>CAWGTB010000016.1:0-217006 GCA_963825405.1 uncultured Solibacteraceae bacterium | reverse complement strand
CCATTCATGAGCCTGCCGGGTAGGCAGGTGACCGTGACGCAAGAACATTCGGGTCCAGAAATCTTCAGCCCCGCGGTTCCGTGGGCCCGCGGATGTCTACCCTCGCTAAACACAACCAGCCCGGGGAATTTGAGTGGCGGGCTTACTTCTTGGCGCCGCCCGCGAGGCGCCCGTGCGGATGCGACCCTGGTCTGTGCCGCAATCTGTCCGCACCGGCCCGCCAGGCTGCTGAGCGCGGTCTGGCATGACAGAGGGTCGCAGCATTGGTCAGCGAGACTGGGGATGAGCGAGAACCTCGATGATCCGTTCGTGTCGCCGGACCTACGCTTGCTCCAGACGAAGATTTGCACCACAGATTCGGGAGTCATGACGACCGAATTGCAGGGTCGAGATCTCCGCCGCCATCACGCCGGGCCGGAGCACGAAAGCCTAGAAAATCCTCGACTGCATAGCCTAGGTATGATACAACATGATATCCTAATTTCAGAACAACATGAAAAACTAGTTTTGATGCGTCATGGCGACCCCTTCCGAAAAACTGGCCGAATCCCTTGAGGTTCTGCACAAGCTCCAGAACGCCAACGGTGCGGCAGCCATTCGTGCGCGCGACCTGACCAGGACTCATCGGGAGCGCCTTCTGAAGAACGGCTTTCTACAGGAGGTCATGAAGGGCTGGTATATCCCGAGCCGTCCTGATGACCGCAAGGGCGAAAGCACGGCGTGGTATACCTCCTTTTGGCGTTTCGCGGCGGCCTATCTGGAGCACCGGTTCCATAAGAACTGGAGCCTGTCTCCGGAACAATCCTTGTCGATCCACGTTGGGAACGGCACCATTCCCCGCCAGTTGTCCGTACGTTCGCCCAAAGGCACCAACAGCGTGACAAAGCTGCCGCACGGAACGTCGCTCTTCGACCTCCAGGCGGCGCTGCCACCATCCGCTGACAGGGTCGAAAGAGATGGGTTGCGACTGTACGGATTGGAGGCTGCGCTGATCGAAGCTTCGCCTCGGTATTTCATGAATCAGGCAACCGACGCCCGCGCCGCCCTAGCGATGATCCGCGACGCCTCCGATCTGCTGGGCAAGCTGCTGGACGGCGGACACAGCACCATCGCGGGCAGGCTGGCGGGCGGTTTCCGCAACTGCGGACGAGGCGCGATTGCCGACGAGATCATTGCCGCCATGACCTCCGCCGGCTACGGCGTGCGCGAAAACAATCCGTTCAGCGAACAGCCGGTCATGACACTGCCACCGCGGGAAACGTCGCCCTACGTCAATCGGATCAAGCTTCTCTGGCAGAAGATGCGCGGGCCGATGATTGAGGCGTTTCCGGACGCGCCGGGTCTGCCGCGTAACAAGGCCGCTTACATGAAGGGCGTGGAAGAGGCCTACGTGACAGATGCCTATCACTCGCTATCGATCGAGGGCTACCGCGTCACGGCGTCACTGATCGAGAGGGTGCGCAGCGGAAGCTGGAATCCCGAGATTTACGAACAGGACCGCGAGCAGCGCAACGCCATGGCCGCGCGCGGGTATTGGCAGGCCTTCCAACTCGTCGAGCAAAGCATAGGCAAGGTTCTCAAGGGAGAAAACCCGGGAGCCGTCGCCGAGCAGGATCACCGGGCTTGGTATCGGGAGATGTTCGCGCCGAGCGTGGCGGCGGGCCTGTTGCGGGCCTCGGACCTTGCCGGTTATCGCAATGGCCAGGTTTTTATCCGCAACTCGATGCACGTTCCGCTGAACAAGGAGGCGGTACGGGATGCCATGCCAACCTTCTTCGATCTGCTCCGCGCAGAGGAACATCCGGCTGTCCGGGTGGCGCTCGGGCATTTTATCTTCGTCTATATCCATCCCTACATGGACGGCAACGGGCGCATGGGACGGTTTCTTATGAACACGATGATGGCGGCGGCAGGCTATCCGTGGACGATTATTCCCCTCTCGGATCGCAAGACGTACATGGCCGCGCTCGAAAAAGCGAGCGTCGAGGAAAACATCGGGCCGTTCGCGGCTTTCCTTGCCAAGCTTGTCAGGGACCGCCTGACCGGTTCGCCGTTGCCTGCGATTCCCACGTCTTAGGCATCAAACACTGAAAAGCTTTGGCCAATTCCGTGTACATGTTTTGTACAAACGGCCTGAGATTCCCGCGAATACGGTGATCCCTGAGTTTGCGGTTTCAGTAACTTATAGGAAACAGGAGAGGGTGGCGAATATGGGTTCGATTCCCGTTAGTCGACGCGAGATGACTAGTCATGATCGCAACGGATACTGGGAGGGCTCGGATGCAATCAGCGTCACAGCGTTATCGGGCCGACGTATTTGCTCCGGTTAAAGAAATCTGATGGGTTGTGCCCGTTGTCAATTATGTTTCGCGTCACAGTGATGACCAACACCGCGAGCTCCGGCAAGCGTAGCGAAGGCACGGCAGGTTGCGGGGTCGACGGTTTGGAGAGAATGGAGATCATGCCGCTGCCTGGCAAGCAGATGCGCAACTCTGTGGGGACTCGGGAGCACACGCATCGCTGTTGACAAAAGGCCGAGCTCAGGGCCGAACTTTTCTCATTCGGAGCTCCCGAAGAGTCTCACAGTCCTGTTCGAAATCCGCCGCCGAGTAGTCGAAGACTTCGTGCTCGTTTAGAAAGGCGTCAACCTGCATCTGCGTCTCGAAAACAAGGAGCCGCCCGAAGCTGTGCAGCGGTGAGGGCACGCGACCGATATGCCTCGAGTGCTAGGCTTTCGAGCGCTGCTCGAGGCACGTCCTTCCACTTCGACTCAAGCCTTACGACGATGTCCTCCGGCGGCTCTATCGTAATCTGCATGGTTGCCCCGTCCCTCCTGTCAATTGTCTCAGGAGCAATTCTCCTCGGCCACTCGGACCAGCGCATCCAGCACTGGCTCATGCGCAAAGGCTCGGTATGCTCAGGTACCGGGTTTTAGCGCGCCGGCGGGTACCGGCCCTTCGGCGCGGGCATGCGATCGTCCTCCCTTCCGAAGGGAACGGGTCTCGCGCGCGGCGGACTTTCGCGGCGCCGGGGCGGCCTTCCCGACGGACGGAATAGTCACCAGGTCCAACTCGTCGTGAACATCGGTGGCCGGCGCCAGGTAGCGCATCGTGGTCTCCAGGGACTTGTGGCCCATCCAGTGCTGCACGGTCCGTACATCGAATCCCCTGCGCAGCATTCCCGTGGCATAGGTCGAACGAAATGTCTTCAGATCAAACTTTGTCGGATCGAGTTTGGCGCGCTTCGCGATAGATTTGCAGTGATCGAGCATGTGCTGTTCGCGGTTTCCTGTAGGGGATGGGAACACAAATTGGCAGTTCGGGCGATGCGTATGCTTCCGAAGCTCGTCGATGAGTTCCACCGGGGCCGGAATCTCACGATCTTCCCATCGCTTCGGGTAGAATCCCAGTTCCGGTTTCGAGGTCACCCGCACAGTCCGCAACTCGAAGTTCACGTCGCTCCAGCGCAGGAACATCACTTCCTGCTCGCGGAAACCGGTCAGCAGAAACGTGGCGAACAAGGCACGTTCCGCATCGGAGCACGCTGCAAAGAAGCGGGCAAGCTCCTCGTGGCGGTATATCTTCACAAGCGGCGTGATGCGCTCCGGTAGCGACAGCTCTTTCGTGATCCCGCTCCTACCATGGCGCTTGAGAAACTGCGCGACGATGACCGCGTTGTGCAGGATCGTATTGGATCCCAAGCCATGATCTTTCTTGAGTGTCACGACGAAGCGCGTTAGGTCGTCACCGGAGATCGCGTCGATCGAGACGCAGTCGCGGAAGAACTCCCCGAAGCGGTTGAGCACGGCTTCATATTTGCGATGAGTGTTGGGCTTTTTCAGCGCGTCGATCTGCTCCAGGTATTTAGCGATGGCGACGTGCAACGCAGGTTTCTTGACCGTTTCGCCGGCTGTTTCAAACCCGGGGATACCCAGTTTGCGGCCTTCCAGTTCATGGTGCTTGCGCCGCTGTACCTCGAGTGCCTGAGCGGCGGTGACGCCAGCACTCACACGACGGCGAGTGCCGCCCACGTACCACTCGACATAGTAGCGGCCGTCGGCGATGGCGTTCCAGTCGTAGTTGCCTTTGGCATTGCGGGGGATGGAAAACATCTTCCAGCGGCCGCCAATTTTGATGCGTTTGACGATGTTGACTCGCGACAAAATGTCTCTCCTGCGAGCCGCATCTTTGCGGACAGCATGGGAGACAGCACATGGTCTAAATGACAGAAAACAAAGAGGGTGGGTAGAAGCTGGCATTCTACCACTGAATTACTCCCGCCCTTTGACGTATCCAGTCTACCAAATCGCCTACGGGATCGATCCGTTCGCGCATTCCAATTGTCCTATTCCTGCTTTCATTTTCTCGGCCAACTCCGTGTTCCCCATTCGCGTGTACAGTTGTAGTGCCTGATTCGAAGCCGCGCAAAGGTGGCGGCGAACCGTTTCGCAGGACGGATTGATGGCCGGTCCGTATGGACCTGCCGTCGTCGCGCAGCCCTTGGCGTCCAAACCGTCTTGGTAGAGTCTCAGCAACTCTTGCCGCAGCCCCATATCCGAGGTCACCAGAGCGCCTTCCGCCAGCGCGACCGCAGCTTCATCCGCCCGGCCATCTGCCAGCAATACGCGCGCGAGTTGGCGGTAGCTGTTCGCATTCAGCGGGTCGAGCCGTTGCGCTTCAACCGCCGCCGCCATTGCCTCGTTCAAATTGCCCACGTGTAATTGCGCTGTGGAAATCGTGCGCTCCAGTTCGGCTACCCGGGAATCGTCTTGATTGAGCGAGGCTTTTACGATTGCGCGCGCGCGCAGCAACAACTCGAGCGATCGCCGGCACACCCTAATGCCTTCCTGAGTGGCTCCGATTGCGTCACCTTTCGCGAGGTAATAACCGCCCGCAACCAGGTACGTATCCGGATTGTTGTGCCAGTCCGCTACTGGATTGAGAATGGCGATGCTTTTCTCAGCCTCGGCAATCACACTGTCAATATTGGAATGGCCGGGGTCCGATTCGTAGAGTGCCGCGGCCATCAGTTTGTGCGTCTTGTAACTGTCCGGTGACACGGCCACGGCTGATCGCATGAGGCTGAGGCTGTCCTGCCAGTCGCCGTTCCGCACCAAGGTACGTGCGGTGAATGAGGCTACGATGACGCCGAGCACAATCGGTTTCAGTTTGTCTGTTCCCGTACGACGCGCGAGGGAATCGCAACCCAACACCAAGGCCGCCGCCAACGCAATTGCCGGCACGTAGAGCGCACGCTCGGCCATGATGGTGCCGACGGGAAACAGAAGGTTGGAGCTTGGCAGGAAGACCGCGAACCCCACGCAGGCCAGAAAGAATAGCGGGCGATTCCAGCGAAACATTAACGCCATCAAAAACGCCGCGGCCGCAACGGCCAGCCAAGCCAGCCAGTCCAGCACGGCTCCGGTGGCCAGCGGAATCTGCGCGTAGGAATAATCACAGGAAAGGTGCGCCGGCCAGACTAGCAAGCCTAGACACTTCGCCATGACCTTGAGTGCTGTAAGCCGCGCGGTCCAAAAGCTTGCGTCTACCTGCGGATTATCCCAGTACGGAAATTGCGTGAGCGGCAGGCTGCCGAACACCAACCTGCGCGCGTATGCCATCACAGCAAGAGCCAGCATGACGGTGACACAACCCGCCATGAGAGCACGAACCTGCCGGTGCTGCTTCCACCAGGCCAGTTCGTAAAGCACGATTACCCCCAGAATGGCCGCCGCGCTTTCCTTAGAGAACACGCCGATCAGGGTTACCACCAGCAGCCCGGTAAGCCAGGCCCAGCGCCGCCAACCCTGGGCTTCGGAGCTTCTTAGATAAATCAGAAATCCGCTCAACAGCGCCATCGCGGACAGCAAATCTGCCCGTCCCACCATGTTCGTCACCGATTCTGTTAAGACCGGATGCACGGCCCACACTGCCGCAATCCACATCGCGAGACGGAATTCGTGAACCAGTCGCCGCGCCACGAAGTACACCAGCAGAACATTGCCCGCGTGTAGAAAAAAATTGATCCAGTGATATCCGGCGGGATGATTAGTGTTGCCAAGAATTACGTAGTTGAAAAGATAAGTGAGCGTTGTAAAGGGCCGGTACAAACCGCTTTCGCCGTAAGGCCACCAGTACGTGTGCTGCAGGATGAGCGCGAGATTTTCTGAGGTTGCCGCGCGAATGCGTGGGTCTTCGAGCAAGATTCCGCGATTGTCCAGGACGAAGCCTGAGCCAAACGAATTCGCGTAAGCCAGCAGTGTGACTGCACACAGCAGCGCCATCGCCAGCCATTGGCGATGCCACCACGGGACCTCCGCGGGCCGTTTTTCCGGCACCAGGGTGCGCTTACTTGCGGCCTTCATGACGGGGCGAGCTCATCGAAAGTCAGCGTAGCACCAGACGATCTGGTTTTCCGCCGGGATTCATCTTAAGATAACCATGAACCCGCAATTTGACCGGAAAGGAATAATACGATGCCAGCAATCCCCGAAAAATTCCTCGACTTGTTGCAGAAGAAGGCGTTCGCTCAGCTCGCCACTTTGATGCCGGACGGCAGCCCGCACGTTGCGCCGGTATGGTGCGATTACGATGGCCACAACATCATCATCAACACCGCCAAAGGGCGTGTGAAGGACCAGAATATGCGCCGCGATCCTCGCGTGGGGATCGATATTCTCGATCCGGACAATCCTTACCGACATCTTTCCATCCGCGGCCGCGTGGTGGATATGACCGAAAAGGGCGCCGACGAGCACATCGATAAAATGGCGAAGAAATACATCGGCCAGGATCGCTACCCCAATCGCGCTCCGGGCGAAGTGCGCGTGATCTGTCGAATCGAACCTGAGCACCTGCATACGATGGGTTAGTCCCATGCCCTCGACCCAAACCGGATTGTCCCGGGCCGAGGCCTGCGGGTTGCTTGGCTCGACCGGCGGTGAACTGGCCGACTTGTTGAGTGAAGCCAGGCTGCTGCGCGCGGCGCGCACCGGCCGCACCATTACGTATTCGCGAAAGGTTTTTATCCCGCTGACGAATTTATGCCGCGACCGCTGCGGTTACTGCACGTTCGCGCGCCAGCCTGGCGACGGTAAAGCACATACCATGACGCCGGATGAAGTCCTCGCCGTGGCGCGCGCGGGCCGCAAAGCCGGGTGCAAGGAAGCTCTTTTCAGCCTGGGCGATAAGCCGGAGCTGCGCTATCCGGAGTATCGCGAATGGCTGGATCGGCGCAGCTTTGGTTCGACCATCGAATATCTACGCGCGATGTGCGTTCTGGTTTTTGAGGAAACCGGATTGTTGCCGCACGCGAATCCCGGCGCTCTTTCGCGCGAGGAATTGACCCAGTTGCAGCCGGTGAACGCCAGTCTGGGAATGATGCTCGAGACCGCGAGCCCGCGGTTGCTCGAAGCCGGCGAAGCTCACTATCAGTGTCCCGACAAAGTTCCCGCCGTCCGGCTCGGCACGCTCGAAGCTGCCGGGCAACTGCGAATCCCATTCACTACCGGGATTCTGATTGGCATCGGAGAAACGCTGGAAGAGCGCGTGGACGCGCTGCTGGCGATTCGAGAGCTTGGCGAAAAGTACGGGCACATTCAGGAAGTGATCGTCCAGAATTTCCGCGCGAAACCCGACACGCTGTTCCGCGATCGGCCCGAGCCGGACACGCTGGATGTGGCGCGAACCGCTGCCGTCGCGCGTTTGATTCTCGGCAGCCGCATGAATATTCAAGTGCCGCCGAATTTGTCGCGCGACTCCTACGCGTACTTTCTGGACGCGGGAATCAACGATTGGGGCGGCATCTCGCCGGTAACGCGCGATTTCATCAATCCGGAAATGACGTGGCCGGAGATTGCCGCGTTGCGGTCCGTGACAAGGGCGACGGGCTGCGAATTGCGTGAGCGCCTCGCAGCATACCCGGAGTACATCGGCAATGCTGGCTGGGTGCCGGAACCGCTGAGGCGGCGCGCAATGCCGTGGCTTGATGAGAGCGGGCTGGTGCGTCCGGAAATGGAAGCGGCATGAGCATCCACGCAATTCTCGACAAAGCCGAGGCGGAGCAGGAGATCACCGTCGAAGAAGGCGCCGCGCTCTTTGCGGCTGAAGGCGATGACTTGCACCGCCTCATCGCGGCCGCAGACGACCGCCGCCAGCGCCGCGCGGGCGATCGCGTGGCCTATGTCGTCAATCGCAATATCAATTTCACCAACGTGTGCACCAAACGCTGCGGCTTCTGCGCATTCAGCCGCGGGCATCGCGCCGACGAGGGCTATTTTCTGCCGCGAGATGAAATTCTGCGGCGGGTTCACGAAGCGCGCGATCTGGGCGCGACCGAAGTCTGCATTCAAGCCGGCCTGCCTCCCACCATCGACGGCTCGTTTTACGTCGATCTGTGCGCGGCCATCAAACGCGCGGTGCCTGAGATTCACGTGCACGCTTTTTCGCCGGAGGAAATTCTCTACGGCGCGACGCTTTCCAACCGTACGATTCAGGATTACCTGCAAGCGCTGAAAGACGTCGGCCTGGGTTCGCTCCCCGGCACCTCCGCCGAAATTTTGGACGACCGCGTGCGCGATCTCATCTCTCCCGGCCGCATTTCGACCAGCGACTGGATCAAGATCATTCGCACCGCCCATCAACTCGGAATTCCGACGACGTCAACGATCATGTACGGGCATCTGGAGACGGCGCTCGACCGCGCCCGGCACCTGGATCTTATTCGCACCATCCAGAAAGACACCGGCGGGTTCACTGAATTCGTGCCGCTGAGCTTCATCGCCGCGGAAGCGCCCATGGTCCTGAAGTCGCTGGTACCGGGCGTGCGCACCCATGTCGCGCAGGAAGATGTGCTGCGCATGTATGCCATTTCGCGGCTGATGCTCGATCCCTGGATCCCCAATCTGCAAGCCACCTGGGTGAAGCAGGGACCCGCGCTTGCGCAAGCCTGTCTCGCTGCCGGCGCCAATGATTTCGGCGGCACGCTCATGAACGAAAGCATTTCAACTTCCGCCGGCGCCTTGCACGGCCAATTCCTCACCCCGCCGGATATCCGGGCGTGCATTCGCAATGCCGGGCGGATTCCCGTGGAGCGTTCGACCACGTACAAAATCCTGCGCGATTTCGAACACGAGCCAGCCGAGCCCGCCGATGTGTGGAATGAGGCGCGCTTCGGCACCTACAAAACGCTGATCGGGTCCGCTGACTTCCGCTATCGGGATCGCCGGCAATAATTCGTGCCGATGAACGTTCTGCTGCCCACGCTGGGCAGCGCCGGCGATGTTCACCCGATGATTGAGCTGGGCATGGCGCTGCAGAAGCGCGGTCATCGCGCCACGGTGATAACCAACGAATTCTTTGGCGATCAGATTCGCGCCTCTGGCCTGGAGTTCCTCGCCATGGGCACGATCAGCGAGGGCGAGGAGATCATCGCCGACCCGCGGCTCTGGCATCCCACCAAGTCTTTCGAGTGCGTCGCCGAGCGCGTAATTCTCCCCAACATCGCGCGCCTCTACGAAATCATTCGCGAGCATCAGACATCCGATATGGTCGTCGCCGCATCCGGCATTTGCCTGGGCGCGCGTGTCGCGCAGGAGAAGCTAGGCGTGCATCTGGCGACCGTTCACCTGCAGCCTGCGCTATTTCGCAGCATGGTAGATGCCGGTCATCAAGGGCGCATCCCGATGGGTCCCGGCGTACCGCGAATTTTGAAGAAGGCGCTCTTCTGGCTGATGGACACATTCTGGGTCGAGAAGAGACTCGCGCCGGGCGTGAATGCATTCCGCGCTACGCTGGGCCTCGCGCCGGTGCAGGGCATCTTCAGTCGGTACCTGCATTCGCCCGAACTGGTTCTGGGGCTTTTTCCGGATTGGTTTGCGCCGCCTCAGCCGGACTGGCCGCGCAACTCGCACCTCACCGGTTTTGTGCTGCACGATGCCGGCGCGCATTACCCGTTGCCGGACGACGTGGAAGAATTTCTTGCAGCCGGGCCGCCGCCGGTAGTCTTTACGCCGGGATCGGCCGCGGCGACGCTGACAAAGTTTTTTCGCGAGTCGGTTGAGGCGTGCCGGATCGCGGGGCTGCGCGCCATGTTGGTCACTAATTATCCGGAACAGCTTCCGGCTGATCTACCATCCGGCGTGCGGGCGTTTCCCTATTTGCCGTTCAGCCAGATTCTTCCGCGCTGTTCCGCGCTGGTCTATCACGGCGGCATCGGTACGCTCGCGCAGGCGATTCATGCAGGGATTCCGCATCTGGTGGTACCTAACGGACACGATCAGCCGGACAACGGAGCCCGCGTCGAGCGCCTCGGCCTAGGCTTCAGCGTGTATCCGGAAAGGTACAAAGCGCGCCGCGTGGCGCGGATGCTGGGCGAGTTGCAGACATCGCCAGAAATCCGCCAACGCTGCCAGGAATTCGCCGGGAAAATCGACCAGCAGACAGCTTTGGAACGCGCTTGTTCCCTCATCGAACAACTGGGCTGAGTAAGCCCCGCCCGCGCCCCAACGTGGTATTCTGGCACCGAATGTTCAGCCGCCAGCACCGCAAAGCCAGGGTTCTGTTTGGCTTTTCGGACATCCTTCTCACCGCGCTGGCGTTCGAGGCTGCTTACCAAACCCGCGTCTGGCTACCTTTTGGCCGCGCTTTCTACATTCTGGTTTCAGTCAAAGCCCTGATGCTTGGGTTCACGCTGGTGACGTGGGTACTGCTCGGCCTGTGGCTAGGAGTTTACGACAAACTGGATTCGGGCGACCCGCGCGTCATTCTGCGCGATTCCGCGCGGCAGTGCGGCTATGGGTTCATCTGCCTGGTCGTCTTCGAATTCCTGATGCGCCTCGATATGAGCCGCTCGTTCCTGGCGTTGTTCACGGTCTATAGCTGGGTGCTGCTGCTGATCTTCCGCCTCACCGCGGGCCGCCTGGTGGGCGTGGTCCGCCGCGAATTCGGCGCGCTGCATTTCGTGATGGTCGTGGGTACCGGTGAACGGGCGCGGCGCCTGGCGGAAGCCCTCGAGCGTTCAGCGCGATTCGGCATTCGCCTGCGAGGTTTTCTGGCTGACACGTCCGATGCTCCGGCCGAGATCCAGTTGACGGAAAACTATCCCGTGCGCCCGCTCGCCGAGTTGCCAGTCCTGCTGCGGCAGCAGGTCATCGATGAAATTCTCTTTGCCGTAGACAGCAACAAGCTGGCGGAGCTGGAAGAAGTTTTTCTGATGTGCGATGAAGAGGGAGTGCGCACCCGCGTGGCGGTGGACTTCTTCCCGCACATCAACAGCGACGTGTACCTGGAGCGCCTGGCCTTTACGCCGCTGCTCACTTTTTCTGCCGCGCCGCACGACGAAATTCGCCTGCTGGTGAAGCGCGCAATCGATATCGCCGTGGCTCTTCCGGCTCTGATCGTGCTCATGCCGCTTATAGCGATTGTGGCAGTGCTGATCCGCCTCACCTCTCCTGGCCCCGCCATTTTTCGACAGGAACGTTGCGGGCTCAACGGGCGGCGCTTCATGTTCTACAAATTCCGTTCGATGTGTCAGAACGCCGAGCAGATGCGGGAATCGCTTGAGCATTTGAGCACCCGGGAAATCGCCACAAAATTGCACGACGATCCGCGCCTCACTCCACTGGGACGCTACCTGCGCAAATTTTCCATCGATGAATGGCCGCAGTTGTGGAACGTGTTGAAGGGCGACATGTCCCTGGTGGGGCCGCGTCCCGCCATCCCGCAAGAAGTGGAGCGCTATCAACGCTGGCAGCGGCGGCGCTTGCGCATGCGGCCCGGCCTCACCTGTCTGTGGGCGGTGAACGGCCGCGACAACGTGGACTTCGAAACCTGGATGAAGATGGACATGCAATACATCGACACCTGGTCGCTGGGCTTGGACTGGAAAATTCTGCTTCTCACGATTCCTCGGGTTCTTACCGGCAAAGGCGCGCACTAGAAAAAAAGTGGGCGGGCCCATCTGGCGCCCGCCCGAGTTGGAACAAAGCGTGCTAATCGTTCTTCTATTACTTCAGCGGCAATCCTGGCAGGACTGGCGTACCTTCTTTTTTCACCGCATCAAGCTGGTCGGGATCGAGTCCCAGGGATTGCAGAATAGTGGGAGCGACCTGCGTGGTTTCAACAAAGCTCGTCACTGTGCGCGCCGCGAATCCTGGATTCGACACTAGCAGCATGACGTTGGTGTCATCGTGCGCAAAGCCGCCGTGCTCGGATTGTTTCTTGGCGCTTCCTGTGTAGACCACGCCGACGTTCGGCTGCACGATGATATCGGGAGTGCGCGGATCGCCGTTCGGAGGCAGCCCGGGCGCGTTAAACATGGTTTCGAGCGATGGACCATAGAAGATCTGGCCGATTCCGGCAGCGGCCGCGTTGGCTTCGAGCAGCGCAACCGCGCCCAGCAAATCCTTGCCTGGAGCCAGCCACAACTGCGAAATGTCATCCTGCGTGGGTCCGATTCCAGTCGAGTTCAGCGGGGATTCAGAGAACGGAAGATACGACGGGTCAGCATTCACCAGCACATCCGCCGGTGACGTTCCGTTGAGGCCGCTGTGGCCTGGGATTGGAAAGAAGCGGTTCGTATCGACCGGCGATTGCCCGTGCTTGGCCGTAATGATAATGAGCGTTGAACTGAGCAGACCCTGGTGCTTCAACGCTGTCACCATCTGTCCAATGGCTGCGTCGACAAACTCGATCTCCCCCAGCATATCGCCAGTCGGAGTTCCAGCCGCGTCCGTGTAGCCACCTTTCACGCCGCCTTCGATCAGCTTCTGTCCGACACTCACGGCCTGGAAATTCATGCCGAAGATATTGGGCACGGGAGCTTTGCTCGTCCCGAGGTGGCTCCTGCCATTGATCCAGTTGACGACGGCATTGACTTTGAGCTGGTCGTAGCACTGGATGTTGAGAAAGCTGTCGACCCAGGTTGCCTTGTTGTTGTCGCGAATGGTGCTGCATGATGTGCCGTTGGCGGTAGTGACTCCCGGCAGGGCGACCACATTGGAATTGACTTCGGGGGAGTAGTAATCGTCTACGTTGCTAGGGAGTGCCGTGCCGGTGGGGCCGGAAACCGCGGCGTAAACGGCATGCTTGTCGGACCAGGCCGTAAAACCGCCGGCGGCATGGATGACGCCGTAGATGGTATTCGCCCGGATGAAATTCCAAGGGTAGACCGGGTTGCATTTGTTGAAAGGATCGCGGGGAAGCCGGGTGGGATCGATGGACTTGGTGCCTCCATCGGTCGGGCTGTACGGCCCGCCGCCGTTGAGCGAGGTCTGGTCGATCTCGACGCCTTCCTCGTATTCAGTGGTCGTACCATTGGCGACTCCCAGCGTACACGTGCCTCCGGCAACGCCATTACCGGTAGTGTTTTGGGGCGGCGCCAGTACCCGATCGTACGCCACGTCATAGAACGCGCCAACCAGGCGCGGCGTGCCGCCGGTCACCAGTGCCATCAGTCCCGGAAAAGAATCCGAAGGCTTGGAGGTGGAGGTACGGGTGTAGTTTACGCCGGTTTTTCCGAGCCCAGCCAGGTTGGGACAGGTGCCCGCATTCACGCAATTTTCGTAATCCAAGGCGTGCATTCCATCGATACTGACCAATAAAACCCTGCGAATGCCATTGCGTTCGTTAATATGCTGCGAATACGCTGGCGGGGCCATGACTATGCCGAGAAAAAATGCGATCGCTGCTAGGCTGCATTTGTTAAGCAATGTGATTCTCCTCGCGTCAAAGGTAACGCTTGGAATTTGCAGTTGAGTTAAGCAGCGTTTGCAATTTGGTTAAATTGAGAGGGGCTGAAAAAAATGCATCGTCGAGATTTTTTGAGGCTGCGCCGATGACGGCTCACTCCGCTGGGACGCTTTGCAAAATTTTCCATTGATAATGGTCACGCGGTACATCGACACTTGGCCGCTGGGCTTGGATCGGAAAATTCTGCAGTTTACGATCCCTCGCGTTCTCACTGGCAAAGGCGCGCACTAGCAATTACCCTCACTTGCCGTTGGTCAGTTTCATCAGCGCGTCGATCACGGTCCGAACGCGATCCAGGTTCAGCAGCAGGATGGTCGGCAGCAGCACCAGCACCAGACTACCCAGCGCCATTCCCGTGATGGCCCAGCCGCGCCGGTCGTGCAGTACCGGAGCCGGAGAAGATTTCAGAGCCAGCCGCGCGAAGATAATGGCAAGCACCGCTTTCTCCAAGCCAAGTATGTTGGTAAAGCAGGCGATGCCCGCAATCAGCGCTGCCGTGGCGTAGGCATATTTCTGCCCCAGGATAAGTTGTTCGGTATTCGTGGTCATGATGGATCAGTCTCCTTCGAGCTTCAGCTCGGTAGTAATGCGAAACGGGTTTTCCTTGAGATAGCGAAATACGGCCAGCGCTATCCCCACAGGCACAAGCTGGACGGCCAGGCCGAATTCGCGGCTGGGCGCGAACTCCGCAATTTTGTAGGCCAGCAGCAAGATTCCCAGCACCAGGAACACGCGCCGCTGGCGGGAAGGCGCTGAGAGGAGAGGCTCGATCGCCGGCCACATATCAACCGGATACTGGCGTCGCGATTTTCCGGCGATCTGCACGTCGAAACCGCTAAGCAGTTCCAACTCCAGGCGGCAGGCCTCGCAACCGGCCACGTGAGCGGCGATGAAATCCGGAGCGAGCGCGGGCTTCTCGCCATCCGCCAGCGCCATGGCGGCCATTCGCACGGATTCGCAATTCGATTCGTTCATTGACGGCTCCTTGATTCCAGCTTGTCGCGCATTTTGCGGCGCGCGTTGTAGAGGCGGCTCATCACAGTGCCCACGGGAATTTCCAGCCGCTCGGCGAGTTCGGCGTACGACAGTCCATCCAGATGCCGCAGCGTGATCAATTCGCGGTCCTCAGTGCCGAGTGATTGCAGCGCCTCTTCGATTTCCGGACTGTCACCGGCCGACGCCAGGATCGCTACCTCGTCCAGCGGCGTGTTTTCCCGTCTGCGATTGGCCAGTTTGTAACAGCGGTTGCGCAGCAGAATGTAGAACCATGGGTAAAATCGCCGGCCGGTGTCGAACCGGCTCAATCCTTGAAACGCGTCCAGAAACGCTTCCTGCAGACAGTCGAGCGCGTCCTCGCGGTTGCCTAAGATAGCGATGGCATGACCGATTGCCTGCGATTGGTACCGCTCGACCAGGAAACGAAACGCGTCCCGCTCCCCCCGCCGGCACCGCTCGATGGCAACCTGATCATCCATAATTCGATTCTCACTAGAGCGTATCGCCGCGGCGGCTGAAATATTCATTCCCCGCAGCCGTTTTGTTACGATACTCGCGTGAGAGAGGCGTCAAAATGCATCGTCGCGATTTTCTAAAGGCTGCTCCACTAGCCGCTGGCATGCTGGCTGACGCCCTGCCGGCCCCGGCGAAGCCGTCATCTGGAGTCCTGCTGCAACCATTCGATTATCAGGGTGTGCGCCTGCTCAAGAGCCGCTGGCTCGACCAGGTTCAGGGCGCCAGGGAGTTCTATCTCGGGCTTTCCGACGACGATATCTTGCACGGCTTTCGCGCTGCCGCCGGACTTCCTGCGCCGGGACAGCCGCTCGGAGGCTGGGCCCGCCAAGACACCAGCGGCATTTTTGGCCAATGGCTGAGCGGCATGGCGCGCATGTCCCGCGCGACCGGCGACAATGCCTTGCGAGATAAGGCCGCGCTGCTGATGACCGAATGGGCCAAGACCGTGAAATCCGATGGCGATTGCCGCATGCAGCACTACGCCTGGGACAAACTGGCGTGTGGCTTGGTCGACATGCATCTCTACGGCGGCCATGCCGACGCCATGCCGCTGCTCGAGAAAACCGCTGATTGGGCGAGCCGCAACTTCAGCCGCGAAAATATGCCGCCCATCAAGGAGCATTACGTTCTCTATGCGGGCCGGCCCGGCGAATGGTATACGCTGTCTGAAAATCTCTATCGCGCTTATCAGGCAACAGGAAACACCAAATTCCAAAAATTTGCCGAAGCGTGGCTCTATCATTCCTACTGGAACAAGTTCGACCAGACCGCCGAGCCGCCCGACGCTCACGGTTTTCACGCCTACAGCCACGTCAACACCTTCAGCAGCGCCGCGATGCATTACGCCGTCAGCGGCGACCCGAAGTATCTGCGCATCATCCGCCACGCGTACGATTACATGCAGAATACGCAGTGCTACGCGACCGGCGGCTACGGTCCCAATGAGCGATTCATGGCGCCCGGCGGAGGGCTCGGGAAATCGCTCGATAACCGGTCCGACACGTTTGAAACTCTCTGCGGTTCATGGGCCGGATTCAAGCTGTCGCGCTACCTGATGCAATTCACCGGCGAAGCGCGCTATGGCGATTGGATCGAGCGCCTGCTCTACAACGGCGCCGGCGCGGCGCTGCCGCTCACCGGGCGCGGGAGGAATTTCTATTACGCCGATTACCGCGTCACCGGCGGCATGAAAGTTTATCGCTGGGATAATTTCACCTGCTGTTCCGGCACGTACATCCAGGACATGGCGGATTACCACAACCTGATCTATTACAAAGACAACTCCGCGCTTTACGTCAATTTGTACGTGCCCTCCGAGGTTACCTGGAACGGCGTGAAGGTAATCCAGCAGACCGAGTATCCGGTTGCCGAAACCAGTGCCCTCACTTTGGAAATGCCGGGCAGCCGGGAATTCCCGCTCAAATTTCGAGTTCCCGAATGGTCGCGCGGCATGTCGGCAAAAGTGAACGGGGCTGACGCGAATGTGGATTGCAAGCCGGGGACTTGGGCTACTCTCACGCGCACGTGGAAATCAGGCGATCGTGTGGAGGTCACAATTCCGCAGCGCCCGCGCATGCAGCCAGTGGACCAGCAGCATCCGGATCGCGTGGCCGTAGTACGCGGACCCGTCGTCCTGGCGCTCGACTTCGATTATCACGAACCTGCCTTCGAGCTTCCCAATAACGATGACGACCTGAATAAATGGCTGGTGCCGGAAGACCGTCCGCCGGTATCTTCCTTTTCCGCGCCGACGGTGCCGGGGATGTTTCGTGTCGAGCGCCCCGATGGCCGCAGCGTCCGCCTGCGCTTCCGCCCGTTTTACGCGTACGAAGAGGGCTATCCGTACCTGATGTACATCGATCGCAAAGCCTGGCCGTATAAGCTCTGGTAATTCACGGCTTGCGATAGCCGGCACAGGAGGCGTCGTCACTGCAAGAGAGCACGACGAACAATTCGGATCGGATTTTCCAGCCCGCTTCGGTTCGGCGCCACATCGCCATATAGCTGCCGCCATAGGCTTGCGTGCCGTCCGGCAGCCTCCCGATCCAATGGCCGTGCTCGGCGGCTAGCGGCGCGGCGTTCGAGACTTCAATCTTGTCCGCGATGCGTTCGTAGCGAATGGCTTTCGGGTCGGCGAAATCGTGAAGGAACATTTCGATGTACGCCTGGCGAGATGGAACCAGCACGCCATTGCCGCGGATCATCACGAAGTCGTCGGCGAGCGTGGAAGCGAAGGCCTTGATGTCGCGACTGTTGAATGGCGGCGTTCGAACCCCGGCGAGCGGCACGTATTTCGGCCTCCGCCGTAACGGGCTGAGACCGGATCGTCGTACAAAATACGATGAAGATCAGAAAGGCGTATCGGGTGGCCATTGAGTTTTCCTATCAGAACTGAAAATAGACGAACGGTATGGTGACATCCGTCACCCCGAACAGCTCCAGGCAAAGCAGCATGGACGTGAGGCCTGCCGCGTATGCCCACGCGGGTCCAACCGACAAGCGGTCGAACCATTCCGCTTTTTCTTCTCCCACAGCGAGCACCAGCGCGACGCCGACCAACCCGAATTGCCAGGTGTTCAACAGAACTTTGCCCGGCGCGCCGGTAAACATCTGCCCGATTACCTGAAAACTGTCCGCCAGCGTTGCCGCGCGGAAGAATACCCAGCTAATCAGCACCAGTCCAAAAGTCAAAACCGCATGGAACGGATAGAGCCACCAGCGCGGCGCGGTCTCCGGCTTGTTGCCGCGCAGCAGGCGCTCGATGCTCAGCAGCGCGCCATGATAGCCGCCCCAGATCACAAAATTCCAACTGGCGCCGTGCCACAATCCGCCCAGCAACATCGTGAGCATCAGGTTGCGGTAGGTCATCAGCGCGCCGTGGCGATTTCCGCCGAGTGGAATGTAGAGATAATCGCGCAGCCAGCGCGAGAGTGAAATGTGCCAGCGACGCCAGAAATCGGTGATGCTTGAAGCCAGATACGGCCGGCGGAAATTCACGGGAAAATGAAATCCGATCAGTTTGGCCATGCCGATCGCCATGTCCGTGTAGCCGGAAAAATCGAAGAAAATCTGCATAGCGAAAGCGAACGTGCCCGTCCATGCCGTGAGCATTCCGGGATTGGCGGCGAGGTTCTTGAAGTACCCGTCGGCGACCTGCGCGAATTGATCCGCGAAGGCCATCTTCTTGGTCAAGCCGAGCATCAGCAGAAAAACGCCGCGTGCGACGTCATCGCCCGTCGGTGGCCGCCAGTGGAGTAGATCGCCAAAGAATTCGCGTGCGCGGACGATCGGACCGGCCACAAGTTGCGGAAAAAAGCAGATAAACAAGGCGTAATCGAAGGGATTGGTAATCGCTTCCTGCTCCCCGCGATACACATCCACCACGTAGGACATGCTTTGAAACGTGTGAAAACTAATACCCAGCGGCAGCACGATGTCGAGCGCAAAAGCATGCGATGGCATGCGCAACAACTGGACCACCGTCTCCGCCAGGAAGTTGTAGTACTTGAAGAAACCTAGAAATCCCAGGTTGGCCGAAAGGCTCAGAATCAGTGCAAATTTCTTCCGCTCCGGCGCGGCTCGCGAAATCCACAAACCGGCTGAGTAATCGATTACGGTTAGCGTCAGCAGTAGGGCGATGAATTTGGGATTCCAACTCGCGTAGAAGTAATAGCTGGCCGCCAGGAGCACGAACTTTCTCCACGGCCGCGGCGACGCATAGAAAATAATCAACACCACGCTGAGGAAGACGAAGAATTGTGTGGTGTTGAACAGCATGAAAGCTTACTTGAAGCTCCGGGGCGGGCCTAGTACGCGTCGCACTTCCTCCACCAGCAACGCGGAGAATCGCGTGCTGCCTTCCCGGTTCAGGTGAAGTGCATCTTTGAAAAGCTCGGGATGTTCGAGCGATTCAAAAGCGTGTTCATCGCACAGAAGCACATTGGGCCGCGCCATCAATTCGCGAATCGAGCTACTTTTTTTCTCGATCAGATAATCGGGGCGGGGCACCGGCCCCCGCGCCAGGCGCGCAAAAACGATGCGTGTCGGCGATCCCTTGTAGCGGTCCAGAATGCGTCCCAGCCACTTGCGCCGGTAGCGTGCCAGATATCCGGTCTGCGGCGCCAATGTGCGCAGGGTCACGTTTTGCACGGTTTGGCGTTGGACGGGATCGAAGGTATCCGGGTAGCTGGCCTTCATGTTTTTCCAATCGACCGTGAGGCCGCGCAGGCTACGATCTTCCTCGACGAAGTTGTAGGTCCATTCTGCCCACCCAGCGTGAATGAAGCGGACATCCTTGATCCGCTTGCTCGGGTTCACCAGAAATGCCTGAAAATCCGGCTGGTAAGTCAGGCCTTTAAAGAGGCTGCCGCGAAAGGCTTCCCATTGATGAGGCAGGGTCCGGTACGATGACGCGAAATCCCAAACGTCGGTCAGGCGCAGGCGCTTGATGATGTAATGCAGGTCGACCAGGTAGTCTTCATAGTCAGCGTGCGTGTCCTCATCATCGTAATCATCCACGCCGAGAACCACTGCCTGGTAGCGACGCGCGGTGGGATCCAAATCGCGCAACATGTAATACCACATGCGCGGATTGCTACCGGCCACTCCGGCGCTGGTAAAGGTGTACCCGGAAGTTGTGGTGAGCTCATTCGCCAGGCGCGGTAGATAGGCGAAACGGGAATCGCCAAATGTGACAATCAATTCACCGGGGCCGGCCTGCCGCTGCTTCTCTTTGCGAAGCGTCAGCTCATAAACGCCGGCGGAAGACCCCGGCTCAATCACCGACGGATAGAGATTCGTCCGGAATACCACCGCGTCGATTCCGAACAGCACGCTCACTGCCGCCACACAGCCAATAATCGCCCGCATCGGTCCCAGGTTTATTGCACCGTGGCTTTCTTGATGTAATCCAATTTTGGAAAATCGCGCTCCAGGTACGCGTTGCCCTCGGTCTCAATCTTAGTTTGTGAGGGTCCCGGGCCCAGCGGCGGACCATCGGCGTAATCGCTGTACAACTGATCCACGACTTCCATGCCGGAGGTCACAGCGCCGAACGGCGAAAAGCCGCTTTTGTCCAAGCGGGCATTGTTGGCCAGGTTGATGAATACCTGCGTGGTGCGCGTGTTGGGACCGCTGGTGGCGAATGAAACTGAACCTCGCCGGTTGGTCTGCGCCACTGGATCGTCGCCGATTTTCGCTTCCCTCCATTGCTTGTTCAGCGCTGGGTCGGCCGGAATGCCGAACTGTACGACGAACCCCGCGATCATGCGGAAGAAGCGCGCACCGTCGAAAAAGCCGTTCTTGGCAAGCGTGTAGAACCGGTCCGCACCCAGCGGCGCCCAAGCGCGCGTTACTTCCAGAACAAAAGTGCCTTTGGATGTTTCGAAGGTCACGCGATACGAATCAGGCGCGCGCTCATCACGCGAAGCGGCTTCATTCGCCAGCTTAGGCTGCGAACAGGCGGAAAGTAAGAGGGCGGCAATCGCCAGGATTTTACGCGGCGCCATTCTTTTTAAACCACTCTTGCAGACGCTTCCAGCCATCTTGCGCGGAAGCCTCGTGATAGCCGGGCCGATAATCGGCGTTGAACCCGTGCCCCGCATCGGGATACACGACGATCTCCGAAGCGCGCGCCGCGGCACTGCCCGTTTTTAAAGCCGCGCGCATTTTTTCCACTGTGTCCTGAGGAATGCCTTGATCCTGCGCGCCATAAAGTCCCAGCACGGGCGCGTGCAGTGAGGCGGCCAAATCCACCGGATGCTTGGGTTGCTGATCGCTAGCCTGTCCAACCAGGCGCCCGTACCACGCCACGCCGGCTTTCAGTTGCGGATTGTGCGCCGAATACAGCCAGACGATGCGCCCGCCCCAGCAAAAGCCGGTGATGGCGAGTTTGGCGGTGTTCCCCTTGCCGGATTTCGCCGCCCAGGCCACGGTGGCATCCAGATCGGACATCACTTGCGCATCGGGCACCTTGGAAACCACTTTCGAAATGATGGCCTGGACGTCGGTCATGCCCGCGACATCCCCTTGGCGTGCATAGAGTTCCGGTGCAATCGCCAGGTAACCCAGCTTGCCGAACCGGCGGCACAGGTCCTTGATGTGCTCGTGTACGCCGAAGATTTCCTGGACCACCAGCACTACCGGGAACGCCGTGCCCTTCTTCGGCGACGCCCGGTAGCCGGGAATTTTACCGTCGCCGACGGGGATCGAAATCTCCCCGGCTTCCAGGCCTTCGCTGTCGGTGGTGATCGTCGCAGCCGATATCGGCAGAGTGGCCAAGGCAAATCCGGTGGTCAGTTTGGTGACCAGGAAATCGCGCCGGCCTAAGGTTGTTTGCTGAGGGGTGTCCGCGACCGTTTCAGGCATAGTTGGCTCTCATTTTGAAAGGAGAATTATCCCACAGTCCGCTGCCTGTCGAGGTTGGCCAGTGACGCTTAAAGCCATATACAGAAGCGTTCCCAGGGGAAACCTGCTACACTAAAAATACATTTGATTGTCCCGTAGAACCTGGCCGAGATGCGATTCTGCCTCGTGGTACCCGCATTCAAATAGTAAGGAGATTCGGTGAAAAATATTTTCGTAGGCAACTTGGATTTCGGCGCCACTGAAGAGGCGATTCGGTCCCTCTTCGAGGCACATGGCACGGTGGAACGCGTCAATTTGATGACCGATCGGGAAACCGGCCGCTCGCGTGGTTTTGCGTTTGTGGAAATGACGGACGCAGCCGAAGCAGATCGCGCCATCGCAGCGTTGAACGGGCACAATTTGGGCGGACGGGCGCTCAATGTGAACGAGGCCCGGCCGAAAGTGGACCGGGGCGGATCAGGCGGCGGAGGCGGCGGTAATTTCCGCGGCGGACGCGGCGGTGGTGGCGGTGGCGCTCCCCGTCAACGGCGCGAGCCTCGCTGGTAAGCTCAGCGGTTGCCCGGCCGCGCGGTTTGGCGACGGCCGGTATTGGGGAAGGAGGGCTCTATGGCTTCGCGGTCGCGCACAACTTTCAAAAAACGGCAGAAAGAACTTGCTCGTCTCGATAAGGCGCGGGACAAAGCCGCCAAGCGAGTACAACGCAAGCTGCAAAAGCAAATTGGTGGCAGCGACTCTGGTGACCTCGACGTTATTGACGGCGACGTAATGGACGGCGAAGGCATCGACTCCGGAGAAGCAGCGGACTCCCCGGAAGAAGGCACCCTCGTTCACCCGGCCACACCGTCGAGTGAGACAGTGTGACGGGAACCGTCGAGGAACTGATCACCGAAAGACGAGCTGGTTTTATTCGCGCCGAGGATGGCAGCCGCGTTCATTTTCACGCCTCGGCTGTTTTAGGGCATCAATTCGATTTCCTGGCCGCCGGGCAGGAGGTCAGCTTCGACCTGGAAGCACGGAGCCAGAGCGCCGTGCGCGTGCAGCGCGAGCTGGTACTCTCCCGAGTCGCGCGGAAAACGGATGGCCCCATGCAGTTGCGCTACGCGGGTTTCGATCAGGCAAGCAATATCCGGGAGTATCGCTTCGAAGGCGTGGCTCACGGCGAAGCGACAAAGCACTTTGTGGTAACCGCTGATCTGTCACTGTTTGTGAAGTTTCACGTAGGCATGCAGGAAGGGCCGGCGTTGTGTATGCGGAAGCTCACGCTCGATCTGGCGCTGCCCCGCCGCGCTCGCCACGAACTTACTACTGACGATCTGGCCGCCTACGTCGCAGCTCGCACTGCTGCCGTACGCAAGACCAGCCCGCGCAAATGGCGCAATCCTCGTAAACCGGGTGCGCAGCCGCCGAGCCCGCTGGGACATCCCATCACGCCCGTTCCGCAAATTCCGTAGACTCGCTTACTTCGCCTTTTTTGTTTTGCCGAAGCGGTATTCATGCACGCTCATTTTGATGGTCTCTCCCTGAAAAGTTACGCCTTCGCTCTGCAAGCGTAGCCTCTGATCCAGGCCGGCTTCGCCCGGCAAGCGGATGCGTCCGCCCGCGCCTACCACGCGATGCCAGGGCAGGCCGCCCTTCGCATTGTGTAGCGCCCAAACCACCTGGCGGGCCGCGCCGGGAAAGCCGGCTCCGCGCGCCACCTCGCCATAAGTCGCGACTTTCCCTTTGGGAATTTTCCAGATCGCCTGCCGCAGTTTATCCAGCGTCATTCGTATTTAAGCGCTCGAATCGGATCGAGCCGGGCCGCTTTGCGCGACGGAATCAAGGCGAACAACAGATTCAGCGCGATGGCGCAGCTAAGGGCGAAGCGCGCGTTGGCCCACTCGAAAACGAACGGCTGATCTACTCGGCCGGCGATGATCTGCGTTGCCTTCCATCCCGCCGCCAGTCCCAGCCCGCAACCGATGGAGCTCACCACCGCGGCCTCAAATAGCATTTGGAAAAATACGTCGGATGCTGTCGCTCCGAGCGCGCGCCGCGTGCCGATCTCGACCGTCCGCTCCTTTATCGCAATCCAGGAAATCGCCAGAATGCCTAGTCCCGAAACCAGCAGGCCGCTCATGCCGATCCAGCGCACGAAGAATCCGAGTTTCTCCGCCGCCGCTAGCTGCGTATCGATCAGTTCTTTCTGATTCTGAATGCGGAAGTCTTCGGGAATTTTTGCCGATGCGTGGTGGCGCAACCGCAGCATTCCTGTAACGGATTGCGCCGCTCCATCCATATCTTCCCAGCGGTCCACTTCCAGCAACAGCCCGCTGTAATAATCCACGTTCATCAGCCGATGCATGGCCGTCGACAGCGGGATGTAAACCTGGTTGTCTTCGTTGGTCACATCCAGTCCCTGGCCGCGCTCCGTCATCACGCCGATGATTTCGAACGGTACGCGGTTGATGAACAGGCGCTGGCCGATGGCTGGCTCGTCGCCAAAAAGCTCATGTGCCACCGTGTGTCCCAGCACAGCGACGCGCGCCGAGCGCCGCAACTCGCCGGTGTCGAAGAAATCCCCCTGCATCACCGGCCAATTCTTGATGCGGATGTAATCCGGCTCCGCGCCCACGATCGCGCAATTATTCTTCGACAGATCGCCGGCCTTAATGAGAAAACCGCCATTGGCGATACCCGACGAGCGGCGAATGACCGGCACATCGCGGCGCAGGGCGGCGTAATCCTGCTCGACCAGCGTGGTGACGATTGCCCCGGTGCGCGCACGCCCACCCACGCTGCGGCTCTGCTGGGGCTGCACCGACAAGACGTTGGTGCCCATGCGCCGAATCTGATTCAGAACTTTTTGTCGGCCGCCAGATGCGTAGTTCACCGATGCAATTACGCCGGAAACGCCCAGCAGCGCGCTCAGCAGCATCAGCGCGGAACGCAGACGAAATCGCCAGATCAGCCGCAGCGATCGCGTCATGATGTGGACAAATTTCACTGCGCGATTCTCCTACGCGGATCACGACCGCAGCGCCGCCACCGGGTCCACGCGCGCCGCTTTCCACGCCGGATACAGGCCAAACAGCAGGCCCACACCAACGGAAAGTCCGGCCGCCAGACGCAGCACGTCGCGCGCCAGTACCACGGGAAGCTGCTGCATGCGGTCCACGATGTTGGTGCCGCCCAGGCCGACGGCGATGCCCACGATCCCGCCCAGACAGGACACCAGAAGTGCTTCCAACAAGAATTGCAGCAGGATATCCTGGCGGCTCGCGCCGACCGAACGGCGCACGCCAATTTCTTTGCGGCGCTCCGAAACGGCAATCAGCATCAGGCTCATGATGACCACGCCGCCGATCAGCATCGCGATGATAGCGACGCCGGTAAGCGTTTTCGAAAGCGTGGAGCTCACCTGCGCCACCTGATTCGCCATGGCGCGCGGGTCCGTGATCGTGAAATCGTTGAGCGCGGTTGCAGCCAGGTGATGTCGCTCGCGCAGCAGCGCGGTGATGCGCTGAATCACGGCAGCCGATTGATCCGAATCCGTAAGCTGCGCCGCAACGCTGGTCAGGTAATCGCGATTGAACAGCCTGCGCGAAGCCGTGGTCACCGGAATCAGAATGAAATTGTCCAGACTGCCGCCGCCCGGTCCAGCGCCGCGCGAAGCCATAATTCCTTTCACCTGAAACGGCACCTCGCCGATGCGCAGCGTCTTGCCAATCGCTTCTTCATCGGGGAACAATTCCTTCTTGATGTCGGCGCCGATCACGGCCACGCGCGCCAGTTGCTGCACGTCTTCGTCGGTGATCATCGAGCCCAAGCGCGACTTCCTCGCCGCGAATATCGATCCAATTGGCCGAAGCGCCCGTGATAAAGGTGCTGAACGTGCGGTCGCGATACTTGACGTCGATATCGAATGCGCTCTGCATCATCGAAACGCGGCGGACGCCGGGAACCTCGCTGGCAATGGCTTTGGCGTCTTCGAAGCGCAGCGTCGGATCGACGTTGGCCAGCGAAGCCATGCCGCGCATCGGTCCGCCGCCCGGCCGTATGAACACCGTGTCGAACGTGCCCACCATTTTCTTGAAGCGATTCACCGTCACCTGCTGCGTGCTCTCGCCCACCGAGTAGAGAATCGTCAGCGAAGCGATTCCGACCATCACGC
Organism: uncultured Solibacteraceae bacterium; assembly: GCA_963825405.1. Classification (GTDB taxonomy): domain Bacteria; phylum Acidobacteriota; class Terriglobia; order Bryobacterales; family Bryobacteraceae; genus JACPNO01. The sequence goes on along the minus strand of CAWGTB010000016.1, from coordinate 191,227 downwards.
CCAGCATCATCAGAAACGTGCGCATGCCGTGGCGCGCCATGCTGCGGCACGCCAGTTTGAGTCCGCTTATGAGTCCCATACGACTTTTCCCTCCTGCACGCGGTCGGATTCGATCGAGCCATCGCGCAAGGCAATTTCGCGCGCCGCGTAGGCCGCCACCGCGTCGTCGTGCGTCACCAGCACGATGGTGCGGCCTTCTTTGCTGAGATCCTGCAAAATGCGCATCACTTCCGACGCCCGATTTCTGATCCAGATTTCCCGTAGGCTCGTCGGCCAGAATCAGCGGCGGATCGTTGATCAGCGCGCGGGCAATGGCCACGCGTTGTTGTTCGCCGCCGGAAAGCTCAGTGCCGTAATGATGCGCGCGATCCTTCAATCCCACGCGCTCGAGCGCAGCCAGCGCCTTCTTGCGATCCAGGCGGCTGGCGTTGTAAATCATCGGAACTTCGACGTTCTCGAGCGCTGTCGTGCGCGGCAGCAAGATTGAACGATTGGAAAACGAAACCGATCCTGCGGCCGCGAATTTTGGAAAGCTGCCGGTCCGAATAACCCGAAACATCTTCGCCGGCCAGCCGATAGCTACCCGAAGTAGGCCGGTCCAGGCATCCCAGAATATTCAGCAGTGACGATTTTCCGGAGCCCGACGGCCCGCGAATCGTGACGAACTCGCCGCCATCGATCTTGAACGAGACGTCTTTGAGCGCCAGCACGGGGGTGCCATCTCCGCGCCGATGTTCTTTGGTTACGTGCGAAATTTCAATCATCCCTTTTTTTCCTGCGCACCGGCCGGAAGGTCGCCCGCAACGACTTCGCTCCTCCGCGTTCAGCCCTTTCTTGATCTCGATAAAGCCGGCGTCGCGAATCCCGATCGTGATGCGCCGCTTCTCCGGCTTGCCATCGCGGGTCACATAGACGAAACGCTCGTCACCATCGCGATGAACGGCGTTCTGCGGCACGACCAGCGCCTTGTGCCGCGCGGTCTTGATGGAAACATTGGCGGTCATATCGGGCTTCAGAACTTCAATACCGCTTCCGATCCCGATGCCCACCTCATAATTCACGACACCGGAAACAATGGTCGCTTTGGGAGCGATGCGCTGCACCGTGCCGGCGAACTCGCGGGCAGGGAAGGTCTCCGTCGTAAACATCACTGGGTTGGAGGGGCGCACGTTAGCGATATCGGTTTCATCCACCAGCGCGATCAACTCCAGCGCGTTGTCCTCGATGATAGTGACGAAGGTCGGCGCGGCGAACTGTGTGGCCACGGTCTCGCCTTCTTGTGTCGAAACCGATGCAATGGTTCCGGATTTGGAAGCGCGAATGGTCACAAAATTCAAATCGGTCGCGATCACCGCCAGGTCGCGTTTGGACTTTTCCACCTTGGCGATCGAGAGTGCGACCATCGCCTCCTGATCTTCCAGTTGCTGATGTGGCACGACGCCGGCGGCGACCAGCTTCTTGGAGCGGATCAGGTCCAGACGCGTCTTCTGCAGCGAGGCTTCGTCGAGATCCACCTGCGCTTTAGCTTGCGCAATACGCGCTTCCAGGCTGCGTGAATCGATCTCCGCAATGACATCGCCCTTGTTAACGTGCGCGCCGACCGTCACGTTGAGCTTGGATACAATGCCGGAAAGCTGCGCGCCTACTCGCACCTCCGCGCCCACCCGCAGCCGGATGATTCCAGTCGCGAGCACCGTGGCGTCCACCATGCGCGTCTCCGGCCTCACCAGCACCAGCGGCGTCGAATTCGCCGACGTCTTATCCGTCGACAAAAGATTGGGCAGCAATAGTCGCGATATATCCGCGGCCCCAGATAGTACGTGGCTCCGCCCGCGCCGCCGATGACCACCAGCGCCAGTATCCACCCGAGCCCCGCTTTTCCGGCTTGCCTACGCATTTACTTCTTGTTGAACACCATCACCAAAACCGGGTTGCTGCCGCGCACCGTTTCGACGGACATGGTCTTGCCGTCGGCAGAGACATAGCGCGTTTCCGTGCGAACCACTTTGGTGCCGGCGATCGCGCCTTCCGAGGTCCACGTGGTGACGAGCTTGCCGCCGTCCCACTTGCTGACGGTTTCCGCTTTATCGCCCATAGCCGATTCGTTGGGAACGCCCTTGCCGGTCAGGTCGTAGCGCGTCTCGCGCGTCGAGGTCTGATCGTTGAATTTGGAGGCCGTGGTGATCGTCATCGAAGCATCGGTTTGCTTGATGGTGAGCGTGGCTTGCATGGCGCCCATCATGCCCATGTTCTTGCTCTTCGAGGCGTCGAAAATCCAAGTGCCGGAAAAATCCGGAGCCGCGGCTGCCCATGCCGAAGCGTCAGCAGAAGCGCGAGAACTGCTCGTTTCATGCGAAATATCTCCTTAGAATGTGGCGATCGAACGCGCCTGCCATGAGAATCGTGAATTGGCAGCACGCCGCCAGCGCGATCCAGATCGAAGCGAACAGGGTTTGCGCTGGCGAGTGCGCCGCCAGAAATCCCAGCCCGCCGAAAATCACCGCGCCGCCCAGCCACACCAGCCAATTCGGAACCGCGGCCTGCAGCACACGCACCAGGAACGCGCAAAGGAAAGCCATCGGCAGAACACGGCCGTGGCCCGGCGCCCAGAGCTGCAGCATCAACGTGCCCAGTCCGAATATCGAGCCGATCAAGCCCGCTGCTTTCAGCAGACGCCACCGCGCGAAGAAGCGCTCGGCGAAGTAGATGCCGAGGCAGCCCAATGTCAGCGCGGCCATCTGTACCGATTCCCAAACCAAATGCTGGGGCGAAAATAACTGTGTGGTGGAGAATCCCAGCACCGTCGCCAGGACGAACTGCACCGCGCCCACAAATGCTGCCGAAGCCCCCCACGAGGCTACCGCCAGCCCGCAAAATGCCGCCGCGTAAAGGGCCAGCCGCTCGGCACGGTATACGCGCGCGAACCCGCACGCAATCTCGCGGGGATCGCCGAAGCGCTCATAAACCGCCGATTCCGCCGGGCATTCGGCGCGCAAATCTTCAAGATGCGTTTCCAGTTCGCGCGCGATTTCCTGACGCGTGCGGCGGCTCACAATTCCGGCATCGGGCAGAATGCGCTCAATCAAAGTAGGTGTGGTGCTCATCGTTAGCGTCCCGACAGCACGGCGTTGACCGCGTTGGTGAAGAACATCCAGCGCTCGTGACTCTGCTCGGCAAGCGCTCGTCCCCGGCTGGTCAGCGTATAGTACTTGCGCTGCCGCCCGTTGTCCGCCGTGCGCCACTCCGAGCGCAAATAGCCCTTGCGCTGCAACTGATGAAGCGCCGGGTAGAGCGTGCCTTCTTTGAATTGAAACGTGTTGTCGCTGCGCCGGCTGGCTTCCTGAATGATTTCGTAGCCGTACATATCGCCGCGCGACAGCAGTTTCAGGATCAGCAGCGTTACGCTGCCCTTGAGCAATTCCCGGTCCACGGTCATCAGCGTAAGCATACCTCGGATTACGAGGTAGTGCAAAAGCAAAGCCGCATCCGGGGCAAGCGTGGGCCGCGATCTGCGGCTTCGGCTTTGTGTACCTGGTCTGGGGAATCGTATTTACAGTTGTGTATTTTAGTGGCGGAAGTGCCGCACGCCCGTGAATACCATGGCCAGGCCCAGCCGGTCAGCCGCAGCGATCACTTCGTCATCTCTGACGGAACCGCCGGGCTGAATCACCGCCGTCGCTCCGTGCCTCGCGGCCTCTTCGACGCCATCTGGAAACGGGAAGAACGCATCGGAGCCGATCACGGTTCCCGCCAGTGGAAGCACAGCCTTCATCGCGCCCAGCTTCACCGAATCGACGCGGCTCATCTGTCCCGCGCCGATTCCGACTGTCTGCCCGGCCCGCGCGTAAACAATGGCATTCGACTTCACATGCTTGGCGATCTTCCAGGCAAATTCGAGCGCGATCCATTCTGCATCGGTCGGCGCGCGCTTCGTCCGTACCTGGCAATCCGCGCGGGTCAGTTGATGCGTATCCGGTGTCTGCGCCAGGAACCCGCCGCCCAGCGACTTGATCACCAGGCCCTCGGGACTCGCCTCCACGCGCATCAGGCGCAGATTCTTCTTGGCGCTCAGCAGCGCCAATGCCGAGGGCGTATACCCCGGCGCCGCAATCGCTTCGACAAAGGTCTTGCCTACTTCGCGCGCCGTCTCTTCATCCACCTCGCGATTGAATCCGATCACCCCGCCAAACGCTGAAACAGGATCGCACTCGAATGCTTTGCGATAGCTTTCGGCGAGTGCAGTTTGCTCGGCGCATCCGGCGGGATTGGTGTGCTTGATAATGGCCGTCGCGGGCGATGCAAACTCGGCGGCCAGCAGCCACGCGGCTTCCAAATCCACCAGGTTGTTGTAGGACAGCTCCTTGCCGTGTAGTTGTTCGGCGCCGGCAATGCCCACGCCACGCGTACCGTAGAGTGCCGCGGATTGGTGTGGATTTTCGCCGTAGCGAAGATCCATCAGCTTGGGCGCGCGTACGTGCAGAACGTCCGGCAGTGCCGGCGCGCCATCCACTTGCGCCAGGCGCGCGCTGATCGCGCTATCGTAATCGGCCGTAGTTTGGAACGCCTTGCGAGCCAGACGCCAGCATGTTTCACGCGATACGGAGCCGCCCGACGCCGTCATCTCTTTGTGGATCGCCGCATAATCCGCGGGCGAAACCACTACCGCGACATCCTGGAAATTCTTGGCAGCGGAGCGAATCATCGTCGGCCCGCCGATATCGATGTTTTCGATCAGCTCCGGAATGCTAGCTCCGGCGCGCGCCGCCACTTTCTCAAACGCGTAGAGATTCACCACCACCATGTCGATCGGCTGGATGCCGTGGGCGGCCAGCGCCTCACGGTGAGACGGGTTATCGCGCACCGCCAGAATGCCGCCCGTTATGAGTGGATGCATGGTCTTCACGCGGCCGTCGAGCATCTCAGGAAAGCCGGTGACTTCAGAAACGTCCCTCACCGCAACGCCGGCTTCGCGCAAGAGCTTGGCAGTGCCACCGGTGGAAATCAGCTCCACGCTGGAAAGCAAGCAATTGGCGGGCGAACTCCACAATCCCGGATTTGTCCGTGACGCTGATCAGGACGCGAGCAATCTTGGGCATTACCGAAGTGTAGAAGAAAAGACGAAGAATTTCTCGCAGAGACGCAGAGAAACCTAGCTAAAAATTTGAAGTTCTTGTTTTTCTCTGCGTTCTCTGAGTCTCTGCGAGAAATGTCTTGGTCTTTGTTTACGCCGCGCACTCCCCGCGCCCCAGTTGCAACGAGAACGCAGTGTCGTCGCCCCAATCCTGATAAAGCTCGGGTTCGATCTCCATCGGCTTAGCCAGGTCGCTGGTCGCGACACGGAAAAACTCCACCTTGAAGCGCATCACGTAGTCGCGAAAAGTTTCGCCCGCAACGCGATTCCCGATGTAATGATCCAGAATGCGCTTCACCGCTTCCGGCGCCAGCCGCGCGGGAATGCTCTGGACAGCCAGCCCGAAACGCATCACGCCTTCTTCGTCATAGCCGCCGCCCAGCAGCATCTGGTAATACGGAATCTCTTTGCCATCGATCTTGCGCGCGTTGCCGTAAAACCCGAAATCGGCGATCCAATGCTGCCCGCAGGAATTCGGGCAGCCGCTGATTTTGATGGTCAAGCTGCGCACCAGTGGGTCGTCGTACTCGCGCACCACCTGCTGCATCGCCGCGCCCAGATTCATGGATTTCGTCAGCGCCAGATTGCAGGAGTACGCCCCGGGGCAGGTGGTCACGTCTTCGATTTCACGCGCCCCCGCGCCCGCCATGCCGATCCGGTCGAGCGCTGCATGTACGCCAGGCAGTTGCGCCAGCGGAACATAAGCCAGCATCAGATTCTGATCGATGGTCACGCGCAGCAGGCCATCGCCCGCATCGCCGGCAAGCTGAGCGAGCCCGCGCATCTGATCGCTTATAAGGTTCCCCTGGTCCACGCGAACAGTGACCATTGCGTAGCCCGTCTGCCGCTGATCGCGAACATTCGTCGCGCGCCAGCGATCGTACGCCGCATGCCCCGTGCCATTCGAGCCCGCCACCGGAAGCAGCGCGCCCGGCCCCAGCGGCCGCGGCCGCGATTCGTAGCCGCCGAAACCCTCCGGCACCCGCTCCGGCGTAGCAATCCCGCCGTGCGCCAGAATCTCCGCGTATTCCTTTTCGATCTGCTCCTCGCACCCAGTCGAAGCCGCGCTCCCGCACCACGAATTTCAACCGCGCTTTGTTGCGATTCCCCCGGTTGCCGTGCTTATTGAACACGCGGATCACCGCTTCAATCCGGCTCACCAGGTTTTCCACCGGTACAAACTCGTCCAACAATTGCGCCTCAGACGGCAGCGGACCCAGGCCGCCGCCCACCACCATCTGGAACCCGCGCCGCTCAACGCCGTTCTCCTCGCGAATTACGGCGCGCAGCCCGACATCGTGAATCGCGCCAGCAATGCAATCCTTGCGGCAGCCATCGAATGCGATCTTGAATTTGCGCGGTAGATTGTCGGTCAGCTCCTGGCGCAAAAACGCGTACGCAATTTTTTGCGCGTAGGGCCGGACGTCGAAAACTTCATCGTGACTCAAGCCGGCCAGCGGACAGGCCGTCACATTGCGCACCGTGTTGAAGCAAGCTTCGCGGCAGGTCATGCCCACGTCCGCCAGCTTGTGCATCACGTCCGCTACTTGCGCCAACGGCACAAAGTGAAACTGAATATTCTGCCGCGTGGTCAGGTGCCCTCGACCGCCGGCGAATTCGTCCGCGATAGCCGCCACTTGCTCCATCTGGCGTGCCGTCATCAGCCCGCCCGGAATCTTGGTGCGGACCATTTGAACGCCCGGCTGCCGCTGCCCATAAATCCCGGCACGAAGGCGGAACGAGCGGAAATCGTCTTCGGTAATCGCCCCCGCCAGCAACTCCGCCGCTTTGGCACGAAAACGCTCGATCTCAGCACGAATGCTAGTTTCGTACCGCTGATCGAAGTCTTCCGGAACCGCCAGAGAATCTTGTACTATCGTTGCCATCTATAATCTACCCGTTCCCTATAGAGATTACTATATTCGGCTTGCAAGTGCAAGCGCGTGGTATGATTTACGCGCTATGCGCTTGGTTCGGTTGGCCTTACTGACGGCGCTGCTGGCGGTAATCTCCGTAGCTGCGACCCAGATCGTTTTCCTGGGCACGGGCACGCCTCGCCCTGACCCTGAGCACTCCGGCCCAGCCGTCGCCATCGTGGTGGATGGCACGCCTTACCTGGTCGACATGGGCACCGGCATCGTCCGGCGCGCCGCCCAGTCAGGAATCAAAGGCCTGGAGCCCACCAATCTCACTAAAGCCTTCGTGACCCACCTGCATTCGGATCACACTTTGGGTTTTGCCGATCTCATGTTCACGCCGTGGATCATGGGCCGCACGGCGCCGCTCGAAGTCTACGGACCCGCCGGCCTGGCGCACATGGCCACTCATCTGCTTGCCGCCTACAAGGAAGACATCGCCATCCGCATCAATGGCCCGGAACACGGCAACGCGACCGGCTATCGTGTGAACGCGCACGAAATCAAGCTGGGCGTTGCGTATCAAGATCCAAAAGTGAAAGTGACAGCGTTCCTGGTAAGGCACGGCTCGTGGCCTCAGGCGTTCGGCTATCGATTCGATACGCCCGACCGCAGCATCGTCCTCTCTGGCGATACCGCGCCCAGCCCGTCCATTGCTGAAAATTGCGATGGCTGCAATGTGCTGATTCACGAAGCGTACGCGAAAGCCGACTCGGCCCTGCGCCGGCCCGGCTGGTCGGAATACCTCGCCGGCGCTCACACTTCAGCCGCGGAGCTGGGGGAGATCGCCAACCAGGCCAAGCCCAAACTGCTCATCCTGTACCACCAGATGTACTGGGGAAGTTCGACCGAGCAAACCATTCTCGACGAGCTGCGCCAGGTCTACAAAGGGCCGGTAGTCTCAGCGAAAGATTTGGACGTGCGCTAGCCGTTGCCCAGGTATTGGACGTGAACGTAGGTGCCCAGCCTCACGTTGTAAGCCAGGTACCAGCCAGGGTGGTCCGGGTCCTCATAGATCACGATCTGGTCGCTATCCCAGAGCCAATCATCGACGTAGCCGAAGTCGAATGCGCCAACGCCGAAGTAGAAACCGTTAAAGAAGAAACGATCTCTGCTTCCTCCTCCCAGCCGGAAGACATGGCCGCGGCCGAAGCCGCCCGTAAAGCGCCCGTGCTCAAACGGATGGTCGACGTGGAAGCGGGCATCATTGCGGCCCCCTTCATGTCCGATCCATTTATCGTTGGAGTGAACGTGAGGAGCTTCCGGGTGTCCGCTCTTGTCAACGAAGCGGCGATTTTCCGCTGCCGGGGCCGGAGCCCTCGACGAGGGTTTCTGAGCGCGCGCCGGAGCCGGACCATGAGCGGGGATGTGCCCACCGCCGACGCCGCGAGCCGCGCCACCGCCGCGCGCGCCGCCACCCTTTTGCTGCGCACCAGCAGGCGCAGAGAAAGTCACTGCGAGCAAGAAACCAAGAGCGCTGGTCAGTAACAGCCTAGTGTGTCTCATGAGCTTCCCTCCTAAATTTATTTGTCCTTACTCAGCTTTCTGAAATATTCCGCTACCGCGTTGGCGTAGCCTGCCGGTACGGGTTGCGACGCGCCGCTGCGCACATTGCCGCCCTGCTTATCCTCCACCAGGCGGCGTAGCTGCAGCTCGATCTGCTCGATCTCGCCCAGTAACTGGCTCTTGATGCGATCGTCCAGCAGCATCGCGCCGCCCGACATGCGCTCCGCCTCCAGTGTTTGCCACTGGCGTGCCAGGCTTTGAATGTCACGGGCGATATCGCGATTGCCTTCGAGCGGAAGTTGCGTCAAGTTGCGCACGCCTTCGCGAATCGCGCGCTCAGTTTGGGGATCGTAGCCGTACGAACCGTAGCTGCCGCCCTCGAAGGGCCCTCCGCCGCCGTTTCCAAGCTGCCCCCGCTGCCCCTGTCCGGATTGCCCCTGGCCACCCGATTTTCCCTCGCCGGATTTTCCTTGCGCGGATTGGCCCTGTTTGCCCTCGCTGCCCTGTCCCGGCTTCTCGCCGCGCTCGCCGGATTGCCCCGCCTGGTCGCCGCCCGGCTTGCGGCCCATCTGTTCCACCTGCCGGCGCAGCCGTTCCGTTTCCGCTAGCGCCTGCTCCACGCCCTGCTGCCCGCCGGACTTGCCTTGGCCGAGTGCGCTCTGCGCCTCACGAACCTGGTCTCGCAGCCGATTGAGACCTTGCGTCACCGGCAATTCCCGCGACAGCGCCGCCGGACCCATGCCGCGCCGCAGCGCCTCGGCGCCCCATTTCATCTTGAGACCCAGCTCATCCTGCTGCATGTTGCCCAGCGCCTGCCGCAGTTTGGTCGACGCGCCCCGCTCGGTGCCGGCCATATCGCGCGCGGCCTTCTGCATATCGCGTTCGAGCTGCTTCAGCTCTTCCAGCATTTTGAGCTTTTCTTCGCCCACTGCCGCCCCTTGCTGGAACTGCTCGGCCATCGGCGTTTGCGGCGGCTGGCCTGGCGCGGCGCCAAAATTCTTCTGCATGCGGTTCGCCAGGTCCTGCTGCTGATCCGCCAGCTTCTGCGCTTTGCGCGCCACATCGTCCAACTGTTCGCCGGACTGCTGCTGGTGCATTCTCGCCAGGGAATCCTGCGCCTCCCGCAGCCGCTCTGCCGCACGCCGCGATTGCGCTTCGCCTTCCGGCGTTCCATTGCTTTGCGACGATCCCGCTTCCCGCATGTCGCGCGTGGCTTCCGTCAGCCGCTGCAAAGCGCGATCGAGCGCGGCCGATTGTCCGCCGCGTCCACCGGACTGCCCTTGCTGGCCGGACTGGCCCTGTTGACCCTGCTGTCCTTGACCCTGCTGTCCCTGCTGTCCCTGTTGGCCTTGTTGCCCTTGCTGCTGGCTCTGCTGACTCTGCTGCCGCGCCAGTTGCTCCATTTTCTTCTGCAACTGTTCGGCTTCCCGCCGCAGCATTTCCTGCTGCCAGCGTTGTTGGAAGGCTCTGCTGATTCTTGCGCTGCTGATCGGCCAATTCCTGCTGGCGCCGGGCCAGTTCCTTCAGCTTCTGCAGCGCTTCATCGATCTGCTGCTGACGCTGATCCGCCGACGCCGATTGCTGTCCGCTCTCGTACTGGTTCTTCTCGGTATCCAGTTCCAGGTCGAACAGATTCTCCAGATCGCGGCCCGCGCCTCCACCTCCGCCGCCTCCGCCCCGGCTGCCAAACGCGACTTGAATATCGCCGGAACGTAGCTTCAGCGCGCGAAAGATGCTGCAGCGCTTTCTCTTCGGACGGCATCGCTCCCTGCCACTGCGTGCCGCGCAGCTTGCCCGACGCTGCCGTCATCGCTTCAACAGCTTTGTCCATATCCTCGGCGAAGCTCTGGAATAGCGGGTTGGTCGAGCCCACTTCACGGCTGCGCATGCGCGCTGCGAGCGAACTGGCCTGGTCGCGCAATTTGCGACTGCATGTCGGCCAGAAACTTTGCGTTCTCCGCTTCCGCCGCCGCCGTTAGCCGGCTTGCCCTTCACCTGGTTCCAGGTCGCGACGATGATCTCGCGCTGCCGCGCGGAAAGCGGCGTCTGGTCCTCGCCGCCGCTGCCAGCACCACCCATCTGCTGCGACTGCGTGTACACGCGCTCAAACGGCTCCGCCAGCACGAAGAACATATCGGTGTGCGCAGTGGTCCTGGCGTCGCGCGCGCTGGCGTACATGGATACGACATCGCCGGGCGCCAGCTTGAAATCTTCCAGGTTTAACTGAGTCGTGCCTTCAGCCGTCTTGCGGCCCTTGGCGTCGGCCAGCGCCACGGTCTTCTCCGCGCCGCCATTCACCGAGTAATGCAGGTCCACGTCCTTCAATCCGAAATCGTCATCGGCTTCAACTGCCACCGTCACTTCTTCCAGCGGATTTACTTTTGCGTCGCGTCCCGGACGTATGATCCGCACAGTCGGCGGCGCATCCTTTTGCGCTTCGATGAAATAATCTTCGCTCAGCCGCACGTCTTCGCCCTGTTCGAATGACGCCACGTGATACATGCCGTCCTTCTGAATGGGTACCAATGCCTTGCCGTTGCGCAGCTGAATCTGGCTGCCGTCATCCAACACCAGCGCACCGTTGGGGAGCGGACGATCTGTGTCCACCACCACATCAGCCTGCGTGCCTTCTACCGCGCGCAGATCGCCGCCTGGATCTTCCGTCTTGTCAGGCATGCCGCTCCATGCCGGATAGTGATACGTGACGCGCAGCCGCTTCACGCCCGGCAGATCGACCACGTTCAGCTTGTAATGCTTGGACCGCACCGAGCCCGCCTCCACATAATATTCCAGCGACTCCGGCACCGATGCGAACAGAAATTCGTAACCCGTGCCGTCAGTCTCCGGCCGCATCACCACTTCTTCCCATTTGGACGCGCTCGTAAACTTCGCCATCAGGCGCACGCGCTGGCTCTGGAAACCGACCAATTGCGCGGTCACCATCATGTCGGCTTTCCGGCGCACAGTGTTATCGCCCGGCTTCACGACGATGTCGTAAAACGGCTTGGCCTCGCTCTTCGGAATCGCTCCCCACAGCAGCGACGTGCCGTAGCCCATGAAGCCCGGGCCATAGGTTCCCAGCCACATCAGCACCAACACGGCGGCGGCTGCGGCAGACGCGAGGCTGAGAACGTGATTGCGCGGAGCCACCTGCTCCGCCTGGCTATCGCGCGCGACTTCGAGCGTATCGGCGGCCAGCAATTCCAGAAATGGATCGTCCGGCGTCTGCGCCGCGCGCTCCGAGAAAGTAAGCAAGCGTTCTTCGAATTTCGGAAATTGGCGTTCGGCTTCCCGCGCCGCGCGCCGGCGATTCAGGTGCAGCAGCGGCAGCACCAGCCCGGCGCCCAGCGCCAGCGCCAGCGCCAGGAAAAGCACCACGCGGACGCTAAGTACGCTTTCGCTTGAGAACGCGAAGTGATTGGCGATCAGAACGCCGGCAACCGTGAATCCGAGCGCGGCCCCTGCCGTCATCGCCGCCCCGCGGCTCCAGGTGAGCACTTTCAACCGCCGCTCCACCCGTGCCAAATACTCGCTCAGTCCCTGTAATGGATTCATGCCGCCTCTTTATCCACCGCCAAATGCCGATTTCCCACAAGCGTTTCCGCGACCGCCAGCGCCAGCACCGCGATCATCACGTACCACCAGAAATCCACAGGCTTCGCCTCTCGGCGCCGGCCGCGCCTGCCGCGCGCGCCCCCTGACCTGTATTCTGCCACAGCGCCAGAGTCTCCTGCGGAATCACGTCCAAATCCGACTCGTGCCGGTCCGCATTCACCGCCACCAGTTCGTGACTTCCGCTGGGTCGCCGCACGTCGTAGAAGCCTTCGCCGGTCCAGCGCGAATATTCTGCGCCTTGCGTCGCCTCCTCCAGCGACAGCGCGCGCGCGCCGCTCGGATCGAGCACCTCCGACCGCCGCGCCCTGCTCGCTTCGCCGACCGCAATTCGAGGTACGATCCGACTATCAGCGAAATCGAGCGGCCTCATCCAGGCGTCCCAGGTAATGTGCCGTCTGATCCACGAACGGCACGAAGCGAAGCATGCAGCGGAAAATCGTTCGAGATGTTGTCGAACGTGGACGCGAACACCAGCACGCGCCCTTCGCCGAGTTGCTTTTCGAGCAGCAGCGGCGTGTCGTCGGTGAGCCGCGCGGCGATGCGCGCCTTCCCCGGCTCAATCCGCACCGTCTGATAAAACTTCACGTCGTCCCACTTGTTGCTCTGCGCCGATCGAGGGATGAGCGGGATCGGCAAACGCCACCGTCTGAAAGCGATCGCCCTCGGCGCGCGGCATAGCGCGTCTCGCTGATGGCCTGATCGAACACCGGAACGCGCTTGGCCAGCGCCGCCGGCGCGGCCCAGCGCCACCAGCACCGCGCCGCCGCCGCGCACGTAGCGCACCAGCGCCTGCTCCAAAGCCGGCGGCAGCGAGCGACACGTCCGAGAGCACCACGAACGCGTACTTGGGCGAGCGAAGATTCGCCGCCTGATCGGCCGCCGCCGGATCCAGCGTAAAGGCGCCATCGCCGGAGGCGTCGAGCGCCGCTCGGAAATAGAGCAGTCCGCGCGTGTTCGCCGGCTCATGCACGAACAGCGCCGGCCGCGGATCGGCGCGCTCCACCGAAAAATTGAAATGATCGTCGGCGGGAAATTCGTCGCCGCTGTCGATGCGGATCTCGCCGCGATTCATGCCATACGGAGCGTCCAGCGTGAGAAATTCCGCCGTCGCGCGGCCATTGGCCGGAATCTCGACCGTCTTCGTGCCTACCTCGCGTCCGTTCAGCATCAGCGCCACACGCCGCGATGCCCGCTGGGTTCCGTATCCAGCGACCGTCGCCTGAATGCGCACTTTCTTGGGATCGTAAATGCGGCGCGGCGCATTCACGTTCTCCACCGCGAAGTTCGCGCAGCCGCTGCGTTGCCAGCGGGTGGGTCACCAGCCGCTCGCCATCCGCCAGGCGCAAGTCCGTGAAGCTGGCCGGCAGCGACGAGCTTCTGCATATCGGAAAACAAATGCGCCTCGACCGGCAGGGCGCCGATTGCGCGATCGAGCGCAGCGCCCGCGCCAGCTCCGCATAAGAGCCGCGCGAATCGGAGGGCTGTGATCGCCCGAATCGCTGCGCGCACGGCCGTGATGTCGCTGCCGGGTTCGCCCAACACCTGCGCCTGCGAGCCGAAGGACAGCGCCTGTGCGCGATCCTCGCCATGCAATCCGGAAAGCACGCTGTCGGCTTCGGGCTTGGCGCGCTCCAGCCGATTGCCTTGCCGCATGCTGAACGAATTGTCGATCGCCAAAACCACCAGCGTCCGCCGCCCGCTTCGCCACCGTCGCCGAATGAATGAACGGGCGCGCGAAAGCCAGCGCCAGCAGAACCAGCAGCGCCGTGCGCAGCGCGAACAGCAGCAGATATTGCAAGCGGCGGTGCTTGATCGAGCTCTGCGTGCGCCGCTCGAAGAACATCAGCGAGCTGAACGGCAGTGGGCGTGCGTGCGTGTGCTGCTGCAGCAGGTGCAGCCAGATGGGCAGCCCCACCAGCGCCACGCCGGCCAGAAACCAGGGGGCGAGGAATCCCACCTACATCCTCCCCTGCCGCACGGTCAGATATTCGCGCAACCCTTCGTCGAGCGGCCGGCTGGTGTCCATCAGAAAATAATCCAGACCCGCGGCGCGCGCCTTGGTCCGCAAGTTCTTCGATGTGCGCGTTCATCTTGCCGCGATATTCGCGGTGCGCGTATTCGGGAGAAACTTCCAGCGTGCCCTTGGTTTCCATATCCACCAGCAGCACCGGCTCGCGAAACTTCGGAGTGATCTCCTGCGGGTCGAGCAGATGAAACAGAATCACTTCATTGCCGCGAAAGCGCAGCGGCTCCACCGTCTTGACGATGGTATCCGGCTGCTCGTAGAAATCCGAAAGCACCACCACGAGTCCGCGCCGCCGCAGGAACTTCTGGAAGTGAGCGAACGGCTTGGCGAAATCGGTGTGCGTGCCGGGCTCCGCCTGTTCGATCGCGTGCAGCAGGCGGAAAAGCTGACCCTGGCGCGTGGAAGGCGCGACGTAATTCTTCACATCTTCGTCGAATACAATGAGTCCAGTGGCGTCCCGCTGTTCACCGGCCAGGTAAGCCAGCGATGCCGCCACGTAGCGCGCATAATCCAGCTTGCTGACGGCGGCGGTCTTGAACGCCATGGACGCGCTGGTGTCCAGCAGCATCAGCAACTGCGTGTTGGTCTCGCCGCGATAGCGCTTCAGGAAGCACTTCTCGGTGCGCGCGAAAACGTTCCAGTCGACGTGCCGCAGATCGTCGCCGGGCGCTGTAGGCGCGGTACTCGGCAAACTCCTGGCTGAATCCGAAATCGGGCGAGCGATGCAGGCCGGCAACGAATCCGTCGACCACGGTCTTCGCGATCAGGTCGAGTCCCGACAAACTGGCGAGCGTCGCCGGGTCAAGGAAGCGCTGCAGCATGCATCTCACCCCGTGGTGCAGGCTTCCAATCCAGCAATTTGCGCAGGATATCGTCCTGCCGCAGCTTGTCCGATTCCGCGTGGAAATTGAGCAGAATGCGATGCCGCAGAATCGGCGTGTAGAGCGCGCGGATATCCTCGTAGCTCACGTGATAGCGGCCTTTCATCAGTGCGCGCGCCTTGGACGCCAGCACCAGAAATTGCGCGGCGCGCACGCTGGCGCCATAGTTGACATACTTCTGGACGAAGTCCGGCGCGCTTTTGTCCCGGCTGCGCGTAGCCCGCACCAGATCGATCGCGTAGCGCGCCACCGACTCGGCAATCGGCACCATGCGCACCAGCTGCTGAAATTCCAGCATTTCCTCGGGCGTTGGTCACCGGATCGGCTTCCGCCACATGCGTGGTAGTCGTGAGATCGACCACCTGCATTTCTTCGTCCGCCGACAAATAATCCAGCACCGTGTTGAACAGGAAACGGTCGAGCTGCGCTTCCGGCAGCGGATACGTGCCTTCGAGCTCGATCGGGTTCTGCGTGGCCAGCACGAAGAACGGCGCGGGCAACTTGTAGTTATTGCCGCGCACCGTGCACGCCATCTCCTGCATCGCCTCGAGCAGCGCCGATTGCGTCTTGGGCGGAGTGCGATTGATTTCATCCGCCAGCAGAATGTTGGCGAAAATCGGACCTTGCACGAAAGTCCACGTGCGCCGCCCCGTGACTTGATCTTCTTCGATGATGTCCGTGCCGGTGATGTCGGACGGCATCAGGTCCGGCGTGAACTGGATGCGCTTGAACGCCAGACCCAGCGTCTGCGCCATGGTCCGCACCAACAGCGTCTTGGCCGTGCCCGGCAGTCCGGTGATCAGGCAATGGCCGCCGACGAACAGCGCGATCATCACCTGCTCCAGCACTTCTTCCTGGCCGACGATCACGCGGTGAACCTGCCGCACGATCTCCGCCTGCACTTCACGAAACCGGACGACCTGGCTCCGCAGAGATTCTGAATCGATCTGGGTGGCTATTGTGGACATGAAAAAGTTTTCCGTTTCCTCGTGCCTTGCGTTACTCTGCGTCTCACCGGGACAGCTCCAGCAACATGCGCTGCGCCGGCCGGAATCCAGGCGCGGCTTCCAGCGCCAATACCAATTCGTTCTTTGGCGTCCGCCGGCCGGTCGGCGCTGCGGTAGGCCCTTGCCAGATTGTAATGCGAAGCGGCCAGGTCGATTGGTTTCGAAGCCAGCGCGGCCGTGAATTCGCGGATCGCTCCCTCGCGATTTCCCTGATCCAGCCACAGCGTGCCCAAATGCTGATGCACTTCCGGATCCATCGGGTAAATATAGGTGATGCGGTCCAAAGCCTTGGCGGCATCGACGGGCCGCCCCGATTCTTCCAGTAACGTGGCGAGTTTCTTGAGCGCAGCCGGATCGCGCCCGCCCGCCTTGGCGTAGCCTTCCAGCTCCACTGTCGCGGCGGCTTTGTTGTTTAAGGCCACAAAGGCCTCGGCGCGCAACTCATACACATTGCCCTGCTCGACATAATTCCGGATACACATCGCGAATGGGCGTGGTTCGCTCGATGACTTCCTGATGCTTGCCCGCGTGCGATAGCGCCACCGCCGCCTTCACTTGCGTGCGCCACTCATCGAATCCTTCGATAATCTTGTGCGTCTCGGCGTCGATGGTTGCCAGAAAATCGCGATCGAAATCGGCGGGTTCCATGCCCAGCTCTTTGCGGATCACCGCCGGGGTCGATGCCTCTGTGGCAAAATCGTGCATCATCGCCAGCAGCTTGTCGTAGCCCCAGCGCTTGGCGATGTAACCGCAGATGCGCCCGGCCTGAAAATAGGAAACCACCACTTGCTCGGGATAAGTCGGACGCACGAAGCCGCGGTCGAGCTCCGCTACCGGCAGCAGTTTTTTGTTTTTGATCGCGCTCAGCGTGTGCGGGTCCAGGCGGTCGCCCCATTCCGGCGAAACGGCGGTCTCTTCATACACCGCCATGCCTTCGGTGAACCAGCGCGGCGCGCGGTGGTTGGTCGCCGCCAGCACGTAGACGTGGCTCAGCTCGTGCCACATAGTGCTCGCCCAGTGGAACGATCCGGGCGGACGGCCTGAGGGACTGTCCATCGCCACCACATAACCGAACGTCACGCCCAGCACGCCGCCCAGGCCGGGCATGCCCATCGTGCGCACGGCGAAATCCTCGTGATCCGGATAGACCTCGAGCTGCACGGGGCGCGTCAACTTGAGCTTGTACTTCTTTTCGTACGTCGCCAGAGCCCGCTTCAGCTCGCTTTCGAAATACGGCCGGAGCAGATCGGCTTCTTTCTTGTGCAGCTTCAGAACGATGTTGCCGTCTTTGTCGATGACGAAATTTTTGTAGCTGTCGATCAGGGTCAGCGTGTTGGTGGTGATATCGTCCCGAAAATGATTGGCATAGCATTCTGCGAGCTGTTCGCGCGCTTCGGTTTCCTCGCCCAGGCGCATCAGGTTGACGCCAAGCTGCGAGCGCGCGCTCCACAAATCCGGCTGAACCTGCAGAGCCTTGCGGTAAAACTGGATGCCCTCTTCGTAGCGCCGGTTGAGAACAGCGATGTGCCCGGCCAGCGCGTAACCCTGCCCATAATGGGCGTCAGCAGCCAGAATCTTGTCAAACCAGGGCGAATCATTCTTGCCGTCCAGCCAATCGACTGTGCCATGGATGGCCATGGCGTTCAGCGCGCGCGGCGAAATCGCCAGCGCCTTATCCGCCTCCTCGATGGCTTTCTTCGGATCGCTGTCCTCGAGCGCCAGACGCGCCAGCAGTTCACGCGCCTCCACTAGCTTGGGATCCGATGCCAGCGCCTTCTCGGCCAGCTCGACGGCGCGACTCTCGTAGCTATCGGCGGCAACCAGCGCCATGCCTAACAACGCGCCCGCGTTGTCTTTCTGAATGGCGAGCGCTTCCTGAAACAGACTAGCGGCGTCGGCGCGATTGAACCGCTCCAGAAACAGACGTCCCCAGCGGACCCTGTATTCCGCGTTCTTCGGATTGGCTTTCACCAGTGCGCGAAACGCGTTGTTGGCTTCTTCGTAATTATGAGCTTTACGCAACGCTTCAGCGCGCTCGAGCGTTTGCGCCTGCGCGGCCAGCGCCGCGCACATCACCGCTACGCACGTGAGAACCCGTGTCACTTATCCAACTCTTCCTGCGTCTTCGCCAGTTCCAGCAGTAGTGCTTCCAGGCTCTTCTTGTATTCGGCCGCCGGAATCGCGGCCTTTTCGTATTTCAACTTGTCGATCTGCTGCTCCAGGTCTTCCTTCTTGTCGAGCAGCTTGCGTTTTTCGGGATTGGTGGCGGCAGCCTGCATCGAACCTAGACGCAGCAGGGGAAACGCCGCGGCGCGCAGCCCGTTGCCGTTATCGGCGGATGGCGTCCGCACCCCCGTACCGGCGCCGGTGTCTTCCAGCAGTGCGTGCTCGGTGGCCAGCCGCTTTTGCGTTTCGTAGAAATTCACGGTCTTCTGCTGGGCGTAGCGGAAGGCTTCCAAGGCGGAAATTGTATCGTTCTTATCCGTGTCGGCGGCTGGATCGCGCAACGCTTCCAGCCAATAGCGCGTGAACACCGTGGCGTTTTTCTCGCTGCCGGCTTTGGTGGCGGTGATCAGCACGCGGTTGGGATGTTTCAAGGCTTCGATCGACCCGCCGCTCGCACTGGTCATGTTCACCACGAGTTGGCGGGAGGCGTGCACCTTATCCAGCAGCTTGGCAAGGTCGGTGGCCGACAAATCCGGGCCCGGCAGATTGATCTTGTACTCGACGCCGTCATAGGTGCCGTGCCCGATCAACATCAGCACGAGTACGTCCTGCGCCGTAGCCTCGCCGGCAATTTTTTCCAGCAGGGTGCCAATCGCGGAGCGCGTCGCGGCAGGGCCTTTCAGCGTTTCGATCTTGGCTTCGCCGCCTGAAGCTTTCAGAACTTTCTCGATGTCCGACGCCCACATTTCGAAATGCTGCTCGTAATCCGGCTCTCCGCCCAGGCCCGCGATGGTCACGTAGTAAGTGGCCGCCGGCGCGGAAAGAACGGCGAAAAGGAAGCACGCAAGAAGCCGGGTCACACCACTCCCCATTTTCGGCGCAGCAGCCATTCGGAGCCGCGCAGCAAAATGGCGGCGAGAAACACGATGGGCATGTCCCAGAGATCTTTGGTTTCGCGAACCGTGATGCCGGCTTCGGAGTACGAAATCTCCTCCGCCAGCTTGGATGCGTTCTTGGCGGCGTAGTAGCGCCCGCCGGTCTGCTGCGCCAGTTTCTCCAGCAGTTCGCGATTTTGCGCGGCGCGGAAATTTTCCGCGATGCCGTCCTCGCGCCGGAAAATCAGCATGTCCCGTCCGGCTTCGGTCTTATCCTGCTGCACCACCACTTCGGCCATGTACGATCCCGGCTTCTCGGCTGCCCATTCCGCGCTGTACACGCCTTCTTCGAGCGGCACCGGCGAGAGTTCGACCGTGTCCGCCATTCCCTCCGGACCCGAAATGTGCGCCTCCACGCGTGCGTTCGAGATCGGCTTGAAGCTCTTATCGCGCGCCTCGGCCCGCAGGACTACTTTGGTGTCGTCCGACAGCAAGCTGCGCGGCGTGGACGCCATCACCTGGCCCGGCGATTCCGCCACCAGCCAGCGCAGCAATTGCTGCCAGAACATCTCGTGAGTTTTATCGGCCACCGGCTGCATCATCTGCCAGCGCCAACTGCCGCCGGTGGCAAACAGCGCCGTCCGCCCGCGGCCGTAATTCTCGACCGCCAGCAGCGGCGAGCGTTTGCCCCCGGCGTTGACGTCGAGCAACACCGCCGCACCCAGCTTGGGATCGCCCACTTGCTGGTAATCGGCAATCACCGGCATTTTTTTCCACCGCGCGGCGTTAGCTTCGGGCTTCTCTTCCAGCCGCACGATCAGATTTTCGCGCCCGCGCTGGGTGAGTTCCGCGGTCACGTTTTCGCGGTGGAAGGTGCCTTTCGATTCCGGGATGCGAACCGGCAGCAGTTCCGCCAGCGGCGAGTGCGCCCAGCCGCCTTCCGACAACGCATTGCGCCCGCCCAGGAACAGCAGCCCTCCGCCTCGCCGATTCACGAAATCGCGAATCAACTCCTGCTGCGTTGGCGTGAAATATCCCGCCTCCACGCTGCCAATAATCAGCGCGCTGTAGCCGAACAACTCTTCGGGCTTAGCGGGAAAGCCTTCTTCGGCTTTCTTCTTGTCAGCGTCGTCGATGCCTTGCCAGTAGAGTTTGTTCTGGGTGGTGCGCAGCATGCTGACGATCTGCAAATTGCGGTCTTCTTCCACGCCGCGGCGGATGAATTTGAATTCCCAGCGCGGCTCGCCTTCCACGTAAAGAATGCGCGGCTTGGAGCTGGTGACATTCACCAGGCGCGTCACCTGGTTGTTCTTCAGGTTCTCCTCGCCCGGCAGCGGATCGACCGTGAACTGAAAGCTTCGCGGCCCCGCCAAGCCGGCGTTGAACAGAATGGATTCCGTTTGCGGCGCGCCATCCGCCTTGAAAACCACTTCCTGCGTGGCCAGCACCTTGCTGCCTTCACGCACCGTGAGCCGTGCCTTCTCGCGGCTGTATCCCGATTGCTGGAACGTCACCTGCGCATCCAGCCGCGGATTCAGGCAAGGCGCGCGCCGAAAGCGACACATCGGAGATTTCGACGTCTTTGGCGAATTTTTCGCGCCCGAAGCCGATCGTGTGAACCGGCACGCCGGAGCGGCGAATCTCGGCGATCGTATCCAGATCGATTCCGCCCGAGTTATCGGCGCCGTCGCTCATCACGACCACCGCGCCCAACGGCAGCGTGGCCGCTTCCGCCAGGGCCTGCCGCAAAGCATCGGGAATGCGCGTGGCTTCGGCGGTTCCGGTAAGCTGCTCCGGCTTTTCGATGCGCTCCAGATTCTTGCCGAACTTGTAGAGCCGCACCTGAAATTTCTGGCGCAGCGCAGTCAGCAGCGGCCCGTTGAGCAAGTCTTTGGCCTGCGCGAGGCGCGTCGAACCGTCTTCGCTGATGGCCATGCTGCGCGAATCGTCCACCAGGACGGCCACCACGTTTTGTTGGGGGCGCAGCGTGGCAATGCTGATGGCCGGATGCCACAGCATGAACAAAACCAAAGCCACCAGCGCCGTTTCCAGCAGCCAGATCGCTACCGGCCGGAAGCCGGTGAGCAATCCGCGGTTGCGCTGCACATGCCAGGCGATCGCCGCCGCCGCCACGAATCACCACTAACCCCAGCACCCAGGCCGGCCACGGAGCCAGGAACACAAACTGACCTTTGGCAAAAATCGTAGTCGGATATTTGAACAGAAACTCGAACATGGCCTTGGATTTTCGCTGGAGTCAGCCGTTAGTGCGTCATAAATGATGTACGTGCCGTCGAGGCCGAAGGTAACGGCCGCCATCAGTTGATTTTTTGGAGCGGAGGCGCATTAGACCCCTCGTATCTTCAGGGTATCACGCGTTCGCCGGGCTAGAGGCCACCAGCGCTTGGAGGTTGCGCCCGCAAATCATGCTGCCCAGATGCTTGTCGCTGTCCGGTCCGCCCCAGTGAGTTTCCAGGCTGATGAAACCACGGTACCCGTGGGCCTGGAGCGCGCGAATTTGCCCTTTCCAATCGACGCCGCCCTCGCCCAGCGGCCCCCAAACCGGGCGATGATCGCGCACTAAACAATCTTTCGCATGCACGTGAATGATGCGGCTGGCGGGCAATAAACCGTACCCGTCGGGAAACGGAATCTCGCCCGAGAGGAACGCGTTGGCGGGATCCCAGACCACTTTCAGATTGGGATGATCGACGGCGGCCAGCACGCGCGCGGTTTCCGCCCCGGTCGAAATATTGCACGAGTGTTCATTTTCCAGGCCCACGATCAAATCGTGCCGCGCGGCTTGATCGGCCAGTTCCCGCATCGCGATGACGATGCGATCGAAAGCAGGCTTCCGGCTGCAGCGTCCGCCAGTAGGAAAAAACCCGGACGATGCGCGCGCCCGTCCGGCTCGCGATCTCGAAGGCGCGCTTCGCCAGACGCGGCTGATCGGCGAAGGTATAGTTCGAGGCGAACATATCCTGCTGGAAGCGCGGATCGACCGGCGGCGCGTCGGGAAGCTCGCATTTCAGCAGCGGTGAAGCGATCGAGATCACCTGCAATCCGTGCGCCTCCACGATCGCCCGGGCGCGCGTCAGCTCGTCATCGGTGAGATCGATAATGTTCTTGCCGAAGACCACGCGCAACTCCGCGCCGCGCATGCCGAGTTCGGCCATGGACCGGGCAGCGGTTTCCAGGTCGGGTGAAAATTCATCGGTAATCGCTGCGATCGGAAAAAGTTCAGCCATGAAGTTGGTATTCTATCGCGCTTGCGCAAAGCGTCCGCCAGCGAGTACCATGAAGTTTCCTTCCCGTTCTCAAGAGGTTCCAAAAAGAGCAGCCGGCAGTGTAACGATGCAGAAGCATGGAACGAAGACCATACTCGCGGTCCTAAGCGACTTGTTTTTTCTAGCCAAAATCACCGACGCGGCTAAGCGCGTGGGCATGACAGTAGAGTTCGTCAAAGACCCCGCCGAGGTGTTGGCCAAGGCCAAGACCCAACCCACGCTGATTATTTTCGACCTGAATTTCGAGCAGGCCGACCCTCTGAAGTTGATCACCAAGCTGAAGGCGACGCCCGAGCTCAAGCACATCAGCCTGATCGGTTTCGTCTCGCACGTGCAGGGCGAGTTGAAGCAGGCGGCCCACGATACCGGCTGCGACATGGTGCTGGCTCGCTCGGCGTTTTCGCAAAACCTACCGCAAATTTTGAAACGGCATTCCGGAACGGTGTAATACCGCTTCCTTCGGTCGCGGCTCTGTAAGCAACTGTCATCGCTGTGGGCGACTCGCTGTCGCCATTGCAACGCAGCGCCTTACAGAGCCGCGACCAGAGGGAGCGGTGCTTGACTACGCGAATCGCGCCAGCGCTTCCAGCTTGCCGCGCGCAGCGCCGGAGTCGATCGATTCTTCCGCCATCCGAACGCCTTCCCTAAAATCCGTAGCTTTTCCCGCCGCTACCAGAGCCGCCGCCGCGTTGACGATCACGATATCGCGCGGCGGACCGAAGGCGCCGGCGAGAACTTCGCGCGCGATCTCGGCATTGCATAGCTTGTCCCCGCCTTTGAGATGCGACGCCTCCGCGCGGCGCACGCCGAAATCCTCCGGCTGAAGTGTGAGGCGCGCGACCGTCCCGCTCTCGATGCGAAACGCCAACGTTGCGCCGGTAGTGGAAATCTCATCCATGCCGTCGGCGGCGTGAACCACGAATCCACTCGCCAGTCCGAGTGCTGCGAGCGTATGCGCCATCAATTCGGCGGCCTTATCCGAAGGCGCTCCCACCAGTTGCGCGGTGGCTCCAGCCGGATTCGTCAGCGGTCCCAGCAGATTGAAAAACGTGCGCATTTTCAAATCGAGGCGCACCGGCTGCACATGCTTCATGGCGGAATGATGCGCGGGCGCGAACAGAAATCCAATGCCCACTTCGCGAATGGCCCGGCCTACCGCTTCGGGCGTGAGCGTAATGGAAACGCCCAGAGCTTCCAGCACATCGGCGCTGCCGCAGCGGCTGGATAGGGAACGATTGCCGTGCTTGGCAACATGCACACCCGCTCCGGCGACCACGAACGCCGCGACGGTCGAAATATTGAACGTAGCCAGGCCGTCGCCGCCGGTGCCGCAGGTGTCGATCAGTGGTTCGCCGTTCAGGCCGGGATGGATCGTCACCGCGACCTCGCGCATGGCGCGCGCGAAGCCAGTCAGCTCGTCGACAGTCTCGCCCTTCATGTGCAGCGCCACCAGAAATCCGCCCATTTGCGAGTGAGAAACCGCGCCCGCCAGGATCATCTCCATGGCGCCGCGCGCCTCGCTCCGCTGAAAGGTCGCGCCCGGCCGATACCGCATGCAGGAAGGGAAGGAACGTCATGCTATAGTTGTGAGGGTTTGGCGTTTCACGCCAATAGAACCAGCATACTCCATGAAAATTCATGAGTACCAGGCCAAAGGCATTTTGGCCAGATACAATGTTCCCGTCCCTCGGGGCGAAGTCGCGTTTTCGGTGGACGAAGCCGTAGCCGCGGCGGAGAAAATAGGCGGCAGCGTCGTCGTCAAAGCGCAGATTCACGCTGGCGGCCGCGGTAAAGGCGGCGGCGTGAAAGTGGCGCGCGATACCGCCGAAGTCCGCGCCATCGCCGGCAAGATTCTGGGCATGACGCTGATCACGCATCAGACTGGTCCGGAAGGCCGTCTGGTCAAGCGGCTGCTAGTCGAAGAAACGCTGCCGATCGAGCGCGAGTTGTATCTCGGCATCGTGCTCGACCGCACGCAGGGCAAGCCGGTTTTCATGGCGTCCCGCGCCGGCGGCATGGAGATCGAGGAAGTCGCCGCCAAAACGCCAGAGCTGATTTTGAAAGAGGCGTTCGATCCCGGCTCTGGGCTCACGGCGTTTCAAGCGCGCAAACTGGCGTTCGGAATCGGCATACCGGCGGCCAGTATTGCGGGCGCAGTAGCGGCGATGATGGCGCTGGCGCGGGCCTATGTCGCGATGGATGCGTCGCTCGCCGAGATCAATCCGTTCATTCTGACCGCCGACGGCAAAGTCTACGCCCTCGACGCCAAAATCAATTTGGACGATAGCGCGCTCTACCGTCACAAAGATCTGGTCGAGCTGCGCGATCTGAACGAAGAAGATCCGCTGGAAGTGGAAGCTTCCAAATTCGGCTTGAACTACATCAAGCTGGACGGCACGGTGGGCTGCATGGTGAACGGCGCGGGCCTGGCCATGGCCACTATGGACATCATCAAGTACGCCGGTGGCAGCCCGGCCAATTTTCTGGATGTAGGCGGCGGCGCCAACGCCGAGCAGGTCAAGAATGCCTTCCGCATTTTGCTCTCCGATCGCAACGTGCGCGCCGTGCTGATCAATATTTTCGGCGGCATCCTGCGCTGCGACACGCTGGCTACCGGCGTGGTGGCGGCGGCGCGCGATCTCAATATCAAGGTGCCGATTGTGGTGCGCATGGAAGGAACCAACGTTGAGCTGGGACGCAAGATTCTTTCCGAATCCGGATTCAATTTCGCCGTGGCGGCCGATATGCGCGATGCCGCTGAAAAAGTCGTGAGGCTGTCCGCATGAGCGTCCTCGTCGACCGCAATACTCGCCTGATCGTGCAAGGTTTCACCGGCAAGGAAGGCACGTTTCACGCGCAGCAGGCCGTGGCTTACGGAACGAATGTGGTGGGCGGCGTCGTTCCCGGAAAGGGCGGCAGCAAGCATCTCGATCTGCCGGTTTTCGACACCGTAGCCGAAGCCGTGAAGGCCACCGGCGCGAATGCTTCGGTGATTTTCGTGCCGCCGCCTTTTGCCGCTGACGCCATCATGGAAGCCGCCGATGCCGGCCTCCCGCTGGTGGTTTGCATCACTGAAGGCATTCCTGTGTTGGACATGGTGCGCGCCGCCGAATTTTTAGCGGGCAAGCCGACGCGGCTGATCGGGCCCAATTGTCCCGGAATTATTTCGCCGGGAAAATGCAAGATCGGCATCATGCCGGGGCACATCCACAAAGAAGGGCATGTTGGCGTGGTCTCGCGCTCGGGCACGCTCACTTACGAAGCCGTCTGGCAACTCAGCGGGCTGGGCATTGGCCAATCCACCTGCATCGGCATCGGCGGCGATCCCATCATCGGGACCAATTTCGTCGACGCCATTCGCTTGTTCAATGAAGATGCGGAGACGCACGCGATCGTCATGATCGGCGAAATCGGCGGCAATGCCGAGGAGACCGCTGCGGAATACATCCGCCAGCACGTCAAAAAACCCGTGGTCGGATTCATTGCCGGCCAGACCGCGCCGCCGGGACGCCGCATGGGACACGCTGGAGCCATCATTTCGGGAGGCTCGGGCGCAGCCCCGGATAAGATTCGCGCTATGGAAGCCGCCGGCATTACGGTCTGTTCGTCACCCGCCGAAATCGGAGAAAAGATTCAAAGCCGCCTATGAGTTCTGAACGCACGTTTTCCATCATCAAGCCTGATGCCGTTGCCAACCGGCACGTCGGCGACATCCTGTCGATCATCGAGAAAGAGGGATTCCGCATCCTGGGGCTGCGCCGGACCCGGCTCACTGCGCCAGAGGCCGAAGGGTTTTACGCCGTGCATCGCGGCAAGCCGTTTTTCACCAGTCTGGTAAAGTTCATGACCTCGGGGCCGATCGTTGTCATGGCGCTGGAGCGTGACGACGCTGTCCGCAAGCTGCGCGAGGTAATGGGCGCGACCGACCCAGCCAAAGCCGCCGATGGCACCATCCGCAAGTTGTTCGCCGAGAATATCGAGCGCAACTGCATTCACGGCTCCGACGCGCAGGATACCGCGGCGACGGAACTCGCGTACTTCTTCCGCTCCGTCGAACTAGGCTAAATGAGCATGTCCGAAAACGGCTAGTGCTGCCGCCCGCGCTGGGCTATAGTCGTTGCGGTGACCAAAGAGAACAGGCAAGCCTGGAAGCGGGCGCGTCTGTCGCGCGATCCCCGATTCGACGGCCGTTTCTTCATCGCGGTGAAGACTACCGGAATCTATTGCCGCCCTGTGTGTCCTGCACGGCCTCCTAAAGAAAAAAACGTGCTCTATTTTTCGTCCGCGGCGGCTGCGGCGGAAGCTGGATTCCGGCCCTGCCTGCGCTGCCGGCCCGAAACGTCGCCGGGCACTCCCGCTTGGGCGGGAACGTCGAGCACCGTTGCGCGGGCGATGCGCCTGATCGCCGATAGCGCGCTCGACAACGGCAACGTGGATGAGCTGGCCGAGCGCCTCGGCATCGGCTCGCGCCACTTGCGGCGGCTGTTCTTACAGCACCTGGGCGCAACGCCGGTCGCGGTCGCGCAAACCCGGCGGCTGCATTTCGCGAAAAGACTCATCGACGAAACCGAATTGACGTTCACGCAAATTGCGCTCGCGTCCGGATTCGGCAGCATCCGCCGCTTCAACGCGACTTTTCAGAACTTGTACGGACGCACGCCCACCGAGTTGCGGCGGTTATCGCGCCGGTCGGGACTGACCGAGCCAGGCAGCTACCGTTTCCAATTGCGCTTTCGCGCGCCGTTCGATTGGGAAGCGCTGCTGGCATTTCTCACGCCGCGTGCTATTACCGGCGTGGAAGTGGTCGATGCAGAATGCTATCGCCGGACGATCGCGCTCGACGGCAAGTCCGGACATTTCGAAGCGCGGCTCGACGCGCGAAGGCAAACGTTGGACCTGCGCATTCAGTTTCCCGAGCCGCGCGCGCTGTTCCGCATTGTCGAGGGAGCGCGCCGCCTGTTCGATCTCAGCGCCGACCCTGAAGACATTGCCGGGCACCTGGGACGTGATCCGCTGCTGGCCCGCCGCGTCGCCCGAAGGCCGGGCCTGCGCGTCCCCGGCGCCTGGGACGGATTTGAACTGGCGGTGCGCGCGATTCTGGGGCAGCAGGTGACGGTGAAAGGCGCGAGCACATTGGCCGGGCGCCTCGTCGCCGCTTATGGAACGCCGGTGAAATCGGGCGACGGCTTGACACATCTTTTTCCGAGCGCGTGCGTGCTGGCGCAGGCGGATTTTAAGGAAGTGGGCCTGCCACGGGCGCGCGCCGAAACCATCCGTGGAATGGCGCGAGCAGTCGAGGCCGGGCAGGTGCGTTTTTCTGGAATTGTCGACGAGAATAATTTGCTGGCGCTGCCAGGAGTAGGCGATTGGACGGCGCAGTACATCGCCATGCGCGCGTTGGGCGAGCCGGATGCGTTCCCGTCGAGCGATTTGGGATTGCTGCGTTCCGCGGGTTTGAAGAGCGCGCGTAAATTGAACGAACGCGCCGAGCGCTGGCGGCCCTGGCGCGCCTATGCGGCCATGCATTTGTGGCAGGGAGGAAATTAGAATGCAACCGGTTTGCTACACGCACATGGAGAGTCCAGCGGGCATGCTGCTTCTCGCCGCCGGAGAGAATGGACTGCAACTCATCAGCTTTCCGGATGGGCGTCACGCGCGTCAGCCTGAGCCTGGCTGGCGCGAAGACCGCAAGCCGCTCGAGCCGGTCATTCGCCAGTTGAACGCCTATTTCGCAGGCAAGCTGCAGGATTTTGACCTGACGCTCGATCCCCACGGCACGCCGTTTCAACTCGCCGTCTGGAAACGCCTAACCGAAATTCCCTACGGCGAAACGATCAGCTACGGCGAGCTGGCCCGGCGCATCGGCAACCCGGCGGCGTCGCGAGCGGTCGGACTGGCCAATGGCAGCAATCCGATTCCCATCGTGATTCCGTGCCATCGCGTGATCGGCAGCAACGGCAAGCTGACCGGCTACGGCGGCGGCCTTCAGATGAAGGAAAAATTGTTGGCGCTGGAACGGAAACAGCTGAGTCTGTTGTAAGGCAAAGAACCGTCATCGTGTCGTGCCGGTCAGATTGGTTTGCTCGTGGTGTCGGACAGAATCTCTAACAGGCATGCAAAATCAGCCTGAATCCTGCCCGCCTGGATCGCTCGCTCCATGAGGTTAACCCTCGCATCCGGAATACAGTGTCCGAACCTCGATCTTGGCACTAGGTTACAGGCTGCCCGGTGACCACAGCATACTCGCTGACCTTACCCAAGCTCTCTTTGTGCTGCGCAAAGTAGAGCAGCACTTTCGCGGTTTTCACCATCAGGCATTCGATAATGCCCTTATCCTCGTGGTACTTCGCCGCGCTCAGCGTTGGATCGAAATAGCGCAGATGATATCCGCTCAAGGCTAAGGACTTGAAAACTCGTTCACACGTTGCAGCCATGTCTCTGAAATCCTGGCGGGTTCGCATCGAGGTAGCCACGTAAGCATCGAGCTCGTTGCAGCTCGATAAGTCGATCCGCGTGTTCTCAAGTGCATCGATGCGGGCTGCCCGAACGCGTCCCACTGCCCAGAGTAAAGCGCAATGACCTCAGTTTCCGACTCTATTGTACTTGCAGCATCCTCATACATTAGTTCGAAAAGGCCGACCTGTCCCGTGCCCTTCGCCAATTCCTCTGTTCTCTTCCTTAGGCTCTCTGGCGTAACAGGCACGCCTTCCAACCGAAGGCCCCGAAACGCCTCCAGATGGAGCTTCACATGCTGCGTCTCGGCGAGTGAGGGCGCGGTCTCGTAGGTCTTACAGGCTTGCTCGGAGATGAGGTATCTGTGGTCGCGTGGGATCGTCTTAGGCTCTTGAACTCTGCCGCGCCTTACCATTCTGCCCTCATCGACCTGTTTGGACCTACTGAATCTCGCATAATATAGCTCACATTTAAGTAAGCAAAGAAGCTTGCTTCCAGAAGGCAGTGATGAGGCGAGGTCGCTGGCGCAGACGCCGCAATGTGCGGCGAGCGACATCGGTGAGTTGCCAGAAATCTTTCGGGCAAACGTTGGGTAGTTGGTGATGTTTCCAGTAGCCCCAGAGGTATTCGACCGGGTTGAGTTCCGGCGCGTAGGGCGGTAAGTACTCAACCAGGATCAGACCTTCCAGAGAGTCGAGGAACTCTCCAACCAAGCGGCTGCGGTGAGCCGGCAGCCGGTCCCAGACGATCAGCAGCGGACCGGCAATGTGCTGGAGCAGGTGCGCCAGAAACACCACGGTTTCTTCCTTACCAACGGCTTTGTCGAAGATCTGGAAGTAGAAGTTCCAGAGTGTCATTCCCGCCGCCACCGAGATGGTTTTCCAATTAAAGTGATACTGCAGAACCGGTGTCTGGCCGCGGGGTGCCCATGTCCGGCAGCGGTGGGGGCGCTGGCTCAGTCCGCTTTCGTCGATGAAGACGATCGTGCGGCCTTCTTTTTGGGCTTTTTTTTGATGGCGGGCCAGGTCTTCCGCTTCCACTCGCCGATGGCCTCTTCGTTGCGCTCCATCGCCCGGCCCGCTGGCCGTTGCGGACTCCAGTTCAGTTGCCGCAACAGCTTCCAGACATGCCCGGCGTGATAACGGACGCCGAACTCATGCTCGATCAGATGAGCAACCCGCTCGCAGGTCCACAGAGGCGTCTCATAACCGAGCTTCTCCGGCCCCTCCAGCAATCGCGCCACCAGCCGCTGGCGTTGCTTCTCATCCAATAGTCGCTTGCGACCAGCTCGGCCCGCCGCCCGCAGGGCTTTCTCACCCTCCTGGCTGACCACGTTGGCCCACCGGCTTACCGTCTGGCTGCATACCTTCACCCGGCGCGCTACTTCACTCTGGTTGAATCCCTGCCGCAACAGTTTCAGTCCTTCAAAACGCCTTTGCTCCAACGCAGCGAAATCCCGTCTCACTCCTCGCGCATTACCCATGCCGAGAAGACGGAATCCAAGCTCTCAAGGTTACGCTATATTATGCGGAATTCAGTAAAGCGCTGCCTGATCTGCTCGATAGTTAGCTGGCGGAGTTCGCGGTATGCTTGTGGAAAATTACCCCAGTAAAGCATCTCTCGCAGAGACGCAGAGTACACAGGAGAAAACCTCAATATTGTCGCATCGCGGATTCATACGCTGCTCGCGATTCTCTCTGTTGTCGGGAGATTCGTGGCAAGGCCGAAAACTTTCCTGTAGTTCTCTGCGCCTCTGCGAGAAATGTCTTGTTCTCTGCGACAATGGTTCACGTAACTTGCCGGATGGGCAGTCGCTCCTGTAAGGGAGAGGAAAGTCCGGTCTCCGCAGGGCAGCGTGCCGGCTAACGGCCGGGGGGGTCCGCTTCAAGGCGGGCTTTACGGAAAGTGCCACAGAAAATATACCGCCTTGGGCAACCGAGGTAAGGGTGAAATGGTGCGGTAAGAGCGCACCGCGTGCGGAGTAATTCGTACGGCAGGGTAAACCCCACGTGGAGCAAGACCAAATAGGAGGGGAGGAGCGGCCCGCTCCGTTAAACTCTCGGGTAGGTTGCTAGAGTCCGTCAGTAATGGCGGACCCAGATGAATGACTGCTGCCCGCAAGGGTACAGAAACCGGCTTACAGTCCGGCAGGTTACTTTTTCGCGAACGCTATTTTTCCACCATCAGATGGTTCGTCACCGAGAACGCGCCATGGACGCCGCGCGCCCGTAGATAAGCAAAGTTCTTGTCGGATTCGGTGGCGACGATGCCTTCGAGCGTCACGGCGCCGTTCTTCACGATGATGTGGATCGACGGCACCGCCGACATCGCGTAGCGGCTTAGTCCGGTGGCTCCGAAGACGGCCCGGTAAACTTGCCTGCGCAGGCGGTCGTCATTGATCGAATTGGGAAGCACTTCGATTTCGTTGACGACTTTCTCCACGCCCTCAATCTTCTTGACTACGTTTTCGGCGTCGGATTTCAGAGAGGGTTTGACTACCTGGCCCATCAACGTCACCGTACCGCCATCCACGCGAAACATCAGGTTGTCGTACAGGCTGTAGTAGGGCAGCATGACGATCTCGTGACGCACTTCACGGGCGAGCCGGTCGGTTCCGCGATCCTGGGCCCAAACGCCGGCAGCCAGTAATAGCGTGGCCGCGGCAAGCACGATTCGCGATGCACGCATACACACTCCAGTACGGCGCGGGTGAGTGCCCGCGCCGCCTCTACTTCTTGGTCTTCTTGGGCTTTTTGACTTCCTTCTTGCGATCCATTCCTTTTGCCATGATGATTCTCCCTTCTGGCTGATTATACCCGCTTGTTTCGCGGGCCCAAAGAGAAAATCATCACAGCCAGCCATACCCACATTTCAAGCGGCACCCACCAGCTATGCACCCAGCCGTAACGGTCGAACCAGGTTTTGCGCGCCGGAAACTGCGCCTTCGCCAGGGTGGCGTGATTGGTTCCTTTCAGCATGGTGAGGCCCCACAGAGCTACCAGCGCCCACTCCGCGCCGCGGCTTCCGCCCACCGACGCCCCGAGCGCCGCGGCCATCGCGCCGCACTGCAGCGTGTAGAACAACAGCGCCCGCCACCAGAGGCCTGGATGCTCGGCGCGCGCCGCCGTCATCTCTTCGCGCGCGGAGCGGAAAAATTCGGCGGCGGTGACGCGGTCGTTGAGAGCCACCACTGCGGCAGGAGCAAAAGCGATCCTCAAATGGGTGGCCCGCATAGCAGCGGTAAGTCCGCTTGCACTGTCGCGCGAGAGCTTCCAGAAATCCGGCACCATCGCTTCAAAGAAAATTTCCTTGCGGATGGCCATTGCTCCGCTCCAGGCGAAAGGCGCATTGCCCGGTCCGAACAAGCCGGCAATGGGCGCGTTCCACACGCTGCGCATCAGCGACCAGAAATCGGGCGGCTCGGGCAGATACCAGCGGTAGCCAGTGCTGGCGCCTACGGCTTCGTTCACCAGGGGCGTGGCCAGCGCGCGCAGCCAGTCCTTGGAATGTTCTCCGCGGCCTTCGGCAAAGGCGAAGATCTGCGAGTTTTTGCGGGACATGCGGATGGCCATGAACAGCAGGTCCGCGGTCCCGGCGCCGGCCGCGCTTTCGTCTTGCAGGACGATGATCGCGCGATTGGGAAGCGCGTCCGGCGGGATACATTCGGCATGCGGCGCCACCACCAGCAATTCATAGCTGGGATAATCCTGCGCGCGCAAAGCACGTAGCGCGATGCCCACTTCGGAGCCGCCGCCGGTAACGGGCACAATCACGCTGGCAGGCGGGAGAGACGTCGCAGGCTCAGCCGCCAGCGCTCCGGAAATATAGGACGCGCGCGCCTGCTCTCCCCAAAGCGCGGCGGCCGCCAGGATCAACGCCGGGCCCACGAACAACCAAAACCACAACACTCGCAAAGTCTAGCAGTACATCGGGCGCGCCTGCCGGACTGGTTATACTTGAACCGATGCCGGTAGTGCAGAACCGCGCGCCAGTATACGTAGCTCTGCTGGCGCTGGCGCTGGCCGTCGCGCTGGTGGCCGCCTGGACGCCACTCGGCACGCAAATCGATCGCATCGCCTACGACTGGATGTTCCGCCTTTACCAACCCCAGCCCTGGCAAACGCAATCCATTCTGCTGGCCATCGATGAGCCGTCGCTGAGCGCTTTTGGTGGGATTCCGGGTCTGCGCACTGCGCTTGGCCGAGGGCCTGGAGCGCATTGCGCCGGCAGCTCCGAAAGCCGTCGCGGTAGACGTGCTGCTCGCCGATGTCACCACCGCTCGACGCGCCTCTCGAAACTGCTTTTGCGCACGTGCCGAATCTGATCCTGGCCTGCGATCTGCTGCCGAATGGCGGCTGGGAAGATCCGATTCCCGCCTTCCGGCGGAGCGCCGCCGCGGTGGGCCATATTCATACCGATCTCGATGCCGATGCCGTCAGCCGGGATTTGCCGCTGGAAAAAGCCGCGGGACGCGACCGCCGCTGGGCGCTCGCGCTCGAAGCCTTTCGCTTGAGCCGCGGTGGCGCTCCTATTTTGGAATCGCCGCAGGAACTGGAAGTGGCGGGCGTGATCATTCCGGCGACGCGCGACACCGGCCGCGCCCTGCGCATACGCTACGTGCCGCCGGGGATGCCGCCGATCCCGCGCGTCTCGCTCAAACAATTGCATGATGACCCGTCGCTGGCGCGGCAATTTGCGGGCAAAGTTGTTTTCGCCGGCGTGACGTCGCAGACCGGCGCGCGCGACCGCTGGGTAACGCCGTATTCTGCGATTCCGGTTCCGGGCCTGGAAATCAACGCCAACGCTTTCGAGACTTTGGCGCAGCAGCGTTTCCTGACCGACGCGCCCTCGTGGGCCGTGCTGTTGCTGGCCGTGTCGCTCGCCGCCGCGGCCGGATTGACGTTCCGCTATCTGGCGGGCTGGCCGGCGAACCTGGTTGCCTTCGCGATATTGTTCGTCGCGCACACGACGCCCTACGTATTTTTCACGCGCGGCGTCGTATTCCCGTTCGCGCCTCCGGTGTCGGCCGCGTGGCTGACGCTGATCGCGGCGGCGGTTTGGCAGCATTGGATCGTGCGTGGCCGCCTGGATCGCTCCGAAGCTGAGCGCGTGCGCTACCAGCACGCCATGCAGTTCGTCACTCATGAAATGCGCACGCCGCTCACCGCCATTCAGGGATCGAGCGAACTGATGGAGCGCTACACAATGAGCGAGGAGCGGCGCAAACAGATCGCCCAGTTGATTCATTCCGAATCCAAGCGCCTGGGCCGCATGATCGAAATCTTTCTCAACGTCGAGCGGCTCTCTGCTGGGCGATGCCGAACTCAAGCACGAGAGTTTCACCGCGCTGGAACTGGTGGACGGCATGCATCGAACGGGTGCGGCCGCTGGCCGAGCGTAAGCAGATCCACGTCACGCTGGGAGCTATTCCGGATGCGCCGCTCGAAGGCGATCGCGAGCTGATGGAATACGCCGTCTACAATCTGCTGACCAACGCCATCAAGTATTCGCCGCCGTCGACGGAGGTGACGGCGTTCGGCCATCGCGAAGGCAAGCGCGTGACGATTTCCGTGCAGGATCAGGGCATGGGCATGGATCGCACCGAAGTCCGCCACATTTTCCAAAAGTTCTACCGGACGGCGAAAGCGGAGCAATCCGGTGAAGCGGGCACCGGGCATCGGGCTTTCGATTGTCGAGCAGATTGTCGCGCGCCACGGCGGCGGCATTACAGTCGAGAGCCAACCCGGCAAGGGCTCGTGCTTTACACTGGAGTTACCGGTGGGCGCAGCTAACATTCTTCGCACGCCCGCGACGCATTGAAATGGAACGATTGCTGATAGTCGAAGACGACGCCGGGGTTCGCACCACCATCGTGAACTTCCTGGAGCTGGAAGGCTACGCGGTGGACGCCGTGTCTTCCACGCGCGAAGCTCTGGACCGTCTCCCCAAGAATGCGTACCCGATTGTCATTTCCGATATTTACGTGGACGACCGAACCGGCCTCGATGTTCTGGAAGCTGCCCGCCGAAGGATCCCGACTGCTCGGTGATCCTGATGACCGCGCGCGGCACCATGGAAACCGTGATGGCGGCCACGCGCGGCGGCGCATTCGATTACATCGCCAAGCCTTTCGACCTCGACCGCATGCTCGAAACCGTGAAGCGCGCCGAAGCGTCGCAGCCAGCCGAAGAGGAAGAGGCCGACGCCGAAGATCTGCCCGAAACGCGAAATGATCGGCAGCTCGGCGGCGATGGTCGAGATTTACAAGACGGTATCGCTCGTCGCGCCCACCGACGCCACCGTGCTGATCGAAGGCGAAACCGGCACCGGCAAGGAACTGGTGGCGCGCATGATTCACCGCCACAGCATGCGCGCCACGCAGCCGTTCGTCGCCGTGGATTGCGCGTCGATTGCGCCGACGCTGCTCGAGAGCGAACTGTTCGGAGCGATGAAAGGCGCATTCACCGGCGCCGACCGCGACCGCACCGGTGTGTTCGAAGCCGCCAATCGCGGGACCGTGTTGCTGGACGAAATCGGCGATATCGATCCCGGGTTTCAGCTCAAGCTGCTGCGCTTCCTGCAGGAGCGCGAGATTCGGCCGATGGGCGCGTCGCGCGCGAAAGTAGGTGGATGTGCGCGTGATCGCGGCGACCAATCGCGATCTGCAGAAGATGGTCGACGAGAAGAAGTTCCGCGAGGACCTGTGGTTTCGCCTGAACGTGGTGCGCATCGTGATTCCGCCGCTGCGCGACCGCCGCTCGGATATTCCGCTGCTGGCGCAGTTTTTTCTGAACAAGTACAACGCCCGCTACGAGCGCGACGTCAAGCTGTCGGAATCCGGCGTCAAGGCCATGCAGGAATACACCTGGCCGGGCAATGTGCGCCAACTGCAGCACCTGATCGAGCGGCTGACGATTCTGGCGCCGCGCGAACGCATCGACGGCGAAGCGATAGCGGACGCGCTCAACTGCCATGGAGCCGCGCGAACACGCCGGCGAGATCGCTGGCCGAAGCCGAAACCGAGCAGATTCGCCGCGTGCTGGCGGCGACAGGCGGCAACAAAAGCCGCGCCGCGCAGATTCTGGGAATCGAGCGCAAGACGCTGTACCGCAAGCTGGAGCGGATGAAGCTGTAAGTTATCCAAGCTCAAGCCGAATGCAACCGGGTTTGGCGCTGTCGAAATAGAACGCGTCAACGGCTTCCTGGATATTGGCGCGGAGTTCGTCCCAGGTGTCCCCTTGTGTGAATATGCTCTCGCTTCAAGGCACTTGGCTGAGAAGCCGCCGTCGTCCCTGGTGATTGCAAAGACGATTTCGCTCACTTCTCCCATCGTACGTGAGAACAGTGGGGCAGGTCCCCGACCTGCCCAAGAATGTTCACGTTGCGCTCTATTGGCACCAAAGTGGCAGGTCGGGGACCTGCCCCACCATGCCTTGAGATTCCCAAGAATAACCGGACTTTCGCCGCTTGACGCGCGCTCCGCCCGCATTTCGTATAATCAAATTGAAGGAATCTGGCTGGGTCTGTCCCGCCGAAAGAGGATCTCTCACAATAGATGTCAACCATCGAAGTTTCTCCCGCCCTGCCGCGGATCGATGAATCGGGTCACTCCGTCGTCAACGATTTCAGCATTCAGGTCGCAACCGTAAACGGATCTGGCAGCCAGACCGCCAACAGCGTTCTGATGCGCTCCATTTTCCAGATGGGCATTCCTGTGTCCGGGAAGAACATGTTCCCGTCCAACATCCAGGGACTGCCCACCTGGTTCACCATTCGCGCCAGCAAGCACGGCTATATCGGGCGCAAGAAGGAAATCGATTTCCTGGTGGCCATGAATCCGGAAACGGCGCGCGAAGACGTGATGAAGCTGGAAAGCGGCGCCGCGGTCGTTTACGACGAGCCGCTCAAGCTCAACGCGCTGCGCAGCGATCTGCATTTCTATCCCGTGCCGTTCGACAAGCTGGTCGCGCCGGTTTGTCCCGATCCCAAGTTGCGCAAGCTGGTGCGCAACATGATTTACGACGGCATCGTGGCCTACCTGCTGGGCATCGAGATGGAGGAGATTCACAAGGCGCTCATCAAGCAGTTCGGCAAGAAAGCCAAGGCCGCCGAAATGAACTGGGGCGCGGCCAGGCCGGCTACGAATTCGCCGCGCAGAATTTGCAGAAGACCGATCCGTACCGCGTCGAGCGCATGAACAGACCGCCGGCAAGATCATCATCGACGGCAACGCGGCGTGCGCGCTCGGCGCCATGTTCGCCGGCGTCACGGTGGTTACGTGGTATCCGATCACGCCTTCGTCGTCGCTGGTCGAATCGCTGATCGGTTATCTGAAGCGCTTCCGCATCGATAAGAAGACCGGCAAGGCCACCTACGCGGTCGTGCAGGCGGAAGACGAGCTGGCCGCAGTCGGAATGGTGCTGGGCGCAGGCTGGGCCGGCGCGCGATCCATGACCGCGACCGCCGGGCCGGGCATTTCGCTGATGGCGGAATTCGTGGGCCTGGGCTACTACGCCGAAATTCCTGGCGTGATCTTCGACGTCCAGCGCGTTGGCCCTTCGACCGGGCTTCCCACGCGCACCATGCAGGGCGACCTGCTTTCGACCGCGCTGCTGTCGCACGGCGACACCAAGCATCCGATGTTTTTCCCCTGCTCGCCGGAAGAATGCTTCTCGATGTCGATCGAAGCTTTCGATTTCGCCGAGCATTTTCAAACGCCGGTCTTCGTGATGATCGATCTCGACCTGGGCATGAACAACTGGATGGCGGATCCGTTTGCATATCCCGACCAAGCCGATCGAGCGCGGCAAAGTACTCACCGCCGAAGATCTGGAAAAGCTGGGCGGCTTCGCGCGTTACAAAGATGTGGATGGCGACGGCATCGGCTATCGCACGCTGCCCGGCACCAACCATCCCAATGGAGCGTATTTCACGCGCGGCAGCGGCCACAACGAGCAGGCCCAGTACACCGAGCGCGAAGACGATTACATCCAGAACGTGGACCGGTTGACGCGTAAGTTCGAAGGAATGCGCGCAGCGGTGCCGGCGCCGGTGGTCGACTATAACGCCAAGGCCGAGATCGGATTCATCGCGCTCGGGACGTCGCATTACGCCGTGGACGAGAGCCGCGATCAATTGCTCGGCGAATTCGGCATTGAGATCAGCTACCTGCGCTTGCGAGCGTATCCGTTCAATCAGGAGTTGACGGACTTCATCCGCCGCCACGAGCGCGTGTATGTTGTCGATCAGAATCGCGACGGGCAATTGCTCGCGCTGATGCGCCTGGAAATTCCGCCGGAGGACATCGCCAAATTGAGAAGCATGAAATATTACGGAGGGCTGCCGCTCGATGCCCGCACGGTCACCGATAACGTATCTCAAGCAGGAGGGCCGTAATGAGCACCACGACTACTCCTCCTCCGCCGAAGAAGGTCAATCACATCGGCCTCGATGTCGTCAACTACAAGGGCGGCAAGACGACGCTGTGCGCCGGCTGCGGCCACAACGCCATTTCCGAGCGCATCATCGAATGCTTCTACGAAATGGGCGTGCAGCCCTGGAACGTGGCCAAGTTTTCCGGCATCGGCTGCTCGTCGAAATCGCCCGCGTACTTTTTGAACATGTCGCACGGATTCAATTCGGTGCACGGACGCATGCCGTCCGTGGCCACCGGCGCGATGCTGGCCAACCGCACCATCATGGGAATCGGCGTGACCGGCGATGGCGATACGGCCTCCATTGGCCTCGGCCAATTCATGCACCTGCTGCGCCGCAATCTGCCGATGATTTACGTCATCGAAGATAACGGCGTTTATGGCTTGACCAAGGGCCAATTCTCCGCCACCGCGGATTTGGGCTCCAAGCTCAAGACCGGCGTGATCAACGATCTGCCGCCGTTCGATTGCTGCGCGCTCGCGCTGCAATGGGGCGCGACCTTCGTGGCCCGCTCGTTCTCCGGCGACAAGCGCCAGCTTTCGGCGATTCTGAAAGCCGCGATCGCGCACAACGGCTTGTCGCTCATCGACGTGATCTCGCCGTGCACGACATTCAACGATCATGAAGGCTCGACCAAGAGTTACAGCTTCATGAAGGATCACGACGAGCCGCTGCATGCGCTCGATTTCGTTCCCTACTTCGACGACATCTCGGTCGAAATTGCCGATGGCGAAGTGCGCGATGTCGAGATGCACGACGGCTCGCACCTGCGAATCAACAAGCTGGGGCACGACTACGATCCGACCAGCAAGTTCGCGGCGCTCTCCGCGCTCGAGGAAGCCGAGAAGAAGGGCGAAGTGATCACCGGCGTGCTTTACGTTGATACGTCCAAGCCCAACTTCTACGAAATGCTGCACATGGACGACGCACCGCTGGCGACGCTGCCGGAATCTAAGACGCGGCCGCCGAAATCGGTGCTCGACCAGGCGATGGAAGAGCTGCGCTAAGGCCGGCTAATTTATCTTAAGACTGGCGGTGGTATCCGGGGTGCAAACGGTTGTGCCCAGATCGGTTTTCACCGACGATTCCACCGTATAGGTGTAGGAGCCGGCAAGCAGCACTTTGCAAGTGTTGGTTAGGCCAGTATCGGGAGATCCAAATACTCTGGAGCCGGCGCAGACGTCGGCAGTAAGCGTCACCTTCCACGAGGTCGCCGGGCTGTGGCCTCCAGGTGCCCAATTAAACTCGTTTCCCACGTACGCTATTTGGTCCGGCACAATGGTTTGCTTATCAGCACCGCAGGAAACGGTGACCGGATTCCAATAGGGGAGGTTTTTCGATCTCGCTTTTTCGGCTCCGAGATGGATATACTTTCCGACAGGAACAACGGGATCCTGGCAGTCGTCACAGTGATAGGTGTAGACACCTTTAACTTCTTCCACGGTACAGTCCTTTATTGGTTTACCATCCTGAGGACCTGTACACGGGGATTGATCTTTCGGAAATGTGACTGTCATCGGCTTTCCGTCCGGCCCCAGCCAGTGGATCACGTCGCCTTTATCGAAAATGGGAACTGGTTTTCCCAAGTCCCCTATAAGTTGGACGTAAATCTCGCGCGGTTTTGGCTGAGCCTGACATCCGAGACCGAATGCGCAGCAGGCGCAAATCATCAACACTAGATTCTTCTTCATTGCTCTCTCCTTGCTGTGTTCTTACTCAACTGCGTTATATAGCGGCGATAGTGCGGGTCCCTTCGTATTTCATCCAGGTCAAGAGCATATTCCACTTCGACGGTAGAAAGGCCGCGGTCGAGGCAGGCCAACACCAGACGCAGGGCGTCTTTCTTTTTTCCGAGCACGGCCAGTGTTTGCGCTTTCATGAACTGGGCTTCCACGCTGGCTGCGCCCCGGTCCTCCGCCGTCCGTATGTCCGCTTCGGCTTGCGATTGCCGCCCTACTTTGGCTTCGTAGAACGCCAAGGTCATCCAATCGCTGCCGCTACTCGGATTGGCTTTTAAATTATTCGCCATCGCCTCGGCCGCCCGCGCATAGCTTTCCACCATTTGCTTGCGGTTGCCGAGCACGGCGTAACAATCGCCAATGCTACGCCAGGTGAAGTGGCTTTGCGGATTCAGGTCGCGGGCTTTTTCGTAGAGCTGCAGAGCCTTGGAATAGTCGTGGTCTTCAAACGCGACATTGCCGAGGTTGATGTAGCCCAGCTCATTGGGCGCGATGCTGACGCTCTTTTGAAACGCCTCGATAGCATCTTTCTTGCGTTTGAGCAGCAAATACATCGACCCCGCGTTGGCTATTGGCAGTGCAACCTGCGGAGCCACCGCCGCGGCCTCCTGGAAAGTTTCGGCAGCCTCCGGCAGCCTGCCCTGGCTGTACAGCAACCAACCCAGCTCGTTGTAGGCCGGCCAAAAATTCGGACGATTCTTTTTCAGTTGCCGGTAAATCTGCTCTTCTTCCTTGGTCTTGCCCAGGTCGCCGAACGCTGCCGCCTGATGAAGCAGGAATTCGGGATTGCCCGGGTCCATGCGCGCCGCTTTCGCCAGCTCATCCAGCGCGATGGATGTGCGGCCTTGATACAAATCAACCATCCCCTGGCTGAAGATCGCTTTGGCGGAGTTCAGATTGAGCGCTAGCGCGCGCGCCGAATTGTTCTCAGCCAGGCGCAGGTTGGCGGTCTGCCGTGTATTGTGGAACTTGCGCACATATGCCACGGCCAGCCGGGCGTAGCCGAGGGCAAAATTGGGATCGGCCTCGAGTGCCTTCTGGTATTCGGCGATGGCCAGATCCAGTCCCTCGTCATTGGGACGCCGCACCAGATCTTCGGCTTTGCTGAAAGCTTCATAGGCGGCGGCACTCACGCGCTGCAGTTGCTCTGGATCACTGGGTCCCAACGGCGCGGCGGGCAACTGGAGCATGCTGGCGGCGGCTGCTGAACCGAGGTCCGACAATTTCCCCGCCTGGCTTGCCAGGGAACTGATGCGCCGCTCGCGCATGACGCGATTGGTGGCCGCATCCAGCAACCGCAGTATGAGGATCAGCCCTTCGGCCGCCGACTGCAGCGACGCCGCCAGCACCAGGTTCGCCCCCAAACTATGTACCGCTTCCGCCGGCTGGCGGACAGTTGGCCCAGCGACGTCGTTGGGCCGGATCACCAGCAGATTTGTGTTGTAGGTCTCCGCGCGCACCAGACGCGTCGCGATCACATCCATGATGCCGCTCAGCAGCGGCCGCAAACGAGCCGCAGGTTCTTCGGGCCAGGTCATCAGCGCAATGAAGAGCCGGGATGGCAGCGGGTGCAGTAGAGTGTCGACGGTGGGCCAGGCGAAATAGGAACCGGTAACCGATACCGCCGCCACACCGGCGCAGATTCCGAATACCGTTCGGCGCGAGAGTCTGCTCTGATGGGACGGAGCCGTATCTGGTTCGCCTGCCGCGTCGAGACACGCCATCACTTCGCCGGCGGATTGGAAGCGGTCCGCTGGGTCGCGCGCCAGGCATCCGGCAACTGCACGGCTCCAGCGCGGAGACAAACCGGGCGACATAGCGACCGGCCCGTTCTTCGGCCTCGCCGGCAACATGCCAGTCAGCATTTCGTGCAGCACGATTCCCAGCGCGTAGATGTCGCTGGCTGGCGTGGCCGGACGACCCTCCAAAACTTCCGGCGCGATGTAGCCTGCAGTCCCGATCACCCAGCCGCTCTTCCCCGCCGTCCAATCGGAATCGTAAAGCCGCGAGAGACCGAAATCCGTCAACGAAACGCGCGCGTCGCCAGTTGAGCCTTCCAGCATCACGTTGCCGGGTTTGAGATCGCGATGCACGACGCCGGCGTGATGGGCCGCATCCAGACCGTCGGCGATCTGCTTGGCGATGGCCATGGCCGTGGCCTCCGGCATCCGCCCGCCGCGCCGCAACCGCGCCGCCAGCGACTCGCCGCGCAGCAGTTTCATGGTGAGAAACACGACGGGCCCGTACGGTCCATCCATGCGGCAGAGGTCGTAGGTGGGGCAGACGTTGCGGTGGACCACTTCGCGGGCGAGGAGCACTTCGCGCTCAAACCGCTGCCGCATACTTTCGTCGGCCGCCATCTCGGGCCGCATGAGTTTCAGCGCGAGGTGTTTGCCCTGCAGATGGCGATCCTCGGCTTCATACACCTCTCCCATCCCGCCGCGCGCCAGAAATTGGATGATGACGAAACGGCCGCCCAGAACATCGTTGGGCCGCAATTGATGGGGCGCGCCGTGATCCTTGGGCGAAGGATCAGTGAGATCCCGGGTTGGTTCGATGTCGCTGCCTTCCATGACGCAAACCCAATGAGGCGCCATTAGGTCAGGAAAAACTTACGCTCATCAGGATACATCAGGCTGAAACTGTCATCGAACCTGGTGTTTCAAGAAATTCGTATCGACTTCAGAGTGCTTCTGTAAGGGACTCGATGGTGACGGATCTGATCCGGGCAACTTCGGAAAGGATGACATGCAGCGTTCCAGTCTTCAGCGAGTTATGTTGGGGCACGGTGATCAAATGAACCGGAGGTCCGTCGTGCCGAAGCCTAATATGGCTCCCTTTTTGACGGATCACTTCGTAGCCTAGGCGTTTCAATGCGTGAATGAGACGCTCTGCGGATACTCCGCGCGGCAATTTCATGCGGCTTCAACGGGGATCAACTCGTCTCTAACGTAATGCAACTGCACGAGACGGGGATGTGCGGCGCTATCCTCAAAATGAAGCGAAGTGGCCTCAAGAACGTTGGCGCGAAGTTCATCCCAGGTTTCCGCCTCGGTGAAGATGGCATGGCCCAATGCCCGCGCGCAGTAGCCACCTTCTTCCGCGTCGCGAACTTCGAAGATCAACTCCATATCCCTAGAATACCTGAGGCTGCGAGGGATGGCATCTCCGCCCCCGCTACTCTTTAATCATCTTCTGCAGCCGCTTCAGACCGCTCTTCAGCTCGTCGCCGGCTTCCACCATCTCGTTGGTGTCATAAATTACGCGCGGCGTCAGGAACACCACCAACTCGGTGCGCGATTTGCTGGAGCTCTTTTGTCCGAATGCGGCGCCCAACCACGGTATCCGGTGAAGGAAGGGCAGGCCGGCCGACGTGGAAGTGTCGGATTCCTCGATGATTCCGCCGATCGAAACAGTATCGCCATCCTGCACCGTCACCTGCGTCTGCACGGTGCGCTGCTGGAACGAAGGCGATTGGATGCCGCCAGATGACGGCGGCTCCGGAGCGCTTACCTGCTGATTGATCACCATGGTCACGATGCCGCTGGCATTCACGCGCGCCAGGATGTTGAGCCCGACGCCGGTGCTGCGGGTCGAAATGGTGTTGGCGAACAGACTGGTGCCGCCCACCTGCGCTCCCGCGACGGCTTGGGAACTGAGCGTGGGGACATCCTGCCCTACGTTGATTGAGGCCGGAATGCTATCGGTCGCAATCACACTGGGCGCGGAGATGACTTTTACCTTGGTGGTGGATTCGTTGGCCGTCAGCAGGGCAAGTAACTCACGGCTGGCGCCTACCAGCGTGCCGGCTGTGAGGAGGGTGTTCGAGGCGGTATTGGTTCCTTGAAAAAAGCGAGAGGCTGAACCGCCGGTGCCTGCTGCGGTGCCGGTCGCGCTTTTCGCCTGCAGGAACGATTGCACGCCCAGGGCGAATATTCCGGTCAATTCCACTTCATATACTTTGGCTTGGATCAGTACCTGGCGGGGCGAGATGTCGATCTTCTCGATGAGTTGCGAAATCTGCTCCCACTCCTGCGGTGTTCCTTGAATCAGCAGCGTGTTGTCGAAAGGATTGGGAATGATACGCGGATGAAAGTTCATGTTGAAACCCATGCCCATGCCCGCGCCCAGGTACGATCCGGTAAGATCGCCGGTGGTCGTGGCGACGGTTGTGCTTCCGGTGGTTCCCGTTGCCGCGGTAGAGGCCACCGCTTGCGACGGCTGACCGAATCCCATCCCGGTGTAGCCCATGGCACCCATGCCGCCACCATAGCCACCCATGCCGTAGCCGCCCATGCCGCCGCCATAGCCGCCCATGCCGCCGCCGTAGCCGCCCATGCCACCGCCGTAGCCGCCCATTCCGCCGCCATAGCCGCCCATGCCACCGCCGTAGCCGCCCATTCCGCCGCCATAGCCGCCCATGCCGCCGCCATAGCCGCCCATACCACCACCCATGCCACCACCCATGCCACCCATGCCCATGCCACCACGCATGCCGCTCAGGCCCATTCCCATCCCCGGAGGCATGCCATACAGCTGCATGACGGCCATGCCAACGATTTCCGCCTGGCTATATTTCAGCCGGTACACATAGTTGGTGATGGCGCCGGCGGTCTGCTTCGACTTAACGTCCAGCTTCTTGAGCCATTTTTCGAGTTCGCCGAAGACTACCGGATTGGGCGCGACAGCGATGATGGTATTGATCCGGTCGAGCGGCATGAACTTAATGGCGCTGGTTTTTTCCGATAACGAATAGGCTTTGAACACCGCGTCGAGCTCTTTGACCATTTCCGTTGGGCGGCCGTTGGAGACCTCGAACAGACGCACGCGCTGGCCGGCGAATGTATCGCTGTCGAACAGTGAAATCAGCTCGAGGGTTCGCTTCATATTGCGGCTGTTGTCGAGGATCAGCAGAAGATTGGCGGGATCGTAACTGGTCATCTTGGCGCTCTCGCCCAG
Organism: uncultured Solibacteraceae bacterium; assembly: GCA_963825405.1. Classification (GTDB taxonomy): domain Bacteria; phylum Acidobacteriota; class Terriglobia; order Bryobacterales; family Bryobacteraceae; genus JACPNO01. The sequence continues at coordinate 146,231 of CAWGTB010000016.1, read as the reverse complement.
AAACGGCTCGAGCAGTTTGAACATTTCGGGTGCGGCCGCGTACTTGAGAAAAATCAAGTTGAGCAGCATGCGCTCGTCTTCCGGCATTTCTTTGGAACTGGCGCCCGGAGCGTTGGTGTCGGGGGAGATGGGCAGCCTGGAAACGTCCGCCAGTGGCACGATGCGATACAGGTTGCCCACTTTCACCATGGCGGCGCCGTTGATGCGCAGAATGGTTTCGAGCAGCGGCAGCATGTCGACCGGCTTGAGTTCGCCGAAAGTGCTGATGCTCACCGATCCTTTGACGCGCGGATCCAGAATGTAATCGATTTTCAATGCCCGGGCGAGCAGCTCAATGACTTCGACCAGCGATACGTTGTGCAGATTGAATCCGCCCGGACCACGAGTCGGCATCGGTACCTGTGTGAGCTGTCTCTGGCGCTGCCGGTTGCGCTTGCGCCGGCTGGGTCTGCTGACCCGCGCCGGGGCCTGCTGCGCGGGCTGCCCTTGCTGCCCCTGTTGATTGGCCGGCTTGGCCTGCGCCGGACGCGGCGGCGCCTGTACCAGGGGCGGATTCTGCTGGGCCTGGATGCAGGCCGTAAACACTACGGCAATCCCGGCGGCTTGAACGATAGAACGGCGCAGTAGATTCACTTTTCTCCTCGGTGGCGGCTCACTTCAGGGGCTCCCAGCGGCAGCTTTCGCCGAAAGGCGATTTCGATATGACTTTGCGCATATTCCCTACGACGGTTCCGGCCGGGGATGTGTCGCCGGGCTGGCACGCGCTCAATCCGGCGCCGATATCCACTCCAGGCGCAGCCTCGCCTCGGGGCTGGGGTGGCGCCGATTTCGCCGCGGCGGGCGAGGAAGTGCGTCCCGTCGTGGGCCGGGAATCCTCCGCAGGCGCCGGGCCTTGCACCATCATTTCGTCGACTCTCTTGTTGATTACCTGCCCGTCCCATTCGAGGGCGATCTCGTCGTTGGAGACATCCACCAGCTTGAACTCGCCGAAAACTTCACCGGGACGCACGCCTACCTGCTCCGGATTGCCTTTGGCGGCGCTCAAAATGGCGGTGGCGCTGTCGCCCAGATACATCACGCCGTGCAGCAGCGGCAGGGGCGGCATGGGCTTGGGCGGCGGAGCCTGCACTTCCACCACGACATTGGGATTACGGTCTTTCGAGAAAAGCATCTTCTGCGCGATTTCGTTATATGCGGCGGCCGCCACGGGTTGAGCCGGCTTCGAAATGCCGAGAGGCGGGGGAGGCTGGGGCTTGACGGTTTGCCGGGCAGTGGCTTGCTCACGGCCGCGCGCCGCCAGCCAGTCGCGGCGCAATTGCCACCCGGCCGCGCCGATCGCCAGGGCCAGCACCACATTCAGCAGTAGCAGCCTTCGCCTCAAAATGACGTAATTCCTCTCTTTTCGGGCACCAGTTTTCGTGGAACGACGCCCGCCAGAGTCAGGCGTACACTGACTTTCTTTTCTTTCTGATTGGCGGAAATCACGCGAATCTCATTGGTGGCGATCAATTCCGTTTCGGCCGTGAGGCCCGCCAGGAAGTTCACCAGTTGCTCAATGCGGCAGTCGAAAGTGACGATCACCGAGGCTTCACCATAGTCGGTGCCGAGCGGCTGTACGGTGGGGAATTCGCCGCCGCGCACATCGATGCCTTCGTTCTTACCGGTGCGCCGGATAGTCTCGAGCAGATGCGCCTGGGCCTGCTGCGCGGTGGGCGCCTGGATAATACCTTTCTCGCGCGCTGCCGCTTCATCGTTCACCTGTTTCAGAACCGACTGTTTGCCGGGCAGCGTGGCGACGGACTGGCGCAGCTTGGCCAGCCTTTTCTCGGCGAGGGGAATCGAGTGAGTTGCCGCGACGACGCTCGTTTCCTTGTCGCCATACACGCCGAAGCGCAGCACCAGAAGCAGCAGGACGGTCGCGCCCAGCAGGATCACGGCGCGCTGATCGCGAGTGGAGAGCGTCATGGCCGCGCCTTTCGCACCGCGCGAATTTGAAATTGCTCATTGCCGCCGTTGCGGCTGAGCCCGCCGACAAACGCCGAATTGGAAAAATACGGGGAGGCATCGAGCAGCTTCAGCAGCGGCGCGGCCTGCTCGGTCTCGCCGTTCAGGGTCACGCGTGTCGTGGGCGATTTGCAGCATGTTGGTCCAGGTGGGCGGCGCCAGAATCACGGTCAGCTCATTGAAGGCGTCGAGATTGGATTTAGAACGGGCGCGAAATTCATCGAGCAGACGGGCGCGGGTTTGCGCGTGAGCAATCTGGCCATCGAGCGCCGCTGCTTGCCGGGCTTGCGGATCGAGCTGGCGAATCTGAGATTCCAGCGATGAAAGGTAGCTTCGGTCTTCGAGCGCCGAATGAGCCAGCAGTCCGCCGGCCAGCAGGAGCAGTACGCCGGTCAGCACCAGGGATGGAATCAGGCGGGCCCGCGAGTTGGAACTGCGATGTTCGGCCGGCAATAGATTGGCCGTCGGGGTTAGCCAGGGGCACGCGCCCGCGAGCGCAGCGGCGAAAGGCAGGGCGCGGCGTCCGAGATCGTTGCCCACCGGATTGGTGCGAGGCATCGGCAGAATTTGTTCCAGGCGCAGCGCGGCCGTTTCCGGCGGCAGCCGCAACTCAGCCAGGGCGAGAGCCGTAGCACGTGGGGCGGCAGTATCGAATTCGGCGGAAAACAGCGGCCGGGCGGTGCTTTCGCCGTAGGCCTCGATCAGCCCTTTCTCATCCTCGGCGATTGCCAGAAAGCCATCCGGGCCGGCGGATGCGCTATTCGCGGCGACCGGCAGCCGGCGCGCCGCATACAACACAGAGGCGGAAAACGTGAAAGCGCCGACGGAGATGCCGGCTTCTTCGAACAACACGCGGTAGGTTTCGAGGGTAGCTCTCTGCACGATTCCCACCAACGCGCCATTGCCGGCGTGCGACCAGGCGTACACCGCGTCATCTTCGCCAAAGGGGTGCAGGGTGTCGACCTGAAGCGCCAGAGCGGCGCCCATGTCGCGCTCGGCAACGCCGCTCATCGGAATGTGGCGGGCAATGGTGTCGCGCCGCGGAATCAGAACCGTGGCAGTCAGATGAGAGGCGCCGCACTCTTTCACGAAACGCGCATATTCGCCGCCCCAATCGGCCGCGGAGCGCTCGCGGTAATTGCGAATGGTGGCAGTGGCCAGCACGTCGATGCCCCTGGGCCGCACGCGCGCCACGGTGATTTCCAGATCGGTCTCCCCGGCCTCGATGCCGATTCCAGAGCCGAAAGCCATGAATTGGCGAGGGTCCATGGGCTTAGTTGATCCAGGTGCTGTCGTACCAGCGGAGAATTTGCGCCGGCGGAACGTCGGGATCGGAATCGAATTTGACGGTCGCGGCCACCGTGCGGCGCAGATCGGAGAACTGGTCCTTGCCAACACGCAGGCGCGCCGTCGCCCGCAGCGTGAAAATCGATTTGCCGCCCAGCCGCAAACGCTGGCCACCGGGTCCGCCGCCCTGTACGAAACCGGCCAACTCGCCGGGCTTGCGAAACGGCATCAGCCGCCGGTGTTCGACCAGGGCGGCGATAGCTCCTGGATAGAGGCCGATCGCCGCCAGCACGGCCGGTTGGGCGGTATTGGCGTCGACCGTATCCACGCTGCCAAAGACCGACAGGCAGTCGGCCAAGCCGGCGTGCGGGATCAGTTGTCCCTCGGCATTGCGGTCGTAGCCGCCGTAATACAATTCGGGCGTTATCCCACTGATCATCATTAATTCTTCGGTCTCTTCAATAGACGCATGGTGGGGCCGAAAAGTCGGAGACGGGAGCAGTGCGCCTTTCTCGTCGGGGGCAGGGGTGCGCCACAGGATAATGCCGCGAACGATGTCCATGGCGCGGTCCGTGGGCACGTGCAGGTAAACCAGCATCCGGAGCAGGTCTTCGGGCGGGGAATGATTGACATCCAGCTTGGCGGCCTCCGGAATCACCTCCACCCGCGCTTCGCCGGTCGGAAACCCAAGCAGGATGGCCGGATCGCCGGGGGAATAATAACGCCGGGAACCGTCCGGCAAGGTCGGCTCCTTGGTAGCCCAATTCAGGTAGAGAATGGCCCGTTCGATGGCTCCCTGGGCCAGATAGTACGTGCGGGTACCGTCCACAGCTGTAGAGGCGCGGTCGACCTCCGCCCGCACCGTACTGGCTAGCGAGAAGGCGATCGCGCCTAGGGCCGCTGTGAGCCACAGGACCGCCAGCAGGGCGCCGCCGGTGGTTTTACGTGTCGCCATATTCGAGGAGGGGATCCCGATTTATATGCAGTGGAACAGTGATCGTAACGGGGTTTAGGCGCGACGGCTCGACCTCGAGCGGCGCCATCTCAATGCGGATGGCGAACGGCCAGCGCGGCAAAATCCAGACAGGTTTCCAAATGTCGAAAACGGGCGGTGGAGCTGGTCCCAGATAGGAAAAACGGCAGTAAGCCAGCTTGTCCGCCAGCACGAAGGAACCGGGTCCAATTTCGATAGGGCGGAAGCGGGGTATGGCAACGCCTAAATTCGGGTCCATCCCCAGGCCCATGCAGAGCGTCCCGGCGCCGCGCGGTCCGGTATAGAGCAGCTCGTTGACCACCAGGCGCACGCCTTTTCCTTCTTCGCCCGGAATGACGCGAAATTCGAGAATCTGCGGCAGCCCGCGCGCGGCGAATTGCAGCGAATAGCTCGAAACCATCCGCATCGACTCCGGCTCGCCCTGGATAAAGGGCATCTTCGGCCCGGGCACTCCTGGAAAGGGCTCGCAAATCGCCATCACCGGGATGAACCCGGCAAGCTGGCGTTCTAAAATCTGTTGCGTGTTGGCAACGCGGCGGTTGTCCATCAGCTTGGTGTTGGCTTTATGCAGGGAGCTCAGGCCCACGCGCAGCGCGAACATCATGCCCAGGCTCAACAGGCTCAGCAGCGACACCGCGATGAGGACTTCGATCAGGGTTACGCCGGCGCGCGAGCTTCGTCTCATGGCCCCACCTCCAGCGGCGGCGCGATGATGCCTCGCGGGGATTCGTTGATGCGCAGCGGCCGGCGGCGATACCCTTCCAGCGTATAAGTTCGCCGGTTAGTCCCGGACATCCACCAGATTTCGAGCTCGACGCGTTCCAGAATCGGCGTGCCGGGGCCGACGGCGCGCGGCGATTCGAAAATTGCCAGGCGCGCCCGCCAGCCGGCTTCGGCGCCGCCCATCAGCGCGGGATCGAATGGGCCTTGCAGAATCTCCATCGTCGGCAGGTGCGAATCCGCCAGCAGAGCGTCCATCTTGGCGCGGCCCAGCAGGACGGCGCGATCGTAATCGGTGAGCCGTGCCGCGTTGCGCAGAGAAGTCGAGATGCCGGCCAGCAAGCCCACCACGGCGATGCCCATGATGACGGTCGCCACCATGACTTCGAGCAGCGTGAAGCCGCGCTGTCTCACGGAGCCTCCACGCGCTCGATATCCGGCACGCCGGTGATGGGATTCACGCGCACGATGCGCCGCGCGCCTTTGCGATTCACAATCTCGACGCCCATGCGCGGGGCGGTCGATCCGGGCAGCAGCAGGAAACGGCGCGGCTGGGTGTCTTCATCCAGAAGCTTAGGCCAGATGGCAGCGATTTTCACGCCGTCCGGCATATCGAGCTTGCGGAAAAAGCCGGGCTCGGTCGAGGTGAGCGAGACCGAGTTGTCCTGAATGGAAACAGAAACTTCAATCGCCTGCTGGCGCCGCTCGGCGCGGTTCAACGCGCCATTGAGCAGGCCGACAATTGAATCGGTGGCGGAGGTCAAACGCAAACTCTCGAGCCCTGAGGCGACCGACGGAAACGAGATGCCGGCGATGAGGCCTATGATGGCCACCACGATCAGCATCTCCACCAGCGTGACGCCGGCTTGCCGTCGGCAATGGTTCATTGACTCTTCCAGCTCACCACGTCGCCGTTGATGCCATCACCGCCCGGCTGGCCATCGGCGCCCAGACAGACCAAGTCAGGCTCATCGCCATGTTCGCCGGGATATTTGTAGAGATATGGACGGCCCCAGGGATCGACGGGAATATCCTGCGGCAGGTACGGGCCCTGCCATTGGTTGGCTTCGGCGGGCCTGATACGCAGGGCTTGCAGGCCTTCTTCGGTTGTGGGAAATGTTCCCGTGTCTAATTTGTAAGCGCCCAGCGCGGTCATAAAGGAATTGATCTGCGCGCGCGCCGCCGTCACTCGCGCGGCATCGCTGCGGCGCAACATACGCGGGGCAACCAGCGCCGCAAACAGCGCAATGATGGTCACCACCACCAGCATTTCGATCAACGTCACGCCGGCATTGCCTCTTCGTCTTCGTTGCTTCATGATTTACACCGCCACGTCATTAATGCTCGTGATGGCGAGCAGCATGCTTAGAATCATTGCGCCAACCATCACACCCATGATCAAAATTACCAGGGGCTCGAACAGTGCTGTGAAACGTTTGATCGCCGCGCGTGTATCGGCGTCGTAGATTTCGGCCATGCGCTTGAACATCTGATCCAACCGGCCGGTCTCTTCGCCGACGGTCAAGAGGTGAGCGGCCAGCGGCGGAAATACGCCGGATTTGCGCAGCGGCCCGGCAATGCCTTCTCCGCGCTTGACGCCCTGCGCCACTCCGACCAGCGCGTTGGCGATCAGGCGATTATTCAGGATGGCCGCCGAGATTCCAATAGATTGCACCAGCGGCACGGAATTCGCAACCAGCGTAGCCATGGCGCTGGCGAAGCGCGCGGTCTCGGCTTTGCGCAGCGCGTCGCCCATTAGCGGAATGCGCAGGCGCAGCGTGTCCCACCAAAGCCGGCCGCGCGGTGTACCGATGTAGAGGCTCCACGCAGTGATAGCGGCTGCCAGCGCCAGCGCGGCCATCCACCAGTAGTTCTGCACGATCTTGCTGAGCTCCAGCATGATCGCCATGGGCGTGGGAGTTTTCATGCGCGATTCTGAGAACACAGTCGCGAAACGCGGGACTACGAAATTGAGCAAAACGAAAATCGACCCCAACCCGACTAACGCAAGCAATGTCGGATAAATCATGGCGGAGATTATGTAGCTGCGCAGGTCGTCGCGAGAGCGTTCGAAATCCGCCAGACGGTCAAATACTCCCGCGAGGCTGCCGGATGCTTCTCCGGCGCGGACCATATTCACGTAAAGGCCGGAGAAATAATCCGGATGCACGGCCAGGCTGTCGGCCAGGGTCTTGCCGCCTTTGAGCACGCGCAGAATATCCAGCAGGATGAAGCGGAAATGGGGACGCTCGGTAAGCTCGCCGGTGATCGAGAGGGCGCGGTCGACCGGGATGCCCGCGTTCAACAGCGTGGAAAGTTCCTGCGTGAAGAACAGCACGTCGCGGCGCTTGCCCGCCAACATCGCCGGCATTTTGAATTGCAGGGATTTCTTCTGCTGAGCGCCGACGTAGATGGGAGTGAGCCCCTGCTTGCGCAGTTCCTGGGCGACAGCCTTTTCGGTTTCGGCCGTGAAGCTGCCCGTACGCAGCCTGCCGTCAGTGGCGACCGCACGGAAGAAGAACGTGGACATCAGAATTCCTGAGTGACTCGCGTCACTTCTTCGGCAGTGGTGGTGCCCGCGGTAACTTTGGCCCAGCCGTCTTCGCGCAGGGAGCGCATGCCGCGGCGGCGGGCGGCGCCAGTGATGCGGGCGGCGTCTTCATTGGCCATGATAAGGCTGCGCATTTCGTCGTCCAGCTCCATCATCTCGAAAATGCCCATGCGCCCGGTGTAGCCGGAACCATTGCATTGCACGCAACCCGCGCCGCGCCAGGCTTCAATGAGGTTGCCTTCGGGCGACATCACTTTTCCAGCGGAGGTCCTGCAGTGCTTGCAGATAATACGTACCAGGCGCTGCGCCAGCACGGCAACGAGCGACGACGTAATCAGATAATTCTCCACGCCCATGTCAGTAAGGCGGCTGATAGCGCTGGGCGCGTCGTTGGTATGCAGCGTGGAATAGACGAAATGGCCGGTAAGCGCGGCGCGGATGGCGACGTCGGCGGTCTCGCGGTCGCGAATTTCGCCCACCATAATCACGTCCGGATCCTGGCGCACGATGTGCCGCAGTCCGGAGGCAAAAGTCAGGCCGATCGTCGGATTGACGTGAATCTGGTTGATGCCGTCCATCTGGTATTCAACCGGATCTTCGATGGTGATGATTTTCTTGTCGGGAATATTGATGCGCTTGAGCGCCGAATAGAGTGTGGTGGATTTGCCGCTGCCGGTCGGGCCGGTGACCAGGAAAATGCCGTGCGGCAGGGTGGTGTAATGCTCCATGCGCGCCAGCATATGGTCGTCGAACCCCAGCCGCTGTAGATCGTAAAAATCGCCGGCCGAGCGGTCAAGCAGGCGCATCACCACGCTTTCTCCGTACAGCGTGGGCAAGGTGGAAACGCGCAAATCCACCTCGCGGCCCAAAATTTTGAGCTTGATGCGCCCGTCTTGCGGGAGCCGCCTTTCGGCGATATTGAGCTTGGCCATGAGCTTCAGCCGGGAGACGATAGCCGCCTTCAGCTCACGCGGCGGCGCTTCCTGGTTGAACAGCACGCCATCCACGCGATACCGGACCCGAAACTCTTTTTCGAATGGCTCGATGTGAATATCGCTGGCACGCTTTTCGACGGCCAGTCCGATCATGGCGTTGACCAACCGGATGACCGGCGCTTCGCTCGCCATGTCGCGCAGATGTTCCAGGTCTTCGCCGGCGGCGCCCGGGTCCGCATCGAGATCGAGCGAGCCCTGCTTCTCGGCTTCGCCGTAATATTTTTCGATGGCGTCGGCGATTTCCTGCTCGCCCGCCAGCGCCGTCTTGACGCGCAGCCGGCAAAAGCCGCGCACCGCCGCAATGGTTTCGAAATCCAGCGGGTCGGCCATGGCCAGGGTGAGGGTGTCGCCCTCAAGCGCAATCGGGATGGCGCGGCACTGGCGCAGGAAGCGGGAGGAGAGGCTATCGATTTCGGGCGACGCTGGCGGGGGCTGGTCGATAGTCACCAGCGGCACGGCCATTTGTTCGGAAAGCGCGGCCAGCAGATCGCGGCCGGCTATGAAACCTAAATCGACTAGAATTTTGCCTAGCTTGTCGCCGCGCTCGCGCTGCAGTTCCAGGCCGCGATCGAGATCCTCGGCGGTAATCAGCCGGCGCTCGATCAGCATTTCGCCCAGACGTAGCGGGCCGCCTTCACCCACTACGCGCAGAGCAACAGGCGGCTGACTCATTAGAACTCTTGTACCTGGACGATGGAATCCAATTCCGACTTATTCGCGCTGCGCTGGGCGTCGAGCAGCTTTTGGCGCGGCGCCTGCATTACGATCTGAGCCGGCAGGCCGGTAGTATCTTCCCAGCCGTAGTAGAACAGGGTCACACCGAGGGCGATGTTTTCGTTGCCGGGCACGGCGTCGAGCGACGCGGCCGAGGCCAGCAGCATCTCCCTCATGTTGCGCTTCAGCACCGGCAGGCGTTCCAGTTTTGTGGTGTGCACCTGCACTGCGTAAGCTTTGGGAATGGTCTGCTGAAACGGGCTGGTATTGGTGGTGATAAGCAGATTCACCTCAGTGGTGAATACCACGCCGAAGCCCTGCAAATACACGCCGCGGGTGACGCCCAGCAGGTCGTAAGGCGCTTTGGCGTCGAGCGTCTGGATGCGCTTGTTGAAGCTTTTCTCCATGGGCTGGAGGGCTGCGCGGGTCACGTGGGTATCGGCGACCGTCGCCGCTAGAGCCGTTGCCACCAGGGTGGCTGAGAGAATGATGCGTTTCATCTTGTTCCTTTCACGAAATCGTTGCTCGCCATCAACATCACGTTGTAGCGTTTCTGCAGAACCGATAACTGATCGTCGACCGCCCGCATGTCGGCCTGCCGCTGGAGCGTGTAGCGCTCTTCGGCGGCGGCCAGCAGCTCCGCGGTCTGACGTGACTGCCGGGCTTCGATCTGAGCCACATTCTGAGCGACGGCCTTTTGAACTTCTGCCTGAACGCGCTGGGCGATCTTGGTTTCACTCGCCGCAGTTCCCGCCGGACGATGCGACGCGAAGAAGATCAGCGCCCCTGCCAGCAGGGTTGCCGAGGCAAACCCTAGCCGCGCGGCCGAGCCCCAGAAATCGCGCCACATACGGCGGGCGAGAGAAGGCTCGAACACTTTGTCGGAGACAAAAGCGATACGCTGCGGAATTTCTTCGTCCAGCAGGCTGGCCAGAGCCACGCCGGTGATGCGCAGGCGGTCAAGTTCCTCCTGGCAGCCGGCGCAGGTCTTGACGTGGCGATCCACCTGATGCAATTGCTCGGCGTCGAGCTCCTGCATAAAATAATCGCGCAAATCGAATGGCGAACAACTCATGATGCACCTCTACTTTTCACCGGGGCGAGCTCGGCTTTCAGCAGCTCGAGCGCCGTATACAGGCGGGATTTGACCGTCGACACCGGGGTCGAAAGAATCTCCGCGATTTCTTCAAACTTGAATCCCTGATAAATCTTGAGGACTACGGCTTCCCGCTGATCCGCCGGTAATCGGGATAGCGCCGTCGCCACCGCTATCGAAAGCTCCGGCGGAAATACCGGCGCGCGCGCGGGGAGTTCCATTTCCACGCCATCCGGCGCATTGTCGATGGTCGCCGGCGAGTGCTTCCTTAGCAGCGAATACGCTTCGTTATGGGCGATGCGGAACAGCCAGGGAGCGAACCGGGTGGGATCGTCGAGTTTCCGTAAATTTAGATACGCTTTCAAGAAAACGTCCTGGCTCAGGTCCATGGCATCTTCCCGCTGCCCTACAATGCGCAGCAGGTAATTGAAGACGCGTTTTTCCCAGCGGGAAACGAGAAGGTTGTAAGCTTCGACGTTGCCCCGGCGCGCCTCGCGGATCAGGTCGGCATCCTCGGCCGCCCGAAAGATCAATGCTCTGGCTCCTGGTTGAGATGACGCTAACAGCGTGTAAAAAGTCGGAAACGACGGTCAGTATTAGTGTAGCGGAAGGGTAAGGGTGGCCCGGGCGGGTTTGAAACCCGCCCCTACGAGCGGCGCTGACTCAGATTGGCCACTGATCAACCCTGCCGTGCTGCTCCGCGAATCGATTTGGCCCTTGCTTCCAGGCGGTTGGCCTCGCTTTTGCGCTTCATTTCGCGCAGCATGGCGGCGTACTTTTCTAGCGCCGGCACCAGGGCGGGGCTCTTGGGCCCATCAGTCCGTTCGAGGATAACCAGCGCCCGGCGATACAGGGGCTCGGCTCGGGAGTAGCGGGTGTCGCCGTGATATAGGTCGGCCAAGCTATAGAGATGACGGGCGAAATCGCGGGTTTCGGGGCCCAGGCGCTTCTCCCAGATCGGCAGGGCCTGCTCGTAGAAAGCCTCGGCATCGCTGTTGTGGCCTTGTTCGTGGCAGGCCGTAGCCAGGCCGAACAGGACCGCGGCGACTTCGCCATCCTGGGGGCCAACGGTCTTTTCGAGGATAGCTAAGGAGCGCCGGTACAGCGGCTCGGCGGTGGCCGGCCGGCCCTGCTTGTCGTACACGCTGGCCAGATTGTTGAGGGCGGTGGCCACTTGCAGGTGTTCAGGGCCTAGCGCCCGCTCGTCAATTTCCAGCGCTTCGCGCAGCAGGCTTTCGGCCTCGGTAAATTGGCCGCGCGCCGCCTTGACAGACGCCAGATTATTGAGCGCATTGGCGAGGCCCGGATGATTAACTCCGAGCGCCTGCCGCCGGATTTGGATAGCTCGCTGATAGATTGGCTCAGCCTCTTCAAATCGCCCTTGCGCCGCCAGCAGCGTGGCCTGATTATTCAAGATCACCGCGGTGCGAGGGTGGTCCGGGCTTAGCGCCGTTTCGCAAATTTCCAGTGCCTGACGGTAAAGCGGCTCGGCCTCGGCGTAGCGGCTCTGCGCGCGATAGAGCTCGGCAAGATTGTTGAGAGTGTCAGCGACATCGGCAGGATTGCCGCCCGGAAGCCTCTGGCGCATGGCGAGCGCGCCGCGATAGGTGCCTTCGGCATCCGCCAGGCGGCCCATCTTGGCATGGGCAGCCGCCAGATTGCTCAGCGTGTTGGCGAATTCCGCATGCTCCGGGCCGCCGGCTTGAATCCAGAACGCCACGGAATCCTGCAGCAACTTTTCCGATTCGGCATAGCGGCCCATGTCATAGTAAAGGGCACCCAGCGTGTTCGAGAGCTGCGCCATGACGTGGGCACCGGCGCCCGACTGCTCGGCATGCTGCAAGGCAAGCAGCGCGGCTTGCTCGGCGGCGGGGCGGGGAGGTTCCGCCAGCAACATTGGGCCAAACGCAATCATCAAAAGCGGGAGAGCGCGAGTCATGCTGCTATGACGCGCAATTTGGTGTGAGGAACCGCGGCCGCAGAGAAGTTTACGAAACAAAATCGTTTCAATTTGATTTAGTATTTAGGGCAAGATGGCGCGAAAAATCCGGCTCACGGCAACAGCGGGACCACTCGGCCCTGCGCAATTCCGCTCGGCGGATTTCAAGCACGCCCAGGCCGCGCTGAAAAATTTTGGCCTGCTCCTGATGACCGACCCGCTCCTGCCCAGCGTCGCCGGTCTGGTAGCCCGCGAGCCGGTGCGCGGATCATGGTGGGCGCATCCGCAATCGCACGCGATCTACGCTGTGCTGATGAAATTGGAACAGGATCCGGCGGTCCTCACGACGAAACTGATTTCTTCGAAAGTGACTTTCATTCACCGCGCACTATGGCCGGCGCTGCTCGGCGTAGCCTGTGCCCGTGAACCCTGGCAATTGAAGGCGCTGTCGAAGGATGCCCGCGCGCTGCTCGCCGAAGCCAACCGTCGGGGCGAGATGCGTGCGGACGGCGTACCGGGTCTGGTGGTCCGGGAATTAGAAAATGCCCTCCTGGTTCACGCCGAGGAGTTTCACACCGAAACCGGCGCTCACGGCAAGCGGCTGCAGACCTGGGAGCGATGGGCCGAGCGCGCGCGATTCACCGCCGTTCCTTTGCCGCCCGATGAAGGCAGAGCCGCGCTGGAAGCGGCGGTCGAGCGGCTCAATCGCGAATTCCAAGCGGCGGGGCGCCTGCCCTGGCAAATCGTGATTCGCCCCAAGAAACGGGCCTCTCACCGCATTTAAAGCGCCTTCTGCGGCCTCCACAATCGAGTGGGGTTTACTTTTTCCGGACGCCGGAATATATTTGTTCATTGCGCGGTGCCACAATTCTTACAAGGAGCAAAAAGACGATGCGCTACGTTGTTTTAAGTGTGCTTTCGCTGATGTTGGCAGTAACCTTGCTGGCTCCCCAGTCGAGCGCAGCCGATAAAGGTGACAGGGTGGAGGGGACGGTCAAGACCATAAATAAAGACACGTCCACAATCGTGGTTGCCAAGGGTAGCAATCCTCCGCACACCGTGATCTTCAACGCGGACACGAAGTTTACCAAACGCAACCAGCCCGGCTCGATGGATGATTTGAAAGAAGGACGCCGCGTGATCTGTCTCGGCAAATTCGACGACAAAACCAGGCTGATGGCGGCCCGCATTGACGTGCGGACGGAATAAAGCGACCCTATATTCATGCTGACCGGAGTGCGGCGCCATGCCGGACTGCGCGCCGCGCTCTGGGCGCTAATTTTCCTGTTCTTGATCTTGTCCGGATGCAAGCCTCCGGAAGAGTCCAATCAGAAGGCCATCATCGGCGCGGTGCTGATCGATGGCAACGGCGGGCCGCCGATTTCGGATTCCGTAGTGATCGTAGCCGGCTCGCGGATTCGGGCCACAGGCCCGCGTGCCAGTGTCCCTATCCCCGCCGGTTCGGAGAAAATCAACGGCTCGGGGAAATTTCTGGTTCCCGGCCTCATCGATCTACACGTGCATCCGGGCGCGCGCGGAGGTCCAGTATTCGTCGGCGCGGACCACACGGCTGAGCGTATCGAGCGCAATCTCAACGCGTATCTTTATTTTGGCGTTACTTCGGTCCGCAGCATGGGCACGGACAAAGACGCCGCTTTCGCGGTGCGCAAGGCTGAGCGCGACGGCACCCTCGCCACCACGCGGTTGTTCACTGCGGGCGCGGGCTTTACGGCGCCTGGCGGTCATCCTTCCCAGGAGGTCGGCCACATCGTCAATGAGGTCGATTCCCCGGACGAGGCACGTAAGCGTGTGGACGCTCTGGCCGGGCAGAATGTCGACGCCATCAAGATTTGGGTGGATGGCGCTCCGGCGATCAAGATCAAACGGCCGGTGATCGAAGCCATTCTGGATGAAGCGCGCAAGTACCAAATTCCGGTAACGGCGCACATCGCTACGCTATCCGATACCCAACACCTGGTGGATAATGGCGCAGCCGGATTCCTCCACATGGCTCGCGATACCGAGGACATTCCGCCCGAATTTCTGGCGCGTCTGCGCTCACTGCGCACGGTGTTCGCGCCGACGCTGGTACGTCAGGAACTGGCCTGGCTTTATACCGAGCATCCCGAACTTCTCGACGATCCGGATGTCGCCCGCTCAATCGAGCCTGACCGGGTCGCCGGTGTGAGAAGCGCCGCGCTGGCTGCCAAGCCTTCCGCGGAGGAACGCGAGGATTTCGCCCGCGCCATGCGCAACACGCGCAAACTCGCCGCGGCCGGCGTGCTGATCGGCGTCGGTTCCGATGGCGGCTCGGCCAGCGATTTCCCCGGCCTGATGACCCACCGCGAAATGCAACTGCTTGCCGAAGCAGGGCTCGCCCCCATGGACGTCATTGTGGCGGCCACGCGCACGGGAGCGGTTGCACTGGGCAAACTGGCTGACCTGGGCACGATCGACCCTGGCAAATTCGCCGACCTGGTGCTGGTGGACGCCAATCCTCTCGAAGATGTCCACAACTTACGGAAAATAGAGCGCGTTATGCTCAACGGCCAGTGGGTGGACCGGGCCGGTTTGCAGTTAAAATAATTTCCAGGAACTACTGGCCGCGAAGTTCCGTACACCATGGAGAGGTGACTATGTCTCGACGAACCCTTTTCCTTGTGCTGCCCACGATGCTCGCTTTGGCGGCTTGTGATTTTGAGGATTTCGGGTCCTCCGACAAGTTCACCACCGACTTTCACCACTCGTATCCGCTTAAATCCGGCGGGCGTGTTTCGGTGGAGAATTTTAACGGCTCGATCGAGATTTCGGCTTGGGATCAGGATTCGGTCGAAGTCTCGGGCGTGAAGTACGCCTCGACGCCGGAGATGCGCGACGCGATCAAAATCGACATCGTTGCCTCCGACGATTCGGTCCACATCCGCACGGTGCGTCCCTCCGAGCGGCGCGGCAATATGGGCGCGAAGTACATCATTCACGTTCCGCGCAAGACGGAGCTGGAGCGCATCCAGAGCTCCAACGGCGCCATTCGCGTGAGCGACGTTACCGGGCCCGTGCGTCTTCATTCGTCCAATGGGTCATTGCATGCCACCAACGTGAAGGGAAGCCTGGACGCGCAGACTTCGAATGGCACGATCGACGTCGACCAACTGGATGGCGGTGCCAACCTGCGGACTTCGAACGGCCGCATTCACGCCGATGGAGTGCGCGGCTCGCTCGAGGCCACGACGTCCAACGGCAGCATCAATGTGCATCTGACCAAGACCGAATCGGGCAGGCCGGTGAAGCTCGAAAGCTCGAATGGCGGCATCGAGCTGACGCTGGACGAAGTGAACCAGAACGACGTTTACGCTTCCACCAGCAACAGCAGCATCACTGTGCGCATGCCCAGCACGATCAAAGCGCGGCTGCGGGCGCACGCTTCGAACAATTCCATTTCCACCGATTTCGAAGTGCAGATGCAGGGCACGCTAAGCAAGCACCACCTCGAGGGAACCATCGGCGGCGGCGGTCCGCTGCTCGATCTGGAAACTTCGAACGGCGGCATTCACCTGCAAAAGCTCTAGAAGCGCGTCGTAGACCTGCAATTTCCGGGACAGTATACTCAAACACCTGTTGTTGGACCCAAGTGCCTTAACTTGCCGCACCAGCCTTCCTGAGGAACGCTGCACCCTTTTGTTTGCAACGCCGTAATTGGTAATTGAGTATACTGTCCCGGGCACGGAGCCCGGGCAAGGAGCAGGGTGAGCGGTTTCTAGGGAACAGCCAGCCCGCGCTCCAGCGAAACGAGCTGATCGTTGACCTCGTTCCACTTTGTTTGCTCGCTCTGCAGGGCAGCAAGGCTTTCGCCGTCGCGGGCCCGGAGTTGTTCCTCGATCCCGTCGAACTTCTCCCACTCTGCCTTGATGCCGGCCATTTGATCCTCAACCTCCTTACGCGCGTTGGCGTCGGCGGCCAGGCTTTGCCGGCTTTCCAGAACCTTGAGAGTATCGGCAAGCTCGGCGCGCCGGCGCTGTGCATTGGAAAGTTCATCGTGCGCCGATTCCGCACGCCTTGTGGCGCTGCGGACGCGTTCTTCCTGGAACTGCATCCGGGCCAGCGCGATTTGGATTCTGGGCGCAAGCTGGTTACTCCGCTCCAACGCGGCACGCAACAGTTTGACTTCGTTCAGCAGGGCTTGAAGAGTAGTTTGTTGAGCCTCCTGAGCGGGCGCCTGGTTAGCGAAACACGCCAGAAGGAGCGCGGGCAATATCCATCGTGAAACGCCATGCGGCATGGTAGTCTCCCTTCCGCAAGTCTAGCGCAGCACGGCAAAACGGCTGGGCTTTGAGCTGTGCTGGCGCTCTCCGGGCGATGGCGAAAGCTGTATGCTGCAGGCGGGCGAAACCAACATGATGCTTTCGACCGGCTCTCACCTGGGCGGCAAGCCTGGCTTTACCGGCACATTGTATTTCGAAATGGATGGCGTGCACGACATTCGAGCGGATCAAGGAGCAGGTCGATGTCGTCTGGCCGCTGGAAACGATGGAGTACGGAACCATAGAGTTCGGAATCCGGATGGCTACACGCTCGTGATCTCGGAGCAGGTCACAACAGGCGAAAGTTGACCGCAATGTTTGCTATTACCGTCACCGGCGCACCATCCTTTATGGCGGGCTTGAATCGCCATTGGGTAACCGCCTCCATGGCTTTCTCATCCAATCCCAAGCCCAGCCCTTGGAGCACCCGGAGGTTAGCGGCATGGCCCGATGTGTCCACTTGCAGGAAAAGAGTCACGGTACCCATGTACTTCGCCTTGCGGGCGTCCTCCGTATATTCGGGATCCACTTTGTAAAGAACCACAGGCACAGAGACGCCTCCCCCCACCATGTGCGGCACCAGGGCAGCGGCGAGTTCCTCCGGCGACTTGCCGCCTGGAACCGAGGCACGGCACTCCATCTCAACAATGCCCGTACCCTCTCTCGGCTTTTCGTCAACCAAGCCGGGCTGAAACCGCCATAGCGCGATTGCATGGAGGACGGCATTGGCGCTCTCTTCGCGATGTTGCTCGATCACCTTGATATTGCCGGGCTCTCCCTGCCTGCTGATCTCCAGGCTCACGATCACCGTATCACCGCTGGAAGGGCACGCATCATTTCCCGGTTTCGTATATTGGCTGAGTACGGGCTTGGATAAATACTTCACCGGCTCGGTTGCAGACCAATTTAAGTTATAAGCCGCTCGCCGAATCTGCCAGGAATTGATTGGATCCAGGTGGAAACTCACCTCGGCCGACTGTGCTACTTTGACGGGTTGTCCATCTTTCGTGCCCGGCGTGAAGCGCCACTGCTTCGCCGCCTCAATGGCTTTTTCGTCGAGCCCCAGGCCTAAGCGTTGAATCACCTGCGCTTTCTCCACTTCGCCGGCGGAACTCACATCCAGATAGAGGACCACTGAACCTTGCAAGCCGGCTGCTCGAGCTTCTGGCGTATACTCCGGCTCGACCCTTTTCGTGAGAACTGCGTACGTGGTCTTGGATTCCGCTTGCCGTTGTTGCGCGGTAGGAGCGGGAGGGGTATCTTGCGCCCCAGCAGGGCGCGCCAGAAGAAGCCAGGCGAGTAGCGCGATGGAAAGTCGCATTGCAGCGTTACCTCAAAACCAACTGCGCGGGCATTATACCAGCTGGGTCAGTCGTCCTAGCGCAGTACGGCGAAACGGCTGATCGAATATCCCAGCGCGGCGCCCATGAACACGTCGGAAGGGAAATGCGACAACAGGGTGACGCGGGAGAATCCCACCATGCCCGCCAGGCCATACGCGGCATAGGGGACCCAGCGGTGACTGGCATAACGATGCGAGAAAACCGTGGCGACCGAGAAAGCAGCGATAGTATGACCCGAGGGAAAACTTCCGGCGCCGCCTACGGTGTAGCCTTTATCCTCGAACCACGTATCCCAGAGGTTGCCGTGAGCCGGGATTGCTGCGGGCCGTAGCCGATGGCCGGCATTCTTCAACACCAGAGTGAGAATTTCCGAATCGGCTACAGCTTCAGCGGCCATCAGAGCCGTGTTTCGCTCGTAAGAATTCTTGCTGATCAGCCCAGCGAGGTAGAAGGAAACGGGCACCGCCGTGATGCCGAGCGAGGTATGGGTTCCGCTGAAGAGCACATTGAAGCGCCGGTAATCGGTGGTGCGGCGGAAGTAGGTGCCGTTCACTGGATCGAGAGCAATCAGCGCTGCCGTGGCGGCTGTTACCGCGAGCACCGCCTTCCAATGCTTGCCATGCACAACGCTCGCGGGGAAAAACCAGATTTGCTTCTGGTCGCTCGCGATGTTGGGGATCATACCGGCCAGGGAAACCGGCCGCTCAGCCGTTGCTGCGACGTCCGGACTCGACGGCCCGGGATTCGCTGGAGGTTCGCACTGTGCCGCCGCGTAATGCGGCACGCCCAGGAGCACCAGTAAAGGAAACATCCGCCACAACCAGATTCGCTCCATTTTGTGCAGTCAGTTCTTCAACGTTTCTTCGATTCGCCCGGTAAGCTGGCCGACAAACCGCTCCGCCAAGAATCCATTCATGCGGCTGGTCACCTCGCCGTGCCGGTCGAGAACAATCGTGGTCGGAATGGAGGTGATATGCAGCATGCGCGCCAGGCCGTCTTCGAAGTAGACCGGCGCTTTCCAATCCTGTTCTTTGAGAAACGGCTCTACCTGGTCCCGCTCCTCATCGGTATTCACGGAAAGGAACACCACGTCGGCGGCGGCGGAAATGCTGTTTCACCTGCTCGATACAACGGATGCTGCGCGCGGCAGGGCCCGCACCAGGTGGCCCAGAAATCGAAGACCACGGTCTTGCCCTTGAAGGCCGCCAACTGCAACTTTTCGCCGTTCAGGCCGGACAGCGTGAAATCCAGAATCGTGGCCGCCTGCGTGTTGGGGTCGCCTGCTGCGGCCTGCAGGCGGCGCGTGGCTACCAGGGCGGTGGTGCGGTCGTAGGATTCCAGAATCAGATCGCCCAATCCCTTCTCCGAACCCTTCGACTTTGCCCTACAACTCGCCCATGCGCCGCGATCCTGCGCGCGATCGGTATCGCTGGTTGCGAGGATCGGCCATGGTAAACGCGTCGGCCAGGTGGGCGAATGGCTTCGTCGTGGCGGCCTAGTTTGCCAGCCAGCGCCCCACTTCCCGCGCGCGCCTCGGCAGTGGGATACTCCGCATAGCCGCGTTCGGCCAGCGCGATCGCCTCATCCATCTTGCCCAGGTTGCCGGTGGCGCTGGCCTCGAGCGACAAGCGCGCGCGCGAGGCCGCGGTCCACTTCCTCCATCCATTGCGCCTTTCCCAGCGGCCGGCGGCGGCTGCGAGCTCTCGCGCATCGCGGTCAATTGCTCGGTAGCGCGTCGCGTATTCCAGGGCGCGCTCGGCTGCTTCGCGGCTCGCCCGCCAGCAAGCGCGCGCGCCACCGGTCCAGCACCTGCAGATCGTCCTGCTCCCGGGCCAGCACGCGCTCACCGTAGAGAATGATGCGCCGGTCGTCTTTGGTTTCGATGGCGCCCTTCACCAGCACGCGTTCCAGTTCGGCCCGCTTGGGTGAATCGGGAAACTTCGCCAGATGAGCTTCCAGCGCCCGCACCAGCTCGATCGGGCTCGACCCGGCTTCGCCGAGAGCGGCTCAACGCCTCCTGTTCCGCCTCGGAAGCGGACTGCTGCGCAGTGCAGACCAGCGGCCAAATGAGACAGCACGGCGCCCGCAGGGTCATGGCTTCGCGGCGCGAATCGATTCGGCGATCGCGGCGGCGCGCGACGGGCCATGTTGAGGTAGCTTTCGTTCTTGGCCACGCGGTCCAGCATCGGCAGAAGAGCTGTTCCGCATCGACAACGCGTTTGCGGTCCATGGCGGTCTCCAACTGCAGCAGCGCTTTCTTCACGCCCAGTTTGTCGTATTTCGCCGCGCGCTCCAGACATCAGTAATTCTGCTCGGTTTCGGAGATGCGCTCAAACCAGTCGGCCAGCGCGCTTGGCGTCGAGATCTTCGGAGAAGTTGAATTTCACTTCGTGCTGCTCGGCGCCGTCTTCGAAGCGGAACGTCTTCATGCCCATGTGCGCCACCTTGGCAGGCGACTCCAGCGGCCGCTTGAAGCGGATCGAGCTTGTCGGCCAAAGCGAACAGTCGCACTCGCATCGGCTTCGGCAAGCTGGAATTTCAACGGGCGGTCGTCATCCGGGGCCTCTTTGTATTCGCCATTCCCGTTGCGTCCACGCGTGATGGACACGTAAGCGGGTACGCTGCCGGGAAACGATTTGGAGAAGAGACAGCCGCGGCTCGGCCGCGGCGAGAGCTAGCGGCCAGCGAGCGAGTAACCACGCACGTAGGCTTCATCGCTGCGCTCTCGCGATGCAGCGCTGGGTCGCCGCGTGAGTGGCGTGGCAGATGGCGATCGCAAGCGCATCGCAGCATCGTCAGACGCCGTCGCAGCGTCTTCCGACGCGATCGCTTTCCAGCCGCAGCAGCGAGCGCACCATCATCTGCACCTGCGCACTTCTCGGCGCGGCCATAGCCCACCACGCTGCTCTTCACCTCGAGCGGCGAGTATTCGCCCAATCGCAGACCGGCTTCGGACATGGCCAGCAGCGCCACGCCGCGCACGTGCGCAAGCTTCAAGCGCGGTCTTGACGTTGACGGCGTAGAAGACTTCTTCCACCGCGGCCGCGTCCGGTGCATAGCGCACAATCACCCTGCGCAGCCCCGTCGGCAATTTCACAGCAGCCGCGCTTCCAGCGGCGATTTCGCGTGGACGTCCGGATCACGCCGGCGGCCACCAGGCGATGGGTGCGGCCATCGCTATCGATCACGCCGTAACCGGTTCGCTCCGTGCCGCAATCGATTCCCAGAACCCGCATGACGCCGGGCTACGCGGACTACGCGATGCTTCCAGTTCCTTCTCGTCGACGTCGAAGTTCGAATAGACGTTCTGCACGTCGTCGTGCTCTTCCAGCGCCTCGCTCAGCCGCAGCATGGCGGCGGCGTTCTTGCCTTCGAGCTTGATCAGATTCTTGGGTACCATCGCCGACTTCGGCCGAAGTCGGTTGCGATGCCGGCCTTCTGCAGCGCTGCCAGCACGGCTTCGTGAGCTTCGCGGCGGCGAGAGGACTTCCCAGCTGTCGCCGTCGTTGCGCAGATCGTCGGCGCCGGCGTCGAGCACGATGTCCATCAGCTGGTCTTCGCTGGCCTTGTCCTGCGATACCAGGATCTGGCTCTTGCGCTCGAACATCCAGGCGACGCTGCCCTGCTCGCCGAGATTGCCGCCGTTCTTGGAGAACATGTGGCGAATCTCGCTCACCGTGCGGTTGCGATTGTCGGTGGCGACAATCACCAGCACGGCCGCGCCGCCGGGACCGTAGCCTTCGAACATGACTTCGTCGATCTGGCCGCCTTCGAGTTCGCCGGTGCCGCGCATGATGGCCTTCTTGATGTTGTCGGAGGGCATGCTGACAGCCCTTGGCGGCCAGTGATGGCGGTGCGCAGACGGGGATTGCCGTCCGGATCGCCGCCGGTGCGGGCGGCGATCATGATTTCTTTGATGATGCGGGTAAACACTTTCCCGCGCTTGGCGTCGGGGGCGGCTTTCTTGTGCTTGATCGTCGCCCATTTGGAATGACCTGACATGTTGAAACCTCTAGGGAAGGCCCGGCTTCAGCGCCGGGGATCAACACTAGAGGATAACAAAATCAGGGCGGCAGAGCTATGGGCACGGACAGTGTGAAGAGGGCCGGTTTGAAACCCGCCCCTACGAGCCGATGGGTTTTCAAGTCCGCTTGGAAATCTTCTCGGCGAAAGCCGCGCAAGCTTCTTCGCGACCGACCGGATTGACGACACTCTGGCAGAGCGAGTCGAGCTGGCTCTCGATGAACGAGGCGCTAGTCAGATCCTGAAGTTCCCAGGTCTCCAGCCAAAGGTCAGTGTGTAGGGCAGGTAGGCTTTCGAGTTCAGCTTTAAGCCGGACTGCGACGATTCGCTCGATCAAGCTGCCACCCTGCTCGTAGCCCGCACGCCAAGATGCAAGGAATTCCGGCAACCACCGGGAGCGGATCTCCAAATCGTAAGCCGGGTAGTCGCCTACAGTGTGGAGATACCCCGACTCGTCGTGCAAGAAGAGAACATGTGCCGAACCGGGGGAAGCATGGAACAGCCTGGGACCGCCTGGGACCGCCGTGCTTGCCGGATGCCCAAACCCAGCTATAGAACTGGATATCGTCCGGCGCGGATCCTCGCACTTTGAGCAGAACTTTCGCCGAAATGTTTGCCAAATAGAGGGGAATTTTCGGCATCATTGGACCGCCTGCTTGTGGCGGCTTGTCCACCTCCCGCGGTTGTTTGAATAGGTTCCCGTCGTGAATCTCCACCACGAGGATAATGGGCGCTGATCGGATGGCGCCGATTCTTTCCTCATCGCTCGCGCGGATGACCGGGCGTAGAACTCGTTCCGGTGATCGGCAGCCAATGGCGCCGAGTGCGGCCGCAATCAGCCACCGACGTCTCACCTCTGTATGGACACCGCTGTTCGAAAATCTGTGCCCCGACCTATTCGCCCAGCCGGCCCGGCATGTCAGCCAAAATATAGCCGACGACGGCCATGGTGGCGACGCACAGGCGGAAATCCTGCGGGTCGACCTTATCGACCGTATCCGAAGTGGTGTGGTGCCAGTCCGAATAATGCGTGCCCACCGTGCGCAGGCCCAGGCCGGGAACGCCATCGCGCATGAGCGGACCGATATCTGCCCCGCCGCCGCGGTTGGTCATCTCGCCTGCGCCGATGCCTTCCAGCAGCTTGCCGATTTGCTGCATCTGCGCGAGCCCTGCCTCGGCATTGCCGGTCGACATGCTCATCCCCATCCCCAGCGGTTTTTCGGCGCCGCCATCCATCTCAATTGCCGCCACGTGGCTCTTGATCTTGTCGCCGAGCGCTTCGCGGTAGGCTTTGCCGCCGGCCGTGCCGTTCTCTTCGTTGGTCCAGAACACGACGCGCAGCGTGCGGCGCGGCCGCAGCCCGAGTTTATGAATGATGTGAATGGCTTCGAGCGCACCGATAATTCCGGAACCGTCGTCTTGCGCACCCTGGCCGACATCCCAGGAATCGATATGGCCGCCCATGACGACGACTTCATCGGGTTTTTCTCGTCCGCGGATTTCGCCGACCACATTCGCCGAGCGGGCAAGGGGCAGTGTTTGCGCCTCCATCTCAAGATGCACGCGTACTTTGTCGCCTGAATCGTAGAGACGCTGCATGAGCAGGGCATCTTCGACGCTCACCGCCGCCGTGGGAATCTTAGAAGCATCGGCCGCGTAATTCATGGCTCCAGTGTGCGCCGTTTGCAGCGTGGTTGCGGTATCGACCGAGCGCACCAGCGCCGCGACCGCTCCCAGTTTCGCCGCGCGTGAGGCGCCTGTCGAGCGGTAAACCACAGTGCGGCCATAGCCCAGGTTGTCCTCGTTGTAGAGCACAATCTTGCCTTCGATGGCGGCGCGTCCCTTTTTTTCCAATTCTTCGAATGTGCGCACGGGCACGATCTCCGCGGTAATGCCGCCGGCCGGCGTGGCGACGCTCCCGCCCAGTCCCAGCATGGTCAACTGCCTGGTGATGGGACTCTCCAGGCTGGCGCTCTCGCGGCCTCTTACCCAATGCGGCACGTCGACTGCGGGCGTGGAAACGTTCTCGAGGCCGTCCTTCTTCATTTGCTCCGCGGCCCATTGAATGGCGCGGTCAAGTGAAGACGAGCCGCTCACGCGATTGCCGATGCGATCGCACAAATACGCCAGTTTGGCCATGCCGGCGTCATCCACCACGGCGGCGCCGATGATCTTGGCCGCAGTCTCGCGGTATTCCACATCCAGGGATTTATTCTGTTGAGAAATCGCTGAACCGGTCATGGCTAACAATGCCGCCAGCGGAAGCAGACTTTTGAGGGAGAGCATGATGCCCTTTATTAAATCACGTCTGCGAACGACTTTCGCAGCTTGTAAAACCAGGCATAGCCGAGTATGAAGACGAGAGCCGCGACCACCCACAGCTTCCACAGGCTTCTCCATGCGGGAGCGTTTCCTTCGAGCAGCACCGCGCGGTAACCGCGCACCAGGGTGAACATCGGATTCTTGCCCAAAACCACGAGCGCTTGCGGGGGCAGGGAGGATTCCGGATAGCAGATCGGCGTGACAAAGAACCACAGCGTCAGCAGGAATCCGTTGATCTGCGCCAGATCGCGAAAGAACACGCCCAGCGCCGCCAGAAACCAGGTGACGCCGGCCGTGAACAGCAATTGCGGAATGATGAGCACCGGCAGCCAGACGACGGAATCCGGAACGGATTCGCGCGCAATCAAAGCGACAACCAGGAACAACAGGATCGCGAATACCTGGCTGACGAATCCCGCGGCCACCAGATTGACCGGCAGCGTTTCCACGGGGAACACCAGCTTCTTGACGAAATTGCGATGCTCGATCATCACCAGCGGGGCGCGGCCTGCGGCTTCGCTGAACGCCAGCCAGGGCAGCATGCCGGCGAGAAAATACAGAGCGAAGCCGCTGCGGGACGGGTCGGAGGGGAAACGCGTGCGCAGCACTACGCCGAACACGAAAAAATACGTGAGCATCAGGATTAGCGGATTCAGAAACGTCCAGAACGTTCCGGCGAAAGATCCACGATAGCGGCCCAGAATATCGCGCCGGACCATAGTGCGGATCAGGCTGCGGTTCCGCCAAATGGCTTGCCAGGGCAGGGTGAAGGCACGGCGGACCGAGCGCAGGAGCCTTTCCTGCTTGATCGTTTGCTGATTCACGATGCGAAATTTTTCGATGCGCGCAACGCTGTGCTCGACCACGCTGTCGATCAACAGGAAGGGCCAGCCGCGCTCGTAGAACCAACCTGTATTTTCCTGCATCGGGGAGATGTAGACGCGGTATGCGCCGGGTTGCTCGGGTAATTCGAAGCGCAGATCGAAATGGCGCCGTTCGCCGGGCGCGATAGCCGTTTCGGGGACAACGCGGCGGCCGTCTTCGATGAGGGTGTCGGTTTGGGGGTCGAAGATATGGCAACCCACTGCGAAGCCTTCAGCGGGCGCCCAGGCGCTGCTGGAAATATTTTCTGCTTCGAAGGTGGCGCTAACGAGGCGGGCGTTGACGGGATCTACTCTCGCGCCGATATAGCGGATCGACATGCTAAACACAAAACACATTTCTCGCAGAGACGCAGAGTACACAGAGAACAACGAATTCTCTGCGTACTCTGCGTCTCTGCGAGAAATTTTTTCACGAATACAGCCAGTCCGGATACCGCTCGTGCACCGTGCCGGTTTTCCGGCCAACCGCGTAAATTCCTTCCCCGCGCAGCGTGCTGTCGAACTGGTATCGCTCCATCAGATGCCGGACCCACGCGTATTCCGGCCGCGGTTCTTCACGGAACGGACCGGTCTCCAGCAGCGTCATCGCGAAGCCGGCGACCTCCAGCAGCTGCTTAATTTCTCCCGGCGTGTACTCGCGGTTGTGGCGCGCTTCGGTCTCGCCGTTGGCGCGCGGGCGGACGTAGGAATGAAAAAATCCTGGATGATAACCCTGCAGAATGGCCGAAACCGCGCCCAGCGACGTGATGTTCGGCGTCGTGATGACCAGGTGGCCGCCGGGGCGCAAAATCCGGTTGACCTCCGCCATCAGATGCATGGGATCTTCGCGCAGGTGCTCGATCAGTTCGCAACACAACACCGTCGCAAAATATCCATCCGCGTACGGGTACACGTCTTTTTCGGCGTCGAACAGATCGATATCACACTCGAAAGTCTCACCATCGGCGGAGGTCGCGCGGCGCGGGTCGGTCTGTCCAAGCGTGCCGTAGTAGCAGCCGCGGACGGTGCCGTAGCCCAAGCGGGTGTGCAATCCGGGTGTGATCTGCAGGTACGCACCCATTTCCAGAATGCGATCTTCGGCGGCGCCGGGCGGTGTGATGGCGAGTGTTTTCGCCAGACGCGTCTGGTGCGTTTCCACATACTCGCGCGACGCAGGCTCTGTGGCCCAACTGGCAATGTAGGCGATCGGCGCGGGTTCGGATACGCGGACATGCGGCCGAGGCGGCGCAGGCGGCGGCGAGGGCGCGCTGGGCTCTAAAATTTCCTCATCTTCTTCCTGGATCCATTCGCGATCATTCTTCACGGCATCCAGAAAATCGGCATAACGCGCGGCCACGCGGTCCCAGGTGCACTCGTTTTCCACCCACTGCCGGGCACGCGCGCCTAACTCGCGGGCCACTTCCGGACGCGAGACCAGCAGGTTCAGGTACTCGAAAATCAGGTCCTCTTCGCCAGCGTCGACCGCGACTTGCAGGCAGACGTCGCTGGGTAATTCGCGAAAGGCCCCGACACTCGAAACGAGCGTGGCTTTGCCAAGGCCGAGGGCGCGCATCAGGCTGCCCGAACTTTCTCCTGCTGTGGGGTTCCGCAGATTGAGGACAATGTCGCAAGCCGCCATGTAGCCCACGAAATCCTCGATCGGCGCAAAGCCCAGCTTGCGCACATGGGCATCCAGCCCGAGAGTGCGAATCAGATAATCCAGCGGCAATTCCGGATGCGGCTCACCGACCAGAATCATTTTGACGCGCGGATCCAGACGGGCCAGCCTCCGAAACGCACGCAGCGATTCGGCCACGCGCTTGTATGGTTTCAGATGGCCGAAAATGCCCACCAGCGGCGTGCTTTCGTCGAGACCGAGGCGCTCGCGGTAGCCATGGCGGTCAGCATTCGCAATCGATGCGCCGTGCGGAATACGCGCCGCCGGTCCGCCAAAACCGGCCATGCGCATTTCATCCATCATGAAACGGCTGTGTACGACGATCGCCTTTGCCGACTCGAGCAGGCGCCGGTTCATCGCCAGACCGTCATAGTTAGGCGCGGTTTGCAGGGCGCGGGCGCGGCGGGCGTGCTCAAGAGCAGGCCCTCCGCCATTGAATTCGGCTTCTTTCAAATATTCGTCCCAATTGCCGCGCTTGATGGTGATGTCGGCGATAAGGTGGTGCAGATTGGCCTCGTGCATCACAACCACGCCGGGGTGGCGCAGAGCGGCTTCGTATACGAACGAGTGATAGGGATTATTGCCGATTTGGTAGAGCGCCAGATCGAATTTGCCGGGATCGAAACGGCGGGATTCGTCGGCGAAGATTTCGATATCCACCAGCTTGCCGAGCGCTTCGACCAGCGCCGCTGAGTAGTCGGCGATGCCGCTCGGGGAAGGGGGCATCGGCGAAAAGAAAGCTACCTGAAGTTTTTTCAACAACCTGCTAGCGTACCAGTTCCATGGCGAACGTTCCCATGCTGAAGGGTGCACGGATCAGCAGGGGCGTGCGCGCCGGGTCGCGGGCGAAAAATACTTCCGCGGTCGCCTCAGACGCCGGCCCTTTCAGGTGGACCACGACGCGATCGCCTTCCGCCTTTTTGCCGCTCACCGTAATGGATTGGGGGCCGGTATATTCCAAACGTACCTGGTAGCGCGCGCCTAGAAAAACGGCTTCCGCCGGCGGGACGCGGCCCTGGCTTAACTCGCGGCGCGTGAAGTAGAGGAACGTAAGCGCGTCACGCGCGCAATCGGCGATCTGAGTTTCCGACGTTCCGCCACCCGGCGTGGAACGCTCAGCGACGTGCCGGTGCTGATCAAAGACCATGGTCTCGTTGGCCTTGCGCTCGCCGTGGGTGGCTTCCTTGAACAAGCGGGAAGAGCAGAAATCGGCTGAACTGCTGGCGCGATAGTGGTCCGATACCGTGAAGCCGGGGATGGCCGCGTCGAGCGAAAGTTCAAACTCCCATCGCTCGGGCCCATCTTTGGAAACCTGGCTGTGCACCGCCGTCATGCGGCCCTCGCCCAGGCTCAGTCCGCTGGGCCAGTTGATGCGGTAGCTCAGTGCTTCATCGGAAAAAGGAAAACCAGTTTGCGCCGCTGCGGTGACAAGCAGTACGAAAAGCGCGCAAGTAGCGCGAAGGATCATCGGAGAAGGGTCGCTGCCGGGACGGCCTTGGCTTGCGACTGGCTCTGCTCCGCCACTTCGTAGTAGACCTCCAGCGTTTTGCGGGCGCTCTGCCGCCAACTGAAATGGGTGGCGCGCTGCAGGCTCAGACGCTCGCGGCGGGCGCGCATTTCCGGATTGCGAATCATGTCGGCCATGGCGCGCGCGATTTCCTCCGGGCGGTAGGGATCGAAAAGCAGCGCTGCGCCGTCGGCAACTTCCGGCACCGCCGACGTGTTGGAGCACACCACGGCGCGCCCGCAGGCCATCGCTTCGACCACCGGCAGGCCGAAGCCTTCGTAGTAGGAAGGAAAACAGAACAGCTCGCAGGCGTTGTAGAGCTGCAACAAATCATCGTCCGATACGAAACCGAGAAAATGAATGCGATCCGCCACGCCGCTTTGTTTTGCCGCTTCATGCACGCGCGGCGAGAACCAGGTTTCCTTGCCCGCGAGAACCAGATCGTGCGGCAGGTCTGGAACCGCGCGCAGCAGTTCCTTGAATGCGGCGATCAGTCCAATATGATTCTTGCGCGGCTGTAAATCTCCGACGCAAAAGATGTAGGGTGCCGCCAGGCCGAATGCGTCGCGAACTTTGCCCAGGGCGGCCGAGCGATTCACCGGCGAGAAGCCCTCGGCGGCGGCGTTGGGCACGACGACGATGTTGCTTTCATCGAGGCCATACGCGCGCGCAATGGCGGTGCGCGAAAACTCGCTGACGGTGAGGATGCGCGCCGCCCGCTGCACCGTACGCTTCACGCTCCAGCGCAATTGCAGCGCTCGCGCGCGCTGGAAATAATCCGGATATTCGAGGAAACTGACGTCGTGAACGGTCACCACTACCGGCACTGGACAGGCCAGCGGCGCCGTGTACTGTACGTGAATCAGGTCCGGACGGTCCTGTCGAAGTTGCGCAGCCAGATCGCAGCCCAGCCGCAAGAAAGGATTGGCCGCAATGCGGCGGACGGAGAACCGCGCAGGCATGGAGGCCTCAGCCTCCCTCACCGAAAGATAGGTGACGAAGTCCGATTCCTTGTCCAGATCCGCGAAGCCACGCAACAGGCTACGAACATATACTTCGTTGCCCGTGAGATGGCGGCCGATGGCGTGAGCGTCTACAGCGAACCGCATTCGGATTCAGGGCGCTGCGAAATCCTCTTGCTCTTCACGTTGCCTTTGCACCTTTAGTTTCTCACAAGTCCAGCGTTTCCCAAACGCGTTCCCAGGTAAACTGCAACTCGAACAAAGCTCGTCCCGCATGGCCCAGACGAGCGCGCTCGGCCGGCGACGAAAGTAGCCTGCCAACTGCCTCGGCAAAACCTGCAGGCTCATCCGCCAGCAGGATATTCTCGCCATCGCGCGCGGGCAAGCCTTCGGCACCGATACGCGTGGACACCACGGCGCGCCCGGCGGCCCAGGCCTCGATAATTTTCAGCCGCGTGCCGCTACCGGCGAGCAGCGGCACCACTACCACTTTCGCTGCCGCCAAGTCTTCGACCGCGTTCTCGACGCGTCCGGAAAGCTGAATACGCGGGTCAGCCTTGACGATACCCCGTACGCTTTCCGGGTTCTTGCCGATTAGCCGCATCACCAGATTGGGCCACTGGGCGCGCAAATCCGGCCAGATCTTCGACACGAAGAACTCAAGTCCAGAGACGTTAGGGTGGTAGCTGAAGTTTCCCGAAAATGCGATCACGTCCTGCTCCGCGCGGTCGGGCAGGGCGATGGCGGGAATGGCGTTGGGGTAGACCTGAATCCGGGAGCCCGGTGAAATGGCCTCCACGCTACGCGCATCATCCGGCGAAGCCACCAGCAGCCGGTCGAAGCGCGGCAGCCATTTTTTCTCCAGCGCCATGCACGCGCGGGCAAAGCCGTAGTGCGCCAACGCCATCGCTCCCCGCTCCGATTTTGCGCAGCGTGCGTGCAGCACGGATTCCACATTCTGCAGATCCAAGACCGTGAGCTTGGCGGCAGATGAGACTTGTTCGACGTACGGCGCACACCAGAAGTGCTCGATAAGGGCCACTTGGTAAGTCTGTTCTCGAATGAATGCGGCAACGCGATTGCCAAAGCCACTGAAGCGATCGACCAGCGGCGTGCTGCGGCGCAGCAGCCGGCCGGCATTGCGCAGGCTTCGTGCCATCAGGGTGCCGCGATGAGGCGGGAGATCGATCACATGAATGACGCGGGCGCGTCCGGCGGGAAAGAGCGATGCCGGATCTGGCGCTCCCGGCTCGCGGAACACGATCACGTCCACCTGATAGCGCGCGGCGAGGTATTCGAACAGCGAAGCCGCGCGCAGCGCCCCGCCGCCTTCGACCGGATACGGCGCTTCGGGCGCGAGGAACAGGGCGCGCGCCCGCTCAGGAGCAGGCGAATCGCCGTTGGGCTTCGTCATACACCTCCCGCGTCCGCCGCGCCGTGCGCGCCCAGGAAAATTCGCGTCGCGCGCTGCACTGCTCGCCGCCGCCATTCCTGCGCCCATTCCGGATTTGCCAGCACCGAGCGCATAGCTGTCATGCAGCTCCGCCTGAGTACAGCGGATGGCCGCGCCGCCCGCCACTTCGGCGACCGCGGCATCGCGCGAAATGATCACGCACGCGCCGCACTGCATAGCTTCAAGCACCGGCAAGCCAAAACCTTCATAAAGCGATGGGAACACGAACGCAATCGCACCGGAGTAAAGCGTGGCCAGTTCCTCGTCACTGACTTCGCCCGCCACCAGCAGGCCGGGCTCTGGCGGCACTTCGGTAAAGTCATCGCGGCGCCGGCCGGCGAGCACCAGATCGACATCGGCGTCGCGTCGCAGCGCCCGCCAGGCTTCGACCAGCGCGGCGATATTCTTGCGCGGCTCGAGCGTTCCGGCAAAAAGAAAATACGGGCGCGTTACGGGCACCGCAACCGGACGGAAATTCTCCGACGCCGCCAGCGGCACGGTCATAATGCGGTTGGGCGCGATGCCGAAATACTCGATCGCCTGCGTGCGGACTGCATCGCTGACGGTCACGATCATGGTGGCGATGCCCAGGCCGATCAGCCATGGCGTGCGGCGGCGCACGCGGTCGGCGGAGGAATGCCACTCCCGGTTCATCCAGGGAGAAAGATCATGCACGGTGAGCACGCTGGGGCGCTGTGCCAGATACGGCACTTCAAAATTGGTGCCGTGGAACACGTCGCATTCCAGGCGATCCATTTCGCGGTTCAGGCCGTATGCCCACCACTTGCGGTCCGCCCAAGTTTGCGGCAGGCGGCCAGCGCACAAGTTTGTCGAACTGCCCGGTGGCATGGCGAAGGGCTGGTCACTGAGCAGAAAGAAATCTTCGCGGTCGTACTCCGCCGCCAACGCCCGCGCCAGTTCGGCCGTATAACGGGCGAGGCCGCCAGTCGTGAGCGTCAGCGGAGTGGCGTCCAGAGCCACGCGCATGGCTTACTCTTGGGCGCCGGCGCGCCGGTTGTCATAATTGCGCGCGTAGTAATCGCGGTAATCGCCGGATTTCACGCGCTCGACCCAGCCGGTATTTTCGCGATACCACGCGACGGTCCGAGCCAGGCCGTCTTCGAAGGACACTGCCGGCGCCCACCCCGTCTCGCGCATCAGCTTGGCGCTCGATAGCGCGTAGCGGCGGTCGTGCCCGGGCCGGTCCGCGACGCTGCGTATCAGGGTCTCCGGTTTGCCGGTAGCAGCTAAAATCCGGTGCACGACATCGAGGTTAGCGAGCGCAGCGCTGCCTCCGATGTTGTAGATTTCACCGGGATGGCCCTTCGCCAGGAGCGCGTGAATGGCGCGGCAATGGTCGTCCACGTATAGCCAGTCGCGCACCTGCATGCCATCGCCGTAGACCGGCAAGGCGCGGTCTTCGAAGGCGTTCGAGATCATCAGCGGAATTAGTTTCTCCGGAAACTGATACGGCCCGTAATTGTTGGACGCGCGCGTTACGATCACCGGCGTCCCGTACGTAGTGAAGTAAGAGCGCGCCAGCAAATCCGAGCCGGCCTTCGTCGCCGAATACGGGCTGGAGGGATTAAGCGGAAAGTTTTCATCGGCCTCGGCGGGGAGCGGGAATTGAGCCGTATACTTCGTCGGTCGAAACGTGAATGAACCGGGGCAGGCGGTGCACGCGCGCGGCCTCGAGCAGCGTAAACGTTCCCCGCAAATTGGTTTCAAACGCCGGGCTGGGCTCGAGAATGCTGCGATCCACGTGGGACTCCGCGGCGAAGTGCACTACGGCGTTGGGCTTTTCGCTGGAAAATAAATCGTTCACCAACACGGCATCGCAGATATCGCCATGCACAAACCGGTAGGCCGGAAGCTGAGCGACCGATTCCAGATTTTCCAGATTGCCGGCGTAGGTGAGCTTATCCAGATTGACGACGCGCGCGCCTTCGGCCAGGGCCAGCCGCACGAATGCCGAGCCGATGAACCCCGCGCCGCCGGTGACGATGATCTTCACGGGCTATTTGTGCTGCGTTTCCCAGTCGTAATGAATGTGGGCGTCGTCGTAGGCGATGCGGCCTTCGTCGCTCGGGTCGTAAAAACGATCGGTCAGATACACCAGCAGAGCCGGCTCGGCGCCCAAAACTTTGTAGCCGTGCCCCACACCGGGCGGAATCAGAATTTGCCACGGCCGCAGCGCGCCGACATAGAACGTGTTGCGTGCGCCGAACGTGGCCGAGCCCTCGCGCAGATCGACCAGCGCCACCTGCAGCATCCCTGCCACCGGCGTCCAGCAATCGGT
Source organism: uncultured Solibacteraceae bacterium (assembly GCA_963825405.1). Classification (GTDB taxonomy): domain Bacteria; phylum Acidobacteriota; class Terriglobia; order Bryobacterales; family Bryobacteraceae; genus JACPNO01. The sequence goes on along the minus strand of CAWGTB010000016.1, from coordinate 113,183 downwards.
CTGATGGCGGTGGAAGTGGAACGCCTTGATGGTGCCCGGATAATTCACTGCCGCTGAAACTTGCGTGGAGGCCGCCGGAAACGCGGCCGCCAGGCCTTGGCCGAAGCGCTGCACTTCGAGGAAATGCCCGCGATCGTCGGGCCACAGCGTCAGCGGCGACACGCGCACGCCCGCAATCAAATGCTTGGAATCGGGCGATGTGATTACCGCGCCAATGCCTTTTTCGCAGTGCGGCACGGCGATGCCGACGGCTCCGGAAACTGCCGTTGCCTTGGTGGCCATGCTAGGTGCCCGCCTGCTGCAGCGCCTCGGCAGCGCGCTCGCGCGTCTGGGCAACCAGATTGCCGGCGCGCAGCAGCGATTCGAAAGTGCCGGCGTCGGTCCACCAGCCTTCAAGATAGGAAAATGTCATGGAACCTTCACCGATGTAGGCGTTGTTGACATCGGTGATTTCGAGCTCGCCGCGCCCCGAAGGCACCAGCGTTCGGATCTTGTCGAAAACCGTCGCGTCGTACAGATAAATCCCCGTCACGGCGTAGTTGGATTTCGGATGCTTGGGTTTTTCCTCGATGTTCACGATGCGGTTGCCGCGAATTTCCGCCACGCCGAACCGCCCGGCATCGGGCACTTCCTTCAGCAGGATGCGAGCGCCTTGCGGCTGGCGGCCGAACTCGTCCACCGCGGCGCGGATGTTGCCCTCGATGATGTTGTCGCCCAGAATCACGCAGACTTTGTCGCCATCGGCAGAAATGTTCCGCCAGCGCTAGGGCGTCGGCGATGCCGCCCTCGCCTTCCTGGTAGGTGTAGCCGATGTGTTTCAGGCCGAACTCCTTGCCGTTGGCGAGCAGGCGCAGAAAATCGCCGGAATTCTTGCCGCCGGTGACCACCAGAATGTCCCGGATGCCGGCGTCCACAAGGGTCTGGATCGGATAGTAAATCATGGGCTTATCGTAGATCGGCAGCAAATGTTTGTTGGTGATTTTGGTGAGGGGAAATAATCGGCTCCCGCTGCCGCCCGCTAGCACGATACCCTTCATGGTCCTCATGATAGAATACCGGTTCGTTATGAAGCACCACAACTGGAACGCCATGCCGGAAGAGCAGATGAACGCGCTGGTGGGCCGCAAAGTCATTCACGGCGAGAATATTACGGTCGCGCGGCTGCGCCTCGCCAAGGGTGCGATCGTGCCGCTGCACAGCCATGTGAATGAGCAGATCAGCATGCTGGAGAGCGGCCGGATGCGCTTCGTGATCGCTGGAGAGGAAACGATCCTGCAACCCGGCGAGTCCATGCAAATCCCTCCGCACGCGCCGCACATGGTGGAAGCGCTTGAAGACTCGGTGGCCGTCGATCTGTTCAGTCCGATTCGCGAGGATTGGATTCGCGGAGACGACGCCTACCTGCGCGGAGGCCGCTAACCGTATGCGGAAGCTGGTGCTTGCCGCGGTGCTGAGCGTGTGCGTAGCGCTCGCGGCTGACATTTCGGGCAACTGGGAATTCTCGGTGGACAGCGATGCCGGCAGCGGCAGCCCATCCTTCGTGTTTCACCAGGACGGCGAGAAACTGACTGGTACTTATTCAGGGGCGCTGGGCGAAGCCAAACTCACGGGCACCGTGAAGGGCGACGCGATTGAGTTCAGCTTCGAGCCTTCAGGCGCCAATGGCGTAGTCCGCTACAAAGGCAAGATCGAGAATCCCACCAAGATGAAGGGTACCCTTGACCTGGGTGACATGGGCAAAGGCACCTGGACCGCAGCGAAAAGATAGTAGGGCGGGGTTTCAAACCCGCCCTCTGCCCGAATAAATGGTGATGAGTATAAAAGCCCGGGTCACATCAGGAAGAACTGCCGAGCCGGGAAAAAGTTACAGCAGGCGGAAATTCACTTCGATCGTGGCGCGGACGGCCACCGGCTGTCCGTTCTTATAGCCAGGACGGAACTTCCACTTATTCACGGCTTCGATGGCCTTTTCGTCCAGGCCCAGCCCGAGGCTGCGAACCACGTGGACGTCGCGCGTCTTGCCGTCGACATCCACCACCACCTGCAGCAGCACGGTGCCGGAGTACTTGGCCTTGCGGGCTTCTTCGGAGTATTCCGGATCGGGTCTGAAAATGGGTACCGGGGCTGAAACGCCGCCGCCGACGCGATATGCACCGCCGCCAACGCCGCCGCCTTCACCTGGTCCAAAACCGCCGCCACGGCCGCTGCCGACGCCGCCACCCGATCCATTGCCGATGCCGCCACCCGAGCCAGGACCGTTCGAGAGCGGCCCAATCTTGGCCAGCGGATCGCCATAATTCGCCATATTCACGTTGGGCAAAACGGCGTCGGGCGGAGCCACAATCGTCGGCTCCATGATGAGCTTGGGATTGGGATTGTTTACCACCACCATGGGAGGCGTGAATTGTTTCAAGGAAGCCTTAGGCAGCTTGCCCTTGGGGGCGGGTAGAGGAGAACGATCGCCGCCACCGCCGCCACCGCCACTCTGCTGCTTCTTAGCAGCGCCTAGGTAAGGCGCGATATCCGGCTCGACCAGCGTGCTGAACACGGCCTTGGCTTTCATCTGCACGGTCTTGCTTGAGGCTACAGTGAACAGCAGCAGAACCGCCGTGCCGTGGATGGCCAGCGACATCATGTTGGAGCGCTTGTCTTTGCCATACAAGCCCCAAATGTCTTTGACAGCAATGGGTTTGGAGGTTACTTCAAGAGGCGGCAACACCGGTGGCCGCACCACGTCCTTGATGCTCTGAATCAACGAGTGATACCAGGGCTCTTCCACGCTGGGAGCCAGCAGCCTGGCTAGATGATCATCGGCGCTATTTGGTGGAGTTAAGTCCGGCATGTTTTGGCCGCTCATTCGGTTCGACGCATCCGAACCCAATTGCGTTCCGGTTTTTAGTATCCCGAAACACAGACCTTCACTCCCGAAGTTTATCACATCCACACTACCTTTCGATGATGGGACAGAGACTGGATTTGGCAATCTTCGTGTTAAATCATAGAGGTCCAAGGCGCCAGACCGGAGTTATCGTTTGGGTTAAGCTGGAGGACGATGATCACCCGCGAACAAGCCCTGGAAATCCTGCACGAATACACCAAATCCGAAGGCCTGCGCAAGCACGCGCTGGCGGTGGAGGCCTGCGTGACCAGCTACGCCCGGCATTATGGCGAGGACGAAGCGAAGTGGTCGGTAACCGCGTTGCTGCACGATTTCGACTGGGAAATCCACCCCACCCTGCCCGACCATCCCATGAAGGGCGAGCCCATCCTGGCCGCCCGCGGCATTGATGAGGAGATCCGCCAGGCCATTCTTTCCCATGCCGATTTCAGTGGCGTGCCGCGGGTGACAAAGCTGCAAAAAACGCTATTCGCCTGCGACGAGCTGGCCGGATTCATCACCGCCGTTTCGCTGGTAAAGCCCAGCCGCAGCGTGATGGAAGTGGACGTGAAATCGGTGCGCAAGAAAATGAAAGACAAAGCCTTCGCCCGCTCCGTCAACCGCGACGACATTGTCAACGGCGCCGGCGATATGGGGATCGAGGTCGATCAGCACATCGATTTCTGCATCCGCGCGATGCAGGGGAAAGCAGCGGAACTAGGCTTGGCCGGCGCGGCCTGAGCGGAGTCAGCCTCCAAAACAATACAGCTTGCCGTCCTGCGAACCGATCACGATTCGTCCCGCTGCCACGGCCGGTGAGGCGGATAGCGGCGCGCCCGTGTCGAACTCCCAAAGCTTCTTTCCTGCGGCGAGATCCAGCACATAAATGCGGCCATCATTCGAGCCAAGGTAGACGCGGTCGTCCATGATAGCGGGCGATGAATCAATGCGGGCGCGCGTGGCAAAAGTCCACAGCGCCTTGCCGGTTTTGACATCGAGGCAATGCACGATCTTGTCGCGGCCGCCCAGCACCAGCTTCCCGCCGCTCAAAGCCGCGGAAGAATAGAACGGAAAATGGCGCTCGGCGTTTTCGTAGCGCCAGGAGATGCGGCGCGTTTTCAAGTCCAGCGCCAGCACGTCGTTGTTGAAAGTACCGAAATAAGCACCTGTGTTTGCGAGCGCCGGGGACGCGCCGGTATAGGCCCCGGCCGGGATGTTAAAAAGTTCTTTGCCATCGGCGATGCGGATCGCGCGAAAAACTTCGTCGCAGCCCGCAATGTAGGCGACGCCATCGGCCACCGCCGGGGTGGCGTGCACGTAGCCGTTGGTGTGGACTTTCCACAGCAGCGCGCCGGTGCGAGCGTTGAGGCAGTACAGGTTGCCGTCGTAGGAGCCGGCCAGCACTTTGTCTCCCACTACCACCGGCGACGATTTGATTTCGGCTTGCGTGGAAAATTTCCAGGCTAACGAGCCATCGGTCGCATGTACTGCGTACAGGACGCCGGATAAATCTCCGACGTACACCAGGCCGTCGGACACGGCTGGAGACGATTCGCCGATCCCATCCTGCGTTTTGTATTTCCAGCGCTGTGTGCCCGAAGCCAGATCGACGGCGTACAGCTCTCCGGATTGCGAGCCGACATAAACCGTGCCGTCTACAATCGCCGCTGAGGATTCGATGGCGTCGCCGGCGGTGAAGGTCCAGAGCAGCTTCAGCGTCTTGGGCAGCGTGGATGTTGCGACGCCGGTGAGCCGGGGATTTCCACGGAACTGCGGCCAATCGTCGGCCGGTGCGGCGTTCAATACGACCGCGGCGAGCAGGGCGATCAATACGCGCATTCGTAAACCTCGAGCGCGCCGGCGCGATCGAAGGGCCGCGGATTGAAGCGGCCCGTCCATTGCGCCGCCGCCTCGTCCGCCAGCAGCGGCAGATCCTGGCGCGGCACGCCGAGTGCGCTCAGGCGGGTGGCGAGGCCGGCTGCTGCTGCCATCTGCTCCAGATGCTTCGGCAAATTATCGGACAGCTCCGCGTAGCGCCCGGCTGCGGCCGGTGCATTCCATCGCACGGCATGCACGAGCAGCGCGGCGATGGCCACGCCGTGCACTGTCCCGTAATGCGCCGTGAGCGGGTTGGCGCAAGCGTGGGTTGCGCCCAGCATGGAATTCTCGATTGCGGCGCCGGCAAAATACGCGCCCAGTTGCATGCCTGCCAGGGCTTCGCGATCGCCGGGATCGGCCATTACTTTTTCGAAAGACGCTGCGAGCAGGTGCCACGCCTGCCGCGAGTAACACTCCGAAAGCGCGTTTCGTTTGCTGGTCACGTAGGTTTCGACGGCGTGCGAAATGGCGTCGTAGCCGGCAGCGGCGCGGACGTGCGCGCGGCTGAGTGGCGGTGAGCAATGGATCCAGAATGACCGCGCGAAAGGCGGCTTTAGGATCGCCGCACGCCATTTTGACATGCGTTTGCGCATCAGAAATCAGCGCGTAGGATTGCGCTTCGCTGCCGGTACCCGCCGTCGTAGGCACACCGATCATCGGCAGCATCGGGCGCGTGGCTTTACCGAAGCCCTGATAATCCTGCATTTTTCCGCCGTTGGTCAGCAGGAAATTGATGCCCTTGGCGCAATCGAGCGAGCTGCCGCCGCCGAGCGCCACGATCGAATCGATATTTTGCGGCGCGGCGAAAACCCGTCCGGCCTCGACCATGGCGCTATCGGGGTTGGCGTCGAAGTCGTGAAAGCGCACTGTCTCGCAGCCGGCATTGCGCAAGTTGCTCGCGGCTTCTTCTACGTAGCCGGCGGCGACCATGCCGGGATCGGCGACGAGCAGCGTCCGGCGAAATCCCAATTCCCGTGCCAGCGGCCCCAGGCTCGCGAATTCGCCCTCGCCAAAAATCACGCGCGTCGCGGGCTGAAAATCAAACGGCCGGACCCACGTCGTAAGTTGTGATTTCGATGGTGAATCCGTCGGGGTCATGGAGATAGATGGATTGGGAGATGGTGTGATCTTCGAATTCGAATTCGATGCCGCGCTTTTTCAGATCTTCCTGCGCCCGAACGAAATTGGCGCGGTCCGCTTTGAAGGCCACATGGCGGACGGTTTCGATCCCCTCTGGCGACAGAGCCAAGGGGAATAACGCCACGCCCGTCGTGCCGGCGTACATCACCGCCGGATAGTCGCCCCAGACTTCCTGATGCCTCCGCTCCAGGCCCAGCACGCTGTGATACCACGCCGCCGAACGCTGGACATCGGTCACCGTCAGCGCCACGTGATCGATCTGTTCGACGCGAAACACGGCGCCTGTAATTACCGCTTCTCCGCCAATGCGAACAACTGATTCCGGTTCATGATGAACAGCGCGCCATGCGCCGGCACCGGCGTCGCATACACGGAACTTCCCATGTTCATTTCGGAAATGATCTTCTTTTCCTTGCCGGCCTGCAGCACCACCACGTCGCCGTCCTCATCGGCAATATAAACTTTTCCATCGATGATCATGGGCGAGCCCCAGATCGCGGCCAGCATGTCGTGCACCCAATAGGGCTTGCCGGTTTTTACGTCGAGGCAGTGCAGGAAGCCGCTGAAATCCGCGTAGTAGAGCAGGCCTTCGAAAATCGCGCCGGTAGAAATCGAACGGCGAATTTTGTCGTAATGCCACACGCGGCCCGATTCTGTGATGTCGCCGCGCTTGGTGGCATCGATCGCGTACAGATGTCCCACGCCCTCGCCGTGCTCAGGGTCCTGGCCGTTGGCGATGTAGACCTTGTCTTCGTAAATCACCGGCGTGCTGATCACTTCATTGCGCGTTTTAGGCCAGACGGAATCTTTGGGGTTCATATCGAATTCCCAAAGCTTTTTGCCGGTGAGCGCTTCGTAGCCGCGCGCCCAGCCATCGCCCTGGCCGATCACCACTTGATCCACGCCGCCAATTTTCCCGACCGCGGCCGAAGACCACTGGCCGTGCAGAATCCGATCGCTCACCGAATTGTCTTCCCAGACCAGCTTGCCGGTTTGCTTGTTGATGGCAATGATGGCCGGGCGCGCGCGGCGAGGGAATATGCACATGGCTTTCGTCCTGGCCATTGGACGTGCTGACGAAAATCAGATCGCCGAAGGACACCGGCGAGGAGTTGGACATGTTGTGCGGCTGCGATCCAACTTCCTCCATCATGTCGAATTTCCAAATCACTTTGCCGTGCTTGCTGCCATCGCCCTTCGTGTCGAGGCAGCGAACTTCGCAGCGATTGGTGACGTAGTAGAGACGGTCGCCTTCCACCAGCGGCGAGGAACAGACGCCTTGAAACGGCCAGTCGTTGGCGCGACCCGACGGCAGTTTGTCGTTGACATCCTGCCAGAGAAATTCGCCATCGGATTCGCGAAAGGCCATCAGGATGCCTTTATCGCCGGTGACTTTGGGATCTTTCAGGCTCTCGTTATTGGTTCCGACGAAGACCGTGCCGCCCGAGACCACCGCGTTGCCGTAGCTCTGCGAACCAAGCTCGACCATCCACTTCACGTTCTTCTTGGTCTTGACGTCCCACGTCGTGGGGACGCCTTTCATATGGGAGACCATGTTGCGGTCTGGCGTGCCGCCCCACATGGGCCAATCATCGCCGGCATCGGATGCCCACAGAACGAAGAGCGATGCCGGGATCGCGACGAGTAAAGCGGCGGTGAGTTTTCTGCTCATCTAGTTGGCCGTCACTTTCAGATTGTCGAAAAACACGCCGTAGGTTGCGTCGCCAAATAAGCCGGGGCTTCCTTCGCGGTTGGGAATCGGATCCACGCGATCGATCAGCCATGCCGCCGGCTCGGTGTCGGCCGCAAGCCAGGCTTTGCCGCGGATGCGCGTCTTGCCGTCCGGGGTGTTTTCCACGCGCAGCTTCAGGCGATACCAGGTATCGGGCTTCCATGCAAAGGGCACGGTCACGTTGCGGGCTACTTCGGGCTGCCAGGAATAAAGCTGTAGCTGCTGATTGTTGCCAAACAGTACCAGTGTGTAGCGTTGGGCAGTTACACCGGCATCGCCCATCTGGCGGCGCTTTTCCGGAGCGCGGACGTCGGCTTCGATGGTGTAGTTCGACCAATTCGTCGGGCCGAGAAAAATGCGCATGCGCTTGAACAGCGTTTCGTTGGGCGCTTTCGCGAGCACTTTACCGCCATCGAGTTCCTGCACTTTGTACTGGCCCGCGGTGGCGCCGACCCAATGCGGCGGCAGCGCGCCCGCGGCGTAGGACTCAAAAGTTTCGTTCCACGGAAGCGCCGGGACAACGCGTACGCGCGCAGCACCGGAAATCGCGCCGACCGTGGCTTTCACCAATCCCGCCTGACCGGGTGAATCTGCCGCAGTGGCGACGTGGCCGTTTTCCCCTGCGCCTTTCAGCCCATCTAGCGACCACGACGCTTTTTCCTCGCGCAGGAATTCACCGTGTTCATCGAACAGGCGCGCGCGAAAATCCGCGGACTGGCCAGCGGTCAACACTACTTCAGTCGGCACCACTTGCACCCATGCGGGCGGGCCGGGCGCGGGCGGCGTATCCGCCACGGCCGGTTCCGCGGGCACGCGCGTCTTCTTGCCGATGGCGTACAGCGTGTCGCTCGAAACGAAATAAACCCGGCCTCGCGAAATGGCGGCGGATGCAACCACGGCTTCCGGAACCTTCTCATTGAACAGCCCGCTCTGGCTGATAGGCAGCGTCTCCTCGCTCAAAATCTCGCAACGATCGGCGTGCGGCCTGAGGATGAAGAACTTCCCGCTCTCGGTGCCGACGTAGAGTTTGCCATCGCCGTACGTCAGCGACGATTTCTGGAGAGTGCCCAGGTTCTGCTTCCAAAGCTGGCGGCCGGTCACCACGTCGAAGGCGAAAAGGTTGGAGCCGTTGTCGATTTGCAGATAACGATCGCCATCGATGATGCCGGAAGAGAATTCGCCGATGAAGCCTTTGTTCGCCCACTTGGTCTGATTGATCGCGATGTTGCCCTTGGCGGTAGCGTCGATCGCGGCCAGCATGCCCATTTCGTTGCCTTCGAGATTCTCCTGGCCGTGTGAAACGATGACGGTGGTTCCGTTCAATACAGGCGCGGTGTTGATGGCGCGCTTGCTCATCAGGAAATGCCACACTGGCTCGCCGGTTCCAATCTTGATGGCATGCACGCCGCCATCGCCCAGTCCGGCAATCAGCAGGCGCGTGCCATTGATGCGCGCGATCACGGGCTGGGAATAATCCGTATCGAAAGGCCGTCCGCCGGGCGTGCTCACCCAAACCATTTCGCCGGAGCGTTTGTCGAAAGCCATGTAGCGGATGGAGCGATTGGCTTGCGTGCCCCAGGTGGAGCTGGCGGCTTTGACGATCACCAGGTTGCCATCGACCACCGGCGAGACGGTGCGTCCGCCGTGGGTGGTGAACAAATCGAATTCCTCGCCGAGCGAGCGCTCCCAAAGCAGCTTGCCTTCTTTGGAGAGGCCCAGCAGCGTTCCATTGACCCCGAACGCGTAAACGTTGCCGGTTTCGATGTCGGCCGCCGGCGACGCCCAGCCCACGCGATGCGCGGGCACGTCACTCTGGAAAACGTTGAAGCGATATTCCCAGAGCAGCTTGCCGGTGTCGGCGTTGAAACACATCACGCGTTCCTGCTGGGTTTCGCCCTTACCCGCGGAGTTCTGCAAATACAAACGATCGCCCAGCACGACCGGCGTAGAGCGCCCGCCGTAAGGCGCTTTCCATGCCAGATTTTGCCCCGAGGGCGACCACTTCTCCGGCAGATTCCTTTCGTGAGAGACGCCATCGCGGTTGGGGCCGCGCCAGTCCGGCCAATCGCCTCCGGAAGGCGGAGCGGTCGCGGCGAACAGCCATGCGGCGGGCATAGCCAAAGCCGCGATCCGCAGGAATTTAGATAAGTTGCAATGCATCCTGAATGATCCCCACGATATAATTTGCAGTAGTTCCAGTCAAGGAGCGGCCCATGCGGTTCACTCTTGTCCTGACGCTTTTCACGCTGATTGGTTACGCGGCGGATACGAGCGACGATCTTCTGGCGGCGGTTCGAAAGGGCGATGTGCCGGCAGTCAAAGCCCTGCTGGACAACGGCGCCAACGTGGATGCCAAGAGCCCGTACGGTGCCACTCCGCTGTTCTTCGCCGCCGATCGCGGCAATATCGAAATGGTGAAGGTGCTGCTCGAGCGCGGCGCGGACGTGGATGTTAAAGACACGTTTTATGGAGCCACGGCGCTCACCTGGGCTGCTGAAAAAGAACGAATCGACATTCTCAAGCTCTTGCTGGCGAAAAGCGCCGGTGGCGCGGCGGAGGTGCTGGAGAGCGGCGTCGAGAAAGGGAACGTCGATATGGTGAAGATCGCGTTGGCTAAGGGCGGCATCAAGCCGGCAGCGATGACAGCAGCATTAGCCTCGGCCGAAAAAGATAAACACCATGAGATAGCTGAAGCGCTGCGCCAGGCGGGGGCCATTCCTCTCCCCAAAGCCGATTTTCAAGTGCGGCCGGAAACGCTCAAGAGTTATGCCGGGAGCTATGCGTCGGAGGGTTCCGATGTGAAATTTGATCTGGTGGATGGCAAGCTTACCGGCGGGAACGGCGGTTTCAAGCTTACGCTCGATGCCGTTGACAAGGTGACATTCCGTCCTGCTGAGATGCCGGCTGCCACGATTACGTTCAATGTCGAAAACGGCAAAGTGATTTCGCTGACGTTTCGGCGCGGCGAAGGCCAACCCATAGTGATGAAGCGGTCGGTGACGCAATGAAGCGCTTCGCTGTGATTTTCTGGGTGACCGTTGCAGCCTGCGCGCAGAATTGGCCTTCGTTCCGCGGGCCTGGAGCATCGGGCGTGGCGGAAGGTCGGGGCCCAGCGAGCTTCGACGGCGTCAAGTCGGTCAACATCCGGTGGAAGACGGAGATCCCCGGGTTGGCTCATTCAAGCCCCATCGTTTGGGGCGACCGCGTTTTTATTACCACCGCCATCAGCAGCGATCCCAACGCCGTATTCCGTCACGGACTCTTCGGTGACGTCGATCCCTCGCCCGACGTGTCCAAACATTCCTGGCGGGTGTACGCTCTGGACAAGGCCACTGGAAAAATTATTTGGGAACGCACCGCGCACGAAGGAGTACCGCGCACCAAACGTCATCCGAAATCGAGCCAAGCATCATCCACGCCGGTCACCGATGGCAAGCACGTGGTAGCGTTCTTCGGATCCGAAGGCCTCTACGCTTACGATTTCGATGGCAAGCTGCTCTGGCAGCAGGATCTCGGCGCGCTCAACGCGGGCTGGTTCTACGATCCCGACTACGAATGGGGCACGGCCAGCTCGCCCATCATTTACAAAAACCTGGTGATCGTGCAATGCGACATTCAGAAGGATTCTTTCATCGCCGCTTACGACGTCAACGACGGTCATCGCGTGTGGCGCACGTCGCGCGAAGAAATTCCCTCCTGGGGCACTCCGACGATTTATGAAGGCAAAACACGCGCCGAGTTAATCACGCACGCGACCAAATTCATTCGCGGCTACGATCCTCTGACCGGCAAGGAACTGTGGCGGCTATCCGGAAATTCCGAAGTCACCGCGCCCACGCCGATCATCGCGCACGATCTGATTTTCGTGACCAACGGCTACCGCGTGATCCAGCCGATTTATGCGATCCGTCCCGGCGCGAGCGGCGACATCACGCTTAAAGAGGGCCAGGAATCGAACGAATTCATTGCCTGGAGCAAAAAGCGCGGCGGCCCTTACATGCCCACGCCTATTGTCTACGGCGATTATTTTTACGCCGGCAACAACCAGGGAATCCTGACCTGCTACAACGCGAAAAATGGCGAGAGAATTTACCAGCAGCGTATCGGCGAAGGCGGCGCCTACAGCGCATCGCCCGTCGCGGCGGACGGCAAGCTGTACTTTTCCAGCGAGGACGGCGACGTTGCCGTGGTGAAAGCCGGGCCCAAGTACGAGCTGCTATCGATGAATCCGCTAGGAGAAGTGATCATGGCTTCGCCCGCGATTTCCGGCGGGATGCTGTTCATTCGTGGTCAGCACCACGTGTTTGGGATTGGGGAAGCTACGAAGAAGTGAGATCGGAGCCATCCACCAGATACAATCCGAACACAAAGAACGGCGCGTGCTCCGGGACCCGCGCGTCAGCGAGCTTGCGAAACTCGAATGCATCTTCTACCGCGTCGAACAAGTGGCGGCTGTTGAGGCGGAATTGCCATTGCGGACGCAGCGTCCGGATTTCGTCTGTCGAATAACCGCAATTCGACAGGCCGCTCAACAAGCCTCCATCGGAAACGTCGAAACCTAGTAGGCGCCATTCGGGCGAGCGCGCCGCGGGATCGGTCGGACTGAGGTGGGGACCGTACATGCCCGCGTCCTCGAACGCGCGATCGGAGAACCAGCTTACGTCGATGACGGCGTGCGGCGGAGGCGTCGTCCAAGCGTTCGCGAGGTGTTTTCGCATGGCAGGCAGACTCTCCCACAAACCCGCGTTCATGCCGATCCAGGAAGGGAGCGGAACATCGGTGAGCTGCCAGATCGATGGCCAGACCATGGTGTCCGTGGAAAGCGGCGCGCGTACATCCGCCCGTAACAAGAATTGGTCCGGCCACTCATCGCCGGGACTCTGTGAAGGCTCGCGGGCGTCGAATCCGAGCAGCCGCTCCTGAATTACGGCAGCCACTTTTCCTCCCGCCAGGCCATGTCCCAGAACATCCACTCGTAGCGCGCGGAGGTTTTGAACAGCTCGCGTACGGCGTGGCGCGATTCGGAATCGAGACTTGCCGCTTCGGCGTTCATCATCTCCAGCACGTCCGCCACTTCTTTCGCATAGGCGTCGGACGCGTAGCTATCGATCCATTTCTGGTACTCGGGATCTTTCGAGCCTTTCTTGATTAGCTCCTTGCCCACTTCGAGATAAATCCAATAGCAGGGCAGCACGGACGCCAGCCCATAAGGGAAAGGCTTACCGTAAGCGGTGGCCATGATGTGATTGGTGTACGCGTAGTTCACCGGCGCCATCGCAACACCGCGCGATTGATCGAGCGGCACGCCATAAGCCTTGAGAATTGCCTGGTGGAGCGTTTCGACTTCTTTCACCGAACCGAGCGCGTGCTGGTTCAGAGTGATGGCCCAGTCCTGGCGCGGCGCTTTGGCGGCGAGGACGCTGAGCGCTTGTCCAAAAACGCGCAGGTATTTGGCGTCCTGCTGCAGATAGAATTGAAAACGCGCGCGCGGCAGTGTGCCGTCGGTGAGCCCTTTGAGAAAAGGATGCTCGAGCGTCTTGGCGTAGACGGGACGAATGTCGTTCCACATTTCGTCGGTAAGCTTGCGTTCGCCGGCCTGCAGCGACAGCGCAGCCAACGCCAGAACCAGAACTCGCATGGGGGTAGTGTGACACAATCGAGAATCATGTCCGCCCTACACGTGCTGGAACAGACGCCGGGCGTTTTGCGGAGCTTGCTTACCGCCGCGACCGAGGAAGATTTGAACTGGCAGCCGGCGCCAGATCGCTGGTCGATCGCGATGGTCCTGGCGCATCTGCACGACGTGGAGGCCGCGGGTTTCCGCAGCCGTTTCCACGCCATGCTGGAGCAAGACAAGCCATTTCTGCCTGCCTACGATCAGCTCGCGCTGTTCCAAAATGGCGCGAGCTTTGACGGCCCGGCAGAACTCGCAGCCTTTGAACGCGAGCGCAAAGTCACGCTCGACTGGCTGAGGAAACTGCCGGCCGCAGCCGCCGCGCGCACAGGCCGTCACCAGCAGTTAGGCGAGATCAGCGTCGCGGAATTGCTTAACGAATTTGCGTTTCACGATCTCGGCCACATACGGCAAGTAGCCGAAGTTTATCGCTCGCATGCGTTTTATCCGCGCATGGACGGCTTCTCGCAATTACTACCAGATCCATCCCTGAGACAGTGCCCGAGCTGCCGGACATCACCGTTTACCTCCAAGCGCTCGCGCCGCGTATCGTCGGCCAGCCGCTAGAGGGAATTCGACTGGCGAGTCCGTTCTTGCTGCGCACCATCGACCCGCCATTACAGTCCGCCGTTGGCAAAACCGTGCGTAAGCTGCGCCGCGTAGGAAAGCGCATCGCCATTGGATTGGACGGTGATCTCTGGCTGGTGCTTCACCTGATGATCGCAGGCCGCCTGCATTGGATGCTGCGCGGATCGAAGCTGCCAGGAAAACGTGGCCTGGCTGCTTTTGATTTTCCCAACGGTACGCTCACGCTCACCGAAGCAGGTTCGCAGCGTCGCGCCGCGCTGCACGTGGTATCAGGGGAAGCGGGGCTCGCTTCGATCGATCCCGGAGGACGGGAGGTGCTCGATTCGAGCGTCGAGGATTTCGCCAAGGCGCTGACTTCCGAGAATCACACGCTGAAGCGCGCGCTCACCGATCCTCATCTGTTCAGCGGAATTGGTAACGCCTACTCCGATGAGATTCTGCATCGCGCCCGCTTGTCCCCCGTGACGCTCACTCAGAAACTCACGAAGGACGAAATCCATCGGTTGTACGAAGCCACCATCTCGACCCTTACCGATTGGACCGATCGCCTGCGAGCCGAAGCCGCCGGCGGCTTTCCCGAAAAAGTAACCGCGTTTCGCGAAGGCATGGCTGTACATGGCCGATACGGCCAGCCCTGTCCCGTTTGCGGGGCCAAGGTCCAGCGCATTCGCTACGCTTCCAATGAAACCAACTATTGCGCGCGCTGCCAGACCGGTGGCAAATTGCTCGCCGACCGCGCGCTTTCGCGCCTGCTGCGCGAGGACTGGCCGCGTTCGCTCGACGAAATGGAAGCGCTCAAAACGTCAAAGCGGGAAAAGTAACGCTACTTCGCTGCTGCGTCCATCTGCATCATCCCGAAGGTGTTGCCCTCTGTGTCCACGCAATACGCCAGCCAGCCCACGCCGGGCACGGCCATTTTGGGCGCGACCACTTTGCCGCCCTTGGCTTCGACGCTGGCGACATACTGATCCAGATTGGCGACGTCAATGGTATTGACGGTGGACGCACCGGGATGCGGCCGCTTCAGGATGCCTCCATCGATGCCGGGTGTGTCTTTCGCGCCGGTCGATACCAACCAATACTCCATGGGCCCGCCCCACTTGTTGAACTGCCAGCCGAAGACGTCTCCGTAGAACTTCACCGCCCGCTCGGGATTGTCGGCGGGCAATTCGAAATGAATAATGCGCGGCATGTTTGTCTCCTAGGTTTGCTGAATTTGAGTTGGCGTAGGGTAGCGCTGCGTGGCGAATCCCACGATCGCTCCGAGAATGCTGCCGGGCAGCATGATCTCGATGTAAAAATATTTCCCCTCGATGGGGCTCGTCGAAGCAACCCAGTAGCTGAATCCTAGCCCGATGAGGAAGCCGCACAGGATGCCAAGGGGCACCGAATGCAGCTTGCGCGCGATGAGTCCGGCCAGCAGCCCGGTTACGACGCCTTTGAACGTCGAACCGATGACGATGCCGGCGATGAAGGAGCGCGCGGCAGGCGTGAATAGCGCGGTCAGTCCGTCGAAAATGCCCAGAATGCCGCCCAACAGTAGTCCCAGAACAGGTTTGCTTCGCATATTTTTTCTCCCTACAGCCTTCTATTACGTGTCTTCGGAATTTTCTTTAACGGCCGGTGAAGAATAATAGCAGAGATCGCATTACCAGATAGGCGAGCACCAACAGGATCGGCGTGCGGTAGCGGACAAACAGGCGGGCCGCGCGCTCCCAGATATTTTCGCGATAGGCGGACACCGGCAGGCGGGCAGCGAAGCGGGCGACGTCGGCGCCGAGATCCTGCGCGCCGGGATAACGATGGGCGCGATCGGCGGCCATGGCCTTGGCTGCGATCGCGTGAACGGGGCGGGGAACATCTCCTCGGCCTTCCAGCAGAAACGTCAGGATTGCGCCGAGCGCGTACACATCGGCGCGCGCATCGATCTGATCGACTTCGCCGCGGGCCTGTTCGGGCGCCATATAGCCCGGCGTGCCGATTACGGTGCCCGAGGCTGTTCCACCGCCGGTCGGCTCGAGCGCGCCGCTCGTGGTGCTCGATCCATCCGCCAGAACTTTGGCAACGCCCCAATCCATAACCAGCGCTTCGCCAAACGAACCCACCATGATGTTTTCCGGCTTCAGGTCTCGATGAATTACGCCTTGCGAATGCGCGAAAGCCGCTGCTTCGCAGATTTTGTCGAACACGCGCAGCAAATCGCTGAGCCCGGGAGCGGATGAACGGAATTGGTCCAGACGTCGGCCCTCCACGCGCTTCATCACGTAGAAAACACGGCCATCGGGCAGTGTGCCGACATCATGGACGGGAACGATGCTGGGATGCTCCAGACGCGCCAGGATCCGGGCTTCGCGCATCATGCGAGCGGCAGCACCCTCGGATTTCTCGGGCTGATGAAGCACCTTGAGCGCGACTTCGCGATCGAGCTCGGTATCGCGCGCACGATACACCGCGCCCATGCCGCCGCGGCCGATTTCTTCGAGAAGCTGGTATTTCGTGCCGCTCAAATCCGGCAGGTCGAGCGCCCGCTGCAAATGGGTCAGCGTCTGGTCAGAGAGCCACATCAGGGTCCAGCTCAAGCAGAATACGCCGGAAATCGCGCCGCGCTGCCGCCAAAGCGTTGGTCACCTGGCTGACAGGGATCGCGAATTCGGCAGCCAGTTGTTCATAGGTGGCGCCGCCTTCTTCCAAATCGTACCGCTCGAAGAGCTGCATGCGAACTGTTTTCCCAGCCGCCTGGCATTCAGTCCGCAACTGCTCGACCGCCAGCCCGAACAGGTGCCGTCGCCACTCGCGATGGAAATATTCTTCTCCGGTCAATTCCGTTGACACGGGTTGGCGGCCCAGTTCGCCCTCTGCGCCGTCGAAATCGAGCGGCTCTGTGACAACGTCACCGCCGCGTTTGAGACGGCCAGCGGCTTGGTTTTCATTGGCCAGAAAACCATCGAGGCACACTCGCAGGAAAGTCCTAAATGCGGCTTTGGCGGGGTCGTAGGGCAGCAGGAAATCTTTCTCGATGGCACGCGCGAAAAATGCTTGCGTCAAATCTTTGGCGTCTTCATTGGACTTGTGCCATTTGATGCGAACGTACTTGTAAACCGGCTTCCAGTAGCTGGCTACTAGAGCATCGTACCCGCGCGTACGCTCCACGGCATCGGGGCTGCGCAAGGCTTCGACGGCGGAAATGCGGGTTGCCGGAAAGCGGCCGTTCGCGCCGCCGATAGCGGTGTCCGGATCCATCATCCCGTTAAAAACTCGTGCATCAGCAGGTGAAAATGGTGCACACCGTTTTCGCGCTTTACCGAAAAACGGCCGCGATCGTAGGTGCGTGAGTGCAGGCCCTTCTGGACATTTTCACAAATCCTGATGTCCTCAGCCTGAATCTCGTCGCTGAAGTTTACGGCTTTTTGGGCCGCCGCCGCATCGGGCTTCTCCGCCGCGAAAAACCATTCGAAAATCGTAAGCGTCCGGTCGTGGCCCAGCGGCAGAATGATATTGCTGCTCACATTGTCCGGATAAATATTGAGCATGAAATTGGGAAAGATCCAGTAGTACAAAGCGGCTGCGTCCGCGCCTTCGTAACGACTTTCGGCGGGACGCATCGGCGCGTAGTGCGACGAATAGTAGCGAAACGTATCCACGCGATATTGTTTGTAATCCAACTCGCGGAACAGGCCGGGATGCGCCGCCGGGACGTGATAGCCCTCCAGATAATTATCGATGTACACCTTCCAATTGCAGTTCACGATGTAATCGCGGCGCTGGTAGAAGTGCAGCCGGTCGAAGTCGCAGCCGATTTTGCGTGCGTTTTCCGGAATGTCGCCGAGCACTTCGGCCAGCGTGGGGCCGTCGGGAGCGATGCGTACAAACACGAACGGCCCCCAGGTTTCCAGCGCTACGGTGGGCAGACAAATGGACGAGCGGTCCCAATCATTGACGCCTTCGAATTCCGGCTGGCCGAGCAGCCTGCCATCCAGGCCGTATGTCCAGCCGTGATACGGACAGCGCAGCGTCCGGCAATTTCCTTCGCCCGCCGCGACGGTGGAGGCGCGATGCCGGCACACGTTGGAAAAAGCGCGCAGCACGCCATCCTCGCCGCGCGCGACTACCAGGGGCTCACCCAAAACTTCGCAGGCGAAATAATCGCCGGGATTCGCCACTTTGCTCGCGTGTCCCACTGCCTGCCAGGTGCGACCGAAGATCTTGGTGTTTTCCAGTGCGAGCATTTCCGGATCGGTGTACCAGCGGGCGGGCAGCGTGGTGGCGCGCGAAAGATCGGACGTCGGCTGGTAATCGCTCAGCTCGATCATGACTTCTTCTTGAGGAAATTTTCCACGCCAGTCTTGAACGCGCCGGTTTGGCGGGCGATGGCGTTGACTTGCGCTCCGGCTTCGATCGCGGCCGGGAAGCTCATGCCGTCCATTTGGTAGAGCAGGCTCTTGGCCAAGCTGATCGCGGAGCGCCGGATGAGACGCTAAATTACGCACGTAGGCCTCGACGGCGCTCTCGAATGTCGCGTCGGCAAACACGCGATTGATCAAGCCCATATCCATCGCCGCGCGTGCGCCGACGACTTCGCCGGTGGCAATCAGCTCAAAGGCGTGCTTCTCCGAAACCGAGCGCCGCAGAATCGCCATCACCATGGCCGGAATAAATCCGATGCGCACTTCCGGGTAGCCGAACTGCGCCGATTCCGCCGCGAGGATTACGTCCGCCGCAGTGGCGAGGCCGCAGCCGCCCGCCAGCGCGCGTCCACGCACTGCTGCCACGATGGGCCGCGGATGGCTGCGCATGGCCAGAAACAAATCCCCCAGAGTGCGTGCTTCGCCAAGATGATCCAGCACGTTCTCGCTGGCAGCGTTGGCGAGCGCGGCTAAATCCATGCCCGAACAGAAATCCATGCCAGCGCCGGTGAGCAGGACGACGCGAACGGATTCAGCGTGCGCGGCTTGATCGAGCGCGTCTTTGATCTCGCCGATCATTTCCGCGTCGAGCGCGTTGCGCTTCTCGGGCCGGTTGAGCGTGAGCCGCGCCACGCTCTCATCCAACCGGTACGCGATCTTGCGGTACTCCGGCATGCCTACTTGGATTGCGGCAGAGCGAAGGTGAGCAGCACCGCGCCCGATGGCATGCTGACGTACTGTCGCCCATCGACCATGTAAGTAATCGGCGCGCTCACCAGGTGATTGTTGCCGGTATTGATTCGCCAAAGATCCTTGCCCGTGCGCGCATCGAAGGCCAGGAAGTAGCCATCTTCGTCGCCGGTGAAGATGAGTCCGCCCGCCGTCGATAGCGTTCCCGCCCAGGGCGCGCGAACGTAGCGGAAATCCCATTTGGTTTCGCCGGTGAGTGGATCGAGCGCCTTAAGCAGTCCCCACTCTTTTTCCTCGGTAGAACCGCGAAACGCGCTGCCCCAGAAGAGCTTTCCCTCGACATACACGGGCGGGGAAGAAAAATACACATCGCACTGTTCGCGCACGGAAAAATAAAACAGCTTGGTTTCCGGATTGTACGTAGGCGCCATCCAGTTGGTGGCACCGCCCAGGCCCGGACACAGGTGCGTTCCTTCGGGAGACGGCTCGGTGTTGGGCATGAGAATCGGACGGCCTTTGCTGTCGATTTCCTTAGCCCAGGTCTGGCGTCCGAACGGTTTGCCCATCAGGAATTCGCCGGTCTCGCGATCCAGCACGTAGAAAAATGCGTTGCGATTGGCTTGCACCACCAGCTTGCGCTCACGCCCTTTCCAGTTCAGGTCGAGCAGCATGGGAACTTCGTTGGCGTCCCAATCGTGGGTGTCGTGCGGCGTGAACTGATAATGCCACTTGAGCTTGCCGGTGTCGGGATCGAGCGCCACCAGCGAGCACGTGTAAAGGTTGTCGCCCAGCCGGCCGGCGCCATACAGGTCCGGACTGGCATTTCCCACGCCCCAATAGAGCGTGTTCAGTTTGGGATCGAAGGTGCCGGTCATCCAGGTAGCGCCGCCGCCCTGCTGCCACGAATCGGCCAGCCAGGTATCGCCGCCGGGCTGATCCTTCGACGGAACCGTCCAGAAACGCCATGCCCGCTTGCCAGTTGCCGCATCGTAGGCGTCGATGAAGCCGCGAATTCCCAGCTCGCCGCCGGAAATCCCCACGATGATTTTGTCCTTCACAGCGAGCGGAGCGAGCGTAGCGAAGTATTGCCCCTTCTTGTACGGTGCCATTTCCGCCTGCCACACCAGCTTGCCGGTACCAGCGTCGAGCGCGATCAAATGCGCGTCGGTCGTCACCATGAACACACGGTCGCCCAGGATGGCCATGCCGCGGTTAGGTTGCTGCGCAATTTTATCGCCCGCCGGAAACGTGTGCCGGTACATCCAGAGCTGACGCCCGCTGCGGGCATCCAAAGCGAACGCCTGGCCGTTGGCCGCGCTGATGTACATCACACCATCCACGACCAGCGGAACGGTTTGGAAAGCGCCCGTCTGGCCGGTCTGGAACATCCATTCGACGCGCAGATCCTTTACGTTGGCGGTCGTGATTTGTTTAAGGTCGCGATAGCGCATCGCGCCGTAGTCGCCGAAATAGGTCAGCCAGTTTTGCTGCTCATGGAGCGCGTTGACGATCCGCTCGTAGGTGACACCCTGCGCGGAGAGCGTCGCCGCAAAAACAAGCCCAAGTGCCAGCTTCATCGGATTTCCTCCGGTTTGCGCACGCCGCCGCCGGTCGAGCCTTCGCGCAGGCTGGAAAGATACGCCAGCAAATTCTGCAAATCCGCAGGCGCGAGCTTGGTGTAAGCTGGCATCATCGACTGGGTCTCGTGAATCACTTCCTTCACCTCGCTCTTCTGGAACATGCGGAAATTCTGCGACGTTTCGCGCAGTTGCACGCTGAACGTGTCCTCGTTGATGCGAATGCCGCGCACGCGCTTGCCGTCGCGCGTGACCACTGTGACGCCGGCAAATTCATCCGGCACGTCAGCGGAAGGATTCACGATGGATTCGCGCAGATAGTCGAGCGGGCGGCCTGCGCCCACGCGCGTCAAATCCGGCCCGAAAACGCTGCCCTCAGTGCCGATGCGATGGCAGCTGGCGCAGCCGTTGCGCTCGTAGACCTGGCGGCCGAGAGCAGCGTCGCCCGCGACCGGAGCGCCCCCGCCGCCGCCCTGCGAAAGACTGCGAATGAAGATCACGACCTTATCGATGTCGTCCGGTTGCAGTAGCTCAAAGGCGGGCATGGTGGTACCGGGCACACCGTTGCGCACGACGTTCTTCAGTTCATCGTCGGTTGATCCGTGTAGGAATCTGCCGGTATTCAGCGCGGGGCCGCGCCCGCCAGTGCCAGTAAGGCCGTGACAGAAGGCGCAGTTGCTGCGAAAAGTGGCCTTACCTTCGGCGATGTCGGCGGGAGATTGCGCGCGCAACGCGGCAGCGCACACCAGCAGGGTACAGAGCAGCGGGAATCGCATAGATGGAAACGTCCATTCTATACGATGTCCAGATACTGCCTACGAGAACAGCTTCATCAGCGGGTCGCCCTTCACCAGCTCGCTCGGCTGCTTGAGATCGTTGAGCACTCTCCATCGTCGGATTGATGCCGAGCGCGTAGTAGATGGTGGCCACCAGGTCGGTGGGATGCACCGGATCGGTCGACGGGCGAAGAGCCTTGATCGTCCGACTTGCCGTACATGCGTGCCGCGCTTGATGCCGGCGCCGGCCACCAGCGCGGTGTAGCAATACGGCCAGTGGTCGCGGCCGTCGGGCGCATTGCGTGTTGCCCGACGTGCTCACGCCCAGGCGCGGGCTGCGGCCGAATTCGCCGGTCACCACCAGCAGCGTGTCGTCGAACATGCCGCGCTGGTCCATGTCTTCGATCAGCGCGGAGAGCGAGCGGTCGAGTACCGGGCAATGCAGATTCTTCAGCGGGCCGAAGTTGGCGGCGTGCGTGTCCCACGCCGTGGTTTCCGGATCGCCGTTGGCCACCGACGGCCAGTTGACCTGCACGAAACGCGTGCCCGGCCTCGATCAGGCGGCGCGCCAGCAGCGCGCCCTGTCCGAACGTAGTGCGGCCGTAGCGGTCGCGCACGCTTGTCCGGCTCCTTGGTGAGATCGAAGGCATCGCGCGCTTTGCCGGAAAGCACCAGGTCGAACGCCTTCTCGTAATATTCGTTCAGCGCGTAGGAACTGACGTGCCTTCTCCAGCTCCGGCATCGAGCCGTTGATGCCCTTGAGCAGCGCGAAGCGGTCCTTCAGCCGCTCCGGCGGAACGTCGGCGCGCAGGCGACAGATCGTCGAGCTTGCAGCTCCTTGTTCGGATCCTGATACAGCCGGTAGGGATCGTAGGCCTTGCCCAGGAATCCGGCGGCGCCGCCTTTGCCGATCACGTTCGATTCCTGCAGCGGGCGCGGCATCTCGACGAACGGCAGCATCGGCCCCTCGGGCGGCTTCATCTTGGAGATGTGGCAGCCCATGTGCGGAAAGTCGCGCGGCGAGGGCGGCTCGAGCTGGCCGGATGGCGAAACCTTGTCCGGCGGATAGCCGGTCATCATCTGATAAATCGCGGCCGTGTGGTTGAACAGACCCGACCGGCGTGTAGCTCATGGAGCGGATGAGCGTGACCTTGTCCATCTGGTCGGCCAGCATGGGCATGATTTCGCTGACCTGGATGCCGGGCGACTTTGGTCTTGATGGCTTTGAACTCGCCGCGAATGTTGGCGGGCGCGTCGGGCTTGGGATCCCAGATATCGATGTGGCTCGGTCCGCCCTGCAGGAAGAGCATGATGACGGATTTGGCGCGCGCCAAATGCTTTCGGGGCTTGATCCATCTTGGCGGCGGCGTTGCGCCTTCCAGGAAAGAAACTCCGGCAGGTTGAGGCCTAGCAGGCTGGCGCCGCCTACGCGCATCAACTCCCGTCGAGACCACCCTTCACAAGTGCGAACTGGACGTCCAGGGATAGTGAGCAAGGTACACCGCTCCTTTCTTACGCAACAAGATTATATCACTGGGGCGGGCGGGCGGGTGCCGGTTCACGACGGATTTCTTGGCCGATTTCTTCCAGAATTTCGCCACGTTCACCGGCCGAATGGAGCTGCTGCTCCAAACGGCGCAAAGCTACGCCCACCACGTCGCGGTGATGGATAGTGGCTCCCATTCCTCCCTGGCTCAACTCCAGCCATAGCCGGTGAACCAGATCGACGTCCTCGGGCCAGAGCCGCGGCGGATGCGGTCCCAGATTGATGTAAGAAGACTCCTGCTGCGCCGGGTTCACCAGCTCAAGAGAGAGCGCCGGGCGCGGCTCAGGAAGGTTTTCCCAGGCCTGGCCCACGGCTCTACCTTGCTCGGAAGGGCTCAGCTTTGGCGAAAGGCCCATCACGATGCGCGCCGATTCCAGCCGCTCGGCGGTTTGTAGAATGGCATCGTAAGGCTGCGCTCCGGGCACGGCCAGCAGTTCGACGTGCTTGCCGGCCTTTTCCGCCAGCGAAACCACTTTCGTGAACAGTTCAGTTTCCGCGGAGGAGAAAATCTGGTCGGCGCCCAGCATATGCTCGCCAGATCCGGCCGCGGTCACTTCTCGAATCGACAGCGCGACGATATCGATCTTGCTGGTGTCGGTTTTCTCCAGGATGCGTTCCAGATGCTCGAGGTGATAAGGGTTGCGCACGGCTACCAGTACGTTGCCGGGTCGCACGTGTAGGGACTCGCGCGTTAGATCGTCATTAGTATCCAGCCGGAATTGCTCCATTCCGGCCGCACGCTCCACGTGGCGCCTGCGGTTGTATTTTTCCGAGAACTCGAAGATCAGGAACAGGACGATGGAGAACGAAAGCCCGGTGATGGTTGCAGTCTTCTTGGTGACCAAGTTAATCAGAGCCAGTAGGATGAGCGTCAACGCGATCAAACCCAGGCCCACCGGAATTTCTTTGCCGCCGATTCGGAAGTTGAGCGGCACTTTCCATTCGCGGCCTTCCGGCTGCTTATAGCGCAGCACCAGGACTGACAGCGCCTTCATGGCGAAACTCCACACCACGCCGAAAGCATACAGATCGCCCAGGGCGTTCACGTCGCCGCGGCTCAGCAGGATGGTCCCGATCTGCAGGATGACAATCAGGTTGATCAGGTGATGGGTGGTGCCAAATTTGCGGTGCGGCCGGCGGAACCAATCCGTGAGCACGCCGTCTTCTGCCACGCGGTTCAACACGCCGTTCGAGCCGATGATGGCGGTGTTCACGGCGCCGGAGAGAATCAGCGTTCCCACCAGCACCACGAAGCCCTGAAAAATCAGTCGAATGGAAACGGGTCCGGACAGATGCATGGCCAGCCCGCCAATCAGGTTTTCCAGGTACTTGCCGGTGCGCTCGTGATCCGGAATCAGCATCACCGCGAAAAATGAAACCAGCGACGTGAAGATCAGGCTGTAGAGAAAAATCACCATGCCCGTGCGCTTGAGGTTCTTCAATTTCGGGTAGGCGATTTCGCGATTTACCTGCGCCAGGCTCTCTTCGCCGCTCATCGCCAGCAGGGAGTGGCCGAGTCCGATGAGGATGGCGATGAAGGTGAAGCGCGGCGCAAATGTTCCCTTGAGCCAGCCGAGCGCATCGGAGCCGTACTGGATATTGCCGGGAGTCGGGAAGGGAACCGGAGCCGCGCCCTTTTGCCAGATCGTAACCAGACACCACACGATGAGGATCACCACCATCACGGTAGTGATCTGCATAATGCGCAGCGCTTTTAAGCTCGATTCATGAATGCCGATGATGTTTTTGCGCCAGAAATAAATGGTTACCGCGATGCCGAATGCCGCGGCGAAAGTGGCGGGCGGTACGCGCAGGCTCTGATGCATGTGCTCAGCGGTGTCATTGATTAGCCCGGCCAGGTACAAACCCGCCGACACCGCGCTGATGGGGCCGGTGAGCACGTAGTCGAACATCAGGGCGGAAACGGAAAACTTGGCCAGAGTCCCGCCCATGGCTTCGTGGACGACTTTGTACACGCCGCCGCGCACGAACATGCTGCAGCTCTCGACGTAAATGGCACGCACGGCGTAGGAGAACAGCATGATGCCCAAAATGAACCAGGGCGCCGACTTGCCGATGCTGGTTTCGGCAATGCCGCCCACGTAATACGCAGATGAGGCAAGATCGCTGAGCACGATCGCCGAAGCCCTCCAAAACGAAATGAAGGACAGCATGACGGTCGTCGCCACGACGACGCGCGTCGTCGACGACCTGGGTAGTGTTGGCACTGGAAAGACTCCTTCTCTTCTCCCGATTCCCTGGAGTCGAGCTTCAAATGCGCCTGCGAGGTTAGCTGTCGGGCTAGGGCTTGAAAGTACCCCGTCCAAAAATCAGACTGCGCCCCTAAAACTTGGATCCCCCGCCTCAGGGCTGAGTTCGGCGCCTTCATATTAGCATGGGACATAGCTCTATGGACCCGGCCGCGCTCGCCCGCCAAATTACGGTTACGCTAAAGTTGGGTGGCTTCCAGGCCTACTTGGTGGGCGGTTGCGTGCGTGATCTGCTGCTTGGCCGCGAGCCGGCCGATTACGATGTCTCCACCGACGCCCGGCCCGAACAGATTCCGAAAATTTATCCGCGCGCTCACCAGGTGGGCGCCGCCTTCGGCGTGGTCCTGGTGGACGAAGACGGCGCGCAAGTGGAAGTGGCCACGTTCCGCAGCGACTTCGCGTATGTCGACGGCCGCCATCCCGGCGAGGTGCGCTTCGAAACCGATCCGCGCCAGGATGCCCTGCGGCGCGATTTTACAGTGAATGCGCTGTTTCAGGATCCGGAGAGCGGAGAGATTTTGGATTTCACTGGCGGCCGCCAGGACCTGCGCGACGGCCTGATATCGTGCGGTCGGGAGTTCCGGAAGAGCGCTTCGCGGAGGACCATCTGCGGATGTTGCGCGCCGTACGTTTCGCCGCGCGGCTGGGCTTCCGCATCGAGCCGGCAACTATGGCGGCGATCGTGCAGCACCATGCTTCGATCACGAAGGTTTCCGCTGAGCGGATCCGCGATGAACTCGCATTCATTCTGACCGAAGGTGCTGCCCGGCGTGGCTTCGAGCTGCTGGACGAGACGGGATTGCTGGCTGACATCCTGCCTGAAATTGCAGCGATGAAGGGCGTCGAGCAGCCGCCCGAGTTTCACCCCGAAGGCGACGTCTGGATCCACACTTTAATGATGCTGGATGGGCTCCGTGCGCCGTCGCTCACACTGGCGCTTGGCGTGTTGCTGCACGATGTGGGCAAGCCGCCGACCTTTCGCATTGCCGAACGCATTCGCTTCGACGGCCACGTCGAGGAAGGCGTCCGTATGGCGGATGTCATCCTGAAGCGGCTGCGTTTTTCGAGCGACGAGATCAGCCAGGTGGAAGCGCTAATCGCCAATCATCTGCGATTCAAGGATGTGCCACGCATGCGCGAGAGTACGCTGAAACGCTTCCTGCGCCTGGATCGATTCGCCGAACACCTGGAGCTCCATCGCCTGGATTGCCTATCCAGCCATCGTAATTTGGAAACGTACGAATTCATGAAGAGCAAGTTCGAAGAGCTGCCAGTGGAGCAGTTGAAGCCTGTGCTGCTGCTAACCGGTGACGATCTGATCGCCGCCGGTTACTGTCCGGGCCCGGCATTTGCGCGCATGCTTGCGGCTGCGGAAGACGCGCAGCTCGAACACCGGGTGGCGACGAAGGAAGAGGCGCTAGCGCTGGTGCGTGAAGAATTTCCTATTTAGGAACAGAAGGCGACCTGCGTTCTCGTTAATGATCCCGCTCGGTAATCAACTCAGTAACCGCGTACAACGCCCGCTGGTACGGCGATTCGGGAAACTCGCCAATCAGCCGTCGCGCTTTATCAGTGAACGACTGCGCACGCGCCTTGACGCGCTCAATGCCGCCGTATTTTTCGATCAGCGCCACGATCTCGCGCAGGCCGACGTTGTCATAGTGCCGGTCCTGCAAGACGCGCTCTACCAGATTGCGTTCCGTCGTAGCTTGCTCGCTCCAACGCATACACCAGTGGCAGCGTGACCTTGCCCTCGCGCAAATCTCCGCCGACGGGCTTACCGAGAGTCTTTTCGCGCGCGGTGAAGTCCAGCATGTCGTCCACCAGTTGAAACGCCATGCCGAGGTTCCAGGCGAAGTCGCCCAGCTTTTCTTCCGTGCGGGAATCGGCGCCTGCCGTAATCGCGCCCAGCTTGGCGCAAACGGAAAACAGGCACGCCGTCTTGCGGTCCACCAGCTCCATGCAATCGGCTTCGCTGATATCGATGCGGCCAATGCGCTCGAGCTGCAACAGCTCGCCCTCCACCATCATCTGCGTGAGGCCGATCAGCAGATCGAGCATATGAAAATTGCGCTCGCGCAGCGCGATCTGAAACGCCTGCATGTAGAGCCAGTCGCCCGCCAGCACGCAGGTATGGTTGCCCCATTGGACGTTAGCCGAGGGCCGGCCTCGGCGCGTTTCGGCGGCGTCGATTACGTCGTCGTGCACCAGCGTTGCAGCATGAATCAGTTCCACCACCGCACCCAAACGCACGGCGCTCTCGCCGCCACCGCCAATTAATTTCGCAGAGAGCAGGAGCAGGGAAGGGCGCAGGCGCTTACCGCCGGCCTCTTGCAGGTACTGGCCGATCGCGGTGATCGCGTCCACCGACGCTACGGATTCCAGGCTGATCTCTTTTTCGACGCGCTCCAGATCGCTCTTCACAAGTTCGAAGATCTCTCTGGCGCTGAGAGCCTGGCCCAACTTCCCGAGTCCCATCAGAGTCCCACCAGTTTACTCATTTGCGCCTAAGCCGCGCAAACAAAGCGTTTCGAAATTGCGCGTGGTGGCTTCGGCGATGGCCTCCGCGGTGGTTCCGCGCACCTCTGCCAGCTTGCGCACGGTTTCGACGATGAATGCCGGCTCGTTGCGTTTGCCGCGATGCGGAACAGGCGCTAAGTACGGCGCAGTCGGTCTCGATCAACAGGCGGTTTTCTGGAACCAGGGCCGCGGCCTCGCGCACGGACTGCGCTTTGGGGAAGGTGATCACGCCGCCGAAGCTCAGATGAAAGCCGAGTGCGAGTGCCTGCGCGGCTTCGGCGCGTCCAGCGGTGAAGCAATGCATAATGCCGCCGTTGGCGAGCGCATGGTCCGCGAGAATTTGCAGCGTATCGTCCCAGGCTTCGCGCGTGTGGATCACGATGGGTTTTCCGGCTTCCGCGGCGACCTTGAGTTGCTCGATGAACACGCAGCGCTGAACATCGCGCGGTGAAAAATCGTAATGATAATCCAGGCCGATCTCGCCGACCGCGACCACTTTCGCGTGCTCGGCCAAAGGGCGCAATCGCGTCAAAATCTCCGGTGTGGCTTTGGCCGCCTCGTGCGGATGCACGCCCACCGTGGCGTAAATGAACGGATATTTTTCCGCCAGGCGAATTCCGGCTTCGAGATCGGGCGGACCGCCGCCTGTGCCGATGGCCAGCATGCGGGACACCCCGGCGGCGCGCGCCCGCTCGATCACGGCGTCACGATCCGCGTCGAACGGCTCGCCGTCCAGATGGCAGTGGGAATCGATCAGGTTCACTTCAGGCGCGCCCCGATCGGCACGTCTTCGAGGAAGCTTGCCAACACCGGCTTGTCGCCCTCGCGCGACGCCGCCACGATCATCCCGTTCGACGTCAACCCGCGCAGCTTGCGCGGCTGCAGGTTGGCCACGATCACCACTTTGCGCCCGATCAATTCTTCCGGCGTGTAGGCGTCGGCAATGCCGGCCACGATGGAGCGCGGTTCAGCTTCTGCGATATCCACTTGCATGTGCAGCAGCTTGTCGGCACCTTTGACGCGCTCGGCCGAGAGCACTTTGCCGACGCGCATTTCGACTTTGGTGAAGTCTTCGATGGCGATCTTGTTGTCCTGCGCGGGTGCCGCAGCTGCGGGCCTACCCAGAATCACGGCTTGTTCGGCCGAAACTTTTTCCTCCAAAGCGCGCATGGCCTCGATGGCAGGCTTGGCTTCGATGCGCGGAAAAACAGGCGACGTCTTGCCGACTTTTTGACCAGCCTGCAATTGGCCCCATCTGAGCGAATCGAGTCGAATGGATTCGAGCGGGTCCGGCATGCCCAGCTGCGCCCAAATCTTAGCGCAGGATTCGGGAAGGATTGGCGCGAGCAACACGGTTGCAATGCGCAGCGCTTCCGCGGCGGTATACAGCGTTGCGTCGAGGGCGGCGCCGTCCGGTTCCTTCGCCTGCTTCCACGGCGCTTTTTCCACGATGAACTTGTCGACCACGGAAAGCAGTGCCCATACGGCTTCGAGGCCTTTGGAAAATTCGAAGGCTTCGAAAGCAGCGGACACAACCTGAATGGTTTCCGCAGCGACAGTCGCCATGTCACCAGCCGAGCCAGCAGGCACCGTGCCTTCGCGGTATTGATTAATCATCGCCAGCGTCCGGCTCGACAAATTGCCCAGCCCGTTCGCCAGATCCGAGTTGTAGCGTCCAATCAGCGCGTCGTAGCTGAAGCTGCCATCTTGGCCGAACACGATTTCGCGCAGCAGAAAATAACGCAGTGCGTCGGCGCCCATCACTTGCCGGATGGGTTCGGCGCGCACGATATTGCCGCGCGACTTACTCATCTTGTCGTTCTCAAACAGCAGCCAGCCGTGTGCGAAGATGCGTTTGGGTAGCGGCAAATCGGCTGCCATTAGGAATGCCGGCCAGAAAATCGCGTGAAAACGCATGATCTCTTTGCCAATGAGATGCAGATCGGCGGGCCACAGGTCGGTGCCTTTTACCGCGCTCATGTAAGCGATCAGCGCATCGAACCACACGTAGAAAACATGATGCCCCTCGACCGGCGCGGGAATGCCCCACTTGATGGTGGTCCGAGTGATCGAGAGATCCACCAGCCCTTGTTTGACAAACGAAATCACTTCATTGCGTTTGCTTTCCGGCAGAATAAAATCGCGCTGCTTGTCGTAGAGCTCCAGTAGCTTGTTCTGAAAAACCGAGAGCTTAAAAAAATAATTCTCTTCGGTGACCGTCTCCGTAGGCCGGCCGCACTCTGGACACGGATCGCCTGGATTTGCCTCGTTCACATAAAGTTCGTCATACGAGCAATACTGCCCCGTGTAATTTCCCTTGTAGATAAATCCGTTGGCGCGGCAGCGCTCGAACAGCCACTGCACGGTCTTGTGATGCTCAGGATCGGAGGTGCGGATGAAATGGTCGTACTGCAAGCCGAAGGCGTCCCACTGCTTTTTGAACTCGGCAGCGACACCCGCCACAAATTCTTCCGGAGCCTTGCTGGCGGCCTTGGCAGCGCGCTCCACTTTCTGGCCATGCTCGTCGGTGCCGGTGGTCAGCGTAACGTCGAACCCCTGCATGCGCTTGAAGCGCTTGATGGCATCGGCCGCAATGGTGGTGTACGTGTGCCCGATGTGCGGCGCGGCGTTCACATAGTAAATGGGAGTTGTGAGGTAGTATTTCATTTCGAATTTTTCATGTAGGCGTGGCCCGCTTCCGCCAGAATTTGTTTGAGCGGAACGCCGGTCGCGATCGCCAGTTGGCGGCAGTCTTCGTATTCGGGCGCGAACGATCCGCTGCCCGACACTTTCACGCGCACTTTGCCGTGCTGCGTTTCGACTTCGACCCAGCTCCGGGCTTCCACGCGCCGCTCGGCCGAATAAATGCGCAGGCCAAGGGTAGGGGTTTCCGCAAATACGATTGCTGCCAGCGCTTCGCGGTTCTCAGGACGCGCGATCACGCGCAGCAGCATGCCCGGCCTGCCTTTCTTCATCGAGAGCGCTTGCAGAGTGGCGTCCAGCGCTCCGGCTTCCAGCAGTCGCTCGACCGCGTATCCCAGCACCTGCGGATTGGCATCGTCGATATTGGCTTCGATCACCGCGACCGTAGTTGCTTCCTGCGCGCCTGTCGTTTCGCCCAGCAGCACGCGCAGCACGTTGGCCTGTTCGGCGAACTCGTGATCGCCCGCACCGTAGCCCGTGCGTGCGATACGCATCGCGGGCAGCACGCCGAAATCTTTCGCCAGGGTGACGGCCACCGCGGCGCCAGTCGGCGTGGTCAGTTCGACAGCGGGTCCGCGGGCGTAAACCGGCTTGCCTTCGAGTAGTCCCGCAGTTGCCGGTGCCGGTACCGGCAGGATGCCGTGTTCGCTTTTGACGGTCCCGCTGCCCACGTTCAGTGGCGAGCAGACAATCTCATCCACGCCCAGCAGTTCGAAACCCAGGCACGCGCCCACAATATCGACGATCGAATCCACCGCGCCCACTTCGTGAAAATGCACTTTCTCGATGGGCATCTGGTGCACGCGCGCTTCCGCCTCGCCCAGCCGCCGGAACACAGCCGACGCATTTTGTTTTACGCGATCCGGCAATACCGCGCCGTCGATAATCTTAAGAATTCCCGAAAGATGACGGTGTTTGTCGCTCGCCGGCGCAGCCACGCGAAACTTGGTGGCGCCAATTCCGCAACGTTTCACCTTTTCGAAAGACAGCTCCGCGCCCTGTGCAATGGGATTCAACGCGTGCAGCAATGCGGTTTGGTCCGCGCCGGCATCGGCCAGCGCGCCCACCAACATATCTCCACTGATGCCCGAAAAGGCGTCCAGGTAACAAATCTTCATGGCGTGTCCGGGAACTTTCATTATCCTATATGGCTTGCTTTGCCAGCGATTATTCTTTAAGGTGAGAAATTCACCTCTATGCCAGCGAAAACTCCTATCACGGTCGCGTACGGCGACGGCATCGGTCCCGAGATCATGAATGCCACGATCCAGATTCTCGAGGCAGCCGGCGCGGCTATCGCGCTCGAGCCTATCGAGATCGGCGAAAAAGTCTATCTGCGCGGCATCGCGACCGGGATCGAGCCCAGCGCGTGGGAATCCCTGCGCCGCACCAAAGTTTTCTTAAAGGCTCCCATCACCACGCCTCAGGGCGGCGGTTTCAAGAGCCTGAACGTCACCACGCGCAAGACTCTGGGCCTCTACGCCAACGTGCGGCCCTGCGTGGCCTATCATCCGTTCGTCGAAACCAAACATCACAAGATGGACGTCGTCATCGTTCGCGAGAACGAAGAGGATCTCTACGCCGGCATCGAGTACCGCCTGAGCGCCAACGTGATGGAGTGCCTCAAGCTGATCTCGCGGCCAGGCTGCGAAAAGATTGTTCGCTACGCCTTCGAATACGCGCGGCGCACTAACCGCAAGAAAGTCACTTGCTTCACCAAAGACAACATCATGAAGATGACCGACGGTCTCTTCCACAAAGTCTTTGACGAAATCGCGGCTGAATATCCCGACATCGTCAACGAGCACTGGATCGTCGATATCGGCGCCGCCAAAATGGCCGACACGCCCGAAGCATTCGACGTCATCGTCATGCCGAATTTGTACGGCGATATTCTTTCCGACGTCGCCGCGCAGATTGCAGGGTCAGTGGGTTTGGCCGGTTCAGCCAATATCGGCGATCACTGCGCGATGTTCGAAGCCATTCACGGTTCGGCCCCGCGGCGCGCCAATCAGAATCTGGCAAATCCATCCGGACTGCTGCTGGGCGCGGTGCTGATGCTGGTGCACATCGACCAACCGGAAGTTGCCGAGCGCGTGCACAACGCCTGGCTGCGCACCATCGAAGACGGCGTCCACACTTACGACATTTTCGCGGAGGGCGTCAGCAAACAGAAAGTCGGGACCAAGGAATTTGCGCAAGCCGTGGTCGCGCGGCTCGGCCAGAAGCCGCAGACTTTGAAAGTCGCGAGTTACTCAAAAGCAGCGCCGGCCAAGGCCAGCAAGATGGCGGCGAAGCTCACGGCAAAAACGGATTTGGTAGGCGTCGATATTTATTTGGAATCCGACCGCACTCCCGATCAGTTGGGCGATATCGTCAAAACGCTGAGTGGCGACGGCCTGACGCTCGGTTTGATTTCGGATCGCGGCGTCACAGTTTGGCCCAATGGTATGCCGGAGACGTTTTGCACCGGCAGTTTTCGCTGTCGTTTTAGCGGAGGCGTCGTGACTCCGCAGCAAATTATTGCGCTGCTCGGCCGCATGGCCGGCGCGGGTCTGGAAGTCGTCAAAACCGAATACCTGCGCAACTTCGACGGCCAGCCGGGCTACAGTCAATAACGATCATGTCGAACGAATCCAAACCTCTAGTCGCTGTCATCATGGGCAGTAAGTCCGATTGGGAAGCTATGCGTGGGGCCAGTGAGACGCTCACGCAGTTTGGCGTGGCGCACGAGAACCGGGTGTTGTCCGCGCATCGCACGCCGGAATTGGCTTGCGCGTTTGCCGCCGAAGCCGAAGGCCGTGGGCTCGAAGTGATCATCGCGGGAGCAGGCGGCGCAGCGCATCTTGCCGGTGTGACCGCTGCCTACACCACGCTGCCTGTGCTCGGCGTCCCGATGGAAAGCAAGGCGCTGCACGGCATGGATTCGCTGCTCTCGACGGTGCAAATGCCGGCCGGCATTCCTGTTGGCACATTGGCGATCGGCGCGCCCGGCGCTAAGAACGCCGCGCTGCTGGCTATCGCGATCCTGGCCAATCACCGGCCTGAGCTGCGGGCGAAGCTCCACCAGTTTCGCGCCGAGCAAAAAGAGAAAATCGCCAAAGAAACCCTGCCCTGAACAAGGGGTTGACTTCTTCGCGACGCCCGACTATTCTACCCATAGAATAACTATGGGAAAGCCAAAAACCAAAAGCGAGCTTCTCCCCGGAACGCTCGACATGCTCATTCTGCAAACTCTGAAGCGCGGCCGCATGCATGGCTACGGTATAGCCCTCCACATCCAACAGATGTCCGATGACGTGCTGCAAGTGGAGGAAGGGTCGCTCTACCCGGCGCTGCAACGCATGCAATTGCAAGGCTGGATCGAAGCCGAATGGGGCCAATCCGCCAACAATCGCCGCGCGCGTTACTACCAGCTCACCGCCGCGGGCCGCAAGCAACTCGGCCACGAAGTATCGAACTTCGACCGCTTGTTTGCCGCTATCGCGCGCGTGATGCGGCCCGCTTAGGAGATTCAACTATGCGAATTTGGCGGTGCCTTCAGCATCTTCTGCGGCGCAAACAATTCGAGCAGGATCTCGAAGAAGAAATGCGCTTCCACCTCGCCATGAAGACAGAAGATCAAGGCGAGCACGCGGCCCGGCGCCAGTTCGGGAATCCGGCCCTGCTCAAGGAACATAGCCGCGAAGTCTGGGGCTGGCGCTGGCTGGAATCGCTGGCGCACGACATTCGCTATGGCGCACGGATGCTCCGCAAGAGCCCGGCGTTCACAGCCGTGGCCGTTGCGTCCCTTGCGCTAGGAATTGGCGCCAACACCGCCGTCTTCTCCTTCGTCAACGCGATTCTTTTGAAGACCCTGCCAGTGCCGCATCCGGAGCAATTAGTGATGATCCGGCAGCAGACATCGCAAGGGCTGAATTCGGCGTTCGGCTATCCCTTCTTTCGCGAGCTGGAAAAGCGCAACGACGTGTTTTCCGGAATGTTGGCAAGGGTTCCGGTTCAAGTCAATCTAACGGCTTCCGGCTCGACCGAGCGCATTCAAGGCGAACTTGTGAGCGGAAATTATTTCCGTGTCCTCGGCGTAGACGCCGCACTAGGCCGCGTGCTGACGCCCGACGATGACGGCGCTGCCGGCACGAACCCCGTCTGCGTGATCAGCTATCGCCTGTGGCAGGAGCGTTTCGGCGGCGACCCGCAAATTCTCGGCCGGCCGATTCTACTCAATGCAATGCCATTTCAAATTGTCGGCGTCACGCGCGCCGGCTTTCAGGGACCCGAACTGCAAGGAAACTATCTCATCCAGATTCCTACCTCAATGTCGCAGCCCTTCAACGGGATTACGCGCGATTCCAGCGGGTGGGTATGGCTGCAATTCTTGGGCCGGTTGAAGCCGGACGTCTCGCGCCAGCAGGCCGAACTAAGGTTGGACGCGCTTGCTTCCCAGGTTCATACCGACGAGCGCCCGAACGAAAAAAGCACAATGCGGTTATTTGACGCTTCGCAAGGCTTTGCATGGCGGCGCACGATTCTGCAGAAACCCACGCTCGTGCTGGCCGCCATGGTTGCCCTGGTGCTGCTGATTGCCTGCGCGAACCTGGCAGGACTGCTGCTGGCGCGTTCGACCGAGCGCCGCAGCGAAATATCGGTGCGCCTTTCGCTCGGTGCCACTCAGGGGCGGCTGGTTCGGCAATTCCTGGTGGAGAGCATCATGCTGTCTGCACTCGGCGGCGCGGCTGGATTGCTGGTGTCGTTCTGGATGTGCGATAGTCTGCTGTACTTTCTGGCGGGCAATCGGGCCGGATCATCGCTCGAAGTTCAGCCCGATCTCACCGTGCTGCTCTTCACTGCCGCGCTTTCGATTCTGACCGGCCTGCTGTTCGGTTCGATTCCCTCATGGCAGTCGGCGCATGTTGGCCTCCTGGGCCAAATGCAGCGTGGGTTTCGAAGCCGCAAACGGCTCCGTTCCGTCCTGATCGCTGCGCAGATCGCAATGTCACTGGTGCTACTGGTGGGCGCTGGCCTCTTCGGCCGGACATTACGAAACCTGAGGACCGCCGATCTTGGTTTTCGGCCCGGCCATACCATTCTGCTCACGCTTAACCCGGGCCGAAGCGGATACAAACAAGCCGACTCCGACGCGCTCTTCGAAACGCTGCTTCGCCGAACCAGGAGTTTGCCGCAAGTTGAATCCGCGGCCTTATCCGACATCAGTCCGCTTTCGGGACGCATGTTTGCGTCCGACATCCAAGTACCGGGCCACGTTTCGTTGGGCGACCATGAGCCGGACAGCTTCTTCATACACACCAGCCCTGGCTACTTCCAGACCCTGGGCACGCCCGTCTTGTTTGGCCGCGAATTCAGCGAACACGACCGCAAGGGAACCCAGACGGTGGCCATAGTCAATGAACGTTTTGTCGCGTTCTATTGGCCCGGGCAGAATCCGGTCGGCCGCCATTTCAAATGGGGCGGCGACACCGACGTGGAGATTGTGGGTTTGGCAAGAAACTCCAAGTATCAAGAAATGCGTGAAGAGCCGCCGATCACCGTCTATATTCCGCTGGCGCAGCGATCGAAGGAAGAGCTCACGCTCGAAGCCCGCACCACCGGCGCAACGGCGGACATCATCGCGCAAGTGCGGCAACTGGTTCGCTCCATCGACCCCAAACTTCCGGTCTATGACGTGCGAACGCTCGATGCGCAAGTAGACCAGGCGCTATCGACGGAGCGCCTGCTGGCTGCACTCTCGAGCTTCTTCAGTGTGGTCGCGACTTTTCTCGCGGTGATCGGACTCTACGGTGCGATTGCGTATGCTGTCGCGCGACGCCGGCGGGAAATTGGCATTCGCATGGCGGTGGGTGCGCGCGCCGGCGACGTGGTGAGGCTATTCGTTGGTGAGAGCCTGGTCATCGTGACCGCGGGAATCGCTTGCGGACTGGTATTGGCCTTCGTAGGGGCGCGCTTCCTAAAGACGCTGCTCTATGGGCTACAACCGGACGATAGCGCGACGCTTCTGGTGGCAGCCGCGGTGCTGCTGGTGGTAGGCTCGGCCGCGGCAATCATTCCCGCGCGGCGCGCGTCACGCATAGATCCCTCGATCGCGTTGCGCTACGAATAAAAGACCAAAACGTTTCTCGCAGAGACGCACAGTACACTGAAAATCTTAGTAATTTCTCTGTGCACTCTGCGTCTCTGCGTAAAATGTCTTATTTCCCGGGTTTGATGATCTGGTCCACTCCCGGTCGCACGCCGTAAGTCGGCCCCAGGGTCTTGTAGTCCACGCCGGCGCGGGCGTTCCAATCCCACGCCACCGCTCCCGCCCGCAGCGTCATTTCGCACGTCAGCCGCTGCTTCCCGTGAATCACACCGTTGCCCGCGTCAGCGAACCCGAAATCGCCCTCCGCAAGCCGCCAGACCGCGACGTCCGCCACCGCACCCACCGTAAGATTCCCCAGTTCCGCGTGCTGGATCATCTGCGCCGGCGTGTACGTAGATGCCAGCACAACGTCTTTCAGCGGCATGCCCATCGCCAGAAATTTGGACATGGTCGTCGGCATGTCCATCATGGTTCCGTTCATGCTGCCGGCGTGCAGGTCGGTTGAAATGGAGTCCGGATAGAATCCCTGCGCGATTGCTGGCACGGCGTTGCGCAACACGAAGCTGCCGCCGCCGTGGCCCACATCGAACCTGACGCCACGCGCGCGAGCCTGCCGCAGGTAATCCAGCAGCTTGCCGTTTTCATCTACGTAAGGCACCGGCCCCCGGAACATATGCGTGCTGATGTCGCCCGGGCGCAGATGCTGCGTCACCAGTTGCCAGTAAGGGCGCTCCGGCAGGAAGTACCCAAAATCCACCATCACTGGAATGCCCGCCATCGTGCCGGCTTCCACTGCGCGATCGACCGACAGCCAGTCGGCGCGCTGATAGTGCGCTGATTTCACCCCCACCACTACGTCGCGATGTTTCTTGGCGAGCTTAGCCACTTCGGCGGCCTGAAAATCGCTCGGCTCCTGCTCCGTGATATCGGAGATCATCCCCAGCCCCGCAATATTGATGAACGCGAAAACGCGCGTACGGGCGCGGTCGATGATGAAATGGCGGAACGTTTCGAAATTGCGCCAGCCGGAGCTGCCGGCATCGGCTTCGGTGGTAACGCCTGTGCGAAAGCTCAGCACATCGGGCACCACGCTTTCGTCGCCCGCCCAGGCGCCACGAATGCCAGTGGCGTTGAACGTGTGCGTGTGGATGTCGACCAGCCCCGGCGTCACGTAGAGGCCGGTCGACGTCGATCACTTTCTTGCCGCGCCCGGCCGCGATCTCCGGTTCGACGGCGGCGATCTTGTCGCCCTGAATAGCGACATCCATGCGCCGGTCGATGCCGTTCTTTGGATCGATGACGTGGCCGCCGCGCAGCACCATGTCATATTGCGCCAGCGCCAGGCAAGGCACCAGCAGAGCGAGCAGCGCCTTATGCACGAACGATGCGCTCCTTGGCCTTGTCCCAGGCCATGTACTTACGCTTGCGATACGATTCCACGCCCATCACGCAAGCCGCGACACCGTAATAGCCCAGCATCGAATCGCACTTGAGCGGCGCATCGTGACGGATGGCCGCCTGCAAATTGCGGTGGTGCAGATCGATCTCTTCGCCGCCCGTCTTCTTGTGCTCGATGGGCTGCATGTCCTTCGCATATTCGCGCTGCGGCTTAATCGTGAACCCGGTGCGCGTGAACGTCAGGGTAGCTTTGTGGCCGCGAATCACGTGTTCGACCGGCGTGTCGTTGGCCATCGAGGAAACCAAAAGCACCGACGGCCCGCCGGGATAATCCAGCGAGATGTTGAACGTATCCGGAATCTCAGCGGCGCTCTTGGTGAATTCGTACTTGCCGCCGCTCGCGCTGGCGTACTGCGGAAACGTGAGATCCAGCGCTTTGATCATGCGCGTGACACGGTGGATGAACAAGTCGCTCGCAATGCCGCCGGAATAATCCCAGTAGCGGCGCCAATGCAGGAAACGATCAGGATCGATACGGTCGCTTGGGCGCGGGCCCGAGCCAGGCTTTCCAATCCAGATTCTCGCCGGGACGCACGTCCGGGTCGTCCTGCTCCACCCAGAAATCGCGCTGGTAGTTGCGGGAATAATCGATCTGCGCGATCACCACATT
Organism: uncultured Solibacteraceae bacterium; assembly: GCA_963825405.1. Lineage (GTDB taxonomy): Bacteria > Acidobacteriota > Terriglobia > Bryobacterales > Bryobacteraceae > JACPNO01. The sequence goes on along the minus strand of CAWGTB010000016.1, from coordinate 74,646 downwards.
GCCCAGCGCGCCTTCCTTGATATATTTGCGCGCGGTCTCGTAGGAATCGTCGGACATGCCTTGCACGCCCACCTGCATCTTGATTTTCTTGCGCTTCAGCTTGGCGATCACGCGCTTGGATTGCTCGATGGTCTGCGTCATCGGCTTTTCGCAGTAAACGTGCTTGCCGTGATCGATCGCGTCCACCGTCATCTGGTAGTGCCAGTGCTCCGGCGTGGTGATCAGGACGTAGTCGACGTCTTTGCTTTCGAGCAGAGCGCGATATTCCTTGTAGGGTTTGCCGCCGGTGAGTTGCGCGGCCGCGTCGCGGCGCTTGTCGTAGACGTCGGACACCGCGACAATCTCCACGTTGTCGCTAGCCTTCATGGTGGCGAGCGCCTTCATGTGGGCGGTCCCCATGCCGCCGCAGCCGATGATGCCGACGCGCAGCCGTTCGTTGGCGCCGGCGACCTGCGAATATGCGCGCGCCGTGAGCAAGCTGGCGGCAGTAGCGCCGACAAATTCTCTTCGAGTGACCGAGTCCATCTTAGGATTGTAAACGAAGGCTGCGAATCTACCAGATTACTTTGACGGAATAGCGCCTGATTTGGGTATCCGCGGTCAGCAGCAACATGTTCTCGACTTGAGCCTGCGCCACCAGCAGCCGATCGAACGGATCGCGATGCAGCCGGGGCCTAGCTTAGTCGATTAGCTAAGTCTATTAGACTTTGCCGTCCGATTTCCGGCGGATTTCAATATTGAGGCGTTTGATTTTTTGATTCAGAGTGGAGAGCGGCACATGCAAGCTATCGGCAGCTTCGGTCTGGCTCCAGCCAGCTTGTTCCAGCCGTTCGATGATAATGCGGCGCTCATAGTCGGCTACGATTTCGAATAGCGACGCGTCCGCCGGCAGCGCGCCGCCATCGGCGCGGCGCAGTTTCATGCCGCTGGCTTGTAACAGATGATCGGGCAAAACATCGACCGGCACGGAAGTATCGGACGCCAGCACCACCGCGCGCTCCACCACGTTTTCCAGTTCCCTCACGTTGCCTGGCCAGCTATGGTCCATCAGCACCTGCATGGCTTCAGGCTGGAAATGCAGCAGGCTGCGCCCGGTCGGGTCGAGGTACTTTTCATTCTCGCGGCAGTACTTCGTAAAGAAAAATTCCACCAGGGCAGGTATATCTTCCTTGCGATCGCGCAGGGGCGGCAGCGCGATGTTGATCACGTTGAGCCGGTAATACAGGTCTTCGCGAAATAGTTTTTCCTCGACCAGCTTGCGCAAGTCGGCGTTAGTGGCGGCCAGAATGCGCACATCGACCTTGATGGTGTCGGTCGAGCCCAGTGGCATGAACTCCTTTTCCTGGATCACCCGCAGCAGCTTGGTTTGCGTCTCCGGGCCGATGTTGCCGATCTCGTCGAAGAAAATCGTGCCGCGGTCGGCCACTTCAAAATAGCCTTTGCGCGACTGGATGGCGCTGGTGAACGCGCCCTTCACGTGCCCGAACAGCGTGGATTCCAGCAAGTCCGGCGGCAGCGAGCCGCTGTTGACGGCCACGAAAAGATTCTCCGAGCGCGGCGAGTGGGTGTGAATCGCCTTGGCGACGAGTTCCTTGCCTGTGCCCGTTTCTCCCGTGATGAGGATGGTCGAACGGCTGGCCGCGACCTGCCCAACCAGATCGAGCACGCGCTGCATGCGGTCGCTTTTGCCGATGATGTTGGGGAAGCTGTAGCGCTGCTTGAAGGCGCGCTTGAGATGGGTGTTCTCAAACAGCAAGCGCCGCTCGGCGATCATGCGGTTGATTTCAAACAGCAGGTGATCGTTCTTCCAGGGCTTGGTGAGGAAATCGTTGGCGCCGAGCTTGAGCGCCGTGACCGCGGCGTCGACTGAGCCGTACGCGGTGATCATCAGAATGGGCGTTTCGCGATCGCGCTCGCGCACTTCGCGCAGCACGTCCATGCCGGAGCGGTCCGGCATCATCAGATCGAGGAGTACCAGATCGTAGAGGCGGGTCTCGAGTTTGTGGACGCCTTCGGAGGCGTTGGCGGCGAGGTCGACGTGATAGCCTTCGCTTGCCAGCAGCGCGTCCAAACTCTCGCGGATTCCGGGCTCATCGTCGATCACCAAAACGTTGCCCTTGGAAGTGGCAATCGCTTGTTCGCCGGCAACCAGCGTTTCAGGCATTCACAGGTTTCCTCGCGGCTTCGACAGGCGGCTCACCGGCCTTGGACCAGGGAAATTCCAGGTGGAAGCATGTGCCCCCGCCAGGGCGGCTCAATACTTCAATAGCGCCGCCATGTTCGTGGACGATTCCGTACGTGACCGATAGCCCCAGCCCGGTTCCCTTGCGCGCGGACTTGGTGGTGAAGAACGGATCGTAGATGCGCAGCAGATTTTCCGGAGCGATCCCGTGGCCGGTGTCGGAGACATCCACGCCGGCGCCGCTTTCATCAGCGGAGGTGCGGATTTCGAGCGTGCCACCGGTCTCCATGGCGTCGCGCGCGTTAAGAAACAGGTTCAGGAAAACCTGTTGCAGCTTGCCCGGATTGCCGTGAATCGAGGACAGTTCAGGATCCAAATCTGCGCGAACGTTAATCCCGGCTTTTTGCAGTTGGTGCTCCAATAGCGACAGTGTTTCCTGAATCACGCGATTCAAGTCGACGGCGCCGAATTCGGTGGACGAGGTTCGCGAGAAGTTCAGCAGGCCGTTGACGATTTCGCTGGCGCGGAAAGTCTGGTTGGCAATCTTGTCGAGCAGCTTGGATTTCTGCTCGTCATCGGCAACCTGCTTGGCCAGCATCTGGGCGTAAGTCGAGATCACGGCCAGCGGCGTATTCACTTCGTGCGCTACACCGGCTGCCAGCAGTCCGATGCTGGACAGCTTGTCAGCTTGCACTAAGCGCGTCTCAAGCTCGGCGCGATCGGTGACGTCGTCGAAAATAATGAGGCGTCCGATCTGCTGCTGGTCCTTGGCAACCAGCGGCGCGATGGCCACGTTCAGAGTTGCTTCCCGCGGAGCGGGCGCCGCGCCGTTGCCATTCCCGTTCGCGTGCCCGTTACGTCCCGCGATCCACGCGGTCGGCCGCAGCACGTACTTGTAGATGTGGTGGATGCCGGTCTCGCCGCGTACGCGCTCAAACTGTTCCGCCAGGCCGCCCGGAAACAGCGAAGATAGAGTCCGCCCCAGCGCTTTGTCGCGCGCGATGCCGCTCAACTGCTCCATCTGCGAGTTCCAGCTCTCCACCCGATCCTCCAGATCGGCAGCCAGAATGCCGACGTTGATGGATTCGACGATGTTCTCGCTGAACTCTTTCAGACGCTCATACTGCTCGACCTTGCGTTCGAGCGAACGGTACAGGCGCGCGTTTTCGATGGCGATTCCGACATAGCCGGAGAGCGTCAGCAGCAGTTCCACATCCACGCTGGAAAGAAAATCACCCGATTCCGTGCGGCTCACGCCGAGATACGCGATGATGCGCCCGCGCACCGTGCACGGCACGTAATAGGTGAGATCCAAATCTTCAATCGCGCGGCGCACGGCCGGCGGACGGCTGTGAGAGATAGCATCCAGCCGGTGCCGCGTGCGTTCAAAGAACAGATAGGGCCGGTCCGGCTCGCCGTGCAGGAAGCTGAGATCGAGCGGATCGCCAGGCCGTATCGCGCGGCCGCTGCGGTCCTTCAGCCCCACGCCCATTTTCAGGTAGAAACGCTCGCCTTCACCGGCCGCGGCTTCTTCCGCCAGGAAAAATGCCAGATGCTGGATAGCCAGGGTCTGGGTGAGGCGCTCGGCCAGGGAGCGCAGCATGGCGTCCAGATCGGTTTCCGAACTCAGCTCGCGGGCGAACTCGACCAGCGTCCGACGGTAATCATACTGATCGCGGTAAAAATAGCGGTCCAGACGTTCTTGGATCCAATTGCGCAGCGGTTGGAACAGAAACGCGGCCAGCAGCATGACCGCGACCATTCCGGTGTTGCCCAGATCCTTGAAGTTTTTCTGCACCAGGCTGCCGAGCGAGAAAACCAGGCCGTAGAATGCCGCCAGCACGGCCAAAGTCGCAAGCGTATAGGCATAGCCGCGCCGGAACAGAATGTCCACGTCCATCAGCCGGTAGCGCACCACCGCGTAGGCGAGTGTAAGCGGGACCAGTTGCAGCGTCAGCACGGAGAGTTTCATGGCCGCGCTCGGAACAAAGCCGATCACGTAAGGCGTGGCGTAGAGCAATGCGAATGGCAGGATTCCGTACAAGGCGCCGTTGCGCAGCCACTTCAACTGCTGGCGCACGATGGGATCTTCGGCGTTGCGGTATTCCAGGCTGAGCGCAAACGCGCCCAGCAGGTAGATCGCGGTCAGCGCGCCGATCCAGATGCGGTCCAGCAGCCAGCGCGTTTCCAGCAGCGAGAGCGACGAGCGCAGCGTGCCGGAAGCGAATCCCGCGAACACCAGGATCATGGCCGCCGTCACGACATACAGGCCGGCCACCCGGATTCTGGAGCGCAGCCACTTGCGAGGTTCCGGGAACGTGAGGCAGAAATGCAGGAACACCGTGGGCGCGAGCAGGCCCGCGACCACGTTGCCCCAGTAAATCAGCTTGTCGAAGTTATTCAGCTTGCCCGTGTAATGGAACGTGCAGAAGATGAACGACGTGAGGCAGAAAACGTAGAAATGCTGCGCTTTATGCGCGCTGCCGCGGCGGAAATAGACGAACAAGCCGATGGCCAGATACGTCACTCCCACGATGTACAGGTAGAGCCTTGCAGGAGTCGGGCGGAACGTCGCCGATAATCAGCGGCGTCTTGAATTCCACGCCACTGCGCTCGACTTCAAATTCCGCCCTCTTCCAGGAGCCAACTCCCACCAGAATTTGGCTCACCTGCAACGCTTCCGTAATCGGGGAACCGTTGATGGAACGCACCACATCGCCGCTTCGCAGACCGGCTTTGGCGCCGGGACCCCCAGCGACGACCTCCAGCGCCGTGACGCCCGCTGTGCGATCTACCCAGATCACGCCATCGTCCGGCAAGCGAAACTTATTCTGCTGCTGAAAATTGATGACTGCGGACACACCGGCGGCGATGGTAACCATCGTGAGAATCGCCGTCGATAATTGGAACTTCAGTTCCTGGAACATCGTGTACGCCAGTTCTTCACGAGCACGTCTTCTGCCAGCTTTTTTAACGTTTCTGATCCCAGAATAGCTTGTATTTGTTACAGGTTACAAACAAACGTAGCGGACGAATTCTTTTTTTGGGAGAAATACACTACACGGAAGTGTATTTCCCAGAAAAAGACAAAAAACCCGGGACAGTGCCAGCCCGTTTGATTGAATCAATTATTTAGACGTAAAGAATCCGGGTTTGAGCTTACCCGTCCAGGGTTTATTTCCTTATGGCTCTGCGCGGAAGCCGTTTTTGGCCAGATCGGCACCACTTACGTGAACCGCCTGTTTGCCGTTCACGGTGATGCGGTAAGTGGCGCGCCGGTCCGCGCCCTCGAAGCGAACTGTTAGCGGTGCTTTCCACACCTCTGCTGCCGTCAGGTCGAAGCTGATCCTGGTGCCGTCGACCTTCAGCCGATCGAGCGTACAGGCGTTGAATCCCGTGCCTTGCTTCCGCTTCACGTTCACGTAGGCGTCGCCCAGTTGTCCCGCCATCAGCTCGACCGACGTCATCGCGCTGCCCGTCCCCCAGTGGATGCCGGTTAGCGACCCTTTTTCGTCGATAAATCCAGTGTGCGCCCAGTTCTCCCAGGGCGCGACCGAAAAGGTCGAACGTGCGGCAGCTACGGCGCGCTCCAGGTATTCCTGCTCGCCGGTCTCGTTGTAATAATCCATCAGGATCAGCGCCGCGTAGTTCTGGCGGGCATCGCTCCATTCGGCGTCCGTGTTCTGCGTCGTGAACCCGCCCAGCAGGCGCGGCGAAAGCAGCGGATGGTTCCACACCTGCTGAGTGAGCAGCAGATAATCGACTACCTCGCGGCCGGTTTCGAGATATGCCTTGTCCTTGGTCAGGTGGTAGAGCTTGAGATACGCCATGGCCGCCTGCATGGTGGAAAGATTGTTCTGCGGATATTGCGCCGTCCAGCGATCATAGAAATCGAACGGCTTGCGCGCGCACGAATGGAAGGTTTCGTAATCGAACCAGCGCTCGCGCGGCAGCACTTGATTGGAAACGAAGCGCATGGCCTTCTGGGCGGAGGCGGAATACTTCGCCTCGCCAGTGGCATCGGCCAACTCCGCCAGGAACAAGGCCGACCCTGCGCTCTCGGCGTTAAAATCGCGGAACGTTTCGCGCGGCTCCAGATTCGCGTTGTACCACGACGGAAAACAGCCGCTGGCCAATTGCTTAGCCAGCAGGAAATCGCCATAGCGCTTGCAATAAGCCAGGATCTCAACTTTCCGCTCAGGAACCAGATCGTGCGCCCAGCGCAGCATCCAATAGCCGGTCCAGGACATGCTGAAGGCGTGATAATCGTCGACGAACGCTGCCCATCCGTCGCCGGTGCTCCAGCGCTGGCTCTTGAGCAGGTAAATAATCGGAAACGCGCCATCCTTTTGCGGGGCTTTCAGCGCCAGATTCAGGACGCGCTCGGCCCGCATCATGACATCCTTATCGCCCACGTTGCGGGCCCAGGTGTACCAGCCATACGCCGTGCGCAGGGTCTGGAACCACGAATTGAACCAGGCGTCGTCTTCGGGATGATCCCAATCGCCCACCACGTTTCGCTCGCTCACCAGGGTGGCACAGCGCTCGCCGCCGCAATCGAATTCGCGATACATCTGGTTGGCATAGCGCACCCACGCTTCCTTGCGCCAGTCGTCAAATAGATACAACTCGGGCTGCTTGAAATTGCGCTGCAAGTCGATGGTGCTCATGTAGTTGCCGTGCCCGGTTTGCTCCCAGAGCAGGCGAACCATGCGCCGGTAGCCAAGCTTCGCCGGCTGTGCGGACGCCACGATCCAATATTCGTATTTCACGTCGCGGCCGGTTGCGAGCGGCAGCCCTTCTTTTGAGCGTTCGAAGTAGCTGTGTCCGAGCGGCGTGGAGGCAACTGCGCCGTAAGAGAGCCAGGGGCGCGCCGCGCTGGTTACGTCCATATCCAATGCAAGCGGCTGCTGGGTGAGCGTGTCGCGGGTGACGTCGTTCAGCCTGGGCATGAGCGCGGCGAAAACCTGCCCCTGTTGAAACATGATGACCGGCGATTTGAATGTCCAATGCGCGTCGACCTGATTGGGCGCGCCCTTGATGTTTTGGCTCCAGATGAAATCCAGCGGCCCGCTCAACGGCCCGGCGTCGGCGCGCCGCTCGGGGAGGAAATCGTAGCGGTCTTCGACCGATTGCAAACTAGCCGCGCCGGCGGGCGTGTAGCTCACTCGCACATCGATCGCATCAGGCTCGGTGGTGGTGCGCAATTCGCGAACAATGGTGGAAGCGCCACAGCGGCCGCGAATCCGAATCCCGCGAATCGCGCCTTCGCTGAATGCATCAACGGTGTTCGCCTGGCATTCCGGCACCGAGGCCCCGGATTCCAGGGCCGGCGTCCACTGACCATTCACGCGCATATCCACGTGCTCGGCCGCCTTGCCGCCGTCCTGCTCAACGCTAACCCGAATCTGCTGGCTGGTGATGGTGACGCCCGCGGCCGGGATGGCCAATGCCAACGCCGCGCCTAGAATCATGGCTTTCTGCACGGCATGATTTTATCAGCATGGGATGCGGTACAGTTTTTGAGTGCCACAGGAGAGCCTCTGCTTTCAACGCTTGAGCCCCCAAGAACAATTGCAGCGTTCCGTGGAATTTCTCGACCGCATCCGGGAGCGGCGCACAGTGCGCGACTTCTCTCCTGAACCGGTCGATTTCCGGCTCATCGAAAACGCTATCCGCGCCGCTGCCAGCGCTCCCTCGGGAGCCAATCAGCAGCCTTGGCGCTTCGTCGTTATCCAGGATCCGGAGATCAAACGCCAGATTCGAATCGCCGCCGAAGAGGAAGAGCGATTCAACTACGAGCACCGTTTTCCGGAGGAATGGCTCGCAGCACTGGCGGCGCTCGGCACCGATTGGCACAAGCCGTTTCTGGAGACGGCGCCCTATCTGATCGTAGTCTTCCGCGAGGACTACGGCATCGACGGCGAGCGGCGCATCAAGCACTACTACGTCAATGAATCCGTCGGAATCGCGGTGGGATTTCTGTTGGCCGCGCTCCATGCGAGCGGATTGGCCACGCTCACTCACACTCCCAGTCCGATGGGATTCTTGTCGCGCATTCTGGAGCGGCCGGCCAATGAACGGCCATTTGTGCTGATTCCGGTAGGCTATCCCGCCGCGGACGCCACCGTGCCCGTGATTCGTAAGAAAGAACTGGCCGAAGTGATGATCGTACGCTAGGGGAAACCGTTCCCTCTGGTCACGGCTCGCAACTCGCCTACAATGCGACTGGGTTATTTCAATTTGAAATTCACCTTGATGGTGGTCGCGACCTCCACCGGGCTGCCATTGAGCAGCGTGGGTTCGTAGCGCCACTGCTTCACGGCATCGACGGCGGCTTTGGCCAAATCCGGATTGGCCAGCGCGTTCATCACCGCGAGGGCACTCAACCCGCCGTCCTTGGCGATGATGGCCTGCAGCAGGATCGTTCCCTCGATACCTTGCTGCTGCAGAATTTCCGGATAGACCGGCTTGACTTGAGAAATCAGTTTCGTCGCCTGCACGTTTCCGCCGATTCGAATGCGCGTGGGGATAGCTGCGAGCGCTGGCTGCGGCGGCCGGCCGTTCTGCCCGATCACATCCACCGATTCATTCACGCTGCCGACCTCGAGCGTCGGGTCAAACCGTGCCGGGACATTTGCCGCCACCGCGATATCGCGCCGGGTGAACAATTTGAATCCCGGCTTGCCCACCTCGAGCGCATAGCGTCCTGCCGGAATCCCCACGAAAGCATACGAACCTTCTTCGCTGGTGGACAGCGTGTCCCGGGAACCGGTGTCGAGATTGGATAGTGTGACGGTCGCACGCGGAATAGCTGCGCCGGTGGCATCGTAAACCGATCCGGCGATGGCGGCGCGGGCTTGCGCTGGCGCCCGCAGCGTGGCCAGCGGCACGATGAGCAACCCTGTCGCTATCCCGCATAAGACGGCGCGCCACCGTGCTACAGTTCCTCGCCGCCGGTGAGGATCGAGCAGAGCGATCACGCGCGCTTCGAGCTCTCGCGGCTCTGCCATAGCCACTGCCGGCACCCATCTCTCGCTAAATCGCAAAGACCGCGCCACCTCCACCAGGTGAGCGGCGTAGTCGGATGCGCTATTTCCTAATGCCAGTACGCGATCGTCGCAGGCCTGCTCACGCTCCCGGCGAAGCCGCGCTACCGCAATCCAGACTAGAGGATGAAACCAGTAAAGCGCACAGGCAATTTGCGCCAGGATTTGGGTAAGGCAGTCCTGCCGTTTCACATGTGCCAATTCGTGAGCGAGCACAATGCGCATCCGGTCAGGCGTCCAAGCATCCGCGCTCTCGGGGAGTAGAATGACGGGCCGCAGCAAGCCCCAGGTAAGCGGAATCGTGGTTCGATCACTCCTCTTGATCGTTACGGACCGCTGGACGTCGGGGCGGGTTTCAAACCCGCCCTGTTCGATTGTCATCGCGCGTCGCGAAATCACCGCCACGCGGAGTATGCCGGCTGCGAGGCGTGCCAAGACGAGCAGCACCCCAGCCATCCAGACATAGAGGATTATCGGCACGCCCGGCCGAGCCGGGTTTATCTGGACAGGCGCAGCCTGTGCCGTCACAGTGATTTCCTGCATCACCCTCGCCACCGGACTCGCCATGGCGGGAACTTGCGGGGCAACCAGGGATAACAGAGGCAGTGCCATCACCGCCGCCAAAGCCAGCGTCCACAGCAAGTGGCGTGCCGAGGCGGAGCTACGCCGCAATAAGATGCTCATCGCGAACGCGGCGAGCAACACCAGCGTCGCTTGAATCGCAATCAGCGTGAGAAACTGCATGGGTTAGACTCCTTCCTGCTTGGCTTTTTCGATCAGCCGCGAAAGGCGGTTGAGCTCGTCACGCGAAAGTTTGGCGGCGGAGCCATCGAGTAAACTGGCGACGGCCTCCTCAGCCGATCCGTCGAAGAACGTCTCCAGCAGGTGCTTGAGCGCCGAGAATTTGGCTTTATCGCGTGCAACGACGGGCAGGAAAACGTAGCGCAGCGATTCCTCCTCGTGGCGGATGTGCCCTTTGCCCTCCAGCACGCGCAGCATGGCGCGAACCGCCGAATAGCTGGGCGGATCGGGCAGGGCACTGCGCACTTCAGATACCGTGGCGCGCCCGCTTTGGTAGAGAATATCCATGATCTGGCGCTCACGGCGGCTGAGATCGGCGCCAGAGGCGGCCCGTTTGGATTTGGTTTTGTGCTGGGAAAATAGCATTGTGCTATAAATCTAGCACAGCATTTCGCCGCCTGTCAATACTTACGGCAAAATTTCAACGTGCAGCGCGTTCTGCGCTTTCCGGCCCCGCTCTCCATGCACCGTCAGGACGTACGTTGTCGACTTCGCCGGATGCACGTAGAAGCAGCCCATGGGGCTGCGCGAAGGAAGCATCACCGGCGGCGTCACCTCGACGCTCTCCGCGTTCTGCACCCCGAAACAGAGCAAGAAGAGCCTCCCGTCGGGCGAAGGCTTCTGCGTTTTTGTGAAATAGGAAATCGCCGGAAGACGCTCGCGATCGAGATCCACCCGAACCTCCGCCGATTCTTGCACCGCCGCGCCTTGGGAGTCATGAGCCGTCAGAACGTAAGTCGTATTGTGATCCGGAGTGACTGTAAAGCATCGCGGCAACGGCGTGGGCCGCAGTTTCTCCACCGCCGGAGCGACTTCGACAGAGCGCGCGTTCTCCACCTGATAGCAAAGAACAGTGCTCTTGCCTTCCACGATGTCCAGATCTCTGGCGTAGAACTGAGAGATCCGCACCGCGCCGGGCAATTCAGGCGAACGGGGGACGACACGTTCGCGGCTGCAAGCGCCGCTTATCAGCGCGGCTATCGCTACGAACAAGCTGAGTGATTTTGAGATGCTATAAAAATAGCACCAGGCGGCAATGGCGTCAATTGAGCCGGCTTTACAGCCGCTCCACCCGAATCGTGCCGTCGTTGGTGCGGACCACCAGCGAGGAGCCGCCGCCGTTGAGCTTGGCGCGAAAATCCGAATTCCGCATGGCGCCCTGCACCTGCGCCGGCAGATCGACGTTCACCTTCCCATCGCCGGTGTGCGCGTCCAGATCGGCGGCCAGCGTATCCGGCAAACGCAGCGTGATGTGGCCGTCGCCTGTGTGTATGCGCCAGCCTGAGGCTACTCTCGAATTGCGCTGCACATCGGCTTCAATCGATCCGTCGCCCGAGCGCAGATTGAGCTGGTCCCAACGCCCGCTGACGCGAATCTTGCCATCGCCGGTAGTGGCTTCCAGGTTGCCGTCCATCGAATCCGCTTCGATGCGGCCGTCGCCGGAGGATAGACGTATCTCGCCTTTCAGGTTCTGGGCGGAAATTCTGCCATCGCCGGTATGAATCTCGGCGCGCAGCTCGCGGGGTACCCAGATGTCGGCATGGATCCGCTGCTTGCCCACAAAGAAATCCCACTGGCGATGGGGAACGCGCAGGTCGATTTCAACGCGGTCGCCGGTTTGCCGGTCGATCACCCGGACCTCGCCGGGACCGATTTTCCAGCCTTCGGTGGTGACCCGTGCCTCTATCTCATGGCGATCCCAGGACTTTACGGAGACGCTGCCGTCATTGAAATCGACTCGAAGATCGGCCCGGCCGGTGAGCGGGAATTTCTTGTTCCACTCATCCGCCCAGCCAATAGCGGCCGGCAGAGCCAGCAGGACGGCGCATTTCGTCAGAAGACCTCGCGGCATGGTGACTCCTCCTTCTCGTCTACGAACAACGGCCCAGGAAAGTTCCGCCTCCTAGCGCAGAGCCGCTACCAAGGTTCCGGTCTGACGAAGGACGTCCCAGCGGGCGCGCTGGGTGGCGTATTCGGCGTCGTAGAACGCAATCCACTTCTCATTTTCGGCGATGCGGACCTCTTCCACCTGGCGCAGCGAAGTCCGGCCTTCGCCCAGTTGAGCGAGCACGATAGAAAGCTGCTCGCGGATCACGTCCAGATCGAGCCGGGCGACTTCCCGCGCCGTCTCCGCGCGATGCAGAGACTGGTAGGCTTGGCGCGTTTCGAGCGTGATGCGGTTGCGGGCGACGTTCATTTCAGTGCGGAGGCGGGCGGCATCGCCTTCCGCCTGGGCCGAGAGCGCTCCTATCGCCGGTCCGGCGAGCAGGGGAATCTGTATGGATACGCCAAGCTCGCCGTTGTTCCGGCTGAAGGTGTGGAAGTAGTCTTGGAAACGAGAGTACTTGGCGAACAGGCCGTACTGCGCCACCAGGTCGACGCGGGGCAGCCGCACGGCTCTTTGCGCACGGACCTCCAGGCCCTTGGCCAGAAGAGCTGATTCCAAACGCCGCAGCTCTTTGCTGGATTGCACGGCGGTGGCGATGGCTGCTTCCTCGGACTTCGGCATCTCGGGCGCCGCTAAGTCGTCGGGCGTGGGTCGCACGTTGTCTTCGGCGCCAAATCCCAGCACTAGAGCGAGGGAACGCTCGGTGAAATCCTGATCGTCGGCAAGCTGCATTGCGCGTTGCCGCGTGCGCGCCACGGCCAGCAGGGCGCGTTTGGATTCGATGGGCAGCTCATGGCCCTCGCTTACGCGGCCCTGAACGGTTTGGGCGACTTTCTCCATGCTCTCGATCTGCTTGCGGGCGATCTCGGAAAAGCGCGCGGCGCGTTGCGCATCCAGATACAGGGAAGCTGTCCTGAAAGCGATCTCATCGCGCTTGGCCGATGTAACGATGCCGGCGCCGCGCGCATTCTCCCTGGCTTGCGCCAACTGATAGGTCTGCTGGCGATTGAAAAGCGATTCAGTGGCGCGCGCCTGCAGGATGGAAGGCGCCGAGCCTTCGATGCTCAATGGGAAAGCCGCTCACGTACGCCAGGCCGCTGCCGGCCGTGACTCGCGGCGTAAAGGGATCTTTGGCGAGTTGGACGCCTTGCACTACCTTCTGTTCGTCGAGGCGGGTGAGGGTCAGGTCGGGATTCTGCTTGAGGGCGAGGTCCAGGGCCTGGCTCAGCGTGAGAGTGTGTACTTCCGCATGCAGGCCGGTAGCCAACAGCAAAGTGGACAAATAAGTGGAAAGCCTTCGCATGAAGCCATTGTAAGATTGGGCGCCAATTATTCGTAGCGCAGGGCTTCGGTGGGGTTGAGGCTGGAGGCGCGATTGGCGGGCAGCATACCGAAAATAAGCCCCACCAGGCAAGACACGGAAAAGGCGACGATGACCGATGTCACCGAGATCGGGAGGTGCAGGGTCGGGACAAACAGTTCCACGCTGAGCGGCACGGCCAAGCCCACCGCGATTCCGATGATTCCGCCCGCCAGGCTGATGAGGACGGCTTCGGTGAGGAATTGCAGCAGAATATCCCGCCGCGACGCGCCTACTGCCATGCGCAGCCCGATTTCGCGCGTACGCTCGGTCACCGTGACCAGCATGATGTTCATGATCCCGATGCCGGAGATCACGAGCGCAATAGCCGAGACCATCACCAGCATCAGGCTCAGAATGGTGGCGATATTATTTGCGGCGCTCAGGATCGAGCGCAGGTTTTCGACGTTGTACCTGGTACCGGCGCGGTGCCGGCCTTCCAGAATGACCCGCACGCGGTCGGTAACCGGAATCACGTCCGCCGGGTAGCGCACTTGTACGTACAGGGGATCGATGCGCTCCACATTGGTGAAATACCGCAGCACGGTGGAGGGAATGAGCACGGTTTCCTTCCCCAACTCGGACTGGCCGAAAGTTTCCACGCGTTCGCGAAACGTGCCGACGACAGTGAACTGCAAGCCGTGAATCTTGATGACGTTGCCGATCGCGGCCTGTTGGCCTCCGAACAGGCGCTGAGCCAGCTTTTCGGTGAGCAGGGCAACTTTCTGCCGTAGTTGAATGTCGCTTGGATCGAGGAAGCGCCCTGCCAGAATCATCAGGTTGCGCACCGACTGGTAGTACTCGTCGCAGCCGTTGACGGCGATGTCCTGCTCCTTGCCATCGATCAGCATTTTGTCGAAAGTGGCCATGACTCCGGTCGCCGCCACGATGCGGCTGCTGAGTTCCTGGCGTACGGCTTCGACGTCGGCGCCCTTGATGTAATCGGAATCGGCCTGGGCGACTGAGGTTTGGTTACCCACTTCGTACTGGGCCCAGACGATGTTGGAGCCCACGGCTTCGATCTGCTCGATGACATATTCACGGCTGGTGAGCGAAATCGTCACCACCAGAATCACCGAAGCATTGCCGATCACCATGCCCAGGCCGGTAAGGAACGAACGAACGGGATTGGAACGCAGCGATTGGACGCTGAAGCTCAGCGCTTCGCCGAAGAGCATCCTTAACCGCCCACCTGAGTGAGCAACTTTTGAGCTTCGGAACGGGGCGGGTCGTCGGGGGTCAGGCTGGCCGCCAGATAGCGCTTGAGCAGATCGCGCGCGGTGTCGAGTTTGCGGCGGTGATGGATATAAGACGAGGCACGCGCGAATAAAAGCTTGGGTGAATTGGGGTTGATGCGCTCGGCGGAAGCGAACACGGCATCGCTTTCGTCAAAGCGGCCCTGGTTCGCCAGAAACTTGGCCAGATCGACGAAACGGCCGATCTCGCGCGGCGCCAGATCGACGGCCCTCCGCAGGTGCTGCTCCGCGCTGTGGAATTCTTTTTGCTTCTCCGCCAGGCGCGCCTGCGCGTAGTGACCCTCGATAGGATCCAGCTTATCGATGCGGTCGGCAATGTTCGCCGCCTTATTTAAGCCGCCGCCTAGAACCCCGGGAGCTTCCAGATAGTACTCGAACAGATCGTTGATCGCCTCGGAATTCTTGGGATCGAGCTCTAACGCCTTTTCGAAATTCTGCCGGGCTTTGGAGGCATAGCCCATGGCGGAAAATGGGTTACTCATTTCCGCGCGCCGTCCGTAGGATCGTCCCAACCACAGGTAATAGTTGGAGTTGCCAGGATCCTCGCGCACGGCTTTCTGGAACGCATCGGTAGCCCGCTTTTGCTCGCCCAGCATGAAATAATTCTGCCCTGTGAGCGCATGCAGTGCAGCCGAATCCTCCGTGACTGCGCGCGAGAGCTTCAAGCGACGCCTTGTAATCGGCGCGAGAGTAGAGCAGACTGGCGCGGTCCAAAGGGGACTCTGCTGCACACAGCGAAACTGCCAGAAACCCGAAGAGTAAGGCTTTGCGCATCAATGATTATCGGACGATTGGCCCGCCCACATCAGATTAGATAACCACGCAGACCCTTGGGTTTCAAATACTGGGCTCGATCGACGTGGACCTTCCTAATTGTAACGGATTGAAGCGGTTGGCCGCGAGCTTCCGGTTGCGATATGCTCTGGGCATTATGGTCTCGAAATTCCTTGCCGTGCTGCTGTTCGTCTCGCTCGCCGCCCCAGCCGAAGAGCCGGTCGATCTGGCCGTGGTTCATCGCATCAAGTCCGAGGCTTTCGAAAACTCGAAGGCCATGGAGCATCTGTTCTATCTGACCGACGTCTACGGGCCGCGGCTTACCAATTCTCCAGGCTTTCGCGCCGCAGCCGACTGGGCGGTGAAGCGCCTCCAGGAATACGGGCTCACCAACGTCAAGCAGGAGAAATGGGGACCGTTCGGGCGAAGTTGGGAATACACGCGCTTTGCCGCCAACATGCTCGAGCCGAAGTATGCGCCGCTCATCGGGTTTCCGCTGGCGTGGACGCCCGGAACCAGCGGCCGTATGACCGGTGAGCCGGTGCTGGCTGTGCTGCGCACCGATGCCGATCTCGAAAAATTCAAGGGAAAGCTGAAAGGCAAGATCGTGCTGACCATGCCGGCGAAGGACGTGGCGATGGTCACCGATCCGCTGGCGCGCCGTCTCACCGACGCCGAGTTGGCCGCGCGAATGTTGACGCCGGATCCATCGCGGCTTTCAACCGGAATGCCCACGCCCACCGGGCCTCCGGTGAATCGCGAGGAAGCCGAGAAGTTCGCTAAGAAAGTGGCGCAATTCCTAAAAGACGAAGGCGCGCTGCTGATCCTGCAGCACGGCTACAACGGCGATGGCGGCACGGTTTTCGCGTCATCCGGAGGATCGTACAAATCCGGTGAGCTGGTGCCGCTGCCGACTGTGGCGATCACGCCCGAGCACTACAACCGCATCCTACGCCTGCTGGATCACAAGATTCCGGTGAAGCTGGAATTCGAAATCGAAGCCCGATTTATCGACGCGCCCGTGGATTCGTTCAACGTGATCGGCGAGATTGAAGGCGGCTCTAAGAAGAATGAAATCGTCATGCTGGGCGCGCATCTGGATTCATGGCACGGCGGCGACGGCGCCACCGACAACGCCACTGGAAGCTCGGTCGCAATTGAAGCCGTGCGCATTCTGAAATCGCTCAACATCAAGATGGACCGCACGGTGCGAATCGCGCTGTGGAGCGGCGAGGAAGAAGGTTTGCTGGGATCGCAGGCGTACGTGAAGGAGCACTTTGCCGACCAGAAAACGATGGTGATGGGTTCGGAATATTCCGCGCTTGAGCGCGTATTACAACGACGACGGCGGCAGCGGAAAATTCCGCGGCATCAGCGTCGGCGGCAACGATATGTTGAAGCCGATTTTCGAGGCCTGGCTCGCGCCGTTCCACGATCTGGGTGCGGCGACGGTGGGTGGATTGACGCTCGGCGCGATTCAAGCGCCCCACCGGCACCGATCACACCTCGTTCGCTGTGGTTGGGCTGCCAGGATTCTCGTTCATGCAGGACCCGCTCGAATACGGCACGCGGACACATCACTCGAACATGGACCTGTACGATCGCGTGCAGCGCGGCGACCTGATGCAGGCATCGGCCATCATGGCGTCGTTCGTGTATCACACTGCGATGCGCAAAGAGATGCTGCCCAGAGTGCCGCCGCCCGAGCCGGAAAAGCCCGAGACCAAGGAGACCGGCGGGACGTTTTAATAGCTAAGCAAGTTGGTGGAACAGAAGGGCGAGCGAAGCAACAATTCTGGACGTGAATACCGTATATATCATTGGCGCGGGTGCTTCTCATGGAGAGTCCCTGGTTGAGCGCTATCCGGAGGCGCGACCGCACCGGCCGCCCTTGACTAACGGTTTCTTCGACGGCGCGCTGTTGCATGACCTCGGATACGCGCACGCGGAACAGGATCTCAGAGATATCATTGCCCATGTCCAGACCACGAAGCTCTGGACTGACGTATTCGGTGAAGGCCGCTGGAAGACTCTCGATCTTGAGGAAGTATTCACCGGACTGGAGGTGGAACGGGAATTCCACAACCCAGAGAGCGACGACGGTGCCCACCTATTACTCCTGAGGAACGCCCTGGTTCGTTATATCCGACGTGTTCTGGGCCTCTGTACGCGAGGGGCTCGTGGCCAGTATTACCATCTGCTTGCAGAGCGGCTTTCTGTTGACGATTCCATAGTGACATTTAATTGGGATTTGTTACTGGACCAGGAGTTCATTGACCAAGGAAAGGTCCGCCGTCAGTACGGTAACTTCCTCCACCGCGTTCCCGTCTCATCAGAAGATGTTTTGTCACCCGTCATTCAGGGTGAAGGGCTGTTTCTAAAGCTGCACGGTTCCTTGAATTGGTTTCGGTGCGGCAACAGCAAATGCCAGGCGAGCGGGACGATCACTGTTTTCGTGCATCCTCAACTATGTCTCGAGTGGAATTCGGGCGACGAAAAAGCAACCTGCTGGCAGTGCGGAAGCGTTATGAACCCGGTAATCATCCCACCACTTCTACGCAAACCGATTACGGAGGACCCTGTTATCCGATCCGCGTGGGGCTTGGCGAAGGATCGGCTGATGGATGCCTCCAGGGTTGTTGTGATTGGGTTCTCGGCTGCTCCGACAGACTTCTACACCAGCTGGCTTCTGAGATCAACCGTCGGAACGCGACAGGACGTTGAAATTGAAGTGATCAATCCCTGCAACGAGCAAGATCATGGTGGCCATAAGGAATTCAGAACGCGTATGAGTTCCATCTTCTTAAGGGATTATGGCTCCAGGTTCCACGAATTTTCTCAAATAGCATCTGTTCTCGGAGAGCCGAAGCCTGCTGCCCAGTAGCCACGGGTCATTGGCTGCGGGTATCTTTTGGGGACGTACTGCTAAGAATCAAACCTTGGTTACTACGATCGCGGCACTAGCCAAGTTGCTCGCCGCGCAGCAGGCGGCCGTGGACCATCGCGACGGCAGCACGATCACGCCGGATGTGATCGACAAAACTGTTTCCCGGCTGGTGCTGCCACCTGAGCCGGAAAAGCCCGAGACTAAGGAGAGCGGCGGGGGCTTCTAGAATCAGTACAAAATGGAGGGCATATAGGCTCCGGCGGGCTCATTGTAGAGTCCGATGGTCATGAGGGTCATCGGCTGTACCACCCGCAGTCCGTTCGCCAGGCACCAGCGGAAAAGTTCCGCGTTGCGCGTAGGAACAAGGATGCCGGTTCCGCCAAAACGCTCCGCCGCCGAAAGTAAAGCCTGGAGGTCCAGATTGGACTCGGCGACGGCGTGCCCGTAGTGCGCAAGTTCCGAAGCGTAACCAGTGACGCGGCCATGCCGCTCGACAACCAGTGCCGTCCCTTGACCAATAGCGTCGCGCAGTTCGCCCGAGCGGCTATGGCCGTGCACGCGTTCGCACACGTGGTTCGCCGCATCCAAGTCGCTATCTCTGGCGGGACGCACGGCACAGCCCTCAATGGCCCGCTTTATCGGCGATCCCTGCATTACGGAGATCGGCTCGCGCGAATCGAAGCCCAGCTTGGTGTAGAGCGATAGCGACCGGCTGTGATAGGCGGCCTGCAGCAAGCGTATTCCCGGAAAAGCCCGTTCCCGTGCCCGGTCTAACACGGCATGCATCAGGATTTGCCCAACGCTCCGGTTTTGAGCATCGGGGGCGACCGTGATTGGCCCGATCCCCGCCACAGTCGAGCGCTCATCCATGCAGTTGCTGCCCACAATGCGCCCATCGGATTCCGCGACCACGCAGTAGAAACCCGTATGGGAAAAGAGCATCCGCATAAGACCAATGCCGGCTTCGGGCGCCGGAAAATCGTTGGGGAAATTGTGCTGGCGGGAAATGGCAGCGAAGGCCTCGTAGCAAATGTGGCCGCAAATATCGGCGTCGGCAGGCGCCGCGCGGCGAATGTGAACGCTTGAAAGGGATACGGGGCTAGACATGGTCGAAACTCCAGGATCGAACCCTCAAATATACTCCGTTAAGGGCCAACGCATGACAACCGGAATTCTCGTCGCCACCATCGCAACATTCACTCTGCTGGTTGACGCGGAACAGCCGCATGTCAAGCGCCTGGACGGCACTACAATCTCGCCCGAAGAAATCGATAAAACAGTTTCGCGGCTGATGCGCGCCGCCGAGGTGACGGGCATTGCGATTTCCATTTTCAACCACGGGCAAGTGGCGTTTTCCCGCGCTTATGGATATCGCGACGTCGAGAAGAAGCTGCCGCTCACCGAAGATTCTGTTTTGTCTGCGGCTTCTTTCACTAAATCGACTTTCGCTTATCTGGTGATGCAGCTTGTCGACGATGGCCTGCTCGATCTCGACAAGCCCGTCCAAAATTATCTGCCCAAACCGCTTCCCGAATACCCGGCGTATGAGGACTTAGCCGGCGACGCGCGCTACCGGAAGATCACGGCGAGAATGCTGCTGAGCCATACCAGCGGCTTTCCCAACTTCCGCTGGATCAATGACGATAAGAAGCTGAATATCAATTTCGAGCCAGGGTCGCGGTACGCTTATTCCGGCGAAGGCATCCTGCTGTTGCAGTTGGTCGTCGAAACCGTTACCACAAAGCCGCTGGAGGAATTGATGCGGGATCGCATTTTCCAGCCGTTAGGGATGACGCGCACCAGCATGCTCTCGGAAGCGCGCTTCAAAGACAATTACGCTCTCCGCTATGACGAATGGCAGCGATCGCTCGGCCATGCGCAGCGAACCAAGGCGAATGCGGCTGGTTCCATGCAGACCACGCTACGCGATTTCACGCGATTCATGCAGGCCGTGATCGAGAGCCGGGGACTGCGGAAATCAACGCGCGAGCTAATGCTGAGCCCGCAAATACAGATTTTCTCCAGGTATCAATTCCCGACGATGGCGCCGGCGACCAGCGAGGCGAACCAAGCCATCCGTCTCAGCTACGGTCTGGGCTGGGGCCTCTACTGGAGTCCGTACGGCAAAGTGTTTTTCAAAGAGGGCCACGATGACGGAGTGCAAAATTACACCGCAGTTTTCGACCAGCCTCAAGACGGCATCGTCATCATGAGCAACAGCTCCAATACCGAAGGCATCTTCAAAGAACTGCTGGAGACCCTGCTAAGGAACACGTTCACGCCGATCGAATGGGAAGGCTATACGCCTTACAACGAACGTCCCTTACGCAAGCCGGCGCCGAAATGACGCGGCGGGAGTTCGTCTCGACCGCATGGGCGGCGGCATTGGCGCCCTGCAGCTCAACGGAGCCGCTCGTTGTGCCGGTTCATCGAGTCATGGATTCCCGGGCCAAGTGCACGCCCGCCCAAGTACGCCGCTTCTCCTCGAGCATCTGGCCGGAGGCCGTGCGAGACTTCCAGCGAATCGGCATTCAATTGCAAGGCAGCCAAGTGACTGGCGAGGTTCGGCGTTCTCCCGGTGACCGGCCCGTGTTCATTGGGCTGGAGCGCGGCGCCATCAACCTGGTGATCACGGACAAGATTCCTATGAAGTGGGCCAAGGGCCAGGGTTTGCCCGGCGCTTCCACCCGCTACGACGGCTATCAGATATCGATGATCGCGCTCGAGTACGCGCATGGCCACCAGATTCCATTCGTGTCGGTGAACACCTGCGTTCATGAGCTGCTGCACGTGCTGCTGCAAGACATCTTCGAAGTTCGCCCGGAGGGGCTGGCCGGCCACGAAAGGGAATTTCGCGTCGATTGGTGCGCAACGCGCCTGTGGCTGTTCCACGACGGCGCCGCCATCCGGTTGGCGGCTCAAGCTTATCTCGACCGCCTGCGATCCACGGCTGCCGCGCAGGCATGAAACCCTCGTAAACACGATGTAAAGATTTTGTAATAACCGCTATCTCAGAACTGTTCCCCTCCTTCCTTTCCGCGTTACTCAGGGAGGAAGGGAGATTTCAATGTCAGCTAGTGTTGTTTCGTCCGCATCGCATGTGCTCGCCACGGGTGCTGCCGCAGTACGCCGGCTTCATGTGCTGCATGATGTGTACTCGCCTGTGGGGCGGCGCGTTCTCCAGCAGGCAGGTCTCAAGGAAGGAATGAAAGTCGCCGATTTTGGATGCGGCGTCGGTGTTGTGACGCGCATGCTGGCGAAAATGGTCGGACCCACAGGCCACGTAACGGGCATCGATCTGAATGCGGCGCAGCTTGCAGAAGCCAGTGCCTTGTGCGCCCGGGACGGACTGACGAATACCAGATTTGTCGAAGGCAGCGCCTACTCCGCCGACTTGCCACGGAACCATTTCGACCTCGTCTACTGCCGTTTCCTGCTGCTCCACCTGGCGGACCCGGCCGCATGCCTGCGCGAGATGCGCGATGTGCTTCGGCCCGGCGGCATCCTGGTCGTCGAAGACGGCGACCTGGCCACGGCCGGCAGCATTCCTGGTTCCGCAATGAACGCTTTTGCCGATCTGTTTGGGCGGCTGGGCCGTGTTCGCGGCCTCAACTATTCCATGGGTCAGGATTTGCACCAGTTAGTGACCAGCACAGGTTTTCCCAGAGCTAACCTGGAGAGCCATCAGCCGGCCTTCACACAAAGAGATAACCGTCATTTCCTGCAATGGAGTGTGGAAGAGGCGGGCCCGGCGCTGGTGAAAGAAGGAATCCTCACAGCCGAAGAGTTGGCGGAAACACTTTCCGCGATGCAGGTGGTCGCCGAGGATCCCAGCATCCTGATCCGGGCGCCGCGCATGTTTCTGGTTTGGGCGCGGAAGGCGGCGGGCTGATTCACGCCGCCGGGTTACTGCGAATGGATCTTCACCCAGGCCAGCGCTTTCTCGGCGACGGCGGTGATTTCGCTTTCGACTTCGGCGGCGGTACGAATGCGCTTGCCCCGAGACGACGCTTGACGCCACTGCCTAAGGAAAGCGACTACACGCTCGGACTCGGCGTCGGCTGGCTTAGCCGGAGTTGCGTCCGCCGGTGGCTGTGCGACTGCAGTTGCGGCGCGGCCCAATTCAGCGGCGCGGGCAAGAAGAAGGTTCGCAGCTTTTTCCGTTATTTTTATTTGTTCAGGGGTAGGAGTGTCCAAAGAAAGCGCCATGGCCGCAATCGCGCCCGCGGCGGTGACGCTCCCGGGGTCAAGTTTGAAAAGCTGTGAGGCGCGCGAAAAGGCGTCTGCAGGTCGGCCCGCATTCTTGTATGCGTTGGCCAACATAGCCAGGCGTTCCAGCTTGTAATCGCTATCCGGGTTGGCGGTTTCCCATTCCAATAGAACTTCGATTTGCACGGCGGGATCCTTCTCGTGAGAAGCCCGATCGAAGAGGTCATACTCCGCCGCATTCGCCCAATTCTTTTGCGCGGCCGCCGGCGCGGCCAGAGCTAAAGCAAGCAATGCTAACAGGCAGTTGTTCCGCATTGGAACCCTTCCGCTAGTAATATCTTTTACACCGTGTTTCACGGGAAGTAAATCCCCGAGATTCGCTTTCAAAAGAGGCCACTCCATGAAGGATCTAAGTAGAGCCAGCGCTGCGTGCCGTAGCAACTCGTTCTGATTTCCGGAACGTACAGCAACCCGTGCCCCCTCTCGCACATCAGTTCCGTGCCGTACCACTCCAGGAAGGTCTGCGAGGGGCAGCCAATTTGTGTCGGCTTGGCGAGGGATCGCAGGCATACTGGACAGCGCTGCCGCTGGTCGACCAATACCCAGCGAAACGCGAGCAGGTAGATTACCCACGAAGGGACAAACATCAAGCTGATTGACGCGCAATAGACAATCTGAACGATGAGCGCAATCTTGATGGCGAAAAACAGCCATCGCCGTACTCGCGTTGCCCAGGGCGGGGAATTGCTGTTGGCCGGATAGTCGCCGAGCCGAAAGGAAGTGGTCGCCGGCAAAACCAGGAGAGCAATAATCATCATCAGGAGGTTGGGGAAGATGAGCTTTGCTCCGCCCAGCAACTCACCTTTGAAGCCAATATGGGGAAAACGGACAGCTATAAAAGCGCTCGCCGCTGCTAAGACTGCGAGGAACAATATGCACTCTACAGGGGACTCCAGGCGGAACATCCTGGACGCTTCCATGCGCGGGCTGTTGCGGCGCAGCCAGAACGCATCTTTGATGGCACCGAGGCAGAAAGCTGTCGCGCTCGATTTGCGGCGGACATACCAAAGTTCCGATCGCCACTCTCTGAGCCACTCCGCGCGCTGCCGGCGAGGAACCAGCCAGGCTGCGCCTCGAAGAATGGCGAAGTTCATCGTCATGCGTTTTCGACCTCGGTAGCTGGAATCAGTTTCGCAAGCAGCGGATAGCGTTTCTGCGAAGCTTCCAATGCGTTGCTCGCCGGACGCGCGTGAGTTTGTAGTACTTCCTCGCCGGTCGCTGCTCGGCATCGGCAGTCGACTGGCGTTCCCACTGAGAGCGAATCAGCCCATCCCGCTCCAGACGGCGCACCGCCGGATAAACCGTTCCGCTGGGAAGGCCGGTCACTTCCATCACGCTGAAGCCGTATCCGTACCCGGCATCGATGGCCTGGAGAATCATCGCTGCGGTGTGGGAGAGTTTCGGCTCGACTGCCATGCCGGCAGTGTACCTATGTAGTATGCTACTTGACAAGGCCAGGGTAGTTTGCTACATAGGGTAGCCAGTATGCTCGAACTTCGCAACGTTTCCAAGCATTTCCTCGGCATCGCCGCCGTCGACAACGTTAGCTTCTCGGCGCGCGCCGGCGAGATCACCGGTTACCTGGGTCCGAACGGCTCCGGCAAGTCCACCACCATGAAGATGATCACCGGGCTCATCGAGACGACCTCGGGCGAGATCCTGTTCGACGGCCAGCGCATTCAGACCGACCTGATCGCGTACAAGCAACGCATGGGTTACGTGCCTGAAGAGCCGCATCTCTACACGCATCTCAGCGGCCTCGAGTACCTGGTGATGGTCGGGCAATTGCGCGATCTGCCGCGAAGCAAGCCGCCGACCGCATCGATGGCCTGCTGCGGCTGTTTTCGCTGCACGGCGACCGGCACTCGCCGATCTCGGCGTACTCGAAAGGCATGCGCCAGAAAGTTCTGCTCGGCGGCCGCGCTGCATGCACAATCCCGACCTCATCCTGCTGGACGAGCCGTTTTCCGGGCTCGACGTCGGCTCGGCGCTGGTGTTGCGCAGCCTGATCCAGGAGCTGGCCGCGCGCGGCAAAGTGGTCCTGTTCAGCTCCCACGAACTGGAAACGGTGGAGCGCGTCTGCTCGCGCGTCGTGATCCTGCATCGCGGCAAGATCGTAGCCGACGACTCCATCGAGCGGCTGCGGACCCTGATGGCGCTGCCGACGCTCGAAGAGATTTTCTCGCAGCTCGCCGTCGAGCAGGATACGGCGGCGATTTCGCGCGAGATCGCCGACCTGATTCGGGCGTGAGGGTCTCGCAACATGACGAAACTGCAATTTCGCGTTCTCTATCGCGAGTTTCTCTTTCGCATGGTCGATCTGGAACTGCTCTCGGCGTCCGCCAAGGGTGACATCAGCAAACTGCTCGGCCAGTTTGCGGGACTGCTGATCTTTCTGAGCGCGTTGTTCGCGTTTGGCGCCATCCTTCTTGACAGCCATATGCCTCCCGACAAGCTGTTGGTGGAATTGCGGAGCATGGAGCATTTCCTGATCTCGACGACGATGCTGGTGGTTGGCCTGTTCGCCGTGTTGAGCTGGGATTCCATGTTCCCGGACCGGCGCGACGTTCTGGTGTTGGCTCCGTTGCCCGTACGCGGGCGCACGCTGTTTCTGGCTAAAGTAGCTGCGGTGGCCGCGTCCCTGAGCCTCACGGTAGCTGCGCTTCACGTTGTCGCCGGCCTTAGCTGGCCGCTAATCTTCGCTACCCCGCGCGGCGGCCCTCTGGGCGTGGTTCGCTCATTCAGCGCTTATTGGATCACGATGTTTTCCGCTGGCGCATTCGTCTTCTGTGGCGTATTAGGCTTGCAGGGGTTGGCCGCTCAACTGCCTCGGCGATTGTTCCTGCGCCTTTCCGCTCTGTTGCAAATGGCTGCGTTTTGCCTGTTTGTGAGCGTGTACTTTCTGGAGCCGTCGCTGGCTGCGCCGGAATGCCTAACCGCTGTACGGAATCAACGGGCACTAGCCTGGCTGCCGTCGTATTGGTTCCTGGGCCTATTCCAGATGCTGAACGGATTCGATGCAGCCGGCGTTTGCTCCGTTGGCCAGGAGAGCGTGGATAGGCTTGTCGATTGCCGGGTGCGGAGCGTCCGTAGTGTACGCCTTGTCCTATTTCCGCATGCTCCGAAGGATTGTCGAGGAGCCCGACATCGTACCCGGTGCGCGCAGCTTGCATTGGTCGCCGCGCCTTGGCAACTCGCTCCCAACCGCCATCGTGTTGTTCAGCGCCCGCACGTTGCTTCGCAGCCGCCGGCATCGTGTCACGCTCGCCTTTTATTTGGGGATCGGGTTCGCTCTTGTGATCCTGTTCATGAAGGCGCCGGTTGCCCAAAATCAGCTTCGAGCAGCCAGCGTCCCGCTGCTATTTTCGAGTGCCGTCATGATGTCATGTTTGGTGATCGGAACCCGCGTTGTGTTCGCGATGCCGCTCGATCTTCGGGCCAATTGGATCTTCCGGATGACCGAAGTTCGTGGCGCCAGGGAGTATTTAGCCGCGATTCGGCGCCCCTTATTCGCGCTCAGCGTGGCGCCGGTTTGGATCGCATCGGCTGCGCTGTTTCTCGCGATTTGGCCGTGGCGGTTAGCCTGGGGCCACATCGCCGTTCTCGGGCTTTGGGGAATAATTCTTTCTTACGCCTGTCTATTCGGTTTTCAGAAAATTCCTTTCACATGTTCCTACCTTCCAGGCAAGACATACCTGAACATGGTTTTCCTTGGCGCCATGGCGTTCATGCTGCTGCTTCTCAAGGGTGTTGAATTCGAGCGAGATGTTCTCGTCAAAGACTTCGCCGGCTATGTCGAGATGCTTGGCTTTCTCGCCGTCGCTGCGGCCGGTGCACGGTGGTTTACGGTGGCGATGGCGAACTCTGATGAGGCGGTGGTTGAGTTTGAAGCGGTCCAGCAGCCGGCTGTTTTCGTCATAGGGCTATACCGGGATGGAGTCCTGCCGATCAAGCCGTCGCAATCCCGCGAATAGCTCAGTGATTCGCTTTCCTTGGCCAGACCCGCTACTGTTGGTTGTGACGTATCACTGTCCCAATTGCCATTCGCACCGCGTGGCACCGTCGCACGGCCCCTTTGATTGGATATTTCGCATCTTTGGGCGCAATCCGTACTGGTGCGCACTGTGCAGTACGCGATTTTACTTTCCGGACCCTCAGCCCGTCTAGCGCGCGGCTACCTGCGCCGCACCGGCTGTGACCTGATCCAGAGCTGTAACTGTCCGTTCGCAATCTTCCCGGCTCACCTGATGATGCGTGACCAAACGCACTAACCGGCCGTAGAGTGTGCTGGCCAGAATTCCGTGCTCCTTGAGACGATCGGTGAACTGGTCGGGCGTGAGCCCCGTACCGCTGGCGTCGAAGATGATGATGTTGGTGCGCACCTTCTGCGGGTCGAGGCGAATGCCGGGCATTCGCGCCAGCGCCTCCGCAATGCGATGGGCGTTGCGATGATCCTGCGCCAGTTTTTTGGGATGCTCCTCGAGCGCAATCAATCCTGCGGCGGCCAGTACGCCCGCCTGCCGCATCGCGCCGCCGAGGCGTTTGCGTAACAGCCGCGCGCGCGTGATGTGCGCCTGCGTGCCGGCCAGCATCGAGCCCACCGGCGCGCCCAGCGCTTTCGACAGACAGAACATCACAGTATCGACCGGCGCCACCACTTCGCGCACTGGCCTTCCCACGGCTTCGGCGGCGTTGAACACGCGTGCTCCATCCATGTGAACTTTGAGACCCATTTCGTGCGCGCCGTCGCAAATCTCGCGGATGGTCTCGAGCGGATACACCGCGCCGCTGCCCATGTTGTGGGTGTTCTCGAGTTCAATCAGCGCCGTTGGAGCGCAATGCGGGCTGAGCGGGCGAATCTCGCGGCGAACTTGCGCCCAGCTCAAAATGCCGTCTTCGGTGGCGATGGCCCGAGGCACGCACCCGGTGAACCAGGCCATCATGGCCAACTCGTATTCCAGAATGTGGGCGCGCGAATCGCAGATAATTTCCTGGCCGTGCTCCGTGTGGAGCTTGAGGCCGATGTTGTTGCCCATAATTCCGGAGGGCACAAACATGGCCGCTTCTTTGCCCACGATTTCCGCGGCGCGGGCTTCCAGGCGGTTGACGCTGGGATCCTCGCCCCAGACGTCGTCGCCGACTTCGGCATCCGCCATGGCCTGACGCATGGCCGGCGTGGGTTTGGTTACGGTATCGCTGCGCAGATCGATCAACATGCGGTCAGAAACTCCTGGAATACTTCGTTGGATAAGAGCACGCCGCGATCGGTAAGGCGCAGCGTGCCGTTTTCGGTTTCAAGCAAGCCGGCATCGAGGAAGCGGCGGATGGGGCGGTCGTACTGAGTCCATTCCGCTGTATTGGGACGGACACCTTCCGTTAAGCGCAGGCCGACGAAGAATTTTTCCTCGGTGTGATTGGCCGCTACCGATGGCGCCGCGGATGATTGCTCGGCATATATTCCTCGACTGTCTCCGGGTTTTGCCAGCGGCGCGCGCCGTCGAAGGAATGCGCATCGGCGCCGAAGCCGTAGTACGGTTCGAGATGCCAATATTTCAGATTGTGTTTGGATTCGAAGCCGGGCCGCGCGAAGTTGGAAATTTCGTAGCGGGGAATGTTCAGGCCCTTGAGCCGGGCGACGGCGGCCTCGTACATTCCGGCGGTAAGGTCGTCGGAGGGAATTTCGGGCGCGCCGTAGCGCTTGCCGTTCAGCAGGACTTCGTGGCCCAGACGGCTGTCGTCGTCCACCTCCAGCATGTAGATCGAGACGTGCGGCGGCTGCAGGCGCTCGATCCAATCGAGCGATTGTTGCCAACTCGCAGCGGTTTGGCCGGAGAGTCCGGCGATCAGGTCGATATTGAAGTTGGTGATTCCTGCTGCGCGCAGCAGGCCAACCTCGTGCTCGACAATTGCGGCGGTGTGCTTGCGCCCGGTGCGCGCGATCTCGCGCTCGACAAAGCTTTGGACGCCCAGGCTCACGCGGTTAATTCCGCACTCGCGCCAACCGCGCGCTTTTTCAATTGTGATTGTCCCGGGCGCGGCTTCGAGGGTAGCTTCGAGCCACGGCTTTCCTGGAATGGCGCTCAGCAACTGGCTCAGTTCGCCCGGTTCGAGCGAGGAAGGAGTGCCGCCGCCGAGGTATACGGTGTCGGGTTGCCAGGCCCATTGTTGACGGGCGATTTCGCTAACCAGTGCCGCCCGGTAGCGCGGTTCCCACTCACGCGGAAAAACGCCAGAGGCAAAGTTACAGTACGAACACTTTTGCGCGCAAAACGGATAAGAAATGTAGACGCCGGGCACTGGAAACCATGATAACGTAGCGCGCGCCCATGCTATTTTTGAAACATGTCTTTGGAAAATCCGTTCCAGGATCCACTGCGCTTCGAGCGGCGTGTTCCGGAGTGCGCGGTGGTCATCTTCGGCGCCAACGGAGATCTCACCAAACGCAAATTGCTCCCGGCGCTCTACCGCCTGGCGTATGAGCAGCGGCTTTCCTCGGGCTTTGCTGTGTTGGGCGTGTCGCGGACGCCATTGAGCGATGACAAATTCCGCGAACATATGCGCGAGAGCGTGAAACAATTTCTGGAAGATTCTCCGTTCGATGAAGACGTGTGGAAGGCCTTTGCGCAGGGCCTGTTTTACGTGCCCGGCGACGTGGGAGACGCCGCATCCTTCGGCGCCGTGGCCAAGCGTCTGGAGGAAATCGAAGCCCAACGCCATACAGGCGGCAACGCGCTTTTTTATCTGTCCATCCAGCCCAGCCAGTATCAAGAAGCGGCGGCGGGTATTGGCGCTGCCGGCATGGCGCGCGGTACCGGGTGGCGGCGGATTGTCGTGGAAAAACCTTTTGGGCACGATTTGCAGAGCGCGCGCGAGCTCAGCGAAAAGCTGCACGAGGTGTTCAAGGAATCCGACGTCTACCGGATCGATCATTACCTCGGCAAAGAGACCGTGCAGAACATTCTGGCGTTTCGTTTCGGCAACGGCATTTTCGAGCCGCTCTGGAACCGCCGTTACGTGAACAACGTGCAGATCACGGCGGCGGAATCGATCGGCGTCGAAGGGCGCGGCGCTTATTATCAGGAAGCGGGCGCGCTGCGCGACATGATCCAGAATCACCTGATGCAGGTGATGTCGACCGTCGCCATGGAGCCATCGGCCACATTTCAGCCGGATGCCGTGCGCGATGAGCGAGCGAAATTGCTGCGCTCGATCCGCATTCTCAAGCCGGAAGAAGTTGCCGAGAACGCGGTGGCTGGGCAGTACGGTCCCTCGCGCATAGGCGGCGTAGATATTCCCGGATTCCGCCAGGAGAAAGGTGTTGACCCGCAATCGCAAACCGAGACCTACGCCGCCGTAACTTTCTTTGTGGACAACTGGCGCTGGGCGGACGTGCCGTTTTACCTGCGCACCGGCAAACATCTGCCCAAGCGCGTGAGCGAGATCGCTATTCAGTTCAACGCCGCGCCGCACGCGGTATTTGGCGAAGATCGCCAGGGCGTCACGCCCAACCTGCTCATCCTGCGCATTCAGCCGGAAGAAGGAATTTCGCTGCGTTTTCTTTCCAAGCGTCCAGGCGCTGGCATGCAGCTGCGCACCGTCTCCATGGATTTCAATTACGGATCCAGTTTCGGCGAGCGCTCTCCCACCGCGTATGAAACGCTGCTGCTCGACGCCATGATCGGCGACGCCACGCTGTACACGCGGCAGGACATGGTGGAAGCCAGTTGGACCGCCATCGAGCCCATCATGAATGCGTGGCACACGAGCAAAATGGCATTCCCGAATTACGCCGCCGGCGATTGGGGGCCGAAGGAATCGGACGCGATGCTGGCGCGCCATGGCCATGCGTGGAGAAAGCCGTGACCGCTACCATTCAGCCCGACACCATTCTGCGCGAATTGTCCGAATTGTGGGTATCGCTGGGCAAAGAAGCGGCGGGCGAAACTTCCGCTGGCGTGCTGCGCGCGTGCGCCATGACGCTGGTAACGGTGGCGGAGGATAGCGAAGACGCATCCGTCATTGGCGAAACGGTGGCTGCTCTGATGCGCGAACATCCCAGCCGGGCGATCGTGATCCGTTTTCGTCCGGCGGCCGATCGCGCGTTGGAGGCTCGCGTATTCGCGCAGTGCTGGATGCCTTTCGGACAGCGCCGTCAGATTTGCTGCGAGCAGATCGAAATTCTGGCGTCCGACCTGAGCCTTCCCGACTTGCCTGGCGTCATCGTACCCCTAGCCGCTGCCGACCTGCCGCTGGTGCTGTGGTGCCGTAGTGCGCGCATTTTACGTTTGCCTGGATTCGCTCAGCTAGCGGGCGTAGCCCAAAAAGTGATTTTCGATTCGGCGGGCTTTCCTGATCCGAGCGCGGTCCTGTCCGACGCAGCCAACCGTTTGAGGGAGCCATACGCATTGGCCGATCTGGCATGGACGCGCCTCACCTGCTGGCGCTCGCTGGTTTCCCAGATTTTTGATAATCGTAGCTATCTCGCCTCCGTGCCATCCATCTCGGAGGTGCGTATTTCATTTGGCGGAGCCAGCCCGCAGGTAGGCGCCTATTACCTCGCCGCCTGGCTGCTGGAATCGCTTGAGCGTGCCGGCGCGAGCCCTAAGCTGATTTGGGACGCGGGCAACGGGGACTCGGGAACGTTCCATAAGATCGCGCTTATCGCCCACGGCTCCGCCGAGTTCGCGGTGCATCTGGAGGCGCAAGGGTCAGCCGTGGATGTGAGCGTGGATCATTTGACCGCGTGCACAAAACTGGCCAGCGCCACCGATTACGATTTGTTGCGCGAAGAGTTAGCGATCCCGGACCGCGATCCGATCTTCGAAAAAACCCTGATGCGAGCCGCGCGCCTGGCGCAATAACGTGGACCTTCCCCACTTGTCCTAAATACGGATTTTGCGCAAGTCGATTTTCGCTTCGTCCCATTCGCCCAGTCCCATCGCTCCGGCGATTTCGACGTGCTCCGGCTGGCGGTTCAGGAACGTGCTGAACTCGTCAGGCCGGTCGAGCGCAATGGATTTCATGCCGACCGCCGCGCGCTTCGCGTCGATCGCTTTCCAGCCGATGTGATCGAGCGCGACAGGGTCAGTCGCGAAATAGATGGTCTTGTGCTCCCAGACGAATTGCGGACGCGCGCCCGGCCCGCCGTGATACAGGCCCTTCACGCCGTCGAGAATATTCAGCACCACTTTGTTGCGGATCACGGGCAGCGAAACCACCGAAGGAATGAAGCTGCCGCACGCGTTCAGCGTACTGGTGGCGTGGCTGCGCGCCACGTTGTTCACCAGGCCGTGCGATAGATTCTTTAGTGCCAGCGTAACCCCGGCGGATTGGTGGTCCTTCAGCACGCAGAGGTTGATGAGCTTGTTCACCGACTTCGTAATGAAGCGCGAGGCGTAGGAGCGGCGCGCCGTCAGGTTGCCGATATCGTAGCCGGGCAGGGTGAGCGCCATGTCCATGTAGTGATCCGGATCGTAGCCCTCGATCGCGTGCTGGACGCCTTCATAATCTTCGGCCGCGCTCATGGTGCGCACGCCTTCGGGCAGCCACTTGTCGAACCCGGCTTTGAAAAACTGGGCGCGATAACGGTCGTAGACCACAATGTCCTGATGCTTCAATCCCGCGGCACTGAGGCCGGCAATAATTTCGCGGAGCACTTCGGGCGCTGAAATCACGTGCGGCATCCCTACCGGATTCACTTTGATGCCGACCACATCGCCCGGCTCGACAAACAGACGCCACGCGTCCACCCAGCCATCGGCGCCGGTAAGCGTACTCATGCCCCGGCGCATCATGTCGCGAACAGGCTCGGCTTGATATTGACCGCCGACGATCGATCCAGGATGCTCTACTTCGACGACTCGGCCGCGATAGAGCCCGGGCATGGCAAGCTTCGAGCGCTCGGCTTTAGACGAAACCTGCGCGGCCGCGAGCGCCACGGGAATACTTCCGCCCAACATTTTGAGGCAATTGCGTCGTGTGGAGTGCATGAGCCGACTCTCCGATAGTCTTGAGGTCCACGGTAACACAGGGCGAAATCGGCTTCCAGCCGTATCTAGTATTATCGGAATCGTGAAACGCGTTGCCTGGCCGGTGGTCTTGTTGTTCGCCACGCTCTATACCGCCGTGGCCGCGCAACGCTATCCAGTCTCCGGTATGGTCGTGCGCGTCGACCCGGCTCAGCGCATCATGGTCGTTTCCCACGGGCCTATCGCCGGGTTCATGGACGGCATGGTCATGCCGTTCCACGTCCGCAAGTCCGAGATGCTCGCCGGCATGCAGCCGGGCATGAAAGTCGATTTCACGCTGGTCGTCGAGAAGGAATCTTCCTATGCCGACGATGTGCGTGTGACCAGTGGCGATAGCGTCGCCCGCGACCCGCTGCAAGCTCGGCGTCTGCAGCTCTTGGATTCCCTTGTGACAGGCGCCCCGGTCAACGCGGTAGTGGTCGGCCAGCCTGTTCCCGATTTTCAGCTCATGGATCAGAACCGCCGCGAAATTCGCCTGTCGCAATTTTCAGGCAAGGTGGTCGCAGTCACCTTCGTCTATACGCGCTGTCCGCTTCCGGATTACTGCCTGCGCCTGTCCAACAATTTCGCGCGGCTGCAGAAGCGCTTTCGCGAACGCCTGGGGCAAGACCTGATCCTGCTGAGCATCACCTTCGATCCGAAATACGACCAGCCCGATGTGCTCGCCGCCTATGCCCGCCCCTGGAAAGCTGATCCGGACAACTGGCATTTCCTGACCGGGCCGACGGCGGATCTGCGGCGCGTGTATGGATCGTTTGGCGTCAATGCTTTTCCCGACGAAGGCCTGTTCACGCATTCCTTGCGAACGGCCGTCATCGATCGCCAGGGCAAGCTTGCCGCCATCATCCCGGGAAATGAATTCTCTCCGCAGCAGCTCGGCGATCTGGTGGAAACGATTATTGCTTCCCCACCTGCCCGATAAGAGTCCGCAGAATCGCGGCAGCATCGTAGCCGACGCCGTCTTTGAAAACGATTTCCGTTTGCCGGATGTCGCTGATGGACGCAGCCGGGTTGCCGCGGATCACAACTAAATCCGCCTCTTTTCCGCCGGCCAGGGTGCCGATGCGATCGGCTTGCTTCAGGAAAAGGGCGCCGTTGTAAGTAGCGATGCGAATCGTTTGCTCGGGCGTGAAGCCGGCTTCCACCAGCAGTTCCAGCCCGTGCTGATCGCCGAATCCAGCCAGCACACCGCCCCATCCGGTGGGATCCGCGCCCGCCATCAGCAGACCTCCGGCTTCGACAAACGCGCGCTCGAATTCCATTTCCTTTTTCAACATCGCGCCCCAGATTACGTCGGGAATTCGCGCCACTTGCGTTTGCTTCGCCAGATACGCAGTCTGCAGCGAAGGCGCCAGCAGCGGCATGGCTCGTCCATCCAGATTGGGAGTTCTGGCTCCGGACATGCTTTCGAAAACCGCCAGCGTCGAGGTGATGGCCACTTGATGCGCCACCAGCGTCTTGATCAAGGCTTGAATTTCAGGACCGCGCACATCCATGCGCAACAGCTCTTCGACCACCAGCGTCCATTCGGGACAAACGTCCGGCTGGCGGTGCGAATAAAATTCTGTATCGACGATCAGGCCGTGCTCCAGATTGTCGATGCCTAACTCCGCCGCTTCGCTGAAGCCGACCGCGCACATGTGCCCGGTTACCTGCACGCCTCGCCGGTGCGCAGTCTTGATTACTGCCGCCACTTCAGAGTGCCGCGCACGCGTGTAAAGTTTCACCGAGTTGATGCCTTTATCTATCAATTGCTCGATGATGGCGGAATATCCAGCGGGATTTTCCGGCGAGTCCGGGTCGGGATCAACGTAAGGGCTGGTCAAATACAGGTGCGGACCCAGCTCGCGCCCGCTATCGATCAGCTTTTTCACTTGCAGCTCGGCGGTGAGATCCGTCGCACCAGCCGTTCGGACGGACGTCACGCCGGTTGCCAGGTAAAGCCGCGGAAACGAAGGCATGCCGCGGTACTCCGTACCCGGAGGCAGCGCGTAAAAAAGATGATCGTGCATGCCGACGAGCCCGGGAATCACGGTGCGGCCGCGCAGTTCCATCGTTTGCGCGACGCCGGTTGACCTGACCACATCGGCATCGCCGATTTCGCGAATCCGGCCGTTCTCGATGACGATGGTCTGGTCTTCCTTGGCCGGACCGCCGGTGCCATCGATCACGCGCACGTGCGTCAAGGCGACCGATCCACCCGCGACCTTTGTTAAGGTTGCGTTCCCGGTGCCGCAGCCCAGGCAGCAAAGCAGTGACGCAATCAAGATCGCGGCGATGATTGAAGCGATCGCACGAGACATAAGTCGTTGGAAGGGCGGAAATAACACGCCGTTCTTCGCAACCGCGAATATAGCTGACGGAGTCAGTAGCCACAAGTTGTCTAACGTTAACGAGGCGATCGCGGCGGCATGATAGAATTTTTCATCAAATGCCTCAACAACCTTCGCGCAGAGAGTTTTTCAAGGATGCCGCCATCGCGGCTTCGATCGCTTCGCTAGCTGAGGATGTGGTCGCGCAAACTTCCAGCGCTTCCGCTACCGGCGTGCCCACGCGGCCGCTGGGTCATACCGGGCAGCGTGTTTCCATGATCGCGCTAGGCGGATGGCACATCGGCGCGGTGGCGGAAGAAGCTGAAGCCATTCGTATTATGCACGCCGCACTCGACGAAGGCATCTACTTTTTCGACAATGCCTGGGACTATCAGGACGGCGGCGCCGAGGAACGGATGGGCAAAGCCCTGGCGATGGACCAGCGTCGCAACAAAGTATTCCTGATGACCAAGAATTGCGAGCGCGATTATGCCGGGTCCATGAAATGTCTGGACGATAGCCTGCGCCGCCTGCGCACCGATCATCTGGATTTATGGCAGTTCCACGAGTGCGTTTACGACAACGATCCCGATTGGATCTTTGAAAAAGGCGGCATCAAAGCGGCGCTCGAAGCGCGCAAGGCGGGTAAGGTCCGCTTCATCGGCTTCACCGGCCACAAAGACCCGCGCATTCATCTCAAGATGCTGGGCAAGCCGCACGAATGGGACACCGCGCAGATGCCCATCAACGTGATGGACGCGCAATATCGCAGCTTTCAGAACGAGGTGGTGCCGGTGTGCCTGAAGAAAAATGTAGGCGTGATCGGCATGAAGGGACTCGCCGGCGGATTCCCGAAAGGACGGCTTCCCAGCCAGGCTGGTCTCACCGCCGAGGAATGCTACCGCTTCTGCCTGAGCCTGCCGGTAAGCGCGCAGGTGATGGGCATGGCCTCGATGGACGATCTGAAGCAAAACCTGGCACTGGCCCGAAATTTCAAGCCGATCACCGCGGCGGAGAAAGAAGCACTGCTATCCCGCACGCGCGAACAAGCCACCGACGGCCGCCACGAATTGTTCAAAAGCACCAAAACCTTCGATGGCCCGTTCCACCGCAAACAACACGGGTTCGATTTAGCGGTGGGGTAGCTAGTTCGTCCCGCCCGGAGGGCACAGCTTCGCAGCCCCGCCAAACGTGCCGTTGCTCGAATACTTGCCGCCGGCGCCCAGCGAAGTTCCGCCGTAGAACCAGGAAAAGTAGGCCAGCTCCTGCAGATGATAAGTGAATCCGTTCACGGTCACCGTCGACATCAGCGTTCCGCTCAGCGGGTCGCCTACTTCTAAATTGTCCTGGCAGCCGCTTACCTGTCCGACGTTCCCCCAGGCCGGCGTGGGATTGCTTCCGTTGGGGTCGTTCGACCATTCGTTCACTTCGTGTGATGCTGCCGCCACGTCCGCCACACCGGCGAACACGGTCTGGTTGCGTCCTTCAAATTCCGCGATTCCGTAAGTCTGTCCCGGATTGCCGAGAGCGTTGTGATAGCCGAGCACGCAGCAGTTATTCAGATTCTTGGCCGAGCCCACCGACATCACTGCATTGTAGGTCACGAAAAAGGGGAACTGCGAGGCATTCAAGCCGTGGGTCGAGATGTAGCCCTGCAGCGCGGCATCAATGGTATTGATATTGACGACCGCGATCTTACCGCCGGGATTGGTGGTGGCGCTGCTATTGCCGCAGAGCCCTCCACTGAGACTGAAGACCTCGGCGGTTGAGTTGCCGGTGGGGCCGGCATTGATGCTTATCGTCATGGTTGCACCCGTCGACGGACTCAGCAGAAGGTGATAGCCGCTGGAACTGCCCCCGCTATTCCAAAACTCACCCTTCAGGAAGGCATCGGCGTACTGCGTGGATCCGATGGCGACGCCATTCATGGAGAAACTGGCATTACTGAACAGAGGGGAAGAGTGGGTGAGACCGAACGCCGTATTTCCCGTTCCCAGGCAGCCCGTATCGGGAGCGGTGGGATCGAAAGTGTAGGTCTTGCTGCCCTGCTTGATTTTCAGAATCAGCGGCACAAGCACGACCGGTACGGTAGCCGAACTCCCCGACGCTGGATTGGTGCCCACGATCATGCCCTGATAAGTGAGATTGTCCTGCGCGGCGCGCGTCTGGTAAGTCCACAACGGCAGAGTTGCCGTGCTGGCGGCCGTCTTGCCCGTCTGGTTGTTGCCCAGATGCACAGTCGTATCATCGGTGCCGAAACTCACGAACGCGCCCAGCGAAGTGCGTCCCTCGTGTCCGCTGATCGTTCGTAGCTGATGCGGCTCGACTTCCCGCAGCGATTCTTCAGGCTGCTGGGCAAAGGCGGTGAACGTGAACAGCAGCGTCCCGGCGCATGCGGCCGGCAGAAGTCTCCAGGTCATGGTAAATCCTCCTCAGTGCTCAATTACCGCAGATAACCCTCAGCATCTCGCGTGCATGGTGAAAGGGGAATAAAAGAAGTTACTTACTACGCACCCAAAGATCACCGAATCGATGCCCGTCGACGCTTGCGGCAATTATGGAGTTGGATTCCTCTGCTTTCAATCTGTCTTCGGCTAACAGCGGTTTATTAACCGGGAGGGTCAACCTTCAGGAGGGATAAATGAGCGCCGGATACCAGTCACTGCCGCGCCCTTCCGGCGTCAGATCGAGCAGATTCCAAAGGGGCCACATCATATCGATATGCCGCTGGTTCTGCCCTTTGTCGGGAGGAACGGCCTGCAGTTCGGTGGCGTAGAAATGATAGATTTTGCCCTTGCGCCGCACAAAGACGTTGAGCATTGGGATCTGGCCGCCGTCGGGCGTCTCGCCGTGATACTGCCGGTTGTAATCGTTATTAGCTGAGGAGAGTAGCCAGAGACGCCGCCAGCCGCGCGTTTGCGCAACCTCTCGCACGCGGCCGATCGGCGACTTCACAACCACTCCCAGATTTGCTCGCTGGGCCACGTGCTGCGCCGCACCCTCGATGCTGTCGAGAAACGATGTGCACATCGGACACGACTGCTTGGCATTCGGGCCGAACATGTAGCTGTACACCAGAAGCGTGTCGCGGCCGTCGCGAAAAAGCTGGGAGAGCTTTACCTGCCGCCCGTCGCCTTCGTCGAACATATAATCTTCCGGCACGGCCCCGCCCAGTGGCAGCTTGCGCCGCATGCGCGCCACGCCTTCGACATGCCGACGCAAGTCTTTCTCTGCCGTGAGCAGCCGATTCCGCGCAGCACGGTAGCGCGATGATTCACCAGGAAATTTCGCGAGCGAAGTTTTGCCAGCCATGCGTGTATTCTATCGAAAGCACTTTGTTGTGAAAATTATCTTTCTCGATTTCGATGGCGTACTCATAAATCAAGCCGCGCTGCGAACGCGCAGGCTTGACCCCCAACGCAGGCCCGCCGCCGACCCCATCGCCGTCGCCGCGCTCAACCGTATCGTGCAGGCGACCGGCGCGGAAATCGTGGTGACTAGCACATGGCGCGAGGAATATTCGCCCGAAGAACTGCGTGAGCTGTTGACCCGCTGGGACGTGACCGGCGCGGTCGTCGGCCAGACGCCGCTAGCCGGGACGCGCGGCGAGGAGATTCAAGCCTGGCTCGAGGCGCACGCCGTCGAGCGGTTCGTCATCCTGGATGATCAGTCCGACATGCGGCCGCTGCAAGCGCATCTGGTGAAAACGGAAGCGGAGCCCGGACTCACGCAACGCGAAGCCGAGATGGCCATTGCGCATCTCAATCGGCCGCAATAATCCGCTTGGGCACTTTTCCCACGGGAATCCGGCTCAATTCCTTGCGGGTGGCCACGTCCAGCACCGAGACCGAATCCGATCCGGCGTTCGAGACATAGCAACGCCGGCCATCCGGCGTGAAGACCAGCCAGTCCGGCCCGCGGCCTACAGGCGTCGTGCCAATATATTTGATTTCGGGCAATGTATAAACCGAGACGGAATTATCCAGATGGCTTGTGACCCACAGCGTCCTGCCGTCGGGCGGGATGCCGATACCGTGTGAGAACGTAGCTGGAATTAGCGGCCGCGCGCCTTTCGGGGCTTCGGGCAGTCTCACAGTCTCCACGACTCTGCGCGCGGCGTAATCGACCACCGCGAAACCGTGCAGATCAGAAAGCTGCACGAACAGGCGGCGCGGGTTGTGGTCGGGTCCGGCCTCGATGACCAGCGGCCGCGGCACGCCGCCCACGGGAATCTCGAACTCCGGCTGCTCGGTTTTGATATCGATCACGGTCAGCTTGTTGTCGCCCATGGATGTCGCGATCATGCGCTTGCCGTCGGGCGACATATACACGTTGTGCGGATACCGCCCCACCGGCACACTCTTCACTTTTTCGAGCGACGCTGTATCGACGATGTCCACCCAGGATTCGTCGCGAATGCAGACATACACGCGGCGGCCGTCGGGGGTGATGGCCACATTGTTGGGACGCGACCCGACCGGCACGCTACGGATCACTTTTGAAGTGGCGCGGTCGACGACATCCAGCACATCCTGGCCCTCGCTCGAAATATAGAAGCGCTTGCCGTCGGGCGAGGGCACAATGCCGTGCGGGTTGCGGGACACCTTGATCTCGCCCGACACCTGGTCGGTTGCCGGATCGATGATGGTGATGTTGTCGCCGTTGCTATTGGCGACGTAGATGTGGGTGGAACTTGCCAGCAGGGGGATGGCAAAGAGGAAAACAAGATACTTCATGGTGGTTCTAAAATACAACAACTGCGGGTTATTTTCGCGCCGAGTCGATCAGCGTGCCCGCGTCGAAGTATTCGATCCAGCTGGTCATCATCTCTTCTTCGCTCTTGTCGCCCCAGCGAATCGATTGCGCCGGATCGGGGTTGGCGGGATTGTTCGGGCTGTTGTCGTAGTGCGCCGTGACGATCATGCGGCTGCCTTTTTCCACCCGCACCGGATCTCTGCATGCGATAGACCAACTGCCAGTTGAAGTCGTACTTCGGCACGAACAGCAAAATTTCGCGCTTGCCGTTGGGCCGCACCAGCTCGTAGCGGATATCCTTGCCGCGATAGTGCATGTGCGGCGTGATCGAGAGCAGCAGCTTGTCGCGTTCGAACGTGTAGCAGCGCTTCACTTCGTGGCTGGCTTCGCCCGGCGGAATGCGGAAGAAGAAATTGCGCAAATCCATGCGCCGCATCACGGTCGGCGGCGGCCCTGGAACCACGTACAGAGTCCGACGATGTGCGATCGGTCTGCGGCGCGCCCGAAGTCCGCGCGTAGTGAATGACGAATTCGAATTTCGCGCCCGGCGGAATCCACTTGGCCGAGCCATCCGGGAAAACATCCGGCGCTTTGCCGGGCAGAAACGACGCCAGCGCGCCCTCCTGAAAGCCCGTCAGATACGGCAGGCTCTGCGCTTCGGCGGCGCAGGCATTATCGACCACCGGCGCATCCTGGCGAATGCGCGTGAGCGTGCCGTCGTGGAGCAGGAACGTGTTCAGCGAAGTCATGCTCTCGATCGAAGTCGAGCCGGCCTCGCCCGTCGTTCGCCACCAGGCTGACGTGGACGTGATGCACGACCTTGCGATTGCCGGGCCTGATTTCCGCGGCGCGAATCCACTTGCCTTCGGTGAAATTGGTGGGGACGGTGAAATGCTCGTAGGCGTCGTTGCCGGGGCTGGTCACGAAATCCTTGCCGATGTCGACGATGATGTCCGGCTTGCCGAGCCTCCAACCTTCGACGAAAACCGGCGCGGCCGGCAGCAGGCTCGGGTCGCCTTCTTTGGCGCCGTCATCCACCCAGGCTTTGATGGTGTCCATCTCGCGAGTCGGACAGGCGGGAGTCGTTCGAGAAACTGCCGATAGTGCGGATCGGCAAACCATGGCGGCATCTTGCGCGTGAGCACGGCTTCGCGAATAGATTTGGCCCACGGGCGGGCGGATTTGTAATCCAGCAAGGACATCGGCGCGATGTCGTTAGGGTGATGGCATCCCGCGCAGTGTTGGATAGAAGATCGGCGCGACGTCTTTGCTAAAAGTGGGAGCGGCGGCGAGTGAGCTAGAGAGGAGCGCGATGGCCAGAGTAAAGCGAATCATGGTGCGGACCCATGATGAGGATAACAGAAAAACGGTGTTTTCAGCGAAAGAGCGCGCCCAGCTGAGAAAGCCTGCCAAGGCAACAGCGATCAGCCCCAGGACACTAATAAGGTAAATGAAGAACGAGATCGGCACATGGTTCCGGACGCCTTGTCGTTCTCCTCCGGTCTTAGGTCTGAACTCCGCCAGCCTCGGTTCCCAATATTGGTCGAACATCCGCGGTTTCAGCACCCTGAGGGCGCCCGTTATTCCCAAGCCGAGGCAAAGGAACAAGCGCAAGATCATGGATGGAACGTCCAGATTCCAAAACGCATCCGACTTGGGGCGTCCAAGAAACTCATAACCCACCCACAAGATCGCTGCGACAATCTCTGCGCCGAACAGCCGAAGTGGCAACTCGCCGACCCAACCTGAATAAGCGACTGCGCGTGATCGTTCCTTGCAATCTAATCCATGCCAGCATCGAGCACCATCGAGACGGAGAGATTAGTAGCATTACTCCGTTGACGAAAACCAGCAGCACAACGGCTATTACTAGTGGGAGGCAGATGATCAGCTTTATCGTCGACACTTCCTTATTGCGTCCCGCTCCGCAACTGCCGCGTCAACTTCGCGAAACGCTCCCCATACTTCCGCGCCTCATCCAATTCCTTTTCGCTCAGACCCGGATCCGCCGGCCCCGTCGTTGCCTGCGCGCCCATAGTGCCAAAACCATTCGTGTCGATACCGCCCACGATCACAAAACGCATCGCCAGAAACGCCGAGATAATCGCCAGGCGCGCCATCTCCTTGCCATTGGCAATGCTGCCTGCGGTGCAGAACGCTCCGGCCGTTTTGCCATCGCCGTTAGTCTTGGCTTTCCACAGCACGTCGCCGGTGTGATCCAGAAAGCGCTTGGCCTCCGTCGAGATGTTGGCCCAGTGAACCGGCGTGCCGAGCAACACGCCGTCGGCTTTCAGGATCTCGGCATCGGTAACTTCGCCGGCTTTTCGCAATTGCACTTCGATGCCGGCCACCGATGCCGCGCCATCGCGCACGGCTTTGGCAAATGTCTCCGTATTTCCGCTCTGCGAATGATAGGCAATCAAAATCGTAGTCGCCGGTTTTTGTTGCGCAACGGCGAAGCACGCCGCCATGACAAACAACAGTATTCGATGCATGACGGGCATCGTAGCACTTTCCCTTACTCCGGTAGTTACGCCGTGTAATTCTTACGTCAATCTTGGAACAGTCGCCGCTAACGTCTTGTGGTACATCGAGATCGCCTGTGGCAGTTCAATTGCAATCCAGTAAACCGCACGGGAGGTGTTGCATGAACGATAGTTCAGATTT
This sequence comes from uncultured Solibacteraceae bacterium, assembly GCA_963825405.1. Lineage (GTDB taxonomy): Bacteria > Acidobacteriota > Terriglobia > Bryobacterales > Bryobacteraceae > JACPNO01. The sequence goes on along the minus strand of CAWGTB010000016.1, from coordinate 32,418 downwards.
TTCGAAAACGAATAACGAGCAGTTCCTGGAAGACGCCCATGGCGGTCGCCATTGCGATCATGGTGGTGCTGGCAGTCGCCAACGGATATTTGTTGGTGCGCGTAAGCAACCTGTCGACGGACCTTGCGGCGACGCGCGCCGATGTGACGCAAATGAACACGGCCGCGGCGGCGAGTGCCGCCACCGAGAGCGAGACCGTGAAAGGTTTGCGCGCGGATCTCGAAGCAGCCAAGTCGGAAGCTAGCGAATCCGCCGGCAAGGTGCGAAACGAAGCCCGCAGGCTGACTAAGCAAGTCGCCGCCAAAGTGGCCGAGGACCAGCAGAAAGCCCAGCAGCTCATCGACGGCGAGTTGACCGAAGTGAAGCAGAGTGCCACCAGCGCTCACGAAAAGATTAGCGGCGTGAGCCAGGAAGTGGCCGCGGCGAAAACGCAGATCGACACCACAACGACACAAGCCAACCAGACAGCCACTGACTTGAAGCAGACCGTTTCCGATTTGAAAAGCATGACCGGCGACATGGGCGTGATGAGCGGCAAGATCGCTACCAACGCGACCGAGCTAGCCGCGTTGCGCGCTCTCGGCGAGCGGAACTATTTTGAATTCACGCTGGATAGAAGCAAGTCTCCACAGAAAGTGGGCGATATCCAACTGGTGCTGAAGAGGACCGATCCCAAGCGCAGCAAGTACACGCTCGAAGTACAGGCCGACGACAAGCAAGTCGAGAAGAGGGACAAGACTGTCAACGAACCCGTGCAGTTCTATCTCGCCAAGGCTCGCCAGCCCTATGAAATCGTGGTCAACGAAGTAACGAAGGGGCAGGTTACCGGTTACTTGTCCACACCCAAAGTACACATGGCGCGTAACTAGCGCTCACTTAGTAACTGCAACCGGAGGCCGCCCGAACATGAGCTTCCGGTAAGCAGCAGTAGAGTAAGGGACACCTTGTATCTCGCGGCCCGAAGCCAGGTCGGATGCAACGGTGTCCCTTCCTTTTTCTACGTCCATATAAGCTTTGTCCATCGCGATCGCCCCGTGCCCCGGTAGCAGAACATCCCACTGAAAACGCGGCGCCGCTAAGTTGAACGCCGCCAGTTTCTGCAGCGAACTCAAATAGCGCTGGTTGTCCGCGTACGGATTCCCCTGCCATCCGAGGCGATTGTCGTAAAGCACCGTGTCGCCCGAGAAAAGCAAATTCTTGTCTCCCACTTGCAGCACGAAACGAAGCCGATCCCGGCGTGTGTCCCGGGTTGTGAATCACGTGCAGCAGCTTGTTGCCCAGTTGCAGTTCCTCGCCATCGGAAAGACGACGGTCGACCTTAGATTTCGGAAAGCTGGTCTCGCCCGGCACCAGGTAGTACGCTGTCACGCGCGTGCCTTTTTCCACGGCGTCGGCATCGTACTCGGGCACCAGAATCTGTGCGCCCAACGTACGGAATTTGCTGTCGGCCTGGGCGTGGTCCACGTGGCAATGGGTGTTGAGCACCCAACGAATTTTCGCGCGTGGGAAGCCGCACTTTTCGACATTGTCGATGGTTCGCTCGAATTCGGATGCATAAGTAGGATCGATGATGGCCACGCCTTCTTCGCCGCAATCGATCATGTAAGTGAGATTGCTCACGTGGTCCTGCCCCACCAGGTAGACATCGCGCTCGATCTCGGCAGGGACGGGAATAGCTTTCTCCGGTGCGGCATCCTGCAAGCCGTAGCGGGTGAGAGCGGCCTGCAACTCCGGACCAGCGGGCCATGGCTGATCGAGCGGCAGGCGCTTGGTCAGTTCGCGCATCTGCCAGGTGATGCGATCGAATACTACGTGCTGGCCCTCCTCAGTGAGCAGCGCCCGCACGCGTCCCGGCCTGCCCTGGGCGGCGGCAAAGCGGTATCCCAAACTAAAGATGGCGGCAAAAGAAACTAGCAGGATGATTCTGCGGCGGGCGTCCGTCATGCCCTACAGCTTACACTCTGGGCACACTGTCGACCGAATCCGCGCTCGACCGTAACACCTGAAAAGTAGGCGGGTCCGGTTTCTTGCCGAACAGGAACGCCGAGCCTCGCGAGATCAACTGCGAGCGCACCAACCCGAGGCCTTTGACGTAAACATAGAGTGGCGTGGTCACGCATCCCAGGCGGGCTTTAAAGGCGTCCGCCGTCTGGCCGCAGTGAATGTCGCGCGCGCCATGCCGAAGCGCGTGATCCATTTCCTTGTACACCAGGTTGAAGTACAGATCGCCGCTGCGGTTCCGCTCTTCGTTCACGCCGCAAAACAGGCAGTAATAATCTTTGGACGTGTGCAAGGCCCAGTTGAAGGCCACGATTTCGTCAGCCTGGTACACGCAGGTCAGCGAAACCGCGCCTTCCAGCTCAGCCGCCAGTTCTCGAAAGAATCCGGCCGGGAGCACTTCCAGGCGGTAGGCAGCGTTGCCGGCCTTGGCTGCATAAAGCTGATGCACGGTATTGGTGTAGGCGGTCGCGATCGATTCCGAATCCGTCAACCGCTCCACCACATAGCCGCCGCTTTGGAACTTGCGCTCCGAACTGCGAATTACTTTTCGATAATGCGACTTCAGCGCGCCGCAGTATTCTTCGAAAGTTGCGAAATCGGCGCGAAACAGATTGCGGGGTAGGCTCTCGCCGGCCACGTAGCCAAGGCGCAGCAGTCCATTCATGACTTTGCGATCCGGCGCGCCCAGCTCCTTGTACACCAGAAAACGAATTCGCTCGCGCCTCGCGATGGCGTGCATTGCCGCATCGATTGTGCTTAGCACCGCCGCGCCATCCGCTTCCGGAAGCCAAAACAAGTGCTTCAGGCCGGCGGAGAATGGCAGTCCGCACATCAGAACGTCGACATGGAGAAAAGAGGGAACCGCTTTCCGGATGGCGCGCACCGCGGCTCTGACCCGGTCGCCGCCGATCACCAGAAGGTCGATCGGAACCTGCGAGAGGCAGGCGCACCCCAAAGCCCGACCGGTTTCGTCGCGCACAATCACATACCAGAGGCGATGGGTTTCCCGCATCGTGTTCTCGAACACGCTGAGGAAACCTAAGCTCATGAACGGCAGGGAGTCGAAGCTGCCGCACAACTGCGCCCACTCATCCGCGTCTATCTCATGGATCGAAGTGTAAACGGAATACTCGTATTTTGTTTTTGGCGTTTCCCGCAATCGGCCGTCGAGCTTTCAGTTCAATTGAACCACACTCTCGCCCGGATGATCGAGTGCCAGCATGATCAAAATGTAGTCCTTCACATGTCGGGTGACGAGGAAGTTCTGCTTGACATGCTGGTAGCCATTCTCGCCGATGCGGTCCCGCAGCCTGCGGTCCCGCAGCAACTCCGCGATCCGCGTGGCGGCGCCTTCGGGCGAATGAACCAGAAAGCCGGTGACGCCGTCGATGATTTGCAGCTTGATGCCGCCCACAGCGCCGCCGATAACGGGTTTCCGCTTCCACAGCGCCTCGCTCACGGTGAGTCCAAAGCCTTCGCGAATGGATTTTTGCAGCACTACCGTCGACCCGCGTACCAGCGCGTTGATTTCCAGATCGCTGAACGGCGGCAGCAGCAGCACATGAATATCCGGATCGTTGGCCGCGGCCTCCCGCACTTCGCTGAGCACGGCTTCGCCTTCGGGATCGTCCGGCGCTCCGCCGCCCGCCAGAACCAATTGGCAGTCCTGGCGCTTCTTGACAATACGGTAAGCCGCGATCACGCCCACCGGATCTTTCAGGCGGTCGAAACGGGACACCTGCGTCAGGATGGGGCGGTCCGGATCGATGTGATACTTTTCGAGAACTTGTAAAACCGTGGCTTTATCCAGCTCGCGATTCTTGTCGCTCAGCGGGTCGATGGAGGGCGCAATGCGGAACTGCGGCACCGAGAGTTGCTGCGCGAAATCCGGCATGGAGAAGATGGCGCCTCCGTATTGGTCGACATAAGGCCGCAGAAAATTCCAGACGTCGGCCTGAGGTGTGGACACATCGATATGACATCGCCAGACCCAGTGCCGCCCCACGTCCCGCTTTTTCCGAATCAATCCGGCCGGCTGCGGATCGTGAATCAGGACCACGTCGCCGGTGATGCTCACGTCGCGCAGGTTGGCTTCGGTCGTGGCACGAAAGATATCCAACATGTTGTCGGTGATTTCTTCTTGCTTGCCGTGCAGGGCGTTGTGAAACGCCTTGGTGACATTGAAGAACGCCTGATCGCCCTTGATGACGTCCCAACTCGCCTGCACACCCAGCTCATTCATCAGCGGGACCAGGCGAGTGAGAATCTCTGCCACGCCACCGCCGACCGACGTCGAGTTAATATGCTGCATGCTGCGGCCGCGCACGCGGTCCGCCACCACGCGCAATTCATCGATCACGCCTTCCCCAACGATCTCCTGATAATCCGCAAGCATTGCCGGCATGTTATTTTCTCCGGAATTTCCGCCCCAGCTTGACGATCTCGCTCTTCAATCCGTCGAGCGTCATGACATAGGGGTCCAGCTTGTCGATTTTTTTGGCCAGGCGCGTCTCGCCCAGGCCTTTCAACCATTGGGAGAAATCGTTGGTCGGCTGTTCCAGGCGCAATCGCGATTCGAAGAAGTGGAAATGCACACAGGCGTTCGACACCCGCCCGACCTGCTCGAAAAACTCGGCCGCATCCTGCGCCACCACCCCTGTGGGCATGATGAAGCTCTTGGCTTCGCAAAAGTGAAATTCGCTGCCCGGCGGGCATTCGCGCTGTATGCCGCGCGCCTCATTGACGCGCTGGCGGATGGCCGGTAGCATCGCCTCGCGCACCTCCCGGATCGACGTCATGCTGAGCAGGTCGATCGCGGCCAGCCGCTCCGCCAGCCCCTCTTCCTGCAGCGCGCTCGAAACCCAATTGGCAAAATCGTTATAAAAACGTGGCTTCTCGAAATGGTGAGTCAGGAAAAGATAGTGGGTGTGATAGAAAACCGATGCGCCTGATACCTCACCAAGGTGCTGCAAGAGCTGGCAGAGATTGCTGGCTTTTCGTCCCGTCAGAACCACCAGGCGGCGCTCGGTAAAGAAGACGAAGGGATCGTTGGCGGGCATATAGTTTTAGGGGGTTGCGACCTTGGAACGGGCATAGGCAACGGATTCCAGCCACACTAGAAATTCGAAAACCTCGGCCGGACCCTGCGCGTGAAATTGCGCGCTGGTGGGATCGAGCGCGCCGACCTTCACCGTGATCTCCCCTGCCAGCACCCGGAAGGCGGCTTCATCGGTGCTATCGTCGCCCATGTAAACGGTGAGCGGTGGATGGCCGCCCAGTTGATCATGGATCCAGTTCACCGCGATGCCTTTGTTCCAGTCGGCAAGCGGTAGAATTTCGAGAACCTGCTGGCCCGCGCTCACGCGAAATCGTGCGATGTGGTTCTGCACGCCGGTCAGCACGATTTCCTCAACCCTGGGGACATCGTGAGGGTCGGCCTGGCGGTAATGCACGCTAGCCGTCAGCGATTTGTTTTCCACATGCACGCCGCCGATACTTCCCAGGCTGTCGGCCAGCCGGCTGCAAAGATCCTGCAACTCCGGGCGCAGGGCTCCGGCGGTGGGATGCATGAACCGCAGCCCTGGCCCTTTGATTTCGAAGCCATGATTGCCGGCGTAGATGACATACGGCAAATTGATGCGCGCTTGCAGGTCGCCCAGCGCCCGCCCGCTGATCACCGTGACGTTCAGGTTGCGCCGCCGGGAAAGCCGGTCGAGCGCCCGGCGCACATTCGCACCGATCTGCGCGTCTGCCGGGTCCGGCACAATGGGCGCGAGCGTTCCATCAAAATCCAGAAATAGCGAGATCGGCTCGCGCTCGCGAATGCGCTGTTCGATCTGTGGAAAACATTCAGCCAAAGGCTGCAGTTGTTGTTTGATCATTAGCGGTGAACTCGAATTTGAGAAGGGCTGACAACACTTTTCCGGCCCAACGGTAGATATTGTTCTCCTCGACCACGGCCCGCATCTTGCGCATGCGCCGGCGGCGCTCCTCTTCCGGCATCTGCAGGGCTTGGCGGATGGCCTGGGCGGTTTCTTCCTCGTTGAACGGATTCACCACCAGCGCGTCAGTCAACTCGCGCGACGCGCCCGCGAAATCGCTCAGAATCAGCACGCCGTCCTCATCGACGCGGCTGGCCACATATTCCTTGGCCACCAGATTCATGCCGTCGTGCAGTGAACTGACGATGCAGAACTCGGCCAGCCGGTGCAGTGCCATCAGCCGGTCCTGCGGCACGTGCTGTTTCAGCAGGATGATGGGCTGCCAGCGCCGCGACATCCATTTCTGGTTGATCGCAGTCACCAGCTCGATGACCTCCTTTTCGAGCGTGCTGTATTGCGGTATGCGGCTGCGCGTGGGCACGGCCACCTGGACAAAGACCAGGCGCCGCCGGTAATCCGGATTCTGGGTCAGAAAGCGATCGAGCGCGCGCAGGCGTTCGCAGATACCCTTGGTATAGTCCAGGCGGTCGATGCCGATTCCCACCAGCTCATCCGTGAGTCCCAACTGTTTGCGCCAGTTGTACATTTCTTCCTTGGTCTCATAGGTGCGGGCGGCGGCGTCATGCTCCGCGAAATCGATACTGATCGGAAACGGCCGCACCAGCGTGGTCTTTCCGCCGCGCCTCACTTCAAAGCGCTCGTAGTCCACTTTGGCTTCCATGGTGCGGTCGATGGTTTCCAGGAAATTCTGGCAGTGCAGGCGCAGGTGGAACCCGAACAAATCGTTGGCCAACATGCCGTCCAGCAGTTCTTCCTTCCAGGGAAATCCGCGAAAGACCTCCGGATTGGGCCACGGGATATGCCAGAACTGGGCCACGATCAGGTTGGGGTTGCTGTCCTTCAGCATTCGCGGTAGCAGAGCGAAGTGGTAGTCCTGGATGAACACGAACGCGGGCTTGCCATCGGCTTCTTCCAGCACGGCGCGCGCAAACAGCGCATTCACTTCGCGATACGACTGCCAGTCTTCCGGATTGAAGACCGGCCGCGTGAAGGCGATATGGCACAGCGGCCACAAGCACTGATTGGACAGACCGTAGTAGTAGCGAGCTTCCTGCTGCTCGTTGAGCCAGACTCGCCGCAAGGTGAAACTGGGATTCTCCGGTGGCACGGCCACGCGATCATGCGCATCCACCACGGCCCGGTCGGCATCGCCGGAACCATGTGCTACCCAGGTGCCCTGGCAGGCGCGCAACACCGGTTCGAGCGCAATTGTCAGGCCGCTGGCAGGCTGAAAGCACTCAATCTGCCGCCGCTTAAGTCCCTTGCCGGAGTAATGGTGAATGTAAGGCTCCCGGTTGGAGACGAGAATGAATCGGTAATCCCGCAGCTTGGCTTCGATCAAGTCGGCTAGGCCGGTCTTGGTCCACATGTCTCCTCCCGTCCACGGAAAAAAACACTCGCAAGGAGGGGTCCACTTCGGAAAAGCCTTTTGTTTTCAGCGTACGAGCGTAAATTCAGAGGTGAAATCGGGGAATTCGAGAAGTTATTACGCGGAAGTTTGCAAGAATTACCGCGCGCGTGCTGAGTTTGAGAGCCAGCGCCATCAGCGCCGAAGTCAGAGCTAACGCTGCGCTGCCATAAAACGCCGCCGACCAGCTTCCGAACTTCTCGAAGAGCAACGCCGCCAGTCCGCCGCCAATGATGGAAGCGACGCCCTTGGCGGTATACAGGAAGCTGTAGTTCGAAGCCGCGTTGGCGCTGCCAAAGTAGTCGGCGAGGATGGAGGGGAATAGCGAGAATGCCTCGCCCCAAGTGAAAAACGTCAGCACCAGCGTCACCGTGAACAAGAATCCCGACTGCCGCCCAACCCACAAAATGCTCAGCAGACAGCCCGCATGCAACGTGAACGCGATGAACATGGTTTGCTCGCGGCCCAAGCGATCGGAAACCCAGCCCCACGACACGCGGCTCAAGCCGTTGGCTACCCGGTCGAGAGACAATGCCGCCGTCAACGCCGCCGCCGAGATGCCCCATTCACGTGCTACCGGGGCGGCTTGCGCCACTACCAGCAGGCCGCCGGTCGCCATCATGACGAACATGAAGTACAAGACGTAAAACTTAGGTGTCCTCAGCATTTGCATGGTGGAAAACTGGCCGGCTACAGGTTTCGCGCCGGCCGTTTGGACCGCCGACGGAGGATGGCGCAGTACCTGCGCCACCAGCAGGACAACCAGGCCTTGGACAACGCCGCTGAGGAGGAAGGTCGAGCGGTAGCCGTAATCGCGAATCATCCAGCTAAACACTGGAATGAAGATCGCCGAGCCTGCGCCGAAGCCGCCCGCAATGATGCCTGCGGCGAGCCCGCGCCGGTCAGGGAACCACTTGATGGCACCCGCAATCGCGCCGCTGTAAACGAATGCCGCCCCGGTTCCTGCCACAGCGTAGAACGCGTACAGCTGCCAGAGCGTTTCGGCGTAAGCCAGTCCAGACCAGCCGAAGCCACAAAGCACCCCGGCGATGGTGGTGAACACGCGCGGGCCGATGCGGTCGATCAGCCAGCCTTCCACCGGCATCATCCAGGTTTCGAAAACGATGAACAGCGTGAACGCCCACTGGATATCGGAGAGCTTCCAATGGTGGGCGGACTGCAATGGCGACACGAACAACGTCCAGGCATATTGCAGGTTGGCGATCATGATCATCGCCAGCAGCGATGCGGCCAACTGCGCCCAGCGATTCTTCATCGATGCTCCGCCCGCAGCTTGGCGCAGGCGTAAACCGCTTGGGTCGCGGGCATGGGGATGGCCAGCCGTTGTCCCACTTCGAGAACGGCTCCAACCAGGGCGTCGAGTTCGAGGGCTCGCCCGGCTTCCAGATCCTGCAGCATGGATGTCTTATGCTCGCCGACTTTTTCCGCGCCGGCGATACGCTGCTCCATCGAAACCGGCAACTCCATTCCCAGGCGCGTGGCCACGGCTTCCACTTCCTGCATGATGTTGCGAACCAGCGCAGAGACTTCCGGATGGCGAACCATTTCGACGATGGTCGCGCCAGTGAGCGCGCTGATCGGATTGAACGACGCATTGCCCAACAGCTTCACCCAAATTTCCCGGCGCAAGTGGGTGGTCACGGGACAGCGCAGCCCGGCGTGCACCAGCATCGCGGAGATCACGCGGGCGCGCTCACTCCGTTCTCCTGACGGCTCACCGAGCGAGAGGCGATTGCCGGCGGTGTGGCGGACCACGCCAGGCTCGGACACCTCGGTCGAGAAGTAAACGATCGATCCCAAAATGCGGCGCGGTTCAATGGCTGCCGCGATGACGCCGCCCGGATCCAGGCACTGGATTCGCTCCGCGCCCTCGAAGTACCACCAGGGAATGCCATTCTGCATGCTGACGACCGTAGTCTGAGGACCCAGCAGCGGCGCCAGTTTCGAGGCAATCGCGGGCAGGGAATGGGCTTTCACCGCCAGAAAGACCACGTCGACCGGCCCCGCGGCAGCGTAACTCTCTGCCACCGCGGGCCGCGCTTCGAAGCCGCCATCCGCGCTTTCCACGCGCACGCCATGTTGGCTGATAGCCGCGAGCGTAGCACCGCGCGCAATGAGCGAGACGTCTTCCCCGGCGCGCGTCATCAACGCCGCCAGGTAGGCGCCCACTGCGCCCGCACCCACGATGGCGGACTTCATCCCTGCGTTCCCAATTGAGCGGCGACGTTCAAACGCTGGATCTTGCCGGTGGCCGTGCGTGGAATGGCGGTGACGACGTATAGCTTTTTTGGGGTTTTGAAATCGGCGAGACGTTCGCGGCAGTGCGCGATCAATTCCGCTTCGGCAACGGGTTCGCGGAGGACTACGGCGGCGGCCACTTCTTCGCCCCAGGTGGCATGTGGTATACCGAACGCCACCGCTTCCGCCACGGCGGGATGCGTGAGCAGCACTTCATCGATTTCGCGCGGAGCGATTTTCTCGCCGCCGCGGTTGATCATCTCTTTGAGTCGGCCGGTGAGTTGCAGATAGCCTTCAGTGTCAAGCGAGCCTTGATCGCCCGTGCGGAACCAGCCCCTCACAAACGATTTGGCGTTGGCCTCGGGATTGTTTTCATAGGCATGGATCACGCTCGGCCCCTGAATCACCACTTCGCCCTGGCTGCCCGAAGGCAGCAAATCGCCGGCCTCGTTCATGATCCCGATATTGATTCCGGTGGCCGGGCCTACGCTGCCGAACTTGTGCGCGGACGGCGGCAGCGGATTTGAGGCCATTTGATGCGCGGCTTCGGTCATGCCGTAAGCTTCGAGCACTGGGGCGCCGAAAGCGGCCTCCATTTTGTGCGCGACCTCGACCGGAAGCGCCGCGCTGCAGGAACGGATAAAGCGCAAATTCTCCGCGCCGGCGGGCCGCTCGGCTTTGCCGCCCGATCTCGCCAGCACCAGTTGGTGAATCGTAGGCACGGCCGAGTACCAGGTCACGCCGGAGTCGCGGACCGTCCGCCAGAATGACAGCGGATTGAATTTCGCCGGCACCACCACGGTTCCTCCAGTGAGCAGCGTCGAGAGCACGGATGCCACCAGCCCGTGTACATGAAATAAGGGCATCAGGCACAACGAAACGTCGGCGGAAGTGAGCTGGTAGGTGGCGGCGATATTGCGCGCGGATGTTGCCAGGTGGCGATGCTGTAGTGGAACGCGCTTAGGGCGACCGGTACTGCCGCTGGTGTGCAGAACTAGGGCGACATCGTCGGGCGAGGGAGGCGGCGTCTTGCGCACTGGAGCGGGAGCGGCATCTTTAATATGGATCACGCCATCTGCGTCGGTTTCAAGCGTGAGGACAGGGATACGTCCACCAGCGGCACGCACCGCTTCCTCCGCGCCTTCCGGCGGTACCACGAGCAGTTTCGCAGCCGTGTCGTCAAGGTAAAACGCGAACTCGTCGTGGCGATAGCCGGGGTTGAGCGGCGCCGCAGTACCGGCTGCCGCTGCCGCCAGGAAACCTGCGATCGCGGCCACGCCATTCGGGAAAACCAGCGCGATCCGATCGCCGTGAGTGGCTCCGGCGGCGGCGAAGACATCGGCCAGCGCGTCGACCTGCTGGCGAAGTGCGCCATAGGTAATGCGTGCGCCGGTTTCCGGCAAATGAATGGCGGTTTGGCTCGCTGGGGCCGCGTGCAGAAGCTCGATCAGAGTGGAGGGGGTGGCATCGCTCATTGGGAAATTGGATGGTAGCAAAAAGGCGGTAATGCCGGGCGGCCGATCGGTCGATGGGTAAGTTGACCGTGTCCGTCTCTCGCCTGAACTTTCTCGAACGCGCGCAGAACCCGGATGGTGCCTGGGGATACGCGCCCGGGCGCCAAGCGTGGCTAGAGCCCACCTGCTACGCGCTGCTGGCGCTCTATCGGCGTCAGGGGCGCGTGTTTGCTCGCGGGTGGGAGCGAATGCGGGCGGCGCAATTACCTTCAGGAGCCTGGCCCGCTGCGCCGGGGATGCCGGAAGGGCACTGGGTAACGGCGCTCGCCGTCACGCTGCACGCGACGGCTGGCGTCTGGGACGACGCTTTCGCCCGCGGCGTGGCCTGGCTGCTGGCAACGACCGGTGGCGAACGCGGCATTCTGGTGCGCGCGGCTCATTTTCTGCGGCCGGCGCTGGTCGAGTTCGACTCCCGCTACAGCGGCTGGCCCTGGCAGCCGGGCACGTCTTCCTGGGTTGAGCCGACCGCGCACACGCTAACGGCTTTGCGCAGTGCATCCGGTCATATTCACGATCCCCGCCTGGGCGCGCGCATCTTGACGGGGGAACGTATGCTGCTCGACCGCCGCTGCCGGGATGGCGGATGGAACTATGGCAATAAACGCATTTTAGGCGTGGAATTGCCGTCCTATCCGGAATCAACCGCGCTGGCGTTGATTGCCCTAGCTGGAAATCCAGGATTGGATGGACTCGCGGCAGCGGCTCTGGCGGAGCGTCAGTGGCAGGCAACGCGCAGCCGCCTGGCGCGCGCCTGGCTAACGCTGTGCTTGCGCCGGTTAGGGAGCAGGACGGACGCTCTGAGCCCGCTCGCCACCGGCGAAACAGACGTGATGGCGACCGCACTCGAAGCTCTGGGGTCGGCCGAGGTGCAGGCATGATCCCGGAAACCACTCGCTTTGGTCGCGGCTCTGAATCGGCCTTGCAGTGCCGCGACCATAGGGAGCGGTTCATCTCGCGACGCGGATTCCTGGCCGCGACGGCCGCGCTCATCGGATGCGCACCCACGCCTCGGGCGCCTGGGCCTCCCGGCCGCTCCGCAGTCACCACCTTGCGCGCAGCGTCCTACAACTCCGATCTGGCTGATTTGCTGCTGCGAGGCGCAGCCACCTGCCGCCTTGACGTTCGCGGCAAACGCGTCCTCATCAAACCGAATCTGGTCGAGTTCGATTCTTCGACCGCAGTCAACACCCACGCCGCCATTGTGGCCGCCGCCGTGGAGCTGTTCACCAAGCTGGGCGCTGCCGAGGTGCGTATCGGAGAAGGTCCCGGGCACCGGCGCGACACCATTTTCCTGGCCGAAGAGGCCGGCTACCGCCGAGGCATTCCGGATTTCGATCGCCGCTTCGTCGATCTCAATCGCGACGATGTCGCCGCCGTGAACGGCTTCGCCGGAGAGGAACGTTTTTACTTGCCGCGCACCGCGCTGAGCGCCGATATCATCGTGTCGCTGGCCAAAATGAAAACCCATCATTGGGCCGGAGCCACCCTCGCCATGAAGAATTTCTTCGGCGTCGTTCCGGGCGCCATCTACGGATGGCCCAAGAACCGCCTGCACTACATCGGCATCCACCGCTCGGTGCTGGCGCTGTATCGCCTGTTTCCGCGCAGCTTCGCCATTGTCGATGGGATCACCGGCATGGAGGGCAATGGCCCCATTCAGGGCTCACCGAAAACGGCCGGCGTGGTGGTGATGGGCCACGACCTGGTGGCGGTCGATGCTACTTGCTGCCGCATCATGGGCATTGACCCGGATCAGATCGAGTACCTGCGTCTGGCGGGGATGCTGGGGCACAGCGCGGCTGGCGAAATCGACCAGCGCGGCGAAACTTTGCAATCAGTGCGAACTAACTTCGAGTTGCCTGCCGAATTCCGCCATGCCCGTTTGGCGTAGACTTGCCTGGGTGGTGGCGATCTGTCTGGGTTTCGCCTACGCGGTCGCGCTCACCGCTCCAGCAGTCGGTGTGTTTCACGACGATGGCGTCTATCTGGTTACCGCGAAAGCCCTCGCCACCGGCCGCGGCTACAACATCGTGAGTCTGCCGCGGGCTACGCCGGAAACCAAGTACCCGATCCTGTTTCCCGCATTGCTGGCCGTCGTGTGGAAAATCGCCCCGAGATTCCCCGGCAATGTGATCTGGCTCAAATGCGTACCGCTGCTGGCAGGCCTCGTTTGGCTGGGCCTTTCTTTTTGTCTACTCAGGCGCGAGACCGGGAGCGCAGTCGACGCGCGTGCTCTGATCCTGCTCGCAGCGTTATCGCCCTGGACGCTATTCCTGAGCACGGCACTGCTTTCGGAGACAGTGTTTGCGGCGTTCACCACCGCTGCCATCATCGTCATCGAGCGGGCGTGCACTGGAGGCCGCCGCGCGGTAATGCTGGTGATTGGCGCTGCGATGTTAGCGAGTGGAGCATTTCTGACGCGAACCGCGGGGGTCGCGGTGATTGTGGCCGGAGCGGCCATGCTGTGCGGCCGAGCGGGCGTCAAGAAAACTGCGCTGTACCTTATCGTATGTTCGGCGCTGTGTGCGCCTTGGCTGGCATGGCAGTCCGCGCAGAGGCCGGCGGCTGCGGGCGTGAACGCATTCGACACGGTCAAAAATTACGAAACATGGAATATCATCGGCGGCTTTACCTGGCGGCAGAAGCCGGTGATCGTTGGCGTAAATCTGGCATCGTGCCTGCTGGCTCCCGGAATTTTGATGGGATTTCCCGCGACTCACGCCGGTGCTGCGGCCGCGATGGGGCTCGGACTGCTGGCCCTGGTCGGACTGGTTAGCCGGCTGCGCACGCCATGGGGCGGGCTCGAATGGCTGGTTGTCGTTTACGGAGGGATGCTGCTGCTGTGGGCTTGGCCGCCTACTCGATTCCTGGCTCCCTTGCTGCCGGCTATGCTGCTGTATGCGTATCGGGGAGCACGGCACGCGTGCCGGTGGGCGCGTCTGTCGGAACGTTCAGCCGCTTGTGTACTGGGCGCACTTGCGCTTCTGCTGGCTATGCAATCCGGATGGGCGATAACCAGGAGCGTGCGTGAAGTTCCGGCGCTTGGGCGCGTGGGGATTCCGAATCTCGATCTGGACGACTGGAACGAAACCGGGCGCCTGCTGGCCTGGCTCCGCGAACGCACGCCGGCCGGCGCAGTGGTGATGGGCAACATCGATCCGATTGTTTATCTATTTACCGGCCGGCACGCTTTGCGCGGATTTCGCCAGGATCCGTACCTGCTCCATTACTCTTCCGATCCGGCAGCCCGGCCCCTCGGCGACGCACCCGAATGGATGGAAAGCGCAGCCGGGCAAGGCGCCGATTATTTAGTCTGTACGCCGGATGCATTCTTCAAGGAAGCGCCCTATTTGCGGAGGCTATATACGGAGGTGATGGCCAGCGCGCCGGCGTTGCTGACTCTAGTTTACACCGGGGCCGATGCGCGCTACAGGGTCTACGCGGTCGACCGCACCGCGGGAGTACGGCGTCTACAAGCCGAGTCTGCGCGTTAGGGCAAGAGCTTCGCAATCAGCATTCACCGCGGGAGAACGCGCCACCCTCGCCAGCCTTCCAAGGGGAGGGCCGGAAGCGCTTCTTTTTTCGCACCTCGACCTGCGAAGAGGCCGTGGCGAAGGCGATCAGCGGGGGTCTCTCGATTCCGGTAGTTTCGCCTGGAGATCGAATTCGGCGAAGGGGCGCGCCGCAGTTCACTCTGAACCGGAGGACCTGACGTCACCAAAAAATATTTTCCAAAATAACCCCTAGAGATTGGAATAGGCGCTGAACGGCGATAAATGAAGCCTGCCTGTGCCACCGGTACCTGTCACTGGGTGAACTGCTTAGTAACCGGGCCAAACTAAGCGATCCGGTGAGGGATCGACCTAATTTCAATGGACGGGCGCGGCTGGCAAGATCAATCTAGAGGCAATCCAGAATGCTGGAGGAGGAGAAGAAAACAATGAAAAATCTTATCGGCAAGATCATGCGGTTGAAGATCGTTACGGACACACGCGGTCAGGATTTGATCGAGTATGCTTTGATGGCGGGTTTCGTAGCGGTTGCCGCGGGGGCGCTGATGCCCTCGGTTTCGAGCAGCATTAGCACGGTGTTTTCGAAGATCAGCTCGGTTATGACCGCCGCAGCGGCCAGCTAGACCGAACGCTCGGCAGGTGGGAACCTCGGCGTTGCAGACCCACCTGTGCGTTTCTTAACCGGTGGTGGCGATGGCAGCGGTGACGCAGCCAGATCAGTGAGTTCCCACCGGCTCTGCGGACGGAATCGGCATACCCTGCAGATTGCCGGCCGCATCGAACTCCATGTCGCGCGTTCCTAGAATCTCGATCAGCGAACTTTCGCGGATCACCGGCAGCAGGTTTTCGCTGAGCGCGATCCGGTCGAGCTCCAGTGTGTTGCGAATCCAGCCGTAGGTCACATCGTTGAGATCTACTTTGCCGGCGGTCGGCGAGATTCGTTCCAGACATTCGCGATCGCTCGGAAAATGCGCTGGTATGCGCATCGCCTGCGGAGTGGAAGCGGTAAGGGAATTGATCGAAGTCGGCTTCCAATCCACTTTTTCGAGCAGACGGTCGGCGACGATATCCGCCATTCCCAAGCCCACGGCGTTGCCGTAAGTCAGGTCGCTCAAATCGCGAATGAAAATGCGCTCAATACGCGGCGCATCCGGCCACAAATTGTACTGCCCGTAGACGCTGCGGTTCACCACTTTGGTGTCCATGCCGGCGCCGCTGATGTTTTTGCCAATCTCATCCAGAATCAGGACGTCGAGATCGACCGGAATACGGCCCATCCAGGATTTCACAAGGCGCAACAGCTCTTCCTCGCGCTGCTCCATCTGATCTACCGGCACGGCGCTCACTTGCGCGGTCTGATGGTACGCATCTTCGAGAATGGCGAGGCCGCCGAGAATTTTCCCCGACGCCAATACTTGCCGGCCAATGCTTCGAATCACCTGCGCCAGGCCGAGTTTGTGAGCGTAAGTGTGATAGCGCTGCGCTCCAGCAAACTTGCCCAGGCCAATGGCCATCATTTTGAACAAGCCGCTTTCGATGGGACCGGCAAAGTCGGTGTGCCATTTCACGCGGCCCAGCAGCATCACGCCGGCGCTTTCGTGGGCATTGCGATCCATGAAGGCTTCAATGCCTTCAGGGGTTTTGCCAAGCGAAATCACATCGAGCGAGCTGACGATCGGACAGCCCATGGTTTCCTGGATGATGCCGTAGTGCGCCAGGACGTCGGCCTGCCCTTGCGCGGTGGCTG
This sequence comes from uncultured Solibacteraceae bacterium, assembly GCA_963825405.1. GTDB lineage: Bacteria > Acidobacteriota > Terriglobia > Bryobacterales > Bryobacteraceae > JACPNO01. The sequence continues at coordinate 15,976 of CAWGTB010000016.1, read as the reverse complement.
CGCCGTGGCTGCCCATAGCCGGAAAGATGAATGGCTGCATGCCCTTGGCTTTCCAGAAATCGGCGACGGCCCGGGCGATAGTGGCGATATTGGTGATGCCGCGGCTGCCCACGCCGATGGCGATTCGCGATCCCGGCGCGAGTCCGGCTCCGAAAGGCGACTGTCCTAGCTCACGCGCAACCGCCAGAGGAATATCGGGAATCCGGCGATCCGCGAATTTCTGACGCGCAAGGAGAAGGCGGGGAAACGGCATGACGGAATTATAGCAATCCGCCGCTATTCGCCCCACTGCTCGGCCAGCATCCGAGAGAACTCGCCCGACCCGTAGAGATCGAACTGGAAGTTGACGGCGTGGATGACGGCAAACGGCTCCAGGCGCTCGGTGCAGGTGAACAGGTGGTCGGCAAAACGATGGTAGTTGCGCAGGAAGTCGTCGCTTAGGCCTTCAGCCAGGGGAACTTTGCGGAACAGCGCACTCAGCCCGATCGCCCGTGAAAAAACCAACCGGTAATCATTGACGCCCCACCCTTGCAGCTTGAGCCGGACTGAGTCCGGCGCATCGTCGACCAGCAACCGGCAAAAACTGGAGGCGCGGATGCGCTGTCCAGCCAACTCCGGGATGTGGCCGATCACCTCGATGCACTGCTCGACCCAGCGCTGCAGATCGCGCCCGATGTAATAAATCATGCGGACTTCGCAATAGCGGCCTTCGAGCAGCTTACGCGTGAGCTCCTCGTCATCGGACGCGTCGCGCGGTAGTACGCCGCGCAGCATGAGGGCGGCTTTTGAGCCTTCGAGCAGCTTGCCCGGCCCGGCTTGACTGCTAAAGGGATGCAGGATCAGTGGCGGCAGCGGCCACACGCGCTCCTCGGCGGTTTCAGGTGCGGTTGGTGGCGCGTCGGCGGGTCGTGACATAGAGGGTCGCTATGTCACTCATCGGCCGTCCGGCCGGATAATTCACTTCCGTTTGCGCAATAAGACTTTTGCGGTTGTGGGCGCGCCGTCGCGCAGCACTTTTACCGTGATCAGGTCGCCTGGTTTCTTGCTGCGCAGCGCGTAGGTGAAGTCGTAGAGATTGCCAATCGGTTTGCCGTCGAATTCGATCAGAATGTCGCCTGCGCGCAAACCTGCTTCGGCGGCGGGCGACCCGTCGCGCACATCGGCAAAACGGACACCGGTGGGAACCTCGGCGAAATCCGGAATGCTGCCGAAATCCGGGCCATAGCCCGAACTGGTGGAAGCCGACGTTCCGGCCACCGCCACATCGCCGTGCGGAGATGCCGTTTCTTTCACGCGCACGAATTGCGGCCGGTCGCTTGCTTCGCGCAGCTTCGAGCCGATTTCCCCAATCACGCCCAGCAAATCCACCGTCTCCGGACCCTCGATCTTGTCCCAGGTATCGCTCGGCTTGTGGTAGTCGCCATGCAATCCGGAAAAGAAGAACAGCACCGGCACCTGCTTGGTGGTGAACGAGGTATGATCGCTCGAGCCGTAGCCGCTGGTATCGGAATAATCGAAGTGCAGTTCCGTATGATGCTGGACCACCGGCTCGACCACGGCTTTGAGCGTGGTCCCGGTGGCCGTGCCGCCGATGTAGACCTTGCCGTCGCGCACCCTGCCGATCATGTCCATATTGATCATGGCTACAGCCTTGCCCAGCGCCAGCGCGGGGTGATTCACGTAAAAGCTTGATCCCAGCAAGCCCAGTTCTTCGCCCGCGAAGGTCATGAACAGGATGCCGCGGGCCTGTTTAGGCTGGGCGGCAAACCACCGCGCCAGTTCGATCACGCCAGCCGTTCCAGATGCATTGTCGTCGGCGCCGGGATGGATCGTGGTTCCGGCTTGCGAGGGCGACATGGAAAACTGCTCGCCAAAGCCGAGATGATCGAAATGCGCGCCGATTACGATGTACTCGTCGGTTAATCCGGGCAGATATCCGACCACGTTGTGCACGGTCTTGATCACGCGCTCCACATCCACGTTGGCGTGCACTTCGAGCGAATCATCTAGCGGGAAAGAGCGCGGCTGGAGATCGCGGTCAATGGCCGCTGCTTCTTCATCTAGATCTTTGCCGGAGGCTTTGACCCAGCGCGCGGCGACATCGAACTTCACTTGTACAAAGGGAATGCCGGCGTCATTCGGCCCGACAGTTTTGCCGAATTTCTCCATGTCGTCGGAGTCGCCGCGATGGTTGGCCTGATCATTGATCAGGATCACGCCGCGGGCACCGTGCAGCTTGGCGTTTACGGCTTTGCTAAAAAACTGAGCGTGCTCGGTGTAGACCCGGCCGTCGAAGACGCTCTTCTCGTCATATTCCTGGGGCTCGTGGCGCAGAATGAGGACCAGTTTGTCGTGGACATCGATGCCGGCGTAGTCGTCATAGCCGTATTCCGGGGCGGTGATGCCGTAGCCGGCGAAAACCACACGGGCCGCCACTTTGCCGCGCGCGGAAAAATTGAAGGGCAGGAAATCTTCGTTCAACTTGAGTGATGTCGCGTGGCCGCCTTCGGTGTATTCAAAATGATTGGCGCCGCCCAGGCGGGCGTTGGTGGTTACGGAAAACGGCTGCATGTAACCGGTGCTGCCTTCGACGGGTTGGAGGCCGATGGTTTTGAAGAGGCCGGCAATGTAATCCGCCGCTTTTTCAAGCTCGCGGGAGCCGGTGGCGCGGCCGCGCATTTCGGGGGAGGCGAGAAATTTAACTTCGTCGATATAGCGCTCGACGGAGATGGGTGGAGGTGCGCCTACAGCGAAAAAAACAACAAGAAGTGTCACGCAGAGACGCAGAGAGCGCAGAGTAAACCTAAGCATAGGTCTTACTTTGTCTGCTCTGCGTCTCTGCGTGAAATTTTTCATGTTTTCGTTCTGAGGAAACTACTTGAGTGGCGAAGGCAGTGTCACTTCGCACCCGCAATCTTCGCCGGCGTTCTTGGCTGTCTTCTGATATTCAATTTCGTAATCGATGATGGCCCGGAGATTCGGCCAGGTGGCCTGCTGGCCCGCCAACTGCCGGCCGTTGACGAAGACTGTGGGTGTAGCCGTGACGCTGAGCGCTTGGCCGTCCTTGATGGATTGGTCGATGTCGGCTTCGGTGGCCTTGGTGTCCACGCAGCGATTGAGCTGCAATTCGTCGACCTCTTTGCCCTTAACGAATTCCGCTAGTTTGGCAGAAAAATTTTGCGCCGTGACTTCCGTCTGATGCTCAAAAATCCAATCGTGATAGAGCCAGAAGGCGTCCGGCTTTTGCTGGTAAATGCAACGCCCGGCAATCGCGGCGGTCTTGGCCCAGGGATGAAGGTGAGTGAGCGGCAAATTTTTGAAATACAGTCGCACCTCCTTCGGATACGTGCTCAGCAGGTTGGTCCGCAGCACCTTGGCTTCTTCCTTGCAATACGGACATTCGAAGTCGCTGAAGAGCACCAGTACTACGGGTGCGCCGGGAGTGCCAAAGCTGGGGTCGTTCTGGGTGTGAAGCTTATCGAGCTGCGCTTTGAACGGATTCTGGTTAACGTCGTAGGCGACGCCCCGCAAGATTTTCTGGCCATCCTTGGAAACATAAAAAACTTCCTCATGGCGCGCGCCCTCGGCGGAGGCTGTCACCAGCACTTCCTGGAATCCCGGCACCGAAGACGGCTTGGGATCCGCAATTTCCACTTTGATTTTGGCCGGCCAGATAAACAAATGGCGCACGTAACTTTCCATCGCGGCCTTATCGAAGGCGGTTTTTGGAGCAGGCGTGGTCTCGGCGGCGGACAGGGCAACCGCCAACAATCCAGCCAGAAAAGATGCAAAACGAAGTGTTCGAGGCATCATTTTTATTGTAACCGGCTCACAGCACCGGGCCGACGCGCCACGGCACGAACTCCTTATGACCAAGCCGCTCAGCGCAGGTCTTCTGACCGGAAGCGGTTTTCAACACCATGTCGAAAATTTCGCGGCCCACCTGGTCGATGCTCTTGTCGCCGTCGGCAATGCGTTCCGGCGTTGATATCCATGTTGTCGATCATGCGGCGGTAAGTGACGCCGTTGGTGGCGATCTTGATTACCGGAATCGACGGAAATCCGATGGCGCTGCCGCGTCCGGTGGTGAAGGCGATCAGGTTGCATCCGCCGGCGGCGAGGCCGGTCAGCGAGACCGGATCGTAGCCGGGCGTATTCATGAAGACGAATCCGGGCGAGGTGACGCGTTCGGCGTAATCGACCACATCCATCAACGGCGATTTGCCGGCTTTGGCTACCGCGCCCAGCGATTTTTCCAGGATGTTGGTGAGCCCGCCTTCTTTGTTGCCAGGTGACGGATTGTCGTCGAAGCTGCCGCCGAAGCGGGTTAGGTACTTCTTGTATCCGGTGACCATGCTCAGCAGTTTCTCCGCAACCTTGCGATTGCGCGCGCGCTTTACCAGCAGGTGCTCAGCGCCGAAAATTTCCGTGGTTTCGGCCAGCACCGCGGTTGCGCCAATGGCGGCCAGCATGTCCGAGCACACGCCCAGCGCCGGGTTGGCGGTGATGCCGGAGAAGGAATCGGAGCCGCCGCAGTTGAGGCCCAGTACGATTTTGGACGCCGGAACGGGTACGCGCTGCTCGGCCGAACCCTGGTCCATGAGCTGGCGGATTTCGCGCCGCGCGGCTTCGAGCGCTCCACGAGTACCGCCGCTATTTTGCAGCGTCATGCCCACCAGGCGTGTCGAGCGCGGAGCATTGGGACCCAGGTAATGATCGATCTGATTCACTTCGCAGCCGAGGCCCAGAATAATCGCGGCGCTCACGTTGGGGTGAGCCAGAACGCCGGCCAGGGTGCGCTGAAGCTGCACGGTATCGGGGCCGATGGTGTGGCCGCAGCCTTCGCCATGCGGAAAAGCCACCACGCCATCGATGTTGGGCGGCAGGGTTTCGCTGTCGAAGCTGGCGGCGATGAGCTCGGCGGTGTGTGCGGCGCAATTGCTGGCGGCCACCACGGCGATGTAATTCCGCGTGCCCACCCGGCCGTCTTCGCGCGGGTATCCGAGGAAGGTCGGGATGTCTTTCGCGGGCGCGGGGTAGGCAATTTCGCCGGCCGGATATTCGTAGTCGAACGCCATCTCTTCAAATGACACATTGTGTGTGTGCACATGCGAACCGGCTTCGATGGTCTGCTTGGCGCGTCCGATCGACTGCCCGTAGCGGTGAATAATGTCGCCCGCCTGAATGCGCGCGATGGCGATCTTGTGACCGGCAGGCACGGTGTCGCGCACCGTCACGGCGGTGCCGTCGATGCGCAGCGCGGCGCCCGGTGAGAGCGGCACGCGCGCGACGGCGATGTTGTCCATCGCATTCAGGTGAATGGCGGAGTTTTCGGCCGTGGGGAGTTTCGCGATTTCCAAAAGTTCCATAGTGTTGACCTTACCTCATGAGTACGAATTCAGTAACTTGTTCGCCCGAATGCACGTGCAGCTTGCCCGCGACGGGGTGCACCCAGAATCCGGTGCCGTCGGTGGGAATGGAAATGGCGGCGGGTGAATCCACAATAGCGGGCGGGGAAGTCTCGGTGCCTTCCAGCAGCTTGCCAATGTGCAAATGCGTATGACATTGCGTGCGCCGCTCATCGCCATTCATGGCCAGGCCCCAATCGTCGCCCCAAAGCGCGCGCGCTTTTTCGATGGCGGCGTTCCAGTAAACCAGGCGCGCTTCTGGGGGCATTTCAGAAAGCACGTGTTGATGGGCGCGTGGCAGCGCCAGCCAGCGATTGGGTTTCCGCGGATTGATGTCTTTCAGGAAGAAAACCGGCGCGTCGGCGGTTTGTTTTTCCGCTTCCGCGCACAGGCTGCATTGCTTCTCCGCCATGCTTTGCGCGTTATTCAGCTCGCAAACGCAGACACGCGTTTCGGCCATTGCGGCCAGCGCCAGAATCAGGCTGAAGGGGAGCAACACTCACGTTCATTATAATTGACGAATGTTACGGAGCACATCGCGCGCGTATTGGCTCGCGATCCCGTGTCTGTGCGTGCTGTATTTGTGGCGCCTGGATGGCATGGGGCTGGTTGGTCCGGATGAACCGCGCTATGCCGCGATTGGCCGGGAGATGGCGCAGTCGGGCGATTGGGTGACGCCGCGATTGTGGGGCGAGCCTTGGTTCGAAAAGCCTGCCCTTTTGTACTGGTTGACCGGGGTTGGGTTTCGCGCCGGCCTGGGCGAAGAGCTTGCGCCGCGCATTCCGGTGGCGTTGTTCAGCATCGCGTTTTTGGTGTTCTTCTTTTGGATTTTGCGCCACGAATTTGGCGACGAGGCGGCTGGGTACGCGACCGCAATCCTGGCCACCAGCGCGGGCTGGTTGGCGTTCAGCCGCGTGGCAGTGACCGATCTGCCTATGGCGGCGGCTTTTTCCGCCGCGATGCTGCTGTTGCTACGCTGGCTCGACACCGGCGAACGTGAGCGCTTACCCCTTGCCGCAGCGCTGTTGGGCATCGCCGTTATGGCGAAAGGATTGGTCCCGCTGGTGTTGGCCGTGCCGTTGATTTGGATGGGCCGGAAACGCATGCTGGATTGGTTCCGGCCGTTCGTTGCGGGCGCGTTTCTGGTGGTTGTGCTGCCATGGTATGTGCTTTGTTATGTGCGCAATGGGTGGCCATTCCTGCAGAAGTTGTTCTGGGAGCAGCATTTCCAGCGATTTGGCTCGGCCGCGGTGGGACATCCACAGGCGTTCTGGTATTACCTGCCTGTTTTGATCGCGGCGCTGTTTCCCTGGATTCCGGCCCTCGCGCTGCTTTTCAAGACTGCGCTTTATCATGACCGGCGGTGCCGATTCTTGCTGGTCTCGATAATTTTCGGGCTCCTGTTTTTTTCGCTCGCGACCAATAAACTTCCGGGCTACATTTTGCCGTTGATGCCGGCGTTGGCAGTGCTTTTGGGCCGTGCGCTGGCCGAAACCAGCCACGCAAAATGGGTGCTGACTGCCACTGTGATCCTGCTGGTGTTCATCCCGGCCATCGCTGGGATTCTGCCAAGCGCGTTGGCTGGCGGATTAAGCGCCGCCGCCTGGCCAAGGTTTCAATGGCTCTGGCTTATGCCTTTGCTTGTCGCCGCTGCGGTGTGGGAATTTGCGCGAGAACGGGAACGCGTCGTCGCGTTCACGCTAACTGTGATGGCAGTAATGGCGGGCATTTTGTATCTGCAGCGCCAGGCGGTTCCGCTGATCGATACCCTGGCGACAGCGCGGCCCCTATGGCGCCAGGTCGAGCCCGTGCGGGAGCGGGTCTGCGTCGCGGAACTCAATCGCAGCCTGCGCTACGGTTTGAATTATTATTCATTAACGCCCATTCCCGACTGCTCAAACCATCCCACCGAGTTGCAGATTCGAGGGCCGCTGTTATACCCTCGCACGGAGTGATCTGATGGTTCTGCCCCACACGTACGTCGCGGCCCTGTTGCTGACTGTTGTGAGCATGTTGTGTTGGGGTTCCTGGGCCAACACTTTCAAGCTCGCCGGCAAATGGCGCTTCGAGTTGTTCTATTTCGACTACTCGTTCGGCGTGCTGCTGGCTGCCACGATCTACGCGCTGACTTTCGGCGACCTGGGTGCCGACGGTTTCGGATTCACCGATGATCTGGCGCATGCCGGCAAAACGCAAATCGGCTTCGGCGGCCTGGGCGGCATCGTTTTCAATCTGGCGAACATGCTCCTTGTGGCTGCGATTTCGGTGGCCGGCCTGGCCGTGGCATTTCCGGTCGGCATCGGCATGGCGCTGGTGATCGGCGTGGTCTGGAACTATGCGCTCAAGCCGCAAGGCAATCCGCTGCTGCTCTTTTCCGGCGCCGCCATTATCGTGGGCGCGATCATCGTGGATGCTCTCGCGTATCGTGCTCACGCGGCGCGCGGATCGCAGGCTGGAGCGCGCAAAGCCGGCGCGAAAGGCATCCTACTCAGCCTGGTGAGCGGCATGCTGATGGGATCGTTCTTCCCGCTGGTCGAACTGGGGAAGGCCGGCCCGCTGGGCTTGGGACCCTATGCCATCGGATTTGTTTTTGCCATCGGCGTGTTTCTCTCGACCTTCGGGTTCAACCTGATTTTCATGAACATGCCGGTGGAAGGCCCGCCGGTGCGAATCAGCCAGTACTTCAAAGGAACTTTCGGACAGCACGCGCTTGGCATCGTGGGCGGCATGATCTGGGCCACCGGCGCGATTGCTAATTTCGCCGCGGCGAGTGCGCCGGAAAGCGTGCAGGTGGGCCCCGCCATCAGCTACGCCATCGGGCAGGGCGCCACCATGGTGAGCGCTCTGTGGGGACTGCTGGTTTGGAAGGAATTTGCCGGTGCCGACGCGCGCGTCAAGATGCTGATCGCGGTCATGCTGCTGTTGTTTGCAGTGGGCCTGGGGCTGGTATCGGTCGCGCCGTTGTTTGCGCGGTGAAAATCCCAGCGGCGTTAGACTGGTACTGATGCGGAGAATCCTGCTTACCCTGTTCTTCGCCTTGGCTCTGCCCGCGCTCGCCGCTAACGTCAAGCTCTACCTTAAAGAGGGCGGCTTCCACATCGTCCGCGAGTATCAGGTGCTGGAAGATCGCGTTCGCTATTACAGCAACGAACGCGGCGATTGGGAAGAAATTCCGCTCGCCATGGTCGACCTGGCGCGCACAGAGAAGGAAGTTGCCGATCATCAGGCTGCGATTGCCGCGGAGAATAAAGCGGATGCCGCCGAAGAACGAGTGGAGCGCGAGCAGGCTCGCGAAATCTCGCTGATTCCGCAAAATCCCGGCGTTTACCAACTCGACAACGGGCGGCTCAGTACGTTCAAGCTGGCGGAGTCCAAGGTCCACACCAGCAAAGGCCGCACGATATTGAAGATGATGACGCCGATTCCGCTGAACGGGAAAGCCACGCTCGAAATCGACGGCATGAGCGCCACTCAGGTAGTGACCGAAAGCCGTCCAGAATTTTATGTGGAGCTGGCGGCCGAAGAGCAGTACGGCATCGTGCGCCTTACTCCGCTAAAAGGTGTACGGATCGTGGCTAAGCTGCTCATGGTGCCCGTCATCAATGAAGTGGAAGAGCAGTTGGAAGAAGTGGATATTTTTCGCCGGCAATTGGATCAGAACATGCTGTTCAAGATTTGGCCGACCAAGCCGCTCGAGCCCGGCGAGTACGCTGTGATCGAGTACACGCCCGGAAAAAGGAACATGCAGATTTGGGATTTCGTCTACAAGCCGGCCGCGAAGTAAGTTTCACTGTAGCGTGTAAAACTTGTAGACGGTTTGCCAGTTCATCTCGCTGCCCGGCTCCACTTTCACATCGATAAATGCTTCCGGACAGACAGTCGTCCGGATCGACCAGAAGGCCAGCTTCGACATCGGACGATCGCCAACCTGGCGCAGGCCGGCGCCGGTCTTGCGGTTCTCCACGTGGAAGTCATAATCTTTCGCGCTTGTGCCGTAACCCTCGATCAGTGTGTAGATGGACTGGCCTTTTTCCAGCTCCTTCAGGTAGACAAGCTGCTTGCCGTCCACTGCGGCGAGGCCGGTCAGGTCGCGCGTCGCACGCAACTCGAATGGAAACTTGACTACGAAATCCGGGCCGGAGGGCTGGCCGTCGATAACGAAAAAATTGTGCTGATAGACATCGGTCTGGATACGCATTTTGCCGGTGTTCTTGAGACTATGCTCCAGCACCATCTCTGGTTTGTCTTTCGCCAGGCGGACAGTTTTCCGGTAGACATAGGCATACCCTGACGCCGCATCGTTAAGCTCTTGCACGAATTCGACCCAATCTGGCCCGGTGCGGACGGTCCACTTGCCGGAATCCACAATGGCCTGCGTGTTGAAATCGTTGATCTGCTTTTCGTCGGGCTTGCGTAGAACGCCCACGCCGATTCTGACGAAGGTGCCGCCGGGCTTGGCTTCCTCGTAACCGAGCGCGCCGTACGATTCCACAGGTCCCGTGATGGCGTCGTGAATTTTCGGGTCGTAGTGCTCAAACCACTGTCCGAAATAATTGTGATTCTTGTATTCCAGGCTGGCGATGACGCCCGACCAATCGAATCGCGTCGCTTGATAATACCCGCGCTCCGCATCCGGCAGGTACAGCTTGGCATGAATTAGCCCGTTTGAAATTTCGGCTTGCGGAATTTCCGCCGCAGTCAGGCTGACCACGGCCAACGCGAGCAGGATGCTCTTCATGAAGCACCTTCTAATTTAGAAAATAGGTTCGGTACAGTGTATCGCGCTGCTTGGGAACGAAGCCGGCGTCGCGAATCATGCGCCGCAGTTCTTCTTCAGTAGCGCAATGATGGGCGCCGGCTGCCGACACCACATTCTCTTCGATCATGATGCTGCCCACATCGTTGCCGCCGAAGCGCAGGCCGAGCTGGCAGGTCTTCAGTCCCGGCGTTACCCAGGAAGACTGAATGTTCAGGATATTGTCCAGGTAAATTCGCGAAATCGCCAACGTTTGCAGGTACTCGACGGCCGTGGCTTCTTCCTTGATGAAACGGCCGAGTGAGGTGTTCTCGCGCTGAAACGTCCACGGAATAAATGCCGTGAATCCGCCGGTGTCTTCCTGAATCTGGCGGACGATGTCGAAATGATTCATACGCTGTTCGAGCGTTTCGCCACAGCCGAACATCATGGTGGCAGTTGTCCGCATGCCCAAAGCGTGGGCGGTGCGATGGGTTTCAATCCATTCGTTGGTGGAGCATTTCAGGCGGCTGATGCGATGGCGCACTCCGTCATCCAGAATTTCGGCGCCGCCGCCGGGCAGGGAATCGAGGCCGGCGTCGCGCAGGCGGGCGAGCGTATCGCGAATCGAAATCCCGCTCACCGTCGCAATGTTAGTGATCTCCGGAGCGGAGAAGCAATGACAGTGAATGGTGAAGCGGCGTTTGATTGCGCGCAGCAAATCCTCGTACCACTCGATCTTGAGATCGGGATGGAGGCCGCCCTGCATCAGGATGCCGGTGCCGCCCAAATCGATTGTCTCCTGAATTTTCTCGAAGATGACTTCCTGCGGCAGCACGTAGCCCTCGGCGTGTCCCATCGGCCGGTAGAAGGCGCAAAAGCTGCAATATTCCGTGCAGAAATTCGTGTAATTAATGTTGCGATCGATGATGTAGGAGACCACGCCTTCCGGATGCAGTTTGCGCCGCACGGCGTCGGCTTCCATGCCGATACCGATCAGGTCATCGGAGTGAAACAGATCCAGTGCTTGCTCGCGGGAAATCATGATGGCGGACTCCTCCTACGATATCACTGCCTTGATATTGCTGCTCTTCGGGCATAGGATGTAGTGTGCAAAGGACGGATATCGAATGAAACTGTTTGTCATCGGTGCGTTGCTTCTGGCCGCTGTGGTACTGCAAGCTCAACAGGCATCGCCGAAGATGACGGGCGTCGAGCCAGGCAACGCCAAAGTCGGCGACGTTCTTACGGTCACAGGTGAGAATCTCGACAAAGCCAGCGTGGCCGAGGTGTACCTGACTGACGGCGCCAAGGATTACAAAGGCGCCATGACGGACCAGACCGGCACGGAAATCAAATTCAAGGTTCCGGCTAACACACCGGCAGGCCGCTACGCGCTAATGGTCCTGACCGCGGGCAAGGATCCTAAGCTCATGGAGCAGCCCGTAAAAGTCACGATCGAACAGTAGCGATTCCTTTCCCTCGAACACGTGAATCATCAAAATCCTCATATTGTAGTTATCGGCGCAGGCGCGTTTGGCGGCTGGACAGCGCTGATGCTGCTCCGTCGCAAAGCGCGCGTGACCCTATTGGATGCTTGGGGGCCGGGCAATTCGCGCGCCAGCTCGGGCGGTGAAACGCGCCTGATCCGCGCTTTGTATGGCCCGCAGCGCATCTACACGCAGATGGCCGTGCGCGCCGGTGAGCTATGGCGCGAGAACGAGCAGCTCTGGGATCGCCAGCTGTATGCGCGCACGGGACTGCTCTGGATGGTCGACAGGGATGACGCGTTCATGGCTGCCGCCTTGCCGCTGTTGCGCGAGGCCGGCGTCGTCTACGAAGAGCTCGCCCTGCCGATGGCCAGGCAGCGGTATCCGCAAATCAGTTTCGACCAGGTTGAATGGACTGTGTTCGAAAGAGACGCGGGTGCTTTGCTGGCCCGCCGCAATTGCCAACTGGTGGTCGAGGCTTTCATCGACGAAGGCGGCGATTACCGGCAACTCACGGCCACGCCGGGCGAGATCGCGGGAGAAATCCGGTCGCTGCGGCTGTCGGACGGATCGACGCTCGAAGCGGATCAGTTCGTGCTTGCGTGCGGACCCTGGATGGGCCAGTTGTTTCCTGACGTGATCGGCGACCGGCTCAAGGTGACGCGTCAGGATGTTTTCTTTTTCGGAACACCCGGCGGCGACCGGCGGTTCATGGACGACTGGAGCCCGTCGTGGATCGAGCGGCGGCAGGGGCAGACGCGTTTCTACGGCATTCCGGCCAACGAGCATCGCGGCTTCAAGATTGCGGACGACGTGCGAGGCGCGGATTTTGATCCGACGAGCGGGGACCGCACCATGGACGCCGGAAAAATCCAAACGGCGCGGGATTATCTGGCCATGCGTTTTCCGGATATGGCGCGAGCGCCGCTGGTCGAGGCTCGCGTGTGCCAGTACGAAAATACGCCCGACGAGCATTTCATCATGGATCGCCATCCCCGCGCCGCGAATTTGTGGCTGCTGGGCGGCGGATCGGGCCATGGGTATAAGCATGGCCCGGCGGTGGGAGAGCGCATGGCCGGGCATTTGCTCGACGGGCGTTCCGTTGAGCCGTTGTTTGCGGTGGCACGGCTGACGGTGTGAAGGGGTTTGAAACCCGCCCCTACGGGGCGACGCGCCAGGGCGAAAACTCCGGCCAGGACTTCAGTGCATCTTTCGCCCACTGCAGGGTCTTATCCGCATGACAGGTATTGCAGGAATTGGGGATCGCTGTCGGCGGAATGAATTTGAACGTGTGGCTGCGCACGTTGACATCGGCGATGGTCTGCTCGATTTTTGGCATGTGGCAGCCCACACATTCGCTGCCTGTCGAACCAGCGGCGTGATGAGTATGGGCTTCGAGAGTCGCTGCGTGCGGTCCATTGGGAGACTTCACGCCGTGACACTGCAGGCACATCACACTCGCTGGCTTGAGCAGGTCCGCGTTGTTCTCAGTTCCGTGCACATCGTGACAACTGAAGCAGGTGATCCCTCGCGTGTACATCACACTCTGCACGAAGTCATTGCCTTGCATCCGGTTCTTGTGCGCGGTGCCGTCCGGAAAATGCGTGAACGTGGCCTCACCGGGTTTGTGCGGCTCTAATTCCCAGAAAGTTCTTTAGCTCCAGGCCGACGTGGAAACCGACCGGCCAGTCGTAGTACTTGCCCTCAATCGGATTACTGAGCGGCTGGCCTTGCGCGTGGCATTGAATGCAGACATCGTTGGCCTGCACAAAATTCAAGCGGGCCGGATTCACGATGTTGGCGCGTGACGGCCGGCGGGCGTGCTCGCTGCCGGGACCGTGGCATTTCTCGCAGCCCACGTTCCATTCCGTGACGGCCTTGGTTTGAATGTTGTAGCTGACCGAATGGCAGCCGTCGCAGAGTGGGCCGGTGGGGCGCGCGGAGTTGTGCTCGACCGCGCTGTCGATTTCGAAGCGCTCGACGGTCAGCCGGTCGATCTCATTGTCCTGCTGCTCGCGCCCGAGGGGCGGGCGCCGATCATCTCAAAGCGCTCGCGAGTGTCGCGCGTCTGCTGCGCGATGCCGGTATCGCGGCAAGCTGCGCGCATTCGCGCGACGCCGATGCGATGTATGCGGTGTTGGCGTTGCCGTCGGCCTCGGCCGCATAATGTCCTGTGGCGCCCGCGGCGCGCGTCAGTGGACGCTGACGGTTTCGAGCTCGTGCGCTCAGGCATTGGCGACTGCCGCCTCGCGGCTATCGGTGACCATGATCGGCGTGCCGTCCGCGGCGTGGAGCGCGAACAGCTGCAGTCCCGGCTGCAACTCCGGCGCTTCCGGATAAAGCCGTGCACGTCCTCCGAGCGGATCGGCTTGACGTAAGCGATCTTGCCGCCGCCAAGCACGGCGAAAGCCTTCTCCGGCGTCGGATCTCGGCTGCGAATTCACTTGATCGTTCACTCATTACCTCGACTCCTTTCTGGTCCGTCTGGCGAGTTGGCTCCGCCATCACTCATGCGGCGTGATTGGATTGTCCTTGACCGCGTTCCGGTTCCGGACGCGCAAGATCGATCGACAACAATCCGTTTGTAGATCCGCCGCCCAGCACCTCCATCCCGTCCGCCAGCACGAAGGTGCGCTGGAACTGGCGGGCGGCGATGCCGCGGTGCAGATACTGCCGGCTCTTGTCGTCCGGCTGACGCCCGCGGATCACGAGCTGGTTCTCCTCGACGGCACTTCCAGTTGATCGAGCGTGAAGCCCGCGACCGCCAGCGTGATGCGCAGGCGTTCCGGCTTCGTCGCGCGGAAGCGATCCTTCGATATTGTAGGGTGGATAGCCGTCGGCCGCCTTAGCTGACGCGATCGAGCGCACGCTCGATCTCGTCGAAGCCGAGCAGGAACGGACTGGACAACGACGGAACTCGGGACATCTCAAAGCCCTCACGTAAGCGACTTTGACGGGGCCCTCGTTGGCACCCCCGGCGTACGGCAACTTCTCGCCAGGCGTTCGCATCCCAATATGGGCAACCGGGGTTAAACCTTCAAGAATTTGGGGAATCCCCGCTATAGGGTCCCCGGGGCCTTTTGGGGCCGGTCTGGGGCGTTAGATCGCATTTGATCCTCCCAGCGACCCCGATGCCCGTCGAATTACGTGCTGACCGTCCGTTCGCTGCCGCCACTCGGCGTCGAGGTGCCGATGACCTACGCGCTCGGCACCAGCCGCGGCCGGATCACGCCAGGCGCCGCTGCTGCTGATCGATCTCGAAACCGAGGAAGGCGTCACCGGCCGCGCTTATCTCTTCTGCTACCTTCGCCGCGGCGGCGCCGGCGATTGCGAGCATCCTCGCGGAAGTCGAGAAGCGCGGTGAAGGGCGAACCGTGGCGCCGCGTCGAACTGTGGAGCAAGCTCGCCGAAGCGCTTCACGCTGATCGGCGTGCAGGGCATCGTGCGCATGGCGATGGCGGGGTTCGACGTCGCCTGCTGGGACGCGCTCGCGGTCGCGGCCGGCAAGCCGCTGGCGCGCTGCTCGGCGGCGCAGCCGCGGCCGATTCCGCGCGTACAACAGCTGCGGGCTCGGCCTGATGCCGCCGGAAGCGCTCGCGGACGAGGCCGAGAAGCTGCTCGCCGACGGCTTCCGCGCCATCAAGCTGCGGCTCGGCTACCCGACGCTCGCAGGAGGATCTCGCCGCGGTGCGCGCGGTGCGCAAGCGCATCGCGCGAGGACGTCGCGCTGATGGTCGACTACAACCAGGCGCTCACCGTCGACGAGGCGCTGCGGCGCGGGCGCGCGCTCGATGACGAAGGCATCTACTGGATCGAAGAACCGATCCGTCACGACGACTACGCGGCGGCGCCAGGCTTGCGCGCGAACTGACACGCCGATGCAGATCGGCGAGAACTTCTCGCTGCCGTCCGCCATGGAGGAAGCGCTCGCCGCGGGCGCCTGCGACTACGTGATGCCGGACCTCGAGCGCATCGGCGGCGTCACCGGCTGGCAGCGCGCCGCGGCGCTCGCCGCCGCGCACGGCATCGAGATGTCCTCGCATCTGTTTCCGGAGGTGAGCGCGCATCTGCTCGCCGTCACGCCGACCGTGCCACTGGCTCGAATACGTCGACTGGGCCGACAAGGTTTTGCAGGAGCCGCTGCGCATCGTGGACGGCCACGCGGTCGTATCCGGATCAGCCCGGCACCGGCGTCGTGTGGGACGAGGACGCGGTGGAGCGCTACCGCGTCTAGCAAGTGGCCGTTACGCCATATGCGACCAACAAGGCCGACCTGAACGAAGTCCTCACATCACGCCGTGCCCGCGTTTGACGGTCTGGCGCATCACCGGCGCAATGACCTG
>CAWGTB010000015.1:0-237559 GCA_963825405.1 uncultured Solibacteraceae bacterium | reverse complement strand
TTGGCGCGCAAGCTGTCGTCGAACAGATAGGTGTCCTGCGCGACCAACGCGACGAGGCGGCGCAGCGCGTCGAGCTTGTAGTCGCGGAGATCGGCGCCGTTCAGGGTGATGCGGCCGGAGATCGGGATCCCAGAAGCGCATCAGCAACTGCGCCGTCGTCGTCTTGCCGGCGCCCGAGGTGCCGACCAGCGCCACGGTCTTGCCGGCGGGGATCTCGAAGCTGACATCGGAGAGCGCACGGCGGCTCTGGCCGGGATAGGTGAAGTTGACCTTCTCCAAAGCCAGCGCCGCAGCGCCCTTGCGCGGCTCGACGCCCTTGCCGTCACGCACCGGGATCGGCTCGTTGGCCAGCGCATAGACGCGCCGCGTGGCGCCCAGCGTGTCGGCGAGCTGGCGGCCGATCTGGGCGATCTCCGACACCGGCAGGAACGCTGCCATCGCGAGGATGGTCATGAGCGGCAGCAGGCCGGGATCGAGCGCGCCTTGCTGGGCGAGCGCCGCTCCCGTCACCACGACCGCGAGGCCGCCCAGCCCGATCAGCACTTCGAGCATCGCCTGCTGGCGCGTGAGCTCGCGGAAGAACGGCAGGCGCAGCGAGATGTGGCGCTGCGACAGCTGGTCGAGCTTGGTGCCGCGCGAGGCTTCCTGCTGGAAGGCCACGATCTCGCCCAGGCCCTGCACGGAATTGACGGCGAAGGCGCCCAGTTCGCCCGCCGCTTCGCGCGCCTGGCTGCCGAGCTGGTCGACGCGCTTGCGCATCAGGAACGGGCTCAGCCCCGCGGCCAGCAGGAACGGCACCAGCGCCACGGCGAGCCAGCCATTGGCCCAGGCGAGGACCGCCACCACGGCGGCCGGCACCAGGATGGCGACGAACGCCGGCGCCACGGTGTGGGCGAAGAAATACTCGACCAGCTCGATGTCGTGCGTGGCGAGCGCCATCAGATCGCCGGTGCGGCGGCGCACGAGATAGGCGGGCGCCAGCGCGTCGAGCTTGCGGAAGGCGTCGATGCGCATCTCGGCCAGCAGGCGGAACGCCATGTCGTGCGCCATCCAGGATTCCAGCCAATGCAGCACGCCGGACAAAGGCGCGGTGACGGCGAGCGCGATGGCCAGGCCGGCATAGGGTTCGTGGTGCTTCAGCGCCAGCACGATCAGCGCCGACAGCACGCCGACGCCGATGAAGGCGATGACGCGCAGCACGCCCAGGGTAAAGGTCAGCGGTGAGCTTGCCCTTCCACGGCAGGATCACCTTCATCAGCGCCGCCACGACCTGGTACCAGGTGAGGCCCTCGGCCTTGATGATGCCTTCGGTGACAGGCTTCACCGCGCCGCCCGGCGTGTCGGAGACGGTCTCGGCGCGCGCGGGCGCGGCGATCAGGTCGGCCGCGCCGGCGCCGTGCTGCTCGCGCGCCTGCTCGGCCATCAGGCTGGCATAGACGCCGTGCCGCGCCATCAGCGCGTCGTGCCGTCCCTGTTCGGCGACCTTGCCGCCGTCGAGGACGAGAATGCGGTCGCAGTCGATCACGCTCGACAGCCGATGGGCGAGGATCAGCGTCGTGCGGCCCTGCATCAGCCGGTCGAGCGCTTCCTGGATCACCGCCTCGTTCTCGGCATCGACGGCCGACAGCGCCTCGTCGAGCACCAGGATCGGCGTGTCGCGCAACAGGGCGCGGGCGATGGCGACGCGCTGGCGCTGGCCGCCCGAGAGCTTGATGCCCTTCTCGCCGATCGTCGTCTCATAACCCTGCGGCAGGCTCCGGATGAAGTCGTGGATGTTGGCCGCGCGCGCCGCCTCGACCAGCTCCTCGTGCGAGGCGTCGGGCCGGCCGAGGCGAATGTTCTCCTCGACGGTGCCGTGGAACAGGAAGGTGTCCTGGTTCACCACCGAGATCAGCGCGCGGATCTCGGCAAACGGCAGGGTGCGGAGATCATGGCCGCCTAAAAGGATGCGGCCGCGGTCGGGATCGTAGAAGCGCAGCAGCAGGCGCACGATCGACGACTTGCCGCCGCCCGACGGCCCGACCAGGCCCAGCCGTTCGCCCGCCTCGGCGCGGAAGGTAAGGCCGTCATGCACGGTGCGGCGCGTGCCGGGATAGGAGAAGCGCACGTCCTGGAATTCGATGGTGGGCGCCAGCGCCTTGTCGAGGCGGTTGGGCGGCGCATCGGCGACGCCGGGCTTGTCGTCCAGGATGCGGTAGATGCCCTGCGCCGCCGAGAGGCCGACCATGCCCTGATGCAGCACGGTACGCAGCTCGCGCATCGGCCGGTAGATTTCGATGCCCAGCATCAGGATGATCAGCAGGG
Source organism: uncultured Solibacteraceae bacterium (assembly GCA_963825405.1). Lineage (GTDB taxonomy): Bacteria > Acidobacteriota > Terriglobia > Bryobacterales > Bryobacteraceae > JACPNO01. Next base: position 235,255 of record CAWGTB010000015.1, on the reverse strand, counting down.
CGGAGAGCGACAGCGCACCGGTCTCGACGCGCGAGGCGCCGTAGATCAGCGCCGCCGCCGCACCGCAGGCGATCGCGATGTCGGTGATGCCGCGCGCCAGGGCATTGGTGGCGAGCACCCACATGGTGCGGCGGAAGAGGTCGCGCGCCTCGACCTCGAGCTTGTCGGCGCGCGTCTTGCCCTGGCCGAACGCCTTCAGGGTCGCCAGCCCCTGGATCGAAATCGAGGAACTCGGCGGCGAAGGAGGCGTAGGATCTCTGCCGGTACTGCGAGTTCCTGACGTCGAACTTGTGCCACAGGCCGGGGGCGAACAGCGCCACCAGCGCAAAGCCCAGCATGACCAGCGCGACCGGCAGGTCGATGAAGGCCACGACAGCGAAGATCAGCACGGGCGAGAGCAGGGCGATCAGGAACTGCGGCAGGAACTGGCCGAAGTAGGTTTCGAGCTGCTCGACGCCGTCGATCATGGAAAGCGTGAGCGCGCCCGAGCGCTGGCGGCCGACCGTGCCCGGCCCCAGCGCGGCGATGCGGTCGTAGAGCGTGCGCCGGAGCGCCTTCTGCACCCGCGCCGCCGTCTCGTGCGCCACCACGGCGCGCCAATGCTCGGCGATGCCGCGCAGCACCATGACCAGGGCGATCAGCAGCACGGAGGGCACGAGCTCGACCAGCGTGCGGCCGGCGAAGACCTGGCCGATCAGCCAGCCCAGCAGGCCGAGGCGGGCGACGCCCAGCCCGACGGATAAAAGGCCGATGGCGACGGCGCCGGCGATCCGCCCGCGCACGCCCTTGGTGAAGACCAGAAGACGCGGTTCGATGTGCATGGCGGTGATGCTAGGCCGAACGTCAATATTCGTCATTCCACAATTCGGAAAAATCGCTGTACATTTCTGAACATGGACGCCAACTGGGACGATCTCCGTGTTTTCCTGACCCTGGCGCGCGAAGGCACGCTGACGACGGCGGCCAAGGCGCTGGGCGTCTCCCATCCCACCGTGTCGCGCCGCGTGCAGGCGCTGGAGCAGCAGATCGGCGCCCGCCTGTTCGAGCGCCTGCCCGACCGCTTCGTGCCGACCTCGGCCGGCGAGGAGCTTCTGGCCGACACCGAGGCGATGGAAAAAGCCGCACTGTCGATCCATCGGCGCAGTGCCGGCCTCAGCGACACGGTGAGCGGCGTCGTGCGCCTGTCGGCGGGCGAAGCGATGGCGGCCCTGATCGCGCGCCATCTCGCCTGGCTGCGCGAGCGGCTGCGCCACATCGAGTTCGAGGTGATCGCCAGCCACACGCTGGCCAACCTGTCGCGCCGCGAGGCCGATCTGCTGATCCGCGAGCAGGTGCCCGATTTGGCCGGCATCGTGGTGCGCAAGCTCGGCCGCGTCGCCTACGCCGTCTATGCCGCGCGCGACTTTCCGCTGGGGCGCAAAGGCTCGATCGACGACCTGCCGTGGATCGGTTTCGACGACGACCACAGCTATATGCCGGGCCAGCACTGGCTGCTTGAACGGCTGGGTGGTGCGCGGCCCGCTGTGCGATGCAACAACTGGCTGGTGCTGCACGAAGCGGCGCGCGCCGGCGCCGGTCTCGCCGTGCTGCCCTGTTACCTGGGCGATCCCGATCCGGCGCTGAAACGCCTGGGCGGCGTCGTGCCCGAAGTGTTCGCCGACCAGTGGCTGCTGGTCCACCGCGACCTCCGCGCCCTGCCGCGCGTGCGCGCCGTCATGGACGCCGTGATCGAGCTCTTCCAGCGCGAGCGGGCGTTGTTGGAAGGCCGCTCCTCGCTATAGAGTGGCGCAATCTTCCCGGGAGGAAGCGCCATGAAAAAAATCATCCTTGCCCTTGGCCTCGCGGCAATTGCGACGGCGGCCCACGCCGAGAACGGCATCCTGCCGATGGCGTCGAAACCGGAGGAGGTCGGTCTCTCCTCGACGCAGCTCAAGCGCCTCGAAGAAGTCACCCAGAAGCATATCGACGAGGGCCTCGTGCCCGGCGCGGTGATGCTGGTGGCGCGCCGCGGCAAGGTCGCCTGGATGTCGGTGCTCGGCAAACGCGATGTCGCGGCGGGCGACGCGATGAAGTTCGATTCGATCTTCCGCATCTATTCCATGACCAAGCCGATCGTGAGCGTGGCGGTCATGCAGATGGTCGAGGAAGGCAAGCTGCAGGTCAGCGACCCGGTGGCGAAGTACCTGCCCGAGATCGGCAAGATGAAGGTCGGCGTCGAGAAGACCGTCGACGGCAAGCCGGTGCTGCAGCTGAGCGATCCAGACCGGCCGATGACGGTGCAGGACCTGCTGCGCCACACGTCGGGCCTGGTCTACGGCTCGCGCGGCACGAACCTCGTCAACCAGGCCTATATCGACGCCAAGATCGGTGATCGCGCCAACACCAATGCCGAGTTCGTCTCCAAGCTCGCGGCGCTGCCGCTGAAGTTCCAGCCCGGCGCGCGCTGGGAGTACGGCGTCTCGGTCGACGTGCAGGGCCGGCTGATCGAGGTGATCGACGGCAAGACGCTGGGCGAGGCCCTGAGCGCGCGCGTCCTGAAACCGCTCGGCATGGTCGATTCGGGCTTCCAGGTGCCGGCCGACAAGGTCGCCCGCGCCGCGCAGCCCGGGCCGCGGCCCAATGGCGAGCCGATGACGCCGCGCTTCGCCGTCAACGACGGCGCCAAGTACGAATCGGGCGGCGGCGGCATGGTCTCGACCATGGAGGACTATCTCCGCTTCACCACCATGCTCGCCAACAACGGCGAGCTTTCCGGCAAGCGCCTGCTCGGCAAGCAGACGCTGGCCTTCATGACCACCGATCAGGTCGGCAACCGGCCCGGCCGTCCGCCCGGCCTGGGCTTTGGCCTGGGCTTCGAGGTACGCACCACCACCGGCGAGGCGGCGCTGCCCGGCTCGGTCGGCGAATATGGCTGGGCCGGCAACGCCGGCACGCTGTTCTGGATCGATCCCAAGGAGCAGCTCATCGCCATCTACATGGTGCAGGTGAGCGATCCCGATCGCATTGCGCTGCGCAACCAGTTCAGGACGATGGTGCAGTCGGCCATCATCGATTGAGGGGGAAACGGCCATGAACAATCTCAACCGCAGATCTGCAATCGTCCTGCTGTCGCTGGCCGCGGCCATGCCCGGCGCGCTGCATGCGGAAACGCCGGCGCCGCAGGCCGGCAAGCCGGAGGATGTCGGCCTGTCGTCGGCGCAACTGAAGCGTCTCGAGGCCGCCACCAAGCAGAACATCGACGACGGGCTGATGCCCGGCGCCGTCATGCTGGTGGCGCGGCGCGGCAAGGTCGCCTGGGTCTCGGTGCAGGGCAAGCGCGCGCCCAACTCGGACGATCCGATGAAGTTCGATTCGATCTTCCGCATCTATTCCATGACCAAGCCGATCGTCAGCATCGCCCTGATGCAGCTCGTCGAGGAAGGCAAGCTGCAGGTGAGCGATCCCGTGGCGAAGTACCTGCCCGAGATCGGCAAGATGAAGGTCGGCACCGAAGTCGCCGGCGCCGACGGCAAGCCGGTCCTCCATCTCAGCGACCCCGATCGGGCGATGACGGTGCAGGATCTGCTGCGCCACACCTCCGGCCTGACCTACGGCAATCGCGGCACGTCGCTGGTCCACCAGGCCTACATCGACGCCAAGATCGGCGACCGCACCGCCACCAACGAGGAGATGGTGCGCCGTCTTTCGACCGTGCCGCTGCTCTTCCAGCCCGGCGCGCGCTGGGAATACAGCGTCGCGGTCGACGTGCAGGGCCGCCTGATCGAGGTGTTGACCGGCAAGAAGCTGAGCGAGGCGCTCTCCGAACGCGTGCTGCAGCCGCTCGGCATGGTCGATACCAGCTTCCAGCTGCCCGCCGCCAAGCTGGCGCGCGCGGCCCAGCCCGGCCAGAAGCCCAACGGCCCGCCGATGACGCCGCGCTTCAAGGTCGATGACGGCGCCAAGTATGAATCGGGCGGCGGCGGCATGCTGAGCACCACCGAGGATTACCTGCGCTTCACCATGGCGCTGGCCAATGGCGGCGCCTTCCAGGGCAAGCGCATCATCGGCAGGAAGACGCTGGAGTTCATGTCCGCCGATCATGTCGGCAACCGGCCGGGCCGCCCCGACGGCTTCGGCTTCGGCCTGGGCTTCGAGGTCCACACGCGGCTGGGCGATTCGGCGATCGAGGGTTCGGTCGGCGAATATGGCTGGTCGGGCGCCGCCGGCACGACCTTCTGGATCGATCCCAAGGAACAGCTCGTGGCCATCTACATGGTGCAGGCGAGCGAGGGCGACACGCGCTTCCTGCGCAGCCAGTTCCGGACCATGGTGCAGGCCGCGCTCATCGACTAGAAGAGCGTCCTCAGAGGAGGACGCTTTTCATGTTCCGTCGTTCATTCGTTGTCCTGGCCGGCCTGGCGCTGGCCATGCCGGCCGCCGCCCAGCAGCCGCCGCTCAAGATCGCGCTGATCTACGGCAAGACCGGTCCGCTCGAGGCCTATGCCCGCCAGACCGAGGCCGGCTTCATGCTCGGCCTCGAATACGCCACCCAGGGCACGATGGAAGTCGACGGCCGCAAGATCCAGGTCATCCTGAAGGACGACCAGCTGAAGCCCGACCTCGCCAAGGCCGCCCTCGAGCAGGCCTACGGCGACGACAAGGTCGACATCGCCGTCGGCACCTCCTCGTCGGCCGCGGCGCTCGCCATGCTGCCGGTCGCCGAGGAATACAAGAAGATGCTGATCGTCGAGCCGGCCGTGGCCGACCAGATCACCGGCGAAAAGTGGAACCGCTACATCTTCCGCACCGCGCGCAACTCGTCGCAGGACGCGCTGGCCGCCGCCGCCACCCTGAAGGACGAGAACATCAGCATCGCCACGCTCGCCCAGGACTATGCCTTCGGCAAGGACGGCGTGGCCTCGCTCAAGGAGGCGCTGGCCGCCGTCGGCTCCAAGGCCAAGATCGTGCACGAGGAATACGCGCCGCAGGCCACCACCGACTTCACCGCGCCGGCCCAGCGCATCTTCGACGCGCTGAAGGACAAGCCCGGCCGCAAGATCGTGGTCGTGGTGTGGGCGGGCGCCCATCCGCTGCCCAAGCTGATGGACCTCAAGCCGGAGCGCTACGGCATCGAGATCGCGCCGGGCGGCAACATCCTGCCGGTGATGGCCGGCTGGAAGCAGTTCCCCGGCCTCGAAGGCGGCATCTACTACTACTGGGGCTTCCCCAAGAATCCGGTGAACGACTGGCTGGTGACCGAATACAAGAAGAAGAACAACGGCGCGCCGCCGGACTTCTTCGTGGCGGGCGGCATGGCCGCCGCCCTGGCCATCGTCGAGGCGGTGAAGAAGGCCAAGAGCACCGACACCGAGAAGCTGATCGCCGCCATGGAGGGCATGAGCTTCGAGACGCCCAAGGGCAAGATGACCTTCCGCAAGGAAGACCATCAGGCGATGCAGGCGATGTACCACTGGCGCATGAAGAAGAACCCGCCGGACAACGTGCGACCTGCTCGAGCTGGTGCGCGAGATCCCGGCCGACGAGATCAAGCTGCCGATCAAGAACAAGCGGTAGCGTCTATTTCCTCCCCACGCTTTCGCGTGGGGAGGAAATAGAGACGCTCTGACCCGATGCTCGAAACCGAAGACCTGACGATCCGCTTCGGCGGCCATGTCGCCGTCGACGGGGTGAGCTGCGTCTTTCAGCCGGGCACGCTCACCGCGATCGTCGGGCCGAACGGCGCCGGCAAGACGACCTACTTCAACCTGATCTCGGGCCAGCTGCCGGCGAGCGCCGGCAAGGTGTTGCTGAACGGCCAGGACATCACCGGCCTGGCCGCGCCGCGCCGCACCCGCCTGGGGCTCGGCCGCGCCTTCCAGCTCACCAACCTGTTTCCCAACCTCTCGGCGCTGGAGAACGTGCGGCTGGCCGTGCAGGTCGAACAAGCGGCCAGGCGTTCGATCTCTTCTCGCGCGCGCTCAGCCACCGCGAACTGATCGACCGGGCGATGGCGCACCTTGCCGCCGTGTCGCTGGCCGAGCGCGCCCAGGCGGTGGCGGCGACCCTGCCGCACGGCGACCAGCGCAAGCTCGAGGTCGCGATCCTGATGGCGCTCGAGCCCGACATCTTCATGTTCGACGAGCCGACCGCCGGCATGAGCATCGACGAGGTGCCGGTCATCCTCGACCTCATCGCCGCCATCAAGGCGAGGGGCGACAAGACCATCCTGCTGGTCGAGCACAAGATGGACGTGGTGCGCGAGCTGGCCGACCGCATCGTCGTGCTGCACAAGGGCAGGCTGGTGGCCGACGGCGAGCCCGCCGAGGTGATCGCCTCCGACATCGTGCACGAGGCCTACCTGGGCGAGCTCCGCCATGCCTGACGCGCTGCTCAGCCTGCGCGGCGTGCAGACCCACATCGGCCGCTATCACATCCTGCACGGCGTCGACTTCGACGTGCCGGAAGGCGGCCTCACGATGCTGCTCGGCCGCAACGGCGCGGGCAAGACGACGACCCTGCGCACCATCATGGGCCTGTGGCGCGCCGCGTCGGGCGAGATCCGCTTCGACGGCCGCGACATCACCCGGCTGGCGACGCCGGACATCGCCCGCCTCGGCATCGCCTACGTGCCCGAGAACATGGGCATCTTCGCCGACCTCACGGTGCAGGAGAACATGCTGCTCGCCGCGCGCTCGGGGCCGCCCGACCCGCAGCGGCTCGACTGGATCTTCGGCCGCTTCCCGGCGCTCAAGAGCTTCTGGCACTTGCCGGCGGGCAAGCTCTCGGGCGGCCAGAAGCAGATGCTGGCGATGGCGCGCGCCATCGTCGAGCCGCGCCGCCTGCTGCTGATCGACGAGCCGACCAAGGGCCTGGCGCCGGCGATCATCGCCAACATGATCGACGCCTTCCGCGAGCTGAAGCGACGGCGCCACCAGCCTGCTGGTGGTCGAGCAGAACTTCGCCTTCGCCCGCCAGCTCGGCGACAGCGTGGCCGTGATGGACGACGGCAGGGTGGTGCATACCGGCGGCATGGCGGCGTTCGCCGCCGATGCCGGCCTGCAGCAGCATCTGCTCGGCCTCGGCATGGGAGAGCATCAATGAAGCGCGCCCGACTGAAGCGGGATTACCTGCCGATGCTGCTGGTCCCGGTGCTGGCCGTGATCGCCCTGCCGCTGATCGGCTCGCCCTCGACCTGGCTCACGCTCACCGTCGCCGGCCTCGCCATGGGCATGATGATCTTCATCATCGCGTCGGGCCTGACGCTCGTCTTCGGCCTGATGGACGTGCTCAACTTCGGCCACGGCGTCTTCATCGCCGTCGGCGCCTTCGTGGCGACCAGCGTCATGCTGGCGCTGGCGCCGTGGATGACGGCCGATTCGCTGTGGCTCAACCTCGCCGCGGTCGGTCCGGCGATGCTGGCGGCGATGGTCGTCAGCGGCGCGCTGGGCTTCGTCTTCGAGCGCGTCATCGTGCGGCCGGTCTACGGCCAGCACCTGAAGCAGATCCTGGTGACGACCGGCGGCCTGATCGTCGGCGAGCAACTCATCAAGGTCATCTGGGGTCCCGACCAGATCCCCCTGCCGCGGCCGACGCGCTGCGCGGCGCCTTCCTGCTCGGCGACATCGCGATCGAGAAGTACCGCCTGCTGGCCGTCGTCGTCGGCCTGGTGGTGTTCGCCGCCCTGGCGCTGACCCTCAACCGCACCCACCTCGGCCTGCTGATCCGCGCCGGCGTCGAGAACGGCGAGATGGTCGAGGCGCTGGGCTACCGCATCCGCCGCCTGTTCGTCGGCGTGTTCGTGGCCGGCTCGGCGCTGGCCGGGCTGGGCGGCGCCATGTGGGGCCTCTACCAGGAGACGGTGACGGCGGCGATCGGCGCGCAGGTCAACGTGCTGGTCTTCATCGTCATCATCATCGGCGGGCTGGGCTCGATCGGCGGCTGCTTCGTCGGCGCGCTGCTGGTCGGCCTGATCGCCAACTACATCGGCTTCCTCGCGCCCAAGCTGGCGCTCGGCTCGAACATCCTGCTGATGGCGCTGATCCTGCTGTGGCGGCCGCAGGGCCTCTATCCCGTGGCCAGGAGGTAGCGATGCTGCGGGCGCTGCTCTCCGACGACCTGCCGCGCAGCCGCCTGCTGGCCGTCCTGCTGGTGCTGATCGTGGTCGGGCTGTTGGTCGCGCCGTTCCTGTTCCCCGGCGCCAAGTCGCTGAACGTCGCCGCCAAGATCTGTGTCTTCATCGTGCTGGCGGCGAGCTTCGACCTGCTGCTGGGCTACACCGGCATCGTCTCCTTCGCGCACACCATGTTCTTCGGCATCGGCGCCTACGGCGTGGCCATCGCGCTCACCCGCCTGGGCGCCGACTGGGTCGCGGTGGCGGCGGGTGTCGCGGCCGGGCTTTCGGTCGCCATCGTGCTGGCCGCCGTGATCGGCCTGTTCAGCCTGCGCGTGCGCACGATCTTCTTCGCCATGATCACGCTCGCCGTGGCCAGCGCCTTCGCCATCCTGGCCTCGCAGCTCTCCGATCTCACCGGCGGCGAGGACGGGCTGAACTTCAAGCTGCCGGAGGCGCTGCGCGCCTCGTTCGCGCCGGGCGACGGCAGCCTGTTCGGCGTGCGCCTGAACGGCCGGCTGCTCGACTACTACCTGGTCTATTTCGTCGCGATGGTGCTGGTGCTGGTGCTGCTGCGCATCGTCAACTCGCCGTTCGGCCGCGTGCTGAAGGCGATCCGCGAGAACGAGTTCCGCGCCGAGGCGATCGGCTACCGCACCGTGGTCTACCGCACCATCGCGAGCTGCATCGCCGCGGCGGTGGCGACGCTGGCCGGCGCGCTGCTGGCGCTGTGGTTGAGCTACACCGATCCCGACACGACGCTCTCCTTCGAGATCATGGTCGACATCCTGCTGATCGTCGTGATCGGCGGCATGGGCACGATGTACGGCGCGGTGATCGGCGCCGTCGCTGCTGGTGTTCGCGCAGAACTACCTGCAGGACCTGCTGGCGGTCGCCAACAAGGCGCTGGCCGGCCTGCCGCTGCTCGCCGGCTTCTTCCACCCCGACCGCTGGCTGCTGTGGCTGGGCATGGCCTTCATCCTCTGCGTCTACTTCTTCCCGACCGGCATCGTCGGCCGCCTGCGCAACAAACGCTAGTCTTTGCAGCAAAGATCTAGATCGCCACCTGCTGGATGCCGCCGCGCGGGGTGTTGGCGTCGATGTTGCGCCACAGGATCTCGTGTCCGGCGGGCAGCGGCCGGTTGTTGGCCATGGTGAGCCACAGGCGCAGCAGCAGCCGGCTCTGGCCGGCGGCAAAATCGTCCTCGAACGGCGTGCGGCCGTGATAGGTGACGTGGCTGTTGATCAGCTGCAGGTCGCCCGGCTCCAGCGTCATCTCGAAGCAGAGCTCCTGCGCCGTCGCCATCAGCACGTCGATGGCTTCCTTCTGCGCGGCCGTGAGCTTCGGCACGCCCGGCGCCATCTGCGCCGCCTCGATGAAGGTCAGCGAATAGTGCGAGGTGAACTTGCCGTCACGCAGGCCGAAGATCGGCAGCGGATAGGCGGTCTCCTTGGTCGGTGCCTTCCTCGCCGAAGCGGCTGCGCCAGTAGTCCTTGAACAGCTCGTCCAGCAGGTCGGGTCGCTTCGCCAGGATGGCGTTGTGGATGGCGGGCGTCGACGCCAGCGTGCTGACGCCGCCGGCGCGCGCCTGGCGCACGCACAGCAGGCCGACCACGTCGGTGCGGTCGGTGTGGAAGCGCAGGCCGCCGTTGGTCAGGGTGCGGGCGTAGGAGGACAGGAAGGTCGTGCCCTTCTGGTCCTGGGTCTCGCCGTAGGTGCGGCCGACATGGGCGCCCTCGTCGCGGATGGCGCGCATCAGCTCGCCGCTCCGGTTCTGGAACACCGGCGTGCCGAGATGGGAGCCGAAACCGAAGTAGATCCGGCGCAGGTCGTCCTCGTCGTAGCGCTCCACCGGGAAGCCGCGCAGCTTCATGATGCCGACGCCGTTCTCCAGCTCGTCGGCGATGTCGGCCAGCAGGCCGTCGAGCGCGCCCAGCGGAAAGTCCTGGCGCGTGATCTGCGACCACTCGAGGCCCTTGTTCTTCACGGCAGCAAGGGCTGCATCGAGCTCGCCCGTCGCCGACTTCGGGAAGTCGCGGATCCAGGCGTTGGAATTCTTGATGTCGTCGCCGCGCCAGACGGCGGGGCCGGTGAGGGGTGTGCGGTTGCTCATGGCGGATTCATGTCGCGCGGGCGCCGCGAGCGCAAGGGGGTCGCTCAGGCCATCAGCAGCTTCACCAGAGTCCTGTGCTGGCGGCATCCGGCGATGCCCGGGCGGGTCACCAGGATCGCCGGCAGCCGTCCCGAATCGCCCGCCCGCACGGCGATGCGGTCGATATGCAGCCCGGCGCAGGCCTCGTCCGAGGTTCGCAGCAGGGCGTCGAGCCCGCCCTCGCCGAGCAGGCCCGGGTCGTCCTTGACGCGCGAGCCGACGATCTCCGTCGACGCCTTGTGCGAAACGAGACGGCTCAGCACCGGGCAGTCGGCCTTGTCGAGGGCAGGGGCGATGCCAAGCCGGAGCTTGCGCTTGCGCAGCCCGGGCGCCGTCGTTTCGGTGGCCTTGGCGATCACCTCGAAGGCGGTGCGGATCGACGGCAGGTAGTCGCGGCCCTCGGCCGTCAGCGCGATCGCCCGCGCCGAGCGGCGAAAGAGCTTTATGCCGAGCGCGCTCTCGAGCGCCTTCACATGCTGGCTGACGGCGCCCGGGGTGACGCAGAGCTCGTCGGCCGCGTACTTGAAGCTCATGTGGCGCGCGGCGGCCTCGAAGGCGCGCAGGCCGTTCAGCGGCGGCAGTCGATAGGTCATGATCGTTCTCTCCGCGCCAAGGGTAGCGTGGCGGGTGCCGCGGCATGCATCAGTTATTCTAAGCCTTTTAAGGCAGAGAATAGCTGATTTGTCCGCAGCCGCGCGGAGAGCGACTGTCGCCGCCCACGATAGAACCCCAGGAGATTCGCATGACCGACGAGATCGCGATCGGCCATCTGCAGAAGCGCAAGATCGAGGCGCGTGTGCTCATTCCCTTCATCACGGCCTGCCGGGAAAAGTTCGGCGATGGACCGACGAGCGAGATGGTCGCCGCAACGATTCGCGCGCAGGCGGCCGAGGAAGGGGCGAAATGGGCCGCCAGCTTCGGCAGCGACACGGCGGGCCTGCGCGAGGTGGCCGAGACGGTGTGGGCGGGCGGCGGCGGCCTCGACATCGAGGTCCTCGACCAGACGGCCGACCGTCTCGCCTTCAACGTGACCCGCTGCCGATACGCGGAGTTCTACAAGGAGCTCGGCCTGCAGGATCTCGGCGCCCTCATCCATTGCAGCCGGGATCACGCCATGGTCGCAGGCTTCAACGACGACCTCGAGCTCGCGCGCAGCCAGACCATCATGCAGGGCGCCGGCTGCTGCGATTTTCGCTTCCGGAGAAAGAGTCAATGACCGGGGTGCTCGACGTTTACCTGGTGGATCCCGGGGTATCTCTCTTGGACAAGACGCGGATCCAGGCGCAGGTCCTGGTGCCGGTGCTGCGCGCCTTGCGGGCCGAGCTGGGCAACGACAAGGCCGATGCCCTCGTGCAGCAGGCCTTGCGCGACTGGTCGAGGCAGCTGTTCGCCAACATCGGCCAGGGCATCGAGGGCAGCCCGCGGCGCAGATGGGTGACCCTGCAAGGCGCCTTCAACGAGGTCTCGGCGCGCGAGGTCGAGTTCGAGATCCGGCGCCAGGACGAGGCGGCGCTCGACATCGACGTGACGCACTGCCGCTTCGCCGAGTTCTTCCGCGCCCTGGGCGAGCCCGAGCTGGGCGCGCTGCTGATCTGCGAGGCCGACGTCGACATCGCCTCGGCCAGCGACGGCGCGGTGAGCCTCGACCGTGCCCAGACCATCATGCGCGGCGCGCCGACTTGCACCTTCCGCTACAAGTTCGCACCGAGGGCTTAGAGCTTTTCATGCGGACCGCGGGCCTCCAGGCCCGCATCATGAGTCATGAGCGGGCCTGGAGGCCCGCGGTCCGGAAGAATCAGCGCAGCGCCTTGCGCATGTTGATCGACGTCGGATGGTCGAAGCCCTCATGGGCCTCGCGTGAGATCTCGACGTAGCCCAGCTGCGTGAACAGCCGCTGGTTTTCGGTGAGCACGATGCGCACGCCCAGCCGCACGCCGGCCAGCTCGCGGCGGCGCGCCTCGTCCTCGACCGCCTCGATCAGGCGGCGGGCGATGCCCTGGCCGCGCGCGCCGGGCACCACCGCCAGCCGGCCGAAATAGAGATCGTCCTCGATCAGCTTGACCATGACGCAGCCGACGATCTCGCCATTTCGCTCCGCGATGATGGCGCCCGACTCGTGGGCGAGCTCGGCGGCGATGCCGTCCGCCGTCTCGCCGAAGGCGCCCGATTCCGGCACGAGCCTGCCGCGATATTGCTCGAACGACCGGGCGATGATCGCCGCAACCGTTGGCGCGTCGACCGCTGTCGCGGCCCGCAGGATAAGGCTGTCGCTCATGCTGTCTTTCTCGCGTAGGCTTGCGGCAAAAGTGAGGAAGCCCATGAGCTACCAGACGATCGAGGTGCGCAAGCTCACGCCCTGCATCGGCGCCGAGATCTTCGGCGTTGATCTCGCCAAGCCATTGGGCAATCAGGCCTTTCAGGAAATTCACGACGCGCTGATGGCGAACCTGGTGATCTTCTTTCGCGACCAGGAGCTGAGCCACGAGCAGCACAAGGCCTTCGGCCGCCGCTTCGGCGAGCTCCACCTGCATCCGACCTCGCGCCTGAGCGGCGAGCATCCGGAGGTCCTGCTCATCAAGGCCGACGAGAATTCCAGACACGTGGCCGGCGAGGAATGGCACTCCGACGTCAGTTGCGATGCCGAACCGCCGATGGGCAGCATCCTCTACATGAAGGAGCTGCCGCCCGACGGCGGCGGCAACACCCTGTTCGCCAACATGTACCGCGCCTACGAGACCCTCTCGGCGCCGATCCAGAAATTGTGCGAGAGCCTCGTGGCGGTCCATGACGGCGCCCAGGTCTATGGCGGCCGCTTCGGCCACACGCCCAAGCCGGGCGGCTTTCCGCGCAACGAGCATCCGGTGGTGCGCACGCATCCCGTGACCGGCCGCAAGGCGCTCTACGTCAACCGCAACTTCACCACGCGCATCGCCGGCCTCCGCAAGAACGAGAGCGATGCGCTGCTCGAGATGCTGTGGCGTCACGCCGAAACGCCGGAATTCCAGTGCCGCTTCGCCTGGCAGCCCAACTCGATCGCCTTCTGGGATAACCGTGCCGCCCAGCACCACGCCATGTGGGATTACTTCCCGCACAAGCGGCTGGGCTATCGCGTCACGGTCAGGGGCGACAAGCCGTTCTTTCGCCCATAGGGAAAATCATGGCGCTCATCACCTACCTCACGCGCATCCAGTTCGATTTCGGCGCGCTGAAGCTTCTCGAGCAGGAGCTGCAGCTTCTCGGCATGCGCCGGCCCCTGATCGTCACCGACAAGGGCGTGATCGCCGCCGGCCTGTGGGCCCGCGTGAAGGAACAGCTGCCGGGCAACATGCCGCTGGCGATCTATGACGGCACGCCGGAGAACCCGACCGAAGCCGCCATGCGCGACGCGCTGAAGATCTACAAGCAGGAGGGCTGCGACGGCATCATCGCCATCGGCGGCGGCTCGCCGATGGACCTCGCCAAGGCGGTCGGCCTGATGGCGACGCATCCCGGCACGTCGCTGCAGGCCTATTCCTTCGTCGAGGGCGGGGCGCCCAGGATCACCGCGGCGGTGGCGCCCATCGTCGCCATTCCAACGACCTCGGGCACCGGCAGCGAGGTCAGCCGCGGCGGCGTCATCATCATGGATTCGGGCCGCAAGCTCGCCATCGGCAGCCCGTACCTCATTCCCAGGCTGGCGCTGATCGATCCCGAGCTGACCCTGGGCCTGCCGCCGCATCTCACGGCCGGCACCGGCATGGACGCCTTCACCCACAACATCGAATGCTTCCTGTCCAACGCCTTCAATCCGCCGGCCGATTCGATCGCGCTCGATGGTCTGGAGAAGGCCTGGAAGTACGTCGAGCGCGCGACGAAGGACGGCCAGGACCGCGAGGCGCGCTACAACATGGCGATGGCGGCCATGGAAGGCGCCATGGTTTTCCAGAAGGGCCTGGGCGCCGTGCATGCGCTCAGCCATCCGACGGGCGGGCTGAAAGGCTATCGCCTGCATCACGGCACGCTCAACGCCGTCTTCCTGCCGGCCGTGCTGCGCTTCAACGAACCGGCGGTGGGCGAGAAGTACAAGCGCGTCGCCCAGCTGCTGGGCCTGCCCGAGCGCGAGGCCAATGCCGCGGGCGTGGCCAATGCCGTGAGCGAGCTGAACGCGCGCCTCGGCATCCCCAAGGGTCTCGGCGCCATGGGGCTGGCCGAGGACACGGTCGACAAGATCGCCGACGGCGCGCTGGGCGACCACTGCCACCAGTCGACGCCGCGCCAGCCGACCAAGGCCGAGTACGTGCAGCTGATCGAGGAGAGCTGGGGCTGAGGAGATCGCCGTCATCCCGACCGAAGCCGAGCGCAGCGAGGCGCAGTGGAGGGACCTCGTCATCCATTCGACGAAGAGGAGGTCCCTCGACTTCGCGCCTTCGGCGCTTCGCTCGGGATGACTGCCATATGAACGGGAGAGACCAATGAAAGTCAAAGACAAGGTCTGCGTCGTCACCGGCGCGGCGGGCGGCATCGGCGAGGCGATTGCGCGGCGCTACGCCAAGGAAGGCGCCAAGGGCGTGGTCGTGGCCGACCGCGACGCCGGCCGTCTGGAAGCCGTCGCCAAGGACATCAAGGGCACCGCCGTGGCCTGCGACGTCGCCAAGGAAGCCGACATCCGCCATCTCGTCGCCGAGGCCGAGCGCCATTACGGACCGGTCGACGTCTTCTTCTCCAACGCCGGCATCGGCCGTGGCGGCCACGAGGACGCCCTGGACAAGGACTGGGCCGATTCATGGGGCATCCATGTCATGGCTCATGTCTATGCCGCGCGCGCCCTGGTGCCGGGCATGCTGCAGCGCAAGTCGGGCTACCTGCTCAACACCGCCAGCGCCGCCGGCCTTTTAGCCTCGATGGGCTCGGCGCCCTACGGCGTCACCAAGCACGCCGCGGTGGCGCTGGCCGAGCATCTGTCGATCCAGTACGGCGACAGGGGCATCTGCGTCTCGGTGCTCTGCCCGCAGGCGGTCGACACCAACATGCTGCGCATGGCCGGCGCCACCGCGGCGTCGGTCGACGGCGTGCTCAACACCGATGCCGTGGCGCAGACCGTCATCGAGGTGATGGATGCCGAGACCTTCCTGATCCTGCCGCATCCCGACGTGGTGCAGTACATGACGCGCAAGACCGGCGACATCGACCGCTGGCTGCGCGGCATGCGCCGCCTGCGCGACAAGACGGGTGAGGGGCAGGGGAGGCGCGCGTGAGCAAGAGCGTCGATTTCTGGCTCGATCTCAAGAGTCCCTACTCGTACCTGGCCAAGGATCCGGCCTATGCGCTGGAGAAGGAGCTCGGCGTGACGCTGCGCCTGCGCCCCTACGACCTCGACATCCTGGGCGCCTACAACGTGGCCAATCCCAAGGCTGCCGAACGCGGCCTGCGCCGCATAAAGTACCTCTACCTCGACGTCCGCCGCTTCGCCAGGCAGCGCGGCATGATCATCCGCGGACCGAAGAAGATCTTCGATTCGACCCTCATCCACCTCGCCTGGATGTTCGCCGACGCCAAGGGCAAGGGCAGGGCGCTGATCGACACTGCCTTTCCGCGCTTCTTCAAGCGCGAGCTCGACTACGAGGATCGCGCCGCCGTCGAAGCGCTCCTGAAGGAAATCGGCGTCGATCTCGCGGGCTTCGATGCCTTCGCGACGGGCGATGGTCCGGCGCTGCTCGCCCGGCATCAGGCGGAGGCGGAGGAGCAGGGCGTGTTCGCCGTGCCGACCTTCGTCGTCGACGGCGAACTGTTCTGGGGCCAGGACAGGATGGATTTCGTCCGCGCCAAGCTCGTCGCGAAGGGCGCGGGTTGACGGCACAACCGTTATCGAAGAAGGTCCCGACGCCATGAAGCGACTGACGACGCTACGACTTATCGCCTGATCCCTCGTCCCCGCGCGCCGGGGACCAGCGGATCGCGCCGTCGTCCGTCCTCTTGCAAAGCAGTCGCGTCATGATTTCCTACATCGCTTCCCTGTTCGCCGGCATCGGCCTGTGGACCGCCATCGGCGTCACCCTGGTGGCCGGCCTGATGCGCGGCTTCGCCGGTTTCGGCTCGGCCATGCTGATGGCGCCGATCTTCGCCATCCTGTTCGGCTCGGCCGACATGGTGGTGACCGTGGTGGCGATCGAGCTGGTGGTGTCGGTGCAGCTCTTCCCGCAGGTCCGCCGCCATGCCGACTGGCATGTGCTGACGCCGATGAGCATCGCTGCCTGCGCCGCCATGCCGTTGGGCGTGTGGCTGCTGGCGAGCGTCGACAAGAACACCATCGTCACGACGGTCTCGGCGGTGATCGTGGCCTTCGTCGTGCTGATGTGGAGCGGCTGGAAATACACCGGCCGGCGCTCGGCGGTGGCCGGCGTCGCGGTCGGCGCGGTGTCGGGCGCGATGATGGCCACCACCAGCGTGGGCGGCCCGCCGGTGCTGCTCTACCTGCTGTCGGGCAACGATCCGCCCCTCGTCAACCGCGCCAACATCGTCACCTATTATTTCCTGACGCAGTTCCTGCTCATCGTGATCGTGTTGGCGACCGGCGTCGCCGGCGTCGACGCGCTGGCGCGCGCCGTCGTGCTGTTCCCCGTCATGGTGCTGGGCGCGTGGGCCGGTGGCCGGGCATTCCATGGTCTGGCCAGCGAGCGCCTCTACCGCAACGTGGCGCTGGTCATCCTCTTCGCCACCGGCCTGTTCGGGCTGCTGCAGAACTGGCTGTTCGGGTAAGCGCGTTTCCCTCGCCCTCGTTCTGATCGAGGGAGGTCGTCCGCGCAGCGGACGGATGGGGTCATGCGTCTTGTATGTTGCGGCGATCCTATGACCCCTCCGTCGCCTGCGGCGACACCTCCTCAGCTTCGGCCTGGGGAGGAAAGCGAATCAAGCCGCCTTCTGCGCCGCGGCGTCGTCCTGCATGATGGTGACGCGCCAGTGGATGCGCGGCTCCTCGATCGGGTAGCCGCCGGTCGCCGAGTGCAGCGCGCAGCGATTGTCCCAGATCACGATATCGCCCTTCTGCCACTTGTGGCGGTACTGCGCCGGCGTCGCCACCATGTGATCGGTGAGCTCGGCGATCAGACTGTCGCTCTCGGCGTCGCCCAGCCCCTGGATGCGCAGGATATGGGTCGGATTGGCATAGAGCGACTTGCGGCCGGTTTCCTCGTGGATGCGCACGACGGGATGCACCGCCGGCGGCAGGCGCTGGTCCTCGGGCTCGAGCAGACCGATGCCCTTGCGGGCGCGGCCGCCATAGGCGTGCTCGGCCTTCAGCCCCTCGAGGCGCTTCTTCAGGCTCTCGGGCAGCGCGTCGTAGGCCTCGTACATGCTGGCGAACAGCGTGTCGCCGCCGCGCGAGGGAATGGCGATGCCATAGAGCTGCGTGCCCTTGCAGATCTCGGTGTCCCACGGCGAATCGGTGTGCCAGCCGCCGCCGCGATTGTAGATCGCCGGGTCGACCTGGCCGTCGGGCTTGCGCGTGCCCACGCCCATCAGCGTCAGCTCGGGGTGATCGGGATGGCGGGTCTTGCGCACGCGATGCGGCTTCAGGCGGCCGAAGCGGCGCGAGTAGGCGAGGAACTCTTCCATGGTGAGCGTCTGGCCGCGCACCACCAGCACGATGCCGTCGAGCCAGGCGCGGTAGAGCGCGGTCCAGTCCAACTCCGAGAGGTTGCGCACGTCGACGTCGGTGGCGATGGCGCCGATGCGGGGATCCGGTCGTTCGAGCTTCATCGGGCAAGCTTACGCCCTTCGCCGCGCTGGTAAAGACCGGCGGCTTGGCCCAGCATCGGACCCGGGAAAACCAGGGAGGAAAAGATGCGCCGCATCGCGGCTTTGCTTTTCGCAGTCCTCATGGCGGCGCCGGCGGCGGCGCAGGACGCCTATCCCAGCCATGCCATCACCATGATCACGCCCTACCCGCCGGGCGGTGCCACCGACTTCCTGGCGCGCACGCTCGCCGAGGGGATGAAGACGCGGCTCAACCAGACCGTGCTCGTCCAGAATGTCGGCGGCGCGGGCGGCACGGTCGGCTCCCTGCAGGCGGCCAAGGCCAAGCCCGACGGTTACACCCTGCTCGTGCACCACATCGGCATGTCGACCATCCCGGCGCTCTACAAGAAGCTTAACTTCGATCCGCTCGCCGCCTACGAATTCATCGGCGTGTTCGCCGAGGCGCCGATGATGATCCTGGCGCGCAGGGACTTCGCACCCCGCAACTTCGCCGAGCTGGTCGCCTACGCCAAGGACAAGGGGGAGAAGTTCACCGTCGCCTCCGCAGGCATGGGCAGCGTCACGCATCTCTGCGCCATGCTGTTCCAGGAGGCGATCGGCGTGCCGTTCACCGTGGTGCAGTACAAGGGCGGCGGACCGGCGGCGATCGATGTGCGCTCGGGTCAGGTCGACATCTTCTGCGAC
Organism: uncultured Solibacteraceae bacterium; assembly: GCA_963825405.1. GTDB lineage: Bacteria > Acidobacteriota > Terriglobia > Bryobacterales > Bryobacteraceae > JACPNO01. Next base: position 216,595 of record CAWGTB010000015.1, on the reverse strand, counting down.
CTGCCGACCACCAACTCGGGCGCCATCCGCTCGGGCGATCTCAAGGCCTATGTGCTGACCGCGCCGCAGCGCCTGGCGACGCTGCCCGACGTGCCGACGGCGGCGGAGGTCGGCATGCCGAGCCTCGCCATCGGCGTGTGGTTCGGTCTTTACGCGCCGCTCGGCACGCCCAAGCCCGTGCTCGATACGCTGAACAAGGCGCTGCGCGAGGTCGTGGCCGACAAGGCCGTCGGCGCCCAGCTCGAGAAGATCGAGACCTACCTTCTGCCGCTCGACCAGGCGACGCCCGAGGCGCACCGCAGGAAGCTCGCCTCCCAGATCGACCTGTGGGGCCCGATCATCGAAAAGGCCGGCATCCAGGCGGAATAGCGGCGCGCCCCCAGCAAAATCGGCCGAGAGGCACGGGTTCGGCCTGCCGCTACTCTCCCTGTTCCGGTTGTTTCGACGCCAGGCCGAGCTTCTCGAGGATAGGAAAGAGCGCGGGTCTGACAGCCCATCCCTGCGACAGGCGACGGCGATTTTCCGCCGCTTCCCTGGCCGCCAGTAGAGCGATGTACCTGCCTTCTGTTTCCGCCCGCTCCAGGGCAAGAAGCTCACGATAGTTCTTCAGCGTCATCTTCCGAGCGAACCTCTGCATCTCGCGCCCCGCATCGCCTGGTGCCGAAGCCGGCGAGCGTGGCCCTGTCGCGAGGCCCTGTCTGTTCCAATTCGCACGCCGGCTAGACGAAGGCTCCCAGCCGGAGATGGCCGCGGCGCAGCATCGCCATGGTGTAGGGCTGCCGCCGGCTCGCGGCGGGTTCGCCGGGGCCGTCCGGCGAGCGGCGGCTGCGGGCAAGCTCCCGCAGTTCGGCGCGGGCGAACCGGTACTGCCCGCAGATCATGTACGCCAGGGCGTTGGCGAGCAGATCCTGCTCCCTTTTGCCTGGCTCGCGCTCGAGGGCGTCGATTTGATCCAGCGCGGTTTCGAACGCGGCCAGGATCCTTTGATTGTAGCGATCGGCGATCGTCATGGCAGAAATCCCCGTCCGTCCGGCCATAGTGCGGGCGCGGTTTGACAGGCCCGTGACAGCGGCGTGTCCTCGGAAACCGGTCCTGCCGGGCATCCGGGCGGAATAGGCAGCGGCCCTCCGGCGCGATATTATCGGCCGCCGCCGTCGCCGGACGGCGGCCGGTTTTGGGGAGTGCTCGATGCGTGTGGTTTCGTACGGCCTTGTCTTCTGCCTGTTGACCGCCGGCCTGTCGACGGCCGTGCGCGCCGACGACTTCATGTCGGAGTGCCTGGTCACCGGCAGCCAGAAGATGTGCGACTGCATGTCGGCCAAGATCCCGGCCGACAAGCGGGCAGCCGCCGTCGCCGGCATGCGCAAGTCCAACGCCTCGACGCAGCCCGGCGGCAACCTGCTCGATCCCTCGACGCTGTCGCAGGAGCAGATGCAGGGCCTCGACGCCGTGGTCATCGCCCAGGCGTCCTGCATGTAGGTCCGCGTCTGCGGCCCTTTTGAGCAAAACGGCGCGGAGAAGGTCAACCTATCCGCTTTGCGCTATTTGCCGGCGCTGCCTTCCTTGCTGTCCGCGCCCACCTTCGGTTTTTCCACGACTTGCCCCTGGCTGCATACTGAGGATGCCGGTGCCGCCGGCGACGGCGCGGCAGCGTTCAGGGCGGCAGGCTGGTCGAGGAGTTCCACGTCGGATTGGCGACCATCAGGGCGGCGTAGCGAGGCTTTCAGCAGCGTCACCAGTTCGGTGGGCGTTTTCTTGTCGGCTGAGGCCGCGGCGACGTTGGCGGCAACGGCGGCCGCAATCGCAAGCGCGTACGTGTTGCCGTATGTGGTCGACCACATGCCATCCGCGGTTAGCCTGGGAATGCGCATGCCGGGCGCCCATACAGCGTCCGGATAGCTCGTCAGCTCGTCGTTGGACGACAGTATGGCGCCCTTGAAGATGCCGTCGACATCGCTGCTGGCAACGAACAAGGCAGGGAGCGAGGCGACCTGTTTGCTGCCTCTTGCCCACCGCGCCTGGACGCTCTTCGAAACAGCAGGCACGACGATTACAGCTTGTTCTGAATATTGCAGCATGGTCTCCAGGCGCATCTTGTAATTAACCGCAATAAACGGGATGAGGACGATGTCGGCCTTCTTCCGAATTGCCGCATCCACTGCCGGTCCGATCTCGGATTCAGCCGGCTGAAAGCCGAAGCCGCGCGCACTGCTCTCTTTCCCCAAGGGCACAAACACGAGCTTGGCGGCGGGCGCGAGCGTGTTGACGATTAGACCGATCGTATCGGCGAAGTTGTCGAGCCCGTACCTGCCCGGGATCCACGTACCGACCGACTCGAACTTATAGCCCATCAGCTCGCGTTGCGGGATTCCGCCGATGATCGCGACGGTGATATCGTGCTTCTTTGCGATCGGCCCAATTCTGAGCAGCGCCCTGTGAGCCGCGAGCGCATCCGCGAACACGGCTTCGGGAGCTTCTGTTCCTGAATTGAGCCGCTCGACAAATGGCAAGGCGCAGCTCGAAATAATGCGTTGGCGTTGCACCACCTGTGCCATGAATTTCTTCATGAACTCGCGACGCAGGTCCCTGTATTTCGCTACGGCGGTTTTGTCGTCGTCTTCGTCGTCGTCAGGCTTGGCACGATCTAACTGGTCACGCTCTTCGGCAAGAAACTCCTTGGTCCGGTCGAGGTAGCCAAGAGCCGCGTCTATCTTGCCGGCCTTCATGGCAACCTCGGCGCCGAGCGTTAGTAAGCGCTCGAGTTTTGGGGCCTTGGCGATCAGCGTGGTCATCGCTTCAAAGTAGACATTGTAATCTTGCATCCTAACCTGCGAACGCGCGCGCATCCGCGTCACGTCCACAATAGTGTGATGCAGCAATTCGATTTCATCCCAGTTGAGTCCGGCAAATTCATGCTGCTGAGCGATCAGGTGCTCGCGCAGCTTGGAATAGGCGACGGCCGCGACGATCCTCTCGTTGTCCTTCTTGACCTTCGCATGCAGGTGCGAGGAACCGTCCGGCGAAAGCGCCCCGGATACAAGAGCGGTGTCCCCCTGCTCAGCAACGGTGATTTGCAGAGCGCGCCGCATTGCCACCAAGTCGACCAGCCAGTTGAGGACACCGCCGACGTCGACGCCTTGGATTTTCGCGTCAAAATCGATCTTTCGGTAAACGTTGAGCGACGCACGTTCCGACAGGACCTGCGCCTGGTTCGGCGTGTCCTCATCGTCTCCTGAGAGCTGCTTCTGCAGTACCTCATCGAGAGCCTTCGTGTCGTCATGGAGCTCGCCGAGCTTGGCTTGGAGCGAGGTAGCAAGCGCGAGTCCGCGCTGCTTGTCCTCGCTGCCGGATATCACGAAGGGCGCAATGGATGTGTATTCGCGACTGGTCCAACTCGACCACAAATATTGCACGGCCGAGAAGGTGAAAATCACGGTGATGATCACCACCGCTGTTCCCAGGGCGTAGCTGCGCAGGCCATCGAGCGAGAACGCCTTGACGGCGTCCTCCATTGTGCCTTGCCGCGTCTGCAGGATATGGAAGGCAACGACAAATACGATCAGTCCGATCGCGAAGATTCCGTAAGCGAAGGGCAACTCCTTGAAGGCTGACAAGACGGAACGCAGGGTTGATTTTTGATCCTGCTCCACTGTGAGTTGCCAGAGCGCCGAGATGCCGGCGAGCACAATGAGGGCAAGCGCTGCCGCCGCGGCAACCGTCTGGAATCGATCGTACGACGGCAGGACGTCCGAGAGCTTCGTCGGCCGCATAACCGCGATGTAGATCGCCAGCGCGATAGTGATGAATCCGAGTGCGAACAGAAGATATAGGGGGCTGATTGCCCGGATAGAGGACCACAGGCCGCGGGCCGCTTCGTCGTCGTCCATTGTCCCAACCTCCCCACGGCGGCGAACTGCGCCTCGCTTCGTACGCTCGATGCCAGATGGACGCCCAGAAAGCCGATCACGAAGTGCCCGCCCAGAGTACTACTTTACCGTGTATATGGCTATACCTTTACTACGGCATTTGAATGGATTGGTCGTCGGTAGTTCATGATCCCGGGTAAGGACGGGCGCACACTGGCGCCGGCCATCGATCTTGCGGCCGCGGGCGAGGCCCCATCCAAACTGTTTCGCCGATCCGGACGCGTCCAAGGGGCGTGGGCCCTGAATGTGACTCAACTCACATTCGGAACGCCGGAGCTACGCTACCAAGAGGGCCTTGTCGGTTGGGGGCCGGTAGCATGTTAAATACCAGTCGTAAGCATTTGACCTTCGATCTCCGTCGGATTCAACAGCATGCGCAGCTCGGCATGGTGGTCGAGCACGTGCTCGTCGCCTTCCTGATCGGCCTTGCCGTGTTTCAGGTCCTGGTCGCCATTGGTGCAAGAGCCATTTGACCTTGCCGCGCCTGACGCCAGCCGGCGCGGCGTTCGGTGAGCAAACAGCGCGGCAACTGAGTGTGCCGGCGTTGTGTCACGCATTGTCGGAAACTGGCGGGTTTTGGCGGGACTGTGCCGCGCCAACGAAGATCGTCAGCGCGGCACGCCCAGGCAAACAAGCCTTATGCCAATTGGTCGGAGTGAGAGGATTTGAACCTCCGGCCCCTAGCTCCCGAAGCTAGTGCTCTACCAGGCTGAGCTACACTCCGTCAGAAAAGCAGAGTTCACCCGGCCGTTTGGCGAGCGGGTTATAGCCGCCACCCTCCAGGGTCGCAAGTATGGTCGCTGGAGCGCCAGCCGCCCGCTATAGTCGCGCGAATCAGGGGCAGGCGGGGGCAGGGCATGGCGAGGAAAAAGCGGTTGAAAATCGCGCTGATCGGCTACGGCGCCATCAGCCAGACGCTGTTCGACGTCTTCGCCGACAAGAGACCTGCCATCGACATCGTGGGCGTGCTGGTGCGGCCGGGCCGCGCCAAGGCGACGCAGAAGAAGGTCGGCCGCAAGGTGGCCGTCGTCGAATCCCTGAAGGCGCTGCTCAAGCTCAAGCCCGACGTCGTGGTCGAGGCGGCCAGCCAGCAGGCGGTGCGCGACTGGGGCGAGAGCATCCTCAAGAAGGGTTTCGACCTGATGGTGATCGCCACCGGCGCCTATGGCGATCCCAAGCTCTACAAGAAGCACATCAAGGCGGCGGAGAAGAGCGGCGCGCGCCTGCGCCTGCCGTCAGGCGCCATCGCCGGCCTCGACGGGCTTCTGGCCATGCGGCTGGGCAAGCTCGAGCGCGTGAAGTACGTCTCGATCAAGCCGCCGCACGCCTGGAATGGCACGCCGGCCGAGACCGAGTTCGACCTGCCGTCGATCAAGGAGCCGACGGTGATCTTCCGCGGCAAGCCGGCCGATGCCGGCCGGCTCTATCCGAAGAATGCCAATCTCGCGGTGACGGTGGCGCTGTGCGGCGCCGGCCTCGCGCGCACCGACATCGAGCTGGTCGCCGATCCGACGCTGCCGCCCGGCACCAATGCCAGCCGCCTCGAAGTGGTGAGCGATTTGGGCGAGCTGAAGATGGAGCGGCTCGGTCTTTCCATGCCGGACAATCCCAAGACCGGCGTGCTGACCGCGCTCACCATGGCCGACGACCTGATGAAGATGGTGCGCGCCAGCGACTGGTGAGGATCGTTACGCGAGCGAGCCCCTCATCGTCCTCTCCGCCGCGAAGCGGGGGAGAGGAACATGAGAGGGAGGCGTGACCTCCGAGTTAGCGCGGGCCGCCGTGCCGGCCGTGACCCATGCCGCCCATCGGACGCGGCCGGTCGAGCACCACCTTCTGCTCCGGCGACAGCGTGTTGTAGAAGGCGAGCAGCGTCGGCTTGACCGCCTCGATGCGCTCGACCCGCGCCTTCATCATGGTCTCTTCCATGGTCAGGCGATCGACGTAGTTCGGCCGCTCCTTCATCTCGGTCGGCAGCGCGTTGCAGCGCGCCGTGTCCTTGACGTCGGCGTCGTCGGACGCCTTGGCGAAGGCGTTCCACGCCGTCATCTGCTCGGGCTTGAGGTCGAGCCGGACCTTGAGGTAGGTGCGGTTGCCGGCGCGGCGGGCGATCCGGTCGAGGCAGAAGTTCTTGGGATTGAAGGCGGCGGCGCGGTCGCGGCGTTCCGCACCGGCTGCCGGCGGCGGGGGCGCCGGCGGAGTGGCCTGGGCCAGCTCCAGCAGGTCGTCGGAGCCGCTGTCGAGCGCCGAGGCGGGGCTCATCCAGGCAAGGCCGGCGGCTGCCACCAGGGAGAAGACGGCGGTGGCCGGAATGGCAAAAAGCAGGGGGCGGACGGACATCGATTACCTCACCGAAATGCATGGGCTGCTTCGATGATACGGCCGGATCGGCCTGAACGTGCCCGCTCGCAACGTTAAGTTATGTAAAGTTGGGCCGCTGCTCGGCCATCCACCGTGCAAAAGCCGCGCGCTGGGCTGCGGTCATGTGCAGGCCTTCCTTGGTCCGCCGCCACAGCACGTCCTCAGGGGCGACGGCCCATTCGTCGCGCATCAGGTAGCGGACCTCGGTCTCGTAGAGATAGCCGCCGAAATGTTGGCCGAGATCGGCCACCGTCGTGACGCCCTCGAGCAGGTCGTCCAGCCCGGAGCCATGCCGGCGGCAGAGCACTCGCACGAGCTCCTTGGGCAGGCCGGGCTTCACCGACGCGGCGCCGTTGACGTAGGTGTCGAAGGCTTCCTCGAAGGTGGGTGCGTCGGCCATCTCGCCGTCGGCCACCGCGCGGGTGGCGGTCCACGGCAGGCCCATGTGGGGATAGTAGGGCGCGAGATCCTTCAGGGCGTGCTCGGCCAGCCGCCGATAGGTCGTGATCTTGCCGCCGAACACCGAGAGCAGCGGCGCGACGCCTTTTGCGCTGGAGGTCCGCGGCGCGCCGTCGACCTCGAGATGGTAGTCGCGCGTCACCGCCGAGGGATTGTCGTCGCCGTCGTCGAACAGCGGGCGCACGCCCGAATAGGTCCACACGACGTCGGCCGGCGTCACCTGCTTCACCATGTAGTGGCTGGCGATCTCGCAGAGATAGGCGGTCTCCTCGGGCGTGCAGACCGGCGTCTCGCCGGCCTCGACCGGGATGTCGGTGGTGCCGATGCAGGAGAAGTCGCGCTCGTAGGGGATGATGAAGACGATGCGCTGGTCGCTGTTCTGCAGGATGAAGGCGTGGTCGCCCTCGTGCAGGCGCGGCACGATGATGTGGCTGCCCTTGATCAGGCGCACGCGTTTGGTGGTCTTGATGTGGGTCTGCTCATCGAGGAAGCGCTTCACCCAGGGGCCGGTGGCGTTGACCAGGCCGCGCGCCTGCAAGTGCACGCTGGCGCCGTCGGGGCCTGAAAGCTCGATGTTCCACAGCCGGCCATCTTCGCTGCGCCGCGCCGAGACGCAGCGGTGGCGGGCGAAGATGCGGGCGCCCATCTGGCGCGCCGACTTGACGTTGCTGATGACCAGGCGCGCATCGTCGACCCAGGCGTCGGAATAGACGAAGCCCTTCTTGAACGAGGGTTTCAGGCCCGAACCTCTGGCCATCGCGACAAAACAAGGGTCCGGCTGGCTGGGACGTTGCTACCGGCTGCGGTTGATCACCCGCTGACACGACTCAAGCCGATTCGCATGCTCGTAGGTATCGGTCACGACGATCACCTCATCAGCGGTCGTGTCAAGTACCAGCCTCTCCAACCCGGCCTTCACGGTTGCATCCGATCCCACAATCGCGGCGCGCAGTTTGCTCTCTACAGCCGCCCGCTCCCAGTCCTGCCATAGCGGCTCCATCGAATCGACTGGCGGCAATAACTCCACCGGCTGATTTCGTATCAGGCGCAGAAAGCGCTGTTGGGGTGTCGTGAACAACCGCCGCGCCGCCGCATCGGTTTCGGCCGCGATCACCTGTACCGCAACCATCAGATACGGCTTTTGCAGTGCCGCGCTTGGCCGGAAATGCTCGCGATAGAGTTGCGCCGCGGCATACAAATACTCGGGAGCAAAATGCGCTGCGAAGGCAAACGGCAGACCCAGACTCCCTGCCAGTTGCGCGCTGAAGCCGCTCGACCCCAGCAACGTAATCGGCACATTGCTGTTCTGTCCGGGAATTGCTTTCACAACTTGCCGTGGCTTCTCTGGCCCCAGGTATGACCGCAGTTCTTCCAGTAGCTCCGGAAAGTCATCTCCGGTCTGCCCCAGATCCCGTCGCAGCGCCCGCATGGTTTGCGCATCGCTGCCCGGCGCTCGCCCAAGTCCCAGATCGATTCTCCCCGGATACAGCGCCTCCAACGTCCCAAACTGTTCCGCCACCACCAAAGGCGCATGATTCGGCAGCATGACTCCGCCGCTGCCCACACGAATCGTCTTCGTCGCTGCGGCGACATGCCCAATCAGCACCGGTGTAGCCGAGCAAGCCAGTCCCGGAATGGAGTGATGTTCTGCCAGCCAGTAGCGCTTATACCCCAGTTGTTCAACGTGCTGCGCCAGATTCACCGACCGGGCGATCGCGCTACCCGCGGACTCGCCCGTTCGCATGCTTACGAGATCCAGTACTGAAACAGCAAACTCAACGGAAGTGGCTGGCGGCATTAGCGTGGCGCTGGCCAACCGCTGTCTACTGGCTTGGACGGATCCGCTGTGATATTCAGAACGGCGCAATGATGATACGAGTAGCCGCCTTCTTTGTTGTACCCGTGCTCGGCCATGAATTCCACGATTTGCAACGTGCATGCCGGGCAGCTGATGTTGGGGAGTTGCACATCGGTCTCAAACGGCGCGTCCGATTTGGAAGTATGTTGCCAAACCCCGTCGGCCAGCACCGGAATAGCGGGAGGGTTGTCGATCTTCGCCGAGACAGACTGTGGCCCTTTGACTGTATCCCGAGTAACGACCACGGGATCCATCGGCAGCTCAGCCCGCGAATTCACTGCCAGCGCGATCCGGTAGTGGCCAGGATGAAACACAACTTCCAGGAGTTTTATGTGAAGCTTCTGTCCGCCCTGGGCTTTTGTGATCGCATTCGTGGCCGAGACACCGGGATCTCCTTCGGTTCCGCCGCAGGGCCCCGGTTTCTGGGGATTACCGAGATTGTTCTCGACCACCCACGACTTCGGCTCGATCAATCGAAAGTGACCTTCGGCGAAAGGCGCCAATAGCACGGTCACTATGAGACAAGAAAACACGACGACCAGTATCTTCATGAAGATCAACCTTTCCTCAATAAGAATTTACGACGAACTCAGCCCTACGGACCAGCCCGCCGGTCCGGGATCAGTCGTCTTCGCGGGCCACTTCTTCAGCTCGCCGAACCTCTTCTTCGGCTTGGAGCCAGTCTTCGACCTCCGAACCGGACTCGTTGCCGCGCTGGACGTAGAGTTCGTAGGCTCGTCGGCGAATTCGTTCTTCCAGGGAAAGTGTTTCGATTAGCGGAGCTCTTCCACGCGCGGGTGTTGGCATGGGATCACCTCCGGCGATGACGTTATCACAGACGGTGTCCCGCCGGAAGCCTGGTCTGATTTACCCGCGATCAGAAGCGCGGTTGTAGACCCTACCGCTGGGTCAGCTTAAGAGTAGAAACGTTACCAGGCTAGCGCTACCAAATAGTTTCAATTCCTTGGAGCTGTTTCCCCCCGGTGATGCTGGTCGAAACCTCACGCCTCTCCCGCGCGTTTATAGTAGGTAGTACTTGCCCCGGCTTGTCTATGCTTTCGATCGCCCGCTGCCTTGCGTTCACCCTCGCTGCCAGTGCCGTCCTGCTGCCCGCGCAGGATGAGGACCAGGCTGTCTTCCGCAGCGATGTTTCTCTGGCCCGGGTCGACGCTCAGGTGGTCGAGGGCGGCAACCGCGCCGTTACCCACTTGAATGCCGAGGACTTCGTCCTACGCCTGGATGGCCGCGTACTCCCGATCCGCAATTTCGCCAGCGAAGGCATGCCCGTGGACGTGCTCTTCCTGCTGGATGTCAGCGCCAGTATGCGTCCGCATGTGCAGCGCATCGCCGATGCATCCGGCCAGGCATTGACGGTGCTCGGCAAAAACGATCGCATGGGCATTATGGTCTTCGATCGCTCCACGCGGGTGCGCCTCGCGTTTAACAGCAGCCCTCAGGAAGTGCAGAAGGAGTTTGATCGCCTGCTGCGCCAGGAAAGGTTCAACGGCGGTACCGATATCACGCGGGCCATGTTCGATGCCGCCGACTACATCCGCCGCGAGGGCCGTCGCGAAGCGCGGCGGGCCATCGTGATCCTTACCGACGATCGAACCGAATTCGACCGCGACGATGCCGGAGTGGGCCGGGCCCTGGAACGCGCCGATGCCCTAATGTGCGCTTTGATCGCTCCCGACGCCATGCCGCAACAGAACGGCCGCTATCCCGGCGGTGGTGGACAGCCTCGCGGTACGTGGGGCAGTGGTGGTGGAATCGGCGGCGGCGGACCGTTGGGCGGCGTCATCCTCGGGCCTCGCTCGCGTGGACCCGGCAGCCGCTACCCGGCGGAGGCGGCGGAAGGCTGGACCGCGCACCAAATCGGCCGGCACCGCGGAGATTGCCCGCGATTCGGGCGGCGACAGTATGTCGGTCGATGACGCCTCTGCGCTCGAAGAGACGCTGTCGCGAATCCGCCAACGCTACACCCTGTATTTCAATATGCCCGCGGGTATGCAGCCAGGTCAGGACCGCAACGTCCAGGTGGATCTCACCGCGTCAGCCCGCCGGCGCTATTCCGATGCCGACGTCCACTATCGCCGCGTGTCCATGTCATCCAATGGCGGCGACGCCGCGCCAACTCGCGTGACCCGTGCGCCCTCCAACCGCGACTACTCGACTTCGTCCGCATCCGGCTCAGACCCGGACTCCCCGCCCATCCGGCGGCGACGCCCCGCCGTCAATGAAGACGGCACCATGTCGATCCCCGACGATCCGCCCAGCCCCACCGCGAAACAACCGTAGCTATTCTCATACGATAGGCTGTGGAAGATCGCGGACATCGTGGCAATGATAGAGGCTCGTGAAAATTCAAACTGATACACTACCACGCATGGAGCTATGAACATGATTGAGCACCGTGAATGCGGCGAATGTCGGAATATTCTTGAGGAACTGAGGGCCGCTTTCACCGAAATTCGGGCGTCTCCAAAGTTGTGCAAACAACTGCGTGACGATGCTAGCCTTCCCCTGAGGTTGGGCGAAGAAGAAGGCGCCGACGAGGCGATTGGATCATTTCGGTTTCATTTGGCGCAGCCATCGCCAAGATACCCAAAGATCGCTGGTGCATTTCAGAAACTGACTGGACACAAGTCTCGAACCGGTCATAATTTCGCATTTGACCACCTAGCAAGCGGTTACTGATACTACCCTAGCCGGCGGGCATCCATTCGTGAGCAAATTCCTTCTCAACACGGCAAGACACGCCCGCTTGTGGTTGCTCGCCATTGCTTTGGGCGCGGCGTGTACGCTGGCCTTCGCTCAGACCGACGAAATTCAGGTGTATGACGCCAACATTGCCGAGAAGGGCAAGTTCAATCTGATGGTGCACAACAATTTCACTCCGGATGGATTGAAGACCTCGGCATTTGCCGGCGGCGTCGAGTCGAACCACGCGCTGGTTGGCGTAGCCGAATGGGCGTACGGCGTGACGGATTGGTTCGAGCAGGGACTGTATCTGCCTCTGTACAGCCACTCCCAAAACGATGGCGCGACCTACAACGGCTTCAAGCTGCGCGAGCTGTTTGTCAGGCCGCACGCGGCTGACCATACGTTTTTCTACGGCGTGAATTTCGAATTCAGCGTCAACCAAAAGCAGTGGGATCCGAGGCGCTTCACATCGGAGATTCGACCGATCATCGGCTGGCACTTGAAACCTGGCGACGGAGCGCGCTGGAAACCTATCGACATCATCGTGAACCCGATTGTGGACACGTCCTACGTGGGCGGCCTGAAGAGCCTCGATTTCGCTCCTGCCGTACGAGTCGCCTACAATCTGTCTGAGAAGTGGGCGGTGGCCGCCGAGGAGTATGCAGACTATGGGCAGCTGCGCCAAATCTACGCGGCAGGCCAGCAGTCGCATCAGATTTGGGCAGTTATGGATCACACCAGCAAGGTAGTCAACATCGAAGCCGGCATCGGGTTTGGCCTGACCGGCGCATCTGACAGAGTCACGCTGAAGCTGATGCTGTCGCGCGATCTCAATTGAATGCCGGTACCCGCTGGATCAGCAGAAAGGCTCGGTTCGACCATGTGTCTATCAACAGCAACAGCTTCCGTGAGGCGTCCCCGCTTGACCAGATGGCAGACCTGCTTGGTGTTCACGGCCGCTCTGGCAGCGCTCCCGGCTCGAGCTCAGACAGTCGATTTCAGCCAGGCCGAAAAGCAGTTCGCGCAGCTCTGTGAGGCCTGCCACGGGGAAGGCGGAGAAGGCGGGGATCGCGCCCCCGCGCTAGTGAACAGCCGCAGCCTGCGAACCCGCACGCAAAATCAGATTCGCGACGTGATCAAAAGTGGAACGCCCGGCGGGATGCCGCCGTTTGCACTCCCCGAGCCGGAACTGCAGTCGATTGCGGCGTGGGTGCATTCCCGCAATCTGTCCGCATATAACTCAAGACCCGCGGGAGACGCGGCCGCCGGGGAGCAATTTTTCTTCGGCAGCGGCCAATGCGCGACGTGCCATATGATCCACGGGCGAGGAAAAGCCAACGGTCCCGACCTTTCCGATATTGGCTTGAAGGCAACCGTCTCCGAGATGCTCGCGGCGCTGGAGAATCCAACCGCGCAAATGGGAATGCACACCACGGCGAGCTGTCCAAGCTGGGCTTTCTGTCCCGACGAATCCTGGGCGGTGGTTCAAGTGCGGCTGCGCAACGGTTCCACGCTACGCGGATTCGCCCGCAGTCGCGCGGAACACGATTTGCAATTACAGACTTTCGACGGCCGCATCCACCTGCTCACGGACACCGACTATCAGGAGGTCACGCGCGAACCACAGTCGTACATGCCTCCCCTGAACGCTAGCGCCAGTGAACGACAGAATCTGCTGGCGTACCTCAGCAGTCTGGGCGGAATTTCTCCCGGCGCGCTGGCGAGCGAAACCGAGCCCATCTCCAAGGAAGCCATCGCAGCCGTCACCACGCCGAAGCAGGGTGAGTGGCCAACGTATAACGGAGCCCCCGGCGGCAATCGCTACAGCCCGCTCGATCAAATCAACACCACCAACGTGGGCCGCTTGCAACTGCAGTGGGTCCATGCGCTCAACGGCACCGGATTGGAAACAACACCCCTGGTTTCGGATGGCGTGATGTATGTGACCGGGCGCGGCCAGGTGTGCGCGCTCGATTCGCAAACCGGGCGTGAAATCTGGTGCTATGCCAGCGGCAGCAAATCCGCCGAAGCAAACCGCGGCGTGGCTCTTCTCGGCGATCGCGTCTTCTATGCTACCGCCGATGCTCATTTGATCTGCCTCAATCGCCTCACCGGGAGCGTGATGTGGGATGTCAACATGCCGGTATCGAAGGGACGCTTCATCGCCTCATCGGCACCCCTGGTCGTGGGCGACCTGGTGATTTCCGGCATCGGCGGCGGCGATGCCCCTCTACGCGGATTTCTGGCGGCCTATAAAGCCACAACAGGCGAGTTGGCGTGGCGCTTCTGGACCATTCCAAATCCTGGAGAACCCGTCTCCGAAACCTGGATCGGCAACGCCATCGCCACCGGCGGCGGAGCGACGTGGCTCACCGGATCCTACGATGTGGAAACGGATACCCTCTACTGGGCAGTTGGGAATCCATTTCCCGCTACCGACGGGGACGAACGCATCGGCGCGAATCTCTACACCAACTGTGTTCTCGCTCTGGACCCCAAGACGGGAAAGCTGCGCTGGCATTACCAATTCACTCCTCACGATCTTCACGACTGGGACGCGGTGGAACCATTCGTCCTGGTCGATACGGCGTATCGCGGACGCGACCGAAAACTGCTGTTGAAAGCCGATCGGAACGGCTTCATGTACGTGCTCGACCGCACCAACGGCGAATTCCTGCTCGGCAAGCCCTTTGTGAAAAAGATGAATTGGGCGAGCGGCATAGGTGCGGATGGCAAGCCGCTGTTACTGCCCGCAAATCAGCCGACCAAGGCGGGAGTCAAGACTTGTCCCTCGGTGAGAGGCGCGACGAACTGGTATGCCACGTCGTTCCATCCGGAAACAAAACTGTTCTATGTGATGGCGGTTGAGGATTGCAGTATCTATACGCAGTCGCAACGAGGCGGTTATGAAGGTTATCACGTGCCATCCGATTCCGGGCTGAAGTATCTTCGCGCCTTGAATATCGAGACCGGCGAAATGGTGTGGGAGATCCCGCAGGTCGGACCGCAGGAGGCGAACTACTCAGGTGTGTTAACCACCGCCGGCGGCCTTCTCTTCTACGGCGAGACCGGCGGCCGCTTTGCCGCGGTGGACGTGAAGACCGGAAAAGTGTTGTCCACGTTCAAGGCCAGCGAGTCCTGGAGGGCTTCCCCCATGACTTACATGGTGAATGGACGCCAGTACATCGCCGTCACAGCGGGCGGGAACATTTTGTCCTTTGCACTGGGCGGCCCGAATTGAACCGGCCTTGCAGATCACATCCCAAAAAGTTGATACTGTGTCGATCTTCAGCATCTGCCGGAGGTGGCAGCTTGTCACAATCCTTCATTCGGTTCGCCCTTTTTGTGCTCCTGGCCTTGCCAGTGGTTGCCTTCGACCAAGCGGATAAGAAGAAAAACGCGACACCACCGCCGCCACCTCCTCCTCGATCTGAGCCGGTCCACACTCCGCCGCCAAGGAGTGAGCCGCGCGAGACGCCTCCGCCGCGATACACGCCGCCCGCGCGGACAGAGGCGCCGCCTCGCCAGGCGCCCAACTCTTACCCGAGCTCGACGCCGAATACGCCCTCGAACAGTCCAAGCCGTCAGGCGCCGAACAGAGGCACAACCTACAGTCCGGGTTCTGGCAGCGCTGCGCCCACGCCCGCTCCACGGCCGGCGACCACATACACGCCGCGAACCTCGACGGCGCCGTCTGGCGGCAATCCAGCCGGTTCGACAACCAGTTCGCGACCGGGGACGGTGACCTATACGCCAGGCGCGAAGTCGTCTGCGGCTCCGGTTTCGCCATCGGACAAATCGTCCGTCCGAACTGAAAATGGCGTGACGACCTATACTCCCCGATCCGCCCCGCCCGCTCCCGCCGCGGCACCCGCAACCACCTACAGCGCCCGGCCCACTACCGTCGCGCCGCCTGCACCGAAACCGGTGGTAGCGCCTAAAACCATCCAGCAAGTGAATTCGGCGCGCGCGACAATGCGAGGCGTCAATCAAAAGCCGCTGCCCGCCGGCGTCGTTACCAATCACTCGAATGGCGGACTCACAGTGAAGACCGCGGGAGGCAACAATTATACGGTCCGTGCCAATGGAACCTTGCGAGCCTATTCCAGCGGAGCGCAAACGGTGAACTTCCGGTCCAACGGCCGCGTGGCTGCGATCCACAGACCGGAAATCGATATCCGCCGCGGCGCCGGTCAGCGAACCATCGTCAGCCGCCGCCCCGACAAATCTGTTCTGGTCAGCACCGGCCCCCATCGCGGCTATCTTGAGCGTACGGTGGCTGCAGGAAATCGCACAATCGTTCAGCGGACTTACATTTCCGGTGGCCGCACGTTCACCCGCGCGTATCTGGGCTACTCTTACGGCGGCTACTTCCTGCCGCACTACGTTCCGGCCTGGTATTATCCTGCGGAATTTTATGGCTGGGCGTATTACGGATGGGCCTCTCCCGTTGCCTACGCATGGGGCTGGGCCGGACAGCCGTGGTACGGATTCTATTCGAGCTATCTCACGCCCTACGCCGCATACCCCAGCGGCTTCGCCTGGCTGACCGATTATGTTCTCTCGCAAACGCTGGCCGACGCTTATGCAGATCGCATGCAGTCCGATGGCGATGAAGCAGCCCTGGATCCAAATGGCGCTGACGGAGACGACACGTTGTACGCGCCGGCCGATACGCCGATCACGCCCGAAGTCAAAGACCAGATCGCCGCCGAAGTGCAGCATCAGATCGCGTATGAGAGCGCGGTGGTGTCAGGCGCCGCGCAGCCGACAGTCGGCGAGTTTCCAGCATCGCTGCAGCCAAATCATGTGTTCGTAGTTGCGAACATTCTGGATGTCGCGACGCCGGATGAGCAGTCTTGCTCACTCACCGCAGGCGACATCTTGCGATTGGAAGCGACTCCACCGGAAGGTTCGGGAACCGCCGATCTGCGCGTCGCCAGCTCACATCGCCATGATTGCCCTGTCGGAACCGTGGTGACCATCTCGCTGTTCGATTTACAGGAAATGCAGAATAGCCTGCGCGGGCAGTTGGACGCGGGCCTCCAGCAGTTGCGTCAGAGCCAGGGCCAAGGCGGGCTGCCGGCTGCTCCGGCTTCTTCGATGAGCGCGATCGTGTCGCCACCTGTGCCTCCTCCCGATCCGGATCCCAACGTCGCGGCGCAGTTGGATGCTCAGCAACAGGAGGCATCGCGAACGGAGACCGCCGCGGTACAGGCGGCATCAGCGAGGTAATCATGAGCCGATGGCGTGTAGCACCTCTATGCATCGTGGCATTCGCGTATGAATGTGCTGCGCAGGATGTCCCGCCGCCACCGAAGCCCAAGGACAACGGCCCGAGCCTGGAGGTCACGATGAAGTACATCCAGGACAAGCTCAACGGACAAGGAGCAGTCAGCTATTCCTACATCGAGACGTATTCAAAGATTTTGCAACCTGATAGCCCCAGCCGCGACCGGGAGTCCCTACGAATATTCGGCGCCGTTGCAGATGTTTCGAAGTGTACGTTGTCCTGGCGCATAGCCAGGCACTACCACAGCGACTATTATCACAAAGATGAAGACGCGGAGTATAAGGCTGCGCTATCCTTCCGGGACACGGTCAACCGGGACACGGTCAAGCTGGTGGTTGAACCGTACACGGGTTGGATACTACCGCTCGATGATATCCAGCCGCCCGTCCTGCAGCTTCGCGTGGTCACGAATGCACCGAAGCTTACGCTTTATGAGTTGTTCCTTTTTCGAGAGGCAGAAACGGCGGGCCGTATGGCCAAGGCGATGGTTCACGCCGTCGAGCTATGCGGCGGTGGCGATAAGGACCCGTTTCAATGACAAAAAACCCGCTCTTCGTTGGTCTGTTCTTTCTCTCGATGGCCAGCGCGCAGGACGTTCCGCCACCCCCGAAGCCCGCGGACAACGGTCCTTCCCTTGAAGTCACCATGAAATACATCCAGGACAAGCTGAACGCGCAAGGAACTGTGGAATGGCGGACTGAGTGGCGAGGGGTCCCCGACAAATATTGGGAACGGGTGTCGAACGCGGCGGCGGACGCGGCGGGTTGTACGTTGTCATTCCACTCCTCTGTGCCGAGCGGTCCGATTCAGACCTACGAAACACAGTTCAAACTTTCTTTCCGGGAGGTGACGAAGGTTATGGTCGAGCCGTTGGCGGAGTACGAGCGCCGGACAATAACCAATGCGGACGGAACCAATTATGACGAGACCATTATCCCGCCCGTCTTCAATCTGAGCATGCTGCTAAAAAAAGGCGTCCAGGCTAAGAGGATCGTTGCGCCGAGCGGCCCGGGACGCACTATTGAGAGGGATTTCCGCACGAGTGAGGTGAGCGTGGTTTTCCGAGAAGAAGAGGCAGCCAAGCGAATAGCCAAGGCGATCGTGCATGCCGTCGAGCTATGCGGCGGTGGCGACAAGGACCCGTTTCAATGACAAAAAACCGGCTCTTTGTTTGGCTCTTCTTTCTATCGATTGTCCGCGCGCAGGATGTTCCGCCGCCCCCAAAGCCAGCGGACAGCGGCCCGAGCCTGGAAGTGACGATGAAGTTCATCGTCGAAAAGCTAGGTGCGATAGGACCCGTGAACTCCATTGCCTACCTCCACGACAACTCGAACCAGCGGCCCGACTGGCGGGAATGGACCCGCGAAGAAATCACCGACGTGCGCCCGAACGTGGCGGACTGCCGCGTTGATTATCGTTGGCGAGGCTTGCTGTTCGCGGCTGTCGAGACAAGTAGTGGGGGACCGAATGATACCTGGTTTTTGCCAAAGGATGTCGAAGAAATTGTGGTCAAGCCCTGGGCGCAGGCTATTCAAGAGAGCAATGCCAGGGGTGGGCATCCGGAATACGCCGTTCAGACGGAACCGCCGATATTCGAACTGACCATCAGGCGCAAGGAATCCCTTCCACGCAAAAAGAGTAACCGGACTCTCGTCCGGTTTCATCTGTACGATGAAACACTGGCCAACCGCCTGGCCAAGGCACTCGTCCACGCAGCTGAATTCTGCGGCGGAAGCAAAGATCCTTTCTAGTTCCGCGGCGAGTTTCCCGTGTCTGCCAGCAGAAAGGTGCTGAATCCAGCGGAACTTTTCCCGAATTGTAACGTTTCAGGGGAGAAGGAGTATGAGTGGTTATGGGCTGGCTGGCACAGGATCTACGTTACGCCTTAAGAACCTTCCGTAAATCACCGGTATTTGTTCTAGTTGCCGTGCTCTCCCTGGCTTTCGGAATCGGCGCGAACACGGCGATCTTCACCCTGGTAGACCAGGTACTTCTCCGGTTGCTTCCCGTCAAAGACCCGCAACAGCTTGTACTTCTTTGGGGCCGCGGACCGCATTACGGCAGCAACAACGGGCGCTACAAGATCTCGTATCCGATGTATGAGGATTTCCGCGACCACAACCAGGTCTTCAGCGGAATGATGTGCAAATGGGATACCTCCATGAGCGTGAGCTCGGAAGGCAGGACCGAGCGGGTCGATGGTGAGCTGGTTTCGGGGACGTTTTTCCCGGTGCTCGGCGTTGGCGCAGCGCTGGGGCGCGTGTTCAGTCCGGAAGACGACAAAACTCCGGGTGGAGCCACCTACGCCGTGATCAGCTACCGTTACTGGCTGAATCGTTATGCCGGCAAGCCCGACGTCATCGGGAAAAGACTGCTGGTAAACGGATATCCTCTCACCATCATTGGCGTGAGCCAGGCCGGGTTCGACGGAACCGATCCCGGAGCCTCTCCGCAGATTCGCGTGCCCATCATGATGAAAGCCGAGATGGACCAGGTCGGCAGCAGTTTCAGTTACAACTTCAAGTCACGGCGCGGGCGATGGGTCAATGTGTTCGCCCGGTTAAAGCCGGGCGTGACCATGGCGCAGGCTAAAGCCGCGCTCCAACCTTATTTCCACCAGATGCTCGAGATGGAAGTGCAGGAAAAGGATTTTGCGCGCGCAGCTCCGGAAACCAGGCAGCGATTCCTCACCATGTGGATGGATTTATTGCCCGCCGCGAAGGGCGATTCCAACTTGCGGCGCCAGTTCTCAAGCCCGCTGCTGGTGCTGACCGCCATCGTGGGGCTGGTGCTGCTGATCGCCTGCGCCAATGTCGCGAATCTGCTGATCGCGCGGGCCACGGCCCGGCAGAAGGAGATCGCCGTACGGCTTGCGCTGGGAGCCAGCCGCTCCCGCATCGTTTCGCAATTATTAGTGGAAAGCCTAGTGCTTGCATTGGCGGGAGGCGCGGCCGGCCTGGCGCTTGCAATGTGGATGGACGGTGCGCTGGTGGCATTTCTTCCCACCGGTAACAGTGCCATCACGATTTCAACCACGCCCGATCTGCGGATTCTGCTTTTCAGCCTGGCTGTTTCCCTGTTGACCGGAGTGATTTTCGGCCTGGTCCCGGCGCTGCAGTCGACCCGCCCACAACTGGCGCAAACCTTGAAAGACCAGGTGGGCTCGATTGCCGGCGGCTCGTCGGTCGGATTGCGCAAGGCTTTAGTTGCGGCCCAGGTGACGCTTTCTCTGCTTCTGCTGATCGGCGCAGGGTTATTCATTCGCAGCCTGAAAAATCTGAAGGATCTCGATCCCGGGTTTCAGACCACCAACCTGGTGGAATTTGCGACGGATCCTGCGATGAACGGTTACTAGCCCGAACGCAGCCTGGATTTTTATCGCCAGCTCCGTGAGAATCTGGACGCGGTCCCAGGCGTGGAATCGTCTGCTCTCGCCGTCATGGCAGTTCTTGCAGGCGACGAATGGGACCAGAGCGTTAGCGGTCGAGGGCTTCGCGCATAAGCCGACGGAGACTCCGGACCCGCACATGCAGTTCATTTCGCCCGATTATTTCAAGACCCTGAACATCCCGATCCTGCTGGGCCGCGATTTTCGGATGACCGACGCGAACGGCGCGCCGAAGGTCTGCATCGTCAATGAGAAATTCGCCAAGCGCTATTTCAAGGACGGCATCGCGGTCGGACGGCACATCGGCATGGGCGGCGACCCGGGGACGAAGCTGGATATCGAAATCATCGGCGTGGTGCGCGACACGAAGTATGAAAGCATGCGCGATGAAGTTCCCTTGCTGGTCTACCGGCCCTACAACCAGATCGAATTCGTGCTCGGAATGATGATGTACGTCCGCACGGCGCGCCAGCCGGAGCAGGCGTTTTCGAGCATTCGGCAGGTGGTGAACAGCCTGGACCCGAACCTTCCGGTGTTCCGAGATGAAGACTCTGGAAATGCAGCAGGAGGAATCGCTGATCACCGAGCGCCTGGTGGCGACGCTGTCGAGCGGGTTCGGCATACTTGCCACCCTGCTCGCCGCGATCGGATTGTACGGCGTGATGGCCTACACGGTGGCCATGAGAACCCGCGAAATCGGCGTGAGGATGGCGCTGGGCGCCGCGGCTTCGGACGTGATTTGGCTGGTGATGAAGGAAGTTCTGCTGCTCGCCGGCATTGGCATCGCCATTGGCCTGCCCGCGGCCTGGGCCTTGACGCGGTTTGCGAAATCGCAACTCTACGGCATCGAGCCCAATGACGCGCTCACCATCGCGATCTCGACCGCCGGGATCGCCCTGGTGGCGATTCTTTCCGGTTACATCCCAGCCCGCCGCGCGACGATGGTTGATCCCATGCGCGCACTCCGCTGGGAATAGATCCTTCTACGATTTCTGGGCTCACCTTTGATCCCGGGTGGACTTTCTGAATCCACTGGAAAAGAATGTTCATCAGTATCAAAGGCTATGTCCATGAACCGAACTGTTCTTCTGTTTCTCGCCATAGGCGTCGTTCCCAGTTGGACGCAGACACCGCCTCCGCCGCTGCAATCGCCCGAGGTGCAGGCGGGCAATCGCGTGACCTTCCGGTTCCGCGATCCCAACGCCAAAGAGGTTCTGCTTGCCCGCGAGGGCGCCCCGCGCGTGCCTATGCAGCGAGATGAGCAAGGCGTGTGGAGCGTGACGACCGATCCGCTCGAGCCGGATTATTACGGCTACGTTTTTGTAGCCGACGGCG
This sequence comes from uncultured Solibacteraceae bacterium, assembly GCA_963825405.1. GTDB lineage: Bacteria > Acidobacteriota > Terriglobia > Bryobacterales > Bryobacteraceae > JACPNO01. The sequence continues at coordinate 195,272 of CAWGTB010000015.1, read as the reverse complement.
TGAGCCTGATCGATCCTTTTAATCCCGCGATGAAGCCTAACCTGCTCAACGCGCAGAGCGTCGTGCATGTGCCGGGCCCGGGTTCGCTGCCGTGGGAGACCAACGACGTTCCGCATGGCACTATTCATCATCACTTCTACCGATCTGCAGTGGTGGGCGACGATCGCGACTATTATGTCTACACGCCGCCCGGTTACGATCCCGGCGCGCGGAATCTGTACCCGGTGCTCTACCTGCTGCATGGGTTCAGCGATGACGCGAGCGGATGGAGCGCGGTGGGCCGGGCTCACGTGATTCTCGACAACCTGATCGCACAGGGCAAGGCTAAACCCATGCTGATCGTAATGACACTGGGCTACGGCGCGCCGGAAATCGTGACCCGCTCTGCCCCGCCCCTGCGCGATCCGGCTTTACGCCAGCTCAACGTAGACAAATTCCGCGATGCGCTGTTCACCGAAGTGATCCCGCAAGTGGAGAAGACCTATCGCGTTTCGAGCGACCGGAACGCGCGTGCGATCGCGGGGCTGTCCATGGGCGGCGCCGAGTCGCTGCAAGTTGGCTTAAATGCCCTGGACCGGTTCGCGTGGATCGGCGCCTTCAGCTCAGGCGGCCTGAACGAAGACTTCAACGCTGCGTTCCCGAATCTTGACGCCAAGGCCAACGCAAAGCTGTCGCCTGCTCTGGATCGCGTGCGGTACGGACGACCGGCTGATCGAAGTCAACCGCAAATTCCGCGAATGGCTCAAGTCCCGCGAGGTCCGCCACAGTACGATTGAAACGCCGGGCGCGCACACCTGGATGGTCTGGCGGCGCAATCTGGCCGAGTTCGCATCGCTGTTGTTCCAGGAGAAGACGTCATGAACGCGAGTCGTTCGACAAAGCGGGTGATCTGGACCGGCCGAATATTATCCGCCGTGCCCGTCCTGATGATGCTGCTAAGCGCCGCGATTAAGCTCAGCCGTCCGCCAGAGGCAGTAGACATGTTCGTGCGCAAATTTGGATACTCCGAAAGCCATCTTCTTCCCCTCGCCGTAGTGGAGATTGCCTGCGTGCTGCTCTATGCCGTACCGCGCACCGCGTTTATAGGCGCCGTCTTGGTCACCGGTTATTTGGGAGGGGCCGTGGCAACGCACGTGCGCGTTGACGACCCGGGGTTTCTGACTCCACTCGTGCTCGGTATCGTCGCTTGGGCCGGTCTGTATCTGCGCGACACCCGGCTTCGGCAGTTGATGCCTCTGCGCCGGCCGGATCCGATTGCTTAGCGAGCGCTGTGGCCGGAGCACTGCAGCACGCCCAGATATGCGCTCCACGGGCCCACCGCGTCACGATACTGGTGCGCCATCACGCGGGATAGCTGATGCAGATGAGTGAGGTCGTGAACGGCCCACGCCGCTAACAGTTCCCCCAGCGTCACCGCACCCAGAGCGGGATGCGTTCCTCTACGCGTCAAATCTTTGGGCTGTAAATTCAAAGCCTGCAGCGCGGCCAGATTCTCTTTTCGCAGGCGCGCGAATTCATCCAGGAGCTGCTCCAACGGCTTGTCCTGGCTTTCGTTCAATTGCGCAAAGCGGTCCAGAGGATCGAAAGGCCGCGCTTCGCCGTTCTCCAGGATTATACGCGCCCGCGGCATCCAGTCGGTGCGGTCCACGAAAATCAAATGGCCCACAATATCGAACGCGCTCCAGGTATCTTTGCCTTCGTTGCTGCGCACCCAGGTCTCGGGGAGCCCGCGCAATAGGGCGTTTAGCACCGCGGGAGTGCGGCTGAGAACGGCCATAGCCTCGTCCAGGCGGAATTCCGGCAAGCTCGTCATCAGCCTATGCCAGGATGTCGCGCAGCACATTCCCCGCGACATCGGTCAAGCGGAAACGCCTGCCGTTGTACAGATACGTGAGCTGCTGGTGATCCATTCCCATCAGATGCAGGACCGTCGCGTGAATATCGTGCACCGAAACCGGATTCTCCACGGCCCGGTAGCCGATTTCATCGGTGCTGCCATAACTGACGCCGCCGCGAACGCCGCCGCCCGCCATCCAGGTCAGGAACCCATGCGGGTTATGATCCCGCCCGTCGCCAGACTCCGACACCGGCATCCGCCCGAACTCGCCGCCCCAGATCACGAGCGTGCTATCCAGCAACCCGCGCGCCTTGAGATCGGTCAGCAGCGCACCCACGCCCTGATCGGTTTCCGCGCAGCGGTCGCCATGATTGCGCTCGATTTTGCTGTGCGCGTCCCACTCGTTGTCGCAGTAAACCTGCACGAAGCGAACCCCGCGCTCGACCAAACGCCGCGCCAGCAGACATTTTTCGCCGAACGGCCGGGTCTTTTCCTGATCCAATCCGTAGAGTGCGCGCATAGGCTCCGGCTCGCTCGCAATATCGACCGCCTCCCGCGCCTTCCACTGCATGCGAAAAGCCAGTTCATAGCTTTGAATGCGAGCCTGCAAGTCGGGTTCGGCGGGATGCGCCAGGCGATGCTGCTCGTTCCATTGCGCGGCCAGGTCCAACATGCGGCGCTGTTCTGGTTCGCTAATGCTATCGGGCCGGTTGAGGTTCAGCAGCGGGACTCCCTTGGCGCGGAAAGTGGTTCCCTGATAGACGCCGGGCAGAAATCCGGAGCCCCAGTTTTGCGGGCCGCCTTTACTCCCGGTGCTGTTCTGCAGCACGACAAAGCCGGGCAGATCCTGGTTTTCCGTGCCTAAGCCATAAAGCACCCAGGCGCCCGCGCTGGGAAATCCGGTGCGGACCATTCCGGTGTTCATCTGATACATGGCCGGGCCGTGGCTAGGAGATTCCGCCCAGCAGGATCGGATGAATGCAATCTCATCGACATGGCGCGCGATGTGGGGTAGCGCATCACTCACCCAGGCGCCGCACTGGCCATGCTGACGAAATGTGAACGGCGATTTCAGCAGCGGGCCAGGATTCCCGAAGAAGGTGGACATCGCCTGTTTAGGCCGTTGGCCAGCATGCTTTTCCAGTTCGGGCTTGGGATCGAAAGTGTCACAGGCGCTGGGGCCGCCTTCCATGAACAACCAGATAACCGATTTCGCTCGCGCCGTGAAATGCGCCGGTTTGACGGCCAGCGGGTTAACCGGATCCTCAGCCAGCAATTTCTGTTGCTGCAAGAGGTCGGCCAGCGCGACCATACCGAAACCGGCGCCCGCCTTTTGCAGGAATTCTCTGCGGCTGTTGGTGAGAATGCGGTGCATCATATTCACTTCAATCCACGAACATGAATTCGTTCAGAGTAAACAGCACGTGACACAAATCCGTCAGAGAACCTGTGCCGAGAAAACGCAAGGCCGATTGCACTTCAGTCTGGTTGGCATCACGCCCCAGCGCCAATTCGTACGCGCGCTGGATTTGACCCGCCGGGGTCGCAGTCGCTTCGCTCGCTACCCGTTTGGCGAAGCGCTCGGCCTGCTCGCGCACGAAGCTGTCGTTCATCAACATCAGCGCCTGCGTCGGCGCCGTGGTAGGCACACGGCGGCCGCAACTGGTGTTCCAGTCCGGTGCGTCGAAAGTTTCCAGCATGGGCAGGCGGATCGAGCGCTTGGCAAACACGTACACGCTGCGGCGCCACGTTTCGGGGCCATCGACGGCGTTCTTCGGCCAGCGGTCGGCTGAGCGGGAGTTGATTGCCTCCGGCGCAATTGGCGGCCGCACGGGAGCTCCGAACATTTGCCGGTTGAGCGAACCGCTTACCGCCAGGATCGAATCGCGCAGGCTCTCAGCTTCCAGTTGCAGCGGACGGCGGTGCGCCCAGAGCCGGTTCTCCGGATCCAGACGAATGCTTTCCGGAGTGGCGACGGCCGACATGCGATACACCGCGCTGCTCAGAATGAGCTTGTGAATCGGCTTAAGGCGCCATCCGCCGCGGATTAATTCGCCAGCCAGCCAGTCCAGAAGCTCGGGATGCGACGGCCGCTCGCCCTGCGACCCGAAATCGTTGGGCGTGCGGACTAGTCCTTCGCCGAAATGATGCTGCCAGAGCCGATTGACAATCACCCGCGCCAGCAGCGCGCCGGCTCCGTGCTCCTCATCCACCAGCCATTCGGCTAGGGCGCTTCTTTGATAACTTGTCGGAGTTGCCTTCTGCATCACGCTGGCGCGATACTGCTCGGGCTCGCGCCCATTCGATAGCACAGATAGAAAGCCGAACGGAACCAGCTCGGTTTTGTTGCGCACGCTGCCGCGCGCCAGCAGATACGCGCCCATCGGCTTCGGCTGCGAATCCACGATGACGAACGACTGCGGGGGGTTGGCGCCAAGAGTTTTTTCGGCCTCTGCGACTGCGACGCGAAGGCGAGCCAGAGTCTCCTTGTCCGATGGCGTGAGCCAGGCGTAGAACTCGTCATCGGTAAAGCGCAGCAGAGAATCGTATTTGTCGAAGGCTGCTTTTTGTCCCGAATTGTCTTTGTCGAATTTGTCGCGCAGCAGAACACGCATGTCCTCGGGAATAGCAGCCGCCTCCATCCTGGATTCGCGCAACGCCGCTCGGCGCGCCGCCAGCATTCGCTCCAACTCGCGATGGGGGCGTGACAGGAAAGTTTCGGTGCGGTCGTAGTTTCGGAATGCGGCGGCCATTCGGTAGTAGTCGCGCGTGGGGATCGGGTCGAACTTATGGTCGTGACACCGGGCGCAGCCCACGGTTAGCCCGAGCATGGCGGCGCTGGTGGTGCTCACGAAATCGTCCAATTCGTCGTAGAGATATTGCTGCTTATTCTCTTCGGTGTCGGTGGCGGCGATGAAGACGCGCGTGCCGGTGGCGAGAAATCCTGTCGCGGCGACGGCGTCCGGATTATCGGGCGCGTATTCGTCGCCGGCGAGCTGCCAGCGAACGAATTGATCGAACGGGATGTCCTCGTTCAGCGCGCGAATCACCCAGTCGCGATAGCGGTACATGGTGGGCCGGTCTGCGTCTTCGTGATAGCCCTCGCTATCGGCATAGCGCGCGACATCCAGCCAATGGCGGCCCCAGCGTTCGCCGTACTGCGGACTGGCCAGCAGCCGGTTCACCAGCGCGTCGAAATCCAGGTTGGTGGCATCTGCCGGATCAGGCGGCAAGCCCGTCAGGTCGAAAGCAACACGACGGATTAGCTGCGTCCGGGTCGCTTCCGGCGCCGGCGTCAGGCCTTTGGCTTCCAACTGCGCCAGAATGAAGCGGTCGACGTCTGTCCTGGCCCAGCCGGAATTCTTAACCGTAGGCGGCTGGACTTTGTGCAACGGTTGGAAAGCCCAATGCTTTTCCGCTTTGCGCGTTGACGCTGCCATCGTGTCGGGCCAATTCGCTCCCGAATCGATCCACGCTCTCATCAGCTCGACCTGTGCCGGAGTGAGCGGCGGCCCTCCGAGCGGCATACGCACGCTCGTATCCGGCGCGCTGACCCTGCGCATCAACTCACTGGCAGCACTGCGACCCGCAACGATGGCCGGATTGTGTGATCGACCCTGGCCGAAGGCGCTGGCCCGCTCATCTAGTCGAATCCCGCCCATCGACCTAGCCGCGCTATGGCACGCGTAGCATTTTTCGGCGAGGATCGGCTGAATGTCGCGGACGAAATCGGGAGAGGCTTGCCACGCTGGAGCCGGGGTGCAAAAGAGAGCAGAGGCGACCAGGGCAACCTTCAGGCACGTTGAGCGCCACGAGCGCAAAGACCGCTTGGACCCAATAGCCATAGCCTAATGCTTCACGACCGTGAGCGTCACCTGCGAAGGATACTGCTTCGAATGGTGCACCACGTTGTGCGCCACCACGCCCTTCGGTCTCGTCGTAGTTGTTCCCGCCGGTGTTCATGTTCCGGTCGAAGCGCGGAAAATTGCTGCTCGAAACCTCGATGCGAATGCGATGCCCGGCCGCGAAATAAGTTGCTGGTGGTCATCGGCTGCAGCGTCACTTTGTACACCTTGCCCGCTTCCATCCACACCGGCGGCTTCTCGTATCCGTCGCGATAGCGCAGCACGCTGAATCGTCTCGTCCAGGTTGTAGGCCGTGCCGTCCGGATACACGTCGAGCACCTTGACGGTGAAGTCCGTGTCCTTCGCGTCCGACGACACGTACAGCGTCACATCGATCGGTCCGCTCACTTCGATCCCTTCTTTCAGAGGCTCCGAAGTGTAGACCAGAATATCGGCGCGCGCTTCCATCTTGCGTTGATCGAAGGCGCCCGCCGTGACGGCGTTGCCCGTGCAGCAGACGTTGCCGCCGTAAGAAGGCACCGGATTCATCGGATCGTAGACTGAATCCGTCGGAGTGATCCGCGCCCGGCGCAGCGGCGGTCAAGCGCGCCGTCGCCGTACAGGCTGTTCGCCTTCCCGTCGCTCGAAAGAAAAAACGTCATCGGCTGCGCGCCCTGCGGGCGGCCAGGTATCCGATGTCTGCCACTTGTTCATGCCCATGGTGAAGTAGCGAACCTTCGGCATCGTCTCCAGCACGTGGTTGTCCTCGCCCTTCAGAAAATGATCGAACCAGCCGTAGGTGAGCGCGTCGTAGTCGAGACGCGCGTCGCCCATGCTGCGCTCGCCGACCACCGTATCCTCGGTGGCGCGCTTGTATTGGCAGTGAAGCGTAGGCGCGATCACCGCGTATTGCTGGTTCGCGATTTCCGGCCGGGCGGTCTTGCGCACGTAGTTGTAAGCCGCCAGATTCGGCCCGATCGATACGTCGTACCAGGACATGAACCAGAATCCCGGCACGTTGATCGGCATGATTGTCATGCCACAGTCCGCCGCGATACCACGCCGGATCGTTGGGCGTGCGCTTGATCATCGCGCCGCCGGTCGACACTTCCATGCGATCCGCGAAAATTCCATGCGGCGCGTCCACCGCTTTGAGAATGTCCATCTCCGGAAGGTGCGCAGAGCCTTCGACCAATCCACCGGCGGTAGCTGCTGCGCCAGATCGAATGACTTTGGACGCGCGAACAAGATCCTCCTGCGGAAGTGTTCGGCGGAAACATCGGCCGCACCTGATTCTGCTCGCCATAGAGCCACGTCGATAAACAGCATCTGCACCGCGCCGCCGCGATACCAGTTGCCCTGCTCGTAGTACGGGCCCACGCGTCCCACGCCTGCGCCGAATCCTTGCGGGATCATGGCCGCGAACGCCGGATTTCCCTGCGCCGCCACGCCCAGTTGCCATTCCGCAGTCGACGAGCAGCCGATCGTGCCCACTTTGCCGTTCGACCACGACTGCGACGTCATCCAGGTGATCGCGTCCGAACCGTCGGTGAGCGGCGGGCCCAGAATGTCGTAGCTGCCTTCGGAGAAAAAGTGGCCGCGCTCGTTCATCTCGACGAACGCGTAGCCGTGCTTGACGGCGTCGGCGGGAGCTCGTCAGATCGCGCGGCACGCCGTTGCGCACATCCCAGTAGTTGAAGTTGTACGGCGTGCGAACAAAGATGACGGGATACTTCTTCGATGTATCCTTGGGACGATAGATATCGGCGGCCATCCGCTTGCCATCGCGCATCGGGCACCATGACTTTGCGCTCGACGATGGCGATCGATTCGAGTTTCGCTTCGGCAGCAGTACGAGCCGCAACCAGTTGGGGATCAGGCGGAGTTCGCGGCTGCGCGAGAGCGACAGCCATTCCTGCAATGACGATCAAACAGAACCTGAACACTGCCGTGCGCACTCCCATCATGGCTTTCACTTCCTTTCCCGGTTAGATTTCTCTGTAATTAACCAGGATAGCTCCAACCAAGGTCAGACAGATTGGCCAAATCCACGAAAAGACACTGACGTAGGGACTCGCCGACCGAAGTTCGAGCCATCGGCTCCAACCGGCGGCGATGCCCAGCAAAGCCAGCGGTGCGTGGCTCATTTCGATCAGCAATTGATCCTTGGAATTACCAAGAGAATGAGTATGGGTCAGCAGCAGGGCGCCTCCAATAGCGCATACCGCCGGAAAGACCAGGCCCGCGCGGGCAGGGCTGATGCGGCCTGTCTGAACCTTCCATTCAAAAATCGCGAACGATACGATCAGGAAAACGAATAACCTGTGTTGCAGCACTTCGGACACCACCATGCTCTCCCAAAAGCCGTGCGGACCCAGCGGCCAGTTCTCCGGGTCGGCCCGCAGGAACAGGAACACGCCGAGCCCGATGAAAACCAGCGGCCAGTGGCGAGCCAGCCGAACCCGGTTGGTTCTGGCAGCGACGGCAAGCACGCCGGCCGCCAACACGACCAGGCCGGACCAGTTGTGGTTATACTCCGACCACGCGATGTCGCTCGCTGTATTCGCTTGCTTGACCTGCCCTGGAACAAACGACTCCGGAGCCAGTCCGGCCGATCCGCTGGCATCCATATCTAGAGGCGATGCCAGAGTTAGCTCAGCAACCTCCGGACTCTTCAACCTCGGCCAAGCGGGGCTGAAGCGCTGCACGATGTCCCCAGCGGTGGCCCGGCTATCCCGCAGATCGACTGCCGGCGGCATAGAAGTCAACGATGCCGTCGCCAGGATGATGGTGAAGCCAACTCCCACTTCGGCCTCCGCGAACCTGCTGAGCCGGCGCAGCAGGCTGCCAGGGTCAGTCTGCACCCGCCTCACGATGAAATAGTTCAGGCCGCCTATCCCGAGAAGGATCCCGAAAGCCAGCACTTTTGTCAGGACCATGAGGCCGTAGTTCGTCCCATACAAGTCATGAAACGAATGCAGGTAAGACCAGGACAACCCCACCCCGGCGAACAATAAAACAAGAACGCAGACCTGGGCGGCCCTTGAGTATCTCCCTGCGATTCTCTGGCCTAGTTGGATCCCGGGCGATCGCCCCAGGGTAAGGACTAAATACCCCAGGCCGCCCACCCAGACTCCGACGGCAGCATGATGGATCGACGTGAGCAGCATGAGCTGCAAACTGTTGTCAATGCGAGATGCGGCATGGCTGGTGGCTACAGAGGCAGAAATCAGGATCAGCGAGAGGGGAATCGCTGCCGCCGTAAACCGGCGGCCGGCGCGCCGGGTCAACGCGATGAACATTGCGGCAACCAGGATTACTACCACCCCTGCCAGGAAATAATTGGCGCCGATTAAATCCTTCCAGCTTAGGTCGCTGGTCCCCATGAGCAGAATCGAATTGATGGTCAGATAACAGATCTGGGTCGCCAACAATCCGATCGCCGACGCTCGCAGCAAAGCGCTGCAGCGCCTCCGAACAAACACCAGGCCTGTATCCTGGGCTAAATCGTCCGGACGAGCGATCCAGACCAGAAAAACGGCGCCGCCGACAACCAGCGCTTCAAAAGCCAGAGCCAGGCCGCGAAGAATTACCGACAGGAATCCAAAAACGTCCAAAAATAAAGTCATCGCTGCGGTGTGGGGGCTACGACCACAAAGGGCACTTCCCCGCGGGAAATGTGACCATCGGCCGCGAGCACCTGCCACCGAATGCGATGTTCGCCAGGAGTTAGGTGATCCAAATTTCCTAGCAGGACTGAATCCGATGACTGGGAGTCAACAGGGAGCGTCCGGGTCGTTCGGTCAGGACGGACCAGAATCACGCGTGATCGCTTCCCATCTACCCGCAAATTGAATTTGAGCCGGACCGTGCAGCTAACTCCTTCCACCTTAGCGTGAACAGCCGGTGTCGATTCCAGCAGAACCGCGTGAGCAAACGCCGCGGGAATCGTGCAAAGTATCAAAGCGAGCGCGAGATATCTGGCAACGCCGCCTCGCATTCGAATTTCCTCGGCTTCCATCATTTGAATCACCCTCCGCTTTGGGTAGCGGTCTTTACGTCAAGCTTAGCGCGATAGGATTCAGCGCGCCAAGCAGACGGGCCACGTGGAAAGGCACAGCAGCCGCAATCCGAGATATCATGAGGACCGGAACGTGTGAGTGGCTGGAAATTTCGCCGATCCTCCATCGGCGCCTAGGCTCACCGGGCATCCAATGAAATGAATTTCCGGAGGACGAAGCCGGGGTGTGCGAAAGTGAGCGCTGGCGTCCTATGCCTGCTCGCGCTGGTGTTGCCTGCCTGCGTTTCGGCCCAGGAAACGACGAGCGCAGAACAGCCCCGCCTTTTGTCGGTCTACCCGTCCGCCGCGCAGCGCGGCAACAAGATCAAGATTGAGGTTCGAGGCAAAGCCATCGCCGGCGCATATGGGCTGTGGGCCGAGGGATCCAGTCTCACCGCTCGTGTGCTGAAGGTGGAGGAAGTTCAGGATCCACACCCTCTCAGAGTCAGTCCAAGCGAAAGCCAGAACAAGCGGCCCGCCGTGTTTTGCGCGTGGGCGGAGCTGGACCTTCCGGCGGCGGCAAAACCGGGAATCTACTCGCTGCGGCTGCTTTCTCCGCGCGGCGTTTCGACGGCGGTGCCTTTTCGCGTCTCCGATGCGCCTGTGGTCGTGGAGATGCCTGCGCCTCATGCCACTCCGGAGCAATTCCAAAAGGTGCAATTCCCTGCCCTGATAGCCGGGAGAATCGGAAGTCCGGGCGAAGTCGATTACTACTCCGTGCGAGCAGAGGAGGGGCAATCGCTCCTGTTTGAGGTCCTCTCTGCGGATAATTTCACGCCCCGCCTGGCTTTGTTCCGCTCCGGCGACAGTTGGTTCAGCTCGGAGCGCCTGCTGCGCGTGCTATCGCAAGAGGAGCGATCTTCGGACCTGATGCCCATTCATCCCGCCGCCACCTATCGCGTGGACCGGGCGGGCGATTACCTGTTCGCGTTGTCCTCGCTATTCGGAAAGGGATCGCCGGATTGCACGTACCAATTGCGGATCGTGCCCAGCTCCGCCGGCGCAGAGGCGGCCGCGAACACCGCGGAGCTATGGCAGGAGCGAAGCTTCACCCGAAAACTGAACGCTCCCTGGATGGACGCGGTGCTGGCGCGTGCCGGCGGCCTTAGCGAACAGAAACCGATGAAAGCGCTCGATCGCGCTAGCGACAAGAAATCCGAATCGCCCGCTGAAATTTCGCTTCCTGCATTGATCGAAGGGACCATCGAAAAGCCCGGCGATGAAGACCGCTACCAGTTCCGGGTGGAGGCGGGCCAGAGCCTGGCATTCGAAATCGAGACCACCCAAACCATGCCGCCTCATTTCAATCCGCGCATCAGCGTGGCGGCGGCGAAAGGCCACCAACTTTTTTCCAACGTCCACCACCGCATTTCGCTGTTTAACAATAACGCCGAGCAGGAAGCGTATCTGAAGAACATTGAGCCAAAGGCCGTGTACACTTTTGCTGACGCCGGCGAATATGTCCTGACGGTGCGCGATATGACCTCGCGCTACGGCACGGACACGTATGCCTACCGCGTGCTGGTGCGGCCGCAGATTCCGCATGTAGGCGAGATATCGAGCCCGGGGATCGACCGGATCAACCTGATTCGCGGGAAAACCACGCGGCTGGTGCTTACTTCGCTGCTCGAAGAGGGCTTCAACGGCGATGTGACGTTCACTTTTTCGGGTCTACCGCCGGGAGTCAGCGCGCTGCCGGCCGCGCAGGTGACTGCCACCGACCGCGCGCCGACCGATATCGGCGACAACGCAGAGGCGGTCTCTCCTCCGAGCGTGACCACGGCGTTCGTGCTGCTCGCCGCGAAGAGGCTGCCGTTGCTACGGAGCCCACGATGGTTCAACTGTACTGCCGGCCAGTGGTGAACGGAGTAGCTGGATCGAACCTGCTCGTTCGCAACATCCCGCTGATGGTGGTAAATCGAGCCGCCCAAGGAGAAACAATAGGTATGGCGAAGCGGTTGCTGGGCGTCGTGACGGCGCTTGTGCTTTCGTCGATGGCATTCGCGCAGCAACAGCCTGCCTCGCTGCGGATCTATCCAACGGACGTCACGCTTTGGGGAGACGCGGCCTCCCAGCGCTTCTGGTGTCTGTTCACCGGAGCCGATGGTGTCGAGAAGGACGTCACCTCCGCCGCGGCCTTGTCCGTCTCCGATCCCGACCAAAGGTGAAATCGACGCCACGGGAAAGTTCACCTCGCGCGCCAACGGAACCGTGCGGCTTGTCGGCGAAATTCTCCGGCAGCGTAGTCGAGACCACCATTGCGACCGACGGCGCGGGACAACACCGGGCTTTCAGTTTTGCCGCGACATTGGTGGCATTTTTACCAGAAGAGGCTGTAACAACAGCGACTGTCACGGCGGCGTGAAAGGTAAGGGCGGCTACAAACTTTCCATCAACGCGCTCCACCCCGAAGACGATTACCGCTGGACCGTCGAGGGCGGCACCTTCGACGTGCTGAGCGCGGAACCCAAGGGCCCGCGCATCCCCCGTATCGATCTCAAAGAGCCGGAAAAAAGCCTGCTGCTGGCCAAAGCCACGCTGCAGGTTGTCCACGGAGGCGGCCGTCGATTCGAGCTGAATTCAGCGGATGCGCAAGCCATCCTCAAATGGGTCCGCGCCGGCGCGCCTGTCGGCGAGGCCTCCGACGACCAGAGCGTATCGATTCAGGGCGTCGAAGTATTTCCATCGGAAGTGATATTGCACCAGGGGGAGCAGCACCGGCTGCTGGTTACCGCGAAGCTTTCGAACGGCAGGCGCGAGGACATCACCGACCAGGTGCTGTACCTGTCGAGTGACAAAGAAGTTGTCGAGGCTAAGGATGGCGGCGTCCTGCGCGCGAACAAAACGGGAGAAACCGCGATCCTGATCCGGGCGGCTGGACACGCCGTCAGCGCCAGAGTCGGCGTCATCGGTCAATCGATCAAAAACTACCCCACATTACCTACGCGGAACTACATCGACCAGTTGGTCTTTGCCAAGCTCCGCAAATTCAACCTACTGCCCTCCGCAATGTCTGGAGACGAGGAATTTCTTAGGAGAGTGTGTCTCGACGCGACCGGCACGTTGCCGCCGCCTCAGCGCGTCCGCGAGTTCGTCGCCGACCGCGATCCGAACAAACGAGATCATCTGATCGAAACTCTGTTGGCAGTCACCGGAATTCACCGAATACTGGGGATTCCGTTTCAGCGATCTGCTTCGCGCCACTTTCGTGACTTCGAACAACTCCTTCGAGGTGAAAGCTTTCGAAGACTGGATTCTGAACAGCGTCGCCATGAACAAGCCGTTCAGCCAGATCGCCATCGAGCGCATCGCTGGTCAGGGTTACAGCGCGCCCTCGCGCAACTTTTACTACGTTGCGGAACGAGTGGCGCCCGAGGTCCTGATGCCCGAATTGATTCGGGTCTTCATGGGGAGGCGGATCGATTGCGCGCAATGTCACAACCACCCGTTCGAGTCGTGGAGTCAGAATCAGTTCTGGGGCCTTTCGGCCTTCTTTGGCGGCGTCACCGAGTTGAGAGCATCCAGAGTCTTCGTCGATACGCTGGGGCCGGACCATCCCGACAAATCACGGGACATGTCGGTCATCCATCCGCGGACGAAAGAGCACGTTGTGCCGGCCTTCCTCAGCGGCGAGCAGTTGCCGCAGTCAAAGTGGAGCGATCCGCGCATGGAGTTGGCCAACTGGATGGTAGCCCACCCGTACTTTGCCGAAGCCACGGCGAATCGGATCTGGGGCTACTTCTTCGGGCGCGGCATTGTCGATCCGGTGGATGACTTTCGCAGTACCAATCCGCCCACGCATCCCGAACTGCTGGCTGCGCTGGCCTCGGACCTGAAGAGCCACGATTACGATCTGAAGCACCTGATGCGGACCATCATGCAGTCGCGGACCTACCAGCTGTCCAGCACGCCCAACGAAACCAATCGCGACGACAAGATCAATTACTCGCGGGCGCAGCCGCGAGCTCTCGATGCCGCCGTGCTGCTCGACGCGATTTCAAGCGCCACCGGCGTGCCCGAAGATTTCCGCTATCACTGGATGGCGGGCGGAGGCGATCCCGAGCCGGGCGCGCGCGCCGTGGAGATGATCCCGGACGTGTGTCCTTCCCAGTTCATGGACGCGTTTGGCCGCTCGATGCGTAAAGCGCCGCCTTCCGGAGCCACGCAGCCGAACTTGAGCCAGGCACTGCATATGCTGGCGGGCGAGACCTACACATCCAAGATTTCCCGCAGCGAGGGACGGCTGGCGAAGATGCTGAGCAGCGGGGCTTCCAACGACGCTATCCTCGACGAATTCTACCTGGCCGCTTTGACGCGTCTGCCGACTGCCGAAGAAAAGCAATCCTTGCTAAAGATGATGGCGGACCGCCCTGCCGGGAAGCAGAGCCTGCTGGAAGGCCTGGTATGGGCCATAATTAGTTCCAGGGAGTTCGCCTACAACCATTAGGAAGGCGCCACTATGATTCGGCCAGGCATCACGCGACAATCCTTCCTCCGCGCCGGCGCGCTGAGCTTTCTGGGCGCCACGCACCTCGACTTCCTGCGCCTGGCGGGCTCGCAGGCCTTCGCAGCCACCAGCGCGCCCAAGGCCAAGGCGTGCATTCTGCTCTGGCTCGAAGGCGGCATCAGCCATCTCGATTCCTGGGACGTAAAGGCGAACAGCGGTTTCCGGCCGATCGCGACCAATCGCCACGGGGTGCAGGTTTCCGAAATTTTTCCCGGCGTCGCCAAGCACATGGACAAGCTGTCGATCATCCGCTCCATGCGCACGCAGGAACGCAATCATCCGCAAGGAACCATTCGAGACGCTGTGCGGCCACCGGCCCAATCCTGCGCTGAAATTTCCCAGTGTCGGCTCCATCATTTCGAAGGAGTTGGGATCGCGCGAGAACATGCCGCCGTTTGTGGTGGTGCCCATGCCGACCGAAGGCGACTTCTTCAACTATGAAGAGGCCTACCGCTCCGGATTCCTCGGGCCCGCTTATGACTCGATGATCCTGCCCGACCCGAGCAAGCCGGATTTTGTGGTGCCGGATTTCAGCCTGCCGAAATCCATTACCGCCGGGGAAATCGATGACCGGCGCACGCTGCTCAAGATCGTCGATCAGCACTTTTCGCGAAAAAGAAAACATCGCCGAGTTCGCCAAAATGGACACGTTCCAGGAACAGGCGCTCCGCATGATCCTTTCTCCGCACGTCGAAAGAGGCGTTCAATATCTCCCAGGAATCCGAGAAGACGCGCGACCGCTATGGCCGCAACCGGGTGGGACAGAGCGTTCTGCTGGCGCGGCGGCTGGTCGAGGCGGGATGCCGTTTCGTGACGGCCGCCGGCTACACGCATGGCCAGTGGGACACGCACGGCGACAATGACAAGCGCTTGCGCGACACGCTCGCGCCGAGGCTCGATCAGAGTCTTTCGGCTCTGATGGAAGATTTGGCTCAGCGAGGTTTGCTCGAATCGACAGTGGTCCTGGTGACTGGAGAATTTGGACGGACTCCCACCATCAACCCCAACCGCGGCCGAGACCACTGGCCCGATTGTTGGTCGCTGCTGGTTGGCGGCGGCGGAATCCAGGGCGGGCGCATTGTCGGAGCCAGCGATGAACGCGGAGCCATTGTGGCGGATCGGCCGGTTTCGACGGGAGACTTGTACGCGACGATCTACCAGTCGATGGGAATCGATTGGACCAAGACCTACATGTCCCCCATCGGACGTCCGGTTTACATCGCCAATGGCTTTGACGACAAAATGGGCGAGCCGCTCAAAGAATTAATCTAGCCCGCTGCGAACTCGCGGAAAGACGTCATCAGTTCTGCCCACCAAAGGCCGTTCGCGCGAATGAACGCCGGGCCCTGCTGGCCATGGCGCACGGGATGATCGGGCCGCAGCGCCGCCCATCCCGAATGACGCACGGTGACGCGCGTCCCGGTTGGCACGGCCTCAAAAACGACTTCCACCTGCGTGCTCTCGCCGGGGGCAAAGTTCACGCCGCGCCATTCGAACTGGAATCGCTCGGGCGGCTGCCAGGCGGTGATCTGTTCCTTCGTGAACACCTGCGATCCTGACGGAGAGTCGAACTCTTCCATAAACTGCCCGCCGAGCCGTGGCTCGAACCGGACTACCCCGGGCTGTTTTCCGGCGATGCGAAATTTCGGCCCGTGCCGCCACCACAAGTCGGTCTCCTGCGTGAAGAGCGCGAACGCCGTCGCCGGGTCCGTCGAGACGGTGACGCTCACGGTCACGACGTCGGAAGCGGGCGTGGTCATCGTTTTGTGGAACGGCGTTCCACGTGATCGCGGAAAGCGGCCAACTCGCCGACCCAGAACGATTCCACTTCCGCCAGCCAGCCGCGCAACTGCTCGAATGGCTCCTTGCGCAACTGGTAGATGCGCACTCGGGCGTCGTTCTTCGATTCCTTGCTCGTGGATCAATCCGCTGCGCCGCAGCACGCGCAGATGCCGGCTCAGTGCGGGAGGAGTCAGCGAAAGCGCGGCGGCAATTTCCCCGGCGCGGCGCGGCCGCTTCTTCAGAAGATCGATCACCGCCCTGCGATTCCGGTCCGCCAGGGCGGAAAGGGTCGCGCCGAGTTCCGTCTTCGGCACGCTACTCTCCCGGCGGATTCCGCACGCGCTCAGTGAACCACCAGAGATGGCCTTCGCAATCGAGCGCTCCATAGCTGCGGTCGGCCCAGTAATCGGCGCCGTAATCGTGAACGGCGGGTTCTTCGATCACGTTTGCTCCGGCCGCGCGAGCGCGCTGGCAGTGTTCGTCCACGGTATCGACGAACAGCATCAGGGATTGAGTATTGGCTCCGCCGATCGAGCGTGGACTGGCGCCGCGCGGAAACTTCGGGTGGCTGGGCCGGTCGCCGCTTTGGGCCACCATCACGAGAGCCTCGCCAAAGACGAGTTCGCTGTGCTCGATGCGCCCGCCGTCGCCTTCGACTTTCAGACGGACTTCAAATCCGAAGGCGCGGCAAAGCCAGTCGATCGCGCCTGCGGCGTCGTCATAGTAAATGGAAGAGGATAGCCGGGGCCAGCCTTTTGGAGTTGCTTTCATGAATTATACTTAACTCAAAGTGATACTATTGTCAAGATATAAAACATCTGCAGGCCGATCTCCATCGCGATTAGTTTCCGCCGGTAGCCGCGCCGCCAGCCTTGCCAGTGGCTCGCGCGAGCCCTTCCACCGAGGGCGTTCGCTTGGGCATTCGCAGCAGCGCCTGGCGGAACGCACCGGCAGCCTCGGCCGGTTTGCCCGCGGCCAACAGCACTTCGCCGTAAAATTCCAGGGCCGGTTTGATTGGCTCCGGCGGCCCGG
Organism: uncultured Solibacteraceae bacterium; assembly: GCA_963825405.1. Lineage (GTDB taxonomy): Bacteria > Acidobacteriota > Terriglobia > Bryobacterales > Bryobacteraceae > JACPNO01. The sequence continues at coordinate 178,209 of CAWGTB010000015.1, read as the reverse complement.
TCGGCGCGCCAAGGTCAATTCGATGTCGGCCGCTTCCTTGGCCAGGCGTATGGCTTCCGCCTTTTGTCCCCGCGCCAGTTGCGCAGCCGCGGCGACTTCATTTTCCATGACGGCCACCGGCTTGGCCGCGAAGGCGCCGCCTTCGGATTCCACGCGCTGCTTCATGGCGGCGAGCGCGGCCCGGGCGCGTTCGGCCTCGTTCGCGTCACCCAGTTTGGCGGCGCTCAGGCCGGCGATGAATGTCCAGTGGCTTGACCTGCGTACTGCCCGCCCATGCCGGGCATTCCTGGCATGTTGGGCATGGACGCGTGATCCGCCGATGCAGCCTCTAGCGGAATCTTCTCCCACTTGCCGGTTTCGAGAATGTAGCGCGCCAGCATCGTGTGATATTGCTGGGCGATGTTGGGCTTGTCGCGATTGCGATCGGCAGCTTGCTTGGCCAAATCCACGTTCTTCTGCGCTTCGTCAAACTTGCCGAGCATCAGGTTGCCGTACTCGAGCCACGAGAGCGTGTGAAAATCTTCCCGTCCTTCGGGAAGATGCATTCGTTCGACAAGATCGCGCGCGGCCCGGTAGGCCACGATGTTGGACGTAACCACGTCCTGCCACATGCCGAGTTGGACGAAGATGTGCGACGGCATGTGCAGCGCGTGCGGCGCCGCCGGTGCAATCCGGGCGTAAACGCGCGCCGCTGGCAGGGCGAGAATCGCGTGATCCGGATCGTCGAATGAGTGAATGATAAAGTGGGCGCCGCCAGGATGATTCGGATTATCCTGAAAAACCTTGAGCGCGATCGACGCCGCGAGCGCCTGCCGCCGGAAGCCTTTGTCTTGCGGCCGCACAGTTCCTAGCAGTGAAAGCGCGTACAAAATTGCGACTTCGTGATCCTCGGGCCAACGGTCGTACATGCGCGCCATCGAGTCGGAGTAGGCGTTGTCCCGCGCCAGTTTGTCGCCGGGAGCGTAGAAGAGCTGATCGACCGCTTCCAGATAGCCTTTTTCCTTTTCCGTGTGCGCTTTAGCGAGGCGTCCTTCGAGCGTAGGCGCCAGGCGCTCCAGCGCTTTCTTGGCTGCAGCCTGATCCTGCTGCGCCCACAGGGGGTGGTTGTAGCTCATGGCTTCGCCCCAATAAGCCAGCGCGAAATTGGCATCGAGCTGCTGCGCTTTGTGGAACGCCACTGCCGCCTCATCAAACTCGAAGCTGTGAAGATCTTTGACTCCCTCGATAAAACTTGCCTGGGGAGCCGCGCCGGCCGAAGTCGGAAACGTGATGCTTCCGAGTTCCTGCGCGTTAAGAATTGCCGTGGTGGCCAGCACCAGGCCCGCCGCGATCAACCCGCTGGCGCAAAGCTGCATTTTCCGCATGTGACTCCTTTCGCAAGGAAGCAGCGCCCGGAATAGGGCACTATCCTTGCTGAGCGGTTCCATTATGTCGCAATCAATGGGCCTTGTCCTGCTCGATCACCATCAAGGTGAACGATCCCGGCAGCACGGGTCCTCTGCCTCTGCCGTTCGCGGGCGCTGGCCCAAATTTCGCTGACACTACGAACACGCGGTGATTGGTGGGGTCGAGGCCCAGATTGCGCGAACCCTGCGGGGTCTGCACGGTTTCGAGGACACGATACCGGTCGGGATCATCCTGATGAATCACCGTAAGAGTGCCATCGGCATTCGACGCAAACGCGTTGCCTGAGGCGGCATCGAACCCGACACCATCGACACCCGCGCCGATCGGCAGCGTTGCGACCACTTTGCCGGCCTGATAGTCGGAGACCGCCATCACTCCGCTGCGGCATCCGCTGAAAAGGCGGTGGTGGACCGTGTCGATGGCCATGGCAACGGGCTGCTTGCACGGCGCAGTAGACCAGCGCCGCGTCACGGTCGCCGTCTTCGCATCGATCTCCACCACCTCACTCGTGTCGGTGAGATTCGCGTAGACCTTGCCGTCGCCTGCCGAGGCGCCATATTCCGGCTTGCCGCCGAGCGGAATGTTGGTGATCAGCGTTCCCGGCCGCGGGTCGATCACCGTCGAGGAGTGCGCGTCGCCATTCAACGTGAAGACGCGGTTCGACGCGCTGTCGTAGAGGATGGCGTCGGCATCTTCGGCGGCGGGAATCCGGCCGAGGACCTTGAACGTCTTGCAAATCGAACATGAGCACGGACTGGTCATTGCCGGAGGTGGCGAAGCCGTGCCCTGTGCTATCCGCCACCGCTGTTCCGTGCGCGCCCTGGATGCCGGTGACTTCGCCGAGCAGCTTCCCGCTGTCTTCATCGACGACCATCACGCGATTCTGCCGGGCGATGAACAAACGGTGATGAGGTGGATCGGGCACGATATAGTCCCAGCTCCCTTCCCCGCCCAGCGTGTAAGTGTGTGTCACGCGATAAAACGGCGGTGACTGCGCGAGCGTGGCTGCAGCCAACAGGAACGCGAGTACGATGTTGCGCATAGCGCCTTCTTTCTTCTGGTCCCGGGTATATAATATCGTTCCGTTAAGGGAGACACGACATGCGGACTTTTCGATCGCTGCATTTCGCCGGCGTGGTCCTTTTTGGAATCGCCGGTTATGCCCAGCAGAACGCGCCGGTCAAAATCAAGGCGGTCGATATCGGCGGCGTGGTCTCCAGCAGCAAAGGACCCGAAGCCGGCGTCTGGGTGATCGCGGAAACCACCGACCTGCCGACGCGCTACATCAAGGAAGTCGTCACCGACGATCGCGGCCGCTACCTGATTCCCGATCTGCCCAAGGCCAAGTACACGGTCTGGGCGCGCGGCTACGGACTGGTGGATTCGCCCAAGGTCCAGACCGAGCCGGGCAAGCTGGTCGATCTGAAGCCGACCGTCGCGCCGGACGCGAAGACCGCCGCGCAACTCTATCCGGCCAACTATTGGTACGCGATGCTCAAGGTTCCCGAGAAGAACGAATTTCCGGGCACGGGTCCGTCCGGCAACGGCATCTCGCCGAACGTCAAGAACCAGGGCCAGTGGATCCATCTGATCAAGACCGATAGTTGCGAGTCCTGCCATCAGCTCGGCAACGCAATACACGCGCACCATTCCGCCGATGTTCAGCAACCTCGATTCTCCGGCGCAGGCCTGGGCGCGCCGCGTGCAATCCGGACAGGCCGGCAACGCGATGATGGGCGGCCTGACTCAGCTGGGCTCGCAGCGAGCCACCGCGGAGTTTGGCGATTGGACCACCCGCATCGCGCATGGCGAACTGCCCGCCGAAGCGCCGCCGCGGCCGCAGGGCGTCGAGCGCAACGTCGTGATCACGCAGTGGGACTGGGCCGATCCGAAGGCCTATCTGCACGACGAAATCTCGACCGACAAGCGCAATCCGAGCGTCAACGCCAACGGCCTGATCTACGGATCGCCGGAAGAGAGCCGCGACTATCTGCCCGTGCTCGATCCGGTGCACAACACCATCAGCCAGGTGAAGATTCCGTACCGCGATCCGAACACGCCGGGCCAGCCGAAGCCGCTGCAGCCGTCGCCGATCTGGGGCGACGAAGCGATCTGGGACAGCCACACCACGGTTCACAATCCGATGTTCGATCAGCGCGGGCGCCTGTGGTACACGTCGCGAATCCGCGCCGAACGCCAATCCGGCGTTCTGCAAAGCAGGGTCGAGCCTTCCTTCGGCGAAGCTCACGCCGGTCGAGAGCTCGGGCCGGCAGCTGGCGCGTGTACGATCCGGCGACGAAACAGACGCTACGATGATCGACACCTGTTTCAGCACGCACCATCTGCTCTTCGCCGAGGACGCCAACAACACGCTGTGGACCAGCAGCGGCGGCGGCGGCGGCGTGGTGGGCTGGCTCAACACCAAGATGTGGGATCAGACCCACGACGAGCAGAAATCGCAGGGCTGGACCGCGCTGGTGCTCGACACCAACGGCAACGGCAAGCGCGACGCGTATGTCGAAGCCGAACAGAAGGTGGCCACCGCGCCCAGCGGCGAGAGCCTGGGCACTTCGTCCGCGATCAACGCGACTGCCGACCCGACGAAAGACACGCGCCTCAACGCCGCGTTCTACGGGCTCGCGATCGGCACGGACGGCATGATCTGGGGCAGCGTGCTGGGCTTTCCCGGCGGGATCGTGCGGCTGAATCCGGGATCGAATCCGCCGGAAACGGCACTGGCGGAATACTACGAAGTGCCCTGGAACAATCCGAAGGCGCGGTGTCGGGCTTCTCGCCGCGCGGCATGGATATCGATCGCAACAACGTCGCTGGGTCGCGCTGGGCAGCGGGCATCTGGCCAGCTTCGACCGGCGCAAGTGCAAAGGTCCGCTGAATGGGCCGAACGCCACCGGCCAGCACTGTCCGGAAGGCTGGACGCTCTATCCGACGCCGGGACCGAACTTCAAGAACGTGAAGGATTCCGGCAGCGCCGACTCGCACTACTACGACTGGGTGGATCAGTTCGATACGCTGGGGCTCGGCAAGAACACGCCCATCGCCACCGGCAACTCATCCGATTCGCTGCTCGCGCTGGTGAACGGGAAGTTCGTGGTCCTGCGCGTGCCGTATCCGCTCGGCTTCTTCGCGAAAGGGATGGACGGCCGCATCGACGATCCGAAGGCCGGCTGGAAAGGCAAAGGCGTCTGGACCACCTGGGGCACTCGCACGCCGTTCCACAGCGAGACCGGAAAAGGGACGACCAGCAAGGTGGTCCACTTCCAGATTCGGCCCGATCCGCTGGCAAACTAGCGCCGTCGTTTTCCTTACAAGTCCTTACAGAGCCTTACGAGCGCGCGGTAGCTATCCGTCTTTCGCCGTCGTCCTTTCATTCAGCACATCCATGACCTTCGTCTTCACGATCGGCAAACTCGCGGCTCTTCTCTGTTGCGGCTGGAGCGCGCCCTGCGCGATCGCCTTCGTGGGCCGCGACCTTGTGGTGTGGTTGCAACGACTCTGGACCAAAAGGCTTTACTGACTTAGAGACGGAAAAAAACAAATGAAAAAAGAGTTTTCTATTCCTTTGTGCCGGGCGCAAAGGTTCCTATATACAATTGTCCCTGGTCGGCGGCGTTCTCCGCTAACGGGAACGGCGACTTCGAAGTCACTGCCTGGCGCCCGGCGCATACAAGGTGACAGTCAGTTCCAAGGGCTTCGCGCCATTCGACCAAGCCGGTCTTGATCCTGTCCGCTGGCGACCAAATCGAAATAGATCCGAGTCTGCGGTTGCCTACGTTGATGCAAAAGGTCACGGTTACAGCGGACGGTCTATAGCACGCCTACTTCCCGACCACCAGAATCGTGAACGAATGAGGTAGCATCGGGCCGCGCGCGGGTCCGCGTGGCGTCGGCGGCGCGTCGGCCGGAGCCGGTCCATACTCCGCGGCCATGGTCACGATGTGGTTGGTCCTGGTATCCAGCGTGAGCGTCTTGGCGCCCATCATCGTATCCAGGTTCTGCTCTACTTCGAAGCTGGTTGGACCGGTCTCCCGGATTACAGTGAGCGTCCCGTTGCCATGCGTGCTGAAGGCTTCCATTGTGGCGGGATTGAATACCGCGCCATCCGAGCCACCGGCCAGCGGCAGAGTCGTCAGAATTTTGCCGTCCTTAGCGTTGAGGATGACCATCCTGGGCTGCGGCGGCTGGGCCGGAGGCGCGCCCGAGTTCCGGCAGGCGACGAAGAGCACCTGATTCTTCACGTCCATGGCCAATCCTGCCAGGCCGCTGCCTTTGTCGCCGAGATCGTAATGCGCCGTCACCGTCATGGCTTTGGCATCGATTACCGCGACATTGGCTTTGTCGGCGACATCCACGTAGATGTGGCCGTTGCCATCCGTGACAGCCTGCTCGGGTGCGCCGCCGAGATCGAGCGTTCCCAGCACATCGCCGCTTACGGCGTCGATGACCGTAACGTGGGGAGCCTGATGGCTAAGCACATAGACGCGCTGATTGAACGGATCGTGGAGAATGCCGTCCGGATTGCCCTGCACTTCGATGGTTTTGATGAGCTTCAGGGTTTTGGTATCCCACATGGCCACGGGTTTGCTGCTGGCGAATCCATGGCCTGATTTGGCATCCACCGCTGCGCCGTTGGCTCGCGTATCGGGAATTTCCCCCACGGGCCCCAGCGTGTCGAGGTCGAAAACTGTGATCCGCGCGGTCACCGGCGGTGTTGCCGTGGGCTGGGCGCCGCGCGGAATATACAAACGGCCTCCAGCTACATCGGCGTAGATGTAATCGAAGCCGCCCAAACCTCCGGCTTTCACGGTCTTTACCACTTTGTAAGGCCCTGGATTCGCCTGCCAGGCCGATCCGGCCGCCACGAACATCATCAATGCTGCAGTTAGTGCCAGAAACCCACGGTGCATAGAAGTCTCCTGTCGTCTCTCTGCCCATCTGAACACGCGGTACTGAAGAATTGCTGAAGGTCAGCGGGACGACAGGAGAAGATTATGCCCGCGGCGCCGTTTCGTTGATCTGCTGTATCCCGAAAACAGGCATGGGAGCCGGGAATGTGCCGTCACCCAGCACTTCGCGAATCGCCATATTGGTGTCGAAATAGACCTGCCAATAGAAATCGTTATTAGTGTAAGGCCGGATCGCCAGCACCGGTCCTACCGCCGTGAAGGAAGCAATCACCACATCCGGTTCCGGCTTCGCAATCACGTTGGGAATTTGCTTGATCCTCTGCTTGAGAGCGGCGATCACTTGTTTCGGGTCCGCCTCGCCCGCAATCTGGGCCGACAGATCCACCCGGCGGTACGCATTCGTCGTGTAGTTCTGGATGTTATCCGCGAACAGCTTGTTGTTGCCGACGTAGGTGCAAATGTTATCCGGCGTGTCGATCTTGGTGACGAAGAGACCCACCGCTTCGACCGTGCCCGTGATTCCGCCGGCAGAAATGAAATCGCCGACCTTGAACGGACGCAGCACCACCAGGAAGATGCCGGCTGCGAAGTTCGCCAGCAACCCGCCCCAAGCCGATCCGATCGCCAGCCCCGCGCCCGCTAAAAGGGCTGCAAAGCTGGTCGTCTGCACTCCGAAATAGCCCAGAATCGCGATCACCAGCGTGATATTCAGAATCACCGCGATCGTATTGCCGAGGAAGCGCATCAATGTCGGTTCGATATGCTGCCCGGCAAGAGCTTTTTGGAGCAGACCTACCGCGAAGCCGATCAACCATCGGCCAACAATGTAAAGAGCGATCGCGCCCAGCACCTGCAAGCCAACTCCGGTGAGCGTCGCTTCAATCATCTTGACGATATTGTTCCAATCCATACGTCATCCTCCCTCTTCTTGAATTTCTGATCTGCCAACACTACCACGGAGTTCTGGTCGATTTGCAGGCCGCTACCAGGGTGCGCCGCAAGAGCTGGAAACCAATGATCACCGATGTCACGGACAAGCACGTGCCGCCCAGCAGCAAAACCAGAATGACGATGTCCCAGGCGGGGCGGTTGCGGTAGAGCCACGGCAGATCCCACGAGTGTAGGCCGTGATACAGCCATCGGTTCCAGCGCGACCGGCCGTCGTAACTTTCCACGATGCGCGCGGTCTTCACGTCGATGTAAAACATGCTGTTCTGGGGGTCATTCAAACGCACGAACAACGCCGGTAGGGGATGCTGCTGGTGGCGGTCAAGATAGTAGGCTTCGTATTTGGTCACCAAGCGGGTTTCCGACACGGCGGCCGGGCGGCTCGCGGCAGCGATCAATTGCAGGATGCGCGCGCCGTCAAACTGTTCCGCCGCTACTCCCTCAATCGGAACGATGCGGGAACGCCGCGGCGACTCTCGTGCCAGGTAGTTGGGCTGTCCGCCGAAAAACACAAACTCCAGTTCTTTGACGTTAAGGCCGGCACCTTGTAGCAGGGCCGCGCCGGGCGGCTTCGGCTGAAATGCCGTCATGGCAAGCCGTCGACCGCGCAATGCGTTGGCAATGCGAAGCGCGTCAGATTCGATTCCCACAAACCTCGGCTGCATGGAAAGCATGCCGCTGAAAACCCAAGTGCAGGTCACCACGCCGAACAGGAGCCCCAGCATCATGTGCCAGCGCTTGAATCCTATGTACGGAATTCCGGTGGGCTCTCCCTGCAAGCGATAGCGTTTGGACGGCGAATACATGCCGATGCCGGCGATCAGGCCGAGGAGGCTCGCCACCGTACCGATCCCTGACGCCCAGATGACAACCTTGGTCCACAACGGTTCGTGTTTCCGCAGCGGAGTGAAGTAAAGCCAATGTGGAATCGCGCCGAAATAAGCCGCGATGCGGGAGCCTCGCGTAGTGTGCTGCACGACGTCGCCGGTGGCCTGCGAGATGTAGACTTCCTCGCCATCCGGCCAGGAATATTTCAGCAGCGGCCGGAGCGTGTCGAACTCGCCGCTCACCGTCCATTGATCGGGTTGATGTAGAGTTCCTTCGAAGCGGGCTGCGCTGGCAGGTTGACCCGTCCATGCAGAGGCGATGCGAAGAGCCGTGTCCCGGGGAATGCCGTGGAGCGTTTCCCCGTCGTCGGCGCGGACCACGGTCTCGGAGCCTTGGCTGCGAAAACGATAAACCGGACGGCCATCGAGCATAGCCAACAACGCCTGGTCCGGCGCGTCCTGCCGCAGGCCGGCGAAAGCCGTTTCGGGAGAAATGTGGATCGCTGACGGCGTCAAGCTCGCCGCTTTGGCAAAGCGCTCCTCCGGGCTGACGCTGGGGAAATCCCAATACATCAGAACCATTCCGGAGGTCAGCCACATCACGAACAGCAGGCACGAGGCGAGGCCTAACCAGCGATGGCAAAAGATCGCCAATTTGTAGACCTGACCGTCCAGCCGCCGCACGAGAACGCCGTTAAGGCTTGGCGAATTTTCCGTCGTCGACCGGAGCGTTATTCGCGAGATCCGCGATCTGAATGGTAAAGCGCCCGTTGGGCCGGGCGAGGGTCCATTTGAACGGAGTCTTCACGCCGTCCACTTCCCGGTAATCGGCGTAATCGATCTGGGTTGGATTGCGGCCCACCGGCGTTTCCGCGTAACGCACCAGGCGCAGCAAAAGCCCCGACGACTTGTCGAAGGATAGCCGCACGGGTGGATGTCCGGGACCAGATCCGAAAAGTGTTTCGCACTCGACGCCGGCAATAGTTTCCGGCCGGCCTCGGCGCAACTGAGGAAACAGCTCCTTGAGGCGAAGCGCCAGATAGAACTCGGCGTCCAGTCCAAATGCTCCGGATTCTGCCGCGGACATCTCACGCATCGGGCGCCCGCTGCTACCCATCCAGCCCATCGAACCATCGAATGCCGTGAAGCTATCGCCGTTCGCGGAATGGGTGATTGTGATCCGCTTGTTCGGAGCCTTGGTGACGATCTCGACCGGCGTCTGGCTGCCACCCGCCACGATGCTGCCTTTCATGATTCGGCTGGTCACCTTGTGAATAGCATCGGCTCCGCCGAGAGCGGCGATGTACTTGTCGATAATCTGGTCTACCGTTGCCGCAGCCGCCTCCGGCGTGGCAGCGGCGGGCGTGGGCCGCGCGGGCATATCCGAATCGAGTACGGCCGGCGTGCCCATGGGATGCTCGGCGCCGCGATGGCAGGAATAGCAGGTCATCTGCTGACGGCCGCCGAAATTGGTTTTGTTGATCTCCGCCGGTCATCGCCATCATGGCGCGTGCGGTTTTCTTGGTCCCCTTATCGTCGAGTTCCATCTTTCCCGGCACGTGGCAGAAAGCGCATTCGACGCCGAGGTCGATGGCGATGAGTTGCATGGACGGCATGAGCTGGTCAGCAGGGATGTCTTTGAGTTGAGTTACGTTCTTGAAAGCTTCACCGGCGGTTTTGGACTGGGCTCGCGCCACTCGCGGCGCCGACGCGATCAAACCAATGGCGATCAGCGTTGCGATCGTTGCTCTCTGCATTTTGAACTCCCTCTTGTACCTCGGATTGTATCCCACGCAAGCGCTCACGCCGGAACCAGGCTGATCTCCGTCGCATCGCTCCGCAGGCCTTCCAGCACCTTCTCTGCAACAAACTCCGCCGTATGCGGCGGCGGCAAATTCCGGCGCACACCAATATAGGTGGCGGCGTCCTGGCGGCCGAGAGCGTTAGCGGTGAAGTTCGTCGCGGTGATATAGGGAAGAACGACGAGAACCTTGATCTGCTCGTCCACCAGTTGAAGGCGGGCGTAGTCGGACATAATTTCCAGAGCGCGCTTCAGCGCCGGGTAAGCGCCGCCGAGAAACGGCACGACAATTCGGGATGTCCCCGATGAAATATTCACAATCGTTCCGCCGCCGGTCTTGCGCATGGCCCGGATCGCTGCCTGCATCCCGAGAAGCGGGCCCATAAGATTGACCTGGAACAATTGCAGAAATTCATCGGGATCGAGATCGGCGACCGTGCTCATCATGCCGATGCCGGCGTTGTTTACCAGCACATCCAGCCTTCCGAATCGCTCGACGGTGCGGCCCACCAATGCGTCAACTTGCTCCCGCCGGGTCACGTCGGTTGGGACCACCAACGTCTGTTCCTGGCCGAGTTCCTTCGCCAGTAATTGGAGTGCTTCCAGATTGCGCGCCGCCAGCACAACGTTCGCTCCCGCAGCCACGAAAGCACGCGCCAGAGCCTGCCCGATACCGGCTGAGGCGCCGGTCACGATTACCGTTTTGCCTCGCGGATCCATTTCACAAATCCTGTACGAACCGATTTGAGAACTGAATCGGCGTCCAGCGCTCGGGAGCATGATTGTCGATGTCGCCGATCTTGTCCCACGACCAGCCGGCATGCACTTCATTGCCGCCGAAGTTCATTTTTTCGTAGCGAGCAAAGAACAGGCGCCACACATCGCCGTCTTTGGGAGGCAGCGGACGTCCATTAGCCAGCCACTTCATGCCAGCCCAGGGGAAAGCCAAATCCACTGTCCAGCCGCGGCTCACCGTCGAGCGGTCGTTCAGTTTTCCCTCGATGGCGATGGCGGAACGCAGGCCCGGAAAGTCCCAATCGAGAAACGCCCAGCGCAACCCGCGAGGATGCTTACCCCGCCAGAAAGCTTCGCCGCGGTCGAAGTTCCCGCCGAAACTGACGGCATCTTTCTTGAGAACGTCGAACTCCGGTTGCTTGGCGAACCCGCTCTTCTGGTAAGCGTCTTTCCATACGTAGAAAACTTCGTAGATCGTGCCCAGAGCGTTGATCTCGAACTCGTAGTAGGTGTCGCCGCCGTCGATAAATACCTCGGCGTCGTTTTCAAAAAAGATCAGCGAATCGCGCGTCGTCAGATGCGCCTCGGGGAAAGGCTCCTCGATCCAGTAGCCGATGTACAGGTTCTGGTCATCCCATAGCAAAGACGCGCGCGTGTCGAACGGTCCTGGCTCGCCCGTCACGACGTCGACGAAGCGAGGCGAGCGCGGCGCTTTTTTCCACGCCGCTCCGTTCAGCACGCCGTCAACATGAATCGGTTCACGGCTGCGGTAGCACGTGTAGCTTGGCATGGTGGAGATGGTCTAGTATTCGCGCGTTTTCTTGATGCCCGGCTCCGGCAGCGGATACTTGCCATCAGCGTCGGCGCGCAACGGCGCCGGCCCATCCAAGGTCAGCTTGTCCACGTCGGGCGCGAACTCGTGATCGTGATTCATCATATGGTCAAACGTCACGATCTGGCCGGTATGCGCGGCGAAGCGGCCCATCGATGCAACCAGGCTGGCTTCGGCGCCGCGCTTGACTTCGTTGTAGGCGTAGTTGCCGCGAATGGCGGCGATCAGGTCGTCCCACTCCCAGTCGTAGGGCGAGCGCTCGGGCTGCGGAAACGCCCACAGCAGATTCTCCGGGTCCGGTTCCTTCTGGCCGCTCTGCCAGCGCGAGATGTTCTGCCCTTTGTAAATGCGGGTGCGTCCCGGCGTGTGCGAGTCGGTGGAAACCACGGCCGATCCCTTCGAGCCGTGAATGTAACTGGCAAATTCGTTGTGAACCTCCGGCATGTTGCGGCCATCGAAGAACAGGCGCGTGCCGTCCGCGTAGGTGTACTGCACCGAGTAGACATCGAAGTTCTGGTCGACCGAATTGCCGCGGTAATGACGGCCGCCGACGCGCCATCGCCTCCACCGGCCACGCGCCTTTCATCCAGGAAAGCTCGTCGATCTGGTGGATGTAGTAGTCGCTGAAAACGCCGCCGCTAGCCCATAGAAATGCATGGAACAGGCGAATCTGGTGCATGAGTTCGGTGATGCCCTCGGGCTTGACCGGCGCCGTGCCGCCGCCCGACCCCATGCGGTAGCCGCGCATCGCCACGATGTCGCCGATCTGCCCGTCGCGAATGCGTTTGAGCAGTTCCTGGCGCGCCCGGCAGTGCCGCACCATCAAGCCGACTCCGACCTTCAGGTTCTTGCGCCCCGCCTCTTCGCCGAGCGCGATCATGCGCCGCGTCGTCGGGCCGTCCACACTGACCGGCTTCTCCATGAACACGTTCAAACCCTTGTCGATGGCGTAGCGGAAATGCACCCAGCGAAACGCGGGCGGCGTCGCCAGGATCACCACGTCGCCCGGCTTGAGTGCGTCCATGGCCTGCCGATAGCCATCGAAGCCGATGAACTGGCGCTCCTGCGGCACGTCCATTTGGGAAGCGAAGCGCCCGCGCAGACGTCCGTGGCTGTCGCTCAGCTTTTGCGGGAAGACGTCGGCCATCGCCACCAGCTTGATGGGCCCGTTCTTGATTCCCAGCGCGTTCTCAGTAGCGCCGGTGCCGCGCCCGCCCGATCCAACCAGGGCAATCTGAATGGTGTTGTTCTCTGCCGCGTGCACGTGCGGCAGCGTCATTCCGGCCAGAGTCGAAGCCCCGGCGATGCGGCCGGCGTCACTCAGGAACGCACGGCGCGACTTGGTGTCCTCGGTTTCACTCATCGCACTTACCTCGTCGCTACATTACTCCTTTTCACTGCCGCGCGTGGGCTCTGGCTGCGGTATTCTGTCGAAGACCAGGCGGGAGGGAATCGTGCAGCGACGCAATTTTTTGGGGTTAGGCGCGGGGCTACTGGCGGCACGCTCGGCGCGAGCGGCGCAGGGCCACATCGAGATCTTCATCGACGAACCGATCGGGACCATCTCGCCCGATCTGCACGGCCATTTCACCGAGCACATCGGCGGCGTGATCTACGACGGCATCTGGGTTGGCGAAGGATCGAAGATTCCCAACGTCGGTGGCATCCGTTCGGCGTTGATCGATGCCATGCGCACGCTCAAAACGACTGTCGTACGCTGGCCCGGCGGCTGTTTCGCCGACAGTTACGACTGGCGCGACGGCATCGGCCCCCGTGCCCAGAGGCCGCGCCGAGCGAATTTCTGGATCAACGATCCTTTCATGGTCAAGGCGCCCGACGGGCCGCAAAAGTACGAGCCGAACCAGTTCGGCACCAACGAATTCGTGCGCTTTTGCCGCCTGATTGGCGCGCAGCCGTATCTGGCGGCGAATCTTCGAAGTCTGCCGCCGAAAGATCTCTACGAATGGGTCGAGTACTGCAACGCGCCCGCCGGCCAGAGTTCATTGGCGGATGCGCGGGCAGCGCAAGGAGACCGCGACCCGTTCGGCGTGCGCTTCTGGGGCGTAGGCAACGAAAGCTGGGGATGCGGCGGCGATTTCGCGCCCGACGAATACGCCGTCGAGTACCGCCGTTACACAGCGTGGCTGCCGAAGTTCGGCGTCGATCTGGCGCTGGTGGGCTCTGGTCCGAATGGCGGCGACATCGATTGGACCCGCCGCTTCTTCGCCAAATTCACCGAGAAAGGTACAAATGCCCTGCGCAAGATGTACGGTTGGGCCCTGCATTATTACTGCGGAACATCAGGCGCCGGGCAAGCAATCGATTTCACTGTGGACGATTGGTACAGCTTGCTCGCGAAGGCCACGCGCATGGAGCCGCTCATCACCGATCACTGGTCAGCCATGGGCGAAATCGATACCGAGCATCGCGTCAAGTTGATTGTGGATGAATGGGGAGCGTGGCATCGCGCCGGAACGGAAGTGCATCCCGCGTATTTGTTTGGCCAGACGCCCACGATGCGCGACGCGCTGATCTCGGCGCTGACACTCGATACCTTTCACCGGCACGCCGACAAAATCGTGATGGCGAATGTGGCGCAACTCATCAACAACCTGCATTGCCTGTTTCTGGCACGCGAGGACAAGTTCATTGTCACGCCCAACTATCACGTGTTTGCGCTGTACGCGGCGCACCACGGCGCCCAGGCCGTGCGCGCGCTGTTCGCGGCGCCGGCACACTCCGTCCGCGATGGCGACCAGCAGCGCAGGCTGGCCGGGCTGGCGGGATCGGCTTCACTCAAGGGAAAAACGCTGGTCCTGACAGTCGTCAATACTGACGCCGGGCAGCCGCTCGAAACTGAGATTGCTCTGCGCGGGCCTTCGGCAAAATCGGCCAAGGTCAGCACGCTGGCGGATGCGGATATTCACGCCCACAACAGTTTCGCCCAGCCCGATGCCGTGCAAGTGCGGGAAGGAAACATCGCGTCGCCGGGGTCTGCGTTCACGTTTCGTATCCCGGCGGCGTCGGTAAACCGCCTGGTGCTGGAGCTCGATTGATTCCCGGCGCGCGAGTTATAATGGTTTAACGATTAACCTTGAGCGATTAGCATGACGAACGTACGAACGGTCCTGCTGTTTTGGCTGGGCTGCGCGGCGGCCTTCGCGGCGGCAACCGAGCCGTCCATGGCCCCGCAGATTTCATCGGTTTTCCCGCATGGCGGACGGGCCGGATCCACCGTCGAGGTAACCTTTAGCGGCGCCAATCTCGATGCAGCATCCCGTATCGAATTCACTTCGCCAGGTCTCGAAGCCGCCATTGTTTCCTCGGATTTCCGCAAAATCCACGCACGCATCACGATTGCCTCCGAGGCCGAGACCGGCACCCACGAGTTCCGCCTGTTCACTCCGGCCGGTACGCTGCTCGGCATGTTCGAGGTCGGACGGCTTTCCGAGATTGCCGAAATCGAGCCCAACGACAGCGTAGCAGCCGCGCAAGCGATTACCTTTCCGGTCGTGATCAATGGACGCGCCGACGCCGAAGACGCCGACACCTTTCGTTTTGCCGCACGCGCCGGCCAGACGCTGGTCTTCGATATTCTGGCCGCCCGCAACGGCTCCAAGCTCGATCCCGTGCTCACTTTGATGGATGAATCCGGCCGTCAGATTGCCTACTGCGATGACTACTACATCGAAAAAGACGCCCGGATCGAGCACACGTTTGCACGCGCCGGAAATTATCTGGTTCGCGTGAGCGCCAGTTACAGCCGCAGCGGGCCGGATGCGGATTACCGGCTGACGATCACCGATCGCGCCGGGCCGCTATACGCCATTCCCGCCGGTGCGCAGCGCGGGTCGAGCGTCGAGCTCGCCATTCAGGGAGCCAACTTGAGCGCCATCGATCGCGCCTGGCTGGATGCCCACTCCGGAAGCGCGACCGTCGAGAGCCGTTCGTCCACAGAATTGAAGCTGCGCCTCCAAGTGCCCGCTGGCATGGCGCCAGGACGCCATCGTTTGCATCTCGCCGCTGGTGACGATGAGGCCGCGACCCTGCGTTTCGAGGTTTCGGACACCCCGGAGATCACGGTCGCCGACAGCGCCGCCGGCGACGCGGCGCATCACTTGCTGCTGCACGCGCCGGTAGTCGTCAATGCGGAAATTGCAGCGCGCGGCGAGGATTATCTGCACCGCGTGCACGCCTACGAACTGCAGGTGCCAGAGGGTGCGCGCTACGAGTTTCGCGTGAAGTCTTGGGATTTGGGGCTGCGCGCGGATCCCGTGGTCACGTTGTTTGACGCCGATGGCAAAGAGTTGGCCTTTGAGGATGACCCGTCGCCCAATGCCTTCATCCACTACGCGTCCACGCACGATCCCGACTTGGTCTACAAGTTCACCAAAGCCGGCCGCTACCGCGTAACTGTTCGCGACGCCATGTACCGCGGCGGCCCGGGATTCATCTACCGGATGACCGTGCAACCGACGCAGCCGGATTATTCAGTCGACGTCAACCGCGCGCAAATCACCGCTTACGTGGGCCGCACTACTACTTTCCAGGCGCAGGTTCATCGCACCGGCGGCATGCATGTCATCGAGACGTTCAAATATCCCGACAATGAAATCGAAAATTTCCGCATTAAGGAAATCGATGGTTGGATGGCGCCTGTAGTGGTTTGGGCCGACGGCGTGCCTGCGGGCGTTACCGCAGAGCGCATTGTGGCCGAGCCGAAGAACACGGTGTTTAAAGGTAATGATGGCGAAGAATTATTCGTGGACGGCACGGCGGTGGATGTCCCGCTGCAAGTGAGCGCCGCCGCCAAGCCCGGCACGTACAAAATTCACGTGCGCGCGCAGAGCACGTTTGACGGCCGCACCTTGGATCGTGAAGGCCAGGTTGTCCGGCGCAATCGGACCGTGAAAATTCTGCCGGAGCAGCAGACTGACTTTTATCTCACGATCCTGCAGCCGCCGCCGGTGCTGGTCACGGCGCCCGACCGCCTCACCGTCACGAAGGGCGAACCGGCGCATCTCAAACTGAATCTGTATTACTTCGAAAAAGCGGCCGGATCGGTGGTCGTCGAGGCGGAAGCGCCATCCAAAGGACTGGACGTGGGGCGGGTAAACGTTCCCGCCGGCGGCGAGGAGTTAGAGATTCCAGTGAACGCAACAGCAGGTGCGCCGGATTCGGTCGGCAAAGTTGTCCTCGTAGCGCGCGACGCCAGCGGCCGTGTGCTGGGCCAATCGGCGCCGGTCACTGTGCAGGTTGGGAGCCCGAAGTGAGAGCATTAATAGTAAGGACACGCATGCGTACCATTGGCGTTTGGATTTTCCTGAGCCTGTCCGGATTGATTGCCGCCGCACCCAGCGGCACGTTGACGATCTATCCCGAATCGGTAGAGCTTTTCGGCGAAGGCGCGCGCCAGCACCTTATCGTGACTTTTACCGATGCCGCCGGCATTGCGCACGACGTCACGGCAAACGCCCACGTAGCTTCGAGTGCGGTCACTGTAGCTGAAGTCGACAACAGCGGTCTGGTTCACGCGGTGGCGGGCGGCACTACGCAACTGACGGCGTCCTACGAAGGGCTCACGGCTCATTCGACAATCGCAGTGCGCGCCGCCGGCGGCAGCCGCGATCTCAGTTTCGTCAAAGACATTGTGCCGATCTTCACCAAGTTCGGCTGCGCGGGCTCCAACTGCCACGGCTCGATTCGCGGCAAGGCGGGCTTCAAACTTTCCCTGTTCGGCTACGAGCCCAGCCTGGATTACGAAGCCATCGTAAAGTCGTCCGATGGCAGGCGCGTAAATCTCGACAAGCCCGCCGAGAGCCTGATTCTCAAGAAACCCACGTTCCAGATTCCGCATGGCGGCGGCGTTCGCTTTGAAAAAGATTCGCTGCCGTATAACGGGATTCTGGAATGGCTGCGCGCGGGCGCGAAATACGATAGCGCTGGCTCCCCACGGCTGGCGACGCTCTCCGTGTATCCCGCCGAGCGGTGGATGGTGGGCCTGGGAACCACGCAGCAACTGGTCGTAACCGGCCGCTACACGGACGGCACCATCGAAGATCTCACCGACAAAGTGCAATTCACATCCAACGACGAAGCCATCGTGGATGTCACACGCTCGGGGATGGTGAAGACCGTGGCCGCGGGCGAATCGACCGTTATGGTGCGAACGCTGGGACAAGCCATCGCCGCGCGCATTTTTGTGGTGAAGAGCCCGCCCGGCCCCGACTATCCCGCGATTCAGGCCAACAACTACATCGACCGCTTCGTTTTCGAAAAGCTGCGCCGCACGAATGTGCTGCCGTCCGGGCCAGCCAGCGATGCCCATTTTCTGCGCAGAGTGTACCTGGATGTTCTCGGCGTGCTGCCCACGCCGGAAGAGGCAACAGCGTATCTCGATTCCGGCGATCCCGCGAAGCGCGCGAAACTCATCGATCAATTGCTGGATCGTCCGGAACGCGCCGACGATTGGGCCACCTACTTTGCCGACCTGTTCCGCTTGGGCTTCAACGAGAGCCGCGACAAAGGCGCCAAGATTTTCTACGACTGGATCCGGCAGGCCATGCTGGATGACAAACCCTACGACAAGATGGTGGCGGAACTGCTGGTCAGCCAGGGCAATCTGTTTTACGAGCCTAAAGCCAACTTCTATTTCGTCTCGCGCAAGCTCGATCCCGGCGATGTGGCCACTCACGTCAGCCAGGCATTTCTCGGCATTCGCGTCGAATGCGCGCGCTGCCACAATCATCCCTGGGAGAAATGGACGCAGGACGATTTCTACGGTTTCGCGGCCTTCTTCTCGCGCTTGGACACCAAGTTCGTGCATGCCGGATCGGAGAGCAACGTCTACCTGAAAGACGCCGGTGAGGTGATTCATCCCAAGACCAAGCAGCGCGTTTTGCCCAAATATATGGACGGGCCCACCCAGGCCGAGGCGCAAGGGGAAGACATCCGGCAATCGCTGGCGCGCTGGGTGACGTCGCCCAAGAATCCGTTTTTCGCCAGGACCATTGCCAATCGAATCTGGCGCAAGTATTTCGGCCGGGGCATTGTCGAGCCGGTGGATGATTTCCGCGTCACCAATCCGCCATCGCACCCTGAATTGCTGGATGCGATGGCCGCCGACTTCGTCGCCCACGGCTTCAGCATCAAGCAACTGGAGCGCACCATCCTGAATTCCCGCGCGTATCAACTGTCCTCGCTGCCCAATGATTCCAATCGCCACGACGCAATCAATTATTCGCGCTATTATTTGCGGCGCATGAGCGCGGAAGAGTTGATGGATGCGATTGTACAAGTGACCGGCGCCGAGGAAAAGTTCACTGGATGGGCGCCCGGCACGCGCGCCATGCAGATTCCGCACGGCTCGCCATCTTACTTGCTGACTGCGTTCGGACGCGTGGCCGACCGTGAATTTGCTCAGGATCGCAAGGAAGATCCCAGCATCACGCAAGTGCTGCACATGATGAATTCCGATAGCTTGAACGAAAAGATCGAAGCGCCGCAGGGACGCTTGGCGAAATGGCTGGCCACGCCCGGCCTGAATGACACGGCGATTGTGGATCAGCTTTTCCTCACCACGCTCGCGCGCCACGCGACGCCTTCGGAAAGGGACGCGATCGCGAAAGATAATGCGGATCCCAAGACTGCCCGCGCGCAGGCGTTTCAGGATGTTTTATGGACTTTGCTCAACTCGAAGGAGTTCATCTACAACCATTGATGTTCCTTTGACTGGTTGCCGGAGATAAGCCGTGATAGATAGACGCGCATTTTTAAAAGTTGGTTCGCTGGGAGTATTCGGATCGATTGCCTGGAGCGACGTGCTGGCCATGCGGGCCTACGCAGCCACCCCATCGCCGAAAGATATTTCCGTCATTCACATCCTGCTCAGCGGTGGCATGAGCCATATCGACACCATCGATATGAAGCCGGAAGCACGCTCCGAATTTCGCGGAATTTTCAAACCCATTCCGACCAATGTTCCCGGCATCCAGGTCTGCGAGCATCTGCCGATGATGGCGCGCCAGGCCGATAAATACACCATCGTGCGGTCGATGACCCATAAGAACGCCGTGCACGAAAAGGCATCGTACCTGGTGCTTAGCGGCCATGAGCCCATCGCCACCGTGCATCATCCCAGCATGGGAGCGGTGGTGGTGAAGGAACTAGGGCCGCGCAACGAGCTTCCCCCTTACATCTCGATTCCTGGCATGACCGGGTTGTGGGAAGGCGCGGGTGTGATTCCGGCCAAGTACGCGCCGTTTGAAACCGGCGATCCTAACGATCCGAAATTTTCCGTGCGCGACATCAAACTTCCGATGGACGTGGACTGGGGACGGATGGATCGCCGCAATTCCCTGCTCTCTATGGTGGACGGCGAATTCAAGCGCTATGACGCCTCGGGCGTTTTCGAAACCGTGGATTCGTTTCAGCAAACCGCCCATGACCTGATCCGTTCGCCGCGCACCAAGCGTGCCTTCGCCATTCAGGAGGAGCCGGAAAAAGTTCGCGAGCGCTACGGCAAAACTTCGCTTGGCCAAGGCGCGCTGTTGGCCCGCCGCCTGGTCGAGAACGGCGTCCGCTTCGTCACCGTGTCCAACGGATATTACAAATGGGACCATCACGCCAAGGTCTTCGAGAACCTGCAAGATCGCTATTTGCCTGAGCTGGACCGGGCGTTTTCCGCTCTGGTCGAAGACCTCCAGCAGCGCGGCTTGCTCGACACCACGCTGGTCATCATGACCGGCGAGTTCGGACGTACGCCGGAAGTCAATGTGAACGCGGGCCGCGATCACTGGCCCAACGTGTTCTCGCTGGTGATGGCGGGCGCCGGCGTGCCGGGCGGACACATCTGGGGCTCATCCGACGCCGATGGCGCGCAGGTTCGCGATAATCCCGTTGAAGTGCCGGATCTGATTGCGACGATTTATCAGAAGCTCGGTATCGACTATCAGAAGGAGTACGTCAGCAATATCGGCCGGCCCTTCAAGCTATCCGATGGCAAACCGTTGCCGTTTTTGTCAAACGCTTAGCTGCGCAGCGATTCGACTGGCGTAGCGACACCCACGGTGCTCGCGGCGGCAACGATTTGTTCCCATGTGTTGCCGTCAATGGAAATTCCATCGCGCTTACGGCGTTCCATGTTCTTGTAGTCCGGCTCACCCGGCAGAAAAACTTCATCGTGGCCGGGCGCCGGCGGGCTGGACTTGATGTATTCGCGCATCTCTCCCACCAGCGTCTTGAACTGTTCCGGATCGAGAAACGCGCTGATGTCGACCACAATAAATCCGAGGCCATTTCCAGGCTGCTTCATGAGCGTACTGGACCCGCCCATGATTCCGCCCAGCACTTCCACCAGGATCGCCAACGCAAAACCCCGATAGCCTTTGCTGCCGCCAAATGGCAGGATCGCGCCTTGCGGCGGACCGTAGAATGCCGCTGGATCGCTAGTGGGCGTGCCGCCGGAATCGACGATCCAGCCGGGCGGCACCTGCTTTCCCAGATTCAAGTGCAGGCGGATCGCGCCTTCGGAACTTTCGGCGGTCGAAAAATCGGCCAGGATCGGCCCATTCGGATTGCCCGGAAACGCAAAAGAAATCGGGTTGGTCGCGAGGCGCCCTTCCGTCCCGCCCCAGGGCAGCACGAAGTGGCCGTGGATGGGCGAATTGCAAACCGCGATGGCGAGCATGCCCTGCTCGGCAGCCTGCTGGGTGTACGCGCCGAGGCGTCCCGCATGGTTGGCGTGCCGCACCACCACAGTCGAAACGTGCTGCTGGCGGGCTTTCTCCACGGCCAGTTCCATCGCGCGGCGTCCGCCGACCTGCCCGAAATTCCAACCGCATTCCACGATCGCCGTGGTGGCGGTTTCCTGCTGAATATGAATCGGTGCGCCCGGCACAATCACGCCCTGGCGCACATGGTCTAGATACTGGGGAACTCGGATGACACCGTGCGTGTCATAGCCCATCAGGTTGGCGGTAACCAGATGTTGGGCAACGATGGCAGCCTCCGCGCGAGGCGATCCGCACGCCCGGAACACTTCCTCCGTGAACTGCAGTAGTTTTGTGGAATCTATAACAATCGACATCAGGGGACCATTCCTATTTTGAACTTCGTGGCACGGTGTACACCGGTGTTATCCAACTGCAGTGCGCGCGGGGACGAGGCTGGCGCCGCCGCGAACGCAACACTGCTGCCGCCTCCCAAAAGGAGAATATTTTTGCCAGGCATTCCTGTGTTCACCGGTGCCCCCGTGACGCGATAACTATGGCTCTTCGGCAGGTTAAACGATTAATCTAGCCCATTATACTGTGTTTTGGAGTACTTTCAAGGAATCCCGATGCGCTTTTTTCCAAAAGCCACCGGTTGTGGCCAGGCGGCCCCGGGTCACGAACCGCCGGGTTTTGAGTTACAGTAAATGGGTTTGAAAGGCAAGATTACACTCCAGGACATCGGCCGGAAGCTGGGGCTTTCCACCACCACCATCTCGCTGGCTCTCCGCAATCATCCCCGCATTTCCGAAGCCACCAAAGTCCGCGTCCGGAAAATGATCGATCAGATGAAGTACGAGCCGGACCGCGTGGCCCGCGCCCTGGTGATGGGCACGTCCAATCTGATCGGCGTCATTGTGCCCAATAGCAGCGATCCCTACTACAGCGAAGTCTTCAAGGGAATCGAAGACGCCGCGCGCGCCTTGGGCTATCACGTGCTGCTCAGCAACGGCTCCTACGACATGGACGGATACGCGCTGCGCGTCAAGGAAATGACCAGCCTGCGCGTGGACGGCATCATCGCCGCGCCTCCGTTCACTAAGGAAAAGCCGAAACTGGAGGGATTCTGGCGCGCCCTGCAGGAAAGCCGCTTCCCGCTGATTCTGGTGAACCGCCACTTAAACCCGCCTTTGTTCCATCAGGTTTCTGCCGACTACAGTGCCGGCGTGCGTATGACGGTTGAGATGCTGGCTTCGATCGGCCACCGGCGCGTCGCCTACATCTCGGGTGAACCGGCTGTGCTGCCCATCCGCCAGCGGCTGGCCGCGTTTCAGCGCTACGCGCGCAAATATGGCCTGCTGCATGAGCCATCGCTAGTCGAAACCGGCGCGCTTTCACTCAGCGGCGGCTACGACGCGTGCAGCCGCCTGTGGATGCTGAACCGCAAGCGGCCCACGGCCATCGTCACCTTCAGCGACACCGTAGGCGTGGGCGCGCTGCGTTTTCTCCGGGAGCAGAATCTGGAAATTCCGGGGCAGATTTCGGTAGCCTCCTTTGACGGCACGGTGATGTCGGAGTTCACCCAGCCCAAGCTGACGACCGTATCCACGCCGATGTACGACGTAGGCAAGCAGGCCTTCGAGCTGGTCTCCGGAGCGATCGAAGGCAAGTACCATGCCCCGCAGAACTTGCTCCTGCCGGTGAAGCTGGTAATCCGCCAGTCGGTAGGCCCGCCCCCGCCAGACCGTTAGTGGGGCAGGTCCCACCTTCAGCGCAGAACTTTTTTCAGCCAGGCGATCATGGCCGGCATGTACGCATCCGGGCCGCCGGCCTTTTCCAGCGTGCTGCGTCCGTGAGCGCCGCCTTCGACGATGATCAACTCGCAATGCGCGCCGGCCTTCTTCATCGCATCGCACATAAGGGTCGACTGCTCGACCGGCACATTGAAATCCTTTCGAGCCGTGAATGAACAGGTAGGGAGGCATGTTCTTCCGGATGTGCGTCGCCGGCGACGCCTCTTTGATAATCCGCTCAGCTTCCGGACCAGGCTCGTGAATTCCCAGAAACGCCGCCAGGCCCGGCGAGAGACAGATCGGCCCGGGGTCGGGAATCACCTTGCCATCGATCATGCAGGGGCCTTTGGTGTGAGTGCGCTCCACCAGATCGTGCTCGCCGAAAAACGGAATCACCGCCGCGACATCATTGCCCGGAGCGTGCTTCGCGCCCACGAAAGAGACCAGGTGGCCGCCGGCCGATTCGCCGCTCAGCGCCAGCCGCTTCGCGGATCGACCTTGTAATCCTTGGCGTGAGTCTTGATGAAGTGCACGGCGGCTTCCACGTCATCCGTCTCGGCCGGAAACGGGTACTTGGGCGCCAGCCGGTAATTCACCGAGAACCAGGCGTAGCCTTCTTTCACCAGCGGATCGAGCAGCGATTTCGGATACGGCGCCTTATCGCCTGCCACGAAACCGCCGCCGTGCACCCAGATGATCGCCGGAAACGGACCGGGGCCATCCGGCACGAAAGCGTCAAGCAGCAGCGGCACTCCCTGGGCGCGGCCGAATTCGATATCCGAAGTCAGCCCGGCGTGCAGGCAAACGCCCGCAGCCAACAGCAAAACAGCAATTCTGATCATGGTTCTCTCCTACACCGCCACGGCCGCCGGTTGGGTAAGGCCGGTAATTTTACGCGCTTCGTCAACGGAAGCAATATCGCGCCCCACTTCGCGCGCGATGCGCACGATCTTTTCGACCAGCTCCGCATTGCTGCGCGCCAGCGTACCTTTGAGATCGACGTACGGATTGTCTTCCATGCCGACGCGCACGTGGCCGCCCAGCAGGATGGCTTGCGTCAGCACGGTCCACTGCGTGGGCGGATCCATCACGCTGACGCTGTAATTGAATCCGGCAGGCTTGTGGTTGTGCATGTACTGCATGGCTTCGACGGTGGGCGGAGTCCAGCAGCCGCCCGGCCAGCCCAGGAAGAACGTGGTCCACACCGGCGTGTCCAGCATACCCATGTCGACAAAACGCTTCGCGTTCCAGATTCCGCCGTAGTGAAATGCCTCCACTTCCGGCTTGACGCCGTACTGCTTCGTGAACTTGCAGTACTGTTCCAATTCGCCGCGATCGTGAATTCCGTAGAGCTCGACGGCCGGATAGTTGGGATCGGGCTGGAAGCTTTCATCGTGAGCGTTGAAGCAGATGGACATCATGTCCGGCTTCTGTTTCATGGACTCGACGCGCTGCGGGAAGCGCCCGTTGGCAATGCCGTACTGAATGATCGACGTGCAGCGGCCGGTGATCGAATCTTTCAGGCGCTGCCAGCCCGGCAGATCGAGATCGGACAGCTTGGTTCCATCGGGCCGGATCTTCGCGTCGAGAGTATAAGGCCCGTGAAGATGGCAAATGCTCGCGCCAGCGGCCACGCCGCGCACGTATTCATCGGCCAGAGCGTCGATTCCCTGCGGGTTATAAGGGTTGCGCGGATACGACATCGTCGAATCGCAGGTGACCGTCACAATCAGTTTGTCCATAAATTATTTCTCCTTGGAATTTCCATCTCTGAATATCAATGATGACGCGGCCGAGCGCTCCGGCGCGCACGCAATCGAAAGCTTCATTAATCTGGCTCAGCGGAAAGCGTGCGGCAATGTAGGGGCGCACGGTCCCGGCGGCGACCAATCGCACGGCCTCTGCCATGTCGTCTTTGGTGCCGTTGCGCGAACCGATGATTTCGAGCTCACGCTGGGCGATCTCGGTGGTATCGAGCGGCACTCCGCCCGGCTCTTCGCCAATCACTACGATGCGGCCGCAGGTCATGACCATTTGAGCCGCCAGGCGCATGGAATCCGGCGTGCCCACGCAGTTGAAGACGCAGTTCGCGCCGCCGCCTTGCATGCACTCAACCGCGCCGGCACGAATCGAAGGCCAGGCTCGCGCCCATGCCGATGGCCAGGTCCGTTTTTCCGGCGAGATATCAACGGCAACCACCCGAATGCCCTGGGCCGCCGCGATCTGCACGATGATTTGCCCCACGCCGCCCACGCCCAGCACCATCGCCGAATCGCCCGCTTGCAGCCCCGAGCGGCGCACCGCGTGCAATCCGGTTACGACCGCATCGGCAATCAGCCCGCCCTCGGCGAACGGGATCGAATCGGGCAGCACAAAAAGATTATCGGCCGGCGCCTTGAAGTATTCGGCAAAGGCCCCAGGGCAGAGCACACCCAGAATTCCTTTCAAGTTGCTGCACTGCTGAGAACGGCCCGAGCGGCAGTAGACGCACTCATTGCAGGAGAAGAACAGATGCGGAACCACGCGGTCACCGGGCCGCACTCGCGTCACGCCGCTGGCAACCTCCACCACGACCCCGGCCGGTTCGTGCCCCAGAATGTGCGGCAGCGCCGGGACGTAGCCATGCCCGCTCAGAATGTGCAGATCGGTGCCGCAGATTCCGCTGGTGTGCGACTCAATGAGCGCTTCTCCGGCGCCGATGCGCGGCACAGGGACGTCTTCGAGCGAGAGTGGTGCGCCCACCTGGCGCATGATGGCGGCTTTCATGAGACCGGCGTCTGGCGGGCCGGGATAGTGGGATTGTACATGCCGCGAACGGTATGGTCAAGCGCCGGGCTGAAACGTCCGGTTAATCGATTAACTAAGGCCTTGACCGAGGTTTTTCGTTAGAGGGATAATGGAGTTGTACACGGAGAAGCGAGATGCGTTTGGCCATGAAGTGGACGGGCCTGGTAGCACTCGGCGCCTGCATGGCAGCCGTCGCTGGGGCCGCGCCCGAAGACTCCGTGCGCCAGGTTTTTGAAAAACATTGCACCGGCTGTCATGGTCCCGCGAAAATGTCCGGCTTGGATCTTCGCAGCAGCCAGACGCTTCTGCAAGGCGGCAAGCGCGGCGCGGCGGTTGTTCCCGGCGATCCCGCTCAGAGTCTCCTCTACCAGGCCGTCAGCGGCTCGGGCGATCTAAAAATGCCGCCCGGCAAAGACGCGCTTTCGACCGACGAAATTTCCTGTGATCCGCGAATGGATCGCCGGCGGTGCGCGCTGGGAGCGCGAAACCACAACCGAAGCGGCGCCATCCTGGTGGTCGTTCCGCAAGCCGGTTCGCCCGTCCGTGCCCGCAGGGGCCGAAAATCCGATCGATGCGTTCATTAGCGCGAAACTGCATCAGCTCGGATTGCATTCCGCACCGCCTGCCAGCCGTGCCGCGCTCATCCGCCGCGCCTATTTCGATCTCACCGGATTGCCGCCGTCCGCCGAAGAGATCGAGCAGTTTGTCGCAGACCCGGATCCCGCACGCCTATTCCAAACTAGTCGACCGCCTGCTGGCCTCGCCGCGCTACGGCGAGGAGTGGGGAAAGCACTGGCTCGATCTGGTTCGCTACGCCGATACCGGCGGATTCCAGACCGACGTCTACTTTCGCAACGCCTGGCGCTATCGCGATTACGTGATTCAATCATTCAACGAAGACAAGCCGTACGATCGCTTCGTGCAGGAACAAATCGCCGGCGACGAAATCTGGCCCGACAATCTGGATCTGGGCGGAACCTACGATATCCCTCCCGCTAAATTGCAGCACCTGCAAGCCCGCATCGCCACCGGCCTCTACACGTTCGGTCCCGAAGTGCACGAATCCAACATGGACGCCCGCCGGCTGTCCTACGAAAAGTTCACCGATTGGGCCGACACCACCGGCTCCGTATTCCTCGGCATGACGTTCGGCTGCGCGCGCTGTCACGACCACAAGTTCGATCCCATTTCGCAGCGCGACTACTACCGCCTGCAGGCCATCTTCGCGTACAGCAAGGAAACCGACGTCCCCGTGGTTCACGCGATGTCGATGCGCGACTACAGCCAGCACTATCCGAAACTACTGGCAGTGGTGGAGGCGCGCGTCGGCTTACCGGCTTTTCGAGCACCGCGTGCGCGAGCGCCTGACTGCCGCCATTAAGGAACGGTTTCCGGCCGAAAACGTCAAAGCTTATGACACGCCCGAAGCCATGCGGACGCCCGATCAGCAGAAGCTGGCAGCGGATATCAGCACGGCAGTGAAGGCCATCAAATTCGACAAAGACATGACGCCGGAGGAGCAGGCCGAGCGCAAAGAGCGGCTGGAGACCATCGCTAAAGCCGTGCTCGAACTGCCGGAAAACGACGCCCAGAAAGTTCCTTTCGACGGCTTGTTCGATTTCCCCACTGCCACAATACTTGCGCACCGCGCCGCCGAGCTGGTTCCGCCCGTGCAAATTCTTTCGCGCGGCGAAATGGGTCTGGCCAAAGGAGCAGGTCACGGCGGGACTGCCTTCGTTTCTCGGCGAGCCGGGTGCGATCGAGACAGCCGGTCCGCACGCGGTGCCCTATGCGCGCAAGGCGCTAGCGCTCTGGCTCACGCAGCCCGACCATCCGCTTACTGCGCGCGTGATGGTGAACCGGATCTGGGCGTGGCACTTCGGTCGCGGCATCGTGGCCACTCCAAGCGATTTCGGCAAGCAGGGCCAGCCGCCAAGCCACCCGGAGCTGCTGGATTGGCTGGCCACCGAATTTGTCGCGCGCGGCTGGAGCGTCAAAGCCCTGCAGCGTTTGATCCTGCTATCCAACACCTATCAGATGTCGAGCGTGGACTCGGACGCGGCCGCGCTGCGCGTCGATCCAGAGAACAAATATCTCTGGCGCATGAACCGCAGGCGTCTCGAAGCGGAATCGTTGTGGGACGCTATTCATGCGGTGGCGGGAACGCTGAATTTGAAAATGGGCGGGCGCCCGGTGGTGCCGCCGCTTAGCGACGATGAAGCGTCATCGCTCGCGAGCAAGTGGCAATGGCCGGTGTCTGCCGATCCCGCCGAGCAGAACCGGCGCGGCGTTTACGTTCTGGTCCGCCGCAATTTTCCCTTCCCAATGTTCGCGGTTTTCGATAGCCCGGATACGTCGGTGAGTTGCCCGCGCCGCGAGGTCACCAACGTGCCGACGCAAGCGCTGTGGCTCTTGAACAATCGGGATGCGTTCGACCAGGCCCGCGCCTTCGCGCAAAAACTGATCGCCAAAGATGGCACGGAGCGCGACGAGATCGTGAACGACGCCTGGCGTCAAGCGCTGGGACGTCTGCCTTCGGAACAGGAACGCAAAGAATCGGGCGAGATGCTGGATAGCCTCGGGCGCACGCATCCCGATGCTCCGCCGTCCGAGGCTTTGGCAAAATTGTGCCTGACGATTTTCAACTTGAGTGAATTCGCTTACGTGGATTGAAGATGAACCCATCCTTTTGCAACCGGCGCGATCTGGCGAACTCACGGCGCGAATTCCTGATGAAGTCGAGTTTTGGCTTTGGCGGACTCGCGCTGGCCAGCCTGCTGAGCGAAGAGCGCGCGCAGGCCGCCGTCACCGCCGCGCCCGATCCGCTCGCGCCCAAGCGTCCGCATTTTGCCTCGCAAGCCCGCAGCGTGATTTTCCTTTTCATGGAAGGCGGCCCCAGTCACGTCGATACGTTCGATCCCAAACCGGAATTGACGCGCTTCGATGGGCAGGCGCTGCCGCCCAGTTTCCATTCGGCGGACCTGCAATTGCAGTTCATTCAAGCCGGCCAGGCCAAGCTGATGGGCACGCGCCGCCAGTTTCCCAAGCGCGGCAAATCGGGACTGGAGATTTCCGACCTGTTCGAAAACGTCGCCCAGCATGCCGACGATCTGGCCGTCGTTCGCTCCTGCTATCACGATTCCTTCATTCACGGCCCGGCGCTGCGCCTGATGCATACCGGATCGATTCGCCTCGCGTTTCCGAGCGTGGGCTCGTGGATGCTGTACGGCCTCGGCAGCGAATCGCGCAATCTTCCGGCGTACATGATGATGTCGGATTCCAACAACATCGCCGACAAATCGCTGTTCGCCTCCGGATTCCTGCCGGCCGAATATCAGGGCACGTTCGTTCACAGCGAAGGCAGCGCGATTGAGAATCTGACGCCGCCCGCCGGAATCGGCAAAAGCGACCAGCGCCTGATGCTTGACCGCATTGCCGGCTGGAACCGCCAGCATTTCGAAGCGCGCCCCGACGACAGCAATCTGGCCGCGCGCATGACCAACTACGAACTGGCGTTCCGCATGCAAATGGCCGCGCCCGAGTTGATCGACACAACGCGCGAGTCCGAGCCCATCCGCCGCATGTACGGCATGGACGACAAGAAAACGGAAAAGTTCGGACGCATGTGCCTGCTGGCCCGCCGCATGGTGGAGCGCGGCGTGCGCTACGTGCATCTGCATCGCGCCGGCTGGGATGGCCACGGCGAATGCGACAAGAATCACATGGAAGGCGCGGCGGCGGTCGACAAGCCGATCGGCGGGCTGCTGGCTGATCTGAAACAGCGCGGGCTGCTCGAAAGCACGCTGGTCGTATGGGCGGGTGAATTCGGGCGCACGCCGATCATGCAAGGGCAGAATGGCCGCGATCACAATCCGTACGGCTTCAGCATCTGGATGGCGGGCGGTGGGATTCGCGGCGGCAAGGCGATCGGGGCAACCGATGAATTCGGCTTCCGCGCCGTGGAAGATAAAGTCCACGTCAACGACGTCCATGCCGACGATGCTTGGGCTGATGGGCCTGAATCCGGACAAGCTGACGTTCCTCTATCAGGGCCGCGATTTCCGGCTCACCGATGTGGGCGGGCAAAATAATCTGGCGGCGCGGTTGCTGCGATGAGAAAAATGGGAATTCCAATGACGGTTGTAAGGATGTGTTGCTGCGCGGCTCTGCTGCTGACTTCGGCTGCCGCGCAGACGGAAAGCGCGCGTGCGGTTTTGGATAAGAACTGCTCCGGCTGTCATGGGCCGGCGCAAATGTCCGGGCCTCGACCTGCGTGAGCGCGACACCATTCTGAAAGGCGGCAAGCGCGGCGCCGCCATCGTCCCGGGCAATGCCGATGCCAGCCTGCTCTATCAAGCCGTGGCAGGCAAAGCCGGCGATCTCAAAATGCCGCCCGGCAAAGCAACGCTATCCGCGGAAGACGTCGAAACCATCCGCCAGTGGATTCAGAATGGCGCGCCTTGGGGACAGGAGACGCAAAGCCAAGGAGCCTTCCTGGTGGTCGTTCCGCAAACCGCTGCATCCCGCCGTGCCCGCCGTGAAAGACGCCGCGTGGGTGCGCACGCCAGTCGATGCCTTCGTTCTGGCCAAGCTGGAAGAAAAGAATCTGCGGCCCGCGCCGCCCGCCGACAAATTGACCCTGGTGCGCCGAGTGTACTTTGACGTGACCGGCCTGCCGCCTACTCCGCAAGCAGATCGACGAATTCCTGAGCGACACCTCCGCCGACGCCTACCCGAAGCTGGTGGAAAAGCTGCTGGCCTCGCCGCGCTACGGCGAAGCCTGGGGGCGGCACTGGCTCGATGTCGTGCGCTACGCGGAATCCGGCGGCTTTGAAACCGATATCTTTTTCCCCAACGCCTGGCGCTACCGCGACTACGTGATTCAATCGTTCAACAACGACAAGCCGTACAACCGTTTTGTGCAGGAGCAAATCGCCGGCGACGAGCTGTGGCCCAACACGCTCGAGCTCGAAGGCAGCTACTACGTTCCCGAGAAGAAAACCAGAGATCTGGAATCGCGCATTGCCACCGGCTTGTACACGCTCGCGCCGGTGATGCATGAATCCGCGCTCGATGGCAGATTCAATCGCTCCGAACGCCTGGTGGATGCAGTCGATGTCACCAGCGCGGCGTTCATGGGCCTGACGATCGGCTGCGCGCGCTGTCACGATCACAAGTTCGATCCCGATCACACAAAAAGATTTTTACCGCATGGCGGCCGTGTTTGTGGGCAGCGAGCCCAAGGAAGTTCCCGTCGTGAACCAGATGTTTGTGTACGACTACTTCCAGGCGTATCCGAAGCAGATCGCCCTCGATCAGGTGAAGGCCGCTTACAACCGGATTGGGGCAAACGCCAAGAATCGCATCCTGGCGGTGAAGCTCAAGCAGTTTTCCGCTGAGGCGCTCGAAGCCGAAAAAATTCCGCGCGAGAAACGCACCCAGAAGCAGCAGGAGATGGCGGTGGAAGTCGAAGCCGCGCGCGGCGTGAGTCAGGCCGAGATCGAGAAAGAACTGACGCCGGAAGAAAAGGCCGAGCGCACCCGCCTGCTGAGCAAGATCGGCGAAGCGGCCCTGAAAGCCCCGTCGCACTACGCCACGGCAACGGTGCTGGGCCACACCGACATCGTTCCCGAGGAGCATGTGGAGATTCGCGGCGACTACAACAACCCGGGGCCGAAAGTCGGAGCAGGATTTCCCGCCGTCCTCAGCGATGGCCGGGATATACCCGATCCGCCGGAGCAGCCTTTCGTGCCGCAGCGCCGCAAAGCGCTGGCCTTGTGGCTGACCGAACCCGATCATCCGCTGACGGCGCGCGTGATGGTGAACCGGCTGTGGGAATGGACCTTCGGCCGCGGCATCGTGGCCACGCCCAACGATTTCGGCCGCCAGGGCGATCCGCCGTCGCATCCGGAACTGCTCGACTGGCTGGCTACGGAGTTCGTGCAGCGCGGCTGGAGCGTGAAAGAAATGCAGCGGCTGATGCTGCTGTCGAACACGTATCAGATGTCGACGCGCTTCGATGAGGCCAGCGCCAAGGCCGATCCCGCCAACCGCCTGCTGTGGCACATGAGCCGCCGCCGTCTGGCCGCCGAGCAAATTCGCGACGCCATTCTGGTCGCGGCCGGCGACCTGAACGACAAAGCCGGCGGGCCATCCGTCGTTCCCGCGCTTACCAAGGAAGAGATGGCGGGGATGCGCGACCAGAGCCAGTGGCCGGTGTGGAGCGATCCCGCTGAGTATCATCGCCGCAGCGTCTACATGTACGTGAAGCGGGCGTTCCGCATGCCGATGCTCGAATCGTTCGACATGCCGGATACTTCGCTGAGTTGCGAGCGCGGGATTCGACCACGGTGGCGCCGCAGGCGCTCACGCTGCTCAATGGAGAATTTTCGCTTGAGCAGGCAACGATGTTCGCCGCCGATCTTCGCAAGGAATACGGCGACAATCCCACCGCCTGGGTGCAGGCGGCGTGGCGGCGCGCGCTGGGCCGGGTCCCGGCGGCGGATGAACAGAAAAAGGCGCTGGAGTATCTGGCGTCTCACGAAAATGGCGGCGCGCATCAGGCCTCAGGGTTGACGCAGCTCTGCCTGACGCTGATGAATACCAACGAATTTCTTTACCTGGATTGAGGCACCATCATGAGTGACAACGGACTATTTGCTTCCCGCCGCGAATTTCTGGAAAAGACCGGCGCCGGCTTCGGCATGCTGGCGCTGTCTTCGCTGCTGGGCCGGGCGTCGCGTCGGCCGCTACCACCGCGTTTACCAATCCGCTGGCGGCCAAGCCGCAGCACTTTCCGGCCAAAGCCAAGAGCGTGATTTATCTTTTCATGCACGGCGGCCCGAGCCACGTGGACACCTTCGATCCCAAGCCGGCGCTCACCAAGTACGATGGCCAGCCCACGCCCGCCAGCTTCGGCAACGTGTTTCTGCAATTCACCAAAGCCAGCGAAGCGCCGCTGATGGCCTCGCGCCGGACGTTCAAGAAATACGGACAATCCGGAATCGAAATTTCCGACCTGTTCGAGAATGTAGCGCAGCATGCCGACGATCTGGCCGTGATTCGCTCCTGCTATCACGACGGCTTCACGCATTCGAATGCGCTGAACTGGATGAACAACGGATGGCCGCGCCTGGGCCGTCCCAGCGTCGGTTCCTGGGTGGTCTATGGCCTCGGCAGCCAGAGCGAGAACCTGCCGGCTTACGTGGTGATGCTGCAAGGCAATACCAAGTCCGGACCCACGGCGTACTCGTCCGGATTCCTGCCGGCGATGTATCAGGGCACCGTGCTGCGCAGCAACGGCACGCCCATTCTAAATGTCCGGCGGCCCGAGGAAATCGGCGCCAAAGACGAGCGCGACATGCTCGACATGCTCAAGTGGTACAACGAGCGGCATCTCGAAACCCGCAGCGAAGATTCCGATCTGGCCGCGCGCATCGCCTCCTACGAGCTCGCGTTTCGCATGCAGATTGCCGCACCGGAGCTGGTTGAACTCTCCAAAGAAACCGACGCCACCAAGAAGCTCTACGGCATCGACGACCCCATCACCAGCGACTACGGCACCAAGTGCCTGATGGCCCGCCGCATGGTCGAGCGCGGCGTGCGGTTCATCCAGTTATATTCCGGCAGCGCCAGCGGCAAGGATTGGGACGGCCACAATCAGTGCGACAAGAACCACCTCGAACTGGCCCGCACCGTGGATAAGCCGGTGGCCGGCCTGCTCACCGATCTCAAAGCGCGCGGGCTGCTCGACAGCACGCTAGTCATATGGGGCGGTGAATTCGGTCGCACGCCAATGACGGATGGCAACGCCAACGGCGGCGTGGGCGGCGGACGCGATCACAACCCCTACGGCTTCAGCGTCTGGATGGCGGGCGGTGGAATTCAAGGCGGCAAGATCATCGGCGCGACCGACGACATCGGATTGCGCGCGGCCACCGATAAAGTCCACGTACACGATTTCCACGCGACCATCCTGGGGCTGCTCGGCGAAGACCACAAACGCTTGACGTATTTCTCGCAAGGCCGTGATTACCGGCTCTCCGACGTGGGCGGCGACAACAATCTGGCGGCGCGGCTGGTCAAAGCGTGAGCTCGCCGGAGCGGCGGGACTTCGACAAGGTCATCGACTCCATCTCCAATTGGGGACGCTGGGGAGCTGCAGGATCAACTCGGCGCATTGAACCTCATCACGCCCGAGAAACGCAAAAGCGCCGCGCAACTGGTCGACAGCGGCGTTTCGCTCTCGCTTTCTCACGACGTCGTCAAAGAGACGGCGGCCTCCTCACCGGCCTTCGAGCATCGGATGATCTCGACCGGCTTCGATAGCAACGCCGATTCCTCCGCCGATGTTTACACCGTGCAATATCACGGCTACACCCAAACCCATCTGGACGCGCTCTGCCATCTGTTTTACAAGGGACAAATGTACAACGGCATCTCGCAGCGCGAAGTCAGCGAGAAGGGAGCGGGAAAACTTTCGGTGCTTCTCATGAAGACCGGACTGTTCACGCGCGGGGTTCTGATGGACATTCCCCGGCTGCTGGGTACGGAATATCTGCCCGGCCGGCACGCAGTCCAGCCGCAGGATCTCGATGCGTGGGAGAAAAAATCGGGCACGCAAGTCGGCCCCGGCGACGCGATTTTCATCCGCACCGGCCGCTGGGCGCGCCGCGCCAAACAGGGCGATTGGGATTTCGAAAGCGATTCGGCAGGCCTGGATGTTGCCTGCCTGGCGTGGCTGCGCAACCGCGATGTGGCGGTGCTGGCCGGCGATATGGCGAGCGACGTCATGCCCTCCGGCATGGACGGCATCAAGCTGCCCATCCATTGGGGTACTATCTTTGCCATGGGTGTTCCTATCCTGGATAACTGCGATCTCGAGCCGATCAGCGCGGAATGCGCCAAGCGGAATCGTTGGGAGTTTCTGCTGACGGCCGCGCCTCTCGCTGTCGCCGGCGGCACCGGCTCGCCGATCAATCCCATTGCCACATTCTGAAGTTCCGGCGTCGAAAACGCGCTGGCGCATCCTTCTTCTTCTGCTGCTGGTCACGACGTTTGCCTTTGTCACCCGCCTGAGCATGAGCTATGCGGCGCGCGGAATCCAAAACGAATTTCGCCTGACCAACGTGCAGATCGGCTGGATTCTCAGCGCGTTTGTAATCGGCTACGGCGCATGCCAGATTCCGATCGGCCTGGCAGTCGATCGCTGGGGACCGCGGCCAGTGCTGGCGGCGGCGCTGCTTGGCTGGTCGTGCCTCACACTGGCTACCGCGGCTGTGCCTTTTCTGGCGCGCATTACGGCGGCAAGCGCGTTGGGATTTTTCATTGCGATGCGCATCCTCACTGGCGCGGCGCAGTCTTGCGTGCTGCCATCCGGCACCAAAATGGTTTCGCGCTGGATGCCGCCCGCTCAGCGCGCGGCAGGCAACAGTCTGTTCTTCATGGGAATTGGCTTGGGCGGAATTCTCGCGCCGCCATTCACCGTAGCGCTGATGCTGCGCTATGGATGGCAAATGCCGTTCTGGGTGCTGGGCGTTGTCGGTATCGCGATTGCATTTTGGTGGCGCGGTTACGCGACCAGCCGGCCGGAGGAACATCCCGGCGTGAACGCGGCGGAACTGGCGCTGATTCGCGCCGGCGGCGAAACTGCTCCGGCCGGAGTCTCTTCGCAATGGCGATGGAAGACGGTGCTCTCCAATCGCAGCGTCGTCATGCTGGTGTTGTGCTATGGATTGGGCGGCTATCCGGCTTACGTTTTCTACACCTGGTTCTATCTCTATATCGCCAACGTGCGGCATGTGGATCCGGCTGCGGGCGGCTATTGGTCGATGCTGCCGTATGTCGCGATTGTGTGCCTGACGCCGCTGGGCGGCCGGACTTCGGATCTTCTCTGCGCAAGATTCGGCAAGCGGATCGGCAGAACTGGGGTCGGAATTTTGGGATGCTTTCTGGCGACCGGGCTGATCGTGGCCGGCGCACGCGTCGCAGATGCGCGCCTGGCGATGATCCTGCTCGCGCTGGCGGCGGGATTTCATTTGTTCGGACAAGCTCCGGCCTGGGCCTGCACCATCGATCTCGCGCCCTCGCGCCCGGCCACGCTGTTCGGTCTGATGAACACTACAGCTCAAGCGGCGGGAGCCGTAGCGCCCGTGCTGACGCCGATGCTGGCGCAGAAACTAGGCTGGATTCACTCCCTGGATTTTGCGGCGCTATTGCTGCTGCTGACTGGACTACTGTGGTTCGGCATCAACCCGGATAAACCCGTAGTGAGCTGAAGAGGCTTACCAGTACACGATATTCAAAATGATCATTACCACCGCAGCCAAGATTGCCCAGGCCTGCGGAGTCATATACCAGGCCTGAGCTTTTGGCGGTTCGTCCTGCAGGATGAGCGCAATGCTCTTTGCTCCCGGGCGAAGCACGGTGAAAATCCCGGCCACCAGCACATTCGCGAAGAACCCGTAGCCGGCGCCGTAAAAATCCATTGAGAGATCGCTGCCGTAGTGCAAGTAGCCGTAGTGATAGAGCGCGAAGTGTCCGATCGTGGTCAGAATTCCGGTGAGCATACCGGCGAACGCCGCGGTCCCATCCACTCGCCGCGTGAACACGCCCAGCACGAACGTGCCAAACGGAGCACCCACGAAAATCGCCGAGAGCAGCGCCCAATAGTCGAACACGTTAGGAAACGCGCGCGCGGAGTAGGCCGTCACAATCGAAATCAGCGTGCCCACCACGGTCACCACGCGGCCCACGTCGAAGATAGTGCTGATCCGAGCGGCCCGGGCGCGATGTAGTTCTGGTAAACATCGTAAGTCCAGACGGTATTGAAAGCCGTGATGTTGCCGGCCATACCTGCCATGAAGCTGGCGAGCAGCGCCGTGATCCCCACGCCCAGCAGTCCCGCCGGGTAATAGTGCAGGAACATCAGCGGCAGCACCATGTTGTAGTTGCCTTCGATCTGTTTCGGAATCACCAGCAGCGCCGCAAGTCCCGGCACCACCGTCAATATCGGGAAAAACATTTTTGGAAACGCGGCGATGAGCGGGGTTTTTTGCGCGGCATCCAGATCTTTCGCCGCCAGCGCCCGCTGAATCACCAGAAAATCCGTCGACCAATAAGCGAAGCTGGCAATCCCCATGCCGACAAAGATCACGTAGAGGCCGCCGCCGAACGCCGTCCCTTCCGGATGCAGCACCGGCAGCCAAGTATGCCCCATATTTTCCGGCAGGCGCGTCAGCATACTGCTCAGCCCGCCGAAAGACGCCAGAATCATGATCGAGAGCGGCAGAATTCCCAGCACCATCAGGCCGAATTGCAGCACCTCGGTATAAATGGAAGCGCGCAGGCCGCCCGACATCACGTAGAACAGCACAGTCCCCGCCGAAATCCAGATACACAGATCGAGCGACCAGTGAAACAGCGCGTGGAACACAATCGCCAGGCCATACAAGCTGAAGCCCGATGTAAAAATCGTCAGGAACGCAAAGCTCATCGCGTTCAGGCCGCGGCATTTTTCGTCGAAGCGCATGCGGAGAAATTCCGGCACGCTGCGCACTCCGGCGCGATGAAAAACGCGCACCATCACCAAGCTGGCGAAAATCATGGCCGGCACCGAGCCCAGCCAGTAAAGCTGGTTGGTGAACATGCCGTACTTCGCGCCATTGGCGGCAAAGCCCATCAGTTCGAAGGAGCCGAGATTTGCCGCCATGAACGCCAGGCCAGTGATCCAGGCGGGCAGCGAGCGTCCGGAGAGGAAAAAATCATCGCTGGTGTGGACCGATTTGCGAGTACGCAAGCCGATGACCAGCACCACCAGAAAATATCCAGCGATTACCGCATAGTCGAAGATCCCCATCAGCCGGTCATGGTCCGCAGATACTCGCGGTCCCAATTGAATTCGTTGTCTTCGAAGAAACTGCGCGGCACCACGAAGTCGCTCAATTTATGAATCGCCCGCTGGATGTGTTTCTGTCCGCGGCGCAGCACGAATACGCCATGGCCGGGCAGCAGCAGATCGATGTTGAGCGCGCCGAGCTTTTGAATATCGCGCCGGTAATCGCTGAGACTGCAGCCTTCCAGATTCAGCAAGCCGATCATTCCCGCATAGAAAACCACGTCGCCGGTGAATAGACCGCGGCGCCCGTCGTCTTCGAACAGGAAGCAGGTGGAATCCTTGGTATGGC
This sequence comes from uncultured Solibacteraceae bacterium, assembly GCA_963825405.1. GTDB lineage: Bacteria > Acidobacteriota > Terriglobia > Bryobacterales > Bryobacteraceae > JACPNO01. The sequence goes on along the minus strand of CAWGTB010000015.1, from coordinate 140,259 downwards.
CGGCAGTCGCGATGATCGACAAATCGAAGCTGCCGATGCGAATGCGCTCGCCATCGCTGAATGTGCGGTCGGGCGTGCAAGGCTCCGGGAAAAATCCCGAGGGATAGCGGCCGAATTTGATGTTGGCCTGAATGGCGGGGTCGTTCGCGATGTCCGTCATTCCCGTGACACCCAGTGCCGGCGCCCAAACCTGCGCGCCCGTTGCGCGGCGAATGCCATCCGCGCCGCCCCAGTGCCCGACGTGAGAATGGGTGACGATAATGTGCGTGAGCTTTTCAGGCTGAAAACCGGCGGCGCGAATATTGGCCAGTATGTCATCGTTGCCTAGGCCCAGTCCGGCGTCAACCAGCGCCAGTTCGCTGCCGCCGTCAATCAGGTAGCAATTGCAATCGAGCGCGTGACTCAAACCAAACTGCTCGCTGCCAACCAGGTGAATATGAGGGCTGATCTGCATAGTTCTTCACACCTCCGGGACGAGGTCGCGCAGGACCTCGATGATTTCAAAAATCCAACGGCCGGGCGCATGGAAGAACGCGACGCGCCGCTCGCCGAATCCGGCCGAGATCGTAGCTACCGGGCGAATGAGCGTCGCGCCGGCCTGCAATGCGGTTTGAACATCCTGATCGAAACTGTCCGTCCGGTACACGACGTGAGCAATTCCGAAAGGCAGCGGATGATCCAGCAATTTTTCGTAAACCATCTTTTCGGCGAGGTGCATATACTTGTCGCCCATGCGAATCAGCGGCACGCGGAAGTCTTCGCCATCGAGGTGGATGGTCTCATCCAGCACCAGCGTGCTGCCGATCTGGCGATGAAACTCCAGCTCTCTTTCGAGATCCGGCACTTTTACACCAATCGTCCACAGTCGTGTCAGCATCAGTCTTTTCCACAAATGTTGAGTTCAGATTTCACATATTGCTGGCGGATTCTGCGAACTTCGTCCACGTTCATCCAGAGTTCCATCAGCTCGTACAAATTGCCATGATCGGCCGCCACGCTGTTGATCCTGCCCGAAGCCCGCTCCTTCGCCAGCGCATCGGCCATGGCATGCGCCGCGACGCCGATCATGGTGCTGGGCTCGCTCTGCAACTGATAGCCGAGGGCATGCAATTCGTCCACGCTGAGATTCATCATGTCCGACGCATACTGCACGCGGTCGGCATTGATCTCCGTGCCGAGCGTGCGGATGGTCATCATCGGCCCGGTAACCTGCTGGCGGAAAAACCGAGCGTGCGCCTCAGTCCAGCAGATGGCGAAGATGACGTCGGCCCCTGCCTGCTGATACGCGTTGGCGCGGCGAATCCAGTCGGTGCGGCGCGATTCCTCATCGTTGTGAACGCGGGCCACATAGGTTCCAGGCCGGCCGATCACCATGAAACGCGGGTCGAGCTTCTCGCCGGCCATAGCGCGAATTTTGTCGGCCGTCTGGTCCATCGATTCCAGCGCCATCACATGCGGCGGAATGAATGGGCACTTGTACGGCAGACCGTAATCATCGATATGAACCGCGGCCACGCCGGCACGCTCGAATTCGTTCATCCAAAAAACCGAGGCGTACGGCTCGCCGAATCCCTGCTCGAAATCGACCACGATCGGCAGATTGATCGCGCGGCGGATTTTGCGGCAGGTCTCGAGAATCTGATCGGGCGTGATCACACCAATGTCGGGCTGGCCGTTGGCAAAAGCCATCTGCAGCGATTGCACGCCGACGGCGTCGAAACCGGCGCGCTCGGCAATCTTGGCCGAGAGCACGTCGTACACGCCCATGATCCAGATGGGCTTATTCTGTGCGAGCAATGGCGTCAGATACGGTATTTCCATTTGAGTCCTCGATCGCTGGCGGCACCGTCACCTTCTGGTTGGTGCGCTGTGATTCGTAGACCGCTTCGACCACGGCGAGCGTGGCGCGTCCGTCGGCGGCGTTCACGGCAGGGTGCGCGCCGGTCTGAATGCAGCGGATAAAGTGGTCCATTTGCCGGTTGAACATATAATTTTCATTGGTCGCCGGTGAGAGCGGGCCGCCAGGAGAGCGTCGCGGTTCGGGCAATTCCACTTGAAACCAGCCACGGTCCGATGCGGAATCTTTTTCCAGCGACCAAACCATGAGCCGCCCGTTCTCCGGCGAATCCCACGGCGGAAAATCGAACGCGAGTTGCCCGCGCGTGCCGAATAAATAACCGAATTCGGACCACTCGCCGATGCCCGAGCCCTGATGCTGAATGGGCGAGAGGCCTCGGCCGACGGTGCCGGTGTTGAATACCGCGACGGCGCCGTTGGCAAAGCGCATCAGCACGGTTCCGAAATCTTCCCAGGCTGCAATCTCCGGACGATGCAAATAATCCCGCGTGACGTTCTGCACTTCGGCGCAAACTGACACTACCTCTGAACCCGTCCACCAGCGCCACAGGTCGACATAGTGCGGCAGATGGTCCTGCAGCAGGCCGCCGCCAACCGACGCGTCGCGCCACCGCCACTCGTAGCTCTCGCGATAGCCCTCCGGAATCAGACGCTCGGGGCACAGCTTCACCGACGCGCCCCAGTGCACGACCAGATAAAAGATTGCGCCCAGGTCGCCGCGCTGAATCAACTGACGAATTTTCTCCGAAGCAACGCTGAAGCGCTTTTCATGGCCCAGCATGAGCAGAATGCCGTTGCGCCGGGCGGCTGCGGCGATTTGATCGCACTCCGCAACCGTGCGAGCCATCGGCTTTTCGAGCAGCACATGCTTCCTTGCTTCGGCTGCGGCTACTGCGAATTCGCAGTGGGACGCGGGTGGCGTGCAGATGACGACGGCATCGATGCCCGGATGATCGAGCAGCCGGCGGTAGTCGTCGAACACTAGCGGCACGTTGTAGCGCTGGCCGGCTTCGCGGGCGCGCTGCAAGTCGGCATCGCACACTGCGGCCAGCGTGGCATTCGGGTGTCCCCAGATCCATGGCATGTGCCCGGTCCAGGCAGCGCCGCCGCAGCCAATCACGCCGATTCGAACGTTGCCGGAATCTGCCGCTGCGGAGCCCACGCAGTCCATCTCCTCGGAATCGTCGTTAGTGTATGCCATCGCCCGGCATTCGGTCAATCGCTAAACCTGCCCTGAATAGTTCACTTGAGACAAAAAAAGAGGGTGCGGACTGCCGCACCCTCCGTGTGTTGCCGACTCGACTGCTTAGAAGTCGAAGCGCGCGCCGAGCTGCACCTGCCGGCTGCCGTACGGCCCCAGCGTGTTGGCGCCCAGACCGCCGCCCGGTCCGTTGGTTACGCCGAAGGTTGGGCTGCGCAGATTCCCGTCCGGTGGACCGAATTGAGGAGTGTTGGTGAAGTTAAAGAACTCGCCAACCAGGCTGAACTTGAGCCATTCCGTGATAGGCGTGACCTTGCGCAACGAGAGGTCCAGGCGAGTGTCGGACGGTCCGAGCAGGAAGCTGTGGAAATTCCCAATCTGCCCGAAAGCCGGAGCGGCGAAGGCCGCAGTGTTGAACCACTTGCTGGGGGTGGGATTGTCCAGAGTGGGATTCCCGATAATATTGACGCGGTTGCCCAGCGGACTATTGCCATTCAAAGAATCGCCGCCCGAGGTAATGGTGTACGGAACGCCACCCTGTATGGAGAGGATGCCGCCGATGGACCAGCCGCCCATAATCTTTGCGGGCACTCCGGTATTGAAGTAGTTCTTGCCCGGGCCCCAGGGAATCTCATATACCCAACTGACGAGCGCCGTCTGGTACGGAATCGATGTAACGCCGTTGGCTTCATCAAATACCGTGGGTCCATAGCTGAGCTTCGGGAAATAGATCGAACCACTGGTGAATCCAAGGTTCCTTCCATACGAGTAGTTGGCAATCAGAGTGAGGCCCTTGGAAAAACGCTTATCCACCTTGATGTACCCATTCCAATAGTTGGTGTAGGCAATCGGGTCCTTGATTTGCGTTACGTTACCGTACTGCGGGTAAGGCCGGCGCAAGTTATTCGCGCCCGGAATGCCCCATAGGGACGGGGGCACTTCGTTCCAGTTCTGGCTGTCATCAGACAGATTGCGTCCCAGCGAACTTTGCCCGGCAATCTCCAGCACGACATTGCCTGGCAGCTGGTGCTGAATCGAGAGATTGATATTCTGCACGTTGCCCATATTCCAGGTGGGATTGACGAAAGTGGGCGATGTGGTCGGGATCTGGCCAGGTTGGACCGCGCCAAAGCCGGCGGTGAGTGTGTGGGGATCCCCGCCCAGAGGATAGGACGGAAATCCATTCTGCAACTGAAAGGCCGGACTGATGCCACCGTCGGGCGAGGCGAAACTGCCCACTGTGGTGAAGCCCAGGCTGGGAGCACGGCGGTTTGCGCCCAAGGTCGGGTTGATGTTGTAAATGCCGTAGCCGCCGCGGATCACGGTCTTTGGTAGTATCTGGTACGCGAATCCGATACGGGGGGCGAAGCGATGGTAGTCGGTGTTGTAAAATCCTTTGCGCGGGTACCCGGCGGTATTGAAAAACAGGACGCTGCCGGGTGTTCCCGATACCGGATTGATTCCATACAAATCAAATCCGTTGCCGCGATAGTCCTGTTCATAAACCGGTCCATCGAAATCCAACCTCAAACCGAGATTGATGGTCAGGTTGTGCGCGGCCTTAAAATCATCCTGAACGTAACCGCTGTAGTAAAAACTATGCCACGTCAGAGGAGGTCCGAGCTGCGTGACGGCGTTGTCTACCTGACCCAGCAGGAACGAGGCGATGGAGTTGCCAGTATTCGCCAGCCCCGGCTGCGAGGTCTCATTGGGGCCGAAAGAAAAACTTCCGGTGGGAAGGCTCTGATCCGGCGCGCCGTGCTGGCCATATTCCATCTGGAAGCCGTATTTAATCGTGTGCCGGCCGTGCACATAGGTGAGATCCAAATCGTAGGAAACTTCCTTGATCGGATTTTCCTGGAACAGCAATGATCCCGGGCCGAGGCCGGTATAGCCGGAGAAGTTGTAAGTGGGGAAGCCAAGATCGCCGCCAAAGGACGCTGGCAGCAGCGCGCCGGCATAATTCTTGATGCCTAATTTATCGGCCCACGCAGCACTCGGATCGACCGCCGGATTCACCCTCTCGATGTAGCGGGGGCGATAGGCAACCCGGTTGCTCATGAAGAACGTCGGGGAGAAGTTATGGATCTCGCTGAAGGTGTAAGACTGCGTTTGGAATTGGAACCCAAATCCGCTCAGCGTCGGGCTGGCGGCGGGCGAAATCACGTTGTACGCCGGCACTCCCAGGTTTTCACTCAACGTATGATCGATCATCCAGGTGCCATAAAAGTGATCCCTATCCCGGGCATTCCAATCCACGCGGTTTACGCTGCGGTATTTCGTCAGGTTGGTTCCGGTGCTGGAATTCAGGTTGTTGGTTAGATTTGAATTAGCCGGATTAGGAATGAATTGCAGCGCTTTCAGGGACGCCGAGTCGAAGAGACTTGGATCAATTTTGTTGCCCGGGAACGGATCGCGCACGGTGGCGCCGGTTACAGGGTCGACATGGGAGGAGAAAGGATTGTAGATCGTGTTGCCACTACCGCTGAAGTCTCCGCCCCTCTCGGCCACCGTCGGCACGGTAAGATTTACGCCCGCGGGCGAAATCGCTTTTTGCGCTTCAAAGCTGCCAAAGAAGAACAGCTTGTTCTTCAGGATCGGCCCGCCGATGGTGCCGCCGTACATCTGCTGGCGGTCGACCGGCCGGGTTTGTGAGAACGCATTCATCGCGTCCAAATCTTCATTGCGAAAGTAGCCGTACGCGCCGCCATGAAAACTGTTGGTGCCGGACTTGGACTCCATCTGCACTAGAGCACCGACATCCTTGCCAAACTGCGCGCTGTACTGACTGGTGGCCACTTTGACCTCTTGCAGGGCTTCGACCGATGGGTTGAAGACCATTTGCGCCACATCGGTGCGATCGCCATTCACGGAGGAGCCATCCACCATTACGTTCACATTGGTGAAGGCGCCGACGTTGTAGCGGGATGCGCCGTAGGAGATTACGTCCTCACCCGTATAGCGAACCGTGGGGGCCAGGGCCAACAGCACGCCCGCCGAGCGGTTGAAGTAGGGCAGGTTGGCCACCTGGGCGTATTCGATGTTTTGGCCGAGGCCCGGATCTTCGGTCTTCAGAAGGGCGGCGGTCGCCTGGACCTCGACAGACTCAGAGACCGAACCGACTTTGAGACCGATGTCCAACTCTCGAGACTGGCCGAGGATCACTTCCACTCCAGTGATCCTGGCTTCTTGGAAGCCTTGCACCGTGACGGTGACGTCGTACATGCCAGGAGCCAGATCCGGTGAGCGGTAAATGCCGGTATCGGTGGTCCTCATCTCGTAACGGTTACCCGTCTGCTGGTGCTTAACCACGACGGTGGCGCCGGGCACGGCAGCCTGGCTGGGATCGGTGACAAATCCGGTGAGATAGGACGCGCCCTGTCCCCACAGCGTTGTGGCCAAAGCCGCCAGCGCCAGAAATGCCAATAAGGCTCTACTTAACTTGGGGTGGTACGACGCCGGTAACATTCGGCTGGTGGGAACTGCTAGTCTATTCTCGTCGTTCTTCACGTGGCCCTCCTAGTTTGGGGCAATCAGAACCAATTCAGTGACTTGTCTCTATATACGCCGTTCTGCCTCGTGGAGAACAGCTCTCTGGCCCATTTCGCCAGGGCACAACTCTTAGAGTTGTACCGGGTACGACCCATGAGTAGTCGGATTCTACTATGACTTTTGAGGGGCTGTCAATGGTAAAGTTTATCGATTAACCTGGACTGTATTAGCGCTTTACCGATTTTGGGACTTGGCTGTTCGCGAACGGACGGATGGCTCCCCGGGCCTCCGTTGCCGCCAGCCAGTTCCGGGGTGTAACATGGCGGAAGTTGCGGTCTTGTGTATTCGGCAACAGGTATCCTTCGAGCGGTTATCGCGATTAGGTAGCAGATGAATGTAAAATCGGGCCGGCTCCTGCGGATTCTTTGCTCTGCATTTTTTGCAATCCTGGGCCCGGGTGTGCGGTGCGGCCGCGCCGAAAAACCAAGCGCTCCAGCGGTTGCCAAAGTGGCTGAGTTACGCGCTGCAGCCGCCCGCCTCCCCCAATCGGCCGAAGCCCATGCCGAACTCGGCGCCGCACTGGGGGAAGGCGGAAATCTAGCTGAGGCGATTCAGGAATTGGAAAAGGCCATCCAGCTCAAAAGTGCTTACGCCACAGCATTTTACAACCTTGGCACCACCTGGATTAAGATGGCCAAACAGGCGCCCACCACCACTTCGGTGGAGTATTACAACGGCTTGGATCGTGCCTTGGCCGCGCTGCGCCGAGCCTATCAGTTGGATGCCAATCTGCCGCGTCTTCACGATCTTTTAGGATGGCTTTATCAGCAGGTCGGCGACTTTCATGCGGCCGAACTCGAGCTTCGGCAGGCCGTCGAAGCTGAGCCCGGATCGGCGCAAGCACATAACAATCTGGGAACGGCCTTGATGCAGGAAGAGAAATTTCCGGATGCATTGCGCGCTTATCAAAAAGCCGTTGCCCTGCAGCCGCGAATGAGCCGCGCCTATCTGAATCTTGCCTCGGCCGTCCAAGCAAGTGGCACCCAGAAGTCGGCATTACAGGAGGGGCAGGCGGCCGCGCAGTCTCAACCGGCATCTGGTGGGGCGCACGCTTTACTGGGTCAAGCCCAGTTGTTTAACGATGAACCTGAAACTGCGGTGGCTGAGCTTCGCAAGGCCATCAAGCTAGCGCCTGATCTGCCGATCGCGCATTTTTACCTGGGGCAGGCGCTCAATCGCAGCGAAAAAGCGACTGAAGCTGTAGCGCATTTGTCGGAAGCGGTGAAGCTGAGCCCGGACGTGCCGGAGTTTCGCGTCGAACTGGGCGCGGCACTACTGAAGATCGAGCGGTTTGCCGATGCCATCGCAGCCCTGCGGCACGCCGTCGAAATCAATCCGGCGGATGGCCCCGCGCAATACATGCTAGCGCGCGCGCTGCAACGGGCTGGCCAGGATGCCGATGCGAAAAAAGCGTTCGCCCTGGCTGCGACCCTCAATCAAAACAAGCACCGGTCCGAGCAGGCCGGACTTCTCACTGCCAATGCGATTACCGATCTGCGCGCCGGAAAACTCCCCGATGCGGTACAAAAGCTGCGCGAGGCACTGGAGCGCAGGCCCGATTATCCGGAGGCCCGCTTCTATCTGGGAATCGCGCTGGCTCAATCCGGCGACAGTCAGGGCGCCATCGAGTCTTTCCAATCGGCCTTGCAGCAGCGGCCGCAGAGCGCCGAGATACATTACAACTTTGGGATCGCGCTATGGCAAATGGGGCGGACTTCGCAGGCTCTCCCCGAGTTTCGCCTGGCCTCCGAGCTAAATCCCTACGACGGCCTGGCGGCATGCGCGCTTGGCAAGGCCCTGGTGAACCGCGGCCAGCCCGAGGAGGGTGAAAGCGCATTGCGGCGCGCCCATGAGCTAGGCGCTTGTCAGGCGCCCTGACTCTGCAAGAACGCCCGATAGGTCTGCTCGATGCCTTCGCGCAGGCCAATGCTGGCCCGCCATCCCAATGCCGTTAGCCGAGAGACATCCAACAGCTTCTGCGGCGTCCCGTCCGGCTTGGACAGATCGTTCACGACCGGAGCGGAGCAGCCCACCACATCACAAATCAATTGGGCGAGATCGATAATCCGGATGTCTTTCCCGGTACCGACATTGATGATGTCCGCCGAACTGTAGTGCTGCATAAGAAACAAGGCGGCCGCGGCGAGATCATCCACATGGAGGAATTCGCGCTTCGGCTGGCCCGATCCCCAGACAATGACTTCGCTTGCGCCGCTAATCTTCGCCACGTGGCACTTATAAATGAGGCAGGCCAGCACGTGGCCGGTCTCTAAGTCGTACGTATCGCCGGGACCGTAGAGATTGGTGGGCATCAGGCTAATGGCATCGAAGCCGTGCTGGTGACGATAGGCCTGCGCCATCTGGATTCCAGCAATTTTCGCGATGGAATAGGCAGCATTGGTCTGCTCGAGCGGCCCGCCCATAAGATATTCCTCCCTCATTGGTTGAGGAGCGTCCCTGGGGTACACGCATGACGACCCCAGAAACAATAACTTGGTACACCCCTGCCGGTAGGCGGCGTCGATTACATGAGTCTGAATGAGTAGGTTGTTTCGGATAAAGTCCGCCGGGCAAGTACTGTTAGCCAGAATGCCGCCGACCTTCGCCGCAGCCAGAAAGACATACTCGGGCCGGGTCAACGCAAAAAATGTTTCTACCGCGTCTTGCCGGGTAAGGTCGAGCTCCGCTCGTGACTTAGTGATTACTTTTGAGTAACCTTCTCGACATAGCCTGCGCACGATGGCGGAACCGGCCAGGCCCGTATGTCCCGCAACATAGATGCTGCTCTCCTTGCGCATGACGTGGATCTATTGCACGGTGTGTCCGGCGTTTATCAACGTCGCCTCTTGCCTGGCGAGTTCCAGATCGTGCTCAACCATCATGCCAACCAGTTCCCGGAAGCCGACCTTCGGGACCCAACTCAGCAGGCGGCGCGCCTTCGCGGCATCGCCTTGCAAGGAGTCGACTTCAGCGGGCCTGAAATAGCGGGCGTCAATTTTGACGTGGCGTTTCCAATCGAGCCCAATCTGGCGCGCGGCCTCATCCAAGAAATCCCGGACAGAAAACGACTGCCCCGTTGCAATAACGAAGTCATCCGGGCGAAGGTTGCTGTAACATCCGCCACATCGCTTCGACATAGTCTCCTGCAAAGCCCCAATCTCTACGCGCTTCAAGATTTCCTAAGTAGACATGATCCTGGAGGCCCAGTTTGACTCGACTCAAAGCGCGCGTAATTTTTCGCGTAACGAATGTCTCCCCGCGCTGTGGAGACTCATGGTTAAAAAGAATGCCGCAGCAAACAAACATGCCGTACGCTTCGCGATAGTTGACGCACTGGAAATGCGCGGCTGCCTTGGCAACACCGTATGGGCTGCGTGGATGAAACGGCGTGCCTTCATTCTGGGGCGGCGGCGCCGAGCCAAACATCTCGGATGAACTCGCCTGATACAGGCGGATAGGCTGGTCCTCCGAGGAGTAATCCCGCAGCGCTTCGAGCAGGCGCAAAGTACCAGTAGCTACCACGTCGGCGGTATATTCCGGCTGCTCGAATGATATCCGGACGTGAGACTGCGCGGCTAAGTTGTATACTTCTGCCGGTTGCACGGCAGACAGAGTGCGCCTAAGTGAACTACCGTCGAGTAAGTCGCCGTGGTGGAGAATAAGATTCGCCGACGGGTCGTGAACGTCCCGGTAGAGATGATTCAGTCTGGCTGTATTAAAACTGCTGCTCCGGCGAACAAGGCCGTGAACCTCATAGTGACGACCGATGAGGAACTCGGTGAGATAACACCCATCCTGGCCCGTAATGCCGGTGACGAGGGCACGCTTTCTCAAATAGAAAAGCCTGCATTCAGTCTACACCCGCGCGGGCGCCGGCAGTTCTTTCACGATTCCCGTCAGGAAAGCTTTGGCATCGCCGAACAGCATCAGGGTCTTGTCCAGGTAATACAACTCGTTGTCGATGCCGGCGAATCCGGGACTCATGCCGCGTTTGATCACCATGACAGTTCGTGCATGGTCCACATCCAGAATGGGCATGCCGAAGATGGGGCTATTGCGATCGTGGCGCGCCGCGGGATTGGTGACGTCGTTGGCTCCAATGATCAGCGCCACATCGGCTTGCGCGAATTCGGAGTTGATGTCGTCCATCTCATGCAGCTTGTCGTAAGGGATATCGACTTCCGCCAGCAGCACGTTCATATGGCCGGGCATGCGGCCCGCTACCGGATGAATTGCGAAGCTGACATCCACGCCGCGCTTGGTCAGCAGATCGTAGAGCTCGCGTACTTTGTGCTGTGCCTGCGCCACCGCCAGGCCGTAGCCCGGAACAATGATCACGCGGCTGGCGGAGTCCAGCAGCGACGCCGCCTCTTCGGCAGTGGCGGAACGAACCGGGCGCTGCGTGGTCTCCTGAACCGCGCTCACCTGCACTTGCCCAAACGCTCCGAACAAAACATTGGTGAACGACCGATTCATGGCCCGGCACATAATCACGGACAGAATAAATCCCGACGATCCATCCAGCGCGCCAGCGATCACCAGCAGATTGTTGCCCAGCACGAACCCCATCGCGCTGGCCGAAAGTCCGGCGTAAGAATTCAGCAGGGCGATGACCGTAGGCATGTCGGCGCCGCCGATCGGAACGATCAGCAGCACGCCGAAAAGCATCGCGAGCGTGATGAAGACGGGAAACATCCAGCGCTGCTCGGGAGAAATGATCAGCAGCACGCCCAACAGCAAGGCGCGCTCCCAGCAGTACCAGGTTGATCACGTTCTGATTGCGATAGGTGATAGGGCGCGTGGGAAGAATTTCCTGCAGCTTGCCGAACGCCATCAGGCTAGCGGTGAACGTTACGAAGCCGAGCAGCGTTTCGAGCACCAGCGCCCCCATGATGAATCCGTGCGGAGTCTGTCGGTAATATTCCGCCGTGCCGACCAGCGCCGCCGCCAGTGCGCCGAATGCGTGCGAGATCGCCGTCCGCTGCGGAACGGCGGTCATCGGCATCAGGTAAGCGAGCGGAATACCGATCGCCGATCCGAGAAAAAAGGCGACCAGGATCCACTGGTAATCGATCACTTCGTGGCGCAGCAGCGTGCCGACGATGGCCAGCAGCATGCCGATTTCGCCCGCAAACACGCCGCGCCGCGCAGTCGCAGGCGCGCTCATCCACTTCAAGGCGAGAACGAAAAGACCGGCTGCGACGATGTACGCGATGCGAACTACGTGCTCGGTCATGGCTTCGGCGGCTCGCGCTTCTTGAACATCTTGAGCATGCGGTCGGTGATCAGAAATCCGCTCGACGACGTTGAGCGTGGATGCCGTCACCGCGATGAATCCCAGTACGCGGCTTAGCGTGGACGCGTCTTTTTCTCCCGTGATCAGAATGGCTCCGACCACCGCGATGGCCGAGATGGCGTTGGTGAGCGACATCAGCGGCGTGTGCAGCAGCGGCGAAACACGCCGGATCAGCTCAAAGCCCAGAAAAGCGGCGAGCATGAAAACGTAGACGCTCAGTTCGAGCGATTGCACCGGCTAGCTGCCCTTCCCGACCAGCTCGGCAGCGGCCGCCGGGCCCAGCCCCATGGCTTCGCGCACGCGCGCATGCACGATCTCGCCGCCATAGCGTCACCAGCGTTTCCCGCGTGATCTCGTCGTCGAAATTCACCGTCAGCTTGCCGTTCTGGATCAGGTGCTTCAGGAAGGTCGCGATATTGCGCGCATACATCTGGCTTGCATGATACGGCGCAGCCGACGCCAGATTCAGCGGTCCCAGCACGGTGACGCCGTGTTCGATCACGGTTTCTCCGGCGCGCGTGAGCTCGCAGTTGCCGCCGCGCTCCGCCGCCAAATCCACCACCACCGACCCCGCGGCCATGCTGCGCACCATGTCCGCCGTAATCAGCACCGGCGCTTTTTTGCCCGGCACGGCGGCCGTGGTGATGATGACATCCTGCTCGCGCGCGACAGCGGCGATCAGGTCCCGCTGTTTGCGGTAGAAATCCTCGCCCATCGCCTTGGCGTATCCGCCTTTGTCTTCGGCGCGCGGCGCCATCCATCGTCAGTTGGACAAACTTCGCGCCCAAACTCTCCACCTGCTCGCGCACCGCCGGACGCAAATCGTAGCCGCTTACCACCGCACCCAGACGCCGCGCTGTGGCGATCGCCTGCAGGCCGGCCACGCCCGCACCCAGCACGAAAACCCGCGCCGGCGCGATGGTTCCGGCCGCGGTCATGAGCATCGGAAACAAACGCGGCAGAGCTTCGGCAGCCAGCAGCACGGCGCGATAACCTGCCACTGTCGCCATCGACGACAATGCGTCCATGCTCTGCGCCCTGGTGATGCGCGGCATCAACTCCATGGCGAAAGTGGTTACGCCGCGCGCCGCCAAATCCGCGCATTCGCGGGGAGCGGTCAACGCTTCGCAAAATCCGATTACGGCATGCCCTTCGCGCAACAAGTTGAGGTCCGCGCGGCCTTCCACGGGGTTGGCGCCGAGCGTGCGCACCTGGAAAATCACATCGGCGGCCTCGATCACACGCGGCGCGGTCTGCTTCTACCCGGGCGCCTTTAGCGCTATATTCCTGGTCGCGGAACCCGGCTTCTAAGCCGGCGGAGGCTTCAACGATGAACTCCACGCCGCTCTTCGCCAAAACGTCCATGGCCTTCGGCACCATGGCGACGCGGCGTTCCCCAGGAAATGTTTCTCGAATGATTCCGATTTTCATTGGCCCTGATGGCTGTGGCAACTCTACGTAAAGCGGTGCTGCCTTTAGTTTAGCGCGCCCCGCGAAGGGTGAACTAGAAGGGGCGATTCGACAGCGTCCGAACGTTACGGCCTATATACTAAGACCTTGCCGCCCGCTCCTTTCCGGCCCAAATTCCGCGAGCGAAATAAAGTCCACTACCGGCTGGCGCATTGGCCCATCTGGATTTTCGTTTTCTTCATAGCCCCCGGGCCGCTCACGTTTGACCTGTTCGCGCACGGCTTCGACCGGCGCATCGCCGCCTGGCTGGGCCTGGTTTTGCTGGCCACGGGCATTGCGGGGCTGCGCGGGCGGCTGCCCGGCGTCGAGCCTAAGCCGTACATCCTTCGCTTTACGGAGGACAAGCCCAATCCGCTCTACCGGCGGGTTTGCTACACCTTCGCCTGGAGCGCGGCCCTGACGTTTGCGCTGCTCAACGCACTGGGACTGGCGGTGGCGGTGATAACCGGTAAATGGATGCTGCGGCAAATTTACGTTTACGGATATTTTCCCCTGGCTGGAGCGATTTGGATCGCGGGCGCGCTGGGCCGCCTGCCCCGAGTCAAGCCTTCCACGCAAGGCGAAGGCCACGAGCGCCGCTATTTTTACGGGACCGTGTGGGCGGTCTGCATCGCCCAGCCAGTGCTGGGAGTGCTCTGGAAATTGCTGCCCAGAAGCAGGGTGGGCGATGCCGTCAAACTGGCAGTGTTCGCAGGCATCCTGGCGTTCGTCGGAAATCTCGCGCGCAAAGGCGAGCTGCCGCGCACCGCGCCGATCCTGCCGGGTGAAGAGATCATTTCGGATTGAAGTGGGGCAGGTCCCCGACCTGCCATTTCAGAATTGGGCAGGTCGGGGACCTGCCCCACGAAGCCTCACAACACCAGCCGCTCATCGCCTTCCCGGCGCGTCACCCGCTCGCGGTCTAGATATTCCAGCAGCGGGATGGCGTATTTGCGCGAAATGCCCGTCCAATCCTTGAACGCCGCCACGTTGAAGCGCTCCGCTTTCCGAGGGGCCAGCAGCGCGCGTAGCTGCGCGATCGCCGCCTGATGGAAAACCAGCTCTTCCGAGACCCGCACCAGCCGTTTATCGCGGATCAGAATTTGCAGCAGCGAGCGCGCCCGCGCCGCTTCTACGCCAGATTTGGCCAACACTTCGGGAACAGCCGGAACCGCCAGGCCCGCCTGCTCAAAGGCGCGTTCGATAGCGGTTCGCGCCTGCTCTTCGTCCTGCTGAAGCACCAGGCGATGGGTGCGGAGGCGCACGATTTCGCCTTCCGCAATGAGTTCCTTGGCGTCCGCCAGCAGGGCGTCGAAGACAAAAGGCGGCGCCTTACGCATGTCGCGTCCACGCAGATCCTGTTTGGCGATGCCGGGCAGCAGTGGGTTCTTGCGATGAAATTCGCGGACGGTGACGGTCAGCTTGTCGCGGGCGGATTGAAACCAGGCGCGATCGATCAGCCAGGGCTGCGGCTGGCGGATCACCGCGAACGTGCCGGCGCGCGCGATGGCGTCCAGCTCTTTTTCCGGCAATCCAGTCCGCGAGACCAACTGCGCCAGGCTCATGCCGTAGCCGGATTCCCGCACCAGCAACGCCACGCGATCCGCCGCTGGCGCTTCGGCCAGGATTTTGAGGCGCGCTACAGGATCATCCGCCTTGCGATACCGCACGCCGCCGGTATCGAGCACGGTTCCGCCGCCAATCGTGACCACCGGCGAAAACATGCGAATGATGAAGCGGTCGCCGGGCAGCAGCAGCGCCGGTTCTTTCAGCACGATCCGCGCCACCGCACTTTGGCCGGGTTGCAAAACGCTCGCACCGCCCAGCAGCCGGACCTCCGCCTCAATCTCCGCCGTGCCGGCGTGAAAATGCACCGGAGCGCGGTGCTTGAGCGGCTTGGCGGGAGGCAGCAGCTCCAGGCGGCAATCGAGAAGGCGGGTAGCTGCAAATTTTCCCGGAGGCGCCAGCACCATGCCGCGCAGAATTTCGGTTGGCTCGATATCGGCCAAGTTCAGGGCAGTCCGTTGGCCTGCGATGGCCCGGTCGGCCGGCTTGCCATAGACCTGCACGCCGCGCACTCGCAGCGTACGGCCGGTCGGATAGAGCTCGACTTCCTCCTCCCGGCTCACCGCTCCTGAAATCAGCGTCCCCGTGATCACGGTGCCGAATCCCTTGGCCGAAAAGGCGCGGTCGATGGGCAGACGAAAATGGCCCGCCGCGCTTTTCTCCGCTGCTGCCGAGGCGGCCTCCGTCAGCGCCGTCCGCAGCTCGGAAATACCCGCTCCCGTGGTAGAACTCACCGGAATAATGGGGGCGTTCCCAAGAAACGAGTGCGCGACGAACTCTTCAACCTCGAGGCGCACCAAATCCAGAATGTCGCGATCCACCAAATCTGCCTTGGTAAGCACCACTATCCCCTGGGGAATGCCCAGCAGGCGGCAAATGTCGAAATGTTCGCGAGTCTGCGGTTTGATCGATTCTTCGGCGGCGATCACGAACAGCACCAGGTCGATGCCGCCCACTCCGGCCAGCATATTCTTCACAAAACGCTCGTGGCCGGGCACGTCGATGAAACCAAGGCGAAGCTGTGGCGTCAATTGCAGGTGTGCGAAGCCAATGTCGATGGTGATGCCGCGGCGCTTCTCTTCTTCCAGCCGGTCGGCGTCGATGCCGGTGAGCGCCTTCACCAGCGCGGTTTTGCCGTGGTCGATGTGCCCGGCGGTGCCGACTATAATATTTTTGATCACGCCCGCTCTCATCCTACTACTTGGCGGCGCAGCGTCCGCCTGGCAGGAGGCGACCTTTCGCGGCGGAGTTTCCCTCGTGAAGGTGGACGCCCAGGTGCTGGATCGCAACGGGCGAATCGTCGCTGGGTTGAAAGCGTCCGATTTTCAAGTCCTGGACGAGGGAGAACCGCAAAAGATCGCGTACTTCGGCCGCGAATCGGAGCCGCTCGACCTGGTGCTGTTGCTGGATGTCAGCGGAAGCATGTACCGGCATCTGGAGCAACTGGCCGACGCCGCCCGCGCCTCGCTCAAGCAACTCTACGCGGGCGACCGGGTGGCAGTGGCGTTATTCGCGCGCAGCACGGAGATCGTACAGCCCCTAACCGAAGATCTGCAGGCGGTGGAGGACCAGATGCATGACGCCGTGAATTCCCGCAAGCTGGGCAGCGGAACCGCCATCAACGCGGCCATCGTCACCACGGCGCAATATCTGCAAAGGCAGCCGCCGCGGGGACGGCGCGCGGTACTGGTCGTCACCGATAACGTGAGCCTGAATTACCGGGTGCCGGACGAGGAGGTGATTCGGCAAATATATTCCGCCGACGCGGTGTTGAACGGCATCTTAATAGGCAGGCAGAAGCGTCCGGAGCCGCGGACGAGCGAGTTCGTTCATTCAAACTTCACGCCCGCCAATGTTTTCAAGCTGGCGGAGCAGACGGGAGGCGAGGCGGTGTCGGCGGGCAGAATCGGCGATTCGTTCCCGCAGATGATTGAACGCATCCGCGCGCGCTATAGCATCCAGTTCGCGGCTCCGGCGGGTGCGCCGGGAGCCTATCGTCATCTGCGTGTGGAGTTGACGCCGGGAGTCCGCGGCAAGTTGCGTGGCGCCGGCATACGGGCGCGCGCCGGATATTATGCGCCCGAGTAACTCATTGCGCTAACCTTAAATTTTGGAACTAGCAAGCACAATTCTGCTGATTCTCGTCGCCGGTTCGGTGGTCTATGCCTGCCTGACCATCCTGGCGGCCCGCAGCTATCTGCGGGCCGCGCCCAAGTCTCTGGCACGCATGATTCCCATTAGCGTTTTGAAGCCGCTGTCGGGCGTGGACGAGGGCCTCGAAGACAACCTACGCAGTTTTTTCACGCAGCAATATGGGGAATTCGAGATTCTGCTGGCCGTGCAGGACGCCGATGACCCGGCGGTCGCCATCGTCGAAAAACTCAAGGGCGAATTCCCGACTGTCCCGGCGCAGTTGATCGTAACCGGGCTCTCGTCCTACCCCAACTCGAAGGTTTTCAAGCTGGCGACGATGGTGAAAATCGCCCGCTACGACATTCTGGTCATGAGCGATAGCGACATCCGCGCTTCGGATCGGCTGTTGGAAACCGTGGCGCGCGAATTTCAGGAACGTTCGGTCGGCTTGGTGACCTGTCCCTACCGCGCCGTCGCGGGCGCAAGTTTCTGGAGCCAGCTCGAAGCGGTCGGCCTGAACACCGAATTCCTGGCTGGCGTCCTCACCGCGCGCTATCTCAACGGAATGGATTTCGCTCTGGGGCCGACGATCGCGGTCCGCCGCAAGGTGCTGGAAGAACTTCGCGGCTTCGATCTCTTGAAAGATTATCTGGCGGAAGATTTCGTGCTCGGAAAACGGGTGGCCGCGTCCGGTGAGTCAGTGGTGCTTTCCTGCGAACTCATTGAGCATCGCATCGGCAGCCAGCCGTTTTGGCCCAACGTGGTCCATCGGCTGCGCTGGGCGCGCAGCACGCGGCGGTCGCGCCCGGCGGGTTATGTGGGGCAGGTGTTCACGCATTCTCTGCCGCTGGCGCTGGCCGCGCTGGCGTTCCGTCCAGGTTGGTGGGCGCTCGCTGCACTGGCCATGGTGGCGCGGGCCGTTTCCGCCGCGACGATGGCCGGATGGGTATTGCACGATGGCCCCTCCGGACGACGCTGGTGGATGATCCCGATTCAGGACCTGCTCAGCGTTTTGGTGTGGATCGCGGGATTCTTCGGGAGTACGATTCAGTGGCGCGGCAGGCGCTATAACTTGCTGCCGGACGGACGTTTTCAGGTGAAAGAGTGAACAGGCAAACACATTTCTCGCAGAGACGCAGAGAATTACTTAAGAATCTTCCTCTTGGTTTTCTCTGCGTCTCTGCGAGAAATTCTTAAAGATTCTTCCCGGTCAGCTCGGTCACCAGCCGGTCGGCCTTGTAGATTTTCCGCAGCGCTTCCATGATTCCGGCCGAATGCACCGACACGGCCCGCGATTCCTGGTCGTCGTAAATGTAATCCAGCACCAGCGACTGGATGTTGCCGTCGAAAATGATGCCGACCAGCTCGCCGCGCTTGTTCACGACCGGGCTGCCGGAATTGCCGCCGATGATGTCGGCCGTGCTGACGAAGTTGAATGGCGTTGAGAGATTGAGTTGTCCCTTGCGCTCGTTCCAAACTTTGGGCAGCTCGAACGGATCCTTGTTGCCGTGCATTTCGGCGTGAGCGTAGGTGCCGCCGATGCGTGGTGGCCCAGGGAACTTTCTGGCCCGCTTCCGTAGTAACCCTTCACCTGCCCGAAGGCCAGGCGCAGCGTGAACGTCGCGTCCGGATAGACGCTCGCGCCGTAAACGGCGAACCGGGCGTTGGCGATCTTGGCGTAGGCCTGGCGCTGCGGCTCATCCACCTGCTGCTCGAAGGTCTGGCGGACGCGGCGCGCCGGCGGGATCGACCAGTTTCGCGAGCTGAATCATCGGATCGTTCGAATCGTCGATGGCCTTCAGGCCGCCTTCGGCCAGTTGTTTGCGAACGGCGACGTCCTTGAGCTTGGTGCCGTGAATCAGTTCCGCGGCGCGGTCGCGAGGCGATTTGCCGGCCAGCACCTTCTTCACCAGACTTCGTTGTCGGCGCCCAGTACCTCGATCATCATGCCCAGCGAATCGGCCAGCTTCACCGTCTCCAGGTCGTCGTAGATCGGGGCTTCGGAAAACAACTGCAGCTTCAGCGAATCGAGGCCCGCGTCGGAATATTCGCGCAGGCGTTCGGCGTTGGGCTTGGCGCCTTCCTCGGCCAGGCGCACCAGCGTGAGGGCGATGTCGAACAGGTCGCTGTTGAACGCGCGGCCGCGCTCCACCAGGTTGTATTCGTCGCGAATCTTCACCAGCGTCTTGAGCGAGGCGGCTACCTGATCCCAGGCGTCGCCGTAGTCCGCCTTCAATTTGGGATCTTTGTTGACGGCTTCCCGCAGCGCCTTCTCTTCGGCGCGCTTCTTGTCCATGATCGCGGGATCCTGCAAGCCGGCCAGCAT
This sequence comes from uncultured Solibacteraceae bacterium, assembly GCA_963825405.1. Lineage (GTDB taxonomy): Bacteria > Acidobacteriota > Terriglobia > Bryobacterales > Bryobacteraceae > JACPNO01. Next base: position 120,879 of record CAWGTB010000015.1, on the reverse strand, counting down.
GCCCAGACGTGCCTTGCGGCTGTTTTGGATGCCGAATAGATCGTCTTCGGCGCGGCGGGCGTTCTCGATGCTGCGGTCGGCGTAGCTCTTGCAGCAGCACTTCCACGGCGGCGCAGCAGATTCAGGCTGTCCGGATTGACATGGTCGCGCTGATATTCCAGATGCGCCACGGTGTCCAGACGATCGGTGCGGCCGGGATGTCCGGAAACGAAGATCAGCTCGCCTTCCGCCGCGCCCGCCTCGCTCCACTTCAGGAAATGCTCGATGTGCACCGGCTTGTCGTTCTCGTAGACGCGGAAGAAGCAGATATCCAGATCGTAGCGCGGATATTCGAAATTGTCGGGATCGCCGCCGAAGAAGGCGATCGCTTTTTGCGGAGCGAACACCAGGCGCACGTCGGTGTACTTTTTGTAGCGGTACAGATGATACTGGCCGCCGTTGTAGAAGCGTGACCACGTCGCTGCGCAGGCCGGTCTTGTCGGGCGATTCTTTCTCGATGTTGTTGATGGCCGCGCGGCGGGCTTTCTCGGCCGCGGCGGAATCCATGCCGGGCTTGACGGCGCTCATCACGCGCTCGGTCACGTCCTCGATGCTCATCAGGACGTTCAGTTCGAGGTCCACGCACTTCGGCTCGTCGCCATGGCTCTGGGCGTCGAAGCCGGTCTTGACGTAGTCCTTGTCCTTGCTGCTGATCTTCGGCCAGGCAATCGGCACCGACGTGATGGTTGGTCATCACCAGGCCGTCGGCGGAAACGAAGGATCCGGAGCCGCCGCTGTTGAAGCGCACCGAGGACTTGCTGCAGGTGCTCGAGCCACGCCGGCGAAGGCTCAAAGTTGTACTTGTCCTTGAGCACTTTGAGCGGGCGGATTGTTGAACAGCCACATGCCTTCATCGGCTTGGGACAAAGGCAGACACAGAGCGCACACAGCCAGCAGGGGGATGCTTCGTCGGAGTTTCATTCGGATCCTCAGGCCTCTTTAACTTAGGGTAGCATTCCGCTGGCCGCGCAGGCATGCGCTACAGTAGGAATTCAAATCATGAACCGATTCGAAGAAGTCCGCCGCCGTCACGCGGCCGCCGAGTTGGGCGGAGGCGAGGCGCGCCAGCAGCGGCAGCACCAGGAAGGCAAGCTTTCCGCCCGCGAGCGCATCGAACTGCTGCTCGATGAAAAGTCGTTTGAGGAGCTGGACAAGCTGGTCACCCATCGCGGCCGTGATTTCGGCATGGAATCGCAGACCGTCCCCGGCGATGGCTTCATCACCGGCTACGGACGCATCGACGGACGCCTGGTATACGTCTTCGCCCAGGATTTCACAGTGTTTGGCGGGTCGCTTTCCGAAGCCAACGCGCAGAAGATCTGCAAAGTGATGGACATGGCGCTCAAGAATGGCGCGCCAGTCATCGGCCTCAACGATTCCGGCGGCGCGCGCATTCAGGAAGGCGTGCTGTCGCTGGCCGGTTACGCGGATATTTTCCTGCGCAACACGCTGGCTTCCGGGGTGATCCCGCAAATCTCGGCCATCATGGGCCCTTGCGCCGGCGGCGCCGTCTACTCGCCTGCCATTACCGATTTCGTCTTCATGGTGGAACAGACCAGTTACATGTTCGTCACCGGCCCGGACGTCATCAAGACCGTTACCCACGAAGACGTCACCAAAGAGCGCCTGGGCGGGTCCATGACCCACAACTCGATCAGCGGCGTGGGCCATTTCGTCTCTCACGATGACGCCGAATGCCTGCGCTCGATCCGCGAGTTGCTCAGCTTTTTGCCGCAAAACAATCGCGACGATCCGCCGCGGCGGGCCTGCACCGACCCGGTCGACCGCATGGATCCGGAGCTCGATACGCCTGGTGCCGGAAGAATCCAACCAGCCCTACGACATCAAGGACGTCATCCGGCGGGTTGTCGACGACGGCTACTTTTTCGAGGTGCATGAGCACTACGCGCAGAACATCGTGGTCGGTTTCGCGCGCATGGACGGACGGCCGGTGGGCATCGTGGCCAATCAGCCGGCGTTCCTGGCCGGGTGCCTGGACATCAATTCGTCAGTGAAAGGCGCGCGCTTCGTGCGGTTTTGCGATGCGTTCAATATTCCGATTCTGACCTTCGAAGATGTGCCCGGATTTCTGCCGGGCACGGAACAGGAATTCGGCGGCATCATCCGCCACGGCGCCAAGCTGCTGTACGCCTACGCGGAAGCCACCGTTCCCAAGATCACCATCATCACCCGCAAAGCGTACGGCGGGGCGTACTGCGTCATGGGATCGAAGCACCTGCGCACCGATATCAACCTGGCATATCCCACCGCCGAGATCGCGGTGATGGGGCCGGAGGGCGCGGTGAACATTGTCTACCGGCGCGAGCTCGCTGCCGCCGCCGATAGCGAGACGCGTGCGCCTGCAGAAGATCGCCGAGTTCCGCGAGCGCTTCGCGAATCCGTTCGTCGCGGCGGAGCGCGGATTTGTCGACGATGTCATCGAGCCGCACGAAACCCGCCCGCGCGTGATTCAAGGCCTACGCATGCTCGAGAACAAAGTGGACACCATGCCGCGAAAGAAACATGGCAACATTCCGCTCTAGATTGTTGCCGGTTGTCGTTGTCCTGATGGCCTCGGCGCTGTGGGCCGGGGAAGAGCGCTACCCGATCAATTGGGCCAAAACCTCCGCCGAAACCGTCGAGCACTACACCAGCCTGCTGCGCATCGATACCAGCAATCCTCCGGGCAACGAAACCAAGGCCGCGCACTATCTCAAAACCGTGCTGGAGCGCGAAGGCATCGCCACGCAATTGTTCGCGCTCGAGCCGGATCGCGCCAACCTGGTGGCGCGGCTCAAAGGCAACGGCGCGAAAAAGCCGCTGCTGCTCATGGCGCACACCGACGTGATCGGCGTGCAGCGGGACAAGTGGTCGGTCGACCCGTTCGCGGCCATTCGCAAGAACGGCTACATCTACGGGCGCGGCGCGCAGGACGACAAAGACAACCTGACGGCGTGCCTGATGACGCTGCTGCTGCTCAAGCGCAACCACGTGAAGCTCGACCGCGATGTGATTTTCCTGGCTGAATCCGGCGAAGAAGGCACGTCGCGCGTGGGCATCGACTACATGGTGGAGCATCACTGGAGCGAGATCGAGGCGGAATTCGCGCTGTCCGAGGGCGGATACGTTTCGGCGCGCGGCGGCAAAGTGCGTTTCGTCGAGATCACCACCACCGAGAAAGTGCCGCGCGGCTTGCGATTAGTGGCGCGCGGCCTGGCGGGACACGGGTCGCGGCCCCGGCCGGATAACGCCGTCGTCCATCTTGCCGCAGCGGTAGCCAAGTTCGGCGCCTGGCAGCCGCCGGCGCGGTTGAACGACACCACGCGCACCTATTTCGAGCGCCTGGCCACCATCAGCCCGCCCGAAGAGGCCTACCGCTACAACCATGTGGGGGACAAGTCCAAGCAGGCCGAGATCGAGAAATACTTCGCGCAGCATGAGTTGGGACACTACTCTATGCTGCGCACGTCGATCACTCCTACCATGATCAAAGGCGGCTTCCGCATGAACGTGATTCCGGCCGAGGCCGAGGCCATTCTGGACGTGCGCGCCCTGCCGGACGAGAACTTCGACAAGCTGCTGGCCGAGATTCGCCGTGTGATCGCGGACCCGTTGGTGGACGTGATCGACTCGCGGCGTGGGACGCCGCCCGGCCTGCCCGCCCTCACGCCTCGACAGCGAGATGTTCCACGCGCTCGAGCGAGTGCAACGGCAAATGTACAGCGGCGCGATCACGCTGCCGTCCATGCTGACCGGCGCGACCGATATGTCGGCGCTGCGCGTTCGCGGCGTGCAAGCCTACGGCTTCGGACCTCTGGTGGACGAAGCAGAAAGCGGCCTGGGCGGCGCGCATTCGGATGACGAGCGGCTGCCCGTCACGTCCCTCGAGAAACTGGCGGAATTCCTGTGGCGCGCGGTGCTGGAAGTGGCCGCAGTCAAATAGCCACCAGATGCTCATTACGGCGTAATGTGCTTGCCGTTGGCACACACCAGGTAGAGTTTTGGACTGGCAACGTCCACTAATTTCCCGGCTTTTACATTGGTCTTGGTTTTCATTTTCTTGTTCCTCTCGACAGACGAAAAGCAACCACCTAAACCACGATGGTCCCGGTAGCAATGTGCTTGCCGTTGCAGCAGGATGCATAAAGCGATCCGGCTTTTACGTTGGTCTTGGTTTTCATTTTCTTGCCCTCTCGCGGATGTAAGTGGCAATCCCTGGGCCAATCGTTCATTGGGCAAACGGTTCTTTATGTTTGCAGGAACTTACAGAGCCGCGACCAGAGGGAGCGGAATCAGACGACGCCACGAAAACTATCCGAACGGATAGTTCACACGTCCGAACGGATAGCCGTCAGCGGCAGGTACGGCTGCCACGGTATACTGAAGTCAAGGATGGTTCGCGGAATGGCAAATACCCGTCGCCGGTTTCCCTATTTCCTTTCAATCATTGCTTTGAGCGCAATTCTTGGCGGCCTTTATGGGCCGCGCGTCCAGGCAGCCGCTACCACGTCTGACGAAGATGGGGTCCGCGCCAGCCTGAAGACTTTCACCAAGTTCTATCAACTGGTCGAAGAGAATTTTGCCGATCAGGTCGCTCCCGACAAGGCGATCTACAAAGGCGCCATCCCGGGCATGCTGCGCACCCTCGACCCGCACTCCAACTTCTTCGATCCGCGCGATTTCCAGCTTCTGCGCGAAGACCAGAAGGGCCACTACTACGGCGTCGGCATGAAGGTGCAGCCGCGCAACGGTAAGACTATCGTGATGGCTCCGTTCGCCGGATCGCCCGCCTATAACGCCGGCCTCCGGCCGGGCGACGTGATCATCGAAGTCAACGACAAGAAGACCGACAATCTGACCACCACCGAAGTCGCCGACCTGTTGAAAGGTCCGCGCGGAACGCCGGTGCAGATCCTCATCATGCGCGACGGCGTGGAAAAGCCGATGACCTTCAACGTCATTCGCGACGAAATCTCGCGCAAGAGCGTGCAGGACGCGATGTGGTTGAAGTCGGGCATCGCGTACGTGGATATCGATCAGTTCAACGAGAACACCAGTCACGAGCTTGAAGCCGCGTCTGCACGGACTCGGTGAGAACGACGATCAAAGGGCTGATTCTCGATCTGCGCGAAAATCCCGGCGGGCTGCTGAACGAAGGCGTCGCCGTAGCCGACAAGTTCCTGCAAAAGGGGCAGACCATCGTTTCCCATCGTGGACGCGCTTCGGCGGAGAAAACCTATACGGCGCGGCATGGCAACGGCGGTCACGATTATCCGATCGTCGTGCTGGTCAATCGCTACTCGGCTTCGGCCGCGGAAATCGTCTCCGGCGCGCTGCAGGATCACGACCGCGCCTGGATCCTGGGCGACAACACGTTCGGCAAGGGCCTGGTCCAGACGGTGTATCCGCTGGCGGAGAATTCCGGACTGGCGCTTACCACCGCGAAATACTACACGCCGAGCGGACGCCTGATCCAGCGCGATTACACCAACATTTCGTTCTTCGACTACTACTATCGCAAAGACACCGACACGCGGAATCCGCTGGACGTCAAGATGACCGACGGCGGGCGCACGGTGTACGGCGGCGGCGGTATCTCGCCGGATGAGAAGTACTCGCCTCCCAAGTTGGATAAATTCCAGAGCGACCTGATTCGCAAGTACGCGTTCTTCAACTTCACCAAGCGCTATTTCGGCAACCGCGAAGCCAAGCTGCCCAAGGGCTGGGCTCCGGACGAAGCGATGGTCACCGAGTTCCACGACTTCCTGCTGAAGCAGCCGGAAGTGAAATTCACCGAAGCCGAGTTCACCCAGGATCACGACTGGATCAAGCAGAACCTGCAGCGCGAGATGTACACCACCGCGTTCAGCCTGGACGAGAGCCGGCAAATTCACCATCGAGAACGATCCCATGGTGATCAAGGCCATCGATTCGCTGCCCAAGGCCAAGGCGTTGCTCGAAACCACCAAGAAGATGCTGGTGCAACGGATGACGAAGTAAGAACGCGTGACGGCAACGGCGCCAGTTTCTCAAGTCAAGATTCCTCAAATCACGGTTCTGGACACCGGTGGGCAATATTGCCACCTGATCGCGCGCAGAGTGCGCGAGTTGGGCGTGTATTCCGAAGTACGGCCTAGCGAGACGCCTGCCAGTGAGCTGGAGGGGCGCAAGGGGCTCATCATCTCCGGCGGCCCGCGCAGCGTTTACGATCCAGCCAGCCCGTCTGTCGACCCGGCGATTTTCCGCAGCGGGCAATCCGTGCTGGGCATCTGCTACGGGCAGCAACTGATGGCGCACCTGCTGGGCGGCGACGTGCGTCCGGGCGCTAAAGGCGAATTCGGCTTCGCGACTCTGGAACTGGATGGCGGCGGAAACCGCAGTCCGCTGTTCGAAGGCTTGCCGGCGCAGCAGCAGATCTGGATGAGCCATCGCGATACCGTGGCCGGCCTGCCGCCCGGCTTTTCGCAACTCGGCGACGACAGCCACCTGCACCATCGCCGCCATGGCGGATACCGAGCGCGGGCTGTACAGCGTGCAGTTTCATCCGGAAGTGGTGCATACCACCGAAGGCGCGGCGCATCCTGTCGAATTTTCTGTTCGATGTCTGCGGCTGCGTGAAAGATTGGGATCCGCGGCACCGCATTCCGCTGGTGGAGGAGCAGATCCGCGAGACTGTGGGCGCGCGCAATGTGTTCTTCTTTGTTAGCGGTGGCGTCGATTCCACGGTGGCTTACACGCTGTGCCTGCGAGCGCTAGGCGAGGCGCGGGTGCGCGGCGTCTACGTTGACACAGGGCTCATGCGCGAAGGCGAAACGGATTTCGTGCGCGCGATGTTCGATTCGCTGGGCGCCGGGACGGTCTCAATCGAATCCGCGGCCGAGCAGTTTCTCAAGCCGCTGGCCGGCGTGCGCGATCCGGAATCCAAGCGCGTGATCATCGGCGAAGAATTCGTGCGGGTACAGGAGCGCATCATCGAATCGCGCCACCTGCTGGATGGGCATTGGATTCTGGGGCAAGGCACGATTTACCCGGACACCATCGAATCCGGCGGCACCGAGAAAGCCGCGACGATCAAGACGCATCACAACCGCGTCGCCGGCATTCAACGGCTGCTGGAGCAGCAGCGCATCGTCGAGCCGCTGAGCTCGTTTTACAAAGATGAAGTGCGGGAAATTGGCCGCGAGCTGGGGCTGCCGGACGACCTGCTGGATCGGCATCCGTTTCCCGGACCGGGCCTTGCCATACGCTGCCTGGGCGCCGATGGCGATCACCCGCTCGAGCGCGTGACGGATGGTTATATCGTGCCGGTGCGATCGGTGGGCGTGCAGGGCGATTCGCGCAGCTATGCGCCGGTGCTGGCGCTCGACATTTTCCCGGGGACGGACGGCAAGCTGCAGGCCGAAGCTACGGAGCTGATTAACCGCATGCAAGGCATTAATCGCGTGATTGCGCGCGTGGCCAGCCATGCGCCCCTCGCGTCGATGAGCGTGCACGCCAGTTCTTTGACCGCGGGGCGGCTAACGCGTTTGCGCCAAGCCGATGCCATCGTGCGCCGCATTTCGCATGAGAGCGGATTCGACAAGACGATTTGGCAATTTCCGGTGGTGCTGATTCCGCTCGGGACCGATGCCGCGACGGATTCGGTGGTGCTGCGGCCTGTGCATTCGGTCGACGGCATGACGGCGCAGTCGGTGGGCATGGAAGCGGGGCTGCTGAAAGCGATGGCGGCGGATTTGCTCGCGGTGGAAGGCGTGTGCGGCGTGTTCTACGATCTGACGCACAAACCGCCGGCCACCATTGAGTGGGAATAACCCGATGAATAATCCGCGTTGGTTGGCTTACGCGATCCTGCGTGTGACGCTTGGCTGCGTCTTCCTCTTTTATGGCGTGGGGAAATTCGTGGCAGGGGTGGCCGCGACGGCGCAGGGATTCCAGGATGGCTTCGCGAAGACCTGGCTGCCGGGGGCGAGCGTGTACGCTTTTTCGTTCGCTCTGCCGTTTATCGAAGTGACCGTCGGAGTGCTGCTAATCCTGGGATTGTTTACGCGCTACGCGGCCGCGGTCGCGGGATTGCTCGTTATGGCGTTGACTAGTGGGCTTACTATCAAAGGGAGTTCGACAGACGTCGCGATAAACATGGGTTATGCGGTGGCGTTGTTTATTCTGCTGTACCAGGTGGAAGACAACGGGCTTTCGATCGACGGCTGGAGGAAACACTAAGACATTTCTCGCAGAGACGCAGAGAAAACCTTTAAGAATTGGTCTTCGTAGTTCTCTGTGATGTCTTGCCGTTACAGCCCCATAATCTGCATTCCCGAATCGACGAACAACACGTTTCCCGTCACGCCACGCGCTAAGCTGCTCGCCAGAAATACCGCGGCGTCCGCGACTTCCGCCGGGTCGGTGTTGCGGCGCAGGGGGGCGCGCTTCGTCACCGCATCGAGCACCGTCGAGAAATCTTTGATGGCGCGCGCAGACGCGGTTTTGATTGGCCCAGCGGAAAGCGCGTTCACGCGGATGCCGGCCGGCCCAAGATCGCTGGCCAAATAGCGCACCGACGCTTCGAGCGACGCTTTGGCTACGCCCATCACGTTGTAATTGGGGACTACGCGCGTCGAGCCGCCATACGTCAGCGTGATGATGGAGCCGCCCGCGGTCATGGCAGGGGCGACTGCGCGCGCCACCGCCACCAGCGAGTACGCGCTCACTTCCTGCGCCAGCAGAAATCCGCCGCGGCCCGTCTCAACAAAAGGCCGCGTGAGATCTTCCCGATTGGCGAACGCCAGGCTGTGCACCGCCGCGTGCAGCGGACGGCCGAGGGAGTGCAGCGTTTCTGTAAGCGCCGTGAGATCTTCTTCCTTGGTGACATCGCAGGGGACAATTTTCGCGACCGACATTTCCCCGGCCAGCGATTCTACGGCTTCCTTCTGATGCTCGCCAAGATACGTCAGCAGCAGCGTTGCGCCTTCCCGCGAAAACGCTTGCGCGATGGAATAGGCAATACTCCACTTGTTGGCGATACCGAGAACCACGGCGAGTTGGCCTTCCAGCAGTTGAGGCATTCGCCTATCGTAACTTCATCGGGACGCCGCCCGCAGTTTTGCTGCGCTGGGCGGCATCCATGAAGGCGAAAATTTCCAGCGTCTCCTCATTCGAGACCGGCGGCTGCTGCGTCTGGAAAAATTTCACGATCTCGACCAGCAGCGGCCGGTATCCTTCCACCGGCTTCGCGCTGCTGCGCACCACCTGCTGATTGGCACGAATCACGATGGCGCCTTCCGGCCCATAAGGACGCAGTGCGCGCACGCTGCCGATGCGCCCGCCTTTCCAGCGGCCCACGAGTTCGTCGGCATCCGGTGTGAAGATGCGCGTGACTTCTTCGCAGCCCGGGCCCATCAACGTGTACAGCAACTCGATCGGATGGATCGCGTACCAGGCGAGTTCGAGCGGATGATGCTCCTCGAGCGGCCCTGGGCCCCAGGCGATTGCGCCGATGGTATCGGCAAATTTCAGCGATGTTCCGATTTCCCCGAAGCGGTAGCTCGACGAGCTAAACCAGGGCACGCCGGCTTCCTTGGCCAGGCGGGCAATCTCGCGCGCGTCTTCCAAAGTGGCAGCTAGCGGTTTATCGATAAACACGGGCTTGTGCGCGGCAAACACGGCTTTGGCCTGCTCCAGGTGCACGCGGCCGTCCACGCTTTCGAGCAGCACGGCGTCCACTTTGCGGCACAGCGCGGGAATATCGCCGGCGAATTCCACGTGCCATTTCGCGCGCAGCTCTTCGGCGTACTTATCGACGCGGGTGGCGCTCGATTCCAGATCGGGGCTGCCGCCTTTAAATGCGGCGACCACGCGCGCGCCGGGAACGTAGTCCGGCGATTCAGCATTGTTCAGAATCTCGGTGAACGCGGTGACATGTGATGTGTCGGTGCCGATGATGCCGAGACGCAAATCGGCGGCGTGCATCCAACCACAGCAGGCTAACAAGAGCGCAAGGCATTTCACTTGGGGCATTGTACACTGGGTTGGCTTACCGTGGATCTCGCTACTCCCCTTACTTATGTGAAAGGCGTTGGGCCCGCGCGCGCCGCGATGCTGGAGGCCAAAGAGCTGCGCACGGTCGAGGATCTGCTGGGCTACATTCCGTTTCGCTACGAAGATCGCAGCAATCTTCGAACCATCAAGGAACTAGCTCCCGGCGAAATGGCCACGGTGGTGGCGGAGGTGCGCACGGCGCGCGTGGCTGGATTCCGCCGGCGCAATCTGGGCCTGTTCGAAGCGACATTTACGGATGCATCTCGCGCCGTGCTGGCCGCCAAGTGGTTTCACAGCGCGTATCTGGGCGACGTGATCGCGCCGGGACAGCGAATCGCGCTCTACGGAAAAGTCGAGTTCGACAGTTACAGCGGCGAGCTATCGATGCTGCATCCTGAGTACGAGTTGCTTTCAGGAGACGACGAAGACGGCGATGCCGCGTTGCACGTGGGCCGTGTTGTGCCGATCTACGAGGCAGTCGCGAAGCTCAACACGCGCATGCTGCGGACGCTGACCCACCGAATTCTGAATGCGATCGGGCCGCTGGAAGACCATTTGCCGCCCCTACCGATGCGCCAGCAGCTTGCGCTTCCCGACCGTTGGCGCGCGGTTCGCGACATTCATTTTCCACCGCCCGACACCGACCTGCGCCTGCTCAATGCCTTTCGCTCTCCGGCGCATCTGCGGCTGATTTTCGAAGAATTCTTCTGGCTCGAACTCGGTCTGGCGTTAAAGAAAGACGAGGCTCGCGCGCGCATCGGCATTGCTTTCCAACTGAACGAGCGAGTGCGCGAAAAAATCAAAGCCATGCTCCCGTTCAAGCCTACTGCTGCGCAGAAACGAGTGCTGGGAGAGATCGCGCAGGACATGGCTGCGCCGCGTCCGATGAGCCGTCTGCTGCAGGGCGACGTGGGCAGCGGAAAAACTATCGTGGCCGCGGAAGCGGCTGTCATCGCAGTCGAAAATGGATATCAGGCGGCGCTGCTCGCACCCACCGAAATCCTGGCGACGCAGCATTATCTCTACCTGAAACCGCTGCTCACGAAACTCGGCTACGTGGCAGGCCTGTTCACCGGCTCATTCACCAGCCGCGAGAAAACGCAATTGAAAAAACTGCTGGCCGAAGGCCTGATACACGTGGCCGTTGGCACGCACGCCTTGCTGGAGAAGGACGTCGAATTCCACAAGCTGGGCCTGGCAATCGTGGACGAGCAGCATCGCTTCGGCGTCATGCAGCGCTTCGAGCTGCTGGCGAAAGGCGCGCATCCAGATGTGCTGGTGATGACGGCGACGCCGATTCCGCGCACGCTCGCGTTAACGCTCTACGGCGATCTGGATGTGTCCGTGATTGACGAGCTGCCGCCAGGGCGCAAGCCGATCATCACCAAACACGTCACCGCGGATCGCGTGGAGCGCGTCTACAGCTTTCTGAAAGAGCAAATCGATAAAGGGCTGCAAGCGTACGTTGTGTATCCGGTGATCGAAGAATCCGAAACGCAGGCTATGAAGGCCGCGCAGAAAATGCACGAACATCTCGCGCGGGAAGTTTTTCCGGGAGTGTCGGTGGGGCTGCTGCACGGCCGTTTGCCATCGGATCAAAAAGAGGCGGCGATGGAGCAATTCAAGCGCGGGCAAATTCAGATTCTGGTCGCGACCACGGTGATCGAGGTGGGCGTCGACGTGCCCAACGCCACGGTGATGGTGGTCGAGCAAGCGGAGCGTTTTGGCCTCGCGCAGTTGCATCAACTGCGCGGACGCGTCGGTCGCGGCGCGGCGCAGAGCTACTGCATCCTGGTGACGGAAAAACTAGGCGACACGGCGCGGGAACGCATTCGCACGCTGGTGGATTCGAGCGATGGATTTCAGATTGCCGAGATGGATTTGAAGCTGCGGGGACCGGGAGAATTTTTTGGCACGAAGCAATCCGGCCTCCCGTCGCTGCGCGTGGCGAACATTTTGCGCGACCAGGAGATTTTGGAAGTGTCGCGGCGGGAAGCGCAGGATTTTCTCGCGCACCCGCCTACGCCTGGCGATCAGGATCGCGCGCTGGCCTACTTGCGCAATCACTGGCAGCGAAGATACGGACTGGTGCAAGTTGGTTGAAGCAAAGGATTTTCTCGCAGAGACGCAGAGTACGCGGAGAACTACGAAGAACCAACAAACCCTTTTTTTGGTTTCTTAAGGTTTTCTCCGTGTTCTCTGCGTCTCTGCGAGAAATGTTTTATGTGGTGGCACGGTTACGCGGACGTCATCTTCAGCAGGCGCTCGGCATGCTTCAACGCTTCGGCGGTGAGCACCTCGCCCGACAGCATGCGTCCGATTTCGCGGGTGCGCGCCACGCCTTCGAGCTCTTCAATCCCGGCAACGGTGCGGCCGTTGCGCTCGTGCTTTTCGACGACATAGTGATGATCCGCGAAGCAGGCGATCTGCGGCAGGTGGGTTACGCAGAGTACCTGGTTGGCTTCCGCCAATTTCTTCAGACGCCGTCCCACGCCTTCCGCAGCGCTGCCGCCGATGCCGGCGTCGACCTCGTCGAACACCAAGGTGCGGCGCGCTGTGGTGGCGCGTGACGGCTGGGCGAGGCAGGTTTTCAGAGCCAGCGCAATGCGCGAAATTTCTCCGCCGGAAGCTACGCTGGCCAGCGGGCGCGGCTCTTCGCCCACATTAGGCGAGACTAAAAACGCGACCGCATCCACGCCTGTCTCCGATGGCGCCGCCGGATTGAGGGCAATGCGAAAAGCCGTGCGCTCCATGGCCAGGCCTTTCAACTCCGTCTCGACGCGCTTTTCTAATTTGGACGCCGCGGCCTTGCGCCGCGCCGTGAGCGTCACGGTTAGCTTCTGATAGCTTTCATCCAGTTTGCGCCGCTCCACCCGCAGGGCCTCCATGCGCTCACCGGCGTGCTCGATGGCCTCGATCTTGGCGGCTACATCGCCGCGAAACGCGATTACTTCATCCAGCGTTGCACCGTACTTGCGCTTGAGTTTGTCGAGCGCCGCTAAGCGCACTTCGATTTCGTCGAGACGCCCGGGATCAGCCTCCAGCCGTGAAAGATAATCGCGAACGGCAAAAGAAGCTTCCTGCAAAATGATCTCGGCGGGTTTCAGGCTCTCGCGAATTTCTCCCAGCGCGGGATCGATGCGCGCCAGCTCGTCCAAGCGCTTGGCGGCGAGGCGCGCAAGAACCAACGCCGATTCCGGAGAGTCATAGAGAGCGGCATATGCGGCTCCCGCCGATTCCTGTAGGCGTCCCAGATTCTGCAGCACGCGCCGCTCGGCTTCGAGTATGGCGTCCTCGCCGGCCTGAATGCGGGCGCCATCCACTTCGTGCTTTTGAAATTGCCAGAGATCGAGCAGGCGCAGTTTTTCCTGCTCGGAACGTTCCAACTCGTTCAGTTCGATTTCCAGCGTCCTCAAAGCGCGATGGCTCTCCGCCACTTGGGCCAGCAATTCTCCCGCTCCGGCAAACGCATCCAGCATGTCGCGCTGAGCATCGGCGGAAAACAACAATTGCTGATCGTGCTGGCCGTGAATATCGCCCAGATGCGGAGCGAGATCCTTGAGCAGCGCCACGCTTACAGGCCGGCTGCCTACATAAGCACGGGATTTTCCACTCGCCAGAATTTCGCGCTCGATCAGAAGCTCACCATCTTCGGCTTCGAGGCCCGCGGCCGCAAGCACCGCGTCGGGCACCTCGAATCGCCCTGTGACGCGGGCTTTGTCGGATCCGGAGCGAATCATGTCGGCCGATGCGCGCCCGCCCAACAGCAGCCCCAGCGCGTCCACCACGAGCGATTTGCCGCTGCCCGTTTCCCCGGTCAACAAATTGAGCCCGGCGTGGAAACGAACGCGCAGACGGTCGACGACCGCGTAGTTCTCCACCGTCAACTCCAGGAGCATGTGAGGAGATTATACGAGGTTTGCCGGAATCAGGCGCTCGACAATCACCACGTCGCGCCAAACGCCATCCAGCTTGCCGTGCTTTTCGTAAACGCCCACTTCGCGAAAGCCGAGAGCGCCGATCATGCGAAGGCTGGCACGATTTTCGGTGAAGACGCGCGAGAGCAGTTTCCAGAATCCGGCGGCCTCGGCGGCTTGGATCAGCGCGGCCAGCGTAAAGCGGCCCACGCCTTTGCGGCGGGCGTCGCGCGCCACATAGAGCGATGCTTCGGCGATGCCGGCGTAGCAGTCGCGCGGGCGGTAGCCCGATGTTGCACCGAAAGCGATGACGCGCCCTTCCTCTTCGACGACTACGATGGGATGCACGCCATCGAACCAGGCTCGGATGTCATGCACGGTGCGCGGGCGAGTTTCGAATGTCGCGACGCGATCCAGTATGCCTTCGTTATAAATGCGCGCGATGGCGGCGGCGTCATCGGGAGTGGCAGCACGGGCTTCCATCTAAAAATAATAAACGACGCTCAGTGCTTTCCGGTGACCAGGATAGCCACGCCAGCGGCGATCACACCTGCCGCGAGCAGCATCGGCAGCGTCATCACTTCGCCCCCCAACAGCCAACCGGCCCCTACCGCAATTACCGGATTCACGAACGCATATGTTGAGACGCGCGCCGGCGAACTGACTTGCAACAGCCAAACATAGGCGGTGAACGCGACCAGAGATCCAAACACGATGAGGTAGGCCAATGACGCGAGCGAGCGCGCCGAAACCGCGTGCTGAGCCAGGGTTTGCCACTCGCCTGCCAACGCTCCGGCGGCCAGCAGCATCAAGCCGCCGATCAGCATCTCCATGCCAGAGGCGAGTGTGGCGGAAGCGGGAATGGCAACGCGGCGCGCCAGCACCGAAGCGATGGCCCAGTTCAGCGAACTGAGAATCAATATCCAACTACCGGCCGCTGTCAAAGCATCTTGCTTCAGGAGGCCGCTCGAGCTAAACAGCAAAACTAGGCCCGCTAGGCCCAGTGCCAAGCCCAACCACGTTCTTGCCGTGAGCCGCGATTCCCCGAATGCCCAGCCGGCGAGAGCCGTCCAAAGTGGGATTGTAGAAATCGCCAGCGCCGTCATCCCCGAGGGTATCCGTTGCTCGGCCCAGCTCACGCACCCGTGGCTAATCAGAAAAAACATGGCGCCGATGAGGGCGGTGGCGCGCCAGTTGGCGGCAGTCGGGGCAGTGCCGCCTTTCCACCGCGCCACAACGAAGAGCACGCCGCCGGCGATGGTAAAACGCACACCAGCCATCGTGAACGGCGGCACCGTTTCCACCGCAAAGCGAATAGCCAGATAGGTAGTGCCCCAGATCACGTAGACGGCGGCATAGGCCGCGACCAGCGCAACCCGAGAAATCGTGGGGCGTTTCAGCAACGTGTCGGGCATCGATTCCGCATAACCTGTATCGGCCATTATATTGGTTATATCTTGTATAAAACAATATCACCTGTTAATGGCTTGATAGCGGTTATACTGAGGACGGATGGCGGAGTACACGTTTGATTTCAGCGGCGGAATGCTGTGTCTGGATTTCAGCAACACGGTGAGCAATCGCGCCGGTGCGAAGCCCATCGAGCATTTGCAGCGTTACGAGGATTGGCTGGCCTGGTGGCGGCAAGCGGGTCAAGGGGACACGAAAATTCTGGAGAAGCTGGCCCGGCGCCATCCCGGGCGCGCGCGAACGACTCTCGAGCGGGTGCTGACGCTGCGCGAATCTTTGTACGCGATTTTTGCGGCGATCGCGGCGCAGCGCGAACCGCCTCGGCAAGCCTTGGCGGCGTTGAATCGTGCGCTGCTTGGAGCCATGGCGCGTCCAAAAATCGTCGCCGGCCCTGCGGGCTACTCGCTGGAGTGGCATGCCGGCGAGGATGCGCTGGATGCTCCGCTGGGGCCGATTGTGCGCTCGGCGGCGGAGTTGCTGACGTCCGCCGAGGATCTGGCTAAAGTCCGGGAATGCGCTGCCGAAGAGTGCGCCTGGCTGTTTCTGGATACCAGCCGTAACAAGCAGCGCCGCTGGTGCGATATGAAGGTGTGCGGCAATCGCAACAAGGCGCGCCGGTATTACCAGAAGCAGCGGGAAGCATAGTAAAATCGCTCCCTGTGGTCGCGGCTCTGTTAGTCGTGTGCGATTCAGTCGTGTGATTACGATCGCCGATTCAGAGCACTGACCGCAGGGAGCGGTTTCCGCTAGGGCGCTGCGCGCGCGGCTTTCAAGATATTTATCGGCGGGGTGAGACGCTGCCCTTCCGCCGGGGAGGCTTGGATTTTCTTCACCACGTCCATGCCTTTCACCACATGTCCAAAAGCGGCGAATCCCTGGCCATCGGGATTGCGCATGCCCCCGAAATCGAGCGACGGTTGATCGCCGATGCAGATGAAAAAATCGGAAGTCGCCGTGTCAGGCCCGTCGCGCGCCATCGAAATTACGCCGTCCTTGTGAGACAAACCGGTCTGGCTGGTGCGCTCGAGCGGGATAGGCGGAAAGCCCTGCTTGGCGCGTTCCGGAACGGGACCACCCTGAATCACTTCAATGCGGATTTTGTTGTTGGGCTGATTATCCATCTTCACGGTGCGATGAAAGCGGCCGCCATCGAAGAAGCCGCCGTCCAGATAGTGGAGGAAATTCGCGGTGGTGATGGGCGCGCGCGCGTCTTCCAGCTGCACTTCGATGGTTCCCAGCTCAGTCTCCAGCACCACGCGGGTTTGAGCCCTCAACATGCCCAACGCGCAGCAGGCGAGTAGAGCGAAAACTCGAAATCGCATGCTTCGACTGTAGCCGATTGCGCGAAAGCGGGCGAAAACATTTCCCGCTCCATTTGTTTTTGCCCTTTGGCGCGCGCGTCGCTGTGATAAAGTTTGAAGTTAAGGATTCCGAATTGACGTTAGTGCCAGGCGCGGCGCTTGCGCTGCAAACGAACCTGTACGAAATGGTAGCCCGGTCGAGTCCGCTCAACCTGGGTGTCTTGGCGATTCTGCTCGTTTTCTCGATTTTTTCGTGGGCGATCATTTTCTCGAAATGGAGCGTCTTCCGGCAGGCGCGCCGGGCGGACGCGCGCTTTCTGCGGGCTTTTCGAAAGGCTGGCAGTTTGGATGCCGTGCAGGTGGCGAGCGAGCAATATCGCCCGGCGCCGCTGGTCGCCGTCTTCGATTTTGGATTCGAAGAAGCCGCCCGGCAAGTGAAGGCGCGTGGCGGAGTAAGCAACAAACTCTCGCTGGAACGTTCGCTGCAATTGGGTGCAAGCGAAGAACTGGCGAAGTTGGAACGCAATATGAGCTGGTTGGCCACCACTGCTTCGGTGAGCCCATTCATCGGCTTGTTTGGCACCGTGCTGGGCATTATTCGAGCATTCGAGGCGTTGTCGGGATCAGGCAGCGCCAGCCTGCGCGCGGTGGGTCCGGGAATTTCTGAAGCTCTCATAACCACTGCCGCTGGCCTGGCGGCGGCCATTCCGGCCGCGATCGCCTACAACCAGCTTGGCCACATGGTTCGCGAAATTGGCGCGCGCATGGACGATTTCTCGCTCGAGTTCCTGAACATGACCGAACGCAGCTACGAGGATTGACGCCATGGCTTTTTCGCTGAACGGGGGCGGCTCGGGTGGCCGCAGACGCTTTCACGGCTCGCCGGCGCTTTCGGAAATCAACGTCACCCCCTTCGTGGATGTGGTGCTGGTGCTCTTGGTGATTTTCATGCTGACCGCGCATGTGATGGAATTCGGCATTGAGGTCGACGTTCCGAAGGTCAAGCAGGTGAAGGACACCGCCAAGGAACTTGCGGTGGTCAGCATCACCCGCGCGGGGAATCTTTACATGAACGAGAAGAGCGTCAGTATCCACGAACTGCGTGACATAGTGCAAAGTAACTATCGCGGCCAGTCGGTTTACCTCAAGGCCGACCGGGGCACTCCGTGGGACACCGTCGCCCAGGTGATGAGTGAGTTGAACACAGCCAAGATCGGTATCAATGTAGTAACGCAGCCCGACGAAGAGACCGATAAGAGATCCCGGTAATGCCGCACGCCGATATTCTCGACCAGCCGGAACAGCTCAAACGGCCGCTGGCCGGCTCGCTGATCCTGCATGTGTCGGTTTTTGCGGCGGCCGCGCTGATGTCGTGGTTCGGCAGCCGTCCGGGCAATTCCTGGGGCTCGCCGAATCCTTCCGCTGGTTCGTTTTCGATTGGCGTGGTGAAAGAACTGCCCATGCCGGCACATCGGGGCGCGGTAAATCCGGTGGCAAACGATACCGAATCGGCCGTCCCGCAGCCTCCGCCCAAGCCGGTGGAGAAATCGCGGGTCGAGGAGCCGGATGAAGACGCCATCGCCCTCAAGAGCCGCAAGGCGCCCAAGAAATCGGCGGCGGTTCCGGCCAGCCGCAACACGTATCGCGCCAAACAGATCGACGAGCCCAACCAGCTCTACAGCAGGGAAGGCCAGGCGCTGGTTTCACCTATGGTGGGCCAGACGGGCGCGGGCGGCATCGGCGTCGGCCCCGGCACGCCATTCGGCAATCGATTTGGCTACTATGTCGACCTACTGCGGCTGAAGGTCGGTCAGAAGTGGCAGACCAACGATGTGGACCCGCGCCTGCAGAGCGCCCCGCCGGTGGTGGTCACGTTTACGATTATGCGGGACGGCTCCGTGCGCGATATCCGGGTGGCCCAGCGCAGCGGAAATTTCGCCCTGGACGCCTCGGCGCAGCGGGCAATTGCCGACGCTGCGCCATTCCCTCCCCTGCCTCAAGGCTTTGATAAAAACGAAGCGCCGATCGAATTCTGGTTCAGGTTAAAGCGATGAAGAAAAGATATATCTCCGCATTCGCCATCGTGGGGGCCTTGGCCCTCGCCTTCCTGCTGGCCGCGCAAGACCGGCTGGTGATCGAAATTACGAAAGAAGAGGAACGCGCCGTAATTGCAGTTCCGGATTTCCGCGGAGCCGCCGACGCGCAGCCCATGATGAACGCGTTCAATGGCACGCTGTTTGCCGATCTGCAAGCTTCGGGACAGTTCCGCATGGCTCCCAAGAGCATGTTTCCGCTGCAGGTGCCGCAGCGTCCGGAAGATTTCCGGCAGCCGGCGCAGCCCAATACACCCTCCGGCGGGTTGTGGCTAACGGACTGGGCCTCACCGCCGGTTGCTGCCAACTACCTCACCATCGGCTACACGGCTGTGCAAAACGGCCAATTGGTGCTCTACGGCTGGCTCTACAATACCCGGCAGCCGGATCTGGCCAACGCCCAAATGCTGGGCAAACGCTACTTCGGCTCGACCGATGAAGCCGGGGCGAAGAAGGTCGCGCACGAGTTTGCCGCCGATATCCTGGCCACCTTCGGCGTCAAGTCGATGTTCGGCACTCATATCTACTTCGTTTCGGACCGATCGGGCCACAACGAGATTTGGTCCATGGATCCGGACGGGTCCAATCAGAAGCGGCTGACGTCGCTTAACTCAATTTCCATCATGCCCGCCGTGTCGCCGGATGGCACAAAAGTCGCTTTTACTAGCTATGCAAAGGGAAATCCTGGTATATTTATACTCACTACGGAGACCGGGCGCCGCTTACCTTTTTACAATCAGGTCGCGCCGCTTAACGCGACCCCGGATTTCACTCCCGACGGCAAACAGATTCTCTATGCATCGTCGGCCAGCGGTTATACCCAGATCTACGTAGCGAATTTGGAAGGGGGCAACCTGAGGCGAATTTCCTCCTCGCGCGCCATCGAGGTGGAGCCTAAGGTGAACCCTAAAACGGGAACCGACATTGTGTTTGTTTCGGGCCGCTCCGGGCCACAGCAGATCTACAAAATGAATTTTGACGGGGCTAACGTCGAACGGCTGACAAACGGTGAAGGGGAAGCCTCCAATCCGTCCTGGCATCCCGATGGCCAGGCGATCGCATTTTCCTGGACGCGCGGTTTCGCGACAGGCAATTTCAACATATTTCTGATGGACGTTGCGACCCGGAAGTTCAGCCAGCTGACTTTTGGCGCCGGCCGCAACGAAAATCCAAGTTGGGCGCCGGACGGACGGCATTTGGTGTTCATGTCCACGAGGCGCGGCACGCCCCAGATCTTCAGCATGCTGCTTGACGGAACCCAGGTGCAGCAGCTCACGACCGAAGGGCGAAACAAAACCCCCGTCTGGGGAAAGTAATGTGTTCTTAAAAATTTTAGGGAGGCGACATTCATGATGTTGAGCAAACGAAATAGCAGTGTCATTGGACTAGGGATCCTTTTGGCACTGTTTGCGACAGGTTGCAAGAAGAAAGTTCCGGCTCCGCCGGCACCTCCTGCGCCCGTAAAGGAGCAACCGGCGCCGCCGCCCGCAGCACCGGTGATTACCGAATTCGCTGCCGAGCCCAGCTCGGTCGAGCGCGGCCAGGCTTCCACACTGCGCTGGACGGTAACCGGCGCTAATCAGATCTCGATCGATCAGGGCATCGGCACCGTGGATGCAAGCGGCAACCGCCGCGTGTTCCCGAACAATACCGCCACCTATACGCTGACGGCTAACGGGCCGGGCGGCAGAGCGACCCGCAGCGCCACCGTAACGGTGAACGCGCCCGCACCTCCACCGCCGGCACCCGTTGTGAAAACGGTTTCAATCGACGACCGCCTGCAGCGTGAAGTGCAGGACGCTTTCTTCGATTACGACAAGAGCACGATCCGCGATGACGCCCGCAGTGTACTCACGGCGAATGCGGATGCTCTGAAGCGCATCCTGAGCGACTTCCCGTCAGCCTCGGTGACCATCGAAGGCCATTGCGACGAGCGCGGCTCGGCCGAGTACAACCTCGGACTGGGCGACCGCCGCTCCACCTCCGTCAAGGAGTTCCTGGTGCAACTCGGTGTCTCCGCCGACCGGCTGAAGACCATCAGCTACGGCAAGGAACGCCCGCAGTGCACTGACTCCAATGAGGCCTGCTGGCAGAAAAACCGGCGCGCTCACTTCGCCGCTCAGTAAATCGCGAGACCAGGGTATGGACAGGCAACCGTTGCCTGTCCTACCCTTCAATTGAGGAGGCTCGCATGAAATTCCGCCGGCTCTGCCTGATCTCTATTTTTGTCTTTCCGGCCGTTATGTCCGCGGCCAGCCGCGAAATGCAGGAACTGCAGCGCGATGTCGCGCAGTTGCAGCAGGATCTGAAGACCCTGCAGCGCACCCTGGACGAGAAAATTCCTTCATTGACGGTTCTGGTTCAACAGGCCTTGGAACTGAACCGGGAAACCAACAAGACCCTGCTTTCACTCGACGGCCGCTTGCAGGAGCAGTTCCGCCAGCAAAGCAAGGATGTCGTCGCGCCGATCGCCGGCTATGGCGCCAAGATCGATCAGCTAAGCGGCGACTTCAGCACGGTGCGGGAATCCATGGCCGACGTCACCACCCGCATGGGCAAGCTGGAACAGCAGATCATGGACTTGAGCAATGCTGTCAAGACCATGCAGACGCCCGCCGCTCCGCCGCCCGCCGCGGGTGGGGGCCAGTCGCCTGCGGCATCCGCATCGGGCCCGGCTGCGCCACCGGCTGGTGAGCTCTACGACAACGCCCGGCGCGACATGTTAGGCGGCAAGAGCGACCTGGCACTCCAGGAATTCTCGGAATATCTCAGGTACTACGGAACCGGGCCCTATGCACCGAACGCCCAGTTCTATATCGGGGAGCTTCACGCCAAGCAAGGCGATTTTGAAACGGCGCTGAAGGATTTCGATTCCGTGCTGGAAAAATATCCCGACAACAATAAGACCGCCGACGCCCACTTGATGAAGGGGCAAACGCTGGTCCGGATGGGCAAGCGCAACGCCGGTGTCGCTGAGTTTCGCCAAATCATCAAGGAATACCCTCACACCGATCAGGCCGCCAAGGCGCAGGCTCAATTGAAGCAGCTCGGACTCTCCGCCGCCGCCCCTGTTGCTCCCCGTCGCAAGTAGCCATGGACCCGGCGATTGCGGAGGCGCGTCCGCCTCTCACCACGTACGAAGCTTTAGCTAAGATGATCGACCACTCGCTGGTCCGGCCCGAGCTGACTGACGACCAGGTGGTGGAAGGCTGCGCGCTCGCCAAGCGCTACCAGGTGGCCACCGTCAGCGTCCGGCCATGCGACGTGGATCAAGCCCTGCGGCTGCTCGAAGGTAGCGGCGTTATTGTTGGCAGCATTTCCGGATTCCCGCACGGCTCAACCACCACCGCCGCCAAGCTCTACGAAACCCGCGACCTGCTGCGGCGCGGCGCGAAAGAAATCGATATGGTGATCAACATCGGTAAGCTGATTTCGCGCCAGTTTCAGTACATCGAAATGGAGCTGATGCAAATGGCGCAGGCGTGCCACGAAAACGGCGCGCTTTTGAAGGTTATTTTTGAAAACGCCTATTTGACCGACGAGCTCAAGATCATCGCCTGCCGCATTTCGGCGCGCGCCGATGTCGACTTCGTAAAAACTTCCTCGGCCTTCGCGCCTACCGGCTACACGCTGGACGATTTGCGCCTGATGCGAAAGCACACCCCGGCTCGCATCGGCATCAAAGCCGCGAGCGGCGTCCGCACCCTGCAAACGGCGCTCGAAGTCTACGAAGTGGGCTGCTCGCGTTTCGGCGCCACCCGTACGGCGGAGATCCTGGACGCCTGGAAAGCGCACTTGAGCCGGCCGCCGCAAACCACCTAGCTCCCCCGTGATATTCTGAGTCCTCGTTATGCCGCCCGCGCAGAAGAGGCCATTCCCACGCACCTGCGTTGCTCTCGGCCTGCCCGACCCGGCCAGGCTGATGGAACATGCCCGGCGGGAAGCGGAAAACGGCGAGACTTTTCTCGAGTTCCGCCTGGATCATCTGGAGCGCCCCGAGCTGGGTGTCGCCGTCATTCGGGACTTCCTCAAGGAATTTCCCGACTGCATCCTGCTGGCCACCTGCCGCCGCCATCAGAACCACGGCAAGTTCAACGGCAGCGTGGACGAGCAGTTGGCGATCCTGCATCGCGCTATCCAGGCCGGAGCCAAGGCAATCGACATTGAAATTGAAAGCGCGGAAGTTGCTGGGGAAAAACTAAGCGCGGTGCGCGGGCGCGCGCAGATCGTCATTTCGTACCACAATTATCAGAGCACGCCGCAGCTGGATCCAGTGCTGCGCCGCATGGCGCGGATTTCGGCGGACGCGTACAAAATCGTCAGCACGGCGCGCAAGCCGTCGGACAACGCGCGCGTGCTGGACCTGGCCCGGGCGAACCCGCGCACGCCGATGGTAGTTTTGGCCATGGGAGAAGCCGGGTTTCCCACGCGCGTGTTGTCACCGGCGTCCGGCGGCTTGTTCACCTATGCAGCGCCTATTGCGTTTCAAGGTACAGCGGCCGGGCAGGTGAGCGCCAAGCAGCTCCGCCACCTGTATCACGTCGACCGGCTTTCCCGCTCCACCAAAATTTACGGGGTGATTGGCGATCCCGTGCGCCATTCGATCTCACCGGCCGTCCACAACCGTGGATTTCAGGCGCGGCGTCTGGACGCAGTCTATCTTCCGTTTTTGGTTTCACCTTTGCACCTGCGCGATTTTTTCTCGCTCGCAAACGAGGTACCCATCGCCGGCTTTAGTGTGACCATTCCGCATAAGCAAAAAGTGATGCGGTATCTGGATACCGTCGACCCGCTGGCGCGGCGTATCGGCGCCGTGAACACGGTATGGCGCAAGGCGGGCAAGTGGCGCGGAGCCAATACTGACGCGGCCGGGGTGCTGGTTCCGCTATCGCGCCTGCTACGGCCTTCGCGCTCTTCAGTGTTGATTATCGGCAACGGCGGCGCGGCCCGGGGCGCGGCCTGCGCATTGCTGGATGCCGGGGCGAAAGTTTCCCTCACCGGGCGCAATCCGGATCGCGTGCGCGCGCTGGCGCGAGTTTGCGGCGCGGAGCCGGTGGGACGCGACGACGCCGCTGCGCGCTATTTCGACGCCATGGTTCACGCGACGCCGCTCGGCATGTTTCCACACGTCGATGAATGCTTCTTTCCGGGCGCGGTACCGGCGGACATTGTCTTCGATATGGTCTACAATCCGCTCGAGACCATGCTGATCCGGCGCGCGCGCGAACAAGGCAAGAAGGCCGTGCCGGGTCTGGAAATGTTCATCGAGCAGGCCGTCCGGCAATTTGAGATTTGGACCGATGAGAACGCCCCGCGGCAGGTGATGGAAAAGGCCGCCCTGGAAGCGCTGGAACATAAACCGTTAGCCGGCAAGCCATGAGCCTATAATGTTGAGAATGAAAATCACGCGGAGAAACCTGGCGCTGGCGGCGTTCGCGCCCGCCGCCGTTGCGCTATCGCAAGCCACAGTCAGCCGGCCAAGCGCCGGCTGCGGGAGAAGATGTGAATGCTCTGGCGCAATCCTTGATGCGCGCGAATTCCGAGATTCTGACCAAAGCGGCGATACCCATTTCGACCGAGCCGGCATTCGTGTTCAAAGCCTGAGGGCTCATGGCGCCAATCAGCGACGACATCTTCTTCGCCACCCTCACCGAGCTGAACGCCAAGCTGCGGTCGCGGGAAATTTCCGCCGTCGAGCTCACCAAGGCTTTTGGCGCGCGTCTGGAATCGCTGGGGCCGCGTTACAACGCGCTGGCTTTGCCGCTCACCCAGCGGGCCGTTCGCCAGGCGCAGCTGGTGGACAAGGAATTCAAACGCGAGCGCTTTCGCGGATCGCTGCAAGGCATTCCCTTCGGCGCCAAAGATCTACTGGCGCTTGCCGGCCATCCCACGACTTGGGGCGCGAAGCCGTATGCCGAACAAGTGTTGGATTACGATGCCACGGCGCTGGTCAAACTCGAAAAAGCCGGCGCGTTGTTGATCGGCAAACTTGCGATGGTGGAGTTGGCCGGCGGAGGCGGATACCGCTTTCCGGCCGCGTCGCTGTTCGGTCCGGGCTTGAATCCTTGGGACCTCAAGCGCTGGTCGGGCGGATCGTCGAGCGGCTCGGGAAGCGCGGTGGCGGCGGGCCTGGTACCGTTCGCGCTCGGTTCGGAAACCAACGGGTCCATCCTTTCGCCGTCCGCGTATTGCGGAGTCACCGGCCTGCGCCCCACTTATGGACTGGTGAGCCGGCACGGCGCGATGGCCCTGGCCTGGACGCTGGACAAAATCGGGCCGCTCTGCCGATCCGCCGAAGATTGTGCGTTGGTGCTGCAAGCGATTTCCGGCGGCGACAGCAAGGATCCGGCATCGGCGGGAAAGAGTTTCTACTACACGCCGCAATTCTACAAGTCCGTGAAAGAGCTTCGCATCGGCTACGCGCCATCGGATTTCACAGACTGGGCGCTGCCCTCGGCGCGGTCCGCGTTCGAAAAGGCGCTGGCGGTGATTCGCGAAACGGGCGCGAAGCTGGTCGAAACCCAGCTGCCTGATTTCCCCTATTCCACGCTTACCGCGACGATCATCAACTGCGAGGCGGCTTCCATTTTCGAGCCCCTCATCGCCAGCGGCAAAATAGACGAGCTGGCCGACAAGAAGCAGATCGCAGGGCTCAAAGCGGCGCTGGAAATCCCCGCCAAAGATTATTTGAAAGCCATGCGCCTGCGCACGCTGGTGCAGCACGCCATCCGGAAATTATTTGTGGATGTGGATGTGCTTCTTGCGCCCAGCCGCCCGGGCCCTGCAACCCCGCTGGACGAAGCGCTCGATCGCTTCCCGCCGCCCAAGGTGCAAGGGCTGAACAACCTGACCTCGGCCGGCAATTTAGCTGGATTGCCCGCGCTCTCGCTGCCCTGCGGCTTTGCCGAGCAGATGCCGGTGGCGCTGCAATTAGTGGGGCTGCCTTTTTCCGAGAACAAGCTCATCGTTGTGGGCAAAGAATTTCAGAGCCGTACCGACTGGCATCGCAAGCGCCCGCCGGCAGCTTAAAATGGAATCATGCCGCGCCCCGGCGCCAACCCGCTCTTGTGGGTCGAGCGCTTTTTCCAGCTTGCGCTTCTCAGCCTGGTAACTTGCGGTTATCTCGCTGTCGCCGGCTCCGGCTATCTCGATAAACCGACAGTCATACTGACCGCGTGCGGCCTGCTGCTGCGCGCGCTGCTGGTTACCGGCGTTTTGCGTTTCGAGATTCCCGACCGCTGGGTGACCATCCTCACGCTGGCGTACATCGCTTTTTATCCGGTTGATTATTTCTTTCTGGCTGGCGGATTTCTGAACGCCACCGTGCACCTGGTCTTCTTTCTCGCCGTCATGAAAATTCTGACGGCCCGCACCAATCGCGATTATCTGTACACGGCCTCGATCGCGCTGCTGGAAATCCTGGCCGCCGCGATTCTTTCGGCGAATTTGAATTTTCTGCTTTTCCTCGCGTTCTATCTGCTTTCCGCCATCGCCGCGTTCACCAGTGCGGAAATCCGGCGTGCCATGCAGAAGCCGCATCGCATCGCTCGCGGTGGACAGCGGCGCTTCCATGGCCGTCTGGCTGCGCTCTCGGTGTGCGTCACCGCCGGCATTCTGGTTCTGACGGCGGGACTATTCTTCCTGCTGCCGCGCACCGCCAACGCCGCGCTTTCGGGCCTGGTCTCTCATCGCTACCATCTCCCGGGATTTTCAAACGAAGTGAATCTCGGCCAGATCGGGCTGGTGAAGGGAGATTCCAGCGCCATCATGCACGTGCGGCCGGATAGCAAGGATTTTCCGCCTAATCTTAAGTGGCGTGGCATTGCACTTAGCGAATTCGACGGCAAGCGCTGGTTCAATCCGCCCGGCGCGCGTCCGGATGCCGCCGTCGAACGGGAGTGGATTTTCCTGGTGGGCAATGGTCAGCGCCTGCGCCGTGACGGGCGACACATTTCGTATCGGGTGGATCTGAATGCGGTCGATTCGGACGCGCTATTCATCGCCGGCTGGCCGGAGGCGATCTACCTGGGTGGCCGCAAATTGCTGCGCGCGCCTCATGAGAGCTTTCGCCTGGACATGATCCCGTTCGAAACGTTCCGCTACAGCGTTTCGGCGTTCGTCGAAGGGCCGCTCGATCCCAACGCGGTGGAGTTGCTGCCCGCGCAGAGCGCGCCCTATCTTCGTTTGCCGCCGATTGACCCGCGCATCCCGGATCTCGCGCGCCAAATCACGGGAACGCTTCTGTCGCCGTACGACCGGACCTATGCTCTTGAACAATACCTGCACACGCAATATGGCTACACGCTGGAATTGCCCGCGAGCGAAACGGCCGATCCACTGGCGAATTTTCTGTTCGAGCGCAAGAAGGGCCACTGCGAATATTTTGCGTCGGCGCTGGCAGTGATGCTTCGCACGCAAGGCATTGCGGCCCGCATGGTGAACGGATTTCAGAGCGGCACGCTGAATCCGGTTTCGGAGGCGTACGTGGTGCGCGCTTCGGATGCGCATAGCTGGGTGGAAGCTTATCTGCCTGGGCGCGGCTGGACCACGTTCGATCCCACGCCGCCCGACCTGCGTCCCCGCCAGGCCTCCGCCGCTGCCATGCTCGGCTTCTACTTCGATGCCGCAGAGACGCTGTGGCAGGATTGGGTGCTGAGCTATGACCTGGGCCGCCAGTTGTATCTCGCCGACCGAATGCAAAATTCCAGCCGGCATTTCCGCATCCGCTGGATGGACGGCTGGAGCGATGCCGCGCTGCTTGCGAAGACGCGCGCTACGGATTGGTTGAAGCACTATGGCGTCGTGTTGGCGGCGCTGGTTGCCCTGACGCTCGCGGCCGTTTGGCTGGGACCTAAAGGTTGGCGCGCTCTCCACTTCCTGCATCGCATCCGGCGCGCGCGGCTGGGCCAGGCCAGCGTGGATGACGCCACTCTGCTCTATCAGCGCATGCTCGAAGTGCTGCATCGCCGTGGCTATGAGAAGCCCGCCTGGTTCACGCCGGGCGAGTTCGCAGCTACGCTTCCGCGCGAGCCCGGAACGCTGGTCTGCGAATTTACTGCCGCATATAACGCGCTGCGTTTCGGCGGAAAACTCGACGCCGCGCCGATCATGGGAATGCTGCTGGAAGATTTGGAAAACGGCGTTTCAACGCCGCGCTGACTCGTTCCAATAAATTTTGATATTGCCGGTGGCCCGGCCCACGGCGATGATCTCGGGACGCCCGTCGCCATCCAAATCCGCCACCGCCAAGTCTTCGGTGGCCATGCCGCCATCGTCCACCATCTCCTTTTTCCAGGTGCCGTCGGCCATGCGTTTGTAGAGGGCGACGCCGCCCTTCTTCTCGCGCCAGCCCACCGCGAGTTCATCGTCGCCATCGCCATCGAAATCGCCCCAGCCGAGCGCGTGGCCGCCGGTGAGCGATTCTTCGATCACTTTACGCGGCCATAGCCCCGGGCTTTCTTCATACAGCACGATCGAGTTTCCGTGCCACGGCGTCACCGTTGCCAGCATGCGTTTGCCGCCCACGTGCCCCAGCCTGATTTCGCCCGGTGAGCCTTCGCCGATACGCCGCTTTTGCCACGTGCCGTCCCCTTCGCGATGCAGAACGTGGATGCCTTCCGTGCTGGCGGTGAGAATTTGCTGCTCCTCGCCGTCGTCGAAATGGGTCACGAGAACGTTGTGCACAATGTGCAGCGAATCGTCGGCAATTTCCATGGGCCACGGCTCATGCACGGGATCTTTCGGAATGTGAAATACCAGAATGCGCGAGCCCTGGCCGTCTTCCCACTTCGGGGCTTTCGTACCGCGGCCATGGAGCGGCGCCACGATCAGTTCCGGGTGCCCATCGCCATCCACATCGCCCCATTTGATGCGATGTAGCGTCGGCTCGTCATGCAGCGGAATCACTTTCCACGGCCCGGTTTTGCTGCCGATCCATTGCAGTGATCCGCCGCCGAGCGTGTTCATAGACTGCCAATCCGCGCCGATAGCAAAATCGACTTTGCCATCGCCATCAATGTCTTCGGCCGCTATCGTGACGTTGTCGTGCTTGGTGCCGCCGTCGAGAATCACGTGTTTTTCCCAGGTCGGATTCTCGAACCAGACCACCTGCGTCGGATTGATGGCCACGATATCCGGCTTGTGATCGCCATTCACGTCGGCAATCACAACGGCATAGCCGATCCCAAAATCGCGCTGGATCTCCTGCGCGCGAAAGTGCACTTCGCCAACGCAGGCTGTGGCCGCAAACAAAAGAGGTACAATCAACCGCATGACGCGGCATTGTATCGCAATTGTGCTGTGCCTGAGCGTGGCGCTCGCGGCTTGGGCGATCGGGCATACCGAGGAAATTCTTTTCGAAAAACACACGCTCGACCTGGGCGCCAACGAAAGCGCCGCCGTCGCCGACATCAATGGCGATGGCAAGCCCGACATCGTCTCCGGTGAAAACTGGTACGAGGGGCCCAAGTGGGTGAAGCACAAATTTCGCACCATCAGTTTCGGCAATAACTATATCGACAACTTTAGCGACCTGCCGATTGATGTCAATGGCGACGGCAATATCGATATCGTGAGCTGCTCCTACTTCACCAAGGAACTGTATTGGATGGAGAATCCAGGCAAGGGCAAGGGCGAGTGGAAAAAGCACACGATCGAGAACGGCTGGTCCGGCGAATTCACGTTCCTTGTAGACATCGATAACGATGGCAAAGCGCGCGAGCTGCTGCCGCAATTCGGACAGAAAGAAGCGCCGCTGGCCTGGTACGAGTTGAAGAACGGCGCCTTCGTGAAACACGTGGTCAGTCCCCAAAGTTGGGGTCACGGCATCGGCGCCGGTGACGTGAACGGCGATGGGCGCACCGACATCATCACGCCCAAAGGCTGGTTCGAAGCGCCGCCTGACCCGCGCAGCGGCGATTGGAAATGGCATCCCGAATTCGATCTAGACGCCACCGGTTTCATTTATGTGCTCGACGTCAACGGCGACGGCCGCAACGATCTGGTGACGTCGATGGCCCATAACTACGGCATTTTCTGGATGGAGCAGGGCGAGGGCGGCAAGTGGACCAAGCACCTCATCGATGAAAGCTGGTCGCAAGGGCACGCCATGACCATGATCGATCTCAACGGCGACGGCAAGAAAGATTTCATCACCGGCAAACGCTACATGGCGCACAACGGCCACGATCCGGGCGAGCGCGAACCGCTCGGCATTTACTGGTACGAGTACCTGAAAGCCGACGACGGCAAGAGTATCGAATGGGTGAAGCACGTGATCGACTACGGCTCGCGCACCGGCGGCGGCATGCAAATTCCGGTGGTCGATCTGGATGGCGACGGCGATCTGGATTTCGTCGTAGCCGGCAAGAGCGGCCTGTTCCTGTTCGAGAATCTGACCAAGCACCGGTAACGAAATGGATCACTCCCGGCGCACCTTCGTGCTGGCCAGCGCAGCGCTGCTACAGGCGCAATCGCCCAATGACACCGTGCGCGTGGCGTTCATTGGCGTGGGCAATCGCGGCGGCTATCTGCTCAACACGATGCTGAAAGTTCCCGGCATCACGGTGGTGGCGATTTGCGATATCGATCCTGAAAATCTGAAGAAGGCTATGGACGCGGCCAGCGCGGCGGGGCACTCGCCGGAAGCCTATACCGAGTTCCGCAAACTCCTCGACCGCAAAGATATTGACGCAGTGGTGATCGCCACGCCGGTCGATCTGCACAAAGAGATGTCGATGGCGGCGCTCGAAGTGGGCAAGCATGTTTACTGCGAGAAGCCGCTGGCCATCACGCCGGAGGAATGCCGCATGGTGACCAACGCGGCTGCTTCCGCCAAAGGCATTTTTCAGGCGGGATTGCAGTTGCGCCACGAGCCCAATCGCGTGGCGGCGATGAAATTCATTCACGAAGGCGGCATCGGCAAGGTGGTTTTCCTGCAGGCCTATCGCCACACAGGTGACTTGCCGCGTCAAACTGCGTGGTACTTCGATCGGAAGCGCTCAGGCGACAATATCGTGGAACAGGCCTGCCACATCATCGACCTGATGGTGTGGGCCGCCGGTACGCATCCGCTGCGCGCTTATGGCTCGGGCGGCATCAACTTGTACAAAGATGAACCGTCGGGCCGCACCACGATGGACAACTACAGCGTGATTTACGAATTTCCCGAGGACGTGCGCTTTTCGTTTAGCCACATGTATTTCGATCCGCCGGGATTCAGCGGCATCAAGGAACGCGTATTCGGATCGCAGGCGGCCGTCGATTTACAAACGGCAACCGTGATCGAACGCGGTAAGAAGGGCGAGAACAAACTCGACGTGCCGAACGCGGGACAGGATGCGGGGCTGCTCTCGCTCACTGCGTTCATCGACAATGCGCGCGGCCGAAAGACACCGCTGAATAACGCCGAGTCGGCGCGGATTTCCACCCTCACGGCGATGCTGGGCCGCAAGTCGATCTACGAAAAGCGCGTGGTGCAGTGGCAGGAAATCGACATTTAGGGGTAACCGATTTCTCGCAGAGACGCAGAGAACTACTAAGAAACTTAAGGTTTTCTCTGCGTCCTCTGCGTCTCTGCGAGAAATCTTTGCGGTACACTGTCGAATCATGCTGCGTATTGCTTCCGTAATTCTCGTTGCCGCTGCGGCTGTTGCCGCTCCTCCGGAAAAAGGCTTCGTCTCGCTGTTCAACGGCAAAGATCTCACCGGCTGGCAGATCGTCGGCCAACATGGCCCCGGCTATCTGGTGGAGGACGGCGTGCTCTACTGCCCCTCTGACGGCGGCGGCAATCTTTTCACCGAAAAGGAATATGCCAACTTTGTCTTCCGGTTTGAATTCAAGCTGGAGGAGGGCTCGAATAATGGCATAGGTATCCGCGCGCCGCTCGCCGGCGACACGGCGTATTCCGGCATGGAGATACAAATTCTCGACCACGATGCGCCCATGTACAAAGGGAAACTCCGGCCCGCTCAGTATCACGGCTCGATCTACGACGTCGTTCCCGCCAAGACCGGCTTTTTGAAACCGACCGGCCAGTGGAATTATGAGGAGATCACAGCCAACGGCCGGCAAATCACCGTGAAGCTCAATGGCACCACCATCACGGACGCCAATCTGGATTCGATCACCGATCCGGCCGTGCTAAAGAAGCATCCTGGCCTCGCGCGCACCACCGGCCGCATCGGATTCCTGGGACACGGTCCCGCCCGCGTCTGGTTTCGCGATATCCGCGTCCAGACTCTTCCGTGAGCGGTTTCTTCGCCGCGCTGTGGATTGGCTGGATTGGCCTGGCTGCGGCCGGATTGATTTACGCCGGCCAGAAAAATGTGGCTGTAGCGACGGCCGCGCCTATCATCCTCGCGTTTCTGTTTGAGTACGTCTTCTACCTGGTTCCCGGAATGGAGCCGGTGCAAAAGCGCTTGCGCCTCCGCTACTCCAACGTGAAACTGGCGGCCGGTGCGGCGGTGAGCGCGGTCGCTCCGTACCTGATCTATAGCGTCGCGACCCACCAGTTTCGCTGGGTCGGGTTCGGCGTCGTAACAACGCTGGCGCTCGTGGCTTGCTTCTGGTACGTGCTGCTGCCCCGTTCGCCGGTGGTCGACATTGCGTTTCTGTGTTTCGCAGCAGCGCCGCTGCTGGCCCGCCTGTTCGAATCGATTTATACAACACCGATTCCGCAGCGCATCGATATTCTGGGGCACCTGATGTGGATTCGCACCTGCGCCTTCGCGCTGATCGCCATCGGCAAAGTGGAACCGGCGGGCTACGGCTTCCTTCCCGCCAATAAAGATTGGGCGATTGGCGCGCGCCATTTCCTGTATTTCCTGCCCATCGGATTTCCACTCGCCTATGTGCTGGGACTTATACATGTCGCGCCGGGTGCTATTTCGATCTGGAAAGTCTTTGGCGTTTTCTTTGGAACGCTCTGGGTGGTGGCGCTGTCGGAAGAATTTGTCTTCCGCGGCTTGCTCCAGACGTGGTTCGAGAAGTGGACCGGAAACCCGCATATCGCGCTGGCTGCGGCGTCTATTTTGTTTGGACTCTGTCACTTGCCGTATCGTGGCTTTCCGAACTGGAAGCTGGCGCTGGTGGCGGCAGTGGCCGGGGCGTTCTACGGCCGGGCGCGCATGCAAAGCGGCAATATTCAGGCGTCCATGGTGGCCCACGCGCTGGTGGTCACAGTTTGGCGCAACGTTTTCACGTAGACCGCTGATTGCGGTACTCTTATCTACGTGAGCCTGGGACGGATAGGGATAGGTTGCTTCACCCTCTCCCTGCTGCTGTGCTCCGCCAGCGCTGCCGATTCCAACGAATTCTTCGAGACACGCGTTCGTCCGGTTCTGGCGAAAAACTGCTACCCATGCCACACCACATCGCGCCTGGGCGGTCTCCAGCTCGATTCAAGCGATGGCATGCTCAAGGGCGGCAACACGGGCCCCGCGGTCGTTCCCGGCGATCCTGACCATAGCCTGCTGATACAAGCCGTCAACCAGACGCACGACCGCGTGAAGATGCCGCCCTCCGGCAAGCTCAGCGGCGATCAGATTCACGATCTCAGCGAGTGGGTGCGCGGCGGCGCCGTCTGGCCTGAGGCGCGTCCGCAGACCGGCAAAGGCCCTTACCGCATCACTCCCGAGCAGCGTGCGTTCTGGAGCTTCCAGCCCGTGCACAAACCTGCTGTGCCGGCCACCAGGAATGCGGCATGGCCCAAGAACGATATCGATCGCTTTATCCTTGCCACCCTCGAATCCAAAGGCCTCGAGCCGGTCGGGCCCGCCAGCCGCCGGGTGCTGATCCGCCGCGCTTATTTCGATCTCATCGGCTTGCCGCCATCGCCGCGAGAAGTGGAGGCTTTCGTCGCCGATTCGTCGCCGGATGCATTTGCCAAGGTCGTCGATCACCTGCTTGCATCGCCGCATTACGGAGAGCGCTGGGGCCGTTTCTGGCTAGATGTCGCGCGCTATTCCGACGACCATCTGAATTCAACCAAAGACGAACCCTACGTCAACGCTTACCGCTATCGCGACTGGGTCATCAACGCGTTCAACGACGACATGCCTTACGACCTGTTCGTCAAAGCGCAAATTGCCGGCGACCAGCTCGATGGCGACCGCAGCAAATTGATTCCCGGGCTGGGCTTCTACGGGTTGAGTCCAGAATTCGCCGACGAGCGCGTCGACGCGACCACACGCGGATTTCTGGCGCTTACCGTGGCCTGTGCGCAGTGTCACGATCACAAGTACGATCCCATCCCGACCAAGGATTACTACGCGCTGCAGGGCATTTTCTCCAGCAGCGAGCTTTACGAATATCCGTTGGCTCCGGAGGACGACGTCAAGGCCTACCAGACCCGAAAGAAAAAGCTGGACGCGCTGGACAAAGATCTGAAAGAGTTCCTGAAACGCGAGAATGCGCAAGCTCAGGACATTCTGGCGACCCAGGCTTCCCGTTACCTGATGGCCGCGCGCCAGGTGATGCCGCCGCTTTCCCGGCCGGCCGCGGAGGTCGCCCGCCAGACGAAGCTGGATCAGGAAACCATCGAGCGCTGGGCCGCCTATTTGAAGACGTTCCCCAAGGAACACCGCTATCTCGACGCCTGGGACGATCTGATGAAGCGCGGCGGTAGCGACCAGCAATTCCAAAAGCTGGCCGACGAGTTCCAGGCGCTGGTGACAGCCGTGGTCCGCGAGAAGAAAGACTCCGACGCGACCAAAGAGCGCATGGAGACCGGCAAGCTGCTGCTCTGGAAAGATCTCTACTTCGCGAATCCGCGCCCCGACCTGCCGTATCAGCCCATGATCGGCGTGCTGTTCAACGGCGAGGTCTACCAGACGCCTGGCATCGAACTCAAAGTGATTCGCTTTCTCGATGGCGACCGGAAAGCGTACGTCGAAGGCTTGATGGCGGAAATCCAGGCGCTCAAGAACAGCCTGCCGCCCAAGTATCCCTTTCTGCAGGTCATCAAGGATGCGGCCAAGCCTGCGAATTTGCATGTCGCAATTGGCGGCAATCCTGGGAATCCCGGCGAAGAAGCGCCGCGACGTTTTTTGTCCGTGCTCTACGACGGTGAGCCGCCCGCATTCCAGAAAGGCAGTGGACGCCTGGAACTGGCCGAAGCGATTGCCAGCCCGACTAACCCGCTCACGGCGCGGGTGATGGTCAATCGCATTTGGGATTATCATTTCGGCGCAG
The DNA here is from genome assembly GCA_963825405.1 of uncultured Solibacteraceae bacterium. GTDB lineage: Bacteria > Acidobacteriota > Terriglobia > Bryobacterales > Bryobacteraceae > JACPNO01. The sequence goes on along the minus strand of CAWGTB010000015.1, from coordinate 85,833 downwards.
GGCTGGTTCGCAGCACCAGTAATTTTGGCCAGCTGGGCGATCGTCCCACGCACCCGGAACTGTTGGATTATCTGGCAGCGCGGTTTGTCGAAAATAAATGGTCGATCAAGGCGCTGCATCGCGAGATCATGCTCTCGGCCACCTACGCGCTGTCCAACGAGCACTCGGCCAAAGACTACGCCATCGACTCCGGCAACCGTTACTTGTGGCAGTCAAACCTGCGCCGTCTGGACGCCGAGGCGCTGCGCGATGCCATGTTATCGGCTTCGGGAAAACTCGATCTGCACGTCGGCGGGCCGCCTGCATGGCTGACGGAAAACTTCGCTACCCGCACCGGGCCGGAAGGCGAAGCCGATAAATATTTCCAGCCGACCGAATGGATCAGCGACAATGCCAGCCGGCGCACGGTCTACGGTTTTGTGAGCCGGCGCCGCACCGACGCTACCATGACGCTATTCGACTTTCCCAACCCGGCAGCCAGTGCGGAGCAACGCTTTGGGACGTCCACGCCGCTGCAGCGTCTATTCTTTTTGAACAGCGATTTCGTCATCAAGCAGGCCGAGGCGTTCGCCGCGCGTCTGGCGCCTGAGCCGGGCGATGCGGCGCGAATCCATAAGGCTTATGAAATCCTGTTCGGCCGCGAGCCGCTGCCGAAAGAGCTGCAAATGGGCCAGGAATTTCTGCAAAGCAAGCCCGGCGCGTGGCCCGAATACGCGCAGGTGCTGTTGAGCTCCAACGAGTTCCTGTTTGTGAAATGATGAGTATGGTGACTGCTTTTACCCGTCGCGATGCATTGCGCCATATGGGAAGCGGCTTCGGCATGCTTTCGCTCGCGCACCTGCTGGGCGACAACGCCCAAGCCGCCGGCATGCTGGCGCCGAAAGAGCCGCACTTTCCCGCGCGGGCCAAACGCGTTGTGTTTCTTTTCCTGAACGGGGCGCCTTCGCATATCGACACCTTCGATCCCAAGCCTGAGCTGACCAAGCACGATGGCGAGATGGCACCGGAGGCCTTCAAAGCCGCCGCCGGGCTAGGCCCACTCATGGGCACACCGTTCACCTTCCGCAAATACGGGCAAAGCGGCATCGAAGTGAGCGAGCTGTTTCCCAAAGTTGCGGAACACATCGACGATTGCTGCGTGATCCGCTCCATGCACACCGATAATCCCGGTCACGAAATCGGCCTGATGCGCATGAGCACCGGGCATCTGGTGCCTGGGCATCCCGGCATGGGTTCCTGGATCACGTACGGACTGGGCACGGAAAATCAGAACCTTCCCGGATTTGTGGTGCTCTGCCCCGGCGTCCCGGTGATGGGCGCGCAGTTATGGACCAGCGCTTATTTGCCGGGAATTTATCAAGGCACGCATGTGCGCAATATGGATGAGCTCGATCCTGCCAAGCTCATTCAGTATGTGCAGGGCGCGCGCCGCAGCCCCAGTGAGCAGCGCAGTCAATTGAATCTCCTGGCCAGCCTGAATCGCCTGCAAATGCAATCCGAGGGTGAGCCGCAGCTCGAGGCCAGCATCCAGTCCATGGAAATGGCTTTTCGCATGCAGACCGAAGCGCGGGAAGTTTTCGATATCCGCCGCGAGAGCCAGGCCACGCGCGACCGCTACGGCAACGGGCATTTCGCGCACGGCTGTCTGATGGCCCGGCGCCTGCTACAGAGTGGCGTGCGCATGGTGCAGATCTACTTCGGCAATCGCAATCCGTGGGACAGCCACTCCGATATTTTCGACCATCGCAAACTGGCGCTGCTCTCCGATCAGCCGATTGCGGCGCTGCTGGAAGATTTGAAATCGACCGGCATGCTGGATGACACCATCGTGATCGTCGGCGGCGAATTCGGCCGCACGCCCACCAAGGAAATCAGCGGCACCCTCGAATACGGCCGCAATCACAACAATCTGGGCTTCACTACGTTGGTGGCAGGCGGTGGATTCAAACGCGGCCTGGCTTATGGCGCGACCGACGATCTCGGTTTCGCTGCCGTCGAAAAACCGGTCCACGTGAATGATCTGCACGCGACGATCCTTCACCAACTGGGAATGGATCACACCAAGCTGACGTTCCGCTACAGCGGGCGTGATTTCCGCCTCACCGACGTGGGCGGCAATGTGATTCAAGACCTGATCGCCTGATGGCGCGCGATCATGTTTTGTGAAATCCGTCTAGAATCTGATTGGCCACTGCCTGCGGCTGATCGAGATTCGGCACGGTGAGCCGGCTGGCTTCGCCTGCGGTCTCGATAGCCACATCGCCCACTCCGAAAATTCGTTGCACCATAGTCTGGTTCACGCGCACGTCTTGCACCTTCGATAATTGAATAATGCGCGTGGTTTTTGAAAACCACCCCGACTGGTAATTGAGCTTTTCGCCCTCAATGGTGACTTTGACGGCCTGGCGGCGGGCGTGGCGATTGATGGGCCAAAGCAGCAGAAGCGCCGCCACCGCCGGCAACCAGGGCGGCTCATCACGCAAATAGGTGAAGTGAACCCACACGGCGGCGCCGATCAAGACCAGCGTGGTTAGGTAACCAACCTTAACGAATTTCAAACTGGGCCGCAGTACTACGTCCGCCATCGGAGCGCCTCCCGAGCAGCTATTGTAGCGCGCGGAGGTGTGGTTCAAATGTGACGCGGGCAAGTAGCCGGCCGGTAGGGTTTGACGGTTTACCGCTATTTTGATAGAAATGGTCCACTAAATTCGCGTGTTTGTATGAAGGAGAACTCGTATGGCGTTGTGGCGCCCTGATCCTACGTTCTATCCGTCTCCGAAAATGGCCATGCAGGCGCCAGCCGAAAAGCTGGCCTATGTGGCGATGCTCAACGCCAAGGACAATGGCCGTCCTGACGCGCTGGGCGTGGTGGATCTGGACCCTTCGTCGACCGGCTACGGCCACCTCGTGGGGCAGGTCGACATGCCCAACGCCGGCGATGAGCTGCACCATTTCGGATGGAACGCGTGCAGCGCTTGCCTGTGTCCCGTACGCGCCGCATCCGCATGTCGAGCGGCGCTATCTGATCGTTCCCGGCATCAATTCGTCGCGCATTCATATCATCGACACCAAGCCCGATCCGCGCAAGCCGCAAATCGTCAAAGTGATTGAGCCGGAAACGCTGGCGGCGCGCACCGGCTACGCCTCGCCGCACACGATTCATTGCGGGCCGGAGGGAATTTACGCGAGCGCCCTCGGCGCGCCCGACGGCGACGGTCCCGGCGGAATCTTCGTGATGGATCAGGACAGCTTCGACATCATGGGCAAGTGGGAACTGGACCGCGGCCCGCAGCAACTGGCCTACGATTTCTGGTGGCACCTGGGCTTCGACACCGTAATCACCAGCGAGTGGGGCACGCCCAACATGGTGAACAAGGGCGTGAATCCGGAAATTCTGCTGAAGGGCGGCTACGGTCACAAGCTGCACGTTTGGGATCTGCCGCAAGCGCCGCCACCTGCAGGAACTGGACCTGGGCGCGGAACAACAAATGGCGCTCGAGCTGCGCCCGGCCCACGATCCCACGCGCCCCTACGGCTTCCTGGGCGTGGTGGTGTCACTGAAAGATCTGTCGGCATCCATCTGGCTGTGGCGTCAAAGACGGCGGCAAGTGGGATGTGCGCAAGGTCATCGAAATTCCCGCCGAGCCGGCCGATCCGGCAACGCTGCCGCCGCTGCTGCAAGGTTTCAAAGCCGTGCCGCCGCTGGTCACCGACATCAATCTTTCGCTCGACGACCGCTTTCTCTACGTCTCCTGCTTCGGCACCGGCGAATTTCTGCAGTACGATGTCTCCGATCCGCTGCATCCCAAGAAAACCGGCTCCGTGCATTTGGGCGGCATCGTGCGCAAAGCCGCGCATCCCAAGCAGCCCAAGACGCCGCTCAACGGCGCGCCGCAAATGGTGGAAGTCAGCCGCGACGGCAAGCGCATTTACTTCACCAACTCGCTCTATTCGCCTTGGGACGCGCAATTTTATCCCGAGGGAATCCAGAGCTGGATGGTGAAATTGAACGCCCGTCCGGAAGGCGGCATGGACATCGATCCCAACTTTTTCGTGGATTTCGGCGAGCTGCGCGGCCACCAGGTGCGCCTGGAAGGCGGCGACGCCTCCTCCGATTCCTACTGCTACTCATGAGCGCCGCAGGGGACTGGGGCTGGCCCGCGCTCTTCTTTCTGGGCGCGTATCACGGCCTCAACCCGGGAATGGGCTGGCTGTTCGCGGTCGCGCTCGGCATGCAGGAGAAAAGCTGGCGCGCGGTGGTGCGGTCGCTTGCGCCCATCGCGCTGGGACATGCGGCGGCGATCGGCGTCGTGCTGGCGCTGGCGAGCATGATGCGCATCGTGCTGCCGCTCGAAACCTTGAAATGGGTGGTGGCGGCGGCGCTGGTTTCGCTCGGCATGTACCGGCTGGTGCAGCATCGCCATTTCAAATGGGTGGGAATGCAGGTGGGGTTCCGCGAGCTGACGCTGTGGTCTTTCCTGATGGCGTCGGCGCACGGCGCGGGCCTGATGGTGCTGCCGGTGGTGATGGGCATGCCGGCGGGCGGCCATCATATGCACACGCGCCGGCATGACGGATCCAGTGACCGGCGCGGAGGCGACGCTGGTCCACTCGCTCGGCTATCTGACCCTGACGGCGCTGATTGCGCTGGTGGTTTACCAGAAGGTGGGCTTGGCGATGCTGCGCAAAGCCTGGCTGAATCTGGACCAGGTGTGGGCCGGGGCGCTGATCGTTACGGGCCTGGTGGCGCTGGCGATTTAGGCGAGAAGTTTAGGCTACAATCAGAAGGACGCTCATCGCCGGAGTGTCGGAATTGGCAGACGAACCGGACTCAAGGCAAAGCGTATTGTCACATGTAAAGTTTGCGGTCAGACGGGCTACAACGCGCGCTATCACAAGAAGGCTATGGCTGCGAAGGCCCGAGGTATTGCGATGTATGAAGCACTTGAAAACAATTTCCTGAAAGTCGAAACGTGGACATCCCGCCATTGGTCAGACGATGAGCGATTCTATCGTGATCTGAACATGATTGTCCGCCAGCCTGGTTTTAGTGAAATCGAACTGGGCAAATACATCATGAAGAAACACGCCGAGCAGTTTGGGTCCGCAAAACCAGCCATCGAAGAGGCCAAGATTCTCGCTGAGAATTTCGCTAGCCGTGCCGCAGTCGTATTACGTTTTCTTGAAGCGATTGGAGAAGTTAAAACGTAGCCGCCACTATTCATCGACCTTGGTCCACAAAACAAATACCGATGGCTTTACATGGTCTGTGTTGACGCTCCACGTCTTCCCTTCGTCATAAGACACGAGCGGAGTAGTGCCATCTTTGGAGGTGCCCGTACGAACGCTGCTCACCTCCGCTTTGTAGTGACAATGCTTATCGCCCAACGGGGCCGACCCCCAATCGCAATTGTGAGGTCGGTGACTGATCGTCACGTTTGAATCATCAACGCTGTACTTGAAGGCATATGCATAAGGGCTGGAAGGGGCGAGGTATACGAGGATGTCACCAATCACTGCGAAGAAGAGGAAGAACGCCAGTAATACCCAGAACGCCCGCTTCCCGAATTTCCACAAGGTTTCGGCGACTTCGCTTAGTGAGACGATCCCTTCGATTAGTGAGACGATCCCTTGCTTGAGTTTAGGCCGACGGATCACCCACGCGGTCAATCTTGTCATAGACTGACTCCTTCTTCCCGGTCCATTCGCCGAGCACCTCAACTCAACGGGCTCCCAAGCGGAATCCGATAACAAGCGCAATGACCAGCACAATCATTAGCGCAAGAAACTGGCCCTCCGAAATATGGAAGCCTATCACCGCGCCGTACGACTCCGCCATCCAAGCCCAAATCGGCTCAAAGCTTCGGGCCAGACCGCGCCGGTATGCCTTGATTGTCACCAGGGCGTAGATGAACATCACCGCGCCCGCCACGCACCACACCATTGCTATCTTGCGAATCATCTCGCCCTCAAGAGGCTTATGCTTTTCTTGCGACCGAGGTCTAGGTCCCTCCTGATCGTGACCCGGCCTGCTGGCGATCTGACCCGGAAGTTAGGCTACAATCAGAAAGACGCTCAATCGCCGGAGTGTCGGAATTGGCAGACGAACCGGACTCAAAATCCGGCGCACTTCACTGTGCGTGTGGGTTCAAGTCCCACCTCCGGCACCACCTTCCGCCGCTACACTTCTTTTTTCCTAAACCGCTCCATCAGATGATCGCAAGCCCGCACCGTGATCGCCATCATGGTCAGCGTGGGATTCTGGCATCGCTGACGACACGAAGCACGCGCCATCCATCGCGAACACATTCGGCACGTCGTGCAACTGGCACCAGCCGTTGGTCACCGACTTCTTCGGATCGTGTCGCCCATGCGCGCGATTCCTAATTCGTGGATCGCCATGCCGGGCTCGGCCACGCGCGAGCTGACCTGAATATTCTTCGCGCCGCACGCTTCCAGCATCTCGGCGGCGGAGACCGCCGCATCCTCCATCATCGCTTTCTCGTTGTCGCGATGCGTCATGCTGATGTGCAGCGCCGGAATGCCCCAGGCGTCGTTCAGATTCGGGTCGATCGCCACAAAGTTGTCGTTGATACGCCAGCGACTCGCCGAACGCAGCCCGCGGAAATCCCGTACGCTTCCGCTGCACCACCGCCTGCTTGTAGCCGGCGCCGAATCCGGGCGCGCTGAAATCGAACTGCGGCCCCGCGCCGCCCTGATATCCATAGCCGCGAATGAAGCGCTTGTGCTGTTTGCCCTGTCATCAGATTGCGAAATCGGATCACGTAAATGCCGTTGGCGCGATGCGCGCCGTTCATCGACGGATTCACTTCGAAGCCGGGCAGTTCGCCGGTGGCGCGCGCCGCCGGTGACGTGATCCATCAAGCCGCGACCCAGCAGTCCGCTGGAATTGCCCAGCCCGGCGCTGCCTTCGCGCGTGGTCGAATTCAACAAAATGCGCGTGGATTCGAGCGCCTGCGCGCACAGGATCACGCGTCTTGGCTTTCACTTCCTTGGTCTGATGCGTCATCCGGTCGACGAACGTCACGCCGGCGGCGCGATTCTCGCTCTTGTCGCGATTGATGTGCGCCACCACGGCGTTGGTGACGAGCGTGCACTTGCCGGTCTTGAGCGCATCTTTGACCGTGGTAAACGGGCTGCTGAAATACGAAAACGTGTTGCAGCCGCGCTCGCAGGGGCCGCAGTAGTGACACGCCGCGCGTCCGTTGTGGTTTTTGCGTGAGCATCGCGATGCGTCCGATGGTGATCGTGTGGCCCAGCTTCTTCTTCACCTGGTCGCGCATGAATTCCTCGCCGCAGGTCATCGCCATGGGCGGCAGAAAATGTCCATCGGGCAGCGCCGGGATTGTTCTCTACCGAGCCGCTGATGCCGACGTAATCCTCCGACGATGTCGTAGTACGGCGAGAGATCGGCGTAAGAGATCGGCCAATCCTGGCCGTAGCCATCGTGGCTGTAGGCCTTGAAATCGAGATCGCTCATGCGATAGCTCTGGCGGCCCCACACCAGCGTCCGTCCGCCCACGATGCGCAGCCGCTGCCAGGTGAACGGCTTGTCCTTGCGGCGTGCTGTATGGATTTTCCAGATCGTTGACGAACCAATCGTAGTTGTACTCCAGCAGGCGTAGCATTGCTTCTGGATCGGCCGCGTCTTCACGATCTCCGGCGACATAGTCGCGGAATTGCAGCTTGGTAAGGCTGCATGTGCTCGGTGAATTCGTTGGGCGAAATATTGCGGCCCGCTTCGAGCAGCGCCACGTGTCAAACCGGCTTCGGAGAGGCGCTTGGCAGCCCATCCGCCGGTGGCGCCGGAGCCCACCACGATCGCGTCGAAGGTTTGGGAAAGATCTGTGCCGCATGATCAGCCGCGCTTTCTTGGCCTCCGGATCGCAGCCGGTCCAGTCGCCGTGCGGCGCTTCGCCGTTCCATCCGAGAGCCTTCATGCCTGCTTCTGAACTGTAGAAGATGCGCGAAATCCAGCCCTTCAGATTCTGAAAGTGGGTGTAGCCCGATCTGCTCGCCGGTCTTGCCTTCGCCCCACGTCTGCAGCGAATTCGGATACGCGAAAAAGTGCAGCAGCTCGAGCTGCGCCTCTTTCGGAATATGCACGAACGCGCCGCCATAACGGCTGCGCGCCTGCGCCGTCGATGTACGCCAGGCTGTTGAGGAACGATTGCTGCGTGTCGTGCGTCTCGGCGGCCAGCAGCAGATCGATGAAGCGATTCACCAGCGCCGTTTTTGCTCCCGCCGTATCGGTTTCCGGAATGATCATGTCGCTCAGCAGGAGCAGCGTTCTCGTTCTGATGCTCGCTCAAGAACGCAGGCTTCCAGTTGGGGTTGGCCAATTCTTTGGAGGCGTCATAATTTGCTGGAAATTCACGGGCTTCGACGGCGGCAGTGGCGCCTACTGCGCCCAGGAGTGTGTTGCGCAAAAGTTCACGGCGATTCATCGCCTTGTATTCTATCTCGATCCCGCAATGGCGGACATTGCCGCACCCCAAACCCGGCCGCTTGCGGGCTCTTGCGCGAAAGCGATCCAACGCATGGCGGCGGGGGTCGCTTGGGCGGGCGCATCTTTGCTGAACGCCGTCCGCGCGCTCACTGTGCCCAGCTTTTCGATGCGGCGCGCCATCGCGATGTGATGCAAGCGGCGGCCCTTATTTTCGCCGCCGGCAATATCGTTGGTGCCGCTCTCGTCGGCCTGTACGAGATACACGTCGGCTTCGCGGCGGCCGGCGGATTTTGGCAGCGCATCGACTTCGACGCGAACGCCGCTCGCGACTATTGCGATGCGGACGCCGATTTTTTCCTGCTTGCTGGCTTCGGCGATGGCGGATTGCGCACGCCGCCCGTCGTTACCAACGAACTCAGCCGCGCCATCCACGATCATTTGCGGCGTGTACACGCTCTCCAGCCTGGACCGGTTCGCGTACGTTTGCTGGCGGCGGCTGAATACCGCCGACGAGTACGGATCTTTCCAGGCAGCGGAATTCCAATAATCCACATGCTCGCTGAGCACGATGATGGCCGCGCCAGGAACGGGCTGCAAACGATCGAGTTTCTCCAGCAGCAGATCGGCAGGTGGACAACTCGAGCAGCCTTCGGAAGTGAATAGCTCGACCAGCACGGGCTTGCGATTCGCGTCTTGTGCGAGGGCCACGCTGGAAATCACGGCCACCGCGAATTGTCTTCGGTTCTGGCTCATGGAACCCTCCGTGCGGCCACGGGCTCGCGATAGTACCAGTAGCTGCCTCTTGGTTCGAGCGTGGAGAGGCGATGGTCCGGCGGGCGGACACCTTTTTGCAGCAACTGCCTCATGTCCTCCACCATTACCGGATTCGACGCGAACACGTCGTGGTTGAGATCCAGAGTCAGGCCGGCTTCGGAGATGTCGATGCTCTCGAGGCCGGGATGCAGAAACGGTTGGCCGTTGTAAGAGTGGCCGGCGAGCAGCGTGCCTTCGGTGAATGCCAGCGCGGCCCACATCGCCAAATCCACTTTGGAGGCGTAGAGCGTGAAGTGGCGGAGGCCCTGCTCGTTGAGTTGATCCAGCCAACGCATGGCCTCGACCTGGGGAACGGCTGGCGCGGCCAGAATCACCTCGCCAATTTTCGCGCGCACGGCAGTCGACGTGGCGCTGGCCAAGGCTGGCAGCAAAACACGATTGCCCATGCTGTGCGCGACGATGTGGATCCTCGCGTCGCCCGTGATCTGCTGCACCTGCTGCAAAAACTGGGCCAAGCTTTCGGCGGATTGATCGGCAATGGCGCGGTCCTTGCTGTAACGCAGCAGCCGGTCTTGCGAAGGCCAGGAAAAGACGAATGCCGGGCCATCGTAGTTGAGATCGCGGATCAGTTGCGCGCCGCGCTGCACGGCGGCTTCGAAGCTGACGTTGTAGCCGTGGACAAACACCAGCGCGGAATGAGGGTAGAGGCGCGCGCAGGCCAATATCGCTCGAATGGCGGTGGCGAGTTCGGCCGGCTTGAGCGTCTGCGCTTCTCGTATTAGCAGCTTTTCGGCCTCGGTTGACGAGCCGACCGGAACTACTGCCGGGCGCTTGCGATGGTGCCACGTGGCGTCGCTGAACTGCGCGCCGGGAACCAGAACGGCGGCACGGCCGAGCGATATTTCCGGGGCGACCTCGCCGCCGAAACCCACTTGGCCCTTTGGAGCATCTGCTGATTTACGCGTCGTGCCAAAGAAGACGGTAGCCTCGGTGATGCTCTCTTTGCGCGTTCGCAGCGCTTCCTGGTAGTGCCGGACGGCGGTAGCATTGTCGCCCGTTTGCCGGGCGATTTCGGATTCAGCGAAAAATACTTCCGCCGAGTCGCCGAGGATGTCGTGCGCCATGGCGATGTGGCGGCGCGCTTCGTCGAGATTGAGGAGCTGGGTATGAAGCTGTGCAAGCGTGACGTAGAGATCGCCGAGAAGGCCGACATCAAGATCGCCCTTTTCCAGCAGATCCTGATTCTGGCGAAAGACGTCCACGGCTTGGTTCTGTTCAGCTACGGCACGTGGTAGATCACCCAGATTCTCGTATGTCACGCTGAGCGAATCGGCCACTCCGATGGCATTTTCCGCGCTGAGGATGCGGTCGCGGAATGTCAGGCGGCGCGCCTGCTCGGCCAAAGACACGGCTACATCACGCTTCGCCAGCTTCCCCGCGACACCGGAGCGCAGTACCAGAATCTGCCCCAGGCCGGCTTTGTTTTCCTCGCGCGCCGGGTCGCGTTGGATCTCCTTTTCGAGCAATGCCTGGGCGCGTTTCAGATTGGCCTCGGCGTCGGAAATCTCGCCGCGCTGCATTTGATACAGGGTGAGTTGCTCGAGGCTTTCGGCGAGTTTGCCCGCGGAACTCTCCGGATGGGTGAGGCGAATCTCGACCGCCTCTTTCAGAAGATCGATGGCCCAGGCTTTGCGGCCGAAATTGTTCTGCACCATTTCGGCTTGCAATTCGAGCTTTTGCGCCAACTGGATGTTTGGGGGATCAAACGCAAGGCGGTATGCCGCGAGTTGATCGCGCAGCGCCTTGTCGGATTCCTCGGCGCGGTCTGCGGCAAACAGCGCAACCGCGTAGAACCCTAAAGCCAGCGCTTCGATCTCGGGCTCCGGCGGCTGCGCGGCTTTGCGAATGCGAACCAGTTCGGTGACTGGCACCAGCATCTTTCCGGTATCACCCGCGTTCATTAGGGCCAGACACAGCATTTCGAGGGCATCGCCGCGGCGCGGATCGTCCCGCTGCAAGCGCGTGGCTTCGGTGACAGCGTTGCGCGCAAAGGCCAACGCGTCGCGCGGATTTTCAGCCAGCCGTTGGTTAAAATCGGCGAACAGCCGGCGATGTTCATCCACGTGACCGGTCGGCAAAATCTGGGCGGCGAGCAGCGGAATCAGCAACGTGACCAACCCTCCCAGAGGGTTCATGGAAGCGGCTACTTGGACACCGTCAATCCGTCCACTTGTACTTCGAGCAGATGATTGACGCGGATGCCATAGATGCCGTCGGTCTTCGCCATGGCGCCGGTCTTTGGTTCCGTGTGCACGATTACGCCGTTGACCACGAAATCGATCTTGTCGGCGCCCACGCGCACCTCGAGAGCGTTGGTGGATTTTCCGCTAGCGTCGGGCTGCTTCACCGCGTCGTTGGGCGTCTTCGGCGCTATGTTGCTGGTGGCGTCGCCGTCGCGGCTCTTGATCAGCCAAGTCCCGTTTTGCGCAATCACAAAGTACAGATAACTCTGCTGCGCGCCATCGAGACCGCTGCCTGCAAAGACCAGACCGTAATAGTTGTTGTGGCCGCTGGGCTTCATCAGCGTGAATGTGCCCTTGACAGTGTAATTACCCATCGCGGTATTCGCCGGATTCCAGTAAACGGCCGCTTTGGGATTGGTGGCATGAAAGCCCGAACCCATGGTGACGAACTTGACGTCGCCGGCGGCGTCCGGGTCCGAAGCTGCAGTGCTGCGATCGACGCGCACCTTCCAGCCTTGGGGCGATTGCGCAACCAGCGGCACAAATGCGATGAGAGCGAGTACCGCTGAGCGAACAGGATTTCTCATGTCGTCTCTCCTTTCGATGAAGATATCAGCGGCCCGCGCTCCACGCCAGGCCGTCCGCACTTTTGCCGGCGTCGATTAGCGCGTCGACCTTCCAGTCCGACGTGCGGATGGCCGCAACTTTCCCGCTCGCGTCGCAGGAGACGTAAGCCATCTTTCCATCAGGCCGCACTAAAACTTCCTGGGGAGTCTTGGGCACATCGATGGTTTGCGCCACGCGCAGCGTCTGAAGATCGATAATCGCGACCTTGTTTACGGTAGGGAGCGCAGCCACCAGCCATTTTCCGTCCGGCGTGGGCGCGGTGCCGTAAGCGGGACCCGGCAAATCAATCCAGCTCTCGACGTTATTTGTACCGGTCTGAATCACAGCTAAGCGCGGCTTGGTCTGATCGGCGGTGAAGACCATTTTGTCGTCCATCGATATCGCGATCCGCTGCGTGGTGGGAGAAATCGGAATCACTTTGAGCGTTTTGCGCGCATCGAGATCCAGCACAGAGACGGTCCCGGGACCTACATTCGCGGTATAGGCGCGCTTGCCATCGTGGCTGATTACGAACATGTGCGATTCCGGCTGGCCAGTCGGGATTGATCCGACCACTTTTAGCGTCTTCGGATCGATGATCGAAATGGAATTTTCCAGTTCTGTCGAGACGTAGAGCAGCCCGTTCTTCGGACCGAACTGAGCGCAATGCGGACGTACGCCGTGGCCGAAATCCAGATTACCGGCGACACTGCGGGACGCCACGTCGATCGCCATAATGTTGGTGCCGTTGGTTCCCGGTTTCCCGACGCCCGAATCGCCGTAGATCGGAACGTAAGCGGTCTTGCCGTCAGGCGACGCGATGACTTCATGGCCGGTCACGCCATTTTCCGCGACGACCGCGATCTGTTTGCTGGCAGCCGGATCGATAATGCCCAGCGTATGGTCGCCTTTATTAGCCACCAGCAAGACGCCGCTGCCAGCAGGCGCGCTCCATGTGGTGGAGGCAGTCAAGCCAATGGCGATGGCGTAAGTGGTTATGCGAAGACGTTTCATGACGCCTGTATTTTACACCTACACGTCCGGCGCCATCGCAGTAACTTCAATTTCCACGCGCGCCTGGTCCTCGACCAACGCGACCACCTGAACCACGCTCATCGCCGGGTAGTGGGAACCGATGATCTCTCGATACGCCGCGCCGATCTGTTTTCCGGCGGCTGCGTATTCCTTTTTGTCGACCACGTACCAGGTCATGCGCACGATATGCTCCGGCGTGGCGTTGGCTGCGGCCAACACTTCGACAATATTCATCAACGCCTGGCGTGTCTGTCGCGGCGAAATCGCTGCTGACGAATTTCCCCTGCGCGTCCCAGCCGACCATTCCACTCACGAACACCGAACGGCCGTGCGCGGCAATGCCGTTGGCATAACCTTTTGGACGCGGCCAATCAGCCGGTTGCAGGATTTCCATAGTTTTTGCCTACGCTTCGCTTTCCTGGAACGCCTTGATGATGCCGCGCGCGATGATCAGTTGTTGCACTTCGGTTGCGCCCTCGTAGATGCGCAGAGGGCGGATTTCGCGATAGAGGCGCTCCACAATCTCTCCGCTGGCGACACCGAGACCGCCGAATATCTGGACGGCCGCGTCGATCACCTGCTGCGCGGTCTCGGTAGCGGTCATCTTGGCCATGGCGGCTTCGACCGTCACCCGCCGTCCCTGATCGCGCATCCACGCGGCACGATAGGTGAGCAGCGCCGCGGCGTCGATGCCGGTTGCCATGTCCGCCAGTTTGGCTTGCGTCAATTGAAAATCCGCCAGCGTTTGCCCGAACATCTTGCGCGTCGTTGCCCGGCGCAGCGCTTCTTCCATTGCCCGGCGCGCGAAGCCGAGGGCGGCCGCGGCGACCGACGTGCGAAAAACATCCAGTGTGGACATGGCGATCTTGAATCCCTGCCCCGGCTCGCCGATGCGTTGCGACACCGGAATGCGGCAGTCCTGGAACACCAGACGCGCCAATGGATGGGGAGCGATGACCTCGATGCGTTCGGCGACCTGGAAGCCGGGCGCGTCCGGTTCAACGATAAACGCGGTGATTCCGCGCGATCCGGGAGCTTCGCCGGTGCGTGCGAACAAGACGTAGAAGTCGGCGATGCCGCCATTCGAGATCCAGGTTTTTTCGCCATTCAAAACGTAATGATCGCCATCCAGGCGCGCTGCGCACTGCATCGCTGCAACATCGGAACCAGCGTCCGGTTCCGATAACGCGAAGGCTGCAATGGCTGTACCTCTTCCGGCGCGAGTCAGATAATTCTGCTTCTGAGCATTGCTGCCAAACAGGTTGATCGCGCCTGTGCCGAGGCCCTGCATCGCGAACGCGAAATCCGCCAGGCCGGAATGGCGCGCCAGGGTTTCGCGAATCAGACACACTGCGCGGGTGTCGATGGTGTCGGCCACTGCGTACTGCAGCCAGCCCGCGTCTCCGAGTTGCCGCACCAACCCGCGGCAGGCTTCATCGACATCGTGGCCGTGCGCATCGCGCACGTGGCCGGCGGCCCATCGATCCAAGCTCCGCTGCGAGCGCCCGATGGCGCTGCTCGAAAAATGGCCACTCCAGATAATTGCGATCGGCCATGCTCAGTCGCCTTCGAACAGGGGTTTCTGTTTGGCGGCGAAGGCGTGGTAGGCGCGATGGAAATCGTTGGTCGTCATGCAAATCGCTTGCGCCTGTGCCTCGGCCTCGATGGCTTCATCCACGCCCATGTTCCATTCCTGCTGCAGCATCTTTTTGGTCATGCCATGAGCGAATGTAGGGCCGGCGGCCAACTCGGCAGCCAGAGTCCGTGCCTCCGCCAGCAGCGATTCCGGAGCGCACAGGCGATTGAAAAATCCCCAGCGCTCTGCCTCCTCGCCGTTCATGAAACGCCCTGTATAGAGCAATTCCGAAGCGCGGCCCTGGCCGATGACGCGGGGCAGCAGCGCGCAAGCTCCCATGTCGCAACCGGCTAAGCCAACGCGGGCGAACAGGAACGCGGTCTTGCTGCGCGCCGTCCCGAGGCGAAGATCGGATGCGAGCGCCAGCAAGGCACCAGCACCGGCGCAAATTCCGTCAACGGCGGCGACGATCGGCTGCGGACAAGCGCGCATCGCCTTCACCACATCGCCGGTCATGCGGGTGAACGTCAGCAAACCGGGCATATCCAGCTTGGTCAACGGGCCGATGATTTCATGCACGTCGCCACCTGAACAGAAATTGCCGCCAGCGCCCGTCACCACAATGGACTTGATGTCGTCCGCCTGCGCCGCGGCGCGGAACAGTTCCCGCAGCTCGGCATAAGAATCGAACGTCAGTGGATTTTTCCGCTCAGGGCGGTTGAGCGTAATGGTGGCAACTTTGCTTTCCACCTCATAGGTGAAGTGGCGAGCCTGATAGCCCGCGAGCGCTCTCCGCACACCCGGCAACTGATGCGGCTCTCCAGGGAGATAGCGCATTATCGTCGGGCCTCAAATGCTTCCGCGCCCTCGCTCAGATGCGCTTTGAGTTTGCGGAACATCCCGAAAACCGTTTCTTTCTCGGCTTGGCTGAGGCAACCGAGTAGCTCGATGATCCACTGCTCATGACTCGCCGCCATTTCGCGAAACCGCTTGATCCCGGCCTCGGTGAGTTTGACGGTGGACGCGCGGCGATCGCTGGGATCGAATGTTCGCGCAACCAACCCTTCCCGCTCGAGTTGGTCCGCAATGCCTGTAACATTGCCCCCCGACACCATCAGGCGCTGGGAGAGTTCGGTCATGCGCAGCCCATCTGGGCAGCGCTCCAGCTGCGCCATCAGGTCGAAGCGCGGCAGTGTTGTGCCGAACTCGTGCCGCAGCCTGCCACGCACCTGGTTCTCGATGCGCACCGTGCACGAGAGCAGGCGGAGCCACAAGCGCAATGCCTGATGATCTTCCTTGGTTGCGCGCGTTTCCAAATCCACTTGGGTCATCGAAGAACTTGCCATAGAGCTCCCCTCACATCACTTCCCCGCCAGCCACCGCGATGGTCTGTCCGGTGATAGCCTCGCTGCCGGGCAGGCACAACCACGCAACAGCGTTCGCAACTTCCGCAGGCTGGATAAGGCGCTTCTGCGGATTGCGCGCGGCGAGCTCAGCCCGCGCCTGCTCCGGCGTGCGCCCCGTCTTGGCGGTGATGTTCGCGACCGTCTCGTTGAGCATGTCCGTTTCAGTAAATCCCGGACACACCGCGTTGACCGACACGCCCTTGGTTGCCAGCTCCAGCGCGAGCGCGCGCGTCAATCCCACCACGCCGTGTTTAGCGGCGCAATACGCCGAGACATAACTGTATCCGGTAACTCCTGCCGTGCTGGCAATGTTAACGATGCGTCCCCATCCAGATTCGAGCATGCCCGGCAGCGCCGCCTGAATGCAGTGGAAAGTTCCATCCAGATTCACCGCCATCATGCGCCGCCACAGCGCCAGATCGGTTTTTAAAAACGGCGCGGAACTCGCTTGCCCGGCATTATTTACTAAGATGTCGATGGTGCCGGATCGCTGGCGCGCCTGATCGAACGCCTGCGCCACAGCCGCCGGATCGGTGACGTCGGCGCGAACGTACTCCGCTGAATCCGGCCTGAGTTCGCGGCCGAGGATCGTCACGCGCGCGCCATGCGCCAACAGCGCCCGCGTTATGGCAGCGCCGATACCGCGCGCTCCGCCAGTGACCAGCGCATGCTTTCCGGCCAACATCATGCCTGCAGCCTCAACAGCGCCGCGCGCGCCAGGTTGCGCTCGAGTTGTTGCTTGCCGTTCAGATATTGCGGCGGCCACCAAACATCGGCATACGCCTGTTTAGCGGCCTCATGCAGCGTCCACGACGGATCGGCGAGATGCGGACGCGCGACCGCGCACAGATCCGCCCGGCCCGCGGCGATGATCGTATTCACGTGATCGCCTTCGAAAATATTGCCCACCGCGATCGTCGGCACGCCGACTTCATTGCGGATGCGATCCGAAAACGGCACCTGGAACATGCGCCCGTAGACCGGCTGCTCGGCCTTGCTCACCTGGCCGGAGGAGCAATCGATCACGTCGGCGCCGGCGACCTTGAAAAAGCACGCGACGATCGCCGCGTCTTCCGGAGTGAGTCCGCCCGGCGCCCAATCGTGCGCCGAAATGCGAACGCTCATCGGCTTGTCCTGCGGCCAGACTGCGCGCATCGCGCGAAACACTTCGAGCGGATAGCGGCAGCGATTCTCCAGCGAACCGCCGTATTCATCCGTGCGCTGATTGGTGAGCGGAGAAATGAAGCTCGACAGCAAATAGCCGTGCGCGCAGTGCAATTCCAGCCAGTCGAATCCGGCTGCGATCCCGCGCCGGCGTCGGCTGCAACGAAATCTGCCTTGATGCGATCCATATCGTCGCGCGTCGCTTCGCTGCGGGATCTTGCGACACGCCTTCGATGTAGGGAAGCGGCGACGCCGAAATCAGCGGCCAGTTGTCCGATTCCAGCGGCTGATCGATGCCTTCCCAGCCGCGGCGCGTCGATCCTTTGCGTCCCGAATGTCCGAGCTGCAGCGCGATCTTCGCGTCGGTAGTTCGTGATGGACAAAATCCACGATGCGCTTCCAGGCGTGCTGCTGCGCGTCATTCCACATGCCCGGGCAGGCCGGCGTGATGCGCGCCGTCCGGCGAGACGCACGTCATCTCGGTCACCACCATCGCGGCGCCGCCCATGGCGCGCGCGCCCAGATGAACCAGATGAAAATCGTTGGGCATCGCCGTCGTGCGCCATGTACGTCGCCATCGGCGAGACGATCACGCGATTCTTGAGCGTCAAGCCCGCGCACGGTATACGGCGTGAACATCGGCGGCACAGCGTGAGAAACTCCGCTGCGCGCGGCGAACCATCGCTCGACGCTTTCCACGTAACCGGCATCGCGCAACTTGAGATTCTCATGCCCGATGCGCTGGCTGCCCGTGAGCAGGCTGTAGGTGAACTGCTCCGGCTCGAGATGCACGTAGCGCTCCACCTGCTCGAACCATTCCATGCGATTGCGAGCGGCGCTTTGCAGCTTGAGCGCTTCGATTTCACGCTCTTCCTGATAACGCTGCAGCGCGCCTGCAACGTCGCCGCCGGCTGTCCGTCAGCACGCGAGCCAGCGCCATCGCATCTTCCATGGCCAGCTTGGTGCCGGAGCCGATGCCGAAATGCGCCGTGTGCGCGGCGTCGCCGATCAGAACGATGTTGTTGTGGAACCACTTCTCGCACAGGACGCGATGAAACTTCAGCCAGACCGCCGACCCGCGCAAATGCGTCGCGTTCGAAATCAGCGCGGCGCCATCCAGCCGCTCGGCAAACAACTTCTCGCAAAGCGCGATCGACTCCTCCGCCTCCATGTCGCCGATGCCCGGCCTTCAGCCAGTTTTTCTCCGGCGTCTCGACGATGAACGTGGACCAGTCCTCATCGAAGCGGTAGGCGTGCAGGTTGAACCAGCCCCACTCGGTTTCCTTGAAATCGAAAGTGAAGGCGTCCAGCTTCTTCTTGCTGCCCAGCCAGATGAAGCGATTCTTGCGCACCTGGATATTGGGCTTGAAGATGGCTTCGTACTTTTTGCGCGTGGTCGAAAAGACGCCGTCGGATCGCGATCACCAGATCGTAGCTGGCGGCGATACTCATCCGGATCCTTGACTTCGGTTTTGAACATCAGCTTGACGCCGAGATCCCGCGGCGCGCTCCTGCAGGATCTGCAGCAGCTTGATGCGCGCGATGCCGCAAAAACCGTGACCGCCCGAAGTGAATCTTGCGGCCCTTGAAGAAAACGTCGATATCGTCCCAATGGCGAAACGCGTTGCGTGATGGCGGCGTGCGTCTCCGGATCGGCGCTCTGAAAGCCGTCCATCGTCTTGTCGGAAAACACCACGCCCCAACCGAACGTGCTATCGGCGCTGGTTGCGCTCGATCACGGTGATATCCCAGGACGGGTTGGCTTTCTTCGCCAGAATCGAAAAATACAATCCGGCGGGACCGCCTCCCAGGCAAACGATCTTCATGCCGTCACCTCGCGCAGCGCCGCTTCCAGCTTGCGGCCGTTATCGTCGGCGAGCGCTGCGTCGCGCAGGCGCTTCACGCGGGCTGCGGAGTCGTCCATGCGCTGCAGGCGAGGAAGCGCATCCATGATCGCGTTGAAATTGCGGCTGCCATTGCGCGTGGGTGTCGCCGTAGCCTTTCACCAGTTGCGGACATTCGGCGACTTCAAGCGCGAGAGCGTAATCCTCACGCGGCGATTGCCGGGATGCGTGCCAGCCATGCGTCGATATTTTTCTGCTCTTCTCTGAAACGCAGCGACCCGCGCCGCCAGTGGCCGCAGACTCGCCAGGAGATAGAGCAGACAGTATCCGCTCAGCGAAGTGGTCTGAACAATCTTGCCGTGCTTGCGTGAACCGGCTCACGAATTTCCGCGCCCAGCCGCTCCCCAGCAGCCATCTGCCCACGGCGGCGGGCAGCACATCCGCCATTTCCTGAATTCGCGGATGCAGAAATTCGTTGATCTGCACGAGCTGCGTTTGCGCGGCCCGCGTTTCGTGATGGACTCGCTCGAAGCGCGTGCGGCGGGTTTTCAAATCGGCGACGCGGATGGCGTCTTCGTAGGACATCCACAGCGCCAGATAGCGGCCGGTCTCGCGCAACAAAGCGAAATCGCCGGCCAAATTGCGCGGTCGCGTCGCGAATCGGCTTCGAGGCGGTCCAGATATTGCGCGGCGTACCGCTCGTCCTGATAGTCAGCGAGACGCTGGATGCCCGCCAATCAGGATTTCATGGCTGGCGGCAGGAAATTCGATTCTCGATGCGCGCGGCCAGTGTTTGCTAGCCGCGGTACCGACTTTGGGCGTAGCGCGGCCACAGCCGGGTACGCTGGCCGGAGTCGTGGCCGCTCGGAATCCAGCGGCAAAAGCGGCAAGACTCGATTCCACGCCCACGCCGCCGCGCCGAATCGCTTCCTCGAACTGCGCGCGCCCGAATGGCAGCGATCCCGCTGCCGGCGAGCGCTCCGAACAACGCGGCGCTGATCACGCTGCGCGCTTCTTCGGCCAGCCGCGCAAAATCGCTGTGCACGAAAATCTTGGCCGCAGCCTGGCCCGCTTCAATAATTTTCGCGGCGTCGACTCGCCCATCGCTCATCGCCGTCTTCTCGGTCATGGAATACACGCGGTGCGTGGAAGTAATCAGCGTGGTCCGATCGGAGGTGACCAAGCCCCGTTGCAACGGCGCGTCCAGCCTCCATCAACTCCGAAGCGATCACGATATCCACTTCGCCC
The DNA here is from genome assembly GCA_963825405.1 of uncultured Solibacteraceae bacterium. Taxonomy (GTDB): domain Bacteria; phylum Acidobacteriota; class Terriglobia; order Bryobacterales; family Bryobacteraceae; genus JACPNO01. The sequence continues at coordinate 65,467 of CAWGTB010000015.1, read as the reverse complement.
GGAATCGGCATCAACGCCAGCACCGGCTCTTTCCCGCTGCTTGCGCGGCCGCCCGGGAAAAAGCTCCACGTAATAAATGGTCGAACCGGTGCGCTGGGCAACGCCCGGAACCGAGGTCGTCTGCGCGGAATAGCCGCAATGCTCAGCCAGATCGACGATCCAATCCGCCAGCACGCCGCCGCCCTCGCCGCCCATCGCCAGAATGGCGATGGTAATGATCTTGGGCACCGCAGTGTGCGTGACTGGGATGGATTCTGCGATCGTGGCGCTCATCTTAAACCCGTAATACCCGCCAGACGCCGATCGATCCGCCGCTGCAGGAACGCGATCACGCGCGCTGCGAACGCGCGCCTGGAAGCGGTCCCACGCCGTGGGATTCGAGATCAATGTCGGCGCGGAAAAAGGACGGGCACAGCACCGCCGCGTGCGCCACTTCACCGCACAGTCCGCATCCCACGCAGCTATCGATCACCGTCGCCACCGGATCCTTGCGCAACGGATCGGGATTAGTCTGCGATGGTCAGCGAAGGACAGCCGGACAGCCGGATGCACGAATGATCGCCGGTGCAGGTATCCGCATCCACGCCGAATCGCTCGCGCACCACGCGCTTGCCTTCGCTCGCCATCTTGCGCATCGGCGGGCTTTACGCGCCGCTGCTGGTTCAGCGTGCACTCGCTCTGCGCGACGATCACCTTCGGGCCCTTCTCCTTGGTGGTGAGCGCTTCCTTCAGCACGTCGCGCATGGCGGCCACGTCATAGGTGCGCGTGATCGTCCGAACCCATTTCACGCCGACGCCGCGCACCGCGTCGGCAATCGAAAGCTTGGTGGTGCGAATCGGATTGGCCGCCTGCGACGACAGAATATCCTGCCCGCCGGTCGCGGCCGTGTAGCCGTTGTCGACCACCACCAGCACGCTGTCGCTTTGATTGAAGACCGCGTTTCCGACGCCGCTGGTCAGTCCGTTGTGCCAGAAGCCGCCATCGCCCATGATGCTGATGGTGCGCTTGTCGGTCTCCGTCGGTGTTGAAAGCGGCCGCGCCGGCCCAACCGAGGCCGTAGCCCATCGTGGTCGCGCCGATGTTGAACGGCGGCAGAATCGAAAACAGATGGCAGCCGATATCGCAGCTGACGTGATGCGAGCCCAGCTCGCGCTCCACCAGCTTCATCGCGGTGAAAATCGGCCGCTCCGGACAGCCGGTGCAAAATGACGGCGGACGCGCGTGAACGTCGCTGAATCGCAGCACGGCAAGCGACCACGGCGGCTGCACGATCTTCGGCAAGCCGCGTAGCGATCGATCAACTGCGAGCGCATATCGGTCGACGAATTGCAGAATGCCGCGTGACAACGGCCGCCGCCGTATATTCGCCGGCCATCGGCAGCATGTCCTTGCCATGCACCTTGGTCGCGATACCGGCCTTGCGCAGAATGGCGTGCAGGTTCTGCTCGATGAAATCCGGCTGCCCCTCTTCGATCATCAGCACGGCACGCTTACCGGCGCAGAAACGCTTGACCTCGTCATCGACCAGCGGATACGTCACGTTCAACACGTACAGCGGAATCTGGCTCTCGCCGAATATGTCGGCAAGGCCCAGCAGTTCCAGCGCCGCGCACCGTCGCTGTTGTACATTCCGCCTTGCAGGATGATGCCGAAATCCTGCGCGCCATCCGCGAAGAACTCGTTCATGCCGCGTTCTTGAATAAACTGCTGCGCCGCGGGCCAGCGCGTTTTCGATCTTTCTCCTGCTCGTGCAAAAAGCTGGCCGGCGGCAGCACGATGCGGCTGACGTCGCGCACCGGATTCTCCATGGCATCTTTCAGCGTGAACGTGGGCCGCACATTGTCTCTTCGCGATGAAACGCCCATGCACGTGGCACGCGCGGATGCGCAATTCCAGCATCACCGGCGTGTTGCTGGCTTCGGAAAGATCGAAGCCCTGTTCCACCGCGCGCACGATCGACGGCAGATTCGGCCGCGGATCGAGCAGCCACATCTGCGACTTCATGGCGAACGCGTGCGAGCGCTCCTGCATGATGCTCGATCCTTCGCCGTAATCTTCGCCGACGATGATCAGCGCGCCGCCCGTCACGCCGCCCGACGCCAGATTCGCCAGCGCATCCGACGCCACATTGGTGCCCACTGTCGATTTGAAAGTGACCGCGCCGCGCAGCGGATAGTTCACCGAGGCGGCAAGCGTGGCGGCCGCTGTGGCTTCCGACGCGCTGTGCTCGAAGTGAACGCCCAGGTCTTCCAGGATGTCTGTTGGCGTCCGTGAGCACGTCCATCAGATGCGAAATGGGAGCGCCCTGATATCCGGCGACGTAGGAAACGCCGGACTGCAGCAGCGCCTTCGTGACCGCCAGAATTCCTTCGCCGTGGAATTCCTCACCGTCGCCCAGGTAGAGCTTCTGAACTTCCTTTTTGAATGACCGTTCCGCCACTACCGATTTACTTTAAGCCTGAATATTTGAAGTGTCAAGGTTTTGCCGGCACCAGCGCCAGCACGCGGCAGGGACTGCCGGAACCGTTCACGATCTTGAGCGGCGGCGTGATCAGAATCGCGCCTTTCGGAGGCAGTTGGTCCAGATTGGTCAAGCTGGCCAAGCCGAATTTATTGGAGCCGTGCATAATCGAGTGGCACGGAAACGGCGGATTGAAACTGAAAGCCTGCCCGGCATCCGTGCCCACGCCTTCGCCGCCCCAGCCGATCACGTCGCGCTCTCTGGCCAGGAACGGAACCAGCTCGGGATGAGGACCCGGCACGTGCGGGCCGTCGTCTTTCATGTTCAGAAACGCCGCGGCATCCTTGCGCTTCGACCAATCGGTGCGCATCAGCACCCAGGAACCGGCTTCGATGCGGCCGTGCTGCTGTTCCCAGGCTTCGACATGGCTGCGCGTCAGCAGAAAATCGGGATTGGCCGCCACCTCGCGGGAGACGTCGATGACGCAGGCCGGCGCGAAAAATTTCTCTGCCGCAATGGTGTCGGTAGCGTTGTGCGGATAATCCTTGCCGCTGACCCAATGGATGGGCGCGTCGAAGTGCGTACCGGTGTGCTCGCCGCAGGAGAAATTATTCCAGTACCAAGACGGCCCGCGGCTATCGTATTTCGAAATCTCCTCCAGCCGGAACGGCCAGGTTTTGCCAAACTCCGGCGGCAGTTGAATGGTGGCCGTCTCCGCATCGAGCGACTGACTGAGATCGACCACCCGGATCGCCCCGGTCACCAAGGCCTTCGCGAACTGAATCAGAACGCTGTCTTCCATATTTTCTCCATTCCCACGCGGCGGAAAGTCCATCGTACAGAATACTATCCACAAGCGCTTCGGCGTGGCGGGGAGACTGCGCCGAAAATAACTCAAGGTAAACTTGGTTTCATCTTGAGGAGGCCGCTTCTATGAACGGCGTTGGGTTTCTGGAGACCATCTGGCAGGATACCCTCTTCGCGCTGCGAACGATGCGCAAGCAACCTGCCTTCGCCGCGACGGCGGTTCTCACATTGGCGCTCGCAATCGGCGGGAACACGGCGATGTTCACGGTTATCCGCGCGGTGCTGCTGAAGCCGCTGCAATATCGCGACCCCGACCACCTGGTTCGTATCTGCTGTGGCGCGACACCGTCGCGGTTTGCGGAGATGAGCACCGGCGCGCACTCGTTCACGGAACTTGGAGCCTACACCTTCCAGGAAAACCTTACGCTTTCTGGGAATGCCGAGCCGGAGGTTCTGAAAAGCGTTCGTGTATCGGCCAGTTTCCTGAAGATTCTCGGATTGCATCCACTGAGCGGACGCGGCTTTCGTCCCGAGGAAGATTCGGCCGGTGGCACACCGGTGGCCATGATCAGCGCCGAGCTGTGGCAGCGGCGGTTCGCGAGCGATCCACAAATTGCCGGTAAGCTGGCAACCATTGCGGCGACGCCGTACACCATCATTGGGGTTCTTCCACCCCATTTTCAGTTTCCTTTTGCGGGCTTGGACGTCTGGCTGACGGCGCCTTCTGAATGGCCGCTTTTCCCTCCCAAGTCCAGGGCGCTGAGCCCATTCCTGACGGTGTTCGGACGTCTGAAACCGGGAGTGAACCTCGACCAGGCCAACGCGGAGATGAAAGTTATTCGCCGCCAATATGCCATGGAACATCCCAACATGCTCGACGCCAAATCGAAGTCACCGCTGGAAGTGACGCCTATGAAGGAAGAGCTGGTGGCCAACGTCCGCTCCATGCTGTGGATGCTATTCGGCGCGGTTGGTTTCGTCCTGCTCATTGCATGCGCCAACGTGGCCAGCCTGCTACTGGCGCGAGCCGCCTCCCGGTCGCGTGAGTTCGCCGTGCGGGCGGCAATCGGGGCCAGTCGTGTGCGTCTCATCCGGCAACTTCTCGTGGAGAGTGTTCTGCTATCCCTTTGCGGCGGCATCCTCGGCGTGCTGCTGGCCGTGTGGAGTCTGCGCGCGCTTCCGGCCATGACGGCTTTCGAGCTGCCACGCGCGGGCGAGATTCATTTGGATTGGGCTGTGCTGGGCTTCGCCGCCGCGCTTTCCATCGCGACCGGTATGATCTTTGGGTTCGCGCCTTCGGTGGGCGCCTCGCGCCAGGATCTTATCCAAGTGTTACGAGCCAGCGGGGAGGCCGCTAGCAGGAGCCCTGGATTCCGCCGCCTGAACGCTCGCGGAATGTTGCTGGTGGGTCAAGTCGCGCTCTCGATCGTGTTGCTGATTGGCGCGGCGCTTCTGATTGAAAGCATGAGTCAGTTGCGCGCGGTCGATGTCGGATTCAACAAAGCAAATCTGCTGACGGTACGGCTTTCGCTGGCCCCGTTGCGTTATGACACCGACCAGAAGAAATCCGCGTTCATCGAAGAACTCCTGCGGCGTCTGGGATCGTCGCCAGGTGTGCGCGGCGCAGCGGCGGCCCTGTTTCTTCCAATGATGGGGTACGCCGGAACTCCCGTGCAGGATGCCGGAAAACCGCCATTAAAGTTGAACGAGCGGCCCATTGCTACCATCTCCAGCGTGACGCCGGGATACTTCCGCACGCTCGAGATTCAATTGAAGCGCGGCAGGGAGTTCAACGAACAGGATATCGAAGACGCGCAGCGCGTGGCCATTATTGATGAAGCTTTGGCTCGCCGGTTCTGGCCGGAGTATCCGCTCGGCCAGGACCCGATCGGACAGAGTCTTTTGGTTGGCGGCGTCAACCCCAAGCCGGCCCAGATCGTCGGCATCGCCGCGCATGTTCATCAGAATCTCGAAAACACCACCTGGCCGGAAACCGTGTACGTCGCGTACGCCCAAAACCCCCAGCCGGCGGCGATGCTGGCGGTACGGACGGAGAGCGCCCCGCTCAGCTTCACCAGCGCGATCCGCGAACAAGTGCAAGCGTTGGATCGGGATCAAGCTATTTCGGCCGTGCGCACGATGGATGACCTGGTGGAATCGGAAGTCGGCCAGCGGCGTTTGCTGGTGATGCTGTTGGGATCTTTCGCGGCCGTGGCGCTGCTGCTCGCCTTGATGGGAATCTATGGGCTCATTGCCTACTCGGTGACGCAGCGCACGCAAGAGATGGGCATCCGGCGGGCCTTAGGCGCGCAGCAGGGCGACATTCTGCGGCTGGTCGTGGGGCAAGGCCTTCGCCTGGCTTTGGCCGGTGTAGCGGTTGGTATTGCCGGAGCTTTCGCCCTGACCCGCGTGACGAAAACGCTGTTATTTCACGTTAGCGCGACCGACCCTGCAACCTTCGCCGCAGTCGCCCTGCTGTTCCTGTGCGTGGCCCTGGCCGCCAGCTACATTCCCGCGCGCCGCGCCACTCGGATCGATCCCATGGCGGCGCTGCGAATTTGCTGAGACATGGCTGGATCCAGTCAAAGCCTTGCGGCAACAGTAGCGCGGAATTCTGAAGGACTTGATTCTGGCGGTGAGGGTCGTCGCGCAAAAAGCCGCACATGTTACGATGGATTGTCGCGGAGAGGTGGCAGAGTGGTCGATTGCGGCGGTCTCGAAAACCGTTGAGCCTTCACGGGTTCCGGGAGTTCGAATCTCCCCCTCTCCGCCATACCTCTTTCGCTGTCATTTGGGCAGCTTTCACGCTTGCCGCGATTTGCGGATCGCCGCCGGTGAAGGCATCGACCAGCTTGTCCAGCGGGCCGCGAGCGCCTGCGCCGCCTCGCCCGCCGGGTCTTCGCCTAGCGCAGCTTACACGTCGCGGATCAGGTCCGCCCACTGTTTCTCGGTGCGAGCCTGTACCTGCGGCGACCATAACTGCCGGCGGGGCCTTCATCTTGACCTTGGCTGCGTGGTCCTGGCAGTACTGCATCATCCAATCCGCATCGCTCTGCTTTTCGATTGCGGTGATAATTTTTTTCAGCAGCGCGGAGTCGAAATGCTTACCCGGTTGCGCCGCGAACTCGGCATCGCGAATCGCAGCGATCGCGCTGTCCAACACCCGCCGCTTCTCTTCCAAAACCGTGCGTTGCCTGCGCAGGGTGTCCGCCAGATCAGGTGCTTCCCGGTTGCGCAGCGTTTTGATTTGCTTCAGGTCCAGCCCCAGAAATTTCAAGGCCACGATCTGCTCCAGGCGCTCCAGGTCGCGGTCCTGATAAAGCCGATAGCCCTCGCGCGTGCGGCTCGGCTTCAACAAATCCAGGCGATCGTAATGATGCAGCGCTCGAACCGTCACACCGGCAAGTTCGGCAAACTCCCGCACCTGATACGTCCGGCCCATTGCCTCATGCTAAATGATTTCGCTTGACCCTCACGCAGCGTCAGCGTTTATGCTGTCCTTCATGAAAGCCAGAGAGACTTTTCTGCAAGTCTGGGAGAAAGAGTTTCAAACGACATGCCGGGTGTTCCGGGCCTTCCCCGTGGATCAGCTCGATGTGAAACCTCACGAGCGATCGCGCTCGGTCCGCGACCTGGCCTGGCAATGCGTCGGGGATGAGCGCGTGATCGGCATGGTTGTCGAAGGCAAGAACGACTTGCGAAACGTCCCGAAAGGTCCGCCGCTGCCCGAGACGATGGCTGAGATTCTGACGGAGTACGAAAGCGTCCACCGTGATTCCCACGCCAAAGTGAGCCGCCTCTCGGAAGAAGAATTCGACCGCACCATCACGTTCATCACGTTCGCAGGATCGGGTCAATTGGAACAACCCGAAGTGTTCTGGGGAAATCTGATGGACCAGGTGCACCACCGCGGCCAACTCACGATTTACCTGCGGCAGGCCGGCGGAAAAGTGCCGTCGATCTACGGACCGTCGGGCGATGAAGCCATGCGGTCCCCAGGATGAGTTAGGACTGAGCGAGCCGGATTCGCTGAGCGAGGATAGCCACTTCGGCGTCTTCGACGGTATCCATGGCGACCACCAGGGCATCGCCCTGCACAATCGTCGCAATCGAAGGCGTGCCATCCGCAAGGTGCCCGGCAATGCGCGGCGCGTCATCGGCGCGGATCACCAGACAATTCACCGGTCCCTGTTCGAGCCGCTCTTCCATCGTGAAGTGCATCGGCTGAAGCTTCAGCCCGCGAACGTCGCGCAGGAGTTGCGCCAACTCGCTGGCGCGGCGCGCGAACGATTTCCAGCGCGCCTCGTGATCCATGGCCAGCCACTCCTCGAGCGCGACCACAGTGCCCACGATCGTGTGGCGATCCAGCTTGAATGGGCGGCCATAGGTGAGATATTTGCCGGATTCGTAGCGCGTGAAATCCAGGCCGGCCACGGCGGCGATCAAATCCTTGCGGCCCATGATGAAGCCGCCGGAATTGGGTCCCAGAAAATATTTTGCGCTGTAGCAGACCAGGTCCGCGCCCATCGCCGTATAGCGCCGCATAATGTCCGCCGGATAATTCAGATAGGCCGCGTCAACCAAAGTTGGAACGCCGTGCCGCTTTGCCAGCTCGATGACATCCGCCAGTGGGACCGTGCCGGGCTGCCCATCGCGATGCGCGGGAAACATAATGGCGCCGGTGCGCGGACCGATGGCGGCCTCGATTTGTTCGCCGTCCACCTCCACGAGCTGCGCGCCCGTCATGGCTACCTGGCGATCGTACTTGTAGCGATGCCCGCGCTGTATGATCACTTCGCTCTTTAAGCTGGTGGTATCGGGAAGGCGCTCCCAGGCGGCGCCGTCCATGCCCGCCATGCACGCGCAGGTTCCGAGGGCGATCGCAGCGGCGGCGCCAGGCGTCACGCGCGCGGCCTCGGCGCCCAACATCCCGGCAATCATCGCTCCGGATTGATCTAACAAATCCGGCATGCGCACAAAGTGGCGGTTCATTTCCTCCATAGCCGCCCACACGGTGGGAGACAAGCGGGAGCCGCCGAGATCGGTGTAAATGCCGCAGGCGTTGATTACGGGCTTGACGCCGAACTTGGCGAAGACGGCGGGCATCATTGCGCACCCACCGCGGTCAGAATGGCGCTCTCGACCGCCGGCCACACGTCGGTTTGCGGTGAGAGCATTTCGAAGTGCCCGGATTTTCCCAGCAGGGTGACGCGCACGGAATCTCCCTTTTGCCGGGCGGTTTCTTCATAAGCGCGGAACAAATCAATCGGCACGGCTTTGTCTGCGGCACCAAAGACCAGCTGTTGCGCGACGCCGAGCGGCAGTAGTTCGCCGGGTGAAGCTTGCGCATAACGGTCCGCAACTTCAGACGGCGTTCCGCCGAGCAAGCGCTGCTGGCGGTCGCCGCAAACGCCTTTGCCGTATTCGGCGAAGCTCCGCAGATCGGGAACGCCGCCCAGCGAAATAACGCCGCGCAAAGGGAGCGGCTTGTCTTTGTACAGCGGACTGCTCGCAGGCAGGCGGTGACGCGCCGCCGCCCACAGCGCCAGGTGGCCGCCGGATGAATGACCCACCGCGACCACGCGCTGTAAGTCGAGCGGCCAGGTCTTGGCGACAGTGCGCAGGAAATCGACGCCCGCAGCTACATCCTGAAACGTGCCAGGCCAGCCGCCGCCTGCGTTTTCCACGCGCCGATATTCCAGATTCCACGTGGCGACGCCTTTCTTCGTCAGCGTGGTCGAGAAGTTGGCCATGATGGAGACGTCCGCCAGATCGCCCCAGCAGCCGCCGTGGATCACGATCACCACCGGAAACGGCCCTTTGCCGGAGGGCACGCGCAGATCGCCGAACTGCAAGGGATCGGTTCCATAGGCGATGCGCTGGTCGGCTGGTGTGGATGGAAGCGCAACAATATCCGCCGGTCGCAGCAGGTGCTGCTGAGGAGTACAGTCCTGGCAGAACAACGCCAGAAGGCAGAAGGCGCGTATCATCCTGGGATCTTAACGCGTTCGGTGGGGCTGGTCCCCGACCTGCCCAGATTCAAAATTCCTGAATGGCAGGTCGCGGACCTGCCCCACTTTGGGCGATCAACTCCGCCACCTTGCGGCTATTCGGCTTCGGACGGATTTCGGCGTCGTGCAGAATTCCCCAGCCGTTGAAGAACTCGCGCAACTCCCCGGACCGCACCAGGTATGCCGGGTTCATCGGCGCAACATCCGGCGAGTCATCCACCATCTGCAAGATGACCACCACGCGTCCTTCCGGACGCACCGCGGCACGCATCAGCGGAAACAAGTCGCGCTGCAGGTAGTTGCAGTCGCAGATCAGATCGTAAGCGTTTTCTTCGAAGACAAATTCGCCAGCTTCGAGATCGGCGATGTGCGAGTCAATCACCATGCCGGATGCGGCAGCGCGCTCGCGCAAAATCCCGATGCTCACCGGTGAGCTATCGACCGCAGTCACGCTCCAACCGGCTTGGGCAAGATACAATGCGTGCCGTCCCGCGCCGCATGCCAGATCGAGCGCGCGGCCCGGCGGGATGCCAGCGATAGCAGAAACTAGAAGCGGCGCAGGATCCCGGTCAATGTGTTCGCCGCGGCGGAAGCGTTCGTCCCAGGAAGGCAGAAAGGACTAGCCGCCGTTTACCAGGCGGTTGCTCATGGGACCGATGTGAATATGCGGGCCGGTGGCTTTGCCGTGTATGGCGGCGCGAAAGGCAAAGTAGGGAATGCGATTCGCAGTCAGAAACTTTCGCAGCCACACGCCTTCGGGTTGGTCGGGATCGAGCGCGATATCCACGCGATTGCGATGATCGAAACCCAGGGCGCGATGCACAGCGGTATCGCCCATGGCGCTGACCGGCAGCGATTTCAAAAAGGCGCTCTGGAAAGCCGAGTTGATCCGGCTCAAATCGTACGGAGTAAAAACTCCGGCGCCGTCAAATCGCTCCGCTACGGCCGGCGTTTTTATGGATCTAGAACGCTCCAAGCTGGCTTGCAAATCGGCTTCAGCGTGCGCCATCACCGCGATTTCGCGGACCAGGCCGGCGCGGCTGAGCGCGTAGTCGTTCTCTTTGTTCGCCAGGTCGCGGCGGTCTTCAAACTCCTGCAGGCTGGTACGCGGGGCAACGCCTTCCGCCACCAGTTTCTGCCCTTGCTCCCAGGATTCCTGCGCGCGCTCTAGCCGGCGAAGCGTGACCGCAACCATTTCGTCCGCCTGTTCCTCGGTGAGATCGCTGCCGTACAACGTGCGCCGCAAGAACGCGGTTTCGGTGGCTTCGGTAAGCGCCATCTCCGCCTTTTCGAGATCGACGCGTGGCATGGCGCCGGCTGCCACCAGGTCGCGCAGGCGCTCGACGTTGGCTTTAGCAGGGGCGATGTCCGGATCTTCGGGCGACTGGGCGCATACCAATCCCGCGGCTAGGGCCGCAATCAGCCCAATCTTAACTAACATGCAATCCAATTATAGTACGATACCAGTAGGGAGTAATTCTGAGTCAAGAAGTTCAGCAAGCAACCTGGCTGGTAGCTGTCCGCGCCGCCGAATCCAAAAAAGCCACCGATATCCACGTCCTGGATCTTACCGGTCTAGCTTCGTTTACCGACTATTTCATCGTTTGCACCGGCGCCAATTCGCGCCAGGTGCAGGCCATCGTGGATGAGATCGGTTCGCAGCTCAAACAACTGGGAGAGCTTCCCCTGAGCATCGAAGGTTACACCCAAGCCGAGTGGATCCTGGCCGATTACGGGGACTTTCTGGTTCACGTTTTCTCGCCCAAGGCGCGCGAGTATTACGATCTCGAACGGCTGTGGCGCACCGCACGCAGCATACCCGTTCCCGCAGCGTGAAACTGTACCTCTACTACATCGGCAAGCCGCGCGACGAACACGCCAACAGCATTGCGGAAGATTTCATGGACCGCATTCGCCACTACACAAAAGCCGAAATGCGCGAGATTCGTCCCGAGCGCTTCGACCTCTGGACCCGCCATCCGGCCGCGCGCAAGATTCTGCTCGATCCCGCCGGCCGCGAAATGGATACAGCCGGGCTTGTACGCTTGGTCGAGAAATCAGAAATGGAAGGGCGCGACATCGTATTCCTGATCGGCGGCGCGGATGGGCTTCCGGCGGAATGGAAATCGCGCGCTGACTTGCTGCTCGCCCTCTCCCGCATGACCTTCCCGCACGAATTGGCGCGCGCCATGCTGGCAGAGCAGATTTATCGCGCCTTCGCAACATTGCGGGGGCATCCGTACCCGCGTTAAGGTAGCAGGTGATCCATGTCCTGGTTTCAACGCAAGATCGTGCCGGCCGGTATCCCCGTCAAGGACGAGCGGCCCGATGAGGGCGAGCGCCGCGTCCGCACCGAAGGCCTGTGGCTGAAGTGCGAGGGCTGCCGCGAAATCATTTGGAAAAAGGATCTCGAAGACAATCAGAACGTCTGCCCGAAGTGCGGGGCGCACTTTCGGATTGACGCGCTCACCCGCCTGGAGACGCTGTTTGACGGCCCTTACGAAGAGTTCGACCGCGCCCTGGCATCCTCCGATCCGCTGCAATTCGTGGATCAGCGGCCATACAAAGATCGCCTGCGCGACATGCAGCGCAAGACCTCCCTCGCCGACGCGCTGATCTCTGCCTCCGGCACGCTCGAAGGACGCGCCGTACAAATCTGCGCCATGGAGCCGAAATTCATTGGCGGCAGCATGGGCTGCGTGATGGGCGAAAAAATCACGCGATCCATCGAACGCGCCATCGCCCTGAAGACGCCGCTAGTGATTGTGTCCGCGTCCGGCGGCGCGCGCATGCAGGAAGGCGCCATCAGCCTGATCCAGATGGCGAAAATTTCGGCGGCGCTCATGCGCCTGGACGAAGCGCGCATCCCGTACATCAGCGTGCTTACCGATCCCACCACCGGCGGCGTTACCGCCAGCTTGGCCATGCTGGGAGATTTAAATATCGCCGAACCCGGCGCGCTGATCGGTTTCGCCGGGCCTCGCGTCATCGAGCAGACCATTCGCCAGAAGCTGCCCGAAGGTTTTCAGCGCAGCGAATTTCTGCTGAAGCACGGCATGCTCGACGGCGTGGTCCCGCGCGCCGAATTGAAAAATTACATTGCCCGAGCGCTGGATTTCTTTTGCGGGCCCGTGCAATAGGCAATGAACTATCCGGATTCCGTCCGGTTCCTCTACGCGCTCGGCAACGAAATCAAGACTGTCAAATTCGGCCTGGAACGCATCGCGGCGGTACTTGAGGAACTGGGCAATCCACACCGCGCCTGCCGGTTCGTGCACGTGGCCGGAACCAACGGAAAAGGTTCTACCTGCGCGCTGATTGAATCCGCGCTGCGCGCCGCTGGACAGCGCACGGGACTCTACACCTCGCCGCATTTGGTCGAACCCACCGAGCGCATACAAATCGCCGGCCGGCCGGTTTCATCTGACCAGTTCACCGCCGCCTTCGACCGCGTGCATCAAGCCGCGGAGCAGTTGCTCGACCGCGGCGCGATCGATTTGCACCCGACGTACTTTGAAACAGTGACCGCAATGGCATTTGTTTTGTTTCAGGAGATGCTGGTCGAGACCGTGGTTCTGGAGGTAGGCCTGGGCGGGCGTCTTGACGCTACCAACGTGGTCACGCCGAAGCTATGCGTCATCACGCCGGTGGATTTCGATCACGAAGCCTGGCTTGGCAAGAGCCTGCAATCCATTGCGCACGAAAAAGCGGGAATCCTCAAGCCGGGAGTGCGGGCCGTAGTGGGCTCACAGCATCCGGAAGCGCAAGCAGAGATCGAGCAGCGCGCCCGTGAAATCGGCGCGCCGTTGACGAACGTGACCGGCGTCTGGCGGATGGAAGGCTTGGTCTGCGCTGCACGCGGCAGCCATTTCCAGGCGGTTGGGCCGCGCACGATTCACGTCACCTGCCCACTGGCGGGCCGACACCAGGCCGCTAACGCGCTCGTCGCCGTGGCTGCGCTCGATCTTCTCGGCACACCTGCGGAGGCGATCGAGCAAGGCCTTGCCGCGGCGCGTTGGCCCGGCCGCATTGAGCATGTCGCCGAATCGCCCGAAATCATTTTGGACGGCGCCCACAATCCCGCCGGAGCCGCCGCGCTCGCCGCGTATGTCGACGAATTCTACTCGCACCGCCGCATCACCCTGATCTACGGAGCGATGCGCGATAAAGCCGTAGCCGAAGTGGCCGGCATGCTGTTTCCGCGGGCGTATGAAGTGATCGTGACCGCGCCCCAGCAGTCCCGCGCCGCTACTCCGGAGACCGTGCGCGAGTTGGTGGATCATCCTCGCGCCAGCACTGCGCCGAATATTTCGGTCGCGCTGGCGCAAGCGCGTGCCACGCCGCCGGATGGTGTCGTGCTGATTACCGGTTCCCTCTATCTGGTAGGAGAAGCCAAAGCCGTCCTTTAGAGCTGAGCCTCCTTCATTGCGGAGCGGCCGCCGGTGATCGTCCAACCCGGAAGAAGTCGAAGAACCCGGGTACATCGGTTTTCGGACTCAACCCCAGTGACTTCGCAACCAGCTTGTTGATTTCATTGTAAATTGGCAGCGCCTCATCCAGAAAATGGCCTTCGGAATAAGCCTCCTGCATTTGTTCGCCCTGCTCCGGAATCACTCCGCAGGCCGGACACCCAAGCGCTTTCTCGATGTCATGCACGTCCGTGCGGCCGTCCGGAGAGTCGCGGTTTAAGAGCAGATGTATTCGCTCCTGCTGGAGACCATTCTGCGCGACGTACTTCAGAACCCGGTTGGCTTCGAACAGCGGTTGGAGCTCATCGGTCGTGACCAGGTAAAGATCGCGCATCTCCACCATCAAGCTTGCCGAAAGCGCATTCAAGCGTCCCAAGTCGACCACGATCAACGGATACAATGAGCGGCAAAGCGAAGTACGTGACGAACACGCTCGCCGTTCAGCTGATCGCCGAAATGAATCGCGCCGGGTGCTTGGAGAAAGTCCACGCCTGAAGGCAGCGTGCAGACCACGCGCTTCCAGAACTCGGCATCCAGACGATGCAGGTTCGTGGCGGCTTCCAGAATCGTCTGAGGAGACTGCACTTTCAGCAGGAAGCCCGCTCCCGAGGAACTCACGTCCAAATCCGCCAGGAGCACTTTCTGCCCGGTCAGCTGCCGCAAGCAAGCCGCAAAATGGCAGGCGACGGTCGTCGCTCCGACGCCGCCTTTGGAGGCAAGAATACCGATCATCGCTCCTTTTTCGGCGGGAGCGTGCCCTGCAATACTGGTTTGCCGCACTACTCCGTACTCGAGCGCCCGCCCCAGCACATCCGCAGTTAGCTTTCCTTTTACCAGGTAGTCCTGGACGCCGTCTTGCACCGCTTCAAGGGCCACGGACTCGCTGTCCAGGCCGGTCAGTACAACGATAGGGAGATTGGGCGCATGAGTCCGAATGGTGGTGAAACTCTGTGTGCCTTGGCAATCAGGCAGGGAGAGATCCACCAGGGCAACGTCAAACTCGTTGGCCGACAAAGCTTCCAGAGCGGCCAGCAGGGTCTCTACCCAGTACACCTTGAAAGTAGTGAAGCCATCCCCCTCCTGTAGCATCTCCTGGACCAGGCGCGCGTCTCCAGGATTGTCTTCGAGCAGCAGTACTCGTAATTGTTTGTTGGTCCTTGAACCTCTCATAATGCCGGGGTGTGCGGCAGTTTGACGACTGAAAACCAGAAGTCGTTAATCGACCTGACGACCTGAATGAATTGTTCCAGGTCGACCGGCTTGGTCACATAACAGTTGGCGTGCAGGTTATAGGTGCGAAGAATGTCTTCCTCGGCCTGGGACGTGGTCAGTATGACGACGGGAATCTGACGCAAGGATTCGTCTGCCTTCACTTCGGCTAGCACCTCCCGGCCGCTCTTTCTGGGGAGATTCAAATCCAAGAGAATGAGATCCGGACGGGCCGCATTCCGGTAGGCGCCGTCCCGGTGAAGGTATGCCATGGCCTCCACGCCGTCCCGCGCCACATTGATGTGGTTGACGACCTTGCCTTCTTTCATGGCTTCAAAAGTCAGCCGGACATCACCCGGGTTATCTTCGACCAGCAGCACCTCGATCGTTTTCGCTTGGCTGTCGATCATGAAGCGCCTCCCGCTGTTTTCGAAATCGTGAAATGAAACGTGGCGCCCGCACCAGCCCGGGATTCAACCCAGATGCGGCCGCCATGGCGGTCCACGATTTTCTTGCAAATCGCCAGACCAATGCCGGTTCCCGCAAACTCCTTCTGCGTGTGCAACCGCTGGAATACCTGAAAGATCATTTCGGCGTACTGGGGATCGATGCCAATCCCGTTGTCCTTTACCGAGAAATGCCAGTCCTCGCCCTGGTCCACCGCTTGGATAGATATCCTCGGCCGCGCTTCTCCACGGAACTTTATGCCATTGCCGATGAGGTTTTGAAAAAGTTGGGCCAGTTGCACGGGATCGGCGCACACCACTGGCATGGGGCCGTGATTAATCTCCGCGGCGCTCTCTTCGATGGCCATCTGGAGATTGGTGAGAGCGCTGGCGAGCGCGGTTTCGGATTCAGTGGCTTTGCGTTCGCCGCCCTTGGAGGTCACTCGCGAATACGCCAGCAAATCGGTGATCAGTTGCTGCATGCGCTTGGCTCCATCGACGGCGAAGGCGATGAAATCGTCGGCATCGGAGCCCAGCTTTCCCTGGTAGCGCCGCGCCAGAAGCTGGGTGTAGCTGGACACCATGCGCAGCGGCTCCTGCAGGTCGTGAGACGCCACATAGGCGAACCGTTGCAGTTCCTCGTTGGATCGCGCCAATTCCTCGGCTTGCTTTGCCAGGGCCTTGTCCTTGAGCCTCCGTTCGCTGTCGTCGATGAGATAGCCCCGAATCTCGACCAGTTCGTCGTTGTCATCGAAAGTACCAATGGCGTTTTCGATCGCGTAAATTACACCGCCGTCCCGCCGGTGCAACTCCTTCGCGTGACAAGTGAGCTTTCGCTGTTGGCGCAGGGACTCCAGGAATTCGGACCGGGTGGCGGGGGTTGGGTACAGTTCCACCAAGTTGTGCGCCATCGCGTCCTCTCTTGAAGTGAAGCCGAGCATCTCCACAAATTTCGTGTTGCAGGCAAGCAGCCCGCCGTCAGGGCTCGTGACATAGTTGCCTGCCAGGTCCTCTTCGAAGAACCGCCGGAATTTCTCCTCGCTGCGGCGCAGTGCCTCCCCCGCGGCTCTGCGGCTGGTGATGTCTTGCGCAATTCCGCCATACGGTGGATTCGGACCCGGCTCGGCGATGGGGAATCCGCGGTTCCAAATCCATCGGATTGTAACGTCAGGCCGCACGATCCGGTACTCTTGTTCAAACGGCGTCCGCATTCTGATGCACTCGTGAAGTTCCTGCTGAACGCGCTCGCGATCCTCGGGGTGGATGGCCTCCATGAAATCCCACGGATGAGCATAAAGCTGCTCTCGGGTACGTCAAACGCGCTCATAACTAGGACTGATGTAGAGGATCCTGGTGGTGTCTGAATTGCATACCCAAATTACCTCGCTGATCGCTTCGGTAGCCCAATGCAGCCAATTGCGCACTTCCAACCGTTTGCTACCGGCCTTGGCGTCGAAGGGTGCAAGGAACGATGCGAAGGGCGGCTTAGCTCCGGTAATGCTCTTGTGTTGGTGACTAAACATATCTGGCTCCTGAGCTTGATTGACTGATCCTGCCGGCCGCCGGTTCTTCGTGTGCCTTGGCCAGTTGTTCCTGAAGAGCAGCCACTTGAGCTTCCAGCAGGCTGATGCAGCCGTGCGGCCAATGATGTGGAATGGTGGAACTGCAGCAGGGGCAGAGGGCTACTGTACCCGTCTGAGGTTTTTCCGTCATGAGCGCTTCACCTCGCCTTTCGGACGCGTCTTCCGGTGCGCGCTTCCTGGAGCCGGTCACCCGATTGCACATCACGCTTTTGATCAAGGCAAACGGCGCGCCAAAGTCTAAGTGGATTTTTGTCGAGTCTTTTCAGCCGAAATTAACCGACGTAAGTACGGGTAGCGATGGGTGATATCGCACTACGACCACGGCATGTGGGTGAAGGTGTGGGAATTCACTCAACAAAACACGAGCCGCCTGGCGGCTGCTATGTATTCATGCGGAGTGAAGAGTAACTGCGCAGCCTAGTGGCTGGCGTTTTGAATCTTTTCGGTGATCTTTTCGCGCAGTTTGCCCGCGGACCAGGCCGGGTCATCCACGGATAGGCGCGGAACGTGCGAAAGAATTTGTTCGCAGCTCTGGCTCCTGTGCCAGCGCACCGCCGAAAAACCGAGGCAATCCGCCAGTTGGCAGCCCACTTGGACTACCTGCACCAGTTCGGGATGCTCGTTGGTCATCGGGTCGTGATGGTGCGCGGAAACTTGAGAGAAGCCGGCGGGGAAGCCCCACGTGCGCGTAAGCCAGAATCCGGCTTGGCAATGATCGATGCCCAGCATCGTCGATTCGACGCGAATCACTTCTTCGCTGCATACGTATTCGGGCGCCAGTATCTGATCGTACTGGTGAGTGAAGGATTTGATCAGTCCCAATCGGCCGATGTCGTGCATCAACCCAACCGTGTAGCAGCGATCCTCGCTCAGTTTGAAAAATTGAGCAACTTCGCGGCACAGCAGCGCGCAAGCCAGGCTGTGTTTCCAGCTAACGCGCATTGCCTCCGAACGTCCGCCGCCGGTGTAAGCTTTCATGGCGGCGGTGACTGCCAGAGTCTTTATCCGCTCCGGGCCGATCAGCGTAATGGCGTGGCCCAATACGTGAACGTTGGTCGTAAAGCCAAATAGCGGAGAATTCGCCATTTGCAAGACTTCGGCGGTCAGCAACGGATCAGATTCAATGATCTGTACGTACTGCTTGAGCTCCACGTCGCTTTCCGACGTGAGGTTCAAAAGTTTCAAAGCCGCCGGACTGAGCGGCGGTAATTTGGCTAGTTTGTCCGGCACCGCGAACATAGCCGCGTTGAATCCATCCCCGAGTTGCGCCAGGTTCATTTGCATCCAGAGCAACTGTAACCCAAGATCACCTTAAGCGACAGTATCGCTTTGGTTAATTTCGGCCAGAATTTTTGCCTACAACCGCCGTGTAGCAGAGGGTAAACGTATACCGTTAGACTGGTGTTCGGACATGTCGGCCGGATACATTCGCGCGCTGCTGATTACCGATCCGCTCATCATTATTTGGACCATGATTATGTGGTCGGCATCGATGCTGGCGTCGTTTATCGATGGCACCGGCCGGGCCCAGCATCGCATCGCCGGCGTCTGGTCGCGCGGGTTGCTGCGAATTGCCGGCGTCAGAGTCAAAGTCGAAGGCATTGAAAAGCTGGATTCCGCCAAGAGTTATGTGCTGGTCGCCAACCATCGCAGTTTCATGGACACGCCGGTGGCCTTGGGACACATTCCGCTTCAGTTCCGCTTTTTCGCCAAGCATGGCCTGTTTCATGTCCCGTTCATCGGCTGGTATTTGCGCCGTGCCGGACACCTGCCGGTGTATCGCGGCGATCCGCGCGCTTCGGTGAAAACGCTGGTAGATGGCGCGCGCCTGATTCGCGAAGGCGGCGTGTCGGTGCTTCTGTTTCCCGAAGGTGGGCGCACCGGCGGTCCCATGCGCGAATTCAAAGAGGGCGCGGCCTACATCGCCATCAAAGCCGGTGTGCCTGTCGTGCCGGTGGGTATTATCGGCACGCGTGAAATTTTGCCGATGGGTTCGAGCTACGTCCGGCGAGGTCCGGTGAGCCTCTGCGTGGGCGATCCGATTCCCACCGCCGGCATGAAACTCCACGACCGCGGCGAACTCAATCGCCGTTTGGAGAATGAGGTCGCGCGTTTGGCCGGTCTCGCGGCGGAGACTCCGGTCCGGGCGTGTTAGCATTTTCCCGATGAGTTCACGTACCGTCTTCCGCCTGCTCGAAGAGACTGCGGAGCGCTATGGCGACGCGCCCGCGCTGCACCAACCTTATACCGAAGACGGACAGCGCAAATTTCGCACGCTCTCCTGGAATCAGTACCGCGACTGCCGTTCGCGAAATTGCTTGCGGCTTGCGCGCGTTGGGAATCGGCAAAGGGGATATTGTGGCCCTGAACTCCGAAACCCGCCTGGAGTTCTATCTGGCCGACATCGGTGTGATGGCCAACGGGTCGGTGGCCGCCGCCATGTATCCCAGCTACCCCGCCAAAGATCAGGTGCGCACGATTCGCAACTGCAATGCGAAAGCGGTTTTCGTCGAGACGCCCAAACAGCTTGCCGCGTTGGCCGATGCCTGCGTCGCGCATTGGATTCTGCTGACCGGCGAAGCACCCGGCGCGATCGCGCTGGAGCAATTGCGGCAGAGCGGCCGCGCCGCCATCGCCGCCGATCCGCAATTGCCCGCGCGTCTGGCCGCCGAGGTGCAAGCCGCCGATCCCGCCGTGCTCTATCTCACCTCCGGCGCCACCGGCGATCCTAAGATGGTGCTGGTCACCCACGCCGCGCTGGTCGCCAATGCGGATATGGCGCCGCACGTTTTTGCCGTCGGCCCCGAGGATCGCACCATCGCTTTTCTGCCGTCCGCCCACATTGCGCAGCGCGTGGTAATCGAGCTGGTGCCGCTCCGCTGCGGCATGCCGGTGACCTTCTCCCATGGCCTGATGAGCCTGCCGCAGGAGATCAAGGCGCTGAGGCCGACCATTCTGCTGGCACCGCCCCGCATGTGGGAGCGGGTCTATTCCACTATCTGCACGGAGCTCAAGAAGAAGCCGGCCGTCGCGCAAAAAGCGTTCTACGGCGCGCTGGGATTGGGCCTCGCGGCCGCGCGTTATCGCCGCCGCGGCCAGCGCGTACCGGCTCGTATCCGCTGGCCTCTTCGCTGGGCCGACCGCCTGATTTTTAACCAGGTGCGCGCCCGCCTGGGCGGCTCGATTCGTATCGCAGCATCCGGAGCCGCGCCCCTCGGCGCCGAGCTCGCCGAATTTTACGAGGCCATCGGCATGCCGCTCATCGAAGGCTACGGCCTCACCGAAGGCGGCGTGGCGTCTTTCAATCCAGTCGACAAGCCTCGGCCGGGAAGCATTGGAAAAGCGCTGCCCGGCGTAAATGTGCGCGTGGCCGCCGATGGCGAGCTGTTAGTGAAAAGCCCATGCCTGTTTACGGGATATTACAACGATCCCGCCGCCACCGCCGAAGTGCTGCGCGGCGGCTGGCTGCACACCGGCGATGTCGCTTCGATCGATAAAGAAGGCTACATCTTTATCACCGGCCGCAAAAAGGAAATGATCGTTGCCTCCAACGGCAAGAAAATTTTCCCGGCGCGTTTGGAAAACCTGTTCAAGTTCGAGCCTCTGATCAGCCAGGTGCTGTTAATCGGCGATCGCCTGCCTTATGTCACCGCGCTGGTCACGCTAAATGCGACAGCCGCCGAGGCGCTGGACGGCATGCACGGACGCCCCCTTGCGGAGCTCGCTACCGCAGCCCCGGTAGTGGCGGAAATTCAAAAAATTGTAAGCCGTATCAACAAACAGCTCGCGCCCTTCGAGCAGGTGCGCAAGTTCCGCGTCTTGGAACGCGACTTTTCCATCGAAGAAGGAGAGCTCACCGCCACCATGAAGGTACGGCGCGATCGGGTGATCCAGAATTTTAGACGACTGATCGACGAGCTCTACGCGGGGAAAGAAGAGTCGCGTTAGAACCAAAACATTTCTCGCAGAGACGCAGAGAAAATCATAAAAAATAAGTTCTTGTCTTAGTAGTTCTCCGCGCTCTCTGCGTCTCTGCGAGAAATGTCTTGTTGGTGTTATCCCTTAGCTTTCAGAATTTCCTCGATCAGCGCCGGCACCACCTGGAACAGATCCCCCACGATTCCGTAGTCCGCCACCTCGAAAATCGGCGCCTCCGGATCTTTGTTGATGGCCACGATGGTCTTCGAACCTTTCATGCCCACCAGGTGTTGGATTGCGCCTGAGATTCCCACAGCCAGGTACATCTTCGGCGCAACGGTCTGTCCCGAGCTGCCCACCTGGCGCTCCATCGGCAGCCACCCGCTATCGCAAATCGGCCGCGACGCCGCCAACTCCGCTCCCAGCGCGTCCGCCAGCTTCTGCACGATCGGAATATTTTCGGCTTCCTTGATTCCCCGCCCCACCGACACGATGATTTCCGCCGCCCCCAAATCCACAGCGCGCTGCGATTCACGAAACAGCTCGGCGGGTTGCGTACGATTCTGCGCCGCATCCAGTTCAGGTGCGAATGCTTCCACAGGCGCCGTCCCACCTTCTACTTTGTCGGCCCGGTAAGCCCCGGCCTGCAATGACGCGAAATGCGGCGCGTCTCCCACAAAACTTACATCCACATTGATCTTGCCTTGAAACAACTGGCGCACCATCACCGGCTGGCCATCCTGGATGCGATGCGAAACCACATCGCTCACCAACACGCGTCCGAGCGAGGTGGCCAGCTTAGGCGCGAAGTCGCGCACCTGGTACGTGTGCGGAAAAATCACCAGCCGCGAATTACAGCGCGCAATCAGTTGCCGGAGCGCAGCCGCATAGCCGTCCGGCGTGTAGTCCTTCAGCAATGCGTGTGTGACTGCATGAACGGCGTTCAGCTTCTTGCCGCCAAGCTCCGCCGCCAACCCGCCTACATCCTCGCCAAGGACCGCAGCCTCTACCGGCAGATTGAGCTCGGTGCCGATCTGTTGCGCCGCCGCCAGCGTCTCCCACGACATCTTGTTCCAGGTGCCCGCCCGCTGCTCCATCACTGCGAGGATGCTCATAATACGCGCGCCTCGAACTTCAACTTCTCCACCAGTTTTGCCGCGGCTTCCTTGGGCGGTCCATCGAATAATTGCGTGCGCTTAGTGCGTTCCGGCATGTAAATCCGCGCCAGATGAATGGATGCTGCGCCGGGAGCAGCGCCCAAATCCGCAGCCGTGACCCGTTTGATTTCCTTGTTCTTGGCTTTCTTGATTCCCATCAGCGTGGCGTAGCGCAGTTTGTTGCTGCCGCTTTGCATGGTGAGCAGCGCAGGCAGCGGCATGGCCACGTGCTGGAACCAGCCGTCTTCCAGTTCACGCTTCACGCGGATGCCGCTGTCCGTTTTTTCCACGTGCATGATGATCGTGGCGTGCGCCAGATTCATCAGCTCCGCCAGGATCACACCGGTCTGTCCGTAGCCCAAATCGTCGGACTGCAGGCCGGTCAGAATCAGATCGGGCTTCTCGGGCGTGAGCGCCGCCGCCATCAGCCGCGCCAGACCCAACGGATCGTATGCGCCTAAATTCTCTTCTTCGATGTGAATGGCCCGGTCCGCGCCTTTTGCCAACGCTTCGCGAATGGTTTGCGCGGCCCGCGCCGGGCCCGCGCACAACAGCGACCACTTCTCCGCCATGCTTTTCTTTCTGCTGCAAGCCTTCTTCCAGCGCGTAGGCGTCAGGCTCGTTGATCTCGTAGCTCAGGTCGGCATCCTGTATCCAGGAGCCATCCGCGTTCACGCGCAGCAGCGAATCGCGCGCGGGCACTTGCTTGATCGCAACAACAATTTTCATGGATTCCTATTGATCGTAGCGCTTGAAAATCAACGCCCCGTTGGTGCCGCCGAACCCGAACGAATTGGTGAGCGCATGACGAATCATAGTCTTCCGGGCGTGGTTGGGGACGTAGTCGAGATCGCATTCGGGATCGGGAGTGTCCAGATTGATGGTCGGCGGAGCAATCTGATCGCGAATCGCCAGCACGGTGATGCCGGCTTCCAGGCCGCCCGCGCCGCCGAGCAAATGCCCGGTCATGGATTTGGTCGAGCTCACCGGCACTTTGTAGGCATGCTCGCCGAAGCAGCGCCTGATAGCTTTGGTCTCGATGCGGTCGCCCATCGGCGTGGACGTGCCGTGCGCGTTGATGTAATCGATCTCGCTCGGCTCGATCTTGGCGTCGCGCAGGGCATTCCGCATCACGCGAAACGCGCCATCGCCATCTTCCGATGGAGCCGTGACGTGGAACGCGTCGGCGCTCATTCCGTAGCCGACGATCTCGGCCATGATGTTCGCGCCGCGCCGCTTGGCGATTTCCAGTTCTTCCAGGAGCACGATGCCGGCGCCTTCGCCCACCACGAAGCCGTCGCGATCGTTATCCCACGGCCGCGAGGCCCGCTCCGGCTCGTCGTTGCGCGTGGATAGCGCGCGCATGGCGGCGAATCCGCCGATGCCCATCGGGGTGATGCAGGCTTCCGCGCCGCCGCAGATCATCACGTCGGCGTCATCGCGCTGGATGATCTTGAACGAATCGCCGATGGAATGCGCGCTGGTGGTGCAGGCGGTAGCGGTCGCGGAGTTGGGACCCTTGGCTCCGGTGCGGATCGAAACGTAACCGGAGGCCAGATTGACGATGGTCGCCGGAATGAAAAATGGCGAGATGCGGCGCGGCCCGTATTGCAGCAGGTTCTTGTGCTCGCGCTCGATGACTTCGAATCCACCGATGCCGCTGCCGATGTAAACGCCGACGCGCTCGGCGTTCTCCGGCGTCGACTTTCAGGCCGCTGCCGCGCAGGGCGTATTCCGACGCCGCGATGGCGAACTGAATGAAGCGCCCCATCTTCTTGATTTCTTTTTTCTCGATGTAGCTGGCCGGGTCGAAGTTCTTCACTTCCCCGGCGATCTGCAGGCGAATTCCGACGCATCGAATTGCGTGATCGTGCCAATCCCGTTGCGGCCCGGCACGAACCGCCTGCCAGGTCTCCTCGGTGCCGATGCCCAGAGGCTGACACCAGACCCACACCCGTGACTACAACTCTGCGCGACAAATCCGACGCTCCTGGGTATACCGCCGGCTACTTCTTTTGTGTTTTGGCTTCGATGTAATCGATCGCGTCTTTGACGGTGGTGATTTTCTCGGCGTCCTCGTCGGGGATTTCCAGCTCGAAGGCTTCTTCAAAGGCCATGACCAGCTCAACGATATCGAGCGAATCGGCGCCCAGATCGTCGACGAACGACGCGTTGTTGTCGACCTGGGCTTCGTCCACGCCCAATTGCTCGACGATGATCTGCTTGACCTTCTGCTCAACGGCCATGATTCCTCCTGCTACTTTGGGGCGAACTCATTGATTCTAGCGACGACCGAGCCATCTGGCAAGTGAAGCGCCGGTGAACGGGACGCAAAACCGCCTACGCGAAGCCTTCCCAGACCAGCGCCTGGAACCTGCGGATTGTCCGGAATCCCATGCGTTCGTAAAGGTCGACAGCGCTCGAATTCGCGGCCGTTACAGTCAGGCTAACGCTGTTCATGCCATGCTCGCGCAACATGCCGGCCGAATGCCGCAGCAATTCGTACCCGGTTCCGGTACCGCGGACAGCCGGCGAAACACAAACCTGCGTGACGTGTCCGGCGTTCGCCGAGATACGGCTGGTGAGCGAAATACCGCATAGGCGTCCCGTTTCCATATCGAACGCCACAAAGGACGCCGGTTGAAAAAATGCGCCACAGCCGGGAAATTGCACGATGTTGTACAAAAATCGCCGCGCACCCTCGATCGAACGGTACTGATCGTTAATCTGGCCGTCGATGTGCCCTTCGTACGCCGCGGCGATCAATTGCGCCGCGCCTTCCTGATGATAGGAAGCCCAGCGCTCCAGATGAATGCGGCGCCGCAACGCTGGCAGGCTCGAGGGCGCGGTTGCGCCGCAGATCGAGCGCCATGAAGTTCCGCTCGAAGCTGGCCAGATAGTTCCGCATGCGGCGCAGTTTCGCTCCGCCGCTCACCCAGAAGAATCAACTGCGCTTCCACGCGCGTGACTCTGTCCCGACGAGATCATGGCATCGAGCGCCGCCCGCAGCAGCAGGTCCTCATTCTCGAGAGTTTGAAATCCGCGGCTCAGATACAAGATCGCCGATGAGCCCTTTTTGTTCTTCGAGCACGTAGTAGCAGTAGCCGACGGCCTCGGAGCCATCCATCAGCGCGCAGCCGCTCAACCCGCGCAGGTCGACGAAGCGGCGCACCAATTCGGCGGACTTGTTGAAATCCCAGTCAAGCTCTTCGCGCCAGATCTCGGACTTCGTCGTCCAGAAGCGCCTCGAGCTGCATGGAAGCCAGCGGCGCAGATCGACCAGTTCAGGTTTCGCAACCCTGCTGGCCGGTTCAATCCGAGCTGCCATCAAGGCAGTATACGCCGCGGCTACCAAACACGTTGCATGGCTTCCACAACTTCCTGCACGGTAATTTGATCGATCTCCGGCTTAGCGACGACCGCCACTCGTTCTCCGCGCGGCGCCCACACGCGTGGATCGGCCGGACCGAATAGCGCGACGACTGGCGTCTGCACCGCAGCGGCGAGATGCGTGATCCCCGAATCGTTGCCGATGAACACACGAGCCCGAGCCAGATACCGCGCCAGTTCGTACAGATTTTCAATGCGAACAGCGCCCTCGAGCGCGTCCTCCGGACCGGCACACCACTCGACCGGCATCGTACGCTCCAGCACGCGTGCCAGCTCGCGGAATCGCTCCATCGGCCAGCGCTTAGCGGCGCTCCCGGCAAATGGATGCAGCATCGCAAAATCGCCAGATTCGCGCGGACACGGAATGCGCGGAACCGCCGGCGGCGTGCCTCCGACCTGCGCCAGGAAGAAATCCGCCGCGTGCAGAGTTGAATCCTTAGGCGGCAGCGCCGGCAGAAACTCGAAGGGCAGGCCGAGATCGCCCACCAGTTTCCTGAACTCCGGACGGTTCGTTCCATACCAGGAAACGATCGAATCAAATTGGCGCAGTTCTTCCACCAGACCGGGCCGCGGATCGAACGGAAGCATCTCCAATCCGGAAGCCGCAATGGAACGCGTCCGATCCGCAAATGTCACGAGCGAAAGAACTTGCGATGGCGCCCAGACCTCGAGATAAGGCCCGCGCAGCCATTCCATAGCGGGCAGCGCCAAAATGCAGTCACCGATGGCGCCGGGCCGTATGATGAGTCTTTTCTGACCCGACATTCATCCTAATCTTGACAGACATTCGGGTACTGGTAAAATAGGAGCAAGAGTAATTCCTTTCAATTCAGGCACATGCCCCAAGCCGCTCCCATCCTCGGATTAGACCGCAAAGCCGGCATTCTCAGCTTCATCGGCAACACGCCGCTGGTGCGCCTGGCGCGGATTGGCGCGGAGTATCGCCGGCATCGAGATCTACGGCAAGGCCGAGTATTTCAATCCCGGCGGCTCCGTGAAGGATCGCCCGGCGCTGAACATGATCCTGGACGGCGAGCGCACCGGGCGCCTGAATCACGACCGCACCATCCTGGACTCCACCAGCGGCAACACCGGCATCGCCTACGCCATGATCGCGCGCGGTGAAGGGCTATCGCGTGAAGCTCTGCCTGCCGCGCAATGCGTCGGAAGAGCGCAAGCGGATTCTGAAAGCTTACGGCGCGGAGATTGTTTTCACCGATCCCGCCGAAGGCTCGGACGGAGCCATTCGCGTCTGCCGCGAGATTTACCAGGCCGATCCGGATTTGTACTTCTATCCGGATCAGTACAACAATCCCGCCAACTGGCAGGCGCATTTCGACAGCACCGCGCCGGAGATCATCGAGCAGACCGGCGGGCGCATCACCCACTTCGTCGCGGCCCTGGGAACCAGCGGAACCTTCATGGGCGTCACGCGGCGCCTGCGTCGCGATCTGCCCGCAGGTGAAATGCTACTCGGCGCAGCCGTCCAGCGGATTCCACGGACTGGAAGGGCTGAAGCACATGCCCACCGCGATCGTGCCCGGGCATCTACGATGACACGCTGGCGGATGGCAACATCTGGCTCGAAACCGAAGACGCCTACGCCATGGTGCGGCGCCTGGCGCGCGAAGAAGGCCTGCTGGTGGGCATTTCCTCCGGCGGCAACGTGGTGGCGGCGCTGAAGCTAGCGCGCCAGAACTGCACGAGGCCGGCGAGCCGGGCGTCATCGTCACGGTGCTCTGCGACGGCGCCGACAAATACCTGAGCGAACATTTCTGGGACGAAGAATGATCCAAATCGATAACGAGCCCTGGAGGCAGATGGTGGAGCACGCCCGGGCCACCTATCCCAACGAGTGCTGCGGCGCCATGATCGGCTCGATCGACGACAGCGGCAAAGTAGGTCAAGATCGCCCTGCCGCTGGACAATGTCTCGCAAGGCTCGCAGGCCGCCCGCTATGAACTGCGTCCCGAGGATTTGCTGCACGCCGACCGCGAAGCCCGCCGCCACCAGATGGACCTGGTCGGCATCTATCACTCGCATCCCGACTGCGACGCGTACTTCTCCGAAACCGATTTGAAGAATTCCTGCCCGTGGTACTCTTTTGTTGTGCTTTCGATTCAGAAGGGCGAGTTCGATCACGCCAATAGTTGGCTGCCGAATGCGGAACAAACCGCCGCGGAAAAGGAAGAACTGACTTACTCGAGGTAATTATGGCTAAAGTTCTGATTCCTACCCCGCTGCGCCAGTTCGCGGGGAAGCAGGACGCCGTCGAGCTCGGCGGCTCGACCGTGGGCGAAGTGCTGAGCGCGCTCACCAGCCAGCATCAGGAGCTGCGCCGGCATCTCTACAACGATGAAGGCAAGCTGCGCAGCTTCGTCAACGTCTACCTGAACGACGAAGACATCCGCTACCTGAGCCGCGACGCGACGCCGGTGAAAGATGGCGACATCATCTCCATCGTGCCCAGCATCGCCGGCGGCGCGACCATCGAAGTGGCGCCGCAGCAGGACACGCTTTCCAAGGACGAAATCCTGCGCTACAGCCGCCACCTGATCATGCCCGAAGTCGGCATGGAAGGGCAGCTCAAGCTGAAGCACGCCAAGGTGCTGCTGATCGGCACCGGCGGCCTGGGCGCGCCGCTCGGCCTGTATCTGGCGGCGGCCGGCGTGGGCCGCATCGGCCTGGTCGATTTCGACGTCGTCGATTTCACCAACCTGCAGCGGCAGGTGATTCACGGCACCAACGACGTCGGCCGCAAGAAGCTGGATTCGGCGATCGACACGATGCGCGATATCAATCCGTACGTGCAGCTCGATCGCCACGAAGTCGCGCTCACCAGCGAGAACGCGCTCGAAATCCTGAAGGACTACGACATCGTCGTCGACGGCACCGACAATTTCCCCACGCGCTACCTGGTGAACGACGCCTGCGTGCTTCTGGGCAAGCCCAACGTCTACGGCTCGATCTTCCGCTTCGAAGGGCAAGCCACGGTGTTCGCGTATCCGAGGCGGGCCGTGCTATCGCTGCCTGTATCCCGAGCCGCCACCTCCGGGCCTGGTTCCGAGTTGCGCCGAAGGCGGCGTGCTGGGAATTCTGCCGGGCATCATCGGCCTGATCCAGGCCACCGAAGCGGTCAAGCTGATCCTGGGAATCGGCGAGCCGCTGGTCGGCCGCCTGCTGCTCTACGACGCGCTGGCCATGCGCTTCCGCGAACTGAAGCTGCGCAAGAATCCGGAGTGCCCGGTCTGCGGCGACTCATCCCACGATCACCAAACTGATTGACTATCAGGAGTTCTGCGGCATGCCCCAACATGAGCCGGCGCCCGCGGCCGGGAGTCGCGAAGGCGAGATCGATCCGGTCGAAGTGAAAGCCAAGATGGATCGCGGCGAACCCTTCGTGCTCATCGACGTGCGCGAGCCGCACGAATACCAGATTTGCAGCATCCCCAACGCGAAGCTGATTCCGCTGGGCGATTTGCCCAAGCGCATCAACGAACTGAACTCCGCCGACGAGATCGTGGCCCACTGCAAGAGCGGCATGCGCAGCGCCAAGGCCGTCGATTTCCTGAAACAGGCCGGCTTCCGCAAGGTCAGAAACATGAAGGGCGGCATTCTGGCGTGGAGCGATAAGGTCGATCCGACGCGTGCCGAAGTATTAATTACCAGATCGTTTCGATCGGATATTTCCGCACCAGCGGATCCGCCGTAATTAGCGGAATTTGTTCCACGCGGGATTGAGCCACGAGGATGCGGTCGAACGGATCCACGTGATGCGCCGGAAGCGTCAGCGTGTCCAGTATATGGGCCGCAACGATGGCCAAGGTTTCCACATTCAGGTGCGCCATCTCCTCAATGAAGAATTCTTTGGCGGCGGGTAGGTGCAGCTTCCCC
This sequence comes from uncultured Solibacteraceae bacterium, assembly GCA_963825405.1. Lineage (GTDB taxonomy): Bacteria > Acidobacteriota > Terriglobia > Bryobacterales > Bryobacteraceae > JACPNO01. The sequence continues at coordinate 36,121 of CAWGTB010000015.1, read as the reverse complement.
GCCTGAATCTTCAAGGTAATTTCCCAAAGGCTCGCGGCGCTCAGCAAGAGGCGGTTAGCTGGTTGCTCAATGAGCTGTTGAGCCTTGCGTGACAATTTCCCGTGCTGCTCACTGATCGCCCAAAGAAATACGTGGGTATCGAGTAGGACCGTCATTCGCCGAGGAACCGATGCAATTCGGCCTCAGTAAGCGGCTTTTCCCATCCCTCGCTGAATCGGATCCTGCCCGCCGCATGGCCAAGCACACGCTTCCGCGGCGCCACCCGGATCATCTTGACCACCGGCTCGCCGGCCTTGGCGATGATTACTTCTTCGCCCATCTGCACCCGCTCGATGAGCTTAGAAAGATGCGTTTTAGCCTCGTGAATATTGACTTCCATCTTGGTTCAATCTTAGCTAAGTCGACATGACTAAGTCAACTGATTAGGGTTAGCTCAATAAATGCTCGGTCTCACGCTCCAGAGCGTGGCGCGCCTGCAGCCGTTGCGCGATCAGCCAGCACAGCAATGCCCACACCGCCCCTGCTGTCCATCCGGCGATGACATCGCTAGGCCAATGGACACCCAGATAAACCCGGCTGATTCCGACCATCAGCGTCAATAGGACGGCCACCAGAAGGAAATAGGCTTTCAGCAGTCTGCGCGACTGGGACCGGGCGAGAAGCGCGCCCAGAACCAGGTAAGTGACCGCTGACATCATGGAATGGCCACTGGGAAAACTGCTGCTGGAGAAGTCGACGCCGTACGGCACCAGATCGGGACGCGGGCGCTGAAACAGATCTTTCAGCAGAGCGCTCAGCATCCATCCGCCGGCCACGGAGCCGCACGTGAAAAGCGCCATATGCCGCTTCCCGTCCAGAGCCAGGTAGACGCCGGTGATGGCCGTCAATAATCCCAGGACCGCTGCGCTTCCGAGCGCGGTGATGTCGCGCGCGGCCTGCTGCACCCATTGAGGACCGATGAGGGCCAGATCACCGGGGTGGCGCATGGCAAGAAGCAGCGTGCGGTCGAAATTGCGCGTGCTGCCTTCAAACACTTCGTCGGCGAGCCAGCCAAACATCCAAACACCGGCCGTAATGCCGGCCACCGTCAGCAGAGTACCGCGCTCGTGACCGCCGAGCCAGGAAAGAAAGCGGACAAATCTGGATCTGCGCGATTCGGTCACTAACCCCTATTGTGCGCCCTTACTTCAGCCCTTCCGCCAAATGCAGTTCCCCAAGCGATTGGGACACCGAGTAAGCATAGGACTTACCGTCGGGGGTGACCTGAATTCCTGAAGCTCCGAAAATGACTCCGGCCCGATCCGCTGGAGTCACTTCAAGCATCACCTCGCGCTGGCCGGTCTTCCAATTCAACCGGTAGACTTTGGTCGGAGTCTCGCTGCGCAGATTCACGAAAAGCCATTGGCTATCCGGGCTCCAGCCGGCAACGCGTTCCCCATCGCGGATTCCTGCAATCGGCTCCGGCTCGCCGCCCTCCAGGGGAAACAGCGTCATCTTGCCGCCAGCTACGCCCGCCAGATACTTGCCGTTCAAGACCAGTCCCGCGCCGACCACTCCTTCGGGAGTAACCGCCCTGGGTTTGGAACCCTGCAGATCCGTCAAATAATATCGTCTTCCGTGCGAAGGCTCGTAGCCGTTGAACCAGAGATGCTTGCCGTCCGCCAGCAATCCCGCCAGGCTGATCGTAAATCCGGGCATCGGAATCCGTTTGGACTGTCCCAATCCGACGGGATAAATGACAATGGCAGGCGGATCGTTTTCGAAAACCACCACGAATTTCCCGTCGGGCGCCAGAATCGGGTTCGTCCCTTTGCCCAGCAAGACTGCCGGCGCGCCGTTGGTTTCCCGCAGGTAGGCCGCGTAGGAAGCGCCCGCTCCCTCGCCCGCCTCGGCAAACGCGACGTACTTACCATCAGGCGAAAGGCTGTTCAAGCAGCGACCAGTCCAGCCAGGAAAGTTCACGGTCCGCCTTGTCCGACGACCCGCGGAACATGAGCTTCATGCGATCTTCCGTGTTGGCGATTAAGACCCGGCCATCCTTAGCCACGTCCTCCAGCACCATGCTCACCGACGACGCCAGGAGCACCCGCTCGCGCCCGCCCAGCGTTACGGCGCGCAGGTCCAACCGGGCGCCCGTTTTGGCAGCGGTAAACCAAATCTCGTCTCCACTCGGCGACCAGGCCAGCCCCGCCGCGGCAATGTATTTACTGCCCACAGTCCGTAAGTTCCCAGCCCGATCGACCACGGCGACCGAACCACCGTTGTCGTTAGCCAGCGGGTGATCGAGAAATGCAACCCGGCTTCCGTCCCGGGAGATGCGCGGCTCGGAAATATAACCGGCCGTCTTGTAGAGAACTTTTCCAGCAGGAAATTCCAATTGCGTGCCCAGGTCGGTCTCACGCACAATGGCCAACTCCGCGCCGTCGGGGGACCATTCGGCGAAGTCGATCTTGTCTTCCGTAGGGCGGGGCGTTCCGCCGGAAAAGGGAGCTCTGGCCAGCGTCCCGGCGGGAGTGAAGGAATTGGCGACCACTCGTATATTCTGCGCCAGCGCCAGTTCACCGGTCGAAGAAATGGAGCGCAGCGCAGAGCCGCTAAATCCCAGGGCGCGCGCGCCGACCGTGTCGAACCGCGTGGTGAATACTTCGATCGGGTTGTCTTCCCATTGCGCGCTGTAAACCACGCTGTTGCCGTCGGGCGTGAAGCGGGCTGCGTGAATAAAGCCGCGGCCGAACGTGAGACGCTGGAACCGCATCGGCGTGACCGGGCGGAAGTACAAATAGGCAAACACCGCGCAGGCGAGAGCCAGCACCGGCGCGACGATCGCCGCTGCCGTCAGCAGCCGATTTCGCTTGGGCGCGCCGCCGTCCGGTCATCGGCTGACCTTGCCTGACGTTTGCGTCACCGTCTCCAGATCGAAGGCGATGTCGCGGGCCGATTGAAAGCGCTCGTCCGGGCTCTTTTCCAGGCAATGCCGGACTAGGCGGTCGAGAGCGGGCGGCAGAGCGGCGTCCACCGTAGACAAATCCGGCGGATCTTCTTTCAAGATCGCGGTCATGGTCTCGGCGGCGGTGTCCCGCTCAAAAGCGCGCGCGCCCGACAGCATCTCGTACAACACCACGCCAAAACTAAAGATGTCCGAGCGGAAGTCCACCGCCTGGCCGCGGACTTGTTCGGGCGACATATAACCCACCGTCCCCATCACTTTGCCGGGCTCGGTGGGTGCGACGGTGCGCGTGGCCCCGTCGTTGGGCTTGACTGCGGCCGCTGACCTTGGCCAGACCGAAATCCAGAATCTTGGCGCGTCCATCTTTGGTGATGAAGATGTTTTCCGGCTTGATGTCGCGATGCGTAATTCCTTTGGCGTGGGCTGCAGCGAGTCCGGCGGCGATTTGCCGCGCGTAGTCGACGGCTTTCGAAACGCTCGAGCTTGCCCGCCCGCAAACGCTCGCGCAGGGATTGGCCTTCGAGCAGCTCCGCAATCATGTACGGCGCGCCGTCATGTTCGCCGATATCGTAGACCGTGAGAATGTTGGGATGGTTCAGCGCGCCCGCCGATTGGGCTTCGAGCGTGAACCGCGTGAGCCGCTCTTTGTCCGCCGCGAAGGAGGCCGGCAGCACCTTCACCGCCACGTCGCGATTCAGACGCGTGTCGCGCGCCTTATAAACTTCGCCCATGCCCCCGGCGCCGATGGAGGCAACGATCTCGTAAGGTCCCAGGCGCGTCCCCGTGGAAAGAGCCATAGTGGAAGAGTTCTTGTGATTCTATCCCACTCACCCCAGATTTAACGCGACTGACCACAAAAATTAGCCGCCGGTCGATGGCTACGCGGCTTCCATTCCTGCCCTGGCAAGCAGATTTCGCAGGCCGCGCTCGCCGCTGGCGCCATTCTGGCGGCCAGCCAGGTTCCCGGCGCGATCGATCACTACATAGACGGGATACACGGTGGTCGCGAACAATGCGGCAAGGTTGGTGTCCTCCATCAGGACGATCTTGCAGGACCGCGGCGAATCTTCCAGGTACTTTTTGACTTTCTTCTTTGGTTCCCCAACGTCCACGCCCAGGACGATCAGGCCTTGGTTCTTGAATTCGGCGATGATATTTTCCAGCGAGGCCTGGTCCCGGCGGCAGTAGGGACACCATGTTGTCCAGAACTGCACCAGCAAAACCTTCCCCTTCACGCTGTCGTTGGTATACCTGTCGCCGTCCAGAGTCTTCGCCCAGAAGTTCGGCGCTTTTTCCGTCGCATCCTGCGCGGACAGCTTCGCGGCAATGACAGCCGCTGGGCTGGAAATCAGCAAAGCTCTTCGGGAAAGCATGGCGGCATTCTATCGCATCGCCGGTGCTGGTCCCGGTAACCTGTTGCGGCCTCGCCAGTATTCCCCTTTTGACGAACCTAACCGGGCCAGATCCACGTAGTCTAAAGGGACAACCATGAGCACTCTCTGGGCCGAGCTTCGCTACGCCGTTCGCATGCTGCGCAAATCTCCGATTTTCACGGCCATAGCGGTTCTTTCGCTGGCCGTGGGCATGGGCGCCAACACCGCCATCTTCTCGCTGGTCGACCAGATTCTGCTGCGCCTGCTGCCGGTGAAAGAGCCCGAGCAGCTCGTCCTGCTCAACACCAAGGGCATGAATTACGGCAGCAATTGGGGTGGCAACGCGACATCCTACCCCATGTATTCGGATTTTCGCGACAACAATCAGGTCTTCAGCGGCATGTTCTGCCGTTTCCCGGCCTATGCCAGTCTCACCTTCGACGGGCAGACGGAGCGCGTCACGTCTGAGTTGGTCTCGGGCACCTATTTCCAGGTGCTGGGCGTAGGCGCGGCGCTCGGCCGAACCATTACCCCAGATGACGATAAAGTTCCCGGCGGCCATCCCCTGGCTATGCTCAGCTATTCATATTGGAAAACGCGCTTCGCCTCCGATCCCGCCATCGTGGGCAAGACGGTGGTAATCAACGGCAACAACATGACCGTGATAGGCGTAGCGCAGCAGGGCTTCGACGGCGTGGAACTGGGCTACGTGACGCAGCTCTTTGTGCCGGTGATGATGAAGGCGCAAATCACGCCGCTGTGGGATGGGATGAAAGACCGGCGCTGGCGGTGGGTGAATGCATTTGGCCGCTTGAAGCCGGGCGTCAGCATGACCCAGGCGCAAGCTAGTTTGCAGCCCTTCTTCCACGGCATGCTGGAGATGGAAGTCAAAGATGCCGCGTTCCGCAACGCTGCGCCGGACGTCCGCGAGCGATTTCTGAAGAATGTGATCGAAGTGCTGCCGGGGTCGCAGGGCCGGTCGTATAAACGGAAGGACCTCCAGACGCCGCTATGGGTGCTGATGGCGGTGACCGGCGGCGTGCTGCTGATCGCTTGCGCCAACGTGGCGGGATTGCTGATCGCGCGCGCGGCGTCACGCCAGCGGGAAGTTGCCATTCGCCTCGCGCTCGGCGCCGGACGCTTCCGCATCATCCGCCAGCTTTTGCTAGAAAGCCTGATGCTGGCAGGAATGGGCGGAGTGCTGGGACTGGTGCTGGCCACTTGGACCAACCGGCTGCTGCTTGCGCTGATGCCCCCCGAAGCCTACTCGCTGAACCTTTCCACGACGCCGGACTGGCGCGTGCTGCTATTTACTGGGGCCGTCTGCTGCGCCACCGGGATTCTGTTCGGCCTGGTACCGGCGCTGCAAGGCACTCGCCCCAATCTTGCGCCGACGTTGAAAGACCAGGCTGGCGCCGTAGTGGGCGGCGGCGCGCCGGTCCGTTTGCGGAAAGCGCTGGTGACCGCGCAAGTGACGCTCTCCCTGCTGCTGCTGATCGGCGCCGGTCTGTTCATTCGCAGCCTGCAGAACCTGCGCGATCTCGGGCCTGGGTTCCGCCCCGATCACCTGGTCGCGTTCAATATCGATCCCTCGCTGAACGGGTACAACGTCGAGCGCACCAAAGCCTTCTACCAGCGGCTCACCGACATCGTGGGCGCAATTCCCGGAATACAGTCCACTGGTTTGGCGTCCATGCGCATTCTCGAGGGTAACAACTGGGACAGCTCCGTCACCGTGGAGGGCTTTAACATTAAGCCGAATGACACTCCTCCTGAGCCCTTCATGAACTCCATCGGCCCCGGATACTTCGCCACGCTGGGTGTTCCGATCCTTTCCGGCCGCGATTTCACGCCAAGGGACACCGAGCAGGTCAAACACGGCCCCGATAAAGACGACTTCTCGCCGCGCGTGGTGATCATCAACGACAAATTCGCCAAACGCTTCTTCGCCGGCGTAGACCCGGTCGGCCGCCATATAGGATTCGGCTCCGATCCTGGCACGAAGACGGACATGGAAGTGATCGGCGTCATCAAGGACATCAAGTACACCAACCTGCGCGACGAGATCCCCGTGCAGATGTTCGTGCCCTATCTGGCCAACCGTTACGTGGGCGGCATGACGGTGTATTTGCGCACTTCGCTCGACCCAAACCAGGCGTTCACCGCCGTGCGCTCGCAGGTGCGGCAGCTCGACGCCAATTTGCCGATCTACGCCATGCGCACGGTGGACGAGCAGATTTCGAATTCGCTGCTGATCGAGCGACTGATCGCCGGCTTGTCGACGATCTTCGGCTGCCTGGCAACGCTGCTGGCCACGATTGGACTCTACGGCGTGATGGCGTACACGGTAGAGCGCCGGACGCGCGAGATCGGCATTCGCATGGCGCTGGGCGCGGTGCACGGCGACGTGATTTGGCTGGTGATGCGCGAAGTGTTGGCGCTGGTGGCGATCGGCGTGGTGGCCGGCCTGGCCGCAACATTCGCGTTAACCAAGTACGTGCAGAGCCAGCTTTACGGAATCACCCGCACGGACCCGATCACGATGGTGCTGGCCACGCTGGGCCTGGCGGCAGTGGCATGTTTAGCCGGATATATTCCAGCGCTGAGAGCGAGCAGATCCGATCCCATGGAAGCGCTGCGCTACGAGTAAAAGGGTGGGTTTGAAACCCGCCCGCGCTACACTGCTAAACGCCGAGTCTGCGAAAGCAACTGCGCCGCCCGCTTCAACGCTTGCCCTTCGGCATCCTCACGTGTCGCGCCGGTCGTCCGCACCAGGTTCGCCCCCGGCGAAACGTTATCGGCTTTGGCGTGATAAATCGCCCCCAGGCGATAGCTGGTCAGATTGACCGGCCAGCCGGAGACTTCCACCCGCCGCTCGCCGTAATCCTCTACCTTGTTCGTGCTCCAGGTCTGCACGTAATTATGCGCAGCGTCGGGAGTGGTCACTGGATAGCCGGCCGCTTTCCAGGCGGCGAATCCACCCACCACGTTCATCACCTGCCGGTAGCCGGCGCGCTGCAGCAGGCTGGTGGCCGCGGAGCTGCGATAGCCACCTGCGCAATGCACCAATAGCGGGCGCCGCGAATCCAGGTCGTCCATCATGCGCACCAGCTGATTGAGCGGCTTCAGCACCGCGCCCTCGATGTGGCCTTCCTCCCACTCGCCTTCGCGGCGGACGTCCACTACCTGCACGTCGCCTTTGTGTTCTTGCATCAAGCGCTGCAAATCTTCGACGGAGATTTGCGGAACTTGTTCCAGCGCCAGGTTCTGCTTCTTCCAATCCTCGATCCCCGCGTACCCGGCCACGCGCTCGATGCCCACGCGCGCCAGGCGCAGCCGTGCCTCGTGAGCTTTTTCCGCATCGTCGGCCACGATGACGACGGCAGTCTCGAGGCCCAGCAGCGTTCCCGCCCAGGCGGCGAATTGTCCGGCGAGTGCAATGTTCACCGATCCCGGAATATGCCCCGCGCCGAACTCCGCGGCGGCGCGCGTATCCAGTACTACCGCGCCTTCTTGCTGGCGGTGCAGCACCGTAAAAGGATCGAGTGCCGCGAGCGGAGCCAGCTCACCCAACGCTCCAGCGCCGGTGCGATTGATCTCCGCATCCTTCATGAAGTACCCGGGCCGCTCCGGCAGCGTGTCGGTCAGCAAATGCACGAATTCGTCCTGCGATCCGGCTTTCAGCGCGTAATTGAATTGCTTTTCATGGCCGATGGTGGAGTGCCGTTCGGCGCCGATCTGGCGTCCGCACAGCGAGCCCGCGCCGTGAGCCGGATACACCTGCGTGTCGTCAGGAAGCGTCATCAGCTTTTCATGCAGGCTCTGATACAGCAGCCCGGCAAGCTGCTGCGGCGTGTGGCCGGGCGAAAGATCGGGACGGCCGACGTCGCCGATAAACAACGTATCGCCGGTGAGCACGGCAAACGGTTCCGGAGAGCGATCGAGATCCGTCACCACAATGCAAATGCTTTCGAGCGTATGCCCGGGAGTTTCCAGAAAACGCAGTACGCAGCGGCCGAAACGGACTTCGTCGCCCTCCTTCACCGCGACATGCGGAAAAGTGGCGCCAGCCCGCGTCCCCAAATAAATTTGGGCGCCCGTGCGCGCAGCCAGTTCCTGATGCCCGGAAACAAAATCAGCATGCAAGTGCGTCTCGATGACATGCTGAATGCGCAGGCCGTGCTTGGCGGCTTCGTCGATGTAGAGATCAACATCGCGCTGCGGATCGACCACGGCAGCCACGCCTTCGGAGCCGATCATGTACGACGCATGCGCCAGACAACTGAGGTAAAACTGCTCGAAATACATAGCCGATCACAGTATAGCTCCGGCCAGTTTGCTAGGATAAAGTTCTGCGGATCGGCATCCACACGTCCAGCGCGGGATCCCTGGAAAAAGCAGCTTTGAAGGCGGCTGAGTTGGGAGCGAACACCTTCCAGATTTTCTCGGCCAGTCCCAGGATGTGGCGGGCGTCCATGCCCGATCCGGTCGAGGTGACGAGGCTCAAACGCGCGCGCGAGCGTTTGGACCTGCATCCGCTGGCAATCCACGTGAACTACCTGATCAACCTGGCGTCGCTCGACCCTGAGATTCGCGGCAAATCCATCGTGGCCTTTCGCGGCGAACTGGATCGCGCGCATGCCATTGGAGCCGAATACCTGGTGACGCATCCCGGCAATTACAAAGGCCAATCCGTCGAGCAGGGGATCGCGGCGTTCGTGTATGGAATGGCGGAGGCGGCGGGAAATATCCAGCGCGATGTTACCGTGCTGATCGAAAACACCGCCGGCAGCGGCGCGCAGATTGGCTCGCGCTTCGAAGAACTGGCGCTCATCCGCGTCGCTAGCCGAGCGCGAAACGGCTCTGCCCATCGGCTACTGTCTGGACACGTGCCACCTGCTCGCCGCCGGATTCGATGTCGCGAATGAGGCCGGCCTGCGCCGAGACTACGCGCGAAATCGGCGCGACCCTGGGCTTCGAACATGTGCGCGTGATTCACGCCAACGATTCCAAAGGCGCCGCTGGGATCGCACGTCGACCGGCACGCACAATATTGGCGAAGGACACATCGGCGTAGACGGATTCCGCCGCATCCTGGCGCATCCCAAGCTGCGCACCAAAGCCTTCATCCTGGAAACGCCCGTGGACGAGGACGGCGACGACCGCCGCAACGTCGAGCAATTGAAAAACCTATGCCCGAAAGAGCGTACGACCACAACCAGATCGAGCTGAAGTGGTTCGAGCGATGGACCAGCGGCGATCTTTACCGCGCCGAGGAGAACTCCGCCCGCCCGAAATACTACGTGCTGGAAATGCTGCCGTATCCTTCCGGCGAGCTGCACATCGGACACGTGCGCAACTATTCCATCGGCGACGCGCTGGCGCGCTACAAATGGATGCGCGGCTTCAACGTGCTGCATCCCGATGGGCTGGGACGCTTTCGGCCTGCCCGCGGAAAACGCCGCCATCGCCAACAAGCGGCCGCCGCGCGAATGGACCCACGCCAATATCGCCAAGATGAAGGCGACGCATCGCCGCTTCCAGTTCAGCTACGACTGGGAGCGCGAAGTCACCACCTGCGAGCCGGAATATTATCGCTGGAACCAGTGGTTTTTCCTGAAGATGATGGAGCGCGGCCTGGCCTATCGCAAAAAGGCGCTGGTGAACTGGTGCCCGGAATGCGCGACGGTGCTGGCCAACGAGCAGGTGGTGGACGGCTGCTGCTGGCGTCATGAAAAAACGCAGGTGGAACAGCGCGCGCTCGAACAATGGTTCTGGCGAACCACGGCGTACGCCGACGAGCTGCTGAACGATATCGCGCAACTCGAAGGCGGCTGGCCGGAGCGCGTGCTCACCATGCAGCGCAACTGGATCGGCCGCTCCGAAGGCGCGGAAGTCGATTTCGCCTCGGAGTTCGGGCCGATCCGCGTCTTCACCACGCGCATCGACACCATCTACGGCGCGACCTGCGTGATCCTGGCGCCGGAACATCCGCTGGTAGCCGCTCACGGCCGACGCCGCCGGGCGCGCTCGCGCCAAAGCCATGGTCGATGCGCGCGCCAACAAGCGCCCGGACGATCTGGAAAAAGAAGGTTTCTTCACCGGCGCGTACGCCGTCAATCCATTCAGCCAGGAGCGCGTGCCCATCTGGGTGGCGAATTTCGTGCTGATGAGCTACGGCACCGGCGCCATCATGGCCGTGCCGGCGCACGATGAACGCGATTTCGAATTCTGCTCGAAATACGGCATCGCGATTCGTCCTGTCATTCGCCCCGCGGATGGCGCGCTGGCCGTTCCGGCGAGCATGAAAGAAGCTTTTGGCGATTACGGAATCCTGGAAAACTCCGGCGAATTTTCTGGCCTCGCGAGCGAAGAAGCCCGGCGGAAGATGACCGCGCACGCCGAGCGCGCCGGCTTCGGCAAAGGCGCGATCACCTTTCGCCTGAAAGACTGGGGCATTTCGCGCCAGCGTTATTGGGGAACGCCGATCCCGGTAATCCACTGCGAGAATGCGGCGTAGTGCCGGTGCCGGAGAAGCGATCTGCCGGTTTTGCTGCCCACTCAAATCGCCATCACCGGCAAAGGCCGCTCGCCGCTGGCGGATGTGCCGGAGTTTGTGAATGTCACGTGCCCAAAGTGCGGCGGCACGGGGCGGCGCGAAACCGACACCATGGACACGTTCGTCGATTCGTCCTGGTATTTCTACCGCTACTGCGACGCGCACAACGACAAGCAGCCCTTCGATCCCGCGAAAACCGAATACTGGTTTCCGATCGACCAGTACATCGGCGGCGTCGAGCACGCCATCCTGCACCTGATCTATTCGCGCTTCTTCACCAAAGTGATGCGCGACCTCGGCCTCGTTCAGCACAACGAGCCCGTCAAGCGCATGTTCACGCAGGGCATGGTCATGCGCGACGGCGCCAAGATGTCGAAGAACAAGGGCAACGTGGTGTCCGCCGACGGATTCGCCGACAAATTCGGCGCCGATACCGCCCGCCTGTTCGCGCTCTTCGCCGTGCCGCCCGAAAAAGACATGGACTGGACCGACGCCGGCGTCGAAGGCATGTACCGCTTTCTGGGCCGCGTCTTTCGCTTCGCCACGCGCAACGCGGAGCGCGCCCGCTCCGGCGCGCCAGGCTCGCCGGAAGCGGATCAGAAAGCGCTGCGCAAGCTGCACCAGACCATTCGCAAGATCAGCGACGATTTCGAATCGCGCTGGCATTTCAACACCTCGATTTCCGCCATCATGGAGCTGGTGAATCTGCTGTACGTCGAGGAAAGCCAGCTCTCCGCGGGCGCGCTGGCCGAAATTCTGGAAAAGCTGACGCTGCTGCTGGGGCCGTTCGCGCCTTATACCTGCGCAAGAGCTTTGGGAAGAGCTGGGCAAGTCCGGGCCGGTGTTCAAGCAGACCTGGCCGGCGTATGATGCCGAGCTGGCCAAAGAAGAGGAAGCCGAAATCGTCGTGCAGGTGAACGGCAAACTGCGCAGCCGGCTGCGCATGCCGTTCGGCGACATCCGAGGCTGAGCTCAAGCAGCACGCGCTCGCCGATCCCAAAGTGCGCGCGTTCGTCGACGGCAAAGAAACTGTCCGCATCATCGTGGTTCCGGATAAGCTGGTGAACATCGTGGTAAAAGGATAAGCGCTATGGATGATCGCAGAGATTTTCTCAAGTCCGCCGGCGCGGCATTCACGACTTCGCTCTTCACCGGCAACGTCAAAGGCGCCAACGACCGCCCGCGCGTCTCCGTCATCGGCATGGGCCGCATGGGCATGTCTAATCTGGGTTTCGCGATGCGCCAGCCGGGCGTCGAAATCGCCTCCGTGTGCGACGTCTACCAGCCGCATCTGGAACAGGCCGTGGCTTTCACCGGCCGCGGTCCCGAAGGCACGCCCGATTCGCGTCCCAAAGCCAAGGGCATCGCCGATTTTCGCGAAGTGCTGGCGGATAAATCGGTCGACATCGTCTGTCGTCGCCACGCCCGACCACTGGCATCCCTACATGACCGTCGAAGCCTGCAAGGCCGGCAAAGACGTCTACGTCGAGAAGCCGATCTGCGTCGTCATCGACGAAGGCCGCAAGATGGTGGAGGCCGCCCGCAAGTACGACCGCGTGGTGCAGGTCGGCACCAGCAGCGCTCCGGCGTGCATTTCCAGAAAGCCGCCGAGATCGTGCGCAGCGGCAAGCTGGGCAAGATCACTTTCTGCCGCACCTGGAATTACGGCAACGCCCTGCCGCAGGGCATCGGCAATCCCGCCGACGCCGAGCCGCCCGCCGGTCTGGATTGGGATATGTGGCTGGGCCCCGCGCCCATGCGCCCGTTCAACGAGAATCGCTTCGGCGTCGACCCCAACGCCTTCTCGCATTTCCGCTGGTTCTGGGATTACGCCGGCGGCATGATGACCGATTGGGGCGTCCATCTGCTCGACATCGTGCAAATGGCCTTCAACGAAACGCCGCCGACGGCGATCACCTCGCTCGGCGGCAAATATTATTTGCAGGACAACACGGAAACGCCCGACACGCTGCAGGTGACCTATCAATATCCCAACGAGATGATCTGCACCTACGAGTACCGCGCCGGCAACGGGCAATCGATGTTCAACCAGGGCTACGGCATTCTCTTCCACGGGACCAAGGGCACGCTGTTCGTCGACCGCTCCCTCTACCGCCTGATTCCGGAAAAGGGTTCGGACCTCGAAGCCGTTGAGGAGAAAAGCTCCAACAATCACAACATGGCGCACTGGGCGAATTTCATGGAGTGCGTCAAGAATCGCTGGCGTCCGGTGAGCGATATCGAAATCGGCCACCGCTCGACGTCCACCGCGATTCTGGGCAACATGTCCTATCGCAGCAAACTGCGCGTGGATTGGGATGGGCAAAAAGAGACGACGCCCCAAGCAGAAGCGCGGCAATATCTCAAACGCGAATACCGCAAACCCTGGAAGCTGGAAGTTTAGTGAATGGTCGAGTGCCGCGAAGCTTCGATCACGCCGTCCACGCGGTTGATGAGCTGGTGATCCAGTAGCTGCTTGGCGACAATGGCCGCACCGGGCCGAATCTGGGAATTGGACGGATTGGCGTCGTCCGCCAGATACATCACCGGAACGCCAGGCCAGAGCTGTTCAAATGCAGTGGCCAGGCGAGCGCCGCTGATCCAGGGCAAAGCGACATCGGTCAGCAGCAAATCCACTTCGCCGCTTCGCTGAGCGGCCAGGATAAGCGCTTCAAACCCGTTGTCGGCTTCAAGGACGGTGTAGCCCTCGGCAGCAAGCATCTGCCGGCACGAAGCCCGCAGCCCGCTTTCGTCGTCAACCAAAAGAACGACTTGGACCTTACTTTTCATGGCGCGAACCCCCACTCAGCTTTAGGGGTGATGGTAAACCTGCAAGACAGTATAGCATCGGCAAATTTCCGGTGGCACATGGGAATCGTCCAACGGCGACAATCGGATTTGACTGATGTCGGGTAACGGGTAAATCCGTGATTATGCACTTGACAAAGCAAAATAAGTGTGCAAAATGGGTCATGCATCTGATAGACGCCATCACAACGTTCCCGGACGAAAAGTCCCGCGTAAAATCTCTGGAGAAGATTCGCTGGCCCAGAGTACGGTCAGCTTGAAGCTTCGCTGACTTCTTCGCCTCGCCTCTCGATATCATCTGCGAACATCGCTATTTCACGCCCGGCCCAAAAAGCGTCTACCCTACGGTTGTCATTTGGCCCGGGGCCGCTTTTAATCGTTATGATTGATCCCGCAGGTACGTGGATGGCGAGTCGCTTGTTGCTGATGGTTTCAATGGCGACGGTTTCTTGGTGAAGCCGAAACCGCCTCCCACTGAGCATAACAGCGACCATTATGCCGCCATTCTGATCCAAGTCTTGTCAGTTTCTGTAAAGATCGACGCTTAGCGCCGCGCCCAATGGACCGCGATTCCTCCGCCCACAAAGCCGCGCGAGCGAACCTCGCGATAGCCGGCCGTTCGGAGGAGTGTGGAAAACTCTCCCATCGAAAGAAAACTGCGCAGCGAATCCCAAATGTAGGTGTAAGTCCGAGGCTTGCCGTGCAGCAGCAGGCCCCAAAATGCGCCTTGCACGAACAGGTAGGCCAGATAGACCGGACGGAAAATGCGGTTCTCCGGCAGGAAAAAATCCAGGCTGACCAGCAGTCCGCCCGGCTTGGTCACGCGTTGAATCTCCGCCAGCGTTTGCTGCAAGTGGGGAAAATTGCGCAGGCCATATCCCACCAGCACGCAGTCAAAGGTCGCGGCGGCAAACGGCAGAAAGGCTGCATCGCCGCAGACCGGCTCCGCTGCCCCATCGGCTTTGGCTAGCCGCAGCATCGGCTCGGTCAAATCTAGGGCGACCACGCGTGCCATTCCGTTGCGGCGCACTAGGCGGGAGAAATCTCCCGTACCGCAGGCCAGATCCAGGGCCATTGAGTTGGCAGGCAAGGAGGCTCCAGCTACCCCGATGGTCTTCCAGCGGCGGTCCATGCCGAAAGAGAAAAGGCGCGTGACCAGGTCGTAGCGCGGCGCCACTGCGGTGAACAGTTGACGCATCAGATGCCCGTCTGTCTTCTCGCGGGGAGGCACGCCTTCTCCTCAGTTTAACTAGCGAGTCACAGTTATATCAGCTTTGAAGTGTTAAAATTGCTGCTTCCAATGAAACATCGCGCCCCGGCTCCGGAGTTGATGGACGATCCCAATGTTCCCGACGATGTCTGGGAGAAATTTCACCGGGATTTGAGCCGCCTGGAACGGGTCCTGGGCTGCCATCGGACCGTGATCCGCGCGCTGCGAATGGGCGCGCGCCCCGCCAAAAGCGTGTTGGACATCGGCTGCGGCAACGGCGTGCTGCTGCGGAAAATTCGCCAGGATCTGGGCGTGGCAGTGACCGGAATCGATTTGCGCGCCCCCCGGAATCCCGAGCCCGATATCACGATTGTAGAGACGGATGCCGTGCGCGATCCGCTGCCGCCCGCCGACGTCGCCGTCTCGGTTTTCCTTGTCCATCATCTTTCTGAGCGCAGCATCATCGATCTGATTCGCAATGTGAGCCGCACGTCGCGCCGCTTGATCCTGCTGGATTTGGTGCGCCATTGGCTCCCGCTGGTGCTCTTCCGCACGTTCCTGGGGCCGCTGTTCGGGCACATCGTCAACGCCGACGGCTGCCAATCCATACGCCGCGCCTACACGCCCGAGGAACTTGCGCAAGCTGGTGGAAGAAGCGATCCGCGGATCGGGCGCGCGCTTCCAACATTCCGTCTCCCCGTGGTACGCCAGCCAATTAGTTGATATAACGTGGTCGTGAATCCCATGCGCCGTCGAACATTTCTAGGATTGACCCCGCTTCTCTCGCTGCCCGCCCTGCCGTTTCAGCAGGAAAAGAGCAAGTTGAAAATCACTGGTGTGCGCCTGGTCGAGCCCAAGCCGCGCCGGCCGCTGCCCACCTACACGCCGTCTCCCGGTTCCTGGTCGACGGGCGAAGTGGAAGTGGCCAACCCGATGTCGATCTATCCCGAGTACAAGCCCAAGCGCTCGCTGTTCATGTCGGACAAAATTCCCAGCTTCACGGTGGAAATTTCGACCGACAAAGGCGTTAAAGGCTACGGCAATGGCGGCCCGGGCGGGGGCGCGGTCGTCGAAGGGCATTTCGTCAAATTGCTTGTTGGCGAAGACCCGTTCAACATCGAGCGCATCTGGGACATCTTGTGGCGCTCCAGCATGTACTACGGCCGCGCGGGCATCGTGATCAACGCCATCAGCGGCGTGGATTTGGCGCTTTGGGATTTATTGGGCAATGCGCTCGGCATGCCGGTTTACAAGCTGCTGGGCGGGGCGACCAAGCCGCGGCTACCCTCCTATTGCACCGGCAACGACATTGAGCAGCACCTGGAATTCGGTTTCAAGCGGCTGAAGCTGGCCATTCCGCACGGCCCTGCGGACGGCCGCGAAGGCATGAAGAAGAATCTGGCGCTGGTGAAGCGTACGCGCGAACTGCTGGGCCCCGACGGCGACATCATGCTCGACTGCTGGATGTCGTGGACCGAGCGCTACACCATCGAGATGGCGGAGATGCTCGAGCCGTACCGTATTTACTGGATGGAAGAAGTGCTGCAGCCGCACGATTACGCCGGCTTCGGGCGCTTGAGCGCGCAGATCAAGTCGACGCGCATCGCCACCGGCGAGCATGAATATACGCGTTACGGTTTCCGGCAATTGCTCGAGAACCGCTCGGCGTCGATATGGCAGCCGGACGTCGAATGGTGCGGCGGCTTGACCGAGATGCGGCGCATCGGCGCGCTGGCCGCGGCGTACGACATTCCGGTGATCCCGCACGGCGGCGGTCTCAACGAAGCGCGTGCACTTCATCACGGCCACGACCAACGCGCCCTGGGCGGAGCTGTTCATGCCGCCGCCGGGCGGGCCGCGCGAAGTCTACCAGCGTTTCGAGGAAGACAAGCGGATCACCCGCGGCGAAGAAGGCATCTACATGCAGGCCAGCGACAAGCCCGGTTTCGGCTGGGATTTCACGGCGTAAAAAAAGAATTTCACGCAGAGACGCAGAGCACACAGAGAAAAACATAAACCATAAAGGTCTTGGTAGTTCTCTGCGTCTCTGCGAGAAAATGCTTTTCTTGGCCCCGCCCCTGGATGCTACGAATTCTACATTCGTGTTACACTCTCCCCATCGGCGAATCCGGAACGGGGTTCGATCACGTAAAGGTTAGTGAATGCACATCCCCGATGGATACCTGAGCCCGGCCACTTGCGCAGCGCTCTATGCGGGGTCGGCGCCTTTCTGGTACACGTCGCTGCGCCGTCTGAAGCGCGCGCTGAACTCGCACATGGTGCCGCTGCTTTCAGTCTTCGCGGCCTTCTCGTTCATCATCATGATGTTCAACCTCCCGCTTCCGGGCGGGACCACGGGACACGCCGTGGGCGTCGGGATCGCGGCCATCGTGCTCGGCCTCTGGGGTTCGATCCTCGCGATCTCGATCGCGCTCATGATCCAAGCCGTATTTTTTGGCGATGGCGGCATCACGGCGCTGGGCGCGAATTGTTTCAACATGGCGATTGTTGGGTCATTGGTAGCCTACGCCGTCTATCGCGCCATTTCCGGCCGGGCCGCGCTCGACGCTCCCCGCCGCGTGGTGGCTGCGGCGGTGGCGGGTTATGCGTCCATCAACGTCGCCGCGCTGCTAGCCGCAATTGAATTCGGACTCCAGCCGCTCTGGTACCGCGACGCGTCCGGCGCGCCGCTCTATGCGCCCTATCCGCTGCACATCGCGATTCCGGCCATGATGATCGGCCACCTGACCATTGCGGGTCTGGCGGAGATGGTGGTGACCGCCGGGGTCGTGTCGTACCTGCAGCGCGCCGAGCCATCCCTGCTCATGGCGACCGCTCCCCGCGCCCCGGGCGTCTCCGTATCGCCGCTGTTGCGAGCAACGCGGCCGCTTTGGATTGGGCTCGCAATTCTCATGATTCTGACGCCCCTCGGCATTTTGGCGACAGGCTCGGCGTGGGCCGAATGGGCGCCCGCTGATTTCTCTAATGCGGAAAGCCGACGCCACATCGAATCCGTATCCCTCAACCAGGCGCTGCCCGCAAGCGTGCCATCCGGCATGGAGCGTCTGGCATCCTTTTGGACCGCGCCCATGCCTCGCTATGCGCCACCTTTCCTGCGCAGCCGCGGATTCGGCTACGCGCTTTCGGCCATGACCGGCACTGGCCTGATTATTCTGGTTTGCCTGCTGGCGGGCCGGTTTCCATGACCGGCTTTATCGAGCGAACGCTGACCAACCTGCTTTCCGCGACCAATTACGCAGCCAACGCCGAACAGCTTGCCGAAACGCGCGGCGTGCTGCAGAGCCTGGACCCGCGCGTGAAAGTAGTGGGCCTGCTCTGCCTGATCGTTGCGGTGGCGGCTTGCAGGCGGCTGGAAGTGATCGCCGGGCTTTTCGCCATAGCCATCGGGTTGGCGATTGTTTCCCACATAGCGCTGAGCAAACTGCTGGCTTGGGTCTGGATGCCCGTGCTCTTTTTTACGGGCGCAATTGCCCTGCCCGCCATTTTCCTGACGCCGGGTGCCTCCGTGCGCGGATTGCCCATCACGGAATCGGGACTGCGCAGCGCCGCATTTCTGCTGTCGCGCGCGGAGACGTCCGCCACGCTGTCGGTGCTGATGGTGCTTTCCACGCCCTGGCCGCGCGTGTTGAAAGCCTTGCGGATTCTTCGCTTTCCCGTGGTGTTCGTTGCAATTCTCGGCATGACCTATCGCTACATCTTCGTCATCTTGCAGACCGCGTTTGACATGTTCGAATCGCGCAAGAGCCGCACGGTGGGCGTGCTCGATCCGGCCGAACGGCGCCGGGTTGCCGTTTCCGCGGTCGGCGTTCTGCTGAGCA
This sequence comes from uncultured Solibacteraceae bacterium, assembly GCA_963825405.1. Lineage (GTDB taxonomy): Bacteria > Acidobacteriota > Terriglobia > Bryobacterales > Bryobacteraceae > JACPNO01. Next base: position 17,385 of record CAWGTB010000015.1, on the reverse strand, counting down.
AAAGCTTTCAATTGAGCGGCGACGTTCACCTGGCCATGCAGTCTCGCGGATTTCGCGGCGAAGTTTACGTGCTGGATGAATTTCGCGCCTCCACCCGCGATCGCGTTTGGCTGGCTACATTCATCGCATTGGCGGCGCTGGCACTGTGGCTGGGACGATGACCGGCGCGGCGCTGTTCGACGTCGCCGGCGTCAGCTACCGCTATCAGGCCGTCACGGCTCTCGACGGCCTTTCGCTGCGCATTGAAGCCGGCACGCGCGTGGCGCTGCTGGGCGCAAATGGGTCGGGCAAATCAACGCTGCTGCGGATTCTAGACGGCCTGTATTTTGCGGAATCCGGTAGCGTGAGCTTTCAGGGAAATGCGCTCGACGCCCGCCGCTTTGACGATGACGCCTTCGCATTCGATTTCCGCCGCAAAGTGCAACTGGTATTTCAGAACCCCGACGTCCAGCTTTTTAATCCGACCGTGTTCGACGAGATTGCTTTCGGGCCGTTGCAGCTTCGCTGGCCCCGTGAGCGGATCGTCCAGCGCGTCGCGGAGACGCTGGATGTGCTCGAGATCGCGCATCTGAAGAATCGCCCGCCGCACCGGCTGTCCGGAGGCGAGAAAAAGCGCGTGGCGCTAGCGTCGGTGCTGGTGCTCGACCCTGAAGTGCTGCTGCTGGACGAACCCACCGCGGCGCTCGATCCCAAAAGCCAGAGCCAGATTATCGACCTGCTGATCGGCTGGGGCGACGGCAGCAAGACCGTGATCACCGCCACCCACGACCTTGGCCTGGTGGAAGATATCGCCGATCATTGCTTCATTTTCCAAAGCGGCAAAGTGGTGGCCGAGGGCGACCCGGCAGCGCTATTGCGCGATCAGGCGCTGCTGGGGAGCGCCAACCTGATCCACGCCCATCGCCATCGCCACGATTCGGGAAAAACGCACTCGCACCCTCACACTCATCCGCATCACCATGAATAGGCAACCTTAAGTTCTTTGCCGTTACAGGATTGTAACGGCGCGGGTGCTACTCTACGACGAGGTGATCCGGACCTCTTTCCTATCCATTGCGCTGCTTTTGTTCTTCGAGCCTCGCCTGCCACGCGCAGGATGCGCCTTCGTCTGCCGACGCCCCACCGCCCGAATCCGAGCGCTGGAATCTGTTCTATCAGGCGACTTCCATCGGTCAGTATCACGGCACGTTTCCATCGCCCTATTCTGGTCCACTCAGCTTGAAGGATTACCCGGAGAGCGTCGTATCACTCACCACCACGATCTTCCTGGGCCTCCGCTTGGGATCGAACACACTGCTTTATTTCAATCCCGAAATCGCTGGCGGCAAAGGATTTAGCGGCGTCGATGGCGTTGCCAACGCCCCCAACGGTGAACTGCCGCGCGTGGCCAGCGCCACTCCCAAGCCTTATCTCGCCCGGCTGTACGTGACCCAGGACTTCGCCTTCGGAGATGAGAAAGAAGTCATCGAAAGCGATGCCAACCAACTCGGCGGCACGCGCCCCATGACCCGTTACAGCGTGACCCTCGGACGCTTCACCGTCACCGACTTCTTCGACAACAATCGCTACAGCCACGACCCGCGCACTCAGTTCATGGGATGGGGCGTCATGTACAACGGCGCTTGGGATTATCCCGCCGACACCCGCGGCTACACCTGGGGATGGGTGCATGAGTTTCACGCCCGTCACTGGTCCGCTCGCTACGCCAGCGTGGCCGAGCCCAGAGTGGCAAACGGCCTGCGCTTCGATCGCCGCCTGTTCCGCAATCGCGGCGATATGTTCGAAGGCGAGGCTCGCTATAGCGTCAACAAACATCCGGGCGCCGTCCGCCTGCTGGGATTTCTGCTGCATACCAACTCCGGCAATTACGCCGAAGCCCTGCGCATCGCGGATCAGACCGGCGGCGTGCCGGACATCATCGCCACGCGCCGCAACGGGACCCTGAAGTACGGCACCGGCGTCAACGTCGAGCAGGAGCTGACCAAGGACATCGGCGTGTTCGGCCGCCTCGGCTGGAACGACGGCAAAACCGAGAGCTTCGCTTTCACGGCGATCGATCGCCTGGCGACCGCCGGCGTCTCCGTGACCGGCACGCGCTGGAAGCGTCCCCACGACACCGTCGCCACCGAATTGACGGTGGGCGGAATTTCCGGTGTGCACGCTCTCTACCTCGCGCGCGGCGGCCTGGATTTTCTGATCGGCGATGGCAAGCTGCGCTACGGCCCGGAAAGCATTTCCGAGACCTATTACTCCGCCCGTTTATTTCACGGATTCTTCACCAGCCTGGACCTGCAGCACATCGCCAACCCCGCCTATAATCGCGACCGCGGACCGGTGTGGGTCGCGTCCCTGCGCTTACACATGGAGTTCGGCAAGGAATTGTTCTCTCATTGAATCAAAGCTTTGGCGGAAATTGCCCGCTCCTTCGACTTATCCTGTGAAAGGAGCAACAAACATGGAAGTAATGTTGGCTTGGTTTAAAGTTCCCGACATGGCAAAGGCCAAGGAGTTCTACGGCAACGTGCTGGGGCTGAAACAGACGTTCGAAATGGGAGGCTGGGCCGAGTTCAGTCATGCCACTGGCGCGGCTGCGATCGGCCTGATGCTGGATAAAGCCGCGGCGCCCGACGGAGGCGCAGTGATCGCCCTCAAAGTGACTGACCTCGACGCCACGAAAAGCGAGCTGGCGCGCAAAGGCGTCAAACTCGAAGGGCCGGTGGAGGATTTCTCCGGCATGGTGCGCCTGCAAATGTTTCGCGATCCCTTCGGCAACCGGCTGCAGTTGGTGCAAGTGATGATGCAGGGACAGGCGGCCTCATGATCCCGGCCGGCGAAGCGGATCGAAATTGCGTCGAGCGGGCGCGCCAGGGCGATGGGGCCGCAGTCGCGGAGCTGATCGATCCGTTTCGCCGGCCTCTTTTTGCGTATATCTATCGCATGGTGACCCATCGCCAGGATGCCGAAGACCTGATGCAGGACGTCTTCGTGCGGGTGATGGAGAGCATCGGGCGCTATCGCGGCGACGGGCCGTTCAAATCCTGGCTCTTTGGCATCGCGACACATGTCTGTCTCGACCGGCTGCGCGAAAAGCGGCGTTGGCGCCCGGAAGCCCAACTCATCGGCGAGAAGGAAATCGACCACGATCCCGAAGGCCTCGCCCAGCTTCGCGCGGTATTGAGCCAGCCGGATTTCGTGTTCGAAACCCGCGAGCACATCGCGTTCTGTTTCGCCTGCATCGGACGCACGCTGCCACCCGAAGAGCAAGCCGCGCTCCTGCTGCGCGAAGTGCTGGGATTTACGGCGATCGAAGCGGCGCAAATCTTGAATGTCTCAGAACCCGTGCTGCGCCACCGCCTGGCTGCTGCCCGCGCCGCTATGACGGAACATTACGAGGGGCTCTGCGCTCTCATCAACAAGAACGGGCGCTGCTATCAGTGCGCGGGTCTGCGGGAATTATCGCCGCACAAAGGTCAAGCACTCGTCCAAATTGAAGTGCGTCCCGGCCTGGCCGTGACGCCGGAGAATCTATTCGACGCGCGCCTCGACATTGTGCGCCATGCCGATCTCGAAAACGGCGCCACCCGCCCGATGCACGATTTGTTCTTCAGCAATTTGTCGCGAAGGGAAGACGCGCGCTCAAGCGCCTGAGGGTTTCTTGCGCATCAAAGCGTCCAGACTCCAAATCCCGGCGCCGGCCGCTGCGAAGTAGAGAAAAATAAAACAATTCAGCACCGCCGGCTCGCCTTGATTTTGCGACGTCCAAAACGAACGCGGAAAGTGAGCCATGAAATAGGCCACCGCCATCTCGCCGCTTGCGATAATCGCCGCGGGCCGTGTGAACAGGCCCAGCAGGATCAGCACACCGCCGACAAGCTCGATGACGCCCGCGGCCCCGTACAGACTCGCCAGCGGAACCGTCGCGCCGTGGCCGTTTACGCCACCCAGCAGTCCAAATAGTTTCTGCACTCCGTGCTGCAAAAAAGCAAAACCCGCCACGATGCGCAGCAGCGCGTGCGCGTACGGCTGAAATTGTTGCATCACTCCGCCTCCCCCGGTAGCGCGGTGATGCGCCGAATCCGAGACTGCCACATATAATACACCGGTATTCCAGTCAGGATAATCAGGATTGCCGCGAGCGCCGGACCTGGAGTCGTGATGAGCGTATTCAGCACGAACCAGGCAGCGGTGGCAGTGAACAACATCGGCGTAAGCGGATATCCCCACATGCGATACGGGCGCTCGCGGTCCGGATATTTGCGGCGCAAAATGATTACGCCCGGCACGGTGAGGCCGTAGAAAATAAACGCCGCGAACATGGCGTAAGTCACCAGCGTTTCGAACGAACCGGTCACCACCAGCACCGCCGCCCACAATCCCTGCATGGCGATATTGAAGGACATAGTTTGAAAACGCGGATGGATTTGCCCCAGGCTTTCGAAGATCAGCCCATCGCGCGACATCGCAAACAGCAGCCGGGGCGTAGTGAGAATGTGGCCATTGGCCGCGCCTAGAATCGAAAGCAAAATAGTGATCGACACGATGGCGCCGCCCGCCGTGCCCAGCGTTCGCTCGGCAACATCCGCGCCCACGCGCTGGCTGGCGGCAATTTCAGAAATCGGCAGCACGCGCAGATACGCCAGGTTGGCCAGCAGGTAGACCGCGACTGCGATCGCCAGTCCGATTCCCAAAGCCAGTGGCAGATTGCGCCTCGGCTCGCGGATTTCGCCGGCCACGTAGCTGATATTGCTCCAGCCGTCGTACGAGAGCAGCGTGGCCAGCATCGCCACGCCGAAATGGCTCCAGGTGAATCCCGAAGCAGCGGGCCACCAATCGATATCCGCGTGCGGGCGTCCGGGTAGAAACGCGCTGCCGACAATCACCGCAATCCCGGCGAGCTTGAGCCAGGTCGACGCATTTTGCACCGCCGAGCCGGGTTTGATTCCGCAATAATTGACCGCCGTGAGCGCTGCGATCAGGCCCACCGCAAGCAGCTTCGAGGCTCCAGGTCCCAGCGGGAAAAAATACGAAAGCGTGATGGAGAAGCTGACCGCGAGCCAGGCGATGGCGCCCGCCGAGACTACCAGGGAAAAAGTCCAGCCGCTCAGGAACGCCGCCAGCGGCCCATAACATTCCCGTAGAAAAACGTAGGGACCGCCGGTCAGCGGCATCATGGCGCCCATTTCTGCGTAAGCCAACGCGCCGAAAAAGCACAACACGCCGCTCGCCGCCCACACCGCCAGGATTCCCGGCGCCGACGGCAGTTCCGCCGCGATCAGCCGCGGCAGCAGAAAAATTCCACCACCCACCACGATCCCAACCAGGATCGCGACCGAATCGGTCAAGCTCAGCGTCCGCGCAAGTTCAGTAGTTTTCGTCATTGAAGGAAAAGGTGAAGGAAAAGGGGACAGACGACATTTCCGCGTCGTGACGACAAGGGGGGATGGAGAAAAGGGAAATATCGTCTGTCCCCTTTTCCGACCTATTGGTCTTCATCACGGCAAACGTTGCGCTCCAATCTATTGTTGCCGGGCAAAACACCCGGCGCGCCGAGAATGCAGTTCTGGTTCATCCGATAACCGGATATTTCATTGTCGGCGATTACGTTATCATGCGCCGGCGCCGGACGCTCCGCGCCGCTTCCCAAATAGATTCCCGCACGCAGCAGATCCGGTTGACCGGCGGCGTAATAGCAGCCGAACTTCGCCGCGTTCTCGTTGCAGTGTGCCAGGTTAATAAGGCGCAGAACGTTGTGCGTGACGGTGTGCCCAGCGCCAATCACGAAAATTCCGCCAAATAGCGTGCCGTCGATTTCGTTTTCCGTGATCGTGACTTGCTCCGATTGCATGTCCGGGTTGCTGTTATTCATCACGATGCCATAGTTACCATAGGCGTAGGCCTCCGCCGCCTGGCGATTCACGCAATGATTGGCGCGCACTTCGCCGTGATGAAAGCCATCGAGGTCCATGCACTTGCCGTTGATTTCCTCGAAGCGATTGCCGACATAAGCGGATTCGCTGGTATTTCCCGCCGTGTCGATCGCCACCGGAATCGCGCGCGCCTCCATATCAACGGCCTCGGCGGGAAATCCAATGCGAGCTCCCGAATTCTCTTCCACGCGCACGTGGGTTGCGTGGCCAACCTGAATCGCATCGCGGCCGATGGTATCCAAACGATTGCCGCTGATCTGGCCATTGCCATTGCGCGGCGAAGTGTAGAGCGAATGCGTCCAGATGCCGTTGCCGCGTATGTTGCGCAGCGTGCAATCCGCCACGCGAAAATCGGCGGTCCCCTCCTCGATCAGAATGCCGCCCGTGGCATTGTTGCGCCCGCTAGCATTGCGCGAGCCGCTGTCGTCAACTACCACGCCGCTGATCGTGACATCGCGCGAGCGGCTCACCAAAATCGCAAAGCCAGAAATGCCTGTGAAATGCACGCGCGAAACAATGAGCCAGTTGACCCCCGTCGCCAGTATCCCGTTCGCCTGCGTGAATTTCTCGAATGGGACATTATAAGGCGGCAGGCCAGTGCGCGCTTCCGTCGCCGGCAGGTTGCCATCGATCGAAAAATTGCTGAAGCGGATTCCGCTGGCTCGCTCGCACAGGAAAATGGCCCGCCCGCGAAAACGCGCCGATGCGCGCACCACAGAGCCACCCGTAGCCGCGCCGCGAATCTCCAGATCGTGTGCTGCTGCGGGAATTTCAAAGCCTGACGAAATTTCGATTGTGCCATCCGGTAGTTCGATGACTCCGGTACCAGCGCGGAGAGCAGCGCGCAAGGCTCGCTCGGCCCTCGATCCGGGAGTGGGAAGCAACAAGACAACCGCGGCGGCAATTACGGCGCATGCCGCCAGCGCGCCCCGCAACTACGCCACCTCGATCTCAACCGGCGGCAGCGTGCGCGCCCCGTTGCGCAGCAGAATGCGGTGAACGCCGGCCGCCATGCCTTCAGGCAAACGGAAATTCAGCTCGTGGCTCATCGTCAGCGTATTGCGCGGAACCCACTGAATCTCGCTAACGGCCTCGCCATCCACCGTCACGTCAAAGGCGCTCTTGTCGGCGACGTCTTCCATCACCAGTTTGACCGAGCCCGACTCCACGCGGCGTCCGGCGAGAAAATTAATCCCATCCGACACCGAGCCCACCCACGGCGCAATCGGCCCAGGCGGAATCACGCGCAGCCACACGGGCGGCGCCAGCGGCTTTCCCAGCCATGCCACATCCACGCGCACCACGCCGGTTCGCATGCCTTCCGGCAGTTGAACGTCGAACTGGACAACGCCGTCCCAAACCGGCGGCCCGAGATAGCTAGGCATGCCGGGCGCGCCCTCGAACGTGACCGTGAGATGATTCAGGTCGCAATCCGGCGGCATGGATTCGAGCCAGATGGTGCAACCGGCAAAACAGCCGCTGGCCGGCACGACCGGTTCGCCGGTTTGCGAATTTGCCGCGCCGCGAATGCGCGCAACCATGCCGGGGCTTTTCAATCGCTGCCGCCAACCGTCCGGCTGCTTGCGCATCGTGGTCCAAAGATATTGCGAGCCCGCGCCTTCAAGCGCCAGCAATTGAAAATCATGAACGCGCGCGAACTGGCTGAGCTCCCTGGCGGACATGCGCACGCCTTCCCAGGTGGTGGTTTCGCGATCCGTCTCGGGCAGCCCATTGAACTGGCAGCGCAGAATGCCGCCGTTCTTCAGCACGCGCCGCGCCTCGGTGAGATATTGCCACACGACCTCGCGGCTGGGAGTGTGCTGAAAAACAGCGTAGGAATAAACGAAGTCGAAAGTCTCGGCGGGAAACGCGCTGAGGTCAGCGCCGGAACAAGCCTGCACGTGCGCGTTGGGCAGACGCTCCAGCCTGACGGCGGCCATGCGGACCATTTCCTCGGAGACATCCACGCCATGAATCTCGCCGAAATTGCGGGCGAGCGGGCGCATCAGACGTCCGGGACCGCAACCGATTTCGAGGGCCCGTCGCGTCTCCAGCGGGATCGCCGGGTCCAAGCGCTTTACTTCGGATTCGAGCGCGCGAACAGTGTCAGCGCCAGTGGCGAAGAACTCGTCTTCGGCCTGATGCTTGCGCCCGAAAGCAACGTAGTAATACGCATCCTCAAGCGCCCGGCCGTCCCAATCCGACCGCATTTGCTGGAGCACATCCATGCGCTGCCATTGTAGCGAGGAACCCAAGAAAACACATTTCTCGCCGAGACACAGAGTACTCAGAGAAAATCTTAAGAAATTAAAAATGGGGTAGTTGTTTCTTCGTAATTCTCTGCGTTCTCTGCGTCTCTGCGAGAAATGTGTTGTTCGTCCCCGGGTTATCCTATCTGCAATGGCCATTGCCTTCCGGCAAATCACGTTCACTCCGCTTCGTGCCTTCGACGCCTTCGCTCCCAACGGCGCGGTAATCGGAATCGTGGGCGAGGATGGTTCCGGACAAAGCCAGTTGTTGCGCCTGGCTGCGGGTATCGATAACGCCGACGCCGGCTCGGTAGCCTCAGGCCGCACGCGCCGTCTGCTCGGTCCCACCGACGCCTTGAACTTTGCGCCCGCCGATGTACTGCTGATCGAACACACACTCGCTCTGCACGATCCGCTGGTCCGCGCCCGCGCCGTCGCCGCGCTCGACCGCCTGCGCCGCGGTGGCGCCACCATTCTGCTGGTTTCTCACGATGACGATTTGCTGCGCGACCTCTGCGATGAAGTCTGGTGGCTGGATAAAGGCGTGCTCACCGGGCGCGGCGATCCTACCGAAACCCTCGCCGCCTATCGCAAGCACATAGCCCAGCGCATTCGCGCGTGGGGCGAATCGGTTTCGAGCCCGCTCACGCCCACGCTACGGCGCGGCGACGGCCGGGCGCAAATTCTGAACGTCGAAACGCTGGGCGAGAATGGCAAATCGACCGCCGTCTGGCAAAGCGGCGAAAACGCCGTGATCCGCGTCTCGCTGAAATTTAACGGCGCGGTGGCCGATCCGGTTGTCGGCATTCTGATCCGCACGCGCCTCGGCCTCAATGTTTACGGCACCAACACGGAACTTGAGCGCCTCAAGTTTGGCCCGTGCAGCGGCGGCGAGAGCCTGCGTCTCTCGTTTGTTTTCCGCTGCGACCTTTGCCCGCAGCATTACACCATCACCGTCGCTTCGCACGATCCCGACGGTGTCTGGCACGATTGGCTGGAAGAAGCCGTAGCGTTCTCCGTCACCGACCAGCGCACGACAGCCGGCGTCGCTAATCTGCGCGCGCGCGCCAGCGTCGAGCGGATTTAAGCGATCGCTACCCAGTCGGAATCGTCGCCTGGGAGTACGACGGCCAGCCGCTCGCGCCGCCGCACGGCGGTCCCGCGCGCATGGTCGTGCCGCATCTCTACTTCTGGAAGAGCGCGAAGTGGGTCCGCGGCATCCGATTCGTGGAGCGCGATGAGCCCGGTTTCTGGGAGTCGCTGGGCTACAACAACCACGGCGACCCGTGGAAGGAAGAGCGCTACACGCGGCGACTGAGAGATCCGGCGGACGGCCGCCCGCACCGCCCGCACCGCCCGCCGCCCGTCGACGCAGCCCGGAGAGGAGGGACCGTGACCGGAGCGCTTCCGTGGCAGATCGCCACCGTGACCGACATCCGCCGCGAGACGCCGACCGTGAAGAGCTTCACGTTCTCGCTGCCCCGGTTCCAGCCGCACCTCGCCGGCCAGCACTACGACGTCCGGCTGACCGCGGAAGACGGCTACCAGGCCCAGCGCTCGTACTCGATCGCGCAGCGAGCCGATGCGAACCGGGCGAGATCGTGCTCACCGTCGAGCGCATCCCGGACGGCGAGGTGTCCACGTACCTCCACGACGTGGTCGTCGTCGGCGACCGGGTGGAGCTGCGCGGGCCGATCGGCGGCTACTTCGTCTGGGAGGCGGCGCTGGGCGGACCGCTGCTCCTGATCGCCGGCGGGTCCGGGGTGGTGCCGCTGCTGGCGATGCTCCGCCACCGTGCCGGCGCTGGGTCGTTGGTGCCGACGTCGCTCGTGTATTCGTCGCGGACCCGCGACGACGTGATCGACTACGACGAGCTCGGCGAGCTCGCCGGCGCGGATCCATCGCTGCATCTCGTGTTCACGCTGACCCGTGGCCAGCCGCCCGGCTGGACCGGCTATGCGCGTCGGATCGACCGCGACATGCTGGTCGACGCCCTGGGCCTACTCGGTGGGCCGCCGCAGGTGTTCATCTGCGGGCCGACGTTGCTGGTGGAAGCCGCCGCGGAGACGCTCGTCGATCTCGGGCTGCCGGCCGGCAGGATCAAGACGGAACGCTTCGGGCCGACAGGAGGATGACGATGGACGACCCCCGGGACATGCGGTTGGACACGGCCCTCGCGACGATGCTCGACGGCAACGCGGTCGGTGGGCTCCTCGCCGACCTCTTCGGGGCCGACATGACGGCCGTGCCCAGCCAGTGCGCCCATTGCGGCACGGTCGCCGCGGTCGGCACGACGCACGCCTGGACCGATCGGGCCGGGTGTCGTCCTTCGCTGCTCGTCGTGCGACGGCATCGTCCTGCGGATCGTCGAAACGCCCGACGCGCACTACATCGACGCCCGCGGAGCCGCCTACCTTCGCCTGCCGCGGTAGGGTCGAGACCCGGGCGGGCCCGTCCGGCGAAGGAGCACGCCGGACGCCGAAGCGGCGAGGCCATCCCCGCGCCTGGGCCAGGTAGCCGGATCCGGGTCAGTCGACGACCATCCCGAACGGCGCGCGCCACCCGGGATGGCGTAGGGCGAGCCGCGCGAGCTCCGTCACCGTGCCACCGGAGATCGAGAGCGCGCTCACCCTGGCGACACCGGCGTCGACGATGTACAGAAAGTGTCCGCTCGGGTCGACCGCCGGCGTCGAACGGCCGCAGGCCGGTCGGGCTCGCGAAGCGGCGTGCTGCCGACGAGCGTCAGCGTGCCGTTGCCGGCCGATCGAATAGCCGGAGATCGACGGGACGGCCGTGTTCACCGCGAACAGGTGGCTGCCGTCGGGCGTGATCGCGACCCAGCACGGGCGCCGTCTGGTTGTCGGCGAACGGCGAGCTCGTGATCGCGGTCAGCGACGTGTTGGCGCCGATCGTGTAGACCGAGACGCTGCCGAGGTTCGCGCCGTCGTGCGCGTTGGACACGAACAGCTGGTTCGGGTGCGTCGGGCGCACGGCGCTGCCGAACGGCCCGATGCGCTGCGCCGCGATGCGGCGAGCCCGGGGCGGGCGTCAGGCGGCCGTCGAGGCCGACGCTGAAGCTGTCGAGATACGAGGGGCCGGCGTTGGGCCCGACGCGCGTGCCGACGAGCGTCAGCCCCGCGCCGAGGAGGTCGCCGCGCGGTTGGCGCGCCGTCCCGCCGAACAGCACGTCGCCGGGCAGCGCGTTGTCGGGCAGCCAGTACGTGGAGTCCGGGATCGGGAACGAGAGTAGCCGCCGAGGAACCGGAAGCCGGTGTAGTTGCTGCCGCCGATGCCGTCATTCGCGACGTACACGAGCGAGTTGTGGACGGCGATGCTGACGGGCGTCAGTGCCGCCGACGAGACCACAGCGTCGAATCAGATGCAGAGGCCGCCGTTCGGCAGGATGTACAGAACGGAGACCTGGTTGCTGCCGGCGATCAGCGGCGAGGAGGAAGTGGCCATCCGTCGAGCGCTGGAGCGAGCCGGCGGACCCGATCGGGCGCCGGTGCCGGCGCCACCGGCGTTGAACGGGCTGCCGGCGATCGGGGTCAGCGAACCGTCCGCGTGACGGTCGAAGCCGGCGACGTGTTCGAACCGGCCGAGTTGTTGTTGACGTAGACATGACCGACGACGGCCGGCGAGCCCTGCGCGGCCGCGATCGGCGACGCTGCCAGGAACAGCGAACCCAGCGCGAGCAACCCGCCCGACGCGAATCTCGGAACCGACGCACGCGGCGCTCCCTCCTCCCGTTCCGGTCTCGAGTGCCGGAAACCTGGTCGCGACGGTCGCGGCCGGCTCGTGGCCGATCGGTGACGGATGCTGCGACGAACGCGCGTCGTTCGGGTGCCTTCTCGCGGCGCGGGCCGCGCGCCGTCTTGTCAACACGGTTGTCCACCGGCCGTCAACACGAGGCCCAAACGGTGGACAGGGCGGACCGGGCCTCGCCGAAACTCGTGGATAAGCGCGTTGACCGTCCCGGTGTGGCGGTCCCTATCGTTCGTCTTGCCCGAAGGGGCCGCCAGGGATCAACGAACCGAGATCACATCAAGGCTTGTCGGTCCTCGCGCTGGTCGCTTCGGGCGCTTCTTTGCCCACTCTCGGGTGGGGTCCGCCCGGCGGGACGTGATCGGCATCCCGGTGTCGGTACTCTCGTCGCGGCGGTCGAAGCAACGCCGTCAAAGCGCCGCGCGCCCTCGGGCACGCGGCGTTGGCGTTTCTGGCGCCGATCGGGATCTCGGCACCGGCCATCCAGGGAGGCGTTGCGTGCTCGATCCGGCCCGTCCGATTCCGCCGTCGGAGCTGCCCGCCCGCCTGGACGCGCTCGAAGCGGCGGTCCGCGCCCGGACGTCGCTCGTGCCGCGAGTCGGGATCGTCCTCGGCTCCGGGCTCGGCGGCCTCGCCGACGACCTCGACATCTCGGCTGCGATCCCGTTCGCGGAGCTGCCGGGTTGGCCCGCCGCGACGGCGCCCGGGCCACGCCGGCCGACTGCTCTTCGGGACGCTCGACGGCGTGCCCGGCGGTGCTCCAGCAGGGACGCCTGCACCTGTACGAGGGCAACGCAGCCGGGCTGGTCGTGCAGCCGGTGCTGCTCATGGGCCGGCTCGGTGCACGGGTCGTCGTGCTCACGAATGCCGCCGGCGGCGTCAACCCGGGCTATCGCGCGGGCACCCTGATGGTCATCGCCGACCACCTCAACCTCACCGGGCCAGATGCCGCTGCTCGGGCCCAACGCGGACGCCATCGGGCCGCGCTTCCCCGACCTGCTGAACGCGTGGAGCCCGCGACTGCGCGCCGCGCTGCGAGCGGCCGGCCGCGCCGAGGACGTCGACCTCGCCGAGGGGATCTACGCCGGCCTCATCGGACCGACCTACGAGACCCCGGCCGAAGTCCGGGCGCTCCGGGTCCTGGGCGCCGACGCCGTCGGGATGTCGACGGTCCTCGAGGCGATCGCGGCGCGCTGGGCCGGGATCGAGCTCGCCGGCGTGTCCCTCGTGACCAACCCTGGCAGCGGCTACTCCGAGAATCCGCTGACCCACGAGGAAGTGCTGGCGGCCGCGGCGGAGGCCGGTCCGCGCCTCGCGAAGGTCATTCGCAGGTTCGTGCGGGAGCTGCCGGCGACGCTCGGCTGAGCCGGCGGCGGCCTCGAAGCTGCGCGTGACGCCCGCAGGTCGGCCGTCGGCTCAGGCGGACCGCCCGGCTCGCGCGATCGTCGGCGTCGGTGTCGGTGCCGCGTCTCCGGCGGTCGGTGTCGTCCGGGTCGCGCTCGAACGCGCCGCGCGCGACTGGTCGGACCATGCCTTGAGCACGACATCCTTGTGCGGCCGGATCGGGCAGTGGCCGTCGCGATTGCCGCGCTCGTCGCAGTAGCCCAGCGGCACGCACTTCGGCGCCAGGAACGACCCGAGGAACGGCGACACGTCGAAGATCTCGTGGCGGATCAGCTGGAACAGGCGCCGGATCTCCCACTGGGCCATCGTGCACAGCCGCAGGCCCGACATGTGGATGAGCGCCCGCAGGTTCGCGGTCATGATGAGGTTGGTCCGCGTGGCGTTCGGGAAGACGAACCGCGCGTCCTCGCCGGGAATGCCGCCCGCCACGAGGTCGCCGTACAACGAGAGCGCACCGTCGACCTGCTCCTCGTACGCCTCGCGCAGCTCCGGGCGGCGCCTCCGCGACGGACGTCGGCAGCATCGTGGAGGCGCCCTTGAACTTCACGTAGCGCTGGCTCTGCTGGTCGAAGGCGACGCCCGCGCGATGGCGGACCAGCTGGTGCGACAGCGTCCGCGACACGCCGGTGATGGCGAACGTGAACACGATGTGCTCGATCGTCGAGCCGTGGCCGGATTCGATGACGCTCTGGATCAGCGACTGCTGCTTGTCCGGCGGGAATTCCCCGGCGACGGCCTTGCGGAAGATCTCCTGCGGCTCCATCTCGGAGTAGCACGTCCGGCAGGCCGTGAAGATGAGCGGCACGTAGTAGCGCTGGACGATGTCGCGATCCGGGAAGAGCAGCGTCGCCTTCAGACCGAGATCGGTCCGGCCCGGGTTCCGGGGCATCGAGGGCGGAGCGGTGGTCATCGCCGAGCAGTCTACCGGGCGGCCGCCGACGGGCGGGGCCGACAAGGGACGACCCTAACCGGCCGGATCGGGCCCGCGGTCCGGCCCTGCTGCAGCCGTTGCGCGACCTCGTGCGCGAACGCGACGGCCTGACTCTCGGTCAGTGCCTCGCCTTCGGCCCACCATCGCAGCGGCGTCGCCGTCGGTCGGCCGCGTCGGGCACCGGCGGCAGCACGTCGTCATTGCGGTGCGCTGGCGCTTGCGAGGCCCGTTCCCGTTCGCGTCGGCGAGCGCGTCGCCGGCCGCAGCCAGCCGGTACGCCGCCTCGATATGGCCGGCGACCGTACGCGGCACCGGCGACGTCCCCGAGACCGATGACGACCCCGAGACGTCGCCCGCCTCGACATGCATGCGCAAGCGAATGATCGAAGTCCGCCGCCGCGCGTGCCTGGTCCCCGAGCTTGAGGTGCGCCAGCCCCAGCGAGTGATCCGTCCACGCCTCCCCGAAGCGATCGTCGAGACGGCGGAAGAGCGCGAGCGCCTCCTCGAGGACCTCGACGCTCTCGGCGTAGCGCTTGCCGTACAGCAGGAAGTCGGCCAGGCCCCACAGCGCTCGCGACTCGCCCGCCGTGTCGCCGAGCTCGCGGAACGTGTCGACGGCCTCCCGGGCGATCGGCACGGACTTCGCCGCGAGGGTCGCGAACCAGTTGCTGGGCTCGATGTCGGGGACCGGCGCGAAGCCGAAGTTGTAGAGCGCCTCCGCGAGCCAGGCGCGATTGCCGGACGCCCGAGCGATGGCCAGCGCATCGCGGTAGCGGACGTGCGACCGTCGGCAGATCGCCCTGCCAATAGGCGATGCCGCCGGCCGCGGTCAGCAGAGGCGAACCGCTCGTCCGCGGCGAGGACATGCCGTGCGTCGTCCAGCGGCGAGGATCGCGTCGACCCGGGCACGGCCCTCCACCAGGTAGCCGCGCTGCTGCCAGAACCGCCACAGCGCGGTCGCCAACGCGGGCGGCCTCGGTCAACCGGTCCGGTCTCGAGGAACCACGCGAGTGCTGCGCGCAGGTTGTCGTGGTCGTCCTCGAGCGTCGCGAGGCTCGTCCGCCGATCGCTGCCGCCGATTCCGCTGCCCAGCCGCTCTGCGAGGTCGAGGAACCACGCTGCATGGCGATCGCGGATGACGCCGCGGTCCGGGCGCGCGTCCAGGCGCTCCACCGCGAACGCGCGGATCGTCTCGAGCATCAGGAAGCGGCTGTCGCCGTGCGCATCCTCCTGCGGCCGCACCAGGCTCTTCTCGACGAGCGAGGACAGGCCCTCGAAGACGTCGATCGGGGCCGACGCGCCGACGGACCCGACCGCCTCCGCGGCCTCGATCGTCCAGCCGCCCATGAACGCGCCGACGCGCTCGAAGAGGTCCCGCTCCGCCGGCTCGAGGAGGTCGTAGCTCCACGCGATCGCCGCGCGCAGCGTCTGCTGCCGCTCCGGCAGGTCGCGGGCACCGCCCGACAGCAGCGCCAGGCCGATCGCCGAGGCGGGCGAGGATCGCCTGCGGGCGAGAGGAACCGGAGGCGCGCGGCGGCGAGCTCGATCGCGAGGGGCAGGCCGTCGAGGCGCGCGGTGATCTCGGCGACCGCCGGGGCGTTCTCGTTGGTCACCTGGAAGTCCGGCCGCGCGGCAACGGCGCGCTCGATGAAGAGCGCGACGGCGTCGTACTGGGAGAGCGCTGCCGCGCCGTGGACCGTCGAGCGGATCCGGCAGCCCGAGCGGCGGGACCGGCAGCTCCTGCTCGCCGCTCAACCGCAGGACCGCTCGCGACGTGACGATGACCTTCAGCAGGTCCGTGCTCCGGAGCAGCTCGCCGACGATCGGCGGCCGCCGCCAGGAGCTGCTCGAAGTTGTCGAGCACGAGCAGCGTCCGCCGTCCGCGGAGGGCCTCCATGAGCTGCTCGAGCGGCGGTCGGCTGCCGGACTCGGCGGCATGCCGATCGTCGGCCGCGATCGTCGGGACGACGCAGCATCGGGTCGCGTCATCGGGGCGAGCGGCACGAAGTAGACGCCGTCCGGGAAGTCGATCGCCGCGTCGGCCGCGATCTCGAGCGCCAGCCGGGTCTTGCCGGTGCCGCCGGGGCCGGTCAGCGTGAGCAGGCGGGTGCGCTCCGAGCAGGCGCCCGGCTTCGCCGAGCACGCGCTGACCGCCCGACGAAGCTCGTGAGCTGGACGGGCAGGTTGTTCGGGGTCGCGTCGAGCGTCCGTGGCGGCGGGAAGTCGTTCGGCGAGGCCCTCGATGACGAGCTGCGTCAGGCGCTCCGGCCGCGCCAGGTCCTTGAGGCGATGCTCGCCGAGGTCGCGCAGCGTGACGCCCGCGGGCAGCCGGTCCTCGACGAGCGACCGGGTGGCCGCCGAGAGCAGGACCTGGCCGCCATGGCCGGCCGCCCCGATGCGCGCCGCGCGATGGACGTCCAGCCCGACGTAGTCGCTGCCGGTCGAGCGTGCGCCTCGCCGGTGTGGATGCCCATCCGGACGCGAACCGCGATGCCGGCCGCCCAGGGTGCCGCGAGGTTCCGCTGCGCCTCCGCGGCCGCCGCCACCGCCGCGCTGGGCGCCGCGAACGCGACGAACAGCGCATCGCCCTCCGTGCTCACCTCGCGTCCGCCCGCCGCCGCCACCGCCGCGCGAATCCGCGACCGATGCTCGTTGAGGACCGCCTCGTACCGATCGCCGAGCGCGGCGAGCAACCGCGTCGAACCCTCGATGTCCGTGAAGAGGAACGTCACCGTCCCGCTCGGCAGGTCGGGCGGCGCCGCGGTCGCGACGCCGGCGGGAGCCCTCGCGTGGGGCGGGCGTCGGGACGTTGTCGTCGGGTCGGTCGGTCATCGGGACGGCCGCGTCGGTGTCGTCGGGATCGTCGGTTCCGCGGCCTGTGCGGCCCTCGGTCTCGAGCACGGCCCGTTCCCCGGTGAGCGCCTCGTCGACGGCCTCCGCGGCTGTCAGGGCCATGCCGTCCGCCCACGCGGCGGCGATGCCCGCCTCGTCGAGGAGGCCCTGTTCGAGGTGCTCGCGACCCTCGATCTCCGTGATGACCTGGGCGAGGTCGACGCCGGTTCGCTGGACGAGCGCGTTCGCGGCCCCGCCGAGCCGGAACAATACGTTG
>CAWGTB010000014.1:0-126072 GCA_963825405.1 uncultured Solibacteraceae bacterium | reverse complement strand
TCTGCTTAGGCGCTTTTTATTTAGGACGAAGCCTACTAGCGTCCTGCTGACGCCCCGCGAGCTTGTTGGGGCGGATGATCGGGCGGAGGAGCTGCGCCCAAGAGATCGCAGATTTCGCCGATGAAGGTTTCCTCCGAGAAAGGCTTGTGCAGCAATCGGGCGGCATCGTCCCAGACTTTGAGGCGGACCGCTTCGGTGTCGGCAAAGCCGGACATGAAAAGGACCGGCAAACCGGGCCGCAGTTCTTTGCTGACTTTGGCAAGATCGGTGCCAGTCATACCGGGCATCACGACATCTGTTAGCAAGAGATCGAGTGCGAGATTTTCCTGGCCCAGAAATCGCATCGCGCCTTCCGCGCCGCTGGCCAGTAATGCCCGATATCCGTGAGTTTCCAAGATCAACTTGAGAAGGATCAGAATATCCTGCTCATCGTCAACCACCAAAACCGTTTTTGGATTCCGCCGTTCGGTGTGCGTCATCACGTCAAAACTCCTTCACCCTATTAGTGACGTCAGGAGCCCGGTTGTATCGTTACATTTCGCGATAATTTTTTTTGAAATTAATCGAATATAACGCTTATATACAGTAAATCCTTAACTAATTTTAGCGGTCTCTTACTAACTTTTGATTACTTTTTTCCCAGGCTGATCAAATTCGCCAACAGCCGGTACGCGCCCGCGACTCCGGCCGGAAGTTGCCGGTAAAAGGAGTACGCGGCGTAAGTGTAGATGCCGCGCCCATACTGCGCCTGCAGCATGCCGCCGCGCTGGGGAGGCTGCTCGCGGTCGTGACATTCGAGCAGCGGCTTGTAACGCGCGTCCCATTCGCTCATGAATTTCGAGCCGCGCTCTTCCACCCAGCCGTCGAAATCGGCCGCGGTGATTTTATTCGGCGAATTAAACACGGGATTCGCCGGATCGAGCACAGTAATGGCGGCGTTTTCCTCGGAGACTTCCTCGGCGCGCGGCGTCAGGCGGAAGGGATAAGGCCCGTACGGCAGGGCGTCGAATTCCTGAGTTTGATATTGCACGATCAGGTTGCCGCCGTGCTCAACGTAATCCAGCAGGCGGCGATTGTGTGCCTTCCAATCATCGCGGACAGCGGAGGCGCGAATGCCGATCAAAATTGCATCGAAGCCATCCAGAGGTCCCGAGGCGAGATCCTGCGAACTCAGCATTTGCACGTGCACGCCAAGCTGTTCGAGTGCTTGCGGCACTTCATCGCCGACGCCCATGACGTAACCAACTTTCAGGCCCTGGGCGATTTTGACGTCGACCGCTTGCAGCGCCGCCGTCGCGGGCCGGTAAAGAGGCCGGGGCTCGAGATCGGGATGCGCGATCACGCGATAGCCCTCGCGGTACTCCTTGCCGCCGTACGCAGCGATTGCCTGGATGGCGTAGGTCTTGCCGGGCGCGAGAGGCGGCAGCGAAACTTCGAACGCCGCGCTCTGGATTTCGCCCTCATGGGAAAAAGGCAATGAGCGCTTCGACCGGCGCCGATGTCCAACCCGCTGGAAGCTGGAGACGAAGCCGCGCGTCGGCCGCTCCTTTGACGTTGCTCATGGCGGTGACGCGGACCGTATATTTGGAAGTCGCGGAAGACGCCGGCACAACGCCGCTCGCCGGTGCTAAGCGAAACGCTGATAGCGGGCGCGACCGTCAGCAAGCGGCGCTGCTCGCCTCCGAGGGCGTCGAGATACTGCGTTTGCGCCGGCTGCGTAACGGAAAAGTCGACGCCGTTCACGCGGTAGGTGAACAAGCCCGTGACTTCCGGCGGCGCGTACGCCAGGTTGGCGGATTGCGGCTCGTGAATGGTGTACAGGTGATCGCGAACTTCGGAATCGCGCGACCAGTAGGGGCGAGTGAATGCTGCATCGGCGGGAATTTCGATGGCGAATTGGGCGCTCACGCTCTGATTGAATGCCAGCGGATGCAGGTCGGCCTTGAGTGGCGTTACTCGCCAGCCGGGAGGCGTTTGCAGGGTGAGGCTGGTGGGATCGATCGAGATCTCGCCGCGATTGAACGCCGTTGCGGTAATCGTAAATTTCTGGCCGGGAATGGCGACGGAAAATGTCTCGCGCGGCTGAAACATGGCGAAGGGGCCTTCGGCGGGTTTGTCGGGATCCACTCTCACGTCGAGCGAAATTCCGAGAGCTTTGTTGGCAGCGTCGATGAACTCGCGCTCCTTGTTGGCTAGCGGGAGAGAGTTGGTGCGGGTGGCGGCCAACCCGGCGGCAAGATGCGGCAGCGTAAGCCACGGTTTGCGGGCATCGAAAGCGGCCAGCGCAGCGGCCGCGTGTTTGGCGATCTCGGTTGGTGGGTGTGTATCCAGGCCGTCGAACATCGAGCTTTCTGACACTGGTTTCTGGGAAAGGCTCTCCGTCAGCCGCAGGTAAGAATACGACGGCCCGCGCGGCGCTCTGACTTGCCCGGCGCCTTGTGAGCGCTGGAAGCTCAAACCCTCACGCGCGATTTCGCGGTAGGACGCTCCCAGCAGCGGATCATACTGCCCGGTATCGATGCGCAGCGTATACGGTTCGTTCTCGCGCACTTCGAGATACAGCTTTTTCACCTGCCAGTTACCGAGGCCTAGCTCTGGAAACATAGCCGGATCGCCCGCTGCCTTGTACGCTTCCACGCTCATCAGGCCGGCCGCCTGGTGGTTGCCGTGGCCATCCCGGGCCGCTCCGTGGAAGCGCGAGACGATGACCTCCGGCCGGTACAGGCGGATCACGCGCACCACATCGCGCAGCACGTTCTCGTGTCCCCAGTGCTCGATCGTTTCGTCCAGGCGCTTGGAGAATCCGAAATCCACCACGCGGGTGAAAAACTGATCCACGCCATAGAAGCGCCCGGCAGCCAGCAGTTCTTCGGTACGCAAAATACCGAGCGCGTCGTAGAGCTCAGGTCCGACGAGGTTGGCGCCTCCCTCGCCCCGATTCAGGGTGAGCAGGCCGGTGCGCGCGCCTTGGGAGTGGGTCAGCCAGGTCAATAGGGCGCCGTCTTCGTCGTCGGGATGGGCGGTGATGTGGAGCACGGTGGCGGTCGTTTGCAGGCGCAGCAGAGCCTGCCAGGCGGCCGGCGCGCCACGATTGATGGCGGGTTCGTGGACCTGAGCTAAGGAAAGAGCCGCGACGGCGGGCAGAAAAAGCAGTATTCTGATCATGATGATCTCTTGCAAAACCCCTAGTTTACATACATTTACGATTTATGGAGCAGGCCGCAGTAACCGTGTTCCCGGTGTCGTGCGCCTCACCAATATGCGCTATTGGAGCTATTGGTGTGTCTGCCTGCTGGTGGGCCTGTTGCTGCTGCCTGTAGGCCGAGTCGCCGGGCAAACGGCGCCGACGCAACCTCGCGTGATCGGCGTGGTCACCGCGGTAGATGCGGCTGGCAAGAAAATTACCCTGAAAACGGATGCCGGGGCGGAATCGACGGTGATGGTGGAGGACGCGAGCAAGTATCTGCGCGTGCCGCCGGGCGAAAAGGATCTTAAGAAAGCCGAGACGATCGCGTTGACGGATGTCTCCGTTGGCGACCGTGTCCTGGCGCGGGGCCGCAACAGCGATAAGGGCGCGATGACGGCCACCACCGTCATCGTCATGACCAAGGGCGACATTGCCAAGAAGCAGGCTGCCGATCGCGCCGAGTGGACCAAGCGCGGCGTGGCGGGTACCGTCGTCGAGGTAAATGCCGAGGCCAAAGAGATCACCATCAAGGCTCGTGGAGTCGAGGGGCCGAAACCACTGCGGGTACAATTGGCGAATGGCGCCATGGTGCGGCGGTATGCGCCGGATTCGGTAAAGTTCGCAGATGCAGTGGCCGGCACGCTGGCCGACATTAAAGTAGGCGATCAGGTACGCGCGCTCGGAGAAAAGAGCCAGGACGGCGCCGTGCTAACCGCCGATGAACTGGTGTCCGGGACTTTCCGGAATATTGCCGGCACGGTTATTTCTATCGATGCCGATGGCAAGAGCGTCAAAATCACCGATCTGGATACCAAGAAGCCGGTGTTGATACGGGTGAATGGCGATTCGAATTTACGCCGGCTTTCGCCCATGGCCGCGCAGATGATCGCCAACCGTAATTCCGGCGGCGCTCCAGGGGGAGCGCCCGGCGGAGGACCAGGCGGAGCGCCGGGTGGCGCTGCTGCTGGCGGTCCGCCGCGTCCGGAAGGCGCACCTGCAGGCGGACCTCCTGGCGGGGCACCGGGGGGTGGTCCGGGCGGCGGACGTCCTGGCGGCGGCATGGGACGCGGGGGCGGCGACATGCAGCAAATGCTGGACCGCATGCCGGTGCTGACCCTGGCCGAACTCAAAGCCGGCGATGCGCTGATTATCGCTTCGACGGCAGGCAACGACGCCGGGCAGGTAACAGCGATTACGCTGCTGGCCGGGGTCGAGCCAATTCTGAGCGCTACGCCGGCTGGGAACCGGCAGGTCCTGATGGGTTCCTGGAATTTAGACATGAACCCGAACGGCGGCCAGTAAGACTCCTCCGTGCAGTTTTAGCAGGCGATCATTCGAACCATGCGCTGCTAACATAGTTTTCCTATGCGGCGTTTCGAAGGTAAGGTCGCGCTGATCACGGGCGCATCCCGCGGCATTGGCCGCGCCACCACTTTGCGCCTGGCGTCGGAGGGCGCTCGGGTAGCGATCAATTATTCGCGCGCGGCCGATGCCAAATATCCTGGAGCGGCTGAAGAAGCGCTGCGGCTGGTCGAGGCCGCCGGTGGGCAAGGCGCGCTGTTCGAAGCGGATGTAGCGGACGTCACCGCTTTGCAAGAAATGGTTCGCGCTGCATCCCGGCATTTTGGCGGGCTCGATATCCTCGTGAACAACGCCGGCATCTGCCCCATGGTTGAGCTGTTCGACATCACTCCCGCGCTGTGGGATCAGATGCAAGCCGTCAATTTGCGCAGCGTTTTCTTCGCAACCCAGGAAGCCGCGCGCATCATGATCGAGCGCGGCACCCGCGGACGCATCGTGTGCATGAGCTCGATCTCAGCCGAAATAGGCACGCCCACGCAGATTCACTACTGCCCGACCAAGGCCGGCATCAATATGCTGGTGAAATCCATTGCGTCGGTGATCGGGCCGCACGGTATCACCATCAACGCCGTGATGCCCGGCGACATCGGAACCGACATCGCGCGCGAATGGGACGATGCCAATCCGGAAGAGTTGGAGCGGTATCGGTTGCGCACACCAGTGCGGCGGCGCGGACGGCCTGAGGACATCGCCGCGGTGGTGGCGTTCCTCGCATCGCCCGAGGCTGAATTCATCACAGGAAGCTGCTATGTGGCGGATGGCGGGATCACATCGGTGATCTGAATCAGGCTTACTGAATCGCTTTCAGTACTGCCTCTATTTCGATACCCGCCGCACGAAGAATGGCGTTGCTCTGAGACTCCGTTTCTCCCAGTGCCGCCGCTAACAGGTGCAGCGGCATAACCAGCTTTGCCCCATGGGTGACTGCCAACTCGTGAGCGGCGTCAAGCATCCGTCTGGCCTCCATAGCTAACGGCATATCGACATGCCTGGGCAGAGGTTCACCGGTGCCGATGAGGGTTTTGAAGTCCTGAATAAGCCTGGCGGCAACCTCAGGAGCAAAAAATGCTGTCCGCATCGGGGTGGGCTGCTGCCAAGACCCTTCGAAATCCGGCAAACAGCCCTCCATTGCTTCGTCCAGTCTATTCTGGTCCTCATAAATCATCGCGAGGATTATGTGGTTCGTGCGAATGAAGTCAGACCCGGAGTATCCAGCCAGATGCCGAGCGGTAAAAACCACGCGTATGGCCCGATTTGAATAAGGCTCGAACATATCCGCTTCCATCTTAGAGCCACTTGACAGAGTTTTTGCCGGAGATGCCTTGACTATCTACAATACCCGTGTATTGTAGATAGTCAGGGTATCATTCATGGGAAAGCCAAGTGATCTTGTTCAAGGAACTTTAGACCTGCTGATTCTCACCACCATCTCGCTTGAACCCAAGCATGGATGGGCGATAGCCAAGCGGATTCAGCAGATTTCCAAGGAAGTTTTGCAAGTGCAGCAGGGGTCGCTCTATCCCGCGCTGCACCGGCTGGAGCAGCAGAGCTGGATCAAGGCTCACTGGGGCGAGACGGACACGGGCCGCAAAGCAAAATTCTACTCGTTGACGCGCGCAGGCCGCGCCCAGCTAGAGAAGGAGCTTGCCAACTGGGACCGTCTATCGAATGCCATCGACCTGGTGGTCGCAGCGAGCGAGGCGTAAGTTCATGCGCTGGACGGATAATCTGCTCCTGCGATTGCGGTCGCTGTTATATCGCGGCGAACTCGACCACGAACTCGACGATGAGCTCCGCTTTCACATGGAACAGCAGATCGAAGAGAATCTGGCGGCGGGAATGCCGCCTGCCGAAGCTCGTTCCGCCGCCCTTCGCACCATCGGCGGGCTGGCGCAACTCAAAGAAGAATGCCGCGACACGCGCCGCATCACCTGGATTGAAGATCTCGGCAAGGACGTACGCTATGCGCTGCGGATGCTGCGCAGAAGTCCCGGCTTCACCGCGGCCGCGCTCCTCTCCTTAGCTCTCGGGATCGGGATCAACACTGCCGTGTTCAGTCTGATCCACGCGATGATGCTGCGAGCGCTGCCGGTGAAAAATCCCGCACAACTGGTGGTGTTCAACCATCGCAATGATTTTTCTTATCCCATGTATCAGGATCTGCGGGACGGAAACACGGTGCTCTCCGGCCTGCTGTGCCGGTTCACGATTCCAGCCAGCATGAGCGCCGAAGGGCAGACCGAGCGGATTTCGGCGGAGCTGGTCTCCGGAAATTATTTCCAGGTGTTGGGCGTCGAAGCGCTGATCGGCCGCACCATTACCGCGGACGACGCGCGCGCGCAGGGCGCTGAGCCTGTCGTTGTCCTCAGCAACGGGTTCTGGAAGCGCAGGTTTGGTTCCGATCCCGGAATCGTGGGAAAGACGATCCGCGTCGATGGGTATCCGATGACCGTCGTCGGCGTCACGCCGGCGGGATTTGAAGGCATGGAAGTGGGAGTCTCGCCGGAAGTGCGTCTGCCGCTCACGATGTTTCGCGCCATGATCCCGGATATACCGCCTCAACTGCAAATGAGCAGCCGCGGGTGGCAATGGCTCGACCTGATGGGCCGTTTGAAAGATGGCGTGAGCAGGAGCCAGGCGGAATCGGCCTTGAACGCGTTTTATGTGCAAGCCCGTCAAAATGAAGCCAACACCGTTTTCAAGAACATGGACCAGGAAGGGAAGGCCAGACTGGTCTCCGAAAGATTGCAGCTTGAGCCCGGCAGCACGGGCGTTTCCGGCGCTGCGCGCGATGTTCTCGCGTCAGCTTTGGATTTTGATGGCGGCAGTGGGCATCGTGCTGATGATTGCCTGCATGAATGTCGCGAGCCTGCTTGCTGGCGAGGGCGACGGCGCGTCAACGGGAAATTGCCGTCCGGCTCGCGCTCGGCGCCAGCCGTATGCGCGTCGTGCGCCAGCTGCTTACCGAAAGCGTGCTACTGGTGCTCATCGCCACCGGCGCAAGTTTGCTGATCGCCCGCTGGGGAAGCCAAATCCTGGTGCGTTTTCTGCCGGAGCAACGCCTGCCGGTTTCGTTGAATATTGAACTGGATGGCAGTGTGCTCGGCTTCGCGGTGCATGGTGTCATTGCTGGCGGCAGTTCTCTTTGGACTGGCTCCCGCACTACAGGCGACGCGCGCAGCGGTCGCTCCGGCGCTGAAAGCTCAGGCAAGTCTGAGCGGGCTGCGCGGCGCATTGACTTTCCGCAAAATCCTGACCGTGGCGCAAGTCGCGCTGTCGCTGCTGCTGCTGGAGGGTGCTGGGCTGTTTGTGAAGACCCTTAGCAACCTGAAAGCCGTCGATCTGGGGTACGACCGGGAGAACATTCTGCTGGTGGAACTCATTCCGGCTCTCAACGGATACAGCGATGACCAGAGCAGCCGGTTTTTCGCACAGGTAGTCGAGCGCGTCGGATCAGTTGCCCGGGGTTCGGTCCGCCAGCCTTGGATCCATGGGAATCATGAGCCGGGCTTGCCGAGACAGGGCATTGAAGTGGAGGGATACACGAGGCGAGGCGACGAGAAGGCCGGCTGGATCAACAGCATCAGTCCCAAGTATTTCGAAACTCTTGGCATTCCGATGCTGCTGGGCCGTAGCTTCACGGAGCGGGATGGCAAATCCAGCCCGAAGGTGGCCATCGTCAATCGAACCTTCGCCCGGCGGTATTTTGGCGGCGCGGATCCGCTCGGCCGCCGCATTGGGGTGGGGAGCACGAAGGGCATCACCGTGGTCGGCGTTGTGCCCGACGGCAAATACCAGGATGTTCGTGAGCAAACACCGGATGTGGTGTATCTGCCGTTTGCGCAGAACCTCGACGTGGCCATGACTCTGCAAGTTCGCACCGTGGGAGATCCGCGTCAAAATGACCGCGGCGATCCGGCGCGAGGTGCACGCAGTCGACGCCAACGTGCCGATTTACAACCTCAGGACACTCGAAGCGCAATTGGACGAGATCGCTTTCCCAGGAACGCCTGGTGGCGACATTATCGAGCTGGTTTGGCGGGTTTGCGATATTGCTGGCCGCGATTGGCCTCTATGGCGTGCTGGCCTATAGCGTCACACGCAGGACCAACGAGATTGGCATCCGCATGGCCCTCGGAGCGGAACGTCGCGAAGTGATCTGGATGGTTTTGCGGGAGTCGATGGTTATGGTCGGAGCGGGCGTTGCGATTGGCGTGCCCCTTGCGCTGGCACTGGCGCGGTCGCTTGCCAGTCTGCTTTACGGAGTAACACCGGGCGATCCGCTCACGATCTCGGCCGCCGCAGTGCTGCTGTTAGTCGTCGCCGCTGCGGCCAGCTATCTGCCGGCGCGCCGGGCGTCCCGGGTCGACCCCCTGGTGGCCCTGAGGTATGAATGAGTTGCGCCCGCCTTTCGCACCGCAGTACAATAAGCCAGCAGTCAAAATCACAGAGGTGTTATTCCATGGAATGGACCAAACCGGATTTTGAAGAAGTATCGTTGAGTTGCGAAATCAACTGTTACGTTAGCGCGGAGCTGTAAGCGCCGGCGTGAGAGTTAAGGTCCTCGGCTCCGCCGCCGGCGGCGGTTTTCCCCAATGGAATTGTGCTTGTGGGAATTGCCGCCGGCTGCGGGCGGGGACATTTTCCGGGAAGGCCCGGACCCAAGTGCAAGTGGCCGTTACCGCGGACAGCCGCGACTGGTATCTGCTGAACGCTTCCCCCGATATCCTGCGTCAAATCGAATCCACCCCAGAATTGCATCCAGTGGGAGAATCGCGCCATACGCCGATTGCGGCCGTCGCGCTCAGCAGCGGAGATTTGGATCAGGTGCTGGGATTGATCCTGCTGCGCGAATCGCAACCCCTGCGGGTGTATGCCACCGATTCGCTGCGCCGCCTGCTGGTGGAAGACAATTCCATGATGCGCATGCTGCAGAAGCAGCTTTCGTGGACGACGGTCACGCCGGGAACGGCGTATGAACTTACTTCGGTGGGCGGGGTGAAATCGGGACTCACCTGTTTTCCGATTCCGCTGGCCGGGCAATTTCCGCGTTACGTCAGCGCCGAGCGCGCCGCGGGATTGAATCCTGCCCATGCGCTGCTGGGTTTTCAGATTGAAACGCCGGCAGGCAAAAAGCTGATTTACATGCCGGGTGTGCCGCGCCTGGTAGCATCGACCATCGAATATCTGAATGCCTGCGATTTGCTGCTGTTTGACGCCACGTTCTGGGTGGAAGACGAGCTGATTCGCATCCAAGGCTCGGGGCCCACGGCGAGCCAGATGGGACATATGCCGATATCCGGGCCGAGTGGCAGCCTGGCGCTGCTGGCGAATGTCCGGCGGCCGCGGAAAATCTACGCGCATATCAACAACACCAATCCGATCTTGGATGAGGCCAGCGCGGAGCACCGGCAGGTTTTCGATGCTGGGTGGGAAATCGCTCAGGATGGAATGGAATTCGAACTATGACCGAGTTGCTGTCGCCTGACGAATTAGCCAAGCGCCTGCGCGCGGTGGGCGAGGAACGCTACCATCACCTGCATCCATTTCATCGCTTAATGCATGAAGGCAAGCTGACGCGCGGCCAACTGCAAGCGTGGGCGCTGAATCGCTACTACTACCAGAGCAGCATTCCTGTGAAAGACGCGCTGCTGATGGCACACAGCCAGGATGCGGAATTCCGGCGGGCGTGGCGCAAGCGCATTGTCGATCACGATGGCGAACCAGGCAAGCCGGGGGGCATCGAAAAATGGCTGCGTCTGGCGGAAGCAACCGGATTGGACGCCGCGCGCGTTGCGTCGGGCAGGGAAGTACTGCCCGGGGTGCGCTACGCAGTTGATGCGTATCTGGAACTGGTTTCGCGGCGCACCATGATCGAAGCGGTGGCTTCATCGCTGACGGAGATGTTCGCCGGGCAGCTCATCGCGCTGCGCATGGATGCGATGCGGCAGCACTATCCCTGGATCGTGCCCGGTCTGGCTTATTTTGAGGCGCGGCTTACTCAGAGCGTGGAAGATTCGCACTTCGCTCTGGACTGGGTGACGCGGCATGCTCACACCTGCGCTGAGCAGGAATTGGCCATCGGGGCGCTGCGGGCCAAGTGCGACATTCTTTGGGCGCAGCTTGACGCGATTCATTTTGCATACGTCCAACCTGGCTGGCCGCCTCCCGGCGCTTTTCGACCGGAGGAATCGTGAGCGCACCGGCGCCGGATCGTAAGCCAATGCTGCGGCCGGGCTGCCGGCTGAGTGACTCGCCGGGGCAGCCGGACATGCTGCTCATTCCGGAAGGCGCATTGCGTCTGGCAGGGCCGGGACTCAAAATTGTCGAGCGCTGCGACGGGCAGCGGAGTGTCGCCGACATCGTGCGCGAGTTGCAAGCGCTGTACCCGGCGGCGCCGCCCGCGCAGATTGAGGAAGAAGTGGGCGCGTTTCTGGAGCGGTTGCGCGCCAAGAGCGTACTGGAGTTCTAATGCTTTCGGCGCCCTTATCGCTGATTGCCGAAATCACGCATCGCTGTCCTCTGCACTGCGTCTACTGCTCGAATCCTCTGGAGATGAAGGCACGGGGCCGCGAGATCTCGACTGAAGCCTGGACGCGAGTGTTTCAGGAAGCTGCCGTGCTGGGCACGCTGCAACTGCATCTCACCGGCGGTGAGCCGTTGGCCCGTCCCGATGTGACTGAACTGGTCGCTGCCGGGCGTCGCGCGAAACTTTACGTGAACGTGATTACGTCCGGGCTGGGCCTCGACGCAGCGCGCCTGCAGGGGCTGGTGGATGCGGGGCTGGACCACATACAGCTCAGTTTTCAGGATTCCGAAGCCGAGCCGGCCGACCGCATTGCGGGCACGCGAGCGCATGCCCGCAAACTGGAAATTGCGCGCCTGATCAAGAGCCAGCGCCTGGCTTTCACCATCAACATGGTCGTGCACCGGCAGAATCTGGATCGCCTGGAAGAAATGATCGCGCTCGCTGAGCAGCTGCAAGCCGATCGCATCGAGATTGCCAACGTGCAGTACTACGGCTGGGCGCTGGAGAATCGCGAGGCGCTGCTTCCGACGCGCGCTCAATTGATGAAGTCGGTCGCAGTGGTGGACGCGGCGCGGGCCCGGCTAAATGGCAGCATGCGCATCGATTTCGTAGTGCCGGATTATTATGCGCGCTATCCCAAGACGTGCTCGGGTGGGTGGGGACGCAGCATCATGCTGATCGATCCGGCTGGGTTTGCTCTTCCGTGTCATGCCGCTGGCGTTATCCCGGGCTTGAAACTCGACAACGTGGTCGAACGCAGTTTGCGCTGGATTTGGGAAGAGTCCACAGCGTTTCAGAAATATCGCGGCACCGAATGGATGCCCGAACCGTGCCAGAGTTGTGACCGGCGCGATATGGATTTGGGCGGCTGCCGCTGCCAGGCGTTTCTGCTGACAGGAAACGCGGAGGCGACGGATCCCACCTGCTCGCTCGCGCCGGGGCGTGGTTTGATAGAAGCCATAATCGAGCGCGTGAATGCAGACGCGCCGCCAGTTCTGCCGGCAGGAAACAGCAGCTGGGTATATCGCGTAGATCCCGCGAACGCGTAGGTTTACTTCGCGGGGAGCAAGGTCACGGTCGCGGTTGCCGATTTCGTTTTATCGATAAAACTCGTGGCCGTCACCGTGACTGCCTGTTGAGAAGCGATCGCAGCGGGCGCGGTGTACAACCCCCTCTCGCTAATGGTTCCCGTTCCGGCGGGGGCGATCGACCAGATCAGCGTGGCATCTTCCGAATTCATCATCTGAGCGGTGAATTGCTGCGTCTGAGATGGGTGCAGCGTGGCGGTGGGCGGGCTAAGCGTGATAGACGCCGGCGGATACAGGGTGACCTTCACGGACGCCGACAGCTTGGGATCCGTGGCGCTGGTCGCGGTTACAGTGACCGTCTGTTGCTTGTCGATCGAAGCCGGCGCCGTGTACCTTCCGGTCGCGCTGATGCTACCTACGTCGGCTGACCAGGTGATCGACGGATCGGACAGGTCTTTGACCATGGCGATGAACTGCTCCGTTTCAGAAGCGTGCAGAGCGACCCCGGACGGCGCGACCCGTATTGGACCGTCGACCGTAACGGAAATCAGAGTTTTGCCGTTTACGACGATGTTGGTATCGCCCGGCGCAATCGCCTTCACCACGCCTTCGCTCGTTACCGTGGCGACACTGGAATCCTGTGAAGCATAGGTGGTGGACTTGGTAAGCACCGTGGTGGTGCCATCCCGATAGATTCCTCTGACCGTCAAAGCAACTTCCTTGCCGGCGCTCAGATTCAGCACGGCTGGTTGGATATCCAGGCTTACGGGATGATCAGGCTGCGCGATCGCGCATCCCACGGAGAGCAAGAAAAATGTCAGATGGATCCGGCGTCTCAAGGCGATTCCTAAATTTAAGGCTAGGCCGCGTTTACCAGGAAGCGCAGACATAGGTTCACGATGGTCAGAACAATCGCACCGAAGAAAGCCGGGAGGAAACCGTGGATATTGAATCCCGGCACCAGGGCCGCGGCCAACTTGAGCATGAGCG
Organism: uncultured Solibacteraceae bacterium; assembly: GCA_963825405.1. GTDB lineage: Bacteria > Acidobacteriota > Terriglobia > Bryobacterales > Bryobacteraceae > JACPNO01. Next base: position 112,976 of record CAWGTB010000014.1, on the reverse strand, counting down.
CGTTGATGATCAGCCAGAACAATCCCAGGGTGATAACGGTGAGAGGGAACGTTACGACCTTAAGAAAAAATCCGATGGTCGCGTTCACCAGGCCTATAGCAATGGCGGCGATCAGCGCTGTGCCAAATCCGCTGATTTCAAAACCGCGGATGACATTGGCGACAATCAGCAGGCTGATGGCGGTCAGCAGCCAGTGGATGAGCAGGCCTCCCATATCAATGGTTACGGCTGGGAGGAAGCGGCGGTTCCAAGCTCTGACGGGTAATCTTTGCTGTACCAGTCGGCATGCATGTTGGTGGCGATATTGAGCACGCGGATGTGGGTGAAACCCATTTCCTTGAGCGTACGATAGGCCGGCCGGACGTTGGGGCATTTGACCATCGGGCAGCACCCGCAATAGAGCACGATGTCGGCGTCCTTGGGAAGGTTCGCCACTGCTTTCTTGACGAGCTCAATGCCCTCAGGCTTGGATCCGGGGCCGGCGTCGATGGCGTGGGGAATATGCTTCGCACGGTACAGCACCGGAAACGCCACGCTCAATATCACGGGCGGCTTGGCGGATTGGATTTGCGGCACCAAAGCGGACGGCTCCAGAAACTCCCCTTTGGACCACGGATCGGCGGCATCCTGACTGAGTGCAACCGTTGCCAGGAGCAGGAACGAGAGAGCAGCAAGTCGTCGCATGACCGCCAGTATAACGCTTTAGGACGCGTTAAGCTTTGGCGCGCGGCCGCAGAATTCCCCAGACCGAGGTGAACACTTCAGTCTGCAGCCAGCCGCCCAGTGTCGATAGCGAAAAGGCGCTCAGCGGGTTGAGCACCACCCCGCGGCCGAGGGAAGCCAGGCCTAGAAAAATGCACGCCCAGTAGAGGATAAAGCCAGTGACCAATCCGATCAGAATGCGCTTCTGGCCCGACTTGCCCCGGCACTTGAAATAGGAAAAGACGCCGCCCGTAAGGCCGCCGAGCGCGGAGCAGAGTAGCAAGGCCACTGGCATCGAGACATCCAGGCTGGTGGTCGCGGTGAGCAGATTCGGCGTTGACGCCGTCACGCTCACCGGCCCTGGCCATTCGGGCTGGAAGTTGGCGCGGGCCCAAAACTGGCCGGCGGGAATTTTGATTTCCTTCTGTGAAAGCGTGCCGCGACCGGAATCAATGGCGAAGGTGACCACGCGCGGCGCATCGGCGTTGATGGGCCGACCCAACTCATCGGTTAGTTCGAGAATTACGTCGGCCGTGTCGACCAGCGAGATGCGCGGCGGGCTGGCTTTGAAACCCACACGCGTGATGGGCGGCATGAATTTAATGGTCAGCTTTCTGTCGCCTTCACACTCCGAGGGAGGCGTGCTGCCCAGAAACTCGACGGTGATATTACCTGCATGGCTGGACGTCAGCACGCTGTGACCGCTGGCTTGCCCTTTTGGAATAATCAACGGCGCTGGCTGCATGGTGCCGCTGCTATCGAAAATGTTTAAACGGAAATCGGAGTGCGCCGTATCATCGCCGCCCATCAGGAAAGCTTGCACGGTGACGGCGTCTTTGCCGTCGGCCAGGAATTGGCGGTCGGGACTGAAGCGCAGCGCGATTTCCGGCATGGGGGCTGAGGCTCCACGTGGTGCCTGGGGCAGGTGCGATGGAGCGACAGACGGCACCGCAGACGGCAACGCAGAAGGCGCCGCGGGCATTGGAGGAGGTGCGGGCGAAGCCTTGGGCGATGGCACGCGCGAGGGTGCCGCGGCCGGGCGGATTGCCACATAGGCGCCGCCCGGCAACAGCTCTGGATTCCGCGCCCAGATGTACACCAACCCGCTGCCGGGAGGCGTGATCGCCAGTTCTTTGGACGATTCGCCCGCGGCGAGGTCGACGCTCTGGATTTTTTCGACTTTACCCGCGGCGTTCCTGGCTTGCAATAAAACAGACAGACGCTTCGGCGCTTTGGCAGGTTGATTGGCGGCATCCAACAAATTCACCTGAATTTCCATGGACTCGCCCTGGCGGAGGCTGTGGGCGCCGGCTTGGACTTCAAGTTTCACTGGCGCGGGAGCCGCGGACCAAACAACAGATGGGGCCAGCAGGACAGCCAGCGTGAGCAGGCGCAGCCGGTCGGTGCTCTTCATCCCCATAATTACCCAACGATAGCGGAAATCTTAACAAATATGTCAGGTAAATCAACTGGATTACCTGATTTTTGCCGCCCGCATCAATTTGGATTCTTTGTCGAAGAGCAGGGTAGCGCCGGTGGCGGCGATCAGGCTTACGGCGAGTAGGACACCGATGTCCACGGCGGACGGGAATTCAGCAGCGTTGAGCAAGACGTGCTTGAACAGGTCGATGCCATAAGTGAGCGGGTTGATCGCGACCAGCAGGCGCAGCGGTTCGGGCAACAATTTCACCGGGTATAATCCGCCGCTCAGAAAAAACATGGGAAAAATTACGAAGTTCATGATGGCGGAGAAATTTTCCAGCGAATCGATTCGGGCCGCCAGCATCATGCCCAGCGAGCAGATGGTAATGGAGGTGAGCAGCAGGCAGCCGATGATTGAAAATACTTGCGCGGCACTGAGCGGAATCGACAGAAGCGGAGCCAGCAACAGAACGGTCAGGCCTTGTAGGGAGGCCAGGGCGGCGCCGCCCATCACTTTTCCAAGGACGATCGTCGATCGCGGGATGGGAGCGATCAGCATGGCGCGCACCGAGCCGAGTTCGCGATCGGAGACCGTGGAGAGCGCCGACAGGATGGACCCGAAAAGCACCACGATTCCGAGCACGCCTGGGAAAAGAAACTGCTGGTAAGACGGGCCGTCGGTGCGAGCGAGAAAGCGGCCGAATCCCGGGCCCACCACGAACAGCCAGAACAGTGGGCGCGCGAAGGTGCTCCACACCCGGCTCTTCTGGCGGAAGAATCGCCGCAATTCGCGGGTTGCGATGCTGCGAGCGGCGCGGGCGTTAGTCGCGAGGCTCATTCGGCGGCAAGCCTCTTGCCTGTCAGTCTGAGGAAAACATCGTTCAGCGAAGGGCGATGCATGTTGACGGCGATGATCTGGCTGCCCAAGATTCGGAAGAGTTCGGGAACCAGGGTCTCGGCGGATTCTGTGGTTACGAACAGGCCCGCGTCTGTGCGTTCGACCTGCAACCCCAGATGAGTAGTGATTTCCATTTTGGCGGCTTCGTCGTCAAGGGTACGGACGTGAACGACGTCGCCTTTCACGGCGCGTTTCAACTGCGCGGGAGTGTCCAGCGCGACGAGTTTGCCGCGGTCGAGGACGCCCACGCGGTCGCTGCGCTCGGCCTCTTCCAGATAATGGGTGGTGAGAAAAATCGTGATGCCCTGGGTTTTGCGCAGGCTGTCGATGAAGGCCCAAATTGACGCCCGGGCGTGCGGGTCGAGGCCGGTTGTGGGTTCGTCGAGGAACAACACCTGGGCGCGATGCATCAATCCGCGGGCGATGTCGAGACGGCGGCGCAGGCCTCCTGACAGGCGTCGCACGAGCTGGCCGCGGCGATCGGTCATTTCGAGCACGCCCAGAATTTCCTCCACGCGCTCGCGGCTTTGCCGTGGTCCCATGCCGTACAGCGCGCAGGTAAACAAGAGGTTTTCGGCGACGGTCAGATCGCGATCCAGCGTGGTCTCTTGAAACACCAGTCCGATACTGTTGCGGACGGCGAGTGGCGCTTCCGCGACATCGTGACCATTCACGCGGGCAGAGCCGGCGCTCGGCCGCAGGAGCGTCGTGAGCATGTACAGCGTGGTGCTTTTGCCCGCGCCATTTTCGCCGAGCAGACTGAAGAACTCGCCCGGGTGGATGGAAAAATGGATGCCGTCGACGGCGGCGATGGAGCCGAAATGCTTGGTGAGATCAGTGGCTTCAATGCTTCCACTGGATGAGGGCATTTACGAACTCAAGCCGTGCTTCGCGAGTTCTTGCAGGATACGCGCGTTGATGGCGTCGATGTGAGCATCCACTGCGGCATCCAGGCGTAGCGCAGGTTCGCGCACCGTGGTGTTGGCAAGCAAACCACGAGCCTTGAGCAGACGCTTCTCGCAGTGGTGGTACAGCTCAAAAGTCTGCAGGCTGTAAACAATCTGCGGCAGGATGGCTTCGAAAATCTGGAGCGCCTTGGGTTGATCGCCAGCGGCGGCAAATTGGAAAATCTTGCCGAATAAATCGCACATCGCGAGGCCAGGCATGATGCCGCAGATGCCTTCCGGGAGCAGCTCCAGCGTATACATTCCGCCCCAGCCTTCGAGCACGCCAATGCGATCTTGGGTGGCCTGGCGGATGGCGCGAACTTTGGCGCCCATCAGCGGTTCTTCCAGTTTCAAGTAGCGAAAATTGGGCGCCAGATCCGCGAGGCGCGCGGCGAATGCTGCGCCCACCGAAGGGCCGCCGGGATTGAAATCCTGAATGAGCACCGGCACTTTAACCGCGCGGCAGACCGTGGCGCAGTAGGCCAGAATGGCGTCTTCGCCGAGCGCGAACTGGCGGGGAATCGCGAAGGAAATTACGTCGGCGCCGAGATCGGCGTTATGGCGGGCAATGCCTGCGGCTACGTGGCTGGACCCATGGTTGGATTGCGCGACGACCTTTACGCGTCCGCCTGCCGCGGCGACGGCGGTCTTGACTAGCGTCGAGCGCTCGGCTTCTGTGAGCTTGTAGAATTCGCTGCCGTATGCAGGCAAGCAGATGGCGGAGACGCCGGCGCGCGCCGCGAAATCCACCAGCTTGCGCAGGGCGTCGAGATCGAGATCCTCATTGTCGTGAAAGGGTGTCGGAATGACGGGCACGGTTCCGAGCACGGGCGAAGTTGAGTTTGTGGCTGGAGTCAAACATGCATTATAGTCACACAGATACCGTGAAGATCACTGACGTCGAAGTCATTCCCATCGAGTGCCCTGGCGGAGTTTCGGCCGCGGCTACGGGCGAGTTCCTAGTTACGCCGCTGCACGTTTTTCCGGATTACGAAAAACTGCTGGGCGCAAATTTCGTCGGGCTGCGCTGCGGTCCGGTGAGCGCGGTGCTGGTGCGCGTCCACACCGACGAGGGCTTAACAGGCGTGGGAAGCGCGGGCGTAGGGAGCGGTTCTGCGGTCTACATTCTGCGGCATCACTTGAAGCCCATCCTCGCTGGCCAGAATCCGTTCGACGTCGAAGCGCTGTGGGAAAAGATGTTTCGCAGCACGCTGAATTACGGCCGCAAGGGTGTCGTGCTGGAGGCCATCAGCGCGGTCGACATTGCATTGTGGGACATCATGGGCAAGGCTACGGGCCAGCCGGTTTACAACTTGCTTGGCGGAAAAACGCGCGAGAAAATTCGCGTGTATTCCAGCCGTCTCTACGCCAATGAGGATCTGGATTTGCTGGCGAAGCAGGCGGTGGATTTCGTCAAGCAAGGATTCACCGCACTCAAGCAACGCTTCGGCTACGGCCCGCGCGATGGCGCACGGGGCATGGAAAAAAATCTGGCGATGGTGCGCGCGGTGCGCAAGGCAGTGGGGCCGCATATCGATCTGATGGCCGATGCGTACATGGGCTGGGACGTTTCCTACGCCATCCGCATGATCCGCATGCTGGAAGACGCCGGCATGAATCTGGCGTGGGTGGAAGAGCCGGTGATTCCCGATGATATCGATGGCTACGCGCATATTCGGCGCAACGTCCACACGCCCATCAGCGGCGGCGAGCATGAGTTCACGCGCTATGGTTTTCGCGAACTGATTCGCAAAGAAGCCGTCGACATTTTGCAGCCGGATGTGAACCGCGTGGGCGGCATCACCGAGGCGCGCAAGATTTGGGCGATGGCTGCCGCTTACAACCTTTCTGTGATTCCACACGCCGGGCAGATGCACAACTATCACCTGGTGATGGCTCACCTGAATTCGCCGATGGCGGAATATTTTCCTCCGCCTGCGGATGGCGGGGAACTGGACGACGACACGCTTTTCTACCGGCTCTTTAATGGCGATCCGCGCGCGGTGGACGGACACATCACGCTTCCCGACAAACCCGGCTTAGGCCTGGAACTGAATGAAGACAGCATCCGGGAGTGGCGCTCCCGGCAATGAGTTCCAGCGCCCTTCTGGGTCTGTTCTGGATTTTCGCCGCGGGGATAACACAGGGCGGATTTCCGCTGCCCATGAAATTCACGCGCGCGTGGAAGTGGGAACACCTCTGGTTCTGGTACGCGGTGATCGGTTTTTTCCTGCTGCCTCTAGTGGTGGCGATGGTCACGGTGCCGCGGCTTGCCGAGGTCTACACAGCGATCCCGACGCGGCCGTTGGTGCTCACGGCACTGTTCGGCGTGGCATGGGGCGTCGGCTCGGTCTTCTTTGGGTTGGGTCTCGACGCGCTAGGCATGGCGCTCGGATTTCCGTTGATGACGGCACTGCTCACCGCGCTCGGCGCCCTGATTCCGATGGCGGTGCTGACTCCCGCGATGATTTTTGAGCGCAAGGGGCTACTCATTCTGGGCGGCAACGTTGTGACGCTGCTGGGCGTCGCCATCACCAGTTGGGCGGGCCAGCAGCGGGATCAGGCGCGCGGCGGTAAGCCGGCTGCGCCCACGCTGGCCGCGGCGCGATCGTTTCATGTGGCGCTCGCCATTGCTATCGCGGCAGGCGTTCTCTCGGCGATGTTCAACTTTGGCTACGCTTTCGGCGCGCAGATCATGGACACCGCGGTTTCGTTTGGCGCGACGCGCGATAACGCCGTCAACGCCATGTGGCTCGTACAACTGCCCGCTGGAGGAATTGTCAACCTGGCTTATTGCGCGTATCTGATGCGCAAGAACCATTCGTGGGGCGCGCTGGTGTTGCAATCGACGCCGATCGATTGGCTGGGCGCGTGGATGATGGCGATTCTTTGGACGGGGTCAGTCATTCTCTACGGCTGGGGCGCGAACGATCTTGGGCCGCTGGGTCCGACGCTGGGCTGGTCGTTGTGGAATGCGATTCTCATCGCGACAACAGTGGTTTGCGGCCTGGCGACGCGGGAATGGTCGGGTGCGCCGCGGCGAGCCAGGCGGCTGCTGTATGGCGGAGTCGTCGTGCTGATCGCGGGAATGTGTGTGCTCGGTTTTGGATTGTGAGGCGGCCATGAATTACAGCGTGCGGGTTCTCAAGATGGGGCAGAGCGATGTGCCGGGTCCGGAAGTTTACTGGATGAACGATTTCGATCGCTGGGAGACGCTGTACTTCTATATGGTGGTGATTCAGGGCGGCGGCAAAACAGCAATCATCAACACTGGGCCGCCCGCCGATCTCACCGAAATGAACCAGGCCTGGACCGGTTACGGCGGGCAGCGCTGCCGCATGGTCCGGGAGGAACATGAGAAGCCGATAGCAGCGCTGGCGGCGATCGGCGTGCGTCCCGAGCAGGTGGATTACGTTCTGATCACGCCGCTGCAATCGTACGCTACCGCGAACATTCCTCTGTTTCGCAACGCGCAGATTTGTATCTCGCGCCGAGGATGGATCGAGGATTTTCATCTGCCCAAAATCCCTATTCATTTTTCCCGGACCAGCCGGATTCCTAACGACGTCCTGGCATATCTAGAGATCGAAGCCCCGGGAAAGGTGCGCCTGCTTGCCGATGACGACGAAATTCTGCCGGGTCTGCGCGCGCGCTGGGTAGGCACGCATCACCGCTCGTCAATGGCGTACGTGATCAAGACCGCCAAAGGCAAAGTGATTGCTTCGGACGCATTCTTCAAATACGACAATGTGATTGCCATGCGGCCGCTCGGAATTCAGGAAAGCATGGAGGAGTGTTACCTGGCTTACACCTGGATCAAGAACGAGGCGGAGATCCTGCTGCCGATGTACGATCCGCTCGTGATGGAGAAACATCCGGGCGGCGTGATTACCGGAGTTTGAAGCACGCGGACTATACTTACAAATCACCACCATGCAAGTGGATCTGGCCGGGAAAATCGCGTGGGTTACTGGAGGCGGCTCCGGTATTGGCAAAGCCATCTCCCTGGCGCTGGCCCGCAATGGCGCGACGATTGTCGTCAGCGACGTCAACGAAACAGGGCAAGTAACGGCGCAAGAGATCGGCGGAAAAGCCACGTTCTTTCAGGGCGACATCAGCCGGCAGGAAGATGTCCAACGCATCGCCGCGGCCACCGAGCAGGCGTTCGGGCGCATCGACATCCTGGTGAATAATGCGGGCATCGGTGTCGCGGCGCATCAGCGCAAGCCGATTCAGGAGTTCGACACCGACGAATGGCTGCGCGTGGTGGACGTCGATTTGAACGGGCTGTTTTACTGCACGCGCGCGGTTTCGCCAGGAATGGTGCGAGCGCCGCGCGGGAGTCATCATCAACATTGCGTCGGTGATGGGCATGATGCCGATTCGCATGCAGATTCCGTACGCGGCGGCCAAGGCGGCGGTGGTGAACTTCAGCCGGTCGGCCGCTCTGGAACTGGCTCCGCACGGCATTCGCGTGAACGCCATCGCGCCGGGGTCGACGCTGACTGCCGGCACGCGCGCGGTCTTCTACAACAACAAGCCCGTGGCGGAAAGCCTGCTGAGCCACATTCCGCTGGGACGCCCGGCTGAGACGGAAGACATCGCCCATGCCGCAGTATTTCTGGCCGCGCCGGAATCGTCTTACATTACGGGCACGGTGCTCACCGTGGATGGCGGTTGGACGGCTGGTTTCGCGCAGAACTGGTGACCCCAATGTCAGCTCCCGCTTCGATTCCCCTGGTAGCAACGACGGCTCGCGCGAAGATCCGGCGCCGCATTTTGCCGTACGTTTTTCTGCTGTACATTGTGGCTTACCTCGACCGCGCCAACGTGGCGTTCGCCAAGATGCCGATGATGGCGGACCTGAAATTTTCCGACGCCGTTTTCGGCTTTGGCGCCGGCATCTTCTTCATCGGCTACCTGGTGCTGGAAATCCCGGGCGCGTTGATCGTGGAGCGCTGGAGCGCGCGTAAATGGATGGCGCGGATTCTGGTGTCATGGGGATTGTGCACTGTTTTGATTGGATTCGTGCACACGCCGCTGCAGTTTTACGGATCGCGATTTTTGCTGGGCGCTGCGGAAGCCGGATTTTATCCCGGCATCATTGTGTATCTGAGCCACTGGTTCCGGCGGCGGGACCGGGCGCGTGCCATGTCCGGGTTCATCATGGCCATTCCCATTTGCCTGACACTGGGCGCGCCGGCCTCCGGACTGATTCTGCGAGTGCACTGGTTGAACATGGCGGGCTGGCGTTGGGTTTTCATTCTGCAAGGCATTCCGGCCGTGATCCTGGGATTTGTCACCCTGTTTTATTTGACCGATCACCCGCATGAGGCCAAGTGGCTGGAGCCGGAGGAGCGCGACTGGATCGCGCGCGAACTGGAATCGGAAAAAAGCGAAAAGCGCGCGCTGGGCCATGTCAGCGTGTGGCAGGCGCTGCGGCAACGTAACGTGCTGCTGCTGGCGTTCGGTTTGTGCGCAGCCAATATCGGCGGCTATTCCTTCACGTTCTACTTGCCGACACTAATCCGCAATAGCGGGGCAGATCTGTCGGCGGGCACTGCCAACTTTTGGGCGGCCTTGCCGTTCGCCTGTGGGCTGATCGGCGTGATTCTGGGCGGCAAGTCCTCCGATCGCACCGGCGAGCGAAGGCTGCACGTGGCCTTCATGATGTTTTTGGGCGGCGTGCTTTTTGCGCTGGCCGGTTTGCCGGGACATTCTTTTCCAATCGTGATGCTGCTGTTGTGCCTGACTGCCGTGATCAATAGCGGGTGGCCGCCGCCGTTTTGGGTGTTGCCCACAATGACCCTGGGCGAATCAGCCGCGGCGGCATCGATCGGCCTGATCAATGCGATTGGCAACCTGGGCGGATTCATTGGTCCCAACATCGTCGGGCAATTGTTGTCGCGCGATTTCAGTTACACCACGGCGATTCTTGTCCTCTCGAGTTGCAATCTTCTGGCGGCTTTCCTGATATTTAACGTCCGGGTGAAGCGGGACGCGCCGGCGGAGCGCGAGCCTTGAAGACGTTGCCGCCTGTCGATGTTGTGATCGCCGGCGGTGGCTGGACTGGGCTGCTGGTGGCCAAGGAACTCGGCGCGCGGACGTCGCTGTCGGTGGCAGTTCTCGAGCGCGGCGCGCCCCGTAAGACCTCCGACTACAGCGATGACATGGATGAGCTGGACTACGCCATCCGCCTGCGCATGATGCAAAACATTGCGGAAGAGACGGTGACTTACCGCCCCACGGTGAAGGTCCCTGCGCTTCCGGTGAGGCAGTATGGATCGTTCCTGCCGGGCTCGGGTGTCGGCGGCGCCGGCGAACATTGGAATGGGATCTGCCCCCGTTTTCATGCGGATTGTTTCGAGCTGCTGACCCACACAGTGGCACGATACGGCGCCAAGAAATTGCCCGAGGGTCACTCCGTTCAGGACTGGGGCATGACCTTCGCGGACATCGAGCCATATTATTCCCGCATTGAGCATTTGCTGGGTATTTCGGGCCAAAGCGGCAATCTGCGCGGGAAAATTATTCCGGGCGGCAATGCGTTCGAAGGGCCCCGCTCAGTCGACTATCCAACGCCGCCGATCAAGGTTCCTTACGTCGCGACTATCTTTCGCGACGCCGCGCAGTCGCTGGGTTATCATCCGTTCCCGACGCCGGCGGCTACCATCAGCACGGCTTACAAAAATCCGGATGGCGTGGCGCGCGCGGGCTGCGTGTATTGCGGATACTGCGAGCGTTTTGGCTGCATGATCGGCGCCAAAGCCCAGCCGACCAATATTCTGATGCCGGTGATTGCGCGGCAGAAGCACGTTTCGATTCGCACTGGCGCGTGGGTGCGCCGCATCGTCCACAAGCAGGGCAGGGCAACGGGGGTGGTGTACATCGATAGCGCCGGAGAAGAGGTCTTTCAACCTGCGGAACTGGTGTTTCTCGCTTCCTGGACGGTCAATAACACGCGCCACCTTCTCCTTTCGAAAATCGGCGAACCCTACAATCCGCAAACCGGCGAAGGCAACGTGGGGCGCAACCTGACGCATCAGGGTCCGGGCGGCGGCGTATCGTTGTTTTTCGACAGACCGTTGAACCGATTCATGGCATCCGGCGCCACGGGCGTGATGATGTGCGACTTCGATGCCGATAATTTCGATCACTCGGATCTGCCGTTTATTCGCGGGGCGCTGTTTTCGACGGGGACCACCGGCAACCGCCCGATCGCGAATTTTGGCTCGGTTCCGCCGTCGGTAAAAAGCCGCTGGGGATCGGAATGGAAAAAGGCTGCGGTGCAAACTTACGACCACGTGGCGGGCGTTGGCGGGTCGGCGGAGCATCTGGCTTATAAAATGAACTTTATGGATCTGGATCCGGTTTACACGGACCGGTACGGCGATCCGCTGATTCGCCTTACGTTGGAATGGCAGGAGAACGAGCGCAAAGTGGCCGAGTTTGGAACTGCGCGGGCCGCCGAGATTGGACGAGCCATGGGTGCGCGCGAAATGGTTCTCGGTGGCCCGTTGAAGCAATATGACGTGATTGGTTACAAGTCGACGCACATCCAAGGAGGGGCCATTATGGGAGCGACGCCGGAGCGTTCTGTGGTCAATTCCTTCCTGCAGCATTGGCAGGTTCCCAATCTGTTCGTCTTGGGCGCGTCCTCGTTTCCCCAGAACGCATCCGGCAATCCAACCCTGACCGTGTTGGCGGTGACGCTGCGCGCGGCGGACGCAGTCGTCGACCGGTATCTCAAACGTCCCGGGCCACTGGTGTGAATATGTACAGGCTTCTTATTATCACGATTGTGTTGACGGCTCAGCTTTCCCTGGCGCAGCGCAAACCGCGTGCTCGCGACCTCGGCGTGCCTTTTGACGGGACTCCGGGAGTCTACAATGCCATCACGGATGTGAAGGGCGTTGAGGTGGGTCACAGCACCATCATTTCGGGCGACGGTCCGTTGAAAGTAGGCGTCGGTCCGGTGCGGACCGGCGTGACGGCGGTGCTGCCGCGCGGGAAGGAATCGACTGACCTCGCGTTTGCGGCATGGTTCACGCTGAACGGCAATGGCGAGATGACCGGGACCACTTGGGTTGAGGAATCCGGATTTCTGGAAGGTCCCATCACGATTACCAACACGCATAGTGTCGGCACGGTGCGGGATGCTGTGATCGCATGGGAATCGAAGAGCGGAAAATTAGCGCAGGCGTGGGGTCTGCCGGTTGTCGCAGAAACTTATGACGGCTTTCTGAACGACATTGATGGCTTTCATGTCAGGGAAAAGCACGTTTTCGACGCGTTGAATAACGCGAGCGGCGGCGCAGTGGCGGAAGGCTGCGTCGGCGGCGGCACCGCCATGAACTGCTTCGGCTTCAAGTGCGGCATTGGGACGGCATCGCGTAAATTGGACGAGCGTTTGGGTGGTTACACCGTCGGTGTGCTGGTGCAATCGAACTTCGGTGGAAGGACGCAGCTTCGGGTGGCGGGAGTACCGGTCGGCCAGGAAATGGCAAATGAGAATTTGTACCTGCGGCCCAAGACAACCGCCGACGCGCGCCGTGAGAATCCATTTCAGACTGAGGAAGGCTCGATCATCATTGTGGTGGCGACCGATGCGCCGCTGCTGCCGCATCAGCTCAAACGTCTGGCCCGGCGCGCTACGCTCGGCGTCGCGCGGACCGGCGGCACGGGTGGCAACAGTTCCGGCGATATCTTCATTGCGTTTTCCACGGCTAACGCGGGAGCCGGTATCAGCAAAACGCCGGTGGATGCGAAGATGCTGCCCAACGACCAGATCAGCCCGCTGTTCGAAGCAACGGCGCAGGCGGCGGAAGAAGCAATCGTGAACGCGTTGGTGGCGGCGGAGACCATGACTGGCCGCGACGGCAACACTTCGTATGCGATTCCGCACGAGCGCCTGCAGCAGGTTCTGCGAAAATACAACCGGCTCAACGAACCGAAATGACTCTGACCAAAGTTCCGCATTACATCAATCGGCAGTGGGTAGATAGCGCCGCCACCGAATTCTCGCATGTGATCAACCCGGCAACGAATGACGTGATGGCACGGGTGCCGCTTGCAGGCGCAGCCGACGTAGCCCTCGCGGTGGATGCGGCCGCAGCGGCGTTCCCGGAATGGCGGCGCACTCCGCCCGAAGATCGCATCCAATATCTTTTCCGCTTCAAGCAGCTACTGGAAGAGCATTTCGAAGAGATTGCGCGCATCACCACGATGGAGCACGGCAAGACGCTGGCCGAATCGCGCGGCGAGCTGCGGCGCGGCATCGAGAACGTGGAAGTAGCATGTGGCATTCCGACGCTGATGCAGGGCTACAACTTGGAAGACGTGGCGCGCGGCATCGACGAAATCATGTTTCGCCAGCCGCTGGGAGTGGTCGCCGCCATCACGCCTTTCAATTTCCCAGCGATGATTCCGTTGTGGTTTCTGCCCTACGCCATCGCCTGCGGAAATACGTTCATCGCCAAGCCTTCGGAGAAGGCGCCTCTCACGCTGCTCCGTATGTTCGAGCTGTTAGACGAATTGCAGCTGCCCGCCGGCGTGGTGAATTTGATTAGCGGCTCGAAGCAAGCAGTGGATGCGTTGCTGGATCATCCGCAAGTGCGCGCCATCAGCTTCGTGGGTTCGACGCCCGTGGCTCGTTATATTTATGCCCGCGGCGCGGCTAACGGGAAGCGTGTGCAGTGCCAGGGCGGCGCGAAGAATCACGTGGTAGTGATGCCGGATGCAGACCTGGCATCCACTTCGCAGATCGTCAGCGATAGCGCTTTCGGCTGTGCCGGCCAACGCTGCCTGGCGGTCTCCGTGGCGGTGACGGTAGGAGACGCGCGCGAGAGCTTCAAGAAAGCGATGGTGGATGTCGCGTCCGCAATTCACGTCGGCAATGGCCTCGACGCCGGCGTGCAGATGGGACCTGTCATTTCGCGTGAGAGTAAAACCCGCATTGAGCAATTGGTCGCTAGAGGCATCGATCACGGCGCTCGCGCGGTGTTAGACGGGCGCGGCAGCCATATCACAGGCTACGAAAACGGCAACTTCGTCAATCCCACTGTGCTCGAGGCCGATGGTCCGGAAAACGAGCTTTCCACTACCGAGATCTTTGGGCCGGTGCTGACCCTCATGCATGCCAAGACCGTGGAAGATGCGATCGATATTCTGGCGCGATCTCCCTACGGCAATGCTTCGTCGATTTTCACGGCGAGCGGCGCCGCGGCGCGCAAGTTTCGCTACGAAGCGCCGACCGGCAATGTAGGCGTCAATATCGGCGTGGCCGCGCCCATGGCGTATTTTCCGTTTAGTGGATGGAAGGACAGCTTCCTCGGCGTGCTGCACGGACAAGGCCGCGACGCAGTGGAATTCTACACGGACAAGAAAGTCGTTATTGAACGCTGGCCCAGCGAGTGGTCGCGGAAATTCTGATATCGTAGGGACAACATTGCCTGCGGGAGGGCCAATAGAATGTTGCAGCGTCGTGAATTATTAGCGAGAGCCGGAATGCTGGCGGCAGCTTCGAAAATGGCCCCGGCTTTTGCGGCGGCCGCTATTACAAGTGGCGTGGAATTTCCGCTGAAATCCGATTTCCCGATTGCTGAAAAGCAAACTTATCTCAATAACGCGGGCTGGCATCCCATGCCGCTCGCCTCAATGAAGGCGATGCAGGCGTACCTGGATTTCAAGACCAAGGGCCCCGGCACGCCGGGCTACAATCCGTCCCAGGCTAAGGACGTCAAAGAGATGCTGGCGCAGTTGATCAACGCCAAGCCTGCCGAGATCGCGTTCGTGCCCAGCACGGTCAGCGGCGAAAATATCGTGGTTGCCGGATTGGGAATTCCGCACTCGAGCGGCAACGTGGTGATCGACGCACTGCACTTCGAGGCCTCGACCTACCTGTATCGCATGCTCGAAAAGCAGGGGCTTGATCTGCGCGTGGTAATGCCGCGCGACGGGCGCATCGAGATGAGCGACATGGAAAAGGTGGTCGACAACAAGACCAAGCTCATCGCCGTTTCGCTGGTTTCTTACGTCAACGGCTTCAAGCACGATTTGAAAAAGCTCAGCGACCTGGCGCATGCTCACGGGGGCTACGTGTACGCCGACATGGTGCAGGCTGTCGGCAGCACGCCGGTCAATGTGCGCGCATCGGGCGTCGATTTCGCTGCGTGCTCCAGCTACAAGTGGCTGATGGGCGATATGGGGCTGGGCTATTTGTACGTGAAGGAAGATTTGCAGGGGAGCGTTTTGAAGCCGACGCAATTCGGATTCCGTCAATACAGCAATTTCGAGCACCACATATTCCCCTACGACCGTCCGGACGCCGCGCCCGCTACCTGGGAGAGGCTTTCCGGCGCTGGCAGCTTCTATGAAGTGGGCACAGTGTCAAACATTACCATCGCCTGCCAGTATGAGTCGCTGAAATACCTGCAACGGATTGGTGTCGACAACATTCGAGCGCACGTGAAACCCATGACGGACCGGCTGCAGAAAGAACTTCCAAAGCTGGGCTACGCAGCCATGACGCCGCTGGACACGCCGACTGCCATCGTTACCTTTGCGGTGAAAGAGCCCGGTGAGACGTTGGAAAAAACCAAGAAGGCCGGCGTGACAGTCAAAGTGGTTCAGCACCAGATGCGGATTTCACCATCTGTGTACAACGATCAGAAAGATATTGACCGGTTGCTCAACGCGCTGGCTTAGGCGATCGCTGCCTGATCCATCTCCACTCCTAAACCCACGCCTGCCGGCAACGACGCGCGGCCGTTTGCGATCGTGACGGGCGGCGAACCGGTGCGCCGGTCATGGTATATCGGGCCGATGATATCGTGATCCACGGCGTCGGCAAGGTTGGGGATCGCGACGGCTAGGTGCAGCATCGCCGCCGAGCCGATCTCCCATTCCAGATTGCTACCAATTACGCATTGCAAACCTGCTGCAAGCGCTGCCCGCGCGATGGCCATCGACCGCACGATGCCGCCGTTCTTACCTGGATAAATGCTGATCAGGTCGCAGGCCTCCGCGTAGATGGCGTCGCGTGCGTCGTCCAACGTGAAGACAGCTTCGTCCAGCATGACCGGAATCGCGGTTCGCTGGCGCAGACGCGCGGAGCCGCGAAGGTCGCGCCGGTCGAGCGGCTGTTCGATGGCGTTCACCCCGAGGCGTGCCAGCTCAGGCAGCGCCGCTATGGCCGTCGCTTCGGACCAGCCGCCATTTGCGTCCACAGCGAGGCGAAAGTCCTTTCCCACAGCCGAGCGCACGGCAGAAACACGCGCCAAATCTGCCCGGAGTTCGATACCGACTTTCACTTTCACGGAACGAAACCCGCGTTGGACCATAGTCTCGGCGACCGCGGCCGCTCGCTCCGGCGGGAACGCGCCTATGGAAAATTTCAATGGAATCTCAAGCGACCGGCGCGCCCCACCAAGAAGTTTGCAGACCGGCTGGCGGGCGATTTTTCCGCAGAGATCCCAGAGTGCCATTTCGAGCGCCGCTTTCGTAAAGGGATTGCCGACGAGCGCGCGATCCATCGCATCGGAGAGCACTTGCACGTCTTGCGGGTCACGGCCGATTAGCGTGGGATTCAATACCTCATGAATGGCGGCGATTGCGCCAGCCTGCGTCTCGCCGCTCCAAATCGGCATCACGGTAGCTTCGCCGTAGCCGGTCAGCCCGTCGCTCGTGTGGATCGCCACCAGCACGTAGCGCGAAATGCGATGCTCGCCGAGCGAACTGACGATGGTGAATTCCGGCCGGGTGGGAATGTCGACGGGGAATGTTTCAACGGAAACAATCTTCAAACCCGTACTCCCGCCATAAGTTCAAGGGCGTTGTCGCCCAGGATGGCTTGCTCCTGTTCCGGAGTGAGATTTGCCGAGCGAAGTTTGGCCAGATTCCACTTGCCCGCTGCTGCGCCGCCAATCGGCAAATCCGTGCCGAACAGGATGCGCTTGGCGGGGATCCGCTGCAGGGCGAAGGTTAGGTCGGCGACCTGGGCGCCGGAGGTTTCCAGATACACGTTGGGACAAAGTTCGGCGGAACGCACGGCATCCAGAAACATCAGCTTGCCGAAATGTCCCACGATAAAAGGCGCGGCGGGAAAACGCTTGGCTTGCTCCATCACTTGAAAGGGCTGCGAATAAGGCGGCGTGCCGGTGTGAAACAGGATCGGGACGGCATGTTTCGCGCAGATTTCCAGGCAGGGATAGAGATACGCGCTATTTGCCGGGAAACTTTGCAGCCACGGGTGAAACTTCAGACCCCGCAAACCCATCGCCAGGGAGCGCTCTAATTCCACCGCTGCGGCGTCGGGATCCTGATTCGGGTAGGTGGTGGCGAAGCCGATCAGGCGGTCGGGAAAGCGGCGCACGGCATCGGCGATTTCATCGTTGGCCTTGCGGTGATCGTTGAATCCGTACAGGCCGGCCAGCGTCAGCAAGAAGCAGCGATCGTATCCCACTTCGTCCATCAGCCTGACGATTCGCTCTGCATCCCAGATCTGCGAGTCCGAAACTCCGGCGGATTTCTTGTAAGCATAGTATCCCGCCGTGCTGGTGATTAGATGCACATGGCTATCGACGATCATGCTCGCCCTCCAACAGGCGAATGGCGTTGCCACTCAGAATGCGATCCACGTCTGCTGCATCCAGGCCAGGTAGTAAACGAATTTTTTCGATCTCGGAGGCATAAGTGCTGAACGGGTAATCGGAGCCGAATAGCAATCGGTCGATACCGACGCCGCGCGTGATGGCTTCCAGATTGCAGAGCTCGTTTTTCGAGGTCTCCGCCCACAGGTTGGGATGGGCGTTGAGGCAATACAGCACATCGAAATGAAAATCCCAGCCGGCGTGACCCATGATGAAACGACCTTCAGGATAGCGTCCGGCGAGGTCGGCGATTTTGTACGGAACGGCCAGCAGGGGCGCGCCGCCGGTGACATAAATCGGCATGCCAAGTTGAATGGCGCGCTCAACCAGAGGAAACACCAACGGGTCATTGGCTTCGAAACCTTGCAGCATGGGATGGAGCACCAGACCGGTGAGTCCTAACAGCTCGCGCGAGCGGCGCAGCTCTTGCAGCCCCTTGCCGCGCATCCATGGATTGATGGTGGCGAAACCGGTAATACGCT
Source organism: uncultured Solibacteraceae bacterium (assembly GCA_963825405.1). GTDB lineage: Bacteria > Acidobacteriota > Terriglobia > Bryobacterales > Bryobacteraceae > JACPNO01. The sequence goes on along the minus strand of CAWGTB010000014.1, from coordinate 94,876 downwards.
CGGGAAAACGTTGGGCGAGTACGGCGATGTCGTCGTTGCCACGAATATTCCAGTAAGCAGCGAATTCACCCGCGGCGGAAACCACGGCGCGTGTAACACCATGATTGTCCATTTCGCGCAGAAGGGCTTCCGCATTCATGCGGTATTCGCGGAAGCGAAAAAACGAACGAGAAAAATGACAATGAAAATCTACAATCATCCCCGGTACAACAGCGTTGTGTAATCTTACTACAGCTTTTGGGGCCGTCGTCCAACAATCTTTAGTGCACGAACGAACTGGTGTTAGGATGAGCAGACGTGGATAAAGAACGGGCACAAAAGTTCTTGTGGCGCGTTGTGGAGGATGTGGGCACTGGGCTACGCGGTGCACTTTGCTATATCGGCGACAAGCTCGGAATCTTTAAAGCGATGGTCGGGGCTGGCCCTCTCTCGGTGGAGGAACTGGCGCTCAAGACCGGGCTGAACGAGCGTTACATTCGCGAATGGCTCGGCGCCATGGCCACGGCCGAATATGTCGAATACGATTCCGCAACCGGCAAATATCTCCTGCCGGAAGAGCATGCCGGACCGCTTGGAAATGAGGAGTCGCCGGTATTTGTGGGTGGTTTCTTTCAGATGCTGGTGCCGCTGGTGAGCGCCGCGCCGCAGGTGGCGGAGGCATTTCGCAACGGAACCGGAGTTTCGCAAAGCGCTTACCCGTCGGAATTTTTCGCGGCGCTGGAACGCGGTACTGCACCGAAATTCAAGCACAAATTGTTAAAAGAATGGCTGTCTGCTTTGCCGGAAGTGCGGGCGAAGCTTGAGTCGGGCGGATCAGCGCTGGATGTGGGATGCGGTTCCGGCCTGGCGTCGATCACGCTGGCGCTTGCGTTTCCCCAGGCGCATATTTTTGGTTACGACAACCATCCTGGATCGATCGAACGGGCTAAAGCCAACGCGCGAGCCGCCGGCGTAGCCGATCGCGTCTCCTTTGAAGTGATCGACGGTACGCAACTGCCCACCGGGCGATTTGATTTCATCTCCACTTTCGATGTGGTTCACGACGCCGTGGATCCGCCGGGCTTATTGACGGCGATCCGTAAAGCATTGGCGGCCAATGGCACGTACATCATGTTGGAAATGAATGCCTCCGCCAATGTAGAAGAGAACATGACGCCGCGGGGCCGCATGCTCTACGCCATCAGCACCCTGTACTGCATGACGACATCGCTCGCCGAAGGCGGGCCAGGAATCGGCGCGCTGATGGGCGAGCCAAAGGCGCGAGAACTGGCCGCAGCCGCGGGTTTCACCCATTTCCGGCGCCTCGCCGAAGATCCGTTCAATGTGGTCTACGAGCTGAAAGTGTGATCGTCGATATCCACACCCACGTTTGGGAGTGCCCCTGTCATATCGGCGAGCAGTTCATGACCGACGCGCGCGCGGTCGGTGGCGGGGAACTTGCCGTCGACCTCGACCAACATTGGCTGGCAATGCAGCCGGTAGATCGCGCTATTGTTCTCGGGTTTCGCGCACGCCATGTAGGCGTGCTGGTGCCCAACGAGTACGTGGCCGGCTATGTCAAACGGCATCCTGAAAAGCTGATTGGCTTCTGCTCCGTCGATCCTCATGATGACGATGCGATCGAACAGCTTGATCACGCTGTGCGCACGCTTGGTCTGCGCGGATTGAAGCTCGGGCCGATTTACCAGAACATGCACCCTTGCGATGCGCGCATGAAGCAGCTCTTCCGGCGCGCCGAAGAAATGCAAATACCGGTGCTGATCCATCAGGGAACGACGTTTTGCGCGAACGTGTCGCTGGAAATCGCCAACCCGGTGCAGCTTCAGCCCATCGCGCTCGAGTTCCCGCGTCTGCGCCTGATCATCGCGCACATGGGTCATCCGTGGATCGCCGAAACGCTGGTGCTTATCCGCAAGAATCGTAATTTCTTCGCGGATATTTCAGCGCTGCACTACCGGCCGTGGCAATTTTACAACGCCCTGGTCGCTGCCATGGAATATGGTGTGCTGGACCGCCTATTTTTCGGGTCCGATTATCCGTTTACCACTCCGGCCGCGACCATCGAGGCGCTGCGCAATATCAATCGTATGGTCGAAGGCACGAACCTGCCTCATCTCCCATTGGGCAAAATGCAGGAGATGATCCATCGCGACTCGCTGAAACTCGTGGGCATCGAGGACTGAATGCTGCTGGCGGAAATGACCTGGGCGGAAGTGGACGCGCTGGCGCGAACAACGCTCGTACTGGCGCCCTTCGGCGCGACCGAGCAGCATAGCCTGCATCTACCTGTCCAGACCGACACTCTGATTGCCACAGAACTCGCGAGCCGTTTGGATGCAGCGTGTGGCGCACGCCTGCTGGTGCTGCCGACGCAATGGCTCGGCTTCTCACCGCACCATATGGATTTCGCTGGAACCGTCACCGCGTCATCGCAGACCTATATCAAATTGGTTGTTGAGACGCTGGATTCCATCGCCCGAGCCGGTTTCCGGAAGTTTCTATTGCTAAATGCCCACGGCGGTAATACGGCAATTTTGCAGGTCGCTCTAGCTGAGTTTCATGAGAAGCAGCCTGATGCGCTGGCCGCTCTGGTGACTTACTGGAATGTGGCGGCGGAGGAGATCAACTCCTTGCGTGAGTCCGGCGCGGGCGGAATGGGACACGCGTGTGAACTGGAAACGTCGTTGATCATGGCCGCGCAACCGACTCTCGTGCGCACCGCAAAGATGGCGCGAGACGGCGCGGCGCCCCCGTCGCAGTTTTTGTGGAAGGACATGTTGAAACCTGGCTCGGTGACAGTCTGGAAAAACTTTGCCGAATTCACCGAGCATGGCGGCAGCGGGGATCCATCCACAGCGTCAGCCGAAAAAGGCGAGCGGTTCTTCGCGGCTATTGTCAGCCGCTTGCGGCAAGTCGTCGATGAGATAGAGCGCGGGACGCTTCTATAGCACGCCGTACTTGGCGTAGACGTCCCGCAAATATGCCCCTTGCATCAGCTCATCACGTGTGGTGTTCTCGCGCGCCGCTTTATCGGTCGCTAAATCCACCACTTGCTGGACGACTTTCTTGGGGATCACCATGATGCCGTCAAAATCGGCGAATACCAAATCTCCTGGGGTCACCAGCACTTCACCGCATTCCACGGGCAGGTTGTAGCCGGTGACAATGCCGCGGCCCATCGAATCCAGCGGCTTAATTCCGGCAGCGAAGACAGGGAAGCCTAATTCCTCGATTTTCTTTACGTCGCGCACCAGGCCGTCGATTACTGCGCCGCGCGACTGGCGGGCCTTGGCGGCCGTCGAAAGCAGTTCGCCCCACGGCGCGTTGCGCTTGGATTGGTTGGTGGAAACCACTACAACTTCCCCTGGCAAAATGCTATCGACCGCTTCCAATTCCAGCTCATACGGGTTAGCCGGAATGTGATACACGTCCGAGCAAGCGACCGTTCGCGCCCATCCGGCAAAGCAGCAGGCAGGATGTATCGGACGCAGGTACTCGCGCATGGCCTGTTGCCGGAAGCCGAGCTGATCGAGCGAATCGGAGACGACGGCAGTATAGAGTTTGGTTTGGATGTGTTGGAAAAGTTCGAGATCGATCATAGCTGAGTCCCGCTAGTATGACAAATCCCGCCGCCACATTTGCGATACTGTTTCCTCGTGCCTAAATCTCGGTGCCTCTACCTGGTGTTTCCCCTGGCCTGCCTGGTTCAGGCGGCCAACCCGCCCGCAGCGGACGTAGATGGTCCGGCGTTTTTCCTTAAGGCTGCACAACGCCGCGAGGTTGCCAAAGGGCTGCCGGAGGCCTGCGCCGCCGGCATTCAGAAGGCCGCCCAGTTTTTATTCAAAGACATTGGCATTGAAAAAAGCATCCGCGACGAAAATGGGAAGCAGGTGCCGCCATACATTTATCACGCGGTGATTGACGATGACAACGGCTTCACTTATCGCGCATCCTACCCCGCCTATCATCACGCGTATCTCATCGAAGCTTTTCTGAATTACTACAACTACGCAGGTGACGATGAGGCGGTCCGTCGCGCGCGCCAGCTTGCCGATTGGACCATCGCCCACAGTACGCCCTCTGATTGGCAGTGGTCGAACATGCCGTGGAGCACATTCACGGAAGGCAAGCCGGGCGGGGAATTCGACAAGGACACGCTCGAGCCCGACAAATCCGGGTACATGGGTCTGGCCTACATGCGGCTATACGATGTAACGGGCGAGCAACAATATTTGGAAGCTGCCAAGCGCATTGCCGCCACACTGGAGTTGCGGCAGAACAAGGACGGCGGCTGGCCTTATCGCGTCAATCCTCGAACGGGTGAAGTTTTTCAAGCGTATACCGCAGGCACCTTCATGCCCGTGGCGTTCATGGAAAAGATGTACGCGGCTACCGGCAATCTGGATTTCAAGAACGCGCAAATCACAGGATGGATGTGGACCATGCGCAATCCCGTCCGCACCGGGAATTGGTCGGGCTTTTACGAGGACATTGCCAAGGGCAGTGAATCGCAGGTTTACTATGCGCCTGCGCAGACTATTCGGCTACTGCTGCGTTATCGCTCGCCCGCACACGAGGCCTCGTACATGCAGCACGCGCGCCGGCTTTTCGATTGGGTGATGGACGGCCTGGCGTTTGTGGATCGTGACATGGGCCTGCTGTTGCGCGAACAAACGGAATACCTGGCGGCGACACCAAGTTCAACGCTTTCCTGGTCGATGATGTCGGCGGAGATGTATCTTGCTACGGGCGAGGAGCGTTACCGAAATGTCGTGCTGGAGGCAGCACGCTCCGTGACGAAGTATGGATTCAAGCCCGACGGCCGCGCCCACAACACTATGCTGGGCCCGCGCATCTACGGCAACACGCAGAGCTGGTACAGTCTGACATCGCCGATGATTCGCTACCTGTATCAGGACATGGGATGCCTGCCGGAACTGGCGCCTGACCACGAAAATCATCTGCTGCGCAGCGCGACCGAAATCCAGCGGATCACTTATGCAAAGGATAAAATAAGCTATTGGTCTCTGCCCAATAGCATCGAGTTGCTCAAGCTGGCCGGGGCTCCGAAGAGCATCACCGCTGGCGGCAAGGCGCTGTCTGTTTCCGTGGGACTGCGCAGTGTCGGTGGCTGGATGTACAACCGCGAGAGTCAGGTGCTGCTGGTCCGGCATGGCGACCCAGCAGTGGAAGTGACTTTTTGACGTGATCATTTTCCTCGACATTGAACATCCGAAAGCGCTCGAAGACACGTTGTATCGCGACGCACGCATCCAAACCATGGATCAGCGCCGACGCCTCTTCGAAGAGTTGAGTGGAGAGGCTTGCGACGTTCGCCACTATTCGAAATTCCATCGCGAGGACGTTGCCGCGCCGGAGGTTTCTGCCGTGGTGACCAGCGGCAACCGGTCGCTCTGGGAGGATTATGATCTGGACCGGGACTTCGTCGAATTCGCTTCCGTAATTCGCGAAACGCAAAAGCCTGTTCTGGGTATCTGCGGTGGGCATCAATTGATTGGCATGCTAATGGGCGGCAAAGCCGAGCCGCTACGCACGCTGGCTCCGGGCGAGCCGGATCCAAACCCCAGCTATGCGCCGGGAATCCTGAAAGAGTGGGGATTTTCGGACGTGCATTGCGATCCAGCCGATCCGTTATTCGCGGGGTTTAATGGCAAGGCAGTGGTGAATCAGATGCACTTCTGGCATCTCACGCAGTTGCCGGAGTCGCTCACCGCCATCGCTTCCAACGACAATTGCCCCGTGCAGGCGCTGCGCCATTGTACACGCCCCGTTTACGGCGTGCAATTCCATCCGGAGTTCTACGACACGCAACACTTGGACGGCCGCCGGCTGCTGCAGAATTTCTTTTCCCTCGGAGGAAAGTCGCGACGTGAATCTTCCTGAGGCGATCGATTACTGCATCATCGGCGGCGGTGTCCACGGGCTGAGCACGGCATGGCATTTGGCTATGGAACTGGCAGCCAAAGGGCGGGGCAGCGGCGCAAATATCATCGTTCTGGAAAAGAAAAATGCCGGTGCCGGCGCTTCGGGTATCGCTTGCGGAGTGGTTCGGAATTTTTACTTCTCGCCGCCAATGACCGAGATGGTCCGCCTCAGCGTGCAAGTTTGGGAGACGGATCCGCAGGCATTCGGCTACAATCCCGTGGGCTATATCGCGGCTGTTCCCAAGCAGCAGGTGGCCGACCTGGAAGCCATCCACCGCCGCCAGAAAGAAGTCGGATATACGTCAGATCTGCATTTGGGCGAAGCCGCCTGCACCGATCACATGCGGGGCCTGTTTCGGGATTTTCATTGCGAAGGCATCGAGGGCGTGTTACACGAGCGCATGGGCGGTTTCGCTACACCCCGCAAAGCCATCGAGGGTCTGTCCGCCAAGGCCGCGCAGCATGGCGTTCGTATTTTCACCGGCGTTACGGTGACCGGCTTCGATGTGCGGGCACGCCACGTGCGTGCGGTTCACACGGACAAGGGCGACGTCCGCACGGAACTGGTGATCATCGGTGGCGGCCCGTGGTCCGGACATTTCTGGAATATGCTCGGACTGCCGTCTGAAATCGATTTGCGCGCACCCGATGGCCGCCTCTTTCGAAGACCGATGTGGTCGTACTGGCAATTGCGAGAAGGCAGCATCGAGACTGACCAGCCGTTCGTGCAGGACAACGGCACAGCGGCACCGGTGATTCACCTCGACCACAGCATTCCGCTGATCAACCGGCAAACGGGAAGGGAACTCGCGCCCGGGGCTTGGGGCATTTATTGGAAGAAAGACGCCACCGGAGTGCAGGGTGGCGGCGTGCCCACGTACCTTGGCAATCAGGCGCTGATCGAACCCTACGGACGAGCCAACGAAACCGTGGATATCGAATTCCAGGAATATTTCCGCGCCGGTCTAGGCTGGGCTATGGATCGGTTTCGCGGCCCCAACACAGACCAGAAGCGGCCCAACGGAGGCATCGGGTGCTTCACTCCCGATAATTATCCGATTATGGATTTCGTGCTTCCCAACGCGTACATGATTGCCGACTCCAACCACGGCTTCAAGCTGCTCGGTGCCGGCAAGGAAGTGGCCAAGATGTTGCTGAATGGCCCTCGCGCGTCACTCGAAGCCTTTCGCTTCAGCCGCTACGCGGAAGGCAAGTTACACCCCAGTTCACAAAGTCCATTCCCCTGGAACTAATACTTTATGGGCAAAAAAGGAATTCTGGAAAGACTCAACGAATGCCCCGTGCTGGGCGACGGAGGCTATTTGCTGGAACTCGAACGCCGCGGCTACGTGCAGGCCGGGCCATTCACTCCTGAAGTCGCGATTGAAGATCCGGAAGCTTTGCGCCAGTTGCACAAGGAGTTCTTGCGCGCCGGCTCGGAGGTGTTGCAGACATGCACCTTTTACGCCAGCAAAGAAAAACTGCGCAGCGCCGGATACGCCGATGAGATGGAGCGCATCAATCGCGCCGCGGCCCGGATCGCTCGCGAGGTAGCAGGCGACCAGGCTCTAGTCGCGGGGAATCTCAGCCTGAGCTGGGCCTACAATCACGACGATCCGAAATCGAAAGACATCGTGCTCAATCTGTTCCGCGAGCAGGTGGCGCTGCAAAAAGAAGAAGGCGTGGACTTCTTCATCGCCGAAACCTTTCATTGGGTGAGCGAGGCGCTAATTGCTCTGAAGGCCATTAAGGAAGCTGGCTTTCCCGCCATGATCACCATGAATCTCAAGCAGCCCGCGGTGAGCCGCGAAGGGTACGCACCGGCTGAGATCGCGAGGATCCTCGAAGCCAATGGCGCCGACATCGTCGGAACCAATTGCGGCCGCGATCCAGAGCGGATGCTGCCTATCGCCATCGAAATGCGCCAGGCGGTGAAGTGCCATATAGCGACGCAGCCCGCCGGCTATCACGCCACCGACGAAACCCCCTATTTTATGGGCTTGCCGGCGTTTCCACTGGAACTGGACCCGTGGCAGCTTACGCGCATCGAAATGGCGGATTATGCACGCCAGGCCCGCGATTCAGGGATCAATTACATCGGCGCTTGCTGCGGGACCGTCGCCTGCCACATTCGCTCGATGGCCGAAGCGCTCGGCCGAACCACGCCATCGAGCAATAAATCGGCGAACCTGAAAATTCATCCGATTCTCGGCCCCAAACAGGCCAAGGCTTGAATTTAGCCAACGACGCATAATACACAAATGCGTGTGCCTGTCGTCATCGTGGGAGGAGGGCCTGTGGGCCTAACCATGGGACTGCTGCTTGCGCGCTACCAGATTCCGTCGGTCATTTTGGATGACGAAGGCCCGATGGTTGAAGGCTCCCGCGCAATCTGCATCGAACGGCACACGCTGGAAATCTTCAGCCGTTTAGACGTCGCCGCCCCGATGCTTGCCAAAGGCGTCACTTGGCGTGTGGGCCGGGTTTTTTACGGTGAGCGTGAGCTGTTTCAATTCGAGTTTCCCGCGGCCGGCGAGAACGAAATTCCACGCTTCATCAATATGCAGCAGTATTACACCGAGCAGTATTTGGTGGATGGCATGCTCCGCCAGAAGCTCTGCGACCTGCGCTGGCATCACCGCGTGATTGGCGTGAGGCAAGATGACCGGGGTGCTACCGTCGCGGTCGAAACGCCAGCGGGCGCGATTGAGATCGAAGCGGATTACGTACTCGCCGCCGATGGCGCGAAGAGCATGATCCGCAAACTTCTCAAAATTCCGTTTGCAGGAACCTCCTACGCGGACCGCTTCCTGATTTGCGACATCCGCGCTGATCTGGCCTTTCCGCGAGAGCGCTGGTTTTGGTTCGATCCGCAATTCCACCACGGACGCTCCGCGCTGATCCATCCGCAGCCGGACAACGTGTGGCGCATAGACTGGCAACTCGGGCCGGACGCCGATGCCGAGCGCGAGCGCCAGCCCGAAGCTCTCGACCGCCGTATTCGCGCCATGATTGGCTGTGTGCCGTATGAAATCGTATGGCCGACCGTGTACACGTTTCATCAGCGCTGCGCGGATAACTTCCGCAAAGGCCGCGTGTTCCTGCTGGGCGACGCCGCGCATCTGGTGGCGCCCTTCGGTGCTCGCGGCATGAATAGCGGGGTGCAGGACGCCAACAATCTGGCGTGGAAGCTATGGCTGGTGATGGACAGTAAGGCACCGCAGGCGCTGCTTGATACTTATGAGACGGAGAGACGCGGCGCGGCGCTTGAGAATCTTCGCATCACGGATGAAACAATGGCCTTCATTTCGCCGCAGGGCGCCTGGCCGCAATGGCGCAGGAACTTGATTCTCCGCGGCTCCGTACATTTTAGAAGCTTACGCAAGTGGGTGAACAGTGGGCGCCTTTCGGAGCCCTCTCATTACAGGAAATCAGCAATCATCGATGCGCGCGGGGGTGGAGTCGCGCCAGCATCCGCGCTTGAAGGCGTCGGCTTCACGGCTCTCTGCTTTGGACAAACGACCGCGGGATGCTGCCTTCAGTGTGCCATGTGCCGTGCAGAGTCGAAGACCCGGGCTCCGCTGTGGCGCAGGCGATGGGTGCGAAACCCGGTACACTTTGCTTAGTCCGGCCGGATGGCCACATCGCCGTCTGGATCGACGACGCGACGCGCGTCACTTTGCAGGACGTTTTGAATTTTGCAATAGGAGCTTAAGTGAGCAAAACCTTTGCTTCCTCCCAAGACTTGAAAGAGCAGGCCGACGAAAATTGAGGAACTCGCCGCCGGCGTCTATGCGTACACGGCGCAGGGCGATCCCAACACCGGCTTCATCGCCGGAGCGGACGGCGTGATGGTTATCGATGCGCGCGCCACGCCGATTCTGGCGCGCGAGTTCATTGCCGAGATTCGCCAGCGCACCGACCGGCCCTTTGAACACCTGGTGCTCACGCATTATCACGCCGTGCGCGTGCTGGGTGCGAGCGCATTCGGGGCACGCTACATCGTGGCGCATCGCGGAACTCGCGAACTTGTCGCCGAGCGCGGCGAACAGGATTTTGCCAGCGAGCTGGCCCGCTTTCCGCGCTTGTTTCGCAACGTTGAATCCGTGCCGGGCCTGACTTGGCCGACGCTCACCTTCGATCGCGAACTGGCTCTGCATTACGGAGAGCGCGAAGTGCGGCTGGTTTATCTCGGGCGTGGGCACACTCGCGGCGATGCAGCGGTGTGGCTGCCGCGCGAGCGCGTCCTGTTCGCGGGCGATTTGGTGGAAGCCGGCGCCGCTCTCTACTGCGGCGATGCCTATATCGAGGACTGGATGGAAACCCTCGAGCGAGTGCGCGCGCTGGGAGCCGAAGTGCTGGTACCCGGCCGCGGTCCGGCGGTGCGCGGCGCTGCCGTACAGGAAGCGATCGATACCACGCAGGGGTTTCTGCGCGTGTTGCGCGACACTGTCCGCGACTGCCTGCAACAGGAGCAAACGCTGAAGCAGGCCTACGAGAAGGCCCATGCCGCACTCGCGCCGCAGTACAGCCAGTGGCCCATCTTCGAACACTGCATGCCGTTCAACGTCTCCCGCGCCTACGATGAGCTGGCCGGCGTCAGGCCCCGCATCTGGACCGCGGCGCGCGATCAGGAGATTTGGCGCCAGCTGACGGCGTAAAATGAAAGCATGATCCGTTTTCGGCGTTTCACGCATCTCGTCCTGCCGCTGTTGTTGGCGGCTGGGATTCCGGCTTCGGCTCAGTATGGACGTCCGCGCATGGTCGGCGGCTCACGCAATACGCAACAACCTTCCATGGGCGCGACCCCCGCCGTGACTTTCACCGGAATTGTTCGCGGCTTCGATTCCAAGCTGCTGAATATCGAGGGCCCAGAGACCAACACGCTCGTGTTTCACTGTTCCAAGAAGACCAAGTACTTCGATGGCGATAAAGAAATTAAAAAAGACGCCATCAAGAGTGACGCTCACGTGTCGGTGGACGCCAAGCGAGCGGGCGACGGCTCGATGGATGCTCTGAACGTCCGCCTGGAGCACCCGAAAGCCGAGGAAGCTACTCCGGCGGAACGCTGACAAACCGGCTGCTGGCTTCGGCCAGGAGGCGTGCGGCGCGTGCTTTGATCTCCGGGTCCTGCTGTTGGTTCATGAGCTTCTCAGCGAGTTCCACTGCTCGCGAAACCGTGCGGACGAACTCGGGATCATGCAGGCGCGTCGGTCTGGATCTTGTGGCGTTCCACCCAAACCATGGCGTCAGCTTTTTCTAGCAGGTCGAAGATCTCGATCGCGTTTTCCGAGCGCAGGTAATCCCGGCAGAATTCGTGCATTAGATCGCGCGGTTCGGCTTGCACATTCCACAGCAGTTTCGGATAAAGAAATACGGCTGGCGAAACGTGGCTCGCGAAGTAATCGCGGCCGGTGATCACTCCGAACGTGGTGACAGCAGGCACGCCCAGGCGGTGGTAATAAGTCAGGTCGCCCTTTAGCGCCTTGCGGAACGTAAGGCAGTCTGCACGTAGTGCGTGCGGCTGAACAGCGTGTCGTCCAGCCAATAACCGAGCACCTGCGTTCGGGCGCCGCCGAACATCTTCACCAGGGCTTCAAAATCCTTTCGATACTCGGCGTTGGCGGGCGAACTCGGATTGTCAATCGCCGCACCGAATGATTGGAACATCGGCGCCCACTCCAGCAGCACGCCATCCAGCGGGCTTCTCCAACTTGGGCGGCTGCCAGGTGCTGAGGTAAGAAATGAATGCAAAACTGGCTTGCGGCCGCGACTGGCGCAGGGCCTGGGTCATGCGATTGGCGAAGGAAAGAATCAGGTCCGGTATGCTGTAATCGCGGTACTCAGGCGATGTACATGGCTTCAGGAAATTATCGGCGGGCCACAGAAAGATCTCGTTCATGGCCGCTGGCAGAGCCGCGACGTATTCGTTGAAGCGGCTTTTTTCGCGGTCAAATGTCGCCTGATCGTCCGGGCAAAAGTTCTCACCGAAAAAATGCCTTTCCAGATTCAGCGTGAGGCCGCGCGATTCGAACAGCCGTTCGGCATCGGCCAGGCCTAAGTCGGAATGCAGCGCGATGGTGTTGAGCTTGGTCTTTGCCGCGAAATCCACCAGGTCGCGAAAGCCCGGCGTCGAGCTGTAGATCACGATGCCGCGCTTATGGAAAGAGGGCGTCCTGCTTGATGTCGTAACCGGTCAGACGCGCATCGGCATGCGGGATCACTTCATTCTCGCGCCCCGGAAAATACCAGCGCGCGCCGAGCGATTCCAAGATAGTGATACGCAGCGTACAGCGTGGCGCGAGGCGAATTCCCTCGAAGCAGCAGCTTGCCGTCTTCACTGCGAATGATGAATCCGTCGGCGTCTCCGCTGCCAGGCGGTCCACCGAGGTAAATATCGCCCGCCGCCGGTGCGTCGACTATTTCCGGCTTCGGATTTCCCATTTGGACGAGATATTTCACTAACTCATCCGCGGCGAAGCGTTCCGGCGCGGCAGGCTGCGAGGGCAGGACAATACGCAACGGAGCCGCGGCCTGCAGTTCCAGGCATAGCAGGAAAGCCAATGCAAGTGCCCGGAGTTTCATTGCTGCCCCTCGCTCGGTGGCAGAGTGTACGCAATATATTCGCCCGAATAATTGCCTCCGCTTACCGCGACCACTATGTACTGTTTGCCGTTCAGCATGTAGGTCATGGGCGATCCGCTCTGCGGCGCTGGCATGTAGACGGCGCCGGCGTCCTTGCCAGTTGCTTTGTCGTATGCGCGCAGCATCGCGCCTCGCGGATGTTCCAGGGTAGTCGTGATCTGGCCTTCGCCGGCGATTACCAAAGTTTTAGTAATCAGCGTGCCCACGTTATAGCCGATCTGTCCGGTGCGCGGGATATTCAGCCCCTTGAGTGCCGCATGGTTGCGAATCAGATCCGGTGTATCGCCGTGCGCGATTTGCCAGACGATCTCTCCCTGGTCGAGATTGATTGCCGTGATGGTGCCGTATGGCGGCTTCATGAGGGGCAGGCCATCCACGCTCAGGCGAGAGATGACGCCATCGCCTCCAGCTGCGACCTTCGGAGGTGGTGGCGCATCGGCTCCTGCGTTTTCGCCGGGCCCGTGGGCCATGCGTGCCGCGCGCCCGGCAGTCCCGACAATGTAGCGAATATCCGAAAGCTCTTTGGGAGGCGTAATCAGGCCAATTGGTTCCAGGCAAGAGTTGCACGCGTACACATAGAGCATGTGCGTTTCGGGATCATAGGAGCCGCCAGGCCAGTTGGTCCCGCCGTTCGCCGCGCCCGTGAGAATGCCCAGCGGTCCCTCGATTTTACTTTCGACTGGCGGCGTGAATACGGGTCCCAGCTTGTATTTCGAGACGATGGTCAGCGCCTGGTCATGCAGCGCCGGCGTGAAATCGATCAGGTCCGCGGGTGTTACGCCGCTGCGGGCGTAGGCCGGCGGTTTGCTGGGAAACGGCTGGGTGGGCGAATACCGTTCGCCTGGAACAGTGCCTTGTTCGACAGCCCGCTCTTCGAACGGCCAGACTGGCTCGCCGCTCACGCGATTCAAGATATAGAGGATCCCCTGCTTGGTGGGTTGGGCCAACGCCTTGACTGCGCGGCCGTTGACGTTGATGTCGGCAAGAATCGGCGCGGAGGAAATATCCATGTCCCAAAGCGGATGATGCACGAACTGGTAATGCCAGATTCGTTTTCCGGTTTTCAGATCGACGCAGACCAGGCTCTCGGCAAAGAGATTGTTGCCTGGCCGGTGCCCGCCATAGAAATCCGAAGTCGGCGTTTCGACCGGCAAGTAAACCCGCTCCAGCTCTTCATCCACCGTGATCTGGGTCCACACGCCGGTATTGCCGGTGTACTCGGCGGAGCCATTCTCCCACGTGTCATAGCCAAATTCGCCTTTCTTGGGAATGGTGTGAAAAATCCAGAGCCGTTTGCCCGTGCGGACATCGAAGCCGCGGACGTAGCCTTTGTTGTTGCGCATACTCTTCGGCGTCATGCCTTCCCGGAATGCGGCGCCAATAATTATGGTGTCCTTGGCGACCACCGGCGCGGACTGAATGCCGATTTCGCCAGTGATCAAATCGGGCTGTATGGTTTGATCGTCGTCGAGCTTCAGATCGACAACGCCGTTTTTTCCGAACGTGCGAATGAGCGCGCCGGTCTTGGCATCCAAACAGATGAGGCGGTAGCCCGGCGTGGTGTAGAGGATGCGCTCCTCCTTGCCGTCGCTCCAATACGCCAGGCCGCGGCCCGACAGTTGCCGTGGAGCCGCGCCGCCGCGCGCGCCCTCATGTTCACCATGCACCCAGAGCAACTCGCCACTCGCGGCATCGAGCGCAACGGCCGCCCTCCGCGAACCGGCCGTGGTGTAGAGCACACCGTTCACCATCAGCGGCGTGCCTTCCAGTTTGTATTCCGGACGGTTGCCGATGTTCTCCGTCCGGAAACGCCACGCCACTTCTAGCTTGCTGAAGTTGGAGGCATTGATCTGATCCAGCGGGCGATAGCGCGTGCCTGCGAGATCAGCGCCGTAGGTTGGCCACTCAGTGTCCTTCGGGCGAGACTGGCCATTAGCCAAACCCACCAGGCACAGCAACAGCGGCAAGGTCTTGCAAACTCTCTCCATGTCGCTCGTTCCCTACGACCTCGGGAGTAGATTCCACGGATACAGTCCCACGTTGATACGCAGCACCAGATACGTGAGCCCACCCGCGTCAGCTACAGATTGCACCGGGACGCCCGGAGGAATCGAGAGCCAGTCGCCTTCCTTCACTTTGTAGGTTTGGCCGCCCTTGATGGACGAGCCGCGGTATTCGCCGGGCACGGGACCGGCAGCGCTGGCAAAAGTTTTTCTTGTTTTCGATTTCACCGCCCGTCACCATCGTGCCGGTGCCGCCCATAATCACGTAGAAATCGGATGCGCCTTCATGCGATTCGGCCGGTGCCAGTGTTTCCGGCGGCGCGGTGCTCGACGAAGTACAAGTGCGTGCGGGTCTGCAGCGGCATATCCTTCAGAGCCGGGCCCGCGAGCGGCTTGCCGGACGCATCGGCCGCCGATAACGCAGTGTGCGCTTTGCGAATATCGTCAATCGACCAGTAGTTGCATTTCGTAGGCTGATCAGCCCACAGGGGGACAGGCTGCCGCAGCGATGGAGCGGGGATGGCGCTCTCGCCGGGTGCGCCCGGGCGCGACTCGCTCTGAGCCAGCACTTTTCCGGCAGGGCTAAGCGCAAAGCCAATCACGAAGCCGGCAATCGCGATGCAGGGGAGAACGACAGCAGAAAGTTTTTTCATGGTCGTCATCTCCTAGCGGGCGATCGATCCCGGATACAGGCCCACGTTCACCTTTAACAGCAGATAGCTCATCCCGCCGTCCGCCTGCGGCAATTGCCAATGCGGCGCGTTGGGCGGGATGGCTAGCCAGTCACCCGGCTTCACGTCGTAGGTGGTGCCGCCTTTGATGGGCTGTCCAGCAAATTCTCCCGGAAGCAGGAGCGATTTCAAATCGCCGGCGCGCCGGTACTGCCGGTTCTCGATCTCGCCATCGACCACCATCTTGCCGCCGCCGCCGAGGATGACGTAGAAATCGGACACCCCTTCGTGCTGTTCCACGTCATCGTAGTGGCTCATGATGCCGGTGAGATTGGCGGGCACCGGCGGATCCCAATAGAACCGGCTGTTGGTGCCGATGCTGTGTGTGCGGAAGCGCTGGGTTTGAAATTGCGTTCCCTGGCCGCGGCCTTGGCCTTGGGGTTGATAGCGCGGATTACGGTCCGCGTATGCTCCGCCTTGCACTCGTGGTGTGGCCCCGCGCTCCGCCGCCATTTTGCGAAGATCGTCGGCGTTCCAATACATGGCGACTGTCGGTTGATCCGGCATAAGGGCCGGTGATGCAGGGGCGGACTGAGCCGCAACGATTTCGCGCGGACTCGACAAATGCCCGGCCAGATAGCCGAGAATCGTACCGCCCAACAACACAAAAACAATCTTAGATTTCATGTGTACCTCCTGGTGTGTGGAGACATCATAACAACAGCGAGGCAGGAATTTGTTGGTTAAGACCGACGGTTTTTTCGCCCGTTTCTTTAAGTCAGAAAAAGGACAATCGCGGGCGTTCCCACCGGCGTGTATTGGCCTGTGAAAGTGAGTTTCCCCGTCTTGCGATCCACGCGAAAAGTGGCAATCCCGTCAGCCCGCTGATTGCAGGAATAAAGGAAGTTGCCGGAGGGATCGATGGTGAAACTTCGTGGGTAATCGCCGCGCGTCCACTCCTCGCCGGCGAACGTCAGCGCGCCGTCGGAGCCGATCGTGAAGAAGGCGATGCTGTCGTGCAGGCGATTGGCGGCGTACAAGAATTTGGCGTCGGGCGAGATCACAACCTCGGAAGTGAAATTGGTTCCGGCGAAACCTTTGGGCAGGCTGGATACGGTCTGTCGCGCAGTCAATTTGCCATGCGTAGCATCGTAGTCGAACAGAACCAGCGTGGAACCTTCCTCTTGCAGGGAATACAGCCAGCGGCCGTTCGGATGAAAAGTGAAATGGCGCGGCCCGTCTCCCGGCGGCAAGGACACAAAAGGCGGGTCATTGGCGGTGAGCGTGCCCTTGGCGATATCCAACTTCCAAACCAGAATCTGATCCAATCCCAAATCGCTGGCCAGCACGAATTGGCCGGAGGGATCGGCTTGCACCATGTGGGCGTGTGGGCGGTCGTGGCCGCTGATGGCGAAACTGCCGGGAGGCGCGCTGGCCGCGTGCGGCGGGCCGATCGTGCCTTGATTGTGTTTCACGTCCGTTGCTTTTCCCAGTTCGCCCTTCGACCCGATGGGTAGCACGGCCACCGTCCCGCCGTGGTAGTTGGCAACTAGCACATGTTTTCCCGCGGGATGGACGCTCAAGTGGGCAGGTCCTGCGCCTTCCGAACTAACCGTGTTGAGCAGCGTTAGATGCCCGTTCGACCGATCGATGCTAAAAGCGCTTAGCGAGCCGGAATCTGTGCCCTGAAAATCCGAGGTCTCGTTGGCGGCATACAAATGTGTGCGTGAGGCGTCAAATGCGAGCCACGACGGATTGGAGCCATTCGCAAACAGTTCGCGTTGCGTCAGTTGGCCGGTTGCGGGATTCATGTGAAACAGGAGAATACCCTGTCCATTGCCATGGCTGCCCTCGGGGCCCTGCGGCGAGCTGTAGGCGCCGACGTAAACCAGCGCGGGCCCTTGGCGCTGCTGGGTCAGGCGCAGGCTTAGTCATAGCCAGGGCCGCAGTGGCTTGCAGGAATCCGCGACGCGTGTGCCGCCATTGCTGGTCATCCTTTAACATTTTGATTTTCTCGCGGACTTACGACACGCGCCGCGCGACGATAAGGGTCAAATCGTCGGCCATCGGTGAACCGGCGCCCCATTCGGCGATCGCGCGATTGACGGCTTCGACAATAGCCACGGCAGACTCAGTGCGGTGGCCGGCGAGAACTGCAATGAGCCGCTCTTCTTCGAATTCTTCGGATGTCGGGCTGGTAGCTTCCGTCACGCCGTCGCTGTAGATCACCAGCAAATCGCCGGGATCGAGATGAGCATGGGCTTCCTCATATTTGTAGACGGGCACGATGCCAAGAACCACGCCGCCGGCATCCAGCAACTCGACGCGTCCGTCAGCGTGCAGAATGATTGGAGGGTTGTGGCCTGCATTGCAATAGGCCAGCTCGCCGGTGGTTGAATCCAGCACGCACATGAAAAACGTGATGAAACGGTTGCTGGGGCAGTGGGCAGCAGTGAGGCGATTCAGCCGCGTTACGAAGACGCCGAGGTCGCTGGGCTCTTCGAACAGTTCCTGAACCCGGGCATGCAACTGCATCATAAGCAGCGAGGCCGGCATGCCCTTACCCGACACGTCGCCCAATACCATGGCTACGCGGCCGGTGGGATACGAAAAGAAATCGTAGTAATCTCCGCCTACCGTCCGGCACGGCGCGTTGTGCCCCGCCAAATCCAAGCCGGGCAGAAGCGGTGCAGCCGAGGGCAGGAACGATGTTTGGATTTCCGCTGCCTGCTGCAAATCGCGCGCCATCGCCCGTTCCTGACGCTCCACCTCGACGAAACGCGCATGCTCGATGCGGATAGCCGCCGTATTGGCCATCACGGTGAGGAGATTCAGATCTTCCTTGCTGAAAACCCGGGTCAGCGACGGCGAATCCACATAGATCAGCCCGATGATGCGATCTTTGGTTTGCAGCGGTACCGCCATCAGCGTGCGCACGCGCTGGCCGACAATGCTGACGCGCTCGCGCAGCGCTTCATCCAGCAGCGTGTCGCGCACCAGAACCGAGACGTGAGTGTTCAGCACCCGGTCTCGCACGGCAGTGCTGATGCGAAAGGCATCGCCTTTGGCGGCGCGCATGACGAGTTGGCCGTCGCTTTCGAGCGTCATCACCACGCCGCGCTCGGCGCCCACGGCTTCGATCGAAAGGTCCAGAATAATGCGAAACAGTTCCGGCAGCGGACGCTCGGTGGCTAGCTCATTTCCCGCCCGGAGAAGGGCGCCCATGTGCAGCGCGCCGGGCAAATCTCCAGCCTTGGAAGCGCCGCCGGAGAGCAAGCCGGCCAGATCGGTGACCACGGTAGACGACGTCGGATTTTCGTCGTCTGAGGTTTCAATGAAGCGCACTTCCGGATCGGGAGGTTTGACACCGGAGTCGTCATAGACCATCAGCAAATGGCCGGCGCTGATTTTGTCGCCGGGCCGCAGGCGGCTCTTGCCGGTGAGTTTCACGCTGTTGAGCAGCGTGCCGTTCTTGCTGCCCAGGTCGCGAATATTCCACTCTCCGGCCTCGCGTTCAAAAATCAAATGCTGGCGCGAGAGGCCGGCATCCTCGGGGAAACTGAGCTCAGTGGCGCTGGCGCGTCCCAGCATGATAGTCTCGCCCTCCAGCTTGAACTTGCGGGACTTTCCGTCCGGGCTCAGGATGTGTAGTTCGTGGGGGCGCGTTTCGGGCATGGAGCGATAGTTTACCGGCGGCGGCGCTGCATCGACTGCGGTTCAACTTGCGTGAAACCCTCAGGAATTTCGAATTTTGCGGCATCAACGGCGGCCGAGGAGAAGCCCGTGAGTTCAGTGGTCATCTCCATTAAGGAAGAGGAGCCATCTCCTGCGCCAATCGCGGAGGCAGCGGCTGCGGAGGGGTCTTCCTGATCCGCGCCGGGCCGGCTGCGCCCCGGACGGTTCCCGGACGCATCGCCCTGGGCACCGCCGCCCATAGGCATACCGGACATGCTGCCACCCATCTTCACCACCTGTACGACTGGCACGCCGTCCAGCTTGGAACTTTCCTTCATGATTTCCGCCATGCCCTGGGTCATTTCCGGCCGGCCGATCATTGGCATCCCGCCACCGGGACTCCAGCTCACTTTCTGCGCCATGCGGCGTTGGAAGTCGCGAACCTCATCGTAGCCGGGCATCTTAGGCGCGATCCACATGTCCGACGTGATGGTCATCGCGCCTCTGCCGCCGCTCTGCTTGTCGGCGCCGTCCATTTCCAAAGTCATCACCATTTCGTGGGTGTCGAGGCCGGCCACTTGCCGCTTCTTGCCGGTGTCTTTCATCGAGATGTGAAAGCTGACGTCGGGTTTGTCACCGGCCGTCTTGCCCATTCGCGACGACACTTGCTCCATCGTTTGCTTCATCTGCTCGAACGTTCTCACGTAGTACGTCTTCTGGTCGAAATTGACGGTCGTGATGGTTTCCTTATCAAGATCGGTGATGATTGCCTGGCGAGCGCTCAAGTGGACCATGCGGTTGCCTTTCACAGCCACCGTCGAGACGTTCGGCTCACGGGCCTGCTTGGCGAAGGCTCCGGCAATATTCATCATGCCCGCCATGGCGCCGCCGGTGATCTTCGACGACTGCTGGTAGCTGAAATCCGCCAACAAGCACGTAGCCGTCGCACACCATGCCACAAGAATTACGCCGATCCGACGCCCCATGAACCCTCCCCTACATCAGCTATCGTAAGATACGGAGTTCACGAAGGGCAAGAAATCGGGTTTTTCGAGGCGAGGCAAATGAGCGCAAACAGACTGGACGGCAAAGTAGCGGTGATTACGGGGGCGAGCAAGGGCTTGGGCAAAGCAATGGCGCAGGCGCTGGGCCAGGCGGGCGCCAAAGTGGCCCTGGTGGCCCGCAATCGGGAACAATTGGAGGCCCTGGCGGGCGAGATAAAGGGCGCTGGCGGTCAGGCACAGGCTTTCCAGGCCGACGTGACCCGTGAGGATGAGGTGATCCAATTGGAACGCGCCGTGGCCTCGGCCTTTGGCAAGGCGGGCATTCTGATTAATAACGCCGGGATCAATATTCGCAAGCCCTTGGCCGAGTACACGCTCGAAGAATGGAACCGGGTGCTGGATACCAACCTGACCAGCGTGTTCATGATGAGCCGCGCCTTCATTCCGCACATGAAGGGCGCCGGCTACGGGCGCATTCTCAATACGGCGTCCACAATGGCGCATGTGTCGCTCGCTGGGCGCTCCGCCTACTCAGCGAGTAAAGCGGCTTTGCTAGGCGTGACGCGCGCGCTGGCGCTCGAACTGGCGCCGGAAAACATCACGGTGAATGCCATCAGCCCAGGCCCGTTTGCGACTGAAATGAATACTGTACTTATGCAGAATCCGGAGGTCAACCAGCTATTCCTCTCGAAAACACCGCTGGGCCGTTGGGGCAAAGTAGAAGAAGTCGGACAGCTTGCCCTCTATCTTTGTTCTGAAGATGCCGGCTTCATCACCGGTACTGACGTCGTGATCGACGGCGGCTGGTGCGCGCAATAGCTATCGAATGAATCTCGGCAAACTGCAGGAATGCTGGAACGCTCTGGGCGAGACCGATCCGCTATGGGCCATTCTTGCGGACCCGGCCAAAAAAGGCGGCAAGTGGGGCTGGGACGAATTTTTTCGCACTGGGGAATCCGATATTGAAAAGGTGCTTGGTCGCGTGGCGGCCCAGGGAATCGAGATTCGCCGCGGTAAGGCTTTAGATTTCGGCTGCGGAGTGGGACGGCTGACGCAGGCACTGGGCCTTCATTTTGAAGAGTGCGTCGGGGTGGATATCGCGCCTTCGATGATTCGCCTGGCCCGCGAGCACAACGGGCGCGGCGCACGCTGCCGCTATGAACTGAATACCCATCCTGATTTGCGCCTGTTCGCCGATAATACCTTCGACTTCGTGTACTCCACTCTGGTGCTGCAGCACATGCGGCCCGACTATGCGAAGCGTTATATCGCGGAATTTCTGCGGGTGCTCGCGCCCGGCGGTTGCGTCGTGTTCACTCTGCCCAGCAGATTGCGGGCGTTTTGGGGACCCGCGCGGCGCATGGCTGGACGCCTCTACTGGCTCTCGCAAGATATTCTCGCGGCTGTAGGAATCCGAATACCTCCGCGATTTGAAATGCACGGCATCCCTCGGCCGGAAGTGCTCAAGGTGATCGCACGAGGCGGCGGCAGACTCTCGGCGGCGCTGGCCGATGGCTCGGCTGGACCGCCCTGGATCAGCTTCTGTTACTTCGTGACCAAGTAGGGCGTATGGTTCAGGCGTTCCGCGCCGGTCTCCGTGATCAGAAAGCCGTCTTCAATCCGCAGACCGCCCCAGGGCGCATCGAACAGCGGGATATCTACCGAGATCACCATGTTGGATTGGAACAGCGCGCCGCTGCTGGGGCCGAAGATCGGCGGCTCGAATTCGATGACGCCGACGCTGTGAATGCCGGAGTAGAGAAAATAGCGGCCTAATCCGGCGTCATCGACGATCCGCCGCCCGATCGCTTCCACCTGCCGTCCTTCGATGCCGGGACGCATCGCCTGGAAGCAAGCTTCCTGGGCCTGCCAGGCCACTTCCACGGCGCGCCGGATTTCATCGCCCGGATTTCCCACCAGCACCGGGCGGCCAATCGCCGCGTGATAGCCTTCATAGCGCGGGGCGACGGTCAGCAGGACCAGTTCATCGGCCTGAATTTTGCGAAATGTCGACCGCGCCAGGATAGGCCGTGAGTTCGGGCCGGAGGCGACGATAGTGTCGATGCCGGTGCCTTCCGCGCCAAGCCGGCGCATTGCGCTCTCAGCCTCGGCGGCGACTT
Source organism: uncultured Solibacteraceae bacterium (assembly GCA_963825405.1). Taxonomy (GTDB): domain Bacteria; phylum Acidobacteriota; class Terriglobia; order Bryobacterales; family Bryobacteraceae; genus JACPNO01. Next base: position 72,813 of record CAWGTB010000014.1, on the reverse strand, counting down.
CACGCTCCGTCACTCCCACTTGAATCGCGTTAATCGCGGCGGCGAGACCCGCTTCTGCGATCCGGTACGCGTAGCGGATCACACTCAGCTCCGCGGGCGATTTCCGCGCGCGCACGTCGCACATCACGTCTTCGACGTCGACCCATTGAGCCCCTGGAAATGCTGTTTGCAACGAAGCCATCAGATCGGCACTAATCAGTCCGCGGCCGGCCACACCGATTCGGCGTACTGCTGCTGGATCAGGAACCGCTTCGCTAACAACGTCGCGCAAGCTGGGGATGGAAGTGTGCGGGTAGTCTTCGTTGGGATGCGTAAACTCGCGTAGAATCCGCACGTCGGCGATGCGTCCGGCCAGCAGCGCGTATTCGCGGGTTTCGGGACCGCATAGCATCACTGGCGTTCCGTGCGGAATAAGCAGAATGCCGACCGGTTCAAAATGCACTGGAAAATTGGCTAGCCAACGCGCGTGCGCCGCGCCAAAGACAGCGCGATCGTCAGAGTAGGCGACCAGCAAATCGAGCTTGTCCCGATCCATCATGGCCTGAACTTGAGTCCAACGCTCGGGAAATTCTTCCGCTGGAATGGCGGGTGGCTGCATAGTACTATTCAAACATTCATGGAGCGAGTTTGTTTTCTGTTGCAGGTGAGGCCTGACCGGCTGGAAGAATACAAGAAACGGCACAAACAGGTCTGGCCGGAAATGTTGCAGGCTCTGTCAGGCGCAGGCTGGCATAACTATTCGCTGTTTCTGCGGGAAGATGGCCTGCTAGTCGGCTATCTGGAAACGCCCGATTTCCAACAGGCTCTACGTCAGATGGAAAATCTCGACGTTAACGACCGCTGGCAACGCGACATGCAGCCCTTCTTTGCTGGTCTAGACGGCCGTCCCGACGAAGGCATGATGCGCCTGTCAGAAGTTTTCCATCTAGACTGAGAGATCCATGCCATTGGTAGCAGCGGTTTCGGTGGGCAAATCTTTCGCTGGAATCCATGCGCTTCAGGACGTCTCCTTCGCGCTGAATGCCGGCGAAGTGCACGCGCTGGTAGGGGAAAACGGCGCGGGTAAATCCACGCTGGTCAAGATTCTCACCGGCGCGCTACAGCCGGATTCCGGCGCGGTAGCGATTCACGGCGAGCCCGTGAGCCACCACACGCCCGCCTCCGCCCACGCCGCCGGAATCGCTGCAATCTATCAGCAGCCGGCCCTTTTCCCGGAACTTTCGGTGGCCGAGAATATCGCCCTGCACTTGGAAAACGGCTCTCTGTGGCGGCGCGTGGATTGGAATCGGCGCAAGCGCGAGGCGCGGGAATTGTTGGAGCGCGCCGGAGCAAATATCGATCCCGAAACGCCCGTGCGCGCCCTCAGCATGCCCGAACAGCAATTGGTGGAAATTGCCAAAGCTCTTGGCGCCTCCGCCGGCGTGTTGATCCTGGATGAGCCTACGGCCACGCTGACCGACCGCGAAGTGGACCGCTTGTTCCGCCTGATCCGCGAATTGCGCGAGCAGGGGAAGGGAATTGTCTACGTCTCTCATAGGCTGGACGAGCTGTTCGCCATCGCAGATCGCGCCACCGTATTGCGCGACGGGCGCGTGGTCGGTACGCGCGCCATGGCCAGCCTCGATCGCCAGTCGCTGATCCAAATGATGGTGGGCCGCGAAGTTGCCGCGCTGTACCCTAAACGGACCATTGCCCAGGGCGAAGTGATTCTTGAGACGCGCAAGCTGGGCTGCCGCGCCAACGGCCTTCACGATGTCACGCTGCAGGTGCGCGGCGGCGAAATCCTGGGCATTGCGGGACTGGTGGGTTCCGGCCGGACGGAGCTGGCGAATGTTCTCTTCGGCCTCACGCCCTGCGACGGTGAGATTTTGCTGCGAGGGAAGTCCGCGATCATCGCCTCTCCACAGCAGGCGGTGCGGCTGGGTCTGGGTTATACGCCTGAAGACCGCCGCCATTTCGGCGCGATTCTGCCCATGTCCATCGCCGCCAACACGACGCTGGCGAGCCTAGCATCCATCGCGTCGCACGGGTTCCTCAGCTTTCGCGCGGAGCGTGACACGGCTTTGAAGCTGGCGCGGCAACTGGACGTCAGAGCACCCTCGATCTTCACGCCCGTGGCGAATTTGTCTGGCGGCAATCAACAGAAAGTCGTGCTAGCGCGCTGGCTGGCCACCAAACCGGCGGTGATGATTCTGGATGAGCCGACGCAAGGTGTCGACGTGGGGGCGAAAGCTGAAATCCATGGACTGATCGGCGCACTGGCGGCTGCCGGAACAGCGATCATTCTAATTTCCTCCGAGCTACCGGAGATTCTGGGCATGAGCGATCGCATTGCCGTGATGCGAGGCGGCGCCATCGTCGCGACATTAGCGCGCGCGGATGCAACACCTGAGAAACTGCTGGCGCTGGCGTTAGGTCATCCCGTGGAAGAGACTGCTGCATGAAGCGCATCGCCGGCTCTCCTGCTGGGCTGGGGCTCGCCGCGCTGCTCGCCATCACGGCCATCGCCGCACCGGGTTTTTACGCAACCGCCAACCTGCGCGATGTAGTCCTCACCAACGCGCCCGTGCTGGTTGCCGCGATTGGCATGACGCTGGTGATCCTGCTCGGCGAAATCGATATTTCGATCGGTGCCCAGTTCGCGGTGTGCAGCGTGGTGGCCGGCCTGCTGGCGAAATCTGGCTTCGGGATGGCGGGAGCGGCGCTGGGAGCGGCGCTAGCGGGAGGGGTACTGGGAGCACTGAATGGCGTGCTCGTCGCCCGTTTCCGAATTCCTTCCATCGTCGTTACATTGGCAACCATGATGGCGATCCGCGACGCCCTCCGCTGGTCCACGGAAGGCGCATGGGTGCAGAATCTGCCTGCAAGTTTCCAGTGGGCCGGGCTCGGGCAAACTGTCGGCTGGTGGTTGATCGTGGCCTGCTCGCTCGCGATTTTTCTGATTTTCCGCTGGGGACTGCGGAATCTGTCGGCGGGGCGCGCGGTTTACGCCACAGGGTGCGCGCCCGAAGCGGCTCGGCTCGCAGGATTAAATCCGCGCGCCGTGGTGTTCAGCGTCTTTGTGGTTTCCGGAATTCTTGCGGGCATTTCCGCGCTGCTCAGTTCCATTCGCTTCAGCGACATTCAAAGCAACACCGGCAACGGACTCGAGATGAAAGTAATCGCCGCGGTAGTAGTGGGCGGCGCGTCAATCTCCGGTGGACGCGGGACGCTGGCAGGCACTTTGCTTGGCGTTGCGCTATTGGGGGTGATCGGCACCGCGCTTACTTTTCTCGGCGTGAATCCTTACTGGGAAAAAGCGGCGCAAGGTGCGATCATTCTTGTCGGCGTGATTTCCGATGCCTGGGCGAGAACGGAGAAACATGGCGTCCTCGCCGCTGCTGTCCGGTAGCCAACCTTGGCTCGAGCGCTTCTTCCCCAACCAGGAATGGGTGCTCGCCTGCGTGATCCTTTCCGAGATCGCACTGTTCGGCGCGACAGCTCATAACTTCCTGACCGGCTCCAACGCCGGGGAAATCGTGCGCCTGGCGGTCGAGCTTGGCCTGCTGGCGCTGAGCGCGACCTGCGTCATCATCACCGGTGGCATCGATCTGTCGGTCGGCTCGCTGATGGGCCTGTGCGCGGTGGTCTTTGGAATGCTGTTCAAGGAATCCGGTTTGCCTCTTTTGGTAGCTGCGCTGCTTACTCTTGTGGTTGGATTGGCCGGCGGAGCTGTCAACGCGTATGTCATCACGCGATGGCGATCGCTGCCGCTGATCGTCACGCTGGCGACCTTCTCTCTGTTTCGCGGCGTCGCGGAAGCGCTCACCCAGGCCATCAAAAGCTATTCGGATTTTCCGGCAGGCTTTCTTCGCCTGGGTCAGGGGTACGTGTTCGGCGTGATACCGATGCAGGCGTTCGTGTTGCTGATCCCGGTTATTGGCTACTGGTTGTTGCTGCATCGCACCGTAGTCGGCCGAGCTTGGTACGCCATCGGTTTTTCGCCGGAAGGCGCGCGTTACGCCGCCATTCCCGTCCAAAAGCGGGTGGCCCTCGTCTACATTTTATCGGGACTGTCGGCTGCCGTGGCCGCACTGGTGTATGTGGCGCACACCGGTCAAGCTAAGTCGGACGCGGGAATTGGCTATGAGCTGATGGCCATCACAGCGGTGGTGCTTGGCGGCACGTCGATTTTCGGCGGTCGGGGAACTATTGGCGGAACGCTGTTGGGACTTTTCGCTCTTGCTATTCTGCGAAACGGCCTGCGCCTCGCGGATTTGCCGGCGGAGCTGGGCGGCATCCTCACCGGTGTGCTGCTCGTCGCCACGATTGGGCTGGACCGCATCGAAGGGCGTGCCAAGCCGATTGCGCGTCTCGTCGTGGTTGGCGCGCTCGCCGCGGTCAGCCTGGCTGGCTGGTGGGTGATTCCGCATCCTGGCTCGCCTCTTCACGCGCGCAAATTGACGGTGGCCATGATGCCCAAAGCCAAAGGCGATCCATACTTCATCAGTTGCCGCCTGGGCGCGGACGAAGCGGCGCGCGAGCTCGGCGTCGACTTGATTTGGGACGGCCCAACCGATCTCGATCCCGCCAAGCAAAACGAAGTGATCGATGGCTGGATCACGCGCGGCGTCGACGTTATTGCCGTCAGCGTGGAAAATGAAGCGGCCATCTCCACCGTGCTGCGCAAGGCCCGCCAGCGCGGCATTCGCGTGCTCACCTGGGATGCCGACTCACAACCCGACGCGCGGGATTTCTTCATCAATCAGGCGACGCCGGAAGGAATCGGCAACGCGCTCGCCGATGAAGCCGCGCGCCTGCTCAACAACCAGGGCGAGTTCGCCATCGTCACCGCGTCGCTAAGCGCTGCCAATCAGAATACGTGGATCCGGTTCATTCGCAGCCGCCTTGCGAGCCAGCACCCCGGCCTCAAGTTGGTCGCGATTCGGCCCAGCGACGGCGATCGCGATCGTGCATTCGCGGAAACGCAAACGGTGTTGAAGGTGTATCCCAACGTCAAAGTGATTATGGGAATTGCCGCGCCGGCGGTGCCCGGCATTGCCGAGGCCGTGAAGCAATCCGGACGCACCGACGTCAAGGTGACCGGCCTCTCGCTGCCGAATCTCTGCAAGCCCTATGTCCACGCCGGAGTGATTCAGTCCGTGGTTCTGTGGAACACGCGCGACCTGGGCTATTTGACCGTGCTGGCCGCCGACGCGTTGGCATCGGGCAAGCTGCGGCCCGGCCAGACATCGCTGGACGCCGGTCGTTTGGGAAAGATCGAAGTACGCAAGGACCAGGTGATCCTGGGCGCGCCCTTTTTCTTTAAAGCGGACAACATCGACCGCTTCGACTTCTGATTTCAGTATCATAGACTCTGCCTTGAAAACGCCCGGGCTCATTCTCGTCGCAGGTCTGTGCTGTTTCACCGCCATCGCCGACGACTGGCCGCAATGGCGCGGGCCGCGGCGCGACGGGACTTCGGCGGAAACAGGTCTGCTCCCGCAGTGGCCCAAGGCCGGGCCGAAACTTTTGTGGCAGCTTGCAGAGATCGGTGACGGCTACGCGACTCCCGCCATCGCCGGCGCGCGCATTTATCTGCTGAGTAATCGCGGCCTGGACAACGAATTCGTGCAAGCGCTGTCGGTCGTGGATGGCAAACCGATTTGGACCACGCGTCTCGGAAAAGTCGGCAACGCCGATCAGCAGCCGTCGTATCCAAAAGCGCGCTCCACGCCTACGCTCGACGGCGAGCGTCTGTATGCCCTTGGATCCGACGGCGACCTGGTCTGTCTCGAAACCGCGACCGGCAAATTGATTTGGCGCAAGAGCCTGCGCGGCGATTTCGGCGGCACAGCCTGGGACGTGGGCATATGCCGAATCGCCATTGATCGATGGCGACGCGGTGATCGTGACACCCGGCGGTAAAGAGGCCACGCTGGCGGCGCTCAACAAGAACACCGGCGCTGTCATCTGGAAATCCGCCGTGCCGGGCGGCGATGTGGCGGCGTATGCGTCGGCGATCGTCGTCGAGGCGGCTGGCCGCAAGCAGTACGTGCAATTCCTGAACAACGGCGTGGTGGGCGTGGACGCGAAGTCCGGTCAATTTCTGTGGCGCTACGACCAGACGAGCAAAGGCCCGGCCAATATCGCGACGCCGGTGGCGTGGGGCGATTACATCTACAACACCAATGCGCGGCGTTTCGGAGCGGCCCTGGTGCAATTGCATGCCGCCAAGCAGGGCGTCGCCTGGGAGCAGGTTTATTTTGGCCGCGACTTGCCGAATTCGCTCGGCGGACAGGTGCTGGTCGGCAAGTATATCTACGGCACGAATCCGCAGGGACCCGTGGCCGCGGAATTCGTCAGCGGAAAAATTCTGTGGCAGCACGATGGCCTCGGCCCCGGGTCGGTCATCTACGCCGACGGCCGGCTTTATTTTCACGGCGAGAATGGCGAGGTGGCGCTGATCGATGCCGCGCCGGAAGCGTACCGCGAAAAGGGGCGCTTCACGCTGCCCGCCCAACCCAAACATACCGGCGGCTCCGGCTCGGGCGGCGAACGGGCGTGGGCGTATCCGGTGGTCGCGAACGGCCGCCTCTACATCCGCGATTTAAACAGCCTCTGGTGCTACGACGTGAAAGCCTCGGCAAAATGAGCACGCCGCGCAGAACCGTCATCGTGATGGCCACGCTCGACACCAAAGGCCATGAGGCGCAGTTCATTCGTGAGCAAATTGAAGCAGCGGGTTATCGCGCCGTGTTGATGGATACGGGCGTGATCGGTGAGCCTGCGGTACGTGCGGATATCAGCCGCGAGACGGTCGCAGAGGCCGGCGGCACAGCTCTCTCGGAACTGCTGCGGAAACCGACACGCGAGGAAGCAGCGCCAGTGATGGCCGAAGGCGCGACCCGCATCGTCATCGACCTGGTAGCGAAAGACCAGGCTCACGGAATCATTTCACTAGGCGGCACGCAGGGCACGACGCTCAGCACCAAGGTAATGCGCGCGCTGCCCTATGGCTTTCCGAAAGTCATGGTTTCGACGATGGCATCCGGTAATGTGCGGCCGTGGGTGGACGTCAAAGACATCACCATGATGTTTTCCGTCGCCGATATTCTCGGTCTCAACGCATTCACGCGGCACATTCTGGCGAACGCGGCCGCTGCGGTTTGCGGGATGGCGGGTGTCACCGCGGAACTGCATTCGCGCGACCAGCACCTAATCGCCGTCACCACAGTGGGCATCACCACTCGGGGCGCCATGGCGGCGGTGGAAGTTTTGGAAGCAGCCGGCTATCAAACGATTGTGTTTCACGCCAACGGCGCCGGCGGCCGCGCCATGGAACAGATGATGAAGGAAGGCATCATCGATGGCGTGCTCGACTACGCCACCATCGAAGTCTCGAACGAAATGCATCACGCCATGCTGGCCGGGGGCGAGGAGCGGCTGACCATTGCAGGCATTATCGGCATTCCGCAGGTGCTTTGTCCGGGCGCGATTGAAGTGCTGGTGTTTGGCGAGCCCGACTCGGTACCCGCGCGCTATCACGGCAGAACGCTCATCCGCCACAGCCCGCAAATTACAGACTTGCGGCTGAACGCCCGGGAGATGGCCGAGGTAGGCAGAGAAGTCGCGAAGCGCTTGCAGCACACGAAGTCCGACACTGTATTCTTGGTCCCGATCGCCGGATATGACAGCTACGCGACCCCAGGGCAAGGCTTCCACGACCCCGCGGCCGACGCGGCGTTTGTCAGTGCCTTGAAGGCCGGAGTCCCTCAGTGCGTGCGCGTCGTCGAACGCGACACGCACATCGATGATCCAGCTTTCGCCGCGGAAGCGTCCCAGACGCTCATCGCGCTGATGCAAGCCCGGAAGAGTTCCAAGGAGGGAAGCGATGGCGGTTCGCTACACGCGCAGCGAGTTCCTTAGCCGCCTTCGCGCCGAGATAGCTAAAGGCAAGCCGCTAGTCATGGCGGGCGCCGGCAACGGGATTGCCGCGAAATTTATCGAGCGGGGCGGCGTCGATATCATCGGCGTTTACAATACCGGCTACTTCCGGATGCAAGGATACGGGTCGCTGGCAGGAATGCTTCCCATGGCGGATGCCAACGAGTTGGTCTATCGCATGGGCGAGCGCGAAGTGCTGGCGCAGGTGCGGCACACGCCAGTGATCGCAGGGCTAAATGGCGTTGACGTGCTGCGCAACATGCGGTTATTTCTGGATGACTGCTCACGCATCGGCTTTTCCGGAGTGCATAACTTTCCCACGGTCGCCTGGTTTTCCGGCGAATTCCGGGAAACCCTTGAAGCAACTGGCTTGGGTTATCAAATGGAAATCGACATGCTGAATGCGGCGCGCGATGCGGATATGCTGACCATCGGCTATGCATTCAACGAGGCCGATACCGAAAAGTTGATGCGCGGAGCGGCTCCGGATATTTTCATTTTTCATGCGGGGATCACGCAAGGCGGATCAACCGGATTCGCCAGCGGCCGTTCCATCGAAGATACGGCAACGCGCAGCCGGACTCATTTCGAAATTGCTACAAAAATCAAACCCGACGTGATTCTACTGGCGCACGGCGCGGCCCTGGCTGAGCCTCATGACGCCCAATATCTGATCGATCATTCCGGCTGCCATGGCGTCCAGGTGGGGTCCAGCATAGAGCGCCTTGCCATCGAAAAACCGCTGGAAGAGCGGGCGGCGGCATTCAAGAAAGTGCATTTTCCCGGGAGACGTTCGTAGTCCTTACTATGCCTCGGGTGCCTTTCATGGAGCTAATGTCGGCGGCGGAGGCGGGTGGATACGCGGTCGGCTATTTCGAAAGCTGGAATATGGAATCGCTGTTCGCGGTGGCGGATGCAGCGGTGTCAATGCGGTCGCCCGTTATCCTGGGTTTCAGCGGCATTCATTTTCCGGTCGTGGAATCGGGCAACAAAAGCTACCTGCATGTGTGCGCAAAAATGGGTGCTGCATTGTGCAAGTCACTCCCGGTGCCGGCGTGCCTGCTATTCAATGAGTCGCCTCATTTGGATTGGGTACTCGAAGCCATTGAGGCAGGATTCGACCTCGTAATGTACACCGATGACGCGCTCGCTCTCGATGAACTGCAGAGCCGAGTGCGGCGAGTGGTCGCGGCGGCGCATGCGAAATCTGTGGCTGTCGAAGCGGAAATGATGGCGCTTGCTGGCGTGGATGGCCGCCTTGCTGCAACTCCCGGCGACCTGCGTTTTACTGACCCACAGACTACGAGCGCCTTCATCGAACGCACGGGCGCGGATGCTTTGGCCGTAAATGTGGGTCAAGCGCACCTTCATGGACGAAGCCGCGTGCGCCTGGATCTGGCACGGATCGAGCAGCTTCGCCAAGCCGTGTCCGTGCCTTTGGTACTGCACGGAGCAACGTCGGTCGAGCCGGGAGATCTTGTTGACGCGATTCAAGCGGGTGTTCGAAAAGTGAACGTCGGCAGCGCGTTGAAGAGTGAGTACTTCGAAGCTTTACGCGCGGCGTGCGGCAAAACGGGCGGTGAATATAATCCCTACGAAGTCGTCGGATCGGGCCTCGACGCCGACGTGCTCGCGGCTTCTCGGCGTGCGATGACGGCCAAAGTAGAGCAATACATGCGCCTGTTCGGCAGCGCCGGGAGAGCCGCGTGATCTACCGCGTCGTGGTTCCGAGCCTGGGCGCGACTGGCGGCGAAATCGTGCTGGTCGAATGGCTGGCGGCGCCGGGGCAATGGATTCAAAAAGGCCGGCCGCTGTTGGTCGTCCAAACCGACAAAGCGGATATGGAAGTGGAAGCGTTTCGCGATGGATACCTGCGCGAAATCGTCCTCTCCGCAGGTTCGAAAGTTTCGGCCGGCGAGACCGTAGCACTACTCGCTGATACCCTCGAAGAGCCTGCCATTATTGGCGCGAACGTAGCGCAGGTCGCGCTCGTTGCGCCGCAAACGTACTCGCTGCCAACCACGTATGGCGCGCTTGACACCTACGACGGATTGTTCGAAGCCTATCGCCGGATGGTGCTCATCCGGCGATTCGAGGACCACCTTTTCGCGCTTTTCCTGCAAGGCCTGGTGCCAGGGACGCTGCATCAGTGCCAGGGCCAGGAAGCTGTCGCTGTGGGCGTGTGCGCCGCGCTCAATCAGGACGATGCGATTTTCAGCACCCATCGCCCGGTGGGGCATTTTATTGCCAAAGGCTGCGGACTTCGCTCGATCGCTGCGGAACTCTGGGGGAAGGCGACGGGCTGCGCCGGAGGCAAAGGCGGGCAAATGCATCTCACGGATATCAGCGTGGGTGCGTACCCGTCGAATGCCATTGTCGGCGCAAATATTCCGATCGCAACCGGCGCGGCGTTAGCGTTTCGCCTGGCGAAAACTCAGCGGGTGGCAGTGAGTTTCTTCGGCGATGGCGCGACGAACATCGGCGCATTCCACGAAGGACTCAACCTAGCCGCGGTGAAGAGCGCCCCCGTCATTTTCGTCTGCGAGAACAATCAATACGCCGCGTCCACGCATATTTCGCTGTCAACGCGCGTGCCGCAAATTTCGGAGCGGGCCAAGGCCTATGGAATTCCGGGATATACGGTTGATGGCATGGACGTGCTTGCGGTGCATCAAGCCGCGCGCCAGGCGGTCACGCGTGCCCGCGCCGGCGAAGGTCCAACCTTGCTCGAGTTTCTGACTTACCGCTACGCCGGCCACTCGCGGGGAGACCCGGGTGGATATCGAACCAAAGACGAGATGGATCTCTGGCGCAGCCGCGACCCGCTGCCACAATGCCGGAAGATTTTGGTGCAGCAATTCGGCGCCGCTGAAGACGATCTGGCACGCGTTGATCGCCAATGCCAGCAGTGGGTCGAGGACGCCGTTGAGTTTGCCCGCATTAGCCCAGATCCGCAACCGGCCGACCTGTACACGTCCGTTTACGGCGCGAGCGTTACCTCATGAGCGCGCGTCCCATGACGATGGCCGAAGCCCTGCGCGACGCCATGCGCCTCGCCATGAAGCGGGATGCTTCCGTGTTTTTGCTGGGCCAGGACATCGGCATTGCCGGCGGATTTGGAGGCGGCTTCACTGTCACGCTAGGTCTCTCCGACGAATTTGGTCACGATCGAGTAATGGACACGCCTATCTCAGAAACCGCAATCGTTGGAGCTGCCGTAGGCGCCGCCATGGCCGGGATGCGGCCCGTTGCCGAAATGCAATATGGCGATTTTGTCTTCTGCGCGATGGACCAGGTTGTCAATCAGGCAGCGAAGATGCGTTACATGAGCGACGGCCAAGTCTCCGTGCCTATGGTGTTGCGTTTGCCGGTTGGCGCGAGCGGCCGGGGCGCGCAGCATGGCCAATGCACCGAGGCATTTTTCATGCACACGCCAGGTTTAAAAGTCGTGTGTCCATCAACGCCGTACGATGCAAAGGGTCTGTTGCTGGCTGCGATTCGCGATGACGATCCGGTGATTTTCCTGGAACACAAACGCCTGTATGGCGCCAAAGGCGGGCGCAAGGAGAAAACATCCGTCGATCTTACCGGCGATGTTCCGGAGGAAGATTACGAAATTGCAATCGGTCCCGCGTCGATTCGGCACGAGGGTTCGGACATCACCATTCTCGCCAATATGCTCATGCTGCATCGGGCGCTGGCGGCCGCCGCTGTGCTGGAACAGCATGGTATCGACGCTGAAGTGATCGACGTCCGCTGTCTGGTCCCGCTTGACATCGAAACGCTGGAGCGCTCTGCGCGCAAAACCAACCGCGTCCTCATTGCCGAAGAAGATAATCTGACGGGCGGATGGGGCGCTGAAGTGGCGGCGCGTCTTGGGTCCGGTGTGTTTTATTCTCTCGACAAGCCGATCACTCGCATCGCCGCACCCGATACGCCGCTGCCCTGCTCGTCGGCGCTGGAGGAGGCTTATCTGCCGAGTGTGGACGGCATCGTATCAGCCGCGCGGGAGCTGATGGCATAATGCCGACCTTCAATCGCGACGGTCTGAATTTTTACTTCGAAGAACAGGGCAGCGGCACCCCGCTGATTTTCAGTCACGGATTATCAGGTAACGCCGACCAGGCCAAAGAACTGGTCGGAGAGGTGCCCGGTTTCCGTGTGATCTTCTACGACAACCGCGGCCACGGCAAGACGGGCGATCCAGGCAACATCGCCAACTTAAATTTCCAAACCATGGCGGACGATGTTTTCGCGCTGATGAATCACCTATCGATCGACAAGGCCGTAGTTGGCGGCGTTTCCATGGGCGCCGGCATCGCTCTCGCTTTTTGCCTTGCCCATCCGCGTAGCACGCTCGCCGCAGTTCTGACGAGGCCCGCGTGGCTCAGCCAGCCCGAGCCGCCCAATCTGGCAATGTTTCCCGCTATCGCAGCGATGATCCAGGACGCCGGAATCGAGAGGGCGCGCCAGTTATTCGAACAGTCTGCTATGTACGCAGAATGGAGGAAAAGCTACCCGCCCGCGGCGACGATGATCGATGGATTTTTCACCGGTCGGGCGCCAGAAGCCATCGTTGCCACTTATCAGGCGATTCCGCGCTCGGTGCCGTACCGCTCGCCTGCCGAGCTGCAAGGCATCACAGCTCCCGTCCTAGTCCTGGGAAATCGACGTGATCCCATACATCCGTTCGAATATGCCGACACCCTGGCGGCCGCGATCCCACACGCCCAGCTGATCGAATTTCCATCCAAAACGGAAGGGCTCGAACTGCATAACGCCGCGTTTCGAAAACATCTCAGCGAATTCCTGCGAACTCCTCATTTGCTGGACAGCACGAACTGATTGCCGTCGGTGTCCTTGAAGATAGCCGCGGTTCCCCACGATTCCGCCTTGGGGTCTTTGGCGAATTCCACGCCTTTGGACTTGAGGATTTTGGCGGTGGCGACCACGTCATCGCACCAAAATGTCACCGTTTGAAAACCGCCAATGCGATTCTCATGCCCCTCCGGAGTGAAGAGCACAAGCCGGGAGTCCGCGCCGGGGACCATCAGTTCAATCCAACGCTGGGTATCCTGTGAGGGGTTGGTCGGTGACGACCTTGAACCCTAATTTCTCCGTATAGAACTTCAGTGAAGCATCCTGATTGCGAACCGGAACACTGACAAATTTAATTCCACGAATCATGTTGCGCCTCCTCTGTTTTTCGGACTCCAGGAGCATAACCTGAACGGCCGGGACCTGCAATCAGGTTGTTACTGCTATGGTAATAGTTGATATAGCAATGATCGCTTTGGACGATTACGTCTTCGACGTTCTTCTGCGCGACCTGGTCGGTCACGACCGGAGTCCCGCCAGCTTCCTGGTGTATGTCTGGCTGGCCGCCGAACAACAGCGCAGAAATACAGCGGTACAGCTCAGCTATCAGGACCTCGCCGAGGAGATCGGCATCTCGAAAAGTTCAGTGCAAGCGGCTGTGAACAGACTGGTCCGAAGGAAGCTGCTCGCAGCGCACAAACAGAATGTCACGGCAACGCCCAGCTACACGGTTCTCACGCCGTGGAAAAGCGGCCGCCACTAGTGATGCTCGGCGCCTTCGATAGGAGCTACGCCGCGGGTCTGCGGAGCGGGAGTTGCTCCCAGTGAAACCTTCGCGCCTAATTGAATCAGATTGGTCTCGCCCGGTCCCTGGAAGAAAGTGAAGCCCGCGCGATCCTTCCACGCCGTCGGGCCGCCCAGCTTTCTACCGGCCTTCAGAGTCTCATCATGGATGCGGGTAACCATTGATTCATAGCGTGGATCGCCCTGCTTATATCCTGAAAAATTTCCCAGGTCCGTGCTGGCGGCGAAAACCACATCGACTCCGGGCACCGACGCGATCTTATCCGCAACATCTACGCCGATAGGCGTTTCAATCATGACCACTACCAACATGTTTGCGTTAATGGTCTGGTCGATAATCGCTTCCCCACAGCGCGCCGTACTGGCCGCCACCCTGGCTGCGGCGCCCCTCGGGCGGGTACTTGGACCATTTCACCGCCGCTTGCGCTTTCTCCACGGTATCCACTGTGGGAACGATAATCCCAACCGCCCCAATGTCGGTGGCCTTCTGGATGTCGCTCTCCGTCGCATCCGGCACGCGAATGAAAGGCATCGCCTGGCTGCCACGGCAGGCCCAGATCATTTTCGCAACGTCGGAATACGTCAACGGGCTGTGCTGCATTTCGATCCACAGATAATCGTAGCCGGCGTTGGCCATTGCGCAGTAAATGTTGGGGTCGGGCGAAGAAACGGTTCCGCCGACAATCGGCTTGCCTTCCAGCAATTTCTGCTTGGCGGTGTTGTAAAGCTTCACGGGCTGCTGGGCGTGCACCACTACGCACATCGTCGAGAACACCAGAGCCGTTGAGAGCGCTCGCATTGCAGTCATACGTAGCGCTAGTATACCCGACCGCTTCCCACTTGTGCATAATTAAGACACATCATGAGTAGCCTATTGGTGGGTCTGCTGCTTTTCGCCGGCGGTCTGAGCGCGGCGCCAAAAACCGAGATTCTTTGGGATCAATACGGCGTGCCGCACATCTTCGCCGACAGCCTGGAATCGATGTTCTACGCACATGGCTGGGCGCAAATGCAGAATCACGCGGATTTGCTTTTGCGGCTCTACGGCGAATCGCGCGGGCGTGGCGCGGAGTATTGGGGCGCGTCGCATCTCGATCTCGATCGTTGGGTGCAAACCAACGGCGTGCCGGAGCGGGCTCACGTTTGGTATCAGCAGCAGGACCCCACATTCCGCAAATACCTGGATGCCTTCGCGCGCGGCATCAACGATTTCGCCAAGGCGCATCCGGAGCATACCAGTCCGGAGTTTCGCGTGGTACTGCCGGTGTCGGGCGTAGATGTCGTCGGGCACACGCTGCGCGCGGTGCATTACATGTATATGGGTTCGCAGCAGCGAATGCGGAACGAGGTCGGCGTGCTGGCGCCGAAACTGCTGGCGCTCAATCAGACATCAGAATGGAACGGGCCGCCGCCGGAGGCTGGTTCCAATACCTGGGCAGTCGGCCCGTCGCGCTCGGCCAGCGGCAAGGCCATGCTCATCATCAATCCTCACCTGCTGTGGGGCGAATTTTACACCTACATGGAAGTGCATCTCGTGGCACCGGGCTACGATCTATTCGGCACTCCGCAGATTGGTTTCCCGGTCCCGGTGATTGGCTTCAATCGGCGCGCGGGATGGGGCCGAACTGTCAATACTATCGATACGGTGGATTTCTACCGCTTGACCGTACGCGATGGCAAGTACGAATTCGATGGCGACCTGCGCGCATTTGAGTCCGAGGTGAAGACGTTGAAGGTCAAACAGCCAGACGGCTCCATGCGCGAAGAAAAGCTGACCATTCGTCGCAGTGTGCAAGGCCCGGTGGTCTTCGACGAAGACGGCGTCACGGTCTCGATGCGCGTAGCAGGTATCGACCGCCCGAAGATGCTCGAACAATGGTTCCGCATGGGCGGCGCGCAAAATCTGGAGGAGTTCAAGACCGCGCTGCGGATCGAATCAGTCCCGATGTGGAACGCGAATTATGCGGATGCCGATGGTCACATCATGCTGGTGTTCAACGGCCTGGTTCCTAAGCGCAAGATCGAGGATTGGCAATATTGGAGCAAAGTGGTGCCCGGCAATACTTCGAAAACGTTGTGGACGGAATACCACTCCTTCGATGACTTGCCGAAGTCCATCGACCCGCCGTCCGGCTTCAACCAGAACACCAACGAGCCGCCCTGGCTTGAGCACTTTCCCGCAACTCGACCCCACCAAGTACCCCGCGTACATTGCGCCGCCTAACACGCGCATGCCGTCGTTCCGAACCATGCGGTCGTTGCGGATGATTACCGAAAACCAATCGATCACGTACGACCAACTGCTGGCCTACAAGCATTCAACGCGCATGGAACTGGCCGACGCGCTGCTGCCCGATTTGCTAAAAGCCGCCGACTCGTCCAACGACGGCACGGTTAAGGATGCGGCGCGCGTGCTTGCCCAGTGGGACCGGCAAACGGAGACAAACAGCCGCGGCGCCGTGCTTTTTCAAATGTTTGCGGACCGCTATTTCGGAAAGACTTTTGCTGTCGAGGACAAGCTGCGGGTGAAGTACGATCCGCAGCGTCCGCTGGAATCGGCATCCGGGCTGGCGGATCCGGCAGCAGCGATAGCAGAGCTCGCGGCGGCGGCTCAAGAGTGCCGGCGCGTGTACGGATCGCTCGACGTGCCATGGGGTGATGTGTACCGCTATGCGCGCGGCAAAAAAGATCTGCCAGGCAATGGAGACGACGGCAAGATGGGCGTGTTCCGCACCGTGCAGTACCTGCGTAAGGAAGGGAGCAAGTACTACGTCACCAACGGAGAGACATTCGTATGCGCGATTGAGTTTGGCACGCCGCAGCGCGCGCAGTGTTTGCTGGGATACGGCAACGCTTCGCAGCCCGGCTCGGCGCACATCGACGACCAATTGCAATTCATGGTGGAGAAAAAGCTGCTGCCCGTTTTGCGGGAGCGGAAAGACATCGAAGCGCACCTGGAACGGAAGGAGGCGTTCTAGATGCCGGCAGAGAGCCGCGCGGCCAAAACGATCCGCGAAATTTTTGAATCGGGACGGCCTCTCACTTACATTCGTTCGGGCGAAGAGCAACGCGTCGGCAGGCTGCTGACTGACGTCGGATTGGGGTTGCATCCGCCTGTGCCGGTTTGGAAATGGAGCCTCACCGAGGGCATGAACCGGGAGGATCAGGCGCCGGAAACCGGAACCGCGTTGCCTCGCGCAGCCCTCGATTTCATCATTGCCCACAAAGAACCCGCCATTTTTCACCTCAAGGATTTCCACGAACCGCTGCGGGAATCTTCCGACGTCCGACGGCGCCTGCGCGACGTTTACGATAGTTGCCTCGACAAGCGAAAGTTCGTCGTCATCACTTCCGCAGTCCGCTACATTCCCGAAGAGATCGAGCGCAGCATGATGTTTATTGATCTGCGGCCTCCCGATGTCATAGAGCTGGCGGAGTTTCTGCGGGACGAGACCAATCTCATCGCGCCGGGCAGCGGTACCAGCGATGAAACGTTCACCCAGTTGGCTCGAGTTCTGCAAGGGCTAACACTGGACGAAACGCGCTATGCGCTGCGGCGCGCGCTCGCCGGCGGGCGGACTCTTGGAGCCGCTTCATTGCCGTCGCTGCTCGAAGAGAAACGGCTGCTGGTCAATCGCAGCGGCGTCATCGAGTTCATTGCCGACAGCCAGGATCTCGCCGAGATCGGAGGCCTGGAGGGTCTCAAGAAGTGGCTGCTGGAGCGCCGCAAGCTGTTTGAAATGCGCGACAGCCTGTCCGCCGAAATCGTGCCCAAAGGAGTGCTCATCATGGGTATTCCCGGATGCGGCAAGAGCCTTTCGGTCAAAGCCATCGCCTCCCATTTTCAACTTCCGCTTTATCGCATCGACATGATCGAGATCTTCTCCGGCCGCCACGGGAAACCGGAAGGCGCATTTGTCGAAGCCTGCAAAATGATGGAGGACATGGCGCCCGCGGTTCTGTGGTTCGACGAAATCGAGATGGGAATCACCGCCACCGAGACCAGCGGCGAGCAGGGTCGAATTTTCGCGTTCTTCCTCACCTGGATGCAGGAGAAGACTCGCGGGCTCTTCGTCGCCGCCACGGCCAACCGCATCGATCTGCTCCCTGCGGAAATGATTCGCAAGGGACGTTTCGACGAGGTGTTCTTTGTCGATTTGCCGTTAGATGACGAACGCATCGAGATTTTCAAGATTCATCTTGCCAATCGCGGCGTGGATCCGGCGCGATTCGACTTATCGCAACTGACGAAGTTCACGATCGGCTGGACCGGCGCCGAGATCGAACAGTGCGTGATATCGGCCTTGACCAAGGCGCGGCTCGCCGACACCGACGATCGCCCAGCAGGATCTGATCACTGTCGCCGTGAAGATCGTCCCGCTCTCGCGCACCATGAAGGAACAGATCAATCACATTCGCGACTGGGCGTTCGAGCGCGCTGTGCGCGCATCGCCCAATTGATCCGGCTAGAACTTGTCGCGGCTTTCGAGATTGGCTTCGACGTCCTTGCGCTCGCGCCACGCGGTTCGCAATTGCTTGCGGCTCAGGAACGGCAGTTGATCGTCGGCATGCGGCGATCCTGGCTGTGACGAATTTCCATAGCTGACCAGAACCTGCGCGTGCGGCGGGCTGGAGAACTCGACGCATGCGACGAAAGTGTCGCCGAAGACGGCCGCCGGCTTGATATCTTTTGCCGGCCCATAGGTGAACACGCGAAATGCTCCCAGGCCCCCGGTAGCGCCGTTGGCGGGCAGGTCAACCGCGCCGTGGCGAAATCTTCGGAAGTCACCCCATGCGGCGTCAAGCGAGCCGTACTGCTTCTCCACTTCGATTGCCGCCTGCTCGAGCATCATGGCAGCGGCCGCAGGATCTTTCAAGCCGCGCGGCGTAGTCAAGGGTTGCGCCAGATCGAACTCAACAGCGAAGCCTTTCCAGGAGTCGAACAGCGGTCCCATAAACTTTCGCGCCCATTCCTGGAACAGCAGAGTTCCCCGGCTCGTGTTCTCTGCCTGGCGGTCCCAGTTCTTCAGAACTACAGCCGCCCGCTTGGCGATGTCCGAACCGTGCTGCTCGGCGGCGGACACCAGATCGTCAACAATACGGTCGGCGAGTTCAAGACGGGTCGAGTGCTTCAAGCGAATCAGATCGTCATAGCTGATCTTCTGCGCTTCCGACAGCATGCGAATGGAGCGCATCGAGCGGAAGGAGATTTGGCGGCCCGAGGTGTAAGCCGGGAATTTCGCCGGATCAAGAACCATGGGAAATGTTCCGGTCCACGGCGGGTCGTTGGTGTTTTGGACCCATCCGGTAGGCGGATCGATAACCTTCGGCAGCTCATCGTAAGAATGAATACCCGTCCACATGGTTTCCGAAGTATCGCCGGGGACGATGCCGTCCCAGAATTTGACATCGCCTTTCGGGCGCTTGGGCAGCGTGCCGTTGAACATGTACATCACGTGGCCGTCACGATCGCCATAAGTGATATTGAACGTGGGCACCTCCAAACGCTTCAGTTGAGTCTGATACTCGACAAACGTATGCGCGATCGCCATTTTCCAGTACTGTTCCAGAAGAAATGGCCGGTCGAGGCCGGCCGTGCGCTGGGCGAGAACCCTGCCGTCTTTGTCCCAAACCACCGGCCCGTGTAC
The DNA here is from genome assembly GCA_963825405.1 of uncultured Solibacteraceae bacterium. Classification (GTDB taxonomy): domain Bacteria; phylum Acidobacteriota; class Terriglobia; order Bryobacterales; family Bryobacteraceae; genus JACPNO01. The sequence goes on along the minus strand of CAWGTB010000014.1, from coordinate 53,617 downwards.
CGACTTGCGGATTTGCAGCTTCTCTTCGCGCATGGAACCGTCCGCCTGTCGTACTTTGAGAATTTTCTCCTCCGTCGAGAACTGGCGCACCTTGCCATCGAACAAATAGCCGCCGTCTTGCAGGGTGAGGCGGTAAAGATCGTTGGCATCGATGCTATTGACGGTTTGCGTGAAGCCCAGGTAATCGCTAAACACGAAGCGCAAAACTGGAAATCCGATCTGGCTCGCTCCGTACAGATTTATTCCGGGTGCGTTCAAATGAGTTTCGTAATAGGTGAACCAATCGCGCCACGGCAGGTGCGGGTTCATGACCATCATGGTCTTGCCGCTGGCCGATTTTGCGGGTGCGATGGCCCAGGCGTTCGACTCCAGTCCGTCAACCGGAGGTTTTCCCGTGGCGGTGGTGATGACGCGCGCCATGGACGTCAAATAGCTGAAGTGAACGATGCGGTGAACGTGGATGAGCGGATCGGCGCCAGTGATGGGAAGGACGCGCTTCCGGTCAGCGTCCAGCATTTCCGGATGACGCCGCGCGTACTCATTCATCCCCGCCGCGAAGGAATCGAGATAGCCGCGGAACTCGGGCGTCTGCTGGTTGTACCAGGCCAGGCCGCGTTCCGGGACACCGTTAAGCTGCACCCAGCGGTCGAGCGCCAGATTCTTCTCGCCCCAATATTCCGCCGCTTTGCCGCGCGATTCACCGTAGAGTTTCAGGATCAAGTTGCCGTGACTTTGCATTTGCGCATAGCCGTAGCCGAAGAACAGGCCCTCGGCGTTGGGAGCGTAAACATGGGCGACGCCGAATTTGTCCCAGAGAATTTCGGTGCCTCGAGAATCGGCAGCAAGGAGGCAAAAAGGCAGGAGCAGCACCAAAGCAAATTTGCGCATAAAGTTGAGTGAATGCATTATATCCGGCTGGATGGACGCATGTTGGGCCGGTGTTAGACTGAAGCCATATGGAAACAGCCGTTCGCGAACGGTTTGAGCGTATCGAGGCGATCCTGGATGGAGTCGCTAAGAGCCAGGCGGGTGCGGATGCACGCATGGACCGAGCAGAGGCTCGTATGGTCCAGTCGGATGCCCGATTCGACAAGCGGATGCGAGGTTTTGAAAAGTTGGTGCATATTGGCATGAAAGAGATTGCCAAGCTGAGGCGGCTGAATCAGGAGGGCGACGAAAAGTTAAACGCCTTGATCGAGGCGCAGCAGCGTACCGAAGCCAGTCTCCGCGCTTTCCTGGATTCGATGCGAAAGGGCGGTAACGGCCACTCCAGAGGCCACTAACCCCGCCTACCGCTGATAAGCAATCTTCCCGCCGACGATCGTATACAGAACCTGCGTCGACGGAATTTCGTCCTCTGCCACGGTCATGATGTCCTTTGACAGCACCGTGATATCGGCGAGCTTGCCAGGTTTTAGCGAGCCCTTCATGTCTTCCTCGAACGCCGCATAGGCATTGTTCCAGGTGTAAGCCTTCAAAGCTTCTAGCCGGCTCATGCGCTGGTCGGGATAGAATACCGAGCCATCCTTAACCTTGCGGCTCACCGACGCATAGTAGGAAGCAATCGCGCTCACGTCTTCAACAGGCGCATCGGTGCCGTTGGTCACCACCGCGCCGGACTTCATGAGCTTTTGCCACACGTACGCGCCCTCTTCAGCGCGCTTCGGCCCCAGGCGTGCAATCACGAACGGCGCATCGGAGGTGCAATGAATTGCTTCCATCGACGCGATTACTCCCAGCTTGCCGAACCGCGGAATATCAGCGGTATTGATGTGCTGGGCATGCTCGACGCGCCAGCGCAGATTCTTCTGATCGGGATGTTCCTTAAATGTCTTCTCGTAGATGTTCAACACTTCGCGATTGGCGCGGTCGCCGATGGCATGCACGCAAAGCTGAAAGCCGTTAGCGATAGCCAACTCAGCGGTCTTTGCGATCTCGGGAACCGGTGTCGTGGCGAGGCCCGTGCTGCCGGGCGAATCGGAATACGGCTCGAGAAACCATGCGCCGCGCGACCCTAGCGCGCCGTCCATCACCTTCTTGATGGCCCGCACGGTGAGGCGATTGTCGCCGAAATTGATCAGCTTCAATGACGCCAGCTTGGTTTCGAGGACGCTGTTCGAGGCCGAAACCATCACCCACATCCGCAGCGGCATGCGGCCTTCATCCACGCGCTTCTTCAGCGCTTGAATGAATTCGGGCGGCGAGCCTGCATCCTGGAAACTGGTAATGCCTTTGCGAATACATTCTTCCACCGACAGATCGATAATTTTCTGCTGCTCGGCTTCGAGATCTTCTGCCGTGCGTTGATTGCGCGCCGTCTCCATCGCCTTTCGCACCAGGCCCTGTGCCGTCTCGCGCAGCAGGCCGGTCGGGTTGCCGTCGGCGTCTTTGAGAATGTCGCCGCCAGGGGGCGCGGGAGTGCTGCGGTCGATCCCGGCGGCCTTCATCGCCGCGGCATTGACGAATGCAGCGTGGCCGCTCGAATGGGTGAGGAACACCGGATTTTGCGGCGAAACATCGCTCAGCGATTTGTGAACCGGGAATCCCTCCACATTGGGCGAAGGCGCGGGGTTCCAATCCTTCTGATGCCAGCCGCGGCCGATGATCCATTGCCCCGGTTTGGCTTTCTTGGCCGCGTCGGCGACCTTGGCCACGATCACGTCCCAAGTCGCGGCGTCGCGGCAATCCAGACTGAGTTTCGCCTGACCGATGCCGCTGAAGTGCCCATGACCCTCAATGAATCCGGGGATGGCGAGCTTCCCGCCCAAGTCGATCACCTTGGTGGATGCTCCCTGGTATTTTTGAATCTCCTTATCGCTGCCCAGCGCGACAATCACCCCGCCGGAAATGGCAAGGGCCTGCGCCTCGGGCTTGGCAGATTCAACGGTGACGATCTTGCCATTGCGCAGAACAAGATCGGCCGGCTTCTGTCCCCAAGCAGAACTGGCCAGGCAGAGGCTAACAATGAGCGAAGGTCTCATTTTGTCGGACCGTCATCGAGAGGCCGCAGCCACAGGTTGCGGAAGCGCATATGCGTAACCGGCGCACCTTTGAATCCGCTGTGATCCTGCAACATGAGCGGTTGAAGACCGCAGCCGCCCTTGGTGTCATTGATCGTCACGTGGTCCTGCACCAGCACGTCATTGAGCAATCACGGTGACCGTACCCTTGGCGGTAACCGCGCCGGCGGCGTCGCATTGCGGGGCGTGGAAAACGATGTCGTAGGTCTGCCATTCACCGGGCGGCCGGGCGGCGTTCACCAACGGTGCAGCCTGCCCGTATACAGCGCCGAGTGAACCGTTAGCGTACGTCGGATTCTGGTAAGAGTCGAGAATCTGAATTTCGTAATGGCTCTGGATGTAGACGCCGCTGTTGCCGCGCAGTTGCCCATGCTGATCCGGCATCGACGGCGGGGAAAACTCCAGATGAATCTGTGCGCTTCTAAATTTTTGCGTGGTGTACATATCGCCTACACCGCTGGTGCAAACGATCACCGCCTTTTCGACTTTGCAGCCCACAGGCTTGCCGTCGCGGGTTGCCCAGCCGGACATGTCGTGCCCGTTGAACAGGGAAATGGCGTCGGCGGGCGGATGCGAGGCATCGCCTGGAGCGACGTACCGCGGTTGCGGTCCATCGGACTGCTGCGCCTGGCCGAAACCGGCCAGCACGCCCAGAAGCAGCGCCAGCATAACTGTGAAAATTTTCATTTGTGGAAGCATACCATGGCAGAATGAACCGAATGCGCAAACATAAGCTCGTTGAAATGGATTGGCCGGTATTTGGTGAGTGTGAGCGTCCGCAGTCGGCTCCGTGGGAAGAATTCGAGGCGCGCATCATGGCCGCCCGCGCGGCGATGGCGGAGCGCGGCCTCACTCATCTGGTGGTTTATGCCGACCGCGAACACTTTGCCAACCTGGCGTATTTGACTGGATTCGAACCGCGCTTCGAGGAGGCCATGCTGATCCTAGGCACGCGCGCCGTGCCGTTGATCGTCGTGGGCAACGAATGCGAAGGGTATCTTAAGATCAGCCCGCTCTGGGTGAACGGTAAGCTGCGCAGTGAGCGTTTTCAGCCGTTTTCATTGCTCGACCAGCCGCGCGAAAGCAGCCGGCAGTTGCAGGATATTTTTCGCGATGAGGGCATAGGCGCGGCGTCGCAGGTCGGCTGCGCCGGCTGGAAATATTTCTCGCAACAGGAACATACGCTGGGCGCGCGTGCGATCGAGATTCCAGCCTACATGGTGGATACGCTGCGCGAGTTGGCTGCCGCGGAGCGCGTAGTGAATGCCACCGCAATTTTCATGGAGCCGGATCGCGGCCTGCGCACATTCTGCTCGCCGTCTGAAATCGCCTACTTCGAATACACCAACATACTTGCGTCGGAAGGCTTGAAGCGCATGATCTTTGGCCTGCGCGAGGGCATCCTGGATCACGATCTTGCCAGGCTGGCCGAATACAACGGCGAGCCGCAGGGATGCCACATGACGCTAAAATCCGGTGCGCACCGCATCGGCCTCGCGTCGCCCGTGGGTGTCCGCATCCTACGAGGCGGGCCGTTTGCGACCAACATTTGTTATTGGGGCAGCAACAGTTGCCGCGCGGGCTGGGTGGCCGCGGGTCCGGATGACCTTCCCGCCGAGGCGCGCGATTACGTTGCCCAGTTTGCCGGCCCATATTTCGAGGCCATCAGTGAATGGTTCGGATTACTGCGGATCGGCACGCCGGGCGGGGCATTGGATGAGGTGATTCGCCGCCGGCTGCCGTTCGAGAAATTCGGAATTTACTTGAACGCCGGCCACCTGATCCATCTGGACGAATGGGTGAGCTCACCGGTTTACCAGGGTTCGCAGGTGAAGATTCATTCTGGCATGGCCATTCAGGTGGATGTGATCCCGTCGTCGAAAACATTTTTCTCGACGCGTGTCGAGGATGGCGTAGTCATGGCCGATGCGGCGCTGCGCGCGCGCTTGACGGCAGAGTATCCCGCCATGATGGCGCGCTGTCAGGCCCGCCGCAAGTTCATGATCGACAAGCTAGGAATTGATGTGCCGGAGGAGGTTGTGCCGCTGTCGAATATTCCGGGGATCGTGCCGCCGTACCTTCTATCACCGCGGCAAGTTTTCACGATGGCTTAGTGGGGCTGGTCCCCGACCTGCAGTTTATTTCGGCGGATTCACCTTAAGTCCGGAGGCTGCGTACCAGGCATGCACTTCAGGTATGAACCGGCCGGCTTGCACCGCCGGATCCACCGCCATCATGGCGCGAGCTTGGTCCGGAGTGGTGTCTTTGAAAATAAAAACGCCGCGCAGATCGTCATCTTCACCCATCGGACCGGCCACGATGAGTTTACCCGTCGCCGCCATTTTCTGGATGTTAGCCATGTGCCCGGCCTGGATGCGGCGTGTTTCCGGAGTATCGTCCGCGGTCCAATTGGGACCTTTGCGAACCATGCCAACTGTGTACGTGGTCATCTCGTACTTTGGTTCGGCAGCGCCAAAAACAATGCCGGCCAGGATTACGAAACTCAAGAACTTCATAGAGCCTCCTACGAGATCAGCGGCTTCACCACTTCGCCGTAGACGTCGGTGAGCCGCATATCGCGGCCGCTGAAGCGGTAAGTGAGCTGCTTGTGGTCCATCCCCAGCAGGTGCAAGATAGTCGCGTGCAGGTCGTGGACGTGCACTTTGTTCTCGACCACGAAGTAGCCGTATTCATCGGTCGCGCCGTAGACTGTGCCGCCTTTAACGCCGCCGCCCGCCATCCACATCGTGTAGCCGAAGGGATTGTGATCGCGCCCGTCTTTGCCTTGCGACATCGGCGTACGGCCAAACTCGCCGCCCCAAACCACCAGCGTTTCCGAAAGCAGCCCGCGCGCTTTCAAATCTTTCAGTAGTCCCGCGATAGGCTTGTCGGTGGCTTTAGCGTTGTCGGTGTGGCCTTGCACCAACTTGCCGTGCTGGTCCCATCGGTCCGTGCCTTTGATCAACGGAGTGATGGCCTGGACGAAGCGCACGCCGCGCTCGACCAGCCGCCGCGCCAATAAACATTGCCGCCCGTAATTTTCAGTCGCCTTGTCGTTGATCCCGTAAAGTTCCAACGTGGCCTGCGATTCGCCGCGAATATCTGCAAGATCGGGCACAGCGGATTGCATCCGGAACGCAAGCTCGTAGTTAGAGACGGCCGCGTCCAGTTCGCTCACCGTGCCTTGCCGGTCCAGCACGCCGCGATTCAGGGTCTTGAGCAACGCTAGTTTTTCCGTCTGGATATCGGGAGTGGCTTCGTGCGCTTCAATGTTCGCGATAGGATTCTGCCCACGGCGGAACAGCGTGCCCTGATAAGCGGCAGGCAAAAATCCCGCGCCGAAATTGTCCATGCCGCCGGCTGGGATCAGGCCGCTGTCGAGCACCACAAATCCTGGCAGATTTTGATTTTCGCTGCCGAGGCCGTAAGTTATCCAGCTTCCCATGCTGGGCCGGCCCTGTTGCCCGAAACCGGTATGCAGCAGATAGTTTGCCGCAGTGTGCTCGGAATGATCCGAGACCATCGACCGAATCACGGCCAGATCGTCGGCGCACGTCGCGACGTTTGGGAACAGGTCGCTCACCGGCAGACCCGATTGCCCATAATGATGAAACGCCCACGGCGAGCCCATGATGTTGCCGTTGTCGTTGAACTGCGTGTCCGGAATCTTCATCGGCAGCGGCTTGCCGTGCTCGGCGAGCAAGCGGGGCTTAGGATCGAACGTGTCCATCTGGCTCGGTCCGCCGTCCATGTAAAGAAAAATGACGGACTTCGCCCGCGGCGTAAAATGCGGCGGCAGCACCGCCATGGGATTGATCACCCGCGATGTGGCGGAAGCTGCTAAGGCGCTATCGCTGGTCGCCAGATAGCTCAGGGCCAGGCCGCCGAATCCGTTGGCCGCGCGGAAAAGCATCTGTCGGCGAGACAGTCCGTTACTGGAAAAATGATTCATCGGATGAACACAAACTCCGTAGTGTTAAACAGCACGTGCGCCAGATCGGTCCACGCCCGGCGCTCTGGCGATTCTGCGCCGGCAATTCCAGCGTACCGCGCTTCCAGTTTGGCGGCGAAACTCAAGGCCTCAGCCGTCTCTTCGGGAAGCGGCGCGCGGCCAAAAGCTTCCCAGTACATACGCACGACGCGCCCTTTGGGTGTCGCTGCGCTAAGGAGAATCCGCTCGGCCCAGCGCTGGGCCTGGCCAGTCACGAACTCGTTGTTCATCAGAAATAGCGCCTGCGAGGGAACTGCAGAAATATTTCTCCGGCCAATCGTGGAGATCGGCGGCGGGTAATCGAACGTCACCAAAAAATCCGCGAGATAGTTGCGCCGCACCTGGACGTAGATGCCGCGCCGGCCGTAATTATCCAGTGGTCCTGACGCCGGCTTGCCGCGCGGATCGCCGTCCATGTAGGGCGTGATGTAAGGCGGAACGCCCGGCCCGTACACCGCCGGATTCAGCGTGCCCGCCACCGCCAGAATGGAATCATGAATGGCCTCGGCTTCCAGGCGGCGCACCGGCATGCGGTGCAGCAATTTGTTTTGCGGATCAGCTTCGTCGGCCGCGGCTTCAGGCCGGCTCGACATCTGATACGTGTTCGACAGCACCATCATGCGGTGCATGTTCTTCACCGACCAGCCGCCGCGCGCAAATTCCAGCGCCAGAAAATCCAGCAGCTCAGGATGCGAGGGCGGGTCGCCGGTGAGCCCGAAATTATCCGGCGTGGCGACAATGCCCTGTCCAAAATGGTGCAGCCAGATGCGGTTGACCATTACGCGCGCAAGCAGCGGATTGGAATCGGCGGTGATGCGCTGCGCCAGTTCCAGGCGCCCGCTTCCTTGCGTGATAAGCGGCTGAGCATCGCCCGCAAGAATGGTGAGAAACCGCCGCGGCGCCTCAGCTCCAGGATTCTTGTAGCTGCCGCGAATATTGATGTGCACGTTGCGCGGATCGGAATCGAGGGTCGACATCGCGAATTCGGACGGAGGGATCTGCGCTTCAATCGCGGCGATCGCGTCCGAAACCGGTTGGGCAATCACGTCCGGCGGCAGCACAGCCGGAGGCTTCTCCTCGCTCGATTGAACGATCGCGTCCACTTCCAGATGGCCGTTGCGATTGAAATCGACAACTTCAAAGTACGCCGACCGGCCGATGGTCATCTTCGCTTCCAGCGTCTTCCACTGCCAGTTCGCACCGGCCTTCAGCCTGCGGCTCTTGTCCTTGTATTCGTCGACCACAAAGCGCACTTCGCCCGCGCCGCGCATCAGCACGTGGATGAATTGCTTCTCCACGACGAACGGGCGCGAGAGCGCAATGCCTTCGAGTGTGTCGGAAATCGCTCCAGACGTCAGAATTCCGCCGGCGATCCGGAACGCGGGACCAGTCATGAACCAGTTCTGCCGGCTAGCATCCGAGAAATCGTCGTAGACCTGGTATTTGGCGTCGAACGTCTTCTCGATGTCGGAAGGCGTGGGCGCCGGCGCATGCTTCAGCCGCTCAATCTCAGCCGTCAACGCATTGACGCGCGCAGATTGCTCCGGCGGATCGACATCAACTTGCCGCAGCCGTGAGCTGTGCAGAAATCCAGCCAGCGAATAGTAATCGGCTGTTGGAATGGGATCGAACTTGTGATCGTGGCAGCGCGCGCAAGCAACGGTCAGCCCGAGAAACGTCTTGCCGATCACGTCAATCTGATTGTCGACGCGGTCAGCGATGGATTCGTTGGAATCGACGGCGCCATTCTTGATTTCGCCCAACCAGTAAAAACCGGTGCCCACGGCGGGTTGGTCAATCTCACCGGCCACGCGGTGCTGCGCGCGCAAATCCCCGGCAATCTGCTCGATGACGAACGGCTTGTACGGCAAGTCGTCGTTGAACGCCCGAATGACGTAATCGCGATAGCGCCAGGCGTTGGGCTTATCGACGTCGAACTCGTGGCCATCGGTTTCGGCGTAGCGCACCAGATCGAGCCAGTGCCGCGCCCAGCGCTCGCCATAATGCGGCGAAGCCAGCAGGCGCTCCACCACTTTTCGATACGCGTCGGGGCTCTTGTCGTGGACGAACGCGTCCACTTCTTCTGGCGTCGGCGGCAATCCAATCAGATCGAACGTCACTCGCCGGATGATCGTCGCGCGATCGGCCTGAGGCGCAGGCTGCAAATGTTTCTCTTCGAGCTTCGCCAGAATGAAGCGATCGATAGGCGTGCGCACCCAGCTCTCATTACGAACCGACGGAAGCGGACGATCTTTCGGCGGCTGATAGGCCCAATGCCGTCGCGCCTGGGCAAGATTGATGGCCCGCTTTCCTCCGCTGGATGGCGCGCTGCTCGCGCTGGTGCGAGGATCGGGCGCGCCCATTTTCACCCACGCTTCGAAATCCGCGATCTGGTCGAGCGGCAGCCGGCCAGTAGGCGGCATTTGCAAATCCGGATTCTGATAACGGATCGCCTGTATTAGACGGCTCGATTCCGGCTCGCCCGGGGTAATCTCCGGCCCGCGCTCGCCGCCTTTGCGCCAACCCTCCGCGTTATCCAGACGCAGACTGGCTTTCGGCGGATTCGCTGCCGGCCCATGGCAGGCGTAGCAGCGTTCCACCAACACCGGGCGTATCTTTTTCTCGAAGAACTCGGTGTTGTCCGGGGCCGGTTGAGCGCCTAGCCGGGACAGCAGCATCCCCGTCAAAACCACCCCGTGCCACCCGATCCGTCGCCCGCCAGTTAACTTTTCCACAGTTCAGTTTGCCTTTTTCGCCCGCGCTACATAGACTATTAGAGCAGCGGCAAATGTCAAACATAAGATTAACGCGGGAGGGCCGCCAATTGTGAGCATGTGGAATAAACGCCCCCAGGATGAAACTCCGCCAGCACCAAAACCGGTAGCGGCAGTGCCGACTCCGGTAGAACCCAAGAAGGAGGCAACCCCATTGTCCAGTATTCCGATGAGAACGCCGGAGCCCGAAGCAACGCGTGGCTCAGCCAGCATAGGCAAGGCCGTTAAGGTCAACGGTCAGATCTACAGCAAGGAAGACTTGTACGTGGACGGCGACGTCGAAGGCACGATTGAGCTGCACGATAATAAGCTCACCATCGGGCCGAACGGAAAAGTACACGCCGCTGTGAAGGCGCGCGAAGTCGTGGTGCTTGGCACGATCCAGGGTAACGTCGAAGCCAGTGACCGCCTCGAAATCCGCAAGGACGGCAGGCTGGTCGGCGACATCCGGACCGCGCGCATCATCATCGAGGACGGCGCTTATTTCAAGGGCAGCATCGACATCGTGAAGGCTGAACCGGTGAAATCGACGGCGTCGGCTCCGGCTGCGGCAGCTCCTGCGCCGCGCCCGGCAACCGCTCCCATCACCAACGCCCAATCGGTCGCTGCGTCCGCCGGCGGCGCGGAGAAACGTTAGTCGCGAGTAGGAGACTGTGCTGTCGATTTCGGACCGCTTAAGAGGCCTTCTCGGTAGCGCCGGCTCTTTGCCGCCGCCCACTTCGCCATCCATCCTGCAGAACCGCACGGCTCCCGCGCGGTTTCGAACCGGAGGTGGTGACGACGCGCCAAAGCCGCGGCTTGGAACAGTTCTTCGGGTACATTCGCGACCAGGTGGGCCTTTCCATTCTCGATTTCGGCGGCGCTAACCAGGCCAACGTAAGCTACATCACCAACCTGGGTCATCGCGTTTATGCCGAAGATTTCCTGCGCAGCCTCGACGATATTCTGCGTGAGCAGGATCCCACCGAGCCAGCCGACCAGGCGCAGATCGATTATTTTCTGCGCCAGAATCTCGACTTTCCCGACGAGACGTTCGACGGCGTGCTGGTCTGGGACGTGCTGCAATATATGCCGCCCGCTCTGTTGGCGGCCACTCTCGACAAGCTGTATCACATCGTGAAGCCGAAGAGCTACCTGCTGGCTTATTTCCATTCCGATGAAAAGGCGCAGCAGGTGCCGGTATATTCATTCCGCATCAAGGATCAGCAGTCACTCATTTTGAGCGAGCGCGGCCGGCGCAAACCGTCGCAGCTGTTCAACAACCGGAGCCTGGAAAAGCTATTCCACAAATTTGAATCGGTGAAGTTCTTTCTGACGCGCGAACAACTGCGCGAAGTCATCGTCAAGCGATAAGCCCTACCGGTACTTTCCCTGCCAGCCGTGAATCCGCACGCGCAACGGATCCAGAAACGCTGCCAAGCCGCTTAGAGTGCCTACTTTGGTGCCTTCCACATCGTTCCAACGCACGGGAACTTCGATCGCTCGGTAGCCCAACAATTGCGCGATAAACAGCACTTCGACATCGAAACCAAAGCGTTCCAATTGCTGGCGCGCGAAGATTTGCTGGGCGGCCGCGGTCTCAAACAGCTTGAAGCCGCATTGCGTGTCCTTGAACGGCAGCCCCGAGATCAGGCGGGCGCCCAGGTTGAAAAGCCGCCCGGCCGATTCCCGCAGCGGCGACTGATGCACGCCCACCAGCGAGCGGTCCAGAGCGCGCGAGCCGATCGCCACCTTGGCCTGGGCCTGGTCCGCTGCACGCCATAGTTTGTCCAATTCCTCGATCGGCGCCGAAAGATCGGCGTCGCTGAAGAGCGTCCATTCTCCGCGCGCCTCCAGCATTCCATGCCGCACGCTGTAGCCTTTGCCGCGATTTCCAGGGTTACGCAAGATACGCAGGTTGGCGATTTTGCCGGCGAACGATTCTGCCACCGCCACGGTAGCATCGCGCGATCCGTCGTCGACAAGGAGAATTTCGCTGAAGGTCCAAGCCCCGCTTCGCAGGTACCTATCCACGCGCTCGAGCGTCGCCTTCAGCCGCCCTTCTTCGTTGTAAGCGGGGATGACAATCGAAAGGGAAGGAGTCAAGGTAGGTCGCGTGAATTATAATAGCGTATTCCCCAAGGAGAGATGAGTGTCCCTCGAAGATGAGCTGCTGAAGCAGCGCCTGGAGCGTGTCCGCGAAATCGAGGCGTTGGGCTTCCACGCTTACGGACGGCGCTTCGACTTTACAAAATCCATTCCGCAAGTCGTCGCGGAATACAGCCCGAAGACCGCTGAAGAGCTATCGCCGGCCGACAAAGTTTTGATTTGCGGACGCATCAAAAGCATTCGCAGTAAGGGCAAGGCAGGCTTTGCGCACCTGATGCAGGACGGCGAGCTCATGCAGATTTACGTGCGCATGGATGCCGTCCCTGAGCGCGATTTCAAGCTCTTTCAGTTACTGGACATCGGCGACATCATCGGCGTCGAGGGCTACCTGTTTCGCACTCGCACCGGTGAACTCACCATTCACGCCGAGGGCCTGCAATTCCTGTCCAAGACACTCCTCTCCATGCCGGAGAAATGGCATGGCCTGGAAGACGTCGAGATTCGCTACCGCCAGCGCTATCTCGATCTGATCGCCAATCCCGACGTGCGCCATGTGTTCGTGACGCCGCAGCAAGATTATCCAATCGCTGCGCCGCCAGCTGGATAGCCACGGCTTCATCGAAGTGGAAACGCCGATGATGCAGCCGCTCTATGGCGGCGCCGCCGCGCGGCCCTTCATCACGCATCACAACGCGCTCGATATCGATCTCTACCTGCGAATCGCGCCGGAGCTGTATCTGAAGCGGCTGGTAGTGGGCGGCCTGGATCGCGTCTTCGAGATCAATCGCAATTTCCGCAACGAAGGGCTGTCGTTCAAGCACAATCCGGAATTCACCATGCTCGAGTTCTATCAGGCGTACACGGATTATCGCGGCATGATGGACCTCTCCGCCGAACTGCTCAAGCAGGTTGCGATCGATGCCACCGGCTCGCCGGTAGTCGAGTACGAAGGCGCGCAAATCGATTTCAGCAGCCTGCGGCGATTGAGCATGCGCGATGCCGTGATCGAATTCTGGCAGGGAGCCGACCGGCCCACGCCGGAAAACGTGCGCGATCCGGAATGGTTGATGCGGCAATCCGGCAAGAGCAACGCCGGTGAAGCGCTGGCTGCGCTGTTCGAGCGCACTGCTGAGTCGCACCTCATCCAGCCGACGATTATCTACGATTTCCCGGTGGAGATTTCGCCGCTCTCCAAGAACAAGCCGGATGAGCCGGCCTTCGTGGAGCGCTTTGAAATCTACGTCGCCGGCATGGAAATCGCGCAACGCCTTCACCGAGCTCAACGATCCACAGGAGCAGCGCCGCCGTTTCGAAATGCAACTTGCCATGCGCGAAAAGGGCGACGAAGAAGCGCACCAGATGGACGAAGACTACATTCGCGCTCTTTGCTACGGCATGCCGCCGGCGGGTGGCGAGGGGATCGGCATCGACCGGCTGGTGATGATTCTCACCGGCGCGCGCTCCATCCGCGACGTGATTCTATTTCCCGCTGCTACGTCCCGAAGGCCCTATCGGCCTGACCGACCGCCTGCGCGATTTAGAAGGCAGCTAACATCGTGACCGCGCGCTTTGAAGCTTTCGTCGCCCGGCGCTACCTGCGCGCAAAACGCAAAGAGGCCGTCATCTCGGTGGTCACGGTGATCTCCGTGCTGGGCGTCGCCGCCGGAGTGATGGCGCTGGTCGTCGCCCTGGCCATCAACAACGGGTTTCGCAACGAGCTGCAGAAGAATCTTACTGGCCGCGACGGCGCACGTCGACATCCTGGAAAAAGAATCCAGTGGGCCGGGCATTGCCAACTGGCGCGAATTGTTGCCGCGCTTTCGTACGCTGAAACACGTGATAGGAGCCTCTCCGGCGCTGTACAGCGTTGTATTTTTGTCCGGTCCCGCGCTGGCGCATGGCGCGGTTCTCAAAGGCATCGACGTTAGCGCTCGGAGTTGGAAACCACCGACATGCTGAAGCGCCTCAAGCAAGGGTCGCTCGCGCGCTTAAAAGACACCGCCGGATTTCCCGGCATCATTCTGGGCTCCGGTTTGGCCAAGGAAACCGGCATGATGTTCGACAGCGTAGTTACGCTCACCAGCCCGCAAGGAGAACTCACTCCCTTCGGTCCGCGACCGAATATTCGCCAGTTTCGCGTCGTCGGCATTTTTGAATCAGGATTCTATCAGTACGACGACAACTGGGCGTTCACCTCGCTCACCTCCGCGCAGCAGGTGCTATCCCTGCCGGACGTCGTCAACGAAATCGTGTTGAAGCTGGATGATCTGGAACTAGCGCCGCAGCTCGCGCGCGAAGCAGAAAAGATTGCCGGGCCAGGCCTAACCGCCACCAACTGGCAAGAAACAAACCGCCAACTGCTAAACGCGTTTCAAATGGAAAAGCGCGTCACCATCGTGACCATCGGGCTCATCCAACTGGTAGCCGCGCTCAACATTTTGATTTCGCTGGTGATGATGGTCATGGAAAAATACAAGGACATTGCGGTGCTGATGTCGATGGGTGCGCGCCGCGCTCAAATCCGCAAGATCTTCATGCTGCAAGGCGTGCTGATCGGCATCGTGGGCACTGCTTTCGGCCTCGTCGCCGGCTACAGCATTTGCTATCTCGCCGATCATTACCGATGGATCAAGCTGGATGAACAGGTATATTCGTTGAGCTACGTGCCCTTCGAGCCGCGGCTCGGCGAAGGCCTGGTGGTGGCCGCCGTGGCCATTCTCATCAGTTTTCTCGCGACGATTTATCCTGCGCGCAGCGCCAGCCGTCTTGCGCCAACGGAAATCCTCAGGTACGAATGAGCCAGCGATAATCGAGCGCGCGCAAATCCTCGATCAAGCGATCAGGACCGAGCGCGCGTAACTCTTCCGCCGTTGAAATGCCGGTGGCGACAGCGATCGAGCGCACCTGATTGGCCTGCGCCGCAATAATATCGCTGGGGGCATCGCCGATCAGCGACACCGTCGCATCATCGGTAATCCAGCGCTTTCGCCGCGCATGCTCAATCGCCAGGCGCGCCAGGCCCGCACGATCAGCGGCCATCTCCGCAAACGCGCCAAACCGGAAATAATGCCGTAGGCCGGCGCGCTCCATTTTCTTCCATCCAATACGCGTCAGGTTCCCGGTCACTAAGCCAACTGGTATGGATTGACGTTGCAGCCGGTACAGTACGCCGCGCACGCCCGGGCAGGTTTTGCTGCGCAGGTCCGGGCAACTCTTGACGTAGATCGCTTGCGCGCGTCGAATAATCGCGGGCATGGATCGCCGAATCAACGTGTCGTCGGCACCGGCATCACGCATCATGCGCGTGAGAATGTCCGGGTCGAGCATGCCGTGCACGGGAATATCCTGCGTGCTGGTGTCTAGCTTGGTGACGGCGCGAACCGCCTCTACCAGTGCCTCGCGATGATGAGGGCCGGACCGTCGGAGCAGCGTGCCGTCAATATCGAAAAGCACCAGTGAAGTGCTAGGAGGCATGCGGGGACGCCGCGCGCAGCCAACGGACTCCTTCGGCGAGTGCGTCGCGATAAACGGCAATATCGACGCTCCACGAAATCACGTTGAAGCCGGTGGCGATCCATTCGGCCGCCTGTTTTTCGTTATGCGGCAGAATGCCAGCTTGCTTGCCGTGCCGTCGCGCGGTCTCGATCACCAGGCGAATGGCTTCGAGAAAACGCGGATGCTGGAACTGGCCGGGAATGCCCATGGACTGCGTCAAATCGTAGTGGCCCACCCACAGCACGTCCACGCCCGGCGTGCCTGCGATAGCATCCAGATTGTCCAATCCCTTGGCGGATTCGATGAGACAAATCACCGTCGTGTTGGCGTTCGCTTCGGCAAAATATTCGGCGGCCGGCGGCGCGGTGTAATCGGTATGTGCCACGCCAAGCGCGACTCCACGGGCACCCAAAGGCGCATACTTGACGGCGTCAACAATCGAACGGGCCTGCTCTCCAGTCTCGACGTTGGCCACCATCACGCCCAGAGCACCCGCATCCATCGTACGCGCCAGAAAATGATAGAAGCCCTGCGGCACGCGCACGAAAGGCGCAACCGGCGTGGCTTTGAACCAGGCAATCAGATCGGCCACGCGTTCGGCCTCGAAGCCGGTATGCTCCATATCGATTACGACAAAATCGACGCCGGCGGCCTCCATAATCTTCGCAATCCCGCGCGTGCCGAATTCCATAATCATGTGGCCCACGGGAATGCGGCCTTCAGCCACCACCTGCTTAAAGCGGTTAGGTTTCATAAACGATTCCGAAAGCGTTCCAGCTTCTGGCGGAAGCCCGGCCGGGCGAGCACTTCTTTGTTAACCACGCCGCCAGGATTCTCGCCGCGCGCCACCGCCAGCATGCTTTCACAAGCCTCCGCGCCCATATCATGCATGCTGTCGTGCGTCCATGCCATCGAGTGAGGCGTGACGATCACATTGTCCAGCGCGAACAGCGGATCGTCCTTAGGCGTCGGCTCGACAGGAAACACGTCGATGCCGGCACCGCAAATCCAGCGCTCGCGTAGCGCGCGCACCAGGGCGTCATGATCCACGATCGGCCCGCGCGCCGTGTTGATGAAAAAAGCGGTTGGTTTCATCAGCCGGAAGAGGCGCTCATTCACCATCCCGCGCGTTTGCGGACTGAGCAAGGTGTTGACGGTCACAATATCGCTTTCGCGAAAGAGCGTTTCGAGGTCGACCAGTTCCACTCCCAGCGCGGCGGCGTCTTCGGCCTTGGCATACGGATCGCAGGCAATCATGCGCGTGAAACCCAGCGGCCCGGCCAGGCGGAACATTTCCTTGGCGATGTTGCCGCAGCCGAGCGATCCCAGCACGTGGCCGGGAATGCTGCGCCCAAACCGAGTGAGGCTAGGACGCCATTTGCCGGCGCGGATGACCCGATCCTGCTCGGGAATATTTTTCAGCAACGCGAAAATGAAACGCCAGAATCGCCTCGGCCACGGGCCGTCGTATAGCGCCAGGAGTGATGGTGAGCGCGACATCGGCGGCAGTGCAGGCATCGACATCGATCGAGTCGTAGCCAACGCCCCAGCGCGCCACAATCGCCAGGCGGCTCACCCCGGCCAGGCTGGCGGGCGTAATCTTGATGGCTAGCGCAAAAAGCGCGTCAAACGGCTCGAGCGTGGCGGGCGTGGTGAGGACGCCCTCCATCGGCATGGGCGCAAACTCCAGGCCAGGAACCTCGCGCTGCGTGCGCTCAATGAGATCTTCATACGTGCCTTTGCCGTCGGTATAGAAATCAGGCGTCAATCCAATCCGAAAAGGAGTGTTCATAATTTTTGTGCGGACCCTAGATAGACTGCGTTGAGCAGCAGCTTGAACGTGCCCCAGGACTGCCCGCGAAATTGCGGACGAAATCCGAAAAGTACCACCCGGCCATTGCCGTAGCGGGCTTCAGCCAGCGCTGTCTTGCCTTGAATCACGCGCCCACCCGCCACCCAACCGCTGGCAAGCAGATTTGCAGATGCGAATTGCATCACGGAATGAACTTCGCGGCCAGGAGCTTCAAATCCGGGCGCCACGGTGGTCTCGAAGGCCTCGCCGCCCGTCGAAAATACGATGACATCCTTGGGCATCCCAAACGCCAGTGGATTGCTGGTGTCAACTGTCGCGCGAATGAGTGAGCCTGGACATTGAAACTCGCCGCCCGGCCGGACCACGTTGCGCAGCGGCAGCGGGAAAAATTGAATCGGCAATTCGGTCGCCGTGTCGAAGGTAATCAACGTGCCGCCGCTGGATACGAACTCCTGCACCCGCTTGACGCCGTCAATGCCGATGCCGCCTGCATATTCCGGGCGCTGAACGGTGACGCTGTCGTCGCGGACCTGCCCGTCGCGTGCAGCGCCCGTTTCGCCGTGGCGTGTGCCGTGCAGAATCGAATCGGCCGGCTGAGCGGCAAAAATCAAGGTATCGAAGCGTTCGCGCAGGCCGGCCTTCTGCATGTCCGCGTTATGGAGAATCGTGTAGGGAATCTTGTAGTGGTCCAACACCCATTCCGTCCAGCCCTCATCGGCGTTGGCGGTCCACGGCTGATAGATGGCGACGCGCGGCCGCTTCAGATCGAAGGCTGGTTTATCAGGCTCCGCCGGTCGCAGGGTCGCCGTCACACCAAATTGCTTGGCAAAATTTTCGAAGCGGGCCGAGCCTTGCGCGTAGTCGCTGTGAATGATGATGGTGCCGTCGGACGTCCAGCGCACGCCTTCATTGCGATCCAGCAGGAATGCCGTCGCAAGGAACGTTGCGTTCTCGCGATGATCCAGGGTCAACACCTCGCCCGAACCGCGCAAACTGCCTTCCGCCGGAAAATCGCTCGCCGGGGACCATGTCTGCCGAAAATTTCTCATCCACGCGCACAGCCGCCACGCCCATCTGCATGGGCAACGTCCAGCCGGCGATATCATAGGGAGCCTTCTTTAGCTCCGGATATTTCTGCGGCTCAAGCAGGTCCATCAGATAAGCGCGAAACGGCTGCGCGGCGGGAAGCACGTAGGTCCCAACGGGATATTCGCGATCCGCCGCACGAAACGGCGCGCGCGCCCGCCGCACTTGCACGCCCGCCTGCGTCAGCCGTTCCAACATTTCCAAAGCAGCCGCCGAATCCCATTGATCGGGCGCGATCAAGTACGCGTAAGGATTTCCGCGCGCGCCCGTATCAATTGCCTCACGCGCCATCTGGTAGCTCTTCCATAAGTAATCGGAGCGACGCTCCGCCGCCAGTTTGAGGATGGCGAAATCCGCGGTGAGCATATATTCGATCGCTTCGCGCGTACCCCACCTGCCGCCATTCCACGGACGCTCGTAGAAAATTGAGGGCTCGCGCGTGGGCATTCCGTTGGCGAAACTCGCCGGGAATTGCGCCGGATCGTACGTCCGCGGCGTGGCGTACGAATTCAGCGCAGTCTCCGTAAGGATGCCGTGCATATTGTGAAACGCGGGAACACTGCGCAGCCCGCCATTCCACCACGCGTCGAATCCAAAATAAGAAAGGATGCCCGGCTTGCCCTCTCGCGCAAAGCGCTCCTTGATGGCCGCGCCGATGAGGTTAATGCCTTCCATCACCGCGGCGGGAACGTGTGGATTCAGCGGCTCGGCGTAAGGCGGCACAAAGATACGCGCCGGAAATGGCGGCGCCTGATGTTGGTTGTAAACAATCTGCGGAAACCATTCGCGAAACAGCAGGCGCGTGTTGTGGCGGGTCTCGTCCAGATTGAGCATGAACCAGTCACGATTGTTATCGTGACCGGAATATTTCTGATACAGCCAGGGCAGGGGAGCGGCTTCGTACGGCGTGCCGACATTCGACCGATACCATTGCACCACCCAATCCAGGCCATCCGGATTGATCACCGGCACCTGCATGAGAATCACGTTTTGCCGGATGTTGCGAATCTCGGCGGTTTCGCCGGTGACCATGCGATAAGCCAGTTCGGGCGCGTGCTGCGCCGGCGCAACTTCGGTCGCGTGCAGTCCGGAATCGATCCAAACCACGGCTTTGCCTTCTTCGGCGAGCGCAAGCGCTTCAGTCTCGGACGGCTCGCCCAGTGCCAGACGGCGGCCGATCTCGCGGTAGTCGATCCAGCTTTTTGAGATTCTCCGCCGCCGAAATAAAGGCGACCACCATGGGTTTGCCGAGCGCAGTCGTGCCGTAGGGCACTACGCGGATGCGATCGCTCGATTGAACCAGTTTTTGGAAATAACCGGAAATCTGGGAATAGTCGGCGAGCTTGTAATCGTCACCCGGCGAAAAGCCAAAATGCTCTTTCGGAGTAGGAACGGCAGACCGGCAAAGAGCCGCCGCGCACAGCAGCCCGGCGAACGCGCGTTTGATCATCCGGAAAGAAACGATCATACAATGAAACTGGTGAGCGATTCGAAATTCACAATCGGCCTGGTCCAGATGGCCTGTGGGCGCGACCCCAACGAAAATCTGGCGAAGGCGGAATGGCGCGTGCGCGAAGCGGCGGCAAAGGGCGCGCAAATCGTGTGCCTGCAGGAATTATACCGCTCACAATATTTTTGCCGGGAAGAGGATGCCCGTCTATTCGATCTAGCGGAACCCATTCCCGGTCCCACCACGGAAGCATTCTCGCTCCTCGCCACCGAGTTGAACGTTGTGGTCATCGCTTCCCTATTCGAGCGCCGCGCCGCCGGCGTCTACCACAACACGGTGGCGGTAATGGATGCCGATGGCAGCCTGGCAGGGCTGTATCGCAAGATGCACATCCCCGACGATCCGCTGTACTTCGAGAAGTTCTATTTCACGCCGGGCGACCTGGGCTTCCGCACTTTCGACACGCGCTACGGAAAAATCGCCGCGCTGATTTGCTGGGACCAGTGGTATCCCGAGGCTGCGCGTCTGGCTGCGTTGGGCGGCGCGGACGTGCTTTTCTATCCGACCGCGATTGGCTGGCATCCCGCCGAGAAGCAGCAGTACGGCGCAGCACAGCATGATGCCTGGCGCACCATACAGCGCTCGCACGCCATAGCAAACGGCATTTATGTCGCCGCCGTGAATCGCGTCGGCTTCGAAGGCCCACCCGACCGCGGCCTCGAATTCTGGGGCGCCTCGTTCGTCGCCGATCCATTCGGCCAGGTAGTCGCGGAAGCTTCGCACGATCGAGAAGAAATATTGCTCGTCGAATGCAACCGGCACCGCATCGAGGAAGTCCGCCGCAACTGGCCGTTTCTCCGCGATCGTCGCATCGACGCCTACGGCCCCATTCTCAACCGGCTGATTGATTGATGCCTCCCACACCGCGCGCACTGGGCTTCCGCATGCCCGCCGAGTGGGAGCCGCACGAAGGCTACGTGGCTGGCGTGGCCGCGTAATCGCGCCGATTGGCCCGGACGTTTTGCTCCGATTCCCTGGGTGTACGGCGAGATCGTGCGCAAACTTTCGCGAGTGGAGCGCGTACACATCATCACGGCGGATCCGGACGAAGAGGAGTCCGTACGGCGAGTCTTGGGAAAATCCAGCGCCGTGATGGACGCCATCGATTTCTTTCTCGCCCCGACTGATCGGGTTTGGGCGCGCGACTTCGGGCCAATTTTCGTCCGCAACGGCTCCGGAGAAATCGCCATCACCAATTGGATTTTCAACGGTTGGGCGAAGTACGACAACTGGCGCAAGGACAACGCCATCCCCGCGCGTCTCGCCAAGCGGCTCAAAATGCGCCAGTGGCAGCCGAGCCTGGTGCTCGAAGGCGGCAGTATCGATGTCAACGGCCGCGGCCTGCTGCTAACCACGGAGGAGTGCCTGCTGAGCCCGCTGCAAGCGCGCAATCCGCACTTGAACCGCGCCCAGATCGAGCAGGCTCTGGGCGATTATCTGGGCGTGCGCAAAATCATCTGGCTGCGCAACGGCATCGCGGGCGACGATACCCACGGCCACATCGATGACCTGGCCCGTTTCGTGAATCCCAATACGGTAGTGATTGTTTCCGAAGCCGATCGCAGCGACGCTAACTACGAACCTCTGCGCGAAAATTTGAAATTACTGCGCGTCCAGCCCTTGCGCGTCGTCAAGCTGCCGATGCCGCGCCCGCTGGTTTTCGACGGCCAGCGCCTCCCCGCCAGCTACGCCAATTTCTACATTGCCAATAAGCTGGTGCTGGTGCCGACGTTCAACGATCCCGCCGATCGCGTGGCGCTGAGCACGCTTGCGCGCCTGTTTCCGGACCGCGAAGTCGTGGGAATTCACGCCGTGGAATTGGTGTGGGGGCTCGGAACCCTGCACTGCATGACCCAGCAACAACCTATGTAACGTTACCCGAGCAGCACCTTCAACACGCCTTTGCTGCCGGCCAGTTCGAAGGCCTGCTTCGCTTTTTCCAGCGGAAGCCGCTCGGAAATCATGTCGTTCACATTGATCGTTCCCAGCCGGAGCAATTCCATCGCTGGCTCAAATCGCCCGCAGCGTGAGCCCACCAGCGTCACTTCGTTGACGATGAGCGGAGCCGTGTTCAGCGGCACCGCGCCATGTACCGTGGATTTCATGATAATGGTGCCGCGCGGCCGTGTCATCGCAACTGCGTGCTCGAGGCCCTGCGGCGAGCCGGTGGCATCCACCACCCAATCGTATGCTGCTTGTGGCAAGCGCTTGCGCGCGAGTTCGGTCGCCACGCCGGCGCGCGCCGCGATGCGCAGCTTCTCGCGATGCCGTCCGAACTGATGCACGCGAAATCCATAGGCGTTGAGAACCTGCGCAATCAGCAGCCCCAGCTTGCCATCGCCCAGCACGGCCACCGGCGAGCCGCAGGGCATTTGCACCTGATCCAGAATCTCGCACGCCGCCGCCAGCGGCTCGATGAACACAGCTTGCTCGACGGGAATCGAATCCGGCACCACGTGCAGGTTGCGCTCCGGCAGAGTCAGAAATTCGCGAAACGCGCCGGGATGCTTCACGATGCCCAGCACCGTGCGCTTGGGGCAATGGCGTCCCAGACTTCGCCGGCACCAGTCGCACTGCGCCGCAAGCCAGATTGATTTCGCCGACCACCCGCTGCCCCATCAGCTCGCGGTCGTCGGCTTCGACAACCTCGCCCACGAACTCGTGGCCGGGTGTTCCGGCGAAACCGTAGTAGCCGCGCTGCAATTCGAGATCGGTATTGCAGATGCCGCCGCACAGCAGACGAATCCGCGCAAAGCCGTCCGCGCGCCGCGGGCAGCGGCACGCTGCGCACACTCACACGACCATTTTGCAGATGAACCGCGAGCATCGTTCGTTCAGTATAACGGACCGCTACAATGGGAAGTCCATGCCCGCTGAACTGTTGTGCATCGGCGAAAGATGCCGCGCGCGTTTTCCCATCGACGCCGTTCTCTACAATTGCCCGGAGTGCGGCGGTCTGCTGGAGGCGGCGTATCCCGGCATGTTAGCTCGATCGCCGCGAAATTGAAAAGCACCTGGCGCGAGCGGCGCATGTCCAATCTGCCGCTCGATCAAAGCGGCGTCTGGCGCTATCGCGAGATCATTCCGTTTCTGGACGATTACGATTCCGTGGTCACGCTGCGCGAAGGCAACACGCCGCTGCTCGCCGGCCCCGCGGCCGCGCGCATACGGCGGACTCGACCGACCTCGTCTTCAAGCACCAGGGCTTCAATCCCACCGGCTCGTTCAAGGACAACGGCATGACGTGCGGCGTCGCGCAGGCCGTGCGCCTGGGCATGAAGCGCGTGGCGTGCGTCTCCACCGGCAACACGTCGGCGTCGATGGCCGCCTACGCCAGCGCCGCCGGACTCGCAGCCGCTCATCTTCATTCCGCACGGCAACATTTCCTACGGCAAGCTGGCGCAGGCGCTGGAATACGGCGCGCAAGACTTTTCAGGTGGAAGCCAACTTCGACCAGATCCTGGCGCTGGTGCGCGTCCTCGCCGAGCGGCTCGGCATCTACCTGCTCAACTCCATCAACCCGTTCCGCATCGAAGGCCAGAAGACCATCATGGTCGAAATGCATGGACCAGCGCGATTGGAATCCGCCCGACTGGATCGTGCTGCCCGGCGGCAATCTCGGCAACACCTCGGCGTTCGGCAAAGCCCTGCGCGAAATGAAAGCCGCTGGGCTTGATCCAGAAGATGCCGCGCCTGGCCGTGATTCAGGCCGAAGGCTCCGCGCCGTTCTACGAGCTGTTGCAGCGCGAGCGACGCGATCGAGTCTGCGCGCAGTCGATCATCCGGAAACGCTCGCCACCGCGATCAAGATTGGCGACCCGGTATCGTGGCCCAAAGCGCTGCACGAAGTGACGACGTCGGACGGCGTCGTGGAAAAAGTCACCGAGCAGGAAATCGCCGATGCGAAAGCCGTGATCGGGCAGTTGCGGCATCGGCTGCGAACCGGCTTCGGCGGCCACGCTGGCCGGCATCCGCAAGCTGACCGCGGCCGGCGTGATGCGCCAGGATGCCGACGTAGTCGCCGTGCTCACCGGCAACGTGCTGAAGGATCCGGATTACATCTACCGCTATCACACCGGCGCGCTCGAAGACCCGTCCGGCGCGCGCATCGCGGCGAATTTCGGCAACCAGCCGATCGTGGTCCCGAACGACGCCGCGAAGATCGAGGCACTGCTATGAAAAAAGCGAAGAACGTGGACGAATATCTGGCTAGCGTCCCCGAGCCCGCTCATAGCACGTTGCAAAAGGTTCGGGCAGCGATTCGGTCCGCATTGCCAAAGGAGGCTACGGAAGTCATCAGCTACCGGATGCCGGCGTTCCGGTACCAAGAAACGCTGGTGTGGTACGCCGCATTTTCCAAGCACTGCAGTTTGTTCCCGGGTTCGACCGTGATCGAGTCGTTCAAGGATGAACTCAAAAATTTCCACCTATCCAAGGGCACCATCCAATTCCCCGTGGATAGGCCGCTCCCGGCTTCTCTGGTGAAGAAGCTGGTGAAGGCGCGGCTAGCGAAGCTCGCACGAAAAAAAACGCCGTAAACAGGCGAGTCCTCATTACGGAGTGGCGTCCTGGCGCCGATCAGCGGACCGACAATGACTTCTAGTCGCGGCTCGGAACCGGCGACCAGCGCAGCGATTTTACAGAGCCGCGACCAAAAGAAGCGGTAGCTACGCCGTTGCCCGCTTGATGGTCACGCCGCCGTTGGTCGTGACGGCGCGCACCCGCGATCCGCCGGTCCCCAGGGTTACGGACATCTGCCGGCGGATGTCGCCTTGCACGGTCACCGGGAAGTCGACATTGATATGCCCATTGACAGTGCCGGTTTCGAGTTGCGCCGAGTAACCATCCGGGACCGAGAGACGGACGCCGCCATTCGTGGTCTCGGCATTCAACTCGCCGCCTTCCCAGCGATTGCCTGCCAGTTCGATCGAAAGCCCGCCGTTAGTGGTATGGCCGCTCACTTGGCCGGCCAGGCGCGTGAGATGAGCGCCGCCGTTGACCGCATTGAACGTAATGTGGCCGTTGACGTCGGCAATGTGCACGCCGCCGTTTTGCGTTGTCAGATCAACGTCGGTCTTCCACGGCACGAAGATTTCATAACTCACGCCCCAGCCCATATCACGAAAGCCGGATGGTCCGTCGGCGTGCATGCTGCCGCCGGCGGTGGATACATGAATCTGGCGGGCGAGCGCCAGCGCCTCGGCGTCAGAATCCGCCTGCGTCTCGATTTTGTAGCGGATCAGCATATCCTTTCGGCTCCAGCCTTTGACGCTGGCCCCGCCATTCATGCCGCCATCCACGCGGATTTGTGAGGTGGCAGCGAGCGTCTGCTCTTGAATTTCGCAGTGCGACGCACGGCGGTTATTGCCCCAGTTGTTGTCGCAGTTCATGTCCCGCGTCTGGTTATCGTGCTGCTGGGCAAAGGCCGGCAGCGCGGCCAGCAGGGCGGTAAGAAAGCAGGTTGTGGTTCTCGTCATAGGCGTTAGACGATGCATACGCGCGGCGGTCCCTCGCTGTTCCCGGAAAATTTCACGTGATCCGCCTGATATCCTATAGATTCCTCATGTTCCTCAAAATACTGGCTCATCCGGTCTTCGCCAACCTGAACTTTCACATGCCGATGATTGTCGACTTGTCGCATCCGCTGGTGATGCTGCAGGGCGAGAACGGGTCGGGCAAGTCCACGCTGCTGCACGCGATTTATCGAGCTCTGCGCGGCGAAAAAATCGAGCATTACGTCTATCGCTTTGAAGAGGACGCCAAGCCTGAGACCCGCTCGGTGTTTCTGTTCGATGCCGAGCAGCACAATCCGCGCAATCATCTGGAGCTGTTCGACGACAATCCGAAAATGAAAGAGTTCGTACAGATGGCCAGCCACGGGCAAGTGATGCTGTCACTTTTTAAGGAAACGTTTCCCAGCTTTCCCGACGGCACGATCCTGCTGCTGGACGAGCCGGAAATGGCGCTCTCGACTTCCAACCAGCGTCGCGTGCTCAAAATGCTGATGGAGCTGGTGGATCAGAAAAGCTTCCGCATTATTGCCGCCACGCATTCGCCCGTATTGATCGAGGCGCCCGAGACCTACGTGATCAATCTCGACCGGCATATCAACAGGAATGTCGTGCCGTCCGACATGGGCATCGAAGGGCAGAGCACCATCAACTAGGCGCGCCATGGATTTCGTTTTTTCCCCGAAAGTTCGCGAGCTGCAGACGCGGCTCACGGCTTTCATGGATGAGCACATTTATCCCAACGAGAAACTCTGGCAGCAGCAGATTCAGGCCGGCGACCGCTGGCAGCCCACGGCCATCGTCGAAGAGCTGAAGCCCAAAGCGCGCGCCGCCGGGTTGTGGAATCTGTTCCTGCCAGACGACGAACATGGGGCCGGTCTCAGCAATCTGGAGTACGCGCCGCTGTGCGAGATCATGGGCCGTTCCGCCATGGCGCCGGAAGTGTTTCAACTGCTCCGCGCCCGACACCGGCAACATGGAAGTGCTGGCGCGTTATGGCACCGCTGAGCAGAAAGCGCGCTGGCTCACGCCGTTGTTGGCGGGCGAAATTCGTTCCTGCTTCTGCATGACGGAGCCGGCCGTGGCCTCATCCGACGCCACCAATATCCAAGCCAGCATTGTGCGCCAGGGCGGGGAATACGTTATCAACGGCCACAAATGGTGGAGCTCCGGCGCGGGCGATCCGCGCTGCAAAATTTCCATTTTCATGGGCAAGACGGATCCCGCCGCGCCGCGCCATCAGCAGCAATCCATGATCCTGGTTCCGCTCGACACGCCCGGCGTCACGATCAAGCGCATGCTCACGGTCTTCGGGTACGATCACGCGCCGCACGGCCACGGCGAGATTCTGTTCGAAAACGTACGCGTGCCGGCTACTAACATTCTGTTGGGCGAAGGGCGTGGATTTGAAATCGCGCAGGGCCGGCTGGGGCCGGGCCGCATCCACCATTGCATGCGCCTGGTGGGCGTGGCGGAGCGGGCACTGGAAACCATGTGCCGGCGCGTGGACTCTCGCGTGGCATTCGGGCGCAAGATTGCGGAGCAGGGAACCATTCGCGCCGATATCGCGCAATCGCGCATCGAGATCGAACAGGCCCGCCTGCTGACTCTCAAAGCTGCGTTCATGATGGACACCGTAGGCAACAAAGCCGCGCGCAACGAAATCGCCATGATCAAAGTAGTTGCGCCCAACATGGCTCTGCGGGTGCTCGATCGCGCCATTCAAGCCCACGGCGGCGGCGGCGTCTCCGGCGATTTCTTCATGGCCGACGCCTGGGCCTGGACGCGCACGCTGCGCCTGGCCGATGGGCCCGATGAAGTGCACCTCGAATCCATTGCCCGCCTGGAGCTAAAGAAGCTTCATGACAACCGTTAACCGCCAAATCACGCTGGCCGCGCGACCGGTCGGCTATCCCAAGCCATCCGATTTCAAGCTGATCGAAACGCCGATTCCCACGCCGCAGCCGGGCCAGTTTCTGGCTCGGGTGGTTTATCTTTCCGTCGATCCCTACATGCGCGGCCGCATGAGCGACGCGCCTTCCTATGCGCCGCCGGTGGCGCTGGGCGGATTGATGGTAGGCGACACGGTGGGCAAAGTGATCGCTTCCCAGCACCCGGATTTTCAAGTGGGCGATTACGTCGAAAGCTATTTCGGTTGGCAGGAATACGCCGTTTCAGATGGCAAGATGGTGCGCAAACTGGATCTAGCCGGCAGCCCCGTTGCCGAACGGCCCTCAGTGTTTTAGGGCTCACCGGAATCACCGCGTACTTTGGCCTGCTGGATATTTGCGATCCCAAGCCAGGAGAGACGGTGGTGGTTTCCGGAGCCGCCGGTGCGGTCGGTACCGTGGTGGGCCAGATCGCGCGCATCAAAGGCTGCCGCGTGGTGGGAATTGCTGGGGCGGACGACAAGATCGGCTACCTGACCAGCGAACTCGGCTTCGACGCGGCGTTCAATTACAAGACCAGCTACCGATTACCGCGCCAAGCTGCAGCGAGCTGTGCCCTAAGGGCATCGACGTTTATTTCGACAATGTAGGCGGCGCGATCACCGACGCTGTGCTGGGCCTGATCAACACACACGCCAGGATTTCCATCTGCGGCTTTGTGTCGCAATACAACCTTGAGAAGCCGGAGATGGGGCCGCGCGTCCTGCCGATTCTGCTGGTCCGCCAGGCCAAAGCGCAAGGCTTCCTGGTCTTTCAATTCGCCGCCAGCTATGACGAAGCCCGTGCGCAACTTGCGGAATGGGTACGCGCCGGCAAATTGAAACACCGCGAAGAATTCGTCGACGGCATCGAAAACGCGTCGGCTGCTTTCATGGCCATGCTGCAAGGCCGCAACATCGGAAAACAATTGGTGCGGGTCTCGGAACCGTAGGCTATTCCAATTCCAGCCGCATGTTTCGGAAATCCAGTGTGTAACGATCGAACTGCCTCAAAACATCCTGGCCGAGATTGCCGTAGAAGAAATCGTGCCCGGTACCGAGCTTTTCGGTATAGACGGGTACGTGGCTGAGGTGCGCGATCTTCCCGCCGAATTTCAGCTCTAGCGATTCTTTGTAGAACGCCAGGTTGGAGCGCGTTCCGCCGGCGCCGGTGCTGTCTTGCGGCACGGGCTTGCCGGAAAAGTCCGCACGATGCATTTTGTAATACGACGCGAAGAGGACCGATTGCGTGGCGCCTGAGTCAAGCGTGAACAGCAGGGTCTTGCCATCCGTAGTCGCGGCGACCAGCGGCGTGCGCTCTTCAAGATAGAGATTCGGCTCACTGCCAGCGCTCGCCGCCGCCCCGCCGATTTCGATGTCGCCATTCTGATGAAACGTCAGACGGCCCAGCGCGGCGATGACAGGAAAGCCGATAATGCCGCGAATCTGATGCTTGATCGGGGCAATGTACAAGTCCTTATCGTCGAAGATGAGAAAAACCGCGTTCTTCACCAAAGCGGCGCCCAGGTGGAATTCGGGGACTACCGCCAGCTGCGCCGGGACTTCGCCGCCCGTGATCGAATCCACGGGAATCGTGGCGTCGGAAAGCGCTAGCCCCAAACTCTTCGCAAGCGACAGCGTAAGTACAGAATAATTTGCGCCGGTGTCCAACACGCACGCCACCGTCTCATCGTGAAAGCTCGCTGGCACCGTCAGAATGCCCGCTTCATCGCGGGTTCGGTTGACCACGAACGGTTGCTCGATTCGCACCGTTTGCGGCTCGGCGTGGCTGAGCGCTTCCCATTTGCGAAGGCTGTCGCGCACGTCCTGGTGCTCTTTGCCAGGGAGAGACGCGCTGAAGCGCTGCTCGATTTTGCGGTACACGCCCGCCGCGTCGGCGTAGCGGAATGTTTTCGAATAGTCGTCGGCCAGGACGTAATACGCTACTTTCAGATGCGCTGCATCGGCCGACGGCAGCGCAATTTCCAGATTGGCAATGGAATCCGCGGCGTCGTTACGGCGGTTGGCCAGAATACCCCGATAGAAAACCCTTTGCGCTGGGGAGAGATCTGCCGCACTGCTCAGAGCCGCGGCCAACTCAATATAATGGCGCTCGGCGAAAAGCCGGTCGAGCGTTTCCGTTTGCGCGGAAAGTAAAGCACACGCTCCCAACGCAAGTACCGCATACCGCACGGCGGCTCACCTACCCGGCGCCGGATGAAACGGTATCCCGCAACCGCTATCCGTTTGATCCGCGCTCGCGATATCCAGATTCACGACGATCGGCTGCTGGCCGCTGCGCACAATCACTGCTTCCACCGGTTCGTCGGCGCGCGCGTTCATTTCCTGATGCGGCACATACGGCGGAACGTAGATGAAGTCGCCCGGCCCGGCCTCATCGGCAAATTCCAGTTGATTGCCCCAGCGAAAGCGTGCGCGGCCGCGGACGATATAGAGCACCGTTTCCAACTCGCCGTGATGATGGGCGCCGGTTTTGGCGTTGGGCTCGACAACCACCGTGCCCGCCCACAGCTTGCTCGCGCCGGTACGGGCTTGCGTGATCGCGGCAGCCCGGGACATGCCCGGCGTTTGCGGTGTGTTGGTGTCGAGTTCGCCGGCGCGGACAATCTTGATCCCGTGCTCTTTCCACTCGGTCGGCATCGTAAAAATTCATTGTACGCCGCCTTCCTTGACGGTTTTCAGCATGTTACTCTCTGGGGATGAAACGCCGAGCCTTTTTCGGTCTCTTCACTGCCGCGCCTGCGGCAATCGCATTTCCGGCCGTCGTGCCGGAGGCCCCTGTTGTTAGGCCCAATCCCGCCGAGATGAATTATGTGCGGCGGGTTCTCGCCGAACATCCTATACCTGCCGGGTTAAGCGCCAAAGCGCGCGCGCAACACCGGGAGCACATTGTCCGTGCCGCTCTCACGCGCCTGCACGACGAGCAGATACGGTACATCGCCGCGCCGTAGAACGCCGATTTCTTCCTAGGGCGCTCTGAACCGGAGCGCCTTGCCCGCTCCCAATGCGGCTCTCGTGATGGAGGAAGGCGCGACATGCTAATGCGCGCCGAGAGAGGCGAAGACCAGAATCCCCATCACACAGAGAAGCCCGCCCACCACTCTCTTAAACACGGTTTCAGGTATCTGTTTCAGGATGCCGCCCCCAGCGACGGTGCCCGCTAGAACGGCAGCCAGGGCGATGCTTACCGGAAGCCATCGCTCCATAACCATGTTCGTGTTCCGGAAGAAATACACAGGCATGCGAACGGTATCCACCATCAGGCCGATCGCCGTGGCTGTAGCGACGAACGCTTCTTTACGGACTCCGAGTCCCAACATCGCCGCACCGCGCAGACCGCCCTGATTACCCACCAGGCCGCCAAATCCGCCGGACACAGCACCCGCGATCCATGCCCCGCTGCCCCCAAAGCGCAATCGCTCGGAATATCCCAGCATGGTGACGAGCCCTACAAAGATCAGGAGTAGCGCCAAGACCGCGCCCAACGCCGGATTGCTGGCAAACTTGTGCAGCAGCGCGCCGGCCAAAGCGCCCGCGGCATTGGTGATGCCGAAGCTGAGCAGCACAGGACGGTCGACGGCCTTTCTCAATCGCCAGAACCGCAGTAGCGTCGCAGCAAAGTGCGGAATGGAAACCAGTGTTACGGCTTCCTTCATGCCATATTTCCAGGCGATTAGCGGAGTCAGAATGCTGCCAATGCCAAATCCGGCGACCGAGGCTATGCCGCTGGCGGCGAACGCGGCAAGGGCGATGAGGGTTAAGAAAGCAGGAGTCACAAAAACTGTCTATTTCAATTCATGCCCCTTGAAGCGCGCGCGCAATACCTTCTTATCGAATTTGCCGACGCTGGTCTTGGGGATCGCATCCAGGAACACGACGTGGTCAGGCAGCCACCATTTGGCGAAACGCGGCTCGAGGTAAGCGGTGATCTCGTCCTTGGTTAGCGTGTGTCCCGGCTTCAGCACGACTGCCGCCAGCGGCCGCTCCTGCCATTTCGGATGGTCGATCGCAATCACCGCAGCCTCGAGTACGCGCGGATGCCCCATGATGGCGTTCTCCAGATCGACACTCGAGATCCATTCGCCGCCGCTCTTGATCACATCTTTCGTCCGGTCGACCAACTGCATATAGCCCTCCGAATCGAGCGTGGCGACGTCGCCGGTGCGAAACCAGCCATCCTGAAACGCGCCGGCCGAGCGCGGGTCATTGTAGTAGGCGCTGATCACCCAGGGCCCGCGCACCTGCACTTCGCCCATGGATACGCCATCCCAGGGAACTTCGCGGCCCTGCTCATCGACTACGCGCAGATCGAGCCCGGCGACGGCCATGCCCTGCTTGGCGCAGGTGGTAAATCGCTCCTGCTCGGAACAGCCGCTCATGTCGCTTTTAAGGATCGACACCGTGCCGAGCGGCGCGGTCTCGGTCATGCCCCACAACTGGCGCAACTCGATGCCATGCTCTTTTTCGTAAATCTCGATCAGGCTGCGCGGAATTGCCGAGCCCGCCGTCGCGCCCAGGCGCAGGCTGGAGGTATCGAACCTTTCCTCCTGCAACACCGCGTGCAGACTAATCCAGATGGTAGGCACGCCGCCGAAAAAAGTAACGCGCTCGTCCTGGATCAATTGCGCCAAATCTCGCGCCTGTGGATGCTCGCCCGGCAATACGATTTTCGCGCCGCACATGATTCCGGTGAACGGCTTGCCCCAGCCGTTGGCGTGAAACATCGGCACTACTTGCATCAGGACGTCGCGCTCGCTTATTGCGAACGTGTCGGCCATGGTGAACGCCACGCTGTGCAGGTAAAGCGCGCGATGACTGTAGACCACGCCCTTGGGATTCCCGGTGGTGCCGGAGGTGTAGCACATGCCGGCGGCGGCGTTCTCATCCAAACTCGGCCAGGGATACCCATCGCCGGAAACCGACGCCAGCAGTTCTTCGTAGTCCAGCGCCCCCGGCAGTTCCGGCACCGGACCCGCGCCACCCATCACCACAAACTGGCGGACGCAGGTCAGCCGGTCGCGAATAGAATGGAGCAGCGGAACCAGCGAGCGATCGACAAAGATCACGCGATCCTCGGCGTGATTGATGATGTACGCGAGATCGTCGGCCGAAAGCCGTAGGTTGAGCGTGTGCAGGACAGCGCCGTAGCAGGGGACGCCGAAATAAAGCTCCAGGTGGCGATAGTGATTCCAGGCCAGCGTGCCTACGCGCTCACTGGGCTGAACGCCCAGTTTTTTCAGCACGCGCGCCAAGCGATGGACGCGCCGGTAGTAATCGGCGTAGCGGTAACGGTGGGTGCCGCCGGGGCTGCGCGTGACGATTTCCTTGCCGGCAAACAAGCGGCCCGCGCGCTCCAGAAAATGGTGGAGCGTCAGCGGCGTATTCATCATGAGCCCGGTCAGTGCGCGCCTCCTTAGCCTGTAACGTCATATCATACTGGTAGTGATGGTCCGGTTCATCGCCGTCCTGATGGCAGCAGCCTGCGTTGCGCGCGCAGCGCCGGACGATCCTCTGAAAACGCTGCGCCCGTCGCATCCCCGCCTGCTAGCCGCCGACAGCGACCTGGAACGCATCCGCATTCTGGTGCAGCAAAATCCGCAGGCGCGCAAGCTCCACGGCGATCTGATCAAAGAAGCCGAGAAGATGCTGGCCGCGCCGGTCCTGGAATATCGCCTGGCCGGGCCGCGGTTTCACGCTGCAAAGCCGGCGGTGCCTCGAGCGCATCTATACTCTGGCGTTTCTCTACCGGCTGGACGGCAAGAAACTGTACTTCGAGCGAGCCGTGCGTGAATTGCGCGCCGCGGCCAGCTTCAATTATTGGACCGAAGCGCCTCCCGCGGACACCGCCGAAATGACCCACGCCTTCGCCATCGGCTACGACTGGCTATATCCGGCGCTCGATCCCGTCGATCGCGAATGGATGCGCGCCGCCATGGTGGACAAAGGTTTGTCCCCGGCGCTCGCCGGTTACGAGCGGCAAAACGGATGGTTCGCCGGCCGTTCCCAGTGGAACCCGATGGCCAACGCCGGCATCGTGCTGGCGGCTCTGGCGTTGGCCGGCGAAGAGCCCGACAAGAGCCGCGCCGTGCTGCGTTTTGCGATCGACTCGCTGCCGCGCGCCATGAACGCATTCGGTCCAGATGGTGGATGGACCGAGGGCCGCTCCTACTGGCGTAACGCCATGCGCAACGCGGTGCTGTTGCTGGCGGGGCTCGATTCCGCGCTGGGTACGGACTTCGGCTTATCGGCCGCCAAAGGTTTTGAGAAAGCCGGCCGCTTCCGCATTTACGCCAGTGGCCCAGCCGGCGGCGAATTCGATTTTGCCGACGACGCCGAACTGGGCGAAAGCGCCCCTCACATGTTCTGGCTGGCGCGCCGTTTCGCCGAACCGGTTTTCTCCTGGTATGAGCAGCGCCTGCTCGAAACCAGCACCAATCCCGACCCGCTGGATCTCGTCTGGTATCAGACCGAGACCCGCGCCCCGAAACCGGATGCGTGGCCGCTCACTGCGTTGTTCTCCGGCGTGCAAGCCGCGTTTCTGCGCAGCGGATGGGACGATCCCAACGCCATTTTCGTGGCTTTGAAAGCCGGCGACAACAAGCTCCAGCCCAACCATCGCGACCTGGGCAGTTTCGTGCTCGATGCCGGCGGCATTCGTTGGGCGTTGGATCTGGGGCGCTCGCGCCTAGGGCTCTACAACGGGATCGTTATTGACGATCAGAACCAGGATTCGCGCGCGGAGTCCGTATTGAGCCGCCCGGCATTGCCAGCCGGATCGC
Source organism: uncultured Solibacteraceae bacterium (assembly GCA_963825405.1). GTDB lineage: Bacteria > Acidobacteriota > Terriglobia > Bryobacterales > Bryobacteraceae > JACPNO01. Next base: position 19,603 of record CAWGTB010000014.1, on the reverse strand, counting down.
AGGCTGTCGATGCCGACCTGTCCCGCGTCTATCCACAGAAAGTGAAACAGTTCCGCCGCCATATCGTCCTGGTGCAAGGGCAGCAGGTGGTGATCGAGGACACTCTCCGCGCCGATCAGCCGGTGGACGCTTTATGGGGAATGCTGACCGATGCCGAAGCCACGGTGAACGGGCAAACCGCTGAGTTGAAAAAGGGCGGCTGGACTCTGGACGCCGAAATCGTTTCTCCCCGCCATGCCGTCTTCGATATGCGAGAAGTCGGCCCCGAATCGCTGACCACGCCCGGCCCGCAAGTGCACCGCCTCATCGTCAGGCTGGGGGAAAAAGTCTCCGAGCTGGATTTGAAAGTTACCCTCACGCCTTACCGCACCGGCCAGCCACGCCCAAAAATCCCGGCTAACTCCACTGCGGAATAGCTGCGCCCAGCCTGCCACCGCTATTCGGAGCGCAAAGCAACCATGGGATCTACTCTCGTTGCCCGCCGCGCTGGAATGTAGCAAGCCAGCAGCGCGATCCCGACCAGTAGCACTGTCGCACCGCCGAAAGTCAGCGGATCGGTAGCGGTCACGCCGAACAACAACGACTCCACCGTACGCGTGAGGGCCAGCGACCCTAAAATCCCAATCGCCACCCCCATAAGAATCGTACGCATTCCCTGGCCCAATATCATCCTGAGAACGTCGCCCGAGCGCGCACCGAGGGCGACACGTACCCCAATTTCACGCGTGCGGCGGCTCACGGAATAAGCCATCACGCCAAACACTCCAGCCGTCGCCAACAGCAGCGCGGTGATTCCGAAGAACCCGATGAGAATGACGTTGAATTTACGCGAGCCGAGCGACGCGGAATAGACTTGCGAAAACGTCCGGAACCTCGCAGGAATCTCCGGGTTGAGGTCCTGGAGAATTCCTCGCGCTGTCGAGGTGACCGACGGCGTGCCCGCATCGCTTAGCATTGTTATGGTCATCGCCGCGCGCGGCCGTTGGAATAGATTCACGTAAACGGTCGGACGCGGCGGCGCATCGAGGCCATATTCGTGAGTGTCGCCCACGATCCCGACGATGGTTAGCAAACGCAAATCGCCATCCATATTGCCAAACTCAATGGTGCGGCCGAGCGGATCCTGATTTGGCCACCGGTCGCGTGCCAGCGATTCGCTGATCACGGCAACATGCGGAGAATTTGCGCCGTCGCGCTGGTCAAAGATTCGACCTCGAATCAGCGGAATGCCCAGAGCCTGGAAGTATCCGTCGGTGGCGACACAGAAATCCGCATTGCCAATACGTTCCTTTTGCTGGAACATGGCCCCAAAACCATCCATGTTTTTCGGGACCTCGTTTTGCGTCATCAGCAGAAACATTCCTTCAGCAAGACCGCCATCCATCGGCAGGCCGCTGGTCGCGCCAACTTTACGCACTCCCGGGGTTTGTTGGAGCCGGTCGATCAGATTTGAAAAGAAAATCGCCTGACCCGCCTTGGCCTGAGGATCCTCCACTTGCGGAAGCGAGACGTCCATCGTGACGATTTTGTCCACGCGGAATCCGGGATTCACTTCGAGCACTTTCATCAGGCTACGCCCGAGCAATCCCGCTCCCACCACCAGCACTAGCGTGATCGCGATCTGGCCCGCTACGATCACCCGGCCGACGCGCTGGCCGCTTTGGGAGCCCGCCTGTCCGCGCCCGCCTTCCACCAGGCCTTTGCGCGGGTCCCCGGAAGTTGCGCGAGCGGCCGTAAACGCTCCAATGCCAGTGGCGACCGCGGTGGAAAGCAGAAACGCGAACCCAAGTACTGGATTGCTAATCGAGACGCTGTCGAGCCGGGGCAGGTTCGCGGGCGCCAGCGCAACTAATCCCACCACCCCGCCAAGCGCTCCCAAGACGCCCAGGATGCCTCCCAGTAGCGAAAGCAGAAATGTCTCGGTAAGGAATTGACGAATCAGCCGCCGGCGCCCCGCACCGAGCGCGCGGCGAATAGCGAGCTCACGATCTCTCACCGACGCTTGTGCCAGCAGCACATTCGCTACGTTCGCGCACGCCACCAGTAGCAGAAATCCCACCGCACCAAGCAGGATCAGCAGTGGCGACCGGGCCTTGCCGGTGATCGACTCCTGTAGCGAGACGACGATTCCATCCTTGAGAAGATAATCGTTTTGCTCGCTGGATGTATCGTGGATGCGGCGCGCGATCGTGCTGATATTTGCGTTGGCTTGCGCGACACTCACGCCGTCGCGTAGACGCCCGACCGCATTGTAATTATGCGATGTTCGGCTTGGGTTTTCGCCGCCCAAATCGGCCGGCAGCCACAGACTCACGTCCTGCGGGAAGTGAAATCCGTCCGGGAGCACGCCAACAACGGAGAAGACCGCATCATCAATCTTCAGGTGGGCCTGCGAGAGGTCCGGCACCGATCCGAGGTACTGCCTCCAGTATCCATAACTAACCAGAACGACCGGCGCAGCCCCTTTCTTCGAGTCGCTGGCGACGAAATCCCTGCCGATGATCGGCTGAATACCGAAGACCTTGAGAAAGCCGGGCGAGACGCTGGCGGCTGCCGTGCGCGTAGGCTGGGCAGCACCCGAAACGGACGCGATGATGCCATGGTACTTTGCCATTGCCTGGAAGCTGCGGTTTTGATCGCGAAAGTCGTCGAAGTTCGGGTCCGCGAGACGTGCCCACCGGCCCGCCGAGTTGACCTCGAAGACCGCCATGATCCGGCTCGAATCGGGGTATGGCAGAGGCCGCAGCAGCACGCCGTAAACCACGCTGAAAATCGCTGTAGTCGCGCCGATGGCCAGGGCGAGCGTAAAGACCATGACTGCGCTGGCGCCCGGGTTCTTACGGAGTTGCCGGAGACCGTAGCGGCAATCGGAGAGCACGGAGCGAACTTGCTCGGTCATCATGGCTAAAATCACTCTACGACGATCCCAAAGCTCGGGTTCCGAGAGATTTCGGCCTTTTCCACATCCGAATAGCCCATCCGCTTCGTATCCCGCTTGAAAGCTTACAACTAGAGGTCGACCTCGTAAGCTCAATTTGCGAAGGAGATGACAGTGCTACATCGAACCTTACGTTCCTGTGCAGCCGCCCTTCTGTTGGCATCGGGAGCTTTTGCCGCCAGCCATCGGAACGGCCCGTTGCTGCTGGAAGACCAAACCGCCAATTTGAACGATTTCTATATTTTCCGCAGTTGGGAAGATGGCAAGTCCGACCGCGTGGTGATGAGCATGAGCGCGCAGGGCTTTCAGAATCCCGACAACGGCCCCAGCTATTACAAGTTCTCCGATAGCGTGCTCTACCGGTTCAACGTCAATAATTCCCGGGGCCTGGACGGCAACCAGGATTTGCTGATCGATTTCCAGTTCAAGACCACGCTGAGGTCCAACAATACGTTCCTCTCGTATTTTGGCGTGATCGACAATATCGACAGCGCCGGCATCTTGCTGTATCAAACCTATTCGGTGACCATCACCAACCTGCACACCGGGCACGTGCAGCAGTATTTCACCGACAAGAATGGCCATTTGCTGTCCGTTGCCCCGCCCAACCAGGGCCCCAAAGCCACGCCGAATTATGAAGCCAACCTAGGCGCGACTTCCGTCTTCGAATTGCCCAACGGCATGCGCGTCTTCGCCGGTCCGCGCGACGACGCCTTTTATTTCGACAGCGCCGCGGTGTTCGATTTCCTGAATTTCCGCGCGCCCGCTCCGGTGCTCGCCGGTGCAGCCGACACGGCGCCGGGCAGCCCGTTCCCCAACGCCGTGGACGGTTTTGCGGGCTACAACATCAGCCTGATCGCGGTCGAGGCGCCGATCATCGCGCTCACCGCCGATGGCAAGGTGCCTACCGATCCTAAAGCTACCAATGCCAAGATCGGCGCCTGGGCCAGCACCTACCGGCAAATCGTGACGGTTCGTCCCAGCCCCGACGATCCCATTCATTATGGCGAGTGGACGCAAGTGGACCGCGTCGGCAACCCATTGACTGTGGAAGCGCTCATTCCGCTGCCTTTGAAAGACCGTTGGAACCGCAGCCAGCCGGCCAATGACGGCAACTATGCACTGTTCATTGGTGACCCGATCCTGGCGTCTGTCGTTTTTCACGGCGTGTTCGGCCTGAACGTGCCGCCGGCGCCGCGCATGGACCTGCTCGGCGTCTACGTGCCGGATATTACGCGCATCGATCTGACCATTCCTCCAACTCCGGCCGCGAGCCAAAACCGGCTGGGCCCGTTAGGAGGCGATCTCGCCGGCTGGCCTTTCGGAGGGCGCCGCATCGGTGACGATGTAGTGGACATCGGTTTTCGCGCCGTAGCCGGTGTGCTGGTTCCGGGATTCGGCGTCGCGCCCAACAACGAATTGGGCGACGGGGTGAATTCCAACGACGTTCCGTATCTCACGCGTTTTCCGTTTCACGCCCCGCCGCACGCCGGGTTCAAGCATAGCCAGCAGGATGGCACCAACGGAAAAGGGATACCGACCTTCTAGGTGATAGGGCAGGGCATGCCGGGAGGATGGTGTGCCTTGCCCGATTTTTGAGGAGCTATGAAATACGCCATTTTCTTAATCACCGCGATCAGTTTGTGCGCACAAGACGACGCCCGCATCGCCCGCATACTGGATGGCAAGCGGAACGTTTCGCAGCGCAACGATGCATGCTTCGAGCTGCGCGGCGTGAAGTCGAAAGAAGTTTTGGAAGCCATGTTCCGCGCGCTCGACAGCCCGCCGGTGCTGGCCTGCGCGGCCCGCAATCTGCGCGAAGCTGGCGCAGTCGAAGAGCTGAAGAAGGCTTTAGCCGGTGACGAGCCGGAAATTCGCGCCGTCGCTGCCCGCGAGCTGGGCGCGCTGCTGCTTCCGGAAATGTTGCCCCTGCTCACGCAAACCGCGCGCGATCCCAATCTGTCCGTAGCGACGGGCGCATTCCAGGGTCTGGCGCAATATCAGGACCCATCCGTGCTTCCGTACCTGTTGGATCTGGTTCCGGCCAGCGGCATTGTCGGAACCATGGCACTGAACCGGGCGATTCAATTTCAGGACCCGGCCATCGTCGCCGTAGCGCGCCGGATGCTGAAAACCAGCGATCCGCCCATGCACCTGGTGGCCTTGCGGGCGATCGGAGAACTGGGCGACGCTTCCGACCTGCCCAAGCTGACCGAGCTTGCATCCAAAAGCGAACCGCTGATGGCAGGCGGCCGCGGCTTCGGTTTCGCACCAGCGGTGGATTTGTCGATGGCCGCAAGAAACGCCATCCGCCTGATCGAGAAGCGCATTAACTCTCACGCCCAACTCGTTGTTAACCAAAGCATATATAGCTCGCACCTCAAGTAATGCCGTAGAATTTTCACAGGAAGATTTCGCATGTGTCGCCCCTAACCTTGACCCCCGTCGCGGTGATGGCCGTTCCCGGCGCCTGGTCGGGATGGCAGGCCGTCCGCCGCTGGCACCGCAAGAGTTCGTCACACCAGCAATCGCAGATTCGCGAAGCACTGGCCGCACACCTGGCGGGCGTCGACCGCACCGTTGATTTGCAGCGCTTGCGCGCACAGCAATCACGACGCCTGGAAGAATCCCTGGTCGAGTTGCTGCGCTCCACTCAAAACCCGGCGCGGCGGCGTCTCGTTGACTTGGCCGTCAGCCTGCAATTCACCGCGCAGTGGGAACGGCGGTATTGCAGTTGGAGTGCCTCGCGCCGAAGAGAAGCAGTCGCACGCCTCGCACTGGCGAGCCGCAAAATAGGACACCGCACGGTGCTAGCCGCACTCGCCGACAAGGACGATTTCGTGAAACTGGAGGCGGGGCGCGCCCTCGTTCGCTGGGGCGGTCCCTCGGATGTCGAAGCCGTATTTCGCGTCGCCACGCGCCAATCGCAGATGGTGCGCACCATCATGAATGAGAGCCTGCGCCGCTACGGCCCCGCGCTGGCAGCCGAAGCCCTTCCCGCCGTTCTCCGTTTCAGTGAGCCGAGGCAAAAAATCATTGCGCTCGAAATGTTCCGCGCGTGGGGACACACCCTTCACCTGCCATCGCTCGCGCCGCTGATTCGCCACGCCGACCCCGCCGTGCGGGCAGCCGCCCTGTACGCCGCCCCTCTCGCTAGGCTGACTAACGAAGATGCTGCGCCGATTTTGCAGTGTCTCGAAGATGCGGACCAGAAAGTTCGCGCTGCCGCCGCGCAAGCCGTAAGCCGCTTGCGGCTGCGCGCACACGTCGCGCAACTGGCACGCTGCTTTGAGACGTCGAAGGTCGAGACCGGCCTCAGCGTTCTGGAAAATGTTGCTCTACGCTAGAATGCTTCCGATAGCCCCATCTCACAGCCATGGAGGCGCCACATGCCCAAGTTCGAGCTAACCAAATCCATTGAAGCCAGAAAGCTGAACCCGCGTACCCGCATCCCGCTCAACGATTACGTGAGCATCCCGTTCGGCGCGATTATCGAAGATCGCGTGCGCGAGGGCACCATCGAAAAATTCTCTTACCTTGGCGAGTTCTACCAGTATCCGTCGCACGATCTGGAAGCCTCAGTCGCACCCATTAAATAAAAAAAACCCGGCGGAGCGCTGTCGCTACGCCGGGCGGAAGGATTGGCAGTTCGAAACTTGTTTACTCGGATGCTTCCTGGAAGCTGCCGACGAACGCGCTGCGCTTGTCGGGGCTGCTCCACGTGGCGTTCAGTCCCTGACCGCGGAAATCATGCGCCAGTGCGAAAGCCGGCATGGAATGGCTGAGCTTCGAGAGCGGCCGGTACCAGGGCAGCTCGTTGCCGCAAAGATGATCGCCTTCGTTCATGGCGCGGGTCTGAATCCTGGCGATGGCGCCGGCGGTGAGGTTGGCTTTCATGCTGTGCACGTCGTCGTTGGCGAAGGTCAGGTCAATCGGTTGATAGTCGACGCGCGCTACATCCGATAACAGATCGCCGCCCATGTGCTTGGCGAATTGCTGCAGAGCCAGACGCTGCTCGGCGGTGGCGCGGCTGTCGACGATAAGCACCGACTTCACCGGATAAAATTCATGATAGACATCGCCCAGCGTGTAGCTGGCGCGAACCACGCCCACCACGCCCAGCCCATCCAGGCTGACGCCGGACCAGGAGCCCTTAGTCACCTTCCAGCCGAAAACCGCCAGTTCGCCGGTGAGGCCCACTTCAGAGTTCGCAAAACACGGGCCGGTGAAAACGTCCGCCGTGCGCGCTTCCACGTAGTCGCCAGTAATGGTGCCGGTTGAAAGGCTGGCTCCAAAACTCAAGCCAGTAGCCAAAGACAATGCCAGGATTGTCCAGAGAATTCGCTTCATCCCAAGCCTCCTTGTACGATTAATTATACAACTGTCAAGGGTTTCGGTAGGGGGTCAGTTGACATTTAGGGCGTAGCCGGGCAGAAATGAAAGACTTTAAAAAAACCATCCGGCTGGTGACCCAAGCCATTGGGGGTATTGCTGGCTTGGTGTTCCTTCTGGCTCCGGTAACCAGCTTTGAGGGCTTAGAGATTATGGCCAGTGCTTTCATTGTTCTTCTCATTTGCTTCGCTGGTTTTCTGTGGTCGAGCGAAGATTCAAACTAACCCGCTACCGGCTTTCTCCGGGCAACCAGTGCTGCATAATCCTGATTCATCTTGGCCGCGTATTGCTCGACCCAGGATTCGTTTTCGCCCAGCAGCACCTGGTCGCCGTGTTTGCAGTAGAGCGCGGGATCTTCCACGCCGGGCGGGATTTTGTTGGCCGCCAGTTCCTTGGCCGCGTGGATCAAGCGGCGGCGCATGCGCACGATGGCCGCGTCGGACGCGCCCAGATGCTCTTTGGTGCGGTCGCATACCGCGCCCATGCTCTCCTGCATTGCGCCATCCTGAATGGGTGTGACATTTTCCAGGCCGCTGAAATTCTGTGTCCTTTGCCGCTCGCGGTCCTGCAGATAATCATTGCCGGCGTTGGCGGCGAGGCGATGCCGGCCGAGCCAGTCATTGGTGTCGGGCAAAAAACCGCTGGGGCCGACGCGGTCCTTCCAGCCTTTTTGCTCCTCCGCGGACAATTCGCGCGTCGATGACCAGTGCGGCTCCCAGACCATGGTGTGTTCGTCGTCGAGCGGCACCCACACTTTGTCGCGATTTTTTCCGCCATAACCCGGCACGCTGGTATAGAACGGCAGCATGAACTGGGTGACGCGCCAGTAAAACTTTCCGTCGTCGGCGTCACGACGCGCGCCATACATCACGCCGACGTCGGTGTCCTGCACTTCGAGCAGCGGCTGTTTGTCCATGCGCGCCAGGTTGCGGTAATAATCAATGCCCGCCTTTTTATCGGCCGCTGCGCCATGCTCGAACGCCAGATGCAAAAAACTCAAGTGCGACGAGTCGAAATCGCCTTCCATCGCTTGCAGCCAGTTGCACGCGCGCTGATAGCGTAACGCCCCGCGCTGGGACGGCCCAACCAGCGCCCAGCCCAGTTCCGGCAGCGGTGGCAGCTTGTCCCGGTTCGGGCCGAGGTAACTCCAGATGACGCCGTTTTTTTCCACGCACGGATATGCCGTCGTCCGAATCCGCTCGTTGAGCGTGCTACCCGGCGGCTCGTTAGGGATGTCCAGGCAGCGGCCTTCGATATCGAATTTCCAGCCGTGATACAGGCAGCGCAGCCCGTTTTCCTCGTTGCGCCCGAAAAAAAGCGACGCGCAGCGATGCGGGCAAACGTGGTCCATCAAGCCGACCTTGCCATCCGAATTGCGGAAGGCCACCAGATTTTCGCACAGCAGCCGCACACGCAGCGGGGCGCCGTCTTTCTCCGGCAAATCCGTAGATTGCAGAACCGGAATCCAGTATTGCCGCATGAGGTTGCCCATCGGCGTGCCCGGTCCGACTTGGGTGAGAAATTGATTTTCCGCGTCAGTCACGGGTTTACTTTGGAAAGGAGGCGCAGGGCGCTTGCGCTTTCATTTACAAAGCATGATAGCAGGCGCGCGCGGGGTTGCACTCGTAATCATCGACCAGTCTGCCATCCGGTCCGAGGCAATTGTAGGTGTGCTGGCACCAGAAGGCGCGATCGTTGCTGCGTGGAACGGTGGGGTCCCACGCAGCTTCGATGAACAATCCCTTCCAGCGCAGGTTGGCGCAGCGATCCTCGCCGATATTGGCCAGTCCCGCACGCTCGCCGGAAGGCGACATCTCAGGCCCGTTTGCCCGAAGCGGCTTCGAGCAATGCCCGCTTTACGGCTACGCGCGCCAATTGCACTTTGTAGCCGTTTTCGCTGAGCGGAGTTGCGCCTTCGAGCGCAGCCTTGGCGGCTTCGGCGGCGGACTCTTCCGTGATGGCTTTGCCCGCCAGCCACTGGCCGGCTTGCGATGCCACCCAAGGCGTAGGCGCGACATGTCCCAGCACGATTCGCGCCGAGGCCACCGTGTTGCCTTTCATCTTGAGCGCAACCGAAGCCGCCGCCAGAGGCCAATCCAGCGCCTCCTTTTGACGCACTTCGTAGGTCGCGCTTTTTGCGCCTTCGTGAGGAACGGTGATCTCGGTCAGGATCTCGTTGGGCAGCAAAGCAATCTCGCGCGCGCCCTCATTTTGCGGCGTCACGAAAAATTTCTCGACATCGACGCTGCGGCTGCCCGAGGGCGATACCAGCTTCACTTTGGCGCCCAGCGCGATCAGCGCCGGTCCCAGGCTGGAGGCGCTGACAAAATACGCCGGCCCCGTGTTGCCCAGAATGGCGTGATAGCGATTGTCGCCCTTAGGTACGAGCGAGCCGCCATTGGCGTCCTTGGCCAGCAGACCGAAACCGCGCCGGTAATACCAGCAGCGCGGGCGCTGGCACAGATCGCCGCCGACGGTTCCCATGTTGCGAAGCTGCGGGCTTGTAACGCCGTGAGCCGCCGCGGTGAGCGCGGGAAAATTCTTGCGGACCTCAGCGTTTTCCAGCAATTCATCCAAGGTGACCGTGGCGCCAATGCGCAGCCCGGTCTTCGAGGTCGTGATACCACCGAGTTCCTTGATGTTTTTGATGTTGACCACGCGCTTGGGCGTCGCCAGATATTCCTTCATGAGGCTGATCTGGTCGGTGCCGCCGGCCAGCACATCCGCCTCTCCCCACTTGGTGGAAAGCAGGCCGAGCGCCTCTTGAAGCGTTGTAGGATTTGCGTATTCGAAGGCTTGCATTATGCATTCCTCCTGTCGAGTGCTGCCAGCACCCGGTTAGGCGTGAGTGGAACATCCGGCACGCGCACGCCGATGGCGTTGGCCACGGCGTTGGCAATCGCGGTGATGAGCGAAATCGCCGGCGGCTCACCCAGTCCGATGACGCCGCGCTTGTCGTGATCGGGCGTAATATCCAGATGCGCGATAATCTCGCCGATGTCGCCAATCCCGGCCAGTTTGTAGAACTCCATCTCGGGGTTCAAAACCGTGCCGGTCTGCTCGTCCATGATGCGTTCTTCCATCAGGGCCGCGCAGATTCCCATGATGCAGGCGCCGTGAATCTGGCTCTCGGCCAGCTTGGGATTGATTACCAGGCCGATATCCTGCACCGCCACCACGCGATTCATTTTGACGATGCCGGTTTCGATGTCCACCGAAACATCCGCCATCTGCACGCCGCCGACTCCCGATGAATTCAACCCGCCGGGATTGCGCTGGTTGTTCTCGCCCATTTCGGAGATCTTGCTGACGCCCAGCTTCTGGCAGGCAGCTTTCCAGGTAAGGCTCTTCGAAGAATTGCCTTTCACCTGGATGCGGCCGTCGACTGCTTGCAACTGTTCGACAGGAACGCCCATCGAAGGCGCGACCGCATCCAGCAGTTTGGCCAAAGCGTTCACTGTCGATTTGCGAGTGGACGAAGAAACGCCGCCCACCGTGGTCGATCCGCCCGAAGGCCCTGACGGCGGAAGCTGCGTGTCGCCAATGTGCAGCGTGATCGCGCCCATCGGCAGGCCCAGCGTTTCGGCCGCAACCTGGGTGATGATGGTGCGCGTGCCGGTTCCCAAATCCTGGCTGCACAGCTCCACTTCCACCGTGCCGTCCGGATGAATATTAGTGCGGCACTGGCTGTTGTGTCCGCCGCCGCCCCATGTATGGAGCGCCAGGCCCAGGCCGCGCTTCACCGGACCGTTGCCGGATTCGCCGCGCGGATGCCAGCGCTTGTTCCACTCGATCAACTCGGCGCCTTTCTTGAGCTGCGCCCGGTAAACTTCCGGACGCGTGGTCAGATCGGCATTTTTCGAGAAGAACTCGACCGGATCCATCTTGAGTTTCGCGGCCAGATCCTCCATCGCCGTGCAGGTGAGATAGCAGGCCTGCTGGTGATTGGGTGCGCGCCACGCCCGCAGCGGGCCAGTGTTGGTCGCGACCGCAATGTGATTCTTGCGCTGGTTGGGGATTTCGTAAACGTACGGGATCGGAGGAGCGCCGCCGCCGCCAATTCCACCCGACGCCCAGGACTCCGACTGCCACGCCGTGATGGTGCCGTCTTTCTTGGCCGCGATCTTGATCTTGCCGTATGCCGAGGGCCGGTTGCCCGCGATGGCCTGATCCTGCGCGCGATCCAGAAACAGCTTGACCGGCTTGCCGCCGCTCAGCTTCGAAAGATGCGAGCCTTCAACGCCCCAGCGGTCCGCGGCGAACTTGCTGCCGAATCCGCCGCCGATGAATTGCATCTGCGAGCGAATGTTGGAGGCCGGAATTTTCAGCGCTTGCGCCAGGTCGCCGGGAATGCCCGAAACGTTCTGCGTGGACGGCCACACGTTAACCTGCTCGCCCTTCCATTCGACCACCTGGCCGTGGGGCTCCAGGCAGCGTGTGATTGATCACCGGAATGCCGTACTGGCCTTCCACGGTGACGTCGGCTTCCTGAAACGCTTTGTCGGGATCGCCCTTGATCTGCTCGCCGGCGGCTTTGGCGCGATTGCCGGCTTTGGCGAGATCGGCTTCGCGAACCAGATGCGGCATCACCTCGTAATCAATTTTGACTTTGCGGGCAGCGTCGCGGGCGATCTGTTCGCTGGAAGCAGCAATGCCGACCACCTCCGTGTACGCCCACTGAATTTCCGTTCCCGGCGGGGAAATTACTTTCACAGCGCTGACGCCCGGCGTTTTCTCGGCTGCGCTGGTGTCGATTTTGACCACCTTCGCATGCGCGTGCGGGCAGGTCACGATCACCGCGTGTTGCAAATCGTTGCGATTGAAGTCAGAAGCGTATTTGGCGCGCCCGCTGGACTTCATGCCGCCGTCGAGACGGCTGATCGGCTTGCCGATCGTCTTGCGTGTATCCACTGGAGGCCAGCTATAGTCAGGCATTGCGTCCTCCCTTCATCTCTTTCGCAGCTTCGAGCACCGCTTTGCGAACGCCGACATAGGTGCCGCAGCGGCACAGGTTGCCGCCCAAGCCCTTTTCGACGTCTTCATAGCTGGGGTTGGGATGCTTGTCCAGGAATCCCTTGGCTGCCATCACGAATCCAGGCGTGCAGTAGCCGCACTGCTGGCCGTCGTTATTCACGAACGCGGCCGAGACCGGATGCAGTTGGCTGCCTGAGGTGAGCCCTTCGATGGTCTGAATATCTTTGTCCTGCGCGTCGATGGCCAGCACCGTGCAGCTATACACCACTTTGTTGTTGACGATCACCGTGCAGGCGCCGCAGGTTGCGCGATCGCAGACCCGCTTGGCGCCGGTGTGTTCCAGATGATTGCGCAGGGCGTCCAAAAGAGTGACGCGCGGCTCGATGGTCAGACTATAAGGTTTGCCGTTAATGCGCAGGGTGATCGGCACCGCGCCGGGACCAAAAGACTTACCGCTATCCGCTGCCAGCGCTGGAGTTTCGAGAATGCCAGTACCGATTGCGCCGATTCCTGCTCCGCCAATAAACCCGCGGCGCGAAACGCCGTTCTTAGGCTTCTTGGGACTCATGGGGCACCTTCCTTTCGTGGGGTCTGAGACGAGTCAACTATATCAAATGAGTGGAGGCGCAACAACCAATTGCGGGGTTACGGGGCCGGGGTGAAACGGCTTAAGACATTTCCCGCAGAGACACAGAGGACGCAGAGAACTACAACGCAATTAATTCTGTTTGGTTTTCTCTGCGTACTCTGTGTCTCTGCGAGAAATTCTTAGTTGAAAATCCGCCCGGACGCTTGCGTCGCATCCCAGGTGGTCGAGAGTTCATCCGCCGATTTCACGCGCGATGTCCCGCTCTCAGCCGACTTCAGCAGCTTGTGCACCAGGCCGTTGTTGGGCACGCGGGTCTCGACGTAATCCATGCCTTCGGCGGTGATGACCAGGTCGGAATTCTCACCGGTTTTCAAGTAATGCTTCTCGTGGAGATACCAGACCGTAAACATCAGATGTTCGCGGGGAAACGACATCAGCACTTCCAGCTGGAGAATGGAAAGTCCGGGCGCATCCTGATTGCCGCGCCGTCGATTGTAGAGCAGGCACAACACGCCCATGCGGCGGTTCACTTCGCCTTCCAGGCCGGCGGTGAATTCCTTGAGCTCGAATACCGGCAGCGGCTCGATGACGCGATTGCCGTACTGCATGTCGTAGATGGCGCGCCGCTGCGCATCGCTCAGTATTTCGTGAGCCTGCTTGAGCAATAGAAATTTGTCGACGTCGCCGGTGTGCGAATTGTCGGGATGATAGCGCACCACCAGCATGCGGTAGACGCGCTGGATCGTGTCGATTTCGGCGTTCGGGCTTATCTGCATCAGCTCATAGAAATCGATAAATTGCTCTTTCGCCGGAGTCGCTGCTTGTCCGCTCATCTGCCTGCCCCATTAGGCCAGCCGACGGCTTTGTGGACGGCCTCCGCTAGCTGGCCGGCGGTATACGGACGCGGAAGAATACCGCCGCCCAGCCCGGCGAAGGTCAAAGTGCCGGGCACTTTCGACACCAGCACCTTGACATTGGGACGGACCTTGCGAATCTCGTCGCGCGTGCGGACCGTATCCGGCCCTGCGCCGAGAATCACCAGGCCCACTTCGTTGGCCGCGCGGCCAAAAACCTGGAACGCTTCGGCGCCGGAGGAGGCAAGCAGCACCGTGAATCCATGGCGGCTCAGCGTGGTCAGTGCGACCCGGCGCAATTCCGGATCGTTCTCGACCACCAGGACGATATCTTTCTGTAAGGCAGCTGTAGTTTTTGTCACCTGTGGAGTTTCAGGAACGCCGAGGAAGCGCGCGACATTTCCTTCCCAAGGCATGGCCGGGAAATTGCTGCCGCCGCCCGCCGAGTGCAGAATCGTAGTCGACAACGCAGCGATAAGCAACAGCACCGCGATCACCTTCAGCAGGTCCGAGGCATGAAACTTCCAGGGTTTCTGATCGGCGTACTGGCGGCCCGGTGCTTTGCTGCCGACGAAATACGGCGCTCGCAAAATCGTACGGCTCTCTCCGGCGGGCGCAAGATCGCCGGATTCCGTGATCCCTAGCAAAGACGTTTCTTTAGGACGTTTCCAAAACACGTAGTCCACACTTTCCGAGGAGACAACGACCGTTGCCTTTCCGGTCCGGTTTCTAATTTTCGATACCTCGACTTTAAAGCCGGTCCAGATTAGCCACAATCGGGAAATCTCCCGCAGGGTTCGGCTGATGGGTAAGTGATTGCGGAGATGGAAGTTAGTTGCGTCAGTCTGGAATACGTAAGCCGTCGTGATCCACTTCTGTCCCGTTCTGCGCGTTTTCCAGAGAAGGAGAAACCATGAGTACAACACAGGCACCTGCTCTTGACATGAACAAACTGAACGCCTTTATCGGACAATTCGTGACCGATCTTGGCGCCGCGGTCCATTCCGGCATGGTCGTGATTGGAGAGAAGTTGGGGCTCTACAAAGCCCTCGCCGGCAATCCGATGACGCCTGCGCAACTTGCCGCCAAGACCAAGACTGATGAGCGCTATGTACGCGAGTGGCTGTCTTCACAGGCGGCCGGCGGGTACATCACCTACGACGACAAGACCGGCAAGTTCAGCCTGAACGCGGAACAAGAACTCACGCTGGCTACCGAGGACAGCCCCGCCTATCTGCCCGGAGCCTTCGAACTGGCTTTAGGTTCGCTCGCGGCGGTTCCGCGCATCACGGAATCCTTCCGTACGGGCAACGGTATGGGCTGGGGTGAACACGTTGACGGCGTCTTCCACGGCTGTGAAAAGTTTTTTCGTCCAGGCTATGCCGCCAATCTTGTGAGCGCGTGGATTCCAGCCTTGCACGACGTCCAAGCGAAACTGGAAGCAGGGGCGCGCGTAGCCGACGTCGGTTGCGGACAAGGCGCTTCCACGATATTGCTGGCGAAGGCATTTCCCAAGTCGCACTTCTTCGGATTCGATTACCACGACAAGTCGATTGAAGCAGCCCGCGAGTCCGCCCGGCGTAACGGCGTCGCCGACCGCGTCACTTTCGCGGTGTCCAAGGCCAAAGAATTTCCCGGAAAAGATTACGACCTTGTGGCGGTCTTCGATTGCCTGCATGACATGGGAGACCCGGCCGGGGCGTCTGCGCACGTCCGCAAGTCTCTGGCCAAGGACGGCACGTGGATGATCGTTGAGCCGTTTGCCAATGATAAGTTGAAGGACAATTTGAATCCGGTGGGGCGAGTTTACTATGGCTTCTCGACGCTGCTATGCACGCCCTGCTCTCGATCCCAGGAAGTCGGATTGTGCTTGGGCGCCCAGGCCGGCGAGAAGCGCATTCGGGAAGTGGTGACCTCGGCCGGGTTCAACCGCTTCCGGCGCGCCGCGGAAACACCATTCAACATTGTTTACGAAGCTCGACCGTAAGTAGGATCAGTCAGCCTTGTCGGCGTAGAGCCGTCGACGCGGCGCGGTTGTTCGCGCCGCTTTCGCGAACTTCGCTTGGGGTGGGTGGAGGGATTCGAACCCTCGGCCACCGGAACCACAATCCGGCGCTCTACCAAGCTGAGCTACACCCACCGTGTTGAAGGGAACTCCAGTCTACCAACTCCGCGCGCGGCGTTTCAATTTTGTGCGGCGTCGAGCGGTGGCGTTTGCGTCATGACCATGGTAATATGACCATAGCCATGTCAGAGACAATACCCGCTGGAGTGTTCAAAGCCAAGTGCCTGGGAATGTTGGACGAGGTCGCCCAGCATCGCCTGGAGATCGTCATTACCAAGCGCGGCAAACCCATCGCCCGTCTGGTACCGGTCGACCAGGAGCCGCCAGCTATCTTTGGCAGGCTCAAAGGCTCCGCCCGCATTACGGGCGATATTTTCTCTACCCGGTGAGGCCTGGGAGGCCGATGCCTGAGGCAGGGCTGCTTCTGGACACCCACTGTTGGGTCTGGATGCAGCTCGGCCTCACCAGCCGATTTGTGCATGGCAGCCTGCGGACCATCGAGAGGTCCGCTCGCGCGGGCGAGTTGGGCGTGTCCGTGATTTCGGTCTGGGAAGTGGGAATGCTGGAAGCCAAAGGCCGTCTGGAACTGCGCATGAGCTGCGCGGAGTGGATTCGCGCCGCGCTAGGAACTCCAGGCCTTTCGCTGATTCCGTTGAACACCGAAATCGCGATAGAAAGCTCGCGGCTTCCGGGCAGTTTTCAGGGCGACCCCGCCGACCGTATACTGATCGCCACCGCGCGCGTCACCGGTGCGAAGCTGATGACCAAGGACGGCAAAATACTGGATTACAGCAAGCAGGGTCACGCCCGCATCGTTCCGGCCTGACGCCTCACAGCCCGGCTTTCTTCCACAATTCATCCACGCGCTGCTTAACTTCCGGCGTCATCCGAATCTCGCCGGGCCAGGGGCGTGTGAATCCTTCGCCCAGCCATTTCTTGGTGGCGTCGATGCCCATCTTCGAGCCGTAATTGGGCAGTCGGCTGGCGTGGTCGAGCGAATCGACCGGCCCCATCGTGAATTGAATATCGCGCTCAGGGTCAATGTGGTTCAGCGCTTTCCACGCCACTTCGCGCACGTTCTGAACGTCGACATCTTCATCCACCACCACGATCACCTTGCTGAACATCGCCTGACCGAGGCCCCAGATCGCCGACATCACTTTGCGAGCATGGCCCGGGTACGATTTGCGGATCGAAACCAAAATCAAATTGTGAAAAATTCCCTCGGCCGGCATGCAGATGTCGCGCACTTCGGGCAATTGCAACCGCATCAACGGCAGAAAAATGCGCTCGATGGCTTTGCCCATGTAGAAATCTTCCATGGGCGGCGGGCCGACAATCGTGGTCGCGTAGATCGGATTCTTGCGCTGCGTGATGCACGTGACGTGAAACACGGGGTACTCGTCGGCGAGTGAATAGTAGCCGGTGTGGTCGCCGAACGGGCCTTCGGTGCGCAGCTCGCCCAGCTCGACATAGCCTTCGAGCACGATTTCGGACTGCGCGGGAACCTCCAGATCGATCGATCTGGCACTTGACCATCTCGACCGGGCTCGAGCGCATGAAGCCGGCGATCATCATCTCGTCCAAATCGGGCGGCAGCGGCAAAATCGCCGAGTACATGGTGGCGGGATCGCAGCCGATGGCGACGGCGACATCCATACGCGTTGGCGCGGCCTAGCGCTTGTTCACGGCGGTAGTGCTCGGCGCCCTGCTTGTGCGTCTGCCAGTGCATGCCGAGCCGTACGCTCGTCGAAGATCTGCATGCGGTAGCAGCCGCAGTTGCGCTTACCGGTATCGGGGTTGCGGGAAAACACCATAGGCAGCGTGATGAAACGCCCGGCGTCTTCTGGCCAGCATTTCAGGATCGGGTAATCGAAAAGCGAAAAACCCTCGCGGTGGATGACGTCCTGGCATGGCCCTTGGCTCACGATTTTGGGAAAGAACGAGCCCATCTCGGCCAGCTTGGGCAGCATCTTGAGCTTGCCAATCAGGCCTTCCGGCATGCGCATTTCCAGATACTCGGAAATGCGGCGGGCGATCTCATCGACCGAATCCACCTCGAGCGCAATCTCCATGCGGCGCATGCTGGCGTAGCTGTTGATGAGCACCGGAATGCGGGAGCCTTTGGGATTCTCGAACAGCAGCGCCGGGCCGCCCTGCTTAACGGAGCGGTCGGCGAACGCCGCGATTTCGAGAACCGGGTCCACTTCGAGCGAAATTCGCTTCAGCTCGCGCTCTTTTTCCAGTTTCGCGATGAATTCGCGCAGATTAGTGTACGCCATCGGAGAGAGTCTATTATGATTGCACTTCGGAGCGTTGATGCAAAACAAAACGGCATTGGTGACGGGAGCAAGCCGCGGGATTGGACGCGCCTGCGCGCTGGCGCTGGCCAAGGCAGGGGCCCGCGTAGCGCTAGCCGCCCGTCAGGCTGAGAAGCTGGAGGAAGTCGCTGCGGAGATTCGCGCGGGCGGCGGCGAGGCGTTTGTGGCGGAGCTTGACATGCGCGAAGCGGAATCCATCCGCAAAGCCATTGCCCGTACCGCTAAGGAATTCGGCCGCATCGATATTCTGGTGAACAACGCCGGCGTCACCAAAGACGGCCTCGCGGTGCGCATGAAGCCGGACGATTGGGAGCTGGTGCTGGCTACCAACCTGACCGGCGCTTTTATCGCCGCACAGCAGGTGCTGATGGGAATGATGCGCGAGCGCTGGGGGCGGATCATCAATATCACGTCCGTGGTGGGACAGGCGGGAAATGCCGGGCAGGCCAACTATGTGGCGTCGAAGGCGGGGCTGATCGGGCTCACCAAGTCGCTCGCGCAGGAAGTGGCCAGCCGCAACATTACCGTGAATGCTGTGGCGCCTGGGTTTATCGATACCGACATGACGCAGGCGCTGGCGGTGGAACTCAAGGACCGAATCACGGCAGGGATTCCGCTAGGGCGGTTAGGGACGGCGGAAGAAGTGGCCGCCGCGGTGCGGTTTCTGGCCAGCGACGAGGCGGCGTACATTACCGGGCATGTGTTGAGTGTGAATGGTGGGATGTACATGTGAGAAGAGGCAGGTCGGGGACCTGCCCCACCGGCTGAATTAGTGGGGTGGGCCCCCGGCCCGCCCTTCCGGGAACAACGTGCCGCTGCCCAGCAACCATGCGGGATCCATCCGCCGCTTCACCTGCTTCATCGATTCGATTTCGGCCGGCGTGAACTGCAATTCCAGGAAATGCGCCTTGCGCTTTCCCAGGCCGTGTTCGGCCGAAACCGTACCGCCCAGCGCCACCGCCTGACGCGCGAAGGCAATCATCAACTCGCGGGCGCGGGCGGAATCGTCTTCCGATTCCGGCAGGATATTCACGTGCAGGTGCGCGTCGCCGATGTGTCCGAAAATTACGTAGCGGCCGGGAAACGCGGCTTCCAGCGTTGACCGGTAGTAATCCAGCATTTCCTCATTGCGATCGAGCGGCACGGCGTGATCCGAGCTGAATTTCATGAAGCCGCGGCGGCGCACCGTGTCGTTCACAATCTCCGGCAGGGCATGGCGAAAGGCCCGGAAACGCTCGCGATCGCGCGCTGTGGTCGCGAACCAGGATGCGTCTGTGAGCGCGCCCGATTCATCGAGACGATCCGGCCAACGGTCGATTTCGGGATCATCCTCGGCAGCCAGTTCCTGTTCAATCAGCACGGCGGACCGGGCCTCGCGCGGAATTTCCGGGTAGCGCGTGCGTAGCACGTCCACTGATTTGTCGTCGAAATATTCCAGCATGCGCAAGCCGGGCACCCGCGTGTAATGTT
>CAWGTB010000013.1:0-192607 GCA_963825405.1 uncultured Solibacteraceae bacterium | reverse complement strand
TTTCCACGAAGGGGGGGTGGGGTCGACGCCTTGAACTTCTTGGAACTGGAGCACCCGTTCTTGGCGAGTTTTTATCTGAGGCAAGCCGATTTCCTTGGGGGGCTCGGGCCGCGAGATACTGGGCGGGCGATGTCGGAGAAGAATGTGGCAACGGTCCGTGCGATCTGGGACGCCGTCAACCGCGGAGACGTCGACGACGCCTTCAAGCACGCGCCCGATGACTTCGTCGCGGACTGGTCCAGCTCAGAGGCTCCGGAGAGCGGCGTCTACCGTGGCCGTGACGCGGTGAAGGCGCGCTTCGAGAGGAGATTGGAGGTCTGGTCGGAGATGGAGTACTTCGAGACGGAGATAATCGACGCCGGCGATCAGGTGGTCCGAGTCGGTGGGGTCCGCGCCCGGGGAAGAGGCAGTGGTGCCGAGGTCTCGGCAGAGGGCGCACAGGTCTGGACGTTCCAGGGGGAACGCCGACTGCAGTCCGCCCTACCAGAGCAAGGCAGAGGCCCTCAAAGCCGCCGGGCTGTCGGAGTAGGCGATGTCGGAGGAGAACGTCGAGATCGTGCGGCGTGCCTACGCGGTGCTCACGCCGAGGGGATCACAGACACGCTCCATGACCTGGCCGCCCCGGAGTACGTCGTTGACTTCTCGCGCCGACTCGTCGACCCGTTCGTCCTGCGAGGTCGCGACGAGGCGCTTGCCTGTTCTTGACCCCAATCGCGAGAACCATGGGACGGCTGGCCGGTGTGGGAGCCGCAGGAACTGCTCGACGCGGGACGACAAGGTGGTCGCCTTGATCCGCTTTAGCGCCCGGGGGAAGGGGAGCGGAGCCGAGGTTGAGTCGCATGTCTGGAATCTGTGGACGTTCCGGGACGGGAAGCCGGTCGAGTTCAAGTACTTCGGTGACGACCGAGCGGCTGCCCTCGAAGCCGCCGGGCTGTCGGAGTAGTCGCTTTGGACGAGAAGGCAGCACCTTTCCGCGAGATACTCCGTGAGCAATGTCGGAGGAGAACGTGGAGGTTGGCGCGAGATCTGCGATGCGCTGAACCGACGTGGCGATTTCGACGCGTGATCGAGGCACTCGACCGCGAGTGCGAATGCTCGCCGTTGCGGGCGCAGCTGGAGGGCCGGCTCTATCGAGGCCATGAAGGCTGTGCGCCAGTTCTGCGCGATCTGATCGACGGCTTGGGGAACGTTCGGTTCGACGTGGAGCGAAATCCGCGATGCGGGGGACCGCGTCGTTGTGACTCCACCGCGTTCAGGGCCGCGGGACGGAGAGCCGAGTCGAGCCCGAATGCGCCGACCTGGTGGTCGACATGCGGCGACGGCAAGGTCTTCGGAGTCGAAGTACTCGAGACCGCGGCCGACGCCCTCGAAGCCGCCGGGCTGTCGGAGTAGGCGATGTCGGAGGAGAACGTGGAGATCGTGAAGCGTTCGATCGCGGCCTATAGCGGGCGTGACTTCGAGGCCCTGCGGGAACTGAGCCATCCCGACATCGAACTGGACTGGTCCGCTTCCCTGGGGCTGGAGGCCCGCGTGTATCAGGGACGCGAGCGGGTCCTGAGGTTCTACGAGAACTACTTCGAGACGTTCGAGGAGATCGATATTCAGCCGGACCGCTTCATCGAGTCGGGTGACTGGGTCGTCGTGCCCAACACCGGTCTTGTGCGGGGCCGGGACGGCATCGAGACCGTCGCTCGGAGCACCTTCGCCTTCGAGGTACAAGATGGCTTGATCGCCCGCATTCGCCTGTATCAGGAAACGCAGGAAGCCCTCGAAGCGCTCGGGCTGTCGGAGTAGGCGATGTCGGAGGAGAACGTGGAGATCGTGGAGACGGCCTATGAGGCGTTTGCCCGCGGAGGGCTTGAACGGTTCATGGAGCACTTCGCCGGACGATGTCGACTACAGGGCGTTCGAGGGTGCTCCCGACGACCGCGGTCCGATGCACGGCAAGGACGCCGTGCGGGCGTGGCTCCAGGACTGGATCGACATGTTCGACGAGTTCAGGATGGAGCTGGTGGAACTGGTCGACGCCAGCGAGGACACGCTGGTCGTAGCTGAGCGGTACGGGGGACGCGCCAAGCTCAGCGGAGTCGACACGGATTCGACCGTCTGGACTGTCCTCACCCTCCGCGACCGAAGGATCGCCCGCGGCCGCGAGTATCCAAGCCGCGAGCAGGCCCTCGAAGCCGCCGGCCTGTCGGAGTAGGCGATGTGCACCTCTTCGCACCTTCCCCGCAGCGTTTGACCCTCCGGTGGTCAGGGCATCTCCAATGATGCGAGCGGCCCGGTCGACAAGGCCCTGAGCGCAGGCCCGGCGGGACCCGCGCAGAGAACTTGGCGGGAGGGGTCGCTCGCCTCTACATATGCGCGAGATATTGCGTAGGCGATGTCGAAGGAGAACGTCGAGGTCGTGCGCAACGCCTTTGCAGCCTTCGAGCGGGGCGATATCGACGGCGTGCTGCGGCTCTGCGACGAGGAAATCGTCATCACCCAACCGCCCGACCTGCCTGGCGTTCCTCCCGAGCAACGCGGGCACCGCGGCGTCTTGGAAGCTTTGGGGATCTGGCCGGAGCAATGGGACGAGTATCGAATCGAGCTCCTCAGGGTTGAAGCCGCTCCTGGTGGCAAGGTGTCGTCGCCCAGCGGAGCAGTGGACGCGGGAAGCAGAGCGGGGTCGAGGTCGATATGGACTTCAGCTTCGTCTTCACCATCTCACCGATGAAACAAGAGAGCTTGTCGGTGGCCTTCACCGGAACTAACCGATTGACTAGGGTGGCTCCTGTGGATCGGCCCTCGGATGTATCGGTTGGCAGGGTGGCCGAGATCAACATCGCAGCCAACCACGAGGAGCTGCCCGTCGCGGTGGAGCGGGTTCGAGCCGTCGCCGGCAGAGGCATCCAGGGCGACCGAAACTATCTCGCCGAGGGTGACCCACGACCGCATCGCGACGAAGATCTCACCCTGATCGGTCAGGAGGCGCTCGACGCGCTCTCCGACGAGACGGGTGTCCCTCTCTCCGCTGCGGAGTCGAGACGCAACGTGCTGACGCGAGACATCGACCTCAACTCGCTGGTCGGCACGCGCTTCGCCATCGGAGAGGTGGAGTGCGAGGGCATCGAGCTCTGCGAGCCCTGCCGCCATCTGGAGCGCCTGACACGACCCGGCGTGCTGCGGGGGCTCGTTCACCGAGGCGGACTGCGGGCAGCAATCGTGCGGAGTGGGGAGATCGTCGTTGGCGACCGAGTCGCACCGATCTGATCACTGCCGAATAAGCAAGAAGACGGGCCTGAGCAGGGCTAAGGACCGCCTAGCACAACCGCACGTTCGGCCTGCAAAGCCGTTTACACCGGTTCGATTCCGGTAGGCGCCTCTAGCTTCTAGTCGCCGTCGGGGGGACGGCAAATCATCACGGGGAGATTGGCGTGGTGTGCGACCGAGGTCGCGACGCTCCCCAGGACGGCCGAGCCGACCGTGCCTCGCCCGTGGGACCCGAGAACGATGATGCCGGCACCGGCCTCTTCGGCCGCGGCGAGGATGGCTCTCCAGGCCTGGTCTTCTTCGTGGACCTTGGGACTGGCGTCGAACCCCGCCGAGTTCGCCAGCTCCGCACCTTCAGCCGCCGTCTTGGACGCCTCGTTGCCGGCCTCCTCGACCAGCTCGTCGGGCACGATCGCAGCGGGCCGGCCCCAGAACGGGAGTGCTTCGAGCGGTTGATAGGCGGCCACCACGACTGCTTTCCTGGGCGTTCGCAGCTCGGCTGCAGCCTGCTCGATCGCTTGCTTTGCGTGGTCCGAGCCGTCGTAGGCGATCAGGACTGGCTTCTCATCGGCGGCCATAACGGGTTCTCCTTTCGACGGCTCCGACTCGCGTGGCTAGAGGATCCCCATGATTTCACGCCGCAGTCGCCGCCCCTTGACACGTTCCCCTGCCACTGAGAGAGTCGCGTCGTTGGCAGGTGCCGCGCCTGCCTCTGGCCCAGAGGGGTGGTGGAGAAGAATGAGGAACCGCCTGTCGATTGCGTGTGTCTTGGGAGCGGTCCTGGCCGTCGCAACAAGCGGCGTGGCCCGCGCGGATACGACACTTGGCTCACTGGCAGTTCCATCCGGATCAGCTCCCGGCGCTTGCGAAGCTGCGGTGATCGCCCAGGTAGATAGTGATCCCTCCACGCCTTACACGGTGCCCTCGCCCGGGACGATCACGAGTTGGCAGATCAACGGCGACGGCCTTACGACGCCGGATGTGCCTGTCTCGCTGGTCGTCCTGAAGAACCTCGGGGGTCTGAGCTACACGGTCGTGGGCGTGGACACGCACGTCATTCCGAACCCGGTTCCCGACGTCCTCTCATTCACGGTGGCAGCACCCATCGCGGTCTCAGGCGGTGAAATCCTCGGTCTGTACGACACCGGATCGAATTTCGTCTGCTACTTCCACGGTGGCGATACGCCGGCGACGGACGGGCTGATCGCCCTCGAGAACGATTCGATCCCCGTGCCGAACCAGGGACTGATGGAGAACGACGAGAGTGGAGGCGGATTCACGCTGAACCTGGCCGCCACGCTGACGCCGCCGGCGCCGCCAGCGCCGCCGGCCACCAAGAAGAAGTGCAAGAAGAAGAAGAAGAAGAAGCACAAGCACTCAGCCTCGTCGGCCAAGAAGAAGCACTGCAAGAAGCACAAGAAGAAGTAGCGCCGCCGTAGCATCCGCGGTGCTCCTGATCGGCGCGATCGCGCTCGCCCTGCTCGTGCTGCCGCCCGGCTGGGGCCTCGCACTGGTGGGGGTGGCGATCGTGATCGAGGTCGCCGAGGTCGGCTTCTGGATCCGCTTCCTGCGTCGCTACCGGGTGAGGACCGGCGCGGAGGGCCTGCTCGGAGCGACGGCGGAGGTGATCGAGCAGTGCGACCCGAGCGGCCGGGTGCGCTTTCGCGGCGAGATCTGGCACGCGCGCTGCCCCGCGGGGCCGGGTAGGCGAGCGGGTCCGGGTGACGGCAGTGAACGGCCTCACCCTCGAGGTCGAGGAGAACGGAAAAGGGCCCCGATGAAGGGGCCCTTTGTTTCCGAAAGGACGTGCCACCGGCGAAATTCCCCTCACCGGCCCGTCAGTCCTTCAAGTCTCTTGGCTCAAGTCGGCCGGTCGGAAATGCCAACTTGAGCCTGTCAGGAGAAGCTAACACGGGACTCTTCCGCGATTGGTTGCAGATCTCCGCGTGGAGCGGGTATTTCGCAAGATCCTGCGGATTTCCCGCAGCCGGCCGTTCGTCAGC
Source organism: uncultured Solibacteraceae bacterium (assembly GCA_963825405.1). Lineage (GTDB taxonomy): Bacteria > Acidobacteriota > Terriglobia > Bryobacterales > Bryobacteraceae > JACPNO01. The sequence goes on along the minus strand of CAWGTB010000013.1, from coordinate 187,349 downwards.
GCTCGCTCGCAGACGCTGGCCGACTCAGCCAGGTATAGGATGCGACGCGTGCGGTACCTGATCACAGGCGGCTCCGGGCTACATCGGCGGCAGGCTCACCGACGAGCTCTCCGCCCGCGAGGAGACCGAGAAGATCGTCGACGTCGACCTTCGGCCGCCTCCTCGCACCTGGCAGAAGCACGAGTTCGTCAAGGCCGACATCCGCGACCGCAACCAGATGCGCGAGCTGCTCGAGCGGCATGAGATCGACGCGCTCCTCCACTTCGCCTTCGTCCTCAATCCGATCCGCGACGAGCCGAAGATGTACGACATCGACGTCAACGGCACCCAGGCCGTCCTCCAGGCCGCCGCCGATGCCGGCGTCAAGCAGGTGATCCAGACCTCCTCGGCGACCGCCTATGGCGCCTTCCCCGACAACCCCAAGCCGATCGCCGAGGACTGGCCGGTCCGCGGGGCCCCCGACTTCTCCTACGCCAAGCACAAGGCCGACTCCGACCGCATCGCCCAGCTCTGGGCCCTCGAGAACCCGGACGCCGTGATGACGATCGTCCGGCCCTCGATCGTCTTCGGGCCGAGCGTCGACAACTACATCGTCCGAGCCTTCGCCAACAACCCCTTCATCCCGACTCCTCGATGGCGTCGACGAGGAGTTCCAGCTCGTCCACGAGGACGACGTCGTCTCGGCCCTGATCGCTCTCCTCGACGGCAAGCACGGCGGCGCCTTCAACCTCGCCGGCGACGGCCTCCTGACCTGGAGCCGCGCCGCGGAGATGGTCGGCAAGAAGACTCGCAACATCTCGCTGAAGACCATGAAGCGGTTCAACAACGCGATGTGGAAGCTCCACGTCCCCCGGACGGAGGCGCCCGCCGGCAACCTGGACTTCATCCGCTACCCGTGGGTCGTCTCCACCGAGAAGCTGAAGTCGACCGCGGGCTGGCAGCCCCAGTACGACACGCTCGAGACGTTCAAGGTCACGATGCGCGCCATGGGCATCCTTGCCGAAGCGCCGACGGCGGTCCAGGCACCGACGGCGCCGGTCGCGTAGATGCGAGTGTGCTCCGAGGCGTAGCCGAGGAGCAACGCGTGTCCTGAGGCCCGCTAAATTTCCCAGCCCGGGGCGCTTAGCTCAGTTGGGAGAGCGCCAGCTCGACAAGCTGGAGGTCACTGGTTCGAGCCCAGTAGCGCCCATCAGCCCCTTGCCCGCAGCTCGGCGCTTGCCGGGCAGGTTCCCTGCCAGGCGCACGAGCGGCTGCACGACCGGGCCGAACGCGCTCACCGGGGAGGCGGTCCAGTTCACCACCCCGGAGTCGCAGGTCTGGCCGGAGAACGACATGGCCCGACCCGGATCGTTCCCGTTGCGCTCCCCTTCTTCGAGACGTGCCCCGTGAGCGTCTGGGTGTCGGATTCGTCGGCGCTGGGTCCGCTGGCGGCGAAGTTCCCCTTCTTGTTGACTCGCGGCGGTCCCCAGCACGTCGTAGCCTCCCGGCCCACCCAACTCGCCGAGCGCGGGTCCCCGAAGGTCGTCGAGCCGTCCGGGCAGCGGAGCGCGAGCGCGCGCTGTGCGAAGTAGACGAGCTGGCTCGGCGCTGCGCGCCGGTGATGGACCTTCTTGAACTGGATCTTCACCCGGACCGTCGGGTCGCGGCCGTTGACGCCCTGGGTGGCCGCTGGCCCCTCGTAGGACTGTTTGCCCACGCTGCCGAACGCCGCCGAGGGCAGCAGCAGGAGAGCCAGCGCCGGCGTCAACCACGACCATCCCCTGGACCGCACTGCTCTCCTTCGAGTCGAAAGCTGTTCGACGCTAAGCCCGCCACCCGTCGAAGTCAAGGTCAGTAGTGAGTCTTCACCGTGCTTGGGCATCACGCCAGTAGGCGGTGACGGTCACGGCGTCGCCGGGGGTGGTGAAATCGCCGATCCGGCGGTAGCCGAGCTTCCAGATCAGCTCGGGACGCCCTCGGCATCGAAGCGGGCGATGTTCTCGGCGAGCAGCCCCATCCCGATTCCCTTGCCGCGGTGATCGTCGTGGACGCCCAGCAGGCTCAGGTAGTAGTGCGGTGGGTCCTCGGGCTGCGCGGCGTCGAAGCGCTCGAGCAGCTCCAGCACCTCACCGCCGCGGTCGCCCAGCAGCTCGGCGAGGAGCGCGGGCGTCCGTGCCTCATCCGCCGCATCGAGCTCGGCCTCGCCGGGCGGGAGCCAGAGGGCGGCTGCCTCCATGCCCTCGGTGACGAAGACCGCCGGCTGCGGGAACCTCATCGCTCCCTCGACCAGTCGGCCCCACCAGATTCCGTACTGCTCGGGGCGCTGCGATGGATCGGGAAACGCCCAGCTCCAGGTCGGATCCCCTTGGAAGGCGACCGAGAAGATCGTGGTGATGGCCGGGATTTCGCCTCGCTCGGCGACCCTGACCTTCTCCCCGAGGGCACCCCTAAGAGTATGAGTCCCAGTAGAGGAGCTCGGGCAGCGGGTCGTAGGCGGCACCGCCGACGAACCACCCCGGCGCGGACCAGCGCTCGAAGTGCAGGTGGCAGCCGGTGGCGTCGCCCGTGTCGCCGACACTGCCGATCTGCTGGCCGGCGAAGACGTTGGTCCCGGCCGGCGCCCAGCTCGGTGCGCTGAGGTGCATGTAGACCGAGTCCGTGCCCGGTGAGCGCCCCGTGGAGGACGACGTAGTAGCCGGCGCCCCCGTCCTGGTAGGCGTTCACCCTGACCTGACCCGTCTCGTCGACCATCTCCTTCTGGCCGCACGACGCCGGCATGTCCTGTCCCTGGTGGATGTGTCCCGAGCGTGGGGCCGCCGAAGCGGGCATCGGGTCCACCGAAGGTGTGTTGCCCCGGCACCGGGAAGGCGTGCAGATGCATTGCGAACGGCTGGGTCTGCCCGGACGCCCGGGCTCCCGCCGTGTTCGATTGCCGAGCTTGAGCTGGTAGATCGCGTCCCCCGCGAAGGTCGTCGGGGTCATCCCGTTCCAGGCGACGGCGTGCGTCTCCGCGCCAGAGAAGCTGACCGGCAGCACCTGGACTCGGTTGCCGGCGGAGTCGAGCACCTTCACCTTCGCGTGCCCCGCCATGCCGGGAGGTCGACCCGGAGCGTGGGGCTCACCAGGCCTTGGACGAAATAGCTGCCGCTCACCCTCCGCTTCACGACGAGCTTCCTGATCCGCTTGCGCGTCCCTGCGGCTGACGACGCCGTTGACCGGCCAGCCCTGCTGGGACTCCAGCGTCTCGACGTTTCGCATGGTCCCCTTGCCGAAGGCGCCGTCGATGGAGGTGACGATGCCGAGCCGCGACAGCGAGCGCTGGAGGTACCTGACGTCCTTGCCCTTGCTGCCCGGGCGCAGGACGCGGGAACCGAAGGGGTGCTGGCGTTTCGGCTTTGCCGCGGCGGCGCCGGGAGAGCTGCGAACAGCGCAACCGCGACGACCGGCGCACACAACCGATCTGGGTCTGATCGAGCCCATTGGCCTCCCAACTGGTGTACGGCGGCCGAGTTGCGTATCACCTGCAAGCTGGGCGAGAACGCCCGCGCCACTAGCCTTAGCGACCGCATGAAGGTCACGCTGCCCGACGATTCCGAGCTGGAGCTCGACAGATCGGCGCAACCGGCGCCGATGCCGCTGCGGCGATCGGCTCCGGCCTCGCCAAGGCCGCGCTGGCGATCAAGGTCGATGGCGAGCTGCGCGACCTCTCGTCACCCCTCGCCGACGGCGAGGAGATCGAGATCGTCACCGACCGCAGCCCCGAGGCGCTTGAGCTGATCCGCCACGACGCGGCCCACGTCCTCGCCGAGTCGGTGCTCGACCTCTGGCCCGACGCGAAGATCTCGATCGGTCCACCGATCGAGAACGGCTTCTACTACGACATCGAGTTCCCGGACGGCAACCCCGGCGACGAGGACCTGGCCCGGATCGAGGAGCGGATGGCCGAGCACGTGAATGCCGACGAGTCGTTCGAGCGCCGCGACTATTCCCGCGAAGGATGCGGTCGAGCTCTTTCGTGACCAGGGCCAGGACTACAAGGTCGAGCTGATCGAGGACCTGATGCGCGACGAGGGTGCCGAGACCGTCTCCCTCTACCGGAACGGGCCGTTCGAGGACCTCTGTCGCGGTCCACACGCCCCGTCGACCGGCCGCATCGGCGCCTTCAAGCTGACCTCACTGGCAGGCGCCTACTGGCGCGGAGACGAGACCCGCCAGATGCTGACCCGCATCTACGGCACCGCGTTCCTGAACCGCAAGGACCTCGAGCAGCACCTGGAGCGCCTCGAGCAGGCACGCGAGCGGGACCACCGCAGGCTCGGGCCGGAGCTCGACCTATTCCAGTTCCGCCCCGAGGCTCCCGGCATGCCGTTCTGGCTGCCGCACGGGACCGTCCTGCTGAAGCTGATCGAGGCAGAGGTTCGCAAGCAGCTCGACGCCCGGGGCTACTCCGAGATCAAGACCCCGCAGGTGCTCGACGTGGAGCTCTGGCATCGCTCGGGCCACTGGGACAACTACAAGGAGAACATGTTCTTCACCGCCGCCTCCGAGCGGGAGGGCAAGGGAGAGGAGCGCGAGTACGCGCTCAAGCCGATGAACTGCCCCGGCGCCTGCCTGGTCTTCGCCTCGCGGCGGCACTCGTACCGGGAGCTGCCGCTGCGGCTGGCCGAGTTCGGTCTCGTCTCTCGGTACGAGCGCGAGGGCGTGCTCCACGGCCTGCTCCGGGTCCGGGCGTTCACCCAGGACGACGCACACGTCTTCTGCACCCTCGACCAGGTCACCGACGAGGTGGACTCGATCTGCACCGCCATCGACGAGCTCTACGAGCGCTTCGGCTTCGACGACGTGCGGGTCGAGCTCTCCACGCGGCCGGAGAAGTCGATCGGCACCGACGAGCAGTGGCAGCGGGCCGAGCACGCTCTCCGCGAGGCGCTCGCCCGGCAGGGTCGGGAGTACGACGTGAGCCCCGGGGAGGGAACCTTCTACGGGCCGAAGATCGACTTCCACATCACGGACGCCCTCGGCCGGTCCTGGCAGTGCGGCACCTGCCAGCTCGACTTCCAGATGCCCGAGCGCTTCGAGCTCGCCTACACCGGCGCCGACAACGCAGAGCACCGCCCGGTGCTGATCCACCGCGCCCTGCTCGGCTCGATGGAGCGCTTCGCCGGCATCCTGATCGAGCACTACGGTGGCCGCTTCCCGCTCTGGCTGGCGCCGGTACAGGCGCTCGTGCTCCCGGTTGCCGACCGGCACAACGAGCGGGCGGCTGAGATCGCGGTACGTCTGGCGATCGAGCGGTCTGCGAGCGGGCGTGGACGACCGCACCGAGTCTGTGGGGCGAAAGATCCGCGACGCCGAGCTCTCCAAGGCGCCCTACATGCTCGTCGTCGGTGACAAGGAGATCGAGTCGGAGTCGGTCTCCGTGCGTCACCACGGCGACGGCGACCTGGGCGCGATCGGCCTCGAGGAGCTGGTCGAGCGCATGCGCGAGGAGGCCGGCGAATAGCGCCCGGACCTCCATCTTGCGCGGAAGAGGCGTCTATACTGGCGGCAATGCCGGGCACCCACACCACGCCGCGCGCCTAAGCGCTCTCGTGCCCGCCTACCCGAACCACTTTTTCCTATCGGCTTGAAGCTCTCCCTCATGCGCAGCTAGTGGCGGTCTCTCGCTTCGACCGCCGTCCGCCTGAGCGCGACAGCACTCGTATCAACGAGCGGATCCGCGTACCCGAGGTACGCCTGATCGATGAGAACGGGGAGCAGGTGGGAATCGTCCCCACCCCGGACGCGCTGGAGAGAGCTCGTGAGCGTGACCTCGACCTGGTCGAGGTGGCTCCGAACTCCAAGCCGCCGGTCACCCGGATCCTCGATTACTCGAAGTACAAGTACGAGCAGGAGCAGAAGGCCAAGGCCGCCCGCAAGCACCAGCACCAGGTCAACGTCCGGGAGATCAAGCTGCGCCCCAAGATCGCCCAGCACGACTACGAGACCAAGCGCGGCCACGTCGAGCGCTTCCTGAAGCAGCAGGACAAGGTCAAGGTGACGATCATGTTCCGCGGTCGCGAGCAGAGCCAGTCCCGAGCGTGGGCGGATGCTCCTCGACCGGCTTCTCCAGGACGTTTCGGAGATCGGCGTGATGGAGCAGGCGCCCCTGCAGGAGGGTCGCAACATGACCATGCTGCTCGCCCCCACGCGGCACTGCCGGACAAGAGAACGAAGCAGCGGCCGGCTGACGGGCCGCCTCGCCGCATGAGCGATCTCGATGAGCTCCGGCGGCGCCGGGCGCTCACGGAGGACGCGGCCAGGCCCGAGGCCGCAGAGCGGCGCCACGCCACCGGGCGGCAGGACGGCCAGGGAGAACATCGCCGAACCTCGTCGATCCCGGCACCCTCGTCGAGTACGGCCGCTACGCGATCGCTGCGCAGCGCGGGCGCCGCGACGTCGAGGACCTGATCGCCCGGACTCCGGCCGACGGCCTGATCGCCGGGACGGCGCGTGTGAACGGCGATCTCTTCGGGGACCGCGCCGCCGCCGCCGTGCTCTCCTACGACTACACGGTCCTCGCGGGCACCCAGGGCGCCCTCGGCCATCGCAAGAAGGACCGCCTCTTCGAGCTGATCGAGCGGATGCGCCTGCCGACGGTCTTCTTCGCCGAGGGCGGCGGTGGGCGCCCCGGGGACACGGACTACCCCGTGGTCTCCGCGCTCGACGTGCGTGCCTTCGCGCTCTGGGCGCGCCTCTCGGGCGTGGTTCCCCGGATCGCCGTCGTCGCCGGCCGGTGCTTCGCCGGCAACGCCGTGATCGCGGGATGCTCGGATTTGATCGTGGCGACCGAGAACGTGTCGATCGGGATGGGCGGCCCCGCGATGATCGCGGGCGGCGGCCTCGGCGATGTGGACCCGGACGAGGTCGGTCCGATCGACGTGCAGGCGCCGAACGGTGTCGTCGACCTGGTCGTCACCGACGAATCGGCGGCCGTCGCCATGGCGAAGCGCCTGCTCGGCTACTTCCAGGGGAGCATCTCCGATTGGTCGGCGCCCGACCAGGAGGCGCTTCGCGAGGCAGTTCCCGAGCGCGCACGCCGCGCCTACAAGGTGGCGCCGATCATCGAAACGCTCGCGGACCAGGACTCCGTCACGTTCCTGCGCGAGCGCTTCGCGCCCGAGATGGTGACCGCACTCGCCCGCATGGAGGGGCGGCCCATCGGCGTGATCGCCAACAACACGATGGCGATGGCCGGCGCCGTCACCAGCGCCGCGGCCGACAAGGCGGCCCGCTTCCTCCAGCTCTGCGATGCGTTCGGACTGCCGGTGTTGTCGCTGGTGGACACGCCCGGCTACATGGTCGGGCCCGAGGCCGAGGCCACCGGTCTCGTCCGGCGGGCATCCCGCCTGCTGGTGGCTGGCGGGGCACTGAGCGTCCCGCTGATCGCAGTCGTCCTGCGGCGCGGCTACGGGCTCGGTGCACAGGCGATGACCGCCGGCAGCCTGCACGAGCCGCTGCTCACGGTCGCCTGGCCGGAGCTCATCTCGGGCCCATGGGCCTGGAGGGAGCGGTCAGGCTCGGCCTTCGCAAGGAGCTCGAGGCGATCGAGGACGAGCGGCGAGCGCGAGCAGAGGGTTCGCGAGATGACCGCGGCCGCCGAGCGCAACGCCCAGGCGCTGAACGCCGCCCAGCTCTTCGAGATCGACGATGTCATCGACCCGGCGGAGACCCGCGACCTGATCGCGGTGACGCTGGGGGCGGCCGGCCCTACGGATCGCCGCCGAGGGCACCGCTTCGTCGACACCTGGTAGCGCTGTTTCAGGCCGCTCCGCGCTGACAGCGCGGGTGCTAGGAGCGTCGACGGACATGAGAACTCGACTGATCACCGGTGTGGTCGCGCTGCTCGCCGCCGCGCTGGCTGCGCCGGCTGCCCACGCGGCCACCGAGGTCAGGCAGGTTCGGGTCCCGGTGAGTGCCTCAGCGACCACTCCGCCGGAGGGGACGATGGCGCTGGACTTCGCCTTCAAGAACAAGCGCACGAGCAAGCGCAAGTTCACCCCCCGCCAGCTCACCCGGATCGCCTTCTCGCAGGTGCCGCTGGACTGCTTCAACGCCGCCGGCACGGGCACCACACGGCTGTTGCTGACCACCACTGTCGAGACGACGGTCAAGATGACCAAGGCCGCGCAGCCCGGCGGGAAGAAGCCGAAGCCCAATCGCTTCGCCTTCCGCTTCGCCTACACCTTCCAAGCCTTCACCGGCACGCTCAGGGGCACGATCGAACCGGTCGAACCACGGGTCCAGGCGCTTGCGGTCCCAGGGAACCCTCCAAATCACCGACCTCGACGCGGACCCGGAACACAGGGACTGCACCAGCAACGGCCTCAAGCAATGGGGCGGTCTGCCCGTCACTTCGTCTGCTTGAATAGTCGGCTCTGATGCCGAAGATGAAGACTCATTCTGGCTCCAAGAAGCGGTTCCGCAAGACCGCCAAGGGCAAGCTTCGCGGCAGGCGCGCGTACTCGAGCCACATCCTCGAGAAGAAGTCGCCCGGCCGGAAGCGGCGCTTCAAGCGCCCCTCGGAGATCTCGAAGGCGGACCACGAGCGCGTGAACACGCTGCTCGCCGGGGGTGGTCGCTGATGCCGCGCGCAACCAACGCCGTCGCGCGGAAGCGGCGCAAGAAGAAGGTCCTCGACCGCGCCAAGGGCTACTACGGCCGGAAGCACTCGAGCTACCGGCTCGCCAACGAGCAGGTGATGCGCTATGTCCCGAGTGCGGCGGAGCACAGCAATAGACAAGATGTCTGGCTGCGAGTGGTTAATCGAGGCCCACGGCTGCGATGCCGCGGCCTTGGCGAACGTCGAAAAACTGCGCCTGCTTTTCACGCGGCTTACCGAAGGCTTGACGCTGCATCCCATCCGCGAAGCCGCCTGGCATCAGTTTCCCGGCACCGGCGGCGTCACCGGTTTCTATTTGCTGGCGGAATCTCACGTTGCCTGCCACACGTTTCCCGAGTATCATTCTCTTTGCCTGAACGTCTTCTGCTGCCGGCCTCGTCCGGACTGGGATTTCGAGGCCTACCTGAAACGCGAGTTCGCCGCGCAAGCGGTGCGCGTGCGGCGCATCGAGCGGCCTTTCGAGCCGGTTCCCGATGAGCGCGCCATCCGCTAACTGTCCCAACTGCGGAGCTCTCGTCACGTTCCGCTGGTCGGGCGCGGTGCAGACCACGTGCAGCTTCTGCCACTCCATTTTGGTTCGCCGCGACCTCGATCTGGCAAAAGTCGGCACCGTCGCCGATTTGCCCGTGGATAGTTCGCCGATTCAACTCGGCACCGAAGGCGTTTACGGGAACAAGGTCTTCACCGTTGTCGGGCGCATCCTCTATGAGTACGAGCAAGGCGGCTGGAACGAATGGCACGTGATCCAGAATGACGGCACGAGCGCCTGGTTGTCCGATGCGCAGGGCGAATTCGACTGGTCGCAAATGGTGGCCAAACCCGGCCCGCTGCCGACGCCCGAGCAAATCGCGCTGCATCGCAGCCTGATGTGGGACGACGTACGCTTCGAGGTGACGTCGATCACCCAGGCGCACTATCGCGGCGTCGAAGGCGAGCTGCCGTTCGAATATTGGGACAAATCGGATGTCCGTTTTGCCGACCTGCGTTCCAGCGACGGGCGCTTCGCGACCATCGATTACAGCGAAGCAACGCCGCTGCTGTTCATGGGGCGCTCGGTCGAATTCGCAGATCTGCGTTTGAAAAAGCTGCGTGCGGCGGATGCGCTGCCGAAGCCGTCCGCTAAAACTGCGGGGCTGAATTGTCCAGGTTGCGGCGGGCCGCTCACCATTCGCGCGCAGGAGCAGTCGCTGACCGTGGTATGTCCGCAGTGTCTGTCGATTCTGGACGCCAAGGATCCGAATCTTCAAATCCTGCAAACGGTGAAAGCCAGCGAGCGCGTGCAGCCGCTGATTCCTATGGGGACGACCGGAAAAGTGCGCGGCGATGATTACCAGGTGATCGGTTTTCAGGAGCGGACTACGGTCACCATGACCGAGACGCCGGAGAGCTGGCGTGAATACCTGCTGTTCAATCCCGCCAAAGGGTTCCGCTACCTCACCGAATACGATGGGCACTGGAACGACGTCAGCACCGTGAAAGCATTGCCGGAGCCGATACCTGGGGCGAAGCCACCTGCCGTGAAATTTCTCGGCCAGCGTTTTAAGGAATTCGATTCCAGCCCTGCTGCCACCACGTATGTCATCGGCGAATTTCCCTGGCAAGTGCGCGTGGGGGAGACCGTTTCGGTGGCGGATTACATCGCGCCGCCGCGTATTCTTTCGATGGAACGGACGGCCAACGAAACCACCTGGTCGCTGGGCGAATATGTCACTGGCGACCGCATCTGGGAGATGTTTCACCTGCCCGGTAAAGCGCCCGTGGCGCGGGGGCTGTTCGCCAATCAGCCGTCGAACTATAGCGACCAGGTGAAAGGCGCGTGGCGCTTGTGCATGAACTTTTTCACCGTGCTCATTGGCCTCGCCGTGTTGTTTTACATGGTCGCGGGCGAGAAAGAAGTGTTCAATAAGCGCTACGTTTTTTCGCCGCGTTCGGCCGGGGAAGCGTCTTTCGTCACGGACACTTTCGAGGTGAGAGGCGTGCCGTCCAACGTGGAAGTGGCGCTGGATACCAATCTTTACAACAACTGGATCTATTTCAATTTCGCCCTTATCAATGAGGAGACCGGCCAGGCTTTCGATTTCGGCCGCGAAGTCAGCTACTACACCGGGCGCGACAGCGACGGTTCGTGGACCGAAGGCAGCGTGCGTGACAGCGTGCGAATTCCCAGCGTCGCGCCTGGGCGCTACTACCTGCGCGTAGAGCCGGAGACCGCGCCCAAAGCGGAATCGGTTGTGTACGATCTGCGCCTGCGCCGCAGCGTTCCATCGGATGGATTATTTTGGGTTGCGGCATTTCTGCTGCTGATCCCTCCGGCCCTGGTAAGCTGGCGCGCGCTCACTTTTGAACAACGACGCTGGCAGCAGAGCGATTTCGCTCCCGCCAGCAAGAGCTCCGGAGATGACGACTGATGCGGAATCCTTTGTACATGGCCTACGGAGTGCTATTGCTCGGGCTGCTGGGCGCGGCGCAGTACACCGGCTTTAGTCTGCAAAAAGTGAATGAAGTGAAAAACGTTCCCAAGACCGTGCGCGACAATCCCGGGGCGTACCGGTCGCACTATGGCGGCTACTACAGATACGCTGGAGGCAAGTGATGAACGATTTCCATCTGTCGAATATCTTGAACGCGGTGGCTTTCGCCGCGCTGGGCCTGGTGATCTTCATCGTGGCCTTCGCGCTGGTCGACCGTCTCACGCCGTACCATCTCTGGAACGAGATCGTGCATGAGAAGAATGTGGCGCTGGCGATTCTGGTGGGCGCGATGTCCATCGGCATGTGCATTATTATTGCCGCCGCGGTGCATTAGAAATTGCCGGCCGTACTGTTCGTCTCCGTTTTTCTTATTGCCGCTTGCGGCCTGATCTACGAGCTGGTGGCCGGCACGCTGGCGAGTTACTTGCTCGGCGACAGCGTTTTTCAATTCTCCACTGTCATTGGCAGCTACCTGTTCGCGATGGGCATCGGCAGTTTTCTCTCGCGCTTCATCGAGCGCGGCTTGGTGGCGCGATTCATTTCGATTGAGCTGCTGGTGGGACTCGTGGGCGGTTTTTCGTCCTCGCTGCTGTTTCTTGCCTTCGCCTATACGCAGGGATTCCGCCTGGTGCTGTACGCGGTGGTGATCGTGATCGGCGTGCTGGTAGGCCTGGAGATTCCGCTGCTGATGCGCATTCTCAAAGGGCGGCTGGTGTTCCGCGATCTGGTCGCGCATGTTCTGACGTTCGACTATCTGGGCGCGCTCGGCGCCTCGCTGCTTTTTCCGATCCTGCTGGTCCCGAAGCTCGGCATGGTGCGCTCGGCGCTGCTGTTTGGCATCGTCAACGCGGCGGTGGCGCTGTGGTCAACGTTTTTCTTTCGCGACGAGCTGGTGCGGGCCGGATCACTGCGGGCCTCGTGCGTGGTGGTGCTGGTGCTGTTGGGCGTTGGTATGGCGGGAGCGGAGCAGATCACGCGTGCTGCCGACAATTCGCTCTACGCCGACGAAGTGATCTTTGCGCGCGACACGCGCTACCAACGCATCGTACTCACCAAATGGAAGGACGACTTGCGGCTTTTTCTCAGCGCGCACCTGCAATTCAGCTCGCGCGATGAGTACCGTTATCACGAGGCACTAGTCCATACTGGGCTAGCGGCGATTCCGGGCGCGCGGCGTGTTCTTGTGTTGGGCGGCGGCGATGGCCTGGCGGTCCGCGAGATTCTGAAATATCCGGGCGTCGAGTCCATCACGCTAGTTGATCTTGATCCCGAGATGACCCGGCTCTTCTCCACGCACCCGTATCTGAGCGGCCTCAACGCGCACTCGCTCACCAACGCGCGCGTTCATGTAATCAATAGCGACGCCTTTCCGTGGCTGGACAGCAATCAGGAAATGTTCGATTTCATTGTGGTGGATTTTCCGGATCCCACCAATTATTCGCTGGGCAAACTGTACACCACGGCATTTTACCGCCTGATGTCCAAGCATCTCAGCCAGGGCGGTCTGGCCGTGGTGCAAAGCACGTCGCCGCTTTTCGCGCGACAGTCTTACTGGTGCATCGTCGAAACCCTGAAACAGGCCGGCCTCAAAACGTTTCCTTACCATGTGTACGTTCCGTCGTTCGGCGAGTGGGGATTTGTGATCGCCGCTCTGCATGAATACGAGCCCCCACGCACTCTGCCGGATGGCCTGCGTTTTCTCTCCGCCAGCGCGGTGCCGCCGCTGTTTCAGTTTTCCAACGACATGCTGCCCGTCGCGGCTGAACCCAATCGCCTGAACGATCAGGTGCTGGTGCGGTATTACGAGCACGACTGGAGCGACATTAGCCATTGACCTCCCGCCGCCAATTTCTGAGCGCGGCTTTGGTCGGTCTGAGCCCGAAAACAGACCGCGCCATTGCCGGCGGATTCGTCGATGACGGCCACCAACTCGGACACCTGCTTCGCGACCGCGCTTCATTTCCCGCGCCAAAGCAGACGGTGAAAGTGCCGGTCGTGATCGTCGGCGGTGGCATGGCGGGGCTCTCCGCAGCGTGGCGTCTTGACAAAAAAGGCTTCCGCGATTTCGTTCTGCTGGAAATGGAGACCCGCCCCGGCGGCAATGCCCGCTGGGGTGAAAACGAGGTCACGACCTATCCCTGGGCCGCGCATTACGTTCCGGTGCCCGGCAAAAAAGTCGCTCTCGTACGCGAATTATTCGAAGAGTTGGGCGTGCTTCGCGACGGCGTCTGGGATGAACGTCAGCTCTGCTTCTCGCCGCAGGAGCGGCTGTTTCTGCACGGGCGTTGGCAGGAAGGAATCGAGCCCGCGATCGGCACCACCACCAAAGATCACGCCGAGTTCCGGCGGTTCGAACAGCGAATCACGGAGATGCGCGCGACAGGCGAATTCACGATCCCGATGGAAATCGGCGCGAAGCCTTCAGCCCTGGATGAACAGTCCATGGCGGACTGGATGGTGGCCGAAAAGTTCACCTCACCCTACCTGCATTGGTACATCAATTACGCTTGCCGCGACGATTACGGCGCGCTCGCCCGCGACACCTCCGCTTGGGCCGGCATGCATTATTTCGCCTCGCGCGAGCCGGACGAAAAAGGGCCGCTCACATGGCCGGAAGGCAACGGCTGGATTGCGCAGCGCCTGATTCAGAAGCTGGAGCGATACATCCGCCCGAGCCAAATGGTGCATCGGATTGTGCGCGATGGCCGGCGCTTGCGCGTTAGAGCAGGGGAGACGGAATACGCCGCCGATGCGGTTATCTTTGCGGCGCCGAGTTTTCTGACGTCGTACCTTTGCGCGGATGTTCCGCCGGTGCAGGGAATTACGTACTCGCCCTGGCTCACCGCGAATCTGACCCTCGACCGCTGGCCGCGCGAACGCGGCCTTGAGCCTGCCTGGGACAATGTGCTCTACGATTCCCCTGCGCTGGGCTATGTGGTGGCGACGCATCAAACCGTGCGCTCGCACGTGGACCGCACCGTCTGGACGTATTACTGGGCGCTAGCCGAAGGCACGCCCTCGGAGAAGCGCAAGCTGCTACTGGAGCGCGATTGGACGCAATGGAAAGAGGCGATCTTGAACGATCTGGCGCGCGCCCATCCTGACATTCGCGCCTGCGTGTCGCGTATCGACGTGATGCGTATCGGCCACGCGATGGCGCGTCCCACACCTGGGTTTCTGCAGTCGCCGCAGCGCCAGCGCTTGGCGCAAGGCACAGGCAATCTGCTGTTCGCAAATTCCGATGTCAGTGGTTTTTCGATCTTCGAAGAAGCGCAATACCGGGGCGTAAAGGCGGCGGATAAGGCGTTGAAGCTAGTCGGAAGATGAGCTCAGACCCACTCGAGCGCGCCTTTTTTGTACGCCCAAATGTAGCCCACTACTAGAATGCCGATGAACACGATCATTTCCGAAATCCCGAACCATCCCAGCGTCCGGTATTTCACTGCCCAGGGAAACAGGAAGATCGTTTCTACGTCAAAGATCACAAACAGAATGGCGATGATGTAAAAGCGCACCGTGTAGCGGCCGCGGGAATCCGATGCCGCTTTGATGCCGCACTCGTAGGCTTCGAGCTTTACCAGGAAAGGTGCGGACGGCCGGATCAGTTTGGCGGCCACGATCGTGACCATCGGAAACAGGATGGCTACGGCCAAAAAAATGAAAATCGGCAGGTACCCGCTCGGCATCGCTGAGATGATAGCATAGCCTGTTGCATCCCCGAAACCACTGGTTTCTCATACTCGCTTGCTGTACGATCGCGGTCCTGCGCGCGCAGGATCCCAAGCCCGATTCCAATCAGGAATCGCCCGCTCCCGCGGCCGAGCAGCGCCCCGCCAAGACCGTGTTGGAGGCGATTGGACCAGCTCCCGATAGCGCTTCCTCCACCGAGTCCGCAGCCTCGCATCGCAACGAAAACGTCTATGTGGTCCGCGTGGACAATAATGCGCTGCGTGAGAGCCTGGTCCGCGTGGGCGCTTCCATCACCATCGTGAACGAGCCCGGCGTTACGGCCAACTACTATGGCGCCGAATTCGGCCAGGCGCCCCTGGAATTTCCTTTCCTCAGAGCTCCTTCGCGCGGCGGCTGGCATGGCGAACTTTTCGAAGTACTGCAAAATAGCGTATTCAATGCGCGTACTTTTTTTCAGGTGGGGCCAGTAAAGCCCTCGCGCCAGAATCAGTACGGGTTCCAGGTGGGCGGGCCATTCGCCAAAAGACAGTTTCTCTCGATCGAGGGCACACAGAGAAAGCTGCGCGGCGAGGTCAACGGCAATGTGCTGGTTCCCACCGCGGACGAGCGTCAGCCGCTCACCACCGACCCCGCATCCGCCGCGCTCATCCGCCGCTTCCTGGCGGCTTATGGCACTGAGCTGCCCAACCGTCCGGACCTGGATCCGCGCGCGCTCAACACCAATTCCCCGCAAAGCATCAACGACGATCAGATCTCCGGCCGCTGGGACATTGATCTCGGTGGCAGCCGCAAATTGTGGACGCAGTACCAGCATCAGAACCAGGTGATTCAGTCCTTCCAGTTGGTCGCGGGACAGAACCCGGACACCACCCTGCGTAACCGCCACGCCCAGATCACGCTTTCGCAGCCATTCCACGGCTCGGGAGAATGGACCAGCGGATTTTCCTTCCGCCGTACACACACTATCCTGGTTTCGGAGCCGAACGCGGTGGGTCCGTCGGCCCGCTTCGCCGAGAGCATCGAGTTCATGGGTCCGCGTTTCAACGTGCCGCTCAATCGCACGGAGAACACTTTTCGCGGCGGCTCCCAATGGACATGGATCTCTGGCGATCACAAATTCACTACCGGCGGCGAATACGCGCGCTTGCAGCTTAATGGCTCAGAAAGCCAGGGCCACCGCGGCGCCTATGGATTTACCGACGATTTCGATCGCACCGCCATTCAGAATTTTCTGCTCGGGGTGCCCACGTATTACTTTCAGGGCATCGGCGATACCAGCCGAGGATTTCGCAGCCGCACCGGCCAGATTTATTTCGGCGATCAATGGCGCGCCGCGCCCAGGCTCAGCATTACCGCGGGCCTCCGCTACGGAATGGACGGGGCGCCGAGCGAAGTAAACCATCGCACCGTCGTGGCGTATCACTGCGATTGCAATAATCTCAGCCCGCGATTTGGCCTGGCCTATCAGGTCGGAAACTGGGGCGTCATGCGGGCATCCTATACGCTTTCCTACGGGCAGATTATTCCGGCAACGTATCAGCAGGCGCGCTTCAACCCGCCGGCTGTCATAAGTATTGAAGTGGACAGTCCCAATTTCGTGGACCCACTGCAAGGCATCGATATCAATCATATTGATCCCAACCAGCGATCCGGGCTGCTGCTGCTTTCGCCCAACCTGCACGATACCTATGCGCACCAATACAATTTCAGCTGGGAGCGGCAGTTTCTCAATACCTGGATGCTGCGATTGGGTTACGTGGGCAGCCGCAGCAAACAGCTTATTTCCGCCCTGACAGTCAATCGCGCCCAACCCGTGCCTGGCATTCCGCTTACCACCGACACCTATGCCGAGCGCCGCGCCGACCAGCGATACAACGAAATCCTCGAACTCACCAACATGGGCGATGCGTACCTGGACGCTGGCCAGATTTCAATCGCCATTCCGGGGCGCAAGGGGCTCTCGTTCGCGGCCAGCTACACCTTCAGCAAGGCGATCGACACCGGCTCCGATTACACCTCCTCCGGCTCCGGCGATGAAGCCTATCTGGATGCCAGCCAAACGGAATATGACTTAAAGAAGGACTTGAAAGGCCCCAGCCGATTCGATAGCAGGCACACTTTTCTCGCGCGATTTAGCTACGATTTGCCGGCGTTCGGCAACAGCCGCTTGCGGCCTCTCACGAATGGCTGGAATATCTCCGGCGGCACTTTAATAAAGTCAGGACTGCCTTTCACGCTACGCATAGGCTCGGATTCGCCCGGCTTCGGGAATGTGGACGGCATGAGCTCGGACCGACCGGATTTGCTCGATGCTTCCGTCCTCGGCCGCGTGATCGATAACCCGGATACGTCCGCGCTCATGCTGCCGCGCTCTGCCTTCGGTTATCTCGGGCCTGGAGAGCGCCGCGGTAGTCTAGGGCGCAACACATTCCGCAAGGATGGCATCGAGAACGTGAACCTGGCTGTGACCCGCCAGTGGATCCTGCCATCGGCGCATTCCGAGCGCAGGCTGACATTTCGCGTCGAAGCCATGAACGCGTTCAACCATCCGCAGTTCGATGCTCCTGGCTTCACCCTAACCAATAACAACTTTGGCAAAATCACCAACACGCTTAACGACGGACGAGTTCTGCAGTTGGGCCTGCGGTTTTATTTCTAGCCGGCGATGGTCTTATCGTGAATTGCCGGGTTTGGGCCGCGATTCCGGCGGCACGATGCCGTTGATCCTGTAGTAGACCACTAGCTGGCCGTAGTGCTCGCCGGCGTGCTCCAGAAAGCCAACCCAGAGATTCGGCCGCTTGCGCGCCTGCTCTTCGCCATTGGCTTGGAGGGGTGCTGCACCGTCCGCCACGGACTTTTTAAGCAGAGCGACGATCGAAGCTTTGGTCGGATAATCCGCGCGCTTGAGATCGGGAAATTCGCCTTTCTCGCCGCGCGCCACTTTGGCCACGTAGACGTTGGATGCCGCCGCGTGCAGGAGCTGTTCGGCAAAGGTGCGCACTTCGGGCGTGGGCTTGAAGTCGTATTTGTCTTCAGGAAATTCTTCGGCCATCGCGATCAGTTTGCGGCCAATGTCGTTCCACACCGAGAGGTACACCTGGCCGGGTGTCGGCGGCGTTTTGGTCGAATCCTGCGCGAGTCCGGAAGCAACGAACAGGGCGGCGAGACCGGCGGTAGCAATCAGCGTCGAGAGTCTGGTCATGAAATTCACCTTCTGCATGGTAGTGTTTTCGATGCGCGATGGGAAGCCTGTTGTGGCCGCCGCCGCGTCTGGATTGGGCGGACGGGACATGCACAGGGGCGAATAGGCAGGCTTCGCGGACTGCACGGGTCGGCATGATACGATCACGGCGATGCCGTTTCATGTCGGTGGCCACAAACCCCAACGGCCGAAAGCGAGTTCGCTGAGCATCTGGGCTTGGCTCGCCGGACGGCTCGGGCTAACCGCCGGCGGCCTGCTCATGATCTTCTTTGGATATTCCCGCATGGAGCGCGGCCTCCATTTCGGCGTCGACAGATACGGGGCTATTTGAGCCCAGGGGGATGATGATCACCGGCGTCCTGCTAGCTCTGGCCGCGTGGATACCGGACCGGCTGTACGAAACCCTGGCGCGGAATACCGTGGAAAGAAGACTGTCAAAATCGAAGAGCAACAAACCTTGATGCCACGTCCGTTTTGCAAACCCACCTACGCCCCAATCGGCAGGCGAATGTTTCTCCTGGCGGGCGCTTCCACAGCCTGGGCCCAGACTACGCCCTCCAACCAGGTGCGCATCGGCATCATCGGCAGTGGCGGCCGCGGCCGCTATCTCACCAAAGTCGCCTTGCGCGATTCCGCCGTGCGTGTCACTGCCGTGTGCGATGTCTACGAGCCGAATCTCGAGGCTGGACTTTCGGCGGCCGGCAACCAGGCGCGCGCGGTTCGCAATTATCGCGGCCTGCTCGATATGAAAGATCTGGACGCGGTGATCATCGCAACCCCGGAGCATTGGCATCACCGCATGCTGCTGGACGCGCTCGCCGCCGGCAAAGATGTCTACGTGGAAAAGCCGCTGTGCCAGACGCCGGAGCAGGGCGTGGAACTGGTGCGAGCCGCCGGGCAATCGAAAAGCATCGTGCAAGTGGGAATGCAGCGGCGCAGCTACGATCTGTATTTGCAGGCGCGTAGCGTGATCGCGCAAGGCACGCTGGGCACGGTGAAAATGGTGCGCTGCTGGTGGCTCAACAACAGCCTGATGCCTTCCGCCGCCGAACTGAAAGGTCCGCTCGATTGGGAGCAGTGGCAGGGGCCGATCGCGCGGGCGGCCCGGCGTCCACTCGATCCGGCGCGCTTTTTCGACTGGCGCAGCTATTCCGAATATTCCGGCGGCATCATGGCCGATCAGGGCGCGCACGTTTTCGATGGACTGCATATGCTGATGGCCTCAGGCTATCCGGATGCGGTCAATGCGACGGCCGGCCGGGTCCACAAGCCTGCCGTAGATACGCCGGAAAGCGTGGTGGTCGTGGCCGAATACCCGGAAGATTGGCTCGGGGTTTTCACGCTCAATTACGCGGCCATGCGCTATCCGGGCATCGAGGATCAGTTGAACCAATACGATGGCGACCGCGCCCGCCTGGATATCGGCCGCGAACGCTTTGCCGTGCTTTATAAAGGCCACAGCGTGCCCATGCTCACGGCCGTGTCGGGCGGATTCGACAAAGCCACCGAGGCCCACATGGACAATTTTCTGGACTGTCTTCGCACGCGGAATACGCCCAACGCCACGGTCGAGCGCGGCTTTCAAGCGGTACTCGTTACGCAGATGGCGAATATTTCGCTGCGAGAACGCCGGCGCGTGCGTTGGGACGGCGCTAGAGTGGTCTAGCTTCAGGGACGCCGCACGCAAAACTTTGGCGTAAGCGCGCCGATCACACCAGTCCGCCCGGGCGGGATCGTGCCCATCACCGCCATCATATGGGTGGGCTTGACGCGTCCGCGGGCCATTTCCAGCTCATCGCGCGCATGAACACGGTCGATAAAATCACGGTCCCATGTGGCGGTGGCGTCGAAGTTGTGACCGAAAGGACGATCCACAAACATATCGATCACATTGGCAAAACCGACGAACACGTGGAAATGAAACATCTCCACCAACAAGGGCAAAATGTCCTGCGCGCGAATCCCCTCGAAGCTTTCGGTGGAACAGTCCCAGTCTTCAAAGAGTTCTTCGTAGCGCCGCAGGCATTGATTGTAGCGGTATTTTTCCGGCAGCTCGCGCCAGAATTCGTGGACGATTTCGAGCGCCTCGGGCCAGCGCAGATGTCCATTGCGCCCGATCATGTCGGAGGCGATAAACACTCCGCTGGGCTTAAGCGAGCGCCGGATCGCGTCGAACAAGCCTTCGAGGTTGGTCACATGGTGCAGCGACTGGTTGGCGATGACCGCGTCGTAATCGTGCGCGGGCTGCCAATCGTTAAAATCCCCCTGCAGGAAAGAAACGTTGTCCGTAACCCCTTGTTCTTCCGCGGCGACGCGGCCTCGCTCGAGCATCGTGGGGTTGAGGTCCAGGCAATGGAGGATAAAATTCTGCAGGCCCTTCTTACGCAGGGTTGCGGCGGCGGCGATTTCCGCATCGCAATTGCCTGCGCCGATGCTGACAAACTGGCACGCTCGATGGGAGACCTTGCGGCACTGAATTTCCAGATACTTATCGAACAACCCGTTGGGTGAGGAGAACCCGAAAGTCTCCACCTTGGGCCGCAAATACCGATTTGACCAGTAGTGAAAAATCTCGGGCAGCGCGTGCACATCCAGGCAATTGTTGTAGATATTTTGCTCGGCCGCGATGCGTGCGGAATAATCGGGCTGTGGTTTGGAAGACGGACTGGCTGCTGCCCCCATACGCGGACTATACCAGGACTGGCGCTACTGAATCGGAATGTAGAACGGCAGACTGATCAGGCCATTGACGGAGGCCGAGAGCGGCACCGCGTCGCCGGTCGGAACCGAATCCGGCAGATTGAACACGATGAGATACAGTCCGCCGAACGGCCCTGCCACGGTGGTTGCGACCTGATCCACTCCGCCAACGATCATGTGCACGGTGCTCGGATCGACGGTGCCGGGCGTGGCGCTGCCGGAATCATCCAGTCCTACCGCCGCTACGGTGAGCGTGCCTCCCGGATGCGCGGCCACGGCGCCCGCCACATTGACTGCCGACGAATTTTGCACCGCGTAGACGATCGGCGGCGCAGGATCGATCCCCACCACCACCGGATAAGCGTTCAGCGTTCCATTGTTGAGGCGGAGAATGGCCGGGCCTAGGGCAAGATCCTTGGGAATTCGAATGGCCATCGTGGTTGCGGTGGCGGACAGGACGGCAACGGCTTCGCCATTCAAAGTGACCTTCGCGCTGGTTCCGCCCAGATTTGCTCCGGTGAGAGTGGCGATCGCACCCGGATATACGCCGCTCGGCGCATAAAAGACATTGGTCAATTGCGGGAACACGACAGGCTGCAGCGGAATGGCGGCGCTGGTCTGGAAGGCTGCGTCTTGAAAGAAAACCTGGAAGCCGGAAATCGCGCTGGCCATTTTCGTTCCCACCGGGGCTTGTGGCATCACGGCCACGTCGGCGTAGGCGTGAGTCGGGCTAAGCACCCAGATCCGGCGTACGAAGATATCGCTCGATCCGAATCCGATGGTGGTTTGCCCGTCTGCGAAGTTGGTGTTGGTGCCGTTGATCTCGACCATGGCTTCCACGCCCACTGGCAGGGTGGCGGGCGAAAACACCACCGCAGGCGCGGGCGCCACGCCGTATTGATAGGTGGGTGGGGCTGCGGCTTCCACAAACATGGAATTTTGGCCGTCCGGGTTGAACACAGTGATGGTCGATCGCTGGCCGCTCGAACCCGCCGGCGGCACCACCGTGCCATGCTGCGCATCGACGATGCTGGTGTCGCCGGGCAATCCGTCGAAATAGATTTGGCTGCCCGCCAGCAGATTCGCGCCCACCACTGCCAGCGCGGAAGTGCCGTCCGTGGCCGGAGTCAGCGACGTGATCGAAGGCGGCTGGCCAATCACCAGGTTCAAGCCCGCGGGCAGCACGTAAGAATAATCGGGGAGCGAAAATATCAGATGCTGCGGTCCCGGCGTGCCGGCCAGGCCGAATTGCAAATCCATCGCTAGATACGTCGGAGTCGAGCCGTATCCGCGCAGGCCGCCCGGTTTGACCACGGCCGAGCCTCCCAGGATGTGCAGGCTCAGCCCGGCGGCGGCTTGACCGTTAGCGCCAAGGCCATTGCCTTGGGCAACGAACGTGCCTACTCCAGTCGTGGTATCCAGATATGCCGGGTGCACGGCGTTATTGCCAAAGTAGCTGTAAGTGCTGACATCGCTGATGGTCACCCCGGCGCGCGGCTGCACGGCAAAGTTTTTGCCATCCGCGCTGACCCCGGCCGTGATCGTGATCGGCACCGCGTCCAGTGGATTGAACGTGTTGGGGTAAAACACCGTGGTGAACGGACCGCTCGGAGGGATGCTGTTGCCGTCGGGATCGACCGGATAAACGATGTTGGCCGTGGGCGACAGCGGATGCACGTAGAGCAAATATTGGCCCGGCGGAATGCCATCGATCTCGTAGGTTCCATCGGGATTCGTGAGCGCGCTGACCGCACCGCCATTGGCCCGCATGGCTACGACGGAGGCCATGTGAACGCCCGCCCCGCCCGCCGTCACAGTGCCCGTAATGCTTCCGGTTAAGGCCGCGAGGTTGTTCGGATAGAGCAGGGAAATGGCCGCGACATCATCGACATCGAGCGGGTGAACGAGCGAAGTGCCGCGCGTTACCGCCGTCGACATGACGCTGGACGTAAAGGTGTGCTGCAAGCCCAGGGCGTGACCCATCTCATGTACCAGCGTCAGGAAAAAGCCGTCGCTGAAGCTCGGACCGGGAACCTGCGTCAGGTCGCGGTGCATGTGCACAATGGCCCGCGTGATCGGGAAAAACAGATTGCCATTAGCGTCTTGAATCGGCGTGGTAGCCGCCGTGTGGGTGCTGAATGCCAGTAGCCCCGGTGGGATTTCGTCGTCGAACACGATTTCGCCGCCCGGTGCTGCTTGCAGCGTGTCGAGGGAGAACAGACCGCCGAACGTCACCCGCATATTAGAGGTGGCAACGCCGTTCCAGGCTTTGGCCGCTTGCTTCATCTGGCTGAGCACGGATGGAAAACTGTCGTTGGGCACGTATTGCGTCGGGCCGACATCGGAGGAGAAGAACGTAATGGTTTGATTGGGCAGCACCCGTAAATCAAACTTCTCGGGAACCGGCAGGTAGGGCGCGGTCCGGCTGGTGTAGTGGATGAAATGGTAATAGGCCGGAGCGACGGAAATACTGAGCGCCCAAATCAGGGCGATGCTGGCAATGTGACGCGCCCGGATCATGCCTTAGTTCCCCGATCCCTGCGCCAGAGTCGATGCCACCAGCGCTTTGAGGTCGTCGAACTTCATGGCAACCGGATCGTCCTGCACCACACGTAAAGTGCCGGGCGCGAGCATGGCCTCATTCGCGGCTTTCCGGTTCGCCATTAGGTCGCCACCTACGTTCTGGACCAGATCGAACACCCCCTGCGTAAGTCCCATCACGAATGTAGCGCCGCTGCGGGCCGTCCATAGAAACAAGACGTACTCGCTGCCGGTTACCAGCTGAGGAGAGCCAGATACGCTTTGCCGGACGCCTGCCACAGTTCCGCCGGGAACAAGTACTTGCACTGTGCTTTGGGCGGTCCCCTTGAGTTGCTGGGAGACTGTAATCCGGTACGAGGTGTAGATCACCGAGCCCCGGAAGGCTGTGGAGGAGCTGGCCACGCGGCCGCGGACGATAGTCGTCGATTTGCCAATCAGATCGTCCCAGGAAAGCTTTTCCAGCGTGGCGGCGTGTGTGGGCGCACACACATACAACAGGCCAGCCAACGCTAGGACGATGGTCCGCATGCCAGAATGCAGTGCAAGCCGCATACCAGCCCTAACTATATCATAACAAATGGGTTTTATGTATTTATTAACCCGCGCGTGTGTTTGATGGACACGCCCTGGGGCAACTTGTCTCACCTATTTGCGGGGATCCCGGACCACCAGGATGGGCACATTCAACTGGTGGCGGACCGGATTGATGGTGTCGCCGAAAATCAAGTCACCCAGGCGTCCGTGGCCGTGAGCGCCCATGATCAGCAGGTCGGGTTGGATGCGATTCGCGTAGCGAACGATCTCGCGGTTGGGGTTCAGCGAGTGGCAAACTTCGGTCTCGACTTCGATGGAATCGGCTCGCAGCGACGCTACGATGTCGTTCAGATATTTCTGCCCGGCTTTGACCTCGGCCGTCGACGAAAGCTCGCCATAAACCTGGCTGGTTACGCCTTCTTCTACGTGGAAGAGAAACAGCTTGGCGTGATGCATGCGCGCCATCGCCGCCGCGTGCGCGATGGCGGTGCGATCCAGCCGGGTGTGATCGAGCGGCACCAAAATGCGGCGGTAAACCGGGGCAGGTTCCATCACCTCGGCAGCGGCGTCTTCAGGTTCCGCCAGCGTGACTGGGGCGCGGCGGAAACGCAGCCCCCAGCGCGCAAACAGCGGCTGCAGGGTGATCCACAACAGCAGGCCTGATAGCGCTGCCCCGGCGGCAAGCACCAGCGCCGAGATGAGCGTGCGGTATTGGCCTGCCGCCCCAATCCATTCCATGAGCGACTGGGTGAGCAGCCGTAGATTAAGCGCGACAATTATCGCCGCCGTGATCCAAGCCAGCACCACCACCCACAGCTTATTGGCAAAACTCCCCATGCGTTTGCGGTCGCTGGTGAAATGGATTAAGGGAATCACTGCAAACGGCAACTGCATGCTGAGCACGACCTGGCTGAGCAGCAATAGCTGGTACGTGCTGCGGTCGCCGGCAAAATATATGGTGGCCGCGGCCGGCACAATTGCCAAGCCGCGCGTAATCAGCCGACGCAGCCAAGGCCGCAGGCGGACATCCAGAAATCCTTCCATCACAATTTGCCCGGCCAGGGTGCCGGTGAGCGTGGAGGATTGGCCAGAGCACAGCAGGGCAATGGCGAAAACCACTCCGGCGACGGTAGTGCCCATGAGCGGGGCCAGCAGCAAATGTGCCTGCTGAATCTCCGTCACTACCAAAGAGTGCTTGAAGAACACGGCGGCGGCCATCACCAGGATGGCGGCGTTCACCAGCATCGCGCCGTTGAGGGCGATCACCGAATCGATCAGGTTGTAGCGGCAGGCGGTGCGGCGCTCGTTCGGACTGCTCCCGATCCGGCGGGTTTGCACCAGCGCCGAATGCAGGTACAGATTATGCGGCATCACGGTCGCGCCCAAGATGCCGATGACGATGTACAGCGTCTGCGAACTCAGCCTGGGTACCAGGCCCTTCACGACTTCACTGGCATTGGGATGAGCCAGAAAAATTTCAATGCAAAAACAGGCCGCGATCATCGCGATGAGCGATAAGACGATGGCTTCGACCAGCCGGATTCCGAAGCGCTGCAGCCACAAAACCAGCAGCGTGTCGGCCGCGGTAATGATCACGCCGGCCAGCAGCGGAATTTTAAACAGGAGATTGAGCGCGATGGCCGCTCCCAGCACTTCGGCAAGATCGCAGGCCACAATCGCAATCTCGCAGAGGATCCACAGCGCGTAGGTGACGGGCCGCGGGTACGTTTCGCGACAGGCTTGCGCCAGGTCCCGTTCGGACACGATTCCCAGCCGCGCGCTCAGCGTCTGAAGCAGCACCGCCATGGCGTTCGACATCACCAGCACCCACAGCAGCCGGTAGCCGAAGCGCGCGCCCCCTTCGAGATCGGTGGCCCAGTTGCCGGGATCCATGTAGCCCACGCTCACCAGGTAGGCGGGACCGGCGAAGGCGAACATGCGCTTCCACAGGGAAACGTGCGAGGTGTCGACGGTCGAGTGCACGTCGGCTAGCGACGGTTGGCGCACCGTGATGGGAGGACCGGAGCTCACAAGATACGATCTTACTTAACTATAGTTAAGTCTGGCAAGCTCCACAAAACATTTCTCGCAGAGACGCAGAGAAAACCCTTTCTTAGTAGTTCTCTGTGTACTCTGCGTCTCTGCGAGAAATGCTTTTCCAACTTCAGTATGATGAGTAGTTCGAAAAACCGAGGAGGGACTGAATGTCCATGGAGAACGCACCGAGGCGCAATTTCCTGCAGCGCCTGGCTGGGCTAGCCGGTGTCACGGCCGCGGCCGCCGCGCCTGCAGCGGCGCAAGCGCCCGGCGGTGGAGACTACCGCTTTCTACCGAGCTACGCGCGCGCGCAGAATTATAAATCGCTGAAGCAATCCAGCTTCGACCGCACCGGCGGCAACAGGGACTACTGGCCGATGGCGCCCGGCGCCACGCAGGAGGTCTTCAACGCTTCGGGTCCCGGCGTGATCAGCCACATCTGGTTTACGATTGCCGCCGACAGCCCGAATCATCTGAAGGAGACCGTCATCCGCGCCTATTGGGACGGCAACGCGAAACCCAGCATCGAGGCGCCGGTGGGTGATTTCTTCGGGCTCAACCTCGGCCAGTATTTCGTCTATCAGTCGGAATACCTGAATTGCTCGTCAATCAAGGCGCTCAATTGCTATTTCGCCATGCCCTTTCGCCGCTCGGCGCGGATTACCGCGACCAACGAGAGTAAGCAGAAGATCGGCGCGTTTTATTCCAACATCGATTACCAGTTGGTTCCGTCGCTGCCGGAAGACACGGTCTATTTTCACGCGCAATATCGACAATCGACGCCGAATTCGGCTAACACTGGATCACAGCTCAATCAGGACGGCGGGCAGAATTATGTGTACGCCGAGACGCGCGGGCGAGGCCACCTGATGGGCGTGACGCTGGGCGTGCTGCAAAACACGGAACGCTGGTTTGGCGAAGGCGACGACATGATTTTTGTCGATGACGAATCGAAGCCCCTGATCACCGGCACCGGCTCGGAGGATTATTTCAATGGCGCGTGGGATTTCGGCGGGCGAGATGGCGCGGTGCAATTCGCCCATAAATACAACGGCGCGCCATTGATGCAATCGGCCGAGCGCACCGGCGGCCGCTACTGCCTGTACCGCTTTCACGGCGACAATCCGGTGACATTCACACGGTACTTGAAGCACACGATGGAACACGGGCACGCCAACGATCGCGCCGACAATTTCTATTCCGTCTGTTATTGGTATCAGTCCGAACCGTACACCGATTTTCCGGTTTTGCCGGCCGCCGAAGCGCGCATTCCGAACATGAAGATGGTGCCGGGTCCGGGCGCGGTGACGACTCCCTAAGCGAAAGGAGCATTGCAATGCGATACGTAGTTCTATTGTTGGCGGTGGCCGGATTTGCGGCTGCCCCCAGCGCTGAGCCGGTGCTATGGTCGGCGGCAGACATGAAGGCGTTCGACCAGAAGCTGGCCGCATCGCCGAAAGCCAAAAAGGTGGCAGCCGAAATAGTCACCCGATATGGCAATCACTTAATGTGGCTGGTGCACCGCGAAGCCAATGGCGACGCCGAGCATCACACGAAGCAGGCCGATATTTTCATCGTCAACAGCGGCGAGGCGACAGTGATCGTCGGCGGCACGATGGTCGATCCGCGCAATACGGCGCCCAACGAATTCGCCGGACCGTCGATAAAGGGCGGCACGCGGACGAAGATCGGTCCCGGCGATGTGTTCCACATTCCGGCCGATACGCCGCATCAGGTGCTCGTCGAGCCGGGCATGACGTTCCGGTACATGATTGTGAAAGTGGACGTCAGCTAAGACAACCGCTTCCTTCGGTCGCGGCTCGCAATCGATTGACGACCGCTTGCTGCTCACGTACAACTGCTTGTACGATCGTGCGGCCGCTTAACGAGCCGTGACCAGAGGGAGCGGTTCCGATTAGCGTAGACTATTGCGCTGCAAGTCCGGGCCTCCCGTCCGCCTGGCCCACAAATGTCTTCAGAGGGTCGACATCTCTCCTCATCAGGCATCTTTCCAAAACAGCTCGGCATCTGACCGGCGCACGTAGTTCGGTTCGATTGATGCCGGATCCCGCGCCAGGCCAGCGTGGAAACGTGAGAGCGCAATCCGGCCGATGGCGCCGGCCAGAGCTCGCGGCGCGATCGTGATCTTGCTATTCGCAAAGCGCGCACCAGCAAGCGCTGCTTCAAAGGGCGCGAAGTCCGGCGCGACGAACTCGATCTCGCCCGCCGGCAACGAATCCAGCCACGCTGGAAACTTGCTAACGCTCTCGGGCAAAACGGCCTCGCCCTGTGCATTGTAGAGCCCGCAATAAACTTCGCCGCGGCGGGCATCCAGCACCGCTGCCCGCAATGCGCCGGTGCCGAAATTCGCCAGCACTTCAAGATTTGACACCGCGACCATCTTGGCGCCCGTCGCCTCCGCCAATCCCTGCACGCACGCCAGGCCCACGCGCACGCCGGTGAACGATCCCGGTCCCGACGCCGCGGCGAAACACGCAATCTGATTCACACTCACGCCATGCCGCTCCAACACGCGTCGCAGATGCTCATACAGCACGCCGCTGAAACCATCGGGGGCGTGGATCAGGATTTCGTCCAGCAGTTCGGCGTCGCGCAGCAGAGCCACGCTGCCGAATTCGCGCGTGGTGTCTACCGCCAAGATCAGAGGCTTCACTGGGTGAGCTGGTAGGTGCGATCCAGCGTGTAGACTTTTCCGTTGGCGTTCATTCCCTCCAGGCGCACATGCAGCCCGGCGGGGAAGTGCACCGCGATGTCCGGCGGAAGGCGGAACGTGCCTTTGGGCCCGGTGCCTACCACGCGCGCGCCCTGGTTGTCCGCAACCACTTCCGCCGTCCACAGATAGAGCATGGACCGCGTCGCGTGCGTCTCCCGTTTCAGCTTGGCGGCAAAGCTCACGGGCGCGGCAAGCGAGAGCGTATCGGCGGCGGGCTCAGCGACGTCGAACGGAATTTTCTGCGGATTGAGCTCGATTTCCTGCATCAGGATGTGGCGGGAATCGAACTTGTACGATTTCCGCATGGATTCTTTGTGGCCTTCGCGCGAGATGAGAAGGACCCAATCATGCTGGCGGTCGGGCGGCTCGCCGGTGAAGTGCTCGCCTTTGAAATCCTTCGCCTTATTGAATTCACCGCTCACCGGATTGAACCAGGCGACATCGTACCCGTGCTTTTCGACGGTGACTTCCACCGGCCCGCCTTTATCGACGTAAACGATGTACTCGACATCTTCGAGTGCCAGCGCGCGCCCGCCATCGACATCGAAATACGGCTCGAGCTCCCAGTGGCGGGTCTTCGAGAAGAATTCGAAAAACGCTTTCATGTCCGCGCGCGATGCGGCCGGGTCAGCCGTCGCCGAGACGTATTGCCCGTTCATGGCGGCATTCCATAGGTTGTGGCGAAAGGTGTCGGCATCGGCGCCGGGCGCGGCAAAACCGGCGCTTACGAAGGCGGCCGGATACAACTGGTGTTCGATGGCGCCGATTGCGGGATCGCTCGAATGCTGGGTGATGTAATCCATCCAACCGTCGTCCGAGAATCCGGCCGAGCTGCCTTCGGTGCCGGTAGAGCGCACGTGCTGGTAGGGATCGATTTTCTTGAGCGCCAGGCCAAGCTCTTTCAGAACATCGCGCGTGTTGGAGGAATTTTCGAAGTGTTCGACGCCTGCCCAGGTGATGTTGAAAGCCGCGTAGCGCGCCACCAGATAGCGCACCAGGCGCTCGCGCTGCTGCCACTCGGGGAAGGCGCGGACAATCTGATTGAGGCCGGCGGCGATCGCCAGATCGGCGGTCATACCTTTCTGGTGGATATACCGCACGCACTCGTCCAGATGCTGGAAGTAGGCGAGGTCGGCCTGGTAGGGGGCGGGGAAGGCTTTGCGCGTGTCTTCCTCTTCGCCTAGCAGGCTGCCACTGATATGAGTGAACTTTTCGTCCGCGCGGGCGTCGACGATCTTACGGAAGGTCGCCGCATCTAGAAATTGGAATCGCTTCAGCTCATAGCCCATCCACAAATGCGGCTGCATGTTTTCGTAAGCGAAATGATGCACGTTGGCCGTGCGGATGAATCCCGGCGCGTCCGATTCCTTGGCCGAAAAGATTCCCGTTTTGCCCTGGTAGGCGGCGAGATTGCTGGTGACGCGGAAATCCCATTCGCCCGCCTCGGTGGGCGAGAAGCGCACGATCACTCGCCCGGCGCCATCCCAGTAACCCGGCATGAGATACGTTTTGTGGCGCGGCGAGCGAAACTCCGCGCTGATATCCACGGTGGCAAAAGGATTGGGATGCTGCTTCAGATCGGCCGCGCTCAGCTCGAAGGCAATTTCACAAGGCGAATACTGAGGCGTGGGGCCGCACACGGTCTGGCCAGTGAGATGCATTGAGCACAGCGCCAGTCCGATCGCGGCGAGACGGAACCCCATGCCAATAGTGTAAACTCAACAGTTTCAGGGATCATATTGAAAAAAGTCGGCGTAGTGCTATTCCAACTGGGTGGGCCGGATTCACTGGAGTCCATCGAGCCTTTTCTTTACAACCTGTTTTGCGATCCGGATATCATCGATTTCCCGTTCGCCAGGATTGCCCGCCAGCCATTGGCCAAACTCATTTCGGTCTCGCGGGCGAAACACGTCGCACATCATTACGCGGAGATCGGCGGGAAATCGCCGATTCTCGAATTCACGCGGCGGCAGGCCGTAGCGCTGGAGAAGCGGCTGCGCCAGGATTACGATGCGCGCGTCGTAGTTGCCATGCGCTACTGGAAGCCGTTTACGCAGGAGGCGATTGCGGAGCTTGCCCAGCATGCGCCCGATGAAGTCGTGTTGCTTCCCCTTTATCCGCAGTATTCCAAAACCACCACTGGCAGCAGCGTGAACGAGTGGAACCGGCGCTTCCGCCCCAACGGCTGGAGTCCGGCTGTTCACATCGTGAAGGAGTTTTACCGCGATCCGGCGTACATTGAGTCGGTGGTTTCCGGGATTCGGAGGTCGCTCGCGGAATTTGCTGAGCCCAGCGATGTCGACATGGTGTTCAGCGCGCACAGCGTGCCTATGTCGGTCATCGAAAAGGGCGACCCGTATCAACGGCAGATCGAAGAAACTGTCGATTTGGTTTGGGC
Organism: uncultured Solibacteraceae bacterium; assembly: GCA_963825405.1. Lineage (GTDB taxonomy): Bacteria > Acidobacteriota > Terriglobia > Bryobacterales > Bryobacteraceae > JACPNO01. The sequence continues at coordinate 156,401 of CAWGTB010000013.1, read as the reverse complement.
CCGCGGAGGCTGGCCTTCGCGCCGTCACGTCTGTTACCAGAGCAAGGTGGGGGCGTCGAAGTGGCTGCGCCCGTCCATGCATGAAACCGTCAAGCGGCTGGCAGCGGAAGGCTCGAAGAATATACTCGTCGTGCCGATCTCTTTCGTTTCCGATCACGTGGAAACGCTTCACGAAATCGACATCGAACACCGCGAGCAGGCGCGCGGGCTGGGCATCGCGAATTACCGCATGGTTCCCGGTCTGAACGACTCGCCGGAGTTCATCGAGGCGCTGGCCGGCCTGGTCGACAACTTGGTGGTTCCGCAGGAACGCCCTCTGAGTGCTTCTGTATAATCGAGTGGTGAGAGCCGCAGCCATCCCGCTTGCCGCGCTGTTCTTGCTGACCGCGTGCGGCAGCCGTAACGATACCTCCGAAGCCGTGCGACAAGGCGTGCTGGATTACCTCGGCACGCGCGGCAATCTCAACATGGCCGCCATGAACGTGGACGTGACCGCGGTCTCGTTTCGCAAAGATGAAGCCGACGCCACCGTGTCGTTCACCGCGAAGGGTTCGCCAGCGGGCAAGGGCATGACGATTCGCTACACGCTCACGCGCAAAGGCGACAAGTGGGTGGTGAAAGACAGTGTGAATCCGCATGGGACGTCAGCCGCGGCTCCGGCTGGCGCGGCCGAGGGCGCTCTGCCGCCAGGGCATCCCTCAACGGCCCCGCCGCAATGAAGCGCGTCGCCATACTAGGTGGCGGCCCGGCCGGGGCATTCGCCGCCGAACAACTGGCCTCGCGCGGCATTGCGACCGTGGTGTTCGACGAAAAACTCGCTTGGGAAAAGCCATGTGGCGGTGGACTCACCTGGAAAGCTTACAACCAGTATCCGTTCCTGATTGAGAACGATACCCCCAAGAAAACCATCACGGAAACCGTGCTAACCGCTCCGCGCGCCGGGGACGTCACCCTCAAATTGCGCGAGCCGATTCTGATCTACTCCCGCTTCGACCTGAATCGCATGCTGCTACAGCGTGCCGAGCGCGCCGGCGCGCAAATCGAAAAAGAGCGCGTCACCGAAATGAATCGCCGGGGCGATGGCTGGCAGCTCAAGACCAAATCCGGGACACTCGAAGCCGACTATTGCATCGTCGCCACGGGAGCGCGCAACCCGCTGCGCCAGGTGGGAACGGAACTCACGGCGGGCGATACCATGGCGGCGCTGGGCTATTATGTGCCCGGAGAGCGCGCCGGAATCGACATCGAATTTCTGCCTGAGCTCGAAGGGTACATCTGGATTTTTCCACGCTGCGGACATCTTTCGGTGGGTATTTGCGGCAAGGGCCAGTCGGCTGCCAAGCTGCGCCAGCGCTTGGAAACGTATCTTACGCGGAAAGGAATTGCCTGGCAGGGAGCGGCGTTCTACAGTCACTTGCTGCCTTCGCTCGAGACTGCGGCGTGGAAGCACAATCGCGTGGCGGGCGATGGCTGGATGGCGGTGGGGGATGCTGCCGGCTTGGTCGATCCCATCACCGGCGAAGGCTTATACTATGCGATTCGCTCCGCCGATCTCGCCGTCGCCGCGCTGGCTTCGGAAGTGCGCGATCGCGTGGGCCACGCCTACCGCCGCATGTTGCGCCGCGATTTCACCGGCGATCTGGAATTCGCATCCCGCCTGGCCAAACGCGTGTTCCTGGGCAAATTTCTTCTGGGCACGGTTCCTGCGCGCATGGTGCAATTCACGCGTTACAGCCCGCGCTTTGCGTCCGTCATGCAGGATCTTTTTGCGGGCACGCAGTCTTACCTCGGTTTGAAGAAACGGCTTCTAGGGAATCTGAACGGCAGCTTGTACGAGATCGCTATGCACAGCGCGTTCGGCAAAATTCTTCCCGGCCGCGCGCGCACCTGATGTCCTCCGAAAGCCTATTCCAGCGAGCGCAGAAAGTGATTCCGGGAGGCGTCAATTCCCCGGTTCGCGCTTTTCGCGGCGTGGGCGGAACCCCGCCGTTCATGGCGCGCGGGCAGGGTTCGCACATTTTCGATGTCGATGGCCGCGAGTATATCGATTACGTCGGCTCCTGGGGACCCCTTCTGCTGGGCCACCGTCATCCTGAAATTCTGGCCGCGCTGGAAGACGCCCTCAAAATTGGCACCAGCTTCGGCGCGCCCACTGAGCGCGAAGTGGAACTTGCCGAGGCCATCTGCGACGCGGTGCCGTCGATTGAAATGGTGCGCCTGGTCAATTCCGGCACCGAAGCCACCATGTCGGCGATTCGCGTCGCGCGCGGATTCACCGGCCGCGATCTGATCGTTAAATTCGAGGGCTGTTATCACGGCCACGTGGATTCGCTGCTGGTGAAGGCCGGCTCGGGCGTGGCCACGCTGGGATTGCCGGATTCGCCCGGCGTGCCCAAGGGTTTCAGCGATACGACCATTGCGCTGCCCTTCAATTCCGTGGCGACGGTCGAGCGGGCTTTCGAAACGCACCCTGGACAGATTGCCGGCGTGATTGTCGAGCCGGTGGTGGGCAATATGGGATGCGTCCCGCCTGCCCCGGGATATCTCGCGGCATTGCGCGATATCACCGCGCGTCATGGAGCGCTGCTGATTCTGGATGAAGTGATGACCGGATTTCGCGTGGCCTTCGGCGGCGCGCAGCAGCTTTACGGCGTTTGCCCCGATATGACGACGCTCGGCAAAGTGATTGGCGGAGGCTTGCCCATCGGCGCATACGGCGGCCGGGCGGAGATCATGCAGCGCGTGGCACCTTCTGGGCCGATTTATCAGGCGGGCACGCTCTCAGGAAATCCTTTGGCGGTAGCGGCCGGACTCGCGATGCTGCGCCATTTGAAATCGCATCCTGAGGTTTACCAGAAATTGGAGCGAACCGCGGCCAAGCTAGCTGCCGCGGCTCCGAAGGGCGTCACGGTGAATCGCGTGGGCTCGATGATTACGCTCTTCTTCAATGAAGGACCGGTGACTGATTGGGATTCCGTTAAAAAATCCGACACGAAACGCTTTGCGAAGTTTTTCCACGCGCTGCTGGAGAATGGCGTCTATTGGCCGCCATCACAATTCGAAGCCGCGTTTGTTTCGGCTGCGCACACCGACGAAGACATTCGAAAGACCGCGGAATTGCTGGCTGGTTAGTGGAGCAGATCCCCGGCCTGCTTATTTATGGCGTGGGCGCAGCAACCATGCGGCCGGCGGCGCGCAAAGTTAAACTCGCGGGCGAGGCGTATTCCACTTGCACTTCAACCGATCCGGGCAGGCCGTGCTGGATGGGAATGCGAGCGCCCCCGCCATTGACCAGCAGTTCAACGCGCACACGGCCGTCGCGCACTTCGCTGCCAACATTCGAGACCGTGGCGGAAATGGTGCCGTATTGCGCCCAGGGAAAGCCTTGCAGGCGCATACGCGCAGGCTGGCCGGGCTGAATCCGTCCCAGCGCTGCCGACGGCAGAAAATCAGCGATGACGCGGACCGCGCCTGAAGGCACGATCACGCCGAGCTTGTCGCCCTCTCTCACGACCGCGCCGATCCGCAGCGCTTCCACTTCGCCCAGACGCCCGCTCACCGAGGCCCGCATCCGCCGCTGGTCCACCTCGTACTGAAGGCGCTCGATGGCGGCGGTGGTGAGCGCCCGCTCTCCTTCCAGGCGCGTGATCTCTTCCTGAACGCGCCGCAGCCGGACTTCGCGCTCACTGTCGCGCGTCTGCTGCTCCAATGTAACGCGCGCCGGCGCCACTTGCAGGCTCTCGACCGCGGCGCGCCGGCTTTGCGCTTCGGCCCGGCTGCGGCGCGCGTCCCGCTCCGACAGCAGCCCTTCAGCGGTCATTTGCGCTAACCGCTGGGAATCTTCTTCGGCGAACTTGGCTGTGGCCTCGGAGCCGCGAATCTGCGCAACGGCCTGCTCATGGGCGGTTACCGACGCATGCTGCTCGACGGTCCGCGCCTGCTGTTCAGCCGCCACTTCCGCGCGCAACGCCTGGATCTGCGGCGGAATCACCGCCAGGCGAGCGCGCTGTTCCATGAGCTGCAGGCGTTGTGGAGTGGAATCGAGCTCAACCAGAATGTCGCCGGCGTGGATTTCCGCGCCCAGCGCTAAATGGCTCGACAGCACGCGGCCCGATACGGCGGCCTGCATGGGATGCGCGGCTTGGTCGACTTCCAGGCGCGCCTGGTCGGTGACTTCATAACGCGCTACCCGGGCCAGAAAAAACCACGCCGTCCACGCTCCCAAAAGCAGAATCACCAGCAGCAAGCCAACAATCGATCTGCGAAACCCATCCGCTTCGAGCGAGCGAACCGAGCGGGAGAATGCTGTAGCCATGATGACTTGGCCAGTGTATGGCGATGGGGTGTGGGCTTGTCAAGCTCGGCTCCTTAATAGGACGAAATGAGGACATCCTTCATCACGATTACGATCGGCGGCACCGGCAGGTCGCCTTTTTTTCCGCCAGCCTTCACATTGGTTTTGGTTTTCATGATGTTACCTCCGCCCTTGCCTAAAGCACATCACATACCAAACGTCAAAAATGTTGACGACAAGACGCATAACAATTGGTCGCGAGCGCCGCGTCTATCCGATCCGATAGAACAGCTATCCAGACGGCTAGTTCGCGAACCGGATGGCGTAGAGATCCGCGTCTTTCATGACGAAGCGCAGTCTTACGGCCCGCCCCGCGAGGGTACTCACATCGCCGCCGTTTTTCCACGCGACGGTGCGGTCGAGCTCGTCGCCGATCAATTCCCGCGCGTCTGCGAGTGAATACCCAGGGACCGGCTGGCCGCCTTCATCCTGAATCTCCACGCGCACCGAACCCGGCGCGGACGTCGAGTAATTGAACATCAAATGTTTCCCGGCAAATCGAAGCGGCTTGCTGACCCACTCGCCGCCCTGGTAGCCTGCGTTGATCGATGCGAAGCCGTCCGGGCGCAGCTTGTAGCGGCGGAGATAGGCCGTAGGCTGGCCGTAGTTGCTTTGGACATACAGCGACATTTCACGGTCGGAAGTGGGGATCACGTTCAGGGCGGGATAGTTCGAGCGCGACACCCAGTTCTCCAGACCCAGGCCGGGACGAATAAACGCTTCCAGAAATGTCCGGTCATAGCGATCGCCGCCGCGCGTCGAGATCAGCACGGCATCCGAGCAATCCTTGAAGTAGCCGGGATCGACGCCAACCGCTCGCGCCTGCTCGTCGGTAAGCACCTGGCGTCCAGGCAAGAAACGCGCGCAGAGGCCGATTGCCAGGTGCGGCGCGCGATAGTACGGACTGGTCTGATTGGTGTAGATATGCTCGGCGGGAGCGTCGCCGAAGTTCATCTCGACTGGCTTGGTCCAGGTCAGAAAATCACGGCTGGTGGTGCGGGAAATCCAGCGATAGTTGACGCCGTCCACTTTCTTCCAGGTGCGGAAGTAGCAGACGTACTGCTGCTCGGTCTCCGACCAGAACGCCTGATTTTGAGAATCGAAAGCAAACGCATCGAGCTTCGGGATCACTGCTTCGCTGCGCAGCTTGCGCCAGTGCACGCCGTCGCCGGATACGAAAGCAACTAAGCCGGTCTGGCTGACACCGGCCAGCGCTTTGAACCGTTCCTCGGCGGGAACGCCGGGACGAGTGTCGAGCAGCGCGCTGAAGTTGTGCGAAAAAGGCGCGTCGTTGGCCAGGATCACATTGTTCTTGCGGGTGCCGCGAATCTCATAGATACCGAGATCGGGCTTGGTCCAGCGAATGCCATCGGCGGACTCCGCGTAGCAGGTGACTTCGCCGTTGTTGCCATCCTGGCCGGCTTGCGGGATGCCGCGATAATACATGCGGTAACGTGCGCCGTCTTTGATCACGGTGACGTAACCGCAGAAGGATCCTTCCCACGGCTTATCGAAACGCAGCACCGCACCGGTATCGACAGGCTGGCCCAGGCGAAGCTGCGTGCCGGTCATGCGATCAATCAGATACCGGTCGACGAAGAGTTCGCGTCTTGAACCGATGTCGAGCACCTGCGCGGTCGCCGCGGCAGCGAGAAAAACCGAGACGGAAAAAAGACGGAAGGTCATAATCGGTTTCCAGAGTACACTGTCGAGGTGCCGGGCGCTGACTGGATCGTCGAAGAGCAAGACCGCGAGCTATTCCGACGCGAACTCGAGTCCTTCGTCCCACCCCGTATCTTCGACGCTCACGCTCATCTTTACGAGACCGGTCACTTCACCCGCGAAATTCCGCCGCTGGTTCTCACCGGCCCTGCCCGCGCAGACTACGCGAGGTTCCGCGCCCGCATGGATGAGGTTCATCCCGGCCGATCTTGCGAGGGCCTGTTCTTTGGATTTCCCGCTACCGGCGTGGACTTCGACCAGGCGAACTCGTTTCTCGCCGCCGAAGCCCGCAGCCACCCCGGCTCGCGTGCTCTCATGCTGGTGCACCCGGGTATGGATCCGGAGTTCATCCGCGAGACGGCACGCCGCGAGGGTTTTGCCGGCCTCAAGTGCTACCACGTGTTTGCGTCGGAACAGCCGACTTTCCAGGCGGCGATTCCGAGCTATCTCCCCGAAGAGCAAGTGCGGGTCGCACACGAAGAAGGGCTCGCCATCACCCTCCACATAGTGCGCAGCCGCGCGCTGGCCGATCCGGTGAACCAGCAGGACATCCGCCGCTATTGCACGCGCTACCCGAACATGCGGCTCATCCTGGCGCACGCCGCGCGCGGATTCAATCCGCACCACACCGTCGAAGGCATCGAGTCTCTACGTGGGCTCGGCAACGTTTGGTGCGATACCAGCGCGGTCACTGAGGCCGGCGCGTTGGAAGCGATTGTGAACTTGCTCGGTCCGGAACGCCTGCTGTATGGCGCCGACTTCCCGGTGTCCCACATGCGCGGTCGTTGCGTCGCTATAGGCGATTCGTTCTTATGGCTCTCGCCGGCAAATGTTCAGTGGGGCGCTTCGTACGGCGACGTGCGGCCCAGCTTGGTTGGACTCGAAGCACTGCGGGTGTTGAAGCTTGCCTGCCGGCACGCGCGTTTGACGGACTCACAAGTGGAAGCGGTCTTCCGCACCAATGCAGAGCGGCTATTGGGAATCGAGAAGTGATTTTTCTTCGGGTTGTATGCATAGCGGCGAACGCAGTGGCGGTTATGCAACTGTATCGATCCAATCTGATCCGAAGGTACCCATATTTCTTCGCTTACCTCGTTTTCGCCGTTATGTGTTCCTCACTGCTTCTTGTCGACAGCGGCAGTGACACCCAAGAAATGATCCACATGCTTACGGCCCCAGTGCTGTGGGTACTTGCTACCCTCGTCGTGCTCGAACTATATTTTTGCGTCCTGGACCATTGGATAGGAATCCGGAGCATCGGTATGTATGCGCTTACGGCTTCGCTGGTATTCTCAGCAATCGTATCGGTGGTCGTTCTGTCCAAGGGAAGTGAAACGCCTGCTCTTTTGTTCTGGAGCGCCACCATCGAACGCACTGTCAGGTTGAGCCTGCTGATTCAAGAACCGCTTATGCTGACGTTCTTTTCCCGCTATCCGCTCGTGCTTAAGCGTAACGTCGTGGTGCACGGCATCGTTTGGTGGATTTTCTTTCTGACCGACAGCCTGCCGTCCCTGATAGGTAGTTTTATAAATCATGGGACCGTGCTGCAGATTAACAACGTGGTACTAGTGATCAGCTCGGCTTGCCTTGTGGCTTGGGCTTTGCTTCTCACGCGCGAGGGTGAAATACGCAAGGTCCCGCTCCACCGTACCCTGAAATCCCAGGTTTACTTGCCGGCTATTAACGCTTTGCCATCGACGTCCACCGTGGCGTCGGGAAAGAAAAACCAGCGCGTGAATCCGCCGCGGACGTTGCCGCCAAGCTCGTTGTTGTCGCCCAGACTCAAACGCACCACGCCGGCGCCATAGCCGTAATAGGGCAGGGAAGGCGATCCGGGCGGCGTCGCCAGTCGCGGATGGAACCCCAAAGCGAATTCACGGAACCGGCGCGCGGATTCTCCACCGGCGGTAAGCGCGGCTTCGACGGCTTCCAAATTTTCGTCGGCTTCGACGTTGACCACTTCGCCGGATTTGATGTCCATGCGAATATTGCGCGCCACGCCAGTGGGAAAGCGCGCCGCGGGAATCACGATTCTGCCGTTAACGCTCTCCTCAATCGGCGCGACCCGCAGCACCCCTGCAGGCAGTTCGATTTCGCGATCCACCCGCACGCGCGCCTGCTTCATCCGCTCGGCTGACGCATCGCCATCCTGTTTGTTGAAGGGCCGGTCGCCGACGCGGAAATTCAAATCGGTACCGGCGGGTGTGCGCACCCGTGTGACACCGGATCGCAGGACGGCGATGGCACGGTCTTGCGCCTCCGACAACGCCGCGTAGTCAATATCCAGCGCCGACTCGTACAAGCGGTCGAGCTCGGGCGAATGCGCGCCGCGCAGACCATCCGGCTCGACGCTGCCTTCACTCCAATGAAAATGGATTTCGCGATGTGAGCCGCCTGCATCCAACCATGCGGCCAACGCGGCACGCTCTTCCGCTGAAATTTCACGCGCGCCCAACGGAAGCCACAGGTAAATATCCGCCGAGTCGAGGCTGCTGGTCTCGACCGCACCCGCTTCGCGCAACCGGCGCCGCAGCGGTTCCACTAGCTCCTGAAAATACGCCGGATCGCCACCGAACAGCACGCGTTCGCCGCGTGCGGGCTTGAGCGCCGCCACGATGCGGGCGGCCATCTTGTCGTAATTTCGCACCATGGGCGTCTCCGGATTGAACAGGAAATAATCGTGCGCCGCGCGGGCAATCTCGGCAATCGCCCGCTCGCGAAGCGCCACCGGCTTGTCGGACGCCTTGACGAATACCGAGATGGCCATGTGTCCGGCCTCCTGCGGCAGCGTCATGATCCCGACGTCGTTGGTCGAGCCGCCGAGTGAGCCTGTCTTATGCGCGACTTCGGTGCCGTCGGGCAGCACGCCTTTCAACCGCGCGTTGCCGGTCTGGCAGCGGCGCAAAATATCCAACAGCAAATTGGCGCTGGCCGGTTTCAGCAGATCGCGCCGCCACACGCGCGCCAGTAGCGCGGTCATTCCGTCGGGTGTTGCCGTGTCACGCGGATCGCGATCGAAACGGCGCGCGGCATCTCGGCGTTCCTGCGGCGGAACCGCTGCTTCCAGCTGGTTGAAACGCTGCTGCGTCAACTCTCGCTCCGGCGGCAATTGCTTGATGCCTGCCCAATCGGCGATTAGGCGCACGGTGGGCCGGCTCACATCGATGCCGGAAATCCCCAAGGCTTTCAAACGCGCCATCACCGCCTCAGGGCCGCCAGCCAGCCGCATCAGCACATCGGTCGCCGCGTTGTCGCTGATCAGCAGCATCAGCTCCATCAGGTTGCGAATCGACAGCGCGACGCCGGGTTTGTTGAATAGCGCGGAGATCGTGCCGCTGCCTGGATGCAGGTCGTAGGCTTCGAGTGTCACCATCTGATCAAGGCGCAACTCGCCGTCGTCGACTTTTTGCAGCACTTCGATAGCTATAGGAATTTTGTACGAGCTGGCCATGGGAAACCGCTCCAGGCCATTGAGCGTGACGCGTCTTCCGGTTTCCAGATGCAGAATGCTTGCACCCACCGTTCCGCCGGCGATCGCCGACACACGGGCGATCTCACGCTCCAGGCGTTTGAGCGAACGGTCTTGCGCGGTCGCAAGCGCTGTGAGAACCACGAGCAGGAATAGGGCGCGTCTCATTTTTCACGCTGCTGCTATTGAGCTTCGCTCTGCCAGACAATGCGCCCCGCCACTACCGTAGCCACTGGACCGCCGCGAAAAGTGCGTCCATGAAACGGCGTGTTTTTGCTTTTGGAGTGCGAACGATTGACGTCGTAGGTCCAGCGCAATTCCGGATCGAAGATGGTGACGTCGGCGTGCGCGCCTTCCGCCAGGGTGCCGCGATTGAGCCGCAAGATGCCAGCAGGACCCGCCGTGAATAGCTCAACCAGCCGCTCGAGCGTAATCTTCCCGGTGTGGTACAACACTTCGAGCGCCAGGCCAAGAGCGGTTTCGAGGCCCGTGATGCCGAACGGGCATTTCTCGAATTCCTGCATCTTCTCGCTGCCCGCGTGCGGTGCGTGATCCGTCGCGATGGCGTCGATCGCGCCGGAAACGATGCCGTCAATTACAGCCTGCGTGTCGCAGCAGGAGCGCAGCGGCGGCTTCATTTTGTAATTGCTATCGTAGGCCAGCAAGTCGGTGTCGGTGAGCGCGAAATGGTGCGGCGTAGCCTCGCAGGTAACCGACAGTCCCAGTTTTTTCCCATGCGCCACCATTGCTACCGCGTTGCGCGACGAAATGTGCGCCACGTGGTAGCGCGCTCCGGTGGCGGCGGCGAGCAGCAGGTCACGCGCGACCATTACATCTTCCGAGCTGGCCGGAATCCCGCGCAAACCGAGACGCGTGGAGGTGACGCCTTCGTGCATGTCTCCGCCGGCGCTCAGGTTCAAGTCCTCGCAATGGTTGATCACCGGCAGATCGAAGGCACGCGCGGTCTCCATGGCACGCCGCATCACGCGCGCATTCATCACCGGACGTCCATCATCGGAAATCGCTACGATCCCCGCGTTTTTCATGGAGCCGATCGCCGCTAGTTCCTCGCCCGCGCTGTTCTTAGTGATGGCGCCGATGGGGAAGACGTTGGTCACGGCCTGCTGCCGCGCGCGCTCGATGATGTAGCTGGTGACGGTGGCGTTGTCGTTCACCGGCAGCGTATTCGGCATGCAGCAAATGGAGGTGAACCCGCCGGCCGCCGCGGCGCGCGCACCGGTCTCGATGGTTTCCGCGTACTCAATGCCGGGCTCGCGCAAGTGCACGTGCATGTCGATGAAGCCGGGCGCAACGATGAGGCCGGCGGCGTCGAACACTTCGGCTCCGGCTGCGGCCAGATTCCTGCCCACTCCCGCAATGCGGCCGTCTTCGATGCGCACGTCGGCAATTTCGTTGCGACCCGAAGCGGGCTCGATGACACGTCCGTTCTTAATGAGCAGCGTGGACATTTGAGCCCTCTCCGATCACGCGCTCCAGCACCGCCATGCGCACCGCCACGCCATTTTCTACCTGGTTCAGAATCACGCTGCGCTGAAAATCGGCCACCTCGCTCGATAGCTCGCGTCCGCGATTGATTGGGCCGGGATGCATCACGATGGCATCCGGCTTGGCCAGCGCCATATGCTCCAGGCGGAGGCCGTAAAACTGAAAGTATTCGCCCGCGCCGAGTGGCGCTTCGTGCTGGCGCTCTAACTGCACGCGCAACATCATGATGACGTCGGCGCCCTCGATGGCTTCGCGAATATCGTGGGTAAGCGTCACGCCGGGAGCAATCTCCGCCAGTTGCGGCGGCAGCAGCGGCGCCGGCCCGCAGAGCACGGTCTGCGCGCCGAACTTCGCAAGAAGCTGGACGTTGGAGCGTGCCACGCGGCTGTGCGCGATGTCGCCGATGATGGCTACGCGCAGCCCTTCGAGCGCGGGCCGGCGGTCGAGAATAGTCAGGGCGTCCAGCAGCGCTTGGGTCGGATGTTCGTGGGTGCCGTCGCCTGCGTTAATGATGGGAATCGGCAGGTAACGCGCCAGAAAATGGGGCGCGCCGGAAGCCGAGTGGCGCATCACGATCGCATCCGGCCGCATGGCTGCGAGCGTGTTCAGCGTGTCGACCAGTGATTCGCCCTTGGAAACGCTGGACCCTGAAGCAGTGATCGACACTGCGTCGGCGCCCAGCCGTTTGGCGGCGATTTCGAAGCTGGTGCGCGTGCGCGTCGAGGATTCGAAAAACAGGTTGACGATCATCTTGCCGCGTAGGGTATCCAGCTTCTTGAAAGGCTGGTTCTGCAGCGGCTGGAAATCTTTCGCGCGGCGCAGAATGGCTTCGATCTCGACCCGGTCCAGCTCTTCGATTCCCAGCAGACCGGCGGGCATGAGCTAAACCGCCCCTTCCACGGCGCGCTCTACGAGCAGCACCTTTTCCATGCCATCGATCTCGCGAAATTTCACTTCAATGATTTCGTCGTCGGTGGTTTCGACTTTGCGTCCAATGAATTGCGCTTCGATCGGCAATTCGCGGTGGCCGCGATCGATGAGCACCAGCAGGTGGATAAATGCCGGACGCCCCTGATCGAACAAAGCGTCCATGGCGGCGCGCACCGTGCGCCCGGTGTAAAGCACGTCGTCGGTCAGAATAACGTGCTTGCCAGTGAGAGAGAACGGAATGTCGGTAGCGCTTACTACCGGCTTGACGTCCACGGTGCTTAGATCATCGCGGTAGAGATTGATGTCGATCGTGCCCACCGGGATCGCGACTTTTTCCAAGGCCTCGATTTTGCGCGCCAGTCGCTGGGCCAGCGGCACGCCGCGCCGGCGGATGCCGATGAAAGCCAGCAAGTCCAGCGCGGAATTTTTCTCCAATACCTCATGCGCCAGGCGCACGAGCGTGCGGTCAATTTCCGAGGCGCTCATCAATTGCGCCTTTTCGCGGATGGCTGTCATAGAGGGGGTGTCGGCTTCAGATTAACATAGCGAGGCATTGCCGCCCGCTATGAGAAACTAACGCAACCGCGAGACCGCCCCACCTGGGCCGACGGCGATCTGCTTGAGCTTGGCTTCCAGATCGGCGGGGACGAATCCCCACGGCCCTGTCCCGCTCTTGAAGGCGATGCGGCCGTCGCGATCGATCAGATACAAGCGATCCGGCCAACCGGTGTATGCGGCCTCGGTCGTGTTATCGATATTGTCGATCACTGCCGGCATTTCAATGCCCAGATTGCGGACGCAGGATGAAGCCACTAAGCCCCGTTCTTCCAAACTGCGCGGCGTCGGGATGGCGAGCTTGATTTTGGTGTTATTCACGATGCTCCAGGCGTCGCTGGCGTGCGCTTCGAGAATATACACGACATAGAACTCGACTTGATCCTTATATTGCCGGTAAAGTGCATTGAGCCCGGGAACCTCCCGGCGAAAGGGCGGTCAAGTGTAGCTCCCAAAGATCAGCACCACTGGCTTTACGCCCCGGAAGGAATCCAATTGCACCCGGTCGTCGCCATGGACCCGTTTCAGGTTGAAGCCGGGGGCAGCGTCGCCCACGCGCAGTCGGCCGGCGCGGGCGGATTTGAATATGGGTTCGAGCGGCAAAACGTAGTTGAACAGCGGGCCACCCGGTGTCTCCGACGTGGGAATACGGGCGATGATATTCGCCATCCGGCCCGGCGGCAAGGAAATAATCACATACAAGGGCAATCAGAAAGGCCCCGTAAATCAACGCGACGGCCAGCAGAATTTTGCCCGCGAGTTTCAAGATTGTTTCCCCACTAACAGATTTTACATCTCGAAGTTTGAATTTTGCGATTACCGTGCTTTAGAATCCCCAGGCCATTGGGGGGCCATGGTAAATTGAGTAGCCAAGAGCGGGGGAAAGCTCATGAAAAAGTCTTCCGTAATCTCCGTCTTTATTGCCACATTCGGTTTGATCCTGCAAGCGAATGACGATTTGGATCAGGCGCAAAAATTGGAGAAATCGGGTGACGCCCACGGCGCCCGTATGGCGCTGGCAGCCGCAGTGCAGCGGGTCCCGAACGATGTCACGACCCTCGCGGCGCAAGCCGAATTCCTTGACCGCTATGGCGATCCGGAAACGCTTGCCGCCTATCGCAAACTGCTGGCGGCTTCGCCACAAAGGCCTGGAACTTCGAGTGCGGCATTAGCCCGGCGGATCGTGGTTCTGGATCTGCTCGCCGGCGATCGCGACGCGGCCACGCGCGATTTGGCTGCGTATCGCGAAGCGGGCGGTACGGACTGGCCGGCGTCCCCACCCTGGAAAGCTGAAGAAGCTCTCCCACCTGCGCAAACCATTCACATTCCGGGTCCGCTGCGATCTTTCAACCGCATGGCGGCGATTCCTATGGATCTGCCGCTTGGGGATTTGCTGCCGGCGCTGGCCCGTAACGTGGTGACCAGCGGCTATCAGGCCACGCGCAGCAATGAGGCGCTCGAGCAAACCGAATACCTGAAGCTGGTGCACCGCTATCTCACTCAGGCCCGCGAGCTCGAAAAACTGGTGGGCGCCGATAATATGATTCGCATCGAAAATTGCGAGTCTGCCAAAGCCGGTGAGCTCCTCAAGATCATCGGCTACCGCATGCGCGGCGGCTGCGGCAGCGAAGTGGTTCTCGAAACCGTCAACGCCAGCCGGGCTTTTCTCACCACCGATTCCGGGTTCCCGCTGGCGGAACTGGAACAGGCGCTGCGCACCAATCGCCCCTTTGTGCAGGATTATCGATCCGCGGCCATACCCGTGCTTTACGGCGCGGACTATTGGCTTTCAGCACACGAAAAGGATTCTGGCGAATTCATCGACGCCTTTCTCGCCGACCCCGCGCTCTGCCGTTTGTATCTGGGGTTGGCCAAGCTCGACCGCCAAACGGGCGAGGAGTTGCGCAAAGCCGTCCCTGTGCAGCGCCTGCGGGCCTTCGCCCACGTGCTGGATTTTTTCGGCGGCCTGTTTGAGATTCGTGATGGCAAGGCGATTGTGCCTGGCGGAGCGCGCTCGGAAGCCGCATGGGCTGAACTCACCGGAGCATCTCCGGCGCAGGGTGCGGCATTTTTCGAAAAGTTGCTGGCCAAAGACGATGGCTGGCTGGCTAGCTTGTTCGATTCATTGGCGCGCATCGGCGGTCCGGTAAAGGAATACCTCACCGAACCCGAGCGCATGAAGCGCTTCTACACCGCCGTGCGCGGACGCGTCACCAGTCCCGGACCGGCGCGTCCCGTATTCCGCTCCAATTCCGACATGATGCTGCTCACCACGCGGCTACGAGTCGACGCTAGTGGACATCCCCTGCTGCCCGGCAACGTCGAAGTATGGAAACGCCTCTTCGTTGCTCACCCCAACGGAAAGTATGACTCCAAGCTGGCCAAGGCGGCAATCGGCTGGAAAGAGCAGGACGACGTGCTCGAGGCGCTGTTCGCGCTGTGCCGCAAAGTGGTTGAGAACGAGCCGCTGCGCATTTTCATGGCCGTTAGCGATCTCGACCGCAATCGCGCACAGCCGCTTGAGGCAGCTACGGTCGATCGCCTGACCATGGTCTACCATCTCTACGGTGCGCAATACAGCCTGTTCAACGATGCTCCGTCGCTCACGGATCACACCATCATCCAGTATCTGGACACGGCCGACGCGCTGGGACATATTCGCGATACCGAACTGCGCGCCGACACCCTCGGCACCCTGCAGGCGCTGGCCGGTATCTGGCAAATTTTCTGCCGCCAGGGAAGCATTCCCGCCGCGCGCGCCGATGCCACGCTCTCTCAAATCCTTACTCCTTTTGCGCAAGTGAAGCGCGGCCGGGATTTATACGAAGCCGGCCGCGATGGCATTAAATTGTTGCTCGCCGCCGCCGGCTCCCCTGACGCTGCTGCTCCGCAAGATCGCCTAGTCGAGTTGCTATCCGGTACCAGCGCCGCGACTGACACCGACACGCAAGCGCAGTTGATCCAGGAAATGAGCCGGATTCTGGAAGCGCAAAAAGTCGTCTCGATCAATCAGATTTTCCAGTTGGACGCGAATCTCGACGGCCTGGGGCGTGGCGCCAAGCTGGACACGGCGCTCGCTACCCGCATCGCCGCGCGCGTCGCCGAAATTCAACTGCCGCGCTCCCCGCTCACCGGCGTCGAGCGCAATGCATTTTCGTTTGGATACTGGACCGAACGCCACGTCGAAACAGAGCGCAAGCTGAACTTGCGCGCGGCCATCGAGAAAGCCGGCGCCGATGGCGAAAAGCTGAAAGACATGCGCGGCCTGCTGGCGCCGTTCCTGCGCGATACTTTGGTCGCGTTGAATTATGCGCATTACGCTCCGCCGGGCGCGCAGGTGCTCTACACCAATCCTGCTTTTGTGCGCGGCCATGATTTTATCGGCGTGCAGGGACAGAACGGGAGCTGGAGGGCTACCGAGCCGTTCGGCACTGGGTGGCCCTCGAATGGCGGCGGGCGCTTGTCCGGGTCGCTTGCCGGGTTGCCGTACGCACTGGCGGAAGCGGAGCAGAATTTCCTGGTGCCTGCGCAAACTCAAGCGCTGATCTGGACCGACCTGGTCCCGCAGATGATTCTCAGCGCCAAGATTCCACGGTGGTGGAATGTCACGCCACAGCAGATGCATTGGGTAGGCCTGCATCTGCGCTATGCCAAAATTCTGCTGAGCGAAAGCGTGATGGACGCCGCTGTGCGCAAGCAGGCATTGGACGTGATAAGCACGCAGGCCGCCCCGGCCCGCACGCGTGATATCGCGCGTCTGCTGGAAGAAGGCAATGTGCAGGCGGCTCTCGATAAGTTGACGCCGTCGGAAATGTTCCGGCTGGCGTCGGAAATGTCTTCGCGCCGTAAGGCCACCGCGGGCGATCCGGTAGGCGCTGAATTGCAAAGCCTACCCGGCACCGATCCGGAGCGCGTGAACTACGCCGCGATCTCCCGCGCCTTCGGCACTCCCAAGCCTACGCTGACGAATTCCTATCGTCCCGAGCTGCTGAACCTTCGCACGTTCCCGACTTTGATGGGCTATTCCAGCCGGATCATGGCGGAGAGCTGGGAATCGAACGCTCTCTACTGGGCGGCGCTGGCCGACGAATTGCATTCGACTCCGGCGCAACTCAACGTGCTGATTCCCGAATGGACGCAGAAAGTCGTCGAGCGAATTTTTGCCTCGCATCTGGAAGACTGGCCGGCGCTGCTGCGGAGTTTGCGCAACGTGGGCGACGACGTACGCGCCAGGAACAAGCCGCAGGCCCAGGCCGACCAGAAAGCGGCGCTACAGTGATCGGAGGAAATCGCAATGCGGGTGCGAAATAAGCGGATCGCGTTACTCATCGCAGCGGCCCTGACGGCGGGCTCAGTCTGGCTTTGGGCACAGGAAGCGAAGACTCCGGTCTTCCAGTCCAAAGTCGATCTGGTGGTATTGAGCTTTACCGTTACCGACAGCAAAGGCCGTTACATCAACGGGCTCAAACCGTCCGATTTCCGCATAATGGAAGACGGCATCACGGAGAAGATTTCGACCTTCGCCGAAGGCAGCAAGCCAGCCATGCAGGTGGGCGACGATGGCGGGCTACGTGAGATGGCCGGGGGCGGCGGAGAGGGTCCAAGCAAGTCCGGACTCGATCCGCGCTCGGACGCCTTCGTCGGCACCAACGTTTTCGTGCTGTTCGATACCAGCAATTTCATGTACCGCGGCTTCGTTTACGCCGAAGACGCCATCGCGGATTTCGTGCGCGGCCTGGACCGCTCGGACTCCGTCGCAGTCTACACATTCAGCCGAAATATTTCGCGCGCGGCAACGCTGTCGCGCGAACGCGGTGACGCCATTCTGGGGCTTGCGCCAGGCGGTAGCGGGCGATGACACAGCACTCTACAACGCGCTGCTGCTCACCTTGCGCGATGCCGCCAAAGTTCCCGGACGCAAAGTGGTGATCGTGTTTTCCAACGGTCCCGACAATGCCAGCATGGTGGCGCCCGACGACGTTCGTGCCGTGGCGGAAGACGAAGGCATTCCCCTCTACGTAATCTCGACCAACGAAGTAAACAAAGATCCGATTTCGAGCAGTGTCTTTCGCCGCATGACATCACGCACCGGCGGCAAGGCTTTCTGGGCCAAGAGCTGGCAGAAGCAGGTGGAGGCGTTCGAATCCATTCGCGAGGATTTGGGCAACAGCTACACCGTGACCTACTACCCGGCGCCCAATCCGAACGAAGGCTTCCGCAAAATCAACGTGGAAATCGTTACCGATGCGGGCAAGAAGTTTCGTGTGCGCTCCCGGCCCGGCTATCGGCCGCGCGGGAATAGCTAGCGGCGTCAGATATTTTCCGCCTCTACCGGCTCCACCAACCAGGCCCGCACGTCCAGCGACTTTGCGAAATGGACTGTTGCCGGAGCTCCCTTCATCTCGATCCCTAACGAGTACCCTAAAGTATTCACGTGCACTTCGGCCTCGGCCGGCTGGAGCGGCCATGGCTCGTGGTCAATATCGCCGCGGTAGAGGCGGCCCGTCGGGTCCGCCGCGTAGAGGCAATAGCGTTCAGTCAGCCAGAAATCCAGAGCTCCTTGCGTGGAGCGGTAGACCGGGCCGGCCGGTCGATACGCAGCTGAGAATCCGGCGCCCGGCGCATTGCGATGTGTCCGGACTGAGGAGTACTCAACGCTCTCGCCCGTGTACGCAATCTGAAATTTCGCGTCGAAATAAGGCAGATGAAACCAGCGCCGCGCAACTCGCACGGCCAATTTCTGCCCGGCATCCAGACTAAAAAACCAAACACCGGGCTTGCCCCCGGTCTTCACGTAGGTCCGCAGATTGAGTTCAGGAAAAGCGTGCAGGCCCGGCAGCGGGGGAATCAGGCGGGGCGAGACATCTTCCATGGTGAAAGGGATAGCGCCGACGTAGGCACAGCCTTCATACAAATCCAGCTCCAATGCGTTGGGAATTAATCTGCGCAAGACCTCCGCGTTCGCCTTCCAGTGTGCGAACAGCAAGTCGCGCCAGCGCATCCGCATCACCCAAGGGTTTATCGGGATCGGCCAGGGCCGGTGCGTTGCCGTCATTTTCCGCCGGTAATTAAACGCGCGCCGCGATTGCGCGTGACATAGTTGTACGCCCATTGCATCAGCACCAGCAGGCGGTTCTCGAACTCCACCAGATAAAGCAGGTGGACGAACAACCACACCACCCATGCCAGGAATCCGTCGAACTGGATGCGGCCGAAATCGGCGACCGCAGCAGCTCTACCGATCGTCGCGAGGCTGCCTTTGTCGAAATAATGAAACGGCGGCGAGCCCTTTCCGCGCAGGCGCCGGCGAATCAGTTGCGCCGCGTAGCGGCCTTCCTGCATGGCCACCGGCGCCACCCCCGGAAGCGGCTTCCCGCCGGGTGGCGTGAAACCCGCCAGATCGCCGACCACCAGAATTTCCGGGTGGCCGGGCACGCTCAAGTCGGGGGCGACGATCACCCGCCCGCCACGGTCGAGCTGCGCGCCGGCGCCACGAGCCAGCGCCTGCCCCAATGGCGACGCTGCGACTCCCGCAGCCCACAACACCGTGCGCGCCGCGATGCGCTCTTCGCAATCGCCCTGCTTCAGCTTGACGCCGTCACCGTCGACGCCGGTGACTGTCGTCGCCAGGCGCGTGCGCACGCCCAGGCGGATCAGTGCCTGCTCGGCTTTGGCGGAAAGATTCGGCGGGTAGGACGGCAGAACGCGATCGGCATTTTCCAGCAGGAGGATGCAAGCCTCTTCGGGATGGATACTGCGAAAATCGCCGCGCAGGGTGTCGTTGGCAATCTCGCCCAAGCGCGCCGGCCAGCTCGACGCCGGTTGGTCCGGCCCCGACTACGATGAACGTCAACCAGGCTCGGCGTTTTTCAGGATCCGGTTCGCGCTCGGCATTTTCAAAGGCTCTGAGAATGCGGCTGCGAATTTCGGTGGCGTCTTCGATAGTTTTCAGCCCGGGCGCGAATTGCTCCCATTCAGGATGGCCAAAGTAGTGGTGGCTGGAGCCCGGCGCAACGATCAGGGTGTCATACGGCAGTTCGCCATCGCGCAGAATCACGCGCCGGCCGGGGACGTCGATGTCGATCACTTCACCCAGCCAGACCGTCGTGTTGCGATTGCGGCTCAACACATGACGCAGCGGTGACGTAATCTCGCCTGGCGAAAGCCCGCCGGTGGCGACCTGGTAGAGCAAGGGTTGGAACAAGTGGAAATTGCGGCGATCGACCAGCGTTAGCTGAACCGGGGCGCGGCCCAGGTCTCTGGCGGCATACAGTCCGCCAAAACCGCCGCCAATGATGACCACGCGGTGGGGTGCCACTGCGGCCATTGTGCCCAGCGAGTGGCTTTCAAAGCAAATTAGTGAATGCGGTAATTGTGCCAGGCGATGCCGGCCGCCGCAGATCCAAAGATTAGGTTGGAAGTGGTCCAACCTTTGAGCACCGTGTCCTGAGTTTGGGGGTTGCGCCGCCAGGCCCGCACCATGGTGAACTGGCCCGCCAGCAGAGCCCCGGTAATGCCGAACTTGATGGCAGCGCTACGGCCATCGAAGCGGCCCGCTGTACCTTGCAGCAACCCGTTGGTTTCCGGCTTTCCCCAGCTTGAGCGCGCATCGAGCGCGTTGCCGGCGATCAGCATCGGGATGCTCATCAGCCAGATGCGGCGGCTACGCTTCAGACGCTGCCCGGTCAGACCGCTGAGACGATCGTTTTGGACACGGGCCTGCTGTTCCAGATAGGTCGCGCTGGGAGCCGCTACCAAAGCGGAGGTTGTCAGCAGGAAGGCGGCAGTTAGCCGGAGGCGCACACCTAGTTTATCGACCGCAACCGCCAAGACCTTTAGTTCTCTTCGGTTAACGGCACCTGAAATCCTTTTCACCCCAAATCCAGATCGGCACACTGTGAAGGTTTTGGTGACATTTTGGCTACACCTACGTCTATGTGGGTTGGGTGGAAGAGACATCCCGGTGCCAGCGGGGCTGCTCCCGCGTGAGGCTGCTACGATGAGTGCCAGAGCCGTCGCGCGCGTGGATGAAACCAGTGCAATTCGAGCGGTGCAACGTGGCGATCAGGACGCTTTCGAGCATCTGGTCCGCACGTATGACCAGAGTGTGCTCCGCCTGGCCATGAATATGATGCGGTCGCCCGAAGACGCCCGCGATGTCTATCAGGAAGCGTTCTTGCGTGTGTATCGCAACATACACACCTTCCGCTTCGATTGCAGCTTCCACACCTGGCTGTACCGTATCGTGACCAATATCTGCCTGGATCATCTGCGCAAACGCAAAGTCCGGCGCGAGGAGCCGGCGGTGATGGAGACCTCCGACGGTCCCGTGAACCGCATCGATAATCGTCGAAGAGGAAGGCCCGCATGCCGACCCGGAGCGCAGCACCTGGAATCACCAACTGGGGCGGCGGATTGAGACGGCGCTCAGCGATCTGACGCCGCGCGAACGCATGGTGTTCGAGTTACGCCATTACCAGGGGCTGCGTCTGCGCAACATCGGCGACATGCTGGGTACTAGCGAAGAAGCCGCGAAGAATTGTTTGTTCCGCGCCACACAGAAAATGCGCGCGGTTTTGGGAGACCTTGTATGAATTGTGATGATGCTTTGCGAGCGCTTTCCCTGTACGAGTACGGGGAACTGGACGCCGCGACCGAAGACAACCTGGAGAGCCACCTGCACGCATGCCAGTCCTGCGCCCAGGAGTGGAAGCAGCAGCGCGCGATGTCCCAGGCGTTGAGCCAGCGCGAAATCGAGCCGCCGCCCGCGCTGCTGGAACAATGCCGCCAGGAACTGACACGCAATCTTTATCGGGAGGCAGACCGGCCCGCGCCTTCACGCGACCACTCTGGCTGGCCATTCCGCCATTTTGCCGCCATGCTTTTCGGACCCGGCCTGCGGGTACGCCAGGCGCTGGGCGCCGTGGCCCTAGTAGCTTTGGGTTATTTTTCCGCTCACCTCAATTTCTTCTCCGGCGCCGGGCGTGCTCAGCCTGGCCGGCCTGATTCCCGATGGCATGGTGTCGCGCGTTCGCGCAGTTCAGCCGGATAGTTCCGGGCGCGTGCAAATCTCAATCGATGAGACGCGGCAGCGGGTGGTCTCAGGCCGCACCGATGAGCCGGCTATCCAACAGCTTCTATTGGCGGCGGCCCGTGAACAGGACAATCCGGGGCTGCGGGTGGAATCGGTGAGCGTGTTGAAAGATCATTGCGCTTCGGCCGAAATCCGCGGCGCGCTGCTCGAAGCCGTCGAGCACGATGCCAACCCCGGCGTCCGCCTGAAAGCTCTGGAAGGCTTGAAGACCCTCACGCTTGACCCGGAGACGAAGAAGGCGTTGGCGCAGGTGCTGCTCAAAGACGACAACGCGGGTGTCCGCATTCAAGTAATCGATCTGCTGATGACTCAGCGCGACGGGTCCATGGTGGGCGTGCTGCAAACGCTTGTGGATCGGGAAGAGAATAGCTATGTGCGCATGCGCTGCCGTAAAGCGTTGCAGGAAATGAATGCGTCGGTAGGTACCTTTTAACGATGACCAGATTTGACCAAACCGCAGCCCTGCTTTTGCTGATGGCCGGTGTAGCGCCGGCCGGTGATCCCGGCTTGCATCGCGAAGGCGCGTTCTGGGTATGGACCGAAACGGGCTCCCAACCCGCGCCCGCGTCGAACGCGATACGGATCACTGCTTCCGGCAACGTGAAGGTCACGGGCGCTGCCGAAGACCGGATCGTCTACACCGTCACGCGGCGCGTACGAGCGCGGGACGAATCCGAAGCGCGGCGTCTGTTGGCGATCTCGCGCATCCGCATCACGTCTGGGTGGAAAGATGACGGCGGTGCGGGTGGATAGCGCGGCAGGCGAGGCGGCGGACCTGGACATCCATGTTCCGCGCGCCGCCGCTGAAATCGTCGTCAACACCCAGGACGGCGCGGTCGACATGTCCGATCTCAATGGCGCGGTGCATACCGAAACCGGCGCCGGCAAAGTCACGATGGATCGTATTCGCGGCTCGGTGACCGCGCTCACCGCGGGCGGGGATGTGCTTCTGGGCTCCGTGGGCGGCGCCGTCCGGTGCATTTCGGGCGGTGGACCGATCTCGGCACGGTCCTTAGGTAGTGAAGCTTTCCTGCAGACCGCCGGCGGCGACATCACCGTCGAGCAGGTGGAGGGACCAGTGCGTTGCTCAACGGCGGCCGGTGGTATCCGGATCGAGCGAGCCGGTTCCACAGTCGTCGCCGACACGATGGGCGGGCCTGTAGATATCGTCAGCGCGCGCGGACTGGTCACCATTCGAAACTCCGGCGGCCCCATTGCAGTGGGCTCAGCGGGAGGCGGGGCGCGCTGCGAAAGTGCGGGTGGCGCGATTCGCCTCACCCAGGTTGCGGGTGGCTTGCGCGCTTCTACCGCAGTGGGCAACATAGCTGCCCATTTGCTCGCCGGCCAGACTTTTACGGACTCATTTCTTACTACCGGCGCGGGCGATATTACCCTGTGGATTCCCTCTAATTTGCAAGTGACCGTGCGCGCGCAGAATGAAACGCCTGGAAACGCGCGGCGTATTGTTTCGGATTTTCCCGCAATTCCGGTGAAATCATCGGGCATGGCGGTAATCGCCGAAGGATCCCTCAACGGCGGCGGCCCCCTGGTGCGGCTGGTCAGCACGGGCGGGACAATCTACATCAGGCGAGACAAATGAGCACAGTCCGCGTCTGATCGAGTAAGGGAGAGAAGGAGAATTTCATGAGTCTTATTCTTGGCGGCATGTCTCAAGCGGTGATTCTGGCGACTGGTCTATGTTCGCAGCAACCGGCGGCGCCTCCGCCGCCCCCGCGCGCTACCAACGTCTCGCACCAGGTGATGTCGTCAAATCACGGGACCAGCTATTTGGGCGTGGCGGTGGTCGATATCGATACCGAGCGCGCCAAGGCGCTTAACTTGAAAGAGGAGCGCGGCGTCGAGGTCAAGAGCGTCAAGGAAGACAGCCCCGCGGCCAAGGCCGGCATCAAAGAGGGCGACGTCGTCCTGGAATTCAATGGCCAGCGCGTGGAGGGTACGGAGCAGTTCGTGCGCCTGGTGCACGAGACGCCCGCGGGACGCTCCTGTTCACTGCTGCTCTCGCGCAATGGCGCTACGCAAACGCTGACGGCCGCGGTCGGAATGCGCCGTGCCGGAGACATGTACTTTTTCGATTTGGAAGGCGGCGACGCGCCGATGCAGCCGGTGGCGCCTCTGCCATCGATCCGCATTCCCGATGTGCCGCACGCGCTCATGTCATGGCGCAGTTCGATCCTCGGAATCGAAACCGAATCGCTCGGCGCGCAGCTGGCGGAATTTTTTGGCGTGAAAGATGGTGTGCTGGTGCGCGCCGTGGTGAAAGCCTCGACGGCGGAGAAGGCCGGGTTCAAAGCCGGCGACGTGATTATCAAAGTGGATGGCGAGAAGGTAACCACGCCGCGCGAAATCTCCAGCCTGCTGCATGGGACGCGCAGCAAAAAAGTTTTCCCCGTTACCGTGGTTCGCAACAGGAAGGAAGTCACGATCAACGTGACGCTGGATGAGAACGGCAGGAACGAACAGAAAATTGAAGGCCCGAGGGAGCTGCTTTAATGATTGGTGCTGAAAGAGAAACCAAAATTGCTGACGGTTTCTTTTTTATCGCCATTAATCGGAGAATTATCCGGATTAATTCCCATCTTATCGTGATAATAGGCCAGTAATTCGGCTTCATCGACGTCAACGGCGCGGGCATATTGACGGATGTAGCTGGTGTTATAGATGCCGCCGGGAAGCTTTTTGAATTCGCCTTCTTCGATCGCGCGCAAGAGGCGCACCCCGATCTTGGTGTCGCTCGAAATCTTCTCGAGCGATATTCCCCGCGTCTGGCGAATCGTTGCCAATTGCATCGCGTCGTCTCTCTGCACGCTTTAGTCCTCCCCCGGATCTTGCTGGATCCCGGTGGGATGTCGCCTTTGTCGGTGGGCGGCCCCACCTTCAGAGCGAGACATCTTCAGCAAGTTCAGTCTAACATAGCTGCGATTTGATACACTACTGAAACCTTCATGTTTTTTTCCCGGAGACGCGTCACAGCCGCCCTGGCAGCCGGGGGACTCGGGCTTTTCTGCGCCCGGGGCAAAACGTTTGCCGCGGGGTCTAAGCCGCGACTGATAATCTTAGTAATATCCGAACAATTCCGTTCGGATTACATTGATCGCTTCGGCAATTTCTTTGTCGCGGGCGGATTTCGCCGCCTGCGCCAGGAGGGTTCTTACTTCCAGGATTGCCAGATGGCGGCCAGCACCTTTACTTCCAGCGGTTTGGCTACGCTTTCGACCGGAGCTTATCCGGAACTGCACGGCATCGTCGCCGACACCTGGTACGATCGCAAGGAACATAAGCCGGTACTGGCCGCGCTCGACAAACTGCAAGGCACCACACTGAGCGACGAGGTGATGTCCGCCGACAGCCGCAACCGAGTTTTCGGAGTTGGTGGCACTCTATCAAATCTTGAACTGCTCACCGGACGGTTGCCTACTCGCCTGTTTTCGATGTTATCCGATGGCGAGTATGAAGGCCGCGGCTCCGGTCCTGCGATGCCGTGGTTCGAAGATTATCGCCAGGCTAATCTGCCAGGAAGGCTTAAAGGAGCAGGCTGGCAAGTGCTCGGAGGCTCGAAGAGCGTGCCGCCGCTGCGCACCCTGACCGCCGATCCGGACCGCCCGGAAACTTTTTCCGCGCTCTACCGCTCGTCGCCATTCGCGCAGGCGTCGCAGTTCGGGCTCTTGCGCGATTTGATCAGCCGCGAACGCCTGGGGCAGGGACCCGCCACTGACGTGGTCGCCGTGTCGCTCGATTCCATGGCCCTGTTGGGTTACGAAGTGGGCGCCGATTCGCCGCTGATGCGCGAGATGGTGCTGCATCTGGACCGCGAAATGGAAGCCCTGCTGACCCTGCTCGACAAGAGCGTCGGCACGCATAATTACATCCTGGCGTTTTCAGCCGCCCATGGCGCGGTTCGCCAGGCCGGCGAGCCTCGCGCCCGTTATGCCATCCAGGGCGAAGCCGTGGCCCGATCCATCCAGCAGGCGCTCGCCGCGCAGTACGATTTGAAAAACACCCGCGCCGCCTATGTCGAGCGCTACGTTTATCCGTTCCTTTATCTGCGCCTCGACTCGCTGAAACGCTCCTACATCGATACGCGCGAGGCCCGCACGCAGGCCGGCCGCGCTGCGCTGCGCGTGCCGGGCGTCGCGGGATATTACACCGCCGATGGCGATTGCTCCCACACCGGAGAATGGCTGCGGCGCTTTCGCAACAGCTTTCATGCCGTGCGATCGGGCGACGTCATGCTGGCCTACGAGCCGGAATGCGTGGAAGATTTCGGCGCCGGCCGCGGCATTTCCTACGGGTCGCTCTACAACTACGAATCGCGCGTGCCATTGATCCTGTTCGGCGGGCCGTTCGCGCCGCAGTCTTTTGATTATGCGGTGGAATCGACCGATGTCGCGCCTACGCTCGCGCACGCCCTGGGTGTGGCCTGGCCGTCGTCAGCAACGGGCCGCGTACTGGCGGACGCGCTGGCGTCCGGATGACGGACCGGCTGGCCATTTCGCTGTGCGGCATTCCGCTGCATAACCCCGTGCTCGCGGCCTCCGGCACATTCGGCTACGGCATCGAGTTCGAGCAAGTTGCCGATCTGAATGCGATTGGCGGCATCGTGGTCAAAGGCCTTTCACGCGAGCCCATCGAAGGGCAATCCGCCGCCCCGCGTGTGGGAAGCGCGCGGCGGGATGATCAATTCAATCGGCCTGCAGAACATCGGCGTGCGGGCCTTCGTCGAACAGAAACTGCCGCCGCTGGCTAAACTCAAGACTGCCGTCTTCGCCAATATTTTCGGCTACTGCACCGATGATTACGCCGAAGTCGTGCGCGTGCTGGAAGACGCTCCGGGCCTGGCCGGCTACGAGCTGAATGTTTCCTGCCCTAACACGAGCCACGGCGGCATGTACTTTTCGAGCGATCCCACGCTGCTGGCGGAAGTAGTCGGCCTGGTGCGCGGCATCGCCAAGCGGCGTCCGCTTATCGTGAAGTTGTCGCCTAACGTGGCCCAGATCGAGCCCCTGGCACGCGCCGCGGAAGAGGCGGGAGCCGACGCCATCTCCTTGATCAACACCATCGTCGCGCTGGCGGTCGACGCGCGTGAACGCAAGCCGCGCATCGGCGCAGGCTTCGGCGGACTGTCCGGACCGGCCATCAAGCCAATCGCCCTGCGCATGGTTTATCAGGCGGCGCAGGCCGTACGCATTCCGGTGGTAGGAATGGGCGGCATCGCCACCGGCGAAGATGCTGCGGAATTTCTGGTGGCTGGAGCGAGCGCGGTCGAAGTCGGCACCGCGACGTTCTGGGATCCGGCGTCGCCCGCCCGCATCGCCCGCGAATTGGATCAATTTCTCGTCGAGCAGAACATCGCGCACGTTTCCGAGCTGGTGGGAACCCTGCGCTGCGATTGAGGTACCATCGACAGAACCCATGGGCGCGAGCAATCTGGACCTATTCCCCGAGCTGCAAAGGCAAGCCGCTGCGTACACCACCGGTATTTTGCCGTCGCAGTCGATTGAAGAATTAATCGCAGCCGGGCACATCACCGCAGCCCAGCCTATCCTGCCCGACCAGATTCAACCGTCAAGCCTCGACCTGCGCATTGGACCCGTCGCGTACCGCGTCCGCGCAAGTTTTCTGTCCACGCCGAATTCGAGCGTGGCCACCAAGCTGAAAGAGTATACGCTCTACGAGCTCGATTTGACGCGCCCCACGGTGCTGGAACAAGGTTGCATTTACATCGCGCCGCTGATGGAGGAGTTGTGGCTGCCGCCCGGCATTTCAGGACAAGCCAATCCAAAAAGCACCACCGGGCGGTTAGACGTTTTCACGCGTCTCATCACGGATTTCGGCGGCGAGTACCGCGAGTTCGAGCGTGTTGTGCCCGGCTACAAGGGGCAGCTCTATACGGAAATCGGTCCGCGCACATTCAGCATCGTGGTGAGCCAGGGAACACGCCTGAGCCAGTTGCGCTTACGACGCGGCAATCCGCCACCGTCCGGTGCGGAGCTGGAGCGGCTGCATGAATCGGAAACGCTCGTTTTCAACGAAGACGAATTGCCCGTCGACGCGATCATTCGCAAAAAAAGCCTTTGGCTATCTGTCGATCTGGTGGGCGATGAGAATTCCGACATCATCGGCTACAAGGCGCGCCGCAATGCTCCGCTGATTGATTTGTCCCGCATCAACTATTACGAGACCGCCGAGTTTTGGGAGCCGATCCATCGCACCGCCGCGCACAACCTGGTCCTCGACCCGCACGATTTCTACATTTTGGCTTCGAAGGAAAAAGTGAGCATTCCCCAAACCGTCGCTGCCGAGATGGTACCGTACGATCCCTCCGTCGGCGAGCTGCGCATTCACTACGCAGGTTTTTTCGATCCAGGCTTCGGCTACGGCAACGACGATATCAAGGGCACCAAGGCGGTGCTTGAAGTGCGCTCTCACGAGGTGCCGTTTCTCCTGGAAGACGGGCAGGTGGTGGGGCGCTTGGTTTTCGAACGGTTGCTCGGGATCCCAGACAAGGTCTACGGGCAGGGAATTGGGTCATCGTACCAGCGGCAGGGGCTAGCGCTCAGCAAGCATTTTCGGCGAGATTGAAGTTAACATGAAACCGTTCAGGATGCCTGAGTTCATATACGGAACGGCTGCTAGGCTGCTGCTCTTGGTTACTGCCGCGAGTCTTTTTACCAGCGCGGCCGCAGCCGAACCGTTCTGCGCTCTTTCAGTCGAGGTGCGATTTCACGACGGACGCCCTGCCAGGCTGCAGCCTGCGAAATTCATTGATCCCTCTGGAAAAATTGTGTTTGACGAACAGATCGAGGATTCCACATTTCAAATTTGCGATTTTGGGTTCGGTGATCATCATCTTGTTGTGGGGTCCACTCGTTGCTACCAGACTGCGGTTTCGGGCATAAAGCTCCGCCTTGGCCGGCCGATACACCAATTGCACGTTGAAGACCCCATCTTCAGCGTCGGCGTCACTCAGGAGGCGTTTTCACTTAATACCCACCACCATTGAATCCGGCCCCGCCAGGTGCTCGACGCGGGTCTCGCGGAATCCCGCGCCCCGCATCCAGCCACTGCAGTCAGCGCCTGTGAAATCAAAGCCGCCCGGAGTTTCAATCAGCATATTCAAACTCATGAGCAGGCCGAAGGCATTCTGGCGTCGGTCGTCGTCGATCAGCGCTTCGAACACAATGAGCGCGCCATCCTTGGGCAGCGCCTCATAGGCCTTGGCCAGCAGCATGCGTTTTTCTTCCATGCTCCAGTCGTGCAGAATGTGGCCCATGATCAGCACGTCGGCCGGAGGGCAGGGGATCGGTAAAAAAGCTCCCGGGATAAAAGCGCAGCCGGTTGGCAAGGCCCGCCGCGGTTACGTACTCCTCAAACACCGGACCGACAACGGGCAGGTCGAAACCGCCGCCGGTGAGGTGTGTTTGCTTGAGCGCGATCTGCACCGGGGTGCCGCCCTGTGCGGTGCCGATGTCGATGAACGTCCGGTAATTCACCCAGGGAAATTTTTCGCCGATGGCGCGCGCGATACCGCTGCTGATGCCGGTCATGGCGCCAAGAAAACTGCGCAGGCTTTCCGGGGTGCTGTACAACTTCTCGAACGCATTGCCGCCCGTCTTGCTCTCGTTCTGAGGCTGGCCGGTGCGCAGCGCTTCAGTGAGCGATCCCCAGAACGGATAAAGGCGCGCGTTAGCCATGTGCAGCAGGCCGCCCACGTAGGCGCCGGGTTTGGCGGGATCGAGGAAAGTCGCTGTCTCGGGAGTATTGGCGTAGTAGCGGCCATTACGTTCCAGCAGGCCTAGCGCGACCAGCGCATCCAGGAAATCCCGAACGCCGCGCGGATGCAGGCCCAGCCGATTCGCCAATGCCATGCCTTCCTGCGGGCCGGCCGCCAGCTCGGCGAACACGCCCAGCTCGACCGCGCTGAGCAGCGTCTTCGAACCCCAGAAACCCAGGCCCACCTGCAGGATGTGTTCAGGAGTCATAAGGGGAGATGATAGCCCAGGGCCGTGCCGGATACCAGTCGGATATAATCGGTCCGCGTCATTTCCTTGAAGGAGGAAAAACAAATGCGAATGTTGCTGAGAGTATCATTTCCCGTGGAGGCTGGAAACGCCGCCGCCAAGGCCGGAACCCTCGGTTCCACGGTGGATCAAATTCTGGCCGATCTCAAACCGGAAGCGGCCTATTTCTTCGCCGATGATAACGGCCAAAGGTCGGGCTCGATCGTGTTCGACATGAAGGACTCATCGCAGATTCCGGCTATCGCTGAGCCCTGGTTTCTCGCCTTCAACGCCAAGGTCTCCTTCCGGCCGGTGATGAGCCCGCAGGATCTTGCCAAGGCGGGTCCGGCGATTGGCAAGGCTGCTAAGCAATACGGAAAGTAGAAGAGATTCTCGGCTCGATTCGCCGTCTCAATGCGGCTGGCCGAAACAATACATCGTGCTGTGAGTCCGCACGTAGATTCGGCCGTCGCTGAGAGCCGGAGTGGCGTGGATTTCGTCGCCCAGATCGTTCACCGCCAGAACCTCCCACTCCGCCGCAGCCTTCAGCACGGTGATCTTGCCTTCCGCGCTGGCGAGAAACAGCTTGTTATCGGCGGCCACAGGTGACGCGAGATACTCGCCGATGGCGTCACGGCTCCGCCCTTGCTTCAAGAGTTGGCCGGTTGCCGGATCGAGCGAGGTAATAATGCCTCCGTCGCGAACCATGAAGTAAACGTTTTGGTAGACCAGCGGGGCCGGAACGTACGGTATATTTTTCTTGAAGCGCCAGCGAATCGCGCCGGGTTCCAGTTTCCCTTGCGCCTTGTCCGGCTGGATGGCGATCGCACCGAACTCACCGATTCCCATCATTCGGGCCACGTTCCATTCCTGCGGCGGTGATGAAGTTGTCCCCGTCCGCATCGATCCACCCGAAGTGTTCTCCCAGGTCTGGATCGCCCTTGAACTCCTCGCGCGAGAGGCGGCCGTCGTGGTCCTTGTCGTACATCGCCAGGACGGACTCAAAGGTCGGCATGTAGGGCTCGGTGCTGCTCAAGGTCGAGACCAGCAGGGTGCCGTTGGTAGCAACGGGAGTGCCGAGAGCGCCTCCCGACGCGATCGGCATCCACCAACGCGGCTCGCCGGTGTCGAGGTAGTAGGAGTCCAGCCGGGTTGAGCCGAGCACGATCAGTTGCG
Organism: uncultured Solibacteraceae bacterium; assembly: GCA_963825405.1. Classification (GTDB taxonomy): domain Bacteria; phylum Acidobacteriota; class Terriglobia; order Bryobacterales; family Bryobacteraceae; genus JACPNO01. The sequence goes on along the minus strand of CAWGTB010000013.1, from coordinate 125,577 downwards.
CGGCGCCCTTCCGAAGGCTGGAAGAGCATTGGCGTCGCCCAACCGATGTCCGCCCCGCCGCGGTCCGTCTTCCAGCGCTGGCGTCCGGTCTTGCGATCCAGGGCAAGAAGGAAGCCGCCGCGTCTGCTGATCGCAAACCAGCACCAGCAGGTTGCCGGCCACGATCGGCGACGCGGCCATGCCGTAGAAATTCTTGAACGGCCCCAGCGGCAGAGTCCAGCGATCTTTCCCGTCCGGCGTGTATGCAGCCAGGCCGAACTCCGGAAAGAATGCTACCACTCCGCTCTCATCGGCAATAGGTGTGGGCGATGCTGGATCGTTGTTGTGGAAAATCGCTTGTGGCTTCGTACGCCGGATTTCCCGCTGCCACAATGGGGCTCCGGTTTTTGCATCGAGACAGATCGTCAGAAGGCGATCGCCTTCGCTGGCCGTCAGGTAGACGCGGCCGTCCGCGACCACCGGAGAAGACTGTCCGAAGGGAACCGCCTTTTTCCAAACGACGTTTTTTGAGGGCGAGAACTCCACCGGGTACCCGGTCGCGGAATCGACGCCGGAGCCGTTCGGTCCGCGAAACCGGGATCCATTGATTGTCCGCGCCGGCCGCGATCAAGCCGAGAAGCGGCAATGCGCAGAGTCGTAGTGGCCAGTTGATCATTGTCGGCCACTGATGTGTTCGGTAGTCATAAGGGGAGATGATAGCTTAGGGCGGGTTCTAACGCTATGGCAAGGTTCGCTACGGTTGAGGAGTGGTCCTGCTTGTAAGTGAAAGGTGCGCCATCTGTCCCGGTGCAATGGTGAGAGGCGCGCCGCTTCCACCATTTCGCTGCATCCATTCCGGATCCGCGTACTCGACGTTGCGGCCGTCGTCGAAAGCATATACACGGTAATCTCCTGGTGGAAGATTGCGGATCGTGAGCTTTCCTTCATTAGTGCTATCGCCATAGATGGGTGGTCTGCCGGGACTTACCAGAAGCACCATGCTGCTCAGTGAACTGCCGTCACTGCCGGCGACAGTGGCTTCGAGGCTGCCGCCGTTATCGCTAAGTACGATTTCAATTGAACCCATCGCTCCGGTAACGTTAAACTCATTTCCGCCTACTTCCTCGTTGTCCAGCCGAACCGATTTCACATAGTACGGTGCAGGCGAGGTAACACTCAAGGTGTATGGCCCGCGCCTCACATTGGTAAACACAAAAGATCGGTGATCCGCGTTCCACGCCAAACGTGTTTCGCTTAAGACTATTTTTTGCCGGGGGACAAGTGCGATGTCGACTTCGCCTGGAGGGCGGGCACGCGAATCAAGGGTTTCTACCCGAACCGTACCTTTTACTGACACTCCTGGTTCGAACTGAAACATTACACCATCCAGATTTGAATTGCTCACATTGATCGCCGCCGAAGCATAGAACGTCTGACCATTTGTCCTGATCGCGCCGTCCAGCCGGTAAGCACCTGAGCAACGCCGACGAATTCAAATTTCCCTTCGCTTATGTTCGGGACAACCGGGGCCCAGCTAGACTCTCCATGGCCGTCCTTCCGCAGCCAAATTGAGGGCACGCCGATGCTGTTCGGACTAGGATGCCAGACGCTTTGCGGCAGGCCCCCGACAAAACCGCGGATGGTGAAGGCAGGCAGCGGAGCGAAATTGAAGTCAACCTGAAGTTCGCGGCCTGCCTCCAGCGGGATAGTGCTTGGCGTGGCCGAAGCGGGCGTCTCCGGGTAGCAACGCGCTCCGTAAGGCATCGGTTTGCCGCCGGCGCGGGGGTATGTTTGCTGTTCGGTCCTGGCGCACACAACGTAATTTCCCGAACGCAGACCCCAGATTCGATACTGTCCGAGAGAGTCGGCGGTCCCGCCCGTGAGGCTCTGCAGTTCCCGACGCCCCTCGCTTACTACAGTCTGGAGCACCATGACCGAGGTGCCGGTCAACGCGAGCCCTGCTTCGTCCAGTACCTTTCCTGTAATTACTGCCTCCGGGAGCAATTGGATCTTCAAGTCATGGGTAGGCGCTCCGGAAGTGAGCAGAACACCTTCAAGGCTCGCGGGGTCAAGAACCGGCCCGTGCGCCCCGTAAGGCCCCGTAATAAATCCTGCGCGATAGGCCTTAAACTGCACCGCTCTGCATGCGAGCCCATTTAAAGCCCACTTACCGTCTGCTCCGGCGATCGCGCCCACCATTGTAGGACGCTCCAAATAGACCCGTGCACCCGGAAGGGGTTGACCCGTCACGGCATTCACCACACTGCCATCGGCGGTGCAATCCGCAAGAGGCGTTTGCCCTAGGACAATGCTATAAGCGCTGAAAAGCAGGATGATGGAGAAACCGCGCACCATCGCAAGTATACTGCTCCTCGCGTACGCACCTTCTCACCCCCCTGATATAATTCAATCGGATGGACATATACGAGGAGATCGTCCGCCTGCGGCGTCTCGGCCAGAAGGCCGCTATCGCTACTATCGTGCAGGTGCGCGGCTCGATTCCGAGCTACGAGAGCGCCAAGCTGCTGGTGCGCGAAGATGGCTCCATGATCGGAACCATCGGCGGCGGATGCGTCGAAGCTGAAGTCTGGAATGCCGCCCGCGAAGTGATCGAGACCGAGAAGCCCAAGCACCTGACCTTTAACCTGGGACAGGATGCGGCTTACGATAACGGTCTCATCTGCGGCGGCCAGCTCGACGTATTCGTGGAGGCCGTGATTCCCTCACCTTACGCATTTATTTTCGGCGCGGGGCATATTTCCAAGAGCCTGTCGAAAGTCGCCAACCTTGCCGGATTTTCGACGACCATCATCGACAATCGCGCCACCTTCGCCAACCCAGAGCGCTTTCCCGAGGCCGACGCGATCTTCGCCGAAGAATACGAAGACGTGTTCGCCAAGCTCGAGATCAACGAAACCAGTTACATCATCATCGTGACTCGCGGCCATCGCGACGATATGCGCGTCCTGAAATGGGCGGCTACCACGCCGGCGCGCTATGTCGCTATGATCGGCAGCAAGCGCAAAGTGCTCAACGTCGTCAAGGAACTGGAGAAGGACGGCATTTCGCGGGAAGCGCTGGAGCGGATTCACGCGCCCATGGGTCTGGAAATCGGCGCCGTTTCCCCGGAAGAGATTGCTATTTCGGTGGCCGCGGAGATGGTCGCCGTGCGGCGCAACGCAGGGTCCAACTGGCAGTCGGTTTCGAAATCCATCTTTGCCGAGGAACTGCAGCGGTCGCTGCCGAAGTGATTGCCGGGCTGATTTTAGCGGCGGGTGAATCGCGCCGCATGGGCTCGTCCGAAAGCGCTTTTGGATTTCGCCGGAGAGACTTTTCTGGATCATTTGGTGGCCAGCTTTTCCGAAGTTTGCGCGCCCGTGATCGTGGTGCTGGGCCATGATGCGGATGAGATTCGATCCGGCCTGCTCGCCGCCGATCGAGCGGTTTTTGTGGTGAACAAGGATTATCGCCTGGGGCAGTTCTCATCGATGCAGTGCGGCTTGCACGCCGTGCCTTCGGAAGCGCGCGGCGTAATTTTCAGCCTGGTCGACCATCCCGCCGTGCAGCCCTCCACGCTAACCCGTCTGGCATTGTCGAAAGCGCCGCTGGCCATCCCCCGAATGAATGGGCGGCGCGGACACCCGGTATTTTTCTCTCGGGCACTCGTCGCCGAATTTCTGGCCTTGCCGCCTGAGGTCAACGCTCGCATGGTCGTGGAAAAGCACGCGGCGGAAATCGATTACGTGGATGTTGGCGATCCCGGAATCTTGCAGGACATCGACGATCCGGAAGCCTATCGCCGCCTGGTGAGCAGCTTGTGAGTGCGCGAGCGAAGAGAATTTGGAAGGGCGCAGGAGTCGTCGTGCTGATGTTCGCGGCAGCGGGATTGCGCGCGCCTTATCAGCCGGTCAATTTCCTGGCTCCGGAGATTCGACATGTTCTGGTGAAAGCCCTCGGCCGCAATGTCGAGTTCGACGACGTGCATCTGAATCTGTTCACCGGCCCCGGTTTTTCCCTTTCCAAAGTCAGGATTTACGAAGACCCAGCAGTCGGAGCGGAGCCACTGGCGTACGTCGGCTCGCTCGAAGCACGCCCCAAGCTTTGGGCGCTGCTGCGAGGACGGCTGGAATTCGCGTCGCTGCGCCTCGACGACGCCAGTGTGAATCTGGCCAAGATGGAGACACCGGCGGGAGCGACGGTTTGGAACGCTGCGCCCCTGCTCGATCGAACGGTCTTCACGGCGCTGCCCGCGCTGCACGTGCGCTTCGGACGAATCAATTTCAAGTCGGGCGATACCAAATCCACGCTGTATATTACCGACGCAGATTTGGATATCGACCCGCCCTCCACGCCAGCCGGCGATTGGCGCATCGATTTCAAAGGTGAGCCGGCGCGCACCGACCGACCCGCGCGCGGGTTTGGCAGCCTGCGCGCTCGCGGCCGCTGGAGCCCGAAGGGCAAGCTGGATATGGAAGTGCAGCTCGACAAGAGCGCCATCCATGACTTTGTATCGCTCGCTTATGGCCGCGATTTCGGCGTGCACGGAACCGTGTCATCCCGGATCCGCATTCAAGGCGAGACTACCGATCTCAAGATTACCGGACAGCTTCGCATTGAAGACGTGCATCGCTGGGACCTGGGCCCGCAGGGCGGCGAAACCTGGCCCCTTACGCTCGAAGGCCGTCTCAATTTTCCGGGACAGCAACTGGAACTGGTGGCCCGTTCCATGGAGAAAGACACGCCCACATTTTTGGCGCGATTTCGCGCGGCGGATTATCTGGCGCACCCTCGTTGGGGAACGGCTTTCTATTGGAACCACCTCCGCATGGCTCCGCTGCTCCAACTTGCGAGGCACCTGGGCGCGCCCGTGCCTGCGGAATTGGGCGTCGATGGCGTGATGGACGGCGCCATTGGCTACTCCACTCCGCGCGGATTCCAAGGGCAATTGTCATTTGGCAATGGCGCGCTTACCATTCCGCAATCTCCACCGCTGCGCTTTGAACAGGCGCAGTTGCTCATCGATGGCGATCGCGTTCACCTGTTGCCGGCGGTGGTGCGGACGTCCAACGACGAATTGGCAACCATCGAGGCGGACTATCAGTGGAACGCGCAGGCGCTCGATCTGTCGATCGGAACCGAAGCCATGCATGTGGCCGATTTGCGTTCGCAGGTGGCGCTGGCAGCGGTGCCCCTGCTCGAACAACTGGAATCGGGAGTCTGGAAGGGGCGTCTGCGCTATCAACGCGACGCCGAAGGCGTGGGTGCCTGGTCCGGTATGTTCCAACTGCGCGATTCTCAGGTTGCCCTGCCGGGCGTGACGGACCCGCTGATGCTGGCATCCGCGCAAGCCCGCCTGGATGGCCAGCGTCTGTTGGTGAGCCAGATCCAGGCCGCTGTGGGCGCGGTGACCTTGCGCGGCGAGTACCGCTATGAACCCAAAGCCACGCGTCCGCATCGCTTCCGCCTGGATATTCCGGCAATCAGCATCATGGAATTGGAGCGTGAGTTCCTGCCTACGCTGCGCCGCTCGCAAGGCCTGATCGCCCGCGCCCTGAATTTCGGCCGCGCCCCGCTGCCGGACTGGCTGAACAATCGCCGCGTGGAAGGCACGGTGCAAATCGGCTCGCTCGATGCCGGGGAGTATCGATGGGAGAAACTGGGCGGCCGCGTGGTGTGGGACGGCGCTCAGGCGGAATTCTCCGACCTGACGGGCCGCTTTGCGGACGGCGCTTTTTCGGGACGTGCCGCCATCGATTTGAGCGCCGCCGAGCCGGTCTACCATCTGATCGCGCGCCTGAAATCAGTCGACTGGAACGGCGGCAAGCTCAATGCCGAACTGTCTGCCGACGCCGCGGGAACTGGGGAAGCACTGCTGGCGAGTCTGCGCTCGGAGGGATCTTTCTCCGGCCAGGGATTCGATAGCGTGCCGCTGGATCAGTTTCAGTCGATCGAGGGTTGCTATGTGTTCGCGGTGATCGCGCGTGCCCCCCGCCTGCGCCTGACCGACCTGCGCCTGTCCGCCGGCAAAGAGCTGTTTATCGGCCAGGGCGCGACTCAGGACGATGGGCGCTTGCTTGTACAGCTCTCCAGCCCGGCGCGCCAGTTGAATGTTTCCGGCTCGCTCGCGCAGCTACGGCTGGACGAAGTTTCCCACCAGTAGCGCCACCTGCGGTGTCTCTTCGTCGTCCCGCGGTTCGGTCACATGATAGTAGTAGGTGATCATTCCCATGATCACTCCCAGCAGGATCACCACGGCCAACCAGGCGATGGCGAGACGGTTCCAGGCACGATGCGCCGTCACCGCCGCTACCGTTGCTTTGACCGATGCCGCCGCCACAGCCACGCCGAGCGCAAGCTTGAGATGCCACGGCATCAAATCCAGGTGAGTTTGCCCGCCGACCTGGCTCCATAGCGTGAATACGGCCATCAGCGCCAGCAGAAACTCGATGATGTAAAGAAGGCGGGCTAGGGCGTGATTCAAGGCAGCTACTCTATGATACGAAAGTCAAGCGCGGACTTCTTTGACAGGGATAATCCGGCTGACCCGGTCCATAATTTTCTTGTTCTGCGCGGCCTTCTTTGGGCTGCGCACAGCAAGACCGCTGAATTGCTGCCCCACATACTCCAGCTTCAGAACTTCGTCGAGCGATCCCTGACGGTAGCCTTCGAGATCTAGCGTCACCTCCGGCATGGGGAAGCAGCAGCCAGAGCATGATTCGGAGAATGTGCACCCCAGACAAATAGGCGGCTTTAACTTTTCGCCGCCGAAAATGCAGCCGGAGCGTCCAGCACTTCACGCACCTTGCGCGCCAGCGCGTCCGGCTCGAATGGCTTTTGCAGCAGAAAAACGCTCTCGCCCGGCGCGCGATGCTGCGCCAGAACGTCATCCGGATAACCGGACATGTAGAGGACTTTCTGCAGCGGCCGCGCGCTCCGCAGACGCTGGCTGAGCTCGCGCCCGCTCATCCGCGGCATGATGACGTCGGTCAGCAGCAAATCGATGCGGTCCATATTCTCGTTGAAAAGACGAATTGCTTCTTCGCCGCTGCCGGCCTCTAGAATGGTGTATCCCAGTGTCCGCAGCATTTCCCGAACCAGTTGGCGTACGCCGGCTTCGTCCTCCACCAGCAGAATGACCTCCGTGCCGCCCAGTTCAGTGGGGTTAGGAATTTGCCGGGAAATTACGGCTGCTTCATGACGCCGCGGCAGGTACATGCGAAATGTCGTCCCGGCGGCCGGATGACTCTCGACCGCTACGTCTCCGCCGCTCTGCTTGATGATTCCGTAGACGGTCGACAAGCCCAGCCCCGTGCCTTTGCCGACTTCCTTCGAGGTATAAAACGGCTCGAAAAGGTGGAGCATGGTCTCGGCATCGATGCCGGAGCCGGTGTCGGCGACCTCGATGACAACGTACGACCCGGGCCGCACTTCCGAGCGGCGGTGCGAGGCGGGAGAAACGTCAACATTCGCTGTCCGGATCGACAGCGTGCCGCCCTGCGGCATGGCGTCGCGCGCGTTTACGGTCAGGTTCATCAGCACTTGTTCCAGCTGGCCGGCGTCTGCCATCACGGTTCCCACGTCGGCGCTGAGGGAAGTTTCCAGGTGGATGTGCTCGCCAATCACGCGCCGCAGCATGCGGTCCATATTGGCGACGAGCGCGTTGATGTCGAGAACTTGCGGCTTGATGATCTGCCGGCGGCTGAAAGCCAGCAACTGGTTGGTGAGGCCGGCAGCGCGATTGGAGGCGCGCAGCAACTCTTCGACGCAGCTATGCAGCGGGTCGGACTCCGCGATGCCCTTCAGCAGCATGTGCCCGTAGCCGGAAATCACGGTGAGCAGATTGTTGAAGTCGTGAGCAACGCCGCCGGCCAGGCGGCCAACGGCTTCGAGTTTTTGCGAGTGGCGAAGCTGATCTTCCAGTTGGCGGCGCTCGGTGATGTCGATACCCACGCCGGCCACGTAAGCCACCTCGCCGGTTTCATCGGCCAGGGGAAATTTATAAATTTCGTAGGAGTGCATGCCGTCCGGGTGCGGCGCCGATTCCACCGTCTGCAGCGGCGCGCCGGTGCGAAACACTTCTTCATCGTTCTTCTTGAACGCGGCCGCATATTCCGGGGGCCAGATGTCGTCGTCGGTCTTACCTAGAAACTGATGTACCTGCTCCGGCGCGATTCCTTCGACGGCCTCGTTGTAAAAAATGTAACGGCGATCGCGATCCTTAATGAAGGCCACGCCGGGCAGATGCCGCATGAACGTCGCGAATCGCTGTTCGCTGTGCTGCAGAGCCTCCACTGATTTCTTGTGTGCCGTCACATCGCGCAGCACCAGAATGGCGCCGCGATGCTCTCCTGCAGTGTCGCTGAGGGGCCGTGCGCTTACGCTGAACCAGATGCCTTCGGCGGTTTCAGGAGGTCGAAGGAATAGCTCTTCGCCCTCAACGCGCTCGCCTCGCAAGGCGCGAGCTACACGCAGTTGGACTTCAGGAATGCGCGCGATGAATTCCCCGGCCTGGTTGCTGAGAACCAGACGGCCGTTTTCGTCCACCACTACAGCCGCATCGTCCAAGCTTTCGAGGAGGGAATGCAGGATGCCGGGTTGCAATTCCAGGGGCGCGCTGGACATAACTCGCTGCATGGTAACAGTGGCGGGGATGCATTTCAATAATAACTTTGCATAACATCCCAGCGGCTAAAAAACCGTTACGCCTGGCTGGCAACTTTGCGCGCGGTCTCGACTCCGTAGACGGGCAGGGAATCGCCGGCCAGCAGGCCGATCTGCTTCAGTACCGACGCCTGATCCCAGTAAATGCGCTCGTAAGCGAGCTTGCCGTCGCGAAAGCCTACGATGGCCACCAGCGGAATCTCCACGCGTTTATTGGTGGGCGCAACACCCGGCAGCATCCACGGCATTTCCTGCGTATGGGTGAAGGAGAAAATCATTTCGTCGACCAGTTGATCGGCGCCCACGGTTCGGGAAATGGGAGTGAGCGTGGTGTCGGGCGGCATGCAGGGGATGAAGTCCCTGGAATAGAACTCGCGCAGGGCCGCGATTCCGCGCCCGCCGGTCATCACCGGCACGTGATTCACATAGGCGTCCTCCACCATGGTGGCCAGGGTCTGCTCGGTGTCGCGGGTAGAGAATTCGTGGGAGGTGTGCTCTTCCCAAAGCTGGCTCATCGATGGTGGGGTCATGTTCTCTATTAAATAAAAAAAGGGCCGGCGGTTGTACGCCGGCCCTTGGTGAAACTACCGTAGGTTTAGAAGACTATCTTTAATGCGAGCTGCACGTTGCGCGGCTCGCCGGCCCCGATGCCTGGCGCGCCGATCGCGGCCCCGTAGGTGCTGCCAACGAGGCCCATGCTGCTGCCAGAGCCAACGCTGTTGTTAGGCCCTGCAAAGTTCACTCTATTGAACAGGTTGAAGATCTCGACCCGGAACTGAGCCTTGATGCGCTCGGTGATAGCAGTGGTTTTGAAGATCGAGAAATCCACCGAATTGAAGCCCGGAGCGTAGAACTGGTTGCGCTCCGTATTCCCGAGGGTTCCCTGTGCCGGTAAAGTAAATGCCGCAGGGTTGAACCAACGGTAGCCATTGGCATAGTTCCCGTCTGCATTGGTAGGCTGCACGACGCCGCTGAACGGATCGGCGCCGGCAACCAGGCTGGCGCGATCGCCGCCACCGTTCAAATTGCTGGTGTTCTGCCCGGAGAACACGCTAAACGGCGTGCCCGTGCGAGCAATGAAAATGAGATTTGTCTGCCAGCCCTGGCCCAAACGCGGATGGGACGGCGCGAAATTCGGCAAGTCGTACAGCAAATAAGAGCTGAACACATGCCGGATGTCGTAATCCGAGTTGCCATAGTCGCATTTCAGGCAATAACTATCCTGTGGCTCGTTATACCGCGAGGAGGACATGTCATCACGGGCGTGAGACAACACATAGGACGCCTGGCCGGTAACACCATGCCAACTCGTGGTACGCAGTGAAGTCTGCAGCGAGTTGTACTGCAGATTACCCGCAGTCTCCAGCCAGCTAATGCCGGACAGGTTTGGGTACTCCGTATTGAACGGCCGCCGCTCTTGGATGGTTAGCTGGCCGGTTGGGTCGGGCAGTGTCTGGTTGATATTGCGCTTGGTGACCTGCTTGCGCGCCTGAGTTCCAACGTAGCCAACCTGAATGAGGACAGCTCGGGTAAGCTGATGCTGCACATTCAGGTTGAAGTTCTCCGTGTAGGGGGTGCGGATATCCTGGCTGATGCCGAACGCCTGGAACGGCCCGGACGGAAGAGAGCCAGCACCGAAGATGGGCACGCCATTTTGAATGGTGAACCCTCCGGCGGTGGCGCCCAGAACCGGATTAGCGCCCACGGGGTTGCGCGAGATACCTCGCTCACCACCGCCAGCGCCGTCGATAAAGTTGTTCCCGTTGATGATGTCGGTGAAAATTCCGAATCCGCCGCGGATCACGGTCTTGCCGCCGCGGATCGGCGTGTAAGCGAAGCCTATGCGCGGAGCGAAATTGTTCTTGTCCGAGGGATACAGCTGGTCGAATCCGCCCACGCCGACAATGCCGAAACCGGTAGCCGAACCCGGCAGGAAAGTGGAAATACCCTTTATGCCGGCCTCGTTGTCGTAGGTGGTTTCATGAATCGGGCCGTTGTAGTCGTAGCGCACGCCCAGAGTCAAATTGAGCTTAGGGGATACCTGCCAGTTGTCGGTAACCCAGCCCGAGAGTGTGGTGACATCGTAAACGCGTTGCGGGTCGCCAACGGAAATGCTGGCACCGTTATTGGTACCGGCGGGACCGATAATGCCCGCCAGAAAGTCCGCCAACGCTTTGGTAGGCGTCGCGATGCTGGCGTCACCGTTCCAGGGGCCGGCGGTGCCATCGAAGTTGAAGGCTCCGCGGAGTCCACGCTGATAGAAAATGTCCAGCCGGGACAGGCGGTACTCGCCGCCGAACTTGAGCGCATGCTTGCCCATTTGGTAGGACAGGTTGTCGGTGAGGTGACCAGTGGTGTCGGTTCGGCCCAGCGTAGCGTTGGTTTGGCCGACGCCGCCGTTGGTGAAGCCGTTAATGGTGAAGGTCGGCGCGCCAAAACTGCTCGGGTTGGTTACGCCGGTATTTAAGCCTAAGGCCGGCATGTCAAAGCTGTGATTCGCATCGTCAAACTTCTGCTGGAAGAAGCTGAAACCCAGCAGCAACTGGTTGACAAGTTTCGGCGTAAATACCGAGTTCAACTGCACGGCATAGTTCGGCTGGCGGCTCGGGCACACCTGGAAATACTCACTGTAAACCGAACCGGCAAACGCCGTGGCGTCACCCTCGCCCAGAAACATGCGCGCCGACAGCGTGTGCTTGGAACTGATCGAGTAGTCGAGTTTGAAGACGCCGTTGTTGCTTTCGTAATTCTGTGGAGAGCTTATAAAGTAGTTTAGGTTTGTCGCCGGGAGGCCCGAAATATTGGAGGGCCAAAGGGCGTTAAACACGTTCTGCATCACCGGGTTCACCGGCACATGGAATTGATTCAGCACGGTGGTTGCCTGAGATATCCAGGCGGCGGAAGGCACCGTGGCGGATACGGTTTGACCCAAAACGGCTTTCTGCCTCTCATAGGTCATGAAGAAGAACAGTTTGTTCTTGATGATCGGACCGCCGAGAGAAAATCCAAAATTCTCGTTGCGCAGCAACGGATTCCCCTGATCCGGCGGAGCGAACGGATTGTGCGCTGCCAGGGCCTCATTGCGGTTAAAGTAATAAGCAGTACCGTGCAGTGAGTTGGTGCCGGACTTGAGCACGACATTGACCAGGGAGCCCGGGCTGCGGCCGCCATCGGCACTGGCGCCGGCCTGCTGGTTGAATTGATCGATGGCGTCGATGGGCAGTATCACCCCGGCCACGCCGGAGATGCTGCCTTGGTTGATGCCGTTCGAGTTGTGCCAGAAATCGTTGTTATCCGCGCCGTCGATCTGCCAGTTGTTCTGGTTGCCGCGGGCGCCGTTCATGGAACCGGTATCGTTGTAGCCGGGCGTGAGCCGCAATAGCTGTGTGAAGTCGCGCCCGTTCAGCGGGATTTCCTGCACCGCGCGGGTGTTGACGACTGCGTTGAGCGTGCTGTCTTGGGTTTCGAGTGTGGCGACCGCCGCCTGCACTTCCACTGTCTGGGCCTGCGCTGCTACGCCGAGAGTCACCGGTAAACTGGCAACTTTGCCCACCGCGACTTCGATGTCCTGCGAATAGGCCTGAAAGCCCTGTTTGCTTACGCTAACGGTATAAATACCGGTACTCAGTTCGGGGAAATTGAAATCACCGCTTGCCCCGGTGTTCTGTGTACGGGTGAGTCCAGTAGCTTTGTGTTCGATTTTGACGACTGCATCCGGCACTCCAGCGCCAGACGAGTCTGCGACGCTGCCCGCAATAGCTCCGCGGAAGCCTTGTCCCACCAACGCACTAGATAGCAGACAGAGGAGCGCGACTAGCGCAAATACTCCTCGCTTGATATGCATGTAGCCTCTTCCTTTCTCTTTCAAATTGTTGAACCCCAGGTTTCTGAGAGGCTAACACGAAACAGCACCTGAACACAAGAAAGTATGTCGTATATTAGAAACCAGAAGGCATAAAGCCTTAGCCTTGTTATAAATACAACCTTGGGGCAAAAGGGAAGACGGCTGGCAAATCCGGCAAGGTGAGCCTTCTAAGCCATTGGAAATCAGTGCTCAGAACGAGCCCAAAGGCTAAGGGTGCGAGGTTCGAGCTTTCTTTTTTTCAAATTGCTTTTTGGCTTCCACAAGCTGAGCGGGTGTCATTCGCTTCTCGAGGCTGGCCACGTTGGGGCCAGAGAATTCATTGCCCTGAGCGGCGGCAAGCGAATACCACACATAGGCTTGCACGTAATCCACCGGCACACCTATCCCTTGCTCGAACATCAATCCCAGTGTGTTGCTTGCGCCCTCGTATGGTTCTGACTGTTCCGCCGCTTTGCGAAACCATTTCAGCGCCTCTTGATAGTCCTTGGCAACGCCATGCCCTGCGGCATACACGATCCCCAGGTTATTCTGGGCCCGGGCATAGCCCTGGTCGGCGCTCTTGTGAAACCACTTTTGTGCTTCCGGATAGTTCTGTGGGACTCCTGCCCCCGTGTCGTACATGAACCCAAGATCACACTGGGCCGGGGCATAACCCTGGTCGGCGGATTTGCGATACCACTGGAGCGCATCGGCATCGCTCTTGGCAACTCCCTGGCCTTCGCGGAACATCAGGCCCAGGTTGTATTGGCCTTCGGCCAACCCTTGTTCGGCGGACTTGCGATACCAGTTGACAGCCTCCGTATCATCCTTCGGAACGCCTGAACCCTGCTCGTACATTTTCCCCAGCTGATTCTGCGCCTTGGCATCCCCGCGCTCCGCCAAAGGGCGGAAGATTCGAAGGGCTTCCGGATAGTCCGGTTTCTTTAGCGCCTTAATCCCATCTTGAAGTGTCTGGGCGGTGGCGAACTGCACGGGCGCGGCAGCCAAAAACAGAAGCAGCAAAATTTTGTTCACTCTCGCCATTATATGTTCCAAGCGCAAAAAAAAGGACCGGCGTTTGCACGCCGGCCCCGGGTGAAACTACAAGAGGTTTAGAAGATTATCTTCAGAGCGAGCTGGACGTTGCGCGGCTCGCCGGCGCCGATGCCGGGCGCGCCGATCGCGGCCCCATAAGTGCTGCCGATGAGACCCATGCCGCTGCCCGAGCAAACGCAGGTAGCCGGCCCCGCCAGGTTCAGCCTGTTGAAGAGGTTGAAAATCTCGACCCGGAACTGAGCCTTGATGCGCTCGGTGATCGGAGTGGTCTTGAAGATTGAGAAATCGACTGAATTGAAGCCCGGACCGTAGAACTGGTTACGCTGCGTGTTCCCGGGCGTACCCGCTGCCGGCAAAGTAAATGCCGCAGGATTGAAATACTGGTAGCCATTGGCCCAGTTGCCGGGCGCATTGGTGGGCTGCACGACGCCGCTGAACGGATCGGCTCCTGCAACCAGGCTGGCGCGATCGCCGCCACCAAGGTAAAAGTTGTTGTTCCCCGGTGGTCACGCTAAACGGCGTGCCCCCGCGAGCAATGAAGATGAGATTCGTCTGCCAGCCATTGCCCAAACGCGGGTGTGACGGAGTGAAATTCGGCACATCGTACAGCAGGTACGAACTGAACACATTTCGGATGTCGTAATCCGAGTTGCTGTAGTCGCATTTCAGGCAATAACTGTTCTGTGGCTCGTTATAGCGCGAGGAGGACATGTCATCACGGGCGTGAGAAAAGACATAGGACGCCTGGCCGCTAAGGCCGTGCCATGCGGTCGTACGGATTGAAGTCTGCAGCGAGTTGTACTGCGAATTACCGTCTGAGGCCATCCAGGTGATGCCGGAAATGTTCGGGTATTCCGCATCGAACGGACGCCGTTGTTGGATGCTCAGCAGTCCGGTTGGATCGGGCAGGGGTTGGTTGAGATCGCGCTTGGTTATCTGCTTGCGCCCCTGGCTTCCGACGTATCCAACCTGAACCAGGACAGCCCGGGTCAGCTGATGCTGCACATTCACGTTGAAGTTCATGGTGTAAGGAGTGCGGAGATCCTGACTCACGCCGAACGCCTGATACGGCCCGGCCACAACGGATCCAGCACCGAAGATGGGCACGCCATTCTGAATGGTGAGCGGTCCGGCGATGGCGCCGAGAACGGGAGTAGTGCCCACGGGGTTGCGCGAGATACCTAATGCACCACCGCCACCGCCGTCGACAAAGTTGTTTCCGTTGACGATGTCGGTGTAAACTCCGAATCCGCCACGGATTACGGTCTTGCCGCCGCGTACCGGCGTGTAAGCGAAGCCTAGGCGCGGAGCGAAATTGTTCTTGTCCGGAGGATATAGATTGTTGAATCCATTTTGCCCGACAATGCCGAAACCGGTCGGCGAGCCCGGTAGGAAAGTGGAGATTCCTTTGATGCCGGCATCGTTGTCGTAGTCGGTTTCATGAAACGGGTCGTTGTAGTCGTAGCGGAGGCCCAGAGTCACATTGAGCTTCGGTGATACCTGCCAGTTGTCGGTAACCCAGCCGGAGTACGAATTCACATCGTAGACGCGCTGCGGGTCTCCGACCGAGATGCTGCCCTGGTTACTTTGACCGGCAGTACCGATAAAGCCTGCCAGGAAGTCCGCCAACGCCTTCGTGGGTGCATCCAAGCTGGCGTCATTGGCCCATGGGCCGGCAGTGCCATCGAAGTTGAAGGCTCCGCGGATGCCGCGCTGATAGAACACATCCAGCCTGGATTTGCGGAACTCACCGCCGAATTTGAACGCATGCTTGCCCATCTGGTAAGACAGGTTGTCGGTGATGTGACCGGTAGCGTCCGTTCGTCCCAGTTTCGGTGTCTCGCCGACGCCGCCATTGGTGAAGCCATTAATGTTGATGTTGGGAGCGCCGAAATCACCAGGGTTGGTCACGCCGGTGTTGAAGCCGAGAGCCGGCATGTTGAAGCTGTGGTTGGCATCGTCGAACGTCTGTTGGAAGAAGCTGAAACCCAGCAGCAGCTGGTTGACCATCCTTGGCGTAAATACCGAGTTTAACTGCACGGAATAACTGGGCTCCCGGCTCGGGCACACCTGGAAATACTCCGAGTAAACCGAACCGGAAAACGCCGTGGCGTCACCCTCGCCCAGAAACGCGCGCGCCGACAGCGTGTGCTTTGAGCTGATCGCGTAGTCGACTTTGATGACGCCATTGTTACTTTCGTAATTCTGGGGAGAGCTTACGAAGTAGTTTAGTACGGTCCCCGGGGCGCCAGAAATCTGTCCGGGCCACAGCGCGCTGAAAACATTTTGCATCACCGGGTTTACCGGCACATGGAATTGATTCAACACGTTGGTTGCCTGATTGATCCAGGCAGACGAAGGCACTGTGGCGGATACAGTTTGGCCCAAAACGGCTTTCTGCCGCTCATACGTGATGAAGAAGAAGAGTTTGTTCTTGATGATCGGACCGCCGAGCGAAAATCCAAAATTCTCATTGCGCAGCAACGGATTTCCCTGATCCGGGGGAGCGAACGGATTGTGAGCTGCTAGTGCCTCATTGCGGTTGAAGTAATACGCAGTTCCGTGCAGTGCGTTGGTGCCGGACTTCAGCACCACGTTGACCATGGAGCCCGGATTGCGGCCGAAATCGGCGTTGCCGGCGGCCTGCTGATTGAATTGATCGATCGCGTCGATGGGCAGTATCACGCCGGCCACGCCGGAGATGCTGCCTTGATTGACCGCGTTCGCGTTATGCCAGAAATCGTTGTTGTCCGCGCCGTCGATCTGCCAGTTGTTCTGGTTGGTGCGGGCGCCGTTCATGGAACCGGTATCGTTATAGCCGGGTGTGAGCCGCAGCAACTGGGTGAAGTCGCGCCCGTTGAGCGGAATTTCCTGCACCGCGCGGGTATTGACGACTGCGTTGAGCGAGCTGTCTTGGGTCTCGAGTGTGGCGACGGCCGCTTGCACTTCCACCGTCGTGGCCTGCGACGAAACACCGAGAGTCACCGGCAAGCTGGAAACTTTACCTACCGCTACTTCGATGTCCTGCGTGAAAGCCTGAAATCCCTGTTTCGTCACGGTTACCGTATAAATTCCCGTGCCTAATTCGGGGAAATTAAAATCACCACTTGCTCCCGTATTCTGAGTGCGCGTGAGCCCCGTGTCTTTATGCTCGATCTTGACGACTGCATCCGGCACTCCAGCGCCGGAAGTGTCAGCCACGCTGCCCGAAAGTGCTCCGCGAAACGTCTGGCCCACCAACGCACCGGATAGCAGGCAGAGGAGCGCAAGTAGCGCGACTGCGCTTCGTTTGATGTACATGTAGCCTCTTTCCTTTCTCAATGATGTGAACTAACCAACCCCAGGTTTTTCATAGGCTAGCATGATTTGCCGATTTAACACACCTAATAGGTGGGTGTCGTATAATCGAAATCGAAAACACCGAGCCCCGCCCCTGTTTCGGGGTTTCAATCTGGTGTTAAATATCTATAAATCAATCACTTCAATCGATGTAACCGACTGCCGCATCTTCCGCCGGCCGGCCCCATATTTTTCGCCTCCTCACACGCTATCCCGGTGTTCATTTTCGACTCCCAGGTGATCTTCAAAAGCCGACCGCACATTACGCGGCTCCAGAGGCACGAATAGCTAAGGCTTTTGCCTGATTGGGAAGGCATGGGCCGATCCCTACACTTGTACTAGTGGAACCCCTCGTAGACTGGGAGAATGTCGTCCGTCACCCGTTGAATCGCACGGGCGTCATGCGGCACGCTCCGGAGACTTCGGGGGTATACGGACTACGCCGTGACGAAGAGTGGATTTATGTGGGGCAATGTCCGAATATCCGCAGGTCTCTGCTGAAGTACCTGGCCGGGCAGATGCCGTATGTGCTGCAGTCGCAGCCCAACACGTTTGTGTTCGAATTGTGCCCTCCGCGCAACCGAGTGGAACGCCAGCGTGAACTGACGCAACGCTATCACCCAACCTGCAACAAGAAGCACATGACTTCTGGTGTATCTGGCTCTCAATCCTAAGGTTCTTTCCTGATTTTAGCTTCGGCACGCGGCTGTTATGCTCTTCGTATCTGCCAATATCCCCGTCGTTTAAGGGAACCCGGAGGAGCGCACCCTCCGGGATTTTTTTTGCCCGCGCACTCGCTAAGATGAAGTTGTGGACACGGTTTTCTACGACGGGCACTGCGGCCTCTGTCATCGGACCGTGCGCTGGATTCTAGCGGCGGACACCGACGGCAGCAGGTTCCGCTTCGCGCCTCTGGATTCGGAGACGTTCCGCAAGGCTGTGCCGCAGGCGGGTTCTCTGCCGGATAGTTTCGTGGTGCGCACGGAGGACGGACGCATCCTCACCCGCTCCGCCGCATTTATTGAAGTGACTATTCGCCTGGGTGGGGCATGGCGCGTGCTGGGCTGGTTCTTGGGGCTGGTACCGGCGGTGGTGCGTGATCGCGTTTACGATGCGGTCGCCCGCGCGCGCCACAAATGGTTCGCGCCGCCGGAGGATGCGTGCCCGGTGATCCCGCCGCAACTCAGATCGCGATTTGATTTGTAGGAAAGTCATGATTCTGGCGGAGCTTCAGGTTCCCGCTTGCCACATAAGCGTCGACGTAGCCGAACAATGCTCAGGCGAGCCTTGTCCTGATATTGCCCATGATCCTTAGCCTTCGATGGTGAGCTTGTAATGATTCTGAAACTCGGACCATTCTTTTGATGGTAAGACCTGGCGTGTACTCATTAACGACGCTGATGAGTTCGGCCTGATTCTGACTTTCGCATTCCGAGGACTGATGCCGGTTAGAGCACCATCCGGTAGGAGAACGCAAATTGCCATCCAATTTCGCCTGGACCGCCTTGCAGCGATCCCACTAGCGAAACTCTGTTTCATAGCACCACTCCGTAGCTTTGTGAGCACAGGTGCCAATTGATCAGTCCACGACGCCCTGCGGCGTCCACTCGGGATATGTTTTCCTATATCTCACTGGTCTGGCCTTCTCGATCAGCGCATTGTTCTTGTTCAAACTCAATGCAAATTCCGTGATGCGTTTTTCGCATAGTGAGACCACATCAGTATTGATTCGGGAAGGACTTAAAGGCGTAAACCCGCATCTTGCCCGAATTTGCTCTGCGAGGCCTATAGAATATGTGTCTACGTCCTTCGTTAGTTCGTCGTTCCCGATGCGAATTCTGTTGTCATACCCTTCGCGAAGTGGGTGACCGAGCATGTCGGGCGAATCCAAAGCTCTAAAAAATGTATCGTTTGCCTTCGCGCTTCACAGGATCATCAAGCCTTGGTCGGTAGTCGAACCAGGGTCTGACAACGCCTCATAGGCCGCGAGTTTAGAGCTGCGCCGAACCCAAGTGAACATCACGAACAGAAGCTGCGCCTCGCGAAACTTGCGGATGTTCTGCAAACTGGCATGATTGTAGACAACAGAGTTCGGGCAGCATCGCGCCGTCTACGGCCGGGACTACTCAGCTACCGCAAATGGATTTACGCGTCCGCATAGCGCCTCCGAGCTGCCCCACGCTCGCTGGGCAATCGCGATTTGATTTGTGAGGAAGCTCAATTCTGGCGGAGAGAGAGGGATTCGAACCCTCGATAGAGTTTCCCCTATACACGCTTTCCAAGCGTGCGCCTTCAACCACTCGGCCATCTCTCCGGCTTCGCGAGAGCGCGTGGTCTGAGATCAAGAATAGCACGCACTACCGGAAGGCCCGCTATTTAGGCGGTTCGGCCTTGTGCGTCCGCTCCACCACAATCGTGAAGCGTGCTGCCAGCGCCGCGAGCGCGCCCACCGCCGACAGCACCGGCGCCAGAATCGCTCCAACCGCCGCTACCGTTACCGGAATCTCAACGAACGTGTGACCCTTTTCGTCCTTGATGATGATCCGGTTGACGTTGCCCTCTTGGATGAGAGCCTTCACCTTATCCACCAACTCGTGCGCCAGTACCTGCACTTCTTCGACAAACCGGTTTAGGCTCATGAAAATCCTCCACAGCTATTTTCACATTTTTGACCGCCGTCGCCGGTCACATTTTCTCGTTCTGCTGCGTCAGATGGGCAAGCCCTGAAAGGAGAGGCATTATGAAAATTGCAGTAGCTGGCGCAACCGGACGGGTAGGCCGTCACGTGGTCAACGTGCTCCTGGCCGGCGAACACAACGTTGTCGCGATTTCGCGTTCCGACGGGGTGGACGTGATCACCGGGGAGGGTCTGGCCAAGGCGTTGGCGGGAGTGGAAACCGTCGTTGACGCAACCAGCGGGCCATCGCCCGATCAGCAGGCAGCCACCGAGTTTTTCACCACCGCGGCCCGGAATCTTCAACAGGCGGGCAGACGGGCCGCCGTCCAGCGAATGATCGTGATCTCCATTATCGTGATCGACCGATTCACTGAGGGCTATATGGCGGCAAAGATCGCCCACGAGAAGGCCATGCTCGCAGGGCCAATCCCGATCCGTATCCTGCGGGCGGCGCAATTCCACGAGTTCGTCGCGCAGATGGTGGAGTGGGGGAAACAAGGCGAGGTAAGCTACGTGCCGCAGATGCGCACACAACTGGTAGCCGCTCGGACCGTCGCGCAAGCGCTTGCCGACCTGGCGCTCGACACAAAATGAGCGCCCGCACGCGGATCGGCTGCGGCACCGGTTTTGGAGATCGCCGGTCCGAGAGCGGAGAATCTGGTCGATGTTGCGAAGCTACTCGTCTCCCGGCGCAGTGAGACGCCGCGAATCGAGGGGGTCAGGAATCCGGCCGATCCGAGCCTGGTTCTTTATGAGTCGGGCGCGTTGTTGCCAGGGCCTAATGCTACCCTTGCCGGTCCGACCTTTGAGGAGTGGCTGGAATCTAGTTCGCGAGCTTCAGCCGGATCATCGATCACTGGTTGATTACCGTGCCATCACGACGGCGAATCACGTTCATGCCGCCGTTATTGCGCCGCTTCATCTCATCTTCGAAACTGCCGTAGGGATATTTTGCCGCGGCTTTCTCGTCCACTTCGATGCCCCAGCCGGGCGCTTCGTTGGCGTAGAGATAGCCATCCTTCATGACCGGACAGCCGTGAAAAACTTCCTGCAAGTGATCGTTGAAGGGCGAGTATTCCTGGATGCCGAAATTGGGGCAACTGATATCCAGCGCCACGTTGGCGGCGTGTCCGATGGGCGAAACATCGCCCGGTCCGTGCCAGGCTGTGCGCACGCCGAACAGTTCCCCGAACGCGGCGATCTTGCGGCAAGGCGTGATCCCGCCCGCCTGCGTCACGTGGATGCGGATGTAATCGATCAGGCGCTCGGTGATGAGCGGCGTCCATTCGTGCGGGCTGTTGAAAAGCTCGCCCATCGCGATGGGCGTGGCGCATTGCTGGCGAATCTGGCGGAAGTAGGCGATCTGCTCGGGAGATAGCGGATCTTCCATGAAAAACATCTTGAACTTTTCGGCGTCCTTGCACATTTGCACGGCCTGATTGGGCGTCACGCGCTCGTGCATGTCATGCAGCAGTTCAATTTCGAAGCCTAACTGCTTGCGGCAATCCTCGAACAAAGCCAGCGCACGGCGCACATAATACGCCGATTCGAACATCGGATCGGTATGCAGCGATTTCATTTGCGCCGAACCCTTGCTGCCTCCGTAGGCTTCCATGCCGGGCACGCCGACCTGCACGCGCACGTGGCGGAATCCGCGCGCGATCCACTGGTGGACCTGGTCGATAGTCTCGGCGATTCTCGGCGCCGCTGGCGTGGCCGTAGCAATCCGCCGCCTCGCGGCACTTGCCGCCGAGCAGTTGATAAATCGGCAGCCCGGCCTGCCGCCCTTTGATATCCCACAGCGCCTGATCGACGCCGCTGATGGCATTGTTCAGCACCGGCCCGTTGCGCCAGTAGGAGCTGTTGTAGCAGGCCTGCCAGGTGTCGTCGATGCGGTCGGCGGGCTTGCCCAGCAGAAACGGCCGCAGGTATTTTTCGACACCGGCATTCACCAGCTCGGCGCGTTGCGTGAACGTGGCGCAGCCGTAGCCGTAGAGGCCGTCCTGATCGGTGGTGACTTTGACGACGCTCAGGCGCAGCCCGGCGGGCGCGGTGGCGATGACGGAGATGTCCTTGATTTTGGGGGAGGGCATGCCGCGCATGGTTGCCAGGGTAGCCGTGCTCACGCCCATTAAACGCAGCAAATCCCGGCGCAACATCTACTTACGCTCCCGATCTTCCACAATATTCTTCAAGCGGGTGAGCTCTTGTTTCAGCTTGCTCTCGCGGCGCGCGATTGTCACCACATAAAGAGCGAGGATCACCCAGGCGGCGGTGAAGCCGTAAAACATGTAGGCGAAATTGCGCGCTTCGATCATAGTTTTTCCGCTACTGGGCGCAGCGCCAGTTGGCGCAGGCTCGAAATCTCACGCCGCATTTCTTCCTGACGCATGCGCACCATCACCAGCACCGTCGCGAAGAGCACGAGGGCCAGCAAATTCATGTAGATCATGGATTCCATCGCCGGGTCCATATTGCCGCCGCCAGTGCGGAAGCTGAGCACCGGGCCGGGGTGCAGGTTGCGCCACCACTCGATCGATTTCCAGACGATGATGACGTCGGTGAAGGCGAACAGCGAGAGCACGGCGGAGAATTTGGCGCGTTGCGTCGGCTCTTCCACCGCACTGCGCAGCATCAGGTAACCGGCGTACAGCAGCCAGCAGACAAACATGGAGGTGAGGCGCGCGTCCCAGGTCCACCAGACGCCCCAGATGATGCGCGCCCAGATGCTGCCGGTGACGAGAACCACCGTCGCGAAGGCGAGGGAAACTTCCGTCACCGCGGCGGCGATGGCATCGTAGCGCAGGTTCTTGGTGCCGAGATAAATCCCGCTCGCCGCGCCCGCCACCATGAAGCCCAGCATCGCCGTGATGGCGGAAGGGACATGGAAATAGATGATGCGATAGATCGCGCCCTGCGCGGCTTCATCGGGCAACTGGAGAAAAATCAGGTACAGGTTGCGCGCCAGAAGCGCGGCCGCGAGGATCGCAATTCCATAGAGCACTTTGTCCCGCATATTTCACCCCACCAAAACCGTATCGATCAAAGCCACAGCCAGCGCCGTGAAGATGACATCAAACCCGATGAGCAATCGCAGCCACGTGAGCAGGTCGCCATCGAGCGGCTTGCCAGCCATCAATGCATTCGTGATTTCCATCGCGCCCAGCAGAGCCGGAATCATGATCGGATAAATCAGCATCGGCAGCATCAGCTCGCGCAGCCGCAGGTTCACGGTCAGCGCGCTGAACATCGTTCCGACCACAGTCAGGCCCCACGTCGTAAGCCCGATCACCAGCATGAGTGCCCAAAATTGTTCCGTCCACCGGACATTATAGAAGATGCCGAACACCAGCAGCGAAACCAGCTCGATGGCCACCACCAGAACGAAGTTGGCCAACGCTTTGCCGAGGAACAGGGCAGAGGAGGGAAGCGGCGCGGCGATGAGTGCGTCCAGACAATCGTTGGCCAACTCGCGCGCGAAGCTGCGATTGAGAATCAGCACGCCTGCGAACGCCCACACGATCCACACCAACCCGCCGGCCACTTCGCGGACCTGATCGGCCCATTCCGCGAAGGCGAAATTGAACAGCAGCAGAATTACCAGAGCGAAAGAGATCGACGCATTGATGGCTTCCTTGCTGCGCAGCTCGGCGCGCAAATCCTTGACGGCAATGACTCCGGTCTGACGCCAGAAGTTCATCCCGCCTCGCCGTGTTGCGCGTAGAGCCAGCCGGGATCGTTAAGCATTTCAACGGTGCGCGGCCCGTGGTACGCAATCTTGCCGCGCTGCAGCATGGTCACGTGCGTCGCTAATTCCATGGCTTCGCGGAGCTGGTGCGTCGACATGATGACCGTGCGCCCGGCGCGCAGCGCCTCTGCCAGCAGGCCCTGCAGAATGCCGATCGCGCGATCGTCAAGCGAAGTGAACGGCTCATCCAGCATGAGCACGCTGGGATCGTGCAGAAACGCCCGTGCCACCGCCAGGCGCTGCCGCATGCCGCGGGAAAATTCGCGTGCTAAGCCGTCTTTGACGCGCGTAAGACCGGTGCGATCCAGCCATTCGCGCGCGGATTTTTGCGGATCGTCGAGTCCATAGATGCGGCCGAACAGGCACAGATTTTCCCATGCCGTAAGCTCGTCGTAAATGGAAATGCCGTGACCCAGAAAACCGATGCGGCGGCGTGTATTGGATTCGCGCGGCGAATCGCCCAGCACGCTGACGCGCCCGCGCCCGGCTTGGGAGAATCCCGCCAGAATCCGCAGCAGCGTGGTCTTGCCGGCGCCGTTGCGGCCGATCAGCGCGAGACACGTACCGGGTTCGATCTGTACGGAAATGTCGCTGAGCGCGGGATAGTCGCCGTAGTACTTCCACACGCCGGCGCACTCAACCGCGGCGGCGCTCATTTTTTTCCTTTGGCGGGACGGCGGCTTGCTTGGGAAGCTGCGCGCGGTAAAGCAGCACGAATCCTAGCGCCAGGATGGTGAGAGTCAGCGCCAGAATCCACGTCATATTGCCGTAGACTTTGGGCTGGATTTGTTCGAACGATGGCCCACTGTCGGCGCCGTCATCCGCTTCGGCGGCCTCGGCGCGGCGCAAGGTGCCGGTTCCGGCAACCTGAATTTTATACTCCGGGCTTTTCACGTCGAAAATAGCAGCTTGGGTCCGCGGCTCGACGCCGACCGCGGTAATGCCTTCGCCGGTCACGGTCACCCCGGCCGGGACGACGAGGCGCGTGGCTCCGTCCTTGTGCAGGACTTTGCTGGCGAATGTTCCGCCCGTCGCGAACGGCATCGCGTACGTCACGTCAATGTGCGATTCCCCAGGCTTAATCGGGAAATCCACTTTGTACACGTTGGCGGCCGCCGTCTTGTCTGCAGCACGGCGAATCGGCATTCCTTGCGGCGCGGTAGCGTTCACCTGCATCGCGCCCTTGGCTTCCGGCGGCAGAAAGAATTTCAGGGTGCCGCCGTCGGGATCGTTATAAGTCGTCTTGCCGTCATTTTGAAAAACGAAAGTTTCACTCACCAGCAATTCGCCGCGCACCGGTTCGAGCAGAATCATGTGCTGCGCAATCGCGGCTGAACCTTGCCGTTTGGAGGCGTTGTACACATCGAGCGACAAGCCCGATTCCGGCGAGCCCGGCGGCAGCATGTGATTGTAGGTCACGCCGTCGTAAGCCGACTGAATCAGGCGCGGACCTTTCAGTCGCGGATTCAATGCGGAACTTGCCTTGCGCGTCGGACTTCACGCTCTCGACTTGCTCCAGGCCGTTCTGGCTGAGCTTGTACAGCGTGACCGTCGCGCCGGGCTGCAGCTTGCCGGTGGTCCCGTTGAGAACCGTGCCGTCGATGGCGGCCGAAGCCAGACCGGCGGCGCACAGGAGCGCGACCAGGATTTTCATGCGCGCGCCGCCTTCATGGGCTTGCCGCATTCGCCGCAAAATTTGAGCGGCTGCGCGAATTCGGTCTTGCACGAAGGGCACACGTACCTGGCAGGCGACCGGAGCAGCTGTTGCGGGCGGCGGCGCGCCCTTGCTCAGCGCGGCTTTCACGCGGTCGATCTCCGCCATCACGCCGGCCAACTCGCGCTGCAGGTCGAGCTTGGTGTGCTGATAGTCGACGTCGGAAAGTTTACCCACGCGAAATTCGAATTGCAGGTCGCGCAGGTTTTCGTAAATCGCAACTTTACGCTCGTCCAGGTGAAGAAACGGCGAGACGGGCTCGGGTTCGGGAAGGTCTTTGGTCCGAACGGCAAGAATAAAGACAATAATCCCGATGGCGAGCAGGGATGCCAGAATGATGGTCATCAATCCAGGTGCGCCAGATCCTTTTCGATCTGTTCGCGATATTTTCCCAGCGCGCGATCGTCGAGAGGCGGTCCGGCGGCGGTCGCCGGCTGCTGACGCGATGACCGGCGCACGAACCAAACCACGACCCCGGCTCCCAGAAACAGCGCGATATACGGCACCAGCCAGGCGAAGGCGTTGGGATCCGCGCGAAAAATCTTCTGGCCATATTCCTGGATGAAGGAATCCAGAATGCTTCTGGTCGGACTGCCCGGCCTGCTGCATACGGAAAATTTTGGTGCGCGCCGGCTTGCAGAATCCGCATTGGCCCGAAGACATCATGCAGTTGGCGTCGTCGGAGCAACTGCCGCACTGGCAGGACACATGCTTGGCGACGCGGCGCACGGGGTCGCTGGTGATTTGCGTTTCGGTCTGGGCCAGCGCCAAGCCGGCCATCAGCAGAAGACTAGCGCTCAACCGCAGCATGCTTCCTCGTGACGCCCACCACTTCGGTTCGCGCATATTCCCGTTTGACTTTGCTTGGGACCAGAGCCACCAGCGTGCCGAATACCAGCACCATCGCCCCGATCCAGATCCAAGAGATCAGCGGAAACACGTAGGACTGGATCACGGCGCGGTCGTCATTCATGCCGGCGAAGTTCAGATAAAAATCTTCGTTCAACCGCCAGTTGATGGCAACGGCGTGCAATTGCGAACGGTCGGATTTATACAGCCGGCCTTCCGGAGCCAGTGGCGCCAGCGCCTTGCCGTTGCGAGTGGCTTCCACAATGGCGCGCTGCCAGCGGTAATTTTCGTTCTCGCCCTGCTCGATGCGCGCGACCTTAAATTCATAAGAACCCAGCCGCACGGGCTCGCCGATCTTCATCTCGTCGATGTTTTGCAGGTAAAACGCCGTACCCGTGAAGCCGACGAACATCAGCACAATTCCCATGTGCACCAGATAGCCGCCGTAGCGCCGCGTGTTGCGATGCGTCAGCTCGATAACGGCGTGCGCGAAGTTGATCTGGTTCTTCTGCGCGATGGCGCGCGAGCCGCGATAAAACTCCATCACGATGGTCAGCGTGACGAACAGGCAGAAGCCGAAAGAGATCAGCGCGTAGAAGCTGCGCATGCCCGCGGCCAGTAACACGCCCACCAGCACAATCCCAGAAATTCCGGGGATCGTGAAGTTGCGGCGCAAGCTTTCGGTCGATGTCTTCCGCCAGGCGAATAGCGGACCGACTCCTGTGAGGAATAGTAGGAACAGGCCGATCGGAATGATCAGACGGTTGAACCAGGGTGCGTCCAGACTGATTTTCTCGCCGGTGGCGTATTCGGAAATCACCGGAAACAGCGTGCCCCAGAGGACGGCAAAGCAGCTAGCCAGCAGAATCAAATTGTTAAACAGGAAGCTGGACTCGCGCGATGCCACTGCTTCGAGCTGCGCTTCGCTCTTGAGATATTCCAGGCGGAACAGAATCAGGTAGGCGGTGAGGGCGATGCCGACGGCCAGAAAAATCGCGAAATATTTTCCAACCGGCGATTGCGCAAACGCATGGACGGAACTCACAATGCCCGAGCGCGTCAACGAAGTTCCCAGGATGCAAAGGAAGAACGAGGTGGCGATGAGCACCATGTTCCACACCTTCATCATGCCCTTCTTTTCCTGCATCATCACCGAGTGCAGAAACGCCGTGCCGGCCAGCCAGGGCAGCAGCGACGCGTTTTCTACCGGGTCCCAGCCCCACCAGCCGCCCCAGCCCAGCACATGGTACGCCCATGCGGATCCCAGTACGATGCCGCAGCTTTGAAACAGCCACGCCACCATGCTCCAGCGGCGCGTCGTGTTGATCCAGCCATCGCCCGGCTGGCGCGTGATCAGCGATCCCATGGCGAATGCGAACGGCACCACAAAGCCGATGTAACCCAGATACAAAATGGGCGGATGAATCACCATCGCCGGATATTGCAGCAGCGGGCTTAAGCCGTTGCCGTCTGTAACCGCGGTCATCACACCCTCTTTCGCCAGCATCTGGAACGGGCTAACCACGAACGTGTTCAACGTCAAAAAGAAAACCTGCACGGTTCCGATAATGGCCACGACGTATGGCATGAAATCGCGATGCCGCCGGCGATTGGTGAAGACCACGACAATCGCGTAGGTTGCCAGCAGCCAACTCCAGAAGAGCAGCGAACCCTCCTGGCCGCCCCACCACGACGTGAATTTGTAGATGGTGGGCATCGCGCGATTGGAATGCCCGGCGACGTAGGCGTAACGAAAATCGCCCGTGATCAGCGCGTATACCAGGATTCCCGACGCCAGCGTGATCAGAAACCAAACGCCATACACGGCGCGCTCGGCGCTCACAATCAGAAAGGGATTGCGTTTCAGACGGCCCGCTACCGAACCGATCACCGCGTAAATCGCAACACAGAACGCGAGCAAAATGGCGAGAGCGCCCAGATTCTCCATACGTGTCCTTTAGAAACTGGCCTTGCTGCTGGCCGCTGTAGGCCGTTGGCCCGGCTTGGCTTCGTACTTGGAAGCGCACTTGGCCTGAATGCGGGTGGCGTGGAAAACTCCATCGCGTCCCATCTTGCCTTCGGCGAGCGCTTGCGCGCCATCCCGGAATGTATCGGGCAGCGGCTCGGCGCCATCGTAAGCGACCTTGAGCGTGCGTGCTTCCTGCTCTTCCTTCCCCTCGGGCGTCTGAGTCCGCTGCACCAGCATGAATTCGATCGCAGCGCCTTTGCGCACGATCGAGCCGGCGCCCACGTCGCCGCCCACTCGCAGCCGTTTGACGTACGCCTGATCGCCCATCTGACCCAGTTCGGCGACGGTTTTGTAGTACGTCTGATTGTCCTTCATGCTGGCTGTCGCCAGCCAAATCAGCGTGCCGACAATAATGACAATGAGAGCCGCAAATTTTCCGTACTTTTTCATGTCAGCCTCTGCAATCAGTATAACGCCGGGCGGTGGGGCGGGGACGGCCACAGGCGCGGATTTCGCCTCCGAACCGCTCAGGTGTGGACTTTTTTTCTCTTCTTGCCTGTGACCGCCCGAGACTTTTGGACTTGCCCGCCCGCGACGGCAGTTTCCTCCGGTGTCCGAATCACCCAGAACGCAAGCAAAATGAAGCTCGGCCAGAGCTGAACATAGAGCCGGCCGAGTGCCGTGCTGAGGTGCCAGGCCAGGTCATCGGGCGTGATCACGAATCTCACAAAATAACCCGCGAGCACTGCCAGCAAAACCGAAAAGAGCGCGATCACACCCGTTTGCCGCCGCCTCACGGGATGAATGCCCAAGCAAGCCACGAGGATCGCCAGTGGGATAAACGGGTGAATCGTCCCGGCGCCAAACCCGAAGCCTTCCCGCCAGAATGCCTGCGCGACTTGCACGTACCGGGAGAGTTGCAATAATTTTCCGGTCGTAGCCGCCAGGCTGTGGCTCGCCAGAGTGCCCACCGAAGGTGCAAGAAACAACTTGAAGAACAACAAAGTAAAAAGAGGAAGGGCAGCGCCCGCAGCCAAGGCGAGCAGAGTTTTCCTTGGCGCTGCGCTTGTCACGACGGAAAGCCCCACGATGCCTAAACCGAACAGGGCCAGAAACAGCAGTCCTTCGTCTTTTGTCCAGGCAGCGAATCCTGCTGCGAGTCCCGCCAGCATGAACAACTTCTCCGAGCCATGGCTGGAATTGGCTGCGAGAAACGTCAATGCGAGAGCTGCTGCATAGTAAAAACCCAGAGGAACGTCGGCGTATTGGTTCGGACCTTCCAGCAGGAACCGGGGACTTACCAACAAAATCAGCCCGGCCAGCAGTCCGGTGCTCCACCCTCGTAGCATGGCGAGTACGGATACCATCAGGCCTGCGGTTGCAAATGTAAATATCGCTGCGACGGCGATGGGCGCCGAAACCGCGCCGGGAGAACCCATCAGATTCCAGCAGCTCGCGATAAAGCCGGACGAAAGCAGAGGGTAGTCGGCGTGAGTGCGGTTCAGCAAACTTGAAAACGCGTTGCGCCAGGACGCGTCATTTTGCGCCAGGAATTCGGCTCGCAAATTCCAGATGGTCCATGCGTCCCAACCACCAAATGGATTGCTCCGCGAGCTATCAACGAACCCGGCCACGGCGAACCCGAGGGCCACCAGAAAGGCGAGAAGCGGCAGCCACCACACCGTGCGCGCCGGCAATTCAGGGCTAGCCGCGCTCCATGGGCGCCGCATCCAGCAGCCCACGCCGAGCAGTGCCAGAATCAGCAATTCCGCCGCAACAAACGTCTTGGTGGACGGCCCCAGCGTCAGCCAAATCACAAAATACAAACACGAAGAAATGCCCACCCCGAAACCAGCCCCCAGGCAGAGCGCGAACAACTGGCCCGCTCGATTCTGCGCGGGTGTTGGCATCGCCAGCATCGTGATCGAATAGCCGATCGAGAGGGATAGCAGCAGCGCGCCCAGCAGCACCAGGCTCATGGGCCCGCTCTCCGGAACAGAACCACGCCGTTGGAAAAATCCTTCACCACCGTGAGGTTCCTGGCCCGGCCGAACTCCGCATAGTCGAGGAGCTTGGAGAAATTTCCCACCACCCACTCCCGGCCGGCGTCATCCACCACCAGGATAGGTGCGAGCCCGTATTGCGCTGCCGAAAGAACCGCGGGCTGCGAAACATCCGAGACATATCCGACCACGGTATTAGCAGGAATCGCGCGTTTCAAGGCTGCAAAACGGTCCTCAACCGCAGCGATCATGAAAGGATCGGAGGACGCTTTATTGCGATCCGTTTGCTCTCCGTAGAAACTCATCGCGGTGTAGAGCGACAGGATGCCGGCGGCGCTGACTCCAAGCAAAGTCTTGACCGGGATTTCCATTTGGCCTCGCGGGAGGACTCAGTATAACCAAACGTTGACTTCCCCGCGAATGCATTCTACATTGCCATCCATATGGACACGCCCGCTTACCCGATCATTTACGTACGTGGCTACGCCGGCAGTCAGAGCGATGTCGAAGACGCGGTGGACGATCCCCTCTACGGCTTCAACGTGGGCTCTACCCACATTCGCCTGGATCAGGACGGCCACGCCGATTTTTTCATGTTCGTCAGCCCGTTCGCGCGCCTGTTCAAGGACTTCGGCTACGTCGATGTCATCGATGGCGCCCTGCAGCGAGTTGCCGATCCCAACGATCCCAATAACGCCAAAACCGTGTGGATCTATCGTTACTATGATCCGACGTCGCAAACTTTCGACCGCCCTGGAGGCCGCAGGCTGTCCATTGAGGAAGTGGCTACGGGCTTGCGCGCCTTCGTCGCCACCGTGAAGGAACAAACCAAGGCTGCGAAAGTTTATCTCGTCGCGCACTCCATGGGCGGCCTGGTGTGCCGTTCGCTGATCCAGAAAATTTACCTGGAGAAAGGCGAGCATGCCGCCGATCACATCGATAAATTGTTTACCTACGGCACGCCGCACGGCGGCATTCACTTTGAATTAGGCCTGGGATTGATCGAAAAGCTGCGCGACGCGCTCGGCGTGAATCAGTCCAACGATTTCGGCAGGCAGCGCATGTACGAATACCTGACGCCCAACGTCGCGCCCGGAGCGCCGGTACCCGCTGACTTTGATCCGAAAGTGATTCCGGCTGCAGCTTTCGATGCAGATCGCGTGTTCTGCATCGTCGGAACCAACGCCAGCGATTACTCGGTGGCCGCTGGTGCTTCGCGAAACCTGGTGGGGCCGCAAAGCGACGGGCTGGTCCAAATCGATAGCGCCGAAGTGACGGGAGCGCATCGCGCCTGCATTCATCGCAGCCACAGCGGGCGCTACGGCATGGTGAATTCGGAAGAGGGCTACCAAAACGCGCAGCGCTTTCTGTTCGGCGATATCAAAGTCCGAACCGTGCTGTGCGATTTAGTGCTCGATTTCGATCAGGACAAGCCGGACCCCAATGCGTCACCGACCTATCTGTTCGAAACTCAGGTGTCCATCCGCGGGCTCCCGATCCTGATGCACGAGCGCACCCTTGCCCACTACTGCGCTGACGCTCTCAATCGCGACCAGTACGCCAAGATGCAAAAGCAGGGCGGCCTTCCGCTATTCACGACGTTCCTGATTTCCAAGCGCGCCAGGGACGGTACGCTGCGCTACATGGTGCGCCTGGCTGTGTACAAGCAGTGGTACAGCAACGGATTTCTGCTGCTGCGCGATCACCTGGAACGGTTGCCTCTTTGGTCGGACTATCTGGTGGTGGAGCTGCGCCGCCCGCCGATGGCCGAGTTCGCGCAGGCAATACCGTGGGTGCCGTACTATAGCTGGGCATCGGTGAAACGGGATCCGGACACGATCATGGACATCCCCGACGATCAGGCCGGCGGGGAGGAATTGGATCTGGTGGTGCGCATGCCAGCAGGTAAGGCCGCCGAAGTCCTGGGGCCGAACGCGCATATTACGTTCAAGACTTTTTCGTGGAGTTAGCGAAGGGCGGGTTTGAAACCGTTTCAAACCCGCCCTTGCCCCTTAGTTCTTCGGCTGAATAGCGACCGTAGCGGAGCCTCTCGCCACCAGCGGATCCCGAAGAATTTGGAAGCTGCCGAGGCACATTAGCTTGCGGCGGTGGGTTGTGAACATTGACCAGGTTGATGCTCAAGAAAATAGCTTGAGGGTTGCGCGTTGACCAAGTCCCATGAATACGTGGCCGACTTACTTCCGCGCGAGCTCGTTCCAAGTCCAATAAGCATTTGAGCGAGCACCTGACGAGTGGTCTGGGGGCCTTCGCCAACGCTGCAGCTCATGCCTGTCCATATCGGGAGAAGGGCCCAAGTCGAAGCCCACCCCCCGTAAACGCGCGACCTGTTGAAACAAATCCCATAAATACTGCAATGCAGCGCCGAGGTGTTGGATCGAGCGAGACCACCGTGTTGGTGATTGGCTCGAAGGCTTGTAGCGTTCCACTGATCTTGCGCTGTGTCTGTTGATATGCAAATATTCACCATCTTGCACAACCTAAATCTGCCCGGGTTTCCCGACTCGTTGTATTGCTTGACCAGTTCCTGCACCGCCGCTAAGTGATTGAGCAGGATCGGTGGTTAACGGGGCAAAAGCTATGGTTGGTCACGATCCGGCAAGTACCGACGGCACTCGGAAAGTGATTGGTCGCCACATCGGGCCAAAGACTCTGAAGCCGTTCGGACGAGGCTCGCTGTGAAGCTCCGCTGTCAGGATCGACTGGACCATCCTCATAAGTGACGAGGAGCCCATACCGACCGCGAAGTTCCCTGCACAGCACAAATAACGGCCGCGATTTATCAATCGCGATATCTTCGCCGAAGGCAGCCGGCGAAACGCTGAAGGCCACAATCAGCGCTGCTGACAAACCTACTTTCGGCATTCTTCGTTGAACATCACCGTCATCTTCGCTCGTCTCTGGCTATGCAATGTTTCAGCGATGGTGACGTTTTCGTATCGGACTATTGACTCGGAGTGGACGCTTCCTGTGGCTGCCATCATCCGCCCAAGCTCTTTGCCGCGCATGGTCAATGGCACCAAGTCCAGCAGAAAGTCGTCTAGCGCCTGAGTGGTTCTGACGCCGGGTTCCTTGCCGGGTGAAACTGGAGGAACCTGGATTCGACACACGTGGCCGTTGGCTGCGTAATCCACGACCATTTCGAAGTCCGGCCACACGACGAAAATTTCTCTGGCAAGCGGAGGTCCATATTTGGCGCGCAATTCATTGGCGAACCCCGGCCCATTGATTTGGGCGAACGCCGATAAAGCAAACCCGGCGAACCCCGCCAGAAGACGAAGACTCAATGTAGCCTGCATTGCATAAGCATACGCCGTTGCCGCTGCCCGGGTTTCAAGCAGTTTCAGGCTAATAAAGCTCCGGGTGCTCGCTCCACCAAGAAGCCCAGAAGGAAACCAGTGCTGTTTCTTCGGCATCTGGGCCGCGCCGAAAGGCAAAATTGGACACCGTATCAACGGTCTGATAAGGACTGGATGCCGGCAACTGAAGGTAGGCCATATTGATGAGATTGTCGGGGGTTTGCGGCACACAGCCGTTTGCGAAAGATGCTAGACCAAAAACCCCCTTCATGCGTTCCGCGGCGTCGGTGCTGGCCAACAGACTCGCGAGGAATGGCAGTGCCTCATTGGTATGAATCGCAGCCAGCGCCCAGATGGCCGCGGACTTTAGGTCCGGAGGAGTGGAACTGGCGCCTGCAAGCTATGCAAGTTGTCGTACGGATTCCGGCGTCACGTCGCGAAAGGAATCGCGGACCGCCGAGAGTACATGCCGTCGACTTGGGTCCCTGTTTATCGAGGGCCAAAGGGTCGTGAGTTTCTCTATAGAGCCATGCTGCCCGCGCTCTAACAACCCTGCCAGCCCAACCGACTGAAACGCCATGATCGGAGAAGCAATGAAATCGGCAAAAACCGACCGCACCGCGGCAGTGTCGAGCACGTTAGCGGCATACAGGAATATTTCCGGGTTTAGCCCACTCGTTTTACACCAGCACCGACTTCAAACGCAAGCGCGTCTGTTAGGGGCACGTTGGATGGGTACTGGTAGGACGATGGCAGTTCGAGTTCCGCAGGTAGGAACAAGGCCGGCATGAACCCATCGGTTCCGTTCATGACGAGAACATTCCAAGTAGTCGATCCGTCGGTGCGTTGTAAAGCCCAAACACCGAAAAACGTTGCATTGTACGTTCTGATGGTACGAGGAGAAACCATACCCCTTCGAGTCCATCGGTGATTCACGTGGATCACCGTGGGCAAGGCTCCACCCTTGAGGACTCTCTGCACAACAATGTCAAAGGAAACACGATCAGTGGATTCGAGCCTCGTCGTGATCGAGCCAACTACGATCGCATCTGCCTTGGAGGCGACGTCCCTAATTCCGCCGGCCTGGAGCAACATCGCCGGAAACAGGCACAGAATGAAGTTCTTCATGATTCCAGATCGCCTCCTATTCCAGCGCCGCCCGCCGTGTCTCCGGCAGCGTAAAAATCAGCGCGGCCGCCACCAGGAAGAATCCGGAGTTCAACGCCAACGCCGCGCCCACGCCATGACGGTCCGCCAGAAATCCCACCGCGAATGGAGCCATCGCGCTTAAGCCACGTGCGACGTTGAATGTGAATCCGTGGCCGGTGCCGCGCACCGACGTGGGATAAATCTCCGCCAGCATCGCGCCGAACAAGCCGAAATATCCCGAGCCGAAAAAGCCGATCAGCGGACCCAGCACCAGCAGCGCCGTTTCCGCCGCGCGCCCGCCTAAGTGCGGTACCCAGCCGTAGACCGGTACCAGCGCCGCCGCCGTCAACATATAGATTAGGAAAGCGGGGCGGCGTCCGAAGCGGTCGGCAATCAGGCCGAATGTCACATAGCCGAAGAATGCGCCGATCTGCATCGGAATGATCCAGCCGCTGGTGCGCACGATGCTGAGCCCGGCGCCGCCCGCGGCTTTGGACGCGGACAGAAATCCCGGCAGCCAGGTGAACAAGCCCCAGTAGGCGAATAGCACCGCCGTGCTCAACGACGTCGCCATGATGGTGCGCCGCGCCAGTTGTCCGCGGAAGATGTCGGAGAATTTGGCGGTGGAGCGCGCCGCTTTTCCCGCCTTCCAGATTTCAGTCTCCGGAACATTGCGGCGAATGGCCAGCGCCAACGCCGCCGGCGCGAGCCCGGTAAGAAACAGCACGCGCCATCCAAAACGCGGCAGCACGAACGCGGTCACGCCCGCCGCCAGAATGTATCCCAGAGCCCATCCGGATTGCATGAAGCCGGTAGCCTTGGCGCGATGCTCGGCAGGCCAGGTCTCGGCCACCAGCAGCGCGCCCGCCGACCATTCGCCTCCCAGCCCCAGCCCGATCAGCGCGCGCCAGAACAGCAATCCGCCCAAGCTCGATGAAAGCGCAGTACCCGCCGATGCCAACGAATACAGCAGGATCGTGTAGACCAGCGTGCGCGCGCGTCCCACGCGGTCGGAGAGAATGCCGAACAGCACGCCGCCGGCCGCGGAAGTGATCAGCGTGATCGAGCTCACCAATCCCGCTTGCGCGTTCGAAAGCCCGAACTCCGCGCGCAGCGTGTTCAGCGCGAAAACGTAGAGCAGCACGTCGGTCGCATCCAGCATGTAGCCGGATTGCGCCGCGAACAGCGCATGCCACTGCCGCCGCGTAATGCTAGTGAAAGCCGGCGAGGCGATCAATGGGCGTGTTTCCGCAGCCAGCGACGCTTATAGGCGGAGCCTGGCGGCGCGCTTTCCTGGTAGGATTCGGCGTGCATCTCCTCCAGCATACTGGTTACGTGAAGACGGTCGCCGAACCCGCACGATGTGAGCACGTCGCGGATTTGCTTCACGGTGCTGCCGTACGCTGGAAACTCGACTAGCGTAGTACCTGTTTCGCTCTGGCTGCCATCCGCCAAAACGTAAACCACGGCGGCATCGTGAAAGATTTGCGGGTTAACGGGGAAATCGAGCAGGGCCAGCGCTTCGAGTAAATCCTCGAGATCGCGCGCCGCTACGTCGACGGAAACGGACAGTAGCTCACCCTCACGCCCGGATAGCGCAAGGAAGGCATCAGTCGGCTGGACACTCGGCCAGACGCTCATGGAACTCCTCCAGCATCCGGCAAGATCGGCCCCAAAAAGCAAAAACCCCGGGACCAAAGGCCACGGGGATTCAACTGCAATCGGACCGACCCGCCTTTAGCACTTTTTAGCGTGGTTGCAATTAGCTGAGCCGGTGAACTGGCTCTAAATCAATCCACGTTTCAGAAGAACTTTAGCACCACAAGTAACGAAATGCAATAGTGGCTGCGCAGGGAAACCGCGAAAGAAATCAGACGGGAAATAGGGCGGGATTAAAATCGCCGATGCCCATTTTCCCGCGCAATACGTGCTCACCGAAACCGCCCGCATTTTTTGGTGGATCTCGACACCCGGCAGCACAAACGGTTCTGTACCCGAGCCCTCAAGCTTCGCCTAAGCGATCTCGCGACCAGATTGCCCGCGACGCTGCATCCTGGTAGCCTCATATTGTCCTGAGGAGGACTTTATGAGGAAGCTCACGTTCCTGCTGTCTACGATTTTAGCCAGTACTATGGCTGCGCAAATGCAGCCTCCAAAAACACACTTGAAGGTCGGCGACATGGCCCCCGATTTCACTCTGCCATCCACCGCCGGAGGCAAGGTGTCGCTTGCCGATTTTCGCGGAAAGAAAGCCGTCGTGCTGGCCTTCTTCCCCGCCGCATTCACCGGTGGTTGA
This sequence comes from uncultured Solibacteraceae bacterium, assembly GCA_963825405.1. Taxonomy (GTDB): domain Bacteria; phylum Acidobacteriota; class Terriglobia; order Bryobacterales; family Bryobacteraceae; genus JACPNO01. Next base: position 88,976 of record CAWGTB010000013.1, on the reverse strand, counting down.
ACCAAAGAAATGCTGGCGTACCAGGCTGGTATCGCCAATTTTGAAGGGGTAGAGACGCAGGTATTCGGCGTCAGCGAAGACAACACCCCTTCGCAGAAGGCATTTGCTGAAAAAAATAACCTGAGTTTCCCTATCCTCAGCGATTTTTCAAAACGGCAGGTGGCGAAAGATTACGGTGTATTGATGCCGGAAATCGGCATCGCCAATCGGGCCACATTCGTCATCGACAAGGAAGGCAAAATCCAACATATTGAAGAGGGCAATGGCGCCATCGACCCCAGCGGGGCCGAAATGGCCTGCAAGCGTCTCAAGCATTAAAGCGTTAGAGTGGGGCAGGTCCGCGACTGCCCCACTTAACCACAAAATCTGCGCGCCCGCCGGAATCCAAACAGTACGCGTTAATTCGCGCTAACGGCGTGGCATTTACATCGCTCAAAGTAATCGCCAGGTACGCCTGGCGCGGTCGCGTGTTATCATCCCGACCTATGAGCGCCTGGGCAGAAATCGAAAAGATCCTCGCAAAGGGTAATTTTCAGAGCGGCTCGATCACGCGCGAAGATTTGCCCACTCCGGCGCTGGTCCTCGATCTCGACGCCTTCGAATTGAACGTGGCCAAGATGGCTGCGTTCTGCAAAGATCGCAAACGCGCGCTCCGCCCTCACGGCAAGACGCACAAATGTCCGGAGATCGCCAAGGCACTGATTCGCGCCGGCGCCGTGGGTGCCTGCGCCGCCAAGCTGAGCGAGGCTGAAATATTCGCGCGCGACGGTGTTACCGGCATCCTGGTCACGACCGCGGTGATCGGCAAGCACAAGATTGAGCGCGCTGTACGCCTGGCCGCCGCGCATTCCGATACTTTGTTCAGTGTGGACGACGCGCAAAACGTGCGCGATCTCAACGACGCCGCCGGCGCCGCGCACACTCGCCTGAACCTGGCAATCGATTTGTTCGTCGGTACGCGCACCGGCATTGAGCCCGGTGATCGCGCCGTTGGCCTCGCGCAGTTGATCGAGTCGTTGCCGAATTTGAAATTCGCCGGCATTCAGGCCTACGCGGGACAGGCCTCGCACACGATCGGATTTGCGGAGCGCCGCCAGCATTCACGCACCGCAATGGCGCCCGCGGTCGAAACCCGCCGCGCGCTCGAAGGGAAGGGAATTGCCTGCCCTCTGCTAACTGGCGGCTCGACTGGAACTTACAACATCGATTCCGAAATCGACGGCATCACCGAGCTGCAGCCCGGCAGTTTCATGTTTATGGATGTGGATTACAACCGCATCGGCGGCCAGGACGGCCCGGTCTATCGCGATTTTAAAAATGCGCTATCGGTGATCACGACGGTGGTGAGCAAGCCGTGCCCCACGAGCGCGGTTGTCGATGGCGGGTTCAAGGCTTTCGCGACCGACCGGCCGTTCGGGCCGGAAGCGAAAAGCATCAGCGGCATCATCTACAACTGGGGCGGCGACGAGCACGGAATTTTGAATCTGACGCAGGCGTCGGCGGCGGTGAACCTGGGCGATCGCCTGGAGTTCATCATTCCGCATTGCGATCCATCGGTGAACCTCTACGACCGGATGTATTGCCTACGCGGCGACACTCTCGAAGCAGTGTGGCCCATCGCGGCGCGCGGCATGGGCCAGTAAAAAGGGCGGGTTTGAAACCCGCCCCTACGTGGGTTGCACAAACGTGCACGCCTGGGACATGCGGGACGTCCCCCTTTTATCGCGCGTGGGTTCGTAGGGGCGGGTTTCAAACCCGCCCTTTTCTGTTAGCCCCAAACTCGACGGCCCGCAACGTACGTCGCGCGCATCTGTATTACTTTGCGGTCCGGATCGAAATCGAACAACACAAAATCGGCGCGCTCGCCGGGCGCGAGACCTTGGGTGCGTTGCGGCACGTTGCCGGCGCGGGCGGCGTTCGTCGTCGCCAGACGCACCGCGTCCGCCAGACTCAATTCGCCCAACTGCATCAGCTTCTCGATACCGCGATCCATGCGCAGCGCCGAGCCCGCCAGCCGATCCTGCCCCGCCAGCACCACGCGATTGTCGGCCGTCAAATCCACCTGCTGCTCGCCCAACTGATACCGGCCCGGCGCGCACGCCGCGGGCGAACTGGCGTCAGTCACCAGCACCGCGCGTGCCGTTGTCTTAGCCCGCAGAGCGACTTTAAGAAACGACGTCCCCAAATGAATGCCATCCACAATGAAACTGGCCATCAGCCGGTCTTCCGCCATCTGTTCCCAAATGTAGTTGGGATGCCTGCGCATCACCGCGTGCGCGCCGTTTCCCAGATGCGTGGACATGGTCGCGCCCGCGCTCACGGCATCGGCAATTTGCTGTGCCGTGGCGTTGGTGTGGCCGATGCTCACCACCACACCCGATTCCACCACCGCTTGAATATAGCGTGGCGCTTCAGGCCATTCCGGCGCGAGCGTAACCAGCCGTATCCGGCCGCGCGCGGCACCCTGCCAGCGGTGGAATTCGGCGAGATCGGGCGGGCGCACCCATTGGCGCGGATGCGCGCCGCGCGGTCCATCGTCAGGGCGAAATGTGCGGGCCTTCCACGTGAAAGCCGTCCATCGCTTCGCCCTCGGCGAGCGCATCTTTCGCTTTGGACAAGTTGGCGAGCGCGCCCAGCATGTTCTCAGGCGAGCCAGTAATCACCGTTGGATAAAACCGCGTGACGCCGGTCGAATACAGTACCTGGATCGAGCGCGCAATTTCGTCATGCGGCGCGGCGGGCGCATTGTAATCCACGCCCGCGAAACCGTTAACTTGAATGTCAACCCATCCCGGCGCGATGAAATACTCAGGCGCACCGGCAGCGCCGCACGGATTCAATATTTCGCTCGCAAGTGATTTCGACCGGCGCGCCAGTCGACGCATCGATGCCTGAACAAATCATGACGATCGCGCTTTATTCACAGGTTTGCCACATGCTTTCCCCGGAAGTTGGTGAATGCTCTAGCGATAATATCTGTTGAAAACCGTGTTGCAGTTTGATTTAGCGCTGGCATACCTGGCTCACGAAGGATACAACAGAGAAATCAGCTAACTGCGGCGCGGCTTTCCGGACGGTAAATCTCGGGGGAGGTGGCCGGCTCGGAACAGGGCGCCGCAGTCTTATTTCACGCCATAGTCGGTTGCTTCTGGCCTACCGGCGACAGCCATCCATGCCGGTCCGGCTTGGTTCCGTTTACCAGCGCGAAAAATTCCCGCTGTATCTTTTCCGTGACCGGCCCGCGCTCGCCTTTACCCACTTTGATGCGATCGACCGAGCGCACCGGCGTCACTTCCACCGCCGTTCCCGAGAAGAAAATCTCGTCGGCGATGTACAGCATCTCGCGCGGGATGATGGTCTCGACCACCGGAATGCCGAGGTCCTGCGCCAGTTGCACGATAGTGTTGCGCGTGATGCCCGGCAGTACCGATGCACCCAGCGGCGGCGTTAGAATTTTGCCGTCGCGCACCACGAAAACATTTTCCCCCGAGCCTTCGCTGACATAACCCTGCGAATCGAGCGCAATCGCTTCGGAGTAGCCGTCCGCGATCGCTTGCATTTTCATGAGCTGCGAATTCATGTAATTGGCGCCGGCTTTGGCCAGCGCGGGCAGGGTATTGGGCGCGATGCGCGTCCAGCTCGACACGCAAACGTCCACGCCAGAGGCCAGCGCTTCATCGCCCAGGTACTTGCCCCATTCCCAGCATGCCATGTAGACGTCGATAGGGTTCTTCAGCGGGTAGACGCCGATATCGCCATAAGACCGGAATACGACCGGACGCAAATAGCACGCGCGCATCTTGTTGACGCGTACCAGCTCCAGCATCGCTTCGGCGATCTGCTCGGGGCTGAAGGCGAAATCCATGCGATAAATATGCGCCGAATCGAACAGGCGGCGCAGGTGCTCGTGCATGCGGAAAATCGCCGGCCCGGAGGCGGTCTCGTAGCAGCGTATCCCTTCAAAAATGGAGCTGCCGTAATGGATGACGTGCGAAAGAACGTGAACCTTGGCGTCGTCCCAATTGATGAAATGGCCGTTGTGCCAGATTTTCTCGGTGGGCTTTAACATCCAACGATTATAACCCAGCGTAGTAACCCTTCCAGCGGGCGGGGCAGTGGGCATGCCCTGCCCCTCCGGGAGCCGCCCACAATTTTGGATGCGAGGATAGTTTTTCGGAATTATCCCGATAATTAAGGGATATTTAAATGCTAATTCAAAAAGTATTATCCCTGATTTCTTAGATAGTCCGGTTATTTTTGCCGGCGTGTCTGGCGATGTGGACACCACCATTGGAAGCAAGGTTGCACGTAGATTGAATAACTGTTGTTCTATGCGATCGTCGGCAACGGCGGCCACACCATTTTGGATGGTCCGCTGTTCACGTCGTTCACCGAAGCTGCCGTCGCCTTTGGGAAAAATCCTGTGCCGCCGGCACAGCGGCGTATCGATCTTGGATAGGGTTAGCAGATTGTCGCCAACGAACTGGGCTCGTTAACGGCAGGAGAGCATCCGGTGCCCGAACCAAGTTCGGTGCTGCTGTTGGGAACCTTCTTGCTGGGTTTCGCGGCACTGCTGCGGCGCCGGCAGTCTGATCGGACCTAAGTGGGCATTTCGCTGGGGAACGAGCTGATCGTCTTGAAGGTGACCCGGCTCGTTGCCCCAGTGGTTTATTTCGCTTCCGATAACGAATATTATGTAACCTTTCCAAAAAATCAGCCGAGCTACGCCCCCTACCTCCCGAACCGCCGCACACTATAAGAAATCGGCAGCCCGACCACGACCATGTGCACCAGCAGTCCCAGGATCAAGTCTTTCAGTTGGTAAGGGCCCCTGGAGTGAAGCGCGGAGAGCGGCAAAACTACCAGGCGCATCACTTCTTCCACCGCGGCGCCGAAGAACAAGCCGCACACCAGCGGATACTCCTTCATGAAAACCAGCTTGCGGCTGGCCGCGTAGTAAACCGCCGCCGCCGAAAGAGCGATAAAAAAATGCAGGCAGACGCCCAGAACGTAAGTGGCTGCGCCTCCCTGAAAAGCCTGCCGTCCTAGAAGACCGCCGGCAATCGCGAGCGGAATGTCCCATCCGAAAAGAATGCACGCTTGTGCCAGATCCAAGGTTCCGGCCGTCAAGCCGCCCACTGCGATTGCCAATACAGCATTCCGTTTTTCCATGCCCGCTACGATACCCGGGCGCGGCTTGCGAAGTCCTGAACTTGGTCTGAAACATCCTGAATACTTCTGATTGATATAATCGGCGAGCCGCTTTCTATATGGAACGGATGCTTCGCATCGGCGATTGGTGCGTCAATCCGGCGTCCGGCCAGATTTCACGCAATGGCGAGACCGCTCGGGTTGAGGTGCGGACTATGCGCCTGCTGCTGTGCCTGGCCGAGCATGCCGGCGAAGTCGTCAGCATCGATGACTTGCTGACTCAGGTCTGGTCCGGGGTCACGGTAACTCCAGATTCCGTTTATCAGGCCGTGGCATCGCTCCGCCGTCTGCTCGGCGACGACCCCAAGCAGCCCACCTACATCGCGACCGTTCCGCGGTTGGGCTATCGCATGGTGGCGGCGGTCACTCCCTGGGTGCCGGCCACTGCTGCGATTCCGTCCAGCCCAGGTCGCAGAGCCGGCGTTGCGCGGGCTGCCGGCGCGGCCCTTTGCCTCGCGCTCGCCGCTGCCCTCCTGTTCTACGGCAAGGTACCGACGGCCTCACCCGCCCCGACGCCGCAGCCGGAGAAATCCATCGCCGTGCTGCCGTTTCTCGATCTGACCGAGAAGATGAGCAACGAACCTTTCGCCGATGGCATGACCGAGGAACTGATCGACAAACTCAGCAAGATCCCCGGACTGCGGGTGCCGTCTCCCACGTCTTCGTTCTATTTCAAGGGCAAACAAATCACCATCCCCGAAATTGCCAAGTCGCTCGGCGTCGCTTATGTACTGGATGGGAGCGTGCGCAAATCCAGCGCCAGGCTGCGCATCGCGGCACGCTTGATTCGCGCCGACAATGGCTACGTGATCTGGTCGGAAACTTATGACCGCCCGGTGGACGACCTCCTGATGGTCCAGGATGACATCGCCGGCGAAGTCACGAAAACGCTGCGGGCATCCATCGTGGCCAAACCATAAAAAAAGGCCCGTCTCACAATTCTTGGAGACGGGCCACCCTTAGTGAGGGAAGAAAAATCTAAAATTCGTTTAGCGGCCGCGGCCTCCGGAGTGTCCACCGCCACCGCCGCTGCTGTGTCCGCCGGATGAACTGCCGCCACGCGGGCTGCTTTCGGCTCTGGGCGCGCTCGAGCCGCGGCCGGCGCTTGATCCTGCGCTCGGCGTCGAGGGTGTAGCCCGCTGCCGAACCACCGGCGGCGAAACTTGCAGCGACCGGCTGGGCGAGCCTGCATAGCCGAAGCTGCGCGGCGTGGATTGCCCGAAGTTGGAAGTCGACGGCCTGGAATTCAGGCTGGGAGCGGCGCTGCGCGCGGCCGGCGCCTGCCGTGGTGGTACGTGAAGCGCTACCGGACGCTGTGCTCGGAACGTCGCGCGAAGGCTCACCGAAACGCCTCCAACCGCCGCCTGTGCTGGGCGCGCTTTGCGGCGATACCGAACGCGGCGACACGATTCCAGGAGACGTAGCCCCGCTTCCCTGCATTGCACTTCGGCCGCCGCCACCCGGCATTGCCGAGGCGCTCGATTGCCGTGCAACAGCCGCGCCCGCCTGCTGCAGGCTTTGCCGCTGCTGTTCGAAAGGCACCCGGTTCACAGCCGACGGCTGCGAGCGGCTAAAGAAACGACCTTGGCTTGAGCTGATCCTCGCCGCCGAAGAAGCTGCCCGGTCCGTCACCCGCAAATTCTCCCGCTGCGGGGCCATCGGCAAGGCACCTCTTACAAGGCCCGCCTGGCGAATCTCCGAGCCAGAAACACTCATGCGATTGTTGAAGCGGCCCTGGGCAAAATCCTGAGAAGAAACGCCCGTAACCGCACCCGATACCCGCGCATTGCGGTACATGCCGGCCAGGTTCGTGTTATGGATGACATTTGCGCTGCCAGCAAACACATTCGCATTGCGATAGCCGCCGTAGATTCCGCGTCCATACCAGGGGCTATAGCGCTCGTAGGGCGCCAGCGGCACCCAGCCCAGGCCGCCGAAACCGAATCCCACGCCCACTCCGGGGCCGCCGAAGCCAAAAAACGCCACCAATCCAGGGCTCCAGTATTGGTGCACGAAAACCGGTCCGGGAACCCAGCACCAGCCCGCTGCTCCCATGTACCAGCGGCCGTAATGATAAGGCGCCCAACCCCACGGATCGTCGCTGACCCAGGTCCAGCCGTACCAATCGACCCAGACCCAACGGCCAGCCTGATAAGGCGCCCAGCCGGCAGGCTCGTTCGGACTCCACACCTGCCCATAGGCCGGATCGTTGAGCCAGCGGCCGTGGCCGTCCAGGTCTTCGGTCCCGTAAATGTCAGGGCTCACATGGCGATACGCTGGCCGAGCGGCTAAGCTCGTTGTCGCGGCGTTCGTTCCAGTGATCCCAATCGTCGGCGGGGCCACTGCGCAGGATTTGGAATTCAGGGTCGGCCGGGTTGCCGCGTACCTGCATGGCTTGCCCCACACGCACTTTTTCGGCGCCCTGCGGCGTGTAGACATCTACTTCGCCCAAGCGCACGACGATCTCGGTTTGCCCATCCTCGGACACGCTGATGCGGTATGCACCAATTGTCGAAGGCCGGATGGAGGAATTGGGCGTGCTCACCTCAGCCTGGGAGTGCGATTCACGCAGAATGCGATACAGCACGGTGCCGCGTCCGATTTGCACTTGGAAGCGGTCCACTTCGAGCTCCGGAATCCGGACTTCGGAATCGGGGGCGATGCGAATCATGTTGGCCGAATCGAATTGAATTTCCGCGCGCGCGCCGGGACCGGTGGCCAGGCGGTCGCCGACGACCAGAGGCGCGTTCAGGGCAGCCGCGATGCGCTCGCCGGAATCGCCGCGCAGAATGGAAACATCGCCGTTGATGACGCTGATGCGAGCAATTCCGCGATCGGGCCGGCCGTTATCCTGCTGGGGTCCCTGAGACGGATCCTGGGGTGCAACCTGGGCTAAGACAACTCCTGTCGCCAGGATTATCGTCATCAGCGCACTGGAAAAGAGTCGCATACCGGGTTCCCTGCCCGTTCCCTAGTGCACGCCCCGGGCCAATGGGTATCTCTTTGATTTATTTGGCAGTTCCTGTATCATGGCTGGCAATGCAGGTGGCCGAAAAGCACCAGGGCGATGGATTGCGTGCAGGCCGGGGCTGGATCCGCTGGGCGGCTCCCATCCTGTTGTTTTTGTTCGTTGTTGCCGTTTACTGGAAGCTGGTGCTCACCGATCAGTACACCATGCACGACGCCCAGGACCACGCCTGGCAAATCCTCCCCTGGTACCAATTCCAGGCGACCGAGTGGCATGCCGGACGCTTTCCCCTGTGGGATCCCCACGAATGGGGCGGCCAGCCCGTGTTGGGCGCAATGCTGACCGGCGCAGCCTATCCGTTCAATTGGGTGCTGTCTCTGATGCCCCTGCGCGACGGCCGGATACGGCAGGACGTCCTGCACTGGTATTACGTGCTGATTCACTACATGGGGGCGCTGTTTTGTTATTTTCTGCTGCGCGATCTGAAACGCAGCGTGGGCGCGTCGTTGCTGGCCGCGGCGGCGTTTGGCACGTGTGGATTTTTTGGCGACGTCGGCTGGCCGCAAATGCTGAATGGCGCGGTATGGGCGCCGCTGGTCTTTCTGTTTTTCTTCCGCATGCTGCGCGGGGAGCGGCCGGTCGCAAGCGCCGCACTGGCTGGCACGTTTCTGGGTGTCGCGTTCTTGAGCGGCCACCATCAGGTGCCCCTGTTTATCGGCGTGTTCCTGCTGTTTCTGTCGGTGTACTGGTTGGTCACCGAACGGCGCTGGCTCAGCCAGTTGGGAGCACTGGCCGTATGCGGGCTTGTTCGTGTTTCTGGCGAGCGCGCTGCAGACTTTGCCTGCGTACGAATTTGGCAGGGAAGCCGTGCGCTGGGTGAGCTCGGCGCATCCAGTGGGCTGGCAGGAGCCGGTACCCTACTACGTTCACGCCGAATACAGCTTGCACCCGCTGGCGCTGCTGGGCGCGGTGTTTCCCGATGGTGCCCGATGGGCATCAGGTGTTCATCGGCTGGTGGTGCTGGTCATGGCGATCTTTGCGCTGGCTACCTGTTGGGCCGACAAAACCGTGCGGATGTGCGCCGCGATTGCGCTCGGTGGGATAGCGGGCGCGTTAGGCGGATTTACCGTGCTGCATGGCCTGCTGTATTCGCTGCTACCGCTGCTGAACAAGGCGCGCACACCGTCCATGGCGATTCTTATGTATCACCTGGGCGTGTGCATTTTGTGCGCTTTCGGCGTTGATGCCTATGCCGATAGTTTCGCGCGGGCTCGGACCGTTTGGACGCGCCGGCTGCCGCGGTTTCTGCTGGCGTTCGGCGGTGGCATGGCCGTGCTGCTGCTGGTGGCCAGCTACCTGCGCCCGGATTCCGGGATGGATTACGATCACGCCGTTATGATCGCCATCGCCGCCGTGTTCCTCGCAGGAGTGATGCTGGCGTGGGACCGGGGCGCGCTTTCGGTTCCGGCCGCGCTCGCGGCGCTGGGCCTGATTCTGCTGTTCGAGGTCGGAGCGGTGACGGCTACCGCCCTGCCGCCGCGCGAGAAGGGCTGGCCGCTGCTGGAAAACATGGCCAGACATGACGATCTCGCCGCGTTTCTGCGCCGTCAGCCCGGCATGGTGCGCGTCGAAGTCGACCGCAAAGAAATTCCGTACAACTTCGGCGATTGGCACGGCATTGACGCGTTCGAGACGTACGTGGTCGGGCTAAGCCGCAACGTGGAGCGGTTCCGCGATAATCCTGTCAAGCGGCAACTGTTTGGGATCAATTACTACTTGGGCGAGACGGCGCTGCGCCCGGATCAGGTGGAAGTGTACAAGTCGCCCGCGACCGGTCTCAAAGTTTTCGCCAATCCCGGTGCGTTCCCGCGAGTTTGGAGCGTGCATGAGACGCGCGCGATCACGAGCGAAAACGAAATCCCGAAGGAGCTTGCCGCGCCGAAGGCTGAGCTCGAGCGCCGCGAGTTTCAGTTCGGAGTTCCACCGCCGCTTGATTCCTGCGCCGGTCCCGATGACGTGCGCCTGGTGCGGCGTGGCAGCGCCCGGGTGGTGATCGACGCGGACATGAAGTGCCGCGGCATGGTCATCGCCGGCGAAACGTTTTTCCCCGGATGGAAGGCAACGGTCGACGGAAATCCGACGCCGATTCATGAGGCGTATTCGATGCTACGCGGCGTAGTGGTGGAAACCGGCCGGCACCGCATCGAAATGGTTTACCGCCCGGCGTCGGTTTACTGGGGCGCGGCACTGACGGCGCTGGGATTGGCGGGCGCGGCAGTGCTGGCGGCTTTTGGAAGGCGCTAGGATTTGCTGGTAGCACAGGGTCGGACCGTTGCGGAGGCCTTGGAGTTGGCTCGCGATGTTGCCAAAAAACTACTCGAGGCTAGGCGTGAACGAGAAGGCCTGCCCACACTACCGGCGGCCACCGATCGCAGCGACTACATGATTGTTGTGGGTGCGTAATTGGGCCGGTTGTCCGGATTTCAGTTTGATCGTCAAGTTGATCGTCAAGCGGCCGGAAGCCACGAAATCTGGTTTGGCGCATCGACGAATCGCTACACCACCATTCCAAACCATTCAGGAGACATGCCTGAAGGAACGCTTCGAGCAATTCTGAAACAAGCTGGTATATCGCCAGAGGAATTTCTTAAGCCATAGTCGCGCCGGCCTGGCCGCCGCGTCACGATCTCCGCCTTTAAATTCATATTGCGAATCAAACGATGCAGGTAGTTGGGGTGAACGCCGAGTAGCTTGGCAGCCTCGGTGTAATTCCCGCCGGCCTGTTCGACGGCCTTCAAGATCAACTGCTTCTTGGCTTCCGCAATGGCCTCATGATACGTGCCGATTTTTACGCCGGCCGCCGGTTGCGCTTCCAGCAGAATTTCCGGCAAATCCTCGGGCAGAATCAGATCGGACGATCCTAGCACCACGGCGTGCTCAATCGCATTTTCCAGCTCGCGCACATTGCCGGGCCATTCGTAGTGCATGAGACACGCGCGCGCCCCCGGCGACAGTCCGTGCACTTGCCGGTTGGCTTTCTGGCCTGCTTTGGCCGCGAAATAACTCGCCAGCAGCGGAATATCCTCGCGCCGCTGCCGCAGCGAGGGCGACGTAATCGAGACCACGTTCAAGCGGTAATAGAGATCCTGGCGGAATTTTCCTTCGGCAGCCCATTCCTCCAGGTTGCGGTTGGTGGCGCCGATCACGCGAATGTCGACGTGAAGGGAACGCGTCCCGCCGACGCGTTCGAACTCACGCTCCTGCAGCACGCGCAGCAGCTTGGCTTGCAACTGCGGGGCGAGTTCCCCGATCTCGTCCAGGAACACGGTGCCGCCGTCGGCCACTTCCAGCTTGCCTTTCTTGAGCGCATAGGCGCCGGTGAACGCGCCTTTCTCGTGGCCGAACAGTTCGCTCTCGAGCAGTGTTTCGGTGAGCGCGGCGCAATTGATCGCGACAAAAGGCTTTTGCGCGCGCTGGCTGTTCTGATGCATGGCGCGCGCGATCAATTCCTTGCCGGTACCGCTTTCGCCGGTGATGAGGACGGTGGAATCGGTGGGCGCCACCTTGGAGATGAACCGGTACACTTTACGCATCGGCTCGCTCTCGCCCACCATGTTGTGCTGGATGGCGATTTCAGCTTGCAGGCGCCGGTTCTCGCCTTCGAGCCGGTCCATGTGTCTCGCGTTTTCCAGAGCGATCGCGGAGATGGCGGCGATGGCGGTCATCACCTGCAGATGTTCTTCAGTGAGCAAGGCGCCGGTGTTGGTGGAATCCAGATAAATCAGACCCAGCACAATGTCGAACGCTACCAGGGGAACGGCCAGCAAGAGAGCGGGTTTGCGAAAGCAGCAGGCTCTTGGCGGCCAGCAATTCGCGGTCATCGCCCACATTGACGCACAGCAGTCCGACTTTTTCCTGAGTCACCCGGCGCGCCACCGTGCCGCTCACTGGAAAGGCAGGGACCACACCCGCGCGGCGGTCCCAGGCGAAAATGGACGCAAATTCTCCGCCGCCGTTATCGCTCAGCAGAATCGCGCCGCGTGCGGCAGGCACCACATCGAAGATGGATTCCATCAGACGCCGCTCCAGCACTTCGAGATCGCGTATGGAATTGATGGCGGTGCTGATTTTGAGGATGGCCGTCAAGTGGGTAAGGCGTTCGGCGGGCGCCTGCTGTCCAGCCGCGGGTTCGCGCCACAGATAGTTGGAATCCTGTTCGCGCAACACCATGGTGGTGCCGGTGAGCGGGTCGGTTTCCAGCAACTGCACTTTGGATTCGGTGGCGGGTGCAGCGGCCTCCTGCTCGGCTGCCACAAAAATGAAGATGGACTTGCCCACCTCAATCTGGTCGCCCTCGGCGAGCAAGCGCTCACCCACCGGCACGCCGTTCACGAAGGTGCCGTTGCGGCTTTCCAGATCGCGTAGCTGAAACTCGCTGCCCTGCTTTCGGATCACACAGTGCTGCCGGGAGATAGACGGATCGCTAATCGGCAGCAGGTTGGTGGGGCTGCGGCCGATGGAGAAATCCTGCGCGCTCAGAGGATAGACCGATCCCTTGAGCGGACCATCACGGGCGACCAATCGCGGATTCGCAGCCATCCTTGAAATACTATCGCATTCGGCTAACCGATCGGATTGGGTGGCTATCCGAATGGATAGATCGGACACAGTCGCAGGGTCGTTGCGCGGAGCTAACACTTGCTTTTTCAGTGATGACACGGTTGGCATCCCGATTGCACTATTTATTGCGTAACGAATCAGGGGAGAGCGAATCGGAGGCCACGGTTCCGGAGGATCGTGTGTTTGCTCTCCCTTGAAACCTTCCAAGGTCCTCGCGCATCTTGCAACTAGCCCGTAATCGTGTTGGCATGGATGTGTAGGAGCCTCCCTGAAAGATCCAGTTTGTGGCATGACGGTTGAGCCCGCTCGCGCCGCGGGTTCGTATGCGTACGCGGGTGAGACATACTATTTCTGCGCCAAAAGCTGCCTGGAAAAATTTCGCGCTGATCCGGCGAAGTATCTGAACCGCCCCGCGCCTGGGCTGGTATCGCTGGGAGCCAAGCCGGCCGCGCCACCCCAATCGGCACCTTCCGCTACAGAGGCCATCTACACCTGTCCGATGCATCCGGAAGTCCGGCAGCATGGCCCGGGAACATGTCCGAAATGCGGAATGGCGCTCGAACCGGTGACGATCACGCTAACGGAGACGGCGAATCCCGAGTTGGCGGATATGAGCCGCCGTTTCTGGATCAGCGTGGTGCTCACCGCGCCGGTGCTGATTCTGGCGATGGCGGAACTGCTGGACGCGGCCACGCGCACGTGGCTGGAAATGGCGTTGGCGACTCCAGTGGTTTTGTGGTGTGGCTGGCCGCTATTCGCGCGCGGCGTTGCGTCGGTACGCAACCGCAGCCTGAACATGTTCACGCTGATCGCCCTGGGCACGGGCGCGGCGTACTTCTACAGCCTGGCAGCGGGATTGTTCCCTTCCCTTTTTCCCGATTCCTTTCGTGCCGTGGACGGCCAACTTCCGGTTTACTTCGAGCCGGCAGCAGTAATTACCACGCTGGTGTTGCTGGGACAGGTGCTGGAATTGCGCGCGCGGGGGCAGACGGCCAGCGCTATTCGCGCGCTACTGAAGCTCGCGCCGCTGACCGCGCATCGGCTGCGGCCGGATGGCGCGGACGAAGATGTTCCACTGGAGCAGGTTCATCCCGGTGACCGTCTGCGCGTGCGTCCCGGGGAAAAAACACCTGTGGATGGCGTGGTGGTGGAGGGAGCGAGTGCGGTGGATGAGTCCATGATTACGGGCGAATCCATGCCGGTGGAGAAAACGGCAGGCAGCGCGGTTACCGGCGGCACCGTCAACGGCACGGGAAGTTTTGTGATGCGAGCTGAGCGCGTGGGGAGCGATACACTGCTGGCACGCATTGTCCGCATGGTGGGCGATGCCCAACGCAGCCGCGCGCCCATACAGCGGCTGGCCGATCAGGTGGCTTCGTATTTTGTGCCTGCGGTGCTGGCTGTGGCTGCGATCACGTTCGTTGCGTGGGCGTGGCTGGGCCCGGCGCCGCGGATGGCCCACGGCTTGGTGAATGCGGTGGCGGTGCTCATCATCGCCTGCCCGTGCGCGCTGGGATTGGCGACGCCGATGTCAATCATGGTGGGAACGGGGCGAGGGGCGACGGCGGGCGTGCTCATTCGCGACGCGGAAGCGCTGGAGATTCTGCACAAGGTCGACACGCTGGTGATTGACAAAACCGGCACGTTGACCGAAGGCGCGCCGCGGCTGGTTTCGGTGACTGCGCTGAGCGGGTTCGATGAAGCGACGGTGCTCTCGCTTGCGGCGAGTTTGGAGCGGTCGAGTGAGCATCCGCTGGCGCGCGCCGTGATACAAGGCGCCGAAGCTCGAAAACTCGCGCTGGCCGAGACGGCGGATTTTCGCTCGATCACCGGCAAAGGGATTACGGGAACAGTAGCGGGGCGGGCCGTGGCGGTAGGCAGCCTGCGTCTGATGGCGGACGTGGGCATCCGCGCGGAGGCGTTTCCTGAATCCGGGGAATTGTTTGTGGCGATTGACGGCAAGGCCGCCGGCGTGCTCGGCGTGGAGGATCCGGTGAAGGCGACCACCGCCGAAGCCATCGCGCTGCTGCATCGGCGACGGAATCCGGATCGTGATGCTCACCGGCGACAATCGCAGAACGGCGGAGGCGGTGGCCGCAAAACTCGGCATCGACGACGTGCGCGCTGAAGTGCTTCCCGAGGAAAAAGCTGCCGTGATCAAACACCTGCAGGACGAGGGACGCATTGTCGCGATGGCCGGCGATGGGGTAAACGACGCGCCTGCGCTGGCGCAAGCGCATGTCGGAATCGCCATGGGAACCGGCACCGACGTGGCCATGGAGAGCGCCGGCATCACTTTGGTGAAAGGCGATCTGCGCGCCATCGCCCGCGCCCGCGCTTTGAGCCGCGCGACCATGCGAAACATCCGGCAGAATTTGTTTTTTGCATTCTGCTACAACACGGTCGGCGTTCCAATCGCGGCTGGCGTGCTCTATCCGGTGGCAGGACTGGTACTCAGCCCGATGCTGGCCAGCGCGGCCATGACGTTTAGCTCGGTGTCGGTGATTACTAATGCGCTGCGCTTGCGGAGCGTGAAACTTTAATCACGGCAGGTGGATCTCCATCGCTGAAACCGCGGGCAAAGGCACGGAGCGATCGCTGCGCTGATCCATCATTTCGACTACGATTTGCAAAATCATTCCTTCGGAAGCTGTCACGCCGGCGGCAGAGGCCAGGTGCTGGAGTGCGGTCTTCTGGGACTCTAGGGCTCGCGAGATCTCAACCGCGAGGTTCACCGAGTTGCTCCAACGCACCGTGGTATCGGCCTCGACCGCCTGCCGGGCTTCATCCACGGAAACGCGGGCAAGTTCGGCAAGGTAACCGATTCGCAGGCACTGGTAGCAGTAGCCTTGCCCACCCGTTTGCCAAGTCACTTCCTTACCGGGTTCCACAATCGTTCGTTGGGAGTACATCGGCGTTGTGCCGTCAGCCACGAGTTCGTCACCCTCAGCGGCTTGGGCGACTAGACGGTACAGCCCTATCGGCGGAAAACCAGGCGGCACTTTCATGACAGGATTGCTTGAAAGACCGCTGCCCGCAGTGCCTGGGAACTGCGGCTCCGCATCGCCCCTCACCCATATTCGCTGCCTGATGTGCACCTCGTGCAGAAGAGCCGCGGCAAACCCTGGAGCGCGCATCGTGGCTAGGGCGTTGCTGGCGGGCACCCAATCGTCGCCTTTTGGATCGCCGGCCCGGAGTGCGGCCAAAGCTTCGCAGTTGGCCGCTGGATATTGCAGCATCAGGATCGCCGCTTCGGTGCGGTAGCCTTCGGCAAGCGAGGCGAGCACCGAAGAATCCAGCGGCTGGCGCAGTTGGATCAACGCGTCCAGCAATGCACGCCCCAGCCAGAAAGGTTCGGAATCCCAGACGAAACCAGCGTATTTCGCGTCCAACTCCCTGGCGATATCGGCGGCGAGCTCGGGGAGATGGCACTTTGCTGCAAGATACGCTCCCCAAGCCTTCTCGCTTTTCGGTTCGGAGTGCAAGCGCTCCGCTGCGTTGGCACAGTCAGGTGGATCGGCTTGCGCGACGCCGCATGAAAGCATCAACGCAAACCATACGCCAGTTCGCATCTACTCTCATGCTACGGCATCCAGCGCGCGAAATCGGCGCCCTTGTCTTCCCTGCCCCTGGTGAGCAGGCGCTGGTTGCCGCCATCGCGATCCATGATCCAGATCGCCGGAGGCTCGCCGGTGCGCGCGCGTGAAAATAAAATCTGGCGGCCATCGGGTGACACTGCGGTTCGGAAATCCCATTGGCCTTCTTCGGCTTTAGTGAGCGGAGTTACGGCTTGGGTTTTTGGATCGAGCAGGCAAATCTGCGTACCGCCGCGCGCCAGTTCCGGTTTGAAGTCGCGATTGAAATGATCTGTGTCCGGCCGCTGCGGCTGGAATTCCCAGGCTGGCTTCGAGTCCGGCAAGCGTCGCGTGAAAGTGACGGCCGAGCCGTCCGGCAGCCACTCCGGCATGTTGGAGCCGTTGCCGGAATTTCCGGGCGGCCCGTAGGACGTTCCGAACCACTGGCTTCTGCCGGAGCTGATGACGCGATGCTCGGAGCCATCGGGCCGGCCCACGCACAAGTCCGACCAATCGTGACCTTGATCGAGGCGAAAATGGCAATCCTGATAGAGAATCCACGCGCCATCCGGCGACCAGCTTGTTCCGAAATATAGATGATCCGGGTGCCCGGCGACGAGCACGCGGCCCGCGCCGTCCAGATCGCTGGTGAAGACGCGATAGCCGTGCGGCTTGGGCCCGGTGGCGTGAAACGCGAGCCGCTTCTCATCGGGACTGAGGCTGAAGCCGTAGGAGAAACCTTCGCCGGCATGGGTGATCTCGCGCTGATCTTTACCATCGAGGCTCATGCTGAAGAGGCGCGATTCTCCGTCGATGACGATCGAGACCAGCAGCCGCTCCTGCTTAGGCAACAGCAGCACGGGCACGTAATAGGGCGCTAGTCTTTCACGAGCCACGATTTCGTCGAGCGCGCCGGTTTGCAAATCGTGAATCCAAATGTGCGACGGCACTTTGCCGGTGAACGCCGGCCCGGCTTCGATGCTCAGCACGATGACGCGACGGCCCCCGGGAAAATACGGACCGGGCTGCCAACTGGCCTGGCCGGGACGGTCGAATTCGAAATAGCGGAGGCCGCTACCATCGGCGCGCATCATGGCCATGCGGCGCTGCGTGGAGAAAAAGAAGCCGCGCGGTTCATGCAGAGCGGCTGCCAATGCGACCAGAAAACTGCGACGGCTAGGCAGCCTCATAAACCGCTATAGTAGCGAAGTGCCCCGTCCCATGCTTACTGGAAAAGTCGCGCTCGTCACCGGCGCAGCCGCTGGAATTGGTGAAGCTATCGCCCATTTGTTTGCTGAAGAAGGCGCTCACGTTTTCGTACTGGACCACAACGCCAAAGGCGGTGCGGCGGTTGCCGGCGCGATCTCTTCGAATGGCCTTTCCGCGTTTTCGTTTGCCGCCGATGTCCGCGATCCGGCTACTTTGCGGCCG
Source organism: uncultured Solibacteraceae bacterium (assembly GCA_963825405.1). GTDB lineage: Bacteria > Acidobacteriota > Terriglobia > Bryobacterales > Bryobacteraceae > JACPNO01. The sequence continues at coordinate 71,171 of CAWGTB010000013.1, read as the reverse complement.
GCCGTCGACGATGCCTTGCAGCGTTTTGGCCGCATCGACATCCTGATCAATAACGCGGGAATCTATCCCCGCCGCGCCTTTCTGGACATGACCGAACAGGAATGGGACGACATGATGGCGGTCAATCTCAAAGGCATTTTTCATTGCACCAAGCTGGTGCTGCCGCACATGGTCGAGCGCCGCTTCGGCAAGATTGTCAATATTTCTTCGGTGACTTTCTTCAAAGGCCTGGAGAATTTGAGCCATTATGTGGCGTCGAAGGGCGGTGTGATCGGGCTCAGCCGGTCGCTTGCGCGCGAGATGGGGCCGCACAACGTTTACGTCAATTGCATTACGCCGGGGGCGATCGAAGTCGAGACGGAAAAGCTGGTCGCAACGCCGGCGCAGATGGCTGTAATCGCCGCGCAGCAATCACTGCAACGCCGCTTGCAGCCGATCGATATTGCGCGCGTTTGCTTGTTCCTTTCGAGCGAGTTGAGCGACGGCATGACTGGGCAGACTGTCAACGTGGACGGCGGCCTGGTGATGTACTAATCGGATGTTCACGCGGCTGCTCTTGGCCCTGGCGCTGACGGCTACGCTGCGAGGCGCGGACGGCATTGTCATCCGCGATGTTTCGGTCTTTGACTCGAACGCTGGCGCCATGCGCGCTGGTCAAACCGTCTGGATCGAGGGCGAGCGCATTCGTGCCGTGGGCGCGCGTGTTCCAGCTTCGCGCGGCGTCAAAATTATCGATGGCCGCGGTAAATATTTAATCCCCGGATTGATCGACGCCCATGTTCATCTGGTTCACGTTCTGGACTTCGCGCATGTTACCGGCGATGAAGTCTTGCCGCTCTTTTTGCAAGCCGGCGTGACGTCGGTGCGATCTACTGGCGATGAGATTGCCGCCGAAAAACTCATTGCGCGCTTTGCGGAAGCGCATCCCGACACGGCGCCGCGCGTGTTTCTGGCCAGCCCACTGATCGACGGCGATCCGCCCTTTCATCGCGACATCGGCTACGCGCTCACCGATCCGGCCGCGGTGCCGGAGTTTGTCGCGGACATGAAAGGCTGGGGCGTGGCCACGCTCAAACTCTACGTCGGGACCGAGCGGCCTGTGGGGCGCCGCGTGATCGAAGAAGGTCACCGTGCCGGGAATGATGGTGACCGGGCACCTTGGGAAATACAGCGCGCAGGACGCGGTCGCCGATGGCATCGACTGCCTGGAGCACATCTGGTCCGTTTTCAATTTCATCATTCCGTCGAAGACGGCGCGCGCTGACGTGGATCTGGACAGCCAGGCCGCCCGCGATCTGATCGCGCTCATTCGGCAGCACAATACTTTTGTCGATCCGACGCTCGCTGTGTTCCGCAACATGATCCTGCTGGCCGATCTGCCGGAATATTCGGATAATGCCGATAACGCCATCGTGCCCGAGCGGCTGCGGCAGAACTGGCGGAAATATCTCGACCAACAACGGAAGACCATGCTTACGCCGGAGACGCTGGACGCGCGCCGCCGCGAATTTCGCAAATACCAGGAGCTTACCGGAATGCTGTACCGCGCTGGTGTGACGTTGCTGGCGGGGACGGACACGGCCGAGCCGTTCTGCCCGCCGGGTCTGGCGCTTGCATCAGGAACTGGAGATGCTGGTGGAATCGGGACTGACGCCGGCCGCGGCTTTGACGGCAGCTACGCGGAACAATGCGCGGGTGTTGAAGATGGATGGCTCGCTCGGCAGTATTGAAGCCGGGAAGGTTGCTGACCTGGTGCTGCTGAATGCCGATCCGCTGGCTGACATTCGCAACACGCGCAAGATCGCGGTCGTGATCAAAAGCGGGCAAGTTGTGAAAAAAGGGCAGGCTTGACTGTGTCGTACAGTGGAGGTTTGACCCGAAGAATTTCCTGTCCGGTGGCCGTCGCTGCACTGCTTACCGGTTTTTGTTTTGCTGAAAAACTAGAGGTCCAACTAGTCTCGGAACGCCTGGTAAAGGCTCGTCTTGAACGCGGCGTTGTGAAACTCAAGGAACGACAGGCCACTATCGTGGAACTCTTCAATGAGGTGGGTTGCCACGCTAAGGAGCAGAGCATCAACAAGAGTACGGGCAACGTAGTCTGCACGCTGCCTGGCGAGACGGACTCCACGATCATAGTCGGCGGCCATTTCGATTTCGTTGAAGAGGGAAAAGGGATCGTCGACGATTGGAGTGGTACTTCGCTGTTGCCGTCGTTGTATCAGTCGCTGAAGAGCAAGCCACGGCGGCACACTTATATTTTCGTCGCCTTTGGGGCCGAGGAGCGAGGACTGGTTGGCTCGTCGCGCTATGTCAAGAACCTCACCACTGACCAGAAGCCGCTGATACGAGCCTTCGTCAACCTCGAGTGCCTCGGCTTGACGCCGGTCAAGATCTGGCTGCGCCGGTCAACCCCTTTTTTGGTTACAGGCCTGGACGACGTTGCCAGGGCGCTTCACATTTCGCTGGACGCGGTCAATGTCGACAAGGTGGGCGATGACGATACACACCCTTTCCTTTTGGCGCATATTCCGGTTATTTCGATTCATTCCGTGACGCCCGAAACCTTCCGGATCCTTCATAGTGGGCGCGACCGGTTGGATGCTATCCACTTCGATGACTATTACACAGCCTATAAATTGATCGCCTACTATCTGGCGTACTTGGATGGCAGGACGGAGTGACGGTTACGGCCGCGCGTGCCGCGGTTGATAGATGCCCAGTTTGCCGCCGCCGGGCAGCGATACTTGAGTGAGCAGTCCCCAGCCTTGATTTTGCACCTCACTGCACGCCACGCCGTGCGCCTTCATTTCGGTCGTCAGCGCCGCGACATCGTCGCACATGAGGTAGAACTCGTGTACATCATTTTTGCCTGGGTGGACGGCAACCTCGGCGGGCGGCAATCCAAAGATGAGCCACCCGTGGCCGACGTCAACGGCGGACAGTTTGAGTACGTCGCGCAAAAAAGCACGATCAGCTTCCGGATTGGTGCTGTAAATAATCGAATGTGCGCCGTTAATCATGGGCTAGGCTCCTTTACGTAATGCGTCGATTCGTGGTGCGCGGCTTTTCGGGCTGTCGAGGCTGAACGAACGAGCGTCGCCGAGCTGATCGTGAATGTAGGCTTCGGTTTCAGAAACAGCTTTCACCAAATCTTTGTTTTTGGGAATGAATGCGGTCCACGCGATCGCTTCTTTTGCGGTGTCGTATTCCCACAAACCTACCAGCCTGCCTCGATCGAAGATGGCGTGGCTGGGCAAGGTCCGCCACTTCGGCCACCCCCATGAATCCCTTTTCCACGTAAACGGAACGGGTTGCGTCGGCTGGATCCAGAAGACCTTTCATGTCGCGACGTAGCAGGCTCAATCCATCGAGGCTCGAGGCGAGCGCGTATTGTGCCTGCTTCGGAATTTGAAAGGCTTCGACTTTCTCGCGATCGCCAGGCAGCATCATGCGTGGATCGTCTTTAGCTATCGGCTCGAGTTTGAGCGGCTCGATCGCAGCTTTCGCCGCTTTCACACCGAGCGCGGAGAACCACTGAAATTCCGCTAACGTCGCCGGTCCGATCCATTGGAAATAGCGCCGGGCGAGCTCAACGGAAATTTCCTCGGGCGTCATACGGAAACCGCGCAGGGGATTGGGGCGCCATGCGACATATTTGTACCGCTGCTGGTCCAGGCGGCCGTTCACCGGCACGCGGCGAATCTCACCCATCGCCTGCAGCTTGCCGAGCGCGAGCGGCAGCGTGGTGGTGAGGCCTTTCTTCTTGCCCTCATCACCCAGGCTGCGCGATGCATTACCGGTAGCGGCTCGAATTTCGTCGGGATCGAGAGGCGCTTTCCCGAGCGCCTTCACAACGGCGTCGCAGAGCTTGTCGATTTCCTTGTCCGTGACGCCCAGCTTGTAGGCGATTTTCATTTCGCCATCGCTCGACCCCGCAGCGAGCGCGAGAGCAAAATCACTGGACGGTACAACGTAAGTGCAGCCGCGCGCGGCCGGCAGTTCGTGGATTTCGAGCTTGGCGACGGCTGCGTCGGCGGATTCACGCGAGATTCCGCCGCGCGAGAACAGCGTCAAATAAGGGCCAACGCCGCCGACGGATCGCGCCCAACCGGTTTCGGCGAGAATGGCCGCGGAGCTCTTACCGCGAAACGCGCCATCCAGCCCCTGGCGGTGCGACCACCACGCCCTGAGTTTTTTCGCATTCATGATTTGCACGATTATACGTCAGCAGACAAAATATCTACATGGCTGCGGCGGTGCCGACTGACAGGCTGCTGGCGAACCTGACGAAGATCTGCCTGGCGCTTCCCGAAGTGACGCGCAAGGACATGGGAAGGCACGCTGCATTCCTAGTCCGCAAGAAAGTCTTCGCCTATTTCCTGAACGATCATCACGGCGACGGCATCGTCTCGATCGCATGCAAAGCCCTGCCCGGCGACAATACGTTGCTGGCCGCGGCGCAACCGGCCCGATTTTATTTACCGGCGTACGTTGGGCCAAGGGGCTGGATTGCGCTCCGCCTGGATCGCGGCAAAGTGGATTGGGACGAGGTAGCCGAACTGCTCACGGGCAGCTATCGCCTGACCGCTTCGGCGCGCCTGATCAAGTCAATCAAACGCAGGTAGCCGGAACCCAACCTCGCTCGCCGCGTGAATTGCGAACCAGCAGCCAATCGTGGCGGACCGCTTCGATTACAACTTCCTCTCCGGAACGTACGGCCAATTCTTGCGCCGAATAATCCTCCAGCAAGATCGCGTTGCTGGAAAGCAACTCGACAGGAACCCAACCTTGGCGGCCGTCGGCGGCCTGGCACCATTTCCAGCCGGGATATTCGTCGTCTTCAAGTCCTACGGTGACGCTGTCGCCTGCTGAAACCTGAATGGGCTTTGGGTACTGGGGATTGTATTCCCGTATGATGCGCACGCTGTGCTCTGCCATGCGGGGATTTATTCTATACGCAAGGCTTCCATCGGATCCAGGCGGGATGCACGGCGTGCAGGCAGAAATGCCGCAGCCAGTGCAACCGCCGCAAATAATCCCGGTACCAGAATGAAGGTCAGCGGGTCGCGTGGCGCGATCCCAAATAAAAGGCTCTTCAGCAGACCCGTCAAAGCCAGAGCTCCCATGACTCCCACGACTACGCCGCCGATCACAGGGCGGGCGCCTGCTTTGAGCACCAGCGTAATCAAGTTGGCTGAATCGGCTCCGAGGGCCGCGCGCACACCCAGTTCGCGCGTGCGCGCTGTAACGCTATAGGAGAGGATGCCGTAAATTCCAATTGCTGCAAGCACCAGCGCAGCAGCCGAGAATCCCGAAAGCAGCCAGGCGCTGAAGCGGTGACGCGCGAAATTATCTCCAAGAATGTCTTCCATCGTGCGAACCTCGGCAATCGGCTGCGCGGGATCCAGGCTCCGAATGATCCTCCGCGCCGGCTCGGCCAGGCTCAGCGGATTATTTTGCGAACGCACCACCAGGATCATGCCAGGGAAACTCAGGTGTGCATACGGATAGTAGACGACCGGCATGGGCTCGCGCTCAAGCGACCATTCCCGCACGTCGCCGACCACACCGATGATTTCGCCAAATGGATTCTCGGTCTCCATCAGCGCGTTGATCTTCTTACCCAGAGGCTGCTCACCGGGAAGAAATTTGCGGATGAAGGCTTCGTTCACGACGAAGCGGAAGGGCGCCGTTTCCAGGTTGTCGGCCTCGGTGAAATCACGGCCCTGCTTGAGTGGAATGCGCAGCGTCCGAAAATATCCAGGCATCGCGCAGCGGACCAGTGCCATAATTTCTTCGCCGGGCTTGGCGGGCGGGCGGCCTTCGACGTTGGCCCACGTCGCAAAATTCGGACCGGTGAACGGCGCATAAATCACCGCGCTGGCCGAGCTTACTCCGGGCAATTGCTCCATATGCTGCATGACGCTTTGGAAGAACTGCGTGCGCTGCGAAACTTTCTCGTAACGGGCTGCGGGGAGCGAGACGCGGAAGGTCAGCACGTTGGAAGCGTCCAGGCCGGGGTTCAAGCCTTCGAATCCGACCAGGCTGCGAAACAGCAGCATCGCGCCAGTCAGCAAGACCACGGATATCGCCACCTCTGTGCCTACCAGCCACGAGCGCAAATGTCCGCCCGCCCCGAGACCGGAACGGCTGTCACCGCGCAGCGCGCCCACCAGATCCGCACGCGACGTGACCAATGCCGGCGCGATGCCAAAGAGTATGCCGGTCAGCATGGAAACGGCAAAGGCGACCGCAAAAATTCTGGCGTCAATATGTAAGTCGGACGACTGCCTAAGATTCCCCGGCGCCAAAGCCAGCAGTCCCGAGACGGCCCAGCGGGCCAGGATCAGTCCGCAAATTCCGCCTAGCAGGCTGAGCAGAATGCTCTCGGTCAATAGCTGCCGGATCACACGCCATCGGCCGGCGCCGAGCGATGCGCGCACGGCAATCTCCCGCCGTCGCGAGCTATATCGAGCCAGCAGCAGATTGGCCACGTTGGCGCAGGCGACGGCGAGCATCAATCCGGCCGCGCCCAACAACACCCAAAGGGAAGTCTTGACTTCGCGGAACATGGAATCGCGCAGCGGCTCAACCTCGACGGTCCAATTTTTATTGAAGACCGGGTAGGCTGATTCGAGGCGCGCGGCGAGCGCGGTCATGGGAACCTGCGCCTGGCGGGCGGTGACTTCGGCACGCAGTCGGGCTATGCACGTCATCCATCGCCCTTCCGTATTGCGATAGTCCTGTGCAGGGTTGAGGCCGATCGGCTCCCACAGATCCACGTCGCGGTTCATGAAATAGAAACCGCGCGGCAGAACGCCGATGATGGTACGGGGAATCGCATTGACCAGCACCTTGCGGCCGATCACGTCGTCGTTACCGCCGAACCAGCTCTGCCAGAGGCGGTAACTGATCAGCAAAAGCGAATCGCTGGAAATCGCGGCCAGATCCTCTTCGGCGGTGAACAGACGGCCGCGCACGGGTTGAATGCCAAGCAACGGAAAAAAATCGGCGCTGACGCGCTGCTTGCCGAATTCCTCGGCGCGGTCGCCATCGATGAGCACGGAGGAGCGGCGCTCGCGCATGGCGGCCATACCATCGAAAACACCGGCTTGAGTTTTCCAATCGTAATAATTGCCCGGAGAGACATCTCCGTGCCGGAAGCCACGCAGGGCGTTGGCTTCCCAAAGCACGACGAGCTGAGCGGAATTCTTATACGGCAGCGGCCGCAGCAACACATTGTCCGCCACCGTGAATACGGCCAGGCTCGCGCCTAAGCCTAGCGCCAGGGAGAGCACGGCGACGGTTGTAAATCCGGGGCTGCGGCGAAGCTGGCGGATTCCGTAACGGACATCCTGGAGCAAATTTTCGATTACCTGCCAGCGCCAGATCTCGCGGCTGGATTCGGTGATCAGCGTGGGGTTGCCAAATTCGCGTTCGGCCTGCCGCTGCGCATCGCGTTCGGAGAGCCCTGCTTCTGTAAGCTCGTCTGCCCTTTCCGCGATATGCGATTGCACTTCTTCACGAATTGCATTGCGCAAGCGCCGGCGATTGAGCAGATCTGGAAGCCACCTCATGATTCAGATGGCCTCATGACTCGCGCGATCCCTTGCAGCATGCGGTCGAATGCGGACACCTCGCGTTCGAGCTGTTTGCGGCCGGCTGGAGTGATCTTGTAAATGCGGATGCGACGGTTGCGCGCCGAGACGCCCCACTCGGCGGCCACCCAACCCGCTTTCAACATACGCTGCAGCGCGGGGTAGAGGGAACCTTCCTCAATCTGCAGCAGGTCGTCGGAGGCTCGCTTGATGAGTTGGGCCAGCGCGTAGCCGTGCAACGGTCAGCGCCGAAGCGTCTGCAGGATCATCATCTCCAGGGCTCCTGGGAACAAGTCGCGGCTATCCTTACGATCCATACTTGTTTACTCTATGCCTAGAGTGAACCAGAGAACGGGCCGCTGTCAAGAGCCGATGATGTTTATTTTCCGCCGGTCTCCGACCATGGCGGAACAATGCCGTTCATGCGCGCATAAGCGATCAGTTGGCCCATGTGCTCGTTGGCGTGGACGATGATGCGCAGGTACATGCCGTCTACGGTGGCGTCTCTGCCGTTGACTTTCACGCTGCGCGCGACCTCGCCGGGCTTCAAGGCTGCATGCGCGATTTTGACGGCATCGAGCGATCGTTTCAGCCAAGCGATCACGTCGGCTTTCGCCGTCACCGTTTTTTCCAGGCTCTCTGAAAGATCGGGCGGCATCTTCGGGCCGGTGACGCTCAGCAAATAAAAATTCGCTATCGCCGCGTGCATGAAGACTTCGCTGGTGGACCGCACTCCGTCCCCTGGGCGCCACGCGTATTTCTCGGCGGGAATTGCTTCGGCCAGCGCGACTAGCTGCCTGGAAACATGGCCCCACTCTCCGTCATAGCCTTGCCAGAGGCCGTCATACGGATCCTTCTGAGCGTGCAGGGTTACGGCGCTCAGAACCAACCACAGCAGAAATGTTTTTATCATCAGGCTACCGTCGGCTTTCCGTAATCCTTGATCTTCATGACTTCCCCGCCCTTAAGCGCGGATTGGTGAGCCACCAGGCCAGGCAGCGTATACGCGATCGCTTCCCAGATATTCACCGATGGTTGCCGGTTCTCCGCAATCGCGCTGACGAATTCGTGAGTGATGAATGTGTGGGAATTACCGTGGCCGGTTTTGACCCGCATCGACGGGGGCAGGCGCTCAAAATGATCGGGCTGCGCGTAGGCTTCGATCGCGACATCGCCCTCGGGGTAGCCATTGCCGTCCATCACGGTCTTGCCGTCTTTGGCGATGCGCACCACGGTGTTGGGCGAATGTTCGGGACGCTCCATGATGTACGACATGCGGTCGCCGAAGAACTGGCCGCGCTCGGTTCCGCCTGCTGCCACATGCCAGAAAACTGAAATGCGGCTGGCGTGTCCGCCGGAAGTTTTGAAAAATGCAGTGGTGTTCCAGAACGGATTCTTGTAGGGATTCGTTGCAAGAATTTCGTGGCCGTCGCCCCAGCCTACGGCTGTTACCTCAGTGAGCCGCTCGCCCGTGACCGGCACCACCATGCCGGTTGAGTGCGTCGGATAGTGCATGGGCGGATAGCCGTAGCGCCAGGTTGGCGAGCCGCGATCGTCGTACATCAGCGGCAGCAGGCCTTCGTGATGGTACTCGGCTTCCGAATAGAAAATAGTTCCGAATTTCCCTTGCGCCGACCATTCGCGGCAAGTCATGATCTCGGGCCGGTAATAGCTGGTCTCGGCCATCATGTACTTCAGACCGGTGCGCTTGACGGTCTCGAGAATCATTTCCAGCTCTTCCTGGGTCCGGCCAGCGGGCACGGCACTGATGACGTGTTTACCGGCCTTCATCGCGGCGATGTCCATCCATGCGTGCATCGGTGCCGGCGTGAACACGGCTACGGCGTCGAGTTCAGGGTGTTTCAAAAACGTATGAAAATCCTTGAACGTGTTGCCGCAGCGGTAGACTTCGGCCAGCGTGCTGAGGCGGTCGGGACGGATGTCGCATACCGCTGTGACTTTGGCATTCGGGTGCAGGTGCCACTGAAATGCCGAGCCAAATCCGCCGCCGACGACACCGATCCGCACCGGACGTGACTCGGCCCGCGCGCTCTGGCTGGCCGCGATCGAGGCCGCCGCAGTTCCCTGGACAAAGTCGCGGCGCGTGAGTTTATCCGGCATCGTTCACCTCTTCAGCGATAACGAAAAGAGTATAGCCCTTGCGGCAGACGGCGGCGAAATGCATCATGATCAGCACGCCATCGCGCGGCGCAAGGATTTCAAGCGCGGGCGAAGTGTGGTCGGAAAAATCGTGCAGACGCCCGATCACGCTGCCCTTGGCGATATCGCCGCCGATTTCCGCCACCGGCTCCCAGATGCCGTCGCGCGGGCACGGAACGTAGCTTTCCAGATGCGGCGCGGCCACGAAGCGCGGCGGCGTTGTTCGTTCCGGAGCAATGCGGACAATCTCACCGCTGAGCAGCCCGTAATGGCGCAGGACGTTTCTAATCCCCTCATAAGCGTGCGCCGTGCCGCGCGCATTGCAGGATTCGGCCCATCCGAATTCGCTGCCGATGGTAATTTTGCCTTCCGCTTCGGCTTCATCGGTGAGCAAGCCGGACGCCATTTCGCTCGAATAAATCATGACAAAGGGAGTGTCGAACAGGCGCGCAACCTGTGCCATTTCGGCGCGTTGCACGGGGTCGGCGATGGGATGAAACGAAACGACGTGCGGGAAAACGGCCTCATTGCCGCCGGAATGAATATCCAGCACCACGCGGGCCCTGGGGAAAATGTACGTCTTGACGAAGTGGGCGATGCGATAGGAAATGGTCCCGCGCGGCGAACCGGGAAACGCCCGGTTCATGTTGACCCCGTCGAGCGGTGACGTGCGCGTGTTGGCGATGCCCGCGCTGGCGCTTAATTGCGGCATCAGGATCACGCGGCCGGAAAGGTCGGCGGCATCCAGATCGGCTACGAGGCGCTTGATGGCAACCGGCCCTTCCCACTCGTTGCCATGCGTGCCGCCGAAAGCTACAACGCCGTTGGCATTGAGGCCACGCAATCCGTTGATGACCGTGAGCGGCACCAGCGAATATCCCCAACTGCTATCCATGTGAAACGCGAGCTGGTAATGATGTTTGCCGGGACGGTCGAAATCGATGCGGGAAAAATCGTGAATGAGTTCGGGCATGGGTTAGGCCAAACCCAAGTTTACATGGCTGTGGGGCACGTCCCCGAACTGCCAATGGCCAATCTCTCAGTCGCGATCTACTTCAGAATTCGGGAAGCGTAGGTCGGGGACCTGCGCCACGATGAGTTGTTTCATGAAGGCCGCCCTTGATCGCCGCCACGAAGTGCACTTCGCTCGACGCGCCCACTTTTTCCAGCAGTTCGAGCGGGCTCACTTCGCCGTCGATCGCCACTGAAATGTTGGAGCGCAGGTGGCTGCCTTCGAGCAAGCTGTCGCGCATTCCCGGGTGTTGCCTGTCGAGGTTGTCGATCAGCTCACGAACGGTGGCGCCTTCAACTTCCACCTGCCTGCGGCCGCCCGTCACTTTCTGCAGCAGAGCCGGAATATAGACCGTAGCCATCCGTTAGCGCTGCTGCGCCCAGATGGCCTCCATCACCGCCACCGGGTTCATCGGCAGGCGATTCATGCGAACGTTGATCGCGTGATGAATGGCGTTGGCGATGGCGCCGGGCGGCGGCACGATATTGGCTTCCCCCACGCCGCGCACGCCAAACGGATGGCCGGGATTGGCTACTTCCACGATCACGGTATCGATCATCGGAAGGTCGAGACTGGTGGGCATGCGGTAATCCAGCAGACTGGAATTCTGCATGGAACCCTCCGGGCTCATGTAATATTCCTCGTTGAGCGCCCAGCCGATTCCCTGCACGCTGCCGCCCTGCATCTGTCCCTCGACGTAGCTTGGATGAATGGCTTTGCCGGCGTCCTGCACCGCGGTAAAACGCAGGATCGTTACTTTGCCGGTCTCCGGATCGATTTCGACATCGACGATATTGCCGGCGAATGAGCCGCCCACGCCGCGCGCGTTAACGGTGGCGCGGCCCATGACTGGCCCGCCGCTACCGCTCAGCTTTGCGGCCAGCTCTTTGAAACTCATTTTGCGTCCGCCATCGTTGGCGCAGTAGAACGTGTCGCCTTTCACTTGCACGTTGCCGGTTTCGACTTCCCAGATGCGCGCCGCGCGTTCCATCAACTGGCGCTTGATGTCCTGAGCGGCTTCATACGCGGCCATGCCGGTGGCGAAGGTCGTGCGGCTGCCGCCGGTGACCGCGGTGAAGCCGACTGAATCCGTATCCACCACCGTAGGCTTAACGTCTTCCACCGGGATGCCGAGAACTTCAGCGGCCTGCATGGAAATCGACGTGCGCGTGCCGCCGATGTCGGTCGAACCTTCGACCAGGCTCACCGTGCCATCCGAGTTCACGCTCATGCTGCAACTGGATTCCAGGCCCACGTTGAACCAGAACCCGATCGATACGCCGCGGCCGCGATTCGGCCCGCCCAGCGGCGCGTGATAGTGCGGGTGATTCTTCATGGCTTCCAGCACTTCGACGCAGCCAATGCGTTTGAACTTCGGACCATCGGCGCGGCGCGTGCCTTCTTTAGCCGCGTTTTTCAGGCGGAAATCGATTTGATCGATGCCAAGTTTTTCGGCCACTTCATCCACCACCGATTCCGTGGCGAATGCGGCGTTGGTCGCGCCGGGCGCGCGGTAGGCGGCGGTCGACGGCTTATTCACCACCACGTCGAAACCATCGACGGTGACGTTGGCGATATCGTACGCGGCAAACACGCACATCGCGCCCGGACCCACCATGGCGCCCGGATAGGCACCGGCTTCATACGCGAGGTACGCTTGCGCGGCGGTGATTTGCCCGTCCTTGCGCGCGCCGATTTTGACTTTAATGTACGAGCCCGGCGTAGGACCTGTCGCCTCGAAAACATCCTTGCGCGTCATGACTATCTTGACGGGATGCCCGGTTTTCTTGGAAAGCAGCGCGGCAACCGGCTCGATGTAAATCGGAATCTTTCCGCCGAATCCGCCGCCGATTTCCATGGGCGTTACTTTGACTTGCGATACGGGAATATCGAGCACGCAGGCGGTGGCATCTCGCACCACAAATGAGCCTTGCGTACTGCACCAGATCAGAACGCGGCCGTCATTGTTCCAAAGCGCGGTGGCGTTGTGCGGCTCGATGTAGCCTTGATGAACCGTGGCGGTATGGAATTCGCGCTCGACGATTACGTCGGCTTCGGCGAATCCCTGCTCGATCTCGCCGAGCTTGAATTGGAAATGGTCGGCGACGTTGCTGACCCGGTCGGTTTTCTTGCCGAATTCTTTGGTGGTCAGATTGTCGTGAAGAATCGGCGCGCCGTCCCGCATGGCGTCGGGCGCAGTGAGAACCGGCGGCAGTACTTCATACTCCACCTCGATGAGACGGACGGCTTCTTCGGCCACGTGCAGGCTGGCCGCGGCCACTGCCGCGACGGCGTGTCCTTTGTACAGCACTTTGCCGCTGGCGAAAATATTGCCGCGAATGTAGCTAAGCGGAGTTTCGCCTTCGCCCAGGTCCACCATCTTGTCGCCGGAGTGCGGCAGATCGGCCGCGGTCACGACTGCTCTAACACCTTCAAGCGCCTCAGCGCGGGTGGTGTCGATGCGTTTAATACGCGCGTGCGCATGCGGGCTGCGCAGAACCACGCCATGCAGCAGGCCGGCAGCGGTGAAGTCAGCGCCATAGAGCGCGCGGCCCGTGACTTTATCGGCGCCGTCCAGACGTATGGGCCGCGTACCCACGACGTTGTACTTTTGGGTGGCCAGCACTACGTTCGGTTCGTATTCCTTGGTCTTCATGCTTTCACCTCCTGCATTTGCGATGCCGCCTCGACCGCGCGCACGATCTTGTCGTAGCCGGTGCAGCGGCACAAATTATTCGCCAGCCAAAAACGAATGCGTTCTTCGGACGGATGCGGTTCCTGATCCAGCAGCGCTTTGGCGGCCACAATGAATCCCGGCGTACAGATGCCACACTGCAGCGCCGCGTTTTCGAGAAAGGCCTGCTGCAGCGGATGCAGTTTCGATCCGCGTGCCACGCCCTCAATCGTCGTGATGGATTTGCCCTGCGCTTCCACTCCGAGCACCAGGCAGGAAGTCACGATGCGGCCGTCGAAGACCACGGTACATGCGCCGCAATTGCCGTCGTTGCAGCCTTCCTTGGTTCCGGTAAGGCCGATGACGTCGCGCAGGCATTCGAGCAAGCTTTGGCGAGGCTCGCACAGAAACTCTGTCGGCTCGCCGTTGATGGTGGTATTTACGTAAGTCTTGGCGTGGGTCGGCATCTAGTGTGTCTCCTTGGCTCGCGCCACTGCGCTTTCGAGAGCGCGCCGTGTCAGCACCGCGCACAAATGCTTGCGATATTCGATAGTTCCGCGCATGTCCGTAATAGGCCGCGCGGCGGCTTTGGCAATTTCCGCGGCGGCTCGCATGCTTTCATCGTTTACAGGCTTGCCGGCGAGCGCCTTGCCGGCCGCTTCGACAAACAGCGGCGTAGGCGCGACCGAGGCCAGCGCGATACGCGCCGATTTGAAAACGCCATCTTCGAGCACTACACTTACGCCCACGCCGGCAACGGCAATATCCATCTCGTTACGTGGAATAAAGCGCAGGTAGCGCGCACCAGAGCGCGGCTGCGGAGGCGGCAGATACAGGGAAACCAGCAACTCGCCGGGCGCCATCGCGTTGCGTCCTGGCGCGGTGCAGAATTCCTCGACGGGCATTTCACGATCACCAGTCGGCGTCGCGATCCGGCATTTGGCGCCGAGCGCGATCAGCATTGGAATGGCATCCGCGCTGGGAGCGGCATTGCACAAATTGCCACCGATCGATGCGCGGCCCTGAATCTGCGTGCCGCCAATCAGTGACGCGACATCTTGCAGACCGGGATACGCGCGGCTTACGACGTGATCATTATAGATGCGGTAGCAAGGCACGGCCGCGCCCAGCGTCAAGCCTTGGGCGGGGTCGTAGCGCAACTCGTTCAATTCCGGAATATTCTTGATGTCGACGACGACGTCGGCTTCTCGGCGGCCGGCGCGCAATTGCACCAGCAGGTCAGTGCCGCCAGCCAGCAGGCGAGCGCGCGCGCCATGCTGCGCGAGAAGCTTTACGGCTTCCGGCACCGTGGCCGGACTTACGTAATCAAACCATTTCAAAGGGTGCTGCCCTCCTCACAGGGAAAAAGCTTCAGAAGGCACATTGTATCGAACTGCGATGGTGGATTATATATCCAGCCGGATTTCGGTGCGGTCCCACCCGGCGAACGCCAGCCGAAGCAGCGCGGCGGATGCAGGAACAATGAGAAGCGCTGCCCAACCCGCCAGCCGCGTCATGCCGGCCTCCGTCTCGATTTTCCCTCCGCCGGCGCGCACATACCATATAAGAGCTACAAGCGATAGCAGAAATCCTTGACGCAGAGTGCGCTTGGCGCGGCGCGCATCGCGTGCGCGAACGCCGATGCCGGCCGCGAGCGAGGACACCAACAACGCTGCGAGCCCGGTGATCAACGCGAGGTCGAACGAGATGACGGGCGGCGGAAGTAATAAGGTCTGGGGACGGTAATGCAGGTTGACCGACATAAACCCCAAGGCCATCATCGTCATCGGCAATACCCAGCCGTAGAGCGCGCCAGCGGCGGTTCTGGCTAGCAGCAGGTCGCGTCGCAGCCTGGGATCGGAAGGCACTGAGTTTCGCTCGCGCTCGCCGGCGAATGATTCCGCTACTAGCGGCGCCGCGAACAGCAAAGCCATGCCTGCGTATGCCAGCAGCACCCGCAAGTCCAGAAATCCGTAGCCCAACTGCCAGGGCAAAAGAAGACCCATGACGGCGACGGCGAAAATCGACATCAGAATTCCAGAGCGGCCACCGATCCGGCGCGGCAGGGCCGCCAACTCGTCCCGGAAGATTTCACCAAAGCGCATCGGGTTTGGAATTATTTTACAGCCGCGTGGCGTATCATATACTTCTACTTCAACATAAAGCGAAAGGATCGCAAGACATGGGTCGGCCCGTTGTGCATTTCGAGATCGGCTGCCGGGATCGCGGCAGAACTGGAGAATTCTTTTCCAAATTGTTCGATTGGCAGATGCAGGAGAACGGTCCGGCGACCATGATCTCGACCGGCGGCAAGGAAGGAATGGGCGGCCACCTCACGGCGCTCGGGCATGAGCCGTTCCACTACACAATGTTCTACGTGGAAGTGGACGATGTGCAGGCTTCGCTCGACAAAGCCGCGTCGCTAGGCGGCAAGACTCTGGTCGGCCCCATCGATATTCCTGACGGCAGCTTCGCCTGGTTTGCCGATCCCGACGGCAACACCATCGGGCTCTGGAAGCCAAAGGCGTAATGCTCCCTAAAAAGCATTTGACCGGAACGCAATGGGCCATCTGTGTTGTGGCTGCGCTCGGCTTCGCGTTCGATACTTACGAACTATTGATGCTGCCGCTGATCGCCGGGCCGGCCCTAACGGAGCTCGGCAAGTTAAAGCCCGGCAGCCCAGCGTTCAACGATTGGGTGGGCTACCTATTCTACGTCCCGGCCGTGGCTGGCGGCATTTTTGGCTTGCTGGGAGGCTATCTCACCGATCGCCTGGGCCGCCGTAAAGTTCTGGTGTGGAGCATCCTGATCTACGCCTTTTCTGCGCTGGCGGCGGGATTTGCTACGTCGCTTCCGATGCTGCTTTTCTTTCGCACCACGACTTTCATCGGCGTGTGCGTGGAATTCGTCGCGGCCGTAGCTTGGCTGGCTGAGCTTTTCTCCGACGCCAAACAGCGCGAAGGCGTCATCGGCTACACGCAGGCCTTCTCTTCGATCGGCGGCGTTCTGGTCACGGCGGCGTACGCGCTGGTGGTCACGTATGGAAAATCGCTTCCGGCCATTTACGGCGGACACGAGGCATGGCGCTATGCACTCATGTCAGGCGTGATTCCCGCGATCCCGCTGATCGCGATCCGTCCGTTTCTTCCGGAATCCCCCGACTGGATGCAGAAGAAATTGCTGGGGACGCTCAAGCGGCCGAGTTTGGGTGAATTGTTTCAGCCGAAATACCGCACCACCACGCTGGTTACGACGTTGATGTTCGCATGCAGCTACGGTGCTGCGTTCGGAGCCATTCAGCACCTACCGCGCATCGTACCGGGATTGCCGGAAGTTGCCGGCTTGCCCCGCATTCGGCAGCAGCAAATCGTGAGCGGCGTGCAATTCATGCAGGAAATGGGCGGCCTGACGGGTCGCGTGATATTGGCTTTTCTGGCGGTGCACATCGTCAGCCGCCGAAGCCTGCTGCGGATATTTCAAGCGCCAGGAATGATTTTGGTTCCGTTGGTTTTCCTGTATCCCGCTGTGCACAGCTTGGAGTGGCTGCGCTGGGGCGTTTTTCTGGCCGGTCTGTTCACGGTGGCGCAGTTCAGTTTCTGGGGAAATTATTTGCCGCGCATGTATCCGACGTACCTGCGCGGAACCGGCGAGAGTTTTGCCGCAAATATCGGCGGCCGCATGATCGGCACCTCAGCGGCGTTGGTGACGACGCAACTGGCCAACATCACGCCTGGCGCCGGACCGTCGATGAAACTGGCCTATGCGGCGGCAGGGGTGGCGCTTGCAGTCTATGTGATCGGATTCACGGCCAGTTTCTGGCTGCCTGAGCCGGCGCAGGAAGGCTTGCCGGACTAAATATTGAATCTCTGAATTGGCAGGTATGGGACCTGCCCCACTCTATTTCTCCGGGATCGAAGGCGCGGTCCGCGTACATCCACACTACTTTTGCGAAGCGCAGAACTATTGGAACAAAAAGCTGGAACGTCAGGAAGGCCGCGAGCAGCAGCGTCTCAAGATGCCACGGCGTCAGCCACCAGTACAACAACATCAGCGCGGCGACGACGGGAATGCCCAGCAAATAACTGACGTAAAGAGCTCCGATGAAATATCCCTGCTCGCGCTCAAACTTCAGATTGCAAACCGGACAGCGCTCGTTCACGGTGATCCATCCGCGAAATACGCGGCCCTGGCGGCAGCGCGGGCACACCATGCGGACGATGTCCGCGAGCGAATTCTTCAGCGAGCGCCTGGATGTGGTGTCCAAACTATCATCTTAACGGGCGGCGCTTATAGCCGTTAGCTGCTTCTTCGCCGCGGCCGCGCTCGGGCCGCCGGGAGCCAACGACAAATAGGCTTGCAAATGTTTGGCCGCGCCCGGAACATCTTTCTTTCCCATTAGCGCGGTTCCTTGCACGTACTCGAGCTCCGGGAGAGCGTGGTCGGTATCGAGCAGCAAACCTTCGGAGGCGCTATTCTCCGCCAGATCATACTTCTGCAAATGCAGATTGGCGAGGCCGTTCAATAGATACGCGCGCAGAAACGATTTTGGATAAAGCTGAATCACTTTGGCCGTGTGCTCTGCCATCTTGTCCCACTGGCTGGCCATGTCTTCCAGCACGGCCGATTCGATATACGGCAGCGCGAATTTTTCATCGGCCCCAATGGCCTGTGTGTACGACTGCCCTGCCGCAGCGGAGTTGCCGTTTCCCGATTGCAGAATTCCCAGGCTGAGCCACGCCGAAGCATATTTCGGATACTGCGCAGTGGCTTTCTGGAACGACTCCACAGCGCCCGGCCAGTTGGCTTTCGCGGCCGCGTCCAGTCCTTTTTCGTATTCCTTCTTGGCATTCTTGGGAGCTTGCGCGTCACTCGCGCTGAGCGCCGGCGCTTCTTCCTTCCCGAACGGCTCGAGCACGAGGGTTCCCAACTGTGTTTTCTGACTAGCGCCGTTGGAGGATAGGGCGATGGTCTGCGAACGATAGCCAGCAAGGCTGGCCCGCACGATGCAGCCCTCCAAATCCTCCGGGTTAATCTGCTTACCGGCGACCTGATTGTTGCTCTGCGCTTCCTCAATGCTGCGCTGCATGAGCGTGCGATTCAGGACGCCGAGGTCGAAGCTGAAACGCCCTTTGGCATCGGCGAAACCACCGTCCTGCCGGTTGCCTTTGCACACCCGTTCCACCATCACTAACTGCGAAGGCGGCGTGCCGTCGGGCAGCGTCACCTTGCCGGAGATAACGAGGGTGTTGAAAGTCATCATCGTCAAGCGATCGGCGGGATTGCCGCTGGTGGGCGAGTGAGTGACTGGCGAGGGCGCAGCAGCACCGCCGCCTCGTTGCGCGCTAGCCTGCGGCGCGGAAACGCTCAGCGCGAGGCACATAGCGATCCAGCAAGTTCCGGAGAAATAGCGAACCATGGGCAGCCTCCTGCTTGCAGTCTTGGTTAGATACTAAGCGAGCGTTATGGCGGAGTCAATCGCCGAAGCTCGGCCACACTGCGGGTGACGGCGGCATCTTCGTCGTCGCCGTAGTCGGGATGGAGGAAATCGATTTCAACCGCCAGCAGGCCTGTATAGCCGGCTGCGGCCAGCAGTTCCACCAGCTTGCGATTGTCGATCAGCCCGTCACCGACCGGCGCGGAAGAGAAAAAGTACCACTCGTCGGCGGCCACGCCCTTTTGCACTTTCAAATCCTTGATGTGCGTGGCATAGACGTAAGGCGCCAGCTTGGCCATGGCTTTGATCGGATCGTCGAGCAGACGCAGGAAATTTCCAGTATCGAAGTTGATGCCGAGCCAGGGCGAATCGACGGCCTTGAGCAGGGCCAGCATTTCGTCGGCGTTGAAGTCGATATGGTTCTCGATGGCCATACGGATGCCGTACTTTTCGGCAACCTTGACAGCTTCGCGGAACATGCCGGTGAGGCGCTCGATTTGCGGCCCATGAGGCTGACTGCGGAATCGCAGACTGCTGCCGACCACGCGCATGACGTTCGCGCCGATGCCGCGCGCGGATTCGAAGCAGGCGATCATTTCGCCGTAAGCCTGCTGGTTGGTGCCGCCTTCGAGGCCGTCGGGATGCCCCCAGGCGAACACGCGTTCCAGGTTGTATCCGTCCAGCAGGCTGCGGACGTGGGCGAGGTATTCCGCATCCAGCCTGGGGAGGAAGCAGGATTCGATCGAGACACCGCCAACGGCCAACTCATGCGCGCGTTGCAGGAAATCTTCGAGCGTCATCCGACGCGCCGGAGCGGCTTGCTGGGGGTACACTTCGCCGAAGAAGCGGTGGTAGGAATAGCTGTCAATAGCGGTTTTCATGCGGCGCACCTCCGGTCAGTTTATCGATTTGCGATCCGGAACAATAGCTTTCGAATCGTGGTCTAACTCAGTGTGACCGATTATTATCCAGCCGTTGCCGCATTTCGTCGGAGACCGCTCCTGTCGGCTATCGCCGCGGCAATGTTCTGCATCGTGCCGCCGAATGCGATGGCCTGCAGTTGCTCGGCTCCGCGACCGCCCTGCCAGGCCTACTGGGAGACACCGATGGTTTTCCTGGGAACTGTGACCCAGGTAATCGCGACCAAGGGAAAGTGGGTCACGCGGGCTCGGATGCGGATCGACCGGGCCTACAAAGGAGTTTCTGAAAGGACCCTGGTTCTCTTTGATGACGGCATGTGCAACGGCCCGAATCTGGAAGTCGGCGAACAGTACCTTATGTACACCGGCCGTTTCGATGACGGCGATGTGCCTTCACGAGGTTGCACGCGCAGCCGGCATGTAAAGTACGCCGATGAAGACTTGAAATATTTGAATAGCCTTGGCGAGGCGGCCCCGGCAGGAACCGTATTCGGAAAAGTGGCCGTACGCACGGACGACTATAACGGGGACGATCAGGCGAAAGCAGGTGCAGCTGTCGAACTCAAAGGGCCAACGGCGCAATACACGACGACCGCAGACGGTGAAGGGCTGTATTCATTTGCCAGTGTTGAGCCAGCTACGTACGATGTCACGGCGAGCCAGGATGGATTCCGGATGCTCTCGTTTGAGCAGAACCGCAAGCCACCATCGGCAAGCGTGGCGGCGGGAGGATGCGCAGCCGTCAATCTGCTCCTAAGGAGGAAGTGGCGAGGGGCGGTCACCGGGCAGGTTGTCCGGTCTGGTGGAACTCCAGCTCCTCCGGGTATGCCATTGACCTTAATTCGAGTGGAAGATCGAGAGGGAGAAACAAGATCTCGCTTCCTCTTCGGACCGGATGTGAGTACCAATGAAAAAGGTGAATACTCATTCGAGGAGGTCGCGCCAGGAAGGTACAAAATTGTCATGAACTGGCATCGCTTCCCCACAGTGAGCGCGCCCTATCCTGCGATCTACTGGCCGGCTGCACGATCGGAATCCGAGGCGATAACTCTGCAGGTCGCTGATGCCCCTTCCGCCCAGCGATACAACTTCAAATTGCCGCCTGAACCAAGAGGCGCGGTCGTAAGCGGCATCGTGCTCTATCCTGATGGGAAGGCAGCCCCTGCTGCAAACCTTCATATCGAAGCGCTTCCAGATAAGGGCATGATGCACGACGACGATTACGCTCCCGCGACCGAAGCAGACGGGCGTTTTTCGTTTACAGCATTTGAAGGATTTGATTATCGTCTGTCGGCAAGCGCGGGATGGGAGTTCGATTCCAACAAAGTCGACTTTTCGCTGGCGAAGGGACCACCATCCATTACGCTCGTGCTAGAGCATTCGCGAAGTTTCCCCGATGTTCCCGCGGATAGTACTAGCGAAGATTCCAATCCGTGACGGACAGGAATCCGTACTGGTGACCAGTTCGGATGTGGGGGCTTCCGCGCGGGAGGGGCGTGCGCCCGGCCCGGCCATGAACCAGAAAGTGAGCGGACAGCGCAAAGCGGCGAGCCATTGGCAGCGGGCGGGCATGGTTTTCGTTCCGAAACCAGTGCGCAAGCTAATGTCCAATCTTCTTTCATTGATCTCACGAGGTTTGGCTTACGCTGTCGGCTGAGTATTGCTACACAACCAGGTCAAAAAATGGGGTGAAACTCCAAAGACTTGGACTTACAGGCTTCAGGATTGGACCCGTTCGGGCTGCTGGTTAAAAGTCGCTGCAACCTTTTTCTGTTAGACTGGCTCCGCGTAACTGGGCGAGCTACTCACTGGGCGACCACGGAGGATCTGATGAAGAGACTCACTCGCGCCGCATACTTCTGGCTGAACCTCTGTCTCCTTCTAACTGGAACACACCTCGCAGCAAATGCCGGCGCCGACCTTGCGATCAGCGTAACGCATACCGGCAGCTTTGTTCAGGGACAAACCAACGCCGTCTATCTGATCC
Organism: uncultured Solibacteraceae bacterium; assembly: GCA_963825405.1. Lineage (GTDB taxonomy): Bacteria > Acidobacteriota > Terriglobia > Bryobacterales > Bryobacteraceae > JACPNO01. The sequence goes on along the minus strand of CAWGTB010000013.1, from coordinate 49,386 downwards.
GGGTCACGAATTCCGGAACCGCGACGGAGGGACCGGTGACCGTAACCGATTTCGCGCCTGCCGGGCTTACGGTGAAGGCGATGAGGGGGATCGGATGGACTTGCTCGGCGAATAACTGCACGTATCCGGTGTTGGTTCTGAGCGGTCAAAGTTACCCAGCAATCACTGTGCTGGTTGCGGTGGCGTCCTCCGCACCGTCCAGCCTGACGAATCAGGTGACTGTATCCGCTCCCGCTTTTCAAATCACCAAAACCGCAAACGACGTCACGGCCATTACGCCGCCGGTGTCGGTGGTTGCTTGGGGCGCCGACTTCCACGGTGAAAGCGATGTTCCGTCAGGGCTGACCAACGTAACCGCGATCGCCGCCGGCTCCTCCTACTCGCTAGCGCTGACGGGCGATGGCACGGTGGTTGCTTGGGGCGACAATGCTTTCGATCAGAGTGACGTCCCATCAGGGTTGACCGGTGTTACCGCCATTTCGGCGGGGTCCAATACCAGCCTTGCTCTGAAAAGCGACGGCACAGTCGTGGCATGGGGACAAGGAGCCAGTGTACCGCCTGGTTTGACTGATGTCGTGGCTATCGCCGCAGGGCGAGAGGGGGCCGGTGACTTGGCGTTGAAGGGCGATGGCACGGTAGTGGCTTTCAATGGCAATGTGCCTCCGCCAGTGGACCTGGCCAATGTGATCGCCATCGTCGCGAGTGCAACAACGAAGCCAGTCTGTGTCCTCCCTGGCCCCGTTTGTAACTATGTCATAGCCCCTTTCAACTACGCTCTTAAGAGCGACGGCACGGTGGCGGTCTGGGACCACACTGGTTCGTACTATCCATTGCCTTCTTTGCCCCGTATCGTAGCGATCACCGAACGATTCGGATTGACGACTGATGGCACCGTCATAGATCTTTTCTCTGATGTAGACCCTACGCCCGGCTTGACCGATGTCGTCGCGATTAGCGCGGCAGCCGCTCTAGGCGAATTTGGCATCGCTATGGCGCTGAGAAACGACGGCACAGTGATAGAGTGGGACCCCGCCGCGATCATGGGCGTGCAAACTAGCCAAGGGTATTTGCCGCCAATAGGGCTGACGAACGTCACGGCGGTTTCCACCATTCTTAACGGGAATCATTTTCTGGCCTTAACCTATGCGACGGCAATGCAGGTAAAGATTGGAGTCGGTGGTGATTTTCCCTATGGTCTGGTGATCACGATTGATGGAACCCCCAAGACCTTCGCCAGCGGTTCTTATTGGGATTCGCCTATCAGTTTCATGTGGGCAACCGGGAGTGCGCACACGCTTAGCTCCACGTCGCCACAACTGGTTAGGACGAACATAAGCAGGGATCTGTTCACGAGTTGGAGCGATGGCGGAGCCATTTCCCATACCGTTGTCGCCGTCACCCCCACAACATACACAGCAAATTTCCAGTTTCAGTCTTGGATAAACATGTATGCAGGGCGAGGTGGGACGATCAGCCCGCCAAGCGGCTTTTACGATGACGGGGCCGTAATTCAAGTGACGGCCAATCCAGATCTTGCCGGGTGTCAATTCTATGACTTTCAGATAGACACAAACACACCGGGCTATCCCTACTACTCCACTGCTAATCCGCTGACCTACTCTGTGCCCAAGGGCGATGTTCATGCGTTCTTCACCTGCCCCCCAGACCAGCCTCCCGCGACTGGGTCCGTGATACCTTCCTCCCGCACCGGTTCCGGTCAAATCTTTACAGCGGTCTATACAGACGCCGATGGGGTGAATGATCTGGCCTGGGCACAGATACTGTTCGCTGCGGCTCCAAACGGCGGGGGCCAATCCTATTGCTTCGTCACCTACGATGCGAAGGGCAATGGCCTGTGGTTGTACGGGGATCAGAGCTTCTGGATAGGTCCGATTGCTCCTGGCACCACTTCCAATGTTTTGCAGAACTCGTTGTGTGCGGTGAACACGCAAGCAACCACTGCGACGAAATCGGGGACCACGCTGACCTTCAGCGTCAGTCTGGTGTTTAAGGCGGCAGTGACGCGCAACATCTATGTGCGGACGCTCGACACGGCGGGAGCGGACACCGGGCTGATCCAAAAAGGGACATCCAACCTGATCGCTGCCCGGTTTGGAACGATGTCCGTGTCCCCGAATTCCGGCAGTTCCACCAACGGAGCCGAGCAAACGTTTACGTTGACGTATCAGGATCCGTCCGGGTTCGCCGGGATAAATGCAGGATGGGAACAGTTCCTGATCGGAACATCTTCGACCGGTGGCGGCAACCCGTACTGCTTCGTGCATTACGACCGCGCCGGCAACGCTCTCTGGATGTATTCCGACGATGTCGGACACTTTGTGGGACCGGTAACACTGGGCGTGGCGTCGAACCTGTTGGACAGTTCGGCGTGCTCGATCAATACAGCCGGGGCCACGGCGACAAACACGAACGGCAACCTGGTGTTGAAGGTTCCAATTACACTCAAGTTGCCGATGACACGCGGCAACTCGCTTTTCCAGCGGACCTTGGACCTGTTGGACCGTGCGACGGCATGGGAACAGACCGGCAGTTGGATTGTGAACTTGCCGCCTCCGATTTGAGTTTGGGGGCAGAAAATAGTACTCAGCGGGGCAAAGTGCAAGGACAACTCTGTTCGCCGGCTACAAGCCTTTGAATGTAGTGGTGGGCCCGGGGAGACTCGAACTCCAGACCTCTACCGTGTCAAGGTAGCGCTCTAACCAACTGAGCTACGGGCCCTACGGTGTGCGGTTAGAACGGATTATAGCACGCCCAATTGCCACAGCAGGAAGCTCAGAATATCGGTCTGATCCGCCACTTGCTGCGTGACCGGCATGCCTCCGGAGTGGCCGGATTTGGTGTCGTAATGCAGCAGAATCGGCCGGTCCGAGCCGTTTGCGGCCTGCATGCGGGCCGTCATTTTGCGGGCGTGCAGCGGGGCGACGCGGGTGTCGGAATCGCCGGTGACGAACAGAACCGCTGGATATTTTCCGCCATCCTTCACATGATGATACGGCGAGTATTTATAGATGAACTCGAACTGCTTAGCATCATCTGAGGAACCGTATTCCGGCACCCACAGCGGGGCGATCAGGAAGCGCTGGTAGCGCACCATGTCCAGCAGCGGGTATTCGCAGACCACGGCGCGAAACAGGTCCGGGCGCTGGATCATCGTTGCGCCTACCAGCAGGCCGCCGTTCGATCCACCCTGAATTGCCAGACGCTCCGGCTTGGTGTAGCCAGTGTGCGTGAGCCATTCCGCGGCGGCGATGAAATCGTCAAAAACATTTTGCTTTTTCTCCAGCATCCCGCCGCGATGCCACTTCTCGCCGAACTCGCCGCCGCCGCGTAGATTGGGCACCGCGAAGACGCCGCCCTGCTCTGCCCAGACCACCGCATCGGCGCTAAAAAAGGGAGTCAGGTTCACCAGGAAGCCGCCGTAGCCGTACAGCAGAGTCGGGCGATTGCCGTCCAGTGTCAGGCCTTTCTTGTGCACCAGAAACATCGGGATGCGGGTCTTGTCCTTTGACTCGTACGACACCTGCTTCACTTCAAACTGCGCCGGATCGACGGGTACATCGATGCGCGCCCACACGTCCTGCTTGCCGCTCGACATCTGATAGCGGTACGTCGTGGGCGGCTGGGCGAAAGACGCGAAGGTGTAGAACGTTTCGTCTACGTCCCAGCGGCCGGCCATACCCGTCACCGTGCCCAACGTCGGAAACGCGATATCGCGGATATGTTTTCCGGCACCGTCGACGATCCGCACGCGCGAATTGACGTTTTCCAGATATTTCACCGCCAGCCTGCCGCCGGCTGCAGTGAATTCCTCGATCACCGACGCGGACTCCGCTACAATTTCATGCCAGTTCGCGCGCGCCGGCTTGGCCAGATCGACGGCGAAGATGCGGCCGTTGGGCGCCTGCCAGTTGGTGCGGAGAAACAATTGCCCTGCGCCGAAAGCGCCGGTGAACTCGGCGTCAATGTCATTCACCAGCGGCTGGATCGGCCCTTTGCTTTGCAAATCCTGTAGATAGATTTCGGTCTGCTTGCCCCAGCCGTGGCTGATGGAAAACGCGAGATAGCGGCCGTCAGGTGAAAGATCGACATCCACTTCCTGCTCGGGCTTGGTGCCCTTGCCGAAGATTTCTCGATCGCCCGAGCTGTCGCTGCCGATGGTGTGGACGTAGACGCGCGCGCCTTCGTCGATGCGTTTGGAGTAATAAAGGGTGGTCTTGTCGGCAGTCAGATATACCGAGGAATAGCGGGCGCGCGGCAGATGATCGGCCAGTTCTTTGCCTGCGTCGACATCGAGGATCGTGACGGAGAACTCGTCCTCGCCGCCCTTGCGCGTGCCGTAGAGCAGCCATTTGCCGTCACGGGAGACATCGGCGATGAGGACGGACGTAGTCTGGTCCGGAAACAGCGTGTTGGGATCGAGGAGCACTTCGTCTTTGCTGTCGCGGCCGCGCCGCAGGACGAGCGCGTACTGGTTCTGACCGGCCATGCGGCGCAGGAAATAGTAGCGGCCGTTTTCGACTCTGGGCGCTGTGAAGCGGTCGGTTTTGAGCAGGGCTTCCAGACGCTTGCTGAGCCGCTCACGGGTAGGGAGAGGGTCGAGCTGGGAGCGCATATAGGCGTTCTGGGCGTCGATCCAGGCGCGGGTTTCCGGGCTGTTTTGGTCCTCCAGCCAGCGATAGGGATCCTTCACCACTACGCCATGGAGGGTTTCGGTGATCTTGTCGGTGCGGGTCTTGGGCATGGTGGCGGCGCTGGCGATGGCAACGAAAAACAGCAAGGCCAGTGTTTTCATAGCGACCCCACTGTAGTACAGCAGTAAGGCCTTCGCAACTGGAACAGCGCCTATCCGTAACTCATAGCACCGTATATAGATATAAAAGTTGACACAATACTATATATTGGGGCATCATTCCAACTGCGCTACAAGCGCAGGAGACGAAGGATGGCGCAGCCAGCAGTTGGTTTGAGTGCGAAAATAGAAGAATTGAAGGAACAAAAGATAAAGAGCAGGAAGCTGCCGCGCAAAGGCGTGTCATTCGCCCGCTATTTTACAGCTAAGCTTGCCGAAGGCAAGACCCCCTACGACGAAGTAGCATGGGAGACCCGCACGGCCTCGATCGGCAACGATAAGGGCGAGGTCATCTTCGAGCAGCGCGATATCGAAGTTCCGGCGGACTGGTCGCAGACCGCCACCAATATCGTCGCCAGCAAATATTTTCACGGCAAGCTGGGCACGCCGGAGCGCGAGACCAGCGTCGGCCAACTGGTGCATCGCGTCGTCGACACCATCGCCGACTGGGGCAAGCAGGGCCGCTACTTCGCCACGCCGCAGGACGCCGAAAATTTCCGCGACGAGCTGGCGCACCTGATGCTCACGCAGAAAGCCTGCTTCAACTCGCCCGTCTGGTTCAACGTCGGCGTGCACGAAGCGCGCGGCTACGGCTGGATTTTACGATCGAGAACACGCGAGAAAGTGTCGCGCCTGGCCGATCGAGCACGGCCGCAGTGCTCGGCCTGCTTCATCGTGTCGGTGAAGGATTCGCTGGAATCGATTCTCGACCTGGCCAAGACCGAAGGCATGCTGTTCAAGTGGGGATCGGGCACGGGCACCAATCTTTCCAGCGCTGCGCGAAGAGAATGGCATTCTCTCGGGCGGCGGCCGGGCTTCGGGACCGCTTTCGTTCATGAAGGGCTTCGACGCGTTCGCCGGCGTGATCAAGTCCGGCGGCAAGACGCGCCGCGCCGCCAAGATGGTGATCCTCAATGTGGATCATCCCGACATCGAGAGCGTTCATCTGGTGCAAGGCGAAAGAGGAAAAGAAGGCCCACACGCTGATCGAAGCCGGTTACGATTCCTCGCTCGACGGCGACGCCTACAGCTCGATCTTCTTCCAGAACGCCAACAATTCCGTGCGCGCCACCGACGAATTCATGCAGGCTGTGGTCGACGATCGGGACTGGTGGACGAAGTCCGTCGTCAACGGCGAGCCGGTGAAGCGGCTCAAGGCGCGCGACCTGATGCGCGAAATCGCCGAAGCCACGCATCAGTGCGGCGATCCCGGCATGCAGTTCGATACCACCGTGAATCGCTGGCATCCGTGCAAGAACACGTCGCGCATCAATGCGTCGAATCCGTGCTCGGAGTACATGTTCCTGGACGATTCGGCCTGCAACCTGTCGTCGCTGAACCTGATGAAGTTCGTCGGACCGGGCGGGCAGTTCGACGTGGACGCGCTTCCGCCATGCGCGTCGACACCATGATCATGGCGCAGGAAATCATCGTCGATAACGCCAGCTATCCGACCGAAAAGATCGCCCAGAATTCGCACGACTACCGGCCGCTCGGCCTCGGCTTCGCCAATCTGGGCGCGCTGCTGATGTCGTTCGGCATTCCCTATGACAGCGATCAGGGCCGCGACTACGCCGGCGCTATCACCGCCGTGATGTGCGGGCAGGCGTATCTGACCAGCGCGCGCATTGCGGAATCGGTGGGTCCGTTCGCCGGGCTATCCGAAGAACGAAGAGCCGTTCCTCGAAGTGATCCGCATGCATCGCGATTCGGTGCATCACATCAAGCGCAGCAATATTCCGACCGATCTCTGCGACGGCGCCAAGACGCTGCTGGGAAGACGCCTACGACCTGGGCCGTAAAGCCGGCTACCGCAACGGGCAAGTGACCGTGATCGCGCCCACCGGCACCATCGGCTTCATGATGGATTGCGACACGACCGGCATCGAGCCCGACCTTGCGCTGGTGAAGTACAAGAAGCTGGTCGGCGGCGGCGTGATCAAGATCGTGAACAACACCGTGCCGCGGCGCTCATCAAGCTCGGCTACACAGCGGAGCAGGTGGAGAGCATCGTCAGCCACATCGATTCCACCGGCACCATCGAAGGCGCGCCGCACCTGAAGCCCGAGCACCTGCCGGTTTTCGATTGCAGCTTCCGCCCGCAGAACGGCATGCGTTCTATCCATTACATGGGGCATCTGCGGATGATGGCCGCAGTGCAGCCTTTTATTTCCGGCGCGATTTCGAAAACCATCAACATGCCGGAAGAGTGCACGGTGGAAGATGTCATGAAGGCTTACACGGAGAGCTGGCGTCTGGGCCTGAAGGCCGTGGCGATTTATCGCGACAATTCCAAGAAGGTGCAGCCGTTGAGCTCCGGCTCGGGCTCGGCCAAGAAGACCGCCGCCGCGCGCTGCTGCGCAAATCACCGAGAAGGTGGTCTACCGCCCGATCCGCCGCAAGCTGCCCGATGAGCGCCACTCGATCACGCACAAGTTTGCCATCGGCGGCCACGAGGGCTACATCACGGTAGGCATGTACGAAGACGGCTCGCCCGGAGAAGTTTTCATCGCGATGTCCAAAGAGGGCTCGACCATTTCGGGCCTGATGGACAGCTTCGCCACCGCGATCAGCTACAACCTGCAATACGGCGTGCCGCTGAAATTCCTGGTGGACAAATTCAGCCACGTGCGTTTCGAGCCCAGCGGCTGGACCGGGAATCCGCAGATTCCGTACGCGAAGTCCATCCCGGATTACATTTTCCGCTGGATGGCGGCGAAGTTCCTGGGTGCGGAATACGCGCTCACGAATGAAGCCGGCGAGACGCCGACGCTGCGGCCTACCGAACCCGATCCGCAGCAGACGCTGCCGTTCTCAGCGGCAGCAGTAGCAGATGCGCCGATGTGCAGCGAGTGCGGGTCGATCATGACGCGCAATGGCAGCTGCTACAAGTGCGGAAACTGCGGCGGGACCAGCGGGTGTAGCTGAGTCTTATTCGCGGATAACACCTGTCTGCCTCGAAGCGAACGGAGTAGGGTTGCCATTTCCCTACTCCGGATTCGCGACCTTCCTGAAAATCAGCCTTCTCCACTCGGATTGCGACCGAGGTTGAGGGTAGCGACCGCCGATCACTAACCATCCGGTAGCCTCGTCCGAGGATCGAAACAGCCAGTGCGGTTTGCCGCGAACCCCGACGGCAATGGTGTGAGTCTCAAGCACTAGTTCAAGTGAAAATGCAAGACGTGTCGCAGTGAACCCTTTATTGATCGCCATGGTGTTCAATCTGCGACCTAGTAAGCGCCGAAGGGCTCTGTCTCTCACCATCTGTCGATCGGTGGATGCCGCCAGCACGCGTCCGTTACTCCGGAGCGTCCATGCCGGAAAACTAGCGAATGACGAAAGCGTGTACTCACCGGTAGGATATTGCCCAACCTTGCTGCCTCGGGTCAGTTTTCCAAATTCGAGGAACAAGCATCTTGTATGCGTGGGCGAAATATACGAGACTGAGCGACCCAAAACGGACCCCGACCAGTACTTAGGCGTCAGAAACGATGGCACGACGAACAGCATGTCACATGAGCGGTATGCGCTGCTGTGCTCGGATAGCGGATCGATCAGCTAAGGCATGTCCGGAGTCGCTGAAATTTCACGCGACTCCGGTTAACACCGTTGGCGCTTTTAGAACCCAAAAAAGATTCGAATCGGGCCGATGATCCGCGGCGGTAGCGGTTGCGGATTCAGGCCGGCCTTCACGTTCGTTTTGGTTTTCATTTGTCTTGTTCCTCCGCTCAAATAGTGCGAGTGGCTGGTTTTTCGTTTCACGAAACCGTTGGAGCAGCGGGTGTTCCTGAGGCGCAATCGAAGATAACGCCGGCGTGTGCCTCGAAGCGAGCGGAGCAGGGTTTGCCATTTCCCTGCTCCGTATTCGCGACGTTTTCCATCGATCCGCTTGCTCCTGTTGCCACTCATCGCGTCCAACCGGATTAGTTGCGCGAATGCGGCGGCAGCGGTTGAGGATTGATGCCAGCCTTTACGTTCGTTTTGGTTTTCATTGTTTTGTTCCCTTCGCAATGGATTAAAGCAAGGCTCATGCCAAATCACGCTTCCGAGGTCAACTCGTTGCGTGGAATGGATTTCGCCATTTGCGCGCGACCTGCCCACCTGTTTCGCGCCCGGTTCCGCTATCGGAACGGATAGTTGGCAGGGCGGAATGGATAGGCGCGAGGAATCCTGTTATGCTGCGGCTGAAAAGGAGGGGCTATGCAAAGGCTCCTGTTGACTCTATTCGCTGTTCTGGGCGCGCTCTCTGCCGCCAATACCAAATCTGACGCGGTCACCTATGTGACCCATGACGATGTGCAAGCTACGCTGAAGCGTGCGCCGGAGAACAGCGTTTCCGATCAGCAGATTCGCGTGGTGGACGTGGGCAAGTACAACGTCTGCGTAGGCGTGGTGTATCGCTCTGCCAAGGCGGTGCAGGCAGCGGTCGAGCACGATCAGGTAACGGAGGTTTACACGATCATGGAAGGCTCGGGCACGCTGGTCACCGGCGGAACGATGGTGAATCCCAAACGCCGGGAGGCCACCCACCGGTCTGTCGCGGAGCTAAACGGGCCGAGCGTGGATGGCACTGGATTGGAGAACGGCCAGAGCCGGCACGTCGGGCCGGGCGACGTGGTCGTGATTCCCGCCGGTGTGGGACATTTCTTCAGCGCGATCGATGGGTCCATCCGATACCTGGTGGTGCGCGTCGATCCGGACAAGGTCATCCCGCTCAAGTGATTCGCGAACTAAAATAAAATCATGCTCGGTAGACGTGATTTCCTGTTGGCATTTGGGTTGTTGGGCATGCTGGCGGCGCAACCCGCCGATCCACCCAAGGACAAGCGGTTTGTCATCGTGCTGATCGGCCCCACGGGCAGCGGGAAAACCACGCAGTCCGAATTTCTCCAGCGCAAATTCAATATTCCGACCGTTGCCGCCGATGACCTGATCCGCGACAATCCGGAAGCGCTGGCTAAATATCAACGGCCGGGAATCGATTCCGGCACGCCGCAAAGCAACCCCGCGCTCAACGATCTGGTGCGAGCCCGCCTCATCACGATGGATTTGAAAAAGGGCGTGGCGCTCGACGGATATCCCGCGACCAAAGATCAGGCGGACCATCTTGCTGCTTTAATACGGGAGCGTGCCTGGCCGGCACCCATCGTGATCCAGTTTGAAGTTCCGGACAGCGTAGTGCGCGAACGGCTGCAGAAGCGCAATGGACCGGAAGATACGCCGGAGCTCATCGAGCGGCGGCTTAAGGACTACCACCGCGAGCTGGATATGATTCGCGACTATTATCCGGAAGCCAATCTGTGGGAGATTGACGGCACGCGCCCCGCCGCCGAAGTATCGAGTACCATTGAAGCGATTTTGAAGGACGAACTGCCGCCCAAGCATTAGCTCATCGAAAAACTGAGAGTTCCGGGACGCCCGCGCCACTACAAGCAACATGAGCCAATCTGTTGATGAGAGTGAGAGCGCGATCGACCTGTCGCGCTTCGACAGCGAGTTCCAGCGGGAGAAAATCGATGTATCGAGCACCCCGCAGGCGGTTCCCGATGGCAAATACCGGGTGATCGTGCAGGAAGTGCTGCTGAAGGAGACGCAGGCATCGGGGAATCCGATGGTGCAGTGGACGCTGCGCATCGTGGGTCCGCCCATGGACGACCGGCTGCTGTGGAAGAACCGGGTAATCACCAACAATACGCTGAAATACCTCAAGATGGAGCTTCACGTGTGCGGCCTGGACTTGCAATCGCTGTCGGATCTGCCACGGCACCTGGACCAGATGCGCAACATCCAACTGGAAGTGACCAAGCGGACCAAGGGGCCGAACGACAACATCTATTTCAACCGGCGGATACCGGAAGGAGAAGCGGGGCTGAGCGGTGATGATTTGCCGTTTTAGGGCAGCGAGAACCGTCGGGTAATCACCTTGTTTCATGCGACACTGACCTAGGATGGATTCCTGGGTCTGTTCTACCTGTGGGCAATCGCACGACGGCGTGCCGACCAGCTATGGCTACGAAGCCCCCTGGAGTTGGTACACAGTCCCTAACGGAGAGCGCGCGCAGCGGTGTTTTCTGAACGCGGACTATTGCGTAATCGACAACAGAGATTTCTTCGTTCGTGGTTGCCTTGAACTTCCGATTATCGGGAGCGACGAACCCTTCATCTGGGGAGTGTGGGTTTCACTTAGCAAGGCCAACTTTGAGCGTGAACAGGGTTTAGCGAGCAACCCTGAGCGAGTCAGTGAAGCTCCATACTTTGGTTGGCTCTCATCCCGACTCGAAATTTATCCGGACACGGCCATTCTGAGGACCAATGCTCATACGCGCGAAGTCGGTGCCAGGCCGTACATCGAGCTACAGCCAAATGACCATCCGCTCGCTCTGGAGCAACTCAACGGCATCGCGTTTGGCCGAGTAATTCAAATCGCAGAGCAGATGCAGCACGGATGGAAACATCCCGAATGGAATGCCAATAAATTCTAGTGAGTGGCTCCGCGCGGTAGAATTAAGAGGATGGCTACAACCACTACAGCGCTGACTGTCGAGGATTTCCTCAAGCTGCCCGAGCCGGAAGGCCAGCGGATCGAGCTGATTGAGGGAGAAGTCGTCGCCATGGGCCGGGGTGGGTACGCGCACGAAATAGTAAAGGCCAACCTGATCGAAATCCTGGTGGCCTGGGCGATCCGCCATCGCATTGGCAAGGTACTCAGCGAAACCACGTTTCGCCTGGACGCGCACAATTCGCCCATTCCTGACGTTAGCTTCGTACTCGCGGCACGCCTAAAACCGGGCACGGAGGGACTGATCCAAGGCGCTCCCGAACTCGCCATCGAGGTTGTTTCGTCGGAATCCGCTGCGCATTTGGAAAAGAAGATTGAACTCTACCTGGCGCACGGCGGCAAGGCTGTCTGGACAGTCTATCCCAGCCAGCGCGTGGTTTGGGTGTATGACGCCAAGGGCTTCGCGCGGAAGCTGGAAGGCGATCAGGCGATCGAGGACGCAGCGCTCCTGCCTGGATTCAGCGCGCCCGTTTCGACGATTTTCGACGGCGTGTAAACGTCGCTCTACTGAATCGCCATAGGCCCGAAGACCGGCACGCCCATATCCGCTTCGTCGTGCAAATTGCAGTAGGGATCTTTGCCGTCGCCGTAGAACAGTGCAGCGTTCTCAGGCAGCTTGCCGGTGAACTTCAGCTCAACGACGTTCCCCTCCCCGTGCCTGGTCTGAATTTTGTAAATCGTCGGCACGGTGCTGCCATCGGGGGCGCGAATGGAAAATCCCGCTGGACGGCCGGTTGAAACAATATTGCCGTTCACCTCGGTGAAAGTCACCAGAATGGATTGCCCTTCGACCTTGGCCGACACTGGATGCGGGCCGCGCTGGATTTGCCCGTAGTGGGGAAGCTTCGGAAATAAATCGCGGCAAGCGAGGTTGGCCATGCGGCGTCCCAAGCGTTTCTGATCCTGCGTGTTGACGTGAATTTGGTCATCGAGCGAGACGTCGATCGCGGTGATCATGCCGGAATGAGGAATTGTCGCTTCCGCCAGGCGCTGGGCTTCCTGCACCACGTGCCAGTCGGGGACGCTCTGATTGCTAACGTGGCGGCCAATCTGCACGTAGTAGAACGGCAGGCTGGGCTGCTGAAAATCCTCGCGCACCTTGGCCACCAAGCGTTCAAACTTCTGCGGGAATTCCGCCGCAGCTTTCAGGTTGGCGTCGGATTCGCCTTGATACCAGAGCAGCCCGGTGACTTTTCCGCCGGCAAGCTGAAACCGGCGCAGCATCGACCCATAGAGCGAATCGCCGCCCTTATCTTTCAATGCCGGGTCCCACTGATCCATTGATGTTCCGCCGTGCGCGCAGGAAAGCAGTCCGATGGGAACGCCGGTGCGCTTGACCATTTCGACGGCGAACGGCAAGCCCATGCCTGCACCCTTTTTCCGCTCAGCCACGAATTGTCGCAGCTTCTCGCCTTCGTAGCGCTCAGGTTGTTTCTGCTCGTTGAGGCGCCAGTGGACGCGATCAGTGGCGCTCACCAGCGTGTGCAGCGGCTCCTCGGCCACCATCCAGCGGTCCGCCATGTCGAAGTTGTGCACCAGTTCGTTGGGCGGTTCTACATCAACCAGGTCGCCCACGCCTTCCATGTTGGATTGGCCCGCCAGCACCCACAAATCGCCGACCAGAATATTGTTCAGCGCGAACGCAACTTCTTTTCCGCCGACGCGAAATTCCACTCGATAGGGACCGCCGGTGGCGAGATTCTTCAACTCTCCGGACCACTTGCCGCCACTCACCTGGCCAAGCGGGCTCCAGTCCGCAACTACAGTGTGCTTGCGCAGCACGCGCGCGTCGACGGATTTGCCGTTCGAGCCTTCCGACACGCCGCTGAGGCGGAGAGTTGTTGCGCCGTCGGGACCGCGTTGCAACACCTGATCGTCAACGGCGCCTGAGGTGACGCGCAGATCTTGAGCGAATAGCGTGCGCAGAGGAAAGCGGGGAGTGCGAGCGATTTTGCAAGGCGTGTCATGAAAGTCTCCGGGACTGGCATTTTATCGTACAATGCGAGTTCTCTACGGGGGGAACGCCGATCCATGAACGTGCCACTGACTCCGATCCGCTTCCTGCATCGCGCCATCGACCTTTACGGACGCAAGGAAGGGATCGTTTCGGGAGCCAATCGATTTACCTATGCGCAATTCGGCGAGCGCGCCGAGCGTCTAGGCACTGGGCTGCAAGCTCTCGGCGTTCAACCGGGAGACCGGGTGGCGTACCTGAGCTTCAACAACCATCAGCTTCTGGAGGGCTACTACGGCGTGGTGATGGCCAAGGCGATCGTGATGCCCCTCAATGTGCGGCTCACACCGATGGAGCTGATCGGCATTCTGAATCACGCTGCGACGCGGGTGCTGATTTTCGAAAACGATTTCGCGCCGCTGGTGCGCCAGCTCAAGAAAGATTGCCCGTGCATCGAGCGCTACATCACGATCGATGTGCCGGTGCCTGAATCCGATTTAACGTATGAAGAGGCTGCTCGCAGGCGGCCGTCCGGGCCGCATGGATTACCTGTCGGTCGACGAAAATTCCATTGCCGAACTTTTCTATACCAGCGGAAGTACCGGCACTCCCAAAGGCGTGACGCTCTCACACCGTACGCTATACCTGCACGGCATGTCGGTGGTGTCCATATTGCCGCAGAACATTCATACGGTCGAGCTGCACACCATTCCGCTCTTCCACGCCAATGGCTGGGGGCGTCCGCAGGCGTCGTTTGTAAGCGGCGTGAAGCAGGTGATGGTGCGGCGCTTCGACCCGACGACGGTGTTCCGTCTGATCCAGGACGAAAAAGCCACGTCCATGTCGCTGGTGCCCACCATGGCCAATGCACTGCTCAACGCTCCTGACCTCGGCGCGTACGATTTGTCCAGCATGGAGGAGATCAATATCGGCGGCGCAGCGGCGTCCCCGGAGTTGATTGCGCGCGTGGAGCAGGCGCTCTCGTGCAGAGTTCTGGCTGGGTATGGCTTGACCGAATCGGGACCGGTGGCTTCGTCGGCCAGAGAAAAATCTACTGTGGTGTACAAAGACGATGCAGACCGGCTGCGCCATCAGGCCATGGCGGGCTGGCCGATTCCGGGATGCGAAATTCGCGTGGTCGATGCTGAGATGAATGACGTGCCGCGCGATATGGAGGCGATCGGCGAAGTGGTGATGCGCGGCGACAACATCATGGACGGCTACTACAACGAGCCCGCGGCCACGGAGGCGGTGATGTCCGGCGCCTGGTTGCACACCGGCGACATGGCCGTTTGGGATGACGAAAATTTCATTCACATCGTCGACCGCAAGAAGGACATCATCATCAGCGGGGGCGAAAATATTTCTTCGATTGAGGTGGAGACGGCTATCTTTGCGCATCCGGCGGTGTTTGAATGCGCGGTAGTGTCTGCGCCCGATTCGCGGTGGGGAGAGATTCCGGTGGCTTTCGTGGTGCTGAAACCGGGGCAGACGGCGACGCAGGATGAGTTGTGCACTTTTTTGGCAGAACGCATCGCCAAATTCAAAATGCCGCGCGAGATCAAATTCATCGAGGGCCCGCTGCCCAAAACTGGCACCGGGAAAATTGTTAAGCGCGAGCTGCGCGAAAAATTCTGGCAAGGCAAGGAGCGCAGGGTGCAAGGATGAAGGCGGGCTGGGCATTGGCGCTCGTCGCCTCGGTGGCCCTGGCGCAGACCACCGCGGACCCAGAACTTGCCGCGGCAATCGCGAAAATCAAAGCGATCGACAATCACGCGCACCCGCTGCGCTGGACGGGCGCAGGCGACAAGCCAGACGACGAATTCGACGCGCTGCCCTGCGACACGCTCGAGACCGCCGGTGCAAACCCTGTGCGGCTGCGGCCCGATAATCCTGAGTTAGTCGCCGCCTGGCGAACTTTGTATGGCGTGACCAATGCCAAAGAAGTCCCTGCGGCCAAGCGGCGTGTCATGACGGACAAAGGCGCCGCATACCCGGCCTGGGTGCTTGACCAGGTGGGCACGGAGACGATGATGGCGAACCGCGTTGCAATGGGCGCGGGCCTGGCGCCGCCGCAGTTTCGTTGGGTGTCATTCGTCGACGCGCTGATGCTGCCGCTGCGCACCGGTGTTTTTCAACGCATAAATCCGGACTACAAGGCTTTCTATGCCGCCGAGGACCGCCTGCTGCACAGGTACTTCGCGGAGAGCGCCCTCCAAAGTTCGCCGCAAACGCTGGATGAATTCACCCGCATGGTTACCGCCACGCTCGAACGGCAGAAGCAGTTGGGAGCCGTCGCGGTGAAATTCGAAGCTGCCTATTTGCGGCCATTGGATTTCCCGGACGTTCCGGAAGCGGAGGCGCGGCGTATCTATGCGCGCTATATCAAGGTTTCCGAACCGCCTGCCGAGGAGAGCTTGAAGCTCCAAAGTTTCCTGTTTCGCTACATCGCACGCGAGAGCGGGCGGCTCGGTCTGCCGGTGCAGATTCACGTGGCCCTTGGCTGCGGAGATTATTTTCAAATGCGCAATGCCAATCCGCTGCTGCTGGAATCGGTGGTCAACGATCCGGCGCTACGCAAGACCAATTTCATCCTGGTACACGGTGGTTGGCCCGCTACTGCGGAGATGGCGGCCCTACTGAGCAAGCCCAACGTGTGGACAGATACTTCGTTCCTGGCGCTCACGCTCTCGCCGCGCACGCTCAGCAATGTGATGCGCGGATGGCTGGAGCTGTTCCCGGAAAGAGTCTTGTTCGGGACCGATGCATTTTCGGCTTCGCCCGAGGTGAACTGGGAGGAGACGGCTTGGATCGAATCAGCGGCCGTGCGACAAGGGCTCGCCCTGGCGCTGACCGGCATGATGCAGGATGGTGAGATCACGCGTCCCCGCGCACTGGAACTGGCCCGGAAGGTGCTGCGGGACAACGCCCTGCAGTTGTACCGATGGCAGTAATTCTCCTGGAACCTAATCTCTGCGGCCTCTGCGTCTCTGCGAGAAATGTGTTTCTCAGTATGCGATAATCGCTGCGGAAATGCCGCGCGCCAAAACATTTCAGTGGCTTTGTGTCGCAACTATTGTCGTGGTTTTTTTTGCGGCTTGCGGCCGCAAAGCTTCCTCTGACGGTCCCGCTCAATCGCCCCAGGAATCGCTCAAAAAGATCCAGCTCAGCGACGACTTTCACGTGGAACTGTTCGTTGCCGAGCCTTTGGTCATGTCGCCCGTCGAAATGGTTTTCGACGAAAGCGGCAAAATTTATGTTTGCGAAATGCTGGACTATCCCGAAGATCCGCCCGAAGGAAAGCCGGCGCTCTCCCGCATCGTGCTGCTCGAAGATACCGATGGCGACGGCAAACCAGATAAACGGACTGTGTTCGCTGATCATCTACTTGAAGTCAGCGGCATTCTGCCTTGGAAAGGCGGCCTCATTGTCACCAGCGCGCCCGATATTCTGTACCTCAAAGACACCGATGGCGATGGCAAGGCCGACCTGCGCAAGGTCCTTTACACAGGCTTCCCTAAGGTGAACCCGGAAGCGCGCGTAACCAACCCGCGCCTGGGCGTCGACAACTGGATTTACGTCGCCAACAACGGATCCGATGGAAAGATCACTTCGCCCACCCATCCGGAGCGTCCGCCGATTCTGGTGCGCGGCACGGATTTTCGTTTTCAGATGGAGAAGGATCTGGCGGAGACGGCCTCCGGCCCGGCGCAGTTTGGTTTAACGATGGACGATTGGGGAAACCGGTTCCTGACGCAAAACACCACCCACATCCGCCACGCTGTTGTGCCCATGCAATACATGACACGTGCGCCTTTCCTCGAAATCCCCGACTTGGCACAGGACATTTCCGATCACGGACGCCCCTCCGCCCGGATGTATCCGATCACGAAGCCGCAAGCCTGGCGCGAGGCACGCACGCACATCCGGCAACACCGCTACAACGAAAATCATCTGCACAAAACGGAGGAAGTGGGCGGCTGGTTCACCGCGGCCAGCGGCGGCACGGTCTACAACGGCGATGTGTTTCCGAAAGAATATTGGGGCAGCTTGTTCACTGGCGACGTGAGCGGCAACCTGGTGCATCGCGACATTCTGCTGCCCGATGGCGTGACATTTATCGCCCATCGTGCCAAAGAGAACGTTGAGTTTCTGGCGTCGAGCGATGTATGGACGCGCCCATGCAACTTCGCCAACGCGCCCGACGGCCTGCTCTACATGATGGATATTTACCGGCAACTCATTGAGACGCCGGAATCCATTCCGGAAGAAATCAAGAAGGGCTTGGATTTTCGCAACGGCGACACGCTGGGGCGGATTTACCGCATCGTGCCCAATCATCCATTGAAGACGCGGACGTTCAAGAGCAATCTGGGTGCGGCGTCTGTCGCTGAGCTGGTAACGGAGTTAGCCAGCACCAACGGTTGGAATCGGCAAACGGCGCAGCGTTTGCTGGTAGAACGGCACGAGCTGAAAGCGGTGCCGGTACTGCGCGAACTTTATCGAACTAGCGACATCCCCTTAGCCCGGCTCCACGCTCTGTGGACGCTCGAAGGGCTGCGGTCACTCGAACCGGACCTGGTGATTCAAGCCCTGCACGATGCACATCCCGGCGTGCGTGAACATGCGCTCCGCCTGGCTGAGGGATTTCTGCCGTCGCCGCCGGTAGTGAACGCCATTCTCGCAAGAAGGAGCGATCAGGATACACGCGTCGCCTTCCAGCTCGCCTTGACGCTGGGCAACATCAAGGACCCACGCGCGCTGGACCTGCTTACCGATTTGGCGCGCGATCGCGCCGGCGACGCATGGTTCCGGCTGGCGATTCTCAGCTCAGTGCATGACAATGCATCGGAATTTTTCCACCGCTTTCTCGCCAAAAATAAATTTGAACTTAACGCGATATTCCTGACCGAGTTGGCCTCACTAATTGGCGCGCACAAGGACGCCAACGAAATTCGCAAGTTCCTGGCTGTTGAAGAAGCGCTGCTGCCGCAACATCCCAACGAGGGTGCAGCGGCGCTGTTCGGCATGGCCAAAGGCCTCAAACTGGTGGGCGCGCGCGATCTCGCCATGCCTGGTGTCGAGACTAAGTTAGCAGGATTTCTGAACAGCCCTTCCGATACGGTGCAAAAGGCGGCGTGGGAATTGGCCCGCTACTTCGAGCTGCGCGCGCTGGTGGAGCAGGCCGGTAAGCAGGCCCTGGACGGTCGTGTGCCGCTTCCTCAACGTGCAGCGGCGATTCGCGCGCTACGTGGCGGGCAGTTCGCCGCGGCGGCTCCTGTATTGGCAAAGGTGCTGGCTAGCAACCCACCTCCTGAGTTGCAGACGGCGGCGGTGGAATCGCTTGCGGCTTTCGACGATGCTGGAGCCGGACCTGCGCTGCTGGGCGCGTGGAAAGGCTACAGCCCGGAAGCGCGAACCAAAGTTGTTGGGGCCCTGCTCAACCAGAAAACGCGCGTGCCCGTGCTGTTGAAAGCCATCGAGGATAAGCAGATCGAAATCTCGGCGCTGGACGCGGCGGCGCGATCACGCCTGATGCAGGATCCCGATCCCGCCACTGCCGGGCGCGCACGCAACCTGTTCCAGAGCCAGGCTTCGGATCGAGCCAAAGTCGTCGAGAGCTACAAAGATGCGTTGAAGCTGGCGGGCGATGTAACCCAGGGAAAGAAGGTTTTTGACGAGAATTGCGCGCGCTGCCATATGCCGCGGCAGCAAGGCGGGCGGGTCGGCCCCGACCTTTCCGGTATCAACAACAAGACGCGCGAAGAGCTGCTGACGTCCATCCTGAACCCGAGCTATGCGATTGAGCCACGTTTCGTGCATTACATCGTCACAACAAAAGATGGGCACATCTACGACGGCGTGATTGCAAATGAGACACCCGGCTCACTCACACTGCGCGGCGGTTCCGACGAAGGCGATGAAACCATTCTGCGAAAGAATATCGGCGAGGTGCGCGCGTCCAGCATTTCGCTGATGCCGGAGGATCTGGAAAAATCCATGAGCAAACAGGATTTGGCGAACGTCATCGCCTATCTGCGCGGCGGGCTGTAAAGTGGCACTACCCTTCGAAGAGTGGGTGGTTGGAGTATTCGATCATCCCGTTACTGAGCCGGAATGGTACTGGGGCCCCGAGGCTGCAAATTGGAGCCGGCCGAACGAGCAGGCGCTGGAGTTTACGGCTCGACTTTTCGAGCGACCGGCGGAGATTCTGCGGCGGTTCTCAGATGCGCAATTAAACCAGGGCTTCTGGTTCCTGCTCGGTTCCAACGGCGATGTAATGCGTGGATTAGATCAGAAAGATATTGCCTGGGAACTGCGCTTGCGCTGTATCCGGTCTTTTTCTTCAGTGTTCGAGACTTTGTTCGCTGCGCGATGCTCATCGCATCTTTCTCACCTCCGCCGAACCAATGTTCCCGACGACCCGGGCCTGAGTTCTCTCAACGAAGTTTGTTACATGTGGTGGGATTTTGATTGCTGGTGTGCCAGGCCTGAGGTAGTTGCTCACCGCAAGATCGACGCTGCATTCCTCGAAGTGATGGAGCAGACCTTGGGTTTGCCTCACGACGCCTGCCGCGAAAGTGCGCTACACGGGCTCGGCCATTGGCACCGTGGGTATCCGGCTGAAACTACAATCATCATCGACGCTTTTCTGGGGCAACCCGGGCCAATTCGAGATGAGCTACGGGATTACGCGCAACAGGCTCGACGGGGGTGTGTGCTTTAATGCGGAACGCTCACAAATTCCTTAACAAGATTCGCGACGGCCAGGTTTGCCTGGGCACGTGCATCACCTTCACCGATCCTTCAGTGACGGAAGCACTCGCCACCACGCTCGACTTCGTCTGGATCGACGCGGAGCATAACGCGCTGACCATCGAAACCGTGCAATCGCACATCATGGCTACCGCCGCCGGCGACACCGCTGCCCTGGTGCGCGTGGCGTGGAATGATGCCGTGCTGATCAAGCCGGTCCTCGACATTGGCGCGGATGGAGTGATCGTTCCGCTCGCGCAAGAGCCGGAGGATGTGCGGCGCGCTGTTGCAGCATGCCGGTATCCGCCGGCGGGAGTACGTGGGTTCGGTCCGCGCCGCGCCGCGCAATACGGCCGCCTGGGCGGGCCGGAGTTTTGCATAACCGCCAACGAGTCGGTTTTGACCATCATGCAGATCGAGCACATCAATGCCGTGCGCCGCATCGACGAGATTCTCGACGTGGCAGGCCTGGGCGCGATCGTGATCGGATCGAATGACCTGGCCGGCTCGATGGGCTTGATCGGGCAGCCGCGCCATCCTGATGTGCTGCGCGCCGCCGATCAGGTAATTGCGGCCGCGCGCCGCCATGGCGTGATCTGGGGAGCGGCGATCGGCGACGATCCGGAAGTGGTCGCGGAATGGGCGCAGAAAGGCGCGCAGTGGATTTGCATGGGCTGCGATTACACGTTTCTGCTCAAGAGCGCGGACACGCTGCGCGCGCGGATTCGCGGCGCTTAACCTGCTTTCGCCGTCTTCTCGGCTTCGTGCAGCACTTCCATGCAAGGCAGCACGGATTCAATGTCGAAATCACTGGGACCGCCGGTCCGGATAGCGTTCAGCATCTCGCGATTCTGCACCGTCATATCCAGCCAGGACGATTCGGGCACGACGTCTTCGTCTTTTTCGTTGAGCAGGCGGCCGTTGCGCCAGGTGAACGATTCCTCCGCGCCCAGGAAGCGCAGCTCCCAGCAAAATTGTTCCGAGTTGTAGCTCAGCGCCTGCGAGACGAGCGTGCCCTGCCCCGCTTCAAAATGAATGGTGACGTCGGTAGCCATGCCGAAGCGCGGATGCGCTTTTCCCAGACGTCCGCTAACTCGCGAGACGCCATCTGTGCCCAATACCCACATGGCGGCGTCCACCTGATGGCACGCGTGGTGCCAGAGCAGATTGTCAATCCAGTTGCGCTGCCGAGCCCAGCTCTGGTTGCGGCGGCGCGGAATGGTGAAATATCCGGCGATGTGCGAAAGGTGCAGCTCGCCGAATTTCACACGGCGCCGGAGTTCACGGATGCCTGGATAGGAGCGCATCGAATGGCAAACCAGCACGCGCCGGCCGGCGGTCTTCGCTGCTTCTGCAAGGCGCCTCGCATCTGTGATGTTCGTCGCCATCGGAATTTCGACGATCACGTGCTTGCCGGCCTCGAGTGACTGCAGGGCTTGCGCGGTGTGCAGATCGCTGGGAGAAGCGATCACGACCAGATTCACCGTCGGATCCAATAAAGCGGCGGCGAGGTCCACGCCGGAAACCGGAAAGTTCCACGTCAGCGCAAAATGAGCAGCGCCGTCGATGGTTCGCGACACCACCCAGCGCGGCGCCACGCCTCCGAGCGCGGTGAACGCCTTCATGTGCTGCGCGGCGATGCCGCCGGTCCCGGCCAGGCACAATCCGAACTGAGCGGGCATCGGCTATCGGGACACCGGAACGGCAGACACGCCGTGAACCGCTTTGTTGAGGGCCGGCATCAGCTCACGGGCGAATAGTTCCATGCTGCGAATCCAACTGGGCTTGTCGTCCCAGTCGTAGCTCATCAGAATGAGCCAGCCGAAATCACCGGTCTCTTCGCGCACTTGCAGAAGCCGGCGCAGCACTTCATCCACATCGCCGGCGATGATCTGCTCGCCCATCATGTAGTCCAGGTTGCATTCCGCTTCCGGCATGTTGGGATCGCGCTTCAGGATGCGGCGGCCGAGCCCCTTGCCCAGCAGGCCGCTGATGTACTCGTGACATTGGCCAACGGAATTTGTCCGGGCCTTAGCTTGGGCCTCGCGCGTGGTATCGGCCAAAAATATCGATCGCGCCATGCGGTAGTTTCGACGATCGGGCTGGCGGCCCGCTGCGTGCGCTGCGTTCTCATACGTCTGGTACATCTGGCCGGCGATGTTGGCAGCCATCAACGGAGAGGCAAATGGCGCGAAGCCACGGCGGGCGGCAATTTGCGCGCTATATGAAGGACCGGTCATGGCCGGGACTGCGACGGGCGGATGCGGCTGCTGAAAAGGCCGGGGAATATAGCCGATTCCGGTCTCGACATCCACATATTTCTTGAGGCTGATGTTCCAGAATTTGCCGTGGAATTCGTAAGGCGGATCGGTACTCCACAATTTCAAGATGATCTCGATGGCCTCATCCATCATCGAACCGGCGTCTTTGGGATCGAGGCCGTATAGCTCATGATCCGCCGTGACGCTGCCGATGCCGAAAGCCAGGTTCAGGCGGCCTTTGGACAAGTGATCGAGAAATGCCAACCGCGCGGCGACGTGCGCGGGATGATGCTGGTTCAGGCACACCGGAGCCGGGCCCAGGCGGATGCGTTTGGTTTCGCCCAGCGCGCGGCCGATGAAAATTTCCGGCATCACGATAGTCTCGTACTTCATGGTGTGATGCTCGCCAATCCAGAATTCGCCGAAGCCCAGTTCTTCGGCGCGCACGACGAGTTCTAAATCTTCGTCGTGGCATTGCGCCAGTGGCTTTCCAGACATGTGGAACGGCATGATGAACATGCCGTACTGGATCGCGTCTCCGTTTGCGTTCATGATGGGCACCCGTCTATTTACCGGCACCATACCACTCTGTAGGGGCGGGTTTCAAACCCGCCGCAGCCTACGACTCCATCGCCGGCACGTCCACCCAGGCGTGCTTGGCCGAGCTCTCCAGCACTTTGTCCATGATTTGCAGCCCTCGCAAGCCATCCACAAATTGCGGGTACTCGACCGGCGCCGAACGGTCGGCCACGGTCCGATAGAATCGCCGGAATAGCTGTTTGAACGTGTCGTCGTAGCCTTCGCTGTGGCCGCCGGGCAGGTCGGCGTACGAGCGCGCTTTTTCGGCCATCAGCGACGGATCTTTGACGATCACCTGGTTGGGACTATTGCGCTGGCCCAGCCACAGCTCGTCGGGCTTCTCCTGATCCCAGGCCGCCGAACCCTTGCTGCCGAACACTTCGATGGCCAACCGGTTCTTGCGCCCCGCCGCGACTTGGCTCACCGTGAACGCGCCGCGAGCGCGATCGCCCAGGCGGATCATCACTGCTCCGAAATCCTCAGTTTCAATCGGAAAATCGTCGGAGTCCTCCGGTTTCGCAAATTTTCCGGAAAACGTCTCGACCGATCCGCGCGGCTTCTTGCGCGTCTTGTGAAACGTTTGCAGATCGCCGCAGAGCGAGCCGATGCGCAAGCCGGTGACGTGCTCGATCATGTCGCACCAGTGCGTGCCGATGTCGGCGAACGCGCGGGAGCGGCCGTTGGAGGCGGGATCGATGCGCCAGTTCCAATCGGTTTCGTAAAGCAGCCAGTCCTGCGAATAGGTGCCCTGGACGGTTAAAATTTCGCCCAGCTCGCCGGCCTCGCGAATGCGGCGGAGGTGCTGCACCATCGGGTAGTAGCGCAGATTGTGGAACGTGCAATTGGCCAGATTTTTGGATTTGGCCAACGCTACTAATTGCTTGGCTTCGTCGACCGAAATCGCCAGCGGCTTCTCGCACAGCACGTTCTTGCCGGCCTCCAACGCCGCTTTCGCCATCGGAAAGTGCAGCGCGTTGGGCGTACACACGTGAACGGCGTTGATTTCGGGATCGCGCAGGAAAGTGTGATAGTCGCCGGACGTTCTTTCGACGCCCACTTCGGCGCCAAACTTCGCGGCCTTTTCGTCGCTAGACGCCGCGATTCCCACCACTTCCACATTGCCAAGCCGGCGGATGGCTTCGGTGTGCACACGCCCCATGAAACCGGTTCCAAAAACAGCAGTCTTGAGTTTGCGCATAGACTTTTCCGAACCGACTACTCTAACGCAAATGCTGCTAGAGTGGTAGATCAATGTTGGTGAGAGTGCGCATTGCAAAAAGCGGCGTCGATCGGGTGACATCCGTGTTCGCGCTGGCTGCGATGATTGCGTTTTGTTCAGGCGCCTGGCTGCTGCTGGCCGATCTCGGCTGGACTCAGCGCTTCGGCGAGGCGGGCAGCATGTTTTCCCACTGGCAGGCCTGGATGGCGCTGGCGCTGGTTTTATTCGGCATCTCGTCACGGTTTCGTCATTTTCGTCCGGACGGTTCGAGCCAACGCTTCTGATATCCTGAAGTCAGGTCACCATGCGGTACGACACGCGGTATCGGCCCAGCGGTATTTCCCCAACCGGATTTTTGCCGCCGGGCGTGAAGTGGCTGCTCATCACCAACGTCGCCCTCTTCCTGCTTTATTTCTTCGACGCGCGCATGGAGGCTCAGCCTTTCCTGCGCATGTTCGCGCTAAGCCCCAGCACGGTGGTGGGAAACTTCGCCATCTGGCAGCTGGTCACGTACATGTTCCTGCACGACCCGTACGGGTTCGGCCACATCCTGTTCAACATGCTGGCGCTCTGGATGTTTGGATCGGACCTGGAACGCGACTGGGGAACGCGGCGGTTCTTGCGCTACTACTTCATCTGCGGAATTGGCGCGGGCCTCTGCGATATCGTCTTCAACGCGTTGTGGGGCAGCATGAACACGCGCACCATCGGCGCTTCGGGCGCGATCTACGGACTGTTGCTGGCCTTCGGGCTCATGTATCCCAATCGCACGGTGCTGATGAGCTTCTTCTTCCCGATCAAAGCGAAATACTTCGTGATGATCATGGGCGCGATCGCGTTTCTGAGCTCGATTGGCGGCTCCGGAAGCGGCGTCAGTAACATCGCGCACCTGGGCGGCATGCTGTTCGGCTTTGGTTACTTGCGCATGCGCTTCTGGAGCGTCGACACCGGAAAACTGCGCCAGCGCTTCCAGCAGTGGCGTCTGCAGCGGGCTAAGAAGAAGTTTCAGGTGTACATGCGCAAGCAGGAATCTGATCGGGACCGCTGGGTGAATTAGCAGCAATTACGTTGCGCGTTCCAATCTCATAAGAGCTCAAGAGGTTTTACCTAAAGATCTCAAGACATGAATTTCGACCTCATACTGCAGTAGCTCTTTGTGCGATGGACGACGCCAGAAGCTAAGATAACGCCGACTGAAGACCGTTTCATTATCATTGGCCGTGCTCCTATACCATCTGCGGCCGTAAATGTCGGTGTAGTCGGTTTCCAGTTTGAATCCGGCGGTTACCCAGGTAAGGGGGCGCTCACTCTCCGGCTCGAGGGCATAGGGACGAACCTTGCGCCTCACAATATCGGCAGACTCATAGTCCCTTATCCGAATGTGCATCGCTGGACCTTGGCCAATATTCTTGATCTCCCATCTCGGTGCCAGATCTTCATGATCACGAAAGAAAACCAATATAGGTCTTACGTTCCGAACGTGGCCTAGCCACCCAAACAAACCACCTGTTAATATTCCCCCGAGAACCCCGCCGGCTACGGGAGAAGGGTTGTGGAGCATATCCTTTGCGAGTTGGGCGAAATCCATAGCGCGAAATCTACCACAGTTGCAATCAGTGCGCCGGAGCCACTTGGACTCGAGAAGCATGTTCGAGGTTCCCACGATCCCCCGCGATATACTGATGT
This sequence comes from uncultured Solibacteraceae bacterium, assembly GCA_963825405.1. GTDB lineage: Bacteria > Acidobacteriota > Terriglobia > Bryobacterales > Bryobacteraceae > JACPNO01. The sequence goes on along the minus strand of CAWGTB010000013.1, from coordinate 23,502 downwards.
TTAGACGCCTCCCTACTTATGGCTGAGATGAGCATTCTGTGGCTTCGTGTGGCCGCCGGGCTGTATTCGCTGGGCCTGCTGGATGCCATTCTCACCGTGATCTGGCGGCGAGAGCGGATGTTTCGCGCTGCGCTTGCGGCTGTTTCGATCGCCGGTATCTTCCACCTGGTTTCGATTGTCGAGCAGGGCGTAACGGTCGGCCGCTTTCCCGCTAACGGCTTTTACGAATCCATGTCGCTTTGCGCTTTTCTGATCACGGCGCTGTTCCTATTCGTCTACTGGCGGTACAAACTCGAGAGCCTCGAGCGTTTTCATCTTTCCGCTGATCTTCGTGATGACGCTAGTGGCGTCGCTCGCGCGGCCGGTTTCGTCCTGGCCCAGCCAGACGCTGCGGAATGCATGGCTTATGGTCCACGTAGTGCTGGTGCTGGTGGGATATGCGGCGTTGCTGTTCACTGCCGTCGCGGCGGTGGTGTACTTATTTCAAGAACGGGAATTGAAACGCAAGAAGCCGCACAATTTCTATTACCGGCTGCCGGCGCTGGGCACGCTCGACGATCTGATTTCGAAATCCATGGCCATGGGTTTCGTGCTCATCACTCTCGCCGTGATCGCGGGCAGCACGTGGGCCTTCGTCGAGTTGGGCACGCGCTGGATCGCAGATCCGAAAATCGGCATATCCTTCGCGACTTGGGGAATTTGCCTGGCCATGGTATTCCTGCGTGTCTCGGCGGGTTGGCGTGGGCGCAAGGCAGCCATCATGGCGATCGCCGCGCTGGGCGGCTCGGCGGCCACTTGGGTAGCGCACGCGCAATTGCAAAACGTTCTAGTCCGATGAAACTGCTGGTCACAGGCGTCAGTCATCGCACCGCGCCGGTCGAAGTGCGCGAACGGCTGGCGTTCGCCGAAACGGCACTGGGCAATTCGCTGAAAGACCTGCTGGATCGCGATGGCATTGCCGAGGCTGTGATTCTGTCCACCTGCAATCGCGTGGAAGTTGCCGTCACCGTCGACGACGAAACCGATCCCGAAACTCTGGTTGACGAATTTCTGTTTCGACTCTCACGGCGTGGCTGCCGCGGCGCTTGGCCCTTGCGTGTACCGGCACGCCGGAAGGGACGCGATCCATCACGTCTTCCGCGTTGCCGCCAGTCTGGATTCGATGGTGATCGGCGAGCCGCAAATTCTGGGTCAGCTCAAAGCTGCCTACGCCGCGGCCAAGAGCGCCAACTGTCTCGGCGGATTGCTCGAAGGCGTCCTGGCTAGTTCGCTTTCGCGTCGCCAAGCGCGTTCGCACGGAAACCGGCATTGGGCAGATGGCGGTTTCCGTGGGTTACGCCGCGGTCGAGCTGGCGCGCAAAATTTTCGGATCGCTCGACGGGCGCACAGTGATGATCGTGGGCGGCGGGCAAGATGAGCGAGCTGGCCGCGCGGCATTTGCGGCGCTCCGGCGCGTCGCACATTTTCGTGACCAACCGCACTTTCCAGCGCGCGAGCGAGTTGGCCGAGCAATTCCACGGCACGCCGGTCGAGTACGAGCGCTTCAGCGGCATCCTTCCCGAAGTCGACATCGTCATCACTTCGAGCGGCGCGCCGCACTACATCATCGACCGCGAAATGATGCAGCGCGTGATCGCCTCGCGCCGCAACAAGCCGATGTTCCTGATCGATATCGCCGTGCCGCGCAATATCGAGCCGTCGGTCAACGAGATCGACAACGTTTTCCTCTACGACATCGACGACCTGCAGGAAGTGGTCAACGCCAATCTGCGCGAGCGCCTCAAGGAGGCCGAGCGCGCCGAGGACATCGTCACGCAGGAAGTGGAGCGGATGGTGGCGCGGCTGATGGTGCAGGAAGTGGCGCCGACCATTGTGAGTCTGCAGGGAGCAGCTCGAGCAAATCCGCGGCGCGGAGCTGGAAAAAGCTAAGCGCAAACTCGGGCCGCTTACTCCCGAACAGGAACAGGCGCTCGAGACTTTAACGCGCGGCATCGTGAACAAAATCGCGCACGGCCCGATCTCCGAATTGCGGCGGCACGCTGGCCGTCCCGAAGGCGTGCACATCATCGACGCCATTCGCAAAGTGTTTCATTTGACCGATTAGATCATGCTGACCATCGGATCGCGCGGCTCCCAGCTCGCTCTCTGGCAGGCCCGCTGGGTGGAATCCCGACTAAGCGAGCACGGGCTGGCTTGCCGCATCGAAATCATCACGAACCACCGGCGACAAGATAACCGACGTGCCGCTCGCCAAGGTCGGCGTCAAGGGATTGTTCACCAAGGAAATTGAAGAAGCGTTGCTCGAGCGGCGCAGATTGATCTCGCGGTGCACAGCTTGAAAGACATGCCGACGGATCTTCCCGCGGGCCTCGAAATTGCCGCCATTCCGGAGCGGGAAGATGCGCGCGATGCGATGGTGGGCGCGCGCCTGGCCGATTTGCGTGCCGGCGCGCGCGTGGGCACGAGCTCGCTGCGGCGCTCGGCGCAGTTGCGTAAATTGCGGCCTGACCTCGATATTGGAATCAATTCGTGGCAACGTAGACACGCGCCTGCGCAAGTTGGACGACGGGCAATTCGACGCCATCGTGATGGCCGCGGCGGGCTTAAAACGCCTGGGCTGGGAAGATCGCATTGCCGAAATCTTGCCGCCGGAAATCATGTGCCCTGCACCGGGACAAGGCGCGCTGGCGATTGAAACCCGCATCGGCGAAAATGCGTGCGCTGTTTTGGACCACGCTCCGAGCCGCGCAAGAGTTAACGCGGAACGAGCAGTGCTGGCATCGCTTGGTGGCGGTTGTCAGGTGCCGATCGGCGCCTACGCACGCATTGAAAGCGCGATTCTCTATCTGACTGCCGTGGTCGTCAGTCCCGACGGACGCGAGTCTGTTCACGAAGCCGGCCAAGGCAATCCAGCAGATGCCGAAGCCATTGGCCGCGGCGTGGGGGCGGCACTGCTGGATCACGGCGCGCGCGAAATTCTGGACCGGGTCTACGCTTCATGAGCTGCGTCTACCTGGTTGGCGCCGGGCCCGGCGATCCGGAGTTGATCACCGTGAAAGGCCGGCGCGTGATGCAGCTCGCCGACGCCGTGCTCTACGATCATTTGGCTAACGAAGCACTGCTGCGGTTGGCGCCGGCCGACGGCGGAACGTATTTATGTCGGCAAGAAAAAATCCGTGAACGCGTTCCCTCAGGATGTAATCTGCCAAATGATGATTGACCGCGCGCGCCGCGGCCTCACGGTAGTGCGGCTCAAAGGCGGCGATCCGTTTATCTTCGGACGCGGCGGCGAAGAGGCCGAAGCACTGGCCGACGCTGGAGTTCGCTTCGAAGTCGTGCCGGGCGTGACGTCGCCATTGGGAATTGCCGCCTATGCCGGTGTTCCGCTTACCCATCGCGACCATACTTCGGTGGTGACGTTCATCACCGGACACGACGTCGAGCATATCGATTGGAGTAAAGTGGGCAGCGCTGAGACGCTGGTGATCTTTATGGGACTGATGAATTTCCCGCACATCGCCGCCGAGATCATCGCCCGCGGACGCTCCCCCGAGACGCCCGCACTGGCAGTGCGATGGGGAACGCGGCCGTTCCAGGAAAGCATAGCCGGCACGTTGGCAACGCTGCCTGCGATGCTTGAAGCGCGAGCGCTGAAGCCGCCCACCACGATCATCGTGGGTGAAGTGGTCCGGCTGCGCGAGAAGCTGGGCTGGTTCGAGAAGCTGCCGCTCTTCGGCCAACGCATTGTCGTGACACGCGCCGCGGCCGGTGAGTTTGCTGCCCGGCTGAGCGCACTCGGGGCCGACGTCATTGAATTGCCGACGATCGAGATTCTTCCTCCTTCTGATTTTCGGCCGCTCGATACCGCCATCGCGCAGCTTGAAACTTACGACTGGCTGATCTTCACCAGCGCTAACGGTGTGCGTTTCTTCCTGCAGCGTCTGGATGCTTCCGCGCGCGACCTCCGCGCCTTGCGGGCCAAGATTTGCGCGATTGGCCCGGCCACGCGCGACGCCATCGAGAACTTGCACCTCAAGGTCGATTTGATGGGTGAGGAGTACGTGGCTGAAAGCCTGGTGGACGCTTTTCGCGCCTTCGATCTTGCCGGCCAACGCATTTTGCTGCCGCGAGCTGCGGTCGCGCGAGATGTTTTGCCGGCGGAATTAACACGGCGCGGCGCGCGGGTCGATGTCGTCGAGGCGTATCGCACCGTCGTCCCCGAGAGCGCAGCCCGGCAAGCCGTGGAAGTTTTTAGCGCACCGCACAGACCCGACTGGATCACGTTCACCAGTTCCTCCACGGTTCAGAACTTCGTGAATGTGGCGGGTGCGCAGGCGTTGGCCGGTGTCAAAGTTGCCTCCATCGGACCGGTGACGACGGCGACCGCTGAGCGCCTCGGCATTCACGTCGATGCGCAGGCGGCGGTATTCGACACGGCCGGCCTGGTGAAAGCAATTCTGGGCCACTAGCAACGAATGCGCGTTGCTCGCGCGTCGATACTTTCGCCATTGGTCAGCCGGTCCAGCAGCAGAACTCCCTGCCGGTACAGCGCCGCGGTATCGACGCCCTCGTACTCGGGCAAATATCCCGCCAGCTTCTTGAGACTCTTCCGAAGCTGTCGGCGCGCGCCCGCCGGGTTGTGCTGCTGGTGATGATAGAGCGCGACGGCAAAATGAATCACCGCCTGCAGGAACAACCGGCGCGGTCCCTGCATCGGCCGCCACAAATCTTCCAGAACCTCGTGGCACTCGAAAAACTCACCGTCGTTGAAGAGCTGGATGCCGTGACGAAAAGCAGATTCGTCCAGCAGCGGCTTCAACGGTGCGTCCGGAACCATGCCAGCGTCTGCCGCAGCCCATCCTCAAAGGAAAATCGGGGCGTATAGCCGAGCTCGGCGTGCGCGCGCGTGGTATCGGCCTGTGAATGGAGCACGTCGCCGGATCGCGGCGGGCCGTAGATAGGCGCAATCTCAACGCCTTCAATTTTCTGCAAAGCGCTCCACGCCTGGTTAAGCGTGATGCGCCCGCCGTTGCCGCCGTTGAACATTTTTCCAGAGATGCCCTTGGTGCGGGCGGCCAGCAGGTTCAGGCGGACGACATCTTCCACAAATGTGAAATCGCGCGACTGCTCGCCATCGCCAAAAATGGTCGGCGCGCGCCGCTCCAGGATCGCGGTCATGAAACGCGACAGTACGCCCGAATACGGACTGGAAGGATCCTGGCGCGGCCCGTAGACGTTGAAGTAGCGCAATGCCACGGTTTCCAGGCCATAGCAGGATGTGAACGTGGACGCGTAATATTCGCCGGTGAGCTTTTGCACCGCATACGGAGATTTGGGACGCGTCTGCATAGTCTCGACTTTGGGCAGCACATCGCTATCGCCATAAGCGGAGGAAGACGCCGCATATACCAGCCGTCCGACGCCGCCGTTGGCTGCCGCCCGCAGCACCTGAAACGTGCCGTTGATATTAATCTCGTGCGACGGAATGGGATCTTCGATCGAGCGCGGGACCGATGGAATGGCCGCCTCGTGAAAAACCACATCGGCACCGCGTACCAGCGGCGCGATGGCATCGTAGTCCCGAATATCCACGCGGTGAAGCTGGAAAGAGCCATGCACATCCGCAAGATTTTCCTCGCGGCCGGTGAGAAAGTTATCGATCACGACGACTTCGCCAGAGCCATCCTCCAACAGGCCTCTCACCAGAGCCGACCCGATAAACCCGCCACCGCCAGTCACGACATATTTCATCTTCATTCTATTTTCGCAGTCTCCGCTTCCAAATATCGCAACGATTCGTTGGCCAGGACTTCGGCTCCCGGCGTGAAATCAAAGGCTTCGAGCGACACCCACCCGGGATAGCCAAGCCTCCGCAGCGTAGCGAGCACTGGCTTGAAATCGTAGCCACCGGTTCCGGGATGCCCTCCGTCCATTTCGTTTACGTGCACGTGACGGATGAATTCGAAATATTGCTCGATCAGGCGCGCATGCGACTCTGTTTCGTCGACTGCGTTGTGCGTATCGAACATCGTGCACACGGCAGGGCTGTTAATTTCGCGCACGATCGAAACCGCTTCATCCAGCGTCGTGACAACATCGCATTGCCCGATCGGCAGCGCCTCCAGGAGAATAGTTACACCGCGCCCGGCGGCATGCGGGCCGGCCGCCGCCAGGCCTTCCACAAAACGAAGCGTGGCCTCGGCCCGCGTCACGCCTGCAACGGTCCGGCGCTGCTGAGGCGAGCCGAAAACCATCACGCCGCCGTCGCCCAAATCGGCGCACAAATCGATCAGGTGGCTAATGTGTTGCCAACTTTTGGCGCGCAAAGCCGCGTCCGGCGTGGTGACGTGCAGACCTTTGGGACTTACCATCAGCCAGTGTAATCCGACAAAGGCCAGACCTTCGGACTGGATGATGTCGCGCACTTCGCGACGCTTCGCTACGGAAATGCCCGCCGGTTCCTCCGCCAGCGTGAATGGCGCGATCTCGATGCCGTCATAGCCGGCTCTCCGAATCACCCGGCAGGCTTTACGAAACGGAACTTTCTCGAAAGCCTCGTTGCAGATGGCGTGACGAAACCGGTAGCTCATGCCGGATCTTTTCGAGCCACGACAATCAGTGACAAGCCCCGCCACGGCAGCATCCAGTCGATGCGGCGCCAGAGCCACACGGTCTTGTCGAACAGTTTCAAGGTGAGCTTGCTGACGAACGATCTGCCGAGCACGCGGCTGTAGAGCCACCAGGAAGGCGTGCCGGCCTTGTTGAAGCTACGGACCTTTTCGATTGTGAAGCCGGCTTCCATGAGCAGATGCGTAATCTGATCGCGGGTATACCGTCGCAGGTGGCCCATGTTGCGGTCGAGCGTTCCGTACAGTGCCGGACCTTGCGGCACGAGCACGATCAGATTGCCGCCGGGTTTGAGCACCACGCGCAGCGAGACCAGTGTCGCGGCTGGATCTTCGAGATATTCCAACACGTTCACGCAAAGCGCCGTATCGAAAGTGGCGGGCAGGCTGCGAAAATCTTCCGCGGAGGCCGGATCGAGCTTGCGCACCTCGACGTTGGGAGTGCGCAGGAAGCGGTTCGAAAGCGCATGCAAATGCAGCGGGTCTTTTTCCGAAGCCACATACTGCAGACGACGCGCCATCAGGCGGGCTGCCAGATTGCCAATGCCCGCGCCCACTTCCAGCACCGTATCGCCCAGTTCCGGCCGTAGCATGCGCGTCAGCCAGTTCAGATACTGCGGCGTGCCGGTGAGATTGTTCAGGATGGTGCGGCCGTACGGAACAGCATACAGGTCGTCAATCAGCCAGAATTTCAGGATAACGCCCAGGGCTTTGATGCCGTCTTTCCAACTGATTTTCTTGCCTTCCTCATACGTGCGCCCGTGATAGCTGATCGGCACTTCATAAATACGCAGCTTGCGCTTGGCGCACTTCATGACGATCTCAGGCTCGAATCCAAAACGGTCGGAGCGGATCGGAATGCTCTTCAGCAAGTCCGTGCGGAAAACTTTGTAGCAGGTCTCCATGTCCGTCAGATTCAGGTTGCAGAACATGTTGGAAATGATAGTGAGACTCTTGTTGATCACCGAATGCCAGAACAGCAGCACGCGCGATTGCCCGCCAGAAAGATAGCGCGAGCCAAACACAGCGTCGGCGCGCCCATCGATGAGGGGGCGCATCAGAATCGGATATTCGGCGGGATCGTATTCCAGGTCGGCATCCTGAATCAGCGAGAAATCGCCACCGGCATGCTGAATGGCGGTTCTTACCGCCGCGCCTTTGCCGCGATTTATGTCGTGCTGAAACAGCCGGATCTCGGGATGCGCTGCTGCCAGACGCTGCGAGAATCGCGTAGGAGCCGTCGGTCGAGCGGTCGTCCACGATCACCAATTCGCGCTCCATATTTTCCGGAAGTGGCGCTGCCAGCACCAGTGAAATGCAGCGTTCCACGACCGTGCGCTCGTTGTAGACGGGCATCAGGATCGAGAGTTTCAACTTTGAGAGTGTAGCAGAACCACCGGGCATGGCCCATCGTTACAATAAAGAGCAATTATGTTCGACTGGTTGTTTTCCGATCCGCTACCGGTTGGCACCCAAGCGCCCGAATTTTCTGTCGCCGATGACAGCGGCTCAACCGTGAAGCTGTCGGCGCTCCGCGGCCAGAACGTGGTGCTGGTGTTTTATCCTGGCGACGACACGCCCACCTGCACCAGGCAGCTCTGCGAATTTCGCGACCGCTGGGACCAGGCCAAGGCACGCAACGTGATGGTTTACGGCGTGAATCCGCGCGGCGCCGTGAGCCACAGCAATTTCCGCCAGAAACACAAACTGCCCTTTCCGCTGCTGATCGACAAACGTCAAAAACTCGGCGCGCTTTACAAGGCAAGCGGTCTAATCGTGAAACGAACCGTGTATCTGATCGGGCCTGATGGCGTGATCCGCTACGCGCAGCGCGGAAAGCCTGCTCCCGAAGATGTACTGGCGTACGCGCAGTGATGACGGTCCCTCGCTTCTATCCGATTTTGGATACCCAGGCGCTCAGGGCGCGGCGCTGCTCGCTGGAGATTGCGGCGACGGCCCTGATAGAAGCTGGCGTGGGCATTCTGCAGATTCGCCGCAAAGCTGGCTGGACGCGCGAGGATTTTGCCGAAGCCGAGCGAATCGCTGTCTTGTACCAGGCCGCCGGAGCCCAGCTCATCATCAACGATCGCGCCGACATCGCAGCGCTGCTCAAAGCTGGCATCCATGTAGGTCAGGACGATCTTGCGCCCGCCGTTGCCCGCAGGTTGGTCGGCCCGGATGCACTGATTGGCTATTCCACGCACAACGCCAGCCAGCTTCTGGCGGCCGACGCCGAGCCTGCGACGTACCTTGCTCTCGGCCCGATTTTTGCTACGGCCTCAAAGAAGAATCCAGATCCGGTAGTCGGATTGGATGAGCTTGCCCGACTGCTGCCCCTGAGTCGCCGACCCCTGGTCGCCATCGGCGGAATCACGCGCCAGAACGCCCGAGCGGTTCTGGAGATGGGAGCGGATTCAGTAGCCGTGATCGGTGATCTGCTGCCAGAAATTGTGACCGAGGCAACCCTGCGACAGCGGATCGACGAATGGCTGCGGTTAGTCGGCTAACGCGCGCGCGACTGCATTCACAGCTGTGGTCACATCCTGATCCGAAGTCTGCCAGCTACAAACGCTGACGCGCATGGCGCGGCGGCCGCGCCACGCCGTTCCGCCGAAGAACGCTTCACCGGTAGCCACAATTCCGGCGATTACTTGGTCAGTGCGGCGGTCGTGATCCTGCTCGGTGGCGTCGACGCGCGGATCGAGAAATCGCACCAGGCCCTGATTGATAACCGGCTCCCAGAGCACCTCGACTCCGGGCAGACGGCCGATCTTTTCGACCAACGAGTTGGCATGCATGCAGCAGCGTTCGACCAGTTCGGCGACGCCGTCGCGGCCCAATTGTCGCAGCGCCGCATAGGTGGGAAATCCGCGGGCGCGCCGCGACCATTCCGGATTCCAATCGATTTGGTCGCGCGCATCGGCATCGTGAACCAGATAAGCCGCGCGATGCGACATCGACGCCCGATGCGCCTCGGCATCGGCGATGAACGCATAACCGCAATCAAACGGAACGTTGAGCCACTTGTGGCCGTCGGTTGCCCAGGAATCGGCGCGATCAACGCCCACGAGCAAATGCCGGTAGCGCGGACTCGCGGCGGCCCACAGTCCGAAAGCTCCATCCACGTGCACCCAAGCGCCATGACGCTTCGCAATCGGAATCAGCGTCTCGAAGGGATCGTAACCGCCAGTATTGATGTCGCCAGCCTGCAACAGAACAATGGCCGGACATGCAGGATCCGCCGCCAGAGCTTGTTCGAGTGAATCGGGATGCGGTGACAAGTCGATCACATTCGCGCTGCCTAATCCAAGCAGCCGTACGGCGCGCTCAATCGAGCCGTGCTTCTGGCCGCTTGAAAGAATGCGAATGGACGGCGCGCCATAAAGCCCGTTGCGCTCGACATCCCAGCCGCGCTGGGCCAGCCAGCGAATGGCGCGCCGCGGCGAGACAGGTGGCATGCGCCATTTGACAGCCACTCACCAGCGCGAAACTGGCGGAAGCCGGAAGTCGCAAAATTTCCTTCAGCCATTTGCCGGCGACTTCTTCGACCACCGCCGCAGCCGGCCCGCACGCATAGAGGGCAGCGTTCTGGTCCCACGCCGCGGTCATCCAGTCGGCTGCCAGCGCCGCAGGCAGCGAGCCGCCCACCACCCATCCAAAGAAACGTCCACCGGCTGAGCCGAGAATGCCGCCTTCCACATCGCGAACCATTTCGGCGATGACTTGTTCGGCGGCAATTCCTTCGGCAGTCAGGGGTTTATCCAACCGGCCGCGTAGCGTATCCAGCGTGGCCGTGGCTCCCACCGGCGCCGCATCCAGGTTTCTCAGATGCGCGAGGGCGTAGCCTAGCGTTTCTTCAAGTGTTTTCTCAAAACTGGAATCTTGGTGCCGCACCCTTTCACTATAGGAGGCCAGCCGGGCGGCGCACTATCCGAATCTTGCGATTTCGATCTGCGGAATCGTGTAGTATGCTATCTTGCTCTCTTTAAGAAAGAGGTGAATGCGTGGCAGGTCTGTTTGCGACCAAGTCCCTCGACCGGATTATGGCCGAGTCGGAAGCGGGAGAGTTTAAGCTTAAGCGGACGCTAACCGCCAGCAGCCTGGTGGCGTTGGGTATCGGCGCCATTATCGGCGCGGGATTGTTTTCTCTTAGCGGACTAGCTGCGGCGCAAAACGCTGGGCCGGCGGTCGCGATTTCCATGGTTGTGGCGAGCATCGGCTGCGCGTTCGCCGGTATCTGCTATAGCGAATTTTCGTGCATGATCCCTGTCGCCGGCAGCGCCTACACGTATGCCTACACCACCCTCGGCGAGTGGCTGGCGTGGATCATCGGCTGGGATTTGGTGTTGGAATACGCGGTCGGCGCATCCACCGTGTCCATTAGTTGGTCCGGATACGTAGTTTCGATGTTGCACGATTTTGGCATTGACCTTCCTACACAGCTTATCGCCGGACCTTTCGAGACACTCACTCTTCCCGATGGCCGGATGGTGACCGGCATCGTCAATCTCCCCGCGGTGTTCATCATCATCATGATTTCCCTTCTGTTGATGTTGGGCATCAAGGAGTCGGCGCGCACCAATTTCGTGATTGTGGTGATCAAGTTGACCGTGGTTGCCGTTTTCATCGGCATTGGCTGGCGCTTTATCACGCCGTCCAACTACACGCCTTACATTCCGCCCAACACTGGCGAATTCGGACACTTCGGATTAAGCGGCATCGCGGCGGGCGCGGCCACCATCTTTTTTGCCTACATCGGATTCGACGCGGTATCCACGGCCGCTCAGGAGGCCAAGAACCCCCAGCGCGACATGCCCATCGGTATTATTGGGTCGCTCGCCGTTTGTACCATCTTGTACATTGCCTTCGCTACCATCCTTACCGGAATGGTGAATTACACCAAGCTAGGCGTGTCGGCGCCGGTAGCGGTCGCGATCGACATCACGCCTTATGCCTGGCTGAAGCTGCTGATCAAGATCGGGATCATCGCTGGCTTTACGTCGGTGATGCTGGTGATGTTGCTAGGCCAGTCGCGCGTGTTCTACTCCATGTCACGTGATGGCCTGGTCCCCAAAATTTTCTCTGCGATCCACCCGAAATGGCGCACGCCGTGGCGCTCGAATCTACTTTTCATGTGCTTTGTGGCGCCTTTTTCGGCGTTCCTGCCGTTGAAAGTCGTGGGCAATATGACCAACATCGGCACGCTGTTCGCCTTCGTGATCGTGTGCGCCAGCATCCTTGTCATGCGCAAGAAGAATCCTGACGCCCCCCGCCCGTTCAAGACACCATTCGTGCCTTTTCTCCCGATCGTGGGGATCATTTGGAACTTCGGCCTGATGTACTCGCTGGGTATCGACAACTGGATCCGGCTCTTCGTGTGGATGGCGATCGGCCAAATCGTCTACTTCGGCTACAGCCGTTCACGAAGCCATTTGAACCAGCCGGCCGTGGCAGCGCCTAGAAAATAATCAGCGCCTGCCGAGCAGTACGACTTCGGGCCGGGTCCGCCACTCGGCCTTGGCGTACCAGAGTTCCACGCTGCGGATATAGCGCTTATTGCCGCGCAGATCGATGGGCCGCGTCGATCCGCCCGATGGAATTCGCTGCCGCACCACCACTTCTTCAGGTTCGCCGTCAGCGTAATGGACCACCACGCGCAGAAACTCGACGTCGCCACGCCTGACGCGCAGTTGAATGGCGCGGAATCGTCCATCCTGGATGCCGACGTTGATGTTATCGTGATCCACCCTGCCGTCGACACGAGAGCTGCCCAGCCGCTCCCAACGCCCGTGCTGCCCGTTGAGCGCCGGTACGGCCGCCACAACGAACGCCATGATTCCCACAACGGCTAGTCTTCGACTCTGTAAGGACATCTAGAACCCCTCCTGTTTATTATCAATTCAATTGGTCTGGCTGGTATGGTCCAAAATGATCTTCCAGCCACCCGTGGTCTTGCGAAATAGCAGCGTGTAGATGCCGCCGACATTGCCGCCGGCATCAACGCCTCGATCCAGTTTCCAGCGGCCGATCACGGACGCATAGTCGGAGCCCAGCATCTTGATCTCGAGATCGGAAAATGTCAGCGCACCCATTTTTTCTTTGGTCGGGTAGCGCTTGTGATAGCCCTCCAGAACCGGCTTATACCCGCGCGTGATGGCTGTGCCGACGAATGTCGTCGCGTCACTCTCCTCGTAACCGGCCATGAATGCCTCGACGTCGCCGCGATTCCAGGCAGCCTGCTGCGTTTCCAGTACGTGCCGGATGGCCTGGTCAGGAGCGGCAGCTTGCGCGAGTAGCAGAAACAGGATCAAGGTCATATCGCACTATCGTAGAACCCTTTTCCCTCTCGGGCCAGCCGTTCGAGCAGGGGCGATGGTTGCCAGTAGTCTCCGAAGCGTTCGCGGTATTCCTTTACGCGCGCCAGCACAGTCGGCGTGCCCACTGTATCGGCATAAAACATCGGACCGCCGCGATAGCGCGGAAAGCCAAAGCCATGAACGTAAATCACGTCGATGTCCCCGGGCCGCAATGCGTAGCCTTCTGCCAAAATATTTGCGCCTTCGTTGGCTAGCGCGGTCATGATGCGCGCGACAATCTCGTCTTCAGAAATCTTCCGCCGCGTAATGCCGCGCTGGGCTGCAGCTTTCGCCGCCAGTTCATCGATCATCGGATCGGCCAGCGGCGTCCTGCTTCCTGCTTCATAGCGGTACCAGCCTGCGCCGGTCTTCTGTCCATAGCGGCCCATCTCGAACAGCCAATCCGGCACTACCGACTGTGGACCTTCCGACCGCGCCTTACCGACCAGCGCCTGCTGCTGGCGTATGCGCGCGCCCACGTCGATCCCCGCAATATCCTGCATGGCGAACGGTCCCACGGGCATCCCGAAAGCGGTTAGAGCATGATCGATTTCCGGCACGCTCGCGCCCTCTTCCAGCAGCAAATACGCTTCGCGCAGATAGTACGCGATGATGCGGTTGGCCACGAATCCGAAACAGTTGCCGACCAGCACGCCCACTTTCCCCAGCTTCTTGGCGAGCTTCATACACGTGGCAACCGTTTCTTTGCTGGATTCGCGCCCGCGCACCACTTCCAGCAAACGCATCACGTTGGCCGGACTGAAAAAATGCGTACCGATGACGTTCGGTCCGCGCCCGCTGGCGCGGGCAAACGCGTCAATATCCAACGTGGAGGTGTTGGTTGCCAGGATGCAATCCGGCTTGGTCACGCGGCCGAGTTCGGCGAAAATCGACTTCTTCAGCTCCAGACTTTCGAACGCCGCCTCAACGACGATATCGACCTGGTTGAAACCGTCGTAACTCAGCGTGGGTGTGATGCGCGCCAGCGTGTTCTCCATTTGCGCGGCCGTGATTCGCCCTTTGCTCACAGAAGATTGATAATTCCGGCGAATGGTCGCCAGGCCTTTATCCAGAGCCTCCTGCGTTGTCTCCTTGAGCAGGACCGGGATGCCCGCGTTGGCGTAGGTCATGGCAATGCCGCCGCCCATCGTGCCCGCGCCAATCACGGCAGCCGAGCGGATCTCCTTCACCGGCGTGTCTTTCGGCACATCGGGAATTTTGGCGACATCGCGCTCTGCAAAGAACAGTTTCACCAGCGCGCGCGATTCCGTCGACAGCACGCAATCGGCGAACAGCTCCATCTCGCGTTCGCAGCCGGCATCGAAACTCAGCGCAAGCGCAGCCCGAATGGCTTCGAGTGCGACGAAGGGCGCGTGTGCGCCGCGAGCCGATTTGGCAAGGCCCTGGCGCGTTTTCTCGAAGGTGTCGCCGGGATTGTCGATCTTCATTTCGCGCGATCGCCGCGGCGCTTTGCCGCGCGCAAACTCGATCGCGCCAGTAAGCAGGTCGCCTTCGATGATCGCGTCCAACACGCCCGCTTCCAGCGCCCGCTGCGCAGGAATATGCTGTCCCAGCGTGCACATCTCAAGCGCCATCGCGACCCCAGCCAGGCGCGGCAGGCGCTGCGTGCCTCCAGCCCCCGGAATAATCCCCAGCAGCACTTCCGGCTGCCCCACTTTCGCTTCCGGCACAGCCACGCGATAGTGGCAAGCCATCGCGACTTCCAATCCGCCGCCCAGCGCCGTGCCATGAATGGCGGCGATAACGGGCTTGGGCGAGTCCTCAATGTTCCGCAAACGCGCATGAATATCGTGAGAACGCGCCAGCGAAGTCGGGCGATCGGTAACCTTTTCGAAAAATTTGATATCGGCGCCAGCGATGAATGTGCTGCCCGCGCCGATCAGAACCACAGCTTTGGCGGCAGGATCGGCAGCCGCGCGCGCCACCGCAGCTTCGATCATCGCCGGCACGCCGGGACTCAGCGCATTCACCGGAGGATTGTCCACCGTGACCACCGCCACATCGCCCTGCAATTCATATCGAACCAGCTCCGGCATACCGGTTATTGTAGCCTTCAAACAGTGCTACCATGATGAATTGTCAGGCTCCGGGCTCCGTGCAACGGGCGGCTGCAAACCCCGCCAGATCTGGAAGGAAGCAACGGTAGCAGCTTAACCTGTGTGCCGCGGATCACCCGGGGTCTGGCATGTCCCACCCCATGTATCAGGTCATTGCCAGGAAATATCGCCCTCAATCTTTTTCCGACGTCGTCAACCAGGAGCACGTCAAAACCACCCTGGAAAACGCCCTGGCCGGCAACCGTATCGCGCACGGCTACATTTTTTCGGGACCGCGCGGCACCGGTAAAACCACCATCGCCCGCATTCTCGCCCGCTGCCTGAATTGCGTGCAGGGCCCCACCAGCCAACCCGACGGCACCTGCTCCAGTTGCCTCGAAATCGCCGCCGGCAACGCAGTCGACGTGATCGAAATCGACGCCGCCTCCAACCGCGGCATCAATGAAATGCGCGAGCTGCGCGAGAACGTACGCTACCGGCCGGCGCGCGATCGCTACAAAGTGTTCATCATCGATGAGGCTCACCAGATCACGAGCGAAGCTTTCAACGCCCTGCTGAAAACGATAGAAGAGCCGCCGGAATGGGTGGTCTTCGTGCTGTGCACCACCGAACCGCACAAGATTCCTGCGACCATCGCCTCACGCTGCCAACACTTCACGTTTCGTTCGGTCGAGTTCGATGAGCTCATCAAGCGCATCCAATGGATTTGCCAGCAAGAGGGCATCGAAGCCGATCCCGAAGCCCTGGCCGTGCTGGCCCAGGCGGGTGAGGGCAGCGTCCGCGATTCACTTTCGGCGCTCGATCAAGCCATCGCCTGCTGCGGCAACAATCTGGATGCCGCCGAAATTCGCGCGCTGCTGGGAGCGTTTTCACTCGATTCGCTCACCCGCGTCACCGACGCTCTGGCTGCGGCCGAGAACGGCCGCATGCTCGAAATTGTTGAGGAATTAGAGCGTAACGGGCACAATCTACAGCATTTCAGCCGTGAGCTGTCGCGCTATTTTCGCAACCTGCTTGTCGCTCGTATCGCCGGCAGCGAGACGCGCCTGATCGCGGCGTCACCGGCGGAACGCGAGCGGCTGGCCAAGATCGGTAAAAGCTTTTCCGAGGAAGACCTCACCCGTTACTTGCAGCTTTCTCTCGGCCTGTTCACCGACCTGCAAGCGTCCCTACAGCCGCGCTTTCATCTCGAACTCGGGCTGCTCAAAATGGTGCAGGCAGGCAAGCTGACGTCGATCGAAGAAGCGCTGGGATCGCTCGCGGCAAATCCCGTGCAAGCCGCGCCCCCTCCCCCTACGCCCTCGCGGCCGCCCATTGCCCCAGCCCCGCCGCCGCGCATTGGACCCTCGCCCTTCGAAGCCGATCGCGCCAAGAAAGCCGGGCGCCCCGAGCCGCAGTCCATGGGAGCCAACGCCCTGGCGCCGGAACCCGCGCCCATGCCCGAAGGCACTATCGACTGGCGCGAGAGACTTCACGCCGCGTTGATGGAGTTACGCATGCAATTCACTGCAGACGCAGTGGAGCACGCCACCGTCACCGAATCCGGCAACGAGCTGCACTTTGTCACCTCCAAGGAATTTGCCATGGCCATGAAGGAATCCGATTTGGCCTTGGCCGTCAAACGGGTTTCGCCGCGCCTGTTCAAGATTCGCATTAGCATTGGTGCCACCGCGGAAGCGCCCGAAATCAAACCGAAAGTGGATGAGCCCACCGAGCGCGCCATGACCAATCCCGAAGTCCGCAGGTTCCGGGAAGTGCTGGGCGGCGAAGTGCGTACCGTACGAAATCTCAAGGAGTAGATGCGATGAAACTGCCTGGAAATATGCAGTCCATGATGAAGCAGGCGCAGCAAATGCAGGAGCGCATGCAGCAGGAGATCGCCCAGATCCGCGTCGAGGCCACGGCCGGCGGCGGGATGGTCACCGTGAAGATGGACGGCCAAAAGAATCTGCTCGGTGTCAAGATCGATCCCGAAGTGGCGGGCGATGTGGAAATGCTGCAGGACATGGTGCTCGCCGCCTGCAATGAAGCGGTCAAGAAAGTCGATGACGAAACCAAAGCCAAAATGGGTGGCCTGTTGGGCGGCATGGGCCTGCCGCCGGGTCTTCTCTAAGCCATGCCGGATTTCGCCGAACCGCTAGCCCGCCTGATTACCGAATTTAAGCGCCTGCCCGGCATCGGGCAAAAGTCCGCCCAGCGCTTAGCCTTCCATGTCCTGCGCGGCGACCGCG
Organism: uncultured Solibacteraceae bacterium; assembly: GCA_963825405.1. Taxonomy (GTDB): domain Bacteria; phylum Acidobacteriota; class Terriglobia; order Bryobacterales; family Bryobacteraceae; genus JACPNO01. The sequence goes on along the minus strand of CAWGTB010000013.1, from coordinate 6,211 downwards.
ACAATGCCGAGCGGCTTACGCAAGCCATCCTGGACGTCAAGGACAAGCTAGGCCTCTGCCGCGTCTGCAACAACATCAGCGATGGCGACGAGTGCCAGTTTTGCCGCGATACCACTCGAGATCAGAAAATAATCTGCGTGGTGGAAGAGCCGCACGACATCGTCGGCATCGAGACCACGCGGCAATTCAACGGGCTTTATCATGTGCTGCACGGCGCGCTATCGCCGCTGCGCGGCATCAGTCCGGAACAGCTAAAAATCAAAGGGCTGATCGAGCGCATCGGTAAAGGGCAAGCGGAGGAAGTGATCGTGGCCACCAACCCCACCGTCGAAGGCGAGGCCACTGCCGTCTATCTTTCCAAGCTACTCAAGCCGCTGGGTATCAAAGTCACGCGCATCGCCATGGGCGTTCCCGTCGGCAGCGACCTCGAATTCGCCGATGAGGTCACGATGTGGAAAGCCATGGAGGGCCGGCGGGAGATGTAGCCATGCCGGATCTCAAGCCGTTATTTGAAAACAACCGGAATTGGTCACGGCAGCAAATCGCCTCCGATCCGGATTACTTCAAGCGTCTTTCCGAGCAGCAGGCTCCCAAACTCCTGTGGATTGGCTGCGCGGATAGCCGCGTTCCCGCCAACGAAATCCTAGGCCTTGCGCCGGGCGAAGTTTTTGTCCATCGCAACGTAGCCAACCTGGTGATCAGCACCGACCTGAACTGCCTGTCAGTGATTCAATACGCCGTCGAGGTTCTGGCGGTCGAGCACATCATCGTCTGCGGGCATTACGGCTGCGGAGGCATTCGCGCCGCCAGCAGCGGGAAGCAGTTTGGCCTTATCGACAACTGGCTGCGCGTCATTAAGGACACGTATATTCGTCACAAAGAAGAACTCGAAAAGATCGCCGATGACACCGGGCGCGCCAATCGTTTATGTGAGCTCAACATCCTGGCGCAAGTCGAGAGCGTCTGCCATACCACCATCGTGCAGAACGCGTGGACGCGCGGCCAAGAGCTTGAAGTCCACGGTCTTGTCTATAACCTGGAAGACGGCCTGCTCCGCGATCTAGCCATGCGGATAACGGGGAAGGATCAGCTCGAAAGCATCTACAGGATGGGCCGCTAGCTCTCGCGCAGCGACGCCGATCAGCGTAACAGATTTAGTGCCGAAGGAAGTAGACCGCGAGAACGCCAACGATCAGAAGAGAAATCACATTCAGAATTTTATTGTGATGGCGCATGAACGCGCGCTAATAGCTGGGCTTGGCCATCCACGCAGGCGGCGTGTGGGCAGTGCTTTCGCCGATCGGGGCTTCGACGGCCTCGGCGGGACGTCCGCCACGCTTCGCGCCAATTCGCTTGACGGCAACCGGCCGGGTCGCAATGTAGGCCAGGATGTCCTGTTCGCTCAGCGCATGGATTGGCGGGGGCTCGGATGCGCCGGTCAGCGCGTGCAGGCATAGCGACGGTCCATCCTGGATGCGGATGCCGTGCTTGACGAAAAGCGACATCGGCGCATTCACCACGATGAGTTTCTGATCTTCGGTGGGCGGCAGCACTTGAAACAAATAGGAACGGATATCCTTAGCCTGATCGAAGCCCGCATAACGCAATTGCAGGGCGACCCGGCGTTCTGGCGGGTGCGGAGCCGCATGCCCTTCCGGAACGATACGGACGTTGGTAGCAACATCGGGCTCGCCGTCTTTGAGCTCAAAATTAACTGCCCGGCCAACGCCTAAGGCAGGCAGATCGTATTCCCAGACTGCGAGCGTCGAAAAACTCACGCTCTGCCCGTTTTCTGCTTGAATGCGGCCTGGTTGGGAAGCGGTAGTCAGATTCTCGATCCGCCCGGTCATGCTAAATCCCGGCCCGCACTGGCTGCGGCCGCGCAATCCAGGTGGAAAACAGGCAGGTCAGGCAAAGGAAAATAGAGCAAGTCGTCAGCATAATCAGCACTCGCGCTCCTTAATGAACCAGGCTAAGAAGGACGGAGATTCAGATAAACTGACTTAGTTCAGAGGACCTGAAGAGAGAGGGAAAATATCCTCGGCTCACTTAACAGGTTAAGTTAATTTGCGATAAAAGTCAAGCTAAAAGCGCTACGCAGCTTACTTCAACGCCGCTTCAATCGCCGACGTTAGTTCAGGAGAATCCGGCTTCACAGGCGAATCGAATTTCTTGATCACTTTGCCGTCGCGCCCGATCAGATATTTCGTGAAATTCCACTTCGGCTCGCCGGCGGTTTGCGAAAGATATTTGTACAGCGGATCCTGATCCGACCCTTTCACCGACACCTTGGACGCCATCGGGAAGGTCACGTGATAGTTGCGGCTGCAGAATGTCTTGATCTCTTCGTTGGAGCCCGGCTCTTGCGCGCCAAAGTTATTCGCAGGCACGCCGACTAGTACCAGCCCCTTGTCTTTGTACTGATTGTAGATCGTTTCCAGGCCCGCGTACTGCGGCGTGAAACCGCACTGGCTGGCCGTGTTTACTACCAGCAGCGCCTTTCCCTTGTAAGACGCGAGCGGCATGGTCTGTCCGTCGATGGATTTCAGGGAAAAATCGTACACCGTGTCAGCGGCGAATAAAGGAGCAGTCATGAGGATTCCTGCAAGCAAAGAGAGTCGCATAGCGAATCCATAATAGCGCATGTCGCGTGATAAAATGCATAGCGCGAAAGGAGTATTCCATGCCCAAAAAAGTCGATCCGCTCAATAAGAAAATGATGAACGCAGTAGTGGCGATGATTACCGTTTCCGACCTGAAGGCCGCAGTCAGTTTCTACCAGAAAGCCTTTGGATTTAAGAGGCGCGGAGGCCTGATGAACGGGCCGGATGGCAAGCCTCTCCATGCCGAGTTGCGCATGCGCGACACCACCGTGATGCTTGGACCCGAAATGCCGGAGCGCGGCGCCCGCAGCGCCAAGACTATCGGCGGCTCGCCTGTATCCATGTATCTCATGGTCGAAAATGCGGACAAAGCGTTTGCCAAAGCCGTCAAGGCCGGCGCCCAACCAATAGGGCAGGTGGGGGATATGTTTTGGGGCGACCGCTGCGGCATGGTTTCCGATCCCGATGGCAATATCTGGACGGTTGCCACCCATATGGCTGCTCCCACCGCCGCGGAAATGAAGAAGGCGATGAAAGCGATGGCCGGAATGGGAAGCGCCGCAGCCAGCGGCACCTAAATCGGTAGTGGCGAATAAACATCTGCGATCGGCAGCGACGCTGTTCCCGCAGTTGCTGTTGACCCTGGCCGCGATCCTGGTCGGCTGGGGTTTGGACGACTTTGCCGATTTTGCCAGTGAACCGGCGCGGCTTGCGCTGTTGGCGGTTATCGTTGTCGCGTATTTCGCCGGCGTAGCATTGGGCATCGACCCCAATCCTTTCCGCAAAGGAGACGGCAAGACTGCGGCTGGCCAATAATCCTGGAATTGCTGGCGCTGCCGGTGGTTTCCAGCACGGCATTTACCGTACGATCCGGCATCCGTTTTATCTCGGCCAGTTGCTGTTTACTCCGTCGGTTCCGTTGTTTTCCGTAGTCCGCTCGCGATATTCATCTTCGTGAGCTGCATTCTTTTCGTTCTCAACCGGATTCGCCGCGAAGATCATTTCCTCATGCAGCACTTTGATGCTTATGGGGCGTATCGCCAGAACTCGTGGCGGCTGCTACCGTATCTCTACTAGGGACGTTGCGGCTTCCATTAAGCCAGCATCGCTGACCCCGCCAATCCGCACGTCGACCAGCCGATTGGCCTCACCCGGCCGCGCCAATTGCACTTTGAGATAGTTGTCGCTCAGCGCGGCGGAAGGCTCGTCCAGCGTAACGGCGGAAAGTGTTTTTCCCACCATCTCCCGGCGAAACGCCAGGTTCTTCGCCGCCGCCAACTCTCGCAAAATGCGATTACGCGCCTTGCGTACCGGCATGGGAAGTGGGTCAGACATCTCCGCCGCCGGCGTGCCGGGGCGCTCCGAATAGGTGAAGACATGCAGGTAAGTGAACGGCAGACGTTCGATAAACGCGCACGTCTCTTCGAATTCTGCATCAGTCTCGCCAGGGAATCCGGCCATCACGTCGGCGCCGATGGCGGCATCCGGCATCAGGCGGCGTGCTTTTTCAATACGGTCGGCATAATGCCGCGGCCGGTATTTGCGATGCATGCGGCGCAGAACGCGATCGGAACCCGATTGCAGCGGTGCGTGCACGTGTTTGGCGATACGCGTCGACTCAGCCATCAGACCCAGCAGGTCATCGGAGAAATCCATCGGCTCGACCGAACTCAGGCGCACGCGTTCAATTTCGGTCTCCGCTAAGAGCCGCCGCAGCAGATCGGCCAGCCGCATCGTGCTGCCCGGTTCCCTGCCCCAGCGACCGAGGTTGATGCCGCTCAACACCACTTCGCGATAGCGCCCGGCAAGATGGCGAACCTGCTCCACGACACGGTCAGCAGACGAACTGCGCGAGCGCCCGCGCACAAACGGAATGATACAAAACGAGCAGCGATTATTGCAGCCATCCTGAATCTTCAAATTGGGTCGCGTGCGGTCGCCGGCTGCGTCCATGATGGGCGCTGTCAGGAAATCGTGCGATGCGAAAATATCGCCCACTAAAATCTGGCTGTGATAGGGCTCACCCGCCAGCAGTCCGGCGATTTCCGTCTTGTGCGAATTCCCGACCACCCATTCGACGCCATCCATCGCCGCCAGCTCTTCCGGCGCGCGCTGCGCGTAGCAGCCGGTCACCAGAATGCGGGATGCCGGATTTTCGCGATGCACGCGCCGCACGGTTTGCCGGACATCGTCATCGGCAGAGGCGGTGACCGTGCAGGTATTGAGAATGACGAAATCGGCTTCCTGGCGCGCGCCAGCCGATTCCAGCCCACGCGCGGCCAGTTGCGCTTCGAGGGCCGCGCCATCTGCCTGCGTGGCCCGGCAACCGAAATTCTGCACAAAAAATCGCGCCATCAAAGTTTTTCCCGCTTATACGGCGACGACAAATACGCGCGCGATTCACGAGCGGCATCCGCCTGCGGCGCAAAGGCAATCGCCTGCTTGTAAGCTTCGATGGCTTGCTTGCGGCGGCGGGTCATGTCGTAGATTTGTCCCGTGCGCAGCCAGGCCTGCGCGCCAGTGTTCAAGTCCACCTCGCTCGAACGGCCTGCAGTCACCTTGCGCAAATTGTCCAAGGCCAGGTCCAGATCGTTATACCAGAATTGAATCGTGCCCACTTGCAGATAAATCTTTTCCCAGGGAATACGGGCGTAGCCGGGCGAATCCGCCTTCTTCAACTCCGCGATTTTATCCAACGCAGCAATGGCTTTGTCCTTGTTGCCGAGTTGACTGTACATTTGAGCCGTCTCGAAGTAGAACAGGTTGTTGCGGGGAAAACGCGCCAAGAGATCTTCGAGTAAAGGCAGGGCAAGTTTCGGTTTATTTTCCCGCCGGTATAACGCGCATAGAAGAATTTCCGCATCCACGCGGTTGCGGTTGCCTTTATGGGCGACATCATTCAACGTGGCCAGGCCTTTTTCCCGATCGCCGTGAAAGCCGGCCACGAATCCGATAAATTTCCATCCCCATGGCAAGCTCCCCACCACGTAGTCATGCACTCCCTGCATCAGGCGGGCGTCGTAATTAGCCGGATCAAGCTCGGTGATCTTGTTGTGCAACTTGCGGCCGGCGGTGGCATCGCCCAGAGCATCGCGCCAGGCTTTTTTCACCAGAAAATTGTAATTAGCGCGCAACCCGTAGGAGACGCCCAGCGCGTATAAGGCTTTGGCATCGTTGGGATCTTTCACCAAAAGCTGTTGCGCTTGTTGCATGGCTATCTGAATTTCATTGTGAAAACGCCGGTCATCCTCGGGGCTGACTTCCAGGTTCTGCCGCCGCAGAAATGGATTGGTGCCGGAAACCAGTTCGCTCTCTAGCGCGCCGTTGCGGTACATTTCCCGGAACACGATCGTCTGCGCCACGTGGTTGTGTGAATCGGGCAATTGTCGATCTTGCGCGATGGCTTTCTCGAACTCCGCCATCGCCTGGTCGTATTCCAGGTTGTAGAAATGCGCGAAGCCGCGGTCAGTGGCAGGGTCCTGCGCGCGCAGACACAGCGCGACCGCTCCGATGATGAGCAAGCGAGAAAAATGCATGCCTAGCTTGATTCTAACTGCGCGAGCGCCCAGACTGCATGTTCGGCGACTGCCGCGTCGGGTGATTGCGCC
>CAWGTB010000012.1:0-232529 GCA_963825405.1 uncultured Solibacteraceae bacterium | reverse complement strand
TCTTCCGCCGGTGTGCGTCAAACGGTCAAAAAGAGTGACATTGTAAAACGGGAGATCCAGGAACGGTCACCGATGCCGGAGGGATTGATTCAAACAACGAGCGAACTGCGCGATCTTCTCGCCTATTTGCTTTCGCAAAAGCAGGCTGGTCAATAGGCTGCCTCATTGCATCCCAGCCCTGTTACTGTTGTTGGTTTCGAAGCCGCGAACGTCATAAACACGCTGGTTGGTAAATAGTTGTAACCGTTTAGCGTCGGCCGGCGAATACAATGGTGCGCGGCATTGTGAACGCCGCGAGCAAATCTGAACTCTAAACATTCGAAAAAGACTTAGAACCATGAAAATTTTCGCTTATTCCCTGTTCGTCCTGATCCTGGGCGCGACGGTTCTGGCGGGCCCGTTGCAAAAGGAAGAAGTTGCCGCTGACGCCAAATGGCTTCTGCACCTCGATGTTGATAAGCTTCGTTCCACGTCCGCGGGGGATTATCTTATCCGGGAAATCGCGGACAAGGTGTTCGCCGAACCGAAGGCCGTAATGAAGCAGGATACCGGTTTCGACCTGGACCTGACCAAAATCCGTTCAATTACGGCATATGGGGACTACAGCGCCGGCAACAGCGTCCTATTGTTGAAAACCGATCTCGACGTGGAAAAGGCTTTGAATGGGGCGCTCGCCAGGATCGTGAAGGAAGCGAAGGTTGAATCGCCACCGGTGGGGAAGACGGTGCAAGACGGAACCGTCACCTACACCTTAAGGGATCGCGCAGTGCTGTCGCTTCGGCCGGACAAAATAACCATCTTTAGCCAGTCGGCAGCGGCCAATCGCAAGGCCGATGACGTGCTCTCCGGCAGGTCTGCCAACTTGGGATCGAGCCCTGCGTTTGCGGAATTCCCGGACGCGCCGAAAACGTTTTTCTTCCTCGGAGCCGCGGAGGCATTTAATGCCGGCCTGGATTCCACTTCGGAAGCGTTCTCCGGCGGCCAGAACAATCCCAAGGCCAGGATTCTGAAAATGACCGACAGCGGACGGATCGTTATGGGCCAGGAGGGAGAGCAGCTTTTTCTGCACGTTTCGTTGAAGGCGAAGACCCCCGAGGTCGTCACGCAGATGCAACAGGTCATTCAGGGAATGATCGCGCTCGCCTCGCTTTCGCAGTCGGGGAACGAGGACATTCAAGCCCTGACCGACGCAGCCAAAGTGTCCACCGCAGGCAATATCGTGAACCTTAGCTTGAGTTTTCCGGCCGAAAAGGCGCTACTCATCTTGAAAAAGCAAGTGGAGCAGCGCGCCCGTGACCACGAATTGATCCGCGGGACTAATGCGCCGTCCAAAACCAAAGAAAAGTGAACGTGGTTATTTCACGCGGAGGATTGGCCTCCGAAGCGAAGGCGGACGGGGCAGGGAACCGGTCCGTCGCGCTCCTGTACGGGCCGGAACTCGCGACGGCATCGGCGACGGGCGATCCGATCCAGCCGATGAATGCGCTTGCAGAAGCCGAACCGACCCCGGAACAACTGGCGCAACGCTGCCAGGAAGGTTGTCTCGAATCGTTTGAACAACTGGTCCGCCGTTATGAAAGCCAGATTTTCAACTTTCTCCGCCAGTTCACGCGCAATGAGCAGGACGCCGAAGACCTGACGCAGGTGACCTTCATTAAGGCGCATCGCAGTCTTCATCGCTACAACGCGTCGCTGGCGTTTGCCCCCTGGCTGTTCATCATCGCCCGGCGAACCGCCGCGAGTCATTTTCGGAGCGCCGAGCAGTTCGAAGAACTGCCGGTTGACCGCGCGGGCAGCGAAGAGAATCCGGCGACGGCGCTCGAAACCAAGGACGAACAGGCGTCCCTTTGGAAACTGGTCCGGACGCTCAAGCCGAAGCAAGCGGAAGCCGTCTGGCTGCATTACGCGGAAGGGTTTTCCGTCGCTGAAACCGCCCGGATTATGCGCACGAATCGTGTCTATGTGAAAGTTCTCCTCCATCGCGCGCGGACCAATCTGTTCAGGGTGCTGGCCGCGCGCGGGCCCAAGGTCAAAAAATGAAAGTTACTTTATGATCACCTGCTGGCTTTATCAGAAAATCATTTCAACACGTATAAGCGCGAGACTCGCGTTGCCGGATCGGGCGCGCCGCCACGCGCAAAGTTGTCCCACCTGCCGGCAGTATTACGAGTCGGCTTCGGCGATGTCGCGGCAATTGTCCCTGAGCGCCGACAATGAGAGACGGCCGCCGTCCCCGTTTCTCCACGGCAAAATCATGTCGGCAATTCGCGCGGAGGAGAATCTGAAACCTCAACCAGCGCGCGCGCGATTGAATTGGGCGATCCCTGTGGCCACGGCGTGTCTCTTCCTTCTCGCCGGGATTGTCTGGCTGCTCCAGCCAGCCACGCCCAGCCAAAACGTATCGAGATCCGCAGCGGTTCCGGCGGAGCAGGCTTTGAATGTAACTTTGCCAAGCGCGGCGCAAGTAGGCCGATGGACGAAGACCCTGGATGCCCCGCTGGAGAATGAGACGCAGTTGGTCCTCAACGACGCCAAAACCGTTATCCACTCCCTCGCCAACAGTTTTCTGCCGGACAACCTTCAGGCGTCATTGTTGGAAAACGCGCCGCGCTAAACCGTGCCACCAGTCATTGAACTCGCCGGGTTGAGCGTGCGTTTCGGGAAACGCGATATCCTGAAGGATCTCAACGTCACCTTCTCCGGCCGGACCATTGGCTTGCTTGGTCCAAACGGCGCGGGCAAATCCACCCTCATCCAGACGCTGCTTGGCCTTTGCCCAGCGACCGCGGGCACCGCCAAAATCTTTGGGCACGATATTCGGCGCGAGTTGAACCAGATCCGCTCGCTCGTCGGCTATATGCCGGAGAACGATTCGTTCATCGCGAACATGACGGCGGTGTCGTTTGTCCGGATGATGGGCGAATTGGCGGGACTGCCGGCAGAAACCGCCCTGGAACGGGCGCACGAGGTCTTGTTCTATGTGGGCCTCGGCGAGGCGCGCTACCGGCAGTTGGGCACCTACTCGCTCGGCATGAAGCAGCAGGCGAAACTCGCGCAGGCGCTCGTTCATGGCCCGCGGCTGTTGATCCTGGATGAACCGACGAACGGGCTTGATCCGGCGGCCCGGCGGCGGATGGTGCGGCTGATTCATGAGATGAAAGACGCGGGCGAGATGCATTTATTGCTGTGCTCGCATTTGCTGCGGGACGTTGAAGACACCTGCGCCGAGGTATTGATCCTGAAGCAAGGCCGCATTGTGCATTTTTCCAACCTCGAAGAAGAGCGCCGCGCGAACAAGCACTTCGTCGAGATTGAGACAGCCGGCAACTATGCGGGTTTGGTCGAAGAACTTTCCGGCATCGGCTGCGCTTGCACCACGACCGGCCCGGGGCGCTTCCGAATGGTCCTGCCGGAAGGCTTCGAACTGCGCGAGATTTACCGGGTGGCCGCCGCGCGGGACCTGCAATTGCGGCGGCTGAGCCACCGGCGGGATACCTTGGAAGACATTTTTCTAAAAGCGATGGAGGACGCACATGGCGGTATATAAGCGCACTTACACGACTTACTCGGGTCCACGGACGATTCCGTGGTCGCGCTTTCTGATATTGACGCGCTACAGCTACGGGCGGCTTTTTCAGTCGAAGTTCCTGGTGCTATTTATCAGCGTATGCCTTTTTTACCCCATCGCCTGCCTGGCATTTATTTATTTCTCGCACAATCCGGCGCTGCTGGGACTGCTCAGCCTTGGCAATGCCAAACTGCCGCCGATAGACGGGAAATTCTTTTATACTTTTTGCAAGGTACAAGGCACCTTCGCTTATCTCCTTACGGCCCTGGTGGGACCGGGCCTGATCTCGCCCGATCTCGCCAACGGGGCGCTGCCGCTGTATTTCAGCCGGCCTTTTTCGCGGACTGAGTATGCGGCGGGCAAAATGACGCTGCTGGTGTTTCTGCTGTCGCTCATTACCTGGATTCCGGGCCTGGTGCTTTACGGAACGGAAGGGAGCCTGGCCGGATGGGACTGGATGAAAGCAAATCTTTGGCTGGGCGGAGCGATCCTCCTGGCCATGTTCATCTGGATCATCCTGCTTTCGCTGATTGGCCTGGCGCTCTCGGCCTGGGTGAAGTGGAAAATCGCCGCGGGCGCGTTGGTATTGGGTGTATTCTTTGCCGGCGCCGGTTTTGGCGCGGCCATCAACAACGTCATGCGCACACACTATGGCGGGTTAATCAGCTTGAATCAGGTCATCTACACCATTTGGGGGAGCCTTTTCCGGTATGATTGGGGCGCCGAGCTTTCGTCGGGCCAAGCCTGGGCGGTCATTGGCCTGACGTGTGTCGTCTGCGTGTGGCTGCTCGCCAGGCGCATTCGCCCGTTCGAGGTGGTCAAGTGAACGACGACCGGATTCATTTCGAAAACGTGTCACGCTTTTACGGCGAGGTGCTCGGCGTCAACCGCGTCACCCTCTCGATTCCGCCGGGGATCACGAGCCTCGTGGGCCCCAATGGCGCAGGGAAGACCACGCTGATGAACCTGATGACGGGACTCGTGCGGCCAAGTCGCGGTTCGATCCGGGTGCTTGGGATAGAACCTTCCGATCCCGAAAGACTTTTTCGCCTGGTCGGCTACGCGAGCCAATTCGATTCATTTCCCAAGGGCTTGACTGGATTTCAGTTCATCTACCTCTTCCTGCGCTTGTTCGGCTATTCGGCCGCGGAATGCGAAAGCCTCGCGACGAAAGCCATCGGCCGCGTTCGCCTTGGTGACGCCGCCGGGCGCAAAGTCGCCGGGTACAGCAAGGGCATGCGACAGCGCATCCGGCTGGCGCAGGCGATCGCGCACGACCCGCGCGTGCTCGTGCTGGATGAACCGCTGAATGGACTCGACCCGCTGGTTCGCGCGGAGACGATCGGGTTGTTCCGGCAATTCGCCGCCGAGGGCCGCCATGTCATCGTTTCCAGCCATATCCTCCACGAAGTGGATATGATCTCGGACCAGGTCATTTTGCTGAACGGCGGCTACATCGTTGCCGAAGGCCAGATCAGCGGCGTCCGCAGCGAAATTCGCGAGCGACCAATGCAGATCCTGATTCGTTGCGATCAGCCGAACGCGATGGCGTCCAAAGTTTTTGAGCAGGACCACGTCGTCGAAGCCCAGTTGCTCGCGGACGGCAGCGGTCTGCTGGTGAAGACGCGCGATGCGGACCGGTTTTATCGCATGCTGAACCAGCTCGCGCTCGGCGGGATTCGCATCGAAGGCGTCGCGCCGGCGGACGACAATGTGAATTCCGTCTATGAATACCTGATCGGCAGCGAGGAGGGCGTGACATGAAAAAACCGTGGCGGGCGCAAATTCTCGCGGTGATGCGTTTGGAGCTGGGGAAGACGTTTTTCGCGCGGCGCGGCTTCTGGGTTTATCTGCTGGCGTTCGCGCCCGTGCTGCTCTTTGCAGCCCATTCGGCACTGGCGCCGCGCCTGCAAGGGCGGCTGGCGCGGCTGGCCGGGCCGCATCCCGCATCCACCCAGTCGTTGCTTTCGATCCGAGTGGGCGACACGCGCGAGCAGGTGGCCGAAAAGGCCGGTGAGCCCTACTTCCAGCGTAGCGGACGCCTTCAAACTGAAGGCGTGCGCGGCGACGCGCAGGCCAACCACGTCGATCATAACCTTTTCCCGTTAGAAATCCTGGTAAGCGCTGCTCTCATGATGCCAGGGACGCTTTGCGGCCTAGCGACTGCCTGGTCAATCCGGCGTTACCGGCGGAAAAAAGGATAGAACGGATCAACCAGACCGCGCTACCGCGCGCTGACCGTTAAAGTTCAGAGTTGGGATAACATCAGCACGATGGGCAAAAAGAGGATTCTGATTTCCGCGGCTGGCGGGCTAGGCGCGTTGGTCGTTGGAGTCGCTCTATATCATTACTACGATTTCACTCGCAATTCTCGCCTTCTGCGAACAAGTCAGCAAATCTCAAATGCTGAGATTGCATTTAAGGGCGCGATGGGTGAGGCCATCTTCGAGGGGCAGCATTTAAAAGCGGAGGTGGTGCCAGCCGAACAACTCAAGGGCAAAGTCGGCTTAGATGCGTTGTTTGCTTCCGCTGCTGCCAACAAAGGTCCGGGGCTGATTGAGGCGTACCAGAGGGACCCTCAGAAGTTCAAACGGTATGCCAACATGTTTGATACCGCATGGAATGCCAAGCAGGTGGGTAACGTGGTGCTTCGTCAAGGCGGGTCGCACCCGCCCCGCACAAGTGAGCCTCTCCAAATGGAGGCCAACGTAAAGGTGGATGCTTGGGGAAAGCCGTTCTGTATCATTCCTATCGGCGAAAAAGTTGCTGTGGTAAGCGGCGGCCCTTCGCGGTTGTCTTGTGATGCTCTTCCCTTGACGCCTGAACAAATTGCCAAATCCAATCGGAATCTGTACGCCGGACCGTCTGATGTGGTTGTGGCTATCGCCCTGCGTTCTCAGCAGCCAGGCAACTGACGGCCGCATGAAGGCAAGACAAGCGGGCTCTTCATCAGAAATGGGGGCAGCCGATCCCTGACTTGATAAAACATTCTTGGAGGAATTGTTTTGGTCAAATCAGATGGTGTTAGGGCTGCCCGACTATGAGATTAGCGATTTACGGATCAGCAGTGGTGGGGTGACGATATCGGCTCGGCATACGGGGCTGAGGACATGCCCACACTGTGGGAGTGAACGGCTGCGCAACAAAGGCCGATATCAACGTCGCGTGCGAGATGAAAACTGGGGGCTGCGGCATTGTGTTCTCGAATTGGAAGCCTCGAAGTGGCGCTGCCAGAGTTGCGGGCGATACTTCCGGGAGCGATTCCCTGGGATTCTGCCGTGCCAGCGGTCCAGTGAAGCGTTTCAGAAGATGATCTTCCGCCAGCATCTGGACGGCATCAATCGCAGCCGCCTGGGGAGGCGGAAGGCATCGGCGCGGCCACCGTCGAGCGCTACTTCCGGCACGGACTTAAAGCGGCAGTTCGGCCGAGTGGTACTCGCCACGCTGTCCGCGGGTGCTGGGCATTGACGAACACTTTTTTACTCGCAAGAAGGGGTTCGCCACCACGCTCTGCGACCTGCACCGGCACAGAGTCTACGACGTGGTGCTGGGGCGCTCGGAACTCTCCCTGAGGCCTATTTTCAGAAGCTGGAAGGCAAACCCGAGGTGCGGGTGGTGTGCATGGATCTGGCCACCAGCTACCGCGCGTTGGTCCGGCTCGCACTTTCCCAACGCGCTGATCGTGGCCGACCGCTTCCACGTGATCCGCCTCGTCAATCATCACTTCCTGAACTGCTGGCGTGAGCTCGATCCGGTCGGCTCCAAGAATCGCGGACTGCTGTCCCTGATGCGACGGCACCGCCACAATCTGCGCCCCGATCAGCTGCTCCGGCTGGCCGCCTACCTGGCAGAATACCCAGCCCTGGAAGTCATCTACCGGTTCAAGCAGCGGCTCTGCTACCTGCTGCTGAAGAAGCATCGCACTCGCCAGCAATGCCAGGTCTTGATCCCGCGCTTCCTGCGTGCCCTGAACCAGTTGCGCCAGGCCGGCCTGGCTCAACTGGTCAACTCGGCCAGACGCTCTCCTCCTGGACGCCAGGAGATCGTCGCCATGTGGCGCTTCACCCGCAACAACGGCATCACCGAGGGTTTCCACAACAAAATGGAGGTCATCAATCGCCAAGCCTACGGCTTCCGCAACTTCCAAAACTACCGGCTTCGAGTCAAGGTATTATGTGCTTAGAAATCAGCTTCGGGAACAGGCCGCTGCCCCCGTTGTTGGCGTAGAGCCCGTAGAGCCCTTGTGCGTAGAGCCTGAAAAGGTTACTGGCGGAGAGGGGGGGATTCGAACCCCCGGTAGAGCTTGTGACCCTACGACGGTTTAGCAAACCGCTGCTTTCGACCACTCAGCCACCTCTCCGTGAGATGCAGTTTTGGCCGTTCTACATGCAATCCTAGCATATCCCCGCCGGTCGGCCTCGGCTGTTACGAAACATTCACCCAGCGGTCACGCGAAGCTAATCTTCAGCCGGTATTCTGTCCCTGGATACAGAAATTTTCGGAGGAGACACCTCGAGCGCGGCGAAGCCCCCCCCCCCCCCATTCCCCGCGCTCTTTGTGTTTTTATCGCGCCGCGTACGTCTTGGTGTACTTGTTGCGGCTGTTGACCACAGTGAAGCTGCCGTCCGCCATCGCCGTTACTTTGATCCAGTGCGCGCTGCCGGTTTCATCGACGTTGGCGATCATAGCGTCGGGCGAATTATTCTCCTTGCCGCCCTCGACGGCAAAGTGCAGTTGCCAGATGTCTTCCAATCCCGGCGATTTGTGAAGCGTCTGCCAGGCCGCGACCGAGCCGCCTTTGCGCGCCCCGTTGTCCATGATGGCCACTTGTGGATGAAGCGCATTCACCAGGGCCGGCGAGTTGGAAATATCCATGCCATGATGCGAAACGATATCCATAGACACCGTGCCCACTTTGTTGTTCGGGCACATGAGCTCGATCTCCTTGTTCCACGTGAGATCGCCCATATCGATGGTGCGGAACTTGCCGTAAGTGATCAGCGTGCCCACCGAGCGCGCGTTTTCCGTCGGATCGTTATCCATCGGTTTGGTCGTGGCGCACGCTGGATTCGGTTGGCCGGCGCCCGCCAGCGCGAGGGGAATGGCCGCACCGCCCGCAGTGAGCACAATCACGTCGAGCCCGGCGATCGGCACCTTATCGCCCGGCTTCACTTCGATATGCGTGCCACCCTCGCGGACCTTGAGGTATTTTTCGTATAGCCTTTTGCCAGCGGCATCGTTTTCGACGCTAGCCCCGTGATCCACGAAATTCTTGATGGGCAGCTTAGCGTTGAGCTGCGCCGTGCCGCCCACGTGATCGTCGTGATAGTGAGTGACGACGAGGTAGTCGATTTGCTTGACCCCGGCCAGCTTGGCAACGGCGGCGATGCGGTCGGCATCGCGGTTGTTCAGGCCCGGCCATCCGGTATCCACCATCATGGATTGTCCCGATGGCGCGACGAAAAGCGTGGCTTGCCCGCCCTCCACATCGACGAAGTAGATTTCCAGGTTTTTCGCGGCAAGCGCATGAGCGCCTAGCGCCAGAAGCAGGGCCAGCAGGGAAACTCGCATGGTCGAAATCGTATCATATTGTGGGTCACGGGCTTGCCGGAACATTCGCCCATGACGTAACGTATTGTGTGATAGATGCCCTTTTGCATCAGTTGCGGAAACCAGGTGGACAACGCTCACGTGTTTTGCGCCAAGTGCGGCGCGCGCCAGCCCGGAACGGCGCCGCCGCCGGCAGACCCGCTGGGCGGCATTACGCCGCGCACCGCAGCTATTCTTTGCTATATCCCGTGGATCGGCTGGATCGGCTCCGTAATCGTGCTCGCGTCGACCAAATTCCGCAACGACCGCAACGTGCGCTTCCACGCCTTCCAGGGCCTGTACCTGTTCGTGGCCATGTTGCTGGTCGAGTGGGTGCTGACGCCCATGTTCCGCGTGATCCACGAACCGATGCTTCGCGTCGACAAGCTGCTGCAAGCGCTCATTCTGTTCGTCTGCGTCTTCATGATCATCAAAGCGAGCCACGAAGAGACGTACTCGCTGCCGATTATCGGGGAGTTGGCGGCGCGCTCGGCGGCGGAGCACTAGGCTCCCACAAGGTGTAGGCGAACTCCAGCGGCGCCTTCGCGCTGTTCACGATCGTCAGCTCGGCATACTTGAGATGAGATGTGAGAACGCAAATGTGCGATCCCGCAGGTAGCTTGTCAATCCGAAGCCGATTGCGTTTGTATGCCGCCGCCTGACAGCCGGACTTCCCCGCTTCGCTCGTGCCTACGGTCGCGAACATGGCTCGATTTTGAGGGTTGAGGAAAAGGCCAAGCGACGACGCATCGAACCAGAAATCCCAATCTTTGCCGCGCGGATGCTGGGGTGGTTCTCTTCCGTCGCCGTCCAGCACGACGATGCCCTCAACTTTGCCTCCATCGAGGGCAACGGACCAGTGGTCATTCACTTTCAGCGTTCCTCTTTGCATGTCTTCGGCGGTGCCGTTCGTCAACAGCGCGACGAGAAGCAGTCCACCAAGGATCGTAGTCTTTACCGACAGACAGCCACCCTCCTCGATCTCGATTTTAGCCCAGGCGTTGATATTGCAAAAATGCGATAATGTGACTGAGCCGTATGACGTGGATCGTTGAAGTCCTGGACGCCCGCGTTCGCGAGGAACTTGAAGCTCTTTCCGCCGAGATGAGAGCGCGTTTTCGCCGGATTGTGGAACTGATCCAAAGCCACGGTCTGGAGCAGGTGCGTGAGCCGTATGTGAAGCACCTTGAGGGTCCGTTGTGGGAAATGCGGATGAAAAGCAAGGATGGACATTCTCGGGCGATTTACGTGACAGCAAGAGGCCGGCGTGTGGTCGTGGTCCGGGTATTCGTCAAGAAAACTCAAAAGACGCCGCGGCGGGAGATTGATTTGGCGCTGCAGCGGGCAAAGGAGGTAGACCAATGAGCCGAGTCCGTGTGGATGATCTTCACAAAAAATGGATGAAAGACTCGAAATACCGGCGCGAATATGAAGCGCTGGGGAAGGAGTTCTCCCTCGTAGCCGCCCTCATTGAGGCGCGCACCCGCGCCGGCCTTACCCAGCAACAAGTGGCGCGCCGGATGAAAACAACTCAGGCCGTGATTGCCCGCTTGGAGGGCGGGGGCAGCAAGCCCTCCACCCGCACGCTAGAGCGTTACGCGCAAGCCACCGGCTCGCGCTTGCGGATTACGCTCGAGCCATAGTATATTTATTCATACATCTGAATATTTAATCATATGGCGCAGCGTGTCGGCATCATTGGCTATCGGGGATACAGTGGGGCGGAGCTTGTGCGGATTCTGCGCCGCCATCCGCAGGTCGAACCGGTACTCATGGAGCACCGCGCCGACGTTGCCGACTGCTTCCGGCTTCCCTTCCGGGCTAGCGGCGATTCCTGCGACGCCCGAAGCCGTCCGTGCCGAGAAAATCGACATCGTATTCCTCGCCACGCCGCATGAAGTTTCGATGGATCTGGCTCCGGCCATGCTGGACGCCGGCGCGCGCGTCATCGATCTCAGCGGAGCGTTTCGTCTGCGCACGCCGGAGCGCTATCTCGCCTGGTATGGCCACCCGCACACTCAGCCGGCGCTGCTGGCCGAAGCCACCTACGGCCTGCCGGAATTCTGCCGCGAGCGCATTCCTGGCGCGCGCCTGGTCGCCAATCCCGGCTGCTATCCCACGGCCGCCAATCTCGCCATCCGGCCGCTGCTCGACGCGAATGTCATTCGCCGCGAAGCCGGCATCGTGTGCGACGCCAAAAGCGGCGTGAGCGGCGCGGGCCGCAAGCCATCGCTCAAAACCAGTTTCTGCGAAGTCACCGAAAATTTTTCTGCCTACGCGCTGCTCACCCACCGGCACGTTCCCGAGATTTTGCAAGTCTCCGGCCTCGAAGCCGCGGAGCTGAGTTTCACCGCGCAATTGCTGCCAATCCACCGCGGGATTCTCGAAACCATTTATTTCCGCGCGACCAGCGGTACCACCGCCGAAGACATAGCCGCCATTTACCGCAAGCGCTACGCCAGCGAGCCCTTTGTGCGCGGTCTACGATGCCGGCCGCGTGCCCGATCTGCGCGCCGTCGCTCACACCAATTTCTGCGACATCGGCGTAACTCTGGATGCCGCAACCGGCCGCGCGCGTCGTAGTAAGCGCGATCGACAACCTGGTAAAAGGCGCAGCAGGTCAGGCCGTCCAGAACATGAACTTGCTGCTGGGATTTGACGAAACGGCGGGCCTGCTGTGAGAACGCTCATCAAACTGGGCGGGACGCTGCTCGATACGCCCGAGGTGCGCGATCGCCTGGCTGGTGAAATCGCTAAGCTGGCCAACAGCGGACGCGAAGTCGTCGTCGTCCACGGCGGCGGGCGGCAAATGACGCAGTATCTTGCCGAGCGCGGCGTCGAGAGCAAATTTGTAAACGGCCTGCGCGTCACGGGCCCCGAAACGCTGGACGCCGTGGTGAAGGTGCTGGCGGGATCGGTGAATCGCGAATTGGTCGCCGCGCTGGTGCGGGCTGGCGCGCGCGCGGTCGGCCTTTCCGGAGTGGACGCCAACATGGTGGAAGCCGAGCAGATGGATCCTGCGCTTGGCGCCGTGGGCCGCGTGGTGCGCGCGCATCCCGAACTGGTCGATCTGCTGCTTGCCAATGGCTATCTGCCGGTGGTCGCGTGCATGGCCGGCGATCGGCAAGGACGCATGTATAACGTCAATGCCGACCAAATGGCGGTGGCCTGCGCCAGTGGCTTCGGCGTGCGTCAATTGCTATTTCTCACCGATGTGGATGGCGTGCTCGACGCATCCGGCACGGTGCGGCCGGTGTTGTCGCTGGCCGAGAGCGAACGGCTCATCGCCGATGGCGTGGCCAAAGGGGGAATGCGGGCCAAACTCGACGCCGCCGGCTGCGCACTACGCGACGGAGTGCGGGAAATCCGTATCGCGCCGGGAGCCACGCCGGGAATAATCGCGCGGCTTTTAGCTGGGGAATCCGTGGGAACGACACTCCAATGATCAGCGGTCTCACATACGAATCAGTGGGCGAGCCGGTCGGCGCTGCTGTTCCGCTCGAACTGCGCAAGGCGCAAATGACCGATATTGTCCCGCTGCTTACCCTCATTAACGGTTATGCAGGAAAAGGCATCATGCTGCCGCGCACCGAATTCGAGATTTCCGAGAATATTCGCGATTTCTCCGTCGCCTATGCCGGCGAAAAGCTGGCCGGCTGCGGCGCGCTGCACTTCTATACGCCAATTCTGGGCGAAGTGCGATCGCTTGCCGTCGACGAAAGCCTGAAATCCCACGGCGTCGGCCGCCGCATCGTCGAAATGTTGGTGGCCGAGGCCCAGGCATACGAGTTGGATGCGGTCTTCGCTTTCACTTATGTGGCCGAATTCTTCCGCCGGATGGGTTTTGAAGAAGTGGAACGCGGCGAATTGCCACTGAAGGCCTGGAAGGATTGTTTGCGTTGTCCCAAGTTTCAATGCTGCGACGAAATCGCCATGGTGCGCGTGTTGCGGCCGCAACATTGGGAGCAGGCGCGCCCTGGGCTCGGCGCCACGCCACTACCCCCATTTGAGGGAGACGGCCTCATCTTATTACCTAAAATCGGAAAATAGTAACCACTTTCCCGAAGCTTCTCCCCCCACTCGCAGGCCTCTGGGACCTCTCAAATGGGTTCAGAAATTACCTGAGAAGTAACCGTTAATCCACTACTATTACCCTGTATAATTCTGGACAACAACAAGCGAGTGCGGACGGAGCATGGCTTGTTGGATGAGGGACCGATGAAGGCGCAGACGGTGGACGTCAAGGTTGCAACGGGAAGGATCCTCTGCTGCACGGTCTTTCGCTCAGGCGGCAAAAAGCTGCTAGCCAAGGGCCACATGATCAGCGACGAAGACATTCGCGTCCTGGAGTCGGAAGGCATGGAGCAGGTCTGGGTTACTGAGCTCGAAGAAGGCGAAGTCAGCGAAGATGAAGCGGTCTGCACGGTGGCGAGCGAAATGGGCTGCGGCTCTTATGAAGTTCGCCTGGCTGCCGGGGGCCGCGCCAATTTGCATGCCACCGAAGATTGCTGCGTTCTGGTGGACGACGAATTGCTGAAGCAGATCAATTGCACCGCCAGCGTCGTGATCGCGAGCGCGTTGAACTTCAGTTTCGCTTCGGCCGGGCAGCGCATCGCAACAGTGAAGAGCGCGCCGTTTGCCGTAGCCCGCGACCAACTCGACGCCATCAGCTCGATGCTCCGCGAGCGAGGGCCCATGATGCAGGCCCGGCCGGTGCGAAATCCGGTGATCGGCGTGCTGTATTCCGATCCGGCCAGCGGCGAGCGCGCCCGCCAGCTTTTCGAGAACATCATGAAGCAGCGCCTGGAGCGCTTCGGCGTGGCTTCGACTTTTGTTTTGTCCTGCGTCGAAGAGGACGCCGCGGTGGGACGCGCACTGCAGCACCTGCTTCGCTCCAAGCCTTCGCTGATTCTGGTGGCATCAACCACGGCCCCAGCGGGCCCGGAAGATGTGATTGGACGCGCTCTGACGCGCGCAGGGGGACAATTGGAACGCTTTCTCGCGCCAGTCGAGCCGGGCAACCTATTGATGCTGGCTTATAAAGATGATATTCCGATCGTCTCCGCGCCAGGCTGTTTCCGATCCGCTAAGCCCAACGTGGTGGACTTGGTGCTGCCTCCGCTGCTGGCGCGCTATCGCGTCTCGACCTGGGAAGTGGCGTGTTTGGGACACGGCGGTTTACTGGCGTAATTTTAATCCTGTTCCGATTGCGAGCCGTGACCAGAGGGAGCGGTGCTTACCGACTCAGTTTCTGGAAATGGAGAAGTGTTAGGCTAGCGCGTTTCTGCAGTAATCCAGGCAGCGCTTCACTTCGGTCACTGTATCGCCGCCCTTATATTCGTATTCGATATTGGCGTAAATCGGATATTTGTTCTTCTTCAGTACCTGCAGCACTTCCTTGATGGGCGTGTCGCCTTCGCCGAACGGCATGTTAGGGCCGCCATTCTTTTTCCGGTCTTTCAGATGCAGCGTCAGAATCTTGTCGTGGTGCTTGAGTAGGAATTCGACCGGATCGTTGTTGGCGGCGGTGAAATGGCCGATGTCCAGATTGATGGCGATATATTTCGAACTGCCGTGCATGGCCTTTTCCCACGCTTCCGGACGCGCGAATTCATTGGGATCTTTCAAATTGGCATGATTATGCATGCCGACGTAGACTTTTTCCCGCGATGCGTAGTGGTCGATGCGCGGCGTCACCGAAACCGTGGCTGAAGCCGTGAACCAGTTCACTCCCAGAGCTTTGGTCATTGCGAAGCCGCGGGCGATTTCCTCATCGGTGAAATCGTCTTTGATGTTGTAGCTGTAGGAATGCAGGTGAACGCCGGCCGCATCGAATTTCCTGCGCACGCTGCGGAATTCGTCCAGCGGAACGGTCAAGCGCCACTTGCGCAGCGCCTCGCGATCCAGCTTGGGCGGCTCCATATGGCCCTGGCTCAGCTCACACTCCTTCAGCCCCATTGCGGCCATGGCCTGAATGGCTGCGTCCAGCGGCATATCGCGGAAGCTATAAGACTGGTTGCCGATCTTGACGCTCTCGAACTTGGCGGCCTGCGCCAGGGGAACCGTGCTGAGCGCGAGCGCGCCGAATTGCCGTCGGGTAAGCATGGAAATTTTCCTTTTAGGCCAGCGCTTGCTTGCAGTAATCCAGGCACTTGCGGACTTCGACCACCGTATCGCCTCCCTTGTACTCGTATTCGATATTGGCCGGAATGGGATATCTGTTCTTCTTCAGCATCTGCAGCACCGGTTTGATCGGCGTATCGCCTTCGCCTAAGGGCACGTTGTCGCCCTGGTTCTTTTTGCGGTCCTTGATGTGTAGCGTGACGATGCGCGAGTGATGCTTTTGCAGGAAATCCACGGCATCGTAGTTGGCGGCGGTGAAATGGCCGATATCCAGATTAATGGCAATGTAAGGCGAGCGTCCCTGAATTGCCTTGTCCAAACTCTCCGGGGTGGCGAACTCGTTGGGGTCTTTCACATTGGAATGATTGTGCATGCCCACGTAAATCTTGGCTTTCGCGGCGTGGGGCTCGATGCGGCTCACCATCGATAGCGTCGAAGAAGCGGTAATCCGTGTCACGCCGAGCGCGTGCGCCATTTCGAAGCCGCGGGCAATCTCTTCATCGGTGAAGTCGTCGCGGAAGCTGATGTTGTAGGCGTACAACACCACTCCGGCGGTAACGAATTTCTGGCGCACTTTGTGGAATTCTTCCATCGGGACGCTGAGGCGCCATTTGCGCAGCTCATCCCGGCCCACTTTGGGCTCAACGTGCCCCTGGTAAAGCTCGCACTCGCTCAGGCCGATATCCACCATCGCCTTAAGCGCGGCGTCCAGCGGGCGGTCGCGGAAACTGTAGGACTGCACGCCAAGTTGCACGCCGGCAACGGTGGAGTTCGGTTTGGCGAACAGACGGCTGAACGGCGCAGCTAGCGCCAGCTTATGGATATCGCGTCGAGAAAGCATATGCGGAGTGTAACGCGCTCAATCCCCTCTTGGATAGCAGCCCAGCACCCGCACGAAGTCCGCCACTTCGCGAAGGTTGCTCAGCGCGTTGCAGGAGACCGGCGCGTCGGCGCGGCCGATGAAGTCCAGATAGAACATGTATTCCCAGACTTTGCCGCGCATGGGCCGCGATTCGATTTTGGCCAGATCCAGATCGCGCAGGGCAAACGCGCCCATGGACCGGAATAGCGCACCCGGTATGTTGCGCACGGAAAATACCAGCGACGTCTTCCACTGGGTCTTGCGGCCGGCCGCCCGGGGATGCCGCCTGGCGAAGCCTGGATTACGCAGCAGGAAGAAGCGGGTGAAATTCTGGCGGTCGTCTTCGATCGACCGGCGCAGGATGCGCGCGCCGTAGGTTTCAGCCGCCACTGCCGAGGCAATGGCGCCGGCGCCCTCTGGACGGTCGGCCATCACCATTTTGGCGCTACCGGCGGTGTCGTAAAAGGGCACGCGTTCGATCTTCGGGTGCTGGGCAAAAAAGTTCAAACACTGATTTAACGCCACTGGATGGGAGTACACCCGCCGGAGTTGGGAAAACGAGACTCCCGGGGGTGCCATTAAGTGGTGAACAATGCGAATACTGGTCTCCGCCACGATGGGCAGGTTGAAATGCAGCAGGTGGTCGTAATTCTCGTGGACGGAGCCGTGTAACGTATTTTCGATCGGAATCACGGCGGCTTGCACGCGTTTGGCCACTAAACTGCGAAATACGTCCTCGAAGCGCTGGCACCCGAGGACTTCGATATCACTTCCCAGCAATTTGCGGGCAGCCTCTTCGCTAAATGCCCCGCGCTCGCCCTGAAATGCCACCAACGGCCGCTTCATGAGGGCATCTCCGGACCATCCCAGCGCCGTTTGTCCCCGGCAGGCAGGCCCAACAAGTCCAAAACGCGGTCGATACTGTGATCCACCAAATCCATGACGCTAGCGGGGCGGTGATAGAATCCTGGAATGGGAGGCGCAATAATAGCCCCCATTTCCGCTAAAGCGACCATGGTTTTCAAATGTCCGAGGTGCAATGGGCTCTCCCGGACCATCAAAATCAATTTTCGCCTTTCTTTCAGGGTGACGTCCGCGGCACGCGTGAGCAGGTTAGAGGTGATGCCAGTTGCAATGGCTGACATTGTATGGATAGAACAGGGTGCAACAACCATGCCATCCGTACGAAACGAGCCGCTGGCGAGGCGGCAGGCGATGTCTTCCAGCGGGTAGCTGTGATCGGCGAGCGCCTTGAGGTCGGCCGCTTTCTTGCCGGTTTCCAGAAAAAGTGTCTTTTCGCCCGAGCGCGTGAGGATTAAATGGGTCTCCACCTCAGCAATCGGGTGTAGCCTTTCAAGCAGCCGGATGCCATAAATGGCTCCACTTGCTCCCGACACACCTACCACAATTTTCAAATTCCCAGCCTCGGCTGAAGTCCTGTTCTGAAATCAGAACAAAAATGCGATATTTGCCTTGCTGCCAACACCCTGCCACCGATATAATCCGAGCAGATTAACTCGGAGGGTGAACGAGGAAAACGGAGTCCAGTTTGGCCGCCCCGACACAGGATAATAGCATGGAAGAAGCCGGCCAAAAGCTGAAGCGGGCGCGGGAACGTCTCAACCTCAGGTTTCGTGATGTGGAAGAGGCCAGCCTGCAAATTGCCAACCGGCATAGCAACGACGAATTCATCATTGCCTTGAGCCGGCTTTCCGATATCGAAAATCGCGGCACCGTCCCCAGCATTTACCGCCTGTATTCCTTGTGCACCATTTATCGCCTGGACATCAATGAAGTGTTGGATTGGTATGGCGTAAATATGGGCTCGCTGGCCGCCGATGCCGGCAGCATTCAGTTGGAAAAAACCCACATGATCGGCTTTAGCGGAAACGGATATGGCGATGTGCAAATGCCGCTTTCGCTCGACCCCGGAATTGATTTGCGGCGCACCACATTTCTGAGCCGCATGATCCAGCGCTGGGGCAAACTTCCGCTCACGCTTCTCAATGGAATGGATTTGAAGAATTTCCGCTACGCCTACATCGGAACGGAAGACTGGGGCATGTTTCCGCTCATTCAACCGGGCTCGCTGGTGCTGATTGACGAGTCGCGCCGGAAGGTCATCAATACCGGCTGGACCAATGAATTCGAGCGTCCCATCTACTTTCTGGAGCATCGCAAGGGTTTTGCCTGCGGGTGGTGCACGTTAAATGAAAATCAGTTGGTGGTGCAGCCTCACCCGGCTTCCGGCTCCTATCCGGAGGTCTATTTATTTCCCGAAGATATTGATGTGATTGGGCAGGTAACCGGAGTGGCTATGCGTCTGGATCAGGGGAAGCGACGGCGTAATCGCACCTGAGAACTTCCAGAATCATATCCAGATCCGAATTGAAAAGCTTGCGCTCCACATCGCGCGCCGACGCGGGAACAAAATTACGATAAGGCGAAAGCCTTAGCCAGTTGGCCAGCACAGCTTTCTTATCGCCTTCCACGTCGTCCAGATAATCTTCTACGTCCTGCTTTTGCTGTTCAATGGTGAAGCACAGCCACTCGGCGAACGTCTGATCGTGGCTGGCGCGCAGGGTTTGATCGGTTTCGTCTTCGCCGAATAACTGGCCGAGCCCGTGGTGAGTATAGACCCCGGTATTGGAATCACGCAGCGAGGCCAGGTAAATAATACGGCCAAAAGTAGTCGGGATCTGGGAAAGCGTATTACGCCACAGGTCCGCCGCGGCGCTCCGATCCAGTTTCATAGTCAAGACCCCTGCCCCCCGTTTCGCAAGTCAGCAACTCCCCGATTTTTACCGGGTGAGCGCCAAGACAGGTTTTACCATATTGAATTAGCAAAAACAAAATGCGTCTCGCTGTTCTGTTCACGTAAAAAATACACCAAAGCCCCCACACTTTAGTGAAGTTCTCCTAGGATAGTGTTCGTCCTAACACCAAAGTTAATCAAGGAGAACTAACATCATGTTTAAAAAGATTTTCGCCGTAGCCTTGTTGGCATTAGCGTTTGCGGCCGCCTCCGGCACCTCGTCGGCTCACGATCCTTATCCGACTTGCCACCCCTGCCCGTTTGTACGGTAGGATTCGGTTTTCGGCAACGCCATCTGATCTGTTTTCAGCCGGATATCCGTGGTGCTATTCCGGCTGCCACCACTGTTAAGTGGCTGACAATTGAGCGGCGGCGCTAGCTCGGTAGGCAATAGGTGTGTATCTCATAGTAGAAATTCCACTTGCAACCGAGTATTTAATCAGCTATGCTCAGTCCGGAGCATAAGTGATGGATACCGCACTGGTAGTGGCCACAATTTGTTTTGGAACACTAGGAGTTGCTTTTGCGCTTCTGTTCAGCAAGCTTGTAGGCCCACAAAGCACGGCGCCGCCTAATGACAATTGGGATAAGCTGTTTAGTCCCGTGCGCTATCGCCCGCTGGAACGCCTGCTCGATGGCAAAGATTTGCAGTATCTCTCCTCCCGGCCCGGTTGCGGCCGCATGTTAGCCAATCGTTTTCGCATCGAACGCAGCAACATATTCCGCGGATATACGCGTTGTATGCGCAAAGACTTCGGTCGCGTTTTGAGCGCAATTAAGGTCCTTATGGTCCATTCTCAAGTGGATCGCCCGGATCTGGCCCGGTTGATCGCCAAGCAGCGCTTCATGTTCGCCTTCGCGATGATGACCGTGGAATGCCGCCTGGTACTGTTCCGCTACGGAATGGGCAGCGTCGATCTGCAGGCCTTGCTGGCGCCGCTCGATGCCATTCGTTTCGAAGTGCGCAATTTGGCCACGATGGCCGCCGAACCGTCCGGCGCATAAAAGCGCTCGATAGTTCGAATTATAGTTCCTTCAATATCTGCTTTGCTTCCGCCAGGCGGGGAAATACCTTCTCCGCCGCGCGGAATTCCCGCGTATGCACCCTGCGCCGCGCACCGGCGTGGTCCACGGGATAGCGCAAGTGCAGCATTTCATGAAACATCACGTACTCCAGGGCAATCCGCGGCACACCGGGACGGTCGAAGACCCGGCTGATCACAATAGCGTTGTGGGACGGATCGAAATGTCCCAGCATGGTGCGGGACACCCCCCGGCTCCAGCCCAGCTGCGGGCGCCCCAGCAGGCCGTCGAAGAAGCTCTGGTTCAACGTTTCAAACACCTCTTCCAAATCGTGGCGCACGCCTTTTGGGCCGGATAGGAACTTTCGCCCCCGTATCTGGCGAACCAGGTGCATGCGCCGCCGCATATCGCGCCGGTTCAGGTACAAACGATAGCGATGCTGGTAAATCCGGGGAACGGGACGCCGGTACAGTTTCCCAAGCAGAATGAAGGCCAGGGCTTCCACGACCGGGGCGGGCGCGCCTTCCAGAAGATCGGAGATGCGAACCAGGATAACGTCCGCCTCGAGCCTTATGGAGCTATCCGCGTTGGCGAATGGGCAGAACTCGACTTCAAAAGACGGGGGGCGGGTGCGCGGCTTCAACTGGCGGAAAACCCTGGCGTAGATTTCTGCCGGACTCTCGAAGAACAGCATGCTCTGCAGGCCTTCGAGCGAGCCAGCCGAGTCCACCGCCTCCAAGTGATGTTGCATTTCTTTTGAATTTAACATATCAAGGTCATTCACCCTTTTTTTCCGGGGACATCAAGAAATCGCGAGGCAACGTGCGCAAGGTGAAAATAAGTGCGCTGGGCTGCTATACGCCCGAACGCGTACTGACCAATTTCGAGCTGGAAAAGCTGGTCGCCACCAGTAATGAATGGATTCTGGAGCGCACCGGCATCTCCGAGCGCCATATCGCCGGCCCGGAAATGGCCACGTCCGATCTGGCCGTGGAAGCGGCCCAGGTGGCGCTGGCGCAGCGTGGCATCAACGCGTCCGAGTTGGACGCGATTCTGGTTTCGACGGTCACGCCGGACATGATGTTTCCCTCGACCGCCTGCCTGGTGCAGAACCGCCTGGGCGCGCGCAAGGCCTGGGGATTCGACCTGGTCGCGGCCTGTTCCGGTTTTGTCTACGGCCTGACCACAGGCGCGCATCTGGTGGGCGGTGGAACCCACCAGAAAGTGCTCGTAATCGGCGCCGACACCATGAGCCGCATCATCGACTATACCGATCGCGGTACTTGCATCCTGTTCGGCGATGGCGCCGGCGCGATGCTGCTCGAGCCGCTCGCCGATGGCGACGACCCGGACGCGGGCTTTTTGGATTTTCTCGGCGAGATCGATGGCTCCGGCGGCGATTATCTTTGCATGCCCGCCGGAGGCAGCCGGATGCCGGCATCGGCGGAGACGGTGCGCGACCGGAAGCACTTCGTGCATCAGGACGGCGCGCAGGTTTTCAAATTCGCCGTGCGGAAAATGTACGAGATCTGCCAGGGATTGCTGGCGCGCAATGGCCTTACCGCCAAGGACGTCGGCGTGATGATTCCACACCAGGCCAATCGGCGGATTATTATCGCGACGGCGGAGCGGTTGGGGATCGATTGCGAAAAAGTGGTGATCAACATCGAGCGCTACGGCAATACCACAGCCGGCACGATTCCGCTCGCTGCCCGCGACGCAGTGCAAAGCGGGCGGCTCAAAAAGGGCGATCTGGTATTGTTTGCCGCCGTGGGCGCCGGTTATACGGTCGGGGCCGCATTGTGGCGCTGGGCCATGTAGCCACTGGGGCAGGTCGGAGACCTGCCTCACTTTACGGCGCGACCAATTCGGCCGGCGGCGACTGTGCGCTCTCGTTGCCTACCTTATCCACCGACGAAATCGCATAGCGGTAGCGTACCCCGGAGCGAATCTGGCGATCGCTATAGTTGGGGGCCTGTTGGGTGTCGCCGATTTTCCCGAACTCGCTGGCGCCCTCGGCACGGTAAATGCGGTATCCGGCGAGGTCAGGCTCGGCGTTCTGCTCCCAGGCCACCTCAATACTTCCGGTAGAGGCAATGGCGCTGACGTTGGCTGGCACGGCTGGCGGAAAACGGTCCTCCGGATGAATTTCGACCTCAGCTGATTTCTCGCTGGCCGCGCGCGCCGTCCCCTTTCCTACGCTGCCGATGGCTTCCACCGAATAGCGGTACGTCTGGCCGAATTCCGCGGTCTTGTCCACATACTCAGCGCTATCGGTCTCACCGATCGACGTCGCACTGAGCTGTGGCTGGGTTCCGGTGCTGCCTCGGCGAAAGATGCGAAACCGGCCCGAAGCCGCCTGCCATGTGATCCGCACGCCGTCAGGCACCGCTTCCGCCCGCACGTCCCGGGGCGATTCAAATGGTGCGGCGATGGTGAGGGTCACGAAATTGGACCAGCCGGCCTGCCGGCCTTTTCGCGAAAAAAGCCGCACCGCCACCACGACCTCCTGACCGACCCATTCCGTAGCTGGAAATTCGGCGCGGGCGAGGTGGCCATCCATATTGATTTCGCCTTCCAGCTTCGATTGCGCTAACCAGGGATCGACCTGGAATGGAGTGGAAGCCGGACCAATTCGTAATTCTGCCCGCACTGCTGCCGGGAGATTCACCCCTTCGGTCGAAAGTTGCGGCGGAGAGAATTGGACCACAATGCGCGTGCCAGTCTGGGCAACAGTGAGATCGGTGACCCGCTGAGGAATGTGCAATGGCGGGGGTAGTGGATCGTTCACATAGCCGCAGCCGGTGGCCGCTAACGACGCCATCACCAGTGCAAACGGAAGCCTCGGCACCTTGCTAGGTATCACGAGGCTAGGCTAGCACGGGGTCAGGCCAGAACGACCTCTGGATCTCTCGATGGCGCGGCTTGCGGCTCACCGACTTCGACGCGATTGCGACCGTTTCTCTTAGCCAGGTACAGGGCCGCATCGGCTTCTTCGAGCAGCGCCTCGGGGGTGACAAGTGCATCGCCACGCGTCGAATACACTCCAAGGCTGCAAGTCACCTCGACCGCCGTCTTTTCCCCCAGAAAAGGCCGACCGCCGATAGCCTTACGGATTTGATCGGCACGCTCGGCGGCCGCGTGGCTGTCGGAATTCGCCATCACGATGAGAAACTCTTCCCCGCCGTAGCGGCCGACGGCGTCGTAAGAACGAATGGTGGCGATCATCCGACGGGCGGCTTCTTTGAGCACTTCGTCACCGGCCAGATGCCCCAGCCGGTCGTTCACCAGTTTGAAGTGATCCAAATCGATCATCACCACCGAGACCGGCGTGGACTCGCGCTGGCAGCGGGCGAGCTCGCGTTTCAGAAAATCGAAAATGGCGGCGCGGTTCCAGACACCGGTGAGCGAATCGTGCAAAGCCTGCTGGCGCATGGCATCGCGGGCGCTCAACAATTGAGCTTGCAGATCGACGATGCGCTCCCCGGCGCGCAGCCTTACTCGCAACTCGTGGCTGTCCACGGGCTTGCCCAAATAGTCGTCGGCGCCGGCTTCCATGCCTTCCACCAATTCAACCCGGCTGTTCTTGGCTGAAAGCAGGAGCACATAAATGTAGGGTTCCTTGCTCTGCTCTCGCAACCGGTGGCAGAGCTCAACACCCGACAAGCCGGGCATCATCCAGTCGAGTATGGCCAGCCGCGGGGAATCGGGGCGTTGCAATATCTCCCAGGCCTGAGTGCCGTCGGGCACGAGGATGGGCTGATAGTCCCACTTACGGACCATGTTGTCCAAAATCCGCAGGAAAGTCGGATTGTCTTCTGCGACGAGAATTTCCAAGCAAATACGCCTGTTGTTTATATCGGCAGGCGCGGCGGATTTCTTGAGCGTGGGTTAGGGCTTGGCTTCCAATTCGGCCTTGAGCTGGCGATAGGCAGCGACCTCAAAATTGGGTTTGAGGCGTTCCCGGCCCAGGCTGCGCGGATCGCCGGCGCGCGGGCCTTCGCGCTTCAAACAGCGGCCCAGCCAGATAACGGCTTCGGAATCTTCAGGCTGGCGGTCTAGCACGGCACGGAAGCGTTCGGCGGCGGCGCCGAAATCGCCGCGTTTCCAGAGCGCATAGCCCAGATTGAACTGATAGTCGGGGTCGGCGTCATCGCCTTCCAGGGCTTTTTTGAAATTCTCCACTGCCGTCATCTGATTCAGACGCGACTCGGCAGCACCCAGATTGTTGAACACTTCATTGAGGGGCGCGGCGGCGGCCACGATTTGAAAACTTTCCTGCGCCTTGGCAAATTCGCCGGTATTGTAGCGGCACAGTCCCAACAGGAAGGCGGCTTCCAGGTAGTGCGAGTCGGTGCGGGTGACGCGTTCCAGCCAGCCGGCGGCTTGCGCATATTCTTTCTGACGCCAAGCCATGCGCCCGAGTTGAAAGCAGGGCTGGGAAAAACGGTTGTCGATGCGCGCCGCCTGCGTAAAAAAACGGTGCTGCTGCTCGGGCGAGGCGGCCAGCAGCCCGCGCACATAGTTCTCAATGGCATCCACGCGCACCGGGGGACGGCCGCGGCGGAATTCCTCTTCCGACCGGGCGGTGTTGGGCGCGATCACCTGCAAAGCCTGCCAGGCCAAATGCATTTCGAGCGAAGCCAGATCTTCGAGCGGGCCGGTCGAGGTGAACTCGGGGCCGGGCTGGGTGCGCTTAAGATCCAGAATGCGGGTTGTAATGCGGAGCGCGGCGGGCGCATCCCCAGCCGACGCCGGCGCCTCGAAATAGCCATAGACAATGGTGGCGGCATCGAGCGCCTGGCCGACTTTGATGATGGAAGCCCGCGTCAGACGCGCATCGGGCCGGATGCCGAGACGCCGGTAGGCCTCCAGACGATCTTCGCGCGACAGCACCAGCAGACCTTCGGAATCCAAAGACTCGCGGGTGTGTTCGGCAATACTCTCGCCAATCCAATTCAGGTTTCCGGATTCGGATTGATTGAAAAAGGGCAGCACCAGGACGATGTCGGCTCCGGCCGCCAGCATGGGGAAACTGAGGAGGGCCAAAAGAAAAAACGGGAGCCGCCGCATGACTTCAGTCTAGCAGCGGCCCCCTAGGGGGCGAACTCTAGGTAATACGAAGGAAAACGGAAAACGTTTCGCGATCGCGGTGTTAACTCTGAAACTGTTGGAGATAGGCCCGCACGCGCGCCACAATCGCGGTCTGCAGATCCTGCTGGGCACCGAATCCACGAAACCATTCGACTCCCGGCTGCTGGCGAAACCAGGTCATTTGCCGTTTGGAATAACGGCGGGTATTGCGCTGCGTGTAAAAGAGCGCCTGCTGCGGGCTGAGCTCGCCGCGCAGCATTTGCAAGGCTTGTTTGTAGCCGTGCGATTCGAACGGCTTGCAAGCGGCGTCGAACCCTAGCGCAAGAATCGCGGAAACTTCTTCCAACAGGCCACCTGCGAACATCGCCTGCGCGCGGCTGTCCAGGACCGCATACAACTCCTCGCGGGGCGGATCGAGGCCGACGGTTAGCGCCTTGTAGCCAGCTAGTGCCTCGCGCCCTTCGCGAAACATTTCGGTCACGGGGCGGTGCGCCAGCAGGCGGACTTCGAGCGCGCGGATGAGCTTCGGCAAATCGTTGGCATGGATGCGGCGGGCGGCTTCAGGATCGAGGCGGCGCAGCAGACGCGCGAGGGATCCCGGCCGGGCAGTCTCACGAGCGCTCAAGCGCTGGCGGACGGCATCGTCGCGCTGCGGCCCGGGGAAGAGTCCATCGATAAGCGCTTTCAGGTAAAACCCGGTGCCGCCGGCCACGACCGGGTAGGCGTTTACGGGCGGTGATTTCGGCCAGCAAAGGCCGCGCGCGGCGAGCATATTCGCCGCCGGTGAAACCTTCATTGGGGTCCAAGACGTCGATAAGGTGATGGGGAATATTGCGCCGCTCCTCAACCGGAAGCTTGGCAGTGCCGATATCGAAGTAGCGGTAGACCTGCAAGGAGTCGCAGTTGACCACCTCGCCATCGAATTCCTCGGCAATGCGCAGAGCAAGCGCGCTCTTACCGGCGCCGGTGGGGCCTACGACGATAATGAGCGGCGATTCGGTCATTCCAGATCAGAGCGCTGCAGGGACGTTATACAATACTAAAAGAGGTCCTCGGCCCGCTGGGCAACCAAGCCGGCAGACGAAAGAGAGTTCTACTCGATGAACGTTCCGCGAAACGCGCTGTTGTTGTCCCTGCTGGCGGCTTGTGTGGCGCCGGCGCAGAATGCCCCTGAAACGAAGCCCTCCGACCGAGCCTCCGCCTATTACAACTTTGCCATGGGCCACCTGTATTCGGAGATGGCCGGCGCGTATGGCAATCGCGGCGACTATTTCAACAAGGCCATCGATTTCTACAAGGCGGCGCTCAAGCTGGATCCGAGCGCGACGTTTCTTTCCGAAGAGCTGACCGATCTCTACATTCAGGCCGGCCGTATCAAGGACGCCGTCACCGAAGCCGAGGAACTGCTGAAGCAGAATCCTGACAATCTGGAAGCGCGGCGCTTGCTGGGCCGGATTTATGCCCGGCTGATCGGCGATCCTCAGCAGAATCGCATCAACGAGGAGATGCTGAAGCGCGCCATCGAGCAGTATCAGAAAGATCACTTCGGTCGATGACAAGGACCAGGAAAGCTGGCTGATGCTGGGCCGGCTGGATCGTCTGGCGCACAATTCGCCGGAAGCCGAAAAGGCCTACAAGCAGGTGCTGACGCAGGATTCAGGCAACGAAGAAGCGCTGCTGGGCCTGGCGATGGTTTATTCCGACGTTGGCGATACCAAGAACGCGATCGATATGCTCCGCCAGGTGACGGTGCGCAATCCCAATGCGCGCACGCTCGCTACGCTGGCGAGCTTTTACGAACAATCGCGCGACTATGACAATGCGGCTGACGTCTGGGGACAGGCGCTGGCGATGGAGCCGGACAACGCCCGCATCAAGCGCGCCCTGGCGCAGAATCTGCTGTTCATCAAGCGCTACGACGATGCGTTGAAGCTCTACGGCGAAATCGCCGCCGCCGATCCGCGCGATTTCCAGGTGCAATTGCGCATTTCCGAAATCTATCGCGAGAAGCACGATTTCCCCAAAGCGCGCGCGGCCTTTGCCAAAGCCAAAGAGATCGACCGCGACAACATTGAAGTCCGCTACGACGAAGTGAGTCTGCTGGAAGACGAAGGCAAACCGGAAGAAGCCATGCGCACGCTGAAGGCGCTGGTGGACGAGACTGCCAAGAAGTCTTACACGGATTCGGAAAAGAACAGCCGCGCCATGCTGCTGGAACGGCTGGGCAGGCTGTACCGCAATGCCAACAAGTACACGACGGCGGTGGAGACTTTCCGCCAGATCGCGGTGCTGGATCCGGATGCCGCGCCGCGGGCCTCGGTCGAGATCATCGAGACGCTGCGCATCGCCAAAGATTTTCCTAAAGCTCAGGAAGAGGCCGACGCCGCGCTCAAGAAATTTCCCAAAGACCGCATCGTGAAGACTGGCCCACGCCTCGCTGGCCGCCGATATGGGCAAGGTGGATCAGGCGGCGGAGGAAGTGCGTTCCCTGCTGGCGGGCGAGCGCGATCGCGATACGTACGTAGCGCTGGCGCAGATCTACGAGAAGGGCAAGCGCTACGACGAAATGACGGCGGCACTGGATGAAGCCGGCAAGCTTTCCACGTCCAAGCCGGAGCAGATCGACATTGCGTTCATGCGCGGAGCGATGTTCGAGCGCATGAAGAAGTTCGACGCCTCCGAGAGCGAATTCCGCAAAGTGCTGGAACTCGATCCCGACAATGGCAGCGCGCTCAACTATCTCGGCTACATGCTGGCCGACCGCAACATCCGCCTGGACGAAGCCGACAAGATGATCCGCAAGGCCGTGCAGCTCGAGCCGCAGAACGGCGCCTATCTGGACAGCCTGGGCTGGCTGCAATACCGGCAGAACAAGCTCGAGGAAGCCGCCACCAGCATTCGCCAGGCGCTCGAGAAGATGACCAAGGACCCGACCATTCACGATCATCTGGGCGATGTCTACTTCGCGCAGGGCAAGATGAAGGAAGCGATCGCGCAATGGCAGGCCTCGCTCAAGGAATATGAGACCAGCGCGCAGGCGGAAGCCGATCCGGTAGAAGTCGCCAAAATCAGCAAGAAGCTGGAAGGCGCGCGGGTTCGCGTGGCGCAAGAAGGCTCGGTCACCAAAAACGGCAAGCGGTAGAATAGCTCACAGACTTCTTAGGGAGGGATAGATGACTCGTCTCTTCTGGTTGGCGTTTCCGGCGCTCGCTGCTTTGCCAGGACCGCTTTGCGTCACCGCCGCTGTTTCGGCCCGATATCTTCAACACCGATCCCGCGCATCTGGACGCTGCGCATTTCAGCGTGCTTGTGGACAACGATCGCGTGCGCGTGCTGAAGTTTCGCCTGGGTCCGCACGAACGATCGATGATTGTGGAATTGCCGGCTCACGTGCAAGTGGCGATGACGGACCAGAATGTCCGCCTGCTGTTTGCGCACGGCAAGCCGCAGGTGCGCCAGTGCAAGGCCGGCGACTCGACCTGGGTGGAGCGCGACGCGTACGGCGTGGAGAATATTTCCGACAAGCCGGTGGAATGGGTGCTGGTGGAGACGCAGGACAGCTCGCGCGGGTAGCTCAGTTTCCCACAGCCCAGTAGCCGCGCTTGGCGTTGACTACGGCTTTGCGGTCGCGCACCTCGATGCGAATCGCGCGGAATTTTCCGTCTAAATTGGCATTGGTCGAGACATACGCGAGGGTGTAGTATTCGCGGCCGTCGGCGAAGGCGCGTTTCAAGCCGGTGAGCAGATCGTTGCTGTTGTGATAAACGGTGCCACCGGTGGCGGCGGCCATTTCGGCGAGCGTGTCGCCTTCGGAGAGCGCGACGTCACTCATGATGGTCTGAACTGCGGGTCCCATTCGAGGTGTCGAGCCGCGGTTGGATGCGTCAAAGTACTCATTGGTGTACAGGCCGCGGGAATCGATTGTGTAGATCGGGATGTTATTGGCGGCGGCGAGACGGACGACGGGTTCGAATTCATCCTGCATGCGCTCGTTGGCCTGGAGCGCCGCACTGCGATTCTCGGGGAAATACGCAGCCAGATATTCGAGCGCCGCTTTGCCGGGCGACAAGCGAGAAGCCATCGGAGATGAGCACGACGGTTCGCCGGCCGGTGGTGCGGGTAAG
The DNA here is from genome assembly GCA_963825405.1 of uncultured Solibacteraceae bacterium. Lineage (GTDB taxonomy): Bacteria > Acidobacteriota > Terriglobia > Bryobacterales > Bryobacteraceae > JACPNO01. Next base: position 203,331 of record CAWGTB010000012.1, on the reverse strand, counting down.
CTGTTCGATCAGGAATCGAAATTGACGCAAGTAGGCGGTGGTCAGGTTGCGGTCGAACTCGGCGATCGCGTTGGCCTGAGGCGGCAAAAAGCGTCTCTTGGGGTCGCAGTCCATATCGCGCCTGGTCGCAGGCGGCCCGCGCCTCATCGAGCGCCTGGCGGAATCGATCCAGTTCGTTCTTCAGTTGGCTCTGCTGGCTGCCCTGCAACACCTTTTGGAAGTCCCGGCTTTCGATGGCTTTTAACACGGCGGCGGGATCCTGCGTGGTGTTCTGAACGATCTGCAGCGACCTGGCGAGAGCCATCACGACATATTGGGAATCGCCGGCCTGCTCTTCGCGAAACAGCTTTTTCAGGGCCTCCCGCAGATGGACGAAGTTCGGGAATGCGGTGTGCAGGGTATCGATGACGATCAGATAGGTGCGCCGCGCAGGTCTTGGGCCCGGTGTGTCGGGAATGGCTCCGGGCAGCGGCTCCGCGCGAGCGGCGGCCGACTCCACCGACGGCAGCCCCGGAGCTCTGCACGGAGAATGCGGTGATTGTCTGCTCCACGCCGTCTTCGAAGACTTTGAAATCCGCGCGGGTCAGGCCGGTGACGTGATGTCCTTCTTTGTCGGTGACGACCACCGGAACCAGCACTTGGCGAACGTCCACTTTGATGGTAGGGGACGGCGGCTGCGTTTGCTGGCCAAGCAGCCTGAAGGCGAGCACCGCGGCGGTACTCAGCGCGAGTGGTGCGAAGCCCCGCCTCATGCGATCAGTTGCCCACAGCCCAGTAGCCGCGCTTGGCGTTGACTACGGCTTTGCGGTCGCGCACCTCGACCCGAATCGCGCGGAATTTTCCGTCCAGATTTGCGTTGGTCGAGACATACGCCAGCGTGTAATATTCGCGGCCGTCGGCGAAGGCGCGTTTGAGGCTGCCGGCGAGATCGTTACTGTTGTGAAAGAACGTACCGCCAGTGGCGGCGGCCATTTCGGCGAGAGTGTTGCCCTGGTTGAGCGCGACGTCGTTCATGGTGAGCTGTGCGGCAGGCGCCATCCTGGAGGTGGAGCCGGCTTTGGTTACGTCGAAATCCTCCATCGTGTAGAGACCGCGCGAATCGATCGTGTAGATCGGAATGTTACTTGCGGCGGCGAGGCGGACGATGGGTTCGAATTCATCCCGCATTCTCTCCGTTGAGCGGAGCGCGGCGCCGCGATTCTCGGGGAAATAGGAGGCTAGGATTTCGAGCGCCGCTTTGCCGGGCGTCAGTGAGAACCCATCGGAGATCAGCACGACGGTCCGGCGGCCGGCTGTGCGCGTCAGTAGTTCGATCAGAACGCGAAATTTGCGTAGGAAGTCCGTGGTCAGGTTTAAATCCGATGCTGCTATCGAGTTTGCCTGTGAGGGAAGGAGAATCCTCAGCATTCCACATTCCGGGTCGCCCTTGTCGCACTTCTCGCGGGCCTCATCGAGCGACTGCCGGAAGCGATCCAACTCGGCTTGGAGCGAGCTCTTCTGACTGCCCTTCAGTAACTTCTGGAAATCCTTGCTTTCGATAGCTTTCAACACTGCCGCCGGGTCTTGTGTGGTGTCCTGCACCGCCTCCACAGTCCTCGCGATCGCGACCACCACGTACTGCGAATCACCGGCCTGCTCTTCGCGGAACAGTTTTTTCAGCGCATCCCGCACATGGCTAAAGTTGGCGATTGCGGTGTGCATCGTATCGATGACGATGACATAAGTGCGCCGGGGGCGTGCGGGATTCGGTGCGGCAGGAGTGGTTGCGGGAGTAGGCTTGCCCGGGCCCGGCGCGGCGGATTCCACCGACGGCACTCCCGAACTCTGCACGGAGAATGCGGTGATCGTCTGCTCGATACCGTCTTCGAAGACTTTGAAATCCGTCTGCTTCAGGCCGGTGACGTGATGCCCTTCTTTGTCGGTGACGACTACCGGAACCAGCACCTGGCGGACGTCCACTTTGATGGTGGGAGAGGCGCTACCCTGCTGGCCACGAGCCGGGCGGCAAGCACGGCTGCCGTGGTCAACGCTAGCCGCGCGAAACTCCGGCTGCGATTGCTCATTTGCCAACAAGTCTAGCACCGCATCGAAATCGGTATAGCATGACAGGTGTGAACCTTCCTGTGAACCCGCCGGTCTTGCCGATGCTCGCCAAGCGAGTGGGCGAATTGCCTGCCGACGGAGCTTGGATTTTCGAACCGAAGTGGGACGGATTTCGCGCGCTGATCTTTCGCGACGGAGACGAGATCCTGATCCAGAGCCGCGACGAAAAATCGCTGAATCGCTATTTTCCCGAGTTGCTCGAGCCGCTGCGGGCGCAGTTGCCGGCGCGCTGCGTGCTCGATGGCGAAATCGTCATCGCCAAGGATGATGGGCTCGATTTCGATGCGTTGCAGCTCCGCCTTCATCCGGCGGCGTCGCGGGTGAAGCTGCTGTCGGAGCAAATTCCGGCATCCATCGTGTTCTTCGACCTGCTTTGCGAGGGCGACCGCGATCTGCGCGGCGAGCCGTTCCAGAGCCGGCGCCGCGAGCTGGAATCGCTGCTTGCATCGGCGACGCCGCCGATCCATCTGACGCCGGCGACGTGCGATTCGAGCGTCGCGTCGGATTGGTTTCGCCGCTTCGAAGGCGCGGGTCTCGACGGCGTGATGGCCAAGCCGGTTGCGGGCGCCTACGAGCCCGACAAGCGCGTGATGCTCAAGGTCAAGCACGAGCGCGATTGCGACTGCGTGGTGGCCGGCTTTCGCTGGCACAAGAAAGGCGAGCGCACGCTGGTCGGCTCGCTGCTGCTCGGCCTGTTCGACGATGCGGGCGCGCTGCAGCACGTCGGCGTCTGCGCGAGCTTCACGGAAGAGAAGCGCGTGGAGCTGGCGGAATTTCTCGCGCCGTATCGCGAGAACGCGCTGGCCAATCATCCGTGGAAGAGCTGGGCGGAGCATGGACCGAAGCCGGTGAAGCCGGGCAGCGCATGCCGGGCGGCCAGAGCCGCTGGAGCCAGGGCAAGGATCTGTCGTGGGAGCCGCTGCGGCCGGAGCTGGTGGTCGAAGTCGCGTACGAGCACATGCAGGGCACGCGCTTCCGTCACATGGCGCATTTTCGCAGATGGCGCACGGACAAGAAGCCGAGCGACTGCACCTATGCGCAGCTCGAAGTGGTTCCGCCGCAGGAGTTGATGGCGATTTTTTCGCGGCGGCGCTACGCTCTTCGAACCGCTGCGCTGCGCCATTCGCGCGTCGGATCGTCATCCGGATCGGGCGTTTCCTGCGGCGGCCGCAGCGCTTCGGGCACATGGCGCAGGTTCACGCGGATGCGCGTCCAGGTGGATGATCGGCCGCGCATGGAATCGACCAGCACGTCGTCGACGGCGAGAAGTCCGGCAGCCTCGGCATGTTTGCTCTTCCATCTTTCCAGGCCTGCCAGCGCGGCGTCTTTGTCCGGAGAGTTCGCCACCACGATCAGCGGCATCTTCGTCGCGCGGCGGTTTCTTGGCGGCGGACTTGGCGCGCGACGGAGCCACGCGCGGCGCTTCGCCTTCCATCTTGCGAAAGTGCGGCGGCCAGGGCGCGTCGCCGAGACCCGCGGCTTCGTCCTTGGCCGCGAGCTCGAGCAATTTTTCGAGCGAACCGGGCGCGTCGTCCATGCCTGCGTGCGGATCGCCGATCTCCGCGAAGCGCTTCGGAACGGTGAGCACGGTGAAGTCGGCGGGCTCGCAGTCGGGAACCTCGTGCCAGTGAAGCGGCGTGGACACGCGCGCGTCGGGCAGCGGGCGCACGGAATACGCGGAGCAGGTGGTCCGATCCTTGGCGTTCTGGTTGTAGTCGAGGAACACGCCGTGGCGCTCCTCTTTCCACCATTTCGAGCTGGCCAGCGCGGGCACGCGCCGCTCGACGGCACGCGACAGCGCGATCGCCGCGCGGCGCACTTCGCTGAATGTCCAGCGCGGCTCGATCCGCACATTCACGTGCATGCCGCGCGAGCCGCTGGTCTTGGGCCAGCCGCGAAGCCCCATCTCTTCGAGCAGCGCCTTCACCTCGAGCGCGACCGTGCGCACGTCGGCCCAAGCGACGCCGGGGCCGGGATCGAGATCGACGCGCAACTCGTCGGGATGATCGAGATCGCCGGAGCGCACGGGATGCGGATGCAGTTCGATGCAGCCCAGGTTGACGATCCAGGCGAGCCCGGCCGCATCGTCGACCACGATCTCTTCCGCGGTGCGGCCCGAAGGAAAAGACAGCGTGACGGTTCGCAGCCAGGCGGGCGCTCGGCGGGCGCGCGCTTCTGATAAAACGCCTCGCCTCGGCGCCGTTCACGAATCGCTTGAGAACGATCGGACGATCGCGGATTCCGGCCAGAGCGCCCGGCGCGACCGACAGGTAGTAGCGCACGAGGTCGAGTTTCGAGAGCTTCGTCTGCTTGGAAAAATACGGCTTGTCGGGATGCGTGACGCGGACTTCGCGGCCGTCGATCGAAAGCAGCTCGGCGGCTTCTTCCTTGCTCACCTTGCTCACAAAATCAGCCTACACCTATTTGCTCGATCGCGTTGACTCCACCCGCCCCAAACCGATATGCTGGAATTTCTGGTAGAGGCGCGGCGGCGATGAGTAGCCGGGTGTGCGGTCCCGAGGAGCTTCGGGCGCGCGGCGAAAGGAGCCGGTAGTTTCCGCCGAAACCGGTGCGGCAGCTCTGCCCGCGCGGGTTGGGGGACTGGGCTAATACCCATCCACTGTCATTCGTTTCGGAAGGAACGGGTGGAGCGCTATCGGGAGCGAAGACGTGTCGCGCAATCGCCGCGTCTTTTCCTTCCTGCTGCGCCTCCCCCCAAGGTATTCATGAACGTATTTGAACTGACGCGCGCGCTGGTCGATATCGAATCCATCACCGGCAATGAAGAACGGGTCGGGCTGTATCTCGAGAACTATCTGGCCGGGCTGGCCGCGCAATTCCAGGGGCGCGTGGAGCGGATCGAAGTCGAGCCGCACCGCTTCAATGTCTTCGCGCAATTCGGCGATGCGCCGGTGGTCACACTGTCCACGCACATGGATACCGTGCCGCCCTTTTTCCCCTCGCGCGAAGACGATGAATTCATCTGGGGACGCGCGGCGTGCGACACCAAGGGCATTATTGCCTCGATGCTGAAGGCCGCCGAAGCGCTGCTGGCGCAGGGCTATCGCAATCTCGGGCTGCTGTTTGTGGTGGGCGAGGAGCGCAATAGCGCCGGCGCCAAGCACGCCGCCAGCGAGCGCCGCGGCTGCCGCTTCCTCATCAACGGCGAGCCGACCGAAAACAAGCAGGCGCTGGGATCCAAGGGCGTGTTGCGCTATGAAGTGCGGGCGCACGGGCGGATGGCGCACTCGGCGTATCCGGAGCTGGGCGAATCGGCCATTGAAAAACTACTGGATGCGCTCGCCCGGATTCGAAGAGTCGTGCTGCCCACCGACGAAATTTTGGGGCCGAGCACGCTCAACATCGGCACCATAGCCGGCGGGCGCGCGCCCAACTATTATTCCCGACGAAGCCATAGCCGAGATCATGATTCGGCTGGTGGGCGACGCAATGTCCACGCGGCAGGCGATCGTGAAGGCGGTGGGTGACAGCGCCGAGGCGGTCGAGGTTTTGGAAATTCCGGCGGTGCGGCTGGGACGGATTGACGGCCTCAACGGCATCGAGAGCACCATCGTTTCGTACACCACCGACATTCCCGCGTTCGGCGCCAACTGGGGCCAGCCGTTTCTGCTGGGCCCGGGAACGATCCACGTGGCGCATACGCTGGAAGAACGTGTTCCCAAGAAGCAGCTTCTCGAGGCCATCGAAATCTATCAGGAAATGGTTAAACATTTATGGAAGCAAGAATCGAAGTAGGTATTTTGGGCGCCACCGGCATGGTGGGCCAGCACTTTATCAAATTTCTGCAGGGGCACCCCTGGTTCGATCTGACGTGGCTGGGGGCGAGCGACCGCTCGGCGGGCAAACGCTATAGCGACGCGTGCACGTGGCATCTGGGCGCGGTACCGGACGCCATTGTCGGCATGACCGTTGAGGAATCGAAACCCGGCAACGCTCCGCGGCTTTTGTTTTCGGCGATGGATGCCGGGGTAGCGACCGACATCGAGCGGGCGTTCGCACAGGCGGGGCATGTCGTCGTGTCGAACTCGAAGAACCATCGCATGGAGCGCGATGTTCCGCTGCTGATTCCCGAGATTAATCCCGATCACCTGAAGCTGGTACCCGGCCAGCAGCGGGCGCGCGGTTGGAAAGGACAGATTGTTACCAATCCGAATTGCGCCACGATCTCGCTGTGCATGGGCCTCGCTCCATTGCGCGCGTTTGGGATTACCAAGATCATCGTGACGACGCTGCAGGCGATTTCTGGCGCGGGTTATCCTGGCGTGCCTTCGATGGACATCAACGCCAACGTGATCCCGTACATCGGCGGCGAAGAAGAGAAGATGGAACAGGAGACGCAGAAAATTCTAGGCGATTTTCGCGGCGATCATATCGATCCTTTGGCGGCGCGGGTGAGCGCGCACTGCAATCGCGTGCCGGTGGTGGACGGACACACGGTAACGGTGTCGGTGGAATTTTCGGGCAAGCCTTCGCTCGCAGACGTGCGTAATGCTTTTGATCATTTCACCAGCGTGCCGCAGCACCGCAAACTGCCCAGCGCGCCCGCTACGCCGGTAATTTACATGCCACAGCAAGATCGGCCCCAGCCGCGCAAAGACGCCGAGCGCGAGCGTGGCATGGCGGCATTCGTGGGGCGACTGCGTCCGTGTCCCGCGCTCGATTACAAGTTTGTCGCCCTCACCCACAACACCATTCGCGGCGCGGCGGGCGCGGCCGTGCTGAATGCCGAGCTGATGCATTCGGAGGGGATGCTCGACTGATGATCGTGATGAAGTTCGGCGGAACTTCCGTCGAATCAGCGGCGGCGATCGAGCGTGTCGCGTCCATCGTGCGGGCGCGCGCTGAGCTGCATCCGGTGGTGGTGGTGTCGGCCATGGGCAAGACTACCAACCGGCTGCTGTCTATCGCAGAGGCGGCCATTCGCGGCAGCCGTCCGGAATATCTGATGCAGCTTCACGATCTGCGCGACTATCACTCGCGCGAAGCCCGTCAGGTTGTCCCGCTGGATCAGCGTGCTGAGCTCGACCGCGCGCTCGATGAACATTTTCAGGAATTGACTGAGCTGGTGAAAGGCCTCGCTGTGCTGGGCGAATTGACGCCGCGCTCGGTTGACGCTATTTCGAGCTATGGGGAGCGGCTTTCCAGCTACATCGTGTCGCTTGCGTTTCGCCATTTCGGCATGGAGACGGCGCACGTGGATGCACGCCGCGTGATTGTCACCGATGATCGCCACACGCAGGCCGCGCCGCTTTATCCGGAAACGTATGCAAAGTTGCACGATGCTATTCCGCCGCTTGCCGCCGACAAAATCGTAGTGATGGGCGGCTTCATCGCGGCGACCGCTCACGGCGTCACAACCACTTTGGGACGCGGCGGCTCGGATTTCACGGCGTCCATTGTGGGCGCGGGCATCGGCGCCAAAGAAATACAAATCTGGACTGACGTGGACGGCATGCTCACCGCCGATCCCACCATACTGCCGGGCGGCCACCGCGTCAAAGCGATTTCCTTCGCCGAGGCTGCCGAGCTGGCTTATTTCGGCGCGAAGGTACTGCATCCGGCGACCGTCGTGCCGGCCATGGAGCGCAACATTCCGGTGCTGATTCTGAACTCGCGGCGGCCGCAGGTGGCGGGCACGCGCATTGTGGCAGAGGCGGTAGCCTGCTCCAATCCGGTAAAGTCGATTGCGTGCAAGCGGCGGATTGCGTTGGTTAACATTCATTCGACGCGCATGCTGATGGCGCACGGATTTCTCAAACGCATTTTCGAAGTGTTCGATCGCCACGAAACGCCGGTGGATATGGTGGCCACTTCTGAGGTGAGCGTTTCACTGACCATCGATAATCCTGAGCGTCTCGCTGCGATTTGCCACGAGCTGCGTGCGTTTTCCGAAGTTTCGATCGAAGAGAATCAGGCCATCGTGTGCCTGGTGGGCGACAATCTTCGCTTTACGCCGGGCGTCGCCGCGCGCGTATTCCGCGCTGTCGAGCCCGTCAATGTGCGCATGATTTCGCAGGGAGCGTCGCTGCTCAATCTCAGCTTTGTGGTGGCGGAAGCAGACCTGAAACTCGCCGTAGCCGCGCTGCACGAAGAATTTTTCCGGGAACTGGACCCCGCTGTTTTCGAGACCAATGGAGTCGCCGCATGAACCTCGCGATTGTCGGTTACGGAAAAATGGGGCGGTTGATCGAGCAACTCGCGCCGGCATACGGATTCACGGTCAGCCTCAAGCTCGACGAGTTCAACAACACGAACTACGAAGGCGTCACGGCGGAGAATTTTCACGGCGTGGATGCGGCGGTGGATTTCTCCATCCCCGGCGCGGTGGTCGAAAACGTGGAACGGCTCTCGGCCCTGGGCGTCAATCTGGTCATCGGGACGACCGGATGGCTCGACAACATCGAGCGTGTGAAAGCGGCGGTCGAAAAGCACGACACGGGCGCTGTATGGAGCCCGAATTATTCGATTGGCGTGAACGTATTTTTTCGCGTCGCCGCGGAAACGGCGCGGCTCCTGGCGAACGAAGCCGAGTACGGCGCGTGGGCGTGGGAAATTCACCACGTGACCAAGAAAGACGCGCCTTCCGGCACGCTACTTAAGGCCGTCGATGCCATGAAGCAAGCCGGCTATGCGCGTCCGATCGACATCAGTTCCAACCGCGCCGGGGCGCATCCGGGCACGCACGAAGTGGGATTCGATTCCACCGCTGACACCATCGCCTTGCGCCACACTGCGCGTAGCCGCGAAGGTTTCGCGCGCGGCGCGCTCAAGGCCGCGCAATGGATCGCCGGCAAACGTGGTTTTTACGAATTTAGTGAAATACTATTTCGATAGGAGGGGAACATGTTTACAGGCTGCGGAACCGCGCTGGTCACACCGTTTCGCGAGGATCAATCGCTCGATGAGGCCACGCTGCGCCAGTTGGTCACACGGCAGATCGAAGCCGGCATCGACTTTCTGGTGCCTTGCGGCACAACCGGCGAGAGTCCCACTCTCACTCGCGCCGAGCATTTGCGCGTTGTCGAGATCACGCTCGAAGAGGCCAAGGGCAAAGTGCCGGTGGTGGCGGGCGCGGGCGGTTATAATACGCGCGAGGTCATCGAGCTGGCCCACGAATTGGAGGCGATGGGCGTGGACGGCCTGCTCTCCGTCACGCCGTATTACAACAAACCCACGCAGGAAGGCCTTTACCAGCACTTCAAAGCCATCGCGCAATCGACGCGCTTGCCGATCATCGTCTACAGCGTGCAGGGCCGCACGGGCGTGAATGTAGAGCCGGGGACGCTGGCCCGTCTCGCTGCGATTCCCAACATCGTCGCTGTGAAAGAAGCTTCGGGGAATATGGCGCAGATGGCGGCCGTGATCCAGCAGGTTCCCGCCAGCTTCGACGTGCTTTGCGGCGACGACTCCATCGCGCTGCCGCTCATCGCACTAGGCGGGCGCGGCGTGATTTCCGTCGTCTCGAACCAGATTCCAGCGGAGATGACCGCGCTGACGCGTGCGTCGCTCGATGGCGATTTCGTCCGCGCCCGCCAAATCCAGCGGAAATATCTGCCGCTGATGGAAATCAACTTCATCGAGTCCAATCCCATTCCGGTGAAGGCTGCGATGGGGATCATGGGCCTGCTCGATCCGGTGTACCGCCTGCCGATGACACCGCCCAAACCCGAGAATCTGGCGCGCATTGAAACCGTGCTGGCAGAGGCGGGCCTGCTTCCGGGCCGGAGGCAGCGCATTGCAGTCTGAGATCGAGCAGCTTTTTGATGTCCGCCCCGCAAGGTACAGCGAAGCGGATTTCGGCCTGTTCGCCCGCTTCAAAGCGGCGCTCAACGCGGGAACCATTCGCGCGGCAGAGCCCGATGCGAATTCGCTAAGCGGCTGGCGCGTGAATGCCTGGGTCAAGAAAGGTATCCTGTTGGGATTCCGCATGGGCACAGTGGTGGATATGTCGCTGTCCACCGCGCGCCAGCCGTTTTTCGACAAAGCGACGTACCCGGTGAAGGCAATCACAGCGGAGAGCGGAGTTCGCGTCGTCCCCGGCGGCTCCAGTATTCGCGATGGCTGCTTTATCGGCAGAGGTGTCACCTGCATGCCGCCCATGTACATTAACGTAGGCGCGTGGGTGGGCGATGGCACCATGGTCGATTCGCACGCGCTCGTCGGGAGTTGCGCGCAGGTTGGCAGGAATTGCCACATCTCGGCGGCTTCGCAGATCGGCGGCGTGCTCGAACCGGTGGGTGCGCTGCCGGTGATCATCGAAGATGATGTGCTGGTGGGCGGAAACTGCGGCGTGTATGAAGGCACCGTGGTGCAGCACCGCGCGGTGCTGGGCACGGGCACGATCCTGAATCGCTCAACACCGGTCTACGATCTGGTGCGCAACACTGTGCACAAAGCCACCGACGATGCGCCGCTCATCATTCCCGCCGAAGCCGTCGTGGTGGCCGGCGCGCGCGCCATTTCCAGCGGCCCTGGCAAAGACTGGGGGATTTCGCTCTACACGCCGGTCATCGTAAAATACCGCGATGAGAAAACCGACGCCAAGATCCAGCTTGAAGACCTGCTACGATAGCAGCCACAATTAAGACCGTGCCATTCACACTAAATTCCAAAGTCGCACTAGTCACTGGCTCGGGCCGCGGCATCGGACGGGCCATCGCGCGGCAACTGGCGGCTTCCGGCGCGCGTGTGATGATCAACGATCTCGACAGCGCTCCCGCCGCTGAAGCCTGCTCCGTGATTCAAAGCGAAGGCGGAACCGCGCAATTCCTGGCGGGGGATATCACCAAGCCGGAATTCCCGCAGCAGTTGGTGGATGCCACGCTGGCCGCGTTCGGCGGCCTCGACATCATCGTGAACAATGCCGGCTACACCTGGGACAACGTCATCCAGAAAACCACCGACGAGCAGTTTGAAGCCATGCTCAAGGTGCACTTGATGGCGCCTTTCCGCGTGCTGCGCGCCGCGTCCACGCACATTCGCGAGAATGCCAAGAAGGAAAACGCCGAGGGCCGCCGCGTGATGCGCAAGGTGGTCAACATTACTTCGATCGCCGGAACCGACGGCAATCCTGGCCAGGCCGGCTATTCCTCGGGGAAGGCGGGCGTCATCGGCCTCACCAAAACCATGGCCAAAGAGTGGGGCCGCTACAACGTGAACGTGAACGCAGTGGGTTTCGGATTGATCGAGACGCGCCTTACGCAGGCGCTAACCGGCGCGGGCGCAACCATCGAAGTGGAAGGCCGCAATATCGCCGTTGGCGTGCAGCCGAAAGTTTTGGAATCGGTGAAAGCGGTGTGTCCGCTGGGACGCGCCGGAACACCGGAAGAAGCCGCCGGCGCGGTACTATTTTTCTGCTCGCCGCTTTCCGACTACGTCACTGGAGAAGTGCTGATTTGCGGCGGCGGCCTGCACTTCTAGGCCAGCACGGTGCCCCATCTGCTGCTAGTCGAAGATAACGCCCTGCTGTTGCGCCTGTACCGGGAGTTGCTGGAAGAAAGCGGCCATCACGTGCGCGCCGCCAGTTGCGTCGCCGACGCGATGAGCGAGCTAGGGGTTGAAGCGCCGGAAATTCTGGTAATGGATTTGCGACTGCCGGAGTTGGAAGACGGCCTGCGGCTGCTGCGCGCGGTCGCGAAATCGACAACCCGCGTCATCGTGATTTCCGGCTGGACCGCGGATCTCGCCGAGTGTCCCGAGCGATCCTGCGTGGATCGCATCCTCTCGAAGCCGGTGCGTCTGGAAACGCTGCTTGCCTCCGTCGGCGAGTGCGCACGCTTATAATGTAGTCGTGGCGAAAACCAGGGAGCTTGAGCAGCGCTTACAACGCACCGAGCAGCAGTTACTCCTGTTCCAGAAAATTAGCCGGTTCATGGTTCGCGAAATGAGCCTGCAGGAAGTGCTGCATGGCATCGTGGCCCTGATCGTCGAGTTCACCGAGTGCGATTCCTGCCTGGTCTATCTTTCGCATGGCGATGAGCTGGTACTGTGCGCCTCCAACAACCCGGCGCCATCGACCATCGGCAAATTGAAATTGAAATTGGGCGAGGGCCTCACCGGCTGGGTCGCGCAGGAGCGCCGGCTGCTGGCGATTTCGCGCGAAGCCTACAAAGACCCGCGCTTCAAATATTTCGGCGAACTGCCGGAAGATACGTTTGAGGCGTTTCTCTCGGCGCCGCTAATCGCACGCAATAAGGTGGTGGGCGTGATCAACGTGCAGTATCGCGCGCCGCATCAGCACACGGGAAGCGAATTGGAAGTGATTGCCACCGTCGGCGAACAGGTAGGCTGCGTGCTGGCGTTGGCGCGCATGGAGCCGGCAGCGCCCGCTTTGGCGGACCATCCCGACCTGGTTACCGCCCTGGGCCCCGCGCCGGCCGGGCGCTGACCGTGCTCGCGCGCTTCTGGCGGGTAAGGGAAACAGCGCGTCGGCTGTCCGATTTCGGCATCGCGATGTCAGAGAACGGTGTAAAGGGCGGGTTTGAAACCCGCCCCTACGTGGATGGACAACGCTGCCGGTTCCGCGTAGCGGCAGGTTTCAAACCTGCCCGTTTACATGCCCAGCAAATCTTTCCGTTTCTTCTAGCCGCCACGCTGTGTGTACCGGCTTACGCGCAACGCTGGCGCATGCAATATTTTTACGATCAGAATGATTCGACGCTCACCCTGCTCGATCTCAAATTCTCTTCAGCCCAGCATGGCGTTGCCACCGGCTATCTCACACGCAAAAGCAACGACAAACCCGTGGTTCTGCTCACTGAGGATGGCGGGGCAAACTGGTCGCTGCAGCCGGTAAAGGAAGCCGGCATCTCCTTGTTCCTGCTGGATGACAAGCTGGGCTGGATGGCAGGCTCCAAGAGAATCTGGAAGACCGAGGATGGCGGGCACGTTTGGCGGCAGTTGCCGAAGCTTCCGGATATCCAGACCGTGTATTTTCTCGACGCACAGCGCGGCTGGGCCGCCGGCGAGCAGAAGAAAATCTTTGAAACCCGCGATGGCGGGGAACACTGGACTGACCTTCCTGTCGCCGCCCGACCAGAAACCAATCCGGACTACACTACCTACGGTTCGATCGCTTTCGCCGACGGCCGCAACGGCATGATCACCGGCTGGAGTCTGCCTCCACGCGGCGGCTCAGAGTTGCCCGAATGGATGATTCCGGAAACTTCCGCCGCGCGGCGTGAGCGACCGCGCCTTTCCATCATGCTCGATACGCGCGATGGCGGAGCCACCTGGACGCCTTCGACAACCTCGATCTTCGGCCGTCTGGCGCGTGTCCGCATGTCGCCCAAGGGATATGGGCTGGCGCTGATTGAATTCACCGATATGTTCGAGTGGCCCTCGGAAGTGTTCCGCCTGGACTGGAAAGCCGGCGGCCGGAGCCATCGCGTCTACCGGGAGAAGAACCGGCTGATCACCGATCTGGCGGCGTTGCCCGGCGGCGGCGGTTATCTGGCAGGCATTGAAAAATCGGACAAAGTTCCGAACAGTCCGATTCCGGGCAAGCTGAAAATCGTCGCCAGCAGTGATTTGGACAGCTGGCAGGACATGGACGTCGACTACCGCGCGACCGCTCACCGCGCTATTTTGGCCGCGCTCGACGACGACAATGCCTGGGTTGCCACTGATACCGGCATGATTCTCAAGCTGGACCGCTCCCACCAGTAGAGCGGAACCTCGCGCACAGCGGTGGTGTCTACTTGGTGAGTGAGCACGGCGCCATTCGCGGCTTTGTTTTTGACGCTGATTGCGATCGCTACGGGCTTCCCTCACCAGCGCCACAGGCTTTGCCGTCACCATCGCGCAGACTTGAACCATGCGAGTACGGTGATCGCCGTGTTGTGCTGGTGCAGGTCCTGTCGCATGGAGGTCTCCGGATCAACTAACGTCGATCTGAAGCGAGAAGACTTGGAGCGCCGCTTGGAGGAAATCTTCAGATACTCGCGTGCTTCGATACATCTTCTTGACGGCTGATCCCGATCTCCCGTTCGGAGAAGTTGCCCAAGTGATCGATTCTGCTGCGAAAAAGGTCGACTACGTTTCAATTATTCACGCCTTCCGTTTTGAATCAACCACGTTGCCGAGCCACTTCTGCCTAACCCGAACCATTGCCAGAAAACTACTTTTCGGCATCCACCGCATCGCTAGCCGAAACACTTTACTCCTGCGTTGTTTTATCCACGCGCGATTCACGGACCGTGTCGTATATCACACTGAAAACAGACCAAATAAATCCTGAGGAAAAGCGTCATCAAACCTTAAAATTCCGTTGACGAAAGTTAGTATCGAGAGCATTATGTAGAAGGTTCCAAGAGGTTCATGGAACAGTAAATCTGGTGAGTGGTAGCGAACCTGGAACGTTGATCCGCGAGCAAAACTATTTCGAGTAGGGCGTTGGCGGGGAGCGAAGGGAAAACGGGCCATTTGCAAAGATGAGCTTCGCAGGCGGGATTCGGGCTGAACGCTTCGATCCGAAGGGGAACGAAAGAACCCCAAAGGGGAGTGGAGGCACGAAAGACGCCAGCGAGTGCTGACCCGAAGTTACGCAACGGGTGTGTGGCGTGGAAACTGCCTGGTCCGGGGCAAACCGGAATCAGGTGGGGGAGCCACAGGCCGAACGGGCGTGATGGGGGCTGGCAAGACATCGAAGGGATAAGCTGGGAACGTTGACCTTTCAATGGTGGCCTGTAACAGGGCAGTCGTTGGGGGCGAGTGAAAAGCTGTTCCGAGAAGTCGGCTCCGGATAGGTGAAGCTAGCAGACGGGCTTCGGAGCATTGAACCGCACTTCTGAAAAGCGGAGGAGCGGGGAGCGAAGAAGAGGACCGTCCAGCAATCCTAACTGCCTGGCTCATGCCGTGCATGCCGGCGGGAGTCAAACTGGAAAATGAGTCACTTGGAACCTTTTTTTGTTTACGCCCTCACTGGCGCGCGATGTTCCGCCACATATTTTTCCACGTAAGCAGTAAATTCCTTTTGCAGTGCTTCCTGAGCTTGCCCTTCGTGGCGCAGGCGTGTCTCGTCGATCTCGAAAACCGGTAGCAGGCCGCGCGTGGTTGAGGTGATGAACACTTCGTCGGCGGCTGCGAGGTCGGCCGGCAGCAGCGTTCTCTCGCGGATTTCGAATCCCGGCACTCGGACTTCGTGCAGCAGAAGGTCGCGGGTGACGCCGGGCAGGCAGCCGGCGCTAAGAGGCGGGGTCCAAATCTGATTGCCTTGCGCGGCGAATAAATTGGCGGAAGTGCATTCGGCAATCTCGCCGCGCTCATTCAGCAGAATTACCTCATCGAAACCGTTGCCTTGCGCCTCTTCCAGGCAGGTCAGGTTCATCGCCCAGGAGGTCATTTTGACGCCGGCGAAGCGGGACGCGGCGTGCCGGCCTTGCGGCACATAGGTCAGGCGCACGCTGGCGGACCATTCTTTGAGATCGGCGGTGAGTGCGATCACGTCGCTCGGACGCCGGTTGCCCGCGGCTTCCCACATTCCGCCGACATTGCGAACCACCACCAGGCGCATGGTCGAGTTATGGGCGTGATTGGCTTCGACCAGTTTCAGGAGATTGCGATGCACGGCTTCGGAGTCCGCAGGGAGCGCAACGCGCAGCAGGGCGGCATCGCGCGACATCCGCGCCCAGTGGCGCTCGAACGCGAACAGCACGCCGTCCTTCACGCGCAGCGTGCTGAAGACACCCCAGCCGGCCAGCAGGCCGACCTGTCCAGGGGCGAGCACTTGGTCGGAGCCGCCGCGGATTTCGTCGTTGTGCAGGATCGAGCGATGAATCACGGGTACATTGTAACGAAACACAAGAATTTCTCGCAGAGACGCAGAGTGCGCAGAGAAACCCACCCCAACTTCTTCTCTGTGTACTCTGCGTCTCGGCGAGAAATTCTTGTTGTTGTTGGTTGTGTACGATGATAGTCGAATGCCCTCCCAGTCCCCTGATGTTGTCGTCATTGGCGCGGGAATTATTGGCGGCTCGATCGCCTGGCGGCTGGCTCAGTCCGGCTTGCGGGTCACGATGGTGGATGCCGGCGCGATGGGCGGCGAAGCCAGTTGGGCCGGGGCAGGCATGCTCGCTCCTGGCGGGGAGATGGAAACCCGCGACATCTGGTCGGACCTGGGCGTCCAAAGCCTTGCCTTGTATCCGGCTTTTGTCGATGAACTCGAACGCCTCAGCGGCACTTCGATCGATTTTCAACAGTGTGGCGCAGCGGAAATAGTATTTTCCGCGGAGGATTGGCCGGCCGTCGAGCGCCGGGCCGCGGCTCAGCGGACGATGGGGATACCCTCCTCCCCGCTACCTATGAGCGAGCTGCGCGGGCGCGTCGCGGGCCTGGCCGGCGAGCCTGCCGGTGTGCTGTTTTACCCTCAAGACGCGCTGGTCGATCCGCGCGATGTCACGCGGGCGCTGAAAATCGTCTGCACTGTGGCCGGCGTCGAAATCCGCGAAGGATGGCGCGTGCGCTCTCTGCAAGCGCAGGGTGATTCTGTGATCATCAGCAATAGGAAAGAAGCTATCTCCGCCGGCGCGGCCGTGGTTGCCGCCGGCGCCTGGAGCGGCGAGATTGCCGTCTCAGGCGAACCTCTGCCGCCTACGCTCCCCGTGCGCGGCCATTTGATCGGCTACAATCTCCAGGCCGGTTCGATTCCGCTCATCGTGCGCAGCGGCCACACCTACCTGCTGCAGCGCAGAAACGGCTTCACCATCACGGGCACGTCTTCGGAAACCGTGGGCTTCGAGCGCCCGGTAGATTCCGCGATTTGCGAAGAGATTGCCCGCCGGGCCACCGAACTGCTGCCCATGCTCGCGGACGCCGGCTCTTATATTTCCTGGAACGGCTTTCGCCCTGCTACTCCCAGCGGGCTGCCGGAAATCCGGCGCGTTTCGGGCACTCGCCTGTGGCTGGCTTACGGGCATTACCGCAACGGAATTCTGCTCGCTCCGATTACGTCGCAGATCGTGAGCCAGGAAATCATTTCCAATTCGGAAACGGCTCGGACTTTGCCTTCCGCACATCGCTGATCAACGCCGGCACGCCTTTTCGTTTGTGCATCAGCCGTTCCATCATGCGCTCAAAAGCATCTTTGTCGCCGGCGATCCATTCCGGTGGAATCTGCTTCATCGCCCGGTCGATGGTGTCGTCCGGGAAATGCACCACGCGGTCCAGCCATGGCTGAAAATCGTCGAGCGACGCCACCCGCCCATAAACCCGCTTGCGCGTGTAGAGGCCTTGCACCGGCGATTCCGGAAAATCCCAGTACGGCCCGTTGAACGCATAGCCGTTGTCGATCAGATAAGCCACAAATCCCATCTTGAGCGGCGCAGCGGTCTCGCGCGGCAGCCAGTCGCGCACGCGAGCCCGGAAGAACACAGCCTGGCGCGCGTCGGAATTGGCCACCCATTTGTCGAAAACCAGCGCGCCCAGGAAATCGGTGTAATTGGTTACCTGATCGAGCAAAGCATCGGGCAGAAAATCGTACACCGCAAGGCGCGCCGGATCGCCGGGATATTTCGATCCGAACTGCCAGCCAGGTTCGTGGGCCTGCCGCCTGGTGCCCATGTCCATGGAGGCATCCGGATTATCGCGCAGAAATTCTTCTGTGATGTGGATGACGGCCGTTGCCGGAGTGGCCAGCTGCAAGTATTGCAGCAGCACCGAGCTCACCAATTCGTTGACCAGAATACGGCGATGCTGCGGGTTATCCTGGAACTTGACGACGTAGAACGCGCCGTCATCGGCTTCGACGAGATGTGCCTGGGCGCCTCCACGCATCTTGCGGATGTGCCGGCGGGCGGTGAGCGGCATCGGAAATGAAGTAATCTAGAGTTTTATCACACGTTCGAGGAGAAACAGCAGATATGGCCGAGGAAAAAGCGGAGACCACCGGTGCGGATCACGCGCGTAGTAAAGACGAAGTGGCGCTGGAACTGATGAAATTCATCGCTGTGACTACCGGTTATGGCAAAGTCGCGGCCTCCGATACCGGGTTCATGGGCAAGGCCTCGCGATCGTCGGAAGAATACGCCGACGCGCTGCTGCAGTTGTTCGAACGGTGCCGGGGACTTCTCGCGAAGTAAAGGAGAGGACCGGCTGCGGCGCCGGTCCTCTGTTGGCCGAATGGTAGCGCTGACGTCCGGGCGCGCTACTTCTTCTTTTTGGAGCCCTTCTTCTTTTTCCCGCCCTTCTTCTTGGAAGAAGCTTTCTTCGGGGCTGCCTTGGGCGCCTTCTTCGCAGCTTTGCGCGACGGCGCTTTCTTGGCGGCCTTTTTCGGAGCGGCTTTCTTCGCCTTCTTTACCGGAGCCTTTTTCTTTGCGGCCTTGGGAGCAGCCTTTTTTACCGCAGCCTTTTTAGCTGCCGGCTTCGGCGCCGCTTTCTTGATAGCAGCCTTCGCAGGAGCCTTGGCCGCAGCCTTAGCTGGGGCTTTGGGAGCCGCCGGAGCGGTAGCTTTTTCCACCGGCTTCTTGGCGGGGGGTGGTGGAACTGCGGGAGCCGGCGGAACCGCCAGACTCAGAGGATCCTCGGGCGCCTTCACGACCGTTTGCACAACCAGAACATCTATTTCTTCTTCGTCCTCCTCCTCGTCGGCAAACTCGTCGAGTTTGGAGCCTAGGTCTGAATGTTCGTCGTCGAAATCGCGAAAGTCTTCCATCTCGTCTTCATCCTTGGGAGCGAGTTGATACTGTTCCAACATTCCGCATGCCTCCTGCTAGGGTCACAGTTTAACAGATAGCATAACCCGTTTTGTTGGCGTAGCAATAGGGAAAAACAAGAAAATGGAAGGCCGCGATCTAGCGGGCCGCCAGAGTTACCTGGTTCGGCGACTTGCGGACCGTGCTGCTGACCGGGCGGGCGGCGGGGGTAGTGGTGTGGCTGGCCCGATGAGTGGATGCACGCTTGGCCGCCGGCCGTTTGGCCGTGCTCTTAGCGGCAGCGGGCTCCTGATAGGCCACTGGTATCAGCAGCCTGTCGCCGGCTACGGGCGATTCCTGGCTCAAGTGGTTGGCGGCCAGGATCGTCGCCGGCGCGGTGTGATAGCGCTTGCCGATAGTAGCCACGGTTTCGCCTGCTTCCACCCTATGCAGCCGCCAGGACGCCCGCCGCTCGGCCGGAACCAGGTCGAGCGAGGCGACCAGAGAGCCCGCCAGCCCCTTAGGCACCCGCAATAAATAATTCGGCTGAATCGGGCTGCGCAAAAGCGCTGGGTTCAAAGCTGCGAACTGAGAGACGGGTACGTCGGTGAGATCGGAAATGAGCGCCAACTGCGTGGGATGGGTAATCGGAACGGTGTCGTAATCGACCGGCGTTTCCGGCACAACGCCTTCCAGTCCATACGCGGTCGCATTTTTAGCCATGACGGTCATGGCCAGAATGATCGGCACGTAATTGGTGGTCTCGATGGGTAAAGCCCGGCGATTGCGCAATTCCCAAAAGTCCGCAAACCCCGTGCGCTCGACGGCCCTCTCCACGTTGCCCGGGCCGCAGTTGTAAGCGGCGATGGCCAGGTACCAGTCGCCGAATTTCTGGTAGAGATCGCGCAAGTGGCGGGCAGCGGCGCGCGTGGCCTTTTCCGGATCCAGGCGGTCGTCGGCGAACCGGCTTTGCGCCAGGCCATATTCATTGCCCCGCCAGGCGACGAATTGCCACATCCCGGCAGCGGCTTTACGTGAAACGGCGCGCGGCAGGAAACCGGATTCCGCCTGCGCAAGATGGATCAACTCCGGGGGCAGCCCTTCTTCGTCCAAGATGCGCTGAATCATAGGCCGATAGCGTCCCGCCCTTTGCAGGCCGGCGATCATGGTATTGTGCCCGCGCCCGGAAAAGTAATGGATATAGCCCAGAACGGCGTCATTCGTGGAAAGCGGAAGCTGCGAAACCGTTGCCTGCACTTCTTCCAGCACCTTGTTCTTGATGCTGGGATCGACCGGGAAGGTCATGGTGAGAATATCTTCGAGCGGCGCCTTTTCGAATTGCGGCTCATCGACTGGGGCGGCGCTTCCCAAACCATCAAGATCGTAGCGATGGATGGCATCCACCATTTCTTCCAGTTTGGATTCGTAGCGCTCCCGGTTGGAGGTATTCTGCGAAGCCTCCAGCATAAGATCTATGGCGGTATCGAATTCTGTGCGCGCCTGGTCCGCTTCGTTGATCTGGATAAACTTGCGGCCCTGCTCAAAATGCCGCTGAGCGCGTTCCAGCAGGCTGTCCGACCGTTTGGCACCCGCCGAGCCGGTGGCCACGTTGTCCAGCAATGCGGGCACGCTGTTAGCGAGGGGACTGGGTTCTACGGTGGGCTGCTCGATCGCGCTTACATCCACCGGGACAGGGCGCGGCGTGGGCGGCATGAATGACCGGAGGAACTTCTGCGGAGGTTGGATGGCGCTGCAGCCACAAAGGACCACTACCGGTAGCAAAAACCATCTCGGCGTCTTCAGGCGAAAAGCCAATGCGAACCTCGAAGTTCGTTTTCCAGCACTATCCCGCTTCTGCGAACCCTAAGACTCTACAACATCGGCACTTGAGGATCAACCGGGCCGGAACCTGCGGGAAGAATCCGACCCCAAGTCACTAGTATACCTTATTCCTCTTCTTCCTCTTCCCCTGTACGCCCTTCCTTGGCGGCGGCGATTATCTTGTCCGCCTGCAGCGCCGGCACGAAATCGTAATGGTCGAACTCCATATGGAATGAAGCCCGGCCCTGTGTCATTGAAGTTAGATCGTTTTGGTAGTTTAACATTTCAGCCATTGGCACCTGGGCGCGAATAAACTGGGTGTGGCCTTTGGTGTCCATGCCGGCAATACGGCCTCGGCGACCGTTCAAATCGCCCATCAGGTCGCCGGCATACTCCACCGGTGCCTGAATTTCCACATTCATGATGGGCTCAAGCAACGTCGGTTTGGCCTGCTGCATGGCGTTTTTGAAGGCTTTACGGGCGGCCAGTTTGAATGAAAGCTCGGAGGAATCCACATCGTGGTAGGAGCCGTCGTAGAGGGTCACGCGGAAATCGACCATGGGAAACCCTGCCAGGAAGCCCTTTTCGGCGGTCTCGATGATGCCCTTTTCCACCGCCGGGATATAGTTTTTGGGAATCGAGCCGCCGAAGATATCGTTGACGAACTCAAACTTGGCGCCGCGCGGCAGAGGCTCCATCCGAATCCAGCAGTCGCCAAATTGCCCATGTCCGCCGGTCTGCTTTTTATGACGTCCCTGGACGTCGGCTTTGCCGCGTATGGTCTCGCGATAGGGAATCTTGGGGCTCTTGAGCGC
This sequence comes from uncultured Solibacteraceae bacterium, assembly GCA_963825405.1. Lineage (GTDB taxonomy): Bacteria > Acidobacteriota > Terriglobia > Bryobacterales > Bryobacteraceae > JACPNO01. The sequence goes on along the minus strand of CAWGTB010000012.1, from coordinate 181,943 downwards.
GACATCCACCCCGTAGCGTTTCTTCAGGCGGCTGACGATAATCTCCAGATGCTGCTGCCCGGTGCCGGCCAGCAGGAATTCCTTGGTCTGCGGATCGCGGTAAAAGCGCAGGGATTGATCCTCCTCCAGAATGCGGTGCAGGGCGTGGCCCACGCGATCTTCATCCTGGCGCGATTTGGCTTCGATGGCGAAGGCGATGGAAGGCTCAGGCAGCGACACGGCGGGGAAGGCGATGAGCGAGGTTCTGTCGGCAAGGGTATCGCCAGTGAGCGTGTCCTTCAACTTGGCGACGACACCGATGTCGCCCGCGTAGAGCTCCGTAACAGGCGTAATGGTTTTGCCCATCGGGCAGCCAATATGGGCCAGCCGTTCGGTGGTGCCGCGCTTAACATTCTGCACGTTGGAATCGTTTTTAAGAATACCGGAGTACAGCTTGAAGAACGTAATCCGCCCAGAAAATGGGTCCGCCGTGGTCTTGAATACGAAAGCCGTAACCGGCTCCGTGGCCGCGATTTTGCGCTTCACTTCCTGACCGTTGAGGGTGGCGGTGATTGGTTCGCGCTCGGTCGGGGCAGGGAGGTTTTCCACCATGAAGTTCAGCAGTTGGTCAGTGCCGATATTGTGCTGCCCGGAAAGACACAGCACCGGAAACAGGCGCAGGTCGTGCACGGCGGTCTTGAGGCCATCCAGAATATGCTCGACCGGCAAGGTGCCCTTTTCGAAGAACTCTTCGAGCAGAGCGTCATTGCCTTCGGCCACCATTTCGACCAGCACTTCGTGGGCGAGTTGCGCGGCGTCGGCCAGGTCGGCGGGAATGTCGCTCTCGCGGCCTTTGCCATCGCCATCGGGCGTGTAGGCATAGGCCTTCATGCGGACCAGATCGACCACGCCTTTGAATTCGCGCTCGCCGCCAAGGGGCAGTTGAATGGGGACCGCCGTACGGCCGAAATTGGATTGCACATTTTCGAGTGTGCGTTCAAAGCTCGAGCGTTCCCGGTCCAGTTTGTTGATCACGATAGCGCGCGGCAGCTTGAAATCGTCCGCGAAACTCCAGACTTTCTCGGTCTGCACTTCGACGCCGGCTACGGCATCCACGCAGACCAGCACGGAATCGGCTGCGGCGAGCGAGGCGCGCGTATCGTTGATGAAGATGTTGTAGCCGGGGGTATCCAGGATGTTGATCTTGGTTTTTTTCCAATCGGCAAACGCCACCGCGGTCGAGATGGTGATCTTGCGGGCGATCTCGTCCTCGTCGTAATCAGTGATGGTGTTGCCTTCATCCACGCGCGTGAGCCGGTTGGTGGCTCCCGTGGTAAACAATGCCGCGGCGGTAAGCGTGGTCTTTCCTGAACCGCCGTGGCCCACTACACCGACGTTGCGTATATCCCTGCTTTCGTAAGTTTTCACGAAGATGACCTCCGTTTTTGACGTTGTCGAAAGGGGGATGTTATCACAAGTGCGGAAGGGCGGCGGGCTGGGGGCTAACCAGCGGTCGCGGTCAGACGGTTGCTTTGGGGAAAAGGGATGACTTGGTAGACCTCCGGGCGGTCGCGGCCTTGATCTGGCGATACACGGAGTCAGGAATGTCGACGGCGGCTCTCATCCATCAACAACCTGGAATGTTTTAGCGAAGGCACCGAAAAGGGCGAGTTTGAAACTCGCCCCTACGAGCGGGGATACGGATTGTCGGGAAACAGAATTGCCTGGTAGCGATTTTCGTTTGCCAATTGCACGTGAAGCAGGGCCGTCGCGACACCGGCGGCTCCTACCATGTAGCCGGTTTCCGCTGCGACTTCCCAGGGTTTGGTGCGCGTCCAGGCCTGATACCAGCGCAGGCCCTTGCCATCCAGATTGCTGGCGCGGCTGAGAGTTTGCTCGGCCACTCTGCGGGCATAGGCGAGGTACTCCTGCCGCTTGGTGGCCAGCCACAGGCTGGTGAACATGTCGATGATCCCGGCCGTTCCGCAACACTGGCACACCACGTTCCAAAGGCCAGGCGTCTGCTTTTCCGGTGCGCCGCTCGTCATCACACCGCGAGCGAACCGCTCGGTCCATTGCAAATATTCTGGATCTTTCGTCACCCGGTAAAGTTGGTAAAAAGCGCGGGCCGTTCCCACTGGACCGCCGCAGTAGCCGAGATAGTACAGGTCCTTGCCACCGGGATCGCTGAGAAACAACAGCGCCGAATCGCCGCTTACCGTGGAAAGATTCTGGACGTGCTGAATGCCAGCCTTGGCCGCGTCGAGGAAACTGGCGTCCTTGGTCTCTTCGTAGAGGCGCGCCAGAACATACGCAACGCCGGCTGTCCCGAACTCGAAGTTCGGCATGTAGATTTCCTGGTTGATGCCAAACCACTCGGAGCGAAAGCCGTTCCATTTCAAGCCGCCGCCCGCGGGCTTTTCCGATAGCTGCAAGAAGCGCTTCCCTGCCCGAACCGCGAGCTGCAAGTACGCCGGATCTTCAAAGGCGTGAGCCGCCCACAGCAAGTAGAGAACGATGGCGCCATCGCCCATGGCAGCGCCGGGCGCGCCAATCCAATCCACTCCGTCGCCTACGGGCCGTGCGGCATCGACGATGTATTGCGTCACCGTAAGGGCTGCCGTGCGGTATGCCGGGTCCCCGGTCGCCTGCCAGACCTGCGCCAAACTGAAAGCCGTGCCTGAAAGCCCGTGGTTGAAATCCAGATTGAATTTTTTGTGGGTCGCGACGAAGGGGAAGTCGGGGACACCGCGCCAGTTTGCGCGAACATAATCGGCGCCGGCCTTGGCATCGTCCAGATAGGAAGCATCGCCGGTCGCTTTGGCCAGTTGCAGGAAGAAGAGCACCGTACCTGCGTTGCCCGTGTAGAGCGAAGCAGGGGCGGTGATGGTTGCAGTTTTCTCAGGATGGTCCGGATCAGGCAGCCAGAGCACGCCTTCGTCGGTCTTGCGGGCGGCAGACCGGATCCAACGAGCGGTCTCGCGCGCGGAATCGACGTACGATCCCGGCGACGCGGTCTTTGCGGGCGCCTCCGGGGCTGCGGCCACTGCGCTTAAGGGCAGAGCTGCGGCGGCGGTGCCGAGAAAATTTCTACGCGACAAGAGACACATGGCAGTAATGTTGATCGAGTATAGGGTGATTATCGCGCCAAGTCAAGTCGGCGGCCCAGCACTTCCTGGCGCGGCTGGATGCCTAGGCCCGGCTCGGACGATGCTGCCATCCGGCCCTGACGGCGCTGGGGGGCCCCTGCGGCAGTGCTGACCGTCACGTAGCTGTTGAAATCGGTTGACGAGAACAGGAACTCGGGCGGAGTGCTGTGGGCGAGCGCGGCGATGGCGGCGGTGGTAATGTCGCCGCCCCAGGTATCCTCGATCGTGAGCGCGATACCTAGCGACACGCACAGATCGCGAATCTGTTTCGCCTTGGTTAAGCCGCCGACCTTGGAAATTTTGAGATTGATCACGTCCATGGCCTGGTCGGATGCGCCGCGCACCACCATGGCGAGATCATCAATCACTTCGTCGAGAATAAACGGCCGGTTGGTGTGCCTGCGCACGGCCAGGCATTCCGGGTAGCTCAGGCAGGGCTGCTCGATATAGACGTCCACATGACGCACGGCGTCGGCCACGCGCAGGGCCTGATGCTGCAGCCAACCTGTGTTGGCGTCGGCGATCAGCACGTCGCCCGATTCCAGGCGCGCGCTGGCGGCGTGAATGCGCGCGATGTCGATATCCGGATCGCCGCCCACTTTGAGCTGGAATTTGGTGTAGCCCTGGCCGCGATAGGTGCTGACCATCTCCGCCATCTTCTCGGGCTCGTCCTGCGAGATGGCCCGGTAAAGCGCGAAATCTGCTCCGTAGCGGCCGCCCAACAGCGTGGCCACAGGCACGCCTGTGGCTTTACCCAGAATGTCCCAGCAGGCGATGTCGATCGGCGATTTCACGTAGGGATGGCCGCGCATCGATTGATCCATGCGCTTGTTGAGCGGGCCGAGGTCAGTGGGATCGAGGCCGATCAAATGTGGGGCGAGCTCCGCGATTCCAGTACGCGCGCCTGCCGCATAGGCCGGCAGATAGGCTGGACCGAGCGGGCACACTTCGCCGTAGCCGGTGATGCCGGCGTCGGTTTCAACCGCGACGATGGTGGAGTCAAACACCGACACGGAATTTCCGCCCGACCATTTATAACTGCCTTCGTGGAGGGGCAGTTCGACCTTGTAAGCGTGAATCGCGGTGATGCGCATCAGCCTTCGGCGAGTTGTGGCGTTGCGTCGACGGGCGTTCCGCGCTCGATGAACGCAGAGCGCAGCATCGCGACGGCCGGTGTAAACCACCACCACAACCACCAGCCAGCGCACCGCCGTCAGCGGCAGCGATTTCACCAGGAACGCGGCCAGCAGCACGGCCGGCACGCCTCCCACGGCCAAGCCCACGGCGGCTTTCAGGCTGTAACTTTTTTCGCGGATGAAGCGCATCCCGGCCACCGGCATGAGGAACGCGCAGGAGCCCATCATGATAGGAAACGCCGCCAGCGGGCTCATGCCGAGGAGGCTGACCAGGATCATGCAGGGCGCGTAGAGTCCGATGCCGACCGTCATGATGGCGCCCAGGAAGAAGTTGCCGGCGACGCCCAGCCACAGGCGCGGCCCTTCCAGACTTAATGCCGTCCCGCCGCCCGGTACCAGGTTCAATTGACTGGCGGCCATGAGCCCGGCGGCCGCGAGCAGCGCCAGCCCCATTCCAATCTGGACTTTTCTTCTCGACCAGCGCGCTACCACACCCGCGCCCAGCCAGGCACCAGCGGCGGAAGCAGCAACCAGCAGCATCAGGGTCACGATATCCACCTTCACTACGGTGATGAAGATGATCGCCTGCAGAAAAGTGGGAATGGCGTGGCCGACGTTCAGCGTGCCGGGGATTTGCTGATCCGGAACCAGCTTGCGCAGTTTGTAAAACGACGTCGTGGGCGCGAACGAACCGATGCCGAGCGTGTCGAAGAAATTGGTGACGAATCCGATGATGGTTTCGATCAGCGAAGGAATCGCGCTGCCCGCCGTTTTGGCCGCAGCCCGGAACCAGGTAACCAGGTAAATGCCAGCATCCAGGAATAGAGCCGCAAAAAGGGCCGCCTTCATGTCTACTGGCAGGGTATCACGTCCGCCGCGCCAAGATTTTGCGAACGTTGGCCGGTCCCGCGCGTAATATTCTGAGAGGAACCGCATGCTGCAAGACTTGAAGTTCGGACTCAAGCTGCTTTGGAAAGAAAAAGCGTTCACCGCGACGGCGCTGTTGACGCTGGCGTTGTGCATCGGCGCGAACACCGCCATTTTTACGGTGCTGAACGCCGTGGTTCTGCATCCGCTGTCATTCCCTAAGCCCGACCGACTGGTTGCGATGTACAACATTTACCCGGGCGTGGGCGTCACCGAGAACGGCGCCAATGGAGTTCCGGACTACCTCGACCGCAAGCAAATGACGGACGTCTTCGATTCCGTGTGCCTGTCTGGCGATGACGGCTATTCGGTCGGCGAGGCCGGCTCGCCGCAGCGCGTCAGCAATGAATATGTGACGCCGTCGTACTTCCGCGTTCTGCGCGCGTCACCGATGTTGGGCCGCGCCTTCACCGAGGACGACGCGGTGCTGGGCAAGGAGAAATCCGTAATCCTGAGCTACGGGCTATGGAAAGAAATGTTTGCCAAGGATCCCCACATTCTTGGCAAAGACCTGCGCCTGAGCAGCGTGCCGTACAAGATCATCGGCGTCATGCCCGAGAGCTTCGAGGGGCTCGATCCTAAAAAGAAATTCTGGGTGCCTTTCGCGTTCAAGCCCGAGCAGACCTCCGACGATTCGCGTCACAGCAACAGCTGGAACATGTTTGCGCGTCTGAAACCGGGCGTGACGGTGGCGCAGGCGCAGGAGCGCATCGATGCTCTGAACAAGGCCAATCTCGATCGCTTTCCCAAATATCGCAAGCTGCTGGAAGACGCCCGCTTCGGCACCAAGGTGATCGGGATGCAAGATCTGCTGGTGCGCGATGTGCGCCCTACGCTGTATCTGCTGCAGGCCGCGGTGGCGTTCGTGCTGCTGATTGGCTGCGTGAATGTCGCCAACCTGATGTTGGTGCGCTCCAACATCCGCATGAAAGAGCTGGCGATCCGTTTCAGCCTGGGTGCAGGCCGCTGGCGGCTGGCGCGGCAATTGCTGACCGAGAGCGTGACTATCGCAGTGCTGGGCGGATTGCTCGGTTTGGCGGTCGGCTCAGGCGGCATTCAACTGCTTGCATATCTGGGCGCTAAGGATTTGCCGCGCGGCGAAAATATGCACATGGATGGCGTCGTGCTCGCGTACAGCGCCGCCTTGGCCGTGATCACGGGCCTGATTTTCGGCAGCGTGCCCGTGTTCCACCTCTACAGGCGCGATCTCAACGAAGTTTTCCGCCAGGTTGGGCGCACTGGCACGACCGAACGGGGCGCGCTGTGGACGCGGTCCGCGCTGGTGGTCGCCCAGGTGTCGCTGGCGTTTGTGCTGCTGATCGGCTCGGCGCTGCTGACGCTGAGTTTCGCGCGGCTGCTCTCGGTCGATCCCGGATTCAAGCCGCAAAACGTGCTGTCGGCGCAATTCACTTTGCCGGACGTGCGCTACAAAGAGGACGCGCGGGCCCGCACTTTTGTGACGACGCTGCTGGAAAGCGTTCGCGCGCTGCCCGGCGTGACCAGCGCCGGCGCCACCACGTTCCTGCCCTTCGGCGGCAACAACAACTCCAGCGTGATCATGATCGACGGCTACAACCGCGCGCCCGGCGAGAATCCTCCCGTGCCCGGCTGGAATACCGTCGATTCCGATTACTTTCACGCCATGGGCATTCCCGTCCTGCAGGGGCGGGCGTTTGCCGAAAGCGATACGGCAGATGCGCAGAAGGTGATCGTGATCGATCAGTTTCTGGCGCACAAGTACTGGCCGAAAGGAGACGCGATCGGCGCGCGCATCCGGCGCGGCATCGAGAACGACCAGCCGCTCTGCACGATCATCGGCGTGGTGGGCAGCGTGAAAACCGGAAATTTGGCGGAGCAGAATCCGGTCGGGCATGTCTATTTTCACTACAAGCAGTTTGTGCCGCGCGGGATGCATATCGTTGTCCGGACCAATGGCGAAAACCCGCAGCTGACATCCACCCTTCGACGCCAGATTCTGCAAGCCGATCCGGAAATGCCGCTGTTCGACATCAAGACCATGCCGGAGCGCGTTTCGAGATCCGTGGTGAGCCGCCGCGCGGCCATGATTCTCTGCGTCGTTTTTGGCGCGCTGGCGCTGGTGCTATCTGCGATCGGAATTTACGGCGTGCTGGCGTACACGGTGACGCAGCGCACGCGCGAATTGGGAATCCGGGTGGCGCTGGGCGCGCAAGCGGGCGATGTGCTCGGCATGGTGCTGGGGCAAGGCCTCAAGCTGGCCGGGATTGGCCTGGCTATCGGAATCGCGGGCGCTCTCGCGCTCACGCGCCTGATGACCACTCTGCTCTACGATGTGAAGCCGACCGATCCGGTGGTATTCGTCTCCGTTGCGGCGGCACTAGCTGCGGTGGCGGTGATTGCGTCGCTGATTCCATCGCTGCGGGCAGTGCGGATACGGCCGGCGATTGCGCTCCGCTACGAATAGCGCTGCTTATTTTTGAGCCGGTTTCCAGGCGGCGAACTCGCGGACAGCAAATTTCACCGCGCCGTCGCGCTCGGCCATCACCTGTTGCAGCTTGGTGGCGTCGGGTTCTCCGCTCGCGCTCAGATGAAGCTGGTACCAGCCGCGGCTATGCAGAAAGACGGTGCGCAGCATGCCATGGGTTCGCGGCGGCGCGAGAAAGCGCAGCTCGGCGCGGTCCTTGTTGTCGGGCATCGCGTAGTAGCTGTCATCGGCTTCCGATAATTCGGGGAGTACATCTTTCCCCGCAGTAGTCAGGGCGGCGTGCGGGTTCACGCGTGTTACGGCCACGGCACTGGCCGGTCCATACGCGATGGCGAAAGAATTGAGAGCCCAGAAACCGACAGGCGGGCGCATGCGGATGTGCACTTCCGGGCCGGTGACGCGGCTCACGTCGAGAGGAATCACGCGATCCTCCGCCAGCAAGGGACCGCCGCCCAGCAGCGTGCCGCGCACTTCCCAGCCGGTCGGCTCTTCGACCTCGATCCGCATGCGGTAAGTTTCTTCGCGCGCGGCCCAGGCGTGGACGGCTAGCGCATCGGCGGGATTTTTGTCGAGCGAAGTCAGCCAGGCTTGCGCATCGCGGCCGCGCAGTTCCACGGTTTTCTTGATCATGTACGATCCCCAGATTCCCGTGGCAGCGTTAGCCACCAGGTGGGCCTGCTGCGTCCCGGCCGGCTTGGGAAACGTGAGCAGTACTTCCTGGCGCAGGCTGCCGTCTGGCCCGGGTACGGCGTCGGGCTCCCAGATGCGGCGGTCTGTGGATTCGAGCCACGGCAGCAGATCGTTGCCGTAGCGGTCGCGCGCGCTGGTGAGTTTTTGGATGCCGGTAAGCCCGTAGAGTTTTCCATTTTCGTCGGCGACGATGCGCGTTCCCGGCGCGTGATCGGCCACCCACAACTCCATCAGGTTGGTGTATTGGGTCTCATCCACTTCGTTGGTGAGCAGCAGGCGGTAAACGCCGTTCTGCTCGCGCAAATGTTCGAGCTCGGAAAAATCGTCCCGCTCGAGGCCGCGAGTGATGGCGCCGCCGTACGGCTCGGCGTCGAAAACGTAGCGCGTGCCGTCCCAGGAATAAACGAACGGGCAGGACTGTTTCGCGGCAATGGAAATCCCGACGATGAGGGCCAAAGCCGCCGCCGCAATCGCCACCCCCAGCCCGATGGTGCGCGCCGTCGAAGTCTCGCGGCGCTCGATCCAAACGCGCTGTACGTCAGCGACGGGGATGCTGTAGGGAGCCTTTTTCACCTTCGCGGTGATGGTGTTTTGCGTGATGATGCCGCCAGGAGGATCGAAAGAAACCGCCTCGCCGCTTTTGGTGGTGATGCCGATAATGTGTTCCACCGGGGACGGAGCAGCCTTATCCGCATCCACTTGAGTCACTTTGCGAACCGTGCAGCCATTCAGCCATAGCAGGGTGAAGGTCAATATCGCGGCAGGCCATTGCTTGTGGTGGGTTCGCTGGATCATGTGTGGGCGATTATACTCCCCGCGTTGAGGAATAGAAATGCTAGGCTTCGTTCTGGTGCCCCACATGGATTTTGATTTAGCTGCCGCCGCGCGGCAGGAAATGATCAACCACGGCTTCCAGCCCGATTTTCCGCCGGAGGTGGACAAGCAAGTGGCAGCGATCGCGGCCCAGCCTGCTGCGCCCGCCGACCCAGCCGTGCGCGATCTCCGCAAGCTGTTATGGTCTTCGATTGACAACGACACATCGCGCGATCTGGACCAGATCGAAGTTGCTGAGCGCGTAGATGGCGGCGTGCGCGTGATGATCGGCATCGCCGACGTGGATGGCGACGTGAAGATCGGCACACCGGTCGATCGTCACGCGGCGGCGGAAACCACGTCGGTCTACACCGGCGTGCGGACCTTTTCCATGCTGCCGGAGAAGCTGTCGACCGATCTCACGTCGCTGGCCGAAGGCGAGGACCGGTTGGCGGTGGTCGTCGAAATGATTGTCGCCGCAGACGGCGCGATATCCGCGCCCTCTATTTACCGGGCGCTGGTTCACAATCGCGCGCAGCTAACGTATAACGGCGTGGGACCGTGGCTGGAAACGACTGGCGCACCGCCGCCCAAAGTTGCGGCCTCGGCCGAATTGCAGGCGCAGCTTAAGCTGCAGGATGAGGCGGCGCAAGCGCTGCGGCAGGCGCGCCACCTTTCCGGTGCGCTCGATTTCGCCCGCCTCGAGCCGGAGGCCGTGATTCAGGATGGCCACGTGCAAGGCATCACGGCGCATCAGCAGAATCGCGCGGGCCAGTTAATTGAAGACTTCATGATCGCGGCCAATGAAGTGATGGCGCGGACGCTGCTGAGCGCGGGCGTGCCATCAATACGGCGCGTCGTGAAAACGCCGGAACGCTGGCCGCGCATTGTCGAGCTTGCACGGCAGTGCGGAGAAACGCTGCCGCCCGAGCCCGATCCGGGCGCGCTCAATGCGTTTCTGCAAAAGCGCAGAGTTGCGGACGCGGTGCATTTTCCCGATCTGTCGTTGGCGGTGATCAAGCTGATGGGGCCGGGCGAATATGTCGCGCTGCGCCCGGGCGATTCCGGTCCGGGACATTTCGGACTGGCCGTGCACGATTACACACACTCGACGGCGCCCAACCGGCGGTTCGCCGACCTGGTGACCCAGCGATTGATCAAAGCCGTTATGAACCATCAGCCGCCGCCTTATACGGACGACGCGCTGAATTCCATCGCGCAGAACTGCACGCTCAAAGAGGACGACGCACGCGTGGTGGAACGCGCGATTCGCAAGCGCATTGCGGCGGTGGCGCTGCACGGCCTGATCGGCAAATCCTTCTCTGCCGTTGTGACCGGGGTGACTTCGAAGGGAGTTTTTGTCCGTATCACCAATCCGCTGGCGGAGGGGCGCCTGATGCGCGGGGAGCAGGGAGTGGACGTGGGCGATACGATTCGCGTGACCCTGCTGAATACCGATCCGCAGCGCGGGTTTATCGACTTTGGGCGATAGCCGGATTTATCATCGACATATGAAACGCCGCACCTTTTTGCAGGCAGCAGCCGCAACTCCGGCCGTGTTTGCCGCCGAGGTCAGAGAGCCGCTGCCGAAGTATCGCATCGTGACCCGCTATCAGCCTGCCACGCCGCCGGGGATGCCTGGAATTTTTCCGGGAACGGTGGCGCGCGTCCACGCCGAGAGCGCGATCGACGCCAAAACAGAAAAGGTAGACGTGGCCACTGTCCGCGAAATGATGACCCGCGGCATGCGCGCGCTCACCGGCGATGCCGACACGCGCGATAGCTGGGCGCGATTTTTCACGCCGGCGGACGTGGTCGGCATCAAGCTGAATTGCTCGGGCGCGCCCGGTACGGCGTCGACGCCCGAAGTGATTGCCGAGATCGTGCGCAACCTGGGAATCGTGGGCGTGAAGCCCGAGCAGGTTTGGCTTTACGAGCGCTTCCAGAACCAGGTCGACACGATGCACTACGACCGCTACCTGCCGGCAGGCGTGCACATTTGGACGGCCGAGCATGATCGGGGATCCATACAGAGCTACGATCCGAACACGTATGTCGAGGTGAATTTCTTCGGCGAAGACGACACGCGGTCCAATGTGTCGCGGCCGGTTTCGGAGCAGTTCACAAAGATCATCAACGTGCCCAACATGAAGGACCACGGGGCCGCCGGCGTCACCGGCTGCCTGAAAAACATCGCCTACGGAAGTTTTTCCAACGTGGCCCGCTCCCATTCCGGGCCGAAGAGCAACACGTATTCGTTCATCGGCACCCTCGCCACCGTCGAGCCCGTGCGCTCGCGCACTGTGCTGAATGTGATGGACGGATTGCGCGGCGTATGGCATGGCGGGCCGTTCTCTCCGAGCCGCAAATTCCGTTTTTATCCCAAGCAGATGATGTTCGGGACCGATCCGGTGGCGATGGATCGCCTGCTGCTCGACGTCATCGACGACAAGCGCAAGGCCGAGAACGCCATCTCCGTGTGGGACCGCTCCATGGACAACGTCAAAGCGGGCGACGGCTACGACAACAATCCCAGCATCAATCGCTTCATCCGCGAGCCCGGCCATATTGAGTATGCATCGACGCTCGGGCTGGGCGTGTACGACATCAGCAAGATTCAACAGAGAAAAATCGAGCTGTGATGCTGGCACTTCTCGCGGCGGTCGCTCTGCCGGCGCTCTATTGGGATCAGGGTCCGGCCACGGCGGGCGCGGTCAAGCAAGCCGGGGTCGAATGGCTGTATGTCCCCGCTGGCGAGGAAGCGGCGTGGAAAACCGCTGGCTTCAACGTGCAGGTTTTCAATGCTGCGCGTTTTGTCAAAGTGCCGGTGCCTGGAGTCCGTTACCAGATGGATGTAGCGTCCGCTACGACCGTTCCCTGGATTGACGCCAACGGCTGGCGTTTTCAGCGAAAGGGCGGCGGCTCCTACTACTACGACGCGCCGGCGGGCAAGGCCATGCTGGCGGCGGCTGAGGCGTACGCCAATGGTGTGGAGGCAGTGGTTCGTGTTGACGCGAAAGGCTTGCCTGGATTTGGGCGAATGCTGGCTTTTCTACATAGTATCGACGGCGAAACATTGCCGGCGTTGGCCAATTTCACGGTCATCGATAACGGCTCCGCACAGGTCGGTGAGGTGATGAACCTATTGGCGCGGCGCAACCTGCTCTTCGAAGTTGTGCGCAAGGCCGATCCGAAATACGACATAAACGTGCAGATCGGCCCGGAATCGCCGGCCAATCCTTCGCAATTCGCCGCGCTCATCCGGCAGAAGCTCACCGATGAAAAAAGGCTGGTGCGGATTTTTGGCAGCGACGTGGTGCTGGTTCGGCTGAATGGTGATGACACGCGCGTCCGGGTGCATCTCATCAACTACAGCGGCCGCAAAGTGGAAGGGCTGCGGGTGCGGGTGCGCGGCGTGTATCCAAAGAACGCGCTGGCGGCCTTTGGCACGGAGAAGGCGGTTCTGGAAGATTACAGCGCCACCGATGGTGCAACCGAGTTCACCATCTCCTCCATAGATGTCTATGCTGCGGTGGATCTCAACAAATAGGGCATAATGAGGTATGTCCAATCGTAACGGCGATAAAGCCCGGCACAACAGGTTGCGCAAGCAGAAAATTGCGCGCCGCGTCCTCACGCGTGAGCTCAAGAAGGAAATCGCAACGAAAAAGCAGTAAGCTACTGCCCCACCACTCCAGCCAGCGGGCTGGACGCGCTGGCGTAAAGCTTGCGCGGCATGCGGCCCGCCAGATACGCCAGCCGTCCGGCTTCGACTCCCAGCTTCATGGCCACCGCCATTTTTTCGGAATCGTCGGCGGCGGCGATCGCGGTATTCATGAGCACGCCGTCGGCGCCGAGTTCCATCGCAATGGCGGCGTCCGAAGCCGTGCCCACTCCGGCGTCGACGATCATCGGCACCTGGGTGATCATCTCGCGCAGAATTCTCAGGTTGGTCGCATTTTGTACGCCCAGGCCCGAGCCGATGGGCGCGGCCAGCGGCATCACCGCGGCGGCGCCGGCGTCGATCAATTTGCGCGCCGTGACCACATCGTCATTGGTGTAAGGCAGCACGATGAAGCCTTCCTTCACCAGCACGCGCGTAGCTTCGAGCAGGCCTTCGTTGTCCGGGAACAGCGTTTTTTCGTCGCCGATCACTTCCAGCTTTACCCAGTTGGACAGGCCCACTTCGCGCCCTAACCGCGCCGTGCGGATGGCGTCGTCGGCCGTGTAGCATCCGGCGGTATTGGGCAGGATGAACAGCTTGGAGCGATCGATGTAATCCAGCAGCGATTCCTTGCTGCGATCGGTAAGATTGACGCGGCGCACGGCGACGGTGACCATGTCGGCGCCCGACGCTGCGTGGCAGCGCGCCATTTCCTGGAAGCTGCGATATTTTCCGGTCCCGACAATGAGCCGCGAGGCGAACTCGCGTCCGGCGATTGTGAGTTTCTCGGGCATGCTTCTATTCTAGTCCGGCTGCCCCCGCTGGCGTTGCCTTTTTTGGGGTTGCCCGCCCAGGGCAGGCTGTGATCGGAGGTAACCGCCAAAGTTTGCGCCGGAGAATCGATGTGGAAGTACGACCATGGCCCCGGAATCCATGGATAACGCTCGATTACGGATTCGTCGATTGCGATGCCTAAACCCGGCCCTTTAGGAACCACCAGATCGCCGGCGTCGATTACGAGAGGTTCCTGCAAAATTTCCTGCGCCAGCGGAAAGGGGTACATACCTGCACTCGTCAGCGTGGCATAGCACGGATATTCCAGCCATTCGACAATCATCTCCGGCCAGCAGATTCCCAGATGCGCGGCGGCCAGCACTTCGAGCGCGGTGCCCCAACTGTGAAACGCGAATTTCAGACCCTGATGCGCGATCTCGGAAAAAATGCGCCGTCCCATGGCGAATCCGCCCTGGCAGCAAACATCCATCTGCACGTAATCCACGCTTTCGCTGAGGATCAGGTCGAGATAGCCCAGCTCATCCGGCTCATGCTCGCCGCTGGCCAACGGCAGGTAATCGGTCTGCCGAAGGCGCTGATAAGCAGCGTGATCGTGAGGCGGCAGCGGTTCTTCGAGCCAGGCCACGCGATACTGCGCCATGTCACGCGCTAGCTCCTCGACAGTTAGAGCATCGTAATTGCGGTCGCCCATGCGCCACCAGGTGTGCGCATCCACCATGATGTCGATGTCGGGGCCGGTGGCCAAGCGGACGAGGCGGATGGTTTCCAAATCCTGCTCCGGACCAAGTGCAGGCCGCATCTTGTAGCCGCGAAATCCCTGCGCGGCAACGGCGGCGGCTTCCTCCGCATAGCCGACCGGCGGCATATACATACCGGCGCTGCCATAGAGGCGAATGCGATCGCGGATGCGTCCGCCGATCATCTCGGAAAGCGGCACTCCGCGCGCTTTCGCAACCAGATCGTAGAGCGCGATTTCAACGGCGGAATAAGTCTTGGCGAGATCGGGCCGCTGTCCCGGCCCATCCAGAAACGGAATGCGCAGGGCGTCGGGATCGGCCAGATTGTGGCCTTCCAGATAAGGTGCGATGGTCTTCTCAATGGCGCGCTGGGCGTTCTCACTGGCGGGGCCGGGAGCATAACCCACCAGGCCGTTGTCCGCAGCTACGCGGATCAGCATGGCATCGCGCTTCAGGATGGTGCGGTAGCCGCCGTAGAACGGCAGGTGGATCGGTTCTGCAAACGGATACGACAGCAGAAATGACCGCACGCTTGTGATTTTCATGCCGAGAGAATCAGAATAACAGACATGGGCAAACGGGTCGGGATCACGTACAACAATCCGGAAAAGTTGAAGCCTTATGCAGACGCACTTGCGCCTCGTGGGGCTGGAGCCAGTGCCGCTACGGGCCGGTGATGCGGTATCGCTCGACTCGCTCGATGGCTTACTGATCAGCGGCGGCTGCGACTTGAATCCAAACCGCTATGGCCAAGCGCCGCATCCCGAGACGCAGCAACCGGATGACGCCCGCGATGAACTGGAAGACCGGCTGCTGGGCGAAGCGTTGGAGCGCGATCTGCCCGTGCTGGCGATTTGCCGCGGCATGCAGCTTTTCAATGTGCATCACGGCGGTACTCTGGACCAGCATCGGGAAGGGCATGAGAAGCCAGCCGCCGAACTGCACAATGTGACCGTCGCACCCGAAACCAAGCTGGCGGAGATTCTGGGGGAGGGCGATCATCCGGTGAACTCGCGGCATCATCAAGTGGTCGACAGGCCGGGCGAAGGACTGCAAGTTTCGGCTACCTCCGACGACGGAACCATTGAAGGCCTCGAGCGCAACGACAGGCGCTTCGCGGTGGCGGTCCAATGGCATCCCGAAGATCGGGCAAGCCACGACGAAGATCAGCGCAAGCTGTTCCAAGCTTTCGCCGACGCGATCTCGACTCCGTGTAAGATCGATCCCGGGCAACCGGCGTAAGGCGCTATGCCTTTATGCCCAGTTCGCGCCCCATGGTGAATTTTGGACGGCGGCGTTTGCGGATCAAATCTTTTTGCTGAAGCAGCGCCGAAACGAGGATGGGCATGGCGATCGTCGAATCCGAATGACAGGTCACCATGGACGCGTCTTTGGCGATCTTCCCCCAGCTCTGCGCTTCTTCGAACGTGCATCCCGAGAGGCCACCCCAATGCGGCGAATCGGTGACGCATTGCACGGCGTATTTGTGGCCGGTGACGCCGGAATTCATGATGATGGCGGTGACTTCGGTTTGCTGCACGAAATTCTTGGGCGTGCCACCGCCGAAATAGATGACGCCGGTATTCTTGGATTCGGCGACAATGCGCGCGGTTTCCACGACATCGCCAATCACGTCGAAGGTGAAGTGGTTGCCGCCCTCATAGCGATTGGCCGCGATGCCGATGCCAATGGAACTATCGGCGACCGCAGGGCAGTAGAGCGGAATGCCAGCTTTGGCCGCTGCCGTCACAATGCCGTCTTCTTTTGCATGCTTGCCCAGCTCGAGGCCCAGTAGATACAGAAATTCTCGCGTCGTGTAGGGGCGGCTTTGGTCGAGCGCAGCCGCGAAGCGGCCGATCCACTGATCGTGCTGGCGGAATTTTTCTTCGTCTGCCAGGACATCGTACATGCGATCGATGAGCGCTTCACCAAGCGCCACATCGTCCATCTGATGGGAGCCCTGGTAGTGGAAGTTGCCCTTGGTTTCATGCAGGTCGTGGAAGAAATTAGCGCCGGTAGAGACCAGGCAATCGATGAGGCGGTGCTCGATCATGCGGACCACCAGGCGGCGCATGCCGGCGGGCACCATGGCGCCGCTCATGCCCATCATGATGGTGCAATTGTCGCCCAGCATTTTCTTCCAGACTTCAAAAGCCAGGCCCAACTGCTTGCCTTGAAACGCCGTGCCCTGCATGCGCTCGAGGACTTCGGATGCAGTTACTGCTCCCACCGGGTCGAACGGGCGCGTAGGTACGGAGAGAATCCGCTTCTTACTCTGTTTCGGTTTCATGTTGTCGGGGACGTAACTGCTATTGTACTCGGGGGCGGATATTTTCGTTCATTACAAGACCGTCAAAAATCGCCAGCACTTGTTTGCGGTAGACGTAAACCTGGTGGAGGGACTGCCGGAACGACTCCTCGAAATCCCTGGCTTGTAACCACTTATCGAGCATGGAGCGGGGAACATCGATGTCCTGGCGCAGGGCTTCGACGGAATGGCCGCGCAGAAAGAGCCCGTAAAAAAAGGCCGCCTCCCGTTGCGGGGCCAGGGGATCGAAATTTTCTCTCGCCGTCATAAAAAATACGGTCAGCGAAAGAGCCAGTATAGCGGTCGGGAGGCTGCCGGATCAAGAAAAAATGCTAACATGGCGAGTGGAATTCTTCCGCCGCGCCGCAGGTTCGCCTGCAAGCTTGGCAGTGCTTTCGGCGGCCTTCAATCCGCCCACCCGCGCCCATCTGGCGTTAGCCTCGGCAGCTCTCGATCACGCCGATGAAACCCTCCTGGTACTGCCGCGTGCGTTTCCCCACAAATCCTACGAAGGTCCCGGATTCGCGGAGCGCCTACGCCTGGTTCAGGATGCCGTTGCCGATGAACCGCGCTTTTCCGTGGCCGCTTCCGAGCGCGGATTGTTCATTGAAATCGCTGACGAATTAGCCGGCTCCTACGACCCGGCGACGCGCTTGCTGTTTGTGTGCGGCCGCGACGCCGCCGAGCGCATTGTCAATTGGGATTACGGCGAGGCCGGGGCATTTCAAAAAATGCTGGATCGCTTCGAATTGCTGGTGGCGGCGCGCGGCGGCGAGTACACGCCCCCGCCCCACTTGCGCGCCCGCATACACAAGTTGCGGCTGGCGGAAGATTACGGTAGCATTTCCGCAACCGAAGTACGGCATCGAATTGTAACGGGCCTTCCATGGGAACATCTGGTGCCGGAATCCATCGTGGCGCGGGTGCGCGAACTCTACAGCGGGTAGGAGATCGGTGAATGTTCATCGGGCATTCAGCAGTGGGATTTGCATCTAAAAGCATCGCGCCACGTGCTTCGCTTGGCGTGTTGATGGCTGCCCCGATGCTGCCTGACCTGCTCTGGCCTTTCTTCCTGATGACGGGATGGGAGAAGGTGCGCATTGATCCGGGCAACACGGTGTTCACGCCGCTGGATTTTGTTTCTTTTCCCTATTCGCATAGCTGGGCCGCAGCGTGCGGCTGGGCCGCGCTGTCCGGATTTCTGTATTGGGTGTACTCGCGCTACGTCGCCGGGGCGATGGTGGTGAGCGGGGGCGTGCTCAGCCACTGGGTCCTGGATGCCGTAACGCATAGGCCCGACCTGCCCATTCTAGCGGGCAGGAGCGCGCGCGTCGGCTTTGAGCTTTGGAATTCCGCGCCGGCAACGATCGCGATTGAGAGCGCGATGTTCGCGGCAGGAATTTGGCTGTACATGTCGCTGACGCGCCCGCGCGACGCCGTGGGCCACTACGCCCTTTGGAGTTTCGTCGCCTTACAGGCGATTAGCTATGCCGCCACGGCTTTCGGACCACCGCCGCCCAGCCCGGAATTTTTGGCTCGGTTCGAGTTGGTCACGTGGTTATATCCGCTATGGGCCTGGTGGTTTGACCGTCACCGCGCGGTTGCATCTGAATTGGCCTAGTGCCCAGCCGCGTACTGCTTATACTTGTCCGCGAGATTGGCGCTGGCCGTATCGCCGGAATGGATGATCACGCGGTAGCGGAAGCGCATAGATTGTCCCGCCTCGAGCGTCTTGCTGCCATCGGCGGTCTTGTCGTTCAGAAAATCGTGCAAGCCAAAAGGATTGGCCGCGAACAGCCCATAGCCGCGCGCGTGCCAGTAAGTGGGATGGCGGAAATTTTCCGGATGATCCAGAATCGCGATGCCCAGCTTCTCGCCTTCCACATCGCCGGCGTAGTCCACCCACTCCGCTTGCCGCCCCCAGATTTCTTTCTCGCCGTGACCACCGGTTGAACTGGTCATCACGCCTGTGCGCTTAGGGCTGGGAAGCGAATCGCGCGAGGGCGATTCCAGGCCAGAGGCCAGGCGGATGGCAAAGATCCCTTCCTTGGTATCCACGAATTTGGCGGTTTCGATGGCGGTGAGCGTGGCGTCGAAATCCACAATGCGATCCTTCGCGCCGCCGTAGAAAATCATTTTTCTGGACTCCAGCAGCAGCGGCTTGCCCTGCGCATCCTGCCACTCAAACTGGATGGCGAGCGATCCGGATTTCTTTCCGCTGGTCAGGCGGTCGACATGTTTGAGCGTCATGTGGCCGGTCTTGGCGGTTTTCTGCGACACTTCGTTATCCCAAAATGTAAATCCGTTCACGCTGCCGTGGCCGAACCATAGGCCGCGATGATGCGGATGATCCGTGGATTCGCCTTCGATCTTTTCCATGGGATACCCGCGTGTGACGATTTTTCCGGACGCGGCGCGCAGCGGATACATGTAGGGCTTCATCGTGTCGGGGCCATAGAACAGCGTGGTGTAGGGCTTGCCGTCGATCTGCACGGTGATGTGGTTGTCTCCCTGCTCAATCTTCACCTGAGCCGCAAGCGGCAGAAGAAATGTGAGCAGGACGCAGTAGGGTTTCATGTCTGGACACATTATAGTGGGATTCCGTATGGCGCTCGGCATGTTGCGGCAATTTCTGGAATGGCGGGATGCAGGGGAAAAAACACCCGCGCAATTGCTGGAAATTTGCCTGGCGCGCATTGCCGAGCGCGAGCCGCAGTTGCAGGCCTGGGTGCAGGTTTCGCCTCAAGCGGCAACGGGCGCGGGACCGCTGGCGGGAATCCCTTTCGGAGCCAAAGACATTTTTGAGACGCGCGGAATGATCACCGCCTACGGCTCACCCCTCTATGCCGGCCGGATTGGCTCGATCGATGCCGCGCTGGTCGCCCAGTTGCGCGGACTAGGCGCGGTGCTGCTGGGCAAGACGCAGACTACGGCGTTCGCCTATTTCGATCCCGCGCCCACGCGCAATCCACGCGATCTCACGCGAACGCCCGGCGGCAGTTCCAGCGGTTCGGCGGCGGCCGTGGCGGCGGGCATGGTTCCGTTTGCGCTGGGTTCGCAGACGCAGGGATCTGTGCTGCGGCCGGCATCGTTCTGCGGCGTGGCGGGATTTAAGCCCACGCGGGGGCTGCTGCCGCTGGAGGGCGTGCTGCCATTCGCGCCATCGCTTGACACGGCGGGATTGTTTACGCAGACGGCCGACGATATGCAGCGGCTGTGGCGGCTGATGGGATTTCAAGGGGCTGCAGCGGGCCACTCAATTACTGTGCCTTCGCAGATCCCGGCAGTCGATCCCGTCATGGAGCACGCGTTTTACTCTGCGCTGGATAGCCTGCGTAGCAATGGTTGGGCAGTCGACACCATCGACACGCCCGCACAATTCCCGGAACTGCTGCCTGCCGTGCGCCTCGTCAACAATTACGAAGGCGCGCGCACCCACGAAAAGCGTTGGCTCGAACATGGGGCCGCGATCGGTGCGAAGCTTGCGCAACTGGTCGAGGAAGGCATGGGCATTCATTACGAAAAGTACGCCGCGGCCCTGACGCTCATTGCCGCGTTGAAACAGGAAATGAGCGATTTGTTCCGGTCACACTCCGTACTGGCCACGCCTGCAGCGCCCGGCCCGGCGCCCGACGGTCTCGCGTCGACCGGCGATCCGCGGCTCAACTCGCCATGGACGGCGCTGGGCGTCGCGGCGATCTCCGTGCCCATGCCGGTGCGAGAGGGCTTGCCGCTCGGATTGCAGCTTGTCGCGGCCGCGGGCGCCGACAGCGCTCTGCTCGCCGTAGCGGCGGAAGTGGAAGCATCTCTACTACAATGACGAATTCATGAGCGCTCTCCGCGAGCGCCTGGAGCACTACTTCGAATTTCAAGCTCTCGGCGCCGATTGGAAAACCGAAGTCATTGCCGGCTCGACCACGTTCATGACGATGGCCTACATCGTGTTCGTGAATCCGGCCATCCTGCATGAAGCCGGCATGCCGCTGGCCGCGGTTACAGCCGCGACGTGTCTCTCGGCCGCGTTCGGCAGCATTCTGATGGGGGCGATTGCGCGCTATCCGATTGCACTCGCGCCCGGCATGGGCCTGAACGCGTACTTCACCTACTCGGTGGTGAAAGGCATGGGCGTGCCGTGGCAGGCTGCGCTGGGCGCTGTGTTTCTCTCCGGCGTCAGTTTTCTGGTGCTCACGTTGATCGGCGTGCGCAAGCTGATCGTTTCGGCGATTCCGCGCGAGCTCTACGCGGCGGTCGCTTCCGGCGTCGGTCTCTTCATTGCGTTAATCGGTTTCCGCAACGCGGGCATCGTGACGACGCATCCCGCAACGTTGGTCACAATGGGCAATCTAGGTGCTCCCGATACTCTGCTGGCCATGGGCGGCTTGCTGTTGATGGCAGCCCTGCTGGCCTGGCGCGCACGCGCAGCGATTCTGATCGGCGTCATTTTGACGACGGCGCTAGGCGCTATTTTCGGCCTCGTCAAATTGCAGCCGGGCGCTTATGGCGTCGCCGATATCACCGCCACTGCTTTTCAACTCGATATTCGCGCCGCGCTGCACATCGGTCTGCTGGAAATCGTTTTCGTCTTTCTGTTTGTGGATTTATTCGATAACGTCGGCACGCTGGTGGCTGTAGGCACGCGCGCCAAGCTGTTCGATCGCGCCAATCAGATTCCACGCATCAATCGCATCCTGCTCGCCGACGCCTCTGCCACCATTGCCGGATCGCTCGCCGGAACTTCGACGGTGGTCAGCTACATTGAAAGCTCAGCGGGCGTGGCAGCAGGAGGGCGCACAGGCGTCACCGCCATCGTCACCGGGCTGCTGTTCGTGGTGGCTTTGTTCGTCGCACCGCTGATCGGAGCGATTCCCGCCGCGGCCACGGCGCCCGCGCTCATCGTAGTTGGCAGCATGATGATGACCACAGTAACTGAAATTCCGTGGAGCGACCCGGTAATCGCTATTCCTGCGTTTCTCACGATGATGACCATTCCGCTCACGTTCAGCATCGCTAATGGCCTGGCGTTCGGCTTTACGGCGTTCACGCTGCTCAAGATCCTGCGTGGCCAGTATCGCGAAGTGAATTGGGTGGTGTACGCGCTCACGCTGCTATTTGTGGCCCGGTTCATCTACATTGCTAAGGGAGCTTAAAATGAGGATTTTGTGTTTGCTGATTTTTCTGACGGCGCGGGTGTGGGCCGAAGATCTGCTGATTCAAGGCGCGCTCGATTCCGAATTGGGACCGCTGGTGGCCGCGCTGGAAGGGAAGCAGGAAAAACATATCGGCGCGTGGACGTTTTGGACAGGAAAGATCGGCACGCAGTCTGTTGTGATCTCGCGCACGGAAATGGGGCCCATCAACGCCGTCGCTGCCACCACGCTGGGCATCGTGAATTTTCACCCCAAAGCCATCATCAATCAGGGAACGGCGGGCGCGCATAATCCCAAGCTACAGTTGTGGGACATCGTGGTCGGAGAGAAAGCCACCGACTACGGCGCGTTTCAATCCAGCCACGGCGATGCCGGCGCGGGTATGGATTCCGCGCGCTGGAAGCCGATTACGCACAAGCTGCGTTTGGACAATCAAAATCTCAGCGACTTCCCGAGTTTTCCTGGGGACTCCGCAATGATCGCAAGCGCCTTGGCCACAAAATACGAGCGGGGAAAAGTAGTGAAGGGGCACATCGGCTCGGCCTTCGAGTACAATCGCGAGCTTGACCGCATCCAATGGATCTTCAAAACTTACGGTACCGACACGGAAGATATGGAAAGCGCCTTCGCCGCCGGAGTGGCTACGGGAATGAAAGTGCCCTTCGTGGCCATCCGCATCATCTCCGATTCGGAATGGAATCATCCGACCTTCGAGCGCATTGCCGGTGAGTACGGCGCGCAGTTCGTTCTGGATTACGTGAAGGCGATGAGGTGAGCACTCCCATCACACCGCATGAACCAAGCGAGTTGGCTGAGGCGCTGGCTACAGCCACGTCCAGCAAACAAACTGTCACCCTGAGCGGCGCCGGCAGTAAACGCCGCATGGCAGGTCCGGTTGAGACATCGGACGTCACGATCGCAACCACCGGCCTGACCCGCCTGCTGGCTTACGAGCCGCGCGACCTCACCATCAGCGTTGAGGCCGGAATGCCTTATGCGCAGCTTCGCCGCATCCTGGCGGAAAACAAGCAGATGATTCCGCTCGATCCGCCCTTCGAAAATCACGCCACCATCGGCGGCATTCTGGCGTCCAACAGCAGTGGTCCGCGGAGGCGTCTTTATGGCACCGCGCGTGACTTGGTAATCGGGATGCACTTCGCCACGCTTGAAGGCAAGCTGATTCAATCGGGCGGCATGGTGGTGAAAAATGTGGCCGGGCTGGACATGGCCAAGCTCATGATCGGCTCGTTCGGAACGTTAGCGGCTATGGCCGTCGTGAATTTCAAAGTGATTCCCAAGCCGGCCGAGGAGGGTACGGTGCTGCTGTCTCTCGGCACGCTGGCCGAGGCGATCACGGCGCGCGACAACGTTCTCAAGGGCGTGCTGCAGCCGTCAGCTATTGACCTGTTGAATCCCGTTGCGGCAGCGCAGATCGGCCGGCGCGGGCATCTGCTGGCAGTGCAGTTCGGCGGCAATCACGCCGTGGTGGAACGCGCGCGCAAGGAAGTTGCTGCGATGAGCGACGCCGTTTTGCTCGATGGCGAAGACGAAGCCCGCTTCTGGACCGACGTGCGCAGCTTCACGCAGCGTTTTGTCGAAAAATTTACTGACGGCGTGGTGGTGCGCGTGGCTTCTACGCTGGTGCAACTGGAAGCAGTCCTCGCATCGATCGAAACCGCCGCTGTTGCGCGCGCAGGTTCCGGCGTCACCTATGCTTATTTCACGCGCGCGGAGGCGGCGGCGCGCTGGATGTCGGCGGCGGCGCGGCATGGCTGGAAGTGCGTCATGGAGTTTTCCCCCGAGGCGCAAAAGGCCGCGCTCGATCTATGGCCGTCTCCGGGCAGCGACTTTGAGATGATGAAGAGGGTCAAGCAAATGTTTGACCCCGACCGACTATTGAACCGTGGCAGACTCTACCGTCTCATTTGACCGCCCGCAGCAAGCCGATCTGGATCGCTGCGTGCATTGTGGCCTGTGCCTGAACGCTTGCCCCACCTACCGCGAGCTGGGCGTGGAAATGGATTCACCGCGTGGACGCATTTATCAGATGGTGCAAGTGAACAGCGGCGCGCCCATCACGCCTTCCTACATCGAGCACATCGGGCTATGCCTGGCTTGCCGCGCGTGTGAAACTGCGTGTCCGTCGGGTGTTGAGTATGGCCATTTAGTCGAAGCTGCGCGTGCCGACATTGCCACGCGCGCGCCCGGTAGGTTCTTTACGCGGACAATGCGCCGCTTCGTTTTCGGGCACCTGCTGCAATCTCCCGGCACGCTCACTGTGTTTGGCGCCATGCTGTATTTGTATCAGGCGAGTGGGCTGCAGCGGATCGTGCGCGGTTCTGGTTTGTGGAAGCTGATGGGCAAACTGGGCCGCCTGGAACAACTCTCGCCGCCGGCCGAGCCGCCATTCTTTTTCAGCCAGATCGGCAAGACATTTCCCGCCGAGGGCGAGCGCCGCTATCGCGTAGCGTTTCTGGCCGGCTGCATCGCCAATATTTCCTTCGCGCGCCTGAACGAAGCAACGGTGCGGGTTCTGCAGAAGAACGGCTGCGAAGTAGTGATTCCGGCAGAACAGGGCTGCTGCGGTGCACTGCACGTCCATGCCGGCTTAAAGGAGGACGCGCGCAAACTTGCCCGCCGCAATATCGATGCCGTACTCGACGGAGGCTTCGACGCGATCCTGACCAACGCGGCGGGTTGCGGCTCGACCCTGAAGGAATACGACGAACTGCTGGAGCACGACGCCGACTACCACCAGAAGGCTCGCGGCTTTGTCGCGCAGATGAAAGACGTGAATGAATTTCTGGCATCGATCGATCTCAACCTGGATATGGGACCGGTTGCGGCGACCATTACGTATCAGGATTCCTGCCACTTGGCGCACGGGCAAAAAATCCGCACCGCGCCGCGTAAACTGCTGGCGGCCGTGCCGGGACTTGCGCTGCGCGAGATGGCGCTCTCCGATCTCTGCTGCGGCAGCGCTGGAATCTACAATGTCGTCGAGAACGAAATGGCAATGTCGCTGTTGGAAAAAAAGATGGAGAGCGTGAACGCCACTACGGCGGATGTCATCGTCACCGCCAATCCGGGCTGCATGCTTCAACTCGCAGCTGGCGCGCGCCTGCATGGCCGCGGCCAGCGCGTGGCGCACGTGATGGAAATATTGGACGAAGCTTACCGCGCCCGCCCCGCTGCTAACGCAAGCTAGTAACGGGGATCGTGAATGCCACGGTGTTCACCACGCCGTTGCGCTGAAACTGCACCCATACGCGATAGATAGCCTCGCGCGGGAAGAAAACATCGAACTGCACTTGCGGCGCGCCATCGGGCGGGGTCACGTATGTCGGGTGGTCGTGGATCAAGTCGACAAGATCATTGCTAGCGATCAGCATGTGGCCCCACGCGCCCAGATATTGCTCGAACCCGTCTGCCGGCGAGAGGCGAAAAAACAACAGCGTCTTTTTGCCGGCGATGGGCTGCGGAGGCTCGAGTGTCAGCTCGACCTTCAGGTTCTCGCCCTGCTTGGGGCTAAGATCGCGCGCCGGCTGGGTGATTCCTTCCTGCAAACTCTTGGTGAAACCAGCGGTGGTGACGATCTTGCTCAGCAGTTGGGGCGTTCCATTCGACGGATAAACGTCGGCCAGCAGCGCGTAGTGGCCGGGCGCGGGGAAGCGCGCTGTGTAATCGAAACTGCCGTCCGTTTTGAGAATCGGATGCTCGTGCGCGAAGTACTGCAAGTCCTCGCTCACCAGAAATAGGTGGAACAGTTTCTCGTGAACGATTTTGTAATCTTTTACGGCGGCGCCGGATTTCGGCTCGGTGATGCGAAACTCCAGATGAACGTCTTGGCCCGCGGCCATTTGCGGCGGAGTGGCTTTTACGCGCATCGTATAGCGCATCGGCTCCTGAATCCGCGCCTCGAGTGCCATGCCGCAGCGGGGACATTTGCCTGGAGTCTTGGAGCGTACATCAGGATCCATCGGGCAGGAAAATTCGACCGGAGCCGGCTGGGGCGAAGGCGCGGGCGCTTGCGCAAACGCGATCCACAATGCGCCCAGCTGCAACGCCCACTTCATGATGGCTCGAAGGGCCAGACGGCCGTCGTGGTGAAACCGCCATCCACTGGGATCACCTGGCCGGTGATGTAGTCCGAGCCTTTTCCGCTCAGAAAAACCGCCAGCGGCGCGATGTCTTCGGCGCGGCCCAATCTCGGGTTGGCCTGATTGCCGCGCAGCCATTGCGCCATCTCCGGAGCTTGCCACATGGCGCGATTCAAATCGGTAACGATGAATCCGGGCGCAATGCAATTCACCTGAATATCGTGACGGCCCCACTCGGCGGCAAGCCCTTGCGTGAGCTGCGTCACCGCGCCCTTGGTGATGCCGTAGACCGACAGATACGGCAGGCCCATGCGCGAAGTGAGGCTGCCGATGAAAATCACTTTGCCGCCCTTGCCACGCGCGATCATCTTCGCGCCGATCAATTGCGTGAGTTCCACGAGGCCGTGAACATTAGTCGAAAGCAGGTGATCGTATTCCGCGGGCGTGTATTTCTCGAAGGGCTTGCGCAGGTTGGTGCCGGAGACGTTGACGAGTATATCCACAGCGTCGAGCGAGCCGGCCGCGGCGCGAATGGAATCCGAATTGGTCACATCGAGTTCCAAGGTGGAGGCCGCATGCCCGGCGGAATGGATCACGGCGGCGCACTCGTGAAGCTTGTCTACCGAGCGCGCGGCCAGGATTGTGTGCGCGCCCGCCGTGGCCAGTGCCTGAGCGATCGCCAGACCAATGCCCCGGCTTGCGCCCACGACCAACGCCGTCTTGTCGGAAAGGGAGAATATCTGGCTGTAGGGTTCCAAGATATTGATTGTATCGGACCGATCAAATCCGATGAAACGCCTTAAGAATTTCGCGCATGGAGTATTCGAGAGCAATCGGCCGGCCGTGCGGGCAGCTCATGGGATATTCGGTAGCGGCGAGCGCACGCAGCAACCAATCCATTTTTGTTTGATCCAGACGCATGTTGATTTTGATAGCCGCGCGGCAGGCGATGGACGCAGCGATGGCGCGCCGCACATCGTCGAGCGAGGCAGAACGCAGCTCGTTTTCAGCGATCTCCAGAACCTCGAACAGCACCTTCTCTAAATCGCCCGGAGCAATGTCAGCGGGCGCGCCGGTGACAGCGATGGTGCGATTGCCGAAGGGCTCGGTCTCGAAGCCGAGGGCGGCCAACTCGTCGGCGATGCGGGCGTATTCGATTTGCTGCTCCGCGGTGAGCTGCAGCACCAGCGGCATCAGCAGGCGCTGCACTTCGACGGTGCCGGCTGCGCGCTGCTTCAGCACTTTTTCGAACAGAATGCGCTCGTGCGCCACGTGCTGATCGATAATCCACAAGCCGCTGCGCCCCGCAGCGATGATGAAGCTGTCGTGCAATTGTCCCAGCGGCCGCAGATCCGGAAGCGCGGTCAGCGAGGAGGACACCGGCAATGCCTCGCCCGGAAACGGCCCGTGCGTGTCCGGCACGCGCAGCTTGCGATGCTGGGGCTTCGGTGGCCAATGAAATCGAGCCGGCACCGAAATCGAGCCGCTGCTCGGGACCGCGCTGGGGACGCAGCGCAAATTCCGGCGCGGTAAAGTCGGTCGCATACTCGCCGGCTTCCTGCGGCTGCGGCAAAGGCGTCATTCCGCCGTCGGATTCTCCGGCAACCGCCGTGTTCTCCATCATTTGCGAAAACTCGGAAAAAGGCAGGCGCGCGGCGGGTTGCGCCGATGGAGTTACAGAGAACGCCGGCGCGGGCCGCGTCTCTATCAGACGCTCGCGCAATGTGTCGCGAACAAAATCGTGCATGAACGATTGATGGCGGAAGCGCACTTCCGTCTTGGACGGATGCACATTCACGTCCACCTCGCCCGGATCGCAGGTGAGAAACAGCAGCGCGAACGGGAACATGCCCCGCCGGCATGAGGTTGTGATACGCCGCGGAAAGCGCATGCAGCAGCAGACGGTCGCGAATCAAACGGCCATTCACGAAAACAAATATGGAATTGCGATTGGCTTTCTGCACCTGCGGCCGTGAGACAAAACCGCTCAGGCGAAAAACTTTGGTTTCTCGCGGCTCAGGTTCGACGCCCGGTTCGGACGGCCCTGGCGGAAGCAGCAACTCGCGCTCGCGCACGCCGAGATCGACGAGCTCTTCCAGCGTTCCGCTGCCAAACACCTGAAATACGCGCTCTCGCAGGGTCGCGACCGGCGTCACGTGCAGCAACTGGATCGGCCCATTGCGCAGCTCGAAGGTCTTGTCCGGATGGGCCAGGCTGTAATGCGTCACCAGCGACGCAATGTGCGCCAGCTCAGTCTGATCGGTGCGCAGAAACTTTTTACGGGCCGGCACGTTGTAAAACAAATCGCGCACGGTGATGGTAGTGCCTTTGCCGCGCGCCGCTTCTTCGCAGCGCAGCATCTTGCCGCCGGCGATTTCAACGCGCGTGCCGGTCGCCTCTTCCTCGGCGCGGGTTTCGAGAAGCAGGCGCGAAACTGAGGCAATGGACGGCAGAGCCTCGCCGCGAAATCCCAAAGTGGCGATGGACAGCAGGTCCTTTACATCGCGCAGTTTGCTGGTGGCGTGGCGCTCAAAGGCCAGCAGCGCATCGTCGCGCAGCATACCGCAGCCGTCGTCGGCGATCCGAATCAGACGCCTCCCGCCGCTCTCGACTTCGAGCAGGAAAGACGTAGCGCCCGCATCGAGCGAATTTTCCAGAAGCTCTTTGACGACCGAAGCGGGCCGTTCGACTACCTCCCCGGCGGCGATTTTGTTCGCGACCTGGTCAGGGAGAACGCGTATGCGCCCCACGCGGCTATTGTATCGCTACGCCGCGGCGGTCCAGCAGCTCGCCGGTTTGCCGCCATAAATTCAGCACGGAACGCTTGTACTGGATCTTGTTCTGGACCACGGCCGATTCGGCATTCACCAGCGCCTGGTTGGCTTGCAGCACGAAGAAGATGGTGCTGGTGCCGAGCTCGTATTTCTTCTGCTCAGCTTCCAGGTACTTCCGCCCAAAATCGAGCGCGACCAGCGAAAGGCGCACGCTCTCCTTCGCGCTTTCGAGCTGGCTGATCGCCTGCGCCACATTCAGGCGCGCGTTCTGCTCGACGTTGCGCACGGTGAGAGTATCGCGCTTTTTCGCAACCATGGCATCGGAGAGATCCGCCGCCGCGGAACGATTGCGAATCGGCAAGCGCAGTTGCAGGCCGAATTGGTAGATCGGGTAACCGAATCCGAACATCTGGGTGAGCGCGTCAGGGAAGCCGCCGGGAATGATTCCGACGAAGCTGCTCGTGCCATCCGGCTGGAGCGCGGTCTGATAGAAATTTCCGCCGCGGCCTTGCGCAGTGTATGTTCCCAGCAAAGATAAATCGGGGAGCAGCGCGTTCTTGGAAGTCTTGATCTGCAGGTCATCCACATCCAGCGCCTGGACGGATGCCTTCAAGTCCGGCCGGTTGGCCAGGGCAGTTTGCACGGCCGCTTCCACGTCCACCTTGCGCTCATCGGCGGGTACGTCGGCCGTCTCGGTCAGTACGATCGGAAGGGTGCGAATGGCGGGATCGAGGTCGGCGCCGATCTGCTTGCGGAGCGCGTCTTCACGCTGTTGCAGCAGATACCGCGCCTGCACCACGCCGATCTCGGCGGTCGCGTAGTTCTGCTGCGGGTTGAAAATGTCGAGCGGCGACATGGCGCCCAGCTTGAGTTCCAGCTCGGAACGTTTCAGCGCGGCGTCGGCCAGTTGCAGCGCCTTCTCTTGCACGCCGAGCGTATCGCGCGCCTGCACCAGATCCCAATACGCATTCTCCGCATTCATGATCAACTGCAGCACAGTATCGCGCAGAGAATATTCGGTGAAACGCAAGCGGCTGCGTGCGGTAGTGATCGGCAGGCGGTTGACGTACATGCCGCGATTCTTGATCAGCGGCTGGATAAAGCTCACTGTCACGTTGGAAGTGATGGAGGGGTTAAAAGTTGCGAAGTCGCTGTTGCTCACGCTCTTCATCGTGTTAAAACCCACGGATATATTCGTGCCGCTCGTCAGGAGCTGGTTATAACCGAAGTTCGCCGGCTGCTGCACGGTGGCCAACGTCGTCGCGCCCTGCAATTGGTCGCTCGCCGGAGTTTTGGATTGGGTGGCGACGAAACGCCCTGTGGCAACGGGATCGAAAGACCCGAAACGCCCTCGTGATAGCGTTCTGCGCCACATCCACGGTGAGCCGTGAAACAGCGATGTCGGTATTGTTCGCCATCACCAGGTCTAGGAACGACCGCAGCGACAGTTCCAGCTTTTTGCCATCCGCCCCTGGCACGACGAAATCGGAGAGCTTCACCGGCGCTTGCAGCTCGACCTTGGTGACGGTACGGGAAAACGTCTCGCGGAAATAAGATGGCTTGGGAAAAGACGAGACCTGGGCAAGCGCCGTAGCGGCGGTGCACAGCGCGAGGATAAGAAATCGGGAACGCATAGTTTTTGAGTTACTCGTAGCGAATGGCTTCGATAGGATCGAGCCGTGCCGCCTGCATGGCGGGGTAGATGCCGAACAGCAATCCGATCCCGACCGAAACGCCAAAAGCGACGGCGATCGAAGAGCCGGTGACCACCGTCGACCACCCGGCAGCGGTCGCGATCAGGCGCGATAAAGTGAATCCGAAGGCGATGCCGATGAGGCCGCCGACAATCGAAATAAGAACTGCTTCGGTGAGGAACTGGCGGATGATATCGCCTTGACGCGCGCCAATGGCCCGGCGGATGCCGATCTCGCGCGTGCGTTCGAGCACGGTAGCCAGCATGATGTTCATAATGCCGATGCCGCCCACCAACAGGGAAATTCCAGCGATGCAAATCATAACCACACTGAAAATAAACTGCGTGCGCCGCCGCTCTTCCAGGAGCCCTGCCGGGACGACGACGGTGAAATCGCCGGCATCTTTGTGGGTAGCGGTGAGAATGGCGCGCACCACGTTCGACGTCTCGACCGAATCCGTGCCGGACAAAACCTTGATGTAAATGCCGTCGATCTCGTCTTTCAGATAGCTGTTGTTGTCCTCGAAGCGGCGCATCACGGTGTTGAGCGGCGAGATCACCAGGTTGTTGCGGTTGAGCGCCTGCACACCTTCCACGTCGGAATCGGCCGAAGCCTGCGGCGTCAGTACGCCGATGACCTGCAGCCAGACGTCGTTGACCTTGACGAACTTGCCAATGGCGTCGTCAAACCCGAGCAGATTGATCTTGGCCGATTCACCGAGCACGCACACCGCCGCCGATCGCTCATTTTCCTCCTGCGAAAAAAAGCGCCCCGCCACCAGCTTGAGACTGTTGATCTCGATGAAATTGGGCAGCACGCCGATGAGCTGCGGCGGCTCCTGCGCGGTCTTCGGCAGCACGCGCTGCGGCTTGAAGCGCTTGCGCGGGGTCATGGCTTCGACGCCCTGCACATTTTCCGAAATCGCGCGGAAATCGCGGAACGTCAAACCGGGAGAGACGGCGCGGGTTTGCTGCAGTTCGTTGCGGTCGACTGCTTCGCGGGCCTCGATGATGATGTTGTTCACGCCCAGTTGATCGATGAAGCTCATCATCTCCTTCTGCGCGCCGGCGGTGATCGAGAGCATCGCCACCACCGCGCCCACGCCGAAGATCATGCCCAACATCGTGAGCAGGCTGCGCAGCTTGTGCGCGAGCAGGCTCGAAAGCCCCATCGCCAGCTCGGGGATGATTCCGGAAAGCATCGCCATGCTACTTCCCTCCCCCGCCGCCCGGCATTCCAGGCGTGCTTTTCGCGCCCTTTGAATCGGATTTCTTGCTGTTCTTGGTGGCGTACGGATCAGCCAGCGCGATCACTTCGCCGGCCTTGAGGCCGTCAGAGATCACCATGGTGGATTCACTGCGCCGCGCGAGCTTGATCGGCCGCTCCTGAAACCGTCCGCCCGTTTGCACATAGACAATTTGCTTGCCGTCTTTGTCGATTACTGCCTGGGCCGGGATGTGGATCGCGTCGGGAATTCTTTCTACCGTGATTTCGACATCGGCCAGCAATCCGGGGCGAATCAGTACGTCCAGTTGCGAGTCTTCTTCAGGCGGCGGAGGCAGCTTGGCATTAGCACGCTCTTCCTCGGTTCCCATTCCGGAAGGTTCGCTGGCCATGCGCATAAAATCCATGCCGGCTGGGGCGGGAGCGGCGGTGGTTCCCGAGGCTGCTGGCGCCGCTGCGGGTTTTGCTGCCGCTGCCGGAGGAGCAGGCGCGGCCGCTTTTGCCATCTGCCCGCTTGCTCCGGCTGCATTGCCCGCGGGCGGCGGGGGCGGAGTTTTTTTGGCATTTCGCTCAGCAGTCTCGATAATGCGCCGGACGTCTTCGGGCTTCGCACCCAGCGCCGTGAGCAACTGCCGCATGTCGATGGAAAACACGACGTCAAATTTCTTGGCCGGATCGCCGGAAAAAATATTGGCGCTGGCAGTCGCGCTCATGCTCTTGATCTTGCCGTGAAACTGCTTGTTGGCTACGGCGTCAAGCTGAATGGAGACATCCTGCCCCTCATGCAAATTGGCGCGGTCCAGTTCGCCGACGCGCGCGACCACTTCAAGCTCCGACAGATCGAGCACATCGGCCACGGGAATGCCGGGCTGCAGCGTGTCACCTTCGCGAATGTCGGGAATCTGCATGCCGGGAAAGAAGAACCCCTGGCTGCGGTTCTGCTTGATGGCCACCAAGCCGGTGATGGGCGAAAGCATTTTGGTCTGGGCGATGCGCTGCTGCTCGCGGGTGACATCGATCATGCTCTTGTTGCGCGTTTCGCGCAGGACGGCGATTTCGGCCAGCGCCTGCTCCTGCCGCGATTTGATATCGCTTTCCAGCTGCTTGAGCTTGCGGCGGGCTTCCTCCAGGTTCAGGATGTTTTTCTTGGCGTCGATTTCAGAGAGCAGCTCGTTGCGCTTCACCTCGAGCTCGGCGCGGCGCACGGCGTATTGCGCCTTCAGCAGGTCCACTTTGTCCTGGTTATCGCGGATCGCTAGATCGGCTTGCGCTTTCTTGATCTGCTCGTCGATCTGCTCGACTTCGAGCTGCGTTTCTTCGAGCGACGAGCGGCGCTCGGAGTCGTCGAATTCGACGATCAGATCCTTGGCGTGGGCCATGGCGCCGAGCGGCGCGAGACGCGTCACCTGCACGGTGCCAAACAGATTAGGCGCCGTCAGTGTGGCCGAGCGTACCGCGCGCAACTCGCCGCGGGCGTAGGCGCGAATCACCACGTCGCCGCGCCGGACTTTAGTCGTCGCCACTTGCTGTTGCCGTTGCGGAAGTTGCTTCAGCAGCGCGTAGGCTCCCCAGGCCGCGCCCAGAATCACCAGTAACACTATCAGCCGAATGATGATTTTCTTCATGCAGGAAGTTCCCGGACTACAACTTCTTCCGGGCCCGTTTGGCCGCTTCGGCAGGATTTTCCAGCGTCACCAGCTCGCCTTCTTTGAGACCGCTCAGCACTACCAGGTCGTCGTCATTACGCCTGCCGACCTCGATGGTGCGCGTGAGGAATTGCTGCCCCTTCTGCACGTAGACCGTGGGTTTGCCATTCTCCTGGAAGCTGGCTCGCGCCGGAATCAGCAGGACATTGGGCTGGCTTTCGACGATGATCTGCGCGGTGGCGCTCATACCGGGCCGTAAACGGTCGTCCAGGTTTTTCAGAGTGGCGCGCGCAGGAAAAAGTTTTTCCGGCGGCCACGTGCGAAAAACCAGGGCCGCGATGGGGCTGATCCAATCCAACGTCGCTGTGAATTCCTTCTCGGGGATGGCGTCCACGCGCAACTTCACAGTCTGATTCAACTGCAACTTGCCGCGGTCAACTTCCTCAAGCTTCAGCTCGAGACGCATCTCGTTGAGGTCGGGAATTTCGGCGATGGCCGCGCCGGTCCATGCTTTGTCGCCTTCTTTGAACGCAGGCGGCGACTGCCCGAACGATCCGCCGGCGCGGAAATTCGGCAGGATATTCACCACGCCATCGATAGGCGCGCGAATCACCATTTTGGAGAGATAGCCTTTAGCCAGATCCACATCGCGAACGGTCTTGTCTTTCTTCTCGCCCAGGCGCTCCATATCGGCTCCATGCGACATGCCGCGCGAATTGATGGCGGTATGGACCTGCTTCAATTCGCCCTCGGAAACGCCGACATCGATGCGATCTTTTGCGCCTTCGATCTCGGAGAGAATCTCGGCCTTGCTGGCCTCGAGCTTGGCGCGCTCCACATTGTATTCGGCCGACATCAGATTCATGTTGTCCATCTCATTTTCGATTTTATGAGTGGCTTGAGTCTGAACAATCTCGCCATCGGCGGTGCGGACGCTGGTACTTTTCTCGATGTAATTCTGTTCCTGCTGCACGGGATCGAATTCGACGACGATGTCGCCCTTCTTGACCGGCTTTCCCGATTCGGCGAGTTTCACGATGCGCGGATCGGGTACCTGGGGAGCGGTGAGCGTGATGGAACGGGTGCTGCGAATCTCGCCGCGATTCTTGACGCTGATGATGAAATCGCCGCGGCGCACGCGCGCCACCGCCACGTCCACCTCGGTGGTGCCTAGCCCCGAATAGCGATAGCCGGCATAGCCGCCGCCGGCGCACAGCGCGACCACTACTATCGTGATGGCGGCGCGCTTTTTAGCGGTGTTCTTCGACTGGCCGAGCTTTTGTTTAGGTTTTAGATCTTTGGATGACATGGGCTGATCAATATGGGTCGCTGCGAATACCTAGGGTTGACGTTTTTCCCCGCCGGGCGGGTCAAGGGAGACGACGTCGCCTGCCGCCAGGCCAGAGCGCACCGCCGCCACCAGATTATTCCTCAAACCCAGCTCTACCTCGCGGTGCTGCCATCCGGAGGGCCCGCGCAAAAATACAAACGGCTTCGAGCCGGCGCCGTCCCGGAATACCGCTCCCAGCGGAACCACCGCAGCCTGCTTCGCGGATTCAATCATCACATCCGCGCTCGCCGAAAGATCCGGAATCACTTTCGCATCCATCTGGTCCAGCTTGAAGCGGACCGGGATTTCGCGCATGTAAGTTGGACGCCACACGCCAGGCTTGGTCATGGCGCCAATGCCGGCGATGTGCGCCTTGAGCTCCAAGCCCGGATAACCGTCCAGACGCGCGATGGCTTTCTGACCGAGATGCACGGATTCGGCATCCACCTGGTTCATGCTGGCGTTAATGACCATGGAACTGGGATCGACCACCAGCATGAAAGTCATGCCAGGCCACACCTGATCGCCTTGCTGCACCTGTCCGAAATCACCGCCTCGCCAGATGCTCTGCATCACCACCACGCCGTCGATGGGAGAACGCAACACCATGCGCTCGACGTTGAGCTGAGCCCGATCCAGCTCGAGCTTGCCTTGATCCCGATCCACTTGCGTGGCCCGCAACTGGGCGCGCTGGGTTTCGTCCACTAGCTTGATTTCTTTCAGCAATTGCTGATAGTGGGCTTCGTTTTCCTCGACAGCGAGCTTGAGCACTTCCCCTTCGATGGCGGAGCGGACTTCGGCGGTTTTCAAATCAAGCTTGGCTTTATCCAGATCGGCTTTGGCCGATTCCACCAGTTGCGTATGGGCATGTTTGAGCACCGCCATATCCGCCTGCATCTTTTTGATGTTGGCGTCCAACTGCACAACCGTCGCTTTGAAGTCATCAATGCGGTTGATCTGATACTGGCGATCGAACTCGGCCACGATATCGCCTTTTTTCACGTGCGAGCCCGGGTTAGCGACTTGCGTCAGCACTAGCGTGAAATCGCTGCCGCCTCCACCTCCGCCTCCGCCTCCGCCGCCTCCCCCTCCACCCCCGCTGCCGCCGGCGCGTTGGGAACTGCTGTTGAGATCGATCGATGTCGACCCCAGGCCGCTCGCGCCCATGGAATTGGCCCCCTGGGCTGCCGTTGAGGAGCTGGATTTGCCGGTCTGTTGCCGATCACCGAACCGGTTGGTACTGCCGCGAATCGCTCCCAAGCTGGATTGCGGTCCGCTGGTCGAACCGGATGCCGATGAAGATGAGGAAGACGAAGACCCCGAGGCCCCCGTAGACCCGCTGGCGTTGCTGCTCCCGGATGCGTCCGGTGTGCTGGCAGCCGTAGCCGCACTAGTGGTGGCCGAAGAGGTGCTGGGGTCATTGGCAGTGGCTGAATTAGCAGCGGTGGAGGTCGAAGCCGTGCCCGCGGTGCCGCCCTTGGATGGAGGCAGGTAAGGCGCAGTGATGGTGATCGGGGCGTTGCCCACGATATCCTGGCTGGCCAGCACACCGCCCGAGCCGACCCGGACGCCTCGCAGCCGCGGTGCCATGATGGCGGCGAATCTCTCGGCCGCTACCACGCCACTGATTCGCACGGTAAGGTCAACGTCCCCGCGGGCTATCGTTGTCGTGCGCAGCGCCGGGCCTTCCCGCTTGGCCTTATCCCCGGAACTGGCCTGGCGGTTGAAATAGGAGCCGACCGCTGCCACTGCCACCAGGGTCAGTAGTACCGGAATCCAGATCGATCTCCTGTGATGTGGCGCGCTCACTATAACAGTCCCGCTAATGGAGCTATGATTTTACACTTCTTCTATCAGATTGAAGACGAGAAAGAACCGCTTCCCGTTAGGTCGCTTTTGAAAGAAAGTCCTCGCCGACAGTAATCATCTGAATCTAAACACGTTATACGTATTTAACACGATTGTCAAGGAGACGTCGATGAAGATCAGGTTCCATGCTATCGTGAAAAGCGGTGTCGTCTCCCCTTAGCTTTCAGCTTGCCCAGTACGAAGGCCCGCTGGATCTGTTGCTAGACCTGATCCGCAAGCAGCAAATAGATATCCGCGATATTCCCATCGCCACGATCACGTCGCAGTACCTCGCCTACATGGAAAAGGCGCGGGAGATGGATATCGACCTGGGCGCTGAGTTCGTCTACATGGCGGCGACGCTGATCTATATCAAGTCACGCATGCTGCTGCCGCGCGACCCGGCCCTGGGAACCGATGACGCGGGTGACGATCCCCGCCAGGAGCTAGTTGATCGCCTGCTCGAGCACGAAAAGTACAAGAACGCGGCCGAAATGCTGCAGCAGAAACGAATGATCGAAGAGAACGTCTGGACCCGCCCCCAGATGAGTGATTTCGGCGCCGATGAAGACCCGGGCCTGGCGGTGACGCTGTTCGATCTGGTGAAGGCGTTCGGCGAGATTCTGGAGCGGGCGCAAAATCGGCCTACGTATGAAGTGCCTGCCGAGGATGTGACGGTGGCGGAGATGATCGGCCGGCTGCGGCAGGCGATCATCGAAGCCGGCGACGGGCCGGTATTCATTCTGAAGTTGTTTGAAAATCTGCGCAGCCGCCGCGCCATGATCGCCATGTTTCTAGCGGTACTGGAATTGGTAAAAGTACAGGCCGTAGCGGTGCGCCAGAAAGATATGTTCGGGGAAATCGCCTTGCAGCGGCACGAGCGTTTCGATGAAGCCCTGGCCTCCGACGAGCCCGTGACCTCCGTCGAAAAGGACTATAACTAGTGGAACCTGCTGTCGCCCGTGAAGATTCGATGACTCCGGAAGAGCTATTGCCTGCAGAGCCCGCCCCGGAAGGCATGGCGTCCGATGACGCTCGCCTGCAAGCCATGCTGGAGGCGGTGGTTTATATCACCGAGGAACCGCTCACCGTGGAGGAAATCGCGCGCGGACTGGGCGAACCCGCCGAACGCGTCGAGAGGCTGCTCGAGCGTTTAGCCGCGGAATACGAAAAACCCGAGCACGGCATCGCCATCCGCGCGGTCGCGGGCGGCTACAAAATGGCCACCAAGGCGGAGCATCACGAAGGCGTCCGGGCATTCGTCAAAAGCTTGCAGCCGCCGTTAAAACTCTCGCTAGCTGCTCTGGAAACGCTGGCGGTCATCGCTTACAAGCAGCCAGTGACTTCGCCTGAAGTGCTGGAGATTCGCGGCGTGCAAGGCGCCGGCGTGCTCAAAACGCTGCTCGATCGAAAACTGATTGCCTCCGCCGGACGCAAGAACGTCATCGGCAAACCGATTCTCTACAAAACCACCAAAGAATTCCTGATGCAATTCGGCTTGAACGACCTGAGCGAGCTGCCTTCGCTCAAGGAATTCGAAGAGCTGCGGCGCCTGGCCATTGCCGACGAACCTGCCGCCGCGCCCGTAGAAGTTCCGCCCGACGACGCCGAGCCCAGCGCGAGCTAAGATGCCGGAAGAGCGACTGCAGAAAATTCTTTCCCGCACCGGAGTGACCTCGCGCCGCAAAGCCGAGCAGCTCATCCTGGAAGGGCGCGTTTTTGTTAACGGGGCCGCGGTCACCGAGCTCGGCAGCAAAGCCGATCTGGATCGCGATCACGTCAAGGTGGATGGCCGCCTGCTGCACAATCCTAAACGCATGGTGTACCTGGCGCTCAACAAGCCCACCGAATGCGTCACCACGGTGAGCGATCCGCAGGGCCGCCAAACCGTGATGGATTTGCTGCGCGGCGTCAAAGAGCGCGTCTATCCCGTGGGGCGCCTGGATTATCACAGCGAGGGCTTGCTGCTGCTCACCAGCGACGGCGAATTCGCCAATGCCATCACGTCCACTGCCAGCCACATTCCGAAAACGTACCTGGTGAAAATCAACGGGAATCTGACCTCCGAGCAGGAGCAGGCATTTCGCGACGGCCTGCCGATCATGGGGCGCCGCACCGCGCCCGCCGGCCTCAAGCTCACCCATCGCGCCGCCAACCCGTGGTATGAAGTAAAGCTGGTCGAGGGGCGCAAGAATCAAATCCGCATGATGTTCAAACACCTGGGCCGGCTGGTGGAGAAGTTGAAGCGAATCAAAATCGGTCCGCTCGAACTGGGTCCGCTGAAGCCCGGCCAATTCCGTTATTTGAGTCAGGAGGAAGTCGAGCGTTTCCGCAGAACTTTTGCCCGCCGGGAATCCCGCGGCGCATCAAAGACGCTTGTGGCCGCGCCCCGCTAACGCTATGTCCCCAGCCTTCGATGTCATCCGGAACTCCCGCACCATCGCGGTGGTTGGCCTCTCGAGCAAACGCTACCGTCCCAGCTACGGCGTGGCGGAGTACATGCAGCGCGCCGGCTATCGCATCATCCCGGTGAATCCGCATGAGACTGAAGTGCTCGGCGAGAAGTGCTACCCCAGCCTCGAAGCGATTCCCGAGTCCGGTCGATATCGTCGACATTTTCCGCCGCTCAGAATTTGTGCCGGAGATTGTGGCGGACGCGATACAAATCGGCGCTCACGTTATCTGGATGCAGGAAGGCGTCGTGCACGAGGAAGCGGCCAACACGGCGCGCGCCGCCGGACTGGCGGTGGTGATGGACCGCTGCATCCTCAAAGATCACCGCCGCATGACGATTACGCAGAAGGCGAGCTGAGCTTCTCGATCTCCAGCTGATCGCCGCGCTCGGTGCCCGTGGCCGCGATCGCGCCCGCCGGCAGTTCCAGCACCGAATCCGCCTGCAGACACAGCGAAATTCTCCACGGAGCCATGTGCGGCCGCAGCTTGCGCACGCGGTGCTTGCGATCCAGATAAAGCACGTCGATCGTGAATTTCATGAAGAAGCTGTGAACCCCTTCGCAAGGGGCGATCCACAGCCCTTCGCCTGCCGCAAGACCGGTGTGCTTCAGAAGACCGGTGCGGCGCTTGGCGCTGGTGTCGGCCACGTCGGCATGATCGGCCAGCACTGTGTTGCGCGTGAGATTGCGTACCCGAATCGCCAAGTTTCCACTGTACAACAGGCGGATGCGGGAACCTTTGGTTGCCGGGAGGCGTATTCTAGGGAGGTAAAACGCTATGCGAACTTCACCGCTGCTTCTGCTGCTGACGCTTCGTCTTTTCGCGCAAGAGGGAGACTGGACGCACTACGGCGCCGACGCCGGCGGTACCCGTTTCTCGCCTCTCAAGCAAATAGATCGCGGCAATGTCGTGCACCTTAAGGTGGCTTGGACGTACCACACCGGCGCCATGCAGCCGGAGTCCGTAGCGAACCAAAGGGCAGCGTTCGAAGCCACGCCGATTCTCGTCAATGGCATGCTTTACCTCAGCACGCCGTTTAATCACGTGATTGCGCTCGACCCTGCCAGCGGCGCCGAAAAATGGAAGTACGATCCCGGCGTCAAACGCGATCAGCCCTATTCCGAAGTCACCTCGCGCGGTGTAGCCGCCTGGCTGGACAGCAAAGCCGCGCCTCGCGCCACCTGCCGTTCGCGCATTTTCATGGGCACCATCGACGCCCGCCTGATCGCGCTCGATGGCGCAACCGGAAAACCGTGCGCCGATTTTGGGTCGAATGGCCAGGTGGATCTCACGCAAGATGTCGGGCTGCGCGACCGCGGCGATTACCAGGTGACGTCGCCGCCTACGGTCGTGGGCGAACTGGTGATCGTCGGGTCGTCGATTGGCGACAATCGCGCCGCCGACGTCGAGCGCGGCGTCGTGCGCGCCTTTGACGCCCGCAGTGGCGCGCTGCGCTGGAGCTGGGATCCCATTCCCTGGGCCAAACAAAATACTCCGCGCACCGGCGCCGCCAATGCGTGGTCGGTGATTTCCGCCGATCCCGCGCGCGACTTGATCTTTGTGCCCACCGGCAGCGCCAGCCCGGATTTCTACGGCGGCCAGCGCCCCGGAAACAATGCCAATGCGGATTCCGTGGCGGCACTGCGCGCGTCCACCGGCGAACTGGTCTGGGCGTTTCAAGTGGCGCATCACGATTTGTGGGATTACGACGTCGCCTCGCAGCCATCGCTATTTCTGTTCGACGGAAAAATTCCCGCCGTCGCGGTCACGACCAAAATCGGCCACCTGTTTCTGTTGAACCGCGAGTCCGGCAAACCGCTGCTGCCAGTGGAAGAACGCCCTGTGCCGAAGAGCCACGTGCCGGGCGAAGAGGTGTCGCCGACGCAACCGTTCCCCGCCAACGAGCCGCTGGTTCCGCAATCGATGACCGCCGACGATGCGTTCGGCGTCACGCCCGAAGACAAGAAATTCTGCCACGACAAAATCGCCTCCCTGCGCAATGAAGGCCTGTTCACGCCGCCAAGTCTGGAAGGCACGCTGGCCTTTCCCGGCAACGTGGGCGGCGTCAATTGGGGCAGCGCTGCCATCGACCCGGCGCGCGGCATACTGGTCGCCAACACCGACCGCCTGGCCTTCATGATCAAGCTGATTCCGCGCGACAAGCTAGCGGAGGAGCGCGACTCCGCCAAGAAAAACCGCCTCAACGGCGAGTTCGGCCGCCAGACCGGAACTCCCTACGCCATGTACCGCGAGCCTCTGCGCGCGCCCAACGGACTGCCCTGCAATGCGCCGCCGTGGGGCGCGCTGGTTGGCGTCGATCTGCATTCCGGGAAGAAACTGTGGGAAACACCGCTAGGCTCGCTGATTCCCGGGGGCACCGCCGGTTCTCTGAACCTGGGCGGACCGATGGCGACAGCCGGCGGCCTGATCTTCACCGCCGCGGCGATGGACACCTACCTGCGCGCCTTCGAAACCGCCACCGGGAAAGAGGTCTGGAAGTTTGAGCTGCCGGCCAGCGCCCAGGCCACGCCCATGTCCTACAGTGTGGGAGGCAAGCAGTTCATCGTGATTTGCGCCGGAGGCCACGGCAAGCTGGGAACCAAACAGGGCGATAGCGTGGTGGCGTTCGCACTGCCGTAAATGGACCGCTATTCGTAGCGCAGCGCGACAACTGGGTCGAGCCGCGCGGCTTTGTTGGCGGGCCAGATGCCGAAGAACAGGCCGACGCCCACCGACATCACGATGCCGAGAACGGCTGCCCACAACGGTACCGACGCCGGCAGCGACGTGAAAACGAGCCGGGCGACGAGCGAGATGAGCCAGCCGAAAATAATCCCGGCGATGCCGCCTAATCCGGTCAGCGCAGCCGCTTCCAGCAGAAACTGAATCACGATATCGCTTTTTCTCGCGCCCACCGCCTTGCGCAAGCCAATCTCCTGCGTGCGCTCGGTGACGGAGACCAGCATGATGTTCATCACGCCGATGCCACCCACCAGCAGGCCTACCGAGCTGAGCACAGCCATGACCAGGAAAGTCATCGCCGTGATCTGGCGGAAATCGGCAACCATCTGCTCCGCCGTCGAGAGCGAAAAGTCGTCAGGCTTGGTGTAAGGCACGCGTCGGTCGATGCGCAGCACGGTGCGGACTTCATCCATGGCCTTGCCGAGTTTGCCGTCCACCGCCGTCACCACGATGGCATTCTCCCTCGCGTTGGGGTACATCTTTTGCATGGTCCAATAAGGCAAAAGGACGCGAGTGTCCTGGTCGCCAAAAAACGACGCCGCCGGCCGCAGCATGGTGCCGACCACCAGGAACTGATGGCCGTCCACGACAATTGTTTTGCCGAGCGGATCGACATTGGCGAAGAGGCCTTTCTCAACATCGGCGCCAATCACAGCGACGGGCATCCTGCGCCGGCTTTCCTCGTCGGCAAAAAACCTCCCGAGATGGATATCCACTTGGCCGTTGTTTGCGTAGGATTCATCCACGCCGAACAGGTTGATGTCATACAACTCGTTACCCTGATAGCGGACGTTGACAATGTTGCGGTTGGCAAAGAGCATCGCGGAAACTTCCTGCACCGAAGGGCACCGCTCTTTGATGTGCAGGGCGTTTTCGTAAGTCAGATTCTTGCGGACCCGCTCCTCCGGACTCAGGTTGGTCACCCGGAATCCCACGGGGAATTTGAAAACGATGATCGAGTTGGGTCCGAAACTGCGCAGCACGCCGGTCACAGTCGTATCAAATCCGGTCAGGATGGCGCTGATGCCGATGATCGTCCCGGTGCCCATGATCACGCCCAGTACCGTGAGGAACGCACGCAGCTTATGCGTCCGAATGGTTTGAAACGCGAGCGTGACGCCGTTGAGGAAAGCCAGCTTGGTCATGGATTATTTCTCTGCTCGGAGCGCTTCAATCGGATCGAGGCGGGCGGCCTGGCGCGCCGGGTAGATGCCAAAAAACAGCCCCACTACCGCCGAAAGCCCCACGCCGATCAGGATGGAGGAATAGGGCAGCACCATCGGGACGGGTGTGAAATTGCGCACTACCAGCGCGAGCAGCCAAGCTACCGCCACGCCAATCAGACCGCCAGTTGCGGCCAGCACCGAAGATTCCACCAGGTATTGATTCAGGATGTCGCGCCGCCGCGCCCCCAGCGACTTGCGGATGCCGATCTCGTGAGTCCGCTCCGTCACGACCGCCAGCATGATGTTCATGATCACAATCCCGCCCACCACCATGAACACGGAAACAATGCCCACCGCCATGGCAGCAATCGTCGACGTGAGCCGTTGCCAAAGATCTACAAACGTCTCTGACGCGAACAACGAGAAATTGTCATCCTGACCCGGCCGCAGGTGACGGTAAGATCGCAGCAGCATACGCGTTTCGTCCTGGGCTTCGATGAGATGCTGCTGATCGACGGCTTTGGCTACCAGGCGAATCCCGTCGTGAGAGCCATAGGTCTTGAAATAACTCTCGATGGGGATCATGACGAAGTTGTCCTGGGATTGTCCGAAGACGCTGCCCAGCGCCTTGGCGACGCCGATCACCTCATAAGGAATGCCCTCAATCTGGATTACCTTGCCGATGGGATCGCGGCCTTCAAAAAAGCGGATGCGCAGGTCGTTGCCGATGAAAGCCACCCGCGCATGGCGCTGCGCTTCTTCCGGCGTAATGGCGTGGCCGGCGTCGGACTCCTGCACGTTGTTGATCACCGCGATGTTCTCGGTGATGCCCTGAATGTTGACGTCCATGGTCGAAATGCCCTGATACGACACGCGCGCCTGCCGCGAGGCCATCATGCCGATGCCTTTGAGCAGATTGGCGCTTTGGCGGATGAAACTCGTACTCCTCGCGCTTGATTTGCGGGTTGCGCTTCTGCATCTCGAGAAACTTCTTAGGATCCCAGTTGCCGAAAAATGCCATGCGGACAATACGGAATCCGTCGGCGCCCATGTTGGAAACCTTCTCGGCGATGTAAACATTCATGCCGTGGATTAGTGCGGTGACGGCGATGAGCGTGGTGGTGGCGAGAATGATGCCGAGCAAGGTCAGGAAACTGCGCAGCTTGTTTTTGCGCAATGAATCCAGCGCAATACGGGTAGCCTCCCAAAAGGAGGCGCTAGGACGAAATTGTCGATTATCAGCCACGAGGACCTATTTAGCAGACGAAGGTTCGCCAGTCTTTGTTCCTTTTAAGTTCTTAAAGCAAATCGGCCGTGAGCTTCTCGCCTTCGGGCGGCCAGGCGGCGCCGAATTCGAGCTTCACCCAAGAGGCTGCGGCGTCTCGCCCCTGGCGCTTCAAGGCTTCATGGAGGCCCAAAAGCG
Organism: uncultured Solibacteraceae bacterium; assembly: GCA_963825405.1. Taxonomy (GTDB): domain Bacteria; phylum Acidobacteriota; class Terriglobia; order Bryobacterales; family Bryobacteraceae; genus JACPNO01. The sequence continues at coordinate 137,733 of CAWGTB010000012.1, read as the reverse complement.
ACCGGCCGTTGCGCGGGTTCTTGGCGAGGTCGGCGCGGAAAACGGCTTCGGCTGCGGTGGCATCGCCTTTGCGCAGCAGCGCACCGCCCAGAGATTCGCGCAGCGGGTAATACCAGGTCGGCGGCTCGGAATACATCAACGCATCCTGCGCTTCTACTGCCCGGCGCCAGTGGCCGATTTCGGCATCGATGTCGCCGCGCGCTCTGGCCAAACGCGCGTCGAACTCGGCAGCGGCCACGGCCATCACCTTCTGCGCGTTCTCCATGCCGAAGGTCGCGTCCGACGGCACTTTGGCGACGGCGGCGGCGAACAAGCCGCGCTCGGTTTCGGCTTCCTTGGCTTGCATCTTGCCGGCGAGCGCCGCGCCGCGCGAGAAGTGATACAAAGGCATCGCCACCGCCAGGCGCTCGTCGGGACGGGCGATGCGCAGTACTTCATCCCACTTGCGGAAGCGCACCAGCGTCTCCCACTCGATAGTCAGAAAGGCCTGGATCATCGGCATCTCGATCACGCCCGGCGCGACGTTGCCCGACAGTTGCTTGGCCGCTTCCAACGCTTCGTCAAACCGGCCCTGCATGGCGCGCGAAATCGCGATGAAATGCAGATTGTGGCTGTAATACATCATCGGGTACATGCCGGTGGCGCCGCTGTCCTGGATATATTTACGATCGGCTTCGGCGGCGCGCACGTTGCTGATGGCGGACGCTTCCCAATCCCCGGTTCGCGCGTAAATGTGCGACGGCATATGTACCAGGTGCCCCGCGGCGGGCACCAGCGCCGGCAGCCGGTTGGCGCTGTCGAGCGCGCGTTCGGGCCGGTTGGAAGCTTCGACGGCGTGAATGTAATAGTGATTCGCGCCAGGGTGATTGGGGTCGCGGCGCATCACGCCTTCCAGCACGGCCACGATTTCGTCGGTGCCTTCGTTGGCAGTGCCGTCAGCCTTGTACAGCGCCCAGGGATGCAGGTCCATGGCGGATTCGGCGTAGATGGTGGCGGCATCCAGATCGTCGGGATACTTACGCGCCAGCTCGCCCATGGCATCTTTGAACGCGCGCGCGAGTCCCATGCGGTCTACATTGGGGTCGGAGGAATAGCGCCTAGCCAGGGCGTCGATGTAATCCTGTTCGTGCTGGGGAGCGCCGGCTTTGCGCGCGACCGCCTGCTGCATCGCGTCCCAGGCGGCTTTCTCACGCTCGGGCACGGCGGGCAAATTGTAGTTCGGGCCCATGGCGAAAGCGATTCCCCAGTGCGGCATGGCGGCCCTGGGATCCAGTTCGGCGGCGCGCTTAAACGAGCGCACGGCTTCGTCGTGGTTGAACCCGAACACCAGTTCCAGGCCCTGATCGAAAAATTTCTGGGCTTCGTCAGATGTCGACGCGATGGGGTGATGGTGCCGGCCATAGCCCTCCATCAGGACGGCGGGCTTGGCGGGTGCGGACGCATGCTCGTGTTGCGCCAAGGCCAGGCCAGCACTCAGCAATATAAGCAGAACTTTTTTCATACGTCCTCCAATGGTACTGATTTTATCTCTTCCAACAGCACACGCAGCAACTCGGCCACGCTCCACGCCTGGGCGATGCAGCCACGCGGCTGATGGGGCGCGTCACCGTCGAAGATCTCGGAAATCTGCCCCAGCCCGGCCATTTGGACGTGGGCACGAAACGGTTCGATCCACCGCCTGGCCTGCGCTCTCGCCGCCGCACCGCGGCCATGAACGGACAAGTACGCAGTAATGAACGGCGCCATCAGCCAGGGCCAGACGGTGCCCTGATGATAGGCAGCATCGCGGCTGCGCGGATCGCCTTCGTACCGTCCGATGTAGCGCGTATCGCGTGGCGAGAGTGTTCGCAGGCCGTAGGGAGTGAGCAATTCGCGCTCGACCACCTGCAACACCGAGCGCGCTCTCTCGATTCGCAGCATGGAATGGGGAAGGCTGATGGCGAACACCTGGTTGGGCCGGATCGAGGCGTCGCGCGCGTCGCCATCGATGACGTCGAACAGGCAGCCGGCCGCCTCGTTCCAGAACAGGCGGTTGAAGCTATCGCGGGCGCGCTTGCCCAATTCCTCGCAAAGGGAGTGCATGGGGGCGTCGTCGAAATCGTGCGCCAGCTCCTGCATCACCCGCACCGCGTTGTACCAGAGCGCCTGAATTTCGACCGGTTTGCCCTGCCGCGGCGTCACCACATTGCCGTCCGTCTTCGCGTCCATCCAGGTCAGCTGCACACCGGGCTCGCCCGATTGCAGCAGGCAATCGTCATCCACGCGGATTCCGTAGCGGGTGCCTTGCAACGTGCCAGGCGAAAATCTCGCGCAGCGGTTCGTAGAGTTTCTCGCGGACGAACGCCGCGTCGCCAGTTTGTTTCCGCAGCGCGCGCACCGCTTCAAAAAACCAGAGCGTGGCATCGACCGTGTTGTATTCGGGCGTCTCGCCCGTATCCGGGAAACGGTTGGGCAGCATGCCCTGATCGGCGCTGTGCGCGAAGGCCAGCAGGATATTTTTTGCAATCTCGGCGCGGCCGGTGACGAGCGTCAACCCCGGCAGCGCGATCATGGTGTCCCGGCCCCAATCGCCAAACCAATGGTAGCCGGCGATGACGGATTGCAGCTCGCCGCGCTGCACGATGAACTGGTCCGCGGCGGCAGCCAACGTTTTCACCAGCGGATCATCGCTGGGCGGGGCGCTCACAGCCGCGCGCCGCTGGATCTCTGCAGCCTGGAGCCGGGCTGCGCCGGCCGCATCGCGCTCTTGCGTGGAAGCGATGACCACGGCGCTGCCGCCCGCTGCCACGCGAAACGTAGCTACGAAGGGATTGAAAAGGTCTTCGCGATAATCCAGGCCGCGCTCGCGTTCGCGATCGAACTCGAAGTTTTCATACCAGACGCCGCTATCGGCAACTGTCTCAGCGTTATGCGCGAAGTACAGCCGGGGCAGATGCGGATAGGGCGCGATGCTGGTGATTCCCTGCCCGCGCGTGACAGCCGGATCAAGCGCATCGTTGCGGTGCGTGGTCGCATGAAAATCCCGAAACGCAATCAGCGGGCGAAGTTCCAGCTCGCAATCCGGCCCGCGCAGCCGGTACTCGATCACCGTGGTGTTCTCGCCGTGCACCATGAACACGCGCTTCTCGACCTCCACGCCCCCGGCCAGGAACGTAAACACCGGAAATGGATCGAGGCGGAACTCGTCCAAATATTGAAAGCCGGTAGGATGAACAACACCGGGATAGCGGTTCGCCGAGAGCTCGAATCGCTGGCCGCCGACCACCAGCGTTTCTTCCAGCTTGGACAGCAGCAGCACGCGGCCGGCAGGCGGCTGGGTGGCTGCCATGAGCAGGCCGTGATAGCGCCGCGTGTGGGCTCCGGCAACGGTGGAGGATGCGTAGCCACCCAATCCATTGGTCTCCAGCCACTCGCGCTGCAAAGCGTCGTCAAGAGAACTGCAGATGGCGCGATCCAATCGCAGGATTGCCGCGCTCATTTAGCTTTCTTGCGTTCCGTAAACAGAAGGCCCGACCAGGTGGCATCGATGGCGCAGATTTTGTAGTCGACCAGTCCGGCGGCCAGGCCGAGCGAGCGGACGTGCGGCTCGCGCAAGTCGGTTTCAACGCCGGAAGCCTGTTTTGGCCAGGCGATCCACATCCCTGCCCGATCGGCCATCGCCCGCCGCGCGGCGGGAAACCGGCGCTTCAAATCCGCCTGCGAGCTGGCAAACTGCAGGATCAGATTGCCTTTGCCTTGCGCGCGTTTCCCAAACTTCACGCCCTCAGGCAGGTCACCCAGCTTGCGCTCGAATCCCGCCGGCGCACCCAGCAGCAGCACAACCGAACCCGCGCGGATGCCGAGTTTCTTGGCCAGCGGAGTGCCGGAGTAGCCGTCCATCGTTCCAGGAACGACAGGATTTTCCGGTGGATTGCTCAACGCCCGCTCGAGCACTTCGCGAATCTTGTCCCAGGTGGTGTATTCCGCGTCGGGCAGCATCTGGCGGGCGCGCGCAATGCGGTTCTGATCGCCATCGACAAAGACAATGGACACCGGGCGGGTGGCTTTTTGCTGGCGCAGCAAAGTCGCCACCGCGATCCCCTGCGACGGAATGCGGCTCAGATCGATGACGAAAGCGTCGGGCGGGCTTTCCCGCAAAGAGCGAATCGCAGCGCCGCTTTGCCCGTCCGGCACCTCGACCCGGTAGCCTGCTTTGCGCAGCCGCCCGGCGCGTTCCTCGGCTTCCGCGGCATTCCAGTGGATCAGTGCAACGCGGCTCATGGATTGCCGCTATTGTACTGGAAATCACTGCTTTAACGGCGTGCGAACCAGCTTGGCGGAAGCGTATTTCGCCGGGCGCGGCATGGCTACCACTGCGGTTTGCGCCAATTCGGCCACCGCGGCCGGTACAACCGGATCGGCCATTGCGTCGATCACTTCGGCCGGCAAATCGTCATCGCCTTTATAGAAGGCAAGGCAGCCCAGCGCGGAGTCGAAATCCACCCGGATCGAATCGCCGCCATTTACCTGGCCGGTGGCGATCAGGTTCGAAAGCGGCTGCACCAGGGCGCGATCGATAGCGCGTTTCAGGTGACGCGCGCCGTACTTGGCGTCGGTACCTTCGCGAATCAAAAACTCCTTGGCGCCAGCGGTCAGCGAAAACGCAAACGGCACGGCTTGCACCGAGGCTAGAATGCGCTGCTGCAGCTGATTCAGCTCCAGATCGAGAATCTGGCGCAGTTCGCTGTCGCCCAGAGGCTTAAAGACCACAATCTTGTCCAGCCGGTTCATGAACTCCGGGCTGAACTTGCGGCGCGCGGCTTCAAGGCCGGCGCGGGAAACTTTCTCCGCGGCCCGTTCGTCGATGCCGACCACTTTGCGCTGGCGCTCGGTCTCACCGGCGGCGAAACCGAGACGGGGGCGCAGGATCGAGGTCATCTCGCCGACGCCCAGGTTGCTGGTCAGGAAGATCATGGAGCGCGAAAAATCCACGTGGCGATTGTCGCCCAGAGTGAGCGTGGCTTTATCGAGAATGCCCAGCAACAGGTTCCAAACGGCGTCGCTGGCCTTTTCGATCTCGTCGAAAAGCACGAAACTGAGCTTCACCTTATCGGTCTGAAACTGGTCGAGCGACTCCTGGCTCAACAGCGGCCGCGTCTCGCGATGCCCGAGATATCCGGGAGGCGAGCCGATCAGCTTGGCAATCTCGTGGCTGTGCTGGAACTCGGCGCAATCGATCTTGACCACCGCGTTCGCGTTCCCGAGCAGGCTCTCCGCCATGGCTTCCACCAGGTGCGTCTTGCCCGAACCAGTGGGGCCCAGGAACAGGAAGTTGCCAACTGGACGGCCGGGACTGTTCATCCCGGCAATGTACGTCTGATAGGCGTTCACGACGGCGTCGATGGCCTGGTCCTGGCCAACGATTCGCTGGTGCAGTCCGCCTGATAGCTTGCCAGCTTCCGTTCCTACCTGCGTGGGGTCGAGTGCTCTTTTTAACCTTTCCATATGCGCCTCCGCGTTCCGCATCAGCTACTACATTGGATTCGAAATCGGCGCGCTGGGTTCCGTGTGCCCAGCGGCAGCCGCATCTGGCACGCTATCGCAGCTATCTCCAATCTGCTCTAGCAACACCGGTGAACGACAGGCTGGTGATGCAGCGCGTGCGCCGATTAAAATTCGTAAATTGAATAGCCTGCAAGCTTCGGAAGCGCCTTTGCTACACTCAGCTTCTATGCGAACGGCGTCTCTTCCTTCTGGCGATGGCTCTGGCGGCTACCGCCCAGCAGCGCGTGCAATTGAACGACGGCGATGCCCATGGCGACGCGCCTTATTTGCTGGAAGACGGCTGGACCCCGCTGATCAATGGACGGGATGTGGGCGGCTGGCACGGCGTGGATGGCGGAAAGCCGGGCACCTGGTTTACCACCACTGCCATACGCTGGGAGCGGCTGCTCGCGCCTACCCACCTGCTTGCTCGGCCTGAGCCGGGCGGCGTCATCCTGAACGGTCCCGACGGACGAACGGTGAACCTGGTCACGGACGGAAAATTCGGCGATATCGAGCTGTACGTCGAATTCATGATTTCGAAAGGATCGAATTCCGGCGTCTACCTGGGCGGGCTTTACGAGGTCCAGGTGTTCGATAGCTGGGGTTCGACCGAACCGATGAAGTCTTCCGACGGCGGCGGCATTTATCATCGCTGGATCAACGAACAAGGCGTGGGCGGCTCCGCCCCCAGCCGCAATGCCAGCCGGCGGCCCGGAGAATGGCAGTCATACCAGATCTCGGTTCCGCGCGCCGCGCTTCGACGCGGCCGGCAAGAAAACGGAAAACGCCAAGTTCATTCGTGTCCTGTTTAACGGGCTTTCCGTGCAGGAAAATGTGGCAGTGGACGGGCCGACGCGCGCCGGCATGGAGATACCGGAAGCCTCGGCGAACCCGATCATGTTACAGGGCGATCACGGCCCGGTGGCCTTCCGCAACATTTATGTACGGCCGCTGCGGCCGATTATCGAGCGATAATCCCGCTCCGCGGCCACGCAATTCAACGGAGATTTCGGCAAGTTTCCGCTGCAACCAAAAAAAAGACACAAAAAACAATTTACACACGAATTGTTTTAATGTATCCTAACATTGCTCTGGAAATCAGCCTCGCCGCTTAAGCAATGGACATAGCCGCTCAGATCTCACTCACTCGTGAGGAGATGGAAGGGAGGCGTCTGGAAGCAGCGCGGGAACTGCTTAACGGACTCTCCCAATCGAAAGTCGCCCGTAAGTTTGGCGTCAGCCGCACCACGGCATCACGCTGGTACAGGTCGCTAGCGGGAAAGGGCGTCGATTCACTCAAACGGCGCAAAGCCACGGGCCGGCCCAGCCGTCTCACTACCGACCAGCTGCACCGTCTCGCCCAAATCTATCGCGAGCAGCCCGCGGTCCACGGATTCGCGGACGATCGCTGGACCACGGCGCGACTGGCGGTCGTCATCGAAAACCAGTTCGGCGTGCGTTATGATCGCGACCACGTCGGCCGTCTGATTTACAAGTTGGGCTTGCGGGAGCGCAAGCCGCGCGCCAAGCAGATGATCCCGGTGGCGCCGTCTTACGCGGCTTCGCGGTATTCTCCGAATACCGACTTGAGCCGGTCCGACATTTCCCCAAGAGTAGCGTAAACCGCGGCAGCTTCCAGGATCAGTGGGAGCAGGTTGTCCGTTCCGCGGGCGGCCTGCTCCAACCGGTCCAGGCTGCGGGTTACGCTCGCGGTGTCGCGACTGGCGCGTACCTGGCGCAAACGGTCGATTTGCGCGCGCTCGGTGGCCGGGTCCACGCGAAAGGTAGCGAGCGGGCGATTTTCTTCCATGCGGAAGCGGTTCACGCCAACCACGATTTTTTCCCCGCGCTCCACGGCCTGCTGATAGTCGAAGGCCGCGTTTTGAATTTCGCCCTGAATAAACCCAGCCTCGATCGCTTTTAATGTTCCGCCCAAGGCGTCAATGCGCACCAGATAATCGCGCGCTCCTTGTTCGATCTCGTCCGTCAGTTTTTCAATGTAGATGCTGCCGCCCACGGGGTCGGCGGTGTTGATGACGCCGCTTTCGTACGCAATCACTTGCTGCGTGCGCAGGGCCAGGCGCGCTGATTCCTCGGTAGGCAGCGAGAGCGCTTCGTCGCGTGAATTGGTGTGGAGCGATTGCGTCCCGCCCAGCACGGCAGCTAGCGCCTCGATCGAGGTGCGCACCACGTTGACGTCCGGCTGCTGCGCGGTGAGCGATGAACCCGCCGTCTGGGCGTGAAAACGCAGCGCCAGCGACCGTGAATTGCGCGCGCCGAAACGTTCTTTCATCAGGCGCGCATAAAGGCGGCGCGCAGCACGGAATTTGGCTATCTCTTCCAGAAAATCAATGTGCGCATTAAAGAAAAAGGACAGCCGCGGGGCGAAGGCGTCCACGTCCAGGCCGGCTGCCATGGCCGCCTCGATATACGCGATGGCATTGGCAAAGGTAAAGGCAACTTCCTGAACCGCCGTCGAACCGGCTTCCCGAATGTGATAGCCGCTAATCGAAATGGTGTTCCATTCCGGCAGTTCGCGGCCGGCCCAGGCGAACAAATCCGTAATAATGCGCATGGCCTGCCGCGGCGGATAAATATACGTCCCGCGCGCGATATATTCCTTGAGAATGTCGTTCTGCACCGTGCCGGATAACTTGCGGGTATCCGCGCCCTGCCGCTTCGCAACCAGCACATAAAGCGCCAGCAATATAGCCGCGGTGGAGTTGATGGTCATCGACGTCGAAACGGTATCCAGCGGAATGCCCTGGAATAGCAACTCCATGTCGGCCAACGATGAGATCGCGACGCCTACGCGCCCCACTTCGCCGGCTGCGAGTGCATGATCGCTGTCCATTCCCATCTGCGTGGGCAGATCGAACGCCACAGAAAGTCCGGTAGTTCCCTGGGAAATCAGGTAGTGGTAGCGGCGGTTGCTTTCCTCGGCAGTACCAAAACCGGCGTATTGGCGCATGGTCCAGAGCCGGCCGCGATACATGTCGGGATAAGGGCCGCGCGTAAAGGGGAATTCGCCGGGTTTGCTTAGATCGCTCATGAGCGGGATATTTTGCGCGCCCGGCGGAAAGAGGAGATGCCGTAAGCCGCCATAATCAGAACAAAAGCGACAGTGATCGCCAGCCGAAAAATGGTGCCCGGCTGGCCGTCATAATCGCGCGCCTGGCGGATTCCCGCCGGAATGGGCAGCGCTGCCAGCGCCAGAAACAGGAAGCCGATCACCTCATGCCAAAGCGTGCGCGCGGGCCGCAGCACTTCAGGGACCACATGGCGGACAAATTGCCTTCCCTTATGGGCAAGGCTGGGCTTGGGCACGTTTTCATGGTAGCAAAGGCGTCAATCGACTAAGATAACTATAGGGCACACAGGATGTTATCGTCGCTACCCAAGCTCAATGTGACAGCCGTCATCGACATCCTGGCGGTGGCGTTTCTCATCTACCAGTTGCTGCTGATTGTGCGCGGCACGCGCGCCGGGCACATTCTGGTAGGCATTCTGGCAGTCTTCGCGGTGTACTCCATATCTATCTGGGCGGGACTCGAAGCGCTGCGGTCGGTTCTTTCCTATATTGTTCCTTACACCGCGATTGCGGTGATCATTCTGTTTCAGTCCGAGATACGGCGCACGCTGGCGCGCATTGGCAGGAAGCGCTGGTTCGGCCGCGGGTTCCGGCGCCCGGAATCGATTGACGAAATCCTGCTGGCGCTCGGCCGGCTGTCCCAGGACCACATTGGCGCGCTGGTCGTGCTGGAGCGCGACATCGGCCTGCGCACGTTCGTCGAAAGCGGGGTGCGGCTGGACTCGGAAGTTTCCGCCGACCTGCTGCTCTCGATTTTCCGTTCCGGCAGCGCACTGCACGACGGCGCGGTCATCGTACAGAAGGGGCGCATTGCGGCAGCCGCCTGTTTCCTGCCGTTGACGACCGCCCCGGGCTTGCCGGCGAATCTGGGCACGCGCCATCGCGCGGCCATCGGTATCACCGAGGAGAGCGATTGCCTTTCACTGGTGGCCTCGGAGGAAACCGGCGACATTTCCATCGCGACTTTTGGCGAGATCGAGCGCGGCCTCAGCATCAAAGAAGTGGACGAACGGATTAACGCGCATTTCGGCGTCAGCAAAACGCTTACGCCGCGCGCGCCGGCGCAGGGAACCGTCGTGGTGGATGGCGGCGTCGCCGACGGACAGAAAGTCGGCCGTCAGTAATGGGATGGTTGACCCAAAATCTGGGCTGGAAGGCAGGCTCGCTGGTGATCGCGACGCTGCTCTGGATTTCAGTGTCGAATGAACCGGAGCTTTCGACGTTTCAATCCGTGCCGGTCGAGTACAAGCAGATGCCGGAAAACCTGGAAATCGGCTCCAATGTGGACGAAACCGTGCGCCTGGAATTGCGCGGGCCCTCCGGACGGCTGCGCGACTTGCGCGACGCCAAGCTGGCAGTGATCCTGGATTTTTCCGGGGTTCAGCAGGCCGGCGACCGGACTTTCTCCATCGACGAGCGCAACGTGTCGCTGCCGCGCGGTATCCGCCTGGTGCGCGCCATTCCGGGCCGGCTGCAATTCCATCTGGTGGCAAAACCCAAATAGGCATGGCTAAACAATTATTCGGAACCGATGGAATTCGGGGCGTCGCCGGGGAATACCCGCTCGACCCGGCTACAGTTTATGCGTTCGGCACCGCGCTGGCCGACACATTGCACCATATCGATCCCAATCCCGAAGTGCTCATTGGCATGGACACGCGCGAATCCGGCCAATGGATTGCCGAGCACGTGGCCGGTGGGCTGGCCCGGCGCGGCGTGCGGACGCGCTTTGCCGGCGTCATTACCACGCCTGGCGTGGCTTCCTTGACGCGCTCCGATACGTTCGCAGCGGGCGTGATGATTTCGGCTTCGCACAATCCTTACCAGGACAATGGCCTGAAAGTTTTCAGCCATTCCGGCTACAAGCTTCCCGACGAGCAAGAGCACGAAATGGAGCAGGAGATTTTCACGTTGTTGGAGGAAGCAGCGACACCGGCTCACGCGCCCCTTCGCGCCGATCCTACTCTTGCCCAGCGCTATATCGATTCCCTGCTCGGTACCGCGGCGGCTCAGCTTCGTAACCCGCACATCGTGATCGATTGCGGCAACGGTGCGGCGTCGGCACTGGGTCCTGAATTATTTCGCCGCGCGGGCGCCAAGGTCACCGCCATTTGTTGCGAGCCCAACGGCCGCAACATCAATCTGAACTGCGGCGCGCTGCACGTCGGCAGCGCTTCGCGAAGCCGTGCTCGCGAATCAGAGCCAGCGTGGGCGTGGCATTCGACGGCGACGCCGACCGCGCGATTTTCGTTTCCTCATCTGGCAAGACTGTGGATGGCGATGCCGTGCTGCTGATGGCGGCGCGCGCGCTGAAAGCCGCCGGCCACCTGCCGGGCGACATGGTCGTGGCCACCGTCATGTCCAACCTGGGATTGGAGCGGGCGCTGGAAAAGCACGGGATCAAGTTGCTGCGGACGCCGGTGGGCGATAAGTACGTCCTGGAAGAAATGCTGCGCGCGGGCGCAGTGCTGGGCGGGGAGCAATCCGGGCACATCATCTTCCGCGAATACTCGACCACTGGCGATGGCATGCTCACGGCGCTGCGGGTGATCGAGATCGCAGACCGCGCCGGCATTGGCCTGGACGAGCTTTCAAGCGAGCTGGAAATTTATCCGCAGTGCCTGGTCAACGTGCGCATCCGCGAGCGCAAGCCGATGGCCGATCTACCCGCCGTTGCCCGCGAGATTCGCGCCTGCGAGGATGCGTTCGGCGCATCCGGGCGGACGCTGGTCCGGTTCTCCGGCACCGAGCCGCTGGCGCGCGTCATGGTGGAAGGCCCGGACCTGCCTCGCGTCAAAGAATTCTGCAACCGCATCGCCAGCGCTATCGAGCGCGAGTTGGGTGCGGTATAACTGACATCTTGAGGATCATGCACATGCGCATCGTCATGCTTACGCTTCTGGCCGCCGTTTCCGTTTTCGCCCAGGGAACGCGCGCGAAATTGCCCAACGAGCAGTGGGTCCAGATTTTCAATGGCAAGGATTTTACCGGCTGGGTCAAGGTGGGCAACGAACAGTGGACGGTTGAGGACGGCACCATTCACGGACAGGGCGTCACCAAAGATTACGGCTACCTGAAAACCGAGAAGGATTACGTCGACTTTCATCTCTCGCTGCGTTTCCGCTGCGAGGGCGATGGCAACAGCGGCGTCTTCTTCCACACGGATTTCAAGCCGGGCACGGCTGACGTATCGAAGGGCCTGCAATTCGAGATCGACCAGGTGGTCGGCCACACCGGCGGCATCTACGGCGATGGCCGGCAGTGGATCGTCTGGCCGGCTCCGGAGTACGAAATGGTGCTGCGCCACAACGACTGGAACGACTATCTGCTGAAGGTCGAGAACAATCGCTACGTGGCGATGCTGAATGGCGTGGTGGTGGTCGACTTCACCGATCCCACGCCGAAATCTTTCGACGGCGCGATCGCGCTGCAGTTGCACTCGGGCGGCAAAGGCAACATGCGCTTCAAGGATATTTACATTCGCGACCTGACGCGCCGCTGAGCAGTGCTGCGCCTCTATTACTGCGATCAGTACACGATACCGCTGCCGACTGGGCACAGGTTCCCCGCGACGAAATACCGGCTCCTGCGGGAATTGCTGGCCGGCGAGGGACTGTTCCAGATGGAAGCCGCGCCGCTGGCCGATCCGGAAACCATCGCGCTGGCTCACGATCCGGATTACGTCCGGCGCTTTCTGGAAGGCGGGCTCGACCCGCTGGCCATGCGGCGAATTGGCTTTCCGTGGTCGCCGGAGTTGGCGCAGCGCACGCTGGCTTCGCTCGGCGGCACGCTAGCCGCGACAGACGATGCCCTGTCCCGTGGCTTCGGCGGCAATCTGGCCGGTGGCACCCATCACGCGTTTCGCGGGGAAGGCGCGGGATTCTGCGTGTTCAACGATATCGCGGTGGCGATCCTGTCGCTCCGCCGAACTGGACGCGCCGCGCGGGCCGCCGTCGTCGATCTGGATGTCCATCAAGGCGACGGCACAGCCGCCATTTTCCAGGATGATCCCGCTGTGCTCACGATTTCCGTGCATGGCCGCAATAATTTTCCGTTCCGCAAGCAGCAAAGCTGCGTGGACATCGATCTGGCAGATGGCACAAGTGACGCCGAATATTTGAGCTCCGTGGAGAGCGTGCTGCCGCGCGTGTTCGCATTCCAGCCGGATATTGTCTTCTATCAATCCGGCGTGGATGGATTAACAGGCGACCGACTGGGCCGCCTAGCGCTGACCCACGAGGGGTTAAAGACCCGCGACGAACTGGTGATGGAAGCCTGCCGGGCCGACGCGATTCCGTTGGTGACGACGCTGGGAGGCGGCTATGCGGAACCGATTGCACTGACCGTCGAAGCCCACGCCAACACATTTCGCACCGCAGCGGGGATATTCGTGGACTAGTGGAGAACCGCTTCCTATGGTCGCGGCTATGTTGGTGTGATCGTTGGTGAGATCGGGATGACGCAATCCGCTTAACAGAGCCGCAACCAAAGGGAGCGGTGTTCGGTAAGATTTAACCATGCGATTTCAGGTATTGCTCACGCTGGCCGCGTTTTCGATGGCGGCGGCCCAGGAAATTCCCCGCCCCGAATATCCGCAGCCGCAATTTCAGCGCGCCGATTGGGTCAATCTCAACGGCGGCTGGGAATTCGAATTCGACGACGCCAACAAAGGCCTCGATCAGGACTGGGCGGCGGGCGCCACCAAATTCTCCCGCAAAATCACCGTGCCGTTTTGCTTCGAGAGCGGCCGCAGCGGCATTGGCGACACCTCGTTTCATCCCTGGGTCTGGTATCGCCGCGCCATCAGCGTGCCCGAGAATTGGAAAGGCCGCCGGGTGCTGCTGCATTTTGGCGCGGTCGATTACCGGGCCACCGTGTGGGTGAACGGCCGCCTCGCCGGAAGGCATGAAGGCGGCAACACGCCGTTCCAATTCGATGTGACGCCCCTGCTGAAGGCGGGCTCGAACTCGCTGACTGTGCGCGCCGAGGATCCGCCTACCGACCGCTACATCCCACGCGGCAAACAATTTTGGGAGCTGAAATCGCGCCGCATTTTCTACACTCGCACGACGGGTATCTGGCAGACGGTGTGGCTGGAGGCCGCCGGCGACAGCTATTTGCGCGGTGTGCGCATCACGCCGGGCATGGACGGCAATGTCCGATTCGACGCCCGACTGGCTCGCGGGGCTTCCGATCTCGAATTCCATGCGGTAGTGAGCAGCGGTGGAAAGCCGGTTGCAACCGCAACTGGCCCTGCCGACGGAGAGCGTTCCGCAATTGCGGCCGTAGTCGCCGATCCTAAGCTATGGTCGCTCGAAGATCCGCAACTCTACGATGTGACCTTCGAACTACGCCGCGGCGGCGCGGTGCTTGATCGTGTGACGTCGTACTTCGGTTTCCGCTCAGTGGGCATCGCCAACGGCCGCATGACCCTCAACGGCCGGCCCACCTATATCAAAATGATTCTGGACCAGGGCTATTGGCCGGAAAGCATTCTGACGCCGCCATCCGACGAAGCCATCCAGTTCGACATCCGCATCGCCAAGGACATGGGCTTCAACGGCGCACGCAAGCATCAGAAGCTGGAAGACCCGCGCTTTCTCTACTGGGCCGACAAGATGGGCTTTCTGGTTTCAAGCGAAATGGCCAACGCCTATCTCTACGACGACGCCTACGCCGAACGCTTCACGCGGGAATGGATGGAAACCGTGGACCGCGATTACAATCACCCGTCGATCGTCATCTGGGTGCCGATCAATGAAAGCTGGGGCGTGCCCGATCTGGCCGACCGGCGCCAGCAGAACCACCTGAAAGCTCTGTACGCGCTGACCCATTCGCTCGATTCGACGCGCCTGGTGATCGACAACGAAGGCTGGGAGCATACCGACATGACCGACCTGTTCGCGCTGCACGACTACACCCGCACCGGCGAGTTGCTGTTAGAACGCTACAAGGACTTGGGCAAGGCAGGCGCGCCGGTGCCGAACAATCATAAGGCCGCGCTTGCGCCGGGCTATGCCTACAACGGCTCGCCATTTCTGCTCTCGGAGTTCGGCGGCATCGCATTTATCCCGGCCGGACATCAGGTGCCGGAGGAGTCCTGGGGCTACGCGGGCGTGGAGAAAACCGCCGATGCGGCGCTCGAGCGGCTGGCCGGCCTTTACCGGGCCATCGCCCGAATTCCTGCATTCGCCGGCATCTGCTATACCCAATTGACAGACGTCGAGCAGGAAGTCAACGGCCTGTTTACCTACGACCGCAAGCCGAAGTTCGATGTACGCCGCATCAAGGAGCTGAACGACAATCTCTCCGGCAACCAATAGCGCATCCTGTGCTACCATGCGGAGCATGTCCGAAGTGGTCGCGGAGGGCTTTGTTGCGGCGTTGTGCGGCGCCGGCGCCATCATGGCGTACGGCGTGCGGGCACGCTCGTCTTCCCTGTTCGGATCTTCGGTTTACCGCGGGTCGCCGTTGCAAAATTCGGTGGCGCTCACTTTCGACGACGGTCCCAGCGAATCCACACCAGACCTGCTGAAAATTTTGGGTGAACATCAGGCGCGAGCCACTTTTTTTCAATGCGGCGCCAACGTCGAGCGGCTGGGCGAAGTGGCGCGCGCGGTGGTGAGCAGCGGTCATGAGATTGGGAATCACACCTATAGCCACGCGCCGCTCTATCTTCGTTCCTCCGGGTTCATCGAGGATCAGGTGACGCGCGCGCAGGAGAGCATCGTCAAAATCACCCGTGTCAAGCCTACGTTGTTTCGCGCCCCGTTCGGAGCGCGCTGGCCGGGGCTTGGCGGCATCCAGCGCAAGCTCGGACTGTTAGGCGTCATGTGGACCGTGATCGGCCGCGATTGGAAGCTGTCCGCGGACGCCATCGTCAACCGGGTGATGCGCGGCATCCGCAATGGCGCGATTATTTGCCTGCACGATGGCCGCCAGCTTCAGCCCAAGCCGGAAATTGGAGAGACCCTACAGGCGGTGGGCCGCCTGATTCCATTATTAAAGGCGAGAGGGTATCGCCTGGAGACCGTTAGCCAACTGCTATGTCCGAGGAATTAATTCAGAAAGTCCGAAGTGTAATTGCAACTGCCCAGCGCCTGCCGATCGAGAAGGTTACGATCGACAGCTCATTTGAGGAGTTGGGTATTGATTCGATGGATGGGGTCAACATTTTGTTCGCGCTGGAGAACGAATTCAACATCACCATTCCGGACGAGGCGGCCAAACAAATCCGCAACGTCCGAGAAATGATGGAAGGCGTGGAGAAGTTGTTGGCGGCCCGCCCGGCCGATCCCTCCACGGCCACCACCTAAACAAATGCAGCGGGTGGCAATCACCGGCATGGGCGCGATATGCGCGCTGGGCCGCACGGTGGATGAGGCCGCTCGTTCGCTCGCCGCCGGCCGCTCGGCGATCGGACCCATCCAGGCCGCCAACTGCGGCGCTTTGCGATTCGCCAATGGAGCGGAAGTGGCCGGCTACAGCCATCAACCCTACTTCGACGACAAACGGGCCGACTTTATGGATCGCTTCGCCCAGTTTGCCGTCATTGCGGCGCGCGAAGCCATCGCCGATGCGGGTGTGGTCTGGACTCCGCGCTTGCAGGAGCGCACCGCCATCATCACCGGCTCTTGCGTCGGCGGTCAATCGACTGAAGACGCGGGCTTTTGGGAGGTCTACAAACTGGGGCTGGGCCGGGTACATCCCCTGACGATTCCCAAGACCATGTCCAACGCCGGCGCCAGCCATATTTCGATGGAATTCGGCATTACCGGACCCAGCTACACCATTTCGACCGCGTGCTCTTCGGCCACCCACGCCATAGGGCAGGCGTTTCAAATGATACGCTCCGGCGCCGCCGACATGGCCATCACCGGCGGCAGTGAAGCGCCATTCAGCTTCGGCATCCTGAAGGCCTGGGAGGCGATGCGGGTAGTGTCGCCTGAAACCTGTCGGCCGTTTTCCAAGGACCGCACCGGAATGGTTTTGGGAGAAGGCGGCGCTATGTTTGTGCTGGAGCCGCTCGAAGCAGCGATCGCCCGTGGCGCGCACGTGCACGCGGAAGTCACCGGGGTCGGCATGTCGTCCGATGCCTGTCACATTACCCAGCCCTCCGCCGAAGGCGCGGCCCGCGCGATGCGTTGGGCGCTCGAAGACGCGCATCTGGCGCCCGAGCAGATCGGCTATATCAATGCACACGGCACCGCGACGCTGGCCAACGATCCCACCGAAACGCGCGCCATCCGTATGGTTTTCGGCACGCACGCCGATCGCCTGGCGGTGAGTTCCACCAAATCCATGCACGGCCATGCGCTCGGAGCCGCCGGGGCGCTCGAAGCGTTGGCAACGGTGTTGGCGCTGCGCGACGGCATCCTCCCGCCCACTGCCAATTACAGCGTGCCCGACCCGGCTTGCGATCTGGACGTCGTGCCCAACGTGGCGCGCCGGGCAGAGGTCGAATGCGCGTTGTCCAACTCCTTTGCTTTCGGCGGCCTCAACGCGGTGCTGGCTTTTCGCAAAATGTAAAACGATTTTTCACATTCCTTACCAGCAAGCCTTTTCTACAATAAAAGTGATGAGCGAATCCTCCCCCACCAGCCGCCGTAGTTTTTATCTCAGCTTCATCTACGGGCTGTGGGCGCTGCTGAGCGCAGCGTTGACGGCGCCGGCGTTGGTATATCTGCTGCTGCCGCCTAAACTGCGCAGCCGCGAAGACTGGGTGGAAGCCGGCGACGTCGAGAAACTGGCGGATCACGTTCCCCTCGAGCTGACCTTCCGGCAAATACGCCGGGACGGGTGGAAGCTCTCGAGCGAGCAGCGCACGGCCTGGGTGGTGAAGTTGGGCGATCAGGTGGTAGCTTTCGGGCCGCAGTGCACGCATCTGGGCTGCGCGTATCACTGGGAAGCGGCCAAGGCTGAGTTTCTCTGCCCCTGCCATTCGTCGGAATTTGGCCCTGACGGCCGGGTGATTTCGGGACCGGCGCCGCGGCCGCTGGACCGCTATGAAAGCCGCACGGAAAACGGCAAGCTCTTCGTCCGGGCGCTGAAAGAATCGGAGCCGACAGCGTGAAAGACTGGCCGAGGCGGCTGCTGAATTGGCTGGATCATCGCACCGGCCTGGAGAGCGCGGTTCGCAATTTCCTCTGGAAGAAATTCCCGCCTCCAGCGGCTGGCATCAGGTGTTCGGCAGCGTGGCCGTTTTCCTGTTCCTGATCCAGGCCTTCACCGGCGCCCTGCTGGCGTTCAACTACGCGCCCACGCCCGGCGACGCCTACAACAGCCTGCGCTACATCCTGACGGAAGTCACCGGCGGGCCGCTCATGCGCGGCCTGCATCACTGGGGCGCCAGCATGATGATCGTCATCGTGGTGCTGCACATGGTGCAGGTCTTCCTCTACGGCGCGTACAAGAAGCCGCGGGAGGCGACCTGGATGGTGGGCGTGGTCCTGCTGCTGCTGACGCTGGCCTACGGGCTGACCGGATATCTGCTGCCCTGGGACAATCGCGCGTACTGGGGCACCGTGGTAGCGACGCAGATCGCCGCCCAGGCGCCGCTGCTGGGTCCTTATCTCAGCCGGCTGCTGGGCAGCTTCGGCGGGGAAGTCGGCGTGGTGACCTTCGCGCGCTTCTACGGGCTGCACGTGCTGCTGCTGCCGCCGGCCACCACCCTGCTGATCGTCCTGCACATTTACCTGGTGCGCAAGCACGGCGTGGCGCCGCAGCCGGAAGACGAAACCGCCCGCCGAAGAAGTTTTTTCCCGAGCAGGTTTTCAAAGACACCGTCGCCATTTTCACGGCCTTCGTGATTCTGTTCGTTCTGGCGATTGTGGTGCGCGTGCCCGCTGGAGCGGCTGGCCGACCCTACCGACACCACCTACATTCCGCGGCCCGAGTGGTATTTCCTGTTTCTCTTTCAGACCCTCAAGTTCTTCGACGGGCCGCTCGAAGTGCTGGGCAGCGTGGTGCTGCCAACGCTGGCGATTGTCGCCCTGATCCTGCTGCCGTTTGTCGATCGCGGCAAAGCCCGCCGCGTGACCGAGCGCACCGGAGCGGTCGCCGCGGTGATGCTGCTGGCGATCGGCTGGGCCGGGCTGACTGCCGCGGCCGTTCGTTCCACTCCCAAACCGGATCTCGCCGCTACCGTTGATTTCTCGCAACCCACTGAATGGATTCAGCTCACACCGGTCGAGCTGGCTGGGATCGGCTATTTCCGCCAGGAGAACTGCGTGAACTGCCATACAGTAGGGGGCGGCAAAGCCAAGGAAGGTCCGGATTTGGCGGGTAACATCCACAAGTCCGCCGCCTGGATGATCCAGCATTTCAAACGGCCGGCAGCCATGGTGCCCGGCAGTTCCATGCCGTCGATTCTATTGAACGATGGGCAATTGAATACGCTGGCGGCATTTCTGCTCAAGCTGAACCCGCAGAATGCCGAGGCGCTGCAATCCGCGCCCGATTTTGCGGTACAGGGCGCGTTGATTTACCAGGCCCGCCAATGCGGGAGCTGCCACGTCGTGAATGGGTCGGGGATGAAGCTGGGACCGCCGCTCAACGGTTTACGCCGGCGCCGGGATCGCGCCTGGGTAGAACGCCATTTCCGCAATCCGCAGGCGCTGTCGCCGGGATCGGTGATGCCGCCATATCGCTTCACTCCAAGCGAGATGGAAAACATGTGCTCGTATCTGTTCACGTTGTCGGATTAAGACCGCGCGCTTACACCAGCGCTTCGGTCGAGTGTATGCCGACCGAATGCAACGCCACCGCCATTTTCTCCAGAGCGGTTTTGTGGATTTGCGAGACCCGGCTCTCATTGATTCCCATCAGGCCGCCGATCTCCTTCATAGTAAGCTCGCGGGTGTAATACAGCACCACCACTTTGCGATAGCGCTCGGGCAGGGTTTGCATGGCCTCCGACAGCACGTGGCGTAGTTGCTCATGGGCGCACATATTGTCGGGCTGGCTATCCTGCTTGGCGGGAAACTCCGGGGCGGTCGCGCCTTCGGCGTCGGAGGCGTAGCCAGAGGCTGAGACCAACCCAACCGTACGCAGCTCCATCGCCATGCGGCGCCAGCGATCCATGCCGACGCCCATCTTTTCGGCGATTTCGGCTTCGGTGGGCGTGCGCTCGAGTTTGGCGGCCAGTTCCCGCGTAATTGCTTCCACCATCTTCTGGCGTTTGCGCAAGTCGCGCGAGGCCCAGTCGAGCTGCCGCAAGCTGTCCAGGATGGCGCCCTTGATCCGGTACTTGGCGTAGCTATGGAAAACCACTTTCTTGGCCGGATTGTACTTGCTGGCGGCATCGAACAGGCCGAGGACACCGGCATGTACCAGGTCGTCCAAATCGACGTGCACGGGTAGATTCTCATGCACACGCACCGCAATGGCTTTCACCAGCGAAAGGTGAGCCAGAACGATCCGGTCCCGCACGGCGAGCGAGATTTTAGCTTTGCGGCGTGGCGCTACACTTTGCACTGGCATGCTCTGTCCTTTTGAGTTTTCGGCCCGCGGCCAAACGGCTGGGCGCTTTTAAGAGTGCCGGTGATTGCGGCCGGCAACCGTATAAGTGCACCCTGAGGACCACTCGCGAAAAGCAGGGAAACCACTTAGTTTCAGGATCGGGTGCCGTTCAATCGGCCGATTGGCACCAAACTGGAACAGCGATCTGGAACGTCTGGTCCCTATCTGGGATTCCCGGTCTCTGCTAAACTCAGCCAAGGAGAGTGTCCGTGCCCGAGTGGATGTTTGCGCAGCATCATGCCTCTGTACAGCTATGCAGGTTGGAGTATTTCTCCATGAAGAAGCGGCAGGCCGAAGGCGAGATCGAGTTCCTGATCACCGTCAAGGAATACGTAACGCCTCCGGACCCGACCATGAAATTCTTCGCGCAGGCCGACAAGCAGACCAATCAGAAGACCATGCCGTTCACACCGACCGGCTGGGGCCACTCCACCATGGACGCGCTCACCCAGTGCATGAAAGCGATCGATCGTTTTCCGTATGAAGCCGACGTCGGCCAATGAGGTTGCCGGATATTTCGTAGCGGCTTCGTGATGGATGTTAACCCGGAAGGATTTTCTCGTCGAGATTCTTTAATCCGTCGAGCAGCCTCTGCGCCTCTGCAATGTCGCCGTCTGTACCTTTCGCAACTTTAGGGAAGTCGGCAATCGCCTTAAGAGCTTGCTTGCGAGTCATCTTTCCAAAATCGGGCACAGCGGCCTTGCCATAGCCGGCGCGAATTTTGGTCTCATTGGTTTTCCAAAATGCGGTGATGAAGTCGGTCCAAAGGCGCAGGCGCACTGCCTGTTCGGCGTGTAGGTGAGCGTAATCGTGGTCGGCACCCCGGATGGAGGATGAGCGCAGGTCCGCGGTTCGAGCTTGGCCGTAGTACGTCGTCAGCCATCCCCGGTGCGCATCGGGATCGACCTTGACCCCGTTGAAGTACTCCAGGAATTTTGACTCGTCATCGCGTAGGTTCTTCATCGTCTCCGACGGGGCAGAACTCTCGACGCCCTGGTAGACACCACTCGCCCAGTTGGATCGGCCCTCCTCTGGTTTGGCGAGGGTGGTGGGGTCGGGATCGGTCGTCTTAGCCCATTCGGCAACCGCGGCGGCGCCGCTTTTTTCCGTGGGACACTGATCCGTCCAACCGCTGAAGGTCATGAGATTGGGAAACGCCTTACGAAAATAATCCGTTACATTGTCTTCGACGCCTGCGTAGCAGGCACTGGTGTAGACATGTTTAGTCTGGGCAGCGGCCTTCGGAAAAATATTGGCCATTTCTCTCAGATTGCTAAACAGGATGTGACTGGCAAACTTGGCATCTGAGATATCGGAACCGAAGCTGTGCCCGGAAAGGATGACGCGAGACATGCGATCCTGTCCATCCGCCTCGGTAAGAGCGTAGACGGCCATCACGTGGGCGGTGTCGTCACGGTCTTCCAGTTGGGTAATCGCTTTTATCAGAGTGGCGGCAGCGGCGGCCTTCGTCTTGTCGAGGCCGAGACTGGCGGCAAAGGCGTCCACGCCGGCGTCATTGGTTAGATCGAAAGTCTTGCCGCCGCTGACGGTGTGGGCTGGGTCTGTAGCTAGCGTGACCTCGGTGATGTTGACGGGCTTGTCCTTATACAGCTTCTTGAGGGCTGCGGTTTCCAGCGGATAGTTATTCAGACCGACGTAGAGGATATTGCCGCCTTTTGGTGGCGGCGGAGGCGTCTTGGGCTGGCGCTGCAGGCAAGGTTGCGCCGTACCCTGCTGCACGGTGTGGGTCAACTCATGGGCAAGCAGGCGGCGGCCGGAATCGGAGTGCGGAGCATATTCGGTCGCCCCGAAAACAATATGTGGCCCAACCGTGTACGCCCGGGCGCGAACGGCATCCGCGGAATTCGCGGCCTTAGAATCGGAGTGTATTTTGATGCTGGCGAAATCCAGGCCAAAGCGCGGCTCCAAAAATGCGCGCGCGGTGGAGTTTAAGGCGTGTCCGGGCGAGCGCAATACTTCGCCTACTATCGGCGGGGCGCTCTGCGTGTCCGCATCGCCGGTTGTTTGGCGCTGAACCAATTTGCCGGTGGGTCGAACCGGGGGGACGGCCGTGGCTGGCATGCCCATCACGTGCGCCGCCACGGTGTCCGCTTCCTGCTCGTAGATGTCGCCGGGGGCGTTGACGATCAGCTTCGCCTGCATCCTTCCCACCGGAGGAAATACGGATATTCGGCCAAAATCGTGGGCGCGGCGTGATGTGGCTGGACCGGGCAAACACGGCTTGGGTTTCGCTCGAGTCAAGCCCGGTGATTCTGGCTCGGGAGGGGGAGTCCGTTTCTGCGCAAAAGCCTTCAAGGGTCCGCCTACGCCTCAATATTCGCACACCCTTCATCCGAATTTAATGTGCCGCGGCGCAATTTTGCGCGACGGTTTTCGCGACTCAGGGTTACAATATGCTCGGCTCCCCCTTTCATGTCGCTCAAGAAGTTGGCTTGGCGCGTTACCGCTGGGCTCTGCTGTGTATTGACGCTGTTTGCCGCGCCTAAGTCCGTTCCGCCAAAGCTCGTCCTATGGTCGTGGTGTGGGGAAAATGACCTTCGATTCCTGAAGGATTCCGATATCGGAGTGGCGTATCTCGCCCTCAGTCTTCACTTCGAGGGACGAGACACCGTAGTTCCTTCGCCCCGCGAGATGCCTCTCCGGACGGCGCCAAATACGTGGTTGATGGCGGTGGTCAGATTGGACTACCGCGCCGATGATACCGATAAGGCGTCATTTTCCGAACGGCAAAGGCAGCTCTCCGCGAGGATGATCGGCGAAATTGCATCGCTAACGCATGCGCAGGGAATTCAGATTGATTTCGACGCCCCGCAGTCCGCATACCCCTTTTACCGCCAACTTCTCCAGGACGTCCGCCGGCGGCTTGACCCGAATGTCTTCCTTTCGATGACCGCTCTGGTGTCCTGGTGCGAGACGCCTCACAGTTGGCTGACCGCTGTGCCCGTCGATGAAATCGTTCCGATGGCTTTCGACATGGGACAAGCCTCGGCTGCCGTTATCACAAAGCTCGCGAGAGGGGGAACTTTCGCCTATCCAGGCTGCCGCAAGAGCATTGGCATGCATCTTGAACCAGGCTACGTCAAACCCAGGAAAAACCAGCGCGCGTATTTTTTTGCCCAGCCCAACCGATGGTCGCCGGAGACGGTGCGATTGGCGCAAGAGGCTATCCTGCCGTGAATCGACGGATTGTGTTGGCACTTTCGCTGGCTATCGCCGTAGCGGGCGGCTGGTGGTTTGGCAAAGCGTGCGCGCCCGATTTCTTTACCGCGGTCTTTAGCTATAAACGACACCCGGACCTGCCGCGCGGCCGCTTCATCGATGGCCGCCTGGGCGTTCTCCAGCCCACGTTCGCGCGCTCCTATCTGGTGATCGCCTATCGCTACCTCAACGGAATTGGCATGAATCCGGGGGAGCGCGAGCAGGCCCGCGACTACTACAACGACCGCGATGACCTGGGTTCATGGGGCCACGTCGGCCCTGACTGGCCCGCACAATGGCGGGCCGTTCGCTCGGAGATACAGTCTCCGCCCGCTCCGCCCACGCCGCTCATTACCAATGGGCAGTTGTACTACGATCCTGACACCCACAGCTTTTACCCCAATTGCGCGGAAGACGCGTTCCGCATCGCGATTCACACTCTCCAAGCGCGGCGCGTGCGGTTCGGCTCAACCAGCCGGGCGTTCCGGTCGTGGATTCAGGCCCAGGACAAGGTCTTCCAGAACTGCGGGGGTGGACCGGAAGCGATCCCATCCAAAGCATCCGCCGATCTGCCGGCGGTCATTCGGGCCGACCGCGATTACCAGATCGCTGCAGCCCATTTCTACGCAGGTGATTACGAGGATGCCTTGGACCTCTTCCGGCGCGTCAGCCAGGACGCGGTATCCCCGTGGAGTCCAATTTCCCGATATCTTGTCGTGCGGGCGCTACTTCGCATGACGGGCGATGAGGTGACTGGCCAGACGGCAGACCCTCAACTCAAGAGAGAAGCGCAAAGCATTCTTGCTGACTCCAAGTTGGCGTCGATCCACGGCATGACCTGGAACCTGGTGGAACGGGCCGGGATTCGCCAAAGAGATCAGACCTACTTCCAAGAACTCGGGCGCCTGCTTTCGAGTACCGGCCAGGATGACGGGTTTCGCGAGGAGCTTTGGAACTACACCGACATGTACGACGGCGTCATTGGAAAAGCCGATCCCAACGCGAGTTTCGCTCCTTCAAAGCCGGTGGCCGGCGATCCAGCCCGGTTCCGGGATGTCGATCTCAGCGACTGGATCTTCTGCTTCCAGTCGCGCGATTCCTCGGTGTTCTCTCACAGCCTGGAGCGCTGGAAGCAGACTCGATCTGCCGCATGGCTGCTGGCTGCGCTCGCGCATGCAGGTGCAGCCACGGCGGGCAAGGAGGGTCTCTTGCGGGCCGCAGCCAACGTGTCGGAAAGCTCGCCCGCGTTCCTGACAGCCCGTTTTCATCTTTTTCGTATTTATGAACAGATCGGGGACAAGGCGGCCGCTCGCGACGGGCTAACCCAACTGCTCGCAAGTTCCACTCTCAAAGACCTTCCGTCGAGCGTGAATTTGTTTCGCGGCCTGCGTATGTTAACGGCTCCGACTTTCGAGGATTTCGTTCAGTTTGCGGCGCGGAAGCCGGTCATGGTCACAACTTATCTGAATATGGGCGAGGAGCCATTCTTTTACTGGGGCTCAGACGCGAGATTCAAGAACACAGAAGAGCGCTTCGATCGCGATGGCGCCCGGCTCCTTAATCGTCACACGCCATTCCGCCTTCTCAAGCAAGCGGCGTTGGGGGATTCGATGCCTGCTGAATTGCGAAGCGAGGCGCTGCTGACTGCGTTTACCCGTGGCCTGATGCTCGGTGAGGAGCTCTCCGATATCGCGAGAAAGCTGGCCACGACTCAGCCAGACCTGGCTTCGTTGACTGACGGTTACCCGCTGGAGACTACTGATGAGGGCCGACGATTTGCCGCCGCTTTTCTTCTTCTGCGCCGCCCGGAAGCCAGGCCTTACTTTGCCTCGGGAATCAGCCGCCAGACTCCGCCCGGCAAGCTGGACAACTATCACGACAACTGGTGGTGCCCAATGGATATCGAACTCGCCCTGGATTCCCGAGCCAATGTGACAAACAGTTATGACCCGACGCCCAATATTCTGCAAGATTC
The DNA here is from genome assembly GCA_963825405.1 of uncultured Solibacteraceae bacterium. Classification (GTDB taxonomy): domain Bacteria; phylum Acidobacteriota; class Terriglobia; order Bryobacterales; family Bryobacteraceae; genus JACPNO01. Next base: position 112,402 of record CAWGTB010000012.1, on the reverse strand, counting down.
CACCAATCACATTACGCCTGAATTCCTGTCCGGGGACATCGCGGCCGAAGCCAAACGCGAATTCGCAAAACTCGGAAACATGAGCGCCGCGACTGACTTCCTGGCTGGAATTGTATTTCACTACGCGAAGGCGCACCCCGACGACACCCGCATTCCCGAGGCGCTCCACAACCTGGTACGGAGCGGGCATTATGGCTGCGCCGATGTCAACACCTGGAAGACTACGCGGGAGGCATTCCGAATGCTGCACCTTCGTTATCCCGCGAACGAATGGACCAAGCGGACTCCGACATGGTTCAAGAATAACTTCGACATCCGCCGGGAATTAAAAGCCCGCCAAGAGTCTGATAACTGACGCCAGCATTCCTTCTTCATCCGAATTTAATCTGCCAAGCCGCAACTCCCGCCGCCCTTTCGCCTTTAGACATCGCAGGAGGGTTAAAACTATGAAGCGTTTTACCTTTATGACGATGATCGTGACGGGGCTGCTGGCAACGGGGCTTTCCGCTCAGGAGATCAAAGACCGCAAAGAGAACCAGCAGGACCGCATCGCGCAAGGCGTGAAGTCAGGCCAGCTAACAGCCGGGGAAACGGCTAAGCTCGAAACCAAGGAAGCAGGGCTGAACAAGGAGATTCGCCACGACCGCAAGCAGAACGGTGGCAATCTGACCAACAAAGAAAAGAAGCAGATCAACCGCCAGCAGAACCGGCTCAGCAAGCAAATCTACAACGACAAGCACAACGCCGCTCATCAGTAGAACCGTCGGCTTCAGTTCGTTGGCATGTTGTACTGGAACGTGAACTGCAGCCGGATGGCGTCGCCGTGATATTCGGCGGGCAGAGGCGGAAATGGGTGGGACATGCTGATGCTCGCCACGGCGGCGCGGTCGAGCGATTCGGCTCCGGAGTTGGAGGCGAACACGATCTTGACTACGCTGCCGTCGCGGCCGATGGCAAATTGCAGCGCCACTTTCCCGCGCCGGCCGAAGTTGGCGCTCTCCGGCATCACGGCGAACCAATTGCGCCGGACGGTCGAGAGAATTTGCAGCAGGTAGGGCCGGAAATCCACACCCATCGGATCGCTCAATAATTCCAGCGCGCTGCCCCGCTTGCCCGGAGCCGGCGTCTGGTTGATGGCTTCGCCCACTCCGCCTACGCCTGAGCCGACATCGCCCACCATGATGCCGCTGGTTGGGGATGAGCTGTGAGACAGGTTGCGAAGAGCCTGATCGACCGGGTTGCCGGAACCGAGGGGCTTGGCAATTCCTGATCCTTTGGATGACCCCGTCGGAGGCCCGCCGACATTTTCGAACGCCAGTTTTGGCTTTTCCTGGGTTTGAATCTGCGGCGGGGCGGAGGCGGGGCAGCCTCGGCAAGCTTCGGCGGATTCTCCCGCGCGGCAGCTTCGATTTTAGGCGGTTCGGGTAGCGGCGCGGCGGGTTGGACAGCCGCTGGCGCAGGCCGGGGCGCGGCGGGACGCGTCGTTGATGGCGCCGACTCGGGAATCTGAATTCGCGGCCGGGGCAGCAGCGCCTCTACGTTGAATTCCTTGCTGATTTTGCCTTTATTCGGTGCCTTCTGGGTCAGCTCGGTGGGCGGCGCGATCAGGGGGGTGACGTGTACGGCGCGCGCTACTGGCCTGGCCGGCGTCGCGTCGCGAGGAACGAAAAGCAGCGCCACGATCGCCAGGACATGCGCGGCGACCGAGATCGGGACGGCGGTTTGCCAGCGCTGCCGGTCGTATGCCGGACCCCAGTCCAGCAACAGCCGCAACTCGTTGTCATCTTGCGGCTGAACTACGGTTTCCATCCGGGCACCAACGCACGCGCAACAACCCCTGAATGCTCTTCAATTTTAGCAAGAATAGCCAAAGCAACCTCTAGAGTCCGACGCGCGCCCCGTCCGTCCAGTTTCGGCTCGTGGCGGCTTTCCACAGCGTCCAGGAACGCGCCAAACTGGGCCGCGAGAGGCTCTCCCTTCTCCACAGGCAACTGCTCGAAGCCGATCTGGCGGCTGGCGTCCACGGAGAAAACCACGGCATCCTGCCGGCCATAATCGAGTGAAATATACTGCCGGGGCTGAAACAGGCGCAGCTTGCGGACGCGCTCGGTTGAAACCCGGCTGGCGGTCAGGTTGGCCACACAGCCGCCCTGAAATTGCATGCGAACATTGGCGATGTCGACTTTGGCCGAAAGAATCGAGATGCCGGCGGCGCGAATCTCTTCCAGTTCGTAGGGCACCAGGCTCAGCAGGATATCGATGTCGTGGATCATCAAATCCAGCACCACATCTACGTCCAGGCTGCGCGGGCTGAAGACGTTGAGGCGGTGGATTTCGAAAAACAGCGGGTGATTGGCCACGCGCTCGAGCGCCACCACGGCGGGATTGAAGCGCTCCAGGTGGCCGACTTGCAGAATACGGCGGTGCGCTTCGGCGGCGGCAATCAGGCGGTCGGCGGAGGCGAGATCGGGCGCAATCGGCTTCTCGATCAGGACGTCGATTCCGGCTTCGAGCAGCGCGCAGCCTACTTCCGCATGCAGCGACGTGGGCACGGCCACAATGGCGGCATCCACTTTTCCGGCGAGCGCGCGGCAGTCGTCGAAAGCGACGCAGCAAGCGCGCGCGGCGGTATCGGCGGCACGGGCAGCATCGGTATCGACCACTGCCACCAGCTCGGCGCGCGGCGATTGGCCAACTACGCGGACATGGTTCTGCCCGAACTGGCCGACGCCCACCACGGCTACACGGATCTTACTCATGGGCCTCTAAAGGCTCATAACCGGCGATGGCTATGCGCGCCGCGTCGGCTTCCGCCAGCATTTGTTCGCGATCCAGCAGCAGGGTGCGCCCGGCGTCGACTGCCAGCGCCGTCGCCCCGGTTTCCCGCATGGCGGTGATGGTGGCGGCCCCGGTCACCGGCACGTCGAACAGCATGTGTTTGCGGCGGGTGGCAGCTTTCACCAAGGTGATCGGTGAGCCATTCACAAGGCCGGCGGCGCGGCGCAGCATGGCGTCGGTGCCTTCCATCGCTTCGACCGCCACGCACGCCCGGCTGGAGATGGCCACGCTCTGCCCGATGTCGAAGCCGGCAAGCGCGTGGGCGATGCGCCGCCCGTATTCGATGTCCGCCTCTTCTTCCGCGGTGGGCTTGCGGCGCGTCAGCACGCCCGCGGTGGCGAGCAGCGGCTTGAGCAGCGCGGTGGAATCGGCCAGATGGATGCCTTCGTCAGCCAGAATCTTGGCCACGCCGCCGATGAGCGCGTCGGTATTCTTGCGCTTGAGCGAAGTGAGCAGCTTCAGCAGCCGCCAATCCGGACGGATTGCTGAAAAAATCTTGACATGCTTTACCTGCCCTGCCATCACCACTTCGGAGATGGATTCCTGCTTGAGGATTTCGATGAGCCGGCTCAATTCGCCGAGGGAAATCCAGTGGCAGCGCCAGGACAGCGCCTCGATTTCGGGCGACGCTTCCTCCTGGATTCCCACCGCCACCACTTCGTGGCCCAGCTTGCGCGCGGCTTCTAACGCCAGGATGGGAAAACGCCCGCTGCCGGCGATCAAACCATAGCGCGTCATTTCACGAAACCGCGCGAGGAGGTGCGAATGAATTCCAGCAGTTCTTCGAGCTCAGGCGACGCGCCCACTTCATCCCGAATACGCTCGATGGCTTGCGACGTGTTGAGGCCGGCGCGGGTGAGCAGGCGGAACGCGGTTTGCAGGCCTTCAATGGCGGCCGTGGAAAAATTGCGGCGCTCGAGACCCGTCCGATTGGCGCCAAACACGCGGATCTCGCGCTCGCTCACGGTGCTGGAAAACGGCAGAATGTCCTGGGTGACCACGCTATAGCCGCCGATAAACGCATGCCGGCCGACGCGGCAGAACTGGTGCACGCCGGTGAAGGCGCCAATCACCGCCCAATCGCCAATGAGCACGTGCCCGCCCAGCGTAACGCCGTTGGCCAGCACCGCGTGATCGCCCAGGATGACGTCGTGGGCAATGTGCGTGTAGGTCATGAGCAGATTTTCGTCGCCGATGCGGGTGACGCGTCCGCCGCCTTCGGTGCCGCGATGAATGGTGACGAACTCGCGAATGATGTTGCGGCTGCCGATGCGGGTTTCGGCAAACTCGCCTTTGTATTTCAAATCCTGGGAAGGCACACCCACGGTTGTGTACGGGTAGAAAAGATTGTCCGTGCCGATGTGGGTTGGCCCTTCGATGTAGACGTGGGCCATCAGGCGGGTGGCGGCGCCGATCTCGACATCTTCGCCGATCACGCGAATAAGGCCCGATTTCCGCCGATCCCGCAACGCGCGCGCTGGCGGCCACAATCGCGGTGGGATGGACGGACATCGTTTAGAGCGACGGCGCGATTTCCGATTTATCGGCCAGCTTGCACATCATTTCCGCCTCCGCCACGACCACGCCATCGACGGTGGCCTTGCCGGACATTTTGGCCACGGTAGCTTTGCGTTTCAGCAGCTGCATTTCGATGCGCAACTGATCGCCCGGGACTACCGGCTTGCGGAACTTGGCGAATTCGATCGAAACCAGCAGCACCAGTTTGTCTTCGCGGTCCGGAATGCTGCTGAGCACCAGCACGCCGGCGGTCTGCGCCATGGCTTCGGCGATGAGCACCCCCGGCATCACCGGAAAGTTGGGGAAATGCCCCGCAAAAAACGGCTCATTCGCGGTGACATTCTTGATCCCGACGATGTGCTGCGCATCCATCTCGACGATGCGGTCCACCATCAGCATGGGATAGCGGTGGGGCAGTATGCGGCGAATCTCGTTGACGTCCAAACTGGGCATGGAATGTCCGCTATTATAGCAGCGGTGGATCCGATACTGTCCCACGCCCGCGCCCGGCAGAGCGAAATAATCGCCCTGATTCGCAGGATGGTCGAGTGCGAATCGCCTAGTGACAACGCGGCCGCGGTGGACCGTTTCGTGGATTTGCTGGCAGCGGAAATCGCCCCGCTCGGCGCGGTCCGGACGTTTCCCGGCGGCGGGCGCTTCGGCCGGCACCTGCTGTGCGAATTCGCTCTGCCCGGCAAAAAGAAGCAGGGTGAAATCCTGGCGCTGGGGCATTCCGACACCGTCTGGCCCCTGGGAACATTGGCTGGCATGCCGTTCCGCGAGGCCGATGGGCGCCTGTGGGGGCCGGGCGTGCTGGACATGAAATCCGGAATCGCGTTCCTGATTTTTGCCGTGCGGGCCCTGCGTGAGCTGGATATTCCGGTGCGCCGCAAAGTGCGCCTGCTGGTGAATTCGGATGAGGAAGTGGGCAGCGATTCCTCGCGCACGCTCACCCAGGAAACGGCTCGGCGGGCCGCGGCGGTACTGGTGCTGGAACCGGGAACCGGGCTTGCGGGCAAGCTCAAAACAGCGCGCAAAGGCGTGGGTGTGTACGATGTTGCGGTGCGCGGGGTGGCCTCGCACGCCGGCGTGGATTTTTCCGCCGGAGCCAGCGCCATCGTCGAAATCGCCCGCCAGATCGAGAAAATCGCGGGCTTCGTCAATCTGAAGCGCGGCATCACCGTGAATCCCGGCGTGATCTCCGGCGGCACGCGATCTAACGTGATCGCCGCTGATGCGCGCGTGGAAGTGGATATGCGCGTGGCCCGGCTCAAAGACGCCGAAGTGCTGGACCGCAAATTTCATGCGCTGCGTCCGTTCGACAAACGCTGCAAATTGATGGTGACCGGCGGATTGAACCGGCCGCCCATGGAGCGCTCGGTGGGCATCGTTCAGCTTTTTCGCACGGCGCAGCAATTGGGACGAGAATTGGGAGTCGAGGTCGAAGAATCGCACACCGGCGGCGGATCCGATGGCAACTTCACGGCGGCTCTGGGCATTCCCACGCTCGACGGTCTGGGCGCGGTGGGCGAAGGCGCGCACGCCGCGAACGAAAGCATTCTGGTGGATCGCATCGCGGACCGCACGGCGCTGCTGGCCAAGCTGCTGATAGCAATTTAAGTGGGGCACATGAACTACTACCAACAAAATCACGACAAATTTCTCGAAGGCCTCAAAACTTTCCTGCGCATTCCCAGCATTTCGACGCTGTCCGAGCACAAGCCGGATATCCGCCGCGCGGCCGAATTCGTGCTGAACGAATTCAAAGCAGCCGGATTGCAGAATGCCGAGCTGATCGAAGGCAAAGGCAATCCACTGGTGTACGCGGAGTGGACCGGCGCGCCCGGCAAGCCGACGCTGCTCATGTACGGACACTACGACGTGCAGCCGCCCGATCCGCTGGATGAATGGAAATCACCGCCGTTCGAGCCGGCCGTCCGCGGCGACGATCTGTTCGCGCGCGGCGCCTCCGACGACAAAGGGCAAACGTACATTCTCATCAAAGCCGTGGAAGGCCTGCTGGCCACCAACGGCCGCCTGCCGGTGAACGTGAAATTCCTCATCGAAGGCGAAGAAGAGAGCTCCGGCGACCACATCGAAAGTTACGTGAAGGCGAATCCGGCGCGGCTCAAGGCCGATGCGGCAGTGATCTGCGATACCGAAATGTTCGCGCCCGAGCTGCCGACGATCTGCGTCGGCCTGCGTGGCATCGTGTATGCCGAGCTCATCGTCGATGGCGCCAATCACGACTTGCATTCCGGCGTCTACGGCGGCGCTGCGCCCAATCCGTTTCAAGCCATCGCCGAAATAATTGCCGCGCTCAAAGGCCCCGACGGTCGCATCCGCATTCCCGGTTTGTACGATCGCGTGGTGCCGCCCAGCGCCAAAGAGCGCGCGGCGTGGGCGCGTCTGCCGTTCGATGAAGCCGAATACACCACCAAGGAAATGGGCGCGCGCGAACTGGTGGGCGAGCCCGGCATCCCGCTGTTTGAGCGCTTGTGGGCGCGGCCGACGTTCGAGGTTCACGGCATTCGCGGCGGCTTCACCGGCGAAGGCGCGAAGACCGTGATCCCGGCGCGGGCGGTCGCGAAAATCAGCTTGCGCCTGGTGGCGGATCAGGACCCGGCGGAGACGACGGAGCAATTGAAAGCGGCCGTGCGCGCCGCGTGTCCCAAAGGCGTGACGGCGGAAGTGAAGGTGCTGCACGCAGGGCCGGCGTCGCTGGTGAATCCCGACAACTGCTTCATCCAAACCGCGGCCGACGCCATGACGCAGGTGTTCGGCAAGGAGACGGTGTACATTCGCTCCGGCGGCTCGATTCCGATTGTGGATGCGTTCGCGCAGCACCTGCACATTCCGAGCGTGATGATGGGCTTTGGGCTGCCGGACGATAATTTGCACGCGCCGAATGAGAAGCTGCATCTGCCAAATTTTTTCCGAGGGATTGAGGCGGTGGCGAAGTATTTGGAGATGCTGGGCTAGGTAGGTATCGGTTGTTATCTGAACATCCCATGACGCCGAATAAGAAACCGAAGACACTTACCGACGGGGTACTCGTCGGTGAGTTTGATGTGCGTCTCAAAGGAGCGGATTTCGATTGGACAACACCAGCGCGTTTCTTCCAGAACTATCAGAAGGAGCGGTCCGTATGGGGTGAAGTGATCCCGACCGCACCGCGATGGTTGGCCAATGCGGAGGTGGAGGTAACTGCTCCGGGTCATCTTGAGCCCTTTCCAGCAGCCTTGGGAGGGATCAGAAGCACTCCGGTAAATGGTGTACTTACCTTTTCGGCGGAAGTGATCCCGCTGCGCGATCCGATCGAATCCGCCCCAGTGAAGAAAATCAAAGAGGTGACGTTCGCCTTGCTCGACTCACCGGTGACCGGGAATCTGCTTCGCGAACAGCGGCCCGAAGTTCAGGACCCATGATGGTCAGTCATTCAACCCGAGCGCCACGTGCCTCGCCCTTGATACGATGCACGACGCGTTATCCTTTGCGGCGGGCCGTTGGGTTTGCATCGTACTGGTGCACGTAGTCAACGCCTCTGGTGAGCCTGTCTGGTTCCGTTGGGGTCGAGGCAGAATGAGCACTGCTTCGCCTCAACAGTCCCCGCGGGCCGATTATGCGAAGCCTGCTTCACATCCAAGACGCGCTTCAAAGGCTTCTCAGGACCAGTGGGCTCGGGAAAGAGCACGGCTCTCGCTCAGAGGGTCTTGCCCGTGGTTCCTATGTAAAGATAAAATTCGTTATTTTTATCAGCCATGTGAATCTGGGTGGTAACGGTCGCAAGGGCTTGAATTTCCTCTTCTTAGGATTCCAATTCTGACCGGGTTTGCCTAGAATGGCTGCAAGGCTGAACTTTCAGCAGGATAGAGTACGTGGCATCAAAAGAGGAATTGCGTCGCCTGGAGGACCTTGCCCGATTTAACGCGGAAATCATGGATCTCAGAGGTGATGAACTGCTCGACCGGATAATCGCCTTCGATGCACTTCCGCCGCCCGATTCCAGCGAGCAAAACTTGCGACGGGCGATGCGCTATTCAATAGGTGCCGCACTCATCAAGGAATTCGGGGTGGGCAAGGGCGACCAGGCCAAGGCCGCTCGCTTGGCAACGCTGGGCGAAGCCAAGACTCACGGAACCCCACTCAGGTGACGTCATAGTTACTATCTCCTTGGTTTTGTTATGAGGGCGTCGAACGCCTTCGGGGTGATTGGGTTGTCTTCGGCTGTCACTTGGGGAATGTGTCGCCGAACATGGGAAGGCCACTCACAGAGTCGGCCTTGGTCGCCTCGTCCTGCAAAACGTCCCAATGCTCTTTGAGCAGACCGTCTTCGAACCGGATAATGTCGGCTGCAATCCAGGCGGCGGCTGAATATAGCTCGGCGACCAGAAGCGTTCGGCCGCAACGTAGTCACGCTTGTTAAACAGCGTCTCGAAGGCTTCGAGCACGAATGCCTTATTTCGTTCCAGGGCCGAGTTGCTCCTTCTCCTTCGCCTGCGAGCGATTGATCCGCTCTTTGACTGTACTAGAGTATGTCCGTAATCCATATGATGCAAATATTTTTATGGAAACTTTCAAAAACCATGGCTAGGAGCACGCATCCAAGCAATCTAGAGTACGACAATACTCTTGTTGTTCGCTCTATCTGGAGCAATCCATGGGGATGCGCGAAGAAATGGTGATGGCAGATGGGCTATTCAAAGAAGGATAAGGCGGAGACACACGCTCGGATCGTCAAGGTGGCGGCCAAGCGATTTCGCGAACGCGGTCTCGAAGGCATCGGCGTTGCCGATGTGATGAAGGAAGCTGGCGTTACGGTCGGGGGCTTCTACAAGCACTTCGGATCGCGCGATGAGCTGGTCGTCGAGGCGTTCGCGACGGCCTTCAAGGATCTTGACGTTTGGGAAGAGCACACCACGGACATGGCGCAACTTCTCCAGAACTACCTGACGGAGGCGCACCGGGATGCTCCAGGAACCGGCTGCGCGATGGCCGCCCTACTGGGCGACGTGGGCCGGGCGAGCAAATCCGCGCGGGCTCTCTACACGGAGCGCGTGAAGCGGAGCGCGGCATTCGCCAGTACACTTCTTCCATCAAGCCAGCGCGGGGATAAGCGCGGACGCGCCCTGCTTATTCTGAGCGCTCTGCTCGGAGCGCTCAATCTCTCCCGGGCTGTGTCCGATCCGAACTTATCGCGTGAAATCCTCCATGGGGTTCGCGACGAGCTGATTGGTTTGGTTGAAACCGGAATCTCATAGGGGGGTACCCGAGACCCACGGGGCGCCCCGTGTCACGACCGGCCCTTCTTTCGTTAAGTACAGGCTCTGGCAAGCGGGGAGAGACCAAATGTTTCTGGTGACACCCGCGCGCCGCAGCGCCTCCGCCAAATATGGAAACACGCCGACTTGGGACGGATCAGCGGTTGCCGCCGCTCGTGAAACTCGATATCGAAATCCTCCCGCTGCAATGCCGCAAGCTCCGCTCGTAACGTCTCCTGGTCCCAGCCGGCATTAGCCTGCCCCGTATGCTAACGTTATCGCCATGTTGCTCGCGCTGGCCCTGCTCGTCACAGCGACCCAGTCTCCCGATGCGATCCGCGTCTCCTGGCAGGACGAAAAGAACCTGCCCTGGACGGCCGAGTTTTCCAAAGATCCGAAGAAACCGCTGATCACTGCCATCAAGCAGGGCGATAAGACGATCCTCAAGGATGCGCGGCCGTCCTATTGGATTGAGTCCGGCAAGCGGCGCGGCGGCTTCGATGAGTTCTTCGATTTTCCGCCCAGCCATCCTGACGGGACGCGCAGGTTTCAATCCGATTTCAAGCCGTCGAATCCAAAAGTCACCACGAAGGGCGATCGCATCGAAGTTTCGTTCGAAGGACTGCGGGTGGGGCAGTTCTCCGGGCGGATGGCCTACACGTTTTATCCGGGCACGCGACTGGTGCAGCAGGAGGCGGTGGTCTCGACCCGCGAGCCGGATACGGCGTTCTATTACGACGCGGGCCTGGAATGGAACGGCGAGGCCGACCGCAAGCCGGGCGACACGATGCGTTCGGAGATCGATTACTATAACACCCGCGGACAGATCGAGAAGAAGATTCTGAACTTCTTCGCCTCCGAGCGCCAACCGGTCCAGGCGCGGTACAGGACGGTGGCGATGCGGATGGCGGACGGCGCGGTTGCCGCCTTCCCTGCGCCGCATCAATATTTCATGCCGCGAGATTTCACGTCGAACCTAGGCTTCGTATGGGCGCGTTCGTTCCGGGGCCGCGAAGCGCTCGGGATCAGGCAGCTTCCCGACGAGAACTGGGTCTACTACCCATGGATGAACGCGCCGCTCGGCTCCGAGCAGAGGCTCTCTCTGTTCTTACAGATCTCGACGGGCAGCCCCGAGAGCGCGCTGGAGGACGTGCTGCGATACACCAATCGCGACCGCTTCCCCACCTTGCCAGGCTACAAGACGGTGGCTCCGCACTGGCATCTGGCCTACACGGTGCAGGCGATGGAGTACGGCGCCGAGTGGGTTCCTCCGTTCAAGCCAGTCCTGAAGGACATGGGGATCGACGCTGCGATTATCGCCGACTTCCACGGCGACGGCCATCCATCGGACACGGGCGAGCTGCGCCGCAAGGAGCTTGAAGCATACTTCCGCATGACGAAGGCGCAATCCGACGACCGGTTCCTGATCATTCCGGCCGAGGAGGCGAACGTCCACCTGGGCGGCCACTGGATCGTCGTCTTTCCCAAGCCCGTCTACTGGAATCTGTCACGCGAGGCCTCCGAGCCGTTTGTCGAGGAGAATTCGCGCTACGGAAAGTTCTATCGCGCGGGTAACAAAGCCGAGCTGCTCGATCTGATCCGCCGCGAGGACGGCCTGATCTACACGACGCATCCGCGCACGAAGGGCTCGGTCGGCTATCCGGACAAATACAAGGACGAGGAATTCTTCAAGGACGATCACTTCCTGGGCACGGGCTTCAAGGCGATGCCCGCGGACCTTTCGACGCTGCGGCAGGGCCTGCGCGCGCTACGGACGCTGGACGACATGAACAACTGGGGCCTGCGCAAGCGGCTGATCGGCGAGGAGGACATGTTCCAGTTCGATTCCACACACGAACTCTACCCGCACCTAAACGCCAATTACGTGAAGCTCGACCGGCTGCCGGGTTGGGACCGCTACGCCGAAGTCCTCACTCCGCTCCGGCGCGGCGACTACTTCGTGTCGCAGGGCACGGTCCTGTTACCAGCTGTCAAGATCACGCGCAAAGGTGTGACTGCCGATGTCCGATGGACATTTCCGCTCGCCTACGCCATTCTCGTGACGGATGCTGGGACGATCGAGATTCCGCTCGACAAGACGGCGGCATTCGGCCGCGAGACCTTCACCTGGAACCGCGACCTGTCGCAGGCGAAATGGGCCCGGATCGAAGTCTGGGATATCGCAGGGAACGGTGCGTTCGTCAATCCGGTCTGGTTTTGATCCTTGCACGGAAGGCCTAGGTGATGGTTCGCCTACTCAGTGGAGTGCGTTAACGATCGGGTGGTCCTAGCTAATCATTCGGAGACCCGGACGAAAGGGGTCAACCTCGAGTAACAAGACCCCGCAATTGTGCGCCGGGGCAATAGTCGACGAATCCTGGTGCGACGGGTTCACACTTGGCCTACATCGATTTCACAAGGTCGGCCGCGGATGCACCTTCGAGTGAGAGTCCATAGCCAACCTCCCGCACGAGGCGCTCTTTCAGCAGTTGAATGAAATGCACACGCGTATTGCGGTGTGTCACCTCAGGCGCCTTAAAGTACTGGGCGGCCAATTCGCGCGCCCGACTCAGTGCCCGTCCGTTTGGCACTACCTCCGCAACCACTCCGCAATGTTGTGCGGTAGCCGCGGTCAGCGGCTGCGGGTTTAAGAAGAATGCCTCAGCTCGACCTGCTCCAGCGCGATAACTCCAATGCTGTAAAGACTCCGTCGCCACGTTCGCAACGGCCAGTCCAGCCCCAGCGAGGATTTGGCGCTTCTCGGTTTGTGAACGCCTCGACGATCTGCTGGGCAACCCATGCGGATGTGGGGTGATCGGTTACATTGAAGTGGAGCACTTCCCGGCGACGATGCTCGATCACCAGTAACACGAACAGGACTTGCAGCCGGATAGTGGGAACGGTGAAGAAATCCACCGACCCGATTTGACCGAGATGATTACGAAGTTTTCCAGGTTTGGGATGGTGGTGGTCGCCGAACGGTTTCAGGACCCACCCTACAGTAAACATGGCGTTGCTCGGCGGCTAGCTGGTCATCAAGACGGTGCATCTCGCTTCGCCTAAAAGGAACTTGCTTTTATGGAGAACCCAAGGATGTTACTGGGGCGGCTCTCTTCTTAACAAGCGATGATGCCGCGTTCATCACCGGGCAGGCCATTGTCGTGGACAGCGGTCGGTATCGGGTCGGCTAGGTCAGTATTTTGCGGTTCACTCAAGACCTGACCATCGCTCGGATGTCGCGGTTCTCGAAGATCCGGGCTTCGCGTTCTGCGGTTCCGCGAACCGCGACATCCACCATAGCTCGACCCAAGTCGTCGGCCGGAATCACCTGGTTGGGAAATAGCACTCGAAAGGCCGGGTAGATCACTCGCAACAAGCGGTAGTTGAAATTCGGTTCCTTACGCGGCTCCACGGGGTAGATGTACGCGGGCCGGAATATGTAAACGCGAGGAAAGCCATCAGCGAGCAGCGCCTTCTCGGCCTCTCCCTTGTAGCGTGCGAACGCCATCCGACTTCGTCCCGTCGGGTCCGCGCCGTTCCCGCTCAGGAACGAGAACAGCAGCGTCTGGGGCTGCTGCCGTGGAGAACGCGCGCGAACTCGACGGTGTAGTCGACGGTGATTTTGCGGAGTTCTGCGTCGGGTACCGAACCGGTATACGTACCGAGGCAAAAAATCGCTGCGTCCTGGCCCGAGAGTGCCCCCGCGAGTGCGGAGCAATCCGCGAAGTCCGGATGCAGAACCTCGTTCAGTTTGGGATGCGGACAGGCCAAGTTTCCTGCGGCCGATCGAAGTCACCTGCCCAACAGCAGGGTGGTCTAAAGCGTAGCGAAGGGCGTATCCGCCGACCATTCCCGTCGCGCCGACGATTACAAGACGTTTCTGGCCCGCCGCCGGAACGCTCACGATAGTTTGCGCTCCTCAATCCAGTCGACGTAGAGCTTGCGCTCCGCAAACAGCCACTGGCCGTCCGTCTTCACGAAGGTATCCGTGTAGCGAAGAGCGGCAATCATCAGGCGCCGGCCATTGCCGTCGATCGTGAGGTGATGGGGCATGCAATAAGTTTCCCCTGTCCCTCGGTCGCCGGTCAGCGTCAGAATCGTGGTCTGTCCAAGGAAGTGCATGGTCGCGGCGTACTGGTTCAGGTCAGCGAAGACCGGAGCGAGTTCCTCACGCGAGTGCAGTTCCTGTGTTGGCGTCGGATCTTTGGCGTTCATAAACACCACGAAATGGGTGTCCGCGGTAAAGAGCGACATTTGACCCTTTGCATCGCGACGATCGGCACAATGCGCGTAGGCCTCGACAAGCTCCCGGATGGCGAGGCGGTCTGCGGCTTCTTCCGGTGAGATGTTAACGTGTTTACCCATAATCTGGTCTCCTTGGCTTCAAGTCCCGTATGCGAGGCAAGAGAGCCATCATTCGAGGATTGCTCGTGTTTCGAGAAATGCCTCGATTCCGTATCGGCCATATTCACGGCCAACGCCCGAGAATTTGAATCCTCCCCAGGGTGCCTGCGGATCATCAGTCATGTTGTTGATCACGACGCGACCCGCCCGTATCTGAGAAGCCACTCGACGCGCGCGCGCGAGGTCGGTCCCAAGGACGGCTGCGTGAAGGCCATATTTAGAATCGTTGGCGATCCGGATCGCTTCCTCCTCGGAGTCATAAGAGATGACGGAGAGCACGGGGCCGAAAATCTCCTCCTGGGCGATTGTCATATCGTTCTTCACGTTGACAAACACCGTGGGCTTCACGAAGTAACCGGTTTCGAAGCCTTCCGGATGACCCTCGCCGCCAATCAGCAATTCAGCGCCTTGTTCGATGCCCTTGCGAATATAAGACTGGATCTGATCGTACTGTTTCTGCGACACCATCGGCCCCACAGCGGTCTTGGGATCAGCCGGGTCACCGACCGGGAAGGCAGGCATGGCGCTCAGGATTGCGCGCTTGACTTGGTCGAGCCGGCTCTTAGGCACGAGGAGGCGCGTCCCTGCGGCGCAGGCCTGACCGCTGTTCATGAAGGCCATGACGAGGGCCGACGGGATCGCCTGGTCGAGAACGGCGTCATCGAGCAGGATGGTCGGCGACTTGCCGCCCAGTTCCAGCGTGACGCGCTTCATGGTTTCCGCCCCGTCGCGCATGATCGATTTGCCAACGCCAACCGACCCTGTAAACGAGATCTTGGCGACACCGGGGTTACGCACCAACTCGGCGCCGACGAGATTGCCGCGCCCCGTGACCACGTTCAGGAGACCCTTCGGGAGATCGGCCGCGTGCAGCGCCTCGACCAATACCCGGGTCTGGAGTGAGCTCAACTCACTGGGCTTGATAACAACCGTACAGCCGGCGGCGACGGCCGAGGCGAGCTTTAAACAAATGAACAGCACGTTGGCGTTCCAAGCCGTAATCAGACCGGCAACTCCGACCGGCTCCAAGGTGACTGTCGTCTTGCCCCATGTGCGTGTCAGTGGAAGTTCCTGCAGTGCCTGCTCGGCGGCCAGGAAAGCGCCGATGCCCGACTGGACGAGGAGTCCGGCGAACTGGACGACACCTCCGTATTCCTCGACCATCACGGACGTCAGCTCATCTTGCCGCGCCGAGGCGGCTTCGTGCAGGCGGCGGAGGATCTTTGCACGCTCTTCACGGGTTGACCGTCCGAAAGTGGTGAATGCGCCGTTGGCCGCGGCGATAGCGCGCTTTGTGTCCTCTTCATCTCCAAGCGTTACGCGGCCGATCACCTGGCCGTTGGTCGGCTTGATGATGTCCATGACTTCGCGGCCGTGAGATTCAACGAACGATCCGTCGATGTAGTGGGTGGTGAGTGTCTTGATTTCGGCGCTGCTTGTGGCCGTTTTCATGGCGGGTGTCTCTCCTTATATGCTCGCTGTCAGAACGACGTAACGACCACTCTGTTGAGCGATCCGTCTTTGAGCGCCGCGTAACCGTCATTGACGTCGCGCAACGCAATTCTTTTCGAAACCAGGTCATCCAGGTTCATGCGGCCTTGCAGGTACAGCCCCGCGTACATGGGGATATCGCGCTTGAAGTTGGTCGAACCGAAGTTCACGCCCTGGACGCGCTTCTGGCCGCCAATCGCGTCAAAGATGTTCAGATCGATACCCGCTTCAGGTTTCGATACGCCGACGAGGTACAGACCACCGCCTATGCCCAGCATGGCGAGCCCCTGCTCCGCCACAGCCTTCAGCCCCACGAAGTCGAACACATGATCGGCGCCTCCCGGGAGAAGGTCGCGGACCGCTTCGACAGGTTTTATTGCTGAGGAGTCGATGACGTCGGTAGCGCCGAACGCCTTGGCCGCTTCGAGCCGTTTTGGCTGAATGTCGATAGCAACAATCCGCGACGCGCCGGCGATGCGAGCGCCGCTGATGGCGTTAAGCCCCACGCCTCCGGCACCGAAGATCACGACGGTATCCCCCGCAGCTACGCTCGCGGTGTTCAAGACGGCACCAGCGCCCGTAACCACGCCGCATCCCAGCAGCGCCGCTTGGGCAAAGGGCATCTCCTTCGGCACAAGCGCGAGTTGGTTCTCGTGGACGAGCGCTCGTTCGGCGAAGCCGCCCAGCCCCAAGCCCTGATATAAGGCTTGCCCCTTGCGGCTTAACCGCGGCACATCGGTCGACCGCCTTAATGTCGCCTCCGGGTGTTGGCACTGGAAGGAACGACCCGACTGACACCGGGGGCACGAACCGCACGACTGAGCGAGAGAGCCGACGACGTGATCCCCAACACGGAATTGCGTGACGTCAGGGCCGATTTCCGCCACGATTCCCGAGATTTCGTGGCCAAACACGGCTGGTGTCGGAAAGATAGGATTGGCAGCGAAGAGCAGGTCCGTGTGACACAGACCGGACGCTTGCACATCAATCAGAACTTCGCGCCCCATCGGCGCGGCGATGTCCACATCCTCGAAGTCGAACCCGCGACCGAGCGCGTTTAGTACAAGCGCCTTCATATCTGGCCTCCTTGCCGTTTCCTCCGAACGGCTCTAGCGTTCAAAGGCGGTAGGGAGAGGAACCACGGGCTGGCGCCTCGCCAGTTTCGAGGTTGCTCGTTTTTCCCTAAGTTGTTTTGCCCTTGGCTTTTTTTTGCCGCTCTTCGCCTTCATGGGTCTAATGTGGCAGAGAGTCGCTAATACGTCCAAGACATCTTTACTATCAAACCAATCGCGATAAAGTATCAGAATGGAGTTGCGGCATCTGAGGTATTTCGTGGCGGTCGGCGAGGAGCAGCATTACGGGCGTGCGGCGCGCAGGCTGCGCGTGGCCCAGCCCGCGCTTTCCCGCCAGATTCAGGACTTGGAGGAGGAAATAGGCTTCGAACTTTTCGAACGTCTCCCGCGCGGCGTGAAGTTGAGCGCAGCCGGCAAGCTATTCCTGGAGGATGTGCGGCGCCTTCTTCAGGAGGTAAACGAAGCAGTCGTGCGGGCGGGTCGCGTGGCGAGCGGTCGATCAGGCACGCTGCGTGTCGGGTTCACCGAGAATGCGTCCTGGCGCGGTGTTGTTCCGGATTCCTTCCGGCGATTCCGGGAACTGCAACCGGACGCGGAACTGGAACTTCAACCGGCGGGGAGCTTGGAGCAGCTAGAAGCCATCCGGTCCGGCCGTTTGGATGCGGGATTCGTATTCAACATGCCCAAGACCGATCCGGAATTGGAGCTGCTTCCAGTCGCCGTGCAACACATCGAATTGGCCGCACTCAAGGGACATCCTCTCACGAAACTCAAGAAACTGCGCCTGCGTGACCTGGCCGATGCAACGTTTGTCTGGTTTCCAAGGCGGGAAAGCCCGGTGCTGTACGATCGCCTGATGCACGAGTGCTTTCGCGGCGGATTGAAGTCTCCCCGCATTGTTCAGGAGGGACTAAACGAGGCAACAATCCTAAGTCTCGTAGCGACCGGCTTGGGTGTGGGGTGGGTCCTTGGAACGGCACGTTGGCGGTGTCCCAAAAGTGTCGTCATCATGTCCGTGGTCGACCTGAACCTGCCACTGCCGCTGGCTCTCGCGTGGAGAAGGGACAATACGTCTCCTTTGCTCGCGAGTTTTATTGGCGAGGTACAGCGCTTGCCAGACGTGCGAGCGGTCAAAAATGGCTAAAATCCGGTTTTGCTGTAAATGGAATGCCGCCGGCCTGTCGGCCTGGACGGAAAATTATCATGAGCAAAACATGGCTCATCTAAGTAAAGAGTTTCAGATTTGCCCTTTCGGTGAAACTCGGCCCCGTATTGGAGACTCGCAAATGAAACCAGTTCTGTGTCTGAAAGACTTCTCGAGGCGATTGCGATTGGTCCATCCTGTCGCAATACTCTATACTATCGTCGCCGTTACCTGGCAGGTTCCTGCCGCTCAGCATGACAGTCAGGCGATCCAACCAACCCCTCTGGGCCGCTACCTTCTGGTGGCGAGCGAGGGGCTCTACGTTGTGGAGCGAGACGGCAGTTCGTCCTGGTCCTACCATCCGGCGCCCGCTGGCCAGCAAATTCGTGGAATGGAAGACGACATCATTTATGACGGATGGGCCTTGCCCAACGACCACTACCTGTTCTCCACGCATCGGTATATTCGAGAAATTGATCGTGACAAGCGCACCGTCTGGGAGTATCGCGTCACGGCTCCTGCCGAAGTGAAGAGTGGCGTGCCGCTATCCAACGGACGGTTCGCGGTGCTGAATAGCCAGGAACAGGCGATTCTCGAGCTGCAGCCCGGTACGAGCGCAGTGCTCCATCGCGTTCCAGTACCCGCAAAGGGCACTGGTCATACCCGCTATATGTTGCTCCGACGCACCCCGGAGGGGAATTATCTCGTAGCGCTGCGAGAGGAGAAGCGCTTCGTAGAAGTCACGTCCGCGGGAGCAATATTGCACTCACTATCGGTTCCGGATCTACCGGTGATGGCGCAGCGACTTGCGGACGGTTCCACTCTGTGCACGGGAAGGTTTGGTCTGATAAAACTCGATGCCGACTGGAAGGTCACCTGGAGCTTTACCCGCGCCGAGGCCGCTCCACAGTTGCCGATGCTGATCACTTGGGGAGTCACCGAACTTCCTGACCACCGCTTGGTCGTGGCGAACTCTGACTGGCACTTAGAGAAGAAGGACGAAAACCGCATTCAATTTTTCGCAATCGACTCAGCAAAGAACATTTCCTGGACTCAGCCACCTGCGGCTTTCAAGGGCTGGAAACGAAGCGAAGTGGAACCTCGTACCGGATTTACCGAACATCGTTCCGTGGTAGCGCGGCCCTTGGGCTCCGTGCGCGGCGAATAACGGCAGATCAAAAAATCGGCTTTGCAGTGGGCCGTCGGCGGACATTACACTTCCCATGACTCACAGCACTGGACATGGCTTCACCTGCCAGATATCGGCCGCATATTCGGAGATGGTTCGGTCACTCGAAAATTTCCCGGAGTGCGCGACATTCAAAACGGCCTTGCGCGTCCATTCGTCCTGATTCGCATATAAATCGAGCGGCTGCTGATCCGCATCAAGATAGGACTTCAGGTCAGCCAGGTGCATGTAGTAATCGCCGTTGGTCAAAAGGGTGTCCCGCAGTTCCCCGAAGATCCCGGGCTCATAGCGGCTGAAATGATCGTTAAAAATCAGGTCCAAGGCCGCGCGGGTTTCGGGCTCGTGGTCATAGTGGCAGTGCGGATTGTACCAGCCGCGGCTTTCGGTCACTTGATCCGCCGTCAGACCAAAGAGGAAGAAGTTCTCTTCACCGGCTTCCTGCGCCATCTCGACGGTGGCTCCGTCGCGCGTGCCGATCGTTAACGCACCGTTCATCATGAACTTCATATTGCTGGTGCCGCTGGCTTCGTAGCCCGCCGTTGAGATCTGATTCGAGACGTCACTCGCGGGGATCAGCCGCTCCGCGAGCGTAACGTTGTATTCGGGCAGGAACAGGACTTTCAGCCGCCTATCCCTGATCGCCGGCGAGCGGCGCGTGGCGTAAGCCACTCCTGGTAATCCGCCGGTTCGCGGCCCGGCACATATACCGGATAATTTTTGTAAATTACGCGCTCGCGGAGGGTTCCAGTTGACGGTCGTCCGACCCTTGAGCTCGGTCCAACGGAAGGGGTCGGTGGAACCAACATCTGATGAGGTAAAGGAAGTCTACGCTCCCTTCGGCTCGCGTATTATCTTGCGGAAGTGCTCCATCGCGGCCTTTGCAACTTATACTGCGCATCTCAACTTCCCGCGAGTGGGACGGTCACGCGCCCACGAGTGGAGGAACACCTTCGGACCGCCTTCGAGACGACACTTGGGCAACTGCTCCCAGGGGCGTTGCTTCGGCCCCGCCCATAGACCGATGCACCAGATCATCGAAACCAGCAAGGCTTGTTTCGTGTGGCGAAGTGTACACTTGTCGCCTGCGCGGTCTTCTAATGCGCCGCAGGTGCTGGGCGGATCTTCAACGTCCAGGCGTATTCACCCGGAAGCTGGCCGGTTTGAACCACCAGATTGCCATTGCTGCGGGACCACTCGAGCCGCCCAGCACCTAAGGCCGAGATCTCCGCGCCGTCTTTGGGATCCAATCCCGGAATAGCAACGGTGGCGCTGGGCCTGGCGAGTAGAATGGCGTAGAGAGTGTCGTCCTTCTGTGTGAAGCGCACGTCGGGTCCCTCAGCGCCAGCCGATGCGCGCACCCACGGCTGCGTATCAAAAATGGCCTCGCCGTTCACTTTCAGCCATCGGCCGAGCGCATGCAGACGGTCAAGCTGAATTTCAGAAATGCTTCCGTCAGGACGCGGGCCAATATTTAACAGCAGATTTCCATTCTTGCTCACGATGTCAGCTAGCAGTGCCACCAGTTTGTCCGGCGCGATGACTTCCTTGGGGCCTTCGACGCGGTTATAGCCAAAACTAAATCCCAGGCCGCGGCACGATTCCCATTTCTTGGCCGTGATCTTGTCGTATTTGGCGTACTCGGGTGTGGTGAAGTCGGCGAAATCCACGCCGAAGCGGTTATCGATCACACCCTCTGGAACGCGGTTGTAGTATTCGGAAAAGATGTCGGTCAGCTTGCCTGCCTTGGGATACGTGATGTCGTTCCAGAGCACGGCAGGCTGATAACGCTCGATAAGTTCGCGCCAATGCGCATCGGCGTAGCGCGCGTACTCCTCCGACTGTGGCGCCGTGGTTTTGAGATCTTCCATGGTGGCGATCGGCCGCGGTTCAAAAGTCCAGTCCAGACCGCCGGAGTAGTAGAGGCCCATCTTCAGACCCTCGGCGCGAACGGCTTTGGTCAGATCGCCTACCAGGTCGCGCTTGGCCGTAATTTTCTCAGTGGCGCGATTTGGATTGGGAACGCGGCTGGGCCACAAGCGGAAGCCGTCGTGGTGCTTGGTGGTGAGGACGGCATAGCGCGCGCCGGTTTCGCGGAAAAGCCGCGCCCATTCCGCCGGATTCCACTTCTGGACGTCTCGATCGAACATCGGAGCGAAATCGTAGTAATCAAAATTAGCGCCATAGGTCTCGAGGTGATGTTTATAAGTCGGCGAACCCTTGAGCCGCAGCGAATTCAGATACCATTCGGCGTACGCATTGTCGTAGAACCAGCGGCTCATGTCGACCTTACCCAGCTCACCCGAGGGCGGCGCCCACGCCGGCACGGAATAAAGACCCCAATGAATGAAGATTCCGAGTTTGGCGTTGTTGTACCAGGCCGGTACAGTATGAGTGCGGATAGACTCCCACGTAGCCCGGTAGTGTCCGGGCTCTTCTCCGCGGAAAGTGCGGAGTGCGGCGGCGCCCGCCAGCACGCGATGAAATGTCCGTCTGTTCATGAAAGTACTCCTCCCTGATTTTTTCAGGTGCATTGTATCATGTGAGTCATTTGTTGTTATATCTGTCCGGCAGGTAATATGTCGCGCTCGATTATCGAGCCTTACCAGGAGCGCAGCTTCTGCTCAACCCACCCAGCGTCCTTGTCGCGATGGCAGAGCAGGCAGCTATTTGGGCTATCCTGCGGGCCGAACCGAGCCGTCATATCCGGCCGTGGAATGTCATCGATTTGATGAGTTCGCGCCATAAACAATAGGCTGTTCATGATCCGTGGCATGTGACAGTTGACGCAGCGGCTGGCTTCAGAGTCGGGCGAGTGATGGGTATGTTTTGCAGCCATCGCGGCAATATTTTGATGACACCCGACACACATTTCATCAGGCCGGTTTCGGTACTTGAGCGATGTGGGATTGTCGGCCGCATCCGATGGGTGAGGATCGTGGCAATTACCGCAACTGGCCTGGCCTCGACGGTAACAAGCGGAACGCATGAGAGCTTCCACGATGAAGGTGGTCTCGCGAAACCGTCCATCTTTGTAAAAGGCGCGCCGGGAAAACTCGACGAATGGCCTGCTCGGATACGTTGGTGCGAAGGATTTCCCCGAGGCTGCATAGTTGTATTCGCCGGCGGCCCCCAACTCGCGCATTGCCGACTGCATGTGGCACTGCGCGCAGATTCGGACATACTCGCGATGATCCAGCCGGCGGAAATCCAGCGGGGGGTCGATAGATTGCTTTTCGCGCGGCTTTCCGGCGGACATTTCCTCCACATGAAGCGCCGAGGGTCCGTGACACATTTCGCAATTGACGCCGGATTCGTGGAACGAGAGATCCTGCGGCCGTACTCCCTCTCGCTTTGGCGCGCCCAATTGGCTGGTGTGGCAGGGAGCGCAATTCATCAAGTAGTTAGTGCCTGTTTTTAGATGATAAAACTCATTTGGATCGGTTCTTTCGGAGCCGACCGGGTCGATGAGCTTCCAGTAATTGAGCCAAGTCTTCTCCACTTTGCTGTATTGCAACGGAAAGACGTGAATTTCTCCGTTGGGCATCCTTGATGCGTATGCCTGCTGCCACTTGGACCCGATCGTATAGTCGATCGGATAGCGGTTCCAGCGTCCGCCGGCACCGCGGACTTCAAAAAATAGCGTGTCGCCGTTTTCGTTCATCCTGGCAAGAGGGGAGCCCGCTTTGTCCGGCAACTCACGTTGGTTGAAGTCGCCGATCACGTTCTCACGACGATATGGCCGGAACATTCGCGCCATTCCGGTCTCTTCCCAAGCCTTATGTTGACCCGCATGGCACGGGCGGCACGATGGTGAGCCGGCATAACGGTTCGGCCGTGAATTGATCACACGGCTTTCAGCGGGAACTGCTGACGCCGGCCTCGGCTCTTGAGGTTTCACTTCGAATCGCTCGAGTGCACGCAGTTGCTCTATTGCCTTCTGCCGGAGAGGGCCTGGCTTGCGCGCTGCCGCGCTGAATTGCACCGCCGCTTCCCGGTCATCGCCGAGTGCTTTCTGCACCAGCCCGAGCAGGTAGGCGATCTCGGGATCGCCTTCATTCAATTCCCGGCCGCGCGAGAGGTGGGTCGCGGCGGACCGGAGTTTGACGATCCTCTCAGGCCCTTTGGCAGCCAGGCCTTCCGATGCCGCTACCCGGCCTAGAACATAGTGGCTCGAGGCCCTCAGTGCGTTCTCAATGCGAGGCCATTCGGGTTCCGCGATGCGAGTTGGACGGCCGAAACGATCCAGGTATTCCAAAGAGTCGTTTGCGCTAGACTCCGCCTCGCGAAAAGCTTTCTGTTGTACCTGCACATTCGCGAGGGGAACCAGCAGAAATGGGTTTTCCGGAAGAAAACGCAACGACTCCTTGCCGTATCGCAAGGCCGCCGGGAAGTCGTTCAGATCAATGGCGGCTTTTGCCGCGATTTCATAAACAGTCGCAAGAAGCCATGACTGAGGCCGGCTATTGAGAAAAGCCTCCGCCATGCTCCGCCGGCGGACAGGGTCTCGCTCTTGATAAAGGCGAAGGAGAGTCTGTGCGCTCCCCATGATCCTCAATTTCATCGAGAATGGTGAAAGACTTGCGACCGTTCGGAGTGACTACGTTGTCAATATCCTGCCCGAATACACCCGAGGTGGCAAAGATACTCAGACAAATTAGTAGCAGCAGCATTAGGCGCTGGAGCTCCGCTTGTGAATGTTACAGTATACAACGCAAGCCCTGAACCAATGACGCGTTTGCTGCGGCCATTCCTTTCATTCCTATGTCTTAACGCTGCACTTTGCCGGGGCGGCGCCTGCGACCTGGCGGAGATTGCCGGCGACATTGATCGAGGGAGCTATCTTCTCCAGCAAATCTACTCTCAGATTGGCGAATCAGCGCTGGCTCACAAGTACGCCGAACTTTCCCGGACTACGCCGATTCCGCCGAGAGGACGGTAGCAGACTAACGTTTTATTTGCGTCTGAATCGCAGCCCGAGCTCTCTTTGCGTCCTCGGAGCCGGGGGCCCGCTGGATCGCGGCTTCGATTTCTTTTTCAGCATCAGCCAGGCGTCCTTGAGCCGCCAGAATCAGAGCGAGATTGACCCGGGCCTTGACGTAGGTGGGATCGTCCTCGACCGCCTGGCGGAACATTCGCTCTGCGTCAGCATGACGTCCTTGTTGCCCGCTGAGAACTCCTAGATTATTTCGAGCCTCGGCGGATTGTGGATCCGCGTTAAGAGCGGCCTGAAACTCCTTCTGTGCTAGCGCGAACCTGCCATCCGCCATATGACGCAGACCGAGTTGGTTGTGCGCATGAGTGAACTGGGGATTCAACGTCACGGCCTTCTCGAGTGCTTCGCGTTCACCGGCGTAATCACCGAGCTTGTTCAATGCCAGCGATAAGTCGAGGAGCGTATTCACGTTGTCCGGTTCCAGTTTGAGCGCTTCCTGATATAACTTCGCGGCAGCGCCAGCGTCGCCTTGCACCAGAAGTTGCTGAGCAGTGTTCGTTCCAAGCTCTGCCTTCCTCTGACGCTCTTCTCGTTCTTTGAGGGCTTGAAAGATCTTTAGCTGCTCTTCGGCGCGCGCTTTGTCGCCCGAGCCTCGGAACACGGAAGCGAGACGGAAGGGGACGGCCGTTTCATTTGGCCGAATGACGCCTGCTTGTTCCAAGTGCTTTCTCGCCTCCTCAAATTTCCGTAGTTTTTCCTGCACAAACCCCAGGTTGTACTGCACGTTGTAATCGCCGGGGTCCAGAGCGGCGGCTCGCAGCAGGGGCGTCTCGGCTTCAGGATATCGGGCTAAATTGCGATTGGCCAAACCCTGTATGTAGAGCGCCTCGACATCCCCCGGATGACGCGAAATATACTCTTCAAGCAGCGGAAGAGCTTCGTCATTACGAGAGGCAGCAGTGAGCGCTTTGGCCCCAGCGAACCGGGCTACATCGTTGCCGGGATCGAGCCGCAGTGTCCTTTTGTAGGCTTCGGCTGCTTCCGTATACTGCTCCCGTGTGGCGTAGAGGTTGGCTAAGGTGAATTGCGCCTGCGCGGAGTCCGGATATGACACCACGAGTTCCTCGAGCGTCTTCAGTGCTTCCGGGAGGCTACCGCTGCCGGCCAAGGCGGTGCCCAGTGCCAGCCGGGCAGGCAGAGTCGGCGCCATTCTTCCGGCCTCCTTCAGATAGGGAATGGCCGCCGAATACCTTTTCTGAGCAGCTAGAACTTGACCCAGATGAAACGGAACCTGGGCAGTATCAGGGGCTGACGGCAAGGCTGCGCGAAGGTGCTCTTCTGCTTGCTGCGCATGATCTGTGGCGATCAGCACCAGCGCGAGGTCATAGTGCGCCTCCCAAAAATTGGGGTTGAAGCGCAAGGCGGTTTCGAAGGAAGGGATTGCGCACGAATACTCTTTGCGTTGCGCGAACCATGCACCGAGAGCGGTATGGGTGGATGCGGTGGGCTGGGCCTTGACTGCCACCACCAGATCGGGCGGTCCCTCACACGCCGGAGCCGTCAAAGCCAGGAAAAACAGGAAAACCAAAACTCCAGCGGATCTCATGGGGGCAACGGCTTTAGTGTAGCCCCGCCGGAACCCGCATGGAAGCAGTTAGAGTCGCTTCCATGCAGGCCGTCGGAGAAGTTAAGAAGATAATCGATAGTAGTCAGTTACAAATTCAGATTGACTCACTACCAGATGACCTTCGCGCCCAACTGCAACGAGCGCGGATTGTTGGCGATGCTGGTGATTCTGCCGAAATTTGCCGTATCCGCCATATCGTTATTTGGTTGACCCAGGATTTGGTGATTGAGCAGATTGAAGGCTTCCGCGCGGAACTCGAACTTCGCCCGATCCAAGATGGGGAATTGGCGAAAAATAGACATATCTATATTCCAGACCGGAAGCGTCCGTAACCGGTCCCGTCCGAGATTGCCGAAGGTGTAGACGTCCGGGATCTGGAACGCGGCCCGATTGAGGCCGTTATCGCGCGTAGGATTGCTGAGATAAGGGTCAGCTCCGCCAACCAGGTTGGCCCGCTCGTACTGGCTCGATCCAACGTTGCCTGTGTTGGCGACGTCGCCGCTAACATACACCTGGTAGGGTAAACCGGATCGCGCTGAGAAAATGCTGTTTATCTGCCAGTTGCCGATAATAAAATCGGCGACTTTGTTATTCGTCTGGAACCTCTTGCCCTTCCCGACGGGCAGTTCATAAACCGCGTTCACAGAGAGAACCTGAGTCAGATCGAAGCCGGATGGGCCACGCGAGCCATTGAGGTTATAGGGATCAGTAACCGACTGACCTTCCACGCCGTACCACCCGGAGGCTCCGTAATCGATGGATTTCGACCACGTATAGGCAACCTGATAAGCCAGCCCCTTGGTGAAGCGCTTGTTCAACGTGAACTGAAAGGCGTTGTAGTCCGCCTTGCCAATGCTGCGGTCGTAAAACGTCGGCGCAATGTACGGGTAAAGCGATCGCAACCGGGGGTCGCCCGGACCTGGTGTCTGCGCCACATTATAGTACCCGCCG
Organism: uncultured Solibacteraceae bacterium; assembly: GCA_963825405.1. Taxonomy (GTDB): domain Bacteria; phylum Acidobacteriota; class Terriglobia; order Bryobacterales; family Bryobacteraceae; genus JACPNO01. The sequence goes on along the minus strand of CAWGTB010000012.1, from coordinate 85,973 downwards.
ACATCCAGGCGACGCGATCCCGATCCGACGTAATTGACCGAAATCGTGGTCGCAACACTTAACTGATGCTCTACGCCAACATTCCACTGCATCGAATACGGATTCTTCGCATAGGGATCCATGAACCATTGCACCTGGTTAAACGGCGTCGGCGCAGGAAGAAAACTGCCGCCGGAGGCGAACGGATCCTGCGCTTTAACGGTGGGCAATGCCTGCCCGGCCTTAGGAACATTCAGGTTATTGGCAAGCAGTTGTCCGATATCCGGCCACGCCCCCTCATAGTTCTGCGCGGTTTGCTGAACCGCCGCCCAGTTGTCATACACAATACCGAAGCCCGAACGAATGGCGGTCTTCGGTCCTAAGCGGTAGGCCAAGCCGACACGAGGACCCCAGTTGCTGGTGGTGTCGTGATAAATTTTGCCACGGGGATCAACCACTACGTGATCCGGTAATGTCCCATCACCAGGGATACAAGGCGCGAACCCGCGCTCGTTGCAGGACGGTGGCAGTTGCTGCACAATGTAGGTTCCGTTATTGAAATTGATCGAACCTGTCTCAATTCCGCCGTTCTGGCCAACCGTCGCCTGCGTGCCATAGGGCGGCTGGAATGTCCTGTCGTAGCGAAGCCCAACGTTGATGGTCAGCTTGGATGTCGCCTTCCATGAATCCTGCACGAAAAAACTCATCACGCCGCCGGGGCGGGTGGTTTCATGAGTGTTTCTTCGGCCTGCATTATCGGGAACGTTTAAAAGGAAAGATGCCAGCGCGCTGCCGGGTTCTGATGAATCCGATGGATTTCCTGTCTGCTGCGCGGCGAAGGCCACGTTGGCGTTAAGAGCGAATGCCTCCACGGCCATACTGGCGTACTTGCCGCCCCATTTGATCGTGTGAGTGCCTACAATTTTGGTGACGCTGGCATTGAACTGGTGCGTATCGGCTACAATCGGGTTGCTGTTCCCGGTTTGTCCGCCACTGAAGAAACCAGCCACGTTGATTGCCGGTATCAGCGTCTGACCTCCGATGAAATTGCCGCCGAAGCCGGGAGAGAAACCCCAGTTCGCAGCCGCGGGATTAGCGAATACTGTGGGACTAAACTCGGACGACGTGATGTGCCCGTACTGGCCCTGCAGAACCAGGCTGGGGCTGAACGTGTGAACGAAGCTGACGCCATAGTTACGGGCCGGATCGGATTTAGTGGAAAGCAATGCCGGACGGCCTCCCGAGGAGGTGGTGTCGTTGTTGGTGTTGCTGAACCGGAACCAAATAAAGTTGTTGTTTCCGATGTTCTCATCCACGCGGAACTGATACTCCTGCTGGTTTTGATGCAACGGAGTGGGGTCAATCGCGTTGTTGGTGCCGTTCAAGATCGGTCCAGCCGCCGGCAGAGTTGCTTGCGCAAAAGCCACCATGCTTTGGTCAATCATGGCGCCGGGAATTTGATTCCCCGGGAACGGATCGCGTACAAAGGTGCCTGGCGTAGCTCCCGGACGCGTGCTGAAGGGGTTAAAGATTGGCGTGGGGATGTCGCTGAGATTACCGGTGTAGTTGGCCGCCGTCGGGACACGGAAAAAGGTGTCAGCGGGCTTTCGGTAGAGGAACTGCTGGAACGCGCCAAAGAAAAAGGTCTTGTTCTTGCCGTGATAGACGTGCGGGATTATCACCGGCCCGCCGACAGAGAAACCGAATTCATTCTGCTTGAATGGCGTGACGTTGGCTAGGAAGGTGTTGCGCGCATCAAAGGCATCGTTGCGGACGTACTCCCATGCGCTACCGTGCAGGGTGTTGGTGCCGGACTTGGTAACCACGTTAATGATGCCACCGGTCGAGCTGCCGAATTCCGCCTGATCATTGTGTGCGTTGACCTTGAACTCCTGAATCGCATCGATGATAGGGGGCACGACGTACGTGCTAACCATACCGTTGTTATCGATGCCATCGAGCATAAAGAAATTACTGCGGTTGCTCTGGCCGTCGATCGCGGGGAAAACAAACTGGCTGCCTTGGGTGGTCGCAACGCCGAACGGGCCGGTGGCATTTTGGGAGACGCTGACAGGCGCGACACCAGCCGACAGAGACAACAACTGAGTGAAGTTCCGGCCGTTGAGGGGAAGGTCGACGACTTGCTTTTCGGCGACTACCGATCCAAGCTCTGCCGTTGCACTTTCGACTTCACTGTTCGAAGCTTCGACGCTCACCGATTGTTCGATTGCGCCCACTTCGAGGACGAGGTCAAGAGTGGCCGTCTGGTTCACCGCCAGCGTGAACTCGGCAATGTGAGCCGACTTAAATCCGGAAACATTTGTTTCCAGCGTGTACGGCCCTGGGCTTACGTTGAGGAAAATATAGTTTCCGGCGTTGTTGGATGTGGTGTTCCGCTCGACCGAGGTGCCGACGTTGCGAAGAACTACCTTGGCCTGGGGAATGACGGCACCTGTAACGTCGCGAACAATGCCGGTGATCGAAGCCGAGGACAGCTGGGCATAACCCCTGCTCTCAATACAGAACGCAACCGCCGCAAACAGCAAAAACTTTACTACCTGTGCCCTTGATCGCATCGACATAGATGCCTTCCTTCCGAAAGCCAGCGAGTTGTGATCGATAGTGGTTTTCTACTATACGATAATGGGTAAAGTATATAACATAGCGGGTGGCAGTTTGCAAGAGCTTTCTCCCCAGGCTTATGTCTGGCGTAACCGCTTACGTAAACGTTTATGTATTCCGTTTTTGGAAACCGGCTTCCAGGCCGCGTAAATACTTTTTAAAGGCGGGATTTAAGCGGAATGCGGCTGGTTCCGGGCGCTCGAATCGCGCACGATTAGCTTCGGTTTCAGCAAGATAGTGCGCGTGCCGCGCGCGCGCTTTTCCATCAGTCGCAGCAGAAGTTCCGCCGCGTCCTTTCCAGTCTGCAAACTGCTTTGATCTACGGTGCTTAAGGGGACCCGCAACTGATCGGAGTAATGGACGTTTCCGACGCCCACCACCGCGATGTCCTCCGGTACGCGTAACCCGGCTTCTAGAATGGCTTTGACGGCTCCTGCGGCCACCGGATCGTTATAGCAGAATACGCCATCGGGCCGCTGTTTGAGTTTCAGCAAACGGCGCATGGCACGATAGCCGCCTGCGTCCTCGTGCGTGCCCGGCACGATCATTCCCGCAAGGCAAGGCAATCCCCCTAGGCTCAGGGCCTTGCGGTATCCAGTCAGGCGCCCGGCCGCGGTTCCGATTTTGGGACCGCAAATGTGGGCAATAGCACGGCAGCCGCACTCGATCAGGTGATTGGTGGCTATCTGACCGACGGCTTCATTGTTCATTCCGACGTAGTTAGCGTCCAGTCCGTCGATCCCGCGGTCGATCAAGACATAAGGAACTTTTTGCTCGTCAATAAATTGGAACAAAGTGGTGTCGCGGATGGATTGGGCAGAGGCGATGATCAACCCGTCCACGCGGCGCGCCAGCAGAAAACGCACTTCTTCCGATTCCAGCCCGGGACTCTCCTCCGAAATCGATATCACCACCTGATAATGGAACGGCCGCAATTTTCCCGTAATACCTTTAGCGACTTCCGCAAAGAAAGAAGACATCAAATCCGGAACTACCAGGCCGATGGTATGCGTTCGCCCGCTCACCAGACTCCGCGCGATCCAATTGGGCTGATAATTCAGTTCGCGGACACGCTTGAGGATTCGCTTCTTGGTGGCATCGCTAATATCGCTGCGATCGCGGAGCGCCTTGGACACCGTCACCACGGATACCTTCAGATCGCGCGCGACATCTTTCATGCGAACAGGCATACAGAGATTGACTCACATGATACACTCGGCCACCTTCATCGCAACACGATTTTGAATGCAAACCCGAAACGAGAGATCCCATGGTCCGAAGATCTTTCCATCGCGTTCTTGACGGTGCCGCTGCACTCAGCACTGTCCGTGGACAAGAGCCAGGACACTACCGTGTTACCTGAGATTTCATCCGGACACAAACTCTTCAGGGGCGCGGGAGGCTCTCACGTCCGACCTCCTGGATCCATTTGCGTGTCCACGCGACGGTCTCCAAACCGCGATCGCATAGCCAACTTCCGCAGAAAACCAGGGCCTCGACGTGGCCTTGCTTGAGGAGTTGCAGAGCGGTCTCGCACTGGCTTTTCATGAGATCCATGGGGAGCGGTTTCTGGTTTCCGAAATCCCACCAATAGATACCCAACGCCATCTTTGCCCCGGCGGACAGCTTACGGGCCTTCTCGAAGTTGGTCCGCAGGCCAGTCAGATTCTGGCCGTACCAGGTCCAGAGCTGAACGTAGTCGCAGAGCGCCAGGTACTCCGCCAGCGGTTGATCGAGCTGATGCTCATAAAGAACCACCCATAAGTCGAGCCGCTTTCCGCTTGGGTGGAGCCTCTGTTTCAATTCCCTAATCTGGTTCAAGGTCAGCGCGGAAACTTGCCCGTCCTTCGGCTTGCGGAAAAAGTCATCCATCACGACCCCCGAGATCTTGGGATTGTGCAAGGCCAGGTTCAGGACCATCTCCCGTTCCTTTTCGTTAGTGGTTCCGGAGTCGCCGACGATACCCCAAACCACATCGCGCAGCGGCTCGAACGCCAAGGCGAACTGGTCGAGCGGGGGCTCTGGAGTTCCCTCCCGATGGAGCATGAACACATTGGGAATTCCCATGTAGAAGGCGGCTTCGGCCGGCGTCATGCGCGATTTGCCCGGCAGGCCGAACATGCCGTTGTAGCTGCCGGCCACATGAGACCAAAGCCACAAGCGGTCGCGAACGGTCTGGGGCTTTCCGGCTCCCTGCTGGGCGCCGGAGGACAGGCCGGGGCTCGCCAGAGCCGCACCGCTAAGCAGCAACAGGTCGCGTCGAGAGAGGTCAGTGAGGCGCATAGAGTTAGCCGGGATTTCTATTTGGCTCCCGGTTTCCGGGTAACATACCACAAGCCGATCGCTTTTGATCGTCCGATTTAAGTATTTCCGTTGTTGGGAGGATACGCTCCCGCGACGTGCCCCCCGCTGGTTTCAACGGCGCTGCCGAGCTTCGCTGACAAAGCGCAGCGCCTGTTCAATATCCGGGTCGTTAGGCTTGATTTTGCGGGCTTCCTGCAACTCCGAGGCCCCATTGTTCAGGTCGCCCGACATGCACAAAATGAGTCCCAGGTTCTTGTGCAAATCGCCACGTGACCTGCAGGCGCCGCAAATCTCCAAGGCTTCTTTCAACTGAGCGAGCGCTTGAGCCCAGTCCCGGGCTGCGGCCGCCGCGAGGGCGAAATTACCAAGCGTCTCCGCGCGGTCAGTGATCTGGCGTTTCTGCTGCAGATCTCTGAACTGCTCACGGTACCGGTCGGCTGCGGAAGGGTCCGACTCGGCCAGCACTCGTGACAGATTGTAAAGCGCCTCGGCGTGGCCGGGATTGGTTTCGAGCGCACGTTTCCATTGCACAACTGCCTCAGCGGGACGATCGAGCTTGGCGAGATTCTGACCCAGCATGTAGAGCGCATCGCCGTTGCGAGGCTCGACGGCGATGACCCTGCGCAGCAATTCGGCAGAGCGTTGCGGGTTTCCAGCCTGTTTCTCGATGAGCGCAAGCAGGTACAGCGCCGAAGCGTAATCGGGAGAGAGCCGCACCGCTGCTTCCACTTCCGGCTGAGCCTCTTCATTGCGGCGGAGATCGAACAATGAGCGACCCTTAAAATAGTGCGCCGCGGCCAGATCAGGTGACAGTCGCGCAGCCTCGCTAAATTCGGCAAGCGCGCCTTCCAAATTGAACTGATCAGCCTGGGCCATGCCCAGATTCAGATGCGCTTCAGCCGACTTGGGAGAGATTGCGATCACTTTTCGAAAGGTCTCCGTAGCCTGCTTATTTCTCCCCTGCCGGGATTGCAACATCCCCAATGCGGTCAGTGAGCGAGCATCACCCGGCGCTAGCGCAACCGCGGATTCCACTTGCTTTTCGGCCTCCACTAATTTTCCCTGCGTGGCCAGCAGGAGCCCAAGGTTCAGAAATGCCGACGCATACTGCGGATTGTCCAGCGTGGCTTTCCGGAGCGAGTCTTCCGCCTCCTTAGTTTTGCCCTGCTGGCTGTAAAGGACACCCAGGTTAGTTTGCGCCTCGGCGTCTTGGGGATCGAACGAAAGAGCGGTCTTGAAGCGCTGTTCCGCCTGGGCAGGCTTGCCATCCTGCAGGTCTAGCAAACCGAGTGCGGTGTGGACGGGAGCAAGCTTCGAATCGAGCGCCAAAGCTTGCTCCAAGGCCTGTCTCTCTCCCGGGCGATCGCCGGCTCGCGCCAATGCCTGGGCGAGATTATAGTACCCGCGGGCATAAGTCGGATCTTCCCGCAGGACCTCGCGATAGAGCTCGATCGCTTTGGCGGTTTCTCCAGCCTGGAGAAAAGCATTGGCCTGGTTCGATTTCATTCCCGCAACGTTTCCTTGCACGCTGCGGTTCTTCTGTTCGCCGACGGCGGCAAATTCAATCCGTGCGCGATTATCCTGCTTGAGCGTTTTCAAAACCAAAGCCAACTGAAAGCGGGCTTCGGTGGAGTCCGGGCGCAGTTGGAGCGCCTTTTCGAGGTGAGGGAGCGCTTCCTGTTGCTTGGCCAATTTTGCCAACACGAAGCCCAGATTGTAGCGGGCATCGTAGTCCTCGGGTTTGGTTTGAACTCCGCGCCGCAAATCCGCTTCCGCCCTGACGTAGTCGCCGAGTCCGCGGTAGATCGTTCCCCGCAGAGTAAGGCCGTCGCCGTCCGAGGCGTGACGTTTCAGGTAGTCCTGAATAAAAGGCAGCGCGTCGTTGAATTCTCCCAGGACGACCAGCGCCCTGACCAGCGAGATTCGCGAAGTATCGTTTGCGGTGTCGTAACGCAGGGCCTGGTAGTATTCGTCGGCAGCCTCGCGAAAGCGATTCTGCAAGGCGTAAATCACAGCCAGGTTAGAATGGGCTTCGGCTAAACCGGGATCTGCCTTGAGGAGCCCTTGCAGAATAGCGATGGCCTCCTCCGTGTTGCCATTTTTTGACAATGCGACCGAAAGGTTGATTTGCAGACCCGGGTCCGGGGGCGCTTTGCGAAGGTAACCAATCGCAGCCCCATAGCGCTTCTGCTGAATCAATGCTTTACTTAGGCCGTCAAGCGCATATACGGAGTTGGGTTCCAGCTTGAGGGCCGCCTGGAATTCGATCTCCGCCGCGTTACTCTGTTCCGTCTCGAGAAGCGCCGTGCCTAAGGCATTATGTGCAGGCACCATGTCCGGATTTAGCCGCACAGCGGTCTGGAATTCCTGAGTAGCTCGCTTCAGATCGCGCTTTTCCCGAAGGGCCAAGGCCAAATTAAAGTGACTGTCCGCCGAGTTCGGATCCAACCGGATCGCGGCCGCAAAAGCGGCGATCGCACAGGAGAGTTGATGCTTGTTGGCAAAGTACGCTCCCTTGGCGTTGTAGGCACCGGTCGAAGGTTTTGTGGCGAGATCTCGTTCCAGCTCGGCCGGTCCCCTACACGAAGGCACTGGTTGCGCGGAGAGAATGCCGATGGTTACGAAGGATGCTCCGACCCAGAACAGTGCACGCATACGCTCAAGTGTCCCTAGCGTCTCTCGTTATTCTTGCACACGGAATGTTAGAGTGAACGGGATGACTTGGGTCATAAGAGCCGCAGGAATCTTGGCTCTCGTCTGGAGGGACACAGGTGTTGAGAAACGTCAAGGCCGATCAGATTCTAAAGATAAAAGAACCGTAGTCGTATGCATCACCGGCGCGAAGCGGCCTCCGCTTTTTTGAGAAGGTTCCTCATGAACGAATCTTGCGGGAAAGCGTCCAGTTCCTGCCTCATGACTTGTACGGCCTCTTCGTACCGCTTTTCTGCTATGCAGAGCAAGGCGAGGGCTTTATAGGAACGCTGGTGATAAGGATCAACGAGGATTCCCCGCTTGAGTACCTCGATCGCCTCCGGCGCCCGGCCAGCTTGATTGAGCTGCTCCGCCCTCTTCTCGAAGTCATTAGCCAATAGAGATCCGCTCTGGATTGCGCGGCCCAGATAGTCCATCGCTTTGGAGTTTGATTCGGGCGTGTTCTTTCCTACTTCGAGCCAAGCCAGCGCGGACAACACGGCGGGGTCGTCGGGGTTGGTCTTTGCAGCCTCCTGCAGGGTCTCGACGTATCGGCGGCCGTATTGAGGCTGGGAGCTAGCGAGCTCGCCATACGCGCGGAGTAGCGTTATCGCCGGCACCTTGTCCTTCTTACCTGGAATTCGGTTTAAGTGGACCAGGTCCGGCAACTCTTCCGTCGTTCGTTGAAACGCCTCTTTCGGCAGTGACTGGTCGTTCCTGGAGGTGATGCGGTGATTCGTCAATACCGAATGAGCGATTTGACTGACGTTTTCCTTCGGCATGTGACAGCCTGCGCAATCGTCCCCGCGGGTGCCGGCAGCCACCTTGCAAGAGGCGGCAGTGTGGCAGCCGAGGCATTTGGAGCGAAAGTAGGAAGCGGATTCAGACCTTGGCTGAACATGAGGGTCGTGGCAGGTGGTACAGCTCAGCCGTCCGTTGCTCTCCCGATAACACTTACTCAACGTCATCATCGAGTAATGTTCAAGGAGCGGGGAAACCGCAGCGCCGGGCTGCGCTGGCGGCTCAAAGATCGCTACCGTTTCGTCCAACGGCGTACCGGGACGAAAATCCAAATATTCCTTGCCCGGTTGCAATATTCGAGCAGCGGTTCCCTGGTGGCAATTCATGCAGATGTTATCCGCGAGCCAACCAGGCAGCTTGGCCGGATTGACGATCGAGTCGTCAAGTTTGCCTGTCACCGGCACCTTCCGGCTTCGTTCATTCACGTGTAATTGGCCGGGCCCGTGGCAGTTCTCGCAGCCGATCGCCAGTTCCCGAAACACCGGGTCCCGGTAGGCTCCGGGCCGATTTGGAACAGGCTCGACTCGACCGCTGTGACAGGAGAGACAACCCGTCTGTATGGGCCGGCTGAACCCCGCATCTTCCATTTCATAACCTGGCGAGAAGCCCCAGCTTCCAATCCTCGCGTAGTAGCTGAGCGGCGCCTCGAACAGCGAGTCGCCGCGCTTCACCAGATATGTCGTGCCATTGGTTCCGCTGCCGATGGCAAACTCTAGTTTTTTCGTCGTGCGAAACACTTCGCCCGACGAATCGTGTTCATACTCGCTTTGAAAGATTGCATCGTTTTCACGGAAGACCGAAAAATAGCGGTTCAGCTCCTCATTCCGGAGCGTGACGGGCTTTGGGATTTTGGCGAGCTCGGCCGGGTCGGAGGCTGACGTCATTGACCGGCCCATTCCGGTCTTACGGTAATTTTCGAAGACCGAAGGATGGCATCCGGCACAAACGTTCGATCCCACATACGCGGTAGCTTTTGTTGTGTTGCGAAACGTACCTTCTCCGGCACCTGTACAGATGCCGCTTATCGCGACTAGCGCTACCACACTGATGCGGCATGATAATCCAGCCATGGCTGTCAAAAAGGATGCCGCGCTGCCGCGTATCACGATCATTATCGCTTATCCCCTGGAGTCGGGATATCCTGGCTTGGAAGGAAAGAAACGAGCCGTGCAGCTAAGCCGCCGGGATTTTGGGAAAGTGACCCTCGCCGCACCTCTGGCGCGCGCTGGCGCAAAGCTCTCGGTTCTGATCGTCGACGGAATTAATAATCACGACTGGCGCGCAGGCACGCGAGTGATCCGGTCGGTCCTGGAAGCGACTGGAAGGTTCGCGGTGGATGTTGCGACTTCACCTGGCAAGGACGCGCCGGCGGCCGACTGGCAAGCCTGGCAACCGGGCTTCCGCAACTACGACGTCGTTGTGAATAACTTCAACGGCGGTCATCTTCCGGACGGCGTCCGCTGGCCGCGGAGCGTTGAAAAGTCATTCGAAGCCTATCTGTCGAAGGGAGGTGGTTTCGTCAGCTATCACGCCTCGAATAATGCGTTCCTGAAGTGGGATGCCTACAACGAAATGATCGGCTTAGGCTGGCGTGATATTTCGTTTGGACCCGCATTGATCGTTGACGAAAAGGAGAGAGTGGTTGTCGTGCCTGCGGAGCAGGAACTGCCGCCCGGGCACGGGGCCGCCCACGATTTTGTGATGACGATGAGGGATGCGCGTCATCCGATCACGCTCGGTATGCCCAAGCAGTGGATGCATCCGATGGAGCAGTTGACTCATGGCCAACATGCGCCGGCAAACCCCAGGCACGGCGCAATAAAAAATGAACTTCGCATATTGACCTACGCATATTCGAAAGATTCGCACCGTCGCGAGCCAATGGACTGGGTCAGAAACTGGGACCGGGGACGCATCTATGTGACGATGCTCGGCCACACCTGGCGCGACCAGAAGAATCCGAATTGCCAGTGCGCGGGCTTTCAAACGCTGCTGGCGCGCGGCATCGAGTGGGCAGCCTCGGGCAAAGTCACGATACCGTTGCCTGCCCAATTCCCGACGCGTGATAGCCCGGTGCTCACCGACGTGGTGGAAGTGTGACGCTCAGGGGCTTATTTCCAGAGCCCTTGGGACGAGCGAAGGATCGATCTTCTTCGCGAGCGCCATGGCCTGGTCCGCGCCGGGCGCATCACCGGCCTGCGCCAGCAGGCGACTCAACGCAAAGTACAGTTCAGCCGAAAGAGGATTGATTCGCAGCCCCTGGCGGACAACAGCGATTGCGCTCCGCCCATCAAAGGTTGAGGAAAGAGCCTGGCCAAGGTTCAGGTACGCGGAAACAAGATCCGGTCCCAGTTCAATGGCACGCCTGTAGGCCTGGATTTCTTTTGCGTGCCGGCCCAAATGGCCCAGCACGAGCGCGAAGTCAAACTGGGCGCCGGCGTCATCCGGGTAAAGCCGCGTAGCGCCTTGCAACACATACACGGCGCGGCGGACATCACCCGTTTGCGCGAACAACATTCCGCTAAGTCTCAAAGCGCGCAAGAACGAAGGATAGATTCTCAGCGCTTGCCGGCATTTCTCGAGAGCACCCTCGCGGTCGCCGCGGGCGGCTAGCTCCTTAGCTTCTTTCAGAAGCTGATCGGCGTCCCACTTGAAATCGCGCGGTACCCGCTGCACGATCATCCAACGGTCACCAGCACCAATAATTCCGCTGGTCTGGCCGTATTGCAGGCTTGCCGCCGTGGTAGCGAACGCCGGATCCAGCTTCGCAAGCCACTTCTCGCCGGCATAGCCGCCAACACTGGCCGAAGAATCCACGGAAATGTCGCGAGCGACATTAAAGAATGCCTCTCCCGCCGCCAGTCGCTGCATGGCCTTCTCTGCGTCTGACCGTTCACGAGTGCGAATGATACGCAGGAACTCGCGCTGCGGCGGGACCTGGGACCTCACCGTTTTGCCGTTGGCGGCAACTCTCGGGTCCCGAGTGGGATGAACCCGTACCCAGTGGTCAACCAAATGCAGCGGCCCCCGGTCGATGGACGGCATGTGGCAAGCGATGCACCCACTCCGCGAGTTGACAGGGCAAAGGGCGGCCTGTGGTTTCGCCGATGTGGAGTGGCATCCGAGACAGGTCTTCAGGGATGCGTTCTCGTCGATCGAATCCGCGTGAGCATCGTGACAACGGGTACAGCTAAGGGCCTTGGCACTCTGGATAAAACACTCGGAATTCTGCAGCGCAGTGACTTGGTTGGCAATGAGGAGATCGTCAGGGAAAGGATCGGATACCTTACCCGACCCAGCATGACATTCAGCACAAATCGCGATCTTCGCTTCGGGAGCCAGTTTTTTCGGGTTGATGATTCCCGAGCTTGCATTTCCGTTGCGTACCGATTCAACGTGCTTCGATCCAGGCCCGTGGCAGCTTTCGCAATGGACTCCACCCGCCCTGCCCGCGCCGAACGCGTTGGGTTGACCGTGACAACGGAGGCATTTCTCCTCAAAGGCAGGATCCAGCACCAGGCCAAAGGACGTTTCTTGTGAATGTGGCTTTTCGATTGGCGTTCCAGGAGCCAGCACGAGTGAATCGTGCGCTCCGCTCCAGAAGTATCGTGCTTGAATGAGAGCCGGCCGATGTAGCGGGATATCGCCGAGACGATCGATTCGGGTGAGAAACCCGAGACCGTGACGTTTCCCACCCATGATCACCTCAATGGGAAGGCTGGTCTTGGTTCCGTCGGGCGTGGCGGTCGAGTACATGAACTGGTCCGCCAAGCGTTGGATCTGATAGGAAAGAGACGGATCGGGACCCTCCGTTACCCGAGCGTCGTAGTGCAGAGGCAGCAGTTTGGTGTCCCGCCCGTGCCAGGTCATCGCCATCGCGGTCTTGCTCTGGGCGCGGGCGACATCCTGATGACATACGGCGCACGACTCGGGTCCCGTATACTGCGCATCGCCGGAGTTCGCCAGCGAGCACACCGGCACCAGCCAGAGGAGCTTGGCAACGACTTTCAGGCGAACAGGCAGAAAGCGTTATCCCTTGGTTAGGCGCGGCGCCAGGTTGTTCTGGCCGCCGACATCGGTCAGCCGGAAGTCGCGGCCCTGGAAATGGTATGTCAGCTTCTGGTAGTCGAGGCCCAGCAGCGTAGAGAATCGTGGCATGCAGGTCATGCACGTGGACTTTGTCCTCGGTGGCGCGCAGGCCAATCTCGTCGGTGGCGCCGATGACCTTGCCGCCCTGGATGCCACCGCCCGCCATCCACACGGAGAACCCGTAAGGGTTGTGGTCGCGGCCGGCTTGTCCCACTCCGCCGCCTTCGACGCCGTTGGTGAAAGGCGTACGGCCGAAATCGCCGCCCCACACCACCAGCGTACTTTCGAGCAGGCCGCGCGATTTCAGATCGGCCAGCAGGCCGGCAATCGGCTTGTCCACCTTTCGCGCCATCACCGTGTGGTTCTGATCGCACTGATTGTGGCCGTCCCAACCCACCGAGCCGCCCTTGTTGCCTCCGGAGTAAAGTTGGACGAAACGCACACCGCGCTCGACCATGCGGCGGGCCATCAGGCACTGCGTTCCGAACTCGGCGGTTTCCGGTTCATCGAGACCGTAGAGCTTTCGCGTGGCCGATGTTTCCTTGGACAGGTCGGCCAGATCGGGCACAGACATTTGCATCTTGAACGCCAGCTCATACGAATTCATGCGGGCAGCCAGATCGGAATCGTCGCGGCGTGTCTTCGATAGTGCCGCTCGTTGTACCAGCTCAACAGGTCGAGCATCCGGCGCTGCTCGTCGGCGCCGATATCCTGCCGGACGGTTCACGTTCAGAATCGGCGCGCCGTCAGTGCGCAACACCGTTCCCTGATACATAGCCGGCAGGAAACCCGAGCCGTAAGCCGGCGACCCGGCTTTGATGCCGCCGTCCAGCATCACCATGAACGCGGGCAGATTCTCGCTCTCGCTGCCGAGGCCGTAAACCACCCACGAGCCCACGCTCGGCCGGCCCACTCTCCCCCAGCCGGTGTTCATCCAGTTCTGTCCGATTACATGGGTGAAGCCGTCGTGATAGCAGGAGCGGACCACCGCCATGTCGTCGGCAAACTGGGCGGTGTGTTGGAACAGGTCCGAAATTTCAATACCGGACTGTCCGTACTTGCGAAAGGTGCGGGACGACGCCAGCAACGGCGCCTTCTCCATTTTGGTGAACTGGAAATCGACCTTGCCGAAACTGGGCGGCGGCGTCTTGCCGTTGAGTTCGGTCAACAGAGGCTTCGGGATCGAACGTGTCCACGTGGCTCGGCCCGCCGTGCATGAACAGGAAGATGACGTGCTTTGCCTTGGCGGGGAAGTGGGGCGGCTTGGGCGCAAAAGGATTCGATGGCCGGGTTGGGCAGAGTGGCCGCGTCGGCGTCGCGCGCCAGCAGATATCCGGCGCCCAGCATGCCGAATCCAAGCCCGGCTTTCTGCAGAAACTCACGGCGCGACGAAGCCAATGCGGTCTTTTCGCAGTATCCGCTTAACAAATCCGCGGTCTTCATATTTCAAGCCTCAATCGATATACAGGAACTCGTTCATGTTCAGCAGCACCAGACACAGCTTGTCTAAGTCCGAGTGACCCGCGATGAGAAACGAGAGTGCTTTCTCTTTTTCCTCCGGCGCCGGATCGCGGTTGAGCACCAGTTGCCATGCGCCGCGAATCCAGGCATCGCGGTCACCCGGATGATCTTTCTGAACACGCGCGGCGAGGTTTCGAGCCTGTTGCTCCATGAACTCGCTGTTCAACAGCGCCAAGTGCCTGCGGCGCAACCGTGGTGACATCCCGGCGCGGACAACTCACCGCGGTATCCGGCACGTCAAAAATGGCGAACATGGGAAACGGAAACGATCGCTTGACATAGAGGTAGACGCTGCGCCGGTTGCGCTCCGCGGGATCGAGCGAAACTGGCCACTGGTTCGGCGCCCACATTCCTGCCTTCTCCTCGTTGGTAAGCTCTGGAACCACCGGCCGGCCTGTCATCTTCAGATTCAGCACTCCAGCAACGTCCAGCACGGAGTCACGCAGCGTTTCGGCATCCATGCGCTGCCGGTTCATGCGCCACAGATATTGGTTTGAGGAATCGATCCGGGTATTGTTCTCGTCGGGCTGGCTGGACATGCGGTAGGCGTTCGACAACATGATCAGCCGGTGCAGTTTCTTGATGCTCCAGCCATTCTCTGTGAAATTGCATGCCAGCCAGTCGAGCAGCTCAGGGTGAGTCGGTGGCTCGCCCTGGCGGCCAAAGTCGCTGGGCGTGCCGACGATCCCCTTGCCGAAATGCCAGTACCATACGCGGTTCACGATGACTCGCGCCGTGAGCGGGTGATCCGGCTTGGTGAGCCACAAAGCTAGGGCTCGCCGCCTTTCGGGAACAAAAGGACGATCAAGTCGGCTCTTCCAGATCCCGCACACCGCCCAGAACGCGTGGGAATCCAGGCCCTACTTTGGCGCCCGCGGGATGGAAATCGCCACGGGAGGTCATATACACATCCGGAATGACGTCGGCGTGCGCCAGAACCGTGGCGCTCGGAAAAGTGGGATGCGCTTCCAGGGCAGCCTTGCCGAGCTCGTAAATCAGGCGCTCGCGCTCGTCTTTTTCCTGCGGAGTGTACTCCGGCACGAACATCTTTCCGGCGGCGTTCTCGCGCAGGCCGGCTAATGTGAGCGCCCTTTCCAGCGCCGCCGCAGCCTCCATCTGTTTCGGTGTGCGATCTTTCAGCGGCACTTGGTATGCTTTGACGATCTCCGGGGAAAATTTACTCTCGATTTCCTCGATGGCACGGTCGCGCGAGCGCTGTTCAATGCGCTCGATAGCCTCCTTGTATTCCTCAACGCGAAGATTACTTGGATAACCGGACTTGAAGCCGAACAGATCCATTTTGCTGATCACCGGTATTTCGCGCTCTTCGCTCCCGGCGAAGATGGCCATCATGCGGTGGTAGTCGCGTTGCGTCAAGGGATCAAATTTATGATCGTGGCACCGCGAGCACGTAAGTGTCAGCCCTAGAAACGCCTCTCCCGTGGTATCCACCGCGTCGGACAGCCATTCGTAGCGAAGTTGGGCGCCGTTCAAAGCGGCTTCATGATACGTCGTCCCAATGGTGTACATCCCGGTGCCGATGCGCGCTTCCAGATGCTTCAGTTTCTCCGCAGGGATGTCGTAACCGCCCGCCAGTTCCAAGTCATCCGGCCAGAGCTCATCTCCGGCGATCTGCTCCTGCACGAACCGGTCATACGGCTTGTCGTCATTAAACGACTTGATGACGTAGTCGCGGTATCGCCAGGCATTGCGGTAGTACATGTCAGTCTCGAAGCCGCCCGTATCGGCGTACCGCACCACATCCAGCCAATGCCTGCCCCACCGCTCGCCGTAACGCGGCGATGCGAGCAGCCGGTCGATCAGTTTCTCGTAAGCATCCGGGGCGGTGTCCTTCGATGAACTCTTCGACCTCCGCCGTTGAGGGAGGCAGACCATGCAGGTCCAGGTATGCCCGCCGGATATAGGTTCTGCGGTCGGCCGCAGGTACCGGCTTCAGCCCTTTCTCGCGCCATTTTGCCCAGAGGAAGGCATCCACCGGGTTACGATCCCAGATTGGATCGGAAACCTGCGGAACCGGCCGCTTGCTTGGTGGCTTGAAGGCCCACCACGTCGAACCGATTGCCGGAGCATCCCAAATAGCGCCTGCGTTGATCCAGGCGCGAAGCGTTTCGACTTCCTCCGACGCAAGCTGCTTGCCAGGAGGCATCTGCACGTCGCCGATATGCGCCACAGCTTTGTAGAGCAGGCTGTCTTCGGCTTTACCGGGTACGACAGCGGGGCCGCGCTTTCCGCCTTTTAAGACGGTTTCGCGCTGTCTAATGTCGAAGCCCGAGGTTTGGGCTTGCCCGTGGCAGGCCGCGCATCGATTTTCTAGAATTGCCAGCGCGGATTCGCTAGTAGTATTAGCGAGAGCCGGAAGGCAGGCGACAAAGAGAAGGAGACTCTTCATACCCCAATGATTTTCTGGCGATCGGTACCGCCGAAAAGTTCAGCCTGGAAGGTTCTTATGGAACATTCCATCTTCCTGGCTCGATCAATTGTACATCCAGGCAAACGGTCTTAAGGGATCGGCGCCGCCCTTGCCTTTGTCAGAAGCATGCGCATGCTGCCGGTACCAGACGGCTGAATCCGATATCTTCCGTTTCGTAGCCGGGCGACATGTCCAATGTGGATGCGCGAGTAGTAGGTGAGCGGGGCATCAATCAAGTAGTCGCCGCGCTGCACCAAATACGAGAATGCGTTCGCACCCGAACCCATCACATATGCGATCCTCTGCGTGTTTCGGAATACTTCAGCTCCTTAGGGATCCAGTTCGTGCTCACTCTGATAAACTGCGCCACCTTTTGCGATTGTGCGGCATCTGAAGCCAGCGCCATCGAACGGCCCATGTCCGTTTCGCGATAGCTCCTATACACATCTGCATGGCAGCCTGAATCACATCGACTACGCCGTGAAGCTCATTGGAATTGATCACGTTGGAATTTCGTCGGACTTCGATGGTGGCGGTGGAATTGACGGCTGGAACAGCGCGGCGGAAGCATTCAACGTCACGCTGGAACTGGTTCGGCGAGGCTACACGGAAGAAGAGATCGGAAAGCTGTGGAGTGGCAATCTGCTTCGAGTTTGGGGAGAAATAAATAAGGTCTCCCAAAAAATGCGGAAACAGAAGGATTGAAGCATCGGAGTCGGATTCGGTGCCTCTTAATTGACCGTCCAAGTCCCAGTCTGTTGGAATCCGGTGTCACGATTCAGCACATCCAGTGTGCGCTGGAACAGTTTATTGCCGCGGACCATGGGCGCTTTGAACACGATCGGAACCGTCAGGACCAGGTTGCCAGAGGTGTTCGCTACCGTTGCACCCTCCGTGTTGATCGAACAGGCCGAACTAGTCAATAGACTTGACACTGCGCCGGGTATCACTGGCCCAAGAAAGAATCCGGCATCGCCGGAATACATCCACAGCCCATTGCCGGTGCGGTCGTAGTGCACGTAGCAGAACGGGTTGCCTCCACCGTCAGTGGCGGTTCCGATCAGGAACTGCTCCCAGCCAAACGGCGCGCCTGCAAAGCCTGCCGGGTCCGGATACGTCAGCGTAAAAATCTGCTGCGTTCCGTTTGCCACGCCGCCCGAAGATGGAGATACCGTCATCGTTCCCAACGACGCCGCCACCGTGGTCCAGGTCCCCTGCTGCACCCATCCCGAGTCGACGCCCTCCAACGTGAACCCTCGCATGAATATGTTGAGGGCCAGCGCCTGCTTGAATACCAGGTTGGCGTTCATCGTCAAGTCAAACCCGTCCGCGGAAACACTAGACCCCAACGTGTTCAGCGCGCACAACGATCCCTGCAGCAGGTTCGAGGCGACGCCGGGCGTTATCGGCCCGACAAAAAAGCCCTGGACATCACTGTACAGCCAGAATTTATTGCCCTGCACATCATAGTGCACAAGGCAGAACGGCTGGCCGCCGCCGTCGGTGGCCACCGCCATCAGCATCTGCACCCATTGCAGGTCCTGATATCCTCTGGTCCCGGGGTACCTGCCGCTAAAGGTCTGCACAGCGCTGTTCGGGGGCCCGCTCGCTACCCAGGGAGGGGCTTCCTGGTTTATCGCTTCGGGAACGTCCGCTATCAACAACGCCGCGCTCCGCAACGCACCATTGTTAGGGGCGATAATCAGAGTGATGACGCCCGGTCCCGTCCCAGCCGACGTACCGGAAACTGTGATCCAGTCGGGCAGCCCGGATATCGACCAGGTGCACGAAGGTCCTGCATAAACGCTGATGGTGATTTTGCCTCCCGCTGCGGAAAAATTGGCGGTTGGCTCAATAAAAAGCACATCCGTCCCAGAGAGATAGTTGTCACAACCAGTGCCTGCGGAAACCTTGCGAATACGGACGTTTCCCGCGTCGGCAACAAAAATATTTCCCGCTGCGTCAAGGGCCAGCCCTTCGGGGAAACTGAGCGTTGCACTTGCGGCTGGCCCGCCATCCCCAGCGAATCCGCGTTGGCCATTGCCGGCCACCGTGACGATGATGCCATCGGCTGTGACTTTATAAATTTGGTTTAGCGCTGAGTCGGCGATATAAAAGTTACCCATCGAGTCCACAGCGACACCTTGGGGGGAGCCCAGGTAAGTGCTCGTCGCCATCCGGCTGCCTAAACCTCTCGGATCACCTGCAATCGTGTTGATGATCCCGTCGGTTGTCACTCTCCGGATAAGCCCATGGAAGGTGTCGGCGATGTATAGATTTCCCGCGGCGTCGAATGCCAGGGCAGACGGCTCGTAGAGAAACGCGTTAATTGCCAGCCCGCCGTCCACGAGGTTGTCATATTGCCCGTTGCCTGCCACGGTTTGGATATTGCCGTCCTTGGTCAATTTGCGCACACGGTACACATCCGTGAAATAAACATCGCCGTCGGCGTCGAGGGCCACCGCATAAGGACCGGCAAGACCAGCATTCAATGCCGGCCCGCCGTCACCGTAATAATTATTGTCGCCCGTGCCTGCAACGGTGCTGATGTTTCCATCCGGAGTGACTTTGCGGATGCGATAGTTGCCGGAGTCGGCGATATAGAGAGTGCCACCTGCGTCCAAGCCGATTCCGTTCGGGGAGTTCAACCGTGCGGCAGTGGCTGGGCCGCCGTCGCCGGAAAAACCCTCCGCCGTGCCGGCCACTGTGGTAATGACACCGTTCGGAGCGATTTTGCGCACGCGGTGGTTGGCATTGTCTGATGCGTAGACGTTGCCTTTCCCATCCAAAGCGATACTATAAGCTGCGTTCAGCCGCGCGCTGGCGGCCTGCCCGCCGTCACCCGAGAATCCCAGTGGCCCTTTTCCCGCGACGGTACTGATGATTCCATCCGCGGTAATTTTGCGGATCCGGCGGTTCATGCTTTCGGAAACATAAAGGTTGCCGGCGGCATCCAGCAGCAGCGCTGTCGGATCGTTGAGGCTCGCGCTCGCTGCAGGCATCCCATCGCCCGAGTAGCCTTCCTGCCCATTTCCTGCCACGGTGGTTATGATGCCGTCCGGCGTTACTTTGCGGACGCGGTGATTAGGTCCATCGGCGATATATAGGACGCCAGTTGGAGTGACGGCAATTGCCCCAGGGGAATGCAGTTGAGCTTCGATTGCCTTTCCGCCATCTCCAGAGAAACCCGGATTTCCATTGCCCGCTACCGTCGTAATGACGCCAACAGGGCTGACCTTGCGGATACGATGGTCGTCAATGTCGGCGATGTACATGTTGCCTGCGCTGTCAAAGGCAATTCCAATAACGCGATGCAATTCAGCTCCGATGGCCGGGCCGCCGTCACCGGTCGTAATGTGTTGCGAACCACCAGCCACCGTGACCACCGTACCGTCGCCGATTACCTTGAGGACCTGTCCGCCGCCGGCGATAAAGAGATTCCCCATGCCATCGACGGCTACCGCTGGCGAGTCCCCCAGCCGGGCGATGGTTGCAGGCGTACCGTCCGGGATATAACCAGCCTGTCCATTACCTGCGATCGTGCTGATTGTACCGTCCGGGCTCACCTTCCGGATGCGGCTGTTGCCCGCATCGGCGACGTAGAGGTTACCGGCATGGTCGAATGCCAGACCGCTCGGACGGGCAAGAGTCGCTGAGGTTGCAAGCCCGCTGTCTCCCGAAAAGCCATATGGCCCGCTGCCCGCCACCCGATGAAGACGTCCGTCTGCAGTAAGCCTTACCACCACGGACACATTGACATCGAAAAGCGAGAAGAACAGGCTGCCTCCGGCATCCAGCGTCATGCCAAACGATGCGCCAATGGGCATGCCCGCAGCGAGTGCGCCTTCGATGGGAGGTGTAGAACTGGTTCCGGCGAATGTCGTTGCAATACGTTGCGCGTGAATTGGGATCGCCAGACTTAGTCCTAGCAGCAGTCCTGTCATAGTAGAGCCAGACCTGTTGCAGTGACAGCTCATGTTCTTACGTAAGGCCATAGTAGATTGGTTCGCCTTCCGGACGACCGGATCGACCTGGTACAGGGTACTCCCTGGCCAGGTGCCCCGCAACGAGATCAGAGCCCCAAACTCCGGTCAAACAGGCAATCCTGAATACCATCGCCGCATTTCCAGTCGGCAACCCGGCCGATTATGGCAAACTGGCGGTATTGCGTTATCGGCAAGGAATCAACTAAAGGGCAAGATCACGGCCAGCCCAAGAAATAGCCGCGTTCTGCTTCCGTTTCAAGTGTTCGGTCGTTTTAGAAGCACGGAGAAATGTCGATGAAAATAGCGAAAACGGCGGTGCTCTTCACGATAGCGTCGGTAGTGGCTTGGGCCCAGGTTAATGTGGGCGAACAGAAACCCGAAGCCAGCCTTCCCTTCACCATGACCACGACCGCCACCTTTGAATTGCCCTGGCGGGTGGCTTTCCTACCTGATGGCCGCATGTTGGTGACCGAAAAGATCGGGCCCATTTGGTTGGTATCCGCACAGGGAGAGAAGATCGCACCGCTGGCCGGTACGCCCCCCGTCTATTGGCAGGGCCAGAACGGCATGCTGGGCGTCTTCCTCTCGCCCCATTACGCCAGCGATCAGAGTGTCTATGTCACCTACATAGAGCCCGGTGACTATGGTGGGGGCCAGGCGTTGGCCCGCGCCAAGCTGAACCTCAGCGAGCGCCTCCCTAGACTGCAAGACTTCAATGTACTGTGGCGCCAGATGCCCAGGGGCAAAGGCGGCCAGGCGGGTGCGCAGATTGCTTTCTCTCCCGACGGCCAGTATCTATTCCTCTCGGTTGGCGATCGCCAGCGCATGACTCCCGCTCAGGATCCAAACCAGCCCGTAGGTAAGATCCTGCGACTGACGCTGGATGGCAAACCCGCCCCAGGTAATCCTAACTTCGGCAAAACCGGTGCTGCCACCATTCCGCTGATCGATCCGCCCAGCGACACTGAAGCTGCCAAAACGGCAAAAGTGGTGAGCACCTATACCTTTCCCGGCCCCAACATGACGCCAGCGGAGACCTGGGCTAGTGGCTTCCGCGCACCCTATGGCTTGGCATTTTCGCCCACAGGTGAATTATGGGAGGTCGAACATGGCCCGCGCGGCGGCGACGAGCTGAATCTGATCGAGAAGGGCAAGAATTACGGCTGGCCGGTCGTCTCTTATGGCAAGAACTATAACGAGGTGCCCATTCCCAGTCACGACACGCGGCCCGAGTTCGCCAAGCCGGTGCTCTATTGGGTGCCGGTGATCGCGCCGGGCAATCTGATGTTCTACCGCGGCAACAAGACCTTCCCGCAATGGAACGGCAGCGGCTTTGTCAGCGGTTTGGCGTCCGAGGCGGTCGTCCGCATCATCTTCGACGGCCATGGCGGCGCCAAAACCGCCGAACGCTGGAATATAGGGAAACGCGTCCGCGATGTGGAAGAAGGCCCGGATGGCTCACTGTGGATGCTGGAAGACGCCAATCCCGGCGCCCTGATCCATGTGACACCCGCAAAGTGACGGGAGATTTGACGATGCCCAACTTAACGGCACGACGGTTTGCCGTTTGCGTCGTTCTATTGCGCCGGCCGCTGAAATTCTTATCGTCGACGGCACTGGCATGCCGAAGTGCGTGTGGCGGCGAAGATCGCTCCAGCGAGCGGGCCGCGGCAACGAGCTGCCAAGCAGCATCTCAATTTGCTGAACTTTTTTTTCAGTGGCTCCCACTCTGAAGGACTATTGGCGCAGCGCCGCAATCGAGTGTAGGGGCGGAGCAATCAACTGGGCCCGGTCCGCATCCTTCTTCGGACGGAATTTCTGCTGCCGGCCGCCAAAAACTTCAGCGGTATAGAGATTGCCGTCGGCATCCACCGAGAACTCGTGCACGCCCCAGAAGCCGCCCGGGTAAGAGCCATAGGTCCCCCACGAGTACAAATACTTGCCGTTGAGGTCGTACTTCACCATCTGATTGGTTGCGCCGTCGGCAACCCACAGGTGCTGATCGTTGGTGATCATGATGTGATACGGGCTACGGATGTGGTCCCATTCATCGAGGTACTTGCCGTTCTCGTCGAAGACTTGAATGCGGCTATTGGAGCGGTCGGCGACGTAGACGCGTCGGTTGGCGTCGATGTCGATCGAGTGCGGCAGGTTGAACTCGCCAGGACCTTTGCCGCGCGTGCCCCACGTCATGAGGTACTTGCCGCTCTTGTCGAACTTCACGACGCGCGTATTCACGTAGCCGTCGCTGATGAAAAAAGTGCCCTCGGGCATCCATGCAATATCCGTGGGCCGGCCGAAGTGTTTGTCGTCGTCCCCTTTAACGCCGGCCTCGCCGAGTGTCAGAACTAATTGCTTGCCATCATGAGTGAACTTGAAAATTTGCTGCCTCTCGTCGTCCATGATCCAAACGTGCTTCTCGGGATCGTAGGGATTGATCTTGACCTTGTGAGGCCCGCGTCCGCCGGCGAAAAGGTGATCCCACTGTGTCCAGGTTTCAATCACCTTGCCGGCGCTGTTGAGGATGTTGATGCAGTTGGTCATCCGCGGCTCTGTGCCAGTGGCCGCTACCGGCATGCGTGGAAGCTGGAAGAGCAAGAACTGAGGAGTGCCCGGCGGGTAGACCGAGGTTGCTCCACCGGCCACGGGTTTTTTTTCCGGCACTTCGCCGCGTGACAGGATGAAGACGCGATCCGGTGTTTCGGCGAACACTCCGGACTGCGATCCCCATGTCCATCCTGGATGATCGAGCGATCCCGGCCAGCTCGAGACCACTTCGTAGGGGCCAGTTTCGCCTTCACCCCCTTTCTCCTGCATGAACGCGGGAACGGCAGTCATGCCGAGCGCGAAAATCCCTGAAAGAAGACAGTTTCGTATGGGATGTTTCATACGTGTAGGGGCAGTATACATCAGGTGGTCACTCAGGCAAGACGGGCAATAGAATTCGCGACGCGGCGGATCCGCTGTGATGCACGGACTGAATACAAATCTGTCGGCGCGTTCCCGCCGGGCCTTCGCCGGAATGGAGGTTACGGTCGAACATTGGAAACGCGCTACCTGCTGCTTCGGGGCGCGCGGTGTGGCCCGGCAGGAAGGCTGCTCAATGCTGGAGGGCACTCGTCAATGGTGGCGCACGGCATCGATAGAAGGATTCGCTCCAAATGATGGCTGTACCGGGAATTTTTGCACCCCCGTAGGCTAGCGTCGGTGCTCGTTATTGCTAAGCGCAACTAGATACGGGTTTAATTGTCATGGCACCAAACTTGCACACCAAGCAGAATGCATTGTTCTCAATCCGCGGGAGGATAAAATGTCATTTTTTGCTTGGATTTGTCTCGGATTGCTCGCTGGCTTCATCGCCAGTCACTTGGTTAACCACCGAGGCGAGGGTATGGTTCTCGATATTCTCCTTGGTATCGTGGGCGCGATGATTGGTGGTCGGGTCTTCCAGCTGTTCGGCGCCCGTGGCGTAACGAGTTTGAGTCCCTACAGCCTGGCGGTCGCCGTAACGGGGGCTATTCTTTTCCTGGTGGTTTATCATGCGATTCGCCGAAGCATTATTGGCCGGCGCGTATTGTGAAAGCGTGGTTTACGAAGATCAGACCCACTTGCAGGCAACACCGTATCGAGCACCGTTTTTCAGATGAATAGGTGTTCGATTGTTAGAGGAAAGTCATGATTCTTTGTGATTTGTGCGGGCAAAGCCAAGAGTGTCTGCAAAAAGAGATTGACGGCAAAGAATACGATATCTGTGGTGATTGCTGGAACTCTTTGATCGAGAAGCTGAAGGGAAAGGGCAGGGTGAACCGAGGTCGCGGAGAGATCATCCTGCTGCCGCCGGTTGAGCAAAGAGAAGTCGACAAGCAAGAAGCATTGCCTGGGAGGCCGCCGAAGATTTGGGGAAAGGCGGGACTCCGGAAACGGAGGACTTTGGTGTGCCGTTTGAATCCAATCAACGTGTCCGATTGAATCTTGCGGGGTTTACGTCGCAGGGCGTTACCTTCCACTCAGCAGTCACCGACGCCCTTGGCACCATTATCAAACGAAGCTCAGATAGCCCCCCATCGTATCTCGTCGAACTAGCCTTTTCGTTCAGAGGACTCAAGGAAATTGACGTCCCTGAAGATCGCATTCGAGCGACTTGAAGCGCCCGCCAACCGGCATGGAGTTCGTGCTCGCCGAGTGATCAACGTCGATGGCCATCCAGCGTAGCGTGGCAGTTCCAGATCAATGGTCTCAACGGTCGGCGGCATTTTTCGTTTACACCACGACTGCCAATTGGGCGGACTTGGTCTGATCAGTTCGCGGCTGGTAGGCCGGCAACCAGCGCAGCCGATCTTTCGGCATCGGGATGAACGAGCCGAGCGAGTTCCGCAGGTCCACCTATATGTATATGCGCCACGACGCGTTCGAACGTTGAGCCTTTATCCAATTCATGGTTGTGGCGCTTGGCAAAGATGTAGTCCCCAACGAACCAACCCATCGCGGCGCCGACAACCGTATCGGATGCAAAGTGCTCACGCGCGGCGAAGCGTGAAACGCAAACCGTGGCGGCCAAGGTGTAAGCAGTTATCGGCACGATGAGCGGGTGCGGATACTCGTGCGCGATAACGGATGCCAGCGCCCATGAGGTGATGGCGTGTCCAGACGGGAAGCTGGGGCTCGACAAAGAAGCGTTTCCGCTCCAGAACGCGCCTTTACCGGTGCCATCCAATGGCCGTTCCCGGCGCGTCGACACCTTTAGGACTTCTACGAGAATCTCCGTATTCACCAGTGCCTCAAATCCCAGGATCCCTGTTTCTCGGAAACGCTCATCGTGTGTGCCGAGACCGATGAAGTAGAATGTGCCGCTGATGGGGAGTAGCGAGTAGACCGCTCCCAGACGCGACGTCCATGTTGCAACGGTGATTTGGCTCTTCGTATTCGGCAACTGTTTCGATGTCCACGCATCGCTCGCGATCAGCACCGCGGTAGTCCCGCCAAAAAATGGCCCACCATTTTGCATCTGCTTTGCTGGTGTGAAACGGGCTGGTCCAGATCGCCCTTTGGTCTCTCAGGACGTACCTGGGCAAGCGTCCCCATGGTCGAAGTAATGATTCCTGCTCGATGTTTTTGGTTTTGATTGTTGGTGAGCCCGGCCTTACCTCGAGCATCGAAGGCCCTGTGCCGTGGCTCGCCTGATTGTTCTCTTTGCGCTGCCTTCTGGTCACTGCGCGTCTCTTGAGCAACCAGCGAGAGAACTGTTAGGCCAAATTCCGGATTCGTGCTCACGCAGGATTCTCTCTATTCATCTCATCTTGTCCCTTACGCCGTTAGCGCGTGCCTCGCCTACGGTTCTGGCTCGCTACGCTTCGTCACGATGCGGGGGGAGCGCCGCGGCACTTGCAAAGGGGTTCGCAGCGGGGATAGCGCAGGCAGCTGCGGCCCTGTTATCGCAACAAAGCTAACAAATTGAAGGCCGGGCTGGCTTGAAACAATCGTTTCGGCGTGGAGTCTAACGGTAGGGGCGTTTTGCGCGCAAATGTATCTGCGCGGGCTACAGAATCTGTTAAAGCGCTCTGAAGGGTTATCGATCACGATGCTGTGCGATCGCGTCGAAGCTGATGACACGCAACTCTTGGATCTGCATTTTTTGCGCGTTGGCGGTTGCTCCGCTATCGAAGCCACAGTTCGGCGGACCGCCGTCTTCTCCACAATCGCCACGGGCGCTGCAGTTACCCCTCTCAGGACAGCCACAGAACGGCTCGGTGGCTGCGACGGAAACTTCCGTAGGGGCTGGAAGCCCGGTCAACACCACCAATGCATCCATCCAGGTTCAGGGAGCCTATCAAGGTAGCGTTGCCGCTGGACAGGCTCGCCCGGAACTTCTCTCGCTTTCACTCTCAGATGCGATTCAACGGGGCCTGCAGCACAACCTTGGGACGATTGGCGCCGGCGACGCTGCGCGCCTGGCCAGAGCACAGCGTTTGGCTGCGGTGGCCCAACTTCTGCCTGACCTCATGGGAAGCGTCAGGGAAACCGTCCAGCAGATTAACCTGGCCGCCGAGGGATTGCGGATCAACGTACCGATTCCTGGTTTTCACTTTCCAACCACGGTAGGACCGTTCAACAATTTCGACGCGCGTGCGAGTTTCAGTGAGAGCGTGAGCGTGACCGCGCTGCGGAATTGGCGGTCAAGCCAGGAAAACGCGCGCTCCTCGGAGTTGTCGGTCCAGGATAGCCGCGAACTAGTGACGCTGGCGGTAGCAGGATCTTACCTGCAGATCATCGCGTCAGCCGCGCGCATTCAGACCGCGCTCGCACAGATTGAAACCGCCAAAGCCATCTACCAGCAGGCCGTCGACCGCAATAAGAGTGGACTGAACGCGCGAATTGACGTGAGCCGCAGCCTGGTTGAGTTGCAGACGCAGCAACAGCGTCTCACCTCGCTGACGAATGACTTTGAGAAGCAGAAGATTTCTCTCGCCAGGCTAATCGGATTGCCGATGGCGCAAAAGTTTGTGCTATCGGACGCGATTCCCTATCGCGAAGCGACTCCATCGGATGTAGATGACCTAATCCAGCACGCGTTGACAAGCCGGCCGGATGTGCGGGCCGCTTCCGCCCAGGTAAAGGCAGCCGAGTTGGTCCGGAAAGCTGCATCGGCCGAATATCTTCCGTCGCTCGATGTAACGGCCGACTATGGAGCCATTGGCGTTACTCCGACCAATCAGGCGCATGGCACGTTTACCGTTTCGGGAGGCGTGCGATTTCCGATTTTTCGCTTCGGCCGAATTCGCGCGGATATCGACCAGGCGGACGCGGTCCTGGCGCAGCGCCGGGCGGAGTACGAGGACCTCAAGGGACGGGCGGAACAAGACGTGCGTACTGCCCTGCTCGATTCCAATGCCGCCGCCGAGCAGGTAAAGGTCGCGGAGTCCAATCGCACCCTGGCCGCGGATACGCTCTTGCAGGCGAGAGACCGATTTCGCTCCGGTGTCTCGGACACCGTGGAACTGGTGCAGGCCCAGGAATCGGCAGCCACGGCCGAGCAGGATTACATTAGCGCGCTCTACGCCTTCAACCTGGCGCAGGTGAGTGTCGCTCGTTCCATCGGACAAGGCGAGCGAGGAGTCACGCGACTGTTGCAAGGACGGTGATCATGGCGAGCGATAAGGTGCAAGACCACATCGAAGAGGAACTGGAACATCTGCGTGATGAGGTCCGTGCCCTGCGCGAAGAACAAGAGCGGCAAAAGCAATCCAATAAAGATGTCGCGCCAAAAAAGGAGCCCGGCGATTCCGCTGAGAAGAAGCCAACATCAGACAGGAAATCCCATCGGCTTCGTAACATTGTGATCGCCGCTGCGGTCCTTATCGTTGCCGTGATCGGGTTGCTCTGGTGGCTGCACGCCAGACGCTTTGAATCCACAGACGATGCGCAGGTCGACGGGCACATCAACGCTGTGACGGCGCGCGTTGCCGGAACGATCACCGCGGTTTACGTCGAAGAGAATCAGACGGTCCAGCAAGGACAGGCGCTAGTCGACCTGGATCCCGCGCGACTACAATGCGTCGGCGGATCTGGCTCGCAGCCAATTGCTCCTGGCACAGGCACAGACTCGCGCGGAGCGGCCTAACGTTCCCGTCACGGACGTGACCAACCGGACGAGCATCGCGACTTCCGGCATGGACATCACCAAGGCGGAAGCGGGCGTCGCCGCCGCGGAACGCAACTATGCCGCCGCAATGGCACGAGTTCGCGAAGCCGAAGCCAATAATGCCAAGGCGCAGGCGGACGTCGAACGTTACCGGCCGCTGGCAGCCAAGGATGAAGTTCCCCAGCAGCAGTTCGATCAGGTAGTCGCCAACGCTAAGGCGCTGGCTGCAACTGTAGCAGCGAGCCTGGAAAGCGCGCAGGCCGCGCTGAAAGTGGCAGACCAGAGCCGCGCCGAGCTGGCACAAGCACAGCAGCGCGCCAAACAAATCACCGAGAACGCTCCCAGCGAGTTGGCAATCCGGCGGGCTAACGTTTCGGCGCGGGTGGCGGCTGCGCAGGCAGCCCAGGCGCAGCTTGCTCAGGCCCTGCTGAACCTGTCCTATTCCAAGATTCAGTCTCCTGTAAACGGCATCGTCGCGAAACGAATCGCGGAAGTAGGCCAGCATGTCGCACCCGGGCAGCAGGTTTTTCTCGTAACCCAAACCGACGATCTATGGGTGACAGCGAACTATCGGGAGACCCAACTGTTGCGAATGCATCCCGGACAGGGCGTGCGGATTCATGTCGACGCGCTGGCCAGCGACTTTGAAGGATATCTCGAAAGCATGCCAGGCGCGAGTGGCTCCGTTACCAGTTTGCTGCCGCCCGAAAATGCGACGGGTAATTTCGTAAAGGTTGTTCAGCGCCTGCCCGTGCGGATCCGTTTTAAGAAGGATCAGACAGGCATTGGATCGTTTGCGTCCGGGCATGTCCGTCGAACCACGGGTGCAAGTGCGCTAGCGAGTCAACTCATGCCGGACCAGCAGAGCGATGGGTGGCATCCCGGACACAATCCCTGGGCCATCGCACTTACGGTGACCATCGCGACGTTCATGGAGGTGATGGACACCGCCATTGCCAACGTCTCCCTTCCCCACATCGCCGGCGGCCTGTCGGCGGGCATGGATGAATCCACTTGGGTGCTCACCAGCTACCTGGTGTCCAATGCCGTGGTGCTGCCGATCTCAGGCTGGCTCAGCGATCGCTTCGGCCGCAAGCGCTTTTACATGACCTGCGTGGCGATTTTCACGGTCAGTTCGTTCTTATGCGGAATCGCTCCGAGCCTCGGATTGCTGGTCTTCTTCCGCATCGTGCAAGGCGCGGGAGGAGGAGGCTTGGCTCCGAGTGAGCAAGCCATCCTGGCCGATACGTTTCCACCAGCAAAGCGCGGCATGGCTTTCGCGGTGTACGGCATGGCCGTGGTGCTGGCTCCCGCAATCGGGCCGACGCTCGGCGGTTGGATCACCGACAATTACAGTTGGCGTTGGATTTTCTATATCAATGTTCCGTTCGGGATCCTGTCGCTCTTTCTGACCAGTTTCATGGTGGAGGATCCACCTCACATGGTGCAGGCGAAGGAACAGGCGACACGCACACCAATCGATTTCATCGGACTGGTTCTGGTAGCTCTCGGTCTCGGCGCACTCCAGATCGTCCTGGATAAGGGCCAACGCGACGATTGGTTTTCGTCATCCTTCATTACTACCTTCAGCATCCTCGCCGTGGGCGCATTAGTGGCTTTTGTGTTTTGGGAATGGAGGAATGCTCACCCTGTCGTTCAATTGCGCTTGCTAAGAAACTCAAGTTTTGCTGTTTCCTGCGTACTGATGTTGACCTTGGGCGCGGTGCTTTACGGCACCACCGTGCTAATCCCGCAATTCATGCAAACCGAGATGGGTTACACCGCCCAAAGCGCCGGCGAGGTGCTGTCAGCGGGCGGCGTAACCGTGCTGTTGTTGATGCCGGTGGTGGGTTTTCTGGTCTCGCGGATGGACGTCCGTTATCTGATCGGATTCGGCTTGCTGATTACCGGCCTGGCGCTATTTCAGCTCACCAATATCAACCTGGCAATCGACTTCCGAACCGCCATGCTTTGGCGGGCGTACCAATCGTTGGGGTTGGCCTTCCTGTTTGTTCCCATCAATACGATTTCGTACACGGATATGCCGCCGGAGGCAAGCAACCAGGTGTCCGGCCTGGTCAACCTGATGCGAAACATGGGCGGGAGCATTGGCATATCCGCGGTGGAGACATACATCGCCCAGCGCCAGCAGGTGCATCAGACTTATCTGGCCCGGAATACCTTCCAGTACAACCCCCGGCTGCAAGAACTGTTGTCGCAGATGACCGCTCGTGCGGGTTCCCGCACCGGAGCAGCACAAGCCCTGCAGCAATCCTATGGGCGTGTGTATGGCATCGTTGGCCGCCAAGCCACGGTGCTGGCCTATGTCGATACGTTCTGGATCATGGGAGTGGTATGTCTTGTGGCTATTAGCCTTTTGTTTCTCGCCAAGAAGGCTAAACCTGGTCAGACAGCAGTCGCGCATTAAACTTCTATTGGACTCCGAAGTCAGACCCATAGTTTCCATCTCAAATGAAATGGTCGCGAAGCCCTCGCCGGAGGTGTGCTCGTGGCTGCTCGATTGCTAGGAAAGCAGTGTGGCGACTGGACGGAGCCTCACGAACGCGCGCATTTGCCTGGATTGCAAGGGTCCCCTGCTGCCTTGGCGCAGGCACCGGGAAATGCGCAGGGAGATCGAATTGCGATCTCTCTTTGTGAGTCAGCCTCAGGCGATTGTTCCAAATATGGAACGATGATTTCCGATTTTTCCGGCTACCGCATCTAGCGATTCCGGATAGAATTGTTTTGGCCACGCTGGTTGAATCCGACATTCAGGCCAATCCTGGTAGCTGCGAGGCACAATGGTCAAGCTGACGAGTTTTCAATCGGACATTCGCCCGCTCTTTACGGAACGAGACATTCACGCCATGAGCAAGGCGTTCAATCTCGCAAATTATGACGACGTGAAAGCGCATGCCGCCGCCATCTACGACCGGATTCGCGGGATCGGCGGGGCCGTTATGCCGCCCCCGCCGCCGAGAGGAGAAGGTCCCTGGCCGCAATCCCGGATTGAGGTCTTCGCCAAATGGATGGCGGACGGGTACCAGCCCTAAGAAAGGCAGCCCGCATGTCGACTGAGGCCGGATCAGTGTGCTGAACTGAAGTTCGTCGTGATGAATACGCTCATCGTTCGCGATATAAAGCGCTCCGTATCCGCATTCTACACAGTGCCAGGATTGCTGCACCCGTATCGTTGCCACGGCCCATCCTACCTCGATCCCTGTCGTGCTACCAATACTTGAAACGGCCTGGCGGATAAGCAAATTGAACGGGCACCCAATGCGGTTTTACTGACACAACGTACTCTACCGGGTGCCGCGAGTCGATTTTGAGTCGTCGGCGAAAATCGGCGCGGCACCTGGTGTCGTTCGCCAATAACCCGTCCCTTCCAATATCACGCTGCGACGCGCTCATAACGATGATGAAGGCCACCGAGTTCCGGGATTTCAACGATCACGCCATTTTTCATGATCTGACGCTCAACAGTCGAACAAAACGAAACAGACAAAGAATGATAACCAGCATGGGTTCGATCATTGTCCCGGAAAATCAAGCCGTTACACTCGGACGAATTTTTGGCGAATGACAGTCTGACCTCAGGCCAGAATTTGCTTCACGACATTGCCGAAAACATCGGTCAGCCGGAAGTCCCGACCGCTATACCGGTAGGTCAGCTTCTCGTGGTTCAGGCCCAGCAAGTGAAGGATCGTGGCGTGCAAGTCATGGACATGCACCCGGTCATTGACGCCTTTCCACGCGTAGTCGTCCGTCTCGCCGAAGATGGTACCCGGCTTCACGCCGCCCCCCGCCATAAACATCGTCCAGCAATTCGGATTATGATCCCGGCCGGCGTTATTTGTGCTGGCGGTCGAAAGCGTCTGGTCGAAAGGCGTCCGCCCGAACTCGCCCGTCCAAATCACCAGGGTATCGTCCAGCAGGCCCCGGGCCTTTAAGTCGGTCAGCAAACCCGCCACCGGCTGATCCACGCCCTTGGCGCTCTTACGAAGGTTCTTATCGATCTTGTCGTGATGGTCCCATCCACCATCGGTGACTTGAATGAACCGCACGCCGGCCTCCGCCAGCCGGCGCGCCATCAAACATTTCCGCCCGAAATTGTCGGTGTCCTCCTGGCCGACACCGTAAAGGTTCATCGTGGCATGGCTCTCCTTGGAGATGTCGAAGACATCCGGAGCCGTCACCTGCATCCGGAACGAAAGTTCGTACGATTGGATCAACCCTTCAATGCTCCGGTCCTGACCGGCCTCGTCCATGTCCACGCGGTTGCGGGCTTGAATCAGGTCGAGGTCCTGCCGCTGCAGCGCGGCGGGCAACGTCGGATCTTCCAGGTAGCCGATCTTCGACTTCTTCACTGGTGTCCGCGAATCGCCCAGCCGCGTCCCTTGATAGATCGAAGGCAGGAAGACATTCGAATAGTGCAGCGGGCTGCCGTCATCGCCATAAAGGACCGGGCTGATCACCACGAAACCAGGCAGGTTCTGATTCTCGCTGCCGAGTCCATAAGTGATCCACGAACCCATCGACGGTCGCACGAACTGCAAGCTCCCGGTCTGAAAAATACGGATGGCGCCGGCATGGATGGCGCTGTCCGTGGTCATCGCCCGCAGCCAGCACAGCTCATCGGCCTTGCGGCCCAGATTAGGCAGCAGGTCAGACATCCACATGCCGCAATCGCCCATGCGCTTCATGTCAGAGATCGCCGGCATCAGCTTAGCGCCCTTGTCGAAGCGGATGGTGCTCGCATTGACGGCGAACGGAATGGGTTGCCCCGCCTCCGACCTCAGGCGAGGCTTATAGTCGAACAGATCCATCTGCGACGGGCCGCCCTGCATCCACAGCAGGATCACCCTCTTCGCCTTCGCCGGGAAGTGCGGCTGCTTCGGAGCGAGAGGATTGGCCGCCTCGGTAGCCCGCGCCCGATCTTCGGCGGCCAACGCGGCCAGCGCCAGCGAGCCGAAGCCTCCTCCCAGCGTTTGCAGGAACTGGCGGCGGCCGCCGGATTTGGGGTCATAAGGGCAGCTCATCGCATCTATCTCCTGTACAAAAACTCGCTCGAAACAAGGATGACGTGGCAGTATCGGGCCCACGCGTCCTGTGTTGCGTTCGTTGTGGGCAACTTGGCTGTAACGATTCCGTCTTTGGTCTTCGCGATGAAGTCCGCAGCCTGCGCCACATCGCTCGGTGTGGCCGGACGGTTCAGCGCCTCCATCATAAGTGCAGAGACGCGCGCCGCATCGTCCAGCGTCTTGTCCGAAAGCAGCCTGTGCGCCAGCAAAGCCGCCTCGTTTTTTACGAAGGGCGCGTTCAACAGATACAGCGTCTGAGTCGGAACCACAGTGGGAATTCGCGTCCCAACCACTTGGTCGGGATCCTTGAAGTCAAAGAGGTTGAGAATGTCGATCGGCGCCATCTGGCTATTTCGCATCACAGGCTGATATACGGTTCGCCGGTTCTTGATCGGGTCTTCGATTACCGTGTCGTCCTCCAGAAAGAACGGCTCGATCGTGTGCATGTTCTGCTCAGTCAACGGAAGGGAAGGCCCGCCGCGTCCCGGATCAAGATTGCCGGCCACTTGGAGAATGGTGTCGCGAATGGTTTCCACTTCCATGCGTCGCCGGTTGGCCCGTGCCAGCAGTTTGTTGTCCGGATCGAGTTCCAGGCTACTTGGCGTGCCGCTGCTGGCAAGCTGGTACACATGGCTGAGCACAATTTCGCGGATGGTCTTCTTCGTAGACCAACCGTTGGCAACCAATCGCGACGCCAGGTGATCCAGCAGCTCCGGGTGCGTGGGCGCATCTCCGCGGGCGCCGAAGTTCTCCGTGCTACCCACAATGCCATTACCGAACAGATGGTGCCACAACCGGTTCACATACACGCGCACCGTCAGCGGATTCTTCGCATTGGCGATCCATTCCGCCAGTTCTTTCCGCCCACTCGAAGTAGGCTCGATCTCCGGCGGCTTGCCATAGCTCACCGCCGTAAGGAATCCGCGCGGCGCGAACTCGCCGAGTTGGTGGGCGTCGCCGCGCAGCGCAATTCGCGTGTCCTGCGGCATGTCCAAATCTTCCGCCGCATAGACATAGGGCAGCCTCGGCTTCTTGTACTTAACGAACTCCAGAATCTGCTTGTCGCCGGCGTACTCGCTCTTGGCTTTAAGGGCAGTCAGTTGCGCCTCGGCAGCCTTCAGCGTGTCGTTCTCCGCGCTCTGCGGCTTCGCCTTCAACTCCGTGATGCGCTTCTCGACCTCTTCGCGCTCCTTGGCATAGCCCTTCTCCGCGACCTCCGCCTCAGCCACCCGCCGGTCGTACTGCTCCATCTCCTCGGCGTAACGCTTGGCGATCTCCGTAGTAATCGGGAGTGGAACCATGTTGACGCCGCCATCGCCGAAGTTATTCATCGATAGCGTCTTGGTGCTCAACAAGACGCCGATCAGACCGTAGTATTCCTTGTTCGGGATGGGATCGAACTTGTGATCGTGGCAACGGGCGCAACCCAGGGTGAGTCCCAGGAAGGTCCGCCCCACCATATCCACTTGCAGGTCGGCCGCATCCAGCAGTGTTTGCGCGCGGTCATACGAACCCCACGACCACGGGCCCAACACCAGGAATCCCGTGGCCGCCATGGCTGACAAATCTTTCTTCTTCTTACCGAGCTCACCCTGGGGTCCGGCCAGTTGTTCTTTCACAAACTGGTCGTAGGGCTTGTCATCGTTGAACGACTCGATCACATAGTCGCGGTACCGCCACGCCTCAGGCAGTGGGATGCGGCGGCCGTACCCGGTAGTATCAGCGTAGTAAGTGATGTCGAGCCAGTGCCGGCCCCAGCGGTCGCCGAAAGCGGGCGACGCCAGCAGCCGGTCAACCACCTTCGCGAAGGCCACGGGCGACAAGTCATTCACGAACGCATCCATCTCAGCCCGCGTAGGAAGCAGACCGGTAAGGTCGAGGCTGACCCGCCGGAGCAACGCGTACTTATTCGCGTCGCCAGCCGGCCTGATCCCCTTCTCCTCCAGCTTGGCCAGGATAAACCGGTCGATATCGGAATGTGACCAAGCCGTATCTTTGATTGCCGGCGCTTGCCGGACTCTTCACCGGCTGAAACGCCCAATGCCCAGCAGCCGAAATCGTTTTCGCCTATCCGTATCCGGCCAGAAAGCCCCCTCCGCTATCCACTTCTCCAGCAGTTGGATCTCCCCATCGGACAGTTTCCCGGTCGGCGGCATCTTCACTTTGCCGGTATAGCGGACGGATTGGACTAAAGGACTGGCATTCGCATCACCAGCCACCACCACGGCGGCGCGATGCATGCCCTCTTTTGAAGTGAGTTGCTTCCCGCCCATCTGCACTTGATCGCCATGGCACGAACCGCAGCGGGTGACCAGAAGGGGCCGAATCTTCGACTCGAAGAAAGCCCCACGATCCACAGTTTCGCCCGGCAACCCGCATGCCAAGATGGCAAGCGAAAGGCCAAGACGCACTGCCATGGCGCCCACGGCGCGGAACACAGAGCCTGTCACGAGCATGAGTTTTGCGAACGTCCTGCGGCCAGTATTTGCAGGAACGAACGGGGCCGAAAGACCGGCCCCGATGTCCCGCCGTGATTGTACCCGTCTGGCGGTCTGACCACAAGCCCTCGGGCTTATACGCACCTGCTTTATCGAAACCCCGTCCGCGCATTCACAACAGCCATTCTCATACAGTCTGCCCCGCATCCCCACTGGATCACGACCAAGTTTCCCGCAAAGTTTGGCCCTTTTGCTCCTTGCCTTCGCGAAATACACCCCATCCTTTCTCCACGCCATCCCTGATTTGATCAGCGAAGAGTTTCTCAAGAGGCGTCACCAACTTCGGCGCGCCAGGGGTCCCATTAAAGATCTCGCCCACCGGGTAGTCCTCAAACCGCGGCAGGGCGCTGAAATGACCCTGCGCCCGGGCACAGCCTAACAGAAACAAGAACACCGAAGCAGCGGGTCGAATCCGGATTCTTCGGATCACCAAAAGTGTCATTGCATCACCCCGGGGCCGCCGGGCCGCGGCGGGATCGGGAGCATGTTCCGGCCTTTCGGAAGTTGCTTTTTCGATGGCGTTATCCGTGTCTCGCTAACGTAACTTGGATCCTTGTCATCTGCGTTAGGTTTGTTAGAACGATCCACTGTCACCAAAAAGTCCTCTGCTATGGCTGATTGTAGTCAATTTTCACGAGGGGGATTTTTGGTAGTGTCTGAAATCTGCGTTGATGAACGATTGCGTTTCCATCCGCGCCGCCATACCGTGAGAGTTTGCCAATCGAACGTGCACGCCTGCTATTGCTTGCTTTAACTACCCTGATTGTCCTTATAATTCTTCGGGCACGTGGATTACCTCGCCGGTTTTTTCCTGAAGGCGCAGGAGAATGCGCGACAGCGGGATTTTGGCTGGCGCGCGATTCGTCGAGGGCGACGCCCGGAGCATCGATCTGAAGCAGGCGTTCGACGCCGTCATTTGCCTCTACGATGTGATCGGCTCATACGCCGAGGATGCCGAGAACATGCGAATCCTCGACAATTGCGCCCGGCATCTGAATCGAAGCGGCATGCTCCTGCTATCCGTGATGAATTTCGAGCTGACGGGACATCAGGCCCGGCATTTCTTCTCTCTAGCCGAAGAGCCAAACCGCTTGGCCGAGCTGCAGCCAAGCCAGCCATGGAGACAACGGGAAACGTGTTCAATCCTGATTTCTACATGATCGACCGACAGAGTGAAGTCGTGCACCGCAAGGAACAGTTTGTTGAAGGCAATCAGCTCCCGGCGCAACTGGTCGTCCGCGATCGACGCTACCGCCGTGCGGACATCGAAGAGAAATGCCGCAAAGCCGGGCTGCACGTGATCTGGTCGCGATTCGTGCAGGCGGGGCACTGGGACAACCCTCTCGAAGCCCATGACCCGCACGCCAAGGAGATACTCGTGCTGTGCCGCAAAGACGCTCCGGCGCTGTCAGGCCCCCCGGTTAGCCGGCAGACGTGAGCTTTTTCCGCAAGCCGTCGAAAATCAGCACCGTTGCTCTTATAGTGGATCTCGAAGCATCCACAAATCAAACGGAAGTTGGTGATTACATGAAACCTGTTGAGTCCTTGTCAAGAAAGCTGTCCATTTGGGCCACTAGACTAGTGAACGACATTAAAGGCCAGGACCTGATCGAGTATGCTTTGATGGCGGGCTTCATAGGCGTAGCTGCAGCCGCTGTGATGCCCAATATTACGTCCAGCATCAGCACCGCGTTCTCCAAGATCACCTCGCTCATGACCGCTGCCGCAGCGAGTTAGTCCCTGTGCCGCTTCCCACGAATTCTCATAGTCGATGACGACAAGGATGCGGCGCCGCTCTTTAGGACGATTCGTGAAAACGCGGGGTACTCGGTGAGTAGTACGTTTTCAGGAAAAGGGCTTGCGGTCAATTCGAGAAGAGAAGGTGACACAGTGTTTTCCCCCCCGCCGTCTAAGTGCCTTTTCCCGGCGCTTTAGACGATCCACAGCACTCTATTTGTAAAGAAACCATGATTCTATGGATTAGGGCCTGCAGGGCTGTGCTTCGTTCTGATCTGAACTGGGGAGGGAGACATGCATCAAAAATCCCAAGAGCGCGGTTTCGTACTCATCACCATGGCGATTGCCGCTGTGGCGCTTATTGGTGTTCTGGGCATGGCCGTCGATATTGGCCGAATGTTTATCGCCAAGAACGAGACGCAAACCTACTGCGATGCCGCAGCTCTCGCTGGGGCGCTGGCGTTGGATGGCACCACCACCGGCATCACCAACGCCCAGGCCGCCGTCGCCAATTCGACCAACACGTGGAATCTCAACACCACGAGCATCAGCAATCCTACGGTGACTTTCGCCACCGCCCTGGCCGGACCCTGGACCGCCAATCCGAATCCGGCCGACGGTTACACCTATGTACGAGTAGCCGCTACGGTGCCGCTGCAATTGTATTTTATTTCGGTGATCGTGGCCCAGACTACGCAGAACGTGGTTTCGAGCGGCACTGCGGCGCAAATCGCCATCACTTCGTTCCCTCAAGGCCTGTCTCCGTACACAGGAGTCAGCACGAACACAATTGGCCCGAAGTTCGGCCTCATCGTTGGAAACTCTTACGATATTCAGTGGCCGCAGTACAACGGCACAAGGGCGGGCTGTGGACCCGGCAATCCGGACAAGTGCTTCGTATCGCCGCCCTGCACCGGGGATCCCAAAGTTTCCGAGGCGGCAGTCGTCGCTAACTGGGGAGCCAATACCAGCGGGTACTGGGGATCGAATTCCAACAGCACCATCGAAAAAGAAATTCTTGACGTCATTCAGGTACAAGCGTTGCAAGTGGGCACGAACATCGACCCTATCCTCAGCAGCGGGAACAAAGCCAGCGAAGCGGGATATCTGGATGAACGCGCAAGCCAGGACACCAATACGACCGACAACACGGTCGGCGCCTATTTAGCCTCGATTCATAATGGCCGTAGGCTGCTCCCCGCGCCCATTGTCGATCCGGTCGACCCCACGCACACCAATGTGATCGGCTATGGACAGTATCTTCTTCTGGCCAACGGTCCAGGGACCAGCAATTACTACACGAAGACCACCAACGGCAACGACCCATTTTGCGCCCTGTACGCCGGGCCGTACAACGTCGGAAGCACCGGTCCGGGTGCTGGCGGCACCACCGGCGCATCCCGAGTGAAATTGGTCCAATGAATCCTTGGTTGGAAAAACCGTTGAGGCGCGCGGGCAACCGCCGCGGCACCATCATGTGTCCCTATGAACAACGTGAAGTTGGCAACCTCAGCCAGCGGAAGGGTAAGAAAACGATACGGCCCAAAGGGTGGGAACGAGCGCGGATCCGCGTAACGGATCTGCATCAGAGCCGTGATGACCGATGGGAACAATGACCGCGTAAAGCACGACGGCAGCCATTCCAAGCTTCATGTGCAAACGGCGATTGCCTGTCATCACAAGGCCGCATTGCAACGCGAAAAGCACCATCCAGCAGGTCATCAGTCCGCCATGGACGTAAACCAGGGAAGCACTCTGCTGCGTAACGGGTTGTCCCGCATCGTTGAGGCCGTGCAGGTAGAACATGTGAAAGCCGACTGCCACGCCGACGAACATCACGACGCAGGCGATCACGTAGAATAGGCGTTCTCTGCGTTCCCTTTGAAACGTCCGAACGTCTGCCGTGGCCGCTGCAACCGTGGAACTCATACACTCTCTCCGCGGCGTTCATTTTCATCCGCCAGGAAGCGTACACAGAATCAGAAATAGATCTTATCGGATGCCAATCCGGCGTGGAACTCATCCTCTAGTCAGATCGTTAAGCCCATGTTGGAATATCTGCTGGCCAACCATGGTACTACGTGCGCTCAACTCCGAGCGGATGGTCGGCCACTCTTCCCGAGGTAAATGCGTCGCCTACCAGTGGCGCGTTCATCGGTTCGGCATCGCGCAGGCTATGCAGTCACCTGAAGCACGATTTTGCCTGGAGCGTGGCCTGCGGCGCCGTGCTCAAACGCTTCGCGTGCGCGGGCCAGTGGAAGCACCTCGGATAATACCGGCTTCAGCTTCCCCGTATCCACAAGTCCGGTGATTTGATCAAGCTGCCCTCGATTTCCGCTAACAATGAAAAACACACCGCGCACGCCGTGCTGCTCGGCGACATCAGCCGGAATCGGAGAAACCAGTGTCACTAGCACTCCCCCCTTCCGCAGCACGCGCCAGGAACGCTCCCGCGTCTCGCCGCCGATCGTGTCCAGCACTACATCGATGTCTCGCAGAGTGTCCTCGAAACGCGTCAGCGCGGTAGTCGATCACGTCGTCAGCTCCCAGACTGCGTACGAGCGCCGTGTCGCGCGCAGATGCCGTGGCTACTACGTGGGCCCCGCGCCACCGTGCCAGTTGCACTGCCAACGTTCCCACCCCGCCGGCGCCTCCGTGGATCAGCACGGTTTGCCCTGCGGCGAGATGCGCGTGTTCGAAGAGTGCCTGCCAGGCGGTCAGCGCCGAAAGCGGCAGTGCCGCCGCCTGCACGTGCGGGATGCTGCGTGGCTTTAACGCGAGGTTCGCCGCACGCACTGCCGCGAACTCGGCGGCCGCCCCGTCCCGTGGAAAATCAGCCAGGCCATATATCTCGTCGCCCGCCCGAAAATCCGTGACATCGGGCGCCGTCTGCTCTACCACGCCGGATGGCTCGTGTCCCGGAATGCCTGGAATCCGCGGCGTGCCATCGGCGTTCTGATAGGTCTCATCCCAAGTCAGTTCCTGCGGGCGTGATGCCCGTCGCGCGTACCCGTACCAGCACATCCCCAGGCCGAACCACCGGCACCGGTGCATCCTCGAAAAACAACTGCTCCGGCCCGCCCCGGCCGTGAGTCCTGACTGCTTTCACGGGAATCCCTCCTTCTCTACTATTCTCCCGCGCGGCCGTGCAGTGCTCTTTGGGAAGGCGGCGCAGCGTCGCCTCGGGCGGATTGTCGGCATTCCGGACGGGGGTCAGGTTGCCGCAATCGACTTAGGCGGTCTCCGAGTGGCGCGTTACTCCGGCGAAACCCGCCAAGTACCACGCTTGGGGGCGAACGAATGGTCGGGCCTGCTATAAAGAGTGTTTATGTGGTTTGCGGTAGAAACAGAGCGGGGGGGCTCGAAGGGCGGCTAGAACGGAGCGTCCTTGATGGCCGGGATCAGCTTTACTAGCAACTCAGCTAAGTTCGATGTTTCCAGGAATTGTTTGGCGGATCCCGAGTGCATGCTAACTTGGTCCGCCCGGTCGTCACCGAGATCCAAGAGTGTTCAAATCTCATTGGCCTTCCTGTCGCAGTCCTTCTCATCGCACCGCTGGATTGCCAACAGTCGGCGTTCCGGGTCTGCGCGAAGGCTTTGCGTGAGCATCTTGTTAATGTGCGCGTCGCCAAATCCGTAACCAAGCGATACGATGAGCCGCGTCACCAGGGAGAGATCACGGAAGCGGTAGGCAAAGAACAAGTAGGGATCGGCGGCTTCTAGCTTGAATTCACGGCCAAATATGACTTCCATCTTCTCGGCATCGACGCTTTCTATCTTGCTAGGAGGCACATTTCGGTGGGGCTGACTGAAGAAGAAAGAGCACGTCTTAACGACAGCAAGCATAAGATTCAATCCATCGCGAGCTCGCTCACACACGTTGATCCGCGCAAGGTTCCGGACTTCAATGAAATCGAAGAGTGCTTGGAGAATGCTGACGAAAGTCTGCGAGAAGCGCTTCGATCGAAATCGGGACCGGACCAACCCAAATCTGGCAAAAAGCACTTTTGACGCGTACTGCCTAAATCGACGAGCGAAACTAGCGAACGGCATCACGTCGCTCCAACCACCGTCAGCGGCCAGATCAAAACTTAAAAAAGGATGCGCTACCTCGATGCCGCCAAAACCTGCGATGCTTTTCTACTGATTGTTGTCAGCACGTGACCAGGTCAGGGACGAGGTGCAGGTCGCGCAAGACTACCGTAAGCCGATGCTGGTCTTCTGCAAGGAAGTCTCGACGCGTGATCCAGAGCCTCCAGGGTCTGCTGCGGATGCTGGACTTAAGTACGATCCGTTCACCAACGCGGTCGAGTTGCAGGAAAAGGTCCCTGTGTCCCTCGGCCATCATCTGCTTGGCCTCGTGCGCGGCGAGCCCGCCAATGCCGGCCAACTCGGCGACCGCCTCGGGCAGTTGCGCGCCTTTGCTCGTCAGCGCCAGACCGTCAGCATTTTTCCGACTGTGCCTCCGTGTCAATACAACTCTTTCACGGTCGAAGAGGTCAATGCTACCCATGTCAGGTTACAGAAGGGTGGGTTAGCGAATGTACACGTTCCTGCGGAACGGATCGAGGAAGTGCTGGAAACAGAACCGCATGACCTTGACCTTTGAGCCGCAAAACGAGACCCACAATTTTCATTTGTTCGGCTCCTTCGCCAGGCTGAAACGCAACGTCACGCTACAACAGGCGTCCGCCGAGATGAACACCATCGGCGCCCGAATCGCACAGGACTATCCGGATTCGAATAAAGATTGGGGCGTGGTGGTGGAACGCCTTTCCGACATTGTGGTCGGCCAAGAATTGCGGAGTTCTCTATTGGTGCTGCTGGCAGCCGTGGGGATGGTTCTGTTAATTGGCTGCGCCAACCTGGCGAATCTTACACTGGCGCGCGGCGTGGCCAGGGAGCGTGAAGTCGCCATACGATCAGCGCTGAGGGCAGGTCGCTGGCGGCTGGTCCGACAGTTTCTGACGAAGACGACTATTCCGGAGGCGGGGCAAAAACAAAGGCATTCTGTGGACCGAAGCGACCCTAAAAAAAATAGAGGACAATTGAGGTGGAACAGACTGAAGGGAGGGCCTCGGGATGCCCGGAACATACAAAACCATCGAGCTCGTCGGCACGTCTCCGGTAAGCTTCACTGAAGCCGTGAAAGCGTTGCCGACGCGTCGGCTAAAGAACGCGAAGAAAGGAGGCTAAATGGCGCGAAAGGAAGAGCAGGACAACCAAAAGATTGCGGCGCTTGATGCTCTGGTTGCCGCTGGTCCAGTTAGAGACCCTATGCACGAACCGATCCTGCAATTAGGCAAGAAGCTCGGGCTATCACCGGACGAAGCATTTGCTTGTGCCGTAGAGCTGCTGGAGCTCGGTATTGTAACGATCGTCTCAGTGGAAACCGGGCTTCCTAGCAGGGGCGAGCAACCATTTCCAGCTTTGAAAGTATGGGCGCGGGCCGAAGGGAAACCGGCGTCGAAAGCGGCAAAGAAGGGAGAGTGAGCGCAAGGCGTCAAGGTATGAGCTGGACGTAATTCGTCGTACTGTTTCAATTTCGTAATTGTTGCACTCAGTAAAGGACGCCGGCAGGCGGATCTACCTCCCTGCCGGTAGTTGGGGAGCCAGGAGAGAGCCTTGGGCGTTTCGAGCAGAGTTTTGATCCATTCCTCGCGTTATTCGCATGTTTGAGGATCTAAAGGCATCCGCATCAAAACCTTGCGCGGTGCGTTCCTCGATCTCCGCGAACACATAGACTTCTCCAAACTGTTCTTCTTTGACCTATATCCTCGCTATCTAAAGTCAGTGATTAGTCTGCCAGACGCAGAGTTGCTTCCTGCTGGCATCAAAAGATAGTAAATAAGCCGCCGCCACTTGACTAAAAGATTGCTTTGCCGAGGTTGCCGTTTCCAGTACCTCTGTATTTCAGGCAAGTATTGATGATTACTGAGAAGCAGTAAATGAGGAGCGAAATGAAACCACTCTTGAACTTTTATCGCGACGAACAAGGGCAGGACCTGATCGAATATACGTTGCTTCTGGCGTTCGTGGCCCTAGCTTCCGCCGCGCTGTTCATTGGCGCCGGGAATAGTGTCTCCGGTATATGGAGCGTCACTAACAGCCAACTCGTCCTGGCTAACACTTCAGCCAGTTAACTTTGATTAACTTGTGGGCGATGCCCACACTGGCTTCGGTGACCACTCAGAAAACCGGCCCAGCGCTTGAATAAGAACCTATTGGCCCCGAAACGAAGTGTTGTGGAAACGGTTGTGCCCGACTGCACTCCATAAAGTGTCTCGAGAGGAACGGCAATGAACATGCATGAACACCCGAGAAAACATGCCGGACAGGCTCTCTTAATGGTAACCTTCGCTGCGATCCCGTTGTTCGGGATGGTCGGGCTCGTCGTGGATCTAGGTTACATGCAATATGTGAAGAAATCGACGCAAGCTGCGGCGGACTCAGCCGCTTATGCGGCGGCAATCGCGTTCCACTCCTCAAACACCGGCTCGAGTTTCTCGTGTGGCGGCTCGATCATCTGTCAAACCACGCCGCAATACTGTGATCCGACAATTATCGTTCCCTCCAACGCGATTGAAAATGGCTGCCTGTATGCCAAACAGAA
Organism: uncultured Solibacteraceae bacterium; assembly: GCA_963825405.1. GTDB lineage: Bacteria > Acidobacteriota > Terriglobia > Bryobacterales > Bryobacteraceae > JACPNO01. Next base: position 41,978 of record CAWGTB010000012.1, on the reverse strand, counting down.
TGGCTTCATTCACAGCTCCAATCAGGACGTAACATACACAGCCGGCGTCTCGGCCACTCCCCCGACCACCACTGGTTTGAGCAGCGCTTCGTATTGGGTCACTTTTCGCGTGACGCAGATTGTGCCGCAGTTATTCTCGGCGGTAATCTCAGGGCACGCGACGGGCGCCGTAACGTCGCGAGCGACAGCCGCGCTAGTCGGGTCGCAAGATTGCATCTACGTGCTGAATAAAACGGCCGACGGAGCATTGTCTGTGGGAGGTACGGCCAGTCTGACCTCCAGTTGCGGTGTGTATGTAGATTCCAATAGCGGCTCGGCCGTCGGGACTAACGGTGGCGGACTCATCTCGGCGCCCGAATACGACATTGTAGGTGGAGTAAACACACACTATGCACTGACTCCTTCACCCAACACCGGCGCACCCGTGGCGCCCGACCCGCTCGCAAACCTTTCTGCGCCGGCGTCTGCGCCATACACCTGCGATTACAAGAATTTCAAAGCGAATGGCAATCAAACCAGTGTTACCTTATCTCCGGGGGTTTATTGTGGAGGAATCAATGTCCAAAACAACACCTTCAATTTCTTACCCGGTGACTACATTCTGGTCGGAGGTGGTCTCACCACGCAATCAGCGAACTCCAGCATCGTAGGAACGGGCGTCATGTTTTACAACACCTTCGGTGCTACAGATAAGGGGACCTACACTTACAGCCCGATCGACATCAACGCAACTTCGACTGTCTCTCTGACCGCCCCAACCTCGGGTACTTACACGGGAATTCTGTTTTTTGACGACCGGAGCGCGCCGACCGATTCCAAGTGTACCTACTGCGATAACTATGGCGGCGGGAGCACTGCGGTGTACCAGGGAACTATCTACAACAGAAATAACGGCATCACGATGTATGGCAACTCGAGTGCAAACGCAGCGTACACCATGGTCGTTGCCGATACGCTGACCTTGATCGGCACTTCAGGTTTCAATAACAACTATTCCAGCTTGACAGGCGGGTCACCGTTCAAAAAAGTCGCTCTCGTGGAGTAGATGGGAGTCCAATGGCCATATCCAGTCAGAGTCCATCGAATAAACGGCGTCACAAAGGCCAAGCACTTCTAGAGGTGACATTCCTCGCACCCTTCATTTTCTTTCTGTTTGCTGGGGTCTTGGACATGGGTTTCTATGCCTATGCGCTCATTTCAACTGAGAACGCCGCGCGTGTCGCTGTCATGTATACCTCGACGACGACGTTGACGGCCGATGATAGCGCCGGCGCTTGCACACATGCTTTAGCCGAGTTGAACTCTATGAGTAATGTACGCGGCGTTTCGGGTTGCAATGCATTGCCGGTTCAGGTTACCGCGTCGAAAGTTGTGAACGGCGCCGACGGCTCGGCGGCTTCATCGGTGTCCGTCACCTACCAGACCCCCCTTATGATCCCAATCCCAGGCCTGGCCGGGCAGTTCACGGTTACACGAACAGTACAAATGAGGCTCAGAGATTCATGATGATGACGAGCCGGCGTAACAGACGACGCGGTAACGCAACGCTCGAGTTCACGCTCGTCGGAATCCCGATGATCTTTGCGGTGATTTCGATCTTTGAACTCTCGCGTGGGATGTGGATTTATGACTTGACAGCCGCGGCGGTGAAGGCAGGGACCCGGTACACCATCGTGCACGGGCAGAACTGCGCTCAGCTTCCCAATACCTGTACGGTGACCATCGGCCAGATTGCCAGCCAGATCCAGGCCGGGGGTCCGGGGCTTATTCCCGCGGATATGCAGGTCACATTTACCGACTCCACGGGTACGGCGGTCAGTGAGACATTGGCTGTTGCTCTCAACGACACTACCCAGTGGCCACCTGCCACAGCGTTTGGAGTGGGGCAGCCTGTGACGATCTTCGCCACTTACCCCTTCAGTTCGGCGATCTCGATGTTGTGGCCTGGGGCGGGCCCGGGGATAGGCCCTTATCAAACAGTCAATTTCTCGGCGTCGTCAACTGAGCAGATTCAGTTCTGAATCTAAATGGAGGTCGGATGATCCGGGCTGGCATAGATCGCGAGAAGGATATTTCGAAGTTACCGCGGGTAATATGATGCAAACTTCTTTAGCGGAGAGCATCGACACGCACGTCTACATCGGTGTCGATTGCAAGCAATGTCGGAAGTTTACTATGTTTAGAGAAATCGCGCGAGGCACCGAAATAGGTGATGCCTTGGGAGACCATCAACTCAAGTGTGCAGACGGCCACCAAAATACATACGTGGTCGGGGACTTCTACACGCTCGAGTCCAGCACTTCCTACGCACCCAGCACTTCTGCCCGGCGCGGCGGTCTTTGGGAGAGGTTTGGGCGGCTTGGCTCAGGCAAAGAGCTGTTTTTAGTTTCGCTGATACTGGCACAGGTATTGGCACTGGTGTTCCTAGTGCTATGCCGGTATTTTTGATCAGCCAGGCCCACGCCTATGATTAGTCGTCATCAATTCGGTCCTCAATTCCGATGTCCGGGTAACTCTTTGGACAGGTTACGCAAGAGTCGTCGCTTGCCATTCGGCCCGTCATTGTTGTAGTCCACGGGCCGAGGGGATGAAGCGTTTACTGCCCTATTTTGACCGCGGTGCCTATACGCTGCCCGGCTCCGCAGCTCGCTCGCGTGGTTGACAGTGATCGCGTGGAATAAGCCTGCTTGATAGGCGGCCATCTGTCGTTCGGATCGGCCGCCTACCTATAAACTATGGAAAACATTGACCTGCTCCGTCCGTCTTGAGCCAATTGCATCATCTCGGACCGGCTACCTTTCGAAATGGACGGAATCCGCTATTTCATGCAGGTCAAGTTCGGTACGAAGGCGATTGATCCCTGGGTAATTAGCTGACTACTTTCAGGCAAAGACTCGATAATATCGGGACTTTGCCCGCTTAGAAAATCTCACTTTGATTCCGTACAATCTTCAACAGGAAACAATCATGATCCACGCTCTAGCCATACCCTCCCCAGACGGAGCAGTGTTTTCAGAAGTTGCGGCGGCTGATGCGCTGCGTACGTCGCAAGCGGAGAGCGGTGCCATGCACGCTTATATCGGCGTCAATTGCAAGCAATGTCAGACGTTTATTGCATTCAGAGAAATCGCACGCGGCACCGAGATTGATGATGCGATGGGCGATCATCAGCTCAGTTGCGCAAAGGGCCACCAAAATACATATGCGCTCGGGGACTTCTACACTCTCGAGTCCAGCACGTCTTATGTACCCAGTAGCCCTAGCCGACACGGTGGCCCTTGGGGGAAGTTTGGTCCGCCCGACTCGGGCCGAGAACTGCGCCTGATTGCCCTGGCACTAGCGCTGGTGGTCCTAGTGGTGTGGCGATATTTTTGATCCTGCTTGCGGAACGGGCGTTCAAGCGGGTCGCGACTAACGGTGAATGAAATTGCCGGCCCAGACTACGAGATCATCGGAGTGGTCAGTGATGCCGGGACTGGCCCAAGGTGCCACCGATTCGTGGCGCAAAGCCACCCGCACGAGCGAGGCTGCCTCGACAACCTTGGCATTGGGATAGAAGGTGGTCACGAACGCGGTGGCTCGGGGAGCCGGGTCAGGAGAATACGGAGGGGCTGTGCTCCGCAAAAAATACGATCCGGGTCCGCCGGTCTCCTATTTGCATTGCAACGTGACTGAACATCCGACAGCGGATTGGACGATACATTACAATCGCGGGCGGCCACAATCCTCCTTAGGGCCTGGAATTCCGAACCCCTCCCGGGACTGCGTTCCGGCTGTAGCTCCTAGACACTTGCTGCCGGCCGGTTACCATGTAAAATCGGTGCCAGTTCTCGGTGGATTGCACCACGATATTGCTTACAGAAGGAGGCCGCTTGAGCGCCCGATCGAAATTATTGCGGACCACACTGGTGCGGGTGTTTCGCGTAGATCCCGCATGGCCGAAGCCGCTCCCGAACCACTGGGTTGTCGGCTCGGTCGTCGGTGTCGCGGTGGATTCACGCGATCACGTGTGGATCAGATGTTTCGGGCCAGACTTTCAATTCCTCACCACCAATCCAGCACAACCACCACGCCCTCTTCGGACGCAAGGTAGATTCTTGTTGTCCGCGCCTACAGATGACGAGTAGCAATATCCCATTGCTATAGGTCGCAATGGAGGTGACTGCGGTATACTGCTTGGCGCTGGGGAGCGAAAACGGAAACCCCGGCTAACTTATACTCGCGAGGAGGCCGGATGTTACAGGTGCTATCAGCGGTTCTAATCTTGGGAGTCCTGATCCAATCCGCGGTCGCCAGCCCCGATACGGCCAGCGTGACCACGCAGATCGTAGGCATGCCAGTGGGTACCAACATCGAGCTTCGACTCAAGAATAAACAAATTGTGCGGGGCGCTCGGGGAGCAGTATCCACCACCACTTTCACGCTGGTAGATTCACACGCGGGTGAAAAGCAGATTGCTTTCGACGACGTCGCCTCGGTTAAACTGTTCACACCGAAGTCCCATACCACGCGCAATATACTAATTGGAGTCGGCATTACCCTCCTCATATTGGGAATAATCGGCAGCCGCGTGTAAGGCAACCAGCACCCGGCTGAATGGACCTTACTGAGCGAAATAGCCAAAAATGTCCAACACCAGGTGGGTGGGATCGGATGCGAAGATGTCAATAGACCCACTCGTCGTTGGAACAATGGCCAGGTTCGACGTAATCGCCCCATCGATTGCATTCAACGTCGCCGCCAAGGGTTGCATCTCTCCTTGCGGCCACATGGTGATGAAACCGAGAGGGCCTGACGGCACCACCGTCGCGTTGAACACATAGGCCTGCGCTGTTGCTGGCACGCCACATGAACTCGCTCCGACATTCACCTCGCGTGATCCACTGAACGGCTCCGTTCCCGGCGGTTGCCGCGTATCCAGCACCCGGCAGGACGTCAGATTGTACAGCGACAAGCCTCCTGACCCCGGCGGCGCGAAGTAGCCGTTGATATCGATAACCAAATCCGTATCGTTGGTGGTAAACACGTCCACTGCCCCGTTGGCGCCCGCGGGTACGATGACGGCGTTCGCGGTGACGGTGCCCGTCAGAGCGTTCAGTGAGGCCACCAGGGGTTGCGGTAACCCTGCCGGCCATGCGGTGAGGAATCCCAACGGACCATTCGGCAGAGCGGCGAAGTTCAAGGAGTACGCCTGTGCATTCGATGGCAGCCCGCAACTGCTTTCGAGGATCGGGAACGAACGGGTGCTCTGCGCCGTCAGGCTAGGCCCTCCTAACGGAGCAGTTGCATTGCGCGTGTCCGCAATGCGGCACGGCGTCAGCGGATAGAAAGCCAGTGCAGTAGGGCTGCTTTCCGCTACAAAATACCCGTTGATATCGAGGATCACGTCGGTCGTATCGGTGGCGAATACGCTCACCGCCCCGTTCAAGCCGGCCGGCACGATCGCGGCGTTGGACTTAACCCTGCCATCGAGTGAATTGAGCGTGGCTACCAGCGGCTGAGACTGCCCGGATGGCCACAGTGTCAGGAATCCCAGCGTCCCGCGAGGAACCACCGCAACGTTCAGGGAATAGCCGGCGGCCGTCGACGGAATACCGCAGGCGCTGTTGGGGATCACAAAATCGCGGGACGCTCCCCCGGCGATTGCTGGTCCTCCAAAAGGCCCGTTGGGGTTTCGCGTATCCGCAATCCGGCAGGGAGTCACCGGCACGAAATGCGTTGCAGCAGAGATTTGAACGGGAGCGGAAATCGACAGCACGAACGCATCGAAGGAGCCGCCGCCAGTTGCTCAGAGGGTTGGCGGTGGGGAAATTGTCGAGGCGGTCTAGCCCGTCACATAGGCGTTGCCCGACGCCGTCCACCGCGATGCCATTGCCACGATCGTCCCCGCTGCCGCCCAGGTAGGTGGAGTACACAAGGGCCGAACCCGCCGCGTTGATCTTGGTCACGAACGCATCCGATGTAGCCGCCGCCGATAGCTGGCCTGCAGAGGGTTGGCAGTGGGGAAATTGGTCGAGCTTGTGCTAGCCAGTCACATAGGCGTTGCCCGAGCTGTCCACCGCGATGCCTGAGCCAGCATCGCCCCCGCTGCCGCCCAGGTAGGTGGAGTACACCAGGGCCGAACCCGCCGCGTTGATCTTGGTCACGAACGCATCGCTGCGCCGCCGCCGATTGCTGGCTTGCAGAGGGTTGGCGGTGGGGAAATTGGTCGAGCTTGTGTTGCCCGTCACATAGGCGTTGCCCGAGCCGTCCACCGCGATGCCATTGCCACTGATCGCCCCCGCTGCCGCCCAGGTAGGTGGAGTACACGAGGGCCGAACCCGCCGCGTTGATCTTGGTCACGAACGCATCGCCGATGAAGCCGCCGCCGAAGTTGGCCTGCAAAGGGTTGGCGGTGGGGAAATTGGTCGAGTCTGTGTAGCCCGTCACATAGGCGTTGCCCGCGCCGTCCACCGCGATGCCATTGCCTGCATCGCCCCCGCTGCCGCCCAGGTAGGTGGAGTACACCAGGGCCGAACCCGCCGCGTTGATCTTGGTCACGAATGCATTCGACCGCCGCCGCCGTTGCTGGCCTGCAGCGGGTTGGCGGTGGGGAAATTGGTCGAGTTGTGTGGAGCCCGTCACATAGGCGTTGCCCGAGCCGTCCACCGCGATGCCGTTGCCAAGATCGTCGCCACTGCCGCCCAGGTAGGTGGAGTACACCAGGGCCGAGCCCGCCGCGTTGATCTTGGTCACGAACGCATCGCTCGCCGCCGCCGTTGCTGGCCTGCAGAGGGTTGGCGGTGGGGAAATTGGTCGAGTTTGTGGAGCCCGTCACATAGGCGTTGCCCGAGCCGTCCACCGCGATGCCATTGCCAACATCGTCCCCGCTGCCGCCCAGGTAGGTGGAGTACACCAGGGCCGAGCCCGCCGCGTTGATCTTGGTCACGAACGCATCCGTGAGCCGCCGCCGTTGCTGGCCTGCAGAGGGTTGGTGGTGGGGAAATTGGTCGAGCATTGTATAGCCCGTCACATAGGCGTTGCCCGAGCCGTCCACCGCGATGCCAGTGCCTTGATCGATCCCGCTGCCGCCCAGGTAGGTGGAGTACACCAGCACCGGATCGATCACCAGCGGCTTCGTGGCATCGTACTTGGCGAGTTCAAACGCGACCTCGCGGCCGCGCACCACGTATCCGCCTTCGATCCGCTTCCCTTCCTGGAGAATGACCGGCTTCTGCTGGACCAGCGACGCGCTCAGCACCAGATCGCCGCTGGCGTTCTTCGTCACCTGACTCGGGCCTTCCCACTTCACCCGGATCTGCTTCGGATCGGCGCCTGGCGCGACCACCCAGTCGTATTCGAGCTGGCGTTCGTTGCCGTAGAAGATCAGATCGATCCCCGGATACACTCCTCGCAAGGCCACGCGCCCGTAGTTGGGAACGTTGGTCCGCCACTTCGACGGATCGTTGCCGATGAAGTAATTGCTGATGCCCGGCTGTTTATCCAGCGGCTCCATCCGCATGTTCCGCTTCGCGCCGATCAGCTTCATCCGCTCCACCGACCCGTCGCGCCCGGCGAATACGGCTTCGTCCGCGGTCACAAACAGCGTGTAGCCGGAAGCACGTGCCAGAAACTTCACCCGCGCATCGGTCTGTCCCTGATTGGGCTCAAAGCTAAGCGGCAGCGTGCCATAGGCGTTGTCCGCCCCGAGCGGTATCTTCGTCTTAGTCGCGATCGTACTGGACGAACCACGTAGATTCGGCAAAGGGTATTCGATGAAGCCGAGGGACTGGGCCATCAAACTCGCACATATCTGGCTCACGCCGAAGCCACTTACGAGTACCAAGAACAGTTTTCTAAGGCTGCAGTTCATAATGAAGGCACGCATTCCTTCCATCTGATTCCGCCCCCAGCGAATCGCGGGCTTTTGCGGGTTTCCGAATTTCGTTGGATCTGCTTGGGACGGGTCTGATTGTATATCAATGAGGAAACGCTGCTGGTCGGGGCCAGTCGCCTGTGAAGGTCACTTACCGAAATGAGCGCGGCTTCACGGTGGTCCAGGGCGATTTGCAACTGTCGACTGCGTGGGGGTCGATATAGTCGGAACCCGCCATATTTGGTCAGCCTATTGGTTATGGGACGGATGGGCTTCGGCCACCGCGGCATCGTGGATGGAGAGGTGCTGTGCCGGAGTGGCTTGAACATCGCCATCGACCGTGTTTCCGCGACCACAACTCGTCGCACCGGTTGAATGTTGAAGCACCCGCCGCAAGGTGGTGACTCCATCAGGTGCACGCCAGCCTCCGTCCGTCCGGACCAGCGGGCGGAGGCTAGGCTGCGCTGCCAGCTGGGATCTGAACTGGTCCCCCAGCTCCATTCGGCTCCGATCGGTTGGTTATGACAACTTCACAACCGCAGAAACCCACATCGCCGTTGCCGGCTACGTTTCCTAGGCCCGTTCCCGAACCATCCACAGTGTATTCGCGATTGCCGTCACGGTTTGCCTGATCGTGGCAGTCGTGGCGGCATTCGACGGAATAGTCGACCGACGAGATTGGTGTTTGGTTCGGTTCCGCCGACAGAATTGTTTTTGTAACACAGTCGCTCAAAGTGATCGCTAAATGAGTTCGACGGAGGCGAGTGGATGTATACTCGGTCCAACCGATGCCGGCCTGAATGGAAAGCCCGGATCATGATCGTCCCTAAGGAGGTTTGATTTCCATGCGTTTGGCTCCCGGAATCCTTGTCTTTACCGCGCTCGCGGGCGTGTCCGCGGGAGTTGATCAGACCATAAACTTTTCGGCCACCAATATCGTGACACTTACGAACTTCGGCGGCAGGTCCACCGTAGGCTTGGGCGTCGGTGACTTCAACGGAGATGGCAGGCCCGACCTGGTTCAATTGTCAGTTGGCAACCCGCCCAATCCAACCCTACTTGTCATCCTGCTCGGCAACGGCGACGGCACCTTCCAGCGGGGCAGGGTCTATCCGCTGGCGGCCGATCTGTTCAACGACTTCCACGGCCGAGAAATCGCCGTGGCGGATTTCAACGGCGATGGCAAGCAGGACTTGGCGCTGCCGGGTGTGCTCCTACAAGAGTCGCCCGGGATATTGGGCGTCCTTGTGCTTCTGGGCAACGGGGACGGCACATTTCAGCCTGCGATTAGCGTGCCAGTGCCGGACTTGTTTTCCCCAACGTGGCTGGCGGTTGGAGACTTCAACCGGGATGGCAAGTTGGATATTGCGGTAGCACCGGGGCAGAGTTCGGGCGCCAACCACATCGCGTTGCTGCTCGGGAAGGGTGACGGCACGTTTCAATCGCCGGTGAACTCCCCGCTTTTCTACGGAGCAGGCTGGATAGCCGCCGCGGACTTCAACGGCGATGGGAATCTGGACCTGGTGACCGGGACGGCCAGCCCATTTAGCACTCACGGCGTGGCGCTCCTGCTAGGCAGAGGCGACGGGACGTTCCAGGCCGCAGTGTCTTTCGCACCGGGGATTCTTGCCAATTCTGGTGTGGTGGGTGATTTCAACGGAGACGGCAAACTGGATGTCGCAGTCAATTCGATTTTCACCGGTCTCTCAGTGCTGATGGGAAAAGGTGACGGCACGTTTCAGCCAGCTCGGCAGTATGCCGTCGGACCTACTGACTGGATAGCCATGGCGGATTTCGATGGTGACGGCAAGCTCGATCTGGCTGCAACTGTGTTGCCCGACCTAGCAGTGTTGCGCGGGAACGGGGACGGCACCTTTCAATCGCCGGTCTACTTGAGCCAGCTGGGTAGCTACGGGGCTGGCCAGTTGGGGAGTGGCCAGTTGGTAGTGGGAGATTTCAACCAGGATGGCAAGCCTGATCTGGCAATTGACCCTCCCGTGAGCGTAGGGGTGTTGATCAATACCACCGGCCTTCCCGTAACCCGCACCATCTCGCACATCGCCGACGGCGCTAGTTTCCGCACTACCTTCATTCTGCTCAACACTGCCCTGACCACGGCCAACTTCACGCTGGATTTCTGGAGCGACACCGGCGGCGCCGCTCGCGCTGGACTTGGGAGCCGATGGCGTCGCTGCCTCGTTTACCAGCGTGATCCCTCCGCACGGTGCGCGTTTCATTCGCACCGCCGGCACCACGGCCGAGCTCAACAAGGGCTGGGCGGAGTTGTCCGCGCCCGCCACGGTCAATGGCAATTCCATCTTCGGATTGCAGACGCCCGGCCAAGGCGATTCCGAGGCTGCCGTACCCCTCAGCCCGGCCGGCGGCACCGATTTGTTTCTGCCCTTCGACAATACGCCGGGTTATGTCACCGGTGTGGCTTTTGCCGACCCGCGCCAGCAGGCGGCCACCGTCTCCGGTTCGTTTGTCGACAACGGCGGAACGGCTATCGCCGACACACACACAGTGAGTATCCCGCAGCGCGGCCACAATGCCGAGGTGCTGGCCAACTTCTTCCCGGCGACACAAGGCAAGCGCGGCGCGGCTCACTTCAGCGCGGCCAGCAGCATTTTCGGACTGGGGATACGCGCCAACGGCAAGGCGTTCACCACCATCGAAGCGATTGCGGGGGTGAGCCGAACGGGCGGAACCTTCGCGCACATCGCCAGCGGCGGTGGCTGGAAGACAACGTTTCAACTAGTGAACACCGATACTGTAGCCGGACAATTCAAGCTGGAATTCTGGGATGACAACGGTAATCCCCTGACTCTGGCTCTTGGCGCCGACGGCAACGCGGCCAGCGTGACGGACACCATTCCACCGGGCGGGCTTCGTATTATCCAGGCCTCGGCTGGCAGCGCCTTAAAGACGGGATCGGCGAGCCTGTCCTCACCTGGAGAGATGCAGCCAGCCGCTGGGATAATCAGCGGCACGGCAATTTTCGGGCTGCAGGCGCCGGGGCAGGCGGACTCAGAGGCCGCCGTGCCTATGGCGCAGGTTCCTGATACCCACTTGTATATGCCATTCGACTACACGCAGGGATACTCGACGGGCGTCGCGATTGCAACCGCCGTCGGCAACGAACCGGCGACGGTATCGCTGGCGTTTTTCGACGAATCGGGCACCAGCCTGTCTCCTGGTGACATCGTGACAATTCCGGCCAATGGTCATGTCTCGAAGGTGCTGGCTGATTTGTTCCCGGGCATAGTAGGAAAACGCGGAACAATCTCGCTAATGTCCGACTGGCCCATTTTTGCACTCGGCATCCGCGCCAACGGCGTGGCCTTCACCACGATGAAGGTGATCGCACCTGTTCTGTCATCGTGCGTGCCGCAGAAATTCCCTTGCGAGAGCACCGGCAACTGAATTTGCTCGGATTCGAGCCTGCCAGTCTAACGGCTGCTGAATCGGGTTGAGCACGAGGTGAACCTGTTTAGTCCGTAACTGCCCTCCGGCAAGTAGGGGTCAGAGTATCGCCGTTTGCCCGGGATGACGTTTGTTTCGCCGCTGGGCAATACGCTGCGGTTGAGGCAGGCGGTGGCGTCCCGGTGGGCGGGGTCGACCGGTTGCGTATCCTGGCGGACGTGGCGCGTCACGCGGTTGAACTCGAGGTCTACTCCAGCGGCGACGGGGCGACGGCTTGGCGAATGGAAACTTTTGACACCCGCCTGTTTGTAGTGTTTAGCCCGGATCCATCGCGTGGGTTTACGGGCGAAGGCCAGGTGCTCGGGGCGCTGGCGGTGGGATCCGGCATCACGGCGCGGCTGCGCGCCGAAGCGGGTGTTCACGGCTAAGATTTTAACGCTTGCATGCCTAGGCGTTGGCTACGCTATGGTAGTGTTCGCATTCCTGGCACGGATAGAGACACCCCGTGGTCGGCGTTTGCTCACCGGATGCAAGTTCAAACCGGTGGCCGCAATCGAGATCGACGAAGGCGGCTCCGTCGTTACACACAACGGCGATAATCCTGGGCATGCTCACACTCTAATTGTGCATTTTTGCGCGCGGAAAGTTTCAAGGCAGTGACAGCCCGCCGCCGCATCCCTTCAGCAAATTCCCGGCGTTGGCAACCGCACGAGAGAAAAAAGCGGGGCCCGGCTCTGCAAAGCCAAGACCCCATGAGGCTAAAGGATACGCCAGTGTCGTCTGAAATGGCGTGGCCGTACAGGCCATCTTTCGGTCAAGGACTCCGGCCCGCTACTATCTTTCGAGCCTCCGACGGGCCCAAACAGCGTTGTCACCGGTACCAAACGGATACTAGTGAAAGACACGCTCCCAAACCGGGTGGTGGGGTCGAACCACCCGAACCGGCTGCGAAACCCTCTGCCCCGCGATGGTGCGCACCAACAGGGGGAATTTCTCGGCGGACCCGTACCGTAAGAGCGGAAAGCTCTCCAATCCGGGGAGTTGGAACCGGTATGCTTATGTAGAAGGAGATCCGGTCAATCGGAATGATGTTTCCGGGCTAGTCTTCTGTCTCTGAAGTTTCTTTGCTAATAATTCACCGGCTGTAGGACACTGAGGGAGGTATGACAACGCCCTTCCCCAACATCCGGCCGTTGAGCATTCGGTCAGAGGAGTCCGGCACAGAGGATCTGGTGTCGAGCATGAATACTTTCCTCGGAGGGTTCTCGTGGGCTCGGCAGACCGGTAACGTCTGGATTGCTCTCTCGATACCCGGGGTGTTTGGCCTTTTTCTCGTTGAACTTGATCCCGGCTCGGCGGATGTCGATCGGCACATTTGGGTAGCGGTTGGAGACATTCCTCCCGCGTACCTCAGCACTGAATACGCGCTGTCGCCCGCCGAAGCGCTCGAAGGGTATTTGGCTGAGATGCGTGCATGGGTCAAAGCGGTGGAAAATGGCGAATCAGTTGACGACCTGATTCCGGTGAACGGGGCACCGACAATGGATAACGCGAAGGCCTTGAAGTCGAGACTCTCTTTCCTTGAATCCGAAATCCTTCCGATGCTGAATTGATCAGATTGAGGAGCAGCAGGCTACTCGCCGGTCTCCAGAACTGCTTTGTATTTGTTGACCTTCCGGATAATGCGGCTGGCGCTCGCGACCCATTGAAAAGGACGCGGGTTTTGATTGTAATGGCGCACATATTCGTTGATCGCCTTGATCAGATCCCTCACGCTGCGAAAAGTCCCGCGCCGAATACGTTTGCGTGTGATCTCCGCAAACCAGCGTTCGATCTGATTGAGCCATGACGAGCTGGTTGGCGTGAAATGCGCATGGTAGCGTGGGCGAGCAGCCAGCCACTTCTTCACTTCTGGGTGCTTGTGGGTGCCATAGTTATCAAGCACGAGATGGATTTCCTGCCGGGAACTCACCGATTCATCGATCCGGTCAAGAAACCGAAGAAACTCCTGATGGCGATGTCGCGGCTGGCACTCGGCAATGACGGTTCCCTCCATTACGTTAAGTGCTGCGAATAACGTCGTGGTCCCGTGCCGCTCGTAGTCGTGTGTCTGTCGCTCAGGCAGGCCGGGCCGCAGGGGAAGGATAGGCTGCGTGCGGTCGAGAGCTTGAATCTGGCTCTTCTCATCCACGCTGAGCACGATAGCCCTGTTGGGCGGGTTTACATAAAGGCCTACAATGTCGCGAACTTTCGGAGCAAACTGCGGATCGGTACTGAACTTGAAAGACTCGACGCGGTGCGGTTGCAGCTTGTGCTTCTCCCACATCCGCTGCACGGTCGCCGGGCTCACGCCTTGCGCTGCGGCCATCGTTCGTACGCTCCACTGGGTCGCATGTCGGGGCTTGGTCTTCATCGTTGCCTCGACAATCGCCGCTTCCTTCGCTGGTGAAAGACGTTTCGGGCGTCCACTGCGTGGCCGATCTTCGAAAATGGCGCTAAGGCCATCACTCTCGTATCGCCGTCGCCACAACAGTACCGTGGGGACGGAAGTAGATAGCTTTCGCGCAATTGCATGATTAGCAAGTCCCGCAGACGCCTCCAAAACGATCCTAATCCGCAGAAGAATTCCTTGCGGCATCCCACGGTGCCGGATGAGCTTCATCAGGTGAGCGCGCTCGGCGCCCGTCAGGATAAGAGGACCCGCTGGGGGAAGTGGCATAACCATTTCCAATATGCAGCGGGTTTGCCCAATTAGTAAAGCTATTTCAGATACAGAAGACTAGATGGCGAGTTCGGATTTGACTGCGACGACCCAGATGTCGGTTTTCTGAATCCATCTTGCCCTGTGCTTTTGCCACCGTACCTTCCGCCGTCGCCGTCTCCGTCGCCCGTCGCTGCTAGTCTCGGATCTGACTTTCTTCCGAAAGCCGATGCCAGAAATGACCTTAGCAAACCAGACTGCTGGAAACTACTTGGTTTTAAATCTGCGTTGGCCGCCCAGAGCTGGTTCGACAATCACATAGTTTTCAGCGACGTTCACAAAGGGAGGCTGCAGGTTGCAAGGAGGTGTGCCATCTAGGGCAAAGGACACACCAGCACCTTCCAGTACTTCCACGCTACGCGCCCACCCGCGGCGCGGGCGAATTCACCCCTGATTATTTCACCCCTGATCATCATCGCAGCAACCATAGTGGTGCTAGCAGCACTGATCGTGGTCTTCTTCATGCTGCGGTCCAGCAGCACGAGGTGAAACCCAAAAATCGATCTCCAATCCCCACCATGGCTAATGGCCCTCACGCGCCAACGATCGAACAACACACGCATCACAAAGTTGGTAGGCAAGGCAACGAGTGCATCGCTTGCCACATGCTGAAGATCGAACAGACGATCGCCGACGTGAACGTACGGAGCCACACGTTTCACTTCGTCCCCCCGGCAATGAGCGACGCTTTGAAGATTCTGGTCGCCTGTAATGCCTGCCACGCCGACAAATCGACGGCATGGGCCACGGCTGCTCTAAAATCGTGGGCGGACCGCTCACCTTGGCGTATGGCCGAATGATCAGGCTGCTGGCGTTGATGATCCTGCGGCCTATCAGACTCAAACTGGCGTAAGCCTCGACAAGCTCGCGTAAAGCTCTCGGGATCAGGCAGCTTCCCGACGAGAACTGGGTTCGCGGCGGAAATGTGCCCGCGCGCAAATCGCGCCGCCGTGGTTAAGGCCGGCAGGGGCCGTAGTCCTTGAGAACTTTTTCGACCTGAAACGAAGGAGCGGACGCAGGGCCCGACTTACGTCCCTTCAACGTTGCACGCTCGCCAATGGGCAGTGACGGGTCGGTGTCAAGAAGTGAGTAGAGTTTCTTGTTGGAGCTCACGAGAGTCCTTTTTCCGCCGGATTCAGCTATACAATCTACGGCAATTCCCCGGTTGTGAAGAACAAGGTAAGTTATTCCGACTTGTCCTTCGCCAAAAATGCATTCCGAGAGCAACACGCTGATTTTCCGCGAGAATGATCGAATCCATGCTGGTTATCATTCTTTGTCTATTTCGGTTTGTTCGACTGCTGGGTAGTTGGCATCAGGCTGTTGCTGTCGAGAACCCGGCGCTGCGGTTGCAGCTGGCCGCGTTCAAGAAGAAACGCAAGAGGGCGGTGCTAACGCAATGGGATCGGCTGTTCTGGGTCGGGCTGTCCCAGGTCTTGAGCAGTTGGCGAAACGCCCTGGTATTCGTTCAGCCAGATACGGTTGTGCGCTGGCTACGGGAGCAGTTCCGAAGATTCTGGGCCCGGCTGTCCCGATCCAACCAGCGTATTTTCGCTACTACCACCGATCTCGTCCTCATCTGTCGCTGGACAAGCAATGCCTATTGAGCGCCAGATCATGAAGGATGGCGTGATCATTAAAATCCCAGAACTCGGCGGTCTTCATCATCGTTATGAGCGCGTCGCAGCGTGATATTGAATGCGGATGGGTTATTGGCGACCCACAGGGGCGGTTCTCTTCTTAACAAGCGATGATGCCGCGTTCATCACCGGGCAGGCCATTGTCGTGGACTGCGGTCAGTATCGAGTCGGCTAGGTCAGTATTTGCGGTTCACTCAAGACCTGACCATCGCTCGGATGTCGCGGTTCTCGAAGATCCGGGCTTCGCGTTCTGCGGTTCCGCGAACCGCGACATCCACCATAGCTCGACCCAAGTCGTCGGCCGGAATCGCCTGGTTGGGAAATAGCACTCGAAAGGCCGGGTAGATCACTCGCAAGAGCCGGTAGCTCAAATTCGGTTCCTTGCGCGGCTCCACGGGATAGATGTACGCGGGCCGGAAGAGATAAACGCGGGAGAACCCCGCAGCGAGCGGCGCCTTCTCAGCCTCTCCCTTGTCGGGTGCGAAGGCCATCCGACGTTGTCCCGTCTGGTCCGCGCCGTTCCCGCTCAAGAAGGAGAACACGGCGTCTGGGCTGCCGCCGTGGAGAACCCGCGCGAATTCGACGGTGTAGTCCACAGTGACCTTGCGCAGTTCCGCATCCGATACCGAGCCAGTATACGTACCGAGGCAAAAAATCGCTGCCTGCTGGTCCGAGAGTGCCTCCGATAGTGCGGAGCAATCCGCGAAGTCCGGATGCACAACCTCGTTCAGTTTGGGATGCGGTAGGCCAAGTTTCCTGCGGCCGATCGAAGTCACCTGCCCAACAGCAGACGCCCAGAAACGAGGCCTCACTATTTTCTGGGCACACAATCTGAAGCCACTCACAGAGTGGATTAGTCGAACAAAGGGCTGACCATACAAGTTACCTCGTGCTCGGAACGGCCATCCCGGCATTCACACCGATTCAGCCGCCGGCCGAAGATGCCCCCCTTCGCTCCTCGTGCGGCACCGTAAGCGCATACCCACGCCCCCGGAAGCTGCGGATCTCGATCCCCCGACCCGCATCCAAGCATAGTTTGCGCCGGATGTTTGAAACGTGTGTATCGATGCTGCGATCGAACGGCTCCAGCCGACGGCCCAGCGCCTGATGGGTAAGCATGGCGCGGCTCTGCACACGCCCGGCCGATCGGGCGAGAGCCTCCAGCACCAGGAATTCGGCGGTCGTCAGTCGCACCGGCACGCCGTCCATCGTCGCCGACTTCGCCCCGGAGTCGAGCGCCAGTTCGCCCAGCGTGAGCGGAGCCGCCAACGTCCGACCTTTCGGCTCGGACCGGCGAAGGATCGCCCGCAGGCGCGCCACCATTTCGCGCGCGCGGAACGGTTTCACAAGGTAGTCGTCTGCGCCGAGGTCGAGGCCCATAATACCGACTTCCTCGCATCCGATTGCCGTGAGCATCAGCACCGGTAGATGCCACTGCGCCCGCAGACGTCTCAGAAGCTCGATCCCGTCGATCTTCTCCGTCCCGGCGTCCAGAATCGCGAGGTCGAAGGAGTGCCGGGCGAGCTGCACCAGCGCGGCCGCGCCGTTCAAAGCGTGCGCAGCCTCGAAACCCTCTCCGGCGAGGAACTCGATCAGCCCCCCCGCCAGTGGAACGTCGTCATCCACGATCAGGATCTTGCTTCTGCTCATGTGACACCGATCCGCCGATGCTATTTCTTCTCGGACGGAAACCGGGTATCGATCGGCTGCTTCGGATTCGCCTGCACCTGAAGCACGGCGCAATGGTGGTAGCTGAAGTCGCCCTCTTTGTTTCGCGAATGGTCAGCCATGAACTCGACCACCTGCAGGGTGCATTTGGAACAGTTGATATTCGGGATGACGACGTCGGCCTCCTGGTCTCTATAGAAGGGACCGGTGTGCGGGAAGAGGCCGTCGGCCAGAACGGGCGGACGCGGCGGAAAGTGAATCGCACCGGAGAGCGAGCGCTCCACCGTGCCGGACCACTCCGTCCGTGGTTCCGGATCCGGCGGGAGCTCTTCGCGCGAGTTCACGGCGAGCGCCACCCGATAGAAGCCCGGATGATAGGCCATTTCCTGAATGCGAATATGGAGCTTCTCGCCGCCCTGCACCTTCGTGAGTGCGCCAGTCGGTTTGCCCGGATCGGCTCCGGTGCCGCCGCACGGCGCAAGCCACTGTGGATCGCCGTAGTGACCCTCCTCGATCCACGACGCGGGTTCCAGCAATCGGAAATGCGCGATTGCCCCGGGCGCGAGCGCGGCGAGCAGTGCACAGCCGCACAACAGAGCCGGAACATTTCTTCTGTCGATTGTCATCGTCCCTCCAATCCCGTCTTACATCCGCTGCAGGCGGCGCCAGAGCGCTGCATCGATTCGCGCCACGGCGTCGGGCATCTGCCGATAGGCCGCCGCCATCGTGAACCAACTCGCGCAGGTAGCTGCCAGAGCGTACGGAAAACGAAACGTCATCGCCGGCAAAGAAATTGCGCCCAGCACCGCCAGCGCGGCCACGACAATTCCGGTTCGCGCCGCCGCGGTTTTCACGAACACCTGCGTCGTCCGGAAAAAGGCTCCATTCACCATGCCGAAGACCAGAAACTGTGCATGGAAGTTGATCGTCATCCGCACCGCCGTCAGAACCGCGAAGGCCACAGCGAGTAGCGTCACAGCTTTCACCGCGCGGTTGCGGTCGAACAGCCGCTCCAGCGCCACGAGCCCGGTATACGTGATTACAGTGAACGCGATGTCCAGAGCTTCGATTCTCGTATGCGGGCTAGCCAGCAATTTCCAAACCGGAGTCCCGAACCCGATCGCCATGCCAGCTTGCAGTGCGAGAACCGCGCCCAAGATCGCGCTCGTCACAGCCGTGCTGGAGAGCAGAAGCAGGCCTACCCGCGCCGCCGCGCGCTCCCACCGGTAAACCCAGCGAAGGCTTCGGCGATCTGCGCCGGATCGCCAAAGTTGGCGGCCACCATTTTCTCGATCTCATCGTCGCCGTGGCCGGCGGCGCGCGCTGCCGCGATGAAATCCTCAATGTGTCCTTGAAGCTCGCGCTGGATCTCGTGCAGCCGCTTCCCTCGGGGCACCTGAGATAAGTTCACGACTTGCTCGACCAGCTTATCCGCAGCGCGCATTTACTTGCTCTCCAGGACAGCCGCGATCGCGCCCGTCAGGTGCTGCCATTGCTTTTCGTATTCCCTGGCGGTCTTTTTTCCTTTTGCCGTCAAGGAGTAATACTTCCGTTCCCGGCCGTTGTCTGCCGTGCGCCACTCGGATCGGAGCAGGCCCTTCTTCTCCAGTTGATGCAGCGCGGGATAAAGCGTGCCTTCTTTGAACTCGAAGGCGTTGGCGCTGCGGCGCGAGGCTTCCTGAAGAATCTCATATCCGTACATCTCGCCTCGCGAAAGCAGATTGAGCAGCAATAAACTGATGCTTCCCTTTAAGAATTCGCGGTCGATCTCCACGCCTGTCCTCTGTGCCTTGTTTAGCAAGCTTTGGATAACAAAGTATCATCGAAGCTCGCTGGTGTCAATGGTGGCTCGCGCTGCTTGTGCGCTACGTCAAGAAATGCAAAGTCGGGCGCGCGTACGTCCGGCTTGGATTAGAATTGACATGCGCGATGGGAGGTTCACCATGTGGAGACGTTCGATTGTGTTGCCGTGTACATTGCTGGCTCTCGGCTCGGCCGGCTTGCCGCAGGAGAATGCCACCGGCATCCCCGGAGGGAATGCCATCCTTGCGCGGCAGGCAGGCATGGATATGTCGCTACTCACGATCCGGTCGATCGAAGCTTCCACGAAGGCGGGAGGCGAAGCGAAGAGTCAAGGGTTCCCCGCGGCCGTCCTCGCGAAATGGGCGAAGGCCCTTCCGCCGATGTTCCCCGCCGGCACCGCGAAGGGGGAAACATCCGTGGAAACGCAGGCGCTCCCCGCACTGTCGAAAGATCACGCCGGTTTCGAGCGGGCCGCGGCCTACTATGCCGCCGCGACTGCCCGGCTGTCCGAACTCGCTGGCGCGAACGACACGCCCGGCTTCACCAAACAACTCGAGAAAGTGAACGAGGCCTGCAACGCCTGCCACGCGACCTACAAGCAGACGCCCCCGGCCGGACACGGAAAATAACCATTCGCTCTCCCGATAATCGAAAATATGGCGGAGTCCAAGCCACGCGGAAGATTAATTAACGTGTGTGGGCGACCGGGCGCGGGCAAGACCCTCCCAGTTTGGTTCGCAAACGTCGGTATTGTGTGACCTGATCGGTATTTTGTACCAGTTCGATAGTGATACCCCTTCGGCCTCTGGATTCCGCCGCGGATTTCGTGGGAAAGTAAATCGTTCGCCCGAGATCCCGAATGGCAACGCAAGTGCATGGTCCTTTTAAGGGAATACTGTGCGCTACATCTTTCCTACCGCCCAGGGCCGGCTCTCAGTGATTTCGTCGACTGCTTCTGGCTGGTAGCGGACGCGCAGGCGCCTCGAAAAGAACGGATTCTTCCGAGTGGCACTCTCGAGCTCGTGATCAACCTCCGCGCCAATGAGGTGCGCATTTACGAACCCATGAAACTCGAGAGGTATCGGAAATTCTCCGGTGCTGTCATGTCAGGAACATATTCGAGCGCCTTTGCCTGCGATGCGATGCAACACGAATCAATGTTGAGCGTGCATTTCAAACCAGGTGGCGCTTTTCCGTTCCTCGGTGCACAGGCGAATGAGTTAGCAGAGACACATGCGGATTTAACGGATCTCTGGGGCCGATCGGCGCTGGACATGTTTGGCGTGGAAGGCACGGGCGCCGCTGTCCGGGATGCGGTGCGAGAAGTTGGCGTCTGCCAGCGGCACTTTATCCAGTTGTTCCGGGCTGAAGTTGGACTCACGCCGAAGCTCTTCTCCGACTATTGCGATTTCAAAAGGCTGGCACGCTCGCGGAACAAGTCGAAACGCGTCGAATTGATCGAGCGGATCAGACAAAAGCACTCCTGCTTTTGATTGGGCCCTGTCGTTTGCCAATAGTCCATCCGGTTTGCTTCACGCCACGATCCGTTCATAGCGATGGTGAAGTCCGCCGAGTTCTGGGATTTCGACGATCACACCGTGCGGCATGATCTGACGCTCAATCGGGCATTGCTTGTTCAGCGCCAGATGAGGGCGAGATCGGTGGTAGTAGCGGAAGTACGCGGCCAACGCCCCTTTTAAATGACGAGCGTTCAGGACAATGAAGTGGTTCAGGCACTCTCGTCGTATCGACCCGATCAAGCGCTCGACGTAGGCATTCTGCCACGGGCTTTGCGGAGCAGTAAGCACTTCGGCAATGCCAAGCGACCCCAGTCGACGACGGACCTCATTTCCATAAACGCCATCCCGGTCGCGGATTAAATATCGTGGCTTCTCGGTCTGCGAATGCCTCGACGACCTGGTGGGCAACCCAGGCGGAGGTGGGATGGTAGGTCACATTGAAGTGGAGCATTTCCCGGCGGCGATGCTCAATCACGAGGAACACGAACAAGACTCGCAGGCGGATAGTCGGAACGGTAAAGAAGTCGACTGATACGACCTGACCAAGATGGTTTCGCAGAAACGTTTTCCAGGTTTGAGAGGGTGGCGTTCGCCGAACGGTAAGAAGAAGGCGTGACCCGGTCCGCTCCGAAATCGTTATACCGAGCATCTTCAGTTCGCCATGGATTCTGGGTGCCCGCCAAAGTGGATTGGCAGTAGCCATTTGCAAGATTAACCGGCGAATCTCGGCGGCGACGGAGGGCCTTCTTCGTCGGTCATGGTTGGAGCGGGACAGCCGGGCCCAGAATTTTCGAAACCGCTCCCGTTGCCAGCGCACGACGGTATCCGGCTGAACGAATACCAAGGCGTCTCGCCAACCGCTCCAGACCTGGGACAGCCCGGCCCAGAATGGCCGATCCCATTGCGTCAACACAGGCCTCTTGCGTTTCTTCTTAAACGCGGCCAGTTGCAACCGCAAATGCCAGGTTCTCGACTGCAACAGCCTGGTGTCCGCTACCCAGCAGTCGAACAAACCGAAACAGACAAAGAATGATGGCCAACATGGATTCGATCATTCTCCCGGATAATCAAGCTGTTGCGATCGGACTCGTTTTTGGCGAAGGACAGGCCGGGGAGATCAAGATTGTAGTCAGCATGAGCGGAGGACAGGTAGCGGGCTCGGTTTTGGACAGCAAGCAACAGCCGTCACCACATGCAACGGTTGTGATCGTGCCTGATCGAACGGAGGCGGTGCAACGCTACAAATCCGGAACCACTGATCAGAATGGACATATGTCTTACGGGGCTTGCGCCGGGCAAGTACAAGCTTTACGCGTTCGACCAAATTGATGCAGGCGCGTTTTACGATCCTGATTACATGAGGACATTCGAGAAAAACGGCGAATCTCTGGACGTCACCGAAGGCTCGAAGTTCTCGCACGAACTCCAACTGATCATCAATGACAAGGTTCTCTAGGCCGGCCGTGAACTAAACGAGGCAGGCGTCTTCAGGGAGTTCAGGGGCGACGAGGTTGCGCGAGAAACACAATACTTATGGCGGGCGGCAGCGCGCCGTTTTACGGTCCCAAAGAAATGTGCCTCGCGGCTGAAGACCGGCATCGATTTACTTCAGTTGATCACCTCAGTAACTTCAGTTTGGATATGCTCGTCCAATAGGAAGGGAATCTCCGATGAGAATCCCTCATTGTGATTTTGACAGCTTGGGCCAATGGTGGGCCCTATGCTAGTGTACGGCCAAAGCTCGCGCAGAGGCTTTGGACGGTCCGGTCCCGAGGGCGGCTAGAATCAGATGCGCCGTATTCCCTCTAGTAGGAACGCATGGCCTTTGCGACGGCTTTTTTCGAAGCTCCTGTATGGCGGCATAGTGGGGGTTCGAATATGCCGAGTGACATGGGGCTTCGGGCTCTCAATTTCTCTTGGCTTGTGCTGCGCGCAGGGGCAAACCCCTGCCACTCCGGGCGAACCAACCATAATCCGATCGACAACACGGTTGGTGCAAGTCAACGTGGTCGTCAACGATCAGAGAGGCAAACCGGTAGACGATCTGAGACGGGGGGATTTTCAGGTTCTCGATAACGGTGTCCCGCAGCAGGTGCAGTTCTTCGCGAGAAAGACGGCCGGGACTCCGGCCGCCAATCCCGTCGCACTGCCACCGGGTGTCGTCTCGAACGATTGGCAGCGCGGCATCACGCACGGCACGATCACCGTCATCCTGCTAGACTCAGCTAACACTCAATTCAGTGACCTCGCTTTCGCCAAACAGCAGGTGGTTGGGGCCCTTGCTCAGTTACGGCCCACGGATCGCGTGGCCGTATATCTGCTAGGGCACAATTTGCGGGTGCTGCACGACTTTACGAACGATGCCGCGTCGCTTATTAATGAGATATCGAAGTACCGCATACCCCTGTTGGACATACAGTCGCCTGTCGGCAATAGCGTTTCCTGGACCCTCACGAGTCTGGAAAGCATCGCTTACCATCTTGCCGGACTTCCCGGCCGAAAAAACCTGATCTGGGTTTCCTCCGCCTTCCCAATGGTCGAGAACCCCAAAAGCCTGGATGTCGTGAACTGGAGCCCTGAACTCCACCGGGCGGCTTTGATTCTGAACCAAGCTGACATCGCTGTCTACCCTGTAGACGCCCGCGGCCTGATGGCTAATCCACCAGGCAATAATACGGAATTGTTTACGGTGATGCAGATCGCGAGCGAGACGGGAGGGAATGCCTCGTTCAACACCAACGACGTGGAGGGTGCCATCCGGAGGGTGATCGACAGCACTCGCGTGAGTTATGATCTTGGCTTTTACCCTACCTCGACGCGTGGCAATAACAATTTTCATAGCTTGGCCATTCGTGTGAATCGGCGGGGTGCCTCCGTGCATTACCGCCTGGGCTACTTTGATCCATCTGGGGAAAGCCCTCCGGAGAACTCGATCAGAGCCGTGCTGGCAAACCATCTGGAAGCCACCGGCCTCGGTGTGATGGCGCGGGTGCAGCTAGCCGAAGCTGGGAAACTGACCGTGGATGTGCAGATTGAGCCAGGTGCGATTGTCACCGAAGAGCGGGACGGCAAACGAGTCGCGATGCTCGATCTTGGCTTAGCGCCAATGGACGAACATGGCGTCAGTTACCTGGGCGTTCTCGACCCTTTCACACTCCGCCTGGATAAGCCCGGCTATGAAATGTTCCTGCGCTCTGGGGTGCGCTACCGCCGTACGATGGAATTCGATCGCCGCGGCTCGATCCTGAGGATTGTGGTGCGCGACCGGCTTGGCGGTGCGATTGGATCGGTAACGATTCCGGCAAGTAAGTTCCAAAAGAGCAAGGGCGCGCAGGTCTCAAAGTAGCATTGGCAATGCGGATCGGAGTGCATGAATGGAAAGGCGCCGCGCAGGCACTCGCGGGCTTGTGCCTCTCGCTCTAACGGTTCTGGGCTCGACCATCATCATAGGCTACGCGAGCACAAATGTGTGACGCCAAGTGGGGCATTTGCTATCCGGCCGCCGTTTGGAACTGATATGCAAGCCGCAGAATCGCGACTTCATCCGAAGGCTTACCGACGATCTCTAGCCCAAGGAGAACACAATGTTTGTCGAAACCTCATGTCACGCTCACGGCCGGCAGGCTGTAGTAGTTGGCAAACATGGTGTTTTCAGGCGATGGGCCAGCGGCTGATTTGCGTCTTTAATTCTTAGGGCGGTCGTTGTCGTGGCCTGCACCGGTCCTGCCACGCGCGCCGATGAGCCGCTCAATTCGGGTTATTACCGCGCTGCCTAAGTGGTGCCTTGACTATTGTCCTGCGGCAACATGCGCGCGCCGGTTCTTCTGCCAACATTCCTCGTCCTCGGCGGTGCACACGGGACGTTCCTTGCCGTAGCTGATGGTCCTCAACTGCGTCGCCGGCACGCCGAACTCCGTCAGGAAATCCTTGACCTCAGTGGCGCGTCGATCTCCTAGCGCCAGGTTGTATTCCGCCGAACCACGCTCGTCGCAATTGCCCTCAATAACGATCTTGACGTTGTGAAACTGGTCGAAGACACCTTTCAGTGTGGTCGCATCCGTAGTCAACGCAGTCCTGGCGTCGCCGCGGAGGTTGGCTTTGTCGTAGTCAAAGTAGGCGTCCTGTACCGAGGCCAGCAATTCCGCCATCGACTTTGCTTTAACCGCCGTGGCAACCCGCGGCGCCGGTGCCATCACGCGGATCAAGGCGCTTCCGGCAGCCTTGCCGCCAGGCCCGATTGCGGTGAGCGTATAGGTCGTGCTGTTTGCAGGGAAAACCTGACGGTTCCCGCCGGCTTGGACCGGCCCGATGTCGGGCTCGATCGTAATACTGGTGGCGTGATCGACGGACCACCGCAAACCTGATGACTGCCCCCGTTCGACCGATGAAGGCGTAGCCGTGAACAGTGAAATTACCGGTTTTGGAGGGACGGCGGTTTCTCTTGCCTGCGAAGGCGATTGCGGTGGGACGGATGCAACTTTCTTCGTACAGGCGGCCAGAAGCAGCAAGCAAGTTCCGAGACTGAACAGGGCGATATTTGTCTTTCTCATGGCGCTTATCTCCAGTGGCTTTTGAGAAAAGCGCCGCGGCGGCATGTCGCCAGCCGCGGCCCCCGTGTCGAAACCTATGTACACGTGGTGCTTGAGTGTCGTCTTCTCAGCAGCCAATTCATTCCAGTAGACCCGAACTTTGGTGAAGTGCCTATACTGTCGAGGCGGTATTTTACATTCACTTCACGTGGACCTCGCTGCGGGGCGTCTCAGACCCTCCGATTCAAGAATGGACGCTTTGCGACCGGGTGTCGCGCGCCATCCAGTTGTACAGCCACGCGAACAGGTATCCCGCAATGGCGCCGTCGACCAGCCCGTAGGCGGTGCCGAGCAACACCTCTCCGAACTTATGGGTCGGGTGAAATCCGGGGTAGACGGAACCCATCAAACGTAGGAAATCCGTTCCGTACGCCGGAGCGGCTAAATTGATCAGACTGACGAACAACATGCAACCGCCCCACAGCAGGGCTGCCGTGGCGGTCATCACTCTCGATGAGAGACGCATCTTTTTTCTCCTTCCTCCAGTTCATTAGATGCGTTGCCCGCACTGCCGGATATCCCTCCGCGGCTGTAGTTTCAGGCTGGCGGCCGGACCGTCTATCCGATGATGCCCTTGCGCACCGCGTAAAGAATCAAGTCCGCAGTGTTGTGAAGACCCAACTTACTCTTGGGCCGAGGCAACCGCGATCAGCAGATGGAGTCGTGGTTGCACGCGCACGTGCACGCCTTACCAAAAAACTTTGAAACAAAAACTGCCTTCCGGGTATCTGAGCGGCTTGGAGTCCTTGATGCAGGACGGCGAGTCGGGCGCAAAGCGGGTGCCTTCCGTGCCCCCGTGCAGCTCGCCGAATGTTCGAGGACTCCACTGATAGAGCTAGTTCAGCCTCGAGGGGAGTTTGAAGCGAATGTCACAACTTGTAATACCGGTGTTGCAGGCGGCCAAATTGGGCAAGGCTGACGGCATTTATAGCATCGCCCCGGAGCCATCCCGCCTGCTATTGCTTGCTTAACTGCCCTGATGGTCCTCCTTATAATTCTTCGGGCACTGCGTACACGCTCCTAACGGGCTGCGACTGGCTTTTCCGTCACGGGAAATCAGACCGTTCCTTCAGCGGTGAAAAAGAAACATTCCTGGCGGGTGACCTCCCACAATCTATGCCATCACTTCCGCGTTTTTCGCAGGCTTCATCCAGTAGTCCCTCGCTTCTTTGAGCCACTTCAGAGCACGCACACGGTCTTCGCTCAGAATCTCGGCGCGGCCTGCTCGGACTTCACGTATGAAGCCGCTCCAGTTTGCCGTGGTCCATTCCGGCTTGCTCGGCAGCGAGCAACCGACGTTGCCTAGCTTGCGTGATCGGAGCTTTTTCAGTCGCGCTTCACTCCAGACGCTGCCAGACTTTCGCATTTTAGTGGAATCAACGGCTCGGTCACGCTGACGAAGTTGCCATCTCGCCGGTGGCTGGAAGTGCATACGCTTCCGGCCGGCGCAATTCGAGCAGAGTCTTCGTCCCATCCTTCGCCGCTACTTCGAGTGCCGCTCCTGCCTCGCCTGATGGCAGTCGCACCCAGATGGCTGTCACATTTTGAATGCCATGGCTGAGGTGGTCTTCCGGCATCGAGCCAAAAGTAATCCATACAGCCTGTTCGCCATCCCTGCCGTCTATCGAGACGCCATCAAAGGGCAGGTTTTCTGTCTCCACTTGATAGCCGACCTCCGCACCGATCAGCTCCAGACGCGCATGTGCCCCACGATTCTCGCGCGTGAAATCGGCAAGGAATGTGACCCATTGATCCTTTTCAATTTCGAATGTATCATCTGGCACGCTGACTTGTGGCACGCTGACTTGACTTGCCTTCGCTTTCATAACCCGCTTGTTCATAACCTGCTTGGCCATAACCGCCTCCTTACACCGGCCTCGAATTTGGGTGCTCGTTGGTTGCGAAAACCCCACGCACGATGGACTCGGCCCAGAAAGAGCCACCGCGCACTTCGCGTGGGAAGTGCCGACGGCTGCTGGTGGCAGGCGAAAGAGATCCCGGGCTTTGGGTTAATCCATTTGCTCGTTTCTCTCCTTGGCTCCGCCGCCAGTCGCTTGATCTGACGAACTATCGCAGGTCCAGGTTTCAATTGCCTACAAACCCTTTTACTTCTGTAGCTTATATGTTTCAAACTTCCGGGATCTATCCTGCGAATCGGCACCGTTGGCAGCGCTGAAAGACGATTCCGGGATTCCACAAACTGCCAGGCCTGCGGACAAATCGGACTAAAATTGCGCCACCAGTACGGGTTTCAGCCACCGGCACTCTTCCATCTTCGCTGCCGTCAGCCCGGCACCCCAGCGTCCCGCCTTCTTTTCCGGCAGGTTTGCGAACGGCGGGTAATTCTTACCTGAACGTTAACTGCGTGGAATTAGATCAAAACCAAAGTCGTGAACCTCTTACGGTTCGGCAGGTAAACTGCAACGTCCGGTAGCCAGGAGACCTATAGCAGATGCTAAGAGTCATCCTCCTGCTGTTTTGTCTCTATGGTCTTTTGACCGGCGCAGGCGCCCAAGGTCCATTGGTTCAGGAGCCTTTTGAGCAGGGCTTCGCAAGTTGGTATGGCGAGCCATACCATGGACAAAAAGCAGCCAGCGGCGAGATTTACGACAAAGAGCAACTGACCGCTGCGCATCGCACGCTGCCGTTTGGCACCAGGGTGCGAGTCCGGTGTCTTAACAGCAACAAGAGTGTCGTTGTCCGTGTGAATGACCGCGGGCCGTTTGTGGAATCCCGGATCATCGACCTGTCGCATGCCGCGGCGATTAGGCTGGGCATGAAGGACCGAGGCGTGCTGGAAGTAATTCTCGAAGTGCTCGAAGGCCCGCATCGAGATATTCCATCGACGGCGCCAGGACGTCTCGCCAGAGGTCCACGCCCGTTGAGCGTGCAATAAAAGTTATCATCCCACCGTTTCAGCCCAGCCGGACGAACCAGCGGCGCTGGCGGCCGGTACCGCTATAGTCCAATCCAAACTAGCCTGAATTGTTTTCGTTTTGGTCTTTCCTTTACAGACCTCTCAGTATTTTTGGCCCACTGCGGAACTTCTCGAAATGCTATTTGCGACACATCCCCAAGAAGTTCCTACTTCCGCGCCATCTCAATTTTCGGCGCAGCAAGGTATCCCACGATCTCACCTTTCTTCACTTCATTGACAACGATCTCGTAGGGTTGGCGGGCCTTCGACAGATAGAACTGCACAGGTTCGTTGACGGTTTTGTCCTTCTTCTCGACCTGCCGGTCGTCGCCCAACACATCGATAGTGTATTGATTGTGTTTCGGATCAGTCTTTTTTAAGCGGATCCGGACCTCGCCCACTTTGTGCAGCAGCTTGTCCTTCTCGACGTTGAATTCGAAATAGTTGCGCCGCCCGAGCGCTTTAAGGGCGTTCAACTCTTCGGCGTTGGTAGCAATCTTGCCGCTCATTACCCCCACGTCGCCAGTGACACTCTTCAAATCAGCAGTCGTTTTGTCAACCTGTGATTTCGTCGCAGCCACATCATTGCTCACGTCGGTAAGTTTCTCGTTTGCATTGCTAGCGGTCTGTTTGACCTCTGATAACTCCAATGCCATCTTCTGCTGTTGCTTGCGTTGCTGAGTGGCAAGCTGGCGAGTCATCCTCTGCGCTTGGGTTTTGGCTTGATCCGCAGAGGCCGTGGCTTGCACCTTCGTCGCCTCCAGTTCCTCCCGAAGCGCCCTCACTGTGTCACTCTCGGTTGCGGCGTTCACCGAGGCCATCGAGTTCAACTGCGAGAGCGTGCTTTGCATTGACGTAACATCTGTGCCTAGGCCGCGCATACGCCACATCAGGTACCCGTTCGCAACCGTGAGCGCGATCAATAACGCGATAAGTGTGGGCGCCTTCCAGGAGTTCCCCGAAGGCGGGCTCGAGAATTCATTCGCGGTTTCCATGGTTAATGGAATCTCCTTTGCGCGAACGCGAGCAATCCACTTGCCAGGAAGTCTCTTGGGTGCAAGGTAATGTCATAGATTGTGTCGAACGGAGAGTTTGGCAAAGTGGATTGTAAGATTTACATAGCAAGAAGGTCCGAATGCAAACAACGACCGCCTTTAGGTTTTTCGAAAAACATGGCAGATTCGTCGTCGAAGGCCGGTGTCGCGTGTTCCCTGGTCATGTTGCCTGCATCATTGTCAGTGGCCTGCCGAGACCACCGATGTTTTCGGTGGGCCGTCGATTCCATTTGCGTTTTCCAGAAAATTCAGTTCCTCTAGTTCGTGCTCGATCTATCACGCCATGAGCATCCATGTCCGGGAGACGCCATTCTTCGAAATCACGCAGCCGCGTCGCCCAGGTCTCGATGATTTGCGGATCGATCGGCATTGGCCAATAGTAGCTGCGCGGAGTAGACGCGGGCGAAAACCCCGAGCGGAGCACTCAAGACTGCGTGCGGCCTGGCGTATTGAACCTACAATGCAGGCGGCAAACTCCAGAACATGCCATCTCGAGAAATAGTCAGGGCCGCGATTAAGCGGTCGCTCCCTTAGCCTGAGCCTGGTCTTGACGCAGCACCCGCTGATGGTAAAAGACCAGCTCAATTTCTAATGAATTGAACTGACGGCCGCAGTCGAAGCAGTGAGCCGTAACGAACGTCTCGGTGGTTCCGGGAAGGAGTTCGCGTTCGCTCGATGCGGTGCTCACCATGGCTCCGCATTCGCAGGGGAACTCTTTTTGTTCCACAGGTTCTCCCTTCGCGTAGACGCCCTTCCGGCTTGAGATTGCAGTGTGCTCGCTTTTGACCGTTTGCCGCAATCGGGTATTTTCCGTATCCTCTGGCCCTTTCAAGGGCTCTGTCCCTCGCCTTACTCCGAGGATAACCGGCCGTCCCTCCGCTTAATGGTACGCGAATTGCTTTCTTCGACAGGGAGGAGTTGAAAACAAGCAGGTTTAATGTCGTCCCCTTGTGGAGGTCTTACACACCTGTCCGGAAGTTCGACATAGGAGGGACTATGAGAAGAGCAGTTGCCATCGCCACTTTGACCGCCATATCCGCAATTGGCCTCGCCGCCCAAGGCAGAGGAGGGGGGCATATGCCTGCCGCAGGTTCCAGCGCCGGAGAACGCACATAGCAATGCGCCGGCAACAACACCAGCCGCTTCCGCTGATCGCGATAAGGGCACAGATCGCGCGGCAGACGTAAGCAAGGGCAAGCACACCGGCCTTAGCAAGAAGAACAAGGGCAAGCATAAGGATTTGGGCAAGGTAAACGGCAAGCAGTAGAGCCGGGGTGGCCACGAGGCATCGGCTGTTAACTGGCAGAGCGGCATTGTCGACAACACAACCTGCAGGCGGTACCAGGTGCACGTTCCAACTAGCCCGCCATGAGCGGATCGGCGCTCAGCTGACCATCATGGTTGTTACCTCGCGGGCCGGGTCTGGAACAGAAATGCATTCCAGCAACGCTTGATCGGAAAATCGTTGAGACGGAAACGTGGGTGGAGACATCTCAACGATTATCAACGCGCACGCATGCGCAGAAGGAGAATCTCAATGCCATACGTCACCGTCGGGAAAGAAAACTCGGGCAATATCGATCTGTATTATGAGGATCACGGCTCGGGTAAGCCTGTGGTCCTCATCCACGGATATCCGCTGAACGGCGCTTCCTGGGAGAAACAAACCGCCGTACTTCTGGCCGCGGGTCATCGTGTTATCACCTATGACCGTCGAGGATTCGGGAAATCCAGCCAGCCGACCACGGGCTACAACTATGACACTTTTGCCGAGGACCTTCACAAAATCGTCGCGCAGCTCAAACTCGATGATTTCGCGCTTGCAGGTTTCTCCATGGGCGGCGGTGAGGTCGCGCGCTACATCGGGAAATACGGATCGAAGGGCGTGAGCAAAGCGGTATTCATCTCGGCAGTACCACCCTACCTGCTGAAAGCCGCAGACAATCCAGAGGGTGTAGACGGCAGCGTCTTCGCGGGTATCGAGAAAGCTGTCGCTGCGGATCGCTACGCCTTCTTCACCGAATTTTTCAAGAATTTCTACAACACGGATCTGCTAGTGGGTAAGCGTATCAGCGAACAAACGGTGCAAGCGAGCTGGAACGTCGCCGCTGGCTCCTCGGCCACCGCCAGTCTGGCTTGTGTGGCAACGTGGCATGAGGACTTCCGCAAAGACCTGGCCCGCGTGGACGTGCCCACGCTGGTCATCCACGGCGATGCCGACCGGATTCTGCCGATTAGCGCGTCGGGCGAGCGCACCGCGAAGCTCGTCAAGAACGCTCGATCCCTGGTGGTGAAGGGCGGGCCGCACTGCATCACCTGGACCCACGCCGGTGAGGTGAACCCTGAGCTGATCAACTTCCTAGGCGCAGGGACCACGGCAACGCCCCGAAAAGCCGGCGCCTGACTACTGCTTGTTCATAGGATAAAAAGCGTCAGCGGGCTCTCACATCGGGTTCAGACGCCCAGCCATTGCAACCCGCCGGGAAGCTGGCCGAGTGCGTGATCAACCTGCAGGACTCGACGGTGTAGCGGATCGACGGCGGTATCCGACGCGTGTAGAATTGGCGTCGCGTATAGCCAAGTGTCGCCAACTGCGGCTAGACACGGGATGATCCCGCATTGACGAACGACATCAGGAATTTCCGCAGTCGGAATTCGACCACGCTTGTGTGATCAGGGCGCAACGAGCAGCGGCGCGTTTGTTGCTGGCACGGCATCGAGGTGGACACGCACTGTGAGCATACCGGCCAGGAGGTCGAATGGCGGTTCAACACTCAGGAGGAATGACGCAATTGCGTTTCGGCTTTGTGGCCGTCGACGGCTTTGCTGTCCGCTTTTGTTTAGCCATAACCAGATCTCCACTACCGCCCTAAACGCTATCGGCCTCGGATAATTTTATCGTCAATACGCAACCTTAAACGTCGGGCTGTCCTCCGGCTTGGTCTTTCGGTCGCGCAACGCGCAGACGCCAGGGCAATTCTCACGCGGGTTCGTGCGATGGCGCAGAACCAGACCTCCATTTGCGGTCTCAGGCGCATTTCGCCGTCACCGAAGGCCACGTTTGGATTTACCTGCCAGCCTCGCCGCCACCGAGTGCACCACCAGCCGCTTGAAAATGTTTCTCGGCCGCGCAAAATGAACTCGGCGCGCTGTGCACTGGCACCCGATGGTTTAAGTGCCCTTATAGGCTCAACAGTTCGGCGATCACTCGCTTTGTCTTGCCGCCAGTAAGAATGGCTTCAAGGGTCCGGATCGCACCAGGTAGCGACAAACGGAGCCCGGTCTGGTGCGCCAACTCTCGCTCGAGTTCCACCAGTTTGGAATAGTCGGCCGCCTCCATTCCCTGGCCGGATTCGAAGAGCGCCTCGATGGCGAGGAAAATCGCGTTCGCGTGACGGGGACCGGCCTGCGCGGCCCGGGCGAGTTGCTTACTCCAGCGCGCAAACTTGATCGCGCCGGACGATGCTGCTTCAATGAGCGCGCGGCCGAGCCCGGCACCAGCGAGCCGGCCTTCGCCAAGCGAGGCGGTGAGCGCGTCGACGGCCACCATGTTTTCGCCCGTCTCCTTGGCGCCGAGACCCAGCGCAAGCAGCAATCCGCCCATGGGGCCGATCGCCGTGTGCGACTCGACGAGCGGTTCAAGGTAGGCGCGCGTCGACCAGTTGGCTGCCCACCAATCGAGGTTATATCCCAGATCGCGGCAACCCGCCGCAAACCAGCCCTCGCGCCACACCGGGCACGCGGTAGCGCACCAGCGCTTCATTTCGAGCGACGCTCCGAAGCTAGCTGTAGAGAGCAGCGCCGGATCGAAGCGGTTCCGCTTGGAAGAACTCGGGAGATCTAGGATCGGTCGGTGGTGCGAGTAAGTCTTGCCGCCCGCCTCCCAAGTCTTTGTCTTCCAATTGAGATACATCTGCGGCATAGAGCCGTCCAAGCCCGCCCCCGTGCGAAGCCGCGCCTGTAACAGATCGAGGTGGAAGAGCGAAGCGCGATCGTCGGAGATATTTTCCCACTCGCTGCGTGGCTGCGCGTTGACGCGGCGCGCAAGCTCCGCTGGATCGATGCGGCCGTCGGGCCACGTGGGCAGGCTGAGCAATGCCCGCTCCTGACGCTGCGCCGCCTGCTCGGCAACACACCATACGCGCCAGACGAGGAAGTCCGCGAGGTTATCCTCGGCAGTCGGTTCTGGGATCCGGCGCCCGCGAGTCCATGCTAGCGCCAGTTCGGCGAGTGCGGCACGAGGCTGCTGGCGATCTCTCCGCTCGAGCAGCTTCCCAGCTCGCCTGGTGAGGCTTGTCGTGAGCCGCTCGGAGGCGCTTATGCGGGCCACGCCATCGATCACGCGCTCGATGTCCACCGGCGGGCCTTGATTTTCGAGCACTGCCGCGAACAGCTCGGCGAGTTCACCCACGTTGTCCACCGGAGCAACGCGTTGAACTTCGGGGACCGGCGGTGGAGCGTCGACCGTTGCCGATGCCGCCGCAGTAGGTTCGAGTCGAGCGAGCACGGACGGCGCCAGTACGGGGCGATACCTATCCAACAGTGCGGCACTCTCCGCCACCAAGCCTAGAGCCGAAGCTTGCACGTCCGGCGATTCATGTGCCAGCGCCCGCGCAGCGACAGCCGCGATGCGCTGCCTTCACGCTGGTATCCGCGCCTCGGGCCGCTTTGTTCAGGATGGATAGCGCGCGCTTGGCAGTCCCTTTGTCACGAGCTTGCAGGGCCGCTCCCAGCTGGTCTAACGCCGCCAGCGCATCGAGCGCACCAGCCTTATCCACCTCCACCAGCGCCTTCATCGCAAATGAAACCGTAGCAGGTACCCGGCTGCTCAACAGATCGAGATACCGCTCGCGATGCGCCACGCGTTCGGCCCGCGTTGGCTTCAGGGCTTCGTGCAGACGCGAAAACCAGCCGGCGCGGAACGGAGCAAAGTCCCGTACGAGCGCGTCCAGCGTGGAAGCAAGCACGCGCGAACGGTCGATGGTCCCATCCGCGGCCATCGCTCGGAACGCTTCGAGCCAAGTATTCTTTTCCTGGACGTATTTGTCATACGCGGCGAGGCTGAGTTCGCCCGAACCCTCACACTCGAACAAGCGCCAAAGTTCGTCGTCGAGCAAACCGCGATCCCGTTCGATAAACTGGCGCGGCGGGAGGTGGCGGTCTGGCGCCGCGATCATGCCGAGAATGTAGAAGTCGGAGGCTGGCTTGGGAATCAGTCCATCGCGAACCAGCGCACGCACGAGCCGCCCAGTTCCTGAAGTTTTTCTCGAGTTCGAACTGGGCCCATTCGGCCAGCCAGCTGGGTCGCCGCTCCGTCAAAACGGCGTGTGCAGCCTCGCCATGGAATTGCCACAGGGCGGTTTTCTTGAGTTCTCCGAGCATGGCTGTGCCAAGCATCGCAAGCTGCGCCGCCGTGTGGCGCCGGAAGATCTCGGGCCGGGTCGGGCCGAAGTCGCTTTTAAAGGCCGCGTCGATCTCCTCGATCTTTTCCGCAACCGCTGGATACAACTTTCGTCGCGCCCTCTCGTCCTGACCTTTCAGCAGGCGCACGCACGTCTGCTCATCGCCCGCCTCGATCGCAGCCAGCAACTCATCCTTCAATCGCCGGTTTCTCCCGAAGCGATCTGGACAGCGAGAATATGCTTGCAAGGCCCGCGCGAGCCTCCGTGCCTTGCGCCCCACGGGCAAAGGCAATGCCAGCCGCCTTCTGCATCGCGCCTCACGCGATACTCGCCGTCCTTTCCGCGCACCCACGCGCTTGCCATCGGCGGCTTCGATCTCCACCTGCCCGGTGCGCACGAGTTCGCGCGCGGCGACCAGGCGCGGATGGACCTTTGCGACGCGCGCGAGGTCAAACGGCAGCTCCCGATGAAAGTACCTCGCCTCAGCCAGATCGTAGCCCACCAGCCCCGCCGTGCCCAGTTCGGCGAGCGCAGCGGCAATCTCCGTTTCGGAAGCATCCAGTTCGGCGGCAAGTGAACGTGGGTCGAGGCTGCTCTGCCATCGCAGCATCGCGCGCAGCCGCGCCGTGATGCTGGATCCCTCCGCCAGCGCCCCGAGCACCTGGCCTTCGCCCGAAAACCCGCGCGATGGCTCCGGGCTCAACACCACAAACAGGCGGGTGTCAAGAGTTTCCATTCGCCAAGCCGTCGCTCCGTCGCCGCTGGAGTAGACCTCGAGTTCAACCGCGTGACGCGCCACGTCCGCCAGGATGCGCAACCGGTCGATCCCGCCCACCGGCACGCCACCGCCTGCCGCCGTCTGGCTCAACCGCAGCGTATTGCCCATCGGCGAAACAAACGTCATCCCGGGCGTCCGCTGCCGTGGCAGGTCTCGCAGAAATCGCTGCGCAATGGCTCCGGATATCGCAAATCGTCGCTCCATGCGGGCCTGATGTGCCTGAACCTCTACGAAACCCTTGATCCAGCGCACCGGCAGCGCGACGCGCCGCTCGAAGGCGTCGCCAGACTTGGCGGCTAGTTCAAAACCTGCTTTGCTCACCAAGAGGCGCGCGCGTTCACCGTCGCGGAGCTTCGCCAGGGCGGCTCGCATCGGCGGATTGAAGTCGACGTTCGCAGTGCCGGGCTCGAAGCCGGTCCGCATCAAAGGCGTTGCCCAGAAGATCAAGCCGCGCATAGACGCCGCAGCAGGCGGAAAAGCCCTCGAAGCGCAGTACCCCGCCGCCACAGGTAATCACCGGATCGCTCTGCTGAATCAGCCGCTGCACCATGGCCGGCGGCGTGTAGTAACGCGTCCGCACGACCTGGGCGAGGGTCAGCGCCAAGTCCGCGCCACGTCGCGGCGCGGCGAGACAGCCGGTAGAAGAACGGAGCGGTGGAAGCGCTCGAAGACGAAGCCGCCAGGAAAATCCCGGCGGCGCTCACCGAAGAGGGAGCAGCATAGCGGTCAATATGCTCGATCGCCGCGCTGGCGCTGCCCATGCTTATTGTTATCGCAGATTCATCAGCATGCTGAATAGGACTCGGCCGGCGGCCCATCCAGGAGGAGCGAACACTATTTCAAGCATAACTGCCGCTTCCGGCGGACGGCTAGGAATTACATCAGAACAAACCTCGCCTGCCAACACTCCCTCAATAGATCGACGGCGTGGAGGACGGCGCGTTAACGCATTATAAAAGGGCGCCCCTTTCAGAGTAGGCTTTGAGCGTCGGCTCAGGGCCGAAGGGAAGGAGCACAACAAATGGATAACAGAAAGTACATTGGCATGGACGTGCATCAGGCCAGCATTTCGGTTGCGGTCAGGGACGGCGTCGGGAAGCTGGTGATGGAATGTATCATCGAAACCAAGGCAGCCACCGTCCTCGAATTCATCCGAGGACTGCGTGGAAGCTTATGGGTCACGTTCGAGGAAGGAACCAGTGCCGCCTGGCTGTACGACCTACTTAAACCTCACGTTGCCCGCGTGGTGGTGTGCGATCCGCGGAAGAACGCGCTGCTGAAAGCCGGCAACAAGAATGATCGGGTGGATGCACGCAAGCTCAGCGAACTGCTGCGCGCGGAACTTCTCACGCCGGTTTACCACGGGGAGTCCGGGGTACGGACCTTGCGGGAACTGAGCCGTAGCTATCTCACCGTGACCGAAAGATCTCACGCGGGTGATGAATCGGCTTAAAGCACTGTATCGAAGTTGGGCAATTTCCTGCGCCGGAGTAAAGGTATATTCACCGCGCTACCGTAGCAACTGGCTGGAACAACTGTCGGAAGCGGGCGTGCATCGTCGCGCTGAGCAGCTCTATCAACAACTCGATGCCTTGATGCAAATACGTCGGCAAGCACGGCGGGAGATGTTGACCGAAAGCCAGAAGCATCCCGCCCATCAGCTGCTGCGACAGATTCCCCTGCTGGGCCCGATCCGAGTCGCGCTTTTGATCGCTCTGCTCCAGACACCGCATCGTTTCCGAACGAAACGGCAACTATGGGCCTACTCTGGGCTGGCGCTGCAGACGCGCGTCAGCGGCGAATATCGGTTCACGGGGGCAACTGGCAGCCTTCCAAGAGGCTGCCGGCTCTGCGCGGTCTCAATCACAACCATAGTCATGACCTGAAGAATGTGTTCAAGAGCGCAGCCACACAGGCCAGTCACTCCCGAGATGCACTGGGAGATTTCTATCAGGATTTGCTGGCCAAAGGCATGAAGCCGACGATGGCACGCTTGACTCTAGCTCGCAAGATTGCAGCGATCGTTTTAAAGATTTGGAAGAAAGGAGAACGCTTCGATCCAGGACAATTGAAACGGCAAGCAGCTTGAGCGTGTGACGAGAGCCTACGCCATCGTCGGGACCATCCCTGGCGACTGGCCAGTCGATTCTCGAAACGCTCGGGTTCGAGGGAGAGTATCCACCCCGATCGTAGGCAAATGTGCCTCTAAAGCGCAGAGTCTCTTTGTTAACTCTATGCCCCCTCGGACAACCGAAAAAAGCTATAGGCCACGAGCCTCAGATAGAACCATGGTTGACACATGACAGCGCAACCGTCACGCTTGCCCGCGTTTCAGAAATCGACCCGGAGTCCAGGATCTGCTTTCCCTCCTCCTTGATCCTCTCAGAACGGTCCTCGCCGTCAAGGGTTCGCTAGGCCGCGCCTATCGGCGCGCCCTTGACGGACTCCGGGCCGTTCTGAGCAACACATTCCTCATAAGAGGGAAAGCAGGGATCGGAAACCAGCCACCAGTCAGGAAAAACATGATCAATGTCCCGCGGCTCTACTCACAACGAACCGGCGAAGCGGGGGGGGGCGGGGCTGGATGCCGAAATTTTCGCTCGGCTTCAGCTCGATGGGGAGATCTTTTTCTTGACATCCTCCTTTATAGAACTATCCAGTGGCTTTTCAAATCGCCTGGGGACCAAGACGAATCTGCACACTGTGTAGTTAACAGCGAATTGGTCGGACCCAACACGAACTAAAAATATCGCCACGCCAGGGCGACTAAAACCGGACTTGGCTATGGAATTTGCACTACAATGAACACGGCCACCCGCCGGCCCGGCGGTGTTGAGTCGCAAGAAAGAGGGTGTTCATGGCGATAGCGATCTACGTCTCTCCTGCCGCAATGTCCGCGGCGAAATACGACGAGTGCATCAAAGCATTGAAAAAGGCTGGGGCGGGCAACCCGGCTGGACGTTCGTACCATGTTGCGTTTGGCCCGAAAGACAAGCTGATGGTGTTCGATGTCTGGACGTCGCAGGCGGCGTTCGACAAGTTCGGGAAGACGCTCATGCCCATCCTTCAACAACTCGGGATCGATGCGGGACAGCCGACCGCAAGGCCGGTGCACAAGGTGATGGTGCCCACGGCGAAGGTCGCGTCACCCAAAAAGCAGGCGAAAACCTCCGCTCGTGGGAAGAAGCGCTGACGGTCCAGACGAGCCTTAAGGCAACGCGGTTGATGTGGTCGACGGCTGGTAGCCCAGCCCGGACCGATTTCGGACGGAAATGCCCAAACATTTCGGACATTCGTGGTAGTATTCACGTATTCTATGCGCCTGCTTGGCATGGTTTCAGCCCTTGCGGTGTTGGCCATCGGCGCCCCAGCTGCGAATCCATTAAAGTTCCTTCGATCACTCTCGGGCCCGTCCGGAAAAACGGTAGGAGCCGACTTCGTGTTGGACGAGGCACGCAATCGCTTCGTCTTTCCGAACGACAATTCACTGGTCATCTACTTCCAATGGGAAGCGTCGCCAGGGGATCATGTCCTTACTGGAATTTGGAAGCAACCGGACGGCCGAATTGCATCGATCTCGCCGGATGTCAAGATCCAAACGACCACCAACGCGCTCAACTGCTACTGGATCTTTAGCGTCACCTCAGACCTTCCAAACGGCGTTTGGACGCTCGAAGTACGTGTGGATGGCCAGCCAGCGGGCTCTCACCCATTCGAAATTGCGGGAATGGAAACCCGCACTAAACAGCTGACGGTAGACCAAATTTTCAAGACAGTTGGCCCTTCCATAGTCTGGATTCGAAAGCTGGATGAGACCGGTCGCAAGGCCGATGTAAGTACCGGTTTCATCATCAAGCCCGACACGATCGCCACAGCATTCCAATCGATCGACTCGGCCAAGGGACTGGAGGTGGAGTTTTCAGACGGACGGAAAGTGAAAACGGACGAAGTTTTCGCCGTTTCCCGCCTGGGCGATTGGGCGATTCTAAAGGCAAGTTCTGGCTCCCTTCCTGCAATTCCCCTAGGCAATCCGAAGGAAATATCCGTCGGCGAGCGACTGGTGGCGTTCAACGTCGATTCGAGGGCACGAGTGATCGGAGTCGTGGACGTAAGCGGCCAAAGGGTTGTGCCGGGGTACGGTGCACGGATTCAGATAGCACAGGCCATAGAGCCCGCAGCTGTGGGTGGGCCGATTCTGAACTCTTTTGGCGGGGTTGTAGGGATACTGGGTGGTAGTTTAACGCCTGGCGCGAAACTTGAGCAGCGCGCGATCAACGTAAGCCCAGGTTTGTGGACTCTGATTGGAACGATCAATTCCGCGACGTCGATCTCGGAAATTCCACAGAATCTACCAGCATCTGGGAAGTCCCTGGATCAACTCGATCGCGAAGGAATTCTGACCGCTGCGGTTGTCGCGATGCCTGAGTTCATGTATGGCGGTACCGGCGCAAGCGCACTCAAGCGGGGTTCTGATCCAATGCCACCGGATTCAAGTGAGTTTTCGCGGAGTGAGGCATCGTTGAATGTGTATTCTTTGTGGCAGCGGAAGGCCAAGGCCTCAAAGGGTGAGGTATCGGTAAGCATTTACGACGCGGGAAACCGAGTTTGCGCGACGGGCCCACCAAAGAAGATCACATTGCGGGGCGAACCGACCCGGATATCATTTGCCTTTTCGCCGTCTCCACTCCAGGATGGTATCTATCGCATCGATATGCTCTGGGACGGTCGTCCAACGTGGAGGACGTTCATTCGCATCAATGAATGATCGTGCGAGCGGAAACAACACAAATACCGTGCCCGATGTGCACATCGTTTCTCAGCGCCTGACGATCGGCTCAAGAAACGGTGAGTGTGCCAGGCCGTGAAAATCAGCCACAATTGAAGCGGCGGAGCGAGAAGAAGCGGACGAAGAAAAATCCCAACTAAAAGGTAATCGCGTCGATCAAAGAGAAGCCAGAATACGACGTGTACGAGGAAATGCAGGTTTATGCCGTGCCCTTGCACGGTGCCGAAAACACCATCGGCGCGCTCGCGGTCTTCCACGATGCCACGTACATTGATTCGCAGAACGCGAAGATGTGGAGAGACACATTCGCCCGAGTCCTGGTGCAAATGTTCCTGATCGCCGGAATTACCATTCTTATCGTTCGCTGGAGCATGGTGCGGCCCATCGCACGCATGGCGCAGTGGATGAAGGATGTGCGCGTTTCTCATCCGTTGTGAGGAGTTTGAGTAGCCAAAGCTTTCCGTTACCGTCTCACGGCAGCTCAGCCCACTCGCCCTCAGGCACGTTTCCCGATCTGAAAATAGCGAAGTCTTCGTGGTCCCGGTCCCCAGACGCTGCGTATAGCGCGTGGGAACGAAGCCGGCGGTACCGTGTCGGGGTAGCGGTTGTTGACAGTGAGCTTGGCCGCGGACGGTTCCGCCTGGCTCTCGTCCATGATTGACGCCTTCAACTGCTTGCCGGCGGGCCCTCCAAAGACGCTGGCGAGTAGACGTTGGATTACCGGACGCGCCTCCCGCGTGAAAATGTCGCCCGGTTTCGCCGTTGCCCGCGCCGCGCCGAAAGACCAACCTTAATTTTCTGAAACAATGCGCAGCTAACTGGATCTCATTTAAATAGAAGGAAGCCAGCCCAAATGAATGCCAGCGCGACCGCGATTCTTTCCAATCCGGAACCCTGTGGACACATCGTCTACCCATACACGCGAGGACTCGCAAATGGCGGAGGCCGTGTGCCTGTTTGCCAGCGCTGGACTTCGCAAAGGCGAAGCGGTCCTCCTGATAATGACTGAACACACTGCAGGCCAATTTTGGAACGTCTCAAACGTAGCGGCTTCGATGTGGAAGGCTTAGCAGAGATCGGAGAGCTCGTCTGCGAGGAAGCCGAGAAGCTTCTGTCCTCGTTCATGTTCGACGGAATCATTGATGAGTACGTTTTTAAGTGGAAAATCGCCGGCATGATCGAGAGAGCCAAGGCGGCGGGCGGCGAACGCCCTGTGCGCGTATTTGGCGAGATGGTGAGTTTGATCTGGCAGTCCAGGCAGCAGGTCACGGAGCGCTTAGAGGAGCTTTGGAATGAAGTGATCC
The DNA here is from genome assembly GCA_963825405.1 of uncultured Solibacteraceae bacterium. GTDB lineage: Bacteria > Acidobacteriota > Terriglobia > Bryobacterales > Bryobacteraceae > JACPNO01. The sequence continues at coordinate 477 of CAWGTB010000012.1, read as the reverse complement.
AAGAGTACTCCGTGCCACTACTGTGTGCTTACAATTTGGCTGGCACGAGGCCCGATGCATTTCCCCCATCGCTGCTGAAATGCCACTCGCAGGCCTTGGCCTAGCACCTCGATATCACTCGGCGGGCAAGCTGCTTTCGAATGAGGATGGGCATGGATTTTCCTCGAGTGCTCTTCAAAAAGCGCAAGGACATGCAGAAGGAAAACGCACAGCTCAAGCGCGCCCTCGCCCGGCGATGGCGATGATCGCGGCACCCTCCTTGCGCGCATCCATCAGTCCGTTGAAGAGATGCATTACACCGGGCCCAGCCCGCATACAGCGACGGGACTGCCGCTCAGATAGGAGTCGGCGACGGCGGCGAACACGCCATATTCTTCTCCTTGTGCTCGATCAGGGCGAACGCCGCGGTCTTTGCGACGGTCCGCCGTCCTTTTCGAACCGCAATTCCACAAACTGAAGTTGGCGCGGCCTAGCTCT
>CAWGTB010000011.1:0-313181 GCA_963825405.1 uncultured Solibacteraceae bacterium | reverse complement strand
CGTTAGAGAAGATGTCCAGGTCAGGGCGGGTCGCGAGCCGCCGCATTAGGTCGGCTACGGCGGTCCAGTCAGCCGGTGGATGACGCAGCCGGACGCCTTAGCGCATCCGAGACGATGGCCGGATGCCATGGCGACGGCCACGGGCTGGTCTGCAGCCAAGACCGTAACGGTGCTGATGATCCGGCTGGGTAGCTCTCAGTATCGCCTCGCGCCATTACCTGACTCTGACGACTGCTCGCCTTGGCGGCCTGGCAGTCAGGTCATGGCGCGATGCAAGCTCGGCCGACCCGCACTGGGAAGCGACAGCACGATTTCGCGGAGTGGCCGCCAAGGTCCTCCACTACCCGACACGGATTTGGCGCAGGCTGCCGGTTCTAACATTTCGCCTAACATCGCGTTAGAAACCAGCAGCACGGACTCCGTAGAGGGCCTGGTCAGAGCTACAGGCCGAGGCCGCGGCCGATGATCTCCTTCATGATCTCGGTGGTGCCGCCGAAAACCGACCGGACGCGGCTGAGCCGCCAGAGCCCAACCTTGCGCCGGAGAGCATTGGACTAGTGCTCCGCCGGTCAAGGCCGGGCTGCATCTGGTCAGCGCGAGCCGCGGCGTTCGCGCGGCGCGATCTGGGCCGCGATCACGCGCCAGGGGATCGTCTCGCCGCGCCGCAACTCCCCGAGCCGCGGCGTGGCCCCGACCACCACGCCGAACCAGCGGCCCCGGATATCCCAGCCATCGATGCGGACGTCGACTCCGGTGAGCTCATCGCGGCACAGCTGCCACAGATCCTCGCGATGCACGATCCCGGCCACGGCAGCCAGGTGCGGCCGCGCTCCCGCGAGCCGCCGCGCGGCAATCAGGACCTCGGCCGGGGTCAGCACGCTCACCACACCAGCATGAGCACGGGCGGCGCCCGATGACCACCGCGGCGGCGGGACCGTCGTCCGCACAGAGGCAGCCCAGCTGGGAGCCTAAATGGCTGCCAACGGCCATCGTCACCTAGCCTGTGTCACCTAGCCAGGCCGAGCCACATCAGGCCACATATTGCCTGTTCAGATTCCGCGTCCCGCCTCGTCTGACATCATCCGGCTACACCCTGTGGATCCGGCTGATACTCAAGCAAGTGACCGGAACCCGCATGTCACCGTCGGGCTGTTCGTCTTCGTCAGGGCCGAAGCGGCTGATCCCCGATGACGGAGCAACCGGGGATCAGGCTGACAGCATAGGCGCCACCTGAGAACAGTGGCCGCGCGGCATACCTGCAACCTGCCGGTCTCGCCGAAATCCCAGTCCGCCAATCGAGGAGTTACATGAAGTTACGGCCAGATTGGGCCAGATGAGAAAACTTCCTCACATATCGCCGACTCGGCGCCGCGAGGAGTTGTGCCCGGCCGTGCAGAGGTTGCTTGCAGATCGTCCAGTTATGGACTTCCTTGCATCTTCGGATGATTGGCCCAGGCGAAGGTCGATCCGGGCTGCTGTCAACTCCCGGTCGTTTCGGTGCGGTGCATGTCAATGGCCAAGTTACGGTCCCCGCTGGTGGCCAGGAAAAAGTCCCCACCCCTCGGGTTGGTTAGGTCTTGTTCAGGGTGGTTCCTCCTTTGGCTCTGGCTTGGCGCATGCGGTAGGAATCGCCGTCGGTGACCACGACATTCGCGTGATGCAGCAGCCGGTCCAGCAGGCTGACGGCGGTGGTGTGCTCGGGCAGGAACCGGCCCCACTGGTCGAAGGGCCAGTGGCTGGCGATGCCCAGGGAGCGGCGTTCGTAGGCGGCGGAGACGAACCGGAACAGCAGCTGGGCTCCGGTGTCGTCCAGCGGGGCGAACCCGACTTCGTTGACCAGGAGCAGGTCGTTGCGGAGCAGGGTGTCGATCACTTTCCCGACGCTGTTGTCGGCCAGGCCGCGGTAGAGGGTGTCGGCCAGGTCGGCGGCGGTGAAGTAGCGGACCTTGTGCCCGGCCTGGACGGCGGCGACACCGAGGGAGACCAGGACGTGGCTCTTGCCCGTGCCGGGCGGCCCGACCAGGCACAGGTTCTCGGCGGCAGTGATCCATTCCAGGGACGCGAGATAGTCCAGGGTGGGGCCGGGGATGGAGCAGGCCGAGCGGTCCAGCTCGGCGAGGGTCTTGATGACAGGAAACGCAGCGCTCTTCATCCGGGTCCCGGCGTCGGAGGCGTCCCGGGCGGCCAGTTCGGCGTCGATCAGGGTGCGCAGCAGTTCCTCCGGCGCCCACCGCTGTGTCTTCGCGGTGATCAGCAGCTCGGGGGCGAGCTGGCGCATCGCGGCGAGCTTGACCCGGCGCAGCCCGGCGGCCAGGTCGGGGGCCAGCGTCGGCGTCGCCGCGGTCATGACAGCCCGCCGATGGCGTAGTCGGCTAGCGGCCGGACCGGGACAACGGGCAGGTCCAGGACGAGCGCGTCCCCAGGTTCTGCGGTGAGCCCGGGCACGCCGGCGCCGGCGCGGAGGATGGACCGCACGTCGGCGGCGCGCCACCGGCTGAACGCGACCGCGCGGTCCAGCGCGGCGACGAACGCCTGCTCGCCATGGGCGGCGCGCAGCGTGTTCAGCTCGGCTTAAGAAACGCTGACCTCGTCCTCCTCGACTGTTCGCAAGGCGTGTGCGACTTGGCGTAGACGTCGCCGGATGACGTGGAGAGCTGAGCCCCCCATCAGGTGATCGTCATGCGGCCGAGACCCGGAGGTCCTTCGGACTCGCACGGTGAAGATCGACGTCTTTTACTGGCACCTTGCACGAGTTCGCGCCCAAGACGGCGTGACCTCCCACGACGCCGTGGGCTTGCGTCCTCTCGAACCACGGCGTGCTTGCCACCCTGAGAGCAGATCGGATGTGCACCGAACCAGAGGGCCGCCAAAAGCATCCCCTCAGAATCGCCCCTGGCACCATTGCCCCCGTGGGTGCATACTTCGGTGCGTGGCCGCAGCGCCTCCCAACCGTGTGTTCCTGACCGACGTCCGGGGCGGCGACCTGTACCTGCGAGCTACCTGGCACCCAGAATCGGCCACCATCGTTTTCAGCCACTGGAACGGCGAAGTCTGCATGGCTTCCACGCCGTCAGCCCTTACCGATTCCACGAAACTCATCGACCTGATGGTGAGGTCGCTCTCCGAAGCGGCCGAACGGCGCCTTGTCGCCGTGGAGCCACAGAGGCCCCGGACGATCCTTGCGCAGATAAGGGATCGCCTCCGCCCGAGACTGGCTGAGGTCGTCGACGCCAGTGCACGGTTCATATCGTCCGGGCGGGGCAACGGGGAACGGGGTCGGTCCTCCCAGTAAGGACCCAATCTTCCTCCCCACCAGGGCGACTCCCGGGCACAGGTCCCTCCGTTGCCGCTGCCGGATGGAACACTCCGCGGCGGCGAGCAGGTACTGGTAACTCATGCGTAACGTGCAGACGTGAGTCTCGTTGTCGCGATCCTGGCGCTTGGCCTGCTCGCCAGTCTGTCGCCGAGCACGTTGATTGTGTTCATCCTGCTGCTGGCAACGACCCACGCCCCCGACAAAACGCCGCGGCATTCCTCGTGGGTTGGACCATCTCTTTGGTGCTGGTGTTCGGAGTGAGCTACTACTTCGGCGGAAACCACGGTGTGCGTTCTGGTGGAGGCCACACAGCCGTCAATCTGTTCGAGATTCTCTTTGGTGTCGGCCTGACCTATTTCGGCGTGCGCAAGTGGGGCAGTCGACACGTACCAGCACGGTCTCGACGGAGCCTCGCGAGGCCTGACAGCCCAGCCCGTGTCGAGCGGCTGAACCCCGCCAGTGCGCTCATGCTCGGTGTCCTCAAACAGCCGTGGACACTCACCGCAGCAGCCGCAATCGTGATCGTCCAAGACCACACCGCACTCCCCGCGGTCGTCATCGCATTCTTGGGATTCACCGCGATCTCCACGGCCACCGTGGGAGGACTCTTCGTGTATTACTCCCGGCAGCCAGGTGAGGCGCAAGCCAGGCTGGAGACTTTAGAAACCGTCTCGTGCAGGCGGGCCCCGCCCTTTTCGCCGCTGTCTCATTTCTGGTTGGGGTGTATCTCGTCGTCGATGGTGCACTCAGCCTTGCTGGGATCTGAGTTCGAAATCAAAGTTCGTGTTGCTCACGTCATTCGCCGTTCTGTGCCCGTACTGACGGCGGCGAGACAACTTCGGTTGCCCCGTCTTACTCGCCTTTACGGCGGTCGCCCTCTCGCCTTTGCCCTTTGCGCCGATCTATGCCGCCAGATGGAGGTCATCGCGCTGGCGGCGGTCGCCTTCACGTCGGCGCACGGTTTGCCGTCGCTCAGTTCCCTCGGGAGGGCCCTGTGATTTGTCGGTTTCCTCAACCACAGTTGCCAGTATGGTTGATTTTCAAGGATCATGCTCCCGCTACGTCCTACTGAGTCTGGCGACACCGTGATGTTGACCGGGTCCCCTTGAAGTAGTCCACCCCTTGTGTGAGTCCGATCCCCAAGATGGGGCAAGGAGGACGGCGCAAGATGAAGCAACGCCGCCACACCCCCGAGCAGGTGATCCGCAAGCTCGCTGAAGGCGAGAAGCTCCTGGCCGAGGGCAAGACGATCGAAGAGGTCTCGGCATCTCGAGATCGCCGATCAAACCTGGCACCGCTGGCGAAACCAGTACGGCGGCATGAAGGCCGACGACGCCAAACGCCTAAAGGAGCGCCGCAGCCGGCCAGCTTTTCGCCGGCATAGGCGACGGAGAAATCGCGGATGTTCTCCGACATCTCGAATTCCGTGCGCGGCAGCATGATGCCCTTCGCCGCGTAATCGTTGATCAGCCGCAGCAGCGGCGCGATGTCGTCCATGCGCGCCTTGCGCACTTCCAGCGACAGCTCGGCGCCGTCGTACTCCGCGCACTGAGTCGGAAGTCAGGCTGCTGATCATATCAACCTCGTCCCCAGCATTTCTCCGGCCAGCACGCGCGAAAGTATCTGCGGCGTGGCGCCCGGCGCAATGCGCACCTGGCCCACACCCCGTCGCGAGCGCGGAGGTGGCGGCGTTCGAGCTTCGCCCGCATCCCGCCCGTGGCCACGCCCTCCGCGATGAGGCGCTCGCAATCGGCGGCGGTCAGTTCCGGGCGCAGGCGTTTCGAGCCGTCCAGCACGCCTTCCACATCGGTGAGAAAAATCAGTTGCGCCGCGCCGAATCCGCGGCGCAAGCCACCGCCATCTGGTCGGCGTTCACGTTGTAGAGATTGCCTTGCGCATCGCCGGCCATGCAGGCGACCACCGGAATGTAGCCGTTGGCCGTCAGCAGATCGCAGCAGCGCGGGATTCGAGCGCACCACGCGGCCCACCGCGCCCAGCGCACGGGTCCATCTGCTCGGCTGTCCCCGTCGGCGAATCCACGCCGGAGAGCCCGACCGCGTTCGCGCCCGCTTTCGTCATCGCGGCCACCAATTCGTGATTCACCGTGCCGGCCAGCACCTTCACCACCGCGTCCATCGTCTCCGGCGTCGTGACGCGCAGGCCGTTGACGAACCGGCTCTCGATGCCGCGCTCGGCCAGATACCGCGTCATCTGCTTCCCGCCGCCGTGGACCACCACCACTTCGTGTCCGCCGTGCGCCGCTGAGCGATCTGGCAGGCCAGGCTCGCGCACATCGGGCGTATCGAGCAGCGTGCCGCCCAGCTTGACCAGGATCCTCACAGCAGACCCCTCAGTCTCGCGAATACCCAGCGCCAGGTTCATGTTCTGGACAGCCTGCCCGGCGGCGCCTTTAACCAGGTTGTCGATTGCGCTCACCACCACGGCGCGCCCGGTGGCCGGGTCGAAATGCACGCCGATGTCGCAATAATTCGTGCGCGCCACCGAGCGCAGATCGGGGACTTGCCCCAGCTCGTACAGCCGGACGAACGGCTCGCCGGCATAGCGCTTCTCGTAAATAGCCAGCAGGTCAGCCGCGCTCTGCAGGCTCTCGAGCGGAAATAAATGGTCTCGAGAATACCGCGGTCGATCGGCAGCAACTGCGCCGTGAAACTGAACTCCCCTTCTTCGAGTCCCGAGGTCAGCAGCACCTCCGGCACGTGGCGATGGTCGAGAATCGAGTAGGCCGAGAAATTTTCCGTGACCTCGCAAAAGCTGGTCTTGAGGCTGGCCTTGCGGCCGGCCCCGCTGACCCCCGACTTGGCATCGCAAACAATTCCCGCGCGGCGGTCGACCACACCGGCGGCAATCAGCGGACCGATCGCCAGATTCGCCGCCGTGGGATAGCAGCCGGGGTTGGAAATCAACCGCGCCGACCGGACCCGCTCGCGGCAGAATTCCGGCAGGCCGTAGGCGGCTTCAGCCAGCAGCGCGGGCTGCGTGTGCTCGGCTTTGTACCACTGCAAATAGCGCTCGGGCGTGCGCAGACGGAACGCCCCGCTGAGGTCGATGACCTTCGCGCCAGTGTCGAGCAAGCCCGGAGTCAGCTCCATCGAAACTTCGGGAGGCGTGGCGAGAAACACGGCGGCGATTTTCTCCGCCCGCACCGCATCCGGCGTGGAAGGAATCGCCGCTAGCCCGGACGGGAGCAGGCCGCGTCGCCAGCGTCGGCGCGATGCTCGAGCAGGATCGGCTCGACGTGCGGATGACGGCTCAAAATCCTCACCAGCTCCGCCCCGCTGTAGCCTCGAAAGCCGACAATCCCGACACGTGCCCCATTGATTAATTATTCATCTCCATGAATAAATATACCATAGATCCGGGGGCTAAAGTGGGAACTAGAGTTGCAGGCTTATTCGGAGAGCGGCGTCGACTTGCCGCATGGTTGAGGCGCTGAGTTGGCCGTAAGTCTTTCCGAATCGCATTTCGTCGACCGTCCGTATTTGGCTGCACAGGACGACGCTGTCTTTCGGAAGACCTCCTTCTCCCAGAGGGATCGGAACGTTTACGGGGTAAGGCCGCTTGATGTTCTCGGCGCTGGTGATCACGGCCACGATGGTTGTGGGGGCGTTCTTATTACCGATATCGTTTTGGACCACGACACAGGGCCTGGTCTTACGTTGCTCGTGTCCTACCGTTGGGTCCAGATGAATGTCCAACACTGTACCCCTTACGCATTTTCCAGGCATTAAAGATTGTCGCCATCTACGTGAACAAACTCTTCTGAAACCTGCCGATTCAACTCGGCATTGGCACGGTAGCCATCGGCGAGTTCGCGCGCCAGTTTGCGCCGTGCCAGGCGGCGCAGGTATTCGCTGACTGCAACCCGGATCAGTGCGCTTCGTTTCACGGAAAGCTCTTCAACGGCCCTCTGCGTTTCCTCGTACAGATCAGCCGGAAAATCTACGATGATCTTCCTGCTCGCTGGCGCCTTGGACATTCTGCGATTCCCCTTTTTATGATAGCAACTGTATGTCTAGCATGATATATAAATTGGGTGTGATAAAGTATACCAACGAGGTTCTGGCTCTGACTAGGTTTGTGATACTGCTTCTCGTCGTGCTCTCGGTTCATGGCAACGCCGAAGACGTGCAAAGAGGAACGCTGAAAGTGAATGATCACTGTTCCGTTGCCCTCGATGGAGGCAAAGTTGAGGGCATCGTCGTGCTGGACGGCGACGGAAGAGAACCACCCCAGCATCCGCGCGGCAAAGATTGGGATTTCTGGTTCGATGCGTCGTCGCTTGGCCTTTTCCTCAACCCTCAAAATCGAGCCATGTTCGCGACCGTAGGCACGAGCGAAGCGGGGAAGTCCGGCTGTCAGGCGGCGGCATACAAACGCAATCGGCTTCGGATTGACAAGCTACCTGCGGGATCGCACATTTGCGTTCTCACATCTCATCTCAAGTATGCCGAGCTGACGATCGTGAACAGCGCGAAGGCGCCGCTGGAGTTCGCCTACACCTTGTGGGAGCCTAGTGCTCCGCCGCCGAGCGCGCCGCCAACTCCCCGATAATCGGCAGCGAGTACGTCTCTTCGTGGCTCGCTTTGATGATCATGAAGACGCAGACGAACAGAATGAGCGCTTGCAGCAGCTTGTCGACGCGAAGCATCGGTTCGTGAATCACGCGGAACATGGGCGTCAGCACCCATTCGACCAGCAACATGGCCACGAACAGATACAGGCCCTGGAAGGCGTGGAAGCGGACGTTGCGGTCATTGCGGAATTTGGTCGACGCGAGCACGATCACCGAGCCGATCCAGCCGATCCACGGGATGTAGCAAAGAATCGCTGCCGTGCGCGGCGTAATGCCGCCCAGCGGGTCTGCCGGCGGTGGCGCCGTTCCGGGCTGGCGCGCGCCGCACTTGGCGCAAAACACGTGCGCGTTGTCCACCTGGTTTCCGCAACTGATGCAAAAGGGCATCTATCACACAATACGTTACGTCATGGGCGAATGTTCCGGCAAGTCCGTGGCCCACAATATGATACGATTTCGACCATGCGAGTTTCCCTGCTGGCCTTGCTTCTGGCGTTAGGCGCTCATGCGCTTGCCGCGAAAAATCTGGAAATCTACTTCGTCGATGTGGAGGGCGGGCAAGCCACGCTTTTCGTCGCGCCATCGGGACAATCCATGATGGTGGATACCGGATGGCCGGGCCTGAACAACCGCGATGCCGACCGCATCGCCGCCGTTGCCAAGCTGGCCGGGGTCAAGCAAATCGACTACCTCGTCGTCACCCACTATCACGACGATCACGTCGGCGGCACGGCGCAGCTCAACGCTAAGCTGCCCATCAAGAATTTCGTGGATCACGGGCCTACCGTCGAAAACGATGCCGCTGGCAAAAGGCTATACGAAAAATACCTCAAGGTCCGCGAGGGTGGCACGCATATCGAAGTGAAGCCGGGCGATAAGGTGCCGATCGCCGGGCTCGACGTGATTGTGCTCACTGCGGGCGGTGCGGCCATTCCCCTCGCGCTGGCGGGCGCCGGCCAACCGAATCCAGCGTGCGCCACGACCAAACCGATGGATAACGATCCGACGGAAAACGCGCGCTCGGTGGGCACGCTGATCACTTACGGCAAGTTCCGCACCATCGATATGGGCGATCTCACGTGGAACAAGGAGATCGAGCTCATGTGCCCGAACAACAAAGTGGGCACGGTGTCTATGGATATCGTTTCGCATCATGGCATGGATATTTCCAACTCGCCGGCCCTGGTGAATGCGCTTCATCCACAAGTGGCCATCATGGACAACGGGGCGCGCAAAGGCGGCTCGGTCGCGGCCTGGCAGACGCTTCACAAATCGCCGGGATTGGAAGACATCTGGCAACTGCACTTTGCCGTCGAGGGCGGCAAAGAGAATAATTCGCCCGACGCTATGATCGCCAACGTCGATGAAACCGGCAGCGCGCACTGGATCAAAGTAACGGCGATGGCGGACGGCAGCTTCACTGTGGTCAACAGCCGCAACAAGTACACCAAGACGTACGCGGCGCGATAAAAACACAAAGAGCGCGGGGAATGGGGGGCAAGGGGGGGGCTTCGCCGCGCTCGAGGTGTCTCCTCCGAAAATTTCTGTATCCAGGGACAGAATATCGTCTGAAGATTAGCTTCGCGTGACCGCTGGGTGAATGTTTCGTAACAGCCGAGGCCGACCGGCGGGGATATGCTAGGATTGCATGTAGAACGGCCAAAACTGCATCTCACGGAGAGGTGGCTGAGTGGTCGAAAGCAGCGGTTTGCTAAACCGTCGTAGGGTCACAAGCTCTACCGGGGGTTCGAATCCCCCCCTCTCCGCCAGTTATTTTTAGCCCAGCGGGCTCTACGCCAACACCACCACCCGGTCTAGAGGTTCGGTGCCATCGGAACACCGAGGCCGCGCAAGTGCTCAACACCCTTACGTCCCAAGCTGCCAAGATAAATTGCCTTCTCCTGCAACTGCTCCCCGAAGAACTTGCGATACCGCAGTTTGGTTTCTTCACACTTGTCGAGCAGAAAAAGCTGCGGTGGCTTCGACCGTGACAACTCGATTCTCTTCAGCAAGTACTTAAACTCATAGTCCGCCTCTGGAAGGGAATAGCCAACGAATACCCAGTTGCTGGCTTGTCGGAGCAGTTCCTCAGCGTAGAACCAGGTTTTCAGAAGTACTGGAGAATCCAAGACCTTTCTATAGCTAAAGGTCGCCATCCGGGTCCCCAAGAGGACACCGCAGTCTGAGCATTTCCATTGCGAACTCTTCGGGGGCTCTTCCACACCGGGGCAGAGAGTGCGCCAGTCCTTCTCTTGCATCAGCTGCATCGCTACGCTTCCGGTCGTATTTGCCGGAAAGCTGAACTGACTGCGGCAGTTGTCGCAATACAGCCAGTTAGTCGCCCCATGCATTTTGGCGATTGAGACACGATCCTGGGACAGCCGATCAACAACAGTGATCCGCGAGTCTGTTGCTGAGTCTATGAACTGAGCAGGGAATACATGCCGGCCGTAGCAAAACTGAAGATCCTTGCGCCGCTTCGTCAACCTCAATTCGAGCACCGTGTCCCAATTTAGGCTGACGAATGCTGCTGTCTGAAGATTGATGCCCTTCAGAAAGGCATCTAACTGGCGCATTTTTATGCGGCTCTTTCGCTTCAGTGCCTTCTTGTAGCGCTGATCAAGCATTCTAATAACGCGGGAGAGGATAGCCCGCCGGATCGTTCGAAGAACGTGAGGATCGTAGTTCGGACCCAAATGGTGACCTGAATTTGCCGAAAGATCCAGACAGGTAAACAAGTCCTCCCACTCGGGCCATCCGGGTTCGCCTTTAGAATCAGGCTGATGAAAAACGTCTGCAACAAATTTTTCGAGACTGTCGACGATGATCTTGCTCGGCTGATGATCACCAAAATCGCGACCCCTCAAGACGTCTTTGGCAAAATCCTTCTGAAGAGGTGCGCCCGCATAGCATGAAAAACCTGCACCTAAAATGAAGACGGTTTCAACTGGCATTGGGCCGCATTCTACCATCACTGTATGCTCCGCCCTGAGGCTGCCAGTATCGGGCAGCGCGTACATTGCTGAACTCTACCGGGGGTTCGATCCTCCCCTCTCCGTCAGTTCTACCCTCTACAGAGAATTTTGCTAGCCCAACGAGAGCGGCGCGCGGTCAGGTACACTGATCTTGCGCGATGAGGAGCTATCCATGATCAATCCGACGGTCACTTCCAGGCGGCAGCTTTTTCAGAGTTTGGGGGCGGCGGCGCTGGCCGTGCCTGCGCTGGCGGCATCACGGTCGAAAGCTGCGGTTCCGGCTGAGCCGGCGCGGCTGGATAGCAACGAAAGCGCGTATGGTCCGTTCCCGTCGGCGATTCGGGCGATGGCCAAAGCGGTCGAGCGCGGGAACTATTACGTGGGACCGGAACTCATCCCGGTGCAGCAGAAGCTCGCGGCGTTGCACGGCCTGGCCGTGGAAAATCTGATGTTCGGCGCGGGTTCTACCGAGCCTCTGCGCGGGGTGACGCAGACGTTGTGTTCGGCGGATCATCCGGTAATCGTCGGTGAGCCCACCTTCGAGGACGTGGCCGAAACCGCGGAGGCCAACCATGCGCGCGTGATCAAAATCCCCGTCACCAGCGATGGTTTGCTGGATGTCGAGCGCATGCTGGCGGCGGCGCGCGAGCATTCCGCCGGGCTGCTGTATCTTTGTAATCCCAACAATCCGACCTCGACCATCACCGGCAAAGACAAGCTGGCGTGGCTGGTGGACAATCTGCCGGCGAACACCATCCTGCTTGCCGACGAGGCTTACAGCGATCTGGTGGACGCTGCGGCGTATCAAAGCGCGGCGCCTTACGTGAAGCAGGACCGCAACGTGATCGTGCTGCGAACATTTTCCAAGCTCTACGGTTTGGCGGGAATGCGTTTCGGCTACGCAATCGCGCCGAAAAGGCTGCTGGACAAGATCCGGCCGTCGGTGATGGATGGCTCGATCAATCAGGCGGCGGTGGCGGCAGCCCGGGCATCACTCGACGACCGCGCCACCTATGACCAGATCAAGACTGAGAATGCCCGCGTGCGGCGCTACACCATGGACAGCATGCGGCAGATGGGCCTGCAATGCTTCGATTCGCAGACCAATTTCGTCATGGTGGACTTGAAGCGGCCCATCCAGCCAGTCAAAGAGAAGCTGGCGCATCGTGGTTTCCTGGTGGCGCGGCTTTTCCCGGCGCTACCTAGCCATCAGCGCATTACGCTTGGGACTATGGCGGAAATGCAGCGGTTCATGCCTGCGTTCAAAGACGCGATGCAGGGGTAAGATCCTACTTCACGACGACTTTGGCAGTGGCCTGACTGCTGTTTTCGTTTTGTTGCACTATACCGCTGTCCAGCCACCCAATGGTGCCAGCGGTGATCAAGCAACGAGAACTCTTCACTATCTCCCTCTTGCCAGCTTCCACGTCAACGATCTCCAGGCTCTCACCGTAGACTGAAGCTGCACACGACAGAGACGACCTTCGGAGAAGTAAGTATTTTGAGTCTGGTGACCATACCAGAGGACCATCTCCAGATGAACCAAGGTTTTTATAACGATCTATGTCGTCAGCGTCAATAAGGATTAGTCTCCCAGCGTGAATACAGGCAATCGATCGGCTGTTCGGTGACCACATACAAGGCGAATCTGCACTCGTGTGTTTAATTGCGCCGGTCGCGCCGGTGTTTAAAGTCACCAGTCCGAGATGCTTTCCCACTTTAATGATAGCTTTTCGACCATCGGGAGATAGGACCCCGCCCACTCCTCCGCAACTCGATGCGGAGCCTACCGGCAGAAGCTGCATGGTTGCGGCATGCGGGTCAATGCGAAATATGCCCGCCGTGTTCTGAGTCCACGACCAGCCCGCAACAATTATTGTTCCATTCGGCGAAGTGACGAGGCACCATAGTTCGCCAATTCCTTCGGACCCAGGTAAAACGCTCTCGCTTGTGGGCTGAAATGTGATCCGGTAGATGCTTGCTGAACGGTTAAGCGGATCCGTCTGGGTGTAGAGCACCTTACCGTCCAAACTGAACGCTATTGCACGTGCGTTTGTCGGCAATTCACTTGGCAGGTTGAGCGTTACCGTTTGCCCGTTAGGAGGGAACAGTCTGAGTCGAGGCGGATTGCCGGGTTGAAAGTATGCGGGGTAAAAGGATGATTCTGTTCCGATCGACTGCCCAAATATCTCACGAGTACCTATGGCTGCCATCCAAGTAGCAGACATCAGAGTTAGGAGGCACGTCGTGCGCTTGGACATCAGTTTTAGACGGTACAAATAATCCCAGCCACCCCACGATATATTGTGTCGCGTTGCCCTGCATTACGAGGGGCGGGCAAACGGCTATCAAATAATCGCTGTGATGCAGGGTTAGCCGCTACTTCACGACGACTTTGTCGGTGGCCTGGTTGCTGTTTTCGTCTTCGACGCGCACCGCGATGGTGTGCTCGCCCGGCGCGACGTCGTCAAGCGTCAGATTGTAATCGAGCTCCAGGGAATCGGACAGCTTGCCCACTGGCATGACCAGGGTCCAATCGCCGCCATCCAGGGAATATTCGGCTTTGGCGATGACGCTGAGCGCATCCGTGGCTTTCCAGCGGATGGTGAGCTTGCGGCCGGCGGGCGCGGCGGCGAGGCCGGAAATGCGCGGCGGCGTGTTGTCGATCACGAACGGGTCGCTCACCAGCGACACTTCGAGCGCGTCTTCTTTTGTGTTGCCGGGCAGGTCGGAGGCGATCACGCGAATCTGATACTCGCCGTCAGGGAACGCGGTCGAATCCCAGCTCAGGTGCTTCTCGCGCACCTTGTCTTTGAGAAGCTTCCATTCGGATTCCTTGACGCCGCGAATCTGCACGGAATAGATCATGGCATCGCCATTTTCGTCGACGGCGTTCCAGCGCGCGCCAATCGCTCCCTTGGCGTATTGCATGCTGGGCGTACCGGTATCGAGGCCTATGGACAACGCACTGCGCGCCCGCTTGCCGAGCGGCGGCAGAGCTCAACGTCTGCGAGGGGCCGGTGGGAAGCGTGGGGGCGGGGAAGCGGTAATTCGCCGGCGTGATTTCAATTTCTTCCAGGCGCGGCGCGACATTGCGCGGCAGGTAGGCCATTTCGACCGCGTCCAGTTGCGGCGAGCGGCCGGAGGAAGAGAGCGTGGCTTTCCACTGGAAAAAACGCGCCGCCGGTGACGTGGCGCGAGCGCCTTCGGCGGAACCGATAGCGTCCGACCAGACGCTCCAGTTCTTTTCCGGACGATCCAGATTGCCGCTGCGCGTGCGAATGGCGATACTCCCGCCATTGAGCGATCCCTTGAAGCTCACGCGTCCCCATAGCGAAAATAGATTGGCGTCGAAAACTTCGCTTTCGATCGAGCCTTCAGCCGCCGGGCCGGGCCCGATCTCGAATACCTTGCCAACGTTGCCGGTCGCGGCATAGATTTTGCCATCGCGGCCGGGCGCGAAGGCGGTTACCTGCGTGGGCGCGACGTTGAGCCAGGCGGTATAGAGGCCGTCTGAATCCAGGCGGTAGATGAATCCTTTGTTGCCGGTGCCGATGAGCGCGCGGCCTTCGGTCTCAAAGCCGATGGCGTAAACAATTTCCTGCGCCGCCGAAAAAACTTTCTGCGGATGGCCATCCGGGTGAATGCGGTAGACGTCGGAGCCGCCGGCAATGGGTGCCGGTCCTCCGGAGACCAGACTGGTGGGAGGCGGCGCCGCGGTGACGCGCGGCTGGTTGGGGCTCATGCCCGCCGCAGGCGGAACGGGCGCAGGCGTGGGCGGAGGCGCGGGAACTGATGGCGAAGCGGAAGGCGAGCCGACGCCCGCGGCGTAGATCGATCCATCCCTGGCAACGGCGACGGCGGTGATCTCGCGCTTAGCCATGTTGTACAGCACGAAGCCTTCGCCGGCGGGGGAAACGCGCAGCACCAGGCCGCCCGGATCGGTACCAATAATCAGGTTGCCCTTGCCATCGAGGGCAAGCGAGCGCACATGCGTTTCATCGCTCTTGAAAAACACTTTACCTTTTCCATCCGGGGAAACGCGGTGGACTTCGCCCTTGTCGCCGGTGGCGACAAATAGATCGCCCTGCGGGTTAAAGACCATGGCCCAGATGTATTTGGCCTTGGGATCGTAGAACACTTCGCTCTTGCCATCGGCGGCGACCTTATAAATTTTGCCGTCGGGCGAGGTGGCGGCGAACACGCGGTCATGGCTATCGACGGCGACGGCGTGAATCTCGACGCCTTCCAATTCGGCTAGCGTCTTTTTCTCGCCGCTGGCGGAGATGCGGTACAGCTTGGCACCGGGGCCGCCGCCGGTGTAGAGATTGCCTTTGGAATCCTGCGCCAGCGTCCATAGATAAGCCGCCGTGGAATCGAAGCGCTCTTCGCTGCGCGGGGCCAGCGTCAAGCGGCCGTCGCTGCGCAGGGAGAGATTCTTGAGCACGCCCTTTTCGAAATCTTCGTAATCGGTCTGGACCCAGGAGCGGGTATGCGCCGCGTAGGAAACCGGAGCCGCGGCGGTAATCAGCAGTGCTGCGCACAGCACAAAGCCGCGCAATTGCGTGAAAGAATTTGGCATCGAATGGATTTACTTTACGTTGATCTTGAGGGTGTAGCTGCCGCTAACGACGTAGTCGAACGGGATAGAGGCCTGCTCGGTCGCGCTTTCGGGAGACGTCACGATCGGCCGGCTGGAGGTGCGTCCGGACTGCATAACGTTCAACACCGAAGCCGGCACGCTGGGCATGGTTTTGTCGTCGTAATAGGCCGTGGGAGAGGACGCCAGCAGCGCGACGTACAGCCGGTTGTTACTGCGTTCCTGGTTGATCAGCGATACGGTTTGCGGGACGTCAATCGAGCGGCTCATGGACCCGGCGAAACTCTGCATGCGGTTCAGCGTGTCGGCATCACCCAGCAGCAAGCGCTGTTCGCCGCGTCCGGCGCCGGCCGGGATGTGGACCTTGATTTCGCGCTCGATGCGATCGCCGCGGTAGGGCCGCAGGAAGACCCGCACCGCCACGTCTTCCCCGGCGCGCGCTTCGGTGGTCGCGGCCCAGGCATTTTCGATCATGGCCACGCGGCGCTCCGGCAGAAGATCCACCGTCACGTTTACCCGTTTGACTCGCGGCGTGTTGACCGGATTCAAATACAGGCGATTGAATTTGTCCCCCCACCAGCCGGCCAGCAGAATGGGCGCGGGCATCGGCATATCGCCGGAGGCCTGCATGGTGTTGAGCGATAAACCGGCTCCGCCGTCCGCCATCTCCACCGTCCCGTTGAGGCGGTAAGTAGCTTCCTCCATGAACTCGTTGAGCCCTGAAACTGAGTTGTAGAGCGTAAGCATCATCAGGTAGGGCGTCCACTTTTGCTGGTCGAAAATGTTGAAGCGAAATTCTTTTTCGGCGCGCACGGCGTCATGTTCGCCGAAGGAGCGAACTTTGACGGACACCGGAATCATTTGCGTCTCTTCGCCAAGTACGCCCATGATGCCGCTGTGGCGGTCCTGATGCAGAGCACCGACAATTTCGGTGGCGTTGGCAAATTTATTGGGTTGGAAAGCGCTGGCCAGCACCATGAGTACTTCGCCCTTGCTCATGGGCATCGTGACCGGCCCCAGATTAAAAAAGGGATGCCCGAACGCCAGCACGCGATGGCCATCGTTGTAGGTGACCGTCCCCAAGCCAGTCACGCTCATGTCGCCGGAAACCAGCACGCCTGCGACTGCGTCGCCGGGGGCGAGAGAAGTCTGCCAGCCCGGCGCCGGTTTGGTAGTGTACATCGCGCTGCCGGCGCCGCCCTGCACGGCGGTGATGCCGAGTTGCTGGAACAGCGGGCTAAACTCGCGAAGCACATTATCCTGGAAGCCGGAAAACGAGAGCGGCGTTTCGATGGGCGTCATCAGGGGCGCCTGCGCGGGGAGATTCGGCGAGGCGCCGGCTGCCACCAGTTGCGCCAGCATCTCGCCGGGCACGGCAACCTGACTGCGCACCTGCACTTTGTCCGGTGTCCGCGCGTCAGTGGGACGCGACTTATCCATGTCGTTGATTTCGAGCATCAGCTCGATGGGCGTGATTCCGCAGATGGCGTCGGGAGAAAATACGCTGAGGCGCAGAGCGATGGCGCCGATGAGTTTGCCGTCGATGTAGACCGGGCTGCCGCTCATGCCGCCGGCGACGTTGGTGCGCTGGGCTTTGCCACCCAACTTGGCGATGATTGTGTCCTGTTTGGGTCCCCAGGCGTTCTTCCACAGGCCGATGATCTCGACCGGGATGGACTCCGCCTCCGTGCCCTGAAACACCGTCCAGGCGGTGCCTTTCATCCCCGGCTTGAGCTCCGAGGATCTCATGATCGCGACTTTTCCCGACCGGGGCCGCTCCATTTCAGCGGAAAACGCAGGACTTGCCGCAAGCGCGCCTGCCACGAACATCGTGGCGAAATACTGTCTCATGTTGCCTCTATCTTACTATGACGGCGGTAGCGCCTGAACGGAAGGCGAAAGCCGCCGGAACACCTTATAATAAAAACTGGATGCATCAAAAAAGAACTGAGAGAGCCTTGGATCTGGACCCGCAAGAGACATCCGAGTGGCTGGAAGCGTTGGACCAGGTTCTTGAGGATACGGGTCCTACCCGGGCCTCGTACCTGCTGGAACAACTTACGCAGCATGCACGGGCGGTGGGCATCGCGCCTCCCATCCAACACAACACGCCGTACGTCAACACGATCGCGGTGGCGGATCAGCTCCCGTATCCCGGCGACCGGGCCCTTGAAAGACGCATCAAGAGTCTCACGCGCTGGAACGCCATGGCCATGGTGTCGCGTCAGAACAAGTTCGACCACGGAATTGGCGGGCACATCGCCACCTATGCATCGATTGCGACGCTGCTCGAAGTGGGGTTCAACCATTTTTTCCGCGGCAGCTACGGGGACCAGCCCGGCGACTGCATCTATTTTCAAGGCCACTCTTCTCCCGGCATTTATGCCCGCGCGTTTCTGGAAGGACGCCTGACTATCGGCCATTTGGAGAATTTTCGTCACGAACTGCGCGATACGCCGGGATTGTCGTCGTATCCACATCCCTGGCTGATGCCGGATTTTTGGTGCCTGCCCACGGTCTCGATGGGTCTGGCCGCAATTAGCGCCATTTATCAGGCCCGTTTCATGCGCTACCTGGAGAGTCGCGGGCTAATTCCTGTGACGCAGCGCAAGGTCTGGGCGTTTCTGGGCGATGGCGAGATGGATGAGCCGGAATCGATGGGCTCGATCACGCTGCCGCCGAGGGAAAATCTCGACAACCTGATTTTCGTGATCAACTGCAACTTGCAGCGGCTGGATGGGCCGGTGCGCGGCAATGGCAAGATCATTCAGGAGCTGGAAGCGGCGTTTCTCGGCTCCGGCTGGAACGTGATCAAAGTACTGTGGTCGTCGGATTGGGACGATCTGTTTGCGCGCGACAAGAGCGGCCTGCTGATCAAGCGCATGGAAGAGTGCGTGGACGGCGAGTATCAGTCGTTTAAAGCCAAGGGCGGGGCGTTTATCCGCAAAGAGTTTTTCGGCAAATATCCGGAGCTGCTGGACCTGGTTGCGAACCTGACCGACGAACAGATCGGACGCCTGCGGCGCGGCGGGCACGATCCGGGAAAAGTCTTCAACGCGTACAAAGCCGCCGCCGAGCACACCGGCCAACCCACCGTGATCCTGGCCAAGACTGTAAAAGGCTACGGCGTGGCCGAGATTGAGGCGCGCAATCCCACTCATCAGCAGAAAGAGCTGAACGACCGCGCCATTCAGCTCTTTCGCGAGCGTTTCGATATCGCGCTGCCTGACGACGTCGCCAACAACGTATCTTTCTACCGCCCGCCCGAGCGACAGTCCTGAGATGGCGTATCTGATGGAGCGCCGCCGTCTGCAGGGCGGACCGGTGCCGGCGCGCCGGCCGCATGAAAATCAGATCGAAGCTCCGCCGCTGGAATTTTTCAACGATTTGCTAGGCGCATCCAAGGCGCCGCATCCGTCCAGCACCATGGCGTTTGTGAAACTACTCACCGGCCTGCTGAAACATCCGAAGTTGGGCAAGCGCGTGGTACCCATCATTCCCGATGAAGCGCGCACGTTCGGCATGGAGTCGCTGTTCCGTCAGTTTGGGATTTACGCGTCGGGCGGCCAACTCTACAAGCCGCATGATTCGGAAATGTTCCTCTACTACAAGGAGCAGAAGGACGGGCAGATTCTGGAAGAAGGCATCACCGAGGCCGGCGCGATGGCTTCATTCACCGCCGCCGGAACGGCGTATTCCAACTTCGCCCTGGAGATGATTCCGTTCTACACGTTCTATTCGATGTTCGGATTCCAACGCGTGGACGACCTGATCTATGCCTTCGCCGATGCGCGCGGCAAGGGTTTCCTGATGGGTGCGACGGCGGGCAGGACGACGCTGGCCGGTGAAGGATTGCAGCATCAGGACGGCCAAAGCCACGTACTCGCGGCGACGATTCCCACCTGCGCCGCCTACGATCCGGCTTTTGCGTATGAGATCGCGGTCATCATTCAGGACGGCATCCGGCGCATGTTTCAGGCCAAAGAAGACCGCTTCTATTACCTCACCCTCTACAACGAGAACTATGCCATGCCGGCCATGCCGCAAGGCTCGGCCGACGGCATTCTGAAGGGCATTTACAAGTTCAAAGCCGCGGCGAGCGGTCCGGCAAAATTGCAGCTTTTCGGCAGCGGATCGATTCTCAACGAAGCGGTTCGGGCGCAGCAGATTCTGGCGGAGAAGTACAGCGTGGCGGCGGACGTGTGGAGCGTGACCAGCTATAGCGAACTGCGCCGGGATGCGCTCGAGATAGAACGCTGGAACCGGCTGCACCCGGCCAAGCCGGCGCGCCAGCCGTATGTCCAGCAGGCCCTGAAGGGCGCGAGCGGTCCGATTGTCGCGGCTACCGATTACATGAAAATGGTGCCGGACCAATTGGCGTCGTGGCTGGACGGCCGTCTGGTTAGCCTGGGTACCGATGGCTTCGGCCGCAGCGAGAATCGCGAGCATCTGCGGAAGTTCTTCGAGGTGAATGCGGAGTCGATCGCCGCGACGGCGCTGTCACGGCTGGCGCGCGACGGGAAATTCGACGTGGGGCGTGCGGCGAAGGCCCTGGGTGAACTGGGCGTGGATCCGGAAGCGAAGAATCCGGCGACGGTGTAGGGAACCCTTAAGACGTTTCTCGCAGAGACGCAGAGTACACAGAGAACTACAAAGACCACCTTAATTTTCTTAACCGTTTTCTCTGCGTTCTCTGCGAGAGAAGTTTTTCATTCCGCCCGCAGCGTGATCGCCGGATCTACCCGCGCCGCGCGCCACGCCGGCACCCAGCAGGCGATTCCCGCCACGCCCACCAGCAGCGCAATCACACCCACATAAGTTGCCGGGTCCAGCCGGGAAATCCCGAACAGCAGCGTGACCAGCGCTTGCGTCGCCACCACCGCTCCAGCCAGTCCGAGCACGATGCCGAGGCTGGTGAGCGTCATCCCCTGGCGAACCACCAGGCCGATGATGTTGCCGCGGGTTGCGCCCAGCGCCGAGCGCACCCCGATCTCGCGCGTCCGCTCGTTGACGCTGCCGGAGAGCACGCCGTAGATGCCGGTCGCGGCCAGCACCAGCGCCACCAGCGCAAAGGCTTCGAACAGGATCAACGCAAAACGCCGCGCCGCTGCCGTCGCCTCCAGCAGGTGGTCCATGGTGGCCACGCGCACGACCGCCTGATCCTTGTCCACCGACCAGATCGCGCTGCGAATGGCCGGGGCCAGCGCCGCTGCGTCGCCGCGGGCGCGAACCACCAGCGACAATGTCTCGTCCGCGAACCACGACTGCGCCGGCGTGAGGTACACCGCATCCGGCTGGCTCGCCGCCAGAGACATCTGCTTCACATCGTCTACCACGCCCACCATGGTGAACCACGGGCGCGCCATCGGGGCCCACGTGAAGACGGTGGCCAATGGGGTCCTGATCGCCAAACTTGCGCCGGGCCAGCGATTGGCTGATCAGAACGGCTGGCGGGCGCGCCCTTTGCGTCGCGATCGTCGAGCAGGCGCCCGCGGCGGAGCGCGATGCCCATGGTCTCGCAGTACCCCGGAGTCGCCACATAGCGAAATACGTTAGTACCGTTCTGGGGCGTGTCGTTCTCGAACTGCGCGCCATATTCCCCGGATTGATCGCCGCTCATCGGCAGCAGGCTGGTGAACGCCCGCCGACGCAACGCCGGGAACATGGCGCACGGCTTCGAGCGATTGATCGAAGAACCGGCGCCTGGCGGTAAACCGCTCATCGCTGTCTCGTCGCGGAAGCGTTGACCGGACACCTGCACCTCCATCGTGAGCACGTGCGAGGCATCGAACCCGGGAGTCACCGCGAACAGACGCTCCAAACTGCGCAGCAGCAAGCCGGCGCTCACCAGCAGCACCAGAGCGAGGGCGACTTCAGCCACCACCAGCGTCCGGCGCGTCCATTGATGACTGCCCGCGGTGCGGCGTGAGCTTTCGTGCAGTCCCGTATGCGGATCGGTCCGCGACGCGTGCAGCGCCGGGATCAATCCGACCACCAGGCCGATCAGCGTGGCGATGCCGAATGCAAATGCGAATACGGTGCCGTTGACGGTGATCGCGTCCACTCGCGGCAATTCCGGCGGGCTGAGGGCGACCAGTCCGCTCACGCCGAGCTTCCGCCACCACGCATGCCGAGCGCGCCGCCGAGAATTGCCAGCAGCAGGCTTTCCGTGAGCAATTGCCGGATCAGCCGCGATCGTGCCGCGCCCAGCGCCACGCGCATGGCGAATTCACCGCGCCGTTGCGCGCCGCGCGCCAGCAGCAGATTCGTCACGTTCACGCAGGCGATGAGCAGCACCAGGATTACCGCGCCGATGACGGCGAGCAGCGCCGGCTTGATGCCGCGCGTGACTTGATCCTGCAGCGAATCGACGATGAACCCGTTCTTGAGAGACGCCCAGGGCACCCGGGGAAACTCCGCCACCCGTGTGCGCGCGATTCCATTGAGCTCCTGCCTGGCCTGCTCGACGCCGAGACCGGGCGGCAATCGCGCCACCATCTTCAGGTGATGGCCCCACTCGCCGGAGTTCATATCGGTGATGTGGCCTGGGTCGTATTGCAGCGGCGACCAAATCTCGGCGGAGGGCGCCAGGACATTCTCCAGCGCGCGCGGCATCACGCCGATGACGGTGTAGCCGCTATCGTCCAGCCGGATCTGGCGGCCCACGATGGTTCGATCGCCGCCGAAGCGCCGCCGCCACAAGCCGATCGCTGAGAATCACCACGTGGGGGCCGCGGAACTGATCGTCGGCGGCCTGGAAATCGCGCCCGATGGCCGGCGAAATGCCCAGTGCGCCGAAGTAGCCTGGGGTCACCGTCTGCCCGTCGAGCCGCTCGGGCTCGGCTGCCCCGGTCATGGTTGGCTGCCAGGTTTCGAAGACGGCCAAGGCCTCGAAGGAATGGCTGCGCTCGGCCACTTCGCGATAGGTGTGAAAAGTCAGATCGCTGCGTGCGCCCTGGAACGTGTCCCAAATCATGATGACTTGCTTAGGATGCGGATACGGCAGCGGCTCGAACAGAATGGGGTTCACCGCGCTGAAAATCGCCGTGCTGGCGCCGATGCCCAGCGCCAGGGTAAGCACGCTGACGGCGGCAAAGCCCGGATTGCTGCGCAGGCGGCGGCCGGCATAGCGCAGATCGGCGAAGAAAGTTCCGATCACGTTCTCCCAGCCGTAGTCGCGCACTTGCTCGCGGACGCCGACCGCGTTGCCTACTTCGAGGCGTGCCGCGCGCAGCGCATCGGCGGGAGAGAGGCCGCGCACGACATGGGCGGCGGTGGCTTGTTCGAGATAGTGCTGGGCTTCGTCGGTGACCTCCTGGTCGGCGATCCGAACGGTGGGCAAGCACCTGCAAGCCGCGCGTGATCTGCCGCCAGAGAGACATACGGCTAACCCTCCGCCTTCAGCAGGCGTGCGATGGCCGAGGCCCGGCGCTCCCAGCCGCTGGTTTCGACTTCGAGTTGTTTGCGGCCCGCGCGGGTCAGCGTGTAGTACTTGGCGCGGCGCGCATTATCGGTTTGACGCCATTCGGCATCCAGCCAGCCGGCGCGCTCCAGGCGCTGAAAGGCGGTGAGCAGCGATCCTGGATTCACCTTGAAAACCCCGCGCGAGATTTGCTCAATGCGCCGTGCGATGCCGAAGCCATGCATCGGCTCGAGACTGAGCGTCTTGAGGATCAGCAAATCGAGGGTGCCCTGAATGACATCGGTGTCCATACAGTGGCGATCATAACCGTTCACCTCTTGATTGTCAAGATGTGAGTATCAAGGGGAGTGCCGGAGTATTGCGCAGACCCGCGCAGCCAAGACCACTGCCATGCCTGTAGGAAGGATTGCCTTCCGATATGTCTGAATCTATCAAATGAGTGGGCTAACCGCAGCCGGTCCCGGCAGTCTAACCCTCATGCGGACCCTGATGGAAGACCTGCGCTATGCCTTGCGGGGGCTGCGCCGCAGTCCTGGATTTACAGCTGTCGCGGTGATTGCCTTGGCGCTCGGGATTGGCGCGAACACGGCGATCTTCAGCGTGGTGAACGCCGTGCTGCTGCGTCCCCTGCCTTTCCGCGACTCCGGCCGCTTGGTGGTGGTGGACGAGCGGCGGCTGACGGGCCCCGAGATAGGCACCAACGTCTCGCCCGCCAATTTCCTCGATTGGCGGGAGCAGAACCGGGTGTTCGATCCCCTTTCCGCCGCCTTTGTATGGAGTTTAACTCTGACGGGCCGCGGCGAAGCCGAGCAAATCGAGGGCTTGCACGTCACCAGCAATCTGTTTACGCTGCTGGGCGCGCAGGCCGAACTGGGGCGGACTTTCCTGCCCGAAGACGGACAGCCCGGAGCCAAGCGCACTATCGTGCTGAGCCACGGCCTGTGGCGCCGCCGCTTCGGATCCGACCCGAACATCGTCGGCCAGGCTATCACCCTGAGCGGCGAAAGCTATACCGTGGCCGGCATCATGCCCGCCGGGTTCCGCTTCCCGCCCTATTGGGCTACGCGCGCGGAATGGTGGGCGCCCATCCGGTTCGATGCCCGCTTCGCCGGCATGAGGACCGGACGCATGCTGCGCGTATTTGGGCGGTTGAAACCCGGGGTCTCGCTCACGCAAGCCCGGGCGGAAATGGATTTGATCAGCGGACGGCTGCGCCGCGCGTATCCCGGAGACAACGCCGAAATGGGAGCGCTGGTTCAGCCGATGCATGAGAAGGTTGTGGGCAGCATCCGGCCGGCGCTGCTGGTTTTGCTGGGCGCAGTGGGCTGCGTGCTGCTGATCGCCTGCGCGAACGTCGCCAATTTGCTGCTGGCTCGGGCGACCGGGCGGCAAAAAGAAATGGCCATCCGCACGGCGATCGGCGCAGGGTCCGGGCGCATCGTCCGGCAATTGCTCACCGAAAGCCTGTTGCTGTCGATGGTGGGGGGCGCGGTGGGTTTGCTGCTGGCTGCCTGGGGCGTGCAGGCGCTGATCGCTGCGCTGGGCCGGACGCTCACCCAGGGCGCCGGAATCATTCCGCGATTTCAGGAAATCGGTATCGACCTTCCGGTGCTGGGCTTTACTTTGTTGCTGACGCTGGTGACCGGCATCGTGTTCGGGCTGGCGCCGGCGCTGCAATCCACAAATCTTGATCTGAACGGGCTGCTGAAAGATTCCGCTGGGCTATCGGGCGCGCAAATCAAATTTGGCGGACGCCGCTCCCGCGCCATGCTGGTGGTGGCCGAAGTCGCGCTGGCGGAGGTGTTGCTCATCGGCGCCGGGCTGCTACTCCACAGCTTCTGGCAATTGCAGCAAGTGGATCCCGGCTTCCGGGCCGAGCACGTTCTGGCCGCGGAGGTTTCGGTCGCCGGCTCAGGGTTCGCCGAGCGCCAGCTTCCTTTTTACAGTCAATTGCTGCAAAAGTTGGCAGCGCTTCCGGGCGTGGTTTCCGTTGGCGCCATCAATCATCTGCCGCTGGCCGGCGACATTTGGACGTTCGACTTCACCGTGGAAGGGCAGCCCACGCCGCCGCCCGGCCATGAGCCTTCCGCGGCGTACCGCATCATCAGCCCGGGCTATTTCGAAACCATGGGCACGCCGCTGCTGCGCGGCCGCGCTTTCGATGGCGCACGATGTGGAGGGAGCGCCCATGGTGGCCGTCATCAGCGACACCATGGCGCGCCGCAACTGGCCGAATCAGGATCCCATCGGCAAGCGCTTCAAGATGGGCCGTGCCGATCCCTGGCTGACCGTCGCCGGCATAGCGCGCAACGTGAAGCAATCGGAATGGGCGGAAGAGCCAGGGCCGGAGATGTACCTGCCTTACCTCCAGCATCCCGAATATTTCGGCGGGCAGCATGGGTCCTCCTACATGACGTTTGTGGTGCGAACCACTGGCGACCCGGCGGCGCTGGCTTCGGCCTTACGCCACGAAGTCGCGGGGTTTGACCGCAATCTACCGGTGTCCAACATGGCGACGCTCGAAGCCGTGGTTTCCGACGCGCAGTGGCGCCCGCGCTTCAACATGCTGCTGCTTTCGATATTCGCCGCGACGGCGCTGGCGCTGGCAGTGGTGGGAATTTTCGGCGTGATCTCGTATGCGGTGGCGCAGCGGACGCGCGAAATCGGTATCCGCATGGCGTTGGGCGCAAAACCTGGCGATGTGCTGGCGCTGGTGGTGAAGCAGGGGCTGGGGCTCGCGCTGGCCGGCGTGGCGATCGGATTGGGCGCGGCGGCGATTGTTACGCGCGGTATGGCCAGCTTGCTGTACGGAATCAGCGCGACCGATCCGTTGGCGTTTGCCGGCGTGAGCGCGGTGCTGATCGCGGCTGCGCTGGCGGCGACGTATTTGCCGGCGCGTCGGGCGGCGAAGGTGGACCCGATGATTTCGCTGCGTTCGAGCTAATCCCAGCGAATGCCGCGGGTTTGCAGCTCTTTTTCCAGCTGCTCGCGATTGCTGAATTGCACGGCGTCGATGCCTTCGCGTTTCGCTCCCTCGACGTACTCGGGGATGTCATCCGTGAAAAAGCACTCCTGCGGAAGGCACCGGGCTTGCGCAATGGCTTCGCGGTAAATCACCGGCGACGGTTTGAGCGCGCCCACCTTGTGCGACAGCACCAGATGATCGAAATGCTGGAAGAACGTGTGGGTGCGCTGCAGCATCCCGAAGTGAATGGCGTTGGTGTTGGACAGCAGCAGCACGCGATAGCGTTTGCGCAGGCCTTCGAAGAGGCTATCGGGCAGCAGCGTGTCGGGCAGAAAAATGCAAGTCCACAGATCGCAGAACTGCTGATAGTTGAGCGGCAGCTCGAGTTGCTTGCATAGCTGCGCGACGAAGTCTTCCGGCTCCACTTGCCCGGACTCGAAGCGCGTGACCAGATCGGTCGAGCCGATGCGCTTGGGGATTTCCGCGGCAGGGTATTTGCAGAGCGGCTCCATGGCGCGATAGCCGCGCGTGAAGTCGAAGGGCACGATGACTTTGCCCAGATCGAAGATGACGGTTTTGATCATTGCTCCTCTATCTCACCAGATTCCGATCACTTTCCACCACACCACGCCTACCGTCGACCAGATCGCAATGTTGGCGAGCGATACCACAAATCCGACTTTCCACCAGCGCGCGAAGCTCACGTAACCGTGCGCGAAAAACATCGGCGATGGCGTGGTGCCATAATTCGTCAGGCCGCCGGAGAGATTCGCGGCGCAAGCGAATGCGAAAAATACCAGGCCGGCGGGCGCACCCTTGGCGATGAGCAGCGTGCCGAAGGCCGGCAACATGGCCAGCATGTGCGCGGTGATGCTGGCGAATCCATAATGCGCGTAGTAGAAAACCACGATGGCCACCACGAACAGCGAAATCCAACCGGCAGTGCTCCACCAGGCCCCGACCGCCGACGCGAATGCGCGCGTCACGCCGGCTTCGTTGATGGCCTTGCCAAGCTGCAGCAATCCGCCGTACCAGATGAAAATGTCCCAGGCGATGTGATCGCGGATGACGTCGTCCCAGCTCAGCACGCCGGTGAGCAGCAGCGCGGCGGCGCCTGCCAGCGCTGTCACCGCGACATCCAGGTGATGGAGCGGCGAAGTCATCCACAATCCGCAGACGGAAAGAAAAATCAGCAGCACCGTTTTCTGACTGCGATCCATGCTACCCATGCGATGCAGCTCGCTCGCGGCGAAAGCGCGGGCTTCGGGCGTCCGGCGAATTTCCGGCGGATTGACGCGCGCAACCAGCCACGGGACTACCAGCAGCGAACACAGCCCCGGCACAATTCCCGCCAACGCCCACAACGGAAACGTCACCGGAACGTGAAACATCTGGTTGCCGATCTGCGCGGCCAGCGCATTGCTGGCTTGCCCGGTCATGAACATGGCGGAGGTGATGCAGATGCTTTGGTACACACCGGTGAACAGGAACGAGCCGATGAGCGCCGCTGTAGGGCCGGGCTGCGATCCGTAGAGCTCGGCGATCGAGCGGACGATGGGCAGCACGACTCCACCCGAGCGCGCGCCGTTTGACGGAATGATGGGCGCGAGCACCATGTCCGTAAGCGAGAGCGCGTAGCACACGCCGAGCGAACTGCCGCCCACGGCGCGGACGAACAGCAGCGCGATGCGGCGCGCGAGGCCGGTCTTGATCAGCGCGTTCGAGATGAAGAACGCCGCCTGCACCAGCCAGACGGTGGGATCGCCGTAGCCGCCGAGCGCCTGCGCGATGGTGAGCCCGCCGAAGATGGCCGCGAGCGTGACGGCCATCAGCACTACCGCGCCGCCGGGAATCGGGGCGAGGATCAGCGCACTGATTGTGCCGACGAAAATGCCCAGCAGCCGCCAGCCTGCCGGCGCGATCGATGCGGGGCGGGGAATAAGGAAAGCTACCGCCAGCCCGAGCAGAATCGGCGCGAGTCCGAGAATCAGCCGGTGCGGTAAGGAACGGGGCGGCGGAGGCGGGCTCGTCGAATCCAACGAGGCATCATAACGTAATTGGTGGCGGCGTAGCGCGGCAGGTGGGCAGAACCTTGCTTTCCGGGTGCTCGGCATAGTACAACTGCACCCACAAGGAGCGCCACGCCCCATGAAGTACCCTATCGCCTGCATTGTTTTTCTGTTGTCATTGTTTTCTGTTGCGCTAAGCGCGGGTAGGACGCTGATTATTTGTTTAGCGCACTACGTCCTTCTCGTTGCCCTATTGCCGCTCCTACTGTTCGCCGCTGAAACCCTCACCAATGCCGACATTATTACCATGGTTCAAGGCAAAGTCCCGCAAGACGTCATCATTCAGAAAATTGCCGACTCAGATCAACGCTTTCAGCTCACGCCCGGCCACCTGGCGCAGCTCGCCAGTTTTGGCGTGCCTGATGATGTGATCCGGGCCATGGGATCGAAGCAGAACGGTGGCCGATTCTTGTCCGCATCCCCGAAGTCGGGATCCAGCAGCGGCTCGACTATCGCAGGGCCGCCGACAGAAGTAGGCGTCTACATCGAGAGCCGAGGACTCTGGGTCGAACTGCTCCCGGAAATCGCGAATTTTAAGACTGGCGGCGTCGCTAAAATCGGTCGGAACGCTCGGGGTTGTAAAGCCCGACATGAACGGGCACATCAACAGGCAGCACAGTCCAAACGGCACGATGCCGCTCCCCATGCGCATCCGGGTTTATGCCCCAGACGGAGTAGCCATTACGGAATATCAGCTATTACGTCTTCGTCAACAGAGCAATTCTAGAGCAATTTCGCACCGTCACCGGCGGGGTATTTCATGTCTCCGGCGGTGCCTCGCGCGACCTGATGCCATTCGATGGCAAAAAGATCGCCCCACGCACCTACGAGGTCATCCTGTCGAACTTAGATTCGGGCGAATACGGTTTTTTGTTGACCTTCATCTCAGACTCCGACGAAGGCGCTGGGAGCATCGGAAAATGGGCATTTCGTGTGGCGGAAACATTACACGCTGCGCTCCAACCCGGCGTTTACAAGGCGACGTTCTCGGTTGCTGGCTATTCGAATTCCGTGGAGAACGTTCCAGTCGGACCTGGCTATCCGGCGACTGTCAACTCCTCGCTCCACCAGAATTAAGGCCATTAGCGCTCCGGTATCCCCTTTGGGATATAGGCCTCAGGCGCTTCCGGGTGCTAGACTCCGCCACGTGAATCTTCGTTCGATCTTTGCCATCACGCTGGCCTGGCATGTTGCGCTCGCGCCGGCTGCCGAGCAAGTTATCGGCATGGCCAACGCCGACGGAAGTTTTTCCATCGACAACGCCCGCGTCTCCCGCCACGCTACGCTCTTCGACGGCAATCTTGTCGAAACCGCGAAGGCGTCCTCCACGCTGGATTTGACGGGCGGCGCGCGCGTGCGTCTGGCGGCGGCGTCACGCGGACGGGTATATCACGATCACCTGGTGCTCGAGCGGGGAGCGAGCGAAATCCACGGCGCGGACTACCTCATTGAAGCGCTGGCGCTACGCGTCGCCCCGGCCACGCCGGAAGCTTCCGCAAAAGTGGCGCGGCTGGCGGCGGATCGCATCGAAGTGGCGGCGGTCACAGGCGCGGTGCGGGTGATGAGTGCTGAAGGCGTCCTGCTGGCGAGCCTGGAGTCCGGCCGCGTGCTGGAGTTTGCGCCGCAAGTTGCCGTGGCAGCGCCTTCGACGATCACAGGATCGGTAGGGATGGTGGGGCAAGCGTATGTCCTGACCGACGAAGTGACTGGCGTGACCATGGAGTTGCGTGGATCCGGCATCGATTTCCCGGCGTTTGTGGGCAAGCGCGTCGAGGTCTCGGGACGCGTGGTGTCCGGCGCGGTTCCGCAAGCGCTGACTCTCAGCACGATCAAAGTGCTTCCCGCTATTCCAGCGCCGCCGCTGCCGAGTGCAGTTAGCCAAGCCGCTGGCACAGCCATCGGTAGCCACGCCATCATAGCCGGAGTTCTGATTACGGTGGCCGTGGGAGCGGCGGTCGGAGTCGTGGTGACTCGCGAAAAAGCTCCCACCATCAGTCCGGGACGCTGAGTGGGACTAGCGCGTCATTCCCAATAGCGCGTTGATTACTACCGAGGCGATGCCGATCGGGATCATGTACTTCCAACCGATGTCCATCAACTGGTCATAACGGAAACGCGGGAAGGTGCCGCGGAACCAGATCAGTATGTAGATGATCACGGCGATCTTGAAGAGGAACCAGAAGACGCTGGCGGAGGCGGCATTCACGGCAGGAATGGCGAACAGCGCGCCTGCGCCGATCAGTCCCAGCGCCACCACGATGAGCACCTTCTGCTGGATCGGGTCGCGCAGTTTCTTGATCAGCAGGAAGCAGGAAGCACCCGAACCCGCAAACAGCGCCACCGGCACGATGTAATCCAACGCCCCCAGCCAGGCCACGCTGGGGAAGGGCCGCAGCCAGCCGCCGAAAAACAGCGTCACGGCCACGCTCGAAACCACGAAAATATTGGCGTATTCGGAGAGGAAGTAGAGTGCCCAGCGGAAGCCGCTGTACTCGGTGTGGAACCCGGCGACCAGTTCGGACTCGGCTTCCGGCAGATCGAAGGGCGCGCGGTTGGTTTCCGCCGTCGCTGAAATCAGGTACACCATGAACGGCACGATCATGAATCCATAGTTCTCGAAAATGAACCAGATTCCGCGCGCCTGCTGCGCTTTGACGATGCCCTGCAGGCTGAGCGTGCCGGCCACCATCAGTCCGGAGAGCAGCGCGAAGGAAAGCGCGACTTCGTAGCTGACCAACTGCGCCGCGCTGCGCAGCGCGCCCAGCAGCGGATAGTGGCTGTTGGACGCCCAGCCGCCCAGAATGATTCCGAGAATGCCCACCGCCGACATCGCCAGGATTACCAGCAGCCCCACGTTGACGTCCGCCACGAAGATGTACTGGCTGAACGGCAGCACGGCAAACGACGTGAGGGCGGTGAAGGTTGAAATAATCGGCGCAATCCAGAAGATGGATTGATCCGCGTCGGTGGGGATGATGTCTTCCTTGAGCAGCAGTTTCAGAGCGTCGGCGATGGGCTGCAGCAGGCCGTGCGGGCCTACGCGCATCGGGCCAAGGCGCACCTGAAAATCCGCCAACACCTTGCGCTCAACCAGCGTGATATAGCCGGCAATGAGCGGAAACACGGCGATGATCACCACGGTCAACGCGATGGGGATAAACAGAGGATGTTGGAAGACGGTCTGCATCGGCTATCTCAGTATGGACCCTTGCGCCATGCGCAAAAACGGCTCGGGATAGATGCCGATGGCAAGCGTCATCACGCCGGCCACGCCCAAAGCCAGGCGCACTCCGAAGCTGGTGGCGAGCGGCGCCTGCTCCACCAGTTGTCCCACGAACATGCTGCGCACGATGCGGAAGTAATAGTAGATTGCGACGGCTACGTACAGCGTGCCGATCACCGCCAGCAGGTAATGACGGGTCTCGATCAGCGACAGGAAAATATAGTACTTGCCGAGGAAGCCCGCGGTCGGCGGAATCCCGGCGAGCGACAGCATGAACACCAGCATCAGCACCGCGTAGCCTGGGCTTTTCTGCATCAGGCCGGCCAAGTCGTCGATGTCTTCGCCGATGATGTTCTTGCGCCGCAGCGCCACGATCACGATGAACGCGCCCAGGTTCATGAACGCATAAACCAGGATGTAGACCTCGATGCCTTTGATGCCGGTCTCGTTGCCGGCGATCAGGCCCAGCAGCATGTAGCCGGCGTGCGAAATCGAGCTGTACGCCAGCAGCCGTTTGAGGTTGGTTTGAGTGACGGCGGCGAGGTTGCCCACGGTCATCGTCAGAATGGCGACTACGGTCAGCAGCGGTTCCCAGGACTCGCGCGCCGAAGCCAGCGGACCCATGAAGATGCGCAGCAGGAACGCGATCGACGCCGCTTTGGAAGCGACCGAGAGATACGCCGTGACGGTGGTGGGCGCGCCTTCGTAGGCGTCCGGCGCCCACATGTGGAACGGTGCGGCCGAAATTTTGAACAGCAAGCCCACGGCGGTGGTGGCCATGGCCAGGAACACCATGGGATCCCACGGATCGCGCGCGGCGATGGCGATCGCGATGTCGGATAGTTTGGTCGAGCCTGCCAGGCCGTACATGATGGAAAACCCGTAGACCAGAAATCCGCTGGAGAACGCGCCCAGCAGCAGATATTTCAACGCGGCTTCGTTGGAGCGTTTGGCGCCGCGCAGGAATCCGACCATCACGTAGAAGCACAGGGCCATCAATTCCAGGCCGATGAAGAGCGTGACTAAATCCGTGCCGGCTGCGAGGAAAAACATGCCGCACTGGGCAAACAGCATCAGCGCGTAATACTCGCCGTGATGCTCGCCTTCGATTTCCAGATAGGCGTAGGAGACGATGGCGACGATCAGCGAAGCGATCTCGAAAATCCAGTTGAAGAACAGCGCGAAGCGGTCGATGGTGAGCGAACCTTGAAACGCCGTGATCTCCGTTAGGCCATTGGCGTTGAGGAACATCTGCTGGCGCCATAATCCGAAACCCGTAAAACCCAGGCCCAGCACCACGAAGAGCAACAGCCATTTGCGCTGTCGTGGGTCGGGAAACACCAGGAAATCGAACAGCAAAATGGCGCATCCAAATAGCGCCAGCATGATGGCCGGGATCAGAACGAAATGATCGGTCGAGGTGTAGAACTGGTTCATTGCTGCACCCGCCGTGCTGCTGGGCTGCGCCACGCCCGCGTTGATCGCCGCGCCACCCTGGTAGTAACCGGGCCGGACGCGCTCGACAATCTGCGCCACCGGCCTTTCCAGCAAATCAAAATACGGCTTGGGATAAACGCCGATCCAGATGGCCCACGCGATCAGCGGCAGAAACACGGCCATCTCGCGCACGCTCAAATCCGGAAGATGCAGATTGGCGGACTTGGTGATTTGCCCCAACATCGTTCGCTGATAAAGCCAGAGCAGGTAGGCCGCGCCCAGAATCACGCCCGCCACCGCGAACGCCGCCCAGGCGCGATTGGCTTCGAACGCCCCCTGCAGAATCGTGAACTCGCCCACGAACCCGTTGAGCAGTGGCAATCCCGCCGAGCTCAGCATCGCAATCGCGAAAACGATGGCGAACTTGGGCATGACATGCGCCAGGCCGCCGTATTCCGAAATCTCGCGCGTGTGCCGCCGCTCGTACACCACGCCGATAATCAGGAAGAGCATGCCGGTCGAGATGCCGTGGTTGATCTGCTGGATGACGCTGCCGGCGATGCCGTTGGGATTCATGGCAAAAATCCCGAGCGTGCAAAAGCCCAAATGGCTCACCGAGGAATAGGCGATTAGCTTTTTCCAATCCTGCTGCATCAGGCTGACCAGCGCGCCGTAGATGATGCCGATGATCGAGAGCACGGCCAGCACCTGGACAATCGTCACGTTCACCGAGGCTTTGGGCACTAGCGGCAGGGAGAAACGGATGAATCCGTAAGTGCCCATCTTCAGCAGCACGGCTGGCCAGAATTACCGAGCCCGCCGTCGGCGCTTCCACGTGCGCGTCCGGCAGCCAGGTATGGAACGGGAACATCGGCACCTTGATGGCGAAGCCGATGAAGAATGCCCAGAAAACCCATTGCTGCAGGCCCAGCGGCAAATCGAGCTTCATCAATTCGGCGATTTCGAACGTGTAGGATCCGAACTGGCTGTGGTAGCGGTAGTACAGCGTCAGGATGCCGAGCAGCATCAGTACCGAACCGGCCAGTGTGTACAGGAAAAACTTAATCGCCGCGTAGAGTTTCCGCGGCCCGCCCCACACGCCGATGATGAAGTACATCGGCACCAGCACCAGTTCCCAGAAAACGTAGAACAGGAAGAAATCGAGCGAGATGAATACGCCGATCATTCCCGTCTGCAGCAGCAGGAACATGGCGTAGTATTCCTTCACCCGCTCGTCGATGGCTTTCCACGAAGAAAGAATCGCCAGGAATCCGATCACCGTGGTGAGCATCACCAGCAGCAGGCTGATGCCGTCGATGCCGATCAGATATTTCACGCCGAGCGAGGGGATCCAGTCGTAGCGCTCCACCATTTGAAAGCCCGGAGCGCTCTTGTCGAAGCGCGCGGCGAGCGGGAGCGAAATCATGAACGCGGCGAAGCTGGAAAGATTGGCCCAAACTTTGATGAGCGTCTTATTGGAAGACGGGATCAGCAGCAGCACGGCCAGGCTGGCCAGCGGGGCGAACAATACGATGCTCAGTAGATGCTGGTCCATAAGTTCACCGCGCGATGTAATAACCGAGGAACGCGAGCGCGCCTACCACCACGAATAATGCGTACGCCTGCACGCTGCCGGTTTGCAGAACGCGCACCGGGTAGGAAGCAACTTTCACCAGCAGCGAAACCAGGCGCACGGTGCCATCGATAATCCACTTGTCCCACCACATGGAAACTTTCGACGAGAAACGCGTCAGCCAGCCGGCGCCATTGACGCCGCCATCGACAATGTTGCGATCGAAGCTGC
This sequence comes from uncultured Solibacteraceae bacterium, assembly GCA_963825405.1. Lineage (GTDB taxonomy): Bacteria > Acidobacteriota > Terriglobia > Bryobacterales > Bryobacteraceae > JACPNO01. Next base: position 278,775 of record CAWGTB010000011.1, on the reverse strand, counting down.
CCAACAGTCTGCCGCCGCCTTTGGCCAGGCCGTTGACGAACAGGAAATCGTAGATTTCATCGACGTACCATTTGTTGAGAAGGATGTCCGTGAAAGCGCGTCAGTCGGGTTTGCAGACGTATCCGGAATATCCGTTCGTCTGCCGTAAAACCATTGCGCAATGGACGATTCCGAGAATCGCGACAGCCACCGACACTGCCATCAGAATCCATTCAATGCTGGCGCTGTGCTCGCCTTCGTGGGCTGGCTTCGGTAGCCGCCGCTGCGAACGCCGGCTCGAGCCAGTGCTCAAGCAGGCGGAAATCTTCCGGAATCGGCCAGACCTTCGGAACGCGAATCCAGCCTGCGAGCACGCTGCCAATGGCGAGGATCATCAACGGAATGGTCATGCTGGCGGGCGATTCATGGATGTGAGCCGCAACTTCGGGCTTCACGCGCGACTTGCCGTAGAACGTTAGATACATCAGGCGGAACATGTAGAAGGCGGTCAGACCGGCCGTCAGCAGGCCTACGCCGTAGAGGGCGTTCGAGCCCAGCGGCGAACTGTACGCCTCCCACAGGATTTCGTCTTTGGAGAAAAATCCGGCCAGTCCGGGAATGCCGGCGATGGCGATCGAACCCACCAGCATGGTCCAGTGCGTGGTGGGGATCTTGTCTTTGAGCGCACCCATGTGGCGCATGTCCTGCTCACCGGACATCGCGTGAATTACCGAGCCTGAGCCGAGGAAGAGCAGCGCCTTGAAAAATGCGTGCGTGAACAGATGGAAGACCGCCACCCAATACGCGCCCACGCCGAGCGCCAGGAACATGTAACCCAGTTGGCTCACCGTCGAGTAGGCGAGCACGCGTTTGATATCGTTCTGGACCAGGCCGATCGAAGCCGCGAAGATCGCCGTGAACGCGCCGACGACTGCCACGATCGTTGAAGTCTGCGGCGTGAGTTGGAACAGCGCCGCCGATCGCGCCACCATGTAAACGCCCGCGGTAACCATGGTCGCGGCGTGAATCAATGCGGAAACCGGTGTCGGGCCTTCCATGGCGTCCGGCAGCCAAACGTACAGCGGGAACTGCGCGGATTTTCCGGTCGCTCCGATGAACAGCAGCAGCGCCATGGCGCTCAGGACGCCGAAGCCAACGGTCTCGGGCTGGAACACTCCGCTGCGCAACACCTGATTGACGCTCAGGAAACCGCACCGAGCCGATCACGCTCAGCATGAGCAGAATGCCCAGAATGAATCCGGCGTCACCGACGCGATTGACGATGAAAGCTTTCTTGCCCGCGTCGCCCGCCGATTTCTTCTGGAAGTAAAAACCAATGAGCAGGTAGCTGCACAAACCCACGCCTTCCCAGCCGACGAAGAGCAGCGCATAGTTGTTCGCCAGCACCAGCATCAGCATGAAGAAGACGAACAGGTTCAGGTAGCCGAAGAAGCGGTAGTAGCCGCCGTCGTGCGCCATGTAGCCGGTCGAGTAGACGTGAATCAGGAAGCCGATCCCGGTAATTACCAGGATCATCACGGAACTCAGCGGATCGAGCAAAAAGCCCCAGTCGGCGCTGAACGTGGCCATGCGCCCGTCCTGCATGTGGAACGGCAGGCCGGCGAGCCAGGTGAACTGAACCACTTCGTGAACGCGTGTAGCGGTGTGCGCCAGTTGATAGACGGCGCCCACGGAGAAGATGAAGGACAGAAGGATCGCGCCGGGACAAATGAGATTGATCAGCTTTTTCAGCCCGCCACCATGGGAGTGGCCATGATCGTGAGAATGGCCGTGATCATGATCGTGGCGAATGGCTGTGCCCGTGATCGTGCGAGTGCGAATGCCCATGATCGTCGATGCGTATGCTCGAGCCCCGGCGCTTCAGCCACTTCCGACGGCGCCTTGCGGATCGAGCTTGCGTCCCCATAGCAGCATGATCGCGGCGCCGGCCAGCGGGAACAGGGGGATCATCCAGATGGAATCAAGAAAGTTCATGCCGGTTGCGTCACCACTTGAGTAAATTCACCTCGTCTGCCAGCACGGTTTCCTTGTTGCGGAACAGAGCGATCAGAATGCCCAGGCCTACCGCTGCTTCGGCGACGGCATCGGTAATCACGAAGATGGCGAAAATCTGGCCGTTCACCTGATGCAGATGCGCGGAAAAAGCAATGAGGTTGATATTCACCGCGTTGAGAATCAGCTCGATCGACATCAGAATGATGACGATGTTGCGGCGGGTGAGCACGCCGACGGTGCCGATCAGCAGCAGCGCTGCGCTCAAAGCCAGATAGTGGGCAGTGGTAATCGGTCCCATGGTCAAATCCTCTTCTTGGCCATCACGACCGATCCGACCACGGCCACCAGAAGCAGGATGGAAGCGATCTCAAACGGCAGCAGGTATTGCGAAAACAGCACGGTGGCGATGGCTTCGGTATTCCCTTCGGTGGCAGGGCCCGCCGCCGGCACGGCTAATTGAAACGCGCCCGCGCCTTTTTTCATGAAATAGAAAATCTCGGCGCCCACTACGGCCACGCTCGCGAGCGCGATCCATTTCTGTCCGTTGAACTGCTTCTCCTTGGCCGCCTGATCCAGGTTCACGAGCATGATCACGAACAGGAACAGCACCATGATGCCGCCGATGTAGAGCACGATCTGCACCGCGAACAGAAACTCCGCCGCCTGCAGCAGGAACAATCCGGCCACACCCATCAGGGAAACGATCAGCCAGATAGCGCAATGAATGGCGCTGCGCTGGGTAATCGTGAACAGGCCTCCGCCCAACACCATGGCGGCGAACAGGTAGAAGAAGAGTGCGTCCAACATTAGTTTCGGTACTGCGTGGGCTTGGGGCCCTCCTCCAGCATTTGGCGGTCCCAGATGGCGCCCTCGCGGGTGTAGCTGGCCATTTCGAAATCCTGCGTGAGTTCCAGAGCGTCCACCGGGCAGGCGTCTTCGCAAAGTCCGCAGAACATGCAGCGGGAGGTGTCGTAGGTGAATTCCGCGAGTTCCTTGCGGCGCGTCTGCTCGTTGCGCGCGCTGCTCACGACGATCAATGTTTCCGGGCACGCAAGCGCACAAAGGTTGCAGGCGATGCACAGCGTTTCACCGTTATCGGGATTGATATTCAGCCGCGGCGCGCCGCGATAACGCTCGGCCACTTTCGGCCGCTCGGCGGGATACTGCTCGGTGTAAATATATTTTGGATTTTGATTGCGAAAAGTTACCCAGAGACCTTGCAGCAGGTCGACCAGGAAGACGGTTCTGAAGAGCTTGCCCATATATTGATTATCGATCAACCTCTCCGAGCACGATGTCGAGCGTTCCGATAATGGCCACCACGTCCGCCACCAGGCCGCCGCGCACCATGCGATCGAGCGCCTGCAGATTGACGAACGACGGCGGGCGCACGCGCATCCTGTAAGGCTGGGTCGAATTATCGCTCACGATGAAATAGCCCAGCTCGCCTTTGGGAGCCTCAATCGAAACGTAGGCTTCGCCTGTGGGGGGCTTCACCACTTTCGGGACTTTACCCATGATCGGGCCGGTCGGAATCTTGTCCACAGCCTGGCGAATAATGCGGATGGATTGCCGCATTTCCTCCATGCGCACCATGTAACGGTCGTAGGTGTCGCCATCGGTGCGGGTGGGGATGTCGAAATCGTATTGCTCGTAGCCGGAATAAGGCTGCGCTTTGCGCAAGTCCCACTTCACGCCGGCTGCACGCAGCACGGGGCCGGTGACGCCGTATTCCTTGCACTCCTCTGCCGAAAGAATCCCCACACCTTTCAGGCGGTTTACCCAGATGCGGTTATTGGTGAGCAGTTCCTCGTACTCATCCACTCTGGGGAGAAAACTGTCGCAGAAAGTTTTGACCTCTTGCTCGAAGCCGTCATACAACTCGTACAGCAGGCCCCCAATGCGGAAAGCATGGGTGGTGAGGCGCGCGCCGCAATAATTTTCGAAAATTTTGAGCACTTCCTCGCGCTCGCGAAAGCAATAGAACACCGGAGTGATGGCGCCGATATCCAAGGCGTGCGTGCCCAGCCACAGCAGGTGGCTCGCAATGCGGTTCAGCTCAGTGAGAATGACGCGGGTGACTTGCGCGCGCGCCGGAGCTTCCATGTTCAGCAGTTTTTCGACCGCCAGGCAATAGCCCAGGCCGTTCGAAACCGCGGCCACGTAATCCATGCGGTCGACGTAAGGCGCGAACTGCTGATAGGTGCGATTCTCGCCAATTTTTTCAACGCCGCGATGCAGGTAGCCGATCACGCACTCGGTGCCGTTGACTTTTTCGCCGTCGAGTTTGAGGATCACGCGCAACACGCCGTGCGTGGAGGGGTGCTGCGGCCCCATGTTGAGCACCAGTTCGGTGGAATCTAGGAAAGTGGTTTCCGCCATGGCCGGTTATTGCCCGCTCTCGATGCCCAAATTTTCCCTCACCCAGCGGTCATCCTGCTTGAGAATGCCGTAATCCTTGCGCAGCGGAAATCCTTCCCATTCCTCGGGCATGAGGATGCGGCGCATGTCGGGATGGCCTTCGAATTGAATGCCGAACATGTCGAATACTTCGCGCTCGAGCCAGTTGGCGCCTATATGGACGCCGACCACCGTGGCCGGCTTGGCCCCGTCGGCGATCATGGTCTTGATCCGCAGGCGCTCGTTGCGCGCGAAGCTATAAAGGATATAGAAGAGCTCGAACCGTTCGGCCCGCTTCGGGTAATCGACTGCGGTGAGATCCACTAAATAATCGAAGTCGGCTTCCAACTTGAGAAATTCGATGAGCGGAACGGCCGCGTCCGGCTTGATCACTACGAAATTCTGGCCGAGGTAAGTGGAACACGCACTGATTTGATCGCCGAAACGCTCCCGAATCTGGTTGGGCAGATCGCCTTCCCAAGGTGTAGCGGCCATTTCCGGCGGCGGTTTGGGAGGCGCATGCGCTGCCGGGGCAGGCTTGGGAGGCGCAGCCGGAGGTGTTCCCTGTCCTTCGGGCGCAGACGGAACCGGACCCTCGGGTTTTTGCTCGTCAGCCATGCTGAAATCAGGAAGATCACTACGATTAACACAGGGGCGGGGGAGAGTCAAATGAAATGGAGATACCAGCTGGTTGAACATTCCGCGCCGTGCGCGCGTCCTGTTTAGTGTGAACGGGCGCTGGGTGATGGATCGCTTGCTGCTAGTGGCCTTCGCGGGACTGCTCGCGATTCCCGCCCTCGGCCCGGTCCTGATGGAGAACGCTTTGCACGTTCCGCCCGACGCTCGCCACACAGCCGAGCCGAAGTTTGCGGATGCCGCCGCCCACGGAATTGCGGAATGGCTTCCCGCTGAAACGGCGGCGGCAGACGGCGTCGTTCTCCGCGCCTGGCTCTTTCGGCCGCTTGCGCCGAATGGCCGGGCGGTCATCGTGCTTCATGGCGTCGCCGACACCAGAGCCGGAGTTCTGGCCCACACGCGGCTGTTGCTCCAGCACGGCTACACGGTGCTTGCGCCCGATAGCCGCGGGCATGGCGAGAGCCAGGGAGCGCGGATCACCTACGGCTTACTCGAAGGCGAAGATATCCACCGCTGGGCGGATTGGCTATACGCGCGCGAACAGCCGCATGGCCTATACGGTCTCGGCGAATCCATGGGCGCGGCCAATCTGTTGCAGGCTTTGCCGCGAGAGCCGCGCTTTCGAGCGGTGGTCGCGGAATGCCCTTTCTACGATTTTCGCCAGGTGGCTTTGAGTCGCTTGGCGGAGGGCTCCGGAGTTGATCCGCGAGTCGCAAAGTGGCTGTTCCGTCCTACGGTAGAATCCGGGATTTTGTACGCCCGTCTCCGCTACAGCTTGAATCTCGGACAAGCCTCACCTGCCCGGGCGCTAAGCGAAACCACCACTCCGGTCCTGCTGATCCATGGATCGGATGACCGCAACATTCCTCCCGAACAATCGGAATGGCTGGCTGCGCAGCGGCCGCAATCCATCGTGTTCTGGCGCGTAACCGGCGCCGGCCACATCGAAGCTTTCAGCAAAGAGCCCGGCGAATTCTCACGACGCGTACTCGATTGGTTCGAATCCCATCGCTAAACCGGTCGAGCCACTTTGCAATTCCCTTACCGGGGTGTAAACTGTTTGATCGGACAAGCAAAATTGTGGGATGCCGGAAGGCGTCCAGTGAGACGTGAGGATAGCGCGGACGGGCTCTGGGTTTGCTGCAGTTTCATAATGCGGTTTGGATTTATTATTTGACCTGGGCTTTCAATACACAAAATAGCGGAGTCTGCCGCTCAATCCCCCATCGATCGCTCGGGCGCGTCCGCCAGATCCACGGAATCATGACCGGCAACGCCGGTCGCGGGGCGTTAGATGGCAAATCCAACCGTTGAAACTCCTGCAGGGCCGCAAGGTCCGCAGAAACAATCCAAGCCAGGAATCGTCGACGCAGTCAAACGCATTCTCACTCAGCCGGATGAGGCGGATGAAGCCAGGGTCATCGCGCGCCGCCGCCGCTTTGTCATGGCCGGCGTGCTGGGATTTCTGGGCGTCAATTTCCTCATGTTCCTGCGCTTCTTCTTTCCGCGCGCCCTCTACGAGCCGAAGACCCGATTCACGATCGGCTATCCCTCCGACTTCGGCTTGGGCGTCGACACCAAGTTTCAGAATGCGTACCGCATCTGGGTGGTGCGCAACACTGAAGGCATTTTCGTGATCTCGGCGATCTGCACTCACCTGGGCTGCACGCCCGATTGGAAATCCAGCGAAAACAAATTCAAGTGCCCCTGCCACGGCAGCGGCTACGATCCGGAAGGCATCAACTTCGAAGGACCGGCCCCGCGTCCGATGGACCGCGCGCACGTCGAAGTCACCCCGGAAGGACAGATTGTGGTCGATCTGAGCCGGCTGTACCGGTGGCCCAAAGGGCGAGCCATCGCAATTCGGCGATCAGGGCGCAATCGTCCGCGTATGAGCAAGAGGAATACCATGGCTGACGGAAACGGAACCAACGGAACCAACGGCGCCGGGACGGAGAAACCGAACGGCGGCAAAAGCGCTGTGGCGGCGCTGGTCGAAGGCAGCAAAGTCGTCCGCGATCGCGCCATCGAAGAACTCAAAGCGCTCAAGCAGCCCGAGAAGACCGACGTCTGGAAATCCGTCCTGCGCGTCAAGCACGACGAGACGCCGCGCAGCCGCGCGCTGGGCGTACTGACCAACGTCTTTCTGCACCTGCACCCGGCCAAGATCAATCGCGACGCGGTGGCTTACAACTACACGTGGGGCATGGGCGGCATGACGTTCTACGTCTACATCACGCTGGTGTTCACCGGCACGCTGCTGATGTTCTACTACCATCCGTCGAAGGTGGTCGCCTTCCGCGACATCCTGTATCTCGAGCACGACGTGCCCTTCGGTAAGCTGCTGCGCAACATGCACCGCTGGGGCGCGCACCTGATGGTGATCATGGTCGAGCTGCACATGTTCCGCGTGTTTCTGACCGGATCGTATAAGAAGCCGCGCGAGTTCAACTGGGTGGTGGGCGTGCTGCTGCTGGTGCTCACGCTGCTGCTGAGCTTCACCGGATATCTGCTTCCCGACGATCAGCTCGGCTTCTGGGCCGTCACCGTCGGCACCAACATGGCGCGCGCGACGCCGCTGCTGGGACACGATGGTCCGTTCGGCCCACAGATGGGCATGACGCCGTTCAACGACGTACGCTTCGGGCTGCTGGGCGGATCGATCGTCGACTCGAACGCGCTGCTGCGCGCCTACATCTGGCACTGCGTTGCGATTCCAATCATCGCTTCGGCGTTCATGGTGGTGCACTTCTGGCGCGTACGTAAGGACGGCGGCATCTCCGGACCAGCGCCGGTGATGCTGGAATCGGAAATCAAGGAACCGCGAAAGATTTGAGTGTGCGGGCGGGTAGGTAAACTGCCCCGGAGATTCTATGGATTTGCATCAACTCTGGACCATCGTCAGCGTACCGGACAACGTTCCGATCGTGCTGCTGCTGTTCGTCGTGCCGTTCTACACCTGGTACGGCTTGCGGCAGGCGTTTGCCAACGACCGGCTGATCACGCAGCTCGAAGCCGATCCGGCCATGGCCAAGACGCATCACCGCAAAGTCCAGCCGTGGAAGCCGGGCTGGGCCAAGGAAGTGCACGTCTGGCCGTTCCTGCTGCGCATCGAATTTCTGGCGGCCATCATCGTCACCGTTATCCTGATGGTCTGGTCGATCACGCTGAACGCGCCGCTCGAAGAGCCGTCGAATCCCACGCTCACCATGAATCCGTCGAAGGCGCCCTGGTACTTCCTGGGACTGCAGGAAATGCTGGTGTACTTCGATCCCTGGATGGCCGGCGTGATCTTTCCCGTCGCTCATTATCGTGGGGCTGATGGTGATTCCCTACATCGACGCGAATCCGCTGGGCAACGGCTACTACACCTACAAGCAGCGCAAGTTCGCCATCCTGACGTTCATCTTCGGCTTCATCGTGCTGTGGGTTTCGATGATCGTGATCGGCACGTTGATTCGCGGGCCGGGCTGGATGTGGTTCTGGCCAGGCATGACGTGGGATCACAACCGCCTGGATCTTCATGGTCAACCGCGATCTGCCCGATATCTTCGGAATCAAGAGCGCGCGTCGCCAAAACGATTTTTGGCGCCGTCGTTATGGGCGGATATGTGGCGGTCAGCGGCTGGATTCTGCATAAAGTAATTGCGGGATCGAAGCTGGTGGTCGCCGGCAAGGCGCTCATCAAAGAGAATGCCTTCCGCAAGAAGATTTACTCGCGCATGAGCTTGCTGCAATACGTCACCATGCAGGCCATGATGATCCTCATGGTCATGCTGCCGATCAAAATTCTGATTCGTCTGCTGTTCCGCATCAAATACGTCTGGGTCACGCCCTGGTTCAACATATGAGCGATCTCGAAAAAGACCCAGTAGTCCATTCCACTCTCAGCAAGCACCTGTTGATTTGGTCGGCACTGCTGATGCTGTCGCTGGTCTGGGGCCTGTAGGACGAGGTCTACGGGATCACGGCCATGGAAGACTTATCAGGCCCGATTCGTCAAGGTGTATTCGCAGTTTCTGGGCAAGCAGCGGCCCAAGGAAGGCGATTTCGAGAAGCAGATCAAGGCTTCGGCTGACTATCAGAAGCTCGACCGCGCCATGCAGGATGCGGAAAAAGCAGTGAGCGCCGCAGGTCCGCGAAGATCGACCGCAAGGTGAACGAAGAGCTGGTCCCGCGCACGCTGGCGCTGAACGAGCCCTTTCAGGATCTGCGCAGTGAAATCGGCGCGCTCACCTATCAGATCGAGATCACCAAAGCGGAGAGCGGCAAGAACTCGCTGCGCGCCGACATCGACAAGGTCAAGAAAAAAGTCAAGACCGTCAAGCTGCCCAATCCCGATGGCAGCACCGAGAAGAAAGACTTACACCTACGACGAAATGGACCGCCAGCTCACTGCGTGGAAGGCCGAAAAAGCCAGCCTGCTGCAGCAGCGCGTCGATCTCCTGAAGCCGGCGACGGATGCTGCGCGCGCAGCGCGACAAGTTTGTTTCCGACCAGATCGCCGACGTCAGCGCCGACACGCTAGCCGGCGTGCAGCGCGGCCTGGAGCGGTTCAACATCACCATCCGGCAGATCCATATAAAGGATATCGACCTGGTGGACCGCTGCGAATCCTGCCATCTGGGGACGCGCGAGCCGGTGACGCTCACCAAAGCGGCTATGGGCGGCGAGCCGCTCTTCACCAGCCATCCCGACAAAGAGCTGCTCAAGATTCACGATCCCGATAAGTTCGGCTGCACGCCGTGTCACGGCGGCAACGGCGTCGCTGTTTCGAGCGTCGTCAAAGCGCATGGCCGGCATACCTATTGGCTGTGGCCGATGCATTATCCGGAAAATGTGCAGGCCGGCTGCCAGCAGTGCCACGTTCAAGGAAATCGTCACCGAGATGGCGGACTCCCTCAACGCCGGGCGCGAAATCTTCCGCCTGCGCGGCTGCATGGGCTGCCATCGCTACGAAGGCTTCGATCATGAGCCGGAAGAGCTGACCAGCGTGAATCAGGAGATCCGCCAGATCTCCCAGCAAAAAGCCGAGTGGGAGCGCGAGATCGGATTCACCACCAAGAAAGCCGACACCACCCGCGATAACGACGAAGCGCAGCGCTTGTACGCGCACGCCGACAATCTGAAAGTTCGCATCAGCGGACTGGATGCCAAGACCGAGCAGCTCGACATGCGCTCCGCCAGCCTGATTCGCGAAGTCAAGAAAGTCGGGCCCAGCCTGAAGGAAGTGCGCATGAAGATGCGCAAGGAATGGATCCCCGTCTGGCTGGCCGATCCCAACAAGTGGCGGCCCGGAACCAAGATGCCGACGTTCCGTCTGGACAAAGAAGAGATCCAGGCGATTTCCGCGTTCATCTGGCAGTCTGGTGTAGTTGGCGTGGTTCCGTCGCAGACTAACGGCGATCGCTGCACGAGGGCAAAGAAGCTTTCGAGACGCGCGGCTGCATGGCCTGCCACTCGATGGGTGAAGGCACCGACAAGCAGGGCGGCACGTTTGCCGCGAACCTCAGCCGCGTCGGTGAGAAGGACAATCACGATTACCTGGTTCGCTGGATTCACAATCCGCGCGAGCGCACCGCGCCGTACTGCTCGTTTGAAAAGCGCGATTTGACGGCAGACGATTACAAGAAAAAAGGTCTGCCCTACGTCTTCGATCTGGACCACACCAAGTGCCCAAACGACGGGCATGAGTTGCAAGTCCAGCAGATGACGCCCATGCCGAGCCTGCGCCTGACTATTGAAGAAGCGCGCGACATCGCGGCATACATTGAAACCCGCAAGCATCCCGATGCAACCTATCTGGCGGCGGATTTCATGGAAGATCCCAAGCTGAAAGCGCGCGGCCAGTTCCTGGTTCGCTACTACGGCTGCGCCGGTTGCCATGAAATTTCAGGCCTGGAAGAAGAGCAGCGCATCGGAACCGAGCTCACCAAGGAAGGTTCGAAGCCGCTCGAGCGCCTGGATTTCGCGCTTCTGGGTCACGAAGCCCAAGCCGAGAAAGCCGCCTCGTCCGACGATACCCGCGGCTGGTATACCCACAAAGGATTCTTCGAGCACAAGCTGGAAAATCCGGCCATCTACGATACCGGCAAGGAAAAGCCCAATAAGCTCGACCGCCTGAAGATGCCGAACTTCAACCTCAGCAAGCCGGAGATTGATCAGGTCACGACGTTCCTGCTGGGGTCGGTCGACTCCACCATGCCGGAGCGGTATCACTACGATCCGATCGATGCGCGCCAGGACATTATCGATGGCTGGTGGGTAGTCGCCAAATACAATTGCATGGGCTGCCACCAGGTGCACGTAGGCCAGTCGACCATCTTTATGAAACTGGCGCGGTACCAGGATCCGGATTGGAAAGATCAGAAGCCGCCCAGCCTGATCGGCGAAGGTTCGCGCGTCGATCCCGCCTGGCTCATGCGGTTCCTCAACAATCCCGCATTGAGCGAGACGGATACCAATCGCGACGGCGTGCGGCCGTATCTCAAAGCCCGCATGCCTACTTTCTCGTTCTCGGATGGTGAGATCCGGAAGATCGTGCGCTTCTTTGCCGCGCTCTCGTCGCAAGCCACGCCTTACATCGCGCCCAAGCTGGTTCCGATCAGCGATCAGGAGCGGACCATGGCGCGGCAGTTGTTTTCGAGCGAAGGCGCGCCTTGCCTCAAGTGTCACGCTACCGGCGATCCCAAGCATGACCAGCGAGCCACGGCGCCTAATTTCCTGATGGCCAGGGAACGCCTGAAACCCGGCTGGACGGAGCGCTGGATGATTCATCCGGAAATGATGGCGCCTGGAACGGCCATGCCGTCGGGCTTGTTCCGCCGCGATGGCGATCGCTGGGTGTTCGCCGGGCCGACGCCGGCGAGCTTCGACAATTACCCGAAGGACCACGCCGATCTGCTGGTCCGCTATATGTTCCAATTCACGCCGGAGGAGTTGAACCGGCTGCGCTCGAGCGCCGCTGCAGGCGCGGGGCGGTAAAATGAAATTGCACTGGTTAGAAAAGGAGAATTTTGTCTGAAATGAAACGAATCTTATTGAGTGTGGGAGTAGCTTCCGCCATGATCCTCGCCGGGTGCGGCGGGGGAGGCAACACCAAGGAAGCTGAAACTAAGAAAGCCGAAGACGCTAAGAGCGCCGCAGCGCCGGCGACGGCAATGGATGACGCCAACGCGGCCACCGTCACCGGAAAAGTGAGCTTCGCCGGGGACAAGCCGGCAATGAAGAATATCGATATGTCGGCCAACCCGGCCTGCGCGCGAGCCCACACGGGTGGTCCGCAGAAGTCCGAGGAAGTGGTCATTAACGACAACGGCACTGTGCGTTATGCCTTCGTTTGGGTGAAGGCCGGCGTGCCGGACCGCCAGTGGCCTGCCGCTGCTGCGCCGGTCGAGCTGAATCAGGAAGGCTGCATGTACAAGCCTCACGTGATCGGCGTAATGACCAACCAGGACATCAAGATCGTCAATAGCGATCCCACCAACCACAACATCCACCCGCTGCCCAAAGTGAATCAGGAGTGGAACGAATCGCAGCCGCCTAAGGGCGATTCCAAGTTGAAGCACTTCGCCCGCGAGGAGGTCATGATCGCCGTGAAGTGCAACGTGCATCCCTGGATGCGCTCCTACATCGGCGTGGTCGGGCATCCGTTCTTTGCCGTCACCGGCGAAGATGGCTCGTTCAGCATCAAGGGCCTGCCCCCGGGAAAGTACACCCTGCAGGTTTGGCACGAGAAGCTGGGTACCAAGGATGTGGAAGTAGAAGTCGGCGCCAAGGAAAGCAAGACGGTTGATTTCGAACTCAAGCAGAGCTAACGGCGTCTGGCTGCATCGCTACGCGGTGCTGTTGGCGTTTTGTACGTTACTTCTGGTGGTGGCCGGCGGGCTGGTCACCAGCAATGAAGCAGGTCTTTCCGTGCCCGATTGGCCGCTCTCCTATGGGAAGCTCATGCCTCCCATGGAGGGCGGCATCTTCTATGAACATGGCCATCGCATGGTGGCCACTACCGTTGGTCTCCTCACTATTGGCCTGGTGATTTTTCTGTATCGCGCCGAGCCGCGCCGCTGGTTGCGCAGGCTGGGACTGGTAGCTTTAGGCGCGGTCATTCTGCAAGGACTGCTAGGCGGCATGACGGTGAAATTTATGCTGCCCAAACCCGTCAGCATTTCGCACGCGTGTCTGGCGCAGCTATTCTTTTCGACTACCGTTGCGATCGCGCTCTTCACCTCGAAAGCTTGGCAGCGGGGCCCGCGGCCGGTGGACGACGCGGGTGAATCACCGCTGCGCTGGCTGGCTATTGCGGCGCCGGTGTGCGTTCTGGGCCAAGTGGCTCTGGGCGCGGCGGCACGGCACAAAGCTTTGGGTGTGATCCCTCATGTGGCAGGCGCGCTGCTGGCCACGGGTGTGATACTGTGGGTGACTCTACTGATCTTAATGCGCTACTCTGAACAGCCCGCGTTGCGTGCCGGTGCGCTGACTCTGCTGGGAGTCACCTTTGTGCAGGTGTTTCTCGGCATTGCGGCCTACATGAGCCGCATCATCACGGCGGACGCCGTTCAACCCATGCAAGTGATGGTGACGTTCACCGTGCTGCATGTCGCCGCCGGAGCGCTGACACTTGCTGCCAGCGTGGTCATGGCCATTCAGATATTTCGCAATGTGCGTTGGGCGACTGAGGGAATCGAACCAGCGGGATTCGCGGTGAGGTCATGAGAGATTACATCGCCCTCACCAAGCCGCGTATCACCTGGCTGATTCTCATGAGCGCCGCCGTAGGCTATTTCTTCGGACTGCATGGCGTGCCTCTGGCGCAAATCAATTGGTGGACGATGCTGCACACGCTGGTGGGAACCGGCTTGATCGCATCGGGCACCGCGGCGCTCAATCAATGGTACGAGCGCGACGCCGATCGCCACATGCGCCGCACCTCCGACCGTCCCATTCCAGCCGGACGCCTTTTGCCCGGCCGCGCGCTGGCATTCGGTATCGCCCTTTCGATCGTAGGTTTCGCCGAGCTGGCATTTTTTGTCAACCTGCTTTCCGGCGTTTTGGGCGCAGTCACGCTGGCCAGCTACCTATTCTTGTACACGCCGCTCAAGCAGCGCTCCTGGCTTTCGACAACCGTCGGCGCGTTTCCGGGCGCCATGCCGCCCATGATCGGATTCGCGGCAGCCAGCGGGCATCTGACGGCTGAAGCGTGGGTGCTGTTCGCGATTCTGTTTCTCTGGCAGTTCCCGCATTTTTACGCCATTGCCTGGATGTATCGCGAAGATTACGCGCGCGCCGGCATCCTTATGTTGCCCGTAGTCGAGCCCGATGGACAGCGTACTGCGAATCAAATCGTGCTCTACGGTATGCTGCTGGTTCCGGTGAGCCTGATCCCGGGATTCCTTGGCATGTCCGGCAAGATTTATATTTTCGGCGCCTTCGCGCTGGGCCTGTGGTTTCTCTATTCGGGCGTGCGCGTGGCGGTCGATCGCACCATCCTGCGCGCGCGCAGCGTGCTGATGGCGTCGGTTATCTATTTGCCTCTGCTCTACGGTCTGATGCTGCTGGACCGTCCGCTGCGGTGAAGTTTCTCGCCCTCTGCCTGCCGTTACTGTTTCTAGCCGGTTGCGCCGGGCCTGCGCCGCTGCCTATTTTCGGCAACGTCCCCGATTTTCGTTTGACCGATCAGGCCGGCCAGCCGTTCGATCGCGCGTCGCTCAACGGAAAAATCTGGGTTGCCGATTTCATTTTCACCACCTGCACCGGGCCGTGCCCGCGCATGAGTTCGCTGATGCGCCAGGTGCAATCGCTTTCTCCCAACGCGCGCCTGGTTTCTTTCACCGTTGATCCCGATCGCGACACGCCGCCCGTGCTGGCGACGTATGCCCAGCGCTTTCACGCCGAGGCCGGCCGCTGGTTTTTCCTAACCGGTGATCGCCCCACTCTCGACACGCTGGCCCGCAACGCGTTCAAGCTCGGTAATGTGGATGGCACGCTCAATCACAGCACACGCTTCGTGCTGGTGGATCGCCAGGGGCGCATTCGCGGCTACTATGGAACGTCCGACGAGTCGCCGGTGACAGCAGTCGCGCGCGATATCCAGCGCCTGGTGAGAGAAAAATCGTGATCTCGGTTCACGATCTTCCCACCATTAACGCTACGCTGAACGCCATCACGACGGTGCTGCTGGTGTGCGGCTATATCCTGATCCGCCAGCACAAGCCCAACCTGCACCGCCGTTTCATGATCGCGGCGTTCACGACATCCACGGTTTTTCTAGTGTGCTACTTGGTGTATCACTTTCAGGTCGGCTCGGTACGTTATCCCGGCACAGGCACGATGCGCACGGTCTATCTGACCATCCTTTTCACGCACACGGTGCTAGCCGCGTCCGTCCCGGTGTTGGCGATTGTCACGCTGCGCCGCGGCCTGGCCGCGCGTTTCGACCGCCACCGCAAGATCGCGCGCGTAACCCTGCCCATCTGGCTCTACGTCAGCGTGACGGGTGTGGTGGTGTACGTGATGTTGTATCGAATGTAAAGTGGGACAGCCCACTTAGCGCACCGTTGGATATTTGATTCCCAGCTGTTCCAAATAAGTCTTATATTTCGCCGGATCGTAATAGTACGGCTTCAGCTGCGGCGCGAACTTATCCATCTTCTCTTTGTTCATCTCGATGGGAGGTTGATCGCCAGGTTCAATCAACGGTGCGTATTTTATGTCTTTGGTCTGCACGTCGCGAAAGTAATCCCACGCTTGCGTCACCAGCTCAGGCCGTAACAGAAAATCGAGCGCCGTCGTCGCCTGCACCTTGGCCCCGGCCGTTGAGCCTTTATGCGCAATGGGCGTAGCCATAGCCACGGCATTGGGCCAGCTATGTCCGGGCAGATTGGGAATGTTCGCGGGATAGTTCATGTACACAGTCGGCACGTTCCAGGAAATATCGCCGATATCGTCGGATGGTCCGCCGCGCGATTCCTTCGGCGGCTCGAGCGGCTTCACCTGGTGCTCCAGGCCATCCGCCTTCGCGCCGATCTCTTTTTGCAGCGCTTTGGCCAGAGTCTGATCCGCATCGCTCCATTCCGGCATTCCAATCGCTTCGATATTTTTCTGCTGCACGTCGGCAATCACTTTATTGAAATGCGTCGGCCATGCCGATCCAAGCACGCGATGATCCACCGTGGTCCCGGTCATCGCCGCGGCCGCCTGCGCCATCGTGTTGCCGAGTTCGTACATCTCTTTGATATGCGGAAAATCCAGTTCGCGGAAGTAGTACCAGACCGAGGCTTCCGACGGCACGACATTGGGCTGATCCCCGCCATTCACGATCACGTAGTGCGAGCGCTGCTGCGTGCGCAGATGCTCGCGCTTCATGTTCCAGGCCGCGTCCATCAGCTCAACCGCGTCGAGCGCACTCTTGCCTTCCCACGGTGCCCCCGCCGCGTGCGCGGCCTTGCCGTGGAACGAATACAGCACCGAGACCAGTCCACTCGACGTCTCGCCTAATCCATAGCTAGTCGCGAAGCGATTGCCCACATGGCATCCCAGCACCAGATCGACATCCTTGAAATAACCGGCCCGTACAAAGAACGCTTTAGTCGCCACCAACTCTTCCGCCACGCCGGGATACAGGCGTATCGTGCCCGCGAGGTGATTCGCTTCCATCAGCTTTTTGAGCACGATTGCCGCTGTGACATTCACCGCCTGCCCGGAATTGTGGCCCTCGCCATGGCCTGGCGCCCCTTCGACGATCGGGTCGTGATACGCCACGCCAGGCTTCTGCGAGCCCTTCGGAATACCATCGATATCGGTCATAAAGGCGATGACCGGCTTACCGGATCCAAAGCTTGCCATCCAGGCAGTAGGAATTCCGGCGATGCCGCGCTCGACCTTGAAGCCATTCTTTTCCAGCAGGCCGGTGACATAAGCCGAAGTCTGGACTTCCTGAAACCCCAGCTCGCCATAGCTGAAGATTTGATCCACCATCTGCTGCGTGAAGCCGCGCATCTTGTCGACTTCGCCGACGGCTTCGCGCTTCAGATCATCCAGGCGCGGCGTCTGCGCAGCCAGCGCCAGCGGCACTAACAGAGCGATCCAGCACTTCATATGCGCCTTAGACTATCACTTCTGCAGCAGGAAATTCCCCACGAACATAGCATCAATGCCGGAGGAATAAAAGCTCCGCACGGCATCGCGCGGCGTGCAGACCAGCGGGTCGTGGAACAAGTTGAACGACGTGTTGTACAGCACCGGCAGACCGGTCTTCTTGCCTGCGGCGTGCAGCAGTTTCCAGTACAAGGGATTATCTTCTTCGGAGACGGCGTGCACGCGGACCAGATCGCCCGCCAGAATCGCGCCTTGAAAACGATCGCGGTAAGCCGGACGAACGCTACCCACCGTTGCCAGGAAGCGCGCGTTCTCGCCGACTTCAAAATATTCCGCGGCAACTTCGGCCGGCACCGACGCCGCAAATTTGCGGAATGCCTCGCGGTGTTTGATGTACTGATTCAGATTTTCCGTCGAGTAGGTATCAAGCGGCGACGCCAGAATGCTGCGATTCCCCAACGCCCGCGGACCGAATTCCATGCGGCCATGCATCCACGCCAGAATCTTGTTTTCGCCCAGCAGGCCCACGGCGGCGTCGATCACTTCGCCTGTGGTCAGCAGATAGCGGAAGCGCAGTTTACAGTTTTCGAGTACCTGCTTGATCTGCTCGGCTTCATAGCTTGGGCCGAGGCAGAGATTACCCAACGATACCCGCCGCGTTTCCCGATAAAGTCCGTGCCAGGCGTGCAGCACTGCGCCCAGAGCAGTGCCGGCATTGCCCGCCGCCGGCTGCACGAACACGCGCGCAAATTTTCCCGAGCGCTCCAGAGCGCGCACCAGCAGCGCATTCATGCCCAGGCCGCCGGCGAAACACAGGTTGCCGCCGCGGCCCGCCATCCGGATCACGGTTTCTTCGATCGCCTTCTGCAAGCCCCCGGCAACGGCTGCGCGCATGCCTGCCGGAATGGCGGCTCCATCCGCCAGTCCCAGGCGCTCAAAGAAGCGGGCGCTGAATCCGCCCTGCGTCAGGCGCGCCGCGTCGAAGAAAGAGCGGTCGAGGCGCGGCCACTCGTCTCCGGCTCCGCCTAGAATTTCCAGAAACAGATCGCGATGTTGGCCATCGCCCGCCGCAGACAGCCATTGCACTTTGTGCTCGTCGGCGTTGGCGGTGAAGCCCAGTAGCTCAGTGACACGCCCATACAAATCGCCGAGCGAATCGGGAAAATAAAGTTCCTGTTCGAGCGTGAGTTGATTGCCGGAGCCCAGCCAGCGCGCTCCGCAGCGGAAATCGCCTCGGCGATCGAGAGTCAGCACAGCTGGCCTCGTCAAATCCCGACGCGTAGTAGGCGGATGCGGCATGTGCGACGTGATGATCCACCAGCGCCATCCGGCTCGCCGGAAAGCGCGCGCGCAATTGCAAATGCACGTCTTCTTCGGGTCCGGCGGACATCGGCCGCGCCACCGCGACGCAGTCGACCGCGTCGGCTTTCACTTTCGCCAGCGCGAGGCAGGCGGCAATCGCTTCTTCGGGAAGGTGCTGGCTTTCGCCGCGCGCACGCCGCGAGATTTTGGATTCCTCAACCGCTGCGACCAGTTGGCCGTCCTTCAAAATGGCGCTGGCGGCGTCGCCCAGGATGCCGCCGATTCCCAAAATGATCATGCTCTTCCCTGCTGCGCTTTTTCGATTTTGCCCCAGGTGTCGCGCAGCGCCAGCGTGCGGTTGAAGACCAGCTTCTCGGCCGTCGAATCCGGATCGACGCAGAAATAGCCGAGCCGCTCGAACTGGTAGCGGCTGCCCGCCGGCGCGCCGGTCAGGCTCGGTTCCAACTTGCAGCCTGTCACCACCTCCAGCGAATTCGGATTCAGATTCACCGTGAAATCCTGGCCTTCGGGAACGGCGCTGGGGTTCTCGACTGCGAATAGATTCTCGTACAGCCGCGCTTCCGCATCAATCGCATGCGCAGCGGAAACCCAGTGAATCGTCGATTTCACTTTGCGTCCATCGGGCGCGTTGCCGCCGTGAGTTGCCGGATCGTAAGTGCAGCGGACCTCCAGAATCTCGCCGGTCTTTTCGTCTTTCACCACGCTGGTGCATTTAATGAAATAAGCGTAACGCAGCCGGACTTCCTTGCCGGGAGACAGCCGGAAATACTGCTTGGGCGGATCTTCGCGGAAATCGTCGTGCTCAATATACAGGACGCGCGAGAACGGCACTTTGCGCGTGCCCGCGGCGGCATCTTCCGGATTGTTGACCGCGTCCATCTCCTCAACCTGGTCCTCGGGATAATTCTCGATCACCACGCGCAACGGCCGCAGCACAGCCATTACGCGCGGCACGCGCTTGTTCAAATCCTCGCGGACGTAGTGCTCGAGCAGGGCAAGCTCCGTCGAGCCGTTGGTCTTGGACACGCCAATAGCTCGGGAGAAATTGCGCAGAGCTTCCGGAGTGTAGCCGCGGCGGCGAATGCCGGTAATGGTCGGCATGCGCGGATCGTCCCAGCCGTTTACGCGGCCCTCCTGCACCAGCGTCAGCAGCTTGCGTTTGCTCAGCAGCGTGTAGGTGAGGTTGAGCCGGTCAAATTCGATCTGCTGCGGATGGTAGATGCCCAACTGATCCAGATACCAATCGTAGAGCGGACGATGATCTTCGAATTCCAGCGTGCAGATCGAATGAGTCACGCCTTCAATCGAATCCGATTGGCCGTGGGCGAAATCGTACATCGGATAGATGCACCATTTGTTGCCGGTGCGATGATGCTCGGCGTGCAGAATGCGGTACATCACCGGGTCGCGCATGTTCAGATTCGGCGACGCCATATCGACCTTGGCCCGCAGCGTGCGCGCGCCATCGGCAAACTCGCCAGCCCGCATGCGCTCGAACAAATCCAGATTCTCCGCCACCGTGCGATCGCGATACGGGCTCTCGCGGCCCGGTTCGGTGAGCGTGCCGCGATACTCGCGAATCTGCTGGGCGTTCAAATCGCAAACGAACGCCTTATCCTTCTGGATGAGCTGCACGGCCCACGCGTAGAGCTGATCGAAATAATCCGAGGCATAGAAGAGCCGGTCTTCCCAGTCGCCGCCCAGCCAGCGGACGTCTTCGATGATCGAATCGACGTACTCGGTCTCTTCCTTGCTCGGATTGGTATCGTCGAACCGCAGATTGCATTTGCCGCCAAATTCCGCCGCCAGCCCAAAATTCAAATTGATCGATTTGGCATGGCCGATGTGCAAATATCCGTTCGGCTCCGGCGGAAAGCGCGTGTGCACGCGGCCGTCGTATTTGTTGGTCTTTAAATCTTCGATGACGATCTCGCGGACAAAATTCGACGCTGCCGGCGTTTCGGGATTCGGCGTACTCATAGTTTCTGAATGGCTTTCTCAATGCGCTCGCAGGCACGTATCCCGGCCCAGCACGATCATCGTGGCAAACAGCGGCGGGGCGTTTTTGCGCCCGCATACTGCGACGCGAATGGGCTGAAACATCTGTCCGGCTTTAATTCCGAGGTTTACGGATTCGGCGCGCAGCGCGGCTTCCAGGGCATCGTGGGAGAACTCGGCCGCGGGCAGCACCCGAAGCGCCGCCTGCAAGGCCCGCAGCGCCATTGCCGCATCGCCCTTTTGTGGGATCAGTTCAGCGGCAGCATACGGCGCAAGCTCGTCGACAAAGAAAAAATCAGCGGCAGCCGCCACGTCGCGCAACAGCTTGATGCGCTCCTGGATCAGCGGCGTGACCGCCAGCATCTTGCCAGGCTCCGCGCGAAACCCGGCCGCGCACGCGAACGGCAGCAATCGCTCGGACAATTCCTCGACCGGCATCGCGTAAATATATTGCGAATTCAACCAGACAGCTTTGGGATCGAACGGATCGGCGTCCGTAAAATTAACCACGGCGTTCGAGCGATTGATGCCCTCAAAAGAGAATGCGTCGATCAGGTCCTGGCGCGTCATCTTCTCGCGATCGTCTTTCGGCGACCAGCCCAGCAAACAAATAAAATTCACAAAGGCCTGCGCCAGAAATCCGGCGTCGCGATAGGTGGTGACGCTAACCACCGGCCCGTGGCGGCGCTTGGAAAGCTTAGTGCCATCCGGGGCGACCAGCAGCGGCAGATGGGCAAATTGCGGCGGTGCGACTCCGGCAGCCTCGAAAATCAGTACGTGTTTGAACGTGTTGGTGAGGTGATCCTGGCCGCGAATGATGTGGCTGATGCGCAGATCGGCATCGTCGGCACAGGAGGCCAGATGATACGTGGGCGCCGCCGCTGCTGCGCAACAGCGCGAAATCCTCGATGTCGGCGGTGAGCTTGGTCTGCTCGCCGTAAACCGCGTCATGGAAGGAGACATCGTGCCGAGTCTCGCGCGGCACTCGGTAGCGAATCACGAACGGTTCACCGGCGGCGGCACGGCGATCGCTCTCCTCGACGGTGAGCTCACGCATGCCCGGGTTAAAAAGCCACGGCCCGCCGGCGTGAGATTTCTCGCCTTCATCCGTCTGCGCGGGCGTGAAATCGCGATACGCCATGCCCTTCTTAAAAATCGCTTCGGCTGACTTGCCGGTGCAGCGCCAGCCGCTCGGATTGCCGGTACTGCTCGTCCCATGCCAACTCCAGCCAGTTCAGACCTTCGAAGATCGAATTGAGCGATGCCTGCGTGTTGCGCTCGACATCGGTGTCGTCAATGCGCAGGATCATAGTCCCGCCATGACGGCGGGCATAGAGCCAGTTAAAGATGAAAGTGCGCGCGCTGCCAATGTGGAGAAACCCAGTGGGAGAAGGCGCGAAACGAACTCGCAGCATGAATAGGCCAGTATAACAAGCAGGAAAAGCATTTCTCGCAGAGACGCAGAGTACGCAGAGAAAACCAACCCGATATTTATGTATTCGTTTTTCTCTGTGTACTCTGCGTCTCTGCGAGAAATGTGTTGGTTTCACCGCAAGTTTCGGATATCCCCGGGTTACGGTCTCCTGTACATTGATGACGTGCTTTTCAATCTGGATTGGCCCGCTCTGCGAGAATCTCTATCCCAACAGGGATTCGCGATCACGCCTCCGGTGCTCACACCGGATCAGTGCGCCACGCTCTCCGCTCTGTATCCCGACGATCGCCTCTTCCGCAGCCACATCGTGATGTCCCGCTACCGCTTCGGCAAAGGCGACTACAAATATTTCGACTACCCGCTGCCGCCCTTGATCCAGGAGCTTCGCGAGCAAGCCTATCCGCCGCTAGCAGGCCTTGCCAGCGAATGGGCCGGAACGCCATCTTCCACCAGACCTCGCCACGTTTCTGTCGCAATGCAACGAGCGCGGCCAAACAAAACCCACGCCGCTGCTCCTCCATTACGAAGCCGGCGATTACAACTGCCTCCACCAGGATCTCTACGGCGAACTCGCTTTCCCGTTCCAGATGGCCTGCTTCCTCAGCCGTCCGGGCGTCGACTACACCGGCGGCGAGTTCGTGATGGTCGAGCAGCAGCCGCGCGCCCAATCCCGCGCCCACGTCATCACCCCCGAGCAGGGGCAAGTCGTGATTTTCACCACGCGCTACCGGCCCGTGAAAGGCACTCGCGGCTATTACCGCGTGAACCTGCGCCACGGCGTGAGCCAGGTCCGCACCGGAACCCGCTACACGCTAGGCATCATTTTTCACGACGCCGAGTGAGCGCGCGCAGGCAATCATCGCAGCCAGGCTGCGGTCGACATCCTCGTCGCGCGTAGCCCAGGAACTGACGCTGATGCGCATCACGGCGCGCCCATGCCAGACCGTTCCGCCGCACCAGCACGTGCCGTCCTGCTGGATGGCCGCGATCACGCGCCGCGTAGTTTCGTCGTTGCCAAACGAGACGAGCACCTGGTTGAGCACGACGTCGTTGAGGATTTCGTAGCCCGCCGCCCGCAGCCCGTCCGCAAAACGTGACGCATGCCGGCAGGTACGCTCGATCATGTCTTCGAGCCCGCTGCGTCCCAGACTGCGCAACGCCGCCCAGACTTCGATGCCGCGCGCCCGCCGCGAAGCCTCCGGCGTATGATGATGCGGCTCGCGCTGCTCGCCATGCACCAGGTAAGCGGCGGTAGTGCGAATGGCGCCCAGCAGATGCTGCTCATCGCGCACCAGCGCAATGCCGCTATCGTGCGGCACGTTGAGCCATTTGTGACAGTCGGTCGCCCAGGAATCGGCGAGTTCGACGCCATCGACAAGATGCCTGCGCTCGCGGGCCACCGCCGCCCAGAGTCCGAACGCGCCATCCACGTGCACCCAGGCGCCGGCTTCGTGCGCTCGCGCGCAAATTTCCCCGATCGGATCGAACGCGCCGCTGTTCACGTTGCCGGCCTGCGTGCAAATCAGCGTGGGTCCGGACAGCTTCGGCAGCTTGTCCGCGCGCATGCGCCCCTGCGCATCGGCAGGGACGCGCACCACGCGCTCCCGGCCCAGGCCCGCGAGCCCCAGCGCCTTGAGCATGCTGATGTGGACTTCGTCGCCCACGATCACGGTGATCGGCGGCGCGCCGAACAGGCCCTGCGCTTCCACGTCCCAACCGACGGCGCTGAGCAACGCATGCCGCGCAGCAGCGATCGACGTGAAATTAGCCATGGTCCCGCCGGTCACAAGCGCGCCGCCAGATCCAGAGGGCAGCCGGAATAGGTCACGCAGCCACGAGAGCACGACGTCTTCGAGGGCTGCCCCAACCGGCGAAAGCACGACCATGGAAGCGTTCTGGTCCCAGGCCGCAGCAAGCCAGTTGGCAGCCAGCGTAGCAGGCAGCACGCCGCCAGTAACAAATCCAAAAAATCGACGGCCCGCGGTGGAAACGGTGGCAGGCGTGCCGATTTCATCCAGCAGAGCCAGCACCTCGCACGGATCCGTAGACATCTCGGGGAGCGGCTCGTGGAACCGCTTCAAGCCTTTGACCGCCTCAGTGGAAGGCGCAACCGAGCGCCCATCCAATTGGTCAAGGTAACGCAGCGCCCGCTGCGCAGCATCGTTCAGCAATTTATCCATGGACCTACCAGAATAACAATGAGATCCTTGGACCGTGAAGCTTCGCATCGCACTCGCTCTGACAGCAGCCTGCCTGCCATGCCTCAGCGCAGCGTACTTCGATAGCGCCCAGGAATTAGTCGCGCAGCATCGCCGTAGCGTGGATCGTCTCAAAGCCCCCGCGGAACTGGTGCAGGCCGCTCTGTTCGCCGGCGGTGCCCTTTACGTAACCGGCAGCGATCGAGGATGGATTGCAGAAGCCACCGGCCGCTCCGGCGGCATCATGGCAGTGCGAGCGCTCTCCTCGCCCGCCGCCGCGCACGCTGGCGACGTCGTGTGGCTGAGCTATTTCCCATCCACCTACGAATCGCAACGCCAGCTTGCCGTCGAATTGCAGCAGAAGAAGTGCCTGGTGATCGCATTCGGCCCGCGCCCCCCGAGCGGCGCCCCAGCCTTCGAACACTGGATCGATAGCCTGACCCCCTGGACCGCCGATCAAAATTTCACCGTGCTCGGCAACGTGTTGTCGCTGTGGACCCTCTCCGGAGAGCTCGCCTCAGCCTCGGCGCGCGCCGGCAAAACGTTGATTTTCTATCAGAGCAACTACCGCCCAGGAGGCCGCGAGCGCAACCTGCGCTATCAAGGCCGCACCTTCCACGGTCCGGGAGAGCCGCACATGGACGCCGGTTCCGCCGGGCGTGGCCGCGCGCGCGTACCTCGATTCCATAGGTCAGACGCTGCGCGACATCCGCTCGCACGAGCTGGATCGAATCATCGCGGTGGGCAAGGAGATGGGCCGGCGATCCGCCTCCCATCCGGCGATCGTCACCGCCATTTCGCACCTGATGAATCATGAATTCACCGGCGACGGCAAATGGTTCCAGGCGTACAAGGGAGACGCCGATCGCCTGGACGCCGCGCTCGGCGCCGATGGCTACCTGATCTGGCTGGGGCCTTACAACGGGATACAAACCGAACTGTGGGACGCGGTGCGGCGCGCCAAAGCCAAGGCGGTTTGGATCTGCATTCCCAAAGCTGGACAGAACCTGGATCTCGAACGGTATGGCGACATCTTGATCGACCAGCACTGGGCGGAAGGCGACGCAGCAGTCAGCATGCCGGGGTATGACGTGAAAATCCTGCCGCCGTCCGGGATCGCTCAATTGGTGATCTATGAAGCGATGCTGCGCGCCGCCGGGGCGCAGAACTGAGACTCTAGTCGCTTGGGTTGTTGTGCACGTTATTTGCATTAAGCAGAATGCTGTATAAGACCGAACAAGGACTTGGAGTCCGTTGCGCCACTCAGAATTGATGGCTTGTCAATTTTGATCTTAATAGACTCAACTCCCCCGCTAGTCCGACGAGAGTGCAATGATGTGCCAATGAAAACCGCTAAGCCAGGTGCCCTGCCGGCGTTGCAGAATGCGCCTTATTGATGCGACAACCTCACAAATTAACAGCGGAGGAATCACCCAGCAGCTTAAGAGCGCCCACGCGAACAAAAGGGCGTAGATTGGCCCTTCCGGAAAGTGCTCTGGTTTGAAGTTGAAAACCAAGATCATTGGAATACTCATCACGAGCGTCCCCACAGACAGCATGTTATGTGAGCGCTGGCCTCGCACGTTTTCCAGCATAACAACCTGCTCCCTCCACCCGCCGTTGTACAATGCCTGTTCAAATGAAAATCACCGCCATCGAAACCTATATCGCGGGCAATCCCTGGAAGAACTGGCTCTTCGCCCGCGTCTTGACCGACGAAGGCATTCACGGCGTCGGCGAAGGCACGCTCAACGACTTCGGCAAAACCGTCGAAGCCGCCATCCACGAGCTCAAGCCGCTCGTCCTCGGCATGGACCCGTTCCAAATCGAGATCATCACCCAGCGCCTG
Source organism: uncultured Solibacteraceae bacterium (assembly GCA_963825405.1). GTDB lineage: Bacteria > Acidobacteriota > Terriglobia > Bryobacterales > Bryobacteraceae > JACPNO01. Next base: position 252,845 of record CAWGTB010000011.1, on the reverse strand, counting down.
ATCCGCGATGTCTACTCGGAAGGCGCGCAGATTCACAAGTGCGCCGTCGCGGCCATCGAGATCGCCTGCTGGGACATCATCGGCAAGGCCTGCAAGCAGCCGATCTACAACCTGTGGGGCGGCCGCTGCCATGAGAAATTGCGCGCCTACGCCAACGGCTGGTATCGCGGACCGCGCACGCCGGAGAGTTTCGCCGAGAAAGCCAAGGAGGTCGCCGCGCGCGGCTACACCGCCCTGAAGTTCGATCCGTTCGGCAGCGCCTGGCGCACGCTCTCGCGCTACGATTTCGATCTTTCCGTCGACATCATCCGCGCCGTGCGCGACGCCGTCGGGCCCGTCGGTCGATCTGCTGATCGAAGTCCACTGCCGCTTCAACGTCGCGACCGCCATCGAATTCTCCGAAGCCATCCACCAGTTTCGTCCGGCATGGTTCGAAGAACCCGTACCTCACACCAACATTGCGGCGATGGTCGAGGTGGCGCGCCGCAGCCCGGTGCCCGTCGCCACCGGCGAAAGCCTTTCCAACAAACAGCAGTTCGCCGAGTTGCTGAAGCACGACGTGCGTCAGCATCCTGCAGCCCGAGCCGCTGAACCTGGGCGGCCTGTTCACCGCCCGCATCGTGGCCGGCATGGCGGACGCCCACTTTGGGGTGATCGCGCCGCACAGCGCGCAGGGTCCGGTCTGCTCGGCCGCCTGCGCCCAATTAAACGCGTCGATCCCCAACTTCTTCATCCACGAGATTTTCGACGAGTTCAATGAGCCCTGGGAGAAGAACATCGTCACCAACCCGGTCGAGGTGGTTAACGGCTATATCGAAGTATCCGAGCGGCCCGGCCTGGGAACCGACCTGAATATCGAGGAAATTCTGCGCCACCCCTATCAGCAGGAGAACTATCTCCCTTTGTTTAAACCAGGTTGGGAGAAACGGGAGCGTCAGGCTCTAGGGAGTCCGGCATTGAATATTCTCCCGATCGTGTAATTCCGCCGTGTAATTCCTGCCCTATGCTAATCGGGTATTATACCTGAATTCAATCAGGTAGAAATGGTACCTGCCGTGCTCTTAGATTCGCAACTGAAGTGGCGCAAGACCGGCGGTCCCGCGATGGATGCTCCCCGAGCAAAAAACGCGAGGCCGCCGGTTTTCAATTTTTGGCCTCGACCGGAATTCCGGCACGCGCCAGCGTCGCATCCACGTCCGCTGGCTTGAGCCGCGAGGCATCGTACTCCACCATCACTTCATCCGGTGACGGCCCGACCTGCATACGCTGGATTCCGTAAATCGTATGCGCATTGACGATTTGCGTCATCATCCGTTCATCCAGCGGCCTCAGCAGGCGGAATCTCAATTGCACTTTGGTCATAGGCGCTAACTCGGTACCTCGCGATTTCCCTCTAATTCATCCAGCATCTGGTCGATGAGCGCCTTCTGGCCATCGTCGAATTCGGACCGCGTGGCGCCCGGCCGGTGCGAGGCCAGCCACGCACGTAGCAGTTCGGTGACAGGCGCGGCGACGGCTTCCTCGGCGCCGGGCTCGAAGCGCAGTGGAATCTCGGATCGTTGGATAGCTTGTATCAGCAATTCAGGAAATTTCATTCAGACCCTCCGGGCTAATCCCGCGGCAGCGTGATGATTGACCGGGCCATTGCCCCGGCCCAGACCAGGATTGGTGCGAATCGCGCTGGTGATGAACGCCTTGGCGACGGCCACGGCATCGCTCAGCGGGGCGCCTAGCGCGCAGCTCCGCGGTAATTGCCGCCGAATACGTGCAGCCTGTCCCGTGGGTGTGGCGCGTATCGATGCGAGGCCCGCGAAAAAGTGTCCACTCTCCCCCAAAATAGAGTACGTCGACCGCTTCTCCGTCGAGGTGTCCGCCTTTCACCAGCGCCGCGTGTGCGCCCATTTCACAAAGCTTACGCGCGGCGGCGCGCATGGCCTCGATGTCGTGAACCTCACCGCCGACCAGCGCTCCGGCTTCGGCCAGATTGGGCGTAACCAGCGTAGCCCGCGGCAGCAGGCGCGTGGCGATCGCGTGGCGGGCGTCTTCGGCGATCAGCGGCGCGCCATGTTTGCTGATCATCACCGGATCGACCACCAGCGGGAACGTGAACTCTCGCGCCAACTCCGCCACCGCCTCCACGATTTCGCGAGTCCCCAGCGCGCCCGTCTTGGCCGCTTGCGGAGGAATATCAGCCAGCACAGCGCGAATCTGCTGGATCACCAGATCCGGCTGCATCGGCTCTACACGGTCGACCGACACCGTGTTCTGCACCGTGAGCAGCGTGATCACCGCTTCGCCGTAGACGCCGAACTGGTGAAATGTTTTGAGGTCCGCCTGAATTCCGGCGCCGCCGCTAGGGTCCGAGCCGGCAATCGTGAGAGCCACGGGATGCATTTGGATGGGGATGGAACATCTCTATCGTACCGCAATGGTAACGCCGGGCTGGCTGGTCACGTTGCCGATTTGTAGGACCAGTTGCAGCACGCCGGTGGGCGCGAATCCGGCAGGCAGGCGGACATCGATACGCAGCAGGCCCGTCGCTTCACGCGTGGACAAAATCTCAGCCCCAAAGCCGCTGATCGCGAGCGAAGCGGGAAGATTTTGACCCTGGCCGGTAGCGTACAGCGTGACGGTCGAACCGCGCGCCGCCGCATTGCCTGGAGAGTTGAGCGAGCCATCGCCATTGGTAACGACGGCCTGCCCTGTGCCGCCGCTCCACACGAAGATGCCCGGCGCGGCGGCCGTCAGCGCGATCTGCGCCTGGCCGCGCGATATGCCTTGATAGAACACCTCCACCTGCGTTAGTGCGGCGACGCTCAACGGAACCTGCGCGTTGATCTGCTGGGCCTGCACGTAATACAGCGGTACGGCTTGGCCGTCAAAACGCACCTCGACCTCCGCCAGTTGCGTGGACAGCGGCGGAGTGGCAGCTATTCCCAAAGTGGGGCCCAGCGCTGTGCCCCCGTCAGAAAAAATCGACACGATCTCGCCCGGCGCGACCGGCCCGGCCAGCCAACTGGCTCCGTTCACCACCACCAGCGGCAGAACTTGCTGAGCCGGCGGTGTGACCGCGCCCGGCGTGAGTTTGCGAATGCGATTGTTGCCCGTATCGGCGATCCAAACGGCGCCGGTCGCATCGACGGCGACTGCCGACGGCGCGTTGAGCTGGGCAAGCGGACCGGCGCCGCCATCGCCCGACAGGCCCGCGCTGCCCGTGCCTGCCACCGTTTGGATGAAGCCGTCCGGTGTGATCATACGCACGCAATGGTTGCCGGTATCGGCGACGAACAGGTTGCCATGCGCATCGGCGGCCAAGCCGGCTGGCTGGTTGAGCTGGGCGGAGAGAGCTTGCCCGCCGTCTCCCGAGAAGCCCACGACCCCGGTTCCGGCAAACGGAATGGCCGCGCCGCCGGGATCCATCGCGAGGATGCGATGGTTGGCGGTGTCCGCCACATACACCTTGCCGAGCGCGTCCACCGCCACGCCGCGCGCGTTCACTTGTGTTGCAATCGTCAGCAGCACCCCAGTCGGACTAAGCTCCCGCACGCGCAGATTCCCGCCATCGGCAACGATGAGCGCGCCATTGCCGCTCAGAGCCACGGCAGCCGGAAAAAGAAGCTGGGTGGAAAGCGCCGGCAGGCCATCGCCATCGAACCCCGGGACGCCGGTGCCGGCCACTGTGACCATCCCGCTGCCCGGCGTCACTTGCTGGACGCGCGCGTTGTTCTGATCGGCGATGAAGAGCGTATTGCTTCCGTCCCAAGCCAGGCCGGTGGGATAGTGCAGCTCATTGGTCCCCTGGGCCGGCGTTCCGTCGCCTGCCACGGTGCTGATGAGGCCGCTCGCGTCCACTTTGCGCACACGCTGGTTGCGGGTATCGGCAATGTAGAGGACGCCGTCGCCGGTAACCGCGAGCCCCGCGGGCCCAGCCAGACGCGCGTTGACCGCCGGACCACCATCGCCGCCAAAGCTGCCGGCATCGCCACCCGCAAGGGTCACCGGGCCGCCGCCTACAATCACTTCGAGCAGCGCGTTGCCGTCGGCGATGTAGAGATTGCCCGCCGCGTCCACCGCCACGTCGCGCCCTGCGCCAGGGACCGTGCTCACCTGGCTGTCCGGAGTCAGCTCTTGGATGCGTTGGTTGCCGCTATCCGCCACGTACAAGTTGCCGGCGCTGTCCACCGCGACTCCGGTGGGCAGATTCAGCTGCCGCCGAGCGCTTATGCCGGGTGCATCGGTCCCGAGAACCGTGGTGATTTGCCCGCTGGTCAAGATTTTGCGCACCCGGCTGTTGCCGCTGTCGGCGATGTAGAGATTGCCTTGCGGGTCAAAAGCCAGCCCAGCCGGATAAGCCAACTGCGCGTTATGAGCGGGACCGGAATCGCCGCTGAAACCTGCGACGCCCGTGCCGGCTACCAAGGTGACCACGCCGCTGGCCGCGATCTTGCGAATGCGGTGTCCGGTGAATTCGGCGACGTACACATTGCCGGCGCTATCCACGGCGATATTGCGCGGAGCTAGCCATCCACCGGGCGCATCGGGCGCGAGCGTATGGATGACGCCATCGGGCGTAACCATGCGCACGCGATTGTTGCCGAGATCAGCGATGTAGAGATTGCCGGCGCCGTCCGTGGCCACGCCGTAGGGGGTGTTTAATTGCGCTATCGCCGCCGGGCCGCCATCGCCCAGCGCGCCTGCCGTGCCGTTGCCCGCCACGGTTGCGATGAGCCCGTCAGGCGTGATTTTGCGAATGCGATGGGCGTCGGTGTCGGCAATGAAGATATTGCCGGCGAAGTCCACTGCCACGCCCTGAGTGTTGTTGACGGACGCCTGAATAGCCGGGCCGCCATCCCCCATATCGCTCGATCCAGCCACGGTTTGGATGAGGTACGTCACCGGCTGCGCCGCGAGCACCGTGGCGATCAGTAGGGGGAGGCAGATTTTCATCGAATCTAAGTAACAAGGTGGCTCCGCCCTACCGAAATTCTCAGGGCGCGCCGATGAATTAGGGTGGGCTTGATCGGTATCTGGGTCTCTATTTTCATGGTTGTGGCGAGTCTGAGCGCCGAGACCATCCATCTCAAGACCCGCGATCTCACGCCTCCCAGCAATCCGAACGCATACCTGACTGATCCCTTGATGCGCCGGCAATGGGACCGGTCGCATTATCTGATTCAGTTCAATCACGGCGCGGACGCCAAGAATCTGCTGGCGGTGAGAGAGCGCGGCGCGTTGATTACAGGCTACCTGCCGAATTCGACGGTGATGGTGTCTGCAGGCGACGATCTTACGCTCGACGGCCTGGATGTGCGCTGGGCGGGAAGGCTGGCCGCAAGTGACAAAATCAGCCCGGCGCTGGCGGTCGCGCTGAATGGCACCGGGCGGATGGTGGTCATCGTGGAATTTCATCCTGACATCAGTCCTCCTGAGCAGCGCGCCATGGCCTGGGAACAGAACCTGCTGGTCATCGAACATCCCGACCTGCGCAGCACGCACCTGATGGTCTTCGGAACCGCTTTCGATATTTCAACTTTAATGGAATGGGACGAAGTGGCTTATGTGTTTCCTGCATCCACGGACCTGATTACGGGCAAACGCGTGCAAGCCTGCGCCGGTGCGCTTTCCGAGCCCGGGTTGGTGGGGCAATATGTGCAAGTAGGGGATGGTTGGCCGCCTGACGCCTCCGGCGCGGTGGACATCCAATACGTGTTCGCCAGCCTGACCACCAAGCTCCCGCAGCCCACCACGAAATCTGAAATTCTGCGGGCGTTTGCCCAGTGGTCCGGCAACGCGCAAGTGAATTTCGTCGAAGGATCCAGTGCCAACGGCCTGCGCACCGTGCAAGTGCTGTTCGCCAGCGGCGCGCACGGCGATCCCTATCCCTTCGATGGACCGGGCGGCGTGCTGGCGCACACCTATTACCCGTCGCCGCCTAATCCGGAGGCCATCGCCGGCGACATGCATCTGGATGCCGACGAGCGCTGGCAAGTAGGCGCGGACATTGACGTATTCAGCGTCGTGCAGCATGAAACCGGGCACGCGCTGGGCTTCGGGCACACCGATAATCCCAACTCGGTCATGTATCCCTATTACCGTTTCGGCGCGCATCGTCGGCCGATGATATTGCGGGCGCGCAAGCGCTATATGGCGCGCGCGATACCCAGGCGACGCCGGTCGTTCCTCCGCCCATCGCGCCGCCCCTGGATCCCGCGCCAACGTCGCCCGCGACTCCACCGGTGACACCGCCCGTAACGCCCGCGCCGCCCACCAGCGATACCACGCCGCCCAGCTTGGCTATCACCTGGCCTGCCTCGAGCATCTTTGCGACGTCGGACGCCACCATCACGCTATTCGGCATCGCGAGCGACAGCATTGGCGTTGTGCGTGTCAGTTGGCAAAGCTCGACCGGCGCGCTCGGCGACGCCAATGGAACCGGTAGCTGGGTAGCGACCGCCATCTCGCTGCTGCAGGGAAACAACCTCATCACCGTGCGTGCCTACGACGCAGCCGGTAACATGGCGTGGCGGTCGCTGATGGTGGTGCGGCAATAAAGACGTGCGCCGCTACATCTTGGGAAAATTCGGGTCGGCCTTAACTTCCTTGAGCTGTAGAATGTGCCGCTCAGAGTGCGCCGCCATAAACAGCAGCCACTGGTAGGCATCCAGCAGATCATAGGCCGGATGCTTGTAGAAATGGCTGCGCAACTCGTCCTGCGTCGACGAGATATACGCAATCGTGCGGTCGCGGCTCTTCTTAAACTGCTCGATCATTTCGTCGTGCGATGCCCACTTGTGCGATGGCACCAGCGGCTCAGGCGCTGTGCCTTTCCGGCTCCGGTCGAGAGTCTTGGTCAGAACGATCTCGTCTTTGCCCTGCACTTCCGCTTTCTTTTCCGGCGTCGCGGGCGAGGTCAGAATCTGCTGGCTGGCATTGAACAGGAAGTCTTCCGCCAGCGTGATGTGCTCGGCAACTTCCGCCACCGACCATCGGTCCGGTCCCGGCTTGAAATTCCACTGTGCCTCGGACAGGCCGGCCACCGCATCCAGCAGCAGCTTGCGCCCGGCGTGCAGTTCACTGAGGGCGCGTTCGCGCTCCAGATTCGTAAGCGGCTGCGCAAAGCCTGGCGCCGTAATCAACAGGCTTGATAACAACAGTATGGTTCGCATGGTTTGACCAGTTTATCCTACCGAGCCCTCGCCGCCGTCGACGCGCAACGTGTTGCCCGTCATCCAGTACGTCTCTTCCCCGCAAAGCACGCCGATGCATTTGGCCACGTCCAACGGCGTCGTTAGCCGATGGTGGGGATTGCGCGCGCGCGCCACTTCAATCAATTGCTCGTAGCCAGGAATTTTGCGCAACGCGGCCGTATCGGTGACGCCGGCCAGAATGGCGTTGGCCGTGATCCCGAGCGGCGCCAGCTCCAGAGCCAGTTGCCGGATGTGCGCTTCCAATATCGCTTTCGCCGCGCACACCGGCCCGTATTGCGGAATCGCCCGGCTGCTGCCCTCGCTGGTCATGGCGTAAATGCGTCCACCTGCCGTCATCAACCCGTGGGCGAGCAAATCCTGCACCCAATACACCAGGCTGTGCCCCATGATGTCCGCGGTCATTTCCAGTTGACGCTGGATCACGGCGTCGCTACCCACCAGCGGTTTCAGCGTGCCGAATGCGAGCGAATGCAGCAGCACGCGCACCGTGCCGCCGCTCTTCTCCAAGGTGGCGCGAAGCTGCGCGATTGCCTCTTTGCGCTTCTCCTCGTCGGCCGCGTTGCCGTTGAAGAAAACAACTTCCCGGCCCAGCCGCCGGATGCTTTCTTCCACTTCGCGGGCGTGCGGCAGGGTCTCGCGCCGGTCCAGATGCACGCCGAAAATATTCATGCCGCGCGCCGCCAGCTCGCGTGCCACCGCTTCGCCAAATCCGCTAGACGCCCCCAGAATCAATGCCCAGTTTTGTTCGCTCATGGATGAATGTGTATCACCGTAATTTTACGCTCGTCGCCCTGCCCGGACTCCAGGTGAATCTCGATGCGCTGCGGCGGCAGCAGCTCCGGAAATCGCTCGCCCCATTCGATGAGCACCAGCGCATTGCGGTCGAATAATTCCTCCAGGCCCAGCGCCGCCGCCTCGCGCGCCCGGTCCAGGCGGTACAAATCGATGTGATAGACCGCCGGGCCGGCCCCGTATTCGTGTATCAGCGTGTAAGTAGGGCTCGCTACCTGATCCGGCTCGGCCGCCCCCAATCCCTGCACGATGCCTTTGGCCAGCGTGGTCTTGCCGGCGCCCAGGTTACCGATCAGTAGCACCACCGCTTTTGCCGGAAAGGTCTTCGCCAACTGCGCGCCGAGCGCGATGGTCTCCTCCTCAGAGCCGGTCCGGAAACTTGGCACACTCCTCCAGGGCGGCAGGCAGATAACGCAGCATATCCGTGGCAATCAGCGATTTCTCGCCCCACCGGGCTGCGCCCAATTCTCCGGCCAGACCGTGCAGATACACGGCGGCAGCCACGGCCTGCTCGACGGCGGCGGGAAACTGCGCCAGCATTCCCGCAATGATCCCGGTCAAAATATCGCCCGAGCCGCCTTTAGCCATGGCCGGGGTGCCGGTGGGGTTGATCCAAACATGGCCGTCGGGAAAAGCGATCAGCGTGCTCTGGCCTTTCAACACCAGGCAGACTTGCTTCGCAGCGGCGAAACCGCGCGCAATCGTTACGCGATCGTCCTGCACTTCCGCAATCGTCTTACCGCACAGCCGGGACATTTCGCCGGGATGCGGCGTCAGGACACGCAGCCTTCCCGGCGCAACCGACCACTGTGCTCCCGCAAGTGCATTCAGGCCGTCGGCATCCACTACCATCGGCAACTTCGATTCCGCGAATACATGCCTCACCATCGCGACGGTCTCGGCGCCCAAACCCAGCCCCGGGCCCACCGCGAGCACGTCTTTTCCCATCGCGATCTCGCCGAGGTTGCCGGCGCCCAGCGGCGCAGTCATAAGCTCCGGAGCGTGTCCCGCGATCACGGGAAGATTCTCCGCGCTCGATGCCACCGTCACCAGACCCGCCCCGGCGCGCAGTGCGGCCATCGCAGCCATGGCTGGAGCACCAGTTTTCCCGCAAGAGCCGCCGACAACCAGCACGTGGCCGAAGTCGCCCTTGTTGGCGCCCTTGGCGCGCGGAGCTAGCAAAGCGCCGAACTGCCACGGCTGTATCAGAGAAAGCAGGGTCCTGGGATCGTTCTCCACCAGTTCCGGCGGGCTGCCGATAGCGCACACATGCAGCTCGCCTACTTGATCGCAATTGGGCGCGAGCACCAGGCCCACCTTGGGCGCGGTGAAGGTGACAGTGAAATCGGCGCGAACCGATTCACCGAGCGGTCGCCCGCTATCGCTTGCGAGGCCGGAAGGAATATCGACGGCCACCACGCGCGCCAACGGAAATTCGCTATTGATCTGGCCGATCGCTTGCAGCATCGAACCACTTGCTGGACCTTTGATACCCGTGCCGAGCAGGGCGTCCACAACAATGGTCGCGGCGCGCATCTCTGGAGTTACTTCGCGGTGCACCTGCCCGCCGCTGGCTTGGAACTTGCTGAAATTGGCCGCCGCGTCGCCCGCCAGTTCCTCCGCTGCAGCCACTAGCACCACGTCAAGCGCGCGCAATTTTCCGCGAAGCAACAACTCGCGCGCCACCACGAAACCATCACCGCCATTGTTGCCCTTGCCGCAAAAGACGACGGCGTGGTGGCGGTCAAGCGGCGCGAATTTGTCTTCGATGAACTCCACCACGCTGCGGCCGGCGTTCTCCATCAGAGTCAGCCCGGGTATGCCACCCTCGATCGTCCGGCGATCCACCTCCCGCATTTGGGCGGCGGTCAGGATTTTCATGCCAGGCCTCGGGCCAGCATTACGGTCATATCGTCCTGCAGCTCGGAGGAGCCGGTCCAGCTCACTACGGCTTCCATTATGTGCGCGATGATCTCTTCGATGTCGCGATCCTTGTAGCGCGCCAGCAATTCCAGCAGACGCTCTTCGCCGAACGCTTCGCCGTATTCGTTCTCGGGTTCGACGATGCCGTCGGTGTAGGCGATGAACAGATCGCCGGGGCCGATGTGCACGGTCCGGTCCTCGAACTTCGCGCCCTGGAATGCGCCCACCACCGTTCCGGTTACTTCCAGCATTTCGGGCCCGCCGCTGCGCAGCACGATGGGCGGAAGATGGCCCGCGTTGGTGTAGGTGAGCGTCCGGCCGCCCTCGTCGTAAATGCCAAAAAAGAAAGTCGCGTATTTTTCAGGAGCCGTGTTGGCGAAAACCTGCCGATTCAACTGCTCCACCATGTGGCCTGTGGAATAGAGCGGCGCTTCGCCGGAGCCTGCCGCCGACATGTACACCGCGGCGGGAATGCCCGCCGTCAACTGCGTGCGCATGATGGATTGAATCGATGCCATGAGCAGCGCCGCCGAAATTCCTTTGCCAGCCACATCGCCCAGCGCGAGGGCCACCGCGCCTTCGGGCAGCGGAATGAAATCGTAATAGTCGCCGGAGACGGTGCGTGCCGGATTGCACACGCCGGCCAGCTCGAGAGTCTTCATCGCCGGAGCGCCCCGAGGGAACAGCTGGCCTTGCACTTCGCGCGCGATTTCCAGCTCGGCATGCAGGCGCTCTTGTTCTTTCTCCACCAAAATCAGGCGCGCCAGATTCTCCGTCATGACATTGAACGAGCTGCCGAGTTCCGCCAGTTGGTCCGCGCCCGAGACCGGAATGCGGTGCGAGAAGTCGCCCGCCTTAATGTGCTGCGTTCCGTCGTAAAGATTGCCCACGGCGCCGGTGATCGTGCGCGACAGGGAAAGGCCGATCAGGAACGAATAGATCCACACCAGCACCAGGATGCCAGTGACAATCACCAACAAATACAGCACCGTCTGCTCGGAATCCATGCCGCGGCCGAACACGATTCCCAATACCGCCGAGGCGCGCGTGTGCAGGGTCAATCCCGCTTTTTCGACGCGGTCCGGGCTGTCCCAGTAGGGAATAAATTTTACCGTGATCCAGGGGAAGTCCACATCGAAGGTGTAAGAGGCGGGCGGCAAATGCGATCGTCTCCGTCCCCTGGCCGCGGCTGAAGATCCTTTGGCCCCGGTAGGCTGATCAACGCCAAACAGCAAGACGTCGCCCAGCCCGGGCACCAGGTCCGCCAGAAGATCGGGCGTTAACGCGGCGGCTATGGTCACGTCCACGTCGTTATTTACAACGTGCGCCCAACTGTAAACCTGCCCCTGCCGAATCACCAGGCCGCTCACGTCTCTCCAGTTTCCAGGCGGCACTGGCAACGCAGAGTCTTGCGGAAAGTGCGTCAGGTCTTTGCTGCGCACGACCATCTCCGCGTTGGGAAACAAGTGTTGCATGGATGGAGCCGCCTGCCGGATGGCTTGCATTCGCTCCTCCGGGGCTGCTTTGGCCACCGACTTTGCCAGAATATTCAACCCTTCGGTGCGCCGATCCAGTTCGGAATTTACCAGGTGAACCGCCACTTGCCCCACCACTGCCCAACCACCCAGCACTACCAGGAACAGGATCAGCACCACCGGCACCACAGCGATGTAAATGTAGGCGAAGATCAGCCGGTTGCGCAGTTTCCAGATGAGTTTCCGCGAGAGCCGGCGGTAGAGGCGAATCGCTAAACCTGTCGCCGCGATATAAACAGCGAGCCGCAGTTGGATGATCGAAATCCTGGCGAGCCCCAGCGTCAGGTCCAGCGCAGCCAGCGCCACGAAGGCGATACCCCACCACCCGGATACTTCGAGCAGCGTCTTCAGGCGGGCCGGCATTCGTCAGCTTCCGAATATTGTACTAGCGCCAGGGCTTCGATCCCGGATCCGTGGTCTTCGCGATGGCAGGCGTCTCCGGTGTTTCAGGCGTCACGTGATATTGCGTTAGACCCTCGCGCAGCAGATCGAAGGCAGTCTGGGGATCGTCGGCGTATTGGAACAGATTCAAATCGTCCTTGTCGATCATTCCGTGCCGCACCAGCGCATCGAAGTCGACGACCTCTTTCCAGAACTCCGAGCCATAAAGCACAATAAAAATTTTCTTGGCCAGTTTTTGCGTTTGGGCGAGCGTGAGCATTTCCATCATCTCGTCCATCGTGCCGAAGCCGCCCGGAAACACCACCAGCGCCTTTGCCAGATAGGAGAACCAGAACTTGCGCATGAAGAAGTAATGGAAATCAAAACTCAGCTCAGGGCTGATGTATGGGTTGGGAAACTGCTCGAACGGAAGACCGATGTTCAATCCGATGGTTTTGCCTCCGGCTTCGGCGGCTCCGCGATTAGCGGCTTCCATAATGCCCGGACCGCCGCCGGAGGTCACGACGAAGCGGTAGCTGCCGGCGGCGAACTGCTCGCTCCACTCGGTGAACATTCGCGCCAACGTCTGCGCCTCGCGATAATAGCGGCCCATCGGGCCATCCTCGGTGATGCGGGCAGATCCGAAAAAGACCACGGTATCGCGGATGTTCTCCCGGCGGAAATGCGTCAGCGGCTCAAGATATTCGGAGAGGATTCGCAGAATCCGCGCATCCGGGCTGTTCAGGAACGCCTCGTTTTTGTACGCGACCGGCCGCCGGTTGGGAACGTTCTGGATTTCGTCGTTCATTTTTTTTCGAGTTCCTCGACTCGCTTCTTCAGTTCGCGCAGCGTCTTCAATAGCTCCGGCAATTTTGGAAACGCGGTGATTGCGCGCAGCCATACGTTAGCGGCAAAGGCCGGGGATCCAGAAATGCGCGATCCCGGCGCCACATCGCCACCCACGCCACTCTGCGCATAGACGATGACGTCCTCGTGAATCGTCAGGTGGCCGGAAATGCCAACCTGGCCCGCCAGCAGGACATTGCGCTCCAGGGTGCTGCTGCCCGCCAGACCCGCCTGCGCGCAAATAATGTTGTCCTCGCCCACTACCGACGCATGGCCGATCTGCACCAGGCTATCGATCTTGGCGCCGCGCTTCACGCGCGTTTCGCCCACCGTGGCCCGGTCGACCGAAGTCAGGCTCTGCACTTCGACGTCATCCTCGATTACCGTCACGCCCGATTGCACGATCTTATAATGCGTGCCGTCGCGGCGCTTGGCGAATCCGAAGCCGTCGCCGCCAATCACCGCGCCGTTCTGTAGAATCACGCGGCTGCCTACGCGGCAGAACTCGCGCACCACGGCGTGCGAGTGCGCCAGAAAATCGTCGCCGATCTGCGCGCCTTCGTAAATCACCACGTGCGGATGCAGCACGGCGTTGCGGCCCAGTTTGACCCGCTCACCCACCACGGCAAAGGGACCGATGGAAGCGCCGGCGGCGATTTCCGCGCTGTCCGCCACCGAAGCCAGCTTGTGAATGCCGGGTTCAGGACGCGGCGGCTGGTAAAAAAGTTCCAGCGCCCGCGCGAAATCCACGTAAGGATCGGAGGAAATCAGCCGCGCGATCGGCAGGTCCCCTGATTTTCCGTCAATCAAAATCGCGCTGGCTTTAGTGTCCTTTACCTTCGGCGTGTATTTCGGGTTCGCCAGAAAAGTGAGTTCGCCCGGCCGCGCCTGCTCCATTCCAGCGACGCCGGTGATGTCCAATTCACCGTTCCCCGCCACTTCGCAGCCCAGCACCTGCGCGATTTCACGCAACTTCATGGTCAAGCTTCAGGTTACCGTAAGTCGGCATACGCGGCTGCGCGAAGATCAGGGTAGACTGGTAATTATGCGGAAGTTCCTCCTCTGGCTCGGAGTGTCGGCATACTGCGCGCTCTGCCCGGCACAGCAGCCTGCGGCCCGCAAACCAGCCACGGCGGTCGAGAGCTCCATCGAAGAGTTCAAGATACAAACTCGCGATTTGGGGCTGCGCGAAGACAGCTCTCCCGCAGTGAAAGCAGCAGCCAAAGGCAGCCAGCAGAAAATCCACGGCCGGTTCTTCGAAAATTTCCGCAACGATATTCTGGACGCCGTTCCGCACGAAATCGTACAGCGCGGAGGGGACAAATCACTGCTGCGCCGCAATCAGTTCGGATTCAATGTTGCCGGCCCCGTCTCGATTCCTCACCTGCTGGCCGCCCGGAACGACACGTTTTTCTCACTCTCCTACGAAGGCGTGCGCGAGCGCGTCTCCCGCACTTCGCTGCAGACCATTCCTACCATGGCGGAGCGAACCGGCGATTACTCGGCTGTCGTCAACCAGGCTGGACAGCAGCTACCCATCTACGATCCCAAATCGACGAGTCTAAATCCCAATTTCAATCCTTCCCAGCCAGTGTCGTTGACCAACCTGCAGTACTTGCGCGATCCATTTCCCAACAATCAGATTCCCGCGAACCGCCTCGACCCGGTGGCTCAGCAAGCCCTCAAGCTGTACCCGGCGCCCAACACGAATGTGGGACCTTTCGATCAGAATAATTACTTCGTCAATTCGCCCGAGACCGACACCGCCAACGGCATGATCGGGAAAATAGATCATTCTTTTCAGGAGCGCCATCGGCTCAATACCGAGCTGGCCTTTTCCAATGGCTTGCTGGGGGCCGCGAAACTTTTCCCGAACGACGCCAACCCCGGGCCTTCGGACCGCATCTTCAACTCGCGGCGCGGCTCGCTGGGGCACGTTTTCACGGCTTCCTCCCAGACCGTCAACACGCTTACGTTTGAAGCCACCTCGACCCACTCGAGCAGCGGGACTTCGACCGTCGATTTCCCGCAGTACCAGCTTTCCCCGTTTCTCAACATGGGGCGCTCCTATCCGGATTTCAATAATGTGCGCAACACGTTCATCCTCACCGACGGCCTCTCCACGCGTCGCGGCAAGCATTCACTTCATGTCGTGGCCCAGCAGGTTCACTATCAGGTGAATACGTTTTGGCCGCAATATCCGGCCGGTTCCTATCATTTCTCGCCCGGTATCACCAGCCTTCCCGGCATCATCGACACCGGCGATGCGTTCGCCAGCTTTCTCTTGGGGCTGCCCGATCTCGCGCAGATGAGCGAAGTCACCGCTCCCTCCTATTTCCGGCAGAGCCACAGCAGCCTGGTCTTGAGCGATGCCTATGAAATACGCAAGGATCTGGCGCTCACCGTTTCGCTCACCACCACGCGCGACACGCCGCGCACGGAAAAATACAATCGCCAGTCGACCATATCGCCAAGCGTCATCAACCCAGCCAACGGCCTTCCCGGCGCGCTGCTGGCAGCCAGCGACGCCATGCCGGCTTTCCGTCCCACTATCTGGCGAGCCGGGCCAAGCATCGGGTTGGCATGGAACGTCCGCGGACAATCGACGACTGTGGTGCGCGCGTCCTTTGCCCGCAGCTACTCGGCGATTCCCGTCTACACCGGGCAATGGGGCACGCAGGGTTTCAACGGCTACGCGACGTTGGTGTCGCCCAACAGCCAGCTTGCACCCGCGTTGATTCTCTCGCAGGGATTTCCGCCGCCCGCTTTTCCGCTGCCCGATCTTCGGCCCGACGCGCTCAACGGCACCATCGCCGATTTCGTCGATCAAAGCAATCGCGAGCCCATGTACCAGTCTGCGTCGGCCACCATCGAGCACCAACTTCCCGGTTCCATCATGATGACGGCCGGGTTCGCCTACTCCGGTGGACGCAATCTGCTGGTGAGCAACGGCGCCGCCAATCCCAATGCCATCTCACCGAACGCGCTGGTGTATCGCGACCAACTGAACGACGTGGCATTCGCCAATTCGCTGCGCCCGTATCCGCAATACAAGGGATTCGACGTGTACAGCTCCTATCCGATCGGCAAGTACCAGCGCGACGCCGGCTTCCTGCGCCTGGAAAAACGAGCGTCCAAGGGGCTGGTGGTAAGCGCCTATTACGAAGTGTCTAAACAACTCGACGACTACTCCGGTCCTTACGGCACGCAGGATTTCTTCAACAGCCACAATGAATGGTCGCTCACGCCCTACAACCAGCCGCAGCGACTCACGGTGAGTTACAGCTACGAGCTGCCGCTCGGCGTCAATAAGCCATTCTTCCCTTACTCCGATTGGCGGCGTTACCTTGTGGAGGGCTGGTCGCTGAGCGGCACCGCGGCCGTGGCCTCGGGCACGCCCATCGCGCTGCATCCGCTGTTCAACAACACCGGCGGCGTGATCAGCGCTCTGCACGTCAATGCGGTTCCCGGCGTCGATCCGAATGTTAGCAATCCAAGTCCTTCGGAGTGGTTCAATCCCGCGGCGTTCGAGCAGCCGCCGGATTTCACTTTGGGCGACGTCGCGCGCACCCACCCCACTTTGCGCAATCCCGGCAGTCAGAACTACGATCTCAGCGTGACCAAGCGCGTGGCCGTCGATGCCGAGCATGCGGTTGAGTTCAACGCCACCGGCTTCAACTTTCTGAACCACGCGAACTGGAATGATCCTGACGCCGGCATCGGTACCGCCGCCGCACCCAACGTGAACGCCGGACAAATCATCGGCTCGCGCGGCGGCCGCGTGATCCAACTCGGAATCAGGTTCAGTTTCTGATGGGGATCGGCCTTCTTCTGCTGTGCGCGATGGCCGCTTGGGCTGCTCCGGCAAAGTCCACCGGGCCGACCCAGTTGCGTATTCCGGTAAGCGTGGAGAGTAAGCAGGGCGCCGACAACACTCTCATTGATGCGAAAGATTTCTCTGTCACGCTGGATGGCACTCCCACCCGCTTGATCGACGTGCAGCGTCCCGGCGACAGCCTGGTAATCCTGCTGATAATGGATCTGGCGGGCGACCTGTCCGTGGCGGAACCGGCCAAGGAAGCCACCATCGCCGAAATCAAAAAATTGCCTGAGGGAGTATTTGTCGGGTTGCTGCGCGCGCAGGACGGATTGAAAGTGATTCTCGATCCATCTACCGACCACGACGCCCTTGCCGGCGCGATTGAATCGCTTCCCGTCAGCGGCAAAGCCGGGCTGCTCGATACCGTCGAAGTCGCCTGCCGCGTTGCCGATTCCATGCTGCGGAAATCCACGGCGCGCGTCGGCGTGCTCTATATCACCGACAGCAGCGCGCAGAATTACCGGGAAGATTTCACGAATCCCGTCATCAATTCCAGCGATTCGCACGATTTGAGCCGGCAATTCCCCGAAACGCTCGTGCGGGAGAAAATTTCCAAGATGGAAAGCAGCCTTACCGCCTGGCAATCGCCGGTCTTTATCGTCCATCTCAACTATCAGGGCGATCGCGTGAGTGAGGAATATCAGAACGGCCTGAAGCGGCTGGCGGACGCCACCGGGGGTGTGGCGGAGTTCAGCCGTTCCACCACAGAAATCCCTAGCGCGATTGAGCATGGTTTTGCGGCCTTGGTTTCGCACTACAGCCTCACTCTGGCCTTGCCCGAGCGGGTTTCGTCCAGCCCACAGATCCGGGTTACCGTTTCCGATGCCGACCGCAGCCTGAGCTACCGCACCCGTTACCACTTGCGCACAAAGTGATAGAATCTGCGTGTGCCGGCGACACCCCGAAGTGCCCGATGGTTCACGCTGCTTATGGCAGCGGTGTGCGTCATCGCTGGCGTGGCTATCGTTTATCAGAGCCGAACGATCGCCGAGCAGAACCGTCAACTGGCGTCGCTGACAGAACAGAACCGGCAACTGGCTGAGCAATTGCGCTCCGCCAGCGAAGGCATGCCCGAGCCGCAATCGGCGCTGCCCGATTCTCCGCCGCCTTCCCCGGCTCCGGGAGCCCGCAAATCGAATCGCCCTATCGATGAGGCGCGCGGAGAAGACGAGACCCAGCCGCTGCGCGAAAATCTGGCCGAAGCCAACGCTACCGTGGCCCGCCTGGAGGCCCGCATCGCCGAACTCGAATCGCAGTTGGAGAAAGTCACGGCCGACAGCAAGCAAAGCGCCGCCAACGAAGAAACGTTGAATCAGAATCTGGCGGAGGCCACCCGCACCGTGGAATCGTTGCAGAAGGAGACCAAGAACCAGAGCCGCCGGTTGAGCCGAAATGGAAACCGCCAACCAGCATCTGCGCGAGCAGACCACGCAAAGCACGGGTACGGCGTCCCAGTTTCGCCAAACTTTCTGCGGATCTGCAGGATGTCAATCGCCGCCGCGACAACTATGTGAGCAGCATCCTGCGGCGGTACAAAGACATCACCGATCAATACCGGGCGTTGTCGATAGCGCTCGATGGCCGCCGCGACCGGCAATCAGCGCCATTGGGCGAAGCGGAGTTGGCGCGCATTCAGAACAGCATCGCCATGACTGAAGAAGATCTGCGGCAGATCAACGCCCTGAGCGCGCAGGCCTCCAGCATCCTGAAAAAGATTCCCCAGCGTTGAACGTGGGGCAGGTCCCCGACCTGCCAATTACGGCGTGCCCAGCCGCGCCTCCAGGTCGGCAATGCGCTTCGCCAGCGGCGAGGGCGGGGGATCGAGCGCGGCTGCTAACCGAAGATAACGTAGCAGGTCTTTGCCGGAATCCGTCGGCAGTTCCAGACGCGTGCCGCGGTGCAGGACGTAGGGTTTGTCTTGCTCGATCACCAGGCAGCCCACTTTGCCAATCCCGTCATAAACGCGTGACAGGCCGATATCCACCATAATCACTTTGCCGTCGAAGCGCGGGGTGATGGCGGCGTTGGCATAGGTGTGGCCAATCACGATGCGCTCCACGCCAAAGTTCTTGAGCGCTTTCTTGAGCGCCGGCTCGAGTTCCTCTTCATTGCCCTGGGCCAGGCCCCGGTACCATAGCGGTCCTTCCTGGTCGAGCAGGATGCTGTCGGTAGGCAGGCCGCGATTTTTCAGCGCGTTGCGAATGTGCCCGTTGATTTGGTCGATCTTCTGCGAATTGAACTTTGCGCTGATGCCGGCGTGAAGAAATAGCGTGTTATTTATTTTGATCACCGCGTCGTTGCGGGAGATCCATTCCCCGTACCGGCCAGTGGCTGAAAGCGCATCGCGATGCTCGAAAAAACCCAGCGGATGGCTGGCATCCCATTGGGCCCGATCCTGCCCGGCTCCTTCCTTTTGAAATGCCGCATCCCGGACACTTGCCGAATTCTGGTCGCGGAAGGACGCATATTCGCCGGCTGAGGTATAGCGGAAATCACCCTTCACGTTCATGCTCTCGTGATTGCCGATCAGGGCGTGCACCTGACCTCCGGCGGCGGCGGCCTGTTTTTCCAGCTTCATTAATAGGTCTATCGCCTTGCGCGAATCGGGGCCGCGATCCAACACGTCGCCATTTTGCACCAGGTGGGTTTTGCCGCCCGTCCAGTTTTCTCCGTCGTCGATTAAGCCGGCGGACTTCAGAACCGTTACTAACTGATCGTAATCACCGTGCACGTCGCCCACGGCTACGATTTTGTCGACGTCCTTCCAGACCCCAGCCGTTTCGCGGCTAGCCGCTTGCATCGCCAGACAGGTTAACAGGGCAAGACAACATACCCCGCCCGGCATTTTTAGGCCTCGAAATGGTCGGCGCATCGGCTACCTCCCCTGGCAATCCGCCTTCCGCGGACGCCTCCATTGTAATGCTGTCTGCAAGCGGATAGGGTAAGGGTGTTTCCGGCGGGTTTTGTTCTGAATTCGGAACGAATTCCTTGTATACCATGTAAAACTCTGATAAATATCAGTACAGCAGCGAAGATATAGCGGTTTTGTTCTGAGGTCGGAACAAATACCCAATAAAAAAGACGCTGACATCTGCAGAGCAAGCAGGATTTCGCGTTAATGTTAGAACTTACAAAACGCTTGCGCTGGACGTGTGTTTCATCGGAGGGAACTATGCCGTTACGGATTTTGCTGGTGCACCGCCACTCTTTAGTCTTACATGCTCTCAAGGCCCTCGTAGAAGGGCACGGCTTCCAGGTCGCCGGACAATCCGACCGGGCCGGAGCAGGGACCCTGGCTGGAACGCTAGGCGCCGATGTGGCGATTGTGGATTTTGATCTGCCCTCCGCCAATGGTTTGGACACAGCGCGCGAGATTTTGCGCGTGAGTCCGTCCACCAAAGTAATCATTTTGAGCTCGCACATCCAGGAATTCTATATCACCGAAGCGCTGCAACTCGGCGTGAGCGGTTATGTGCTGACTACCCGGACCGCCGACGAACTGCTGCGGTGTATCGAAGAAGTTTCCCAGGGCCGCTCGTATTTTTCGCCGGAAGTCGCCAATGTCATGCTGCAGCCTTTCTTCGGCAAGACCCACGGCCGCCGTCCCGACCGTCTTACTGATCGGGAGCGCCAGGTCGTCACACTCATCGCGGAAGGCAATTCCACTAAAGAAGTGGCCGCCCGCCTGGGGATCAGCGTCAAAACAGCAGACTGCCATCGTACCCGCATCATGGACAAACTCAACGTGCACCAGACCGCAAACCTGGTGCGCTACGCGATCCGTGAAGGCCTGGTGCAGCCGTAAAACGAATTTGCATGATGGCAATTCCGATGGATATCAGGTCTTTAAGGCAAAGGACTTTCCCTAATTCTTTTCTAGCTGTAGACCGATATCATAATTGGGCAATATCCGATTGTTAATACTGCTCATGTTGGGTATAATTTTCGATATTCCACAGATAGGAGCCGCCAGGTCCGCGTCTAAACGCCACTACGGGCCGGAAATGGTAGGGACAACGTGAATATTCTCACAATTCTGTCAGATTTGCGTCGCGAGCGAGAGCAGTTGGACGAGGCCATTGTCAGCCTGGAGAGGTTGGCTCACGGCCGTGAGCGCCGCAGGGGCCGTCCGCCCGGCTGGCTGAAGGAACCCAAGCGCAGAGGCCGTCCGCCCGGCAGTAAGAGCAAGACCTCCGCCATGGCGAACAAAGCCGCAGGCGCCGCTTAAATCAGTTCCGCCCGGCCTGCGGAGCGCCTCCCACCCATTCACCGTCAGTATTCCAGGTATAATAACTAGTGCTGCCCAAGCAGCGAATGGGCGGATTCTAATATGAAGGGCGTGCTCAAAGCATTGGCAATCTCCTTCGGTGGGGGTTTAGCCTTAGGCGCAGGCATCAAGATCGGCCAAGCCTCCGTCAAAGCACGTCGTCCGCAGTCCGAGTCCGAAGTCGATCCGCTAGTCCAACGTTTGGATGCAGTCGAGGGACGCATCGTGCGCATGGAATCGTCGGTTCGGATTCAGCCATCGGCAAGAACCGTTTCACCCGGAGCTGCCGCCGCGAATTTCTCCACGCAAAATGTGGAAGCTCTGCAAGCTCTCAGCGCCAACATCCGCAATGTGGATCACAAGATTGAAGAGCTCGAGACGCGCCTGCCGGGTCTGATTCGCAGCGGCGTCACCGAGCGCGTCGACGAAGTGTATGTTACCTTGCGGCGGGAAATCGAAGAGGTGCATAACCGCGCGGTACAGGCGCTAGTCGACACTCTGCAAAATCAAGTGATGCAGCGCATGTCGGTCATCGAGACCGGCCTCACCGAGCAATCCAAAGCTATTGGCGATTTGCGGCACTCTTCGATGCGGACGGATCAGAGTTTGCAGAAGATGCTGGCCGGGATCGAGCAGCTTCGCGATCAATCCAGGCCGCCATCACCGCCGCGGGCTGACGCGGAATTCCGCGCTCCCGATGCTGTCGTCAGTCCCGTCACCAGCAGTGTCGCCAGCGCTCCGCGCCTCGATCGCGAGGAATCGGGCGCGCGTCCGCATCCGCTCTCCTTTGAATTGGGTGCATCGCAGCCCGCGGCACTTCGGCGTTGGCGCACGCCCGTGACCGTCGCCCTGGCAGGCGTTTTAATGCTGAGCGGCTTTAGCGTTGCCTCGCGTTTCGTGCGCAAGCGCTTCACCGAACCGCAAAGCTTCGCTGCGCCGGTTTCGACCGCGACTGCTAGCGACAAGCCGAGCGACACCTACACGCTGCTCGATCAAGGCCGCGAGTACGTGCGCCGCCAGGAGTGGACGCAGGCCGAGCGCGCGTACCGCTCCGTGCTGCAGGCCAATCCACAGAATCGCGAAGCCGCTTTGGGTCTCACCGACGTCCTCTATCAACAGCACAAGTATGAAGAGAGCGCCGCGGTGCTGAACCGGCTTTCGATTGCCAGCCTGTAATCCCGATTTGTGATTCAGAGCCGCGACCAGAGGAGGGGTTGCGTTTAAACCGAAACGGAGACTTCCGTTTTTTCACTGTCGGGAAGGTTCGACTGCAGAGAGTAGATGGAATCCAGCACGCGCTCCATCAGCTCATCGGTCTGCACGACGGTGGTCTTCAGTACTTCGATGGATCGCACCTGGTCCGCTAATTTCTGATCCAGGCCGCTCATCGTGTTGCCCAGCATCGTTTCCATTGTGGAAACAATTTGCGCGATCGTAGGAACGTCTCTCAGCCTGGTGTCGTGATGTTCCAGCCGGCGCTCGATTTCAGCGAGCTTGCTTTGATAGAACATCGACTGCTCGGACATCTTGGCTTCGAGATCGGCGATGCCGCGGCGAAGCGGCGCAGTTTGTTCGGCAGTCTCGCGAGACTTCCAAAGAATCGATACCGCGCCAATAGTGATCCCGCCGAGAATTAATACAGCGCGCGGGATGGCGTCCAGCAATCTGGGCATACCAGTAAACTCATTATACAGAAAAACCTGAGAATGCACTAGGGAATATACCTGCTTGTGCGAAATCTCTGAATTTGTAATGTTAACAGGGTAACCCCTTAAGGAGAGCTTCGTCTTGGATCCGGACCGGCCGCTTGGCGTGCCTGGATGCGACCGCTTATTTGTGGAGTGCGACAACCAGGGGGAGATTCTTTGGATGAATGAGCGCGCCCGCGTTCGCTTAGGTTCGGCTCGGAATTTTCTGGATGCCGTCCCTTCCGCGCAAGTTTCCGAAGCGTGGCAACTGTTGCGTGGCGGAAGCGCCGGCGACGAACCTGCTATGACCTGTCTTTTTGGCGCCTCTGATGGCGCGTCTGCCGTTCGCGTTCATTTCGTGCGCTTGTTCGCGACCGAGCGCAAGGTGGTGTTGGCGGCACACGTCCGCGCCCGCGCCACGGATTCAAACCCCAGCGACGAGGCGCTGGGTCTGCTGCGCGACGTACAGCGAACCACGGTCCGTAATTATTTCCGTTTGCTTGAGGCCCACCGCAATCTGGAGCGCCATACGCGCCACAGCGGCCGTCCCATAGCCGCCATACTTTCCGAAGCCATGGAGAACGAGCGCACGCGCATCGCCCGCGATCTCCATTCCGGCGTGGGACAAACGCTGGCCGGAATTCGCATGAACCTGGATCTGATCGAGGCCGCGCTGCCCCATCCACCGGGTTTCGTGCGAGAATCGCTCGACCGCATCCAGACCCTCGCCGACCAATCGCTCGATCAGGTGCGCTCGATTTCGCGGCGGCTGCATCCGCCCGACTGGCAGCGTCTCCAGCTTGCCGACGCCATCGAACTGTTGTGGAAGACCACCGGTATCCCCGAGAAATTCCGTGCTACACTTGATGTCCATCGCATGCAAGTGGAACCCTCGCAACCCGTTCGAGTGGCTCTGTATCGAGCCGCTCAGGAGGGCCTGTCCAACCTTTTGCGTCACGCCGACGCCACCGAGGTTAGCCTGATACTGGAACCGTACGGCGACCGCGTTCGCTTTGTGCTCACCGACAATGGCAAAGGTTTCGATCCCAACGTCGTGTTCGGGAGGCCGGATTCCAGCATGCCCGGCATCGGCTTGCGCGCGCTGCGCGAGGAAATCCTAGGGCTCGACGGCGAGTGCCGCATATCGAGCGGTCCCGGCGGCACCCGGATGGAAGCCGTCATGCCAGTAGCGGAGGAGTAATGCAGGCCACCAAGCCGATTTCCATCATTCTTGCCGACGACCATTCCATCGTGCGCGAGGGCCTGGCGGCATTCTGCGGCACTCGTCCGGAATTGCACATCGCCGGGCAGTGCGCCGACGGCTTAGCGGCAGTGGAGATGATCAAAGCGCTCGAGCCCGATTTCGCCATCATCGATCTGCACATGCCCAAGCTGCACGGCCTGGAGGTCATCCGAAAAGTGCGCGAGACCCCGTCGCCCTGCAAGCTGATCGTGTTGTCCATCAGCCGCGACGACAAGATGGTGATGGAAGCGCTGCGGGCGGGAGCCAATGGCTATCTGCTCAAGGACGGTCCGGCGCGTCATCTGCTCGATGCCATCAGCTACATTCAGGATGGCGGGGTTTACATATCGCCCCTGCTACGCCGTGATTATCTGTTGGAAACCCCGCGGAAGGCCGCCGCCGAGGACCCGTTGGCCTCGCTCAGCCGGCGGGAATTTGAAGTATTTTCTTTCCTGGTGGATGGCTTGCGTCCCAAGGACATCGCCAAGTTGCTCGACATCAGTCCCAAGACCGTGGACACCTACCGCTCCAACATCATGCGGAAACTGGGAATCCACGACCTGGTTGGCCTGGTCAAATTCGCCATTCAGCGCAATCTGACCTCTTCCTCGGCCAACCCGGCCGAATCCACCGATCCCGACGAAGGCCACGGTCTCAACAAAAGCGCGGGCCGAAGTTAGCCGTTGGTGATCGCAGGCTCCTGAGGCACCGACAGCAGGCTCCAGGCGCCTTTCAGCGTGCGTACCGATTGCACCAGGCGTTCCACGTCCATCCCGTTTATGCCCCACGCGTGTATGGCCAGCCGCAACTCGATCGCGAACATCGCCATCACGAAGTCGGTCTTTCTGCCTGATCATCAGCCGCACCAGATCCGGCCGGTCCTGCCGGGACTCCACGATTGCGATCTCGAGCGTTTTGTAAATGCGGGTGAAATCCTTGGCCAGGCAGCGCACATACGAGCGGAACAATTTCCTCCGCTGGGCGCGGAATTCACGCGACATTTCGCTCGAAATTCCGTCCTGCCGTTTCAGAAACTCTGTGTCTGCGCGAGCTAGCAGCCGCTCCATGGGCCGGTAGCGGTCCTCAATGCGGACGACGTTGCGAGCCACATCCGGAGCGATCCGCGCGGGGTTGCCGCTCAGCCGCCGAAGAAGCCCCAGGATAACCAGGGCGAACGTAACACTTAGTGCCGATCCGCATAAAACAATGGTCATTAGTCACCAGTTAACTACTTAGATGAGTCGATGATATTCCAGAGTTACGCGGGAATCAAGCGGTATTTTACCGGATAAATTGCCTTAACCTTTGGTTATTACGAAATTAATAACGAAAGTTATTTTCTGGCAGCACGCAGAAGCGTATCATTTAGGCTGATGAGCTGTTCGATTCGGCGCCGCTCGTCGGCCGGGTCCGAGTGCTTGATCGCGACCGTGCGCTCCTCGCCTTTCTTGGTAAGGAATGTGATCCACACGCCGTAGCAAGCCAGGCTGATTACTTCCACCACGTGATTCAAAGTGGGCATGATCTCCCAGCCACGCACGTTTCTAACCAGCAGGGTCATGCTGAGGCCGAGAAAAAAGATGGTGTAGACCACGCAATGGACAATGATGTTGCGTCTCAATTGCAGCGGATATCGCGACAGAAACAGCAAAATGAGAAACAAAAAGAGCATCACGCTGGTGAGCACGCCGCGCTCGACGGTGGTCACCCAGAAGAGAAGTTTGGAATCCTCTTTCCCCCAAAAGGGGATGAGCGTGAGAAACGAGACGCCCACGGCAATAACCAGGGAGCCATACAAAGCCCATCTTCCCAAGCTTTGAATACCCTTCCAGTCGTTCAGGACTTTGTCGTAAAGTTCCAACACGACGAGGACGTAAAAGACCCACAACACCGGCTGCGTGTAGACAAAAATGTAGGCAAATGTGAAGCTGTTGATGGGGAAAGTAACCAGCGCTAACGAGCGCACCGTTTGGAATATCAAATAAACAAAGAAATAAGGATACTTCTTGTGCAGCTCGAGCATGTAGAGGCGCACCGCCAGAACGACGTTAGCCGCGATGGCTACCACCCACAAATACGAGAGCAGCGAAGCGCCAAAAATCATACACGCCAACCCGGTGACAAAGTTATCTTACCACTGTCACCGGGTCAGCATGTAGCGGATCCAAAAACAGTTAACGTTTTTTCAGCGCACGAACGGACACGGATGGCACTGGGGGTAAGGATCGTGCGCCTGGGACCCGCCCGTGACCGCCAGAAATTGGACCGCGAATAGGGCGATCAATAAAAGTCGTCTGAGCATAGTGGACCTACCTTTCAGCCACGCGGTTTAATGCCGCGCGGATTACGTTGAACTACCCCGGGGAGGTATTACGTTAGACCAAGGAAAGGTTATCTTCAAGACCTGGAGTTACAGGAATTGGCCTACTTTTTCATCCGATAAGGCAGGTGGCCACGATAGGACGGGACATATAACGCCGGAAGATTCCCGTACTCAATTCACGATTTAATTCAGGTTGTACGGCGGAAAGACTTTGAGGTGAGGGCTGCCGCTGCTTTACTTCGTTGCAATTAGCAGGCAGCAGCCCTACAAAGGGGGGATTAATGATTTGCCTGAGGGCCGGCGCGTCTGCCGGTCAAGGTGGGAGATGCGTCGGCGTAGGCCTCGATGGAGCGGATCAGTTCATCGACGACCGCGCGTCGAAGATAAAGGTGCTCCAATTTCTGCTGATTTCCAGTGACACTCTGGGGCGAAGCAAGTGCGGAATTCGAGCGTCGTGCCAGCGAAACTCGTCGTGCGGACCGCGGAAATCCGGAAGCGCTGCGACAGCCGCCGTGTTGATATTTCTCCAATACACGAATCAACGCGGCCCCGGCTTTCTTTCTTTGATAAAGCAGCCCGATTGCAGACGCGAGCGATTCTTCCGAAACAACTTCCACTGAGCGCACCATCTTTATTTCTCCTATCTATTCGTAAGGTATTTCTGATACCCATAAGATATACCCTATCTATTGAGAACAAGCAAGAGATTTTTATGAAGAAAATGAAGGACTTAGCCGTTCAAAATGAAGTAACGGCTCAAAAGTACAGTTCGAGGTGCAAACACCGCTGCCGCCCGGTTTAACGAAAAACTACTGGAATATACTGCGAATTGCCAAGCCAGAAGCCGGACTTCGCCAATGCCGATGCCGTCGATTTGCCCGTTGCCATTCATGTCGAGAATCCAAAATCCGGAGCGAAAAACGCCGATGTCGGTCTTGCCGATGCCGCGCCAATCGCCGGTAATGGGGATATCGCCCGCGCGTACCGAACCCCAGCACGGCATCGGTCCCGGCGACCCACTGGCCGTCGCCATTGATATCCAGATACCACGTGCCGTTAATAGAATACCCCTGCCTTGGCTGTGCCCGATCCGTTCCAGTCCCCCACAATGGGGAGGTACTGGCCATTGCCCAGCCAGAAGGACACGTCGCCGCCGGCGGTGTTATCCCACTGGCCGTTGCCGTTATAGTCCAGCATCCAGAAGCCGCTTCGATAGATGCCGATCTTGGCGGTGCCGGAACCATTCCAGTCGCCAACTACCGGCAGGTCGCCGGCCTGGCCGAAATTCAGCAGGCGGTCGCCGCCGGAGGGGCCATCCCACAGGCCGTTTCCGTTGACATCCAGCAGCCATTGTCCGGCGCGAAAAACGCCGATTTTACTGATGCCCGATCCGTCCCAGTCGCCGGTGACAGGGATGTCGCCAGCCTGACCGAAGAACGGCGCGCCATCGCCGGCGGAGATTCCGTCGAAGATGCCGTTGCGATTTTGATCGATGTACCACGCGCCGGCGTTGAAAACGGCCACCTTCCAGCCGCTCGAAATTTTGGCGATGAAACCGGTGTAACCGGCGGTAGTGGCCTGCGCCGGATGTAGCAGGGGAAAGTCGGGCGAGAGCGACTGGCCGGCGACATAGGCATTGCCCAGCGAGTCGGCGGCAATCGCGTTGGCCGAATCAATCCCGCTGCCTCCGAGATACGTGCTGAAAACCAGCGCAGTTCCGGCGGGGTTGAGTTTGGCGAGGAATGCATCGTAAAGGCCGGCGTTGCCATCTTGCAGGGGACGCGCGGTAAGGAAATCGGTCGATCCGGTATATCCGGCGACATACGCGTGGCCCACGAAATCGACCGCAATGCCGTTGGCGAAATCAAAGCTGCTGCCGCCTAGATATGTGGCGTAGACGAGCGCGCTTCCGGCCGGATTGAGCTTGGCGACGAACGCATCCTGCCCTCCGCCGGCGTGAAACGATTGCAGGGCGCCCGCAGTCACCGGAAAATTGACGGAGCTGGTTACGCCCGCCACGTACGCGCTGCCGGACGCATCGACCGCGATGGCTTGTCCGCCCTCAGGCGCCCCCGCCATTCCGCCGCGTCCGCCCAGGTACGTGCCATAGATCAAGGTGTTGCCGGCGGGTCCGAGCTTGGCGATGAACGCGTCCTGCCCGCCCGCGTTCACAGGCTGAAGCGCCGCGAAGGTAGGAAAGTTGCTGGAGGTCGTGCTTCCTGTGACATAGGCATTGCCGGTGGAGTCGATCGCGATTCCGGCGGCATGGTCACTGCCGCTGCCTCCCAAATACGTTGCATAGCCTAGGCTGCCGGAGGCATTGAGCTTAGCCACAAACGCATTTTGTATGCCCGCAATCCTGGATTGGTACGGGCTCGCCGTCGGGAAATTGGGCGAGGCCGTATCTCCGGTGACATAAGCGTTGCCGCCGCTGTCTACGGCAATGCCGTTGCCGCTCTCATTGCTACTGCCGCCCAGAAACGTGCTGTAGGAAAGCGCATTGCCGGCCGGAGTCAACTTGGCGACGAAGGCATCCCGGCCGCCGCCGCGGTTGGCTTGCATCGCATGGGCGGTAGGGAAATTCGACGAGCCCGTCCAGCCGGTCACATACGCGCTGCCGGCGGGATCGACAGCAATCGCGAAAGCACGGTCATCGCCGCTGCCGCCGAGGTAGGTGCAGTAGAGCAGCGAATTGCCGCCCGGCCCGAGCTTAGCGACGAAAGCATCCACGCTGCCGCCACTCTGCGAATGGAAAGGATTCGCCACTGGCAGATTCAGCGCATCGGTCCATCCGGCTACATACATGTTGCCGGAAGCATCCACGGCGACACCGGTAAGGCTGTTCTGCCCGTTTCCGCCCAGGTAGCTGCTCGAGGTCAGCACCGGATCGATGACCAACGGCTGCGAGCGATCGTAGGCATCGGTACGGAACCCCACGCTGCCATCATCGTGAATGCGAAACCCGCCGGACACCGGAACCCGCAATGTCCCTACTTGCTGATACAGCACGGGAGCCTGCTCGCGCAGTTCACCGGCCGGCCCTGAAAGCAGCAGCGTTCCCTCCGAATCGAGGCGAGCGTGCATGCCTTCGTAGCGCATTTGAATGATGCCGGGATCGGCGCCCGGCGCCACCACGAATTCCGACTTCAGCCGCCCGGAGGTATGCGAGTAAGTCATGTCGATGCCCGGATACAACTGGCGGTAAGCCACCGAGCCATAAATAGGAACGTCGGTTTTCCACGCCGCCGGATCGCGCCCCAGCAGAAAATTCACGTGCCCGGGAAGGGCTTCGGCCGCTTCTGGAGCCGAGCTCCGGTTCGAGCCCGCGAAGCGTAGCCGCACTTTGCCTCCCCGCAGGCTCAATACGATCTCCCGCTTGAAGAACGACGCCGCCAGCTCCGGAGTCCGCGTCACGAACCGGCCATCGCGCCCATCCCGCACGAAGAAACCCGGAATACCAGCGGCCGCGGCATTCCAGCAGAACAAGCCAAAGCTCAACAGCAGAACGAAGAGGACTGCGCGGCGCATGATCACTTCCTTTCTGCTTATTCGGTGGAATCGGCCGTCATCTTTAGGCGAAAAGTGGCGCGCCCGAAATAAGAATTCTGTTAAAATAAAAATACCTCCCCGTTCAGACTGACTATGAAATTTGGCGTCATCGTCTTTCCCGGCAGCAATTGCGATCACGATGCGTGGTACGCGGTCAGCCACAATCTGGGGCAAAAGGCCGAATTCATCTGGCACGATTCCGATAGCCTCGGCGACGTCGACGCCGTCATTCTTCCCGGCGGTTTTTCCTACGGCGACTATCTGCGCTGCGGCGCCATCGCCAAGTTTTCGCCGCGTGATGGGCGCGGTGAAGAAGTTCGCGGCCGACGGCGGCCTCGTGCTCGGCATCTGCAACGGCTTCCAGATTCTGGTGGAAGCCGGACTGCTGCCCGGCGCGCTGCTGCGCAATCGCGAGCTTGAAATTCGTCTGCCGCGAAGTCCGCTGCGCACCGAAACCACCGATTCCCCGTTCACCTACGCAGCCCACAAAGGACAGATTCTGCGCGTTGCCCGTCGCGCACGGCGAAGGCTGCTACTTCGCCGACGAGCGCACGCTCGACGAACTCGAAGCCGAAGACCGCGTGGTGTTCCGCTACCTCGACAATCCCAACGGCTCCCTGCGCGACATCGCCGGCATTCTGAACAAGCAGCGCAACGTGATGGGCATGATGCCGCATCCGGAACGCGCCTGCGATCCGCTGATGGGATCGACCGACGGCCTGGTGATTTTCGAATCCATGGTGGCGGCGTGCCTGCCGTGCGCTCATGAGCGACCATCACACCGGAGCTGATCGACGCAGCATCAGCTCTCCGACGCCGAATACGAAAAGATCGTCTCGCTGCTCGGCCGCGAGCCCAGCTACACCGAGCTCGGCATCTTCAGCGTGATGTGGAGCGAGCACTGCTCCTACAAGAGCTCGCGCATGCATCTGAAGAAGCTGCCGACGCGCGGCAAGTGCGTCGTGCAGGGGCCGGGCGAGAACGCCGGCATCATCGATATCGGCGGCGGGCTGCGTGATTGCGTTCAAGATCGAATCGCACAATCATCCCAGCTTCATCGAGCCGTTTCAGGGCGCGGCGACCGGCGTCGGCGGCATTCTGCGCGACATCTTTACCATGGGCGCGCGGCCCATCGCGGTGATGGATTCGCTTCGCTTCGGCCCTCTTGATGACGGACTCCGCCGGCAACCGTCGCCCGCAATCGCCGCATTGTCGAAGGCGTGGTCGGCGGCATCGCGCATTACGGCAACTGCTTCGGCGTGCCGACCGTCGGCGGCGAATGCGTTTTCGAAGACGTGCTATAGCGGCAATCCGCTGGTGAATGTTTTCGCGCTGGGCGTCTGCCAAGAAGGACGAAATCTTTCTACGCGAGCGCGTCGGGCATCGGCAATCCGGTCATCTATGTCGGCGCGAAGACCGGCCGCGACGGCATCCACGGCGCGTCCATGGCGTCGGCGGAATTCACCGAAGAATCGAAGCAGAAGCGGCCCAATGTGCAGGTGGGCGATCCGTTTCTGGAAAAGCTGCTGCTCGAAGCCTGCATCGAAGCCATGAAGACCGGCGCGATCGTCGGCATTCAGGACATGGGCGCGGCCGGGCTGACCTGCTCCACCTGCGAGATGGGCAGCCGCGGCGGCGACCGGCATCGAGATCGATCTGGACCGCGTGCCGCAGCGCGAAACCGGCATGACGCCTTACGAAATCATGCTCTCGGAATCGCAGGAGCGCATGCTGCTCGTGGCCGACAAGGGCCGCGAAGAAGAAGTCTTCCAGGTCTTCCGCAAGTGGGGTCTCGACGCCGTCACCGTCGGCAGCGTGACCGGCGACGGCAAGCTGCGCGTGCGCCATCACGGCGAAATCGTGGCGGAAATTCCCAATCGCGCGCTGGCCGATGAGGCGCCGCTTTACGACCGCCCGCATACGCAGCCGCTGCGCCGCGCGCCGATGAACGCGCCGGCATTCCAAAGCCGCGATCTGGCCGGCGATCTGGACGCGCTGCTTGCCTCCGCCGACCTCTGCTCCAAGCGCTGGATCTGGGAGCAATACGACTACATGGTGCGCACCAACACCCTCGCCGGCACCGGGCTGCGATGCCGCCATCGTGCGCATTCAAGGAAACCGGCACGTCGATCGCGATGTCGCTCGACGGCAATGGCCGCTACTGCTATCTTTCGACCGCGCGAAGGCGCGAAGCTCATCGTGGCCGAATGCTGCCGCAATCTGAGCACGGCCGGCGCCGAGCCCGTGGCCGCCACCAACAATCTCAACTTCGGCAATCCGGAGCGGCCCGAAATCATGGCGCAACTGGTCGAAGCCATCGAAGGCATCGCCGAGGCGTGCGTTCATTTCGAGACGCCGATCACCGGCGGCAACGTCAGCCTCTATAACGAAACGCTGGGCGAAGGCATTTACCCGACGCCGGTGATGGGCATTGTCGGGTTGCGCAAGACCGGTCCGCCGGTGACCATCGATTTCAAAAACGCCGGCGCGGACGGTGATGTTGCTTGGCGGCCTGGGCGACTGCGATCCGGTGCGCTTCGGCGGCACGCAATACGCCAAGGTGATCCTGGGCGAGCTCTGGGGACTGCCGCCGGCGCTCGACATGGATTACGAAAAGCGCGTGCAGGCGGCGATTCGCGAGATCGTCAACGCGGGCCTCGCGGAATCGGCGCACGATGTGAGCGATGGCGGCCTGGCGGTGGCGCTGGCGGAATGCTCTTTCGGCGCGGCGGGCGTAGGCGCCGCACTCGATCTGGATTCCGATTTGCGACCCGAATTTCTGTTGTTCCACGAGGGCCCGTCGCGAATACTGATTTCAACCGCCGATCCGGAAAAGGTGGCCGCGGTCGCGCGCCGGCACAATATCGAAGCTCCGGCGATCGGCGTTACCATAGAGAAGGAGCTCCGCATCAGCAATCGCGGTGCCGAACTGTTGCGCAAGCCCGTGGACGCGTTACAGCGAACTTTTGAAGAAGCATTTGGGAAAAAGCTGAGGCGATAGATCCTCTGCGTCTCTGCGAGAAACGTTTTTCTTGAGGCGATAACGTATGTTCGATAAATTCCACGAGGAATGCGGCATATTCGCTATCTACGGCCATCCCGAGGCTTCGAAGCTCGCCTATCTCGGGCTCTACGCCCTGCAGCACCGCGGGCAGGAAAGCGCCGGTATCTGCACCAGCGACGGCAGGGACGTGCATTGCGTCAAAGCCATGGGGCATGTGGCGGAAATTTTCACGCCAGCCGCGCTGCAGACGCTGCCCGGCGAGCAAGCCATCGGCCACACCCGCTATTCAACGGCTGGCGATACGGCTCTCCTCAACGCCCAGCCGTTTTCGGTGGCCTGCAATAAAGGACGCATCGCCGTCGCCCACAACGGCAACATCACCAACGCCATGGAACTGCGCCGCGAGCTGGAACGGCGCGGGTCGATTTTCCAGGGGTCGAGCGACACCGAAGTGATTCTGCATCTGGTCGCGCATTCCCAGGAGCGCACGCTGGCCGCCGCGCTGCGGGATGCGTTGCTGCAGATCGAAGGCGCGTTTTCGCTGGTGTTTCTGGCGGAGGACCGCATCATCGTGGCGCGCGATCCGCATGGATTCCGTCCGCTGGCGATGGGGCAAATGGAACTCTCCGGCGGCGGCAAGTGCAATGTGTTCGCCTCCGAGACATGCGCGTTCGACCTGATCGGCGCGGTGTATCTCAACGAAGTGGAACCGGGCGAAATGGTGATCGTCGGGCCGGAAGGCGTCACACGCGAGCGTTACGCGCCGGCTCAGCCGCTCGCGCAATGCGTGTTCGAGCACGTGTACTTTTCGCGGCCCGATTCGATTGTGTTTGGCAAAGCCGTCGCCGAATCCCGCGAGCGCATGGGACATGTGCTGGCGCGCGAGCATCCGGCTGACGCCGATCTCGTGGTTGCCGTGCCCGATTCGGGCGTGCTGGCGGCCATCGGTTACGCGGCCGAGTCTGGTCTGCCGTATCGCCCGGCGCTGATCCGCAACCACTATGTGGGCCGGACGTTCATCGAGCCTTCGCAAGCCATTCGCGATTTCGGCGTGAAGCTGAAGCTCAATCCCGTGCGCCATTTGCTCGAAGGCCAGCGCGTGGTGCTGGTGGACGATTCGATCGTGCGCGGAACGACCAGCCGCAAGATCGTGCGCATGATGCGCCAGGCCGGCGCCCGCGAAGTGCACCTGCGCGTTTCCTGCCCGCCCACGATTTCGCCGTGTTTCTATGGCGTCGACACGCCTACCAAGAGCGAGCTGATCGCGGCCAATAACACGGTGGAGGAAATTCGCCGCTTTGTCGAGGCGGATTCGCTGGGCTACCTCTCGCTGGCATCGCTGCGCGCCGCCGTGGGCGATGACAAGCACGAATATTGCTACGCCTGCTACACCGGCGACTATCCGACTGAGCTGATCAATATTGAAGAGTTGATGACGGCTAAGACGACACGGGCGCGCTAGCGTACTGACAGGAATCGCCGTCCTGCAGAGTTTTGTAGGGGCGAGTTTCAAACTCGCCCTCCTCAGCGCAGCTTCAGCGCTTTCAGACGCGCCTGCACTTTCTTTTTCAGCACTCCCGGACCAAGCCGGAAGCGACCTTGCGCCGTTTTCGGAAGGCGCGTGCGGATTTCGTCGAACGTGGGGCTGGCGCGGCCGGCCATTACGCCAAAGTCGAGCGTTGTTGCCAGTTGACAACCCAGCGTCACTACCGCCAGCAAGTCGGACGCGCCCGCCGGAACCTCGTCATGATGATGCGCGGCGATGTGCCGGATCTGGGGCGGTAGTTTCCAGGCCTCGGCCAGCCAGGCCCCGGCCTGGCAGTGATCGACGTCGAATAATTCGCGCTCGCAATCCAGCAGGTTGAAAGACTCGGTGCTTGAGAATTCCAATACATTCGCGTATTCAATGGGATAGGCGGCCATCAGCCCCATGCGCCCAATATCGTGCAGCAAGGCGGCGGTGTAGGCCTCGTCTTCCTTCATCCCGCAGGCGGCGGCGACTTCCTGCGCCAGAACAGCGCTCGCCATACAATGCCGCCAGCAGCGGCGCAGCACCGGAATTTTCATGCCGGACTTCACATGAGCGCGCATTCCCACTGTCACCGCCAGCGCTTTGATGAAGTCCAGGCCCAGCGTGAAGGTGGCGCGCTGTACGCTTTTGATTGGGTCGGAGGCGCCATACAGGGCCGAATTGGCTACCCGCAGAATCTCGGCCGCAAAGATAGGATCGGACTGGATGCATTCCACCACTTCCTTCATCGCGCCCTTGTCGCGAGCCAGGATCTCCATCACTCGCATGGCAATCGCGGGAAAGGGCGGAGGCGTGGTGAGCGCCCAGTGCCGGTGTATCGCCGGGACGGCACGCTTCGATTTTGGCGGCGAGTCGATGGTCTACACCTGAGTCTGACTCATGTATCGGCGCGATGGCGGGGAAACTATAGAGTCGCGTCTGGCACAATGAGGATCATGCCCCATCTGGCCGCTTCTCTCGATCACGTTCCGCATTCGCGCATTCGCGAGCTGGCGGAAATCGCTATGTCCACGGACGGCGTGCTGCGCCTGTACTTTGGCGAATCCAACCTGCCTACGCCGGATTACATCAAACGCGCCGCCGTGCGCGCTCTCGAGGAAGGGCACACGTACTACACCGAGAACGCCGGCTTGCCGTCGCTGCGCGCCGCCATCGCGGAGCACTACCGGCATTTCCAAAAAGTCGAGCTCGATCCGGCGAGCGAAATCGTGGTGACCGCGTCGGGCGTGCAAGCTCTAAATGTCGCGCTGCGGACCATGCTCGATCCCGGCGATGAAGGCATCGTGCTCACACCGGCCTGGCCCAACGGCGCTTCCATCATCGCCATGGCCAATGCGGTGGCCCACCAGATTCCCCAGCCTCTCTGCGGCGCGCGCTACCGCGTGGATTTCGACGCGCTCGAACGCGCCATCACCCCGCGCACGCGCGTGCTGCTCTATACCTCGCCATCGAATCCGCTGGGCTGGGTGGCGACCGACGCCGAACAGCAGCAGCTTCTGGATTTTGCGCGCAAGCACGGCCTTTGGCTGGTGGCCGATGAAGTCTACGACCGCCTGTATTATTCCGGCCGGGCGCTGGGCGAGCCGGTGCCGTCGATCTTGCGCAAAGCGACTCGCGACGATGCGGTGGCCGTGATCCATTCGTTCTCGAAAAGTTATTGCATGACCGGCTGGCGCGTAGGTTGGCTGGTGGCGCGGCGCGATCTGGCCAAGAAGGCCACGCAATTGAACGAGTTCATCGTTTCCCACGCGGCCAGTTTTACCCAGAAGGCTGCGGAAACCGCACTGGCCGATGGCGAAGACGAGCTGCTGCGCATGCTGGAACGGCTCAAGCAGAATCGCGATTTCTGCCTGCAGGCGCTCAGCGGCATAGCGGGCGTCCATGTCCCTACACCGGATGGCGCGTTCTATCTGTTTCCGAAGATTGACGGGCTGACGGATTCGTTCGATTTCTGCCGGCGGCTGCTGATCGAGACGCGGGTTGGATTGGCGCCGGGTGTGGCATTTGGCGAGGGCGGGGAGGGATCGATTCGTATCTGCTACGCGGCCGATCGCTCGATTCTCGAGCCGGCTATGGAGCGTTTAGGACAGTTTTTGCGAGGAATGTAAACGGAGACAGACGATATTTCTGCGGAGGTGCTGGCGAAATCTCGTTGCATCACCGCCTCTCGCTATCTTGATGAAACTACTAGCGGATCGTGACTATTCGGCGTTTTTCGCTTGCTTTGAAAATATCGTCTGTCCCCTTTTTTTACCGCAGGAAAAGTTAGTACACAACAATCCGAACGGCCAGCCGGGCCGTACTATTCGTTGAAAGCCATGCGCACCATTCTCCTGCTTCTGACTTCTCTCGCCTCGCTGGCCTGGGCGCAAAATGAAAGCTCTGGCCGTCTGCTGGGCGCGCTCCAGGACCGCGCTCTTGCCGACCACGCCTCAGCGCTCAAAACCGACGAGCGCATCGCCCTCTACGAAACTCTGGTCGCTGCCAAGGCCGGCAATCTGCACTACCAGAACCTGCTGGCCACGGCCTACATACAGAAGATGCGCGAAACCACCGACTTCGCTTATGTCGACCGGGCCGAGCGGCTCATCAATCAGGTGCTGTCCGCCGAAGGCAACAACTACGAAGCGCTCCGCCTGCGCAGCGAGATACAACTCGAGCGGCATCAGTTCGCCCAGGTGGCCGAATATTCGCGGGAGATGATCCGCATCGCGCCCGATGATTCCTGGAACTGGGGCACGCTCGGCGACGCGCTCATGGAGCTTGGCGATTACGACCACGCCGCCGACGCCTACCAGAAAATGGTGACCCTCAAGCCCAACCTGGCGAGCTACAATCGCGCGTCGTACTATCGCTTCGTGCTGGGCGATGCTGCGGGTGCGGTTGCGGTGATGAAGCAGGCCATCGCCGCCGGCAGTTCGTCATCGGAAAATACGGCGTGGTGCCTGGTGGACCTGGGCAACCTGCTTTTCAAAACCGGGCAGATGGATCTCGCCGGGCAAGCTTACCTCGCGGCGCTGGCCACGTTTCGCGGCTACTATCCGGCCTTTGCTGGGCTTGGACGCCTGGCGGCGGCGCAAGGCAAATATCCCGAAGCCATCGAGCATTACCAGCGCGCGCAAGCCGCCGTGCCTTTTCCCGAATACGCCGCGGCGCTGGCTGATTTGTTCGAACGCACCGGCAGGAAAGAAGACGCCGCCAAACAGCGCGATCTGATCGACGTCATCGATAAAATGGCGCGCGCCGGCAGCGAGAAAACCAATCGCAACCTGGCGCTGGTCTATGCCGATCAGGACCGCAAACTGGACCGCTCCCTCGAACTGGCGCAAGCCGAGCTGAAGGTGCGCGGCGATGTCTATACCTATGACGCGCTGGCGTGGTCGCTTTACAAGAACGTGAAATACGAGGAGGCCGAGCAGGCCGCGGCCAAAGCGCTGAAGTGGGGAACGCCGGAGCCGGCGTTCTACTATCACGCGGGCATGATCGCCAAAGCGCGCGGCAAGAAAGAAGAAGCCGCAAAGCACTTGCAGCGCGCGCTGGCGCTGAATCCCGCCTTTGATTGGAAGCAGGCGGCGGTGGCGAACGCGGCCCTTAAAGAGTTGAAGTCGTAAGCGCGCGATATTTGGCGCTACCATAGCGCCATGCGGCAACTCTTGGGGACCGTTGCTCTCAGTGCGGGACTGCTCATAGCTCAGGCGCCTTCCGATCCGGAAGACCTGGCCCGCGGCAAACGCCTTTTCGAAGGCCAATGCGCGGTGTGCCACGGCATTACAGGGACCGGCGGACGCGGCGCGAATCTCGCCCAGCCGCGACTGCGTCGCGCTTCGAGCGATGAGGCGCTTTTCCTCGTCATCAAAGATGGCATCGACGGCACCGAGATGCCGGAATCCTGGCAGATGACGGATCGGGAGATACGGCAGGTCGCCGGCTATGTGCGCTCGTTGGGCCGCATGGCGGTTTCCGTCCAGAAGGGCGACGGCGCGCGCGGCCAATCCATCTATGCAAGCCAGGGCTGCGCCGGCTGTCATGTCGTGCGCGGTGAAGGCAGCAGCCTGGGACCGGAACTGACGGGAATCGGAGCGCGGCGCAGTACGGAATATTTACGGCAAGCTTTGACCGATCCTGGAGCCGCGGTGCCTGAGGGGTTTCTCATCGTCAGCGTGACCACTCGCGACGGCGTCCCGATGCGCGGCATGCGCGTCAACGAGGATTCGTTCACCATCCAAATCAAAGACGCCGCCAACCGCTTTCATTCATTTCGCAAAGCGGACCTGGCCGATTTGCGTAAGGAGTTCGGCAAATCGCTGATGCCCGGCTATCAAGGCAAACTGACGGCGTCCGAGATCGATGATCTGGTGGCCTACCTGGCCGGGTTGCGGGGCGAATCATGAAGCGCGTTGCATTGTGGCTTGCTGCCGCAGTTCTGGCGCAGGGGCAGGTTCCGTATTCGCGCCTCGTCAAAGCCGCTTCCGAGCCGGAGAGCTGGCTCACATACTCCGGCAATTATGCGGGGCAACGCTTTTCTCCGTTGACCGAGATCACGCCGTCTAACGTCGCCGGGCTCAAAGTGCGCTGGGTTTATCAACTGGGCCCCGCGCGCAGCCATGAAGCTTCGCCCATCGTGGTTGATGGCGTGATGTACATCAGCGAGCCGGATTCGGTGACGGCGCTCGATGTTCGCTCCGGCCGCACGCTGTGGACGTGGCGCCATGAACTGCCGCGTGTAGTGCGCACGCTCGGGTTCGCGCGCGTGAATCGCGGCGTAGCCGTGCTGGGCGACACGGTATACGCCGGAACCATTGACGCCCATCTGGTCGCGCTCGACGCCCGCTCGGGCGCGCTGCGCTGGGACACGGTCGTCGCCGACCACGCCACTGGCCATTGCATCACTGCCGCGCCGCTCGCGATCGACGGCAAAATCATTGTCGGCATCAGCGGCGGCGAGGCCGGCATTCGCGGTTTTCTCGACGCCTACGACGCCAAAACCGGCAAACAACTGTGGCGCCTGTGGACCATCCCCGGCCCCGGCGAACCTGGCCACGATACCTGGACACGCTGATTCCTGGATCCATGGCGGCGGCCCAACGTGGGTCACCGGCTCGTACGATCCCGACTTGCACCTGATCTATTGGGGCACCGGCAATCCGGGCCCTGACTGGAATGGCGACGTGCGCCCCGGCGACAATTTGTACACCTGCAGTTTACTGGCGGTCGATGCGACGACCGGCAAGCTGCGCTGGCATTTCCAGTTCACTCCCCACGACACGCATGATTGGGACGCAACGGAAATTCCCGTGCTGTTCGACGCCGAGGTGCGCGGACGCCCGCGCAAACTGGTGGCCATGGCGAATCGCAACGCGTTCTACTATCTGCTGGATCGCGAGACTGGCGAGTATTTGCAAGCCACGCCTTTCGCCAAGCAAACCTGGGCGAAGGGCATCGACGATCACGGCCGCCCCATGCTAGTACCGGGCATGGAGCCCAGCATCGAAGGCACGCTGGTTTATCCCAGCCTGCAGGGCGCAACGAATTGGTTCAGCCCAGCGTACGATCCCCGTGCCTCGCGCTTCTTCGTGGCGGTGCGGGAAATGGGCGCCTACTATTACAAGGGCGAAGCGGAATATCAGGTGGGAACGTTTTTCGGCGGCGGTGGCGAACGGCGATTGGAAGGCGACGCCGCTTATGGCGCGATTCGCGCGCTCGATGCGCTCACCGGCAAAATGCAGTGGGAATTCCGGCTGCAATCGCCGCCGTGGTCGGGCGTGCTTGCGACCGCCGGTGGGCTGGTGTTCGGCCTGTCGAGCGAAGGCAACTTCTTCGCGCTCGATTCGCAATCCGGTAAACCGCTCTGGGATTTTCAGACCGGCGGCGACTTGCACGTGGCCGCCAATCCGGTGTCGTTCTCAATCGATGGCCGGCAACACGTGGCGATCACGGCGGGGCGCGCGTTGTTTGTGTTCGGATTGTAAAGCTGTAGTTGTAAAGTTGTAGATGTGCCGCTATCCGCTGACGAACTCCGCAAAATCGATGCCTACTGGCGTGCCGCCAATTATCTTTCCGTCGGGCAAATTTACCTCTACGACAACCCGCTGCTGACCCAGCCACTCACGCTGGAACACGTCAAGCCGCGCCTGCTCGGCCACTGGGGCACCACGCCCGGGCTGAACTTCATCTACGCGCACTGCAATCGCGTCATCAACAAGTACGACCTGAACATGATCTACGTGTGCGGCCCGGGCCACGGCGGGCCGGGCATGGTGGCCAACACCTGGCTCGAAGGAACCTACACCGAGCTCTATCCGAATATCACGCAGGACGCGGAGGGCATGAAGCGGCTGTTCACGCAGTTCTCGTTTCCCGGTGGAATTCCGAGCCACGCCGCGCCGGAAACGCCCGGTTCGATTCATGAAGGCGGGGAGCTGGGGTATGCGCTACTGCACGCTTACGGCGCGGCGTTCGATAATCCCGATCTTGTCGTCTGCTGCGTGATCGGCGACGGCGAAGCCGAAACCGGTCCGCTGGCGGCGAGTTGGCACTCCAACAAATTTCTGAATCCGGCGCGCGATGGCGCCGTCATTCCCATCCTGCATCTCAACGGCTACAAAATCGCCGGTCCGACCGTGCTGGCGCGCATCCCTAAAGACGAGCTGACCAGTTTGCTCATGGGCTACGGCTATCATGCCGTACTTTGTGGAAGGGCACGAGCCTGCCGCAATGCATCCGCTCATGGCGGACACGCTCGAATCCGTACTGGCGGAAATCCGCGCCATTCAAAAAGACGCGCGCGAGAATGGCTTCAAGCAGCGCCGCCCGCTGGCCCATGATCGTGCTGCAATCGCCCAAAGGCTGGACCGGCCCGAAAGTGGTGGATGGACTGCAGATCGAAGGCACGTTCCGCGCGCACCAGGTTCCGCTCGATCAACTGGCCACCAAGCCAGAGCATCTGAAAATTCTCGAAGACTGGATGAAGAGCTATCGTCCCGAAGAGCTTTTCGACGACCGCGGAGCCCTGATTCCAGAGCTGGCCGAACTTGCTCCGAAAGGCACGCGCCGCATGGGCGCAAATCCGCACGCCAACGGCGGCCTGCTGCTACAGGATTTGAACCTGCCCGACTTCCGCGACTACGCGGTAGAGGTGCCCAAGCCAGGAGCGGTGGTTGCCGAAGCGACGCGGGTGCTGGGAGAGATGCTGCGCGACGTGATGCTCCGGCAACGCGGAGGCGCGCAATTTCCGAATTGTCGGCCCGGATGAAACCGCCTCCAACCGGCTGGGCGCGGTGTTCGAAGTGACCAACCGCACTTCCACCGCGGAAATCCTTCCCAATGACGATCACGTCGCGCCCGATGGCCGGGTGATGGAAGTGCTCAGCGAGCACATGTGCCAGGGCTGGCTCGAAGGCTACCTGCTCACCGGCCGGCACGGATTCTTTTCCTGCTACGAGGCCTTCATCCACATTATCGATTCGATGTTCAATCAGCACGCCAAGTGGCTGAAGGTCACGCGCACCATCCCCTGGCGGAAGCCGATTGCATCGCTGAACTACCTGCTCACGTCGCACGTGTGGCGGCAGGATCACAACGGCTTCAGCCATCAGGATCCCGGCTTCATCGACCATGTGGTGAACAAGAAGGCGGATGTGGTGCGCGTCTACCTGCCGCCGGATACCAACACCCTGCTTTCGGTGGCCGACCATTGCCTGCGCAGCCGGCACTACGTCAACGTGATCGTGGCGGGAAAGCAGCCTGCGCTGCAATGGCTGGATATGAAGGCCGCCGAAGCGCACTGCACCGCCGGCATTGGCATTTGGGATTGGGCCAGTAACGACGCGGGCGGTGAGCCGGATGTGGTAATGGCCTGCTGCGGCGATATTCCCACGCTCGAAACGCTGGCCGCGGTGGATTGGCTGCGCACGCAACCTGCCGGATCTGAAACTGCGCGTGGTCAATGTCGTCGACCTGATGACGCTGCAGCCATCGAGCGAACATCCGCACGGCCTTCCCGACGCCGAGTTCGATGCACTGTTCACGCGAGACAAACCGATTGTCTTCGCCTTCCACGGCTATCCGTAGCTGATTCACCGCCTGACTTATCGCCGCACCAATCATGACAATATGCACGTGCGCGGCTATAAAGAAGAAGGCACCACCACCACGCCGTTCGACATGACCGTGCTCAACGATCTGGACCGGTTCCATCTTGCCGGCGACGTGATCGATCGCGTCGCCCGTCTGCACGATGTTGCCGCTCCGCTCAAGCAGCTATTGCGCAACCGGTTGATCGAGCACAAGCTCTACGTCTCCCGCTATGGCGAGGACATGCCGGAAATTCGCGAGTGGCACTGGCCAGGCTAGATGAAAATCCTGGTGATCAATGGCGGATCCAGCAGCTTCAAGTGCTGGTTCCACGATGTTGCTGGCGGAGCCCTGCCAATCGAGCAGCCCAAGCCTCGCTGGGAACGGCATGTGGATTGGACGCGCGGCGCCGATATTCGCGCGCTGCTTGCGCCCGTGCTCGCGTCGCTGTGGAGCGGTGCCAGTAAAGTAATCGGCGCTCCAGGCGAGATTGCCGTGGTGGGCCATCGCATTGTCCACGGCGGTAATGAATATCGCGACGCCACGTTCTTGACGCCGGAAGTGCGCGCGGCCATTGCCAGGCAAGTAGAATTCGCACCCGCCCACAACCGTTTTGAGCTGGAAGCCATCGCCGCTGTCGACCAAATTTTGGGCGCGAGTGTTCGCCAAGCCGCGGTCTTCGACACCGGATTTCACGCTACGCTGCCGCCGGCCGCCTACGTTTATCCGGGCCCGTATCAATGGCTGGAGCAAGGCATTCGCCGCTTTGGATTTCATGGGATCAATCACCAATACGCTTCCCGGCGCGCGGAGCAAATGCTCGGTAGAGAGCCTGAGTCTCTGCGATTGATCGTGCTGCATCTCGGCAATGGGGCTTCGCTCGCCGCCGTACGCGCGGGCCGGAGCGTCGACACTACGATGGGCTTCACACCGCTTGAGGGCCTCATGATGGGTACGCGTAGCGGATCGATTGATCCCGGCATTCTGCTGTACCTGCTGCGGCACGGCGGTTACACGGTGGATCAACTGGATCGAGCGCTGAACCAGGAATCGGGATTGCTGGGCGTTTCGGGAATTTCCGGCGACATGCGCGAAATCATGGCCGCCGTGGCTGCGGGCAATCCAAGAGCGCAACTGGCTTTCGACGTCTATCTGCATCGCCTCACGCAGGAAACTGGGGCCATGCTAGC
Organism: uncultured Solibacteraceae bacterium; assembly: GCA_963825405.1. GTDB lineage: Bacteria > Acidobacteriota > Terriglobia > Bryobacterales > Bryobacteraceae > JACPNO01. Next base: position 209,412 of record CAWGTB010000011.1, on the reverse strand, counting down.
GGTGCTGGGCGGGGTAGACGCGCTGGTTTTCACGGGCGGCGTGGGAGAAAACAGTCCGCTGCTGCGCGCCGCGCTATCGCAGCAACTAGCCTTCCTGGGCTTGCAATTGGATTCTGCGAAGAACGCCGTGCCGCACGCCGACCAGGACATTGCCGCCGCGAATTCTGCAGTCAGAATGCTGGTGATACGCGCGGGGGAGGAATGGGAGATCGCGCGCGCGTGTTACCGGCTGGCGTTTAATCTACCGTCGCCATCTCCGGCCGCATGACGGGAATCAGGTCGACGCCCGCCGGCAGGCCTCGCTCATCCACGTCGATCGTGTAGTCCGAAAAAGATCGTGGCGACTCCACGCCTTTGCGGCGCGCCACGTGCACCGTATCGAACAACGTGTGCGCCGGCGCCCTGCCCAGCGCGGATGAGTGCCGGAACACATAGAGCCCGCGCGTGGACATCATGCCGCGCGATGCCGAGCGCGCTGTGTCGAACATGTTCGCCAGCGCTTCCCAAAGCAGCTCCAGATCGGCTTCGTTGAACCCGGTCTGCTCGGCGAACACGGCATTGATGAAGCCGTGAGCACGATAAAGCCCGTACGTGATGGTGTATTTGCGTCCGATTTCTGTGTTGGCGGTGGTGCCGCGCGCTTTCTCTTCCCGGGTGTAGCTGACACGCGTAATGCAGTGCTCGGTGGTGACGATGCGGTCGAGAGAGCGCGCGAAGGTGATTTGCACCGGCCCGCGAACCTGCCCGCAGTTGAATTCGGTGGTGCTCATCACGGCGCCGAACGCGCGCACGTCGTAGAAGTTCTGGCACATCCAGGCACGGGCCTGGGCGATGCGCTCGTGGTCCTTGTGTTTGGGATCGAGCTTCAGCGTGTCGTAGGGAATGCGCTGGCGGTTTTCTAGCGAAAGGCCCGAGCGGATAAAGATGTCATAGCCCGGTTCGGCGAGGCCTCCGGAGGAAGTCCGAAAGCGGACGTAATCCCGAATCTGGCGCTTGAGGCAAACATCGGAAACCAGGCCCTGGGAAGTCTCCGCATCGATTCGCGGAGCATTGTCCGCATCCGGATCGCCATTGGGGTTTCCGTCCTGGCAATCGAACAGGTAAACAAAATCGTGGCGGACGCTGACGAGGTTTGCAGAGGCTTGCTTCATGCCACGGGCACAGGTGTCAGTTCAGTTCGCGCTTCAACTCTAGGTGCCGCCGCCCGCGCGATGGTCGCCGCCTTCTGATGATGAAAGGCGATCGCGAAACGGCCCTGGTCCTCCAGGCTCAGCGCGCCGGGAAACGTTCCACCCAGTTCCGCCAGGCGCATGTGGACTTCCTGCAAATCGTGTTCCAGGCGCGCGGCCGCGTCCGGATTCACCCGCCGCAAGCGCGTCAAATGCTTGAGGCCGACCTCCTCGATTTTGGGAAAAGCTTGGGCCGGGTTGGTGGATGCCAGGGAATAATAGCGATCGGCAAGGCTGGACCGTACCCAGCCGCGTTCCGCGTATTGCATTGCGTCATATAAGGCCAACAGTCGGCCACAAAGATAGGCGGGTTGATTAAGGCTAGTATCTAGGCGTTCAGGCATACTATTATCTCCGCTTAGGTCATTCATGCACAGGCGAATGAGTGCTGCCTGCGTCGGGGAAAGCTTTTTGGGTCCGCGCGTGGTGCGCAATTGATCGAGCGCAGCGGCCAGCACCGATCTTCCGAGCGGCACGCCTTGCAGCGCCCGGCGAAAGAGTTGGATCGCGCACCGCGCATAAGGTTTGCGCTGGGTAATCGCGTCGAGGACGTGCGAAAAACGCGGCCGCTCGTGAGTCTCGCCGGTAAAGGGATTCACGATTCGCAGCTCGCCAAACCAGCGCCGGAGGTTGACCAGAACCACGTCCAGCGGCTCGTTAATCCAAAAGCGCACGCGCAGCCGGCCACCATTGCCGGAGACTCCCAGCAGGCAGATTTCGTTGGGCGTGGCGGAGGCGGCCCGCGGGATTTCGTCAGATTCCTGGGATGGCGGTTCTTCCAGCAGGCTGATCGGATGCGGCAGATCGAGAGGCTCGCTGCTCCAGAACAGAAAGCCGACGCCGCAATGGTCGACGCGCGAGTAGCGGCCGTGCTGCAGCAGATCGTTCAAGGCCAGCACGTAAGCCGCCGCGCGTTGCGGTGAGACTGGGCTATTGGCGTTCTTCACCCATCCGTAGGAGCAGAAGGCATCCTTATCGCACGACATCAGCACCGTGCCCGAAGATTGTCCTCCCAGGTTGGTGACACCTTTCACCTTGTCATGGGTGGGAGCAATCGGGCCTATTTCGCCCGAGACCAGACACATGGCCGCTTCCGCCGCTTCGGTGCGCGTATCGAACGTACGCTGATAATGTTGCCGCCAGTAATTACGCACAGCGCCGCGCCGCACCACCGGACCGCCCACCGAAAGCGCGATCAACGAGCTGGACTGGGCTCCGTGCCGGGCCAGAACCTCGCGGGCCAACTGCACTTGATCCGCCCGGCTGTAGAAAAGCACGCAGGACTGCAGCGCCATGTCACCGGTGGCCCTGGCGGCGGTCTTCAGAAATTCCACAAAGGACCCATGCCGCTCGTCGTGGCTGGCCTGCTGCCCTTCCGGCGTCCAGGTCCCCGCGCCCAGCACGTACTTGATGTTGTCGAAGGCCAGCAAGGGATGCAGGCCCAGGTTGCGGTTGACCGGCGATCGCGGCACCAGCATTGGCGGCGCTGGTACGAAGGCTTCCGCTCCGCCCGTCACTTTCTCGGTGCGTTCCACCAACCCCAGGTAAGAGCCATCCGGGCCCAGGTCCAGCAAGTAGGGAACGGGTTTGGATTCGAACGCCATGTCGGCCAGCTGGCCGGACAGGCGAGTGTCGGCGTATTCGGTTAGTGCTTCGACGAACACGCCAGCAGCTCCTCTCTGATCTTGGCGGATGGAATCACGCGCTCCGGATCGGTATCGAGTACTCCGCCTTCCAGCCGGGCGGAAAAGAAAATCGCGCGATTGTGCGCTCCCCGATCGCCGAAAACAATGTCGTACAACATTTGGCCCAGAGGCGCCGATCGCGGGAAGGGAACGTCGGTGGCTTCGGGCGCCTCGAAGCGCGCCGCAAATTCGCGGCAGCCGAGCGAGGGCTGGTAATAGGATTGGCCATTCCGGACGCGCCGGTTGAACATGGCCGCGTACTTGACCGGCGTGTCCTCGGCGGTCGGCTGGTATACCAGTGGAAAGGCTTCGATGATGTAAGCCACGTCGCGCAATGCCAAGGTGCTGCGCAAAGTGCATGCCGGGCTTCCGGCGCCGGCGGGCTGAGGCTCAAACGGCGCGCGGCCCGACATCCACCGGCCCACCACGCGCGGAGCCAATTTATCCTGTACTTCGTTTCGGCGCAGCGTCTGGAAGCGCACAGGCTTCAAAACCAGAATGCCGCGTGACCACCCAGCGCATTTCCGGCTTCCAGCAAATCGCGTCCAGAATGTTGCGGGCCGCTGACGGAGTCATGCACTCATAGCTGACTCTTTCGACTTTGCTCTCGGGCCGGGTCCAGCAGGCGAACCCCCCCGAAACTTTTACCCGCACTGTAGGAACTGTAGCCCTCACCTGAATCCCACAGCCGTCGTCCCCTCTGAAGCGCTTTCAATCGCGCAGTGAACGAGGCTGCCGCGTAAAGCAGATAGACGAGTGGGTGTGGGGTGAAGTTACTTGGAAGGCAGGCCCGGCAGAGGCCCAAATCAGCAGTTTCACTAGCCTTTACATCAATTTACATTCGCTGCGGAGCGGATCGTCGCGGGGAAACGCAAATTTTCTTTAGAGTATACAACAAGTAATACTTATCTGGACAGTGTCGGATATCTCCGGTACGATACCCCAAATCAGTTAGTGAAGCGTTCATTTAGTGTGTCTGATGATTAATTGGAAAAACAGGTCAGTTGGGTGTCGGCGAGCCAATCGGTTCGCTATCGATAGAGGTTAGTCAGGCGCTCATCGAGCGTCTCTTTAGGAAAGCTCCAAAACTAAGGAAGGGGAGGTGTATGCAAGCTTTACTTAATACGCGGAAAGGGTCCAGGTTATTTGTCTACAGCATTTTAGCGCTGGCGATGACTAGCTTGGCATGGGGTCAGGGCTATCAGGGCGGCCTTCGCGGCAGGGTGATGGACGCTCAGGGCGCCGTCATTGCTAATGCGAAAGTCGAAATCACCGACGATGCGACCAGCGTAAAACGCGATACGGTCAGCAACGCCGAAGGTGAGTTTGTATTTTCAGCAGTCAACCCCGCGACGTATACGCTATCAGCGGAAAACGCGGGCTTCAAGAAGTTTGAACGCAAGGTAATCGTCGGCACGCAGGAATTCATCACTCTGGACGTGAAGTTGGAAGTCGGAGCGATCACCGAGAGCGTGCTGGTAAGTGAAGAAGTTCCCTTGATGGAGACGTCGAACGCCTCCCAGGGAACGCTGCTCGATCGCCAGAAGCTGATGGACCTGCCCAACATCGGGCGCAATCCGTTCATCATGGCGTGGGTCACGCCGGGCGTCACGCCGGCCGGCGATCCGAAGTTTGTTCGCTTCCAGGATCAGAGCGGTTCGTCGCAAGTGAGTTTCGCCGGTGGTCCCATTCGCGGCAACGTTTACCTGGTAGACGGCGTGCCGATCACGGACGGCACCAACCGCGCGGTCATCATTCCTTCGCTCGAAGCAGTGGAAGAGATGAAGATTCAGACCAACACGTATGACGCAGAGCTGGGCCGGTATGCGGGCGGCGTGTACAACACGTTCCTGCGCTCGGGTTCCAACGCGCTGCATGGCAGCTTGTTTGGAAATATTCGCGGCACCTGGAGTTTCGCCAACGACTTCTTCGCCAATCGCGCGGGGCAGCCAAAGCCCATTTCTCCCTACAAGAATTTCGGCTGGTCCATCGGCGGCCCGGTAGTGATTCCGAAAATTTACAACGGCAAGAACAAGACCTTCTTCTGGCTGGTGTTTGAAGGCTACCGCCAGAGTTCCGGCCAGTTCGCTGAATTGGTCACGCCAACGGCAGCCGAGACGACCGGCGATTTTTCGAAGCTCCCGCAACCCGGATGGCTCGCTCAAGAGTCATCTACGATCCGCTGACCACGGTGAAGAACCCGGATGGCACCTACACCGCACGCCGTTCGCCGGCAACGTCATCCCCGCCAACCGGATCAATCCCGATCGGCGCAGCCATTGCCGCTTTCTACAAGGCTCCGACGACAACGCCCGGCTTCTATGGACAGCCCGACTATGCGGGAGCGGCGACACTGCACGACGGTTTCGCCAACGAGGCCACGGGCAAGGTGGATCACCAGTTCACCAACTGGTGGCGCGCCAACTTCGCTTACATGCATTACGGCAGCCGCGAAGTAGGTCCGGACTGGTGGGGCTCAGCGGCCGCAGTCAATGGCGCCGCATGGGAACTGAAGCGCTATGCGGATTCCACCACGACCAATCAGACCTTCACGCCGAACCCGACCACGGTAATCAGCGTGCGCTACGGCTACAACCGGTTCCCGAACGACTCGACCTTCGTGGGTTCGGATTTCAATGCGGCCAGCCTGGGCTTCCCGGCGTCTTTTATCGATGCCACTCAGGGCACCGGGCTTCCCGATCATCACCATGCAGGACCTGACGTCTCTGGGAACTCTCGGCGGCAACTATTCGGTTCCGAATTCCAAGAGCTTCTTCTCCAGCGTGGCCAAGTTCGTCGGCAAACACAATCTGAAGGCCGGCTTCCAATTCCGCCAGATCAACTGGACGTCTGAACAGCGGCAACGGTCCCGGGAGCCTTTACGTTTGACCGCGGCTTCACCAACGCCAACCCGGTCACCCCCAACACCACGTCGGGCGCGGATCTGGCCAGCTTGTTGCTGGGCATTCCGTCTGCCGGTGGCGTCACCACTCAGAGTGGCTTCGAAGGGATCTTCAAGTACTACGGCTACTACTTCCACGACGATATCCGCCTCACTCCACAACCTGACCATCAACATCGGGCTGCGGTACGAATTCGAGCAGGGCTATCGTGATCGCAACAATCGCCTGGTTGTGGGCTTTGCCCGAATACGGTGAATCCGATTGCGGCGCAGCTTACCGCCGGGTTCGGGCGTTCTTCCCATGGGCGGCCTGGAGTATGCCGGTGTGAACGGCAATCCCACTCAAATAGGCGATCCTTCCTATCTGCGCTTTGCTCCTCGCTTGGGCGCGGCGTGGAAGCTCAACGACAAGACCACCATTCGCGGCGGCTATGGAACATTCTGGGCTCCCCCGGTTTACGGGCAACTGAGTGCTCCGGGCTATGCGGCTCTGAGCAGCTACGTCGCCAGCAACAACGGCGGCCTGACGCCGGCCAACTCGCTGAGCAATCCCTATCCTAATGGCCTGGCTCAGCCGATCGGTAACATTCAAGGCCTCTACACGGGCCTCGGCAACGCTGTGAACTTCTACAACCAGATCAACGCAGCGGCGGTTACGTGCATCAGTACTCGTTCGACGTCCAGCGGCAGTTGCCAGGTGGCTTCAACTTGAGCGTAGCTTTTGTTGGTTCGCTGTCGCGCCATCTGCAGCAAGCGGCCGCTACGCTGAACGTCAACCAGCTCAACCCCAGTTACTTTTCGCAGGGAACTTCGCTGCTGAATCAAGTGCCGAATCCCTTCTTCGGGCTGACCATCCCGTTCCAGAGCGGGCCTCCCGGATTCTTCGGCTCCAGCACCGTCAGCCAGGCGCAGTTGTTGATGCCGTATCCTGAGTACACCACAGTCGGCGAAGGTAACCCGACCGATGCTCACGCTCGTTACCAGTCGTATGTGTTTCGCGTTGGAGAAACGCTTCAGCGGCGGTCTGAGTCTTCTGGCGCATCTCACCGCGTCCAAGACTCTGGACATGAACACCACGTCCGGGACCGTCTTCAGCAGCACCAACGGCTTCTTCGTACAGAACGCCTACGACTACAATGCCGAGTATAGCCTGGCGGCGCAGAACACTCCTCGCCGGTTTGTCTCTGTAGTCACTTACGAACTCCCATTCGGCAAGGGTAAGCGGTTTGCCAATACCAATAATCTGGCGAACTACGTTATCGGCGGATGGCAGATCAACCTGATCACCACCATCCAGGCAGGTTTCCCGCTCTCGGTGAACCAGCCCAACAACAATGCGTTCGCCGGCGCAGCCGGACAGCGCCCCAACACCACTGGCACGTCGCCGGAAATCAATGGCTCGCCCGAAAGCAAGATTGATCAGTACCTCAATCCGGCTGCTTTCGTGTTAGCCCCGGCGTTCACGTTCGGTGCTACCTCGCGCACCCTGTCCGACCGGGCACCCGGTGCCAATAACTGGGACATCTCCATCTTCAAAAGCGTGAGGATCAAGGAAAGAGTGACGGCGCAGTTCCGTGCGGAATCCGTCAACGTCACCAACCATCCGCGTTTCGATCCACCTAACGGGCTGACCCTGGGGTCCGGCCAGTTCGGCTTCATCAACCAGCAGGCCAACTTCCCGAGATTCGTGCAGCTCGGCGCACGTATTCAGTGGTAACGCGGGGGTCCTGCTAATCGCCTGACCAAAAAAAATGCCGCCAGCCCGAAAGGGTCGGCGGCATTTTGTTTTGTTGTGAGCTCGATTTTTCGAGCGTTCGAGTATACGTTTCAATCCGCTTCCAAGCGTCGCCGCCGGAAGAGTGCCGCTATTATAGAGACCACGCCTGGCGGTTAAAGGTTTCCATGACTTTAGGTTAGTCCCAGAACCCGGTCCGGCCGGATGATTCCCAACGAAACGCCCGTCATAATCAGTCCCACGCAGACAATGAGCGCAGCCGAAAGCACCGGAAGCAGGCGGAATGCCGGGTGCCGCGCGGCGCGTTCCTGATCAGGCAGCAGATGCTTGGCGAAAAGCACCATCAGGCCAATGGCCATTAGCACCACCGCCAGGCCGGCGCTGAAGCCCACCAGCAGCACCATGCCCAGTCCAACGCGTCCCAGCGCCACCGAGCTCAGCAGCAGCACTAGAGCCGAGGGGCAGGGAACCAGGCCGCCGCTTGCACCCAACGCGATCAGGCTGCCCAAGGTGACATCGCCCTCGGGAACGTGAGTGTGCCCGCCCGGTCCATGATGATGATCGTGATCGTGGCTGTGATCATGACCATGCGCATGATCGTGGTCGTGATCGTGATCGTGAGCATGCGCCCGCAGCCCGTTGGCGCGCTTGTAGAGCAGGGTGGCGCCGATCCATACGATCGACAGTCCGGAGATCGCGCCCAGCACGGGGAAAATCTTTTCCGGCAGCACATATTGCGAGAGAAATAGCGTGACGAACCCCAGAAAGAAAACGCTGATGGTGTGGGTAAACGTGACCATGGCGCCAAGGAACAGGGCGTGTTTGGCTGTCCCGCGCGTGCCCACCAGGTAGGCCGCGACGATAGTTTTGCCGTGCCCGGGCGAGAGTGCATGAACAGCGCCCAGTCCGAAGGCTACGGCTAGACCTGCAAGCGCCATCCCCCAGCCGATTTCCCGATGACTCAACAATTTCGAAAGGTAGTCGCCGCGCACCACGGTGCCGGAGGCGGCCGGCTGCGGCGGAACGGGCGAAACGGCAGTTTCCGGAGCCGGGACCAGCGGCGCGGGCTGTGCGGCCACCACCGGCGCTTGCGGCGCCAGGGTCCAATCGAGCGAAGCCCGCAAATCCTGTGGCGGCGCCACGGTGGGATCCTGCGGATAAGCGGTAAGCGCCTGGCTGCGCTCCCGGTCGCCTTGGGTGGCGCGGCTTACAGCAGCCTTGCCCTGAGGGGCGATCACAATTTCTTTCCAGCCTGCGCGCTCGGGGTAATTGCGATCTTCGTACTCGATTTTTCCGGCCGTCACGGGGAGCTGCAAGTTCATGGCGACGCGCATTACTTTCATGCCGCCGGCGCCTTCCGCCAGCACCAGTTCCGTCCCCGTTACGCGCGGGACCACGGCCCGCCCGTCGGAGGTGATCGCTAGATTCCGCGTCCACTCGCGAGCCTGCTGGGACGCTGCCCGGTCGAGTGTCGCGCGCGGGCTGCCGGCTTCAAGATTCCATTTCTGCACCAGCTCGAAAGTGGGGATCTCGGCCAGGTCGAGGACGTAGCGAATCGCGACGCCTTCAGGCGAAGGCGCAATGCGGGCGTAGTGGCTGACGCTGAAATTTCCCATCGGATGGGCCGTGAGCGTGACCGCACACGCCAAAACCAGCAGGAGTCTTTCGCGTTTCATTACAATAGTCCCTACGAATTGTACGCTAGTTTTGGATGTCAGGCGGCATGGACACACAGCAGATCGAACAGCTTGCGGCCCAGATCGGCGAAGAGATTCTCGCCCGCGCCCGGCGTCCGCTCGAGCCCTCAAAAGTTGCTGTCGCGAGTCTCATCGACCACACCCTGCTGCGTCCCGAAGCCACCGGCGCGCAGATTGGCAAGCTGTGCCGGGAGGCCCGTCAATACGGGTTCGCGGCTGTGTGCGTCAACCCCTGCTGGGTCGCGCTCGCGGTGAGCGAACTGGCTGGTTCGCCGGTTAAAATCGCGACGGTTGCGGGCTTCCCGCTAGGAGCCACCAGCACCGAAGCCAAGCGGGCCGAAGCGGCGGCGGCGCTGCGTGTGGGAGCTAACGAAATCGATATGGTCATGAATATTGGCGCGCTGCGCGGTGGCGATCTGGAAACGGTACGCCAGGATATTCTGGCGGTGGCCACAGAGGGCCATAACGCTGGAGCCATCGTTAAAGTGATTTTGGAAACGGCCCTGCTCGACGATCGCCAAAAAGCCATAGCTTGCACACTGGCCAAAATGGCAGGCGCGGATTTCGTAAAAACGTCCACCGGATTCGGACCGGCCGGCGCTACCGCGGAAGACGTGGCCCTGATGCGGCGTGTGGTAGGCGCGGAGATGGGCGTCAAAGCCGCCGGCGGCATAAGAACCCTGGACGATTTGCGGCGCATGACGGCGGCTGGGGCGAACCGCATCGGCACCAGCGCCGGCGTTGAAATCGTCGAGGCGTCGGCTGCGTGAGCGGCATCCAACAAACGTGAGTTCTATTCGATAAGGCTTTGATGCAGGCTCCCACCCGTAAATCCACCGTCCGTTTTCGCGAGCGCAGCGAACTGCTCGACTTCCTGCTCGAAGTCACCACCGCTACCAGTTCGACGCTGGATCTCGACCAGTTGCTGGCCAACGTCGCCGAAATTGTCCGCAAAGTGGTGCCCTACGAATTGCTTGCGATCCTGCTGTATAGCGAAAAGCGGCAGGATTTGCGCATCCGCTATGCGGTCGGCCATCGCGATGAAGTGGTGAAAAATTTGTCCGTGGCGCTGGGGGAAGGAATCACCGGCGCCGCCGCGCTGCAACGCGAGCCGATCCTGGTGAGCGACGTGCGCCGCGACGAGCGCTACCTCAATGCGCTGGACGCCGTGCGCACTGAGTTGGCGGTTCCGATGCTCGCGCGCAACAAGCTGGTAGGCGTGATCGATGTGCAGTCGACACGCGTCGACGCCTACACCGAACACGACCGCGCCATGCTGCGCCTGATTGCTTCACGCGTGGGCGCGACCATTGACAATGCGCAGCTGTACCGCCGCGTGGAGCGCCAGAACCGCACGCTGCGCACGTTGACGCGCGTGTCGCAGGAATTTTCGTCGATTCTCGATCTGGATGAATTGCTGGGCAAACTGGCCTCCACCATGCGCGGGCTGATCAACTACGACGCCTTCAGCATTCTGCTGGTCGACGAGAGCGCGCGGGTTTTGCGCTACCGCTTCAGCCAGCGCCATGATGAGCGCGTCGATATCGACAACATTCCCCTCGGCAAGGGAATTACCGGCGCGGCCGCCGAATCGCGCGAAGCGGTGCGCGTGCACGATACCGCGACTGATCCGCGCTACATCGCCTCGCATCCCGACATTCGCTCGGAAGTGGCCGTGCCGTTGATCGTGCAGGACCGCGTGGTGGGTGTGATGGATTTGGAAAGCGACCGCCTGGGATTTTTCACCGACGATCACATGCGCACGCTTGCCATGCTCGCGCCGCAGATTGCGAGCTCAGTCGAGAACGCGCGCTTGTACGAAGAAGTGGCGATGCGCGAGCGCCGCATGCAGGAGGATTTACGCGCCGCGCGCGAGCTGCAAACCTGGCTGCTGCCCACGGAGGCGCCGGAATTCGTCGGTCTGGAAATAGCCGTGGGCCTGCGCCCGGCGCGCGAAATCTCAGGTGACATCTACGATTTCTTCGAGCACAGCAACGAGCACGCGTCGCTCGCGTTCGGCGATGTCAGCGGCAAAGGCGCGGCGGCTGCGTTATATGGCGCGCTGGTGAGCGGCCTGCTGCGGACGCTCGCGCCCCGGCGCCGCAATCCAGCGGTGCTCATGAAGGCGCTCAACGATGCGCTCATCGAGCGCAAAGTGGAGGCGCGCTACGTCACGCTGCTGGTGATGTTGTGGCATCCGCATTCGGGGTCGTTCAATATGGCCAACGCCGGCGCGATTCCGCCCATGGTGTGCCGCCGCGGCGAAATTCTGCGGCCGCGAGTGGAGGGTGTGCCGGTCGGCATGCTGCCCGACCGTGACTATGAAGAAGTGGTTTTCCAGACCGAGCCCGGCGACGTGATTCTGCTCTATTCCGACGGCCTTCCCGATCACCTGGACGCCGCCGGCGAAGAATATGGACGCGCTCGTTTGTCGGATGTGCTTCGCTCCACCAGTCACCTGCCGGCGCAGCAAGTGGCCGACGCCATTTTCGCCGATCTGGACAAGTTCAACACCGAAGCGTACGACGATCAGACGCTGGTGGTGATGAAAGTGAAATAGACTTACGCCTGCTCGTCTGGCGGTTCAAGCACGGCGTGCGCTGCCTCAGCATCTTCCTCGCGAACCAACACTTTGAATCCACCGCTGGCCCATGCCAAGTGGGGCCGCATGCCGCCGGCTGAGTCACCCTGGATCAGGGCGTCGATGCCTGCCGATTCAAGGGCGCCTTTCGCCATCTCCGCGTCGGCCTCGGTGCCAAAGGCGTGAATGACAACCAGCGGAGCGTCTCGCATGTTTCATTCTATGTCCGAACAAAGGGCTGCCGTTTCGCCCCCCTGCGGTACACTCGATTCAATGGCTGCTTCGCCACCGCTAGCCGCAATCCCTGTCGCTGCCATCGCTTCTGAGCGGGCGGTGCGCGAGTGTCTGCAATGGTTTACGAGGGAGAAGCAGTGGATCAATGAAGCCCACCTGCAACTAGCGCGCGTTCCGGCGCCTACCTTCCTCGAAGCCGAGCGCGGCGAGTGGATGGCGGGCAAGTTGCGCAGCCTGAGCTGGCACACGCAGACCGACCGAGCCGGCAATATCATCGCCCTGCCGACGGAAAGCGCGCGTGGGCCTTACGTCGCTGTTACCGCGCATCTGGACACGGTGCTCGCGCCGCGCCGCAAAGAAGACATCGCGGTGGATCCTGGCGGCCGGTTTCATGGTCCGGGCGTTTCCGACAATTGCGCCGGCCTTGCGGCCTTGCTGGCTCTGGCGCGGGCCTGGAAATCTGCGCCGCGAAATCGCAACACGAGCACGCTACTCCGATGTTGATCGCGACCGTCGGCGAAGAAGGCGAAGGCAACCTGACCGGCATGCGATGGCTGTGCAAGCAATCGCCGCTGGCCGGCGAGATCGCCGCCTTCCTGGTGCTCGATGGCGCCTCCACCGAGCACATCACCACGCGCGCCCTCGGCAGCCGCCGTTTCGAAGTCACTGTCAGCGGGCCGGGTGGGCATAGCTGGAGCGATTATGGCGCCGGCAATCCGGTGCATGCGCTCAGCCGCGCCGTGGCGCTGTTTTCCGATATCAAGTTGAACGGCGGCCCGCGCTCTTCGTTTAACGTCGGCACGTTCGAAGGCGGCACCAGCATCAACGCCATTCCGCCGCTGGCTCGCGCCAAGGTGGACATCCGCTCGGAGAGCAACGAGAAGATGGATGAGCTGGTGGCGCAGTTGAATGCCGCGGTCGAGCGGTCGCAGGAAGTCGAGAACCAGCGTGCCACCGGCGGCAAGGTCACGGCGCGCGTCAAAGAAATCGGCTCGCGGCCCGCCGCGATTCTGGCGGACGGCGCACGCATCCTGACTTACATCAAGGCTGTCGACGCGCACCTGGGAATTCGATCGCGCGTGGACTGCGCTTCGACCGACGCCAATATTCCGCTCTCGCTCGGCATTCCGGCGATTTCGATCGGCGCAGGCGGAAACGGCGGCGGCGCGCACACCGCCGAGGAATGGTTTCATCCGGAAGGCCGCGATCTGGGCCTGAAACGCATTCTGCTGGTGCTCATTCTGCTGCTGCGCGAGAGCGGCAGTTGAGCGTTGGTCGAGCCAAACAAGCAGACCTTGCCCTTGCCGCCAACACGCTGATCTGGGCTTTCTCCTTCGTTGCGGTAAAGCAAGCTCTGGGCCATGCTTCGCCGCTGCTGTTTCTGGTCCTGCGCTTTAGCGCGGCCGCGCTGGTGCTGGGTCTGCTGTTTCACAAGCGCATTCATTTCCAGCGAGTCTTTTCCACGGGCCGCGGCGCCCTGGTGGCGGGGGCCTGCCTGTTTGCCGGCTACGTTCTGCAGACCACCGGCCTGCAGTCCACCTCGGCTTCAAAATCGGCCTTTCTGACGGGCCTTTCGGTCCCTCTGGTACCTTTGCTCAGTTGCCTCGTCTATGGAAAAAGACCGCGCCTGCTGGAGTTGGGCGGGGCGCTTTCGGCCTTGGCCGGCATGGGGTTGATGACGCTCGAGGGCCTGGTTCTGCGCTTCAGCCGTGGCGACCTGCTGACCATGGCGGGTGCGGTGGCGTTCGCCGCCCACATCGTGGCGGTGGGCCATTATTCGACGCACATGAATCTCGAATCGCTTTCGTTTATCCAGATCGGCGTGGTGGCGGCTCTGGCCGGGGCGACTTTCTGGTGGGCGGAAACGCCGGTGCTGCAGCCGACGGCGTCGCTGTGGTTGGCGGTTCTGTTTACCGGCCTGCTAGCGACGGCGTTGACCTTCACGGTGCAGGTCTGGGCGCAGCGGCATACCACCGCCGCCCGCACGGCGCTGATGTATTCGCTCGAGCCGGTAGCGGCGGCGCTGGCGTCGTATCTATTGTTGGGAGAAAGGCTTTCGCCGCGAGCATGGCTGGGTGCGGCGTTAATCTTTTCCGGCATCTTAGCAGTTGAATTGAAACGCGCCATTTCCGCGGGACATCTAGAAGATAGGGTCGCGGTGCGCGAGGTATAATAAAAGCAAACGCGGCGTAGGAGTACCGTATTCCATGAGCCTGTTCGAAAAAGTCCGAAGTCAGAAACTTTTGTCTTTCACGTTGATCCTGCTGACGTTGTCGATCGGAGTTCTGATCGGCACGCTGGTCTCGACAGGCGTGAAGGCGGCCAAAGATCAGGCGGCGCCGGGTGCGACGCCGTTGACCATTCCGAGTCCGGTGCAGCTCTCCAACGCCTTCAGCACGCTGGCCAAGCAGCTCTCGCCCTCGGTGGTCAATATCTCCAGCACCTACGTGCAGAAGGCCTCGGCGCAGCAGCCGCAAGCCAAGAGCCGCCGCAAGGCCGCAGCCGGACGACGAAGAAGACGATCCCGGCATGCAGGATTTCTTCGAGCGATTCTTCGGTAATCCGTTTGGCGGGGGCGGCGGCGCGCAGCCGCAAGGCCCGCGCAAGGGCTACAGCATGGGTTCGGGCGTAGTCGTGGATAAGAACGGATACATCCTCACCAACAATCACGTCGTCGAGAAAGCCAGCAAGGTTTCCGTGAAGTTCAACGACGATCCCATCGAATACGAGGCCAAAGTGATCGGCGTCGATAGCGCCACCGACGTGGCAGTTTTGAAGGTGGATAAGAAGGAACTGGTCGCAGCCAAGATCGGCAATTCCGATGCTGTGCAGGTCGGCGATTGGGCAGTAGCCATCGGTTCGCCGTTCGGCTTTCAAGCCACGGTGACCGCCGGAATCATCAGCGCCAAATCGCGCGACGTCCCCGGCAGCCAGGATCAGAACAATTCGGGATTCCAGCACTTCCTGCAGACCGATGCCGCCATCAACCCAGGCAATAGCGGCGGCCCGCTGCTCAATATCGCCGGCGAAGTGATCGGCATCAACACCATGATCGCCAGCCGGAGCGGCGGCTATCAGGGCATCGGTTTCGCGCTGCCCATCAACACCGCCGTCAAGGTTTACAACCAGATCATCAAGACCGGTAAAGTGACGCGCGGATCGATCGGCATCCAGTTCTCCAACGACGAAGAGCGCAACCGCAAGCTGGTGCAGGGTTATGGCGCTTCGAACGGCATTTTCGTCCAGCAAGTCACGCCCGGCGGTCCGGCCGATAAAGCGGGCCTTAAAGAGGCGGACATCATCACCCACTTGAACGGAAAACCGGTGAACCGCGGACAGGATTTGATGGACACGGTAGCCGACACGCCGGTGGGCGACACCATGGCCGTCACCGTGATCCGCAACGGCAAGAAAGAAGAATTCAAAGCGGTGATCGGAGACCGCGCCAAGGTCTTCGCAGGCCGTCTGGCTGGCGAGCCAGCCGACGACGCGGGCCCGGTGGAAGGCACACCCGCCAAGTTTGGCATCTATATCCAGAACCTTAGCGATGCAGCCCGCCAAAACATGGGCTATAAGGGCGCGGGTGGCGTGCTGGTGACGCAGGTGGAGCCGGGTTCGTTCGCCGAGGAAATCGGTATGGTTCCCAACGACATCATCACCGCCATCAATCGCCAGCCAACCAATACCGCTGACGATTTGAAGCGCATCCAAAACGCACTGAAGCCTGGGGAAGCAGTAGCATTCCGCATCGTGCGCGCCGGCGCCAAGGGACAGGACTGGAGTCCGATCTTCCTCGCCGGGACCTTACCGGCCAACTAACGCAGGGCGGGGAACAGCCTCGCCCCTACGGGAGTCAAAGGATTTGCAAAGCCTCGCCCTCATAGCTCTCGGTTGCCTGTTTGTAGCGGGCGCTCTGTCGGTTACCGTCGACAAGAAGACGACGGCTCCGGCGAAGACTCAGAGCACCGCTAAGAAAAGCGCCAAGAGCGTTGCGAGTAAGGCGGCTTCCAAGACCGCACCGAAATCCAGCGCCAAGAGCGCACCAAAATCCAACGCAAAATCCGCCGGCAAGAAACCCGCCACCGTTGCCACTGTTCATAAGACCACCACCAAGGCCGGGACTAAGACCGTGTCCACTAAGACGGCATCCAAGAAAGGCGGCAAGAAGGCTCCGGTGCAGAGTTGGCGCGCGCGGCAGCAGGTGCCAACGCCGGATCGCTACCGGCAAATCCAGGAGGCCCTGGCGGCCAAGGGATACCTGAAGGGCGAGCCTTCCGGTGTCTGGAATGGCGAATCCACGGACGCGCTGCGGCGCTTCCAGGCAGATCAAAAATTGGAACCCTCCGGCAAGCTGAACTCGCTATCCCTGATCGCGCTGGGACTCGGCCCGCGTCGCGATACCGGGACTGTTCCCCCTCCAGAGTCACGTTAAGATAGGCGCATGATCATCGGCGTCCCGAAGGAAGTGAAGGACCACGAAACCCGCGTGGGCCTGGTTCCGAGCGGTGTCGGGATGCTGCGCGAAGCCGGCCACGAGGCGCTGGTGCAGGTTGGGGCGGGCGAGGGAAGCTCCATCCTCGATCACGAATATCAGGACGCCGGGGCTACGCTGGTGGAGTCGGCCGCGGAAGTCTGGCGCCGCGCCGACCTGGTGATCAAGGTCAAAGAGCCGCAGCCTTCCGAATACGGCTACTTGCGCGATGGCCTGATTCTGTTCACCTACCTGCACCTGGCGCCGCTGCCGGAGTTGACCGAGCGCATGTTAAAAGCGGGCGTCACCGGCGTGGCTTACGAGACCATTGCCGAGCCGGACGGATCGCTGCCGCTGCTGACGCCCATGAGCGAAGTGGCCGGGCGCATGGCCGTCCATGTGGGCGCGGCTTATCTGGAGGCCCCGCACGGCGGGCGTGGCGTGCTGCTGGCTGGGGTGCCGGGCGTGCCGCCGGCGCATGTCGTGATTCTGGGAGGCGGCGTGGTGGGCACCAATGCAGCGAAAATCGCCATCGGCATGAGCGCGCATGTCACGATCATCGACCGCAGCCTGCACCGCTTGCGCGAGCTGGACGACATTTTCAACGGCCGCGCGCTGACGCTGGCTTCGAACCCATTCACCATCGACGAAACTTTGAAGCGTGCGGATCTGGTGATTGGCGCGGTGCTGATTCCCGGCGCTTCGGCGCCTAAGCTGGTCCGGCGCAAGACGGTCGCCGGGATGCGGCGCGGCGCGGTGATGGTGGACGTTGCCATCGATCAGGGCGGCTGCTTCGAGACTTCGCACGCCACTACGCACACCGAGCCGGTTTATTTGGTCGATGGCGTGGTGCATTATTGCGTGTCCAACATGCCGGCGGCGGTGCCGCACACGTCCACGTATGCGCTGACCAATGCCACGTTCCCTTATCTGCTGGAGATCGCCAACAAGGGCCTGGAAGGCGCGTGCCAGGGCCATGCCGCGCTGCGGGCTGGAGTCAATACGTATCGCGGGGAGGTTACGCATCCGGGCGTGGCGGCATCGCAGAGCCGGGTTTGGAGGGATTTGAGGGCGGTGGTGTAAGTAAGAAAGGTGTAACGTAGAAATTATGCCGGCCACTACACATTCCATCGAAGCGCCGACGCAGGCGCTCACCCAACTGAGCGACGAAGAGAAGATGTTTCAGGCGAGCGTGCGCCGCTTTGCGCGGGAACAGATTGGCCCGCATGTCCGTGAAATGGATGACGCCGGCGTGTTTCGCAAAGACCTGATCCGCCAGTTGTTCGAACTGGGGCTGATGGGCATCGAAATTCCGGAAGAGTACGGAGGGCAAGGCGGCAGCTTTTTCCAATGCGTGATGGCGGTGGAAGAGCTATCGGCAGTCGATCCATCAGCCGGCGTGATCGCCGACGTGCAGAACACCATCGTTAACAACGCCATCATGAAGTGGGGCAGCGCCGATCAGAAGCAGCGCTACCTGCCGCGTCTGGCTCAGGATACTGTGGGCTCCTACGCGCTTTCGGAAGCCGGATCGGGTTCCGATGCTTTCGCCATGGCCACTACGGCCACCGACGCCGGCGGCCATTTTCTGCTCACCGGGCGCAAGCTGTGGATCACCAATGCCGCGGAATCCGGGCTGTTCGTGCTGTTTGCCAATGCCAACCCGGCGGCGGGATATCGCGGCATCACGGCGTTTCTTGTCGAGCGCGAATTTCCCGGGTTCCAGGTGGGCAAGAAAGAAGACAAGCTGGGGTTGCGCGCCTCGTCCACCTGCGAATTGATTCTGGACAATTGCCGGGTCCCGCGCGAAAACGTCTTGGGCGAAGTGGGCAAGGGCTACAAAGTTGCGATCGAAACGCTGAACGAAGGGCGCATCGCGATCGGCGCGCAGATGATTGGCCTGGCGCGCGCGGCGCTCGAGCACGCCACTGCTTATGCCAAGCAGCGCAAGCAATTCGGCAAAGCGATCAGCGAATTCCAGGGCGTGCAATTCCAGTTGGCGAAAATGGCGACGGCGCTCGAAGCGGCGCGCCTGCTGGTGTATAACGCCGCACGCCTGCGGGACGCCGGGCAGAACTTCGTCACCGAAGCCGCCATGGCGAAATATTATTCGTCCGAAATCGCCGAGCAATCGGCGTCCCAAGCGATTGAAATTCTGGGTGGCGTGGGAATCACCAAGGATTATCCGCTGGAAAAGCTTTATCGGGATGCCAAAATCGGGCGCATTTACGAGGGAACGAGCAATATTCAGTTGATGACGATCGCCAAGAAACTGTTGGAGAAATAGATACGTCTCACACAGATGGGTAGTGGAGAAAGCCATGCTTAAGTTTTTGATTTGCGGTGTCCTTTCGATGAGCGCCCTGCTGGCGGCTGACGACATCAAGGAAAGCAAGGATGCGGACCCGGAAGCGATCATTCAAAAATTCGCCGCCAAGGAAGCCGAGTTTTCCCAGGCCCGCAACAACTACACCTACCGCCAGACGGTTCGCATCCAGGAACTGGACGAAGCCGGCGGTGTGCGCGGGCGCTATGAAATCGTCTCCGATATCATTTTTTCGCTCGGACGGCAAGCGTACTGAAAAAGTGGTGCGCGCTCCGGTCTCGACGTTGCAAAACCTGCTACTCGATCCCGGCGACGAACAGGATCTGCGCAACGTGCAGCCCTTTGTTCTGACCACCAACGAGCTCGGCAAGTACGAGATCCGCTTCCTGGGCAAGCAGAATGCCGACGAGATTCCATGCTACGTTTTTGCCGTGAAGCCCAAGAAAATGGAAAATGGCCAGCGGTATTTTGAAGGCCAGATTTGGGTGGACGATCGCGACTTCCAAATCGTCAAGACCTTCGGCAAAGGCGTGGGCGTGCGCAAGAGAGGCTCGGACAATCAGTATCCGAAGTTCGAAACCTATCGCGAGCAGATCGACAACAAGTACTGGTTCCCCATATACACCCGCGCCGACGACACATCTGCACTTCCAAGACCGGACCGCAGAAGATCCGCATGACCGTGAAGTACGAGGACTATAAGCAGTTCAAGGGCGAAGCCACCATCAAGTTCGGCGAAACGGTGGAGGACAAAAAGGAAGACAAGAAACCGGATCCGCCTAAGAAACCGTGACTCTGCTACCATCGCTAAAGATGGCTAAAATCACGGTAAATAATAACGGTCCGATTCGCATCGAAGGAGATTTTTCGGTGTGCGACCCTCTAGGCAAAGAGTTCGGGTTGGCGGGCCGCACGGTAATTTCGTTGTGCCGCTGCGGCGCATCGGAGAATAAACCCTTCTGCGACGGCGCTCACGCGCGTACTGGTTTTCAGCACGCAGTGGAAGCGCGTGAACTGCCTCCGCCGAAGCCAAAAGTCTAACTCACTCCGAAATTTCGATGCTGGGCCCGGTGGGCGGGCCGGTCTCGCGAATGCGCTCTTCCAGACGCTGTGCCAGGGCGCGAAAGCTGTCGCCGCCGGGGTCGCCGGCAGCGCGCGTGGCGGCGGGTTTGCCGGTATCGCCGCCTTGCGCGCACGGCTGGATCGAGCGGCAGCGCGCCCAGGAAATGCACCTTCATCTCGTCGGCGGTGCGCTTGCCGCCGCCGGTGCTGAATACGTCGATACGCTCGTTGCAATGCGGGCAAATCAAATAGCTCATGTTCTCGACAATGCCCAGGATCGGCACTTTCACCTGGCTGAACATGTGAACGGCTTTGCGCGCGTCCTCGAGTGAAACGTCGGAAGGCGTGGTCACCACCACCGCTCCGGTGACGGGCGCGGTTTGGATTAGCGTAAGCTGCACATCGCCGGTGCCCGGCGGCAGATCGATGAGCAGGTAGTCCAGTTCGCCCCAATCCACGCCGCGCAGAAATTGTTGGATGACGCTATGCAGCATGGGCCCGCGCCAGACCAGCGGCTTGTCGCCGGGATTTAGAAATCCCATGGACATGAGCTTGACGCCGAAGCTTTCGAGCGGCTGAATGCGCTCGCCATAGGCCATGGGTGTTTTGTTGATGCCCATCATAAGCGGCACGTTAGGGCCGTAGACGTCGGCGTCCATCAGGCCGGTCTTGTGCCCCATTCCGGCGAGCGCTACCGCCAGGTTCACGGCAACGGTAGTTTTGCCGACGCCTCCCTTGCCGGAACCAACCGCAATCAGGTTGCGGACACCGGGAATAGGAAGCTTAGGCGGTTGGGCTGGACTCATCATGCCATGGTAGCTTACAGCGCTCCGCCCGCGTCCGCCGCTTTCCCGTCGCTCTTTCGCTGGGAAATACACGAGCAATATAGTTGTAATTAGTTAGCATTCCCACTTAAATAGAAACATTTAATGGGTAATTGTGATAGTCTTGCGGAAGAACGCCATGGTTCATCCGATTCGCTCCACCGCCCCGCATCTTTCGGGATTTCGAACTGCCTTCGCCCCCGGCATCCCCCAGAAATTCAGCGATCTGCGGATCCCCAAATCCTTGGTGATGGACATTTTGCTGCGCCATCTTCACTCCGATGGCGTCACCAGTCTGGAAACCACCAGCTACATTTTGAAATTGCCGGTGCCGGTGCTGGACTCGCTTATTCCGCGAACTGCGGGCGCAGCAGCTGGTGACGGTAAAAGGGTCGGTTGGCGACGATTACCAGTTTGTTCTCACGGTGGAAGGGCGCGCCCTGGCGCAGGAGCGTTTCGAGATCAGCCGCTACGTTGGCCCGGCGCCGGTTTCGATTCGCGATTATTTTCTGGCGGTGAAGGCGCAGGCGGCGACGGTCGAAGTCGAGCGGCGCGGGCTGCGCGAAGCGTTTTCAGATCTGGTGCTTTCCGATCGGCTTGCTGGACCAGCTCGGCCCGGCCATCGTTTCGCAAAAATCGCTGTTTCTGTACGGCCCATCCGGCAACGGAAAAACCAGTTTGGCCGAGCGCCTGCTGCGCATGTATAAGGACTCGATTCTGATTCCCTATGCGATCGAAGTGGACGGCAAAATCGTCATCATGTACGATCCCGCCGTGCACCACACGGTCGATACCGAGGGCGCCGAGCTCGACCCGCGCTGGGTGGCGTGCCGCAGGCCTTTCATCATGGTGGGCGGCGAACTGGTGGCGAGCATGCTCGAACTGCATCTGGACGAAATCATCCGGAGTTTTTGCGGCCCCGGCGCAGCTCAAGGCCAACAACGGCATCTTCCTGATTGACGACTTCGGCCGCCAGGTGATGTCGCCGCGCGAGCTGCTGAACCGCTGGATCGTGCCGCTCGACCGGCGCGTGGATTATCTGACTCTGAGCTACGGCATCAAGTTCCAGGTGCCTTTCGAGATGATGGTGGTCTTCTCGACCAACCTGAATCCCGAAGATCTCGCCGACGCGACCTTCCTGCGCCGCATCCAAAGCAAAGTGTACGTGGAGCCGGTCGACGCCTACACGTTCAACGAAATCTGGCGGCGCGTGCTTAATCAGCGGCGCATTCCCTACGACCCGGCTATCGCCGATCTGGTGCGCACACTCATCCTCACCGATGGACGCAAAGAGCTGCGCGCGTGCTATCCCAACGACATCTGCAACATTCTGGTGGCGATCAGCGAATACGAAAAGCGCTCGATCCAGATGACGCAGGACGATCTGGAACGCGCGGTCGCGCTGTACTTCACGCACTCGCACCAGAAGAACACCAGCGACATGGGCTGGTAGGGCGGACCTACTTGGCGACTAGCTCGCCGTGCACGTATTCGCGCGACCAGAGAAGCTTCCCGGCGGTATCCCATGCTTGGTCGAGGCCGTTTTGCTGCCCGTTTTCGTAGTGGGCTTCATACTGCATTTGCCCATTGGCATGCCAGGAAGTGCTGACGCCATCGAATAGCCCGCTTTTGTATTGCGCTCGCGTCTGCATCGTCCCATCCGGGTACCAGTGGGTCCATGTGCCATTTTGCTTGTCGCTGGCGTACTGCCCTTCGTACATTTTGCGCCCATCCCGATACCAGCCGGAATCAGATCCAAGGCACACGCCTTCGACGTAGTGTTGTTCGTACGATTTCTGGCCGTTGTCGTGATAGGCGCTCTGTGAGCCTTCGTACCTGCCGAGGCGGTACTGGCTCTCCTGATGTTTCTGGCCGTTGACATAGTAGGTGATCCAGGAACCGGTATAGTTTGTTGGCGGCTCCAGCCGCACGGGAATAGCTTCATGACTCAACCTGGGTTTTGCGGCCACCGTGTCGGGATTGAAATACTGCAGGTCTACCTTCCAATAGGAATCCAACCGCCAGACTTCCACGTGGCCGCCGCCGGTGCTGGAAATGAGTTCTTCCTGGGCATTGACGGGAAGCAGCTTCAGGACCAGCGCTTCCTTGATGCCTGGCAGTACTGTGGCGAACCGCTTTGTCCAGAATTCCTCGCCATGATCATCAAGTCGCAAAGACGGATTGGCGGCCAATGTCTCCCGCAGAAGCGCGGCGGCCTCGACGCGGGTTGCGTTATTCGCATCGGAGAGCGCGGCGATGAGGGCGGGCACGTCATCGCTCTGCGCCATCGCCGCCGATAGAGCGAGCCAGGCTAAGACGGTGTTTCTCATGACGTTTCTGACTTCTACTCTAGTCCAAGAAACCGCTTCCTTCGGTCGCGACTCGCAGGAAGCGGTTTCCCCGGCGACCTGATATCCTGATATCGACACCTCTTTTTTCTCAGGAACCTCAATTTGAAAGTCGGTTTTGTCAGTCTGGGCTGTCCCAAGAACCTGGTGGACAGCGAAGTCATGATGGGTCAGCTCGCTGCGCGCGGGCATGAGCTCACTTCTCGTCCGGACGATGCCGAGGTGATCGTCGTCAATACGTGCAGCTTTATCGATCCCGCCAAGAAGGAATCCGTCGACACGATTCTGGAGATGGCGGAGTTCAAGAAATTCGGCAAAGCCCGCAAGCTGATCGTGGCCGGATGCCTGGTGGAGCGCTATCGCGACGATATCCGCAAGCAGATGCCGGAAGTGGACGCGGTCATCGGCACCAACGAACTGGATTCGATTATCCCGCTTTGTGAGGACGGGCAGGCCGCGCCGGTTGCATCGCTTGAGCCGTATCTCTATCACGACCTGACGCCGCGCGTGCTGGCCACGCCGCGCCACTATGCGTACATGAAAATCGCCGAGGGCTGCGACCATCCCTGCACCTTCTGCGTGATTCCGCAGTATCGCGGGGCGTTTCGCAGCCGGCGCTTTGAATCGGTGATCAACGAAGCCACGCGTCTGTTCGGGCAGGGCGTGCGCGAAATCAATCTGATCGGCCAGGACACTACCTGCTTTGGCGAGGACCTCGGAATCAAGGATGGCCTGGCTGCGCTGCTGGCGCGCCTGGCGCAGATCGAAACGCCGTTCCAGAAATGGATTCGCTTCCTCTACGCGTATCCCAACAAAGTCACGCAAACGCTGCTGGACACGCTGGCCGAGCATTCGGCGCTGGTCAAGTACATGGACATGCCGCTGCAGCATGCCAGCGCCAACGTGCTGAAACGCATGAAGCGCGGATCTTCCGGCGACATTTTCCTGCGGCTGCTGGAGCGCATCCGGCGCACCATTCCCGGCGTGACGATTCGCACCAGCATGATCGTCGGTTTCCCGGGCGAGACCAAGCAGGATTTTGACGAGCTGTGCCAGTTTGTCGAAGCCGCGCAGTTCGATTGTCTGGGCGTGTTTTCCTATTCGGATGAAGACACCAGCGCGAGTTTCCATCTCGATGGCAAAGTCGACGGACGAACAATTTATCAACGCAAGCGCAAACTGATGGCGATCCAGCGCAAGATTTCGCGGCGCCGCAATCGCCAGCGCGTGGGCACGGAAACCATGGTGCTGGTGGAAGGCCTGTCCGCCGATACGGATTTGCTGTGGCAGGGCCGCATGCCGGGGCAGGCGCCGGAAATCGACGGCGTCACGCTGATCAACGATTTTGAAGGCGAAGAGCCCAGGCCGGGCGAAATCCGGCGGCTGCGGATCACCGAAGCGCATGACTACGACGTGGTGGGGACGCTGCTGCCTCGCGATATTTCCGAAACGCTGGCGCCGGTGATCCCGTCAATGATCCCGAGCGGCCTGATCAACATTTCGTCCGCGCCAACCGCCGGTCTATGAAGTGCCCGATCTGCGCAAAAGACGTTCCCCCTGGAGCCGAAGACTACCCATTTTGCAGCGAGCGTTGCCGGACCATCGATCTCGGCAACTGGGCTTCGGGCAAGTACGTGATTTCGAGTCCTGCGCTGCCGCCTGAGGCCGCCGACGGCACGGATGACGAATAAGCTGGCCACCGTCTTAGCCACCTGGTTCGGCTGCGGCTATGCTCCTGCCGCGCCGGGCACGGCGGGCTCGCTTGCGGCGGTGGCCATCGCGGCGCTGCTGGCGCATTACGCCGGTTGGGGGCCGCTGCACTTTGCTGTTTTGTCGGCTGTGGCGCTGGGCCCCGCCATCTGGGCGGCGGACAACACCGCAAGGCGCCTTAATCTGAAAGACCCCGGCGTGATCGTTGTCGACGAAGTGCTGGGACAATGGGTGGCGCTGGCGGGGGCGCGGCCGTTGAACTGGAAATCGATGCTGGCTGCGTTCGCACTGTTCCGCTTGTTCGACATCTGGAAGCCGCAGCCGGTGCGCGCGCTCGAAGCGGTGCCGGGCGGCGCTGGAATTGTGTTGGACGATGTGGCCGCGGGGATCTATGCGGCACTTGTCTTATTTTTGGCGGGATGCTTCAATCTTTATTGAAGATGATTGAACATGCGTAAGGATACCAACGGGAAGCCGCAAATCGCGGCGGTGACGCCGGAAGCTGCCATTGCCGGAGGCGAACTGCAAATCAGCGGCAAGGGATTTGCAGCGGCCGACGCGTCCCAAGGTCACGATCGGCGACGTTGCCGCGCCGATCATCGTGGGGTCGGATTCCTTCGTCATCGTGCGCGTGCCCGAAGGCGTTCCCGATGGCGAGCTGGTCATCGAGAGCGGCGAGAAGTCCAGCCAGGCGTGGACCTGCGACATCGGCATCCCGATCGCCGACAGCCTGCATCCGGTGGCCAATCCCGCGGTGGATTCGTTCGGCAACATCTACTCCACGTTCAGCGGATCGCGCGGGCAGAAGGTGCAGGTCGCAGTTTACAAGATCGATCTGAACTACACCTGCAAGCCATTCATCAACGACCTGATGAATGCCACGGCGATGGCCTTCGACAGGCAGGGCATGCTGTACATTTCCAGCCGTTTCGACGGCGTGGTGTATCAGGTGACGCCGAACGGGCAACATGTCGGTGTACGTGGAAGGCATGGGCGTGGCGACCGGCATGGCATTCGACGAAGAGGACAATCTTTACGTCGGCGACCGCAGCGGCACGATTTTCAAGATCGCGCCCAACCGGCAGATCTTCGTGTTCGCCACGCTGGAGCCTTCCATCGCCGCCTATCACCTGGCGTTCGGACCCGGCGGGTATCTGTACGTTTCCGGGCCCACGACGTCCAGTTTCGATTCGATCTATCGCATCTCGCACACCGGGCGAAGTCGAGGTGTTTTATCGCGGCCTGGGCCGGCCGCAGGGCATGGCCTTCGACGCAGAGGATCGCCTGTACGTGGCCGCGTCGCTGGCCGGGCGCAAGGGCGTCGTGCGCATCACGCCGGACCGCGAAGCCGGAATTATTTGTTTCCGGTCCGGGCATTGTGGGGCTGGCATTCACGCCGTCGCGATCCCTGGTCGTCGCCACGACGAATGCGCTGTATCGCGTGGACGTGGGCATCAAGGGCAGGCTGCTCACTTCGTAGCGATGAACGCCGAAATCATTGCGGTTGGCTCGGAGCTTCTGACCGCGCAGCGGCTCGACACCAATTCGCTCTATCTCACCGATCAACTGAATAACCTGGGCGTCGAAGTCACCACGAAGTATGTCGTGGGCGACGACCGCGACCGGCTTGCCGACATTATCCGGCGAGCGATGTCGCGCTCGGAGATCGTGATTCTCTCCGGCGGCCTGGGGCCGACCGAAGACGATGTCACGCGCGATGCCGTGGCGGCGGCGCTCGATCGCAAGCTGGTTTTTCATCCCGAGATCGACGAATGGCTGGAGCAGCGTTTTCGCGCGGCCGAACCGCAAAATGGCGGAAGTGAACCGCCGGCAGGCATTCATTGTCGAAGGCGCCGAAATTCTGCCCAACGATCGCGGCACCGCGCCGGGGCAGTGGATCGACGAGTCGGATGTGTCGGTCATTCTGCTGCCTGGGCCGCCGCACGAGCTGAAAGCGATGTTCGCGCGGCAATGTTTGCAGCGGCTGGAACGCCGCGTTCCGAAGCAGATCATCCGCACGCTGGTGATGCGCGTGGCGGGCATGGCGGAATCCGATCTGGACCAGACCATCGCGCCGGTTTACAAGAAGTACGAGAATCCCGTGACCACGATTCTGGCGGCGGCGGGCGATATTCAGATTCACCTGCGCGCGCGGTGCTCGACCGAAGCCGAGGCGATGGCGCTGCTGGCCGAAGTCGCCGGGCCGATCGAGCTGCTGCTGGGCGACCGCATTTATTCGCGCAACGGCAGTCCGCTGGAAGTCACGGTGGGTGACGCGCTGCGCAAGCACAACGCAACTCTGTCGGTCGCGGAAAGCTGCACCGGCGGATTGCTGGCGGAGCGGATCACGTCGGTTCCGGGAAGCTCCGAATATTTTTTGGGGGGCTTCGTCACGTACAGCACGCGCATGAAAACCGAGTGGCTGGGCGTGAGTGCGGAAATGATGCGAGCAATTCGGCGCGGTCAGCCACGAGACCGCCGAGGCCATGGCGATGGGCGCGCGCCGCCGCACGGGATCGCACGTACGCGCTGTCGATTACCGGCGTCGCGGGCCCGGAACCGCAGGACGATGTGCCCGTGGGCATGGTCTATGTGGGCTGCGCCGATGCCGACAGGATGCCAGGTGGTGCACCGCCATTTTCTGGGCGATCGCGCCCGCATACGGGATTTCTCCGCGCAGATGGCGCTGGATCTGCTGCGGAAACAATTGAGCAAGATCAGCGCGTAATCGTTAAGCAACGAGATACAAGGAGAAAATCGATGCGCAGCCTTGTGCTTCTGATTTCCTGTTCGGTGGCTTTTGCCGCTCAACCTTTTACGCTTGAGCAAGTGATGTCGCGGCCATTTCCCGAAAGCCTGACTGCCGCGCCGGCTGGCGGTGGGCTGGCCTGGGTGGTGAATGCGAAGGGCGCGCGCAACGTGTGGACCGCATCGCCGCCCAGCTACAAAGGCCGGCAAGCTACGGCTTATACGCAGGACGATGGGCAGGACATCAACAACCTGGCCTGGACGCCGGACGGCAAAACGCTGATCTACGTGCGCGGCGGCGATTTCGACCAGCTCGGCGAAGCGCCGAATCCACGCAGCAATCCGGAAGGCGTCGAACAAGAGGTCTACGCGGTGCCGATTGCGGGTGGCGAGGCACGCAAACTGGGGGAGGGGCGCTCTCCCGCGGTCTCGCCTAAAGGCGATCGCGTAGCGTTTCTCAACAAGGGGCAAATTTGGTGGGTGGCTTTAGCGGGCGGTGAAAAGCCTGCACAGGCGGTGCATGCGCATGGCAGTGCGCTATCGCTGCGCTGGTCGCCCGATGGCAGGCAGTTGGCGTTTGTTAGTGCTCGCGGCAATCACAGCTACATCGGTGTGTACGATCCTGCCGCGAAGTCGCTGCGCTATCTCGATCCCAGCGTGGATATCGATAGCGAGCCGGTGTGGTCGCCTGATTCGAAGCAAATTGCGTATGTGCGCAGCGCCTCTTCGCAGGACGCAGTGCGCTTCGGTCCCAAGCGTGCAGGACAGCCGTGGTCCATTCGCATTGCGGATGCTTCGACGGGTGCCGGGCATCAGGTGTGGCGCGCCGAGGAAGGGCGCGGCAGTTTATTTCACGCGGTGGTGGCGGCGAATCAATTGATGTGGGGCGATGGCGACCGCCTCGTTTTCCCGTGGGAGCGCGATGGCTGGGTGCATTTGTATTCCGTGCCGGTGTCGGGCGGCCTGGCCGCGCCGCTCACGCCCGGCGAGTTTGAAGTGGAACATGTTTCGCTCGCGCCCGGTGGCAAGGACGTGCTGTATTCGTCCAATCAGGGCGACATCGACCGGCGGCATATTTGGAAAGTGGCGGTAAGCGGCGGCGCGCCTGTGGCAGTGACGCGCGGCGCATCGATCGAATGGTCGCCTGTGATGACCAGCGACCGGGAAGCGGTGGCGTTCCTGCGCAGCGAGGCGCGCAAGCCCGGGCATGCGGCGATCCAGATCGGCGCGGCTCCCGCGAAAGACCTGGCGCCCGAAACCATCCCGGCGGAATTTCCGGAGAACGCACTAGTGGTTCCGGAGCCGGTGATGATTTCCGCGGCGGATGGCATGGCGATCCACACGCAAGTGTTTATGCCGCCCGATCACAAGCCCGGCGTGAAGTATCCGGCGGTGGTATTTTTTCACGGCGGATCGCGCCGCCAGATGATGCTGGGCTGGCACCCGATGTACTACTACAACAATTGCTACGCCATGAATCAGTACATGGCGAACCAGGGATACATCGTGCTGTCGGTGAATTATCGCAGCGGGATCGGCTACGGTCTGGACTTTCGCGAAGCCAAGGATTATGGCGCCACCGGAGCGAGCGAATACAACGACGTAATCGGCGCGGGCTTGTATCTGCGCAGCCGGCCGGATGTCGATCCCGCGCGCATCGGCATCTGGGGCGGCTCCTACGGCGGTTACCTGACGGCGCTTGGTTTGTCGCGCGCCTCCGATCTGTTTGCGGTGGGCGTGGACATTCACGGCGTTCACGATTGGAATGTGGTGACTCGCAATTTCATTCCGTCATACGATCCGCAGCGCAATCCCGACACCGCGCGCATTGCGTACGAGTCTTCGCCGATTTCGTCGGTGAAGAACTGGCGGTCGCCGGTGTTGCTCATCCACGGCGACGATGATCGCAACGTGCCTTTCAGCGAGACGGTGACACTTGTGGAGGCGCTGCGCAAGCAACATGTGCCCTTCGAGCAACTCATCTTTCCCGATGAAGTGCATGATTTTCTGGAGCACTCGCGGTGGCTGGATGCGTATCGCGCGGCCGCCGATTTCTTCCGCAAGCACTTGGGGAAGAGCTAAGCAAATGGCGGAAATCTCGATACGAATAGCCCAGCCTGCGGATGCCGCGGCGCTGGTGGCATTCAACCGCTCAATGGCCTGGGAGACAGAGCGCAAGGAATTGCCGCTCGCGATTGTGACGGCAGGCGTTGACGGACTGCTGCGCAATCCCGCGCAAGGGTTCTACGTGGTGGCTGAGGCGGGCGGGGAACTGGCCGGCTCGCTCATGATTACTTTTGAGTGGAGCGACTGGCGCAACGCTATTTATTGGTGGATACAGAGCGTCTACATCCGTCCGGAATTTCGCCGTCAGGGAATTTACCGGCAGTTGTACGATTTCGTCAAGCAGCGCGCGCGGGCAGAGGGCGGCGTGTGCGGGTTCCGGCTGTATGTGGAAAAAGAAAACGCCGGTGCGCAAAAAACATATGCAGCGTTGGGCATGGCGGAATCGCACTACGTGATGTTTGAAGAGGGGCTTTCGTAAAACCGCTCCCTATGGTCACGGCTCCGTAATGCGATCACTCGCGGCGCAGATGCACTACTGTCTCGATGTGAAATGTCTGCGGGAATAGATCGATTAGAATAATCCCTTCGATCTTGTAACCCACTGCCGTGAGACCCGCCAGATCGCGCGCCAGTGTGGCCGGATCGCAGGCGATGATCGTAATCCTGGGCGGCGCGAGACGCGCCAACTCCTTCACGACACTTGCGCCTAATCCGGCGCGCGGCGGATCGGCCAACACGAAATCCGGCGTGGTTTCCAGGCTGCGCAGAAAAGCATCCACGGGCAACTGCTGCGTGCTGACAGCGATGCCTGCGCGCTCCGCGTTATGGGCGAGATCGCGCACCGCGGCCGAACTCGATTCAACCGCTGTAACATGCGCAAAACACCGGGCCAGCGGTAGAGAAAATAACCCCACGCCCGCGTAGAGATCGAGTGCGTTTTCACCCTCGGCCTGCTCCAGCGCATTCTCCACGAGCTGATCCACCAGAAAACGGTTCACCTGAAAAAATGCATTGTGGCTGACGCGGAAGACCGCGCCGGCAGCGGGATATTCGATCGCGCCTGAGACCGGGCCGCCCAGCATCTCGCCGCACCAATCGAAGAAACGGCGCGCGATGGGGCGCTCCGTCTCCAAAACATTCAACTGCAAATCTGTTTCATTGGTAAAAAGCTCGATCGAGCCGGCGAAGCGCGGCCATTTGGGATCGTGCAACATTTGGCGCACGACGGTCAGCGCCGCGTGAATGCGCGGAGACACGATCGGGCATTGGTTAATCGTGCACAGCTTGTGCGAGCGCGCTTCCAGATATCCAATGCCGGTTCCGTCGATGTGGAACTGCGCGCGATTGCGATACCCCCACGGCTCGCCGTGCACGACGCGGATTTCGCCGGGCGGGGTGATCTTGCCCACGCGCGCCAGCGTCTCGATGAGAATGGCGCGTTTCGCGGCGAGCTGCTGCTCGTAGCCCGCCTGCTGATAGTGGCAGCCGCCGCAGCGCGCGAAGTACGGGCACACCGCGGCAACGCGGTCCAGCGAGGGCGTCACCACCCGCAGCAATCGCGCGCGCAGCAGGCCTGCCCGCTCCTCGCCCGCTTCAACCTCCACGCGCTCTCCCGGCAAAACGTAAGGCGTCAGAATCACTTGCCCATCGCGGCGGGCGAGGCCATCGCCGCCGTATACCAGCTTTTCCACGTCGATTTCAAAAGGAACTAAGTTTGTGCCCATTACACCCGATCACGTAGGATAAGAAATTCAACCCATGAAAGCACGCGTGTTCTCCGGCTTACAGCCGTCCGGCGATTTGCACATCGGCAATTATCTTGGCGCGCTCAAGAACTGGGTCAAGATGCAGTATGACTATGAGAGCATCTTTTGCATCGTCGATCTACATGCCGTCACAATTTATCAGGAACCGGCCGAGCTTCGCCGCAAGATCGAAGAGATCGCCGCGATATTTTTAGCCGCCGGTATCGACCCCAAACATTCCAGCATCATGGTGCAATCCGCCGTGCCCGCGCATGCGGAACTGGCCTGGATGCTCACCTGCGTGACGCCGTTCGGCTGGCTGGGGCGCATGACGCAATTCAAATCCAAGGCGGCGGCGCAGGAGACTGTGGGCGACGGCCTGTTCCAATATCCGGTGCTGATGGCGGCCGACATCATGCTGTACCAGGCGGCCATCGTGCCGGTGGGCGAGGACCAGTCGCAGCATCTGGAACTGACGCGCGATATCGCGCAGCGCTTCAATTCGCTCTATGGCGAAACGTTCGTGGTGCCGCAAACCAGCCTGCCGATGGTGGGCGCGCGCGTGATGGGCCTGGACGACCCGACCACGAAGATGAGCAAGTCAGCAACCGGCGCGGGCCATTTAGTTGCTCTGCTCGATGCGCCTGACAAAGTGCGCAAGACCATCATGCGCGCGACTACCGATTCCAATCCGGCGGTGGATTACGAATCGCTGGGCGCGGGCGTCGAAAATCTGCTCACGATTTTTCAGGCGTTCAGCGAGTGGACCGGTGAGCAGATGAAGGCCCACTTCCACGGCATGCGTTACGGCCAGTTAAAAAAGAAGTGGCGGATATGGTGATTTCGCATCTGGAGCCCTTCCAGCAGCGCTATCGCCAGATCACGACCGATGCGGGATATGTCGCGGCCGTGCTGCGGCAAAGCGCCGAACGCGTGAAGCCGATCGCTAATTCCACGGTCGAACTGGTGAAGGGGCGCATGGGGCTCTACACCGAATCTCGCTGAACGGCGCGCATGAAACCCAATCCCGTCACGCTGGCCGCGTATGGGCGTCTGCTGCGCGACAACCGCAATTTCCGGCGCCTGTGGACGGCGCAAATCGTCAGCGAAATCGGCGACTGGTTTTACACAATTGCTGTTTACACGCTGCTGCTGCAAGTTGACCGGCAAGGCGCAATCGGTGGGGCTGGCGATTACGCTGCAGGTGCTGCCGCAAGCGCTGGTCGGTCCAACCGCGGGCGTAATCAACGACCGTCTGCGCCGCAAGAAAGTCATGATCGCCGCCGATCTGGTGCGTGCTGGTATCGTGGCCTGCATGTTGCTCGCGCGCACGCCGGGCTCGATCTGGCTGATCTATCCGCTGCTGTTTTTTGAAACCGTGATGTGGGGATTTTTTGAGCCGGCGCGCAGCGCAGTAATTCCCACTATCGTGCGCGCTGAAGACATCGTGGTTGCCAATACGCTCTCGGCGACCACGTGGTCTTTCAACATGGCGGTGGGCGCGGGCATTGGCGGCATGGCTGGAGTGCTGCTTGGGCGCGACACGGTCTTCGTGCTCAATGCGCTCTCGTTTCTGGTTTCGGCGTTTCTGATCGGACGAATGGTTTTCCATGAACCGCACGCTGCGGATAAGCCGCCATTGCACTGGCGCGACCTGGTGGATTTTTCGCCGGTGCTCGAAGGCGCGCGCTATGTGCGCCAGGACGTGCGGCTGCTGGCTACCGTTTTTCTGAAGGGCGGGATCGGCATCATGGGCGCGAACTGGGTGATTTTTCCGATTATGGGTTCGCGCATTTTCCCGGTGACGCTGCGCGGCATCGACCCGCAGCGCAGCGTGATGCTGGGAATGAGCCTGCTAATGTGCGCGCGCGGCGTCGGGGCGCTGCTGGGTCCGCTCACATCGGCGGGATGGGCGGGAGGCAGCGTCCCGCGCATGCGCCGCGGAATCCTGCTGGCGTTTCTGCTTTCGGCATTGGGTTACATGACGCTCTCGCAGGCGCCGACGCTGCCGCTGGCAATGCTGGCCGTACTGTTCTCGCACGCGGGCGGCTCGATTGTGTGGGTGTTCTCGACCACGCTGCTGCAGCGCTACACGGGCGATGAATTTCGCGGACGCGTGTTTTCGGCGGACTTGAGCTTCTGCATGTTGACCATTGCGGTGACCAGTTACATGGCGAGTCTGGCCGTGGATGCGGGGATCAATGTGCGTTCAGTGGCCCTGGCGACGGGCGTGGCGATGCTGATTCCCGCCGGCGCGTGGCTGTGGGCGCAGCGGTTTTGGAACGAACGGGCTTGATGGATGGCGGCGCCGATCTGATGTTATGTAGGGTCGGGTTTCAAACCCGCCCTTCCGGGAGAAGGAACAAGGGCGGGTTTGAAACCCGCCCCTACATCAGGCGCTTCAGAAGGCGGCGGGCTTCGTCTGTAGATGACTTCGTCACGTACTTGGCTTTGATGGTTCGCTTTAGATACGGGATGATCTTGTCTTGTTGTGCCTGTTAGCCAGATAAAGTTTGGCTATTTCCAAGTTCGCATCACCATCCTGCAACTTTACAGCTCGCTCAAACCAACGCAGAGCTTGCTTCAAGTTCTTCTCGTCCCGATAGACGCAGGCAATGTTGCTTGCCACGGCCCCGTGTCCTTGTTGATAGGCTCGCTTGTACCAGTACATTGCCTTGGCGCGATTGGGCTTGACTCCGGTTCCATCGATGTAGAAGTTTCCGAGGTTGACTTGGCAGCTGGAATCGCCTCCCTTCGCAGCGAGCCAGGAACAAGCGAAAGGCGGACTTCAACTTGCCCTTCTCCCACTGCGCGTCGGCGCGGCGGAATAAGTCGTCGAGCTTGGACTGCTTTTCGGTCACGAAGATTTCTTCGCCGTTACTTCAATTTCAATTTTCATTCTTGGATCGGAAAGTCCGGCGGCGATCATCGTCGCGGCGGGGCGCACTTCGCCCAGATATTTGCGAAGGACCGGCCAGCACCGCTCGAAATCTTCGACCCTGGGCAGGATGTAGCGGACGCGGACGACGTCTGCCCATCGGCTCCCTGCCTCTGTCAGCGCCTTTTCGATATTGCGCAAGCACTGCTCGGCCTGGTCGACGACGTCGTCTGAAATCGTCATGGTTTGGTAGTCGAAGCCGGTTGTGCCTGAGATGAATACCCAATCGCCATCAACGATCGGCTCTGGAGTAACCAATCTCGCGTTCGAATGTCGATCCGGACGATATGAGGCGGCGCACTTGGTCTCTCCTTTAGGTTGTCCCGGTTTCCGGCCCGATCTTCGTACCGCGAAAATATCGCGTTACCTCGGGGCGAAAAAGAAACCAGGTGATCACGGCGAGAAACAGACAGTGGATCGCGAACTGCGGTAAGGAGTGGAAGGCGCTCAGGATTACGTGGAGCGCGATCCATGCGAGCGCAACCCAGCGCGCCCAGTTGTGGCCGAGCAGCATATATACGCCACACACAACCGCGGTGAGGCGCACGAGTGCGATCCCGACGATGTCGTATTGAAACGGATTGGGCGCTAGGAACTCGGTGAAGTGGTAAGCGAAGCCTATCGCGCCCGCCAATATGTACACACAACTGATGATGATCACGGAGAGAGGCCGCTTTTTCCAATTCATGGCAGGAAAGGGGACAGCCGATATTTCCAGAGCCACGCGATCTGCAACTCTGTCTTTTCGATCAGTCGCGTCCACAGTGTCTCCGGATGGGCGTCGAAAACATATTTCGCATCGCCAGGAAAAACCCACCAGCCGCCGGCTTCCACTTCGCGTTCCAATTGGCCCGGGCCCCAGCCGGCGTAGCCCAGGTAGACACGAAACGCAGTCGCGCCGGTGCCGGCTTGCAGGGCGTTCTGCAGAAGCCGCTCGCTTGAAATCGTGTAAACGTCGGCGAAGACGTGGTCGCCCTCAGCCAGTTTGGTGGGCGATCGCAGCAGGGCCTGGATGGATGTACGGTCAACGGGTCCGCCAAGATAGACCGGGTCGGAGTGGCCTTCGGAGTCTTTCAGCGGCTTGAGCGCGCGCGAGATCGGGAGCTTGGTCTGCCGGTTGATGATGAGGCCCATGGCGCCTTCTTCTTCGTCGTAATGAAGCAGCAGGACCACCGTCTCGGCGAAGTTGGGATCGCCCAGGTCGCGGTGGGCTACCAAGAATTTGCCGACCGCGAGATCTTCGGCGTAGGCGCTCACGGCCAGCAGCAAGAGAAGCGCGCGCATTATCGCGGCACCAGTTGCAGCACGCTCTTCGCATCCACCTTTTGGAACGGCATGGGGAAGCTCGTCCCGTTATAATACGCCTCCCACTGATCTTTGTAATGGCGGGACAGCACATGTCCCGATTCGCCGATGGGCAGATTCAATTGCGAGCGGTCCCAATCGGCCAGGTCGGCATTCATTCGCATCGAGGGGCCCAGGCGGCGTGTGGTTTGCTTCACGGTAGTTGGCGACCCGCTCATCCAAGTTGGGCCGACATCGAAATATTTTCCAACCACCGGCAGGCGATGGCCGATGGGATGAGCGATCAGCAACTCGAGCGCCGCGCCGTAAATCCACTTGCGGACATTCGGCCCCTGGATTCGGCGGCCTTCTTCCAGCGCATCGGCGAGTGACTTGAGCAGGGTCTCGTCATAATCGCGGAACCATCCCGCTGGACGCGTGCGCAGAAGTTTTTCGAGGGCGGCGGACGCCATCTGCATTTCGTAATGCTCGCCCGCGCCGGGTGAAGCCGATTCGGCGGCGGCTTTGCGCAGATGTTGAAACGCCAGGGTTGCGATGAGCGGCGCGGCTTGATGCATCTCCATCTGTCCGTTCCATGCGCGCAACACGGCGATGGTGTCGGCCAGGTTTGGGTCAACGATCTTGCGGTGGTCGTAGGCTGCGACGAGCGTTTGCGCCAGATAGTGGCTGAAGGCGGAATAGATATCCACCTGCACGGCCAGGGTGTCGCTGGGACGCAGGCCGTTCTTCGCCGCTAACAAATTGCGGATTTGCGCGGAGCGATACGGGGACGCGAAATTGCCGTTGACCGGGAACGGATAATCGGCTGGGAACGGATTCTGATTGGCGGTCACAATGAAGCCATCTGGCGGATTGTAGGACGAAGGCAAGCGGTCGAAGGGGATGAAGCCGTCCCATTCGAAATCGCCGGACGCGCCGTCGACTGGGACATCGCCCACGGAATGGCGGCGAATCGGCAAACGCCCCGCGGCGTGATAGCCGATGTTGCCATCCACGTCGGCGTAAACGAAATTCTGCCCGGGGCCTGGAAAGCGGGCGACGGCGGCGGTAAATTCTTGCCAGTTGCGCGCGCGATTGATTTCGAGAAACGGAAATTGGAAACTACCGGGCTCAGCCGCGGCCCAGCGCAGGGAGAGCCGCTGCTGGTGGTCGGCAGTCCACAGCGGACCATGCACGGTGACCCAGTTGGCCACTTCCACAGAACGCGCGCCCTTCACCGGAATCAACTCGCGTTCCGAGCGGGCCTGCAGCACCTTGCCGCGAAACTGGAATTGGCCGGTGCGCTCGTCGATTTTTTCGATGTAGAGATCCTGCACATCGAAATGCAGATTGGTGAGGCCCCAGGCGATGCGCTCGTTATGTCCCACAATCACACCCGGTGTACCGGGCAGGGAAACGCCGCTGACATTGATGCCGGGCGCTTGCAGATGCACCATGAACCAGATGCCGGGAATGGAAAATTCCAAGTGCATGTCGTTCGAGAGCAGCGGCTTTCCGGAAGCTGTGTGGGCGCCGGAAATGGCCCAGGCATTGGAGCCGGCGTGGGCGTCGCCGCCGGGCGGCATTTCGGATCCGGTGCGCGTGGGCAGCAGGAAATTCACTTTAGCCGCATCGCCCGCCGCCAGCATACTGCGCTTCAGCAATTCGTCGGGCCAGGTGGTGGTGAGCGTTTTGTACATTTGCAGACCGGCAAGAATGCAATCGATGACGCTCCAGGGACGCGGGTCGTAACCCAGCGCTTTGAACTCGAACGGCAGCCGGTCGAGATGAGTAGCGATGTAGTAGCTCACCCCGCGGGCATAGGCGGCGAGCGCGGCGCGGTCCTTGGGCGGAAGCGAAGTATAGGCCTCTTCAGCGATGCGGCGCAGGCGCAGGCGGCGGGCCTCGCGATCGCTTTCGAGGGTGGCCATGCCGATCACCTCCGACAAGTCGCCAGCCGCCTGACGGCGCAGCGCGTCCATCTGAAACAGGCGCTCCTGCGCGGTGAGGTAGCCTTGCGCGAAGAGCAGATCGTCTTCGTTGGCGGCTGTGATATGCGGCTCACCGAGGTTGTCGAAGCGCACCGTGACCGGCTGCGCGAGCGGCGCCGTGATGCTGCCGGAAGTCTGCGGCAAGGGCCGCCAGCCGTACCAATAGACGACGCCGAGCACGAGAACGGCCAACACCGCTATCGCCGTGTTGATATATTTCAGAAGGCGATTCATGGCGTGGAAGCGGGCATGAATGCCTATTCTACCGATACATGGCCGAATCGTATTACGGATTTCGCGTTCTTTTTCTGCTGCTGATCGTGGCCGGCAACGGATTTTTTGCGGCTGCGGAAGTGTCGCTGCTCTCGGTGCGGCCGTCGCGGCTGCGGCAATTGGCGGAAGAAGGCAGGGCCGGGGCGCAGTCGGCGCTGGATTTGCTGGCCAATCCGGAGCGGCTGCTATCCGTGACCCAGATCGGCGTCACGTTCGCCAGCCTGGGCCTGGGCTGGGCCGGAGAGGAAACGCTGTACGGTTTCATCGTCGGGTGGCTGAGTCCGCTGTTGACGCCGGCGAGTACGGCGGTATTGCGCGGAGCAAGTTTCGTGGTCGCCTTTCTCGCTATGACCTACGTGCACGTCGTGGTGGGTGAAGTGGTGCCCAAAAATCTGGCGATCGATAAAGCCGACGGCCTGGCCATTGCGGTGGCGCCGGCGCTGCAGATTTTCTACCGCATCCTGTATCCATTTGTGTGGATCATCGAGCGCTCGAGCGCGGCCGTGACAGCCGGCATGAGGACGCGCGGCGCGCACCGGGGCGGCGGGCATTCAGCTGAAGAACTGAAACTGATTGTGAGCTCCAGCCGCGGTTTGGGCCATCTGGCGGAATTGCAGGGCGAGATGATTCATCGCGTCCTCGATCTGGATAGCATTGCGGTGCGCGAAATCATGGTCCCGCGCAATGGCATGGTTTCGATACCGCTGGATGCCACGCTCGAACAGGTGCTGGCCACTATGATCGAGGAGCAGCACTCGCGGCTGCCGGTGTATCAGCAGCAGCCCGAGCAAATCATCGGCATCCTGCACTACAAGGACCTGCTGCCGGTCTGGCAGGAGCGGCGAGCTGCCATTCGCACGGGCCGCACGCCGCGTCCGTTCCAAGTGCGGCGCCTGCTGCGCAAGCATCTGGTGGTGCCGGAGACCAAGCCGGTGACGCAATTGCTCGGCGAATTTCAACAGGGACGCTCGCACATGGCGATGGTGGTGGACGAGTTCGGCACGATCACCGGGCTGGTGACGGTCGAGGATGTGCTTGAGCAAATCGTGGGCGCGATTGCCGATGAGTACGACGAAAAGGTGGAGCCGCGGTCGCCGGAATCCGATGTGGCCGAGTTGGAAGGCGCTACCAAAATTCGCGATCTGGAGCAGCAATACGGCATCGAAATTCCCGCGGGCGGAGCTTTCGAAACCCTGGCGGGCTTCCTGTTGATGAAGCTGGGCAGCATCCCCAAGGGCGGCGAGACTGTCGAGTTCGACGGACGCCGTTACACTGTGGTGGAGATGGATCGCAACCGTATTGTCAAAGTGCGCGTGGAGAAAATTGATGTTGGGCATTGATCGCAACGCGGCGCGCTACACCTGGACGGCGGCCGTTATTATTTTGTCGATCCTGCTGGTGTACGAAATACGCGCGACTCTGTTTTTGTTCATCGTCGCGGTGCTGTTCGCCTACCTGCTCTCGCCGCTGGTCAACCTGCTGAACCGCATTCTGCCGGCCAGCCGGACGCGCACGCCGGCGCTGCTGATTGCGTACCTGCTGGTGATCGGATTTCTGGTATGGGTGGGAATCGTGCTCGGTTCGCGGGTGGGAGAGCAGGCCAACGCCTTGCTTTCGCGCATACCGGAATTTATCCAGCGGGCGAAGCAGATGACGCCGCAGGCCGGGTCGCTGATGGAAACGATTTTGAGTAATGTGGAAACACAATTTGCCGAGCACGCCAAGGATATCGTGACCCTGCTGCCGGCGGTGGGGCGCAGAATCATTTCGGCGGCGGGAAGCCTGATCATCATCGTGGTGGTACCGATCCTGAGTTTCTTCTTTCTGAAAGACGCTGGCAGCATTCGCGAGAGCTTTGTGCAGTTGGCGGGCGACGGCAAGCACCGCGCCATGCTGGATGAGATTGCGCGCGACGTGAACGTGCTGCTGGCCCAATACGTGCGGGCTTTGACGCTGTTGGCCATGGCTACGCTGATTTTCTTTACTTCTTTCTTCGCCTTGACCGGCGTTCCCTACGGCCAGCTGCTGGCAGCGATTGCGGCAGTGCTGGAATTCATTCCTGTGGTGGGTCCGATGACGGCCGCCGCGCTGATTCTGTTCGTCGCACTGGTGAGCGGGTATCCGCACATTTTGTGGCTGGTCATCTTTCTGGCCGTTTTCCGATTGCTTCAGGACTATGTGCTCTCGCCCCGTTTGATGAGCAGCGGCATGGAACTGCATCCGCTGCTGGTAATTTTCGGCGTGTTCGCCGGCGGAGAAATCGGCGGGATTGCCGGAACATTTCTATCGATTCCCATTCTGGCGCTTGGGCGGATTGTCTACCGGCAGATCCACAAAGGCCGGGCCGCGCATTCATGAGGCTGCCAGCGCTCTTGATTCTGGCTGTCGGCGTGGCCCATGCGCACGTCGTGAGCATGAGCTCGGGCGATATTTCGATCGATGGCGCGCACGCCCGCTATGAACTGCGCATGCCGATTTACGAAATGGCGCATGTCACCGATCCCGAGCGCGCCATTTTTGAGCACATCAAATTCAAGGCTGACGGGCGCGAGGGCGTCGCGACGGAGCGCCATTGCCGCGAGGACAAAGATCAGGCGCTCGCGATTTGCACGGCGCTCTATGAATTCCCGGCGCCGGTGGAATTCTTGGACGTCGAGTGCACACTGCACGCCGTCACGGTGGCCAATCACGTGCACTTACTGCATGCGGAGAAGACGGGCGGCTTGCGCGACCAAGCCATCTTCGATTTCTCTTTCCAAAAAGCCACGCTGCGTTTCCGGCCGCCTACGCCAGCTGGAAGTTGCCATGACGGAGACCGGCGCCGGTGCGTTGCGCGCCGTGGGCGGCTGGGTGCAGGTGCTGTTCTTGGCCAGCCTGGCGCTGGCGGCGCGCAGCCGTCGCGAGTTATTCGCCATTGCCGGGATGTTTCTGCTGGGGCAAGTGGCTGCTGCCGCGATTGTGCCGCGGACAGGCTGGTTGCCGGCGCCGCGTTTTGTGGAGGCCGCTTCCGCACTGGCGCTGGCTTATCTGGCGGTTGAGGTTTTGCTGCTGCCGCGTGCCGGTGGCCGCTGGATCATCGCCTGCGCGCTGGGCGGATTCCATGGCTTGTACTTCGCACTGTTCCTGCAAGCGACGGCATACCGGCCTTTCACCGTGCTGGCGGGGGCGGTCGTCACCGAGGCCGCAATTATTGCCGTGTTTGCGCTGATTTTCTCGCGGATCGAACGAGTGGCGGCGGTATTCCGGCCGGTACAAGTTTCCGCGTCAGCGTTGCTGGTGATGGGAATGGTGTGGTTTTTCCTGCGCCTTAAGGGTTAACCAACGATAATCTCGGAGTTTCCGGCGCAACTTTTCAGCCGCCGCAGCGTTCTAGCATAGTAGTATGCGACGACGATCGCTCCTCGCCTTTTCGATTGTGCTCGCTGTATCGGCCGCGCCCCAGAAATCCGGCGGCGATTTTTCCACGCCCCTTTCGAGCAGCCAGAAAATCAATCACGCCTTGAACCGGCTGACGTTCGGACCGCGCCCCGGCGATTTCGAACGCGTGGAGAAGATGGGGATCGAGGCGTGGATTGCGCAGCAACTACATCCCGACGACCTAGCCGAAAATCCGGTGCTGGCCCAGAAGCTGGCGCCGCTCGATACGTTGCGGATGTCGAGCAAGGAGATGGTGGCCAACTATCCGCCTCCGCAGCTCATCAAGGCGATGATGGACGGGCGCGTGGCGTATCCC
The DNA here is from genome assembly GCA_963825405.1 of uncultured Solibacteraceae bacterium. Taxonomy (GTDB): domain Bacteria; phylum Acidobacteriota; class Terriglobia; order Bryobacterales; family Bryobacteraceae; genus JACPNO01. Next base: position 167,829 of record CAWGTB010000011.1, on the reverse strand, counting down.
GCCGATCCCGAGCAGCGCATGATGGTGGCGAGCGCCGAGCGGCGCTACAAGCGCAAGCAGGATTCGAAAGATGACGCGGGCAGTCCCGGCGGCGATCGAATCGCTCGACTCTGACCGCCGAGCAGAAGCGCACGCTGCGGCGCGGCACGGCGGAGGAAAAGCTGGCGCTCTACCGCTCGCTGCCAGAAGGCAAGCAAGACGCGCTCCTCGAAGCGCTGCCGCCCAAAATCCGGATTGAGCTATATGCTGCCGCGCCGCCGGAGCTGCGGCGCAAGATTCAGAAATCGGGCGGTCCGATGCAGGTCATCGTGCAGGATTTGATCGAAGCCAAGCTGTATCGAGCGATTTACAGCAACCATCAACTGGAAGAGCTGCTGACGGATTTCTGGTTCAATCACTTCAACATTTTTGTGGACAAAGGTGCCGACCGGTATCTGGTAACCGGGTATGAGCGCGACGTAATCCGCCCGTACGTGCTGCTGAAATTCGGCAGCCTGTTGCGGGCTACGGCGGAATCTCCGGCGATGCTTTTTTATCTGGACAATTTCCAGTCGGTCGATCCGGTGGCTGCCGGGCAGTTGCCGGCGGCGCGTCTGGCTAAAACCCGGCGCGGCCTCAATGAAAACTACGCGCGCGAATTGATGGAGCTGCATACTTTGGGCGTTGATGGCGGCTACACGCAGCGCGACGTGACGGAGGTGGCGCGCTGCTTCACCGGATGGACCATCAAGAATCCACGCCAGGGCGGCGGGTTCGAGTTCAACGAGCGCGTGCACGACCGTGGGGCGAAGACCGTGCTGGGGGTGAACATTCCGGCCGGCGGCGGCATGGACGACGGCCTCAAAGTGCTGGATATTCTGGCGCATCATCCTTCGACCGCGCGCTTTATTTCGCGCCAACTGGCGGTGCGATTCGTGGCCGATCATCCGCCCGATGCGCTGGTCGAAAAAATGGCGCAGACTTTCCGGCGCACCGATGGCGACATCCGCGCGGTGCTTGAGACCATGCTGCATGCGCCCGAATTCTGGTCGCAGGGGGCGTACCGGTCGAAGGTGAAATCGCCGCTCGAGATGGTGGCGAGTTCGGTGCGGGCTTTGAACGCAGATGTCGAATTCGGCTTTGCGCTGGCGCAGCAACTGACGAAATTGGGTGAGCCGCTCTACCGCAAGCAGGAGCCGACCGGCTATTCCAATTCCAGCGAAGAATGGATCAACTCGGCGGCATTAGTCGCGCGCATGAATTTTGCAGTGGCGCTGGCCGCGAACCGCATGCCGGGCGTCAAAGTGGACGCCGGACGATTTGGCGCGGAGCAGGATACGCAGGCGATCGCCAAATCGCTGCTGCAGGCCGATCTTTCCGACCAGGCGCAAGGCGCGGTTGAAAAGGCCCTGGCAACCAGCACCGACCCTGCTGCCGTGCCGCGCGCTCTGGTGATTGCGGGCCTGACGCTGGGCTCGCCGGACTTCCAGCGGAGATAAACGCAATGTCCACACGCAGAATATTTCTACGCAACTCGGCATTGGCCATGGTGGGCGTGGGCGCTGCGCCTGTGTGGCTCACGCGCGCGCTGCAAGGAGCCGATGCGCGGGAGCGGCGCAAGAAAGTTCTGGTGGCAATTTTCCAGCGCGGCGCTGCGGACGGGCTGAACATCGTCGTGCCGCATGCCGAGAAGCGCTATTACGAACTGCGTCCAGCCATTGCTGTTCCACGGCCGGCTGCGGGTGGCGGACTGGATGCGGCCATCGACCTGGATGGATTTTTTGGCTTGCATCCTTCGCTTGCACCTTTGAAGCCGCTGTACGATGGCGGCCATCTGGCCATTGTGCATGCGGCGGGATCGCCGGACCCGACGCGCTCGCATTTCGATGCGCAAGATTATATGGAGTCCGGCACGCCGGGTTGGAAAGCTACCACGGACGGCTGGCTGAACCGGGCGCTGGCGCAGGAGCATGGCGTTGTCTCTCCGTTGCGCGCCATGGCCATGGGACCCATGCTGCCGCGTGCGCTGCGCGGTAAGGCCAGCGCCATCGCCATCGAAAGCCTGCCTGGTTTTCAGGTGCGCAATGAAGGCGCATCGCAGGTGTTTGAATCGATGTACGCGGGCGCGCCGGATAAGCTGCTGGCGGGCGCGGGCCGGGAAACTTTTGAAGCCGTGGCGATGCTGAAGTCGGTCGACAAGCAGGGCTACACGCCGGCCGCGGGCGCGGATTATCCGCGGGGAAAACTGGCGGCGAGTTTGCGGCAAATTGCCCAGCTCATCAAGGCCGATGTGGGCGTGGAAGTGGCGTTCGCCGATATCGGCGGCTGGGATCATCACGTCAATGAAGTCGGGGCTCGGCCGTCGCAAGGGCAGCTGGCGAATCTGTTGGGCGAATTTGGGCGATCGCTCGCGGCGTTCTGGCAGGACCTGGGCGATCGCGCTGGCGACGTGGTACTGGTGACGATGTCGGAGTTCGGGCGAACGGCGCAGGAGAACGGCAATCGCGGAACCGATCACGGCCACGCCAACGTGATATTTGTCTTGGGCGGGCCGGTGCGCGGCGGCAAAGTTTATGGAAAATGGCCCGGTTTGGAGAAGGAACAACTCTACGAAGGCCGCGATTTACAGGTCACTACCGACTTCCGGCAGGTCTTGGGCGAAGTCGTGGCGACGCATTTGGGCAATCGCAATCTCAGCGAGGTTTTCCCCGGCTACCGGGGCGTTTCTTTGCCGGGCCTGTTGCGGGCTTGACTAGCGGGTGCGGGCCGCCCAGGATCATGTACGTAACCAGCGCGATCGCGACAAGGCGGGATTGGTCGTCGTGCAGATCCACTTTGCCGATGGCGAGCGTGGAGCCGACCCGCACCAGGCGCGCGCGGGCCAGGATTTTGCGCCCCGTCACCGCCCGCAGATAATTCACTTTCATCTCGACGGTGGTGATGGCATGAGTAGCGCGCAGATGGCGGACCACGGCCATGCCGACGGCGACATCGGCCATGGCAGCGGTGACGCCGCCATGCAGCACCCCGGCGGCATTGAGCAACTCGGGGCGAATGGGGCAGGAGAGTGTAACGCCATCGGGATGAAGGCGAACCAGGCGCATTCCCAGGTGCTTGTTGAACGAAATACGGCGCAGCAGGCGCGCGATTTGGATGCGGGTGGGGGCGGGCACGCGATTAGCGCGGATTCGGTCCAGGACGCTTGACCACGCCGTCCACCACGGTGATGAGGGCGTCGAGTTTGTCGGTGACCTCGCCCAGCTTTAGATCCGTTTTGCCCTGATTGGCCTCAAGGCGATCGATATTGGCTTCGATGCGAACGATCATTCTCATGCCGGTTTGAATGAGCTTGCCAATGGCATCTATTCGCTTGTTGAAACGGGCTTCGGATTTCTCTATCCGAAGCTCAAATTGGTCCATGCGGGCTTCGGCCCGGTCCATGCGGGCGTCGGCGCGGGCGGCTGATGCCTTCTGGCTCTCGGCGATCGACTGCAAGACGGCCTCGATTGCCTGAAAACGTTGGCGTACTTCCAACTCCATGATTGTTAGCTTATCAGGAACGGCGCGGTTTCCTGCCAGATCGTGTCGAGCACGTCAGTCAGTTCGTGGCCGGAATCGAGCAGGCGCAGTTGGACGTTGGGATGATCTGCCGCGAACTGCGCTGAGCCCTGGCTGGGGACGACGTTATCGCGCGTCCCGTGGAACAGCAGCGCCGGCTGCGAAAACGCAGGGGAATCCTCGTACCGGGCCGCGTCGTCAAGCAGTTGGCAGCCCAGGCGGCGCTGCGTTTTCTCGCCGTAATGATAGACCTCGATGAATCCGTTGCGGCGCCAAGTGGCGACGTCGATGGATTGGGCCCAGCGGCGGGCAAATCCGAGGGCTGGAGCGAGCAGGACCAGGCGGGTGACCTCCGGATGGCGGGCGGCGTAGAGTGCGGCCAGATAGCCGCCCAGGCTGGAGCCCACCAGAGCCACCGGATCGCCTGCGGCCAAGGCTTCGATGATTTGCAGTTGCCCGGTGATCGTCAGGTGCTCAAAATCGCCGCCGGCGAGGTCCGGGACTTCCAAATGGGGGACGCGGGAGCGGAAAAAGGAGGCCTTTTGAGAGGCTGGACCGGACGCAAACCCATGGAGATAAATGACCCGAGGCATGGATCGATCGTAGCAGGGTTCGCTAAACCATTGATTTTATGGTGAAAAATAAAATCTTCCCAGCCATTGCGCCTTCGTGATCCTTTTGTTATTCTAATCAAGTCGCCGCCAGAGGGAGAGTGCTGCCGTGATGTTCCAGGGAATTTGCCAGGAACAGGAAACGGTGGTAGCCTTGGAGGCATAGCAAGGATAGGTAACAAAACTCGGCGCGAGCCTTCGCGTTGGGCGGATACGAACCTTCCTGGTAGTTCTTTCAGACTTTAGAAGTTTAACGGCTGGAGGTATTTTCCCAGTCGGCAAGTTTCGAGGCCTGTGGTGGTCAGGGTATCGCAAGATGCGTGTGGGTCATCGCACAGATCTTTGACAATCTGGTTGGACGCAAATATTTGAACTTCGTCAGAACTCTGAGTTTTACCGGAACGATTTAATTCTCACAAGTTAAAATGAGAGTTTGATCCCGGCTCAGAATCAACGCTGGCGGCGCGCTTAACACATGCAAGTCGAACGAGAAAGCAGGAGCAATCCTGTGAGTACAGTGGCGTACGGGTGAGTAACACGTGGATTATCTGCCCTGGAGTGGGGAATAACGCTGGGAAACCGGCGCTAATACCGCATATTCCCGAGAGGGGAAAGCAGCAATGCGCTCGAGGAGGAGTCCGCGGCTGATTAGCTAGTTGGTAGGGTAACGGCCTACCAAGGCTATGATCGGTAGCCGGCCTGAGAGGGCACACGGCCACACTGGCACTGAAACACGGGCCAGACTCCTACGGGAGGCAGCAGTGGGGAATCTTGCACAATGGGGGCAACCCTGATGCAGCGACGCCGCGTGAGCGATGAAGCCCTTCGGGGTGTAAAGCTCTTTCGGCAGGGAAGATTATGACGGTACCTGCAGAAGCAGCTGCGGCTAACTACGTGCCAGCAGCCGCGGTAATACGTAGGCAGCAAGCGTTGTTCGGAGTTACTGGGCGTAAAGGGTGTGTAGGCGGCCTTCTAAGTTTGGTGTGAAATCTCCCGGCTCAACCGGGAGGGTGCGCCGAAGACTGGGGGGCTAGAGTGCGGGATGGGAGAGTAGAATTCCTGGTGTAGCGGTGAAATGCGTAGATATCAGGAGGAATACCTGTGGTGTAGACGGCTCTCTGGACCGCAACTGACGCTGAGACACGAAAGCGTGGGTAGCAAACAGGATTAGATACCCTGGTAGTCCACGCCCTAAACGATGCATATTTGGTGTAGGTCATTCAGTTGATCTGTGCCGGAGCTAACGCGTTAAATATGCCGCCTGGGGAGTACAGTCGCAAGGCTGAAACTCAAAGGAATTGACGGGGGCCCGCACAAGCGGTGGAGCATGTGGTTCAATTCGACGCAACGCGAAGAACCTTACCTGGGCTCGAACGGCTCACGAAAAGCTGTGGAAACACGGTTTTCCCGCAAGGGACGGGAGTCGAGGTGCTGCATGGCTGTCGTCAGCTCGTGTCGTGAGATGTTGGGTTAAGTCCCGCAACGAGCGCAACCCTTGTCCTGTGTTGCCATCATTTAGTTGGGAACTCGCAGGAGACCGCCAGCGATAAGCTGGAGGAAGGTGGGGATGACGTCAAGTCCTCATGGCCTTTATGTCCAGGGCTACACACGTGCTACAATGGACGGTACAAAGCGCTGCCAACCCGCAAGGGGGAGCCAATCGCAAAAAACCGTTCTCAGTTCGGATTGCAGGCTGCAACTCGCCTGCATGAAGCTGGAATCGCTAGTAATGCCGTATCAGAACGATGGCGTGAATACGTTCCCGGGCCTTGTACACACCGCCCGTCACATCACGAAAGTGGATTGTACTAGAAGTCTGCAGGCTGACCCGCAAGGGGAGCAGCGGCCCAAGGTATGATTCATGATTGGGGTGAAGTCGTAACAAGGTAGCCGTAGGAGAACCTGCGGCTGGATCACCTCCTTTCTAAGAGAGAACGTGGGTGGAGTCACTTATATGTACAAAGTGACAGCCGTTCCACTCCAAACCCCTGAATCGCGACCGCAAGGAAGTGGTAAAGGGAGTCCGTTTCGGATTTCCACTTAGAGTTTTGTAGTTTGAGTAAGTGGCTGCGCGGCTGGTCTGCGCGGTCCTTGCGTCCAATCGGCCTCGAAAAGATTTTGGTAGGGGCGGATTTGAGAATCCGCCCATCAGGGGCTGTAGCTCAGCTGGGAGAGCGCCTGATTTGCATTCAGGAGGTCGCCGGTTCGATCCCGACCAGCTCCACCAGTTTTCCGGGCGTTTCAGGACTTTGGGCCTGTAGCTCAGTTGGCTAGAGCGCACCCCTGATAAGGGTGAGGTCGGTAGTTCGATTCTACCCAGGCCCACCATAAAATTCTTCAGTCATGTGTAGGAACGGGTTTTAAATAAGCCCGTTCGTATAGATGGCTGAATCGTTGGCTATCTGAGTTCTTTGACAATTGAATATTGACGGGCATTTACTACAAGTAAATGCAAAGCGCACAAAGAACATTTGTGTCTAGAGTAGATTTTATGGTCAAGCTACTAAGGGCGTGTGTGTGGATGCCTTGGCGCAAGTAGGCGATGAAGGACGTGGTCAGCTGCGATAAGCTCCGGGAAGACGCTAACAGTCTGTGATCCGGGGATTTCCGAATGGGGAAACCCAATCGATGCGAACATCGATTACCTTCACCTGAATTCATAGGGTGTTGGAGCAAACCTGGGGAAGTGAACCATCTCAGTACCCAGAGGAAGAGAAATCAACAGAGATTCCGAAAGTAGTGGCGAGCGAAATCGGAAAAGCCCAAACCAGACGATTCGAAAGGAGAGTCTGGGGTTGTAGGACCACAATATCAGGTGACTTTTTCATTAGCCGGGCCTCACAAGGGAACGGAGATGGAGAAGCCGCCTGGTAAAAAGAGGGATAGGAAAGTGTTAATCGAACGGTCTGGAAAGGCCGGCCATAGAGGGTGACAGCCCCGTAGGTGAAAATGCAATCCTCCTTCCAGTGGCTCCTGAGTATCGCGGGGCACGTGAAACCCTGCGAGAACCCGCCGGGACCATCCGGCAAGGCTAAATACTAACTTGCGACCGATAGTGAACCAGTACCGTGAGGGAAAGGTGAAAAGTACCCCTGCGAGGGGAGTGAAATAGTACCTGAAACCACACGCTTACAAGCAGTTGGAGGGCTATGCCCCGCAAGGGGAATGCCTGACATCGTGCCTATTGCATAATGAGCTGGCTAGTTATTCTCAGTGGCAAGGTTAAGCGAAAGCGAGCCGTAGCGAAAGCGAGTCTGAATAGGGCGTTGAGTCGCTGGGAATAGACGCGAAGCGGGATGATCTACCCTTGGCCAGGATGAAGTCCGTGTAACAGCGGATGGAGGTCCGAACCGGTGTTGGTTGAAAACAGCTCGGATGAGCTGAGGGTAGGGGTGAAAGGCTAATCAAATTCCGTGATAGCTCGTTCTTTCCGAAATAGCTTTAGGGCTAGCCTCGCGTGGTCCGTGACGGTGGTAGAGATCTGGATGAACTAGGGGCCTTCCCAGGTTACCGAATTCAACCAAACTGCGAATGCCGTTAACGTGTAGCGCGGGAGTCAGACTGTGGGGGCTAAGCTTCATAGTCGAGAGGGAAACAGCCCAGACCGTCAACTAAGGTCCCAAAATCTGTGCTTAGTGGGAAAGGAAGTCGAGAGACTCAGACAGCCAGGAGGTTGGCTTAGAAGCAGCCATCCTTTAAAGAAAGCGTAACAGCTCACTGGTCGAGTCGCTCGGTGCCGACAATATAACGGGGCTCAAGCACAGTACCGAAGTTATGGATTCGCGGCCGCAAGGTCGCGGATGGTAGGAAAGCGTTCTTAAGTGAGCGAAGGTCGACCGCAAGGACGGCTGGACGCTTAGGAAGTGACTCTGCCAGCATAAGTAGCGAAAAACCAGGTGAGAACCCTGGTCGCCGTAAGTCTAAGGATTCCTGAGAAAGGTTAATCCGCTCAGGGTTAGTCGGAGCCTAAGGTGAGGCCGAAAGGCGTAACCGATGGACAGCAGGTTAATATTCCTGCACTACCGAAGCTCGATAAAGACCGAAGGGGGGACGCAGACCGTAAGCCTATCTGCGCAATGGTTTCAAAGATAGGTGAAGGGAGATCCGGACAGGCAAATCCGCCGGGTCGTCTGCCAGGAAAAGCCTCTAAGGAGAGTTAGGTATCCGTACCACAAACCGACACAGGTGGACGAGATGAATATTCTAAGGCGCTCGGGTGATGGTTTGTTCAGGAACTAGGCACATTAGCTCCGTAACTTCGGGAGAAGGAGTGCCCCTCGCAAGAGGGGTCGCAGTGAATAGTCTCAGGCGACTGTTTAACAAAAACACAGGTCTCTGCAAAGTCGAAAACGACGTATAGGGGCTGACGCCTGCCCGGTGCCGGAAGGTTAAAGGGAGAGGTTAGCCGCAAGGCGAAGCTTTGAACTGAAGCCCCGGTGAACGGCGGCCGTAACTATAACGGTCCTAAGGTAGCGAAATTCCTTGTCGGGTAAGTTCCGACCTGCACGAATGGCGTAACGATCTGAGAACTGTCTTAACAAGCCGCCCGGCGAACTTGTGGTCCCGGTGAAGACGCCGGGTGCCCGCCACTAGACGGAAAGACCCCGTGCACCTTTACTATACCTTTTCATTGAACTATGGGGCCATCTGCGCAGGATAGGTGGGAGGCTTTGATTCCGGGCTCTTGGGCTCGGAGGAGCCAACGGTGAGATACCACCCTGATGGTTCTGTGGTTCTAACCTACTCCCGTAATCCGGGAGAGGGACAATGGAAGGCGGGTAGTTTGACTGGGGCGGTCGCCTCCTAAACAGTAACGGAGGCGCGCGAAGCTTGGTTCAGGCTGTTTGGAAATCAGCCGACGAGTGCAAAGGCATAAACCAGGTTAACTGCGAGACCAACAAGTCGAGCAGATGCGAAAGCAGGCCTTAGTGATCCGGTGGTTCTGCATGGAAGGGCCATCGCTCAACGGATAAAAGGTACGCCGGGGATAACAGGCTGATCGGAGTCAAGAGTTCACATCGACGCTCCGGTTTGGCACCTCGATGTCGGCTCATCGCATCCTGGGGGTGTAGAAGCTCCCAAGGGTTAGGCTGTTCGCCTATTAAAGCGGTACGTGAGCTGGGTTCAGAACGTCGCGAGACAGTTCGGTCCCTATCTGTGGTGGGCGTAGGAGATTTGAAGGGGCTTGCCCTTAGTACGAGAGGACCGGGGTGAACGAACCTCTTGTGTTCCAGTTGTCACACCAGTGGCATAGCTGGGTAGCGAAGTTCGGTCAGGATAAACGCTGAATGCATATAAGCGTGAAACCTTCCCTAAGATGAGATCTCCCAATCGAAAGATAATAAGAGCACAGGAAGACTACCTGTTTGATAGGACGGATGTGTAAGCGCGGCAACGCGTTGAGCTTACCGTTACTAATTGCTCGTTCGGCTTGACCATAAAATTTACTGTAAGCACAAATGCAGTTTTGTGCTCCGTCAATATTCAACGATTCGCTGGAGCGGACTTACAAAATCCGCTTCGGCAACGATTCTGGGTGACCTTAGCGAGGGGGTCCCACCCGTTCCCATCCCGAACACGGAAGTTAAGCCCCTCAGCCCCGATTGTACTGCACGCGCAAGTGTGTGGGAGAGTAGGAAGTTGCCCGGTATATCACAAAGCCCTAGCCGAAAGGCTGGGGCTTTTGTGTTTTTGTGAATGGGGAAATCATGATCACACGAGACCTCGACGAAGAAGAGCTTGCGCTGCTGAAGGCGGCCGAGAAGAGTTTTGCAGAACGGGAGAACGAAGAAGATCAGGTGTACGACACGCTGTGAATCCCCGGCTGGCAAGAACCGCTATGGAAGTCTTTTGCCATTCACGGTGATTGTCCCACCGATCTTGCTAAGATACGTTCTGAGTAGTGGTACCTTGTCGTTACCTCCCACCGAGAACCACTCGTCTGAGATTTCTGCGATCACGTAGACCAAATCCACGCCGGATACATAGATGACCGATCCTTGCGCGAGGTTGATGATGGCGAGGCTCCCCGATGTCGCATAAACCGGGCTCACAAGATAAAGCGTGGAGCGATCATGCGACAGTTGCATCTGTTCGAACACGCAGAATAGCGGGCTCTCGTGCAGATCGTAGTCGAGTGGGCGATCGAAAATAGTTTTTTCCTGTTTGGATACCGGATCATAGATGACGATCCAATTCTTGCTTTCGGTTTGGCTACAGTCAAACCTATCTCCATAGCCAAAGCGGCGACCGCGAATTAACGCGACCTTTCCCTCAGCGGTCACTACGGGATTGAATCCTACTCCAAGATTGATCTTGTGTTTCTCAACGCTCTCGTAAATGACGCTGTGCGTCCTTTTCGAAGGCCCGCTGCGCCGTTAGTTTCGCGAGAGAGAACGAGGTGAGCACCAAGGATGCGAAGCCAAACTTAAGGACGTGTCCAAGACCGGTTCGAAGCACACTGCTATCCTTTTCGCCGGCGCTCCGCGCTGAAGCGCATCTGGGGCAAGCCGCCGGTCGCCGATTTTGCCTTGAGCAGCTCATCGTAGCGCAGAAGGTCGGCCAGATCCGCGCCGGCTCGCACGCGGCGTTCGATCTCGCGCTCTTTCTTCTCCAGACTCTCGGCGGCCAACAGTGCCTTTTCCAATTTACTGGCTGGAATCACGACGATGCCGTCTTCATCGCTGAGCAGCCAGTCGCCGGGATGAACTACTGCGCCGCCGCACTGAATCGTCACGCCGATTTCGCCGGCGTATTCCGCGCCTCCGGCGTTGGGCACGGCGGCCTTCGCGAAAACCGGCACGCGCGAGCGGCGGATTGAGGACACATCGCGCACCGCGCCGTCGATCACCACGCCGGCCAGCCCTTTGCGATTCGCGGCGATGGTCGTGATCGCGCCCCACAGCGCCGTGTTGCGCTCGCCCTGGCCGTCGATCACCAGCACGCTGCCGCGCGGGCATTCCGAAAGGCCTTTGCCCACCATCAGAATATCCGCGGTGTGCACGCGCGTGGTGAACGCCGGCCCGGCCATGCGGCAGTTGGCGGACCAGCAGCGCATATCGTGATCCATCGCGCCGGATTTGCCGAGCGCGTCCGAAAGAAGCGCCGGACGCAGGCGCAGCAGGCGTTTGCGAATCACGGCGGTTGGTCATGCCATCACCACTTGCGCCGGATTGATCGCCTTGTATTTGCCCTTGTTGGCGGTGATCTCGAACGCCTGCGGGACCGATTCGATGCCCTGCAGCACATGCGTGATCGTCGGCTTCAAACTCACGCGGCCGGAAGCGACCAGGCGCACCGTGTGTTCCAGATGCGCGACGGTGCTGATGTCGGGGAAGAGATAGCGCAGGCTGCGCTCGCGCATGAGGTCGATATCGACTTCGAGCGGCTGGCCGAACCAGGAGACGCCGATGATTTTGCCGCCGGAGCGCACCGCGTCGATGGCCTGGCGCAGGCCGCGATCGCCGGCCAGCCCCTGCTTGGGACTGCCGCCGGCGCATTCGAACACGACGTCGGCGCCGTTGCCGTCGGTGAGCTCGCGAATCGCCGCGACCGGATCGCGCTCCGCGGCGTTGATGACGACATCGGCGCCCAATTCTTTCGACATTCGGCACGCCTCCTCGCGCACATCCACGGTAATGATGAGCCCGGCGCCGCTCGCGCGCACGATCTGCATGCATTCCAGGCCCATGCTGCCCTGGCCGAAGATCGCGATCGAATTTCCCATCTTGATTTCGGCGGTCTCAACGGCGGCCACGCTGTCGCTGAGCGATTGCAGGCACGCGGCTTCGCTATCGGAAATCCGATCATCCACGTGCACCAGCGCAATTTCAGGGAGCAAGCCGTATTCGGCGAAGCAGCCCGGCAGTTGAAAGCCGATGATCGGGCCTTTGCGGCACAAAGCATCGCGTCCGCCGAGGCACAGCGGGCAGGCGCCGCAGGGCAGTTTGGCGCGGGCCGCGACGCGGTCGCCGACTTTGAATCGCGTCACGCCCGGCCCAGTTTCGACGATGCGCACGCAGAACTCATGCCCGAAAAGCTGCACCGGGGCTTCGGTCTCGAGGCGCGTTTTGATTTTGTCGAAAGCCAGCGTGCGGATGCCAAAAGCGAGCTGCGCCTCGGTCACGCTGGGCTGCACGCACAGGACTTTGGCGATCACGTGGCCGGGCCGGATCTGGGGCGTGGGCACGTCGTCTAAACGCATATCGGAGAAACCGTAGAATCGCCAGGCTTTCATGAGATCTTTACTTTACCAGGGAGCACCGTGAGCCCCTCGGCCGCAGCGGCGTCGCGAAGTCTTGTATCGAAGCAGGCGAAATCCGGGGAGCCGATCCATAAAGCGGAGCAAAGATGAATCGCATCGAACCCGCGAAGCCGGTGGCGTTCGATGAGGCTTCGCGCCCGGGCGAGCACGGCGGGCGTCAACTTGACCACATGCATTGAGTCCCAGTCTGATTGAAAGACCTGCATCTGGCGGTTGTAGTTGGCGCGTGAAACGCGCTTCTCGCGCAAAGCCCGGGCTAGCGTAGCGACGGTCTCCGCGTAAGTCACGATGCTGGTGAACAGCCAATGCCCGTCGGCCTCGACCGTGGATGCAATCCCCTCACCTTCCGCCTCGATCAGATAGAGTTTCACCAGAGCTGATGTGTCCAGATAGAGCATCTAGCGACGGTCTTCACGTACTAACTCCGCAACCGACTTTCCGGGTGTCATGCGGGTGGGTCTGGCGCGGCGGCGCAGCGGTCTCTTTGCGAGCCGAAGAGTTCCACTGGCCAGCAGGCGAGCTAGGGTCTGGTCTTCTCGGCTAACCGGTTCAGGACCTGGCAAGATACAGGCGACGGGCTTGCCGCGGTCGGTGATTTGAATGGTTTGACCTTGCCGGACCAAGTCCAGGTATTTGCCGAGGCGGTTCTTCAGTTCGCGGCTGCCTACAGATACCATAGTAGCTACATCATATCATCTGTAGCTACCACGATGGAATAGGCCTATGCTAGCACCTTCTTGATCACTTCCCCGCGCACTCCGGTAATACGTTGGTTCAGCCCCTGATAGAAATACGTGAGCTTGGTGTGATCCAGGCCCATCAGGTGCAGGATGGTCGCATGCAAATCGGAAACGTGCCAGGGATCTTCCACCGCCTTGAAGCCCAGTTCGTCGGTTGCGCCGACGACCTGCCCGCCTTTGACGCCGCCGCCGGCGAGCCACATCGTGAAGCCGTGCCAGTTGTGATCGCGGCCGGGCTTGCTGACGCCTTCGCTGGTGGGCGTGCGTCCGAATTCGCCGCCCCAGACGAGCAGCGTCTCGTCCCACAGGCCGCTGCGTTTCAGATCCGTCATCAGTGCGGCGATCGGCTGATCGGTCTCGCCGGCGTGGGTGCGGTGATTGGTGATGCAATCGGTGTGGCCGTCCCAGGTGTCTTCGATGTGGCCGCCGCCGGAGTAGAGCTGGATGAAGCGCACGCCCTTTTCCAAGAGCCGGCGGGTAATCAGACATTTGCGTCCGAAATCGGCGGTGCGCTTGTCGTTGAGCCCGTACATCTCGCGGGTTGCCACATCTTCCTTATCCAGATTCACGACTTCGGCGGCCGTGGTCTGCATCCGATACGCCAGCTCGTAGGACAGAATGCGCGCGGCCAGTTCCGATTCCTTGGAGTGCGCTTCGTAATGATCGCGGTTGAGTTCCGCCAGCAGATCGAGCGAACGGCGCTGGGTGCGATCTTCGACGCCGGGTGGCGTGGACAAATCGAGCAGCGGCGCGCCGGCCGAGCGAAACAGCGTGCCCTGATAGGCAGCCGGCATGTAGCCCGCAGTCCAGTTGGAGGCGCTGCCGATCGGGCCGCCGCGCGGATCGGTCATCACCACGAAGCCGGGCAGGCTCTCGTTCATCGTGCCCAGGCCATAGTTCAGCCACGATCCCAGGCTGGGCTTGCCGATCAGAATATTGCCGGTGTTCATCTGCAAACAGCCGGAGGCGTGGGCGGCGGTGTCGGTATACATCGAGCGGATCACGCACAGATCGTCGGCGAATTTCGAGGTATGCGGGAACAGCTCGGTCGACATCTTGAGGCCGCTCTGGCCGCACTCGCGAAACTCGAACGGCGTCTGCATGAGGTTGCCGATGGGCCGTCCGTTCGAGCCTACGGTGAGATCGCCCTTGTACGGAGTGCCGTTGAATTTAGTGAGCGCCGGTTTGTAGTCGAAGGTGTCGAGGTGGCTGGGCGCGCCGTTCATGAATAAGAAAATAACGTGTTTGGCCTTCGCCGGGAAATGCGGCGGACGCGGCGCCATCATGCTCACGCCTGTCGCAGCTTGGGCGGGCTGGGCGAAAAATCCGTCGCGCGAGAGCAGGTCGATCAGGGCGAGGCCGGCAAAGCCTCCGCCTACTTGCCACAGAAATTCGCGCCGGGAGCGTCCGCAAGGCGTCGGGTTGGGAATAAAGCGTTCCATGTTAACAGCCTCAGTTCGGATACACGAATTCATTCAGATTGAGAATGACGCGGCACATTTGCTCGAGAGATTCTCTCTTCAAAAATTCCTGCATGGCGTTTTGCTCGGCCGACGTGGGAGGCCGCGCCAGCGCCAGCCTGTAAGCCCGCTCGATTTGTTTCGCCGGATCCGGCCCCGCTTCGCTCACCAGGCGATCCGCAAAATGTTGGGCCTGGCGATTTACGAAGTCGCCGTTAAATAGCGAGAGCGCCTGCGACGACACCGCCGTATTCAGACGCTTGGCCGTGCTGCGGGTGGTATCGCAAAAATCCAGCACTTCCATCAGCGGGACGATCAAAGCGCGTTTCACATGCGCGTAGATGGTCCGGCGCGAGGCTTCGGTTTCGTCGAAGGGCTTCCAGATTTTGTCGGGATCGCTGTCACCTTCGAGCGCGCCTTTCGGCACGAACGGGTACATGCTGGGGCCGTACATTTTCGGATTCAGTCGCCCGGTGACGGCCAGCATGGAATCCAGAATTGCTTCGACTTCCAGGCGCGAGTAGTGCATCCGCCACAGCAATCGGTTCTCGGGATCCTTGGCGCCGTTTTCGTCATTCCACTGTTTGCTCATGCGATAGGTGTTGCTCGCCAGGATCAGACGGTGCAGTTTCTTGATGGACCAGCCGTTCTCGACGAACCAGGTGGTCAGATAATCCAGCAGCTCGGGATGGGTCGGCTTGTCGCCCATCACGCCGAAATCGCTGGGCGTGCGGACCAGGCCTTCGCCGAAATGAAATTGCCAGACGCGATTGACGATGACCCGCGCGGTCAGCGGATTTTCCGGGCTAACCAGCCACTGGGAAAATGCGAGACGACGGCCGGTGGTTGAAGCTCCGCGCGTGAATACAGGCTGCGTCGATACCAGCACGGCGGGCACGGCGGGCGGCACTTCGGGACCGGGCATGGCGGCTTTACCGCGAATCAGCAGATGCGTAGCGGGCGGATCGGGCTGGGGCTCACGCATGAAATAGCCGCGAGGCAGATCAGGCGTGGCTTTCTTCAGCTCGGCAATTTGCTGTTCCAGCGGTTCGATGCGACTGCGGAGCTCCGCGGGCGTTGCTGCCGCCGCCTCTTCATCGAGCTTCTTGCGGTTCTCGCTCACCAGCATGTTCAGCGTGTCGTTGCGCTTCTTGGGATCGGTCAGAAACGCCTGGATTACCGGGGCGGGGAGGCGGCTCTGCCCGGATTCCAGAAAGCTCTGCCGCCAATCGTCACGCATTTGTTTGATCTGCTTCTGCAGCGGCTCGATCTTGCGATCGCGCTCGGCTTCGGCGGCGAGCTGGGCGCGCGTACCGATCGGCTGATCGAGTTCCGTGCGTCCGTCCCGAGGCCGCTCCAGGCCGTCGAAGATTGC
The DNA here is from genome assembly GCA_963825405.1 of uncultured Solibacteraceae bacterium. Lineage (GTDB taxonomy): Bacteria > Acidobacteriota > Terriglobia > Bryobacterales > Bryobacteraceae > JACPNO01. The sequence continues at coordinate 151,843 of CAWGTB010000011.1, read as the reverse complement.
GACCATGCTGTAGTAGTCTCGCGCGGAAAGCGGCTCGAACTTATGGTTGTGGCAGCGGGCGCAGCCGAGCGTCATGCCGAGATAGACCTGCGCCGTGGTGCTGACCATATCGTCGAGCTGATCGAAGCGATCTTCCTGCGGATCGGCGGGCTCGTCGTCCCACGGGCCCAGGCGATAGTAGCCGGTCGCGATCAATGTCTCCGGGCTGATTTCCGGCAGCTCATCGCCGGCCAACTGCTCGAGCGTGAAGCGGTCGAACGGCTTGTCCTGGTTGAATGCGCGAATCACGTAGTCGCGGTACTTCCAAACCTGCGGCTTCATGGCGTCGCGCTCGTAGCCGTTGGTTTCGGCGTAGCGCACGACGTCCAGCCAATGCCTGCCCCAGCGCTCGCCGTAACTCTGGCGGGCGAGCAAATCGTCGGTGAGGCGGTCGAACGATTCCGCCGTGGGATTTTTGAGCCAGGCGTCCTGCTCGGCCAGCGTCGGGGGTAAGCCAGTCAGATCGAGGAATAATCGGCGCAGCAAATCACGCGGCGCGGCGGCGGGCGCGGGCTTCCAGCCTTGCGCTTCGAGCTTGGCCAGCACAAATGCATCGATCGGATTCCGCACCCAGGACTTCTGCTTGACCGAAGGCACGGGCGGACGCACGGGCCGCTTGAAGGCCCAGTGATCCGGCCGCTTAATAGCCGCGGCTTCGGACGGCGCGGCTTCAGGCCATTCGGCGCCGGTGTCAATCCATTTGCGCAGCGTGTCTACCTGATACGTTGTGAGCCTCGGGCCGGCGGCCGGCATTACCACTTTTTCCTGGCCCGCAACATAATGGATCAGCAGACTGGCCGCGCTGTCGCCGGGCACAATGGCGGGTGCGCCCGAATCTCCGCCCTTCATGGCGCTGGCGCGATGATCAAGCCGCAGACCGTGCGTCTGCTTCTCCGGACCATGGCAGGCGTAGCAACGGCTTTCAAACAGGGGCTGAATATCGCGTGCGAAATCGACGGCGTTCGCCTCAACCGGATAGACGGCGCCCTGATCGATCCACGTCCGCAGCAGGTCAATCTGCGCCGCAGTGAGGCGTTCCCCGCTGGGCGGCATCACGTTCTTAGCGTTCGAGCCGGAAACGTAGGTGATCAGCAGGCTTTCGGCGCCATGTCCGGGCACCATGCTGGCCATGCCGGAGCCGCCACCTTTGAGCGCGCTCGACCGCCGGTCGAGACGCAGCCCGCCTAACTGCATTTTGGTTCCGTGGCACTGATAGCAGCGCGCGGCGAAAATGGGTTCGATGTCGCGTGTGAAATCGACGCGGCTCTGCCCTTGTAGCCCGACGGCCGCCAAAGCCGACAAGAGAACCAAGCTGAACCTGCTGACCCACATCACGTTCCGAGTATAGTAAATACGGCCTCCGCGCTTCCAGCGCGGGTAGCCCTTGTGATAGGCTCTATAGGAAATTCCAGACCCGGAAGGGACGCATACGCTAATGGAAATGAACTCTCGCCGCAGTTTTCTTTTCGCCGTGGGAGGCGGAGCGCCTTTGATTTTGGGCGCCGCCAACAAGTCCGGCTCGGACAAGCCCATTCTCGGCGAGGGCGATCATAAGTACGAAGTCACCCATGACTGGGGCCAGCTTCCCGTTAACATTACGTATGGCAACACGCACGGCGTTTGCGAGGATTCACAGGGCCACATCTACGTCCACCACACCGTGCACGGCAACAGCGAGAGCAGCGACAGCATGGTGGTGTTCGACAGTAAGGGCAAGTTCGTCAAATCCTGGGGCAAGGAGTTCAAGGGCGGAGCGCACGGCCTGTACATCCATAAAGAGGGCAGCCAGGAATTTCTGTATCTGTGCGATACCAAGCGCGCGCTGGTGGTCAAAACCACGCTGAACGGGGAAGAGGTTTTAACGATCGGCTATCCAAAGGAGTCGGAGGCCTACAAGCCCGACGCCGATGGCAAGCTCAAGAAGTACAGCCCGACCAACCTCACCGTCTCCTCCAGTGGCGACATCTATGTGGGCGATGGCTATGGATCGAGCTACGTGAATCAGTACAACAGCAAGGGCGAATATATCCGAACGTTCGGCGGGGGCGGCGGCAAAGAGGCCGGCCAACTGAATTGCCCGCACGGAATTATTGTGGACATGCGGGGCAAGTCAGCAGTTCTGGCCATTGCGGACCGCGGCAATAATCGCATCCAGAACTTCACCCTCGACGGCAAGCACATTGACTTCGTCAGCGGTACCAACATGCCGTGCAACTTCAGCTTCAATCGGAAGAATGGCGACGTGGTGATTCCGGATCTGGCCGCGCGCGTGACGCTGCTGGATCGCGACAATAAAGTGATTCTGCACCTGGGCGAAGATGCGTCCAACACCTGGAGCAAGCTGCGCAAGGAGCCGCGCGAGAAATTTATACCGGGCAAATTTGTCTGCCCTCACGGCGCGTGCTTCGATCATTCCGGCAACATCTTTGTGGTCGAGTGGGTGGATGTGGGCCGCGTCAGCCGTCTGCGCAAAGTCGCGTAGCAGCCTTTCTGCTATAGTGCGTCGGTGGAAGGCGCCAACTTGCACGCGTGGCTGGTTCGTAAAAACGGGCCCCTGGCGGGCGCGCGGCACCCGATCCGGAACGAGACTACTCGCGTAGGCCGAGGCTCCGGCAACGACCTGATTATCAGCGAGGCGGCCGTGGTGTCCGCGCGCCATGCTGAGATTCGCCGGGAAGGCGCGAATTATTTTGTCCGCGACCTGAACAGCACCAACGGCACATACCTCAACGGCGAGCGCATTTCTGAAGCGCAACTCAACGCCCCCTGTACCATCCAACTCGGCAATGACGGACCCGAACTGTCCTTCGTCCTGGATGATTCACCGTTGCCCGATATCAATAAGACCCTGGTGAATCAAACGTTGGTGGCCCCGCCGCCAGGCGCGCAAGCCGACGTCGCCGGCAATCTGGAACATCACGAATTGCTCACCGCCGCTGTGGCACGAGCCCGCCGCGCGCGCCGATCGGGCGTTGGCGACTCGACCGTCGTGATCATGCGGGAGATGCTGGAAGCGGCTTTGAGCCGGACTAAGCGAAAATTCAAGACCACGATTGCATTGCTGGGAATCGCCCTGGTCGCGGTGAGTACTTACGGCTATTTGAAGATCTACGGCATGCGGCGGGAGAAGAGCCGCTACGATGCCGAGATCAAACAAATCGAGTTAATGCTGCAGCACGTCCAGCATGATTCTGCCGAAGCCGACTCACTCATCGCTCAGTTGGACCGCGATCAGGACCGGGCCCGCGCTCTACAAAACACACTCCTGCTGCGTGTGGGCTCGTTCGAGCGCGAGGAATCGATTAAGAGCGAGATCAAGGCGCTGTTGGTGGAGTTTGGAGCCGAGACGTACAGTATCCCACCGGAGTTTTTGGAGGGCGTAAAGCGTTTCGTCCAGCAATATCAGGGTCCGGATCGTCCCTATATGGAGCGTGCACTGGGCACGGCGCGCAAAAACATGGACACAATGCGGCGGATTTTTCAGGAGAATAACCTGCCGCCGGACCTGGCATACATCGTGCTTGCCGAAAGTGGCCTCGACGCTCATGGTGTCAGTTCCGCCGGCGCCGTGGGCCTGTGGCAGTTTACGCCGGACACGGCGCGCGCCTACGGTCTGAAGGTGAACGACGCGGTCGATGAGCGGCGGGATGTGGCCAAATCCACGCACGCGGCGTGCAGATACATTCGCGATTTGATTCTGGATTTCGGCTCCGGAAGCTCGGTGATGCTGGCGCTCGCCGCTTACAATCTTGGCCCCGCGAAAGTCAAAGCCGCCGTGCGCCGGGTGAACGACCCCATCAAGCAGCGCAGTTTCTGGTATCTCTACCGCGTCCGCGCCGTGCCTCCGGAGACCCGTGAATACGTGCCCAAAGTGATTGCCGCGATGCTGATCGCGCGGCATCCTGAGCGTTACGGGTTTTGATCGTGAACGGCGGGTTTGAAACCCGCCCCTACATCAGCATGACGAAAGGCCGCGATGTATGGCCGCGCCGCGACGGGAACGCAACGTAATACCGATCGTAGGGGCGGGTTTCAAACCCGCCCTTTTCCCAACACGTCATCGGTCGTCACCACCGTGCAATATTCACCGTGCAAATTGGCTAGCGACATGGCGTGAACCTCCTCCGCTGTTCGCGGCCTGCCATCCCAATCGGTTTTGCCGAACGTGAAAGTGGCGTCGGCAACCAGATAAGTTTCGAAGCCGAGATTCCCAGCCATGCGCGCGGTCGCCTCGACGGAATTATTCGTGATCACTCCAGTAATAACCAAGGAGAGATGGCCGGCGGCGCGCAGCTTTTCTTCCAGTCCGGTGCCGATGAACGCGCTGTTGGTTTTCTTGGCAATGATCGTTTCTCCGGGCAGCGGTCGCGCTTCCTCTTTGAAATCGTGACCAAGCTGGCCGGGCCGATACGTCGAGTTGGGCTCGGTCGAATCGTGGCGGATGTGATAGATAGGCATACCGGCGGCGCGCCCGTGAGCCAGCAGGCGTGCAATATTCTGCTCGGCGCCGGGATTGTTACGGCGGCCCCAACTGGGATGGTCGATCGCCTTCTGCATATCAATAATCAGCAGCGCCGTAGAGGGCGAGAGTAGGTGCATGAGACTCCCGGCATGGTACAACACGACAGATGAGCTCTGGAATTCCAGAAAGCCACCGCTTTACCGCGACGCTGGACTGCCATTACCTGCTGTACCTGCCGCCCGCCGTCGACAGTTCGACCGTGCTGATTCTCGCGCTGCACGGTTTTGGCTCGAGCCCGGAGGTGATGCTGCCGTTGACAGCCAACCTGGTGGGCGCTCGGCATGCCATCGCGTCGATTGAAGCGCCCAGCTCTTTTTTTCTCTCAACGAAGACCGGCGATGTGGGGCATAGCTGGGTAACGTCCAAACATTCGGCATCCGGAATCCGCTTGCATCACGAGATGCTGCTGCACGTGTTGGACGAGGCTGGCCGCCGCACCGGAATCCCGCGCGAGCGCCGGTTGTTGGTGGGCTTCTCCCAACCGGTCGGGCTGAATTACCGCTTCACGGCCACGCATCCGGAAGCCGTGCGGGGAGTGATCGGCATATGCGGCGGCGTGCCCAAGAACTGGGAAGAAGGGCCGTATCAGAAAGTGACGGCGGCGCTGCTGCACATCGCGCGGCGGGAAGACGAATTCTACGCGCCGGAAACCACTAGTCTTTACGCCGACCGCTTGCGGCTGCGCGCTGACGATGTGGAATTTCACATGCTCGAAGGCGGACACCGCATGCCGTCGAAGGCCGGGCCGATTGTGGAGCGCTGGATGAATCGCGTGTTCTTTTGATCACGGTGCCCCGAATGCGAGCCGTGACCGGAGCGAGCGGTCTTAGCCCTACGCTTCGCGCACGCCGTCTTGCAGGAATGTTCTGAGGCGGTGGCTCCTGCTGGGGTGCCGCAATTTGCGCAGAGCCTTGGCTTCAATCTGCCGGATGCGCTCGCGCGTCACAGCAAAATTTTGGCCGACCTCTTCCAGCGTGTGCTCGCTGCCGTCTTCCAGGCCAAAACGCATCTTGATGATTTTCTCTTCGCGCGGCGTCAGGGTCTTGAGCACTTGCGCCGTCTGCTCGCGCAGATTCAGATTGATCACCGCTTCGGACGGCGAAACGCCCGCGCGATCCACAATGAAATCGCCCAGATGCGATTCTTCTTCCTCGCCGATCGGCGTCTCGAGTGAAATCGGCTCCTGCGCGATGCGCAGTACTTTACGCACTTTTGAAACCGGCAACTCCATGCGCTCGGCCAATTCTTCGTTGGTAGGCTCGCGTCCGAATTCCTGGATCAATTGCCGCGACGTGCGGATCAGCTTGTTGATGGTCTCGATCATGTGCACCGGAATGCGGATGGTGCGCGCCTGATCGGCGATGGCGCGGGTGATGGCTTGCCGTACCCACCAGGTGGCGTACGTCGAAAACTTGTAGCCGCGGCGGTACTCGAATTTGTCGACCGCTTTCATCAGGCCGATATTGCCTTCCTGGATGAGATCCAGGAACTGCAGTCCGCGATTGGTGTAGCGCTTGGCGATGCTGACGACCAGCCGCAAGTTGGCTTCGATCAGTTCTTTCTTGGCGGCTTCGGCTTCGTCATCGGCCTTAGTGATGATCTGGTAAGTGCGGCGCAGTTCGGTGGCGGTGGCGCCGTATTGCTCCTCGAACTGCTGCATACGCTGGCCGAAAGCGCGTTGTTCCTTCCGCAGTTCCTTGAAGCCGGCGGCGCGGGAACCGCCCGGCGCCAGCGTGGGCAGAATTTCCATTTTCCGCTGGACGCGCGCAATGTCACGCTCGAGTGGCCGGACCTCTTCCACGGCGCTGCGAATGCGGTCGGTTAGGTGGCGCAGGACGGCGCTTTGAAATTTAATGAAGCGGATCGCGCGCCCGCACTTTACAATCAGCCGCCCCATTTCCCAGCGCATCCGGCGGTGTTGCTTGGGTTTGATTCCCCGCGGAATAGCCAGCAGCTTCTGACGGGATTGCAGAATTTTCTTATAAAGCTTGTTAATTTCCTCGACGCTGGCTATAAATTCGCGTTTATTCTCCTCGACAGACTCGTCGGTGACCAGGGGGTCGGCAATCTGTAGGATGTCGCGCGCCGCCACTACGTCGCGCTGCATTTCCTCGGAGATAAAGAGAATTTCCTGGATCACCAGCGGCGAACGGGATAGCGCCCGCAGCATGGTGTTCTGGCCGCGCTCGATACGCTTGGCGATTTCGACTTCGCCCTCGCGGGTAAGCAGCGGCACTGCTCCCATCTCGCGCAAGTACATGCGCACGGGATCATTAGTCTTGTCGCCCAGGCTGGCCGGCAGCAGCTCGATGTCGAGCAACTCCTCGGTTTCTTCCAATTTGGCGTCGAGCTTCGGCTCCTCCAGGATCTCGATGCCGGCGCTGTCGAGGTTCGACAATAGATCGTCGAGGTCGACGCCAGCCGTCAAGTCGCCGGGGAGCATTTCGCTCACCTCGTCGTATAAGACGTAGCCCTTCTCTTTGCCCATCGTCATGAGGCGACTCAGACGGTCGAATTTGTCATCGAGTGCCACTGGGAGCCCCCGTGCTCCTCGTTTTCGAGACTAAGCCTACTTATTGTACAACAGCGCCACATCGCAATAGCGCGGCGTTACCACATTAAACCCGCTCCATTCTGGCGAGTTCTTCGGCCAGACGCAAGGCTTCATTTAAATTGCCGTCGCGTTCGGCGGCTTTTACACGCGCTTTCAAGGCAGTTCGCTCCTGCTCACGGCCGGTTGTTTCGAGCGCACGCAAGCAGGCCATCCCCTGATCGAGGGTCATCGATTGATCGTGAGTGCCGTCTCCCAGGACGGTCGCGGCCAGCAGCGCGCGGTCTTCGTCTTCCAGACGCTGGTCGACCTCGCCGAAGCTGATCGGATTGCCGCTGTCGTACAACGCATACAGCGCTTCAAAAATACGCCGCGTGGCAAACTGGCCGGCGGCGGGCATCTCGCGCAGCAGCGGGATCAATTGTTCGCGCGCCTCGGCCTGTGCCAGCAGAAGTCCGAGCAGTATCCGCTCGACCGCGCGCACTGGCTCGGGCGCGGTCGCCTGCACAGTCTTCTCTCGCCGCTCGGCCGCGGCTTTACGGAAATTTTCCAGCACCAGGCTGGCATCAACACCCAGGTATCCGGCCACATCATTCACCACCGCCACGCGCTCCAGCTTGTCCGAGAGGCGTTGAATCGCCGGCAGCAGGAACTGGAAACCGGCCACGCGCCCTTCCGCCGAGCGCATGTCGAATTTGGTCCGGGCGCGATCAGCCAGCCAGAAGAAATAGCCCTTGGCGGAATCGATGCGAGCTTTGTAAGCCTCGGCGCCGCGCTGTTTGCAGTATTCGTCCGGATCGAGCCCGCCGTCCAGTTCGGCGATGCGCACGTGCATGCTTTCTTCGAGCAGCGTCTGAATGGAGCGCTCGGTGGCGCCTGCGCCGGCGGGATCGGGATCGAAATTCACCACGATCTTGCCCGCATGCCGCTTGAGCGTCTGGATCTGCTGTGAGGTCAGCGCCGTACCGCAGCTAGCCACGACTTCATGCACGCCCGCGGCGTACACTCCGATCACGTCCATGTAGCCTTCCACCAAAACGGCGCGCTCGCTCTTGCGAATTCCCTCCTTGGCGCGGTGCAGGTTGTACAGTACCCAGCTCTTCCGGTATATCGGCGTCTCGGAGGAATTCAAATACTTGGCGTCTTCGTTAGGATCGAGCGCGCGTCCGCCGAACGCGACAACCTTACCCATTTCGTTGTGAATGGGAAACATCAGGCGGTGGCGAAAGCGATCGTAGAAGCTGCCGTCCGGGCGCTTCAGCACCAGGCCGGATGCTTCCATCTGCTCCGGCGTAAATCCGCGCTGCTCAAACAGGCGCGCCAGTTGCCGGCCGGAGCGCTCGGCATATCCCAGGCCGAATTGTTCCACCTGCGCCGGTGGGACGCCCCGCTTGTCGATGTAGCCGCGGGCTTCGGCGCCCACTACGCTCGCGAGCTGTGAGCGAAACGATTGCTCTGCCAGTTCGTGCATTTGGTACAGCGCGGCGCGCAGCTTGGTATCGGGGTCGCTGTATTCGGAACGCTTCGGCATCGGAATGCCGTGGCGGTCGGCCAGTAGGCGCAGCGCTTCGTAAAACGTGATGCGCTCGATCTCCATCACAAACTTGAGAACGTCGCCGCCGGCTCCGCAGCCAAAGCATTTGTAGAACTGATGGCCCGCGTGCACTGAGAAGGACGGTGTCTTTTCGTTGTGGAAGGGGCACAGGCCGACGAAGCGGGAAGCGCTCGAGCGCCGGAGCCGCGGCACGTACTCTTGCACCACCTTGACGATGTCGACCGAAGCTTTCAACTGCTCGACAAATTCCATGCGGAGCGAGCGACCTTACCTGTCATTATCGCGCAACCGCTTCTTCCGGTCGCGGCTCTGTTCGTACGTGTTGTCATCACAACTACAGAGCCGCGACCGAAGGAAGCGGTCTTGATGATAAGATCCCGATGCGATGAAGATCGTCAAAGCAACCCGCTCGTATGAGGAATGGCTGGGCAAGCATCTGCGCATTGTCCCGCGCGACTTGCAATACAAGCATGAAGCCATGGCCACTAGCCCCTTCATCTTTTTTCGCGGGACGTTCTACCGCTGGGCGCAATGCTGGCGCGAGTGCGCAGGTGACCTCGCGAATGCTCCCGAAGTGCTGGCCGTAGGCGATCTGCACGTGGAAAATTTTGGCACCTGGCGCGATTCCGAAGGCCGCCTGGTCTGGGGCGTCAACGATTTTGATGAAGCTTATCCGCTGCCGTATACGAATGATCTGGTGCGCCTGGCGGCCAGCGTCTATCTGGCGATTGACGGCAATCACCTGGCGGTCGATCCGCGCGACGTGGGCGACGCCATTCTAGCCGGATACGCCGAGGCCATACGCTCGGGCGGGCGTCCCTGGGTGCTGGCGGAAGAGCACGTCTGGCTGCGCAGGATTGCACTCAGTGAGCTGCGCGACCCGGTCCGGTTCTGGGAGAAGATCACCGCGCTGCCCACGCTCACTCGTCCGCTGCCGGCCGATGTCCGGCGCGCTCTAGAGAAAATGATGCCGGCCCGCGGTCTGCGTTACCGGCTAGCGCCGCGCCGAGCGGGCGTGGGCAGCCTGGGCCGCGAGCGCTACGTTGCCATCGCCGAGTGTCATGGCGGCAGAGTCGCGCGTGAGGCTAAAGCCATGGCCCCGTCCGCGTGGGTGTGGGCGTGTGGCGCCAAAGGCAAAAAGAGCATGTACCAGAAAATCATCGACCGTGCCACGCGTGAAGCCGATCCGTTTGTCGAGGCTCGCGGTGGCTGGGTGGTGCGCCGTCTCGCGCCCGATTGCAGCCGCATCGAGCTGAGCGCGCTGCCCAAACAGCGGGATGAACGCCGGCTGTTGTACGCCATGGGCTGGGAGACGGCGAATATCCACCTGGGAACCGGCAAAGCCCGGCGCGCTCTGCAAACGGATTTGCGGCGGCGCCCCAAAGGCTGGCTGCGGGCCGCGGCTCAAGTGATGGTTGACGTGACGCTGCGCGACTGGAAGGAATGGCGTAAAGGGTGAGACCAACAACAAGAATTTCTCGCAGAGACGCAGAGAACGCGGAGAAAACCTTCTTAACTCTGTCTCTGGTCTCTGCGAGAAATTTCGGTTTCGCAGTCAGCAGGGGTTTGTTTAGAAATTCCACAAACGGCGTGATCGCCCGCAGCCGCTTCACCAGCTCGCCGTGCAGTTTGGGCGTCGTGGCTAGCTTCGGATCGAGCATCACGTAGAACAGCCATTGCTTATGGCGCAGCAGATCGGCGGCCTTGTGGTCCGCCGGAAATCCTTTGGGGACGCGCGAAAGCTGGGCGCCATACAACTTACCCATCAGCGTCTGCAGGCTTTTCGAACCCACTAGCTTGAGAAATTCCTTGTGATTCACGGCCAGATGATTGCGGATGGCCAGCAGTTGATCCGGTCCCGGCATGTAGACGCCGGCCGCCACTTCGATTTCAGTGGGGGAGACGCTGAAGTAGAATCCGGCGCCGCTGTGCTTTTCCATGCCGCGCCGCGGAAATATTGCCGCAATGTGAGTCTTGTAAGGCGTTTTATCTTTGGCGAAACGCGTATCGCGATAAATCCGGTAGATGGCTTTGCCGGGCTCGGCGACATAATCCGGAGCGAAACGCATCATTTCTTTTGTGACCGCCAGCACCAGCTCCTGCATGGGAGCTTTCACCTGCTGGTCGTAAATATGTTTGCGCGGCTGAAACCATTCGCGCTTGTTGTTCCGCCCCAGCGATCGCAGGAATTTCATGCCCTCCTCGGGAAATCCTGGAAATGCCTCCGCCATGCCCTGCCTCCTCTATAATCGAAGTAATGAATCCTACGGAAGAGACGCTGCAGCGCCTCGCCGCGATTCCTCAGGTCACCGTTTCCCGAGACGCGCCGCTCTCCCGTTATACCCGATTTGCCATCGGAGGGCCGGCTGACATCTATGCCGAAACGGCGCTGGTCGAATCCTTCATCGCCGCGCTGCACGTTGCCCGCGCGAGCGGATTGCAGCATGTGGTGATCGGCGGCGGTACCAACCTGATCGTCTCCGACGCAGGCTATCGCGGCATCGTCCTGCGTTTCACCGCCAATCGCATTCTGGCCGCCGGAACGCGCGTGGCGGCCGATGCCGGAGCCGTGCTGCAGGATTTGGTCGACTTCTCGGTCGATCGCGGTTTGAAAGGCCTGGAAACGCTGGCCGGCATTCCCGGCTCGGTGGGCGCGGCGGTTTATGGCAATGCCGGCGCATATGGCCATTCGATTTCGGAACGCGCGCGCAGCGTCCGGTTCTTCGACGGCAGCGATGTGCGCGTCTTCGATAACGAAGCCTGCGAATTCGCCTACCGCGAAAGCATTTTCAAGCGCCACAAGGATTGGATTATTTTCTCGACGGAACTGGCTCTCGAATCCGCCGACGCCGCGGTATTGCGCCAAACGGCCGGCGACATCGTGAAAGTCCGCAACCAGAAGTTTCCCGTCACCATGAAATGCGCCGGCAGCATTTTCAAGAATTTTCTACTCGACGAATTGCCGGGCGAAGCAGTAAGCCACATTCCCACGGACGTGATTCGCGAAGGCAAAGTCCCTGCCGCCTATTTTCTGGAACAGGTTGGCGCCAAAGGCATGCAGTGGGGCGATATTCATGTCGCCACCTATCACGCCAATCTGATTTACAATGCCGGCGCGGGCACGGCGCGCGACCTGCGAGCGCTCATCGGCGAGCTGAAACAGCGCGTGGCGGCGAAATTCGCCGTGCCGCTGGAAGAAGAAGTGCAATACGTCGGATTTGACGATGATCGCTGAAGCGCTTCTGCTCCTGCAGATTGCCGCCGCGGGCGGTCTGCATGAAGCGGTGAAAGCAGGTGACCGCGGGCGCGTGGCCGCCCTGCTCGCTGCGGGCGCCGACGTGAATCAGCGCGATGCCCTGGGCGCGACGCCGTTGCACGACGCCGCCTGGGTGGGCAGCGTGGAAATTGTTCGGCTGCTGCTCGACGCCCACGCCGACGTCAACGCGCCTCATCAGGAAGCGGGCTCGCCGCCGCTCCATTTTGCGGTGATCAAGAATTACCGCGAAATCGTCGAGCTGCTTCTGGCTCGCGGCGCTAACCCGGCGGCCGTCGATCGCTCCGGCGCAACCGCGCTGCATCTGGCGGCGGATCGCGGCTACACGGGGCTTGCCCAACTATTGGTCGAGCACGGTGTCAACGTGAATTCGCGCGACCGGCGCGGCGCTACGCCGCTCGAAGTGGCCGCCTGGAAAGGCTATCGCGAAACCGCTGCCTGGCTGGTCGCGCACGGCGCGGAAATTGACGCGCGCAACAACGAAACCGGCGTCACGCCGCTCAACAGTGCGGCTATCAAGGGCCACGCCGAAGTGGTGGCGCTGCTGCTCGATCGCGGCGCCGACGACACCATCAAGGATCATTCCGGCCTGACGCCTCTGGCTAACGCCCTGCGTTTCCGCCATCGTAAGGTGATGGAGCTGCTGCTGGCCAAGGCCGCTAAAGCTCACGAAGGTCCCGACGCCAATCTGCTGGAAGAGGCAGTGCTGGCGGGGCAGGTCGAGATTGTGGACATCCTACTGGCCCAGGGCGCCGATCCCAATCGTCCCGGCCAATCCGGCGCAACCGCGCTGCATAATGCCGCGTTGAAAGGCCACGTGGATATCGCACGCCTGCTGTTGGATCATGGCGCCAAAGTAAACGCCCGCAATTCGTACGGCGCGACCCCCCTGCACGATGCCGCGCTCAGCGGCCAGCGCGAAATCGCCGAAATGTTGTTGGCCCACGGCGCCGAGAAAGACGCGCGCGATACCGAATCCAACGCCACGCCGCTCTATCACGCCGCTTCGATGGGACGCGAGCCGGTGGTCGAACTGCTACTCGAACGCGGCGCCGACGTCAATGCCCAGACCAAAGCCGGTTTTACGCCGCTGCACGCTGCCGTCGGCAATGGCTATGAGCACGTGGCCGAGTTGCTGCGCGAACATGGCGCCGTGAAGTAAACCCTGCCGCGGGAATCCTCGTCTAATCCCTGCAGGAGCTCTTCACATCTATGAAAAAGCGCATTCTTTCTGCTTTAGCGTTCACCGGCGTCTTGCTCGCGCAGGGACCGGATCCGTCGCATACTCCCCCGACCGCGGCGCAAATGGTGGCCCATCGCGTGGCACGCCTCACTACCCTGCTGACCCTGAACACCGCCGAGCAAGCCGAGGCAACCACCATCTTCACGACCGAACAAACCGCCGTTTCCGCGCTCATGACCAGCATGCGAACCGCGCGGACCGCTCTGAAGACGGCAGTTACCAAGAACGATCAGGCGGCCATCGCCACCCAGGCCGCGGCAATAGGCAGTCTGACCACACAGGAGATCCAGGCGCAGGCCACGGCCGAGGCAGCTTTCTTCGCCATCCTCGACTCCGGCCAGCAGACAAAATTTACGGAGCTGAATGGTCCCGGCTTCGGCGGCCCGGGCGGATTCGGCGGCCCCGGCGGACACGGTCCGGGCGGGCCTCGTTAACTAATAGCATCTCGTCATGCAAATCACCCGGCGCGGTTTGATTACCGGAGGCGCTGCCGTTCTGCCTGTTCCAGAGCCATGCCTTCCACTCCGGCATGCACGCTGGCGGCGGAGCAGGAATCTGGCCCGTACTATCTCCGTTATGAAAACTTGCGGAGTGACATCACGGAAGGCAGGCCTGGGGTGCCGCTGCAGCTGCGCATTGCTCTAGTGGATGCCAGGCGCTGCGCGCCGTTGCAGAACGCGGCGCTCGACATCTGGCATTGCGACGCGGTGGGTGTGTATTCCGGCTTCACGGCCAACAATCCCGACGGCCCGCCGGGTGGACTGGGCGGCAGAGGTCCAAGAGGCCGCGGTCCCGCTGGATTGGGTTTCGGACCGCCGGGCGGACCTCCCCCCGCTCGCCAGACGGACGAGACCCGCTTCCTGCGCGGCGTGCAAATGACCGGTCAGGATGGCGTCGCCGAGTTTGCCACCATTTATCCAGGCTGGTATGTGGGACGCGCCATCCACATCCACCTCAAGGTTGATTTGGGCGGCCATGTTTCCCACACCGGGCAGCTATTTTTCCCGGAGGAATTCACTGAGCAGGTCGCCAAACTTGAGCCTTACGCCAAGCGGCGTAACGTAGAGCGCACGCTGCAAAGCGAAGACGGAATTTTCAACGGACAACACGGTGCCGATTCGCAGGTCGATCTGCGCCGGCTTGGCGCCTCCAACACCGACGGCTTTCTGGCCACCGTGATGCTGGCCATCGACCCGGAAGCAGAACCGCGCGCCGTCGGCCGTCGACCAGGATAATAAGAGGATGAAACTCTGCCTGGCCTTTTCCCTCGCGACAGCTCTGCTGGCGGCCGAAAGCACTCCACCGCAAGCCCTGCTGGTACTTGCCAAAGGCGACCACACGCTCGCCATCGTGGATCCGGTTAGTTTCAAGGTGATCTCGCGCTTCCCCTCCGGACCGGATCCCCACGAAGTGATTGCATCGGCTGATGGCCGCACTGCGTACATCTCCAACTACGGCAGCGGCGCGTACAATACACTGACCGTTGTCGACCTGGTCGGACAGAAGCCAATGCCCACGATCGATCTCGGCGCCCTGCGCGGTCCCCACGGGCTGGTCTTCACCGGCGACAAGGTCTGGTTCACTGCCGAAGCCGCCAAAGTCATCGGCAGCTATGATCCGGCGACTCAGAAAATCGATCTGGTCATCGGCACCGGCCAGAATCGCACCCACATGATCTTCGTTACTGACGACTTGAAGCGCATCATCACTTCGAACGTCAGTTCGGCGACGATGACCTTCATCGACAAGAGCGCGGCGCGGCGTCCCGGTCCAGGCCCAGGTGGACCGCCGCCGGGAAGCGATTGGGATGAGACCGTGATTCCCGTTGGCCGGGGCGCGGAGGGATTCGATGTTTCACCCGACGGCAAAGAGCTTTGGGCGGCGAACGCGCAGGACGGCACCATCTCGATCATCGACCTCGCCGCCAAGAGCGTCAGCCAGACGTTGCCGGGCAATGTCAAAAGCGCCAACCGGCTGAAGTTCACGCCTGACGGCAAGCTGGTTCTGGTTTCCATGCTGGGCGCGCCGGACCTCGTGGTTCTTGACGCTGCCAGCCGCAAAGAAGTGAAGCGGGTGAAAATCGGCCGCGGAGCTGCCGGTATTCAGATGCAGCCCGATGGAGCGCGCGCCTTCGTAGCCTGCACGCCGGATGATTACGTGGCCGTGATCGATCTGAAAACGCTCGAAGTCAGTGGCCGCATCGACGCGGGCAAACAGCCCGACGGCATGGCTTGGGCGGTGCGGCCATGAGGTCGGCTGAATGTCGTGTAAACCCGTTTAGCCAAGGACTCGTCTAAATACACAATGGATAGTGCGGCAACATCGCAATGGATGAGGGGCGTCCGAAAAGTGGACGCGGCCGCGGTGGCCGGCGACTTCGAAGCGGTTGTGCGGTTGTGCCAGCCGAAGATTTTCCGCTTTGTGCTGGCCTCGCTACGCGATCGTGATGCCGCCGAAACTGTGACCCAGGATTGCTTCTTGAAAGCTTTTCAGGCGCGCCATCGCTTTCGCCACGAATGCAGCGTGGAAACCTGGCTGATGCGGATTGCCATCAATCTGGTCCGCGACCATGCGCGCAATCGCCGCTGGCAATTCTGGCGGCGGGCGGAGCAAACCGCGAAACCGGTGGACGGGCTGCGGAATTGGCTGGGAGACGGCCGGCCGTCGCCGGAAGAGCAAACGTCGCTGAAGCAGCAGGTGTCGGCGATCTGGGAGGCGGCCGGCAGTCTGCCCGAGCGGCAGCGCACCGTTTTCCTGCTGCGCTTTGTGGAAGACATGGATGTATTGGATATTGCGGCGGCGACTGGGATGCGGGAGGGCACGGTGAAATCTCACCTGTTCCGCGCCTTGCAAACCGTTCGCGAGCGGATGGGAGCCTCGGAATGAATCGCCATTTGTCGTCGGAAGAAATCTGCGCCTGGCTGGCGGGCAGCCATACGCCAGAATTGGAGCAGCATGTGCTGAGTTGCGCGGCGTGCCATGCGGAGCTGGCTCGTATGGGCCAGGCGCTCACCCAGTTTCGCGGCGCGGTGAGGGGCTGGAGCGAGGAACAATACACGCGGGAAGTGAGATTGACGCCGGTCAACGCGTTCAAACATTTCCGCTGGGCGTGGGCCGTAATGGCGGCGTGTTTGGTGATCAGCCTGTCGGTACTGTGGCGGGGGAATCGACCGGCAGCGATAGGCGCGCCGGTTGCCGATGCGGCGCTGCTGGCGCAGGTCGATCGGCAGGTTTCCCGAGCAGTGCCTTCGCCGATGGAGCCTCTAATGAACCTGGTCCTGTGGGATGGCGATACGCAGGCTGAATCCGGAACGGTGAAAACAAAATGATGCGCCTACCACGATCGTTATCTCTGCTTTTCCCGGGGGTGCTTCTGGCTGCCACCGCGTTGTATGGCCAGCAACCGCCCCCCGAGGGCCGCCCGGATGGGCCTGGCTCGCCATCTATGCATCCAGGCCGCCCACCGATGGAGCGCGGCTTCCGCATGGGACCTCCCGGCAGATGGTGGAGCGATCCGGCACTAGTGGCCAGGCTCGGCCTTTCCGCCGATCAGCAGAAGAAAATCGACGCCATTTTCCAATCCAGCCGCCTGCGGCTGATCGATCTGAGCGCCTCCCTGCAAAAGGAAGAAGCCATTCTCGAGCCTTTATTGGAAGCCGATCCACCGGAGGAATCCACGATTCTGCTGCAAATCGACCGCATTGCCCAGGCCAGGGCCGGCCTGGAGAAAGCCAACGCCCGGATGCTGCTGGGTTTCCGTGGCGTGCTGAGTCAGGACCAATGGAAGAAACTGCAAGCCGAACGCCAGGGGCCGCCGCGCGGCGAGCACCGGTGAGGTCCGTGACCGCCATTCAGGCCTTTCCCGGCGCCGACGGGCGCTGGCAGACCGGCCTCTGCGTACGCCTGCCGCGTGGCGCGCCGATCGAGATCCGCGGGCCCGGTTTCAGCGCGGGAACCGTGCTGGCGCAGTTGGAAGGTGCGTTTTATTTCGTGTTGCGGGCGAGCCTAAAAAAATCCTGAGAACTCAGGCGCGGCCGCCGCACTAGTCCATGCCTACGTGCATTCGCCCGCCACGCCGCCCGGGTTAGCCAACGCCGCCGACGTATTAAGCGGCCAGTTGCGCGCCCATCTCGGGAAGCTTTTCCTGCTGCTTCGGCCGCAAACGGCCCAAATCAACCGGCGTTTTCGCTCCTGGCTGCGGGTGCGCCGCTACGACACCCGTCAAGTCAAAGCCCTGTGCGGAATCACGCCCACTGCCGCGGCCGCCCTGAGGGATAAATGGACGCCGGCCGCCTTCTTTGAGCAGGTCGAATACAACGGACGCCGCCTTGCCAAGCTGGATGTCACACCCGAGCAGGTCATCGACGCCCTCCGCCATTACGACGTTCTGCTCGATCCCGCCCTGCGCCGCCTGCGTCCGGCCGCCGCCCGCGATCTCGAATGGGCTCGCAGCCAACTGCAATTCTGTATCGTCTTGGCGCTGAATAACGCTTTCTATCAGGTGCGGGAGACCGAAGCCCGCACCTTTTACGAGCTGGCCGATGCCGGTTCGCAGGCCGGCAGCCTGGAGGACCTGATTGGCCGGTACCTGAAGATTCTGAAAGAGTTCTGCCGGGCCGACGCGGCGCGGCTGGAATTGTTTCCGCCTGGCACCGAGCCTACCCGCCGCATCGCAACCGGCCTCGCCCGCGCGCGCTTTCTCGACGGACCGAAGGGCCGCCAATGGGTGTTGGATGCGAGCTTACGCCGCCGGTACCGCTCCTTTTGGTCCATTCCTCTGCTGCGGGAAGGCCGCTTGGCCGGGGTGATGCAGTTCGGTTTTAGCGTGCAATACCGATGGCTGCCGCGGGAGCTGCAACTGTTGACGGCCGCCGCCGAAAGGTGCCTGCGCGCCGCCGAGCGCGTCAAGCTCACGGCCGATCTGGCCGGGCGCGAGGAGCAGGTCCGCCGTCTGGGCGAGCACATGATGCGTATCGAAGAGGAGGAGCGGCGCCGAATCAGCCGCGAGCTGCACGATGAAACCGGCCAGTCGCTGCTATGCATCCGGCTGCAACTGGAGCTGCTGGAGCGGCTGGCGCCCAACGGGCTGCGGGCCCGGGTGGTCGAGATCCGCGAGCTTTCCGAACACACCATTATCGAGATCCGGCGCATTATCGCCGCCCTCAGCCCGGCGGTCCTCGAGCAATTGGGTCTGGCGGCTGCGCTCCGCCAGCTTACCAACCGCTTTCGCAGCCTGCATCCGGGCCGGGTGCGATTGCAGATTTCGGCCCGTTTACCGCGCCTGTCGCGAGAGACCGAGACCACTGCCTACCGCCTGGTGCAGGAGTGCTATCACAACATTGCCAAGCATTCCGAGGCCGGCACCGTAAACATTTCCCTGCGCTCCACCGATGAACTATTGAGGCTTAGCGTGAACGATGATGGCGTCGGTTTCGAAACGGGCAAGGCTCCGGGACGCAATTCCACGGGCTTGACCGGCATGCAGGAGCGGGTAGCGCTGCTGGGCGGGCACTTCGAAATCTGCAGCCGTCCCCATCACGGAACCACTATTCGGGCCGATTTGCCACTTGGCAGAAACAAAGGCCGGGTGGTCGGCGCCAGGAAAGCGGCCTTGAAACGCCAACAGGATGTGATCTAGGTATGGGTAAGATTCGGATATTTCTCACGGACGATCATACGCTGTTCCGTCAGGGCGTCAAGACGCTCATCGATTCTGAAGCGGACATGGAAATTGTGGGTGAATCGTCGAGCGCGACCGATGCCATCGCCCATGCGCCCGAAGCACGCCCGGACGTCGTTCTGATGGATATCGGCATGCAAGGTCTAAGCAGTTTCGAAGCCACCCGTCAGATCCGCAAAAACCGGCCGGAAACCAAAGTGCTGTTCCTCACTATGTACGATGACGAAGACTATCTGGTCGAGTGCATGGAAGCCGGCGCGGCCGGCTACGTCCTCAAGGACAGTCCGGCGCTCGAGTTGCTCAATGCTATTCGTGAAATCCACCGCGGCGGCACGTACTTAAGTCCCCGCATGCTGGCGCAACTGGTCGACGATTTTCGCTCGCGCATCAAGTCCACCACCCGCCTGCCGCGCTTTGCCACCCTCACCCCACGTGAAAAGGAAGTGCTGAAAATGCTGGCCGAGGGCAATTCAGTCAAAGAAATCGCGTGCACTCTCGATCTCAGCGTCAAGACCATCGAAGCTCACAAATTCAACCTGATGCGTAAACTGGACATCCACAACAAAGCCCAGCTAGTCCAGTACGCCGTCCAGAAGAAAATTATCAAAATCGCTATCCCGGCCTAAAACCAGCCGTCTCCGCGCGCCCCTGTTAGAATCTCTACATGCACGCCATCACCCGCCGCAGCTTTGCCGGAGCGATGATGGTTCCGCTCGCCCGGCCGCTGGCTGCTGCCGGTCCGCGGCCCATCCGCCTGGGCGCTCCCATCTTCTTGAAATCTGATGATCCTCGCGAGTTAGCCCGCGAGCACCGCCGTCTGGGCTATAGCGCCGCCTATTGCCCTCAAGCTAAAGTCACCGAGACGGAAAGAATCCGCGAAATCGAAAAAGCCTTCGCCGCCGAAAATGTGGTGATCGCCGAAGTCGGCGCCTGGGTCAACATGCTCGATCCCGATCAGGAGAAGCGCGGCAAGAATTTGCAGTACGTGATCGAGCGTCTGGCGCTGGCGGACGCGGTGGGCGCGCGCTGCTGCCCGGACATCGCCGGCTCTTACAATCCCAAGGTCTGGTACGGGCCGCATCCCAAGAACCTGTCGCAGGAATTCTTTGACGCCACCGTCGAAAATTGCCGCCACGTCATCGACGCCGTGAAGCCCACCCGCACCACCTTCACCATCGAAATGATGGGCTGGAATATTCCCGACGGTCCGGACTCCTACCTGGCGTTGATTCGCGCCGTCGACCGCAAGAGCTTTGCCGTTCACATGGATGTCTGCAACGGCATCAACAATCCGGCGCGCTTTTACCACTCAAGCGAATTCATCAGCGAGTGTTTCCGCAAGCTGGGGCCGTGGATCGCCTCCTGTCATGCCAAGGATCTGGCGTGGGATATCGAGCTGAACGTGCATTTCCGCGAAACGATTCCGGGGCGCGGGGAAGTCGATTACCGGACGTACCTGCGCGAGATCTCGAAGCTGCCCATCGACGCGCCGCTTATGCTGGAGCATCTGAAAACAGCCGAAGAGTACGACGAGGGCAGGCAGTACATCCAGAAAGTCGGCCGGCGAACTCGGGCTGGCGTTTGCGTGAGAGAGTTGGCATTCATGAATCGACGAACATTTCTGGCGACTGCTTCGGCAGGCGCGCTCGCCGCTGCGCCGCAAAGGCTGCCCATCAAAAAAGCCGTGCTGCTGGACATGCTGCCCGCGCATTTGAGCTACGCCGCCCGCTTCAAGCTCGGGCGTGATCTCGGCTTCGAGGAAATCGAATGCCCCACCACGCCCGATGAGCGCATCGCCGAAGAGCTTAAGCGCGCATCCGAATCAAGCGGCTTGCGCATTCACTCGGTGATGAACCAGGCGCACTGGAAATATCCGCTGTCTTCGAGCGATCCCGCCGTCGTCGCCGAAAGTGTCAAAGGCATGGAAACCAGTTTGCGCAACGCCCACTTCTGGGGCGCCGATACGGTGCTGCTGGTTCCGGCGGTGGTTAATCCGCAAACGGGTTATCGCGATGCCTGGGTGCGCTCGCAGCAGCAGATTCGCCGCTTGCTTCCGATGGCGCAAGAGTTGAAGGTCGTGATCGCGGTGGAAGAAGTCTGGAACAAATTCCTGCTCAGCCCGGTGGAATTCGCCCGCTATGTCGACGAGTTCGAAAGCCCTTGGATTCGCGCTTATTTCGACGTTGGCAACGTAGTGATCTCCGGCTATCCGCAGGACTGGATTCGCACCCTAGGCAAGCGAATTGCCAAGCTACATATCAAGGATTTCAAGTTCACCGGCAGTCCCCGGCAAGCCATCTGGACGCCGCTGCGCGAAGGCGAAATCGATTGGACCGAAGTCCACAACGCGCTGGCAGAAATCGGCTATGCGGGCACGGCGACGGTCGAACTGCCGGCGGGCGACGAGGCCTATTTGCGCGATGTGAGCAAGCGCTTTGATTCGATTCTGGCGGGAGCGTAGCAGCTAATGGCCAAATTTCTGATCGGTGTTGTGACCGGCGTCGTGCTGGTTATTGTGTTCGTCGTTATCACCGTGTTCGCGGTTGTGCCCGGCCGCGAGAAGCCACCGACGATCGCCGCGGGCTCGACTTTGATGCTGCAACTGGATGGCGAAATGCCGGAGCGTGCTCCGGTCGAACTGCCCATTCCGTTTTTGCAGCAGCGCGAGTCGATGACGGTGGAAAATGTCTGGTCCATCCTGCGTGTGGCGGCCGCGGACTCGCGGATCAAAGCGATCGTGCTCGAGCCCCGCAACCTGGCGATGGGATGGGCCAAGTTGCAGGAAGTGCGCGGCGATCTGGAGCAATTCAAGAAATCCGGCAAGCTGCTTTATGCCTATCTGAAGACGCCCGGCACCCGCGAATACTATCTCGCCACCGCCGCTAACCGCGTCTACATGGCTCCCGAAGACGAGCTCAACATGAAGGGCATGCGCTTCGAGCTGACCTATTTCCGCAACACGCTAGACAAGCTGGGCGTGCAGGTCGAGATCGAACACGCCGGGAAATACAAAGACTTTGGGGATATGTTCACCCGCAGTTCCATGAGCCCGGAAACCCGCGAAGTCCTCAACAGCGTGATGGATGGCCTCTTCGGCCATCTGGTCGATACCATCGCCGCGGGCCGCAACAAGACCCCCGAGCAGATTCGCGCGACTATCGACGAAGGCCCATTTATGTCCACGCAGGCGCTGGCCGCCGGGCTGGTGGATGGTCTGAAATACGAAGACGAGTTCTACGCCGAGCTGAAGGACAAGCTTCATTCCGGCGACCTTAAGAAAGTTTCGGCGCGCGAATACGTGCGCGTTCCGGAGAAGCTCGTTGGTCTGGGCGGAACGCAACGCATCGCCCTCGTCACCGGGGAAGGCGGCATTACACGCGACGGCGAAACCAGCGGATTCTCGACAGATGACGGATTCAATTCCGAAGACTTCGACAAGCTGCTGCGCCGCGTGGCAGATGACAACGCCATTAAGGGCGTGATCGTGCGCGTCGATTCGCCGGGCGGGGAAGTTTTTGCCTCGGATGCCATTCTGCGCGAGATGACGCTGCTCGGCAAGAAGAAGCCGCTGGTGATTTCCATGTCGGACACGGCTGCGTCGGGCGGCTATTACGTGGCCATTACCGGCGATCCGATTATTGCTTATCCGGGCACCATCACGGGCTCGATCGGCGTGGTTTTCGGCAAGGCGAATCTGAAGGGCCTCTATGACAAGGTCGGGCTCACCAAGGATTTCCTATCCCGCGGCCGTTTCGCCACCATCGATTCGGATTACGAGCCGCTCAGCCCGGCCGGACGCCAGAAATTGCGCGAGGGCATCGATGCCAATTACAAAAGCTTCGTCACCAAAGTGGCGCAGGCCCGCCGCCGCAAATTCGAGGAGATCGAACCCCTGGCGCAAGGGCGCGTCTGGCTGGGATCGCAGGCGAAAGAGCGCGGCCTGGTCGACGAATTGGGCGGACTCGATCGCGCCATCGAACTGGTCAAGGAAAAAGCTAAAATCCCGCGCAGCGAAAAGGTGACGCTAGTGGCCTATCCGCCCAGGAAAAGCATTTTCGACGTGCTGTTCGGGCGGCCGGCGGAGGGTCTGGCGGAATCGCAAATATCCAAATTTCTCAAGAGCTGGCAGGCACGGCTTTGGATGTGCGGCGGGTTGATGCGAGTCATGCCGTTCAGTTTGGAAATTCACTAACGCGGAGGGCGGGTTTGCTGTCCCGATGCGTCACGAATCATGTTGCACCTCGGCCGTAGGGGCGGGTTTCAAACCCGCCCTTTTTCGTTGGTGAGCAGACAATGAACCCGCTGAGGCAATCACTTCAAGACGGCTCGTTCCAGTAAGGCGGGAAGACCAGGATGCAAGCGGATCGCCGCATCTTGTTCCCTTCATCGAAAAAAGTCCTTGCAGCCTTTCAGCTCCGTGAGTCATATTAAAGTGAAGCGTCAGAAATAGCCATGTAAAGCGCATTGCAACCGGTTGCGGGGTCGAAAATGCCCGTATTGCGCTCGGCAGATTACGTTCTGCGCCCGGACGTTTTCGATGGCGGAATTCCTCTTCTATACCGAGCTGGTGGGGCTGCCGGTCTATGACCTGAAGAACCGCCGCGTGGGCCGGGTTCGCGATGCCGCGCTCGTTCCGCTGGTCCATCCTGCGCGCGTCGACCGTTTCCTCGTAGGCGGCGGCTGGGCTTGGCTGTGCGTTCGCTTCGACCAGGTTGCCACCATTTCGCTCGAAGGCATTCACCTCTCCGACGAGCACCTGACCCCTTATCATTCCGACGAGTACATGCTGCGCATCGAGCGCGATTTGCTGGATCAGCAGATCATCGACGTGAACGGGCGCAAAGTCGTCCGTGTCAATGACGTTACGTTCGAAGTCCGCAACGAGGGCGGGCGCGACGTGATGTCAGTGCTCGAAGTCGATGTCGGCATTCGCAGCATCTTCCGCCGCCTGGTCCAGGGCGTCCTTCCGCCGCGCTGGATTCGCCGCCTGCAGCAGTCCGTTCCGCCCAATTCGATCCGTTGGGAGTTCTGCAATATCGTCGAGACCGATCCGCAGCGCCGCCTGCGGCTCAGCATTTCGCACGACAAGCTGGGCAATCTGCATCCGGCCGACCTGGCCGATATCGTCGAAGAACTGGGCTCGGCCGAGCGCGAAGCCATCTTCCAATCGCTCGATAGCGATGTCGCAGCTGACGCGCTATCCGAAGTCGATCCCAAGATGCAGGCCAGCATTCTGGAATCGCTCGAGCCGGAAAAGGCCGCCGAAATCATCGAGGAAATGGCGCCCGATGAGGCCGCTGACGCGCTGGCGGAATTGGAAGACGAAACCTCCGAAGAAATCATGGAGGAAATGGAAGTCGCGCCTGAGTCCGAAGTGCGCGAGCTGCTCGAATTCGACGAAGACACCGCCGGCGGCATGATGACCACGCAATATGTCGCCCTGCCCGCCACTGCCACCGTCGCCGACGCGCTGGCCGCGCTCAGGGGCAACGAAGACATGCTGGAGAATCTGAACGTCCTGTTCCTGGTCGACGGCGAAGGGCGTCTGGTGGCGACGGTGCCGGTGGCGCGGCTGTTCATCGCCTCGGCGGCGACGCCGCTGCGCGAGCAGGCCAGTCAGACGCTGATCGTGGCCGGGGTCGACAAAAAACAGGATTTCGTCACCGAATTATTCGACAAGTACAATCTGCTGGCGCTTGGGATCGTGGATGACGAACAGCGGCTGGCCGGCGTCATTACCGCGGATGACATCATCTCCGTGCTGAGGCAGAAGTAACCGATGCCGGTCATGTTCAAGCGGCTGCGCTACCAGCTTGCAGCCTTCATCGCCGTGCTGGGCCCGGGCATCATTACCGCCAACGTCGACAATGACGCCGGCGGCATTTTCACTTATTCGCAGGCCGGCGCGCGCTGGGGCTACCTGCCGCTATGGACCCTCATCCCGATCACCATCTCCCTGATTCTGGTACAGGAAATGTGCTCGCGCATGGGCGCCGTCACCGGCAAAGGCCTCTCCGATTTGATTCGCGAAGAGTTTGGCCTACGCGTGACTTTCGCTGTGATGACCTTGCTGGTGCTGGTGAATCTGACCAACGTGATGGCGAATTTTGCCGGCGTGGCCAGCGCGATGGAGCTTTTCTCGGTGAGCCGCTATATCTCCGTGCCCATCGCTTCGATCGTCATCTGGCTACTGATCGTGAAAGGGAACTACGACAAGGCCGAAAAAATATTTCTGTTTGCGTGCGTGCTCTACGTGTTTTATATTTTCGCCGGCATTCTGGTGAAGCCGGATTGGACCAAGGCCGCCATTTACAGCGTCCGCCCGGTTCTGATTTTCGACGGCGAGTACATTCAGATGCTCATCGGCATGGTGGGCACTACGATCGCTCCGTGGATGCAGTTCTATTTGCAATCGGCGGTCGTCGAAAAAGGCGTCACGGCCAAGGAATACGCGTCGTCGCGGTTCGAGGTGATCATCGGATGCATCGCCACCAACGTGATCGCGTTCTTCATCATCGTGGCCTGCGCGGGCGCTATCTGGTCGGTTGCTCCGCGCGATATTCAAGACGCCTCCGAAGCTGCCAAAGGCCTGCAGCCATTCGGCAAATACGCGTACCTGCTGTTCAGCGCCGGGCTGCTGAACGCGTCCGTTTTCGCCGCGTGCATTCTTCCGCTGTCCACCGCGTTTTCCGTGTGCGAAGGGCTGGGCTTCGAATCGGGCGTAAACCGCAGCTTCAGTGAAGCGCCGATTTTCTATTGGCTGTACACGCTGCTGATCGTGATCGGCGCCGGCGTGGTGCTCATTCCCGGATTTCCGCTGATCCGCATGATCTTGCTTTCCCAGGTCATCAATGGCGTACTATTACCTATTGTCCTGATTTTCATGATTCTGCTGATCAACAAAAAGAATCTGATGCAGGAATGGGTGAATTCGCGGTTGTCCAATCTGATCGCCTGGGTGACGGTCGTCGTGATGATTGGCTTGTCGTTGGCCTTAGCCGGAATCAGTCTTCGTAGTCTGCGATAGGTTCGCGCGTATGATGGACGAACAGGATTTCAAGAAGCGCGCCGACGACGCTCTCACCGTGCTTCATCGCGCGCTCATCGCGGCGGGCGACGACTTCGGCTTCGAATCCGATTTCAATTCTGGAGCGCTGTCGGTCGAGTTCGAAGACCCGCCCGCCAAGTTCGTCATCAGCCCCAACACGCCCGTGCGCCAGATCTGGGTTTCAGCTCACGCCAAGAGCTACAAACTGGATTGGGACATTGTCGAGAATTCTTTCGTACACGTCGAATCCGGCCAGTCGTTGCGCGAGTTGATCGAAAAAGCCATCAGCAAACAGTTGGGTGAAGAGGTAACTCTGTAGCGCGTGCGCCCGCTTTCCGCCGATCAGGACCGGGCCGATCTCAGCCACTTTGGCTACGCCCAGGAACTGTTTCGCGGCATGGGCGGGTTCTCCAACTTCGCCATTTCCTTTTCCAATATTTCGATTCTCACCGGCGCGGTGACCCTGTTCGGCTACGGCCTGGAGATGGGCGGGCCGCTCGAAATGACACTCGGATGGCCGCTGGTGACGTTCGGGACGCTGGCCGTCGCGCTGGGAATGGCGGAACTTTGCTCGGCGTATCCGACCGCAGGCGCCATGTATCATTGGGCCGCGGATTTGGGCGGACCGGCCTGGGGCTGGTTCGTCGCCTGGCTGAATATTTTCGGCTTGATCGCTTCGCAGGCGGGAATCAATTACGGCTGCGCGCAATTCATTCTCCCGTTTCTCGGCGTGCCTTCGACCCACATCAATTTGCTGATGATGTTTGCGCTAGTGCTGGTCACGCAGGGACTGCTGAATCACTACGGCGTGAAACTGGTGGCGATTCTGAACGACGCCAGCGTGACCGTGCATATCGTCGGCGTGGTGATTGTGGTGGCGGCGCTGTTTTTTCTGGCGCCGAAGCAGCCGGTTCATTTTCTGGTGGAGGGTGTCAACAGCAACGGGCGCTCGCCCTACTGGTGGGCTTTTGTTTTGGGATTGCTGCAAGCGCAGTGGACCTACACCGGCTTCGATGCTTCCGCGCACTTGGCTGAAGAGACGGAAGACCCGCGCCGGCGCGCGCCGTGGGGCATCGTGCTCTCCGTGGCGGTTTCCGGCGTAGTAGGATATCTGCTCGTGATGGGACTCACTCTCGCCGTGCGCTCGATTCCGGAAGTGCTGGCTGCGAAAGACGCCGGCGGCAATCCGGTGCCGGCCGTGATTGCGATCCTGGGAACGGCGCTGGGCGCGCGCGCCGGCAATGCCATGTCGGCGATGGCTTCGATGGCAATGTGGTTTTGCGGGCTTTCCAGCATCACCTCAGCGTCGCGCGCACTATATTCGCTGGCGCGGGATCACGGCACGCCGTTGAGCGGCGTGCTCAAAAAAGTGGACGCGCGGCACGGCACGCCAGCGGTTGCGATTTGGGTGATCGTCGTTGCGTCACTGGCCGCGATGTTGTGGGCGGAGGCGGTGCCGGTCGTCACCTCGATGAGCACCGTGGCGCTCTACCTGGCGTATAGCATCCCGATTTATCTGGCATGGCGCGCGCGGCGGGCGGGATCGAACTGGCCGGACGCGGCGGTCTGGAGCCTCGGCCGGTATCGGCGCGTGCCATCAATCTGATAGCGATCCTTTACGCGGCATTTATTTGCGTGGTGCTGGTGATGCCGCCCAATCTGCTGGCAGGCAAGACGCTACTTGGACTTCTCGCGGCGCCTCTGCGTTTTGTATGTTGGTTTCGTACGCCGTCACTATTCGGGACCGCAATGGAGCCATCCGCAATCATGACCGACATTCGCAGCTTGCTCGAGCAAAATGACGTGCGCCGCGTGAAGGTTGGCGTCTTCGACACCGATGGCGCGCTGCGCGGCAAATACGTCAGCCTGGAAAAATTGCTGGGCGCGGCGGAATCGGGTTTGGGTTTCTGCGACGTGGTCTTCGGCTGGGATATCGGCGACGTGCTTTACGACAACGTGGCCGTCACTGGCTGGCACACCGGGTATCCGGATGCACACTGCCGCATCGACCTGTCCAGTTTCCGCATGATTCCGTGGGAGCCCGGCACGGCGTTCTTCCTGATGGATTTCGAAGGCCGCGACGCGCGTCCCCCTGGCCATAGCGCCGCGCCAGGTGCTGGACGCGGTAGTGACGCGCGCCGAGCAAATGGGCTACGTGCCCTACTTTTCCGCCGAATACGAATTTTTCATCTTTCGCGAGACGCCCGAAAGCCTGCGCGAGAAAGGCTTTCGCAATCTGACGCCGTTGACGCCGGGCATGTTCGGATACAGCGTGCTGCGGGCTTCGGCGAATTCCGAGCTGGTTTTGCAGTTGCTGGATCAACTGGCCGCATTCAAAATCCCACTCGAAGGTTTCCACACCGAAACCGGTCCCGGCGTTTACGAAGCCGCCATTACAGTCGATCGTGCCCGTCCCGCCGCCGACAAAGCCGCGCTGTTCAAGACCGCCGTCAAGGAAATCGCCGGGCGCCATGGCCTGATTCCGACGTTCATGGCCAAGTGGAACGCCGCGCTTCCGGGATCGAGCGGGCATCTGCATCAGAGCTTGTGGGACCGCGACAGCCAGCACAATTTGTTTGCCGGCGACGGCGATTCCATGTCGCCCCTGATGAAGCAGTACACGGCCGGGATCGTCGCCAACATGCCGGATTTCATGGCCATGATCTGCCCCACTATCAATTCGTACAAACGCACGGTTCCCGGCGCGTGGGCGCCTGTCAACGCCACGTGGGGCATCGACAATCGGACGACAGCGGTGCGCGTGATTCCGGGCGGCAAGAAATCCACGCGTGTGGAAATGCGTCTAGCGGGCGCCGATATCAATCCATATCTCGCGATGGCCGCGTCGCTCGCAGCGGGCCTCGACGGCATCCAGCGCGGCTTGGAATTGCCGCCGCCTACCGTCAACGCTTACGTGAATACAGGCGACGCCCAACCGCTGCCGCACACACTGCGATGCCGCCGTAAAACGTTTTCCGCCAAAGTGCGGTCACCCGCCGCTGGCTGGGTGACGAGTTCGTCGAACACTTTCGCCGCCACGCGAGAATGGGAAGTGCGGCAATATGAAAAAGCCGTTACCGATTGGGAACTGGCGCGATACTTCGAGGCCATTTGAGCAATCCACGAATTGAAAAAGCCGGCCCTGAGCATGTCGCGCTGGTCTTCGCCCTCTTACTCGAGTTGGCGGCGTACGAGCGATTGTCGGATTCCGTCTTCCTTACCGAAGACCTTTTGCGCGAAAATTTGTTTGGCCCCCGCCGCGTTGCCGAAGCGATTCTGGCGTGGGATGACGGCCAGCCCGCCGGATTCGCCGTCTACTACCACAACTACTCGACGTTTCTCGGCAGGCCCGGCATTTATCTGGAAGACATTTTCGTCAAACCGGAATTTCGCGGTAAGGGCATCGGACGCAGCTTGCTGTCGCACATCGCGAGTCTGGCGATCGAACGGGGCTGCCGGCGCGTGGAATGGTCCGTTCTCGATTGGAACGAAACGGCGATCCAGTTCTACCAGAGTCTCGGCGCCAAGCCGAAAAATGGGTGGACGGTCTACCAGCTTGGCGGGGACGCATTGACGAAGTTGGCTAACGAATCATGACGCTTTCAACGTTCGCATTTCCCACAACAATTCTCTTTGGCGCAGGCGCAGTGAATCGCTTGCCCGACGCACTACTCAATCGCGGCATTGCACGCCAGTTGCTGGTCACCGACGCCGGTCTGGCGCGGACGCCGGTTTTCGATCGCGTGCGCGCGCTGGTACCCGACGCCGTCGTTTTCTCCGCCGTCGAGCCCAATCCCACCGAACAGAACGTATTGGATGGGGTCGCGATTTACCGCGAGCAGCACTGCGACGGAATCATCGGCCTGGGCGGCGGCTCACCGCTCGATGCCGCCAAAGCAATCCGCCTGAAAATCACCCACGAAGCGCCGCTGGCCGAGTATGACGATTTGCTCGATGGCGCCAATCGGATTTCGTCCAACATGCCGGCTTACATCGCCATCGCGACCACCTCCGGCACAGGCAGCGAAGTCTCGCGCTCGACCGTGATCACTATCCGCGCGACCAACCGAAAGACGGTAGTCTTCAGCCCGTTTCTGATTCCGACGCTGGCGATTGCCGATCCCGAGCTCACGCTCGATCTGCCTCCGCACATCACCTCCGGCACCGGCATGGACGCGTTCACGCACAACGTCGAAGCTTATATTTCGCGCGGCTTCCATCCCATTTGCGACGCCATCGCGCTGGCCGGCGCGAAGCTGGCGTGGGACAATCTGCCGCTGGTGATGGAAGATCCGCACAACATCGAAGCCCGTTCCAACATGATGATGTCCTCGCTGATGGGCGCGGTCGCTTTCCAAAAAGGCCTGGGCGCAACCCATTCGCTGGCGCATCCGCTTTCCTCCGATTGCGGCATGCATCACGGAACCACCAACGCGGTGCTGCTGCCCTACGTGCTCGAATACAATCGCCCCTCTGTGACCGACCGCCTGGCAACGCTGGTTGCCGAATTCGGCGGCGGCGATATCGTGGAACGCGTGCATGAGCTCAACCGCCGCGTCGGGATCAAGCCGCGTTTGCGCGATTGGGGCGTGGCCGAATCCATCCTGCCCGCGCTCGCCGACAAAGCTATACAGGACGGCTGCCACCAGTTAAATCCTCGTTCCTGCGGGCGTGACGACTTGCTGGCGCTCTACCGGCAGGCGTTTTAGCTGTGCGCCCGCTGCTAAGATAGAACTGCATGCAAGTACTCCAGGCCGGGCAACACAAATTCATTTTGCTCGAGCTTGATCCCGAAATCGTCACCAGCGTTGCCAAGCAAACCGGATTCGAATCCAGGCTGCTGGATGGGTCACGGCACTTGAGCCTCGATCTGGCCGCGTCCAGCCGCCAGTCGCCGCTGCTGTTGTTCGATGCCGCCGATCCCGCCAACGCCGGCTGGTTTTCGCGCTGCCAGTTTTATGTGGATGGACGCACCGGCGCCGTCATGCAGACCCCGCTGAGCATCGCCAATAAGCAGGATCGCTCCGGCAAACCCGAGGGCCAATCGCTGCACATGACTATCTCGAAGGAACTGCCCGTAAGTTTTCGCATGCCGGGGAAGCAGCCCATCACGGAGCAGGTGGTCTACGCGCTGCTGTACAACTTTTTGAGCGCGCTCACCAAGACCGGCGTAGCTGTATGCGGCGGACCGGGAATCCGGCCGCTGGTAGGCCGCACCGAAGCTTAGCTCGCCTCCTGCCGCGCCTGCGCCACCGCGGTTTCCACTTCGTTCTGATATTCCGCCAGCAATTCCGGCGTGGTGGCTTCAAAGCGCAGCACCAGCACCGGCTGCGTATTGGATGCGCGTACCAATCCCCATCCGTGCCGGAATAGGATGCGCGCGCCGTCCACATCCACCACTTGATGCGTCTTGCGAAATTTCGCCGTCACGCGCGTCACCACCGTCGAACTTGGTTTCATCCGGACAATCCACGCGAATCTCCGGTGTGCTGACAGTCTTAGGCAGATCCGCCAGTTGCGCGGAAAGCGGCTTGCCGGAGCGGGCCACGATTTCGATCAGCCGGCAGGCGGCATAAAGCGCATCGTCGAAGCCGTAGTAGCGATCGGCGAAAAACATGTGCCCTGACATTTCCCCAGCCAGCTCGGCGTGCGCCTCTTTCATTTTGGCTTTGATCAGCGAATGACCGGTGCGCCACATGATCGGATTGCCGCCGTGCTTGCGGATGTCGTCGTATAAAAGCTGCGAGCATTTCACTTCGCCGATGAAGGTGGCGCCGGGTTTGCGGCTGAGAATCTCGCGGGCGTAAATGATCATCAACTGATCGCCGTAGAGCACGTTTCCCTGATCGTCCACTGCGCCGATGCGGTCGGAATCGCCGTCGAAAGCCACGCCCAGGTCCGCGCCCTTTTCTTTTACGGCCTTAACGAGCTGCGCCAGATTTTTGGGCACGGTGGGATCGGGATGATGATTGGGAAAGCGGCCGTCCATGTCAAAGAATAATTCCGTGACGTCGCAATCCAGCTTTTCGAAAATGCGATGCATAGCCGGACCAGCAGTGCCGTTGCCGCCATCGGCCACCACTTTCACCCGCCGGTCGAAGTGAAACTGCCCTGCGATCTCGTCGACGTAAGGGCTGACCGCATCCGCGAATCCGACGGCGCCCGCGCCCGTCTCGAAATCCTGCTCCTCAATCATCTTGCGGATTAGCTGGATCTGCTCGCCATGAATAGTAGAAGCTCCGGCGACGACCTTGAATCCGTTGTACTCAGCCGGATTATGGCTGCCGGTAATCATCACGCCGCCTGCCGCTTTTAAATGGAAAACGGAATAATAGAGGATCGGCGTCGGCACCACGCCGAGATCGGTTACCTGGCAGCCACTAGCCGTTAAGCCCGCAGCCAGGGCGTTGCGCAACCGTTCTGAGCTCAACCGGCAGTCGCGTCCCAGGTTGATGTTTTTCCCATTGCGTCTTTGGAGGTAGGTGCCGATTGCCTTGCCCAGCTCGGTAATATCGGCGTCGAGCAATTCGACGTCGGCTAGGCCGCGGATATCATATTCGCGAAAAATGGTAGGTTTCAGCATGCGCCAACTGGCCAGTATATCCTGGAGTGAAACAAATGAAGCTGTTGATGCTTTTCCTCATAGCCGCCTTGGCTGCGGCCGCCGAGCCGGATTGGAAACAGATCGATCAATCGGCTCTCGATCTGTTGCAGCAGTACATCCGCATTCCGTCCATCGATCCGCCCGCCAACACGGCCGATGCGGCGAATTTCGTCAAGCGCATTCTCGAAGACGCCGGCATTCCAGTGACGCTCTACACCAGCGGACCCACCGGGCAGACCAATCTTGTCGCGCGCCTGCCGGGCAAAGATCGCTCGAAGAAGCCGCTGCTGCTGCTGAATCATCTCGACGTCGTGCCGGTGGATCGCAAAGCATGGAAAGTGGATCCGTTTGCGGCCGTAATCGTCAACGGCGAGATCTGGGGACGCGGCACGATGGACATGAAAGGCATCGCCATCGAGCAAATCGTGGCGCTAGTGACGCTGAAGAAGGCGGGCATCACGCCAGCGCGCGACATCGTCATGCTCTCGACCGCCGACGAAGAAAATAACGGCACCTACGGCATTCGCTGGATGATTTCCAATCACTTCGCCGACATCGACGCCGAGTATGTGATCGACGAAGGCGGCTTCGGAACGCGCAGCATTTTGGCTGCGGACAAACTGGTATTCGGCATCGAAGTCGGCGAAAAGCAGACGTTCTGGCTGCGCGTGCGCGCGACCGGCACGGCAGCTCACGGATCACAACCCATTCCCGACAATGCCAACGTAACGCTGCTTGCCGCGCTGGAAAAGGCCATGGCGCTACCGTCGTCGAAACCGCATCCGGTGATCGCCGAGATGCGGCGCAACGTGGGTGGGGAATTGGCGGAGAACAAGTACACCGCCGCGATTCAGAAAAACACGATCTCACTCACCACGCTGACGTCGGGCGTCGGTTCGCCCGTCAAGGTAAATGTGATTCCCTCGACGGCTGAGGCCACGCTCGATTGCCGCCTGCTGCCCGGCGTGAATGCGGAGGAATTTGTTTCGGAGATGAAGGCGCGCATTAACGACCCGCGCGTCAAAATCGAAGTAATCAATCAGCCGGAAGATCCAGGAGCATCCAATAGCAGCACGCCTTTGTTTGAGGCGCTGCGCCGCGCCATTCAAAAGTCGCATCCCGGCGCAATCGTTACCCCGATGCTGGTGCCGCACGGGACCGATTCGAACAAGCTGCGCGAGAAGGGCATCGTCGCCTACGGCCTGACGCCGATGGTGCTCGATCTCACGACCGCCGGATCGATGCACAGCGATCAGGAGCACATTCCGGTCGCGGAATTCCAGAAGGGAATCCGGATTTTCTACGACCTATTGCGCGAAGACTGGTGATTATTCCTTCTTCTCACGCTTGCTCTTCTTGAAGTTCAACGGGTGGGCGGCACCATCCTGCGTCCATTTGCCCTCCAACTCTCCGCTGTCGGTGAACTTGCCTTCCCAAACCCCGTTGAGCGCGGCAATCGAAATCGTCACGTTGCGTCCATCCTGGCGAATGGTGGTGACCGGAATCTTCTCGGGCGTCTCATCGGGACTCTCGGCCACGCCGGTCAGCGTGCCATCGTCGGCTTTAGTGAACTCGACCCAGGCCCGCATCGTCTTGCCCTCAATCTGCAGCGTGCCCGCCCAAAAACCTTCCAGGCTTTGCCCGAATGAAACTGAGCACAGCGCCAGCAAAAGTAACAAATAGCGTGTCATATGGCTCGCTATACGTTGCTCGGCGAATCACAAGTTCGCACAATTTAGCTAGAATGCATGTAGAGATGAGTGGCTCCCTGGTCGCCAAGCCCCCCGCCGCGGTGCGCCGTTTCACCACCGCTAGCGGCGTGCCGGTTGAGCCTCTGTACGGTCCTGAAAATCTACCCGGTTTCGACCCCGCGCGCGATCTTGAGGAGCCCGGCGCGTTCCCCTACACCCGCGGAATTCACCAATCGATGTACCGCGGCAAGCTGTGGACCATGCGCCAATTCTCCGGTTTTGCCACGCCGGAAGAAACCAATCTCCGCTACCACTACCTGCTGAAACAGGGACAAACCGGACTTTCGGTAGCCTTCGATCTGCCCACGTTGATGGGCTACGACGGCGATCATGCCATGGCGGAAGGCGAAGTCGGCAAGTGCGGCGCGCCCATTTCGTCGCTCGAAGACATGGAGATTCTGCTGCGCGGCATTCCGCTCGGCGAAGTCAGCATCTCGATGACCATCAACTCGCCGGCGGCGATCGTTTGGGCGATGTACCTGGCCGTTGCCGAGCAGCAGGGCGTCGACTGGGCGCGGGTGTCCGGCACCCTGCAAAACGACATTCTGAAGGAATACATCGCCCAGAAAGAATACATCTACCCGCCGCGGCCGTCGATGCGCCTGGTTACCGACACCATCGAGTTTGCCACCCGTCATACGCCGCGCTTCAACCCGATTTCGATCAGCGGCTATCACATTCGCGAAGCCGGCTCGACGGCGGTGCAGGAACTGGCCTTCACGCTGCGCGACGGCATCGAGTACGTGGATTGGGCGCTCGCGCGCGGCTTGGCAGTCGATGAGTTTGCCCCGCGCCTGAGCTTCTTCTTCAACGCGCATAACGATCTGTTCGAAGAAATCGCGAAGTACCGGGCGGCGCGCCGCCTTTGGGCCACGATCATGCGCGACCGCTACGGTGCGAAAGACGAGCGCAGTCTGAAGCTTCGGTTTCCACGCCCAGACCGCCGGCTGTTCGCTCACCTGGCAGCAGCCTTACAACAACATCGTGCGCACCACGCTGCAAGGCATGGCGGCGGTGTTGGGCGGATGCCAGTCGCTGCACACCAATTCGCTCGACGAAGCCTACGCGCTGCCGTCCGAGCACGCCGTCACGGTCGCCCTGCGCACGCAGCAGGTGATCGCGTACGAGAGCGGCGTCACTGCCGAGCCCGATCCTTTCGGCGGCAGCTATTTTGTGGAGCGTCTCACCCTCGACGCGGAAGCGGGCGCGCGCGATTACATCCGCCGTATCGACGAGATGGGCGGCATGATCCCGGCGATTGAGGCGAATTTTCCGCAGAGCGAAATCGCCAGCGCCAGCTATGCGTACCAGCAAGCCATCGAGAGCGGCGAGAAAATTGTAGTGGGCGTCAACGGATTCACGTCAGAGAAGGAAGAGCCGATCGAGCTGCTGCAGATCGACGCCTCCGCCGCCGAAAAGCAGACGCGCAAATTAGCGGCCCTGCGGGCGCGGCGCGACAATAGCAAAGTGTCCAGCAGCCTCGATGCGCTAAAGCGCGCGGCGGAAGGCACCGGCAACACCATGCCCCTGATTCTCGATTGTGTGCGCGCCTATGCTACGCTGGGCGAGATCTGCGACGCGATGCGCCAGGTCTTCGGGACGTACCAGGAAAAGAGCCTGGTCTGACGCATGGCGGCGCCGATTCGAGTACTGGTG
Source organism: uncultured Solibacteraceae bacterium (assembly GCA_963825405.1). Lineage (GTDB taxonomy): Bacteria > Acidobacteriota > Terriglobia > Bryobacterales > Bryobacteraceae > JACPNO01. The sequence goes on along the minus strand of CAWGTB010000011.1, from coordinate 115,920 downwards.
GCGAAACCCGGTCTGGATGGTCACGACCGCGGCGCCAAAGTGATTGCCCGCGCGTTGCGCGATGCCGGCATGGAAGTAATCTATACCGGTTTGCGCCAGACCCCGGAGATGATCGTCAACGCGGCGTTGCAGGAAGACGTGCAGGTGATCGGGCTTTCCATCCTCTCGGGGGCGCATAACGCCATTGTCCCGCGCGTGATGGAGTTGCTGCGCGAGAAGAACATGACCGACGTCAAGGTCCTGGTGGGCGGCATCATTCCCGATGAGGATGCTGAGGTGCTGAAGAGCCAGGGCGTGGCGGCCGTGTTTCAGCCGGGGGCGTCGCTCGAAGCGATCGTGGATTTCATACGATCGAGCGTGGCCGTATAACAGGCTGCCAGTTCAACGGCACATCAGAGGAAGAAGGTAATGGAAGAAAAGCTAAAAATCGCGGTGTTCATCGATTTCGACAACATCGAGATCGGCGTCAAGTCCACACTGCAACGGGAATTCGATGTAGCCGCCGTGCTGGACGCGCTTAAAGAGCGCGGCGAGATCGTGACCAAGATCGCTTACGCCAACTGGGGCCGGCAGGAAACGTCGACCCGCCAACTGGCCGAACACGCCGTGCAAATGGTGCAGCGCGATCCGTCGCCGCGCGGCGACAAGAACGGCGCCGATATCAACCTGGCGCTGGATGCGCTGGAGATGGCGTTCACTCACGACCATATCAATGCGTTCGCCATCGTCAGCGGCGATAGCGATTTCATTGCGCTGGTCAACAAGCTGAAGCAGTACGACAAGCGCATTTTCGTGGTCGGCGGACGCGCCTTCACCAGCACTATTCTGCAGAAGAACTGTCACGAGTTCATCAGCTATGAGAGCGTGCTGATGGAGCCGTCGCGCGCCCCAGCAGTCAGCCGGCCAGCGTCCGGGTCTACGCGGTCATAGTCAAGAGCAGCAGCGCCCCGCCATCTGCAGCGCGGGGGACATCGCCGTCCGCCGCCGCTCGATCTGGCGCAGTCGATGCCGCTGGTCGAGCGCGCGCTGCAGGTGCTGGAGCGCCGCGAAGTCCGGCCGCAACTGGGGCTTGCTGAAATCCACCATGCTGCAGCTCGATTCCACCTTCAGCGAGAAGGCCTACGGCTCGGGATCGTTCACCGACTTTGTCGAGAAGCTGCACAAGGCCGACATGGTCGAGTTGTCCGGCGGCGAAGGCCGCTACATGATCAAGCGCAAAGGCGCCGGCGCTCCCGAGAAGCCTTCGGCCCGTCCCGAGCAGGCGCTGCCGGTGCTGCGCGACGTGCTGGAAACCCATCGCCTGGAGATGGACGAGGGATGCCCCGCCAACGAGCTCGAAGCCTGGGTTCGCGCCGAGCAACCCAACTTCGATTGGAAAACTTACGGCTTTCAGGAGTTCGGCGAACTGCTGAACTACGCCCAGGACAAAGCCCTGGTCCGCGCCGAGCCCGATGAGGTCAAGGGGCTCCTGGTGCGCCTCGGCCCGGAATTCCATCCGCCGGCCGTGCCTGACGTGGAGCCGCCCGCCATCTCCGACGAGCAGCCCACCGAAGAGCCCGCGCCCACCATCGCCGGCCAGCCGATCGCCAAAGTGACCCGCGTCCGGCGGCCTCGCAAAGCTCCGGCCACCGCCGGAGAGATGTCGGCACGCCCGCCGCGCGTAAAACGAAGCACCACCAGCCGCCCCCCGCGCAAGCCGAGAAGCAGCCCGCAGGAAGGCTGAGCGCCAAATTTCGAACGGATTTCGCTTGCGGCGCGACCCCGCACGGGCTATAGTATTTGTCCATTCGGAAAGGAAACGCTCATGCGACAACGAATTACTATCGGCTTCACGCTGCTGCTCACTCTGGTTCTGGCGGTATTCTTGAGCACCTCTGTCCAGGCGCAGGAGAAGGAAAAGAAAGTACCCGCGCCCAAGCAGGACCGGGTCAACGCGGTTGTGCACTCGGTGAACAAGGCCGGTTCGAGCTTTATCGTGCGCCGCGGCACGCAGGATATGGAAGTGGTGTACGATTCCCACACCACCATCACGTATCAGAACAAACCCAGCTCGGCGGATGAGATCAAAGAAGAGCGCCGCGTAATCTGCCTGGGAAATATGAACGCCAAGAAGCAGCTCGAGGCGTCGCAGATCGATATCCGGGACGGCAAGTAAGCTGCCAGCTTAATTGTCGGCGCGGCGCTGCCGTTCGTACGGCGTCTTGATGTATTTGGCGACTTCGTCCTGCGCGCTTTGCGTGTTGTCCTTAGTGCGTTGCGCGAGCGTGTATTCGTTTACTGCCCGCTCGCGCTGGCCGGTGATATCGAAGATCCTGCCCAGGTTGATGTGCGCCCAAACTTCCGTCCACTTGGGATCGATATCGCCGTTTAGCGACTCGCGAAATTCGTTAGCAGCCGATTGATAATTGTTCTGCAGGAAAAAGACCTCGGCGATGCGGAAGTGCGCGAGCGAGCTGTTGCGATTAGTTTCGAGCGCCTTCTGATACTCCCGTAGCGCATCGCCGAATTCGCTGATCTCGGTAAACTGCTCGCCGCGCCGTATGGCCACCGCCACGCGCATGACGTTGCTGTAGCGCAGCACCCGATTGTTGGGGTCGACAGTCACCGTTTTGGGCTTGCCGAACGTATCCACAACGAACTCGGAAGAGGTGCCCACCACTTCCACTTTCTTCTCTTCCGGATTGCCTTCGGTCTCGATGCGCAGATCGACCGGCATGCGGAACGTGTCCAGGTCCTGCGCGACCTTGCCCATCACGCGAAAGCCCTTCTGCGTGCGGAAAATCGTGTATTCCAGCTTGAACTCCGGCGCTCCGCTGGATTCGATCCACTGGATGAAGAAGTACCCCAAATCCTGCTGCGCCACTTCCTGCACGGTCTTGCGGAAGTCGTCGGTGGAAGCCGATTTCCAGGCGTAATTCTTGGAGAACTCTTTGAGTGAGTCGAAGAATTTCTGATCGCCGATCACGCCGCGCAGCATGTGCAGCACGGTCGCGCCCTTGCTGCCGGTAAGCGCCCAGAATTCCGGCGAATAATCCTCGAGGCGCGACGCCTGAATCACCGGCACATTGTCGATGGTCAGCGATTCCACTTCCGTGTCGCGAAGTTGTAGCTCGAGCGCGCCCGGGCCGGATAGATGCTCGGCGTAAAGCAATTCCGAATACGTGGCCAGGCCGTTGGTGAGCCACAGATGATTGCGCGACACCGGCGAAACCAGCGAGTGCCACCACTGCCGCGAAATCTGATTGGCTAGCAGCTTGCCGCTTACGTCGTGCCCGATTCCGCGCGGGCTCAGAAACAGGATTCCGGGAGCGGAGTATCCGTTGGGCGCGCCGTTTTCGGTCTCGATCACGGTCAAATTGGCAAAGGCCGGAAGCCCGTAGAGCGACGTGAAATAGTTGACGACCTTGCTGATCTCCTGGCCGTAAACGTTGGTCATCGACTGCTCGGGGCCGCGGAAAAACACGGTCGTCGTCAAGCCTTCGGTGCTCACGCGCACAGGATCGCCTTTCACCACCGCGATGCTGCCGGGAAACGAAGGGCGGTCGAATTTGAAACTGTACGTGACCTTGCCGCCATTGGGACGGGAGGACTCGACCCCGCTCGCCACCACCGCCGAGCCCTGCGCTACCGTGATGTTCATTTCCGCAGAATAGCGATCGGTGGTGTAGCCGTTGACCGGAAACCAGCGCGCCGGATACATCAGGTAGGCGTAGTCTTCGTGAATGGCGGCGAAGCGGATGCCGTAAACCGGGGAATCTTCCGAGCCGTTCAGCCGCCCGTCATATTCGAATGTTCACCGTGACCGGCACGCCTTTCTGCAGCGACTGGTCGAAATTCAAGCGGATGGTGAAATCCTGCTGATACCGCGTGGTGGGGATTTGCTTGCCTTTATCGTCGGTGACTTTGGAGACGTTGAGCGCGTTGTTCAATTCGAAGGTGACCGCGTTGGTGTTGTCTTCGAGCGGAATGAAGCGCACCTGCGCTTTGGCCGTTAGCGCCTGCGTGCGCTGATTGATGTCGGCATCGATCAGATAGTGCTCGACGTCGATGCGCGAGCGGCGCTCCTGCGCCGGAGCCAGCGCGACAAAAACCAGCAACGCCGCGGCGAGACCGAGTTTACGAAACATGTGCAGCTTGTCCCTCCACCAGATTTTCAATCACCGCGCAGGCTTTGGCCATCGCGTCGCCATCCCCGGTCAGACGGCGGGAAACTTCGGCCAGATCCTCACGCATTCGCAGACGCCGGCTCTCGTCGCCCAGCAGTTGTAGGGCTTCGGACGCCAGGCGCTCGCCCGTCATCGCCCCCTGCATCAGTTCCGGAACCACAGCGCGGCCCGCTACCAGGTTAACCATCGAATAAAACGGAATGTTCACCAGCAGCTTTCCTAGCGCCCAACTCACCGGATTCACCCGGTAAAACGTGACCATCGGCGTTCCCAGCAGCGCCGCCTCCACAGTCACCGTGCCGCTTGCGGCCAGAGCTAAATCCGCATGCGCGATGGCGTCCCAGGTTTCACCTTCAATTACTTGGATGGGCGCGCTCCCGATTCGTTCCCTGAAAAATGCCGCGCCGGTGGTTTCCGACGCCGCCAAAACAAAGCTTGCTGCCTGCTCGCGGTAAATGCGTTCCACCGCCGGAATCAGCCACGGCAAATGACGCGCAGCTTCCCCTTTGCGGCTACCTGGCAGCACTGTAACTAGTTGACGTTCCAATGGGATTCTGTGTTTCCGAAAAAACTCCGCCTTGGCCATGGACGGCCGGATTCGCCCGGCCAGGGGATGCCCGATATACGTCGCGGCAATACCGTGCCGGCAGAAGAATTCCTCTTCAAAAGGGAAAATGCACAACAGGCGGTCAATGGTCCGGCGCATCCGCGGCAAGCGTCCTTTGCGCCAGGCCCAGACCTGCGGCGCGACCAGGTAGATCACCGGAACTCCCCAAGCTTTCAGGCGGCGCGCCAGTCGCAGGTGAAAATCCGGCGAATCAGTGAGAATTGCCAGGTCGGGCTTGTTCGCCGAGGCAGCCTGCACCAGTTTGCGATATTGGCCATAGATTCGCGGCAGGTGCTCCAGCACCTCAACCAAACCCACCACAGCCAGGCTTTCCGACTCGATAACGGGCTCGACCCCGCCGCGGCGCATGCGTGGTCCGGCACATCCGAAGAAGCGCGCGCCAGGCCACAACCGGCGTAAATCGGATACCAGCAGGGAGGCATAGTAATCCCCGGAAGCTTCACCGGCGGATACCAGGATGTTAGGCCCCATTCATTCGCAGTCTAGCAGCTTCGGGGCAAGCAACAGTCGGGTGCGGCGCCTCTGTTACAATCGAATCAGTAGATGCCCTCCGCAGAGCCCGATCAATCAAAATTGACAGTGGACGAAATCGCCCGCCGTTCTCACGGCGAGATGGTCCCGCTTGGCACTAAGTTCTCTTATTTCACGGCGATGCCGGTACCCGAAGAGGACTTGAAGCAATATCTGGACGATCCCATCGCCGCACTTCCACCGGCTATTTGCAAAGCGCTGCCCGCCGTCGAGATCATCCTGGTGCCGTTTCTTGAAAAGAATAACGGCAAAGGCACCGACTCCGTGGCGTTCGAAAAGCCCCACGAGCATCGCCACGTGGCCGCCTCGCGCACCGTGGGAGAGGCCGCCGCCACGCTGGTGTTCGCCATCAAGGACGAAGACGTCTCGGATTATCACTATTGCTTTTACAGCGCCATTGCCGCGCTGGTCGCTGGAAACCTGGCAGCCCCCGCGCGTGAGCAATTTTTCCGCGTCCTGCGCGAAGAGCTAGCTACCGAAATGCACGGCGAAGTGGACGAGCGCAGTTGGCACCTGAAACAGGCGCTCTTGCGCCGCCAAACCAACGTCAAACGGGAAACCAAGCTGTTCCGCGACTATGCCCTGCAGGCGTTCGAAGACACGCTCACGCTCTATCTGCACGGTCTTTGTTGCGACATCGATGTCGAAACCGGCCCCCGGCAGATGCCCAGCCGCTACCTGCGCAAACGCCTGGAAGCGCTGGTCGGCCTGTATCCTCCGCCTGATGGCTACGCCGTGTTCCCAGAGCATCTGAAGAGCCGCTAGCGGCGTGATATACTCTTGCCACGACCTCGGTAGTCGTGTCCCCGGGAACCGCATCCCCTGACACTCACCGGCAAGGTGGTGGACTTGTGCTCGATCTAACGATTGTCCGTCTTATTTTTGTTCTCGTTATTAGCGGTTGCGCCTATTATTTTCAGCCCTTTCAGATTCGGCCGCCGTTCGCCATTGCGGCCGGCATCGCGCTGGGCGGGGCTATCATCCTGTTCGAAATGCGCCTGGAGCGGGTCAGCCTCAAGCGGCTGATCGGCGCGGCATTCGGATCGATTCTCGGAATTTTCGGGGCGTTTCTGATGTCGCTTATGCTGGGCCGGATCAACGCCGATCAGGGCACACTGCATTTTCTCCAGCTCTTCATTTTGTTCTGGATGACGTACGTTGGGCTGGTGGTCGGCGCGACTAAGGGCGACATGCTGAATCTTTCCGCGCTGGGCGGCATTTTCGGCGGTGAGAAAGGCCCGAAGAAGGCCTTCAAGATCCTCGACACTAGCGTCATCATCGATGGCCGCATCGCCGATATCGCCGAAACCGGTTTTCTGGACGGCGTCCTGGTGATCCCCCAATTTGTGCTGCGCGAACTGCAACTGGTGGCCGATTCAGCCGACTCCATGAAGCGCAACCGCGGCCGCCGCGGCCTGGATATTCTGCAACGCGTCCAGAAAATGGCGCATCTCAATGTCCAGATTGTGGAAGATGATTTCCCGCACGTTCGCGAAGTCGATATGAAGCTCATCGAGTTGGGCAAGGTTTACGACTGTAAAATCATCACCAACGATTTCAACCTGAATAAGGTCGCGCAGCTTCACGGCGTCGAAGTGCTGAACATCAACGAGCTGGCCAATTCGCTGAAGCCCATCGTGCTTCCCGGCGAGACTATGCGCGTGTTCATTCTCAAGGAAGGCAAAGAATATAACCAGGGCGTGGCCTATCTCGACGACGGCACGATGGTAGTGGTGGATAATGCCAAGCGCATGATCTCGAAGACCATCGATATCTCCGTCACCAGCGTGCTGCAAACCACTGCGGGCAAAATGATCTTCGGCAAGTTCGACGATCGCATGCACGCCGTGATCACCGAGAAGGTCGAGCGGCCGCAGCGCAAAGCCGAAGCGGTAGGCGAAGCGTAGACGCAGCGTTCCAAAACAAATCTATGAAAGTCGCAGTGATATTGCCGGCAGCGGGTCTGGGTACGCGAATGGGGCGTACCTCCGCGGAGAAGGCCGGAACCAGCCGCAAACAGCTCATGCAGCTTGATGGGGCGCCCATTCTGTTACACACCGCGCGCAAATTTGCGGCCAGTCCGGAGGTCAACCAGATCATCGTGGCACTGCGCCGCGAGGATATGGAACGCGTGGGCGATGTGCTGTCGCGCGAGATCCGCAACAAGAAAGTTAAGCGTGGTGGAAGGCGGCAACAGCCGGCAGGAGTCGGTCGAGCACGCGCTGGCCGCGGTCGATCCCGATACCGATCTGGTGGCGGTGCACGATGCCGTCCGGCCTTTCGTAGATCTGGAGACCATCAGCAAAGCCATTGCCGAAGCGGCGGAATTCGGCGCAGCGATTGTCGCCATCGTGCCCGTTGACACGGTGAAGCAGGTGACCGGCGCGCAGGCCGGCGGTCCGAAAATTACCGCGACTCTGCCGCGCGAACGCCTGGTGCTGGCGCAGACCCCGCAGGTGTTTCGCTACGCTCTGCTGCAGCAGGCGTTTCAGGCCGCGCGCAAGGATGGCTTCGTGGGGACGGACGAATCCAGTTTGGTCGAGCGGCTGGATCAGGTGGAGGTGCGCGTGGTGCTGGGCAGCGACCGCAATATCAAGATAACCAAGCCCGGCGACATGGAGCTGGCGCGCCTGTTCATGGAACAGGAAGCGGCCGGGCGCCGGTCGTCTTGAGCGAATATCGCACCGGCACCGGCTGGGATGTCCACCGGCTGGTACCTGGCAGACCTCTCATTCTCGGCGGCGTGACAGTCCCGTTTGAACTGGGCCTGGAAGGGCATTCCGACGCCGATGTGCTGGCTCACGCTGTGACCGACGCCATCCTGGGCGCGGCGGCGATGGGCGACATCGGGCAGCATTTTCCTCCGAGCGATTCACGCTGGAAAGGCGCCGACAGTCTGCTATTCCTGAAACACGCGCTCGAGTTGGCGCGCGCCGCCGGCTTTGAGCTGGTCAATATCGATTCGACGATCATTCTCGAACGTCCCAAGCTCAAGGATTACCGCGAGCGCATTCGCCAGTCCCTGGCCGCGGCGACGGGCCTCGCGCTGACTAGCGTTTCCGTCAAGTTCAAGACAGCCGAAGGCGTGGGCCCGGTGGGGGAAGGGAAGTCGGCGGAGGCGCAGGCGGCGGTGATGTTACGCCGGGATTAGGGAGGTCGGGGACCTGCCCAATGTAGGGGCGGGTTTCAAACCCGCCCTTTGAAATCTTCTAAGGCCGCCAGAATCTCGTTGCCGTACAATTCCGCTTTGCGCGGCCCAATGCCCCGGATGTTCAGCAACTGATCCACGCGCGATGGCCGCAGGCGGCACAATTCCTCTAGCGTGCTGTCGTGCAGGATCACGAATGCCGGAACCGCATCGCGTTTGGCGATGCCGCGACGCCACTCGCGCATCTGCTCCAGCAATTCACGATCGATCGCACCCGCTGGCTCCGGCGCCGCAGCAGCCTTGCGCTTGCGGCCTTTCTTCTCCGGCTCGGGCGATGCGGAAACCGTCAGCCAGTCAGGCGATTCCGCGCAGACGTCGCACATGCCGCACGTGGTCCATTTCGGCGTCTCACCGAAATGCGTGCAGATTTGCCGGTGCCGGCAGCTATCCGCTTCCGCGAAGCGGCGAATGGCGTGATAGCGCTGCCAGGAACGCTCCCGCTCCTGCTGGTCCTGCAGTTGATCGATGAAGTACGTCAGCAGCCCGATGTCGCGATTTTGCCAGAGCAGCGCGCAATCGGCCGGCAGTCCATCGCGCCCGGCGCGTCCGGCTTCCTGATAAAACTGCTCGATCGATTTCGGCATCGCCAGGTGAATCACGGCGCGCACCGAAGCCTTGTTGATGCCCAGGCCGAAGGCCAGCGTACCCACCAGGACGCGGATCTCGTCCGCCATCCAGCGCTCCTGGTTGCGCTTGCGGTCCTCTGCTTCCATTTTGCCGTGATAGCCGATGGACTCGATGCCGCGCTGGCGCAGGAAATCCACGGTCTCCTCGACGCGTGCGATGGTGGGCGCGTAAACAATCACGTTATCGCCGGCGTGGGCGCGCAGCGCGGAAAGCAGCAGCCGCGGCTGCGAACGCGCATCGCATTTCTTCACGAGGTAGCGCAGGTTGGGGCGGTGAAAGCTGGCGATGTATTTGTCGGGATCGCGCAGGCGAAGCTGCTGCAGAATATCGTGGCGGACGCGCTGCGTCGCGCTGGCCGTAAATGCGGCAATGGGGTTATCCGGAAAGGACTCGCGCAGCGAGCTGAGCAGCCTGTAATCGGGGCGGAACTCGTGGCCCCATTCGGAAATGCAGTGAGCTTCGTCGATGGCGAAAAAGCTCACGGGCACGCGCGCCAGCCAGGCGGTAGTATCAGCCCGCGCCAGGCGCTCAGGCGATAAGTACAACAAGCGGTAGCCGCCATCCACTGCGCGGCGCATAATCTGATTCTGCTCCGCCGTCGGCTGGGAGCTATTGATGACCGCGGCCGGGATGCCCATGCTCGCTAGCGCCGCCGCTTGATCCTGCATCAGAGAAATGAGCGGGGAAATGACGATTGCCGTCCGTCCCAGCATCACCGCCGGCAGTTGGTAGCACAGCGATTTGCCGCCGCCGGTGGGCATCACGACCGCTATGTCATGGCCTTCCAATAAGCTACGGATAATCCGCTCCTGCAGCGGGCGAAATCCCTCGTAGCCCCAGTACTGCTTCAGCGTGGGGTTGAGGTCGATGGCGGGAGTCAAGACCCAATTGTATCGGGTACACACCTGCAACTGTTGTTTGCCAAAGTGGAATCGCCGTTGTCAACGAAAAGCAACCTGTTCTGAATTCAGAACAAACTGCTTGTAAAACGCCGGGCGAGCCGGTATTAACTGTGCATGGGAAACTTTGCGCCAGCACAAGTTGCTTTGACGATTACGTTTATCTCGCTCATCGGAGCCTTTGTAGAAATGGTGAGAGAGGGCCGCGCCAGCAAGGCCCGCCGTCACCGCGCTCGTTACCTGCGCCCTGACCACTGCCCGGCCTTCGCGCTACGCGGCCTCGACCAGTGGCAGTATCAAGTGATTCGCGCCGATCAGGACGAGTTCTGAATTCAGAACAAAACGCCGCTTTAGACATCCAGTAAGGCGTCCCAAATCATATCATCCTAATTCAGATAGACATAGTCATGATTGCTGTGTTACGCTTAAGATCCCTTGGACAAACTGACCCTAACTCACCTGCGGGCGCTTGAAGCCGAGAGCATTCATATTCTGCGTGAAGTGGCCGCGGAGTTTGCCCGCCCGGTGATGTTGTACTCGATCGGCAAAGACTCGTCCGTAATGGTTCGTCTGGCGCAGAAGGCATTTCACCCGGGCCGGATTCCATTTCCCCTGCTACATATCGATACGACTTACAAATTCCGGGAGATGATCGAATTCCGCGACAGTTTCTGCCGCGAAATTGGCGCGCAGTTGATTGTCCACACCAACCGCAACGCCATCGATCAGGGTGCCAATCCGTTCACGTTGGGAACGCAGAAATGCTGCGGATTGCTCAAGACGCGAGCACTTCTCGATGCGCTGGCTGAGGGTGGCTTCGACGCTGCATTCGGCGGCGCCCGTCGCGATGAAGAAAAATCGCGCGCCAAGGAACGCATGTATTCCTTTCGCGATCGCTTCGGCCAGTGGGATCCCAAAAACCAGCGGCCCGAGCTGTGGAGTTTGTACAACGGGCGCGTCGACAAGAGCGAAAGCATTCGCGTGTTTCCGCTTTCTAACTGGACCGAACTCGACGTGTGGCAGTACATCGAAGCGGAAAATATTCCGGTGGTTCCGCTCTACTTCGCTAAAGAGCGTCCCATGGTGGTGCGCGGCGGCTCGCTCATTCCGGTGGAGCAGGACATTCCGCTGATGCCGGGCGAGAAGCCGGAGATGGTGATATGCCGCATGCGTTCGCTCGGTTGCAGCCCCTGCACAGGCGCGGTGCGCTCGGATGCCGATACAGTGCCCAAAATTGTGCTCGAGATGATGCTAGCCCGCCGCTCGGAGCGGGAGAATCGCGTGATCGATCACGATCAGGAAGGCTCCATGGAAGTGAAGAAACGCGAGGGATATTTCTAAATGGCTACGATGACGCTTCCCGAATTGCAGGCGCCGGTCTCCGCGTTAACGGCGGAAAAAGAGCTGCTGCGTTTTTCCACCGCCGGCAGCGTGGATGACGGCAAGTCCACGCTGATCGGCCGGTTGCTCTACGATTCCAAAGGCGTGTACGAGGACCAGATCGCCGCTGTCCGCAAAGCCACCACCAACGTTTCGGCCGGGCCGCTCGATTTCTCGCTGCTCACCGACGGCCTGCGCAGCGAACGGGAGCAGGGCATCACCATCGACGTGGCGTATCGTTATTTCTCGACGCCGCGCCGCAAATTCATCATCGCCGATACGCCCGGACACGAGCAGTACACGCGTAACATGGCAACCGGCGCATCGACGGCGCACCTGGCCATCGTTCTGATCGATGCGCGCAACGGCGTGCTGCCGCAGTCGCGCCGCCATGCCTACATTGCGTCGCTGCTGGGCATCCGCCATGTCGTGGTGGCGGTCAACAAGATGGACCTCATGGAATTTCGCCAGGAAGTTTTCGACGAGATACGCGATGAGTTCACGCGCTTCGCTGAGCGCCTCGACATTCCCGATCTGACGTTCATCCCCATCAGCGCGCTCCAGGGCGATAACGTAGTGCGCCCCAGCCGAAAAATGCCGTGGTTTGACGGCCCCACGCTGCTGGAACATCTGGAAGGGGTTGAGATTGCGAGTGACCGCGATTTCCGGCGCCTGCGCTTTCCGGTGCAATATGTCCTGCGACCCAACCTGGATTTTCGCGGCTATGCAGGAACTTTGGCCGCCGGCATTGCGCGTCCCGGAGATGAAGTAGTGGCGCTGCCCAGCGGGCGCAAGTCGCGCATCGCATCGATCAGCACCTATGACGGCGATCTCGCACAGGCTTTTCCGCCGATGTCGGTTTCGGTTTGCCTGGAAGACGAAATTGACCTGGGCCGCGGCGACATGCTGGTTTCTGCCGCCGCGCCGCCGCATGTTTCCCGGCGTTTTGAAGGCACGCTTGTCTGGATGAGCGAAATTCCGCTCGAACCGGGGCGTCCGTATCTGCTGAAGCACACCACCCAGCAAATGCCCGCGTCGGTGACGTCGATTCAGTACCGCATCAACGTCAACACACAGGAGCACGAACCGGCTGCCGAGCTGCGCTTGAACGAGATCGGCTCGGTCACCGTGGAAGCGCACCGGCCGTTATTCTTTGACCCCTATCGTGAAAATCGCAGCACGGGCGCGTTCATTCTGATCGACCCGATCACCAATGCCACGCTCGCCGCCGGGATGATTGCCGGTCCAGCGGCATCGTCGGAAATCACGCGTGTGGCGGGTCCGGAGCGGCACGCGCGCACGGGACACCGGCCGGCGATTGTCTGGCTTCCCGGCGCCGAAGAGCTCGCTTACGTGGTCGAGCGCAAGCTGTTCGACCGCGGCTGCCTGGTAGCCGTGCTCGCCCGCCAGAACCCGCGGACGCTGGCAGAAGTCGCAGCCAGTCTGACCCGCGCCGGCTTGATTGCGATCTGCGTCCCGGCATCGAAGCAGGCAAAAATTCGCCGTCAGGTGGAGACGGCCGCGGGCGCGGAGTGTTTTCTGAATGTGGATCCGGCCGGGCTTCCCGCCGGTCAGGACGCCGCCGCAGAAGAAATCTGCCGCCGCCTAAGGTAAGATAATGGGCTATTCCTTCGCAGCCTATTATGGATCATATTCTTTCGATTGTTCTGTTCACGCCGCTGGCCGGCATGTTGGTGTTGCTGTTCATTCCCGCGTCGAACGCGCGGGCGGTCAAGATTTGGGCTAACGTCGCGGCGTTTCTCGGGTTCCTGGTTTCTCTGCCGCTGGCGTTTCAATTCGATCACACCAAAGATTTTCAATACGTCGAGCAAGCGCAATGGATTCCCTCCATCGGCGCAAGCTATCACCTCGGAATTGACGGGCTCTCGCTACTGCTGGTGATGATGACCACGCTGCTCGGCTTTCTGGCGATTCTCTCGAGCTGGAACGCGATCACTGAACGGTTGAAAGAATATTACGCGTTTTTCATGCTGCTGCAAATCGGCATGTTGGGCGTCTTCATGGCGCTCGATTTCCTATTATTCTTCGTGTTCTGGGAAATGGTGCTGGTGCCGATGTATTTCATCATCGCCATCTGGGGCGGCCCGCGCCGCGCTTACGCGTCCATCAAGTTCGTGATCTACACCTTGATCGGCTCCGTGCTGATGCTGCTCGGAATTCTGATGTTGTACTTCCAGTACCACACGCAGTTTCAGGCGTATTCATTCGATATCGCCGACCTGATGAAGATCAGCCTCCCGGCGCAGGTGGGGTGGTGGGTGTTCTGGGCGTTTTTCCTGGGCTTCGCGGTGAAAGTGCCGATGTGGCCGTTTCACACCTGGCTGCCGGACGCGCATGTCGAAGCGCCGACGGCAGGCTCCGTCATTCTGGCCAGCGTGCTGCTGAAGATGGGCACGTACGGTTTTCTGCGCTTCTCGTTGCCGCTGCTTCCCAACACCGCCAAGAATCCAACGGTGATCACCATCGTCGCCGTGCTTTCGATTATCGGCATCGTCTACGGAGCGCTGGCGTCGCTGATGCAGAAGGATTGGAAGAAGCTGGTGGCGTACTCTTCGGTGAGCCACCTCGGCTTTTGCACGCTGGGAATTTTCACGCTCAATCCGATCGGCATCCAGGGCTCAATCATCCAGCAAATCAACCACGGCATCTCGACGGGAATGCTCTTCCTGATTGTGGGCATCGTTTACGAGCGGCGCCACACGCGCGAAATTTCCGAGTACGGCGGACTGATCAAGGTGATGCCTGTATTCACGATTGTGTTTTTGATCGCGACACTGAGTTCGATGGGCATGCCGCCGCTGAACGGATTTATCGGCGAATTCACGATACTGCAAGGCGCGTTCCAGATGTCATTCACCTGGGCAGTCTGGTGCTCGGTGGGGATCGCACTGGGCGCGGCCTACCTGCTCTGGCTGTTCCAGCGGACGATGTGGGGCGAGCTATCGGAAAAGAATAAAGGCTTGAAGGATCTTTCCTGGCGCGAGATTGCCGTGTTCGCGCCGCTGATCGTATGGGCGTTCTGGATCGGCTTGGCACCGTCGTCTTACTTCCAGCTTCTGGAGCGGCCCACCGCGCAGATTGTCGAGCGCGTGCGGCCCGGGTATTACGCCGAGCACAAGCTGGTAAATCCGCTGGCCACGCCTTCACCGACTGCCGCGCTGCGGTAAATCCTGAAATCTCGATGTAACTCCACTAACTGCAGTAGTTTATATGGTATTATATATTTCTAGAAAATAGTATAGAATATAGATATGGCGTTGAGTATCAAACACGAAGAAGCGGACAAGCTCGCGCGGGAGCTATCTGCCACAACAGGGGAAAGCCTGACCGAGGCAGTCTTGAATGCTCTGAGGGAGCGGGTTTACCGCGAGAAGAGCAAGCGGCGAACGCTGCGAGCCCGGGATGAGTTACGCGCCATTCGTGAGCGGTGCCGCAGGCTCCCTGTGCTGGACCGCCGGACGCCTGATGAAATCTTGGGCTACGACGATGGCGGGTTGCCACACTGATGGTGGTCGACACGTCGGCGCTAATGGCCATCTTCTTCGATGAGCCGGATGCCGCGGAATTCGAAGTCGCAATCGACGCGGATCCAACACGCCTGATCTCGATGGGCACGGTCCTGGAATGCTCGATGGTTCTCGAAGCACGATTTGGCGAAGCTGGCGTGCGAGAGTTCGACTACCTCTTGCATCGCCTGTCCTTTACCTCAACTCCGGTAGACGGAGAACAGATGGAATGGGGACGGTTAGCCTTCCGGAATTTCGGTAAGGGCCGTCATCGCGCCGGGTTAAATTTTGGAGATTGTTTCGCCTACGCTTTGTCGAAGACTTCCGGCGAGCCGCTGCTCTTCAAAGGGGGTGATTTTTCCCTGACGGATATTCCGGTTGTTCGCTCTTCCCCGCCGTAATCTGCACCAACTCCGGCTCCGCCGGTTTCGCCTTAGGCGGGTTCAGCAACCTTCGCGGCAGCTTCGAGAAAAACGTCAGCCGCTCGATCAGCGGCAGCAAACGCCGCACGGTCTTGCCGTGAAAAATCAGACTTCCCGCCACCAGCGCGGGATGCGGAATCGTGGTGCAGCAGCGTGAACAGATATCGATTTCGCCGGCGCGTCCCGCCACGTGCAAACGCCGCATGCGCTGCATTTCCTCGGAATTCCAAATCGCCGCGAGCGGCTGCTCGCCGATGTGGCCCACCGGCGCGCCGTCCAGCATGTAGCTCTGGCAGCACGGATACACATCGCCAGACTGCTTGACGTACATCGGGCCGCGCCACAAATAGTGGCACGGATATTTCCAGTCGCCCGCGGCGTGGCCTGCGTCAGGGCGCATCAGATTGGTCTCGTCTTCCTTGATGCGGACCTGGTCGACGCCGGGCAGGTCCTTCCAGAAACGGATGAAGTCGTCCACCTCGCCCGCGTTGCGCTCCATGCGCACCATCTGCACCACCACCTGCATCTTCGATCCGCGCTCGTGTTTCATCCGAGCAAAACGGACGAAATTGTCGCGCACCTTTTCGAAACGCGCGCCTTTGCGGTAGTATTCGAAGCTTTCCTTAGTGGCGCCGTCGAAGCTTAGCGTGATGTGTTCGAGACTGGTTTCGAGCAGGCGCGCCGAGGTCTTCTCGTCAAGAAAAGTGCCGTTGGTCGAGAGCAGCGTCGAGACGCCATGCCGCTCGCAGTATTCGATGCGGTCGAATATCTTGGCGTCCATGAAGGGCTCGCCGAGTCCGATCAGCATCATATGTTCGGCGGATGCGCCCGACTCTTCAACCAGACGATTGAAAATATCGTCGGCCATGTCCGCCTTGGGCTGCAGGTGCGTTTCGCGCGGGCACATCGGGCAGTACAGATTGCATTTGGCCGTGGTTTCGACGATATACTCCACCGGCTGCGCGCGCAGATTGCTACGCCGCCCCAGATACCCGAACAGCAATTTAGCTCGATTCCAGGCGCGCATTCCGATGCTTCATTGTAGCTTTTACTACAATTGGTACACCAATGAACGTCACCGTAACCGGCGCTTCGGGATTTATCGGCGGGCGGCTGGTCGCTGCGCTGACTCAACAGGGCCACACGGTTCGCGCGCTGCGCCGGGCGGATTGGGACACGCTGGCTGGTGAGCCGCCCGCGGAGGCTCTGGAAAACGCCGACGCCGTCGTGCATCTGGCAGGCGAGCCCGTCGCTCAGCGCTGGACGGCTGAAGCCAAGAAAAAAATTGCCGGCAGCCGTTTGCAAGGCACGCGCAATCTGGTGACGGCGCTCTCTACGCTTTCGCGACGGCCTGCGGTGCTGGTTTGCGCCTCTGCCATAGGCATCTATGGGGATCGCGGCGATGAGGTGATCACCGAGATGTCGCCGGTGGGCACAGGATTTCTCGCCGATCTGTGCCGCGAATGGGAGAAGCAGGCCAGCCTCGCCGAAGCATTAGGCATTCGCGTGGTGAGGCTGCGAACAGGCATCGTTCTCGGCGCCGATGGCGGCGCGCTGCAGAAAATGCTGCCGCCGTTCAAGGCTTTTGTGGGCGGACGGCTGGGCTCGGGGCGGCAGTGGATGTCCTGGATTCATCGTGGACGATCTGGTTGGGATGATCCTCCACGCGATTCAGAAAACCGTTTCAGGCCCGTTGAATGGCACGGCGCCGAACCCGCTCAGGAATACGGCGTTCACTCGCGAACTGGCAGCGGCACTGCATCGGCCTGCGCTGTTTCCGGCTCCGGCATTTGCACTCAAGCTGATGTTTGGCGAGATGTCGGAAATTTTGCTAGGCAGCCAGCGTGTGCTGCCCAAAGCCGCTGAGGCCGCCGGATTCAAGTTTACGTTTCCGGAACTGGCGCCGGCGCTGCGCAGCATTCTGTAGGGTAATCCAGTGATACGATGTTCGCTATGCGTCGCGCGCTTTTGCTGTTACCGCTGTTCCTGATTGCTTCCTCCGGCCAAAAATCGGGCGGCATTCGCGAAATCACGGTTGCGGATCTGCACGACAAGATCGAAGGCGGCTGGGCGGGACAGATGATCGGCGTCAGCTTCGGCGCGCCCACCGAATTCCGTTTCCGCCAGCAGATCAATGAAGGCGACGCTGCCGAAATGGAACATCGACAGCGTCTCCAACGCCATCGATCAGGACGACCTGTACGTCGACATGACGTTCGCCAAAGTGCTGGACGTCAAGGGTCTCGACGCCACCACCGACGATTTCGGCGCCATGTTTCGCGATGCCAAATATCAGCTCTGGCACGCCAACCTGGGGGCGCGCCGCGCGCTTGAAACGCGGCGTCACAGCCGGCTCTCAGCGGCAGCCCGAAGTACAACGCGCACGCCAACGACATCGATTTCCAGATCGAGAGCGACTTCATCGGCCTGATGGCGCCGGGACTGCCGCAAGCGTCGAACGAATTGTGCCTGCGCGCCGGCCGCGTGATGAACTACGGCGACGGCATCTACGGCGGCATGTTCGTCTCAGGCATGTACGCCGCGGCTTTTTTCGAGACCGACGTGCGCAAAGTGGTGGAAGCGGGCCTGGCGTGCATGCCGCCGCGCAGCCCGTACGCGCTGCTGATTGCGGATGTGCTGGCGTGGTCCAAACAATATCCCGACGACTGGCGCAAAGTCTGGCACCTGCTCAACGACAAATGGGACAAACGCGAGCCCTGCCCGGAAGGCGCGCTCAAGCCGTTCAATATCGATGCCAAGCTGAACGGCGGATACATCGCGCTGGGACTGCTTTACGGCAAGGGCGATTTCTGGAAGACGCTCGAGATTGCCACGCGCTCCGGGCAGGATTCGGACTGCAATCCGTCCAACGCCTGCGGCATCCTGGGCGTCATGCTGGGCTACAAAAAGATCCCCGAGCAGTGGAAGATGCGGCATCCCCAAGCTCGCGGACACCAAATTCAACTACACGGATTTTTCATTCCACACGATTGTCGACAGCACGCAGAAGCGCGCGATTGAACTGGTGAAGCGCAACGGCGGCAAGCTGGAGGGCGACCGGCTGCAGGTCAAAGTGCAGGCGCCGAAAGCCGCCGAGATGGAACTGTGGGATGACTACGGATCGCCGGTCGAGCGCATCGCGTCAACCGACAGCCGCTGGAATTGGAAGGGCAACTGGAGCGTCCGCAAAGACGCGCCCGGCAGGACTTCCGCGGTTAAAGGCGCTGAAGCGGCGATTGCTTTTGACGGCACCGGCGTCATCATCACCGGCGCTTATCTGGCGAGCGGCGGCAAAGCCGATATATATCTGGACGGCAAGCTGGATCGCACCGTCGACGTCTATCCCGATGAGAGCAACATCAAGACCGGCGAATCGGTATGGCACACGTTCGGGCTGAAAAACGCGCATCACGAAGTGCGGCTGGTGGTGCGCGGGGAAACCTATACCGGGTCAACGGGAAGCGATGTCAATATCGACGACCTGATTGTTTTCAGGTAAAAAACAACAACACATTTCTCGCAGAGACGCAGAGAACGCAGAGAAAAACAAACGAAAAAATTGTTAGGGGTTCTCTGTGTACTCTGCGTCTCTGCGAGAAAATGCTTGTTTTTTGTTATCATGGATGAGTTATGGGACTTCCGAATGTTAAGCGGTTCCGGCCCTTTTGCCCGACCTGCAATGAAGCTTTCACGTTGATGGCCGTGCTGCCTAAGGACGCCAATGTCGACGCGTACCTGACTGACGCCGTAGCCCGGCACGATCACAAGGCGTGGCAGGAAGCCAAGCAGGCGACCTTCAAAATCCGCGTCGGCCAACAGAAGCAGAAGAAGGCGAAGTAGTTTTCTACAGGCGGGCCCGCAATGCACGCAGGGCTCGCAAACCCTCCTGCGCTACCTGGTCGTCGGCGTCGTGGCTGAGTTTTTCCAGATACGGCACGCTTTCCTGATCCCCGCTGCGCGCTAATACTCCGGCGAGCTGGATTTTCTCGTCCTTGGTCGCATTCGCGAGGCTCTGGTAGAGCAGCGCCCGCACGGCCGGATCGCGCGACGTTTCCACCAGATAAGCGAACGCCACGCCGTGATACGCGCTCGAGTTCAGCGTGTTGATGAGCAGTTGCAGCGGGCTGAGTTCGGAAAGCTCGTGTTGTCCCAAAGCTACGAGCGCAAAGGCCTGTGCAAGCCGGGGAGCGCGCTTCTCTTCATCCTTGTACACAGTTTCGATCGCCGCCAAATCCGCTGGATTGTGCAGGCGGGCGTATCCTTCCGCCGCGGCGGCGCGCATGCCTTCATCCTTGTCGTTCAGATAGCGCGCGTACGTTTCCCGATTGCCCTCCACGGGAAGCATGGCGATGGCGGTGAGCGCGGCGCGGCGTACCTTGTTGTTTTTGGCCCTACGGATGGCGTCCATCAGGTCGGGGATGGAGTCCTTGTTCAGCAGCAAGCCGGTGGTTTCGATGGCGGCGATTTGCACTTTTTCGTCAAGATCGTGCAGCAGGAACGCAATCTTGGGGGCCGCCGAATCATCGCGGATTTTTTGCAGCGCGATCAGGCATTCGTAGATGACTTCGCTGTTCTTGGAGCGGATAGCGGCCACCAGATCGTCCACCGCGGCGCGCCCGCGGAGAATGCCAATCGCTCGGGCAGCATTCGCCCGCGATTCCAGGCTCGCGCCGTTGCGCGCCAGTTTACCCAGCGATTCGATCACGTCCGGCCGCACCTGGACAAAGGAGTCGATCATCTGGTCGTTGACGTCGGTGAACTTGCCTTTGATGCTGGTGCCCACCCGGCGGATTGACGCGCTCAAACCGGTGCGGACGTAGCCGGGCAGATAAAAATTCACCAAGCCATCGGCGGCGCGAATTTGCATCTCGGCATCGTTGTCAGCGGTGGCCAGAACGAGGGGCGTGATGCTGTCCTTGCCTCCAATCTCCACGATGGCCTTGACGGCTTCCACGCGGATTTCGAGGTCCGGATTTTTCAGCAGCTCCTGCAACTGCGGAATCGCGCTCGAACCTTGTTTGGCAAGATTGCGGACGTCCTTCGGCCGCATCGGCACTTCCGCGATAGCGACAGCGAGCAGCAGGGCAAAAATGGCGGACAGACGCACAACACGCATATTTTCAAGGTAGCACGCGTGCTAGCGGACGAACTCAACGGTGACGCGATGCGGAATCAGGCCGGCTTCGTAGCCCAGGTCCAGCAGCTTTTGCGCGGCCACTGGGATGACGTCGCCGCAATCGAGCGTGTAGTGATTGACGTACATGCCGACGAATTTATCCGCCAGGCGCGTGTCCATATCGCGGGCGAACTGCAGCGCGTAGGACAGCGCTTCCTCGCGATTGTCCAGTGCGTATTGAATGCTTTCGCGCATCATGCGGCAGCACTCGCTTTGAATCTCGGGCGAAAGCGACCGCAGCAGGACGTTGCCGCCCAGCGGCAGCGGCAGATCGTATTTGGTCTTCCACCACCGGCCGAGATCCAGCACCTTGTGAAAGCCTTTGCGCGAATACGTGAGCTGCGCTTCATGGATGATGAGGCCCAACTCGGCCGCGCCTTCTTCCACCGCTTCCGGAATCTTGTCGAAGGGCGTGACCACCGGTTCGAAATCCGCTTCGATGATTTTGAGCGCCAGGTAAGCGCTGGTGAGCTTGCCGGGAACGGCGATGCGCTTGCCCTTGATGTCTTCGGGCTCCATGGGATGGGCGGCGATCAGCATGGGGCCGTAGCCATCGCCAATGCTCGAGCCGCTGGCCATCAGCACGTATTTATCGGCCACATACGGATAAGCGTGATAGGAAATCGCCGAGAGATCGTACAGCCCTTCCACCGCTTTGCGATTGAGCGATTCAATGTCTTCCAGCACGTGCCGGAAGGTCACTTTGGGCGAGCGAATCTTGCGAGTCGCCAGCCCGTAAAACATGAATGCATCATCGGAATCCGGGCTGTGGGCGCTAACAATTTCCTGGGGAGACGATGTCATACGAAGAGGGGAACCTCTCCAGTATCACACACGAGCGAGGAGGGCGCAGAAACGAAAAGGGCGGTCAGTGTTCTCGCCCGCGGTCTCGAGAGTTTCGTTGCCAGCCATCTGGTACGCGCACTCGCGCGAAACGCGCGGTAGCTGTTGCTTCTCACCGCGCAGTGTCCGGCCGGTCGTTACTCTCTCACTTCCTGACTGCGGAGCGAAGGCTGACCGCCCTCTCCCTGGTCCGGTTCTATTGACACCTCCTGCCGATCGGAGGAAATTCAATTTCCGATTCCACAGGTATTCTGCGTCCGCTGGACACGGTTGTCAATCCCTAAAATACCCGATCATAATGAGAGAGGGCGGGTTTGAAACCCGCCCCTACAAGTAATCGCGCGCGGCACCCATCCTGTCGGCAATGGTCGTATCGTGATGCCGGACGTAGGGGCGGGTTTCAAACCCGCCCGTCCTGACTGCAATGTTCAGTAAATGGTTCTCCAGCAAACCCGCAGCGTTGACCGGCGCTCCACCCGTGCGCCGTCAAAAAACTTATTCCGCGCAGAGCGGTTACGTCTATCAGTACTACTACGAGGGGCAGCGACCCACGCGTCCGGAGCGCGGCATCGAATTTGTGTTCGATGTTTCCGCCGACCGCAAGACTTCGACCCCGGTCTCCGTGCTGGTGCCGGAAGACGTCGTGGAATCCTGGCAGCGCGAGCACGGCCGCGAGCTCAATTCCACCGAGCGGTACGCCATTGCCAAGATGGCGTTGTTCCAGGCATTCGATCAGCGCGAGAGCCCGGCGGGCGTGATGGGTGCGGCCGTGCGCGTGGACGCCGCGGGGGCCGCCGAAATCCTGCAAACGCTCGAGATTGACTGAGCTATCATGTAAGCGGCCATGTCGATGCCACCCATCCCGACGCTGCTGGATCATCTGGGAAACCGGCCATTCTCGTTCTATCCGCCCATCGTAAATATCGAGCACAACGAATGGTTTTTCAGGCGCGCGACCTGGTCCGAACTGCTGGTGGTGAACTCGCGCACGGCGCAGGAAATCTGGATTCCGCGGCGCTTCCTGGGAGAGATTTCGCGCATTGAAGATCCGGTGGTCATCGTCGGGTTGGTGAAAGAACTGGAGTTCCGCATGGGCGCGGTTTGGCCGTATCAGCGCCGCGTGATCGAAATGCCGATCGCAGTGGGCGATACGATGCGCACGGCGCAGCGGCCGCTCGAAGCTCCGGCGCCGGTGGTTGGCATTCGCCTGGAATCGAGTACGGACTCGCGCATCGGCCGGCTGATTCTGGTGACCGTTGCCATCGGCATCGTGGCCAGCCTGGTCGCGATTACGGTATTGCGCGACGGCATTCCACGGCCCCGTATTCGCTATAGCGCGAGCGATCAGGACTACTTGCAGCTGGGTCGCGATGACGATTATTTTTCGGTGCTGCGCAAGATGGGTGCGCCGTCCGCCGACCGCTGGCAATCCGAAACCGGCGAGATACAATACCGCGGCCTTTGGTACAAGCCGCACGGTTACATCGTTATACTGATGGGCGGCAACCGGCGCGACGCGCGCTACATCGGCACGGTAGACGATAATTGGAATCCGATTCACGACGTACCTTTACCGAGCGGCGGGACCACGCGGTCCATGCTGCGCGGTTTGAAAAAATTCTAAGAACCGTATGAAAAAAATTCTGGGATACATTCTTTGGGCCGTGCTGGCTGTGGCCGCGGCCTTCTTTCTCGCCGGGATCGCGCTCAACCGCGGCGAGCACATCAACAGCATCTGGCTGGTGCTGGCGGCCTCCTGCACTTATGTGCTGGGCTACCGTTTCTATGGCAAGTTCATCGCCGCGCGCGTGATGGCGCTGGACGACGAGCGCGCCACGCCCGCCGAACGACTGCGCGACGGCCATGATTTCGAGCCCACCAACAAGTGGATAGTCTTCGGTCACCATTTCGCGGCCATTGCCGGGCCGGGTCCGCTGGTGGGGCCGGTGCTTGCGGCGCAATTCGGTTATCTGCCGGGCACGCTGTGGATCATTATTGGCGCGGTGGTGGGCGGGGCGGTGCAAGACTTCGTCGTATTGTTCGCGTCTCTGCGGCGCGACGGCAAGGGTCTGGGGCAGATGGCGCGCGAAGAGATCGGAAAAGTAGGCGGCTTCGTAGCGGTGATTACCGTGCTGCTGATCATGATCATTCTGCTGGCGGTTGTCGGGCTGGTAGTGGTCAACGCACTGACTGGCAGCCCCTGGGGGACGTTCACCATCGCCGCCACCATGCCTATCGCATTTTTCATGGGACTCTATCTGCGTTACTGGCGGCCGGGCAAAGTGCTGGAGATTTCGGCGATCGGTTTTGTTCTGGTGATGGCCAGCATCTTCGGCGGGCAGTGGGTTGCGCAGTCGCCGACCTGGGCACCGTGGTTCACGCTTTCGGCGATGACTCTCGCCATCTCCGTCATCATCTACGGATTTTTTGCCAGCGCGCTGCCGGTGTGGCTATTCCTGGCCCCGCGCGATTACCTGAGCACGTTCATCAAGCTGGGTGTCGTGCTGATGCTCGGCGTGGGCATTCTTTTCGCGCGGCCTGAATTGCAGATGCCGGCTTTCTCCCGCTTCGTCGATGGCACCGGCCCCGTGCTCGCCGGCAAGATTTTCCCCTTCTGCTTTATCACCATTGCCTGCGGCGCGATTTCCGGCTTTCACTCGCTGATCTCGTCCGGCACCACGCCCAAGATGCTGGCGCGCGAGGGGCACGTGCTTCCGGTAGGTTACGGATCGATGCTGCTCGAAAGCTTTGTGGCGATTATGGCTATGATCGCAGCCTGCGTCCTGCAACCGGGAATTTACTTTGCCGTCAACTCGCCGGCCGGCGTGGTAGGTGCGACGCCCGCTGCCGCGGTCGCGACCATCAACAGCTGGGGCTTCCCGCTGACCGTGGCCGAGATGGAAACCCTGGCCCACAACGTGGGTGAGACGACGTTGTTCTATCGTGTGGGCGGCGCGCCTTCGCTTGCGCTCGGCATGGCGCACATCTTCGCCCAGAGCGGCGGCGGCCAGGCCATTCTGGCGTTCTGGTACCACTTCGCCATCATGTTTGAGGCGCTGTTCATTCTGACCATCATTTGCGCCGGGACCCGTGTAGGCCGTTTCATGCTGCAGGATTTGGCGGGCCAGTTCCACAAGCCGTTAGGACGCACCAGTTGGATGCCAGGCGTTCTGGTGGGCAGCGCGCTCATCGTGCTGGCGTGGGGATATTTTCTGTATCAGGGCGTACGCGATCCTCTAGGCGGCGTCAATTCACTGTGGCCGCTGTTCGGCATCGCCAACCAGTTGCTGGCGACCATCGCGCTGGCGGTGTCCACCACGATTCTGATCAAGATGTACCGCGCCAAATTCATGTGGATCACCTGCGTGCCGCTGATCTGGCTGATGACGGTGACCTTCACCGCCGCGTATCAGAAGATATTCTCGCCCGTGCCGCGCATTGGATTCCTGGCGCAGGTCGAGGTTCTCGAAGCCTCGCTGCGGTCGGGAGCGCTGACGGCTGCCCAGACGGCTCAAACCCGCACCCTGATTTTCAACGCTAACCTGGATGCGGCGCTGTGCGGCATTTTCATGCTGCTGGTCGCGGTAATTCTGATCGATTCAGTTCGCTTGTGGACCGGAATCCTGCGCGGCACCCGCGAGTCGGACGTGCGCGAGGCGCCGTTCGTGATGTCGCGCCTCAATCCGGAGGAAGTATGAAACCGCTGCGAGCGTTTTGCAGGTTTGCGCTGGAACTGCTGCGGGAATTGTCCGACGAAAATGCCTACCAGCGGCATTTGGTCGCGCACGGCCGCGTACACTCTCCCGCTGAATGGCGCCGCTTCTCCGACGAACTCATGAAGGCTAAGTATTTTCGCGCGAAGTGCTGCTAGGAAGGGAAGATCAGTTTCAAGCCGGCGTGCTGGGCGAAGGGCCGGAAATCGCGGTCACGGGTGAGGAGCGGGACTGCGGCATCGATGCAGGATTGGGCGATTAGAGTGTCCGCCAGTTTGGGACGGTAACGCCGCCTGTGTAGATTCGCTCGTGTCAGGCCGGCACGCTGCCAAAAACCGGGCTGCAATTCGAGGACCGGTACGTGTTGGATCAGGCGGCGCTGAACCTCACTAAAGCCGGGGTTGCTAAATAGCTCCGATACGATCACCGGCGATAGAATGACGGATCGCTGATGCAAATGCTCTTCCAGCATCCCGACGTCATCGCCGGCGGCATCCTGGAAAAAGGCGATCCACGTACTTGTGTCGGCGCAGGTCAGATCAGTCCCGCCGGATATCCCGTAGAAAATTCGCAGAAAACTTCACCTTGCCGCGCATACGAAGGATCCTCTCGTATGCTTCGGCAGCGGCTATGGTTTCCAAACCTTTGCGGATAGTAGGCGTAATCCCCTGGCCGGACGCCTTGACAGCCCGGTCCAGCAGGTCCTTGGGCAGCATCACCGTGACCTTGCGCATCTCCTGACGTTGCATACGGCCATTATACCGTATAGGCGTACGGTATTAAGCGCGCGGCACTTCGCTCATCAATGCCAGCACGTTATTCTCCGAATCGCGGAACTCGGCCATCCACAAGTCGTGGGAGGGCATCTTGGCGATTAAATGAGGCTTGGTTGCGAACTGCACGCCGCGCCCGGAGAGGGTATCGTGGGTGGCTTGAATGTCGTCCACTTTGTAATAGATGATCGACGCCGGATGATCGAGCTCCGGTGTTTCCGGCAACCCCAGCATCAGCCTGATGCCGCCGCAATCGAAGAACGCCATCCGGGGGACGGTGAACAGATGCTTCATCCCCAGCGTGTCGCGATAGAACGCCACGGCGCGCTCCAGGTCATGCGCGTTTACTGAAATCTGCCCTATTTTTGCCAGCATGATATTCTCTCCCCGTTCAGGCGCGGCCGCCGTGTTCGCTCAGAAATTGCGCCACCTTCTCCATCTTGTTGCGCTGCGCCGCGGCTAGCGGCGTTCCGCTCTTTGAAGAAGCATTGATGTCGGCGCCGCGTTCCAGCAGCAATCTGGCCAGATCCAGATGCCCTTTGCCCGCGGCAAAATGCAGCACCGTTTGACCGAAGCCGCGCGTATGGATGTCGGCTCCAGCGTCGAGCAGAAACGCCGCGATCTCCACGCGCTCCTTACCCAGGGCAGTATACGCGAGTAGCGGCAGGTCGTGCGCGCCTCGCTCGCGCAGGCAATTCACATCGGCTTTGACAATGGATTTCACATTATCAGCCAGTCCCAGCATGGCCGCCGTGCAGGCGGAGACCGGCGAGCCGAGATCGGCCAGATATTCCGCCATGTCCACTCGCCCCATGTGGGCGGAGGCTTCAACTGCCAACTCGTCCCAGGTGGCGCGGGTGGTCAATAATGCCGGGCACAGCTTGTAAAGTTGCTTCACTTTATCGAAATCGAAATGGGCGAAGGTGATGAACTGATTGATGAAATCCTGCGGCAGGCCATTGGTGTCGTCGCGGGTGACCGGGTTGCCGTGGGCATCCTGAGTGTAGCGGCGTCCGTAATATGCCCGCTCAATACGCGCTTCGTTCTTTAGGACGCTGATAGCATCGCCGGTGGCTGCGGCCAGATCGTCCGCGCCAACTGTAGCGCCGCGATGGATGAGCAGTGTGGCCGCCGCCGCATTGCCGCGGGCCGCTGCGATATGGAGCGCGCTCTTGCCATCTTTGCGGCGGGCATTGGGATCGGACGCGTTGATCGCCAGGGTTTGCGTTACTTCCAGTGCCGCCGCGAGATCCGGATTGTCGACGGCGGCGAGCAGGGGACTCTCGGGGCCGGCGCTCAGATCCGCGCCGCGGCTGCTGAGAAACATCACCATGTCCGGATGCCCGCCGGCCGCCGCGAAATGCAGCGGGGTCCGGCCATCGGCGGAGCGGGCGCGCGCAATTCCCGGCGTGGCGTTGGCCAGTTCGGTGGCGCGCTTGACGTTGCCACTTACTGCCGCCTCAAAGATGTCGAGTACCAGGCCGCGCGCGACCAACGCTTCGGCCGTTTTGACTTGCCCGGCCAGACAAGCCAGCGTGTAGACCGAGTTGCCGTGAGCGTCGCGGGCGTAGAGCAGGGCAGGATCGCCATCCAGGTACTTGTTGACCGTTGCAAGATCTCCCGCGACCACCGAGGCGCGGAATTTTTCCGAATCCAATGCGGGAACGGTTTGAGGAGTTTGCGCCTCGGCGGGGGTGGCAACTCCGATTGCACTCGCTGCGCCCATCAGGAACATCCGTCTGTTTTCTGCCATGGCTCAGGATGGTCACCACTCGAAAAACTAGCAAGACAGGGCGCCTTATTTTTCTATTAGCGAACAAGTCGCCATGTGACAAAGACTTGCATTGACATGTTAAGAGACGTGCCGGGCGGGCCGGGGCGTTTGCGGCCGTTTGGGCAAGACGGGGCCGTATACTGGTGTCGTGTCTCCCACCCTGGCCGACGTGCTGCTGCTCCGCTTCGGCGCGTTTGAGCTCGATCCACACAAGGGCGAGCTGCGCAAAGCCGGGATGCTGGTGAAGCTTCCGCCGCAGCCGTTCCAGGTGCTGCAACTGCTGGCTGCCAATTCCGGAGAGCTGCTGTCGCGCGAGCAAATCCAGCGCGAGGTGTGGGGCAACGACACTTTCGTCGATTTCGACCGGAACCTGAACGTGTGCATGGCGCAAATTCGCGCCGCGTTGAACGACGACGCCGATTCGCCGCGCTTCGTGCAAACCGTTCCGCGCCGGGGTTATCGATTTCTCGCGCCGGTGGAGCGGGTGAGTGCGGCCGAGCCGGTGCCGCCCGCCTCTGTTGCCGCGCCTCGGCGGACAAACAGGTGGTTGATCGCTGGCCTTGTCTTGACCTTAGCGGCTGCGACATATTTTGGTTGGCGCGCGCGTCCGCCCGCGGCCGTGGGACGCCCGCTGCTGGCGATCCTGCCCATGGAAAATCTTAGCGCCGATGCCAATGACGATCGCTTCATCGACGGGCTCACGGAGGAGCTGATCAGCCAGCTTGGCGGCTTGCATCCGGGCCGTCTCGGCGTCATTGCGCGCAGCTCGGTGATGCGCTACAGAGGTGCGCGCAAGAGCATCGATCAAGTCGGGCGCGAGCTGGGCGTGAACTATGTCGTCGAAGGAACCGTGCAGCGCAGCGGTGAGCGTGTCCGGGTGACGGCGCGGCTGATTCAGACTTCGGACCAGGCGCAAACCTGGACTGGGACCTACGAACAGGACGCTACGAATTTGTTTGAGCTCGAGCAGGAAACCGCCGCGCGCATCGCCGCCGCGGTCACTAAACAGATTTTTCCCGGTGAGCCCTCGAACGCTGTCAATTCTGGGACGCGCGATCGCGCCGCGTGGGAGGCTTACCGCAACGGGCGCTATCTGGCGCACAAAGAGAGCCGCGCCGATGTCGAACGCAGCATCGGTTATTTCGAAGATGCCACGCGCCGCGACCCCACTTTCGCTGCCGCGTATGCGGCACTGGCGGAAACCTGCGTCATGCTGGCGCGATCCGGAGCGCGTCCGGCCGGCGATGCATTCCCGCAGGCGCGCGCCGCGGCGGAGAAAGCCATCGCGCTCGATGAGTCCGACGCCGAAGGCCACAACGCGCTGGCCAACAGTCTCTTCTGGAACGACTGGCAGTGGAGCGAGGCTGAGCGGCATTTCCAACGAGCCATCGCCATCAATCCGAGCTTTTCGCTGGCACATCACGATTACGCATGGTTCCTGGTGGCGATGGGACGCACCGAAGACGGCTTAGCCTCGCTGCGGCGCGCCATTGCGCTCGATCCGCTTTCGGCGCGTATCAATATCGACGCCGGATGGCTGCTGCTGCAAGCTCACCGTTTCGCCGATGCGGCGGTGCAGGCGCGGCGCACGCTCAATTTGGAGCCGGGCCTGGCCGAAGCGCAGGCGTGCTTGAGCCGGTCGCTGGAATATCAAGGGAAGTTTCGCGAAGCCGCAGCGCAGTTGATCGCGAATCCTGCCGCCGTCTCCTTTGCGCGATGAAATTGCGAAAATGGATCCGAAAGCCGGGATGGATCACTTCCATCACGCTCGGCTCACGCGGCCTGGAAGCGCTTATACCGCAGCTGCGGAACATGCTGCGTTAGGCGAGACAGCACCGACGCTTGATTCGCTCGACGCCGCTTACCAGGAGCACAGCATCATGATGACGCTGCTGCGCGCCGATCCGGCGTTTACCGCGCTGCACAGGGAGCCGCGTTTCCGCGAGCTGGTGCGCAAAGTCGGCTTGCCGTAACGCTATTTCAGTACGTAGCCGGCGGGCAAAACTTTGTGCGGATCGATACGGATTTGCAGGTAGACGATCTGATCCGAATCGATTTCGCTGAACCAGTGCGGTGTGTTGGGCGGAATCAGCACTACGTCGCCCGGCCCGACTTTTCGGCTCACGCCGCTGAGGATGGCGCCGCCGCCGGTGCTCGGTCCGTTGAGTACTTTGACCACCGGGTGATCGGGTGGATACTCTTTCGGATTGTCGAGCGTGCCTCCGGTGTGAAGCGTCGCGAAGCCGGAGATGATGTGGTAGACCTCGGTGATTTCGCTGTGCTCGATGCCGTTGAGTGTTTTTCCCGGCAAGGTCCGCGCGCGATGCACCACGCCGATGCCGACATTGTACTCTCCGTTGATGCTCACCACGCGAAGGGCCTGATCGCTGACTGCGGCCGCGGCGGTTTTCTGTACCGCGAACTGAATCTCAGCGTTGGGCACATCGACAGCGTTTCCGCGCGGCTGGTGCTGCGCAGGAGGCGGCGTTGGAGTCTGCGCCGTTAAGGAAAGCGCGAACAGGAGTGCCGGGAAAACTTGGATTGCTTTCTGCATGCGAACAGCATAACACTAGGCGCGCGTGATCTTTCCCAGGATGACGGGGCGGCGCGCGCCGGTGGCGGAAGGCAAATTCGACGGCCTTCCGCGCATGGTTTCGCGAGCAAGCACGGCAAAAGCGACGGCTTCCTTGGCGTCGGGGTTGATGCCGTGGGCGTCCGTGGTTTCGATGGCGATTTCCGGCAGGAAAGCTTGCAGGTAGGCCATGAGCTGCGAGTTGTGCACGCCGCCGCCGGACGCGATGACGTCGTCGACACGCATGCGCGGTTTGACGATTTGCTCGATGGCGCGCGCGATGGTGGCTGCGGTGAGCGCGGTCGCGGTGGCGATCAGATCGGGGAGCAGGCGGCCGCTGGCTTTCAGGTCGCGCACGAAGGCTTCACCGTATTGTTCGCGGCCTGCGGTCTTCGGCGGCTGGCGCGTGTAGTAGCGATCGGCGAGGAGGCGATCGAGAAGGGCGCGATCGATTTTGCCGCGCGCGGCAATGCGGCCGTCACGGTCGTAGCGCTGGCGGCCTTTCGTGGCCTCGATCGTGAGCGCGTCGATGACCATGTTGCCTGGGCCGGTGTCGAAGGCAATTACTTGCTGCGGCGACGCGCTTGCCGGGATCGCGGTGAGATTGGCGATGCCGCCGATATTGAGCGCGACGCGTCCGCGCCGGCGATGGCGGAAGAGCAGGTAGTCGACGAAAGGCACAAGCGGAGCGCCCTGGCCGCCGGCGGCGATGTCGCGCGAGCGAAAGTCTGACACCACTGGAATGCCGGTGAGCTCCGCGATGACTGCGGCTTCGCCGATCTGGAGAGTGGCGGAAATTAGTTGGCCCAGAACCTTCGCGGCGTCGCCCTGATGATAAATCGTCTGGCCGTGGCAGCCGATGAGCTCAATCGATTCCATACGCACGCGATGGCGGCGGCAGGTCTCGCGAACCGCCTGCGCGTACAGGCGGCCGAGCAGAAAATGCGTTCTGGCGATGGCCGCGGTGTGTGTCGGGCAGTTGGAAACGGCCAGGATCGCAGAGCGCACGGCGGGCGTGTAGGGTGTTGTGTGAAAGGCGACAGTCTGGATCTTGGCACCGGCGAGATCGACGATCGCTACATCGATGCCATCGAGCGACGTGCCGCTCATGATGCCCGCTACTCGCACGGTTTTTTCAGCTCCTCTTGCAATTCGTTCAAGAGCTGCAGGGCTTCGATGGGCCGCAGTTCATCGAGCTTCAACTCGCGAATGCGTTCGGCGAGGGCATGCCCTACCGGTTCAAACAGGCGGATTTGCATGGGCTCGGCGTGGCGCGGCGTCAGTTCGCCGGTCACCACGCGCTCGCTTTGCTCGTGATACTTCAAGCACTTCGCGGGCGCGCTCGATGACGGCCAAGGGCAGGCCGGCCAGGCGCGCGACCTCGATGCCGTAGCTGCGGTCGGCTTTGCCCGGCTCGACCTTGCGGAGAAAAATAATTCGATCGCCGGCTTCTTTCACCGCGACCTGCAGATTGCGCACGCCTTCGAGCTGATCGGCGAGCTCGGTGAGCTCGTGATAGTGCGTCGCGAACAGCGTCTTGGCGCGAGTGCGCGAGTGGATGTGCTCGATCACGGCCCAGGCCAGGGCGAGGCCGTCGTACGTGGCGGTGCCGCGACCGATTTCGTCCAACACCACAAAGCTGCGCGGCGTTGCGGTGTTGAGGATGACGGCGGTCTCGGTCATCTCGACCATGAAGGTGGATCGGCCGCGCGCCAGATTATCGGATGCGCCGATGCGCGTGAAGATGCGGTCGATGATAGGCAGCGCGGCGGATTCGGCGGGCACGAACGAGCCCATCTGCGCCAGGATCGCGATGAGCGCGGCCTGCCGCAGGTACGTCGATTTGCCGCCCATGTTGGGGCCGGTGATGATGGCGATCAGGTTGGAAGTTGAGTTGAGAAAAAGATCGTTGGGGATGAAGCGGCCGGCTTCCTGATCGGCCAGGCGTTCGATGACGGGATGCCTGCCGCCGGCGATGCGCATGGTGTCGTCGGTCGAAAAAGTGGGGCGGGCGTAGCGATTCTCGGCGGCTACCTGAGCTAACGCCGCGGTGACGTCCAACTCCGCGATGGCGCGCGCGGTGGCCCGAATACGCTGGGCGTGGGCGGCGGCGTGACGCCGGACCTCGCTGAAGATTTCCTTTTCCAGCGCGAGGATTTTCTCCTCGGCGTCCAGGACTTTGCGCTCGTAGTCTTTGAGCTCGGGCGTGGTGAAACGCTCGGCATTTACCAGCGTCTGTTTGCGCTCGTAATCGGCGGGCGCCAGATGCATGTTGGCTTTGGAAATTTCGATGTAGTAGCCGAAGACGTTGTTGAAGCGGACTTTGAGCGACCCTATGCCGGTGCGCGTGCGCTCACGCGCCTCGATCTGCGCGATATACTGGCGGCCGTTTTGGCTGAGGTCGCGTAGTTGGTCGAGTTCCGCGTTGTAGCCGGGGCGGATCGATCCGCCGTCGGCGAAATTCAAGGGCGGGGCATCGGCGATGGCTTCGAGAATGCGGTCGCGCACTTCGGGAACTTCGTCGAGCTGCTCGACAATTGCGGCTAGGCGCGAGGCCAGAGTCTTGGTGAAGCAGCGTTTGAGCGCGGGGATTCTTTCGAGCGATTTGCCCAGCGCCTGCAACTCGCGCGGGCCCGCCGAGCCGATCGTTACCTTCGCCAGCAGCCGTTCGAGATCCATTACGCCGGCGAGTTCTTTGCGCAGGCCGGCGCGCAGAATCGTGTCGGATAGCAGGTCGCTGACGGCGTCCAGGCGCGCGTCAATTTCCATCGCGTCGAGCGACGGCGCTAGCAGGCGCTGCCGCAAAAGGCGGCCGCCCATTCCCGTTGCGGTTTGGTCGATTACTTCCAGCAGCGTTGCGCCTTCGCCGGCAAACAGCGGGTCGACCAACTCCAGATTGCGCACGGTGACTGCGTCCAGCACCATGTCGCCGGCGCGGTCGTAGTATGACGGGCGATCCAGATGATCGAGCGCGGCGCGCTGCGTGTCCTGCAAATAGTGGAGAATGGCGCCGGCTGCGCAGACCGCTGCCGGACGCCCGGCTAGGCCACAGCCGTCCAGCGTGAGGAGTTTGAAATGATCGCGCAGAGTGCGGTCGGCGTAATCGTAGCTAAAGATCCATTCTTCCAGCTCGGTTCGCAGAATGCGGCTGGTCGGCTCCTGGCCGGTGAGCAGCGGCAGGCCGGCCGCGACCAGCACTTCGCGCGCGCCGATTTGTTCCAGCGCTGCGGTCACCTCAGCCGCGGCCAGTTCGGCGACACGGAATTCGCCGGTCGATATATCGACGTGGGCCAGACCGGCGCGCTCGCCGCTGCGAGCCACGGCCGCCAGGTAATTGTTTTCGTGAGAGCGCAGCAGGTGGGCGTCGGTCGCAGTGCCGGGGGTAACAATGCGGGTGATCTCCCGCCGGACCAATTTCTTGGCCACGCGCGGGTCTTCCACCTGATCGCAAATGGCCACGCGATAGCCTTTTTGAATGAGGCGCGCGATGTAGTTTTCCGCGGAATGGTACGGCACACCGCACATGGGAATGGCTGCACCCTTCTCCTTGTTGCGCGCGGTGAGCGTGATTTCGAGCTCGCGGGCGGCGGTGACTGCATCCTCGAAAAAGAGCTCGTAGAAATCGCCCAGGCGGAACATCAGCAGGGTGTTGGGCACCTGCTGCTTGACGGCGTGGTACTGCCGCATCAGCGGCGTAGAGGCTTCAACAGACATGACGCCCGGAAAGCGAAATCAGGCGTAAATCCCGCGGAGCTTGATGGCAAAAGCCACGCGGTCGAGGGCCAGCATGTAGGCCGCGGTATGGTTGTTCACACCGTGCTTCTCGGCGTAATTCACCACCGAATCGAAGCTGGCCACCATGATCTCTTCCAGCTTGCTGTTGACCTCGGCTTCGCTCCAGAACAAGCCTTGCCGGTCCTGCACCCATTCGAAATAGGAGACGGTGACGCCGCCGGCGTTGGCGAGAATATCCGGAATCACGAAAACTTTCTTGTCCATCAGGATTTCGTCGGCGGCTGGAGTCACTGGTCCGTTGGCGCCCTCGCACAGAATTTTGCAGCGCACGCGATCGGCATTGGCGGAGGTAATCGTGTTTTCGGTGGCGGCGGGCAGCAGCACTTCGCAATCCAGGAACATGGCTTCGTGGCGGTCGCGATTTTCGGCGCCAGGAAAATCGCCGATCGAACCGGTTTCCGCGCGATGGGTCAGCAAAGCCTCGATATCCAGGCCCTTGGGATTGTAGACCGCGACATCGTTTTCGATGATGCAGATGATCTTGAAGCCCTCGCGCGCCATCAGTTTCGCGGCCATGCTGCCGACGTTGCCGAAGCCCTGGATCACGACGCGGGCATCCGACGGAGCGATGCCCAGCTTCTTAAGAGCTTTCAAGGAAACGATAGTGCAGCCGCGTCCGGTGGCTTCGGAGCGCCCGCGGGATCCGCCCAGATCGAGCGGCTTGCCGGTGACGACGGCGGTGGTGGTGTGGCGCACGTGCATGGAGTAGGTGTCCATGATCCACGCCATCACGCGTTCGTTGGTGTTGACATCGGGGGCGGGAACGTCGCGCTCGGGTCCCAGAAATTCGATGATCTCCGCCGTGTAGCGGCGAGTGATGCGCTCCAGTTCTCCATCGGAAAGCACGCGGGGATCGCAGATGACGCCGCCTTTAGCGCCGCCGAACGGAATATTGACCACGGCGCACTTCCAGGTCATCCAGGACGCGAGCGCTCGGACTTCGTCGAGAGTGACGTCGGGAGCGAAACGGATGCCGCCCTTGCCGGGACCTCGGGCGAGGGAATGATGCACGCGATAGCCGGTGAAGACTTCCAGGCGCCCATCATCCAGCATGACCGGAATGTGGACCGTGATTTCCTTGGTGGGGCTGCGCAAAACTTTGCACAGGCCGTCGTCCAGCTTCAGCCGGGTGGCGGCTTCATCAAAACGTGCTTCGGCTGCCAGCCAGGGATTGGTTTCCTGTTCGAGCGACAGCACAGGCGGGGTCATCGGAAATCCTCCGGTCCTATTATGCCCTTAGCGTATCCTGGGCTCCAAATCACAAGGAAAACTTATTTTACCGCCCGCTCCAGTTCCCCGGCCGCGGCCTCGATTTGCTCGCCGGTATTCTCCAGCATCTTGCCCACGCGGACGATCTGCTCGTCGGCCTCACGCCACTGTTTCTGCTCGATACTTTCGCGGACGGCGGGAATGGTTTTCACCCCATAGCCGGTGTAGAATCCCGGCGCGTAAATCTGGTGCTTGAACCAGGGGCGATTGGGAAGGCCGTCGTTGAGGGTGAGGGCACGCTCGATTTGAATGAGTTTTTCGTTGACGGATCGCAGTTGGGCGCGGGCGAGCGCTGCGCCGCCGTTGGAGGAGGCATCGGCCAGCACGCGCTCGTAATGCTCGGCGGTGCGGTTGAGGGCCGCCATGCCGTTTTCGAGCGGGGCGAAGTTCAGATACGGCGGAACCTCTTCGCGAGGAGGCGGCAGGAGCTTTTCCTTGGGATTATCGATTGCGGAGAACACGCCTTCATCGATTTCGCGGTTGCGCTCCAGAATCTGCTCGCGCCGATCGCGGGAGAGCTTTTGAATTTCCTCGACATATTTTTTCAGGGTGTCGGTGAAATCGGAGAACTCATAGGGAAGCAATTCTGCGCTGGCGAGACGCATCACCGCAGTGCCGGCGGTTTGCGCGAGGGCGCGGCCGTAGGCGAAGTCAGTGTCGCCGAAATGAGTGAACCAATAGAAATCGTCGTAGACGGAGTGATAGACGCCGCCACCATCCTCTCCGCCGAAACCGATATTGAGCGAGGCGATGCCGAGATGATCGAGGAAAGCGGTGAAATCGGAACCCGAACCCAGGGCGCCGATGCGCAAATCGGCGCGCTTGCGGGCATCATCGCGGTCGGGTCCATGGGAAATACGCGAGAGCTGCGCGCGCTTCCACACGGAGATCTTCTTTTCGGGATCTTCGATATCCCGCGCCACGCTGTTCATGAATTTTTCGAGCGTGTGGGAGCCGGCCATTTGCAGGTAGCCGCGGCCGTTGGAATCGGAATTGATATACACAACGCCCACCCGCCGCAGCTCGGCGGAATGCTCTTCGGCCCATTCGGTCGAACCGAGCAGGCCTTCTTCCTCGCCATCCCAGAGGCAATAGACGATGGTCCGTTTGGGCCGCCAGCCCTGCTTCAGTAGAACGCTGAGGCCTCGCACTTCTTCCATGAGGGCGCTTGCGCCTGAGAGAGGATCTTCGGCACCATTCACCCAGCCGTCGTGATGATTGCCGCGGATAACCCACTCGTCGGGAAATGTTGCGCCGGGAATTTTGACAATCACGTTGTAGAGCTTCTTGGTATCCCAGTTGGCTTGCACCTTGAGATGCACTTTGGCGGGGCCGGGCCCGATGTGATACGTGAATGGCAGAGCGCCGCGCCATCCCTCCGGCGCCGGGCGGCCGGCGAGTGCAGCGAGCAGAGGCTGCGCATCGGCGTAGGAAATAGGCAGCACGGGAATCTTGGTGATAGTGGCCGCATCTTTGACATCGAGACGTTTGGCTCCCGGTGAGGAGCCGACGCCAGGCGTCAACGGATCGCCGGGATAGACCGGCATATCCATCACGCTGCCGCGCTGTACGCCATCCTTGGGGCGAAACGGCCCCTTGGGAAACACTTCGCCCTGATAGTAGCCGTCGTCGCGCGGATCGGAATAGATGATGCAGCCAAGCGCGCCATGTTCGCCGGCGACTTTGACTTTGATGCCGCGCCACGAAGCGCCGTAGCGCGCAATGACGATCGCGCCCTTCACGGAAATGCCCATACGATCGAGCTGCTCATAATCTTCGGGGATGCCGTAATTCACATAGACCAGCGGGGCAGTGACGTCGCCATCGATGGAATATGCGTTGTAGGAGGGAAGCTGTTCGCTGGTTTGATTCGAGGTCGGGTCTTCAGGAACCGGCGGTTCCTGCAAGCGGGCGGTGAAGCGCGTAGGCTCAAGCAGCTCGACGATGCGCTCTTTGGGCGTGGGAAACAGGACGTCGAAAGTTTCGATTTTGGCGTCCAATCCCCACTCCTTGAATTTCGCCACAAACCATTCGGCATTATCCTTATCGTAGGGCGAGCCGACGTGGTGGGGGTGCGCGGAAAGCCGCTGCATGTAATCGCGCACGTTTTGCGGGCTCGGAATGGCGCGGAATTTGGATTCCCAATCGCGCTGCACGCGGGAGGTGTCGGTCGAAAATCCGGTGAGCACGGGGGAATCCGCAGGCGGCGCCGCTGAGAGCAATGCCAGGCTGAGAAATGCAACGCTTCTGGAAAACTTTTTCATGACTAAATCCGCCTTATGATACGCTCGCGCCGTGCACGCGCACTCGCTGGCCGAGCTCCGCTATCAGCCGCAGGCATTCCTTACGCGCTTCCGAATATCCCTTTACGTCTTTCGAGCCGGTCTTGAGAAAATCGAGAATCACATTTTCGGCCGCTACAAAATCGGCTGCTGCGTGCGCCACCTCACTCGCAATGTTGTTCGGGATGCTGGTTACGCCGTTGCAGTCGGCGTGCAAAAGGTCGCCGGGATGCACGGCAAGGCCGCCCACGCGCACCGGCACATTCAGCGCAACCATGTGGCTGTAGCCGTGCGACGGGTTCACGCCGTCGCTGAAAGCGGGGAAGCCGAGGCGGCGCACCTGGTCGAGATCGCGCGCCGCGCCGCTGGTAATGAGGCCGGCGGCGCCAAAAGCCTGGTACGTGGCGCACATGATCTCGCCGAAAGTTGCGGCGACCGTGGGGTCGTCCAGATCCTGAAAGACCACGATGGGCGGTCCTGGAATGGTGGCGAAAGCTTCCACCTGCTCATCGAGCGACGTGTAGACGGCGCCTTCGGCCTTCGCAAACGCCGCGCGAATGGTGGCGGTGGCAGCGTAGCCGACGATAGGCGGCATCTCGGGGAAGCACGCGCGAATGCGGCCATCCATATATCCGGAGTGGCGCGGACGCACATCGAATAACTCGATCACGTTGCAGATGGTGGGGGTGTCGTAGCGGGCGAGCAATGCGCGGTCGCCTGCGGAAAGCGGCGGTGTATTCATGAGTCCTCCATTTTACAGCGGCTACTTTGCCGGACGGGCGCGGGAGACGATTTCCAGGCCGCGCTGAATCTGCGGATCGCGCTGCGCCTCTACTTCATCTCCCTTTTCCACACCAAGCGATTGGTTGAAAATCTCGGTCTTGAGCCGGTTGTAGATAAACTCCTGTTCAGCGGTCCATTCGCTCAGACCGGGGCGTATATTGCGCGCGGAAAGGTACGCCTGAAATTCATCGAGCACGGCACCGGTGACATCGAATGCTTCCGTGACCTTGTGGGCATGGGTGTATTCGGTGGCGAACGACGTGAACGCACCGGAGCCGTCCATCACCACCCGGAAGCGCGACATCATGGGAGGCGCAACCACTTCATCCGGCTGAATGCCGCCACCTCCGCGCACGATTCGGCCGGCATCGGTATGAAATTCGGATTGCGCATTGATATGGGCTGCGGCGGCTCCCAACTCGAACTGGGCGGCGTCAAAAGGTTTTTGGATGGAGCGGCCACTGGGTGTGTAGTAAAGCGCGGTGGTCAGCGCCAGGCCGGCAGATTGCGAGAGCGGAAAGACGCTTTGTACCAGACCTTTGCCGAAGCTGGTCTCGCCGACGATCCGGGCGCGATCGTGGTCCTGCAATGCACCGGCGACGATCTCCGACGCGCTGGCGCTCTTGCCGTTGATCAGCACGGCCAGCGGGAACTCGTAAGGCTGGAAGTTGGGGGGAACCTTTTCCTCTTTCTCCGGCACGTTGCGTCCGCGAACCGTGAGCAGTTTGGCATCGGGTTTCAAGAATAGCGATGCGGTGTGCAGTGCGGCCCCCAGCACGCCGCCCGGATTGTTGCGCAGATCGAGCACCAGGCCCTGCAAATTCCTGCCGCCGAGTTTTTCGATGGCCGCGGCGATGTCGGCGCCAGTTTTTTCATCGAAGCTGGAGACACGCAAGTAGCCGATGCCCGGCTTGAGAAGAAACGCG
Source organism: uncultured Solibacteraceae bacterium (assembly GCA_963825405.1). Lineage (GTDB taxonomy): Bacteria > Acidobacteriota > Terriglobia > Bryobacterales > Bryobacteraceae > JACPNO01. The sequence continues at coordinate 76,626 of CAWGTB010000011.1, read as the reverse complement.
CGCTCCACGCTGGGCGATTGCATTTCCTCCGGCGTGAGCGTGAATTGCAACACGCGGGCGTTACCGGGACGACGAATATCGAGCTGCGCCGGGTGCTGGCGGCTCTGGCTCAGCAGGCCCACCAGTTGATCGGCATCCAGGCGGTCGAGACGGATTCCATTGACGGCGAGAAATTCATCGCCGGGCGCCAGACCAGAGCGGGCCGATGGCGTGCCGGGAAGCGTTTGCAAAACAATCACACGGCCGGGCAGTACGGAAACGACGCTGCCGAAGCCTTTGCTGGTGGAAGTTTCGAGCTGCCGAAGCTGCTCGAACTGGCCGGGATCGAAGAAGACCGAGTGCGGATCCAGGCGCCGCAGCATGCCGGGAATCGCGCCCTGAAAGAATGCCTGTTCGGAGGAAATCGGATCGGCTGCGTTGGCTTCAACGGTCGCGTAGACGTCCACCAGGCTCTTGACTTGCTTTTCAAGATCGTCGGCGAGCGCGGCGGAGGATAGGACCAGAAGCAGTGCGAGAGCGGCCCGAAGCATGCTATCTGCCAGTTTATCGCGTGAAGCGCGTAGCCTTCTTGGCGGCGTGGCGGGCGAGCGCCAACTCGATCAGGCGGTCGATCAGTTGCGCGTAGGGCAGTCCGCTCGCCTCCCACATCTTGGGATACATGCTGATGGAGGTGAAGCCGGGGATGGTATTGATCTCGTTGATGTACAGTTCGCCCGTCGCGCGTTCCAGCAGGAAATCCACGCGCGCCATGCCGGAGCATTCGACGGCGGTATAGCATTGCAGCGCGAGGTGGCGCAGTTCGGCGGTTTTTTCAGCGCCGATTTCGGCGGGCAAGCGGAACTGGGCGCGATCAAGGAGGTACTTGTCTTCGTAATCGTAGAATTCGCGCGACGGCAGAACTTCGCAGGGCAGGGAGGCCTCGGGCTCTTCATTGCCCAGCACGGCACACTCCAGCTCCTGGCCAACGATGGCGCGCTCGGCGATGATCTTGCGATCGTATTTTGCGGCCAGCTCCAGCGCTGCTTCGAGCTCCGCGCGATCGTGCACTTTCGAGATTCCGACCGATGAACCCAGGTTGGCGGGCTTGATGAACATGGGAAAAGGCAGATCGCGAATGGCGCGCGCGGGGTCGAGATTTCCGCGATACGATCGTCACGTAATCGACCACCGGCAAGCCGCGCTCACGGCACACCCGCTTCATCATCTCCTTATCCATGGAGATGGACGAGCCAAGCACGCCTGCGCCGACGTACGGCAGGTCAGCCAATTCCAATAGGCCTTGCACCGTGCCGTCTTCACCGAACGTGCCGTGCAGCACCGGGAACACGACGTCGATATCCGGCTGGACACCGGGCTCGGGCAGGATGGGCTCGGGGTGCCAGCGGCCATCTTCGCTGATGAAATATTCGACTACGTCGTACTTCTCGCGATCGATCGCCTGCAGGATGGATTTCGCCGAGCGGATGGAAACTTCGTGCTCGCCGGAGCGGCCGCCGTACACTATCGCAACCTGTAGCTTCACAGAATCTTTTTCCCCAGCGCCGACATGACCAGCTCTACCGCCAGGTCCGCCGTGCGATTCACCTCATCGATTACCGGATTTACTTCGACCACTTCGAGCGAAACCATTTGGCGCGAATCGCAGAGCATTTCCATGGCGAGATGGGCCTCGCGATAAGTCGCGCCGCCGCGTACGGGCGTGCCGACGCCGGGCGCGTAGGTGGGATCGACCGCGTCCATATCGAAAGAAAGATGAAAGCCGGCGGTGCCGGTGGTGGCGATGCGAATGGCGTGCTCCATCACCGTGCGCAAGCCACGCTCATCGATATCGCGCATGGTGAAAGCTTTTACGCCGCTCTCTTTGACGTGAGGCTTTTCCAGAATATCGACGTCGCGAATTCCCACCAGCGCCACGTGCTTCGGGTCGACCTTGGGCGAATAACCGAAGAGCCGCGTCAGCTCAGGCGGTCCCATGCCGATGCAGCAGGCCAGCGGCATGCCGTGCACGTTGCCGCTGGGAGACGTCTCGGGCGTGTTCATATCAGCGTGCGCGTCGATCCAAATCAGACCTAATTTTTTCTTCTGCTTGCGAAAATGACGCGACATGCCAGCGACCGTTCCGATGGCAACGGAGTGATCACCGCCCAATACCAGCGGTACTTTGCCTTCACCGGCGGCGGCTTCCACCATGCGCCCCAGACGCAAACACGCGGCTGCGATCTGCGGCAGAAACTTTACGTGGCCCGGTCCCTGGGGCAAACTTTCCTGCTGCTCGACGGGCACGTTGCCGAGATCTTCGACGTCGTATCCGAGCACGACCAGGCGCTGGTTGATGTTGGCCACGCGCACGGCGGACGGACCCATGTCCACGCCCCGGCGGCCCGCGCCCAGATCGAGGGGCGCGCCAATAATCGCTATGTGAGATTGCTGCATGCTCAAGGACGCAGCCGGTACAGCATGCGCGGAAACGCGATGGTCTCGCGCACGTGCTCGGTGCCGCAGATCCAACCCACGCAGCGCTCGATGCCCATGCCGAAACCGCCGTGCGGCACCGTGCCGTATTTGCGCAGATCGATATACCACTGGAAGGCTTCGATGGGAAGCCCTTCGTCCTGAATCCGCTTCAGCAGCAATTCGGGATCGTGAATGCGCTGGCCGCCGCCGATAATTTCGCCGTGGCCTTCGGGTGCGAGTACATCGACGGCGAGCGCGACTTCGGGCCGTTCGAGATCCGGCTGGAAATAGAACGCCTTGATCTTGCTCGGGTAGCGATCGACAATCACCGGGCGATCGTAATCCTGGCACAGCAGGGTTTCATCGGCATTGCCGAAGTCGCCGCCCCACTGAATTTCGCTGCCTTTGGATTGCAAAATCTTGACGGCTTCGTCGTAGGAGATGCGCGGAAACGGCGCCTGTATGGCTTCCAGCTTGCTGAGGTCGCGGCCGAGCAGCGTCAATTCCGGCCGGCGATTTTCCAAAACCCGTTTCACGGTGTGGACCAGCAACTCCTCGCCCACGCGCTTGACGTCTTCGAGAGTGGCGAATGCCATCTCGGGTTCGACCATCCAAAATTCCGTCAGGTGGCGCCGCGTTTTGGATTTTTCGGCGCGGAAAGTCGGCCCGAAACAGTAGACCTTGCCGAATGCCATCGCTGTTGCTTCGTTGTAGAGCTGGCCGGATTGCGTCAAATACGCTTTGTCGTCGTCGAAGTAATTCACTTCGAACAGCGTGGTAGTGCCTTCACACGCGGCCGGCGTGAAGATTGGCGTATCGACCAGGGTGAAACCGTTGGAATCGAAATAATCGCGCACAGCCTTGATCACTTCGTGGCGTACGCGGGCGATGGCGTGCTGATGCTGGCTGCGCAGCCATAAGATGGCGGTGATCCATCAGAAAATCCACGCCATGATCTTTGGGAGTGATCGGGTAAGGATCGCTCTCGGGCACGCGCTGGATGACTTCGATCGACTCCACATCCATTTCGTAGCCGCCGGCAGCGCGCGCGTCGGCGCGAATCTTCCCGGTCATGATGAGGGAAGATTCCTGGGTAAGATCTTTGATGGTTTCAAAAACGGCTTCCGGCAGGGCGCTTTTCACCGCCACGCATTGCATCAGGCCGGTGCCGTCGCGCAACAGCGGGAACACGATCTTGCCCGATTTGCGCATATTATAGAGCCATCCCGGCACGCTTACGGTCTCGCCAACGTGACTCGCGGCATCGGCGATGGTGATGCGCAGGGCACTCACAGCGCGTCCTCCAGGCGATCGAATACTTCGTTGACGCGATCCAGGGGATGCTCCATCTCCGGGACTTCCTTCAGTTCGAGCATCAGCGGATATTGGCTGGAACGCGAGCCCAGTAACTGCATGGTGCGCTTCCAATCCACGGTTCCGCCTTCGGACAGGAAAGGAAACAGGTGCTTATCGTCTACGCCATTGTTGTCGTGAATGTGGGTGGAGCGGATGCGGTCCTTCATGATTTCGAATTCGCCTTCGACGCTCCCGGCCATATTGGCGTGGCCGACGTCGAAGACAAAATTCAGATCCAGATGGGTCACGCCGATGAAATACTTCAACCGTTCGGCGCTGGCGAGGCCGTTGGGAATATTCTCCAGCAGGATTTCAACGCCCCGCTGACGCGCGAAAACGGCCAGCTCTTCGAGGGCAGAGAAGGCGGCGTCCACTTTGCGCTCGTCGAACTCTTCGCCCGAAACGCCGATGTGTTGGATCAGGTAGCGGAACGGAATCGTCTCGGCGATTTCAATGGCGCGTTTGACTTCGTCCACCATCGGCAGGCGCTTGGATTTCACCGGCTCAGTGAGAGTGATGACGGAGTGAGGTCCGGAACGGCCCCAGATTTCATCGTTGTACATGGGCGAATGCAGCGAGTGCAGCTTTAACTCGGATTCGCGGAACCAATGGCCCAGCTCAGAAATCTGAGCGCGATTATAGTAGTCCAGATGCTGGCGGGCGCAGAAAATCTCGACCGCCGGAATGCCGCCCTGCTGCAACCGGCTCAGTTGCGCGATGGTCAATCGGTGATTGACGAAAAGGTGCGTGGAAAGGACCCGCTGCAAAAGTTTTCAATATCCTTTCGCGGTGCCTTCGGTGCGCGGATCGGCGGTGCCAGTGATCCACTCGCCATCCACCAGGATTGCCGCCACCTGTCCCTGCCCGGAGATGACTTTCACGGCGTGGCCTTCGGTTCGCAGCAATTCGAGGATGGTGTCCGGCGAGAAGCTCTTTTCCACTACGAGCTGATCCGGAAGCCACTGGTGATGGAAGCGCGGCTGATCCACGGCCTCGGCGATATTCATTCCAAAATCCAGCACGTTGACGATCACTTCGAGCACTGTGTTGATGATGGTGGGACCGCCGGGCGAACCGACCACCAGATAAAGCTTGCCGTCGCGCAGCACGATAGTCGGCGTCATGGAGGAGAGCGGAGCCTTGCGCGGCTGCACGGAATTGGCTTCGCCCTGGATTAAGCCGTACATGTTCGCCTCGCCGGGCTTGGCGGCGAAATCGTCCATTTCGTTGTTGAGCACCATGCCAAGTTTGGCTACTGTGACGCCGCTGCCGTAGCCGCCGTTGAGAGTATACGTCACCGCAACGGCATTGCCCTCGCTATCGACTATCGAATAGTGCGTTGTCTCGTCGCTTTCCCCGCCGCTCATTTTGCCGGGATGCACGGAGGAACTGGGCGTGGCGCGCAGCGGGTCAATCGAACGGCCGCGCTCCTGTATATATTTTGGATCAAGCAGCTTGGAAACGGGAACCGGGTAGAATTCCGGATCGCCCATGTACTCGCTGCGATCGGCGAAATAGCGGCGCATGGTTTCTGCCATGTAATGCACTGCCGCGGCCGATCCGGCGCCGTGCTTCTCGTACCCGGAACCTTCCAGCATTCCCAACATTTGCAAGACGCCGACTCCACCCGAGCTGGGCGGCGGCGCGCCGATGATGGTGTATCCCTTATAAGTCCCGATCAGCGCCTGACGCTCGAAGACCTTGTAATTTTTGAGATCGTCGAGGGTGATCAGGCCGCCGTGCGCTTCCATGTCGGCTACCAACAAGCGCGCGGTCTCGCCTTCGTAGAAATCTTTGGATCCTTCGTTGCGGATGCGCTCGAGGGTTTGCGCCAGTTCCGGCTGGATCAGCAACTCGCCGGGCTCGAAATATTTCCCGTCTCTCAGAAAGATGCGCTTGGATTCCGGAAAGCGGCTCAGGAACTCGCTGGTGCGTTTGGAGCGCAGCCCCTGGGAAAGGCCGTAGGAAACCGGAAAACCGTTGCGGGCCAGTTGTACGGCGGGCTCAACCAGCTCAGCCCATCTCTTCTTTCCGTATTTCTTCTGCGCCAGTTCGAGACCGCGTACCGTACCGGGCACTCCGGAGGCCAGGTAGCCGACGACGCTATCGTCGGTCGGTTTGCCATCGGCGCCGATATACATGTTGTGCGAAGCCTTCTTCGGCGCGCGCTCGCGGAAATCGATGAAGACAGTGTGGCCATCCGCGGTACGGATCAGCATGAAGCCGCCGCCGCCCAGATTGCCGGCCGCGGGGTGGGTCACCGCCAGAGCCAGGCCCACGGTGACAGCCGCGTCCACCGCGTTGCCGCCGGACTCGAGCACTGCTACGCCGGCATCGGTCGCGTGTTTTTCAATGCTGGCCACCATGCCGTGCCGTGCCCGCTCGGGCTGGCGTGCCTGAACGCACCATGCGCAGCAGGCGACGATCGCCGCAACCGGCACCAGGGTTTTACGCATGGATAGATTCTATCGCAGCGCGGCGGGTCGAGACCGCCGCGTCAGAAATCGCACCGCAGTGCCGGCTATGACGAACAGAATTCCCGCCGTGGCGATGATCAGCGGTTTGGCCAGGTAATCGAGGCTGTATCCGGCGTCGAAACGCATGTCGACCGGGTTGGCGGGATCGTAATAAATCTTATGGTGGCTGCCCGCCTGATAACTCACCACCTTGCGAGAGGCTGTGGCCAGGTCGCTCGAGCCAAGCGAGGAGGAGGCAACGGCATAGTGCGGAACGCCGTCAGCTTGGAACTCAAAAGTCACCCGGATGCGATAGTCGGTCCCGTTTTTGGGGCTGAAGCGGCGGACAATTTCGCTACCGGCGACTTGGCCGTCGGTTTTGGTCCAGGAGCTTAGCACGGTGATTTGCTCGCGGGCGGAGAATGTGGCGGCGCTCAAGACCAGCGTGCCCAGAATCCACAGCATGCGGTCCGGTTCCAGCCGGCGGGCACTCCGTGGGGTCAATCGACAAAACCCAGGCGTTTCAAAGTTGCGGCAGGCTCGTCACCTTCAAATTGGGTGATCGCCTGTTTCTGGCGGCCGTTCTCGATAGCGGCGCCGGCGGGCGGATCGCCAAAGGGAAACGTCTTTTTCAGAATCTGAATGTCGGGAGAGATGCCGGCTTGGAGTCCGGTATCTTTCAGGAAATCGGCGGCGAATTGCGGCTGTTCGGTGGCCACGCCAATGATTTTCACATTGCGCCAGTGGAGCTGCGCCATGCGCCTGCCGGCGTTCAGGCAGTGCACGCACTCGGGATTGAAAAAATAAATGAAGATGCGGCCCTTCGCGGTCGAGAACGGCTGGCCGTCTACGGTGATGGTTTCCGGGGCTTTCACGCCTCGCTCGCTGGTAACGGCGGCGCCGTAGGAAACTGCCGCGAATACGCTGACTGCGGCAAGCACCAGGACCGCGCTCCGCAAGCTCTCCGGCGGCCGAGTCCAAAGGCCGGCCAGCACGGCTAACAGGAGCATCAGAGCGTCGCCTATGAAAAATCCGGGTCCGACGGCGCGCTTCACCCACGGAAAACACTGGCATTCCGCGCCTTGTAGGGCCTGGTAATTCACCCCGATATAGACCATGAAAACCAGCAGCAGCGCGCCGGTCGCCCATGCGCCCCATCGCCGGAATCGCGGAACCAGCACCAGGACGCCCGCGCAGGTTTCTGAAATTCCCAGTAGCAGGGCCGCTAGAAGACTCAGGTTTTCAGGGACTTTGGCTTGCGCCAGACGAACCGCGGCGCCGGTTGGATCGGTGATCTTCCAGATGCCGGCCACCAGGAATAGCAAGGAGATCAGAATGGCAGCGAGCCAGTTTACGCCCGTCCGCCAGCCATGCAGCTCCAGTGGCATGAGCGCCTGGCCGCGCTGTGCCATACTGTCGTTCATGTCACCCATTCTAGCCCCCTTTGCCTCTCCCGCGTAAGTTGGCTATGACTTGGATTGCCCTGCTGTGGCTGGTGACTGCCTCCCCGCAAAGTATGCGCCAGACGCTAATGGACGAGGTCTACACCATCCCGGCGTCGGACTGGCGCTATGTACCGGTAGTGCTAAAGCAGCCGCCGGTGACCCTGGAATGCGAATTTAAGGTGCTTTCCGGGGGGGCCGGGGTTCGGGTCGGGTTGGTGAATGCACAGGGGTTGGCGGCGATGCGCCACGGGCGGCGGCACGACACGCTGGCTACGACTTCATTTGAGCAAAGCGGGCTGCTGCGGCACGAAGTCCTGGAGGCGGATGAGTACGCGGTGATTGTCGACAACAGCCAGGACGGGCGCGGGACGGCACAAGTGCAGTTGCGAATATCGCTCGATTTCCCGAACCGGCAGCAGGGGCAGGTGCGTCAGCTCTCGCCCGCGCGGCGCGTTTTGGTGGTGGTAATCAGTCTAGCTATTTTTCTAGGGATTGTGGCGTTCGCCGGCAAGAAGCTGCGCGCAGCGTGGCACTAGAAACAAAGCACTTAAACCGAGGACAGTATACTCAAACACCTTTCTGTGGGCTTTTGTCCGCTTTATTTGCAATGCAGAGATTGAAAACAAAAGCCTTGGCAGGCTTTGAGAGCAAGGAATCGGGGTTGGAGTATACCGTCCCGGGTTTAAGTGCCTTGTTTCTAGGCGCCGTTGGGTTTGTGGGCTACCAGCGACAGGAATTCGTCGCGCGTTTCTTTGCGAGCGCGAAATGCGCCTAACATCGAGCTCGTCACGGCGCCGGAATGCTGTTTTTCGACGCCGCGCATCATCATGCACAAATGGCGCGCTTCGCAGATCACGCCGACGCCAATCGGTTTGATCATGTCCTGGATGCTGTGGGCGATCTCCTGCGTCAAGCGCTCCTGAATCTGCAGGCGGCGCGCAAACACATCCACAATGCGCGGAATTTTGCTCAGCCCGATCACGCGGTTTCGGGGCAGATAGGCCACGTGGATCTTGCCGAAGAACGGCAGGAGGTGATGCTCACACAGGCTGAAGAATTCGATATCTTTGACGATCACCATCTCGTCGTACTTCACGGTGAACAGCGCGTCGTTCACGACTTGGCGGACATCGGTCTGGTAGCCGCTGGTAAGAAAACGCAGCGATTTCTCCACGCGCTCCGGCGTGCGTGCCAGGCCTTCGCGGCCGGCATCGTCCACCAGCGTCTCCAAGATTTTGCGAATCAGGGGGGTGAGCGATCCCTCGTCCGCTTTACGCTTGGCCATTGGTCCTTGAGACTTCGAAGAAATTGCGCGGAGTTTCCGTGATGCGGATTTTTTCGAGCCTGGGCCATTCGCCCGGGAAAACTGTGCACCATGCGCCTGTCAGGCGCGCGAAGACTTCGCGGCCCAGATTTTCAGTAGTCGGCACCGTGTGCGCGAAGACTTCGACCTCAGTGTTCAGATCGTGTTGGTCGAACGGTTCCACTATTTGCTCAGCCACGATACGGTCCAGGCAAACCGGATCGACCGCGCGTCCCGAGCGCTCATCCACCGGTCCGCGCACACTCACTTCCAACTCATAGTTATGACCGTGCCCGAAGGGGTTGTGACACTTGCCGTATAGCGCGATATTTTCGCTCTCCGACAGGTTCGGCGAGGTGAGCCGGTGGGAAGCCGCGAAACGATATTTGCGCGTCACTTGTATCACGCCGGCTCTCCAAAGTAATCGACAAACAAATCGTCGGTTTCGTACACGCGGATGCTATGCAAGCTGGTCAGGTGGGGTTTGAGGCGCCGCCAGATATCCACGGCGATATTCTCCGGCGTCGGGACCATGCGGTTAAAAGGCTCGACCTCGTGATTCAAAAAGCGGTGATCGTAGCGTTCCAGAACCTCGCGGTTCACGACTTCTTTCACGCGCTTGAGATCCATCACCATGCCGGTCACGGGATCAGGCTCACCGGCCAGGGTCACATCGACGACATAATTGTGCCCATGTCCGTGCGGATTGGCTGCCATCCCAAACAGTTCCTGATTCTCACGGTCCGACAGCGCCGGATTGCGGCAGACGTGCGACGCGGAGAATTCGACTCGTTTGGTGATCAGCATCGGCTACCTTTTGTTATGCGATGGGCAACAGCAGGATACAATTAAATTATAGGGATTATTGATGAAGGCCGTCAAAACGGAGCGAATTCTCCAGGGGATGATCCTCGCGCTGCTGTGCGTGTTTGTCTACGTCATCTTCATTTCGCTTCACGAAAAAGTCGTAGCGGTGGGAGACTCCGCGCCTGACTTTACGGTTACCACCGATAACGGACAACGCGTTTCGACCAGCGACTTCGGCGGCAAACTGCTCGTGCTGAACTTCTGGGCGACGTGGTGCCCGCCGTGCATCGAGGAGATTCCATCGCTGAACGAATTTCAGCGGCGCTTCGCTAAATCGGGCGTGGTGGTGCTCGGTGTCAGCGTCGACAAGGATGAAAAAGCTTACCGGACATTCTTATCGAAGGCGGGCCTTTCGTTTCTGACAACGCGCGATCCGGATCACAAGATTAGCGCCGAGTACGGGACTTTTCTGTATCCGGAAACGTACCTCATCGACGCCAAGGGTAAAGTGGTGCAGAAGATCATCAGCAACGCCGACTGGAACGACGAGCGGCTGGTGAGCTACGTGAAGAGTCTTCTGTAAAGCCATGCTTCCGCCCGAGGCCAGAGCCCGCTTAGCCGCGCTGCTGGGCCCGCGCGGCTATCTCGACCGCCCCGAAGATCTCACGCTTTATGAATACGACGGCAGCGTGGATAAAGCGCTGCCCGATATCGTGGTTTTTCCGCGCTCGACCGAAGACGTCGTCGCGATCGTCAAGATCAGCCGCGAGTACGGTGTGCCGATTGTAGGCCGCGGCGCCGGCACGGGATTGAGCGGCGGAGCGATTGCGCGCGCCGGCGGAATCATCATCGGTTTCGCGCGCATGAACCGGATTCTGGAAATCGATTACGCCAACGAGCGCGCAGTGGTTGAGCCGGGCGTCGTGAATCTGGATATCACGCTCGCCACGCAAGGGCGCCAGTACTTCTACGCGCCCGATCCTTCGAGCCAGCGCGCCTGCACCATCGGCGGCAATGTGGCGGAGAACGCCGGAGGGCCGCACACGCTGGCTTATGGCGTCACTACCAACCACGTGCTGGGCCTGGAATTCGTGACGCCGGATGGCGATGTCTTTTCCACCGGCGGCAAAGAATTGGACGACGCCGGGCTACGATCTCACCGGTTTGCTCACGGGCTCGGAAGGCACCATGGCGCTGGTCACGAAGATCACGGTTCGGCTGATGCGCCAGCCGGAGCTGGTGAAAACGCTGCTGGCGATTTTCGAAACGCACCGATGCGGCGGCCGACACCGTGGCGGAAATCACGGCGCGCGCGATCACGCCGGTGGCGGTCGAGATGCTCGACGGCGTCATGCTGCGCATGGTGGAAGAAGCCACGCACGCCGGGTTTCCGATGGATGCGGCCGCGGTGCTGCTGATCGAACTTGAAGGCTTGCGCGAATCGGTGGAAGAGCAGGTCGAACAGATTCGCGAAGTGGCTGACGCTTTGCAAGGCGCGGGAATTGCGCGTGGCGCGAACGGCGGAAGAGCGCGACCTGTTGTGGAAGGGCCGTAAGAACGCATTTGGCGCCGTGGGCCGCGTCAGCCCTTTCTACTACGTGCAGGATGGCGTGGTGCCGCGCACGCAAGTGGCGCCGACGCTGCGCGTGATCGGCGAAGTGGGCCGCAAGTACGGACTGACGATCAGCAATATCTTTCACGCCGGCGACGGCAACATGCATCCCATCATCTTGTTCGATGCGCGCAAGGCAGGCGATCTGGACAAAGCCAAAGCGGCGGGCGAAGAGATTCTCGCGCACTGCATTTCGGTGGGCGGATCGATCACCGGCGAACACGGCGTGGGCATGGAGAAAAACCAAATCATGTCGAAACTGTTTTCCACCGAAACGTTGGACATGATGCGGAGTTTCAAGTTGTTGTTCGATCCCGACAATCGCCTGAATCCCGGCAAAGTCCTGCCGACGGGCAAGGGCTGTCTGGAAATTCGTCAAACAGCCGGCAGTGTGTACTAAGCCTGCCTTCCGTAAAATGGCAGGTCGGGGACCTGCCCCACTTTGGACTATAATTCCCCCACGGAGTTTTCCATGACCAGCCTGAAACGCGCTTTGTCGTTGTCCTTGATTCTTGCCGCTGCTTTTGTCCGCCGCATCTCCCGCTGTCAACGCGGGCAAAGCGGGCATGGATCCCGGGCGTCTGGCGCGCATTCCGGTCCGCATGCAATCCTTCGTCGACAAGGGCACGATTGCGGGCGCGGTCACGCTGGTTGCCCGCCACGGCGCGGTGGCGAGTTTCGAAGCCGTGGGCTTTCAGGATCTGGAATCGAAGAAACCGATGCGCGCCGACACCATCTTTCAGATCATGTCCATGACCAAGCCGGTAACGGCGGTGGGCATCATGATGCTGGAGGAAGAAGGCAAGCTGGCGGTGGGCGATCCGGTCGAAAAATACCTGCCGGAATTTCGCGGGCTGTGGGTGATCGAGAGCAGCGATGGCGAAAAGTCCCGCAAGCTGGTGAAGCCTTCGCGCCCGATCACCATTCGCGATCTGCTGACGCATACCTCCGGCATGTACGCCAACAATCCTCCCGCGATGGGCGATCTCAAAACGTGGATGGGAATGCCGCTGTCGCAGATTGTGGCCGTCGGCTCGCAGCAGCCGCTCGATTTCCAGCCGGGCACCAAGTGGCAGTACAGCAACATCGGCATCGCCACGCTGGGGCGCATTATCGAGGTCATCGCCGATCAGCCTTACGAGAAGTTCATGGAGTCGCGCATCTTCCAGCCGCTGGGCATGAAGGATTCGTACTTCTTTCCGCCTGCTGAAAAATTCGACCGCATCGCTTCCTGCTACGTGCTGGAGCACGACAAACTGAAAAAGATGGGCGACGACACCTTGGGCGGCGGGGCTCTGCTCTATCGCAAGGGCGCGCGCAATCCGCTTCCGGAAGGCGGCATTTACTCAACCGCTGCCGACATGGCGGCGTTTTATCAGATGATGCTGAACGGCGGCACGTACAACGGCGCGCGGCTTCTTTCGCGTTCCACCGTGCAGGTGATGACCGCGCTGCACACCGGTGATCTTGAAGCCGGGCACTCCGCCGGCATGGGTTATGGACTCGCCTGGGCCATCTCGCGTTTGCCCGTCGCGGAAGTCACGCTGCCTCTGGTTTCGATCGGCTCCTACGGACATGGCGGCGCATTCGGCACGCAGGGCTGGGTGGATCCCACGAAAGACCTGGTGGGAGTATTCATGGTGCAGCGCCCCGCTGCCAACACCGAGCGCAACGCGTTCATGGCCATCGCCAATTCATCGCTCGTCGACTAGTGCCGGTCTCCGGAGCTGCGCTGATTTTCCTGACGCTCGCGTCCATTGCTTTACTCCTGTTTCTGATTCTCGTCGTCAAGCTGCACGCGTTTCTGGCATTGCTGATCGCGAGCATGGCGCTCGGTCTTGCGGCCGGCATGCCGGCGCCGGCGGTCTTGAAATCCATCCAAACGGGCTTCGGCGAGGCGCTCGGTTTCATTGCTGTAGTAATCGGTCTGGGAGCCATGATCGGGCGTCTGGTCGAACATTCCGGCGGTGGCAGCGCGGTCGCCAACTGGATGCTGGGGAAATTCGGACGCGAGCGCGCGCGCTGGGCTGTCCTGATCACGGCGCTGCTGGTTGGTCTGCCGCTTTTCTTTGAAGTGGGTTTCATCATTCTGGCTCCGCTGGCGTGGAGTCTGGCGCGGGAATCGCGGCGGTCGCTGCTGTACTTTGGATTGCCGATCGCCGCCGCTCTGAGCGCGACGCATTCGCTAGTACCTCCGCATCCCGCCCCGGCCGCAGCGGCGCAATTGCTGGGCGCGGATTTGGGCCTGACCATTTTGTATGGACTGGCCGTATCTATTCCGGCGGCGATTCTCGGCGGGATCGTATATGGCGGGTGGGTCGCGAAGCGCATGTTCATCCCGGTGCCGGCGATGGCGGTGCAGCCGGAAAAAGACGCATCGAGCCAACCTGCTCCTCCCGTGGCTTTGGTGATCTTTATTCTGCTGCTGCCAGTGTTGCTGATTCTGGCCGCGCGCAACGGACTGTTTGGCCATCCCTTCACCGCGTTGCTGGTGACGGCGCTTGCGGCGATGCTTTTCTTCGGCTTTCGACGCGGACTTGACCGCGCGGCGGTCCTGCGCCTGGTGACGGATTCGCTCGCGCCCATTGGCACGCTGTTGGTTATCATCGGCGGCGGAGGGGCGTTTAAGCAGGTGATCGTCGATTCGGGCGTCGGCCCGTATCTCGGCGGCGCGCTCGCGCAATCTCACATTTCACCGCTGCTGGTTGCGTATCTGACGGCGGCGGCGCTGCGCATCGCGCAAGGCTCAGCCACCGTCGCCATCATTACCGCGGCGGGTATCATCGCGCCGCTCGTGAAATCGATTCCAGGTTACCGGCCGGAGATGATCGTGCTCGCGGTATGCTGCGGCGGGACGGTGCTCTCGCATGTCAACGACGCCGGTTTCTGGCTGGTGAACGAATACTTCGGCATGACCGTGACGCAGACCTTGCGGACCTGGACCGTTATGAAAGTGATTACGTCGCTGGCCGGGCTCGCGCTGGTGCTGGCGGCGCAGGCGCTATTTGGATAGGGACGCTGCGGCGCGATGGTAGAGCGCGGCGAATTGTTCCAGCGACAATTGCTCGGCGCGCATGCCGGCTTCCGGCCACGCATCCACGACGGACTTGCCGAGCGCCGGCGCTAAATTGTTGCGCAGCGTTTTGCGCTTGTGCTGGAACGCCTGGCTGACAAATTCGAGAAATGCGACGGTGTCGCGGATGCCGAGTTCCGCCGCGCGCCCCTGCGGTTCAAGAAGGATGACCGTGGAGTCGACCTTCGGGGGCGGCTGAAACGCGCCAGGCTTTACATCGCAGAGCGCACGAACCTCCGCGAACAATTGTGTGCGCACGGTCAGATAGCCGTATTCGCGCGTTCCCGGCTGTGCCGTTAGGCGTGCCGCCACTTCCTTTTGGATGAGAAAAACGCCGCGGCGCAGAGTGTCGCCGAGCGCCGCCACTTGCTCCAGAATCGGCGTGGCGGCGTAGTAGGGAAGGTTGCCGGCTATCGCGGCAGGGCCCCATTGACGTAAATCCGTTTGGCGAGCGTCGCCGGCTATGAGAGTGAGCGTGGTAACACCGGAAAATTTCCGCTCAAGATAGTCCACCAGCTCCCGATCCATCTCGATGGCGACCACGCGCGCAGCCCGGCGCAGCAGGCGTTCGGTGAGCGCGCCTTTGCCGGGGCCGATTTCAATCACCAGGGGTTCGGGAGGCTCTGGGCAGGCGGCGCGGGCAATGCGCTCAAGCACAGAGCCGCGCATCAGGAAATGCTGGCCAAGTTTTTGTCGTGACACGCGGGCCGGCTTAGCCCTTGATATTGAAACGGCGGAACGATACCAGCAACTTGCCTGAAATGGGTACGCCAAATGCGGTTGCCGGTGTGAACTTAGTGAACAGGATCATGTTGGCGATGTCGTTGCAGATCTGCTGGCTGGGTTTCCCACCCGGAAACGCGTAATCGACGATCGATCCGCGCTCATCGATACTCACCTGCACCACGATGTCCTCGTCGTTGTAACCGAACGGCGCCAAGTTGTCCACGCTGGCCTGGGATTGCGTGTATAAGCCACTGGGGACGTCGTTGCGGAACTGGTGGCTGAATACCAGCGTCGGCACCAGCACGCTGAACAGCACCACAGCCGAAGCCAGCCCACCGGCCGCCGGCAGAGCCAAAGGCCGCATCATGTTGTCCCGAATGAGTCGCAGATTTTCCCGCCAATAGCGCAGCATCGCGGAAAAACTGACATGCGCTAAACGCCGGGCGCGCTCGCGCGAAGCGATGACTTGCAATTGTGTGGCGAGCCGCAGCGGGACTTTGGCCACCGGCATTTCACGCATTGCCGAGCGCAAATCGTCTACGTCTTCCGCGTATCGTTCGCACTCCCGGCACGCATTCAAGTGTTCCGCAACACCGCTCTCCTCCGTTTCCCGGTCCAGGAGAGCGAGTACCGTCTTTCGCACGCTGTCGCAAATCATATCTACACTCTTACTCGGCCGTCTTGGGCGTCCACTGCATAGCCGGCGCGGGATCCAATTGACCCGCCAGTTCCTCCCGCAAAGCTTCCCGGCCACGCATGATCCGGGACTTCACGGTCCCAATCGATATCTGCAAAACCTCGGCAATTTCTTCGTAACTCAAATCTTCGATGTCCCGCAAAACCACTACTTCGCGAAATACCGGATTCACCTTGGCCAGCGCCGCCTCGATCAATAAGTGTTTTTCCCCGTCGAAGGTGTACTCAAACGGAGTACGCCCCGAATCGGGAACCATCCGGCACTGCACTTGTTCGGTTTGATCGTCCAAACCAACTTCCCGGCTGCGATGCCGGAAAAACCATCGCCGCTGGTTATGGGCCTCATTTACCGTAATGCGATAAATCCAGGTCTTGAGGCTGCTCTGGCGGCGGAAATGAATCACGCAGCGAAAGACTTTCAGAAAGACTTCCTGCACCACGTCGCTGGCATCGCCCGGATCGCTCAACAGGCGCAGCGCCAAGTTGTAGACCGGCTGTTGGAACCTGGCTAGCAGCGTCTCGTATGCTTGTTCGGACCCTGCTCGCAGCCCGGCAACCAGTTCCAAGTCCTCGGAGATTCGAGCTTGGTGCTCGAGGGACTTCGCGTTAAGGTCGAACAGCAACGGGCTAGCCATTGGGACAAATGCCCTACGTGCCTACTACGTTAGCAGGAATCGTCCTGCAACAAAATAGACACCACAGGCCTGTGGAAAGTTCCCTACAGATCGAATCGGATGCCCTGGGCGAGCGGCAACTCATTGGACCAGTTGATGGTATTGGTCTGCCGGCGCATGTAGGCTTTCCAGGAATCGCTGCCGGATTCGCGGCCGCCGCCGGTATCTTTCTCGCCGCCGAAGGCTCCGCCGATCTCGGCGCCGCTGGTGCCGATATTGATGTTGGCGATGCCGCAATCGCTGCCGCGGTGGCTCAGGAAGGTCTCGGCCGAAATCAGGCTGGTGGTGAACATCGCCGACGAGAGGCCCTGCGGCACGTCGTTGTGCCACTCGATGGCCTGCTTCGAGCGTGTCGAATTCCATCAGGTAGAGGATGGGCGCGAAAATTTCCTCGCGCAGGATCGGCATGTCGTGGCGGGCCTTCACCAGCGCCGGCTCGACGAAGCATGCCGCCCAGGTGCTTGCCGCCGTGCAGAATTTCGCCGCCCTGCTGCGCGAACTGTGTCCAGGCCGCGCATCATGTTGTCGACCGCGCCGGCCGAAACCAGCGGACCCATCAGCGTGCCTTCATCCAGCGGATTGCCGATTTTGACCTGCTTG
Organism: uncultured Solibacteraceae bacterium; assembly: GCA_963825405.1. GTDB lineage: Bacteria > Acidobacteriota > Terriglobia > Bryobacterales > Bryobacteraceae > JACPNO01. The sequence continues at coordinate 59,424 of CAWGTB010000011.1, read as the reverse complement.
TAGGCGGCCAGCAGGGCGTCGGTCATGCGCGGCGCGATTCCCTTTTGCAGAAACAGGCGGCGGGTGGAGGTGCAGCGCTGGCCGGCCGTGCCCACCGCGCCGAACAGCACCGCGCGCAGGGCCAGATCCAGATTGGCATCGTCCATCACGATGATGCCGTTGTTGCCGCCCAGCTCCAGAATCGATGCGGCCCAGGCGCGCGCGCCACGGTCTCCGCCACGTGCCGGCCCACCTGGCGTGGATCCGGTGAAGCTGATCAGCGGAATCCGGCGATCGGCCAGCAGCCTTTCGCCGATGACCGCATTCTCGCCGATCAGCAGGTTGAAGACGCCTTCCAGGCCGTTGCGGTCCAGCACGCGATTGCAGATTTTCTGGGCGGCGATGGCGGTGAGCGGCGTCTTGGGCGAAGGCTTCCAGATGACGCAATCGCCGCACACGGCCGCGATCATCGCGTTCCAGGCCCACACGGCAACCGGGAAATTGAAGGCGCTGATGACGCCGGCGATTCCCAGCGGATGCCACTGCTCGTACATGCGATGGCCGGGGCGCTCGCTGTGCATGGTCGAGCCGTAGAGCTGGCGCGAAAGGCCGACCGCGAAATCGGCGATGTCGATCATCTCCTGCACTTCGCCCATGCCCTCGGCCAGGATCTTGCCCATCTCGAGCGTGACCAGCGCGCCCAGCTCGGCCTTGTGGAGCCGCAGCTCGTCGCCGATCTCGCGCACGATTTCGCCGCGCTTGGGCGCTGGCACGCGGCTCCAGGTTTGGAAGGCCGCGCGCGAGTCGTTCGACAATCTCTTCGTAATCCTGCGCGCCGGCCATGCGCACGGTGGCGATCTTGGAACCGTCCGCCGGATTCAGCGAATCCAGTTCGCCGCCGCCGGGTTGCAGAATCCAGGGGCCCCAAGAGGCGCCGGAGTTGACCGGCTCGATTTCGAGCTTGTTCAGGATGTGCGCAACGTTCATCTGATTTTCCTCTGCCAGCCAGCGGAACGCCTGCGGTCCGACGCCGAAACGCCGGCCGTGAGCGGCAGCGCGGCGCTGCATCAAATCTCACGATCTCGTTTTGAAATGCCGGATCGTGCCAGCGCGCGTGGCCCAGCGCGCTGGCTGATGCGGCGCGCGGCGTCCCGGGTGGTGGCGCCGGATTTCTTGACGCTGCGCACGTGAAAGGAATCGCCGATGATGTCGGTTTCCGTGGCCGCGAGCGCGAAGTCCACGAGCGTTTTCGGGATCGCAGGGCAGCAGCGGCGCGAGCGTGGCGTAAGTTTCAATGCCGGCCTGCCGCAAGCGCCGCACGGTTTCGAAGCGCTCGGCGATGGTGGCGCAATGCGGCTCGTAGAGGCGGCGGATATCGTCGCGATCGGTGGGAATCGAAAAGCTCACCCGCAGGTGCGTGCGCTTCGCGCGAGCGCTTGCAGCCGCGCCAGATCGCGCAGGATGAGCGGCCCGCGGGTCTGAATGACGAAGACGCGCGGCGGATGTTCGAGCAGGGCGTCCAGCACGCCCGGCATGAGCGCTTCGGTGGCTTCGGCCGGCTGGTAGGGATCGACCAGCGGCGAGCAGTAAATCGTTTGGCCGGGTCGAGCGCTTTCGCGCAGCAGGTCCGGGGCGTTGCTTTTGAACGTCGTGAATTCACCCCAGTGCTGCCAATCGTCGGGCTGCAAGCCGCCATAGATGCGCATCGTCGGGACATAGCAATAGGTGCAGCCGAAGGTGCAATTGCGGGCCGGCGAGAGCGAGTGGGTGAATCCCGCTTCGGCGATGAAGCCGGAGGTGGCGCTCAAGATGGATTTCGCGGGAGCGCGGATAAACAGCGAAGGGCACGTTTTCATTTTCTCGCAGAGACGCAGAGAACGCAGAGAACTTCAACAATGTTTTCTCTGTTTTCTCTGTGTACTCTGCGTCTCTGCGAGAAATTCTTAAAGGTTTAACTTCTGCGCGCGCGTAATACAAGCACTGTTTGATGTTGTCTTCCTCCAGACGATAGCGCGCGCTCAGGCTCATGCCGTCGATGCGCGGGAGGGGCTCGAGGCGTTCGGCGGTCTTACGGACCAGTGCCAGAGTGTGGGCCAGGATTTGCCCGTTACGATTCGGAAACGTTGCCCAGTAGGCGTCGGTCAGGCACGGAACTCTTGAGCGGATTGCGCGTGATCATCTCGACCGAAAGCCGCGTCGCCGGGCGCGCTTTTGCCAATGTTGCGGCGATCCGCGGCAAGTCCAGCATGCCTTCGCCGAGCGGCACTTCGGACAGTAGAAATCCGTCCGCGTAGGGCTCGACAGCGATGTCTTTGAAGTGCGTCGAAATCGCGTAGGGCGCCAGGCCTTCGACCACCGCCATCGGATCGTCTAGCAGCGCGACGTTGTTGCCGGTGTCGAGGCACACGCCGAGAAACTCGCTGCTTTTCGCCTTGAGCAGCGCGCTCATGTCATCCAGCGTCCAATCTTTGTGATTCTCGATGGCGATGGGCATATCGGTGCTTCTCTGCTATTGGCAGCGCGCGTTCGATGGCCGCGCGGCTCTCGGCCGCGAACGTCCTGCCAATCCGTCTGATTCGCGAAAGTTTCGTAGCGCCGCCCGTTCAAACACGCCACGCGCACGCAGAGTGCGCCGACTTCTTTGCCGCCACAACGCTGTTCTCGAACCCGCTGGTATCGTCGGTCTTCGGCAGCTCCGCCATCCACTTCGAGATACATGGCTGTCTCGATCCAAGCGAGCGCGCAGCCGCTTGTGGAAATCGGGCGAACCCAACGCGCACTGAACGCCCGCCGCGCCCAGGTCGTGGCAGTAATCGAGGAACTCCAATGCATTGCCGAAGCGCTCGCTCGAAAAAGAGGTGCTGACAATTCCCACCTTGCTCGGGGGCCCGCCGAAGGCAGGCAAGCGGCAGCCGCGCCGTCGCGGCCAACCAAGTTCGTCTGGTCATAGTGGTAGCATCAGATTTCTCTATGAATATTACATTCGACAATATCATCGATTCCGGCGACGCCTCCCTCTTCGACGTGCGCTCCAAAGCGCCCGGCCCGCGCGGCTCGCTGCCGATCACGCCGGAGATGCTGCTGACCCGGCCCTCCGGCGATCTGTTCGGCTGGAGCCAGAACGCCGGCATGGGCTGGAACCCGCTGGCCATGGGCGGCAAGGAAATTCTGATCCTCAGCACGCATGGCGGCATTCGCGACGCCGATGGCACGCCCGATCGCGCTCGGCTATCACACCGGCCACTGGGAAGTCGGCCTGCTGATGCAGGCCGCGGCGAAGGAATTGAGTGCGCATGGGCGCGGTCCCGTTCGCGGCTTATTGCACCGATCCCTGCGACGGCCGCACGCAAGGCACCACCGGCATGTTCGACAGCCTGCCGTACCGCAACGACGCCGCCACCGTCTTTCGCCGCCTGATCCGTTCGCTGCCCACGCGCGGCGGCGTGATCGGCGTCGCCACCTGCGACAAGGGACTGCCCGCCATGATGATGGCGCTCGCCGCCATGCACGATCTGCCCTGCGTTCTGGTGCCCGGCGGCGTGACGCTGCTGGCCGAAGAGGGCGAAGACGCCGGCCGCGTGCAATCGGTCGGCGCGCGCTTCGCGCACGATCAGATCACGCTCGAAGCCGCGGCCGAAATGCTGTGCCGCGCCTGCGCCTCGCCCGGCGGCGGCTGCCAGTTTCTGGGCACGGCGGCCACGTCGCAGGTGGTCGGCGAAGCGCTGGGCATGTCGCTCACGCACTCGGCGCTCGCGCCTTCCGGGCATCCCATCTGGCTGGATATGGCGCGGCGCTCGGCGCGCGCGGTGCTGTCGCTCGAAGGCGCGCGGGCATCACGATGAAGCGACATTCTCACCGACGCCTCCGTGCACAATGCCATGGTGGTGCATGCGGCGTTTGGCGGATCGACCAACCTGATCCTGCACCTGCCCGCCGTCGCGCACGCCGCCGGACTGCGGCGCCCGACGCGCGGAGGACTGGATCGCCGTCAATCGCAAAGTCCCGCGCCTGGTCGATGCGCTGCCGAACGGCCCGCGCGCCCATCCCACCGTGCAGGTTTTCATGGCCGGCGGCGTGCCGGAAGTGATGCTGCATCTGCGCCGCGCCGGTCTGCTGGAGACTCGATGTGCTCACCGCGAGCGGCGAAACGCTGGGCCGCGCTGCTCGACTGGTGGGAGAAATCCGAGCGCCGCGCCAAACTGCGCCAGGTGCTGCGCGAGCGCGACGGCATCGATCCCGACGACGTCATCATGGATCCCGCCGGCGCGCGCAGCCCGCGGGCTCACCTCCACCGTCACGTTTCCCGCACGGCAACCTCGCGCCGGACGGCTCGGTGATCAAGAGCACCGCCATCGATCCGAGCGTGGTCGATGCCGACGGCGTCTATCGCAAACGCGGCCCGGCGCGCGTTTTCCGCACCGAAACCGCCGTCATCGCCGCGATCAAGAGCCATGGCCCGGACCGCATCCAGCCGGGCGATATCATCGTGCTGATCTGCCGCGGGCCCGATGGGCTCGGGCATGGAGGAGATCTACCAGATCACCTCCGCGCTGAAGCATCTGGATTTCGGCAAGCACGTCGCCGTGCTCACCGATGCGCGCTTCAGCGGCGTCTCCACCGGCGCCTGCATCGGCCACGTTTCGCCCGAAGCGCTGGCCGGCGGCCCGGTCGGCAAGGTGCTGGACGGCGATCTCATCGAAATCGTGATCGACCGCGTGCGCCTGGATGGCTCGGTCAACCTGGTCGGCGCGGGCGGCAAGCGTGTTCGGCGCCGAGGAAGGAACGCGCGTGCTGGCGGCGCGCGCGATGCGGCCCGATCTGGCGCCCGATCCGCGCACTGCCCGAGGATACGCGCCTCTGGGCCGCGCTGCAGAACGTGAGCGGCGGGACCTGGGGCGGCTGCGTGTTCGACGCGGACGCGATCCTGCGCGCGCTCAACGCAGGGGCGAAGTTATAATAGGGGTTACAAACTCTACCGATGCCTGAAGGAGTCTCACGTCCGGTAGCCTATGGGCTGGCCCTTGCGGTCTTTGCCGTCGACCGGCTCACGAAGTGGATGATCGAAACGCGCATGTCCGCGTTCGACAGCATCACCGTCATTCCGGGATTGTTCGACATCGTGCATTCGCAAAATCGCGGCGCCGCGTTCGGACTCTTTGCCGATTCCACTTCCGAATGGCGTACTTTTCTGTTGATCGGATTTTCAGGAGTCGCCTGATCGCGCTGGCGGGCATGCTTTGGAAGAGCTCCCGCATGGATCGCCGCACCGCGATCGCACTCGCGCTGATTCTGGGAGGAGCCCTGGGCAACGTTTTCGATCGCGTGCGCTGGGGTACGGTCACCGACTTTCTGCTCTTTTATATCGGCACCCATCAATGGCCGGCATTCAACGCCGCCGACAGCTCGATCGTGATTGGCTGCGGCTTGCTGGCGCTCGATCTTCTCAAGCCCCGGCGGCAAGCCGGTGAGCACTGATGCTGCCTGAAGTTTTCCGCATCGGCAGCTTTTTTCTGCCGACTTACGGACTGCTGGTGGCGCTCGCGTTTCTGACGGCGCTCTGGATTGCGGGACAGCTGGCACTGCGCGCCGGTCTCGATCAGGAAGTCGGTTTTCAACCTGGGAATCTATTGCGCGCTCGCCGGAATTGTCGGCGCGAAAGTGCTCATGATTGCGCTCGATCCGGCGATCCGCTCGAGCTGGCGCGAAATTTTTTCGCTATCCACCATGCAGGCCGCGGGGATTTTCTATGGCGGCTTCATCTGCGCGCTGGTCGCGGCGTTTCTCTACATGCGCCACAAACACATGCCGGCCCTGCGCGACGGCCGACGTGCTGGCTCCGGCCGTGGCAGTGGGCCATTCCATTGGACGCCTGGGTTGCTTTGCGGCCGGCTGCTGCTGGGGCATTGAGGCGCACGTGCCCTGGGCCGTGACGTTTACCAACCCGCAGGCCAATCGCCTGGTGGGCGTGCCGCTGGGAGTCCCGCTGCACCCGACGCAGCTTTACGAGTCGCTGGCGGAAGCGCTGATTTTTGCGATTCTGTTGTGGAGATTCGGCAAACCGCATCGCGCCGGCTCCATTCTGAGCCTGTATCTGGCGCTGTATGGGGTGACGCGATTTCGGTGGAGTTCGTGCGCTTTCACGACCCGCAGTCGAATCCGCTTACCGGGCCGTTTACGACCGAACAATGGCTGTCGCTGTCGCTGGTGGCGCTGGGCGCAGGCGTGTGGCTCTGGGCGCGCAGGAATGTGGTGGAACGATCGGTGCCTGTCCGCGGCGGCGCGGCGTAATTGAAGATGGGAGGTCAGGGACCTGCCCATCTAGCCCGCTAACGCGTTGATGCCTGGATCGTGACGCATTTCAAAGTCGCTAATGGCTGGTTCTCTTTTAAGGATGTAGCCTAGTTCGTCCACGCCCTCGATCAGGCAGTGTTTGGAGAATTCATCCACGGGAAATTCGACTTGCTTTCCGTCAGGCAGGGTGAGCTTCTGCGCGGCGAGATCGACCGCTACCTCCGCCTCGGGATCTTTCGCCACGGCCGCAAAGAGCGCCGCATGCGCATCCGCCGGGATCATGATCGGCAGCAGTGAATTCTTCAGCGAATTGCCGCGAAAGATATCCGCAAAAGACGTGCTGATCACCGCGCGAAATCCGAACTGCGTCAGCGCCCAAGGCGCGTGCTCGCGGGAGCTGCCGCAGCCGAAGTTGTCACCGGCCAGGAGAATCTCGCATCCCTTGCGCACGCGGCTGGTTCAGCACGAAATCCGGTTTGGGCTGACCGCTCTCGTCGTAGCGCCAATCCTGAAATAGGTGCTTGTCCAGGCCTTCCTTGGTCGTGATTTTCAAGAAGCGCGCGGGGATGATCTGGTCGGTGTCGATGTTGTTGACCGGCAGCACCACCATGCGGCTGGAGAAATTAGTGAATGGCTTCATGTTCGCTCAGAGCAGCGTCCTGACGTCGGTAACCACGCCAGTCAGCGCCGCCGCCGCCGCCGTCAACGGGCTGGCCAGGAACGTCCGGCCGCCTTTGCCTTGCCGCCCTTCGAAATTGCGATTACTGGTAGACACGCTGTATTGCCCCGCTTCCAACTGGTCGCCGTTCATGGCGATGCACATCGAGCAGCCCGGCTCGCGCCAGTCGCAGCCGGCCGCGCGGAAAATCTCCGGCAGCCCTTCGGCTTCCGCCTGCCGTTTCACTTCCTGGGAGCCCGGCACTACCATCACGCGCACTTTAGGATTGACTTTACGGCCTTTCAGGATCGATGCCGCGCTGCGCAGATCCGAAATGCGCGAATTGGTGCAGCTTCCGATGAACACCACGTTGACCGGACGCCCCAGCAGCGGCTTGCCGCCCTCCAGATCCATGTAGCGCAGCGCCTGGATCATGGACTCGCGCTGCGCGGGATCGGCAATCTGGCTCGGATCGGGCAGCGGCTGCGTAATGGCGACACCCATGCCGGGATTGGTGCCGTAAGTAATCATGGGTTCGAGTCGGTCGGCGTCAATCGATACTTCGCGATCGTAGGTCGCGCCCGCATCGGTGGCTAGCTGCTTCCAGCGCGTAACAGCGCCTTCCCATGCCGAACCTTTGGGTGCGTGCGGACGTCCGGACAAATATTCAAACGTCACATCGTCGGGCGCGATCAATCCAGCCCGCGCGCCGCCTTCGATGGACATATTGCACACGGTCATGCGCTGCTCCATGCCGAGGGCGCGAATCGCCGAGCCGGTGTATTCGAACACGCAGCCGGTTCCCCCACCTATGCCGATTTTCGCGATCAGCGCCAGGATGATGTCTTTGGCGGTGACACCGGGCTTGAGCGTTCCATCCACGCGCACCTGAAAGGTTTTCGATTTCCTCTGCAGCAGGCACTGCGTAGCCAGCACGTGCTCTACCTGGCTGGTGCCGATGCCGAACGCCAGCGCCCCGAACGCGCCATGGGTGGCCGTGTGACTGTCGCCGCAAACAACCGTCATGCCCGGCTGCGTCAACCCCAGTTCGGGACCGATGACGTGTACGATGCCTTGCCGGTCGCTGTGAATGCCGTAGAGGCGGACGCCGAAATCGCGGCAATTGCGGTCGAGTTCATCGAGCTGATGGGCGGCGACTTTGTCAAGAATCGGCAGGGAGCGGTCGGTGGTCGGGATGCTGTGATCCGCTGTGGCCACTGTTAAATCAGGCCGGCGGACTTTGAGACCGCGATCGCGCAAGCCCTGAAACGCCTGCGGCGAGGTTACTTCATGCACCAGATGGAGGTCGATGTACAGCAGCGCGGGTGCGCCGGGCTGCTCGTTGACCACGTGCGAATCCCAGATTTTCTCGATGATGGTGCGGGGCTGACTCATGCTCTTAACCGATGGCCGCGCAAACGGCTTCTCCCACTTGGTCCGTGCTGGCTGGCGTGCCGCGCGGCTGTAAATCGGCCGTCACTTTTCCACTTTGCAGTACGCGTTCGATGGCCTGATTCACCGCGGCGGCTTCCTCGCGCAATCCGAAGCTATACTCCAGCATAGCGGCTACGGAGCCGATCGCGCCCAGCGGGTTGGCCTTGTTTTGACCCGCAATGTCCGGTGCCGATCCGTGCACGGGCTCGTAGAGGCCGACCCATGCGCCGGACGGCTTGCGATCGCCGATGGATGCCGAGGGCAGCATGCCGATTGAGCCCGCCAGTACCGCGCCTTCATCGCTCAAAATATCGCCGAACAGATTTTCCGTGAGCACGACATCGAAGCGCCGTGGGTTCAGCACCAGTTGCATGGCGCAGTTGTCGACCAGCATATGGTCCAGCTCGATCGCGGGAAATTCACGCGCCGTCTCCACGACAACGCGCCGCCAAAGCTGGGAATTTTCCAGCACGTTGGACTTGTCGACGGAGGTGACCTTCTTGCGCCGCCCGGCGGCCAGATGAAACGCCATACGGGTCACGCGCTCGATTTCGGGGCGCGAGTAAGTCATCGTGTTCACCGCCCGCTCTTCCGCGCCAGTGCCCGAAATCCCGCGCGGCGTGCCGTAATAAATGCCGCCGGTAAGCTCGCGCACGATGATCATGTCCGTGCCTTCCACGCGATCGTTCTTGAGCGGGGAAGAATCCAGCAGCGACGGATACGCCCGCACCGGACGCAGATTGGCGTAGACGCCCAGCTTCTGTCGCAGTCCGAGTAGCCCGCGTTCCGGACGCTTGTCGGGCGGCGCATTATCGAATTCCGGCAGACCTACCGCACCCATGAGCGTGGCGTCGGCGGCTTCCGCCAGGCGAGCGGTCTCGTCCGGAAGCGGCGTGCCGGTTTGGTGAATTGCCACGGCACCGAGCAGACCTTCCGTCAGCGTGAGCGCGTGATTCCACTTGCCCGTGACGTACTGCAGAACGCGCACGGCTTCGCGCGTTACTTCGCCGCCAATGCCGTCGCCAGCAAGAACTAGGACCTGGAGCTTCAATCGCCTACTACCTGATGCTGCGCGAGGCCTTGTTCGATCAAGCCGGCGATTTCCTCGTCCATTACGCCCTTCTTGCGATCCGCCAGCGCCGTGAAGCGGTGATAGAGCACGTCCAGTTCCTGTTTGTTGAGCGAGAATCCAAGCTCCTCGCAGCGCTGGTGCAGCGCGTGCCGCCCGCTATGCTTGCCCAACACCAGCTTGGTCTCGGGAACGCCCACGGACTTGGGATCGATGATCTCGTAGGTGGTTTTTTCCTTGAGATAGCCGTCCTGATGGATGCCGGCTTCGTGCGCGAAAGCATTGCGTCCCACGATGGCTTTGTTGGGCTGCGGGCCGAAGGTAATGATCGAGCTGAGCATCTGGCTCGCCGGATACAAGTGCTCAGTGTGAATGCCCGTGCGGTATGGATACAGATCGTTGCGGGTCTTCATCACCATCACGATTTCTTCGAGCGAACAATTTCCCGCGCGCTCGCCGATTCCATTGATGGTGCATTCAATCTGACGCGCGCCGGCTTCGACGGCCGCCAGCGAATTGGCTACAGCCAGGCCGAGATCGTCGTGACAATGCACGCTAACGATGGCGCAATCGCCCAGCGCCCTCACGATGCGGCCGATCAGCGCGCCGTATTCTTTGGGCGCGGAGTAGCCTACGGTGTCGGGAATGTTGACCGTGCGCGCGCCCGCCGCGACTACGGCTTTGGAAATTTCTTCCAGATAATCGGGATCAGTGCGGGCGCCGTCTTCGGCGGAAAATTCCACATCGTCGACGTGCGTCCGCGCGAGTTCTACCGCCCTCACCGCTTCATCCAGCACCTGCTGACGCGATTTCTTGAGCTTGTACTTCAGGTGAATGTCGCTGGTGGCGATGAAGGTGTGAATCCGCGGCCGGCGCGCGTGTTCGAGCGATTTCGCGGCACGCTCGACATCGAGAGCGCAGGAACGCGCCAGCGCTGCCACCGTCACCCACTGAAATTCGCGGCTTACCGCGTCCACCGCTTCGAAATCCCCATCCGAGGCGATCGGAAAGCCTGCTTCCAGAATATCTACGCCCAGTTCCACCAGCTTATGAGCCAGGCGTTTCTTTTCCTCAACGGTCATGCTGCAGCCCGGCGATTGCTCCCCGTCGCGCAGCGTCGTGTCGAAAATATAGACTCGGTCGCTCATGGCCAGTCCATTATGCGGTCAAACCAATGATTTGGCAAATTTATAATATTGGAGTGACACATAAGTATATGTTATCGTATCAAGGCAGCTAATGGAACTCTATCCATTGCAGGTATTCCTGGCGATTGCCACGGAGAGAAGCTTCTCCCGGGCCGCGGAAAAGCTGGGCCGCACGCAGCCCGCGGTGTCACTGGCGTTGCAACGCCTGGAGCTGGCGCTGGGCGAAAAGCTGATTGACCGGTCCGCCAAAGACTTGGTTCTCACTGACGCCGGCCATGCCGTTCTTGAGTACGCGCGGCGCTTCGATAATCTCCGTTTGGAGCTGGAAAATTCCCTCGCCGAACTGCGCGATAACTCCGCCGGCCGCCTGACGATTGGCGCCAATGAATCCACCACGCTGTATTTGCTACGTCACATCGAGCGCTACCGCCAGTTGTACCCCAAGGTAAAAGTGCAGGTGCGGCGTAGCCTGTCGAGCAAGATTCCGAGCGAACTGCTGGATGGCAATCTCGAACTCGGCGTCATCAGTTACGATCCCGCCGACGAGCGCCTGGTCTCTACGGTGCTGTTTTCCGACTCGCTGGTCTTTGTCGTCTCGCCCAAGCATCGCTTCGCCAAGCGCAAGACCGTATCCATTACCGAGCTCGGCATGGAGACCTTCATAGCGCATAACGTGGTTTCGCCGTACCGGGAAGTTGTGCTGCGTGAATTTCAGCGGCAAAAGGTCGCCCTCAATATGGATGTCGAGATGCCGACGGTCGAAACCATTCGCCGCATGGTGCAGGACAATCAGGGCGTGGCGTTCCTGCCGCGCATGTGTGTAGAGCCGGAACTCGAGCAGAAGACGCTGTGCGAAGTGAAAGTGCGGGAATTGCACGTGGAGCGCAAGATCCGCTTGGTGTATCCGTCGCGCCGGGCACTCAGCCACGCGGCTAAAGCTTTTCTCGAAGTGGTCAAGAGCGGATAGCGGATCAGCCGAAAAGCAGGCGAGCACCTTGTTGCAACACAGCCGCGCCTGCTGCCCCTGCCAACGCTGGCGTAAACGCTGCGCGCGCTCCACGCCGCTTCCATTCTCCGTGGACGGCGTGAAATCCCAGATAGAACAAGAACCCGCCCGCCACTGCCAACGGATAGCTCAGCCAGTCGCTCGCCAGGCGCGGGTTTAGCAGCCGTCCGACGGCGCCCCCGGCCAGAGTAGGCACCTGTGCCAACAGACACCATGCCAGAGCCGCGCGCCGCGTTGAAACCGAAGCATGCAGAATGGCGCCCATCGCCATGCCTTCGGGAATCTTGTGCAACGCCACGGCCAGCGGCAGCGCCAGGCGCATGCTTACCAGGGTTGCGCGTTCCGCCGTCACGATGCTCCAGCCATCCAGAAAGCTGTGCAGAATCGCGGCGGCGACCAGCGGTCCGGTGAATCCGTGAAGCGGCATTTCGCAGCCGGCGTGGTCGTGATCATGCGCGCAGGAAGGGCACACAGGATAGACCACGCGGTTCACCAGCCACAACGCCGCGTAACCGGCCGCGAATAAGAGCAGGCCTCTCCACCAGCCGGATTCATTGGCCAGCTCGGGCAGCATACCGAAAAGGGAAACGCCCAACAGCAGCCCGCCGCCAAACGGAATCATGCGAAGCGCGCTGGCCCGAGCCGCCGGCAGGTAGATTCCGGCAGCCGCGCTTAGGCAGGCGGTAACGGTTGCGAGCAGCAGAATGCCAGGGAACCACGAGGTGAGCGAAGACGGCGGCAGGCTTTCACTCTAGCCGGTTTCACAAATCCGCGGCAACCACAGAGCAGCAGCTCGGCTCGCGGAGATATGATGTCAATTATGAAGTGCCCCGAAAAGGACAGCTTGCAACACAAATGCACCGCCGGGTGGAATGCCTACCTAGAAGCAGCCAGGGAATCGGGCTTTCCCATTGATCCGGCGGGACAATTGCGGCCTCCGGCAATTAGTGAAATGGGGGCGTCGCTCCCGCCGATCGATCTAGCCCGATCCGTGAATGCGACCGCGCTTCACCTGCGCGGGGAACACCTCAAAGCATCCTGGGATCTGAGTGTGCACTTGTCGAAGCACCGCTGCTGAGAGCGTCACTGTCCGCTCACACGCCGCGCTGGCTGGGCCAACGCGCTTCTACGTAGATACGCAGCCGCGAGATAGCCTGTGCTTTGAGTTGGGAAATCCGGGATTGATGCAAATGGACCACCTGAGCAATCTGGCGCAGCGTAAGCTCATCCTGGTAATACAGGTTGATCACGGCGCGATCCATCGGCGACATTTGCTCGATGGCCTCTGCCAGCAATTTCTCGAGCTCGCTGCGCTCGAGCAGGCGGGAAGGCAGCAGGTCTTGGCTGTCGGGAACGTATTCGAGTACGTCGCGCCCGTCCTGATGTGCGGCGTATGCCAGATGCCCCATCCCCAGCCCTTGCACCTCGATCAGCCGGCGATGGTAATCGGGCAGGCTCAGCTGCAGTTGTTCGGCGACCTCTTCCTCCCTAGGTTCACGTTGCAGGCGCTGCCCTGCGGCGGCAATGGCTGCTTGGATTTGCTTGGCCATCTTGCGTTTCTGGCGCGGCGCCCAATCTAAACCGCGCAGGCTGTCCAGAATCGCCCCCCGAATTTTGTACTCGGCATAGGTTTTGAGCTTTACGTTATGGCTGGTTTCAAAATGATCCACCGCGGCGATCAGGCCGATCACGCCCATCGAAGTGATATCGTCGAGACTGACGGTGTCGGGGAGCCGTTCGTAGATGCGACGGGCGATGAGCCGGACTTGCGGTAAGTGCTCGAGAATCAGGCGTTCCCTGGCTTCGGCTGTCGTCTCGGGCGTCGCCGGCTGGCTTTTGCGCGTCTTGGGACCCAACGCATTACATCGGCAGATTGTCGCCACGCCGGTAGCGTCCCTTGACAGACCGGCCGCTTGCTTCCTTGCCCCATCTGGGCTATAGTCAGTCTGATTTTCCATCAAATCTGCCAGGAGGTACTAGCTTTGAAAAGACTTGTGATTGCATTTGCTTTGGTGTTGTCGTTGTTCACCGTGTCCGCAATGGCCGCGGAATGGACGGGATATATTTCAGATGCCAAGTGCGGGGCTAAGGGCAGCAGCGAAGCCCATGCCAAGTGCGCAGAGACTTGCGTAAAGGGCGGTAGCGCCGCGGTTTTCGTGTCTGACGGCAAAGTTTACAAGATTGACGACCAAGCCAAGGTCCAGGATCATGTTGGCCACAAAGTCACCATCAGCGGCAAAATGAAGGGTGACACGATCGCGGTTGACAGCGTCAAGATGTAGGGAAGCGGCTTGGGCCGCTGTTTGACTTCAGGGAGCGGGCGAGGCAGCTATCGCAGCTTGCCTCGTCCCTCCACTTTCCAGATTTCCTCTACTTTGTCCCCGCGCACTCCGTAAACACATTCGTGTAAATTCATCACTACGCAAACATGGTTAGGAATCAGGCGTAGGCGGTCCCCCACCGAGAAAGTGCGCCCCGCCTGGGTCACATCCACGAATCCGTGCTCCTCATTCATACGATGAAACACGCAGCCGGGGGCTTCGGTTACACGGCCAAACGTAACCGTGTCGGCCAGGTTCAAGCGGTCGGAGGAAAAAGTCTTCGAGCCGCCATCGATGATGACTTGCCCTGGGCGGGACGTCGAGGCCACCGTCACAAGCACCGACGCGGCGCAATCTTCAAGCGTGCACGCGCCGCTGATCACAGTGTTGAGATCGTTATAAACGTAGGTGCCCGGACGGACCTCGGTGAGTCCGGCAACTTCGTGCGATTGATAGAACGAAGGCGTCGAGCCGCCGCTGACGATGCGCACCGCGATGCCGGCGCGTTTGAAATCCTCGAGAACCGACTGGACCAGGCGGCTCAGCTCCTGAATGGCTTTGTGCGCCTCCTCGCCTCCCGCTTTGATATATCCGGGATAAAACGCCAGCCCTTCGAAGCGCAAGCCGGGGAGCTTCAAAATAGCCCGAGCCAGATCGAGCAGATCCTGACCGGGCGAAACCCCCACGCGTCCCAGGCCGGCGTCGAACTCAGCCAGGACGCCGATTTCGCGCATGGCCTGCTTGGCGGCAGCGGAGAGCTGCTGCGCGGCGACCAGGCTATCGAGCGCCACCGTCACGCGCGTCGTCTCCGCTACCTGCATCAGCCGATCCAGCTTGGCGCGCCCCACAACCGGGTACGCCACCAACAAATCGGGCGGCTCGGCAGCCTGCATCACCTCCGCCTCGCCGACCTTGGCGACCGTAAGGCCGACCGCGCCTAGTGTCACTTGCCGCCTGCCGATCACCGGCGACTTGTGGGTCTTGGTATGGGGCCGCAAGCGCAGGCCGTGCTGGCGGGTGTAATCCGCCACCCGGTGCAAATTGCGCTCCATGATGTCCAGGTCGACGGCAAGGGCGGGCGTATCGATGTCAGAAATCAGCATAGGAAACGTAGGAGCGGAATGCCGGCCGACCGCTCAGCGGAAACGGATTGTAAGCTTGCCCTCCGGCGTATTGTAGATAAGTTCCAGATCTTTGAGCTTCTGCTTTTCCATCGGGAAATAGAGCAGCCCGCTCACCGCGGCGCTGGTTTCTTTCACGGGCAGCTCCTTCTGCTTGAGCACATCGAGCAACTCGCCCGGCTTATCGTTTGCACCCTTCATGCTAGCCGATGCGCTGCCACTGCCTCCGCCGCTCGCTGTGCCATCGCCGCCCATGCGGCGCGGCCGCCCACCGCCCAACCCGCCGACGATGGGGCCATCGCCATTGCGCGCAAAGCCTGGACCGCCATCCTCCGATTGCGCGACCACCAGCGCGCCTGCCCCGGCGATCTGGCTGGGCGCAAACGGGCGGACTCGCTCGCCATCCTTATCGGTGTGCATCACGAAGTCGTCGCGGCGGATGGTGACTTTCTTTTCGTCTTTCGGCTCCAGATGGATTTCGACCACTATGTAATGGCCTTCCAGGTCTGAGCCGACTAATTGCCGTATGCCCTCGCGGTCGAGAAAGATGTTCGCGGTGATCTCCACCGTTTCGTTGCTGGCGGTGCGCAAAGGAACCTTCTTGTTGGCACCGGCGAGAAGGGCAGCCCCCAACAGGCAGGCGAGAGGCGAGACGGGCAGTCACGACTGGCATTATATCCAGATCAGGGGTTTTACCGCCCCGTTCTAAGGGCTTCCCGGAATCCACCTCCTCCGCAAACCTGACGAATATACCCATAGATGAAGCGCCTTATCGGCATCAGCCTATGGCTCGGGACCATGGTGGTCTCCGGGCAGACCATCAACGAGACCAGCATTTATAGCGATCCAGCCGGAGCGACGATTACGGTCGACGGCCAGGCGTACTACGGGTCGGCAGCTTTCCTGTGGCCTGCTGGCAGCAAGCATACGTTGACGATTCAGCAGGTGCAGGAGCCCAGGTTCATCGCTGCGACCAAGATGGTCTTTCAGGGCTGGACCGATTCGAGCGGCGAATTCACCTCATCGGCGAACACGATTGTGATTACGGCCGATCCGGCGATTACGTACTACAAGGCCAAGGTTACCGAGCTGTTTGCGGTCTCGCTGAACTACTTCAATTCCTGTGGCGCTCCCGATCCGCGCACGTGCCCGGGCTGGCCGGGACAAATCCTCATCAATGGTGTGCCGTATTTTGTGAGCCAGGATGTGTACCTGGAGGCCGGAACGCTGGTGACGCTCCAAGCCAACCCGGCGCCGGGCTGGGTATTCACCGGGTGGAGTCCGGGTCTCGCCAGCGGAACGCAGGCGTTCCTGGCTTCCTTTACGCTGACCAATCCCGATCCAGTTATTTCCCATCTTTATCTCGGCGCAAAACATCACCATCGTGACCTCGCCGCCCGGGTTCCAGATTCTGGCCGATCGCACTATCTTGCGTTCACCCACATCGCTCGAATGGGGAGTAGGGACGGTACACACGCTGGGCGTGATCGAGCCGCAGGTGGACGGCCACGGCAATACCTGGGTGTTTGCCTCCTGGAGCGACGGCGGGGCTTCGACGCATACCTACACCATGCAGCAGGGAAGTGCGACGGTTACGGCGACATTCGTGCCCGGCGGCCGCGCCAGCTTTTTTACCGATCCGCCCGGACTGAAGCTGCTCATTGATGGCCGCGACAACTGGCCGTCCTATAATTTTTCGTGGTCCGCGGGCAGCGCCCACACGATCACCGCTCCCGATACGCAGGTCGATTTAGGAGGTACCCGCAAGTACACATTCCAATCCTGGTCGAACGGGGGGCCGGCGACGCAGAATTTTGTTTTCACCACCGCGCATGGCCGCGAGCGGCATCCGCCTGACGGCTTCGTACACCAGTTTCGGCATCATCATCGTCGATTCGACGCCGCAGGGCGTGCTGATGGCAGTCGATGGCGTAGATTGCGCGACGCCCTGCAACCTGCAGCGGCCTCTCGGCGCGATCGTGCATGTGGTGGCTCCGGCGGCAGTAGGGCTGGCCGTGGACACGCGCTTAAATTTCGCCGGTTGGCTCGACTCGCCGCTGGCGGCGCGCACGCTGACATTCACCGCTGCGCCGCAGCTCCTGCGCGCTCCCTACAGCTATGCTTACTTGCTCACGGTCACACCCAGTCCGGCAAAGAGCGGCACGTTTCAGATGACTCCATCTTCCGCGGACGGCTTCTACCCGGCGGGAGCGACGGTGCAAATCATGACCACCGCGCTCGACGGATTCAAGTTCAAGACCTGGGGCGGCGACGCAACTGGCTACTATCGGCCCTTCTGGATCGACATCACCGTTCCCCGCGTGGTGCTGGCCCTATTCGATGCCGTCCCGTTCGTGGCTGACGGCGGTATTATCAACGCCGCCGGTCAGACGCCGCTCAAGAGTGTGGCTCCGGGGTCGATTGCATCCATCTATGGAGCAAACCTCGCTCCCAGCATTGCCGCTGGTCCCGGCAGCCCGCTGCCGCGAGCGTTGAATGGCGTGGTCGTTACCAGCGGCGGTAAAACGCTTCCGCTGCTGTTCGTTTCGCCCGAACAGATCAATGTGCAGGTGCCGTCCGACGCGGTCCCGGGAAATCAGACCCTGACCGTCTCCTGGAATGGCCAGGACGTAGCCGCCGGATTCTCGGTCGCGCCCAACGCGCCCGGCCTGTTCTACAGTCTGAGCGGAAACACGCCCATCGTGGTGGGGTACCACGAAGACGGCTCGATCGTGACTACGGCCAGTCCCGCCCGCCGCGGTGAAGCTGTCACGGTGCTGGGCACCGGATTCGGGTCGTACAAGACGCCGCCGCTCGACGGCGTAGCAACGCCCGCCAGCGGATTACCCGGGCTACTGACCGCGGTCCAGTTGAAAGCCGGAGACATCGCACTTCTCCCTGATTGGGCCGGGGCCGCGGCCGGCAGCGTCGGCGTGAGCGCCATCCGTTTTCGCATTACCGATAATCTGCCGCACGGCGTGACCGTGCCGCTCACCGCTACCTCCAACGGAGTCGAAAGTAATATCGTGCTGCTGCCGCTAGAATAGTTGCGAATGCGCTTGCCACCTTTCGGAGTACCATCGTGGGCATGGTGGTCCTCGACGGTGCGAGCCTCACAATCGAACAAGTAGTTTCCGTAGCCGGCAGCCACGAGCCCGCCTCCATCGCCGAGCGTGCTATCGAGAACATGCGGCGGTCGCGCGCGGTGGTCGAGCGCCTCGCGAGCGGCGAGGAGGCCGTGTACGGTGTCAATACGGGTGTTGGCCTGCTGGCTGATGTTCGCGTCGCTCCTGAAGATCTAAGTCAATTGCAGCGCAACCTGGTGCGATCGCATTCTGCCGGCGTCGGTGAGCCGCTGTCAGCGCCGGCCGTGCGGGCCATGATGCTGATTCGCGCCAATGTCCTGGCCAAAGGATTTTCCGGCATCCGTCCGCTGGTGGCCGAAAGGCTTTGCCAGATGCTGGACGCCGGTGTCACGCCGGTCGTGCCGTCCCAAGGCAGCGTGGGTGCGAGCGGCGACCTGGCGCCTCTGGCGCACATGGCGCTGGTGCTGATCGGGGAAGGCGAAGCGGAGTTTGGCGGCCAGCGCATGGCGGGCGCTGAAGCGCTGCAACGCGCCGGCATCGAGCCGCTCGAACTCGCCTGCAAAGAAGGCGTCTCGCTCATCAACGGCACGCAGGCGATGCTGGCTGTGGGGTGCCTCGAACTGGCGGCGGCTGAAACCTTGACGGACACCGCGGATGTCGTCTGCGCCCTGACGCTCGACGCCTTGCGCGGAACGCCGCGCGCGTTCGATGAGCGCGTCCATGACGTCGCGCCCGCATGCGGGCCAAATCGCCAGCGCCCGCCGCCTGCTGCGTCTGCTCGAAGGCAGCGAGATTCGCGCGTCGCACGCGACGTGCCGGCGCGTGCAGGATGCATATTCGCTGCGCTGCGCCCCGCAAGTGCACGGCGCGGTGCGCGACTCGCTGGCGGAGGCGCGCCGCGTGTTCGCGATCGAGCTGAACTCCGCCACCGACAATCCACTGGTCTTCGGCGACGAAATTATCTCCGGCGGCAATTTTCACGGCCAGCCGCTGGCGTTCCAGCTCGATTATCTGGCGGTGGCGCTCGACGCGGGCTGGCCGGCATCTCCGAGCGCCGCATCGATCGCCTGGTGAATCCGGCGCTCAACGAAGGTCTGCCGGCATTTCTCGCCGCAGCACGCGGGTCTGGAATCCGGCTTGATGATGGCGCAGGTGACCGCCGCCGCGCCTGGTGGCCGAGAATCGCGTGCTGGCTACTCCGGCGTCGCCCGGCTCGATCACCACCAGCGGCAACAAGGAAGATTTCGTCAGCATGGGCATGACGTCCGCGCTCAAGTGGAAGCGCGTGGTGGAGAACACGCGCGCCGTGCTGGCGATCGAGGCGCTGGCCGCGGTGCGCGCGCTGGATTTTCTGCGGCCGCTGCGGACCAGCGCGCCTCTTGAGACTGCGCGCGCGCGAGTTCGTTCCGTGTGTCCGGAAGTGGCGGGTGACCAAGTGCTGTCCACGCCCATTGCGAAATTGGCTGAAGCGATCGCCGGGGGACTACTGCTAAGTCCAATTTTCTCGCAGAGACGCAGAGAACGCGGAGAAAATCGTTAGGAATAAGAAAGTCTTAGTAGTTCTCTGCGTACTCTGCGTCTCTGCGAGAAACGTTTTCCTTCAAGTCGTATACACCGCCACCTTCGTGACCTCCGCGTAGCCCATGCGCTTATACAGGCGCATCCCATCCTTTGTGGATTGCAGGATGGTGCGCTCCACCCCGTGCTCTTCGCGCGCCCGAGCCAGCACATGGCGCATCATGCTTTCGCCGTAGCCGCGGCGTTGGTGGCCGGGCAGTGTCCCCACGTTGTAAACGCCTACGACGCCCGCGTTGGTGACCGTGGCTGCGGTCGCCACCGCTTCGCCGTCGACGGTAACCCACGTAGCCGGCCAAGCCGTTTTTCCATAGCCCTTCTTCTTCGAACACCTCGCGGAACCAGCCGATTGGCACTTGAAAACATGCGGAGCCGATATCGCAGAACGCGTTCCAGGTGGGTCCGTTCTGGACGCGCCGGATGTCGAGCGCGGGCAGCGCGCGCACGGGACCAGACACGCGCTCGGCTGCCATGCCCGGCAGTGTGGCCGCCAAATACAGATGATGTTTGGCGAAAAGGTCTTCCGCGTTCCGCCGGACTCGCGCTTCCAACCAGCCTTCGCAAACCCAGTACGACCAATTCACGCCGCGCGCGCCAAAATGCACACCCGCCGTGGTGATGCGGCGGTCCATCTCCTGATCCGCCTCTACCGGGGCGGCGAGAAAGGCCGCGTTGAACATGGAAAATATCACGCCGGAGGAGGCGATGGTCACACCCGGCATTTCGCGCAACTCGCCGCTCGAGCGCGACGAAGCGAACAGGCGAAAGGCGTGCCGCATGTTCTCCTCGACCGTGTGGAAGTCCAGCACGTTTCAGTATGCCAAAACATACATGCTTGCAATCGCGGTTACAAAAATGATCTGATGACGATTCCATGGGTATTCCCGCGCAGGACCAGATTCGTGTCACCGGCCGCGCGACCCGCGTGCGCTACTGGGTGATTTTTTACGCCGTTTCGCTGGCGGTGGTCACGTACATCGACCGCGTTGCTATTTCACGCGCCGCTCCGGCTATCACCAAAGATCTTGGGCTAACAACAGTGCAAATGGGCTTGGCATTCTCGGCCTTTGCATGGGCCTATGCGCTATTCGAGATTCCGGGCGGTTTTTTGGGCGATTGGATTGGCCCGCGCAAAGTTCTGATGCGCATTGTTCTGTGGTGGTCGTTTTTCACCGCCGCCACGGGTTGGGTCTGGAATTTTCTTTCTCTGATGATCACGCGCGCGCTCTTCGGCGCGGGCGAGGCAGGCTGCTTTCCTAACCTGACGAAATCTTTCACCACCTGGCTGCCGCACCAAGAGCGCGTCCGCGCTCAGGGCATTCTGTGGCTGAGCGCGCGCTGGGGTGGAGCCTTCACGCCCGGCCTGGTTTACCTGACGCTCAAGTATATGAACTGGCGTCAGGCCTTCATGCTCTACGGTGCGATCGGCGTAGTCTGGGCGCTGTTTTTCTACCGCTGGTACCGGGACAATCCGCGTGACAACCCCAACGTGAACGAGCAGGAACTCGAGTTGTTGCGCGGCTCCGAAGAACTGGCGCACGGACATGGCGGCGTGCCGTGGGCGAAGTTCGCCGCATCTAAGCAAGTCTGGCTGTTGTGCGGGCAGTATTTCTGTCTGTCGTATGGCTGGTATTTCTACATCACCTGGCTGCCCACGTATTTGGCGGAGGGCCGCCACGTGTCGTTGGGAAAGGGCGCGCTCCTGAACATGCTGCCGTTGTTTCTGGGTGGCGTGGGGTGTTTCGTGGCGGGCATAGTTTCCGCGCCGCTTACGCGCCTCACCGGCAGCGTAACGCGCACACGCAAGCTGCTGGCGTATATCGGATTCACCGGGGCGAGCGGCATGCTGCTTCTCTCCAGCCGCTTGGAAAGCGCCGCCTGGGCCATGCTGGCCATGGGCTTCGCCAGTTTCGCCAACGATCTGGTGATGCCCGGCGCCTGGGGCGCTTGTATGGACGTCGGCGGAAAATTTGCCGGCACGCTCTCCGGCACCATGAACATGCTGGGGAATTTGGGCGGCGCGATTTCACCGGTGCTGATCGGCTATATTCTGCGTTGGACCCACAACGATTGGAACGTCGCCTTCTACCTCTCGGCCGCGGTGTATTTTGCCGGCAGTTTTTTCTGGATCGCGCTCGACCCGGTCACTCCCTTGAAAGGCGGCGGAAGTAGAGCCCTAAGGCAGGAACTGGATGCCGCGCAGCACGCCGGCAATTTCCGGATCGCTCGTCACGGCGTACTCGACCGCAACGCGTGGGGCTTCCTGAGCTTCGCCGCAGGTCAGCTCAAGAGCGCCTTCGCCCGACTTGCGCACCTGCACGCGCCCCGGATCGGGCAAGCGCAGCAACAGCGGTACGATCTTCGACGACAACGGCCAGGCGAATCTCTTTTGCGGAGCAATCCACCGCTCGCAGTAAGCCTTCGCGGTGCTCGATGCGGTCGCCAGGCGCGATGAACGGATTCCATTCGCTGGTTGCATTGGCGTCGCGCAGCGGGATTCTGGTGAGCTGCCCTGAGCCGTCCGGCGTCAACTGCACGGCGATTTGGGATTGTGCCATCCACGCCTGATTGCTGGCTTCGGCGGCTTCTTCTGGGGTGCGTGCGTGTTTGCGCGCCTCGGCCGCCGAGCGAACGGCCTCGTCGCGCTGTCCCAATTCCACCTGCGTGTAAGCCAGCCCGTTATAATAGGCGAACGTCTGCCGCTCGGGCACTTGCCGGAACGACAGAAACTGCTCTTGCGCTTCGGCATAGCGGCCTGCGTTCATGTGCGCCACGGCGAGTGAGAAACGGGCATCGTCAAGCGTGGGGTCGAGAGCCACGGCTCGCTCTAGTGCTGCGACCACTTCCGCATCCGGCCGTCCCGCGTCTTCGGCGAGGTGGGCGTACTGGTAGCAAACACGCGCGTCCTGAATGCCGCCCGCGACGGCGCGTTGAAAATGCGTTCTAGCTTCCGTGCGGCGGCCCTCCGCCAGTGCGATGCGGCCGAGCGCGGCTTGAATTTCAGGGTTGGATGGGCGCTCCGTTTCAAGACGCAGGTAGGCGGCCTTGGCTTGCGTCTGCCTGCCCGCCGCCGCGTAAAGCTCCGCCAGCGCCAGTTGCACATCGAACGCCGCCAGCGGTTCGGGCTTCGATACCGCGGCGGTTACGCGGGTCCGTAGGCGTTTTCACCGAGGGAGGCGTGCGTTTGACAATCCACTCGCGCAGATCGCTTTCCAGTACGGACAGAGAGATTCCATAAACGTCGTTGAGGATTGAGGACGCAGGCGAGTTGCCCTCGCAGCGCAGAAGCAGTGTCGAGAAGCGCGAGCTGTACGCTGGCGAGAACATGAGCATGTGCGTTAAGGCCCAGCTTTCGGCGTAAAACAGCACGGTGGAATCGCGGGAAGTGAATCGGCCGCTGGCCAGGGTCGTGACTTCGGCGAGCGGAATCCAAACGCTGCGTTGCAGTGCTGCTCAAGCGCCCTGGATTCACGTCGCCAACAATTGCCTGGCCGGGCTGGAAGCGGGCCGTGGAAAAAACTTCAGCGAGTCCTTCCGCAAGCCAAGCCGGCAAGTGCAGGCCGCGATGATTCGCCATCACGTGCGCGTATTCGTGGGACGCCGTGCGGAAATCCGCCGGACCATTTAGCGACATCACGATAAGGTCGCGGCCGGGTGCGCCCACATAGTACGCATCGGTATGCTCGATCAGCCGGTAGGCGGCGAATTCGGATGCCGACTTGAAGGCAATAATGCGCACCGTTGTACCGGCCGCGTCTTCGGGAACGGCAAGTTGCGCGATAAAGAGGCGGCGCAGCTCTTCCAGATGGAGCAGCAGGTTGGGTCCGTGGCGCTCAGCAGCGTCGGTGATCAACTCGAAGTGAGGGCTTCGCAGGCGGAGCCATTGGTCGGCCGCGCGGGCGGGCTGCAGCGCGCAAACAGCCAGTGCAATCACGACGTAAGCCTGACGGCGCACCGCTCTGGCCATGCGCCTTTAGCTTAGCAATCCCCATGGAGATTGGGGTGTATAATGCCCGCAAAGGATCGGAGACCCGCTTCGGCGGCTGGCTCCAGGAGGCGCATATGAAAAAGCTACTGGCGTTGTTGTGGCTGGGCGCGGGCCTTGCCTGCGCGCAATCGATCACCGGCATTTGGGATGCGGTGATCGGGGTGAAGGATTACGAAGTCCCGTTTCGCATCGAGTTCTCCCAGCAGGGCAATCAAGTGGTGGGATCGTTTTTCGATGGCGACGTCAAGGTTCGCTTCCACCAGCGGCCAGTTCGAGAACGGCAGCCTTCATCTGCGCTACGACTACTACAACGCCGACCTGCAGGCCTCGCTCAACGACGGCAAACTCGAAGGCACGTTCACGAAGAAGGGGCGCACAGGGCTGACGACGTATAAACTGCGCGCCGCGCGTTTTCAGCCTGCGCCGGCTCCGGATGAATCTGCTCCGTCGATCGCGGGCGAATGGATTATTCGCGCCGAAACCAATAACAACCGTCCCAATGCCTGGCGATTGATTCTGCGGCAATCGGGCGCGGAAGTCACTGGCGCGATTCTGCGCCTGGATGGCGACACGGGCACGCTTAGCGGAAAATTTCACGACGGCAAACTGGTACTGAGCCATTTCACGGCGGCGCGCCCGGCGCTGGTCGAGGCCACGCTGAAGCCCGATGGCACGCTCGACGGCATCATGAACCACAGCACGAAATTTGTGGCCGTGCGCGCCGCCGAAGCCTCCGCCAAAGGATTCAAAGAGCCGCCGGACCCGTCGCGCTACACCAGCGTGAAGGATCCGAGCGAGCCGCTTCACTTCAGTTTCGCGGATCTGGACGGGCACATTGTTTCCGAAACCGATCCCCAATTCCGCGGCAAGGTGGTCATCGTGAACATCATGGGAAGCTGGTGTCCCAACTGCCATGACGAAACGCCATTTCTGGTGGAGCTCTACGCGAAATATCACGCGCAGGGCCTGGAAATCGTAGGGCTGGCCTTCGAGGCGTTGGGTAATTTGGAGGAGGACCGGACGCAGGTGCGCGCCTTCATCCGGCGTCATGGGATTACGTATCCGATTCTGATCGCGGGCCAATCCGAGGCCGGCGCCGTTCCCAAGACGTTGCCGCAAATCGCGAATTTCGACGCGTATCCGACCTCGTTCTTTGTGGGCCGCGATGGCCGCGTGAAGAGCGTGCATGCTGGATTCGCCAGCCCGGCGACCGGCGCCGAGAACGGCCGGCTGAAACGCGAAGTCGAAGACACCGTGAAAAAACTGTTGGCTGAAAAAGCACCGGACTTAAATTCGCGGTTGAATTAAATCGTGGTGCCGGTGGCGATCCGGCGAAGCCCCGCTTGGGGAATTCGAATCAGAAACAGCGGGTTCGAGCGGATTTCTGAACTTCCCATCCCCATGGAAACGCGATAGAAGCTAGTTGTTGGTATCGCCGCTTCTGTAAATTGAGTAGGTTCGGTCTCGGCAATCTGTTCCGCGAAACCGCGATCACCTATGGGCCAAACAGCAGTGATACCGTAAAAACATGAGCGCCATCAGACCGGTTTTTGCCCTCGTGCTGCTGCTGGTTGCCGCGCACGGATGCTTCGGCACAAACGCTCGCGCCGGTGAATCCGGCCGAGGCTTACAAGTTGGGTCATTCCGCGCACGGAGAATCCTTTGACAGCGGCCCGCGAGAGAAGCCGTGGGAAATGTCCGGCATAGGCCACGCGCATTTTCCGATCACCACCGCGAATCCGGAAGTCCAGAAATGGTTCGATCAGGGGAACGCTCTGCTGCACTCGTTCTGGTATTACGAAGCGGAGCGGGCTTTTCGCTGGTGCTTGAAGCTCGAGCCGGATAATGCCATGGCTTACTGGGGGATGGCGCGCGCCACTTTTGGTGATCGCGCCAACAGTTTCGTGCGGGAAGCGGCCAAGCGCAAATCACGGGTGAGCGAGAGGGAGCGGCTGTACATCGAAATCCTCGAAGCCGGGCTGCCCGATCCGCTCAACGACAAGGACGAAAGCACGCGCGATTCAAGAAGCAAGAAAGTTCTCGAGAAACTTTGCGTGAAATATCCGGATGACATCGAGGCCCGGGCGTTGATGGCGCTCTACACCATCGGGCAGCGAGCGCTACGGCACCGAATTGGTCATCCGCGAAATTCTTGCCAAGCAGCCCGACCATCCCGGCGCGCACCACTACCGCATTCACAACTGGGACTACAACGAGCCGGAGCAGGCGCTGGTGAGCGCGCGCCGCTATGGCGAGATCGTGCCTGCCATTGGCCACGCGCTGCACATGCCGGGACACATCTACAGCATCGTTGGCATGTGGCACGAAGCCGCCATCTCGATGGACGCGGCCACGCGCGCCGAGAAGCGCTACATGCAGGAGCAAATGACGTTTCCGTTCAACAATTGGAATTACGGGCACAACCGCAACTACCTCTCGTACATTCAGGAGCAACTCGGCATGGCTAACGCCGCCATCTTTGGAGCGCGGCAGTTGATCGATGCGCCGCTCGATCCGAATGGCAACGGCGAAGAAACCAACTCCGCCCACTCGGCCGGCATCCACGCGATGGCGCGCGCGCTGGTGAAGTTCGAGCGCTGGGACGATCTGCTGAATCCGAAGACCATTCCGTGGCGTGATATCTACGCCGACAAAGTCGACAAGGCATATTTTCAGGCCCGGGCTTATTTCGGTCAGGGTGATCTGCAAAAGGCCGAGGAGGCCATCGCAGCGCACTCCGCGCTGAAGAAAGATCTGGAAAAGAACAAAGGCGTGGAGCGGGTCTACGGCATACAGGCACAGGAGTTGAAAGCGCGTCTGGCCCTGGCGCGCGGTGAGACGATCGTCGGACTAGGTCTGATGGCCGACGCCGCGCAGCGAGAATTCGACATGCAGCGGGAATACGCCGATCCACCGTTCTATCCCGAGGCTCTCTACAACAGTTTGGCGCAGGCCTATCTGGACGCCAGGAGCCCGGCGCTAGCTGTGCAGGCTTATGAAAAGGCCCTGACGCTCACCAAGAACGATTTGTTTGCCCTCTCCGGATTGGTTCGCGCTCATACTGCCCTAAGCGAAACGAGCCAGGCGCAGGAGGCGATGGCGAGGCTGTTGTTCGTGGCATCGGATGCGGATAAAGGGCTCAAAATTCTGGAGCGCGCGAAAGCCACGGGTATCAATGCCGCGCCCCGCGATAGTTCGCCCGCCCCGCAACGCAACTACGCGATGACGTCACTGGAAAAATATGGGCCGAATCGCTGGGAGCCATATGCTGCGCCCGCGCTCGAGGTCCGCGACGCCGCCGGCAAACGTGTCACCCTCGCCGACTATCGCGGCAAGAACGTAATGCTGATTTTTTACCTGGGACGCGAATGCCCGCACTGCATGCGCCAACTGCACGATATCGGGAAGAAGAAAGAAGATTGGGAACGTTTGAACGCGGCCGTATTGGCCGTCAGCAGCGCCGCGCCGGATCAGAATGCCGCGACCTTGAAAGAATTGGGGGAGCTACCCATTCGCTTGCTCTCTGATGACAAATACGCCAATGCGCACCGTTTTCATTCCTACGATGATTTCGAAGAGATCGAATTACATTCGACTATCCTCATCGACAAAAAAGGGCGCGTTCACTGGGCGCGTAATGGCGGTGAGCCATTCAGCGACACCGCATTTCTCGTCAAACAACTGGAGCGCATGAACGAAACGGCAATGGCCGAATAGCCGTGAGGCTGCTTGCCGCGGTCATCTGGTGCACGCTCGCGTGTAGCGCGCAGGAATCGCCAGTGCCGGCGAAGAAGACCGGCGTCACGGCGCGCGGCGTGCAAATTCCGCTCAGCCGTTTACAGCCTGATGCGGTCTTTGAGGTGCCGGGCGCGCCCGACTGGATCGCCGTTGATGAGTCCGTGTGGATTTCCAACAAGCCGCGCAACAACATCACGCGGATCGATCCGCGCAGCAATCGAGTAATGGAATTGATTCCCGCCGGCAGCCAGCCCTGCGCGGGTTTGGCCGTCGGGTTCGGCAGCCTGTGGATTCCGAATTGTGGCGGCCAGACACTTTCCCGTCATAGATCTGCGGTTGGGCCGCGTGACAGCGACGATCGCCACCACCATCGCCGATACGGAAGGGAGCATCGCCGCAGGGGCCGGCAGTATCTGGCTGCTCACGGACCGGAAAAGCACGCTCACCCGGTTCGATCCCGCGACCAATCGCGCGGCGGCCGAAATTCCGGTGGCGTCCGGATCTTACGCCGCGGCTTTCGGCGAGGACGCGATATGGGTAACGAGCACCGCTCGGCAATCTGGTGACGCGCGTGGATCCACGGACGAATCGGGTGGTGACTACCATTCCCGTCGGACCTGCGCCGCGATTCCTGGCGATGGGCGAGGGCGCGATCTGGACCCTGAATCAGGGCGACGGCAGCGTTTCCCGCATCGACCCGCGGACGAATCGCGTCGTGGCGACGATTGAAGTGGGCGTGCCCGGCGAGGGCGGAGATATTGCGGTCGGGCGAAGGATCGGTGTGGGTGACTTCGTTCGATTATCCGGTTTCACGCATCGATCCAGCGCGCAATCAGGTGGTGCAGCAGTTCGTAGGCAAGGGCGGGGATGCCATCCGCGTCGGGCATGGATCGGTGTGGCTATCAAATTTGAAGGCGGAGAATGTTTGGCGGATCGACGTGCGGCGCTTAGAGGCCGTGCGAGGAGAGTGACGGCTATGAAATGGCTCACATGTATCGTGATGGGAACTCTCTGCGTTGGCGCGCAGACTTCGCAGCTTATTGAGCAGAGCCGCGAAATCGAAATGGCGCTCAGCTCAGCGCCCGAAGACCTTCGACCTGCTGCCGGCGTTTACGTGTTGCAGAGCAAGGGTTTCGTAAAAGTGCGTGACAGCCGGAACGGATTCAACTGCGTTGTGGAGCGGCGATCCGGCCATTTAGCGCCCAAGTGCTATGACGCAGTGGGATCGGCCAGCACCCTGCAGGCAAGCTTGAAGCGCGGAGAACTGCTCATGCAAGGCCTGGACCCGGCCGTGATCGAGAAAAAGGATCGATGAGGAATATCAAAAGGGGTGGCTGCCTGCGCCGGCCAAAGCAGGCATCGTGTATATGCTGGCTACGGACGACAATTATCAGGATTCGGCGGGCAAGTCCCATCATCGGGGCGCGCACGTTATGGTCTATGCCCCCTACCTGCGAAACTCCGACATCGGGGTGTCCGCGGAACAGCTCTGGAGCCCTTCGCACGTGTGGCTGCAATACGAAGGCCGGCCGGATGCATACCTGATTTTTTCGATCGGGGAGGGTTGGACGAAGCACTAACGGATCGGTATTTTGGAAGTGATTGAAAAGAAAAGATTGGCGGGGACGACGGGGTTCGAACCCGCGACCTCCGACGTGACAGGCCGGCGTTCTAACCAACTGAACTACGTCCCCGCGATGGCGTGTCGGATTCCCCGATAGTAGCATGCGCCTGCTGGCTCAGCCAAATCCTACGTTACAAAACTGTTGATCTCGTGGTATCGTTTCATGCGAGAATTAAGAAATATTAAGAATACACGCCTCACAGTCGGAGGGAGGCGCGGGGAAAGGTGCGCAGCATGAGTAATAATTGCGAGACCCCGTTTGACAATATCGAGAACTCCCATCAATATGTATCGATGCTCGCCGAGGCCATCGAAGAGGCCCGACGTGAAGTGGACGCCGAGATCGCGTTGGCCGCGCAGGAGCGCGCGGGGCGCCGTACCGAGGCTCTGCAACTGGTCGCGTACAATCTGGCTAAGCTCTCGGTACATATCACTACCAGCGGAAGAATCCTGAACGATTTGCGTTCCCTGCGGCGCCTGCTGTTGGCGGAACGCGAGACTGCGGCCGAGAAGGCGCAGCCCGTTCCCGTCAAGGTCCGCTCCGCGCACGGCTAAATTCGGGTATGCCGTTTTCGCGAAGATCGTTTCTGGCAACGGCGGGCTCTGCGCTCGCCGGCGGCTCGTCTGCACTTTTTGCCGCCAAAGCGGCCCGGCTCCGGATTGGGATTACTGACTGGAACCTGGAGCAGACTTCCAAGCTGGAAGCGGTTGCGCTGGCCAAGAAGCTGGGATTCGACGGCGTTCAAGTCAGCCTGGGCATTAAGCCAGTGGACGGCAAGCTTCGCCTGGATAGTGGCGCGCTGCAGGCGCGCTACCTGGCTGCCGCCGCCACTCATCAAATCCCCATCGACGGAACGTGTCTGGATATTCTGCACGTCAACTATCTGAAGAACGACCGGCTCGGCCAGAAATGGGTGGCGGATTCGATTCGCATCACGCAAAACATGAAGACCCGCGTGATTCTGCTGCCTTTCTTTGGCAAGGGAGCGCTCGAAACGCGGCAGGAGATGGACTACGTTGGCGATGTGCTTAAGGAACTGGGACCGGAGGCGGAGAAGGCCGGCGTGATTCTGGGCATCGAAGACACCATTTCAGCCGAAGACAACATCCGCATCGTGGAGCGGTCGCAGTCCAAAGCCGTGCTGGTGTATTACGACGTCGGCAATTCCACCCAGGGCGGCTTCGATGTGCTTAAAGAGATTCGATGGCTGGGCAAGAATCGCATTTGCCAGATGCATCTGAAAGATAATCCGCACTACCTGGGAGAAGGCAAAATCGACTTTCCGGCGGTGATGCAAGCCATCGCCGATATTGGGTACACAGGGTACGCCAACCTCGAAACCGACGCACCTTCGAAATCCGTCACAGAGGACCTGTCCAAGAATCTGCAGTACGTGCGCAAGCTGATGACTTGATTCAAACAACCACGTGCGCAAGGTGTCAGGTGTTCTCTATATTGCAGTCGAAACGGCCAAGGTGTTTCTTTTCAACTCCCCTCAGAATCTCTTGAAAGGCCCATCTGGAGCGGGTTTTAGCGGATTTTCCTGTTGACATTAATACCTATTAAGCTTATGATTCTGTTTCTCGTTTGCTGAATTACAGTTACAACTGAACGCCGGTGTTATCCAGGGGGATTTTGCATGACCTTCCAGATCGGTGAAAAGGTCGTTTATCCAAACCAAGGCGTCGGAACTATAGAGAACATCAGCACACGCTCGTTCGGCACGCAGTTCGAACGATTCTATCTGCTCAGGTTGGCTTACGGCAGCATGACGGTGATGGTGCCGTTCTCCAATGTCTCCAACATCGGGCTCAGGAAGATTACCACCAACGCTGAAATTTGCCGGGTACTCAATTTTCTTTCCGGCGGAACGTGTCTCTCCTGCAACGACTGGAAGTCCCGCTTCAAAGAGAACACTGACAAAATGCAAAGCGGCGACCTGCTGCATATCGCCGAAGTGCTGAAGGGTCTGCTGCTATTGCAACTGGAAAAACCGCTCTCCTTCCGCGAAAAGAAGATGCTGGATCGCGCGCGTCACATGCTGGTGACGGAGATGTCGATCGCACGCCGCATTCAAGAGAGAGAGGCAGTGACTCTTTTGGAGAAGGCGCTGTCGAAAGCTTCGCTCAATCTGCCGCAAGTTCTGTGAGAAAGGGCGCGCATCCGCTTGCAGCGTCGCCCCGTTTGTGTTAGTTTCAATCCCTTAGCCCACGTAAAATCCATTATGGAGCGCTCATGCTGCTTGCGCCGATAGTCTGGGTCCTGACGATCGCCATCTGCTACGTTTTCATCGGACATTATTGGTGGTTTCCGGCTCCCATTTCAGAACACGGCATTGCCTACGACCAGCAGTTCACCATCACGCTGGTGGTCACTGGCATCATTTTCTTCCTGGCGCAAATGGCGCTGGGATGGGTAATTTTCAAGTTTCGCGACGACGGCAAGCGGGCCACCTACTCGCACGGCAATAACAAGTTGGAAGCCATCTGGACGTCCGCCACGGCGGTGTTGTTTATCGGCCTGGTGCTGTTCGG
This sequence comes from uncultured Solibacteraceae bacterium, assembly GCA_963825405.1. GTDB lineage: Bacteria > Acidobacteriota > Terriglobia > Bryobacterales > Bryobacteraceae > JACPNO01. Next base: position 27,851 of record CAWGTB010000011.1, on the reverse strand, counting down.
CACGCGCATCTGGGCGGCTGTGCATTTCGAGTCCGCCCCGGCCGACGCGCTCAAAATCGAAGTGAGCGCCAAACAGTTTGCCTGGAACTTCCGCTATGCAGGTCCCGACGGCGTGTTTGGCAAGACGGACATCAAGCTGATCAACGACGCCGGCGGCAACGCGTTCGGAATCGACGACAAAGATCCTGCCAGCAAGGACGACATTACCAGCGCATCGATCAAAGTTCCGGCCGGCAAGCCGATCATGCTGATCATGAAATCCCGGGACGTGATCCACAATTTCTTTGTGAGGGAGCTGCGTCTCAAACAGGACATCGTGCCTGGCATGGAAATTCCCATGCACTTCCAGGCTGACAAAATCGGTGTCTACGAAGTCCCTTGTTCGGAGCTGTGCGGCTTAGGACACCACCAGATGCGCACGACGCTGGAAGTGATGGCGCCGGCGGACTTCGAGAAGTGGATGCGGGATCAAGCCGCGCAAAAGTGATGAACCTATTTCAATCTGGGGAGATGGCATGTCCTCGTTAGCCCATGCGCCGCATCAGGCGCCTTCCGGTTTCATCCGCAGATATATTTTTAGCCTGGATCACAAAGTAATCGGCATTCAGTACTACTTCCTGGCCCTGTTCTCAGTGCTGCTGGGAATGACGCTTTCGGTGCTGATGCGTTTCCACATGGTGTATCCGGACGCCAGAGTGTCTCTGTTCGAGAAGCTGTGGCCCACCAGTGCCGCCGGCGGCATCATGACGCCGGAATTGTACCTCTCGCTGATGACGATGCACGGCACCATCATGGTATTTTTCGTCCTCACCACGGCGCCGCAAAGCGGGTTTGGCAACTATTTTCTACCCATTCAGATTGGCGCCGAGGACATGGCGTTCCCGGTCCTGAACATGATGTCCTTTTGGACCACGTTCCTGGCGCTGATTGTGATGGTCGCCGCATTCTTCGTGCCCGGTGGCGCACCGCTCGGTGGTTGGACGGCCTATCCGCCTCTGAGTGCGCTGGGTGCAATTGCCGGTCCCGGTCAAGGGGCGGGGCAGACGCTGTGGGTGATTAGCATCGCGATTTTCTGCGCGGCATCGCTGATGGGCGCGATCAATTTCATCGCCACCACCGTCGACCTGCGGGCGCGCGGCATGTCCATGATGCGCCTGCCGCTCACCTGTTGGAGCTGGCTGGTCACCGCCATTCTCGGCTTGTTGGGTTTCGCCGTGCTGCTCGCGGCGGGCGTGCTGCTGCTGCTCGACCGTACCGCCGGCACCAGTTTCTTCCTGCCCGCGGGACTGATCGTGAACGATCAGATTCTCCTGAACCACAAAGGCGGCTCGCCGCTGCTGTGGCAGCATCTGTTCTGGTTCTTCGGACATCCGGAAGTGTATATCGCGATCCTGCCCGGCATGGGCGTGGCTTCGCAGCTGCTTTCCACTTTTGCGCGCAAACCGATTTTCGGTTATCGCGCCATGGTCTACGCCATCCTGGGCATCGGATTTCTGGGCTTCTTCGTGTGGGGGCATCACATGTTCATGAGCGGCATGAACCCCTACTCGGCCTTCGCATTTTCCGTGCTGACGATGTCCATCGGCGTGCCCTCCGCGATCAAGACATTCAATTGGATTGGCACTCTCTGGGGCGGCAAGATTCGTTTCACCACGGCCATGCTGTTCGCGCTGGGCTTCGTCTCATTGTTCGTCACTGGCGGCATCAGCGGCATTTTCCTGGGCCAGCCAGCGCTCGATCTGTACTTCCACGACACTTACTTCGTGGTTGGACACTTCCACATGATCATGGGCGTGGCGGCGATCTTCGGCATGTTCGCGGGCACGTTCTACTGGTTCCCCAAAGTAACCGGCCGTTTCATGAACGAAACGATGGGCAAGATTCATTTCTACATCACCTTCATCGGCGTCTACTGCATCTTCACGCCGATGCACTTTCTCGGTATCGCCGGCAACCCCAGGCGCTATGCGGATTTCACCAATTTCGAATTCATGAACGCGCTGATGCCGATCCATGCGTTTATGACCTGGGCGGCCATCATTACCGCTGTTGCACAATTGATCTTCTTCATCAATCTGTTCTGGAGCGTGAAGAAGGGCAAACCGGCAGGAATGAATCCGTGGGAATCGACGACGCTGGAGTGGGGCATCCCCTCGCCGCCGCCATTCGATAACTTCGCCGGAGTGCATCCGGTGGTGAATCACGGCCCGTACGAGTACGCGGTGCCGGGCGCGGCCAAGGATTACACCATGCAGACGGACCCGCTCTAAGGGAATCGCAGCATGCCTGGATCGAGTTCCACTGGTATTTTGACTGGCACCGGACGGCCGCCGGTTCCACCGCCTCTGAGCGGCGGGGACGACGATTCCCGCGGCCGTGGAGCGTCGCGAAGGGCGTCGTTTACCGGCCTGATGGTGTTGCTGGCCGCGAGCGTAATGCTGTTTGCGGCATTCACCAGCGCCTTCGTAGTGCGGCGTGGACTGTCCGATGACTGGGTAAGCTTGCCGCTGCCGCGAATCCTGTGGGCCAATACGGCAGTGCTGCTCGCATCCAGCTTGGTTCTTGAGCTGGCACGGCGCGCGCTGAAATCCGGCCGCCGGTCTGCCTTTAACCGCTTCTGGACTGCAGGAACAGTTTTAGGCGTGGTTTTTCTTGTTGGCCAGTATCTGGCCTGGCAGCAGTTGTATCAGGCCGGCATTTACATGGCTACGAATCCGGCGAGCTCGTTCTTTTTTCTGCTGACGTGCGTGCATGCCATTCACTTGATTGGGGGCATGGGCGCGCTGGGCTACGTCAACATTCAGGCGCTGCGTTTGCGTCTGGGTCCGGGTAAGCGTACGGCCGTCGATGTCTGCGCGGTCTTCTGGCATTTTTTGGATGGCATGTGGATTTATCTGCTACTTCTATTTTTGATCTGGGGGTGACGAACTGATGTCCGATGTCAAAGCCGCCACAATGGATTCGCTCTGGACGGGTGGTGGTTCTCCATACGCGATCGGCTCCAAGAAGTTCGGGATGTGGCTGTTCATCATATCCGATGCGCTAACGTTTTCCGCGATGTTGATGGCCTATACGTACTGCCGGGTTTCGACACCCGACTGGCCGACGCCTTTTCATTTTTCACCTGGTATCGTTTTCTCCAGCATCATGACGTTCTGCCTGCTCTCGAGCAGCTTGACCATGGTGATGGCAGTGCATTCGATGAATCATGGCAATCGCAAAGCGACCGTTGGCTGGCTGCTGGCCACCATCGCCGGCGGGCTGGCATTCGTGATCCTGCACGCGACGGAATGGCACACCCTGATCGTGGAAGAGCATGTGACGATCGCCTCCAATCCTTTCGGCTCGCCATTGTTTGGCGCGACATTTTTTGGCTTGACCGGCCTGCACATGACTCACGTGATCATCGGCGTGATTTACCTCTCAATCATGGCCTTCGCCGTGGGCCGCGGGAAATTCAAGGCCGAGGATGTAGAGGTGAGCGGCCTCTACTGGCACTTCGTCGATCTGGTGTGGATGTTCATCTTCCCGCTGGTGTATCTGCTGTCGGCTAAAATTTAGGAGAGCGCATGAGCGACCATATCGAGGAAGTGGCGCACCAGGTGGGTGGAACCACCAAAAGTTTTTCCGTGGTCTGGGTCATCCTGCTGGTGCTGACCGGCGTTGAAGTTTTTCTCGCCTACGAGCAAGTGCCGCTGCTGATCATGCTGACGGCTCTCATGGGACTTTCCGTCATCAAGGCGGCCATGATCATCGCTTATTTCATGCATCTCAAGTTCGAGCGCTTCAGCCTGTTCATGACGCTGTTTCCGATGCTGGTGCTTTGCATTATTCTAATGCTGATCTTCATGCCGGACGCACACCGCGCCTTCACCATGAGACCCCCGGTATGAAGCGCCTGGCTGCTTTGCTACCGCTGATGAGTACGGGCGCATTCGCGCAATGCGTGATGTGTTTTCGTACTGCCGCGGCGCAGCAGTCGGAGCGCGCGCGGGTCTTGAATGCCGGCATCGTTATCATGCTGTTGCCGCCGCTGGTGATTCTGAGCGGCTTTGTGCTGCTGTTGTACGTGAGGCGTAAGACGTATGCGGACGCCGCGTCTCCGGAAGTTCCTGTGTTCCTTTCGGAGGGTGGGTTTGAAACCCGCCCCTACGAAGTGGGGCAATCGCGTTGATGCGCTACGGCGTACACGGGCGGACGGCCGGCGGCTGCTTTACGTGCGTCTAAAACATCGCGAACCTTCATCCGCAGAGCATCGGGCAAAAAGGGCTTCTGGATGAAGTTGGTTCCCGCCTCCAGGATGCCGTGGTACGCGATAACATCGGCGGCGTAGCCGGACATATAGAGCACTTGGATTCGCGGCGCGATTTGGGCCAGGCGCCTGGCCAATTCCCGTCCGTTCACAATCGGCATCACGACGTCGGTGATCAGCAGGTCGATGGTGCGGGCTTCGCGCTCCCATCTCCAAAGCGCATCGGCTCCGTCGGTAGCTTCGAGGACGCGATAGCCGGCGTTAGCCAGGGCTTCGCGGAGCATGTTCCGTAGCGGCGCTTCGTCCTCAACCAGCAGGATGGTCTCACTGCCGCCACCGGCGATTTTGCGAGCCGGAATAGCGACTTCCGCCGGCACGGTCTCTTGCAGTTGAGACATGTAAATTGAGAACGTGGTTCCTCTGCCCGGCTCGCTGGCAACAGTAATCCCGCCGCCGTTCTGCCGCACGCTGCCGTAGACGCTGGAAAGTCCTAGGCCGGTGCCCTTGCCGACTTCTTTGGTGGTGAAGAATGGCTCAAACAAGTGACTCCGGGTTTCGGCGCTCATGCCTTCGCCCGTATCCGACACCGTCAGTTTGACGTAAGCGCCGTCGGGCAGATCCCCCAACTCGGCTGCTTCCCGCCCGGTGAGCATCACGTTCTCGGTCGTCAGCGTGAGCATGCCTCCGCGCGGCATGGCATCACGCGCATTGGCGGCAAGGTTAATCAACACTTGCCCCATCTGATTGGAATCGGCTTTGACGCGCTGCAGCTCCGGGCTCAGATTGGTGCGGAACAGAATGTCCTCTCCGATGACGCGGCGCAGCATTTTTTCGAGATCGGTGATGACGTGATTCAGGTCAACCGGTTTGGGTTGGATGATCTGCCTGCGGCTGAACGCCAGTAGCTGGGCGGTGAGGGCTGCGGCCTGGTTTCCCGCTTTGAGTATTTCTTCGGCGTGATTGTGCAGACGGTCGCTCGCCGGCAGCGATTTCAGCATCATGTGGCCGTAGCCGTTGATGATGGTGAGCAGGTTGTTGAAGTCATGCGCCACGCCGCCAGCCAGCCGCCCGACGGCTTCCAACTTCTGCGAATGCCGGAGCTGTTCTTCCAGGCCTTTCTTCTCACTGACGTCGGTGATGGCGGCGATGATCCCGCAGACGGCAGTCTGGGCGTTACGCAGCGGTGCGGTCCACACGGCGACATCGATCGAGGAACCGTCCTTCCTGCAATGCCTCCGCTCGAGGCCCCTGAGAAGTTCTCCGGCAACAGTGCGCTCGATTTTTTCACGGAATTCTGCGCTGTATTCCGCAGGAATAAAAAGTGGAGGCCGGCCGATTACTTCGTCGCTGCGCCAGCCGAATATACGCTCAGCAGCTAAGTTCCAACTCTCGACGTTGCCGGCAAGGTCCATGGCCACGATGGCAAACGGAGAAGCATGGATCACTGTTTCCAGCCGCTCATTAGCCTGCCGTAAGTCTTCCTGATGCGTAGCCATCTCCAGTTCGGCGGATTCCAGTTCCCGCGACTGCCGCCGCGCGGAGACGACCAGCGCGCCGCTCACGTAAATCAGCAAGCCGATCACCAGGCTGAGCGCCGAGAGAATCTGGTACGATCCGGTCCATTCATCGTGCGTGGGCCATACCTGCACTACCCACGGCGTCCCGTAGACATCGACGGGGACCTCCGAGTAATAGGGCGGGGGACTGGAGCCTGCGGCGCGAACATAAATCCGCTGATTGTGGTCCGAGATCGAACCACCATAGCCCGACGGAATTTCCGAGTCGACCATTGCCTTCATCCACTCGCCTGTACGTAGGACCGCGATCACGCGCCCCGTGAAAGCTTCCTGGTGAAAGACCGGAACCGACACGAGAAACTTGTGGCGGCTTGTGTCCAGCGTGACTGCAGGCGAGATAGACGTCCGGTGAGCAGGTCGTGCGGTACTTTTCTCCGCCGGCAACCAGGCGATCGACTCGAATTCAGGGTATTTCTGTTTTATCTCGGTGACATCAGACTGCCATTGGACACCCGTCTGTTCCGGCGGAGCGAGCGCTTCCAATGGCGCGACGCGCGCAGCCATACTGGTATTGATCTTGGATTGAATGCGTCGGGCCGAAAGCGCGGCAGTTTGTACGATCTGCGCGCGTTCGCGAGTTAGCATGACGCGGCACAAGAAGAGCGTTGCGAACCAGCCGCTGATCGCAATCAGCAAGGGCAGTAAATTCCAGCCCGCCCGGCCCAGCCGCAGCCACACCGCATAAGCAGAGGTAGGCTTTTCCGACACGCTCCGCTATTATAGGAGCGAATTTCCGATAACTTAAAGGTTGTCAGTAGTTAGTGTTAACTCATCAATTTCCTTCGATCGACAAGGTGATAATAACTTTGGTTAGTAAGTAAAGTTACACGCCTTGTGTTTCGAAGCCGTGCTGGATGCGGTGGTAGGCGCTGTCGAAGCGCTTACTGCTCTTGAACAGTTCAAAACGGCCGTCACCCTGAACGTCGCGGATGCGGGCCTGTAGCTTCTGCATCTCTTCCTTGGGCATCGGCTTGAAGGCGCGGGCCAGCCGGACGGCCTCCCGCAGGTGATCCATGCTCGCCAAGCCGCATACCTGGACACTCACCGGCTGGCTGAGAAAATAGCGGTAGCACTCATCCACCGTTACCGCTTTCTTGTCCAACATCTGACCATCGCCGCCGCACCCTTTCATGCCGATGATGCCGATGTTGCGCTTCAGACAGACAGGCATCACTTCTTTGCTGAAACTGAAAAAACCCGCGTCCATGACATTATTGGGCATTTGCACAGTGTCCCATTCAAAGTCTTTCCCTAGCATCTGTAAGTGGATTTGCGGCGACTTATGGCCGGTGAATCCGAGGAAGCGAACCTTGCCCTGCTTGCGGGCTTCGATGCCGGCGCGGATGGCGCCTTTCTCGAAAACCCACTCGGGGTCGTTGTAATAGTTGCATTCGTGAAACTGCCATAGATCGAGATGGTCGGTTTGCAGGCGGCGCAAGCTTTCTTCCAGTTGTTGCATCGCGACCGCGTACTCACGGCTGCAGACTTTGGTCATGAGAAAAACTTTGGACCGGCGGCCGTCCATCTTGAGAGCTTTGCCCATCACGTCTTCGCTGCGGCCGTTGCTGTATTCCCAGGCATTGTCCATGAAGGTAACGCCTTCGTCGATGGCGGATTGGACGATGCGGATGCCTTCGCTCTCCTCCTTCACGCCGCCGATGTGACCGCCGCCAATACCGATCATCGAAACGCGGACGCCGGTGCGGCCCAGAACGCGAGTGGGAATGCCGGTGGCGGATGCGCTGGAAGTCTGCGCGAGCACTTGTTCGGCCAAGGCTGCGGCGGCTACGGCTGGCTTGAAAGAACTCACGTCGGGATGTGGTGGAATCGCTCATGGGACAAACTCCTGTCTACGGAATTATATCCTGCTCTGACGCTGTCGCGCATGAGGAAGGCAAGAGCGAGAAGTCGCGCAGAGACTCACGACCGCGCCCCACGCGCAATCCCGCCGAATGAAACGGAATGCGACGGAATGCTCGCCCGGCGGCACGTCGACGGCCTGGAATGCTTCGCTCCACCGCTCGATAGGCACTGGCTTCCCGTCCACCGTCGCCTGCCAGCCCGGGAAGAACTGTTCGGACAGCGTGAAACGCCCGCCGGTTTCCGAGCGAACCAGAAATTCTCGCGATTCCGGCGTCCATCGGACGCGCTCTGCGCTCTGCGCTCTGCGCTCCGCGCTCCGCGCTCCGCGCTCTGCGCTCTGCGCTCTGCGCTCTGCGCTCTGCGCTCTGCGCTCTGCGCTCTGCGCTCCGCGCTCCGCGCTCCGCGCTCCGCGCTCCGCGCTCCGCGCTGTTAGATTCCCAGCCATAGGGCGGGCGAGCATTGACGAACTCAAACACTTTGTAGAACGTCTGCGAGGGTTCAAGCCGCCGGAAATGGGGGTTTGCGACGAGTTGCTGGTACAACGCGCGATCGCCGGCGGTGATGAAATAGCGTACGCCAAGCAGGTTCAGCGCCGCTTCATTCGCCGGATCGATATCGATTTCCCAGTTGCTAGTGGGCCGGACGTGCTCGATTCGCGACATCAGATTCTTGTACTGCTTGGTCTGGAACGGCGTCAAATCCCTGCGGTGTGCTGAGACCGTAATGTTGAAGCATCGACGGGATAAATAGCGGTCAGATCCACGGCGATGCGGTATTCGGCGTGGCGCGCAGTTGCGCGAAAAACTGCATCGTCCATAGCTGGAAACGAGTGGATGTTGCCAACACATGGGCCTAAGGCCAGCATTAACCCACCGGCTTGTGCCGAAGCTTTGTAATCGATCCCAACCAACAGCAGCACTACTGCCGCCAGCCATGCCCGGGCAGCGCCACGTTGCGACGGCAGAATGAAAATGGCGAGCGAGAACAGGGCGAGAGTAATCGCCGGCTCGATGACAGACTTCCCGCCGGTGAAGAAGTCCGAACCGACCGGGAACCAGACCAGCATCTGGCGTCGCCGACCAGGCTGTGAGCAGCAGGCAAGTCACCACGACGCACCAGCGCGCGACGGGCCGCCGGAAACGCGAGAGACAGTAGTCGATGCCGTAAGCCGTTAGAGGCGCTACGGCCAACGTCACGCCCGCGAGGAAATACCAGTTGCGGCAGAGCTGGGCGAGCAAGCTGGAGCGCAATACGATCGCCGACACGGAGTCGAATGGATTGATCGCGACAATCAGGCTGACCACCAGAACGGTCAGAGACGGAATCAGATCCCGCCACTTTCTTCCGCGCACGAGCGCAACCAGACCAAGGAAAGCGGGAGCACCCAAGTAGAGATAATTGCCCTTCCATGCCGCCTGGCTGGTGAGCATTCCGAAGTCAAAATAGTTGGGCAGCAGGTAGGAAATATAAAACTCCGGATCGCGAACGTTGAATCCGTACCTGGGATCGAAGGCTTTCATGGCCGTGGCTTCGTACGCTGGCAGGACTTGCACAGCCGCAATCACCAGCGAGGCGGCGATAGCCAGCACGACACCCAAAGCCACCTTCCAGCGGCACGCGGCGTAACTCACCATGCACACCGCGAAAACAAACCAGGTAGGCGGGTATCCGGCGAGAAGGCACAGCGTCGAAGCCGCCATGGTCTTCCACAGCGGCTGCCAGCGCTGTTGCTCGATGGCCTCATCGATGCCCCATAACCCCAGCGGCATCCACGCGTAACCGGCCACCAGTCCCAGATGTTGCAACTGCTCGAGCAGGTAACCGCTGTAGGCGAACACCGCAGCGCCCAGGATGGCCGCCAGCTCCGCCAGCTTCTTGTTACGCAGCCAGAGGTAAGAGAGGAAGAATGCCACCCAGACGTGCGCCAACACCAGGTCTTCCAAACTCTGATAGGAAAGCGACGGGCGGCCGAGGTTGGCAGCGAACATCAACCAGGTGGGCGGATAAAACAGGGCGGCATTGATATTTCCTACGAAGCTTTGGCCGCCGTAGAGGGTCTGGTCCCACTCCGGAAATGATCCGTGACGCAATGCCTGAAAGGCGTTATCCAGTTGCGGGTAGTGGTAGCTCTGCAGATCGAATGGAATCAGAACACGCCGGAAGGGCGGCAGGTATTCGAAGAAAAACAGATAGGTAAATGCCAGCGAGAGGGCGGCTACTTTCCATGGTCGAAAATGTCGGCTAACAGGCACTTGCGTCAGAGCACACGTCAGAACAAAGCTCGGGCTCTCGGGTCGCCGGGGAGCCTTGGCTGGCCCGCTTTAACAGACAGCCCTAGCGATTTGTTGCCGCAAACGATTGCGCGGCGGATGGCACCGCCGCAACTGGCTCACCGATGTGCATCCGTTGCCAGTCGTAACCAAACTCTTGGCCGCAATCCAGACAAACTACATAGGTGCCGCGGCTGGTGTGAGGATTCAAAAGCGCGAACTTGCCAGTCGGGCTGATCGGAAATGTAGTTCTCCGGTGGGAACATCCGAATAGAGCGTTGAGCAGCGCAACCAGCATGTGGCTTTGTATAGGCAATTCGTGTGCCAGGAGCTGTTACACAGAGGACTGTCTGGTATCAAGGCGTTAGCGGTTTGGGAAGCCTCTAGATGAGTCGGATCTAAACAGCTGGACGTTCATCCAACACGGATTTAGTGCGACTTTACCGTTACCTTCACCTGCCCATTGGTCCAGCAGCACTGAAAGCCTCGGCCACCGTCGCCAGACCAATCGTTAGCTACAACGCGGAGGATGTACTCACCGGGTTCGCTGAATGTCGCTGTCGTGCTGGCTTTGCCGTTGAATGCGGCAGCGCCCTCTGTTTTTTCGACGGCAGGTTTGGCGTTAGCGAACGTCACCGCGCCGGGGCCGCGAAATTTGCCCCAGGTTACGGTTACGGGCGGACCCTTGGGAAGCGTCTTTGATCCCGGAAGCATTTTGGCGTCGTCGGCGACCCAGACGGTCAGCGTCAGCGGATTCGTCACGGTGGCTGCCAACGCGGCGCTGATCGCGCGCGGACCTTGCACCGCGGGGCCGTCTTCCGCAAATCGGATGGCAGGCGGCGTATTGGCTTCGCCTTCCTCCTTGAATGGTGAGACTTCCCACAACGGATCGAGACTCGCCGGAATCGTGGTCGTCAGATGGTTGGCGACCAGCGTCCAGGTGAGTCTGGCGCTGCCGAAATCCTTGGGAACGGTCACGGTGAACACGCCCCATTGACGGCGTGGCAGGAAGTGCGTGGGCTGGCCTCGGTCCGGCCCGCCGGGCTCAATGCGATTATCGGGACCGATGGGGATGTCCAGCTCCTCTTTCAAATTACGATTGAAATAGCCCAGCAGAATGCTGAAGCTGCCGTCGCCGTTGTTGAACCAGCCTTCGAAAGCACCGGTCACGCTTTGGCCGGAGTCGTGAATGGGCTCGAGGGCGAGCGGTTTCGGTTGAGCCCCCGCGAGCAGGCAGCTTGCGAACAGGATGGCAATCAACCGCGGTGCTTGCATGTGGGCGTGGGTTAGTTCGACTTCTTCTTCGCGAGCCAGTCTTTGTAATCCTGTTCGGTAATGTAAGTCACGTTGACCCAGGCATGCGCCATTTCGTCGACGGTGCGGTCACCGTAGCCGACCCATTGGTTGGGATCAGGATTGTTCGGATTGGCCGTGGTGTTGTCCTACCACGCGGTGATGCGAATGATCGTGCCCTTGGGCAGCACCGGCGCGGCGTCGTCGGTGTAGATGTAATTGTTCATCCAGTTGAAATTGAAATGATCGACATGGCTTAGCATGCGCGTCGTGCCATCGGGCAGAATCGCTTCCATCGACATCGCCTTGCCGCGCAGATGCATGTGCGGCTGGAAATTTTCCAGACGGGCCGGCTCTTTCAGCACGTGAAAGCCCTGCGTCTCAGCGATCGAGTTGGGTGGAATATCGATGTTGGTGCTGGCCGCCATTGCCTCCCAGTACGAAAGGCGGGTGCGATATTTCGGCTCTTCGCCTTTGGGGTAGAGATAAATCGCAAGTTCCACATGATCGCGAATCGGCTCGCCGACGGCGTGAAAATGGATATCCCAGCGAATCTTGCTTCCCGGCAGCAGCAATTTGCCCGCGTTCGGACGGTACTGATCGAATTGTTTCCCGATGGCCCATTCCATCAGCAATCCGGGTCCATTGCCGGCAGCGACATTGGCCGCGCCGGGTTCATCCTGCTCCAGTTGCGCCAGGGCATGGTGCACGATCCTGCGGCCAGCGGGCGTCGCCGGGCGCATTTCGACAGCACGCACCCAGCGTGCTTCGGTGATCGGCACGTCGGCCAGCGGCTTCCACCAGACGTCCTGGCCTTGCGCCGGCATCGTGTAGGGCTCGGATTTAATCACGAGGTCAGGTTCGCCGTACTGCTTAGCCAGCAGCCAGCCTTCTTCCTCGGGCCACACTTTGGCGGGCGGCAGATCTTTCACGTCTCCCAGCGGCGCGCCGGCATTTACCCAGCGCACGATGGTGTCGATCTGCGTGACGCTCAGCGAGCGGTCGTTCTGAAACTGCTGGATACCGACCGTCTTGTCGATATGCCACGGCGGCATATTGCGCGAGATCACGCGCTCACGGATGGATTTCGCCCACGGCCGCGTCTCGGCATAGGTCACAAGCGACATCGGTGCGCTGGTGCCCTTACGATGGCAGGACTCACACTTGGCTTGAAGAATCGGGGCGACGTCCTTCGCGAATGTTACCGGCTTGGGCAATTCAGCGGCGGCGGTGTGGCCCGTGACCGACAGAAAAGCACCGAGCGCGAAAGCGCCCGCGCGGGGGAATCTGGCATGGATCATGACCCGCTCCTTTCCCGATTATTGCCCCAAGTCTATTGCTTCAGCCGCGTCCGGTCAAGCCATCTTTGGTTGATTGGCCTCGCGATGGACCCAGCGGTAGGCTGCGATGGAATTCTTCCAGAAAATCTTTTCCGCAACACCCGGGCCTTTGGCGGCAAAGTATTCCTGCGCGATCTGCAGCGCCTTGGGGTACGGCTCCCAAATATCGCTATTGGGCCAGTCGCTGCCATACATCAGGCGATCCTGGCCGAAATATTCCCACAACTCATCCAGGCGCTCCCGATAGAAATTCAAATCCTCAGGAACACGGCCGTCGACGCGGCGCAGGACCTCGGAAACCTTGGCGAAAACGTGCGGGCGTTTGCCTAGTTCCCGCAATGTGGCTTGATACGCCTTGCGCGCGGCCGGGTCGGCGGGCGGGTCGGGCTGAAGCAAGTGATCCACCACGATGCGCAGGTTCGGAATCTTATCCGTGAGGCGAAGGACGCTGGCCATCAATGGCGGCGTGGGATTGGCGACGTCCATTTCCAGGCCGGCATCGGCCAGAATTTTGAGATCGGTAATGAATTGCGGGCTGGACATATCCGCGCTGAGATCCCGTCCCCACAGATTCCCGCAGCGGATGCCAAGGAACAGCGGATTGCGATGAAGGCGATCAAAATGTTTGCGGAAGTCGGGCTTGCCAGGCTCGAGATCCCCGACTACTCCCACGATGATTTTGTCTTTGGCCGCAATATCGAGCACCCATTGGTTGTCCTCCACCAGCGGGCTGGCTTCCACTTCAATGGCGCCGACCACGCCCAGCGGCTCGGCAATCTTGCGATAGCGGTCGGGCAGCGCGGGCTTGTAGAGCACAGCATTGTTCTTGTCCGGCCACGGAACGCCTTGTGGGCGCGTCGGGTCGAACAGATGAATATGCGTGTCAATGATGGGTATGGACGCCGCCTGTGCGTCCTTATTCGCTAACGCCATGCTGGCCGCGGCACCGAGAAAAGATCGTCGATTCACCCTGGTATTGTATCTCTGGTCTTGACTCGATAGTGCAAGCGCACGACGCCATCGGCGAAGCCTCGGGATGAGAGCAATGCCAGTTCCACTGAGCGCCGGCGGGGGTGGATCAGCGGAATGCCTTCGCCGATAAAGGTCGGAATCACGTGGATGATGAACTCGTCGATCTCGCCCGAGTCCAGAAACGACGCGATCAGCCCGCCGCCACCCATAATCCAGGCGTCTTTTCCGGATTCGGCGTTAATGAACTCCTCGCCGGGTGGCGGCTGCGATGGTGGCGGCTGGTGGGAGAAAACATAGTTCTTCACTTTCGGGCCGAAGGATCCGCCTCCGCCCGTGCCGGCAGATTGTTCGTACGTTTTCCGGCCCCACAGTATGGTGTCGATAGTGCGGAAGGAGCTCCCATGCCATAGTCGCCGGCAGTCCGCGGCCGATTCAGCCAGTCGACGCTGCCATCGGCGCGGGCGATATAGCCGTCGGCACTGGTTGCTACGTAGACCAAGATTTTCTTTTTGGGCTTCATCGCGGCGCCTCCTCGTGTGCGCTCGTCCGGCGTGAGATCGTCCAACGGAATCCAGTTTTCAATGACTTCTTGAAATACTCCTCGATATCGAAATTACGGCCCCAGTCGGGACGCGATCCATCCACGTCCGTGAACCTGTACTCCCGGGACAACCCCCAAGAGCTATACAAGCCACCGGATTTTTCGAAGATGTGCGGATCCGCCGCCAGCGCCGAAATGGCGCGGCCCACGAAGAACGGTGTCTCTGAGTGCAAAAAGTGAGGATCTCTTTTTCCACCATCGCGCCAGTTGGCTTCCGTCACGCCAAAGTGGTCCAGCATGGCTTCGGTGCGCATGAATCCGGGCGTTACGGCCACCGCCGCCACGCTGTGTTTGTACAGTTCCTCCGCCATGGCGTAGGCAAACCGGCTCACCGAAGTCTTGACTAGATCGTAGAAAAGCGTGGCGCGGTAATCGAGCGTATCGCCGTCACCAATTTCGACGATGAGTCCGCGGCCTCCCTCGATGATGAGCGGCGTTGCATAGCGGCTGGTAATGATGTGCGAATCGAGGGCATTGCGGAGCATACGGAATCCCTTGTCGAGGTCCAGCTTCCAGAACGGCTTCCACTCATGCGCGTCCCCTTCCGAAATGTCGTTGACCAGCACATCGAGCCGCCCCTGCTCGCGGCGCACGCGATCGATGAGCGCTTCTACCTGCTCCGGCACCAAGTGATCTGTGCGCACGGGGATGCCTACGCCGCCGTAGCGGGTAACCATTTCCGCGGTTTCATCGATAGTTTCGGGACGGCCCGCGTAGAAACCGGTAGTCGCCGGATGTTCACGCGTGCTGCGGCCGCTACAGTAGACCGTGGCGCCTTCTTCACCGAGCATGCACGCAATGCCGCGTCCGGCGCCGCGCGTGGCACCGGCGACCAGGGCAACTTGTCCTTTGAGGGTGGGCTTTGCCATGAGCGCACCTCCTGGTCGAATATAATCGACTGTTCATATATTGTCAATAGTAAAATGAATGTTCGTTTATAATCGACTATGAGCCGCCGTAAGATCACTTCGGACGCCGATGTTCTGAGCGCCGCATTTCGCATGATTTCCCGCGTGGGTCCGGCGCGTCTCACGTTGGCGGATGTTGCCAGGGAAGCAGGCCTCGCCCCAGCGACGCTTTTGCAACGCTTTGGCTCCAAGCGCGGTCTGCTTCTGGCCGTGGCGGAACAAGGCATGGCGGGTGTGGACGAGTGCTTCGCCAGAATTCGCGCTGCCCATCGCTCGCCGCTGGCCGCGCTCACCGCAGCGCTCGAAGAGATGGCGCACATGTGCGAAACTCCGGAAGCCATGGCCAACAGCCTGGCGTTTCTCGAGATCGACCTCACCGACCCGGACTTCCACCGTCTCGCCCTGGCCAATTCGCGCGCCATGATGGCGGGATATCGCGCATTGCTGGACGAAGCTGTAACTGCGGGTGAATTGCTGCCCTGCGACACGGCGCGCCTGGTGCGGGCGCTCAGTGCTATGTCCAGCGGATCGATGCTGAACTGGGCCATTATGCGCGAAGGCACGGTGATCCAATGGCTGCGCCACGATATCGAAACGCTGCTGGGCCCTTACCGGCGAAGGGTGAGGCGAAAGGCCAAACGCCGAAGGTAGCCAGGCGGCAGTAGACTAGGAGCATGGTGCGAGGGCTTCCGGGAGTCTTGCTGCTATCCGTGTGTCTGCACGCCGCGACCACGCTCACTGACCTGAGCCGTCAGATTCGCGAGGCATCGCTCGATCCGGACGAATGCTATCGTGTCCGCGACATCAGCTTTTCCAAAGATGACGCCCGGCTTTACCTTACCGATGGCTATCTGATTTTTGGCAAGCCTATTGGCGGTGTGCGCACTTCCGCCGTATTCACCACCGAGGTGGAGGGCGGCGATGCCGAACTGCTGGTGATCGCTCCCAGCCGCGGAGAAAGGCAATCGCTGGCGGCTGCGATCGGTTCGCCTAACCTGGATGAGCATTTCCAAGCCGCCGTTTTCCTGTTCGGCGACAACACGTACCAACAGTTGATGGAGCAGATTCGCGCCAATCCATTTCCCAAAAAGAGCCCGGAAATGGGCATGCTGATGGTGGAGAAATGGGACGCGGGCGTGCGCAATCTAGCGTCCAGTTTTGAAACGCGTCTGGTGGAAGACCTGCTTTCCTCTCAGCGCGAACAATCCGGTTTTTTCGCTGCGCTGCTGAACGGCAGGAAGCTCCATAACTTCGATGTGATTTACGATCCGCGCGAGGCCGAGCAGCTCATGATTGGCCAGACCGTTACCCGCGACCAGCGTGCAGTCTTCGACGTCTGGACCAGTTTCGAGACATTGCCGTTCCGCAAACACACCCGCGTGCCTTTGGAAACGACGCTGGCATTGAAAGATTTCCGTATTGATGCGACGGTGGAATCGGATTTGCGCTTGCGTGCGGTTACACGCGTTAAAGTTGCGCCGGCCGTGGGCAGCGAGCGAGCGCTGCCTTTCCAGATTTCACGGCGCATGAGGGTTACGACGGCGCTTATCGATGGCCAGCCGGCGGAAGTGCTGCAGCGCGAGTCGGTGAGGTCGGGTCTTCTTTGGGGCGAAGGAAACGAGCGGTTTCTGGTGCTGCCTGCCATGCCGCTGCAAGCGGGGCGCGAATACGAAGTGGAACTGCATCACGAAGGCGAAGTCATTTTCGACGCTGGCAATCAGGTATTTTCCGTGGGCGCGCGCGGAGGTTGGTATCCCAATCACAACATGCAGTTCGCGCATTATGATGTGACTTTTCGTTATCCCAAGGATCTTGACCTGGTTACCGCTGGAGAAATCACCAGCGATAAGACCGATGGCGCATGGCGCATTACACGTCGAGAAACTACAGCGCCAATCCGCCTGGCGGGTTTTAATCTTGGCCACTATTTGAGAGAAAACGTGGCGCGCGCCGGCTACACCGTGGAAGTCTGCGCCAATCAGAAAGTGGAAAAATCGCTGCAGCCGGGGCCGCACCGTACGGGTGTCGCTCGCGACGTGCCGATTTGGTCGCGGCGCCAGTCTGCCGATGTGATGGGCCCGCTCTCGCCGATTGTGCCCAATCCGGCCGCGCGTCTGCCCGAGCTCGCCACGGAAGTGTCTGCGGCACTCGAATTCATGTCCGCAAACTTCGGTCCGCCGCCACTGCGCCACCTGGTGGTTTCGCCCGTTCCCGGTACCTTTGGCCAGGGCTTTGCCGGATTGATTTATCTCTCAACGCTTTCTTACCTGCGAGCGCAGGAGCGCCCCGTGGTGTTGAACGCGGGCGGCCATAGCTTTTTCACCGATCTGTTGCAGGCTCATGAAACAGCGCACCAGTGGTGGGGCAACGTCGTGACCTCCGCCGGCTATCGCGACGATTGGATCATGGAATCCCTGGCGAACTACTCCGCCCTGCTGTATCTCGAAAAACGAAGCGGCCGGCGGTCGATCGACGTGATGCTCGACGAGTACCGGAATCGCCTGCTTTCTAAAACAGCCGCCAATCAAACGTTGGAATCGACTGGACCGATTATTCTCGGGCCGCGCCTGGAAACCGCGCAATCTCCGTTCGCTTGGCAATTTATCACTTACGGAAAGGGTTCCTGGATCCTGCACATGTTGCGCTCTCGAATTGGCGACCAGCGCTTTATGGCCATGCTGGGTGAGATCCGGCGCCGTTATGAGTGGAAGGCAATTTCTACTGAGCAGTTCCGCGAGTTGGCGGCCGAATTCCTCCCGCCCAAGTCTCACGATCCGAAACTGGAATCCTTCTTCGAGCAGTGGGTGTACGGCACTGGCGTCCCGACGCTGAAGCTAACCTATACCGTGCGCGGCAAGGCGCCGAATCTCAAACTCACCGGAACGATTTCACAGACTGAAGTGGAGGATGATTTCAGCGCCGAGGTGCCGGTGGAGATTCAATTCGCCAATCACCGGCAGGTGACCTGGGTGGAGACCGCCAACGAGCCGGTCACTTTCACCGTGACGCTGCCCGAAGCGCCTGTTCGCGTAGCGCTCGACCCCGGTTTCGATATTCTGCGCAAATAGCGTTTGTCCCATGCCTGCGTTTTCGCCAGCCAGGGCTGCGCATGATACACTGAGCCGGTTTGATAATGCGCCCTCTGCGCGGATTAAAGGTTACTTCAGTTGGGATTTGTCTGGCGCTGCTATCCGCTTGCAGCCCGACGGAGATTCCACTCCCTGACGAAACCGGGAAGGACATTCATACTTTCTCCGAACCGGAAAAGGTCCGGGTGAAACATATCGACCTGGATTTGGAAGCGCTCTTCGACAGCAAGATTCTGAAAGGGACGGCTACGCTGACGGTGGAGAGGATGGGTTCGTCGAACGCGCCATTGATATTGGACAGCCGCGACCTCACCATCGACAAGGTCGAAGTATCGAGCGACGGCCGCCAATTCACCGCCACGACATTCGAGTTGGGAAAGCCCGAGCCGTTCCTGGGTTCGGCGCTGACGATTCCACTGCCTGCGGACGGCCGCCAGGTTCGCATCACCTACGCAACGAGCCCCAACGCCTCGGGACTGCAGTGGCTGGATCCTCCGCAAACCGCCGGCAAGAAACTGCCATTTCTTTACACACAGTCGCAGGCCATCCATGCGCGAAGTTGGATCCCGTTGCAGGATACGCCTGGCGTGCGGATCACTTATTCCGCGCGTGTGCGAACGCCCAAGAACATGCTGGCCGTCATGAGCGCAGAAAACAATCCGATCATTCTGCGAAATGGCGAATACACCTTTCGCATGACGCTGCCCATTCCCTCTTACTTGCTGGCCCTGGCCATCGGTGACCTCACTTTTCAACTGGAGAGCCATCGCACCGGCGTCTATGCGGAGAGGCCGGTGATTGCTCGCGCTGCCAAAGAATTTGAGGATACTGAGAAGATGCTGACAGCGGCCGAGGAGTCATTCGGCCCCTATCGCTGGGGACGTTTCGACATACTGGTGGCGCCGCCCAGCTTCCCGCTCGGTGGCATGGAGAATCCGCGATTGACGTTCGTCACCTCGGCGGTGATTGCCGGTGACAAAAGCCTGGTCTCCCAGATTACGCACGAAATGGCGCATTCCTGGTCCGGCAACGTAGTTACGTTTGCCACATGGAGCGATTTCTGGATTAGCGAGGGCTTCTCGGTCTACATCGAACGCCGCATCATCGAAAAAGTATTCGGGGCAGAGCGCGCCCAAATGCAGTGGGCGACCGGCCGGCAAGATTTGGAAGCGGAGATGGCGCGGCTTCCCGCGAAAGACCAGATGTTGCGCCTCGACCTGCGCGGCCGTGACGCAGAGGCCGCCTTCACGCTAGTACCCTTTGAAAAGGGCGCGCTCTTTCTACTCAGCCTGGAACAGGCCGTCGGACGCAGCACTTTCGACGCCTTCCTACGGGGGTATTTCGATCGCTTTGCTTTTCAGAGCATCACGACCCGGCAATTCCTGGAATATTTGCGCACCAATCTATTGAACGACCGGCCGGACCTGGCGGCGCAGATTCCCATTCAAAAATGGGTTTACGAACCGGGACTGCCTTCGAACGCCCCGCAAACGCGATCCGCGGCTTTTGTCAAAGTCGAACAGCAAGCGGCGGTGTGGCTACAAGGCAAAGTTCCGGCATCTGAGCTGGATACGAAGGGATGGAACACGCAGCAGTGGATTCACTTCCTCCGCTATCTAACGCCGGTTCCCGATATCGATAAGATGCGCGAGTTGGATGACGCCTTTGGCTTCACCCAGTCAGGTAACGCCGAGATTGAAAGCCAGTGGCTGCTTAAGGTGATTCGTCGCGGATACGAGCCTGCTTATCCGCGTCTGGAACAGTTTCTAACTACCGAAGGCGGCAGGAAGTACTTACGGCCTCTCTATGAGGAGCTGATGAAAGCGCCAGGAGGGCCGGCCCGGGCGCGCGCCATCTACGCCAAAGCCCGGCCCACTTACCATCCGACAGCACGAGCCGTAGTAGACGAAATCGTCAAGAAATAATCAAGGCGGAGTGGCTTCCTTGAAGTGTTTGCGATCTTGAATGACTTTATCTTCTGCTCGCTCCTCTTCCAGTTGTTTATGATAAATGACTTCCAGGCGCTCGACCTCTCTGTGATAACCGTCCGGGTCCACGAAAGCATCCGGGTTATAGACCGCTCCCTGCCTGTACTTGCGCTGCAATCCATACTGGGATGCGTGGGAGGCCAGGAAGATATCGCATGGTAGCTGCTTCTGGATGCGGAAGGTGAGTGCGTAATCGTCGGCGATGCGAGGGTACTTGGGATTCTTCACGAGAATGGTTCCCGGATTAATCGTTCCTAAGTTGGCAATAAGTACATGGTAAGGGCGGCTGTTCTCCACTACTGATAGTGAGTAAGTCACGCTGCCCAGTGTGTGTCCGGGAGTCAAGTGGGCGGTAAGTTCGGTGCCGCCTAGCTCAATCTTGCCGCCATCTTTAAAGACGCGATCTACTTTTACGGGCTGAAACCACGAAGAGCTGCCGAACAGATAGTCCGTCTTGCCGCCGGATTCAAGCAGAGGAACCTCTTGCTCAATCGCCATCATCTGCGCGCCGGTCAGGCGCTTGACCGCCGCCATGCCGGCCACATGATCGTTGTGGGCGTGAGTGACCAAAAGGATCCTGGTGTCGGAGAACTGAAATCCCAGAGTCTTGATGCTCGCGCGGATCATCGGCACTGAAAAGTCAAAGCCCGTATTGATGAGGATGTTGCCTTTGGGCGTAACGATCAAGTAACTAGCCAAATCGCTGTCGCCGACATAGTAAAGATTGCCGATGATCCGGTGGGGAGGGAACGGTTGCGCCCACGTTAAGGCGGGAAGCAGCGCGACCAAAGCCAGGGTTCGCAACATATAATTACTGCGTACGTCCCACGCGTTTCATCACTTGCGCGATTGCGCTAAAAATGCGTTCCTCAACGTCTTCGTCATAAGGCCCGGGCATGCCGTAATAAATCATGCTGGTATCCGCTTCGTAGCCGCCTTCTTTCAACACGCGCAGCGAAGGGATGTACGACATCACATCGTTGGAGTAACCGGCCACAATGATGTGTTTCGATCCGTAAGTCTTCTTGACGCGCAATGCGTAGTCGACGACCACTTCGCCGCCCAGGGCCAGCACGGTCAGATCCTTGCCAAACTGCACTGCAGCTACCGGATAGGAATAGTGCCGGATGGGCTGACCGTCATCATAAGTCTTCAGCATCGCTTTGGCGTTGCGAACGATCCAAACGTCTTTGTCGTTGGCACGAGTCTCGAACTTCTCGCGCGTATGGGGAGCGAAACTGAGCTCGACGGTTTGGAAAACGGGCCTTATCGGTCCGCGCACGCGCTCGAGTTTGCCACCCAACACGCGATCGACCTCCCCTGCGAGTGTTGCGCCGTGCTTCTCAGCGAGTTCCTGCGTGCTACGCGGATTGGGGTTTTGGTCGGCGCCGCACAAGGCCATGAACATGGCCGTGGTATTGGGATGGGCTTTCTCGAGATCGATTTGGGCGAAGCCGGCATAGTCGCCGCTGATCTTGTAGAATCCGCCGGTGAGCGTGGTGTTGTGGCATGCGTAGCCGAACAGGATGGCGCGCAGCTTGCCGTTCGGCCCGGTGACCCGCAATACGGGCACGTCATGATCGGTGGGGCCCGCGGTATTGGCCCCAATCTGTACGCCCTGCTGCGTGTTCTGCCGGCGGTTGATGGCAAATCCGGCTTCGCCGTTGCCGAAGGACAGGTTGGCTGGCGCCAGATCGCCCAGAGCCGCGCCCACTACAGCGACCAGATTATCGGTCAGGCGGGTAGTGTATTCATCGATGACCACGCGTTCGGCAGGAGTGAGATCGAACAGAATATCGAGATTGCGTCCGACCATTGGCCCGGTGTGGGTGTGGGAGGCGTTCAGCAGCAACCGCGCGCGATCTAAGCCGTATTGCTTTTGCACTCGAGCCGACACGATATCGGCGACGCTGCGCGGAATGCCAATCAAATCCGTGGTCACAATTACTACTCGGCTGCCTTTGCTGTCCTCGATGGCTAGCGCTTTGGCCCACAAGTCGTGCAACACGCCTTCGGAAGCGTGCGTGCGTGCCGCATATCCGGATAAATAGATCGCTTTGTCCGGTGTGATGATGATCCGGCCAATTCCCGCTTTGTAATCCCCTTTGTGCTCCGCGGCGGCCAGAGAAAATCCCACCAGGAGCAAGGGGAGGAACGAGCACGCGGTTCGACGGCGCATAGATGTATAAGGTATCACTCAGGAAGCGGCAGCGGAGAGCTCGGCAGGCTCCAGTACCCGCACATCATCGCCCGAGAGCCCGCTGAACCGTGGTCCGGGAAGAAGGATGCCCGCTAGATTGAGCGGGTCGGAACTGGAAATGACCAACCCCTCGCCGCGGTTCTCATCGCGCCGCATGGCGCGTAGCGCCGCTACAGCCTCGGGACGGGCGAACTGTTCGCCGACGAAACCTGACACGAAACGTCCGCCACGAATTTCTCCTCGCGCTTCCATGCGCCGCAGCACGAGCAACAATTCTCGCCACGTGGGCGCCAGTGACTCGCGCGCGAGGATGTCGCGAAACACCACGCCCCACCGCAGCAGGAGCTGATTGGCGAACGCTTCAGTCGAGTCGAGCAATGGCGCGCCCGCCTGCCGCAACAAAGCCCATCGTCCAGCCGCGTGTCGAGGCCGCGCGTGCCGTCCTCTGCCTTCACCGCGGCGGCGTTTGGAATCCACGAGCGATCGCAGGTTTTCGAAACCATCCGCAGTCACCAGGCCGGCCGCAACTAACTCCCAAAGCGCATCTTCCACTTCGCTGGCCAGGCGTCCGGTTGAGCGCGACAGGTCCGCGAAAAACGACGCGCCACGGCTGGTGAGTGCCGTCAAGGTTTCTTTTGCGGGATGAGACAGCGAGTCCTCTACTGGCGTTGCGCCCTGACGCTGCGCGCTCGCCAGCAGCCACTCGGCATCGTCGCGCAGGAAGAGAGCAATGGGCGCCACACGCGTCGGACGAACACGTCCCGGCTCTTCCCGCTCGAAGGCCGGGTGCGGCGACAGGCGTCCCCACATGACGTCGCCCGCGAGGCACATTTGATCCAGCAGGTCCGGCGTATAGTTCGCGACGCGCCGCGGCAGCACGTGCGATTCCCAGGCCGCCGCGGGGACTTCGTAGCCTTGCAGTTGGCGGATCACTTGCAGCGCGCCATCCAGCCCATGCAATTGCGCGCCCGGCGCGGCATGTTGCCAGCGTGCGAGGAAGCGTACGAAATCCGCGCTCGTGACCGGTTCGATTTCACGCCGCAGACGCCCCAGCGTGAGGCGATGAATGCGCGCCAGCAGGCGGCGGTTGCACCATTCGATTTCGCCGGCCGCGGCGCTGGGGGTGAATTGCCCGCGCAACACCTGGCCTTCGGCTTCAAGCTGGGCGAGGGCCGCATCAACGTCATCGCCCGGCAGGGCCAGCCGTGCGGCCAACGCTGAAGCTGTCATCGGTCCGGTAGATTCCAGCCAGCCGCGCAAGATCGCTACTGCGTCCGCGGCCTGTCCGGCGCGCTCTGTCGCGACCCAGAACGGGCTTTCACCAACCGAAAACGTGCTGGCACGACGCGCTGCCGCAAGTTGTTCGTACCACCCCTGCCATTCCGCAGTGACGGGCAGACGGATCATGGTGAGCAGCGCATCATGTAACTCATCGGCATCGCGCACTATCGGCCAGGATTCAGCGGCCACCTGCTCAATCGCGGCCAAGTCGAGCGCGCCCTGTCCCGCAGCGACATCGACGGGAAGCGATCGCCGCAATTGCACGGCACGCGCCCGGCGCTCCTCGAGCGGAGCATCGTCGAGATACGCGAAAGGATTGGCGTTGAGAATTTCATGGCAGAATGGCGACGGCTCGGCAGTTTCGCGCGCGACCAGTTGGATTGAGCCGTTCTCGATGCCGGCGAGGAGGGCGGTGAGCCCGTCCAAATCCATGGCCTCGTGCAGGCAATTGGCAATGGTTTCGTTTACAAGCGGATGATTCGGAATGCGGATCTCGCCCACCAGGTTTTCGGCGCAGGCAGCCTGATCGGGAAACACAGCCGCCAGCAAATCGTCGGAGCGCATGCGCTGAATGGGCGGCGGAACTTTGGCTCCGTTGCGGAAGCGCAGAATTGCCAACGCGCGGGCCGCATTCCATCGCCAGCGCGACGTGAACATGGGCGCATCCAGCAGCGCCTGTGTCAAAACATGTTCCACGGTTTGCGTTTTCAGGAAACCAAAGACAACTTCCAGCGGGAAGGCGTGCTGCTCACTCAGCGAGATGACGATGCCGTTATCCGTGGCGGCGGCTTGCAATTCGAAGTTGAACGAACGGCAGAAGCGCTTGCGCAGCGCGAGACCCCAGGCACGATTGATGCGCGCGCCAAAGGGCGCATGAATGATGAGCTGCATGCCGCCGGCCTCGTCGAAGAAACGTTCGGCGACCACCGCGCGATCCGACGGCAAAACGCCGAGGGAAGCCCTGCCGGCGCGCACGTAATCCACCGCTTGGTCGGCGCCGAGCCGGTTCAGGCCGCACTCCTGCATCAGAAATTCATGAGGCGTCGGGTGCTCGGCAATCGTTTCGCGCAGACGGGCAAATTCGCGCGAGAGCTCAAGTGTTCGTCCCGGCGCTTCGCCATTCCAGAACGGAATCGTGGGGGCGGCGCCGTGCGCGTCTTCCACCCGGACCCGGCCCGACTCCACGCGGCGGATGCGCCACGACGTAGTGCCCAGCAGAAACACGTCGCCTGCCAGACTCTCGACCGCAAAATCCTCATCCAGCGTTCCCACAACCGTGCCTTCGGGTTCGGCGACCACCAGATAATTTGCGGAATCCGGAATCGCGCCGCCGGAGGTGATGGCCGCCAGGCGTGCGCCGCGCCGCCCACGCACACGGCCATTCACACGGTCGCGATGCAGATAGGCGCCGCTGCGGCCGCGGGTCGTCGTGATGCCATCGCCCAGCATTTCCATTACGGCGTCAAAATCGCTGCGCTCCAGGGACCGATAAGAATACGTGCGCCGGGCTAGCGCGAATAAATCGTCTTCGCTCCAATCCTCGCAGGCTGCGGCAGCCACCAGTTGCTGTGCCAGGATGTCGAGGGCGCCTTGCGGAATCTCGATGCTGTCAAGTTTGCCTGTGCGAATGGCAAGAATAAGCGCAGCGCATTCGATCAACTCATCGCGTGTAGTCGGGAAGATGCGGCCTTTTGGCGTGGCGCCCACCCAATGACCGGAGCGGCCGATTCGCTGCAAGGCGACGGCAATCGAGCGGGGCGAGCCGATCTGGCAAACCAGATCAACGGTGCCGATATCGATTCCCAGTTCAAGCGAAGCAGTGGCCACGACGGCGCGCAGCCCGCCATTTTTGAGCCGGTTCTCTGCCTCCATCCGCAGAGCACGCGAAAGGCTGCCATGATGCGGTAGCACGGCATCATCACCAAGACGCTCTCCCAGCGCATGCGCCACGCGCTCGGCGAGCCGTCGCGTATTGACGAAGATCAGCGTGGTGCGGTGTTCCTGAATCAACAGGGCCAGGCGATCGTAGATCTCGCCCCACATTTCGGTCGATGCCACCGCTCCGAATTCATCGCGAGGCACTTCTACGTTCAGTTCCATTTCCCGGCGATGGCCCACGTGAATGATGCGCGCTCGATCGCTCAAGAAGAGCCCGACTTCTTCGAGCGGCTTAACGGTGGCGGAAAGTCCGATGCGCTGCGGGCGCGGACCTGCCACCAATGCGTCCAACCGCGCGAGCGAAAGCGCCAGGTGAGCCCCGCGCTTATCGTCGGCGACGGCGTGAATCTCGTCGACGATAACCGTGCGTACGCCGCGCAGCATCTGGCGGGACTTCTCCGCTGTCAGCAGGATGAACAGCGATTCCGGCGTCGTCACCAGCACGTGCGGCGCGTGGCGTCGCATCTGTTCGCGCTCCCACATGGGCGTGTCGCCAGTGCGCACGGCGGTTCGGATCGGCGCGAGTTCGATGCCCTGAGCGCGGGCGAGCGCGGCGATTTCAGCCAGCGGTATTTCCAGATTCTTGCGAACGTCGTTGCTCAGCGCTTTCAGTGGAGAGACGTACAGAACCTGCGTCTGATTGTCCATCGCCGCCGAGCGCGCGGCTCGAACCAGGCCGTCGAGACAAATCAGGAATGCTGCCAGCGTTTTGCCCGAGCCAGTGGGAGCAGAGATCAGAACGTCATGTCCGGCGCGGATTTCCGGCCAGCCCAGCACCTGCGGCTCGGTTGGGCCGTGGAAACGCTGCGCGAACCACTCGGCAATGAGGGGATCGAAGCCGGTGAGCGGCATGGCTGTCAGATCTCTATTTTAGAAGATCTTCCCTGGTTTGGTTACAGCACCGCGGTTTCAGTAAGCAGGCGGCCTTCGGCGAAGCGTTCGATTCCCAGCACGCCGGCGTCCACCAGACTGGATCGGCCGTGAAGAATCAAGTCCGAAACAATGCGCCCCGTGGCGGGCGAATGCATGACGCCGTGGCCGCTGAATCCGTTGGCGAAGTACAGTCCGCGCAACTGCGCCGTGGGCCCGATGATCGGGTAATGATCAGGCGTCATTTCGTAGAGTCCGGCCCAGGCGCGCTTGGGATTGACTTCGACGTTCTCCAGGCACGGCACCCGATCCACCGCGCGCGTCAGAATTTTCTCGACAAACGCCGGATCGAAATTCGTCTTGTAGCCCGGCGTCTCCTCCGGATCGTTCCAGGCCAGCAAGAGGCCCGCGCCTTCGGGACGGAAGTGAAAGCCGGTCGACATATCGACCACCATCGGAGCCTCGCGGGAAGTCAGCGAAAACGGCTCGGTGGGCACTAGCATACGACGCAGCGGCTCGACAGGCAGGTCAACGCCCGCGAACGCGGCTACGCGCGCGGCCCATGCACCCGCGGCGTTGACGACGACCCGCGTGGCGATGCGGCCCTTGCTGGTTTCGACGCCGGCAATCCCATCGGCGTCCAGGACCAGGCCGGTTACGTCCGCATCGCGCCACAGCCTTGCGCCGCGTTCCACTGCGCGCGACATAAAACCCACCATCACGCTGTACGGGTCGACAAAGCCATCCGTCGAACAAAAGGTTCCGCCCAGAATGTCGTCGGTGCGCAACTGCGGAACCATGCGCGCGATCTCCGTCGTATTGATTAGGTGCACTTTGTCCAGGCCTAGCGAAACCTGCAGTTCGTAGTTGGCGCGCAGATAGGCCAAGTGCTTTTCGTGGGTCGCGAGAAAAAGATAGCCCTGCGGCCGGTAGCCCGCCGGGTGGCCCACGGTTTCGTCGAAGCGCGCGAAGAAAGCGATCGAGTACAGCGACAGCTTGAATATTGAGCGCCGTGGAAAATTGAGCCCGCACTCCGCCCATGCTCTTGCCCGTGGAACCCTTGCCTTGATGGCTCTCCCGCTCCAGAACGATGACGCTCCTGCAGCCGGCTTCAGTCAAATGGTAGGCGATGCTCGATCCGACAATGCCACCGCCGACGATAACGACATCCGCTGTCTCGCTCATGAAGTTGTGCGTGGTGGGCCCTGAAGGATTTGAACCTTCGACCAACGGATTATGAGTCCGCTGCTCTAACCGCTGAGCTAAGGGCCCGTGCTTTATGATGCTGTCCCTTTAACGTGTAACGCGTCCATGCGTTCAAAAGCAAGCGCAGCGATCGCAGATAAGTGCTGCGAAAGTTTGACGAAAGCACACAGGGACGTTAGGATGGTTGTGCGGGGTGGAGCAGT
>CAWGTB010000010.1:0-203494 GCA_963825405.1 uncultured Solibacteraceae bacterium | reverse complement strand
GCCCGTTGGGTGTATAGTCTGGCTGCCTGCTTGGGGTGCGCATGTTTCGGAACGCGCTTGTCTTCCTGCTGACTGTCTTGATGGTGTCATCCGTTCAAGGCGGCCAGCAGGTCTCACCGACCATTGAGAAACAGGTCGGACAAATCGCCAAAGGATCTCATGTCGTTGTAACGACGAACCTGAAGAAACCGAAAACAGTGACCGGCCGCCTCGGTGAAGTGACAGCGGAAGGCTTCACCGTGGATAACATCAAACTGCGCTTCGCCGACGTCACCAGTGTCACTGAGAAGATGCACCACAAAAAGATCAGTCCCGGCGTGTGGGCGCTGGCTTTAGTGGGCGGAGCCGCACTCTTAATCGTCATTATTGGCGGAGTGATCGCCAGCAGGCTGTAGCACAGCGCGTTAGCAGCACCGCTTGGCATATACTTTCCTTTTGCATGCCGGGCGCCCACAGCCACTACGGAACTCTCGACGCGGAAGCGCTGGCTTCACTGGGCTCGATGGAGGGCCTGGATGTTCCGATCGTGGTTACGCGAACGGAGCCCAAGCTAAAGAAAACCGCGCGCCCGTCCATCTGGCCGGGATACGCTGCGGCAATACTGGTGGCGGCCGCTGCGTACGCAGTCCATTACCTGCCCTTCGCGCCCTTTCGTGTAGCCAACGAGTTTGGCGTGCGCCGGCCGGTGAGCGCCGCCATCATTGCGATTCTTCTGGGAGCCGTGGCTCGCAATGCGTTCCGCCTGCCGCCTGCGATTCTGGAAGGCTGCAAGGGCGTCGTGAAACGAGTCATTCCGGTGACGATTGTGCTTACCGGCTTCAGCCTGAACCTCACCAGCATTGCGGCAGTCGGCGCGCCGGCGCTATTCATTATCCTGACATGCATTGGCGTCGCGACCGCCTCCGCGTATGCGTTCGGCCGCATGATGAAACTCTGGAAGCGAACGGCGCTGCTCATCGGCGCCGGCACGGCCATCTGCGGCAATAGCGCCATCGTGGCCGTCGCGCCGCTGATCGACGCGACCGACGAAGATCTCATGCTCTCGATGAGCACGGTAAACGTGCTTGGGCTCCCGCTAATGTTTCTTTTTCCGATCGCCGGCACGATGTTGGGGCTCAACGACCAGGCCTTCGGCGTGTGGGCCGGAGTGTCGATTCACGCAGTCCCACAAGTGGTGGCGGCCGCGTTCGCGTTCAGCCCTGGAGCCGGAACCATTGCCACGCTGGTGAAACTGGTGCGTGTCGCTCTACTCGCACCGTTCACGTTCGTTTTGGCGATTGCCTACGCGCGCCGCAAGCGGACCAGCGGCGTCACAATACGCTACTCACGCCTGGTTCCGCCATTTTTCTGGGGTTTCGTAGCCGCGGCCCTGCTCAATACCCTCGGACTGATTCCGGCGCTTGAGTTTCATCCCACCTGGCGCGCGGCAGGAGGCTTCAATGTTTCGACGGCGGGTGCACTGGTGGAAGCGGGCAATCTGCTGCTGACGCTGGCCATGGCGGCGATGGGGTTGGAAGTCGACGTGCACTTTCTGGCGCGGGTAGGCGGGCGCGCGCTCCTCACCGGCGTGGTCTCGTGTCTGGTGTTGTGCGCGGTGAGCCTGGCGCTGATCCGGTTGTTATTGTAGGAAATTCAAGACATTTCTCGCAGAGACGCAGAGAAATACAACACAATTAATTCTGTTGGGTTTTCTCTGCGTTCTCTGCGTCTCTGCGAGAAATATCTTAGCTGTTAGTCCAACCCGAATAACGGTCTGCGCGCGTGTTTCCAACTGAAATGCGCGGGGTTCACCGCTGTTACTCCCCCGGTGTCCACCTCGATGATACTTGCCGCAATCGGCTCGTACGCTGCCCGAAAAGCAATCGCGGCTTTCACGACCAAGATTTTCTGCCGTTCCGGATACACCCCGCAACTGATGAGTTGATGCAAGCTGAATGGCGGCTGGCGAAGAGTTGTCAGCAACAACATATTCGGCAAGTCGCGTGTCGAGCCCTCGGCTTCAATCACCGCCGTCAAACCCTGATCCAGATATCGCCGCCCACCATGGCGGATTGCCGTTTCCACATACTTGCCATCGTTCACACTCTTAACGTGGCCGCGGACCCGCACCGGATCGCCATGCAGACGGTCAGCCTTGCCGCCCACCATTGCGTCGAAGGGAGCGCCCACGCCGGCGCGTACAACCTCTTCTACCGCCGCGGGATCGGCAATCACCACCACCCAGCCTTCGGCCTTTTGCACAATCAGCTCGCTAAGAATGAACGTGGCATCACCGGTCGAGCCGCCGCCAATGTTGTCACCCATCTCGACCAGAACTACGGGAAATTTCTCCGCCGCCATAGCTTGCCGGACGGCAGCAGCAGGATCGGGAAGATTGAGAACCAGCCGGTCGCGCGTCGCCCAAAGCATGTCGGAAAGCCGATGAGCTTCGTGCCGGGCCAGATCCGGATCGTTGTCCGTCACTACCACCGCGGTAGGTCCGATGGCTGGGACGTCGGCATACTGATAGCCGCCGGCTACACTGGCCGCCAGAATTTTCGGGTTCTGCTCCAGCCGGATCAGCTCTTCCATAATCGGCCGCATCGGTTCGGCGTTAGTGTTCTGGAAGCGGATGTTGTAAATCATGGGCGGCTTGGCCATCGCCTGCACGGGCTTAATCTTGCCCTGCACGATGCGCGCGGCCAGCTCGGCCGCCTGCAGGCCGCACTGACGCTGGTCTACGTGCGGACAGGTTTTGTAAATGACCACGGCAGTTGAATAACCCACCACGTCCTGGGGGATGTTGCCGTGGAAGTCCAGCGTGACCACCAGCGGGAATCCCGGACCAAGCGCGGCGCGCACGCGGCGCACGACTTCGGCATCGCCATCCGGGAAACTCTCGTTGACCATAGCGCCATGCTGGGCCAGCAGCACGGCATCGAGCGGCGCCGCGGCCTTGATGCGATCGATCAGTTCCGACGTCAGGCGGTCCATCGCGTCGTTGGTTACCGCCCCGGCAGGCATAGCGACCGCCATCAGGGTCGGACAAATTTCAAAACCGAATTTCGACCCGCCTTCGATGTAGCCGCCCATCTCGTGCTGGCTCGGTCCCCACTCGGTCAGAATTTCCGCGCCGCGCTGCACGCCGAAATCTGAATAAATGGTTTTTGCGGAACTGAACGTGTTGGATTCGTGCTGGATGCCGCCGATAGCGATTCGCATGGTCACAGCGAACTACAATACCCCGTATGATTCGGTTTTGGAAGTTCTCAATAGGACTGTTCGCGCTGGCGCTCACTGCGCAGGATCCCGCCACGCCATGGATCAAGACGAGGCAACCCCTTACCATTCTGTCCGCCAACGACGGTCAATCCCATCTGCGGCTCAATGCCGATATGAAACTGGATCGCGAATACGTTACCAAGGATTCCATCACCGTCATTCATCTGGGGCCGGATCACCCGCCCATCGTCAAGACCGTTTATGGCACCGTGCCGAATACCATCAGCGGATCGCCCTACATGGCCATGACCGGCGACGGCCACTACGGATTCGTCACCAGTAACGGCGAGGGAACTTCGCAAGGCGAGCCGGAAAATTTGATGAGCGTGATCGATCTGAGCTCTCCCGATCTGGCCGTCGTGCAAAAAGTCACAGTGCCCCACCCCACGATGGTGGACATCCATCCCGATGGCCGGCACGTGATCGTCCCCTGCGCCACTGGATTCCAGGTCTTCGAGATGCGCGGCTCGCTGTTAGTGTTGGTGAAAGATAACCACACCGCCATCATTCCCTCATCGATTGATGTGAGCCCCAAAGGCGATCGCATCATCGCGACCGGACGTATTTCCGGTGTCCATGTCTTCAGTTATAAGGATGGTGCGATCGAATACCTCAGCGAAGTCAAATTTGTGTTTGACGCACCGTTCAGCCCACGCTTCAGTCCCGACGGGCGCCGAGTGCTCGTGCCTAACGGCGGCGGCTCCGGCACCAAGGGAACGCTCGATGACGTGCTTAGCATCGACATGACGCTCTCCCCGCCCGCGGTGACGGAAGTGATTCCACAAGTCGCCGACGGCATGGAGAGCCTGGCGTTTCACCCTGACGGCCACATGGCGGTGGTGGCATGCCTGGAGGAATTCCGCATTCGGGCACACACCACCTACAGCCATCTGGCGGTGATCGATCTCACCAGCAAACCGGCGCGCGTGCTCTACCACGTCAACGTGGAGGCTATTCCGGAAGGCATCGAATTTTCCCCCGATGGCTCGCAGCTTTTCGTGGGTCTGACGTCCGCCAACCACATCGCGGTCTTCGACGTCGACCATTTCCTGATCCGGCGCAGTCCCTTCGTGATTCGCGTGGGACACGGGCCGTCTTCGATGGCGCTCGGTCCGCGTTTTTTGCACTAGAGAATTTTCTTTACAAGAAAGACGTCTGGGTTATAATTGAAACCTTCCTCGACACAGATGATCGAGCACTTCCCCAAAGTCAGCTTGAAGGAGACTGTTCTTGAATCATTTTCCCAGGACTGTCCTCGAGTCTTGCCGTCACGCAAGCACTGCTCGGGAGTTCGCCAGCCTTTTCGTACGTCGGGTGGCAATGGCAACGGGTTCAGAATTTTGCATTTGGATCGAGTGCGACCATCAGGGCGCTCGCCTCATTTCGTTCTACTCGCCAGCTTCGGCGGATAGCTCGAGCGCCTTTCTAATGTGCACGCCGGTAGTCGCGAGCGGCGTGGGCCAGGGTTCCGGCAACTTTGCCGCAGCGCCGCTGAGAATCCGCTCTCAGGTCTGCGGGGTCCTCGCCATAGGCGATCGGCTTACAGGCTCTGCGCCGGAAGATTTATTGCACTTGGAAGAGCTGGGACAAGCGGCATGGCTGCGGTGGGAATACTTACGGTGCTGCGAGAGTCTGCGCGTGGATTCGCCTGCCGGTGATGCCACGGCTCTAGCCGATCTGGCTCATGATCTGCGTCAACCGCTCAGCGCAATCGAAGCGCTGGCTTCGTTCCTGGAAATCATACTGCCAGCCAACGAGGCCCGCGCGCGCGAACACTTGCAGGAAATTCGTTTGCAGGTGACCACAGCGGATCGCATGCTCACCAGCCGCATCACATCGGGGACGTCTCTGCCTCAGCCGGTTTTCGAGGGCAGCAAAGCCGCCGCAGCCGAAGCGGCCAACTTCGCTTTCACGCACGACACCATTGCCTCGGTAACCCACTGAGGCGGCGCGACGCAAAAGCGCGGCTTGGTTTCCCATAAACGGCGTGCGACGCCCGCCCAGGCCGGTTCGTCCATGCCGCGGTCGATCGTGATCAGCGCGTCGGCGCGATCGAGATAATGCAGGCTCGATGGTTTAAAATCCTGCTGGGCGAAATCGAGAACTACTAGATAAAGGTCCGGCTGCAAGAACTGCAGGATACTGTTGGATTCCAGGATAGCGTTCTCGGCCGAAGCCACGGCGTCGCGGATCGCCGGCATCGCATGACCCAGTTGACCTTGCGCCGTGCGAACCCAAAGGGAACGGCGCGCGCCCGCCGCCAGATAACGCGCGCTATCGGTTTTCTCGGGATTGCCATGTTCTTCCGAGACAGCGAAGGGATGTTCGTAGTCGATCACTTCGCAGGAGCAGGGCTCGCCCGCGGTCGAACACATGCCATGCCCGTACTGGGTGACTTTCACCGCGGTCCAATGGCATTCCGGTAGTGCGCGGATCAGCCCCTCGACCACCGAAGTCTTGCCGATGTTGCGGCTGTGTCCGCCGACGACCAGCAGCACTAGCTCTCCTCCAACTCCGCCACACGCCGCTTCAACTCCGCCAGTTCTTTGGGCAGCCGCGCCAGGTGCGCAAGTTGTTCCAGGTATTGCCGAAGCGGACGAGCCGGCGTTCCCCAAACCACTTCGCCAGCGCGCACAATTTTCGAGGTCAGCACGCCGCATCCCGAACCCAGCACCGCGCCCGATTGGATGCGCACCTTATCGCCAATCCCCACCTGCCCGCCAATCACAGCGTGATCCTCCACCACCACCCCACCCGAAAAACCGGTCTGCGCAGCCACCACCACGTGCCGTCCGATCGAGCAGTTGTGTCCCACATGCACCATGTTATCCAGCTTGGTGCCTTCGCCGATGCGCGTGACACCCAGCGCGGCCCGGTCCACGCATGCGTTGGCGCCGATCTCGACAAAATCGCCAATTTCTACGCGACCCACTTGCGGAAACTTCTCCCAGCGGCCGCCTTCGAGCGCAAAGCCGAAGCCGTCCGCGCCGATCACGCATCCCGAATGCAGCAGAGCGCCGCGCCCAATCACCACGCCATCATAAAGAGTCACTCGCGCGTGCAGCACCGTGTCAGGACCGATGGACACGTCACGGCCAACTGCGCATCCCGCACCTACGCGCACGTTTGCTCCCAGGCGCGACCCTTCACCGATGCTGGCGTGCGGACCGATCGAAACGCCGGCGCCAACCTCGACGGTTGCATGCACCACGGCGCTAGGGTGGATGCCGGCTTCAACCGGCCGAGACGGAACCAGGCGGCTGACCGCGCGTGCAAATGCTGTGCGCGGCTGGGAAATCCGGATCACCGTCCGCGGCGGAGCGTTCGCAAAATCCGGTGGAACAATCAAGCAGCCGGCCGCGGAATCTTGCGCCGCCCGTGCGCCTTTGGCATTGCCAACAAACGAAAGGTCGCCCGATGCGGCGGTCTCCAGCGGGCGCACACCGGTCAGTTCGTGATCGCCCGCGCCTTCAAACGTTGCGCCCAGCCATTCGGCCAGTTCCCGTACTCGCATGGCTTTGATGGTAGGACAGGCCCGGCTGCCTGTCCATCGCCGTCTCAGGGATTATCATGGAGGTGATGCCACGGAAGAAAACTGTCCCCACGCCCGCGGCCCAGCCGGCCGGTGTGGCGCGCACCATTGCGGAATGGGCCTTCACGTTTGTCCTGCTGGTTTTCGGCACGACATCGATTGCCCAGCCTTTTGTCATCCCGACTCCATCAATGGAAGACACGCTCATGACCGGCGACCATCTGATCGTCGACAAGCTGGCTTACGCGCCCGGTGGGGATGTCAGCAACCATCTGCTGCCCTACGAACAAATCCAACGCGGCGATATTATCGTTTTCCGTTATCCTCTCAACACCAAAGAGGATTACATCAAGCGCGTCATCGGCTTACCCGGCGATCGCATCCACATCGTCGACAAACAGGTTTACATCAACGGCGTCAAAGTTGACGAGCCTTACAAATTCCACAAGACCGCGTATTTTGATTCCTATCGCGATAATTTCCCCGCAGCTTCCGGCACGCAACTTCGCCCGGAGGCTATCGAGATGCTGGAGAATCACGTCGTTAACGGCGAGTTGGTCGTTCCGCCCGCTCATTATTTCGCCATGGGTGACAATCGCGACAATTCCGACGACAGCCGCTACTGGGGTTTCGTTCCACGCGAAAACATCACCGGGAAACCGTTGATTATTTACTGGTCGTACGACGCTCCCACCGAGCACCTTGCCGACCGCAACATCATCAATCTCGACCACATGAAGGATCTGGCGCTGAATTTTTTTTCCAAGACGCGCTGGAACCGCACGATGATGTTGGTTCGCGGCTATCCGCTCCATGCCGATTGACCCGTCGGCCTCCATCGCCCCCACCGCCCGCGTCGATTCTGAAGCTAAGATCGGTCCCGGCGTAAGATCGGGGAGTACTGCGTCATCGAATCCGATGTTTCAATTGGCGCGAACACGGTCCTCGAACCCTATGTTTACATCAAGCGCTGGACCACGATTGGCGAAGGAAACGAGATCTCGGCGGGCACGGTACTTGGCACCGACCCGCTCGACAAAAACTTCAGCGGCGCCCGCAGCTACCTGCGCATCGGCAACGGCAACCACATTCGCGAGCATTACACTGTTTCACGTGGCACAGAGCCGGAGTCGGTAACCCAGATCGGCGACGGCAACTACATCATGACGTCAGGGCACATCGCCCATAACTCCATCATTGGCAACCGCACGGTGATTTGCTAGTTGCGCGCTGGTGGCCGGCTACGTGACGGTCGAAGACGAAGCTTTTATCTCCGGCGGCGTGGTGATTCATCAGTTTTCGCGAGATCGGGCGACTGGCGATGATCGGCGGCAACACGCGCGTGAACAGCGACGTCCCCCCATTTTTTCTTTACAGCGGCTTTGATGTGGAGGTGCGCGGACTGAACATCGTAGGTCTGAAACGCGCCGGCATCTCAACGGCCGCCATCGCCGCTGCTCAAGCAGGCTTACCGTTTGCTTTTCCGCTCCGGCTTGAAGCTGGAAGAAGCGCTGCTGCGGATCGAAAGGGAAGTGGCGACAGCAGAAGTGCAGCATCTGGTTAACTTCATTCGCGCGAGCGAGCGCGGAATTTGTCGCGAGTCGCCTCGCCGCGTTAGAGCCGCGAAAGTCAAGAGCTAAAATGCGCGCGAATACAATCGGATGGAAAGTCATTGACACTCCGGTTACAGCTCTGTTACTCTCGCACGACTCCATGACAAGCAGGGCTCGCGCTACAGCCAAGGATCGCGCATTAATTCTCCTGGTGGACGACAATCAACACGGCCTCGCGGCGCGCAAAGGCGTGCTCGAAGAGCTGGGCTATGCGATCGTCACTGCGAACTGTGGCGAAGATGCGCTGGAAATTCTCGCCGGCCAGAAGATCCACCTGGTCGTCACCGATTACCGCATGCCGCACATGAACGGCGTGGAGCTGATCGCGAAAATTCGCGCCACCGAACCAGCCATGCCGATCATTCTGTTGTCCGGTTTCGTTGAGCCGCTGGCGTTATGCGAAAGCTCGACCGGTGCCGATATCGTGCTGCCAAAGAGCGCTGGTGAAGTGGGTTTTCTGACGCGATCCGTAAACCGCCTGCTCGACGGTACCGTTCGCCGCAAGCCGCCCGCCCTACAGAAATCGCTCCAGTCTAAATCCGCGAGCAACACGGGCTAACCGTGCGAACCCGCCAACGCGCTTTTTTGGTTCTGGCCCTCGCGCCACTCTGGATGGCAGCCACGGTGCGGCGGGAGCCGCCGGTTTCGCCTGCCGTGGCACGCTGGATGAAATCGCTGAGCCTGCGCGAGAAAGTCGCCCAGCTGGTGGTGATTCCCTTCAGTGGTTTCGCGTCGCAAAGCCGGACCCCGGAGCATCGCAAGTTCATTCATCTGATTCGCGACGTGCGCGTTGGCGGGCTGATCCTGGTGAATATCGAGCGCGGCCGCCTCGTTCAGCGCCCCGATCCGTATGCGCTCGCCGTTTACCTGAACCGGCTGCAAAAGATGGCGCGCCTGCCGTTACTGGTTTCAGGCGACTTCGAGCGCGGCGCATCCATGCGCGTCAACGGCGTCACGGTTTTTCCACACGCGATGGCGTTTGCCGCCGCCGGCGATCCGGCGCTGACTCATGCCGAAGGACAAGTAACCGCGCGCGAATCCCGCGCGCTGGGTTTCCAGTGGGTTTTCTACCCGGATGCCGACGTCAACGATAACCCCGACAATCCCATCATCAATATCCGCTCGTTTGGTGAGAATCCGGAAACGGTCGCTGCCCACGCAGTAGCTTTCATCGAAGGAGCGCAATCCAACCCGGGCGGCAGGGTGCTGACGACGGTGAAACATTTTCCCGGACACGGCGATACCGCCACCGACACGCACTTGGGCCTCGCCACAGTCACCGCCGACATCGAGCACCTGCACCGCGTGGAGCTTGCGCCCTTTCAAGCCGCCATCGCCAAAGGTGTGGACGCCGTGATGAGCGGACACATCGCCGTGCCCGCGCTCGATGCACCGGACTTGCCCTCTACGCTTTCTGCCGCCGTACTCACCAAGCTGCTGCGTACCGAGCTTGGATTCCGCGGCTTAGTCGTAACCGACGCGCTGGATATGGGAGGCATCGTCAATACCTACGGCGCGGGCGAAGCCGCGGTTCGTGCGCTGATCGCCGGATCGACGTGCTGCTCATGCCTGCCGATCCTGAAGCTGCTGTCAATGCCGTAGTCGCCGCTGTCCGCGCCGGGCGCATTACGCAGAAGCGCATCGAGCAGAGCGTGACGCGCGTGCTGGCGGCGAAAGTCCGCGTCGGCCTGGATCGCAGCCGCACAGTCGATCTTGACGCCATCGCCGATGTGATTCATTCGCCGGAATCCGCCGAACTGGCCCAGCAAGTTGCCGATCGTTCCGTAACCCTGGTCCGCAATGAAGGAACTGTCGTTCCGCTGCGCGCGCCGGAGAAGACGTGTTTTTTCGTTCTGGCTGAGAATCGCTACGGCACCCAAGGCCAGGCGTTTTCACAGGAAGTTTCCCGCCGCAGCCCGCAGTCGCAAATCATTTCGCTCGATTCCTCCCAGCCCGATAGCGCTGCTTTCCGCCGCGGCAGAACGCATGACGGCCTGCGACAACAGCGTGGTGGCGGCATTCGCCTCGACCGCCGCGCCCCAAGGTAACCGGCTTTCCACGGTCTTGAATTCCCTGATCGCCGGCGGAAAGCCGGTGACGCTGGTTGCACTCGGCAATCCCTACCTGATTCGCAGCTTCCCCAAAGTCGCCGCCTACATCGCGATGTACAGCACCGTCGCGCCGTCCGAGATTGCCGCAGCCAAAGCGTTGTTCGGCGAAATCCCAATTCGCGGCCACTTGCCCGTCGGCATTCCGGAAATCGCGCCCTATGGCGAGGGCATTCAAACCGCCGTAAAATGACGCCGTATGCAAATCACCTGGCTCGGCCACGGTACTTTCAAATTTCGAACTGCCTTCCGGTGAAGTTATTGTTCTCGATCCCTGGACGAAGGTAATCCGATGTACCCGCGGGGCACAAATTTTCCCGGATCGACACCATCCTCATCACGCACGGGCACTTCGATCACATCCACAGCGCCGTGCCATTGGCCAAGCAGTTTTCGCCGCAGGTCGTAGCCATTTACGAAACCTGCCACTGGCTGGAATCGAAGGGTGTCGAACAATGAATCCCGATGAACAAAGGCGGCTCGCAGAAAATCGGCTCCGTCACCGTGACCATGACCCACGCCGTCCACAGTTGCGGCATCCTCGACGACGGCAAAATCATCTACGGTGGCGAGGCGGCCGGCTACCTGCTGCGCTTCGAGGATGGCCGCGCGCTCTACTTCGCCGGCGACACCAACGTGTTTTCGGACATGCAGTTAATCCAGCGATTTGTACCACCCTGAGCTGGCATTTCTGCCCATCGGCGATCTCTACACGATGAGGCCGCCGTGCGCCTGCCGCCTGCTGCGTCCCAGCGAGTGGTGCCCATGCACTTCGGAACCTTCCCGCCGCTGACCGGACGGCCCGAACAGCTCGCCGGGCTCATTCAGGATTTGCCGGATACGCAAGTCTGGCCGCTCGAACCGGGAAAAACAGTGAAGTGGTAGTATCGAACCTACATATGGCGAAACTCATTGCACTATATAAGAAACCAGCCGACTCAGCGGCTTTCGACGCCCACTACTTCGCAACTCACATACCGCTCGCAAAGAAGGTTCCCGGGCTGCGGCGTTATGAAGTGAGTACCGGCCTGATTGCCTCGCCTCAGGGTGATTCGCCCGTACCACCTGGCGGCAGTTCTGAGCTTCGATTCAGCCGATGCCGTGCAGCGCGGGCTGGGCTCGCCGGAAGGCCAAGCCGCGGCAGGAGATCTGGCAAACTTCGCCCAGGCGGGTGTCGATCTGCTCATCTTCGATTCCAAAGAAGTGTAAACGCGTCGGCCGCCATGCTGGACCTGCTGAAAGATATTCGCGTCGGGATTCGCCGGCTGCGCGCCAGCCCCGGCTTTACCACCGTCGCCATTCTTTCGCTCGCGCTCGGCATCGGCGTCAACACATCGATCTTCAGCCTGGTCAGCACCGTACTGCTTCGGCCGCTGCCGGTGTCGCAGCCTGAGCAGGTCGTCTCAGTGTTCCCGGTGAGAGCTCGCGACCGCGCTCGTGATGATGTTTTCGTATCCCAATTACCGGGATTTTCGCGACCGCAGCTCGGTATTTTCCGGCCTCATGGCGTTCCGATTCGTGCCGATGAGTCTGAGCCGCGGCGGCGGTAACGAGCGCATCTGGGGATATCTGGCGTCCGGCAATTATTTCGATGTGCTCGGAATCAAGGCAGCGCTCGGCCGGACGTTTCTACCCGAGGAGGATCGCACGCCCGGCACGCATCCCGTCGCGGTGCTGAGCAATGGCTGCTGGGAGCGCCGCTTTGGCGCCGACCCCGCCGTCATCGGCAAAACCATCACCGTAAACAGCCACGCCTTCACCGTGATCGGCATCGCGCCCAAGCAATTTAATGGTACCGAAGTCGTCTTCGCACCCGATATCTGGATCCCCATGATGATGCGCGCCGCCATTGAGCCCGGTCTCGATTGGCTGGAGCGGCGGGGCGATGGCCGCATCTGGGTCGTTGGCCGTCTCAAGGCCGGTCTCGATTCCGTGAGGGCGTTACCACCGCTTCACGGCCTGGCCGTGCAACTGGGAAATGAATTTCCGCAAAGCAATGAAGGCCAGAGCATCATGCTGTCGCGGCCCGGCCTGGTCTTCCCCACGTTGCGCGGCCCGATCATCGGATTTGCCGGCGTCCTGATGGGCGCCGTCGGATTAGTGCTACTGCTCGCCTGTACCAACCTGGCCAATCTGCTATTAGCGCGGGCCTCGCAACGGCATAGAGAGATTGCCATTCGCCTTTCGGTTGGCGCCAGCCGCTTCCGCCTCATCCGCCAGTTACTCACGGAGAGTCTGCTCCTTTCTTCGGCCGGCGGTGTAGTGGGATTCATCCTCGCGCTGGGAATCAATCACCTGCTGGTAGCCTTTCAGCCGCCCACCGACATCACGCTCGCTCTCGATTTGCACGCGGACTACCGTGTGCTCGGCCTCACTGCCCTGCTCTCGGTGCTCACCGGCGCGCTGTTTGGACTCGTTCCCGCCCTCCAGGCGACCAATCCCGAACTGGCTTCGGCGTTGAAAGAACGCGTCTCGGGAGAAAGCCGGCACCAGTCGCGCTGGCGCAATTCGCTGGTAGTGGCGCAGGGGGCGCTGTCGTTCGTACTGCTCATCGCCGCCGGATTGGCGGTGCGCAGTCTGCAGCACGCGCAGCAAATCGACCCCGGCTTCGAACCTTCTCACGTCGACGCCGTTTCCATCGACATAGGATTGCAAGGCTACGACGACGCACGAGGCAGCGAGTTTTACCGGCAACTCACGGATCGTATCCGCGCATTGCCCGGTGTCCGCTCGGCCACGCTCACTGGCTTTGTGCCGCTGAGCTTGGGGTTCTCGCGAAAAGCCGTTCTCATCGAAGGCGCAACGACAGAGCGCGGCGCCAACGTGCCCATGGTTCTGAACACCGTGGTAAGCCTCGACTATTTCCAAACGATGGGAATCAAGCTGGTCGAGGGGCGGGATTTCACCGCTTTGGATCGTGAGGGCGCGCCTGCCATCGCCATCGTGAATGAGACTTTTGCTCGCCGCTTCTGGCCCGGCGCCAATCCGGAACGCAACGCCATCGGCAAAGTATTCGCTCTTCCCGGCGTTGCCGCCGACCGCATCCAAGTGGTGGGCGTCGCCAAGGACGGCAAATATATCAGCCTTGGCGAACGCCCCGAGCCATATATTTACCTGCCGCTACTGCAAAATTACCAGTCGTCCATCACCCTGCTGGTAAGAACACTGGCCGATCCGCGCGGCTCGCTGAATGCGATTCGCCGTGAGGCCCAGAGTCTGGACGAAGGCCTGCCACTGTTCAACGTCCGCACTCTCACCGAGCAGATGGGCATCTCCCTGTTCTCGGCGCGCGTAGCTGCAGTAGTGATGGGAAGTTTCGGCGTGCTGGCGCTGGCGCTCGCGGCCATGGGAATTTACGGCATTCTCTCTTACACTGTGGTCCAGCGCACCCACGAAATCGGCGTTCGCATGGCGCTGGGAGCAGGCTATGGCGACGTGCTTCGTCTGGTGGTGGGCCAAGGCGCACTGCTGGCGCTGCTCGGCATTGCCATCGGCCTGGGCTGTGCGTTCGGCGTCACCCGCTTCATGTCCAGCCTGCTGCTGGGAATCAGTCCGACCGATCCCGCCACCTTCGCCGGGGTCTCCGTGCTTCTCCTGCTGGTTGCCGCATTCGCTGCCGTAATCCCCGCCAGCCGCGCCGCGAGAGTCGATCCGATGGTCGCGTTGCGCGACGAGTAAACGTTGTGAGCTATGCTCGTGGAGATGGCGCACAAGGCAGTGGTATTCGGCAGCTCCGGGCAAGTGGGCGTGGAACTCGTACGGGTGTTGAAGGCGCGCGGTTTTGAAGTAACTGGATTTGAGAGAGCCTCCGTCGATATCTCCGACCGCGATCGCGTCGAAAGCGTGCTCGCCGATCTGGATCCGGAAGTGGTGTTCAACGCCGCCGCCTATAATCAGGTGGATGTCGCCGAGACCGAGCCGCAAGCCGCTTTCATAGCCAACGGCTTGGCCGTCCGCAACCTGGCGCTCGCCTGCCGCCAGACGGACGCGCGCCTGGTGCATTTCTCGACCGATTATGTTTTCGACGGCACCGCCGGACGCCCGTATACGGAAGACGATAGGCCGCATCCGCTGGGCGCTTATGCCGTCTCGAAGTATGCCGGCGAGCTCTATGCGCACGCCTATCTCGACCACGCACTGATCGTGCGAACCTGTGGCGTTTTCGGACCGGGCGGCCTCAAAACCAATCGCGGCAATTTTGTCGAGCTGATGCTGCGCCGCGCCGCTTCCGGGCAGACCATTCGCGTAGTGGAGGATCACGTGGCGTCGCCGACGTACGCGCCCCTGCTGGCCGAGCGCACCGTGGATTTAGTGGAGCGCAATTTGTACGGCACTTTCCACATAGGCGGTGGAACCGCAATTCCGTGGTTCAACTTCGCGAAGCTGATCTTCGAGACGGCAGGCTTGAAACCCAAACTGCAGGCGACCGACGAGCGCGAATACCGGACGGCAGCACGGCGTCCGAAGTACTCGGCGCTTTCCAACAGCAAGATCGAGAAAGTCGGATTGACCCCCATGCCGGGCTTGCCCGACGCAGTGAAGAGCTACCTGGATATACGAAAAACGCTAGTGAAATA
Organism: uncultured Solibacteraceae bacterium; assembly: GCA_963825405.1. Lineage (GTDB taxonomy): Bacteria > Acidobacteriota > Terriglobia > Bryobacterales > Bryobacteraceae > JACPNO01. The sequence goes on along the minus strand of CAWGTB010000010.1, from coordinate 188,403 downwards.
AACCAAGAATTTCTCGCAGAGACGCAGAGTACACAGAGAAAACCAAACAGAAATTAATGCTGTTGTAGTTCTCTGCGTTCTCCGCGTCTCTGCGAGAAATGTCTTGGGGGTTTTTTTAAACGACGACGGTTTCCGTCTCTTCGCTAGCCGTGAAGTACACGCAGTCCGGATGATGGAACACTAGCGCGCTTACGCTAGCCTCAGGCTCCATCATCATGCCTTCGGTGAGTTCCACCCCGATATCTTCCGGATGCAGCAGCTTCCAAATCCCGAGCTGATCGTCCAGGTTCGGGCAAGCCGGATACCCAAAGCTATAGCGTTTCCCGCGATAGCGCGACGTAAACCGCTCCTGCATGCTCATAGTCGGTGGGTCCGGAAATCCCCAGTCCTCCCGAATCCGCCGGTGCAGCCATTCCGCGCAGCCTTCCGCCGATTCAATCGCCACCGACTGCAGCGCATGCGCCTTGAAATATTCGCCGGTCCGCTTCCATTCCTCGGATTGCTCGCGGATGCCGGCGCCCGCTGTCACCACAAAGATCGCCAGGTGATCCCGCTTGCCGTTCCTCGGATCCAGAATGTAATCGCTCAGGCAAAGTCCTTCTTCGCGGCGCTGCCTGCCGAAGCGAAATGTGTGAATCGGTTCCACTCCGCCCGGCGCAAAAAGGTTGATCGCATTCCCCGCGCGTTCCGCTTCGAAGAATTGCCAGACCGCTCGCACCTTCATGACTTTCGCAGCTTCGTGCTTGAGCTCTTCCACCTGATGATAAAGCGAGAGCGCTTTCTCCTCATGCTCCAGCAAGTGCTTTTCGAAGTTGCCCTTATAGCCCAGATGCCTGCCGTAAAGCATGTTGGGATTGATGTAACTCCACACTTCGGCTAGTTGCGGCACGTCGCGCACTTTGCGATCGAGATACGGCGCGTCCGGCAGAGCGAGCCCAGCCTGCACTTTGGCGCTGCGTATCTCGGTAATCGGCGTCAAAGGTTCAGCCGGAGCTTCCTCCACGTGCGGCGCAGACAAATGCGTATGATCCCGCAGCAGCTGCTTCCCGCGCCGAAGGATCCATCAACTGGTTCATCAGCCGCAAACCAGTCATAGCATCCTTGGCGTAGCAAACCGCCTCGCCGTAAGCCGGAGCGATTTTGTAATTCGTAAATTTCTGCGACAGCGCCGCCCCGCCCACCAGCAGCGGCACGCGAATCTCGGCATTGCGCAGGTCGCTCGCCGTGATCACCATTTGCTGCGCGCTCTTCACCAGCAGGCCCGAAAGCCCTATGGCATCCGGCGCATGCTCCCGAAATGCCTCGATCAGCTTCTCCGGCGGCACCTTGATGCCCAGGTTGATCACCGTGTAGCCGTTATTGCTCAGAATGATCTCGACCAGGTTCTTACCGATATCGTGGACGTCGCCCTTCACGGTAGCCAGCACGATGCGCCCGCGCGCCGCCGTGTCCGCCTTCTCCATGAAGCCTTCCAGATAATTCACCGCGGCCTTCATCGCTTCCGCCGATTGCAGCACCTCAGCCACGATCAGCTCGTTGTTGTTGAACAGCCGCCCGACTTCCGACATGCCCGCCATCAGCGGACCGTTGATGATTTCGAGCGGCGCGGCGTCTTTCAGCTTGAGCGCCAGATCGGGAATGAGGCCTTCCTTGGTGCCTTCGATGATGTAGTTCGCCAGGCGCTGATCGAGCGGCAAATCGGCGGCTTTGGCTTTATCTTTCTTGACCGTCTTGCGGAAATAATCCGTGATGGCGGCGATGTGGTACTGATTGATCGCGGCCTTCTGCTCGGCAGTCTGCGCACGCCAATCCTCCGGCGCCAGACGCAGCGTTTCGTCCTCAGCCTCCGGTGGCGGCGTGTTGAACAGCAGATGTTCCGCCAGGCGCCGCTCGTCTACCGGAATGGAGGCGAATCGCTCCAGCTTCTCGGCATTCACGATGGCCAGATCGAGCCCCGCCTTCGTGCAGTAATAAAGGAAAACCGAGTTCACCACTTCGCGCGCCGAGGCCGGCAAGCCAAACGAGATATTCGAGATGCCTAGCACCGTCTTGACGTGGGGGATCTGCTCGCGAATCAGCCGCAGCGCTTCAATCGTCTCCACCGCGCCGCCAATGTAATTGGTGTCGCCCGTCGCGCAAGGAAACACCAGCGGATCGATGATGATGCTCTCCGGCGGAATGTCGTATTTTTCCGTTAGCAGTTTCACCGATCGCTCGGCCACCGCCAGCTTGCGCTCCCGCGTGAACGCCTGCGCCTGCAATTTGTCTTCGTCGATCGTGCCGACAATCAGCGCCGCCCCAAACGTGCGCGCCAGCGGACAGACTTTTTCGAACTTTTCCTCACCGTCTTCCAGATTGATGGAGTTAATAATGCTCTTGCCCTGGCAATAAGTGAGCGCCAGCTCAATCGCCGCCGGATCAGTGGTGTCGATCATGATCGGCGCCTTCACCAGGCGGATCAGCTTCTCGTAAAACAGCGGGATGTCCTTGATCTCTTCGCGATCGGTACTCTGCAGGCACACGTCCACAATGTGCGCGCCGTTCTTCACTTGCTGCCGCGCGATTTCGGTAGCCTGCTCCCACTGCTCTTCGGCAATCAGCTTCTTAAACGCGCGCGAGCCGATGACGTTGGTGCGCTCGCCCACAATCAGCGGCCGCACGCTGTCTTCCGCCTCCACCAGCTCGATTCCCGAATAAAATGCCCGCCGCGATTGCCCCGGAACCGCGCGCGGTCTGCGTCCTTCCGCCATCTGCGCGATAGCGCGTACGTGATCGGCGGTGGTGCCGCAGCATCCGCCCACCAGATTCAGCCAGCCATTGTCCACAAAGCGCTCGAGCTGAACGGCCAGCGACTCCGGCGTTTCCAGATACTTGCCCTCTTCATTGGGCAGCCCGGCGTTGGGATAGCAGGAAATCCGCGTCGAGGCGATTTCGCTCAGCGTGCGCAGGTGATCCGTCATGAACTCCGGACCGGTGGCGCAGTTGAGCCCAACCGACAGCAGATCCACATGCGCGATCGAACTCCACAGCGCGTCAGCCGTCTGTCCGGCCAGCATCGTGCCCATGGCTTCGATCGTGCCCGAAATCATGAAAGGAATGCGCCGCCCCAGCTCTCGCATCAATCGCTGGACACCCAGAACCCCGGCCTTTACGTTGCGCGTATCCTGGCAAGTTTCCAGAACCAAAATATCCGCGCCACCGCTAAGCAGCGCCTTGGCCTGCTCATAATAATTCGCTTCCAGCTGCCGAAACGTAACGCCGCCTGTGACCGTAATGGCCTTGGTAGTAGGCCCCATCGAACCGGCAACCCAGCGCGGTTTCGCGGGCGTCGAAAACTCATCCGCCGCCTGCCGCGCCAGCCGCGCCGCAGTGGCGTTAAGGGATTCCACTTGGTCCTCTAACCCGAACTCCGCCAACACGATGCGCGTGCCACCAAAAGAATTGGTTTCAATAATGTCGGCCCCGGCTTTAAGGTATTCCCGATGAACCTCCAGCACCGCTTCCGGCCGCGATTTCAGCAGGTACTCGACGCAGCCGTCCAAGGCAGGCCCGTCCGCCGCGGTGAGCTGCTGCTTGTGCAGCATGGTGCCCATCGCCCCATCGATAATCAGGATTCGCGACTCCAGCGCGTCTAGAAGCGCCAAACGACGCTCTTCAGGGGTGGTCATACACAGAAAGGTACTGATTTGATTTTAACAGGGATACGCGCGATTCCGAAGATGATCAGGTATATACTCCAAGCACTGTGAGCCAATTTAGAAAGCTCAGCCTCGCATGGATCATTTTGAGCGTGGCGAACCTGTCGGCTCAAACGGTCACTCGTTCAATTCCCCTGGACCCGGCGTCGTATTCAGATACAACGCGTGTTGCCGCCGACGCCTTCGGCAACGTCTGGGTAGCCGGAAGAACGGGAACGCAGCAGGACCTCTTCGTAGCAAAGTTCGACCCCCAAGATCGGCAAATCTTCAGAGTTGTCTTGAACGGCAGTCAAGCCTTGCAGTTGAACGGCATGGCAGTCGATGGTGCCGGTAACGCCATCGTTGTTGGCGATACCGAGTCGTCGAATTTTCCTACCACGCCCAACGCGCTGCAGCCGCACATTCCACCATCGACTGGCGGGACGTTTGTCGTGAAAGTGAGTTCCGCCGGCACCATTCTGTTCGCAACGTATTTCGGAGGAATTCGCGGCACGCAGATCCGCGCTGTCGCTGCCGATCACCATGGCGATATCTATCTGACCGGCTCCACAGAAGCCCTGGACTTTCCTACAACGCCGGGCGCTTACCAAACCAACACTGAGGCCCAGATTGAAAGGGCCTTCGTCAGCAAACTGAATGCGTCCGGCAGCTCACTGATTTACTCCACTTTTGTCGGTGGGAAGAATACCACCTGCGCCGTACCCGGCGTCCCTTGCGGAAACAACGAGGTCGGAGCGGTTATCACTACGGACGCCTCAGGCAATGCCTTCATAGCCGGAACCACCAGTACTCACGACTTTCCTGTCACCGCGGGCGCGCCTCAGCCCACCTGCCAGTGCAACAGCGCATCCCCCGCGCCTTTTGTGGCCGAACTCAACGCGGGCGGATCGGGCTTGGTCTTCGCCACTTATCTCGGCGGTGGGATTATTGGCGTCGGCCCTGACGTAGAGTTCAATGCGGATAAGGTTGCCGGCATCGCCGTTGACACCCACGGATTCATCTACGTGACCGGCACCACCGTCAACGCCGCCTTTCCCGTAACGCCCGGTGCTTTTCAAACCCACTTCGCTGGAGATTTTGACCCCACGAATCCCGACGTACTCCCCACATCGGACGCCTTCGTTACCAAGATCGACCCTCACGCGTCCAGCTTTGCTTACTCGACATTCCTCGGCGGGCAGCAACAGGACGGCTCTAATGCGATCGCGGTGGACGCTCTGGGCAGGGCCATCGTCAGCGGCTACACCAACTCCGCAGACTTTCCCACCACACCGGGCGCGCTGCCTTCCGGAAACAGCTTTATCGCCATGCTCAGCGCAGATGGCTCCGCCTTGGTTTCATCGACCTACTTTCCGTTTGTCGACAGCACCATCCCGGCCATGGCTCTCGAAACCAACGGCGCAATCGACGTGCTCGCTGGCAACCAGGTACTTGGCTACAACCCGGCACCCACTACCTTGCCATCAATCCTCGGCGTGGTGAACGCCGCCCTCACCAATCAACTGGATTCCGCAATAGCGCCCGGCGAATTGGTCTCTCTGTACGGCTTCTTTCTCGGTCCCACCGTCCCGGCGAGCTTTCAACTGGATGCCACTGGCGCAGTCCCCAAATCGCTGCAAGGCATCTCTGTGCTATTCGACGAAATTCCAGGCGCCATGATCTCCGTCAGCGCCAATCGCGTCGAAACCATCGTGCCATTTGGAGTCAGCTCACGGCCCTCGGTGACAGTCCGCCTGCAATTCGGCACGGCCGCAGCCAATCTCGGTCCGGTCGTCGTAGCACCGGCCATGCCTCAGCTTTTTCAATCCGGGGCGGGCTCGAACGGAGGGCCGTACGCGGCCGCGGTCAATCAGGATGGCACCATCAACGGACCAAACAATCCTGCTGTGCCTGGAACGATCATCGCTTTATGGGGAACCGGTGCCGGACTCACCAATCCGGCCAGCACGGATGGCAGCGTCAACCAGGCGCCATTTGCCCAATTGAAGCTTTCCGTGTCAGTCGACGAACTGGCGCCGGTTGACCCTACCTTCGCCCAGCCGCTCGAGGTTCTCTACGCGGGCGCTGCGCCGGGACTAGTTGCTGGCGTCGTGCAGATCAACGTCCGCCTGCCCAACTTTCCCTCGAACTATGGAGCCAGAATTCTCCGTGTAAAGGTCGGCGACGCTACCGCCCAAACCGTAGCCGTCGCCGTTCCCTCCCTCGCTCCAACGCCCTAGGCCATCCCCACCGCGTGGTTCGCATCCGCCAGTTCCCGGTACCGGTACGCGTCCACGTTCAAGCCCCTGCCGATCTCATACTCCGTCAGATACCGCAGCGGAGCGGTCCGGCTGATCCTCTGCACCACTTCCGCCAGTCCGCCCAGCACGGCGTACTGCGCCGGCGTCATCGTCCGGCCGATCAGCATCCCGCTCCCTTCGACAATCAGAAACGGACGGTCCCCGTAGCGGCTTTCATAGCTCTCCGCAGCGTCCGCGCCGGAAACTGGACGGAAAAATTCCGGCGTTGTGGAGTTTGAGAAAATCGCCTGGCACGGATACAGGAGGCCGCCCGACAGCACCTCTCGTGAAATGGCATCCGTGCCCAGCGCGTGCAGCGCCGCGTCCTCCGCCAACGTCCACTGAGAGCGCTCGGCGATCCGCGCCAGGTTCGCACGGTCCAGTTCAGGCGCAGTGCGCGGCGTAATCGCCAGCCGCTGTTCCACTTCCGTCAGCAGCGCCTCCGCCGCGGCGCAATCTTCGCCGCAAATCACCAGTCCATGATTCCCGAGAACCAGTACCTCAGTCTCCGGCGCCAGGATCACCACCTCTTCAATCGCCTGCGCCAGCGGCAGGCCGGAGGGCACGTACGGAATCCACTGCCATCGCAGACCAAGCAGTAGAACCTCCAGCAACGTCGACGCATCTTCCCTCACCGCCCAGGCAATCACGTTCACCGAATGAACATGAATCACCACCCGCTGCAGCAACACGGCGTGCATCGCCGTCTCGATCGAGGCCCGCAGGTTCCCCGGCCCACCCGAACATTTCTCCGCCGGATCGATGTTCAGCCGCACGCACTCCCTCACCTGCGCCAGGTCTACCGGAATCAGAAAATCGCCGCGCTGGGCATCCGCCAGCCACTTGCCTGACGCTTTCATCCACAGCACCCCGTCGATCTTGATCGAAGTGTTTCCCGTGCTCGCCTGCGCCAGTAGCGGATCGCGCCCGATGCGCGCGGACAATTCCAACAACGACGCGATTTCGACATCTCTGTAATTCGCCATGACGTTTCCCCCTTTACTGCAATACCCGCAGCGCCTCTTTGACGGGCACTGGTTGCGGGTGGCGCTTAAGCCGCGCCTGCCCAATCTTGATCGAAGCTTTGAAGATCGCTCCGACCGGAATGAAGCCACCCAGCTTGTGAGCCGCGACGGCCGCCAACCCCATGGATGCGATGCATCCGCAAGAACCGCAATCTGGATTGCCACCGTACTGGCACGGCGTGATCCTGGTCTTCAGATCCGCCGACAGCGTCTGGGTGGTCAAGGCAAAAACGCAGTCACTTGGTGTCTGTGGGGGTGTGGCAAACTGCCGGATCAGACCCTCCGGCATGTCCAGCTTCGGAAATATCCTCCGTAAATGGGTCATATCCGCAATCGCCTGCGTGCGCTCCTGCGGCCCCAGTATCTCCGGCAGCTGATCTCCAACTTGTGGCGTAAACAAACTGAACCAAACCTTGCGAATCTCCGGCCTTGGCGTCCAAAACTCCAGGAATTCGTTCAGGTATCCCGGACGCTTCATCATCTGACCGGTGACCGTGCAGTGCACGGTGACCTTCTGTCCCTCGATGTTCTTCAGGATTCTTTCGTAGGTTGCCGGCGCCCTGCGCACGTCGTGCTCGGGCTGCAGCCCGTCGATCGAAACCACTATGTTCATGTGCGCCATCTCCGCCCAGGACGGCGCCATAGGCCGGAACGCGCTCGTGACCACCTGCACATGAATGCCGCGGGCCAGCAGCAACGGAATCATGATTTCCAGCTCGCGGTACCGAACCAACGGATCTCCACCAACCAGCGACAGGTGCAAAGGTTGCAAGCGATCGACAACCTCCAGCACGCCGTCCACCAGTTCCTGCCCTTTGCGGTCATTCAGATTCCGCAACGTCACCCCGCCTCCCAAGTGCGCATCCTCATACGCGTAACAACCCGGACACTGCAGGGGACACTCTTTCGTAATCTCGATCGAAAGCGATGGCCGTTGCCCCTTGAGTATCTTGTTCCAAGCACTGAGGATCTCCGACGTTTGCATACTGGATCCCTCCTTTGGAGCCTTGTTTGAATGACGCGCGAGAACGGCACACGGCGTCATCGATGGCGGAAATAGTTTTGGGCGCTTCGACACCCCTGTGAGCAGCACGGCCGACGGCTGCCGGGGTTGTATAAGCCCTGTAAGGAGTTGTTTAGCTCCGGACGAATGCCGGTGGCGAGGGATCGGCGGCCTGCCGCACTAACGCGATCTCAGCAATAGGAAGGCGCGTGTCAATGACCTGCTTCAACGTATTCCAGCGGGCGACGCGCGGACCCGGAACGCGGGCAAGATTTCTTAGTTCCCCGCCCGCAAGTGCTTGCAGCGAGCCCATGACGCCAGCCGCTCGGACGTTTGTTGTGCCGGATTTTTCCGCCGGAGGATCGGGAATGTTGTCGATGGACGCCGCGATAATCAGCGCGCAGAGCAGCCAAATGCCGCACCACGCTGTCCTCGTCATCTTCCCCATGAAGACCCTATCATACACCGCTCTTGTTACGGATGCATCTCGGCGCGCTTTGCCCCTGATTCTCCCAGATAAACGAACTTCACCAGGCCATTGCGGTAATCGATGGTCAGTTTAAACAGCCCGAGCACAGGTATGCCAATGATGCCTGCCATTCGTATCGCGCGATTCGTGCCCGAATTCAAATCGAAGGCGGGAAGATCCACACTCTGCTGGCGAAATTGGGCGAACTCCACCACCGCCCGGTCGGCAGTCGATACCTTCTTGACATTGCCTTCAACTCCACGCACACGCAACTGTTGCTCGTCACGTATCTTCGTCACGGTCTTGGCAAAAGTGCTGTCGATGTTAGACAGACCCGCGCCGGTATCCAGAAGGAACAAACCCTCCTCCGATCCATTGACGCGCGTGGGAATCAGCAGGAAGTGGCCGTGACGGAAAATTGGCGTGAATCCAGTTGTTACAGTGCGGTCATAACCCTGCTCGGATGGCGGACGCTTCGGCTGCGGCGTCAGGCGGATTTTGTGTTGTTCAAAATCCAGCTCGACCAGAAAACGGGAGAAAAAATCGGTGCCGACCAACCCGTTCACGCCGGCCACGTCTTTCTGTTCGACAATATGGACGATACAGTTCTTGTAGCGAAGCGCGCCGAACTCGCAGGTTTCCGCAATACTGGCATGCGACAAACGGCCTCCCTCGTCGCCGATGCCGTGCGCCTTAAAACTTCCTAGACGTTCCAGTTCGTTCTTATCGGCGCTATTGCGATTGATCACAATCCCACTGGCCCCGGTGTCGATCAACAGATGGAGGGGCTTGCCGCCATTCAAGCTGAACTTGAGCGTCCAACCCCGCAAACGCTTAATGTCGTAAAGCGAGGCCTCCATGGGAAGCACCGTGTCGATTGGATCACCCTGCAGGAGGTTGCCCTCCTCTCCGTCCAGCTCTTCCCTGACGGCGAGGCCGGTTTGGAAACCCTCGATCAACTCCTGGTTCTCCGGATGATCCTTGATCATCTGCTCCAGAATCGGTTTGCGTTTGGCCCACGGCAGGATATCCAGCCAGGCGTGCAGCAAGGCGGCGTCGGAATGATCCAGCTCGTATCCGCGCAGCAGCATGAGGCGCGCCGTGCGGTAATAGGAGGCGGCACGCAGCACTTTGTACAAGCCAAGATGTGCGCGAGCGTTTTCTTTCTTCTTGATCGATTCTTTGTAGAGCTGCGAAGCCTCCGCCATGTGGCCCAGGTAGAAGGCGAGATCCCCGCGGGCTGACAGGGCTTCGGCTGAATCGGGAAATTGCATCTTTAGTTTTGCGCCGAGATCAACCGCTTTGTCGTAGGTATTTTCAGCAATCAGCGAAGACAGCAGCGCAGCAGCGGCCAGATCGTCCTTCGGATCCGCCCCCGACGCCATCTCGAGCAGAGGAACAGCCGTAGCATAGTCAGCATTACGAAAAGCCTCAAGAGCGGCGTCTCGAGGAGAATCGGCGGCCCCAGCGGCCACCGCTAAAAGCAGTCCCGCGAAGGAGATCGTGTGAATTCTACACATTCGGGCGGCTTTTAGTATACAGCCGCCAGAAATCTCTGCGTTCTCTGCGTCTCTGCGAGAAATGTCTTAGGCCCTCGCCCCAGGCGCAGGTTTGTCCGTAGCCCCCGCCCACAAATATTCCCGCTGCGCCGTCACATACCAGCAAGGATTGCCGTCGACCTTCTCTCCATCCATGAAACCCGCGAATTCCATCACCGTCCCGCCCGAAAGAGTGCGCGTCACCGGCGCGTGCGTCGACGGCGCCCCCAGCCGCAAATTGGCATGAACGACTGTTGCAACCCACAGCGGCGGCGCAGTCACCGCATCCGCCACCAGCGCCGCTCCCGCAATCAGCCGATTCATATCCGCCATCCCGGGGCAGCTTTTCGACGCCCGAATCTCGCGATGCATCACCACATGCGCCCGGTCCAGAGGAATGCGCCAGCGCCGCCCGATTTCGTGAATCAGCCTGCCGCTAGCGCCGTACTGGTCGTCGGTCCAGATGTCCGTGGCCAGCCCCTCATGCTCGATGCCGATGGTGTACAAATTCGGATTCACGCCCGTCCGCAGATTCGCCCAGGTAGGCCGCACCACGATGCCGGCATGAAACGCCGTGTCCGTCTCTTCCACGAACTGGTGCACGGCACCGCCCTTGCCCACGCCGTAATGCGCCGACACCGCCGAGCGCGCGTCGCCGAACGTGATGCCCGCGCTGGCCAGCGACCCGACAATCACATGAATCACGATCGCCTGCGGCTCCGATCCCGATCGCCCTTTGTGAAAGTTGCCCGCCGCGCAGCCCATCCATTTCACAGCGCTCAACCGGCCGCGCCGGTCGCGGAAAGATCTCCGCGTTCCCCCGGCAGCCAAGCCGTCAAGGGCGCCGGACCCGCCTGCCGCTGTTCCCGCTGCTCCTGCTCTTTGCGTTCAAGCGGCGCGCGCAATCGCACCAAATCTTTCAGCGCGTTGTACCAGAACGGCGCGCCCAGGCTCAGCAGCAGCATTGAAAGCACGATCCCCGGCAGCTTGCCCCGATTCCATTCCGCCTTCCAGTTCTCCGGCAGCACGGCATAGCCGCTGCGCGCAAATTGCCGCAGCTCCGCAACCGACGCAATCGGTTCAGCGCCCGTCTGCGCACGCGTCACCAGAGCGGTGCGAGTGGCATCGTCCACCGCCAACCGCCGCAGCAGATCGAGCGCGTCCAACTGTAGCGTCAAAGCCAGCATCGCAGCCACGGCCAGCGTGACCAGCCGCGTGTGCCGGGAGAATTCGTGGGCTACCCGATCCATGGTTTCGTCGAACCAGGCATTGGTGCGCGCCACAAATTCGCTCGACGCTTCGCTCAAAATCGCCAATCCCTGGCGCGCCGCGGCAGGCAGGTCCGGACGCAGCCCTTCGAGCTTGAGCGCGAGCAGTTGTATGTCTTCCAACACCACGCCCGGCTCGGAAATGCCGCGGCTCTCCAGAACTTTCTTCAGCGTGGCGCGCACGAATCCATCCATGGATTTGCCGCCGGGCTCGCGGCCCGCCGCCAGCTCCAGCAGAATGCGAATGAACTCTTCGCGCTGAATCACCGTGCCGGGCTTGCCGCCGGCCTGCGCGATCAGCGGATGCGTCAGCACGGCGGCCGCGATTTGCTCGGCGCAAAAACGCGTGAGCTTCGGATCGATCTGGCCCAGCAACGCTACCAGGCCGTCATACAAATGTTTGCCTCGCCATTGGCAGGCGGAAGTAATTGCTTGCGTGAGCGCCGTCACGGCCATGCTCGCCAGCAGCATGATAAACGCGAATCCAATCAGAACATCCAGGGACTTCAACATAGTGCGGGAAACTCCGGTCAGCGGGATAGACGGCATATTGCGCCGCCTGCTAGTCCGATTATAGAGCGGCCTGTCAAGCGATTCCCGCGCTGGCTACGGTTCCGGCGTAGGCCAACCGCCTTGTTTGCAATCTTGCGACTCGATCCGATAGACCTGGGAGATCAGTGAATCTGGCTCACATCTCGAATCGCTTGAATGACCAGCTCAGGCTGGTCCTGCTGGATGAAGTGTCCACTCTTTTCGGCGACTCGAAACTCGCCGTGCGTGGAGCGCTTCGCCAGGTCCTGCTGAAACTCTCTCCAAATCCGATCCCAGGCCGCAAACTGCTCTTCGGTCATGCGGTCGGCTGGCGAGTCGCTTCCGTCACGCGCCTTGCGTGGAAACGGCGTTCCGCGGCCGAGCACGATCAACGGCAGCTCCGTGTGCCATTCCAGCCGCTGACCCGGCTTCACATAAAACCCCAGCCGCCCGGTCAGGTCGTCCAGACCTGGCCCTTGGGGATCGAGTTCATGCAGCCGCAATGCCTGCTCCTCATGGGACGAGTCCACAAATACCAGCCCGGCCGCTTCGTTCGGATATCTGGTGACGAAGCGCCGGGCATAGAACCCGGAGTTGGAATGACTGACTAAAATGAAAGGTCCCTTCTCGCTCGAAGCTTCGAGCCACGCGTGCAGATCGTCTACGACTTCATCCACCGATTGCAGCTTCACCGGCGCTTTGTCGCTCGCGCCAAAATTGGCGTGATCATAACTGCACACTCGCGTGGAGCTCGCTACGGCGGGCTGGACCGTTGCCCAATCCTTAGCAGTCCGCCCGCCGGCCGGAATCAGTATCACCGTCGCTAAACGCCCAGCCCCGCCGTCGCAATAGACGGATATGCGTCGATCTCCAATGCCGATCATCCTTTGCTCACCGAAAGCCGCAATCGCGGCGAACCAGCTGGCGCTGATGAGAAGAGCCATCTTGAACATGCTGTTTTTTTAGCACATTGCTATTTTCATAGCAAGCGCGCTTGACCCAAACCAAAGCACCTACTCATCCGATTTCGTATGGGCTTATGATTGGCGGAACGGATCTGCAAGGCCCCAACCAGACTTATTCCTATTTCCTGGTGCGGAACCGCGGCGAGTATTTCATTGCCAACCGCGATGGTGACCAAAAGCCAGTGCCCGTCGTGAACTGGACGGCGCATCCGGCGATCGTCCCGCAAGGCGCCGATGGCCGGCAGACCAACACGCTCGGCATCCAGGTGCAAGGCGAGGAAGTGATCTTCAGCGTGAACGGCACGGAAGTAACGCGCCTGCCCAAAAGTAAAATTCACACCGACGGAATGTACGCGTTCCGCATCGGCCACAATTTCGACGTGGACGTAGATCAGATAAGCCGGTAATTACAGAAGCGCGATCTCGTCACCCGGCCGCATCGTGCCCTCAACCAACACTGCCGCATACACGCCGGCCTTGCTCTCATGTTGTTTCGCGAGGTGCCGGATGATATCCCGATTCGCCTCGCCTGTATCGGGATCGAGGGTGATCATTTTGCAGCGTTGGTCGCGCTTGACCACCGCCAGCGTCGTCTGCGTCCCAATCCGCACCGTGCGTCCCACCCATTCCTCTTCTTCGAACGCAATCTCCGAGCTGATGTCGAGATACACGTTCGCGCGGAATCGCCGCTTGTCCAGATTGGCGCCAACTTCCTGGCTCAGTTGGCGGGCAGTCTGAATCGAAAACAGGGAAATCGGGCGGCAATCCGTCAGCGCGCGATCGGACCGCAGCAAGGTCAGTTCATTGGTTTCAGCAATGCCTTCTCGCAAGTGGCTCGCGAGCCGGGGATCGTCCACCGCGAGCAGCTCTCCAGCCGGCGTCTTGACGTTCACCACCACCTGAGCGGCACTCGGATAAACAGTGGTCAAGCCGGGCGCGAGTGCCTCCACGTCCGCGAGGTTGGGCGGCTTCGCCATGAGATCCGCATCGCGGTACACCGGCTGATACTTCAGCATTTGCTGCTGCTCCCGCGCAGTCAGATAGGGAAAGCCTTTGGGTGCGCCTGAGCTGTGGAACGCGAACATCCGGTCGCCGTAGACGCCGCCAAAGCCGGCAAAAGCTTCGGGCAGCTCTTCGCCGCGCATGCTCTTGACCGGATAACGCCACACGCTCTCCACCCGGCCCACGCTTTTCATCTGGATATTCTAGCGTGGCCAGAAATCAATGCTATACTTCAGGGCTGAATTTCGAGCCCAACCCCCCAGTTGTTTCAGCCCGCGTGTCGTTTGTCTGGGCCGTTGCCGCCTGCGTTTGTGTACTCGCCTGGCAATTTCTCACGGTACATTACAACCGTCAAGACAACTGGACCGCCCTCTTTTACACCGGGCAAGTCAGACCCGTACCGCCAGAATTGCAGGCAGGCACGTATCTGTTTCCCGGCCGCGGGTACGACGGTCAGATGTATCGGTATATTTCGCACGATCCGTTCTTTCGCAACGGATGGGAACATTACCTCGACAGCCCTACGTTCCGATACCGCCGCATTCTGGTTCCCGCTCTGGCCTTCATGCTTGCCGGCGGGCGCCAGCAATGGATTGACGCGGCGTACCTCGCGACTACTTCGCTGTTCGTCTTGCTGGGATCCTTCTGGCTCAGCCGCTGGGCGGTGCTGTACGGATTTCATGCCGCGTGGGCACTGGCTTTCCCGTTAGTGCCGGCGGCTTTGATCTCTATGGATCGAATGACCATGGACGGCGCCCTGGCCGCGCTTTCCGTGGGTTTCGTCTATTTCATCGCGACCGGGAATACCGCCAAACTGTATGCGCTGCTTTTGGCGGCCTGCCTGGTACGGGAGACCGGGACACTGTTGGTGGCTGGCTGCATTCTGTTCGATCTGAGCCAGAGGCGCTTTGCCCGCGCCGCTTTCTGGGCGACAGCCTGCCTGCCTATGCTCGCCTGGTATGGGTACGTCTACTGGAATCTGCACGGGGATCCAAACACCTCCGGAATGCCTAATTTCTTAGAGCTCCGATTGGGACTCGGCTTCATCGGAGCCATTCTGCACCCGCCGCATTATGCTCTGAGCGCGGCGATCGAGAGCATCACCCGGTCGTTGGATTTCGTGTCTTTGCTCGGCATGCTCTGCGCCCTCGTCGCCGGGTTGCATCTGCTTCGGACTCGCCCGCTCAACCCCATTTCCATTGCCGCCGTCTTGTTCGCTGCCATGGCCATCATGTTGACCAGCAGTATTTATTGGCGCGACAGTTTTGGCTATACCCGAGCCTTTTCACCGCTGCTCATTCTGATCGCGCTGCAAGCCGCGGCCGCGAAGAATCGCATGCGGGCGTGGTGGTGGATGCTGCTTCCCGCTCCTCTGATGGATCTGCGGATCGGACTGCAGCTGGGCCCGCAAGTCCTTGGCGTTTTTCGGGGCCTACTGGGTCACTAGAGCGCAGGTACAATGACGGAGATCCACTTCATGACCAACCGGATGCGCGCCCAGCGCTTGGAAAGATAATGCGGTTCTGCATGGTGGCTTCGTACTATCCGCCCTACCATTTCGGCGGCGATGGCGTTTTTGTCCAAAGCCTGGCCCGGGCGCTAGTGGCCCGCGGGCATCAGGTGGAGGTCGTGCATTGCGAAGACGCGTACCGCCTCAAGGCGGGCGGCGCCAAGCCGGTCGAATTGGTAGACGACGGCGTCACGGTGCATCGGCTGCGCAGTGCCTTCGGCGCGTTATCCCCTCTCATTACCCAGCAGACCGGCTCGCCGGGACTCAAGACTTCCGCTCTCAAGCAGATATTTGCGCGCCATTTCGACGTGGTGAATTTTCACAATATTTCTCTCGTCGGAGGACTCGGCATTCTGCCGATGAGCCAGGCGGCGGTAAATCTGTACACGCTCCATGAACACTGGCTGTTGTGCCCGATGCATATTTTTTGGAAGAACGGCAAACAGGCGTGCGACAAGCCAGAGTGCATTCGCTGTTGCCTGCGCTCGGGCACGCCGCCTCAGCTCTGGCGCAACGGCGGATTCGTAAAGAAATCGCTGCGGCACGTGGATGCCCTGCTTTCGCCCAGCGACTACACGGCACGGCGGCATGAGGAGGCCGATCTGGGCCCGCTGATCCACGTTCTGCCCACCTATTCGCCCGTGCGATCCGGACTCGATGAAGGCGCCGCCCCCGATCGTCCGCGCTTCGTCTACGTCGGCCGCCTCACCGCTTCCAAAGGCATTAGTCAGCTCGCCAGCCAATTCGCCACCATGCCGCAATACGATCTCGATATTTACGGCAAGGGTGAATTACTCGACGAGCTAAAGCGGTGCTACGCTGCCTGCCCCTGGATTCGTTTCCCGGGCTTTGTCGACCACACCCGCATGGCTCACTGTTACCGAAACGCGACAGCGATGATCCTTCCGTCGCTCGCTCCCGAAGTATTTCCGCTCTGCGTGCTGGAAGCCTTCGCCTGCGGCGTCCCGGTAATTGTGAGCGATGCGGGCGGCAGCCGGGAAGCAGTGGATTACAACGGAGCCGGCTTGATCTACCAGACCGAGGCCGAACTTCGCAACGCGGTAGTCACGCTGGCCGAGCAAGGTCCACTTCGCGATACGCTCGCCCTTCGGGCGCGAGCCGCGTACGAACAGTTCTATTGCGAAGATCGGTACGTGGCGGATTATCTGGCCTTAATCGACAGGATTCACGAGCAGAAAGCCCTACGCAGCCACGTGCTCCAACCGGCCGTGTCATGAGCGGCGTGCAGGAACCTCCTGGCCTGCCGCTGGTGGGCCACCTGCCCGCGTTTCTGGCGGACAAACTCGGATTTCTTCTAAGGTGCGCGGACCGCTACGGCGATGTGGTCAAGCTTCGCATCGGTGAACCGACGTACTTGCTCACCGATCCCGAAGACATCCGCCATGTGCTCACCGGCAATCCCGCCAACTACAACAAGACGCCGCGCCTGACCAGCGCGCGGGGCCGGCGCTTATCGGGATCCGGTTTGCAGACCAGCTTTGGCGCGGATCATTTGCGCCAGCGCCGCCTGCTGCAGCCGTTGTTCCAGCGCCGCCTGGCGGAGTCGTTCTTTGACGTGATGTTGCACCGGATCGAATGCCGGACCGCGGGCTGGGCTGACGGCGCCGTAGTGGACATCGCGCGCGAGATGGAAATGCTGGCGCTATCCATCATCATCGATTCTTTGTTCGGCGAATATTTTCCCGATGCCGAAAAGCTGGCCGCCGCCATTACGATCCGGCGCAGCTACATCGAGTACATCTACGGTGCGCTGGTTCCGTTTCCGGAGTATTTGCCGGCGAAGATCGTGTTCCAGTATCGCCGCGCGCAGCGGACCATCGATGAGATCATCTACCGCGAAATTGGCGCGCAAAAGTCTGCGACTAGCCTGGCTGCGACGCTCAGCGCCGTCACCTATCCGGATGGCGCCCGCATGACCGAGGGGCAAGTGCGGGATGAAATTCTGTCCCTGATGAGCACCGGCTACGAGACCATTGGCGATGCGGTGTCGTGGACCCTGTATCTATTGGCGCAGCATCCGAGCGTCGAATCGGCAGTCCTCGATGAATTGCGCCAGGTGCTGCACGGGGAGTTGCCGCAAGTGGCCGACATTCCCCAGTTGCGCTACACGCGGATGGTGTTCGACGAGTCCATGCGTCTCTACCCGCCCACTTGGATTTTCGTCCGCATGGCGATGGATGACGACCAACTGCCCAGCGGCGTGACCATTCCACGCGGATCCAAGTTATACCTGAGCCAGTATGTGGTGCACCGGCGTGCCCGCTACTTTCCCGAGCCGGAACGATTCGATCCGGAGCGCTTCAATGAAGAGGCTCGCGGCAGCCGTCCCCGTTTTGCGTACTTTCCCTTCGGTGGCGGACCGCGAACCTGTATCGGTGAGCAGTTCGCGCTGCTGGAGGGAATCTCGATCCTGGCGGCTCTGCTGCCCCGTTTTCAACTTCTTCTGGAGCCCGGACAGACGATTGTGCCGCGTCCGACCGTCACCCTGCGCCCCAAAAATGGAATTCGAGTCCGGATTCAATCGCGGCGCGCGGTTTAAAACTATTCGACCGGCCGCGGCCCGGTATACCCGCTCTTGGCAATGATCTGGTATTTGATCGGCTTGCCTTTTTCGTCGGTGACGCGCAACGGTTCGTTGTTGGCGGGATTCACCAGCTCCACTTTGATCTTGCGGAATTTGCCGTCCTTGGCCATATTGCTCGGCTGGTAGCCGATCGAATACTGCTTGCGCAGTGACTCCGAAATCGAATGGAAAATGCTGGGAAACTCGCCGTAAAAATGTGGAAAGAACGACTGCCCGCCGGTCTCCTTGGCAAACAGCCGCATCTGGTTATCGGCCTGTAAAAAGTCCATCGTTTGAATCGGACCCATCGAGCCGCGCGCCTCCGCCATCATGCGTAGCGTCTGCATCAGGCCGATGGCGTAAATCGGCACGCCGGCATCTTGCACGCCTTTGCGCGCTTTGTCGAAGGTGAGCTTGCTGAAAGTGTCCAGGCCGGAAGCGATCAGCACGATGGCCTTGCGCCCTTCAATGCCCGACATGCGGTCGGCCGTGTCCACCACCGCGTCGTACATGTTGGATTCCGAGAAGCCCGGAATGCGCAGTCGAGACATGGCTTCACGGGCACGCATCTTGTCAGCGGAGAAATCGGACAGGATATCGGAATGCAAATCGTAGGCCACCACGGCTACGTAATCTTCCGGCTTGAGGGTGTCCAGAAAGCCGTAGGCGGCCGTCAGGGTTTGATACCAGGTGGAACTCCAATACGCCTGGAAGCGAGCGCTGAACTCAATGACCATGCAGACCGTCATCGGCGCTTCGCCGGAGCTGAACGTCGTAACCATCTGCGGGACGTCATCTTCCAGGATGCGGAAGTTGCCGCGAGGAATGTTGGGGATGAAGTGGCCTTTATTGTCCAAAACGGCCACATCCACGTTCACCAGGCTGGATTCGACCTTGAAACTGGGCGAACCTTCGATGACTTCGGATTTGTTTTTGTTGCTCAGCTTGGAGGGGATCGGGGGCAGATCGGCCTCGGGGGTGCCTTTTTTGCGCGGCTTGGCGACGGTTTCACCGGGGTCTTTATTAGGACCGTCCTGACTGCTAACTATCGGCGCCAGCAGCACAAACGCACCAAGCAAAGGCACAGCCATCCGAACCGGGAATTTCATGGAAGAGCCCCTCTCTTCATGACTATAACCTAAATACGTTACCGGCTTCCGGCGGGTTACGCCAGGGGCGGCAGCGTTAACTTTTATTGCGCGCCGGCGGCCGGGGCCGCGTCCGTTTTGCGGTGCTGATCGAACCAGGCCACCACGTGCATCACCTTGGACATCTGATGGCTTGGCCGCACTGATGCCCCGTGCGGCTCATCCGGCACGCGCACCAGCACGGTCTCGACGCCCAGCATTTTGAGCGCCTGGTAGTATTGCTCGGAGTCCGACATGGGGGTGCGGTAGTCGGCTTCACCAGTGAGAATCAGAGACGGCGTTTTGACGTTCTTCACCACCGAGAGCAGCGAGCGCTTCTCGTAATTCTCGACGTTGTCCCACGGCATGCCCGGGAACCAGTACTTGCTGGTCCAGTTGCCGATGTCGGACGTCAGCACGAAGCTATACCAGTTGATCACCGGATAGAGCGGGGCTGCGGCCCGGAAGCGCGTGGTATGGCCGATCATCCAGCAGGTGAGCACGCCTCCGCCGCTGCCGCCGGTGACGAAAAGCTGATTGGGATCGACGTAACCTTTCGCGATCACCGCATCGACGCCGGAGTTGAGATCGTAGAAATCGTCGCCGGGATAGGCGTGATGGATCAGGTTGCCGAATTCGCCGCCATAACTGGTGCTGCCGCGCGGATTGGTGTACAGCACGACGTACCCGGCCGCGGCCATCAACTGCTTTTCCAGGTCGAAGCGATCGCCGTAATTGGCGAAAGGCCCGCCGTGAATTTCCAGGATGAGCGGATATTTTTTGCTGGCGTCGAAATCCGGGGGTTTGAGGATCCAGCCCTGAATCTTGCGTTTGTCCTTGGACGATTCGTACCAGAACTCTTCCACCGCGCCAAGCTTCTTCGATGACAGCAATCCTTCGTTCACCGCCGTGATGGTTTTCAGCGAAGGATTCGCGATGCTCCCCACGGCAATGTCGCCGGGCACATCGGGCCGCGCGTAGGTCACCGCGAAGTTGCCGTTGCGGGCAATGCTCACCGCGCCTCCACCGCCGTACGCGCTCGCCGTCGAACCGACGTTCGACGCCAGCTTCTGCACAGCGCCATCGAGCGGAGCGTAATACAGACCGGTGTTGCCGCGATCGTCAGAGAGGAAGTACACGCCGCGGCCATCCGGCGCCCAGCGCGGCGATGCGGCATCGCGATCGTGCTTTCCGGAAATCACGCGCGGACCGCTGCCATCGCGATTCATCACGTATAGATCGGTTACCTGATAGCCCTGATATCTGTCGTCGAACCCGAGGTACGCAATGTGCTTCCCGTCGGGAGATACAACGGGTGAGCCATCCGGACCCTGGCGCGACGTGAGCTCGCGCACCGCGCCATCGGCTAGGTGAAATTCGTAGACCTCTGAGTTCAGCGGATCGCTTTCGTAATTCGCGTGGCGGTTGGTGGACATGATGAGGTACTGTCCGTCCGGCGTCCACACTGGGTCGCTGGCGCGAACCACCGGCCCGGTGTGATAGAAATTGCCGCTCGAAACCTGCCGCGGCGTGCCGCCTTCGGCCGGAACCACGAACACGTGGCTATAACCAGCCTTCAGATAGCCGGAGCCGTTGAAGCGGTACACCAGCCGGTCGATGACTTTGACGGGCTCGGCCCACTTGGCGCCATCGGGGGCGTCAGGCAGCTTGACGATTTTCGGCGCGGCTTCGGCGACATGAGCCGTGAATGAAATCCAGCGGCCGTCGGGCGACCAGGAAATTGCGGAGGGCTCGGCTTGCAGATTGGTGAGCTGGGCAGTTTGCCCGGAATCCATCCAGCGGCGGTAGATTTGCGGCGTGCCGTCACGATCGGAAATATAGATAAGCTGCGTGCCGTCGGGCGACCAGTGGGGCGCGGAATCCTTGAAATTGCCGGTGGTGAGGGGCCGGTTGTCGCTGCCATCGAAATTGATGATCCAGAGATTGGAGCGGCGGCGGTCGCCCATCACGTCGGCAAACTGCCGCACATAGATGATGCGCTTGCCATCCGGCGAAATCTGCGGATCGGAGGCGAGTTGCAGGTTGAAAACGTCGAGCGGCTTGAGCGGTGCCCGCTCAGCGGCGCCTAGAGAGACCAGCGCGAAAACGAGTGCCAATCGATGCATGGTGAACTCCTGTGCAGGCATTATATATGCTCGGCGAGGGACTTGAGGATGAGTTCGTAAACACCACAGTAAGGTTGGATTTGGGCCGAACCGAACCGCCTCGGGTGTTTGACTCAGCTCTGGCTAGTTACTGTGTCTTTTTTGCGTGCTTGTCAATCCCAGTAATATGGTGTAAGTATAAGTTGCTATTATAGAAAGTACGTAAAGAGATACTTTATGGTTAGTCCAGCCTCCATGAACCACCAGGCTCAGATCGCACCAACGTTGGATGTGGCCAACGGCTACACAATGCCATTGCCCGGCTTGGGAAAAACCAAGCCGCTACTTGCATTGAACCCGAAATACGTTTACGCGCAGGTGCGTGATGTTCTGAAGCAAGAGTACGGTGACCGGTCAGTGAAGGTCGGGAATCTGGCGGTCCAGAAGGACGGTCGCTGGTATGGCGTTTGCCAAATCAGAGGCGAGGCCCATATGTGGACCGTATCCGATCTGCCGCCGCTATTTCCGTTGTTGGAGGAGCATTGAGGTAGTGGGCCGAACCGCCCTGATCGGAGATGCCGGGATCTTCCGGCGCGAGGGGCGCGCCCCCGACGAAAGGCCCTCTGCAAGTCCATCGGTTTGACTCAGCCCACAACAATATTTGGCTATTTTCCCTGCCCTCGTCAACACCTTTTCGCAATTCGTAAGGGTGGTTTCTTTATACTATTTTTGGCAAATCTGTAAAATCTGCGAGGTTCAGCCAATCTACAGGAAGCAATGATAGATTTCGTCCTACATGACAAAAGAGCAGCCCTGCGCAGAGAAGGCCCGCCTCACTGAGGCCCTGGAAAAGGCAGTTCATGCCACCATTTCAGCGAACGCCAGTCTAACTGCGGCCCAAAAGGAAAAGCGGGACTCCACGCTCCACACCGTCCAATTGATAAGAACCCGTGCGGCTGAATTTGCTGCGCTGTCCGCTCTGGAGCAACATAGGGTAAAGCATGGCTGTTAAAGCAGTCATGTTAAAGGGCGTTTCCTTATGAAATTGGTTTCTTTACACGATTTTCCTTTATTTTTGTTTTGGATGAAACAAGCAGGCATACTGGTCTATCTACCGTGAGGTAGGGAGGTCGGTATGGACACAGGCGACAATCCCGCTAAAGAGGAACCAGACCAAATTGCTGAAACCTCGAAGCAATCCATTGCTAGAGCTAATGCCCTGGTAGACGACTTTAAGGTCATGCAGGAATACGAAAAGGGCGTGCTCGGCGAGTGAGGGACTCTGAGCCATGGGGAAATGCATCTATTGCAGGGCTGATACAAACCTCTTCATCGGCAGCGCACCGATTTGCAGAGAGTGCAACGAGAGACGGAACCAGGAGAGCCATCCTCCCGATAAACAGGAACCGCCCGAAGAATCTCACGCGCAGTAGTCCATGTTAAATTTAGTTAATATTCAAAAAGGGCCACTACCCTGGAAGACCGTTGATTCGCCTCTTACCTTCTTACCCTCCTGTTGACACATTCCAAACCCTTTCGCTATTATTGTAAGGTTTCGCGAGTTTGTTCTTCTGCTCCTGTGCTACCTCCGCAAGTGTTTGCGGACCGGCTGGGGGCCGGCCCCGAGGTTCTGGCGGCATAATCTCCGCTTCGAGCATGGGCTTGTCCGAAGTCCTCGCTAGTGTGATCGCTAACAAACCCTGAGTGCCTCGGTAGACACATGCCGGGTGGGAATGTATAAGCGGTCGAGTCGCGTTTAGCAACACATCGTCCTTGAAGAGGAAGGTTCGTGCCGACTTTCAATCAACTTGTGCGCAACGGGCGTAAACCGCCGCGGTGGAAGACCGCCAGTCCGGCGCTGCAGAGCTGTCCCCAGAAGCGTGGCGTCTGCACGCGCGTCTACACCTCCACGCCCAAGAAGCCTAATTCGGCGCTGCGCAAAGTGGCTCGTGTCCGGCTTACCAACGGCATCGAAGTCACTACCTACATTCCAGGCGTTGGCCACAATTTGCAGGAGCACTCTATCGTTCTTATACGCGGCGGGCGTGTGAAAGACCTGCCGGGCGTGCGTTACCACGTCATCCGCGGCGCCCTGGATACGGCCGGCGTCGCCAACCGCAAACAAAGCAGATCGAAATACGGAGCCAAACGCCCGAAGGCGTAATCGGATATGCCACGCAGACGACGCATTGAAAATCGCGAGGTTCTTCCCGATCCCGTGTACAACTCATCGATGGTCGAGAAGTTCATCTGCTCGATGATGTGGGACGGCAAGAAAAGCACGGCCCAGAAGATCTTCTACGATTCGATGGAAAAGATTCGCGAGCGGTCCGGTGACGATCCGCTCAAGATGTTCAAGAAGGCCGTCGAGAACTGCAAGCCGCTGCTCGAAGTGAAGACGCGGCGCGTCGGCGGCGCCAACTACCAGGTGCCCATCGAAGTCGGGCAGACCCGGCGTACCAGCCTGGCCATCCGCTGGATCGTGCTCAATGCGCGCTCGCGGGCGGAAAAAGGCATGCCGGAAAAGCTGGCCAATGAATTGACCGACGCCGCCAACATGCGCGGTGGCGCGATCAAGAAGAAAGACGACGTGCACCGCATGGCGGAAGCCAATAAGGCATTCGCGCACTATCGCTGGTAAATAACAGAATCTAAAAGAGTTTTTATGCCACGCACTGTACCGCTCGAAAGGATGAGGAACATCGGCATCGCTGCCCACATCGATGCCGGGAAGACCACCACGACCGAGCGTATCCTCTATTACACAGGCCGCACCCACAAAATCGGCGAGGTGCATGAAGGCACCGCCGTCATGGACTGGATGGAGCAGGAGCAGGAGCGCGGCATCACCATTACTTCCGCCGCCACGACCTGCGAGTGGAAAGATATCCAGATCAACATTATTGATACGCCGGGCCACGTCGACTTCACCGCTGAAGTCGAGCGCAGCCTGCGCGTGCTCGATGGCGCGGTAGCTGTGTTCGATGCCGTGGCAGGGGTGCAGCCGCAATCGGAAACGGTGTGGCGCCAGGCCGACAAATACAGCGTGCCCCGCATTTGCTTCATCAATAAGATGGACCGCGTGGGCGCCGATTTCTATCACTCCGTCGAAACCATCATCAGCCGCCTCAAGTGCCGCCCCGTACCGATTCAGCTTCCGATCGGCGCCGAGGATCAGTTCAAAGGTATTGTCGACCTGGTCGAAATGAAGGCCGTCATCTGGAAAGACGAGACTCTGGGCGCTGAGTACGATGTGGTCCCGATTCCCGACGATCTGCTGGAAAAAGCCAAGGAATACCGAGATCAGATGATCGAAGCGGTTTCCGAGCACGACGACCAGTTGTTTGCCAAGTTCGTGGACGGCCACACGGTTTCGAACGAAGAAATTCGCGCCGGCATCCGCAAGGCGACCATTGCGCTCAAGATCTTTCCCGTAATCTGTGGCACCGCTTTCAAGAACAAAGGCGTGCAGACCATGCTGGATGCGGTGGTCGATTACCTGCCCTCGCCGCTGGACATTCCGCCGGTTGAAGGTACTTCGATTGACGATCCCGAGATCAAGCTGACCCGGCAGGCTTCGGACAGCGAGCCGTTCTCGGCGCTGATCTTCAAGATCATGACCGATCCCTACGTCGGGCAGCTGGCATTTTTCCGGGTTTACTCGGGGAAAATGAAGTCCGGCGAATCGGTTTTCAACGTGGCCAAAGGGCGCTCAGAGCGCGTGGGGCGCCTGCTGCGCATGCATGCCAACAAGCGCGAAGACATCCAGGAAATTCTGGCAGGCGACATCGCTGCCGCCGTCGGACTCAAAACCGTTTCCACCGGCGACACGATTTGCGATGCGGATAAACCCATCGTGCTCGAATCGATCGATTTCCCGACGCCGGTGATTCAGCTCGCCGTCGAGCCCAAGACCAAAGCCGACCAGGAAAAGCTGGGCATGGCGATTCAGAAACTGGCGCAGGAAGATCCCACGTTCCGCGTGGCGACCGACCCTGAAACCGGGCAGACGATTCTGTCGGGCATGGGCGAGTTGCATCTGGAAATCATCGTCGACCGCATGATGCGCGAATTTGGCGTCGCGGCCAACGTCGGCAAGCCGCAGGTGGCGTATCGCGAAACCGTGCGCAAGAATTCGGAAGCCGAAGGGCGTCACATCAAGCAATCCGGCGGACGCGGGCAATACGGCGTGGTCAAGATTCGCATGGAACCGCTGCCGGCTGGCTCGGGGTTCGTATTCGAAAACGATATTTTCGGCGGGTCGATTCCCAAGGAATTCATCAATCCGATCGAAGCCGGCATGAAGGAAGCGCTCGAAGGCGGCATCCTGGCGGGCTATCCGATGTCGGATCTCAAAGTTTCGCTCTACGACGGCAGCTATCACGATGTCGATTCTTCGGAAATGGCGTTCAAGATTGCCGGGTCGCTGGCAATCAAGGAAGCCGCGCGCCGGGCGAAACCGGTGCTGCTCGAGCCGATCATGAGCGTCGAGGTTGTCGTGCCGGAAGAATACAACGGCACGGTGATGGGCGATTTGAACTCGCGCCGCGGCCGCATCGAAGGCATGGAGCTGCGCGGAACCTCACAGATTATCAAGGCGATGGTGCCGCTATCGGAAATGTTCGGCTACGCGACCGATATCCGCTCGCGCACGCAGGGCCGCGGAAGTTTCACAATGCACTTCGGGAAATACGAAGAAGTACCAGCGGCGCTGGCCGAGGAAATCGTCAACCGGGTGCAAGGGACTACGAAGTGAAGAACGAACAACACATTTCTCGCAGAGACGCAGAGAACGCGGAGAACACCAAGAATAAGTTTTTCTCTGTGTACTCTGCGTCTCTGCGAGAGATGTGTTTGTGATTTTTCTGGAGATTTACTGAGCCATGGCTAAAGAAAAATTTGATCGCAGCAAGCCGCACGTGAATATTGGCACCATCGGGCACATCGATCACGGCAAGACCACCCTGACCGCCGCCATCACCAAGGTGCTGGCCAAGCACAATCCCAAAGTGAAGTTCCGCAGCTTCGATTCGATCGATAACGCGCCGGAAGAAAAAGCTCGCGGTATCACAATCGCGGTCGCCCACGTCGAGTACGAAACCGCCAACCGCCACTACGCCCACGTCGATTGCCCCGGCCACGCCGATTACATCAAGAACATGATCACCGGCGCCGCGCAGATGGACGGGGCCATTTTGGTCGTGGCAGCCACCGACGGCCCCATGCCGCAAACGCGTGAGCACATCCTGCTTGCCCGCCAGGTCGGCGTGCCGTTCATCGTGGTCGCCATGAATAAAGTCGACATGGTGGATGATCCGGAATTGCTGGATCTGGTCGAGCTCGAAGTGCGTGAGCTGCTGAAGAGCTATCAATTCCCCGGCGACGATCTGCCGGTGATTCGCGTCTCCGCTCTCGGCGCGCTCAACGGCGAAGCCAAGTGGGAAAAGACGGTGGAAGATTTGATGGCCGCGGTCGATTCATACGTTCCGATGCCGGAGCGCGTCATCGACAAACCGTTCCTGATGCCGATCGAGGATATTTTCTCGATCCAAGGCCGCGGCACGGTAGTGACGGGCCGTATCGAGCGCGGGATTTGCAAAGTCGGCGAAGAAATGGAAATCGTCGGGTTCCGCGACACGCGCAAGACGGTTGTCACCGGCGTCGAAATGTTCAAGAAGCTGCTGGACGAAGGGCGCGCCGGAGACAACGTCGGGCTGCTGCTGCGCGGCGTGGAAAAAGAGGAAGTGGAGCGCGGGCAGGTCATCGCCAAGGGCGGATCGATTTTGCCGCACAAGAAGTTTAAAGGCGAAGTCTACGTGCTCAGCAAAGAAGAAGGTGGACGGCACACGCCGTTCTTCAAAGGATACCGGCCGCAGTTTTATTTCCGCACGACTGACGTCACAGGCGTCGCGCAACTTGCCGGAAGGCACTGAGATGGTGATGCCGGGCGACAACGTCGGCCTGGTGGTTGAGCTGATTACGCCGGTGGCCATGGACAAAGGCTTGCGCTTCGCGATTCGCGAAGGCGGCCGCACGGTCGGCGCCGGAACCGTGACGGAAGTGATTGAGTAAATCAAAATGGCGCTAAGAGAACGCATTCGCATCCGTTTGAAAGCGTACGACCACCGGGTGCTCGACCAGTCGACGACGGAGATCGTGGACACCGCTAAGCGGACCGGAGCCAGTGTAGCCGGCCCAATTCCGCTGCCGACCTCCATCATGCGCACGACCGTGCTGCGGTCGCCGCACGTGGACAAGAAGTCCCGGGAACAGTTCGAAGTCCGCACGCACAAGCGGCTGTTGGATATTCTCGAACCCACCCAGCAAACGGTAGACGCGCTGATGAAGCTCGATCTGCCCGCCGGTGTCGATGTGGAAATCAAGGCGTTCGGTAAGGATCACAAGGCTTGAGGTTGTTATGAGTCCAGGAATTTTAGGCAAGAAAATCGGCATGACGCAGATGTTCCGCGAGGATGGGCAAGCCGTCCCGGTGACCCTGCTGAAGGCCGGCCCGTGCATGGTGGTGCAGCGCAAGACGCCCACCAGCGACGGCTATGACGCGGTGCAACTGGGTCTGGTGGAATTCATCAAACCGGCCCGGATCAATAAGCCGCTCACCGGACATCAGAAGAAGGCCGGCGTGGATGGCGCGCGTTTTTTGCGCGAACTGCTGCTGCGGCCCGGCGACGACGATCTCAAACCTGGCGATAAAGTGCTGGTCGATCAGTTCAAGCCCACCGACAAGGTGGACGTGATCGGCATCAGCAAGGGGCGCGGGTTTGCCGGCGTGGTCAAGCGCCATCATTTTCGCGGCGGCGGCGGATCGCACGGCTCTATGTTCCATCGCGCGCCGGGCTCGATCGGGGCGTCTAGCTTCCCTTCCCGCGTTGTGCCGGGCATGCGCATGGGCGGACACATGGGAGACGACCGGGTGACGGTGCGGAATCTCGAAGTCATCGAAGTGGACGCCGAGGACAACGTGCTGATCGTTAAAGGCGCGGTGCCGGGACCGAATGGCGGCTACGTCGTGGTGCGGAGAGCCAAGAGGTAATCCATGCCAAAAGTAGACATTGTCGATTTGAATAATCAAACCGTGGGAGCGATGGATTTGGCCGATTCCGTATTTGCGGCGCCGGTGAACGAGGCGCTGCTGTACGAAGCGGTTCGCAATCTCCAGGCCGGCCTGCATCGCGGCACCCACAAGACCAAGCCGCGCGGCGAAGTATCGGGCTCGGGCAAGAAGCTTTGGAAGCAGAAAGGCACTGGCCGCGCTCGCATGGGTTCGATCCGGTCGCCGATCTGGCGCCATGGCGGCACCGTGCATGGCCCGGTGGTTCGCAGCTACGCCTACAAGCTGCCCAAAAAGATGATGCTGGGCGCGCTGCGCTCGGCTTTATCCGCCAAGCTGCAAGCGGGCGAATTGAAAGTGGTCAACGCGTTCACGTTCGGCGATCACAAATCGAAGACCGTGCGCGCGGCGCTCACCCGTTTGGAAGCGCCCCGCAAAGTGCTGTTGGTTGAAATCGGTGAGAATCGCAACCTGCTGTTAGGCGCGCGCAATCTGGAAGGCGTCACGCTGGTTGCCACCCGCGAAGTGAACGTCTATCAATTGCTTGGACACGATCGCGTGCTCGTCAGCCAGCAGGCGGCAGCCAAACTTTCGGAGGCACTGGCGTAATGACTATTTACGATGTGATCCAGAAGCCGCTGCTCACCGAAAAAGGCGTCACCAAAAAAGACACCGAAAACACTCTGTGTTTCGCGGTCGATCGCGATGCCACCAAAACCCAGGTACGGGCGGCGGTCGAGAAGCTGTTCAAAGTGAAAGTAGCCGAAGTGCGCACTGCCAATTTCGATGGCAAGCTTCGGCGGCGCGGCCGATTCACCGGCTATCGTCCGAACTGGAAAAAAGCGTACGTGAGACTGAAAGCCGGCCAGAAAGCGCCGGACTGGGCAGAGATCTAAATGCCGATTAAAAGCTATCGTCCGTATACTCCGACCCGCCGTTTTCACACCGCGGTCTCGCGCGCCGATCTCACCAAGAAGGCGCCGGAGAAATCGCTGCTGGAATCGAAAGCACGCACTGGCGGCCGCAACAACACCGGGCGCGTGACGTCGCGCTTCATCGGCGGCGGCCACAAACAGGCTTATCGCACTGTTGATTTCAAGCGCGATAAGCACGGCATTCCAGCTACGGTCGCAGCGATCGAATACGATCCCAACCGTTCCGCCCGCTTAGCCCTGCTGCATTACAAGGACGGCGAGAAACGCTATATTCTGCAACCGGACGGGCTCAAAGTGGGACAACACGTGATGTCCGGGCCTGAAGCCGATATTCTGCTGGGCAACTGCCTGATGTTGAAGAATATTCCCGCCGGCACCGTGGTTCACAACGTGGAATTGAAGCCTGGCAAAGGCGCGCAGATGGCGCGTTCGGCCGGGGCGCAAGTGCAACTGGTTTCGAAGGAAGGCGGCTCGGCACTGCTGAAGCTGCCGTCGGGCGAAATCCGGCGAGTGGCGCTCGAGTGCATGGCCACCATCGGACAGGTCGGCAATATCGATCACGAAAATATTTCGCTGGGTAAGGCCGGACGCAAACGCTGGATGGGCAAGATGCCGCACAATCGCGGCGTTTCGATGAACCCGGTCGATCACCCGCACGGCGGCGGCGAAGGCAAAACTTCCGGCGGCCGGCATCCGGTAACGCCCTGGGGCCAGCCTACGCGCGGCTTCAAGACCCGCAACAACAAGCGCACCGATAAGTTTATCGTCACCCGGAAGACGAAGAAGAGATAACTATGGGCCGATCCGTAAAAAAAGGGCCGTTCACCGACGGCCATCTGGAAAAAAAGCTGGCCGATATGGCCGCCAAGAACGAAAAGAAAGTTCTGCGGACCTGGTCGCGGCGCTCGACGATTCTGCCGGAGTTCGTCAGCTTCACCGTCGCCGTGCATAACGGCAAGAAATTCATTCCGGTGTACATCACCGAAAACATGGTGGGACACAAGCTGGGCGAGTTTTCGCCCACGCGGATTTTCAAAGGACACTCGGTGAAGGCGGCGACTACCGAGAAGACCGCCAAACCGGCGTAGAGGCGACCATGGAAGCCAGAGCAGAAGCCAGATATATCCGGGTCTCGGCGCAGAAAGCGCGCTTAGTGGTCGATTTGATTCGCGGCCGCAATGCCGGCGAAGCCATCAGCACGCTGCGCTCGACCAACAAGCGCATCGCCCCGACGGTAGAGAAAGTTCTCAAGTCGGCCATCGCCAACGCGCAGAACCGGTCGGAAGAAGTGGACGTCGACAAGTTGTTCGTGTCGGAAGCTTATGTCAATGAGGGGCCGCGCGCGAAGCGCATCCGGCCCGCTCCCATGGGACGCGCCTACCGGTATCAGCGGCGCTCGGCGCATATCGTCATCACAGTGGCGGAGAAAGAATAAGAATGGGACAAAAGGTTCATCCTTACGGGTTCCGGCTCGGGTTTTCCAAACCCTGGCGCTCGCGCTGGTTCGCGAAGCAAGGTTACGCCAAACTGCTCCAGGAAGATTTGGAGATGAAGGAAGGCTTGCGCGACCGGCTGCGCTCGGCCGGCGTCAGCTCGATTGAAGTCGACCGGCCCGGCAACAAGCTGCGCGTTACCATTCGCACCTCGCGCCCCGGCATCATCATCGGCCGCAAAGGCGCCGAGATCGAAAAGCTCAAACAGGACCTGGCTAAGCGCACCAAGCGCGAAGTGTTCATCGATATTCAGGAAGTGCACAAGCCGGAACTCGACGCCCAGTTAGTCTCGGAATCGATTGCGCTACAGCTCGAAAAGCGCGTGGCTTTCCGGCGCGCGATGCGTAAGGCGGTCGATTCGGCGCTGCGCTTCGGCTGCAAAGGAATCAAGGTTCGCGTGTCGGGACGTCTGAATGGCGCCGAAATCGCCCGCAGCGAATGGTACTTGCAGGGGCAGCTTCCGCTGCACACCCTGCGCGCCGATATCGATTACGGATTCACCGAAGCGCGCACCACCTACGGCGTCATCGGCATCAAGACCTGGCTTTACAAAGGCGAGATTCTCGAAACCAAAGGACGGCGCGGATTTATTTCGGCCGAGCCTGAGCCGCGGCGCTCCGAGCCTCGTCGGGATCGCGATCGCGAACGGCGTAGAGAGCCGGCGCCGGTTGCCGCGCCTGCTGAACATGCGGGACCAGCCACGCAGGCTGCTCCTTCCGATCTGCCGCGTCCGGCACGTACGGGCGGGCCGATTATGCCGCCGTTGATGGCGCCGCAGCCTACCTGGAAACAGGAAGCCAGGCCCGAGCCGACGGTCGAAGCCAAACCAGCCGAGACCAAAGCTGCCGAAACGCAGCCCGTCGAAAGCCCTGCCCCGGATGTGAAACCGGGTGAAGGAAGCGAAAGTTAAAAGGAACCTGCCATGTTGATGCCCAAGAAAGTTAAATACCGCAAGCAGCAGCGCGGGCGCATGTGCGGCAAGGCCTGGCGCGGTTCGTCCATTTCCTTCGGCGATTGCGGTTTGAAAGCCATGGAATGCGGCTGGATCACGGACCGCCAGATCGAAGCGGCTCGCATCGCCATGACGCGTTTCATCAAGCGCGGCGGTAAAGTGTGGATTCGCCTTTTTCCCGACAAGCCGATCACCAAGAAGCCGGCTGAAACCCGCATGGGAAAAGGCAAAGGCGCGCCCGACCAATGGGTAGCCGTAGTGCGGCCGGGTAAGATTCTGTTTGAGATGGAAGGGGTGACGCCGGATATCGCAACGCAGGCCATGCGCCTGGCGGCTCACAAACTCCCCATCCGCACCCGCTTCGTGACGCGGGACGCGGTTGAGTAAGAGGATTACGGGATGAAATCGCAAAAACTTCGGGACGTGGACGCTCATGAGCTTGACGTCCAGTTGCGGGATATCGACGAACAACTTTTCCGCCTCCGCCTGCAAATGTCCATGGGGCAGATGGACGGGCTCAAGAAGATCCGGGCGATGAAAAAGACACGCGCGCGGATCCATACGATTCTGCGGGAACGGGAAATGGCGGCAGAGTTGGCGACAGCCGGGGAGAAAAAGTAGCTTATGGCCCCAGAGACGCAAGGCAATAAAAACGAGAAGGTCGGCGAAGTGGTTTCGACCAAGATGCAGAAGACCATCGTCGTCGAAGTGCAGCGCCGGGTGCCGCATCCGCTCTACAAACGCATCGTGACCAAGCGCAAGAAGTTTTATGTCCACGATGAAAAGAGCGAAGCCAAGAAGGGCGATACGGTGCGCATCATCGAATGCCGTCCGTTGAGCCGTTTGAAGCGCTGGAAGCTGGGCGACATTGTGCGGCGGGCGGTGCAGGTAGATGCTCAACCGGCCGATCTCGACGTCAAGATTTAGCCAGGTGATGGTGAGCGAGAACAGGGAGCGACGACTATGATTGGGATGCGTACCATGCTCGAAGTGGCCGATAACAGCGGCGCCAGGAAGCTGCAATGCATCCTGCCGCGCGGCGGCGATCTCGGGTTGCGCGCGGGCTTGGGCGACGTCATCACGGCCAGCGTGAAAGAAGCCGCGCCTGAATCGGCCATCAAAAAAGGCAAAGTGGTGCGCTGCGTGATCGTGCGTATGCGCAAGGAAACGCGGCGCCGGGATGGCAGCTACATTCGCTTCGATTCCAATGCCGCCGTTCTGATCAATGAAGTGGGCGAGCCGGTGGGCACGCGCGTATTCGGACCGGTGGCTAGAGAATTACGCGACAAGAAATTCATGAAAATCGTTTCGCTCGCGCCGGAGGTGATTTGATGGCTATTGCGAAAAGAAAACCGGCCGAGCCGGTACGCATTCAGATCAAAAAGAACGACCAAGTGCGGGTAATCGCCGGGCGTGACCGGGGCAAGAGCGGGCGCGTGCTGAGCATTGATGAACGCACCGGCAAAGTGTTGGTCGAGCATGTCTCGATGATCAAGCGGCATACACGGCCCAACCCGGGCAAGCAGATCAAGGGCGGCATTGCCGAGCGGGAAAGCCCGATTGCGATTTCGAATGTGATGATTCTGTGTCCGGCTTGCGGGCCGGTGCGGATCGCGCATCATGTGGAACATGTGGCTGGAGGCAAAGCGCGGCGCTCACGAGTATGCCGCAAATGCGGACAGTCGCTGGACAAGAAATGATATGGCAGCACGCATAAAAGAGTTTTATCAAAAGAACGTGGTTCCGACTCTCACCAAAGAGTTCGGCTACAAGAACGCCATGGCGGTGCCGCGCCTGGTCAAGATTTCAGTCAACATCGGCCTGGGTGAAGCCACGCAAAACGCCAAGCTGATGGATGGCGCGGTGACAGAACTGGGGCAGATTGCCGGGCAGCGGCCGGTGGTTACCAAGGCCAAGAAGTCGATCGCGGCTTTCAAGCTGCGCGAAGGCATGTCGATCGGCTGCATGGTCACGCTGCGCGGCGATCGGATGTACGAGTTCTTCGATCGCCTGGTGAACGTGGCGCTGCCGCGTGTCCGCGATTTTCGCGGGGTGTCGACGAAGTCTTTCGACGGCCGGGGCAATTACACGCTCGG
Source organism: uncultured Solibacteraceae bacterium (assembly GCA_963825405.1). Lineage (GTDB taxonomy): Bacteria > Acidobacteriota > Terriglobia > Bryobacterales > Bryobacteraceae > JACPNO01. Next base: position 154,754 of record CAWGTB010000010.1, on the reverse strand, counting down.
CGTGAAGGATCAGTTGATTTTCCCCGAGATCGATTACGCCAAGGTGGACAAGACCAAGGGCATGAATATTTCGATCACCACCACGGCCAAGACCGATGCGGAAGCGCTTACTCTATTGAAGAGCATGGGCATGCCGTTTCGGCAGTGAGGATATAGAGGAGAGGAATGGCTACAACCGCCAAAATCGCAAAGGACCTCAAGACTCCGAAGTACAAGTGCCGGCATCGCAACCGGTGCTGGAGGTGCGGGCGTCCGCGCGGCTTTCTACGCAAGTTCGGCATCTGCCGGATTTGTTTTCGCCAACTCGCGTTGAATGGCGAGATTCCAGGCGTGATCAAGGCCAGTTGGTAGGAGAGTACAAATGACCAGCGATCCCATCGCCGACATGCTGACGCGGGTGCGTAATGCCATCACCGCCCGTCATCCCAAAGTGGACGTGCCGGCATCGAAATTAAAAGCCGAGATTGCGCGCATCCTGAAAGAAGAGGGATATATCGCCAATTTCAAGGTCGCCGAAGAAGGCGTCAAGCGGGTGATTAAGATTTACCTGAAGTACGGGCCCAACAATTCGCCGGTGATCACGAAAATCGAGCGCGTATCGCGCCCCGGCTGCCGGGTGTATGTAGGCCAGGATGACATTCCGCGCGTGCAGGGCGGGCTCGGCATCAACATTTTGACCACGCCACGCGGGGTGATGACGGGAAAACACGCGCGCAAGGAAGGCATCGGCGGAGAGCTGCTCTGCCAGATTTGGTAATCCAGACATGTCAAGAGTAGGAAGAAAACCGATCCCGCTGCCGAAAGGCGTGACCGTAAAAATCGGCGAAGAACTGCAAGTGGAAGGGCCAAAGGGCAAACTGCGCGTACCGGTTCCGGCCGGAATCACGGTGAAACAGGAGAACGGCTCGCTCGAGCTGATGCGCGAGAACGATTCTCAAGCCGCGCTGCACGGGCTGACCCGCGCGCTAGCCGCCAACGCCGTCAACGGCGTATCGACCGGATTCACGCGCGAGCTGGATATTGTCGGCATCGGCTATCGCGCCGACGTCAAAGGCCGCGTGGCGACTTTCACCCTGGGCTATTCCCATCCCATCGAAGTGCTGCTGCCGGACGGGGTGGATCTCAAAATCGATAAGCAGACCCATCTGGTGTTGACCGGCTACGACCGGCAGATGCTGGGGCAGGTTGCGGCCAATATTCGCGCCTTGCGCAAGCCCGATCCATACAAGAACAAGGGCATCCGCTACACCGGCGAGGCGCTGCGCAAGAAGGTCGGTAAGACCGGAGCAGGGGCCAAGGCATGATCCGCAAGACATCTAAAAACGAAATTCGCACGCGCATTCACAAGCGCATTCGCGCCAAGCTGCGCGGCACCACAGCGCGGCCGCGCCTCGCGGTGTTCCGCAGCGTGGCGCACATTTACGCGCAAGTCATCGACGACTCGACCGGACACACGGTGGTCGCGGCATCCTCGGCTGAAAAAGACGGTAAAGGCGGCGGCAACCTGGCCGGCGCCAAGGCGATTGGCACCACGGTCGCCGAACGCGCCAAGGCAAAAGGGATTAAGCAGGTGGTCTTCGATCGCGGAGGCTACATTTACCACGGGCGCGTCAAAGCGCTCGCCGACGCCGCGCGGGCGGCCGGACTGGAGTTCTAAGGCATGGCATCGGCAATCGTGAAACGCATCGATCCGCAGACGCTCAATCTCAAAGAGCAGGTGGTTTCGATCAACCGCGTGACCAAGGTCGTCAAAGGCGGCAAGAATCTGAGCTTCTCGGCGCTGGTGGTCGTCGGAGACGCCAACGCCAAAGTAGTCGGGTTCGGCGTCGGCAAGGCCAAGGAAGTTCCCTCGGCTATTCGCAAAGGCATTGAAGCCGCCAAGAAGAATCTGCGCAAAATCTATCTGCTGCCGACCACCATTCCCCACCAGGTGCTGGGGCGCTACGGCAGCGGGATGGTGCTGCTGAAGCCGGCCGCTGAAGGAACGGGCGTGATTGCCGGTGGTCCGGTGCGCGCGGTAGTGCAAGCCGCCGGGATTCCCAACGTGCTGACGAAATCCATCGGCACCCACAATCCGCACAACGTGGTGAAGGCCACGATCAATGCGCTCGAGCAGCTTCGCGACAAGAACCTGGTCGCTGAAATGCGCGGCTTGACGCTGGACAAGATGTGACGACATATGGAAGGCAAAGTCAAAATCAAACTGGTGCGCAGTCCGATCTGCACCCCCGAGAAGCACAAGCAGATTGTGCGGGCGTCTCGGATTGCGCAAGATCAACCAGATCGTCGAGCGGCCGGACACTCCGTCGTTTCGCGGCATGGTGAAGAAAGTTCCGCATTTGCTGGTGGTGGTGGAGTAATCCTATGAATCTGAGCACATCTGAAGCCGCCGGCCGGCCAAAAACGCGCGCGCCGGCGAGTAGGGCGCGGCATGGGGTCGGGGCACGGCAAGACGTCGACCCGCGGCAGCAAGGGTCAACACGCCGGCACCGGGTTCAGCCAGAAGCGCGGCTTCGAAGGCGGCCAGATGCCGCTGCACCGCCGCCTGCCCAAGCGCGGGTTCACCAACATCTTCAAGAAGCAGTATGCTGTTATCAATTTGGGCCGGATCGTAAAACTGGAAGGCGATCACTTCACCGCCGAAAGTCTGATCAAACTCGGCGCGGTACGCAATGGCCGCGACGGCGTCAAGATACTGGGTACCGGGCGAGCTGACGCGCAAGATCACCATCGAAGCGCATCTGTTTTCCGAATCGGCGATCAAGAAAATCCAAGCGGCGGGCGGTGAAGCCAAAGTCATCGCGAAGGCCGCGAGGAAAGCGGAGAAATAAGCTGCGCCAAGGAACGGCCATGAAATTCTTTGAGGCGATTGCCAACGTATTCCGCATTCCGGACCTGCGCAAGCGGGTTCTGTTTACGCTGCTGATGCTGGCGGTGTACCGGCTGGGCGGGCACGTCCCAACCCCGGGCATCAACATTGTTGCGCTGGCAGGAATTCTTCTCCCAAAACTCGGGAAGCATTTTCGGCTTCTTCGATATGTTCGCCGGCGGCAATATCCGCAAGCTGACGGTGTTTGCGCTGGGCATCATGCCCTACATCACGTCGTCGATCATCTTGCAATTGCTGACGGTGGTCATTCCGACTCTCGAAAAACTGCAAAAGGAAGGCGAGCTGGGGCGGCGCAAAATCACCCAGTGGACCCGCTACCTGACGGTCGGCCTGGCGCTGATTCAGTCGTTCGGCATCGCCGCCGGCCTGCAGGCCATGCAGGGCAACATCGTCGTTCACCCCGGCATCGGCTTCATTCTGCTCACCATGATTTCGCTCACCACCGGCACGGCGTTCATCATGTGGCTGGGCGAGCAGATCAGCGAGCGCGGCATCGGCAACGGCATGTCGCTGATCATCTTCGCCGGCATCGTGGTCGGGCTGCCCAACGCCATCGGCAACATTTACCAGAACGTGTTTGTCACCCACGAATGGAATTTCCTGGAGCTGGCGCTGATCATCGTCATGATGGTGGCGGTGGTCGCGTTCATCGTATTGGTGGAACGCGGCGAGCGGCGCATTCCGGTGCAATACGCCAAGCGCGTGGTGGGACGGCGCGTGATGGGCGGGCAATCCACGCACATGCCCTTGAAAGTCAATGCGGGCGGCGTGATTCCGGTCATTTTCGCGTCCTCGATTCTGGCGTTTCCGCAGACCCTCGCGAGCCTGCCTTTTGTGAAGAACAGCCCGTATTTGAGCAGCATGCTGAATTCGATCAAGCACGGCGAGCCGCTGTACGTGCTGCTGTTCGTGGCCGGCATTCTGTTCTTCTGCTTTTTCTACGTGTCGATCATTTTCAATCCCAACGAAGCAGCCGACAACATGCGCAAGTACGGCGGCTTCATTCCGGGCATCCGGCCGGGCCGCAACACCGCCGACTACATGAACAACATCCTCACCAAGATCACCGTGGTCGGGGGGTTGTATCTGTCCATCCTGTGCCTGATTCCGGACATCATGATTTCCGGCATCCACCTGCAGCATCTGCCGGGGATCGGCAACTGGATCGACACCTATTTCCCGCGATTCCTTGCTGGAAGGCCTCAACGTACAGTTTTACTTCGGCGGCACTTCCCTGCTGATCGTGGTGGGCGTGGCCATGGATACGATCAACCAGATCGAAGCCCAGCTCATCATGCGGCACTATGAAGGATTCACGCCGCGCGCCGGCCGCATTCGCGGACGCCGCAGCTCGTTCTAATGCAGGATCACCGGGAGTAAGGGTTGGCGACATCGGAGATCAACAGGCCTTCACCGCGCGACCCGTCGCCTAACCGGCCCAGGGCATTGATCCTGTTCGGCGCGCCGGGCTCGGGCAAAGGTACGCAAGCCAGGCTGCTTTCCGAAGCCCTGCGGATTCCCACGATTTCTACCGGCGACATGCTGCGCGAGCATATCCAGGCAGGCGACGCCATTGGCAAAGGCGTCTCCGGGACCATGGGCGAAGGCCACCTGGTATCGGATGAACTGGTAAGCGGCCTGGTGACCGAGCGCCTGGCGCAGGGCGATTGTGAGCAGGGGTTCATTTTGGACGGTTATCCGCGCACCCGCCAACAAGCCGAGACCCTCGACCGCATGCTGGCCGAGCGCGGGCTGGAGCCAGTGGTGATTCACCTCGTGGTGGATTACAATATAGTTATCGCCCGTCTGAGCAGACGCAGCCAGTGTCCGTTGTGCGGCACCCTGTATAATGCCACTTCCAAACCACCGCGGGCGGTAGGTGTGTGCGACAAAGACGGGGCCAAATTGGCCGTTCGCGACGACGATCAGGCAGCCGTCGTGCGTGAGCGGCTGGACGCTTATCAGAGGCAAACCAAGCCGTTGCTGGAATATTTTCGCCAGACTGGGCGGCGGCTGGAAGAGATTGACGCCAGTTATCAGACGCCAGCAATTTTATCCGGGCAGATTCGCGGAATCCTAGAAAGGCCATGATTATTCGCAAGACGCCGGCTGAGCTGGAAAAAATGCGGCGCAGCGGCCTTTTGGTTTATCAGATTCTGGAAAAGATGCGCGAAATGGCGGTTGAAGGAGTGAGCACGCTGGAGATGGAAACGGTAGCCGAACAGATGATCGCCGACGCGGGCGCCAAACCGGCGTTCAAGAACTACTACGTTCCGGCGGCGGGCGAGCGCTACCGCTTTGTGCTGTGCACTTCGATCAACGAGGAAATCGTCCACGGCATGCCGTCGGCGAAACGCATTCTGAAAAAAGGCGACGTGGTTTCGATCGATACCGGCGTGCAGTTGGACGGATATTTTGGCGATTCGGCGGTCACCGTGGCGGTGGGCGAAGTGAGCCCGCAAACCCAGAAGCTGCTGGATGTCACGCGCGAATCGCTCGAACTGGCAATCGATAAGGTGCGCGCCGGCAACCGGCTTTTTGATGTGTGCGGAACCGTCGAGAAGCATGTGGTGAGCAACGGATTTTCGATAGTGCGGGAATATGTGGGACACGGCATCGGAACGCAGCTTCATGAGGAGCCGCAGATTCCGAATTACGTGGACCGCAAGAACGAGAATCCGCGGCTCAAAGAGGGCATGGTGCTGGCCATCGAGCCGATGGTGAATGCCGGCAAGCCGGATAGCAAAGTCCGCAGCGATAAATGGACGGCGGTGGCCAAGGATGGCTCCTATTCGGCGCACTTCGAACATTGCGTGGCGGTGACGTCGAACGGACCGTGGGTGCTGACCCGGCCATGATTAGACAATGATTACGCGGCGGGTATCGGCAGTAGTGCGGGAAGAGTTGCCACGGCTGGTATTTCGCGTGGAGCTGGAAAACCGGCAGCAGGTGCTGGCGCATGCCGCCGGCCAGCCGGAAAAGAATTTTGGGCGCTTGCTCGCCGGCGACCACGTGGAGGTGGAGCTTTCGCCCCACGATGTGTCGCGCGGCCGGATTTTGCGTAAGGTGTAACGGAATTGAACGTAGGGGCGGGTTTAAAACCCGCCCGGGGAAATTTATGAAAGTACGAGCATCGGTCAAAAAGATGTGCGACAAGTGCAAGGTGATCCACCGCGAAGGCGTGGTGCGGGTTATCTGCGTGATTCCTAAACATAAGCAGCGGCAAGGTTAAGGGAGAAGCGAATGGCGCGTATTGCTGGAGTGGATTTACCGCCCAAGAAGAGAGCCGAAGTCGGCCTGACCTACATTTACGGCGTGGGCCGGACGCGCTCGCGCAGCCTGCTCTACCGGGCCGGCATCGAATTCGACAAAAAGATCGGCGACCTGACGGAAGAGGAAGTGAACAAAGTCCGTCAAATCCTGGAAGAGGAAGGCGCCGTCGAAGGCGACCTGCGCAAGGAAGTTTCGATGAACATCAAGCGTCACATCGAAATGGGCTCCTATCGCGGCCTGCGCCATCGCCGCGGCCTGCCGGTGCGCGGACAACGAACGCATACCAACGCGCGTACCCGCAAGGGACCGCGCCGTGGCACGGTAGCAAACAAGAAGAAGGCGGCGGCAAAGACATAATATGGCGAAAGCAGCAGCAGCGAAACCCACCAAGAAGAAGAGCTTCAAGAAGAAAGAGAAGCGCATCGTGCACGTGGGGATCGTGCATATCCAGGCGACTTTCAACAACACCATCGTCACCATCGCCGATCAGGAAGGCAACACGATTTCCTGGTCGAGCGCCGGGTCGCTCGGATTTCGCGGATCGCGCAAGGGTACGCCGTTCGCCGCGCAGCAAGCGGCGATGACGGCCGCCGGCAAGGCTTCGGAAAGCGGCTTGCGGACAGTGGAAGTGCGGGTAAGCGGACCGGGGTCTGGCCGCGAATCGGCGGTACGCGCGTTGTCGACGGCAGGTCTCGAAGTCCGTACGATTCGCGATGCCACGCCGATGCCGCATAACGGCTGCCGGCCGCCCAAGAAACGCCGAGTGTAGGGGAGGGTTTTAAACCCGCCCGATGTAGGGGGCGTACTTAACGCCCAAAAGCAGGAAGAAGGTCGCTTGCGACTGTAAACTGCACGTGACAGAACTAGGGAGGTTCGATTGGCACGTTATCGAGGGCCTGTCTGCCGGCTATGCCGGCGTGAAGGCATGAAATTGTTTTTGAAGGGTGAACGCTGCCACAGCGAGAAGTGCGCCATTGAAAAGCGCAACTTCGTTCCTGGGCAGCATGGCAAAGACCGCAAAGCCAAGCTGGTAGGCTACGGCCTGCAATTGCGCGAGAAGCAAAAGACCCGCCGCATCTACGGCGTGCTGGAATCGCAGTTCCGCATCGGCTTTGAAAAGGCCGCGCACCAGAAAGGCATCACCGGCGAGAACCTGCTGAGTGGTCTCGAGCGCCGTCTGGACAGCGTCATTTACCGCATGGGTTTTGGCACTAGCCGCGCGCAATCGCGGCAGATCGTGCGTCATGGCCATATTCAGGTCAACGGGCGCAAGGTCGATATTCCGTCGTTCCAGGTCAAGCCGAACGACGAAGTGGCGGTGCGCGAAGCCAGCAAAAACCATCCGGCCATTCTGGCCGCCCGCGACGCTACGGCGCACGCTCCGGCCCCGTCCTGGATGGATGTGGACCGCGAAGCGCTCAAGGCCAAAGTAATCAGTTTCCCCAAGCGCGACGAGCTGGTGCAGATTCCCATCAACGAGCAGCTCATCGTGGAGTTGTATTCGAAGTAACCAACCGCGGCCGCCGGATCGAACTCAGAGCGATCAGAGGCGGTAGCAGGAGGAAATTCTATGTTTAAAGGTTTTCAGAAACCCAAACGATTGGTCGCCAATACCGAGACGCTCACCGAGCGGTATGGCTTGTTCACGGCTCAGCCGTTCCAGCGCGGATTCGGCACCACCATCGGCAATGGCCTGCGGCGCGTGCTGCTCAGCTCGATCGAAGGCGCGGCCATCACCGCCGTGCGCATTGAAGGCGCCGAGCACGAATTCAGCCCCATCCCGGGCGTGGTCGAGGACGCTACCGATATCATCCTCAACCTGAAGCAGATTCCGTTCAAGATCATGGGCGAGGGCCAGAAAATCGCGCGCCTCGTCGTCACTCAGCCGGGCGAAGTGTTCAGCGGACAGATCGAAGCCGATCAGGACGTCGAAGTGCTGGATCGCAATCTGCACGTCGCAACCGTCGGCGAAGGCGGCAAGCTTACCATCGAAATGCGCCTCAAGACCGGCCGCGGCTACGTCAGCGCCGACAAGAACTTCGACGAAGATCTCGCGCTGGGCTACATCCCGATCGACTCCGTGCATTCGCCGGTGCGCAAGGTCAACTTCACCGTCGAAGCCGCCCGCCTGGGCCAGATGACCGACTACGATAAGCTCACCATAGAAGTCTGGACCAACGGCGCCGTTTCTCCGCAGGATTCGATCGGCTACGCCGCGAAACTCCTGAAAGACCACATGACCATCTTCATCAACTTCGAAGAACTGCCCGAAGCTACTGAAGACACCACAGACCGCGGCACGGACAAGATGAGCGAACAGTTGAATCGCTCGGTCGAAGAGCTCGAACTCAGCGTGCGTTCCTACAACTGCCTGAAGAACGCCAACATTCAGACTATCGGCGAGCTGGTGCAGAAGACCGAAGCCGAGATGCTGCGCACCAAGAACTTCGGCCGCAAATCGCTCAACGAGATTAAGGAAATTCTGGGCAACATGGGGCTGTCACTGGGCATGAAGCTGGATGCTCATGGACACCTGGTCGCGCCGGTGGTGATTCCGGGAGAAGTGCAGGACATTTCGCTGGAGCCGGAGCCGCCTGAAACTGAAAACGAAGACCAGATTTCCGAATAACAGGAGCAAGGCATGCGGCACAGACGAGGCGGATACAAACTCAAACGCGACGTGGGAGCGCGCAATTCCCTGCTGAAGGGCCTGGTCACCAGCGTCATCGAGCAGGAACGCGTGATTACCACGGTCCCCAAGGCCAAGGCCATCAAGCCGCTGGTCGAGAAGATGATCACCCTGGCCAAACGCGATACCCTGCACACCCGCCGGCAGGCCGCGGCTTTTCTCGAAACCCCGGGTTCGGTCAAGAAGCTGTTCGACACCCTAGGCGCCCGCTTCGGGCAGCGCCCCGGCGGCTACACGCGCATCGTTCGCCTGGGATTCCGTAAGGGCGACGGCGCCGAGCAGGCCATGATCGAGCTGGTGGGGTCTGAGTTGGTCAAGCGGGCGGCCGAGCGCGCCAAGCGCCGTGAAGAGAGACTTAAAGCTCAGCGTGAAGGCCGGGAGCCCGAAGAGGGCGGCGAAGAACCAGAAGCTAAGTAGTTCATTAATAAATATTTAAATCAAATGGCCGCAGGGGGCAAATGCTCCTTGCGGCCCTTTTCATTTTCGAGGCAGCTTTACTTGACAAACATACACTAAGATTTTATTATTATTTAAAGATGAGATCATATGATTTGATCCGTCGACAAATCCATAACAAACTCATTTAGATAGATAGGAGAGCAATCACATGGCACTGCAACACGATGCATTCAGCAATTTGCGGGGTTTTGAAGACGCCGTTACGCGTTGGATGAGTGAGCCGCGCGCGGCCCGTCCATGGTCCCCTGCCGTCGACGTGATCGAGAACGAGAACGAACTGATCCTCAAGGCCGATCTTCCTGACGTGGATTTGAAGGATATCGATGTCCGGGTCGAAAATCAGACCCTGACGCTCAAGGGCGACCGGAAGTTCGAGAGCGAGCAGAAGAGCGGCGGGTACCACCGTATTGAGCGCAACTACGGCACGTTCATGCGCAGCTTCACGCTGCCGTCTTCGGTCGAGAACGACAAAGTTTCGGCCGATTACAAGAACGGCGTACTGACGGTGACCCTGCCTAAAAAGGAAGCCGCCAAGCCGAAGCAGGTCAAAGTTGAAGTAAAGGGCTAACAGTATGTGGGGCAGGTCGGGGACCTGCCCCACTTAAGCAACGTTCTACGCCGCACTGCATCTAATTACAAAAGGGGGCGCGATCTATGTTCCGGTTCGACAAATTAACTCAAAAAGCTCAGGAAGCGTTCCAGCAGGCGCAGCAGATTGCCGAGAAGCACGAGCACCAGGCGATCCATCCGCTGCATCTGCTGATCGCCCTGGCCGGGGAGCGCGACGGCATTGTGCGGCCCGTGCTCGAAAAGTGCGGCGTGCAGCCGGACACGATCGTCCAGGAAGCCGAGAAACTGCTGTCCACGGTGCCGCGCGTATCGGGCGCGCAGACCGGCGTTTATCTGTCCCCTTCCCTCAATTCCGCCATGGAAAAGGCGTTTGAGGAAGCCACCCATTTCAAAGACGAATTTGTTTCGACCGAACATTTGCTGCTGGCCCTCTCGCAGCAGAAAAACGATCCGGCTGGCAACCTGCTCGACAAGTCGGGCGCCGGACATGACGTGATCCTCAAAGCGCTGGTTGCCGTTCGCGGCACGCAGCGCATTACCGATCAGAATCCGGAATCCAAATATCAGGCGCTTGAGCGCTATGCGGTCGATCTGACGGCGCAGGCGCGCAAAGGCAAGCTCGACCCGGTGATCGGGCGCAACGACGAGATCCGGCGCGTGATGCAGGTGCTCAGCCGGCGCACCAAGAACAACCCGGTACTAATTGGCGAGCCCGGCGTGGGTAAAACCGCCATCGTCGAAGGACTGGCCCAGCGCATCGTGAACGGCGACGTGCCGGAGCAGTTGCGCAACAAGCGTTTAGTCTCGCTCGATTTGGGATCGATGGTGGCCGGCACCAAGTTTCGCGGCGAATTTGAAGATCGCCTGAAAGCCGTGCTGAAAGAAATTATCGACTCCGCGGGCGAAATTCTGTGCTTCATCGACGAGTTGCACACGCTGGTGGGAGCCGGGGGTGCCGAGGGCGCGATCGACGCCGCCAACATGCTGAAACCGGCGCTGGCGCGCGGCGAACTGCGCTGCATCGGCGCTACCACGCTGAACGAATATCGCAAGTATGTCGAGAAGGACGCCGCGCTTGCCCGCCGCTTCCAAATGGTGCTGGTCGGCGAGCCCTCCGTCGATGACACTGTCGCCATTCTGCGCGGACTTAAGGAACGTCTGGAAATTCACCACGGCGTGCGCATCAAGGATTCCGCGATCGTCGCGGCTGCGATGCTGTCCAATCGCTACATCACGGACCGCTTTCTGCCGGATAAAGCTATCGACTTGATCGACGAAGCCGGCTCGGCCCTGCGCCTGGAAATCGGCTCCATGCCGCTTGAGATCGATCAGATCGAGCGGCGCGTCACCCAACTTGAAATCGAGCGGCAGGCGCTGAATCGCGAAACCGATACCGCCTCCCGCGAACGTTTGCGGCAGGTAGAGAATGAGCTGGAGCGCCTGCGCGGCGAGTCCGCTGTGCTGAAAGAGCGCTGGAATCGCGAGAAGACCGCGATCGGCAACGTTCGCCAGCTCAAGCAGCAGCAGGAGCAGGTGCGTACGGAAGAGGAAAAAGCCAGCCGCGCCGGCGATTGGGAAAAGGCCGCGCAACTGCGCTATGGCCAGCTTTCGCAAATCGAAAAAGATCTGGACGTCGCCACCAAAGAGTTGGAGACCATCAAGAGCGGCAGCGCCATGCTCAAGGAAGAGATCGACGAAGAAGACATCGCGCGCATTGTCGCCAAGTGGACCGGCATTCCGGTTTCGCGCATGTTGGAGGGCGAAGTACAGAAGCTGATCACAATGGAAACGCGCCTGGAAGAGCGCGTGATCGGCCAGAATCCGGCGGTAACGCTGGTGGCCAACGCCATTCGCCGCAATCGCGCCGGGCTAAGCGATCCCAACCGGCCGATCGGCAGTTTCATTTTCCTGGGCCCGACCGGCGTCGGCAAAACGGAACTGGCGCGAGCGCTCGCCGAATTCCTCTTCGACGACGAGAAAGCCATGGTGCGCATCGACATGTCGGAATACATGGAGAAGCACTCGGTTTCGCGCATGATGGGTGCGCCTCCCGGATACGTGGGCTATGAAGAGGGCGGCCAACTGACCGAGCACGTGCGGCGCAAACCTTATTCGGTGGTGCTGTTCGACGAAATCGAAAAGGCGCACCCCGACGTGTTCAACACCATGCTGCAAATTCTGGAGGACGGCCGCCTTACCGATGGCCAGGGCCGCACCGTGAATTTCCGCAACACGGTGATCATCATGACCTCGAACGTGGGGTCGAGCACGATTCACGAAATGGGGCCCATCGGCTTCTCGGTGAACGCGCGCAACGGTGACGATGCCGTGCGCAACAAGCTGCTGGAGGCTTTGCGGCGGACGTTCAAGCCGGAATTTCTCAATCGCGTGGATGACATTATCGTGTTCAATCCGTTGAGCCGCGAGCACCTAGCGCAGATCATCACCATTCAACTGAGCCGCGTGGTGAAGCTGCTGGAGCAGCGCGGACTGAAGCTCGAAATCACCGATGCCGCGCGCAACGTGCTGATGGCGGAAGGCTACGATCCGGCTTACGGAGCGCGGCCGATGCGGCGGGCGATCCAGCGGCTGATTCAGGATCCGCTCTCACTGCGGCTGCTGAGCGGCGATTTCGTATCCGGCGACACGATCATTGTGGACGGCGACGCGGTGAAACACGCGCTCAGTTTTGAAAAGCGCGCCGCGGTCGCCGTGTGACAATAAAGGAAAGGACGCAGCCATGCACGGCACCAATACGCTGAAGACGGTTCTGCTGCTGGGTCTGTTGAGCGGCGTTCTGCTGGTCGGTGGACAGGCGTTCGCTGGTCGCAACGGTCTCTACATCGGCCTGGCGCTGGCCGTGGTCATGAACTTCGCCGGCTATTTTTTCTCCGACAAAATCGCTCTCGCATCCTATTCCGCCCAGCCGGTGAGCGAGAGCGAAAATCCTGAGGTTTACCGCCGCGTGGGGCCGATCGTGCGCAATCTTACCCAACACATGGGCCTGCCAATGCCCAAGCTGTGGCTGATTCCGGAAGACTCGCCCAACGCTTTCGCCACCGGCCGCAACCCGGCGCACGCGTCCGTTGCCTTCACGGCAGGCGTGCTACAGCTTATGGACGACCGCGAACTCGAAGCGGTCGTGGCGCACGAGCTGGGGCACGTGCTGCATCGCGATATTTTGATCAGCTCGGTTGCAGCTACGATGGCGGCTGCGATTATTTCCTCCGCCCGCCTGGCCTTCTTTTTTGGCGGCTCGCGGCGCGACGATGACGATCGCGGCGGCGCACTCGGTGGAATTCTGATGATCGTTCTCGCGCCCCTCGCCGCTATGCTTATCCAGATGGCGATCTCACGGACGCGCGAATACGACGCTGACGCAGCGTCAGTGAAATATACCGGCACCCCTCACAACATGATCGCGGCGCTGACCAAGCTTGAAAGCTGGTCGCAGCGCATCCCCATGGAAGCATCGCCAGCCACTGCGCACATGTTCATCATTAAACCATTCGGCGGGTTCTCGCTCGGACGGCTGTTTTCGACCCATCCTTCGACGGAAGACCGCATCGCGCGTCTTCAGGCCATGCGGTAACGCATGAGATCGAAGTCCGCGTCAACCGTAAAGCCGCGGACCGCGTGGCCTCAGGCCATCCCTGGATTTTTGCCAGCGATATCGTCTCGGCTGACGGCGCATCGTCCGGAATCGCCGTGAAAGTGGTCGATCCGCGCGGCCGCGCTCTCGGCGTCGCGCATTACAGCAGCTCCTCGCAAATCTCGCTGCGCCTGCTTTCGAATACGGTCAAGGAAATCGACCGCAGTTTTTTCCTGGAGCGCATTGCCGCGGCCGCCCGTTTTCGCGAAAGCGTGGTTCGCGACAGCGACGCGTACCGCCTGGTGCATGCCGAAGGCGACCTGCTCCCTGCCCTGATTGTGGATCGCTATGCGGATTACGTAGTCATGCAGACCCTCGACCAGGGAATGGATTCCGCGCGCGACGTGATTGCGTCCTGCCTGTCCGAACTGCTGGCGCCGAAAGCGACCGTCGCCCGCAACGACACCGCCGTGCGTACGCTCGAAGCCCTGCCGCGCGAAACCACCGTGCTATCGGGCGAAGTGCCGGCGACGGTGGCGGTGCGGATGAATGGCCTCACGTTCCACGCCGATCTGGTGGGCGGCCAGAAAACCGGCATTTACCTCGACCAGCGGGAAAATTATCTGGCGGCGGCCCGCTATGCGCAGGGCCGCGCGCTCGACTGCTTCACTTCGAGCGGCGGCTTCGCGCTGCACATGGCGGCGAAATGCGAGTCCGTGGAGGCAGCCGATAGCAGCGCCGGCGCGCTCGCCCTGGCGGAGAAGAATCGCCAGGCCAACCAGATCGCCAACGTCGAGTTCCGCCAGGCCGATGCTTTCGAGCTACTGGCGGGCTATGCCGCCCAACGGCGCAAGTTCTCGACGGTGGTTCTCGACCCGCCGGCTTTTGCCAAATCCCGCAAGAATCTGGACGGCGCGATTCGCGGCTACAAGGAAATCAATCTGCGCGCGCTGCAACTGCTCGAGCCCGGCGGAATTTTGATTACCTGCTCGTGCTCGCACCATGTCAGCGAGGCGGCATTGCTGGAACTGGTCGCCGAGGCGTCTCTCGATACCCGGCGCACGGTGCGCGTGCTGGAACGGCGCACCCAGGCGCAGGACCATCCCATCTTGCTGACCGTGCCAGAAACTCACTACCTCAAATGCCTGATCTTGCAAGTGCTGTAAGACGCTTTCCCAGATTTTAGCCAGGTGAGTCCCAGAGTTTAGTCTCGTTCCACAGGATTGAGGAACACCGGGCAGGATAAGGCCGGATAACCTATTGAAAGATGATCTGTCTCAGTTCGGCATTCCATTTGCCGGTATCACACAAATTTCATTCAAGGTAGCGTGTAGTCCGCTGAGCCGTACGCTGATTTCACTGCGTCGGCGGGCGGTAGGAGGAAAGCCATGCACAGACTGTTGAGCGTTATCGCGCCTGTGTCACTTTCTGTGAGTGTTCCCTGCTATGCGGACATTTGCGGCGGTCTAAGCGGGAACCTGGTGGTTCGAAACAGGCTCCCTGAACGATTGGACAACGAGCAGGTATCCTCCAGAGAAAAAATCCCGGAATTTGGTTACAGGTCCGAGGCTTGAGGTCCGCTTTTTTGGGGCTCTCCTCTGTAACCGGTTGGAAACAACAACTAACAATTTGGTTGTTGACGTGCACCAGTTGACGGCTCGTGTTTCAATCACGTCTGCGTATACGTGTAATTCGGGGGGCAGGTTAATGAAATTGAGCCGGCTGTTGGTTGTAGTGTCGCTTACGTTGTTGTGCACCGGATGGCTGCTAGCGGACGTTGTTGTTCCACCCGATCCCACTCACTTCATCATCTCGCTGAACAATGATGGCACCGACAATGCCTCGGGTGTAGGCGGCTGGGGAAGCAATGTCACGTTTAATGGCACCGTCAACCCGGACGCGCCTGAGGGCGGATTCCCTACGGGAACCAGTGAAACCGTGACTTGCGCCTACAGCTCGCGTACTCACAGCGTGATTTGCCAAGTCGTGCAATACGAACCGTGCGGAATAGACCCCGCGGCGGGCACCAGGCTGGGCGGCCACAGTCCGGACATCACTGACAGTTTCCAGATTACTACCAACAATACGGGCGGCGGCTCCTTTCACTTCGAGGATAATCTTGGGGTTCCCATTACCTCCCTCGAACTCAGCGCCACCATTGCGGTCAGCGGGACGGAAGTGTTTACCTGCCATGGCGGCGATGCCTTTAGCGCGTGCGGTTTCATCTTCAGCGACCCACCGGGAAGCACAATCCATGTAGATACCTACTTCAGCCAGGGGCACATTCTGTCCGCTCCCGAACCGTCTAACTGGATTCTGCTCGCCACTGGCGTATTGGCAATTGTGGGCCGGCGGGCTCAGCGGCGCACTTAAAGGATTTCGCCAGGTTTTCACCAAAGAAATCCAACAAATTGGCTCCCGTACCCAGAGTTGAGGAAAACTCCGTGTGCTTTCCCACGTAAGCCACTGGAAACAATCGTTAACTATTTTGGTAGTTGACGTGCATAGTCGAATCCGCCGGCGGAAGTTGCCGTGCGGAATTCGTGTACTCTGGGGGCGGTTTATGAAATTGACACGGCTGTTGATTCTCACCTCGTTCTTTCTTCTGTGCGCCAGTTGGCTGCAAGCGGATGTTGATCCAACTCACTTTTTCGTGTCCTTGAACGATGACGGCAGCGACTGCTTTGGTGGCCTTTTGGTGGGAACCACCACTCCATGTAGCCAAGTAGGCGGTGTAGACGGTGGCGGCTGGACAGGCGCCACCCTTACAGGCGTGGTCAACCCCGGGTGCGACACGGACAACGGCTGCCCAGACAATCCCAGCGTAATTGTGACTTGCGGAGACGGTACCTGTACGGGCATCCCCCCCATAGACCCATCCGCTGGCACGAGGCTGGGCGGCCATAGCGAACCGATCACCCAGAATTTTTCCCTTGAAGTCGATCAGTTTGGCGGCGGCGCGACCGACTTTCAGAATACCCTGGGGGTTACGATTACGACCCTGGAAATCGATTTCCACTTCGCGGTTGACCCCGTTAACGGGACGGAGTTTAACTGCAACGGCGGCGATGCCTTTGATACCTGCGGTTTCGTTATCAACCCAACCGACTTGACTGGCTCCATCATATTCAGCGGCGGACATGTTCTGTCGACGCCGGAACCGTCTACGTGGCTTCTGTTTGGCACGGCCTCGTTGGCGCTCCTGGGCTGGCGGGCTCGGCGCCGCGCTTAAGGCTTTTTAGTGGCCTTTGCGCTGAATTCAGCCGCTAGCTTATTAAATGCCGGATCGGCCCGGAGCTCTTTGAGTTCCGGGTCGTTCATGGCTTCACTCACCGAATAATTCTTCTGGAAGGCTTCCCGCAGACTCTGTAGCGCCGCATCTTTCTGGCCCGCCAGCGCATTCACCAGCGCCGCCTTATAAATCAGGCTGTTATCGTTGGGATCGATCGCGCGCGCCCTCTGGATCCAGCCCTGTGCAGCGCCATAGTCCTCCTTCTTGGCGGAATACTCGGCCAGACTGCCCAGGATGCTGGCATCATTCGGATTCACCTGGTTGGCCTTCAAGGCGAGACCAATGGCTTTTTCATAGGTCGCGATGGCTTTGTCCTTCTGCCCTGCCCAGCGGTAGGCATCGGCCAGATTGCCGACCGTCTGTTGCTGGTTGGGATTCAACGCCACAGCCTTTTCAAAGCTCTGCACGGCGTCGGGGTACTTGCCGAGGTAAAACTGCGCCACCCCAAGATTGTCGTAAGCCTCGTAGGACTGCTCCAGTTGCAGGGCCTTTTGCAACGGAACCAGCGAGTCGTTCCAGCGGCCCTGGTTAATGTATGCCGCCCCCAGATTGATATAACCGGAAGCGTTGTCCGGCTCGAGATCGGTGACCTTCTTGTACTGTTCGATGGCCTTTTCCGGCTCGCCGGTCTGAATGTAGGCCTGGCCCAGGTAGTTGTAATTGAGGAAGTAGTACGGGTTGACCTGAACCGCTTTCAGCTCGGCCTGAATGGCTTCGTCCTTGCGGCCGATCGCCAGGTACGCATATCCCAGGCGCCGGTAGGCATCATCGGAGTTGGGCGCGAGCTCGAGCGCGCGCTTCAGCTCGGCGATGGATTCGTTCGTCTTGCCGGTGTCGAGGTACACGCTGCCGAGTACGAAGTGAACCTCCGGCAGCTTTTCATTGAGGCGCAGGGCTTGCTTGGCCGCTCCCAGGGCTTTCTCGGTCCAGACACTGTCTTTGGTTAGGTCATACATGTCCAGGCTGGCGTCGGCCAATCCGGCGTAGGCTAGAGCAAAGCGAGGATCGCCCTTGATGGCCTGGTTGTAAAAAGCCATAGCGTCATTCAGATGCTTCACGTCCGCTGGGCCGCGCATAGTGTTGCGCCCGCGCAGGTAAAGTTGGTAAGCGTCAACACTTTCAGTGGGACGCGTCGCTCCCCGTGCCATTTCATCGGTGCTGCGTTTCACTTCTAGGGAATCGACCAGCTTGTTGTAAATCTGGTCCTGGATGGTGAGCAGATCTTGCGGCACGCCCTCAAACTGCTGGGAAAATATCCGCTTTTGTGTGGCGATGTCGTACAGGTTCACCACCACGCTGATCTTGTCCTTGTTACTCTGCACGCTGCCTTGGACAAGCATCTTGACGCCCAGCTTTTTCGCGATTTTGTCAGGCGGGTCGGCCGGGTTGACCTTTTCGACCAGCGCCGGCGAGGCCATGTAGACGTCCTTCAACTGAAACAGCTTGGCCGAGAGCGATTCGACCATGCCTTCCGCGGTCAGCTTCAACGAGGCATCATCGCCCACGACGCGAAAAGGCAGAACCGCCAGATACTTTTGCTTGGCCGGCGAGGTGATGGATTCCCGCGTGGGCAAAACGTTCGCCAGCAGCAGCAGGGCGCGTTCCCGCGCCTGCGGAATCGCCACCACACTGACGACCAGGATGACCACCGCGGCCGCCGCCACGAACCATCTATTTCGGGACAGATGGGAAATCAGCGAACGTTTCGGCGCGACACCGTAATCCAGATCGCGCCAGATTTCCCGGGCGTGCTGATAGCGCTCCTCGGGCTCTTTTTCGAGGCAGCGCATGATGATCTCGACCAGGTAATCCGGCAGCGCGGGATTCACCAGCTTGGGACTCTTGGGCTTCTGGGTGACGCGCTGATACATCACCTGCAGGGTGGATTCGCCGGGGAACGGCGAAACCTCCGTCACCATTTCGTAGAGGATCAATCCCAGCGAATAAATATCGCTGCGCGCGTCGGCGGGTTTGGACTCGGCCTGTTCCGGCGACATGTAGCGCGGCGTGCCCAGCACTTCGCCGGCGCGCGTCATGGTGGAAGCTTCGGCTTCGAGCGATTTGGCCAGGCCGAAATCCGATACGTAGATCTGGTCGTCTTTATCCACCAGCACGTTGCGCGGCTTGAGATCGCGATGCACCACGCCTTCGGTATGTGCGGCTTCGAGCGCCTGGCACATCTGCACCATGAAATGCACGGCGCGCTTCACTTCCATGCGCCCGGCTTCCTGCATCAGCTCATGCAAGTCGCGTCCCTCGACGTACGCCATCGAGATAAACTTCACGCCGTTGACGTCGCCGAGATCGTGGATGCGCAAAACGTTCTTGTGAGAAATCTTGCTGGCCAGCAACAGCTCCTGCTTGAAGCGCTGCATCGAATTGGGATCGCTGGCGAACTCGGTGCGCACTAATTTAAGCGCGACCGTGCGATCCAAATCCTTATCGTGGGCGCGGTAGACTTTGCCCATGCCGCCTTCGCCGATGAGCTTTTCGATGCGATAGCGCGGACCGAAATCCGAGCCGGGATCGAAGCTCAGCGGCGCATTCGCCATGACCGAGGATTGCGATCCCTTCGGCGATGCCAAATCCTGCAGCAGCCCTCCCACCGATTGATAGCGCCGGTCCGGATTGGTCTCCAGGAGTTTGACGACAATGTCGTTGAGCGGCTGCGGAACGCTGGGCTCGATCTCACGCGGCGGTGTGGCCTTTTCGCGCGTACGCTTGAGCAGCGTGGCCATCAGCGTGTCGGCCTGGAATGGCAGCTTTCCCGTGAGCAATTCGTAGAAGATGATTCCCAGGGTGAACAGATCGCTGCGCGCATCGGCTTTGTCGGCGCGCGCCTGTTCGGGCGACATATAATCCGGCGTGCCCATCAACGCGCCGGTGCGCGTCATGCCGGCGGTTTCGAGCGAACGCGCGAGGCCGAAGTCCATCACCCAGACGTCGCCCTGCCCGTCCACCATGATGTTCTGCGGCTTCAAATCGCGATGGATGACGCTCACGTTGTGCGCCGCTTCCAGACCGCGCGCCGTTTGCGTGATGATGTCCACGGCGTCCTGCGGCGCGAACTTTCCGCGCTCCACCAGGATGCTCTTGAGGTCGCGGCCTTCGACGAAATCCATGGTGATGAACTTGCGTCCATCGGCCACACCGAGATCGAAAATCCGGATGACGTTCGTGTGCGTGACTTGACGAGCGAGAATCAGCTCCTGCTTGAAGCGCTTCAGGATTTCGGGATTGCTGGCCAGCTCGGGGCGTATTACTTTGAGCGCGACCAGACGGTCCAACTCGCGATCACTGGCTTTGTAAACCGCACCCATGCCGCCTTCGCCAAGGAGCTTGATGATTTCGTAGCGCTCGCCCAGTACGTCGCCGGGCGAAAGGGCCGCTGAAGGGTCAGTTTGCGGTTGTTGTACGCGTTGTATCGGAACGGACCAACCGGTGGGTGCGCCGCCCGGCAGGGTTGCGCCAGGATCGGGTGCAATGGTTGCGGCTTCGGACAAATCCAACTGCGTTTCGCCTGCATCGGCGCCCATGACGATGGTTTCGCCACCCATGGGAACAGGCGTGGCACAACGGACGCAGGCTCGCGCACCTTCAGGGATCCCGGTATGACAGACTGGACACTCCACCATTGCTGTCTCTATGGTTCTGGTTGCAACGCTCTCGTTTCACGTTATCGCAGAAACCGTTGAAAAAGCAAGAGTTCGAGGCTGTCCGGAAACCGTTAAAAACGCTTGAGGCGACCGCGGATTTTCCGGGCCAGTTTCTCGATTTCTTCTGTCTTCCTGAGGCTGCTCACCGAAAGCACGTGACGATCGTCCTTTTCCAGCTCCTGCTTCAGGCTCTCGGCCAGCTCAAGCAGTTGCGCGGCATCCTGGATCGCGTGCTTGTGATCTTCTTTCAGTATCGCCTCCACTTGCAATTTCCCGATGGGCGGAGGAGCTTCGTGAGGTAGCTCAGGTTGTTGCGCGAAATTCGCGGCGGTTCCCGCGGCGAGTAAGAGAGCTGCGGCGAGGCGAAGGATCGTCATGACACACCCTGTTGTTATCATAGCCAAGATGCAGCAGGTGAACGTCGGCGTAATCGGTCTGGGAAATGTAGGTTCGGGAACGCTCGAAGTGCTGGCGGATAATGCCGCCCAGATTGCGCTCAAGCTCGGTTTTCAACTGCGCGTGGCGATGGTGTGCAGCCGGAGCGTCGATTCCAAAAAGCTTCCCTCGGCATTCGACGACGTCAAGCGCACGACCAACTGGCAGGAAGTGGTGGCCGATCCCGGCGTCGATATCGTAGCCGAGCTGGTTGGCGGAACATCTATCGCACAAGAGATCATCGACGGCGCCATCGCGCACAAGAAATCCGTAGTAACCGCCAACAAAGAACTGATGGCATCCTGCGGCGCGCAGATTTGGGAGCGCGCCATCGCCGCGGGAATCAATCTCGCCATGGAAGCGAGCGTGGCCGGCGGCATTCCCATCCATACAGTGCTGCGCGAAGGCATTTCGGGCGATAGGGTAGTCGCGCTCTACGGTATTCTCAACGGCACCAGCAACTACATTCTCACCGAGATCGAAAAGCGCGGCGACCCATTCGACCTGGTGCTGGCCGAAGCGCAACAGCTAGGCTATGCCGAAGCAGATCCCTCCGCCGATATCGATGGCTACGACGCGCGCTCGAAACTAGCGATCCTGGCGGCCCTGGCGTTCGGCGAGCGCATTACGCCGGAAGATATTTTTGTCGAAGGCATCCGCCGCATTTCGCCGATGGATTTCCGTTACGCGCACCGCCTTGGCCACACCATCCGCCTCATCTGCGCGGCGCGGCAAACGCCGGAAGGCCTGATTCTTTCCGTGCGTCCGGCGCTGGTGGGTGAGCGCACCATCATTGCCGGCGTGCAGGGCGCCTACAACGCGGTGTGGGTGAAGGGCCGGCATGGCGGCGATACGTTTTACTACGGACGCGGCGCTGGGCGCGCGGCCAACGGGCGTCGCGGTAGTGAGCGACTTGATGCGCGTGGCGCGTGAGATTCGCTCCGGCAGTCCGCAGCGCGTCTCGCCGTTCGCTCACGAGCGTCTAGGCGAATACAAGCCGCTTGAAATTACCCACGAGAAGTGCGCGTATTATTTGCGGTTCCGCGTGGATGACCGGCCGGGCATTATCGCCGCGCTCGCCGGCATCCTGGCGGACAAGGGCATCAGCCTCGACGCCGTTTTGCAGGAGCCGAGCGAGAGCAAACACGATTTGCCGTTCGTCATCACGCTTGAGCCGACATCGGAGGGCGCGGTGCGGGATGCGATCGCCAAAATGTCAAAGCTGGATTTTCTGCGTGAGCCGCCGCTGGCGCTGCCGATGGAGCCGCCGCTGTGATTACCAGAAGACAGGTGCTGAGTTCGGCCGCACTTGCTGCCGCTGCCGCGCAGGCTCAAGGGGCCGCGCCGCGCAACATCGTGATCTCCAGTTGGAATGGCCTGCGAGCTACCGCCAAGGCTATGGAAATGTTGCAGGCCGGCAAAGACACGCTCGATGCCGTGATCGCCGGCGTCAACATCAATGAGCTCGATCCGGAAGACAACACCGTCGGCTACGGCGGCCTGCCCAACGAAGAGGGTGTCGTCGAACTCGACGCCTGCGTGATGCACGGCCCCACGCGCCGCTGCGGATCGGTCGCCGCAATTCGCAATATCAAAACGCCGTCCAATGTGGCAAAACTCGTGATGGAAGAAACCGATCACGTGATGCTGGTGGGCGATGGCGCGCTGCGTTTCGCCAAGGCCAGCGGTTTCCATGAGGACAATCTGCTCACGGAGAAATCCCGGCTCGCATGGATGGTTTGGAAGCAGTCATTGCGTGATGCCCGCGGCCATAATAATTGGACCGATGGACTGGATGCCCCGCCGCCAAAACCGCACGCGCGTTTGAAAACACTGTTCCCGGAAGCCGACGACGCCACGCTCGCCTGGGCGTGGCAGATGGCCGTTCATCCTCCAACCGGCACGATAAATTGTCTGGCGCTGAACGCTAAAGGTGAAATGTCGGGCGTCACCACCACCGCGGGTTTGGCTTGGAAAATTCCTGGGCGCGTCGGCGATTCTCCCATTCTCGGCGCGGGGCTTTTCGTGGATCACGAGGTAGGCGCGGCAGGTTGTACCGGGCGCGGCGAAGAAAACATTCGGGTGTCCGGCGCGCACAGCATCGTCGAAAATATGCGGCACGGCATGGCGCCCAAGCAAGCCGTCCTGGACGCGCTGCAGCGAGTCGCGCGCAATTACGACAATGACAAGAAGCGCCTCGACAAGTTCGACATCAACTTTTACGCCCTGCGCAAGGACGGCGCCTACGCCGGGGGCACGCTCTGGAATCCTCAAGGCCGCGAAGCCGGACCAGCGGCTGGAATATTTTCCGTCAACGATGGCGGCCCAAGCCGCCACGAGCCATGCGTCTATTTGCTCCAAAAGTAAGCGGGACCGGCTCGACGTCGGGATGGCCGGTCGACCTGGCGCAAGATCCCACGCTCCGGAAATCTTTCGACGTGCAGCGCACCAAATGGGGCGAAGTTCCTTACAGACAGCGCGACCGCATCAAGAGTGCGGACTTGCTGAATGCGTCCGATGCGGAAATTCTCGAAGTATGGAACACCGCTTACTTAGGATCCTCGACCGGTCAGGCGTTTTCGGTGAGCGGCTGGTACCAGCAGCTTTATAAGGACGTTTTCCGCGGCAAAAAACTTCTGGATGTCGGCTGCGGCCTGGGTCGTGACAGCGTATTTTTCGCCGAGCACGGAGCGCGGGTTACGTTCCTGGATCTCGTCGAGAGCAACGTCCGCTTCGTACGGCGAGTCTGTGCGTTGAAGCAGTTGACTGATGTTGCCTTTTGCTACATGGAGGATCTGCATTCCGTCTCCGCGCTGGCGGACGATTACGACGTAATTTTTTGCGCCGGCTCTTTCCATCACGCGCCCATGGAAGTGGCGCGGATGGAGGCGCGCGCACTTCTTGAGCATCTGCCCGTAGGCGGACGATGGATTCAACTCGCCTATCCGGAATCGCGCTGGGTCCTGGAAGGCCGCCAGCGCTTCGACAAGTGGGGCGTCAGCACCGATGGCAGCGCTCCCTGGGCGGAGTGGCACGATCTAGCAAAGCTCAGCCAGATTCTAGCGCCGGCAAAGTTCGAGACCATCATGAACTTTGAGTTTCACAACTCGGATTTCAACTGGTTCGATCTGGTTCGCAGATCGTAGGCGCTTACGCCCGCTCGAACTGCGGCACTTTCATCTGCTCGCCATTCTTGAATGACGATTGATGCGCCACGATGCCGGGCACAGTCATGGCCAGCGCTTCGTACACATCGATCACCGGCTCGCGATTCTCCACCAATGCATTAATGAATTCGGCGGTGAGGAACGGATGGCTGCCGCCATGCCCGCTGGTGTGGCGCATGGGCTCAGGCAGCATGTCGCTCTTCCAATAATCCGGCAGGGCCAGACGCGTCATTTTGAGATCGTTGGCCTTCCAGGTATTGGGATGGACATCCATGTTGTACATGTACAGCGTGCCTTTTTCACCAAACCACTGCGCGCGTTCCTCGATGGCGGCGGCCAGCCAGAAAATGTTGCAGCGTGACATGTGGCCTTTGTTGGTCTCCATCAGCGACGCCTGGCAAGAGAACGGATTCTTGTAGGGATTGTCGCCGCGCCCGGGCTCATCCGGTCCCCAGCCCAGACACGACACGCGCACGATGCGCTCGCGCGTGACGCCCACTAAAAAGCCGAGGGAATGCGTCGGGTAATTCATGGGTGGCAAACCTACCCGCCAACTGGCTGAGCCATCGGGCTCGAACATGCGCGATTTCTTGTCCAGTGCTAGCGCCTTGCGCTCGCCGCCGTCGTGATAGTATTCCAGCTCGGTGTAAAACACATCGCCGAAACCGGCTTCGCGAAACAGGTTGCGCGCGTAAATCGTTGGGCCGCGGAAGTAACTGGTCTCCGCCATCATGTAGCGCAGGCCGGTCGATTCCTTCAACGCCTTCAGCTTGGCGGCATCTTCAAGATTCATGACCGCGGGCACGGCCGAGAACACGTGCAGCCCGCGCTTCATGCAGAGCTCGACATGGCGGTAATGATCGGGCGCGCCGCTAAAAATCGCCACCGCATCCAGGTTCACCGCGCGGCTCAGCATTTCGTCGAGCGAATTGAACACGTAGTCGCAGCGATAGCGATCGCGCAGAATTTGACGGCGCTCCGGACGCAGGTCGGTCACCCCGGCCACAGTGCAGTTGGGATGTTCGTGCCACTGAAACTCGGAGCCAAAGCCGCCGCCCACCACGCCCATGCGAATTTTGCGGTCGCTCGTTTGCGGCGCAGCCCGGCCCACCTGTAGCGATAACGCGCTAGCGGCGAGAGATGCCGACGCGCCTAGAAATTCTCTGCGGGATTTCATTGCGGGAGTAGCGTCCAGTCCACCACGATCACGGAAAATCTGCCGGTTTTCGAGCGCAGCACCATGCGGTTCCAGCCATTCTGCGCGCCCGGCGACTCCTCCACGATGACATCGCCGGAGCGCTGCGGATTGAAAGTGTACGTGGCCTTGTTCCAACCCGTTTGCGCGCTCGGATTTTCCGCTAGCGGCTTAGCGTACTGCGTATGCGGCGTGAAAATCACGATACCGCCGGCCGACAAATCGCCAGGGTACACGGCGATGCGCACGGATTTGCCGGGCAGTTCTCCGGTAAGCGCGCCCGCCGATGCCTTTTTCCCGGTGATGGTGACCGTGCCGTTTTTGGGCAATTGCCCGGTCCAGATGAGCCTGCCGACGGTAGCGACCGGGGGTTTGGCCGGAGCAGGATTCGCCGGCAAACTTACCGCAGGTTGTGCGATCGGTTTTTCCACGACTGGCGGCGGAGGCGCTGCCGCGGGCTGGGTCACCGTTTCGACCGGCGGCAAACTCGTCGCCGGCACGGACGCAGGCGAAGTTTGGGGCACGGCTTGGGCAACTTGCGCAACTTGTTCGACTTGGGCCGGCGCGGATTTCGCCGGAAGTTGTGTACTGGCCGCAGTCGGGGTATCGGACTTCGGCTGGATGGGAACCACTTCTTTTTTGGCGATTGGCAGTTGCGGCGGCTTCGCCGGAAGTTGCGCCACGGAGGCCGGAGGAGACACTGGAAGCCGCTCCGGCGGAGGTGTTGGCAGAAGCGTTCCCACCGCGGCAGTAGATGGTTGGAGCGGCTCCGGCGGCCCCAGGAAGCGCGCCACTTCTTCCACCGGCGCTCCGCCGCGCGGCTGTATCTTCAGACGCACCGCCACCATATTGGATCGCCGCACGTAAGTAACATTGCCCCGGCGCAATTGGTCCAGATCGAGTTCCAACCAGGTATTGGCGTTGCCGTCGGTGATCTCCAGAGCCGCGCTTTGCGCATTGCGGACCGGCCGCGCCGTCTCGTCCCAGGTAATCTGCAATTGCCCCTGCGCATCGCGCAGTTGCAAAGCCAGGCGCTGCGAAGGCCGCATCAACCAGGCCAATGTGCCACCCAATCCCACGGCCAGCGCGAGCGCGAGTAGCCAACCCGCCAGTGAGCTCCACGACTTCGCGGACTGCGCGGGTGCAGCGGAAATTTCGGCTTGCGGAACTTCCGGAGCCGCTTCCAGCGGCGCTTCGGGCGCTGCTTCGGGTGCAGCCGCGGGCGGGCTCTGCATTGCGTCCGCCTCTGCCGACTCCAACATGAATTCGCGATAGCTGGTCTGGTGCGTCTTTCCGCCCTCGCGCGAACAGAAATAAAAGCGGACCCGTGTTGGCGCGAATTCGGTGGCCTGTAACAGCACGCCTACTTGCGAGGAATCGGGAAAGAAACGCTCGAAGATTTGCAGATCGCGATCCGCCAAGGTCAGGTCACTATCTAGCTGCGAGCGGTACCAGCCGACAGGCTCCAGGCCGCGCAGCTTGCGGATTTTCGGCGCTTCCGTCAGCAAATCCTGAAGCGCGCCCAAGTCTTCTTCGGAAACGGCGAAATGCGGACCCAGCGAATAATTCCCCGCCAAGGGACGAAGCGTGAGGATGCGGATCTTGCGGTCTTCGCGCTTGCCGAAAAGTACGCCACCCACTTCAACGCCGCTGAATCCCGTGCGTGCGCCTTCGAGCGCCAGCGTCTGTATCTCCTGGATTACAGGGAGCGCGTATTCGACGACTGCGGCTTGCCCTCCGGGCCCCGCAGTGCCGTCCATTTTAATTCCTGGGCTGGCCATAAAAGCCGTGTTTCTCAAGCTTAGACCACTTCGGACCTTGCGGCCAGTGATACTAGGACCGAAACCGGAGCATTCTACGCGCTTTTTTAAGTTGCAATGTAATACACTGGTGGGCTATCTGGAGGAAACAAATGGGGCCATTCACCTCCCCGATGCGCCCCCGTTGTGGCCGGTGTAGCCGCGCGGGACTGGTTTTGCTGTTGCTGTTCCACACCACCATTGGGCAAAGCCAAACCCCCGCCAGTCTCAAGCTCGTGGTCCTGGAAGGCGAAGGCGCCATCAATAATGTAAAAGACCTGCGCGCCAAGGAACCAGTCGTCCAGGTTACCGACGAAAACGACGCTCCCATCAAGGACGCCACCGTCACCTTCATGCTGCCCGATAGCGGCGCGAGCGGCACGTTCGGCACCACCGGCACGACCCTCACCCTGACCATGCAGACCGACGAAAAGGGGCAAGCCACCGGGCGCGGCCTGCGTCCCAACACCGTAATTGGGCAATTCGAAATTCGCGTGATTGCCTCTCAAGGCAACCTGACCGCGCGCGCCACTATCACTCAAACCAATGCTGCACCGGCGGTAGCCAAAGGCGGCTCATCGAAAGCGATGCTCATTTTGATTATCGTCGCCGGCGCTGTGGGAGGCGGAGCCGCGGCGGCGCTGGGCGGCAAGAAATCCGGCGGTGCGCCCAGCACGCCCGCGGCGACGCCGACTACGGTCACGCCGGGAACTCCAGTGATCGGAGCGCCGCACTAGAGCGCGCAGCGAAAGAATCAGCCATGGGAATCCGCTTCTCCGCAACATTATTTATCGTGACCGCGTTCGGCGTTTTGAACAGCCCTGCCGACGCGCAATCGCCGCTGATGCGCGGCTCACTTTCGGGATACGTTTTCGATCCCACCGCAGGCGGCGTGCGTCCTCTGCTAGGCTACCCGGGCTCGGCCATTATGGGCGAGCCGCTGCCGGCCGGCGTCGACCTGCAACATGCCACCGTCTCCCCGGATGGCGACTACGCGCTCGCCATCACCACGGACGGACGGGGTCTGCATCGCAATTCTGAAGCTAAGCGGGAAGACCTCCGTGCATCCGCTGGGCATCGAAACGGCGGCTGGCGATACGGTGGAGCTCAGCCCGTCGGGAACATATGCGGTGCTTTACCACCACGCGACCCAATCCCTGCAAGTAGTGAAGGGGCTGCCGGGCGCGCCTATGGCAGGCACGCGCCTCAATGGGGTGCACCTCGGTGGCCCGCTCAGCGCCTTTGCCATTAATGATCAGGGCACCGTGCTCGCCGCCGCGCCCACCGGCGATTCCAGCCGTATTTATGTTTTCGAAAACGATGGCGACGCGCATCTGATCTCGACCGTGCATCACGCCGCCGACCTGGCGTTCGTCAATAGCACCGACGCCGTACTGGCCGACGACCGCCATCAGGAGGTTTACCTTCTGCGTTCCGTCACCGGCGTGACCGCCACTCTCCCGCTGGCACGCGAAGCGCAAGGGTTGTCCCATCCGATTGCCGTCGCGGTTTCGCGCGATCAGCGGCGGGTCTACGTAGCCAATGCGGGATCGGCGGATATCGTCGCCATTAATCTCGCCGATGGCGTGTCGACACGCTACCCATGCCCCTGCGCGCCGAGCGCCGTGCGGCGATTGAACGGGACCGCGGTCTTCCGGCTGACCGAACCCACCGACGGCCCCCTCTGGTTGTTCGACGGAGACCTGGCCCAACCGCGCATCGTATTTGTGCCCGCGAGTAAAGCAAAACAATGAGGATCCTGCGAAGCTTCGGATTGGTGGCGGCAGCGCTGCTGTGGGCGGCGGCGGCGAATGCCCAGCCGGTAATTACGACGGGGGCGCTGCCCGCGGGTGAAACGACCGTGCCGTACTCGCAG
Organism: uncultured Solibacteraceae bacterium; assembly: GCA_963825405.1. Taxonomy (GTDB): domain Bacteria; phylum Acidobacteriota; class Terriglobia; order Bryobacterales; family Bryobacteraceae; genus JACPNO01. The sequence continues at coordinate 125,861 of CAWGTB010000010.1, read as the reverse complement.
CAATTGTCGGCGAGTGACGGCGATCCGGCATGCTGCACCTGGGCTGTCACCACCGGCAGTCTTCCGTCCGGCCTGTCTTTGAACCAGGCGAGCGGTCTGATCAGCGGCACTCCCACCGTTGCGGGAGGATTCTCGTTCTCGGTAACGGCTACAGACAGCACTACATCGTCGGACCCGGCGCCCTTCACCATCGCGATCACTGCTGCTCCAATCATTAGCCCGGCTTCGCTGCCGGCAGGTGAGCAAGGCGTTTCGTATGCACCGACCCTCACCGCCAGCGGCGGAACAGGTTCCGGATTCAACTGGTCGCAGAGCGGAGCCTTGCCCAGCAACGTACAGTTCAACAACGGGGTTTTCAGTGGAACTCCCGGGGCGGGATCGGCGGGCAGCTATCCGATCACGGTTACGGTCACTGACTCGGCCGGCGGCACTTCCGGCCCCCAGAACTACACCATTCTCATCAACCCACCGCCCAGCATCAGTCCTGCGACGTTGCCGCAAGGTCAGGTTGGGGTGGCTTATCCCACGACCACGTTGACGGTGACGGGTGGCATAGCGCCCTACACCTGGTCTCCGATTTCGTCCTCCCTGCTCGCCGGACTTTCGTTCAGCAACGGCGTGTTCTCGGGCACGCCCACTTCAACAATCACCGGCTCGAGCATCACCGCACAGGTCACAGATGCCGTGGGCGGCGTCGCTAGTCTGGGGCTGTCGCTCACCGTCATTTCCGCCCCGACCATCACCACTGCATCGCTGCCGGCCTCCGATGTGGGAGCAACCTATAGTCAGACGCTCGCCGCGACCGGGGGAACGCCGCCCTACACGTGGACGGTTACAGCGGGCAGTTTGCCAACAGGCATCACACTCAGTTCGGCCGGACTTCTTAGCAGCAGCTCGATTACCGGCACCACGTCCACTTTTACGATCAAGGCGACCGACAGCGCCGGCGGTTCGGACTCGCAGTCTTATACGCTGACGGTCAATTCCGCGATGAGCATCACTACGGCATCGCTCCCGCAGGGCGACGCAGGTAAACCTTATTCCCAGCAATTCACGCTGACCGGCGGAACCTCGCCGTTTACGTGGACGGTCGCTTCCGGATTGCCAACGGGCATCACGATGAGCACCGCCGGACTTCTCAGCGGCACCACCAGCGCCACCGGGCCGTTTCCGTTTACCGCTCAAGTCGCGGACGCGGTGACAACCGCCACCAAGGCGCTCACGCTCACCATTAACCCGGCATTGACCATCACCACCGCCGCTTTGGCAGCGGGTGACTCGGGCGCGGCTTATTCACAGACTTTGACGGCGAGCGGTGGAGCAACTCCCTATACCTGGTCGATTCCTGCAATCAGCCTGCCCACGGGCATCAGCTTGAATTCGTCCACCGGCGTGATCAGCGGCAACACCAGTAGCTCAGGCTCGTTCAGTATTACCGCGACGTTGACGGACAACATCGGCGGCACGGCAACGCACCCGTACACGCTGGTGATCAATCCCCCGCTGACGATTACCACCGCACCCACCCTGGCCAACGGCTCGGTCGGCTCGTCGTATTCGCAAACATTGAGTGCATCCGGAGGCGCGTCGAGTTCTTATACATGGTCGATCACGTCGGGTTCGCTCGGATCGTTGGCGCTCAATGGCACGACCGGCGTGATCAGCGGCACGCCAACCAGTTCCGGCCCTTTGACTTTCACCGCGCAAGTCACCGACGCGATTTCGATTTCGGTCACGAAGAATTTCACCATCAACATCACGGCCGGTCTGACCATCAGCACCGCACCTGCCTTGCCGAGTGGCGTGGTGGGAACGGCTTATTCCCAAACTCTCGTCGCGGTTGGCGGAACTCCCGGGTACACATGGTCGATCACGGCTGGTTCGCCACCTGCCGGAATCAATTTGAATCCGGCGACCGGTGTCCTCAGCGGCACGCCAACCAGTTCTGGCAATGCGAGTTTCACGGTTCAGGTGACAGATAGCGCATCAGGCAGCGCGAGTAAAGCGTTTACGCTGACCATTGCGTCACCGCTCACGATTACCACCGCGCCCAGCTTGCCCAGCGGCATTGCCAATTCATCGTATTCTCAAACCATCGCGGCGACTGGGGGCACTGCGCCCTATGCCTGGTCCATTATTTCGGGCCTGCTTCCCGCCGGTCTGTCTCTGAACGGATCGACTGGCGTCCTCGGCGGTACGCCCACCAGTACCGGAAATTTTAGTTTCACAGTGCAGGTGATCGATAGCGCATCCAGCAGCGCCACTAAGGCGTTTACGCTCTCCATCGCCGGCGGCCTGAGCATCAGTACGGCTCCCACGCTTCCGAGCGGCGCAGTCGGAACGGCGTATTCTCAGACCCTGGTTGCCGTAGGCGGAACGTCGCCGTACTCCTGGTCGATCACTCTGGGAGCGCTGCCTAACGGCCTTGGGTTGAACCCGGCGACCGGAGTCATCAGCGGTACTCCGACCAGTTCCGGCAATGCCAGTTTCAGCGTCCAGGTGAACGATAGCGCGTCCGGCACAGCGACCAAGCAATTTACGCTGGCGATTTCCTCTCCCCTCACCATCGCCACCGCTCCGAGTTTGCCAACGGGCACCGTCAACACGTCCTATTCGCAAACGCTAGGCGCAACCGGAGGCACGCCGCCCTATAGCTGGTCAATCACCAGCGGCAGCTTGCCCGGCGGCCTCAATTTGAATTCGACCAATGGAAACATCAGCGGCACGCCCACCAGCTCGGGAAATTTCAGTTTCACCGCGCAAGTGAATGATGTCGCCTCCGGCACCGCGAGCAAAACTTTCTCCCTCACCATCGCCGGCGGCTTGAGCGTCAGCACCGCGCCTAGCCTGCCCAATGCCACGGTGGGAACCGTCTATGGTGTCAACCTGCAGGCCGCCGGCGGCACCGCGCCTTACACCTGGAGCATCACGGGAGGCTTGCTGCCTGGAGGGCTCACGCTGAGCCCGGGTTCGGGCGCTATCAGCGGCACCCCCACCAATTCGGGTAGCTTCAACTTCACCGTCCAGGTCACCGACAGCAGTTCAGTCGTCGCGAGCAAAGCATTCAGCCTCACCGTCGCGGCCGCGCTCACCATCACCAACCCGCCAACTTTGCCCAGTGGATCGGCCGGCGTCGCTTACTCGCAGACGTTGAATGCGACGGGCGGCACCGCGCCCTTTTTCCTGTCGATCAGCGCTGGTTCCCTGCCCGCCGGATTGACCCTGGCCGGCGGCGCCATCACCGGCACGCCCACCAGCACCGGCAGCTTCAATTTCACCGTGCAGGTGACCGACAGCGCATCCATCACCGCGACCAAACAATTCTCGCTGAGCATCTTTGCCGGACTCACGATCAGCAGCGCGCCCGGCCTTCCCAACGGTACCGTGGGCACCGCCTATTCGCAGACACTGCTCGCCGTCGGCGGCTCGTCGCCGTACACCTGGGCAATTCAAGCTGGCGGCCTGCCTGCCGGGCTCACACTCAATGCAGCCGCCGGCACCATCAGCGGAAATCCGACCACGGGCGGAACGTTCAACTTCACCGTGCAGGTCACCGACAGCCTTTCGTCCACGACAACCAAAGTTTTCACACTGGCAATCGCCTCCGGTCTGGCTATTACCAACGCGCCCGCGCTGCCCAGCGATTCCGTCGGTGTCGCTTATGCGCAAACACTGACAGCTTCCGGCGGAACTACGCCTTACACGTGGTCGATCAGCGCGGGCACGCTTCCGGGCGGTCTCTCTTTGAGTTCTGTAAGCGGCGCCATCGTCGGCACGCCCACCGGCGCGGGCAACTTCGCCTTCACCGTGCAGGTGACCGACAGCGCATCGATAACCACCTCGAAGGCATTCACGCTGGCCATCGCCTCCGGTCTCACCATCAGCAACGCGCCCACCTTGCCCAACGGCACCGCGGGCACGGCCTACTCGCTCACGCTGGCAGCGGTTGGCGGGGCGCTGCCTTACACCTGGTCGATCACCGCCGGTTCCTTGCCCAGCGGCCTGACGCTCAACCCGGCAACCGGCGCGATCACCGGCACACCCACCGCGGCGGGCAGCTTCGCATTTACTGCGAGAGCCACCGACAATTCTTCGGCCACTGCCAGCAAAGGCTTCACGCTCACGATCGCCTCCAGCCTGAATATCACCACTCCGCCTGCTTTGCCCAGCGGTTCAGCGAACATTGCGTACTCGCTGAACTTGGGCGCCACCGGCGGCGCCGCGCCCTATAGCTGGTCGATCACCGCCGGCTCCCTGCCCGCGGGCTTGCGGCTCGATTCCGCTTCAGGCGCCATCACCGGCACGCCCACCAGCGCCGGCGACGTCAGCTTCACGGTGCAAATTACCGACAGTGCGTCCATCACCGCGAGCAAGGCATTTACGCTCAGCATCGCCGCGGGCTTGACCATCAGCACCGCGCCCACCCTGCCCGGCGCCACCATCGGCGTGCCGTATTCCCAGACCCTGATTGCGCTCGGCGGCAGGACGCCTTATGCCTGGTCGATCTCGGCCGGGTCTCTGCCTGCCGGTCTCACGTTCAATCCGACCGCCGGAACCATCACCGGAACTCCCACCGCAGGCGGGGCCTTTGGGTTCACGATCAGGGTAACCGACAGCGCTTCCGTGACAGCCACTAAGGTGTTCAGCGTGAACGTCTCGTCGGGCCTGACCATCGTGACGGCGCCCACGCTGCCCAGCGGGTCGACGGGCGTCCCCTACAGCGCGCCTCTAGCGGCCACGGGCGGGAATCCGCCTTACCAGTGGTCCATCAGCTCGGGAGCTTTGCCTGCCGGCATCGCGCTCGATCCCGCCACGGGCAATCTAGCCGGCACCACCACCAATTCCGGCTCGTTCAACTTTACGGCGCAGGTCACCGACAGCGCCTCGATCAGCGTGACCAAGACATTCACCTTTACGATCGCCGCCGGACTCACAATCGGCACGGCCCCAGGGCTGCCACCAGCCACTCTAGCCACGCCTTATTCCGTCACCCTGGCGGCTGTGGGTGGGACTGCGCCCTACGCCTGGTCGATCAGCGGCGGTTCCCTTCCCGGAGGCCTGACGCTCAATCCGGCAAGCGGGGCGATTACTGGATCGCCCGCTAGCGCCGGGGACTTTAGCTTTACGGTTCAAGTGAAGGACAGCACCAACGCAGCCCCAGCCACCAAGGGATTCACGCTGACGGTGGTGGGCGGCCTGACCATCACCAGCGCGCCTTCGCTGCCCGACGGTACCATCAACACCGCCTATTCGCAGGCTTTGACGGCAGCCGGCGGTTCGGCCCCCTACACCTGGTCCATCACCGCTGGTTCACTTCCCGCGGGTCTCGCGCTTAACGCCCTAAGCGGCTCGATCTCAGGCTCGCCTGTTGCGGTGGGCACTTCCACCTTCACCGCCAGGGCAACGGATCGTACCAACGTGAGCGTGACCAAGCAATTCACTATCAAGATCAATTCCGATCTCACCATCACGACGCCCTTGCCTTTGCAGGATGGCGCTGTGGGCACGGCGTACCCGTCGACGACTTTGATCGCAGCGGGCGGAAAGCCGCCTTATGGCTGGTCGATCAAGAGCGGCGCATTGCCCACCGGGCTTGTGCTGGGCTCGAGCACGGGAACCATCGGCGGAACGCCCACGACGGCCGGCGACTTTAGCTTCACCGTACAGGTCGCAGATAACCTAGGGGCGACCTTCACGAAGCTTTTCAGTATCCATGTGGCGGCCTCAGCCCTGCCCAATCTCACCATAGGACTGCCGTCTACCATGGACGCGTCGCAGCAGCGCGAAGTAATCCTCACGTTGGATTCGCCCTACTCGGCCGACATCAATGGTCAAATCACCCTAGCCTTTCAGCCCGACGCCACAGTGAATGTGGATGATCCGGCAGTGCAGTTTGCTAGCGGTGGCCGCACGGCGACGTTTACCATTCCGGCCAACTCCACCCAGCCCAATCCCAACCCACATATCGCCCTGCAGACCGGCACCGTCTCAGGCACGATTACGGTCACCACTTCATACCAGGCCGCGGGCTCGACCGGCGCGCCTGTCACGATCACCCAAACCGTTCATATCGCCAGAGCCGTCGCAAATATACGAAGCGTTTCCGTCGTCGTAACCAGCGGCGGATTCGAGATACACATCACCGGCTGGTCGACGCCGCGTAATCTCACCAACGCAATCGTCCATCTCACGCCGGCATCGGGCCAAAACTTGCAGACGACGGATCTCACGGTCTCGGTGGCGAGCGTGGCCCAGCAGTGGTACGCTAGCGCCTCCTCGGCCACATTCGGAAGCCAGTTCACTCTGGTGCTGCCGTTTACGATAAGTGGATCGGCCAACGCGATTTCAGCGGTATCGGTTGAGCTGACCAATTCGGTGGGAACATCCCCGCTTTCGAGCGCCAGCTACTAAGGCGATTTAGCGAACGGCGACACTGCGGATCCACATCAGCTCGCAGGCGCCATTGCCGGTGTCGGTGCGGCTCAGCGAACTGGTCCATCTTGCGCCGTCCGGCCATTGGACCTCGACCAGCGATCCATCCAGCTCCACGATGTCGCCTTCGCGCAAGGCACGCAACTGCTTTTTGATTTGCGGCGTGGCGGGAATAGTGTGGATGTTGGCGCTGTGCTGCGTAATATCATCGCCACTGATCGGCATCTTCTGATGGCGCGGCCAGAAGCGGTACCAGCGTTGGCCCTGGCTCATCGAAATGTCATCCAGCACCGCTTGATCGGACATCGGCCCCCAGCCGACCGCCAGATCCAGCGGAGAAATTTCAGAGCCATGATCGAGCCAGTAGTATTCCGTGCTCAGCACCCGCGCCTGGAAATGGAAATCAGCGAGAGGCGTGAATTTGTGAATCCCCTCCTGCCACGGAACACCGCCGCCAATCAACCGCTGGTAGGGTTCCGATGGCGTCAGAACGCCGGGCGCATGCCTGGAGTGCTGGTGATCGTCAATGACGTAGTAGGCCAGCATCACCAGAATTATGCCGGCGGCGAGGCCTTTCATCTGCCCATTATAGAGGGCGGGTTTGAAAACCCGCCCCTACAAGATGTGCGGGGCTACGCCACCGGATTTCACGGTTTTGAATGTTCACACGAACGTAGGGCGGGTTTCAAACCCGCCCTTGGCCGGCCATCGGCTAGAACTATGGCCCACGTACTGATACCATCTGGCCTGCATGCATCCGGAAAAGGCATTTTTTTTGGCCTTTATCGTGCCGACAAGGCGCCGGCGCTATATCGAACTGCTCGATGCCAAAGGCGGCCGCAAGAAGATTCTCGATTCCCTGGATCACTTCAAGTATCTTGATCCGCGCTTCTGCCGCAAGGTAAAGCCCGGCGAGCAGAACATTGCTGCCATACTTAGAATCCTCAAGAGCCTCGGCGCGCCGGCGATTTGCCATGTGATGTCTTCCAGAGACGATTTAGACGGTCAGGAGATGGATCTCGCCGAGGCGTTGAAGGGCATCTTTGGGCAGGACTCCGGTGCGTTCATTTCTTGTATCCCGGGAAAGCTGGGGTATTTTGAGTGCGAAGATCCAGGCTACCGCTACATCTGCTATCGCGAACGGCCGCCCATGCAGTGATACCATCTCCCTATGCCCAGCACGCCCACGTACGACGTCTGTGTAGTTGGATCAGGCGCAGCCGGCGGCATGGTCACCAAAACGCTCTGCGAAGCGGGCGCCAAAGTGATTTTGCTCGAGGCCGGCAAAGAAGTAAAGCCCACTGAATACCATTCCCACTGCTGGCCGTATGAGTTGCAGTTCCGCAACCTGCGCGGCGAAAAGCAAGAGCCGTTCTATCCGCCGGACATCAAAAACACCATCCGCTACGAGAATTCCGACGAAGTGGGCGTGGACCGCATCCGCGTTCTGGGCGGACGAACGGTGCACTGGAACGCAGTCGTGCTGCGTTATTCGGCGGCCGATTTTCGCGAACGCTCGCTGCAAGGCATCGAAGAAGATTGGCCGATCAGCTACGAAGAGCTGGCGCCATATTACGAGCACGTCGAAGAGATGATCGGCGTTTGCGGCAATGATGACGGCCTCGAAATGCTGCCGTCCGGTAAACACTACCTGCCGCCGCTACCCTTCCGCTGCAGTGAGCATTTGCTGAAACGCGCGTGTGCATCCATCGGCGTACCTGTAATCGCCACGCGCAGAGCGCTGCTCACGCGCGCTTACGATAAGCGCCCGGCATGCCACTACTGCGGGCATTGCATGGACGGCTGCGATGTCGCTGCAATCTATTCCTCTACCGGCAGCACGCTTCCCAAAGCCCGTGCCACCGGCAATCTCACCCTGCGTCAAAATGCCCTGGCGCGCGAAATTTTAGTCGACAGCGAAGGCCAGGCGCGCGCCGTTTCCATCGTCGATCGCGTCACCAAAAAGGAAGAAGAGATAAAGGCGCGCGTCATCGTGCTGTGTTGCGCGACGATCGAAAGCGCGCGGCTATTGCTTAATTCACGCTCGCCGCAGCACCCCGGCGGGCTGGCGAATTCCAGCGGCGTTGTCGGCCGTTACCTGCACGGACACCTGGGCAGCAGCCTGCATGTGTTCATCGAGGAAATGATGGGCATGAAGCCTTTTAACGACGATGGCGCGCTCGATCATGCCCTCATCCCGCGCTGGCGCAAGGAAGCCGACGGCGCCTACGATTTCCAGATCAATTTCGATGGCCGCATGATTCCGCATCATGCCAAACGAATTCCCGGCTACGGCGCCGAATACAAAACCACGGTCCGTCGCATGCAGCCCGCCGCGCTGCACCTGGCTGGGTTCGCCAAAGTGTTCGCCAAACCCGAGAACCGCGTGACCGTCGACCCGAAGACGCTCGATCCCAACGGCATTCCAATTCCCGTCGTCCAATTCCGTTTCGATGAGCGCGACGTAGTCCAGTACAAGGCGCTGCAAAAGAGCGCCATGGAAATCGCCGGCAGCCTCAAGGGGCAAATCATTTCCGATTTCGGCGAGAAGCCCGGCGGTTTTGCCAGCCATGAATGCGGCACCGTGCGCATGGGCTCGAACCCGCGCACGTCAGCTCTCAACCGCTTCAACCAGGCGCATGACTGCAAGAACCTTTTCGTCACCGATGGCAGCTCTTTCGTGACGTCCGCCGAAAAAAACCCGACGCTCACGATCATGGCGCTCTCCGTGCGGGCTGCCGAACACATTGCCGAGTTGCGGAAAAAGGGAGAACTCTGATGGAGCGGAGAACCGTTCTGCAATTGATTTCGATTGGCGCGCTCTCGCCGGGCTTCGACGCGCTCCGCGCTAACATGGCGTGCCAGGCCGTACATCCCACCCTCAACTCCGAGCCCTACAAGCTACGCTTTTTCTCAGCGGCGGAGAATCAACTGCTCGACAGCTTAATGGAAAAAATCATCCCCGCCGATTCCCACTCACCGGGCGCGCATGAAGCCAAGGTCAGCCAGTTCACCGACTGGATGGTTTCCACCAGCCCGCAAAAGGTCCAGCTCGAGTGGCGCAAAGGGTTGAAGCTGATGAAGCAGGAGGTTGGGCGATCGTCAGTCGACGCCGCTCTCGCCAAAGCCGCTCAGCACGAAGAGAAGCCAACCACCGATCTGGAGCGATTCTTTGTCACGCTCAAGAGCATGACCGTCGACGGCTATTACACCTCAGAAATTGGAATCCACAAGGACATGCAGTATGAGGGCAACACTTACAACCCGGACTATAAGGGCTGCACCCACCCCGAGCATCAAGGCTAGGAGTAGCGGTGACAGACCCCGGTCCCATCCGCGCCAAGCTCAACGGCTCCGGAGGGGCGTAGGCAATGGAGGGTTGGAACCGGGGCTGCTTAGGTAGTGCGCCGAACCCGGAAATCGTATCGTTTTCCTTCGCGCCTCTGGAGCACCGGAGGAATTGGAGGTATACTATTTGGCTATCGGGAGCTAGGATGGAAATCCGGGAGCCAACTCCGACCGACGACTCCAGAACCTATAGGCCTTTACGTTTGCGCCACGTGGTCCTAGGACAATTGCCGATACTATCCCGCAGGCCAACCTTTCTAGCCCCAGCTTCAGAGACCAGGAGATGATTTTAATGAGAAACAGCATTATATACCTTGCCTTGGCCGGCGTGTTGGTTGGAATGTCTCCGGCCGCCAAAGCCTGGGAGGAAGGTGGCAAAGCCGCTATTCAAAAGAAGTTGGAGGCCGAATACAAGCTCACCAAGCCCACCGATGACAAGAGCGACATCGTTACCGCCGGTTCGGTCGTGGTGCTACAAAAAGACAAGCTCGCTATGGTGCCTACCACGAGCTCGACCAATCCCTGTCCCAACAATTACAAAGACGGAAAGCTGTCCGTGAATGGCGGCTGCCGGACTGGCGATGTACTAAAGAAGCTCCCCTTATTCGGCCATACGATTCCCGGCGCCGACCAGGCCCCGCAAACCAGAAATTTCGTGACCGGTGAAAAATTCTGGGTTACCAAAATCGAAGTCCGCGACGCAGGCAAGCAGTCCGGCATTTACCTCGAGTTCTTCACCGATGCCATCAGCGAGGTGCGCTACAAAACATCCCTGATGATCGCGTTCAAAGGAGGCATGCCCTCGCCGGACGACGCCTTGAAGCTGGTCCAGGAAGTGCTCACCGTACAGCCCTCCGAAGACGCCAAGGAAGAGAAGAAGGAGCCTGAGAAGCCCGCGCCGGCCGCCGCCGCTGCGCCTGCTCCCGTAGAGCCTCCCGCCCCGGTAGCCGAAGCGGCGCCGGCGCCGATCGAGCCTCCGCCGCCACCACCCGCCGAGGCGCCCGTCGTTTCGCTGGGCCAAACGCCGGATGAAGTCGTGGCCGCGTTGGGACAGCCGGTAAAGAAGGCTAAGGTCGGGACTAGAGAGATTTATTTTTACAAAGACCTGAAGGTAACGTTCGTCAACAATAAAGTAAAGGACATTCAGTAACAGGGAGATTTTTCAAAAATGAATACGCTCGGAATTCGTAACGTGGTTTGGAACCGATGCTTGACAGCCGGCGCGTTTTCGCTGCTGTTCGTTTATTCCGCCTGGAGCGCCGACAAGCCCAAGGCTGCGGCTCCCGCTGCTCATGCTCCGGCCGCACATGCCGCGGCTCCGGCAGCCCATGCTCCGGCTTCGGGCGGCGCCAAAGGCCCGACCACGGCCTCCCACGGCCCAACAACCGCAGGCGCGGGAAAAGGTCCAACCACTGCCAGTAAAGGCCCGACAACAGCCAGTAAGGGGCCCACAACTGCCGGCAAGAGTGCCACGACAACTACAGCCGGTAAGAGCGCGTCGACAACTACCGCGGGCAAGAGCCCGAGTACCGCCACCGCCGGCAAGAGTGCAAGCACGTCCACTGCCGGAAAAGCTGGTGCGACTTCGAGGACGGCGCCCACAACAGCGGCTGGCAAGAGTCCCGCTACAGCGACTTCCGCGAAAGGCGGCGCTGCTGCCGGCGCGGGAGCGAAATCCAAGGCAGGCCCTGGCGGCACACCCGCGGCCAAGAACCATACCGTCGTAGCCACTAAGAGCGGCTCGGTGGTGAAGCGCTCGGACGGACACGTCGCGACCGTGCACGATACCAAGCGTGGCATGGAAGTTCATCGCGGCTTGAACGGCAGCCGCCGCACCGTGGTTGAGCGCCGGGATCATTCCCGCGTGGTGGTTGCGCGCGGAGGACGCGGCTACGTGCAACGGCCTTACATGTACCACGGCCATGAATACGCGCGCCGCTCGTACTACGGCGGCGGGTACTACCATAACGCCTATTACGGCCGTTATTATTACCGCGGCGTTTACGTGAACCCGTACTATCCGTCCTATTATTACGGCCCGGCGTACTACGGGTGGGCCTACAACCCGTGGGTCGCCCCGGTGTCCTACGCGTGGGGCTGGGGAGGCAATCCGTGGTATGGCTATTACGGCGCTTACTTCACGCCCTACCCGGTCTATGCCAGCGCCTCGCTGTGGCTCACCGATTACATGATCGCCAGCACGCTGCAGGCAGCCTATCAGGCGCAGGCAGCGGCAGCAGCCCAGCAGGCTGCGCTGAGTAATCCAACGCCGCTCACTCCCGACGTGAAGCAAATGATCGCCGACGAAGTGAAGCGCCAGATTGCGCTCGAAAACGCCGAATCCAAGAACGCGGCCGCCGAGCCGGACCCGGCCTCGAGCAGCATTCAGCGCGCGCTGACTGACGGTACGCCGCACGTCTACGTAGCCGGCGCCGACCTGGATGTGGTCAACGCCGCCGGCACCGAGTGCTCGCTCAGCCAGGGCGACGCCCTGCAACTCGCCGGCCAGCAGGAGGCCGATGCCAGCACCGTGAATCTGGCGGTTCTCGCCAGCAAGGGTGGCAAAGAATGCGCCAAGGGAGACACGGTTTCGGTTTCTCTCCAGGATCTGCAGGACATGCAGAACCACATGCGCGAGACCATCGATACCGGCATGGCGGAGCTGCAAAAGAAGCAGGGGAAAGGCGGGTTGCCCGCAGCCCCAGCCGCCGCTAAAGCCGCGCCGGTAGAATCATCGATGGCCGCCAGCGCGCCCCCGCCGCCTACCGAAAAGGAAGTCGCCGCCGAACTCAGCGCCGAAGATAAGGAGGCTGACGCAGCGGAGAAGGAAGCCGGGGCCGAAGCAGGAGCTCCGCCGGCCGAACCACCTACCATCGCCATGGGCCAAACCATGGATCAGGTAACGGATGCGCTAGGAAAACCGAAGAGCATCATGGATCTGGGAGCCAAGAAGATCTACGTGTACAAGGACATGAAGATCACGTTTAAAGACGGCAAAGTCGCCGACATTCAGTAGCTAGTGGGAAGGGGGCAGAACGTTCTGCTCCCTTCCCTTCTTTCTGCTTTACGCCCTCCGAGTTCGCCCCATCATGAAAATTCACTGGACACTCCCCGCACTGCTTTTGCTGCTGGTTAGCAGCGCATTCTCCCAGCGATCGTCGGTCTTCAATATCACCTACTACGGCGCCAAGAGCGACGGCAAAACCGTAAACACGCTGGCTTTCCGCCAGGCAGTCGAGGCGTGCGCCAAATCCGGCGGCGGTACCGTGTACGTTCCCGCCGGTGAGTTCGTCACCGGCACCATCGTGCTGCGCAGCCGCGTCAACTTGTATCTCGAAGCCGGCGCGATCGTCAAAGGCAGCGACGATCTGGCGGACTACAAAATTGAAGCCGCCGACCATGACGGCGAAGATCCTGACTTCCTGAAGACTTTCGGCCCGCGCTACGGCCTGGTATGGGCCAACAAAGCCGAGAATTTCTCCATCACCGGCGAGGGCACGCTCGACGGCAATGGCACCCATTTCATGGACCTGTCCAAGAAACGCATCGAGGCCGATTTCGACGGCCAGTTCACGCGCCAGGGCAAGAGCTACATGTACGGCGACAAGGAAATGGGCGATGGCCCGGTCATTCCCAACGACCGCCCGACATCGCCGGTGCGCTTCATCCACTGCAAGCACATCGTCCTGCGCGATTTCCTGATTAAGGATTCACCGGAGTGGACGGTCCACATCGCGAGCTCCGAAGACATCGACGTCAGCGGCGTCACCATTCGCAATCCGCTGATGTACGCCAACAACGACGGCATGCACTTCACGACCTGCCGCAACTTGCGAATCACCAATTGCGATATCTCAACCGGCGACGATGCCATCGTAGTCACCGGCTTTGGTCCCAAAGGCGTTTCCGAAAACGTCACCGTGAGCAATTGCATTCTGCAAAGCCGCTCGAGCGGCATCCGCCTGGGCTACGGCAAAAACAACATGCGCAACGCCGTGTTCCAGAACATCGTGATTCACGGCTCCAACCGCGGCATCGGCGTGTTCACGCGCGACGGCGGCTCGATCGAAAATTATCTGTTCTCCAACATCACCATCCAGACCCGCATGCACACCGGCCACTGGTGGGGACACGGCGAGCCCATTCACGTTTCCGCCGTGCCTTCGGAGAAAGACGTCAAGCCAGGGACTATCCGTAACGCGCGCTTCTCCGGCGTGCGCGCCGTGAGCGAAAACGGCATTGTAGTCTGGGGCGTCAAGGAAGATCCCATTCAAGACCTCACCTTCGACGACGTGCATCTCACCATTCTCCCCACGCCGCTCAGCGCTTCCTATGGTGGCAATTTTGACTTGCGGCCCGTGCTCGAAATGAGCCTGGCAATATTCAAGCACGATATGCCCGGCCTGTTTTTCCGCTACGCAGATCGGTTGCACTTACGCGATTTCGCGGTGGAATGGCGCGGCGCCCAGCCGGATTACGCCACCCACGCCATCGAAGGCGAATATTTCGACGGCCTGGTCATCGACGGTTTCCATGGCAGGCAAGCCATCGCGAGCGGCAAAGCAGCGGCGATTTCTCTAGCCCATGGCCGCGGCATAACCATCCGCAACAGCGAAGCCGCCGAAGGCACCGGCGTATTCCTGGCACTGGACGATGTGGCCGATCAGCGCCTGTTCGTCAACAACGATCTGTCGAAAGCGCGCACGGCGTTCCAGCCGGCTAAGACAGCTTTCCAATCGTCCGGAAACGTCCTGCCCGGCAAACCACGAATGTAGGGGCGGGTTTCAAACCCGCCCTTCCGTTCATCTTATGATGTGCTTTCTACGCTCGGCGTTTCCAGGTAACGGTCCAGGTAAGCAACAATGACGCCGCCACCAGCACGCCGTCGCGGATCAGCGTCGCAGGCCCCAGCGCTTCGCCCAGTCCGAAGCAGCCGCAATCGATCTGCTTGCCGCGCGCGTAGCTGTATAGCATTACGCTAAAAAACCCAGCCAGCATCGCGCTCGCGGCTATGGCGGTGAAGCGCAGGCCGATTCCGATTAGCAGCAGCGCGCCGATCGCAGCCTCCAGCCACGGCAGCGTTCGCGCCAGCGCTAGCACGCCCCACTCCGGCAGCATCTGGTAAGAATCAATCGCCATGGCAAAGACCAGCCACGGCTGTCGCAGCTTGGTATAGGCCGCGTAGAGGAACACCACGCTCAGCACCAGGCGCAAGGCAATGCTGAGCCACCGCTTCATCATGCCAGCAGGCTGTTCAAAAACTTTTCCAGAATCGCGTAGCTGATCACGCCAGGAACCGGATACGTCTTGCCCTTGCACGTGATGATCTGGGTCGGCGTTTGAGTCAAGGAGCGTTGCTTGCCCAGCGCGACATCCTGGTCGATTTCCGCCATCGTCTGCGGATCCTTGGCGATTTTCTCCACCTTCTGCAGCTCAGCGGGCGTGAGGATGCCGATTAGCGCATCCGCCACTTTGCCGGTCGCGGCCCAACTCTGCTGCTGGCGAAACAGCGCTGTACTCACGGATTCATATTTCCCGATTTTCTCGGACGCGCAAGCCAGGCATGCCGCCTCGCGCGCATGCGCGTGCATCGGCAAAGGGAAATCGCGGTGCACCAGGTAGACTTTGCCTTTAGCTACAAAATCCTGCTTCAGCGGTAGCAGCGTGGTTTCAAACAGCGTCTTACAAGCGGGACATTGAAAATCGCTGAACACTTCAATGGTGATGGGCGCATTGGGATCGCCCAGAGTTTTGGCCTGCGCCGCGAATGCGCGCGTGAGAACCGGCAGCCCGCATAAAGTTCCCAGGAAAACGCGCCTACGCACCATGCCTTTATTGTAAAACGGAGCCGCGCGATCAGGCTGGACGGGCCACGGCATCTCCCTGATACGACAATGCTTCCTTAATTTTCTCCCGCGTGACCGCCGATGCAGCCGGCATGGGCGCGCGCGGCAATCCGCCACGCCGGCCGCGCAATTCCATCACCGCTTTCACATTGGCCGGCAGGTTCGGTTCGTTGATCGCGTTCCACAAGCGCAGCAGGCGGCCATGCAGCGTCAGCGCCCGCGACTCGTCGCCCTCTTGCACCGCGGCCCAAAGCTCGGTCGACCAATCCGGAACCGCCGTGAGAATCGCCGCTACCGCTCCGTGCGCGCCAAGCGAGAACGACGGATACAATAGCGCATCCACTGCCGAGAGAATGCACTTGTCTTTTCCGGCCGCGCCTTCGGCATTCAGCAACAGCAGATCGGCCAGCGTTTTCAAATCGCTTGCGCTCTGCTTCACACCAATTACGCCATCCACCTCGCGCAGAATGCGTGCCAGCAAAGGCGGCAGCAGGTAAGACCACGGCACCACGTTGTAAATGATCACCGGAATTTTGGTCGCGTCGGCAATTTCGGCGAAGAAGCGCAGCATGGCATCGTCATCCGGCCGGAACAGGTAATGCACCGGCGTCACCTGCAGCGCCGCGACGCCCAGATCCGCAACCGCGCGAGCCCGTTCAATCGCCGCCGCCGTGCTGTTGGTGATGATGCCAGCGATCACCGGCACGCGTCCGCGTGTTTCTTCGACCGCGCACGCAGCGACTTGGCGGACTTCTTCGGTCGAGAGCGCGTAGCCCTCCCCGGTACTGCCTCCGACCGCGAGGCCATGGATTTGCGCGTCGCCAACCAGATAACGGACGTCGGCGCGCAGCGCGGGTTCATCGATCCGTCCCTGCTCATCAAACGGCGTCACCATCGGTGGAATGATGCCGCGAATCGGCTGATGCATGCGTTTCTCCCTCATAAAATATAGCGGTTTCGACGGCGCAGCCGCAGGTTGCAATTTGTGTAAAATGTCTGGACTGGAGTTGGTATGCGCCGCCGCCACAACGTTAGCTGCGTATTCCTCCTTCCCTGGGCTTCCGCCAGGGCGCAGGATGTGCCGCCGCCCCCGAAGCCCAAAGACAATGGCCCGAGCCTGGAACTCACAATGAAATTCATTCAGGACAAGCTGAATGGCCAGGGAAAAGTGAATTACGTTTCGATCTGGCATGACAGCGTGAATAATGTGGTCAATCAACGGGGGAGGGTCGCCAACACAATGTCGGACGTCGAGGCAAATGCAGCGTCATGCAACTTCTTCGCCAACACCCTCTCTGAGGCGCCGGGAACTAGGTGTGACCGCAGGCTTGAGTTCTCTTTTCGAGAAATCGAAAGGCTCGCTGTCCCATCTTGGGCGGATGCCATAGAACTGTGCGGCGGCGGAAATAAGGACCCATTTTGAACATGCGACCGATTCCCACTATTATGCTGGCGTCAATCTTCCTTTCCACGGCATTCGCCCAGGACGTACCGCCGCCTCCCAAACCCAAAGACGATGGCCCGAGCCTCGAAGTAACGATGAAGTTCATCGAGGAGAAGCTGAATTCGATCGGGCGCGTGAACTATATTGCCTACCTCCACAACAATACCGACGGCAGCGACACAACGGGCAGGATCAGCGACGAAGTTAAAAATGTGCGGGCGAACCCGGCCACCTGTCGCATTGATTTTCACGACTGGGAAACGCAGAACGAAAAGGTGAAGGCTGATACAGACGCCTGGTTTCTGCTGAAGGCCGTGCAAGAGGTCGTGGTGAAGACCAGGGAGCAGGATGCCAAGGAGAGTGACTCAAAGGAGGGGCATCCCGAATACAGCTACCGGATAGACCCTCCGGTCTTCATCCTGTCCATCAACCGCAAAAGTGGGCATCACACGATTTCCTTTTACGATGAAGCGATGGCCAACCGCGTCGCCAAGGCTCTGGTGCACGCAGTCGAGCTGTGCGGCGGAGGCAACAAGGATCCATTTTAGCCATGCAACCTATGCATTCGCGCAGGCCATGCCCCTGCTGCGCAGGAAACTCCTTCGCGTTCAGATCTGAGCAGCGCCGCCGTCCACGAATAATTCGATTCCATTCACAAAGCTGGAATCGTCAGAAGCCAGAAAGACGGCAACCTTAGCCGCTTCGTCCGGGCTGCCCACGCGTCCCATCGGAATGCCGGCAGCCAGCTGCGCAATCGAATCTTTCGGCAGCCCGGCCAAAGCCGGCGTGTCGATCACGCCCGGGCTCAGCACATTCACCCGAATATTCCGGCCCTTCAGATCGGCGGTCCAGGTACGCGCAAACGAGCGCATGGCAGCCTTGGTGGCGTTGTAAACCGTAAAGAGCGGAATGCCTTTGCTACCCGCGATCGAACCGGTCATCAGAATCGATCCACCATTAGTAGTGAATAGCGGCAGCGCTTTCTGCACAGTGAAAAGAGTGCCTTTGAAGTTGACAGCCAGCACTTTGTCCACTTGCTCTTCAGTGATCGAACCGATCGCAACCATTTCGCCAATGCCCGCATTGGCAAACAGCACGTCGATGCGTCCCTTGCTTGCCTTGACCACCGCATAGAGCCGGTCCAGATCGGCAAGGTTGGCAACATCGCCCATCACGCCGATAACATTACCGCCGATTTCCGCCACCGCCGCATCGAGTTCCTTCTGACGCCGGCCGGTGATGAAAACGTAGGCTCCCTCGGCGACGAAGCGCTTGGCCGCGGCCAATCCAATGCCGGAACTGCCTCCGGTGATCACTGCAATCTTGCCTTCGAGTTTTCCCATGATAGTTGTAGATGATCCCGACATGGCCCGTGTTGCAAGAATCTGCGGGTCCGCGCTATTGGTATGATTGCAATTTCTCGGAGCCAGGCTCTGATCGAAAACATCCATACAGAAGATTCTTCGAATCCTCGCGTGTTCCGCGGAATGCGGCCGTTCAGCCGTGCGCGAAGCCTACGTGACTGTGTGGCTGGCATCGAGTTGGCGGCGTTAAGCATCCCGCAAGCTCTTGGCTATGCCCGCATCGCCGGCATGCCGGCCGTGAGCGGATTCTACACGCTGTTCCTGCCGCTGCTCGCGTTTGCCACGTTTGGATCATCAAGGTTTCTGGTAGTCGCCGCCGATTCGGCCACCGCCGCGATCCTGGCTGGGAATCTCTCCGGCATGGCCTCGGTCGGCAGCACGCGCTACATGGCCCTGGCCGGGATGGTGGCGCTGCTCACCGCCGGATTATTACTGCTCGCCCGGTTGCTCAGGCTGGGATTTCTCGCCGACTTCCTTTCGCAAACCGTGCTGGTCGGCTTTCTCACCGGCGTGGGGTTCCAGGTCGGGATCGCCGTGATTGGCGAGATGCTGGGCGTGGAAATTCACACCCGCGGGACGGTCGGCCGGCTGGCTGAGATTTTCCGCAATCTGCCTCAGATTCACCTGCCCTCTCTGGCTCTCTCCGCGGTGATGGTTGCCGGCATCTTGGCGCTCGACCGTTACGCGCCGCGAATACCCGGTCCATTGATCGCGGTGGTTGGCGCAATCGCCGCGAGCGCCGCATGGGATTTCGCCGGCCGTGGCATTGGCGTCATCGGACCGGTGGCCGGCGGTCTACCTCATCTAAGCTGGCCGAGCGTGAGCTTGAAAGACATTGAGCCTTTGATTCCTGTGGCGGCCTCGTGCTTTGTGATGATCGTGGCGCAAAGCGCGGCCACCGCCCGCATTTACGCCGCGCGCCATCATGACCGGGCGGACGAGAATTCCGACCTCGCCGGCCTGGCAGCGGCCAACGCTGCCGCGGCGTTGAGCGGAGCGTTCGTAGTCAATGGCAGTCCCACGCAAACGGCTATGGCCGAGCGGTCCGGCGGCCAGAGCCAGATGACGCACGTAGCCACGGCGGTGGTGGTTGCGCTGGTCCTCTTTTTTCTGACCGGCCCGTTCCAATATTTGCCGCGATGCGTGCTGGGCGCGATCGTCTTCGTCGTCGCCATCCGGCTCACCGACCTGCGCGGACTCCAAAGCATCCGCCAGGAGAGTCCGGGCGAATATCTACTGGCGCTGACAACCGCCGGCGTGGTGGTACTCATCGGCGTCGAGCAGGGCATTATCCTTGCCATGGTGCTGTCGCTACTGCGCGTGGTGCGCCACAGCTACCGCCCGCATACGGCGGTACTGGTGCAGGACGCGGGCGGCATCTGGCAATTGACCCCAGTGATTGCAGGAGCGCTCACCGCGCCGGGACTGGTGGTCTACCGTTTCGGCGCGGCGCTTTTCTACGCCAACGTCGGAATGTTTGCCGACGAGATTCGCCGCCTGGCCTGGCCGGATCGTTCACGCGTGCGATGGCTCATTGTGGATGCCGGGGCGATTACCAATGTGGATTACACCGCTGCTCACGTCGTACGCGAACTGCAGAAGGACCTGACGAGTCGCGGCGTCGAGCTGGTTTTGGCGCACGTGGAATCGGATTTACGGCCGGATCTGGACCGGCATCATCTCACCGAAGCGATTGGGCCAAAACGCATTTTCGACAGCTTGCACGAGGCGCTTGCGATTTACCGGGAACTGAGTTCGGGTCCGCGGACCTGATGCCTTCAACACCGATCAAATCACAAATTCGGTAACGCAGCCGCGGAGATCCATCTCGTATTCGATGCTCTCAATTGGCGGCCGCGAGTAGTGCCACGTGAGCCCGTGCGCTGCGCCTTCTTGCAAGCGCTTAAGCAGTTCTTGCTCAATAAACGGGCGGATGTCATGCACGGTGTAAATCTCGCTCACCGTGACATCGTTCCAGCCCACGCCGAGTCCTTTCAATCGCCCTTCCATGAGTCCCATTACGAAGTGCGCTTTCTGCCGAATCGCAGCCGCGCTGGACTCTCCCCGCGCTATCACATCATGCGGATCAAGCGAACCTTCAGGCAACTCGCCCGCTCCCGCAATCACAAACGTCTTCCGCGTCGCCTTCGATGGAACAGTGTAGGAGAAGCCGTAGAGCGAAGGCTCTGCGGGAGGGTTCACCGCAGGCGCAATGTTTGTGCGAGCCACTGGATTCATGCCCTCAAAGAGAATGTCCCAGCTCTTGAGGACATCGACGTAGCCCGCGTTGAACTGATTGAAGCCGGTGAAGCTGAATGGCTTCGGCGACCGCAACTCCATGCCGCACATCGCCTGCAGCGGGCGTCCGGCGCTTTTGAGGTGTGCCTCGACGGCGTCAAAACCTGCCCGTAGCGGAACATAGCGCCGCAACCGAACATGGACGACTTCGTAACCCGCCTCTGCCACGACGCCCGCAGAGTAAGGGGCGATGCCCTTCAGAAATGAATAGTTGCCTCGTTTGTTCTCGACCAACATGCAGTACGAGGATAGCCCATCGGTTTCGGCGGAGGCGAGCTAGTAGTGGTTAGCCGGGCGGTTTACTCGTTCTATCTTGGCCTTCTGACAACATGTAAGTTATTGATCTTACGAAGTCCAACAAACCTCAAAATACCCTATATTCTGGGAAACCTGACACCATTCAGACACCATCGATGTCCTGGGCGGAATTTCCGCCTACGCAGAAAAAAGTGGAAAAGGGGTGCATGTCATCGCCAAATAAAGTCCGGCGCGGCGTTGTATGCCGGGTTGTGATTCTCAAAGCCCGTCGTAGTAACATTGACGTGTTTCCCATATATGCCGAGAGCGTCGAAACCATACTCACCGAGCCCCGCCAAACTCGCGAGAGGCATCGATCACATCTGTTACGAGTATGTCAACCTCATATCAGCAGCGCACTGGGACATGAAAGGTAGCAAACCATGGCGGACTCATGTTGACGATGCTTTCCTGCTGGGATGTCGCAAGATGGGGGATTTCCTTTTAGATCGTAAGCGGTCGAGCACCAATGGCAAAGAACATCCCGATATTCTTGCATTGGACTACTTGCCTTCTGCGGTTCGGCCAACTTGGGCTCTGCCCATATGGACAGCTGAGTGGAAAGACGTAATGAACAAACAACTTGCTCATCTGTCCTACGACCGCGATAAGGAATGGATTCACGATCAGTGGGTTCCCAAATTAGAACTGGAATTCCGTAAGGCATGGAGGGCTTTCATGCTTGCAGTCGATCCGAGATACAGCGGGCCTTTCTCGGCTGAATTAGACAACTGCCGAAAAAACCGGGGGTTGAATCCATCAGACTTGTAAACTCGTAATTTTGCACGTTTGAATCCACGGGCAGCTGAAATGGAAAGTGAATCCAGCACCGTAAAAACTCCGGTATGGTGTGCAAAATGCGCAACGTTTCATCCTGAGCCGCAAGCGCTCTGTAAAAAATGTGGCGCGGCGATGCCGAACACACGAACGAGCGCGAACCAGCAATCGAAGGGCTCTGCTGGGCGTATAGCTGGCCTCGTGGTTCTTGGCGGGATCGCATGGTTGCTCTCATACGTCTTTCCGGTCTGGATGGTTATTGCGTTCGTCATCGTGGGCATCTTGGCCGTTGCGGGATCACGTGCCGATCCACTCAAAGCCGAAAAGGACGAACAGATTGTTTGTCCCCAGTGTCAAAAACGAGGAAGCGTAAGAACGCAAATAGTGAGCATGAAAAGAGGCATCAGCGGCGGCAAGGCTACGGGCGCCATTCTTACTGGTGGACTATCACTGCTTGCTACGGGTCTGTCGAGAAAAGAAGATGCGACTGAAGCCAAGTGCTCCAACTGTGGCTCAGTCTGGCATTTCTGAAATGTATGATCGCTGGGTTTGCGAGCCCCTGTAGATCGGGCAAAGTCAAGACGGCGGCAGCCTAGCAGCAAGTAAAAAGGGAAAGCAGTAGCAGGTTATATACCCGCGTTCTGATTTCCTACTTCTTTTTTTTTGTTGGCTGGCCGGAAGTATCAGGCATGTCAGAAACCAAGCTCGTGTCGCACCATGGCAAAAACTGCGACGAGAAATACGACCAACAGGGCTATTTCCAAAATGATGAACTTGACCTGGGCCAGACGGTGACTGAACTCGGCTATAGGGTCCTTACGAGACACACAATCTCCCGTTCACCGGCTGGTGGAGATCGTGTTCCTTGAAACCACGATACTACCGAACATCGGGCCTCAGCCGGACGGCCCCATTCCCCTTCGTCTGCTATGGATGAAGTGTACCGACTGCGATAGCAGGTGACCGGCACCCGAACAGACACCACCAGTTTAATCGAAGAGTTGGGAAACGCGCAACTTATTCTGAAATGAGAAATCCGATCTTCGTTATTCAGCCCGATCCTCCAACGGTGCTGGCCTTTTGGCACCAGGGGGAAGCATCGGGGCCGGGGCTATACACCTCGCAGGCACCCGCCTGACGCAGTTAGAGCGGTACTACTTGGCGCGGAGCAATCTGGAGAGAGTCATCGCGCTGGTGCCCAGCTTGACGGCGATCTTCCTGGTGCTCAAGCCGTCGGCGTATAGCTGCCGTACCTTGTCACGGTTGACTACACGGTGAATTAGTGGTGAGCCGGGCGGGACTCGAACCCGCGACCATTTGATTAAAAGTCAAATGCTCTACCAACTGAGCTACCGGCCCGTACGCAAAACTGTTGGCAGAACACAAGCTTAACACGACGCTTCGTTTTCTCTCCGTATGGCAGAATGGCTGCATGCCGAATAGCGTTTACCTCGTCGCCAATGGGGATTTGCGACTTGCCGCCAACCAGAAATGCTGGCCCGCGCAGGCCAAAGTGGAGGAGGCGGTCGTCGCCGCCATCGTCGGCGAAGGGCGGCAGGTGCGCCGCGGGCACGCCTACGATCCGGTCAAGCAGCACGGCTTCATCGACAGCCAGAAGCGCGGCATGGAAGTGTTTCGCGGCCTTCCGCCGGAGGCGCCGCTGATCGTCGTCGAAGCCGTCTGGCAGTACAGCCATCACCTGCTGCACGGGCTCTACACCCATCGCGGCCCGATTCTCACCGTCGCCAACTGGAGCGGCGAGTGGCCGGGGCTGGTCGGCATGCTCAATCTGAACGGATCGCTCACCAAAGCCGGCGTGAAGTACAGCACGCTCTGGAGCGACGATTTCACCGATGACTTTTTCCTGCGCGGTCTGCGCCAGTGGCTCAGCGGCAACCCGATCAGCGCATGACGCCAGCCACGTGCACGCGCTCGATCATTTCACCCTGCCCTCCCGCGCCGAAAAAATCGGGCAGGTGCTGGCCGCCGATCTGCGCCGCAACAAAGCCATCATGGGCATCTTCGACGAAGGCTGCATGGGCATGTACAACGCCATCATTCCCGATGAGCTGCTACATCGCACCGGCGTTTTCAAGGAGCGGCTGAGCCAGTCGCAGCTTTATGCCGCGATGCTGCAGGTTTCCGAAAGCGAAGCCCAGGGCAGTGCGCTCCTGGCTGGACGGCAAAGGGCATCGAATTTCACACCGGCTTGAATGCCGAGACCGAACTCACCGACGCGCAAATTCTCGATCAGTGCAGGATGTACATCGCCGCCGTGCGCATCGCCGATGAATTCGGCTGCGACGCCATCGGCATCCAGTACCAGCAGGGACTGAAAGATCTGGCGCCCGCCTCCGACCTGGTCGAGGGCCTGCTGAACAACGTCGACCGTCCGCCGGTGCGTCACGCCGTGACCGGGCAGGTGCTCTACGAGAATCAGGCGCTGCCGCATTTCAATGAAGTCGACGAATGCGCCGGCCTCGATGCGTTGATCACCAATCGCATCTGGACGCATCTGGGATTCGATCCTGAAAACACGCTGCACGATGTCCGCTGGGGCGAGAATTACGGCGGAACGAATTCGTCTGGGTTTTCGAGATTTCCGGCGCCGCGCCGCCGCAGCACTTCGATGGGCGGCTACGCCGGCACGGTGAGCGAGCGCCAGCCGCCGATGTATTTCCGCCTCGGCGGCGGCACCGTAAAAGGCGTCAGCAAGCCCGGCGAGATCGTCTGGAGCCGCATCTTCGTCGACGATGGCGAGCTCAAGGCCGATCTCGGCCGCGCCGGCGTGGTCGCGCTGCCGCTCGAGGAAACGGAGCGCCGCTGGCGCATCACCACGCCGCAATGGCCCATCATGCACGCCGTGACATACGGCATCACGCGCGATCAGATGATGGCCCGCCACAAGGCCAACCACATTCAGGTGGCCTATGCGCCGGACGCCGAATCCGCCAATCTCGCCATGGCCACCAAGGCCGCGGTGTTTCGCGAGCTGGGTCTCGAAGTCAGCGTCTGTGGCACTCGCAATGGACTGCTGTAGATGAATCAGCGAACGTCGCGCAGAGTCCGCAGCGCCGCCAAATCATCCCTCAATGCATCGCGATCGTGCGATTCGAGGGTATTGTTATTTACCACGTCCTTCAGATCGTCGATCGCCTGATCCAGCTTGCCTTTATCGAACTTGCCGCGCGTCAGGTCGCGGTCGAAATCCGAGAGGCGGCGCTGCACTTCGTGGTAGCGGTCGCGCTCCTTGTCGTTGTTGCGGATGAAGTCGGCGGCCCGCTGCAGGTCTTCCTGGACCTTGGCCACGACATCTCTGGCGCGCGAGTATTCCTGCCCGCGCAACAACATGCCGGAACCGGCCGTCACCACGCCGACAAGCATTTGCGCGGCTCTCCGACGGGAAATCATGGACGTTAACATGTTGCACCTCCCTGTTGAAACGTAGAGAGCACGTGGCTTTCCATGGCGCGAAAACATCTGAAAATGCGGGAGATCAGGATGCTTTGCGCCATCTGGACGCGCAGCAGTTTTTACACGAAACGCGTAGCATTCGGAACAGACTGCTATAATCCGCAAAGAGCCAGCGCGCGGATGTGGCGGAACTGGCAGACGCACTGGATTTAGGTTCCAGCAGGGGCAACCCTATGGGAGTTCGACTCTCCCCATCCGCACCATAAGATTAGTTTGATGGCCTGTTGGTGCTGGCGCCGGTAACGAATCAGTCCAGCCGCTCTCGGCGCAATAGCATCCAACGATTTTCCTGCCACAGATAGTAGTGGGCATAGGAATCGGCGTTCTCTCGTGAACAGTCCGGAGTTGCTTTTATGATCATAAGGCGGCTGTCCTGGCGAAATCTGATTATCAGGATTCTGGGAAACCGAATCGCGCAGACATAACAGCGGCATGTCAAACGTCTCCACAGACAACGGCAACAAATACACCTGACCCGTCGCTGCGTCTACCATCGCCATCCTGATGCATGGAGAACCACATCCCCATAGAATGACAATCATATTCCCGGCGAAGTTTGGACCGGGACTGGTTCTGTTCTTGACCATCCCGGAAGACGCCCCATCCCTTCTCTACGCCTTCCCTGATTCGCGTGCGAAACATACGCTGACCCCGTGTCACAATCTTCGGGGAGGCAGGCACGCCGCCATAGATTTGTTTTACGGGGTAGTCTTCGAAGCGGGGGATGGGCCTGTCTGGGGCTTGCGCCCTCGCTGCAATCGCGAGAGCACCAAGCACGAAGGTCAAACGGTGAACCATAACCAACTTACTATATTGTCGCGTAACGAGAGAGGGGGCGACGACCGAAACCAACATCGCTGCCGGACTCACCGCGGTTGGATCATTTCGACGATCGCTGAATTATGTTTTTGGTGGTGGTGCTATCGTATACTGCCCCCAAAGCGGGCCTATGGATCTCCGTCGATGTTGCCATAGGATTTTTAGCAGTCGTCGCAGTCTTCGTCCTGTCACTGTTAACCGGCGGCTTTAGTTTTGGTGCACCTTGGATTTTTCTGGGGAACAATCTTATTTTTTCTGACGGGATTCAGCCGAGCGTTCCAGGTAGGAGATAGCTCTTTGGGAAAGAGTTTGGTCGATCAATTTGTGCTTGATCATTTTTTTGCTCTTGGCCAAACTCGTCGGATCAACAAATTGGTGGACGGCCTTCCTGGCGATCGCTGGGGCGTCTGTCAGTACTGTCGCGGGGGTGCTCGCACGACGACGAATCGCACGTAGCAGATCGTCAGACAGCCGCTGAATTGTATCGTCGTTGTACGGCAGGCCGGGCTTCTCGATAGACCCATGCAATCGGCCTCGTCCGCACAACCCTTCCCCGCTTGGAACCCGCTGCCGATTGTGGTTTAATGCCCTTTCAGCAGGAGCCATCTCACACATGAAACGATTTACCATCAGCGCTATCTTCCTCGCTCTGCTCGCTACCGCTTGGTTCTCCGGCGGCGACGCCAAATCGCACGCGGCCACCGGCGTCAGTGGTCAGGGCAAGATGAAGTTCCGGCTCCTGTACACTTCCGATATCCTGCCTGCCGAGGCCAAGGCCGTACTCACCAACGCGCATGGCGGCTTTGCGGTCGACACGCGGCCGGGAAAAGGCGAGACGTATTTCTCGCTGAAGGGCGCGGGCATCATTCAAATCAGCAGCGACCTGAAGACCACGCGGCTTCTGGACACCGCGGCTGACATGAAGAACACCAACCTGCACAACGCCACCATCTGGTATGCGGCTGACGGCACGCCTTTCCTGGAATTTCCCGGCAATGAATCCGCCGCGGTGTACACGACCACCGTTGACGGCAAGCTGGTTCACACGCTGCACACGCCGGAGGGCGGCGTCGACATGGGCAGCCCGATCGTCAACGACTATTTCGCCGGCCAGGGCAATTTCGTGCCGACCGACGTCGAGCAATTGGACGGCATGCTTTACATCACCACCGGCTATTCGAATCTCGATTTCGTGTTGACCGCCCGCATCACCGGCACCAAGTCCTTCAACGCCGTCTGGCACGATCTGGCGTTTGGCGGCCGCGGCAACGGCGTGGGCCAGTTCGGCACCGGACACGGCATCACCGTGCCGCCGGGAATGAAACGCCTGGATGTGGCTGACCGGCCGAATGCCGAGATCGATCGCTTCACGCGCTACGGGCAATATCTGTCGACGCTCCGCATGCCGATCGGCTCGCTGCCCTGCGACATTTTCTATCTGGGCAAATACGCGGTAGTGGGATCGCTCGATGGACCGGATCGCGGCAAGGGCGCGCCCATTTACATCATGGAAAACGATCAGTTGATTTCGACCATCATGCCCAAGGAAGACCTGGGCCTGGCGAATTTCAAGCACATCCACAACGCCGTGATGCGAGAAGTTGGCGGCAAGTACTACGTCATCGCGCAAGCGTGGAACCCGGGCGACTTCGCCATCCTGGAGCAAGTAACGAACTAGGCTATTCCCAGCGAAAGACCTTCGCTGAGAGTGCGGTGCAGATCGCAAAAGTAAGGAGCAGCGCGGCGACGTCGCCCAGGTGCGCTGACCAGGCTTCGCCTTTCCAAATTCCCTGCAGCAGTGAAACCGCGTAAGTAAGAGGGATCACGCGCGCCACCGATTGCATCACGGGCGGCAGCGATTGCAGCGGGACAAACAACCCGCAGATGCCCAGCATCGGATAGAGAATGGCAGCGCCGATGGGCTGCGCGAAGCGTGCGGTGGGCACAATGCTCGCGATCAGGAAGCCTATCGACAGAATGCTCCACGTGCTGAGCAGCAGGGCCATCGTAAACCCGAATACCGGAACGTCCACGTTGGGCGGATAGTAGCGCCTGCCCGCCAGCATCATCAGCGCCATGGTGACCGCGGTGAGCGCCAGTTTCACCAGTACGTGGGCGGTGAGAATGGTATGTGGGCGCAACGGCGTGGCGCGCAGCCGTTTGAGGATACCGCCCTCGCGGTAAATCGAAATGATGGTGATCAGCGATAACACCGCGCTGAGAGCGATCAGCATGGCAACGAAAACCGGCAGCCCGACGCGTACGAACCCGGCCGCCGCCGTCGCTACGGGCGAGCGCCGTCCGCCCATGACCCGGCCCACCACGAGGAACACGACCACGGGAAGAAAGACTGATCCGAACGCGCCCAGCGGCTCGCGTAGGAATATCTTTATTTCGAGCCATGTTAGTTTCCACAGTCCGCGCAACATTTTTAGAGTCTCTCCTAATCGCGAATCGAATGGCCGGTCAGCTTCAGGAAAACGTCTTCCAGGTTAGGCAGCACGGTGCGGAAATCGGTGACCCGAATCCGATTCTCGGATAGACATTGGATCACCTCGGTCACGAAGTCGTCGCCGTGGCCTTGGATCGTGAAGCGGGATTCCTGGCGCGTCACCGTCTCCACCTGCGGAATCGCCCGCAAACATTCTTCGGCGAGCGCGTTTTCCGTGGCCAGAATCACGCTACGCGAAGGGCAGTGCCGCCGCACCAATTCTTCCGGACTGCCCATATCGATGATCTTGCCGTGCTCGATGATGGCTACGCGATCGCACAGTCGCTCGGCTTCTTCCATCAGGTGAGTAGTCATAAAAACTGTTTTGCCGCGCTCGCGAATGCCGCGAACCAGGTCCCAGATAGCGCGGCGCGATTGCGGGTCGAGGCCGGTGGTCAGCTCGTCCAGAAAGACTACTTCTGGATCGTTGATCAGCGCCAAGGCAATAAATAGCCGCTGTTTCTGGCCGCCCGAGAGCGTCATGAACCAGGCGTTGCGTTTTTCGGTCAGGCCGAGTTGCTCGAGCAGGCGCTTCGGATCGACCGACTTCGTGTAGAGCGAGGCCCAGAGATCCACCGCTTCCCAGACTTTGATTCTCTTCTGTAGCTGCGCCTGTTGAAGCTGGACGCCGATGCGGTTCTGCAGTTGATAGACATCGCGAACCGGGTCCAGGCCAAGAATCGAAATCGCGCCACGGTCCGGCCGCTGCAGGCCTTCGACGCACTCCATGGTGGTCGTTTTCCCTGCTCCATTGGGCCCGATCAAGCCAAAAATTTCGCCCTCACTAACCTCAAACGAGACGTCGGATACGGCCACAATCGACCCGTAGGTCTTGCGAATTCCGGAGACTTGAATGACTGGCCGGGACGTTGCGGAGAGGTCCATTCGATGCCCAAGAATAGCAGTTACGCCTTGCGAACGGTGCGGGGACGAGGCATACTCCGATCATGAGTCTCAAGAGCGCCGCCCTTCTGGCATTGATCGGAATGCTCCTGCTATCGATCCTGGTAGTGGCACATTTCGTTAACACCGTACTGGGATTTCTGCGTGATGTGATTCCGGCTATGACGCTGTTCACGTCGCTGATTCACGTCTTCGCAAGCCTCACCGTGCTGGTATTCCTTTACGTTTTCTATCAGAAGCAATCCTGACCCGGAAGCTCAGATTGCATGAACTTTTCCTGGCCGGCCGCGTTATTCTACTGAGCGGCTACAAGGAGGAATGAATGGGCACTCTGTTCCGGGATCTGCGGCAAGGCGTTCGCATGCTGTTGAACAAGCCCG
This sequence comes from uncultured Solibacteraceae bacterium, assembly GCA_963825405.1. Lineage (GTDB taxonomy): Bacteria > Acidobacteriota > Terriglobia > Bryobacterales > Bryobacteraceae > JACPNO01. The sequence continues at coordinate 95,988 of CAWGTB010000010.1, read as the reverse complement.
GTTTCAGCGCGACCGCGGTGATCGTGCTGGCGTTGGGAATCGGCGCGAACACGGCGATCTTCAGCTTGGTGAACACGTTTCTTCTGAAGCCTTTGCTCATCCAGAAACCAGAGGAACTGGTCGGTGTTTACAGCCGGAACGCCCATAAGCCGGATGACTATCGCGCGTTCTCCTACCCAAATTATGTCGACCTGCGCGAGGGCAATGCTGTTTTCAGCAGCCTGATGGCGCACAACATGGCGATGGTTGGGATAGCGGAAGGCGACACCACACGCCGGGCCTTCGCCGACCTGGTGTCTTCGAACTATTTCGCCACGTTCGGCGTGCCGCTTTTCCGCGGTCGGTCCTTCACTGCGGCCGAGGAGCGTCCCGGCAGCAACAGTGAAGTGGTGATCGTCAGCTACAACTATTGGAAAAAAACCGGCAGCGATCCGGATCTGCTCGGCAAGACCATGCGCATCAACTCGCGCATCCTGACGGTTATCGGAATTGCGCCGGAAGGATTCACCGGCACCACCGCTCTGTTCGCCCCGGAAGTTTTTCTGCCTTTGGGCCTGCATGACGCGATGCAAAACGATTTTGAAGGAGCCAAACGCCAACTCGCGGCCCGCAATAATTATGCGCTCATCGTGGTGGGACGCCTGCGGCCGGGGATCAATCAAAAGTCAGCCGATGCACAGCTCACAGCCGTGGCGGCGGGGCTCGCCGATGCCTATCCCGGCGAAAACAAGGATCAGACTTTCATTGTTCGTCCCCTTTCGCGGATGAGCATCTCGACCAGCCCGACGAGCGATAGTTCGATCTCTGTTGCCGCTGCTTTGCTCCTCTCGATGGCGAGCGTGGTTCTGCTGATCGCCTCGCTCAACGTCGCCAACATGATGCTGGCGCGTGGCGCGGCGCGGCGTAAAGAAATCGCGATTCGTCTGGCGCTGGGTGGAGCGCGCGGGAGCATTCTGACGGCAGCTATTCACGGAAGGGCTAGTGCTGGCGATCGTGGGCGGCGCGGCGGGAATGATTGTGGCCTATTGGAGCAGCAGCGCGCTGGTTCACTCGATCGGCACGGCTGGCTCCGCTCGACATCGTGTACGCCGCCGGACCCGACCTCCGCGTTCTCGCCGCGACCATGGGATTTTGCCTGTTCAGCACGCTATTGTTCGGATTGGCGCCAGCATGGAATCTGTCCAAGCCCAACGTCGTTTCCGGCCTGAAAGACGGCGAGCACGACGATATCGCCACCGGAAAACGGCGCAGACTGTTCTCGCGCCGGAACGTGTTAGTGATGAGCCAGGTTGCGCTTTCGCTGGTGCTGCTGACGTCGGCCGGGCTTTTCATCCGCAGCGCTGAGCAAGCCGCCAACGTGGCGCCCGGATTCCGCATGGACGGCGTGCTCGCGGAGGTGGATGCGAGCCTGGCCAATTACGACGAACCGCACGGCCGGCAAGTCTATGGAGCTTTGCTGGAGCGCTTGCGAAGCCTTCCGGGCGTGGAAGACGCAAGCGTCGCTGGCACGGTTCCGTTCGGTATGATTTCCCTGGGCCGCAGTGTCCAGCGAGCGACGGATGCGCCGCCTGTGCCCGCCGATCCCTCAGCCAAAGGCACGCTCACGGCCATGCGCTTCAACATCGTCGGGCAATCTTATTTCGCGACCCTGGGTATTCCACTATTGCGCGGCCGGGCGTTTATCGCCGGCGACACCAAAGTCCCCGTCGCGATTTTAGACAAGACGGCAGCCACCCGCCTCTGGCCCAATGAAGACGCGGTCGGCAAGCATATCCGCATGATCATGGCCGATAACAAGACGCAAGATGCCGAAGTCGTCGGCGTCGTCGGAAGCGTACAGGACAGAATTTTTGGCGCTGCCGAGTCCCACCTCTATGTTCCGTTCGGACAAGAATATCAGGCTGATATGAACATTCATCTCCGCACGGCTGCACAAAGCCCGGAAGCGGAAGCGCTGTTGCTGAAAACCATTCGGCGGGAGATCGGCTTGGTCGATAGCCATGTCCCGGTCCTGGCTTTGAAGACGTTCCGGGAGCACTTCGAAAGCAGCGCCGATCTTTGGATTGTCCGCACGGGCGCGCGCATGTTCACTATCTTCGGCGGCGTCGCACTGCTGCTGGCGATGGTCGGTTTGTACGGCGTACGGGCCTATACTGTCGCCCGCCGCACGCGCGAAATCGGCATCCGCATGGCGTTGGGAGCAAATGCCAACGATACACTGCGCATGATTTTGCGCGAAGGATTGATCGTGACATCGATCGGCGCCGGTGTGGGGCTGCTGCTGTCGGTCGCCGTGGGCAGACTATTGACCAGCTTCCTTTACAAAGTGAACGGCGCGGACCCATTGGTCTTTATCGCAGCGCCAGTTCTGCTGTGCGCGATTTCCTTGCTGGCCTGCTATTTGCCGGCGCGGTACGCAGCGCGCGTCGATCCGATGGTCGCGCTGCGCTGCGAGTAGTGGCGGTCACCTGTCGCCGCGAAAGCTGTGGATTTTCCGGCGGTCGCGTTTGGACGGCCGCCCTTCGCGCGCGGCTTCGTAATGGGGCATGGCCTTGCGCTCTTCCGCCAACTTGATCCGCAATTGCCGGCTGGCCTCCGTCTCGCGGTAGAGTGTCTGGGCAATCGCCGCCGGGCCGCGCATTTCGCTGAGTAGCAGGACCTCCACCAGAAACTCGCCGCTGTCGTTCTTTACCCGCAGCATGTCGCCCACGTGAACCTCGCGCGCGGGTTTGGTGGGCTGCCCATTCCACTCGATGCGACCGAGTTCACAGGCGCGTGTAGCCAGCGAACGCGTCTTGAAGAATCGCGCTGCCCATAGCCATTTGTCGATTCTGAGGCGCGCGGAAGTCCCGTTCTTGACAACATCGAGACAGACAGGCGAAACCTTCTTCAAAATGAGCCTCCGCCTCCGATCTCATCTAAAACGGCACATCATCGTCAGAGATTGACAGAGACATCGTTTCTGTTGGTCCTGGCGACACCGTTTGGATACTCGGCGATTTTCGCAGGTATTGATCGACAATAAATTGATTCAGTGCTCCGGCGAGATGCAAAGCCAGGAGCGCGTAGGGCCGCGGCACGTCCAGAACTGCATTGCCTTGCCCGTGACCACCGAGCTCATTTCGAAGCGTTGCCAAAGATGCCAGCACCTGTTTGGAGAGGGCCTTTGCGTGAGCTTCAGGGATATCGTCCATGAAACCGCCTTCTCGGAAGAGCCGAAGGAGTTCGGAGATGTCACCATTATTCCTATCCAAAACGGTCTTCAAAGTACTTTCAAAACTCTTGAACGCCTTCAGAATTGCATCTTTAGTCTGGCCATCCGAGAGGTCTTCCCGCGCCTCCCTGAATTCGTCGTGCGCACCTTCAAAGCCGCGTTCACGTAAAACGTCTTCGCCTTTCTGAGTCACTTCGTCGTTCAAGAACGCGGCATCCACCTGAAAGAAGCGGCCGTCTGAGAGCCGCCACGGACACTCAAATGCGACCATTGCCTCGTTTACTTCCGCCTGAAATCGCGCCGCAGCGGTCTTGCCGCTGTCACCGAATGCAGCTAACTCTTCCACAAACTGCTCAATGACTTCGAGTGAGCATGAGGGGTAACCCTTTGTGAAATATCCAAAAAGATCGACTACTTCATCGCCGGAGCGTGTCTTCACTTTTAGGTCCGGCAGGCCAAGCAGCCGCTTCAGCTTGACTTCGGCCTGCTCCACGTGACTCGTGTTTGCAGTCCAATTGTCGGTAGGATCCGGGTGATACAGAAACCGCTCGTCAAACTTCTGCAATGTTAGCCAGAGGCGAGCACGCAGCCGCTCTCTCATGGATACGCGAATACGCTGTTCGCGGAGCGCCTTGCCGTGACGAATCGAAAAGGGTTGCATCAAAACGGCCTCGACAAGCCTGAATTACAAGCCTAACGCATTCCCGACCTTGTCGGCTCGTTTCACCTCACTACGGCCGCTACTACCAGCTCCAGCAGCCGCCGCACGCCATCGTCACCGCCGATAGGGCCATCCTGAAACTGGGTGTGCACGGCCGGCTTCCAGTTATCGCGCGAATGATCGACCTCATAAGTGGCCGGAATGCCGGTGAGCTCCGGCGCAAACTGGGCGTCGCTGCCGGACATTTTGTAAATCACCATATCGAGCGATGGCACTACATAAATGGCCGAGCCGCCCGCTCCGGATTTGAAATACGCATCGCGCGGCGCGGCGTTCACATGCCCGTCGGCATTCACTTCGAACATCAAACTGAACGGCGAATGGGGATTGTACGGCGAGGGCTTGGCACAAAGCGCGATGTAATCCGCGGGGACAAGTTGCTGGCTGCCCCAGCGTCCATGATGCAGCAGCAGGTAGGTGAAGCGCACGGCATCGGTTGCGCGAACGGCGATGCTGCCGCCGCCCGGCGTGTGCGGCGTGGTGACGCCGTTGCGATGCAGTGCGTAGCTCCAAACGCCCCAGCCCATGGGCTTGGCGAGACGTTCGTCGAGATATTGCTGCATCTCCATGCCGGTGATGTGGCGCAGAATCATGGAGGCGAAATGCGGCGAGGGCGACGAGTAAGAATAGCCTTCGCCGGGCTTGGTCCACATCGGCGTGTTCAGCGCGTTGACGTCCGGATCGGGCGACGCGGGTCCGCGCGTCATCGGCTCGAGAGGGCTTGGCTCACCGCGGACGAAGCCGGGATTCGTGCCTTCGCCGTGCAGGCCGGCGGTCATCGTCAATAAATTTCCCAGGCGGATGTCGGCCTTGGCCGGGTCGCTGAGCGGCAGCGCCTCGGGAAGATATTTCGCGGTGAAGACTTTCTGATCGAGCCCATCCGGAAAGTCGGCGCTCTTTTCGTGCAGCATGATGCCGCAGGCGATGCTGGTATAGGCCTTGCCGATAGACGCCATGTCGGGGTGCGCTTCGCGATTGCCTTTGCCGAAGTACTTCTCGAAAACCAGATATCCGTGGCGCACCACAACCAGGCCGCCGTGTGGAGTGGTTTGCTGAACGTAGCGAAAGGCCTGATCCAGGCGCTCGGGATCGAGGCCGCCGTTGCGGCGCAGCTCAGCCGTGGTCTTGTACGTGCGCCAGCCACCGGCGGCATCGGGCGGAGGATAGTAATCGCCCGCGGCCAAAGCCAGTACTGGAGATAGCAGGACGGTTAGCAGAAAGAACATGCAGACATTCTAAACCCGCGGTTAACTTTTGTGAGTATTTCATTCCCTGGCTCGGGCCTTCAAAATATTCAAGTGAGACTCGCATTCCTGTTGCTTGCCCTGTTGGGCAGCGGCGCAGCTAGCGCACAATCCACGGTGGAATACGGCGGCTTGGCCGGCGGATCGGCTACCGGCGCCGCGCAGCATCAAAAGACCGGCAAGGAAATCGGCGGCGTGTGGAACAGCTTGAGCAAAACCTTGCAGGGCTCTCCGGCACCGGCGACGAAACGCGCACCAACCCGCGCAAAAAAGGCCGCGCCTGCCGTTACGCCGGCCCTTACGGTCCAGGAAGATCCTCGCGTCATTCCGACTGGCATCACTTACGAAGATGTGGTGCGCCGCTTTGGAACGCCGTCGTTTGAGGTCACCACCAGCCCACACACCAAGACGCTTTCGTATCAGACCAAAGATGGCGGCGTTGATGTCGATCTGCAGGACGGCGAAGTGATCAAAGTGGCGAAAGCGCAATGATCCGCTACGATAACGTCATGCTCGGCGAAGTCTCCTCTCCTCAGGTGGAGGGCCACACAATCTGGCTGTCCGGCGCCATTCAGACCTTCCTCAACAAACTCATTTTTCCGGTTGCGTGGCTGCTGGTCATGGTGGGATTTCCCTTCAGCGTATTCGCCACGGCGGGCGAGATTCACATCGCGCCCGGTTTCAAGTTCATCGTCTGGTTTGCCGTGATCGCCACCGTCCCGTTGATGTGGTTGACCATTCACCTGCAGCGGGTCGGCTATAGCGGCGATGAACTCGTGGTCGCCAATTACTGGCGGCAAGCGCGCATTCCGTTTAAGGAAATCAAAGTCGTAGAACCCGTCTGGTGGTATCGCGGCCGCCTGGTGCGGGTTCGCTTTAACAGCAAAACTCCCTTCGGCTCCATCGTGTACTACATGCCGAAATGGGGACCGGCGCGGGCGATGTTCTCGGCGCCTGAAAAAGAGCTACGCAGAGTGATCGGTCACGAGTAGCCTCACAACATCCAGCCGCTGCGTTCCCGCAGTCGGGTGATCTGCGTAACGTGGTGCCGCCCATGCCAGGCGTAGAGCGAAGCCAGGTGATCGAGCGATACCGCACCGCGCACGGGATGGACGAAAGTGCGCTGCCAATCGGCTTCCCCGAGCGATTCCCATGCCGTCACCCAGCGCTCATGTAGCGCGGCTAGCAACTGCAAGGAGGGCTCGACGGGGCCAGATCGGGCGTCGGGCAGTTCCGCCCATGCGCTTTCGGAATAGCCCTTGATCAGCGGCGCATTCTCTGTCAGCGCGAGTTTGAAGCGCACATAGGTATTCATGTGATCATCGGCGTAGTGGTGGACCACTTGCCGGACGGTCCAGCCGCCTTCGCGGTAGCGGACATCCAAATGCTCCGGCAGCAGACCGGTGATCGCATCGCGCAGCGCGGCAGGCGTACCCGCGATGATCTTGATCCAACTCGCGCGTTCTTCCGCAGTCGATGCGCCCGCCCATCCAAAGCGGCCGATAGGATATTGCAGAGCTTCCATCATTGGACGGAACCGCGTGAGCGCCGGCTCAGCAATTTTCCAGCTATCAGGATACCGGCCACCGCCAATCCCTCGGCCACGTAGGTCAGCTCTTCGGAAGGATGCAAAGTCCGCACGACGAAAGGATCGGTAAGTATCATTTCACCTCCCACTTTGCCAAGAATAGCCGCGCCCAAATAAACGATCGCCGGGTAGCGATCCATCAGCACCGCAATCAGATTGCTTGAAAATACTACGAACGGAATGCTCAGGCACAATCCGAAAATGATCAATTCGATGCTGCCCCTGGCCGCGCCGGCAACCGCCAGAACATTATCGATGGACATGGTAATGTCGGCGAAAACGATGAACCAGATGGCCTTGAGAAAATGCCCTTGAGAAGGCGAAGCGGCCGGCGGCGTGCTGGCATCGGCTAGAACTTTCACCGCGATCCAGATGACGAAGGCGCCGCCCACCAACTTGATGAATTCGATACCAAGAAGCCGTGCCGCAGCGACGGTGATGGCGACGCGCAGCACTACCGCGGCAGCCGCGCCGAACGTGATGGCAATCCGCCGCTGGCGCGGAGGCAGCACGCGCACTGCCATCGCAATCACCAGCGCGTTGTCCCCCGCCAGCAGAAGATCGATCAGGACGATTGAGAAACCGTCGATGAGAACGCGAGAAAGATTGCCCGACGGCATCAACGCTGCGATTGGCGATGCGCGCCGCCACCGAGTCCACCGAGATCAATGATCACCGCGATGAGCAGCCACAAGAGATTGATACCCGCCGTCGGCATATGGCTGTTCAATTCCCATGCATAGACTAGCGTGGTGAGCGGCAGGAAGAGGAATCCAAGCAGCGGCAGTAGCAAGACACCGTGATAGGCGCGCTGCAAGTAGGTCGAGAAGAGCCAGATCAACACCAGCGCTATACGCGGAAACAGCAGAACAACAAACAACAGGAGGCAAGGCACGTCAGTGCGATGATATCAGATTGGTTAAGGCACCACGACGAGCGTGCTTCTCGGAAACGCGAACTTCCGCCCCACTTCATCCACCACATTCACCTGCGCGGTGTAAGCGCCGGCATTGAGTTTGGCGAGCGGCACCTGGAACTGCATCGGCATCACATTGGGCCGATTGGCGGCGAGCGTGGTGGCCTGAACCAGATTGGATTCGAAGGCTTTCTTTGCTCCCTGGTACAGGACCAGTTCGGCGGTGACGTTGGGATTTTTGTGCGCGACATCGACGGCGGCATCGTAGACTTCGAGATACACATACAGGCGCTGGTCTTTGCGAAAAACGCGCGTAATGCTGGGGACCAGTTTCTCGCCATCCTGCACCAGCGGATGATTGGCCAGGCTCTTCTTGTTCTTATCGGCGGTGCCTACGGCTGCCGCCAGCGGCTCGCGCTGCGACGACCAGATCACCGAGCTAAGGCGAAGCGTCTTGAGCTCCGCGTTCACATCGGGCACGGTGAACTTGGTTTCGAACGTTCCCATCTTGCCGTTCAGATTCTCGCGCGTCAGGAACCGCAGGGTATATTCGCCGGATGGCAGCGTGAGACCCGTATCGTATTGGAAATTGCGGCGCGCCAGGCGCGAAACGGCGGTGTCATCGAGCTTGACGGTGATGCCGTCGCGCACGGCAGTAACCAGCCGGCCGGCCTTGTCGCGAATCTGGCCGATGAAATCCAGCTCCACCGATTCCCGATCGCCCTTCTTCGCCAGACTGATCGCGGAGCCGGGAATCTTGACCGCGATGGCGACGAAGTAGCGATCCTTACCGATGCGAAAATGATCCACCTCAATAGCTAAAGGCAGTTCGCTCACCGGATCGCCCAGCATCAACGCATCCTGCAACTGGCGCTCTTTGTCGGCGGAATTGAATTTCGCAAACACTTTGTCGGCGTAGTACCCGTTGCGGTGCTCGAGCTTGACCTGCAATTGCTTGTTGGCCAGCTTGACGTCAATACGCCGATAGCGGCCATCTTTGGCGCCGTTGGTGCTGTAGTAGCCGATGATGTAATAGCTGTTGATGTCCGTCTGCGCCTGCACGATGCCGAGGCTCAGGTCGTTGTTGTCGAGCAGCGCCTTGCCGCCGGTATCGGCCGCGAGGGTGACCAGCGTCTCCTGCTGGTCGTTGCGGGCGTCCACACGGCCGCGCTGATGGGATCCCGTGAAGACGCCTGTCCCCTTGGGCGACGCAACGCTAGCATCGCCCGAAGGCGCTTCCGCCACCAGGCCCGTTGCGTCGATCGGATAAAAAGCCACGTTGGCGCGTACGGCCGCGTTCACCGTCGCGCGCAATTGCGACTGATTTTCGACGCCAGTCTTGGGGATACCGCTGGAAAAATAGATTAAGGCCTTCTTCTCGGGAAACACGGCAAGCCGGCGCGCCGCCGATTCGAGCGCGGCCAGCTTCTGATCGGTGTTAAAGATATTGAATTCGGTCTCGTCTGCGACGAAGGAGCCGGTGTCATCGCCTTCGGCAGCCGTGCCGGTGTCGCCTAGGCCGGCCATTTCGCTGGCAGCACCCACCTGGAATTTTTGGATATCGGAGATCAGGCGATCACGATCGTCGGTGAAATCTTCCACAGTCTTAACCGCGGCGCCGTACACCATGATCGACACCAGATCGGACGATGTCATTTGCGTGCGTAGAAATTTGATCGCCGCTTCCTGGGCGCGAATCTGATCGTCGGGCTGCATCGAGGAAAAGTCGAAAAACAGCGTCATGAGGCGGCGATCCTGAAATTTCAACGGACCTTGCGGCCGCGCCGGCGCCGGCGGTTTGGGCACAACTACATTGCGCTGGATGAGAGTCTTGGGTTTTTCCTCGATGGCTGGGAGCACTACGCCATCCAGGCGCTGCAATTCAAAAACAGAGATCGCCTGCGGCTTGCCATCTTCCAGAATCGTGAAGTCTTCTTTCTTGAGATCGGTGACCGGCTTGCCCGACTTGTCGCGCGCGTAGACATCGACCACCACCAGATTGGTATTGGATGTGAAACGGGCGGCGCCCTGATCCTGGCTGCTGGTCTGCTGAGCGGTCAGCAGGGCAACCAGCATCGACGGAAGGAAGATTTTTTCAGTCCGCATTGTCTCTAGAACCGAAATCGTAAAGTGAGCGCCAGGCTGCGCATCGCGCCGGACGCGAGCGGCAGACCATAAGTCGCGGCATTCACCGTGGTGCCAATACTCGAAATATTCACGTGATTCAAAACGTTGGTGCCATCGAAGCGGAACTCCAGATTGCGGCGCTCCCCCAACCCAAATCCCCGCCCGAAAGACGCATTGAGCGCGACCGTCCCTGGGCCGGTAATCGTATTGCGCCCCGCGTTTCCGAACTGGCCCGGCACGGGAAGAACAAACGCAGCCGTGTTGAAATAGCCGCTGCCGGAGTCGATGGGCACGCCGGTAGGCGTCAGGGCGAGTAGTTCCGTTGGCTCCGGTGCCGGCGGAATCCGATTGATTGCCGGCCACCAGCGGGTTCAGCGGCGCGCCGGTCTGCGCCGAGAGGCCGCCGCTTAGCGTCCAATCCTCCAAGAGTTTGGTCATCGTATGATGCTGGGCCAACAAGCGGCTGGTATGGCCAAATGGCGAGGTCAGAACATATGTGGTGCTTAGCGAATGGCGGTGATCGAAATTCGAAAGGCTGCGCTCAGCGCGGAGGTCCTCGCTGTTTTGCGCCACACCGCCGCCGAAAGTGGAGGCATCGTCAATCGCCTTGGAGAACACGTAGCTGATATTGAACGACATGCCGCGGCTGAACCTGCGCATCAGCGACAGCCGGGCCGAGTGATAAATCGAATCGGCATCGGAGTCCTCAAATACGAAACCGATGGCGTCGCCAATCATGCGCCGTTGTTCGGCGGTCTGCGGCGATCCCGGCGGTGCGCGATTGGGAATTTCCTGTGTATCGAGGCGGGTTCCCTTCGTCCCTAAATATGTTGCCTGCAGCACCAGGCGCCCGGGCAGATCGCGCTGAATGGAAAAGTTCCAGGTTTGCGCATAAGGGACGCGATAGTAGCGATCGATGGCCCAGGTATTGGTGATGGTCTTGCCGGGCGGGGTGGTGATGAACGCTTCGGCCAGGGTGAGCACCGAGTCCGCGCTGGTGATGATGCTATTCGTGTTGGCGAAAGGTGGCTGGGCGGACAGATTTCGCATGAACCCGTTGTAGGCCCCGCCATTGTAATACCAGCCATAGCCGGCACGGACCACGGTCTTGCCTTTAGGCCAGGGCCGCCAGGCGATACCTATGCGCGGAGCGAAATTATTGCGGTCGGGATTCACCATGCCTTGCGGAAAGGTTCCGCTATACGGCCCGGCTTGCCCGGGAATCACCTGGCTGACAGCGGTGAGTCCGGGAGCGATGTCCAGATTGCTTTCGTGGCCGCGCAACTCGTAAGGCACGCCGAAGTATTCGTAGCGCAAGCCGAAATTGATGGTGAAGTTGGGCAGCATGCGCCAGTCGTCCAGTCCGAAGAAAGAATAATTTGTGCTGCGAAAGTACGTGCTGGTGTCGCCATAGCGAATCGAGCTTGAATTCGGCAAGCCCAGCAAAAAGTCGGCGAAATCGAAACCGGTTCCGGCGATCGGCTGGCCCTGGGCGTCGAATCCGCTGGAGGCGAGGCCAGTGAAACTATCGGTGCCGCGGCCGTTGGAATCGGTTTGAATATTGTTCTGCGTGCGTGAGAATAAGCCGCCAAAACGCAGCGAATGCTTGCCGCGCATCCAGGTGAAGGCTTCGTTAAACGTGGTACTTTGCACGCGGGTGAGGGACGCGCTTCCGTCCGACAGGCTGGCGAAATTGGTGAAGCTCAAATTGGGCGGACCATAATTGAGCGGATTGTCGCTGGTGCCCGAAATGCCCAGTTCCTGCGCCACGTTGGTGCCATTGGCGAAGAAAGGCAGCGCGTTGGTGCGATTGCGATTGAAATTGATGCTGGCCACGCTGAAGATGCGCGGCGCAAACGTGTGGGTCCAGCTCAAACTGGAACTGATTCCCCGGCCGGCGGTGTCATCCAGAAAACCGAAAATTTGCGGGTTCACAGCGGACCGGTCCTGGAACTGGAAATTGAGCGCCAGGCGATCGTTGCGGCCGATGCTTTGCCCCAGACGCAGGCCGACACTTTCATTGTTGTTGGGCACCGTAGTAGTGAACTGGAAATTCTGCGCACCACACGCCGACGAAAGGCTGGCCGAGCACGAGCCGGTCTGATTGGGCTGCGGAAAATATTTCAGCAACCCAAGCGCGATCGGGCTGATCTGGCTGGTCGGAATCTGGTTGCCCGGCAACGGCGCGCGGGTGGTGGGGTCGTAAACAATATTGTTCGAGAGCGAAAAATTCCCGGTACGTTCAAGCAGAGTCGGGACCGTGCCCACTTGCGCGCTCAGATTGTCGGCGCGGTTGGTGGTGAAGTTAAAAGCGAACGTGGTTTTTTCCAGGCGGAAAAGTTTCGGGATCATCAAGGGACCGCCAATCTGCACGCTGAATCGTTCCTTGGCATAGGAAGGCTTGGCCACTTCCTGACCATTGACCGCGAACGGGCGCGCATCCAGCACAGAGTTGTGAAGGACGACGTTCACCATGCCATGCAGCCCCTGCTGCCCGCGATTCCTGCGGTTGCCGATGAGGCCGTTATCCGTCCGATTTCTTCCGCCGGGCCGATTGCCTGCGCGCGCCCGGGCGCCACCGCCGCCAAAACCTCCGCCACTTCCCCGGCCACCACCGCCGCCTCCTCCAAAACCGCCGCCGCGACCGCCGCCACCTCCGCCAAATCCAGGCGCGCCGGTAGGGCCGCCGCCCCCGGGACCATTCGGATTCGTCGAATCGCCGAAACCCGGCGCCCCCGGAGTATCGCCGAACGCGCCCGGACCTCGTCCGAATCCGGGAACCGTGTCGCCACCGGGATCGCCGCCGACTTGCTGTAAGGCCACGGCTTAGCGTACCGCTCAACATAAAAGCATCGTTCGCGCTCTCGCTTTGCACGCCGGCCGGTAGGTCGACGGTTTCGACGCCGCCGGCGCCCGCTTGGCCTTCGATCTGGTTGGTCAACTCAGGGACAGCGGCCGCGAGTGTGTCCTCGGGCTGCCGGTTTCTCAACCCGCCCTGCGGACCGCGCGGCCGATCGCCCGGCGCACGCTGTCCGGAGCCTGGCGGACCGGGGCCGTTGCGCCTTGCAACCGGAGGTGTGCTTGGAGCCGTGGCTGGTGGCGCGGCCGAATAAGCAGGGCGCAGCACCAGGTTCCATTCAAGATTCGAAGGCCCGCTGATCTGCACTTCCTTGCGAGCCGGCTCAAAGCGGAACATCTCGACTTCGATAATCCATGCCCCGCTCGTGATGCCGTCCAATTTGTACTCGCCGCTGGCGTCGGTGATAGTGGCAAGCGTGGTGCCGCCCATCGTTGCCCTTACGGTTGCGCCCGGGACGGCGACACCGTTCGCGCGAACCACACCGGTTTGGGATTCAGCCGCGCAAAGCGAAGCGCAAACCAACGCCGGCAGCAGAAATCCGGATCGCGTCATGCAGTGCCTTGAACCATTCTGCCTAAAAAGAGGGCCGCAAGCAGATATAGACGCTAATATTTAGCCTCAGGTTTCTATTTTGGATAGCGCGCTACCTCGAACCAACGGCGCGATATAGTGGACGGAATCCCTGGAGGAAACAATGCGGCGCAGCACTGAGTTTCGTCTCTCTCGTTTTCGCTCGCCGTTTGCCTGCACGCTGGAGTCGGCGATCATCCCGACGTCAAAGGCGCCGAGCGGCTCTTCGACAGCTGGATTCGCGGACAGATCGCGTATCGCGGCCTGCCTGGCATTGCCGTCGGCGTGGTGCACGATCAGGAACTGATCTGGGCGCAAGGCTTCGGTTTTGCCGACGTCGACGCGAAAACGCCCGATGACTCCCGCCACGAAGTTCCGCATGGCGTCGCACAGCAAGCTGTTCACCGCGACCGCGATCATGCAATTGCGCGAAGCGGGCAAACTGCGGCTGGACGATCCGGTCTCGAAATATCTGCCGTGGTTCAAAATGCAGCCCGCCGAGCCGGACGATCCGCCGATCACGATTGAAGAGCTGCTCACACATAGCGCCGGGCTGCCGCGCGAAGCCGGTCCGCATTGGACGGAACTGGATTTCCCGACGGCTGACGGCGTGCGGAAGTTCGTGGCCGGACATCAGGCGGCGTATCCGCCCGAAGTCCGCTGGAAATACTCCAACCTGGCGTTCACGCTCGCCGGCATGATCGTCGAAACGGTTTCCGGTGAGACCTGGGCCGACTATGTGCAGACAGCATATCTTCGATCCGCTGGGCATGAATGCGTCGAGCGTCGACCAGCAAGTGGACGGACTTGGCAACCGGCTACGGCCGCAGAATGCCGGACGGCTCGCGCGCGAAGATGCCGTTTGTGGATGCGCGCGGCATGGCGGCGGCAACCGGGCTCACGTCCACCGTCGAGGACATGGCCAAGTTCGTTTCGCTGCAATTCCGCAAAGGAACCGCCAGCGGTAGCCAGATTCTCAGCACCGGCTCGCTGCGCGAGATGCATCGCGTGCGCGTGCTGGAAAACAATTGGCAGCGCGGCAATGCCATCGGCTTCGCGGTGAACCGGGAGAAAGACAAGGTCTACGTCGGGCACGGCGGTAGCTACCCCGGCTACATGACTCACACGCTGATCCAGTTGGACGACAAAGTCGGCGTGATCGTGCTGACCAACGGCGACGACACGGTGCCGGCCGACATCGCGCTATCACCTGATGCAGACCGGTGGGCGAAGCCGTGGCGAAGGCGGCGGCCGCGGCGCGAAACCGGTTGAGTGGGATCCGTCGTGGAGCCGTTTCGCGGGCCTGTATCGCAGCCGCTAACGGCGACACGCAAGTCGTCGAGCTGAATCAACGCCTGGTGATGATCAATCCGGCGGGCACCAATCCCGGAGATTCAGACCGGCCTCACGCCGTTGGGCGGAGGTCGCTTCCGCTATCGAAAACTCGACTGGCGGCGGTGCCGTCGGCGAAGTGGTTCGTTTCGTCGAGCAGAATGGAAAAGTGGTGCGGATGTATACCGGCGAGAGTTACTGCGAGGGGTCGCGCCCTGACGATGTTCTACTATTTCATTAAGGAGAGACGATGACTAGAAAAATATTCTTGACCGCCTGTGCCGGGGCCGTTTTGATCGCGATGGGCGCGTTTGCAGCCGACACCAAGCCGAAGACCGTAATCCACGTGATCTCGATTAAGTGGAAGGCGGATGCAACACCGGCGCAAATCACCGCTGCGATCAAAGGCGCCGAGGCTCTGCCGTCGCAGTATCCTGGCATCACGCATGTGTGGACCCGGCCCATCAAGAAGCAGCTTCCGGAAGGCTTCAGCCACGTCATCGTGATGGAATTCGCCAGCGAAGAGGCGCTCAAGAACTATGCCGACAGCCCAGCGCAAAAGAAATGGTACGAAGCTTACATGGCCGTTCGCGAGGAGAGCAATACCAGCGACATCACCAACTGAGTCATGGAGCCACGAATTGATTATCTGAAAAATGCTCGTGGCGTCTACGCTGCGATGCTGGGCGTGGAGAAATACCTGGAGCAATCGGGTCTCGAGGCCTCGCTGCGTGAGCTGGTCAAGTTGCGCGCCTCGCAAATAAACGGCTGCGCCTACTGCATCGATATGCACTGGAAAGATCTGCGCGCTCTGGGCGAAAGCGAGCAGCGGCTTTACGGACTGGATGCGTGGGAGGAATCGCCTTATTACAACGATCGCGAACGCGCTGCTCTGCTTTGGACCGAAGCGGTGACAAACATCAAGGAAGGCCACGTGCCGGATGAAGTTTATGAAAAAGCGCGTGCTCCCTTCACGGAAAAAGAATTGGCCGATTTAACCCTGGCCATCGCCGCGATCAATGCCTGGAACCGCCTGGCGATCGCGGCCAGAGCGGTACCGGGAACCTATCAGCCTCCCCAGCACTAATCTCGTGGACCTTTCGCTGAACGAAGCCCGCCGCATTGCGCTCGCGGCGCAGGGCTTCGATCGCCCGCGTCCCAGCCGCGTCGGCGTCCAGCATCTGCGCCGGACCATCCACCAGCTCGGCCTGCTGCAAATCGATTACGTCAATGTCCTGCTGCCCTCGCATTACATGGTCCCGTTCTCGCGGCTGGGCCCTTATTCGAAACCGCTGTTTGACGATCTGGTTTGCCGCCGGCGTGAATTCACCGAGCAGTGGGCGCACGAGGCATCCATCGTGCCGGTGGAGACGTGGCCTTTGCTGGGCTATCGCAGAGAAACGCACCGCGTCCGTCCCTATGGCTTCGAGCCGTTCATGAAACGGCACGCGGAATTCGTCGCGCGTGTGGTGGATGAAGTCCGCTCGCGCGGTCCGTTGAGCGCTGACGAACTGGCGGTTCCGGAAGGCGTGGTTCGCCGCCTGACCGGTGCGTGGCAATCGGTACCGCGGGTGGTGCTGGAGGCGCACTTCGGGCGGGGCGTGCTGGCCGTAGCCGACCGGCGCGTCAATTTCGCGCGCGTATTCGATCTGGCCGAACGCGTCATCCCGCAGCAACATCACAGCCGCCGAGTGGATCGTGACGACGCGCAGCGCGAACTGTTGCGGCTGGCTGCGCGATCTCACGGCGTCGCCACCGCCGCTGATCTGGCTGACTATTACCGCATGCCCATCACCCAGGCGCGTCCACGCGTCGCGGAGATGGTAGAGGCAGGCGAATTGCGACAAGTGCGGGTCGAAGGCTGGCGCGAGATGGCGTATCTGCATCGCGAGGCAAAACTGCCAAAGCGAATCGAGCGGGCCGCGCTACTATCGCCATTCGATCCCGTGGTCTGGTACCGCGATCGCGCAGCCCGTCTCTTTGGTTTCGACTACCGCATCGAGATTTTCTTTCCCGAGGCGAAACGCAAATGGGGTTATTACGTACTGCCGTTTTTGCTGGGCGACCGCCTGGCAGCTCGCGTCGATTTGAAGGCGGACCGTGCAGGCCGTCGTTTGCTGGTGCTGGCCGCGTATGGCGAAGCCCACGCCAAAGCAGGAGATGTTGCCGAAGCATTGGCCGTGGAGTTGCGAACTTTGGCCGGGTGGCTGGGTCTCGAAAAGATCGTCGTGGAAAAACGCGGCTCGCTGGCGCGAACGCTGGCCCGCGCCGTGCGAGCGTGAGCTAGCGCGCGAAGCTTACCCGGAATCCGGTCGAAAGCAAAATATCATTGCGCTGTCTGCCGGCTACGGGGTCGCTAAGAAAACGATCGCTCGCTGTGATCTGCCAGGCCAGCCATTTGCGGAACGTGGTGGCGGCAGACAAATCGAAATTGATGCGATAGACGCCGGTGTCGCTCAAATTATTGAACATGCGGAAGGACTGCCGCAGCGAAGTCTTCGCCGACAGCTTGTGGGTGAAATCGTCGCCCCAGTACACTTCGGCCGAACTTCGCGTAAGCGGCGTGCTGAAACTTTCCCGGTCGTAGGCAACGCCCCCCAGCAAATCCAACTCCCTGTTCCCTTTCTTAATGGCCGCGAAGCCCGCGCCACCGCCGGCGACAAAACGCAAATTGAGGCTCTGGAACTGATCGTATTCGTAGTCGTTGAAGACATTCAGGAATACGCGCGGGCTCATATTCCGGTTGTAAGCCCAGCCGCCGCGCACGGCTTCGGCGGTCGCCGCGCTTTTCTGGTCGACGGTGGCTGTGGCATAAATCTGGTTGTAATACAAAGTGATTTTGTCGGTGCGGGTCTCGCGCACCGCATTGAAGGCGGTGGTAAAAGTCGTCGTCTTGGCGTTGCCACGAGCCGCTGCCAGTCCGAGATCGAAATTGCCTGCCCACAGATCCAGAAACCCGGGATGCTGGAGCCGTTCGTAAGCCTTCTGTTCATCGGCGTTGCGAATGGTCGTCACTTGCGGCAGAGGCGCGGACTCAACGGCAGCCGAGGTGGCGACTTCCATCTTGCCTTCGGCCGAGCTGACTTTACCGTCCACCGACTTGCCACCCGGCAGAACCACGGTGAGCGGCTGGTCGGAGGCGATGGAAGTCACCGCATCCCACGGTATGGTCACATCACCCATCAGGTCGGTCTTGATCGTAATTTTGTCTCCGTCCTTCTTCACAATCTTTCCGGTTACCCGGTCGCCATTCTTCAACGTGAGCTGATCGGCGAACAAAAGACCGGAAAACATTAACGAAGCAATTACGAAATACCGATGAATACGAAAAAAAAGCATAAAGAATCTCCCAGCACGCACTTTTATGCCTCATCATACCAGGACGATCTGCACGTATCCCAGCACGCCGGCACCCATTACCCTGCCGCTTCTGAAATAATAGAAACCGACATGCCACAGAACAACGGATTCAATCGCAGAGCGTTCCTGACAGCCGCGCAACTTGCAGCGATCGCAGGCGCGGTCGGAACCTCCGCGGCGGCCGTCGAAGCCAATGGAGCGCCGGGTGGCAAGTTCGATTTCGACACGCCCTACAACCGCATCGGCACCGATTGCATCAAATGGGACTCCGTGATTCGCGGTCACCACATGGACCGCATCATCGCCGGCATGGGCGTCGCGGACATGGATTTCAAATGCGCGCCGGCCATCACCAAGGCTTTGCAGGAACGCGTCCAACACGAAAACTGGGGCTACCTGGATATGCCGGCGTCCTTTCGGGAGGGCATCATCGCCTGGAATAAGCGCCGCTACGGAATCGAAATCAATCCCGAAATGCTGGGGATCACGACCGGCGTTCACGCAGGCTTGATTGCGGCGCTTGAAGACGTTTTCGCCTCCGGGCAGCAAGACGCTGCTGCTCACGCCTACCTACGACGGCTTCTACGGCGATCTCTCATTCTGCAATCTGAAGCCGGAACAGAGTCCCATGAAGCTAGTGGACGGACGCTATCAGATCGACTTCGAAGATCTGGAACGCCGCATCAGCCACGACACGAATACGATCATCCTCTGCAATCCACAAAATCCCACCGGCAATTGTTGGACGCGCGAAGATCTAACCACTGTTGGCCAGATTTGTCTCAAGCGCCGCGTAGTGGTGTTGGCCGATGAGATTCATTGCGACTTCGTTTCCAAGGGACACAAGTACACGCCCTTCAGCAAGCTGGAGAATCGGGATATCGTCAACAACAGCCTGACATTCAAATCCGCGAGCAAGTCATTCGGCTTGTCAGCCATGCACTGTGCCTGGTTCTTCACCACCAATCCGGATTACTTCAAAGCGGTAAGCGCCAACAACCGGGCGGATTTGAGCACGCTCAGCATGATCGCCGACCGGGCAGCTTATGCCGGCGGCGAAGAATGGCTGGATCAGTTGGTGGCGTATATCGACGGCAACCATGCTTTCGCGGAGTCGTTCATTCGCGCCAACATTCCAACCATTAAGTACGCCAAGGCGCAAGCGACGTATCTGGCCTGGATCGATATCTCCGGAGTGATCGAAAAAATCGGCGCCAAAGAAATGGCCGCCGAAGCCAGCAAGAAATCCGGCGAACCGGTTACGCCCGAGCGGATGGTGGAACGCTACTTCGCGGCCAACGCGAAAGTTCAGATCAACGCCGGCAATAGTTACGGCGTCGGCGGCACCGGCCACATGCGGATGAATATCGCGACGTCCCGTAAGACGCTGGAACTGGCGCTGCGCGCAGTGGCCGACACACTGAAAAAAGCGTAACACCTCTAATCGCCGGTAGTGCTACTTTGGATCAGCCAATTCAAAAAGAAAGCGCATCGACACAATGCGCCATTCCTTGCCGTCCATTTTCATTAAGAGCATGATCGGCAATCTCCTTTTTACGATTACGGAGCCATACTGAACTTGCGAGCCGTCAACTATAGCCACTTCGGAAGACACAAACCGCACTGATTCGGTCTGAATGGCCGGAGGGGTCACTTCGCTCCACATGACAGCTCTCTGTCTCTCGATCGCCCGGACGATGGCACTCCGACCCGTAGCGACTACCTGTCCCATTCGGAAATCTCCATCAGGCGTGAAAAACTTCGATAGAGCGGGGGCGTCGGAGCGGCTTAAGGCTCTGTTTATTTCCGCGATGACAGACCGAATTCGATCCGCTTCCCCTGGCCTATCCACTTGTTGCGCTAGGGCGCAGCCCGCGAAAATAAACAGCGGAACTAGCTTTTTCACCATGTCAACGATATGCCGCGCGGTCATAATTCCTTTCAAGAATGAATCGTGCGTACCCTTTTTTGTGCGTTACGCCCTCTTTGTAACCTCCGCTCATCGGCTTCCCAAGCTGCAACCACAGTCTGGCCACATCCCAGAGCCGATCGGTCAAACCGGCGGCCATCGCTGGCGTGCAACGCAGGGTCCGGCGAATCTTGAGTAGCCCCCTACCAAATCGCCCGACCCATTGACTTGCCTGTTTTGAAGTGATAGAACCATCCGCAACAGGGGGCCCCTACCAGGTGCAACCCGGCGGCTCCCGCACAGGAGGTAGTTGCATGCAAGGGTTCAATCGCAGAGCGTTCCTGCGGGGCGCTCAGATGACCGCTTTGGTGGGCGCCGTGGGAACGCGCGCTTCACTGGCGGCGGCTGCCGCTGTCGAGGCGACGGGCACGCCCGATGGCAAGTACGATTTCGACACCCCCTACAACCGCGTCGGCACCGATTGCACCAAGTGGGATTCGCCGGTGCGCCTTTTCAAAATGGATCGCATCGTGGCGGGCATGGGAATCGCCGATATGGATTTCAAATGCGCGCCTGTCATCACCAAGGCCTTGCAGGAGCGCATCCAACACGAAAACTGGGGCTATCTGGATATGCCGCCCGCTTTTCACGAGGGCATCATCGCCTGGAACAAGCGGCGCTACGGCATCGAAATCAATCCTGAACTGCTGGGGATCACGACTGGAGTGCATCCCGGCATCATTGCCACGTTGAAAACGTTTTCACCTCCGAACAGCAAGGTGCTGCTGCTGACACCCACCTACAACGGCTTCTTCGGCGATCTGACCTACTGCAATCTGAAACCGGAAGAGAGCCCAATGAAACTGGTGGATGGCCGCTACTCGATCGATTTCGAAGATTTCGAGCGGCGCATCAGCCATGACACCAACACGTTCATTCTCTGCAACCCGCAAAATCCCACCGGCAATTGCTGGAGCCGCCAGGATCTCACGACGCTGGGTGAGATCTGTCTCAAGCGGCGCGTGGTAGTGCTGGCCGATGAGATTCATTGCGACTTCGTTTCCAAGGGCCAGAAATACACGCCCTTCAGCACGCTTGAGAATCGCGACGTCGTGAACAACAGCATCACGTTCAAGGCCGCGAGCAAATCGTTCGGCTTGGCAGCCATGAAATGCGCCTGGTATTTCACGACCAACGCGGATTACTTCGCCAGAATAAAGGCCAACAACCGGGCGGACTTGAGCACGCTGGGCATGATCGCCAGCAAGGCGGCGTACGCGGGCGGCGAAGAGTGGCTGGATCAGGTCGTGACATATATCGACGGCAACCACGATTTCGTCGACTCCTACGTGCGCGCCAATATTCCGCTTCTCAAGTGCGTCAAGCCGCAAGGCACGTACCTCTCCTGGCTGGATGTCTCGGCGGTGGCGGATAAAATCGGCGCGAAAGAAATGGCCGCCGAAGCCATCAAGAACAAGATGCCTACGACGCGGCCCGGCCGGGCGATTACACCCGAGACCATGGTTGAGCGCTGGTTCGTCGAGAAGGCGAATGTCGCCTTAAACTCCGGAGTTACCTACGGAACGGGCGGCGCCAACCACATGCGGATGAACATCGGGACATCGCGCAAGACCCTGGAACTGGCGCTTAAGAGCATGGCCGCGGCCTTGAACAAGGCGTAGGCTTACGGCGTCGCCGCGGAAGGTGCGACGGCGATAGTCACGGTATTGCTGGTAACGTTGCCCCCGCCGGGAGCTTGCACGGCGATCCGCACCGGTACCGCGCTTCCGGGCACCGTCGATGCCGGAATTTGCGCGTCTACCTGATACATGCCGCTATAACCCGGCGCCAGGCCGGCAAAGGAAACCGTGGCCGGCGCGCCACCGATGAGCACCTGGATCACGCCCGTAAGCGGGCAGGGTGTATCGGCTGGCGCGGCGTCGCCTGACTGCACGACGCAGCTTACCGGACCTAACCCGGTGGCGTAAATCGAAATATGATCGCCGGGAGTGACGGGCCCGCTCAGCGTGTCGGTGGAGAACGTCGTGGCTACCGTGGAAGATCCAGCCACTACGATAGCGCCCTGTCCCTTACCCGAGCCATCGGTGCTGAAAATACCGGGCGCGGCGTATTGCATGACCGTCTGCTGTGAGGTGATTCCTCCGAGTTCTCCATTGAAGGCCATGGTGAATGTCGTGCCGGTTGGCAGGTTGGGGCACTGGAAGTTTACCTGCGACGGCGACACGAAGAACAACGGCAGGTCAGTTCCGTTCACGGTCAGGCGAGCTCCGTTCAACAGCGTAGGAACGGGGAACGCGGTGGAAGCCAGTGCGGCTTCCTTGGTGAATCCGCCGCCCAGCAACGTTGCCACGCCGCCCGCCGTGCAGGCCGGACCCGGCACGTAGCTGGCCGAGTTCACCATCTGATTGATCACCGGATGGTCGGTGGTGGCGTCGATCACAATCGTGGCCGTGGAAGATGCGAGCGCCAGATTCGTCGCTTTGATCTGTACCTGATACGTGCCCAGTTGGCCCGGATCGCTGGTGGGCGTCCAGGTGAAGACACCGGTTGCCGCATTGAAGAGCGAGCCGGGAGGCAGGCCCGCGGCGTTCAGCACAAACGCGAGGCCGGCCGGATCGGTTGCCGTCACCGTGAACACCGTGCCCTGCCCCACAATCGCGGTGACGTGGCTCGGTGCCGTGATTGTTGGCGGTGCCGGCGTCAGCGTAATCTGATCGCTCGCAGTAATGCCCTGGAAGCTGGCCGAAATAGTGACCACCTGGTTGGCGGTTACATAATGAGTGACCGCCTGGAAGTTCAGGCTCGCCACGCCCTGCTGAGTCACCACCGCGGCAGGTGGCGAGACCATGGAGCTGCTGCTGACGAGCGGCAGGGTGGCGTTGGAGGTCAGCGAGGAATTCAAGGTCACCTGGCAGACGACCGGGGACCCGGACGAAACCATTTTCGGCGCGCACGAAACCGAAGCCGGCCGCAGCGCGACCAACGTAAGCTGGGCGAAAGCGGAGCCGTCCAGCCCGGCGGTCACCGTGGTCGACTCGTCTTGCGATATCAAAGGCGCGCTCACCGTGAATTGCACGGATTGCGCTCCGGCCGGAACTTGTATCGTGGGAGGCGCGAAGATCTGCGTGGAAGGGGAGCTTACAGTCAGCGTCGTTCCGCCTTGCGGTGCTGCCGGTGAAATGTTGGCCGTGCAGGTCGTCGTCCCGGCGCCGACCAGGGTCTGCGGCGTACAGGCGACCTGAGTCACCACGCCATGAGGGCGAATAGTCAGAATGTACGATTTCGAACTGGAACCGCCGCTGGCCGTGATTACCACCGGTCCAGTGGCCGCCGTCGCCAGCGCACTCGCCGTAAAGGACACCGTATTGTAGCCCACGGGTATGTGAACCAGCGCGGGTACGGTCAGGGCGGGATTCGAGCTCGCAAGAGGCACATCCAGGCCTGCTCCGCGAACCGGCTTTTCCATCGTAACCGTGCAACTTGTCGATCCGCCGCCCGCGATCACCGCCGAATTACAAGTGAGCGACGAGACTCCGGGAGGCGCCAGCAAAGTGAGCGACTGGATCATGACGCCGGGCACGCTAATGGTGGCCGTGACATCTTGGGATACTACGGTGCCGGTGATCAGGAATGAGGCGCTCGTACCGCCGTAGGGAATCCGGATCGGGGGAATGATCACATTGCTGTTGTCGACCAGCAGCGTGATCGGCAAACCCTCCGGAGGCGCGGGATGGGGAATGGTCACGATGCAGTTGGTGGTGCCCGGCGTGGTGATCGTCGTCGGCACGCAGCTCAGCCCCACCTGTTGCGGCGGAGGCAGCACAGTGATCGAAGTGCTGGTACTCACTCCCGAGGCTGCAACATACAGATTGACGCTCTTGGCACTAGTGACCGCCTGGGTGATTGTGGCGTTGAAAGTGGCCGAGCTCGTACCGGCCGCCAGGGGCACATAGGTGGGAACCAAAATCGTAGGATCAACGCTGATCACGGTGGCGATCACTCCGCCCGTAGCCGCCGGATGAGTCAGGTTGATGGTGCACGTAGTGGAACCGGGAGCCGAGAAGCTTGCCGGACTGCACGACAGCGGCGAAAGCGCCGCTGGACCGAGCAGCGTCAAGTTGGCCGTCATGCTGTTCCCACCAACAGTGGCGGTGACAACCACCGAAGTGTCCACGGCAACTAAGCCGGCGGTAGTGACGAATATGCCGCTGGTCGCGCCGGCGGAAATTGGCACAGACGTTGGCACGGACACGCTGGAGCTGCTGCTGCCCATGGCGATCGACAAGCCGCCGCTGGGCGCCGGACCGGTCAGGCCAATGGAGCACGTAACCTGGCCCGGCGGCGTAAGGCGCCCCGGAGTGCAGGTGAGGCTACTGAGCGTGGTGACGGAGAGGATCGACAAATTCGTGTGTACGGTGGCCCCGCCCGCGGCCGCGGAAAAAGTCAGCTTTTGGTTGGAGCCGACCACCGTCGTGTTGACGATGAAGCTGTTGCTAGTGGCGCCGCTGGGCACGGTGATCGAAACGGGAATTACCGCGTTGACAGTGCCTCCGCTAAGGGTGACTACATTGCCGCCGGAACGGGCCGGCACCGAGAGCGAAACCGTGCAAACGCTCGGCGAGCCGCCGGTCACGGTACCCGGATTGCAAGAGATCGCGGAAGCGACCGGCAAAGCGGTCAGGGTCAACGCCGCAGTCCCGGAAGTGCCGTTTACTTTGACTGTCACGTGCACGGTCTGGTTGGCGAAAACCGTAGAAGCGGCGGCGTTGAAGCTAGCGCTGTTCGATCCGGCTGCGACCGGCACTGAAACCGGCACGGTCAAGGAGCCATCATCAGTCGAGACCGCTACCGTCAGGCCGCCGAGGGGAGCGGGCGCGGTGAGGGTCACCGTGCACACCGCCGATGCCGGGGTTGTCAGCGTTGCCGGTCCGCAAACCAGGCCGGCTATGTTCTGCACGATCGTCTGGACGATGTTGAGTGTGGTAACGGAGACAAATATTCCGACCGACGATCCGTCGGCCGCCGCTCCCATCGCCTGGCTGATCGAGACCTGCGATGTAACCGCCGCCGTAAACCCCGAAACGTGGAAGGTCAACATCGCGACGACGCCGTCCTGGATGGTATTCGCAGTTATCCCCGCGGCGATGCAGGTAACGGTGGTACTAGTCACGGCTCCGCACGATACCGTCTTGCCTGCAGCTGCGGCGGCGTCGCCGGTGGCGGCAAGGGTGATCGCGGTAAAGTCGGCGGCCGTGTAGTTGATGGTCCATTCCAAGGCTGCCGGGTGAACGCCAGAGGTTCCGGAGTTGAGGTTTACCGGTACTGTGATGGTCCCGCCCTTGGGTCCGGAACCGGTGCCCACGGAAAGCGTTTGCGCGCTGCCCGCACCCGCGGCCAGCACTGCCAAAATCACCGGCACTAGTTTGAGACACAATCGTGGATACGTCACGCGATGAGAACCGCCTTGGAATGAAACTATTGTTCTGGCTGCTACTTAATTTTTTAAGTCTTTATCGAAAATGCCGCAAGATTCTCAATAGTTGGGGCTTAAAGATTAACGGCCTTGACGCGCTCTTGATAACCCGCTTCGCTATCGAGAATGCCTGTATGGCGAACCGCAAAGGTCGGCGTGCAAGTTGTTGATTGTCGTCGTATTTTTCTGGAATTAAGGTGGTATTTCCAGTAGTTTCAATGCTTATTCTACGGATTTACCGTTGGACCTAGCCGGAAGGCTCGCTGGAGGGCACTGCGGTTTGACTAAAGATAGCTTCCGGAAGTAGGCTGGCGGCGGCCCCCTCAGCCTCTCGCACTACCATTGGACAACGCCCTCACTTTGCGGTACCAGGCCACCGATAGGACGCTGCCAATGAGTATCAGTGCCAGGCTCAGACCGGTCCACAGGCCGACAGCGCCCCAGCCCAGGCCAAAGCACAGGAAATAGCCCAGTGGCAGCCCCAGAACCCAGTAGGCCAGCAAATGGCAAACCATGGGCAGGCGGGTTTCGCCGGCGCCCCGCAACGCTCCCGTAGCCACCGTCTGCAATCCATCGAAGAGCTGAAACACGGCGGCCGCGAAGAGCAGCGAGGCGGACGCTGCGATCACCGCCCGGTCGTTGGTAAACATACGCGCGATGACGCCGGGAGCCAGCAGCAGGAACAAGCCGGCGCAGCCCATGAACCCCGCGCCCAGCACCATGGCGCTCCAGCCGGCGTGTCCGGCCCCGGGCACGTCGCCGCGTCCCAGCGCATTGCCAACGCGCACGGCCGCCGCCGCACTGATTCCGAGCGGCACCATGTAGGTGAAACTGGCCGTGTTCAGGGCGATCTGGTGAGCGGCAAGAGTTACCGTACTCAGCTTTCCGATGAGGACCGTGGCCGTCGCAAAGGCTCCAAACTCCAGGGCAAACTGCACGGCGGCGGGGAGGCCCAGAGCCAGCAAACGACGGATACGCGGGAAGTCCGGCTGGAGCGAAGTATCCAGCAAGCCGGTTTGATCGCGGCGATCGTAATCCCAAACGCTCCACGCCAATACCGCAGCAAGATAAATCCGCGAGATGCAGGTGGCCCAGCCCGAGCCCTCCGCACCCATCGCGGGCGCGCCGAAGTGTCCGAAAACCAGAATCCAGTTGCCCGCCAGATTCACCACATTCGCGCTAACCAGGGCGAACGTCACCGGCCGCACGACATGCATAGCTTGCAGGTAGCGCCGAAAAACAAAATACAGCAATAGCGGAAGGGTGCTCCACGCGACGGCGCGAATATAGGGACGCGCATCCGCCAACACGTCCGCTTGGACGCCGATACGGCGCAGCAGAGGCGCCGCCATCCACACTGCGCCCATTAGCAGCGGCGTAAGGGGCACGCACAGATGCAGGCCGCTCACCATGGAGCGGTGGCACTCATCCACACGCCGGGCGCCGAACGCCTGCGACACCAGCGTGTCCAGGCCCATGAGCAGACCGCCGCCAAACATCGCAATCGCGTAAAAAAGACCCGAGCCGATTGCGACCGCGCCCATAGCCGCCTGGCTTACGCGCCCCACCATCATGGCGTCGACGATACCCATCATGACCCAGCCGATTTCGGCCAGAACCAGGGGTGCCGCGAGACGCAGCATGGGCGGAAATTCGCGGCGAAGCGGTTCAAATCGGTTGGCCATATTTTGGCGGGGAAACTTCGATTCTAGCCGAAAGCCGGGACCCCGTTGCCCGTGATACGCTGAACGCAGTGCGGCTCTTTCGCGCGACCCTCGTAGCTGTGTGTCTGGCCGGTCCGGTATTGGCCGGCATGGACTGGAAATCGGTGCGCCTGGAACCGGCCAATATCGTCCTGGCCAGCCCGGGCGCGACCCAGCGCTACCTGGTCATCGGCTTGAATGGCGCCGACCTGGAAGTCGACCTCACGGCGTCGTCTGGCTGCACAGTGACATCCTCGCGTCCCGACGTGGTTGCGGTCGATCGCGAGCACGGATTATTGGTCGCGAAATCGCCGGGCCAGGCGGAAATCAAGGTGGTGTGGGGCCAGGTCACCCAGGTCTCCATTGTCCGTGTGGAAAATCGCCCGGCCGAGATGACCGTCAATTTTTCTCCCGGCATCATTTCGATTCTCACTACCAAGGGTTGCAATGGCTCCGGCTGCCACGGATCGCCCGCGGGTCAGGCTGGCTTCAAGCTATCGCTGTTCGGCTACGACATCCAGGCGGATCGCGAAATGATCGTGTACGGCGAACAACGGACGCCGCGTGAATCTGCAGGATCCCGAACAAAGCCTGATCCTGCGCAAGCCTTCCTTTGCGGTCCCGCACGGCGGCGGGCGCGTGCTTCCCAAAGATTCCGACGAATACCGCACGATTCTGGACTGGCTCAAACAGGGCGCTAAGCTCGATTCGGGCGGTGCGCAGTTGACGCGCCTGGAACTCTATCCCGCCGAAACGATTCTGCTGCAGGGCCGCGCGCAGCGGCTGGTCGCCATCGGCCGGCTTTCCGACGGCACCACGCGCGACATGACCAAGGAAGTCCGCTACGTTTCGGGCGATGAGGCGCTGGCCAAAGTCGCCACCGACGGCGTAGTTACCGCTGCCGCGCGCGGCCTGACGACGGTGATGGCCCGCGGCATGGGACGCGTGGCCACGGTGCAAGTCGGCGTGGTGACGACACCGCAATGGCAGCGCCCGCCGGTTACCGCGGCGAATTTTATCGATGAGCTGGCCGAGGATAAGCTCTACCGCCTGCAGATGACGCCCGCGCCGCTCAGCTCGGACCGCGAATTCATTCGCCGCGTTTATCTCGACACCATCGGCCTGCTGCCCACCGTGGACGAAGTCCGCACGTTCACCGCCGACACGCGCCCGGATAAGCGCGCGCGCATCATCGATCGCCTGCTGGAACGGCCGGAATACGCGTCGCTTTGGACCATCAAATTTGAAGATTGGTTCCGCAACTGCCAGTTGAACAATCAGGGGCGGTCGATGGGCACATTCAAAGAATGGATTCACGACTGGATCGCGCAGGACAAGCCTTACGACCAGGTGGTTCGCGAGATGCTGACCAGCCTGGGCGATAGCACGCTCAACCCTGCCGCCAATTTCTTTCAGCCCGCCGCCGACTTCATGTTGAAGAAAGTCAGCGTGAACAAAATCACGCCGACGGTCACCCGCCTCTTCCTGGGCGTGCGCATGGAATGCGCGGAGTGCCACAATCATCCGCTGGAAAATTTCACGCAGAACGATTTCTACGGATTCTCGGCGTTCTTTGCACGCCTCGACGTCAAGCACGGCTACGGCGAATACCGGCGGACGTGGTTCCTCAAAGACGCCGGCGAAGTAGAAAACCCGGTGACCAAAAAGCCGGTGCCGCCGAAATTTCTGGCTGCCGAGTCGCCTGAAATTCCGGACACCGTTGACCGCCGCACGGTGCTGGCGGACTGGATCGTCAGCCGTGACAATCCGAATTTCGCGCGAGCCACCGTGAACCGCATCTGGCACGAATATTTTGAAGCCGGCATTGTCGAGCCGTTCGACGATTTCCGCTCGACCAACATGCCGACCAATCGCGAGCTGCTGGACCGGCTGGCAAAATATTTCGCTGATGAGTGGATTTCGCTTCAAAGCGCTGCATCGCGTGATTCTGAATTCACGCACGTACCAGGCGTCGTCCCGCGAAACCACTAACGGCGAGCCTGCCGAGCTCGAGCGCCAGTTGTTCGCGCGCTATCTTCCGCGCAAGCTGCCGGCCGAAGTTTTGCTTGATGCGATTACCCAGGTGACCGGCGTCAGCCACGTTTTCAGAGGCTACCCGAAAGGTACGTGGGCGAAAGACATTTTTGAGCCCGACGGCGCGGATTATTTTCTGGTGACATTTGGATTGCCGCGGCGCGATATTCTGGCGGATCGCGCCAAGAGTCCCACGCTGAGCCAGGCGCTGAATCTGATGAACGGCGTGGCCCTGCGGGAAAAAGTCTCAGCCGAAGATAATGTGCTGGGCGAGTTAACCGGACGCGGGCTGAGTGACACGGAAATTGTCGCCAACCTGTTTGAGCGGGCCTACGCGCGTCCGCCCAGCGAAAAGGAAAGCAACGCGCTGGCGGAGTACCTGGCCAGCGAGCAAGACGGCGGGCCGGGACCAGCGGCGGGCGTTGGAGAATGTGCTGTGGTCCGTGCTCAACTCCAAAGAGTTTCAACTGAACCACTGAGGGCAAACACGTGATTGGCTCTACTCGTCGCGATTTTCTCAAGGCCGGCACGCTGGCATTCGGCGGTCTGGATCTGCCGCGATTGCTCCGGGCCAGCACGCGGCCGGATATCTCGTGCATTGTATTTTTCCAGAACGGCGGCGCGAGCCAACTGGACACGTTCGATCCCAAGCCGGATGCGCCATCCGATGTACGCGGGAGTTTCAAAGCCATCCCCACTACCGTGCCCGGCGTGCATATTTCAGAGCTGCTGCCGCGCACTGCGCAGGCGATGAAGAAGTTTTCCATCATCCGCTCCATGCATTCCGATGAGGCCATTCACGAGCGCGCGCGGCAATATATTTTCAGTGGAACCAAGCCGCGCAACGAGCTGCTGCAGCCCAGCTATGGCGCGGTGATGGCCAAAGAGCGCGGCCCGCAGAATGGCTTGCCGGCCTTCGTAGTGATTCCTGAAAGCGACGTTTCGGCCGAGGCCGGATTTCTCGGACCATCGTTCAATCCGTTCGTCGCCGGTGATCCCAACGCCAAAACATTTTCCGTGAAAGATTTGACTCTGCCGTTAGGCGTCACGCTGGATGAGGCCCGTTCACGGGTCGAACTGCTGCAGAAACTGGATGGCGAATTTCGCAAAGCGGAGCAATCGCCGCTCATCGACAGCATGGATGAGTTCTACCAAAAGGCTTTTGACCTGATCTCTTCACCCGCCGCCAAGAAGGCGTTTGATATCGCTCAGGAACCGGACAAACTGCGCGACGCCTACGGCCGAACATCCGCCGGACAAGGTGCGCTGCTGGCACGGCGGCTGATCGAATCCGGTGTGCGCCTGGCCACGGTTTTTCATGGCGGTTATGACACCCACGTCAACCATGAGAGCCTCACCAAACCGCTGATGGCCGATTTCGATCAGGCCTTCCCCGCCCTTCTGGAAGATTTGGAACAACGCGGCCGGCTCGATAGCACTCTGGTGCTGGTGATTGGCGATTTCGGCCGCACGCCGAAAATCAATTTCTCGGGTGGCCGCGATCATTGGCCGCGCGGATTCTGCTGCGCGCTCGCCGGCGCCGGAATCAAGGGCGGCATGGTGATCGGCAAGTCCGACGCGCAGGCTGCTGAGCCGTCCGACCGCCCGGTGACTATCGAGGATTTGGGCGCCACGGTGTACCAGGCTCTCGGCATTGACGCCAGCAAGAACTATCACGCCAACGGCCGCCCGATCGCGATCAACAAAGACGGCCAGCCGGTAGCGGAATTGTTCGCTTGATGGCGCGCCTGCTGACTCTCGCCTGTTTCTGTGCGTGTGTGCTGGCAGCGGCGGAGCCCGCTCCGGATCCCAAAATCGTCCGCGTTTACCCTCTCGGAGGGCGGCAAGGGACCACTGTCACGCTGGAAATTCTGGGTGAGCATCTTTCCAATGCAACGACGGTCGAGTTTGATTGCCGCGATTTGATTTGGACGGCAACCACGTTGGCCAGTTCGGGTAAACTGTCCGGCAGCGTATCCATCGCGCCGGGCGCCGCGTTAGGACCGCACATGCTGCGAGCGCGCGGTCTCGACGGCGATTCCAATTCCGCTCTCTTCAATGTCAGCCAGTTCCCCTCCTTGTTGGAAACCGAACCCAACGATGCAGCGGGCAGCGCGCAATTTGTCCCGACCCTTCCCATAGATATCCAGGGAAGAATGGACGGCTCCGCGGACGTCGATGTCTATGGCATCGATGTCCACGCCGGCGAGCGCTGGACGTTCGATTTGCGCGCCATCGAATACGGCTCAGCGCTCGAAGCCCGCATGTTTCTCGAAGATGCCGCTGGCAAACGCGTGGCTTTCAACGACGACCGCGCCGACTTCGACGACAATCCTTTTATCGACTACACATTCCCGCGCGATGGCCGTTACTATGTGCGTCTGGATCAATACCGCGGCCCGCGCGGCTTCAACTTCGGCAAGAACTGTGCCTACATTCTGCGCATTTCCGCGCTGCCGCAGATCAGCTACGCATCACCGCCCGGCGTGCGGGCCGGGGTAATTTCGCGCATTCGTCTGGCCGGTACGGCGCTCCGATCGGTCAATCAAATCTACCTGACCGAATTGCGGCGGGCCGAGTACGCACGCATGACCTACCCTTACACGATGCCGGTGCATTTCCGGCCGGACCCTCCGACCGCGAAAGACGTTGCCCGCATCGAGGGCAAGGTAATCAACCATAAACCAGATTCGCTCGATGCCGAATTTCACGTGCCGCCTGGTGCGAGGCCCGGTCTTTGGCGCGTGTGGGTCGTAGGACTGCAGGGCTTGCTGGATGGCCCGGTTATCGATCTCGCCGCGAGCGACGACCAGGTGTTCGATGGCGCGCTTCTAGGCCCGGCGAAAGTGAACGAACATCGCATCGAAGGCCACGCCGGAAAGCCGCTCCATTGCTGGACACTCGCCGAGCAGCTTGGCATTCCTCATCTGGACACGGTGCTCGAACTGCGCGACGCCGCCGGCAAAAAGCTCGCCGAGAATGACGATGTGGTCGCTGGGCAAGGCACGCTCATCGGCAATCCGGACAGCAGCCTGTTTTACACGCCGAGCGAGGATGGCCCGCTATTTCTGCGCGTCAAAGACCGCAACGCCCGCACCGGTCCAAGTTATCAATACCGCATCAAGATTCGCGAAGAGCGACCTACGTTTCATCTGATCACGACGCCGGAGAATTTCAATGTGCCCCGTGGTGGCGTCGCGCAGATGAAAGTGCACTTGATCCGGGAGGCCGGCTTTGAGGGAGAGGTCGAGATTTGGATGGAAGGATTGCCGCCGGGCGTGGAAGCGCCGCGCGCCAAGTTTCGCGCCGATCAATTGTTCGAACCTAACGCCGATGGCGCCGACATGATCATTCCGGAACTCGAGTTCCCCATCCACGCGCCGGACATGCTGGCCAGTGGCACCTACCCGATCCACGTGATGGGCCGCGCAGTGGATGGCCGCGTGGTCGAAGCACACACCACGCTGCTCATGGGCCCGCTCCTCGATCTCTGGAACTATATTCGCAGGCCGGATCCGCAGGTCACGATGACCGTCTATGAGCCGTTCACCGGAAAGATTTCGGCGAGCGCAGGATCGCTCAACCTCAATCGCGGCGCGTCGACCACGCTCGAACTGAAGGCCGACAATATTCCGGACACTGCGGCGTTTCAGGTGATGAATCTGCCGGAAGGCGTGAGCTATCGCCTCTTGGGCCGGCAGAAAGATCAGGTTACCATCCAGCTCGAGGCATCGGACAAGGCGGCGTTGGGCAGCGCTGAAATCAGCGCGGAGGCCACCGTGGCAGGCCGGCGCGCGGCATCTCCGGTGCTTACGCTTTCAATTTCCGCGCCCGCTTCGGCGAGGCGATAACCTGCCGATGCCCAGAACCGGAACGCAGTACATTGAATCGCTGCGCGACGGCCGCGAGGTTTACATTCTCGGCGAGCGCGTGGCCGATGTCACCCTCCACCCCGCCTTTCGCAACTCGATCACCAGCGCTGCGCACCTGTACGATTTCCAGGGTGAGCCCGAAAATCTCGAGCGCATGACTTTCGTTCCGGCGGATTCGACGACGCAAGTCAGCCGTTGCTGGCAGCTTCCCACTAGCTATGCGGAATTGCTGGAGCGGCGCGAAGCCCTGTCAGCATGGGCGGAAACGCATTTCGGCTTCATGGGCCGCTCGCCCGATCACGTCGCTTCCTGCATCAGCGGCATGTACATGGGCATCGATCGGTTTGAAGCCTTCGATCCCAAGCGCGCGTCGGCGTTGCGCGATTATTACCGCTACGCGCGCGACAACGATTTGTTCCTCACGTACACCATAATCAATCCGCAAGCCGACCGGTCGAAGAGCGCGCACGATCAGGCCGACGTCAATTTGACCGCGCGCCTCGTCGATCAGGATTCCACCGGCATCACCGTTACGGGCGCCAAGATGCTGGGCACCGGCCGCCGTCCTGGCCAACGAAGTTTTCGTCACCAGCATCCAGCCGCTGCAATCCGGCGACGAGCCGTACGCGCTCTCCTTCGCGATTCCCATGAACGCTAAGGGCCTCAAGATTCTCTGCCGGAAATCGTACGAAGCCAGCGCCGGTTCTGCATTCGATAATCCGCTCTCCAGCCGTTTCGACGAGAACGACGCCATGCTGTATTTCGACGAAGTACGCGTGCCGTGGGAGCGAGTTTTCGTGGCGGGCGACGTGGCGATGTGCCAGAAGCAATTTCACGCCACGCCAGCACATGTGTACCAGAATTATCAATGCCAGATACGGCTGCTGGTGAAACTGAAATTCCTGGTGGGCCTGGGCCGCATGATCGCCGCTGCCAACGGCATCGAGAACTTCCCGCAGGTGCGCGAAACCCTGGGAGCGCTCGCCGCCGACGCTGCGACCGTCGATGCGCTAGTCACCGCCATGGAGGTCAAGGGCGAGCGCTGGGGCGCGTATTTCATGCCCGACCGTCATCTGCTTTACGCCGCGCAGGTGTTCACGCAGCAGCTTTATCCGCGCTTGATCACGACTCTGCGCGAACTAGCCGGAGGCAGCCTGATCACCCTGCCGTCGGGCATTGAAGACTTCGCCAACCCTGCCATTGCCGACTACGCACTGCGCGTGCAGCGCTCGCCCATCTTCCGTCCCGAAGAGCGCGTCAAGTTTTTCAAGCTGGCCTGGGACGCGCTCGGCTCCGAGTTCGCGTCACGACATTTGCAGTTCGAAATGTTTTACGCCGGCGCCGGCTTCGTCACCAAGGGCCATTCGTACCGCACCTACGATTGGGATGGCGCCACAAAATTGGTGAAAGCAGATGCTGGCCAGCTATGATCTGGGAAAGCCTTCATGATCGAAAAAGAGCACAAAGAATTTCACGCGCTGGATCTTGGCGGCGGGCTGGCAGGTGCCCGCCGGTTATCCGCCAGGCATTGAACAGAAGATTCTCGCCGGACATCTGGATGAAGTGAATCGCAAAGGCAGCCGCACGCGCCTGCTGCGTTTTCAGCCCGGCGTGTTCACGACCAAACCGTTCGTCCACGAATATTGGGAAGAGGTCTACCTGATTTCGGGCGATCTGATCGTCGGCGATACAAGAGACGTTCGCCCCCAACACGTATGCTTGCCGCCCACCCGGCGTGCACCACGGGCCGTTCAAGTCCGAAAAAGGCTGCCTGTTGCTGGAGATTCACTACTTCGACCCGGCGTGAAGCTTAACCCGCCACGGGCAGTACCTGCACGTTGTAGCCGTGGCGAATGCTCCGCTGCCTCACCGGATCTTCCAGCTCGAATTCAAATCGCTCCGCCGGTCGGATGCCGCCGATCGCCGGCAACGTGCCGCCGAACATCAGCGTGCCATCGCTGATGTAGTCTGATGCCAGCTCAAGCGGCGGCAGCATCGCCGACACCGCGCCTTGCTGATACAACTCTTTGCGGCCGCCGAAAATCGCCCAGGAGCGCAGCACCAATTGGTCCCAGTGATCCTGCACTTCTTCGAACGGCCACAGCTCGGCGGCCACCGGTTTATCGCACATCTGCTTCGAGACCGTGATGTTGTAGGTCTCCACCTTGCGATCGGTATGATCGGAACCCACGCCCACCCACAAAGCGCCGCCTGTGCGCACCAAAACAAATTCCACTTCACCGCTGGATTGATCGCCGGCAACTTGGATGCTCGACGCCGTTGTCAGCCGCGATGCCGATACGCGGTAGTAAACGGGAACGGACGTGGGGCGCGGCACACCGATCGCTTCGAGCTCGACAATGTGTTTCTCCACGGCGGCGCGATCCCGCCCGGTCCATCCCGCGATGATCAGCGTGCGAACGGCCTCGGTTTGTAAGATCAGGTTTTACCCTTCTCCTGCATTTTTGCGGCGAAGCGCGCCACGTTCACGATGGCTCGCTGGTGTGTGCCTTCTGCGATCTTCTGCTTCTCGTCGAAAGCCTCGACTTTGAAGTTCACGCGCCGCTCTTCCACTGATGTCACTTCCGAGCGAAAAGTCACGGTCATGCCCATCGGCGTGGCCGCCAGATGATACACATTGACGTGCGTGCCCACTGTGTCGTAGCCGGGATCAAGCAACGGAAATGCCAGATTGCGCGACGTGCGCTCCAATCCCAGAATCAGGTTGGGCGTGGAGAGTACTCGCGCTCCTTCGACACCCAAAAAACTGATGGCAATTTCACCGGTGACTTCCTGTGTTTCCTCGCGGTTGACGCCAACGGTGATCATGCCGATTGCCCCTTCATTCCCGCCAGCACGCCGCGCATATAGGCGAACGACGCAATCATTCCCGGCATCGGATTATCGGGCTGGCCTTCATATTCGAGCGATACCGCGCCCCCATAACGCATAGCTTTAAGCTGGCGGAAAATCGCGGCGATGGGAGCCACGCCTTCGCCCACTGGAACTGCCTCGTCTTCGCGGGAAGCGGAGGGAATGTCCTTGATGTGCATGTCGAGCAAACGCGGGCCGGCGGCGCGAATCGACTCCACCACGTCCACGCCAGGATTCGGAATGGTGTGTCCGACATCGATGCACAGGCCGCAGCGCGGGTCCATGTCTTTCACCACTCTCAGCGCGCTTTCGGGCGTTGGAAAATGCGGATCCTTGGGTCCATGATTATGGATGGCAACTTTGATGTCGTACTGCTTAACAAAGCGCTCGACGCGCGGCATGGTCTTGACGGATGGCGCAATCGCCAGGATGGGGAAGCCGCAATTCTTCGCGTACTCGAAGTAATGGCGGATATCGTCGTCGTCATCTTTTTGCAGTGCAATGACGCCGCCGGCGACGATTTTGAGACCCGCTTCGGTGAAGCGCCGCCGCCCATCGGCAAGCTCCTGCGGCGTGTCGTTGTAAGGAAGGTGAAACTCTTTGACGTTGACGTAGGAAATTTTCAACTGCTGGATCATCCGGATCGCCAGATCGCGCCGGAAAAATCGCAGCGAGTACGTGGCCACGCCCAGCCGGATGTCTTCGCCCGCCGTTTCCGCAACCGCGCCCGCACCCGGCGCAAGTGCCAAAGCACCTGCGCCGAGCACGAAACCACGGCGGCTAGTCGCCAAGCCCATCGGGCTATGCCACCATTTTGTGCGGATCGATTACAAACTTCTTGGCCGCGCCCTTGTCGAAATCCTGATACCCCTTGGGCGCTTCATCCAGCGAAATCACGGTCACATTCACCGCCTTGGCCGGATGGAACTTGTCGTAGAGAACCGCGTTCATCAGCGCGCGGTTGTATTTCATCACCGGACACTGGCCGGTTGTGAAGGAATGCGATTTCGCCCAACCCAGGCCGATGCGAATACTCAGGTTGCCGGTCTTGGCGTTATCATCCACGCCGCCCGGATCGTCGGTCACGTACAGTCCAGGAATGCCGATGGCGCCACCCGCGCGGGTGACGGTCATCACTGAATTCAGCACGGTGGCAGGGCGCTCAACGCCGGAATCGTGGCCATGGCCGCGCGCTTCAAAACCCACGCAATCGACCGCCGAATCCACTTCCGGTACGCCGATGATGGCCGCGATCTGGTCGCCGAGAGAGGCGTCCTTACGAAGATCCACAATTTCGCAACCGAAGCTCTTGGCTTGCGCCAGACGCTCTGGAATCAAATCGCCCACGATCACGACCGCCGCCCCGAGTAACTGAGCGCCCGCCGCACAAGCCAACCCCACCGGTCCAGCACCAGCCACGTAAACGATCGAGCCTGGGCCCACGCCCGCGCTGTATGCGCCGTGAAAGCCCGTCGGTACGATGTCCGAAAGCAACGTCAAATCTTTGATCTTGGACATGGCGCGATCTCTCTCTGCCGTGCCCTTGCTGCCCAGCTTCAACAAATTGAAATCGGCGTACGGCACCATCACGTACTCCGCCTGGCCGCCGACCCAGCCGCCCATGTCGACATAGCCGTAAGCCGCGCCCGGCCGCGCCGGATTGACGCTCAGGCAAATGCCGGTCTTGCCTTCCTTGCAGTTCCGGCAGCGCCCGCAGGCGATGTTGAACGGCACCGAAACCAGGTCGCCGACCTTGATAAATTCCACGTCGCGGCCCGCTTCAAGCACTTCGCCAGTAATTTCATGGCCGAGAATCAGGCCCTGGGGAGCCGTGGTACGGCCGCGCACCATGTGCTGGTCGCTGCCGCAAATATTGGTGCATACGATTTTCAAAATGACGCCGTGATGGCATTGGCGTGATCCGAGCGCCAACTTGGGAAAGTCGATCGACTGCACTTCGACTTTGCCGGTGCCCATATAGGCCAGTCCGCGATTGGTAGGCATAACTGTGTTCTCCTTTGATTTAACTAATGGTCGATGCTTATGTCATCAGAAAATTCAGGTGGCGTCAAGAGCGGGTCACTGGCGCGAGCGTTGTAGATTTCCATCAGAAAACTAACCAGCGCTTCTTGGCGCGTTTTGGCGGCGGAGCAAGAGTCGAACTCATCTTTTCAGTTTGCGTTTCGACCAGCATGGGTACGCCTAAACCAACATCCAAAACAATTTTCAGGTTTACCTCATTACTGTTCGTGAGTGTTGCCGTCACCCTCCGAGTATTGAATCCGGCTGCATCGACAGCAAAACGGCAATCGCCGAACGGCAGATCCGTTAAAACAATTTCGCCCGTATTGTCGGCCCTTGCCTCCCGCATGGGTTTGCCGTCAGGGTCCAGCAGCGAGCCCACCGCTGTCGCGATCGCGGCTCCGTTCTTGTCGATTACGCGAATACGCACGCGCCCGTCCTGCGCCATCAGTGGGGAGATCGCCGTCAGCAGCGCTCCGGCTAGAATGGCGCGCCGGGTGCGAGGCACCGGGACCGACTTCCCGCTTATGAGCGCACATACGTGCCCGCCAGAGTTACGCCAGATTTGATCCCATTCTTCGCGCGAGTATTGCGCGATCGCGTGAACCGAGGTCCGGCACGCCTCGCAATACCGTTCACGACCGTCACCGAGCAGATCGGTCCACCTTTTCGAGCACGGATTCGCGATTGTAAAGCGTGAACTCACGGTTCCATCAATGCGCCGTATATTGCGGCTGCGGCGGATTCACTTTGATCTCGAGGGTTTTTTCCTCTTCATCCACATCGAATGTCTGGCCGAAAGTCTGGAAGCCCTTGGCAATCACCTGCACCAGAATCTTGCCTTGCGGAATCGGCGGGATCTGCGCCACGCCGCCTTCATTGGTGCGCGTCTCCCAGGTGGTGCGGATCTTTCTTCCCAGCTTCAACTTGTCCCGGCCGCTGACAAAACGCACCACCAGGCTCGCGCGCTCGACCGGCTTGCCTGTCTCCGAAGACCGCACCTCGATCGACAGCTTGGTCATGGGAGGCTCCGCCCGCAGGCCGAACGCAAAAACCAGGCTCGCCAATCCTAATACCCATTTGCTCCGCATGTATTCAGGTTAACCTAGACTAGGCGATGTCGGGCAGCACGAACTTCGCGGGATTTCCCGCAGCCGCGGCCACGGCTTCGGCGGCGAGATATCCGCTGCGCACCGCGCCCTCCATGGTCGCCGGCCACCCGGAGCGGGTCCAATCGCCAGCCAGAAAGAGTCCGGGAATTTGTGTCGCGGCGGCCGGCCGGCAGGCCTCTAATCCAGGCGCCGCGGAAAATGTCGCGCGCAATTCCTTGATCACTTGCGCCCGCTCGAGCTTGGCTTCGCGCATCAACGGAAAAAATTCCGCGCCATCGCGCAGAGCGAGGTCGACCACTTCCGGCACGGCTCAATTGCACCAGGCAGCGCGAGGCGCTCACCACGAACTGCACGTAGCGGCCACCGCTCTTGTTGAACATCCACTGCAGGGTTCGATCCAGCAGCGCGGCGTGCGGCAAATCGGTCACGGGCCGGTCGAACCAAAGATGAATGCCCGTAATGGGCGAATGCTGAAAGCCAGACGTGTCGATGCCCAGCCCGGGCGCGACCGCATTCACTTTTTCAAACGGGACGGCGCACACGTACGCGTCAGCCGTGCGAAGCTCGCCCCCTACTAGCACTCCGCCAACCGCGCCCTCGTCAATCGCAATCCGCTCCACCGCGCAGCGCGTGTGAATGCGGACATCGCCAACACCAGTCCAGGTGCTCTCGCCGTATAACTCGCGCAAAGCCACGTCGGGCACGCCCATTTCAAAGGCGTCCGGCCGCGAAAGCATTCCCAGCCAGAAGACCTGAAACCCGTGCGACGCCGCCATAAGCTCGAGATCTTCGTTTATCGCGCTGACCAGGATTTGCCTCCAGAACCGCTCGATGGCGTTATTGGTCTGGTGCTTTTCGCGTAGCCATTCCATCATCGTGATGCGGTCGAGATCCTTGCGATGGCGCTCACGCTCGATCGAAAGCATGCCGGCGCCGATGGCTATTTTGTCTGCGAGCCCAAAGCATTTCATCCGCAGAAATGAGCTCGCCAGGTGCAGCGGCGCGGGCAAATGGCTGGCGCTCAACGTGGAAACGCGCCCACCAGGCTCGATGAAATTGTACTGGTTGTAAAAACGAATGCGTTGCTCCGCGCCCAATCGCCGGTAGAAGTCGAGCAGGTTCACGCAGCAGCGCAGCAGCACGTGCTGGCAATTGTCGATGACGTCGGATTCATCAACCGGCGACACCGGAAAAGATGTTGCCCGGCCGCCCAGAAACCCGCGCGATTCGTACAAATCTACCGAAAATCCGGCGCTCCCGAGCGCAGCCGCGGCCGAGAGCCCCGCCAATCCTCCGCCGACGACGATGACGCTGGGCATGCTCTGCTATTCTAGCGACACCGCATGGCTGATCCCAAGAAAATGCTGCTTTCCTGGAGCAGCGGAAAAGACAGCGCCTGGTCGCTGCATCGTCTGTTGCAGCAGCCGGAGTGGAAAATCGCCGGGCTGTTGACCACCTTCAACGCAGCGTTTGATCGAGTCGCCATGCACGCCGTGCGGCGTGACTTGGTGGAGCAGCAGGCGCAAGCCGTTGGACTCCCGCTCTGGAATATTCCTTTGCCGTGGCCCTGTTCCAACGCCGAGTACGAGCGGATCATGGCCGACGCTTGCCGCCGTGCCGTTGCCGAAGGAATCGCCGCGATTGCCTTTGGCGATTTATTTCTGCGCGACATTCGCGAGTATCGCGAGCGGCAATTGCAGGGCACGGGCCTTGAGCCGGTATTTCCGCTGTGGGAACTGCCGACGGCCGACCTGGCGCGCGAGATGATTAGCAGCGGCCTGCGCGCCAAGCTTACGTGCGTCGATCCGCGCGCGCTCTCCCGCGATTTTGCCGGCCGCGATTTTGACGCCAAGCTTCTTGCCGATTTGCCCGCAAGCGTCGACCCCTGCGGCGAGAATGGCGAGTTCCACACGTTTGTTTATGACGCGCCCATGTTTCGGAATCCGGTGCCGGTCGAGGTCGGCGAGATTGTCGAGCGTGACGGCTTTGTCTTCGCCGACCTGAGGAATCCAGCGTGACGCCGCAACAGTTGGCGCGCGTCGCTCGCACCATGATGAAACAGG
The DNA here is from genome assembly GCA_963825405.1 of uncultured Solibacteraceae bacterium. Taxonomy (GTDB): domain Bacteria; phylum Acidobacteriota; class Terriglobia; order Bryobacterales; family Bryobacteraceae; genus JACPNO01. The sequence continues at coordinate 54,973 of CAWGTB010000010.1, read as the reverse complement.
CCGCCGACCCTGCTGTCGCCGCCTCTCAGCGGCGGTTCTTCAAACCGTGGGAAAAAGTTCACGTCCGCGGAATTTCGACGCCTGACGTGCGCCAGTTCGCGCGCGATCTGCACCGGCAAGCGGGCAAGTCCTGGAGCTATGCCGATGCTCTGAAATTCTGCGACGTCCTGATGCGCGATCGCTACATTGAAGCCAGATCGGTCGGTCTGGAGCTGCTGGCGCGTTACTCGCGGCATTTCGAAGCCGGCCTGGCCGCCGACGCGAAACGCTGGCTGCTCGCCAATCGCTGCGATAACTGGGCGCTGACGGATGGGCTGTGTGCGTCAATTTTGAGCCCACTGCTCGCCAAGGTTCCCCCGCTGGCGGCTGAATTCGCGGCATGGACCAAGTCGCCAAACCTCTGGCTGCGCCGTGCCGGCGTCGTATCCTTCGTCAAGCCTGCGCGGAAGGGAGCACACCTGGATATCGTTTATCGCGTGGCCGCGTCACTAGCCACCGACCAGGAAGATCTCATGCACAAAGCCTGCGGCTGGCTGCTGCGCGAAGCCGGTAAAGCCGACGCGCGGCGTCAGGAGAAATTTTTACTCGCCGAAGGCGGCGCCTTTTCGCGCACCACCGTGCGCTACGCGATCGAGCGCTTTCCCGAAACCCGGCGCCGCAAGATATTGGCACGCACCTTGGCCGGCAGCTTGTCGCGCACCAGCTCGTAGGACTCGCGAATCCGCCGCTTCAATTCCGCAGCCGGCAGCGCGTCCCAGCGCTCCAGCGCCACCCAGTGATAGCGGGCAACGTAGGGCGCAGGAATAATCCCGTCGCGTTCGGTGAGCTCGGCAAATTCCTCCGGCGTGCATTTGAACGACACGCGAACAGACGACGCCGCATCCAGGCTGGCGCCCGCGTAAATCTTCTTCCCAATGCGAAACAGCAGATCGTTGCCCCACTGAATGTCTTCGGTGGTCGCCGGAAGCGTGTGGCAGAATCGCCGCACGGTCTCGATATCCATTCACTTGCTCATGCCGAACAATTCGGCCAGCGAGACGTAGAGATTGAGCACGCCGACCCCACTCACCGCGCCACGAAAATACGAATTGGCCCAAACCGCATCGCCCACCAGCGAAGCGAAATAGTTGTTCTCCCAAAACGCTCCCCACCACGGAGCCGCCACCAGAAAGCAACCCAGCTCAAAGCAAAAAATCACCAGCAGCACCGTGGTCACGCGCTGGAACCAGCGGCGCCGCGGCGGAGCGACGGTTACAGGCGGCTCGACCGTCATGCGCCCGCCTCCATCACGAACAAATCCATCTGCCGCGGATCGGTCTCCCAGGGAAACAGCGAACGCGCTCGGACCGGCTCGAAGCTCATGCGATGCAGCGGCGTAGGGCCATGTTGCTGCAGAGCGCGCTGATGTTCCGGTGTGTCGTAGCCCTTGTGCCGCGCCAGGCCGTATTGCGGAAAAATGCTATCCCACTGGCGCATGCATTCATCGCGAGCCGTTTTAGCCAGGATAGATGCCGCGGCGATCACATGGCAGCGCGCGTCGCCGTGAATCAGCGGCTGCTGCGGAACGGCGAGCGCCAGCGGCACGGCATCGATCAGCAGGAAATCAGCGGCGGGGGAAAGTTGTTCTATGGCGCGTTTCATGGCAAGCCGGGAGGCTTCGTAGATATTAACGCGATCGATGGTGGCGGCGTCGACCGCAGCTACCGCCCAGGAAACGGCGCGCTCGCGAATCCGCACGGCCAACACTTCCCGGCGTTCCGGCTCGAGCTGCTTGCTGTCGTTAAGCCCGCGGATCGGTCGATCCGGGGAAAGAATTACCGCTGCCGCAAACACCGCGCCGAACAGCGATCCACGGCCGGCCTCGTCGGCACCCGCCACCGCCAAGTATCCTCGCGCGCGCAATTCACGCTCGAAGGTGCCCTTGCATTGCAAGCTCGCGGCGGCAAGCGGCATCCGGTGCGGCTCAGCTCACTCGCGCTCGCGAAGGCGTGCGGCTTTGCCCTTTAATCCGCGCAGATAATACAGCTTGGCGCGGCGGACCTTGCCGGTGCGAATCACTTCAATCTTGTCGATGATCTTGCCCTGCAGCGGAAAAATGCGCTCTACGCCCTGGCCGAAGCTCACCTTGCGGACCGTGATAGTCTCGCCCATGCCGGTGTTCTTGCGGGCAATGGCGACGCCTTCAAACGCCTGCAAACGCTCCTTGTCGCCTTCCTTGATCTTTACGTGCACGCGCACCGTGTCGCCCGGACGAAACACGGGGAGGTCGGTGCGTTTCTTCTTCTGAACAAATTTCGTTACCAGCGCATTCATCATCGTCGTAGTCCGTCCCGGCAAGATTGCCTATTCAAGATTTCTCAACAAATCCGGCCTCAGCCGGGCCGTTTTCTCCCGCGCCGCCTGCTGTCTCCAGCGGCGGATTTCTTCGTGATTTCCACCCAACAAAGTCTCGGGCACTTTCCATCCGCGAAATTCCGCGGGCCGTGTGTACTGCGGGCAATCCAGGATTCCCGGCGCTTCCTGGCCCGCGACTTCCCGAAAGGATTCGAACACCGCCGAATCCTCGTTCCCTAAAACTCCCGGCAGCAGTCGCGCCACCGCATCCACTACCACCGCCGCGGCCAGTTCCCCGCCGCTCAGCACGTAATCGCCGATCGACAGCTCCTCATCGGCCAGATGCTCGGCCACGCGCTCATCCACGCCTTCGTACCGGCCGCAGATCAGCAGCAACTCTGCAACCTCGCTCAGCCGCCGGGCCGCCGCCTGATCGAACTTGCGGCCTTGCGCCGACAGCAAAATCACCCGGCGCGACGCATTCCGCTCCGGCCAGATCGATTCCACCGCCGCGAACAGTGGCTCCGGCTTAAGCAGCATGCCTTCGCCGCCGCCAAACGGGCGGTCGTCCACGGTCTTGTGACGATCGTGAGTCCAGTCTCGCAGGTTGTGGAGGTGAATTTCCACTCCCCCCGTCTCGCGGGCGCGCGCCACCACGCCGTGCTCGAACGGTCCCCGGAAAAATTCCGGGAAAATCGTCAGCACATGAAAGATCACGAGCGGTTCAAATCCTTCAATCCTTCCGGCAAATCCACCACAATTTTTCTAGCCGCCGGATCGATCTCGACGCAAATGGCCCTGACGAAGGGAATCAACAAATCCCCATTTACGATCAGCAACTGCGGTCCACCGCCATCCTGCCACCCCGTCACACGGCCCAGGACATTGCCGTTCGCCTCGACCACTTCGCAACCCACCAGATCGCTCTGATAAAACTCACCCGGCTCCGGCTCCGGCCGTTCCGCCAAGGGCAGACGAACTTCGCTGCCCACCAGCCGCTCGGCGTCAGTAATCGAATCCACGCCGGCAAACTTAAAAATCAGCCGCTCCCCGTGCTGCCAGACGGATTCGACTGCGCTCCGGACGCCCGCCGCCGCGCCCGGCTTGAACAGAAAAACTTCCTTGAGGCCTGGATATCGTTCCGGTTTGCTGAACCCTACAGCGGTTAACTCGCCGCGATTGCCCCGGGTCTTGCCCAAAATCGCCAGGGTGACCCACTGGTCTTCGGGGATCGCGCTCACTCTAGAATTTCAAGCGTGAAGCGCCGGTTCAGCTTCATCCCGGCAGCTCCGAGAATCGTACGAATGGAGCGGGCCGTCCGCCCCTGCTTGCCGATCACTTTACCCAGATCGGTCTGAGCCACGCGCAGTTCGAGGACGGTCACCTGCTCGCCTTCCACCACGTTTACAATCACTTCCTCCGGGATATCGACTAAAGCCTTCGCGATGTCTTCAATGAGCTGCTTCATCTCCCGGCCTCCTAGTGCCCACTGTAAAGCGACGCCCTTCTTACGCGGCGGGTTGCGCTTCGGTGGCTGGATTCTTCTTCACCAGCCGGGCCACGGTATCCGACATCTGCGCGCCCACCTTAGTCCAGTGCTCGATCCGGTCGTGCTTCAGATCTACTTTGGCCGGATGGGTCAGCGGGTTGTAATGGCCCACCACTTCCAGATTGCGGCCGTCGCGCGCATGTTCTTTGTCGATTACCACCACGCGGTAAAACGGTTTCTTCTTGGCGCCAAACCGCGCCAAACGAATCATCAACATTCTCTCTCCTGAAATCCTGCCTTAAAATACCGGCAACTTCATTTTACCCAGCTTCTTACCCAGAAATCCTCCGGAGAAGCTTTTCATCATCTTGCGAGCTTGTGCGTACTGCTTGAGTAACTGGTTTACTTCCTGCACGCTAGTGCCACTTCCGCGGGCAATTCGCCGCCGCCGGCTGCCATTGATTAGCATGTGATTGGCACGTTCGCGGGGGGTCATGGAGTCAATTATGGCCACCGTGCGGGTGATTTCGTTCTCGTCGACTTTGACGTTTTTCAGGTCTTTCATGATGCCCACCTGGGGCATCATTTTCATGATGGATTCGAGCGGCCCGAGCTTACGGATCTGGCGAAGCTGATCGCGAAAATCCTCCAGCGTGAAGTCGTTCTCGATGAGCTTGCGCTGCATCTCAACGGCCTGCTTCTTATCGATTACCTCTTCGGCTTTCTCGATGAACGACAGCACGTCGCCCATGCCCAGAATGCGCGAAGCCGCGCGGTCCGGATGAAACGCCTCGAACGCGTCCAGCTTTTCCCCAACGCCCACAAACTTGAGCGGCTGCCCGGTCACGTGACGGATAGAGAGCGCCGCGCCGCCGCGAGCATCGCCGTCCATTTTGGTGAGAATCACGCCGGTAATTCCCAGGCGTTTGTGAAACTCGTCGGCGCTCTTGACCGCGTCCTGCCCGGTCATGGCGTCGGCCACGAACAGAATCTCGACCGGCGACAGCTCGTCGCGAAGCTGGGTCAGCTCGGTCATCAAACCGTCGTCGATATGGAGGCGGCCGGCGGTATCCACCAGCAGCACATCGCGCCCGGTGTTGGCGGCTTCTCTGCGCGCCGAACGTGCCAGTTCGAGCGGCGCCGTTTCTTCCGGAGTTCCAGGATAAACGGGCAGCGCCAGATCGCGTCCCAAAATGCCCAACTGCTGCCGCGCCGCAGGACGGTAGACGTCAACCGAAACCATCATCGGCCGATGCTCATTCCTGGAGAGCCAGCGGGCCAGTTTGCCGGTGGACGTGGTTTTGCCCGATCCCTGCAGGCCCACCACCATGATCACCGACGGCGGATCGTTGGCGAATCGCAGCCTGGATTCGTGGCTGCCCAGAATGCGGATGAGCTCATCGCGCACGATCGCAATAACCTGCTGCGAGGGCGATAGCGCGGTAAGCACTTCCTCGCCCAGGGCTTTGGTGCGAATGTTCTCGATGAGCTGCTTCACTACCCTGAAATTGACGTCGGCCTCGAGCAGCGCGACGCGGATTTCCCGCAGCGCGGCCTCCATGTTTTCGGCCGTCAGCTTCCCCTCGCCACGGAGGTTCTTAAACGTCCGCTGCAGCTTTTCGGATAGATTGTCAAACATGATCGTTACGGACTAAAGGACGTCTTTCCAGTATATCGCAGGGGCGGTGCCGATTGCTTCCAGATGCCTGAAGGCATTATGCTTCAGGGACGCCACAGGCAGGTTGATGACTGGCCAGACCAGTCTCCCACTACCGCATCCTGGAAAAGCTCGGGCGCTGGCGGCATGGGCGTCGTCTACAAGGCCGAAGATACCCGGCTGGGCCGCACGGTCGCGCTGAAGTTCCTCCCGGAGGAGTTCGTCAGCGACCACGCCGCGCTGGAGCGATTTCAGCGAGAAGCCCGCGCGGCGTCGGCCCTGAATCATCCCAACATCTGCACGATGCACGATATCGGCGAGTCCGATGGCCGCCCGTTTCTGGCCATGGAGCTTCTGGAAGGCCAGACGCTGCGGCAGCGCATCGCGGGAAAACCTTTTAGCGTCGAGGAACTGCTCGACCTGGGAATTCAAATCGCCGATGCGCTGAGCGCCGCGCACGCCAAGGGCATCGTGCATCGCGATATCAAGCCCTCGAACATTTTCGTCACGACGCGCGGGCAGGCCAAGATCATGGATTTCGGCCTGGCGAAGCAGGCGGCGGATCGGCCGGCGGCGCCGCCGAGTTCAGAAGTCGCGACTGCGCCGATGACCGACGATCTGATCACCAGCCCGGGCACGGCGCTGGGCACGGTCGCCTACATGTCGCCTGAGCAGGCGCGGGGCGAAGACCTGGACGCGCGCACCGATCTGTTTTCCTTCGGCGTGGTGTTGTACGAGATGGCCACGCGCCAGCGGCCGTTTCAAGGGAACACGACGGCAGTGGTGTTCAACGCGATTCTCAGCCAGGAGCCCATCGCGCCGGCACGGTTGCGGCCTGATTTGCCGGAGCAATTGGGCGAGATCATCCGAACAGCGTTGGAGAAGGACCGGGATGTCCGGTATCAGAGTGCGTCGGAGATGCAGGCTGCACTCAAGCGCCTGAAGCGGGATACGGAATCGGGGCGAACCGCGGCTACGGCCGGGGTGGCAAAGGCTCCTGTCGCAAACCGGCGCCCGTTCGTGCTGGCGTGCTTGGCGTAATCGCCGTACTGGTGGTTGTGCTGGGGGTGGTTTGGTACACCGGGCGCCAACCGGCTGCGCCGCAAGAACTGAAGCAGCGTAAGCTGACGGCAAACCCTTCGGAGAATCCGGTATTGGGTACAGTCATCTCACCCGATGGCAAGTACCTCGCCTATTCCGATTTGAACGGTATTCACCTCAAGCTCATCGCCACGGGTGAGACTCGTACACTTCCGCAGACCGAGGGCTTCGTGGCCAATTCCTGGTCCCCAGACGGAGCGAGGTTAGCCGCAATGGTGCCCAATGACGCCCCTGGTATCTGGACGATTTCCGTTCAGGGGGACAAGCCACTGAAGCTCAGTGAACGTGGTACCTGGCCCACGTTCTCCCCGGACGGTTCCCTCATTGCTTTTGGAGATGTTGTGGAGTACATCACTGGTTATGGAGGATGCCGCGAAATCTGGGTGATGGGGTCCAATGGAGACCAACCGCGGAAGCTTGTAGAAGCGAAACCCGGAGAGTTGTTTGATCTCCCGGCCTGGGCTCCCAACGGACGGCGAGTTGCGTATCGCAAGCTTCATGCGGCGGCTTCCGAGATCATCATCGAGAGTCGTGACCTGAAGGGCGAGCAGCCGGCGACAGTGGTTTCGGATTCTCAGTTAACCGGAGCGCTTTGTTGGCTTCCCGACGGGCGCATCATCTACTCGCGGGCGGAATCTTTCCCTACCCAAGAATCCAATTTGTGGGAGATCAGAACCAATTTGGAAACTGGCAGGCCAACCGGCACACCCAGACGAATTACCGCTTGGGCCGGAGCTGGAACCGGTCTTATCAGCGCCAGCGCGGACGGAAAGCGATTGATGGTCATCAAAGGGACCGAGCAGTCGCATGTTTACGTGGCGGAACTCCAAGCCCACGGCACCCGTTTATCGGCGCTGCGACGCCTTACTCTTGACGAAAGCAATGATCAGCCAAGGGCTTGGACGCCTGACAGTAAGGCTGTCATATTCACATCGGATCGAAATGGCCATGGCGATATCTACAAACAGGGTATTGACCAGACGACGGCCGAAACTATAGTTGCCAGTCCTGAAAATAAGTTCATTAATTCACTCAGCCCAGACGGCGCATGGGTATATTACAGGCCGTTGACCAGACCATCTGCGCCGGGGAAATTGATGCGCGTCCCAATGTCAGGTGGCCCGGCCCAGTTCATCTCGAACACGGAACCAGGGTTCTTTTTTCTGGCTTGTGCCAGGCTTCCTTCGACATTCTGTGTCTATACAGTGAATGAGCAAGGGCAGTACATTCTCTCATCTTTCGATCTTGCCAACGGGAAGAAACACGAGCTGGCGCGGGTCAAGGGTGCCACAAATGCCGACATCTTTCCCGACGGCTCTGGCATGGCGGTTATCATCGGCGACCCTTCAGCAAACCGCATCCGCATTATTGGTTCCGCCGGTGAAACCAAGACCGAATTCGCAGTGAAAGGATGGTCCGAGATCATTCACATCTTCCCTTCGGCGGACAGCAAAGGCCTCTACTTGACCGGCAGTGTCGCAACCAGCAGGCGCCGCGCTACTCTATGTCGATCTTCAGGGGAATGCGCGCGTCCTTTGGCAACAGAAGGGCAATACCGACTGCCTCGCAGTACCTTCCCCGGACGGCCGTTATCTGGCGATCATGGGCAAGACGCAAACCAACGATGCCTGGCTGCTGGAAAACTTCTGATTTCTGATTACGCGGTTGGAGCCGCTGGCGCGGCGGGCGGTGCCGCTTCGGCAGGCACAACCCGAACGCTCGCAGCCGCCATCTTGCCGGTGCGGTCCATGCCCAGTTCGTAGGCGACACGCGCGCCGGGCACTAGGTCAGTCGGCTGGCCCTGATTCAGCCGGGAAATGTGGAAGAAAATATCGCGGCCCCCGCCATCCGGGCGGACAAAGCCGAATCCCTTGTCTTCGAAATAGGTGACCACGGTGCCGATCTGTTCGCCGCCGGCTTCGGAAGGCTCAGACGAAGCGGCGCCGGCAGCCGACGGCGGGCGGCCGGTCTTATCGCCTACGCCCTGTTTAATCAGGGCCAGATCATCCTCACTCCAGTTGGAAACCGTCTGGATCTCGGGCATTTTGAGATCGGGATTTTTCTTCCTGGATTCCTCGAAAAGACGTTTTTGACGGGCGTTCAAAGGATCGATTCCTGTGCGGACTTAGTGGGCGGCGACGACCGGCACGGCCTTCTTGCGGCGCGCGGCGCGCTTCTCGGCGGGAGGCTGGCGGTCGCTCTTCTTGAGCGAGGCTAAAACCATGGTGGTGACGAACTTCTTCTCGCCGTGATCGTCGAACTTGATCACAATGCGTTCTTCGCTAAACGACAGGACGGTGCCAAGCCCGAACTTTCCGTGCTCAACCTGCGCGCCTGGATTATATAGATTGCCGGCCATGGGTTAAATCCTATGATAGCAAAACCACGGCGTAATTGTCGAAAGGGGCGGGTTTGAACCCGCCCCTTGCCGATCAACGCGCCAACGTGAAATTCACTTCGATTTGCGTCACCACCTCAACCGGATCGCCGTTGAGCAAGGTCGGCCGGTAGATCCATTGCTTGACGGAATCAGTGGCCGCTGGTACCAGCAGCTCAGGGCCTTCGACCAATTGCAGGGCTTTGATCGCGCCATCCACGCCGATCAGCGCATTGAACCGCACGACTCCTTGCACCCCGCGCCTGCTTGGCCAGCGGCGGATAGACCGGATGCGGCTGCGTCACCAGATTGCGGGCCTGAACAGCGCCGTCGATGCGTCAGCCGTTTGACACCGGGAGCGGGTGGCGGAAAATTCTCCGCGACCGCAACCACCGGCACCTCCCGCTCGTTCAACGGCCGATGGCGCGCCCGCTCCGGTAATAGGCCGATCACGAATGTCGATCTCCGTACTGCCGCGCTTTTGTGACATCTTGACGTTGAGATGGCTGTCGAACTCTATTACGGTCCTCCTGGATTCGATCCCAATACGCGTTGGTGATCGAGTCTCCTTCATGAAGCGATAGGCGGTTGCGCAGTTCCGCTTCTTGCTCGGCGCTCGATGCCGACGAAGGCAACGCTTCCCGACAGTTCCCAAATGGCGGAGCTTCGGGCACGGCTTGCCCGCACCGGCGTTCGTTCATTGAACGTGATCGTGACTACGGCGCGGGACAATCCCTGCGTCGGCCGCATAGTGCCAGTCGAGAACGCTGGCCAGGGCTGCCCGGCGCAGCTCCGCGGGTCCGCTCAACACACGGGCATCGGTCACTTCTCCCTTTGGCATTGAGACTGGCTTCAATGGTCACCGAGCCCGTCACTGCCGATTCAGCAGGAAAATGAACCGGCGTGCGATGCAGCACTTTTCCTCCCGCATCGACCGTGATGCCGTTGTCGTCCGGCACCACCTGCGCGGGGCTGGCGAACGGGAACAGCCAGACCGAAAGACGTCCAGCCAACAGTAAGCAGGAACACACGCTAATAAAACCGGCGTAAACACGAGACTTGGACATGGAAACCTCCTGTAAAACCGCAGCCACTCTGGCGGCCAGATGGCGCCTCTTGAGAAACAACGGAGCCGGAGCCACGTCCGGCCGGATTTTTTGCGCGGCTACGGCGACCAGCGCGTCCAGATAGCAATCGCGGTCCGCGGTCAGGCGCACCACTTCGCGATCGACGGCTTGCTCGCGCGCCAGTTGAATGCGGCTCAGCACAAACCAAACCGCCGGGTGAAACCAGAACGCGCTGCGGATTATTTCCTCCGCAATCACGAACAACCAATCCCGCCGATGCACGTGGACCAGTTCATGACAGGCGATGGCTTCGCGAATCGATGGCGGCATTTGCTCGAAATGCGCGGGCAGCAGAATCGACGGCCGCAGCCAGCCATAGGTGACCGGCCCGGCGACGTGATCGTGCAAATACCAGCGGGCGGTGGCGGCTCGGAATGGCACCGGCGGCTCGGCGAGCACGCGAGCTTCTTTGCGATAGCGGCGCAGGCGCAGAAATCCGATAGCGATCCAAAGGAGGCGCAGCGCGCAGCCGAGACCGATCACCGCCAGCCAGTATTCGCGGCGCCAGAAAGTATTTTGCGACACTGCGATGACGGGGCCGGCGCCTTTAGGTAGCGCGTCGGCGATTGCCGGAACGCCCTCCGGCAGCGGCTGCCGCCATGGCTCCATCAGCGGCAGGAAAAGCAACAGCACCAGCAGGCCTTGCCAGAACAGCAGGCGAGCTTTTGGATGCGTCAGGGTCAAGGCGGCGAGCGCGCCCAGGCCGACCACTACGCAAATCTGCGCGCTCCAGGCGCAGCAAGATGTCGAGTAAAAGCGACGCGCTCATTTCGCCCTCCCGCCCGGCTTTCGTGACGACCGAATGGTCTTGCGGATCTCTTCTAAATCCTGCTCCGTGAGCTGTTCGTCTTCCACCAGATGCGCCAGCAGCGGCTCGGCCGAGCCGTTGAACACGCGCTGAATAAATTCCCGCACCATTGAGGCGATCACCTGCTTCTGTGGCCGCGTGGAGAGATACACGTAGGCCCGGTCCTCCTGGCGTTTCTTGAGATAGCCCTTCTGTTCCAGGATGTTCATCATGGTCATCACCGTGGTGTAGGCGATGCGGCGCTGCTTGAGAAGCTCCTCATAAACCTGGCGCACGGTAGCGGTTTCCAGGCGCCAGACGACTTTCATAATTTTCAATTCCTGCCCGGTGAGGGTGGCTCGCGCGGTGTTCATACTAATTTATTAGTACTAACTGCGTGCGGATGTCAAGCGGGAAATTCGAGTGTCCACGGCGGATGGACAAAATCCGTCAAATAACTAAATGGACGCCTGGGAACGCTACAAGAAGCGCAGGAACCTATTTCTGATCGCCCTGTTCACCTGCCCTCCGGTAATCTATCTCGCCAAATATCTCAACCTCCGAGTGTTTCGCACCAATTGGCTGGTCATTACACTCAGCCTGGCATGGATGGTCGGTGTATTTGCCACATGGATCCATCTGAGCCAGTGGCGCTGTCCGAGGTGCGGGAAGTGGTTCACCGCCAAATGGTGGTACAACAAGGGCTTTTTGGCTAGGAAATGCGTGCATTGCGGGTTGCCGAAATACGCCGCGCATCCCTAATGTGGTTGCGGTTCACTTTGAGTCGCCACTACAATGCTCACACCGTTGCCAGAAGATTACACTGACGCGTGGAGGCGGTACAAGAAAATCAGAAGTTTGTATTGGTTCGTCTTTCTTGGCTACGTCCCGGTCATGTTGGTCGCCGCATACCTCTCTCTCTGGATGTTTCGCAACTTTTCGCTCGCGTACGCCTTCGCTGTTGCCTGGATGGCAGCCATCTTAGTCACAGGGCTGCGTCTCAGCGCATGGCGCTGCCCACGGTGTGGAAAGTGGTTTGCGGCAAAGTGGTGGTACAACAAGGGGTTTCTCGCCCGGAAATGCGTGCATTGCGGGTTGCCAAAATACGCAACGTCTCAATGAGGGGCAGAGGGCGGGTTTGAAACCCGCCCCTACGAGCAACGAATTCTACGTTGCCACCGATTTGCGCGAAACGACGAGACGAGGCGAGGCGATGTATGGGCGGGTTTCCAACCCGTCCTTTGCCGGATTACAATGGCACCTGATTCCAAAGGAGAATTGAATGCCCGCGATCCATCCGTTGACCAAAGAAAAAGCCGCGCCTGAGTTGCAGGAAATCTACGCCAAGCTCACTGGCGCCAATGGCTTCATGCCTAATTTTTTCGGAGTGATGGCGCATGCGCCGGGAGTCCTGCAGGCCTTCCTGCCGCTCTACGGCTCCATCATGAACAAGGGCACGCTCGAGCCGCGCTACAAGGAGCTGGCTTACCTGAAAACGGCGTTGGTCAATGGCTGCGAGTACTGCATGAAGGCGCACACGGCTTCGTCCCAAAAAGTCGGCGTGACTCTGGAACAAATTCAAGCGCTGGCGTTTTATCAGCGCAGCCCTCTCTTCGATGAAAAAGACAAAATGGCGATCCTCTACGCCGATCGCGTCACGCGCGGCGCGGCCGGCATCCGCGAAGGCTCGGTCGAGGAATTGAAAAAGCATTTCACCGAACAACAGATCGTCGAACTGACGCTGGTGATCTGCGTGGCGAATTTCACCAACCGCTTCAACGACGCCTTGCAGCCGGTGCCGGATTTGGGTGTATGAAGCGGCGGGCATTTTTTGGAACCACGCTGGGAAGCCTCGGCATGATGGCGACGCCGAGCGCGGCATCGGCTGCGGCAGGCAAGCGCACCGGCATTTATGTTCTGGAAAATTTCTTCCTGCAGCAGGGCGCGCAAGTGGCGCGCATGCACGATTATTTCAGTAACATCGCGCTGCCCGCGCTCGCACGCGTGCATCAGGGGCCAAAAATCATTCTCGAAGCCCTGGTTGCTCCTCACATGCCCCAGATGGCGGTCATTGTGGGACATCAGTCCCTCGAAGAGATGTGGGGCATTCACCACAAGCTAGCAGCAGACAAGGAATTGTCCGCCGCTTTTGAAAAGTGGGAGAGCGCGCCGGAACCTGCGTTCGATCAGGCTAGCCGCACCGTGCTCGAAGCCACCGAGTACAGCCCGGAGATATCCGCCCAATCCGATCCGCCGAAGACACCGCGCGTTTTTGAGTTGCGCGTTTATCACTCGCCGACCTGGCGGCAGCTCAAGGCGCTGCATGAGCGGTTCGCCGGCCCGGAAATCCGCATCTTCCACCGGGTCGGCATTCACCCGATCCTCTACACCTCCACTCTCATTGGCGCGAATCTGCCCAGTCTGACGTACTTGATCCCGTTTGAAGATCTAGCCGCGCGCGAAAAAGCCTGGAACGCTTTCGGCGCCGATCCCGAATGGCTGAAAGTGCGCAAGGAATCCATCGAGCAGCATGGGCAGATTTCGAGCGTGATTCAAATTTCGCTTTTCAAGGCAACGGCGTATTCGCCCATCCGCTAAGGGAATTTAATCCTCACTGCCCAATATTCCACCAAGCGAACCGAGCGGGCTGTGTTCATCGCCGCCATGCTTCGTTGGCGCCAGTTCGCGGCGCAGCTTGTTGATGGTCATGCTTTGGACGATCACGCGTCCCGGGCCGGTCATGGTCGCCAGGAAGAAACCCTCGCCGCCGAAGAGCGCAGTCTTGATGCCGCCCGCCAGTTGAATGTCGTAGTCGACCGTTTCGTCGAAGGCCACGATGCAACCGGTGTCCACCTGCAACGATTCGCCAGCGTTCAGATAAAATTCGACGAAGTCGCCGCCGGCGTGGATAAAGACTGTGCCCGGGCCGGTCAGTTTTTCCAGGATGAATCCCTCACCGCCAAAAAATCCCACGCCCAGCTTTTTCACCAGCGCCACGTAGAGCGTCACCGATGGCTGCGCGAACAGAAACGCATCGCGCTGGGCCATGATGCTTTGCCCGGCGGCGAGATCGAATGCCTGAATTTTTCCGGGATAGTTGCCGGCGAATCCCACTTCGCCCGGACCATTGGCACGGAAATAGGTCAGGAATAGCGACTCGCCGGTAACGGTGCGCCGCAGCGCGCCCAGCAATTTTTCGCTCAGCGTGTTGCCGCTCATGCGCGTCTCCCACGCCACGTTGCCGGTTTTGTAAACCATCTTGCCGGCTTCGGCATAGACCTCTTGTCCGGATTTCAGCCGCACGCGTGCGACCTGTAGATTGTCACCCTGAATGGTGTAATCAAGCGGCTCAGTTACCGGCGGCGGAGGCGCACCGCCCGCGCCTATGGGCCGTCCGCAGTTACCGCAAAACGCAGCCTGATCGCCGAGCTGCCCGCCGCAATTCGTGCAAAATGCCATCCGGTCAGTATAAAGAAATACAATGAAAGCATGCTGCGCGATCCCGCCTTAATTCCGCTTTCCCAGCAACACCACAACGGCCTGGCGCTTTGCATATTGACAGAACGCGGGCTCGCCGGCGACGCATCAGCAGCCAACCTGGCCAAGCTGGCGCGGCGCATCATCGATCGCTACGAGATTGAACTCAGTAATCATTTCGGAATCGAAGAGAACACTCTCTTCCCGGCGATTCACTCCAAGCTGGGAGAAATTCCCGCCATCGGCGAGCTGATTGCCGATCATCGCGCGCTCGAAGGGATGGTCGAAAAAATGCGTGGCACGCCCACGGCGGCTCTGCTGACGGAATTCTGCGGCCTGCTGCGGCGGCACATCCGCCGCGAAGAGAACGAGTTGTTCCAAGATATCCAAAAGCGTTTACCTCTCGAGACATTGGCCGCTGTCGGCAAAGAGATTGATGCGCAAGCTGTTCGCGTTTGTCTCTAAGCACCTGCAATTTTACGTTTGACAAAAATCTCCAGCGCGGTATGATCTGTGGAGTCCCCCGAGTAAATTCTGAAGGCGCCATTGAAGTCCACTGAAGATCACATTATTCTGGAAACGAATCTGCCTGGAGTGGAGCTCCACTCCCGCGGCAAAGTGCGCGACGTTTACGTCGTCGATGACCGGCTGCTGATTGTCGCGACCGACCGCCTCTCAGCGTTCGATTGCGTGCTGCCAACCGGCATTCCCGACAAGGGGCGCGTGCTCACGCAGCTCTCCGTTTTCTGGTTCGACTTTCTCAAAAACGTCACGCCCACGCATTTTCTCACCGCTACAGTAGACGACTATCCCGCCGCGCTGCATCCGTTCCGCAGCCAGCTCGAAGGACGGTCGATGCTGGTGACGCGCGCTGAGATGGTGCAGATAGAATGCGTGGCGCGCGGCTACCTGGCGGGTTCCGGCTGGAAAGAATACAAGCAGTCGGGTACGGTGTGCGGCATCCGTCTGCCGGCTGGACTAAAGGAAAGCGATCGCCTGCCGGAGCCCATTTTCACGCCATCGACCAAAGCGCAAACCGGTCACGACGAAAATATTTCCTTCGAGCAGATGGCGGCCGTCACTGGCCAGGCTTTGGCCGAACAACTGCGCGATCTCACTCTGGCGATTTATTCCCGCGCCGCGGAATACGCCCGGCCCCGCGGCATCATTATCGCCGATACGAAATTCGAGTTCGGACTGGCGGGCGGCAAATTGATTTTAGGGGATGAAGTGCTGACGCCGGATTCGTCGCGCTTCTGGCCCCTCGACGATTATCAACCTGGCCGCGCGCAAAATTCCTACGACAAGCAGTACGTCCGCGATTATCTGGAGTCGATCCACTGGAACAAGCAGCCACCGGCGCCGCCGCTTCCCGCTGACACCGCGCTCAAGACCAGCGAGAAATATCTGGAGGCTTTCCGGCTGCTCACCGGCCACAGCCTATGAACTGGCTGGACGTCGTGATTGTGCTGTTGGTGTTGATCTCTCTGCTGAGCGCGCTAAAAAAAGGATTTTCCCGCGAACTGGTCGGCTTGATTGCCGCCACCGTCGGACTGCTCTGCGGCCTCTGGTTTTACGGCTCCGCGGGTGGATTCCTGCGGCCGTACGTCAGTTCGCCGGCCATCGCCAACTTCTGCGGATTCTTTTTGATTTTTTGCGGCGTGCTGATTTTGGGCGCGATCGCCGGGGCGCTGTTGACCAAGCTGGTGAAGGCGGCCGGTCTCAGTTGGTTCGATCGATTTTTGGGCGCGTCATTCGGTTTGGTAAGAGGATTGCTACTGGCTATTGCACTGGTACTGGCGATCGTAGCCTTCACGCCGGGCGACAAGCCGCCGCGCTCGGTAGTCCGCTCGCGTCTGGCGCCTTATCTGATCGACGCGTCGCACGTAGTTGCGACGATGGCTCCGCGCGAGTTGAGAGAAGGATTCAAGAAGCACTACGACCGTGTAAAAAGTATTTGGGACGACGCCATAAAAAGAGGCGTACGCAATCTTCCGGAAGCAGAAGTTTAGCGCAAATTACGACATGAAAGAACGATTTGAAAGTCTGGTGGAGCATCTGATTGAAAGCGGTTTCTTCCTGGAAGAAGCCGTCGAGATTTTGGAAAAGACCCTGATCCAGCGCGCGCTGGCGGGTACGTCTGGCAACCGGTCGGCGGCCAGCAAGCTCCTCGGGATACACCGCAATACGCTACAGCGCAAGATGATCGAATACAAATTGGGAGAGCCTCGCGTCCGCCGCAAGCCGCCACGCCGCGTGCAATCCGCGCGCAAACGCGCTCTCGCCGGATAGCACCGCCAGAGCCGTCTCATGCATCTGTTGATTTTCGACTTGGACGGCACCCTCATCGATTCCAAACTCGATCTGGCCAACGCGGTGAACGCCGCGCGCGCGCATCTGGGCCTCGCGCCGATCGAGCACGACCGCGTGTATTCCTACGTCGGCAACGGCGCCCCGGAATTGATGCGCCGCGCGCTGGCCGAGCATGCCACTGCGCCCAAAGTGCAGCAGGCTCTGGATTTTTTCCTGGCTTACTATCGCGATCACAAGCTGGACCATACGACGCTCTACCCAGGCGTGCGCGAGGCGCTCGACCAGTTGCTGGCGGCCAACATCGTCATGGCGGTGCTAACCAATAAGCCCGTCAAGATGAGCCAGGCGATCGTGGAGGGCCTGGGGCTCACGGCGCATTTCCGCCAGGTTTACGGCGGCAACAGTTTCCCCCACAAGAAACCGAATCCGATCGGCATCGAAACCTTGATCGCCGAATGCGCAGCCGACCGCGATCAAACCATCATGGTGGGCGATAGCGGCGTCGACGTGCAGACCGCGCGCAACGCCCGCGTTACAGCGTGCGGCGTGAGTTGGGGATTTCAACCCGAGACATTCGCGCAATATCCGCCGGACATCCTGGTGAACCACTTGGACGAGTTGGCGCGCCTGGTGATCGCCCGGGATTGAAGGAGGGTTATCATAATTGATCACCCTATGTGGCAGCATAATTACACTCCGCTCGCCAGCAGCCTGGCGCTTTCAACGCTGGTCGCCGCCATCCCGATCTTCACGCTGCTGATTTTGCTGGGAGTGCTGCGCAAGCCCGCCTGGATGGCCGCGCTCTCCGGATTGGGCGCCGCGGCACTGGTGGCGATCGCCGTCTACGGCATGCCGGTCGACAAGCTGGTGCTGGCGACCACCTATGGAGCGGCGTTCGGCTTGTTCCCGATCGGCTGGGTGGTGTTCACCGCGATCCTGCTTTACAACATCACGGTGCAAACCGGGAAATTTCAGTTGGTCAAAGATTCTGTCGGCAACCTTACCGAGGATCGCCGTTTGCAGGCCCTGCTCATTGCCTTCGCGTTCGGCGCTTTCATTGAAGGCGCAGCGGGCTTTGGCACGCCGGTCGCTGTGTCCGCAGCCATGCTCACCGGATTAGGATTTTCGCCGTTCTACGCCGCCGGCATTTGCCTACTTGCCAACACGGCACCCGTAGCGTTCGGATCGATCGGAACTCCGATCGTTACTCTAGGCGTCATCACCGGACTACCGCTCGATCGGCTCAGCGCGGGCGTCGGCCGCATCTGCGCGCCGGTTTCGCTCATCGTGCCCGGCTATTTAGTCTTCGTCATGGGTGGATGGAAGGCGCTGCGCGGCGTGCTGCCCGCGGCCGTACTGTGCGGCGTGGCTTTCGGCGGCACGCAGTTCCTGGTTTCCAATTACGTCGGGCCGCAGCTCACCGACATTCTCAGCTCACTCGCCGCGATCGGCGCGCTGGTGCTGCTGTTCCGCCTGTGGAAGCCGAAAGACGAATTCAATTTCGATGAGCACAGCACCAAGCACGTCAAACCGCCGCAACATCCTCTGGGAGAACTGCTGCTGGCCTGGAGTCCCTACGCTCTGCTGGTCGTGCTGGTGCTGCTGTGGGGCTACAAACCCATTCAGACCGAGCTGAGCAGCTTCAGCAAAATTTTCCCGTGGCCCGGGCTGCATAATCTGATCCAACGCATGCCGCCCGTCGTTGCCAGTCCATCGGCGTACCCGGCAATCTACAATTTCAATTGGTTCGCGGCGCCCGGCACTGCGTGCCTGATCGCGGCGCTGCTTACGGCGTTGATTTTGCGCATGCCCGCTGCGGCGTTCGGCAAAGTGTTCATGTCGACGGTTCGCCAATTGCTGCTGGCCGAGCTCACTATCGCCTCCGTAATGGGCCTCGCGTTTCTGATGAATTATTCCGGCGCTACTGTAACTCTCGGCTTGGCCTTCGCCGCCACCGGCGCGATTTTTCCGTTCTTCAGCGCCATGCTCGGCTGGCTGGGCGTGTTTCTCACCGGCAGCGATACCTCCGCCAATGCCTTGTTCGGCAACCTGCAAGTGATCACCGCCGGAAGCTTGAACATGAACCCGGTGCTGATGGCATCGTCGAATTCCGCCGGCGGCGTGATGGGCAAAATGATCAGCCTGCAAAGTGTCGCCGTGGCATCGGCGGCCACGGCCATGCATGCCGCCGATGAAGGACGGCTGTTCCGCTTCACTCTCCGGCACAGCGTGTTATTGGCATCGGTGACGGGCCTGATCGTGCTGTTTTATACCTACGTAGCGCCGCAGTGGGCTCCGTAATGCGGCTGGCCCGGTTCATACTTGCAGTCCTTGCCTGTTTCTGCCGGACACGGTTTGCGCGCAGACCAACGTCTGGACAGCGAATTACGACAACAACCGCACCAACGCCAACCTGAGCGAAGTCATCCTCAACACCAGCAACGTGAATCCGACGCAGTTCGGCAAGCTATTCGCATTTGCGGTGGATGGCCAGGTCTACGCGCAGCCACTGTACATGCACGGGCTGACTTTTCCCGGCAAAGGCACGCTCAATGCTCTCTACGTGGCGACCTTACACAACAGCGTCTACGCGTTCGACGCCGACGCAGCTACCGGCACTTCGCCGCTCTGGCAGGTGAACTTCGGCGCTCCGGTGAATCCTCACGATTTCGATATTCCCGCCCTTCCTTACACCGACATTTCCACCGAGATCGGAATTCTCGGCACGCCGGTAATCGATCAGGCCAGCCAGACACTTTATGTGGTGCACTATACCGGCACGGAAAACAATTACGCGTTCTACCTTCATGCGCTCGATCTGCTAACCGGCGGCGAGAAATTCAACGGCCCGGCCAAGATTCAGGCAAGCGTTGCCGGCACGGGTTGGGGCGGCCTGGAGCAACCTCCGAACGGGCAACTCGCCTTCGACGCCGGCCAGCACTTGCAGCGCCCAGGGTTGCTGCTGTTGAACGGCGTGATCTACGTGGCGTTTGGCTCTCACGGCGACGTCGGTCCGTGGCACGGATGGCTGATGGGCTACAACGCCGCCGACCTGACGCAGCAGACCGCCGTATTCAACACCACCCCGTCCGGAGCGGGCGTTTCGATATGGCAAGGCGGACGAGGAGTCGCCGCCGATGATCAGGGCAATATTTATGTTGTCACCGCCAATGGCACCTGGGACGGCGCTACAGCATGGGGCGAGAGCGTGCTGCGCCTTTCCAGCAACGCGGTGGTAACCGATTGGTTCACTCCGGCCGCCTGGGCCGCGCTCAATGACAAAGATTCCGACTTCGGCGCCAATGGACCGATGCTTCTGCCGGGAACGAATTGGCTGATTGCCGCTGGCAAAGCCGGAGTGGCGATGCTGTTGGATCGCACCAACTTGGGGCATGAGATGGCATCCGACACCCAAGTGGTGCAGAGCTTCTCCGTCGCCAAGAACAGCGGCTTTGCCATTTTCAATTCGGCGCTATGGCCGCAACCGAGTGGACCTGATCGTTTACTATTGGCCGTTCGGCGAGGCGCTGAGCGCGTACCGCATGGTCAACGGCGTATTTCAAAGCCAGCCCATTTCCTCGAACAGCACGGCGACCAACGCGCTGCCGTTCAGCGGCATGAGCGTGTCGTCCAACGGATCGGTTAGGGCAACCGGCATCCTGTGGGTAACGACTGTGACCAGCCGCCCCGTACCGGCTCCTGGCGTGCTCCGCGCGTTCGATGCCACCAATGTCGGCATCGAGCTATGGAACAGCGACATGAGCGCAGGCCGCGATACCTTGGGAAGCTTTTCGAAATTCGCCAATCCTACGGTCGCAAACGGAAAAGTTTACGTGCCCTCCCAATCCGGGCAGGTGGTCGCGTATGGACTCTTGTCTGTGCCGGGCGTGACCGCTGTCGTGAATGCCGCAAGCTTCCACAGCGCGGTTGTGGCCCCCGGGGAGTTGATTACGGTCTTCGGTTCCGGCCTTGGTCCGACCGAGCCGATCTTGGCGGCAACTCCATCGAAGGGCGCCTTTCCGACGAATCTCGGCGGCTCCCAGGTTTTGTTCGATGACGTCCCCGCTCCTTTGCTTTACGTTTCCTCGGATCAACTCAACGTTGTGGTTCCCTATTCGCTGGCCGGGAAGACAATCACGACGATGCGCGTGATTTCCGCCAGCGGCACGCTTCTACCGGTCACGCTGCCGGTAAACGCGGTGGCGCCCGCACTTTTCTCGCTGGATACTTCCGGCACCGGACAGGGCGCGATCCTGAATCAGGTTGACGGCTCCGAAAACTCTCCGGCCAATCCCGCCGCGCGGGGAGCCAATATCGTGCTGTACGCAACGGGCACCGGTGTCACCAATCCTCCCAGTCTCGATGGCACGATTTCGTCGCGAAGCAAGCCGCCAGCAGTAGCGCAGCCGGTCGCGGTAATCATTGGCGGCGCTACGGCGGACGTAATCTCGCAGACTGCGGCGCCCGGAGGTATTGCCGGCGTGAGTCAAATTATTGCGCGTGTGCCCGCCGGCATTCAGCCCGGAGCCGCAGTTCCGCTGACGATAATCGTGGGCATGACCGTATCGCAAAACACGGTGACCCTGGCGGTCAAATAAAGTGACCGGCGCCGCATGGCTGATGGCATTGGCTCTGGCTGCACCGGCGTGTACGCTACACCACGAAAAGCCACGCGTAACGGAAGAGGAACCTACGCCGCGTCTGGCTATGACGGTGCGAGTGGCCGATCCCGGTACCAGCTCGCAACTGCTCAGCGGCTTTTACAATGTTGAGCACGATGCCTGGCGTTGGACGGCGGGGAAATTCTCGGTGCGTCTGCGGCCGCCACGGCAGGCGTCAAGAAAAGGCGCCACCTTGCAATTGAAATTTTCCGTGCCCGATCTGGTGATCGCCAAGCTGCACGCAGTCTCGCTCGATATCAACGTGCGCGGAACGAAGTTGGGACACGAGAGCTACAAGCAAGCAGGCGAATTCGTGTACTCGCGGGAGGTGCCCGCCAATCTGCTGTCGCAGGACTCGGTGCAGATTGATTTTTCACTCGACAAAGTACTGCCGGCGACGCCGGACGACAAGCGGAATTTGGGCATCATCGTGAGTTCGGTCGGGTTCGAACCGAAATGAAGCGCGCGGCCGGTGCGATTTACTGGGGCGCGCCGTCCCTGCTGTGCCTCTGCCTTTACTGGTATGGCCTGCGGGTGTGGTTTCAAGCCGACGATTTCGCCTGGCTCGGCCTCGCCCGCAGCATCCACGGCTGGAACGGTTTGCTGCACGCGCTGTTCACTCCCGCAGCGCAGGGGACCATCCGTCCATGGAGCGAACCAGGCTTTTTCACTGCCTTTTATGCTTTTTTTGGACTGTATGCCCTGCCCTACCGGATGCTGGTGTTTGTCACGCAATTCGCCAATTTGATTCTGGTGGCTGCCATCACGCGCCGCGTCACCCGCTCGGATGCCGCCGGCTTCTGGGCCGCGATTTTCTGGACAGTGAACACGTCGCTCGCGCAAGTGATGAGCTGGACATCGGTCTACAACCAGGCGATGTGCGCGCTGTTCCTGCTGCTGGCGTTTTACTTTTTGCTGCGCGCGATTGAAACCGGACGCCGCTCTTTTTGGATCGCGCAATGGATTGTTTTTCTCCTGGGCTTTGGCGCGCTCGAACTCAACGTGGTCTACCCTGCGCTGGCCGCCGCCTACACATTCTTGTGTGCGCGGCAATATTTCCGGCGCACCCTGCCGCTGTTTCTTCCTTCTCTTGCCTACGCCGCCCTGCATGTGATGACGGCTCCCATCACGTCGCCGGCTTACACAATGCATTTCGACGGCCGAATTTTCACGGGGCTGCTTACTTACTGGCGGTGGTCGGTGGGATCGGCTTGGATGAAAACGCATCTGGACGTCCCTGCGTGGTTTTTGCCGGCGTGCGTGACCGTGGTGAGCGCCGCGCTGCTGGCTTTTGTCATTTGCCGGACCATCCGCCGCGATTTCCTGCCGTTCTTCTTTCTGAGCTGGTTCCTGATCGGCATCGCGCCGCTGCTACCGTTCGCGGACCATGTAACCGAATATTATCCGTACTTCCCGGCGATCGGCCTCGCCATGCTGGGGGGCTGGGCATTCGCGCTTTGCTGGCGGAAGCAAGCCGTTTGGCGCGTGCTGGCCTGCCTGGTGGCGGGTTGCTATGTCACGGCGGCGGCACCTGAGGCCCGCTACATTTGCGGCTGGGAATGGGAGCGCAGCCAAGGCGTCAAGAACCTGGTGCTCGGCGTGCAATACGCCCACGAACTGCATCCCGGCAAAGCCATTCTGTTGGACGGCGTGAACGACAGCCTGTTCTGGAACGCTGTCCGTGATCGCCCTTTTCGCGGGCTGTTCGACATCCAGCATGTTTACCTCTCGCCCGGCACCGAACGCAGCGTGGAAGTCCGGCCAAATGGCAACGCCGCCGAATATATTCTCCCGGCGGAAGCCACGCTACGCGCGCTCGACCGTGATGAACTCGTGGTGTACGCCGCCGGCGGTGAGCGCCTCAAGAACATCACCAGCGCCTATGCCGCCCTGACGGTTTGGGATACCGATCCGCCGCCTGCGCGTCTCGTCGACGCCGCCAATCCGCTAATGCGCTATGCGCTTGGGCCGACGTGGCACGCGCTCGAAGGCTACTATCGCTGGATGCCGAAATCTGCCACTGTACAAATCGGCGGCCCAGCGAACCAGGGCGAAAAGCTTTACCTGCGCGGCTTCTGTCCGGAAATCGAAACCAGGCAAGGCCCGCTCGATGTGACTGTTGCCGTCGATGGAACCGCGCTGCCGCCGGTCCAGATCGCGCCCGGGCAGATTCTTTTCGACTTTGCTTTCCCTTTGTCCACATCGCTGTTGGGTAAACCGCACATCGAAATCTCGGTCGAAGCCGGCCGCACCATTCGCCTGCCCGGCGACAACCGCGACTTAAGCCTCGCCTTCGGCATCTTCGAAGTGCGCTAAAGCTACAATGGCGCTATGCCGTCCGCCCGCCTGATTTTGGCCTTCGTTCTTGCCCTTTCCAGCGCTCTTGCCCAAAAGAAACCGGTGACCATCGATTCCATTACGTCGGCGCCGCCGCGCGGGGGTCCCGGACCCATTCAGTGGGCGCCGGACGGCAAACGATTCGCCTACGAGGAAGGCGAAAAGTTGTGGCTTTACGACGCGCCATCGAAATCCAAGAAAGAAATTGCCACGCTCTCCGACCTCACCGCCAAGGCCGTCAAAACTCCCGAGCCCGAGCTCACCGATTGGCAGAATCGCCGCGTGAGTGAGCAGAGTTTCGCCTGGTCGCACACGGGCACGGAAATACTGATCGCGACTGGCGGCGATCTTTTCCTTCTCCATGTGGATTCCGGTAAATGGGATCAGCTCACCGCCACCGCCGAGCCCGAACGTGATCCGAAACTTTCGCCCGACGATCGCTATGTCTCATTTCGCAAAGGCCACGATTTGTACGCGCTCGAAATCGCCACGCGTAATGTCACGCGGCTCACCACCGACGGCTCCGAAATCGTGTGGAACGCTGAGCTGGATTGGGTTTACCCGGAAGAACTGGAACTGGGAACCGCGCACTGGTGGTCGCCGGACAGCAAGCACATTGCGTATCTTCAGTTCGATGTCAGCCGCGAGCCACTGTTCCCGCAGGTGGATCTATTGGGAACCCGCGCTAAACTTGAGCCGGAGCGATTCCCTCAGCCCGGCGACCCTAACGCGGATGTGCGCGTGGGTATCGTTCCAGTCGGCGGAGGAGCAACCCGTTGGATGGATCTGGGGGAGACTCGCGGCCATTTAATCGCGCGGCTGGATTGGACGCCGGAAAGCCACGCTGTCGCCGTGCAGCGCCTCAATCGCGTTCAGAATCAACTCGACCTGATGCTGGCGGACGCCCAAACCGGAACTGCACGCACGCTGCTGCATGAAGACGATCCCTACTGGATCAACGTCGCTGACGATTTCAGATTCCTGACCGGCAGCCAGCGTTTTCTGTGGGCGAGCGAGCGCTCCGGTTTCCGCCACATCTATTTGTATTCGCGCGATGGCAAGCTGCTGAACTCTGTCACCAGCGGGGATTGGGAAGTTACCGGCATCGCGGGCGTCGATGAATCGGCCGGTGAGCTGTATTACACGTCGACTGAGGAGAGCCCGCTCGAACGTCAGCTCTACGCCACCCGTTTCGATGGCAGCGGGCGCCGCCGCTTGACCCAAACCAGAGGCACGCACACGATTTCGATAAGCCCGACCAGTGAGTTTTACCTCGATTCGCACTCGAACTCCACCAGCCCGCCGCAGAAAACCCTGTACAGCAAAAGACGCCGCGCAGGTCGCGGTGTTTCACGAGGCCGATCGCAGCCAGATCGAAACGTACGATCTGCTGCCTGCCGAAATCGTAAAGCTAAAAGCGCCGGACGGCGAGACGCTTTATGGCCGCCTGATCAAGCCTGCCGGCTTCAACCCTGGCAAAAAATATCCGGTGATTGTGATGATCTACGGCGGCCCGAACGTGCAGACGATACGCGATTCCTGGTCAGGCGCCAACTTCGATCAGGTGCTGGCGCATCGCGGATTCATCATCTGGGAACTGGATAATCACGGCTCCTCTGGCCGCGGACACAAGTGGGAATCCGCCATCTTCCGCAACATGGGCGAGCACGAGCTGGAGGATCAGAAGATCGGCGTACGCTATCTGGAATCGCTCAAATTTGCCGACACCGCGCATATGGGAATTCACGGCTGGAGCTACGGCGGCTACATGACGCTGTACGCGCTGACCCACGCGCCGAAATCTGTTTGCGGCCGGAATCGCGGGCGCGCCGGTGACGAACTGGCGCAACTACGACACCATCTACACCGAACGCTACATGGGCCTGCCGGACGAGAATGCCGCGGGCTACGAGCGCAGCTCCCCCGCCAACAAGGCCAACGACCTCACCGCCAAGCTGCTGCTGATTCACAACACGAAGACGACAACGTCCACTTCCAGAACACCATGCAGATGATCGTGGCGCTCGAACGCGCCGGCAAGCATTTCGACCTGATGCTGTATCCGCAGAAACAACACGGCGTCACCGGCAAGGCGCGGAAACACCTGTACGAAACGATGGCGGAATTTTTCGAGAAGAATTTGAAGTAAGAAGGGCGGCTTTGAAACCCGCCCCTACATTTATTGTGGGGGGGGGCCGGGACCGTAGTGAGCGTTGGTTGTGGCGCGCCCCCGGCCCGCGATTTCGATCCTGCGCCATCCGCGTGGAAACCTGTGGCGGTCTGAAACCCTGGCGCGTAATAAGAATTGGTTGCGGCGCTTAGCCTGCCCGAGATACCTGATCGATCCCGCGTCGTGCGCGTCAAAACCTGAGTAGGGGCGGCTTTCAAACCCGCCCGATGGTAACTAGCGTCCGCCTAAGCGCCCGGCGCTGACGCCGCGCGAGACTGGAGCCGAAGCGCCGGTTGCGAATCCGCCCGACGATCGCGGCGCGGAAACGCTCTGACCACTCGTGGCGCCTCTGACCGGCAGCTTGGGGCTCGTCGTACCGGAAGAGACTGGCAGCCCGGTTCCGCCGCGCGAGAACACCGACGGCCCGTAGTAGTAGGCCTGGTAGACCGAGAACGGGCTCCAGAACGCATACCCGAACGGGCTGTAGAACATGCCATTCATCGGCACGTAGGTGTACATCGAGTAGTAAGGATTGAAAACCCAGCCGCTCGATGCGAACGACGAACCGGAGTCGCGCACGCTGCGAGCCGCCGAAACATTGGCAACGGCAAAATATTCCGCGCGCCGCTTGGCCCAGCGATATAACGCGTCGCCATCCTTGGTATCGAACTTGGTTACCGCCATATCGCCGGTGAAGGCCATCATGCGGCCGTCGGTAACGGGGACGAGCTTGCCGCTGCCGGCATCCACTTGGGCTTCGCCGTCATACACGCGTAATTGCGCCGGCTCGGAATCGAAACGATACAGGCCCTTCTTGAGTAAGCGGACCGCATGCTCGTTGTACACGACGGTCACGCCGTTGTCTTTAGGAAGATCGGCGGCCTCGACCAATGCGGAGCCGGAGAGAAATTCCACGCGCGTATCGATCAGGCGGTTGGTAACCATGCGGATCGCGCTCGACTCGCCGACGCGCAACACTACGCCGGGAGTGAGCAGCACTTCAGCTCGCCCTTCCTCCGTGCGCAGTTCAGCTTTTTCCTTGATGTCGGGAAAGGTTCCCAGATGCTGTTCGACCGGCTGGCCATCCAAGAGCACGCGGCCCTCGGCATAGTGAATCAGGCCCGATTTGGCGGAAATTACCGACTGCGCCAGAGCTGCAAAACTGCTCAGGCCCACCAACACCGCGCTGCCGACTAACAGGCGAGATCACCAGTTTCATGGGAATTCCTCTATTTGAGATCTTCCTCTTATGATCCTGGCTTTGTCAATCAAGCCATCTCGCGGAAAACCTTCATGTGACCCTGCATAATTCGCTCGGCTGCTTCGCGGTCGGGCTCGAGTGTCCAGACGCCTTCCTCGTGCGTTCCGCCTAGTAAAATGCCGTCCCGGCGCGGAAACATATAGATGTCGCTCGGCCCCAGCGTGATGTAATCCACTTCCGGCTGCGGCAGCAGGATGGTGAGCTGTCCCTTAATAGGTGTTAAATCTTCGTCCTTCAGGAGCGCTTTGGCCCCCAGACCGGTGCAATTCATGACTACGGGCTCGGGCAGCGACAGGAACCCTTCGAGCGCGGCGAATTCGCGTACGACGATTTTGCCACCCGCCAGCAGAAAATCGCGCATCACCGCATTCAGGTAAACCGGCGGCTCGATCAGCATGGTCGTAAATCTGCGCACATAGGGCACGGCGAATGGATGCTCAGATTTCTCCAGCAGGCGCGATTCGGGGAACAAGCCGTCGAGTCCGAAGGGCGCACCGCCTCCATTGTGTGGCGGGTTATCGCTTAGTACGTAATTCTCGATCCAGTGCACGCCGTAATAGTCGCCCACCATGTCCTGGTAGTAGCGGTTGGCCAGACGCGCCGCGCGCCCGAACTGCTCCATGAAGGCCGGGGAGGTTTTGTCCGGATCGAACACAGAGTACGGCGACCATTGACCGCCGGCGATATTGGAGGTCGTAGCAGGCGGCAAGTCCTTGGCGTAAATCGTGACCGCGAAGCCGCGGCGCTGCAGCAAGCGGGCCGTCGCCAAACCGACCGCGCCCGATCCGATCACCGCGAATTCCTTGTGGCCGGTTTCAATGGCCTGCTCCATCGCCAGGTGCGAAGTGCCCCAGCAAAGCGTAATTCCACCGCCGCCGTGCCCGTAATTGTGCACGACGATTTTGTTGTCGACCTTCTGGGTACGCACAACAAATCCCGATGGGCGGTACGGGCGCAGTCCCGCGACGGTGCGAATTACGCGGTCCGGGCTGACTTTGACGCGGGCGAATTTGCGCTCACCGCGATAGCCGGCGGGCGAGGCAACTTTGGCGTTGCGGGCCGCGCAGGCGCTGAGCGCGGCAACAGGAATTCCGGCTGCGGCAGCTTTCAGCCAGGCTCTGCGATTCATGAGCCTTTTATTATAGGCGAACGATTTTGGGCGACGAAATTCCCTTGAGCGCGTTGCGTGTATCCACGATCAGTTTCGCCTGCTTGACCAGCTCGGGGTAGTTGAACGAGGAATGATCGGTCACAATAACTGTGCAATCGGCGTCAGCCGCAAGCGTTACCGGACCGGCCTTCAGCTCGCCTTCTTCCAGGCGCAGGCCATGCACGAAGGGATCGCTGTACGTCACGCGCGCTCCGCTGCGCATCAGCAGCTGCATGATGTCGAGCGCCGGAGACTCGCGCACGTCGTCGATATCTCGTCTTGTACGCCACGCCCATCACGTGAATGTGCGAGCCCTTCACGGGCTTGCGTGTGGTCGTTGAGCGCGTTCTGCATCTTGTCGACGACGAAGTGCGGCATCTGCCCGTTGATATAACCGGCCAGTTCGATGAAGCGGGCTTCGATGCCGGCCTGCTTGGTCTTCCAGGAGAGATAAAACGGATCGATCGGAATGCAATGCCCGCCCAGGCCCGGGCCCGGGATAAAACGGCATGAAGCCGAACGGCTTGGTGGCGGCGGCGTCGATCACTTCCCAAACGTTGATGCCCATGCGGTCGCACATCAGCGCCATCTCATTGACCAGGCCGATGTTGATCATGCGGAAGGTGTTTTCCAGCAGCTTCACCATCTCCGCCACCTGCGTGGAGCTCACCGGCACCACGTGTTCCGAGAGCCTGGGTGTAGAACAGCCGGCCCATTTCGGTGCAAGCCGGCGTGATGCCGCCCACCACTTTCGGAATATTCGACGTATTGAATTTGGGATTGCCCGGATCGACGCGTTCCGGCGAAAAGCAGAGAAAGAAATCCTGGCCCACCTGCATGTCTTCGTTTGGCCAGCATCGGCAGCACCACTTCATCGGTCGTGCCGGGATACGTCGTCGATTCCAGAATCACCAGCATGCCGGGATGGAAATACTTGGCGATTTCCTGCGCAAGCCGAGACGATGTAAGCTCATGTCCGGGTCTTTAGTTTTGCGCAGCGGCGTGGGCACGCAAATGTTGACCGTATCCAGATCCTTGACCGCGGCAAAATCCGTGGTGGCGCGAATCTTTCCCGATTCCACCAGCGGCTTGAGCACGCTGCTCGGAATATCGCCGATATACGAATCGCCCGCATTGACAGCGGCCGTTTTGGACTCGCTCAGATCGATGCCGGTGACCGTAAAACCGGCCTTGGCGAATTCGACAGCCAGCGGCAGTCCGACATATCCCAGCCCAACAATACCCACGCGCGCCTGCCGCGATTTGATCTTTTCGCCCAGTATCCGCGCCGTTGTTTGCGTATCCACGATTACGTTGCTCATCATGAGTATTCTCGCATGTAGAACGTCACCTTCTGAAATAATTTCAGCAGGTCCGGTGAGGAATAAACCTTTTGCATACAGTAAATCCAGGGGTCCGGCGGGGGTATTCACCTTAACCGGACTGTTAACTAAACCGCGAGCCATAGCCGCCGCCACCGCCCCAGTCGACCCGGTTCCGGAACTCATCGTCTCGCCCGGCGCCGCGCTCGTAGAAGCGGACATCGAAGGTATGTTCATCCATGGCGCGGAAAAAAGACACGTTGGTGCGCTGCGGAAAATGCGGATGCCCTTCGATTTCGGCGCCGAGCGTGCGCCAGTCGAAATCGAAATCTTCCACCGGGACCGCGCATTGCGGATTGCCGACCCAGACAATCGTCACGTCACGCGTGCCGCCTGTTAAGGGCAGCGCGAAGTGGAGATCGCGCACTTCCGGTTCTCCCATATTCATTTCAATTTGAAACAGGAGGCCGTCGCGGCTCAGCAGCCGCAGATCCTTCACGCCGGCGCCGGTCTTGATGCGGACTTCGTTTCCTTGCAGCCCGTAATGAATCAGAAAAGCGGCAGCGCAGCGCGTGCCATTGCCGGAGATTTCGGCATCGCTGCCATCGGAATTGATTAGGCGGATGCCGCCGTCGAAACCATCGCCGGCGCGATCGACCAGCAGCCAGCCGTCCGCGCCGACGCCGGTATGGCGGTCGCAAATGGCGCGTGCCGCATCGGCAAGGGAAACCGCGGGCAGGTCACTTTTCCAGGTCAGCAGGAAGTCGTTCTTCGCGCCGTGCGCTTTCAGATAAGGAATCTTCATAAGGATTGGGAAATGCCTGGCGGCGGTAAATTTCGATCGCCGGCGCGCCTTTCACTTGCATCGTCTGCACTAATTGGTAATGCAAACCGCGCCGGTGCGCGCGAAACATGGCGGTCTGCACCGGATCGCCGGCGACCGCTACCGCCCATTGTTCCCACAGCATCAGGTCGGGGCGCAAGACGGCGCCCTGCCAGCGCAGACCGTTGTCGCCGGTGAGGGTTTCATTGAGCGGGATGCCGGCCTCACGAAAAATGCCGGTCACGTCGCTGAACGATGTGAACACGCCGTCTCCAGGGCGGTAATGAGCGCGCATGTATGCCGCGGCTTCGTGGGTCCAGGCGCGGCGGGCGGTTCGAGTTGACCAGCGATTCTTTCCACGTGATCCAATCGTCGGTCTGCGGATGCCAGAGCCACGGCGCGATCGCGATAAGTACGATGGCTATCGGGGCCCACCTGCTTTTTCGGCCCGCGAGCGCCGCGCCGCAAAAAGCCACCAGCGGCAAAACAGCAAGGCCGTAGCGCGTGTTGTAGTACGAGTGGTAAAGATTCGGCACGAAAATTGGCGTGCCGGAAGAATGGATGCTCCACAAATAGAAGATGGCCGGCAGGCTCAGCAGCGCAACGGGCCAGAAAGCTGCGCCTGGCGAGCGCTGCAATAATGCCGACGCCGCCGATGATAACCAACGATATGCCGGCGCACCATCGTGCCGCCCAGGCGAAATAGAGCAGCGCCGTTTTCCAATCGCCCTGGCCGGGATACGAATAGTTGCCCTGAATGGCTTTGGCGGAGTACGGTCCCCGGTAAAAAGAAAGCCAGTCGGCTGCGTACCAGCGGTCGTGTGCCATCCACGCCAGCGGCCCGAGCGAGGCGATCGCGCCGAACACCAACGCTGCCAACAAGCGATTGCGTTTCGCGGCGAACAGGAAGAACAGCGCCACAAACGGAATCAGAAACCAGCCTTCATAGCGTGTCAGCGTTCCAGCGAACGCAGCCGCCCCTGCTGCTGCCGCCGCCCACAACGACTGCGTCTGCCGGAACAGCACTGTGAAATAAAGCACGCCCGCAAGCGCGGCGAAAAATACCGCCTCCGTCATCGGCGCACTGGCTAAATAAAGAACGTTTGGATTCAGAGCAAATAGCGCGACGGCTACGGCACCGGCGCCAGTGCTGCTCAACTCGCGCCTGACTGCCGCGAACAGGAATGTGCCGGCAATCACCAGGCACAATGCGGATGGAATCGCCCCCGCCAGGCCGCTGCGCCACAGGAAGTCGTCCGTCACGAATGGCAGCATCAGTAAATGCGGCAAGGGGCAGCCAGACGGTACCGATCTGTCCCAGGCCCAGGATTGCGCGAATCCAGGATGCGGCGCGCGATGTTCAGGTGCGCTTCGGCGTCGCCGTAGTACAGCGTCCAGCCTTGCTGCCACGTAAACCACACGGCCGCCGCGCTCAGGCAGGCCAGCAGAAACGCCACCAGCGCGACCGGGCGGCCATCCCCAACGCGGCGGCGCGTCAGAACTCAGTGAAGTCTCGGAATTCGTGGTAGCGAGCATCGATCTCCGCGCGCGTGAGATTGCGAAAACGGTCCACGCCGAACATCTCGCAGCAGAAGCTGCCCATCACCGAACCGTAGATCACGGCGCGGTGCAGTTCGCGGTGATCCACCGCGCCGGTCCGAGGATCGATGCCGCGCTCCGCCAGATATCCCATGAAACCGCCGGCGAAACAATCGCCCGCGCCGGTGGGATCGAAAACCTCATCGCAGCAGATAACCCGGGCGCGATGAAATGGCCGTCGCGGCGGAACAGAATGGCGCCGTATTCGCCGCGCTTGATCACCAGCGTGCGCGGCCCCATCTCCATGATCTTCTGCGGCCGCCCGACGCAGATTGTTCTCAGCCGGACAGCATGCGGGCTTCGCTGTCGTTGATCAGCAGGAAATCCCATTCGCGAATGGTGGAGAGCAGCTCCTCGCGGAAATCCTGTGATCCAGTAATTCATGGTGTCGCCGCCCACGAGGCGCACGCCGTTCATTTGCGCGCGCACGCTGCGCTGCAGCGCCGGCTGAATATTGCCCAGCAGCAGGTAGGTCTGCGAGCGGTAAGAGGCCGGCAGCTTGGGGTTGAAAGTCGGCGAAGACGTTCAGGTCGGTCGCGGTGGTGGTGCGGTCGTTCATGTCGTGCGGAATAGACGCCGGCCCAGAAGAACGTCTTGCCGGGCACGCGTTCCAGGCCTTCCAGATCGATCCGGTGGCGCGCGAGCAGGTCGACATCCGCCTGCGCGAAATCATCGCCGACGACGCCGACGATCTTCACCGGCGTGAAAAAACTGGCGGCGAGAGAAATATAGGTGGCCGCGCCGCCCAGCATGCGGTCCACTTTTCCGTGCGGCGTTTCCACGCCATCGTACGCGACCGAGCCCACTACGACCAGAGACATTCGTTCGATTGTAACAATCTCGCAGAGAACAACAACAAAACATTTCTCGCAGAGACGCAGAGCACACAGAGAACTACGAAGAGACTTCTTATTAAGTCATTTCTTAAGGTTTCTCTGCGTTCTCTGCGTCTCTGCGAGAAATGTCTTGTTCTACAATTGCTTCATGAATACTCGCCGGGATTTTCTGGCTGTCACCGCCACTGCTCTCCCCCTGCTGCGCGCCGCACGGCCTTCCGCTCCTCGCGTCCTTGGCGCCAACGATCGCATCAACCTCGGCGTCATCGGCGTCGGCGGGATGGGTTTCGGTCACGTCAAGATGATCAAGAAGCACGCCGACGCCACCGGCCGCGTGCAGATCGTCGGCATCAGCGATCTCTACACCAAACGCAAACAGCGCGCCCGCGACTTCCTCAGCCTCACCGAGAAAGACGTGTATCACGATTATCACGATCTCCTGGCCCGCCCCGATCTCGATGCCGTGTTCATCGCCACCCCGGACCATTGGCATTTCCGCATGGCTATGGATGCTCTCGAAGCCGGCAAAGATGTCTACCTGCAAAAGCCGATGACGCATCGCATCGAGGAAGCCCGCGTCATCGCCGAGTACGTCAAGAAATCCGGGCGCGTGCTGCAGGTCGGCAGCCAGTACGCTTCCGAGCCGCAGTTCATCAAAGCCCGCGAATTGGTAGCCCAAGGCGCGATCGGTAAGCCGCTCTGGGTGCAGGGTACGTACTCCCGCAACTCGGTTCACGGCGAGTGGAATTACAAGATCGATCCCGAAGGCACGCCGGAAAATATCGACTGGAAACGTTTTCTCGGTTCAGCGCCGAAGCGGGCGTTCAGTCCGGATCGTTTTTTCCGCTGGCGCAAGTATTGGGATTATTCCGGCGGCATCGCGACCGACCTGCTGTATCACCGCCTGGTCCCGTTCCTGCTGGTGCTTGGCCCGCAGTTTCCGGTGCGCGTTTCCGCCAACGGCGGCATCTATGTGCACAAAGACCGCGAAGTGCCGGACACCGTTTCGACCACTATCGAGTACGCGGATTTTCAGGTCATCATGTCGTCATCGATGGCTACTGACGCGCCTAACGTCCACGTGCCGCCGATAATTTTTGGCCACGAGGGTACCATCCAGTTTCGCGGCAAGGAATTGATTGTGACCGCGGAGGGCATCGCCGCCGCCAAATTCACCGAGCGCCACGGCGCCGCCGAGTTGCACCTCCCCACCGAAGTGAAGGACCTGCACGTCGTCCACATGGAGAATTTTCTGGATTGCGTGCGCTCGCGCCAGAAGCCCAACCTGGACGCCGAATTCGGCTATCAGACCATGGTGGCGATCGGGCTTGGGCGTGGATGCCTACCGCGAATCGCGGCAACTGGCCTTCGATCCGGCCACGCAAAAAGTGCTCAAAGCCGCGCCCCGGCGCGACGCCTACGACGGTACCGGCGTCAATACCGACGAATCGTTCAGCACGTAAATCGTCAGCCCGGAGAGCAGCTTCGGATAGAAGTCGGTGGACTTCTGCGGCATCACGCCGCCGCCGAAGGAGATACGCGCTACGTCTTCGACCGACGTGGCTTTCAGCAGAAAAGCGATTTGTGCATTGCCGCTGCGAGCTTCTTCGACCGCACGATCCAGGCCGCGGATGTAGCGCAAGTGCTTCTCATCGCGCACGGCGGCTTCACTCACGCCCAGCACCTGGCCGAGCAGCACTTCATGCAGGATGGTGATGTCCAGCTTGCCGTCGGGGTTGTGCGGGCGCAGCACGTACAGCCGATCGCCGATGGCCGCGCCGATGCGCCCGCCCGCGGCTAATTCACGCTGCAGTTCTTCGATCGAAGCCTCTGGCTTCACCTCAAACAATTTGCCGGCGTTGTCCAAAAACTTGCCGGCGTCGAATCCTTCCAGATTGCTCACCACGCGGTGCGTCGCCAGAATTTGCAATCCGGGCGAGTGCATGTTGACGAAAGTCATCTGCACAAATGCCGCGCCGGGCAAATTGGGATTCTCCTTGCGGAAGGCCAGCGCGGTTTCGTAGCGATGGTGGCCGTCGGCAATGAGCAGCTTCTTATCGGCCATGAGCTGTTCGATACGGGCGATCTGTTCGCGTCCGGAAATTCTCCATACGCGATGCCGCGCGCCGTATTCATCCTCGACTTCCATGTCGGGCTTGCCGGCCGCAGCTTGATCCAGAATCGCGTCGATTTCACCTGCCGGGTCGGCATACAGCATGAAGAGCTGCTCGGCTAGGGCGTGGGTTGCTCGCGTGAGCTCGAGGCGGTCTTTTTTCGGTCCGGAAAGCGTTTGCTCGTGGCGAAAGACGATGCCGCGTTCGTAGTCTTCCACCCCGCCCAGGCCGATAAAGCCCTTGCGCAGCAGCTTTTCACGGGTGTCGGGAACCGAGAATTCCTGAAAATAGGCAAACAAGCATGGCTCAGGCTCCCGCACCAGCGTGCCGTCGCTCATCCACTCCTTCAGATACTGGGAGGCGCGGGTGTAGGTGCTGTTCGTCTCTGAATCGGCGGCGGTGGGTTCGTTGAGAATTACGCGTACCAGGTTGGCAGGACTCAGCGAGAGGTACCGCGACCGCATGGCGGCGCTGATCTTGTCGTACGGCTGGGTAACGAGATCGCTGAGCCGGCCGGCTTTAGGGCTGTAGCGATAGGGGCGGAAAGCGGAAACTTTAGTCATGAGAGGGAAGTTTCAGAATAACAGACCCTACCTGGCCCTAGAAAGCTCTCGGTCATCAGCCGGATTTCAACTCCACGCAACGACGCTTACAGTGGATTCCAAGAACAAATCTACAGGAAGTTGGCAATAGGATGAAACGTCTTGCAGGATGGTCGAAAAAACTTTGCACTATTGTAGTGGGATTCACGCGCGACGCCCAAGGCCAGGATCTGATCGAGTACGCATTGATGGCAGGCTTCGTGGCGGTAGCCGCGGCGGCGTCGATGCCGAACATTAATGGCACTCTCAGCACCGTTTTCTCAAAGGTAAGCTCGGTGATGACGGTGGCGGCGGCGAGCTAAGTCTGCCTTAGAGAACCACCGAGCCTAAGAGCGCACTCAGGCCTCCGCCGGATTTCGTTTCGGCCGGCTGATCCTCACAATAGGGCTGACTGGCGATCTTCAAGCCAAAAGGAAAGACGGCATCGGGATGAAACGTATCGAGGATTGGTCGCTGAAGTTCGGAATTTGGTTCACGGGCCTGGCGCGTAACGTCAAGGGCCAGGACCTAATCGAATACGCCATGATGGCGGGCTTTGTAGCCGTCGCCGCTGCCGCGGTGATGCCCACGGTTAGTACCAGCATCAGCACGGTATTTTCGAAGATTAAGTCGGTAATGACGTGCGGCTGCCGCGAGGAGGTCTAAGGCTGTTCTCCCGCAGGGCTTTGAGCACGTTTCATGACGCTGTTGGCGCCGCGACCGAAGTAACTCGTCATCGCGGGAGCTTCCCGCAAATACTCCGTGCATACAGGCTTTCCCATCACACGGCGTGCGCGCTCGCATTCGGCTGGTAGGATCGCGCGGCAGTTTCCACCATGTGCTCGGCGGCGCGCGCAAGATCCGGATACACGCCAGCGGCCACTGCCGCCAGCATTGCCGCGCCCAGTCCTGAAGCCTGCAGCGAACGCGGCAGCAGAATCTCGCGGTTGGTGACATCGGCGAAAATCTGCATCACCAGCGGGCTCTTCTCCGCCAGTCCGCCGCACGCCACCAGGCGCCGTATCGGCACGCCCTGCGCTTCGAATGCGCGAATCACCGTGTAGGTCCCGAAAGCCGTAGCTTCTACCAGCGCACGGTAAATTTCCTCCGGCTGTGTGGCCAGCGTCGCGCCAACCAATACGCCGCTCAAGTCGGCATCCATCAGCACGGAACGGTTGCCGTTCCACCAGTCGAGCGCCATGAGTCCGCTCTGGCCGGGCTTCAGACGCGCGGCTTTCTCCGTCAACGCGTCAGGTGAGCCGCCGGTCGTGCGAAACGCCCAGGCGTATAGATCGCCCACTGCGGCTTGCCCCGCTTCGTAGCCCCAGTAGCCGGGCACGATGCCATCCTGCACCACGCCGCAAACTCCTTCGACGAAGCTGCGCGCGGTTCCGAGCAGCATGTGGCACAGCGAAGTGCCCATGATCATGCAGAGATCGCCTGCAGCGACCACTCCGCAGGCGGCAACCGCGGCATGCGCGTCGCCAATGCCAACCGCGACCGGCGTGCCTTCCACCAGTCCAGTCATGCGCGCCATGGTCGGAGTAAGTCCGCCCGCGCGCCCGCCCACCGGATAGAACTGTTCCGTCAGCTTTTCGGCCACCACGTTTTCCAGGCGCGGATCGAGCGCGCGGAAAAATTCTTTCGAGGGATAGCCGCGGCCCTTGATCCACATGCCCTTTGTAGCCGGCGGTGCATTCGTTGCGGCATTCGTGGCCGGTCATCTGCCAGACGATCCAGTCGGCGGCCTCAAGCAGGCGTCCGGCGGCGGCGTAAATTTCCGGCGCCTCATCGACAATCTGCAGCACTTTCGAGAAGAACCACTCGGACGAATAACGGCCGCCGTAAATGCGCAGCGCCTCTTCGTTGCGTTCGGCGCCGATGCGGTTGATGCGCTCGGCTTCAGGCTGAGCCGCGTGATGCTTCCACAGCTTTACCCAGGCGTGCGGATTTCGCTCGTACGCTGGCAGCGTGCAAAGCGGCGTGCCATCGGCGAGCGTGGGCAGCATCGTGCAGGTAGTGAAATCCATTCCGATTCCGACGACGCTCTCAGGCCGCACGCCGGAATCGCGCAGCACTTTGGGAACACCTTCGCGCAGCACGGTGAGATAGTCGCGCGGGTCCTGTAAGGCCCAATCGTGCTCGAGCGGGGTGCCATCCGGCAATGTCTGATCCAGCACTCCGCGCGGATAGGGCACGCTGGCCCAAGCCACTTCCCTACCCGTTGCCGCGTCCACCAGCATGATGCGGCCGGATTCCGTGCCGAAGTCAATTCCAATAACGTATTTCTGATCCATCGCTCAGGAGTCCAGCCCGATCTTGCGCATGAACTCGCCGATTCGCGGATCACGGCGCGCAGCGGCGAACTGGGGATCGACTGCCAGCATGTTCAGCCAGGGCGATCGCTCCTCAAAGCCCTTCGCGCAGTACTCCAGAGCACGGTCCATATCGCCCAGCGACAGGTGGATGAGTCCAAACGCCATCGCAGGAACATAGCGGCTCCGGCTAAGTTCGTGCAACTCGTTCAAGTGCTTGAGCGCTCCCTCGCGATTGCCCAGGCGCGCTTGCAGACCGCCCATCATCGCGATGATGAACATGCCGTCGGGGTCCAGCGCCAGCGCCCTTTGGTAGGAGGCCATGGCATCGTCAAAGCGTGATACCTGTTCGTAAGCCAGGCCAAGCCGCCAATGCGCTCCTGAAAACGTGGGATCGAATTCGACCATGCTCCGCAACTGGGCGACGGCCTCGACGTAGCGCCCCTGGTAATACAGAACCACTCCCAGCCAGGTGCCGGTGGCCACCGATAGCGGATCGACTTCCAGAGCCTTCCGGACGGCGGCCAGGGCGTCATCCAGACGTCCCCGCGGAGCCAGGTAATTGACCGCGTACGATAAGTGCACGCGGCTGTCTCCGGGATTGAGCACCAGCGCGCGCTGGAAACACTCCTCTGCGCCCTCCCAATCGCGCTCGTAGATCGCCAGCAAGCTGCCGAGGCCGCTATGCGCGTTGGCCAGCGACTCGTCCAGATCGAGAGCCTTGAGCATGGCCGCTTTGGCCTTGGGAAACGCCTCAGCCGGGGGCAGTGCACCGACGCTCAACAGCAGGCCGTACGATTCGCCGATGCCTGCATACGCCGGCGCATATTCCGGGTCGGCAGCGGCCGCCTGCTCAAAAAGGCCCAGGCCGCGCCGTAGCGCTTCGGCCGAGCGCTTATTGTTGAAGTACATCCCCTTCAGATAGAGGTTGTAGGCGTCGACATTTTCGGTCGGCCGGCGGGCGGGCACGTCGCACAGCGGTACCGCCAGCTTGATGCGAAGCGCCGCCGTAATGGCTTGGGAAATTTCGTCCTGCACGGCGAAAATATCCTGCATGTCACGGTCGTAGCGCTCGGACCACAACTGGAAACCGTTGGCCACGTCGACTAATTGGGCGCTGATACGCACCCGGCTGCCTGCTTTTCGCACGCTGCCTTCGAGCACCGTTTTGACGTGGAGTTGGCGGCCCACTTCGGCGATGTCCTCGCCCTTGCCTTTGAAGCGGAAAGCGGAGGTTCGCGAGGCCACTTTCAGGCAATCGATTTTGGCCAGGGCGTTCAGAATCTCCTCCGTGATGCCGTCGCAGAAGTATTCCTGTTCGGGGTCGGCGCTCATATTTGCGAACGGCAACACGGCAATGCTGGGAGCTTCGATTATCTTGGCTTTAAGTCTTTGAATTCTGCTGCTTGAGAGTGGCTCCTCAAGCATCGCTTTGACCTCAGCCATGCTCTGGAAGCGGTCCGCCGGGTTCCTGGCAAGGCACCGTGAGACGATGTGGTCAAGCTCGGTGCCGGTCAGCGGCCGATGCTCGGCGCGCAATATTGCCGCCAGCGTAGAAATCACCGACTCGCCCTCAAAAGCGCGCTTCCCGGTAGCCATTTCATACAACACCGCGCCGAAGGAAAAGATGTCGCTGCGGGAGTCGAGCTTGCGATTCTCGGCCTGCTCGGGCGACATATACGCAGCGGTACCGACCAGCATGCCTTCAATGGTTGCGGTGTGCGCGGAAGGCTCCCAGCCGGGGCTCTCCTGGCGTTTGGCCAAACCGAAGTCCAGCAATTTTACCACACCCTGCGGAGTCACCATCACGTTGGCGGGTTTCAGATCGCGATGGATAATGCCGTTGGTGTGGGCTGCCTGCAGCGCGTCGGCGATCTGCGTCGCGTAATGGATCAGCTCTTTCATGGCCAGCGGCTGCTTCTTCAGCAGTTGGTCGAGCGTTTCGCCGCGCACATACTCCATGGCGATCGAATCCACGTCGCCGTCGGTGCGGACATCGTAGATGGTCACCACGTTGGGATGGTTCAGGGTGGAGGCGGCGCGGGCTTCTTCGAGTAGACGACGGCGGGAATCCGCGCTGGCCGAAGTGCCGGCGGGCAACACCTTGAGCGCTACTTCGCGCTCCAGCCGGGTATCGCGGGCGCGATACACCACTCCCATGCCGCCTTGGCCGAGCTTTTCCAGAATCTCGTAATGAGCGAGCGTACTTAACATTTATTGAGAAATTTCCCCTGCCCCCGCCGCCGGCCGGCAATGGTAAATCCGCGGTGTTACTCCAAACCGCTCATGATAAGCTTTGCAGATTTCGGCTGCAAAATTCTCGCTACTCCCCTGCCGCATCAGGTTTACTGTGCAGCCGCCGAAACCGCCGCCGGTCATGCGCGCCCCGTAAACGCCTTCGATAGCGAGGGCGGCGTCCACCAGGAAATCCAGCTCCTGGCAGCTTACTTGATATTGATGCTGCAGGCTGCGATGGGATTCAACCAGCAGCCGTCCCATGGCAGCCGCATCGCCGGCTCGGGATGCCGCGGAAAATTGCTGCACGCGATCGTTTTCACTGATGACGTGCAGCGCGCGCCGGAAAACCACCGCGTCCATCGCCGGCGCAGATTGTTCGAGGCTGCGAGCGTTGGCGTCGCGCAGGCTCGCCACGCCGACCGCTGCCGCCGCAGCCGCGCATTCCTTCGTCCGCTGGCGATATGCCGATTCGCCCAATGCGTGTTTGACCATGGTGTTCACGGCCACGATTTCGATTCCCTCCGGCAACGGCACAGCCACGTGCCGCAACGTGCGGCAATCGATTTCGAGTGCGGTATGCTCACGACCGAAGATCGAAATGTAGGGGTCCATGATGCCGCAGGGCAGGCCGACGAATTCGACTTCGGCCCGCTGGCACAACTCGGCCAGGGCGAGGGGGGCGATCGACTGATCCGCCAACAAAGCCAGCGCGGAGGAAACCAGCAGCGCCGCCGATGAGCTCAATCCGCCGCCCACCGGCACGCTGCTCCGTATATAGAGCGCTTGCGGCTCAATCCGATAACCCGCACGCACCAGTTCGCGGGCCACGCCGGCCACGTAATCGCTCCAGTCGTGGGAAGGGGTGAGAGCGGCAATTTGCTCGACGGGCCAGCAGCGCTCTTCGCCGGTTTCCTCAGAATAAACGCGAAGCATTCCGTCCGCGGCACGGCGCACGCGCGACCAGGCACGCCAGTTCGAGCGCGATGGGTAGCACGAAGCCGAGATTGTAATCGGTATGCTCTCCGATCAGATTCACCCGGCCCGGCGCGCGGAACACACGGATGCCTTGCCTGGCGCCGAAACGGCTCTCGAACGCGTGCCTCATGCCTACATCATGCTAACGTGAGCGGCTCAAGTGAATCCAACGCATTATCGATAGCGCGCTTCCCACCAGGCACAGCGCTGAGAATCCAATGATGAACCAGACGAATTCCGGCGAGTTGGCCATGCGCACAATATGGCGTCCGAAATAGACCGCCGCGAGCCCGATAAGCGTAAATCGGACGGCGCGAGCGGCAAAGACATAGGCCAAAAGCCTGGGCCGCGGATATTGGAATGCACTGGCCGAGGCGATTACCGCAGTGAACGGAAACGGCGGCGGCGTCAGACATGCCACAATCAGCGCGGCTGCCGCATTCTGGTTCATTTTTCTCTTGAGGTAGTCGAGGCGTTTGGGGCTCATCATTTTCTTGAGACCTTCCTCGCCGCCTTTGCGGCACACCAGGTCAAGCAACAGAACGCCGGTTGCCGACCCCACCGACGCAGCCAGGACATACAGAGGCAGAGAGGTATGGTGGCGGGCAGTAAGAATCACCAGGAGCAGATCGTTACCGAAGGGCAGAAAGAGAAATGAGGAATCCAAAATGCCCAGGATGACCAGTCCCAAGCCACCGGCATGAAGAAGGAGTGTGAACAGCGGGCGGAAGAGGGCGCGCATGCGGGAATCAGGATCGCTTGCGAGCCAATGCCAGCAGGCGCCGCCAAAGACCAGCATGGCCACGCCGCCGGCCAGGTTCACGTTGATGTCCGTAAGCGGCGCGCGCGCTTGCGGCGTGAATAGTCCCAGCACAATGAGAATGGCGCCCAGCAGGCTGAAGAACCATCCGGAGAAGCGGATCACCCCGGCGCTCACGGCCCTCGGGAGCTTCAAGGGCCGGCCTTCCACCTGACGGAGATCCTCCCCGATATTCTGTGCGCAGACCCCCGATCCCTCAACCCAGAGAGCCCTCCGATGTCGACATCGACGACAGTCGCAACCCGGTCGAGGTGCTGG
This sequence comes from uncultured Solibacteraceae bacterium, assembly GCA_963825405.1. GTDB lineage: Bacteria > Acidobacteriota > Terriglobia > Bryobacterales > Bryobacteraceae > JACPNO01. The sequence goes on along the minus strand of CAWGTB010000010.1, from coordinate 12,851 downwards.
CCGAGGAGTTCCTCGACCGCAAGCGCGGCGGCGAGCGGCCACGCCCGAGGAGTACGCCGCGCGACCACCCCGAGCTGGCCGACGAGATCCGCGCGCGTCTTCCCGCGCTCCTGATGATGGAGGACCTCGGCGGCGACTCCGGCGGCCGCACCGGCGTCGATCGCCAGCGGCGCCGGCACGGCCGTCGGCGCGACGGCCGGGCGGCTGGGCGACTTCCGGATCCTCCGCGAGGTCGGCCGCGGCGGCATGGGCGTCGTCTACGAGGCCGAGCAGGAGTCGCTCGGCCGCCGCGTGGCGCTGAAGGTCCTGCCGGCCGCGGCGCTGCCCGACCCGAAGCAGGTGCGGCGGTTCGAGCGCGAGGCGCGGGCCGCGGCGCGGCTGCACCACACCAACATCGTGCCGGTCTTCGGCGTCGGCGAGCACGAGGGGACGCACTACTACGTCATGCAGTTCATCCAGGGCCAGGGCCTCGACGCCGTCCTCGACGAGCTGAAGCGGCTGCGGCGACGGCCCGGACCGGCGCGGCCCGCCGGGCCGACGGCCGCCGGCGGCGGCCGGCGCAGTCGCGGCGGCCGACGTCGCCCGGTCGCTGGTGACCGGCCGGTTCGCGGCCGGCCGACGGCGGCCGACGGCGACCGGCCCGCCGGACCGCGACGGCCGACGTCGCCCTGGACCGTCGGCGACCCGCCGTGCCGGTCCCGGCCGCCGCCGCCCGTCGGCCTCGGGCGTCTCGAGCCGTCCGGCCGTCTCGCGGCGTCACGGCGGTCCCGGAGACCGACCGCCGCTACTGCCGCAGGGCGTGGCCCGGATCGGCGTGCAGGTGGCCGAGGCCCTGGAGTACGCCCACGGCCAGGGCATCCTCCACCGCGACATCAAGCCGTCGAACCTGCTGCTGGACACGCGACGGCAACGTCTGGGTGACCGACTTCGGGCTGGCCAAGGCGGCGGCGACCGACGACCTGACCCACACCGGCGACATCGTCGGCACGCTCCGCTACATGGCGCCCGAGCGGTTCGAGGGGCAGGGCGACGCGCGGGCCGACGTCTACGCGCTGGGCCTGACGCTCTACGAGCTGCTGGCCTTCCGCCCGGCGTTCGACGAGACGGACCGCGCCGGCCTGATCCGCCAGGTGACGCAGGAGGAGCCGCCCCGGCTGCGGAAGCTGAACCGCGCGGTGCCCGCGCGACCTGGAGACGATCGTCCACAAGGCGATCGACCGCGAGCCGGCGCAGCGGTACGCGACGGCCGGGGCGCTGGCGGACGACCTGCAGCGGTTCCTCGACGACGAGCCGATCCTGGCGCGGCGGCGTCTCGCCGGCTGGAGCGCTGCCTGGCGCTGGTGCCGGCGGAACCCGGCGGTCGCCGGCTCCTGGGGGCGCTGACGCCGTGCTGGTGGTCGCCGGCCTCGCTGGTCGACGCCGCGGCGATCCACTTCCGCCGGATCGCGGCCAGGGCGAAGGAGCCGGCCGCGCGCACGCGGATCGCCGAGGCGGACCAGCCCGCCGGCAGGCCGTGGAGGCACGGCCTGGCGGAGACGCCGTCGACGCGGCCGAGGCGAGCAGCCGAGGCCGAGCGGCAATCGAAGGCCGCCGAGGCCAGCTTCGCCCGCGCCGCAAGGCGGTCGACGACTCGTTCACCCAGGTGAGCGAGAGCAAGCTCCTGAACGTCCCCGGCCTCCGCGCCCTGCGGGCCGAGCTGCTCGGCTCGGCCATGACGTTCTACGAGGAGTTCCTGAAGGAGCGGGCGACCGACCCGACGCTGACCACCGACCTGCTCCGCACCCGCCTCAAGGTGGCCCGCGTGCTCGAGGAGCTCGGGCAGGGCGAAAAAGCGCGCGACGCCTACGTGACCGCCGCCGCCGGGTTCGAGCAGGCCCTCCGTGAACGGCCCGATGACGCCGACCTCGAAGGCCGGGCTGGCCGAGGCGCTCTTCGGGTCCGCCCCGCCGGCAAGGCCGACGAGTTCGTGGCCCGGTACCGTCGGGCCATCGCCCTGCGCGAGGAAGTCCTGAAGGCACGTCCCGGCGACCTCGTGAACAAGCGCGAGCTGGCGGAGGTCTATAACACTCTCTACTTCCATTTGTCGGGGTCGAACACCCAGACAAAGGACGTATTCGGTCGGAGTCGCTGACCGCCTCCGAACGCTGCGCCATGCTGCGGCTCGAGCTCGCCGAGGCGAGTCCCGACGACCCGGACGTTTTTGCTGGACTGGCCACGACGTTCAACAACATCGCGTCGGCGAGCCGTTCGGGCGAGGCCGGAAACCCCGTCCTGCCCCTCTATCAGCGGGCCGTGGAGTTCGCCCGGGAATCGCTCCGCCTCCGGCCCAATGATGCCTCCACGGCCAGCGTACTGAGGATTCTCTCCGGTAACGTGGCCGCGTTATCTCTGGGATGTCGGCGCGGCGAGGAGGCGATCGCCGAGACCCGGGCGTCGGTCGAGACCCTTCGCACGCTCGCCCGGGCGAACCCCGAGGCCCCGGCCATCCAGGACGCTTACCTCAGGTCGAGCCTGGACCTCGCGTACAGTCTCACGACTCATTACAAGACCGAAGATGCAGGGTCCTTCGCAGACACAGGGACGAGGCGGTTCATGTCCTCTGCTGGAGCCGGTCGGCGCGTTCGACCGGCTCTCCCGTGAGACCGGGGACAGCCTCGCCGGCGTCGCTGACCTGCGACTCGCGTTCGCCAGGCGAATCAGCCAGATCAATGCCGACCTGACGCCGGAGCAGAAGGCCGCGTCGCGACGCCCTCGTTGACCCGGGCGGTCGACGACTACCGCGAGGCCGTGGCCCGGGGCACGGTCTGGACCTCGACTCGCCTCGCGAGCTATTACCAGCCAATTACTCAGACCCGCCATCACGTTGCGAGGGGAGCCGCTCCTGAAAGACCACCCGGCCTTCGCCGCGCTGGTGGCCGAAGTGGAGGCGGCGGCGAAGGCGCGGGCGGGCCGGACGGCCGTCGCCGGGACGGCTCCGACGACCGCTCAGGCTCCACGTGAGTCGCCTTCCCAGGCCGAAGTTCGACGTCCGGCTCGGCCGGGCGACGCTCCTCTCGACCCTGGGTCTGACTCGCGGCCAGGTCCGAGGATGCGCAGGGGGAGAGGCGCTCGCGACCCTGGAGCGGGTCCCGCACCTCCTCTTCGACAAGCTGGCGCGACGCGCCCCGGCGACGCCGCGGTCGAGCGCGGCCGGGAACAGGTCCGGTTGAACATCCTTGCGGCCCTGGCCGCCCTCTACCGGTCCAGCCTCGGGCCGGCCGGGCCGCCGAGGCGGCCGACTTCCGCCTACGCGGGCGAGTCCCTCTTCGAGGAGCTCTCCCGCGCGGGCCGGCAAGAGCGAAGCGGCCGCGGTGTGGGCGGGGCCCTGCTCGACCTCGCCGCGTTCCACCGCGAGGCCGGGCCGCTGGCCCAGACCTACCGCGCCGCTGCGCGACGCGACGACGCGGTCGCCGGGCCCTGGACGCGTCCCCGGGCGAGGTTACGACCCGGCACTCGCCTCCGCAACTCGACGTGCTCGTCGGGTGAGTACGGCCGGTCGCTGAGTCTCCATGAAAGAGGCCGCCTGCATGCCGCCCGCTGTGCCGATGCCGCCGAGGTTCGACGAGTCCGGTCTGCCGGTCCATCAGCACGCCATGTTCCTCCTGCTCGGCGACGACGTCTGAGGGTACCGCCGCCGGCATGCGGGCGGCTGTGGAGGTCTTCGGGACCAGCCGCAACCTCAATGTTGTCTTGGATCTGGTCCGCGTGCTGACGCGCTACCAGTAGGCCGTCTCCGACTGGCGGCCCGTCGCCGCGCTGTCGCCGAGACGTACGCGAGCTGCGCGAGCCCAGGGGCCCTACAGGACGTGGCACTGGACCCTCAAGCAGCGCGTTGATATCCGGGCGGGCCGGTTCCAGAAGCGTCCTCGGTCGATCGAAACCGAGCGAGCCTCATCCGCCAAGTGGCCCTTCCGGCGGTGTCGCCCACCAGCGGGTGCGGGAGACGCGGGAGGCTCGGGCCGGAGCTGCGACGTACCGACGAATCCGTCCGCCACGGCATCGAGGACGCCCTGGCTGGCAAAGGATTCAACAAAGCGGTGGCGATGGTGGCAGGACTGGTGACGCGGTGATCATAAGCGGCGACTGACGCCCTCATCGAGGGTAAGCCCTGGCCCGACGCCTCCTCGATGAAACTGCAAGAGGCCCGCGCTGGCGCGGGTCGGCGCGGCGGAGCGGTCCGACGCCCTGCTCTCGCTGTCGCCGAGCGGCCCGACGACCCCGAGGTCTGGCTCGGTCGCGCCAGGCCGACGCCTGGCTCGGTGGCGACCGCGACACGAGGCCGCCCGCGCCAGGCCGGTCCCGGCCGTCCCTGACCTTGGAGACCCTCGGCCGCGCCGTTCGCCGCCGCCGGCCGCGCGGCGACGCCGCCGGGCGTTCGCCCGCGCCGTCGGGCTGGCCCGCAGTTACCCGCCGACGGACGCGACGACCACTTCCGGCGGGTCGGCAGATCTGAGCTCGCTACCTCGACCGGCCGGAGGAGGCCTCCGCCGACCTCGCCCGCGCCTTCGAGCTCTCGCGGCGGATGGGCGACCCCGCGGTCGATCAGGTCCTCGCCCGCGTCTCCGAGCTCCTGAACCCCTACCTGCGGGACCGTCGATGGGCAGCGGCCCTGGGCCTGGTGAAGGGCCTGAGCGGCCAGGGCCCGCGGGCATGTCAGACCCGATCACGGCGAGTCCGAGGAGGCGAACCCTCCCGCGAGATCTCGGCCCTTACGCCATCACCGGTCGCCGCGAGGGCTTCACCCGACAACACCGGCTGTGCTCGAGCGGCCTGAGCGAGGGCTTGGGCCGGCCCCCGCGGCCGAGCTGTTGGTCAGCGTGACGCACGCCCCCTGGCCGGTGGGCGACCCGTCGCGCGTGATCGCCCTGGCGAGAAGCTCGACGCCCAGCTCCGAGGTCCGTGGCCCCCTATTCGCCCTTGGCCACGGCCTGCGCCTCCGCTCCGCCAGGCCGGCCCGAGGAGGCCCTGAAATGGATCGCCGAGGCCGACCGGAACGGCCTGAGCAATTGGCCGTCCGCCCGCTCTCGACCTCGTCGCCGCGATCGCCACCAGCGGCTCGGCCACGCGGCCGAGGCCCGCCGCCTCACGACGATTCGGTCCGCTGATTCGGCAATCCCAGAAGGGCCAGCCGCTCGGCTGGTCGTCCCAACATCTATGAGAACACGCCCTCCCCTACCAGTCGCTCCGCCGCGAGGCCGAGGCCCTGATCGTGCTCGACCCGGCCTTCCCCGCCAACCCGTTCGAGTGCGAGCGGGGGTGATTCTCTGCTTGCCGGCGACCGTCTCGCCTGGCGACGCGTCGCCCCGTGATCGATCCGCCGGAGAGCCTATCGGCTGGTCGGTCATCCCGGGGCGTACGAGGGCCCCTGCTGGATCAAGGGGGTGCTGCTCCATACATGAGCCCGGTAGGGCGGGCTGAACTCCTCGCCCCGGAAATCTATCGGGAGCGGCGGACTTCCGGGCCAGGTCGACGCCCGGCTCTCGCCTAGTTGAACATCGGGACGCATCGAAGGCGACCCGAGCACCCGAGAGCGACTGACCGCCCGTGACCGGGCGTCGGGATCTCGCGGGGTCCGCGTCGAGCCCATCCGGCCACCCTCTCCGGCCCGGTCTGCTCGCGATTGACGACGGGCCTCCGAACCCGAACCCGGGGAAGGTGCAGCCTTTCCCCGGCCCCCGGCTCACCCGAGCGTGACCGAACCATCGAGAATCCAGGACTGCCGCCACCTCGACCAGGGGCGGGCCGTCGAGCCCTCGCGCCTGGCCCGAGCCCCGAAGGGAGACGTTCATGACGCTGCCCGGCATCGCCAGTCCATCCCGATCGCGGAGCCGCAGGCCACGCCCGATGACGCCTTCCACGGGCGACGGATCGAGGAGTGGATCGTCAGCACGCTCGACGACCGGAACCCCTCGACGACCGGGGCCGACTGGCTCGAGTCGCTCGAGCGGTTCAGCCTGATGAAGCAGCCGCACACGCCCCGGAACTCGAGGTCGACATCGGCCGGCCCCTCGACGACGCCCGGCGGCTGGGCGCGGTTCCGGCTCTCGAGGCGGAAGGGGTTCACGGTGGTCACGCTGTCCGACCAGGCCCTGATCCGCGAGCAGGACCTGGACGAGCTCAACGGCGACCTGATCGCGCTGGTCGAGGCGGGTCACCGGCGGCTGGTCCTCGACTTCTCGGGCGTCGAGCGGCTCTCGACCTGGGCCGCCGGCTCGATCGCCGGGGTCGTCCGTCGCTGCTCCCGGGCCGAGGGGGGAGCCGTGAAGGTCTCGGGCCTCCGGCCTCAGGTGGCGTCGATCTTCGAGGTCGCCGGGCTCGGCCGCGAGGTCGAGGTCTGCCCCGACATCACCTCGGCTCTGGAAGGCCCCTGGCCGGTACAGCCCGACCTCCGCCCGCTTCCCGTCCCGATCCTGGCCGCCCTGATGCGGGCCGAGGACGTCCGCCCGCACCGAGCCGAGGAGGCCCCCCCCATGTCCGGCATCCGCCTCATCATCCAGGACGGCCCCTCGACGGGCCGGCCGATCGCGATCCGGGCCTCGAAGTTCGTCATCGGCCGGGGGCCGAACTGCCAGCTCCGCCTCGGGTCGGTGACCGTGAGCCGGACGCACGCCAGCCTCGAGCGCCGGGGAAGCCGGCTGGTCCTCCGCGACCTCGGGAGCACCAACGGCACCCTCCTCAACGGCCGGCCGCTCCGGAACAAAGAGGCCGAGGTCCGCGACGGCGACGAGATCCGGATCGGCCCGCTGTCCTTCGCCCTGGCGATCGGCCCGGTCGATGTACCGGTCCAGCCGGATCGAGCCCTCGTACGACAGCGCGATGCCGCCGGTCGACGAGTATCCCGACGCGACCGAGGAGTTCCTGAGCCTCGGCGGCGAGGGCGAGGAGATCGGGCTGAAGACCGAGATCATCGAGAACGTCCTGGTGATCACCCCGCTGCTCCCCACGCTGGACGGCGATCGCGAGATCGACGCCTTCCGGGACGCGCTGCCTCTCGCTGTTCGACCGGCGGTTCCCGAGGCGGGTGGTGATCAACCTCGACCACGTCGGCCACCTCTCCGGCCGGGCGATCGGGGTCCTGGTGGCGCACCACCTGAGGCTCGACCGATCCGGCGGGGCCCTGAGGCTCTGCCTGACCAACCCCCGGGTCGCGGCGGTCCTGGAGAGCGTCCGGCTCGGGATGCTGGTCGACTGCCACCCCTCGGTCGACGACGCCATCGTCTGCGCCTGGCCCGGGCCGCCGCCGAGACCCTGAGCCGCCCCTGATCCTCGAGCATGTTCGAGACGTGGCGAGTCGGAGCCGAACGACGGAGTCTCGCCTCCGAGCCTCGCGGCCGGGGTTCCGTACTCGGCCCCGCGATTTCCGGGTCGCTGGCTGTACGAGTTCAGTACGTCCCGTGGCACCCGGCGGGTGGCGCGATCGATGAGCTCCTTCCGAGCGCCTGCCGGCCGGGTCCCTCTTGAAAGCTGTGTGTCCAGATGCCGTCCACGGCGACAGCACCCGGTATGGTCAGCATCTCGTCCCGTCGCCGCCGAGCCGTCAGTGGCATCTGAACTAGATGTACGCCTTCACTCAACTCCTGACGTTGTGCGCCCCACCACGCTCCGTGACGACGTCTGAGCAACCAGAAGCGTGCTTCTATCTCGACCGATGGACTCAGGATCGGCGCCGATGGCAAGCTGGGAAGTCAGGGTGTTTGGCCCGAAGGTCGTCTCCGACCCACCACCTGATCGGTTCTATCACGATGGGCGTGGACGAGCCCGTGCCACCTGGTTGAGCTCCGGCCTTGAGCAGGCTCGGGAAATCCAGATCCTCTTATTCTTACCCGCACTCGTTGGATCGACTAACCTCGACCCGCCGTCCCCGGCACGACACGATCGGCAACCCCTCGGCTCGAACCTCGGAGCCCGAGCCGGGCTATTACCCGGCGAGGAGGCCTAACGCCACCAGGCGAATACCGACAGGGCGAATTGTCTTCGGCATTTCATCGGACTCCTGGATTCCGACGGGTGTCGAATCAGCAATCCATAATTACTCGAGGGCGAGTCGGAGTACAGGGGTGAGCAGGTTGCCGTTCAAGCAATACCCGATCGGGGCCAGCACGCGGGACGTTGCGGCGGATCGTCGAAACCGATTGGCAAAGACCCGGATTGGACGGCGTGAATTCGCGGTCGGCTTCACGGCGTGGGACGGCGGCCCCAGGATCGCGGGCCGGGGCGGTCGGGGGTGTCGGGCGGCGTGGCGGGAGTTGGCCGGGGGCGGGGTCCGGTCGGGGGCGATCACCGGGCCGGCCTTGAGCTCGAGGTCGTCCCAGAGGTCGGCCAGGGTCTTGAGGGCGGTCTCGGGCCGGGCCTTCTCGACCCGGTCGGCGATGTCCCGGCGGAGGTCGTCCATCCGGGATTCGTCGAGCACGCCGGCGCCGGTCAGGGCCAGGAGCATGGCGTGGGTGTCGGCGACGGCCGACCGCCATCGGGGCGGGTCGACGCCGGGCGGGGCGAGCGCGGCGAGGGGGTCGACGAGCGGGGCGACCTTCGCGGCCCCGAACTCGGCCCGGGCCTGGTATCGGGCCTTCCAGCCCCGGAACGCCAGGTCGAGGCCGAGCCAGAGCGTCAGGACCGACGCCACGATCGCCCCGACCGCCCATCGGCCCGAGGCGCGGGAGCCGGCCGGGCGACGGGCTCCGAGCCGGGGTCGAGGTGGTCGAACCTCCATCGACGGGCGGAGGGTTGGTCGGGTCCCGTGGACATCGTCGGATCGGACCTCGCGATCGGGGCCGGGTCGCGCACGATCGACGGGCCCCTCGGCTCTCAGTCTAGGCGAGGGCGGGGCGGGGGTGAAGGGCCTGGCCGGGGAATGGTCGATGGTCGATGGTTGATGGCCAAGATCGCGGGGCAGGCCAGCCGACGCGAGAGGCGGTCGAGTGAACCACGCCCCTCATTCTCACCCATTAATCATCAGATCAATCATTCATGCCGCCATCCCGATTCAGCTCCACTGCCGGGGGACGGCCATCTCGCGGACCTGCTTCTCGACCTCGATGTCGTTCTCGGCCAGGGCGGCCCGGAAGGCGTCGAGGGCCTCGGAGGCCATGACGGCGGTCGGGTAGGTGAACCAGGCGTCGAGGCGGCCGTCCTCGATGCTCGACCGCTTGTTCAGGGCGTGCTTGCGGACGCCCTTGGCCTTGAACGCCTCGTTGATCCGCTTGTGGATCTTGGCGGCGTCGGGGATCGACGGGGCCCGATCGGCCAGCTCCTCCACGGGCCAGGTGACGTGCAGGGTGCAGCTCAGGTTGCGGTCCTCGGGGCGGCGGGCGAAGAGGTCGATCGTGCAGTCCAGCTCGAAGCGGAGGATCAGGAGCTCGGCGTTGACGATCCGGGCGAGCTTGGCCGGGTCCTCCCCGGATCGCGGTCGAGCGGTCCCGCTCCAGCCCTTGATGTTGGTCGACGGGATCGGGTCGAACGCGGTCGGACCCGGGGGCGGGTCGGACGGGGCGAAGCCGTCGGTCCAGGTCGCCCGGGATGGCGGCTCGGGCGGGGCCTGGGACTGCGGCGGGCCCACGTGCGACTCGCCGGAGGCCCGGTCAACGACCCGGGCGTGGCTCAGGATCTCGTAGGCCCGGACGACCATCCGGAAGGCCCACTCATCGCCCCCCTTGTCGGGGTGGTACTTGAGCGACTTCTGATGGTAGGCGTCGCGGATCTCGCGGAGCGAGGCCCCCGAGGGGACGCCGAGGATCGTGTTGGGGTCGAAATGGAAGGAGTGCGTCATGGAGTCGGATTCGCCCTGGGCCTCGGCATTGGGCGGGAGCCGGTCGCGTCCCGCGCCTCGGTCGATGCCATCATCTTATGCCATCGTGGGCCGCCGGGAAATCCCCATGCAAACCCGGAGCCGACTCGCCATCAGCCGTCCGGGGCCGGTCGGCGGAGCAGCTTGCGGGCGATCGCCGAGAGGTCGCCCCGGCCGGCGGGCATGACGGCGTAGCCGGCCAGGTAGGCCAGCGACCCCACGCCCAGGTTCGCCAGGAACGGCAAGGCCCGCGCCAGGCCCGGCACGCTCGCCGGGTCGGGCGAGACGACCGAGCCGAACGCCCAGCACGCCGACCACCAGGGCGAACGCCCCGGCCATCGGCGGGCTCAGGGTCCGGGCGCAGGAACGTCGACGGGCGGATCTCCAGGACCCGGAACAGGTAGACCCCCGGCACCAGCAGGTTCGAGAACAGCGTGGTCAGGACCGTCCCCCAGATCACCCCCGAGACCCCGTAGGCCCGCGTCAGGTACCAGCTCATCGGCAGGTTCAGCAGGGCCCCGACCAGGCTCGAGATCGCCACCACCTTGATCTTGCCCATGCCGATGGCCATCTGGGTGAGCACCGAGAGCACCAGCGGGAGCGTGGCCACCAGGAAGAGCTGGAGCATCCAGGCGTCGGGGACGAACTTCGGCCCGACCCAGAGGCCAGGAACGGCGCCGCGTAGATCCCGGCCAGGAGCGTCACCGGGGTCAGCAGCGCCACCAGCATCCGGGTCCCGTCGAACTTGATCCGCTCCAGGCTGGCGCGGTCGCCGCCCACGGCCAGGCTGACCACCGCGGGCATCACCAGGTAGGCCAGGGTCCAGCCGGTCTGGCGGATCTGGAGGAACGGCCGGCTCACGTTCTGATAGACCGTGAGCAGGGACTCGGAGTCGGGGTCGGGCAGCGCGTAGCCCAGGACGGTCGTGTCGACCTTGTCGGCCAGCACGACGCTCCACTGCATCATGGTCATGTACAGGCTGATGTGAAACATCGCCGCGTAGTCCGACCGCCGGGCGCCGAGGAAGTGCGGGACGTAGCCCAGCTCCTTGACCATCACCCAGAGGCCCGGGCCCGAGCGACAGGCCGATCTGGATGGCGAGCTGCCCGATCACCACCGCCAGGAACGGGGCCTTGGTCCAGTAGCCCAGGGCCAGGAGCCCGAACCGGAGGACGACGATGGCCAGCTCCAGCCGGGGGATGAAGTCGTACCGGCGGGCCGCCTGGAGGACGCTGCCGACCACCGTCGACATCCCGAAGAACGGCGTCGTCAGGATCTGGACCCAGAGCAGGCCGATGACCAGCGAGTTGCCCTGGAACTTCGGCGGGAGCCAGAAATAGGCGATCCCCAGGAGCACCGCCATCTGGATCAGGGCGACGGTCGCGTAGAAGTTCATCCCGCAGGCGATCGTCCGGTTCACGCCGTCGCGGTCGCCCCGGGAATAGGCGTCGACCATCTGCCTCTGGAGCGACGAGCCCATCCCGAACTCGAGGAGGAACTGGATGTACCCGAACCCCCAGGCGAACAGATAAGCGTCGTTGTTCCTGTACCCGATGTATTCCTGGGTGAGCGGGACGCTCCAGAGCGCGATGACGACCGAGACCGGCGTCTTGAGCGCCAGCCAGAACGTCCCGCGGATCATCCGACTGAGGGTCGAGCTCAACGGCGCGGCGGCGGGCGGGGATTGGGGCGAGGGCGGGGCGGCCGGGGGCACGGAATCCTTCCTCCGGGGTCTCTCCTGGTGCGTGGCTCCACGCCTCCGACCGCCATCATAGCCCGGAGCCCCGGATCTGGGTAGGCCGACCGGCCGATGAGGCCGTGGCCAGAAGGGAAGTGGCAGGTAGGCCGGTCTCGACCCGGCCTACTCCACTGTTCCGCCGGAAAAATGGGTTCGATCCGGCGCCCGGCGTCCCAAAATGGGTTCGATCCGGCGCCCGGCGTCCCAAAATGGGTTCGTTCTCGGCCCGAGATGGGTTCGATCCCGGCACCGTGATTGGGTTCGATCCGGCGCCCGGCGCCGCCAGATGGGTTTGTTCCGGACCCGAGATGGGTTCGATCGCGGCGCCGCGATTGGGTTCGATCCGCATCCCGGATGGGTTCGATCCCCCGGATGGGTCGGTTCCCTCGCGCGTGTCCGAGCGGGCGGCCTGGGGCCGGGTGGCTCTCGGGAGTTCGCAAGATCCGCCGTGCCATGAGGGAACCATCATCCGCGATGGGCCGTCCGGACCGGATCAAGGCAATCCGGCGGCGACCGTTCCCCGATACTATCGCGGAATGAGGGGCCGGCTCAGCACACTTCCTGGAGCAATCCCGGTTCCTCTTTTCCGAGGGCGCTCAACGCCTGGAGTCCTCGTAGGCTGGGTCCGGACCCGGCGCATTAGAGTCAACATTTTTAGGCACATTGACAGAGCTGGGTCTCGACCCAGCCTACTCAACTTCCGACTCGAGCCAGCGGCGAAGGTAGGCCGGAGGGCGAGCCTGGCGACCAGGTAGGCGAATCGGCCCGGGCCGCGCACGAGGGTTGAGCCGGGAAGGCCCAACCCTCATACCGGCCCACGGGGAACTCACGGGTCGATGAAGATGTCGTTGCTTCCGGTCGTGGCCTTGTTGCCCTTGACCTTGGTGTTCTCCAGGGTCAAGACGTTGCCGGAGCTGTAAAGCCCGCCCCCAACGCCCTGCACGCTGCCATCGGCCTCATTGCCCGTGATCGGGCAATTCTCGATGACCACCGTACTGTCGAGGGCGTAAATCCCCCCGCCCAGGGCCGTGGCACCTTCCGCCTTGTTGTCCTTGACCTTGTCGTTGTTCAGCGTGAGAGTGCTGTTCTCACAGTCGATCCCTCCGCCCAGGGCGGTCCCGATGAGTTGACCTCGTTCCTGTTGATCACCGAATTGGTGATCGTCACGATGCCACCGATCGTGCTGATCCCACCCCCCGCGGACGTCGCCGAGTTGTTCTTGATGGTGCTGGAGGCGACGTTCAGCGTGCCCGTGTTGGCAATGCCACCGCCGTTGACGGCGGAGTTGCA
>CAWGTB010000009.1:0-126235 GCA_963825405.1 uncultured Solibacteraceae bacterium | reverse complement strand
GTTCGTGCAGGGCCATCAAGAGGTCCTCGAAAGCGCGAGCATAGTATTTGCAGTCGACTTCGATATCGGGAAAGACGTGGGGAAATTTTTCAGGCGCCGAGTCGTGAACCAGGACGGCCTGTTTCTCCGCCGCTGCCGCCAGGTTGAGAATGACCAGGAATTGCCGCATATCCTCCTTGGGCAGCGCGAAGGTGATGTTGCCGCGTCCTCCGCCGTCAGGCGGGATTCGAGCCGCCATCCGGTCAAGGGCAGCAAGCGCGGCCTGCATTTCCCTGTCCGCCAGAATTTCCTCGGGCTGCGAGGCGTCGTATTTTAAAACCTGCAGGACATACGGGGCAGTGCAGTCATACGCCGCAGCCACCTGCCCGAATTTCGCCAGGGCATGGATTTCGCGCCACTCCACAGGCGACATGACGAGGTTAAAGGTGTCATTCCCGGATTCGGGTTTTTCCAGCCGCACGGTGAGGTCTCCCGCTTGTTGTGATTGGTTGTATTGTGCACTCAGCCTCGCCGAACGCGAGACCGCCGGCGCCGCCGCTCACGCCCATGAGTCGAACTCCTGTTCGTACGGGACGCCGTTCGCCTTGAGCCAGTCCTTGATCTGCCAGGTGTCTCGGAAGCCGCCGGCGAAGGCATCGAGCATCGCCTCGTCGCCGGAGATCGCGGTTCCCGTCTTCTGCGCCAGCAGCACGCAAAGGCGCGGCTTTTCAGATTCTGCGATGTGGTACATCCACGCCACATCGTTGCCGAAATTGTCGTCCGCCGCCGGGCTGAAGTCGTAATACTCAAGCTCGATGCGGCCGTCCTGGAGAACCCTCACCCAGGACGACGTGTGGGCAGGAGTCGCCTTGAGCTTGACGGACAGGCGCGGCTCTGGCTTCGAATCGGGCATGATGCGTCCAGTCTAGCCTGAGCACGGCCTGCTGGCGAATCGCCAGACAAGGTTAGCCAGCCGGAGGATTAATCCCCGATCATTGCCCTCCGTGCCGAACAGCGGCCCGCCGCACGGTCGCCATCCATTTCGTCCTGCGGGGATATGTTAGAATTCCTCATCGCTTTATAAGAGGACATATGCCCAAAGCATCACGCATCGCGCGGTGTCCAGCCGGACGCCTGCCTGCTGCTGTTCCTCGTGATTTTTTGTCAATAGAGTCGTCCGGACCTCACGCCTGCGCGCGCGAAGGCGGGCATCCCATGGGTCTGTACTGTCAGAGCGGGGCGCGGCGGGCCAGTGCGTTTGCTCCGCGCCGTGCGTTTGCTTCGCACTTCAAGTTGCGGCAGACTGCAGCAGGACATGCAAGAGGTTTTATGAGCCGGTTTAATAAATTTCTGGTCGCCGCATTCATGTCGGCGGCCATGCTTCTTCCCAGTATGGTGCAGGCGATGGAAATTCGGCAGTTCGATAAAATGGCGGATCAGGATCAGGCCGACTACACAGTCGCTCTGATCAATGGGGCGGAAAAGATTTTGACCGATGAAGGCAGGCCGGACCTCGCCGCACAAGTCGCAGGAAAAAAAGAAGCAGTAGTTAACCGGAGGACCTTTGCGCAAGTTTCTCTTTAATACGCCTCTTGTGTTCCTGTCGGCGGCCATGTTTTTAACTAGTGCGGCACAGGCGATGGAAATACGGCAGTTCGATAAAATGGCTGATCAGGATCAGGCCGACTATACAGTCGCCCTGATCAACGGGGCAGAGAAGATTTTGACCGATCAAAGGTAGGCCGGACCTCGCCGCACAAGTCGAGCACCTCTTTACGACCAAAGACCCCGGTGATGCCGATACCATAGGAATGGTGGAATTCGTAAGAAATCTGGCGATACTGCGTGTTGCTGACGCAAAAAATCGTCAAAAAAATCCCAATGATCCGCGACTCGAGGTCGAGGATGCGATGGCTGTAACCCTCGAAAACAACCACATTCCGTTGCCCGACAGCTTCTACACCGTCGCCAAGGATTTCAAGCCGAAGCATCCGCCGAAGACGAAGTAATACTCTCCGAATCCCGGCGTGCCCGGCGATAAACGCCGGTCGGGCTTTACTCCCCCGCCCGTGCGGGGATCGCCGAGCCCCGTCTCACGCCGCGCAAGCGCTGGCGCTGCGGATCGCTGTGCCGGGTCTCGGCCTCCGGTAACAATCCCTCACGCAAAATTTCCCCCACCGGGCGCGACCCGTGAGCCTGATGACCTCGTTCAGCCTCCGTCCTTGATCTCGGCATGGCTCTTTTTTCCTTTCCCGTGGCCGTTCAGTCTTGACGCTCAGCCTGCCGGACCTGCCGGCGTCGTCAACGGGCGCCCGCGCCAAGCGACCGTGTAACCCGTTGACCCCGCCTTCCCTCAGGCCCGGCGTTTCTTTTCGCGTACTGAACAACCACGAAAGGAAACAGCCAATGTCATCGAACTCGATTCCGGAACCGTCAGACCGAACGCGCAGCGCATCGGCACGGCACGCTCCGCCCTCAACGCCGCCATGTGGGCACGCGGCGACGACTTCCCCGTCTGCGATGAAGCCGTCATCGATCTTCTCGCCGACCTCCGGCACTTCTGCATCGCCCGGCATATCGACTTCGCCGCCTGCAATGCCATCGCCGAAGGCCACTTCGACACCGAAATCAGCGGAGGCCAGCGATGAGCATGGAACTCCTCACCGCCGATATCCGCGAACGGCTGCTTGCGCAACGGCCGCCTCAGCCAGCAATTCTCCGAACGGGCGATCGCCGAGCCGGACTTCCTGCCGGTCGTGAAACTCTTCACGCCCGATGCAGGATGCACCTGGCTCCTGACCGAGCTCGATCCCGACGAGCCCGATATCGCCTTCGGCCTGTGCGATCTCGGCATGGGCTGCCCGGAGACCGGGTCCGTGCGCATCTCCGAGCTTGAATCCGTGCGCGGCAGGCTGGGCCTGCACGTCGAGCGCGACCTGCAGTTCACGGCCACCAAGACGCTGTCCGCCTACGCCGACGAGGCGTGGACGCATGGCGCGATCAGAGCGTGAGGCGCGCCATGACAAACATCACAGCCGAACATCGCGCCGCCTTCGAGGCACTCGTCTCCGGCGACTATGACAACTTCGCGCTCTTCTCCTGCTTCGTCGGCGGCGAACCGGCTGCCGCCATCGTGGCCGTCAACCGCGACGGCGAGGACTACACGATCCGACCGCTGTTCGTGGCGCTGACGCCGGGCATGGTCCTCACCGATCATGACGGTCGTCCGTGCGAGCCGCTGCAGCAGGAGGGCGGGCCATGATGGACATGCTCTCTCGTAATGCCAGTTCTCCTCCCGTCGCGTTGTCACTCTCCTACGCTCACGATGCCAGGGCCGCCGGCTTAGTCAACGGCGCTGCCCGCTCCTTCCTCCCTGCGGTCGTCCCGTGTTGGCCGTTTCCCTCCGGTGACACGCCGTTCATCGGCCCCGGCCTTTTCCTCGCGTAGTGACAACCCGCGAAGGAGAAACAACATGGCAAAACTTACGAAGGAGCAGTCCAGGAATCACCGGGCCGCGCAATCCCTGCTTGAGAAGGCCGAACTGACACTCGACGACAAGATCTTCGTCTATGAAAACTGGCACGAAGGCGCGGAGCACGACAGCGCGCGTTCAGGCGCGTTCTTCACGCCGCTCGACCTGGCCAACGACTTCAAGATCGAGGTTCACGGGCCGAAAATCCTCGACCTCTGCGCCGGCACCGGCATCCTGTCCTTCTGCTACCGGCATTTCAAATATCACGATCAGCCGGTCGATATCACCTGCGTCGAAATCAATCCGGCCTATGTCGCCATCGGCAGGAAGCTTCTGCCGGAAGCAAACTGGATCTGCGCCGACCTGTTCGACATCTGGCAGGACCTGCCGCGCGACTTCGACAGCGTCATCGGCAATCCGCCCTTCGGCCGCCTGATGACCGACCGCAAGGCCCCGCGCTACACCGGTCCCGGAGTTCGAGCTGAAAATCATCGATATCGCCGGGCATCTCGGCACATTCGGATGTTCATCCTGCCGCAGGGCTCGACGCCGTTCCGCTACTCCGGCGCGCAATACTACCAGCGCGTCGACAACGCCAAGTTCGAAAAGTTCTTCGCCGAGACGGGCATCGACATCGAGGCCGGTTGCGGCATCGACACCACCGTTCATCAGGACGCGTGGCGGCAGGTGAACATCGTGACCGAGATCGCCTGCTGTGAATTCACGCAGCCGGTCAAGGCGCAGGGCGACCTGTTCGATCTGCTGACCGGGAAGGAGGCCGCATAGGCGGGGCTCATCCCCGACACGAAGGCGTCGGCCATGGCCATCAGTCGTTTTGCAATTCCTTGTAGGAGCGCGGGCGGCTGATGTTCAGGGACCGGTCGTGCCCCCCAGCACCTGTGACCTACTGCAACCCCCTCCTGAAAAGTCACCTTGTTGCCCTGGCCAGCACACCTCGACTGCTGCATACCATTCAATATAGCGTTACCCGCATCCGCATCGCTACCCGATGAAGAAGTCGAACCGAACAATACGTCGAGCGCGATGACAATCACCGCGCCGGCGATGAGACCGTCGACTATGCTCTGATTAAATCCGGAGCGATCCGCATTCCGCGCCTGAGCCGGCGCTCGATTATTACGGGAGCTTGCGCCGGGTTCGGAATATCCGGGAGCGCGGCGAGTACGGGGTAAAGCGCGGGATCGCGCTGCTGCGGCAGCTCTGGCCTTGTATTGCGCCACCTGCTGTTGAAGCATTGCAAGATTTCCGCCCTGGCACGATTGGGCTTTGGTGTGCCAACTCTGCGCCTGGGCCTGATCGGCGCGAACGCCGCTCCCGGTGGCGTACAAATCTCCGATGGCCATCATGGCGAGGCAATTGCCGCCGTCGGCCGCCTTCCTATAAGACTCCATCGCCTTTTGGTGCCAATAGGGCGGATCACCGCCCAGCTTTCCCGTGTCGTATTCAAAGCCCAGAACCAGCCATCCCTGGGGGTCGCCCGCCTCGGCGGCTTTCATCGCCCAATAGGTTGCGCGCTGGCCGCTCACCGGAGTTTTTTGCTCGGCGTAGGCATCGGACAACAGCGACATCGCCGGCACATAGTTGGCTTCGGCGGCTTTTTGCAGAAGCTGGAATGACTGCGACGCGTCAGCAGGCACGCCCAGTCCATCGCGATAAAGGATTGCGAGTTCATAGGCCGCCTGAGCGTCACCGTGATCCGATGCCTGGTGATACCAGTAGGCGGCGCCGGCGTAGTCGTGTTGCGCGCGTTCCGTCAGGGGCCAGGGTGCCGGATTGATAGAGTCGCCCGAGCGCGAGTTGGGCTTTCGCGTCTCCCGCGTCGGCTTTCGCGGTGAGGGCGCGTTTCAGTTGGTCGAGCGCGCTTGGATTGGGACCCGGTTTGCCCAGCACCGGCTTGGTCAGTCCGGTCGGCTGGTTCCCGTAAGTGAAGTTGGTCTTGCCCAGCGCCGCGAGCGCCTTGACGGCCAGCGCCTTCTCCTGCTCCAGGCCGATCTCGCTGGGGCCGATCATCAATCGCGTCGTGCCGCCGAGGAACACAAACAGCGTCACGTTATTGGGCGCTCCGATCCAGAAGGCCGCATCGCCCAGACCGGGCAGATCCGTCGGATGGTCGTAGGTGCGCGTATCTACCTGCTTGTGAGCCTCGTCCACGGCGTGAGCGTCGGGCGTCGACGAGTACCGGACTTCGAGGCGGACGTTAACTACCTTGGGCGGCTTGGGCTGATTGGGCGCTGCGTAGTTGAACGTGAAGTTGGTAAACTCGCAGCCCTGCTCAGGCGTGCCGGAAGTGAAATCCGGATCGAGAAGCGAGCGAAAGGGCGCGCTGGGCTTCGGCGGCTGGAGCGTCACTCCCAGGATGGCCTCCGCGTCGGCTTTGGAGAGCAACTCGCATGCTGTTTTATTTTGCGCATAAGCGGGCAAGCCCGAAAGCACGCACAGACCAAACAGAAGAACCAAACACGTCGCAAGGTGTCGCATGGTGCGGAGGATCATAAAATCAAGTCTTCCTGATTTCAACCTGCATCTCCAATTTGAACTCCACCGGCGAACGTTCCGGCATGCGCTGTCGTCGGGTTTTTTGAGCCGCACGGACAGCTTCTCCCGCCTCTATCGATAAGCTCTATCTTACTGCGCAGGGCTGCATCCAAGCCGCGACTGTCCGTCAAGCTGAAGGGGCAAACTCAGGTGCTTTAATTCCTCGAAAGGCGGGATCGCTCTGGCCATCGCACCATGCCCTGTGAACTCTGCCGAGATCAGTTGTCGAATCCATCATCGAAGTTACATTCGGCTGGCCGGTGCCCCAAATGGAATATCCCCGGATGGTATACTTCCGGCTGACTTCCCAGTCAAAAACGCAAAATCGGTGAAGGAGTTGCATCGTGCACCGCGCCTCTATTTTTGTGCTCGCAGTGTTATTGCATTCTCTTCGTGTATACGCCCAAACTCCCGCGCAGAGAGCGCTCAACAATGAGCCTGAAGCGCGGCAGATCCAGGCCATGAGTGCTGCTGTTCAACAGCAACAGGGGCTTCCCAAGGACGATGAATCACATTGATCTGCCTGACAGCTTCTTCACCGTTGCAAGGGATTTCAGGCCGAAGCATTCGCAGAAATAATTCTTGCAGTCGGAGTGGCTTGATGAACCGGCCCGGAGAAATGTCGAATGGAACCTAATCTTCATCAGTTCCGGGAGCCGACGCAGTGCGTCTATTGGGACGATCCCCAGCTCGTGCGTAGCACCCCCATGAAGGAGCTTTTCGAGCTGATCGATACCTACTCAGACGAGAGTCACCTGCGCAGATATCTTCTGAAGTGCCGCGAATGCGGGCAGCTCTATTTTTTCGAGTTTTATGAATGGATCGATTGGGAGCACGGGAACGACCCGCAATACAGCAAATACATTCCGGTCTCGAACCTGGACGACGCGGAGATGCTGAAAAACGCGAGCCCCAGCGATTTACTGCGATTTTCTCCATCGCTCAACATCGATTTCCCAAAGGATGCCGAAGCGCCGACGCTATATTGGACAGGAAGGCTTCCCTCCGCGACCTCTGCCGGCGTCCGCGCCCGATCCGGCTTTGTCGAGTGCTGCCGGCGATCCCGAGAAGAAGAGCCTGTGGCGCAGACTGTTTTCCCGCTAAAGCACTCGGGCTGCCGGACAGGCCGCGCCCGCCTTCATCGATCAGAACTTGCGGCGACTGGACAACCAAGGTAGCTTCTTAGTCACCTCGATAGGCGTGGCTTGCCGACAGCCGCCCAGGTCAGGACCCGCTTCGCGCTTCGTCAGGTAAACCTGCCGCTCCGGCAAATCCTTTTTGCGGTTGATGCGCTGAAAGGCGATGTAGAAATGGTTGCAGTAGGCGGTGATCAGATCGAGATTGCCGTCGAACGAATCCAGCTTCTCCTTGCTGGCAAGGCCGATCCCGGCGAACTGGTTCGGTCCCCACAGCGGCGTGCAGATGCCGTTATAGAGGCCCGCCTCGATGCCCATGTTCAGGCACTGGAACTGCTGCCGCGTCATCTGCATCCGCTCGGGAATCTCCGCCCAGGTGAAGGTGTCCATCTTGCTCTGGCAATAGGTGATCACCGGATCGATGCGGTCGTACCCCTTCTCGAAATAGTGCTTCATCCAGTCTTCCGGGTAATTCTGGATGACGCCGACGCCCGGCTTCATGTCGATGTGATCGTGGTTGGTCTGAAGGCAGAAGATCATCCGGTCAAGCCCGTGCTGCTTGACCGTGCCCAGAAACTCCGTCACCAGCTCGTCCGTGGTGCGGGCGCGGTTGGCCTTTTCGACGAATGTTTCGAACGAAACCAGCATCGCACCCATGATCCGAAACCCCTCCCCGTTTTATGGGATTTAACTGGAGGTTGCAGAATTTTGCAAGCTTTATGCGGTGTTTTCACGCCCCGGCCCTTCGGCCGTCGGGCTCTACTCGACCGCCATCGCGTGCCGCTCCGGCGTGACTCCCCGAGCCCCTCTTCAGCGGGTCTCGGCCAGCCGGTGACGATCCCTGGCGCGAGAAAGGAACGCCTGGAGCATGAATGCACACCGGCTATTTCGACTGCCGGATTGATCTACACCGGCTTAGGTGTCGGATTTGATAGACTCCCAGGTATCCACGGCACGCTGATAGCAGATTGGTCTCCGAAATCAGGAGGAGTGAAACGTGACAAAACTTCAGGTGTTGCAGCTGACGACGTTGATCCTGCTGTCGGCTTCCCGCCTTCCCGGACAATTCGGACAACCACCACCACAACCCCAGCAAGGAGTGCAGATCTATGGCCAACCCGTGGCGTGCAACGACGGCACGATCACGTTCAGTGTGGCCCGAGCCTACAGGGATTCGAGTTTGTTTAGTGGCTACAAGTGGCAAGTTGACGGATGGTATAACGTTGATCCGGGGAAATGCAAGAAGATCGGCCCACTGCACCAATATAATAACGGAGGGTCGTTTGGAAAGGACTCCGTTACCCTTCTCGCTTTTGCGTTCTCCGATTCCACCGGCACCTTGGGGTCCATCAAGCTTCAGGGCGGTGACGACCGCTTATGGCATCCATCCAATCAGCAGTTTTGCTTTCGACCGGAAGGGGCTGGGTATGATCGGGATTCGCCGGGGGGCGATCTCCCGCGAGCGTGCGACGGGAAGCAGACGGGGTATCAGATGATTCCCGCGTCGTACGAATACCGGGGCCCTGGGATCGCCCTGGGTATCAGTGAAGAGCAGGACGAACTTCACGTCAAGCTTGGCCCAAGCGATCGCGCGATTCCGCTGGGGAAGCAAAGTTCGCCCCAGCCGTCGAGCAATACGTCTGGCGCGAAACCCTCCGGCGATAGCGGCGATTCCGTTGGCACTCAGTTGCTAAAGGCCCTCGCGAAGTCCGCCGCCGAAGAGCGCCAGAAAGAAGCGCAGAGACAAGCGCAGGTTGCCGCCGCCGCGCCGCCGGGCGGCTTTACGCGCTTTGTGGATGGCTGCAACGCGTTTTATCGTGACCCGGCCAACGCCAGGCTCAGCATGTCGGATGCGCCCGGTTGGTGTAGTTGTCTTAGTGAGCAGTATCGCAACCTGATGACCCCCGAAGAGGAATCAAAATACGCCAATGATTACGGACGTCTCTTCCATGGTGGAATCGCGCAGCCGTATGGGTTCGGACTGTCCAAATCCGACCCAGCATGGCCTCGCCTTCATCCAGCGGTCGATAGATGCGCGCGCTAGGTTAAGACTCTAGCGGCTAACATCCGCTGCGCATCGTGATCGCGTGAAGGACGAAGCGATGAAATGGATTTGCATCATGTCGGCGCGTTGGCGATGGCGGCAATCGTGTCATGCCCGCGCAGGCAGCCTGCCCTGCGCCGCCGGGAGCCGTCAAGGTTGCTCTTCCTTCCGGGTTGCCGCCTGCTTTGCGCAGGCTTTGCCGGGCGACATCGCTTTGCCGGGCGAGCCGTTTGACTCGACCGACGTATACGTCAAGGGACATAAACATCGCCGCTACATCTTCGTCTGGAATATCGGCACCCGGTGGATCGCTGGCGGTGCAGCCGCGGGCTTTCGTGGTGACGACGGACTCCGATCACCAGTTGGAGGTCTACCTCAACCTGGCGAGCCGAATGAAGCTGACGGGCATCAACCAGCTTTGGGTGGCCGACATCACTTACATCCGATTGCATCGCGAGTTCGTTTACCTGGCCGTGATTCTCGATTCCTTTTCCCGCAAGGTGGTTGGCTGGGAGTTGGATCGAACGCTGGCGACCCGGCTGCCGTTGGCAGCGCTAGAGTGCGCGATCGCGGAACGCAAGCCGCCGCCCGGTCTGGTGCACCACTCGGACCGCGGCGTGCAGTACGCGTCTGGCGATTACGTGACGATTCTGCGGAAGCACCAAATGATTCCGAGCATGAGCCGGCCAGCGAATCCTTACGACAATGCCAGTTGCGAGAGCTTCATGAAAACGCTCAAGCGAGAAGAAATCCACGCCAACGAGTATCGCGATCTCGATGACCTGCGCACCAACATCCAAGGAGTTCATCGAGCAATACTACAATCGTCTCCGGTTGCATTCGGCCTTGGGCTACCGGCCTCCGGAGGAGTTCGAGCAAGCCGCCAGCTCCGCGACGACTTCGCAAGGAGCGACCATGAGTTTTTTCAGGCATGCGGAGATCTATCGATCCGATGTGTGTTTGCTGATTGAAGGGAAGCCGACCGAAACCGGCTCCCCCGACCATCGTCTCGATGAGTCTCCGGCCGGTTATTCCTCGGCGGGTTGGTCTCCACCAGAGCCCACCTCCGCTTCACCAGCCGAGGACCATTCTGAAGGAGAAGAGCCTGTTTGAGTAAGAAAAATCCATTGAACGGCAAGTGTGCTAATCGCGGATTGTCTCAACGGAGGGGTTCACCCCATTCCGCTGTGCCAAAACTGTGTCCGAACTCCATCTGTTCACCGCTGAGGTTGCTGTTTGAGCGAAAGCAGATTCCCCAGTTTGTTGTAAATATTAGGATTCGGCGAAAAACGATGGAGCCTTTGGAAGCCACGAGGCTCCCTTGGGCGCATCCGATGCTGATCCGCGGAATCGTTCGATCAACTCCGTTCGAGAAGTCGAGCCTCGGCAATCGCCGCCCCAATTGGCGGGCGGCTTCCATTCCGATGGGACAAAAAATGTGCCCGAACCCTAGTTTTTGCACAGCAAGGAGTTGGTGATTGAGCGAAAGCAGATTCCCCAAGTTGCTGATTATAGGTACAGCCATATGGAGAGTAAATGGAGCCGCTGTCGGTTTAGCGCCTCTCCTTTGCGAAAGCCACGGACTGGGGATACCGGCCATCAGGAACGACTCCGCCTGAACTGAGCGTTGGTCGGCAAGACACTCCGACCAGTGCCTACCAAGGATTGCCTAGCTATCGTGTATCAATTGAAACTGGAACGGGTCTCGCGCTGTGTCGCAGCTGAGCGCAAGGGTTCCTCTTGTTTGATACAGACGAGGGCCGCCCGGCAAAACAAATCGGACTCTCAACTACCGTCCAACTCCCATCCCTTGGGTCGAAAACCCAAAGGTCAATTTCGACTCCCAATCAACTCCCCTTACCCGTTTCCGAGGGTTCCTGAAGGCTCTTTCGAGTGCCACTCGTGCCTTGTTATGAACTACATAGCCAATAACAGGTACGCTCATAACCCAAAGGTCGAAGGTTCAAATCCTTCCCCCGCAACCAAACCTTAAGCTCCATCAATTGAATCTTTTACGGTCCTTTTGGATGGCTGCGTTGTTCTGCTTCCCTGCGGTCATTGTGCTAGAAATTGTGCTAATCGCGCGCTGTGGTGCGCAATTATTCCATGCAGGCCCGCGAACCCCTGAACAGGCGAGAGTTAGGGATGTGTAATCCTGAGCGATCATGTCGACTTCAGCGGGTTGGTCGCTCAGGCCTCTTTCACTTGTTCCAGAGTCTTCGCCAACTGGCGGTTGATCTTTCTCGACTCCTGTTGCTGGCGGCAAAATCCCGTAGCGCCTTGGCGGCCGAGAATCTATTTCTCCGGAAGCAGCTGGCCCTGTTTCAAGAACGTGAAGTTCCACCTCATCGGGCGACCGACGCTACCCGATGGCTCATGGTCTTCCTGGGCAAGTTCTTCGAATGGCGTAGTGCCTTAGTCCTGGTCAAGCCGGAGACCCTCATAGGGTGGCATCGAAAAGGTTTCCGTTTGTTCTGGCGCTGGAAGTCCAGGCCGCGAGGACGGCCCAAACTCCCCGTCGATCTTCAACAGCTCATCCGTACCATGGGCGCCGACAATCCAACGTGGGGTGAAGCGAGGATCGCCGATGAACTACAGCTGAAGTTGGGCATTCGAGTCTCGCCGAGAACGATTCGGAAATACCTGAGCGGCGGCTCTTCATCCGGTCGCACGCCCGATCCGGCGCAACGATGGCTGACTTTCGTCCGCAACCATGCGCAGGCGATCGTGGCCTGCGATTTCTTCGTAGTGGTGACGGCGACCTTTCGCGTCCTTTACGTCTTTGTGATCATCGAAATCGGGACGCGTAGGATCGTCCACTGCAATGTCACCGCCCACCCGACGGCAGAATGGACGCTGCAGCAATTTCGAGAGGGCATCCCGGGAGAACACCGGTACAGGTTCGTCATTCATGACCGGGATCGAATCTACTCAAGAGACTTGGATGCGGCGGTGACGGCGATGGGGGTGAAGGTGCTGCGGACGCCCTTGCGGTCGCCGCAAGCAAATGCCGTATGCGAACGACTCGTGGGCACGATTCGTCGTGAGTGTCTGGACTTCTTGATTCCGTTTGGCGAGCGCCATCTGAGGCGCATCCTTCTTGAATGGGTAACGCACTACAACCAGGGACGTCCGCACAAGAGCCTTGGACCCGGCATTCCGGAACCGATTTCAGGAATGACACCGCTGGCTATTCACCGACACCGCCTTCCGAGCAACAGTACTGTTCGCGCCAAGGCCGTTCTCGGCGGACTGCATCACGAGTACCGCCTGGAACAAGCAGCCGCATGAAGCGTGGACATAATATTTGCGCATGACAGGAATCTTACAGGAATTCCCATACTACGATGACCCCTTGGCTGCCATTGCCTCCAGCCCGAGGCGTAGTTCCTTGAGTTGCAGCGCCGCTTCCCCCGGCCCCATACTCCGCGGCGGCGACTCCGTCTGCATTTAGAACACCCGTAGCTCCGCCTCCGAAAAGCGAATTTCCTCCGGGTTGAGAGGCAGAGACGGTGATAGAAAGCGTGAGACCGTTGCCTCCAGCCTGCCCCGCCGCGTTGAGATCGCCGCCGGTAGATACGGCGCCACCGGCACCGCCCAACGCAATAGATGTGCTGCCGGCCGCGCTTCCGGAACCGCCCGACCCTCCGTTACAGGTCACAATCGTTGAACCAAACGTAGTAATATTGCCGGCGGTACCTGGATTGTTTCCGGTTGCACCGCCAGTTCCTCCAACTCCCACAGAAACGGAATACGTCGCGGCAGGAGACGTGATATATTTCCGGGCATAGGAACCCGATCCCCCGCTTCCAGCGGCCCCTGCACTAAGTAGACCGCCGGCCGTGCCGCCTCCGCCACCACCGCCTCCGACACACTCGACCAGGATCGCTGTAACGTTAGCGGGGCGCGTATAAGTCGATGCGCCGAGTGTCGTAATCACCGTAAACGAGCTCAGGCGGCCCGGCGCGTTGGCCCAAGTCGCATCCCCGCGAAGCCACTGGCCGGAAGTATTCGGAGCTTTGGGAGCAAAGCCGTGCGCTGATGTTGAGACGTCGTTGTTTGTCACATCCGTGATGCTCAGATCAGCGTCGGCCGGTTGTGTAGTCGACGGCTGGCCGCTACTGGAGATCGCGTTGATCCACTGGTGCGGGACAGCCGCCTGGGCTTTTACACCACCGAGGGTTGAGGTTCCCGGAGTGGGGAGTTGGGAAGCCGCCACGCTTCCTGAAACATCTGAAAACGCCGGTTGAGTCGAGGATGGAATGCCGTTTGAGCCGATTGCGTTGATCCACTGATGGGAGACAACCGCGTAGGATTGGATACCTTCCGCCAGAACACTCCAGAAGGTCACGCTGGTGTCAGGCTGATGCCCGGTTCCAGCTTGAATGCTGATGTAGCTGGTCCCATTGAACTGCACCGCATCATTCAACGCGTACGCCGTTGCGTTGTTCCACATTCCTTGCCAAGTCACTCCCGGTGGCCCCGCCGGTCCGTCAGCGCCGGTAGCACCGTTCACTCCATTGGCGCCGCTGGGTCCTGTTGGACCCGTTGGACCTGCGGCTCCCGCCGGTCCGGCCGGGCCTGCAGATCCCGGCGCTCCTATTTGCGCCAGAACACTCCAGAAAGTGGCGCTGGTGTCGGGCTGATGTCCGGTTCCAGCTTGAATGCTGATGTAGCTGGTCCCATTGAGCTGCACCGCATCATTCAACGCGTACGCCGTTGCGTTGTTCCACATTCCTTGCCATGTCACTCCCGGTGGCCCCGCCGGTCCACCAGCACCGGTAGCACCGTTCACTCCATTGGCGCCGCTGGGTCCTGTTGGACCCGTTGGACCTGCGGCTCCCGCCGGTCCGGCCGGGCCTGCAAATCCCGGCGCTCCTAGTTGCGCCAGAACACTCCAGAAGGTGGCGCTGGTGTCGGGCTGATGTCCGGTTCCAGCTTGAATGCTGATGTAGCTGGTCCCGTTGAACTGCACCGCATCACTCAACGCGTACGCCGTTGCGTTGTTCCACATTCCTTGCCAAGTCACTCCCGGTGGCCCCGCCGGTCCGTCAGCGCCGGTAGCACCGTTCACTCCATTGGCGCCGCTGGGTCCTGTTGGACCCGTTGGACCTGCGGCTCCCGCCGGTCCGGCCGGGCCTGCAGATCCCGGCGCTCCTACTTCCGCCAAAACACTCCAGAAAGTGACGCTGGTGTCGGGCTGATGCCCGGTTCCAGCTTGAATGCTGATGTAGCTGGTCCCGTTGAACTGCACCGCATCACTCAACGCGTACGCCGTTGCGTTGTTCCACATTCCTTGCCAAGTCACTCCCGGTGGCCCCGCCGGTCCGTCAGCGCCGGTAGCACCGTTCACTCCATTGGCGCCGCTGGGTCCTGTTGGACCCGTTGGACCTGCGGCTCCCGCCGGTCCGGCCGGGCCTGCAGATCCCGGCGCTCCTACTTGCGCCAGAACACTCCAGAACGTGGCGCTGGTGTCGGGCTGATGTCCGGTTCCAGCTTGAATGCTGATGTAGCTGGTCCCGTTGAACTGCACCGCATCACTCAACGCGTACGCCGTTGCGTTGTTCCACGTTCCTTGCCAAGTCACTCCCGGTGGCCCCGCCGGTCCATCAGCGCCGGTAGCACCGTTCACTCCATTGGCGCCGGCAGGTCCGCTTGGACCCGTTGGACCCAGGGCTCCTGCAGGACCGGCCGGGCCGGCAAATCCCGTCGCTCCTGCTTGCGCCAGAACGCTCCAGAAAGCGGCGCTGGTGTCAGGCTGATGGCCCGTGTCCGCCTGAATGTTGATGTAGCTGCTTCCACCGAAGCTCACGGCATCGCCTACCTGATACGACGTCCCGACGTTCCAGAGCCCAGCGAATTTTACTGGTGGCCCTTGGGGCCCTGGGGGGCCGCTAACGCCGGCTAATCCAAGGGGCCCCTGCTGACCCATCGGGCCAGCCGGTCCTGCGGGACCCGAGGGGCCTGTCGCGCCTGGCAATCCGGCCGGTCCTATTGGGCCAATAGGGCCGGGAGGACCGGTGACCGCTGGTATTACGCCCGGTTCCACGGTGACTTCGCGAGTTGGGTCCGCCAAACCTCGCTGAATGTTGAGTGAAACAATGGCGTCGATTCGATAGACCCCTACCAAACCGGCGGCCAATCCGGCGAAGCTGACGGGGACAGGTTGTCCCCAAACCTTCACTACAGGTGTGATGGCCACTACCGGTAGCGGGCTCGATAAAATCGTTTGGCCAGAAGGCACAGGCGGTAGAACCGGGCCCAGGCCGGTCGTGAAAACAATGATGGTGTCCCCCGGCGATATTTGGTTTGAGCTACTTACTGGTGACCCTTGTCTGTAGACGACGAAAACCCCGGGGTCCTGAGTAAGGAGCGTCACTCTCAACGCAGCGCTCTCGCCACTCCCGTTGTTCACCAGCATATCCACGGAACTGGTGTCGGGAAGCTCGAATGGAACTTGCGCGTTGATCTGATGCGGAGAAACATAAAGCAGCGGCGCCGCAACGCCGCCAAACAGCACCTGTGTGCCGCTCAACTGGGTAGGGATCGGAATACTGTCGGCTGCTGCAGTCGCGTTCGCAAGGTTATCGCCCCAGATCGTGACAAGGGAACCGCGAGCAGCCACGGGAAGGCTGGAAGCGCTCCGGAATGTGGCGGCGTTCACTAAGCCCTGGGGGCTGATCGTCGGTACTTGCGCTTGCAGCAAGAACCCTGCGGACAACCAAAGCAGACAGCATAGGAGCGTGCCATATTTCAGCGACAGACACTTCGGAATCTGAGGCCCCAGCGCGAGGGTCACTGTCGGCTGCATTCGATACCGCCTAAAGCCGACGAGCGCTGCATGATTTTCTCCGACAGGTTGGGCCGGGTGTTTTGATCTTGTTCATTGGCAGTACGCTGGACGGCGCGCTTCGCCGGTGGGGGCGGCCTACTATCTGATAAGCCGACGGAGTCCGGGCAGAACACAATTGTCGTTAACTGCCGACGTTAACCCTGCACGATTGTGGCACGCCAAAGAGAAGGCAACAATACTGGCGAAGGATAACGGCAATTAGTTGACATGCAGGATCTGGTCTTCCACCGGGGATGCGGCGCATCGCGCGCGGGATCGGCATCGGGCATGAGCGGCCTCTAGGAACCAATTGGGATTCGACGCCAGTCAGATCGCTCAACACTCGACGTTGCCCAAGGGCGAGAAGATAGCGAGGATCCGGGTGGTACACCGAAGCCAACTCTACTGCGCCATCCCATGCTGCCTTCGCCCCGAACCAAGGGGATCATGTTTGGCTCAAGGATCCTGTGGGACGACAGCACATGGGACGTGTTGAGGCCAATCACAGCCAGACCGAAGCGCGGATGTTGTTTCTATCACGTGTTTCCGGCTACACGGTCGCACTCATCCGTAACGACTCTGCTTTCGGCGAGCGCTGTCAGACCGATGCGGCGCGTATCCGAGGGCAGATTGTAGAGAACGGCTGGGATGGCGAGCAGGCACGCCGCGTGCTATGCTTTGCCCAAATGCCGCGACTGTTCATCGCTTCATCGCTCTGGTGCTCATTTTTGTCGCAGGTCCCGTATACTCCTGGGAGCGCTTCTCTGTGCGCGACCTCGTTTTCTTGACGCGGGATGGATGCGTAAACACCGCTCGCATGCGATCCAGACTAAATGAGGCGCTGACAGCCTTGGCGTTGCCGACGAATTACGCCTTGATCAACGTAGACAAATTGGAGTCTTCCGACCGCAGGCGCGGATATGGAACGCCGACGTTCCTCTACAATGGTCGCGATCTATTCGGTATGGCAGCGCCGCCCGCTCAACCCGACGCGCCGTCTTGACGCCTGTATCGGGGCGGAGTTCCGTCCACAAAAGCTATAGCCGATAAACTACGGGCACTCGTCAGGTAGGGGTTTCAGTGTGGTTTCTTCTTGGTTCGCTTTGCTTCGCGTCCGCACACCCCCTTCCAATTTGCTTCGCGCTTCGCCAGTGCGCGGGCTGCGCCACGACGTCGGACTAAGCGTGTAAAACTTTCTCCCTCTTCGGCCGATCCGGTCTCAAAAACCTGGAGCGGGTGAGTTTCTCAAAAGCCTCAGGGTCACAGAAACTCCCTGGAATAAAGACGTTGCGGCGGAACTTGTGGAATGCCACTTCAGTTGCACAGCTAACAGGGGAGGCTTTATGGCCACAGCAAGGAGCGAAGGAATTGATCAGAAGCAGATCGTTAAGTTAATCGATAATTGGGTGGGAGCAATTCGCTCCAAGGACGTCGAGGCACGTTTGTCGAACTACTCCAAGAACATCAGCTTGTTTGATGTGATTGAACCAATGCAATATTTCGGATTGGATGCTGTAAGAAAACGGGCTGCGGAGTGGTTTTCCACGTTTGATGGCCCCCTCAGCTATGAGATGCACGACTTGAGGATTGCTACAAATGGTGACGTGGCCTTCTCGCATAGCCTCAACCATGTGAGCGGGACGAAAACAGACGGGAAGAAACTGGATATGTGGTGGCGCGCATTAGTTTGCTACCGCAAGCTGGGCGACCAGTGGGTGGTCGCGCACGAGCATAATTCAGTCCCTTTCAACCCCGATACGGGCAAAGCGTCGCTTGATCTGCAGCCGCCATTCCCAGTGGCCAAAAACGGCGTTGTGGAAAATAGACCCGACAAGTCTTAGTTAGTCCTCTATCGGAAACACTCCGGCGCCACAGCGACCGGTAAAAGGGCGATCAATGCTGCCCAGATTTTGAGTCCTCAGCGTGTGAGGAGGTTAGCCGTTTGAATACACGCACAAGGTCGCAGACCACGCCGAGGCATATGTTGACGGCACGGTTCACACTAACCGCCTGGAGATCGCGGTATTAATCCGAGCTTTCATGCGCTAGAAGGAATCGCCGCCCGTGCGAGCGCGGTAATCAGGTCAGGTCTTTTGGAAGTAACTTGTTAGCCTTAGGAGAGAAATTTATGCCCGACTACAAAACGGAAGTCCCCATTGAAGAACACCTCACGTCATCGAATCCACTTGACGCCGTTCCAGACGAAATGCCATTTGATGTGCCCTATGGGCTTCCGATATCACTTGACCGCGCCCAGGCGGTGATTCACGCCGCCGTGGGGGAGGCCAAGAAGCGGAATTGGAAGATGAACGTGGCAGTAGCCGATTCCGGGGGCAACTTGGTTGCCTTCCAACGAATGGATGGCGCGATGCTTGCCTCCATTCAGATTGCGGAGCACAAGGCGCGAGCAGCCGCGACTTTCCGGCGCCCGACAAAGGTCTTCGAGGACGGTATCAATCTGATGCACCTCAACTACCTGCTCGCGTTCGACGGAGTCATTGCGTCCCGGGGCGGCATTCCGCTGATCGAGGGGGGCAAGATTATCGGCGCGATCGGTTGTTCGGGAGGTACCGACTCGCAGGATGAGGTGGTCAGCATGGCAGGCGCGGCAGGAATCAACCAACTCCCGGCGACGAATAAATGATCCGGATCTCGCGAAAGCGTTGAAACGCCGCAGCGCGGCTCTCGTATCGGGCGCATCAGGTCAGGCGGACCCAGACATAGAACGCGCCGTGTCCGTCCCTTGGCCCACGAGGTACACCGAGATCTCCGACTTGGAGCAACCCTGGCCTGGTCACGGTCGCGTAGACTCCGAGGCAGCCACGATGGTGCTGCGCGGCAGTCCGAAGTATGCTCAAGTCGCGCGGCAGATCTTGTTGGGCGAGCGTTGAGGTCACGCACCAGACCGTGGGCTGGAAACCGTCGGCCATCACCGCTCCGCCAAAGTTGAGCGCGCCGCCTAGCCAGGAGTCCTCAACAAAGCCACCCCATTCGGCCTCCGACTCGATGTAGATGTTCGGCCGGAACCGGCGCCGGTCAATCTTGGCCGTGCCCCCCTGTAGCTTGCGGAGGTGGTCTACGGAGCCGCTGGCTAATATAAACACTGCTCCAATCTCAAGGAACGTACCGGTCATTAGCTGGAAGTAGTCGGGCATGGATTCGGGAGTCCATTCCGCTTTCATTTGGTTCACGGGCACATCGCCGAACACCGTGTCGCGATCGATGCCCGTCTTTTCGTCACTAGCCGGCTGATTCTCCAGCCGCACGCTGTGACCGAGCAAATCTGAGATGATTGCAGACGCGTCCGGGTCGTCCGGGCAGATCGTTCGCCCGTCCGGCAAACTGATCTCGATGCGTCCAAGCGCCGCGAATATCGGTTCCACCTCATACCGGGCATGGAATGCGAGCAACTGCGGGAACCTCTTTGCGCTGGCGATGCGTCCCGTTGCAGTTTCACGAAGAGCCCACGCCCGATCCCCCAGAGCCCCACGAGTCGTAATCGGCATCTGGTTTCTCCGCTCTCCTAGCATTGACTTCACAGGATAGCGCCACAATTCAGCCACGCGGCCGACCAAGGGCTCAACCATACCAACCTCCAAACCTCAATCAATCTGCTGAATGGGAGTCGTCAACTTCTGAAATGGCGTTCTGCGATCCAGTCCAGTTACCACCCCAGGCCTTATATAGTTTGTTCAGAAAGTCCTCCCAGGCAGCCGGAGAACGTGAGGCGGGATAAGGTTCCGGGCGGATCGGCTTTTCGGAGCTCCACACGATTTCGAACTGCCCACCCTCGACGATCCTACCCAAGCGCACCGTCTTCCAGGTGTGTTGATTCTCTGCATCAATCCGAACCCGTCCACCAGGAGCTTCAAAGCTCTGGTTCGGCAGCGCCCGGCGGATCGCCGGCACGTCGTTAGGATCGGCCGTGTGTGCGGCTTGCGCCCAAAGGTGGACTCCCAAGTATCCGGCTTCCATGGTATCGGCAACCACGCGTTGGCGGCCATAGCGAGAACGAAACCGCTTTACAAACGCGTGATTGTCCGGCCGGTCCAAGCTCTGAAAGTAGTTCCAAGCGGCGTAATCGCCCGCGATGTCTCTCGCCGAGAGACTCAGCAACTCGATCTCGCCGACACTTAAATAAACGGTTGGGATTTTCTCGGGCGTGATACCCGCGGCGCGCAGCAGGCGGGTGTAGAACAGGTTCATATCGCCGACCAGCGAATTGAAAATGAGATCGGGCTCGGTTTGAGCGATCCTGCGAACCACTCGAGTTACCTCAGTGCTATCCGGAAGCACATATTCTTCGCCCACGATCTCGCCGCCGCAGGCTTTCACTTCGTCTCGGATGATCGCATTCGCTGCCCTCGAATAGACCGAATTCCAGCCCACCAGAAAGAAGCGCTTTTTTCGAAGGAAGCCTACCGCCCAACTAACTGCGGGAATGATTTGTTGATTAGGCGCAGCACCCGTGTAGAAGATATTGGAGCACCGTTCCATGCCTTCGTACTGCGTGGGATAGATCAGCAGATGATCCCGCTCCTCCACGATCGGGCGTACCGACTTGCGGCTGGCGGAAGTCCAGCAGCCAAATATCACGCGAACCTTCGCCTCGGCGATCAGGGCCGCAGCCTGGCGGGCGAACGCCCGTTCATCCGAGGCGCCGTCGATCACCACGGGCCTAATTTCACTGCCTAGAATTCCGCCGCGCTCGTTGATTTCCTCGATCGCTAGCAGAGTGGCGTCGATCACGGGGCTTTCTGTCAACGCCATGGTGCCGGTCAGAGAATGAAGGATCCCGACCGGCAGGTCCCTCGGGGCCTTCGCCGGTTTTAGGCCCGGAAGGTGGCGTTGCAACGGACGACTCTTCGCTCACCTGCGGCAGGAAGCGATATCCACGCGCCGGAACCGTCTCGATGTAACGGGGTTTCTTGGCATCATCGCCCAGCGCTTCGCGCAGTTCCCGGATGTATCCTCTAAGCAATTCATCGCTTACGCTAGTTCCGGCCCAGACGCTGTCGAGCAGTTCCCGTTTGGTTACCAAACGTTGGGCATTTTGCACCAGGTACAGCAAAACCTCAAATGTCTTCGGCCGCAGGTCCAGCTGTTTGGAATCGCGCCAAAGTTGTTCGTTCGCGACGTCCAGCCGAAAGGGTGGGAATACAAAAATAGCTCGCGATGCCACTGTGTCACCAATGGCCTTCGTGGGCCAGTTTTCATTTTAACTTTAACGGAAGTTCCACGGAAGTTCCACGCTCCTTCTATGGCTCGAAGCGGACTTCAGCCCTATCCTGAGCAGGTGAACGGAAAGGGTGGCAAGGGGTCCGAAAAGAGACGAAGGGAAGAAATCGTGAAATCAGATCCGTCACCGAAGAACTTGGCGGATCTCGTCTTCGTCGTTCAGTTTCGCGATTCCACAGAGCCAGGGTCAGCGCATTTCGCCGGGCGAGCAGAGCACGTAATGTCCGGAGAAAACACAGTCTTCGAAACGCCTGATGAGCTGGTCGACTTTTTGGGGCGAGTCATGAAACAACTTAAGCCGCGATCACAAAAAGGTACAAGGCAATGAATGTGCGGGGGTGAATCACGACAGAAAGAACCGGAACGTAGCGGGCGCTGATTTGATTAGAGGAAGACGCAACAAATCTCACATTCATGAAGGAGTGACGCTATGACTACTTTAGACTTGATCGGGTCGAGTCCGAAATTCCGGACGTTGCTGGCAGAAGTGGAGAGGGTTGCACCAGTGGACTCCGCTGTCTTGATCCAGGGCGAAACGGGCACTGGAAAAGAAGTGATTGCGAGAGCGATTCATGAGGCTAGCCCTCGCCGTAACCACCGTTTTGTGGCCCTTAACTGCGCAGCGATTCCGAGCGCTTTGTTGGAGAGCGAACTGTTCGGCCACGAAAGAGGCGCTTTCACAGGTGCGTGGGCGCAAACCAAGGGGCGATTTCAGATGGCGGATGGGGGCACTCTCTTTCTGGATGAGATAGGCGACCTGCCGTTGGAACTTCAGCCCAAGCTCTTACGCGTCCTGCAAGAGCGGGAGGTCGAGCGTTTGGGTAGCGCCCAGACTGTCCCGGTCAACGTGCGGGTGGTGGCGGCGACGAACCAGGATCTCGGGCAACTCGTGAACAAGAGGCTGTTTCGTGCAGACTCTGTTCTACCGGCTGAACGTCATTCCACTCTGCCTGCCTCCGTTGCGTGAACGCGTTCAGGACATCCTGCCACTGACGGAGTTCTTCGTAGCAAAATTTGCCGCCCGCCTCAACAAGCCTATCGATTTGATTCCCGATGAAGTGGTGGCGGTCCTCCAAGCGCACGACTGGCCAGGCAATATTCGCGAACTACAGAATTCCATCGAGCGCGCGGTGCTCTTTTCGCCTGGGTCGGTGCTGCGTCTGCCACTGGACTTGAAGCAGACGGTAAAGCCGCGCTCGGAGAGCGTTTCACGCACGCTTGCCGACGCCGATCGGGAGCATATCCTGGAGACATTGATACAAACCGACTGGATGATCGGAGGGCATGGCGGAGCGGCCAATCGCCTTGGATTACCGCGTACTACGCTGATCTATAAGATGCGAAAGCTTGGAATTGAAACACG
Source organism: uncultured Solibacteraceae bacterium (assembly GCA_963825405.1). GTDB lineage: Bacteria > Acidobacteriota > Terriglobia > Bryobacterales > Bryobacteraceae > JACPNO01. Next base: position 103,615 of record CAWGTB010000009.1, on the reverse strand, counting down.
CCGATCCTCGAGGGCGCGCCCTATTCGGCAGTTGGCGGATGAACGGTGCTATGCCGCTGCGGAGCTCTGATCTGAGGACAAGGCGCTCACCGTACCGTTGCTTGGGCGAGACGTCCGCCAGCACCGGTCACCGTGCTTTGCTCGTGAAAGGGAATTCAATCATGCGCTATGACCTCGTACCCGGAAATGTTTTTCCTGACTATCAGTTGCCGGATCACACGGGCACACCGCGCAGACTCAGCGAACTCCAGGGCGATGATCCCCTGATCCTGACGCTTGCGCGCGGCCATTACTGCCCGAAGGAACACCAGCAGCATCTGGATCTCGCCGCGTTTTATCCGAAAATCGCTGTGGCATACACCCAGATTGCCACGATCTCCACCGATGACCACCACACCCTCCAGGAGTTCCGCGCGTCGGTGGGCGCCCAGTGGACCTTCCTTTCCGACCCCGAAAGAACGGTTCAGAAGGACCTCGACATCGCGGAGTATACCGACCCGGAGCATAATCCGATGATTCCGCACACACTCGTGCTCAAGCCGGGACTCATCATCCACAGCGTCTATAACGGCTATTGGTTCTGGGGGCGGCCCTCTGTCGTCGACCTCTGGCACGACCTGCGCGCCGTGACGAGCGAGATCCGTCCCGACTGGGATCTGAGCGCTCCCGGACTCCGCGAGGCTTGGAACGCGGGCGACTTCTCGGCCTTCCATGGATGGAACAAGGATGTAAAAGCGGTGTAATCAGGACGTTCGCGAATTGAACACTAATGTTAGCCTCACAATCACAGATCAACCTCGACATCGCCGGACGGCGTCGAACAACAGATCAACACATTCCCGGCGGCTGGTGGCTCCAGTGGATCCGGCTCATAGTGGACACTTCCTCCGATCAATGCGCACTCGCAGGTATGGCAGACCCCTGTGCGGCATGACCACTGGACGGGAACGTCGCAAGCTTCTGCAAGTTCCAGCAAACTGGCAAACCGTGAATCCCACGGAACTGTGAGCCCGCTTCGTGTAAATGAAATCTGTGGTCCGGTGCCGGGTTCTCCCGCTGGAGCGTGAACCGGCGGGCGGGAGGATCGCGTAATTCCGGGCGTGATCGGCGCTTCCGGACCAAACACCTCCGTGTGAATTCGCGTGGAATCGGCACCCCACGTCTTCAAGCCCGCAGTCAGGTCGCGAAGGAATGATGGTGGACCGCACAGGTAGAAATCCGCATCGCGAGTTACACCCAGCCGATCGAGGAGCGGCGTGTCCACATGCCCGACCGAGTCGTAATCGACACCGGTTGATCCCCGGAATCCGGTTTGCTGTAGACAATGTGGCTTCGGCTGTTCACGAGGGTTTGCAAGAGCCCACGCGACTCTTTCGCAAACGGGTGCTCTGCGCGGTTACGCGCTCCGTAGATCCACCAGATCTCACGACGTGACGCCGCGGAGGACAGCGAGTGCAACATGGCGAGTACGGGCGTTGCCCCGATGCCGGCACTCAGCAAGACGACCGGTGCATCGCCGGATCTCAGAGTAAAACCGCCCCGAGGCGCGCTCACCTCCAAAATATCGCCCGCGTGTACGTGATCGTAAAGATACGAGCTGACAACTCCGTTCGTCTCTCGTTTGACGCTTACCCGATAAGTTCTGGCGCCGGGCATGCCTGACATCGAGTAATTCCGGAGCAGCATTGGGCCGTTCGGTGTTGTGCGCAACCGTAAAACGAGAAACTGTCCGGGTAGAGCTGCAGGCAGAGATGCCCCGTCCGCTTGTTCGATGGACAACGAGACCACATTGGCAGCTTCTCGATCCACTCTGGCGACGCGTAATGGCCGAAAGCCTGGCCAGGCTGGTGGCGGACCGCTTGAGGCCTTGAGCCCGGGATTCCCTCCCTCCGAAGTCTTCTGCTCTGCAATTGCCTTTAAAGACGTTTTCCATCCCTGGCTGAGCGCCGGCACTCGCAGCGAGCGTTCCAGTTGTTCGCGCGAGGGGTTTGGCAAATACAGCAGGGCATCGATGTCTGGCCACCGTGATGTGTTCGGGGCCATCCGCCACTTTCGTGATTTCGTCGCCAGCGCCAACGTCACCTTCCTCCAGCACGCGAAAGTAGAAGCCAGGCCGGTGATGTGACACGAGCAGAGCAGCCATTGCCGGCTCAGCCATTCTGATACCCACGCGATAGCATGTGACGCGCGGCTGAGTGACCTCGAAGAGCGCGCTTCCAATGCGGTATCGATCGCCGATGCAAACCTCATCATCGGGTAAGCCGTCCACTGTGAAGTTCTCACCAAACTGTCCGAATGAAAAATCGTTGCGGCCGAGCTGAGCCTCCCAGTAGCGATAAGCGTCCATTTGATACACCATCACCGCGCGGTGCTCGCCTCCATGCCCGGCGAGATCCCCTTGTCCATCGCCTTCCACATTCAGGCGACGGACTGCAATCCTGCCCTGCACTGGCTGCTTCCAAATCGCGGTGTGGACTTTCTCGCCCTTCCACGCGACGTCGCGAGGAAGCCCGACATTGATCGATAGAAGCTGTCCCATCAGGTGCCCTCCTGGAAATATTTTCTCGAAACTGGTTCCCGCCTGGTGACCTGGATTGAAAAGCCGGATTGCGTCGACCTGCCGAGTCGGTCTGCCAACAATAGAGTGCGACGGTCCCTACTTCGGTCTTTCGTTTCTATGCCTTCGTCGTGGTGCACGACGTGCGCGCTTAACGATGAGCAATCGCCGAACACTGCTCGCGGTCGACCGCAAAACAAAGGAGAAGCGAACATGAAAATACTGATGGTCCTGACATCGCACGACCAACTGGGGAACACAGGCCGCCCGACTGGTTTCTGGCTGGAGGAATTCGCGGCCCCCTATTTCGTATTCAAGGATGCCGGCGTTGAGCTGACGCTCGCCTCTCCGAAAGGCGGGCAGCCTCCGCTCGATCCGAAAAGCGATCTGCCTGAAAATCAAACGCCGGCGATGGCGCGGTTCAAGAAGGACGCGGCGGCGCAAAAGGCTCTCGCCAACACGGTCAAACTTGCGGACATGAAGGCGGAAGACTTCGACACCGTTTTCTATCCCGGTGGGCACGGCCCGATGTGGGATCTCGCGGAGAGCCCTGCGTCGATCGCTCTTCTGGAGGCCTTCTACAATTCCGGCAAGCCAATCGCATTGGTGTGCCATTCGCCCGGGGTGCTTCGCCACGTTACCTACCAGGGCGCTCCGCTGGTGAAAGGAAAACACGTCACCGGTTTCACGAACGGCGAGGAAGAGGAGATGCAGCTCACGAAGGTTGTGCCGTTCCTGGTCGAAGATGAACTGCTGCGGCTCGGCGCCATATTCGAGAAGAAGGCGAACTGGCAGCCTTTTTCCATCACTGACGGCCGTCTCATTACTGGCCAGAATCCTGCGTCGTCGACCTCGGCAGCGCAGGCGCTTCTGAAACTCATGAGCGGAATCAGTCGACAAGCAGCGTACAAATCGAACAGAAGAGCTATGAGATGCCCCCGCGGGAGGGAATCAGCATCGCACATTTTCTCACCGTCGCCGACATCGAGCGATCGGCTCGCTTCTACGAGAAGGTCTTCGGCGCTCGCATTCTGAGCATGGGTGACGGCAACGCGCCTGGGTACCTTCAGACTCGCGAATATCTGGATGATTCTGAACGTCGGGGGCGGGCCGACCCCGGACAAGCCGACGGTAACGCTCAGCGTCCCCGACCCGGATCACATCAACAGCTTTATGAATATCCGCGTTGCGGATATTCAAGCGTGCTACAAATTATGGAAAAGTCGAGGAGCCGAGTTCATCACCGAGCCGATCCCCAAGTACGGCGAGACGCGCTGCTACATCCGCGATCCTGACGGTTATATTATCGAGGTCGGACAGAGCACCGCCCTCAAGTACGGTTAACGACTCGGATGAGAGGATTGACGATGTCACACCATTACTCCGGTCCCAATATCGGATTCCCGCGCGGGGACGCGCGCCTCGACTTGACCGATCTGTATGCCTTTCCCAAGCCGGGAGACCCTGGCAAGTCGATCCTCATTATGAATTTTCATCCGTCCGTCGGCATTAATCCGCCGGGACCTACTACTTCCGAGCCCTTCGCGCCCGAGGCCCGGTACGAGCTAAAGATCGATACGGATGGCGATGCCGTCGCCAATATTAGTTACGAGGTGCGCTTCGCGTCGGTTGCAGGCGGCGAACAGACCGCGACGCTGCGCCGTGTTGAGGGCGCACAGGCCGCCGAAACAGGCGCGGGCGGGAAGGTTATCGTTGAGGGAGTGCCGGTCTCGACAGGGCGCGAGGCACATGTGACGCAGGCTGGTGACCACCGGTTCTTTGCCGGTTGGCGCAGCGATCCCTTCTTCTTCGACGTACTGGGCACGCTCAACAATTTTCAGTTCACGACTGGGGATTTCTTCGCAGACAAAGATATTTGCAGCATCGTGCTGGAAGTGCCCAACTCTCTTCTTGGGCCGAAAGAGGTTGGGCTGTGGGCTCGCACGTTGATTCCAACAGACAGCGCGGGTGGGGGCTGGATCCAAGCGGATCGCGGGGCGCGGCCCAACCAAACTCCCTTTCTTGCCGGCGAGCAGAACGACGCTTACCTCGCTGGGGAGCCAGCGGACGATGCACGTTTCGTTCCTGTCTTCGCGCACGCTCTGGAACACACGGGCGGGTATTCGCCGGAAGAAGCAAAGCGGGTGGCTGGAAAACTGTTGCCGGACCTTTTGCGCTACGACCCCAAACGTCCCGCGTCCTTCCCGGACAACGGCCGCGGGCTCATCGACGACGTTTCTGATATCTTCCTCGCTATTCTCACCAACGGGAAGGTGACAGGAGATAACGTTGGGCCTCACGACGATTTTCTTGATGAGTTTCCCTACCTGGGCCCACCGCACATGATCCGAAGCAAATAGACAGGACGTCGCAGGATCATTGAAAGGAGACCACGCACATGACCGCCCCATCACGTCGAACACGCTTGGTGTCAACGTTTTTACGGCCCCGGGAAAGACTATGGTCGGCGAGCGGCCAAAGCCCTTCGGCGAAGCGCTCGGCTTTGACCCGATCACGTCGACTTTAATCTTCGGCGAGTACGACGCGGTGCTGGTGGACGCAATGGGGACAGTGGCTGAGGCCGAGGCTCTCGCGGATTGGGTCGCTCTGCACAACCGCAACCTGGAGACCATCTATATAACGCACGCCCATTTCGACCACTTCTACGGTCTGAGCATTCTGCTCGACCGTTTCCCGGGCGCTCGGGCGATCGCAACGCCCAAGACGGTCAAGGCCATGCAGATGTCTTTTACTCCCCCAGTGGAGCGGTTGGCCCGCCGGCTGTTTCCTGGGCAAGTGGCCACCAAGTTGGTTCCACCTGAGCCCTATGAGCACGACACGTTCACTCTCGAGGGCCACGAATTGCGCATCATCGAGGAGGGCCGCACCGATAGTCCTGATTCGACCTCTCTCTACGTTCCATCGATCGGCCTGATCGTCGCTGGCGACGTGGTGTACAACCAATGCCACATGTACGTCGGCGACACCACCCCCGAGAGCCGAAAGAATTGGATCGCGGACCTGGACCGGTTAGCAGCGCTGAACCCGACGATTGTTGTTGCCGGTCACAAGAAGCCTGGTGCGCCCGACTCACCGTCGGCGATCCAGGACACGAAGCGCTATCTGCTGGACTTTGATCGGCTGCAGAAGACCGCGACGTCCGACCAGGAGCTGTTCGATCAGATGACCGAGCTTTACCCGCACTGGGTAGCCAACCAGTCGTGGTTGATGTTCGGATTCCCGAGCGGCTGATGTGAACGCTCGCTCGCGTCTGATCGGAATTGAGAGTGCGGCACTTGGCTCACTGTCAATTAACGCCGCTAAAACGAAAGGGTTACGAAACATGACGCACGTGATCCAGAGTGTCTTGACGATGCTCCGCGCCGGGGAATGGCTGCCAGTAACTGCGGCCCGCGTCCTGATCGGCCTCTTTTTCTGTATTTCCGGCGGAACCAAACTGTTCGTACAAGCCCAATTCCGCGTGCTTGAGCAGACCATGGTGCAAATACACGTCCCGTTCCCGCACGCGACTGCGCTCTTCGTCGCGACAGTCGAATTCGCGTGCGGGGCGGGTCTGGTGTTAGGGCTCCTCACGCCGCTATGCGCCGCAATGCTCGCGGGAGACATGATCGTCGCGATCACCACCACTTCGGTCCACAGTATCCAGGCGAAAGGTTTCCTCGCCCGGCTCGACGACTTCCTGTACCTCCCAGAGGTGCTGTACGTGTTGATCCTCGTTTGGCTGATCTTCTCTGGGCCGGGTCGATACAGCGTCGATGGCCTCATCGCGTTGAGAGCCGGCCTCTTCGGCGTCGAGCGCTAGGGGAGCATCGCCATGGAGTACGCGAAAGAAGGGATAGAAATGGCATGCCGAAAGCGAATTGGAAACCAACATGGAATCGGGGGTCTGCTTCTCACGTCGAACCGCCGACTCATATAGTGGACATGTGAGTATCGGCCGGCGCGCGAGGCTGCGGGTTTTCAGTGATTTAGCGGCGGCCACTCCATTGCATCTGTCGAGATGCGCTCCGCCGTCGATAAGCGCATCGAGCAGGAGGAAGTCATGTTTGACAAAACGTTTTTGCCTTCACGCGGTTTACGAGTCGTTTCAGCAGCCGCACTTGGCATAGCGCTAGCGGTCCTGGGCGTCAGGGCCTTTTCCGCGCAGGACAAGTACACACTGCGCGTGCCGAATGGGCTCGCATTTTCTGACTTCAGAGGGTACGAGAACTGGCAGGTTGTCGCGGTAAGTCAGACTGAAGATCTGCTGAAGGTGATGGTCGCCAATCCCACGATGATCGACGCCTACCGGGCCGGCATTCCCGGCAACGGGAAGCCTTTTCCCGACGGCTCCAAGATTGCAAAAATCGAGTGGAAACCGAAAAAGAGCACGGAAGCCCCTTTTTCAGTGAGGATACCGGACACCTTACAAGACGTTTTCCTCATCGAGAAGGACAGCAAGAGATTTCCGGGCACGAAGGGATGGGCATACGCAGTGTTTGACTATGATCCCGCGTCGGACACGTTCAAGCCCAATGCGACCGGCGTCGTCAATTGCGGCTTCGCGTGCCATACGAGAGTGGCGGCCAAGGATTACATTTTCACGGCGTACGGCAAGAGGTGAGCGGGGCGAGCGACGCGTGCCCGAACCGACGACAGTTGACAGCCCATTGAAGGAGAAATCATGACAGGTGTGAACGCAGCAACGAAACCCGCACAGATTCGCCTGGCTCGGCGGTCGCCCGCCTATTGGCGTGTAACCATCGACAATCCGCCGATCAACGTGATGGGTCCGGAAATGGTTCGGGAGTTTCAAGAAGTGATCGACGCTCTCGAGGCCGACGAGCATGTCAGGGTCGTGGTCTTCGACAGTGCGGTCGACGGCTACTTCCTGAATCACTCCGACTTCACGGCCAAGATCGAGGATCTGACCTCCATGCCGGCGGGTCCCACAGGCTTGCCGCCTTGGCCGGACTTTCTCGTGCGTCTGACCCGCCTGCCAGTTGCCTCCATCGCCCTCATCCGTGGCCGGGCGACGGGCAACGGCAGCGAGATCACGCTGGCCTGCGACATGAGTTTTGCTAGCCGCGAAAAAGCCATCCTCTCGCAATGGGAGGTGGGCGTGGGGATGGTCGCCGGCGGCGGTCCCATGGCCCGGCTGCCCCGACTCATCGGCCGAAACCGCGCTCTCGAGGTGCTCTTGAGCTCGGAAGACATCAGAGCTGACCAGGCCGAGGCTTACGGCTACGTGAATCGGGCTTTACCCGACGCCGATCTGGACGCGTTCGTAGAGACGCTCGCGACCCGGATCGCCAAGTTCGACAAATGGGCGATCGCCAATACAAAACGCCTCGTCAATACCAGCCTACCGCCGGACGTCGAACTCGGCGCCGGGTGGGATGCGTGCATTGCTTCGCTCGGGCGATCCGCGGCCCAGGATGGGATCAAAGCGCTGATCGCGCGCGGCTTCCACAAGCCGGGGGATGTCGAGGATCGGCTCGGATACTACCTTGGCCAAATCGGGCGCCAGGCAGATTAGATTTCGGATGAGGATTTCATGCAAGCAAGAGCTAAGCGGGCCTTCTTGATCGCCGCCTTGGCGCTGCCAAGCGTTATCCCGAGCATGCGAATTTCCGCCGCGCCCAATCCGGAAATTAAGTCCGGAGTAGACATGCTATACGTAATTGACTGCGGCGACGGCAGTGGGCCCGACGAATCTCGTTGGACACCAGGAGCCAACGTTGGAACCCCAGTCGACTTCCCCGGCCACTGTTACCTCATTCACCACACCCAGGGGTGGTTCCTCTGGGATACGGGCATTGATGATGCTGTAGCCCAACTGCCTAATCATGAGAGGGTGTTTCACGAATGGGGACCAGGTACGGGACCGATCTGGCGCAAGCCAATCACTCTCGCAGCTCAGCTCGAAGAGATACACGTCAAGCCCTCGGACATCAAACTGATGGCCGTCTCACATAGCCATCCAGACCACGCTGGAAATATCGAAATGTTTCCCAAAACGCCGATGCTGGTGCAAAGAGTCGAGTACGAATGGGCTGGGAGCCGGCAAGACACCGTGGCCTTTAACAAGAAGCATCCGGTCAAGCTCATCGACGGTGACTACGATATCTTTGGCGACGGGAGCCTCGCGCTGCTTTCCACGCCCGGACACACGCCCGGCCACCAGTCTTTGCTCGTGAGGCTCCCTAAAACTGGACCAGCAATTTTGAGCGGCGATGTTGCGCATTTCCAGACAAGCTTCGAAAATCGCTATGTCCCAACGAATAATTGGAGCAAGGATGCGTCCCTCCATTCCATGGACAAGATAGCGGCAATCATTGCGAAGGAACATGCGCAGCTCTGGATTAACCACGATCAGCCCCAAAGCGATGCTCAGAAGAAGTTGCCTGCGTATTACAAGTGACGGCCACCTTGCGGGTGAGCGGAAAGAACTGATTGGCTGGGATATTACCCTGGAGGCAAAACGTTTTTTGTGGTGATCTCGGGCAGATTCGACTTTGAAGGAGAAACCTTATGAAACAGATCACTTTCTTGCTGGTTGGGATCGCAGCACTGGCTGGCGTCGTTGTGATTACAGCGCCCGCATCTCTTAACGCCGATGAAGCGGCCGCTGCCATCTTCGTAACCAAGATTCCTCCCGGATACCGAGACTGGAAGGTAATCTCCGTTGCCCACGAAGAAGGCAATCTAAACAGTATTGGGGCCGTTTTGGGCAACGATGTAGCGATCAAGGCCTATCGCGAGGGGAAGCTTCCGTTCCCGGACGGCGCGATCATTGCCGCTTTGCACTACGGTCACGTCCCGTCGGAGGAAAACAACCAAGTCTTTGGCCGATCCCAATCCTTCGTCGCCGGCCCCGCCACGAATATTCAATTTATGGTCAAGGACTCAAAAACGTACGCCGCGACCGGCGGGTGGGGATTCGCTCATTTCAGCAAAGACGGTAAACCGGGCGACGAGGCGTTTATGAAGTCCTGCTTCCCCTGCCACAATAAGATCAAGGCTCGCGACCTTGTCTTCACGCGTTATGCACCGTAATGCGCGAATCACAGTCGACCGGAGTTATTGTCATGACGAAGCTTCTCTATTCGATTGGCACCAGACGTCCGAGCGTGTGATCCAGGCGCTATTAAAGGAAAACGGAGCTACCGGTCTGGACGAGAGCACGGTACGTGTAACGGCTGACGGGCCGAAGCGGCGCCGAGCGAAGATGGTCGATCGCCCGAAACATACTCGAAGACGTAACCTTTGAGATTGAATTCCTTGATCCCGGCGTCGAGGTCCTGTCGTTCACGTTGGTCGTCGAACTACAGGAGGCAGACATAACCCCACCAAAGACACGAAGGGATGGGCATACGCTGTGTTTGACTATGTTCCCGCGTCGGACACGTTTAAGCCCAATGCGACCGGTGTCGTCACTTGCGGCTTCTCCGCGCGAAAAAACAGCCGTGTAAGTCCGTACGCACGTCGCTTGCGGCCGTCAAAACGGCGCGCGCTGCTAGGATGATACTTAGTTGAAACGCGAACCTATGAGCACGCCCGAAGCGGTACACGACCTGCGGGTCGTTGCGCAGCCAGTAGCCGCGCCGCTTAGTCGCGCCGCGATCTTCCTGGTCGCGACCGTAAACCCGGGTATCGACAATCGCACGGCTCTGCGCTCTTTCTGTGCAGATTCTGGCCGCGCTGGTGCGCGCAGTGGAGTTTCGCGATCTTGAAGCGGCTCTGTCCTGCGTTATTGGTTTTGGACCCGACGCCTGGGACCGGCTCTTCGGATCGCCGCGCCCGGCGGAACTTCGCATGTTCCGCGAAATTCGCGCGGGAGGGCGCCACGCGGTTTCGACGCCAGGCGACCTGCTGTTCCACATCCGTGCGAAGCGCATGGATTTGTGTTTCGAACTGGCGACGCAAATCATGGCGCGTATAGGAGAGGCTGTTTCGGTGGTGGACGAAGTGCATGGTTTCCGCTATTTTGACGACCGTGATCTCTTGGGTTTCGTCGATGGGACGGAGAATCCCAGGGGTGCGGCGGCGATCGAGGCCGTGATAGTCGGCGAGGAAGACGCCGCGTTCGCCGGCGGCAGTTACGTTATCGTGCAAAAATATCTCCACGATCTTAACGGGTGGAATGCGCTGTCCACGGAGGCGCAGGAACAAATCATCGGCCGCACCAAGCTGTCGGATATCGAATTGTCCGATTCTATCAAGCCAACCTCGGCGCACAGCGCACTCACAACCATCGTCGAGGACGGAAAAGAGGTCAAGATCCTGCGCGACAACATGCCATTCGGCAGAGCCGGGCACGGTGAATTTGGCACCTATTTCATCGGCTACAGCCGCTCGCCCCGTACCATCGAACAGATGCTCGAAAACATGTTCGTGGGCCGGCCGCCCGGCAACTATGACCGCCTGCTCGATTTCAGCCGCGCGGTCACGGGAAACACGTTTTTTGCTCCGTCCGCAACATTTCTGGAAGCCGTGAGCGTCGACCAGTCCGTAGTGGTGGCTGCACCTCTTGCCGTAGAACAGGCGGCGGCCGATGGCTCTGCATCCACCCCGCGGCGAAAGGATGGTTCACTGGGCATTGGTTCTCTCAAAGGAGAAATTCCGCATGAATAATCTGCATCGCGAGCTAGCTTCTATTTCGGACGCGGCGTGGGCCCAGATTGAAGAGGAAACCGGGCGCACGTTCAAGCGTTACCTCGCCGGACGGCGTGTGGTCGACGTGCGCTGACCGGCGGGCACGGTTCTCGCTGCGGTCGGCACGGGCCATCTGCTTCCCATTGCCGGCCAGAAGGACGGCATTCTCGCCCGACAGCGCGAGGTGAAGGCGCTGGTGGAACTGCGCTTCCCTTTTGAACTTGATCGCCAGGCGATCGACGACGTCGAACGCGGCGCCAACGACTCGGATTGGCAATCAGCAAAGGACGCGGCACGCCAGATCGCTTTTGCAGAGGACGGCGCGATTTTTGAGGGCTACACGGCAGCCGGCATCGTGGGAATTCGTCAGGGGACGAGTAATCCGAAGAAGACCCTTCCCGCCGATGTTCGCCAATACCCGGAGGCCATTGCGCAAGCTTTGAGCCAATTGAGGCTTGTCGGCGTCAATGGCCCATATGCGGTTCTACTCGGAGCCGAGGCCTATACTGCGCTGGCTGAAACCAGTGATCAAGGTTACCCGGTGCTGGAGCACGTCAAGCGCCTGGTCGACGACAAAATCATTTGGGCACCTGCTATAGATGGAGCATTTGTAGTGACTACGCGTGGCGGCGATTTCGAGCTGCACATCGGCCAGGACGTCTCGATCGGCTACCTGAGCCACACCGATGCTACCGTCCGGCTTTATTTGCAGGAAACCTTCACATTCCTGCTGCTCACTACAGAAGCGGCCGTCGCGCTGACACCATCCGCGAAAGCAGAGACGCCCTGAAAACGCTGAATGGCCGTATCTTCGATGGTGGTCGGTTACGGGTCTTAAAGTCGAGAGCTGAGGATTCCCAGGCCAAGTCGAGCGACCCCTCTCGATCTGCGCCGAAACTGTGCCCCCCGCGTTGAAGCGACTTAGGCAAGAGCGGGTAGCTCTGCGCCCAAGACAGTTCAAGTCTGCCAATTTTTAGGATGGGCGTTTCGGCGATTCGCCATCCTCGTTTATCCTTCGGCCGCTCGACCAACTCCCATTCCCTGGGTCGTAAACCCGAAGGTCAAAATCGACTCCCAATCAACTCCAAATCCACCAGAATTTTCCACAGGCCTCGCTGGACTCCTCTGCCCGGATATTTTGCGATAGTAGTAGACCACACATGCCTGAGGCCTCACCACAGCTACGCCGGGTACGGATGGCGTGTGCAGTGCTTTTTGCGGCTGCGACACTCGCGTACAACGTTCTCTGGATGATCGCCGTGCGCCCGGCCGACGTGGAACTCGGCTTTGACCCTGCCGCTCCAGGGTCGGGCCGCGAATTGAAAGTGGCGCGCGTGAAGAAGGGCAGCCCGGCGGAAAAGGCGGGAATGCGGACCGGCGATCACGTGATCGCGATCAATGGACAAAGCATTGCTGAGAACGAATTCCTGCTGCGCTCGGTGTGGGGCCAGGGCAGACCGGGAGATTCGGTTCAACTGAAGATCGAGCGTCCGGGCCAGAACTCGCCGGTAGACCTCACTGCGGTTTTTCGGCACCGCCAACCGGGCTCATTTACCGAGACCTTCGCCCAGGAAGTAAGAAATTCGTTTCCCGTGCCCTTTGTGGTGGTGGGCTTGACGGTTTTATTTCTCCGCCTCGAAGATCGCAATGTGTGGATCCTGGCATTGCTGTGCGCCAGCTTTACCACGACACCCGGTTTTCCGGAACAGTTTGCCGCGACGATTCCCGCTCTGTGGCCCTTCCTCATGATCTACAAGGCCGTCTTTCTGGGAATGTTGGGCGCTCTGTTTTATTTCTTTTTCGCTGTGTTTCCGACGAGGTCTCCGCTCGACCTGCGTCTGCCATGGCTCAAGTGGGTCGCAGTTGCGCTTGGCGTCACGCTAACGCTCACCGGGTTGCAGGCTGGCAAGATGCACGTGCCTCCGCCTTTAGCAGCGCTTCTCGGTCCAAAGGTTTCGGAGCGCATTCCGCTGTTGTACATCTTTGGGTTTCTGGCGATGGGCCTGATCTCGCTCGGCACAAATTTCGTAGCGACACGCGATCCTGAAGCCCGGCGCAAAATCCGCGTGATTTTCTGGGGTACGCTTGCCGGCGTCACCCCCGGCGCCGCCGAGGCTGCGGTCCAAAACTTTGCTGGCTTTCACTCTCCCATCTGGCTGGACACTGGCATTGACGCGGTCGCTTTTCTTTTTCCGTTGTCATTTGCGTACGCCGTGGTCAAGCACCGCGTGCTCGAGATCCCGGTCCTGCTGAAACGCAGCGCCCGCTACGTGCTGGTACAGCGTGGTTTCACGATTCTTCTCTCGCTGCTCAGCGTGGGATTGACTCTGCTGTTTGCCGCTTCCTTCGCGCAATATCTGGAGCCGGTGATCGAAATCGCGCAGCCGTCCGGCATTCTTTTGGGTGCGGTCTTCGGAACGGCGCTGTTCTGGGGCGGCTCGCAGGTGCACAAGCAAGTGAGCGAAAAGATCGACCATGCATTCTTTCGCAGTGCGTATGACGCGCGCGTGACCCTGGAAGACCTGGCGGAAAAGACGCGTACCGCGACCGACCGCAGCCAGCTCGCCCGCCTGCTGGAACACAATCTCCGGGAAGCGTTGCAGCCGAGCTCGCTGGTGGTTTATCTGGGCGGCCAGGATCGCCTGACGGTTGCGTCGGGCGATGTGCCGCCGCAACTGCAAAGCATTCCGGCAAATTTGCCTCAGCTTACCGAACTGGCGGGCCTCAATCCCGATTACCTGGTACCCATCCTCGAACGCAATGGGCGTGTGGCGGGTCTACTGGTGTTGGGCACGCGGCTCTCGGAGGAGCCGTATTCCGGCGAAGACAAGCGTCTGCTCGCTTCGGTCGCCAGCCAGGCTGGAATCGCCCTCGACAACATTCATCTGGCGGAGGAGATCGCAGCGCGCATGGAGGCGGAACGGCGCGTAGGCCGCGAAATGGAAATTGCCAGGGAAGTGCAAGGCCGGTTGCTCCCGCAATCCGCGCCCCGTTTGAAGACTCTGGATTGCGCTGCGCAGTGCATTCAGGCGCGGGCGGTCGGCGGCGACTATTATGATTTTCTGGATCTCGGACCGGATCGCATTGGCCTGGTCCTGGCCGACGTTTCCGGCAAAGGTGTCCACGCCGCGCTGTTGATGGCCAATTTGCAGGCGCACCTTCGCAGCCAAAGCGGCATCGCACCACTGGACCCTGTTCGCGTGCTGCAGTACGTCAACCGCATCCTGTGGAAATCCACGGCATCCGAGTATTACGCCACGCTCTTCTTTGGAATCTACGACGACAGCACTCAGCAGTTCATCTACGTGAACTGCGGGCACAATCCGCCGGTGCTGCTGCGCCGGGATGGAGCAGTGGAAAGGCTGGCTGCGACTGCCACGGTGATCGGCGTGTTCGAACAATGGCAGGGCTCGGTGTGTCAAACTCAGCTAGCCGTGGGCGACTTGCTGACTATATTCAGCGATGGAGTTACCGAGGCCTTGCGCGGCGAAGAGGAGGAATTCGGCGAAGATCGGCTCGTTGCCGAACTGCGCGAGCGGCGCAGCCTGCCTGCGAACGAAATCGTGGCCGGTATTCTGACAGCAGTGCAGCAGTTCAGCGCCGGCGAACAATCCGACGACTTGACGCTACTCATTGCACGGGTGCACGCGTGATTTCTATGAAAACAAAATTTGACCTGATTCTCTCTCTGTTCGCGGTACTCTTCACAGCGTCCGCTCAGACGCGCAGCGTTCCCGAGGGCCGCTTTCGAGACTGGAATATCTACGGCGGTTCGCCTGAAAACATTCGCTACTCGGCGCTCGATCAGATCAATCGAGGCAATGTTGCCAAGCTTGCCGTAGCCTGGACTTTCGACACGGGTGACGCCTTCGCGGACTCGGAAATGCAGTGCAACCCGATCGTCGTGAACGGCACGCTATACGCGACCACGCCCAAGATCCGCGCGATTGCTCTCGACGCTGCCACGGGCAAGCTGCGTTGGAGTTTCGACCCTAACGGCAGCGGCCGTGTGACCCGGCAGCGCAATCGGGGCGTGACTTATTGGGACGATGGCTCCGGGAAAGACGGGCGCATCTTTTTCGCTTCCCTCGATCGGCTATACGCGCTCGACGCGGCTACAGGCAAGCTGGTCCCGGACTTTGGCGAAGGCGGTCAAGTCGATCTGCGCCAGGGCCTCGGACGCGATCCCTCGGGAATTACCATTCGCGCCACCAGCCCCGGAATCGTCTACAAAGACCTGCTGATCATGGGCAGCCTGGTGAGCGAAGATCTGCCGTCGGCGCCCGGGGATATTCGCGCCTACGATGTGCGCACCGGAAAAATCCGTTGGAGTTTCCACACCATGCCGCATCCTGGCGAGTTTGGTTATGACACATGGCCCAAGGATGCGTGGCTGTATTCCGGCGGGGTGAATAACTGGGCGGGCATGAGCATCGACGCGGCGCGCGGCCTGGTCTTCGTTCCCACGGGCTCGGCATCGTTCGATTTCTACGGCGCCAACCGCCTGGGCGACGATTTGTTCGCCAATTCGCTGCTGGCACTCAAAGCTGAAACCGGCGAGCGCGTCTGGCATTTTCAAGTGGTGAAGCATGATTTGTGGGATCGCGATCTTCCCGCCCCCCCGAGTCTGGTTACCGTCAAGCGCAACGGGCGCCTGGTGGACGCAGTGGCGCAAAGCACCAAGTCCGGGCACTTGTTCGTGTTCGATCGTGAGACTGGCGCACCGCTATTTCCAGTAGAGTATCGCGCCTTTCCGCCTTCGGATGTGGACGGCGAAGTCGCGGCGAAAATGCAGGTGCTGCCGCTGAAGCCGCCTCCGTTTGCGCGGCAAATCTTCACCGAAGACATGGTCACGCGCCGCACGCCGGAAGCGCACGACGCCGCGGTCAAGCTGCTGCGCCAGCTTCGCAGCGCCGGCCAGTTTGTGCCGCCGAGCTTTCAGGGGTCCGTCGTTTTTCCTGGCTTCGACGGCGGCGCTGAATGGGGCGGCGGCTCTTTCGATCCGGAAACCGGGCTGTTTTACGTGAATGCCAATGAGATGCCGTTTTACCAAAAGGTACTTTTGCGCCCCGAAGCGCAGGGCGGACGCATGGGCAGCCGCGCGATTTATCTGCGAAATTGTGCCGCCTGTCATCGCGAAGACCGTGCCGGCACGCCGCCGGAGTTTCCCGCGCTCACTGGAATTGCCAGCAAACGAAGTTCGGCCGAAATCGCCAGCGTCATTCGCTCGGGAAGCGGGCGGATGCCGGCGTTCGCCTTTCTCCAGGATGCCGCGATCGACGCCGTTACACAGTATTTGACCACCGGCGAGGAGCGCGAAGTCGCAGTGGGTGCGTCGCCGGCGCAACTCAAGTACACCGTGGATGGCTACAACAAAATTCTCGATCCGGATGGCTATCCCGCGGTCGAGCCGCCCTGGGGCACGCTCAACGCCATTAACCTCGACAGCGGAGAGATCGAATGGAAAATCCCGCTCGGCGAATTTCCGGAGCTGGCCGCCAAAGGCATCCGTAACACCGGCAGCGAAAACTACGGCGGGCCTGTTGCCACCGCCGGAGGGCTGCTGTTCATAGGCGCGAGTATTCACGACAAGAAGTTCCACGCCTTCGATAAAGCCACCGGCAAGTTGCTATGGGAGACGCTATTGCCTGCCGCCGGCAATGCCACGCCTGCGATCTATGAAGCCGGAGGCAGGCAATTCGTCGTGATTGCAGCCGGCGGCGGCAAATGGGGCGCGCCTTCCGGAGGCGTGTACGTAGCGTTCGCGCTGCCGCAGTGATCCGTCGTTACGGCGTGCTCGGCAGCGTCAGCACCGGGTTCTGCGGAAAGAAATGAAATGGCCGAATGACGAATTCGTGCCACATCACTGGCATCACCGGCCAGTCCTCCGAGCGCGGCATGTGGTGAAAAGCTAACGTGTACCACGCCACAATGTCCGTGTTTTCGATAGGACGATTGGCCTTGGACCACACGGCCAAGCCATCGCCGCCTTTACTGGCGGTTGGATACACGCCCGCGGCGTACAGTTCATCCGCGCGATACGGCGTTACCCATAGTTGGTGCGTGGAGAAAGCGCCGACACGCTGCGCTCCGTCGTCTGGATCGAGCAGCGATGCAGCGGTAGCGCCGGGCATAATCTCGTAACCAGTCGGATAGCCTAGCGGGCCGCGCACGTTGGGATTCTCGAAGATCCACATCGCCGGCTGGTCGAGCTTAATATCCAGCATGGCGTCGCGCTCGGTGTGAGCCGGGGAAGCGTCCGCTACCCAAATGCTCTTGCGGTGCGTCGACGCAGGCAGCTGACGCTGCTTGAGGCGGTGCGTCATGAACGAATTTTCCTTCCCGTCGACATCCAGATCAAGGCGGAAGGAGAGAAAATGATCGTGGTTTACGCCGATGATATTGTCCGCGACAAACTGCCCAAACTCGTCCGGCGCTCCAGCACCTCCGTGCCCGTTCGAGCCATGACTGCCACCGGCATTTTTCGCCACGACTGCCTTGGTCTCGATGATGCCCGTTGCTCCAACGGCCACGTGAATGCTGCCGTCCTGTTCAAATCGCCAGTCGAGCAGATAGTCGTAGTTGCCGATTACAGCTGCCGTGCGGACAACCAGCGTCCGGCTGGGACGCCCCCAAACCATATCCCGTTCGAAATGCCGCCACGCGGGGTTGCCGCTTGCGACCTCATAGACGCACGCCAGCCGCAGGCGCAGCATAGGAACGCCGTGCTCGTTGGGGACCAGGCCGTCCATGTAAGTGGCGTTTGCCGGGCAGTCGATACCTTCGTGAAGCTGTTGGAGCACGCCACTGTGATAAAACTCGCCTGAGTCGAGAAAAATGCGCGTCGCCCAGCCTTCAGCCGGATCCATGTAGGGGACAAATAACTCAGATAGCGACCCTTCGTAGAGCACGGAGCGCATTTTCGTGCCGTCGTCGAAGCGCACCAGATTGAAGACCGGTCCCACGCGGGGATCCATGCGGAGGCGGAAATGCCAGTTCTGCCAGGTCACTTCACCGCCGTTGAGTTGAAAACCCGGTCCCAGGGGTTGCAAGACCGAAAGCGGCGTTGTTCCGGTGCGCGCAATCGACGCCATCTCCTGAAAGTTGGTGGGAGCGGAGGGCACCGGGTATGGGGCCCTCATCAAAAACCTTCATCACCTTCTTCTCAACCGCGTCCACCTGAATGTACAGTCCCTCGATCGACCGTCCCCAGCCTAGATGGGCGCCGTGAAGGTCCGAACAGCCGCCGTACATAATGCGGTGTCCCTCCAGTTCGGGAACGGCAAAATAGCCATACGGCACCGGCACGCACTCGACGGTCGTTAAGTCTTTAATGCCGCGTTTGGTCAGGGCCTCGAGAACTCGCGGATCCTTCTTTACCAGCTCGCCGAGCTCGCGAAACTCGCTTTCGATTACGGGAGCCGTGACGCCCTTGACCTCTTTCCACGATTCCATCTTGCGGCCGGCGATGTCGACACGGGCTTCGAACACTTGCCCCTTGCGCAGCAGAATGACATCGGCCGCGCGCGGAATCGGGTCAGAAGATTTCCAGGCCAGCACCGCGTCCTTGGCCGGCTCGTGCAGTAGCACGCTGGCGTAAAAGGTGTCCGGGTCAATTCGCCCGGTTGCCTGAAGCACCTCGTAGACCGTCCAGTATTCCTGGGTCTTCAGCGCATCGAGAGGGTGTTGCGCCGCAGCCAGGAAGGGCAATGCAAGAAGAGCCAGAATTCGGCAAGACTTTACCATGTCGTTATTTCCCCTTGGGAACAACAGTATATACCCGAGCCACGACGCTCGCAATCAGGCTAGAACGTAAAGCGGGCTACCAGCTGCATCGCGCGCGGGCCGGCGCCTTCGGCAGTCTGCATCGACGTGATCTGCCCGAACCCCGGAACGCCCGTTATCAAGTTGCCGGGAGGGTTGTAGTTCGGATGGTTGGTGACGTTTGAAACCTGTGCTCCGATCTCCATCCGGGTGCCTTCCGTAAACCTGATGCGCTTGAGCAGCGCCAGAGAGACGGACCTGGTTCCGGGTCCGACGAAGCTGCCGGCCGTCGAGTCGCCGAACCGGCCGATATTACTGGGCGGGTCGATAAAGGCATTTGGGTTGATCCACTGGTTGATAGATTGGCCTTGGTAGGGATTGACGCCGCTGACCGTGTCCGCTCGGCCACCGATGCCGTTGAAGATGTTGAAGCCGGTGCCGGAGGGATCGCTCAAGGTGGCTACGCTCATAAACGCGCCACTTTGGAAAAGGGCGATGCCGCTTAACACCCACCCTCCGACGATCCTATCAACCACGCCATTGGTGCTGTTCATGAAAGTCTTGCCCCGGCCAAATGGCAGCTCATAAAGAAAAGTAGCGAGGACGCGGTGGCGGCGGGCGAATGGCGTATTTCCGTAATCCAGTGAGGGGTTATAGGGATCGGTCAGGAAGGCGCCATTTTCGTTTACATAGCCGGCAGCGCCCGCATAAATTCCATTCACATTCGTCAAGTCCCGGGTATAGACGTAGCTACCCTCGAATTGCAGGGTGCTGGTCCGCTTGCGAACCGAGATTGTGCCCGTGTTGTGGTTACCATAGCCCTCAGGAACGGTAAGCCAGACATTCGACATCAGCGGGTAGGGGGTATTAGCTAGTGCGTAGCCGGAAGTGTTGGGGTGCAGTTGGTCTACGTTCTCACGTATTGGCATATTGTACGAGTGATTGCCCTCGTAGGAAACTCGTAAAGCCACTCCCCTCCCCAGATCCCGTTCTAAAGTGAGGTTCCACTCCTCAACAATGGGATCCTTCTCGTGGATGGCAACTCCCAAATCGAAGAACACCGTGCCCGGCTGGGCTATGTTGGCGGGGAAAGAATAGGGAAGCTGGAGCGCCGGCCTTCCGCTGCTGTTCAAGGAATTGTTCGGAAAAAAACCAACGTCACTGGCCGCGACCGCCCACCCGTCGCCGGCAGCGCCGCTAAGCAGAGCTTGGATGAACCTTCCGTACCCGCCACGAAGCACGGTCTTGTTATTACTTCCCAGGCGCCACGCGAAGCCGATGCGAGGCGCGAAATCTCTTTTCGTGGTGAACTTCAATGCCTCCGGAATTCCCAATTGGCTTGCCGTTAGTATCGGAGTCGGAGAGATAGCTTGGGCGAAGGCTGGATTGATGATGCCCGTCGCCCCATCGGGTATGACCACTGCGCCATTTACGGTTTGTCCGTTTACGGTACTGGTATAGTTCGGAACGAAATTCGCCAGGTTCTTGAGTCTATCGGCGAACGGCGGATGGTATTCCCACCGCAAGCCAAAGTTCAGCGTGAAGGACGGCGAGATTTTCCAGTCGTCCTGGGCGAAGAGGGCCCAGTGCTGCGCCCAGGAATCGGTGTTCGGGTTGGTTACGGTGGCGATCCCGGTGTTGTCAGGGTACCCCAGCAGCAGTGCTGCGATCGGTACCGCTCCGCCCGTGCCTAGCAGGGATTGGTTTGCAGAGCTTGAGCCATTGAACGAATAGTTCCCCAGTTGATAATCCGTGAACACCTGGGTGTAGAGAGCGTCCATATATCGCCAGTCACCGCCGAACTTCATCGTGTGTTTATTTTTCGTCCATGTCAGCGAATCTAAGATCTGATAAGTATTTTCCTGCGGGTGTAGATACGCGCTGGGATTGTGGAGTCCGATGAAGCCTGAGATATTGACAGTTGGAATGTCGTAGCCGGAGGGAATCGGTCCGGGCAGGGGCGGATTTGTGAGGCCCAAATCAGTGGCTGCGGCCTGCGCCGTTACGCCGAAAGTTACGTTGCGATGAACCGCCGTAAATCCACCGCGCAGTTCGTTCACAAGAGTGGGAGAGATGATCCAGTTATAGGCCAGAGTGAACGAGTTATAGACTTCCGGAATGGACGTATTGCCAACCAGCGGTGAACCACCTGAATCAGGTACCTGGAGAACACGGCGGTTCTTGTAGGAATAACGCGCATATACCAGATTCTTGGGATTGATATTTTCATCCAGGCGCAAATCCCATTGAGCGCTGTTAATCGGAATAAAGTACGACGCCAGATAGTTATTCGAGACGGCGTTCGGAGGCCCGAAGTTTGGCAAGGGGTAATACAAGTTGAGTAGCTTCTGAGAATACGCGCTCAACTGGTTGGGTGGAATGATATTTCCGGGATATCCGAGTAGTTGATTGGCCGAGCCCCCATTAGCGGGATCGAGATAAGCGGACAGATCCCCGTTGCGCATGGCTGCGGTCGGCACACTGATGACGCTGGTCACTGATTTCGGTAGCCGAAGCAACTCGCCGCTTGCAAAGAAGAACGTTTTGTTGCGCCCGTTGTATAACCCTGGGACGATCACTGGGCCGCCGAGGTACGCCCCAAAATTATTCATATGGACGGGATTCACTTCGTGGCTGAAAGTATCACTGGCATTAAAGGCCGTGTTCTGCAGGTTCTCGAAGGCGCCCCCGTGGAAGGCGTTCGTGCCGGATTTGGAAATCGTCGTAATATCCGCCACGCCACCGTACTCGGCGGGATTTAGAGTTTCACTGATTTTGATTTCTTCAATGGCGTTGAAGGAAGGGAAAAGCTCGGTAAGTGGCCCCCACGTAGCGGGTCCCATTGAGCTGATGCCGTCTACGGTGACCGAAAGCTGCGATGTCGTCGCTCCGGCGACCATGATGTTGCCGCCGTCCGTCTGCACACCCGGCTGCGCCGTTAGTGTCGAAAACGCGCTAGTGGAACCCTGGGACCGCGTGTAGATGGCTACCGGAAGGTCATTAAGCTCCAGGCTGCCCTTGCTCACGGCGACGTTAGAAACATCCGACTGCACCACCGCGACAGCTTCTACGGTGACGGTGGTCGACCCGGATGCCACCTGCAAGTCCATGTCGATGTGCCGGGTCTCCCGAGCGCCCAATTCGAATGGTTCGACACTGGTCTTTTGGAAACCGGCGGCTTCAATTGTGAGCGTGTAAGTCCCCGTGTCAATGTTGACAAACTGGTAAGTCCCACTCGGCGTCGATTGGGTCTCACGAACCGCGTTCGTGCCGGTATTGACAAGCTGGACTTTGGCGTTTGGAACGACGCTGTGGGTGGGATCTCTAACCGTACCCAGCACCGTGCCGAAGGTGGATTGGCTGTAAGCCGTGCTGCACCACGCTATCAGACAGAGGGCAAGCGACGCGAGGGAAGCTCCGAATTGTATCCGGCGAATGCTAGCGCGCAACGCGACCGTGCGCACAGGAAATGCGGACATGGCAGACCGTTCCTTTCGTTAAGCGGAGTCGTCCTATAGGTGGCTCCTAAATCACTTGGCGTCCACGCCAACGGTGAATCGCTTGGAGTTAATCGCTAAACTAATTTAAAGAAGGCAGAATTATATCCGAGCATCTCGTCGCTGTCAAACAATCTTTCCATGTCCTTCCGGGCCCGTGAGAATGTCATGTTTGTGCCCCAGTCCCGCAACGCGTGTTTTAGTTCCTCGGTGTATACTTGCGCATTATGAGTGCTCCGCTTGAACGCCGCGAATTTGGCAAACTCGTGTTGGGATCCGCCCTGGCGGCGAGCGCCGCGCCCGGGCAGGTGAAGCCGACAGTATCGCGACCATGGCCTCCCGGCATCAAGATCTCCGTCCAGATGCCCTCCGATCCGTCTGACGAGGACCTGCAATTCGTGCTTCAACTGGGCGCGCGCTACGTGAATATCGGCACGCGCGGCGGTCCTGCGGCGACGTATGAGAATTTCGCCCGCCTCAAGGCCAAAGTGGAATCCGCCGGACTGTTGGTCTGGAACATCGGCAACACCGAAGTTCACAACATGGAGGAAGTCACGCTCAACCTTCCGGGCCGCGATAAGAAAATCGAGCTGTACAAGAATTTCCTGCGCAATCTGGGCAAGGCGGGAATCCATTACACCACCTACGCCCACATGGGCAACGGCATTTGGAGCTCGGCGCCGGAAACCACTCGCGGCGGTGCGCGCGCCCGGGCCTTCGATCTCGCCACCGCGAAAGGAAGTTGGGCGGACAAGGAATTCAAGGGCCCGCTCACCCACGGCCGCGTCTACACGGAAAAAGAAATCTGGGACAACTACGAATACTTCATCAAGCAAGTAGTTCCGGTGGCGGAAGAGCAGGGAGTCTTCATCGGCATTCATCCCGATGATCCGCCGATGCCGATGCTGGGAGGCGTGCCTCGCTGCATCTTCGGAAACTTTGAAGGCTACAAACGCGCACTCGAAATCGCCAACAGCCCCAACGTCGGCGTGTGCCTGTGTTGCGGCACCTGGCTCGAAGGCGGCGAACTCACCGGCATGGACGTGGTCGGCGCGATCCGCTACTTCGGCAAGCTCGGCAAGCTCTGGAAGATTCATTTCCGCAATGTCAGCGCGCCTGTCCCGCACTTTACGGAAACGTTCGTCGACAACGGCTACATGGACATGTGGAAGATCATGCACGCCTTGCGCGAAGTGGACTTCGACGGCGCAGTGATCGGCGATCACTTTCCGCAAATGGTGGGCGGGGACCGCGTCTGCGTAGCCTATACCGTGGGCTACATGCGGGCGCTGCTTTCGCGCGCCAACGCGGAATTCGCCAAAAGCTAGCGCACCATTACGGCTTCGCGATGCCCTTGCGCCGGATGTGGCGCTTGAAAACTTTGTCGCCCGCCGTCACGTACAAGGTCTGCATATCGGGGCCGCCGAAGACCACGTTCGAGAGCGGGCCGTCCTGCGGTTTGCTGATAATCGCGGTCACGAGGCCGGACGGATCGCAGACTTGCAGCCCGGTGCGCGTCGCGACGTAAACATTTCCCTGATCGTCCAGCGCCAGGCCATCGGCCGCGCTGGCCGAGTTCTCATCCCACGTTTCCAGTTGGTAGAACGGCTCGCCCTGAGTGAGCGAACCATCAAGCTGCACTTGAAATGACCACATCCACTTGCTCTGCGAATCCGCAACAATCAGCGTTGATTCGTCCGGCGAGAATCGAAGTCCGTTGGGGAATATCAGGCTCTCGTTCACCACGCGCTTGTTGCCTTTCGTATCGACATACCAAACCTTGTGACTCGGCGGGTCAGTGAAATAGACATCGCCGCGCTTGCTCACCGCGAGATCGTTGCAACTGGTGATGCCGCCACCTTCGGCAATCACTGATTCGGCGCCATCCATCGTGTAAGCCGCCACGCGCTTGGCTTTTTCCTGGCAGGCATAGAGGCGTCCATCGGGACCAAACATCAGACCCGCCGCGCCGCCGGCGTTCTCCTTAAACACCGTCACCTTGCCATCCGCGGCAATTTTGTGGATGCGGCTGTTGGGCGGGTCGACAAAAAATACGTTGCCCTTGCCATCTGCGGCAGGGCCTTCGGTGAATTTGTGTCCGGTGCTCACTACTTCCCAATTGCTGCCCGGATCCAGAATATCGGTGACGATCTGGCGATCCGCTCCGCCACCGGCCGACGCGGCAATCGGCTTGGGATATTCCCGCCACAGCCAGCGCAGGGCGTCCGGCAGAATAGCGCCGCCGTGCTTGGTGTTGTGGCCCTCTGTGCCGATGGTAAAAGTCGTGTCGTAGCCGGCCCACTTTAACGCGGCGTAGACATCCTGATTCGCGATAAACCAGCTACCCGCAAAAATATTCAGGTCGTTCGAGCCATCCTGCAAATAAACGCGCAAGGGTTTGGGCTCGGTTTTGCGAATCAACGTCGCATAGGTTTCCCCGCCGCGCAGGCGAGTGAAGCTGCCGATATAACTCAGCACGCGCCGGAAGGCTTCAGGGTGGTTCCATGCCACCGTGAAGGAAACGATGCCGCCTGAACTGGCGCCGGAGATCGCGCGGTCGTTCGGATCGGTGGACAGGTTATATTGCTTGGCCACCTCAGGGATAATCTCGTCCAGTAGAAAGCGCGAGTAGCGATCGCCGATTCCGTCGTATTCGTAACTGCGGTTGTTGCGCGGCTTCTGATCCGGCTTAAGTGCCGGCAGCATTCCCGGATTGATGAGAATGCCAATGGTCACAGGCATTTCGCCCCGGTGAATCAGATTGTCAAAGACGATAGGCACGCGATAAGCGCCATCATCAGTCACGTACCCGCCGCCGTCCTGAAACACCATTACGCACGCGGCTTTGTCCGGCTGGTACTGTGCCGGAACATAGACCCAGTAATCGCGAACCGTGCCGGGATAAATCTGGCTGGTCCAGGTATGTTTAGTGACGGTGCCGCGCGGCACTCCATCCTGGCGCTGCGAGTCCGGGCCGAGCGGGTAGGTCTGGGTCTGGGCGATCAAAGCGCCGGTCGAGAGGATCAGGCAAGCGAGGCGCGAGAGAGTTTGTGTCATGGAACTAATCATGCTATACCTTCCAGGCGGAGGTTTCATGCGGGTGTCCGGAGTTACGGCCGATTGTTTGTTTGCCGCGCTGTTGGCGTCGTGCCTGGCGGCTCAAACACCACCCAAGAGCATCAACCCTACAGTCACGAAAATCGTCGCCGAGATTTCCGAAGAGCGCATTGCATCCAATCTGAAAAAGCTGGAGAGCTTTGAAACCCGCAATATCTTTTCCGATCAGACCAACCCGAACCACGGCATTGGCGCGGCCCGCAAGTGGATCTACGAGCAGTTGCAAAGCTACAGCCCAAGGCTGCAAGTCAGTTTGGACGGTTACAAACTCAAGAAGCAGCCGCGTGTCGTGCGTGCCGTCGAGATTGCCAACGTGGTGGCGGTGCTGCCCGGGACGCAGAACGCGGAACGGCAATTTATTGTTTCCGGCCACTACGATTCGATGAGCCAGATTTTTAAGCCCGGCAAGGGTTTGGACACCGAGGAGCCATCCGTCGACGACGAGCAAACCGCGGGCGCGCCCCTGGCTCCCGGTGTCACGGACGACGGCAGTGGCACCGCTGCCGTGCTCGAACTGGCGCGGGTGATGAGCCAGTACGAGTTTAAAAAAACCATAGTCTTCGTTGCCTTCGCCGGCGAAGAAGAAGGGTTGTTGGGCAGCCGCTTGTACGCAGCCAAAGCCCGAAGTGAAAGCCGGATCATCGACGCGGTGCTCAACAACGACATCATCGGCAGCGACGTCGCCGGCGATGGGCGCATTGACAATCGCACCGTGCGCGTCTTTTCGGAGGAGCCTGCCGATTCGCCATCGCGCGAGGTAGCGCGGTACGTGCAGGAAACAGGCGCACGCTACGTGCCGTGGATGAAGGTCGATCTCATTTTTCGCCACGACCGTTTCGCGCGAGGAGGCGACCACACACCGTTCAATACCACCGGCTATGCCGCCGTGCGCCTAACGACGCCTGCCGAGAATTACGCAAACCAGCACACCCCGACCGATACTTTTGCGAATACGTCACCCGGCTATACGGCGCAAGTGACGAGGATCAACGCTGCAGCCCTCGCCAGCCTGGCGCTCGCTCCCAAGACCCCGGTAGTCAAGCGCGCGATCAAAACCGGTCTCCGCAAGGGGGAGCTGGTGGCCAACATCGCGCGGGGAAAATCCCGCTACGCCGCGGTTCTGAAGTGGACCAACGACGCGCCCGAGCCGGATCTGGCGGGATACGCCGTAGTGATGAGGGCCACCACCGCGGCTGTTTGGGAGAAGGAAATCTGGGTGGGAAATGTCTCCGAGTTTACGCTCGAAAGCGTGTCCATCGATGACACGGTGTTTGGCGTTAAGGCCGTCGACAAGGATGGCAACGAAAGTTTGGTCTCAGCCTACGTCGCCGAGTCTTTTCCCGTTGGGCCGGTGCAAGTTTTCTAAAGCCACCCGAGTATAATGATTTGTTCCAGGAGATGATCATGAACCTTTTGCGTTACAGCGTTCTTTTTGCTGCCATGACGGCGTTCGCCGCCGATACCGCAGCGCCTTCGGCCGCTAAGATTCTCGACTCGCAGCTCACCTCGGCCGAGAAAGAGATCGTGAGCCTCGCCGAAGCCATGCCCGCCGATAAGTACAATTTCGCGCCCACCAATGGAGAGTTTAAAAACGTGCGCACGTTCGGCATGCAGGTATCCCACATCGCGACCGTGATCTATGAAGTGTCAGCCAGCGTGCTTGGCGAAAAGAGTCCAGTTGATGCGGGCAAGAACGAGAACGGCGCGGCATCACTCAAAATGAAGGACGAAATCGTCAAGTATTTGAAAGATGCTTTTGCGTACGGCCACAAAGCCAACGCCACGCTCACCAGCCAGAATCTTATGGGCCTGGTGACTTCAGCGTTCGGCAACGAGAAAGTTCCGCGCCTCTCCATGGCCACTGTCGCCACGTGGCACAGCTACGACCACTACGGACAAATGGTGGTGTACGCGCGCATGAATGGCGTGATTCCGCCAGCCAGCCGTTAGGCTAGCAGGCCCTTCACCACTTCGCCGTGCACGTCGGTCAGGCGGAAATCGCGGCCCTGGAAGCGATAGGTCAGCTTCGTGTGATCGAAGCCGAGCAGGTGCAGAATCGTCGCGTGCAGGTCGTGCACGTGGACGTGGTCCTTGACGACGTTGAAGCCGAAGTCGTCGGTTTCGCCGAGCGTGATGCCGGGCTTGATGCCGCCGCCGGCCAGCCACATCGTGAACGCGTTGGGATGATGATCGCGGCCGTCGTTGCCCGCCCTGGACCATCGGCGTGCGGCCGAATTCGCCGCCCCAGATCACCAGCGTGTCGTCGAGCAGGCCGCGCTGCTTCAGATCCTTGACCAGCGCGGCGCAGGCCTGGTCGGTGTCGTGGCAGTTCTTCGTGATGTCCTTCGACCAGGTTGCCGTGCTGGTCCCAGGCTTCGTGGAAGAGCTGCACGAAGCGCACGCCGCGCTCGACCAGCCGCCGCGCGAGCAGGCAGTTGTTGGCGAACGACGGCTTGCCCGGCTCGGCGCCGTACATGTCGAGAACGTCTCTTCGGTTCCTTGGAGAGGTCCATCAGCTCCGGCGCGCTCGATTGCATGCGATAGGCCATCTCGAAGGAGTTGATGCGCGTCGCGATTTCCGGATCGCCCGTCACGCTCGAGCCGCATCTGGTTCAGGCGGCTGGATGCTAGTCGAGCGAATCGCGCTGCAGTTGCTCGTCGACGCCCGCGGGATTCGAAAGATACAGAACCGGATCGCCGCTGCAGCGGAACGGCACGCCCTGATAGACGGTCGGCAGAAAGCCGCTGCCCCAGCACGAATTGCCGCCGCTCGGCCCTTTCGTGCCGGAGCTGAACACGACGAACGCCGGGCAGATCGCGTGATTCGCTGCCCAGGCCGTACGTGACCCACGCGCCCATGCTGGGCCGGCCGAACTGCTGCGAGCCGGTGTTCATCAGGATCTGGCCGGGCGCGTGATTGAACGCGTCGGTGTCCATCGATTTCACGATGGCGATGTCGTCGACGACTTCGGCCAGGTGCGGCAGCAGCTCGGAAAGCTCCGCGCCGCATTGGCCGTGCTTGGCGAACTTGAATTTCGGGCCGAGCAGCGTCGAGTTCGGATTGATGAACGCGGCGCGATAGCCTTTCAGCAACTCCGGCGGCGGCAGCGTGCCGTCGAACTTCGCCAGCTGCGGCTTGTAGTCGAACAGCTCCAGATGGCTGGGCGCGCCGGCCATGAACAGAAAGATGACGCGCTTGGCCTTGGCCGCGAATAGTGCGGCTGCTTGGGCGCGAGCGGATCCGTCGGTGTGGGACTCGCCGATGCCGCCAGCGCCGAATCGCTCAGCAACTGCGCCCAGCGCGATGGCGCCGAGGCCGACGCCGCATTGCTCGAAGAACCAGCGGCGGCTGACTTGCTTCGGGTCCAGCTTCCGATAGAAGATGATCCTGGCAGTTCATGATGCTATTCCTTCGTAATCGTTTCGTCCAGATTCAGCAGCACGCGCGAGACGGCGGTCCAGGCGGCGAGCTGCGCGGGCGTCGCGCCTTGCGGCAGCGCCGGCGGTTGATCGGGCTTGTTCGGCCGGCCAGTGCCCACGGACTTTGCTTGCTCGTCGGCGAAGCGCTGCTGCCTGTTTGTGCAGCAAGTCCGAGCAACTCCGCCGACTCCTCGCTCGGTCGGCTTGCGCGCCAGGCAGCGGCGGAAGCGTAGGCGAGGCGCTGCGCATCGGTCTGGCCGCCTTCCTGCAAGGTTCGCAGGGCCAGCGCGCGCGCCGCTTCGACGAACAGCGGTTCGTTCAGCGTGGTCAGCGCCTGCAGCGGCGTGTTCGAGCGGGCGCGGCGCACGCAGGAGCATGTCGCCGTTCGGCGCGTCGAAGGTCTGCAGCATCGGATACGGCACCGAGCGGTAGCGGAACGTGTACAGCGCGCGGCGATAGCGGTCCGCGCCGGTCGCCTCGTTCCAGATCTTCGGGCCGTAGCTGGCCGGCGGCAGGAACAGAAATGCCGGCGCGGGGGGAAAGACGCTGGGCCCGCCGACTCGCGGATTCAGCAGCCCGCTGGCCGCGAGCGCGATGTCGCGCACGATCTCGGCATCCACGCGGAAGCGCGGCCCGCGCGCCAGCAGCCGGTTGTAGGGATCGCGCTGGTACAACTCCGGCGTGACGTGGGACGACTGCCGATACGTCGCCGAGGTCACGATCAGCCGGTGCATGGCTTTCATGCTCCAGCCGTGATCCATGAATTCGACGGCCAGCCAATCGAGCAATTCCGGATGCGACGGCGGTTCGCTCTGCGTGCCGAGATCCTCGCTGGTTGCGACCAGGCCGGTGCCGAAATAGGCCTGCCAGATGCGATTCACGAGCGCGCGCGCCGTGGTCGGCGAATTGCGGTCGACCAGCCAGCGGGCGAACGTCAGGCGCGTGGGCGGCGCATCGGCGCGGCAGCGGATGCAGAAACGCCGGCACGCCGGGCGTCACCAGCTTGGTCGGGCTTGAGGAAATCGCCGCGCGTCAGGATGTGCGTTTCGCGCGGATCGTGCGCGCGTCTGCAGCACCAGTTGCGACGTCGCCTTCCGGATGCTCGCTGCCAAAGCGCCGCGATGCGCGTCGTTCGCCTCCTGCCATTCGGGAACGGTCGTGCGCCAGTAGCTGAAGACGGTCTGCACCTGCGCGGGCGTGCGCTGGTCGCGCGGGATCGCGAGAATTTCGCGCACGCTCTTGCGGCAGCGGATCGGCCGACGGCGTCTGGCGCGGTCGTCACCGAGAGGCGGAAGCGGCCGAGGTTGTTGTTCTGATTGTCGTCGCTGTTCCAGCCGCCGTGATTCTGCTTCAGATAGAACGTCAGAATCGTGCCGCCGGGATTGGAGATCGGCGTCGTCGAGCAGTGAACACGGCCTTGCGCGGCTGATTGCGCAGGCCGGGCCCGGCGTCGATGCCCCAGGCCGTCTCGTCCTTGCCGTCGATCGCGAACTCGACCGGGCCGGTGACGCGCCGCTTGTCGGTCTTGTCGTCGATAGATCGCCTCGAGCGGCGTCTCCGGCGGATTGACATCCGCCGTGGCCTCGGCGAATTTGATCTTCGACTGGTCTTGTCGGGCGCGTCCGCCGGCGCCGCCTCCACTTCGAATTCCGTCAGCGCGCCGGTGCCCTTGATCGAGCGGCCCGGGCCGCCCAGGGGCAGGTTCGGATCGGTCAGCAGTTCCAGGCGGAAGGCGGTGATGTTCTGGACGTCGGTCTTCACCGTCATCTTGACCGTGTGCTTGGTCGGCGCGTAGCCCTGCGCCAGGAACGAGCCGTCCTTCAGCGGCATAGTATTTCTGGCCGCCGGTCGAAATGTCGTCGACGATCGGGCTGCACCACGGTCCATTCCGGCTGACCGGTTTCGACTTTCGTCTTCCCACGCGGCCATGCGCTCGCTGCCAGTCGGGATTGCCGGTGCTGCAGCTCTGCTTCGATTTCCCGCGTACTTGCGGAAAATCTCCGCGCGCTTCATCTGCTCGTCCGGCGTGTAGACGGCGATGTTGGCTTCGTGTCGAATTGTTCAGAAACGCGAACATCCGGTAATACTCTTCCTGCGTGAGCGGATCGAACTTGTGGTTGTGGCACTGCGCGCACTGGATGGTGAGGCCGAGAATGCCTTTGCCGATGGCGTCCATGCGGTCGAACATCGCCTCCATGCGGAACTGCTCGGGATCGATGCCGCCTTCCTCGTTGATCATCGAGTTGCGCAGAAAGCCGGTGGCCACGATCTGATCCTGCGTGGCGTTCGGCAGCAAATCGCCGGCGATCTGCTCGATGACGAACTGGTTGTACGGCAGATCGCGATTGAGCGAGCGTTGATCACCCAATCGCGATAGAACCAGACCTGGCGCGGCTTGTCTTTTTCGTAGCCGTCGGAATCGGCGTAGCGCGCGGCGTCGAGCCAGTTGCGTCCCCAGCGCTCGCCGTAGTGCGGCGACGCCAGCAGGCGGTCGACCTGCTTCTCGTAGGCGCTGCTTGCTCTTGTCTTTGAGGAACGCGTCGACTTCCTCGATCGTCGGCGGCAGGCCAATCAGATCGAGGCTCAGACGGCGCAGCAGAGTCACGCGATCGGCTTCGGGCGATGGGGCAAGATTTTCTTTTTCCAGGCGCGCCAGGATGAAGCGATCAATCGCATTGGCCGGCCATTTCGCGTGGCTGACCTTGGGCAGTGCCGGGCGCTGCGGCGGAATATACGCCCAATGTTTCTTAACTTCGCCGGTGCCCGCGACCGCGTGCATGCCGCATCCGGCCAGTCGGCGCCTTGATCGATCCATGCGCGAATCAGCGCGATCTGCGAATCGTCGAGCGGCTTACCGCCCATGGGCATGCGCGCCGCCTCGCCCAGGCCAGCCACGCGCCGGTACAACGAGCTCTCGGCGGACTTGGCCGCAACGAATCACCGGCCCCGATTGCCCTCCCGCCAGCGCCGCCTGCTTTTCGTCCAGCCGCAGCCCGGCCATCTGCATTTTCGGGCCGTGGCAGCTGTAACAGGACTTCTCGAAGATACGGCTGAATGTCGCGAGCGAATTCGACCTTGCCGGCAGGCGTCTGTGCTCGCAAGCCCGCGGTCAACAGAAAGGCGCTAATCCAGATCACTCGAGATATTCGGTTATCGATCATCGCGGTACGTCACTAGAGTACCGAAAATCCATCTACAATGAGCATACGGTAGACGTCTTGCTTCGTTTCAGGCCCATTTTGATTGCCCTTCTCGGATGCGTTCCGGCCCTGGCGCAACAGAACTGCCTGCCGTGCCATGCCAAGCAAGTGGAGGCCTACGCCAAATCCGGCATGGGCAATGCGATGCGCGTTCCCGAGAAAGATGCAGCCGGCAAAGTGGAGCACGAATTATCCGCCACCAAACTCGCGGTGATTCAGCAACCGGACGGCATGCACCATCGCGTCGAGCGCAATGGTTTGACGGAAGATCAGCGGATTCGCTGGGCCGTCGGCTCCGGCAAAATAGGCCACAGCTACATCATCCAGGTCGGCGATTATCTGTTCGAATCGCCGGTCTCGTATTTTGCGCAGCGCGGTGAGTGGGATGTCTCGCCCGGTTACCAGTCGCAGTCAAATCTGGACTTCGACAGGCCCATCACTACCGAGTGCCTGTTCTGCCACGCCGGGGAAGTGCGTACCTTGGGCGCATCGCCGAACCGTTTTGCCGACCCGCCGTTTGCATCCCTGGGAATTTCTTGCGAGCGCTGCCACGGGCCTACCAACGAACATACGCGCGCGCCCTCGCGCCGCAATATTGTGAACCCAGCCAGGCTGCCGGAGCGGGCGCGCGACAGCGTGTGCGAGCAGTGCCACCTCGGAGGCGAAGCGCGCATTCTCAATCCTGGACGTAAATGGCACGATTTCACTCCAGGCCAGGAGTTGGAGACGGTCCTCACGGTATACGTGAATCGCAACCGGGGCAATGCTCCACTCAAAGTGGTGAGCCAGGTGGAACAGCTTGCGCAGAGCCGCTGCGCGCGCGAGAGCGGCGGCAAACTCTGGTGCGGCACCTGTCACGATCCCCACGATCCGAAAAAGCTCACCGTCGCCCGCCAGCGCGAAGTTTGCCAATCGTGCCACAACAAACCGCTGGCGGAATCGCATCCTAAAGCTGCCGAGGATTGCGCCAGTTGCCACATGCTGCGCACTTCGACCACCGAGATAGCGCACACCGCTTACACTGACCATCGCATCCGTATCAAGCCCGAGGAACCCGGAGCTCCAACCGCTGCGGGCGATCCCGATCTGGTTGCCTGGCGTGAGCCCGCGAGCGCCATCCGTCTGCGGAACCTGGGCCTGGCTTACCTTGCCGCCGCGAGGACGGAGCGGTCGCTAGCCGCTAGTAAGGAGGGGCTCCGCCTGCTAATGCAGCTTGAAGAGCCTCCTGCCGACGACCCGCCGGTACTCGACGGCATCGGCACGCTCTTCGTGAAACAAAGTCCCGCTGACGCCGTTCAACTCTTTTCGCAAGCATTGCGCAAACAGCCGGATAACGCCCGCTATGCCGTGAATCTTGGCATCGCGCTCGAAGCCAGCGGAGACGGCCACGCGGCGGTCGAGATGTGGAATCGTGCTATCGCCGCCGATCCCTCCTACGACTCGGCGTATTTGCACTTGGCTGAGTACTACCAGAAAACTGGCCAGGCCGACCTGCGCCGCGAAACCCTGCAGCGCTACCTCAAATTCATGCCGCAAAGTCTGATCTTCCGCGACGCGCTAAAATAGGTGCGTGCTCAGAAGCGCTGCCCTGGCATTGATCGCGCTGGTCAGTTTGACACCGGCTCGCTCTGAGAACTGGCCACAGTGGCGCGGCCCCACCCTCAACGGAATCAGCGGCGAGAAAAACCTGCCCCTGCATTGGAGTACCACCGACAACATTACCTGGAAGATCGCGTTGCCGAGCTGGAGCGGCGCCACGCCAATCATCTGGGATGAGAAGATTTTTCTCAACGTTGCCGAGGGCAACAGCCTCTTTCTGTGGTGTCTGGATCGCAATCAGGGTAGCGTGCTTTGGAAAAAGCGCCTGGGTGACGGAAATTTCCGCATCAACAAACAGAACATGTCGACGCCCTCGCCAGTCACTGACGGCAACCGCGTCTGGGCCATGACCGGCACCGGCATCCTAAAAGGTTTTGACTTCAACGGCAACGAGCAATGGTCGCGCGACATACAAAACGACTACGGCCGCTTCGGCCTCAACTGGGGCTATGCGTCGTCGCCGCTGCTGTTCGAAGACAGCCTGTACATCCAGGTGTTGCACGGCATGCGGACGCGCGATCCCTCGTACGTGCTGCGCATTGACAAAAATACCGGCAAGACAATTTGGCGCGTCGAGCGGCCCACGCAAGCCATTATGGAATCGCCCGATTCCTATGCGACGCCGACGGTTGTGCGCGCTGGCGGTAAAGCCGAAATCGTGGTGAGCGGCGGCGATTGCGTCACCGGGCATGATCCGGCCACCGGCAAGGAATTGTGGCGCGGCAATGGCTTCAATCCTGGTAACGATCCTAACCACCGCATCATCGCTTCCCCCGTGGTCTTCGACAATTTGATCTATACCCCCACGCGAGTGCGGCCGCTGCAGGTCTTCCGCGCCGGCGGACACGGCGATGTCACCGACACCCATCGCGTCTGGCAGTTCCAGAATGGCCCGGATGTTCCTACGCCCGTCACCGACGGCACGTACTTCTACACCGTGAACGATCGCGGCATCGTCTGGTGTCTCGACGCCAAGACTGGCCAGGAGATCTGGGGCCGCGAGCGCATCAAATCGGCTATCTACAGTGCGTCGCCGGTGCTGGCAGATGGCAAGATCTACCTCACGAGCGAGGACGGGTTGACCACCGTGCTCAAGGCCGGAACGAAATTTGAAGTGCTGGCGGAAAATGATCTCGGCGATTACACGTTGAGCTCACCGGCGGTCTCCGGCGGACAGATTTTCATACGCACGGCACAGCATCTCTACTGCATAGGGAAACGAGCGAAGTAACGACGAATAGGAGGCTCTCGCCATGAATGTCAAAATTTTTCTCCCCTTGGTGGCATTGCCACTTCTCCTGCTTGCGCAGCAACGTGACATTTCCATTGGAGGCGCGATCGAAGCCGACCGGGAACGTCAGTACAATATGTCGCTCCCAAGCAAAATCCACAAAGATGGAACTACGTTGGTCGTCGACCCGGCTGTTGCAGAGGAATACAGGCAGAACCTGGCCGACGTGGAGCGGTTACGAACGCTGACCGAAGCGTTGAAGGAGGGGCTAGTCAACAAAGACGCCAATGTTCTCTCGTTGACCGCGCTCAAGAACACCGACGAGATCGAAAAGCTGGCCAAGAAAATCCGCGCGCGGATGCACCGCTGGTAGACCGCGTCAGGCCGGCTTGAAATAGAGCACTAGCCCGCCGCCCGCAGCAGCCAGCAAGTACCCCAGGTACAGCATCGGATTCGGTGCGGTCTTCGGCGGATGCATCCACATCGAAACCAGCACGTTCACCAGCGGCGCTCCGCCGAACACAATCGGCATCACGAAATTGGGCAGTCCGCCGGTTTTAAACGCCCAAATGATGCACACCGCGCCCAGCGCGCCCAGCGCTCCGCCAATGGTCGCCCAGATCGAGCCGGCGGTATTGAACCCCGACAGGCCGCCTTGCGAGGACAGCCCGGCAATCGGAACCAGCACGCCAATCAGAAAATACGCAATTCCCACGCACAGCAGGGCGCGTAACGGGTTTCCCAGCGCTACTTGCCCCTTGTGCAAAATCACGCCGTAAAATCCCCAGGAAAGAACTGCGCCCAACGCGAACAATATCCAGGTCATAGATCGCTGCCTCATTTTGGTGTTTCTTGATTCTAGAACAAGAGCCATCAGACCACCACGACGTGAATCTCGCCCGGGCCATGCACGCCTCGCACCAGGATCTGCTCGATGTCAGCAGTGCGGCTGGGTCCGGTGATCAGCACCATGGAGCTGGTTTGCTCGGCGGGGCGGGGAAGCAGGGACAGAAGCTCATCCAGGCTGGTAAGGATGCGGGCGCTGGCAACGACCGCGATGTGTACCGGCGGCAGCAACGAAATCAGGCGCGCTTCCTGCGGGCTGGCCAGCATCACTAGCGTGCCCGTGTCGGCCAGGGCGTAGTCGGCGCTGGTAATTCCGCACCCAGTCGAAGCGCATGCTTCCCGCAGAGCCGCGCTCTCGTAAAATTCCGAGCGAACATTGGGCAGAGCCGTGATGCCGCACTCGGCCAGCAGGGGCGCGTTGGATGCGACCGCGGTCTTGCCCTCGATTGCGGCGGCGACGTAGCGGCGGGCATCGGCCCCCGACTCCGCATGATAAGTTTTTCCCGCCAGCGCCTCGACGCGCGCGCAGAGACTCGTAATGCGGGCGCTCGTCTCTTGCGTGGGAATCGTCAAGCGGACTGGCGGCGCAGGCTCAGGCGCTTGTCCAGCGTTGCGCCCCAGGGCCGTGCGCACTTTGTGCAGAATATGATCGCGGGACATCAGCGCTCACGCCACAACTGGCGAAAACTTTTGGCCGGAGGCGGCGGCAAATCCCGCTGGCTCAACCAGGCGCGCACTGGCGGCAGATTCATCGCGGCGGGAACTTCTCGCAGCCAGCCGCCGTTCGACGAAGGCGCGAACGAAGCCGCCGCCATGCCGGCGAATTCGTAGAGCCGCGGGTGGCGCATCATCCACGCCCAGACCCGGAACGCGATGCGCTCCAGTTTGCCCCGGCCTTCGCGCAGATTCGACTTCTGCACATCGGCGCGCAGCTCCAGCAAAATTTTCGGAATGTCGATCTTCACCGGGCAAACTTCCGCGCACGCCCCGCAGAGGCTGGAGGCAAACGGCAGCGCCGGCTCGTGCTGCACACCCAGAAATTGCGGCGTGATGATGGCGCCGATCGGTCCCGAATACACCCACGGAAAGCTGTGCCCGCCAATTTTGCGGTAGACCGGGCAATGGTTCAAACAAGCGCCGCAGCGAATGCAGTAAAGCGATTGGCGCTTCTCGCGATCCGCCAATAGCTTGGTGCGCCCGTTGTCGAGCAGCACCACGTAGAACTCATCCGGCCCATCGATTTCCTGCCCGCGCCGCGGTCCCGAAAGAAACGACGTGTACACGGTGAGCGCTTGCCCGGTGGCGCTACGGCCCAGCAATTTCAGAAAAACGCCAAGGTCCTGCGCACGCGGAATCAATTTTTCGATGCCGGCTACGGCGATATGAATCTTTGGCGCCGAAGTGGTCAGTCGTGCGTTGCCTTCGTTTTCCACCAGCACGATGGCGCCGGAATCGGCAATGAGAAAGTTGGCCCCGCTAACGCCGATATCCGCCGACAGGAATTTTTCCCGCAGCACGGCGCGCGCGATCAAGGTCTGCTTCTCGATGACCGTTTCGTTGGGCACCCCCAGCTTCTCGGTGAGCAAATCCGCGACTTGAAAGCGAGTCATATGCAGCGCCGGCGCCACGATGTGGTAAGGCCGGTCATGCGCGAGCTGGATCAGGTACTCGCCTAAGTCGGTTTCGACGCTCTCCAGGTTGTGGTGCTCCAGCCGCTTGTTGAAATCCACTTCCTCGGTGGTCATGGATTTCGATTTCACAATCAGGCGGGAGCGGCGCTCCTTGGCCAGGGTCAGAACGAAATCGGCGACTTCGGTCGCGTCCTTGGCGTAAATCACTTTGCCGCCATGCGCCACCACGTTGGCTTCAAATTGCTCGAGGTAATAATCCAGGTTATCGATCGTGTTCTTCTTGAGCGCGTTGGCGTGGGTCCGCAGCTCCTGATAATCCGGCAGATTATCGCCTTCGAGCGCGTGTTCACGTTTGGCGATCAGACGCGCAGTGGAAGCGTAGATGGCGAATTGCAGCTTGGAATCGCCGAGTGTCTCGTGGATTTTTTCGTCAAAAGCGGCTGACATAATCAACGGCTCGCCAGAACCTCAGCCAGGTGCAGCGTACGCACGCCCACTCCGGCTCGCGACAGGGCGCCCTGCAATTGCATCAGGCAACTGGAATCAATCGAGATCACCGAGGTGGCGCCGGTGCGCACGATGGAATCGACTTTGACGCGCGCCATGCCGCCGGAAACCTCGGCGAATTTGACGGAGAACGTTCCGCCGAAACCGCAGCATTCCGACGCTGAATCCATCTCTCGCAATTCCAGGCCGCGAACGCGCGACAGCAAGCGTCGCGGGCCGTCATGAATGCCCAGCTCGCGCAGCGCGTGGCAGCTATCGTGATAAGTGACGACTTCCTCCAGGCGAGCTCCGACATCGTCAACGCCGGCCACTTCCAGCAGAAATCGTGAAAACTCAAAAACTTTGGGCGCGAGCACGTGCGTGGCGGCGAGGTATTCCGGATCCTGGTGAAAGATTTCCTCGAAATGATGGGTAATCATCGACGTGCAGGAGCCGGATGGAACCACCACGTAATCGGCATCGCGAAACACGTCCAGAAAATGCCGTGCCACCTGCCTGGCCTCGCCGCGATAGCCGCTGTTGAACGCCGGCTGGCCGCAGCAGGTCTGCGCCTCGGGGAATTCGACGCGGTAGCCCAGTCCTTCCAGCACATTGGCCATGGCCATTCCCACCGACGGAAATAACTGGTCGACGATGCAGGTGACAAATATCGAAACGCGCTGGCCCGTTGCGGGAGGCATGGAGGAAACGAAGATTGTAGCAGGCTCGGGTACAATGTATGTAATGCGGTTGCGATGCATTTTGCTGTGGGCATTATTTGCTGGCGCATGTTTTGCCGAGTCCGATTCCGTTATCCTGCGCGGCAAGCTGACTCAGGCCGAAGGCAAGCCGCCTGCACTGGCGACGGCAGATGGCAAACTAATTCCGCTCGAAGGCGACAAATCGACTAGCGGTGTGTTGAACGATGCGCGGCTTGCTGGCGCTCAGATGGAATTGCGAGGCCACTTTTCCGGCGACGTGTTTCAAGTGGACCCCATCCACACCCAAGCCATGCACGTGCACAAGGAAGGCAAGCGACTGATTGTGACCTACTGGTGCGCGACGTGTTCCATCCGCACCTTCGCGCCCGGTCTTTGCTGGTGCTGCCAGCAGGAGACCGCGCTCGATCTGCGCGAGCCCGATAAAGACGATCAGGAATGAAATTTTCCGCTCTGTTGTTGCTTATGTCCTCCCTTCAAGCCGCGAATTACTCCGCCAAAAGAGCAGTGGTCGATGGCGTCGAGGTGATCCAGCTTACCGATAGCGCACACCACACTGAAGTGGCGATCGTTCCGTCGATCGGCAATCTGGCGTATGAAATGAAGGTGAACGGCAAGAATGCTTTCTGGACGCCGGAGAAAACGCTCGGCCAGCTCAAAGCCAAGCCGGAGCTGTGCGGCAATCCGTTTCTCGCGCCTTGGGCCAACCGCATCGATCAGGATGCTTTCTTCGCCAACGGCAAAAAATATCTGCTGAATGGCGAGGTCGGCAATCTACGGCGCGATGGCAATCAGAAGCCAATTCACGGGCTGCTCGGGTTTTCCTCGGACTGGAAGGTCGCGCAGCTTGCCGCCGATTCGCACTCAGCTCATGTCACCAGCCGCCTGGAATATTGGCGCTACCCGGATCTCATGGCGCAGTTTCCCTTCGCGCACAACATTCAGATGACCTATCGCCTGGCTAATGGCGTGTTGGAAGTCGAGACGTCGCTGGAGAATCTGTCGAACGATCCGATGCCGGTAGCGGTCGGTTATCATCCCTACTTCCAGGTTCACGATGCCCCGCGCGATCAGTGGACCGTGCACCTAGCCGCGCGCGACCACATGGAACTTTCCAGCGTGCTGATCCCGACCGGCGAGCACAAGCCCGTGACTTTGCCCGATCCAATGCCACTAGCGGGCCAACAGCTCGATGATGTCTTCGGTAACCTCATTCGCGGCTCCGACGGCAAAGCCGAGTTCTGGGTGCAGGGGAAGACCGAGAAAGTGTCGGTGATCTACGGTCCGAAGTACACCACCGCCATCGCCTACGCGCCGCCGGGCCGCAACTTCATCTGCTTCGAGCCGATGTCGGCGATTACTAACGGCTTCAACCTGGCACACGCCGGCGTGTACAAAGAGCTGCAAAGCGTTTCACCGGGCGGTGTATGGCGCGAAAGTTTCTGGATCTCCCCCAGCGGTTTCTAAAGTGGGGCAGGTCCCCGACCTGCCATTTAGAAAAAAACCGGCAGGTCAGAGACCTGCCCCACTAACCCGTGTGAACCCCTCGTCAACCGTAGGCGGCACTAATTTCGCAGCCATCTTCGCCATTGCTTCGTCGGGTACAACCCGGTGACGCAGGCGATTTCGTTCCAGGCACACATCCAGCGGCACATCGAAAAACACCGCTTCGATCTCGCATCCGAATGTACGCGCGATCTCGACATACGGCCGGCGTTCCTCCGGCGTCAGGTGCGTGGCATCGATGTAAGTGACGGGTCGGCCGATCAGCAAACGGTGCCGCAGAAGGTAACGTAGCGTCGCGAATACGCGCGCATGGATGGTCTGGTCCGTCGCGTCATCCGCCAACAACTGGCGCACGGCGTCCGAGGAGAGGCCCGTAACTCCCTGCTTTTCCAGATACGTAGACTTGCCCGAACCGGGAAGCCCAACCAATAGCACGATGCGTTGTGGCTTGTTCATTAGCGTTCGGAACAGTGATAAGGAACAATCCCGATTGTGTAAATCGCTGCCAGAGTACACAATTCTTACACAAACAAGATTGTGGTTTGACGCGGTGTGAGGAGACAGCGGACGGGCTCCGGCGCCAGCGTCGGCGTGTGGGAAATGACGATGCCGAATATTGCCCGGCTTACGAGAGAAACGTGGATCAACCAATTGTGGCTGCTTGCCGGCGGCACGATTGCTGCTTTACTCGCACTGTGGTGGCAGTTCAGCGGCGCGCTGGTGTCCAGCCAAATCAGTTGGGGCAGCTCTATCCTGCTTTTCGCCACGGCCGTCTACCAGGCATGGCGAGAAGAGAATGCCAAAGTCCAGTCGGCGCAAACCCGGAATGCGCGTCCGGAGCTGCGCGGCGAAATTGTGGCTGGCCTGTTCCGCCGCCCGTATCATTTGCCCGCCGATGTGGATACCGGTGAAGCGCATCTTATGTTGAAGGTGTCGGTGGCCAATATCCATCCGGCAGCAGTTCGCGTACGCAACTGGAGGCTCTGGATCGATCTCGATGGCGTGGTCCATCAGGCCAAAGGGCCACTCTATATCCCCGACAAAAGCGTGTTTTACATAACCGACCCCATCCCTGGGTTGATCGAGGAACAGGTCGCACGAACCGAATATCCCACCGCCCGGCTGGATGAGCTGGGATTGCATCAAGCGATCCAGCCCGGCATGCCGCTGATCGGTTGGTTGTGGTTCGCGGTGCCGGGCGCGCATTCCGAGTTTGTGCGGGATTGCGCCGCGTTTACGCTCGAAGTCGTCGACGAACTGGGAAACGCCCACGTCATCCGCCGCAGCAATGGTTTGCAGTGGCCCGACAATGTGGGTGTGCTCGATTCCGGATATCCGGGCGACGCCTACAATCTCCGCTGGATGGACGGCAGGAAGCCTCACGGGTTCATTTAAAGCAAGAATCTCTCACAAAGCACAGGTTTTCTCTCTGCGTTCTCTGCGTCTCTGCGAGAAATGTTTTTCTTGAGTGTAGACTGAGAGGTTATGAAATCCTCTCTGATCCTGATCCTCACGCTGCTTCTGCTTCCACTGGCCGCGCAGTCTCCCCGCAACGTCACCCAAGCCGACGTCGAAAAAATGATGAAAGATCTCTCCAACTGGGGCCGCTGGGGAAAGCAGGACCAACTAGGCGCGCTCAATCTGATAACGCCCGCCAAGCGCAAAGAGGCCGCCGCGTTGGTCAAGGAAGGCGTCTCCGTTTCGCTCGCCCGCGACACAGAAACCGAAAAAGCCCTCGATAACGATTCGCCTTTTGTACACGAGATGAATAACACCGGCGCCAACCCGCTTGCCGGCTCCTACGCCATGGACACGTATAAGGTGTCGTACCACGGTTACGCGCACACTCACATGGACTCGCTGTCGCACCTGTTCTACAACGGCAAAATGTTCAACGGCTTCTCGAAGGACGAAGTCACCAAGCAAGGCGCAGGTAAGCTGGCGATCCTGAATGTGAAGAACGGCATCATCACGCGCGGCCTGCTCATCGATATTCCCTGGCTCAAAGGCGTGCCTTATCTGGAAGGCGGGCAAGCCATTTATCCCGAAGATATGGACGCCTGGGAGAAGAAGACCGGCCTCAAGGTACGCAGTGGTGACGTGATTTTCATTCGCACCGGACGCTGGGCGCGCCGTAAAGCGAAGGGCCCGTGGGACATCGCCAA
Source organism: uncultured Solibacteraceae bacterium (assembly GCA_963825405.1). Lineage (GTDB taxonomy): Bacteria > Acidobacteriota > Terriglobia > Bryobacterales > Bryobacteraceae > JACPNO01. The sequence continues at coordinate 61,219 of CAWGTB010000009.1, read as the reverse complement.
CAACGCCGCTGGCCTCTACGCGACGTGCGCGAAGTGGATCAAGGATCGCGACGTGGCCATGGTAGGCAGCGATGCGGCGAGCGACGTGATGCCGTCGGGCGTGGCGGGCGTGGTCCAGCCGATTCATCAATTACTGCTCAACGCGATGGGCGTAATGATCTTCGACAACTGCGATCTGGAAGCCGTAAGCCAGGCCGCGGCGCAGCGCAACCGCTGGGAATTTATGCTCACCGCATCGCCGCTGGCCGTGCCAGGTGGAACGGGGTCACCGCTGAATCCGATTGCTACGTTTTGATCACTCCGTTCTTCGGTCACCGCATTGGGCCAGCTAGCGGTTATACCGCCACGGTCCGAGACGCGATATTCGCAAAGCGACGATCAGCACGGGTAAGCTCAGAACCGCAGCTATTCCAACGAGTATTAAGAGAACCGATACCGGATGCGTGACAAAGGCGTCGCGTAACCACTGCGCCTCATTGGAAGAGAGTCGTTGTGCCAACTCGGGAAGCACCACATAGCGTACGAGCCCGAGTTCGACCAGACCGGTCACAGTCGCCGCCAGCAAGGCCCTCACAGGATGGCCTGATTTAGATCGATCGTTCACACTGCCGTTAGCGCAAGCAAGCCGGGCTCCTTCGGACGCTACCGCGCCAGTTCATCGTACAACCCCGGCAGGCTGCGCTGGCTAAAGAACGGGCTGGGCTGCCATCCCAGATCATCGATCTTCAGCAGTTGCGCCACTTCTTCTTTGCTCTTGCCGCGGCGACGCAGATCGTTGATGCGATTGCGGACAGTCTCGATGTTCTGAATATATTTCGCCAGGTCGGCCTTCTTCATGATCGGGCCATGGCCGGGAATCACGGTGTCGAAATCAAGCTTCATGGCCGCCGTGAGTGTGTCGGTCCAGGCCACGCCAGAGCCGTTCGCCGAGTAGTCGATGAAGGGCGCGCCGGCGGTGCACAAGTCGCCGGTGTGAATCGTCCGCCGCGCCGGGAACGAGATCACCACGTCGCCATTGGTATGGCCGCGGCCGAAATAACGCGCGTGGACTTCTTTGTCACCCAGGTAGACGGCAGTCTCATCGCTGAACGTGATGCGCGGCAGGCCCGGCATATTACCCGTGACCATGTTGGCGCGCGCGTTGCGATGAATGATGATTTCCGCTCCCTGGGCCATCAGTTTCTTGTTGCCGCCGGTGTGGTCGCCATGCTGATGCGTGTTAAGGACGTAACGCACGGGCTGGCTGGTAACGCTCTTTACCTTGGCAAGAATCTGTTCGACGTGCTGCTCAAATTTATCGTCGATCAGGATCACACCTTCCGGCGTATCATACACGGCGACGTTGCCACCGCCGCCCACGATGACATGCAAGTCGTCGGCGATTTTTTCGACGGTGAGGTCCACCGGCGCCTGCTGGTTTTGCGTGAGCGCGGTCCAAAGTCCGGCTAGCGTCAGAGCGATCAGGGCAAGACGGAGCGTTGCGGGTTTCGACATGCGGTCATCATACTGCGAAAACCGGATTCCGCGAAAAGCTAGTTAGTCTTGCGGGACTTGAAAAGCCTGTGCTTGATGTCCGGCCAGAATTCCTTCAAAACCTGCGATGCCGCGTCGGTGCCGAGTTGGGTTGCCAGTTTTTCAAAATTCTCGCCGGCGCTCCGCGTATCGGAATAGTAAAGGTTCGAGATCGCGACGCCGGTCGCATTGCCAAGCACCTCGGAGTAATTGAAGCGCCGCCCCCCCGAATCCGTCCGCGTCACGAAAATGCGGGTCAGGGCGTACCACGTGCGCGACTTAATCGGTCCTGTGCCACGCCGGAAGTAGCGTGGATCTTCGTGGAGCAGCGAAGGGTAAATGGATTCGGTCATCATGTTGCCAATCGCCTGATCGGCATATCCCGTGCCGAGCCTTTTGCCGAATCCTGCCATACCCTGTCCGAATTGCGGGTGCTGATTGGAAATCTGACCCAAAGCGGCGAAGGCGCCTGCCAGCAAAACTAGCGGGTAGTCGAAGGAATCTTTGCTCCCGATGATAAATTTTTGCTTGGCCGTAATCGGCGTATAAATCGCGCTTTCGTTTGCAGTCCGGTAGTTGGGCAGCACGCCGAAGACGCGCTTGTCGGGTGGTTCCTGCGTGGTGGTCGCTGGCTGGGATGTGGTGGCTGGCGGCGGGTCGTCTGCCTTAGCTGGACTTGCAGCAGTCTGGGCATTGCCGTTCGCCGCGGCGAACAGAAATAGCCCTAAGACAAACGAGACGACGACACCCATAGTAACATTGTACGTGTTACCAATCGTTAAAGTTACAGGCCGTTGCTGCCTGCGAGTGATGCTTACGTGAAGCTATGTTCAAGCTAAGCGCATTGCTCGTGACCGTTCTGCTGACTCTCAGCGCTGCGTTGCCGGCGCAAACTCCGAAGGGCGCCAAGCCCGCTTCCGCCACACCAGGTGCTGTCAAAACCGAAGGCCGCTGCCAGGCAAGAACCAAAGCCGGGCCCCAGTGTAAACGTAAAGCGTCCGCCGGCAGTCAATATTGCTATCAGCACGGGGGCAAGAAAAAATAACTTCCTTGCGCAGCTTCAGAATTTACATCGCCCTGCTGCCGGGATTATGGGCGGCGGTCTGTTGTCAAGGCACAGCCGCCGTCCATCCCCTCGACCCGCTTAACGCCGAGGAGATCACGCGCACCGTGCAACTGCTGCGCGACAGCGGCAAAGTTGATGCCGAGAGCCGTTTTGCGATTATCCGTTTGCACGAGCCGCCGAAGTCCGCGGTCTTGCATCCGGCGCCGGGCGCGCCGCCGCGGGAAGCTTTCGCCGTCATTTTTCAGAAATCGTCCAATCATACTTACGAGGCGGTGGTGGATCTCAGCGCGCGCCGTCTGATTTCCTGGACCGAAATTCCCGGCGCGCAGCCGGCCCTGCTCGGCGCCGACGCGATGGTGGCCGAACAGGTTGTCCGCGCCGATCCGCGTTGGCGCGAAGCCATGCGCAAGCGCGGTATCACCGACCTGCGCAACGTGCAAGTGACGCTATGGTCGCCCGGCTATTTCGGCCTCCCGGAAGAGCAGGGCATCCGCCTGGGCAAGGCTCTGACCTACTACCGGGGACAGGCCGAGAATTTTTACGCGCGCCCTATCGAAGGCGTAACGGCATGGGTGAATTTGAATCGCGGAACGATGATCAAGCTGGAGGACACCGGCCAGGTGCCGATCTCGCGTGAGGTTGCCGAGCTCGATCCGCGCTCTATAGGCAAGCAGCGCCCCGCTCTTCGTTCGCTCGAGATCGTGCAGCCAGACGGTCCGGAATTCGTGCTTCGCCAGGGAGAAATCGAGTGGCAGAACTGGAGCTTCCGGTTTGCGGTCGATCCGCGCGAAGGGCTGGTGCTCTATCTGGTTCGCTATGCCGATGAGGGCCGCGTGCGGCCGGTGATGTACCGGGCATCGCTTTCAGAAATGGTGGTTCCTTACGGCGATCCCGCGCCGGGGTGGTATTTTCGCAGCCCGTTCGATGTCGGCGAGCTCGGATTAGGCTCCAGCCTTACGCCCTTGCGGCGCGGCTTGGATGTCCCCGAAAACACGGTTTTTCAGAATGCCCTCATCGCGGACGAAGGCGGATCGGCCCGGGAGATTCCACGCGCCGTCGCCATCTACGAGCGTGATGGAGGTGTGTTGTGGAAGTGGCGCAACGAAGCACGCCGCTCGCGCCAGCTCGTGATCGCCACCAACGCGCATCTGGGCAACTACGACTATCGCTTCAACTGGGTGTTCCAACAGGATGGCTCCATCGCCATGGAGATTTTTTTAACCGGGATCATGACCGTCAAGGGGGTCGCGAATTCCGCCAATCACGACGAGAGCATGTATGGCCACGCGGTCGCGCCCGGTTTGGTTGCGGTGCATCATCAGCATTTTTTCAATTTCCGTCTGGATATGGATGTGGATGGCGACGGGGAAAACTGCGTGGTCGAAATGAATACCGAGTCGGCGCCCAAAGGCCCCGCCAATCCTTTCGGAAATGCCTTCACTATGAAAGAAACGACGCTGCGCACCGAAAAGGACGCCCAGCGAAAGTTGAACCTGGCTTCCAGCCGCCGCTGGACAGTGACCCACTGCGCGCAGAAGAACGCGCTAGGAGGACCAGTTGGCTACACGCTCCTTCCCGGTGAAAATGCCATGCCTTTTGCCGCGCCGGATTCGTGGCTGCTGCGCCGTGCCGGTTTTCTGAATGCCCATTTGTGGGTCACGCCGTATCAAGCGGCGGAGCGCTACGCGGCCGGCGATTATCCCAACCAGAGCCATGGCGGCGATGGCCTGCCACGCTGGACGCACGCCAATCGGTCTGTCGAGAACCAGGACATCGTGCTTTGGTATACGCTGGGCGTCACTCACGTGCCGCGGCCGGAGGAATGGCCTGTGATGCCCGTGCATCAGACCGGATTCCGCCTGGTGCCCAACGGCTTTTTCACGCGCAATCCGGCCTTGGATGTCCCCAGGTAACGCCCTTTCTCCATTGCCGGCTCGCGCCTCGACCGTTCATCATCCCGCCTCGACGGACCGCCAATCCTAATGTAGGGGCGGGTTTCAAACCCGCCCTTCTTGGCCCTAATATCGTAGTAACCGCAACCGGACTTCACCGTATAAAGGGGAGGCCAGATATGTTTCTCGCAGACTTACAATACGCTGTCCGGATCCTGCGCAAGACGCCGGTGTTCACGCTCGCGGCCATAGCCACTCTTGCCCTCGGCGTAGGCGCGAACACAGCGATCTTTAGCGTGATTCATGCCGTTCTGCTGCAGCCTCTACCCTATCCGCATCCTGAGAAGCTGCTGACGGTTTGGGAAACCAATATCCACAGTCCGGACCAACCAGAAATCGTGTCGGCTCCCAATTTCCAGGATTGGCAGCGACAGAACGACATTTTCGAGCGCATGGCGGCCTACGAGCAACAGAACTACAATCTCGCTGGACAAAGCGAGCCGGAGCAGGTGCAGGGCATGCGCGTCACCGGCAGTCTTTTTCCTTTGCTGGGAATGCAACCATATCTGGGCCGCACATTTTTGCCGGAGGAAGACCAGCTGGGCAGGAACCGCGTAGTGGTCCTGAGCTACGGGCTGTGGCGCCGCCGGTACGCAGCTGATCCCAACCTGCTGGGCAAGCCGATCAAGATCAATGGCGACAGCTACACAGTTGTGGGTGTGATGCCACGCCAGTTTCAGTTCACCGACACCCGCTACGCGCTATGGATTCCCATGGCTTTTAACGCCGAGGACCAGGGGCGCGGATCGCATTCCTTTTTGGTCGTAGCCCGGCTGAAGCCAGGCGCAACCATGGCGCAGGCCGCGACCGAGATGGCCGCAATCGGGCGGCGCTTGTCGGCGCAGTATCCCACCGAGAACGCGGATAAGGGCGCGGCGATTATTCCCATGAGCGAGTGGCAGGTCAAAGAGATGCGCCCCATTCTCTTCGCGCTATTGGGCGCGGTCGGATTCGTGCTGCTCATTGCCTGCTCCAACGTCGCCAACCTGCTGCTGGCGCGGGCCGCCGCGCGCCGCAAAGAATTTGCCCTCAGGACAGCGCTCGGCGCCAGCCGGTTCCGTGTGATTCGCCAGTTACTGATCGAAAGCGCAGTGCTGGCACTGGCGGGCGGCGCGGCCGGCATCCTGCTTGCCGTCTGGGGGCTTAACCTGCTGGTCCGCATTTTGCCGAACTTCATCAAGTTCGTGCCGTTCCGGCAGTTGGATCAGCTTGGCGTGGATTCTCCTGTGCTGGTCTTCGCATTGCTGATTTCGCTTGCCACCGGCATGCTGTTCGGGCTAGCGCCGGCCCTGCAGGCATCCCGCACGGACCTGAACGAATCACTGAAAGAAGGCGGTACTCGTGGTTCGAGTTCCCATCGAGCCAACCGCCTGCGCGCGCTGCTGGTGGTCTCCGAGGTCGCGCTGGCGCTGATCGTGCTTACCGGCGCGGGACTCTTGATTCAGACCATTGCCCGGTTGACCGGGGTCGAGCCGGGCCTGAATCCGCACAACATGCTTACGATGACGATCGCCTTGCCGCAGACCGACTTCTACGGCGTTCCGGAACGCGCGCGATTCTGTGAGGACGTCGGCGAGCGCGTGGGCGCAGTCGCTGGAGTGCGTTCGGTGAGCGCGGTCAGCCATCTGCCTCTTGCCGGCGGCGGAGCAGGCAGGGATTTCGTCATCCAGGGACGGCCCGATCCCAGTCCATCCGATGAACCCAGCGCCAACTACAGCCTCATTTGCCCGAATTATTTTCAAACCATGGGTATTCCTTTGCTCAAGGGCCGCGAGTTCAGCGCGCGCGACACCGTGAGTGCTCCTCAAGTGGTCATCGTCAATGACAGCCTGGCCAAACGTTACTGGCCCAATGAAGACGCCGTGGGACGCACGTTCAAGCTGGGCGGTCCGCGCTCGACCGCGCCATGGCTCACCATCGTGGGCGTGGTCCGCGACACGCATTTCTGGAGTCTGGATTATCAGATTGTGCCGCAGATGTTCCGCCCTTACACGCAGGCAGCCTGGCCGATCATGACCGTGGTGGCGCGTACGGCCGGCGACCCGGCGGTCTTCGCGACGGCCATTCGCAAGGCTGCCGGCGACATCGACCGCGAGCAGCCCGTCTCCGACGTGATCACCATGGAGCAGGTGATTCACGACTCGCTTGGCTTCCGCCGCTTCCCGATGCTCCTGCTGGGGACTTTTGCCATGGTCGCGCTAATGCTGGCGGCGGTTGGCATCTACGGCGTGATGAGTTATTCCGTGGCGCAGCGCACGCAGGAAATCGGCATCCGCATGGCGCTAGGCGCCAACCGCAGCGAGGTAGTGCGACTGATCCTGGGCCGCAGCCTGCTGCCGGTAGTGGTAGGGGTCGGAATCGGCGTCGCCGGTGCGCTCGCGCTCACTCGCGTGCTGACCAGCCTGCTGTTCCAGGTGAGCGCCTCGGATCCCTTTACCTTTACTGTAGTGTCCCTGCTGCTGATTAGCGTGGCGGCGATCGCATCGCTCGCGCCGGCAGTCAAAGCCGCAAGCGTGAATCCGGTGATCGCGTTGCGGCACGAGTAAGCGAAACCAAGAATTTCTCGCAGAGACGCAGAGAAAACTTTCAAAAAAGATCTTAGTAGCTCTCTGTGTTCTCTGCGTCGCCGCGAGAAACAGTTGTTGTATAATGCTTTATCAATACCAGTCTGTAACTCCATGAATGTTTGCTAATGATTGAAAACGAAGCGCTTGGACGAGATCGCGCGTATCATAGATAAGGAGGTTCTATGACACGAGAACTCGGGCTGGCATGCCTTTTGCTAGCAGCCACCAATGGACTTTGGGCGCAGGGTGACGATCCCCCGGCGCGCGTGGGACGTCTCAGTTTTCTCGCCGGCACGGTTTCTTTCCAGCCGGCGGGCACGGACGACTGGACCGATGCCACCCTCAACTACCCCGTGACCACGGGCGACCGTCTCTGGGCTGACGACCAATCCCGCGCCGAGGTGCACGTCGGTTCTTCCGCCATCCGTCTCTCGATGCGCACCGCGTTTTCCTTTCTCAATCTGGACGATCAAATGGTGCAGGTGCGGCTCTCGGAAGGCGCCCTGGACATCACGATTCGTGATCTTCCGCAGGACCAGAGCTTCGAGGTGGACACGCCCAACGCCGCCATCACGCTGCTTCGTCCCGGGCGGTACCGAATCGATGGCGATCCCGAAAACATGCGCACGCTGCTCACCATTCGCTCCGGAGAAGCGGAAGTGACGGCGGGAGGCTTTACGGTGCCTGCCCGAGCCCAGCAAGCGTTGCAAATCACCGGGGACAATATGGTTTCGACTAATTTGATCGCCCCGCTGCCGCCGGACGCGTTCGACCGCTGGAGTGACGAGCGCGTGGACCGCGAAAGCCGACGGCCGCCGCCGCGCTACGTGTCGCGCGAGATGGTGGGTTACGAAGACCTCGATTCCAACGGCACCTGGCGCGACGAACCTGGCTACGGCCCGGTGTGGGCGCCGCGCGTGGATGCCGGTTGGGCCCCTTATCGCTTCGGCCGATGGGCGTGGGTTGAGCCTTGGGGCTGGACCTGGATCGATGACGCCCCTTGGGGATTTGCGCCCTTCCATTACGGACGCTGGGCTTCTGTTGGCGGTAGCTGGGTCTGGGTGCCCGGCGCAGTCGAGGCGCGGCCTGTCTACGCTCCCGCGCTGGTCGCGTTCGTAGGCGGCAACAGTTGGAGTGCCTCGCTTTCGTTCGGCGGAGGCGGTGGCGTGGGCTGGTTCCCGCTGGGCCCCCGCGAAGTATATGCGCCTGCCTATAGCGTTAGCCCGAGATACGTCACGCGCATCAATGAAACCCACGTCACCAACGTGACCAACATCAATGTGACCAATGTCACCTACGTCAACCAGAGAGTGCCGGGCGCGGTAACAGCGGTTTCACAAGCCGATTTTGCCGGGTCGCGGTCCGTCGGGAGAGTGGCTGTGGCCGTACCTGCCGCCGCTGTAGCTTCCGCCAGAGTTGCCAGCACGGCTGCGCCAGTGGCACCGCGCGCTCCGGGCCTGGTGGCAGCGCAGGCTACCGCCTCGCGTCCTGTTCCGCGTCCGCCGCAAGCCGCGCTGAACCGCGTAGTGGTGACCAAAGCGCCGCCGCCTGCACCGGCGGTTCCGTTTGCGGCCCGCCAGGCAGCGCTCGCCGCCAATCCCGGCAAGCCTGTGGCTCCAGCCGCGCTAACGGAGATGCGGCGCTCCCAACCCGCGCCCGTGCAACTGGTGAAGCCTGCCGCGCCGGCGCAACCGGCACAGGCGCAGCCGCGCGGCCCCCAACCCGACCAACCGGCCCAGGTTCCGGCAGCGCAGCCGCCGCAGCGCCTGGCACAACCGACTCAGCGCGTTCCCCAGCCCGCTCAGCGCGCCTGTCCAGGGCGTTCCGGCGCAACCGATGCCGCAGCAGCCGCGCGTTGTTCAGCCCAACCAACCGCCGGAGCAGGGTCGCAGAGAAAGGCCGGCGGCGATCCTGGGCGTACAGGAGCACCGCAGGGCGTCGCTCAGCCCAACCAGCCGGCGCAGCCCCCGGTGGGTCAACCCCGGCCACCTCAAACCCAGCCGCGACCCGTCCAACCGCCTCCAGCGGCGCAGCCCGCCGCTCCCGCGCGGACGGAAACACCGCAGCGTGCCGTTCAGCCCAACCAACCTTCCCAGGAGCGGCAGCAGGGAAGGCCTGGCGGTCCGCCGACTGAGAAGAAAGATTCAGCCAACAAAGACCGGGAAAAGCGCGGCAAGAAGGAAGAGGAGAAAAAGTAGCGCGAGCTGTGCGATATGATCTCCCTCATGCAGGAACCTGAGGGAATGAAGAGTCGGCGCGAGGTCCTGGCGGCGGCAATCGCGGGAGCGGTGGTGCTGGCGGCGCGGCCGCTCATCGCGAGCGACGCCGCCGGCGATCCCGACGCCAGGCTGCGCGAAATCTTCCGAACCTATGGCGGCGAATTCGGGCCTGCGCGCAAGGGAGCGTGAAGCATGGCCGTCTTCGAAGTCGAGAGCTGGTTTGTCGCCGAAGGTAAAGAGCACGAACACGACGCGGCCATGCGCGACTGGCTGCAGTGGATCGGGCAGCATCGCGCCCTCTTCAAAGAATGGAAGAGCGTGCGCTACTTCATCAAGAACATCGCCGGTGAAGAGAGCGATCGTCATTTCATTATGTGGGAATACGATAGCCTGGCCGATTTCGAAGCCTACAAAAAGCGGCGCGCGAATTACGAAGGCCCCTACGCCGAGTACAAAAAACACGATCCTTACTACAAAGATGTCTTCGTACACATCGGCATGAAGGTGGAGGTCTGGAACGATAAAGACCGCGATTTGTGGCTGCTATAAAGGCAACCGCTTCCTCTTAACAGAGCCGCGACCGAAGGAAGCGGTTTTACTAGCGAAACAAATCCCGCTCGGCAGTGCGGATCAGCGCCGCTGACGATCCTTCGGCGGGCGCCCACTCGAGACCTTGTATCAAAGCTACGGGCACGCCGGCCGATTTCGCCATCACTAAACCTGCCGCGGCAGCCAATTCATCGGCGCGCGCAATAATTGTGGCGGTCAACAATCGACCATCGCGGTCCATGGCCCCGCGCAAATCCTGCAGCGCTTCCATTCCAGAAACGCCGATGGCCACATTCACCAGGCCTTCCCGCCAGGGGCGGCCGAACGTATCGCTCACAATCACCGCGCCACAGCCGAGTTCCTGGCGGAGCGTGCGCGCGGAGGCGTCGGAGTCGGCGGGCAGCACGGTGGCAAAGTGCTCGCCGGGAACATTGGATTGATCCACGCCGGCGTTGGCTGCCACAAACCCGTGAAGCGTCTCGGTGATCAGGACGCCGCGATCCATGCGCACAATACGGCGCGATTGCCGAAGGGCCAATTCCACCAGGCGCGCGTCTTTCTGCCATTGCGCCGCCCACTGTTCCGCAAACGGCGTCGGCTGAATCGAGCGTAGATCGACGATCGCGCCTTCTGCTTTGGAAACAATTTTCTGTGCGATGACCACCACGGTCTGTAGTTCCATGGGCTCATTGGCGCGCCCAGCCGCGGCGCGAATTAAGGCGGCAAGCGAATCGCCCGAGCGCACTTCCGGCAGGCCGCTGAGTCCTACGATGCGAAGGTCCATTGTTTTCGCAGCAGTTGGGCGGTGCGCGAGTCCGGTGCGCGCGCCAGCAGTTCCGCAACGTCTTCGATGGTATCGATGTCGAACAACAGACCGGGCGGGCGCATCACTTTCACGGCGATGCCTTTGAGGCGCGCCTGCTCGCGATGTTTCTGAAAACTGCCCGGTCCAAAGCTGCAGTCGATCGCGCCCGGCGGAGTATGCACCATGGCATTCGTTCCTGTGCCATCGGCGGACGGAACAATCACCACGCCGGGCTCGGCCGAGGCGATCAGACTCTGGATTTCGGCAACCGTTACGAGCGGCGTGTCGATCGGGACCATAAGCACGCTAGTCGCGCCTAACTCCGAGGCGCGGCGGGAAGCGGCGTCGGCGGAATGGCTGTGGCCGCGCTGTTCAGCTTCTTCGAGCACGAGCGCACCCGCGCGGCGGGCATGCTGCGCAATCGCGTCGTCGCTGGTCGCGATCGCAATGCGGTCAAGGCCTTTCACGGCGCATAGCGTCGCCAGCACTTCTTCGAACATCAGCCGCGCCAGCGCCTCGCGCTGCGGGGATGTCAAGAATCCGCTGAGCCGCTGTTTGGCATTTTGCGGCGCTTTCACCGGCAGCAGCGCGAAAATCATGTCGCCTCCAACGCCGTTAGTACCTCGCGCGCCAGAGCCTTCTTTTCGGCGAGTCCGCTCATGATGGTGTTGGTGACGATGGCGCGCATTCCGAGCGCTTCCACCAGGTCGACGAACCTCGCATCGGCGTGGTCGAGCACGAATACGTCGACCAGGCCGCGATAGAGTTCGGCTACGCCCAGGGCCGAAACTTTCATTCCCAAGCTGCGCATCATGCGCGCGGCTGGACCTTTTAGCGCGCGGCCGCCAACAATAGGAGAAATAGCCACAGTGCGGGAACGCCGCCGCTCAAGAGCGCGACGCATGCCAGGAACCGCCAGGATCGGATCAATACTGATGAACGGATTCGACGGGCAGAAGACGATGCCCTGCGCCTCGCGAATCGCGTTGAGTATGCCCGGCGCTGGTTTGGCTTCCGCCGCCCCTTGGAATTGCACGCCGAGCACCGCAGGCCGGGAACGGCGCCGCACGAAATAGGTCTGAAAATCCAGACGGCCATTTTTAGTTTGGATCAGCGTCCGCACTGGCTGATCGGACATTGGAACGACGGTCGCGCGCACCCCCAGCGCCGCGGAGATCGAACGCGTGACCGCGCTGAGAGGCTGGCCCGCGCGCAGGCGCTCGGTGCGAAAAATATTGGTAGCCAGATCGCGGTCGCCAAGCTGAAACCAGGTCTCGGCGCCCAGGCGTTTCAGCGCCTCCAGACAGTGAAATGTATCCCCGTCGAGCCCCCAGCCATGCTGCCGGTTATCCAGACCGGCCAGTGTGTAAACCACGGTGTCAAGATCCGGCGAGACGTGCAGGCCGTGCTGTTCCGTATCGTCGCCGGTGTTGCCGATGATGAACAGCTCGCGCTGCGGGACCACGCGCGCCAGGCCGTCCAAAAATCGCGCGGCGCCCACGCCGCCTGCCAACGCGACAATCATATGCCGGTGATCCGGATGCCGGCGTGTTTTACTTTGTGACGGCGGTTGACGGCGATCAGCAACGACACCAGGTTCTCCACGAGGCGCGCGTTTTTGAGCGGCCCGGCATCGACGGCGCGCGCGCCGGGAAGCATTGCTACCAGTTCGCTGGCGACGCGCCGGGCCTCTGGATCGTCGGCGCAAATCAGCACGTCGCTGTCGATCGCGTGATCCAGATCCGCCAGCAGCGCGGCGCCCAACGTGTGGAATGCAGCGGCTACGATTACGCCTTGCGGCGCCAGCCGAGCCCCTTGCAGTGCCGACGCCTCGCCGCCCGCGGCGGTGAGCTGCACCGTGGCGTCGATCAGGACCACGCCCGGCCGTAAGTTCGGAGCAATAGCTCCCAGCGTTTCCGCCTGTGCTTCATAGGGAACGGCCAACACCACCACGTTTGCGCCCGTTACCGCGTCGGCGTTGGCATGGCCCTCCACATCGCCGGCCTGCGCGAGTTCCTTTACGCGCAGCGCCGTGGTCCGGGCGCGCTCGGCATCGCGAGAACCGATGCGGACTGCCGCTCCCGCGCGGGCAAAACGCAGAGCCAGGCCAGTACCCTCGGCGCCGGTCCCGCCAATGATGGCAATGGTCGGTTTCATGCTGCGGAATCCCAATTGTGGCACAGAAAAATTGTGACCACGGACGTTCGTCAGTCGTAAGAGTAGTGAGGCGCAAATTCGATGAAGCTCACATTCGTGGCGCTGCGGACGGTTCTTTTTGCGCCTGGGTTCCTGTGGCTCTGGACTTGGGTTGCGCTGCAACTGCGGACCTAGGATGCCGCGCTGGGCGGGCCGTTGCCTGAGTGGAGCCGATCGGCGGGATGGCTGTCGCTCGCTTTGCCGCATGGTGTAGATACGTAATCCCATCGCCGATGCGAGGGCCAGGCCGGCCGGAACCAGGATCAAGGGCAGCAGCGAACCAAAAGCGCCGATCGACAAGCGTTCACGCAGCCCAAGCCCATCGCGGTAGTCATTTACTATCTGGCGTGGAAATATGCGGTAGCGTTCTTCAACAGGATCGTCGAGCTTCGTTAAGGACGGTGCGCAACAGCGTCATCGCGTACATTGCGAAGCCCCGGTGCGACAGGTATTCCAAATCGGACAGAAGGCGCTGAGAAATGCTGGTATTGCCGCGCCAGCCGCGAGCTTGCGCCAGCCCCGTCAAACCTGGCCGGACCTGAAGGCGCTGCATGTATCCCGGCAGGGCACGCGCGAAGTTGGCGCAATGATACGGCGTCTCTGGCCTCGGACCCACCAGCGACATATCGCCGCGCAGCACATTCCATAGCTGCGGCAATTCGTCGAAATCAAAGCGCTGCATCCAGCGGCCGAAGCGCGTGCGGGGCGGGAAATTCTCGTCGGGCCAGTCCTGTGCGTTCGGCTGATACGCGGGCGGGGTAGTTCTGATCTTGTGCAGCATGAACGGATGCCCATCGCGTCCGACGCGCACATGATGAAACAACAACGGCCGGCCATCGATGAGCAGTTTCAGCGCCAGGATGACGAGCAGAACCGGAACCCAAAAGATCGCGGACGCCGTGATAAGAATCAAATCCAATACGCGCTGCGCCGCATCCCAGCGCGACGGGAAATCGAAGCGGGCATTGACCTGCGGCTCGGCGATGAATTCCAGAGAAGTGTTGCGCATCCTAGCTCCATGAAAACACTCCGGCTGGTTCCAAGTCCTTACATTTGCCCAGAATTTACACTCTGCGGGTTTATTTGTTACAGCGGTTACGTGGGGACCTGCCCCACTTCCATGCCACGAGAGGCGCCGCATTCACGCGGGCGTCTTCCGCGACCAGTACCAATAGAACGGCAATCCGATCGCAATGAGTACCAACCCGGCAATCGCTTGCCTCGGGGTGGCCATTAGCGTGTTAATCAGCAGCCACGCCGTTACCAGCAGAAACAGCGCCGGCACTATGGGATAGCCCCACGTGCGGTACGGGCGCTCGAGGTCCGGCATGCGTTTGCGGAAGACGAACACGGAAGCCGCGGTCAATCCGTATAGCAACCAGGACGCAAACATTACGCAATCGGTGAGCGTGTCGTAGGTTCCGGAAAGCGTGAGCACGCTAGCCCACACCGCTTGCGCGAGCAACGCATTTACCGGCACGCGATTTTTGGCGGAGACCTCGGCCAGCTTGCGGAAGAACAGGCCGTCCTGCGCCATGGCGAAAGGCACGCGCGAGTTGGCGAAGATCGAGGAATGCAGCGCGCCGAATGACGATGCCAGCAGCGCCATGGCGATCAGTCCCACTGCCGCCGGTCCCAGAAAACGCTTCGTTACTTCGCTTGCCACCGACGAAGAAAGCGGGACGCTGGCGATCTCGTTGGGCGTCAGCACATAAAAATATCCGATGTTGACGAACAAATAGAGCGCGCCCACCACCAACATTGCGCCGATAAAAGCCCGCGGCATGTTGCGCTTGGGATCGCGAACTTCTCCTGCCAGCGAGGTCACGAGATCCCAGCCGTCGTACGCCCAGAGCGCGCCCAGCATGGCGGCGCCGAATCCTGCCAGGCCGCCGCGTGCGGTGGAAGCGACGGCTTCGCACGATCCGGCCATGCCCGAAAGCGAGAAGTTGCCCCAGTTGCCGCGAGCCAGGAACATGGCGCCGGCGCCCACCGCCAGCACCAGCAATATCTTGATCGCGGTCAGAATCGACGACACCCGGCCGCTCACCACTACCGACGCGCAATTGACCAGCGTGATCAAAGCGATCGCGCTCAAGCCCACAAGCTGCAGTTTGCCGATCGGAACGCTCTGTCCAAAAAAATGGAGCGTGAAATAAACGCCGTTGAGCGCGCCACCGAGCAGAGCATTCAGGAAAATTCCGCAGCCCACGGCCAACGCCGCCTGCGAGCCCGTCCGCGCGACGCCGAAGATGGTCCAGCCGTACAGAAATCCCATCGGGCGCCCGTACGCTTCGCGCAGAAAAACATACGCACCACCCGTGCGCGGCATCATCGTGGCCAGCTCGGCGTAGGTGAGCGCGCCCGCCATGGCCAGCAATCCTGCGGCCACCCAAACCAACAAAACCATTCCGGGGTCGCCCACGTTGCAGGTCATCACGCGCGCCTTCAGGAAGACGCCGGTGCCGATCATATTGGCGATATTCACGGAAGCGGCGGCAGTGAGGCCGAGTCCGCGGACGAGAGCCGGGCGATCATTCATTGATGAAAACCAGGAGTACACTGTAACAAATCGCGCGGCGGGCAATCTGCCCTGCAATTCTTATGCCGCTAAATAGGGGTGCTTTTTCGCTCATCATGCCGAATTTTTCGTGCATCCGCGCCAGTCGGGGTTTACACTATACAAAAATCCCTCAAAGGAGATCACGACGATGCTGGACATTCTGAATCAAGAGCGCAGCGCGGAATTATTGCAGCGAGGGTTCACGCGCCGTTCGTTTGGACGGATTGCGACGCTGCTGGGCGCCGGAGCGGCGCTGCCGTTCTACAACGAGTGCGCCCTGGCACAGAGTTCCATGCGCGCATGGATCGATAAGATGCCGCTCGACGGCGTGATGATCAACGGCAACGAAAATCCCATGGGACCTTGTCCCGAAGCCGCCGACGCCATGCACGGATTCATCAAGGAAGGCGGTCGCTATCACTTCGAGCAGGCCTTCATCATGAGCGACACCGCGGCCAAAGTGGAAGGCTTGAAGCCGGAGTATGTCACCGCATTCGCCGGATCGAGTGATCCGCTGCACCGCTCCGTGATTTCCTTCTGCTCGCCCAAGAAGAGCCTGGTCATGGCCGATCCGGGCTATGAAGCCGGTCGCGAATCCGCCGCGTACATCGGCGCCAAAGTAATCGGCGTGCCGCTACGCAAAGATTTTTCCCACGACGTCCAGGCCATGGTAAAAGCCGACCCGAACGCGGGTGTCATTTATATTTGCAATCCGAACAACCCCACCGGCACGCTGACGCCGAAAGCCGACATCGAGTGGGTGCTGGCCAACAAACCTGCCGGCTCGATCCTGCTCTTGGACGAAGCCTACATCCACTTCTCGCGCGACTGGGAAAATCGCTGTGCCGATCTGGTTGCCAAAGACCGCGACCTGATTATTCTGCGCACGTTCTCCAAGCTCTACGGCCTGGCCAGCCTGCGCGCCGGCCTGGCGCTGGCGCGTCCCGACCTGCTGGCCAAACTCGAGCCGGCGGGAATTGGAATCATGCCCGTGCCCGGTATGGTGGGGGCGACAGTCAGCATGAGGCAGAAGAATCTGGTGCCGGAGCGCAGAAAAATTGTTCGCGACATTCGCGAAGATGTTTTCGCGTTCCTCGACAAGCACAATCTTTCTTATATGCGGTCGGACAGCAACTGCTTCCTGCTGGATACCAAGCGGCCGGCTGGCGAATTCATCCAAGCCATGGCGAAGCGCAAGGTGCTGGTGGGGCGTTCGTGGCCATCATGGCCGAATCATTCGCGCATCACCGTCGGGGCGCGCGACGAGATGGAAAAATTCAAGAGCGCCGTGCTGCAGGTGACGGCGTAAGGGAGGCAAACATGCGAGAGACGGAAATGACACAGCGGGGATTCACGCGCCGGTCGTTTGGGCGGATCGCGACCCTCATCGGAGCCGGGGCAACTTTGCCGTTCTACAACGAATTCGCACTGGCGCAGCGTGCCGCCATGGCGGTGCTGCCTGACTTGCCGGCCGACGCTGTGCGGATCAATATCAACGAGAATCCGCTGGGGCCGTGCCCGGAAGCGGCCGACGTCATCCACAGCTACGTCAAGGAAGGCGGGCGCTATCACTTTGAGCAGCCCGTCATCATGGCGCAGACAGCGGCGCAAACGGAAGGCGTCAAAGAAGATTACGTGCGCGTCTTCGGAGGTTCGAGCGACCCGCTGCATCGCGTGATCCTCGCGTTTTGCTCGCCCAAGAAGAGCCTGGTGATTTCGGACCCCAGCTATGAGGCGGGCCGCGCCGCCGCCAAGTTCCTCGGCGCCAAGGTGGTCACGATCCCGCTGCGCAAAGATTTCACGCACGACGTGCAGGCGATGGCCAAAGCCGATCCCAACGCCGGCGTGATTTACATTTGCAATCCCAACAATCCCACTGGAACGGTGACGTCGAAAGCCGATATCGAGTGGCTGGTGGCCAACAAGCCGGCGGGCTCGATCGTTTTGGTGGACGAAGCTTACATTCATTTCTCGACTGCCTGGGAAGAGCGCTGCTCGGATTTGGTGGCCAAAGATCGCGACCTGATCGTGCTGCGGACGTTCTCCAAGCTCTATGGGTCTGGCCGCTTTTCGCGCTGGACTGGCGCTGGGACGTCCCGATCTGCTGGCCAAAATGGAACCCGCCGGAACGTCGATTGTGCCGATAGCGGGCATGGTTGGCGCCACTGCCAGCATGAAGGTGAAAGATCTGGTGCCGCAGCGGCGCAAAATCGTCCGCGAGATTCGAGAAGACGTGTTCGCCTTCCTCGATAAGCACAATTTCTCTTACGTGCGCTCCGACACCAACCACTTTCTGCTGGATGCCAAGCGTCCCGGGCCGGAGTTCATGAAGGCCATGGCGCAGCACAAAGTGCTCATCGGCCGCACATGGGCGTCCTTGCCCAACCACTCGCGCATTAGCGTCGGCAGCCGCGAGGAAATGGAGAAGTTCAAGAGCGCGCTGCTGCAGGTTATGGCGTAGGCGCCGGCGAAAGTAAGCGCTCGTCCCGCTGGCTCTGGAACGCCGCCGGCCCTTCGGCCTGATCGACACCTTTGGCGGTGATGGTCATGCGGCCATTATCGCCGCGCAGGAGGCAGTTGTTTTCCTTCAGATACCAGATGCTGAAAAGAAGGTGTTCGCGGGGGACGCGCAGCAAGTCTTCCAGTTCGTGCAGGTTCATTCCGGGCTGTTCCGGATCGTTGATGCGTTTGGCATAGAGCAGTGCCAGAACCCCCTGGCGTTTTCGCTTTTCCGCTTCGGGCCCGCGGTCGACGTGCGCCTCCTCGAAGATCTTCCATCGCGTTTGACGGTTGCCCGCCCGATGGACATCATAGGCCGCACGCTCTTCGGTGTTGCTCAAGACGCGATACGCGGCAATCAGGTTTTTGAAGGCTTCCTCGTCGCCAGTCTCGACGTTGTCGGGATGGTAGCGCAGCGCCAGGATACGATAGACGCGATGAATGGTATCAGGTGAGGCCTTAGGATTCACTTCCAGGACTTCGTAGTAATCGAGATTCGTGGCAACGTCGGTTTGGACCAAGTCGGCTTTTCCTGAGGAACTGCCAGAGACTTGGCCAAAGTGCAGGCCTGCCCGGTAGACGCCTTCGCGGATCATTTTGCACCACGTCACGCCGGCCGGCCCGGTAATTTCGGCGTGGCTGCCGTTGATTAAGACAGGACTCAAAAGGGTGACGAGCGAGCCGGGCATCAGCGGAACCGCAAGTTCCACACCCAAGCCTTCTTCATTTGAATCGACCACTGCGACATCCACTTCGACGGCGATTCCGGACCCCGGATCGAACGAGATCTTCAGGTTCTGGGGCTTATCGGATTTGGCGCGTGGGCTCTTTCGATTCTCTCCGGGCCCTGTATTCATCCTGTCCTCATGCCAACCATCGGCGGAATAGGGATTTCACAGTAGAGGGCTGACGGAAACCCAACTTCTCGCAGAGACACAGAGAACACCGAGAAAAACGAACGTACGTGCTTCTCCGCGTTCTCTGCGTCTCTGCGAGAAATGCCTGGTCTTAACTCCGGATCACGTCCCGAATCACCTGGCCGTGCACGTCGGTCAGGCGCCGCTTGATGCCGTTATTGTAGAACGTTAGCTTTTCGTGATCCAAGCCCAGAAGGTTGAGCACAGTGGCGTGGAAATCGTAAATGGTCGCCGTGTCTTTTGTCGCCCGGCGGCCGAAATCGTCGGTTACGCCGTAAGCCGCTCCGCCCTTGACCCCCGCGCCCAGCATCCAAACGGTAAAGGCGTCCGGATTGTGGTCCCGGCCCAGCGTACCGGCCTGATGCGTGGGCATGCGGCCGAACTCAGTGGTCCATAGCACTAGCGTGTCGGCCAGCAGGCCGCGCTGCTTCAAATCTTTAATCAGCGCTGCTGTGGGACGATCTAAAATCGGGCAATGCCGTTCGTAATCGCCCTTGAGAGTCTTATGCGCATCCCAGTTCAGAAGGCCATCGACGCCGGACGCGCGCGAGCCGCAAAACAGTTGCACGAAGCGCACGCCGCGCTCCACCAGCCGCCGCGCCAGCATGCAATTGCGCGCGTACGAAGCGATCAGCGGATTGGAATCGTCGGCGCCGTATAAAGCGCGGGTAGCCTTCGATTCCCGGCTCAAGTCCGCGGCTTCGGGCGCCGAAAGTTGCATCCGAGCGGCCAGCTCATAGGCAGCCACGCGCCCTAGCAGATTGGAATTGCCGCCATGCTCTTCCGCATGCAACCGGTTCACCAGGCGCAGAAAGTTGCGGGAATCGGCTTCTGCTTCCTCGCTGACTGCCTGCGGCCGGGCCAGATTTTGAATGGGATCGGCGGCATTGAAGACGATGGCCTGGTGCTGCGCCGGCAAAAATCCCGAAGTCCAATTGGCGGGACCGGAAGGCGGAATGCCGCGCACATCCGGAATGGCTACATAAGCCGGCAGGTTGTCATTCTCCGAACCCAGCCCGTAGCTCACCCAGGAGCCCATGCTGGGAAAGCCTTCCAGAATGAAGCCGGTATTCATCTGGCAGCAGGCTGGACCGTGGGTGTTGCTCTTGGCCGTCATGGAATGGATGAATGCCATGTCGTCCACCAACTCGCCAAGATTTGGCAGCATGTCGGTAACCCACTTGCCGGATTGCCCGCGCTGATGGAAAGGCCAGGGGCTGCCGAGCAGGTTGCCGTTGGCGCCTTGAAACGTGACCACCTTCTCGCCGCCCGGCAGCGGTTCACCGGCGTGTTTGGTGAGCTCCGGCTTGTAGTCGAAGGTGTCCATTTGGGAAACTGCGCCCGGGCAGAAAATCTGGATGACGCGCTTGGCCTTAGGCGCGAAGTGGGGCGCTCGTTGCTCGGCGGCGGCGCGATCGTTCAACAGCATAGCGAGGGCGATGCCTTTGATCCCGTCGGCCATGTCGCCCAGGAATCGACGCCGGTCCAGCCAGTGATTACATGACATAGACAAACTCGTTGGCATTAAATAGCGCGCGGCAGAAGATGGCTAAGCCGTGCTGCTCGATCAGGTGGATAGCCGCGGCTCGCTCCTCAGGTTTCGGTAAGGCGGCCGAACGCCAGGCGGTACGCCCGGTCAACTTGTGCGCCATGATCCTGTCCGGCTTCGCGCGTGAGTCGCTCGGCAAAAAATCGCGCCTGGTCGATGATGAAACTGCTGTTCATCATGCTGAGCGCTTGCAGCGCCGTCGTGGTTACCCAGCGCTTGGGCTCGGGCAGCGCGGAATCGGGGCAGTCGTAGGGGCCCAGCATGTCGTCTTTCACCGAGCGCGCCGCTTGCTGATAGACGGCCCGCCGGTAGGTTTCAGGACCGAATTGTTCGAGCGGATAGTAGGTCGCTACATTGTCCACCGTGTATTTGAAAAGGCGGAAGCCGGGACCGCCGGCGGTGAGATCCAGCTTGCCGGAAACCGCTAGCACGCTGTCGCGAACCGCTTCGGCTTCGAGACGCCGCGGCGGGAATCGCCACAGATAACGCGCATCACTATCCTGCGCTGAGCCCGCCTCCGAATTCGCGCTCGACTGGCGATATACTGCCGACAGCATCAGCTCGCGATGCAGCGGCTTCAATTGCCAGTTGGTATTCATGCAGCCGCTGGGCCAGCCAGTCCAGCAGTTCCGGATGAGTGGGGCGTTCGCCGTTAAAGCCGAAATCGCTGGGCGTGCCGACTAGCCCCTTGCCGAAATGATAGTGCCAGATGCGATTGGCCAGCACGCGCGCAGTGAGCGCATTGCGATCGTCGGCAATCCAGCGCGCCAGCGCCAGTCGCCGCGCGCCTTCGGGTGCATTGGCATCCAACTCGAAGCCGGGAAGCATTTTGCCCAACGTGCTGAGACTGGCCGGCGCAATCACTTCCCCCAAATCCATCGGATTGCCGCGCTTGTTCAGGCGCAGAGGCTCGGCGGGCTGTTTGAATTTTCCGATGTACGCGACCGGCAGCGCGGGCAGCGCCGCGATCTGCTTCTCCAGGGCCTTCTTCTGCTGCTGGCCGTCGTTCCACTGCTGCTTTTCGGCGTCGGTCGCTACCGCCAGCAGGAAAAACGCTTCACGCTCTTTTTCGCCGTAGGGCAGGCGGCCTTCGGAGGAAGCGGCCTTCTGCCACTGCTTGCCATCGAGCGATGCCTCAATCGTGTACGTAGTCGCCACCTGGCCGAGAAAATTTCCCTGGTTAGCGCCCAGCCGATCGCGCGACCACACGATGCGGGCGATCTTTTCCGGCCGCGCCAGCTCGATCGTGATCTGCCCTTTGCCCGGCTCGCCGGAAATCCATTGCTTGTCGAACTTGCCATCGATTAAATTCTCGGCGAGATAGAAGGTGACATCGGCGCCGGTGGTGCGCGTTGCCCGCGCCGTGGCTTTGGCGCCGTGCGTAGCCAGCGCCACGTTTCGCGCCGATGCGCCGGCGGTCCAAATCTCGAATTCATCGATGGCCGGCTCGCTGTTGCCGGTCGAGGCGAGAATTGTCATGCGGACGAAGCGGGCCTCGCGCGGTGCGAAGGTCTCTTCGGTCCCCTTGGCGTCGACCGGCGCCCGGTACTTGCTGGTAATTGCGGCGCGCTGCTGATCCACCTGCGGCTGGAGACGCTGCTTCAAATCCGCCAACTCCTGGTTAACCTTGGCGAGCGCATCCGCCAGCGGCTTCTCAGCGGCGTCGTGAGCATCCTTATCGGTGCGCGATGCCAGCGCGCGTTCGCTGTGCTCCACGCCGGCGAAAGTGGCTTGCAGGCGGTAATAGTCGGCCTGCTGGATAGGATCGAATTTGTGATTGTGGCAGCGCGCGCAGTTGACGGTGAGTCCCAGGAACGCGGCGCCGGTGGCCAGCACCATATCGTCGAGATCGTTAGCCCGTTGCAGCCGGCTGCCTTCCTCGTTGGCGATACCGACCGTATCGTGCACCCCGGCCACCAGAAATCCGGTGCCCACTTCGACGTCCGGATTGTCGGGCGCGATCTGGTCGCCGGCCAGTTGTTCCAGGATCAGGCGGTTGAACGGTTTGTCCTGATTGAACGAGCGGATGATGTAATCGCGAAACGGCCAGGCGTTGGGCCGCAGATGGTTTTGCTCGTAACCGTGACTCTCGCCAAAGCGGATGACATCCAGCCAATGGCGGCCCCAGCGCTCGCCATAATGCGGAGACGCGAGCAGCCGATCGATCAGCTTTTCATACGCATCGGGAGCGCGGTCACCGACGAACGCGTCAATTTCCTGCGGCGTAGGCGGCAGGCCCAGCAAGTCAAACGTCGCGCGCCGAATGTAAGTAACGCGGTCCGCTGGCGGCGATGGCGACAGATTTTTCTCGCGCAATCTGGCGTAAACGAAGCGATCGATGGGAGACTGCGCCCAAGTTGCCGGAATTCCTTCTGGCGACGGCGGCTCCGCTTTGCCCAGCGGCTGCAGCGACCACCAGTCCGGGCCGGCGCGTTTGCGGGCAAATTCCAGGGCAGCGCTCCAGGGGGCGCCCGCCGCAATCCATTCGCGAATCGTTTGCCGGTCGGCTTGCGGCAGCGGGTTGCCGGGTGGCATCTCGCCCGCCGTCAGCTTCTTCATGAGCAGGCTGTCGTCCGGCTTTCCCGGCATCAAAGCGGGACCGCTCTTGCCGCCGGCGACGGCGTATTCGCGATTAGTCAAAACCAGGCCGGCGATTTTTTGATCCGGATTATGGCAGGTGAGGCACTTAGCGGAGAGAATCGCCGTGGCGCGCGTTTCCAGTTCATCCGCGGCGAAAACCAAGCCGTGGAATGCTAAAGCCACCGCTGCGGAAACGTATGCGCCGCGCCACGACATGGCCGCTACGCTCGCGGCCCGGCCGCGACAATCTTAGGATCCACGCCGCGGAATTTCTCGAAATTCCGGTTGAAGCGCCCGGCCAGTTCACGCGCGGCAGTGTCGTAAGCCAGATGGTCGGCCCATATGCCGCGTGGATCTAGAAACTGATCCGGAACGTCCGGGCAACTGGTTGGAATGTTCACGCCAAAGACCGGGTGCGGCTTCGTAGGCGCGTCATCCAGGCGTCCTGAAAGCGCGGCGTGCAGCATCGCGCGGGTATACGCCAGCTTCATGCGATTGCCGGTCCCGTAGGCGCCGCCCACCCAACCTGTGTTGACCAGCCAGCATGTCACGCGGTGCTTGCGCAGTTTTTCGCCCAGCAGGGAAGCATAAACGCTGGGCGTGCGCGGCAGAAAAGGCGAGCCGTAGCAGGCGCTGAATGCTGCCACAGGCTCTTTGCCGAGTCCGCGCTCCGTCCCGGCAAGTTTGGCCGTGTATCCGCTCAGGAAATGATACATCGCCTGTTCGGGGCTCAGCCGGGAAATCGGTGGCAGCACGCCAAAAGCATCCGCCGCCAGGAAAATAATGTTGCTGGGATGCCGCCCTACGCTCGGGATCACGGCATTGTCGATAAAATCCAGCGGGTAGGCGGCGCGAGTGTTCTCGGTCAAAGCTTCGGAATCGAAATCCAGCCGGCGTGATGCCGCATCCATCAGCACGTTTTCCAGCACCGCTCCGAAGCGCACGGCGTTCCAGATTTGCGGTTCGTTCGCACTCGACAGGCGGATGCATTTGGCGTAACAGCCGCCTTCAAAATTGAAGGTGCCGCGATCACTCCAGCCATGCTCGTCGTCGCCAATCAGGCGGCGGGCGGGATCGGCGGAAAGCGTGGTTTTGCCGGTGCCGGAAAGGCCGAAGAACAATGCCACGCCGCCTTGATCGTCCATATTGGCGGAGCAATGCATGGGCATGACGCCGCGCTCCGGCAGCAAATAATTCAGCACGCTAAAAATGGATTTCTTTAGCTCTCCGGCATACATCGTGCCGCCAATCAGTACCAGCTTGCGTTTGAAATTGATGACGATGCATGTTTCCGAGCGCGTGCCCTCGGTCGCGGGATCGGCATGAAAACCAGGCGCGAAGATTAGCGTGAAATCGGGTTGGGCGTGGGGAGCGGTGGGCCGAATCAGCAACTGGCGGGCAAACAGCGCGTGCCAGGCCAACTGAGTGATGGCGCGGACTTTGAGCGCATAAGCCGGATCGGCGCCGCCGAATAAGTCTTGTACGTACAACTCGCGGCCGCCCAGGTAGGCCAGCATTCTCTGGTAGATGCGGTCAAAATGTTCTTCGGAGAGCGCTTGATTGACGGCGCCCCAGTCGACGTGGGTCTCGGTCAAGCTGTCGCGAACAATGAACTTATCGCCAGGCGAGCGGCCTGTGAACTGGCCGGTGCGCACCACTAGAGCTCCATTGCCCGCGAGCGCGCCTTCCTGGTTGCGAATGGCGTGTTCGATCAGGGCTTCGGGGCCGAGATTCTGGAACGCTAGATTGAGTGAGTTCCTGGTAGCCGTATCTGAAGTCGGCATTTTCCTTCTATCGTAATATGGATGGATGGTATCACCAATGCGCCTGGGGATTGGGGTGGCGCTCCTTTATCTATCTGCCGGCGCGCAGGTGATCGAATTCGAATCCAACGGTCTGAAATATCAGACGCTTACGCGGCGCGGCGTGACCGTGATGTTCGCTCCGCTGCCGGCGCATATTCACGAGTTTGCGATCGTGCAAGTCGCCATTTCGAATGGATCGCCGGGGCCTTACACGATACGGCCTGAGGATTTCCGCTACATGCACGCGGATGGCAGCGCAATACGGGCGTCCTCGGCCGAGCGGGTGGTGGGCGAGCTGCGGGAGAAGGGAACCCGCAGCGACGTGATCAAACTGGTGTCGAATTACGAGTCGGCGCTGTACGGCATGCGCAACATGCGTTCCACCAATGGTTATGAAGCGCGGCGCAGGGCGGCGTTGGCTGAGGTATCCTCCACTCGTTTGAAGGCGGCAGCCGCCGCATCGGCGCTGGCGCTGGTGCAATCCAAACTCGCGCCGGGAGAATCGACCGACGGCGCGGTTTTCTTTGCGACGGATGGCAAACCACTGATCGCCGGACATCTGGTGGTAAGCACGAATACCGATATTTTCGAATTTAAAGGCGGCGGGGAATAGAAGAACAAGACATTTCTCGCAGAGACGCAGAGTACACAGAGAACTACTAAAACTTATTCTGATGTTTTTCTCTGCGTTCTCTGCGTCTCTGCGAGAAAATGTTTTTCTTGTTTTTACGCCGCGGATCGCGCTCGCCCCGCGTTGACGGCTGCCCCCACGATCGCCGTCTCCTCGCTGGTGGTGATCACTTCGAACAGGCTGCCTTGCAGCGAGCTCATCTTCACCATTTCCTGCAGATACTGGCTAAGCAGCGGGACGTCCACGAAGCGGGCGCTCTGGCCGGAGATGAAAAATTTCCCCGGCCCGTCCAGGTGAATGCTGTTGGCGGTGGCGGCGGCGAGCGACCGGTGCCACAGTTTCACAAAAGCAGCGCAGCGCGCGTCCCCGGCTTCCGCCTGCGGAGAAAACCTCGTCCGGCTCCAAATCCAGAAAGCGGCGGCGCATGGCGGCATGGCCCATGATGCCTTCCAAATGGCCAACGCCGCCGCAGCCGCAATAGTGCTCTTTGGGATCGAGACTGACCACCATGTGCCCGCCTTCCCAGACTCCCTCCGACCGGGGATAGCGGCCATATCCGATGCCCACGCCCAGCGTCCACACCCGGACCAGCGTCTCCAGCCGGTCGACGCGTGGCGGCGATCCCGGCGGCGATGGCGTCGGCATCGTTCAACACCAGCACGCGCGTGTTTAGCAGTGCCGCCAGACGCTCCTGCAGACGGCATCCTTTGGCTTGTTGCAGGTTGGGCGATTCCTCCACCACGCCATCGCGAATGATTCCAGGAAAGCCGACGCCGATCGCGTCCAGCGGCTGGCCTTTGGTAACCAGCCTGACTTCGCGCGCGATGAGATCGATGATGTCTTCGGCGTGCAGGCCGGCTAGCGGCTCGGCTTCGACGCCCGGTTCGGGATAGAGACGGATGAGCCCGGACACCCGATTCTCGGCGACCAGGGCCACGGCCACACGATCCGACGCGAGTACACCGACGATTCCCTGCATGGCTGACCTCCTTTAGCTCGTGAAGCGCGCGAGCTTATTCAGCCCGTTGAACGCCGCCGCCTTGTAGCACTCCGCCAGAGTCGGATAATTGAAAACCGTGTCGATGAAGTATTGAATGGTCCCCTTCAGGATCAGAACCGCCTGGCCGATGTGCAACAGTTCCGATGCCCCTTCGCCGATGATGTGAATGCCCAGAATTTCCTTGGTCTCGCGGTGAAAAATCAATTTCAGCCGGCCGGTGGTATCGCCCCGAATCTGTCCACGCGCAATTTCGCGGTAGTAGGCTACACCGACTTCATAAGGCGCGTCCTCATCGGTCAACTGCTCTTCGGTTTTGCCGATGAACGAAATCTCGGGAATGGTGTAAATACCGTACGGATACGTGGCTGGATTGGAATGCGCGTCGATGCCAAACGCCTGAGCGGCGGCGATACGGCCCTGTTCCATGGACACAGACGCCAGGCTGGGAAACCCGATGACATCGCCGGCTGCAAAGATGTGCGGCTGGCTGGTGCGGAAATTGGCATCGACGGCGATGCGGCCGCGCGAATCCGACGTGATGCCGGCTGCGTCCAGGTTCAGCTCATCCACATTGCCGGAACGGCCGACGGCGTACAGCAGCGCGTCGCCGGAAATCTTTTTCTTGCTTTGCAGATTTGCCACCACGCCGCCTGAAGGCGATTCCTCCACGCTTTCCACTTCCTCGTTGAGACGCATCGTGCAGCGGCTATCGCGCAAGTGATAAGAAAGCGCCTCGACAATTTCGGCATCGGCGAATTCGAGCAGCCGCGGGCGCTTCTCCACCAGAATGACGCGCACGCCGAGAGTTGCGAACATGCAGGTATATTCCACGCCGATCACGCCGCCGCCCACCACGATCAGGGTCTTGGGAATATCGGCCATGAGCATGATCTGATCGCTGTTGAGGATGGTCCGCCCATTTACCGGCACTCTGGAGGACACGGCCGGCTTGGTCCCGGTGGCGATAATGAAAATCGCGCCCTCGATATCGATCAACCCGGTGACGCTGGTGATCCGAAGGTGTGTGGGGTCAATGAAACTGGCCGTCCCGTAGATCACTTCTACGCCGTTGCGGGTGAGCTGAGCCTGGGTCACATCGACTTCGGTCTTGATCACGTGCTGGACGCGGAACGACAAATCGGACATCGAGATGCGCTCTTTGACGCGATAGTTCATCCCGTAGATATTCTGGTAATGGAAGCCGGAAAGATGCAGCACGGCTTCGCGCATGGTCTTGCTGGGAATGGTTCCGGAATTTACGCACACCCCGCCGAGGCATTCTCGCGCCTCGATGAGCGCGACTTTCTTTCCGGATTTGGCTCCCTGAATAGCGGCGCGCTGTCCGGCCGGGCCAGAGCCGATGACAATAAGATCAAACTTCAGCATGATTTTACGATCGGCGCGACCTCATCTGATCATTAAACCACGCATGCATTTCGACTGTATTACGCTTACAGAGTCGTGCGCACTCTACTTTTGACGCCTCTGTTCGCGCTTTTCGCCACTTTGCTTCCAGGCCAGACGCGGCCCCGAACGGTCGACCTGGGTCTGCACACCGGCCGGTTGCCGGTTGGTCCGCTCGACGCCATCACTGATGTGGCCGGCGTGCGCGTCGGACACACTACGTTGATTCGTGGCGCCGACATTCGCACCGGCGTCACGGCGGTTCTTCCGCACGGCGGCAATTTGTTCCGCGAGAAAGTTGCGGGAGCGGTGTTCATCGGTAACGCCTTTGGCAAGCTTGCGGGATCGACCCAGGTGAACGAGCTGGGCGAAATCGAGACGCCGATTCTGCTGACCTCCACGCTGAACGTCCCGCGCGTAGCCGATGCCTTGATCGATTACATGCTCGCGCTGCCCGGCAACGAAGAGGTACGGTCCATCAACCCGCTGGTGGGCGAAACCAACGACGGCTTTCTCAATGACATTCGCGGACGGCATGTAGGACGAGACGAAGTTTTCGCCGCCATCCGTGGCGCCAAAGAAGGGCCGCTGGAGGAAGGAGCCGTGGGCGCCGGAACAGGTACGGTCGCTTTCGGATTTAAGGGCGGCATCGGCACGGCGTCGCGGCGCCTGGATGCAGCCAGCGGCGGATATACGGTGGGCGTGCTGGTGCAGTCCAACTACGGTGGCGAGTTGACGATTGCCGGCGCGCCGGTGGGCCGCGAACTTGCCGCGCCGCGCGGACGCAATACCGGCGACGGCTCCGTGATTGTCGTGATCGCGACCGACGCGCCGGTCGATGCCCGCAACCTGCATCGCATGGCCGCGCGCTCGATGGTCGGCCTGGGGCGCACCGGTTCCTCGGCGTCGAATGGCAGCGGCGACTATGCCATCGCCTTCACCACCGCGCGCGGGTCGGTACCGTTAGTAACGAACGATGCCATCTCTCCCCTGTTTCTCGCCGTGATCGAAGCGACCGAAGAAGCGGTCTACAATTCGCTGCTGCGCGCGGTCACCGTCACCGGCAGCGGGCACACGGTGGAAGCCCTGCCCATCGACCGGACGGTGGAGGTCCTGCGGAAGCACGGCGTTGCCTTGACGCCCCGTCCCGAGTAAAGTATGCAACTGACTAGGTTGGAGCCCGACCCTAAATCATCAAGCCGACTATGACAACAGTTACATTCATCCTGGGTTTGTGCGGGGCAGGGAAGACCTGGCTCGCAGATCGCATCATCGCGGCAAAGAAGTTTGACGAAGGCTTTTGCCATCGAGCCGGCGCAGCGCGATGCTCTGATCGACAGAGCTAAATCGTGGCAACGACTGTGTCGTGGTCGAAACGGCGTATTGTCGAGAAACAGCGAGCGCCCGGATGATTGTAGGTACGCTCACAAGCGAAGTAACCAACTTGAAAATCAACTGGCTGTGCATCGAGAATGATTTGTACAGGGCAAACAAGAACTGCCGCGAGCGGACGAACAAAGGTGATCCGGAAGGGCATGTTAATAACAACCTCGGACCTGAGTCCGGATTACACCTACCCCGACGGCGCAGTGATCCTCAAGATGTGGACTAGAGCAGTGCTGAGCAGGGACCGCGGCAGCACGTTGCCTTGACGCCCCGTCCCGAGTAAAGTATGCAGATAGCAACACTGGGTAAACTATGTCGTCCGTACCTAAGGTCAGCCAACTGCTGACCGGGGAACTAGCCGATTGCCTGAGCCAGATTGACGAGGTTCAAAACAGCGCTGAGCGCCTGCTGGACGGGCTCACAGACCATCAATTCAACTGGCGGCCCGCATTTGGAAAGTGGTCGATTGCCGAGTGCATGAGCCATCTGGAAGTGGTCGGCCGCAAGCACCTGCCGCGCATTGACGAAGCCATCGAACGCGCGCACCGGGCGCGCTGTTACGGTGACGGTCCATTCAAGTACGGGTTCGTCGCGAAATGGTTTGTCCACGCCAACGAGCCTCCGCCCAGAATCCGTATGAAAGCGCCGCGCGCTGCCACGCCGCGAGCGTTCCAGCCGCGCCGGGAACTGTGGATGGAATTCGTGGCGTTACAAGACGAGTTGCGCGATCGCATCCGGCAATCCCAGGGACTGGATCTGGCGCGGGCCAAAGTGCATTCGCCTTTTGTGGGGCCTTTCCGTTTTGGGCTGGGCGCGTGCCTGGCATTCCTGGCGGCGCACGAGCGGCGGCATCTCTGGCAGGCGGAGCAAGTCCGCAGCCACGCGGACTTTCCAGCTTAATCCCGTACACCCGTTTACACTTTGCATCTCCGCTGATCTACCAGACGAACACCGATCCACCTTACACAGATTTACAGGTATGACGATGTCTCACTGCACCTTTTTCCCGAATCGATAGCGTCTATCTGGTTGTCAGACACGGGAGTAGAAGGAAGGTGGTTGAGCACCAGCTAGCGGCTTGGAGTGCTCCACGGTGATCGAATCCCTCGCCTCCCGACGCGTCTCTAATAGAAAGGAGTACTTTTATGAATCGTTTGCTATTGACGTTGGCCGCCTTGACCCTCAGTCTCGGCGCTATGTTCAGTCCTGTTCTGAAGGCGAGCGAATGGGACAGAAAAACCATTGTTAAAATCAATGCGCCGATTGAAGTGTCCGGAGTCGTCTTGCCACCGGGCACTTACGTATTCAAACTTCTGGATTCGGGCGCAGATCGGAACATCGTGCAGATTTACAATGCCCGTGAGACTCATCTGGTGACGATGTTGTTGGCGCTGCCGAGTTCACGGGTGAAGCCCTCCTCCAAACCCCTGTTTACGTTCTCGGAGTCGCCCGCTGGGCAACCTCCTAGTTTGCATGCCTGGTTCTATCCCGGTGATGTGGACGGCTTCGAATTCCCAGCCAGAGGCCAAGCCAGGGTCGCCGATCTTGGCGGTCAATCGGGTGAGTAGTTAACGGTCCACGCAAAAGGCCCTGGCCGGCCGCCACCAGCCGGGGCTCTATTCGTTAAGATACGGCAGCGAGTTTTCTCTCCGGGGCAAGTTGTTTTTCCCTACCGGCGCGCAGATAGCGATCGACGCCCGCGGCGGCATCCCGCCCTTCACGTATGGCCCAGACCACCAGCGATTGGCCTCGCCGCATGTCGCCCGCCGAGAAAATGCCTTCGACCGACGTCATGTGATTCTGATTGGTCTCGACATTGCCGCGGGTATCCAATTTCACGCCCAACTGCTCGATCATGCCGGCGCGCACTGGGCCCAGAAAACCCATCGCCAGCAGGACGAGATCGGCATCGATAGTGAATTCAGTTCCGGGTAGCGGTTCGAATTTGGGCGGCGGCCCCACGCGTACGGCATTTAGTTGGCGGACGTTGCCCTGCGCGTCGCCCGTAAAACTGGTGGTGGCGATGCTCCACTGGCGAACGCCGCCT
Source organism: uncultured Solibacteraceae bacterium (assembly GCA_963825405.1). GTDB lineage: Bacteria > Acidobacteriota > Terriglobia > Bryobacterales > Bryobacteraceae > JACPNO01. Next base: position 29,972 of record CAWGTB010000009.1, on the reverse strand, counting down.
TCTTCGTGGGCGCCTTCGATGCGCAGTTGCAAGGGCCACAAAGGCCAGGGCGTGAGCGGTGAGCGCTCGTTCGGGCGGCATGGGCAGCAGTTCGAATTGATGCACGGACGCAGGCTTCTGGCGGTGAGCGGTTCCGAGGCAATCGGCGCCAGTGTCGCCGCCGCCGATGATCACCACGTGCTTTCCCGTAGCCAGAATCTGGCGCGGCACGGTGTCACCCTCGCAAACGCGATTTTGCTGCGGCAGATAATCCATCGCGAAATGAATGCCCTGCAATTCGCGGCCGGGGACCGGCAGGTCGCGCGGCTGCCCGGCGCCGCCGGCGAGAACGATGGCGTCGAACTCTTTGCGCAAATCTTCGACAGGCACGTTCCCGCCCACGTCCGAGTTGGTGAGAAACTCCACGCCCTCAGCCGTCATCTGCTCCAGGCGGCGGTCGATGAGATGTTTTTCCAACTTGAAATTGGGAATGCCGTAGCGCAGTAGTCCGCCGATTCGATCTGACTTTTCGAAAACCATGACCGCGTGTCCGGCGCGCGCGAGTTGCTGTGCAGCGGCTAGTCCTGCCGGCCCCGAGCCCACAACGGCCACGCGCTTTCCGGTGCGGACTGACGGTAGTTCCGGCCGGATCCATCCTTCGGCGAACGCGCGGTCAACGATGTTCTTTTCGATTTGTTTGATCGTAACCGGCGGGTCGGTGATTCCCAGTACGCACGCCGCTTCACACGGGGCGGGGCAGATGCGGCCGGTGAACTCCGGGAAATTGTTAGTGGAATGCAGTACGCGAATGGCTTCGCGCCAGCGCCCGCGGTATACCAGGTCGTTCCAATCGGGAATGATGTTGTTTACCGGACAGCCGGTGTGGCAGAACGGGACGCCGCAATCCATGCAGCGCGCACCTTGCTGCTGCAGCCGGTCCACGGGGAAATCCTGGTAAATTTCGAACCAGTCGTTGACGCGCTCCGCGACCGGACGCCGCGGCGGCGCTTCGCGCGCATACTCGAGAAATCCAGTGCTCTTACCCATGCGCAACGGGCTCCGGGATCGTGGCAGTCGCGTCCGGCATGCGTGTGTCTTTCTCGAGGACGCGCCGATATTCGCGTGGGAAAACTTTGATGAACTGCGGCAGCGCCTGCGTCCAATTGGCAAGAATTCGCTGGGCGCGCGGGCTGCCCGTCAGGTGCAGGTGGCGGTCGATCAACGTGCGCACCGTTCGAATATCTTCGCCTTCGACCAGCGGCTCAAGATCCACACCACCGTGATTGCAGCGCTTTTGCGCGAAGTCGCCGGCTTCATCGAACACGTAGGCGATGCCGCCGCTCATGCCGGCGGCAAAATTGCGCCCGGCTTTTCCCAGCACCAGAACCACCCCGCGCGTCATGTACTCGCAGCCGTGATCGCCCAGCCCTTCGACGACGGCCGTGGCGCCGGAATTGCGGACGGCAAATCGCTCGCCCGCCATGCCGCTGAAGAACGCTTCGCCGGCGGTGGCGCCATATAGCACGACATTGCCGATAAGGACGTTTTCCTCCGGCGCGAAAGTCGAAGTGCGCGGCGGCCGGACGATTACCCGCCCGCCGGAGAGGCCTTTTCCGACGTAATCATTGGCGTCGCCTTCGAGCTCGAGGGTGATGCCAGGCGCGAGAAAAGCACCGAAGCTCTGTCCCGCCGAGCCCGTGAATGAGCAGCGGATGGTTTCCTCCGGCAAGCCGGCGGAGCCATAGCGCCGGGCGACTTCGCCGCTCAGCATGGCGCCCACGGTGCGATGCACGTTGCGAATCGGCAGTTGAATCTCGACCGGCTTGGCATGATCCAGCGCTTCCGCGCCCAGTTGCAGCAACTGATGATCGAGCGCCTGGGTGAGCCCGTGATCCTGAGCCTGCACCGACCGCCGCGCCACGCGCGAGGGAACCGGCGGGTCGTAAAGAATCGCCGAGAAATCCAGGCCGCTGGCTTTCCAGTGATCCGCCGCGGCGCGCATTTCGAGCATGTCGACGCGGCCAATCATTTCGTCCATCTTGCGGAAACCCATCTCCGCCATCAGCGCCCGCAACTGCTCCGCGATGAAGAAGAAGAAATTGATGACGTGCTCGGGCTGTCCGGCGAATTTCTGGCGCAGGATCGGATCCTGCGTCGCGATTCCAACCGGGCAGGTGTTGAGATGGCACTTGCGCATCATGATGCAGCCGAGCGCGACCAGCGGCGCGGTAGAGAATCCAAATTCCTCGGCTCCGAGCAGAGCGGCGACGGCGACATCACGGCCGGTTTGTAGTTTGCCATCGGTCTGGACACGAACGCGCCCGCGCAGATCATTGAGAACCAGCACCTGCTGAGTTTCGGCGAGACCGAGCTCCCAGGGCACGCCGGAATGTTGCAGGGAAGTGAGCGGAGAAGCGCCGGTGCCACCATCGTGACCGCTGATCAGAATCACGTCGGCATGGGCTTTCGCCACACCAGCGGCAATGGTCCCGACGCCTACTTCCGCGACCAGCTTAACGGAAATGCGCGCCTTCGGATTCACGTTTTTCAAGTCGTAGATCAACTGCGCCAGATCTTCGATCGAATAGATATCGTGATGCGGTGGCGGCGAGATGAGTCCCACGCCGGGAATCGAATGGCGAATGCGTGCGATGACTTCGTCCACCTTGTGGCCCGGCAATTGGCCGCCTTCACCGGGCTTGGCGCCCTGCGCCATTTTGATTTGCAGCTCGTCGGCATTCACCAGATAGTTGGCGGTGACGCCGAAGCGCGCGGACGCAACCTGCTTGATCGCGCTGCGCCGCCAATCGCCGCTGGCATCGCGGCCAAAGCGCGCTTCATCCTCGCCGCCTTCGCCGGTATTGGATTTGCCGCCAATGCGATTCATGGCGATGGCGATGGTCTCGTGGGTCTCTTTGCTGATCGAGCCGAACGACATCGCGCCAGTGGCGAACCGCTTCACGATTTCGCTCGCAGGCTCGACCTCTTCGATCGCAACCGGGTGGCTCGCCTTCTTGAATTCCATCAGGCCGCGCAGCGTGCACAGCTGCCGGCTCTGATCATTGATGAGGCGCGTGTATTCCTCGAAGGTCGCGAAATTCTTCTGCTGCACCGCGTGCTGCAGCTTGCTCACCGTCAGCGGATTGAACAAATGGTATTCGCCGCTGGCGCGGTATTGATAATTGCCTCCCACCGGCAATTCGGTTTCGAACCCGGTCGGCGGCCGGAATGCATGCGCGTGCTTTAGCCGAGCTTCTTCCGCCAACACGGCCAAGCCCACGCCTTCGATGCGCGACGCCGTTCCGGTGAAATATTTCGCGACCAGCGACTGGCTCAGGCCAATCGCTTCGAACAATTGCGCCCCGCAATAGCTCTGCAGCGTAGAAACGCCCATCTTGGAGATAACTTTGAGCAGTCCTTTATTGATGGACTTGATGTAATTGCGCAGCGCTTCTTGAAACGACATGCCTTCGGGCACGTCGCCGCGCTCGACGAAATCCTGCAGCGTTTCGATGGCCAGGTAAGGATTGACAGCGCTTGCGCCATAACCCAGCAGCAGCGCAAAATGCATCACCTCGCGCGGCTCGCCGGATTCAATGACCAACGCCACTTGTGTGCGTGTGCATTCGCGAATCAGATGGTTGTGCACCGCGGTCAATGCCAAGAGGCTGGGGATGGGCGCATAGTCCTCATCCACGCCACGGTCGGAGAGAATCAGCACCGTGTAGCCGCTCTTAATAGCCAGAGATGCTCGCCGCGAAAGGCCGTCGAGCGCCCGCTCCAGTTCCTTTTCGCCGCCATCGGCGCGGAACAAAGTCGAGAGCGTAGTCGCCAGAAAATCTCCGTGCGAGACCCGGCGCAGGCGCTCCAAATCCTGGTTCGACAGAATCGGATACGGCAGCTTCAGCGTGTGGCAGTGCGCCGCCGTCTCATCCAGAATATTGCCCTCGCGGCCGATGTAGTTCACCAGCGACATCACCATCTCTTCGCGAATGGGATCGATGGGCGGGTTCGTTACCTGCGCGAACAACTGCTTGAAATAGTGAAACAGCGGCTGCGGCTTGTCGGACAGGCAGGCGAGCGGCGTATCGATTCCCATCGATCCGACCGGTTCTTCGCCGCGCGCGGCCATCGGCAGCATGAGGATGCGCAGGTCTTCATCCGTGTAGCCAAACGCGCGCTGGCGCATGAGCAGCGTCTCGGGATCGTAGCCGTGCGAGCGCGCCGGTTCGGGCAGTTGGGAGATCGTGATCTGATTCTGTTCCAACCACTGCGCGTAAGGCTGGCGGGCCGCCAAACGCTGCTTGATCTCGCGATCCGGCACGATGCGCCCGGCCACCGTGTCCACCAGAAACATTTTGCCCGGCTGCAGGCGGCCGTTTTTGCGAATCTCCTCGGGAGCGACGGGCATCACGCCGGTCTCTGATGCCATCACGACCAGATCGTCATGCGTGATGAGATAGCGGGCGGGGCGCAGTCCATTGCGATCGAGCGTCGCGCCGATGATGCGGCCGTCGGTAAACGCGATGGCGGCGGGCCCATCCCACGGCTCCATCAGCGACGCGTGATATTCGTAAAACGCGCGCTTGGCGGGGTTCATGTGCGGATTCCCCGACCACGCTTCTGGAATCATCATGGCCATGGCATGGGGAAGATCGCGTCCGCCCAGATGCAATAGCTCGAGCACGTTATCGAAATTCGCCGAATCGCTGCCGCCGTGAGTCACCAGCGGAAGCAGCTTGGCAATGCCGCCTTCGCCGAAGAGCGAAGACGCCAGCGTCGACTGCCGGGCGTGCATCCAGTTCACATTGCCGCGCACCGTGTTGATTTCGCCGTTATGCGCGATGTAGCGATACGGATGCGCCAGTTGCCAAGTGGGAAACGTGTTGGTGGAAAAACGCTGATGCACCAGGCAGAGCGCGCTCTCCAGTTCTGGGTCGGCCAGATCGGGATAGAAGCGCGAAATTTGCGCCGCCAGCAGCAGGCCCTTATAGATGATTGTCCGGCAGGAAAGCGACGGCACGTAGAAATCGCCCTTGTCCGGCAGATCCGACGCGGCAACTTCGCGCTCGGTCCGTTTGCGCACGACGTAAAGCTTGCGCTCGAGCGCCTCTTCGGTCATGCCATCCGGCCCGCCGAGAAATACCTGCTCAATATAAGGTTGAGAGCCGCGCGCAATGCGTCCCACGGCGGTGCCATCGATAGGAGTATCGCGCCAGCCGAGAACGCTCAGGCCTTCCTCGCGCGCGATCCGCTCCAGCATGCCTTCGCATTCCAGGCGCTGTTGCCGGGCCACCGGCAGGAACACCATTCCCACTCCATAGGCGCCGGGCGCCGGCAGCGGAAAGCCGAGGCGGGCGCATTCGCGCGCGAAGAAACGGTGGGGCACCTGAATCAGTACGCCCGCGCCATCGCCGGTATCGGCATCACATCCGCTCGCGCCGCGGTGCTGCAGATTGATCAGGACCTGTATGCCTTTTTGAACAATCGCGTGGGATTTTTCGCCTTTGATGCTGGCTACAAAGCCGATGCCGCACGAATCGTGTTCGTTGGCGGGATGGTAGAGGCCCTGGGAAGCAGGTAAGCCTTCAGCCACCATGGGGCGATCCAACTTGGGATGTTCCATCATCGGCTTTTCCAGGAGGTATTGGTCTACTATAGCGACGCTGATAGTATTAGTCAATAAAAAACTAATAGTTATTTAAAAGTAGAAAATCTTATGTTATGATGCTGGCGTGCTATTTCCAAACATTCGGTTGCTTCGGGACATCGCTCAACTGCGCAGCGTAAGCCGGGCCGCTGCGGCCAGCGGGATCAGCCAGTCGGCCGCCAGCCAGCAGATGCAGGAGATGGAGCGCCGCCTCGGCATTACGCTGTTCGACCGCGGCACGCGCCCCCTTACCCTCACACCGGCCGGCAAGCTTTTCCACGGCTTGTGCCGCGATGTGTCGCGGCGCGAGGAAAAATTTCAGATCGAACTGGAAAAGCTCACCGGCGTGGTCGAAGGCTCGGTGCGCGTCGCTTCGATTTATTCCGTCGGCCTGTCGGAGATGTCGCAGATTCAGGAGCAGTTCACCGCTAGCTTTCCCAATGCTCAGCTGCACGTGGACTACATGCGGCCGGAAAAAGTCTACGAAGCCGTGCTCTGCCGATCAGGCGGATTTAGGACTGGTGAGCTATCCGGAGCGAACCCGCGACCTGGCCGTGATCCGTTGGCGCGAGGAAGAGATGGCTGTGGCCGCGCCGCCCTCGCACCCCTTCGCCAAGCGGCGGGCATTGAAGCCGGCGGACCTGGCAGGCGAGCAGTTTGTCGGATTCGACGAAGAGCTGCCCGATCCGCCGCGCGCAGGACCGTTTCTTCAAGGAGCAGGGAATCGAGATTCGCCTGAACGCCCAGTTCGACAATATCCAGATGATGAAGGAGGCCGTGGCGCAGGGTCTGGGCCTGGCCATCCTGCCCGCGCGCATCATGCAGGACGAGATCGAGCAGGGCCGCCTGGTGGCCATCCGCCTGGATGCTCCGGGCCTGGTGCGGCCAGTCGGCATCGTGCATCGCAAGCACAAACGATTTAATCGGGCGGCGAAATCGTTTCTGGCGATGCTGCAAGAAAAACATGTCTCGCCGAGACGCAGAGTGCGCAAAGAAACAACAGCCTAAACAACACATTTCTCGCAGAGACGCAGAGTACACAGAGAAGAAACTAGATCAGGTCTTCTCTGTGTACTCTGCGTCTCTGCGAGAAATGCTGTTTACTTCACGAGAATCGAAAACCCCTCGAACGAGTACTCCCGCAGATCTCCATTGGGTTTCGATTTCAGCTTTCCGGATTGCACTTGCCGTGCAGCGTCCGCCAATCGCGTCAAATAGACCGGCTCGGCGACGGGCACATTGTGCGCCGGTAGCACCAAATCCAACTGCGGAACCAGTTCGCCATGCGCGCCGCCGACTTGGTGAAGTCCGCGAAATTCGTGTCGGCACTGTACAGGTAGAGCGGTCCGATATAGAACGTATCGCCGGTAAACAGCAGGCGGTTCTTGCGATCCAGCAGGCACAACGAATCCGGCGTGTGGCCCGGAGTCGCGACCACTTCCAGTTCACGGCCGCCCAGGTCGATGCGGGAACCGTCGCGTACGGTGCCGGTCACGTTGAACGGCCGCACGGTATAGGTAGCCTCGGTCACACCTTCCGGCAACTGCCCGCAGATGCGCCCCGGCGCCAGCACGGATTTCGCCGCGTTGGGCATGCCTTCGGCGTTCTTGCGGCTAAACGGCGTGTCCATGCCCAGGATTTGGTCGAACTCCGCATTGCCGCCGATGTGATCCGGATGCGTGTGCGTGTTCACCACGGTCACCGGGAGCGCGGTCAGCCGCGCCGTGATCTCGCGAACTTTGCCGATGCCCATACCGGTGTCGATCAGCAAGGCCCGCCGCTGGCCCAGCACCAGATAGCAGATCACCTCCTCATACTGGTGCGGCTCATAGATGGCGAACACGCCGGGACGAATGCGGTAGACCTCGAACCAATCGCTGCGCGGCGTCGATGCGCTCGAGCGTCTTATAAGCGGCGCGCGGAAGCTGGCGGCACCATTCCGGACGCAACGGTTCCTGCGCGGAAACGAACGCGCCGGCCAGGGCCGCCAGCAAGGCGAGGGAGCGGCTAGCTCGCCCGAACTGACAGTGACATCCTTCTTGTCTTTATCGCTCGGCTCGGGCTTCTTCTTGGGCTCGGGTTTGGGCAGCGGCTTGCGCGGCAGCGTCTCGTCGCGCACCGCGGTGTTGTACACCATGGCGGCCATGATGGCCGAGGCCTGCATCAGGTCGGCCTGCTGCAGGCGGTCATACAGGTCCATGTTGGAGTGGTGCGTGCGGGTGCCGTATTCGACGGCGTCCTGGATGAACTGGAAGCCGGGCAGCCCAACGGCGTCGAACGAAAGATGATCCGTGCCGCCGGTGTTGCGAATGGTGATGGTGCTCGCGCCCAGATCTTTGAAGGGCGCCAGCCAGGCTTCGAAGACCGGCCGCATCATGTCGTTGCTTTGCAGATAGACGCCGCGGATTTTGCCGGTCCCGTTATCCAGATTGAAATAACCGGACAAGCGCGCGTGCTCGGGCTTGAGCGCCATGGTTTCGCGATCGGCGAAATGTTCTTTCACGTAAGCCTTGGAGCCGAGCAGGCCTTGCTCTTCGCCGGTCCACAGGCCGATGCGCACGGTGCGCGGCAGCTTGACGTCGAGCGCTTTGAGAATGCGGATCGCTTCGAGCGCCACCGCGCAGCCGGCGGCGTTGTCGGTAGCGCCGGTGCCGCCGGTCCAGGAATCCAGATGCGCGCCCAGCATGACGATTTCGTCGTTGGCGCGCCCGCTCGGCAACTCGCCGGTGACGGTGAACGAATCGTTGTTCTGATCGTCCATGCGGTTTTCGATATCGAATTCCAGGGTGATGGGAATTTTCTTTTCGATCAGGCGGGCGATGCGATCGTAATGTTCGAGCGTCAGGGCGACCGAGGGCGGAGGCAGCGGGTCCTTAGGATCGCGCGAGCCGGCGGCAGTCGCGAAAACCGTGCCGCCATCGGTACCGAACCCGGGGATCAGAGTGACGATCGCGCCTTCGTCGGAGAGAAATTTGTTCAGCTTGTTGCGATAGCGCTCGGCGGCTTCGCGGTCGAAAGGCTGGCCGGGAACCAAGCCGGGGATGCGGCGCTGGCCGGCGGCGGGCGGCTGCGGAATCGGCGCGAAAAATGGCGACGTGGGCGAAGGATCGGGCGCCACCGCTTCGGCCGCTAACTCGGCGTCGCTGTAACGCTGCGTTAACACGGTTGTAATCGGCTTCGAGGGACGCGGCGGCTCGAGCAGCACGACCTTGCCTCGCAGCTTGCCTTTGAACTTTTCAAAATCGGCGTCGGTGTCGATCACCGCCAGAATGGGCTGGCCAGCAACGGGTCCGCCGGTGCCGGGAGACCACGGCCGCGCGAAGCCAATCAGTGGCGCGTATTGTGGTTCTTTCATATGCGCGGCAAAGCGTACCGTGTGCCAGCCACGGCCAAACGGCCCCCATTTTTCCTGCTTGGCATTTTGCAGCCCCCACTCCTGCATGCGCTTTACGGCCCAATCGGCCGCGGCTTGCAGGCCCGGCGAGCCGGTAAGGCGGGGACCATAGACATCGGTCAGGTAGAAGGCGTTCTCCATTACTTTGGAGTTTTGAAATGCCTCGGCCTTGATCCGGTTCATCATGAGGAGGTCGACTTTTTCTTCGGCGCGTGCCAGCGCCGCCACCAGAAGCAGATAGACGAGTCGTCGCATAGTGATCGCAAGATTATCACGACGGCCCTGACCGGGCCAACGCTACGACTGAAAAAAGATGTTGCTGAAATCGGCAATCCGAAGGACACTTAAATCACAGGAGGCAAAGGTGGAGAGAGCTGCCGTCCGCAAAGGCTCGGTCCTGACTGAACCGTCCGAACGATGGACCACGCAGGACGCGAGTGAGCTTTACGATGTCGCCAGTTGGGGCAAGGGATATTTCTCGGTCGACGAAGTGGGACACGTCCGCGTTCACCCGGAGAAAGATCCGCTTCGTTCGATCGATCTCAAACAACTGATCGATACGCTGGTGTTGCGCGGCATCTCGCTGCCGATCCTGATCCGCTTCGCCGAGATTCTCAAACACCGCCTGGGCGAAATTCACGGTGCCTTCGCCACCGCCATTGCAGAGCACAAGTACCAGGGCGATTATTTCTGCGTCTACCCCATCAAAGTGAATCAGCAGCGCCAGGTGATCGAGGAAGTGCTGGAGTTCGGACGGCCGTATCACTTCGGACTGGAAGCCGGCTCAAAACCCGAGCTGCTGGCGGTGATGGCGCTCGCCGATAACGACACCCCCATCATCTGCAATGGATTTAAAGACGACGAGTACATCGAGATGGCCATGCTGGCGCAGAAAATGGGCCGGCGCATTATTCCCGTCGTCGAAAAATACACCGAGCTGGATCTGATCGCCAAGTATTCCGAGCGCGTGGGCGTGCGGCCCACCATCGGCATTCGCGTGAAGCTTGCCAGCCGCGGCGCGGGACGCTGGAAATCCTCTACCGGATATCGTTCCAAGTTCGGCTTGACGGTAAGCGAAGCCGTGCGCGCGCTCGAAGAGTTGAAGGCGCGCGGCATGGCCGATTGCCTCCACCTACTGCATTTTCACCTGGGCAGCCAGATCACCAACATCCGCCAGGTGAAGGGCGCAGTGAACGAAGCCGTCCGCGTTTACGTCGAACTGGCGCGTGCCGGCGCGGGGCTGCGCTATCTCGATGTCGGCGGCGGGTTGGGAATCGATTACGACGGATCGCAGACGGATTTCGAATCCAGCGTAAATTACACGCTGCAGGAATACGCCAACGACATCGTCTATCACATACAGAGCGTGTGCGACGAATCGCAGGTGCCGCATCCGACCATCGTCACCGAGAGCGGTCGCGCCGTAACCGCGTATCACAGCGCGCTCGTGTTCAACGTGCTGGGCGTCTCCGGTCTGGGCGAGACCGAGCCGGGTCAATGGCCCGCCGAGCCGGAACAGCCGCTGATCGACCTGCAAGTAACCGACCGCGGCCTCTCCACCAAGAATCTGCTCGAAAGCTATCACGACGCGCAGCAGGCGCTCGACCAGGCGCTGAATCTTTTCAGCCTCGGCTACCTGCCGCTCGACCAGCGGTGTCTCGCCGAAAATCTGTACTGGAGCATTTGCCGCCGCATTCAGCGGCTGGCGCGCGAGCTGGATTTCTTTCCCGAAGAGCTGGAAGGAATCGATGCCATGCTCTCCGATACGTATTTCTGCAACTTTTCGTTATTTCAAAGCATGCCGGATAGCTGGGCCATCAAGCAGCTGTTTCCCATCATGCCGATTCACCGCTTGGAAGAGCGGCCCACGCAATACGCCGTGCTGGGCGACATCACCTGCGACTCGGATGGCAAAGTCGATCAATTCATCGATCGCCGCGACGTCAAGAAAACGCTGCCGCTGCATAGCTACAACGGCCAGGATTACTATTTGGGCGCATTCCTGCTGGGGGCTTACCAGGAGATCCTGGGCGATCTGCACAACCTGTTCGGCGATACCAACGCCGTGCACGTGCGGCTGAGCGAGACCGGCGAGGTGCTGCTCGATACCGTGGTCAAGGGCGACACCGTGCGCGAAGTGCTGAAGTATGTGCAGTTCAATTCCGAGACGCTGGTAGCCCAACTCCGCAAAGATGTGGAGACCGCAGTGCGCGAAGGCCGCATGGGATACGAGGAATCCGGCCGCTTACTGCGCTTTTACGAAGAAGGCCTGCAAGGCTACACCTACCTGGAAAGCTAGACCTGGTTTGAAAGTCAGGTGGCGAGTCTCATTTCCGGCTCCAGGTTTGCAGCTAGCGCAATGAGACTTTCAGCCAGTGTGCTTTCGGGCAAGAACGCAACCAGGGGAGCATGCGCCGTCTGAGCTCTCAGGCAAAGGTCCGCCTCGGGCGGAATGACGCCCCACGGGTTTTCGATCTCCGCGCTGATTTCATCCGGTTCGATTGGCGTCGCGGCCCCTGCGCGGTTCACGAGTACGGTCCCCATCGACAGCGGCGCTTCGTTCCAGGCTCGGATGGTTCTCGCCACCAGGCCGGCGGTATGAAGGCAGACTGGATCCTGCTCGGCTACCAGAGTCAGATGGCTCGCGCTCGCGATGACTTCGCGATTGGCGTCCGATAACGAGGCCGGCAGATCGACCACCACATACTCCGCCAGTTCAGCCAGCGCTGTCAGAATGCTTTGCGCGCGGCCGGGTGCAAGCTCTCCACAGTCCGCCGGGGTCTGCGGGCCAAACAGCACGCTCAATCCAGGCAGCCTATCGTAGTGCCACAGATAGGCCCGCGCCTGCTCGGCACTCAGCTCAGCCGGCTGCTCGCGCAATAAGCCCGAAAGATTGCGGACAGTACCGTGCGGTTTGAAATACTGCATCAGGGTGCCGAAGCCAGGCTGCATTTCCGCCAGGATCACTTTGTGCCGCCGCGCCAATTCGGAGGCGACATTCAGGGCCACGGTGGTCGTGCCGACTCCTCCTTTGACTCCCAGAACGGCGATGATCCTGGCTGATTTGCGCGCTGCAGCGATACTGGGCCCATCCCCTTGGTGTGGCGCGCGGCTCCGCTCCACGACGGCGCGCACCACCTGGATCAGGCTGTCAGCGCATTGATCTTGCCGGAGATAATCGGCCGCGCCTGCCTTCATGGCGTGCAGCGCGAGGTCCTCGTCGCTCGCGGCGCACAGTACGACTAGAGGAATTTCCGGCGCCGCCTCGCGCAGCTTCAGGAAACTGTCGAGGCGGTCGCCGGCCCCGCTGCCGTCGAGCGAAAGGTCCAGCAGAATCGCATCCACGCCGCCACCGGCGAGCCGCGCCAAAGCCATAGGCAAGCGTTCCACACATTGCAGCCGCAGCCAACCTTCGGCTTCTGCGGCCGGCACCTGCCGGACCGCCGCAGCGCCCTCTTTCTGAATGAAAAGGATCGACGCGGAAAAAGGCTTTGGGGTCATGATGTGGTCTCAGAATCTGTTCGGCAAAATAGCGCCCTCGGCTTTAGCGCGATCGCTCTAAAGTCTCAGGCGCACGCTCTCGATTTCATTAGAGGGCACGCGGCATGGCAGGCGAAATCATTCTGGTTATCGATGACTACGAAGCCAACCTGCGGCTGGTTCGCCTGCTGCTCACCCAACGCGGATACGACGTGAGAACGGCTGGAGATGCCGAACAGGCGCTGGCGGCGCTGCAGAGTTTCCAGCCCGCGCTGATTCTCATGGACATACAACTACCCGGCATGGATGGCCTGGAACTGACCCGGCGCTTGAAAGCGGACCCCGCTACCCGGAGCCTGATCGTCATCGCGTTTAGCGCCTGCATTTTGCCGGTCGATTTAGAAGAATTTCGGGCGGCGGGCTGCAGCGGCCACATTGCCAAGCCTTTCGATACGCGCACGCTGGCAAGCCAGATTCGGCAGTGCCTGCAGGCAGGCGGGAGCGGCGTCAGGCCACCATCGGTACCGTCTGCCTGAACGATGCGCATTTTTCGGCTAGTCCCATCAGACTGTCGGCCACCAGGCTATCGCGCTGAAAGGCGACCAGCGGCAGATGGGCACGTTGGGCGGCCAGACAGATTTCCGGCGCCGGAGGCACGACAGCCAGGGGTGGAAATCCAAGCTGGGTTTCGACTTCGGCCAAAGGCATCGGACAACTCAGTAGCGCGCGGTTCACTACCATGATTTCGATGGGCTGGGGCGTACCTTCCCAGGCTTCGAGCGCCTCCGTCATCCGTTTGGCGGATTGCACGCAGAACGGTTCCCGTTCCATCACCAGAACCACTCGGCTCGAGGCCTGGACGGCGGCGCGATTGGCGTCGGAAAGCGAAGACGGCAGATCGAGCACCACGAAATCCGCCAAGCCGGTTAACACCTGCATCAACTCCTGGACGCGGCCGGTCGCCAGTTCTCCGCATTCTTCAGCCCGTTGCGGACCGAATAAAACGCTTAATCCTGGAACCTTTTTGCAGGGCCATAGACAGGCGGCGGCTTGCGCAGCAGTGATTTCGGTTTTGTCCCCCCGCAGCAGATGCGACAGATTGCGTACAGGATCACGAGGCGCGAGGTACGGCTGCAAAGTTCCAAATGCTGGCCGCATTTCGACCAGAATTACCGGCTGATGCCCGGCCAACGCAGCGGCGACATTCAGAGCAACTGTCGTCGTGCCGACTCCTCCTTTCGCGCCGAGGAACGCGATAGCCGCGCCAGTCCGCCGCGGGGCAGTCGCGGCGCGCGCGTCGCCTGGCTTGCTCACCCGCCCGGCGGCGGAGCGGATCGCCAGGGCCAGGCCGTCGCCGGAGCTCTGCTTGAGTGCACTCGCCGTGGCGCCGGCGCGCATGGCCCGCAGCGCAAGACCTTCATCGTGGGCATCGTACAGAACCACGATGCCTGCCTGCGGGGCAGCCTTGCGTAATTGCAAGAAAGCACTCAAACCATCGTTCGACCCCTCTTCGCGCAGGGAGAGATCAAGCACCACGACGTCGACGCCGCCGCCGCCAATACGCGCCAATGCCGTGTGCAGGCTGTCCACGCACTGCAGCTGCATGGCGGCTGCGGCTGGTTGGCCGAGAGCGCGGCGGATTGGCTCGGGGTCAGCGCCGTCTTTCTGAATCAGCAGGACGAACAGGCTCTGGCCATCCATTACAGACTCGTGACCCGCGAAGTCCGGCTGTCGGCCGCGCCGGTTTTCTCGGCGAACGAGAACATTTGCGAAACCCGGCTCTTGGGTTTCTCCGGCTGCAGTCCCGCCGCTTTCCGGGCCAGAGCCGCCATCTGCACGCGAAACTCGCTATTCCTGCCGGGCAGCTTCTTCTGCACGCAGGCATCGTGCAAATCCTGGCTGGCGGCGGCGAACCGTCCATATACCGGCACGCCGAAAATCCGGTCCAGGTCGTTGCCGGAGAACTTCTGCGTGCGGGAGAGTTGATTGACAATCAGCCGTAGCCGGTCGCCTTCAAAGCCTGCTTTATGCAGCGCGTCGATCGCCCGTTTGGCCTCGAACAGCGCCGGCACACTGGTGGAGGTCACCAGAAACAGTTCGGTTACTTTGTCCAACAGGCCGAGCGAGAACCCGGAAGGGCGCCCCAAGTCGACCACTACCCAGCGGTAGAGTGTCCGGATCACTCCCAGCACCTGCCGCAGATTGTCCTCGGCCGGTTCGGCAACGCCGGGCAGACTGGGTGAGCACAGTACGTCCAGATCGTCGGGACAATGGGCGACTAATCCTTCCCAGAAAGAGCGATCCAGCCGGTCCACGTTGCTGGCTGCATCCAGCACGGTATATTCCGATTCGGCTCCCATCAGGAAGCTGGCCATGCCGCCGTTCAGGTCCAGGTCCGCCAGCAGCGTCTTTCCGTTGGTTTGCTGGCGCAGCTCGACCGCCAGGTTGCAGGCGATGGTGGTGGCCCCGACGCCTCCCTTGACCCCCATTACCCCAATGACGGTGGCCTGATCAGCCGCCGGCTCGGCGCTCGCTTTGTCCGCCCGGCTGCCTTGCCGCACCACGGCGTATTGAATGGCTTTGGCCAGCGAGTCCCCATCGCACGAGCCTTTGACGATATAATCCTGGGCTCCGTCCTGCACCATCTGCAGCGCCAGGTGTTCGCTATTGTCCCCGCTCAGCAGAATCATGGGCACCGTGGACGCCTCCACTTTGGTCTTAGTGAAAGTGGCGAGGCCGTTGCTGTCCGGCAACCCCAGGTCGAGCAGAATCACGTCGACCCCGCCTTGCTTCAGGCGATTCAGGCCTGCCTGCAGAGAATCGGTCCAGTTCAGGACAAATGCGATATCGGTGCTGAGGGAAAGCCATTGCTGAACCAGGGCGGCATAGTCGGCACTATCTTCGATGAGGAGAACCGTCAGAGTCTTTTTCATAAGAGGGAGATTGAGTCGTGATTATTCTCATCGGCGGTTTCCGGAACAGGAACATAGGCCGCAGGCGGCGAGAGTGCTAGGTAGGTTTTTCAAAAATATGCCGATCTACACGGGATGGGGAATCCGCAGACGCGCCGGCTCCGCCTGGATGCGAGCACGTTATCTGAACCGCGTGATCCCGCCTATCGACGGCTGAAGAGCGATCTGATCGCGTCGACCGGCCTGGCCTTCTACGCGGACCGGGACCAGTTGCTGGTCACCTTGATCGGCGAACGCCTGTTAGCTCTCGGCCTGCCGGACTGCTCCTCCTACGCTGCATTACTAGCCGATGATGCGGCCAGCAGCGTCGAGATGGACGTTCTGGTAGCCCTGCTCACCAATGGAGAAACATCCTTTTTCCGCGACCCCGAGCACTACATCGCGATTCGCGACGTCATTGTCCCCGACATCCTGCAGCGCAACCATGCTTCGAAACAGAATCCGAATCTGGAGCGCAGGCTGCGCCTCGGGCGCCGAGCCCTATTCGCTGGCGATTCTCCTCGAGCGGGAGCTGGGCGAGCGCACAGCCGATTGGAAAATCGCTATTCATGCCACCGATTTGAGCCGGAGCCACCTGGAACGCGCGGCAGCGGGTAAATTTCACCAATGGGCCTTGCGCTCGACCTCCGCGGCGACCCAGCTGGAGTGCTTTTCGCACGAAGCCGACACCTGGACCATCCATCCCCGCTACCAGCGCTGGGTCTCGTTTCATCAGATGAATCTGGCCGCGGGCAAGTTGTCGACGCCCTGGCCCGCCGATACCCGTTTCGATCTGATTCTGTGCCGCAACGTGATGATTTACTTCGCGCCTCGAGTGAATCGCCGGCTGGTCGGGCAATTTTATTACGCGCTCGAACAGGGCGGCTGGCTGGTGGTAGGCGCCACCGAGTGCAATATCGACACCTACCAGGCCTTTTGTACCGTGGATGCCCCCGGGGCGCGCCTGTATCAAAAGCCAG
Organism: uncultured Solibacteraceae bacterium; assembly: GCA_963825405.1. Lineage (GTDB taxonomy): Bacteria > Acidobacteriota > Terriglobia > Bryobacterales > Bryobacteraceae > JACPNO01. The sequence continues at coordinate 13,538 of CAWGTB010000009.1, read as the reverse complement.
CGGCGTTTTCCGACACGCCGGTAGCTCAACCTGAAAAACTACCAACGCCTCCGGCTCTGTCGCCGCAGCCCCCGATCGCCCACCAGAAGCCCGCCGATGTGGCCGGTCTGCTGGCACTGGCGGACTGCGGCGATTGGGGGACCGCGGCGGTGTACGCCGAACAATTGCTTCTGCACGACCGGTTAAATCCGGCGATTCATTTCTATCGGGCGCTGATTCTGGAGAACCTCGGCAGCGTCCCGGAGGCCGAGCGATCGCTGCGTCAAGCCATTTACCTCGATCGTGGTTTTGCCCTGGCGCACTATCATCTGGGCCTGGCTTTGAAGCGCGCCCGGAAAGCCCACGCGGCGGCACGGTCATTCGGTAATGTCCTGCAGCTGTTGGAGGGGGTGGCGGATGACGCTATTGTCGCCGCCGGGGCAGGTGTGACGGCAGCCCGCCTGAGGGAACTCGCCCAAATGCAGCGGGAACCATCGGGCGAAGCACGAAAGAGGCCGATCGGATGAATCCTGGCGAACCCATATCCTCAACGCCCGCTCTGCCGCCCGAACCGCGAATGCAGGCGGTTTGGCGGGAACGGGCCGACCGCCTCGCGCGCCGTCCTTCAGCCGCCGGCGCCGCGCGGGATGCGACGCCGGTCATTGTGCTTGGGATCGGCAAGGAGCGCTACGGGATCGATGTGGCGGAAGTCGCGGAGATTTTGCCGCCGGTACGGGCCACGCCGGTTCCGGGCGCGGCGGCAGTGTTTGCGGGCGTCATCAACGTGCATGGCGAGATTCGGCCAGTGATCGATCTGCGGCGCTGGCTGGGAATCGCGGGCGCGGACGCGATGCCGGCAGGCGAACCGGCCCGGGTGGTGCTGCTACGCCGGAACGGCCGCGAGATCGGACTGCAGATCGACAGCGTCGAGCCCCTGCGTTGGATCGGCCCCGGCGACGTGCGCGCCAACGGGTCGTCTCTACGCCATAAAGGATCGACCGATCCGGTGATGTTACTCAGCACGGAAGCGCTCTTCGCAGAGTTGGAAACAGGAGGCAATACGTGAAACTGAGCATCGGACAAAAAATTCTTTACGGTTACGGACTAACCATGCTGTGCCTGGTCATCGCTGGAATCGCCTCCTACCGGAGCGCGGACCGGATGCTCGAAGCCAACGGATGGGTCGACCATACGTATCTGGTGATGGCCGAGATGGAGAGCATTCGCGGCAATTTAATCGAGATCGAAAGCGCGAGCCGCGGGTTCGTGGCGACGGGCGATGAGCGCTTCCTGGAATCGATCTATGGATTGCGGACGCGTCTGGCCGCGAGCCGCAAACAGCTCCGTCAACTGACTATCGACAATCCCGGCCAACTGCGCCGGATCGAGATGATGGATCCGCTGATCGACCGGAGCCTTGAAAGCCTGATTCACATCGCCAGCGTACGCCGGGAAAAAGGATTTCCCTCCGCGCAGGCGGCCCTCGTCGAAGCCAATGGCCGGGAGCGCATGACGCAGATCACGGGATTGCTGATGGCGATGGGGGACGAAGAACGCGCGCTACTGAAGCAGCGGGAAGGGGTTGCCCCGACGGAAGCGCACGGCACCAATCGGATCATTCTCTACGGAAGTTTGCTGGGCTTTGGCGTGGCCGCCTTCCTGGGGATCGTTACGCGCCTTTCCATTACCCGCCCGCTAGGTGAATTCCAGGAATTCGTAAAGTCGGTTGGCGTCGGGGACCTAAATCAGAAATCCGCGCGCGAAGGCAGCGACGAATTGGGAATGCTCGGCTGCGGCCTGAATCAAATGGTGACGCGGCTAAGGAAAATGGCGACTCAGACGCGCGCCGCCAGCGAAAATCTCAACGCCGCCACCATGGAAATTTCGGCATCCGCAAAGCAACAAGCGGCAGTCACCGGCCAGCTGGTAGCAGCCTATCAGGAGACCAATGCCACCATGCAGCAGGTGAGCCAGTCCTGCGCGCAGATCGCCGAAAAAGCCAAGCAAGTGACCATCACCGCAGCCGCTGTCTCAATCGCCAATACTTGCGGACTGGATGCCGTGCAGAAAGCCAACCAAACGTTGGAATCCATACATGAGCAAGCCGAGGCCGTGGCACAGAACATCGTGTCGTTGAGCGAGAAAACTCAAATGGTCGGCGACATTCTGGCCACGGTGAACGATATTGCCGAACAATCCCACCTGCTGGCATTGAACGCGGCGATCGAGGCCGCCGCCGCCGGGGAGCATGGCCGTACCTTTTCAGTGGTGGCTGGGGAAATCAAGAACCTGGCCGACCAGTCGAAGGCCGCCACCGTGCAGGTGAAAACCATTTTGGGAGACATCCAGAGGGAGATCAACACGTCGGTCATGCTCACCGAGGAGGCGGTCAAACGCGTGGACCTGGGCAAGCATCAGGCTGATGTGGCTGCGTCGGCGATTCGCAACATGGCGGCCAACATCGATCAGAGCGTGCAGGCGTTTCAACAGATCGTGGCCGGCACCAATCAGCAGCAGATCGGCTTCGACAACGTCATGCAAGCGATCAAAGACATGACGCGCGGTAGTGAACAAGCCGCCATTAGCACCCGGCAGACGGAAAAGGCCGCGGGCATTCTCGCCAGTATCGGCGCCCAACTGGGCCTGGCGGCGGAGGGTTACCGGCTTTGACCGCGATTCGCCAGAAGCTGGCGGCCATTTTTCAGGGCGAGCATGCCGAGCATCTGGAGCACATCCGCTCGATCCTGGCGCTGCTGGAAAAAGTGGCCGAAACCGAAGGCCGCAGCGAACTGGACGAGGCATTCCGCCGGGCGCACAGCCTAAAGGGCGCGGCGCGGGCGGTGGATCTGGACGCGGTCGAAGGTCTGGCCTCGGGTCTCGAAACGCTGTTCTCGCGGGTGCGTGACGGCAGCCTGCGCCTCGACGCGCAGATGACGCGCGTCATCCATGAAGCCCTTGACGCGAGCGAAGACTGCGTGGGCGCGTTTCGTGAGGACCGCATTCCGGAGGCGCCGGCGGAGGTGCTGCGTGCGATGGATGCGCTGCTCGGCGGCGAGACGCCGCAGAGCAATCCCGGGCCGCTCGAGGCTCCCGTCCAAAAAACGTCCCCCTCCATCCCGCTCGCGGCCATGCAGCCTGCCGAGATGGTTCGGCTGCCGACCGAGAATCTGGACCGGCTCGTGCGTTCGACCGGACAGATCCTCATGGAGAGCCTGCGCCAGGCCAACGTCAGCGTGGAACTGGACTCGCTGGCCACGCAGATTGCCGCCATGGCGACGGACTCGGTCCGGTTCCGCAACGCATCCGTGTCGTTAATGGGGCGCCTGGCGGGTAAACCGGACTGTTCCGGCATCGTGCGGCACATCGGATTGATCGATCAGAAGATCCGCTCGCTCGCCGCGCAGTCGAAGACGGTTGGGCTGCTGCAACATCGCAGTATCTGGAACACGCGGCGTTCGGCGGAACAACTGCAGCGCGATTTGTGGAGCGCCCGCATGGCGCCGGCCGAAGACCTGTTCGATGGCTTTCGGAAAATGGTGCGCGACCTGGCCCGGGACGAAAACAAGGAAATCGATTTTCGCTTGAGCGGGTCGGGAGTGCGGGCGGATCGGATGGTGCTGCAAGCCCTCAAAGATCCGGTCATGCATCTGCTGCGTAATGCCATCAGTCATGGCATTGAAACGCCGGCCGAGCGCGCGCTTGCCGGAAAGCCGCCAGTCGGTTCCCTGTCCCTGCGTCTCGATTCGCAGCGGGGCCGCCTGATTGTCGAAGTGGAAGACGACGGGCGCGGTGTGGATTTGCAGAAAGTGGACACCATACTGTCGCAAGCCGAGCCGGGCGATCACTCTCCCGAAGAGTTGGCCCGAGCCATTTTCCGTCCCGGCTTTTCCACATCGCCAACCGTCAATCACCTGTCTGGGCACGGCATGGGACTCTCGGTGGTCTACGAAGCCGTGCGCCGTCTTGAGGGAGACGTGAATTTGCGGGCCAAGGACACGCCCGGCGCGGCATTTCTGCTGTCGGTTCCTCTCTCGGTATCGACCCACCATCTGCTGTTGCTTGCAGCGGCCGGCCAGACGTTCGGAATTCCCACGCACGGCATTGACCGTCTGTACCGCATCCCTCTCGATAGCGTCGAGAACAAGGAAGGAAAACCGGTGGTGAACCTGGGCGGCCAGACGATTCCGCTATACGGCCTGGCGAGATTGCTGCAAATCGGGGAGACAGCTACGACCCAGCCCGGCGGCATGCTGCCGGTGATGGTGTTGAAGTCGGACCGAAGGCGTTATGCGGTGTGGGTGGATGAATTCCTGGCCGAGCGCGACGCGCTTATTCAGGACCTTGGAATGCCTGTGCCGGCAACGGGCAATGTTTCCGGGGCCGCGCTACTGCGCGAAGGCACGGCATTCGTGGTCCTGAACCCAGCCGGGTTGGTGGCGAGTTGCACACCGTCGGCGGCGGCCCCACCGCCACGCCTGGCTCAGGCGCAGGCGCAAACCGTCGCGGTCGGAATTCTTGTGGTGGACGATTCGATCACGTCGCGCTCGCTCGAAAAAAGCATTCTTGAAGCGCACGGCTACCGGGTGCGGGTGGCGGTCGACGGCCTGGAGGCGCTCGAGATGCTGCGCGTTGAAAAAGCCGATCTGATTGTTACCGACATACAAATGCCGCGCCTGGACGGGTTCGGACTGGTCGAGGCGTTGAAGGCGGACCGCCGGTTCAAGGACATACCAGTGATTATCGTGAGTTCGCTCGAGCGGCCCGAGGATCAGGAACGGGGTCTGCTCCTCGGGGCTGACGCCTACGTGGTGAAGCGCAAGTTCGATCAAACGGAATTGCTGGAGGCAATTCGCCAGATGATATGAAGAAAATCCGGGTCATGATTGTGGAGGATTCGGCGGTGGTTCGGGCGCTGCTCGAGTACAGCATCGGACGCGACCCTCGCCTGGAAGTCTGTGCCACGACTGCCAGCGCCGAGGAAGCGCTGGAGGTGTGCGAGCAAGTCTCCCCTGACGTGATCGCGATGGACATCCGCCTGCCCGGCATTGATGGTCTCGAAGCCACCCGGCGGATCATGTCGAATCGGCCTATTCCTATCGTAGTGGTGGCCGCCAGCGTGGAATCCAAGCAATGGAATGTCACCGCCATGGAGGCGTTGCGCGCCGGCGCGCTTACCGTCATCGAGAAGCCCGTGGGCACGAGCAACGCGGACTATGAGGAATTGGCACGAACGTTTATGCACGCAACTGGTCATCATGAGCCAGGTGAAGCTGGTCCGGCAGCATGGCAACGGCGAGCCATTTTCCACCGCAGGACTGAAGCGGCGGCGGTGGACCGGCAGTCCGGGAGGGTTCCGGGCGCTGGGAATTGTATGTTCGACCGGAGGCCCGGCCGCGTCTGATCGAACTGCTGGGAGCGCTCGGTCCGGATTTTCCGCTGCCGATTTTGCTGGTCCAACACATGACAGCTAGCTTTCTCGAAGGGTTCGCCGCCTGGTTGGGCAGCGTTTGTCCGTTTCAGGTAACGGTGGTGGCAGGACGGTTGCATCCCGGCCGCGCGGTCGTTGCACATGGCTCCGGCCGAGCGCCATCTGCGCCTGGAAGGCGGGCGGCTACGCCTCGACACCGGAGATCCGGTCTCTTTCAGCGCCCGTCCGGAACCGTTCTGTTTCAATCCATGGCGCAGATCCCTGGGCGCCGGCGCGTTGGGCGTGCTGTTGACGGGCATGGGCGACGATGGCGCCGCCGGGCTGCTGGATGTGCGGCGGTCCGGCGGATACACGATTGCCGAGGATGAGATCGACGGCGGTGGTGTACGGAATGCCGGCGGCGGCGGTGCGGATGGGGGCGGTGTGCGAGTCGCTGCCGCTGCCCGCGATCGCCACCCGGGTCCTGGAGTTGGTGATCATGACAGCCTTGGTCGACAGCATTGGCAAAGTGGCCGGGTCAGGCGGCCGCCGCGCTTTCCGCATTGTAGTGGTCGAGGACTCCGAAACCCAAGCTTTTAAGCTGCCGCTTGTTGCTCGAGGAACAGGGCTGGCAGGTTTCCATCGCCGGCTCGGCGGAGGAGGCCCTGGCGGCGCTCGGCGACCCTCTCCCCGATCTGATTCTGGTCGATTACAACCTGCCCGGAATGCGCGGCGACGAATTCTGCCGGCGCATTCGCATGAACATCGAATACGCGCGGCATACCGATTCTGATGATGACCGCGTCGGCCCCGGAGACCGCGGAGATCAAAGCCTGGAAAGCGGAGCCGACGACTACGTATCCAAGTCCGAGACTGCCGGAAATTCTGCTGCTCCGCATCCGTGCGCGATTGAGCCAGTTGCCGGCGCAAGCCGCCGTCCTGGACCGCCAGGATTCCGTCTTCCGCAGCGCCCGCATCCTGACCATCGACGACAGCCCGACTTATCTCGCCTTCCTTTGCGACGAGCTACGGAATCAAGGCTATGAGGTGGAGAGCGGCCAGCAACGGGGCCGACGGGCTGGCTCTGATTGGGGCACAGAGCTTCGACTGCGTTCTGGTCGATCTGCTGATGGCCGAGATGGACGGCGTCGAGGTGTGCCGGCAGATCGCCGCCATGCGCTCCGCCCTGGACAGCGTCCCGCCGTCATCATCCTCACCGGCAGCGAGGATAAAGGCGATATGAACCGCGGCTTCGAAGCCGGGGCCGATGACTTCGTAAGCAAGTCGAGCGACCTGGCCGTCCTGCGGGCCCGTATCCAGGCGCTGATGCGCCGCCGTTTTTTTCAGGAGGAAAACAGCCGCATTGTCGAAGAGATCAAGGCCCGGGAACTGGAGATGCGCCACGCCCGGGCCGGCCCGCCAGATGGCGGAAGCGCGAGTGGCGATGGCCGAAAAGCTGGTACAGGCCAATCACGATCTCCAGCAGGCAAACCGGAAGCTGAACGAGACGCAGGCCCAATTGATTCAGAACGAAAAAATGGCTTCGCTCGGGCAACTGGTGGCCGGCATCGCTCACGAGATCAACAATCCCGCTGGCCTTCGTCGTGAACAACCTGTTTCTGGTCGAGAGCGGCCTGGAGAGTCTGAGCCCCGGAAGTGGAGCCGCACCTGGCGGAGGCTGCACGCAAGAAACTACGGAAAGTGCGGGCCCGCCTGGCAGAGATGAAGGAAGGTCTGGATCGCGTGAAGGAGCTGGTGCTCGATCTGCGGACGTTCTCCCGGCTGGATGAAGGCGAGTTCAAAACCGTGGACGTGGTAGAGACGATCGATGCCGTGCTGCTGCTGTTCAAGCACAAAATGAACGCTCGCATTCGCGTGGAGAAGCACTACGCCGCCGGGCGCACTCTGTATTGCTATGGCGGGCGGCTCCACCAGGTGATCATGAACCTGATCGGCAATGCGGTCGACGCCATCGCCGCGGAGGGGACGATCGTGATCACTACCAGCCAGACCAGCGAGGCTTTCCTGATCTCGGTGCGCGATACGGGCGCCGGCATCCCGGTAGGCATCCGCAGCAAGATCTTCGATCCATTTTTTACCACCAAGCCAGTCGGCCAGGGCACCGGCCTCGGTCTGGCGATCTCATACGGCATCGTGCAGGACCACGGCGGCTCGATCGAAGTGCAGAGCGAAGTCGGCGTGGGCACGGAGTTCCTGGTCAAGATCCCGCTGAGCCTTGATTTACCAGGGCTGGAATCACAGAAAAGAAAATGAAGAACAAACTGTTGGTGCTGGACGATGAATCGCTCATCCTGACGTCGCTCGAACATCTGTTCGAAGACGACTACGAAGTGTTTACGACCAGCGACGCCGCGGCGGCTCTGCGCCTGGCGGTGGAGCACGACATTGCGGTCATTCTCTGCGATGAGCGCATGCCCGGATTGAGCGGACACGAATTTCTGAGGCAGGCGCGGGAAGTTTCTCGCGCCACGCGCGTCATGATGTCGGGATACGCCGACCTGAAAGCGCTTACCGAGGCCGTCAACAGCGGACAGATTTTCGGGTACGTGGCCAAGCCGTGGGACCCGCTCAAGCTGAAGCAGCAGGTGGCAGGAGCCCTGGTTCACTTCAAGCTGGTGCAGGAAGTGGAGCAGGAGCGCGGATTGCTGCGCGCCCTCATGGAGAATATTCCGGATCTCATTTATTTCAAGGACTTCGAGTCCCGTTTCACCCGGGTCAACCAGGCGCATGCGCGACTTCTTGGAGCCCAGGATGCGGTTGAATGCATAGGGAAAAGCAATGAGGATTATTTCAACCCGGAAGACTCGCGCCGCTGGCGTCTGCAGGAAGAAGAGATCGTACGCTCGGGTTTGCCGCAGGTCGATCGGATCGAGCAGTTCGACAACCCGCGCGGCGGGCCCGGTTGGTGGTCGACCACCAAAGTCCCGATGTTTGACCGCAGCGGGCAGGTCTCCGGAATCGCGGGCATCTCGCGCGATATCACCGCCCTGAAGAACAGCGAGGAATTGCTGCGCGAGCAAAACGAGCACAACCGCCTGATTATCGAGACCGCCAACGACGCGTTTCATCGGCATGGATCCCGACGGTACGATCACGGCCTGGAATCCGCAGGCCGAGCTGACGTTCGGATGGAGCGCCGCGGAAATAATGGGCGCAGCGCTTGTGCGATACGGTGGTAGCTCCGGCCTACCGCGAGGCCCACGTGCATGGTGTGGAAAATTTCCTGGCGACCGCGCAGGGCTCTCTGTTAAACCAGGCCGATCGAGTTGATGGCGTTGCATCGCGACGGCCACGAGTTTCCGGTGGAAGCGACGGTTTGGCCGATTCGAGTGAGCGGCGCGTGCAGCTACAACGCCTTCGTGCGCGATATCAGCGAGCGATTGCGTGCCGAGGACGGCGCGCAAGAAAGAGGCCCAACTGGTTCAACTGCTGCAATCGGTGACCATGGCAGCCAACCGGTCTTCCAGCATCGAGCACACCGCGAAGACCTGCCTCGACCGGATCTGCAAGCACATCGGCTGGCCGGTAGGCCATGCTGTATCTGCGGACGGACAATACTTCCGACGAGCTGATGTCGACCGGATTGTGGCAACTGGAAGACGGCAGCCGGTTCGCGGCATTCCGGGATTCGACCGGCTGGAGCCCGCTGACTTCTCTCGCCGGGCTGCCTGGTTGTGTTCTGGCTTCCGGCAAGCCGGAGTGGATCGTCAATTTGGCGGACGAAGCGCCACTATCGGAGCGAACTCGCGCGGCGGTCGCGGCCGGTCTGCGGTCCGGATTCGGATTCCCGATCGTGGTGGACGAGAAGATCATCGGGATTCTGGAGTTCTTTTCGCTCCAGACGGTGCAGCCCGATGAGGAATTTCTGAGCGATGATGGAGCACATCGGTGCGCAACTGGGGCAGGTGATCATACGTCAGCGGGCGGAAGAGGACCTACTGCAGCGCCAAGGCGTCCGCGGAATCCGCGAATCGTGCCAAGAGCGAATTCCTCACCACCATGAGTCACGAAATGCGCACGCCGATGAACGCCATTCTGGGGATGGCCGACCTGCTCTCGGAGAGTCGCGCTCCGCGAGGAGCAGCGCGACTATGTTCGTATCTTTCAAAAAGCCGGGGCGAACCTTCTGGATCTGATCAACGACATTCTGGACCTCTCCAAGGTGGAGTCCGGGCACGTTGAATTGGAATCGATCGGCTTCGATCTGGGCACGCTGCTCGAAAGAGTCATCGAGATGATGGTTTCGCGGGCGAGCGACCACGGTTTGCAGCTCACCCTCGAGGTTCTGCCGGATGTGCCGATGGGGTTGGTGGGCGATCCGAATCGTCTGCGGCAGATTCTCGTCAACCTGATCGGCAACGCGCTGAAATTCACCGAGCACGGCTCCGTTACCTGCGTGCGAGTGGAACCGGAGCCGCGGCAGGCGCGCCGGGGTGGCTGCGATTTAACGTCATCGATACCGGCATCGGAATCGCCGCCGACAAAATCGAAATGATTTTTGAGCGTTTCACGCAAGCGGATTCCTCCACCACGCGCAAGTACGGCGGAACCGGTCTGGGATTGGCCATCAGCAAGGGCCTGGTGGAGTTGATGGGCGGACGGATGGGTTGCACGCAGCGAAGTGGGGAAGGGAAGCACGCTTCTTTCTTTACGGCGCCCTTCGAGATTCGCACGGGCATGGAAACGGCGCTGGCGGCCGACGAGCCGGCTGAGGCCGCGGTTCAGCCGGCAGCAGAAGCCCGCCGGCATCCGCACGTCCCCGGATTCTGATTGCCGAAGACTCCGAATACAACATCGTGTTGATCAAGGCCTATCTGAAGAACTCCGGCTTCGAACTGGACGTTGCCGAGAACGGCAAGATCGCGGTGGAGAAGGTAATGTCCGGCAGGCCCGATCTGGTGCTCATGGATTTGCAAATGCCGGTGATGGACGGCCTGGAGGCCACGCGCGCGATTCGTCACTGGGAAGCGGAAGCCGAGGCGCGTCCGATGCCCATTCTGGCGCTGACGGCTCATGCCGCCGGAGAGGGAGTCGGCATCAGCCTGGAGGCGGGTTGTAACGAGCACCTTACGAAACCGATCAAGAAGAGCGACTCTGCTGGAGGCCATTTCGCGCCACATCTGGGCGGAAAGATCCGCATCACTCCGCCGGAAGGGATCGAAGGCCTGGTCCCGAACTATCTGGCGAGCGTCCGCCGCGAGATGGGCGAAATTCTAGCGGGCGTCGATTCGAACGATTGCGCAGATTGCCCGGCGGTTGGGGCATCAGTTCAAAGGATCGGGCGAAGGCTACGGCTTTCCCGAAATCACACGAACCGGAGCGGCGGTGGAGTTGGCTGCCATCGCCGCCAATGAGGATGAAATTCGCCGCCAGATTCTGGCACTGGCCGCTTACCTGGACCGCGTGGAAATTGTTGTGTAAGAAGTGGAGCGGAGTCCCGAGGCGGACACTTCAGAACTAAGACAATACCCCCTCTAAACTATTCACCAAAGCCGCGCCAAGCGTTGATCCTGCTCCGCCGCCATAGCTCGTGTAACCTTAAACGCAGGATGCTATTGCGTAATCTCGATCTCGACATCCTGCGGACTCTCGTCACGACCCATGATGTTGGTGGTTTCGCGCAGGCGGCAGACCGTCTTGGACGGACACCATCTGCCATTAGCCTGCAGATGAAGCGTCTGCAAGAGGAGTTGGGAACACCGCTCTTTCGCAAGCACGGCCGGGCCCTCAAGCTCACAGAGGCCGGACAGACAGCGCTCGGATACGCTCGCCGTATGCTGGCCCTGAATGATGACCTCCTGCAAACCATGCACGGCGTTACCTTGGCGGGCACCGTTCGTATCGGCGCGCCGCAGGATTTCGCGTCTGTGCTGCCTGACGCCTTGCGGCAGTTCGCAGCGCTCTATCCACGAACGCAGGTAGAACTGCGTATCGAGGGCAACGGCGCCCTTATCGAAGCTCTGGACAAAGGCCAGCTTGACCTCTCACTGACAATCGGTTTCGCAGACCGGAAGGACGCGCTGCTCCTGGGCGAACTCCCCGTGCTCTGGATCTCAAGCCGGACCTTTCGCATGCAGGATGCTTCACTCCCGCTGGCTGTACTCGGCCCTCAATGCGCCTTCCGCAAGGCTGCGGTGCAACAACTCGAAGCCGCCGGCGTCCCGTACCGTATCGCGGCCACTAGTCCAAGCCTGGACGGCCTATGGGCGGCGCTTCAAGGGGGGCTTGGTATCACCGCACGCACCGCGATGCAACTGCCGCCGCCTTTGGTGGCGAATCAATCGGTGCATCGCCTTCCCAGTCTCCCCATTTTCCCTGTTGTGCTGCATCGTGGCCCGAATGCTGCGACACCTGCAATCGACGCGCTGCATGCATTGCTTGGCATGGCCACACAAGACGCTCTTGCCGGACTCACGCATCCGCAACGCTCGCGCATCGCGCGAAAAGCATAAGCGCCACTCATTCCATCGGTAAAAATAATCAAATTGTGCAGCGTCTATGGAATTGGTACGGTGCACTCATGACCGCTCGCATCCTTTCGCTTATCGTTACCGCGGCATTGGCTGTTTCCTCCATGCATGGTCAGGTGGGTACCACTAATCCGTTTGTGGGCAATTGGAAGCTCATCGCTGCGGATAAGATCCTCCCAGACGGCACTCGCGTCCCCGACTATGGAGCTCAGCCACACGGCATGGCTGTTTTTACCTCTGACGGCTACTTCATGGTTGAGGTCTTCCGCGACGTGCGCGTCAAGTTCGCCAGTAACGACCGGGCTAAAGGCACCCCCGAAGCGTATAGAGACGCGTCCCTCAGCGCCAGCTGCTCATTCGGCACATACAGCGTCGACCCGGCAACCAGCAAAGTCACGATGAAGATTGATCGCTCCACGTTTCCGAACTACGACGAAACGACGCAAGTGCGCGCATACGAACTCGAGGGCGACATTCTCAGCTGGAAAGTTCCCGCTCGCCCCGACGGCTCCATCCCCATCACCGTCGTCCGCCGCATCGCTGTTCAGTCCAGCTCCAGATGACGGACGTTTGACGGCGATGTACGCCTACCGGTTCGTGCAAACTATTGAAAAATGAACCGGGAGACGGGGTTCAAACCCGTGACGTCCAGCTTGGGAATATGAGCGTCGAGAAACTTCCCAGTTTTGGACTTCAAAATCTGCGGCTTCGTGCTTTGAACTGGTCCACCGCGATAGAGTCATCCTTCCTAAAGGCGAAGTGAAGCCAGCCTACCCGGCCGCCGCGTTCAGCCGCCCGGCGAGGAACGACGTCGCGTTGTGGGAATTGGATCACCTGGCGAGATTACTTTGGCCACCAGCTTCTTTTGAGGGAAGTCTTTCAGGTTCAGAGTGACGATAAACGCGGCGTGCCTCTTGCTTGCACAAGCGAACCCTGAGTCTTGAAAGGACCTCTTTGTATTCCGAAAGAATGTCCTCCGTGACAAGCCAGACGACGGTCCCATCATCCAGCCAGCGTCGAAGAAGTGAAGCACTCGGATTCTCGACGGTGCGGCGGGATTTAAATCCCGCGACTCCGGCGACGAGTACCGATGTATCGATGACGCCTTTAGGCTGTTTTCCTCGACGGCCCAACCGTAATCTCCGGCAGTTGCTTCTTCTCGGACCGGAAGCCCCGAATCGCCTCCTCGATTTCTTCCACGTGGCAAGTCCTGATACACGACCGACCGAGGAAGTTGCTTCGCCCAGTTCCCTTGCGAGTTCTCGGAGGGGAACACGAATTTCGATTGGCTCGCGGCCTCTCGTGGGCAGGGACCGCAGGGAGACGTATCGAAGTTTCGCCACGTCCTCGTCCTTGAGGCCGGAAAGCGCCCGTGCGAAGTGAGCATCTCAGTCGATGTACCGAGCGATTCCTCCGAGAACACTTTCCTCATCCGCCCGGAATGCTTTCGAAAGGCTGAAGCAATGAGGTCCGATCGTATTGATGGGCAAAGGCCCCTTATGGAGCAGCACTTCCAGCACGCGGAAATCCGAGTCGCCAAGCCCGGTGCCTTCGATTCCCGCTGCTGCGTAGCGCGTCACTGCGCGCATCGGCTTCAACATGACAAGCCAAACGTGGGCCATAAGATTCCTGAATCTTCCCAAAGTATACGCCATCAACTA
>CAWGTB010000008.1:0-122609 GCA_963825405.1 uncultured Solibacteraceae bacterium | reverse complement strand
GTGACCGCTCTCGACCTGCGCCGCCATGTAGAAACGCGCTGCCCGAGTGACCTGGGCGGGTGACGATGCCGGCGTGGCGTCAGCCCTCCAGGTCGAGGACGCAAGCCCCTCGGCGACGCTCTCGGCCATCAGGTTGTGATAAGCGGGATGGAACTCGACGGTATCGCGGCGGGAATCCGCGGGCATCAAGCGCCTCGAGCCGCGGCGGGTGTGCATTCGCTAGTCGGCCCCGCTCGAACATTGCGGCCGCGCCCCAGCGGCGCCCGAAGGCGCTAAGCGCCTCGCCGTCAGCGCCTCCCGCGTTGTTCGCGACCGCATCCCGCAGAGGCTGGTCGCTGCCGAACAGGTCTACGTCTTCATAGGGCGGCGATTGGTTAGGAAACTCGGCCTGTGGCGTCATCGCAAGCCATCCTATCCGCGCACTCCGGCACCCGCCCATATGGCGCTCCGGCGCGAATGTGGAAACGCCCGCACGGCGGCCTTGCCGCCCCCGGAAACTCCCCCTATAGATGCCACTTTAATGGACATCGCCACGCCAACTCCTGGCCGGCTCAACCGCGCGGAGCGGTTGAGGGTTCTGCGTAAGCGCACTCATTATATAGAGATTGGAGTTTCCGTGACTGTCCGCTTTGGCTCGACCAGCGCCGGCAGGAACGGAGACTGCTGACATGCCGAACGGGCTCAGAAGCAGAGGGCGGGAACTCATGAGCACAAAAAAAATTCCTGCTACTCGCCACATCATCTCGATCAACGATCTCACCGACCGCGAGATCGAGACTGTCTTCGAGGTCGCGCAGTCGTTCCTGCGCGATTTGCCTGACTCCCACTTTCCCTATCGCATCGGCCGCAGCACCAAGATCGCCTCGGACTGCATCCTGGCGAGCCTGTTCTACGAGCCGAGCACCCGCACGCGGCTCTCCTTCGAGAGCGCCATGCTGCGGCTCGGCGGCGAGACCATCACCAGCGCGGACCCGGCCACGAGCTCCGCCGCCAAGGGCGAGAGCCTCGCCGACTCCGTGCGCGTCGATCGCCAACTATGCCGACATCATGGTGATCCGCCATCCGCGCGACGGCGCCGCCAGGCTGGCCGCAGAATCTTCCCCGATCCCGGTGATCAATGGCGGCGACGGCAGCCACGAGCACCCGACCCAGACGCTCTGCGACCTGTTCCTGCTCAAAAAGAAGAACAAGCGCCTGAAGAACCTGAAGGTGGCGATCTCTGGCGACCTGCGCGGCTCGCGCACCATCCACTCATTCGTGTACGCGCTCGCCCGCTTCGGCGCCACCATCGTGCCGATGGCGGCCAAAGGCATGGAGCTGCCGGCGCATGTCGACCAGCGGCTGCGCGAGGAATTCCGCTGCCAGATGGTGTCCGCCAAGGGCGACGGTGACATGATCGACGCGCTCTACGTGACGCCGGAAGAGCCGCATCAGCAGTCGCTGTTCTCTGGCCCCGAGCTCGAGACTGATATCGACGCGGTCGGCAAAAAGGTCGACGCGGTCTACGTCACCCGCTTCCAGAAGGAGCGCTGGGCCGACAAGGAGCAGTCCTACCCGAAGATCGACCGCAAATTCCTGAGCGAGCCGAAATATTCCGACGCCAGCGTCATGCATCCGCTGCCGCGCGTCGGCGAGCTCGACGCCGACTTCGACGCCGACCGCCGCGCCGTCTACTTCGAGCAGGCCGCCTATGGCGTGCCGGTGCGCATGGCGCTGATCGCGCTCCTGCTTGGCCTCAAGGGCAAGTCGCTGCACAAGTTCACGGGCGGTTTCGAGCGCCCCAAATATCCGCTCTACGACCAGCCGCGCCCTATCGGCATCCGCTGCGCCAACAAGAACTGTATCGTGCACGATCCGATGGAGACCCAGTACGTACGCAACAAGTTCTATGTGGTGAAGACGCAGAGCGAAGCCGAATGCAAGCTGCGCTGCGCCTATTGCGAGAACGACATTGAGGATTTCGTGGTTGCCAGCCGCAAGAACAAATGGTTTGCCGCCGACCCCGCCGCGCTCGTGCGCGCCGACGACCAGCACTTCAAGGATCTCATCGTATTCGCGAAAGCCGCAGAAGCGGCCGAGGCTGGATTCCATTCACGCCGCGCCGCCGCCGAGCCAAAGCCAGCGCGGCGGGCCGCTTCCAAGGGTTGACGCCGTGCTCCTCGTCGCCGCGCTCGCGTTCGGCTATCTGCTCGGCTCGATCCCGTTCGGCGTCATCATCACGCGCCTCGCTGGCACCGAGGACCTGCGCAGCATTGGCTCCGGCAATATCGGCGCCACCAATGTGCTGCGCACCGGCCGCAAGGGACTGGCGGCTGCCACACTGATCGGCGACGCGCTCAAGGGCACGATTGCGGTGCTGGCGTTCGCACGCGCCGACGATCCCGTACTTCGCACTTGTCGCCGGCTTTGGCGCATTCGTCGCAGTCTCTCCAGCGGCGCGCGAAACCGTTCGGTCCTGGCGTTGCCCATGGCAATGGCCACATTGCGCAAAAACCCGCTGTACCGCGCGCGGCGGATGGGGCTTGCGGCGAACATCGCGCGAAACTCGTCTTCCGAAATGGCGGCGAGCTTCTCCAGCGGCGGCGCGAAGTGGGCGGCATGAAACGCGGGCTCCACGGTGACCGGCGCGCGTCGATTCCACGGGCAAACGTCCTGGCAGATATCGCAGCCGAAGACGTGGCTCCCGACTCCTGCGCGCGATTCCACCGGCACCGGCCCGCGCAGCTCGATCGTGAAATACGAGATGCACAACCGCGAATCGATGCCGTACGCTCCGTTGTCAACCGGCACAATAGCCTGGGTGGGACAGGCATCGATGCATCGCGTGCAGGTACCGCAGCGATCGGGCGGCGGCCCGTCGGGCTCGATCGCCAGCGAAGTGAGTAGCTCTCCCAGAAAAAACCACGAGCCCGCAGGCTGATTGATCAGGCAAGTGTTCTTGCCAATCCAGCCGAGGCCGGCCCGCCGCGCATAAGCCCGTTCGAGCAGCGGCGCGGTATCCACGCAAATTTTCCACTCAAAGTTTTCCCTCGAACGCTCGCGCAGTTTTTCGACGAGTTGCGAAAGGCCACGTCGCAGAACGTCATGATAATCCTCACCCCAGGCGTAGCGCGAAATCCAGGCGCGTTCAGATTCGTCAAGTTGCGCAACACTCGGTTGCGGGCTGTTGTAGAGTTTCCCCACACAAATGATGGAGCGCGCGCTGGGCAGCAGTTGACGCGGATCGTTACGCACCAGCGCCCGCCGATCCGTAAGATAACTCATCTCCCCGGCAAAGCCGCGCGCCACCCACCGGTGGTAGGAATCCGCTTCCGGGATGGGTATCGCAACGGTGACGCCAGCCAGCTCAAAGCCGCATTCGAGCGCGAGGGTGCGGACTAGCTCCGAGGAGAGGCGCATGGCCAGACGCTATTATCGGCCATCCGCCAACTCCTGCCACTCACCGATCAGCTTTCGGACCTCCTGCTGATCCGGCGCCTCTGGCGCGTATTGGAGATAGAGTTTCATCTGCCCGGCCGCCGCGGCAAATTGGCGATCATCGGCAAGGATTTCACCGAGCATGTAGTGCAGCCGGGGCGCGCGATGCCGCACATCAATCTCCAGGCCCTGGCGGGCTGCGCTTTCCGCTTCGTCGTACTCTCCGAGGTTATAGTTGGCCACCGCACGATAAAAATAGGCTTTGGGATAGTCCGCCGGACTGAGCCCAATCAGTTTGCCCGCCACCTCTGCCAGGGCTGTCCATTGCTGTTCGAGCGCTAGAAGATTCGCCAGTAATCGGTAGGCGCTGTCGAAGTTAGGGTCCGCTACAACCGCGCGTTCGTAGCAGCGCTGGGCTTCAGTAAACTTGTTCTCCGAATAATAGACGCGGCCTAACTCGTACCAGCCCATCGCGTGGTTCGGGTCAAGCGCGACCACTTCCTCCAGTTGGCGCTTCGCATCAGCAAACCTCTTGTGGGTGAGGGACTGACGCGCGAACACAAGCGCCTCCTCGGCTTTGGGGTTGAGAATGTGGGTTGGCTGGGAAAGTCCACTCCTGTGAAGTATAACGGTGCCGACATCGAGTTCGTCGCGGTGCATGATGCCAACCATTCGGATTGGCTCAGGGCGAAAACCCGCCAGCACCGCTCGCAAGTCACATGGCTCGTCACTGGGCTTCAGGTCTTTAGTATCCAGAGGGTTGAACCCTTCCGGGGTGTCAATCACCAGCCGCTTGAATCTTTCCAGGTTGATTCGGAAGCGCCATTTTTCATCTGTAACGCCTTCGGGCTGGGTAAAGCCGGCGCAGTCGCGCTCCATCGTGACACGGTGCGGAGGAGGCGAGCCATCATCGAGGGCGACGCGGCCGGACAGAAATCGCGGCTTGTCCGCCGAATGATCACGTGCGTCAGGCTTGGTTTTGTCTCGTGCAGCAGCGGATAGCAACGCAATGACGAGCAGAACGGCTGCCGGCTTCATGGCTTCCCGACTTAGTTTCAGACAGCGTAACAGGAGTGTCAAGGGTTAGAATGCCCTTACCATGCAGCCGGGAGTACGTATTGCCGCGTCTTTTCTGCTTGGATTTCTTGCGCACACTTGCGCCGAGTCATCCGTTTCGTTGATGGAGTTCGTCAATGAAAAGAATCCGCAAATCCGTGAGAAGGTCCTGCAGAAGGAATTGGACAAGGCCGTTGCTAATATGCTCAAGCCGCTTCGATCGGCGATGGATTCAAAAGGCGTCAAAAAAAGCGAGGAACGACTGCGTCGCGACGAAATGCGCGCCGATCGAATTCAGTACATTAGCGAGACTTACAACTCAGAAAAGCTCGCCAACATGATTTGGGACGCTTCCATGCGGAATCCGTACCAGTCGCTAGATAAAATTCTAGTGACGTTCCTTTCGCTCGAGTTGAAAGCTCAGGAATAGGCCGCGAGCAAAAAACAGAATCGCTAATCCGCCCGGTCGTGCGACAATCCGCCGCCCGCCGGTGCTTCCACTAGCGCCGGCTTGCCTTTGAGGAACGACTGCAGTCGCTCCATGTAGAGATAAACTACCGGCGTGATGAACAGCGTCAGCATCTGCGAAACGAGCAAACCGCCTTCCACCGCCAGGCCCAGGCCGCGCCGCGCTTCACCGCCCGCGCCCAAACTGAGCGCGATAGGCAGGCTTCCCATAATGGCCGCCATGGTGGTCATCATAATAGGACGGAAGCGCACCACGCACGCTTCGTAGATGGCTTCGCGCGGTGACATGCCCGCATTGCGCTGGGCTTCGAGAGCGAAATCGATCATCATGATCGCGTTCTTTTTGACGATCCCCACCAGCATGATGATACCGACGAAGGAATACAGGTTGAGCTCAGTTTTGAAGAGCATCAGCGTCACCAGCGCGCCGAAGCCGGCCGAAGGCAAGCCCGACAGAATCGTCAGTGGATGAATGAAGCTTTCGTACAGCACGCCCAGCACCAGGTAGATCACCAGCACCGACATCAGCAGCAGAATTCCCAGCCCTTTGATGGACGACTGAAACACTTGCGCCGTACCCTGAAAGCTGCCGGTGATGGTTGGAGGCAGTTCTTCGAGCGCCGCGTTTTCGATCTTGGGAACTACGTCGCCGAGCGAAACGCCGGCTCGGATATCGAACGAAAGCGTGACTGCCGGCAGTTGCCCCTGGTGGGTGATTGCCAGCGGTCCGACCGTACGCGTGAGTTTGGCCACCGAAGCGAGCGGCACCAATTTGCCGCCGGACGATCGGATGTAAAGCAGCGACAACGCCGCCGGATCACGCTGATACTCCGGAGACAGCTCCATGATTACCCAGTATTCGTTGAGCGGCGTGTAGATGGTGGAAACCTGGCGCTGTCCGAACGAATCGTAGAGCGCGTTCTCAATCTGGGCCGGCGTTACACCTACTGCGGAAGCCTTGTCGCGATCGATCTCGACATTAATTTGCGGGCTGGAAATTTGCAGGTCGCTGCCGACGTCCAGCAATTCAGGCATCGCGCGCAGCCGCTGTTCCAAAGCCGGGGCGGCCTTATAGAGATCCGCCAAATCCGTGCCTTGCAGGGTGTATTGATAAATACTTTTCGTGAATCGCCCGCCGACGCGGATGAGCTGGGGCATCTGCATGAAGACGCGCATGCCGGGTATGCCGGCCATCTTCGGACGCAGGTCGCGAATGATTTCTTCCGGTGATTTGGTCCGGCCCGGCCGGGCCTTGAGATGCGCAAATACCATGCCATTGTTGAGCGCGGTGCTGGTCGGTCCCGCTGCACCGACGCTCGACATATAGGACGAAACGTCGGGATTGGCCGCCAGAATTTGCGCGGCTTCCTGTTGATGTCGCACCATCGCGTCAAAAGAAACGTCCTGCGCCGCTTCCGTCATGCCGAAAACAAATCCCGTGTCCTGGCTGGGAATAAATCCCTTGGGGACGATGACGAAAAGATACGCCGTGGCCACCACCAGGATGAGCGAAAGGGCCATGGTGACCGGATGATATTTCAAAGCGCCCTTCAGCATCCATTCATAGGATTTGAGAAGCCCCTGGAAGAAACGCTCGATCGCCAGATACAGAAAGCCATGCTTTTTGCCATGCGGCGGCTTTAGAAAACGGCTGCAAAGCATGGGCGTCAAGGTCAGGGAGACGAATCCCGAAACCAGAATCGAACACGAGATCACCACTGCGAATTCGTGGAACAGGCGCCCCAGCATGCCGCCCATGAACAGCACAGGAATGAATACCGCCGCCAGCGACAAGGTCATCGAGACAATCGTGAAGCCAATTTCTTTCGATCCCTTGAGCGCCGCCTCCATGGGCTTTTCGCCCAATTCCATGTGGCGGACGATATTCTCCAGCACCACGATGGCGTCATCCACGACAAAGCCCACCGAGAGCGTGAGCGCCATCATGGAGAGATTGTCCACCGTGTAATCCAGCAGGTACATCACGGCAAACGTGCCGATGATGGACATGGGCAACGCCAGGCTGGGAATGATGGTGGCCGAAATATTGCGCAGGAACAAAAAGATAACCAGCACCACCAGGCCCACCGTCAGCTTGAGCGTAAACTGCACGTCGTCAAGCGATTCCTTGATGGATTCCGAACGGTCGTACAGAATGTTCAGGCTGATGGAATTCGGCATCGACGCCTTGAACGTCGGAATGAGTTTCTTGACGCCGTCGACCACTTCAACGGTGTTGGTGCCGGGCTGCCGTTTGACCGCAAGCGAGACGGAGGGGATGCCGTTAAACCAGCCCATCACCTTGTCGTCCTGGACGCTGTCGATGACCTGCCCCAGTTCTCCCAGCCGCACCGGCGAACCATTGCTGTAAGCCACAATCACGTTGCGATAGGGCGCCGCCTGCGTAAGCTGGCCAGTGGCCTGCAGCGTAAACGCCTGGTGCGCTCCGTGCATGGTGCCCATGGGGATCGTCACGTTGGCGTTGCCAATCGCCCGCTCCACTTCATCGATGCCGATGCCGCGCGTGGCGAGCGCACGGGGATCCAACTGCACGCGCACGGCGTACTTTTGCGAGCCGAATATTTGCACCTGCGCCACGCCGTTAACGGTCGAAATCCGCTGCGCGACCATCGTGTCGGCGAACTCGTTTACGGTCGAAAGTGGCAGGGTCGGCGAGTTCAGCGACATGTACAGAATGGGCTGGTCGGCCGGATTTACCTTCTGGTACGAAGGCGGCGCAGGCATGCCGGGCGGCAGCAGGCGCGAGGCGGCGGTGATGTTGGATTGCACATCCTGGGCGGCGGCGTCCAGACTTTTCTCGAGCGTGAATTGCAGAGTGATGTTGGAAAAGCCCATTGCGCTCGAAGACGTCATGTTGTCCAGGCCGGCGATGGTCGAGAACTGGCGTTCGAGCGGCGTAGCCACAGCCGAGGCCATGGTTTCGGGACTCGCTCCGGGCAGCGTCGCCACCACGCTGATGGTCGGGTAATCGACGTTGGGCAGATCGCTTACCGGCAGCGTGCGGTAGGCGAGCAACCCGAACAGCAAAATGCCCAGCATGACCAGCGTGGTCATAATGGGCCGGCGGATAAACAGTTCAGAGAAACTCATGCTCGCCCCCTAGCCTCGCTTCACTTCGCGAATCTTACTGCCTGGAACCAAACGCAATTGACCGTCCGTAACGACACGTTCCCCAGGCCTGAGCCCGCTCTCCACAACGGTTTCGCCGGTGATCGTGCGCCCGGTCACGATGGCTCGCGACTCCACGGTCATGTCATCCTTGACGGCGAATACGAATTGCCCCTGCTGCCCGGTTTGCACGGCCTGCGACGGAATCACAATGGCGTTATTTTGCGTGGTCAGGGTGAGGATCGTATCCACAAATTGCCCGGGCCACATGGTCCGGTCTACGTTGGCGAACTTGCCTTTGAGCTGGATGGTGCCGGTGGTCACATCGATCGAGTTATCGACGAAATCCAGATCGCCGCCCACTGGCGCGCCGCTCTCTTTGGGCACCGCCAACACTCTCAGCGTCCCGGCCAGCATAAACTTTTTGACGTCAGGCAGAAATTGCTGCGGCACGGAAAACGCCACAAAGATGGGCTGAATCTGGTTGATCACCACCAGCGGAATGTCATTAGCCTTCACTACGTTTCCGTTGTGCACCAGCATGTTTCCGGTGCGTCCGGCGATGGGCGCGCGGATCGTACAGTAGGAAAGGTCAAGCTTGGCTTTTTCAATTTGGGCGCGATCGGAGGCCAGTGCCGCACGCGCGCTCTCGAGCGCGGCTTCATCTGCCTTGTTGGCGGCGACCATGGAGTCGGCGCTCGAACGGAACTGATCGTTCTGCTCACGCGATGCCACGCCCTGTTCGACCAGCTTGGCGTAGCGGTCGGCCTGCACTTCGGCATTCTTCGCTTGCGCCAGGCTCTTGGCGATGTTGGCCTCGAACTGCTTGATCTGGGCGACGTCTTTCGCCAGCGCCGCTTCCGCCTGCCGCAGTGCTTGATCGAACGGGCGCGGGTCGATCTCAAACAGGGGCTGCCCCTGGGTGACATCCTGCCCTTCGTCGAAATTCACCTTGACCAACTCGCCGCTCACCTGAGTACGAATGGAAACCGTGCGGTAAGCCTGTACCGTGCCGATGGTTCGGACTTCGACCGGCATGGCCTTCTGCACCACCGAGCCGAGGGTGACCGGAACCACTTCCGCCCCCGCTTTCTTGGCTTGCACCTTCTCGCCCGAACAGCCCGCGAGGCAGAGCAGGGAGAGAAGAAAAGGAAGATACCAGAACCTGTAGAGAATGCCTGAAGATGCCATCATGTTTGTTTCGTCAAATCCGCCTGCGCGGCCCGCTACCTTTTAAATCCAGATCAGATGAGGGAAAAAGCCCCGCCGATTCGCCAGGACACAAAATTCTCCCAGCCGATGTAGGCCATCATATCGTTTTCCGCAATCGGCGCATAGTAGTCACGATACTTCGAGAGTCGCGACCGTAAGGATCGGTCTTGCCTTACTTGCCCGGCACCCTTTCTCCACCGATCCACACCGATTCCAGCGTCTTGGTGTTGTGAATATCGGCGATCGGGTTGGCGCCCAGCACTAGAAAATCGGCCCAAGCGCCGCGCTCCAGCGTTCCCACCTGGCCGGCGACCTTCATGCAGCGGGCAGCGTCGCCGGTGGCCGCATTCAAAGCCTGCATCGGCGTCAGGCCGGCCTTCACCATCATCTCCAGCTCCATATGCTCGAAGTAGCCCTGGAAGCGCGCCGGCGGCCCGGTGTCGGTGCCAAAAGCAATGCGCACGCCAGCCTCGGACAATCGCTTCAGATTCCGATTGGCCACTTCCAGGCCCGCTTTGTATCCCTTTGCGCTGGCGCTTTCGCGCATGGCTTTTTGCCGGGCAGGCTCGTGCAGTTGGGCCAGAATCTGCGGATCTGCCTCGCGCAGGAAGAACGGATCGTTGAAAAACTCGGGCGTCTCTCCATAGGCGAACGCCGAGACTTCCCGCGTCAGGGTAGGAATCACGCAGACATCCCGCGCCTTGAGCAGCGCAATGGTTTCGGCATCGATGTCCTGATCGCGGATGCTGTGCGCCACGATATCGGCGCCGTCTTTCAGCAGCGACTTGGCATCGTCCAGATAAAACAGGTGCGCCGCCACCCGCAGACCTTTGGCGTGAGCTTCCTGGATCACGGCGCGGTAAACCGGCTCTGACATTTTCTTAGTAGTCCCAAGGTTGTCATCCACGCGGATCTTGATGATGTCGGGCTTGCTGGCGGCCACGGTGTCCACCATCTTGCGAGCGTCCTCTGGCGTATCGGCGACGATGATGGTGCCGGCCAGAAACACCCGGGCGCGGCGCAGCGGGGAGCGTGCCCTGCTCCTCGCGCAGCTTGAAGGCTTCCTCTTTGTCGCCGCCCAGGCTGAACACGCTGGTGACGCCGTAGCGCGCGTACAGGCCCAGTTGGCGCAGCAGATTTTCCCGGGTGTAGAATTCCGGCCCGGCCTTCAGGCCCATCGTATCGGCGACATGGCCATGCGCATTGACCAGGCCCGGCATGATGGTTTTGCCGGTCATGTCGATGCGCTCCGCCCGCACCGGCGGCTTGATGCGCGAGGACGGCCCTACGGCTTCCACGCGGCCATTGCGAATAATCAGCGTGGCATGTTCGATAGCAGCCTTGCCGGTGCCATCGATGAGGCGAGCCCCAATGAATGCGCGGGTGCCGGAAGTCTGCGCGGCGGCGATTCCCACGGCCATCAACCACAAACAGAGATTGCTTTTCATCGCGGATGATTCTATCACGACAAGTGTATCTCCATGCTAAAATAGAACTTAACACCCCTTTAAGGAGCACCGTTGGCAGATCAGGAAAACCCACCACAAGGGCCGCCTACACCGCCCCCGCAGCTTCCGCTCGGCGGCGATGGCAGAGACGGCAGCCGGGATTTTGTTCCCATCAACATCGAAGACGAGATGAGGCGCTCGTATCTCGATTACGCCATGAGCGTGATCGT
Organism: uncultured Solibacteraceae bacterium; assembly: GCA_963825405.1. Classification (GTDB taxonomy): domain Bacteria; phylum Acidobacteriota; class Terriglobia; order Bryobacterales; family Bryobacteraceae; genus JACPNO01. The sequence continues at coordinate 111,649 of CAWGTB010000008.1, read as the reverse complement.
GGGCCGCGCCCTGCCCGACATTCGCGACGGACTTGAAGCCCGTGCATCGCCGCATCCTGTTCGGCATGCACGAGATGGGCTTGCAGCCCAACCGGCCCACGCGCAAGTGCGCCAAAATCTCGGGCGAAGTGATGGGCAAGTACCATCCGCACGGCGACGCGCCGATTTACGACTCCCTGGTCCGCATGGCGCAGCCGTTCACGCTGCGCTATCCGCTGGTCGATGGCCAGGGTAACTTCGGCTCGATCGATGGCGACCCGCCCGCGGCCTAGCGGTACACCGAAGCGCGCCTTTCCCGCATCGCCACCGCGCTGCTCGAAGGACATCGACAAGGAAACCGTCGATTTCCGGCCCAATTACGACGACAGCGAAGCAGGAGCCGGAAGTCCTGCCCACGCGCGTTCCGAACCTGCTGGTCAACGGATCGTCCGGCATCGCGGTCGGCATGGCGACCAATATTCCGCCGCACAATCTGACCGAAATCATCGACGCCACCGTCGCCGCTGATCCGGAATCCCGACACGCCGTTCGCCAAGATTCTGGAAATGGTTCCCGGCCCCGATTTCCCCACCGGCGGATATCATTCTCGGCCGGCAGGGCATCCTCGACGCCTTCACGCGCGGACGCGGCCAGCTCAAGATGCGCGCCAAAGCCGCCATCGAGCCCATGGGCAAGGACCGCGAGCAGATCGTCGTCACCGAGATTCCCTACCAGGTCAACAAGTCGCGGCTGATCGAGCACGCCGCCGCGCTGGTCAACGAGAAGAAGCTCGAAGGCATTTCCGAAATTCGCGACGAGAGCGATCGCGACGGCATGCGCATCGTCTTCGAATTGAAGCGCGGCGAGCAGGCCGAAGTCGTCCTCAACAATCTGTACAAGCAGACCCAGCTGCAGATCGGCTTCGGCATCATCATGCTGTCGATCGTGAACGGCCAGCCGCGCGAGCTGGGCCTGATCGACTGCATCAAGCTACTTCATCGAGCATCGCGCTGGACGTGGTGCGCCGCCGCACCGATTTCGAGCTGCGCAAAGCCCGCGAGCGCGAGCACCTCTTGCTCGGCTTCCAGAAGGCGCTCGACAACATTGACGAGGTCATCCAGCTGATCCGCGCCGCCAAAGCTCCGCGCGAAGCGCGCGAAGGCCTCATCGCCCGCTTCGAATTCACCGAAAAGCAGGCGCAGGCCATCATCGAACTGCAATTGCAGCGCCTGACCGGCATGGAGCAGCAGAAGATCCTCGACGAGCTGGCCGAAATCCAGCGCCGCATCGCCGGAGTACCTGGAAATCCTGGGTTCCGAGAAAGTGCTGCGCGACCTGATCGTCAAGGAACTGCGCGAAGTCCAGAAGGAATTACGGCGACGAGCGCCGCACGCAGATCATCGAGGACACCGGCGAGATTCGCCTGGAAGACCTGGTGGCGGTGGAAGACGTCGCCGTCACCGTCACGCACGGCGGCTATCTGAAGCGCACGGCCGTCGATACCTACCGGCGGCAGACGCGCGGCGGCAAGGGCCGCATCGGCATGGGCACGCGCACCGAGGATTTCGTCGAATACTTCCTGGTCGCCTCCACCCACAGCTACCTGCTGATCTTCACCAACAAGGGCCGCGTCTTCTGGCTCAAGATTTACGAGATTCCCGACGCCTCCACCATCGGCAAGGGCAAGCACATTACCAACCTGATCAACCTGCAGCCGGATGAAACCGTCAAGGCGTTCCTGGCGGTGCACGAGTTCGTGCCGGACAAGTTCATCGTGATGGTGACCAAGCACGGCGTGATCAAGAAGTGCGAGCTGACCGAGTTCGACAATCCGATGGCGCGCGGCATCATCGCGCTGTCGCTGGATGAAGGCGACGAACTGATCGCGGCGCGCCTGACCAGCGGCGACAACTACATCTTCCTCGGATCGCACGAAGGCAAGGCGATCCGGTTCGCCGAAGAAGACGTCCGGCACATGGGCCGGCCGGCGCGCGGCGTGCGCGCCATGGATCTCGATGAGGGCGACTACATCGTCGGCGTGGAAGTCGTGGAGAAAGACGGCCTGATTCTCTCCATCTCCGAACACGGCTACGGCAAGCGGACGCCGCTCGAAGATTACCGTCTCACGCACGCGGCGGCAAGGGCGTCATCAACATGAAGACCACCGACGCGCAACGGCAAGGTGGTCGCGATTCTTTCGGTGAAGGAAGATTCCGACCTGATGATCATCACCAAGGACGGCAAGATCATCCGCATCGAATCGGGCGAGATCCGCCAGGCCGGCCGCTCCACGCAGGGCGTGCGCCTGGTGCGGATGGAAGAAGCCGACAGCGTGGCCGCCGCCGGCGTGATTCCGGATTCCGACGGCGAGAGGGCCCGAACGGGTCCAACGGACAAAGCGATCTTCCGCTACAGTAACGTATAATTCCGTTATGACGTCGCTGGTGGACCTCACGGGCAAGCAGCGCCTCGACGACAAGCAGGACAAGCTGTTCGCGATCCTGCGCGGCATGGAGCGCGTCATCGTGGCCTACTCCGGCGGCACCGATTCGGCGTACCTGGCCTGGGCGGCGAAGCAGGTGCTGGGCGAGAATGCCCTGGCGATCACTGCCGATTCGGCTTCGATTCCGGAATCCCACAAGCGCGATGCAGAGCAGTTCGTCCGCCAGTTCGGGATCTCCCACGAGTACATTCCGACGCACGAGTTCGAAAATCCGGATTACCTGAAGAACGATCAGAACCGCTGCTTTCACTGCAAGGACGAACTGTTCACGCGGCTGGCGGATGTGAGCCGCGAGCGGCAAATCCCGCACATTGTCTACGGCGTGAATCATGACGACCTCGGCGACTACCGGCCGGGACAGAACGCCGCGCGGTTGCACCAGGTGAAAGCGCCGTTGGTTGACGCGAGACTTTCCAAAGCCGAAATCCGCGAGCTTTCGCGGTTGGCTGGATTGCCCACCTGGGATCGCCCCGCAGCGGCGTGCCTGAGTTCGCGCATTCCCTACGGAACGCCGGTGACGATCGCGAACATCAAGACTGTCGAGATGGGCGAGGAAGCGATCAAGGCGTTAGGCTTTCGTCAGTTTCGCGTGCGATTTCACGAGCAGATGGTGCGCATCGAAATCGCACCGGAAGAATTAAGCAAAGCGCTGACGCCCGGCATGGCGCGCCAATTCACCGAGATCTTCAAGCCGCTAGGCTTCAAGTACGTGACGCTGGATCTCGAAGGCTACCGGCAGGGCTCGCTCAACGAAGTGCTGAAGCTGCAGTAAGTGGGGCAGGTCCCACTCACGTTCTATCCGAAATGTCAGGGCGTCTATCTGTTCGGATAGGGATCATTGCTCTTTCCGCTCCATGAAATCCTGAATCCATTGAAGAATGAGTGTGTAATGCGTTGGTACGCCGTTTGCTTTATGCAGGGTGTCCGAAAGGAGACCAGAAAATGAAAACCAAGACGAACCTCAAAGCCGGCCGCAGAAAGTAAGCACGGCACGACTGCAAAAAAAACGGCAAGGAGGACCCGCCTGCCCGCCCGTCCTCCTTCAGCCACGGAATTTTAGTAACATCCTCCAAATGCCCTCACGGCGCTGGCGCGCAGCCGTTATCCGCCTTTTCCCATGAAAACCCGGCGCCGGCTATTGGTTCCCGAAGTCGTTCAGACATCCGCGATGGACTGCGGTCCGGCTTCGCTGAAGTGCCTCCTCGAGGGTTTTGGCATTCCGGTGAGTTATGGGCGGCTGCGCGAAGCCTGCCAAACCGATGTCGATGGCACCTCGATCGACACCATGGAAGAAGCCGCCGTACAGCTCGGACTGAACGCCGAGCAGATCATGGTGCCCGCCGACCACGTTCTGGCATCCGAAGCGGATGTGCTGCCTGCCATTGTCGTAGTGCGTCTGAGCGGAGGCACTACTCACTTTGTCGTTGCCTGGCGCCGTCATGGCCCGATGGTGCAGGTCATGGATCCGGGGCTTGGCCGGCGCTGGCTCACCTGTAAGCGATTCGTCGAAGAGCTCTACATTCATGAGCAAGCCGTTCCGGCGGCGGACTGGCGGGAGTATGCGGCGCGCAGCCAGTTCCTCGATACGCTGCGGCAGCGCATGCGCGACCTCGGAATTGCGCGCAATATTTCCAAGCGGCTGATTGAACGCGCACTCGTTGATTCAACCTGGCAATCCATCGGGGCGCTGGACGCTGCCGTGCGCATGACCCATTCGCTCGTCCGCTCCGGCGGACTCCGCGGCGGAAGCCAGGCGGCCCGGGTGCTAGAACGATTTATCGAGCATCAGCACACCATTGCTCCGGTTTATTGGTCGGTCCGTCCCGCGCCGGGCGACGATACGCAACTGCTGCTGCGTGGCGCCGTCCTGGTGCATGCCAGCGGTAAGCAAATCGCTTCCGCCGATGGGTCAGCGCCCGCAACGCTTTCGCCGGAATTGGTGGCGGCGCTGGCGGAGCCACCCAGCCGTCCCGGCCGCGAATTGCTGCGCCTGTTGCGCGAGGATGGCGTGTTCGGGCCCGCCGCGCTGACGCTGGCCCTGCTGCTGGCGACCGGCGGCGTACTGCTCGAAGCCGTGCTGTTTCGAGGGTTGTTCGATCTCGGGCGCGAGCTTGGTCTGGCGGGCCAGCGGATGGGCGCGATGGCGGCCCTGCTCGGCTTCGCGACACTTCTGCTGCTGTTGGAATTCCCGCTCGCCGTCAGCGTGCTGCGTTGGGGCAGGCGGCTGGAAACTCGCTTGCGAATCGCTTTTCTCAAGAAGATTCCACGCCTGGGCGATCGCTATTTTCAAAGCCGCCTCACGTCCGACATGGCCGAGCGCAGCCATTCCGTCCAACGCATTCGCAATCTGCCCAATCTCGGCAGCCAACTCACGCGCGGTGTTTTTGAATTGCTGCTCACGGTAGCCGGAATCGCATGGCTCGATCCCGCCAGTTTGCCGCTGGCCGCTTCCGCTGCGGCGGTTTCATTGGCCTTACCTCTGATGGCGCAGCCTCTCCTTGCCGAGCGCGATCTGCGCGTCCGCAGCCATGCCGGCGCGCTCAGCCGCTTCTATCTGGATGGACTTCTCGGACTGGTGGCCATTCGCGCGCATGGCGCGGAGCGTGCCGTCCGCCGCGAGCATGAAAACCTGTTGTCGGAATGGGCGCGCGCCGGTTATGGGTTACAGCGCTCCGCCGTCTTCATTGAAGGCGTACAGTTACTGTGCGGCTATGGCCTGGCGGCATGGATACTTGTCGACCACCTCTCGCGCACGGCGGACGCGGGCGGCGTTCTGCTGCTGGTTTATTGGGCACTGAATCTTCCAGTGTTGGGCGAGCAAGTCGCGCAGGTTGCCTGGCAATATCCCGCGTACCGCAACGTGACCCTGCGGCTGCTCGAACCGCTGGGCGCGCTTGACGAAGCCGACGAGCCACAAGCCGAAGCCCGAATGCCGCGCGACCCCATGCAGCCGGGCGTTGCTCTGGCTTTCGAGAATGTGGGCGTGCGCGCCGCCGGGCACACCATTCTCGAAGAGATTCAAGCGACCATCGCTCCTGGCAGTCATGTCGCCATCGTCGGGCCTTCGGGCGCGGGCAAATCGACGTTCGTCGGTTTGTTGCTGGGATGGCACCGGCCGGCAGTGGGCCACGTTCTGGTGGACAACGTGCCGCTTGAAGGCGCGCGCCTGGAACGGCTGCGCACGGAAACCGCCTGGGTCGATCCCGCCGTGCAGCTTTGGAATCGCACCTTTCTCGACAATCTGCAATACGGCGGCGATTCCGCCAGTGCCGCTGCGCTGGGTACTGCGATCGAAAGCGCCGATCTGCGCAGCGTGCTGGAAAAGCTTCCCGATGGTTTACAAACCCATCTGGGCGAAGGGGGCGCGCTGGTCTCAGGAGGCGAAGGACAGCGGGTTCGCTTGGGCCGGGCTTTGATCCGCGAGAATGTGCGACTGGTAATTCTCGATGAACCGTTTCGCGGACTCGATCGCGAGAAGCGGCGCGAACTGCTGGCGCGGGCTCGTCAGCTCTGGCGGCACGCAACGATGCTGTGCATCACGCACGATGTCGGGGAAACGCAAAGTTTTGAGCGTGTAATCGTGATCGATGGCGGCCGGGTCGTGGAGGATGGCGCGCCCGCGGACCTGCTGCGGCAGCCTGGCTCGCGTTATCACAGCTTGCTGCAAGCCGAGGAAGCGGTAGCCCGCGACCTATGGTCGAAGGGCGAATGGCGGCATTGGTGGCTCGAAGGTGGAACGCTGGAAGAGCGCCGTCACCGCGAAGGGCGGGCGGTATGAGTCGCGACCTCCATAACGCTCTGTGGCCGGCCGCGCGCGTAGGTGAGGCGCTGCACGCGCTCGCGAACAAAAGCGGCCTGCTCGGAAAAGTGTCGCAGCTTCCCGACACCCACGGAAACCTGCATGAAGCCTCGGTGGGGCCGTGGCTGGAAACCGCCGCTGCTTCGCTCGGCCTCGAAGCCGAACCCGCCGCGACCACGTATCCACAGCTTGCCGGCCATCTGGCCGTTGCCGGACCCGCGCTCATTCGCATGCCCGGGAATTTTGACGCGCCTTTTCTAGCAATCCTGCACGGCAACCGGCGAACCCTCTGGTTGCTTGCCCCGGATTTTTCTGTGCAGCGCCATTCCACCAAATCGGTGCGCGCCGCGCTTACCTGCGAGCTGGAAGCGCCGATCGCCACCGAGATTGATCGGTTGCTAGAAGACGCCGGTGTTCCCCCTCGCCGCCGCAGCCGAACCAAAGCCGCCATCCTGCAAGAGCGCCTCGGTTCCTCCCCGATTGGAAATTGCTGGATTTTGCGCCGCGGTCCTGGCGCTCCCTTCTGGCGCCATCTTCGCGATGCGGGATTGCCTTCGCGCCTGGCGTGGCTGGGCGCCGCTCACTTTGCCGAATACCTGCTGTGGATCGCGGCCTGGTGGCTGATGGGCGAAGCCGCGCTGTCGGGCCGCCTGGATCGCGGCTGGCTGCTGGCGTGGGGATTGCTGCTGCTCACCATGGTTCCGCTGCGGCTGGTTTCCACATGGCTGCAAGGGCTGATGGGCATCGGCGTGGGAGGGTTGCTCAAACTTCGCCTGCTGGCTGGAGCGCTGCGCCTCGAGCCCGATGAAATCCGCCATCAGGGGGCGGGTGAATTGCTGGGGCGGGTCATCGAATCGGACGCCGTCGAATCGCTGGCGCTCAGCGGCGGATTTCTGGCGATGGTCGCAGTCATCGAGCTCGCAATGTCGGCGGCAGTACTTTACGCGGGCGCCGGGGGCGCTCTGCAGGCGTTGTCACTGGTGGGCTGGGCGGCGGTGACCTGCTGGCTCGGGTGGCGTTTTTTTCGCGACGACGACCGCTGGACGCAAGCGCGCCTGGAAATGACGCACGATCTGGTGGAGCGCATGGTGGGCCACCGCACCCGCCTGGCGCAGGAGCCGCGTGAGCGCTGGCATGACGGAGAGGATCAGGCCGTCGAGCGCTACGTCGGGCTCTCGGCAAGGATGGATCGCAGCGGCGCGTATCTGATGGCGTTTGTGCCGCGCGGATGGCTGCTCATCGGCTTAGCTGGCATTGCCCCGGCGTTTATTTCGGGACAAGGTTCGGTCGCCGGGCTGGCCGTATCGCTCGGCGGCATCCTGCTGGCGCTGGGCGCTTTCAAAAAGCTGTCCGGCGGCTTGGCAAATCTGGTGGGAGCGGCGATTGCCTGGAAACAAGTGGCGCTGCTGTTCCATGCCGCGGCGCGGCCGCAGGCGGTAGGGTCGCCGTCGATCGCAACCGGTGAGGCAGCGGGCAAATTGGCCGTGGCGGAAGCTCACGATCTTGTGTTTCGCTATCGCGATCGCGGCGAGCCGGTCCTGCGCCGCTGCACGCTGCGAGTTGCGGCGGGCGATCGCGTGCTGCTCGAAGGCCCGTCCGGCGGCGGCAAATCGACTCTGGCAGCGCTGCTGATCGGCTTGCGGACTCCTGAATCGGGTTTGCTGCTGGCTGGCGGCCTCGACCGCCATACGCTGGGCTCGGACGGCTGGCGCAGGCGCATCGCGTCCGCTCCGCAGTTCCACGAAAACCACGTCCTCACCGGAACCTTTGCTTTCAATTTGCTGATGGGACGCGGCGACTGGCGCGCTGCCGACTATGCCGAAGCCGAAACCGTTTGCGCCGAGCTGGGGTTGGGCGACCTGCTGCAACGCATGCCCGCCGGAATGCTGCAAATGGTGGGCGAGACTGGCTGGCAACTTTCTCACGGCGAGCGCAGCCGTCTGTTTATTGCGCGCGCGCTTTTGCAAAATCCGGACCTCATGATTCTGGACGAGAGTTTCGCAGCGCTCGACCCCGAAAATCTTCACCGGGCGCTTGCATGCGTGCTGCGGCGCGCCCGGACGCTGCTGGTCATCGCTCACCGCTGACAGCCTATCCGTTCGTGTGGTTCGCTATCCATTCAGATAGTTTCCGCTGCCGTCCAGTTGCGTCCATCTACCTTACGCCAAAATATATCTGACAGATTTTACAACACTTACCGGCTGGCGATCGCCAAAAGCGAAATGGCAAGCCAGTTGCTTTTGTAACCGGCATGAAAACCAAAACGAACTGCAAGGCCGGCAAATTTGCCACGAATCACAGCGAGACGCTGATTCGCGACAACGGCAAGAACCTGAAGGTAAAGACCGCGCTGCGGGCCGGCAAGAAGGCCCAGTAGGGTCAGGATGAGAACCAAGACCCACTGCAAAGCTGGCAGATTAGCCGCGAATCATAACGAGACGTTGGTTCGCGACAACGGCCGGAACCTGAAGGTTAAGACAGCGCTGCGGGCCGACAAGAAGGCCCGCTAGGAGATCACCATGCAAGGCTGGCAAGATTTCGAGTAACCACAGCGAGACGCTAGTTCGTGATCACGGCAAGAACCTGAAAGTGAAAACCGCGTTGCGCGCCGGCAAAAGAGCCAAGTAACGGAATCCTGCGTGACGATTCAGGGTTGAAGACGGTATCATTTCCAAACAACCCTCGTGAATCGTAAGAACCGGAAACCCGATCCCGTCACGCTGGCCGTTGAGCTTCACGACCAGGCCGTGTCGTATTGCGGCCAAGGCAAGCTCGCCCAAGCCCGGCGCCTCTGTCTTCGCTCAATCCAACTGCTTGAAACCGCCCTCGGCCCCGATCACCCCGACGTCGCCAACGTAGTCCATACCCTGGGGACCGCGTACGAGCGCGAAGAGAGCTACGTTGACGCAGAACGCCTGTATTTACGGGCGCTCGGCATCGTGGACCAATGTGCCCGCGCCTCCGACGTGGACAGCTTTCACGTGCAGGTGCTCGATAGCTTGGCGGGGCTTTACCGGGTGCAAGGGCGCTACCCTGAAGCCGAGCCGCTTTTCCGGCGCGCGCTGGCGATCGCCGCAGAGTCGCTTGGGCCGCACGACCCTCGTCTCTCGCAGGTTCTAAACAATCTCGCGGTTCTGTACAAGTACATGGCGCGCTTCGAAGATGCTTCCGGACTTTATCGCCGGGCGCTCGCGATCACAACCAAAGCCTTGGGTCCGAAGCACCCCGATGTAGCCTCGATTTATCACAACCTCGGCGGCCTGGAACACGAACGCGGGCGTTTTGCGGAGGGCGAGCCTTTCGCGCGCCGGTCCGTACGCATCCGCGAAAAAGCGTTGGGCCCGAATCATCCCGACGTCGGCGCAGATCTGGCGGCGCTGGCCGGACTGCTCGATGGGCAAAAAAAGTACGGCGAGGCTGAGCCGCTCTATCGCCGCGCATTGGCAATTTCAGAGCGCGCCTACGGGCGAAATCACATCGACGTCGCCGTTGCGCTGAACAATTTGGCGGCGCTTTATCAGGCACAGGGCATCACCGGCAAGTCGGAGCCGCTCTATCGCCGTGCCCTGGCGATCAAAGAGAAAGTGCTGGGGCCGGATCATCCCGACGTCGCCATGACCCTCAACAATCTCGGCGTGTTCTACAAAGCCCAGGGCAAACTCGCCGAGGCCCGGCCTTGCTACGAGCGGGCGTTGAGCATTTTCGAAAAGGCGCTAGGGGCTTCGCATCCAAAAGTTGGCACCGCGCTGCTTAACTACGCCGATTTTCTCGAAGCCGAGGCGGCGCAGATCAGGCAGCGTGCCCGCCGGATCGAAGCCGATTGCGCGACGACGGCAATTCCCACGGCAGTGCCCAGCATCGATGGGCGGTTTACGCGATTCCGGCTCGAGGTGCGTCCGTCAAGGATTCACCGCTGGGGGGTCTTCGCGCTGCAAGCCATTCCCGCGGGCGTGAAGGTAATCGAGTATACCGGTGAGCGGATTTCCCGGCGGGAGGGCAAGCGCCGCTCCACCCGCGAACTCCACTACCTGTTTGAGGTCGATAACTATTGGAAGCTGGATGGCGCCGTCGGCGGCAGCGGGGCGCAGTACATCAACCATCGCTGCGACCCCAGCCTGATTGCGCGGATTCAGCGCAGCCGCGTCTTCTACTTCAGCCTGCGCCGGATTAGAGCCGGTGAGGAACTCAGCATCGATTACCGGTTTTCAGCCGACGAAGAGCGCGTGCCTTGTCATTGCGGCGCAAAGAATTGCACGTCCTGGATCGGCGGAGCGTCGCAATAGGGTCCTATTCTTTTTCGGCACCGCGGAATACGGCATCGTGTTTTTGCAGATCGAGCAAAGCATTGCGCACCGCCTGCAGCAGCTTGACGTCAACAGCGTGGCGCTCGTTGTAAGATTCGCCGAATTCCAACATAGCTTTCATCAGCCGGTTGTAGCGATCGAGAAACAGCTTCTCCTGCGCCGCAGCCCATCCTCTGCGGGCAGTTGCCGCGGAGACTTTTGATCCATTGGATCGGGCTTCATCGATAGCTGTTTCACGGGCGATGTCATCGCGCTTGACTGCCTCCAGCGTTCTCAGACTCGCGTCGCTTCCTTGCGAATCGACTGGGTGGCCCTGGAACAGAAGCAGTGTCCACAAGATCCAATGCATGTTCGCGCCCTTACGCTATTCATCAGGCGTTGCTTTACCGGGTTGGAGTTACCGGGCGCGAAGAAAACTTTTGCAGCGGCACCGATGGAAATTTCGAGTATACGAAGTCTGTTCTCTGCGTCCTCTACTCGCCGTTTTTGGCGGTGGAAACTAGCGTGATCTCGGCAGTCAGCCCGGTGGTGTCGCTGTAGTGAGTTTTGTTTTGGCCGTAGCCTACGGCAAACGTGATGGTGTCGCCGGCCTTGAGCGAAATCGAGCCGGAATAGGAAGCGGCGGGGTTCGATCCTTCGATGCGATGGAAGGCAGGATCTCCACCATAACCGCTAATCTCGGCATCAAACAGGGACGCTGCGTTATGCAGCACGTGCACATCGGTCGTTGACAGACCATAATGAATGCCCTCGAATCGGGCTACCACTTTGTAGGTTCCGGTTTTGGGCGTAACGAAGCGCACCAGGCTGTACTGGCCGCTGTTGCTGGCCTCCATGGCAATTTCACCGGGACGCACGGCCCACCCGTTGGCCGGCGTGGTGCGCGACTGGCTGGTGGTGTTGAAGCCGACGTACGGATAATATCCCGGCCCGGGCCCGGAGTTTTTCGCCGGATGCCAGAAGCCGACCAAGCCGCTGGTATCGGCATACTGATCGAATTGAAATTGATCCGGCGCAAGCGAATTCGTCAGCGAGTACCCGTATTGCCACACGCCGTTGGGGTTTTTCTGCAACGAAAAATCAGCAGACAAGTTGTAGGTTGTCGTTTGCGCAGCGAGCTGCGAGAGCAGACACAAGAAGCAGAGCGTAACGAGTTTCGTCATTGGGAATAGCCAATCGCCTTTAGATGGCCCTCGAAGTTGGCGGGCAGCGCCGAAAGCGCCTGGCCGGCGAAGCCACCTGCATATTTCACGAGATTGAGCAGCAATCGATCCGCGGCCGGGTGGCGATCCAGTTGATCGAGCATCGGAAACGTGTTGAGAATGAATCGGCCTTCGCCCCACGGATACGCGCCAAGCAGAACTCCGGAAGCATAGCCGCCGCGTGTGGAATAGCCGGCTGCAAAAGCTGCGGCAATCACCTCCGCGGGCGTCTCCTGGCCATCGAACAGATAGTGCGGAATCACGGGGCCGTAGTAATACCAATCGAGAATACCGCGGCCCTGCAGGCCTTCGAACACCGGATGCGCTTTCGCCACGCATTCCTTGTGATACAGCCAGTCGTTGAATTTGTAGCAACGTCCTTTCTTGGCCAATGGCAGCCAGGCAACGGCATCCTTCTCGCGCCGGAACGCTTCCTGGGAAAGAAAGACCACCGTGCTGCCGCGGGCGGCCTGGCGCGCCAACTCTTTCCAGGTTTCCGCATCGCTCCCGGCCTTTGACAGGTCGCCAACCAAGATGACCTCACGCTCCATAGGCGTCCCACCGCGAAACGGCCGCGCAGACACGCCGTGAGCTTTCAGCCAGGTTTCCGCTTCTGGTGCGACTCCCCACAGCCTCACCGTCTGATCCAAACGCGGCAAGGTGTTCCGATCCGACAAATGGAACTGCCAGGACGACTCGGTGGACGCCGCTCCCCGCTCGATGGACACTGCCAGCTCATACTCGCCCGGCGGTCCGTTCAGTGCAACTTCTTCGGACATCACGGGGATGGCTAGCGGCCCGTCCTCCCCTGGCGGCAGAGTGGCAACGCGAAATGGCGACGCTTTCTCCCAGGCTATTCCCGCGGGGCCACGGACCCGAAACCGCGTCAGATAATCACCAGGCCGCAGCAGGTCTTCGTTGGCCAGAACGCCTTCAAGTTTCACCGCCTGCCCGGCGTACACGTGTGTTGGATTCACGAACAGGCACCAGCGCAGCGGAGCCCAGCCGTCCTGCATGGCATCCATCGCGCCCGGTTTCCAGTCGCGCCAGAAACGCCAGACGCCTTCGCCGGTGAGAGCATGGTCCAGCATTCCGGTGAGATTGAATCCGCAAATTTTGGGATTCGCGCGAATCACGTTGAACCCGTGCAACCGATAGCGCGCCATGCGAGCCTGGCTGTCGCGCAGGAAAAATTCCGGAAACGCGTACACACCCTCCATGCCGAAGCGTTTCCAATCGGCAATCAGTTTGTCAGCCATGGCTCGCACGATCACGTAATCCTCAATGTCGGGACGAGCGCCAAGCTGTTCGTACATGCGCGCTTCGTGGATGACGTCCATCATGCTGCCAATGCCATATTCAGAAAGGAACACGGGTTTGCTATCCTGGCCGAGCGTGCGCAACTCGCGGTCGGTTTCCGCGCTCTGCGGGACTTTCGGATAGTAATGCACGTCGCCGGTCTTCATCCAGTAATCTTCAAGATGAGCCGTTGCCACTGACGCCGCGCCCGGCGCCTCATTGCCCCACACGTGATCCCAATTGCTGCTGCCGGGATTGCTCACTGAGCCGATGCTCAGCCGGCCGTCCCAGCGGCCACTGGACAGAATCAGCAGGCGCGAGTCATCCAAAGATCGGACTAGAGGCAATGCGGCTATCGCGGCGCGAGACACCGGACCGTCGTTGGTTTCGTTCAACATGCCGAAAACGGCCACGCTGGGATGATTGCGATCGCGCAGGATCATTTCGCGGGTGGAGCGGTCGTAGCGTTCTATCATCTTGGGCGAGTCCGCCAGCACCCAGGCGGCGAGCGATTCCTCGTAGACCAACAACCCGATTTCGTCGCACAAATCCAACTGGTACGGATGCGCCATGCCGGATATGAAGCGAACCGTATTGAAGCCGCAGGCCTTCGCGTACAGCAAATCAAGACGTAGAAAATCCGGCGCGCCGGGCGGCGCCAGTGCCTGACTGATCGGGCAATGATTGCCCGTGTGGGTGCTGCGCATGAAAATGCGCTTGCCGTTCAGCCGGAAGTAACCCTTCTCAACGCGGAAATCGCGGAAGCCGCAGCGCACCGAGAGTTCATCCGAACCTTCCAGGCGCGCGGTCACGCGGTAGAGGTACGGATCGTTCAAATCCCAGAGGCGATGACCGGCCACGTGCAGGGTGGTCTCCATCGCCGTGTCTCCACGCGGGAGCGCATGCTGGGCGTGTTGCGTAACCAGCGTCGTTCCCGCGGCTGCCGGGCCGATCGTCAACCGAAGAGTGCCCCGGGCGGCTTTCGTAGTCGCGTTGCGAATATTGATGCGGACGCGTACGTCGCCGGTCTTCCAGTCCGGACGAACGAAGATGTCTTCCACACGTACGGTAGGCGCGAGCACCAGTTCCACAGATTCGACAATGCCACCGAAATCAAAACTGCTTCCAGGCGTGTAGTCGACGGTCTCATTGCGGTGAGGGATTTCTTTTAAGACGTAGCCGTCGATGGGCTGGTCGCCGGGCTTAAGCACGCGGACTGCCAGCAAGTTCACGGCCTTAGGCTTCACCGCCGCCGTCACATCCAGCACGAACGGCGTTTCAGAGCCTTCGTGTCCGCCCACATGCGTCCCGTTAACCCACACGTCACCCATGTAATCCACTGCGCCGAAGCGCAGCAAATAGCGCCCTTGCGCGCTTGGATGCTCCGGCGGCGTAAACTCCCGCCAGTACCAGGCAACGCCGTGGTATGCCGGAAAGACTTCCTGGAAAATCCCCGGAACTCTTGCCGGCTGGGCTTCGGGGATGGGCCGCGTGAACCACCGCATTTCCCGGCCGCCATTGCCGGGATCGGTTGCTAGCAACCAGGTGCCGTCCAGAGGAATCACTGGAGAAGAGTGCGAACCTGGCTCCGCCGCCGTCAGAGAACCCGTTACTCCGAGACCGATTCCAGCCTGCGTGACACCTTGTAGAAAACCTCGACGGTTCATAACAAGCCTCCAGCAGAGTGTACCTTGAAGCACCGTTGTTATCGGAAACGTTTGTATTCCAGACGGCGTCCCTTAGATTACTGTGGATTTTTTATTAGTCAGCATCAACTGACAACCAATGGAGGAACGCCTTGTGCAAATGAAATCGCTGTATCTCATCGGACTGGTTGCGCTCGTTACTACCGCTCTGCAGGCCCAACCGACCAATGGAGCTGCCTATTGGGCAGCCTCGCCGCCGGATTGCTCCCAAATAAATAACGAGACAGCCGTCCAAGTTGGGCCAGGCTATTCATGCTATGTCAGCGGGACGTTTTCCTGGCTCGCCGCAGGCGCAGGCTGGTCAACGGCGATTCGCGTCGCCGCACCAGCTTCAGCACCCATCGGCGTGGACTATACCTTTTATGACGCAATTGGAAACGACCAGTCCATGGACGTTACAGGCTCCTATCCCACCTCCAGCAATGACGTGAATTTCGCTTTGTATCCGAACCAGCCATCGGAAGTTGATCTGCAAGGCTTGGCGGGCACCAACCATTCCACTACCGCCACGGGTTCGGTCTACGCCATCATTTATTGTCCAGACCAGAACACCTGCCTGAACGTGTTGCCGCAGTTAATCTATTCCGCGCTGCCCTCCATCGCATGGTCGTTGAGCCTGCCGATTACCTGGGACACGGCCGTGTCGGCGACATGGTCCGCAGTGGGCATCGACAACGGCGGGTCAAAAATTGTGTCCTTGGTCGTTTACAACGAAGACCTCGTCGCCCACAGTTACACAATTAACGTCTACAACAGCGCCGGGACCCTGGTCGGAACGGGTGTGACTCCGCTGATTGCCCCTTTGCCGGTTCTCGGAAATGGTTTTTATGGGGAAGGAGGAACTTACGCGGCGCTACTGAAAGATGTGATCCCGACGCCTTTACCAGCGGGCCCCTTCAAGGTTTTAGTGGACGGCGGGCCGAACGGAATCCTTTCCGCCGTCGTGGTGCTTCAGTTTGACGGACCCTCGGGCACCAGCCTGCAGGTGGCCTATGACAGCGCGCCCGGCTCGGGCTCGACCACCGCGGCAGTCCAGCGGCACAGTGTCAGAAAAATGCGCGCCGCCGCCACGGCAAGGCACGTATTTCGCGCGTTACCGCAATAAGGCCGGCTCCGCCCCTGGCGATGGGGGGCACCTACACACACTGGCATTGGCGGCCTTCCTGCCGCATAATCAGACCTGGACGCCATGCCAGAGCAAGTCGGTAGGTACCGGATTCTAAGCCAACTGGGAAAGGGTGGCATGGGCGTGGTGTTCCTTGCTGAAGACCCGCTCCTGCATCGCAACGTTGCGATCAAAATGCTGGACCTTTCCCTCGAGGAAGGCACGCAGCGGGAGTTTATGCGCGATCGCTTGCTGCGTGATGCGCGTGCCGCCGCGATTCTCTCGCACCCGAACATCGTCAACATCCACGATGTGATTGAAGAAGGCGGCGCAGCTTATATCGTGATGGAGTACCTCGCGGGGGAAAGCCTGGCGTCGTATCTCAAACACCATCCCCTGCCCGAGGCGTCCTTTGTCGTGAAAGTCCTGCGAGCCATGGCAGCGGGGCTCGATTACACCCACAGCCGCGGTATTGTACATCGCGATATCAAGCCGGCCAATGTAATGTTCGATGCCAGCGGGACGGTAAAAATTCTCGACTTCGGCATCGCGCGCATGAGCGACGCTACTACCGCTACGCCCACTGGCATGGTGATCGGCACCGTGCAGTACATGGCGCCGGAACAGATCAAGGGTGAGGCAGTTGACGGCCGCGCCGATCAATTCTCGCTGGCGGCAGTGGCGTACCAGATGATGACCGGCAGCACGCTTTTCGGCTACCACACGCTGGCAACGTTGACGTACAAGATTGTCAATGAAATGCCGCCGTCCATGCAGACTCGAAACGCGGCGCTGCCTTCCACGGTCGACGTAGTGGTCGCCAAGGCTCTTAGCAAATTGCCGGCGGGGCGGTTCGAGAGTTGCACGGCGTTCGTCGACGAGTTGGACGGAGCACTCACAGGTAACGTTCGCGTCCCGCCTGTTCCTGATGACAGGACCTCGCTCGCCACCCAGCCGCTGACTACGCCGGCGGCACCGGCTGAAGCGCCGCCCGTAAAACGCTCGGTGCTGGTCGCGATCGCCGCGGGAATGTTCGTCCTTATCGGGGCCGGCAGCTTTCTGATCATACGCAAGCCATGGGTGCGGCCCGATGTGCCGAGTGCAGCCGTGACGGAAACGGCTCCAGTGAGCCCGCCCGCGGCCGCAACTCGCGCGCCGGACACAATCGTCACGCCGCCTCCTTCAGCGGAAAAGAGCGCGGAACCAGCCGCGTCCGAGCCGGTTAAGGTGGGGTCCGAAGCTGCTCCGACGCCACCGCCGGAAACCACCACGCAGCCTCCTGTTGTGGTGAAAAAAGCGGAAGTTCCCAAACCCAAGCCGCGCAAAAAGGAACCGGAAGTCGCGCCCGTTCCAACACCCGAACCGCTCATCCCGCCGGCGGAGAACGTGGAAGTGCAGGCGCCGGACACCGATAAGACGCCTGCTCCGCAACCTGCAGTGCAAGCCTACCGCCGGGGCCGCGAACTCCTGCGAGGCCATGACTATGAAGCGGCTGTCCGGTCTTTTACGACAGCTCTCGCACTGCGTCCCGATTATGCCGCGGCCTACCACTTCCGCGGCTTGGCGCATCAAAGCCAAGGGCGGCACGTAATGGCGATCAATGATTATTCCGAGGCGATTCGCGTACGGCCCGATGATGCGCTCTCCTATCGCGACCGCGGCCTGTGCCATTTGCGATTGCAACATGACGATCAAGCCCTGGCGGATTTCAACGAAACCATCAAGCTGCGTCCGGAAAGTCCGGAAACTGCCGCGGCGTTCAACGGGCGAGGCGAGATCGCGATGCGGCGGAAGCAATACAATTCAGCTCTCCACGATTTCAACCTGGCGATCACCCTCAGCCCCGAGTATGAGACCGCTTATCGGAATCGCGGACAAGTGAAGCATGCGCTTGGCCACGAACCCGGGGCCGCGGCTGATCTCAGAAAAGCCGAAGAACTGCGGGCCGCTGTGCCTGCCCGGTAAACCAGGTTCGTTCAAAGTCCGAACAGGCCTCGAACCACTCCCGTAACCTGCTCACCCATTTGTAGCCCGACCCGAAGATCCACGAAAGGCGCGGGAAGCAGCATCCACCACCAGGCCTTGACGGAGCGCTTCGACGCCATGGCTTGCATCGCCACCAGCACCAGCAGGGGTGAAAAAACGCGCGCATAGCCATAAATGAGCAGCCAATAGCGGCTGTTGTTCAACGCAATCACCAGCGCCGCGTAGAGGAACGCAGCGATCGAGATCGGACTCAGCGGAAGCTCGCGCAGCAGAATGAGCGCGCCGGCCAGCGCCCCGACAATTGCGATCAACGCCAGAACATCCAGCGAGCGGGCGATGATCTCGATTACGGCGGAGAGCTGGTAGTGCGCCGGGTGGAGCACAGCTCCAAAGATGCCAAGTCCGAGGCGGCGATAGAGAAAAGGAGGAACACCGGTAATGCTTCGCATGAGTGGAACATGCTGGTGGAGAAACCAAAACCAGGCGAGCATGGGCAGACACGCCGTGGCCCAAATCACGCTGCGCGCGAACCGCTTCGACAGCAATTCAAAGAAAATACAGCCGGCCACCAGCACGGTGCCTGACTCTCGAGTGAGGCAAGCCATGACGAGCAGCAAATAGAGGCTGGCGAATTTTTTTGTCCTGACGAAATAAGCAAAACCCACTGCCAGCGCGGTGAGAGCGCCATCCTGCGTCATGCGATCCGCGGAAATCAATACCGCCGGAAGCAGCGGAAAGGCGAGGGCCCACGCAGGGTGCAGCCCGTCGAGCACGGCCCACCGGCTGAGCCAGTACGAACCCAGCAGAATAAACAGGCTGGTAACCGCGATGTACGCGCCGTCAACCCACTGCTGGCGCCCGGCCGCGAACAAGAATGCGAGAGCGGGAACCAGAATACGGCGATAGCGGAAGGTGGCATTATCCACGTAACTGCCAACTCCATTTCGGAAAAATGGATCGTGCGCCACGTAGCGATACATCTGACCGTCGTAGCCGGTTCCAGGGAAAACGTACGTGCCGGGCTGCAATTGTGGCGGAACGGGCTTGGTTTCACCTGTGCAGAAAAGCGCTGTCCAATTTCCCTGGCGGTTGTAGTGGATCGTGAGGAATTGCCAAACCAGCACACTGGCGCAAGCAAAAACGGCCCATGCCAACGAGACTCGGGCAGGGACTGGTGAAGGGGTACTTTCCATTGGCAATCGTCGGACCTAGCGCTGCAACGGCTGAACCGCACGAGGAACGATAGGCTGCGTCGCCAACATCAAATGATCCTGATTGTTGTAGCGGTGCATGCCGTTGTCCCGCTCACTTCCCTCAGGAAGTTTCCCCGCGAACAACGGTATTTTGGATTCTTTGGTGGCGGCCACTCCGTAGATACTAGCATGCTCATCCGCGCCGGATCAGCAAGCATTTTTCGCCTACGCGGAGCCGGCGGAAGATTCCTTCACATGCGAAAACTCAAACAGCGGATGTCCGTCCATGACCTCCGGTGGAGCAACGCCGGCGGCAAGCAATACCGTGGGCGCAATATCGTAGAGGCTGGCGCGCGGCACGAGTGCTCCAGGCGCTGTCGCGTATCCCCGAGCCAGCAGGAATCCAGTGGGCGTGTGGGCCCCGCTACGGCTGTCCTGCTTGCGGACTTTAATTCGTCCGATTCGCGGCGACGCGATTTCGTCCCACGCGAAAGTCTGATCCCACAACACGGTTAGATCCGGAAGTTGCTCGATGAACGGACCCTGAAACTCGCGATGGGTAAGCGTGATCTGCCGGACTACCTTGCGCCCTGTTCGCGGATCGGTCAACTCGGAAATGGCCGACGCGATATCTTCGCATGCCTTGTGATAGTCGCTTCCCGCCCGCACGATGCCATGGCGGTCGCGGCCTTTGAGCAGAATGCGGACCGCACCCACCGAATCATTGTTCGGAACAGCGATCGCGCGGCAGCCCGCCCAATTCCGGCCGCCCGCGTACCACCGGAAAATCAACTCGTTTTGCAGACGCTTGGGCAACATCGCCTTCACGGCGTACTGGAATTTTCCCGGCAGCGTCATTTTGAGGAGCCGCCATGCATTTACCCGTCCTTCGGCGGTTGGCGGCGCGGGAGCATTGCTTTCCGCTTTGGCCTTGCCATATCCAAGGCGGTCGAGAATCTCCTGAAGGTTCCACGAAGCATGCCACATTGGACCCATGCCATGGCCTGAAAAAACCAGGCAGCGCGTGCCGGGGCCCGCCAGTTCCAGCATCTGTCCGATCTGCCTGTCGATGGCCTGATAGACGGAAGCAATCGTATCGCCCAGACCACTCTTATCGGCGGGGTCGTGCTGGGGATGGCTCGTATCGAGGAAATGCCAAAAGTGGTGGCCCGCGCAGTGCGTCTCTGAGAAAGCCACAAACAGAACATCCCAATCTTCCCGCGCCATGAAAGACCGGCACAACTCGCCGCGAATGCCGATGCCTTCCAGGATCCTGCCGCGCAAATTCAGCAGAGACTTCGGCGTGTCGTCGGCGGCATCGCAATCGCCAACCGGATGATCAGGGAAATTCTGGTGCAGCTCGTGCATCAGGCCCGGCGGAAGCGACGCGCGCGTGGCCTTGCTGGCGTGAGCTCCCCAGTTGGCAACTTGCAGTCCGTTGATGGAGCGGCTGACCGGAAACTTCGGCACATCGAAAACGCAAACCCTCTTACCGGCTGTGCTCAGATAATCCCAAAAAGGCGTCGCGCCGATGGCGTTGTCGTCAACCAGGCGCAGGTCGCCGCTGGCGGCGTCGTACTGCACATAAAAATATTTCGCGAATTTTGCCGGATTGGTGCCGGAATAGATCGATGACCACACCGTATCCGGAAGCTGAGCAGCGGTACTGGACAGCTCGGCGCGCGCGCCTTCCGCGAGAAGGCGTCGGAAAGCCGGCAGTTTGCCCTCTTCGGCCCACCGCTCGACCAAGCTCCACTCCATGGCATCCAGGCCGATCAACAGTTGCTTCGGAGAACGCCCGGCGGAATTTTTCGAATCCACTGTCTTCATTCCCGGGTCCGCATTAATTATCGAACAGGCTCGTCGGTTTTCCACACGGCCGGTACTTTGCCTGTCATCGTGGTGGGCACGCTGTCCACAAATTCGATGATCCGCGGCAGCTTATACTCGGCCAAGCGCTGGCGGCAGTGCTCGATCACGTCTCTCCGGTCTAGCAGCATGCCGGCGCAGACGGTCACCCTGGCCCGGATCGCCGCGCCGCCGGAACTGTTGGTTACAGTATCCACATGACACTCGGAGACGCCGTTGAGCGCTTCGATGGCTTGTTCTACTTCGACGGCGTCGACTTTCACGCCGCCAATATTGATGACCCGGCGGATTCTGCCGGTGAGATACAGATTGCCGGATGCGTCAGTACAACCGGAATCACCAGTCCGGAAAAAGCCGTCGTGGAAAATAATCCGGTTTAACTCAGGCTCACCAAAGTATCCGGACATTACGGCGTCGGAACGCACTGCGATTTCACCTACCGCGCCAGAACCTAGAGCATTGCCGGCAGCATCCATAACCCGAACCTCAAGGCCTGCGATCGGTGAACCGACATACGTCCCGGCTTCGGAGGTTTGCCGTTCGGGGGCGCGATCCATCGTGATCACGCTGGTCTCAGCCATGCCATACACTTGGCGCACACGAATTCCGAAACGCTCGTTCCAGGTTCGCGAGACTGCTTCGGGTAAACGAGCGCCGCCGCAAAAGGGCAGATCGAGGGACGAAAGCTGTTTGGGATCCGCGCTGTCCGCCAGAAATTTGTAGACGGCGGGTGAGCCGATGAGCCAGTTTACTTTCTCGCGCCGGATCAACTCGGCGCACGCCGCCCCCGTGAACCGCGGCATCACCACCAATGTGGCTCCGCACAATAGCGGCATCAGCATGCAATTGTGAAACCCGTTGGCGTGATGAAACGGCAAGACGCTCAACAAACGGTGGCCCGGGCCGATTCCGAGTGAACCCGCGGCATTGCTGGCGCCGGCTTCGAGGTTGCGATGGCTGCGCGGCACGATTCTGGGTACTCCGGTCGAGCCCGAGGTCGTCAAATAGACCACCGCCTCATTGGGCGACTCGGCCTGGGGTGGCACGGCAGTTCCCCGCCCTTCAGGAATTGCCGCTGTAGGCATGGTCAGCGCCGCTTGGGGCGGAATCAAATCGCCGATCTGCTCCCAAGCGGCACGAAACGGTGACTCAGCAATGACCCCGGAAATCCCCAGCCGCCGTACCAGCCAGCGCAACTCCGCGGCCCGCCATTGCGGATTGCACGGAATAAAAACGGCCCCTAATTCGGCGATCGCAAAGAAGCTGGCGGCGAACTGCCAGGTATTGCTCATGGCTACTGCAATGACCGCGCCCGGCTGCGGGTTGAGATTCTGCTGTAGCCAGGCTCGCAAAGCAGCCACGCGCTCGTGGAGTTGGCCATACGTAATGCGCTGGTCGCCATCGACAATGGCCAGCCCGTTGCGGTACTGATTGGCTGCTTCAGTAAAACGTTCGAAGATCATTTCAGGAGGGGCTATTGCGGAGGCGAACTGGAGAGATCCGCCGTCCGCAGTTCCACGTAGGCAGCCAACTCCTGCAGATCGCTCACGAAGTCCAGGCGCAGCAATTCCGGCTCGATCGTAATGCCAAATTCTTTCTCAAGAGCGGTGATGAACTCGAGAATAGCCAGAGAGTCGAGGCCGGCGTATTCGTCCAGCTTCCTTTCATAATCCAAATCGGCTTCGCTTAGATTCAGGCCAAGCGACTCGACGAACACCCTGCGAATCCTTCTGGCCGTATCCGTCACAGATGTGTCCACAGTCTCCATTCCCCCGGGTGATCGGCTATCTGTTGGCTCAATACCTGCGTGAAAGCGGGCATATTGCGGTCTACGAACTCGTCTGGCGAAGGTGATTGCAGGACCTCCAGCCGGGGACTGACGATGATGCGGAATCCTGTACTTCTACCTAAGCAGAGCACCGGCAGGACCGCGGCCCCCGACAGACGAGCAATATCGAAAAAACCCGCCGGAAAGCGCCACTGGCGGCCGAGGAAAGGCCACTCAATCGTTCTGAAGCCAGGCACCCCGTCAAACTGGATATTCACCAGACCGCCGGAGCGCAGTCGCTGGAGGATCTTCAAACTGCATTCCGCATCCTGAACATAGACGACGTCGGGATTGGCCCGGCGCTGCAATTCGATATGACGCGGTTGAAGGACTCGCCGTCCGAGCTCTCCCTGCGCGCGGTTGGATGGCCGCCGGTTGTGCACGCAAAGCACCGGATATCCGCGCGCGGCGAGATGTCGAAGGGCGATTCGATTCGCACAAAAATGAGCGGTGAGCAGGATCACTCCTTTGCCATCTGAAACGGCGCGTTCCAGATGCTCGCCTCCTTGAATGCTCGTGCAATGCAGCATTTTTCCACCCTGCGGCTGAAGCAGCAGCAGATCGTCCAATACATGAAACATGTTGTTGGTGACGCACTGGCGCGCTATCTGTGCTGCCTGATGGCGCGCCATAGCCGGGTACGCAGTGAGTATCGTCCCTACGCCCCTCTCGCGCCGCTTGCGCTCATGCCATTGAACGAAAGGCTCCGCAAACTTTCCCAGCCACTCGAAGCACGCCCGCGGAAGAACAGCGAAGAGCATTCGCAAGGGATACAGGTAAAGCAGCCAGAACAGATCGTTGACCGTGCACAGAGGCAGCGCCGGAGCGCGGCGCGCGGTTTCCAGTTCGGTGCGGCTCGGAGCGCTTAGCTCGCTCTCAGGCACGGAACGCTCAATCAATGCGCACGCCTTCGATCAGACGCCAAAGTCCGCGCGTCGGGATCACCCTTTTCAACTCGAACTTCGCAGCTTCGAAAAGGGCGCCGAATTCGCATTCCGTCCGCTCCCGTCCACCAAGATTTACCATCATATTGACGTCGCTTCCCACAATGATACGATTTCCCGCACCCGGTTCCACGCGGGGTGGAAGCACTAATTCCACCAGCAGCAGCCTGGCGTTTGGCGCCGCTGCCGCATGCACATTTTTCAGGATCACTCGACTGTGTTCTTCATCCCAGTCGTGAATCACGCTCTTGATAATGTACGCGTCCCCTCCGCCGGGCACCGCTTGGAAAAAATCGCCGCTGACGACTTCGCACCGCCCGGTGAGACCTGCCGCCTCCATGTGCCGGCGCGCTCCTTGAGCCACGCCAGGTAAATCGAAAAGGATGCCCTGCAGGTGGTCATACTTTTTCAGGATGGCGCCGATGAGCTCTCCATGCCCGCCTCCGATATCCACCAGTGTCCGGCACGGCGAGAAATCATATGCGGCGGCCACCGCGGCGGCAGTCTCGGAAGAACCGGCCGTCATTCCATCGTTGAAGATCGCCGCTTCCTCGGGATGTCTGGCGAAGAATTCAAAGGCCGATTTGCCGGAGGGAGTTTTTCCGGTTTTCACGATATCCAGGAGGCCGCTCCAGGCCCGCTGTTGTGCCGGTCCGGCAAACAAAATGGCTTGCGCCCGGCGGGAACCGGGCACGCCGGTGCGTAGATATTCTCCTAGAGGAGTGAGTCCGAACCGGCCATCGTCCGTGTGAGCGAACACGCCGGCGCTAGCCAGCAGCAACAGAACCCGATGTAAGGTCGGCGCATGCGTTGCTGTGCGTTCGGCGAGCATCGCGGAGTGCTGCGGACCTTCCCCGAGCAGGTCGGCGACGCCGAGTTTGGCGGCAACGTAAATAGCTCGCGAAATATAATGCCCCGTCACCAGTTCGAGCAGGGCCAACTGCGGCGGCGCTTCGTCGTGGCTCGCGAATTGTTCTTGTGGTCCCATGTCTGATAAAGGGCGTCTCAAAAGGATACCGAAAGTTCCGCGCCAGATTCGCGCTAACTGGTCTTGCGCAAACGGGGAGAGCCAAGATCGGGCGTCTTGTTGCCGGGCGGGAGGCCGGGAAAGACATCTTCCCAGACGTGGCGGTAGCGCCAATATTCCTGGGTGGCCAGTTCAGTTGGCTCCTTCCAGCGATGCCAGCGGTAGGGCAAACGCGCCAGTTGTTCCCGCACTGAATCCACTGCGGCCAGAGCCAAGCCACGAGCCTTTGCCGTCAGGCTGGTCGAGGCCGTGCTGCGTTCGTATCCATAAATCTGCATGTCCTTAGCGGCGATCCACTCGACCTGCGCGGCCTCTTCGGCGGCGAGCTGCTCGCGCCACTTGCCCAGGCGCTCGGTGGTCAGCGGTCCACTGGCGTGTCGCGGCCACGTGTAGGGTCCAGCGATTTGCTCCGCCGACAATAACAGGGCGGGATCGCAGGGCGCGCCCAGATGGGCGCAGATTCGCGCCACTTCCTGTTCCGGATGGGTCACCAGGCGCTCGTAATGAATCAGAAAATACCCGGGCCGATGGCTCGACCGGCTGGCGGCGCGGTTGAACAGCGAGCACATCAACGCGTTATTCACGATACTCTTGGGCGCCCAAGGCCGGCCGCGCAGAGACGCTGCTACATCACGCGGGTCGCGGACGAGATGAAGGATTGCCGCGGTTGGGTACCACTCGGCCAGCGTTTCGGTGAAGAACGAATGGTGCGGCGTCTTCTCCCCGTAGCGCTGCTTTCCCTTGCTCTCCGAGTTGTATCGCATGATGCACGTGAAGAACTCGCGGTAGCTGGTGGCGTGCTGCAGAAGCTCCTCGCGTAATCCTGCAAGGTCCAGGCCGAGGCGCCTGATTCTTGCCATCGCCAGGCATTTGTCGGTTAAGCGCCGCCGGTTCTGCTGGTCTTGCAGATCGCCGAAAGCGCGCCGGTGCTGATAGATTTCGGAGAAAAAACGGGTTTCGCCGCAAATGGCCAGGGTGGGATGGCGGCTCAGGAGGTTTCGAAGGAACGTCGTGCCGCTGCGTGGCGCACCGACTATAAAGACGGGCGGCTTAACCGCCATTCCGCTTTTGCGCTCCAATGAACATCGGCTTGTCCGATCAGAATACTATATGGCTGGCGGCGGCGCATTTTATGCCCTGGCGAAATTTCGCATCAGCCACCAGAACGCCACCCCGGCCGTCACCGCGGCGATGGCCGCACTGGCCAGCATCGGGGGATAGCCGTAATGCGCGACGATCGCGCCACCGGCGGACGCTGCGGCTGCCTGCGCCAGAAACACCATCAGGAAATTGAGGGCCGACGCTCCACTGTGCTGCTCGGGAGGCACGTGGTTCATCAGCAGGCTATACGTGCCCGGCTCGCTCATGTACTGGAAACTGGAATATCCGGCGTACAGAGCGGCGGCAGTAAGAGCGGCGGGTCCGGATGCTAGTGCGGCCAGAGCAACTCCGGCGGCGAGTTGCATGACAGCGACACCACGCACCAGGCCCAGCTTGCGCAGGACCAGCGGCGCCAGAAGCACGGCGGCAATCTGGCTGGCTTGGGAGATGGAAAACACCAGTCCGATGCGCTCCACCGGCATCGACCAATGCCGGGAGAAGTAGGCATTGAAAAGCGGATTGAAGAGCCCGGTGGCAAAATTCCAAACGCCCACCGCGGCCAGGAATTGCCAGATAAACCGGCCGGCCGGATAGCTACGGGCCACGCGCTGAGCCCTCTCGCGCGGGCCTAGCGGCAAGCGCGCAATCATCCACAAAGCCAGGCACGCAAGCACGCTGGCGGCGAGCAGTGCGATTTGTTTGGACTCCGCGGCGCCAGCTGCCCAACCCGCGCGAGCGATCCAGCCCGGCAGGCGGCCCCCGACGAGACCTGCCACAATACCCAGCCCGATACCGGCGCCGAAGATTACGCTGAAAGCCAGCGGGCGCGTGCGCTCGGTAGTGAGCGCCGCGACGGCGGGCGAAAGCGAAACAGCCCACAGGGAAAAGAACGCTCCGCCGGCGAAAGCCGTGGCAATTAGCGCGGGCTCTTCCGAGACCAGGCTGCGCAATACGAACGCCGCCGCCGTTCCCACGCAGCAGACCAGCAGAGTACGCTTCAATCCCCAACGGTGCGCGAGAGCAGCCGCGGGCAGCACGCCAGCCAGGTTCCCGGCCGTGAATGCGCCTGCGATCAGGCCGAGTGCGTTCTCTCGATAGCCGCGATCCAGCAGATACAGATTGTAGAGCAGGTAGAAAAGGTACTGTCCCGCTATATAAAACACCGCCGCCAACGTGAACCGCCAGAAAGGAGCAGTGAGCCGCGCCGCAGGCCACTTCCAGGCGACGCCATGCGCCAGCGTAACGGGCAGCGCACGCGCATGATGCAGCGTCCGGGCGCCGAGGTGGGCCGCAAATTTCATTTTACGGCGCGCACGCATTTGCCGGGTCATCTGCGTCTCGGGCACGAAAATCGAATCCACCGGACCGGGCAGCGTGTGCGGCAGCAACCGGCGGAAAAGCACGCGGCGGCAATCGGCCGCGGAATCGATCAGCGAAAAATGCAGCCACAGCTCGTGCTTGTTCGGCTGGAACTTGTTTTGCACCGGCGACGCGGCGTATTCGTCAAACCACCGCGAGACATCCTCCGGAAGCCGTTCGACCTCTTCGCGCGCCGCCGCCGGCAGGTTGCACGCAAACCAACGCGCAGCGAGCAGAAATGAAACTGCTTCCAGACGCCGCAGCGGCTGGGGATGCAGCGATTTCCAGGAATTCCAGAATGCTTCGTTATCGGCCTGCGTGTGCAGAAAGTAGGCGATCTCGTAGACGTGGGTGGCGCGCACGTTGCCGCGCAGCAGATGGCGCAGCAGGTGGAGCGCGGTGTATCCCAACCGGTCCGCCGGATGGAGTACCGGCAAGCCTTCCTTCAGGACACGGCGCTCCCAGAAATCCGCCGCGCCAGGTGCTTCGATGCGCTCGGTAGCAGTATCCCAGAACTGGAAGTGGAGATCGATGCAGCCTGGATTGCCGGGATCGAAAAGATCGCCGGTCCACTGCCAGCCCGTCTTGCGAATCAGCGGCGAGGTGTGATCGGTAGGCAACTGTTCGGTGCCTTTGACTTCCTCATAGCCCAACCAACAAATGGCATCGCGCGCCGGTTGTAAAGATTCGCGAGGCGCGAACAGATCGATGTCGAACGACATTCGTAAGTACGGATCCAACACGTATTCCGACTCATTGGAAAAACCCTTGAGCAGCAGATATTGGATGCTCTGCATCTCCAATTGAGCCGCAATCTCGACCAGGGCGGCGCGCATGCGTCCCAGGCGCGCCGTATTGCCGGCAAGATTTCGATCAATGCGCGCACGAACCCATTCGGGAAGATGCTCGCGGCAGGTAGCGCCCAGAATCAGGGTGAGGCCCGCGGGATCGGTGAACGCGAGCGTGCGATCCCACTCTGCGTCGGATAGTGTCTGAAGCTGCGACCGCGAATCACCGCGAAATCGCAGTGCAGCGAGCACCGCAGCCACGGCACGCGGCAGGCCCGCGTTGTCCCAGGCAACCGGGGCGTTGAGAATTAGCTCGCGGCTGGTAAGCAGAGCCATTAGAACGCAAACCTCAATGCGAGCTGGATGCGGCGCGGCTCGCCGGTCGCAACGATCTTTCCAAAGAAGGGGCCGAAATCGGCAAACTCCACAGGAATTCCTAGATTCGGATGGTTGAACGCGTTGAAGAATTCGGCGCGAAACTGGAGTGAGCTGCGCTCACGTATCGAAAACTTGCGTTCGACCGCCAGATCGAAAGTGGCAATTCCCGGGCCGGGAATAATATCGCGGCCGGCGTTGCCAAAGGTGAACGGCGCCGGCGTGCTGAAGGCGGCGGTATTGAACCAGTGATCGGGCGTGCGTTGGCCCGAAGGCAGCGAGATGGATTGTCCCGGCACGACATTGGGCCGGTTCACCGTTCCGGAATTGGCGCCGTCATACGCGAAGTAGACCGGGTTGAGCGGCGTGCCGTCCTGAATGGTGACGATGCCGCTGGTCTGCCATCGGCCTAGCACCGGACGCAGAAATCCTCCGGGCGCCGGCAAGTGGTAAATGTAGCCCGCACTCAAACGGCGGCCGATGTTGAAGAACGATAGACCGCGCTCGAGCCGCAGATTGCGCTCATCCTGCGCGCCTACGCTGTCGAACTGACCGGGCAGCACCGAATCAGCGTCGTCGATGGATTTCGACCAGACGAAGCTCGCGAGGAACGAAACATGTTTGGCCTGGCGCGTTTCCGCTTTGATCTGCAGCGAGTTATACGAGGAATTGGCGATGTGCTGTAACTGGATGATCGGCCCAAGCTCCGGAAACGTTCGCAGCGATTGCAGGTCGCCCGGGCGGGGCGCCAAATCCGCTCCGGTCTCGATCTGCGCCGGCGTATTGAAATGGCGGAAGCGGCCAAGCTTCGTCCCTTTAGAGCCAATGTAGGCCACCTCCAGAAGCACACCTCCGGGCAATTCCTGCTGGATGTTGGCGTTCCACTGTTGCACGTACGGCGTCGCCGCGTGGGGATCAATGCCGTAATAAGTGGGGAAACCTGTCGAACTGGTTTGCGGAAAACCGTTTTCGAGAGTCAGCAACGGGGTGGCGCCGCTGGTGGCATTGCTCGTCGTGGTGACGTTATTGCGCACCAGGTTATACGCTTCGGTCGCGATCTCGGGGCTGAAGTAGACGCCATAGCCGGCGCGCATCACCATCTTGCGGCGCGGTGTCCAGGCG
The DNA here is from genome assembly GCA_963825405.1 of uncultured Solibacteraceae bacterium. GTDB lineage: Bacteria > Acidobacteriota > Terriglobia > Bryobacterales > Bryobacteraceae > JACPNO01. The sequence continues at coordinate 82,160 of CAWGTB010000008.1, read as the reverse complement.
AGGCCGACGCGCGGCGCGAAATTATTGCGATCCGGATCGGTCGCTGCATTAACGTGAGTCAGGCTGGGAGCCTGCGGCAGGTTCGAGTAGTCAAGATTCAGCAGCTGCCCGCGCGCGTCCGTGAACGGCGCGAAATATTCGTAGCGCAGACCGAGGTTCAGCGTGAGATTGCGCGTGATACGCCAATCGTCCTGCAAATATCCGCCGTAAGAATTCTGGCGCAGATAGCCCTGCGCGAAGCCCGACGTGCGGCTGGTGTCCTGCGGCAGGCCAAGCAGGAAATCCCCAAAAGCGTCGCCGGTCGCGCCCGGATTGGCCAGGTTCTGCGTGAACGCGCCGGTGAAAGTATAGCTGCCGCGGGGCACGTTACTTTGCAGATAGTTTACTTCGTAATGCAGCCACTGGAATCCAGCCTTCCAGGTGTGGCGGCCGCGCGTAAATGAAAATCCGTCCGAGAGCTGCCACGTGTTATCGCGCTGCAATTGGGGCAGCGTCGGCGAATCGGTGGGAACGGAAAAATCGGTGACCGTAAAGAAGGGCAAGCCGTAGCTGAACGGGTCGGTGGGTGTGGTGGTGAAGCCCAGGCTCCGGGCTGTATCTGTTTGGAAGGCGCTGGCCGTCGTGTCGAACACTTTCAGGCGCGTAAAAGAAAGCCGGGCTTCATTGAGCCAACGGGTTCCGGAAAGTGTGTAGCCGATGGCCGCCTGCTGCGCGCGCACGCTTTCGATGGTGGGTAGCTCGGGAAATATATTGCTCAGGTTGCCGCGCTCGTCGTTGATGGTGTAGCGAGCAAACAGGCGGCTGTGATCGCGGAATTCGTGATCGATCCGCATGGACCCGGTGTCGTCGTGATTCACGCTTGGTGTCGCATCCAGAAAATTGCTAATGCTGCCAGTGCGATTAGGCAGTGGCTCAAACTGATTCAGGAACTTGCTCACGATAGGATCGATGCGGCTCTGCGGAATCGCATTGTTGGCGAAGGGCAGGCGCGCCCCCGTTGCCGGATCGAGGCTCAACGGATCGTAAATGACGTTGCGGCCGGTAAAATCGCCCGCGCGGACCGTCTGGTCGGGAACGATGTTAAGCGTTGATGTCGCGGAAGTGCCGCGTAGCCCTTCATACGTCATGAAGAAAAAGGTATTGCGCATCGGAAGCGGTCCGCCCAGCGAGCCGCCGAACTGGCTCTGACGGAAAATTGGCCGAGGCAGGGTGGGATCGTCGAAAAAACTACGCGCGTCCAGCGCTTCATTGCGGAAGTACTCGAAGGCGCTGCCGTGATAGGACAGGCCGCCGGATTTGGTCACAACGTCCGCCACGCCGCCGCCGGCTTGCGCGAACTCAGCGGGAGGAATTGAAGATAGAATGCGGAACTCCTGCACGGATTCCATGGGCGGCGTTACGGCGATAGCGAAAGTGTTGCGGTCGGCATCGGTTGCGCCGTCCAGCACAAAAGTATTCATGTAGGACCGCCCGCCGTTGATGGGTGGATTGAGCGCCACCGCACCACGATTCCCCTGCACATCGTTGATGATGTCGTGCGTAAACCCGCCGAGCTGGCGAGGGATTGCACCCGGTCCCAGCGTGATGAGGCCCACGATATTGCGCTCGACCAGCGGCAGCGACGCGATAGCGGAACTGTCGAGGCGATACCCGACGGAGCTGTCGTCACTCTGCATCGGCGAAACTGAAGCCGTGACAATGACGCTCTCCCGCTCCGGGCCCACATTCAGCACGAGGTCGAGGCGAGCCTTCTGATTCACCTCGACGATGACGTCGCGCGCAGAGACCGTGCGAAAGCCACGTTTGGCGGCGGTCACCGTATACGTGCCGGGAAGCAATTCATCGAGGCGATAGGCGCCCAGCGAACCGGAGACCGCGGAGCGCGTAAATCCCGTGGCATCGTGCAGCGCAGTGACGGTAACACCCGGCGAGAGCGCGCCCGATTCATCCCGTACCTCGCCAAGCAGGCTGGCCGACGAAACCTGCGCGTGCGCGGCCGCGTTCAGACTGCACAGAAGCAGAATCCATGAGAGGCAGCGGATCTTCATAGCGTGAGCGTTTCCAATAGAGTCACGGCTTCCGCGAAATCGCGGTAGCACAGCTCGAATGCGCCGGCTGCCACCAGATAGCGTAGGGATGCGCGATTTTTTTCGTGTAACGGCTCTTGAAAAAGCGGCAGATCGCGTTCGAGGCGGCTGAATGCGTCCTCCGCGGAGAGCGGCAGCAGGCGCGCCGGTCCGCCCGCATGCCGGTTCAGGAAAAGCACGGCCGCCACGCTGCACTGAAATGCCGTTTGGATATCCGGCAGTTCAGAGGTATGCACCTCAATCGAAATCTTGCCCACGGCATTTCGTTTCGCCAGGCGTCCTTGCAGCTCGGGAATGATCTGGGCGGCAGTGTCGCGAAAATGCATTTGGCGCGGCTTGCCCAACGTGATGCGTTCCTGCGAACCCCGCACCACTGCCGCCGATTCATCGGTGATGAACGACCATCCGCGGCGCGCGCACGCATACGCCAGACAGCTCTTACCCGCCCCCGATTCGCCGCACAGCAACACGCCCCGGCCATTGCGCGCCACGCAACTGGCATGAATGCGCGGCGTCAGGTGCGTTTGCCATGACAACACTTGAACGATTGTGTCCAGAAAGAAGTAGCGGACAAATTCATGGTCGCGCGCCGTGGCGGGCGTGAGCCAGGAAAAAGCGAAGCCGCGGTCGAGATCGCAGATGGCGAAATTGTTTTGGTCCGCCTGCATCGCCAGCAAGTGTCCCTGCGCTCTCCAGATCAAACCAGTGGCGCACGCGGCTTGTTGATCGCCGGACACCGCCACGCGCACATTCATCGGCGTGCCCTTGAACAGCGCGGGAAATTCCCGCCAGCTTTCCTCGACCGCTTGCACAATCTCGGGCGAGTTGGTTTGCAGATGCATTTCACAGCCCAGCGGATGGAGCGTAATCTCGAGCGGCAGCTCAACGCTGTATTGAAACGGGTCGAAAATAGAGGTCAAACACGGAGTTTCTATCACGAATTATCTATCTCATTATCCCAGCTCATGGCTCACAGTCAGCATCGGAACGAACCTTTTTACAACTCTGAAGTTTCGTTTTTCAGAGGCGATGAGAAGTGTAAAATGTATGCCTAGCGACGGAAAATCCGACGCCATGCAGCCTTAATGGCGTCTTCGCACGGCTGCGCTCTGCGGCACAGAAGTCGCGAGATATTCCTCGGCGGCCCGTGCGTGGAACCGGTCGGGCGCGAACGCGCTGACGTCTACCGATGTCCCTCCGTCCGCCACGAACTGGGCCAACGCCTCACCCGCGCCGGGATTGTAGGCAAAACCTCCGGAGTGAAAAGCAGTGCCGACGAACAGACCGGGCAACGCGCGGACGGGGCCGAGCAGCGGCTCGCCATCCATCGAGAAGGTAATCATGCCGACGCGTTCGTGATCCCAAGTAAGGTTCGCGGCGAGTCCCGGAGCTATTTCGTTCAAGCTGCCTCGCAATTGCTCGCGTAGCTCCGGCGCTGCCGAAAGTTCATTGAGCTGAAAATCGGGCCGATCAATGGCATATTCCAGCCGATTCGCGGTTTCGATTCCCGCCAGAAGCGAGCCGCCGCGCGATGGCCGAAAATAGCAGGACCACGGGTTGGCATTCACCGCCGGAATCAACGCCGGCGCGGGTAACGAGCGCGAGACATAGCGCTGGTGCACAAAGTTCTTGACCGGAATGCGAAAGCCCAGCGGCTCAAGCAGGAGCCGTGTCCACGCGAATAACGTCGAAACCACGGCATCGGCATCGAGCGTGCCGGACGCGGTTCGAACGCCAGCCACCCGTCCGCCTGTTATCGCGATACCAGTCGCCGTCGTGTTCTCCCGAATCTCGCCGCCGAGATCGACAACGCGCCGCCGCAAAGCCGGAATGTATTCCGACGGCTCGCTATAGCCGCCGGCTGAATCCCACAGACCGAGCACGGATTCTGGGATGCCAAGGACGGACCACCGCGCCTGAACCTCTCTCGCGGCGAGCACCTCATACGCCGCGCCGACACGGTCGTACATCCCAAGCATCGGCGCGCGCTCCAGCCACGATTCCGCCGTGAACAGATTGAGACAACCGACGTCACGAAAACGGTAGCCGGGTAAGTCTTCGGAGAATTCACGAAACAATTCCAGACAGCGTTTGCGCAGCCGAATACCGGTCTCACTCCATAGCAGCCGTGTAATAATGCCGGCTGCGCGCCGCGACGACCCATCACCGGCTGTGCCTTTATCGAGCAGAATCACTCGCCCGAAACGGCGGCGAAGGAGATGATAAGCAGTGCTGAGGCCCGTGACTCCCGCGCCCACAATGATGACCGTCGACGGCACGAAAACCACTATACTGCGCTGCCTGCGCAGTTTTGACTTTCGCCACGGCCCTGTAATACTCTCCGGGACATGAAACTCCTGGTCGTCGCAGCCACAGTCGTCGCATGCATTTCGCCGCTTTCGGGCGAGTTGAAATCCGGCCCAGCGCTGCCGCTGAAAGTGGTTCCTGGCTGGGGGCAGTTGCCAAAAGGATGGGCCCTCGGACAAACCTCCGGAGTCGCCGTCGACCGTAATGACAACGTCTGGGTGTTCAATCGCGGCCCGCACCCGGTCATCGAGTTCAATAAGAACGGCAACTTTCTGCAGAGCTGGGGCGATGGCATGTTCAAAAGTTCTCACGGCATACGCGTCGATCCGGATGGCAATATATGGTGCGTCGATGTTGCCGGCCACAACTTCGTGAAACACACTCCGGAGGGCCGAGTGCTGATGGTGATCGGTGGCCTGCAAACTGCGGGGACCAATGACACTAAGGACGCCTTCAACCGGCCAACAGGCCTGGCTTTCACGCCCAGCGGCGATTTCTACCTGGGCGATGGCTATGTGAACTCGCGTGTAGTCAAGTTCAACCGCGCAGGCGAGTATCTGTTGCAGTGGGGCCGCAAGGGGACGGGCGACGGTGAGTTCGACACCGTCCACGATGTCACGCTGGATTCGAAGGGGCGCGTCTACGTTGCCGACCGCGAGAATGCCCGCGTCCAGATCTTCACGCCCGACGGCAAGTTCATTGGTAAGTGGACCGGCCTAGGCCAGCCGTGGGGCTTGTACTATGTCGCCAAAGAGGACGCGATCTATATGTGCGATGGCTTGAACAACCGCATCATCAAGCTGAACCTCGATGGCCAGATTCTGGGCGTGCTCGGATCTTATGGACGCGCTCCCGGGAATCTGGATTTCCCGCACAATCTCGCGGTGGATTCCGAAGGAAGTATCTATGTGGCAGAGATTACTAACTGGAGGGTACAAAAGTTCGCTAAGTAACGCCGCCTGGAGCGACCTGGCAGCTTCTCCTGAGATGAGCCCATATCAGTTTTCATTTCTGCCATGTCCTACACGTCGCACAATTTCGCCGCGGCTTCCAGCGAAGCAATGCCATCCTTGGCAGCCGGCACGAATTCGTGCGCCAGGTACCCCGTATAGCCCGCCGCTACGATCGCTTCCGCCACCGCGTGATAGTTCAGTTCCTGCGTGCCATCGATTTCATGCCGTCCTGGAACGCCGCCTGTGTGGAAGTGCCCGATGTGAGCGATGTTGTCGCGAATAGTCCGGATCACATCGCCTTCCATAATCTGCATGTGATAGATGTCGTACAGCAGCTTCACGCGCGGTGAGCCGACGCGCCGGATCACCTCTACGCCCCAGGCCGTGTGGTCGCACTGATAGTCTTTGTGATCTACCTTGCTGTTAAGCAGCTCGAGACAGATGGTGATGCCGGCGTCCTCGGCGAGGCTCTTCACGCGATTGAGGCCGGTCACGCAGTTTTCCAGACCCACGGCGTCGGCCTGCCCGCGGCGATTGCCGGAAAACGTAATCACGTTAGGCACGCCCGCTGCCTTCGCCCGTGCGATGTTCTCGCGGAACTCGCGTTCGAGCGCGGCGTGATTCTCGGTGCGGTTCAGTCCATCGGGAATGGTGCCGGCGCCGGGTGTCATGGAAGGCACGAGGCCGTATTTTTGCACGGTGGGCCAGTCCGTTGAAGGCACCAGATCGATGCCTTTGAGGCCGATGCGCTGCGCCGCCTGGCATAGCTCATCGAGGCTCATCTTGCCGTAACACCAGCGTGAAACAGATTGCTTCAAGCGGGCCTTCAGCGCCGGAGCTGCGGGAGATGCGGCCAGCGCGCCCGCTGCGGCGGCATGGAAAACGGATCGTCGGGTCATAAATATCCTTCGATGCTACCGCGGCGTTGACCCGAATGCGAGAAACGTATCATAGACTGGTTCCCTGTGACCTGGCTCACGATAAACTGGCGGCGCCTGCGCGACTGGTGGTCGCGAACTTGGCAAACAATCCGCCCCGGTCCGGAGGCTCGCAAGGGAGCTGCGTGGGGAGCGGTGGCGCTGGCTGGCATCGCCGCGCTCATTGCGTCGCTCAACATCAAGCTTGGATTCGGGCTGTGGTTCGATTTCCTATTCTGCTTCGCTGTGGCCGGGCTCGGCGTCCCGTTAGTTGGCGTTGCAATGGCCGGGTTGTTAACGGTCTTCCGCAAGCTGCCGCGCTTTATCTCCGGCGTAATTTTGGCTGCGAGCCTGCTGGTGGGGCTCATGCTACCCCCTCCAGCGGGCTTGATTCTGGGGGCCGTCGCGGGACTCGCCGAATGCCTTCTGGGCGCGGCGATTGCTACATTTCTCGCGGGCACCTTCAGGCAATCCGCACTCGCCAAGAAGATTATCGTGATTGGGCTTTGTATTTTCGCGGTCGCGGTGAACGTCACGCTGATATACCTGTTTGCCAGCGACGGCACGCTTGATGACATCGTGAAGCTCGGGCAGCCAATCACGCCACCGCCCGAGCCGTTACAGGCGCCGAATCCCGCTGAGCCGGGAACCTATCGCTCCAAGGCTTTGTTCTACGGCGCCGGCAACGATCTACGCCGCCCTGAATATGGCGCCAATGTGGCTATCAAAACACGTACCGTTGATGCCTCGCCGATGATGCCCGAGTTCAAAGGCTGGAGAAAAAAGCTGCGCCGCTACTATTGGGGCTTCGATGTCGACCAGCTTCCCTTGAACGCGCGCGTTTGGTATCCCGATGGTCCCGGACCGTTTCCGCTGGTTTTGATCGTCCACGGCAATCACCAGATGACGGAGTTTTCCGACCCCGGCTATCAATACCTGGGTGAACTTCTCGCCAGCCGTGGATTCATTCTGGCGTCGATCGATGAGAATTTCCTCAACAGCGGACTGTTTCAGGATCCGCCAAATCAGCAAGCCGTGCGGGGGTGGATGCTGCTGGAGCATTTGAAACTTTGGCGGGAATGGAATCAGGCACCGGGAAATCCGTTCTATGGGAAAGTCGATTTCGACAGCATCGCGTTGATGGGCCATTCGCGAGGCGGTGAAGCTGCGGCCACGGCGGCGTTCTTCAACAACCTTGCCCACTATCCCGACAACGCCAACATCCGCTTCGATTATCACTATCCGATCAAAGCCGTGATGGCCATCGCCCCGCCGGAGGGGCAATATAAACCAGCGGGCCAGTGGCGAGTCATCGAAAACGTGAGTTATCTCGTCCTGCAGGGCGCCAACGACGCCGATCTTTCGACGTTTATGGGGAGCCAGCAATGGGAGCGCGTGAAATTTAGCGGCAATGGTCCGTGGTTCAAGGCCGAGCTCTACATCTATCGCGCCAATCATGGACAGTTCAACACGGTCTGGGGCCGCACGGATGCCCCCGCGCCCTACAGTTGGATGCTCAATCTGAAACCGCTGATGAGTGGCGAAGACCAGCGCCGCATCGCCAAAACGTATATTGCCGGATTCCTCGAAGCCAGCCTGCATAATCGCCGCGAATACCTGCCGCTGTTCCGCGACTATCGCGCCGCGCGCTCCTGGCTGCCGGACACGTATTACATCAACCGCTACGAGGACGCCGGCTACCAGGTGGTAGCCAATTTCAATGAAGACGCCGACGTCAACACGACGACGCTGGCGGGCGGCCGCATTGAAGGCGAGAACCTCTCGGTGTGGCGCGAGGGCCGCATTCCCTTTCGCGATGGCAAGCGGGACTACAACGGCGTCTTCATCGGGTGGAACCGGACTGGCGCGAAAGCCGATGCCCCTGTACCCACGTGGTCGATCACGCTTCCGGAGCGCGGCCTCACGCTCGATCCCGCGCATACGGCGTTGAACCTCTCCATTGCCTCTACCGATGAGGAGGCTCCCTTGCCTGGCATGAAAAAGAATGAAGAGAAAAAGCCGGAAGACAAAAAGAAGGAACCCGCGCGCGTCGATTTCACGGTAGAAGTAGAAGCGCGCGATGGCCAGGTTGCGCGGCAACCCATCAGCCGGTTTGGGGGTGTGTTGCCGCCGCTCCATGTGCGCTTCACTAAGCTTGCCCAACTCGATGACTGGTTCTACAAAAAACCCGCGGAGCCGATCTTCCAGACGATCGCGATCCCCCTCACCGCTTTCGGCAGTGCCGGGCAGCCAAAGCGCATTCGCCTGCGCTTCGATCGGGATTTGACAGGTGTCGTGATCCTCAGTCACGTCGGCATTAGCCTGATGCCGTAATATCAGTTCTAACCCGTAAATGTTTGTAAAATAGGGACAAACGCGTAACGAAACGGGCTAATATCTCATCTCCTCGGGCATGAGATATAAACTTTGTGCGGTACTTTGTCTTATGGGCGTCTTCGCATTCGCGGCGGCGGCGGCCGATGTCACAGGCAAGTGGACGGCTGAAACCCCAGGGCGCGACGGGCAGACCATGACCAGTACTTTCAACCTCAAGGCAGATGGCAACATGCTCACCGGCACCGTGGGTGGCATGCGCGGCGAACAGGAGATTGTCAACGGCAAGGTGGACGGGGACAATATCTCCTTCAACGTGGTAATGAAGATGCAGGGCAATGAGATGAAGATGGTCTACAAGGGTAAGATCGAGGGCGATCAGATCAAGTTCTCCCGCGAGCGCGACGGTGGCGGCGGACGCAAGCAGGAATTTGTTGCCAAGCGAGCGGGATCGTAGAGGATCGGTTTCTGGCCAAGAAGCTGCAATTCGGAATTCTGGCGCTCTTTTTGGCCGCATCTGGGTTTTCGCAGAATGTTCCCGCGCCAACCGGTCTGTCCGCGGGCGGTTCCGTGCGAGCAGCCGGACAGCCTATCCCTGGAGCGGTCGTAACGGCGGTTCAGGGCAAGGAAAAACTCTCCACGGTCACCGACGAGTCCGGGCAGTACAGCTTTGAAACCGTGTATCCCGGCACGTGGGAAATGGCGGTCGAGATCTTTGGTTTTGTCACGGCCACGCGCCAGGTTCAAATCAGTGGCACCCCTGCTCCGATTGATTGGACGCTGGAGTTGCGTCCGCGCACGCCGGTGCGCGCATTGCCGAACCGCGGGCAACAGGCACGCGGGCAAGGCTTTGAGAATCTCACGCTGAATCCTAACGCCGACGCCCTTATGGCGGAGGCGGCGCCAGCCGCGACCGAATCCGGCAACGCCAATGAAGCTTTCTTGGTGAACGGCAGCCTAAGCCAGGCGCTGGGCGCCGCGCGTCCGGATGAAGGGTTGGGGCCAAATTTCCGCGGCGGCGGTGGCTTCGGTGACCAGGGCGGCTTTGGACCGGGTGCTGGCGGCGCCCCAGGTGCCGGCGGACAGGTTCCCGGCTTTGGCGGTGGAGGCGGTCCTGGGGGAGGCGGTCCAGGCGGCGGAAGATTTCCGGCTGGCGGTGGTGGCGGCGGACGCCCGGGATTCGGTGGCGGACCAGGCGGGCGCGCCAGAGGCGCTGGTGGCGGTCCTCCGGGAGGCGCGTTTGGAAACCGCGCCGGACGAGCTAATCGCGACACCATTCGAGGCGCTGTTTTCTTCACAGTCGGAAACTCCGCGCTCAACGCCCGGCCGTTTTCTCTGACAGGACAGGAACTTGCTAACCCCGCGTACGGTTCAGAACGATTTGGCCTCAGCGCCGGCGGTGCGTTGAAGATCCCGCACCTGATCAACAGCCCAAAGACGTTCTTTTTCCTGAACTATACGGGGTTGCTCAGCCGGACGCCTTATTCGGCATTCGCAACGCTGCCCACTACGCTTGAGCGCGGCGGCAATTTTTCGCAATCCGTCAATGGCGGACCGGCGGCGATCTACGATCCCACAACCCACGCGCCTTTTCCCGACGGCATCATTCCGCAGGCTCGCATCGACCCGGTGGCACTGGGTCTGCTCGCCTACATTCCCACGGCCAACCAGCCGGGCAGCGTGCAGAATTATCAAAATGTCCGTTCGGTTCCGCAGAATACCGAGAACCTCAACCTGCGCGTGAACCGCCCGATCACGAAGAAGGATCAACTGGATTTTAACTTCAACCTGCAACAGCGCAACGGACACAGCGCCCAGCTCTACGGATTCACCGACGAAGTCACCGGCCTGGGCATGAGCTCGACGGTCGGCTGGACGCACAATTTCGGCCCAACGCTGTTCAACGTTCTGCGCTGGAACTTCAGCCGGAACCGGAGCGAGACCGTCCCTGCATTCGCTAACGGCGCCAACGTGGCAGAGCAAATCGGGATCAACGGAACTTCGCCCGACCCGATCAACTTCGGGCCACCTAATCTATCGTTCACCAACTACGGCGGACTCACCGACGCCAGCCCCACGCTCACGCGCAATCAAACCAGCGGCGTTACCGACAGTGTCACCAAGGTGCATGGCGTCCACACAATAAGTTTTGGCGGAGAATTCCGCCGCGTGCAGCTTAACCTGAAGACCGATCAGAATGGGCGCGGCACGTATTCGTTCAGCGGCCTGTTGACCAGCGCGTTTGGCGCCAACGGTCAACCTCTGCCGAACACCGGCTACGACTTTGCCGATTTCCTGCTAGGCTTTCCGCAGTCCAGCTCCATCCGCTTTGGAACCTCCAGCAATTACTTTCGCAGTTGGGCCACCAACGAGTTCGTGCAGGACGATTGGCGCGTTCGGCCCAATCTTACGCTGAACCTGGGCGTGCGCTACGAGTATTTCAATCCGTTCACGGAAAAGTACGGGCGTCTGGCGAATCTGGATATCGCGCCGGATTTCTCGGCAGTCGCGGTGGTGACTCCCGATAAGAGCGGCCCTTACAGCGGGGCGTTTCCTGCCGGCTTAGTGAATCCGGACCGCAACAATTTCTCGCCGCGCCTGGGCCTGGCTTGGAAGCCATGGGCCGCCAAGCAGTTCCTGGTTCGCATGGGCTACAGCATCTTTTATAACGGATCCATTTACACCCAGTTCCCGTCACAATTGGCTTCGCAGCCGCCCTTCGCAGCTAGCAGCGCGACCTTGGTTACCAGCGTTGCCGACCCATTGACGATCGCCAACGGCTTCGCCAGCGCGCCTTCGAATACCATCACCAACACTTACGCCGTCGACAAGAATTATCGCGTGGGCTATGCGCAGACGTGGAATATTTTCATTCAACAATCCCTGCCGCACTCGCTGGTTCTCGAAGTCGGCTACCTCGGCACCAAAGGCACGCGCCTCGACATTCAGGATTACCCCAATCGCGCGGCACCCGGATCGCCATTAAGTTCGGAGGAGCGACTGCAGATTGGCAACGCCACCGGCTTCATCTTCGATACGTCGGATGGAAATTCTATCTATCATTCCGGGCAAGTGCGCTTTACGCGGCGCTTCTCGCGCGGGATCTCGGCGAATGTTCTGTACACGTATTCCAAATCGATTGACAACGCATCGACGCTGGGCGGCGGCGCGACGGTCGTCGCGCAAAATGAAAATGACTTGAGCGCCGAGCGCGGCCTCTCGAGTTTCGATCAACGCCACAAGCTCGCAGTGAATTACATCTACACATCGCCGGTCGGCGAGAATGGCCTGCTGCGCGGCGGCGGAGTTCCGGAAAAGCTGCTTAAGGACTGGACGTTCACCGGCAGCGTCACTGCGGCGACAGGCACTCCGCTGACTGCGCGAGTCCTCGGCAATCAGTCCGACACCGCCGGAACCGGCGCCGTGGGCAGCGGACGCGCCGACGCTACGGGCGCTCCCATCGATAGCAGCGGCGGATTCTTCAACCTAGCTGCGTTCACCCTGCCGGTCGCCGGCGAGTTCGGCAATGCCGGGCGCAACACGATTCCGGGGCCGGGATTATTTTCTTTGAACCTGTCGCTGTCGCGCTCGTTCCGCATGGGTGACGATCGCCGCCGCGTCGAATTCCGCGTGGACACCACGAACATCACCAATCATGTCAGCATTACTAATGTGTACACCGTGGTGAACGCCTCCAACTACGGACTCGCCTCGGCGGCCAGCGGGATGCGCACCATCACAGGCACGGTGAGGTTCCGATTCTGATGACTCGCCCGGCGATCTGCCTTCTACTGCTTTGCGTTTTTCTCCTGCCGGCGCAGCAGGAAGATGCGGTTTTCAAATCGTCCGCCAACCTGGTGATTTTGGATGTAAGCGCGCGCGATTCATCGGGTAAAGAACTGCCAAGGCTTGCGCAAGGAAGATTTTGTGGTCCTCGAAGATGGCAAGCCGCAGACGCTTTCGGTTTTCGAATACCAGCAATTGAGCGAGTCGGCTACGCCCGCCGCCCCGGTCGTCGTCAAGCCAACACCGGTTCCCGGCCGCGCGCAGCAGATCGCGACTACCAAGGCGGGAAGCATCCAGTATCAGGACCGCCGGCTGCTGATCATGTTCTTCGATTTCTCCGCCATGGGGATTCCCGAGCAACTGCGCGCGCAGAAAGCGGCGCTCGAATTCGTCGACAAACGCATGGGCCCGTCCGATCTGGTCTCGATCATGACGTTCTCTTCCAAGCTGACCGTCGAAGAGGACTTTCACGGACGACAAGGATCGCCTGACCACGGCCATCAAGGCCTTTCACATTGGCGTGGCGAGCGATCTGGCGGTCGAAGGCGGCGACGGCACCACCGGTGAAGATACCGCCGCGGCGTTTTCAGCCGATGAAACCGAGTTCAACATTTTCAATACCGATCGCAAGCTCAGCGCGCTCGAATCGGCGGCCAAGATGCTGGCCGTGCTACCCGAGAAGAAGGCGCTGCTTTATTTTTCAAGCGGCGTCGGCAAGAGCGGCGTCGAGAATCAATCGCAGCTTCGCTCGACCATCAATGCAGCCGTGCGCGCTAACGTGTCGTTCTATCCGATTGACGCGCGCGGGCTGGCTGCCTTGCCGCCGGGCGGCGATTCCAGCACTGCCGCGGCCAAGGGCAACGCGGTCTTCACAGGCCAGGCGCAACAGTCCCAGCGCGATCGTTTCAACGATCAGCAGGAAACGCTGGTCTCGCTGGCCGCCGATACCGGGGGCAAGGCGTTTCTCGACAACAACGATCTCGGCCTGGGCATTGTGCAGGCGCGCAACGAAGTGAGCAGCTATTACGTGCTGGGATATTACAGCTCGAACGACCACTCCGACGGCAAGTTCCGCCGCGTGCAGGTGAAGCTGGCGTCGCAGCCATCGGCAAAGCTGGAATATCGCGGCGGATATTTCGCATCCAAGGTTTTTGCCAAATTCACCGCGGCCGATAAAGAACGGCAGCTCGAAGAAGCGCTCATGCTTGGGCGATCCCGATCACCGATATGCCGGTCGCGGCCGAGGCCGACTATTTCCGTATCAATCGTAAAACGTACTTCGTGCCGGTCTCGCTTAAGATTCCCGGCTCTGTGATTCCGCTCGCGAAGAAGGGTGGCAACGAACAAACGGATGTGGATTTCATCGGCCAGATGAGAGATGCCAAAGGCAAACTGATCTCGACGGTGCGCGACGAAATCCGTGTGAAGTTGAGCGAGACCCGCGCCGGGCAGCTAGGTACGCGCTCGCTGCAATACGATACCGGCTTCACCGTTCCGCCCGGAACGTATGACCTGAAATTCCTGGTGCGCGAGAACGGCAGCGGCAAGATGGGCACGTTCCAGACGCCGCTGGTGGTTCCCGATTTGACGGCGGCCGCGGACGTATTGAGGTTGAGCTCGGTGGTGTGGAGCTCGCAGCGCCAATCGATGCAGGAAGCGGTGGGCTCGGCAGGCGCAAGGAAGAAGGATCTCGCCGCCAACCCGCTCATCCGCGACGGCCAGAAGCTGGTGCCTAGCATCACGCGCGCGTTTCGCAAGGATCAGAATCTGTACGTATACCTGGAAGTCTACGACCCCACGGCCGCAGATCCCGACAGCCGGCCTAATGTGGCAGCGGTGCTGTCGTTCTATCGCGGCAAGCGCAAGGCGTTCGAATCGTCTCCGGTGCGCCTGACGCAATTCGCGGAAGGGCGTCCCGAACGTGCTGCCGATCTCGTTTCAGACGCCGTTAGCAGCGCTGCCCGCGGGCAAATATATTTGCCAGGTGGATCTGATAGACGAGAACGCGCGAAGGTTTGCGTTCCGGCGGGTGGAGATTGCGCTGCTGCCGTAGAGATTGAAAGTCTGCCTCGCGGGTCTGTCAGGTAAATTATTGGGGGCGCTGTCGTAGCCGCCTACGGCGATCCTTCTCTGCGGCGTAAGCTTTGTCAGCATCGACCGCAGGGTCCGCGTTGACAATCGTATCTGCAGCTTGGCCGTGATAGACAAAAGCATCGGCAACCTCACCGATACCAAGACCATCTGGAAACAACCGAAATGGCAGGTGCAGCGGGCTCCCAATAAACTCGTTCGCATCCAGTGTACCGAGAGCCGTTCCTTTGAGTGGCTTCAGCACGGGCCGTTCAGCACTCTGCAACAAGCGCTTCCAGCTTCAGGGTATCAGGATAGATTCCACCTGGAATTGGAACAACCGTATAGAGCCGCCCAGGAAATGCCTTGTCGATGAGCGGACCAAGTGTGGAGCCGGCAGGAATACCGGGTACGCTCGAGGTATTCCGCCAAAAGTGGCCGGCGCCAAAAATCACAACTGCTTTCTGGCCTTTTCGTAAGACTTCCCGAGCGATCAACTTCGCGGCAAATTCATCTCCCGTCGCTGCTATCGAAGCCACCTCTTCATGGTTTTTCACCTTGGCCCAGTCAATCGGCGGTTGGCCCGCAAGCACGCGGATCGCCTGAGTGTTTGGCAGTCCTCGGTTTATCGATCGAACCTCGCTAAGAAACTGTTCGTAGACAGGAGAATCGCAACCTCCTGGCGATGTGATGTCTCGCCACACGTCTTGCACCTCCTGCTGCGACACATCCTCTCCGCGGATATAACGGTCGAGAATCTCCTGATGCAGAGAGTTCCCGCACTCCATTACGATGTAGTGAACCTTCTTCGGGAAATCCGGGTGATGGACGAGCTTCATCCTAAGGTCGTGGTCTTCGCGAGTCCAGTGCATTTCACCAAGTCCCAGGACGTCCGATTTGTCGAACTGTGAGATCAAAGCGTTGCTGATGTCGGTCCGAGCCTCCTCGGATTTCCCAGACTGAAGCGCGCTCGGAGTAGCGAGAAAAAACTCGCCGCTACGAGAAGGAAAATGCGGACGGACGTGAACAAGCCACAGCAGATTTGACCATAGTCCATTCGGTTTCACGCGATCATGTTTCATGGAGTTACCGGCCGTGGCTGCCTGGTTTTGAAATAACACCACCAACACGCCATCCGCAGATGCAGCAACTGACCGCCCGAACGCCCAAAAACCCGACTCGCCCGTTTCTAAAAGCTTCGGTTGGCTCGTGGCATGACTACCGCCAAGCGGCATTAGAAATGTGCGAAGGCCCCCGCCATGTTCGATCGCGGAGGAAACTGCATTAAAAGTAGCCAACGTCAATATGCCTCCACAGATCAGCGCGCTCCGACGTGGTACAAAGCTCTCGCTGGTGTAGAAGCCGGGCACTCCGCCCGTAGCTTGCACCGCTGCGACGGAGGCTTCGACAGGAGCATGCGTGGAGGCGATCCGCTCACGGATTGTGGTGATCAACCAGTCGGCCCAAATGTAAATGCTGAAGCGCAGTAGACCTCTCAGGCCGGAGGCTCGCGCCATACTCCGGGAACGGTCGCGGAAGACTTGAATCATTTCGGGACCGTATCGCCGACGAAAATCCGTCGGATAAGCATACAAAAGTACTTGGTAGATCCGGCGAAGGAGGCGCAGGAGAAGGGAGTACTGCATTACGCCATTCCTTCGGCCGCACCAGTCGTTCGACGACCAACTAGGCGCTTCTCTCTCGCCGCCACCAAAGCACGAGCAAGGCGGTCGGCTTCGGTGCGAGCTACGCCCTGACCGAGTACGGTCATGCGATAGTACCGGCGCCGCTCGTCATCTAAAGCAGGGTCCGGGCGCTCGGCCGATTCTTCTACCAGGCCCGCAGCAAGCATGCGTTTCAGACAGCCGTAGAGCGTCCCTGGACCAAGCTGAAGAGCATTGCCGGTCTGTCGCGCGACGTCCAGCATGATGCCGTAGCCGTGACGCTCCTCGTCAGCCAAGGCCAAAAGGATGTGGAACACCGGAGGCGTGAGGGGGATCAAGTCTTTCGGTTTCACCTTGGACATCTATACATCCGTTGCGGATATATTAGAGCCGAATTGGCCAGCATGTCAATACAAAAACTCGGCAGGTCTGCCAAAGAATCCTCTCCACCTCGAATTGATACAATCTCCCTCTGATGCGAATCGCTGTTCTCGGCCTCGGCTTCATGGGGAGCACCCACCTCAAGGCCCTTCGAAAAATTCCTCATGCCACGCTTGCTGCCGTGGTCAGCTCCGATGAGAAGAAGCTCTCCGGCGACCTGAGCGCGATCCAAGGCAACCTGGGCGGGCCGGGCGAGAAGATGGATTTCTCGGCGGTCAAGAAGTACCGCACTGTCGCCGAAGCGCTGGCCGACCCCGCCATCGACGCCGTCGATATTTGCCTGCCCACCGATCAGCACGCGCCGGTCGCGCTCGCGGCGTTGCGCGCCGGCAAGCATGTGCTGGTCGAAAAACCCATGGCGCTTGATGGCGCGACTGCCGACCTGATGCTGGCCGAAGCCGCCGCAAGCGGCCGCGTCCTGATGACCGGGCAGGTGCTGCGCTTCATTCCGGGTTATCGCAACGCCGCGAGCACGCTGAAATCCGGACGCCTGGGCGCGGTGCACAGCGCGTTTTTCCGGCGGCGCTGCGCCGCGCCAGCCTGGAGCCAGTGGCTCGGAGATGCGGCCAAAAGCGGCGGCGGCGTTTTCGATTTGCTGATCCACGATGTCGATTACTGCCTGCATTTGTTCGGGCCGCCTGCCGCCGTTTCCGCTTCGGGCTACGAAGCCGCCGCGCGCGGAATCGATTGGATTTTGGCGCAGTTTCATTACCCTGGGATTGCGAGCGTCGCGATCACGGGCGGCTGGCATCATCCGAAGTCGTATCCGTTTTCGATGGAGTTCACCGTGGTGAGTGAAAACGGCACGCTGGAATTCAGTTCGCTCGGCCGCCCGCTTGACGCTGTACGGAGCCGATGGCGCAGACCGAAGCGCTCGAGCCCGCCGGCGAATCCGACTGGTTCCAGGAAGAGCTCGCCTATTTCATCGACTGCGCTGCGCACAACCGCAAACCGGAGTTGTGCCTGCCGGAAGAATCCGCGATGGCGGTGAAGCTGACGCGGCTGATGTTGGAATCGAGAAGCAGAAACGGAGAAAAGATCGCATGCAGGTTTTAGGGAATATGGAAATCGGCGTACTGTTCTGGGCGGGCGACGACCCTGCGGCCACGGTGCGCGAGCAGAAGTCGCTGGGCGTGCGCTGCGGTCAGATGCTAGTTCCCGGTGAGATGGCACTGGACGGCGCGGCGGCGCGCTGGAAAGCTGCGCTGGAGGCGGAAGACTTCAGCCTGCAAACCGTTTTCTGCGCCTACATCGGAGAAGATTACGCCGATATTCCCACCGTCGAACGGACCGTCGGCTTTATTCCGGCGGGCACGCGCGCGGCGCGGGAGGCGCGGACTCTCGCTGTCAGCGATTTCGCCCGTGAACTGGGCGTGGGCGGCATCGGGGCGCACATTGGCTTCGTCCCGGAAGACACACAGCATCCGAATTATGTTGCCGTGCGCGATCTCGTCCGCCGCATTTGCGACCATGCGGCACGCAATCAGCAAACCTTTGCGCTTGAGACCGGCCAGGAGCCGGCGCCGGTGTTGCTGCACTTTTTGCGCGATGTGAATCGGCCGAATCTGGGAATCAATTTCGATCCCGCCAACATGATTCTGTACGGCACTGGCGACCCGATCGAAGCGCTGGGCATACTGGGCGCGCACGTGATCTCAGTGCACGCCAAAGACGGCGACTGGCCGCCCAAAGGCTCACCCGGCGCGCTGGGGACGGAAAAGCCGCTGGGACAAGGCGCGGTGGGAATGGAGCGGTTCATCGACACGCTCAGAAAGATCGGCTTCAAAGGGCAGCTTAATATTGAGCGGGAAGTTCCGGATCACGCCGAGCGGCTGCGCGACGTGGCCATGGGCGTGAAGCTGCTGGAAAAACTGCGCGGCTAGACGCGGTTATTGCGCCACCGGCATATTGCGTTTGCTGACGGCGCGATCCTTGGTGGCGTTCCCGCGGCCGGGCTGGCGGATGGTGGAGGAACTGCCTGCGTTGCCACCGCCGTTGGGAGTAGCGGCCGGGTTCACGGTCAGCGTGAAAGTGGAAGTATTGGTCGCGCCAACGCTGTCGGTGACCGTCACGGTGAATGTCGAACCGGAGCCGGTGGGAGTACCGGTGAGGAGTCCGAGGGTGGAGAGCGTCAGGCCGCCCGGCAGTGAGCCCGACGTAGACGCCCAGGTATAAGGAGTCACGCCTCCGGTGGCCACGAATTGGAAACTGTAAGACTGGTTCTGTACGGCGCCAGGAAGAACCGCGGCGCTGGTGATCGCGAGCGGCTGCACCAGAACCGGGAACGTCGTTACGTTGCTTACGAAATCGGCCTGCGAGATGGTGAGCTGCGTGAGCGGATTGGTCGCAATGGCGACGCCGAGCTGGAGATCCACCTTGTAGACACCGATCATATCGGTCGAGAGGTTGGTATCGATCACGTTGGCAGTCGAGCCTCCAGCCAGGGAGGAGACAAACGCCAAGGCATCGTAATTTCCGCCTTTAAATTTTTCGCCGGCGACGACGGTTACCGCATTGCCGCTCTCCGCATCGACCAGCAAGCCCAGGCCTGCGGCATAGATGGTGACGAACTCGCCGGGAATGGCGGGATTGGCTGTGGTCACCGGACCCTGGTTGGCACAGCAAAGCTGCGAACTGGGGCCGATGGCGGTCAGCAGAAGATTGGTGCCGGTCACCGTAGCGGTGAACGGAATATTCTCTCCGGCCTTCCCGGCAATTTTGGATTTCAGAACGATGCGGGAAAACGAACCGGACGGCGACGCCGAGACCTGGGGATCCTTATTAATGGCAGCGACCAACGCGTCACGCACGGTAAATAGCGTATCGGTGCTGAGGAGAGTGTAGGAGTAGGTGCGGCCATTAATGCCGACGGTGCCTACTTCGCCTGCGACAACCGTCCCGTCCACAGAGACCAGGCCGGTTGCAAAGTTGGAGCCGTGCATCATGACGGCCGCCCGCGGATCGGCTCCCTCGGCCGCGAAAATACCTGGGTTCTGGGGCACAATGGGCACACCCACGGCCGCCGACACTACCAGCCGTCCATCGGCAAAGAGCGTCCGCACGTAAGTGCTGACACCATCGGAGTCACTGACAATATAGGGAAGCTGGGCGTTAATCTGGGTGCGGGAAACGTAGAGCAGAGGGATGCTGACTCCGTCCACGTAGACCTGCACTCCACCGAGGGTGGTGGGCAGCTTAGTGGCGCCGCTGGGAGCTGAAACGGTGGTCTCCGCGAGGTTCGATCCCCAAATCGAAATCAGGGTCCCCGGTGCGAGCTGCGCCGAATTCCCCCCGCCGAGCAGCGTAGCACCGCTGGTAGTAGGTACGATGGTGGCGTTGGCCGATACGGTGGTCGCCAGGGTAACGCTGTCGCCCGCCGTATCCGCCGCGCGCGCGGTTAGTTCGAGCTGCTGTATCTGGATGTTCACCAGGGCAATGACATTGGGGTCAGGGGTGCCTCCATTGCCGCCATTGATCAAAACCAGCAGCGCGTTGAGGACGGTATCGAATCCGTCTCCACTCTTCATCGTGTAGGCGTAATCCTTGCCCGCTATGGTCACCGTGAGGACATCGCCGGCGGTGATCGTACCGCCCAGCGTGACACTGCCCACAGCGAAGATTTCGCGGCTGGCCGCATTGCGGATGGCGTTGATCGGGACGCTGGGTTCGGCGGGAGTGAACACAAGTATCCGGCGATTGTAGGTATCGGTGACAAAAAGATCGTCACCGGCCACGGCGAGCGACAGAGGCGAGATCAGATAATTTGGGCCATCGGATGCCACCACAGAGGTGAAGTCGGACTGGCCCAGAACGGTATCGGCCAAGGCGCCGCTTTTAGTGGGAATCGTGTTGTAGACCAATACACGGTCGTTGCCGCCGTCGGCGATAAACAAATGCGTGCCGTCGGACAGGGCGAAACGGGGGAAGCTCAGGGTCGCGGCGCAGAGGGACGGGTAAATTGGCTGGTTATTGCCATCCGTGCCGTTGCTTACGGTGCACAACACAGGGACTTCTTTGTCGGTGGTGTCGGTGGTATCGGTGGCTCCGATGCCGGTAAACGCATTATTGGGAGTCGAGCTGACCAGGTCCGGCTGGCCCACCGACACGTCGGCGGCGGCGCCATTAGTTGTCGGGATAGAATTCCAGATGAGAACCCGGTTATAGCCGAGGTCGGTTACAAACAGGCGGGTTCCGTCCGAAGTCACCGCCACCGGGTTGAGCATGTTGCTGGCGGTGGCGTCGGTATTCTGTTGGGCGATGTCGGACTGCACGAAAGTGACAAAATCTTTCGCGCCGAGAACCATGTCCGCGGCAGCGCCGTTGGCAGTGGGGATCGAGTTGTAGACCAGGATGCGATTGTCCTGCGAGTCGGCAATATACAACTTGCCATTCTGAATCCAAACGCCTTGAGGTCCGCGCAAAGACTTGGCGGTCGGCGGCACGGATGTCACAGCGTGGGTAAAATCCACCTGACCGATGACGACGTCGGCCGGAGCGCCGTTGCTGGTTGGAATAGTCCGCCAAATGAGCACGCGATTATTGTCGGTATCGGCCACCGCCATGATGTGTCCATCGGAGGCGACGGCCGTGGGCGTGCGCAGCCCGGTCTGGGTGAGGTTGATATCGATGGCGGTGAAATCCGGCTGGCCCGCGACGAGATTGGCTCGCCCGACACATACGTTGCAACGGCTGCCTTGCTGTATTTCTTCGGTTAGGGTGGGGATTTGGTGCCGGGTAATCCGGTTATAAATGAGCACCCGATTGTTGATGGGTAGAGCGCCGACGCGGTTGGCATCCGTTACGAACAGCGTGTCCGTGGAAGGGGCGTATGCCAAGCCGCCTACCGCGCCCACCAGCACATCACTATTCGCCGGGGCCCCGTACGGAAAGTTCACACCCTGGGCCGTAAAGTTACTCTGGCCTATTAGCAAACGCGCGGCCTGACCGTTCATGAACGATGCGCCGAACGCCGCGCCGCCAGTCAAGATCAAGACACACAAGCACTTCCGAATTGAAAAAAGCATTTTAAGAATCGATGGGCTTCCGGAGTTTCAATTATAGCAAGGGTTCTAGACGCTACAAGAAGAGAATCCGTTTCCTAAAGATATTTCCCCCGCCTGCCGATTCAACCCTCAAGATATGGCCGGCAGCGCTACACTTACCGTGGCCCCCACCACCTGGCCGCAGGCTACGCGTTGGGAAGGGATCAGTCACGC
Organism: uncultured Solibacteraceae bacterium; assembly: GCA_963825405.1. Lineage (GTDB taxonomy): Bacteria > Acidobacteriota > Terriglobia > Bryobacterales > Bryobacteraceae > JACPNO01. The sequence goes on along the minus strand of CAWGTB010000008.1, from coordinate 60,385 downwards.
CATCGAGGCGCAGGACCCCATCACAGCGGCGCACGGTAATCGGGTTGGAGGCTATGCCCTGGCCATCGCGAAAGCCCTGTCGATTCCGCCCGCGAAGGCTGAAATCATCCGTATCGGAGCCTGTCTTCACGATATCGGAAAAATCGCCATCCCTAAAAATATTCTGAATAAGCCGGGGCCGCTCACCGTCGAAGAATTTCAAATTGTAAAGTTGCATCCACTCATCGGCCGTAAAATGCTGGAGCTCGGCACCGCTTTTGAACCATTTCTCCCTATCGTCGAACTCCATCACGAGCACAGTGACGGCAGCGGGTATCCCCACGGGCTGACACATAGCGAAATCCCTTTTGGCGTGCGCATCGTGCAAGTGGCGGATGTGTACGACGCGCTCACCAGCACGCGGCCTTATCGCGGCCCGTTGTCTCAAGCGGAGTCGATCGAAATCCTGCTGAGCGGTGCCGGGCTGCGATGGGATCCCGAGGTCATCCGTGTCTTTGTGTTGATGCTCAAGAATCCTTCCAGCGCGGCCTGAACCGCGACTCGCCAAATTTTCTTGACAGCGGAAACATCCGGCGTCATACTACCCTAGACATCTAGGAGAGTGGATGAAAGCCAAGACCGATGTGCTGCAGGGCACCCTCGACATGCTCATCTTGCGGACGCTGACGCGCGACGCCATGCATGGCTACGGCATCGCAGTTCGGATTCAACAGGTCTCCGACGAAGCGCTGCGTGTGGAGGAAGGTTCGTTGTATCCGGCCTTGCATCGCCTGGAGCAAACCGGCTGGATTCGCTCGGCGTGGGGCACTTCGGAAAACAATCGCCGGGCGCGCTACTACCGGCTGACGCCCACCGGCCGCAAACAACTCGCTGAAGAAGAGCAGAACTGGACGCGCCTCACCGAAGGCGTGGCCAGGGTATTGCGGTTGGCTTAACGGGTCAAGCTTATGTCGTGGATCGATCGTCTGCGCGGATCGTTCAGAAAAGGCCGGCTCGAAAGCGAGCTGGATGACGAGTTGCGCTTTCATCTCGATATGCGCGAGAAAGAATTCGCCGAGGCCGGCATCCCGCCCGAGGAAGCCCGCCGCAAAGCGCTGCTCCAGTTCGGCAACCCGGCAACGGTAAAGGAGGCAGCGCGCGAAATGGATACGCTCGGCTGGATCGAAACGGTTTGGCGCGATCTGCGATTCGCGGCGCGGATGCTGCGCAAAAATCCGGGCTTCGCGGCGACCAGCGCGATCACTCTGGCACTCGGGATTGGCGCGAGCACTGCGATCTTCAGCGTGGTCTACGGCGTGCTGCTGCGGCCGCTGCCCTACCCTTCCCCGGGCGAACTTATGACGGTTTCGGAGATGATCCCGCGCATTGGCCCCGGCCAAGCTTCGGCCGCGGACTATTACGATTGGAAAAATCAGAACGAAGTCTTCACCGCCCTGGCGCACTATGCTCCATGGCTACTCAACCTGACCGGCCAGGCCGAACCGGAGCAAATTCGCGGTGCGCTGGTTTCGCCTGAGTTCTTCAACGCTTTAGGCATCCAAGCGGCGCGAGGCCGCACCTTCCTTCCCGACGAGGATCAAAAAGGCAAAGACTCCGTGGTGGTCGTCGGCGAGAAACTTTGGAACCGCCTCTTCGGCTCAAACACCCATCTCGCCGGACAGACGCTCACTCTCAACGGAAGCATCTGCACGGTCGTCGGAGTAGTTCCAGCGAGCTTCGCCTTTCCCGCGAGCGACATCGAGCTATGGATACCTCTGGCGCTGAATGGGGCCAACCGGCAGAATCGCGAGGGGCGCTGGTTGAGCGTGCTGGGCAGGCTGAAGCCAGGCGTGACCCGGAGAAACGCGCAGCAGAATATGAACGTGATTGCGGCGCGGCTCGAGCGCGCCTACCCGGCTACCAATCAGGGTTACGGCGTCAGAGTGATCCCGTTGCGGGAACAAATCGTAGGCGATTTCCGCACTACTCTTGCGGTGCTGCTGGGAGCGGTGAGTCTCTTGCTGTTGATCGCCTGCTCGAACGTGGCCAATCTGCTGCTGGCCAGAGCGGCGGGGCGTGCTCATGAAATGGCCCTGCGAGCGGCGCTGGGCGCGGGCCGGCTGCGTATCGCCCAACAGTTGCTAGTCGAGAGTCTGGTGCTGGCGCTATTGGCCGGAGCCCTCGGCTGGTTGTTCGCCACCTGGAGTCTCAGCATGCTGCGCACCATTGACCCGTCGGTGATTCCGCGCTTGCAGGAAGTCGTGATGGATGGCAGAGTATTGGCCTTCGCGATTTTGCTTTCGGCAATTACGGCGGCCGTGTTTGGGCTTGCGCCGGCGCTTCATGGCGCGCTCGGCGATTTAGTCTCTCCGCTCAAATCCGGCGGCAGGAGCCCGCAAGCCGGACCTGGAGCCCAACGCCATCGCAGCGTTTTTGTGGTAGCCGAAATCGCGCTGGCGATGATGCTGCTGGTCGGCGCAACCCTGCTGGCGCGCAGTCTGCTCAGCCTGATGCGCGTTGATACCGGCTTCGATCCCGGCCGCGTGTTGACGGCAAATTTGACGCTGCCGCGAGCAGGATATCAAAGCAATGCACAACATGTCGCGTTCTTTCAGCAGGTGGTGGAACGGCTGCAATCGCTGCCGGGCGTAGAAGGAGCGGCAGCCGTCAGCGACCTCCCGCTGCGCCACAATCGGATGGCTTTCAAAATCCAGGCAGACAATCAGAACCCGGCGGCGCAACCGGAACGGCCGAGGGCCGGGGTGCGTTGGGTTACACCGGATTATTTTCGCGTGATGCGAATTCCGCTCCGTCAAGGACGGTACTTTGGCGGCAACGACGCCGCGGGTGCGCCGGAAGCCGCGGTCATCAGTCAATCCCTAGCGCGCCGGCTGTGGCCCGATGCCGATCCGCTCGGCAAGCGCATCAAGCTGGATGAGGATGAACGTTGGGCGACAGTGGTGGGCGTGGTGGGCGACATCCGCCAGACTGACCTGGAAACGGAAGAAGGGCCGGCACTTTATTTTCCTCATGCGCAAAAGACCCAAGCCTGGCTGAATTGGATGAGCCTGGTGATTCGGACCCGGCCGGAAGCGGGCAATTTAGCCAACGCCGTTCGCGCGCAGGTGTGGACCGTCGACAAGAACCAGCCGATTTCCGAAATCGCTCCGCTTGAGCAATACCTTGCGGATTCGGCCGCGCTTCCCAGGCTTCGAACCTGGCTATTGGGCAGCTTTTCACTGGCTGCGCTAGTGCTGGCCGTGGTTGGTATTTATGGAATCGTGCAGTATTCCGTGAGCCGACGGGTGCATGAGATCGGCGTTCGCCTGGCACTCGGCGCCACTCCGGGGAGCGTAGTCGGATTGATCTTGCGCGGCGGGCTGAAGCTAGTTCTGCTCGGCGTGGCGATTGGACTGGCTGGCGCCGCGGCCGTCACCCGCTTCCTCGCCAACGTGCTGTTCAATATCCGGCCTGATGACGCTGGTACGTTTGCGGAAGTATCGCTGCTGCTCATCCTGGTGGCGCTGGTTGCCTGCTACATTCCGGCGCGGCGCGCACTGCGCATCGACCCGGCGTCGGCTCTTCGCCAAGAATAGACTCGGCGTCCCATAGAAAATTTCAATACGCCTGATAGAAACCTTCTACTCCGCCGTGCCACGCCGTTCGAAATAATGTAACGGATGAGCGTTTTGTTTCTCGCCCAACTGTCGGCGGCTGCGCCGGACATCAGCACCCGGCTGAGCAACTTGGAGAATGCTGTCCACGCCGCCCAGAACTCGGCAGACAACGCCTGGATGCTGGTGAGCGCGGCGCTGGTTCTGATGATGACCGGGCCCGGCCTCGCCCTGTTTTACGGCGGGCTGGTGCGCCGGAAGAACGTTCTCAGCACCATGATGCATAGCTTTATCCTGATGGGAGCGGTTTCGGTGCTCTGGGCGGTGGTCGGCTACAGCCTGGCGTTTGGCGAGGGCAACGCGTTCATCGGCGATTTTCGCTATTTATTCCTGCACGGCGTGGGCAGCGCGCCCAATGCCGATTACGCGCCCACCATTCCACAGCAGACTTTCATGATCTATCAGATGATGTTTGCCGTCATCACACCCGCCCTGATTTCCGGTGCGTTTGCCGAGCGTATGAAGTTCAGCGCCATGCTGCTGTTCACGATGCTGTGGACCACGCTGGTTTATTTTCCGATGGCGCACATGGTCTGGGGTAAAGGCGGCCTGCTGAATGCCTATCTCGGCGGCAGAATTCCGAGCTTTGATTTCGCCGGTGGAACGGTGGTGCATGTCCTTTCCGGCGTTTCGGCGCTGGTGTGCGCTTTGTACCTGGGCAAGCGCGTAGGCTATCCTCAAGCGCAGATTAAGCCGCACAGCCTGGTGCTAAGCGTGGTCGGCGGTTCTCTGCTGTGGGTGGGTTGGTTCGGTTTCAACGCCGGCAGCGCGCTGGCGGCATCCTCGCTGGCGACAAGCGCTTTTGTGGCCACGCATCTGGCAGCCGCGGCCGCCACGCTGAGTTGGACCGCGGTGGAATGGATGCGCAGCGGGAAGCCAAGCATCCTGGGCGCGATCTCCGGCGCGGTGGCGGGGCTGGTCGCTATTACGCCCGCTTCAGGATTCGTTACGCCGATGCCTGCGATTGTGATTGGCCTGGCCGCCGGCGTCGTATGCTACTTCATGGTGACCCTGGTCAAAACTAAATTCGGCTACGACGACGCCCTAGACGCGTTCGGGGTCCACGGCGCCGGCGGAACGCTGGGCGCGCTGCTCACCGGCGTCTTCGCCACCCGCGCCGTCAACGATGCGCTGAAAGACGCGAGCGGCGCCGCAGCACCCTTGGGATGGATCGACGGACATGCGTCGCAGGTTCTGAATCAACTGGCCGGAGTCGCGATTGCCGCCGTGCTGGCCATTGTGGGAACGCTGCTCATCCTGAAAATCTGCGAGCTGGTAACCGGCGTGCGCGTGGAGCGCGATCAGGAAATCCAGGGCCTCGACCTCAGCCTGCACGGAGAAGAAGGCTACTTCTCGGATAACTAGGACGCGCCATGAAGAAAATCGAAGCCATCATTCAGCCGTTCAAACTGGACGAAGTGAAAGAAGCGCTCAAGAGCATTGGCGTGGACGGGATGACCATCACCGAAGTCCGCGGCCACGGGCGGCAGAAGGGCCACAAAGAGGTCTATCGCGGCCAGGAGTACAACGTCGACCTGCTCCCGAAGATGAAAGTCGAGTTGGTCGTTGCCGACGCCCGGCTGGAAGAAATTCTGCGCACGCTTGCGAGTGCAGCGCGCACGGGCAAGATCGGCGACGGAAAAATTTTCGTGTACGACGTCGCGCAGGCAGTACGGATCCGGAATGACGACCGCGGAGAAACAGCACTTTGATGTAAGCGGCGCGCTCGCCGAGCGTACCGCCTCTGTAGACCGGATAGTGGCGGATGCCTGGCGCGATACTCTGGCGGCTTCCGCGCCGTCCGGAGCGGCTCTGCTGGCTGTCGGGGGCTATGGGCGCCGTGAGCTTTTCCCGTACTCCGACGTCGACCTGCTGCTGCTCTTTGCCAACCAGCGGATACCGGAAAGCGGGCGCGACGCCATCTCCGCATTCCAGCAGCGCCTATGGGACGCCGGTCTGCGTATCAGTAACTCGGTACGCACTCCAGAAGAATGCACTCAACTCCACGAACGCAATATTGAGCTGAACGTCAGTCTGCTCGATCAACGCTTTCTCACCGGCGATGCGGCTTTGTACCAGACCCTGGCGGAACGCCTGCCGAGATTCGTCCAGGGCCAGCGCGACAACCTGGCGCGGCATCTATTTGTACTCACCCGCGATCGTCACAGCCGGTTTCAGGACACTTATCATCACCTGGAACCCAACATTAAAGAAGCGCCGGGCGGCCTGCGCGATCTGCAATTGCTCGGTTGGCTGAATCAGATCGGAGCGGCCTCGCTCACTCATCCCGCAGAGATTGAGGAAGCGCGGAACTATCTTTTTCTGCTGCGTACCCTGCTGCACCAGCAGGCCGGCCGTGATTCCAACGTGCTGACATTCGATGCCCAGGAGTGGGTCGCCGATCAACTGGGACGTGATCCCGCCGCCGTAATGCGCGATTATTTCCGGCACGCGCGCGTCGTTAACCGGCTGGTGTTGCGCAGAGTGGAGACTGGCGAAGCGCGTGCCAGTTCGCTATTCGCGCAGTTCCGCGATCGAAGCACGCGTCTGTCGAATACGGATTTTACGGTGCTGCGCGGAAAGGTTCACTTCCGCACGCCGCAGCAGCTCGACGCGGACCCAGCGCTGCTGCTCCGCCTGCTGCAGTTTGTTGCGCGGCACGGCATTCGATTCTCCGGCGAAGCCGAAGAGCAAATTGCATCGCGCCTCCCCGCTATACGCGCGCACTTCGCCCAACGTCAGGCTCTATGGCCCGCCATCGACGAGATACTCACGCTGCCCAATGCCATCCTGGCGCTGCGGGTGGCCCACGAAACCGGCGTGCTGGAAGCCATCTTCCCCGAGATGGAACAAATTGATTGCCTGGTCGTTCGCGATTTTTATCACCGTTACACCGTGGACGAACATACCCTCGTCGCCATTCAAACGCTAACCAAATTGCCAGACCCGCTTTACGCCGATCTTCTTTCCGAACTGGAGCGGCCGTCTCTGGTTTTGTTCGCGCTGCTGCTCCATGACATCGGCAAAGGGAGTGCCGATGAAGGGCACGTGGATGCCTCCGCCCGCCTGGCCGAGCAGATCATGCATCGCATCGGCGTACCTGAAGCGGATCGGGAAACGGTGCTGTTTCTGATCCGCGCCCATCTTGAGTTGTCATCGACCATGAACTCGCGCGATCTGTTCGACCCCGCAACCGCTGAGCATCTGGCACATCGCGTCGAAACCGTCGAGCGTCTCAAGGCGCTCACCCTTCTTACGTACGCCGATATCAGCGCCGTCACCCCGGCCGCTATGACGCCCTGGCGCGCCGAACAATTGTGGCGCCTGTATCTTGTCGCCCACAACGAACTAACTCGCGAACTGGAAAACGAACGCATCGAGCGCGCCGATGCATCGGCCCGCAGCGCTTTCCTCGAAGGTTTGCCGACGCGTTATCTGCGGACGCATCGCGAATCGGAAATGGATGCGCACGTGCGCATGGAAGAGGAAAGCCGCCAGCGAGGTGTGTCTTTGAATCTGGAGAAACAGGGCTCAGTCTACCGGTTGACGCTGGTCACAGCGGATCGCCCGTTCCTGTTTGCAGCGGTAGCCGGGACCCTGGCCAGTTTTGGATTGAACATTCTGAAAGCCGAGGCTTTCGCCAATCGCCGGGGAACCGTCGTCGATATGTTCACCTTCGCCGATCCGGTGCGGACGCTGGAGCTGAATCCTTCCGAAGTGGAGCGTCTCAAAATAACGATGGAACGCGTCGTGCTGGGCCGCGCCGATGTCCGCCAGCTTCTCAAGAGCCGGCCCCGGCTGCCGGCGCCCAGCCGCAAAGCCCGCATCGAACCAACGGTTGCCATCGATAGCCAGGCTTCCGCCACGGCCACGCTGATCCAAATCGTGGCGCAGGATCGCCCTGCCCTGCTCTACGACATCACGTCCACTATTTCTTCGAATGGCTGCAATATTGAAGTAGTCCTCATTGATACTGAAGCGCACAAAGCCATCGACGTCTTTTACGTCACGCGCGAGGGACGCAAGCTGCCGGCCGAAATGCACGCCCAACTTCGCGACGCGCTGCTACAATGTCTCGCCTGACATTGTCGATTCGATTTCTGGCTTTTCAAATTATTCTTTCCACGAATCTGGGCGCTGCTCCGCCCACAGAGCTCGGCGAAATCAATGGCGCGACGTTCCGCATTGATGTACCCGCTAAATGCCGCGGCGTGAAACCCACTCCCTAGAACGGTTCGAGTAAGCTGGATCTAAATGCTGCTGCTCACCGGACCTGCTGGTTCCGGGAAATCCCACGTGATTCTCGAAGCCTTTCGCGAATCGCTCCGTAAAAATGACCCGGGCGTTCGCCTGCTCGTTCCCACGGCAACGATGGCCCATCATTTGCGAAATCAAATTGCTCGCGAGGGATTTGTGTTTCGCCCCAGTCTCATTCAAACCCTTTCCCGCTTTATCGATCCCTGGACCACGGACTGGCCGGAAGTTTCGAACGCCGTGCTTTATCTGTTGGTAGAACGCGCTGTGGCGAGAGTCAACCGCCGGGAGTTCGAACGTGCCGCTCACATGCCTGGCTTTTCCGCCGCTCTCGCGCGTACTGTCAACGAATGCGCAACGGCGGGTTTGTATAGCCGCAACCTTGCGCGACACTTACCGGCCACCGAATTGGGCGATGCCTTTACCGCCGTATATCGCGAGGTGGAACGCGAACTTGCGGCTCGCGGATTGGCATTGCGCGCAGGCCGTCTGGAGCGCGCCGCGGCGGCGATCGAACAATCGGGCTTGGGAGATCTGCACACCATCTGGATGGACGGATTCGTTACGCTCAGCGATCCGGAACTCGCGTTGGTGAAGGCAGCGGCGCGCCACGCCGGGATCACGGTAACGTTGCCGGCCGATGACATCGCTGCCGCTGCCCGCGAGCAGTTGCTTGCCATCGCGCTACAGAAGCGTGCCTGCACGCATGCGCGGCCGCAGCCTTCGCGAACCCTGGTAGCACCGTCTACGCTCGAGCGGGAAGCCGACGAAATCGCCCGGTCTATTCTGCAGCAGGCGGCCCGCGGCAAGGAATTCCGCGAGATCGGAATTATCGTACACAATCAGGATGTTTACGTGCCTTTGTTGCGGGCCGCTTTCGAACGATTTGGCATACCGGCCCGTTTTTATTCCGGGTCCATCCTGGCCGATCATTCGACCGCGCGGTTCCTCGCTGGCGTCGTAGATCTCATGCTGAGCGGCTGGGATCACGCCGAGACGCTGGCCATTCTTAAGCTGGCGCCCGGTCTGGGATCGTCGGCGGCAATGGACAAGTTCGACTTTGCCGTTCGCGCCAAGCTGCCTGGCAAAGGTTTGGAAACCTTGCGGCAGTTCGCCGGCGATGACGCGCGCTTGAAGCGTATGGTGGAGGGATTTGCGCGACTCAATATCTGGCGCACTCTTTCGCTCCCGCCCGCACAATGGGTGGAGCGCGCGACGGAATTGCGCGTGCTCTATCGTATAAGCCGTCCACTCGAACCCGCCACCCACGAGATGACGGCTGTGTGGCGCAGTCAGAGCGCAGCGCTCGATGCCTTTGACGCCGCTTTGGCCGACGCCGCGCGCGCATTTCCGATCGACGCCGCACCGGTCTCTTTGCACGAATTCTGGAATGTCGTCCACACCGTAATGCGCCTGACCACGCTGCGCGTTGGCGATGAGCGCCGCAATGTCGTTCACGTCTTAAGCACCAGTGAAGCGCGTCAATGGGAACTCCCCGTCGTGTTTGTCTGCGGGATGGTGGAGGGGCAATTTCCGGCATATCACTCGCAGGATGCTTTTCTGCCGGATGCGGTTCGGCGTCATTTGCGGCAGAGCGGATTTCGCCTGCGCACCACGGAAGATTGGGCCAGCGACGAGAAATTCCGGTTTGATTCCGCCGCGAGCCGCGCTACTTCCGACCTGATCCTCAGTTATCCGCGCACCAACGCACGCGGCGAACTCAATCTGCCTTCCTTGTTTTTGGATAAGGCAGACATTGCACTTCCGACTCCCCTGGTTCGCCCCAGGCCAGCACGGTCTCCTGCCTTGGGCCGTCCCAGCCGCATTCTCAGTGATGACTTGCTCCCAATTCTAGTTGCAAGGCACGCTAAGTTCAGCCCCAGTGGTCTGGAGACTTTTCAGCAGTGTCCCTTTCAATTCTTCGGGCGAACCACGCTGAAGCTGGAAGAGCCGCCGCTGCGTCCTGGGAAGCGTTTAGATCCGCTCTTGCAGGGCAACATCGTTCATGCCGTGTTGGCCGAATGGTACCTCACGCGTGAACCCATCGATCCGTTGTTCGACCGCATTTTTGCCAAATTTGCGAATGAGAAGTCGATCCCGGGTGGATACCGCACAGAGGTTTACCGTACCCGGATGCGCGACGATCTGCGCCGCTTCGCGGAGGATCGCCAGTGGCGGACAGCCTTCCAAACGATTACGGAACAAAAAGTTGAATTTTCGCTGGATAACGGAATCGTGATCAAAGGACGACTGGACCGCGTGGATAGCACCGAGGACGGCCTCGGGTTCGTCATCGACTACAAGTACAGCAAACTCAAGAAGAAGCTCAGCGACCCCAACCTCCTGCAAGGTCCGCTGTATTTGCTGGCAGTCGAGAAGGTCTGCGGCCTCAAACCGGCTGGTATGTTCTACGTTCGCCTGCGTGACGAAGTGAAGTACGAAGGCTGGAGCCAGGTGACTCTGGACGGCATCAGGGCTGACCCTTTCGCCCGCGAATGGGTCAATGCCGCTGAGGACAAAACCCTGGCGGCCGCACGGCAGATCGTCGGCGGCCGCATCCTGCCGGAGCCTTACGACTTGGACCGATGCCGGCTCTGTTCGTTCCGCGATATTTGCCGCTATGAAATTCAGGCGGCCGTGGCGATCTCCGAGGGCGCATAAATGGAGCTCACTGCCAGCCAACTTCGCGCCGTGGATCTCGCGCTCATCCAACGCGACACCTGTGTGGTGGCGGGACCCGGCTCCGGCAAGACGGCGGTCCTGGTTGAGTGCTACCGGCGTCTGGTAATGGGCGCCGGCATTGAACCCACGCGTTTGCTCGCTATTACTTTTACCGAGCGCGCAGCCCGCAGCATGAAACAAAAACTGGCGGACGCGTTTCAAGGTTTTGACGATCTTCGCCGCCAACTTGAGCAAGCCAGTGTCTCGACGGTTCATGGCTTCTGTGCCCGCCTGCTGCGTGAGAATGCCATCTTCGCCGGCGTGGATCCGGAATTCGGCATTCTCGAAGCCCGCGAGGCCGCTCAAATGCAGACTCGCGTCGTCAGAGAGACGCTGGACGCCCTTTTTGAACGTGAGCCGAAGGCCATGGGCGAGCTCATGAGATCGATGGCTTCGCCCGATTTCGAGAAGCTTCTTCTCGGACTTCACGACGGAACGCGCAGCGCCGGCCTCGAAATTCTCGCGCTCGGCGCCTTCCGGCTTAACTGCGGAGCTCAGTGGAACGAACTCACCGATGCTTTGCGAGACTTGCCCAGCCAGGCGCCTTTCAAAGCTACGGTTAAACAGAAAGCTACGCTGCAGGAGGCTCTCGCAAGCTGTCAGCCTATTCTCGCCCTCGCCGAATCACCGGTTACACTTCAACATTTTCAGGCTCTGGCTACATACAAGCCGGGCAAGAACCTCCGGGATGGCGACCAGATCGGCAGCCGATTAAAACGAATCAGAGATGAGTTGATTCCGGCGGTGAAGCGGCAGTTAATATCTGAACACTACGCGCCTCAGCGAGAAACCATTGTACGGATTCTGGTTGAGTTCGATCGCGCTTACGCGGAAGGCAAGCGGAAAGACAGCAAGTTAGATTTCTCCGACCTGGAAACCTTCGCCGTGCGGCTGCTTGCAAAGCATCCCGATGTCCGGCGGGAAATCACGTCAAAATACGAATACGTTCTGATGGACGAATTTCAGGACACCAACGGGCAACAGGCGAAGCTACTCGAGTTACTGCGTCCGCCGGACCGCTTCTACGCCGTGGGCGACATCAATCAATCGATCTATGGATTCCGCCACGCCAATCCCGACGTCTTCCGGCGCTACCGCGACGACGTTTCAACCGGCGGGCACCTGGTGGAGCTGGACGAAAACTGGCGCAGCCGCGACGGCATTCTGCGGGCCGCGCTCACCATCCTGCATGAAGCCGAGGGCATCGAACCGCGCAACCTGATCGCCCGACGTGCGCTGTCCGCAAAGACTCAGCCTTCCGTCGAAGTGATCGCAGCCGTTGAACCGGACACGGACGTAGCGCTCGACATAGAGGCCGCTTGGGTGGCCCAGCGCATCCGGGAATTCGAGGGTCAGCTGGCTTTGGCTCACGGGCCGGCAACGTTCGGAGACATCGCGCTGCTGCTTCGAAACCTGGAAGTTCTGCCTGCATTCACGCGAGCGTTTGACGAAGCCAACATTCCCTATCTCGTCAGCCAGGGTAAAGGCTTTTTCGAAACCCGCGAGGTTTTGGACCTCACGCACTTGTTGCGCGTGTTGGACAATCCGCGCGACGAGATCAGCATGGCGGCAGTGCTGCGTTCTCCCTTCGTGGCCATCTCCGATGAAACCTTGCTACGGCTCAAACTCGACGGTAATTTGTCCAGTGCACTCCGGCACTTGCCCCTTCTGAAGACCAACACCTTCGACTCCGGCGACTACGAGACGTTGACTCGCCTGAGGGAACAGCTTGCCCGCTGGCGCGCGATGCGCGATGCCGTGTCGTTCGACCGATTGCTGCTTGCTGCCATGGAGGAAACCGGATACGCCTGGCAACCCGGAACACGCGCCGCGGCAAATATTGAAAAGTTCCTGGCGCTGGCAAGAAGCGCTACGGGTCCGCTGTCCCGTTTTGTCGAGGATCTCGAAGAATTCCGCGATGCCGACCCGCGGGAGCCCGATCCACCGCCCGAAGACGCCGCTAATGCCGTTCGAGTGATGACCATCCACGCGGCGAAAGGGTTGGAATTTCCCATTGTGTTCCTGGGTGCTCTGCATAAGGGCGTCAAGGCCGAGATCGAAAATCTTTCGTTTTCTCCCGACATTGGATTTGGTGTCTGCTGGCGTAATCCGGCAACCGGCGCCGATGAGGATGATTGCTTTCAGAACGCCATCGGCGAGGACCGCAAGCTGCGTGAGGATCGCGAATCGGACCGGCTGTTGTATGTTGCCATGACCCGCGCCGAAGAGCATCTTGTGCTTTCTCTTTCCGCGCGCAAGGGCTGGGCCAAGGAAGTGGAGGTGCGCCTGGGACTGGACCTGAAAGTTCCGCAGGACACCATCAAGACCGTCAACTCACCGGACGGCGGGAGCTTTACGGCGCGCATCTTTGCGTCCGGTCACAAGCCAGAACATTGGGGTCATACTATTGCGGTTGAAACGCAACTGCCGGTTCAATTGCTGGAGAAGTCCGAACGCCGCGATCAGCATGATTCCACCACTAGCGTGACCGATGTGGCGCTCTTCGCCGACTGTCCGCGCCGTTATTACCTGGCGCGGTATCTGAAGTTCGAGCCGAATCGCCGCCGCTGGTCTCCGTCATTCGACCCAGAGGAGCCGGACGACGAGCAGGACGATCAGCCGGACGCCACCGTGCTCGGCACTCAAGTGCATCGCCTGCTCGCCGGCACCGACGTAATCGATGCTCATTCGGAAGCGCACCGCCTTGCGCAAGTTTTTCGCAACAGCCGCCTCGGACAGCGTGCCGTCCATGCCTCCCGCATCGAGCGTGAGTGGGATTTTCTGTTGGCTGTCGACGACGTCGTCTTGCGCGGACAAATCGATTTGTGGTTCGAGGAAGCGGGCGAAGTTGTCTTGGTAGATTACAAAACGGCCGAAGTAGATCTGGACAACGCCGAAGCCCGCGCCGCCGAATACGCCCCGCAATTGTGGCTCTACGCGTTAGCTTTGCAGCGCGCTACGGGACGCGCGCCGGATCATGCGTACATTTACTTCCCGCGCGCCGACGCCGCCGTCCCCATCGATTTGCGGCCAACGCTGTTCAACGATCCGCAAACTCTGCTACGCGAATTTCGCGATGCGCAATCCCGCCTGGAGTTTCCGCTACGCGAGGCCGAACGCTGCCGGCGGTGTCCGTACTTCCACGGCATTTGTCCTGCAGGCACACACGCCTCAGGGATGTCCGATGTAATCCATCCGGCCACCATCGACGGTGAGGACCTGGGCGGTGACGAAGCCAGCCTCGCCTGAAACCAGGAACGCGACGGCGGCGGCGATATCTTCCGGTTGTCCGGCGCGGCGCACCATGGCGCGGCCGGCAACGAAATCGATCGTCGCCTGCAACTGCTCCGGAGTGCGGCCTTCGCCCACCAGTTCAGTGAGGATGAAACCCGGCGCGACGGCGTTGACTGTAATTCCGTGCGGCCCGAGCTCCATCGCGAAGCGCCGCGTGAGGGTAATCACGGCGGCCTTGGTAGCGGCATAAAATGTTGTGCCCTCGATGGACGTCCCATGAGCCGCGACTGAGGCGATGTTCACGATCCGTCCCGAGCGGCGCTGCTTCATCCCGTCCACAACGGAGCGCGTGACGTTCACCAGGCCGTCCACGTTGGTTCGCCGCATGCCTTCCATCTGGGAATAATCGAAATCGCTCAAATCGCCGCGGCGCACCACCCCGGCATTGTTCACCAGAATATCCACCGGGCCAAGTTCCCGCTCAATTCGATCCGCCATTACGCGAACCGCCGGTGCGTCGCCCACATCCGCTTGCAGCGTGAGCGCCTTGCCGCCGAGCTGCCGAATTTCCGAGGCCAGCGACTCCGCCCGGTCCTCGCGCTTCTGATAGTTGATGCCAACGGCTGCGCCTTCACGCGCCAGGCGCAAAGCAATAGCCCGCCCAATGCCGCGCGCGGCGCCCGTAACGAGTGCGGTTTTTCCTTGTAGCTGCATTTTTGATAAGGCTATCACACACCTGTAGAATGAAATGACGCGGGGCGGTTAGCTCAGTTGGTTAGAGCGCCTGCCTTACAAGCAGGAGGTCCGCGGTTCGAGCCCGCGACCGCCCACCACGTTTTCAACGTCCCTCGGAGCTGATCTTACGGCGATTCGGTCCATCAACGTTTCGATAGCGGTGCTCGCGCTGACGGCAGCGCCGGCCTCAGCGCAATCCCCGACCGTCGCCGAAAAAGCTCGCGCCGTCCTCGAAAAAAACTGCGTTGCCTGTCATGGAGGCAGCCCGGCATCCGGACTGGACCTGCGGGAGCGCGAGACCACCATCAAGGGAGGCAAGCGCGGACCCGGAGCGATCCCCGGCCAGGCCGAACAGAGCCTGCTGTATCAGGCCGCGGCGCACCTCGGGAGAATTGCGGATGCCGCCCGGCAGCAAGACGCCGCTCGCTACGGAAGACCTGACCGCCTTACGGCAATGGATCGATGAAGGCCTCACCTGGCCATCCACCATGGCGCAAAAGCCGGTGCATTGGGCCTTCCAGCCGGTCCACAAAACAACACCTCCCGCAGATTCATCCGGTTGGTCGAATAATCCGGTCGATCGATTTATCCGCGCCAAGTTATCGTGAGAAAGGATTGCAGCCGGTTGGAGCGGCCGACAAGCGTACTCTGCTCCGGCGCGCATATTTTGATCTGATCGGACTCCCGCCCTCGCCCGAAGACATCGCCGCATTCCTGCAGCGACTCTTCACCCGCGGCTTTCGCCAAAGTCGTCGACCGGCTCCTGGCTTCGCCGCAGTACGGCGAGCGCTGGGGACGTCACTGGATGGACGTCGTGCGCTACGCAGACACCGCCGGCGACAATGCCGACTACCCGCTTCCGGAAGTGCGACTTGTATCGCGACTACATCATTGATTCTTTCAACGCCGACAAGCCGTACGACCAGTTTGTCCGCGAGCAACTGGCCGGCGATATTCTGGCCCAGCATGGACTCGCCCGAAGCTCGGCCGGAGCGCGTGATCGCCACCGGTTTCCTGGCGCTTTCGCGCCGCTATGCGACTGGGCCGTACGAGCTTTGGCACCTGACGCTCGAGGATACGATCGAGACCGTCGGGCGAACATTCATGGGCCTCACCCTGCGATGCGCGCGCTGTCACGATCACAAATTTGATCCCGTAACCACCCGCGACTATTACGCGCTGTACGGAATGTTCGCAAGCACCCAGTTCGCTTTCGGCGGCTCTGAAGAATTTCAGTCGCAGGACAAGTTCCGAGAGGCATACCTCCCGCTCGCCGCCGCGGATAACGACCAGGCCCGCCTGGAAGCTTTTCACAAAACCAGTCAACGCGCTGCGTGAGCAAGTCACGCGGATAGAGAAAGAGCATCCGCTAGCGAAGACCATCGAAGATCTGGATCGCCAGATCGATTCCAAGGTCAAATCCATCCAGGCGCTGGAAGGAACCGGCCACCTGTCAGATTCGCTCGAGACTGAGCGCTCGACACTACAGAAGCGCCGTGATGACGCATTGCGCCAATTGATGGCGGACAAAAATGAGAGCAGCGAACGGCTCGAACGGCTACCGGAAAAATTGAAGAACCTGCGCCTGCAAATGCGCCGTATCGGCCGGGCGGGCCTGCCGGAAGGGATGCCAGGCGTTTATGGCGTGCAAGAAGGCAAGATCGAAAATGTCACGGTCCAACTGCACGGTGAGCCCGAAGAAAAAGGGCCCGTGGTGCCGCGCAATGTCCCGCTCTTCCTCAATGGAGGCCGGCCCGTTCCGATTCCCGAGAACAGCAGCGGGCGGCTGGAACTGGCTCGATGGCTGACCCAGCCCGATCATCCACTGACGGCGCGGGTCATGGTGAACCGTATCTGGCAGCATCACTTCGGCAGGGGAATTGTAGGTACTACTTCAAATTTTGGCACGCGTGGAGACGCGCCCACCCATCCCGAACTGTTGGATTGGCTTGCGGCAACATTCGTCGAAAACGGCTGGTCCGTCAAATCCATGCACCGGCTGATCATGCTTTCGCGCACCTATCAGCTTTCCAGCCAAAACGACGAATCGGATGCAGCCCGCGACACAGCCAACCAATGGTACTGGCATTTTGGACGCCGCCGCTTGGAAGCCGAGCCAATTCGCGACACCATGCTGGCGCTCGCCGGCAATCTGGATCTCAGCCGGCCCGGGCGACATCCGTTTCCCGGCATCGATGAATGGAACTGGACCCAGCACAAGCCGTTCAAAGCAGTCTACGAGTCTAATCACCGCAGCGTCTATCTGATGACGCAGCGGCTGTTGCGGCATCCGTATCTGGCTCTCTTCGATGGTCCGGATACCAACTACACCACCGGCGAACGCACCAGTTCCACGGTGCCGCTGCAGGCGCTCTACTTGATGAACAACTCCTTCGTGCGGGAGCAGGCCAGTGGATTCGCGCGGCGCCTGATCGGCTTTTCAGACGATCCCCGCAAGCGCATCGAGCGAGCCTGTGAAATGGCCTGGGGGCGCGCGCCTTCCAACGCCGAGGTCGCGAACTTCAACGCATATTTAGAACAGTACCGGCGGGAAGCAATGAGCCATGGTGTTCCAGCCGATTCGATCGATTTGGAAACCTGGTCCAGCTTCGGGCGGATTCTTTTGACCGCCAACGAATTCCTGTTCGTAGATTGAAGTGATGGGAGAAGATAGTTCAATGCGGCGGCGTAACTTCCTCTGCTGTTCAGCGGCCGGCCTGGCAGCGAGCTACGGCACCTATCCGCTTCTCTCGCTGGCCGCGGCCATCAACGACGGTCATCCCCTGGCGCCCAAGCCCTCGCATTTCCCTCCCAAAGCCAAACAACTGGTCATCATCTATCTGACCGGCGGATTTTCCCACGTCGATACGTTCGATCCCAAACCGCGCTTGCGAGCAGAACACGGGAAGAATATCGCAGCAGTGGAACTACGCCAGACAAGCCCCCAGCCGTTGCTGGGTTCGCCGTTCGAGTTCAAGGCATGTGGCCAGTCTGGCCTGATGATCAGCGAATTGTTTCCTCGGTTGCAGTCGCGCGCCGACGATCTTTGCGTGATCCGCACAATGCATACGGATATCGTCGAGCATTTTCAGGCCACGCTCGCCATGCACACCGGTTCCGCCACGGTGCCGATGCCCAGCATTGGCGCGTGGCTGAGTTTTGCGCTCGGTACCTACAATTCGAATCTGCCGTCTTACGTGATATTGGCCGAGCAGACGCCGTACGCCGGCGCTCAAGTCTGGGACAACAATTTCCTGCCGCCGCATTTCCAGGGAGTGCGGATTGTCCCCGGCGATGATCCCGTGCCGAATCTCCGCTCGCCCGAGCAGCATGCCACGCTCGCCGACCTGGAACAAATCATGCTGCGCGATGTCAACGAAATGCACGCGCGCCTGCATCCGGAAGACTTGAGCTTGCGCGCCCGCATGGGCAGCTTCGACACCGCGCGCGGCATGATGCACGAGGCTCCGGAAGTATTCAGCACAGCCCGCGAAGGCGACGAAACCCTCGGCCTTTATGGAGTGCAGCGGGGCGATAACAAGTCTTTTGGCTGGCAATGTCTCATGGCGCGGCGCCTGCTTGAGAGCGGTGTCCGCGTGGTGGAGTTGATCGACACCGGGTCAGGTGACAATTGGGACGCGCACGGTGACATGGCCCAGCATCGCGGCAAAGCTGCCCGCGTCGATCAGGGCATAGCCGCGTTAATCCAGGACTGCAAACAGCGTGGCCTGCTCGACGACACCCTCATCGCCATCTGCACGGAATTTGGGCGCACGCCCTGGACCGACAAGACCGATGGCAAAGGCCGCAACCACTGGGCCAAAGCGTTCAGTTGTCTCCTCACCGGCGCCGGTGTAAAGGGCGGGACCACTTACGGCGAAACCGATGAGTACGGCATGAACATCACCGCCAACCCCGTGCACGTTCATGATTACCACGCGACCATCCTGCACCTGATGGGGCTCGACCATGAGAAAGTTACCTACCGCTATTCCGGCCGCGACTTCCGATTGACAGATGTTTCAGGAAGAGTAATCCGCGACATCATGGTGTGAGGCGCCTAGCTCACCAACAGCGGCTCCGCCGCCACCAGCGCCGCTGAGCCATCAACCGCTTCAGACCCGCGCTTTCGAATAATTTCGACCGAACACTGCGCATGCAATGCTACTGCTTCGGAGACGCTGCCAAGCAGGAAGCGGTCCACTCCGCGGTGTCCGTGTGAACCGAGCACGATCAGGTCCGCATTCCATTCCCTGGCCTGATCGAGAATGACCGCCTTCGGGCCGGTCAGCAGGACGGAAAGATACTCCGATGTTTTCAGCCCCGCGCTGGACAGAATTTGCACTGCGGCGGCGATGGCCGCTTGCGACCGCTGCATTGCCTCGGCTCGGTACTCCTCCATGGGCGCGGGATCGCCGAACGGCAGTTCAAGAAACGCACGGGCGTTGGACAGAATTAGTTGAACCGCATTCAGAACCCGGATTTCGGTGCCGGCAGGCCACGGGCGGCCGGCAATGGAACGCGCCGCCACTTCGGAGCATTCTGAACCGTCGGTCGCAAGGAGCACGCGCATGGCTCCGTCCCGGCCGCGAGGTTTGGCTCGGACCACTTCCACCGAGCACGGAGCGTAGCGCAAGACCGCCGCAGCCACATTGCCCAGGAGAAATCCCTCAAGGGCAGACGTTCCGTGAGAACCTGTAACCACGAAGTCAGCGTCTGAACTGCGCGCGAGGTCCAGGATGTGCGTCTTTGGATCGCCCGACAACACCGAGGCAGTGGTTTCCAAGCCGCTGGATTTCAACTGCGCAGCGGCCCGCTGGACCGTCTCTTGCGCGTGCTGCACAGCCTCGCCGGCCACTTCCGATGTCGTCCACAAAGGCGACGGCTCTACTACGCTGACGATTTCGATGGACGAATCCGCCGGCCACGGCCGTTCCAAGACTTCCCGGACAGCAGCCTGGCTTGCTTCCGAAGTGTCCATCGCTAAGAGAAGCTTCATTTTTTCCACCTGTCTCAATTAGACCCCCGAAGGCAGGCTTTCGGCCACTACGTTGCCGCCCGGACACATCGAGCGCAATCGACTATCGCTGATGAGACGGTACTGTTGGGGCTGGCTCGACCTTTTACATGCTGGGCGGTGACCTTGGATCGGTTCTGATCGTCATATCGGTGTGGCGTCCCCGTGATCAGTGGCCTGCTCCACCTGTCCTTTTTCTTCTGACCATAACGTCAGAAGCGGATTGAAATGGATATCTCAGCGTTAGAAAATCTAAACACACAACAAACAAATGCCGCCGACCCTAGGGCCGGCGGCATTATTTTGGTCAGGCGATTAGCAGGTTTTCCGCGTTACCACTGAATTCGTGCGCCAAGCTGCACGAACCTCGGGAAGTTAGCCTGTTGCGTGATTTGACCAAACGCGCCCGATCCCAGGGTCAGCCCGTTGGGCGGATCGAAGCGCGGATGGTTGGTCACGTTGACCGATTCCGCACGGAACTGCGCGGTGACTCTTTCCTTGATCCGGACGCTCTTGAACAAGGAGATGTCCCAGTTGTTGGCTCCGGGTGCACGGTCTGACAAAGTACGCGAAACGGCGCCGAAGGTGAACGCTGGGGCTAACACGAAGGCGGCTGGATTGAGGTACTGATTCAGCTTGTCCTCGGGCGAGCCTGAAACTTCCGGCGAGGTGCCGCTGGTGTTGGGACGCTGTCCAGCCGTGCCGGCAAAGGCGTTGTTGTTCGGTTGGTTAACCGACAGCGGGAAGCCTGCCTGGATGGTCGTGATCAAGTTGA
Organism: uncultured Solibacteraceae bacterium; assembly: GCA_963825405.1. Classification (GTDB taxonomy): domain Bacteria; phylum Acidobacteriota; class Terriglobia; order Bryobacterales; family Bryobacteraceae; genus JACPNO01. Next base: position 39,996 of record CAWGTB010000008.1, on the reverse strand, counting down.
TCTGCCAGCCCCCGATAACGTAGTTGGCCAGATTGTTGGTATTGGCAAATCTCTTACCCTTACCAAATGGCAGTTCGTACGTAACCACCGAGACAAACCGTCGAGGCTGGTTCTGTGCCGCCAGGCTGTACTCGGCATTGTAGTCGTAGGCGTTCTGTACGAAGAAGCCATTGGTAGGAGCGAAGACGGTGGTGGACGTCGTGTTCATGTCCAGAGTCTTTGATGCAGTGAGGTGCGCCAGAACGCTCAACCCGCCGCTAAAGCGCTTCTCAATGCGAAACACGTAGGACTGGTAGCGGGCGTGAGCATCAGTCGGGTTGCCTTCGCTGACAGAGGTGTACTCGGGATAGGGCATCAACAATTGTGCCTGGCTGACAGTGCTCGATCCAAAGAAACCCGGAGGTCCAGACTGGAACGGAATGGTCAGACCGTAAAAGGGATTCGGCACCTGATTCAGCAGTGAATTCCCCATCGAGAAGTAGGCGGGGTTGAGCTGGTCGACGTTCGGTGAAGCGGATGCTTGCTGCAGATGGCGCGACAGCGAGCCAACAAAAGCCACGCTGAAGTTAAACCCGCCCGGCAACTGCCGCTGGATGTCGAAGGAGTACTGGTGCACATAACCGCCGCTGCGCTGATCCGGATTGTAGTACGTGATGGCGTTGCCGAGGCCCGTATAGAGGCCCTGGATGTTGCCGATCGGCTGTGCCAGCCCGTTGGGATAAGGATTGCTCAGCGAGTTGGATGGCGTCAGTCCCCCGTTGCCGCTGGCGACATAACTGGTCAACGCCGCATAGCCCGGAGCGCTTAATTGCCCGTAAACTGGCGGCGCCCAGAACACTCCATAGCCGCCGCGAATCGTGGTCTTGTCGTTGATCTTCCACGCCGCGCCCAACCGGGGAGCGAACCTCGCATAGGAAGGATCGCCTATTTGTGTGGGGTTGCCGTTCACGCCGGCGTACTCCAGGCCGCCCATCGGAAGGACGCCCGAGTTAGCTGGTAGCTGAGACGCAATCGGATTCACCGTATTCTGGGCAAAGCCCACGACTAGGCGATTGTTGCGGTCACGGTAGCCCTGTTCGAACTCGTAGCGCATCCCCACGTTGATCGTCAGGCTGTTCGTCAGACGGATGTCGTCATGAAAGTAGTAGCCGTAGTATTTGAAGATCCCTTCGAAGCCCTGCTGGGTGGTGACGCCACCGGCGGAGGGAATACCGAGCAACAGGCTAGCCAGATCCGCTCCTGTGTCCGGATTGTTGGAGATCGGGTTGGAGTTGGTGAAGCCGCGGTCAAACGTAAAGGCTCCAGGACCATTGGCGCTCACTGAGGTCCAGTTGATCTGACGGAATTGGAAGCCAGCCTTCAGATTATGCTTGCCGATGAACTTCGCCACGCTGGAAAAGAAGCTCTTGGAATTCGGAACCGAATAGTTCCCACCAAGAGTTCCCAGCGACGTCAGGTCCTGCATCGTGATGATCGGGAAGCCGGTGCCCTGAGTGGCATTGATAAACGACGCCGGTAAGCCCAGGCTGGTCGCATTGAAATCCGAACCGACGAATGTAGAGTCGTTCGGGAAACGGTTGAAGCCGTAACGCACGCTGATTACCGTGGTCGCATTCGGCGTAAACGTCTGGTTGGTCGTGGTGGAATCGGCATACCGTTTCAACTCCCACGCCGCGCCATTTACTGCGGCCGCTGAGCCCCACCAGTCGGGACCAACCTCACGGCTGCCGTAGTGCATGTAGGCGAAGTTGGCGCGCCACCAGCTGGTGAACTGATGATCCACCTTGCCGGTCGCTTCGTTGGCGAAACCATCGTGCAGCGTGGCATCCCCAGCAAAATCGGGCTGTCCGTAGAAGGCTGGCGTTGACGTGGGGGCCTTGTAGTAAGCGGCAATGGCCGCGCCGACTGGATTGATACGGCCGGTGGGAATGACGTTGCCGGCGAACGGCGTACGCGTGTAGCTGCCATCCGGGTTCTTCACCGTAGTCAGCGGATCATAAATGATCTTCGGTGTGCCATCCGAGTTGGTAACACCCGCGAAGTTGCCAGTGAGTTCCGCTGCCGTAGGAGTAACCAATTGGGTGAACTGGCCCGAACTCTGGCGGTAGCCTTCGAACACTAACCAGAAGAAGGTCTTGTTCTTGCCGTTGTAGATTTTTGGAACGACGACCGGGCCGCCGATGGACCAGCCGAAATTCTTATATGGCGTAAGGGGCTTCGGCTGTCCCGCCAGGTTGGCGAAAAAGTCGTTGGCGAAACTCCAGCTGCCGCGAATATTTCCAAACAAGCTGCCATGCAGCGCGTTGGAACCCGAGCGCAGGAACGTGTTGTACACGCCGCCCGCATACCGGCCCAGCTCTGCGTCATACGTGTTGGTCTGAATCTTCATCTCTTCCACTGCTTCGAGTGAAGGGATGATGACCGCGCGGTTGGTGCCATCGGTGATCGGCACGCCATCTACCAGGTAGACGTTGCCGCGAATAGGACCACCGGCAAAGCTCACTTGCGAGGAACCGCTCTGATCCTGGAAGCGAACGAACTTCGGATCGCCGGCGGGCGTTACGCCCGGCGTGACCCACGCCATGATGAAAGGGTTGCGCCCGATGTTGGGCAGGTCCATCAGCTTCTGGCGATCAAGTAGTGTTCCCTGGGAGGCGTTCGACGTCTCCATCAAGGGAACTTCTTCACTTACCAGCACGCTCTCGGTAATCGCTCCGACTTCCAACCTCACGTCCAAAGTGATGAACTCCTGCGTACCGATGATTACTTTTCGTTCAAACTTTTTGAAGCCCGCATTTTCCGCTGATAGCGTATATGTCGCGGGGTTGACTGCGGAAAATACGAACTCGCCTTCCGCGTTGCTGACCGTGTCGCGCTTTACATTGGTCGCATCATCGGTAATTTCGATTTTCGCATTGGCAATGACGGCGCCCTGAGCATCCATCACCCTGCCGCGAAGGCCGCCCTGATAGCCCTGACCCCATGCCAAGCCAGTCATCGCCAGCGCTAAAATGCCGTAGACAAATAACCTGGACCCTTTCCGTGTATTAAGTAAAGCTTGCATACACCTCCCCTTCCTTAGTTTTGGAGCTTCTTCACACAGACGCTCGATGAGCGCCTAACTAACCTCTATCGGACCGCGACTTGACTTCCTTGCGCTTACCCAACGGCAGTCTCGTCCATCAATCATGAGACACACAAAACAGGCACTTCATTAACTGATTTGGGGTATCGTAACCGGATTGCCTGGCACTGTCTAGAAGAAGTTTAGGTGTCGGATACCTTAGAACTTCCAGGGCTACTGGCGAGAAAACTTTTCATCGTCAGTTGCCCGAGCGAGCCAAATGCCTGCACACGCCTCGTATACAACACTGTTGAGACCCGGCAATCGATGCCAACGCCGGAACCTTATTTGATAGGGTGATGGTAGGTTATGTGGAAGCTAATCGCGCGCCACGGAGATAGGCCGGAAAACCGTCACTAGCTGCATGGCACAAGTGTTCGCTTGCGTACCGCTGTAGCCGGGTACTTGCTGAATCTCATAGCCAACCTTGAGGAGTTGATGACGATTCGGCCGGTAGCCAACCACGGTTTCGTACGACTGGCGGCCGGCGTAGCCCTCAGGCTGCAAGTAACCAACGCGCTCGGCCACGTACCAGCGCGGATGAAGGACCCAGCGGGCTTCACCATATCCAGTGTGCTGCCTGAATGTGGGAATAACACGATAATCCATCTGAAATTTTTGCCATTCGCCGTACACATTCAACGGACCATGGCCCCACTGAACATCGACGCCAACCGCGGTCGCCGGAAGATCCCGAGGAGGCGCTTCTCCAGGAAAGAAGTACTGCCAGTTGCGCGACAGATAAGGACCACGGTACGCCGAAACGCCCACACGCAAGCCCTGCCGGATGGTGTAACCAGCCCCGCCGGTCCAGTTTCCGTACTGGTCGCGATCGAACACACTCCGGCGGTTGGCCGGTGAAGAATTCACGAACTGCGCGCGCAAGTCCAGCCGTCCGCGCGTAACATCCACCTGGGCGCCGGTCAATCCTAGGCTGGTAACGCCCGCTCCGTAGTATCCGTACGACATCGGAACGTCTATCATCGGGTTGGTAGCATCATCGTAGCGAAGCAGGAAAGAGCCAAACGCCGAAGAGAGCGCGCCCATTCGCACCACCACTGAGGCTCCATTCCAGAATCTTGAGTAACTCAAATTCGCCTGTAGGACATCCGTCTTGACGCCATAGCCTTGGGTCGAAAACTCATCAAAAAAATAGGGCCGTGAATGAACCTGTATAGCTCCTGTCACACTCCAATGATCGTCGATCTTCCACGTCGGATATAACATTGCACGGAATCCGCCTGTCACCGGCGACCCGTCGCGAGGCTCTTCCTGAAGTTGCCCGCTCGCCGCCACCTGCTCGCTCGCAGTCACCCGGAGTTCGAATCCCGAATTAGCTTCCTGAGCCCAAAGGCCCGTTTGCAGGCAAAACGTTATGGCGAGAATGCGTTTCATATACAACAGTCCTCTAATGCAAAAGCTGTCGTCCCCGGCTCGGCTCAACTTCCGCAACATCAAGGAGCGCGCGGACGTCTCGCGCAGGGGTCAGGAGTGCAGCCTCTTGCGCTGGTACGCCAAGTGCAAGGAAGGTCAGCACGATGGCGGGGTCGAACTGGGTCCCAGCGTTTTCCTTTATGATTCCAGTGGCTTGCTCGCCGCTCATTCCGCGGCGGTAAGGCCGGTCTGACGTCATCGCATCGTACGCATCGGCAAGATGCACGATTCGGGCCGCCAGGGGAATTGCCTCTCCACGGAGGCCCAACGGGTAGCCGGTGCCGTTCCAGTCTTCGTGATGAAGTTCAACCACCGGCAGATAAGACTGAAATCCGCGCACGCCTTCAAGAATAGTCCGGCCGATTCTGGGATGCTGCTGAATGAGTGCCATCTCTTCCTTGGTGAGTCTGCCAGGCTTCTGCAAGACGCTATCGGCAATGCCGATTTTTCCGATGTCATGCAGCAGCGCGCCAATACGGATTTCCTCCACCTCTTCGGCGTTGAGGTTCATAGCTTGAGCCAGGGCGCAAGATAGTTCACTTACTCGGCGGCTGTGACCGGCGGTATAGCGGTCGCGTGCGTCCAACGCGCCTGCCAATGACTTAACGAACTCGACATAGGCATGATGCAGATTCTCTCGACCTTCTCGTATGGCGCAGCCTGCCCGGTTAAAGCTTTCCGTCAACTCCCTGATCTCCTGAATCGGCGCCAACTCTGGATGAAATTCCGGCAGCAGCCCCGTCTTTTCACTCTCATGAAGACGCGATACAACCGCTGCAATGGGCTTTACAATGGAGCGCGACGACAATACTCCAAGGATCACCGCCAATAACAACGCGCCCACGCCGGCCAACACAAACACATTGCGCAAAATCGCCTGCACCGGGTGACTGGCTGAATCGACACTCTGCAAACTCCTTAGTACGTAGCCCTCGCCGAAATAAATGCTTTGCATCGGTAACGAGATATAAGTCTCGCCACGCAGTCGTACTTCACACTCCGCATGTTCGCTACAACTTTTCAGTGCAGCTTCAACCTCTTCCGCTGGGATCCCCGGAATGCTCGACTTCAGCACCTTGCCGTTGTGCGCCAACACCGCCGGCGTGGTAAATTCAGAGAAATCGAAACGCTCCCCGACCGCCAGCGTACCGATGTTTTCCTCTCCCTGATCGATGGGCGTCGAAACCACCTGATACGCGCGATCGCCCACTGTCAAAAAACCGCGTTGGGGTGGACGGATGCGAGCGATGTCCATCGCCACCAGTTGGTCCCCTACTCGCATGACACCAGCCAGCGCAACGCCATCTGCATTCGAGACCAGCAGAAAATCCACATCCAGGGCCGCGCAGATCTCGCGCAGCTGATCCTGAACGGTGAGCCGGGCTTCGGCACGATTGGGCTCCGAGGTCAGCAGCTGCACGCCGGCCTTCAAGGAAGCATTCTCGCCGAGCGTCCTCAGGAACTGGCTATTCTGTAACTCACTTTTTGTCCGGACATGGGCGATCGATACGTGCGTTTGCCGCAGAGAGGATCGAATTCCATCGCGTACCGCGGACTGCACAAGCATCTGAATGGCCCAGAAGCTTCCGAGCAGCAGAAGGGTGAACGGAACAAACGACCACAGAAAACTGCGCGTGGCGAAACGCATGCTATCTCCGTGCCAACTCTTTCCCGGACTCGTCGGCTTCCAGAGGAATGACAAACTGAACCAGACTGTCGTGGCTCTCGCTCACGGTGACGGTTTCGCGGAAGAAGCCAGCCGTCTTATGCCAGGCGACTACCGTGTACTTTCCAGGAGGCACATCCGGCAGCCTGAAATGCCCCGCCCCATCTGCCTTAGTGGACCATTGGTTGGGGCTAACCACAATCGCCGCCGACATATTCGGATGAAGATGGCAGTTGACAAATACTATGCCAGGCTTCGTAAAAGTAACCGTGCGGGTGTGCCCCATTGGATAGTTGCCTAAATCAAAACTTTTTAAACTGGACAGCGAAAACACATTGTGGAAAATCGGATCGTTGTTGGGAAACGACACCGTTGAGCCAACCGGCACAACCAACGTCTCCGGAACGAATCTCCGGTTCTGCTGTTCCAACGTCGCCACCACAGGCGTTGAAGCAAACTGACCCTCCAAATAGATCACCACATGGCTACGCTCCATCGCCAGAGGATCGATCTCGGAGTCTGGGCGGAGCGTTACGGAGACACCACGATCGTACGAATTGGCAGCCGTTGTGACCCGCCGTTTCGTCAACCGGCGCTTGATGACGATCGCTCCGTCGATATCCGCCGCGTGAACTGCAGTCAGACTTATCACACTCGTGAGGAGAAGAGTAAAGACCCGCGACACCATGCCCTTTACTTAGCTGGATTTGCATAGGGAATCAAGAAAATCCTTAGTTATGTCCGGGATTCCCACGAGGAACAGCCACAGTTGCTAAGAACCGTCTCTATCAGATAACTCATTCTGATCACCAACCGGTATGCGGATAACCAAAGATAGGGTCCGCAATAAGCGAGCGACAGAATGTCACTCGAAGTGACATCTTTTCAAGAGAAAGCGGGCCACTTGCGCATGACGGATCGAAGAAGGCTCCTGCTTGCTTCACTTGACACTTGGACAACCGATTGCTTGCACAACGTCGGAAAGGTGAACTGCATGATCGACCTCGTACCGGGCCCAGTAAGCGGCACAGATTTAGAAAGACGTGAACGCACCCGGGTCACGTTGCGGCTGCAGTGCCGTGTGGAGCGGCCCGGCCATCCCACGCGGCGCGCCTGGAAGTCCGTCGAGAATATCAGCCGGGGCGGAATGCTGATCCACTGGGGCCGCGGTCAAGACCCGCCGGCTGTCGGCGAGGTCCTGTTTGTGAAATTGAAGTTGCCCACCAATCCCTTGTTCGGACAGCGATGGATGCTCTTCGACGCCAGTGTGGTTCGCGTGACCCAGGCTGATGACGCTAAGTCGCTGCTGGTCGCAGTGGCGGGCTCGCCAGTCAGATTCAGCCCCAGCTTTAAAGCATCGGCTTTGCCCGCGCCTTCGCCGGACCCTAAGACTGAAACGCCCGAGGAGTGACAGGCTGGCTCGCCCTTCGCTTCAAGACGTTTCTTCGCCTGCAACTTCGGCAGCACGCGGCCTGATGGCCGCCCAGAAATGTCCGCACGCGCCCAGGGCGAAGGCGACACCGCAATAAAAATGAAATAGAAGATGGAGCGGTACCGCGCGCAACATGAACAGGACGCCGCCTCGATCCCGCAGAAAAGTATAGAAGGGCAGGTTCAGGCTGATCAGCGCGATTGCGCAAACCGCAGCAATCTTGCCAGCGCCTAAAGCCAACAAGGCTACTAACAGAAACACTAGGGCCACGCTCAGCCTCTGGCTCCAGCGTACGTTCAAGTCGTTCGGCATCGAATTGCTGCGCAGAATCACGCGTGTCCACGGAATTCCACGCCGGAAGACGTCGGTTCTGAGCATGTTCATGAACGTCCAGTGCTTCAGGTGTTTGACTTGAATTGCCGCATCCAGAAGAATCCGTCCACCTGCCGCCTTGAGCCGCAACCCAAACTCGATATCTTCAATCGCGGGCCGTCCATAGGTTTCATCCATTCCGCCGCAGCGAACGAAAGCTTCTTTGCGCACCGCGCCACAGCCCGACCAAAACGTCGAGGCTTCGCTCCGTCCCAATCGATGCGTGAAGCAGTGCAGCAGATTGCGGTACTGCGAAATCAAGGTCGTGACTTCCGGCGCATCGTCATAAGCCCCAATGACAGCGTCGATCGTGGGCTCCCGCCGAAAGTGCTCCAGCACGCGGGCCATGGCGTCCTCATGAATGCACACATCGGCATCCACAAATAGAATCACGTGCCCGCGAGCCTGACGAGCGCCGGTATTGCGCGCCCGCGCCGGACCCACTTGCTTCGTCAACACCACCACGCGGGCGCCGCGCCGCGCCGCAACAGTCTGCGTATCATCGGCGGACGCATCGTCCACAACTACCACTTCGAGCGGCTGCACCGAGGATTTCGAGAGCGCCAGCAGACACTTCTCAAGCATTGCCGCTGCGTTGTGAGCAGCGATGACGACGGAAATTTTCAATTCTGTGGCGGCGTCCACTTCGTAGATACTACCACGCCCGGCAGGTCGTCAAAACGCGAATTTGCAGCATAATCAGACACTTGCAGGGCGTGACTGAATCGTGGCGATCGTTTAATACAGCGCAATCGCGCGTCCCGGACCGCCGTGCGCGCCGCGAATCTTGATGGGAGCAAAGATAAAATACGCGGTTTCGGGCAGCGCGCTCAAGTTGGTTAAATACTCGACCGCCACCATGCCTTTCGTGCCCAGCGCCCAATATGTCATCAGCGCGCGTTTGGGATCGACGCCGCCAAGCGTCGGGCTGTCGGTGCCCACTGCCCGTATGCCCTTCTTCGCCAGATACAAAATCGCTTCCGGACCGGGAGCCGGCCAGCCTTCCCGCTTGCCGTTGAGCGCATCGCTCATGCAATTGTTCGCTGCCGCAGTTCCGTGCATGCAGGCATCGCTGTAGCCGCTGCGAAAAATCACGATCTCGCCCGCTTTGAGTGCACCGTGTTTTTCCTCGAACCTCTGAATCTCGGCGGCGCCGATCTCCGGCGCTTTTACATCGATCACCCGCGCCCAACCTTGCGTCTGCGCCAGCGGCACTTTCTCGACCGTGACATCGCTGGTTCCGCGCGCACCGTATTGCTTCTCGTATTCCGCCAGCCACTGCCGGACCTCCGGCGAGTACGTGCGATTGTCAAATCCCGCCGCCGGCAAAGCATATGCGGGGGGCACCAGGTGCGTGCCGCTATGACTGTCGAACATGTGGATCTGCTGGTCATTGTCCAGCGCCGGCATGTGCTGGAAATTGATGGTCAAAAACGGCTGGCGATTATTTCCGACTCCAGCACCCGGCCACCAGATCGGCAAGTCCGCCGTCATAGTCACCGACAGATCGGCCGCGCGCCGGTTGCGCGTCGAGTCGATCAGCTTGCCGGCCAGGGGCTCCCCGATCACGGCAAATGCGCGCGCTTCGCTGGCGATCGCGCCCACATACTTCGGGCCCATCATGCAGTAAAACGCCCCAGTCGCCGGAAGCTGGCCGATGCCGGTGACGGATTCAGTCCAGATCATGCCGTGCTTGAGACCGGCGATGTGAGTTGGATCGGCCAAGTCTGGAATGGGGCCCATGCTGGTGCTGTCGGTCGCGGCGGTCATCACACCGCGGCTGGCAACGTAAGCCATCGCCTCGGGATCGGGATCGGGCCACGCCGGCGATTTGCCTTCAAGTGGATCGTCCACAAAACGGCGGCCAGCGGGAAACGGCTTGTAATATTTGTCGGTATAGCCGCTGAAAAACATGGCCACATCGCCGAAGCGCAGCGCGCGGTGATGCTTCTCCCAGTCCTCAATAAGACTTTTTAGAACCAGACTGCTGTGCCCGTTTGCGCCTTTGTCCAGCAGCCCGCGAGTATCGATGACGCAGGCTTCTCCGGCGAATTGCCATGCCGGAATCTTTTCCGTGTACATCGCACCTGCAGGCCCGGCGAGCGGCGAATTGATTCCCGGGCGCGGGATCGAGTGCGGCGGAGCGTCAAGTTGCGTGCCGGTGTTGCCGTCGATCGCCAGAATGTCACTGTTGTAAGCGCTCAACGGGCCGATCTTGATATACGGATTGATTTGGAAAAGCGGGAATCCCGCCGGCCACGTGCAGGGATACTCCGCCGCAACCAGCAGCGAAAGATCCACTACACGCGCGCCGTCCTGTTTCGCTTGTTTGGCCTGCTTGACCTGCTTATCAGGGGCCTGCGCCGCCAGGACCAGAAGTGGGCACAACCACAAAAGAGCTTTCACGTTAAGACCTCGCACCAAGAGTGTAGAACCCTAGATTCTACATGGAGTGAGGCCGCGAGTTGAAACGCGTTGCGCTAATAGCCGTCCAGCTTGGCTAGTTTGAAGCGCGTGCAGTGACCGTTGATCACGGTTTTGAACAGCCATCGTCCGTGCGGCGCTATGCCGCGCGTGTTGGCGGTGGCGGTTCCAATCTGTGCTCCGGTCGAGTCGAACAAGTCATACGAGATCTGGACAAACTGATATGCCTTCTCAGTCTGGTTGACCACCATTCCGTTGAGCCACTGCTCATCAAAGCTGTCACGTTCCGATTTGTCGCCCACCACAATCAGGACAGGTGGCGGGACTACCTCGGGAACGATGGGCGCGACAATGGCAGCCAATACTTTTTTAGGAGCGCGGTTCGTCAACAGCACCACAAGAGCGCCCACGACTAGAAACACCACGACCATGCCGACAAGCGCTTTGGCGCCGAATTTCAGGGTGGCCGCGAAACGATGACTCATTGCCCCAAGCCTGCGCCTTCTGCAAACATAAGTCAATTGGTAAATGGTCTACCGAAACCGTTATCCAAAGCTAACTTACTGAATTCCGCATAATATAGCGTCACCTTGAGTAGCAAGGATGCTGTCTTCTCGGCATGGCAGTGATGCGGCGAGGTAGCTGAGACGCAGACGCCGCAATGTGCGGCGAGCGACATCGGTGAGTTGCCAGAGATCTTTCGGGCAAACTGTTGCGGTAGTTGGTGATGTTTCCAGTAGCCCCAGAGGTATCTCGACCGGGTTGAAGGTTCCGGCCGACGTAGGGCGGTAGGTGCTCAACCAGGGTCAGACCTTCCAGAGAGTCGAGAAAGCTCTCCAACCAGGCGGCTGCGCTGGTCGCAAGCCGGCTAGCCGGATCCGAAGCACGATCAGCAGCTGGACCGCGCGATGTGCTGGAGCAGGTGCGCCGGAGACAGCCACGGTTTGAGACTTCCTTACCAACGGCTGGTTGCTCGAACGATCTGGAAGTAGAAGTTCCGGAGTGTCGTTCCCGCCGCCACCGAGCATGGTTTTCCAATTAAAGCTGATACTGCAACTGAACCGGTGTCTCGCCGCGGGGTGCCCATGTCCGGCAGCGGTGGGGGCGCTGGCTCAGTGCGCTTTCGTCGAGTGAAGCGGACGATCTGTGCGCGCCTTCATTTTTGAGCTCTTTTTTGATGGCCGGCACGAGCGTCTTCATCGACGTCAGCGGACTCGCCGATGCGCCCTCATCGTTGCCGCTCCATCGCCCGGCCCGCTGGCCGTTAGCGGACTCCAGTTCAGTTGCCGCAACAGCTTCTCGGACATGCCCGGCGTGGTAACGGACGCTCTGAACTTCATGCTTCCGATCAGATGAGCAACGCCGCTCGCAGGTCGCACCGAGGCGTCTCATAACGCGAGCTTCTCCGGCCCCTCCGGCAATCGCGCCGCCGATCGCTGGGACCGGTTGCTTCTCATCCAATAGTCGCTTGGCTGGACCAGCTCGGCTCGCCGCCCTGCAGGGCTTTCTGACCCTCCTGGCTGACCACGTTGCCGCCCTACGCGCCTGTACTCGATCTGGCTCGCATACCTCTCGCCCGGCGCGCTACTTCACTCTGCTCGAATCGCCTGCCCGCAACAGTTTCAGTCAACTTCCGAAAACGCCTCGCTCCAACGCAGCGAAATCTCGTCTCACTCCTCGCCGCATTACTGCCTTGCCGAGAAGACGAGCATCTAAGCTTCTTCAAGGTGACGCTATATTATGCGGAATTCAGTAGTGGCGATTTTCGGCCTTTTTTTGGCCGTTTGTGTCCGCTCGAAATGTGGACAAATTCCTAAGCGGGAGGCCGGAATCGTTCGTGCTGAAACACGATCCGGCCGTTAACCATAGTTAGCAAAACCGTCAGGTTAGGGATGTCTTTCTCCGGGCACGTCATAATGTCCCCGGATAAGACGACTAAATCCGCAAATTTTCCCGCTTCAAGAGAGCCTTTGCTATCTTCCTCGAAGTTGAGATAGGCATTGTCGATAGTACTGAGTTGCAGTGCTTCTTGGCGGCTGATGCGTTCGCCTGGGCCAAAGACACCGCCGCTAATCGTATCGCGAGTGATGAAGTGATAAATCACCCACAGCGGCGGAAAAGGCACAACCGGGGCATCAGTCCCGGCGGAGATGTGTACTTTGTGGTCCAGGTAAGAACGCACGGGTGTAACCCAATTTGCGCGCTGCTCTCCCCAGTACTTTCGTAAGCTCGGGCCCGCAACGTATAAGTGGTCCTGCGCCGCAATCAGGACACCTAAGCGGTTGATGCGGTCGAAATGTTCCGTGCGCGGAATGAATGCGTGTTCGATGGCCCAGCGGCGGCCTGCGATGGACTTATCCTGATTCGCGGCTTCATAACCCGCCAGTACTTCGTCAATGGCTGCATCCCCCACGGCATGCGTGCCTACCCGCCAGCCAAGCCGATTCAATTCCTTCACGATCATGGTGTAAGTGTCTTGAGGAATAAGCTGCAGCCCGGAGTAAGTTCCACCTTTGCCATATGGCTCCTCGTAGGGCCGAGTCATCCAGCCGCCTTCAAATCCGCCGTCAATTCCCAGCTTGACGCCCCAGATACGCAGCCATGCGTCGCCATCATCGGGCGCGACGTTCCAGGACGCCACGGTTTTTCGCACGGATTCCGCATCCTTGGCGCCGTTCAGGCGGATCAGGAAATTGACGCGCATCGTGAGCAGCCCGCGCCGTTCCATTTCCTTCAACAGCCGGTATTGCTCAGCCGGCGCGCCTGGATGGCGAACGCTCGTCAGGCCGGCAGCATTCAAGGTACGGTACTCCTCCTGCTGGTCCTTGATACGGCTCTCCAAATCCTTGGCCGGAAGTGCGGGCAGGCGCACCAGACTCTTGGCCGCGTCTACCAGTTCGCCATTCAGCTCGCCGTTTTCGTAGCGCGAAATGCTGCCGCCGTTTGGTTCCGGCGTCTCTCGCGTGATATTCCATTTCTTCAAAGCCGCGCTGTTGAGAATGTATTCGTGCCCGCCCCGAATCACGACCACCGGAGTCTCCGGCGCCACCTTGTCGAGATCGTTGCGCAAGGGCAGGCGTTGCTCTTTGAGCTGCGCTTCATGCCAATCGCTATTGGTGATGACGACCTCGCCCGCCTGCGCTGTTTTGACGCGAGCGGCGATGGCAGACATCAGTTCCGGCATGGTGCGCACACGCGACAGGTCGACGCCCGGACCACCGCCGGCGGAGTGCAGATGATTGTCGGCGAGCCCGGGAATCACCGTCTTGCCGCCGAGATCGATCTGGCGCGTTGCCGGCCCGGCTAGTTTACGAATCTCTTCGTTGCTGCCCACCGCCACAATCTTTCCGCCCGTTATCGCGATGGCCTGCGCATAGCTGAAATTGCGGTCAACGGTGACGATCTTTCCACCGGACAGAATCATTTCCGGCGGCGTTTGAGCGGCTGCGAGCCATACCGCGGCGATTCCAGCCCACAGAAGTCTCTGGCACATGATGGTCAAATTCTAGCAGGCGCGCGCCCGGAAGCCGTACACTTGATGTCTGACGGAGGCCGCGATGGACCGGGACCATTTTTACGCCATCATGAATGGCGAAGGCACGCTGGATTACGAGCTGTACCTTAATACCAAAGAACTGCTCTCCTGCCAGAAAGATTTCGCGAAGTTTTGCAATCCCGACGAGCTGCAATTTCAAGTCGTCCATCAGATAGAAGAACTCTGGATGAAGCTCATCGGATACACGCTGCTGGATATAGACGACTATCTGCAGCAAGAGAACACCAACCGCGTGATCACGCTGTTCCGCCGCGTTCACCTGGCCGTGCGGCTCATGACCGATCAACTGGCGCTGCTCGAAACCATGTCTCCCAAGGAGTACCAGGAGATTCGCGAGCAGCTCGGCAACGGCAGCGGCCAGGAATCACCGGGCTTTCGCACTCTGCTCAAAATGCATCAGCCGCTGTGGGAGTCATTCAAAACCCATTATCTGGCGAAGCACGATCTCACCATCGAGAAGATTTACAACACCGAATACAGCCACTCCGACGCCTACGTGGTTGCCGAAGCGCTGGCAGAATTCGACGAGCTGTTTCAGAAATTCCGCTATCACCACATGCAGCTCATCCATCGCAGCATTGGCTTGGGAGCGAAATCGCTGAAGGGGCGCTCGGTGGAATTGCTGCAGGAAGGAATGCGGATCCAGTTTTTCCCGGAACTCTGGGAAATTCGCAACAAGATGACCGACGCCTGGGGCGCACGTTACGGAGTGGTACGCGAGCCGATCGGCGGCCATTAAGGCGCTATCGCCAGGTCGCAAACATGGCCGTGATCGCGGCGGTCATCACGGCAACCGTAATCCAGCCAAGCACGGCCATTGTGCGGGAGTTGACCCGTTTTCCCATGACATCGCGGTTGCTGGTCAACAGAATCACGATCACAATCAGAGGCGGTGAGAGCACGCCATTCAGCACCGCCGACCAGAACAACATCGCGACGGCGTTGAAGCCGGAGTAGTCCAAAACCAGCCCCAGCAAAAGTCCCCCGGTGATGACTGCGTAGAACTCGCGTGCGCCGCTTGGACGTTCGGCCAGCGACTCCCGCCAATTCGCCGCCTCGGCAATGGCATACGCGCTAGACCCGGCCAGTACCGGCACGCCGATCATGCCGGCTCCGATTAGACCCAGACTGAATAACCAATAGGCGCCATCGCCGGCCAGAGGGCGCAGCGCTTCGGCCGCATCTCTGGCCGTTGCGATGCTCGTTTGCCCGTGGGCATGGAGCGTGGCAGCCGTCGTCAGGATGATGAAGTACATGATCACGTTCGAGAAGAGCATGCCCGTGACCACGTCGGTCCGTGACTTTCGTAGTTCGGCGTCGGTTGCGCCGGCGCGTTCTTGCACGCTGGAGCGGCCTTTTTCGCGCTCCTCCTCCACTTCCTGGGAAGCCTGCCAGAAAAACAGGTATGGGGAAATCGTGGTGCCGAAGATTCCGACGAGCGTGGCCCAATATTTTCCGGACAATTCGAAATGGGGGATGAAAGTAGAGCGCAGCACCGCGGCCCAGTCCGGCTTCGCCAGGAATGACGCCAAAATATAGGCGAACAAAATGAGTGTCAGCCATTTGAAAATTTTGGCAATGGTGTAGTAAGAGGTCCAAATGAGCAGCGACGCGATGAGCGCAGCGTAAACCGGCAACCAGTAAATGCGCTTTAGTCCGGTCACCATTTCGGTGACTTCCGCCATGCCCGCAAGATCGGCGCCGATGTTGACGGTGTTGGCGGTAACCAGCAGCGCGCACGCTCCCCACAGAATCCACCTTGGATAGCGGGAGCTAATCACGCCCGCGAGTCCCCGCCCCGTCACCATGCCGAGCCGCGCGCACATCAACTGCACGGCGGCCATTAACGGAAACGAGAACAACGCGGTCCAGAGCGGCGCGTAGCCGAACGACGCACCGGTGACGGAATAGGTGGAGATGCCGGAGGGATCGTCGTCCGCGGCGCCGGTTATCAGGCCCGGACCTAAACGGCTGAAAAACCGCCGGAAGCGGCGCGGCACAACGCGAGATCGTCCCGCCTTGGATTTCAGTCCTTTGGCTGCCGGCGTGGGGTCTCACTCCTTTCCAACACCAGGTATTGTCGTAGCTTTGCGCGGCGCTTCGCAAGCGTTCGACGGCCCAGATGCAGATTTAGACTGACTAGTGTTATAACTAGTCAGGAGACGCAAACATGAGTTCGTGGCAGGTGCAGGACGCCAAAGCCAAATTCAGCGAGTTTCTACAAGCCAGCCTCAAAGAGGGACCACAAATTGTGACGCGCCGCGGCGTCGAGACAGCCGTGCTGCTCCCTATCCATGAGTGGCGGCGGTTGAACGACGCCTCCCGCCCCAGCCTCAAGAAACTCTTGCTCGCCCCGCAGGCCCGGCATGACAGTTTGGCCTCAGGTCGCCGTATCCTGCGGCGACGACCCCTCACGCGATTCAAGTAAAGATGTACCTGTTAGACACTAATGTGGTTTCCGAGCTAAGGAAGCCAAGGCCGCACGGCGGCGTTCTCGCGTGGATTGAAGGCGTCGCGGATGAGGATATTTTTCTCTCGGCTGTCACCATCGGCGAACTCCAGGCCGGCATCGAACTGGCGCGGCGCCAGGATCGAACCAAAGCGCACGAAATCGAAACCTGGGTCGACAAGGTTGCGAACTCTTTTCAGATTCTGCCCATGGATGGCCGCGTCTTCCGGGAGTGGGCAAGGCTGATGGATGGCAGATCCGATCACCTTCTGGAGGACGCCATGATCGCCGCCACCGCACGAGTTCACCGCTTAACAGTGGTCACTCGCAATGCCCGCGATTTTCAGCCGTTCGGAGTTCCTCTGCTCAATCCGTTCGCTACGAAACGATAGGCCGCTTCAAAGTGGCTGAAAACAACCACGGTTGGCACCCCACAACCAGCGCCCGCCTCGCTGCGCACTGAATCAAGATCACTTAGCAGTTGGCACGAAATTTGCACATTACAAATGCGAGAGGAACCGCGAAACATGCGTACTCAACAGAAATGGATTATTACTTTGCTATTGGCAGTCTCGGCAGCTGGCCCTTCGCTGGCCGTTGCCCAGGATCCGAACCCGCCGGCCGATCCACCATCGACCGGATGGCGAAAGTTTGGCGGGCCTAACACCGGCGTGGCGCCTATGCCGGGCGTAGCCGGCACCGCTGGCACGGCGGGAGTGGCTGGCAATGCCGCTCCGTTCGATCCGCCGCCTCCGCCCGCGACCCTTACTCTACCTCCAGGAACGTGGATCACGGTTCGCATTGAACAGCCGCTTTCGAGCGATCGCAACCAACCGGGCGATGCCTTCATGGGTACGCTGGTGCAGCCGCTGATCGCTAATGGACGCATCATTGCCCGCCGCGGCCAGATGGTAAGTGGCGTAGTGGCCGAAGCACAAAAGGCCGGCCATGTTTCCGGCGTGTCCCGCCTCCGGCTGCAGCTTGCTGAAATCAGCCTGGTGGATGGACGTCAGATTCCCGTACACACCACATTGATGGAACGGCGCGGCGATACATCTATCGGCCGCGACGCAGCCGCTATCGGTACTACCACTGGCGTGGGCGCTGCGATTGGCGCGGGTGCCGCGGGTGGCGTTGGTGCCGCGATTGGCGCTGGCGCAGGCGCGGTGGCTTCGACGATTGGCGTTCTGGTAACGCGCGGGCACCCGACCATCGTTTATCCGGAGACCGTGCTCATGTTCAAGCTGGAAGCACCGGTAATGATCGCCACGGCTGAAGGGGCGGAAGACGCTTTCCAACCCGTCGGACCGCAGGACTACGATCAACGCCAACCGGGCGCGCAGTGGGGAGCAGCCTCAGCGCCGCCTCAGGGTTATGCCGCCCCTGGCTATGGCTATGCACCAGCGCCTTATTATGGCGGTTACTATCCGCCGTACTACTACGGCTACGGCCCCGGCCTCTACTTCTATGGCGGTCCGGGATTCTTCTACGGACGCGGCTTCTATGGCGGTCGCTTCTACGGCGGCGGCTTCCGCGGCGGCGGCTTCCGCGGCGGACACCGCTAGACCACCTCACTAAACTACGGGCCGGGTATGCATGGCATGCCCGGCCTTTCTTTTTCCAAGTGCGCTGTGATACGACATCTCCATGGGGAGGTGGCTAGAGCGGGGCTTCACGGCGGCACTGCTTGTGGCAATATCTCCAGCTAGCGAACTCTCCCTCAGTTCCCTCCTGCCGCCTATCCAGCATCACGTGGCGGAATACGTAGCCGGGCTTCCCAACTACACCTGCACCGAAATCGTTCACCGCTTCGAACGGCCGCGGCGCGTTAAAGATTTTCAAACCATCGACACTATCAAGCTCGAGATCGCGGTTCTCAACGGCACGGAGCATTTTGCGTGGCCGGGCTCGAGCCGGTTTGAAGACAAAGACTTACCGGAACTACTCGGCGGCGGCTATGGCGCGCTCACCAAAGGCGACTTCGTCATGCACGCCCGCAACATTTTTCTCCGGGATCAGGCGGTGTTCACCTCGCCGCGCGTGGAGAAACTCGGCGATATCGCAGCCATTCGTCTGGACTACGAAGTTCCCGTGGCGAAAAGCAATTTCGAAATTGGCGCCGACGGCGGGAAGGCCGCAGTTGGCTACAAAGGAACCACCTGGGTGGATGAAGGCACCCTGCAACTGCTGCGCATCAGCATTGAGGCGGAAAACATCCC
The DNA here is from genome assembly GCA_963825405.1 of uncultured Solibacteraceae bacterium. Lineage (GTDB taxonomy): Bacteria > Acidobacteriota > Terriglobia > Bryobacterales > Bryobacteraceae > JACPNO01. Next base: position 21,320 of record CAWGTB010000008.1, on the reverse strand, counting down.
GCCCAAGATTCACGTGCGCTCGATGCGCGCCGAGATCAACTACGCACTGGTTCAGCTCGGCGACTCCAAAGTTCTATTACCCAGCAGCTCGCAATACACGCTACAGCATTCCTCCCGGGTCGATTTGAGAAGCCAGATTGAATTTAGCGGCTGCAGGCAGTACGGCGCCACCAGCAATCTTTCCTTCGACGACGCCGCGCCCGCCGGCGCAACCGTGGGGCCGTCTGTCCGGATCAAATCCGTGCCGCCTGGTATTGTCCTGCCGCTTCGTCTCTCGGCGGGCATTGACTCGTCGACAATGGCCGTCGGCGACCCCATAACCGCCGTCACCACGCGTAAGGTTCTGGTCGTTGGCGGCGTCGAGTTCCCAGCCGGAACGATAGTCCGCGGCAGAATTCGCAAGATGGAGCGGCACTTCGAGCCAATGCCCTATTTTGTGGTGGGCCTGGAATTCAACGAACTGGAATCGGACGCGCAGCGCATTCCGTTCCTTGCCGAGATGAAGGACATGACCCCGGTGGCCGGAATGCTGGGCCGATCATGGACCTCAAGAATTCCCGGCGTGGGGGTCTTTGCGGTTACCTCGAAAAACGTGAAAATCCCGAAAGGCCACTTGATGATCTGGGAAACCCGCGACTTCCCCGCCGGCCGTTAGCTAATCGAGCTGCGCCATGGCCGCGGCTCTCTTCAACTTCGCCCGGATGTTCTTGGCCAGCTTTTCCAATTCGTCGGTGCGTTTCATGTTGGCTTTGGTAAGCACACTGGAATCGCTGTTGGCGACGGCAGTCTTCAGCTCGCTGCTTAGCTGCTGCAGCTTCTCAATATCGGCGTCGGCGGATTTCAGCTCCGACATCGCCGCTTCCATGCGCACCTTGGGATCGCCGCGGCCGATCGATTTCAGATCTTCCTGGCGCTTGCGAGTCTCACTATCCTTGGAGTAAGCGTCATAGCTGGTGTGATCCTCGAGCGGATTGGTTTGCTTCTGAGCCCATAGCCCTGCGGTCGAGAACGCCGCCAGCAGAGTGATCGCGGAAAGTTTCACATTTACTCCTTTCGATTTCACCGAGGTTTATCGACGGCAGGTGGATCGAGCGCCAAGCTGGTCCACTCGCCCACCAGTTTCAAAGCCTCGCTCCGATCCTTCGCGTCCGGCGCGTACTTCAAATACAGATTCATCTGCTGGATGGCTTCGGCAAAATTGCGATCATCAGCCAGAATGCCACCCAGCATGTGGTGCAGGCGCGGCACCTGGTGCTTGGTATCGATTTGAATTCCCTGACGCGCAGCTTTCTCCGCCTGATCCAAATCGCCCAGGTTATAGTTGGCGACCGCCTGATAGAGGTACGCCGCCGGGACATCCACTGGATTAATTTGGATCAGTTTACTGGTGGTCTCTGCCAGCTCTTTCCATTTCTGATCCTGCGCCTGAAGGCCGGCCAGCATGGCGTAGGGACCAACCAGAGTGGCATCCGCGGCAATGGCGCTGGCGTAGCTTTTGCTGGCATCGGCGCGCCGGTCCTGCTCCTGGTAAAGAGTGCCGAGCAGGTACCAGGCCTGGGCATTGGCCGGTTCCAGTTGGACCAGATGTTCCAGCTCACGCATCGCTTCGGGGGTCTTATTTTGCTTGAGCGCCAGGCGCGCGTTGGCCAGAGTTTTCTCGGCCTCGGTCAGTTCTTTCGTGGGAGGCGACGCTTTCGTATTCTTGGCACGCTCCTCCGCTGCGCCGCGCCCTTTCAACTCTTGCGGGGTCACAATCGGCCGTAGAGTGATCGTGCCAAGATCCCGAATGCTGCCTGCATCGCCTGCGGCGCTCGCGGTCCCGGCCATGTCAATCAACGCGGGATAATAGCCTGCCAGCACCGCGCGCAGCTCGCAGGCTTGCGAATCTTTGGCCATGGTTTCCCTTGCGATGCGCCCAGCCCCGGCCGCCCCGCCCGCCTTCTGTGTGACGGAGATCTCTTCACCTGGGTTAGTGAGCCCTGGAGCGCCACCCGGATCGCTGACGCTGGCGTCGGCCACTGTGCTCGAGAACCTGCCCAGATCGAAGCGGAAATGTCCCTTGCGATCGGTAACGCCTTCCGGGAACTTGCCGCCCGAACAGATGCGTTCGATAGTTACGGGCTTGGGCGGCGCGGATCCATCGGCGAGAATTATTTTGCCCTGAATGAACTGGGCAAAGACAGGCTGCACAACAGCCAGCGCGGCCAGCAGAATGACCGGCACTACGCGACGCGGCGTGTAAGCCTTCATGGCCGAGATGTCCTCCCTGCCCCTGTTCACGTCATTATACTCCCGCGATTTGACAGCGGTCCGCGCGCTGTGAAATCCTAGCAGCCGTCCCGCACACCCAGTCGAATCCATGCTTACCGACCCACAAATAGCCGAGTTAAGAACCCATTTCCCGATTCTCAGCAAGAAAACGTATCTCTACAATTGCTCGCAAGGCGCACTCTCGGACGCCGTCGAACAAGGCATGTTGGAATACGCTCAAAGTTGGAAGGAAGCATCCTGGCCATGGGATGTCTGGATCGAAAAGTACGAGGAGATTCGCACCGCATTCGCGCGTTTCATCAACGCCGAGCCGGATGAAGTGGCGGTGCTGTCGAGCGCGTCAGCCGGGATCAATCCCATCGCCAATTCGCTGATGTTCAACGGCCGTAATAAGGTGGTCATGGGAGCCTACGAATTTCCCACCATGGCCCACATCTGGCTGGCGCAGCAGCCGCGCGGCGCGAAAATCGAATTCGTAGAAGGCGTCAATAACACCGTTCCGATCGAAGGCTACGAGCGCGCCATCGATGAGCGCACCGCCATCGTGCCGCTGACCGCACGTCTCCTTCCTCAACGGATTTCGCTCGGATGTCGCCGCGGTGACGCGCCTCGCGCACGCTAGCGGAGCGCTGCTTTTTCTGGATGGCTATCAGGATAGCGGTACGCGGCCCATCGACGTGAAAGCCATGAACGTTGATTTCTACGTCACCGGCACTCTGAAGTATTTGCTGGGGCCTCCGGGCCTGGCGTTTCTCTACGTCCGCCGGTCGCTGACCGAGCGCCTGGTCCCGAGCATGACCAGTTGGATGGCGCAGCGGGAAGTGTTCGCGTTCAACAACCGGAAGCTCGATCCGGCTCCCACGGCCCGGCGCTTTGAAGGCGGCTCGCCGCCGATTCCCGAATATTTACGCCGGTCTGCCGGCATTGAATCTGCTTTGCCGGATTGGACCCGCCAACGTCGCCGCACAAGTCGAAAAACTGACTCGCGCGTTTCTGGCGGGCGCGGCCAACCTGGGGATTCAAACCAAGACCCCGGCCGATAGCGTCGGCCCGCTGGTCGTGCTGCGATCCAAAGACGCGGCGCCATGGTGAAGAAATTGCTGGAACGCCAGATCGTGACTTCATCGCGTCACGATGGTGTTCGTTTCTCGTTTCACGTCTACAACAATCTGGATGACGTGAATGCCGCGCTGGCTGCGCTGAAAGACAATTTGGATTTGATGGAGCGCATATGAACGTTCTAGACGGTGGAACCCGCGTCTATGGCGCGGAAGATGGGAAAGTCGTCACGCAGGGAACCTGGTCGGCGCGAACTTTGGTGTGCCGCGAAACCGGCGCCAAGCAGATTGCCCAGACCATCAATGAATATGCGCCGGGACGTTCGCCGGTCGTCGTCAATCCGGTCGCCGAAGAAGTGCTTTATATTATGCGCGGCGATGGCGTGTGCCATGTGAACGGCTTTGCTTATCCGGTAAAGCCAGGCTGCGCGGTCTACGTGCCCGCTGGCGCCGAGTACAGCGTGGAAAACTCCGGCGATGAAACTCTGCGCGTGGTCAGCGTTTGCTGCCCGGAAGATCCGCAGCGGCACATCGTCGAAAATCCGAAGCCGGCTGCCACCGGCGTCGCACCGCGTCTGATGGTGCATGAATCCGACCGCGAAGACATTCGCGCGGGAACCGACCGCCTGTTCCGTTTTCTGGTGCACAAGGATCTGGGCTGCCAGCAGATCACGCAATTCGTCGGCTTCATTCCGCCCAGCAAAGCGCCGATTCACTATCACACCTACGAAGAAGCGATCCACATCGTGGAAGGCACGGGCATCGTGCACACCGATGGCGGTGACGCGGCATTTGGACCGGGATCGAGCATCTACTTCCCCGTCGGCGCGCGCCACTGCGTAGAGAATAACGGCACCGCATCCATACGCCTGCTCGGCGTCTTCTATCCTTCAGGCAGCCCTGGGGCGGCCTATGAAGATGACAAGCACTAGCGGCACGGAAGGCGCACTCGAAACCGGCGAGCAATTAAACCGGCGGCTCACCAGTCCTCAGTTGGCCATGATCGCCATTGGCGGGGCGATCGGCACTGGATTATTTCTCGGCAGCTCACTCGCCGTGCGCGTGGCGGGTCCGGGCGTGATTTTCAGTTATCTGATTGGCGCGGTCCTGGCGCTGCTGCTGATGGGCGCGCTGTCGGAGATGGCGGTCGCGCATTCCACCGCCGGATCGTTTGGCGTCTACGCCGAGCTGTATGTGAACCGCTGGGCGGGCTTCGTGATCCGCTACACCTACTGGTTGGTGCAGTGCATCGCGATCGGCGGCGAAGCCGTAGCCGTGTCCATTTATTGCCAATGGTGGTTTCCGCAAACACCGCAATGGGTCTGGATTGTCGGCATATCGCTGGCGCTGATCTGGGTGAACGCCAGTAGTGTGGGCAATTTTGGATCAATCGAATATTGGTTCTCGATGATCAAGGTGGTCGCTATTATTTTGTTCGTTGTGTTTGGCCTGGTGCTGCTTTTCGGACTGGGACCACGGCCCGCCATCGGCCTAAGCAACTACACCGCGCACGGCGGATTTCTGCCCACCGGGTGGAAGGGCGTCTGGATGGCGATGGTCTTCGTCATCTTCAGTTATATCGGCACCGAAGTTGTGGCTGTGACGGCAGGTGAAGCCAAAGATCCGCAAACGGCGCTGCCGCGCGCCATGCGCTCGATGCTGGGCCGGCTGATTCTTTTTTATCTCGGCGCAATCACGGTGCTGATCGGCATCGTGCCTTGGAATCAGATTCAACCGGGGTCGGACGTCACGGCCAGCCCGTTCGTCAAAGTTTTCCAATTGATCGGCGTGCCGGCGGCGGCGCACCTCGTGAATTTCGTGGTGATCACGGCGGCCGCGTCCAGCATGAATTGCAATCTCTACCTGGTGAGCCGCATGATCTTTTCGTTGTCGCGGGGCGGATATGCTCCGGCGGTATTCGGACGAGTCTCAAAACGCGGTATTCCCTTCAATGCCCTGCTCATTTCGGCCGTAGGGCTGTTTTCCGCCACGCTGGTAGCCTATTTCTATCCTCAGAGCGCGTACGTGTACTTGTTCGGCGTGTCCCTGTTCGGCGGCCTCTTCGTGTGGCTCATGATTTTCGTGACGCACCTGTTTTTCCGCCACAAGTGGGAAGCGATGGGACGCCCGCGCCTGCCGGTTCGCCTGATCGGCTATCCATACACTTCGATTCTGGGCGTGGCGATGCTGGTGGCGATTCTGGCGACCACCTGGTGGGTGGAAGGCATGCGCATTACGCTGATCGCCGGCATACCCTGGCTGGTGTTTATTTCCCTGGCGTATTTATTCGTCAGGAAAAAAGCAACTCCGCTATCCTGAGTACATGCTGAGCCGGAGAAGCATTCTCGCCAGCGCCGGCGCGCTTTCGGTTGCCGGCGCGGACGACGCCCGCATGCAGATCTGCGTGCATCAAACGACTTCCGCCGCGGCAGGATACCGGGCGTCGCTCGAAGGATACGCGCGCGCGGGAATCCGACTCGTCGAAGTGATCGCTCCCCATGTGGAGGCATTTGTTGCCAAGGAAGGCATGCCGGCCGCGCGGCGTTTGCTGAGCGATCTGGGCCTTACTGCGGTTTCATCCGGCGGCGTGGTGGGCCTGTGGCCGAACCGCTTCCCGACCGCGCCAAAGCGCTGGAAGATCTGAAGCGCATTGCCCCGATCATGGCCGCGCTGGGTGTCGACCGCATGGTCTGCCCGTGCGGCACCTTCGCCAAATTCACCGCCGACGACTACAAGAAGGGCCTCGACAACCTGCGCGAAGCGGGCGACATCGTCAAGCCGCTGGGCATCGTGGCGATGCTGGAATTCATGCGCGGATCGACCTTCATCGGCACGCTGCCAACCTCGCTGAATCTGACGCGCGACACCGCGCATCCGAACGTCAAGTCCATGTTCGACTGCTACCACTTCTGGGCCGGCCTGAGCAAATTCGAGGATCTCGACCTGATCCACGCCGGAGAAATCCATCACGTCCATTTTCAGGACATGCCCGAAATTCCGCGCGAGCTGCTCGATAACACCACGCGCGACATGCCCGGCGACGGCGTCTCGCCGCTGGTGCGCATTCTGCAGAAGCTGAAGGAGAAGGGCTATCACGGCCCGCTGTCGGTGGAGTTGTTCTATCCCGAATTTCAGCAGACCGATCCGTATGAGATGGCGCGGAGATTCGTACCAGCGGCGAAGCGGTGATGCCGCGGGCGGGCGTGCTGTGAGCGCAGAAGCCGCCGAGACTCTCATCCGCGCGGAGAATCTCAGCAAGACGTTTCGTTCCGGCGCGGGCGAAATCACCGTGTTTGAAAACGTTGAATATCGATATCAAGCGCGGCGAGCGGCTGGCGCTGGTCGGCGAATCGGGCGCGGGCAAATCCACGCTGCTCTACCTGCTCAGAGGTCTGGACAGGCCCACCAGCGGTACGATATACTACAAGTCTAAGGACATTTCCAGACTCGCGGAATCGGAGTTGGCAGATTTTCGCAATCGGGAAATTGGGTTTGTCTGGCAGATTCACAATCTGCTGCCGGAATTCACGGCGCTGGAAAACGTGATGATGCCTTTGCTGATTCGCGGCATGCCGCACGCCGAGGCAGCTTCGAAATCGCGAGCGAGGTTGCAGAAGTTGGTCTGGAAGGACGCGCAACGCACCGCGCGGGAGAACTTTCCGGAGGGGAACAGCAGAGAGTGGCGCTGGCTCGGGCCCTGGCGGGCGAGCCTTCCGTCCTGCTGGCCGACGAACCGACTGGGAATCTGGATTTCAGGACCGGAGAGATGATCTTCGAGCTGCTGGAGCAATTGCAGCGATCCAACGGCCTCACTTCCATACTGGTCACTCACAATTTGTCTTTCGCCGGGCGCTGTGATCGTGTACTGCGTATGGAAAACGGTGGGCTGATAGAATAGAAGTAGAGGTTCTCCGGCCCGGGGGCGGATACAAATCTATGTTTGAACGTTATACGGAGAAAGCCCGAAGAGTCATTTTCTTCGCGCGGTATGAGGCCAGCCAGTTCGGAAGCCCGTACATCGAAACCGAGCACCTGCTGCTGGGCTTGTTGCGCGAAGACAAGACGCTGGCGAACCGGTTCCTGCGCTCGCACGCGGCGGTAGAATCCATCCGCAAACAGATCGAAGGTCACACCACGATTCGCGAGAAGGTTTCCACGTCGGTCGATCTGCCGTTGAGCCACGAGTGCAAGCGCGTGCTGGCCTATGGCGCCGAGGAAGCCGAGCGGCTCAGTCACAAACACATCGGCACCGAGCATCTGCTGCTGGGCTTGCTGCGCGAAGAGAAATGCTTCGCCGCCGAAATTCTGCACGAGCGCGGTCTGCGGCTTTCGACCATCCGCGAAGAACTGGCGCGCTCGCAGTCGGAAAAAGTTTCCTCCAACCGGCCCAAGGAAAGCTCGCTGCTGAGCGAGTTCAGCCGCGACCTCACGCAGTCGGCCATGGACAACGTGCTCGATCCGCTGATCGGCCGCGACTACGAACTGGAGCGCGTGGTGCAGATTCTGTGCCGTCGCACCAAGAATAATCCGGTGCTGATCGGCGAGCCCGGCGTGGGCAAGACGGCCATCGTCGAGGGCTTAGCCCAGCGCATTGCCGAGGGCGACGTGCCGTCGTTCCTCGCCGACAAGCGCATTCTGGCGCTCGATCTTTCGCTGATCGTGGCCGGCACCAAGTATCGCGGCCAGTTCGAAGAGCGCCTCAAGACCATCATGAAGGAGCTGATGGAGAATCAGAACGCCATCATCTTCATCGACGAGCTGCACACGCTGGTGGGCGCGGGCTCGGCCGAAGGATCGCTCGACGCCGCCAATATCCTGAAGCCGGCGCTGTCGCGCGGCGAAATCCAGTGCATCGGCGCCACCACGCCCGGCGAGTACCGCAAGTCGATCGAAAAGGACCGCTCGCTCGAACGCCGCTTCCAGGCCGTGAAAGTTCCGCCGCCCAACGAAGCCGATGCCGTCAAGATTCTGTTCGGCATCAAGGACCGCTACGAGAAATTCCACGCCGTCGGCTACACCGACGAAGCCATCGAAGCGGCGGTCTACACTTCGAACCGCTACATCCCGGATCGCTTCCTGCCGGACAAGGCCATCGATCTGATCGACGAAGCCGGCGCGCGCGTCAAGCTGCGCCAGACCACGCTGCCGAGCGATCTGGCCGACATTCAGAAGCGCATCAAGTTCATCGTGCACCGCATGGAGAACGCCATCGCGAACCATGAGTTCGAGAAGGCGCGCTTCTATTCCGACGAAGAGCGCAAAGAGCGCGAGAACATGCGCCAGTTGCGCGAGAAGTACAATCTCGACGACTCCTCCACCGGCATCGTCACCAAGGACGATATCGAGGACGTGGTGGCGCGCTGGACCGGCGTGCCGATGACTTCCATCAAGGAAGAAGAGATCGCCAAGCTGCTGCGCATCGAAGAAGAGCTGCACAAGCGCATCATCAGCCAGGAGAAAGCGATCTCCGTTCTGGCGCGCGCCATTCGCCGCTCCCGCGCGGGTCTGAAAGCCAGCGCGCGTCCGGCGGGTTCGTTCCTGTTCCTGGGACCGACCGGCGTCGGCAAAACGGAAGTCGCGCGCGCTCTCGCCTCGTTCCTGTTCGGCAGCGAGAAAGCGCTGATCCGCTTCGACATGTCGGAGTTCATGGAGAAGCATTCGGTCTCGAAGCTGATCGGCTCGCCTCCCGGCTACGTGGGCTACGAAGAGGGCGGCCAGTTGACCGAGCGCGTGAAGCGCTCGCCGTACTCCATCATCCTGCTCGACGAAATCGAGAAGGCGCACCCGGATGTGTACAACATCCTGCTGCAGGTCTTTGAAGACGGCCAGCTGACCGATGGCCTCGGCAACCAGGTGGACTTCAAGAACACGATCATCATCATGACGTCGAACCTGGGCGCGCGATTCCTCGAAAAGCGCGGCCACCTGGGCTTCTCGGCGCCGACGGATGGCATTTCCAGCAAGATCGAGGACATGGTGCGCGGCGAGGTCAAGCGGGCATTCAATCCCGAATTCCTGAACCGCCTGGACGACATCATCCTGTTCACGTCGCTCACCGACGACGACCTGATCAAGATCATCGAGCTCATGGTGGAGACGATCAACGTCAACCTGGTGAGCAAGCAGATCAAGATCCGGCTCACTGTCGACGCCGCCAAGTACATCCTCGAAAAGACCTGCGGCGACCGCAGCTACGGCGCCCGCCCGCTGCGGCGCGCGTTGCAGAAGTACATCGAGGATCCGCTCTCGGAAGCCCTGATTCAGGGCGTACTGCCGCGGCCCGCGGACCTCGAAGTGTACCTGGGCGACACGGGCATTTACTATCGCGCCGTCAATCCGGAAGCGCAGCCGGTGGCCGCCGAGGCTGAAGCGGAACCAATCGCCGGAACCCCGCTGTATACTTTCTAAGTACCGCCGCAAAGAAGGAGAGCGCCGATGGCAGCAGCCCAGGAGGCCCCTGGGATATCCGGCAAGGACTCTGCGTTCTATACGTGGAGCTTTCCGGGCGCGCCTGTCCGCATTCATCTTTATCTGGACGTTGTCGCGCGCTTGCAAAAGGAATTGGCTAAAGCCGCTTCCGTTTCCCATCCGCGGCCGCGTGGAAGTGGCCGGCCTATTGTTGGGCAAGGGCGACTTGCGCCGCAGCCAGATCGTTGAGATTAGGCAGATAGTTCCTATATTGAGCGAATGCCGGCCGGAGGCCGCGCAGGCGTTCACCGATGCGGACCGCAGCAAGTTCCAGGAACAATTGGCTGCCGCCGAATCCGATCCCCGCTACCGCGTGGTGGGCTATTACCGCACCCACGGCAGCGAAGGGCTTTGTCTCAACGAGGACGATCTCGCGCTGATTCATTCTCATTTTCGCGATCCGGCCAGCGCCTTTCTCATGATCCGCCCCGGCGCCGATGCGGCGGCCAACGCCGGCTTTTTCTTTTGGGACGGCGAACACCTCAACGCGGATTTCACTTTTTTGGAATTTCCCTTCGACGCCAAGCTGCTCGCGGATTTGGCGGCGCAGTCGCCGAAGCGCCCCGTGTTGGTCGAGCCCGCGGCAAAGCCTGCGGCGGAGACTGCGCCTGCAGCGCCAACCGTGTATGCGCCCGCCATCCCCGCAGAGCGATCCAGCGCGCCGTTGTGGATTGCCGCAGTAGTAGGGCTGTTGCTGGCCGGGTTAGCGGTGTTGGGTTATTGGAACTGGCACGAATCATCAGCTACGGCCGATCCGATTGCAGCGGCGCCCGCTTCCGCCGGGCTTTCGCTTCACGTCGAACGCCAGGGGAGCGACCTCCGCGTGACCTGGGATCGCAAATCTGAATTCGTCTCGACCGCAAAATCCGGATTGTTGGCGGTGAAGGAAGGCGACCACCCTCAGCAGGATCTGTATCTGGATGCCGACCAGCTTCGCACCGGCAGCGTGGTCTACACGCCGGTTGCGCCTAACGTGCAATTCCGCCTGGAAGTTTATGGCGCGGATGGCAAGACGATTACCGAATCCGTGCTGGCGCTCACTGCGCCGCGCGCCGAGCCTCCGAAGCGCCCGGCCTTATAATTTCCCAAGACAGCTTGCGATGGTGTCGGCGATTTGCCCTGCCTGCTCTTCGGTGAGTGTCAGCGGCGGCGAGAGAATCAGCACGTTGCAATAGCCGGGGACCGAATCGTTGTTACGGCCCACCAGAATACCGGCTTCGCGAATCATTTTCTGCAATTGGACCACGCGCGGCTCGGGAAGCGGCGTACGATCGTCGCGATTCGCCACCAGTTCCAATCCGATCAGCAATCCGCGCCCGCGCACGTCGCCTACCCAGGGCGAGTTCATCGCTCGCAGTCTCTCGAACAGATAACCACCCACGCGGGCCGCGTTTTCCCAGAGCCGCTCTCGCGTGAGAATGTCGAGATTCACCAGTCCCGCCGCGCAGGAGGCCGGGTGCCCGCCGAACGTGCTCACTTGGGTGAGCTTGTTGGTCTCATCGCCGTAGAAGGACTCGAACACACGCTGGCTGGTCACGGTGGCAGCGAGCGGAAGATACGCCGACGTCAGGCCTTTGGCGAAGGTCAGGATGTCAGGCTGGACCGACGAGTGCTGGAACCCAAAGAGCCTACCAGTGCGGCCGAAGCCGGTAATCACTTCGTCAAGAATCATGAGCACGCCGTAGCGATCGCAAATCTCCCGCATCCGTTCGAGATAGCCATCGGGCGCCGGGAAAATGCCGCCGCCGCCAATCACCGGCTCCGCAATGGCCGCCGCCACGGTTTCCGGACCTTCCATACGGATTACACGCTCGAATTCATCGGCGCAACCGAGCGTGCAGGCGGGCTGGTTTGAGCAGAAGCCGCAGCGGTAGCGATCCGGCGGAGGCACGTGCAGGAAGCCGGGAACAAGCGGCTCAAACGCCGCGCGCCGCGGACTCTGCCCGGTCGCCGAAAGCGCGCCCATAGTGAAGCCGTGATAGCCGCGATGACGAGCAATGATCTTGTAGCGATTCTGCCCGGGATGCATCTGCCGGGCTGCCTGACGCGCGATTTTCAGTGCCGTCTCGACAGCTTCCGATCCGCTGTTGGAGAAGAACACGCGGTCGAGGCCCGCCGGCAAGAGCCCACCAAGCTTGGCCGCCAGTTGCGCGGCAGGTCCGTGCGATTGCGTGAGCGGATAGTAAGCCAGTCGCGCCATCTGTGCGGCCACAGCGTCGACGATTTCCTGCCGGCCGTAGCCTACATTGACGCAGAACAGGCCGGCCATCGCGTCCAGATAACGGCGCCCTTCAGCATCTTCGACGTAGCAGCCGTCCGCGGTAACAATTTCAAGCGGCGGACGATTCTCCAGCCCGCGGTGCTGCAGGTTGCTGTGCCAGAGATGCTGCAGATCCAGATCACGGTTAGTGGAAACGACGGTGTTGCCCATACGCGCTATCGTACCCCAAGCGAGGTTTGGTGTTCCTCTGCGTTCTCCGCGTCTCTGCGAGAAATGTCTTTATTTCGCTATTTCGATAGCGCTTCGATCGCTTCCAGCTCTTTACCGGCTTCGGCCCAGTGGCCTTGTCCGGCGAGCTCGCGGTAGCGCCGCAAGTGTTCGCGAATGCTATCCAGGCGGCCATCCCGGGTATTGGGCGGGCTGGCGGACGGTGCTGGCGCCGGACTTCCAGGTGGCGCCGCTACCGGCGCTGCCGCCGGTGAACCGCTGCTCAACTCCGCCAGCGCCTGCTCATAGCTATCCGCATAAACCAGCCGGTTGCCGGCGGCCAGCACAATTTTCTTCAACTGCGGCATGCGCGCGTCGGTGGCCTGAATGTACACTGGCTGCACGTAAAGAAACGTGTCTTCTACCGGCAGCACCAGCGTCTGGCCGCGCAGGACCTGCGACCCCTGCTGGTTCCACAGCGTCAGATCTTTCGAAATATTCTGATCCTGATCGATGCGCGCTTCGATCTGGCGCGGTCCGAAAATCAGCTCCTGCTTGGGAAGCTGGAGCACCACGATTTCACCCAGTTTGTCGCCATCGCAGCGCGCCGCCATCAGGCCGATCATGTTGTCCTTGGAGCGCGGCGTGAACGGAATCATCAACAAAAATTCGGGCTTCTCCTCGCCGGGCAGCGATGCCACCACGTACGTCGGCACCACCGATTCCGCGCGCCCGTCCTGCGCCACTTTGCGCCGTGCAATGTCCCACTGGTCCTGCTTGTTGTAGAAGACCATGGGATCGGTCATGTGATAGGTGCGGTACATTTCGGCCTGGACGCGAAACAGGATTTCCGGATAGCGGGCATGCGCGCGCAGGTCTGGCGGCATTTCGGAAGCCGCCTTAAACAGGGCCGGAAACAGCTTCTGATAAGCCAGAATCAGCGGGTCGTCGGGAGCAAAGATGTACAGGTTGGTGCTGCCATCGTAGGCGTCGACAGTGGCTTTGACGGCGTTGCGGATGTAATTGATATCGCCCAATCCCGGGACCTGTACTTCGCGCGAATAGGGATGCGCCGCGGACGTCGTGTAGCCATCCACCATCCAAACCAGCCGCCCGGCTTCGGTGATCACCAGGTAGGGATCGGTATCCCACTCCAAGAATCCGGCGAGTTGTATGAGCCGCTCGCGGATTTGGCGATGGATCATCATGCGGCTCTCCGGCGTGAAATAGTCGGTGAGCACCACGTTCAGATCGCCTTCATGAATTGCGGCGGCCAGGCGCAGCGCGAGCGATGAAATCGGAAATCCGCCCTGGCCGCTGTAGACCGTATGCACGTTCTCAGCGCCGGCTGGGTAGTTAAATTCTTCCTGCTTGGTACGCACGTACACGGGCTCGTGGACGTTTTCGCCGTAGTAGATTTCCGGCCTTTCGAGCTTCAAGCTCTTGGTCGAAATCTCGGGCGGCATGTTCTGCACCAGCAGCACAGGCAGGCCGTCGGGCTTGATCTTGCTGACGTCGGCCAACACGATGCCATAGCCATGCGTGTAGATGAACCGGGAATTGATCCAACTGGTACGCGCGTCGGAGACTTGCCGGATGTCGAGCTCGCGCGGGGCGAGCAATACCTGGCGATAGCGGCCGTCGATCATGTAGCGATCCACATCCGTATCGGCGAAAAGATAATACGGACGCAACGCCTGAATCTGAGTGACGGTGTCGTGAAACGGCCGCCAGTCCCACAGGCGAACGTTATCCAGCAGGTTCTGATGCTTGCGCGCGTCAAAGCGGCCTTCGGGCGAAGCTTTGAATTCCGTCTCCTTCAAGTGCTTCTCAAGGCCATAGGCGGCGCGTGTGGCCTCAATGTGAGACTCGATGTAAGGCCGCTCGAGCGATATTTCGTTGGGCCTGACGTAGAGGACCGATACCAGGCGCGGCACCGCGAATTGCACGATGAGCGTCAGCGCCATGGCGCCCGCGAGCATCCAGCGTCCGGCCCAAACCAGTCCCGCGGCAATCAGGCAGGCCGCGATGACCAGCCACTGCATGGGCAGGCCGATGTGGTCGTCCACGTAATCCATGCCCACCAGAAAGCCGTGTTCGTTCAACACCATCTCGAAGCGGCCAAGATAGAAGCGCGCCGCCAGGCCAATGAGCGCGATCGCGGCGCCGCCCCGTAGGAATTTGGATTCGAGTCCGCCATCCAGCCGGAAAATGGAAGCGTCCAGCTCGCGCATTTCGCGCAACTCCGGCCAGCGGTAGCGTAGCTGCCAGAAGCGCGCCGTCGCCCAGTACACCAGCATGCAAACGACAGTCAGCGCCAGCAGATAGCCGCGCAAATCGGAATAAAACGGCAAATCGAAAAGGTAAAACGAGAGCGGCAGATGGAAGACAGGGTCGCGCCAGACCGTGGCAGCGGTACCAACGCCGCGGCTGCCGATGAAGCGCACCACGGTCCAACTATCGAGCGATGCCGAAGAGACCAGGAACCCGATAAACAGCAGCGCCAACGCCGACAGGCGAGCGTACATCGGATGCTCCCGCAGATGCGTCCCGCCAAATTTCAGCCCAAGAAAGTGAGCCGCCCACAGGCAAATGAAGGCCAGCACGGTCGCGGCCGCCAGCGGTCCCACGCCGTAGAGATACAGGTTCAGCCAGGTGGAAACTTGTCCCAGTTCCTTCCACCACTGGTAGTCGATGACCGTGGAAGCGGCCGTGCGCGCGCCAATAATGACCGCCAGGGCCGCGATGAGCAGCGTGAACCGGCCTCGGCGCGAACGACTAGGGGGAGGGATAGAGCGCGGCGGCATGCTGTCAGCAGCGATGTTCCCACTTCTGGAGCGGAATAGCCAGCCACAAGCAATTCATCCCTGGCTGCCTTTCACGAAACCACCGTCGACTGCGATCGAAGCGCCGGTGATATAACTGGCGCGCTCGGAGGCGAGAAACACCACCAGGTTGGCAAATTCCTCTGGCTCGCCCAGTCGCGCGAGCGGAACCTGGCTGGCCCATCGCTCCTGAATTTTTTCGAGGGACACGCCCTCGGCCGTGGCGAGCTTATGTGAAAGTTCCGTCAAGCGGTCGGTGCGCGTGTAACCCGGACAAACGTTGTTCACCAGCACGTTGTAACACGCATATTCATTGGAGAGGCTTTTCACCAAACCCACCACGGCCGAACGCACGGCATTCGAGAGAATCAGGCCGTCGATGGGCTGCTTCACGGAAACCGAAGTAATAGTAATCAGGCGACCCCAGCGCTGTTTCTGCATGCGCGGCAGGACCTCGCGCGCAAGATAGAGCGTACTCATCAGGTTCAGGTCGACGGCGGCGCGCCAATCCTGAATGCTGGTTTCGGAGAACAGCTTGCCGGGCGGCCCGCCGGCGTTGGTCACGCAAATATCCACCTGTCCGAAGCGCTCCTCGGTCTCCTGGACCAGGCTGTGTACCTCATCGTGCACGCGCACGTCGATGGCACGGGCCAACACTTCAGCGCCGGTTTCACTGCGAATTTCCTCGGCGGCGGCGTACAGTTTTTCCTCACTGCGCGCGCAGAGAGCGAGGCGCGCGCCTTCCCGCGCCAGTCCAAGCGCCACGGCTTTGCCCAGCCCCTGGCTGGATGCCGCCACAATCGCGACGCGCCCCTTCAATCCCAAATCCATGGGTCAACCTTTGCGGAGATAGCCGTCCTGCCCATTCAGCCAATCGGTGCGGATCGGACTGAAGATGTCCAGGTCGAGCGTGTCTTCGAGCGCCACCGCGCTATGCGGCACGTAGGAGGGAATGTGCAGGACCTCGCCGGCCCGCACCGTGATTTCCTTGCCCTCAATCTGAAATTGCAACGCGCCTTCGAGAATGTAGACGATCTGCTCGCTCTCATGCTGATGAGTAGGCACCACCGCGCCCTTCGCCAGAAACACTTGCGCCACCGTGGCCTTTTCGCCGTTAATCACTTTGCGCGAGATTTTCTCGCTCATCTTCTCGGTGTTTACGGTTTTCCAGGTGTAATACTGCATGCCGAATATTCTACATCTGACTGCATCCAACATCCGCACACCGGCTTCCCGCAATTCTCCGATGCACTCTTACAGAGCCGCGACCAGAGGGAGCGGTTATTCTGCCTCGAACACAGCCATCGGGTCACCCTGCTCATCGACTACATACCGAATCGCGGCTGGTGTCCAACCCGAGCGGGTTCAGACTTCGGTTGGCATACGACTTCAAGTCGGTCAAGATCTTCTCGGGCGGCATGTCGGCATCAACGACAATATGCACATGATTAGTGCGCGCGTGGGCCGCCAGCAGGTTCCACTTCCGATCTGCGCAGCACTGCTGGATCGCGCCCAGAACGTCTTCACGCCGCGTTTGATCCAGACTATACGGCGGCTGGTCCATCCGCCGTCTCTGTGCCACGGCTCGTCGCGTATCGGCTGCGGCCAAGCGGCTCCCGTATAATTTATGAGCTCGATCGACAGAGCCCGACTCGTCGCCGTGCAAGTGGCAGCCGTAGCACGCGAATGTAATCAGGTAGGTCACTTGTACAACCGCTCCTTGTAGTCGCGGCTCTGTTTAGGCGGCACGTATTAGGCGATATATCGCCCAATCTAGCACTTGTTGGTAAAATAGATACCGAGCCCCTAAATTGAGACTTTTCTATGATTGATGCCGTACTGGCCAAGATCTTCGGCACGAAGAACGAGCGCGAGATCAAGGCTCTCATGCCGACGATTGCGGCCATCAATGCGCTTGAACCGTCCCTGCAAACGCTCTCCGATGCTGAACTGGCGTCCAAAACTGCCGAGTTCAAGGAGCGCCTCGCGCAGGGCGCGACCCTCGACGATCTGCTGGTGGAAGCCTTCGCCGTCGTCCGCGAAGCCGGCCGCCGCGTTCTGATGATGCGCCATTTCGATGTGCAGCTTATCGGCGGCATCATGCTGCATCGCGGCAAGATTTCCGAGATGAAAACCGGCGAAGGCAAAACGCTGGTGGCCACGCTGCCGACCTATCTCAACGCGCTAGAAGGTCAGGGCGTTCACGTCATCACGGTGAACGATTACCTGGCCCGGCGCGATTCGGAGTGGATGGGGCGCCTGTATTCGTTCCTGGGCCTGAAGGTAGGCGTGATCGTTCATGATCTGGACGACGACGAGCGCAAGGCGAGCTACAACGCCGACATCACTTACGGCACCAACAACGAATTCGGCTTCGACTACCTGCGCGACAACATGAAGTTCCGCATCGAGGACTGCGTGCAGCGCGGCCATCACTACGCCATCGTCGACGAGGTGGATTCGATCCTGGTAGACGAAGCCCGCACGCCGCTCATCATCTCGGGGCCGAGCGAAGAATCGACCGACAAGTATTACAAGATCAACCGCATCATCCCCAAACTCATTCGCGGTGAAGTGATCGAAGGCAAAGAGCCAGGCGAAAAATACACCACCGGCGATTTCACGATCGACGAAAAGCACCGCACCGCCGCGCTCACCGAAGAAGGCGTGGGCAAAGTAGAGACGCTGCTCAACATCGGCAATCTTTACGACGCCACCAATATCGAAATCAATCACCACGTGCAGCAGGCTCTGCGCGCGCACGCCATGTTCCATCGCGATAAGGACTATGTCGTGAAGGACGGCGAGGTGCTCATCGTCGATGAATTTACCGGACGCCTGATGCCTGGCCGCCGTTGGAGCGACGGGCTCCATCAGGCCATCGAAGCCAAAGAGAGCGTCAAGATCGAGCGGGAAAACCAAACCCTCGCCACCATCACGTTTCAGAATTATTTCCGCATGTACAAGAAACTTGCCGGCATGACCGGCACAGCGGAAACCGAAGCCGCGGAATTCCAGAAAATTTATAACCTGGATGTCACGGTAATCCCCACCAACCGGGGCATGATCCGCATCGAATTTCCGGATGTGGTTTACCGCACCGAGGAAGAAAAATTCCGCAACGCCGCGAAGGAAATCAAAACACTGCAGGAGAAAGGCCAACCGGTGCTGGTGGGCACGATTTCCGTCGAAAAGTCGGAGCGGCTATCCGCCATCCTTAAGAAAAATGGCGTCAAGCACGAGGTCCTGAACGCGAAATATCACGAGCGGGAAGCCACCATCGTGGCCCAGGCCGGGCGCAAAGGCGCGGTGACGGTTTCGACCAACATGGCCGGCCGCGGCACAGATATTCTGCTGGGCGGCAATCCGGAATATCAGGCGCGCGAACACGTTCGCAAGCAGAATCAAGACCCGGACCTGCTTCCGCCCGACGAGTGGAAAGCCATCATCGCCAAGTTCAAAGAGGGCACGGATAGGGAACACGACGAAGTGGTAGCCGCAGGCGGCCTGCACATTTTGGGCACCGAGCGGCACGAATCGCGGCGCATCGATAATCAGCTTCGCGGACGCGCCGGACGCCAGGGCGATCCCGGCAGCTCGCGCTTCTACCTCTCGTTGCAAGACGACCTGCTGCGTATTTTCGGCGGCGAGCGCATGCAGAATCTCATGCTGCGGCTGGGCATGGAAGAGGACGTGCCCATTGAAAGCGGCCTGATCACCAAACGCATAGCCGCGGCGCAGAAGGCCGTTGAAGTCCAGAATTTTGAAGCGCGCAAACACCTGCTTGAATACGACGACGTCATGAACAAGCAGCGCAAGGCCGTCTATGGCATGCGGCGCGCGCTGCTGGAAGGGATGGACCAGAAGGAGCGCATCAAGGAAATGGTGCGCAGCATTCTGGGCGGGCTGGTCGAGACGCGCTGCCCGGAAAACGCCCATCCCACCACTTACGATTGGACCGGCCTGCGCAACGATGTCCTAAGCCAGTTCGGCCATAAGATCGATATCGCGACATTGGCGGACGCTCATCGCGCGGCCATCGAAGAAGCGATTGCCGAAGAACTGGACCGCAAATATCAGGAGAAAGAAGACGTCATCAGCGCGCCGGTGATGCGCGAGAGCGAGCGCTGGATCATGCTCAAGGTGATCGACGACCAGTGGAAAGACCACCTGCTGTCGATGGATCACCTCAAAGAAGGCATCGGCCTGCGCGGCTATGGCCAGAAAGATCCGCTGGTCGAATACAAAAAAGAGTCCTACATCCTTTTCCAGGACATGATGGATCGTATCGAAGACGAGACCATCCGTTATCTCTACTTCCTGCAGCTTGCCGAAGGCAGCCGCCCCCAGCTTCCCTTCCCTGAGGACGATGAAGAAGAAGATGACAATGATAGCGATGGTCCTCGCGAACAAGCCGAGGCAGCCGACTCCGCCGCAGCCCAGCAGCAGCGCGCCATCGCGCAGACTTCGATTCAGGATTTCACGCGCAACATCCAGCGCAAGAAAGAAAAGGAAATGGCGGAGCTGCAATTCGCCGGCGGCGATGGCTCAAGTAATGGCCAGCAGCAGCCGTGTTCTGAAGGGCGATAAAGTGGGGCGTAACGATCCCTGCCCTTGCGGAAGCGGCAAGAAATACAAGAAGTGTCACGGAGCGGCGTCATGATTCAGAACGGAGCTGAGGTTCTTCGTAGACTCGATTTGGCGGCAACCCGCATCATGCTGTTCGGCAGCCTCGCCGGCGCGGTTTTATGGCTTGTGCAGTTTTATCTCCTCGATGGCGGACCACTCTTGGAGTTGGCTGTGCTGATCATGCTCCCGCTGCTGCTTGGCGGCGTGCTCCGCGTGCTCGCCTGGATTCTGAAAGGCTTCGCCAGTCCTACCGGACGGCCGGCTCACCCAGAATAACGATCTCGACGCGCCGGTTGTGCGCACGGCCGTCAGGAGTATCGTTGGGACCGTTTGGCCGGTAAGGCCCGTAGCTTGCCACTGACAGGCGCGCTTCCGCGATTCCGTACTTACGGCTCAACAGTTCCAGCAGCCTCAATCCGCGCGCCGCCGAAAGATCCCAATTGCTTTTGAAATAACGATTGTGGATAGGCACCGCATCGGCGTGCCCAATCAGGCTCACTTCGTTCGGGATGTCGCGCAGAACGTCGGCGATGCGCGAGACGATGGGCAGTGCATCATTGGCGATGCGGTCTTCTCCGGACGAAAACAGAATCGCCTGCGGCAGGCTGATCACCAGGCCGCGCGCCTCCATGCGCATATCGAGGCCGTGATCCGCCAACTGCTGTTGAGCGTGTAACAACGTCTCCTGAGGCTCGGGCGCGGGATCGACTTTCGCTGGCGGGAATGACGACTGGCGGAGGTGCCACGGCTTGTACCGGTGCAGGAGTTGGCGCCGGTAGCGGACGCTCGAAGTTCTTCGCCGCCAACGCCACGAAAAAAATCAGCATGATCGTCAGGACGTCCAGATAGCTGATCATCCAGCGGTCACGGCCGGCGATCTCTCTTTGAAAATACTTGGGACTCATGCCAGGGTTTGTTGATTGCTTGGTCGATCCTCGCGGCCGTGGGCATCGCGCAGGAAGCAATTGAGCCGCTCTCGCACCAGCGACGGATGCATTCGGTCGAACAGGCACAGCATGCCTTCCATCATCAGTTCCTGGACTTCGAACACCTCGGCGACTCTGGCGCGGATGCGATGCGCGGCCGGCAGCAATATCAGGTTAGCCAGCGCCAGGCCGTAAATCGTCGAAACGAATGCCGTACCGATTCCATATGCCACGGCTGACGGCGTGGAGAACTGCCGCAGCACGTCAATCAGCCCTACCACCGTGCCCAGGACACCAATAGTGGGAGCGAATCCGCCCGCCACTTCCAGCGTTTTGGCGTCGGCTTCTCCCTGCCGCTCTTTCAGCCGCAGTTTGGTTTCGAGCGTCGCTTGCAATTCGTTGCGGTGCCGGACGTCCAGCGCCAGCAGCAGCGATTCTTCCAGAAATTGATTGCTGGCCTGCGCGACCATCGGATCGAGCGCAAGCAATCCCTTGGAGCGCACGATGCGCGAGTAAGACACGAACTCTTCGATCAGCTTTTCGCGATTAATGCTGGAGGTCCAGAAAAGGTCCCGCACCCGCTGCACGGAATGCAGCAATGCCGCCCGCGGCGTGGTGATAAACATCACGCCGAGCGTGCCGCCCAGCACGATAAGCACGCCGGTGGGCTGAAGAAAATAGCCAATGCTGACGCCGGTCGCGGCAATACCGGCGA
>CAWGTB010000007.1:0-21691 GCA_963825405.1 uncultured Solibacteraceae bacterium | reverse complement strand
GCCCGGTGCCGGCTGCGGTCAGTACCGAAGACGTGCGTAGGGCGCCGGCCGTTTGGTTACGCGCCTTTTCCAATTTCCTGCTGGCGGCCCGGCTCAATCCTTCTGCGCGTTCCTGCGCTGCCGCTACCGTGACGCCAAGCTCCGAGGCTGTTGCCGTTAAGCCTGTCAAGCGGCGATCACCATGGATGAATCGATCTCATTCACCGGTGCTTTCCGCTCGCGGTCCGCGACTTCCTGGCAGGCGATGCAGAACGACGCCCACGGGATTGCCGCCAGGCGCTTGGGGCTGATGCGCTGCTCGCATCCGACGCAAATGCCGAACGCACCGGCGTCGATGCGGACTAGTGCCGCCCGCAGTTCACGCAACCGACTGGCGTCGCGCTCCAGGCTGCTCACCGCATAATCGCGGTCGCTCGCGTGCTGGATTCGATCCATCTCATCGGGACTGGTGTCGATGGCTAGCGCTTCGCGGTTGGCGCCGCCGTCCCCTATTTCGGCCAATCTGGCCTCCAAGGCATTGCGAAATGTGTTCCGTTCCGTATTTGTCATTCTCACCTGCGCCGCCAAGCCCCAACTACAGGCATTGGCCGCTGCGGGTATCCATCGGCTGGTTTGGCGGTTGCCGTTAAGAGCCCGGTGATTCGAAATTGGCCAATCACCCTACAGTGCGGCAGGAGCGGCGAACGTCTCTGGAAAAGTGTAAAAAATGAACAGTACGGCTAGGGAGCAGTGATCAGCGGCTTGGTGCTGCCGCGATGGCAGGTCCAGCATGTCACTGCGTTGGCCCCGCCAAAGCGGTCGTCGTTGATCGAACGGGTCATCTTGATCATGTTGCGGGCGGTACGCTTTGGCCCCAGGTCGTCCTTGTCGAACTCGTTAGGAACGTGGCAGTAAGCGCATTCCACACCCAACCCGCGCGCAAAGCTTTGCATCACCGGCATCACGCGGGCGGCAGGGAGCCCTTTCAGTACCTGAATATTTTTGAACGCCTCCTCGGCCAGCTTGGGTTTCTCCTCCTGCTGCCAGGCGGCGGGTGTCATGCGGTCGAAGACATATAGGTCTTCCGCCGCGGGTTCGGTCGCGAACTGATGCTTTTCCACAAAGCTCAGCGTCTGCCCGTCGGCCGAGAGGGTCCAGCGTTCATTAAGGCGCAGGTCTTCCTTGGGTCCGAATGTCGCCACGGAATCGATTAATAGCTCACCGTTTTCCCAGCGCGTACGGCTGGTCATGGGGGCGCCGTGCATCTTGTTCTTGTTCTCTTCCGGCCCGGGTCGGAATGTATAATCCGAATTCTCCATGCCGCTGGCAGAACGCACCCGCATTGCCATGCGAATCTCAGATCCGTCCTGATCGATCTTGACCCACATTTCAAGAGGCCCGCGGCCTGAGGGCTTGCTCTTCTCCGCGTTCCTCTTCCAGACTCCGCTGAGATCGGTGCTGCCGCTTTGCGCAAGAATCGAGACGGCGCACAGGATGCCAATCGCAATCGCTCGTGGGGCGGTCATGGTAACCGCGACCAATATACACCCGATCATGATTCGCGTTTCATTTTTGCCTGGGCCGCGAGCGCGCGTTTGCGCGCGAAATAATGCTCGATGATCGGTCGGGGATAGTTCTTCTCGAGCTCCGGCACCCAACGGCGGATGTATTCGCCATCAGGATCGAACTTCCCGGCCTGAATCGCCGGATTGAAGATGCGGAAATAGGGCGCGGCATCGGCGCCACAGCCCGCGCTCCACTGCCAGCCCATCGTGTTGTTGGCCAGATCGGCATCGACCAGCGTGTCCCAGAACCAGGCGGCGCCTTCCTGCCAGGGAATCAGCAGATGCTTCACCAGAAACGATGCGGCCAGCATGCGCACGCGATTGTGCATCCAGCCGGTGTGCCTCAGCGCCCAATCGGATTTCGGCAGTATGCCGAGCGCGGAAATCGCGACCGAACGCGGCCACTTGCCCGGAGCGCGCAGCCGCCGGGGCGCCGGACCAGGCAGCGCGGGAGCGGGCAGCACCCGGCAGGCGCGCCAGAACGGCGTGAATACCTGGAACGGTTTTCCGCTGGCGTTGAGAATGGTTCCCGGCTCAAAGAGCAGGTTGCCGGGGCAACTTCCGGCGGCGATGGGTTGATCACGCAGGCGGCGTTCGATCTCGGTGTCGCGGGCAATCGCCGCTGGCTCGGAGCGGCGGTTCCAGAATATTGATTTAGCACCTGTCTCTTTCGCGAGCGCGAGCAGCGCGTCTGCTATAGGTCCGCGGCGCACATGAGCTTCGAGCCGTGCTTGGCGAGCGAAGCGGCAATCGCTTGCAGCGAGTGATGCAGCCACCACCGCGATGCCGCCCCGGGAGGCCACGGCGATTCCTCTTCCGGCGCCCAGATGAAAACCGGCACGATAGCCGATTTTTGCGCGACCGCCCGCGCCAGCGCAGGATTGTCGGCGAGGCGCAAATCCCGATCGAACCAAACCAGCGCAGGGCTATCGCTCACATGCTTCCTTCGTTATTCTGGCAAACATGCAGGATTTCGCCGAGCGCTATACCGCTGCGTGGTGCAGCCAGGACCCGGTGCGCGTAGCCGCATTTTTCTCCGCGAACGGTTCGCTGCGCGTCAACGATGGCGCGCCCGCGGTGGGGCGGAGTGCCATTGCCGCTGTGGCGCAAGGCTTCATGACGGACTTTCCCGATCTGCAGGTGATTATGGACGGCATCGAGATGCAAGGGGACCGCGCCATTTATCGTTGGACGCTCACCGGTACCAAAAACGGCCGGCGGGTCCGGATCAGCGGGTTCGAAGAGTGGCGGATTGGCGGCGACGGGCTCATTGCGGACTCGCTGGGCCACTTCGATAGTGATGACTACGCGCGCCAGCTTACTCCGCCAGGACCATGTGGACAAACTGGACCGCCATAGAGCCTTCGCCCACCGCCGAAGCCACGCGCTTGACACTTCCTGCGCGGATATCGCCCACCGCAAAGACGCCGGGAAGGCTGGTCTCGAGCATGAAAGGCGCCCGCCGCGGAACGCGCCAGTCCGCACCAAGATCGGTGCCGGTCTTGATGAACTGCTTGGGATCGAGCGCTAGGCATCCTTGCAGCCACGCTGTGTTGGGGTTGGCGCCGGTCATCAGAAACAGATGCTGAATCTCGCGAGTTTCACTCGCGCCGGTTGTGGAATTTCGCCAGCGGACGCGCTCCAGGTGCGTGTCGGCCTTCGAGCGCCTCGACCTCCGTCCACGCCTTAAGGGTGATCTCGCGGCAGGCTTCAATTCGGGAAATCAAGTAGCGTCGACATCGTCTCGGTGAGCCCGGGCCCGCGCACCAGCAGGTACACATGCTTGGCAAACCCGGAAAGGAAAATCGCGGCCTGGCCGGCCGAGTTGCCGCCTCCGACGATCGACGATTTCGTCGTTGCGGCAGATCTGCGCCTCCACTTGAGTCGCGCCATAGTAGATGCCGACGCCTTCGAACTGCGCGAGATTGGGCACATCCAGCTTTCGATATTGCGCGCCCGCCGCCACGATGACGCTACGAGCCTGCACTGATGCGCCATCGTCCAGTTCGACCGCGTAGGGCGATTCGGACGCATTTCAGCGCGCGGGCGGCGCGAGCGACAGCGATTTGTGCTCCGAACTTTTCCGCCTGCGCGAAGGCGCGATTGGCGAGATCCTGTCCCGAAATTCCGGTCGGAAAACCGAGATAGTTTTCGATTCGCGAACTCGATCCGGCTTGTCCGCCTGGCGCGTTGCCTTCGACCACCAGCACGTTCAGTCCCTCTGAGGCGCCATAGACCGCCGCGGCCAGCCCGCTTGGGCCCGGCGCCCACCACAATCAGGTCGTACACGCTGGTCTCGTCGATTCCGGCATTCAACCCGAAGCATTCCGCGGCTTCGGCGTTGCTGGGATTTCGCAGCACCAGCGTGCCCCGGCAGATCAGCACCGGGATGTCGGCCACGCCAATTCCGAAATGGTCGAACGCGGATCTGAATATCTGGGTCCCGCTCAACATCGAGATAGGTGTGCGGATGGCCGATGCGGGTGAGAAACGCCCGCAGACGCAGCGTGTCGCCGGAATTGTTAGAGCCGATGAGCACCGCGTCGCCGACCGAGTTGGCGATCAGATACACGCGGCGCAGCAGGAACGCGCGTAGAAATATCTCGCCCAGCGCGGCATCGGTTTGCATCAGATGCCGCAAGTTCGCCCGGCTGATTTCGAGCACCGTACCCGCCTCTCGCACCCGGCATCGAACCAGGCTGCGCCGGCCGGAGAGCAGATTGACTTCGCCGGTGAACACGCCGGTCCCGTGAGCGGCGAGCACGGTCTCCACGCCCTTCGCCATACCGATGATTTCGATGCTGCCTTCAAGAACGACGAAAACTCCGCGATCCGCGTCTCCTTGATCGAAAAGTATTTCGCCCGCCGCAGTGCTCCGAAGTTCACCAAAGGCCCTCAGGCGCGCAATCTGCGCATCGTCCAGCCTGGGGAACATTGCTTCGTCATGTTCAGGAATTTCGGCCACGCGACCTCCAGCTGATTGGATGGTAGTCCGAGCCACTTTGCTTCGATGTTTTCATATCGCGGTGAGGAATGGGGTTACGGGCGCTCAGCAGCTCATTGCGAAGCGCCGTCACTTCGCGTTCTGAATCTGAGGCACAAGAATATCGCGGACATAGTGCCAATACGGCACTAGCTGCAGCGCGCCTTCCGCATATTGTTTCGCGGCAACAATATCCGGCGCCGCTTTATGAAGATTCGACCAGGCCAGATTCATCAGCAATTCCGGCTCTCCCCAGGACGGCTCCAGGGGATTGCCGCTCTTATTCTGCGCGCGCGCGAGCGCCAGTCCTCGGGCGTAGATCGCCAGACCCTCAGTCTGGCTGCCGCCGCGCTCCGGCGGCTGGTAAAAACGGTTGGCGCCATCCACCCACAACAGCCGCGGATTGTCCGGCGCGGCCGCCTTGGCTTCGGTCATTAGCTGGCGGTACTGCCCCGCCAGCTCCCGGATGCGCGGCAGATTGCTTTGGCTCAGAAACATCAGGGTCCCCAGGCAGGAGGCTTCGGCAACCTTCGCGTCCACAAAAGCGGGATCGAGCACGAGCGCTTCCTTAAACTCGGCCACGGCCTGCAGGGTGTCCTGTTCCAGTTCCTTGGGGTCGACGGAGTCGTTAAATCCGTTCAGCGCCCGCCGCCACATGGCGAAGCCGCGCCAATACCGGATGCGCGAGCCGGTTTCCTTACTGCCAGCTAACGGCGCCAGCTCTGCATACAGGCGCTGAAGCCCGGCGCGATCCCCTTCATAATCGGCGCGCTGGATTTTTGCCACGATGGCGGCCGGCCCATTTTGAGCGGGCGCCAAATTAGCGAAGAGGATCAGGGCGGCGAATGCACTCAGGTTTGTCATGAAACTCCCATTGTAAGTGGTTGGTTCCGATAATTTCTTAGGAACAACGTAAGACATTCCTTCGTCTTAAGACTAAAAGCACAGAGAGATTTTTGAAAGGAAGGCGCCACGATGCGGCTGGAAACGATCTGGCAGGACGTGAAATACGGCAGCCGGATGCTGTGGAACAGCCCGGCATTCACCGCCGTCGCGGTGCTTTCACTCGCTCTGGGTATTGGCGCCAACACGGCCATCTTCAGCGTGATGGACGCAGTTCTGCTGAAGATGCTGCCAGTCAGCCGCCCCGAGGAGCTGGTTCGCACCAATTCGAACATCTCGTATCCGGCCTACCTGAAACTGCGCGCCCGCAGCCAGACCCTTTCCGGATTGTGCGCCGTCAGTTTTTTTCAAACCAACATCAGGATCAGTGCCGAAGCCGAGCATGGACCTCCGGCGCAAATGGTTTGCGGCGATTACTATTCTCTGCTGGGCGTCAACGCCGTCGTGGGCCGCCTGTTGACGCCGGAAGACGATCAGATTCCCGGCGTCGGCGGCCCGCAAGGCCCGGCCGCGGTGATCAGCTATCCGTATTGGGAACGGCGCTTTGGCCTGGACCCGGCGGTGGTCGGCAAGATCATCAATGTAAACGGTGTCGCGGTCACGATCGTTGGCGTGACGCCGCAGCGATTCTTCGGCCTGTTTCAAACCTTTTCGCCGGACGTCACGGTACCCATCACGCTGCAGCCGCGCGTGGCGCCGAGCCCTTCGACGGAACTCTGGCTGAACGGGCACACCGGGTCTTTTCTGGACTACGACGATACCGACGACTACAGCCCCTTCTACATTGGCAGGATGAAACCCGGCGTGACGGTGGCGGCAACGAAGGCGGAGCTGACTGTGCTCTTCCAGCAGATTGTGAGCGCCCGCGCCGGCAGCCAGCTTGACGAGAAAAAGAGGCACGAAATCCAGGAGAAGAAAGTCGAGCTGGTTC
The DNA here is from genome assembly GCA_963825405.1 of uncultured Solibacteraceae bacterium. GTDB lineage: Bacteria > Acidobacteriota > Terriglobia > Bryobacterales > Bryobacteraceae > JACPNO01. The sequence continues at coordinate 15,330 of CAWGTB010000007.1, read as the reverse complement.
CCGTGGGCAATGGCTCCGGGTTTCTCGAACCCAAGACCAAGGCGCTGGTGCTGATTGCGGTGATGACCGCGCCGTTCCTGGTTCTGCTGATTGCCTGCGCGAACGTTGCCAACCTGCTGCTGGCCCGGGCGGCGTCGCGCCAGAAAGAAGTTGCCTTGCGGATGGCCGTGGGCGCGGGACGGTTTCGTCTGATACGCCAACTGGTTACCGAGAGCGTGCTGCTAGCGGTAATAGGCGGCGCGCTCGGGGTGGCGCTGGCTACTGGCGGCAGAAAGCTATTGATCGCCTGGGTCGCGGCGGCCGTCGATGGCCCTGTGTCGATCCATGCCGAGACCGACCCGCGGGTACTGCTCTTTACTCTGGCGATTTCCCTGGGAGCCGCCATAGTGTTTGGACTGGCGCCGGCCTTTCGCGCCACCAGGACGGACCTGGCGCCGCTACTCAAAGAGGGAGGCCGAGGCTCAACTGTCGGTAAACGCAGGCTCGAAGCCGGCAAATTGTTGGTGGCCGGACAAATCGCCGTATCGCTGCTGCTATTGGTCGGCGCGGGCCTGTTCATTCGTACTTTGCAGAATTTCCGCTCGTTCGATCCCGGCTTCGACCAGGAGAAGCTCATCGTGGTTAACACCCAGCTTCTGGGTTATGGCGGGCCGCAAACCGGCAATCTGCTGAAGGAAATCTGGGACCGGACGGCCTCGCTTCCCGGCACCAAGGCGGTCGGCTTGACGATGGATCTGGTGCCCTTCGGTGACCGGCGGCTCAAGATTTCCGTCCAAGGCTACACACCCCACAAATCCGAGGACGAAATGTATGTGGGACGCATGCTGGTGGGTCCTGGATTTTTCGACGCCATGGGCATTCCGCTGCTGGCCGGTCGCGGCATCACGGCGCGCGACGACGAGAAAATGCCCAAGGTTTGTGTGGTCAGCGCGGCCATGGCGAACACGTACTTTCCCAATACAAGTCCGCTGGGCCGCCACTTCATGCTGCTGCGGCAGGGCGCGGATTACGATATCGAAATCGTCGGCGTGGCCAAAGACATCAAGCGCGCTGAGAAGACCGATACGATCTGGCGCGCCATCTACTGCCCGATGCTGCAGGATCTGCCGGTCGGCACTGTGAACCTGCTGGTGCGCACAGCAGGGAACCCGGCGCCGGTGATTGCAGCGGTGCGCCATGAATTTCAGGGCCTGGACAAGAACCTTTACCTGGACGTTAAAACCATGGAAGGCCTGGTCAACCTGAATCATTTCGGAGAGCGCTTTATCGCTACCCTGGCAAGCGTATTTGGCGCCCTCGCCCTGCTGCTGGCGAGCGTGGGCTTGTATGGCGTGATGGCCTATTCCGTGTCACGACGGACCAATGAAATCGGAATCCGCATGGCGCTCGGGGCGCAGCGCGGCGACGTCACTCGCATGGTCCTCCGCGAAACCTTTTGGATGCTTGCGATTGGGCTGGTGGTCGGATTACTCGCCGCCGCGGGCGCTGCTCGCCTGGTCGCCGGCATCCTGTTCGGCGTATCGCCGAACGATCCGCTGACCAATGTGCTGGCCGCCGTCACGCTGGCGGTGGTAGGCCTGATCGCGGGTTACCTGCCGGCGCGGCGGGCGGCGCAGATTGATCCCATGGCGGCGCTGCGGCACGAATAAAAGCCAGGCCCACTCGACACTCCGTTAGGCCAGTCCGTCAATTTTTGCGGCCCGCTCGCCGCGCTGTTGCGGTAACCTACGGGCGGTGGGAATTGTAACCCAACGCCGCATCCGAACCGTCGCGCTGTGCTTTCTGGCGTGGACGGTGTGCGGCCTGTTCTTCGCCAGCCAGGGCCTCACGCAAAAGTTCTTTACCCGCGATCCCACGCCTTGGTGGCATTACGTAGTTTCCTATTTGGTCGGCGTGTATATCAGCGCAGCGCTTACGCCTGGCGTTCTCTGGCTGGGCCGCCGCTTCCCCTTCGAACGGAAAATCTGGGCGCGCCGCCTGGCTCTTCATCTGCTGTTCAGCGTGGCATTCGCTGTCATTCAATTGTTGATCGAGAGTGCCATCCTGGCGCGCCTCGGCCTCTTCCCTACGGTGATGAAGGGATATGTCGGCACGTTGATTGTCTTATCGATGCTCGGCTTTCATCAGAGCGCACTTTCGTACTTTACGGTGCTGGGTATCTGGTACGCGCTTCAGTACTACCGTAAGTATCAGGAGCGCGAGCGCGACGCGCTGCGGCTGGAGCTGCACTCTTCCGAACTAAGATCGCAGCTCATGACCGCGCAGTTGAGCGCATTGAAGATGCAGTTGCAACCGCATTTCCTGTTCAACACGCTGAACGCCATCATGGTGCTGGTGCGGCAGCAGCGCGGGCGGCAGGCCGAGCAGACGCTCTCGCTGCTGAGCGATTTGCTGCGCTGCGTTCTGGAAGACGTGGAATCGCAGGAGGTGCCGCTGCGCCGCGAACTGGAGTATCTGCAGCTCTATCTCGCCATCGAACAGGTGCGTTTTCAGGACCGCCTGCGCGTCGAAATTTCGGCCGATCCGGCGATTCTCGAAGCTGCGGTGCCGCACATGGCGCTGCAGCCGATCGTCGAGAACGCCATTCGCCACGGCATCGGGCGCAGTTCGGCGGCGGGCAGAATTCGCATCAGCGCCGCTCGCGTGAACCGGATGTTGGAGCTGCGGGTGCAAGATGATGGGCCGGGGCTGCCGCCGGCGAATTCTTCCGAAGGGCCACGGAATCGGGCTGGCGAATACGCGGGCGCGCCTTCACCAGCTCTACGGCGATGCGGGGCATATTGACGCTGGAAAATGGCGATCAGGGCGGGGCGGTCGCCACCATGATTTTTCCCTATCATGCCGCGCCCGCAATTCCACAGACGGAAGTGATGGAAGTGCATGCCTTTGACGACGCTGATCGTTGACGACGAGCCGCTGGCGCGGGAAGGCCTGCGCATGCTGCTCTCTCAGGATCCGGAAGTTTCCGCCATTCACGAAGCCAAAGACGGCCGCGAAGCCGTGGCCGCGATCCGTAACGTCCGGCCCGATCTGGTTCTGCTGGATATTCAGATGCCGGAGATGGACGGCTTCTCGGTCGTCAAGGAAATCGGCGCCGAGCGGATGCCGGCGGTGGTGTTCGTCACGGCGCACGACCAGCACGCCATTCAGGCATTCGAAATCAACGCCATCGATTACCTGCTCAAACCGGTCACCGAGGAGCGCTTTGCGCAAGCGCTGGGGCGCGCCAAGGCTCGCATCAACCTCAAGCCGCCCGATGAAGCCAACCGCCAGATTATTTCGCTGCTGCAAACCATCGCGTCGCCGCGCCGGCACTTGCAGCGGCTGGCGGTGCGATCGGCGGGCAAGACAGTCTTCGTCGATGTCGGCGACATCGATTGGATGGAAGCTGCCGAGAATTACGTGCAACTGCACGCCGGCAAGGCCAGCCATTTGCTGCATGTGGCCATGAATACGCTGGAGAAGTCGCTTGATCCGGATATGTTTCAGCGCATTCACCGCTCGGTGATTGTCAACGTCCGGCGCATCAAGGAACTGCAGCCCGCGCTGCACGGCGAGTATGTGATCACGCTGCAAAATGGCGTCCGGCTGCAATCCGGCCGCATGTACCACGACAAGCTCAAAACCCTGACCGCCAATCCGTTCTGATTCCCCTCGGCTGTTCGTAAAACCATTCGGCCACTTGGTCAAAATCCGCTTTTGAAATCGCCCGGCAGGCCGCAAACTGGACCTCATGAAGGCAGATTACCTGGCTCAGCTATCGGGCGTAAGCAAGCGCTTCGGGAAAATCATGGCGCTCGACGGCCTCGATCTTGAAGTACGGCGTGGCGAGTTGCTTGCGGTTCTCGGCCCCAACGGCGCCGGCAAAACTACCGCGATCTCGCTGCTGCTGGGATTGCGCCAGCCCGACTTGCGGAACGGCGCTGCTCTTTGGTCAATCGCCGCTGCAGGTGGAGACGCGGCGGCAGGTCGGCGTGATGATGCAGGAAGTGGCGCTCGCGCCGGAGCTGCGCGTGCGCGAGCAAATCGATTTGGTCTCGAGCTACTATCCCAATCCGCTGTCGCCCGAAGAGGCCATGGAAATGACCGACACCATGTCGCTGGCAAATCGGCCCTACGGAAAACTTTCGGGCGGGCAGAAGCGCCAGGCGCAGTTTGCCATGGCCATTTGCGGCCGTCCCAGGCTGATGTTTCTCGACGAGCCGACCGTCGGCCTCGACGTGCAGGCGCGCGAAATGCTATGGGCCACGTTGCGCCGCTTGGTCGACGACGGGGCGTCGATCGTTCTGACCACGCACTACCTGGAAGAAGCCGAAGCCCTGGCCGATCGGGTTGCGGTTCTTGCCAAAGGCAAACTGATCACGTCCGGCACGGTGAGCGAAATACGCGCGCTGGTGGTTCGCAAGCGCATTAGTTGCGTGACGGCGCTATGCGCGGAAGACGTGGCAACCTGGCCGGATGTGCAATCCGTGAATCGCGATCAGCAGCGGCTGCACATTACCGCGAGCAACGCGGAAAATGTGGTGCGGCATTTGCTGACTGCCGATGACGATTTGCAGGAACTGGAAGTCCGCCGCGCCGGGCTTTCCGAAGCATTTACCGAACTCACTCAGGAGAAACAGCAATGACTACCATGTCCACCGGCCGTCTGTTGCGCGCCTATCTCACCGAAGCCAAGTACGAGTGCTTGCGGATGTTGCGCACGCCGGCATTCGCCATCCCATTCCTAGCCCTTCCGGCCTTGTTGTATCTGCTCTTTGCGGTGGTCCTTTTTGGCGATGCGCTACGCTTGGACGTCCGCGCCGGTTGGTTCGTCTTCACCGGTTTTGACGTGTTTGGCGTGATGGGGCCGGGGTTATTCGGCTTCGGCATGATCGTCGCGATGGAACGCGAGCAAGGCTTGCTGACGTTGAAGCGCGCATTGCCCATGCCGGCAGGCGCTTCCCTGTTGGCGAAATTGCTCATGGCCATGCTGTTTGGCTTGTTCGTGACGATCACGATGATCGTCGCGGCAATGACCCTTGGCCACCTGCCGATAACCGCTGAGCAAGCCTTGACGATCGCGAAAATCAATACTTTAGGTTCGCTGCCCTTCTGTGCGCTGGGCCTTTTTATCGGTACCCTGACCACAGGCAAGAGTGCCCCCGCATTCACCAATCTTATTTATATCGCGATGATTTATCTCTCGGGAATCATGTTCCCGCTGCCGGCGTCAATGAAGGCTCAGGCGCAAATCTGGCCCGCCTTTCATTTGGCTCAACTGACATTTATCGGGTTGGGCTCGACGGAGGTGGGAGGGCCGATGGTGCATCTCGCAGTGCTCGCCGCAATGACAGTGGTGTTTGTCGGCTTGGCGATCCGGCGGCTGGCGCGCGTTGGTTAAGGAGCAATCATCGTGCGATTGATTCTTATTTTTGCCGCGATTGCCTGGAACGCTTTCGCTCAAGACGGTTCCGCGATCTACCAGACGCGCTGCGCTAAATGTCATGACACGCCCGCTGTACGGGTGCCGCCCTTCAGCGCGTTGCGCGCCATGAGCCCTACGAAGATATTGGTGTCGCTGGAAGTCGGTGTCATGAAGGCGGAGGCCGTTGGGATGTCCAGCGCCGAGAAGTACGCACTCGTCGGATATGTCGCTAATCCTGTCTTGAAAGCAGGTGCTCCACCCCCCGCGAAAGCATTTTGCAGCGGCGCGCCGGAGCCTTTTGTTGAAACCGCGAAGAGCCCGCGTTGGAACGGATGGAGCACCGATCCAGCCAACACACGCTTTCAGGACGCCGCAGCTGCAGGGCTCGCCGCCTCCGACGTGCCAAAGCTAAAACTGAAATGGGCGTTCGGATTAGGCGAAGGCATTGACGCGCGTTCGCAGCCTGCCATCGCCGGCGCACGGGTTTTTGTCGGCAGCCAGTCCGGCGCCGTCCATTCCCTCGACGCCCGCAGCGGCTGCACGCAATGGACATTTCAGGCCGATGGCGCCGTGACCGCGGCCGTTGTCATCAGCACGGGAAAAAAGCCTGCGGCATACTTCGGCGATCAGCGAGCGAACGTCTACGCCGTGGATGCAGCGACGGGAAAGCTGCTGTGGCGTATCCACGTGGAAGAGCATTTCGCTGCCCGTGTGACGGCGGCCTCGCTGTTGCGCGATGGCGTGTTGTACGTGCCGGTCTCCTCAATTGAAGAAGGCCTGGCGCCTGGGCCGGCGTATGAGTGTTGCACTTTTCGCGGCAGTTTATCCGCGCTCGATGCCGCCACGGGCAAACTTATCTGGAAAGCCTACACGGTTCCGGATGCGCCCGCGCCCACCAAAAAGAGCAAGAGCGGCAAACAAGGCTATGGACCTTCGGGCGCCGGCTTGTGGTCCGCGCCGACCTTCGACGCTAAGCGCGATGCGCTTTACGTCGCCACGGGCAACAACTATTCGGATCCGCCAACCAAGACCAGCGATGCGGTGGTGGCGCTCGATCGCAAGACCGGCAAAATTCTATGGTCGCGGCAACTGACGCCCAACGATTCGAGCAACACCGGTTGCGATATTCCCGGAAAAATGAATTGCCCCGACGCCAATGGCCCGGACTTCGACTTCGGCCAGCCGCCGATTCTGGTTTCGCTCGCCAACGGGCGCAGGGCCCTCGTCATCGGCCAGAAATCCGGCGTCGCTCACGGGCTGGACCCGGACAAGCAGGGCGAAGTTCTCTGGCAAACGCGCGTGGGCGAGGGTGGAAAACTCGGCGGGCTGCAGTGGGGCTCGGCTGCGGATCGCGAAAACATGTACGTGGCTTCGTCGGATTTGCGCATCGCGGGAATCGTGCCTGATATGACGCCGCAAGGCTACCACGTGGAAATCGATCCAAAGAAAGGCGGCGGGTTATTCGCGCTCAAGCTGGCCACCGGCGAAAAGGTATGGAGCGCGAAGCCGCCTAGCTGTGGCAATCGCTCACGCTGCAGTCCGGCGCAGTCGGCGGCGGTGACGGTGATTCCCGGCGTGGTGTTCTCCGGTTCGCTCGACGGCCACTTGCGAGCGTACGCGGCCGCGACCGGCGCCGTGGTGTGGGACGCCGACACCGCGCGCGACTACAAAACCGTGAACGGACAAAAAGCTCATGGTGGATCTCTCGACGGTCCCGGCGCGACGGTTGCCGCTGGCATACTATACGTCAACTCCGGATACGGCCAGTGGGGCGGCATGCCGGGGAACGTGCTGCTGGCATTTTCGGTTGATGGAAAATGAAACCGCGAACATTCTAGAATTAATTCAGTGATCGAGCGTTTGCGCGCGCGCAACGAGTGGAAGTTTTTCGGCGTTCTTCCGAAGGCCAACCGTCCGCTGGCGATCGCTTGGTGGTCCATGCTGCTACTGCGGGGCCTGCTGCCGGCAGTGTTTTCGATCGCCATGGGCTTTCTGGTGGGCGCCGTACGGGGCGGCGATTCTCTGGCATTGCCTTTGGCGGTGGTCGGCGTGGTATTCGTATCGCTGCAAGTTTTGTCACCGCTACATCGGGCGGCGGGCGCCAACCTGGGCAGTTCCACGGCCGCCTGGTTCTACGACGAACTCACCACCGCCTGCATCCGTCCGCCCGGCATGGGCCATCTGGAGGATCCGCGCCTCACCACCGACCTCACCATGGCGCGGGACTTCGACCTCGGCATCACCGGCCCGCCGATGGCCATTTCGATGGATTTCATCGCATCCGGTATGGTCGAGATGGTGGGGGGGCTGGCTTCAGCCGCGGTGCTGGTGGCGTACGCCTGGTGGGCTCCGCTCGTCCTTGCCGGTTCCTGGATCGCGACTCACTGGCTGCTGCGCGAGAGCGCGATTTGGCGGGATCGCAACACCGAAGAAGTTCGCGAAGCGCAGCGCCACGCCGATTACGCGTATCGCCTGGCCGTCGATCCGCCGTCGGCAAAAGAGCTGCGCCTCTTTGGTCTCGCTGGCTGGACCGTTGAGCGGTTCGCTTCCCGGCGGCGGCGTTTGCTTGATTTGCAATGGCATGCAACACGGCTGCGCGAGCGGCCGGTGATGTGGAGCCTGCTGCTGGTGCTGGCTGCGAATGTGCTGGTGTTCTGGGCGATGGCCGCCGATGCCGTAGCGGGGCGCATGGGCCTGGCGCAAGCGGTCACGTTTATCAGCGCCGCGGCCAGCACCAGCATGATCGCTTTTGGTGGCTTGTCCTGGGCGCTCGATTCTGCCACTGCCCCTGCCTGCGCGGTGCTGCGGCTGCGGGAAGCGATGCGCCCGGCGGGTGCGCTGATGTCGGGCACGCGCGCGGCTGATCGCATGCCGGCTCGCGAAATCCGCTTTCGCAATGTTTCGTTCGCTTACCCGGCGGCGGCTGGCGCCCCGGCCGGCGCGCAGGTGCTCAAGGATTTCGATTTAACAATTCCCGCTGGTTCGTCGCTCGCCATCGTCGGCCAAAACGGCGCGGGCAAGACCACGCTGGCGAAACTGCTATGCCGTTTGTACGATCCGCAGAGCGGCGCGATTGAAATCGACGGCGTCGATTTGCGCGAGCTCGATCTAGATTCCTGGCGCGCGCGACTGACCGCCGTGTTCCAGGATTTCATCCGCTTCGAATTGCCGCTGCGCGACAATGTTTCTCCGCCGGGAGCGCCCGACGACGTCATCCAAGCGGCTCTGGTTGCAGCCGGAGCGGCGGATCTTGGCGAGCCTCGACACCATACTCGCTCGCGGTTATGAAGGCGGCACCGATCTTTCCGGTGGCCAATGGCAGCGCATCGCGCTGGCACGGGCGTTGTGCGCGGTCAGGCTGGGGGCGGGCGTCGTGCTGCTCGATGAACCGACGGCCCAGCTTGACGTGCGCGGCGAAGCCGAGATCTTCGAACGCGTCCTCGCGGCCACTCGCCACGCCACTACGATCCTGATTTCCCACCGCTTCTCGACGGTGCGCCAGGCCGACCGTATCTGCGTGCTGGAACACGGCAAGGTAGTCGAGCTGGGCACCCACGACGAGCTGATGGCCGCGCGCGGCCGCTACTGCACCATGTTCGAATTGCAAGCGTCACGCTTCGGCGAGGCAGGCGAGGAAGAAGGAGTGAAACTTGATACCGGCGCCTAAACCAACCGCCGGTGATCTGCCTCCCGCGCTGCCCTCGATGTGGCGCGCGCTAAAACGGGCGCACGAATCCGAGCCGCGCTTGCTCGCCGTATCGTTCGGATTGTCGCTGCTGGCCGCGCTGCCGGATGCCCTGCTGGCATTGTGGATGAAGCTGCTGGCCGATGGCGTAATGCAGCACAATCGCAACCTGGCGATAGCTGCCGGCGTCGGCCTCGGTGTTTCGTCGTCGGCCACCTGGTTTCTCAAGGTCATCAGCGACCGCACCCAGCGCCGGTTTCGCGACCGCGTGGCGATTGCGCTCGAATCGCACGTGGCAAACCTGCAAGCCTCGGTCGCGACCATCGCCCATCACGAGCGTCCGGAATATCTCGACCGGCTGGCCATGCTGCGCGATCAGGTGTTCGTGCTGGACCACATGTACATGTCGCTGTTTGCCACGTGCAGTTGGATTTTGCGGCTGGGCGTCACGGTGGCGCTGCTGATGTCGATTCACCCGGTGCTGGCGCTCCTCGCGGTATTTGCGCTGCCCACCGTGCTTACGTCCACCTGGCGGCCTGGCGTCGAGCGCGACGCGCAGGAGCGCGGAGCGTCGGCGAATCGTTTGGCGCGGCATCTCTTTGATACGGCCACAACCGCCCCGCCCGGCAAGGAAGTGCGTGTCACGCGCATCGGCAAGCGGTTGATCAAGGACCGCCGTGCCGCCTGGGAGCGCTGGTACAAACCCGTTGCGGCGGCGCGCTGGGCGAGCGCGTGGTGGCACGCGTTGGCATGGGCCATTTTCGGCGGCGCGTATGTGGCTGCGGTGGTCTTCGTGTCCTCTCGGCCCGGCGCGACCGCGGGCCAAGTGCTGCTGGTGCTCGCCGCCGGCGCGCGCCTCTCGGCGTATATCGGCGCCACCGTTGGCGAGATCGGATTTCTGCGCGGCTTCTGGCTGGACGGCTCGCGACGCATGGCATGGCTGGAAGATTACGCCGCATCTCTGACAGAGCATGCCGACTTGCCTGCGCCGCTGCGGCTAGTAGACGGCATCCGCTTCGAGCACGTAACCTTCGTCTATCCGGGAACTCAGAAGCGGGTGCTCGACGATATCAATCTCGACTTGAAGCCCGGTTTGGTGGTGGCCATCGTCGGTGAAAATGGCGCGGGCAAAAGCACGCTGGTGAAGCTGCTGTGCCGCATGTATCAACCCGACGCTGGGCGCATTCTGGTCGACGGCGTCGACCTCGCGCGCATTCCCGCCGACGAATGGCGCACCCGGCTGGCAGGCGCATTCCAGGATTTCTTCCGCTTCGAGTTTCGCACCCGGCACACGGTGGGCGTCGGCGATGTCGCGCGTTTGGACGACGAACCCGCAGTAACGGCAGCGGTCCATCGCGCTGGCGCGGACGATGTGGTCGACAAGTTCGCAGCCGGCCTGGAAACGCAGCTTGGACGCGACCTGGCCCGGCGGAGTCGAAGTCAGCTTTGGCCAATGGCAGAAGCTTGCCCTGGCCCGTGGGTTCATGCGCGAGCATCCTCTGCTGCTGGTGCTCGATGAACCGACCGCCGCACTGGACGCCGAAACCGAGCACGCCCTGTTCGAGCGCTACGCGCAGGCGGCGCACGACTCGACGCCCGACGGCCGTATCACGATCCTGGTGTCGCATCGCTTCAGCACCGTGCGCATGGCCGACCTGATCGTGGTACTGGACGGCGCGCGTGTCGTCGAAGTAGGCTCTCATGAGGCGCTGATGGCAAAGGGCGGCCAGTACGCGGAGCTCTACGGCATCCAAGCCGCGGCGTATCGTTGAACAAACGGAGACAAAAATGAAAACGGCGTTGCTTGTAGTTCTCGCGTTGGTGCAGTTGAGTGTTCAGGCGTTTGCGCAGCCTGCAGATACCGCGCTTTCTCCCGAGCGGTTGAAGCGCATCGACCACCTGCTTCAGCAGTACGTGGATCGAAAACCGCATCGCCGGCGCCGTGGCCCTGGTCCTCCGCGATGGCAAGCCGGTGTACGAACGCGCCGTTGGCTGGAGCGACAAAGAAGCCAACCGGCGCATGACCACCAGCACCGTCTTCCGCATTGCCTCGCAAACCAAAGCCATCACCAGCGCCGCAGTTCTCGCGCTGGTCGAAGAAGGCAAGATCGGCCTGAACGAGCCGGTGGGCCATTTCATCCCGACGTTCAAGAAGACACGACGGTGATGTCGAAGGACGGCTCCGGGCTTATCGTTCCCGCCAAGCGTGCCATCACGATTCACGATCTGCTCACTCACACAGCCGGCATTTCCTATGGAACCGACAGCCAGGTGGCCAGCTTGTACGAAGCCAAGGGCTTGGGGCCCGCCGCCGGCAATGGCTGGTACACCGCCGACAAGACTGAGCCGATCTGCGAAACCATGGAGCGCCTGGGCACCCTGCCTTTCGTCTCGCAGCCGGGCGAAGCTTTCGTTTACGGCTACAACACCGACATTCTGGGATGCGTGGTCGAGAAGGCGTCCGGCATGCCGCTCGACGAATTTGTGCGCACGCGGATCACCGGACCGCTGGGTTTGAAAGACACGCGCTTCTATCGTGCCGCCTGCCGAGCGCGACCGCCTGGCCGCGGTTTATTTCAGCGGCAGCGATGGGCTGATCGTCGCGCGCGCCGGAAGGATCGAAAGGGCAGGGCTCCTACGTGGATGGTCCGCGCAAGAGCTTCGCGGGAGGCGCCGGTCTGACGTCAACGGCTCGCGACTACGCGCGCTTTCTGGAAATGATCCGCAGCGGCGGCGCCCTGGGCGGCGTGCGAATCCTGGCGCCGCGCACGGTCGATCTGATGACCACCAATCAGTCCGGCACGCTGCACTCGACCACCGGGCTAGGCTTCGGCTTGGGTTTCCAGACGGTCGACCGCTACGGCGCAAGCGGCATGGCCGGCGTCGGCGCGTTCGGCTGGGGCGGGGCCTATGGCACCAGCTATCAGGTGGATCGCCAGAGCCATATGGTGATCGTGCTGATGATTCAGTTGATGCCGAACGCGACCGACATTCAGCCGAAGTTCATGACCTCGGTGTATCAGTCGCTGGTGAATTAACTCAAGAGCATGATTGGCGCGATTGCGGGCGACATCATTGGTTCGACGTATGAATTCGCGTCTATTAAAACCAAGGATTTTCCGCTCTTCGATGACCGCTCTTTCTTTACCGACGATAGCGTTCTTACTGTTGCGGTGGCCGACATGATCCTCCACGGAGGCAGCTATGGCCAATTGTTCAGGGACTACAGCCGCCGCTATCCGGGGCGAAGTTACGGGCTTCGATTTCACAGGTGGGCCGAGTCAGAAAGTCCAGCGCCATATCAGAGCTATGGAAACGGTTCGGCTATGCGCGTGAGCCCGATTGGATTTGCATTTGAAGATCTTGAAAACTGAGGATCATCGTCGAGGAGTCCGCAGCGAAGTTCGCGGCGACATAAACCGGTCCACCGACCTACACGCACCGTAGGGGCGGGTTTGAAACCCGCCCTTTCCCACCAGCGATCGCTCCCACAATCAAAAACGGCTCCGCCCCCGACGCAACCGCCTCCGGCAGCGGCGCGTCCGGCGATTCGTGCGACAGATCCTCCTCGCAGGCGAAGAAGCGCACGAACGGCCGGCGCTGCTGCGTGACGTGGTCGCGAATCGTGCCGCGCAGCATCGGATAGCGGGCTTCCAGCGCGTCGAGCACCGAGCGCTGCGTGGCCGCGCCCTCGACGTCGAGCTCCACCTCGCCGCGAACGCGCGCCAGCGTCCGCAGATGTGCCGGCAGTACGACGCGGATCATGGGAGCGTCTGCACCTCGACCGAAAGCACGGCCGGAAGATCGCGCACGATCGGCGCCCAGTTGTCGCCGGCGTCGGCGGACGCGTACACCTGTCCGCCGGTCGTGCCGAAATAGACGCCGCAGGAATCGAGCGAGTCGACCGCCATCGCGTCGCGCAGCACGTTCACGTAGCAATCGCTTTGCGGCAGGCCCTTGGTCAGCGCTTCCCACTCGTTGCCGCCGGTGCGGCTGCGATAGACGCGCAGCTTGCCATCGGGCGGATAATGCTCGCGAATCGCTCTTGATCGGGACGACGTAGATCGTCTCCGGCTCGTGCGCGTGAACGTCGATCACGAAGCCGAAATCGGTCGGCAGGTTGCCGCTGACCTCGTGCCACGAATCGCCGGCATTGTCGCTGCGCATCACGTCCCAGTGCTTCTGCATGAACAGCACGCCGGGGCGCGACGGATGCATGGCGATGCGATGAACGCAGTGGCCGACCTCGGCGGTCGGATCGGGAATGTACTCGCGACTGCAGCCCCTGGTTGATCGGCTTCCAGGTCTGTGCCGCCGTCGTCGGTGCGGAATGCGCCGGCGGCGGAGATGGCGATGAAGATGCGGTCGGGATTGCTCGGGATCGAGAATGAATCGTGTGCAGGCACATGCCGCCGGCGCCGGGCTGCCAGTCGCGGTCCTGAGCCGTGGCCGCGCAGGCCGGAGAGTTCCTGCCAGTTTTGCCCGCCGTCGGTCGAGCGGAACAGCGCGGCATCTTCCACGCCGGCGTAGACGGTGTCCGGATCGGTCAGCGAAGGTTCGAGATGCCAGACGCGCTTGAACTCCCAGGGATGCGGCGTGCCGTCGTACCACTGGTGCGTGCCGGGAACGCCGTCGTAGACGAACTTGTTGCCCACCGGCTCCCAGGTCTTGCCGCCGTCGTTCGAGCGCTGCATCATCTGCCCGAACCAGCCGCTCGATTGCGACGCATAGAGCCGATTCGGATCGACCGGCGATCCCTTCAGGTGATAGATCTCCCAGCCGGCAAAGTGCGGACCGCTGACGTCCCACTTCTCGCGCTTGCCGTCCGACGTCAGGACGAATGCGCCTTTGCGCGTGCCGACCAATACTCGTACTTTGCTCATTCACTCACTCCTTCCTGAGTTTTCGGTTCCCGCCGCCGTCCCCAAACCTGGGCAGCGCGGGAGTAGAATCCCCTTGCTGCCATCGCCTCCGGACCTCAGCCAGAAATTCACTGCTGTTCCTCTCGATCTTCCTGATCACCGCTACGGGCGCGCCGGTTTCTTCGTGGCGCGCTCCCCAAATCAACAGCTCCAGCAGCAACGGCGCCAGATCGATTCCTTTCTCTGTCAGGCGGTAGTTTACTCTTCGTCCATCAGTCTCTTCGACGTGCGCGGTGATGATTCCGTTATGCTCGAGCTTTTGTAGACGGTCAGCCAGAATGTTGGTGGCGATCCCTTCGCCGCCTTCGCGGAACTCCTTGAATGTCTGGCAGCCGCGCACCATCAGATCGCGAATGATCAGCAGCGTCCAGCGGTCCCCCAACACCTCCAGGGAGACGCTCACCGGGCATCCGGAGCGGCGTTTCGATCTGGATTTGGCGGTCAGAATTAAAACGTTATCACGATCACTTGCAACATGCAATCTAGATTTATCGGCCCCTTGCGATATGTTACAGTCGCTTTTTCGTGGCTCTTCCCTTCGACGGAAAAGTGGTTCTGGTGACGGGCGCCGCTCAGGGACTGGGGCGCGCGGTTGCGCTGGCATTTGCGCGCGAAGGCGCAAGCGTGGCGCTGGCGGATCGCGACGGCGACGGCGCCGCTGGGACCGGCTCTGAAATCGTGAAGCTTGCGCGCCCTTGTTGCGTCATTGCGCTCGACCTAACCGCGCCCGATGCTCCGCGGCAAATGGTCTCGCGCGCTGTCGCCGAGTTGGGCCGCCTCGACGTGCTGGTGAACAATGCCGCGGTGTGGGCGGTCGAGCCGTTTCTCGAAATTACCGAAGAATCCTGGGACCGGCTTTTTGCCATCAACGTACGGGCTCTGTTGTTTTCCGTGCAGGCCGCAGCCCGGCAGATGATGACCAGCGGTGGCGGGCGCATCATCAACATCAGCTCGCCCGCTTCCCGGATGGGCCTTCCGAATTATGCAGCGTACGCGGCCAGCAAAGCGGCCGTGGACAGCATCACGCGCAGCGCGTGCGTTGCGCTGGGGCGGCATCAAATCACTGTAAACGCGGTGGCGCCGGGGCGCATGGATACGGAAATGCAGCGCGAGACCGAGCAGCGTTTTGCCGCGCTGGCGGGCATGGACGTGGCATCTTTTGTCGAATCGCGTACCAAAGATGTACCGCTCGGCCGTCGGACCACGCCCGAAGAAGTGGCGCAGGCCGTGCTGTGGCTGGCGGGCTCGCAAGGAGCGTTTGTCACCGGCGCGCGCATGAACATCTCGGGCGGGCTGGAGTTGAGCTGATGAACGAA
>CAWGTB010000006.1:0-468792 GCA_963825405.1 uncultured Solibacteraceae bacterium | reverse complement strand
TGTCGGAACGGTGCTCGGCAAGAACAGCATCAACATCGCCAATTTCTCCCTCGGCCGTCGTGAAACGCCGCGCACGGGGGGCGAGCCTCTCGAAGCCGTGGCGGTAGTCTCGACCGACGCGACGGTGCCTGAGACCGTCCTGGCGCAACTGCTCGAAAATCCAGCTGTCAAGCTGGCGCGATCCGTAGAATTTTCGTGACCGCCGCGGCCAACGCACCGCGCCCCGGCCTTTGGCGCGACCTGCGCGAAGCCGTAGCAGGCTCTCAACAGGATTTCACCGAAGGCGCCATCCCTCGCGCCGTGCTGCTCCTAGCCGTCCCTATGGTTCTGGAGATGGTGATGGAATCGCTATTCGGCATCGTCGACGTTTTCTTCGTCGCGCGGTTGGGCGCCGACGCCATCGCCACCGTGGGCCTTACCGAATCCATGTTGTCTCTGGTGTTCGGCGTAGCGATGGGCTTAAGTATGGCGACTACGGCGATGGTTGCGCGCCGCATCGGTGAGAAAGATCCCGAAGGCGCCGCCGTCGCCGCCGTGCACTCGATCGGCATCGGCGTGGTGGTTTCGCTGGCCATTGCGGCAGCGGGTTTTTTGCTCGCGCCCCGTCTGCTTGGTTGGATGGGCGCGTCGCCGTCGATTGTAGCAACGGGATCCACATACACGCGCGTGATGCTCGGCGGCGTGGCGTCGATCTTTTTGTTGTTCCTGATCAACGCGATTTTTCGCGGTGCCGGCGACGCCGCCATTGCCATGCGCACGCTGTGGATCGCTAACGCCATCAATATCGTGCTCGACCCGTGCCTCATCAACGGCTGGGGACCGTTCCCACGCCTCGGCGTGACCGGCGCGTCGGTGGCCACTACCATTGGGCGCAGCACTGGCGTGATTTATCAGCTCGCGAAACTGCTGGGTGGGCGCGGGCGCGTCAAAGTGCATCGCCGCCAAATTAAGCTGAATATCGAAGTGCTGCGGCGCCTGGTACGCGTCTCGGTGAACGGCATGTTCCAGTTTCTGATCGCGACCGCAAGCTGGCTGGGACTGGTGCGCATCGCCGCCATATTCGGCAGCGCCGCCATCGCCGGTTACACCATCGCGATCCGTATTATTATTTTCGCCATCCTGCCCTCGTGGGGTATGGCCAACGCCGCCGCCACACTGGTGGGGCAGAACCTTGGCGCCGGAAAACCCGCACGAGCAGAGCGCTCCGTCTGGCTCACCGGCTTCTACAATATGATTTTTCTGGGCGCAGTGGCGGTGCTATTCATCACATTTGCGGAGCGCATCATCGGCGCTTTTACCAGCGACCCCGCTGTGCTGCCGCTGGGCGTGTCCTGCCTGCGTTTCGTCAGTTACGGCTACGTTTTCTACGCGTACGGAATGGTGATGGTGCAAGCCTTCAACGGCGCCGGCGATACGCTCACGCCGACGCTCATCAACTTTTTCTGCTACTGGCTGTTGCAGATTCCGCTGGCGTATACGTTGGCCATCAAAACCGGCATGGGTCCGAACGGCGTGTTTCTCGCGATCGCAATTTCCGAGTCGACACTGGCAGTAGTGGCGATGCTGTTCTTTCGCCGTGGGAAGTGGAAGCAGCAGCAGATTTGATGTAGGCCAGGTCACACCTTGCTGTCATAGGTTACACTTTTAGACACCCGTGAACCGTCCTGCTTTTCCAGCTGGCAGCTCCGTGACGCTCGACAGGCTTAGCCGCAACCCGTACCCGATTTACGAGCGCTTGCAGCGGGAAGAACCGGTGTCCTGGATCGAATCGCTCGGCATGTGGTTCGTCACCCGGCGCAAGCAGGTGCTCAATGTGTTGCTCGATGAGGAAACGTTCACCGTGCATTCGCCTTCATCGCTGCTCGAAGACACCTTCGGTCCGATGATGCTGAGTCGCGACGGCGCCGAGCACACCCGCCTGCGCGCGCCCTTCGAGCCGCCCTTTCAATCGCGCTCGCTGCAAACCACCTGCGCGCCCTTCATTCGCGGAGCAGCGCACGCGCTCATCGATCATTTCGCCGCCGACCGCCACACCGACCTGGTGACCGCCTTCTCCGATCCGCTGGCGCTCGCCACCGTAACCCGCGTGCTGAACCTGCCGCCTGATCCGCAGATTCGCATCTGGTATAACGCGTTCGCTGCCGCGCTTGCCAACTTTGGAGGCGACTCCGGCACGCGCGAGCGTGGGCGCATCGCGGCACGCGAGTTCAAAGAATTCATCCGCGGACACTTCAATGAGTCGGAGGAATTCATCTCCGGCGCGCTGCTGATCATTTTCGGCGGCCTCGAAACTACGTCGGCCATGCTGTCGAACACGGTGTGGGCCCTGCTGCGCCATCCCGCGCAGTTCGCGGAAGTTCGGCGCAACCCGGACCTGATACGCGCCGCAATCGAGGAAGCGCTGCGCTGGGAATCGCCGGTGCAAACCTGCACGCGTCACGTGACGCGCGCCGCGAGTCTGGAAGGCATCGCACTTCAGCCCGGCGAAATTGTGCAATGTATGATTGGGGCGGCCAATCGCGACGAAGCCTTCTTCTCTCGCCCCGCTGAATTCGATATTACACGGCGCAACGCGGGCGAGCATCTGGCGTTTGCCCGCGGCCGGCACTACTGTCTGGGGGCGTCGCTAGCGCGCCTGGAGGGGGAAATCGGGCTGGGAATACTCTTCGACCGGCTGCCGAGATTGCGGCTGGATCCCAGGCGGCCGTCGGCGCCGCAGGGCCATGAGTTCCGGTCGCCGGTTACGTTGTGCGTCAACTGGGATTGAACAACAAGACATTTCTCGCGGAGACGCAGAGAACTACTAAGAAGCACCAATTCTTTTTATTTCTTAAGGTTTTCTCTGCGTTCTCTGCGTCTCTGCGAGAAATGTTTTTTACCGCTCGCCCGCTACCATAGCCATTAGCTTCCTACCCACGATTTCGGCGGTCGCCGAGTCTGGCGCGATCACCAGGATCGTGTCGTCGCCTGCCAGTGTGCCGACCACTTCCGGCCACGCTTCGCCATCTAACGCCACCGCTACGGAATTGGCGTGTCCGGGTGCGGTGCGCAGCACGATCTGGTTCTGGGCGATGCGCACGTCTTCCAGGAACTCGCCGGCGAGCGTCTCGAACGAGAGCCCCGGCGCCTCGGCCACAATTTCCTTGTAACCGGCGGCGGTTTTGACCAGGCCCAACTCGCGGATATCGCGCGAGAGAGTTACCTGCGTCGCGGTGATGCCGACCTTCTTCAACTCCTGCGCAAGATCGTCCTGCGTGGGAATTTTCTTGGCGCGGATGAGCTTGCGAATCTGTCCGTGCCGGAAACTTTTGCTCATGCCCGCTTCTGATTCAAACGCGCGCGCGCCTCGGCCAGCGCTTTCGCCACGGCTTGCGGACCGGTGCCGCCGATCACTTCGCGCGACTTCATCCCTTCCGCGGGATCGAGCAGCCGCGCCATCTCCGGCGTGAACTCGGGAGCGAATTTTACTAGCTCTTCGGCGGTCCAATCGGCGGGCTTTCGGCCCTGGCGCACGCTCTCCAGCACCAGTCGTCCCACCAGTTGATGCGCCTGATGAAACGGCGTTCCCGCTCGCGCCAGTTCTTCCGCCAGATCGGTCGCGATCACCCAGCTTGCCTCAGCCGCGGCGCGCGGGCTTTCCGGATGCAGTTTCACCGATTCCGCCACGGCGCGCGTCATTTCAAGCGAACCGGCAAGCTGATCGGCGGCCTCGAACAGCGGCTCTTTATCCTCCTGCATGTCGCGGTTGTAGGTCATCGGCAGACCCTTCATCGTGATCATCAGCGCGTTGAGACAGCCGATGACGCGCCCGCATTTGCCGCGAATCAATTCGAGCGAATCGGGATTTTTCTTTTGCGGCATCAGGCTCGAACCGCTCGAGACTTCATCGCCCAATTCCATCCAGCCGAACTCTTCGCCGGAATAGAGAATCCAATCTTCGGCGAGCCGGCTCAGGTGCAGCATCGTCGTGGAGGCGGCGTACAAAAAATCGATGACGAAATCGCGGTCGGCCGAAACATCCATGCTATTGCGCGTGACCGTTTCAAAGCCCAGATCCCACGCCATGGCTTCGCGGTCGAACGGGAAGCCGCTACCCGCGAGCGCGCCTGACCCGAGCGGCATTACGTTGACGCGCCGGCGGGCCTCTGCCATACGCTCGGCATCGCGCGCGAACATTTCGAAATACGCCAGCAGATAATGCGGCCAGAGCACTGCCTGCGCGCGGCGCGTATGCGTATATCCCGGAATGATGGCGCTCGGATAGCGCTCCGCCAGATCGAGTAACGCTCGCATTAGACCGGCCAGTAATTCGCGGGCGCGGTCGCACTCCTCGCGCAGCCAGATGCGCATGTCGAGCGAAACCTGCTCGTTGCGGCTGCGGCCGGTGTGAATCTTGTCGGCAACCTGGCCGGCCTTTTCCTTGAGCAGGCGGATCACCAGCGTGTGGACATCTTCGTCGGTCGCGCCCTGGAAAAAATCCGGATCGCGGGCGTCCTGGTGGATTTGCTCCAGCGTTTCCACGATGCGCGCCCGCTCCAGCGAATTGAGAATGCCGACACGCTCCAGCGCGCGCGCGAAAGCCTGGGAGCCGCGGACATCGGCATCCAGCAGGCGGCGGTCGAAATGCAGCGAGCCCGAGAAGCGCTCGAATATCTCCGACGGGCCGCCTTCGAAGCGTCCTCCCCAGAGCTTCATGCGGATTTTTTCGCGGCGGCCGCCTTCGACGCCCGCACCTGTATGGGCAGCCCGATCAGGTTGATGAATCCACGGGCATCGCGCTGGTCATAACTCGCGCCCATGGTGAAGCTCGCGATGTCGAGCGAGTAGAGCGAATACGGTGATTTACGGCTCACCGGCTCGATGTTGCCTTTGAACAGGCGCAGCGTCACTTCCCCGGTGGTGGTTTCGGAGCTGACATCGAAGAAGGCGTCCAGCGCCTCGCGCAGCGGCGTGAACCACAGGCCGTTGTAGACCATCTCGGCGTAATCGAGCGCCAGCCGTTCTTTATAATGTGCCGTGTTCTTGTCGAGGGTAAGCGCTTCCAGTTCCTGATGCGCCATCATGATGAGCGCGCCGCCGGGCGTTTCATAGCAACCGCGCGACTTCATGCCGACGAAGCGATTCTCCACCAGATCAATGCGCCCAATGCCATTCTCGCCGCCAACGCGGTTCAGCGTTTCAACTAGCGCCACGCCGTTCAGCTTCTTGCCATCCACCGAAACCGGCACGCCTTTTTCGAAACCGATGGTAACGTCGGTCGGTTTGTCGGGAGCTTCACGCGGGCTGCGGGTCAGCATCCACATATCGTCAGGAGCCGCGTTGGCGGGATCTTCCAGCGCGCCGCCTTCGTGCGAGATATGCCACAAGTTGCGATCGCGGCTATAAATCTTGGTAGTCGATTGCGCCACAGGCACATTGTGCTTGGCGGCGTAATCCAGCGCATCTTCGCGGGAAACAATATCCCACTCGCGCCAGGGAGCAATCACTTGCAAATGCGGCGCGAGAGCCTTGTAAGTCAGCTCGAAGCGGACCTGGTCATTTCCCTTCCCCGTGCAGCCGTGCGCCAGCGCATCGCAGCCGGTAGCCAGCGCCACTTCCACCTGCTTCTTAGCCAGCAGCGGCCGCGCAATGGACGTGCCCAGCAGGTATTTATGCTCGTAAATGCCGCCGGCGCGCACCATACGCCACAGGTATTCGGTGACGAATTCCTCCCGCATATCGGCGACGTAAACTTCCGATGCGCCGGTCTTGCGGGCTTTCTCTTCGAGCCCGCTGAGCTCGTCGCCGCCCTGCCCGATGTCGCCGCATACCGCGACCACTTCGCACTCATAGTTCTCGCGCAGCCAGGGAATGATGACGGAGGTATCCAGCCCGCCCGAATAGGCGAGTGCCACTTTTTTAGGTTTATGCATAACTGATCACTGTACCGCAGCAGGCTACGCCAGCAACATCAGCAGGAGAGCCTTCTGCGCGTGCAGACGATTTTCAGCCTGATCGAATACCACGGAGCGACTGGATTCGAATACCGCGTCCGAAGTTTCCTGGCCGCGTTTGGCCGGCAGGCAATGCATGAAGACGGCGTCAGGACGCGCCATGCCGAACAGGCGTTCATTCACCTGGAAGGCATGAAAATGCGCGCGGCGTTTTTCGGATTCTTCTTCCTGCCCCATGCTGGTCCAGACATCGGTGTAGACGGCATGCGCGCCGGCAACGGCCTTGTGGGGATCGCTCGAAACCTCGATATGCCCGCCGGCAATGGCGACGAGCCCTTCGGCTTGCGCCACGATGTCCATGTTCGGCCCATAGCCGGCCGGAGCGGCGAGCGCAAAATCCATGCCCAGTCGCGCGGCGGTGAGCATAAGCGAATGCGCGACGTTATTGCCATCGCCGACATAGGCCAGCTTCAAACCGCGCAGTTCGCCGAACTGCTCCTTGAGCGTGAGCACGTCGGCCAGCGCCTGGCAGGGATGATACATATCGCTGAGGGCGTTAATCACCGGAACGCCAGACCAGCGCGCCAGTTCTTCGATCGTTTCCTGAGAATAGGTGCGCGCGACGATGCCCTGCACCCAGCGATCCAGATTGCGCGCGACATCTTTGACCGGCTCGCGAGTGCCCAGACGGCCTTCCGAGAAAACGGCGTCGCCGCCGAGTTGCTTGATGGCGAGTTCGAAGGTGAGGCGGGTGCGGAGCGAGGGTTTTTCGAACAGCAGGCTGATGTAGCGACCAGCGAGCGCGTGGGCGTACTTGGCAGGGGTGCGCTTTATGTTCGCGGCCAGCGTCAGTAGGGCTTGCACTTCGTCGTCGGTGAGATCGAGATCACGCGACAAATCAGGCGCCGCAATTTTAAGGACCGGTTGTCTGGCTGCAACAGTCGCCACGTGGAAACGCCTCCCGCTGAGTGAATGTTTATTCACTCTAATGAATAATTACACATTTAGGGAGCATCGTCAAGAGGCTCATTTTACTGGTAGTGTTACGGGGTGCGTTCACGGGGTGAGTGAATGAATATACAGTGTTTGGATTCAATGATTTACGGACCAAAAAACCACTCGCGCCGATCTGTCAAGACTTTTGCGTGATACCTTGAAATTTGGTCCACGATGCGTGCCGGCGCATCGCATACTTGCTTTCTACCGACAGAAAGTATGGTCGCCGATGTACGCCCCAACAGTCAACACCCTTCCTGAAGAAATCTTACTCGCCGACTCTGATGTATACTCACCCGCTGTGGGAGTTTTAGAAAGTCTTGCAGACAGACTTGAGATACCGCTTTGGGGAAGAGCAACGATAATCGCTATTGCCCTCGTGATCGCGTCCGCAACCGGATCCTTTGTGGCGATGTATTTGAAGATGGGAAAGATTGAGACTGCCGTCCGTACACTCGCCGCTGAGCAATCTCAAAAGGTCAAGGATCTCGTCCACGAATTGCTTTCACAAGCTGTCAAAGGTACTCGTGATGGCGACGCTGCCACTACTGCAAAGGCTTTAAAGATCGCGCCAGTTTTCATTCGGAAGCTGCTAAGCAAAAAACCCCAGCAACACCCGCATACTTTAACGAGACGCTGGATCAGCTAAAAACTATTCGAACAGCTGATTCCTCGCTAGCTCCTGACATCCGATCTGTGATGGTCTCATTGGCTGCGTATCGGTCAGCACTGGAGCCTATATACATATTCCCCCCGGGGACACAAAAGATTGATACTGGCCACAAAGATGATGACTTTGATTGGTATCGGACGCCAAATGGATACACAATTTATGATCTGCGACGGTCACCGAAAGACGTGGTGGCGATAGGTCTCGGAAACCCCACTAGAAAGCATGTAATTATCGGGGGAACACAAGAATTGGGTTACCCAGAAAGATTCCTAGGCCTTCCTTTCGTAATTGAAGATTCAATTTTTTCAAATGTTCACATCAAATATGGTGGCGGTCCACTCATCCTAAAGAATGTCCGCTTTTTGGGATGCACCTTTGAAATGGCCAAGATAGCCCCAACACTGACCTCATGGCTCAATACGTAGCGGCCAACGAGGACTCGCTTAAAATACCGGCAAAATGATTCAGTTATCCAATAATTCCGCCAACGTCAACACTCGATCCGTCATCCCCGCTTCCATCGCAGGCGTCACCCGTAGTGAGCCGTGAATCCGACACCAGTTGTAATAAGCAAAGTGCAAACCGATTGCGGCGCGATGGTTCTCGATCTTTTTCGAGAATCCGTTCGTCAACCGCGTTAGCCGTCTGATCTGCATTCTCATCGTGAGATTCTGCCGTTCCACGTGCGAAGTGCAGATCCTCGCCGGGTTCGGGTTTCCGCTGACCGCAACTGGGACAGCCTCCACGATCTCAGCCGGGGATAGCGCTGTTCCCCTTCGCGCGGCTGAGAATAGAATTTGATGAGCTGCGCGAAATCGCAGCGCAGCATTCCAGCGACGGTGGACATGTGATATCGTTCCCCCTACAGAAAGGCGTCACTCATGGAACGCAAGAAAGCATCCGATTACCCGCAGGAACTGTTGAACCTCTTCGACCGCTACGTCCACGGCGATATCGCCCGGCGCGATTTCCTGGATGGCGCCAAGAAGTTCGCCGTCGGCGGCATGACCGCCGCCGCCATTTGGGAGAGCCTGCGCCCCAACTACGCCTGGGCGGAGCAGGTCCCCAAAGACGACAAGCGCATCAAGACCGAGTATCGCCACCGTACCGTCGCCGAAGGGCAACGGCACCATCAACGGGTACCTGGTGCGTCCAGCCAATGCCAGCGGGAAACTGCCCGGCGTGCTGGTGGTGCACGAAAATCGCGGCCTCAATCCTTATATCGAAGATGTGGCGCGGCGTTTGGGCACCGCCAATTTCATGGCGTTCGCGCCCGACGGGCTGACCAGCGTCGGCGGCTATCCGGGCGACGACGAGAAGGGTGGGCAGCTCTTCGGCAAGGTCGATCGCACCAAGATGACCGAGGATTTCGTGGCCGCCGCCCACTGGCTGAAGAAGCGCGGCCGATTGCAACGGCAAGATCGGCGTGGTCGGCTTCTGCTTCGGCGGCGGCATTGCCAACACGCTGGCCGTGACGCATGGGCGCCGACCTCGCCGCGGCCGTTCCCTTCTATGGCGGCCAGCCGCCGGCGGCCGACGTCGCCAAGATCAAGGCGCCGCTGCTGCTTCACTACGCGTCGCTCGACACGCGCATCAACGGCGGATGGCCGGCCTACGAGGAAGCGCTCAAAGCCAACAACGTGACCTACACCAGCATATGTATGAAGGCGCCAATCACGGTTTCCACAACGACACGACGCCGCGCTACGACGAGGCGGCGGCCAAGCTCGCCTGGCAGCGCACGCTCGACTTCTTCAACAAGTACCTGCGTTGATAAGCCCTGCGGTCTACGGTCGATTCCCGCATCGCTCTAAGCTGACTTACTGATTCCCGATTCTTGCCCCGCCCCCTATACTTCTGGCATGTGGAGCCATGCCTTGTCTTCGCCGAGAGGTCGGCGGCGGACAGGGTCGGCGGCCCTGGAAGGCAGCCTTCGTCTTTTTGCCCCTGATCGCGATTCTTTTTGCGCTGATGGATTTTTCGGTGGCCATCTTCGTCAAGAACGTGCTGTTGCACGCGGTTCGCGAGGGAACTCGTTATGCGGTGACTCAACAGACCGGGGCAACCGGCCAGGATGCGGCTATCAAGGCGGTGGTGCAAACCAATGCGATGGGTTTTCTGAACGGCGCTACCGGACTGGCCTACATTTCGGTGACGTACTACAACGCCAATACCGGGCTGGTGGCGGTGGGGGCGAACAGCAATAGCGGCGGCAACATCTGTGTGGTCTCGGTGACGGCTTTCCCCTGGTCTTATTTCGCTCCCGTTTGGCGGAGCGCGGCAATGAGTTTCAGCGCCACCTCCTCCGACGCCATGGAAGCTCCGCCGAATGGAGTACTGCCGTCACGGTAGTCAGGCCCCTTCAAGGAATCCTCATGATCCAAACGAAACCAGCCACCGAGCGCGGCAGCACCATTCTGGAGTTTGCGATCGTGGCGCCGTTCCTGATCGTGGCGTTGCTGGGCGTGGCCGGTTTCGGCATTTCGATTGGGCGATATATCCAAGCTCTCCAAGTGTGCCGCGACGTGGCTCACATGTTCGTCGACGGCGTCGATTTCACTCAGGCAGGCAACCAGGGGCTGGTTGTACTCATGGCGCAGGGCTCGGGAATGACGGCGGCCGGCGGTAACGGCGTAGTGATTCTCTCGCGAGTAAGCACGGTGTACCAGGCCGACTGCGATGCCGCCAGCTACAGCGGCAGTTGCAATAACCTGGGTCTGGCCGTCTTCACGCAGCGCATTGCGATGGGCAACACGGCTCTTCGAGCCAGTGCGTTCGGAACGCCGAGCGCCGGCATTGTCGATGCCTCGGGAAATATTTCAGCCAGCGTGTACCTGCGAAACACTGACAGCAGCGTGCGCGCGTCCTCTTTCACTCCCCTGCTCACGGCGGCCGGCATGGTCCAGGGCCAGGGAGAAGCAGCGTATGTGGCCGAATTGTATTTTTCTTATCCGGATTTGGGGTTCCTGGGAACCAGCCAGCCGACCGGCATGTACGCGAGGTTCATTTTCTAGATGACGAAGATTCCGCGACAAATCGAGACAGCGAGGCGTAGCTGTACTCTATACCGCGCTGATGATGGTCATCATCCTCCCCATGATGGGCCTGACATTCGATACCGGCATCATGTTCGTCATCAAGGCCAAGCTGCAAGGGGCGGTGGACGGTGCGTCGCTGTCCGGCGCACGCGCTCTCGCCCGCGGCAGCGATGGACCGTCCCAGATCACAGCAGCGGAGACCACGGCGGCAGCTTACGTGAACTTGAATTACCCCAGCTCCTATTTCTTCAGCACCAACCTGGTCGTGGCCCCAACCACCGTGGACTTGAGCGTGGCTTTTCAGCGCACGGTGGTGGTTTCGGCGAGCGTAACCGCTCCCAACCTGTTCATGCGGTTTCTAGGGGCTGGCGCGACCACCGTAAGCGCCAGTGGAACAGCAGTGCGCCGCGACGTCAACATCATGATGGTCGTCGACCGCTCCGGATCGCTCGCCGCCAGCAACTCGTGCGGTCCCCTGCAGCAGGCCGCGATCGGCTTTGTCAATAAGTTTGCCAACGGCCGCGACAATGTCGGGCTCATTACCTTTGCCAGCAGTTCCTGGGCCGATTTCCCCCTGGCCAACAATTTCATCACCGCCGCTCCCAATGTGCCGACGATTATCGACAACATCGTCTGTGCCGGCTCGACCAGCAGCGCCCAAGCCTTGTGGCAGGCTTACTCGCAATTGGTCACGCTCAATCAGACTGGAGCGCTCAACATCATCCTGTTCTTTACCGACGGGCAGCCGACCGGCGTGGTGGTCGACATGCCTATCGTCGCGGCCAGCCCCTGTACGACGCATCCCATCATTCGAGGACTCTACAGCACGTTCTCCAATTCCCCGCAGTTTTTCGGGCTGCTCAATGCCAGCGTCGGCCCGCAGCCGATCGCCAATGGCGACCTGGTGCCGGCCGCGAATTCAACCGGCTGCGCCTACTATCAGGGTTGGTCCAACAATGGCGGGGTCAATAACATGACCACCACCACCGACTTCTCCTATATTCCCAACACCGATATCTGGGGAAACTCGCTCGACAGCGGTTACCAGGGACCGCTCGTCTATAGTTCCGGCAAGATCAGCGCTCAGAACGGCAATAACGGATATCCGATCGCCCTCAACGCGGCCGACAGCGCGGCCACCCGCATCCGTAACGGCGCCAACGATCCTGCTAACGGCCGCGGTTTAGCCGGTATCACCATTTTCAGCATCGGTCTGGGCAATGCGGCGATTCCCGCAAGCCCGGTCTTCCTGCAACGGGTCAGTAACGATCGCGGCAGCCCTATCTTCGACAGCACGAAGCCGCAAGGTCAATATATCCCGGCGCCTACAGCCGACGATTTAAACAACGCCTTTAATGCGATTGCATCTGAAATCCTGCGCCTGGCCCGATGAGGCCCAGCCGGCGATTTCCTTCTGGCTGAGAAATCCGCTATCGTGAACCGACGCAGCAGGATCTTAGACTGGCATGCCTGGTTTGTTCACGAATCTTCTGGAGTTCTCGTTCGTCGCCCTCACTTCTATTTTCGTCCTGGTGGATCCAATCGCCGCCGTACCAGCGTTCCTCATCATCACCGCAACTGACGACACGCAATACCGGCGGCACATGGCGCGGCGCGCGGCCTGGACCTGCTTCGTGGTGTTATGCAGCTTTGCGGTCGCCGGCACCCTGATCTTCAAGCTATTCGGAATCACCCTGCCGGCCTTCAAGATTGCCGGCGGCCTGATCCTGCTGCTGATAGGCATGGATATGCTGCAGGCGCGCCGCTCGCAAACCAAGGAAACGCCCAAGGAAACCGAGGAGAGCGTGGACAAGGAGGATGTCGGTATCATCCCGCTCGGCATTCCCATGCTCGCCGGCCCGGGTTCCATCTCGACCGTGATGGTGCTGATGAGTGGCGCCGCCAACTGGTGGTACGCCATCCCGATCGTCGCCGCCATTGCGATTACGGCGGTCGCGTGCTTTTGGATATTGGCTGCGGCCGACCGGGTCCGCGGCTATTTGGGTGAAACCGGGATTCGCATTCTGACCCGCATGATGGGTCTGCTGCTCACGGCGATCGCCGTGCAGTTTGTGCTGAATGGCTTCGCCGATATAGGGCTGATCAAGAATTTGCCGTAAGCGATTAGCCCGGATTCCACGCCGTAGAACTCGTTTGCAAAAAAAAAGCGCGACTGGGATGGTTTGCGAGCGGTGCCCGAAATCACGTTACCCTTCCCGCTAAAGGAATCAGCGGCTCGCCGTAACCGGCTTCCCCACCGCCTGGATCGCTTCCTGAAGCTCTGGACGTGCGCTGTCGCTGCTCTTGCAGATTTCGACGAGCAACTTATAATAAGTGCGCATCTTGACCTGGTCCCCGCTAAGTTTGGCCGAATGCGCGGCGCCATAAACGGCGCGGAACCGGCGCGGCTCACGGGTCAGAGTTTCTTCGAATTCCTTTAGCGCTTGTGCCGGCTGATCGTCGAGCAGGAGCATTTCGCCTAATTGCTCGCGCGCCGGTTTGAGCGGTCCGGGCGTGACGGCGGCTTTCTCGGTGGCATCTTCTTTCTGGCTTGCCGACCGTATCAGGGAAAGCGCTTCCTCTTTCTTTCCCTCCGCGCGGGCAGCCCAGGCACTTGCACCCAGCCGCTGGATCTCGACCTGCCCTTCCCAGTACGCGTCGTTCAACTGTTTCTCGCGATCACGCAATTTTTCGAGCTCGGCGATCTCTTTCCCGGCGGACGCGGCATCGCCTGAGCGCGCAAAACCAAGGGCTCGCACAAAGTGGGTGATGGCCTCGACATAAGGCAATTTGGCTTCGGGATGCACTTCGAGCGCCTCGGCAGCGGCCCAGTCATTGCGTTCAAGCGCATAGCGAGCCGGAATGGCGGCGACTGCCCAGGCATTCGCTCCACTCTGAATGCCCATGATTTCCTGCGCGCGGTCCCACACAGCCTTGGCCGCTTTATCCTGCGCGGTCTGCAGGTAGGCGTAGGTCATGTAGTCGGAGGCGTGCAACGCTTCGCCGAAGGTCTTGGTGGCCACGGAAACATCGCGCGACCGAATGTTAGTGGCAATCGAAGCTTCCCAATCGCCCACGCGCGTGAAGGTGTGCGAGGGCATATGAAGAGCGTGCGGAGCCGATGGCGCGATGACAGCGTAACGCCGGGCAGCCGTTAGCGCGCGCGGAGCCAGCGCCGGAACGTCATACGTGTGGATGATGTAATGCGCCACTCCGGGATGATCGGGCTGCAATTTGTATTGTTTCTCTAAAATCGCCGCGGCCTTGAACTGCACAGCGTAGGTCTTGTCCGTGGGCAGAATCGTTCCATCGAGCGCCAGGGCGTAGAAAATCTGCGCTTCAGTATCGCTCCCGTACTTGCCGGCGAGATCTTCCATGGCCTTGGCGTAGTTGAGCACGCGGGTCCGCTGATCCGTGGCCGCGCCGTTCTTGTAGAGCTCGCCGACCGCGCCGATGTATTCGCGCTCTCGCGGAGTCTTCGCGCCCAGGTCCACGCCTTTCTGGATCGTCGCCAAGCCCTCCTGCAGCGTTTGCGGAGAACGGTTGTTGGCGCCGAACGGATTTCCCCACTGGCTGAGCGCAATGCCCCAATAGCTCATCGCGCAGTTCGGGTCGGCTTTCAGAACATCATTGAAGGCGTCGATCGCCACGGGAAACCAAAAGGAATGCAGCAAGGCGACGGCGCGGTCGAACTTCGCCGAGACTGCCGGCGCGCACGAAGTCTGGAAGTGTACCTTGCCAAGTTGCTCGGGCGGCTTACCGGTCTCCGCCCCCATCGCACCATGATCATGATCCTGGGCTGCCACGGGCAGCGACACCATGGCAAGGATGAAAAGTATTCTCAACCAACACCGCTTCATGGGACCTCCTGGAGTACCCGCTCGATTTCCAGAATCAGTATACATCCGGTGTTTCGTCAATATGTCAGGGACGCGGGCAGGGTCCGGGTCAGGGATCTACCGCCAGTAATCCGGCAGGTTGGCCTTGGTTTCGAGCAGAATTTCGTAGATCGCATTGCGGTCTTCAGCGCGCAACCGTGCGTAAGCCGGGTTCTTCTCCGCGCCCTGCAAGACGTTGTAGAGCTTCCGGTAGATCCGGTCGAGCGCCGCTGGCGGCATGGAATCGAATGCTTCGGAGTAAATCATGTACGTCAACGGATAGCGGAATAAGCGCTTATCCAAATCGAAATCACGAAGTGAGCGTCCTTTCTTATCTCGCGGACCGGCCTGGCTGAACACCCGGGCGAAGTCCGTGGTGCCGCGGACCGGCCCCGCGAGCGGAGCCTCGTCGGTGAACAGCATGTACTCGACCATTTCATCGACCGCCGAATCGATCCGATGCCTTGTGGATTCGCTATTATCCGCCGCCGGCGATCTCATCGCCTGGTTCAAGACGGCCTGATAATCCAGCGCCAGCAGCGTCTCGAAGCCTACACGCGTGATGAGGTTCGACATGTGCGTCTGGTGTTCCAGGGTCATCAGAGACACGATGTCGCTGTGCGGGGTCAGGTAAACGCCGGTGTCGAATTCCTGGCTCAAATCTTTGACGTTGAGAGAAGCAAGGCTTCCAAGTTTGTCCGGATGTTCCGGATCGTGCACTACCGCGTTTCCCATGTGGGTCATGGAGCCGTGGGTTCCCGTCACATACCAGCCGCCCCACCGCTGGCTGAGTGGACTGCGGTGGTCGGTGATCGACCCTCCCGCCTGAAACATGGGCATGCCGGACGGTCCAGGGTAAACAGAGCGAACCACGAGGCCGGGAATGCCCAGCGTTGCTCCCGTTTGGTGGCATTGCAAACACGCGTCGTCGCGGCGCAGGAATCGCGGCCGATCGCTTTTTTCGTTGTCCAGCGTATAGAAAATCGTGCCGAGTTGGGGGTCCTGCGAAGCCAGTTCGAGGACGTCGCTGCCCTGCACGGAGCCAACGGCAACCCGTTCGTTGTGATACAGGGCCCGAGGCTTTCGCGGCGAAATCAGGGCCGCCTGAAAACTGGTTTTTGAAAAAACCAATACCTGCGATTCGATCGGAACTTCCAACGCCTTCAGCAATCCCAGCAGATAGCCGTGGGCGTCATCGAACTCCAGCTTCACTTCACCTTTGGCAATTCTCTCGCCCAGTTGATGAACGGGATCATGCACGGGACGCTTGGCATACTGAATCGCTTCATGATCCAAGGGAAGAAGGTAAGAACCGCCAAGACCGGCTACCGCCAACGTGGCGAACCCCAGGAAGACGACGACGATGAGCCTGATAGGCATGTTTGGAGTGCAAGGTCCTACGGAGAAGCTGGTATGCAAGCATTGTACCAATCGCTCGAAGCGCAAATACTAGCGGCAAGTGGCACTAATCGGCGCGCCGGAGCTCGGATGTTGTGGCATACCACGCGTAGTGGGTGATTACGCTCAATGGCCTTGGCTTTAGAATTCGCGGCTCCCTTCCCTGGACACCTCTCGAACTGCCTTTTCGTGTAGCCTAAGAGCAACCAATGGCAATTGCACCTTTGGAGGCCTTCTAGAACATGTCCAATCGCAAAACCCGCCGTGAACTGCTCGCGCTCACCGGAGCCGGACTGCTCGCCCCCGCGCTGGTTGCGCAAACGCCGGAAAACTCGTCAACCGCCGTCCCCGACCTCGTCGTCTTTAACGCTCGCGTCATCACCGTCGATCCCCGCCAGCCTCGCGCCGAGGCTTTCGCGATCAAGAACGGCCGCTTTCTCGCCGTTGGCTCGAGTGCCGACGTCCGCAATCTCATCCGGCAGGGTACGCCCACCTGGGACGCAAAAGGAGCGGCTATCGTCCCCGGCTTCATCGACACCCACAACCATGCCCCCGGCGCCACGCTGCTCTACGAAGTACTGGTCGGCAATCCGTTCGAAGTCGAGTTCGTCACCATCGACAGCATCATCCAGAAGCTGCGCGCCCGCGCCGCCCAGACGCCGCCCGGCACCTGGGTTGAAGGCTACTTCTTCGACGACACGAAAGTGAAGGACGGCCGCCAACTCAACATTCACGACCTCGACCAGGTCTCCAAGGATCACCCGGTCGCCGTCCATCACCGCGGCGGCCACACCTCTTTCTACAACTCCAAAGCGTTCGAAATGGCGGACGTCAACGCGTCAGACGCCGAATCCTCCCGGCGGCACGTTTGACAAGGATTCCACGGGCGCCCTCAACGGGCGCGTTACCGATAATGCCAAGAGCGTCTTCTATCGGGTCGGGAAGCGCCAGAACCGCACCGCCGAGAACAGCGGCCTCGATGCCCCGGCCGACTCCCTCCAGCGGGAGATCGCCGGCCTCGCCCACATCTCGAAAATGTTCGCCCGCTACGGCGTAACCAGCGTGCACCACGAAGGCGGCAGTCTCCCCGCCATGCAGAAGATGCGCGCCAATGGCGACCTGAAACACCGCATCAGCTACGAAGCCACCGGCAAGGAACTGGATGCGATCATGGCCGCTGGCATCCAGTCCGGCTTCGGCGACGAATGGATCCGTTTCGGCGCCACCGCCGAGCACACCGTCGACGGCTCCTTCTCCGAACGCACCATGGCCCTCAGCGTCAATTACCCGGGCACGAACTACAAGGGCAATGTCACCACGACACAGGACGACCTCAACGCCTGGGTCGAAAAGGTTCACCGCGCCGGTATCCAGATCAACTGCCACGCCAATGGCGACGTGGCCATCGACATGTACCTCACCGCCTTCGAACGCGCGCAGAAACTTTTCCCGCGTCCGGATGCTCGCCCGAAGATTACCCACTGCACCCTCATCAACGACGACCTCGTCCGCCGCATGAAGGCCCTCGACGCCGTCCCCTCGCTGTTCACTACTTACGCCTACTACAACTCGGACAAATTCAGCTTCTACGGCGAAGACCTGATGAAGCGCTGCATGGCTTTCCGGACTCTTCTCGACGCGGGCATCCACGCCGCCGCCGGCTCCGACTTCAGCCCCGGTCCCTTCGACCCGCGCATGGCAATCCAGGGCATGGTCACGCGCACTGGCTGGGACGGTAAGACCTGGGGCGCCAACCAGAAGATTTCGCTCGACGAAGCCATCCGCGTCAACACTCTCAACGGCGCCTACAATTCCCACGAGGAAAACATCAAAGGCTCGATCACCGCCGGCAAACTGGCCGACTACGTCGTCCTGGCCGAAGACCTGTACTCTATTCCGGTCGACAAGATCAAGGACGTAAAAATCGTTCGCACCGTCGTCGGCGGTAAGACGGTCTATGAAGGATGATTCGAATGGATTTGTCCGAGTAGCGTCAATTGCACTGGAGGAAAAACTCTATGGTCCTTCGCACCGTGCCAAGCACCGTTGTTCTCCCGATCATTTGGCTTCTCGTGCCTCTCTGCGCGCAAGAAGCACCCGACTGGCGCGACCCTTCTTCGCACCGGGTCCAGTTCGTAACCGTGGATGATAACGTTCGCCTGGAGGTGCTCGATTGGGGTGGCGCCGGCCGGCCCCTGGTTCTCCTGGCTGGGCTCGGAAACACGGCTCACGTTTACGATGATTTCGCGCCAAAACTCACCGCTAACTACCATGTGTATGGAATCACCCGACGTGGGTTCGGCGCGTCCAGCGTTCCCGCTGCTGGTTATGATGCGGATCGGCTGGGTGACGACGTGCTTGCCGTCCTCGACTCGCTGAAGCTTACCCGTCCCGTCCTGGCGGGACACTCCTACGCGGGTTCGGAACTGAGCTCGATCGGCTCCCGGCGTCCCGATCGCGTCGCCGGGTTGGTCTATTTCGATGCCGTGTTTCCGTATTCCTTCGACAACGGCAAGGGACCGAGCCTGGAGCACTTTAAGGAAATGGCTACCCAGCTAGAAATGGCTGCAAGCCGGATGCCAGCGCCGAGCTCGGCGGATCGGGCTAGCTTTGCTGCCTATCAAGCCTACGACAAGCGGAACAACGGACATACGTTTCCGGAAGCCGAATACCGCATGCAACGGGTACCGGCTCCGGATGGAAGCGTGGGGAAATCGCGCGTGCCCCCGCGCGTTTTTCTGGCGACCCTGGCGGGCATGAAGAAGTTCGCCGACATCCGGGCTCCGGCGCTCGCCTTCATTGCGGACCCGCAGGACCTGGGGCCGTGGTGGAATACCAGCGAAGATCCTGAAGTACGCCGCATCGTGGCGCTAGCGCAGCCGTCTAAGGAGAGCGCTAGCGAAGGCTTTTGAAGAGGGCGTGCCGAGCGCGCACGTCGTCCGGATGCCAAACGTGAGTCACTACGTCTTCCTGACGAACGAGGGGGACGTGCTGCGTGAGATGAATACTTTTATTGCGGTGTTGAAGTAAGTGTTCACCCCAACTGTCCGATAAACGCCCTATTCGTAGATGGGATCTCGCGATACGGTGCACTGCGACGGATCGTCTTGGAGCAGGTCCATTACCGGCTCTCATCTCAAAAGGCAGCACGGCGGGTGAAGCCGACGTTAAAGATTCAGCACGATCCACGCAGGAGCATGGTCGCTGGCGTTATGCTCGCCGCGCACCCATTTGTCCACACCTCCGTCCACGAGTCGTTCGCACAGGACCGGCGAGAGCAGAAAGTGATCGAGCCGCATGCCCTTGTTGGCTTGCCAGCGGTCGCGCTCGTAATCCCAGAACGTCCAGAGCGCCCCTTCCGGTTGTAGCCGCCGCAGAGCGTCCGTCCAGCCTTGACCTAGTAATCGAGCGAAGGCCTGCCGGCTTTCCGGTTGGATCAATGCGTTTTTATCTAACGATCGCGTGGGATAGATGTCCTGCGCAGTAGGGACCACATTGTAATCGCCCGCCAATACGACCGGCAAACCGGCGTTGATCAGGTCGGCGGCGTGGGTGATGAGACGTTCGAACCAGGCCAGCTTGTAGTTGAACTTCGGACCCGGCTGAGGATTGCCGTTGGGGAGGTAGATGGAAGTGATCAAGACACCATTTACGGCCGCCTCAATGTAGCGCGCCTGGCGATCCTCGGGATTACCCGGCAGGCTGGATCGAGTCAGCACCGGCTCGCAGTCTCGCGCGAGGATCGCCACGCCATTCCAGGAACGTTCTCCATTCCAGACTGAGCGATAACCCAGCGCCCGAAGCGCGCGCTCCGGGAATACCCGCTGCTCGGCTTTCAGCTCCTGGAGGCAAACCACGTCCGGCTCCGTTTTGCCGAGCCAAGCCACCAGGTTGTCCAGCCGCTTGTTGATGTTGTTGATGTTGAAAGTTACGATCTTCAATCTATACAGATCTTAAGCTGCAAATCGCCAGGCTTGCCACGCGGCCGGTAAAGGTGTATTCTTCGGCCGATGTCATTCCGACCTGTCCGCAAGATTTCCGGAATCGGTGACGTGTTCCTGGGAAAAGAGCTTGTGGATATCGTGGAGTATGATCTTGAGATCTACGAGGAAAATCCTGAAGATCACGAGCATCATGGAGCCAACTGGACACCCAACGCAAGAAAGATCGAGGGGACCGTGGTGGGTGAGTTGCCGATCAGGAAAGATCTCAGACTTCTTACGGAAGAAGGGTACTCTATCAATTTTTATTTGCGCGACAGGTTTGGAGCTGTCGTGATCGTGGATCCCATGCTGGACAGCAGTGGAAATCCCGTGCGTTAAGCCGGCACACCAACCAATGAAAAGAAACTTGCGGGGCAGCTTGGCGCTAGAAAAGAAACCGAGAACCGTGGGTCATGGCAGAATTTAGAAGTTTGGCTCCCCGGCATGGATTCGAACCACATGACAGGTTTTGGAAATTCCGTAATTTATTGATTTCACAAAGACACTGAAGTCGTCAAAAGCATCAAAAGCAGGCACCTTGTACAAAATCGGTACAAAGCCTTTTTGCGACATCGGTGCTTCGCGAACGCAGCACCGAGAGCAATTTATGGGCGGCGAGTTGCCCCATCCGAAATGTAGAATGGGCTTGGTTGGAGGCTCATCGAGCTAACATGCGGAGACGCGTCAGATGGCAGCGAATTACTACGCTCGCGAATCTAGTAGTGGCAGCGCTCGTCATCCTCGTCCTGTATGGAACGCTGCTCGCGTTGTCCGTGCTCGCTCCTGAAATTTCAAGCTGGCAGTTGCTTACACTGCTGGCGATAGGGTACCGATATCGGTCGTAGGCCTTTGGCTCACAAGAAACCTTGGTTCGCCCGTTTGGCGGTGGCTTGGTTTGATCATCAACGGCGCCGCAATCGCGCTCTATGCAGCGATCATCATCGGAATAGGAGTCTTGCTGATCAAGACCACGAATCGGCGTTTCATCATTCCGGAAGGCTACAAGGGCGACGTCTACATTTTCTATAGCGACCAAACTGACAAACCCGCGACACACCACGCCAGTATCACCTTCCGCGTTCCCAGCGACGGTATTCTGTTTACGACAGCGCCGATGGGTGGAGGCTGGACAAGAGATGAGTACTACTTCCAAAACAGAAATGGCAGTCAACGTCGCATAGAGAATCTTTGGAGCACGACTGTTCAACGGAGGCCCGAGAACCTAGCAAACGACAAAGACATCGGAATATTTTTTCCGCGCTCCGGCACAATTGGAGATTCGACCGGGTGCACGGTTAAGTATGAAGAGTTTTACGTTGGCACGAAAGCCTACCTTTTGTCCGGCTACGCGGGGAAGGACGCTAATGAAATTCTGAAAGAACGTTGCAGCGGCGTTCAGCGGTGACCGTTCGCAAAGGTGAGAGCCGAGTTCCTGACGTGCGGTGCGGAGTGCGAAAGGCATCCTACGCCGGGCTCTTCCCGACTCCCAGCATGGATTCGATTTTCGAATTCATGCTCCGTCCGCTGCTTCTTGGCGATTCAATGAGTTCAGAGGGCTCACGAGCGTGATGAGCCAAGGCGTGGGTACAAAATCCGTACACGGAGACGGCGATCGCCCCGCAAATTATTGAATCCAAAGCTTGGCTCCCCGGCATGGATTCGAACCACGATTCACGGCTCCAAAGGCCGCTGTCCTACCATTAGACGACCGGGGAAATTCGCGCAAGAAACTGCGGCTTCTCTAGTGTAGCCTCGCGCGAAGAGCCACCGCAACGAGCGCACTGTCCAGGTAACGCGCGGGAAAACGAAAACTTCATCGAGCGCGCCGTGATTCTTTTTCTCAAGCACTGCGGCAATCTCTAGCCCAAGCCAGCGCTCTCGTGATCCACTAATTCTATGATCGCGATCCTGCTGCTGACTTTCTCGAATATCTTCATGACCTTCGCCTGGTATGGGCACTTGAAGTACGGTCACCACTGGCCGCTCTGGAAAGCCATTCTGGTGTCATGGGCGATCGCGCTGCTGGAATACTGCCTGGCAGTGCCGGCCAATCGCCTGGGCTATGGCGAGTTCTCCGGCTTTCAACTGAAGATTATTCAGGAAGTGGTGACCCTGACCGTGTTCATCGGATTCGCGGTCACCTTCCTCAAGGAGAAGGTTGCGTGGAACTACCTGGTGGCGTTCGCCTTCCTCGGCATCGCCGCATTCTTCGCCTTCGCCTTCAAAGCCCCGGGGCCTGCGTCTTAATCCTGATTCTGATATTCGCCCGGCACATCGTCCTCTGGAACCTGTTTGGTGTGCACTTCGGCTACATCGGCATCGGGCGCATCTTCCACGCCGCTGATGGCCTCGGCTTCAAAGGATTGCCCCTCTTCGATCAGTTCTTCCACGCTCTCAGGGCCTGATTCCTCGGTGTTGGACAATCCCTGCGTGTCGCCGGACTGGCCGGCTGACCCTGGTCCTACGCCTTTTTTCTGCGCCGAAACATCCGGGTACGTTCTCATAGCTTCATCGTGTGGCTTGCTCATGCCTTACTAGTAGCACGCAGCATGCCAAAATTCTGGAGTTAAGATAGAAAAATCATGAAACCGAACCGTTCTAAAGACGCAAACTCGGGGCAGGCAACGGAAATCCAAAAATATGGAACCGTGGTCCACCGGCCCATCTCGCTCGACAATAAGGTTCGCCTGGCAAGCGTGGACAGCTTGAATCAGATTCTGGCCGACACGATGAGCCTACGCGACATGTACAAGAAGCATCACTGGCAGGTCTCGGGGCCGACGTTCTACCAACTGCATCTTCTATTTGATAAGCACTTTGGCGAACAGGTGGAGATTGTCGATGCGTTGGCG
Source organism: uncultured Solibacteraceae bacterium (assembly GCA_963825405.1). GTDB lineage: Bacteria > Acidobacteriota > Terriglobia > Bryobacterales > Bryobacteraceae > JACPNO01. Next base: position 446,041 of record CAWGTB010000006.1, on the reverse strand, counting down.
GAGCGCGTGCAGACTCTCGGCGGCGTTACCATCGCGATGGCTCATGATGTTGCCGAAACCACCCGCATTCCCCGCCCGCCTCGCGGCCGTGAAGGTGTCGCGACGCAATTGTTCCGTCTGCTGCAGGCTCACGAGCTCATCATCGATGCAGCCCATGAGGCAGCCCGGGCTGCGGCTGAGCGCGGCGACGACGGAACCAATGACCTGCTGGTGAGCGACGTGCTGCGCGTCAACGAATTGCAGGTCTGGTTCGTCTCCGAACAAATCGCCGGCGCGGGCATCGCCGATAAATAGCAAAGCGCTGCCCGTCCGGCCGTTAACATTTAATGCAGCACGCCCAGCATATAGGCGATCAGCAGAATCAACAATACGGTGCCTACGCCTATGCCGGCTCCGCCGCTCGGACCCCAGCGGGAGTGGCCATAGTAGCCTCCGCCGCCGCCAAAAATCAGTACTAAAACAATGATCAGAATCAGCATTGCCGTCGTTCCTTTCTCGTTAGTTCTTTTTTCCTGATACCAGCAGCACAACGCCGCCAATCAGGGCAAGCGCGCCCGCGATTGGCGGCAGCGGCACACTATGGCTTTGCTCGCGCGTGGCGTGAATGGGCCCGATGTCGAGCACCTTCTCCCGAGTCGTGTATGTAAACCCTCCCCACACCAGACCGATCAGGCCGAGCACAATCAGGATTGCTCCGAGCGTCTTGTTCACTTCTCGAATACCTTTTCAATCTGTCCGACTTTCTTCTGAACGGTGCCGGCAAGTTTTTCGCCTTGTCCCTCGGCCGCGAGGTCGGGGTCGTTCGCCACCTCTCCGGCTTTCTGTTTGACCGCGCCCTTCATTTCATGAAGCTGGCCTTCGATCTGATCTTTAGTACTTGGATTCATCATCGTTTCCTCTTTTCTTATGTGTCTTCAGAGACTAGAGCGCAATTGTGATCGCCAGCCGCTGGGTGGGGAAGCTGCGATTGTAAAGGTAGTAGCCATCGTCGTAATCGATGTAGACGTCGTCGTTGGCATACCAGTCTTCAGACCAGTCTTGCGGCCAGGGATCGACCATCAGGAACGAGAAGCCGCCGTACTGGAAGCGCGGATAGCCTTCGAAAATCACCGGGCGTTCACGGATGCGGAAAAAGTGCTGGTTTCCGAATGAGATTCCAAAAGTGGCTTGCGGAATGTAGTACCCGCCGTAGCCGCCTCTTTGATCCCAGCTGCGATGGTCGGATGCCCAGTTCTGGGATCGATCACCCTGCCAGGTAGCGTTGCCTCGCCAGCCGCCGCCCTGCTGCGTCCATCCCCGCTGTTGCTGCCAGGATTTGGCTTGTTGCTGGGTGCGCTGCGGTTGTTGCCGGGCTTGCTGAGACGGTTGCGCTTGCGGCCTGGGTTGCTGAGCATGCTGCGCCGGCTGTGAATTCGGCTGTTGCGCGTGCTGTGCCGGCTGCGGCTTGGGCTGCTGAGCGTGCTGTGCCGGTTCGCTGATGGTTCGGCTGCTGGGCGCGTTGTGTTTCCTGGGGTTTCGGTTGCTGAGCATGCTGCGCCGGTTGCGACTTAGGCTGCTGGGCACGTTGTGTTTCCTGCGACTTGGGCTGCTGAGCATGTTGCACCGGTTGTGATTTAGGCTGCTGGGCGCGCTCGGTCTGCTGAGGCTTAGGCTGCTGAGCCCGTTGCGTTTCCTGCGGCTTGGGTTGTTGGGCGTGCTGCGCCGCCTGCGGTTTAGGCTGTTGCTCGCGCGGCGCCTGCTGGGGCTTTGGCTGCTGAGCATGCTGTTTCGGCGCGGCCTCTTTTCTTTCTGCCGGCTTCTCTTCATGCTGCCCATAAACGGGTAGCATTGCGCCCAAAAACAGGAAGGCGGCCGTACTGGTCCCTCTCTTGAATTTCATCGGTTGACTCCAATCTCGGGTTTAGCTAAGAAAAGGAAGGCTCGAATCCGGCTGACTTAGTTCAGAGAATCCGCAGAGTGGGCAGGAGCGCTCAGTCGTTAACTACTATAAGTTAAGTGAAGGTGCTTGTCAACTTAATAATGGGATGTTGCAAGAGAGTCTTAATCGTATATAGTTAATCGAGAAGAAGGTGGCAGACAGTGGACGTTCCGCAAGTAATTAGCCGGCGGCTGAAGGAATTGGGATGCGAGCAGAAGGATTTGGCGGCTGCCGCGCAAGTCACCGAGTCGTACATTTCCCAGCTTTTGGCCCGCAAAAAGGCGCCTCCCGCGCCTGAGCGAACCGATATCTACGAGAAGATCGGAAAATTTCTTAAGCTGCCCAGCGGCGAGCTGGCTAAACTGGCCGACGCGCAGCGCAAAGAAGCTCTGCGCAAAAAAGTGGCCGATCCGCCGTCGCCTCTGTTCCACGAATTTCGCGAGCTGATTCTACGGAAATGCGACCCCGCAAAGCGCAAGCAGGTGCGCCTCATTTTCGAGAAAGAGCCCTTCGGCGAGCTCGAGCGCCTGGTCACGCAGAAGCTATTGGACGTGGCCAAGCGGGTGGCCCGGGAAGAACTGGAAAGTGAAAACTGGCTCCGCCTGGTGGCCCGGCTCAGCAAGATGAGCTATGCCCAGATGCGGGTCGTGGTCCTCGAATTTCTGGACACGGACGTGTTCCACGTCTCGGTCGAGAATTGCGTGTCGTTCCTCGATCCACTGATCGAATCATGGGACATCGATCTTGAAACTTTTGGCGTGGAAGTAGTACTGAACCGCAGGCTGGCGCTTGAGCGAGTGAAGCGCTTTGAGTTCATGGAGACCAAGCCGGAGCCGCGCGTCCAGACCGAGCCGGGGATGGAGGAGTTTCTGAAGGATCCTTCGCTCAGCGGCGATGCCACGGCTGGGGAAATCGAATTCCTCAAGAGCTTGCGCTTCAAAGACCGCCGGCCTACCACGCTGTACTATTACCGCGAACTGCAAAACTTGCGGGATCCGCTGCATTTCAAGACTTCTTCGGATTAGGAGACGGTCGCGCTGCTATGATTTTGAAGGACGGAAGCTACTCTTGGCCGGTGCTGGGCCCGGACTTCAAATCCGGCGTGCGGTACTCACGTGTCGCAGGTGGGTTCGACCCCCACTAGCTTCCGCCAGCCTTCGAACTGCCGTGCTATCTTGAGAGCAACAAATCGAGACTCAACAATTGGCCGCCATTACGTCTCAGAAGGGGGATTAAGCCCGGGGATCTGTCGGCGTGTGATCGCCGACCGAGTTTGTAAACTTTCGTAAAGGCTGCGGGGTCGTTACCCAATGATTTCAGCCGATCAGGGCAAGCGGAACGGTAACAACCCACTGCGTATCAACGTCAACTAATGAAGTGAGTTTGTCTTGTCTCTGGGACGAGCTCTACCCCGGTCATAACAAATGGAAACGAAAACACCTACGCGCGCGGAGCGCACCGAGCCGACGATGCACTTGCCACCTCGGGAATCGGCCACGCCACCCCGCAAGAGCTATGCCTGGATTGTTTGGCTGTTGATCCTGGGCGGCCTGGGCTACGCCGGTTATCGCTACTACCCGATCTGGCAAAAACAACAGCCCAACAATGCGGCGGCAGGGGCCGGCAAAAAGGGCAAGATGGCGCCCGCGATACCGGTAGTGGCGGCTAAGGCGCGAACCGGCAACATTGGCGTATACATCACCGGGCTCGGCGCGGTGACCCCGATTTCGACCGTGACCGTGAAGAGCCGCGTAGATGGCCAATTAATGACAGTGCACTTCCAGGAAGGCCAGCTGGTGAAGAAAGGCGATTTGATCGCGGAGATCGATCCCCGCCCCTATCAGGTGCAACTGGAGCAGGCTGAAGGCCAGCTGGCGCGCGACCAAGCACAGCTGGCCGATGCCAAAGTGAACCTGGACCGCTACGAGGCGTTGTGGAAGGAAAAAGTCATTCCTAAACAGCAGCTGGATACCCAGCGTGCGTCGGTCGGGCAATTCGATGGCACTATTGCAGCCGACAAAGCCACCATCGATAACGCCAAGCTCCAGCTCGTTTACGCTCACATCACGGCGCCGATAACGGGCACCGTCGGTTTACGGTCTGGTGGATCCAGGAAACATCGTGCATGCCACTGACTCCAACGGGTTACTGGTCATCACGCAAATTCAGCCCATCAGCGTGATCTTTACCATCGCCGAAGATCAGCTTCCGGTGGTCATGAAGAAAATGCGGACCGGGAAACTGAAAGTGGACGCCTACGACCGCGATATGAAGGTCAAGATCGCCACCGGCGTCTTGACAACTCTCGACAACCAGATCGACCAGACCACCGGCACTCTGCGACTGCGTGCTACCTTCGACAACGAGGACAATGCCCTGTTTCCCAACCAGTTCGTGAACGCGCGTCTACTGGTGGAGCAAAAGACCGGCGTTACACTGGTGCCGACCGCAGCGGTGCAGCGCAATTCGCAAAGCACCTATGTCTACGTGGTGGGCGACGATTCGGCGGTTTCAGTGCATGCGGTCACGCTCGGTACAACGGAGGGCAATGATTCTGAAATCTCCTCCGGCTTGGTGTCTGGCGACACGGTGGTCATGACCGGTGTCGACAAGCTGCAGGAAGGCACCAAGGTCAGCGCGCATCTCGACGGCGAGAAGACCGACAAAGCGGGCAAGGCGGGTGACAAAGCGGGCACCGCAGGTGACAAGGCCGGCAAGGCGAAAGACGGCAAAAGCAGCAAAGGGAAATAGGAGAATCAAATGAGCCCGTCACGGACATTTATTCTCCGGCCGGTCGCGACGACCCTGCTGATGGTCGGCATCCTGCTGGTAGGCGGCGTGGCCTACAAGCAGCTGCCAGTTTCGGCCTTGCCTGAAGTGGATTATCCGACCATTCAGGTCATCACCTTTTATCCCGGCGCGAGCCCGGATGTCATGGCCTCGTCGGTGACCGCTCCGCTCGAGCGGCAGTTCGGCCAGGTGCCAGGACTCCAGCAGATGACCTCCACCAGCTCCGATGGCAGCTCGGTGATCACCCTGCAATTCAGCCTCAGCCTGAACATTGATGTCGCCGAGCAGGAAGTACAGCAATCCATCAATGCCTCGGGAACCTTCCTGCCTCCAGACCTGCCGACGCCTCCGCTCTATAGCAAGACCAATCCGGCTGACACACCCATCCTGACGCTGGCGCTTACGTCAACCGAGATGCCGCTTTCAAAAGTCGAGGATCTCGCCGATACGCGCCTTGCGCCCAAGATTTCGCAGTTGCCCGGCGTCGGCCTGGTGAGCATCAGCGGCGGCCAGAAGCCGGCCGTACGGATTCAGGCCAATCCCACTGCGCTCGCTTCCTACGGACTCAATCTGGAAGATCTGCGCAGCACCCTCATCGCGGCCAATGTGAATCAGGCCAAAGGTAATTTCGACGGCCCGCATCAGGCTTACCAGATTGGCGCCAACGATCAACTGCTTACGAGCGCCGATTACGCTCCGCTGGTGATCGCGTTCAAGAACGGCGCTCCCGTAAAGCTCACCGATGTCGCGGCGGTCGTCGACGATGCGGAAAACACGCGGCAAGCCGCCTGGATGAACGATACGCCGGCCGTCATCGTGAATATCCAACGGCAGCCGGGCGCCAATATCATCTCGGTCGTCGATCGCATCAAACTTCTACTGCCGCAGTTGACGGCTTCGCTGCCTACCTCGGTCCACGTCGTCATCCTCACCGATAGAACCAACACCATTCGCGCATCGGTGAACGATGTGCAGTTCGAGATGATGCTCACGGTCGGACTGGTGGTCATGGTGATGTTTCTGTTCCTGCGCAACGTCGCCGCGACCATCATTCCCAGCGTCGCCGTTCCGCTCTCGCTGGTGGGCACGTTTGGAGTGATGTACCTGCTGGGCTACAGCTTAAACAACCTCACGCTAATGGCGTTGACCATTTCGACCGGCTTCGTGGTGGACGATGCCATCGTGATGATCGAGAACATAGTCCGCTATATCGAAGAGGGCGAAAAGCCCTTGCTGGCGGCGCTCAAGGGCTCGGCGCAAATCGGCTTCACTATTGTGTCGTTGACCATTTCGCTGATCGCCGTTTTGATTCCGCTGCTGTTCATGGGCGATATCGTAGGGCGGCTGTTCCGTGAATTTGCCGTAACGCTGAGCGTGACCATCCTGGTGTCGGCGGTGGTTTCGCTGACCCTGACGCCGATGATGTGCTCCAAGCTATTGAAGCACAAACCGGCCTCTGAGCAGGGACGGCTCTACCGCGCTTCCGAGCGGGCGTTCGAAGCAGTGATCGCCTTCTATGGCAAGACTCTGCAATGGGTGCTTCGCTTTCAGGGCACCACCCTGCTGGTTGCGGTCGGAACGCTGGCGCTCACCATCTTTCTGTTTAACGAAATCCCCAAAGGCTTTTTCCCGATTCAGGATACGGGTGTCATCCAGGGAGTTTCCGAAGCCGCTCAGACGGTTTCCTTCAAGGAGATGTCCAATGAGCAGCAACAACTGGTCCGCATTATTTTGAAAGATCCGGCGGTCGACAGCCTTTCCTCGTTCATCGGCATCGACGGAACCAATACCACGCTGAACAGCGGACGCATTCTCATCAACCTGAAGCCGCTCGAGGAACGTAACATCAGCGCCAGCGATGTGATTCGCCGCTTGCAGCCAGAATTGGCCCAGGTGGCGGGCATCACGCTATTCATGCAACCGGTGCAGGATCTTTCGGTCGAAGACCGCGTGAGCCGCACGCAGTTCCAATACACGCTGGAAGATGCCAACGTTGAAGAGCTGAATACCTTCGCGCCGCAAATGCTGGAAAAACTGCGAGCCCTGCCGGAATTGCGCGACGTGGCGAGCGATCAACAATCGCTGGGGCTGCGCGCCAAAGTGATGTTCGACCGTGACACAGCCGCGCGCCTCGGCATTACGCCGTCCTCCATCGACCAAACGCTTTACGACGCTTACGGACAGCGCCAGGTGTCGACCATGTTTACCCAGCTCAACCAGTACCACGTCGTACTGGAGGTAGCGCCGTCTTTCCAGAGAAATCCTGGAGATTTGCGCGACCTGTTTATCCGGACTGGCATGGGAGCTTCCGCATCTTCATCGGGCCTGGTCGCGGGTGGATCGACCACCGGACTTTCCACCGGACCAACCAGTTCAGCCACCGCCGCGGCGAACAGCTTAGCCAATACGCCGGGAGCCGCAGGCGGCAGCACCAACATAATCGGCTCTTCCAACGCATTCCCCAATGCCGGCCAGGTGCCGCTGAGCGCCTTCACCCACGTGGAAACCACTACCGTGCCCATTACGGTGAACCATCAAGGCCAGTTCCCGGTAGTTACGTTGTCTTTCAATCTGGCGCCCGGCGCATCGTTAGGCGATGCGGTTAAGGCCGTAAACAAAGTGAAGGACGACATCGGCATGCCGGCGAGCGTGCAGGCTGCGTTTCAAGGCACGGCACAAGCGTTTCAGGCGTCACTCGCTAACGAGCCGGTGCTGATTGCGGCGGCCCTGATCACGGTCTACATTGTGCTCGGCGTTTTGTATGAAAGCTACATTCACCCGGTGACGATTCTGTCGACGCTGCCATCGGCCGGCGTGGGCGCGCTGCTCGCGCTCATCGTCTGCCACAACGATTTCAGTGTTATTGCCCTTATTGGCATTGTCCTGCTCATTGGCATTGTGAAGAAGAATGCCATCATGATGATCGATTTCGCTTTGGAAGCGGAACGCAAGGAAGGCATGACTCCGCTCGATGCCATTTACCAGGCGTGTCTGCTGCGCTTCCGTCCCATCATGATGACGACCATGGCGGCGCTGCTGGGCGCTGTGCCGCTGGCGCTCGGCACCGGCACCGGCTCGGAACTGCGCCGGCCTTTGGGTATTACCATCATTGGCGGATTGTTGATCAGCCAGTTGCTCACGCTCTACACCACGCCGGTCATTTATCTGGCGTTCGACCGCCTGGCGCGGCGATTCGCGCCAAACCACGAAATCGGCCTGCACGGCGATCCGGAACCTGTTCCCGGAGACTGATCCATGAACATATCAGAGCCCTTCATACGAAAGCCGGTCGCAACGACGCTGCTTACGGTGGCGCTCGCCTTGGCCGGGGGCGCGGCATTCCGGTTGCTGCCCGTGTCGCCGCTGCCGCAAGTGGAATTTCCGACGATTTCGGTGGGCGCGGTTTTGCCGGGCGCCAGCCCCGAGACCATGGCCTCCTCGGTAGCGACGCCGCTCGAGCGGCAATTCAGCCGTATCGCCGGAGTTACCGAAATGACGTCGTCGAGCAGCCTGGGCTCGACCGGAATTACGCTGCAATTCGATCTCAGCCGGAATATCGACGCTGCTGCCCGCGACGTGCAAGCCGCCATCAACGCAGCCCGCGGCAATCTGCCGACGAATCTTCCCAATAATCCTTCGTACCGGAAAGTGAATCCGGCCGACTCGCCGATCTTCATGCTGGCCCTCACATCACCGGTGCTGACCAAGGGGCAAATGTACGATGCGGCCTCGTCGATCATGGCTCAGAAACTGGCGCAGATCAACGGTGTAGGTCAGGTCTTTGTCGGCGGCAGCTCGCTGCCGGCGGTTCGGGTCGAGCTGAACCCGACGGCGCTCAACAAATACGGCATCGGCCTGGAGCAGGTCAGAAGCGCGCTCGCCGGCGCCAACGCGAATACGCCGAAGGGGCATTTTTCCGACGGCAACCGCCTGTGGGAAGTAGGCGCTAACGATCAGTTATTCAAAGCCGTCGACTACGAGCCCTTGCTGGTGGCGTACCGCAACGGATCGGCGGTGCGAATTTCCGACATCGGCCGGGTCGAGGACCGCGTAGAGGATTTGCGCAACGCCGGCTACCTGAACGGCAAGCCGTCAGTGCTGGTAGTGATTTTCCGCCAACCCGGAGCCAACATCATCGACACCGTGGACCGGGTGCGAGCTATGCTGCCGCAATTGACCGCCTCCATTCCGCAGTCGATCAACGTCAAGGTGGCCATGGATCAGACGGTCACTATCCGCGCTTCCGTGCATGACGTCGAGCGGACGCTGATACTGTCGGTGTTTCTGGTGATCTTGGTAGTCTTCTTTTTCCTGCGCGATCCGCGGACAACCTTTATTCCCAGCATCGTAGTTCCGGTGTCCCTGATTGGCACTTTCGGCGTGATGTACCTGTGCAATTACAGCCTGGACAATCTCTCGTTGATGGCCTTGACCATCTCGACCGGTTTCGTGGTGGACGACGCGATTGTAGTGATTGAGAACATCACCCGTTATCTGGAACAGGGCATGCATCCGCTCGAAGCGGCATTGAAGGGAGCCAAAGAAATCGGCTTCACGGTGATGACGATCAGCATTTCGCTGGTCGCTGTATTCATTCCCCTTTTGCTGATGGGAGGAATCGTAGGCCGCCTGTTCCGTGAATTCGCCGTGACCCTCTCGGTCGCCATCGCCATTTCGATGGTAGTTTCGCTCACGACGACCCCCATGATGTGCGCCCACCTTCTGAAAGAACAGCGCTCCCATGGCTGGCTGTATCGGACCAGTGAGAAAGCCTTCACCTGGGTCGTAAACATGTACGGGAAGAGCCTGGCAGGCGTACTGCGGCATTCGTTCATTACGCTGCTGGTTCTGCTCGCCACTATCGCCCTTAACGTTTATCTATTCATCCACGTGCCCAAGGGATTTTTCCCCCAACAGGACAACGGACGCATGATGGGTTCGCTGGTAGCCGATCAGGATAGTTCGTTTCAATCCGTGGACGGGATTCTGCGCCAGATGATCGCCATTGTAGCCGCCGACCCCGGCATCGATAGCGTGAACGGATTCACCGGCGGCAGCGGAGGAGGAGGCGGCGGCACCACCAATTCCGCGCGCATGTTTATCTCGCTCAAACCGCTGGCGGAAAGAGGCGGCGTCACCGCGGACCTGATCATCGCGCGCCTGCGGCCGAAACTCGCCCGCATTCCGGGCGCTACCCTTTATCTGCAAGCGGCGCAGGACGTCCGCGTGGGCGGGCGCATGAGCGCCGGTTTGTATCAGTTCACCATGCGCGGCGACAACCTGAAAGATCTGATTGATTTCGGTCCGCGCATGCTGGAGGAATTGAAAACCATTCCTCTGATCGCCGACGTGAGCAGCGACCAGCAGAACCGCGGCCTGCAGTCCATGTTGCAGTACGATCGCACCACGGCCGCGCGTTTCGGCATCTCGCCGCAGCTGATCGACAACACGCTCTATGACGCTTTCGGACAGCGGCCTGTGTCCACCATGTATACGGCGCTCAATCAGTATCACGTGATTATGGAAGTGTCGCCGGAATATTGGCAGAACCCGCTGGCCCTGCTCAATATCTATGTCCACTCACCCACCGGGCAAACGGTCCCCTTGAGCGCATTCTCCACATTTGGACCAAGCACGGCGCCGTCTGGCGGTAACCCACCAGGGACTGTTTCCCGCGGTTACCATCTCCTTCAATCTGCAGACCGGCGTAGCGTTGGGAGATGCCGTGGACGAGATCCTGGCGGCGGGCGCCAAAGTCGGTCTTCCGCCCACGGTTCATACCGGGTTTGCCGGCACCGCGCAAGCCTATCAGGATTCGCTAGGCAATCAACCCATCCTGATTGCGGCTGCGCTGGCGACGGTTTACATCGTCCTCGGTGTCCTTTACGAAAGCTATATTCATCCGATCACCATTCTCTCCACGTTGCCCTCGGCAGGCGTAGGCGCGCTGCTGGCGCTGATGCTCACCCATACGGATCTCAATGTGATTGCCATGATCGGCATCATTCTGCTGATTGGTATTGTCAAGAAGAACGCGATTATGATGATCGATTTCGCTTTGGCCGTGGAGAGATTGGAGCACCGCAGTTCGCGCGATGCGATCTTCGAGGCTTGCCTATTGCGTTTCCGGCCCATTCTGATGACCACCATGGCGGCGCTGCTGGGCGCGTTGCCGCTCGCGCTCGGAACCGGCACCGGGTCTGAACTGCGCCGGCCGCTCGGTATCACCATCATCGGCGGACTCATCGTCAGCCAGATGCTGACCCTATACACGACCCCGGTAGTGTATCTCTACTTCGATCGCTTACAGATTTGGTGGGATAAAGTTCGCGGCCGTGACCCGCAAGAGGCTACCGGGCCCGCAATCGCGGAAGCGTAAGCTATTCCGAATCCCACGCTTGGGGCGCGTCATCTACTGAGATGATCGATGCCCCAGTTCTTGTGCGTCACCTGCGGCACGCAGTTTCCGGAAAGTACTCAAGCGCCCGCGCACTGTCCCATCTGTGAAGATGAGCGCCAGTTTGTGGGCTACGGCGGCCAGCAATGGACCACGCTTGCAGAGCTGCGGAACGGCCATCGCAATGAAATCGTCGAGCAAGAGCCCGGGCTGAACTCGATCGAGACCGCGCCGTCTTTCGCCGTTGGGGAGCGCGCCTTCTTTTTGCAAGCCGCCGGCGGCAACATTCTGTGGGATTGCATCGCGCTGCTTGACGACGCGACTGTCGCGTGGATCCAGCAGCGCGGCGGCCTGGCCGCGATCGCAATCTCGCATCCGCATTACTACACAACCATGGTCGAGTGGAGCCGCGCGTTCGGCGGCGCGCCCATTTTTCTGCATGCCGACGACCGGCAATGGGTGATGCGTCCCGACCCGTCGATCCAATTCTGGCAGGGCGAGCAAATCAGCCCGCTCGCCGGAGTCACGCTCGTGCGCGGGGGCGGCCATTTCCCCGGCGGCACGATGCTTCACTGGCCTGCTGGCGCAAGTGGCCGCGGAGCGCTGCTCTCCGGCGACATCATTCAAGTGGTGCCCGATCGGCGCTTCGTCAGCTTCATGTACAGCTATGTGAATTACGTTCCCCTGTCGGCCGAATCCGTCCGGCGGGTGGCGCAAACGGTCGAGCCGCTGGCCTTCGACCGCATCTATGGCGCGTTTGCCAATCGTACCGTCGCGGAGGATGGCAAGCAGGTGCTTGCGCGGTCGGTTGAGCGCTATTGCAAGGCAATCGGTTACAATACCGATCCAGAGGTCTCATGAGCGAAAAAGTTCCGCAGACGTTCAAGAATCACGCCCGATTCGATCCGCTGTTTCACTTCTTCATCGTTCCGGTGGCGGCCATCACGATGGTCCGGTCCATTTGGAGCCTCAAGGAAAACCCTAGTCTGGATACGGCCTGGGTCGTATTGGCAACGCTGGCGGCTGTAGTAGCCGTCTTCAAGATCCGGCTCTACGCGCTGCGCGTGCAGGATCGCGTCATCCGCGTCGAGGAACGTCAGCGGCTGGAGCGCCTGCTGCCGGAACCATTGCGGTCCAAGATTGGACAGTTGAGCGAACCGCAATTGATCGCGCTGCGTTTTGCTTCCGACGGCGAAGTGGCCGGGCTGGTGGAGAAAACGCTGGCGAATAACCTGGCGCCCAAGCAGATCAAGGAAGCGATCGTGACTTGGCGGCCGGATTATTTCCGGGTGTGAGGGCGTTCGCCCCTGTCAAGGCTTCCCGAGCAGCTCAGTAAGCAGCCTTTTTTCGGGTGTGTCAGGGCATTCGACTAAGAGGTCACGCAGCTGACGCTTTCGGTCGTTGTCAGCGCCTGCGGCAAGTTCTTTCAATGAGGGAGTGCTGAAGCGCAGAAAGTCTTCGCAAGCAAGCCCGTACTCGTAGATTCCATACAAGCGTTTGGTCTGTTCCAGAGATGCCGTGGAAAGTTTCTCGTCCAGCGCAAACTTCCCGTCCCCGGCGCGTTCGTAAACGAGTGTGTCTGATCTGGTAGCAACGGACCTGCCGTTCGCGCGAACGAAGCTGATGTCGTAGTTCACCGTGATGGATTCTATCGGACTTTGCTCGAACAAAGCTACCTTCCCGTGGATTTTCCGCGACAGCCACCCATTCTGCGATGCCAAGTATTCGCCGGTCATCGTATACGAAAAGACCGGGTTAAAGTCCGGAAGGCTTAAATCCATCCAGGTTTCCACTTTGCTGGACAAACCCGATCCAGATATCCCTTGCTCAGTCGCCGCGAGATACGGTCTACTACCGAAGGCGAAGACACGATGCGAAAGCGGAAAGTATTTCGCCCACGGATTGAAATATCCAGCAAACCGCCATTGGGCCGTTCCGTCAGGCTGCCGCGCTGAGCTGAATCTCAGATAAAGTTCGATCATCGAGTAGTCATGGCGAAGGAGCACGATGGTCTGAGCTGGGAGACGGGGAACTGCGATCAGCTCCGCGGAACAGCGGTACTCCTCATTGCAATCGGGCAGCGTGATTTTTTTGCGATCAATGCCGAGTTGATCCAAGAGCGGGCTCCAGGCAATCGCGGAATGCGTTTGAACGAACTGATAGATGGCCTCGGGGGATCTTGCTGCTCGCGCCAGATCTGCCGTATCCGATGCCATCAAGAGAGGAAACGGCGCCAGCGCAATAAGCCACAACCGGATGTTAGGAATTGTGGCGCTCATGCTCGCCTCTCATGATAAGCCTAAGGCCACGCAATCACTTTAAGTATCTCTCTAAGGGATCTATCGAATAGCTTCTCCGCCGCGCTCCCTCCTACGATGAGAGTACTGAGTACTCCCTCGATACATGACCTGTCCAGAGTGCGGCACCAACATCGGCGTCTTTCGCCGCAAGTTTTCGAACACTGCCTATTGTTCGGAGGCGTGCCGTCAGACGGCGCGTCAGAAACAGAACCAAGCATCGCTCGCGCTGCTGCTGTCCAATAAGAATCGCCATCTGGCTCAGTTGCAGGCGGCGGCTGCGCCCCCTCTCCTTGTGGAAGCGCTTCCCGAGCCTGAGTTCGAACGCGCCCGTGAAGCAGTGCACTCCGGCGTGCTGGCCGGCTTCGCTCCCTTTCAACGTCCCAGCGCTCACCGGGCTCCTGCTGGTGGGATTCTGCGGGATGAAGAACCCGCCGCAGCCGAAACCGAAGTGCGATTGCCGGATGCCGTGCTCCCTCCCGCCGGGCCTGCCCTGAGAGTCAACGGTTGGATGGCTGCGGTTACAAGCGTCCTGCAGCCGCCGGATGCCATCCTACCGGTTCCCACCGTGCCGGCTGCGGCTGAACGAGACGTGCGCTTCGAGATTGCAGTGCAGCCAGCCGCTGGAACCGGTCTGCGCCTCGCCGGCTGGGTCGATACCGCCACCCGTGGCCTGCGGCAGATGGCCGGCAAGTCCCCAGACCTTTCCGCACCGGCTGCGGCTGATTGGGGTGCGCGCTGGCAGGGCGTCGTTCAGCAAGGCCTCCGTCTAGGCTTCGGCGTCACCGGATGGATTCTCACAGCGATGAGCTGCATGCAGCCGCTGGTGGCAGCCATGCCTACGCCTTGCGGCGAACTGACGGTTCCCTTCGCGACCATACGAGAGCGCGCTGGTGACCGGCTGCACCCGGTTTGGGACCCACCCGCCGCCGAGCCGGCGCCGGAACCGGAGCCTGAGGCTGTGGCGGGGCCGTTGCCCTGGATGGTGCTGCCACCCACCCCGGCGCGTCTGGCGGCGCAATGGTTCGGATTGAGCGCTGCCCGCGAGTGGGTGAGTCCGCTGCAATGGCGGCCAGACAATCCTCCGCCGGCACCTCCAGCTTTCGCCCTTTACGGAGCGTGCCGGCCGGCGCCCAAGCCGCTGCCCGCCGGGCCTCCGCCGGGATGTGCTGTGGATGGCGCGCCTTTGGCGCTCAATCGTCTGCCCGCCCCGTCCTTCGAGGTCCAGCTCGAGGCACGCTCCCCGCAGCCTCCCCTGGCAGAGGCCGGGATTGAAGGATTGCCTTGGTGCCGGCAAGCTCCGTCGCCCCCTGATGTTGAGGCTCTCGCTCCGGCGCGCTGGATCGGCTACGAAAGTGGCGAACTCACCGCACGCCGGGGAAAGCTACTGCCGGCCAGTTGGGCTCGCATACCGTGTTCGGCGTCGACCGGCGACGCTGTGATCAAGACCAATTCCGAAACCATGCGCTGGCGCTTTGAAGCTCGCCGGTCGAATGGTGACCGGCTATTGCCAACGGAGCCCAACTGGAACCTGCTGCAGCCGCCGGTCGCGGAGGCTGTCGCCGCCGTTACGCCCGAGGCTGCCATCGCTGTCCCTGCCCCTGTGCTCAGCGAGGCGGCCGTTGCTCCGTCGACGCGCCCCGTACTCTTGGTTAAAGACCGGCTGGCCGGCCTGCGCGAAAGCATTGGCAATTTCCCGGCTTGGACGAAGCGCGCGGCGTTTCACATCGCGTGGCTGTTGCCGCTGGCCCTGGTATCGGTCTGGTTCGGGCCGGGAATTCGAGCCAGTTCTTCGGGCGCGATTCCGGCGCAATGGGTGGCTGTGAAATCCGCCATCGAGCGGCGCGCTACCGTCGATCTGGAAGACGACTTCCGCGGCGGCTTGAGTCACTGGAATGGGACTGCGGGCTGGGCCAAGACCTGGTCCTACGATGCCACTGGCCTGCTGCATCCGGGTGCGCTCGCGCTGTATCTGGAGTCGGCCGGCATGGGCGATTACAGCCTGGAGTTTCTGGGCGTCATCGAAAAGCGCGCTTTGGGCTGGACCTACCGCACCGTCGACATGAGCAACTATTATGCGACCAGGCTGGCGCTCACGCGGCGCGGCAACATTCCGACGCTGGATCTCGAGCGCTATGCAGTGATCAACGGCCGCCCGGACCGGCGCGTGCAATTGCCGCTGCCGGTGGTGCTGTCCAACATCACTTCGTTTCGCGTGCGCACCGAGGTTCGCGGCTCGCGCTTCACCACCTATCTCAACGGCAAGATCATCGATGCCTGGAGCGATGACCGGCTGACCCACGGAGGCATCGGTTTTTTTACCGATCCGGACGCGGTGGTGGGGCTGCAGTGGGTGCGGGTGATCCAAGGGGATGACCTGATTGGACGGCTGTGCGCTCAAGTTTCTTCGGCTTTTGCCGATAAGAAACTAAGGGAGGCCCTCCATTGAAAGTTAGGCCCGCCAGTCCGCCCGAGCAGACGAAGGTCGCATCGCCCGATCTTGTCCAGTCCTTTGCCCGCGCTGTTGCTTTACATTTGGAAGGAAAGGGAGAGCAAGCTCTCGCGGCCCTGGAAGGATCGCGCGCGGCAGGCGCGGATCAGCCCGCATATTGGGCAGCCACCGGATACCTGCGTCATGAAAAAGGAGACTTCGAAGCAGCTGCCGATGCATACCGGCGTCTGCTGAAGCTCGAGCCGCACCATGCCAACGGGGCTTACAATCTGGCGCTGGCGCTGCACGCGCTCGGCAAGTGGTCCGAAGCGGCCACGCTTTTTGAAAATGCCCTGGCAGCCGATTCGAGTCGCGTGGAAGCCGAATTGGGATTAGGCGCTTGCCGGCTGCACCTCAATGCACTCGCTCCCGCCCTGGACGCATTCGAGCGCTGCCTGCGGCGCGATGCGGAACTGGAACCCGCGCTGTTCGGCAAAGCCGTGGCATTGCAATTGCAGAAAAAGCTCCCCGAGGCGGCTGGCCTTTATCGCCGCATCCTCGAGCGCAATCCCAACTCCGAAGAAGCCCTGGCCAATCTGATTGCCGTGGCTTGCGAATTGAAAGACTACCCGGCAGCGCTTGAACGCGCCACCCATTTGAACCAGCTGCGGCCGGACTCCGAAGTCGCCCTGCAGGGCCTGGTGATGGCGGCATTTGCCGGCGCGCAGTACGACAAAGCCGCCGCCTACTGCGCCAAACTGGGCGCGGCCAAACCGGATTGCTTTGAAGCCTGGTTCAATCTGGGCCTGGCGCATCAGAAAGCCCGGCGTCTGCCGCAGGCCGCCGAAGCCTATGCCAAAGCCGTGGCACTCCACCCGGATTCGGGTCAACTCTACACCAATCTCGGCATCTGCTGGCAGGAAATGGGCGATGCCAAGAAAGCGCGTGAGGCCTACCATCATGCCCTTGAATTTGAGCCCGACTCTCCCTCGGCGATGTGGAATCTGGCCCTCGCGGTCGAGCTGGATGGCGACATTCAGGAAGCGGAGAAACTGCTGGCGCGCTTACTCGACAAGAAACCCGATTGGGAAGATGCCCGTTTCCGCCTGGGCTGCCTGCGCATGGAGTTGGGCGAATTTCATGCCTCCGCCGATGCCTTCAACGCCTGCCTGCGCCAGCGCAAAGACTGGATTGAGGCGCAAGTTAACGCCGCCATCGCTTACTGGAAAGCAGGCGAGTTGGATACCGCCCAAAACGCCTTCGAGAAGGCACGTCTGATCCGGCCGGATTCGATCGACGCGCTACGCGGCCTTGCCGGCCTGGCGCTGGAACGGGGCCAGATCGAACCCGCCCTCGAGTTGCACAGGCAGCTTCTCGCTCTTGGCGAGAAGACACCCGAATTCCTTTATAATCTCGCCCTGTTACAGCAGCAGTCCGGCAATCCGCAGGACGCCGCCAAACACTACGAAGAAGCGCTCTCGCTCTCGCCGAATTTCCCTGAAGCACTGCTCAATCTCGGCCTCGCCCTCCAGTCTCTTGGCAAGGAAGACCAGGCGCGCGCCAACTGGAAGAAAGCCATCGACGCCAAGCCGGAGCTTGCCTTTGGTTATTTCCAGTAAGCCACTTCCCGTAGTCCGCTTGCATTGAATCCGCGAAATCGACTATCATCCGAGGTCCTTCATGCGTATTCTCATTGGACTTCTCCTGGTGGCGATCTCAGCTTGGGCGCAGCAACGCGACGTCATCATCGATACCGATCCGGGCGTCGATGACGCCTTTGCGTTGCTTCTGGCCATGCGCTCGCCGGAACTCAATGTACTCGCCGTCACGGTCGTCGCCGGCAATGTGCCGAGCTCGATTGGCTTGCCCAATGCGCTGCGGATGGTCGAGATCGGCGGGCGCCCGCAGACGCCTGTGGCTTTGGGCGCGCCGGCGCCGTTGACGCGGCGCGCGGTACACGCCTACTACGCCCACGGCACCAACGGTCTGGGCGGCGTGCCTTTTCCCGAAGCCAAGATCAAGGCGGTCGCTGAGCCCGCAACGGAACTAATTCGCCGCTTGGTCCGGGAGCGGCCTGGGCGCGTGTCGATCGTCACGCTGGGCCCGCTCACCAACATCGCCCTGGCCTTGCGTGCCGATCCTGAGATTGCCCGCATGATACCCCGCATCGTGATGATGGGCGGCTCGCTTTCCGGCGGCAACACCACGCCCAGCGCGGAGTTCAACATTTATTTCGATCCCGAAGCGGCGCGCGTGGTCTTCCAATCCGGAATCCCGCTGGTGATGGTGGGCCTGGATGTCACCAACAAAGCCCGCTTGCACGAGGAGCACGTTCGCGCCATGGAAACCGGCGGCAACCCGGCCTCGGAAGCCGCGGGAAAGCTCGGCCGCAGCTGGATGGATCGCGCCAAGGCCATGGGCCGCACCGACGGCTTTGGCATGCATGATCCGCTGGCCATGGCCGTCTTCATCGATCCGTCGATTGTCACGCTCAAGAAGTACTACGTGGATGTCGAGACTGCGGGCGAACTCACCGCCGGTGAGACCGTGGCCTGGGAACAAGCGCCCGTCCGCATCTCAGCGCCGCCCGCCGGCGTTACTCAATCGGAAGTGCGATCGACGACGCTCCAGCCCAACGTAGAGGTAGCGGTCGCCGTGGACTCGCCCAAATTTTTCCGGCTGCTGCTCGGAAGGCTAACCGGCAAGTAACTCGCGCTTACCGCTCTTCTTGCAGATCGAGAAAATCTTCGGCGTCAACATCCTTGTGGGCGACGCAAGATGCAACACGTGAATGGTTCGGGGCAGTTTGCCAGGGGTCGTCCCTCAACTCCACGCTTCTGATCTTATCGATCGCGATGCAGCGCCAGTTATCTTCGGATCCGGGGGGCTTCAGACCGCTTTTGCTCTCGCCTCCGTATTGGTAACAGAGGGCCCTGGGCTGCCCCCTTTTATTCCGGCCCAGCCGGTGCGGACACAGTAAGCGAAAGTAATCGTCGTAGACCGCAGAGATGGGCCGCCTGGTCATGACAGCGGTGCGCACTAGCTCGTAAATATACTGTTGCTGCGCCGCCCCGTCTCCTGCCGAAGCGCCCATAAATCCATCTTCTCGCAGAGACGCAGAGAACTGCAAAACAAATGGTTTTCTTAGATTTTCTCTGTGGTCTCTGCGTCTCTGCGAGAAATATCTTTTAAATCTCGGTTCCCTTCCCCAACTGCCGAGCACGATCGTACACCAGCTTCGCGGCCGCCACATCTTCCACTGCCATTCCCAGCGATTTGAAAATCGTCACTTCGCGATCGTTCTCGCGGCCCGGCGATTTTCCCGCCGCTACCTCGCCTACCTCCGCAACAATGTGACTGGCCGTGAATCGCCCTTCCTGAATTCCGAGCAGCACGTCGCCCGATTCCTGCAGCGCCGCCGCCCTCGAATCCACATACAAGCGCGAGCGGGCCGTCAGTGCCGGATCCATCTCACGCATGTTTGGACGATACGCGCCAAGCGAAATCACCATCGCGCCATCCGCCACCCAATCGCTTTGCAGCACGGGCGTGCTCGACGCAGTCGCAATCACGATAAGGTCGGCGCCGCGCACGGCCTCCTCGGCGCTGGCCGCGGCGCGCACCACGGGCGCTTCGGCTACGAATCGCGCCAGGTTAGCCGCCGTCGGGCTCCAGGAGCGAACCTCGCGCAACGATTGGACCAGCCCAAGCGCTTCCAAATGAGTGCGCGCCTGCACGCCCGATCCGATAATGCCCAGCGAGCTCGCGTTGCGCCGCGCCAGATAGCGCGCAGCAACCGCCGACACCGCAGCGGTCCGTACGGCGGTGATGTAGCGGCCATCCATGATCGAGAGCGTGGCGCCGGTTTCAGGATCAAGCAAGAGAATCGTGCCCAGATGCGACGTCAATCCACGGCGCTCGTTGCCATGAAACACGGTGACGAGTTTGGCGCCGAGCGCGGGCGGATCATGCAAGTATGCCGGCATCAGTCCGAAGAAGCCCGGGCCGGCTGGCACTTCGAACGCCGTGCGCACCGGCTGCGTCACCTTGCCAGCGGAGAAGGCTTTGAGCGCCGATTCCATGGTTTCGATCAACTCCGGCATCGCCAGCACTTCACGTACATCGGCTTCCCGTAATAACAGTGCCATTAGCCCCCCACCAGATTTCGCAACACGAAAAACATATTCGCCGGACGCTCCGCCATGCGCCGCATGAACCAAGGGAACCAGGCCGAGCCGTAAGTGATGAGCACCTTCGAACAGTAGCCCTCACGCGCTAGGCGCATCTGCTCGTCTTTGCGGATGCCATAGAGCATCTGAAACTCAAATGCGCTTTTCGCCATGCCAATAGTTTGCGCGTGCGACTTGATCTGTCCGATGAGTGCGCTGTCGTGAGTGGCGAAAGCCGCTCGCAACCCCGCCTGTTGCGATTGGCGCCCGAGTAATTGCCGCGCGACAGCGAAGTAATTCGCGTCCACATCCGCTTTGCGCGGAAATGCCACATTGGCAGGTTCCGGATACGCACCCTTCACCAGCCGGATCGACGGGCCCAGCGGCGTCAGTGCCGCTAAATCTTTCGCCGTACGGTACAGGTAGGACTGCAGGCACACGCCAACATTGGGATAACGCGTGCGGGCGCGCCGGTAAAGTTCCAGCGTGATATCCACGTAGGCGCTCGACTCCATGTCGATCCACACAGTGGAACTGGCGCCGGCATTCTCAATAATGCGCGCCAGATTTTCGTAACATCGCGTTGCGCCCAGATCCAGGCCGAGCTGGGTGAGCTTAATCGATAGCTCCGTGGGCAGGCCCGCATCGCGAATACGCCCCAACACTTCGCCGTAATGCAATGCTTCCTGGCGGGCTTCGGCGGCGTCGGTGATGTTTTCCCCCAGATGAGTGATTACAGTTGCGATCCCGTTGCGAGAGAGAATCGCGGCCGCCGCCAACGCATCGTCTAAGGCTTCGCCGGGAATGAAGCGGGACGCGGTGCGGCGCACGAACGGCAGGCGAGGCGCTCGCTCGCGCAGCGACGGACTCTGTGCGCCCGCCAGCAAGACACTGCGCATCATGGGCATGAAGTTTCTATTGTACGAAGGCGCGAAAGGCGGCGACGGTTTGCCGCGCCCAGTCGGCGGCAGCAAGCGGGTTCTTGCTAATCAGCTCATGCCCGGCTTTCGCGATCATGACCAGTGAAGTCTCGGCTGGAATCAGCGCCAGCGCCGCCTGCATTTCCTCTTCAGAGCCAAACGGATCGCGCACGCCATGCACGAAGAATGCCCGCGTGCGCAGGTCCGGCAAATGCGCCGTGCGTAACTGCTGCGGCCGGCGCGGCGGATGCAGCGGATAGGAAAGCAGCAGCAGAGCTGGCGTCACTTGCGGATCGGATGCTGCCAGCATGCTGGCTTGCCGCCCGCCGTAGGAATGCCCGCCAAGAAACACGCGCCCTGGAACAATGTGGCGCAATGCGGACACCGCGTTGCGCAATCCTTCGCGATCCTGAGCTGCGCCTGCCGGAAAAGGCGCGCCGATCCGGCGTGCTTGCCGGAAAGGCAGATCGCAGCGCAATGCAGTCCAACCCGATTCGGCGAATGCCTCCGCCAGCGCTCGCAGAATTGGCGCTTCGCAGTTCGATCCCGCGCCGTGCGCCAGGACCACGCCGTCTTCAGATGCAGATGCCGGGCGATGCAGCACTCCGGACACGGTGGGGCCGGCACCCGGCTGGTGCAAAAACTTTTCAATGGACAGACTCATTCCGGATCGCTCCAGGTTAGCAAAGGGCCCGGAAACACGGCGATAATGGAGATTCCATGAGCCAGACTTTTGACGCCATCATCATCGGCACGGGCCAATCCGGGCCCTTTCTCGCAACGCGCCTAGCCCAAAAGGGAATGCGCGTGGCGATTGCCGAACGGCAAAAGTTCGGCGGCACCTGCGTCAATACGGGCTGCATTCCTACCAAGACCCTGGTGGCCAGCGCGCGGGTTGCGCAAACCGTTCGGCGCGCAGCCGAGCACGGAGTCACGCTCAGCGGACCCGCCGCGATCGACATGAAAAAAGTGAAGGCGCGCAAGGATGGCATTGTCGCCCAGTCCAACGTAGCCGTCGAAAAAGGGCTGCGGTCTCTCGCCAACTGCACCGTTTTGCATGGGCACGCTTCTTTCGAAGGGCCGCGCACCGTCCGCGTGGGCGAAGACATTCTCGAAGCCCCGCAAATTTTCATCAACGTCGGCGCCCGCGCCTTTCGACCGCCGATTCCTGGGCTGGACACGGTCGACTATCTCACCAATTCCTCCATGATGGACGTGGATTTTCTGCCGCCGCATCTGCTGGTGATCGGCGGCAGCTACGTCGGCCTGGAATTTGCGCAAATGTACCGCCGCTTCGGCAGCGAGGTCACCGTCATTCAGCGCGGCCACCGCCTGATTTCACGCGAGGACGACGACATCGCCGATGCCGCGCGCGCCATTCTCGAAGCCGAGGGCATTCGTGTTCTCACCGGCACTTGCGACTTTCGCGTGGAGAAACGCGATGCCCAAATCGCAGTTGTGGTCGATTGCCAGGGCGTACGCCAGGAAGCGGTGGGCTCGCACTTACTGCTGGCGGTTGGCCGCGTGCCGAACACGCAGGACCTGGGCCTGGAAAAAGCCGGTGTTGAAGTCGACGCCAACGGTTACATCCGCGTGGACGACCAGCTTCGCACCAACGTGCCCGGCATCTGGGCCATGGGCGATTGCAACGGCAAAGGCGCCTTCACCCACACCTCCTACAACGACTACGAAATTGTCGCCGCCAATCTTCTGGATCACGATCCCGCGCCGCGTGAGCGACCGCATTACGGCGTACAACCTGTACATCGATCCTCCGCTTGGCGCGCGCCGGAATGACGGAGAAGGAGGTGCGTAAATCCGGGCGCAAAGCGCTCATCGCCCGGCGGCCGATGACCCGTGTCGGACGCGCCGTCGAAAAAAGCGAGACGCAGGGATTCATGAAAATTCTGGTGGATGCTGAAACCAAGATGATCCTGGGCGCTGCGCTGCTGGGCGTCGAGTGCGATGAGGTGATCCACTCGATCCTCGATGTCATGTACGCCAAAGCGCCGTACACCGTAATCCAGCGCGCCATGCATATTCATCCCACCGTGAGCGAATTGATTCCGACGATGCTCGGTGATCTGCAGCCCTTGGAATAATAGAAACATGCCGAGACTGACTGGGGTTTCCAAAGACAGCGTCGATGCGGAACTAGAGGGCCAGGGGCAGCGCTATGGCTGCCTGCCTTACAATCACGCCGTACTGGCTCGCCGGCCCAGCATCCTTCGCGGATTTCGCGCCATGTGGAACGGCCTCGAAGCCAGCGCGCTGCTTCCGGTACGACTGGTGGACCTGGTCAATCTCAAAGTCGCATCGCTTGTTGGCTGCGGGCTTTGAATCGAGGTCAACTCTGCCTTGAGCAGAGCCGACGGCGTCAGCGATGCGGAACTGGCGGCGCTTCCGGACTACGCGGCGAGCGCTCATTTCACGGAGCGCGAACAGGCGGCGCTCACTTACGCCGATGTGATCACGACCAGCACTATCGTCCCCGAGGAATTATATAAACGCGTGCAACGTCACTTTAGCGACGATGAAATCGTGGAACTGACCGCAACCGTGGTCTGGGCACTGGCCGCCGCCAAATTCAATCGCGCGCTTGAAATCGAGTCTCAGGGAGTTTGTTTGTTGCCCGCCAACACTCTGCCTTGAATTTCATGCAGGGTTAACGTGGCTTGCTGACGCACTCGTTCGGGCATTCCCGGCACGCCCCGCGCGTACCGCTGCACATCTTCCACATCTTCCTGATTGCCCACGGCCAGCAGCGCGCGCAACGCTTCCCAGGCATGATCTTTGTCGGCGGAAACTTCGAGTAGTGGATCGCCCACTGCGACGGCAGAGCCATCGGGCTTGACGATCTGCAGCACTTCACCCGGCAGCGACGCGCGAACTTCCGTTTCGCCCACGTGCGCCACTAGCGTGCCCGGATTCACGTACTCGGCTATCTTCAGCCGGTAATGCACGACGCCCGCCGCTGGCGACGCGATGGTCTGCGAATGCAGCATGGCGCGGAGCTCGGGCCGCGCGGCCGGATCGTCAAAGGTGGAAAGCGAAAGTGCGGCATTGCGCCGGACCATCGGCGACGGGTCCTGCAGCAGTTTGCGCAGCGCTTCCTGGAACGGCGTGTAGCTGCGATCCTGTCCCATAATCCAGGCCGCGGTTTGTCGCAGCTCGGCGTTGGGGCTGGCAATCTGATCGATGACGCGCGGATAGAATTGCCGCGCGCGAACATCGCTCCGGCTCATGCGTTCGCCTAACTGGACCAGCGCATGCTGCGCCTTGCGAGGCTTAGAAGGGTCGGAGAGAAGCTGTCCGATTTCCTGGTCGGAAAGTTTGCGGCCAAACCAGGTGCCGTACCAAAACAGAAAGGGAAACAGCGTGAGCAGAACGGCGAACAGCGTAATCAGCAGGTAAGCTTTTTTACCGGGGCGCTTCGAAGTTTTTGCGGGGTCCAAGTGAACTATTGTACGACGGATAGAATCCCGGACCTCGCGAGCGAAGTCCGGGATATTTTGTAAGGACGGCTATTCGGCCAGCGATCCTTCGCCGGTATCTTCGGAAAGGCCGCCCGTATACTGCACGCGCGCCTCTTCGTCGTAACCCGGAATGGCTTCGAGCGGCTGCTCGATCACCGGCTCTTCGACAACATCTTCGCCGGCGATCTTCACATTGCGGTAGAACTCCATGCCGGTGCCGGCCGGAACCAGGCGGCCCATGATGACGTTTTCCTTCAGGCCGCGCAGGTAGTCCACCTTGCCGTTGATGGCGGCTTCGGTGAGCACGCGCGTGGTTTCCTGGAAGCTCGCCGCCGAGATAAACGAATCGGTCGAGAGCGACGCCTTGGTAATGCCGAGCAGGATGGCGCGGCCCTGTGCCGGCTCCCCGCCCGCTTCAATCACGCGCTGGTTTTCGGTGCGGAACTTGAATTTATCGACAACCTCTTCCGGCAGAAATTCGCTGTTCCCGATATCTTCGACCTTCACCCAGCGCATCATCTGACGAACGATGACTTCCAGGTGCTTGTCGTTGATGTTAACGCCCTGCAGACGGTAGACTTCCTGGATTTCGTTGACCAGGTACTTCTGCAGTTCCTTCTCGCCGAGCACGTCCAGAATGTCGTGCGGATTGCGCGGGCCGTCCATCAGCGGCTCGCCGGCTTTCAGGCGCTCGCCTTCCTGGACGTTGATGTGCACGCCGCGAGGCAGCGAATATTCGCGCTGCTCGCCGTCGTCGCCCATGACGTAAATCTTGCGTTGGCCCTTGCTGACTTCGCCGTACTTCACGGTGCCGTTGATTTCGGCGATGATCGCGGTCTCGCGCGGCTTGCGGGCTTCGAACAGTTCGACCACGCGCGGCAGACCGCCCGTGATGTCCTTGGTCTTGGTGGTTTCACGCGGAATCTTGGCCAACACGTCGCCGGCGTGCGCTTCTTCGGTGTCACGCACCATCAAGTGCGCATGGGTCGGCATGAGATACTTCTTGGCTTCTCCGCGCGGTGAGGCGTCGGTGCGCATGATGATCGTCGGCTGCCGTTTTTCATCCGGCGAATCGACCACAACCAGTTGCGACATGCCAGTGACTTCGTCCACCTGCTCCTGCAGCGTGAGGCCTTCGAGCAAGTCTTTGTAATGGACGACGCCGGTAACTTCGGTCAGGATCGAGAACGTGTACGGATCCCATTCCAGCAGGATTTGGTTGGCCTTCACCGGCGCGCCTTCTTCGACCAGGATGCGCGCGCCGTAGACCACGTCGTAGCGTTCCTTCTCGCGGCCCTTGTCGTCGACCAGCACCAGCTTGCCGTTGCGGTTCATGGCGATCAAATCGCCATTCTTGTTGCGCACGGTCTGGATGCCGAGGAAGCGCGCGAAACCATCCGACTTCGCGTCCTGCGTCGACTGCTCGGAAATACGAGTTGCCGTTCCACCGATGTGGAAGGTACGCATGGTGAGCTGCGTGCCAGGCTCGCCGATGGATTGCGCCGCAATGACGCCCACCGCTTCGCCGCGCTCGACCAGCCGTCCGGTCGCCAGGTTGCGTCCGTAGCAGGCCACGCACACGCCGCGTTTCGATTCGCAAGTCAGCACGGAGCGAATCTTGACGCGCTCAATGCCGGCGGCCTGAATCAAGCCCGCCAGACCCTCGGTGATCTCCTCATTGACGCGGACAATCACGTTGCCTTCGAAATCCCTCTGGTCCTCGAGCGCCACGCGGCCCACGATGCGGTCGCGCAAGGGCTCGATGATTTCGCCGGATTCAATAATGGATTCGACGAAGATGCCTTCAGTGGTGCCGCAATCGTTCTCGGCAACGATTACGTCCTGAGAAACGTCGACGAGGCGCCGCGTGAGATAGCCGGAATCGGCCGTCTTGAGCGCCGTATCCGCCAAACCTTTGCGGGCGCCGTGCGTCGAGATGAAGTACTGCAGCACGTTCAAGCCTTCGCGGAAATTCGCCGTGATAGGCGTTTCGATGATCTCGCCCGAAGGCTTGGCCATCAAGCCGCGCATACCGGAAAGCTGGCGGATTTGCTGTTTCGATCCGCGCGCGCCGGAATCGGCCATGATGTAAATCGGATTGAGGTAGCGGCCGGTGCGGTCGTCCTCTTCCATGGCGGTGAACATTTCATCGGAAACCTTTTCGGTGACCTTCGACCAGATTTCGATGATCTTGTTGTAGCGCTCGCCGTGGGTGATGGCGCCGTCCTGATACTGGCTCTCCACCGCGACCACTTCCTTCTCGGCTGCCTTCACCAGCGCGGCCTTCTCCACTGGCACGACCATGTCGTCGATGCCAATCGAAATGCCCGCGCGAGTGGCGTACAGGAACCCGAGGTTCTTGATCTCGTCCAGCATTTGCACGGTCGTGACCAGGCCGAAGTTGAGGTAGCAATAATGCACCAGCAGCCCCAGGCCTTTTTTCTTGAGCAGGCCGTTGATGAACGGCATGTCCTGCGGCAGGTGATCGTTCATGATCACGCGGCCCACCGTCGTGTCCATGTACTGCTTGTTGAACTCGATGGGCTCGGTGTGCATGATGTTCTGGTTGTCGAACGCATGCACCAGGTCGATGACTTTGCCGGTGTGGCGCAGCTTGATGGGCGTGAGCGTTTCCACTTCACCCATTTCGAGCGCGATCAGCACTTCTTCGCTGGATGCGAAGGTGCGGCCTTCGCCCTTGGTTCCGGGCCGCGATTTGGTCAGGTAGTAGCAGCCCAGCACCATGTCCTGCGTAGGAACGGCGATGGGTCCGCCATGCGCCGGCGACAGAATATTGTTCGACGCCAGCATCAGCGTGGACGCTTCTACCTGCGCTTCGGGCGACAGCGGAATGTGCACAGCCATCTGGTCGCCGTCGAAATCCGCGTTGAACGCCGTGCAAACCAGCGGGTGAATCTTGATGGCTTTGCCTTCGACCAGCACAGGCTCGAACGCCTGAATGCCCAGACGGTGCAAGGTTGGCGCGCGATTCAACAGGATGGGATGGTCCTTGATGACTTCTTCCAGAATGTCCCAAACCACTGGGTCTTGTTGCTCGACCAATTCCTTAGCCTGCTTGATGGTCGTGCAGTGCCCGCGCTGTTCCAAGCGATGATAGATGAACGGCTTGAACAGTTCGAGCGCCATCTTCTTGGGCAGCCCGCACTGATGCAGCTTCAATTCCGGACCCACGACGATGACGGAACGGCCGGAGTAATCCACGCGCTTGCCGAGCAAATTCTGGCGGAAGCGTCCCTGCTTGCCTTTCAGCGTATCGGACAGCGATTTGAGCGGCCGGTTGTTGGCGCCGCGCAACACACGTCCACGCCGCCCGTTATCGAACAGGGCGTCAACGGCTTCCTGCAGCATGCGCTTTTCATTGCGCACGATGACATCAGGAGCATGCAGCTCCATTAATTTTTTGAGGCGGTTGTTGCGGTTGATGACGCGCCGGTACAGATCGTTGAGATCGGAAGTGGCGAAACGGCCGCCGTCTAGTGGCACCAGCGGACGCAACTCCGGCGGAATAACCGGGATGACGTCCAGAATCATCCACTCCGGCTTGTTGCCGGACTTGCGGAACGACTCGACCACGCGCAGACGCTTGGCGAATTTCAGTTTCTTCTGCTGCGACGCCTCCACCTGCATCTTGGCGCGAATCTCTTCGCTCAGCGCCTCAACGTCGACCTTCTTGAGCAGCTCTTTGATGCCCTCGGCGCCCATCATGGCGACGTATTTGCCGGCGAATTCCTGATCGAGCGAGCGCTTGCGCTCGTCGCTGATCACTTCTCCGGACGACAGATCGGCCACTTCACCGGGATCGACGATGACGAATGCTTCGAAGTACAGCACGCGTTCCAATTCGCGCAGCGTGATGTCGAGCAGGTGCCCGATGCGGCTGGGCAGGCCTTTGAAAAACCAAACGTGCGAACAGGGCTGGCCAGTTCGATATGGCCCAGGCGCTCGCGGCGCACGCGGGCGAGAGTCACTTCGACGCCGCACTTGTCGCAGATCACGCCGCGGTGCTTCATGCGTTTGTACTTGCCGCACAAGCATTCCCAGTCCGTCACCGGGCCGAAAATACGGGCGCAAAACAATCCGTCGCGCTCGGGCTTGAAGGTGCGGTAGTTGATGGTTTCCGGCTTGGTCACTTCGCCATGTGACCAGCTTCGGATCTTTTCCGGAGAGGCGAGACTGATGCGGATTGAGTCGAAATCCGCAATCAAATTAGCTCTATCGTACGGAGAGGATCGCAATGTAGCCTCCAGATTCTGGAAAAACGAAAAAAGTAATTTACGCAGCGGGCGGAAAAACTAATCCGCCGCCAGCGCAGTATCCACCGGCGTCTCGCGCGGTTTCTTCATCAACTCCACATCCAGGCACAACGACTGCAATTCCCGGATCAGAACGTTGAACGATTCCGGCACGCCCGGCTCGATCGCTGCCTCGCCCTTGACGATGGCCTCGTAAATCTTAGCGCGGCCGTACACATCGTCCGACTTGGCGGTGAGCAGCTCCTGCAGAATATACGCGGCGCCGTAAGCTTCGAGCGCCCAGACTTCCATCTCGCCGAAACGCTGTCCGCCGAATTGCGCCTTGCCGCCGAGCGGCTGCTGCGTAATCAGCGAATACGGGCCGATGGAGCGCGCGTGAATCTTGTCGTCCACCAGGTGCGAAAGCTTCAGCATGTAGATGTACCCCACCGTTACCGGCTGCTCGAAAAGCTGGCCCGTCATGCCATCGAACAATTCCGTCTTGCCTGAGGTGGGAAGCTTGGCTTCGGTCAGTTGCTTCTTGATTTCTTTTTCGGTTGCGCCGTCGAATACCGGCGTGGCGTAATGCAGGCCCAGTGCGTGCGCAGCCCAGCCCAGGTGGGTTTCCAGAATCTGCCCCACGTTCATGCGCGAAGGAACGCCCAGCGGGTTGAGAACGATCTCAACCGGCGTGCCATCCGGCAGATACGGCATGTCTTCATCGGGAAGAATGCGCGCGATCACGCCCTTGTTGCCATGGCGGCCGGCCATCTTGTCGCCAACCGACAGCTTGCGCTTCATGGCGATGTAGACTTTGACCAGCTTGATGACGCCCGGCGGCAGTTCGTCGCCCTTGCGCAGCTTGGCGATTTTTTCGTCGGTGATTTTCTCCAGCACCGCGAT
This sequence comes from uncultured Solibacteraceae bacterium, assembly GCA_963825405.1. Lineage (GTDB taxonomy): Bacteria > Acidobacteriota > Terriglobia > Bryobacterales > Bryobacteraceae > JACPNO01. Next base: position 416,487 of record CAWGTB010000006.1, on the reverse strand, counting down.
CTGGCGCATCGTCATCTCTTCGATGTCGTCGATCTGTTCGTTGAGCCGCGGGTCTTTATCTTTCAACCGCATGCGCTTGAGATCGCGCGATTTGATCTTTTCAATGAGATCGCGCGTAAGCGGCGTGCCCTTAGCCAGCAGGCGCTTGTTGGTGCGTTCGTCGTGGAGATCGGCCAGCAGTTCCAGGTCCTGCAGCAGAACGCTCAGGCGCTTGGAGCGCTCGTCGTTCAGGATGCGCTCTTCGTCTTTCAGATTGCGCTGCAGCCGGGTGATCTGCGACTCTTCGATGGCTTTGGCGCGCTCGTCCTTTTCCTGGCCTTTGCGGGAAAAGATTTTGCAGTCAACGACGGTGCCCTCAATGCCGGGAGGGCAATAGAGCGAAGCGTCTTTCACGTCGCCGGCTTTTTCGCCGAAGATGGCGCGGAGGAGTTTTTCTTCCGGCGTAAGCTGGGTCTCGCCTTTAGGCGTGACTTTGCCGACCAGAATGTCGCCCGGCTTCACGGTGGCGCCGATGCGAATCACGCCGCTTTCGTCCAGATTGCGCAGGAACGAATCGGCAATGTTCGGAATGTCGCGCGTGATTTCTTCCGGTCCAAGCTTGGTGTCGCGCGATTCGATTTCGAATTCCTCGATGTGGATCGAAGTGTAGTAGTCGTCCTTGATCAACTTTTCGCTGACCAGGATTGCGTCCTCAAAGTTGCAGCCGCGCCAGGGCATGAATGCCACCAGCACGTTGCGTCCCAGCGCCAGTTCGCCGCGGTCGGTGCAAGGACCGTCGGCCAGCACTTCGCCTTTGCCGACACGCTGCCCGGCGAAAACGATGGGCTTCTGGTTGATGCAGGTGTTTTGGTTGGAACGCTTGAACTTGGTGAGCTGGTAAATGTCCGCGCCCACTTCGCGCGAGAGCTGGCCTTCATGCGCCCCGCCTTCCACGCGTACGATGATGCGCTCGGAGTCGACCGAATCGACGACGCCGGGCCGTTTGCAAAGCACGACCGCGCCCGAATCGCGCGCCGTCACGCTCTCCATGCCCGTGCCCACGTAAGGAGCGTCGGCGCGCAGCAGCGGAACCGCCTGCCGCTGCATGTTCGATCCCATCAGTGCGCGGTTGGCGTCGTCGTTTTCCAGGAACGGAATCAAACTGGCCGCGACCGAGACCAGCTGCTTGGGACTGACGTCGATGTACTCAATCTCGTCGCGATGTTTCAGCACGAAGTTGCCGGCCTGGCGCGCATTGGCCAGATCGGTTACGATGCGGCCTTTTTCGTCCAGTTCGACGTTGGCCTGCGCGATGATGTACTTGTCTTCTTCCCACGCCGACAGGTATTCGCAGTGGGCTTCGTACTCCGCGTGCTGCTTCTTGGCGCTGAGATCGCGATTGGCCTTTTCGGTTTCCCCGCGGCGAATGATATCGCCGACCTTATAAGGCGTGTCGCCCGGATTCAGGATCTTGATTTCGTCGACCACCACGCCCTTGAGCACCTTGCGGTACGGGCTCTCGATGAAGCCGTATTCGTTGATGCGCGCAAAGCACGACAGCGACGAAATCAATCCGATGTTCGGACCTTCCGGCGTTTCGATCGGGCAAATGCGGCCGTAGTGGGTAGGATGCACGTCGCGCACTTCGAACCCGGCGCGCTCGCGTGACAGACCGCCTGGTCCAAGAGCCGAGAGACGCCGTTTGTGCGTGATCTCGGAGAGCGGATTGGTCTGATCCATGAACTGCGAGAGCTGGCTCGATCCGAAGAATTCGCGGATCGCCGCCATGACCGGCTTGGCGTTTACCAGGTCGTGCGGCATGGCCGTCGACATTTCCTGGTACACCGACATCTTTTCTTTGATGGCGCGCTCCATGCGCACCAGGCCAATGCGGAACTGGTTTTCCAGCAACTCACCGACCGCGCGCACGCGGCGGTTGCCGAGGTGATCGATATCGTCCACCGAGCCGATGCCTTTGCGCAATTTCAGCAGGTAGCGGATGGTCCCGAAGAAATCGTCGGGATCGAGCGTGCGCTTTTCGAGCGGCGTAGCGTCGGCGCGATCGAACAGTTTGATGTTGAACTTCATGCGGCCGACGCGCGAGAAATCGTACTTGCGGGCGTCGAAGAACATGCCCTGGAACAATTGGGTGGCGGTGTCGAGCGTCGGCGGATCGCCGGGACGCAGCTTGCGGTAAATTTCGATCAGCGCTTCGTTCTGGGTCTTGCAGGCGTCTTTGCGCAGGGTGGACGAAATCACCGTGCCCACTTCATCGCGCTCGGGGAAGAAAATCTCGAAGCTGTCGATGCCCGCTTCGAGCAACCTGCCGACGCCAACGGTGGTGAGTTCCTGATTGGCGTCGATCATCACTTCGCCGGTCGACATATCGACGACATCGGCGGCGATGTAGGCGCCTTCCAGATCGTTGGGCGCAACTTCCACCTGGGTGATCTTCGCCTTTTGAATTTCCTTCATCAGCGAAGAGGTGATCTTCTTGCCCTGCCCGACCACGGTTTCCCCGCTCTTGGTCGAAATGGCGTGGGAAAGCTTGAGGCCGATCAAACCGTCGTCGACTACCCAGAACAGCTTCTTGTCTTTGACCTGGATTTTGTCGATGCGGTAGAACGTACGCAGAATCTGTTCGTCGGTTTTGAGGCCGAGGGCGCGCAGAAACACCGAACCATAAAACTTGCGTTTGCGGTCGATGCGCACGTAGAGCAGGTTCTTGAGGTCGTATTCGAACTCGACCCAGCTGCCGCGGTAGGGAATGATCTTGCCGAGGAAATAACCCTGCGCCGGAACGCGCTCGAAGAACACGCCGGGCGAGCGGTGCAACTGCGACACGATGACGCGCTCGGTGCCGTTGATGATGAAGGTGCCGTTGTCGGTCATCAGCGGAATTTCGCCGAAGAAGACTTCCTGCTCCTTGATGTCGCGGACGCTTTTCGCGCCGGTTTCGGGATCCTTGGCGTAAACCGTGAGACGGATGGTGACTTTGAGCGGAGCGGCGTATGTCATGCCGCGCTCCTGGCACTCCACCATGTCGTATTTCAACTGCAAGCCGACCGGATCGCCGCACTTGTTGCAGAACGTGACGATGTTCTTGTTGAACGTTCCGCAGTGATGACACAACACATCGCCGGCGTGGAAAGGATCGGTGCGAATGGTCGCGCCGCAGGCCGGGTTGCGGCAAGTGGAACGCAGATGATGCAGCCCTTTCAGGTTGCCGCATTTGCATTCCCAGTTGCCGATCGAATAGTCCACGAATTCCAACTGGCTGACGCCGCGGAAATCGGAGATCGGGAAAACGGAATTGAAAACGGTCTGCAGGCCGGCGTCGTCGCGCTCGCTCGGCAGTAATTCCATCTGCAGAAAACGTTCGTACGATTTCTTCTGAACCTCGATCAGGTTCGGAATCGGAATGGAGGTCTTGATCTTCGAGAAATCCACTCGCTCGGGAGCGGCGCCGTTATGCTGGCTATTCATTCTTTACTCCAAGAGGGCCGTACGTCAAAGCTCAACACTCGAGTTAGAAGAGCACACACGCGAACGGACCGCGCTCACACACTGCCGCCGGGTCCGCCGCACTCTGAGTAGCAAACGCAAGACTGGAGCCAATCGTCGGGTCTCCAAAATGTGAGACAAGGAAGCGAAAGAAGGCAGAGAAATTCGGGCCGCGAGTAGCCGGAGCGAAAGAGCACAGAAATCCCCTCTGTGCAGTTCCCAGCGCACTGCAATCAAAATGCCAGAATCCCAGATTCACAGTCACCAATCCGGGAAGTACCCGGTTCAGTCCTAAGGCCAATGACTTAAGCTTACCAAAACACTCGACTTGCGTCAAATACGGGCCAAAACGCCCGCCGCTACTTCACTTCGACAGTAGCGCCGGCGTCGGCGAATTTTTTCCGGATGGTCTCGGCTTCGTCCTTGCTGATGCCTTCTTTAACCGGCTTGGGCGCGCCGTCAACCAGATCCTTAGCTTCCTTCAGACCCAGGTTGGTGACTTCGCGCACGGCTTTAATCACGTTGATCTTGTTGGCGCCGGCCGCCATGAGGACGACCGCGAATTCGGTCTTCTCCTCCACCGCCGGAGCTGCTGCCGCCGCTGCGCCACCGGCCACCATCACCGGAGCTGCTGCCGCTGCCGAAACGCCCAGCTTTTCTTCCAGCAGCTTGACCAGTTGCGAAGCTTCGAGCAAGGTCAAACCTTGAATCTGTTCTGCGATTGCGTTGATATCCGCCATTTCGAATGACTCTCCTGAATGCGTTAACTAAACTTGTTCTCTTTGACCGCCTGATCGATCACCACCGCCAGATTGCGTCCCACCTGGTTGGTCACCGTGACCAGCCGCTGCGCCGGCGCGTTGATCAGGAACAGCAGCTTGGCCAGAATCTCTTCCTTGGCCGGCATCGTGGCCAGCGCCTGGATGCCTTTAATATCGAAAACGCGGCCCTCGACCAGGCCGGCTTTAAAGGTGAAACTCGGATTCAGCTTGGCGTAAGCCGTGAGCGCTTTAGCCAGCGCCACCGGATCGGCCGACGTGTAGGCCAGCGACGTCATGCCTTTGAGCCCGGTCAGCACCGGCTCGGCAGGCGTGCCCTGCGACGCGATTTCCGCCAGATTGTTCTTGACGACCCTGTAGGTGCCGCCCGAAGCCCGCACCACTTTGCGCAGCTCGAAATCCTGCTCGACACGCAGCTTTTCATAGCCGGTGACGAACAGGTTTTTGAGCGTCTCCAGATCCTTGCGCAGCGCTTCGAGGTCCTTCTTCTTGTCTTCCTTCTTTTTCATGATGAACCTTTCCCGCCGGCTACAACGCTGCCTTGGCGCTCATTTCAGAAACGTCGAGGCCCACGCCCGGGCTCATGGTGGAGCAGATCGTCGCGCTCTTGACGTACTTGCCCTTGGCCGCCGCCGGCTTGGCTTTCAGCACGGCAGAAATCAGGCTGGCCGCGTTTTCAATGAGCTTGTCGGTGGCGAAACTGATCTTGCCCACCGGCGCATGAATAATGCCGGTCTTGTCGACGCGGAACTCGACTTTACCGGCTTTGATTTCGCGAATGGCCTTGGCGACATCGGTAGTCACCGTGCCGGTCTTCGGATTGGGCATGAGGCCGCGCGGCCCCAGCACCTTGCCGAGTTTACCTACGGAACGCATCATGTCCGGCGTCGCGATCACCGCGTCAAAATCAGTCCAGCTTTCGGTCTGGATCTTGTTGACCATGTCGTCGCCGCCTACGAGATCGGCGCCGGCTTCCGTGGCTTCTTTCTGTTTGTCGCCGCTGGCGATGACCAAAACTTTCTTGGACTTGCCAAGACCGTTCGGCATCACCACCGTGCCGCGGACCATCTGGTCAGCGTGCTTGGGATCGACGCCAAGACTGAGGTGGACTTCCACCGTTTCATCGAACTTGGCGTACTTGATTTTCTGCAGCAGCGGAACAGCGTGTTCCAACAGGTACAGACGCGTCTCCACCTGTTTGGCCGCAGCTTGATATTGTTTGCCTGGTTTTCTAGCCATCTTTCCTCATTGGTGCGAACGGTCCATCGCCAATGGCGCAGACCTCCCACTGAGCATCGAACTTGGGACTAGACAAAGATTAACACAAAATCGTGACGGGCGCTAGGAGGGGGTAGCTTCCGAGGAGCCTTACCGAGCCTTATGCTCGATGGAGCCACTTCCAGGCCCACTCCTCAAGATACCCGTCGGTCCGGTGAGGGTCGAATTCGATGATGAGGATGCTTGCCTCAGCACCAATCGCAGGAATCGCTCTGATGCGTTCGCGCCATTGTTCTGACGTCTGGTAAGTCTGAACCATCCAGCAGTTTCGCGCGTATCTTATCCACGTCCCATCGCCCGCATCAAAGGCTCTTTCGATGGCACTGATGTCAAAAAATAGCGAGGGAGTTCGAGAAGCTGATATGCAGGAAGCGAGGTGGCCCGTGCCCACGATCATTTATTCTTGCCTCCTCAGGCGATCCGAGAGACTTTCGATAGGGGTCCGCGGTGAAAATTGCGGCGTGGCGGGCATCTCAGGCACGCCTTTGGCACCCATTTCGATCTTTCGACAGGGAAACGACTTGGCTTCCAGACATCAAGGCAAAAGGCCCGAGGCTCTCGATGGCCAATACTGTGGCTGTAAAACAAGCCTCAAGAACCACCAACAGCAGCGCCACGATTATCACGATTTGGACGGCGGCGTCCCCAGTCCGAACGTCGCGATGATTGCGAATATCCCAGTCAATCGCCCGCAACGCTGTGGTGAGCATTGCAACGGCTTCACGGTATTTACACCTCCGCAGAAATTGAACCACGCCACGAAATCTGAGATAATGGCTTTTCGTCCCGCATGCGGTTCCCAACTATTTACATTATCGCCATCCAGCTCCCCGATCCGGTGCAGCTTCATCAAATTCGTAGTCCCCGCCCGCCCGATCGGCTGGCCGGCCACGAACACCACCAACTGCCCGGGCTTAAGCAAGCCGCGGTCGACCAGCAGCCGGTCCATTTGCGCCAGCATTTCGTCGGTTGAGCCCACGTCCGGCGCGAGCAGCGGAAACACACCATATTGGATAAGCAGCCTGCGCCCCACTGCCGCGCTGCCCGTGATGGCATAAATCGGGACCGGTGGGCGGTAGCGCGAAACCAGGCGCGCGCTCGACCCGCCGCTGGTGAACACTACAATCGCATTCACGCGCGCGGCGCGGGCGGCGTGATAGGCGGCGTCGGCCACAATCTCGGCGTGCGGGGGATCGGGGCTGGGATCGAGATCGCGGAACCCGGTCTTATTGATAGAGGCTTCGGCTTCGTGGGCGATGCGGGCCATGTAACGCACGGCAGCGGCGGGATACTTGCCGGTCGATGTCTCGGCCGAGAGCATCACGGCGTCGGTGCCGTCGTAAATCGCGTTGGCCACGTCGCTGACTTCGGCGCGTGTGGGGGCTGGATGCTCAATCATGGATTCCAGCATCTGCGTGGCGGTGATTGCGAACTTCCCCCGTTTGCGGGCACGGCGCGATGATGGCTTTCTGCATCGGCGGCACGCGTTCCAGCGCCATTTCGACACCCAGATCGCCGCGCGCCACCATCACGCCGTCGGCGTCATCCAGGATTTCATCGATGTGCTCCCAGGCTTCCGGCTTCTCGATTTTGGCGATGACCGGAACCGAACGTCCACCAAGGTGCTCGCGCAAGCGCGTAACGTCATCGGCGCGGCGCACGAAAGAAAGCGCGACCAAATCGACACCGGCCTCCAGGCCGAATTGCAAATCAGCGAGATCTTTTGGGGTTACCGATTCAACATTCAGCGCCACGCCCGGCAGATTGATGCCTTTGTTGCTGCCCACCATCCCGCCCGAGATCACGCGGCAGCGCACCGCGACGCCGTCGCTTTCGAGCGCCTCCAGCACCACCGCGCCATCGGCCAGTAGCACGCGCGCTCCCGGCTTCACTTCGCTCGCGAAGGCGGCAAAGCCGGTCGAGGCGCGTTGTGCATTGCCCAGAACCTTTTCGACTGTGATCGTGAACTCGCCGCCGGTCGGGATCTCGCAGTTCTCTTTTTCGAATTGGCCCAGGCGAATCTTCGGGCCTTGCAAGTCGAGCAGTATCGCCGGCATCGCGCCCGGCTTCAACCGCCAGAGCCCGCGACGGCGGGGATTCGCTCGGCCATCTGCTGTCTGCGTGCCATGCGAAGCGTTCAGGCGAAAAACATCCACGCCGGCGGCCATCAATTCGCGCAAGCACGGCGGGGGAATCGCTAGCCGGCCCTAGCGTGGCGACGATCTTGGTATTCGGCATAGCGGCGGGTTACCATTCATTTTGCCATCATGCCGCTTTTCCAAGTCGTCGTTCTTATCCATTATTCAGGGAATAACCGAATTCCTGCCGGTCAGCAGCACCGCGCACCTGGCGCTCGCGCCCTGGCTGCTGGGCTGGGCCGACCAGGGTCTCACCTTCGATATCGCCCTGCACGTGGGCACGCTGATCGCGGCTGCTGGTGTACTTCTTTCGCGACTGGCTGCAAATTATCGCGCAGGGCTTTGGAATCAATTTCGGCGATGACCAGTCGCTCAAGGGCAATCCGATGCTGCTGTGGCTTTTGGCGGCGGGGTCGATCCCGGTCGGCATCGCCGGGGTCTTGTTCGGCAAACAGGCGGAATCCACCTGGCGGAATCCGTACCTTATGGGAGCGATGATGATCGTGGTAGGCATGCTGATGTGGCTCGCCGATCGGGGCACCGCCCATGGCCGCGACCTGGGACACGTAACGCTCTCCGATTCGATTGCGATCGGCGTGGCGCAGGCGGCTAGCAGTCGTGCCGGGTGTCTCGCGCAGCGGTGTCACCATCACCGCCGGCCTGTTCCGCAATTTAGATCGCGTAGCGGCGGCGCGCTTTTCGTTCCTGCTGTCAACCCCGGCCATCGCCGGCGCCGCCGCTAAAAGCTTCTACGATTTGCTCAAGCACGGCGGCATTCCGGCCGACATGCGCACACCGTTTCTGCTGGGAATCGTTCTCAGTGCAGTGACAGGAATGGTTGTGATCGGCCTGTTCCTGCGATTTTTACAGCACCGCACCTTGAAATTCTTCGTTTACTATCGGATCATCTTTGGCATAATGGTGATTGCTCTGGCTGCTTCCCGCCCGCCAGCGGGATGAAGCTCTTATTACCGACTCCGTCCAAACGCCTTAACGAGGTCACAGGATTCCTGCTCCTCGCTTTGGGGCTGCTGACTCTGTTCAGCCTGGTCTCCTACCACCCGTCTGATCCTTCGTGGGATACCGCCACGGGCGCGATCAATCCCAAAAATCTCGCCGGTTACGCCGGTTCCTACGTGGCGGACGTGATGTGGCAGGCCTTCGGATTGGCGGCGTTGCTGTTTCCGATGGCGGCATTTCTGCTCGGCTGGAAATGGATTCGCTCGGAGTCGATTGATTCGCCTTCCATCAAAATATTCGGCTACGCACTGTTGCTGGGAAGCGTGTGCGCGGCCCTGGGCCAGGCGTCTGGATTCCAAATCTTTGGAGTACCCGCTGGCGGCTTGTTGGGTGCCGGCCTTGGCGGCGCGCTGATTGCCGTCTTGAACCGGACCGGCGCAGCGGTCCTGATCCTGACGGCGTTGATTGTTTCTGTTTATCTGGTCTCGACGTTTACGCTGTCCAAGTTGGCGGCATGGTTCGCCGGACCTATTAGTGCCATTGCTCCGTTTTTGACCCGTATCGGCGCGTGGTTCCAGGAGCGCCGCAAAAAGAGTTTGCAGAAAATGGCGGATGAGGCCAAGGCCAATGCGCAGAATCGCATGGCGCGGCCGAAGATTGCGGCCGAAGTCAGCGCCGATATGCTTGGACCAGCGACTTCACGGCGTTTTGAAACGCCTTCCCTGCCCTTCGATCCACCCGTTGCGGATGAGCCGGAGCCGCTGCCGCTGCCTGTCGCTATTTCGGATCCCGCGGAAATTCCGATCTGCCCGCTCGATGAACCGCGAAATCAGCGGCCCATCCCCCAGCGCGTGGCGCCAGCGCCGGTGTCGGCCGCCGTGGCCAGCCACACGTTCCATCTGCCGTCCACTGAATTGCTCAACGAGCCGCAGGCCCGCACCGAGTACGACGAGCAGGAACTCAAAAACACGGCCGTGCGCATCAAGTCCAAGTTTGAAGAATTCAACGTGCTTGGCTCGGTGGTGCAAATCAATCCCGGCCCGGTGGTGACCACGTTCGAGTTCAAGCCCGAAGCCGGCATCAAGTACAGCCGCATCACCACGCTCACCGAAGACCTGTGCCTGGGCCTGCAAGCCGAATCGATCCTGATCGAGCGCATCCCCGGCAAGCCGACCGTCGGCATCGAAGTGCCCAACACGCGGCGCGAAGTGATCAGCCTGCGCCAGATTCTCGAATCCGAAGAATTTCCGAACTCGGCTTCGCGACTGACGATTTCGCTCGGCAAGGACATCAACGGCCGCATCAAGGTGGCCGCGCTCGATTCCATGCCGCACCTGCTGATCGCCGGGTCGACCGGCTCCGGCAAGAGCGTCATGATCAACTCGCTGATCATGTCGATCCTCTATAAGTCCACGCCGGACGAAGTCCGCATGATCATGGTCGATCCCAAGCGCCTGGAGCTCGGACTGTACGAAGGCATCCCGCACCTGCTGACGCCGGTGATCACCGATCCGCGCAAAGCCACCAACGCGCTGCGCAACGCCGTGCTCGAAATGGAGCGCCGCCTGCGCCTGCTGGCCGAACAGGGCGTGCGCAACATCGATCAGTACAACAAGAAGATCCGCAAGCTGCAGGAAGAGCCGCGCAGCCTGTTCGAGGAAGAAGATGCGCCGCCGACGCCGGTGGAAGAGCTGCGGCCGCTGCCGTACATTCTGATCCTGATCGACGAACTGGCCGACCTGATGATGCTGGAAGGCCGCAACGTGGAAGAATCGGTCACGCGCCTGGCGCAGATGGCGCGCGCCGTCGGCATGCACCTGGTGCTGGCAACGCAGCGTCCCAGCGTCGACGTGATCACCGGACTGATCAAAGCCAACTTCCCTGCCCGCATCAGCTTCCGCGTGGCGACGCGCGTCGACTCGCGCACCATTCTGGACGTGATGGGCTCCGAACACCTGCTGGGCAAGGGCGACATGCTGTTCCTGCCGCCGGGCAGTTCCCGCCTGATTCGCGTACACGGCGCGTTCGTCACCGAGACTGAGATCAACCGCGTGGTCGATTTCTGGAAAGAGCAGGCCGTGCCGGAGTACGATCAGTCGCTACCTGATCGCCCCGCCCTCCGACGAAGAGCCCGGCAGACGTGGAACCGGGCACCGGCGAGCAGGATCCGATGTACGAGGAAGCGCTGCGCGTGGTGCTCGAAATGGGCAAGGCGTCGACCTCGACGCTGCAGCGCCGCCTGCGCCTGGGCTATGGACGCGCCGCGCGGATTCTCGACATGATGTACCGCGACGGCATCATCGGTCCGCCCGACGGCAGCAAGCCGCGCGAAGTGCTGAAGCGCCCCGACTGGCTGCGCGAAGTCGAAGACACGCTAAGATAAAGGTGAATGCCCGAACAGGTGAAGGATGTGTCTCTCGAGGAAGAGACCACAGTCGGCAGCTATTTCGTCTCCAACTATCCTCCGTATTCGTTCTGGACCCCGGAGCACGTCGAGCGAAGCCTATGCGGCTTTGGAGCGTCCGCCGGCTCCGGGAACGCCGCTCGGCATTTATCTGCACATTCCGTTCTGCCGGAAGCGCTGCCATTTCTGCTATTTCAAGGTCTACACCGACAAGAACGCCGCCGAGATCGAGACGCTACCTCGACGCCGCGATTCAGGAGCTGACGCTCTACTCGCAAAAGCCTTTCATCGGCGGCCGCAAGCCGAAGTTCATTTATTTCGGCGGCGGCACGCCTTCCTATATTTCGTCGCAGCCAGCTCACGCACCTGGTCGACGGCATGAAGCAGCTGCTGCCCTGGGACGAGGCCGAGGAAATCACCTTCGAATGCGAGCCTGGCACGCTCACCGAAGGCAAGCTGCACAGTGATCAAGGAGCTGGGCGTCACCCGCCTCAGCCTGGGCATCGAGAACTTCGACGATCATATCCTGCAAGATCAACGGCCGCGCGCATCGTTCCAAGGAAATCGACCGGGCGTACGAGTTCGCGCGCTCCATCGGATTTCCGCAGATCAATATCGACCTGATCGCCGGCATGGTGGGCGAGACGCCGGAGAACTGGCGGGAGTGCGTGCGCAAGACCATCGAGCTTTCGCCCGGACAGCGTCACCATCTACCAGATGGAAGTGCCGTACAACACCACCATCTTCAAGGAAATGAAGATTCATGGGCAGAACGTGGCGCCCGTGGCCGACTGGCACACCAAGCGCGACTGGGTGGACTACGCGTTCGCCGAACTGGAGAAGGCCGGCTACACCGTTGACCAGCGCGTACACCGCGGTGAAGGATCCGGCGCGCACGAAGTTTCTCTACCGCGATCTGTTGTGGACCGGCGCGGACATGATCGGCCTGGGCGTGGCGTCGTTCTCGCACGTCGGCGGCACGCACTTTCAGAACGATCACGAATTCGAGACCGTATGTCGCCAAGCTGCAGGCAGGGCAAGCTGCCGATTTACCGCGCGCTGACGCCGACGCGCGAAGAGCGCATGATTCGCGAGCTGATTCTGCAGATGAAGCTGGGGCACGTGCAGACGGCCTATTTCCAGAACAAGTTCGGGGTCGATGTCGGACGAGCGATTCGCCGGTTCCGCTGGACAAATTGCAGGAGCAGGGTCTGCTGGCGATCGGATCGCGACAATCTGCGGCTGAACCGCGACGGGCTGCTGCAGGTGGACCGGCTGCTGCACGAATTCTTCCTGCCGGAACATCGAACGCGCGTTACGCGTGAACGTGAGTCCGCCGTCTCATCAAACATATGTCTGAAATTACGACGCCATCGTAATTGGAGGCGGACCGGCTGGTTCGACGGCCGCGGCGGTGCTCGCGCAGAAGGGCCGCCGCGTGGTTGTGCTGGAAAAGGAGAAGTTTCCCCGCTATCACATCGGCGAATCGCTGCTGCCCTATGGGTACTTCACGCTCGCAGCGGATCGGCATGCTGGACAAGATGAAGGCGTCGCACTTCACCAAGAAATTCAGCGTGCAGTTCGTCAGCACCGGCGGGCGCGCTTCCCTGCCGTTTTATTTCTTCCAACATCTGAAGCACGAGGCGGCCGGCACCTGGCAGGTGCTGCGCAGCGAGTTCGACCAGATGCTGCTCGACAACGCGCGCGAAAAAGGCGCGCGAGGTGATCGAGGAGATCACGGTGCGCGATCTGATTCGCGGCAACGGCGCGGTCACCGGCGTGAAGGCCGTGGACAAGAGCGGCGAGACGCGGGAATTCCACGCGCCGATCACCATCGACGCAAGCGGCCGCGATGCGTTTTCCGTGACGCGCAACGGCTGGAAAATGCGCGACCCGTATCTGAACAAGATCGCGGTCTGGACCTATTACAAAGGCGCGATGCGCGATCCCGGCGTCGACGAAGGCGCGACCACCGTCGCCTATGTTCCGGAAAAGGGCTGGTTCTGGTACATCCCGCTGGCCGGGGACATCGTGAGCGTCGGCGTGGTGGCCGAGAAGGATTACCTGACCAAGACACCAAGGATCTGGCGAGATCTTTCATCGCGAAGTGGAAAAGAACGCTGGATCAAAGAGCATCTTGCGGTTGGCGAGCAGTTCGGTCCGTACCGGATCACGGGCGAGTACTCGTACCGTTCGCAGCTACTGCGCGGCGGACGGACTGGTACTGGCGGGCGATGCGTTCGCATTTCTCGATCCGGTGTTCTCCTCCGGCGTGTTTCTCGCGCTGCGCAGCGGCGAGCTGGCCGGCGATGCCGCCGACGCCGCGCTCACCGCCGGCGATTTTTCGGCGGGGCGATTCTGCTGGCTACGGAGACGAGCTGTGCCGAGGCATCGAATCCATGCGCCGCTGGTATATGCGTTCTACGATCACGAATTCAGCTTCCGCGAATTCCTGCGCGAGTTCCCCCATCTGAAAGGCGATCTGACCGACTGCCTGATCGGCAATCTGTTTCGCGATTTCGATCCGCTGACGAAGGGCCTGGCGCGACTTCGCCAAAGTGCCGGAACCGCTCCCGCACGGCAAGCCGTTGATCGCACACTAAGATCGTGGCTTACGAATTCAAGCTGACGCGGCAGGTGGAGTTTTCCGAAACCGACATGGCCGGCATCGTGCACTTCTCGATTTTCTTCCGCTACATGGAAGCCGCCGAGCACGCATTTTTCCGCTCGTTGGGCATGTCCATTCACACCACCGGATTTGGCGAGCCGCTGGGCTGGCCGCGCGTGCACGCCGATTGCGATTTCAGGTTTCCGCTGCGCTTCGAGGATATCGTCGAAATCAATTTGCTGGTGCGCGAGAAGAAGACCAAGAGTCTGATTTATACTTTCATCTTCCGTAAGATGAACGAGCAGCCGGTGAAAGAAATAGCGCGCGGAACCCTGGCGGTGGCCTGCGTGACTCGCGACGAGGTGAGCGGAAAGTTTACGGGCGTCCCCATCCCAGCGGCGATTGCCGACAAAATCGACGTCGCGCCTTCGGAACTTCTGGAAGCACGCTCGTGACCGGCCGCGCCGCGATTGAAGCGGACCAGCTTGTTAAGCTCCAGCGGCTGCTGGCCGAGATTATTCCCGCTAATCCGTTCTACACAGCCAAGTTGCGCGATTCGCAAATCGCCAGTCTCCAACATTTTTTCGAACGAACGCCGTTTACATTTAAGCACGAACTGGTGCAGGACCAGTGCGACCACCCGCCGTTCGGCTCCAATCTGACGTATCCGCTGGAGCGTTACACGCGCTTTTGCCAGACAAGCGGGACCACCGGCAGCCCAATGCATTGGCTGGACACGCCGGAAACCTGGGCATGGATGCTCGATAGCTGGGATCGGGTTTACAAAGCAGCCGCGGTCACCGCGGAGGACCGCATCTTTTTCGCCTTTTCGTTCGGTCCGTTTCTTGGATTCTGGACGGCGTTCGAATCGGCGGCGCGTATCGGCTGTCTTTGCATTCCGAGCGGCGGCATGCGCAGCGGGGCGCGTTTGCGCACTCTTATCGACGCGGGCGCAACGGTGCTGTGTTGCACGCCGACGTACGCGATCCGCCTGGGCGAAACGGCCGCCGAAGAGGGCATCGATTTGTCGGCGGCGAAGATTCGAAAAATCATCGTCAGCGGCGAGCCAGGCGGCGCGATTCCGGCGACGCGAGCCCGCATCGAGCAGCTCTGGCATGGCGCGCAGGTCCTGGATCATCACGGCATGACCGAAACCGGCCCGGTGAGCTACGGCTGTCCCGCGCGGCCAGGTGTGCTGCACATCATCGAATCAGCTTTCATCGCGGAAGTGATCGACAGCGAGCTGGTGTTGACCAACTTGGGGCGTACCGGCTCGCCGCTACTGCGTTATCGCACTAGCGACGTAGTAAAACCAACGGCCGAAAGCCCGTGTGCTTGCGGCAGCTATGAACTGGCGCTTGAAGGCGGCATCCTGGGACGCACCGACGACATGGTGGTAGTGCGCGGCGTAAACGTGTATCCGAGCGCGGTCGAAAATATTCTGCGCGCGGCCGGCGGTGTGGCGGAATACCGGGTGGAAATCCGTACGCTGCACGCGCTGCCGGAACTGCGTATTCAGGTAGAGGCGTCGGCGGAACACGCGCAACGGATTCAAACCGCGCTGAACAACGCGTTCGCACTGAGAATCCCGGTGTCGAGCGTGCCGGCGGGAACGCTGCCCCGCTTCGAAATGAAAGCCAAGCGCTGGATAAGGCTGTAAAGACAACAACAAGAATTTCTCGCAGAGACGCAGAGTACACAGAGAAAAAACAAAAAAAAATTAAGGTTAGGTTTTCTCCGCGTTCTCGGCGTCTCTGCGAGAAATCGGGTTTTTGGTAGACTCGCGGAATGGAACGCCGCACCCTGCATCACACTGATTTGCACGTTTCGCGCGCCTGCTTCGGCACCATGACCTTCGGCGCGCAGGCCGATGAAGCCGCCTCAATCCGGATGATCGACCGCGCGCTCGAGGCCGGCGTCAACTTCATCGACACCGCCAATGTGTACAACGGCGGCTTGTCGGAAACCATCGTCGGCAAAGCGCTCAAAGGGCGGCGCGACAAGGTCATCCTGGCCAGCAAAGTCCGTGGCAAAATGGGCGACGGCGCCGACGATGTCGGCCTGTCGAAGAAAGCCATCCTGAAGGCCATCGACGAAAGCTTGCGCCGCTTGCAAACCGATCATCTCGACCTCTACTACCTCCACCAGCCCGATCCGGCCGTGCCCATCGAGGAATCGCTCGAAGCCGTCGAAGAGCTGGTCAAAGCCGGCAAGGTGCGCTATCCCGCCAGCTCCAACTACAGCGGCTGGCAAGTGGCCCAGATGCTGTGGATCGCCGAAAAAAATAACTGGCGCGCGGCAAGTGTCACGCAGCCGATGTACAACCTGCTGGCCCGCGGGATCGAGGCGGAATATATCCCGATGACCAAGCAATTCGGTGTCTCGACGGTGGTTTATAATCCGCTGGCCGGCGGTTTGCTCACCGGCAAGCAGAAGCGCGGAGAGCCCATCGCCGGCACGCGGTTCGACAAAAATCAGATGTACCTCACCCGCTACTGGCACGATGCGTACTTTGCGGCGGTCGATGAACTGCTCGCTACTGCGCAGCGCGCTGGCCGGTCGCCGGTGAGCCTGGCGCTTAACTGGCTGCTGCACCACACGGCGGCCGATTGCGTAATTCTGGGGGCGTCGCGCGTCGAGCAGCTGGACGAAAATCTGCGGGCGATGGAAGAAGGCCCGCTCAACGCCGATACGGTAGCCGCCTGCGACCGAGTGTGGGCCCAGGTCCGCGGCGTTTCGCCCCAGTACAATCGGTAAATGAGCCATGTCGCACCGCAGCGTTTCTTCGATGCTGTTGGTCCTGAGCTGCTGCGGGGCGCTCTCGGCCGGTATTCGACCTTCGCTGGATCTCAGTGTCTGTAGCTGGAATGCGACCGACATCCTGGTAATGGTTGCCACACAAAAGGGGAACTTTCAGGTAGTTGAAGTGATCAAGGGCGACACTCGACCGGGCACGGTCCTCACACTCGACAGGTTGACACCTGCTGATGGGGCCACGTCACAGCTGCGCGAATTGGCGAGCGCTGACAACTTCGAAGAAGCGCCGCCGATGCAACCGAAGGACCGGGTGATTGTGTTTCTCCGGCGGCCCGGCGCAAAGCCTGAATTTGATCCTCGGCCCGATTTAGTAGTAAGAACAGATGGCTGGCAGCCCGCAAACTGGTGGGGCGATCTGCGGACGTCTGCCGTCTGGCTGCAAGGCGGCGGCGCTTACGGCTTCGCGCAAACGATGAACCCTGGCGCTTCACATTTGATTGATTTCTTGTCAACCGAAGTGAAGGTGCGCCGGCATATTCGCGCCGTTCTCCGGCTCCGCGAGTCGTTGGATATTGCGCTCAGTTTGACGAACCCAGCCGAGCGCGCGAAGAAGCTGGCCGTACTTGTGCGATCCCATGAGCATGTGGCAAGCGCTTCGGCGTTCCGACATCTTGCAACTGGTGGTGCTCCTGCCGCTGCATCCCTTCAGGACTTATTGGCTGACAAGAGCTTGCTGCCGCTGCACGCTTCTATTATAGAAACCCTTGTGAAAACTGGTGTCCAGAACGTTTATCTGGGCCAAGTTCTGCAACGAGAGACGCAGTACTGGGCGATGGCTTGCCGCTCGCTCCAACCACACTGGTGGCATGGCGCTCCCTATCCGGACGTTGAAACACCGAGATCGCACTATGTGCGCGTGCATGCCGCTCTAATCGGTGTCCGTCAATTGCGGCTCGAACGGGACATTCCTGCCGTCCGGAACTTTGCCGCGGTATGGAATGGGTGTCCTCCCTTGGACGAGGACGAGCCATTAACCGGCAGCGAGGTATCGCGCGAAATTGGTTTGCTGCTCGACCAAAATACCCTTTAAGGCGTTTCACCCCAGCACAATCGCTAGAGTCGAAGCAGACAACCCGCGCATCAGCTAAACTAGATGGAACGACTGTTTCGCGCTGGCCGTAAACCTAGACGCTCATGCAATCCAAAGTTTTAGTTAGGGCTATATCTCCGGCAATTGTTGCGTTCCTGCTCGCCGGCTGCGGCTCGGCGCCGAAGGTGCAGTCGGCTGGTGGCCCGCCGCCCGTGCCGGTCACCGTCGCGACCGCCGGGCAACAGACGGTCCCGATCGAGATTCGCGTGATCGGCACGGTTGAGCCGTCCGCGACCGTGCAGGTGAAATCGCAGATCTCGGGCGAGCTGCTGAGCGTGCATTTTGTCGAAGGCGGCGACGTCAAGAAGGGCGACCTGCTGTTCGAGATCGATCCGCGCCCCTACCAGGAAGCGCTGCAGCAGGCCGAGGCCGCCCTGCCAGAAAGACCAGGCGCAATTGCAGCAGGCGGAAGCCAATCTGGGACGCGATACCGCGCAGGAGAAGAACGCCGAGGCGATGCCGCCCGCTACACCGAACTGGCCAAGAAGGCGTCATCTCGCGCGAGCAAAGCGAGCAGTACCGCACCAACGCCGACGCCTTGCAGCAATCGCTGCACGCCGATCAGGCCGCCATCGAAAGCGCGCGCGCATCGGTGGAGAGCGATCGCTCCGCCGTGGAACGCGCCAAGCTCGATCTCGAGCTACTGCGAGATTCGCTCGCCCTTTTCCGGCCGAGCGGGCAATCTGCTGGTGCACGCCGGCAATCTGGTGATGGCCAACGGGCCGAACCCGCTGGTCGTGATCAATCAGATTGCGCCGATCTTTGTCACTTTCGGCGTTCCGGAAGAGCAGCTTCCTGCGATCCGGGATCGCAGCAAGAACGACAAGCTCCCGGTTCAGGTTTCGCTGCAGAACGACGCGGACAAAACCGCTCACGGCATTCTCACCGTGATCGACAACACCGTCGATCCCAACACGGGAACCATCAAGCTGAAAGCCACCTTCGCCAACCAGGACCGCATTCTCTGGCCGGGCACGTTCGTGAACGTGGCCCTGGTGCTGGACAGCCGCGACAATGCCATCGTGGTTCCGGCGGAAGCGGTCCAAGCCGGCCAGCAGGGCAGTTCGTTTACGTCGTGAAACCGGATCAGACGGTGGAATCGCGAATGGTCACCGTCGGCGCCGCCGTGGGCCGCAAAGTGGTGGTCGCAGAGGGCATCGCCGCGGCGAAACGGTGGTCACCGACGGGCAGTTGCGTCTGTTTCCCGGCGCGCGCATTCAGCCCGTGGCTGCCAACAAAGCCGAAGTCACAGGCGCTGTGAAATGAACCTCTCGCGCATCTTCATCGAGCGGCCGATCATGACCACGCTGGTCACGTTCGCGATTCTGCTGTTCGGCATCGTGGGGTATCGCGCGCTGCCGGTGGCGGCGCTGCCGAGCGTCGACTATCCGACCATCCAGGTGAATGGCGGCGCTGCCCGGCGCGAATCCGGAAACCATGGCGTCGTCGGTCGCGACTCCGCTCGAGCGCGAGTTCTCCACCATCGCCGGCGTCGAGTCGATGAGCTCCTCCAATTCGCAGGGCGTCACGCAGATCACCATTCAGTTCGACTCTGAGCGCAATATCGACGCCGCGGCGCAGGACGTTCAGGCGGCCATCTCGAAAGCCGGCGGACAGCTGCCGCCCAACATGCCGCGTCCGCCGTCGTATCAGAAGGTGAATCCGGCCGAGCAGCCGATTCTCTACCTGGCGCTGACCTCGGCCACGCTGCCGCTCTACACCGTCGATGAGTACGCCGAGACGCTGCTGGCGCAGCGCATTTCGATGGTCAGCGGCGTTTCGCGCGTGCAGGTCTTCGGCGCGCAGAAATACGCGGTGCGCGTGCAGGTGAATCCGGACGAGCTGGTCGCGCGCGGCATCGGCATCGACGAAGTGCAGCGCGCCATTCAGCAGAGCAACGTCAATCTGCCGACCGGCAAGCTGTACGGCGCGAAGCAGGCGTTCACCGTGCAATCCAGCGGCCAGTTGACGAACGCCGCGGCCTATCGGCCGCATGATCGTGGCTTATCGCAACGGCATCCCGATGCGGCTGGAGCAACTTGGGCAACGTGATCGACGATGTCGAGAACGACAAAGTCGATCGCCTGGTTCAACGGCGTGCGCGGCATCATTCTGGCCATCCAGCGGCAGCCCGGCACCAATACCGTCGAAGTGGTGGACAACATCAAGGCGCTGCTGCCGGTGTTCCGGCAGGAGATTCCGCCGGCGATCAATCTGGCGATCGCGTTCGACGCGTCGCGAATCCGATTCGCAGCTCGATCGACGACGTGAAGTTCACGCTGGTGCTGACCATCTGCCTGGTCGTGATGGTCATCTTCCTGTTCCTGCGGAATCTGTCGGCGACGCTGATTCCCGGGCCTGGCGGTGCCGCTCTCGATCGTCGGCACGTTCGCCGTGATGTACCTGCTCGGCTACAGCCTGAACAATCTTTCGCTGATGGCGCTGACGCTGTCGGTCGGCTTCGTGGTGGACGACGCCATCGTCATGCTGGAGAACATCGTGCGCTACATGGAGATGGGCAAGCCGCGCATGGAGGCCGCGCTGCTGGCGTCGCGCGAAATCGGCTTCACCATCGTCTCGATGACCATCTCGCTGGTCGCGGTGTTCATTCCGGTGCTGTTCATGGGCGGCATCGTGGGCCGGCTGCTGCACGAGTTTTCCGTCACCATCGCGGTTGCGATTCTGATCTCCGGCTTCGTCTCGCTCACGCTTCACGCCGATGCTGGGCAGCCGCTTCCTGCGCTTCGACCACGACGGCGCGGCACGGCCGCGTGTACCGCGTGCTCGAAGCGCGGCTTCGACGGCATGACGCGCGCCTACGACTACACGCTGCGCAAGGTGCTGCAGCACCGGTTCGCGACGGTGGTGTTCGCGTTCGCGATGCTGGGCGGCACGGTCTACCTGTTCCTCACCATGCCGACCGGCTTCATTCCCAGCCAGGACAGCGGCTTCATCTTCGGCGTCACGCATGGCCGGGCAGGACATTTCCTTCGACTCCATGGCGCAAGCATCAGCGCGCCGTCGCGGACATCATCGCAGCACGATCCGAACGTCCAGAGCGTCGGCGCGTTCCTGCCGCGGCGGCAATCAGGGATTCGTTTTCGCCAAGCTGAAGCCGCGCGCGGAGCGCGCGCTTTCCGTGGATCAGGTCATTGCAGGAGCTGCGGCCGAAACTGTGCGGCGGTTCCCGGCATCATGGCGTTTCTGCAGAATCCGCCGCCGATCACGATCAGCGGCAGCAGATCACCAAAGCGTCTATCAGATGACGCTGCAGAGCACCAACCTGAAGGAGATCTACGACTGGGCGCCGCAAGCTGGTGGACAGGATGCGCACGCTGCCGGGATTTCTGGACGTGAACAGCGATCTGCAGATCGCAGCCCGCAAGTGATGGTGGACATCGACCGCGACCGCGCGCTGACGCTGGGCGTCACGCCGCGAGCAGATTCAGGACGCGCTCTACACGCGCCTACGGCAACCGGCAGGTTTCGACCATCTACACGCCGGCCAATGAATACTCGGTGATCCTCGAAGTGCAGCCGCAATACCAGCGCAGCCCGGAGGCGCTCTCGAAGCTCTACGTCCGCTCGTCGCAGGGGCCGCTGGTTCCGCTCGATGCCGTGGTGAAGGTCGACGCGCAGCGTGGGCCCGCTCAGCGTCAACCACTTCGGCCAGCTGCCGGCGGTCACGGTTTCGTTCAATCTGAAGCCCGGGTTTTCGCTGGGCGAAGCGGCCGAGCAGGTGAACGACGCGGTTCGCGAACTGCGCATGCCGCCGACCATCAGCGCCAATTTCCAGGGGACGGTGAAGGAGTTCCAGGAATCGTTCCAGGGGCTTTCCGATCCTGCTGATCGTCGCCATCCTGGTGATCTACATCGTGCTGGGATTCTGTACGAGAGCTTCATTCATCCGATCACGATTCTCTCCGGACTGCCGTCGGCGGTCTTCGGCGCGCTGCTCACGCTGAAGCTCTTCCACAAGGAACTGGACCTGTACGCGTTCGTCGGCCTGATCATGCTGTTCGGCGTGGTGAAGAAGAACGCCATCATGATGATCGACTTCGCGCTCGAAGCGCAGCGCGTGGAAGGCAAGAGCGCCGGCGGATGCGATCTATCACGGGCTGCATTCTGCGCTTCCGGCCGATCATGATGACCACGGTGGCCGCGCTGTTCGGCACGCTGCCGATCGCGCTCGGCTATGGCGAAGGCGCCGACGCGCGCCAGCCGCTGGGTCTGGCGGTGGTCGGCGGCCTGCTGGTCTCGCAGTTCCTGACGCTCTACATCACGCCGGTGATTTATCTCTATATGGAAAGCGTTCAGGGCTGGATACGCAGCCGGCGCGGCGCGGCGAAATACGAGCGCCAGGAAGTCGCTGTATGAGGCAACTTAGCGGCGCGGACCTGCTGGTGGTACTCGGAGTGGCCGTGCTGCTGTGGCTCGGGCGTACGCTGCTGCCTGAGATGCCATCGCCCGCGCGAGTACATCCGGAGCCGCTGGAACGCAACACCAGACAGATTTGGGATCTTCCAAGACGTCCGGCGTTTTGGGTGATGCTTGGATTGCTGGCGCTCGTGGCAGTGAGCCTGGCTTATTTCGCAGTCCTGAACCGCTTCACGATCCATAGGGCCAGGGGAAGAATGGTAACGGCGCCGAGCGTGAGCCACACGTACAGCTTCCTGATGACGAAATACCGATCCTTAACGAACACATCCATGTAATCGCCGGGCGCGACCATCGCCGATAGCAATGCCCGGATCATCGTTCCCATAAAAACCGACCTGCCAATGCGTATTTTAGAACGGCAGGTCGGGGACCTGCCGCACGATGACAGTCGGCGTCACTGAGCTGCTACGATCCGGGCGATCAATCCCGCCGCCGCGGCGCCGGCAATCACCCAGAGCGTGTCTTTCTTGGTGAGCGTCAAAAATAGAAAGCTCGCTACGGCGATGGCGATCGTGAGCGGTCCGGTGAGCGCGTCGCGAGCCAGCGGCAGGGTTGCTGCCACAATCAATCCGGCCGCCGCCAACGTCGCGCACTGGATGGCGCTGCGTACCGCGGGACGCCGGGCGCGCGCGCCTAGAAAACGCATCAGCGGGATGATCAGAAACGCGGGCGTGATCATGGCCAGACATCCGACGCACGCGCCCGGAACTCCGGCGACGAAGTAGCCGACGCTCACCACATACAGCCCGTTGGGCCCTGGAGCGGTACGGCCCGCGGCCACGGCGGCGCTCAACTGGCGGTCAGTGAGCACGTGGTGTGTCGTCACCAGATCGTGGTGAACCACGGGCAATGAAGCCAACCCGCTGAACGACGTTGCCGTCGCCTTCACCAACAGCAGGTAGAGAAGGGCGAGGTTCATGCCTGCTCCGGCACTAGCCAGAAGGCGCCTGCAGCCGCTGCCAGCGCCAAGGCGATGATCGGCGACACCGCGAATCGCTCGACTAATAGGAAAGCCCCGCCCGCGATTACGATCGCCCGCAAACGTCCGCCACGCGCCAGATGCGGCGCCACCAATTGCCACGCGCTCGATGCCATCATGCCGCTCGCGGCAGCCAGAATACCGGAGATCGCCGCCAGAGCCCATGGGTTCGTCTTCCAGGTTTCGTAGCCCACGCTCAATAGCGCGACCACCATTGCCGAGGGCAGCGTGACCGCCAGCACGGCGTAAATCGATCCCGCCATTCCCAACAATTGCCAGCCGGCAGCCGCGCAAAACGCCACAATGTTTGTGCCCGGCGTGATGCGCGCCAGGGCATAGATCAGCCCATAAGTTTCGTTCGACATCCAACGCCGGTTGGTCACGAGCTCAGCATAGAGCGCCGACATGGTGGGGTCGCCGCCGCCGAACGTCAGGTTGCCGACGCGCAGAAAAAGCGCCGTCATGCGCCCGCGGGTGAGGGTCATCGAAACAAGTGTACCGTTTCAGGTTTTCCCGTATGATCGAGTCATGCGCGGTAAATGGGTGCTGCTTGCGGGCACGATCATTCTGGCGGCGGTTGCAGTGGGCGCGCTTTCGCTCATGCGGCGCGAGGCGGCTCCGCTACCCGTCCCAGCTGTGCCTCATGCCGAGCTGCCGTCCGGCGATATCAGCCTGCAGGGAACGATACAGGCGCAGCACGTGGTTCCGGTAGGCGTGGCGGTGGCCGGGGAAATCGAATCGTTCGAGGTCGAGGTGGGGCAGGAAGTGATCGAAGGGCAGGTATTGGCGCGCCTCGCCAGCCGCGGTCTCGAGTCTGAGCGGGAACAGGCGGCCAAAACGGTTGAAAACGGGCAGGCCAAAATCGAAAACATGGAAGGCCAGATCATGCAGGCGCGCCTGGAAGCATCGCGTGCCCGCGCCGAAGCCAATCGCTCGCACGATCAATACGAGCGCTTGGAGAAAGCTGCCCAGCGCCAGCGGCTTCTTCACGGCCAAGGCGCGACGCCAAGGCTGACCTACGAAAAATCCCAGCGCGACTTCGAAAATGCGCAGAAAGAATTCCAAAGCCTGGACGAAATGGCGCGCCAGGGCGAAGAGCGCGTCGGCACGCTTACCCAGGAAGTACAGTTGATTAAAAGCAGTCTAGCGGATAAACGGCGCGAGTTGGATGACGCGTCGGCGGGCCTGGCGGCGGCAGAAGTGCGCTCGCCGGTGGCTGGAATTCTGGTGGGACGCAGAGGGCAGCCGGGGCAATCGATCGGTCCGGAGGAGGCGCGGGAGCTAGTGCAAATTGCGGTGGACTTGGGGTCGCTGCAGGTGGTGCTCGATCCCGAGCCGCCCGTTCTGGTGCGCATCAAGACCGGGGCGCCGGCGGTAGTGTTCGTCGCCGACGTACCGGAAGGGCTGAGTGGAACGGTGAAAGAGATTCGAGGCAATCAGGCAATCGTGGAATTCGTGAGCCCGACTCCAATGGTGAAACCCGGGATGACGGCGCAGGTGAAGATCCGGTTGACGCCTTGAGAAACAACAAAAATTTTCTCGCAGAGACGCAGAGTACACAGAGAAACCCAACACCATAAATCTTAAGTTTTTCTCTGCGAGCTCTGCGTCTCTGCGAGAAATTCTTGGGGTAGAATTAGACCGAACATGCAATTTCTTGCCAATAGCTTGCTCGAGTTGATCACGCAGACATCCACCAATCTGCCGCCCGATGTACGCGCGGCCATGGGAGTCGCCGGCGTCGGCCGAGACGCCACATACGCAATCCTCGCAGGCGCTGAATATTATTCTGTCGAATATCGATATGGCCGCCGACGATTCCGGACCCATCTGCCAGGACACCGGCATGCCGACGTTCGTCGTGCACACACCGGTCGGCGTGAACCAGATTGCGCTGCGCAAAGCCATGCAGGCCGCGGTCGCCGAAGCCACGCGGCGCGGCAAGCTGCGTCCGAATTCGGTCGATTCGCTCACCGGCAAGAACAGCGGCGACAATCTGGGCGCGGAAACTCCGGTCATCCATTTCGAACAGTGGGAAGAGGATGAAATCGAAGTTCAAGCTGATTCTCAAAGGCGGCGGCTGCGAGAACAAGAATATTCAGTATTCCCTGCCCTGCACGCTCGATCATCTGGGCCGCGCCGATCGCAATCTGGAAGGCGTCCGCAAGTGCATTCTGCACGCCGTCTGGCAGGCGCAGGGACAGGGCTGCGCGCCCGGCGCGCTCGGCGTGTGCATCGGCAGCGATCGCGCGCACGGCTACGACGCTCGCCAAGTATCAACTTTTTCGCACGCTGGACGATGTGAATCCGCATCCGGAGCTGGCGCGAGCTGGAAGCCGAAATCATGGAGGAAGCCAACGAGCTCGGCGTCGGGGCGATGGGATTCGGCGGCAAGGTCTCGCTGATCGGATGCAAGATCACGGCTGCCAATCGCCTGCCCGCGAGCTTTTTCGTTTCGGTGGCGTACGACTGCTGGGCGTTCCGGCGCCTGGGAGTTCGCGCTGGATGCCGCGAGCGGCGCGATTACGAAATGGCTGTATCGCGATCCGGAGCGTCCCGTCGAACGCATGGCGCGCGGCGAAGGCTTGCCGCTGACCGGCCGCGAAATCGTTCTGACGCCGCCGCTCAGCGAAGAAGCCGTGCGCGCGCTCAAAGTGGGCGACGTGGTGCTGATTCGCGGCGAAGTTTTCACCGGCCGCGACGCCGTGCATGCGCATCTGATGAAGAATCCGCCGCCGGTCGATCTGCGCGGCGCCGTGCTGTATCACTGCGGGCCGGTGATGCTGAAGGAGGGCGAACGCTGGGTGGTCAAGGCCGCCGGCCCGACCACCAGCATCCGCGAAGAGCCCTATCAGGCCGACGTCATCCGCAAGTACGGCGTGCGCGCGGTGATCGGCAAAGGCGGCATGGGCGCGAAGACGCTGGCGGCGCTGAAGGAATGCGGCGCAGTGTATCTGAACGCGATCGGCGGCGCGGCGCAATACTACGCGCGGACGGTGGAGAAAGTGCTGGATGTGCATCTGATGGAATTCGGCATCCCGGAAGCGATGTGGCACTTGCGCGTGAACGATTTCGCGGCGATCGTCACCATGGATGCGCACGGCAACAGCCTGCACGCCGACGTCGAGAAGGCGACCGGCGAAGCGCTGGCGGCGCTGCAAAAGGTGTGAGTGGAGCAGCCACGCCGGTTCTGATAAACTGGAATTCTTCCTTGGCCAGGTAGCTCAGTTGGTAGAGCGCAGCCCTGAAAAGGCTGGCGTCGGCGGTTCAATTCCGTCCCTGGCCACCACATTTTTAAGCAGTTAGCTGGCGGTCAGAAACACTGGTTAATCATCGCGGGAACAATAAGGGAACATTCAAGCCGTTCCCTGTGCTGGCTCCCGCCGCAGCGAATTATCTTTGCTTCTGCTTTTGTTCTGTTTTCATCAGTCTCCACATCTCACGCGCTGTGCTACCCGTCTTTCGCAATGTGACTCTTTGCGAGTTTGGCGTATCGTTCGGTCACCTTGATGTTGGTACCAGCGGACGAATTCGTCTAGCGCCATGTTGTACAGCCGCCGCGTGATCAGCGATGACACTGTTGAGCACGAGCGTCTTCAATCTTTGCCATTCCGCGAGCTTTTGAACCACAATCATTACCTCGGCACGACGGCAACATCAAGCAGAAAAGTCGGAGTGAGAGCACACCCACGAGAGTTGCGAGTGCTCCCTTTGTGAAGTCGATCTTGGACCTAGCGCTCGCCACTTACGACGATGTTTGAAGGTAGGCTCGCTGCCGGCAAAGTGACGCGGAATGTGCAGCCCTGGTTGGCTACGCTATCCAGACCAATACTTCCGCCGTGAGCTTCGACGGCCCACTTCGCGATCGACAGCCCGAGACCTGCGCCGCCCGATTCGCGCCAGCGCGCCTTGTCTACCCGATAAAATCGGTCGAATACTTTGCGCTGGTCTTCGAGTGGAATTCCCGGGCCGTTGTCCTGGATCTCGATCACAACATGGTTCGCGCCGTCATTGCGGACGCGCACGGAGATGGCCTCGCCCATCGGTGAATACTTCACGGCGTTGTGGAGTATATTGACCAGCGCCTGCCGCAGAAACAGGCGATCGCCTTCGACTTGCGCGTGCTCATCGCCTTCGAGAACCAGGCGTTGCGATTTCTCTTCCATGAGAATCTCGAACAAGCCCGGCGGCCTCGCGAGCCAGCGCCATCACCGGCACGACTGTCCGGTGAAGCTGAATATGACCGGAATCCGCGCGCGAGATCGTGAGGAGACTGTCGATCGAGGGACGTGAGCCGGTTTACTTCCTCGAGCATGCTGCCGACGATGTCGCGATACTCCGCGCGGGTGCCATCTTTCTGCAATCCGACTTCGCCGACGCTGCGGATCGCGGCGAGAGGCGTCCGCAGCTCGTGCGACGCGTCCGACGTGAACCGCCGCAGCTGTTCAAAGGCCTGTTCCAGGCGCGCTAGCGTTTCATTGAACACTCGCGCCAGTTGTCCGAGTTCGTCATCTGTGTCGTCGTTTGGTAAACGCGCGTGCAGCTTCTCCGGGGTGATTTCCTGCGCGCGGCGCGCCATCTGCTCGATCGGACTCAACGCGCGCCGCGCCAGGCCGTAGCCGGCAATCCCGGCGACGACCAGCACCAGCGGCAGTACCACCAGCGAGGCCAGCACCAAATCCTTCAGTCGGGAAAACAGCGGCTCCTCGCTGTGCGCGAGGCGAATGAGTAACGGTTGGCCGTCGAGGGAATGCAATCGGCTCACGAGGCGCACGCGGGTACCATCGGAGAGGAGCACGGTTCGCTCCGAATATCCGCCGACTCCCTCGCTCGGAAAAGGGTTTCCACCCAGTGCGCGGTGCTCCGAGTCGGTCGTTGCGAAACAGCACGGCGCCTGTCGGCGGACCGCACCTCGAGGAAACGCTCGATCACATCTTTAGACTCAGGATGGTTGTGATAATCCTCTCGCAGTCGAAGCTGCCCATCCGGAGAGAAGAAGAACAGGCCCTCGACGGTTTCGATTTCCTGAATGGCGAAATGATCGAGCTGGCTGCTGCAGCTGCCAAAACAGAAGAGCGCACGTGCCTCCCCAGGCGAGGATCAGCAGCGCCGCAAGCACCGACACGTACCAGAGCGTGAGGCGTGTGCGGAGATGCTTGGGACGCAGCCGCATTACGGATCGTCTTCTTCGCGCAGCACGAAGCCGACGCCTCGCACCGTGTGCAGGAGCTTCTGCTCGAACTGCCCGTCGAGCTTGCGGCGCAGGCGGACGATCTGCGCATCGATGACGTTGTCGAGCGGAGTTTGCCGGGCGGTCTCTTTCCAGATGTCGCGCGCCAGCATTTCGCGCGAGACCACGCGGCCCTTGTTGGCAAACAGATATTCGAGCAGGTCGAATTCGCGCGCGGTCAGGTCGATCGGTTGGCCGCCGCGAGCCACGGCAGCGTTGCGCCACGTCCATCTCGAGATCCGCAAGTTTGAGGCGATGGCCTTCCTCCGGCTTGCCGCGACGCAACAGCACGCGGATCCGCGCCAGCAATTCCGGAAATGCGAACGGCTTCACCAGGTAATCGTCCGCACCCGTGTCCAGTCCGCGCACGCGATCTTCAATCGCGTCTCGTGAAGTGAGCAGCAGCACCGGCGTTTTGATGCCGCGCGTGCGAAGGGTGGCCAGAATCTCGAAGCCATCGTGTCCCGGCAGCATCACATCCAGAATCACCAGGTCGAACGGCTGGGCCTGGATCAGGTAAAAGCCCTCTTCGCCGGTGTGCGCCACCCGCACCGAATAATCGTCTGCCTCAAGTCCCTCGCGGAGGGCTTGCGCCATCTTCTGCTCGTCCTCGACGACAAGGATGTGCACGTTCCCTTTATAGGAGCCGAAGAGGCTCCGCCGCAACTGACGAGATCCTGATTGTTCTCTGACGCCATTGTCAGAAAAGTATCAGTGACTCTTCAGGCGAAAGAGCAGGCGATTCGATGTTAGAAATCGAACAGGCGTCATTTTGCGACGCGCAGACAACGAAAAAACGTAATGCTCGCACCGGGTTTGGCGAAGAAGATAACGATTCATCTCAACGAGGACACCACCGCCCGCCACGATTTTCTCTACAACGAAATCTTTCACTTTCCTGCGCGAGCGCGGCGTGGCCGGCGCGACGCTGATCCGGCCGGCGGCGGGCTTCGGCTCGCATCATCGGACGCATTCGACGGAAGGCGGAGACGGCGCGAGCGAGAGCACCTCCCGGTGCGGATCGAGTTCATCGAAACCAAGGAAGCGGCGGATGCGCTGCTGCCATCGCTGTGCGAACTCATCACCGACGGACTGATTGAGGCACATGACACCACGGTCATCAAGGCTGCTGTTCGAGAAGAACCAAGCTAGGATGCAGACGCGGCCCCTTCTCACCGTTAGCCTTGCTGGCCTTCGGCCACGGCAATGGCGCAGTCCCCGAAGAAGCTCACGCTTTCGCAGGCTGAGCAGACTCGCGCTCCGCAATCATCCGCGGATCAGCTCGGCAAGTCTTCTCGCCGAAGCCGCGAAATCAGGGATCACCGAAGCGCGCGCGCCGCTCTATCCGCTGCTCTCGGGAAACTTCACCAGCGTCGGCGGCCGAACACAATTCGACGCTTTCGGCGGGCACCATTCAGACATCCAGCCTGTACAGCCGCGTGGCTGCCGGCGTCACGGTCAGCCAACTCGTCACCGATTTCGGCCGCACCGCGAATCTGGCGGAATCGGCCAAGCTGCGGGCCTCGGCGCAGGAGCAGATCGTCGGCAATACGCGCGCTGCGATTCTGATCGAGGTCGACCAGGCCTACTATCAGGCGCTGGCCGCCGACACGGTGCTGCAGGTCGCGCAGGCCGTTGTCGAGAATCGCCGTCTGACGCTGCGGCAGGTGCGGGCACTGGCGCAAAGCTCTCTCAAATCGACGCTGGACGTGAGCTTCGCCGAGGTGGCGGTTTCGGAAGCGGAACTGGCGCTCTTCCGCGCCGAGAACGATGTGCAGGCCAGCCGCGCGCGCCTCGCCGCGGCGCTGGGTACGACGCAGACAGAGCGCTTCGAGCTCGACCGACGAGCCTCTGCCGCCCATGCTCGAAGCCGATCCTGAGGTCGTCGTTGCGCAAGCGCTGAAGCAACGCCCTGATCTGGCCGCGCTGCAGCTTGAGCCGCGATGCTGCGCATCGTTTCGCGCAGGCAGAGAAGGCTTGAGCCGTCCGACGGTCAGCCTGATGGGCGTGGCCGGCGGCCTTCCGGCGACCGATCCACGGCTGCATGGCACCTACAGCGCCGCGGGCGTGAATGTCAGCGTGCCGATCCTGAACGGCAAGCTGTATCGCCGCGCGGCAGACCGAAGCGGAGTTGCGCGCGCAGGCGGCGGACAGAGATGTCGAGGACCTGACCGTACAGGTTTCGCGAGCAGGTGCGGGTCGCGTGGCTCGAAGCCAATACCGCCTTTCGCCGCCTGGATGTGACCGCGCGGCTGGTGGCGCAGGCCGAGCAGAGTTTGCGGCTGGCGCAGACGCGCTACGACAACGGCCTGGGCAGCATCGTCGAACTGAATCAGGCGCAATTGAGCCAGATGTCGGCCGAAATCGCCGCCGCGAGCGCGAAGTACGAATACCTGAGCCGGCGTGCGGCGTTGGCGTTCGTGACGGGAGCTTTGCGATGAGGATCAGCGACACGCGCTGCGCGACTGTTCTGCGTGCGTTGATCTTGAGCCTTGAGCTCCTGCGCCAAGACCGATGCCGCTGGCGAGAAGGCCGCCAGCGCGGCCGACGCGCCCGCCATCGTTCCCGTGGTGAAGGCCGCGCGCGCGGATCTCGCGAGCGACCTGGCGCTGACGGCCGAATTCGAGCCGTTCCAGGAAGTGGACGTGATGGCGAAAGTCTCCGGCTATGTCCGCTCGATCAAGGTGGACATCGGAGATCGCGTTCGCGAGGGCCAGGTGCTGGCGACGCTCGAAATTCCCGAGATGGAAGACGATCTGACGAAGGCGGCGGCCGCCATCGATCAGGCCGACGCCGAGATCGCGACGGCGTCCGATGAGTTGCACCGGGCCGAAGCGCGCATGAGCTGGCGCACCTGTCCTACACGCGGATCGCGGATGTCTTGAAGCGCGAGCCTGGCCTGGTGCCGCAGCAGGAAGTCGACGAAGCGCGCTCGCGCGACCTGGTCGCGGAAGCGCAGGTCGCCGCCGCGAAATCCAGCTTGCGGACGGCGGAACAGCGAGTGCGCGTGGCGCGGGCCGAGCAGAGCCGCTTGCAAACGCTGCACAAATACACGACCATCACGGCGCCGTTCGACGGCGTGGTGACCAAGCGCTACGCCAACGTCGGCTCGATGATTCAGGCGGGCACGGCGTCGCAAACCCAGGCGATGCCGGTCGTGCAGCTTTCGCAGAACAACCTGCTGCGACTGATTCTGCCGGTTCCGAATCGGCCGTGTCGCGCGTTCACGTGGGCGAGACGGTTGATGTTCGCGTCCCTTCGCTGGGCACGGACGTTTCCCGGGACGGTGGCTCGGTTCGCCGAAAAGATTCAGCCATCCACCCGCACGATGGACACCGAAGTCGATGTGCCCAATCCTTCGCTGACGCTGGTTCCCGGCATGTACGCCGAAGTGAATCTGCGCGTGGACGAACGGCGCAACGCCCTCACCGTGCCGCTCGACGCGGTGGAGCGAAGCGGCCCGGCGCCGCGCGTCTACGCGGTGGCTGCGCCCGGAGTGATCCACATCGTGCCGGTGACTCTCGGCCTGGAAAACGATCAGCGCGTCGAAGTTCGGTCCGGGCTTGCAGGAAGGCGATGTGGTGGTCGTTGGGCCGGCGCGCCGGCTTGAAGGACGGACAGAGGTGCAGACCAAGCGCTGAGGCGCAGGCCACTAGCATGTCACGCTTCGCCATTCGAACACCCTACCTCATCGTCGTCATCTGCCTGGTCATCACGCTGGTCGGCATCGTCAGCGTGGTGCGGATGCCGGTGGATCTGTTCCCGGCGATGAATATTCCGGTGGTCGCGGTGGCGACGTTCTATTCCGGCATGCCGCCGGAGCAGATCGAAGGCAACATCACCTATCACCTGGAGCGCTTCTTCACGCTGGCCAGCGGCATCGATCACATGGAATCGCGGTCGCTCTCCGGCGTCAGCCTGATCAAGGTCTATTTCCAGCCGGGAACCAATCCCGATTCCGCCGTCACCACCATCGCCAGCCTCGCCATGGCGGAGATCAGCCATCTGCCGCCGGGCACGCTGCCGCCGTTCGTTCTGAAGATGGACGCCTCCAGCCTGCCGGTCTGCCTGGTGACGCTTCAGGGCGAGGATCTGAGCGAAACGCAGTTGAAGGACCTCGCGCAGAACGTCGTGCGCAACCAGCTGGCGGGCGTTGCCGGCGCCGCCGTGCCGCAGCCGTTCGGCGGACGGTGGCGCCAGATCATGCTCTACGTCGATCCCTTCAAGCTGGAAGCGCGCCAGTTGAGCCTGATGGACGTGGTGCGCGCGATGAACGAATCCAACCTCATTCTGCCGGCCGGCGACGTGCAGATCGGCCAGTACGACTACAACATCTACGCCAACAGCCAGGTCAGCAAGGTCGACGACATCAACCAGGTGCCGATCAAGCTGTCCGGCGAGAACCCGGTGCGCGTCTCCGATATCGGCATCGCCAAGGACGCCTACGCGCTGCAATACAACGCCGTGCGCGTGGACGGCCAGCGGTCGGTCTATCTGCCGGTGCTGAAGCAGGGCGGCGATTCCAACACCATCGCGGTGGTCGACGGCGTGCGCGAGAAGCTCAAGCAGCTTGTTCGATGTTCCGCCGTCGCTGGTGAACCGAGTGGTCTTCGATCAATCGCAATTCGTCAAGACCGCGATCCGCACGCTGCTGGACGAAGGCGGCATCGGACTGTTCCTCACCTCGCTCATGATTCTGGTCTTTCTCGGCAGCATGCGGGCCACGCGTTGCGGTCTTCTTCTCGATTCCGCTTTCGGCGCTGGCGACCTTCATTGCGCTGCAAATCGGCGGCAGCTCGATCAACACGATGGTGCTGGGCGGACTGGCGCTGGCGCTCTCGCGCCTGATCGACAACTCGGTGGTGGTGCTCGAAAACATCTATCGGCATCTGGAACTGGGCGAGCCGCCGGCGGTCGCCGCGGAAAAGGGCGGGCGCGAAGTGGCGCTGCCGGTGCTCGCCGCGACGCTGACCACCGTCGTCGTCTTCTTTCCCGGTGACGCTGCTCTACGGCGTCAGCAAGTTTCTGTTCTCGTCGCTGGCGCTGGCGGTGGTGCTGTCGCTGTTCGCCTCCTACGTGGTCGCGCATGACCGTGGTGCCGCTCTTCTGCGCGCGATTCATGAAGCATGCGGGCAGTCACATCCGGCGACGCAGCGATCGGCCGGAGCCAGCCTGGGACAGCGATTCAACGCTGGTTCAACCGCGGCTTCGACCGGTTCCTGGAAGTCTACGACGCGCTGGTCGGCCGTGCGTCCTGCGTCCGGCCTGCTCTACGCTGGTGCTGTTTGCGGCTGGGCTTTGCGGCGAGCCTGCTGCTCTTCCCGCGTCTGGGACTGGCCTTCTTCCCGCGAACCGATGCCGGACAGTTCGTCATCAACGTGAAGGCGCCGTCGGGCACGAGGCTGGTCGAGACGGAAAAGGAAATCGCGCGGCTCGAAGAGCTGATTCGCCGCATCGATTCCCGAGACGCGACCTGGCGATGATCGTCTCGAACATCGGCGTCGATCCCGGGTTTCTCCGCGATCTACACCTCGAACGCCGCCATGCACACCGCGTTCGTGCAGGTCGGCCTGAAAGCCGGGCCACCAGACCGGCAGCTACGAGTACATGGCGCGCGTGAAGGCGCGCATGCAGGAGGAAATGCCGGAACTGGCGGCCTATCTTCTCGTCCGGCAGCCTGGTCGATGCGGTGCTGAACATGGGGCTCGCCGCGCCGATCGACGTGCAGGTCGGCGGCACCGAATCTGAAGGCCAGCTATCAGACCGACGCTCGATCTCGCCCGGCAGATCCGCCAGATTCGCGGCGTGGCGGATGTTTACATTCCGCAGGATCTCGACTATCCGGCGCTGCGCTGGAAATCGATCGCACGCGCGCCGGCGAACTCGGCCTGAGCGAAAAAGAAGTCGTCGCAGAACGTCATCACCGCGCTCACCTCCAATCAGATGGTCGCGCCGAATGTCTGGATCGATCCCAAGAACAACAACAACTACTTCCTGAACGTGCAGTATCCCGAGCAGCAGATCCAGAGCCTGCTCGATCTGCGGTCGATTCCGCTGCACGGCGTCGGGCTGAAGCGGCCGACGCGGCTCGACATGGTCAGCAAGCATCACGCCGCTTCGAAGCGCCGACCGAAGTGGATCACTACCAGATTCGCCGCGTCCTCGACATCTATGTCCGTCCGCTCGGCGAGGATCTGGGCAGCGATCGCCGATCGGATCAACGGCTTGATCGCCCGAACCAAGCTCCCGCCGGGAGTCGACGTCACGGTGCGCGGAATGGTCGAAGGCATGCGCGCCTCGTTCCGCAGCTTCGCGCTCGGCCTGACGCTTTCCGTGCTGCTGCTGTACCTGATCCTGGTCGCGCAGTTCCGCTCGTTCATCGATCCGTTCATCATTCTGCTGGCGTTTCCGCCCGGCCTGACCGGCGTGCTCCTCACGCTCTGGCTCACCGGCACCACGCTGAACGTGATGTCGCTGATGGGCGTCGTGATGCTGGCCGGCATCGCGATGTCGAACAGCATTCTGATCGTCGAGTTCGCGCATCATCTTCGCCGGGAAGGCATGGCCGCTCGCGAGGCCGTCGCGACTGCGTGCCGGGTCCGCTTGCGGCCGTGCTGATGACGTCGCTGGCCACCGTCATCGGCCTGCTGCCGATGGCGCTGAAGCTCGGCGAAGGCAGCGAATCCTATGCGCCGCTGGCTCGCGCGCTGATCGGCGGCCTGAGCGTATCGGTGCTTTTCACCGTGTTTCTAGTACCGGCCGGATTTTGTCTTGCCTACGGTAACCAACGAATAAAGGAGTGAACCATCCCATGCAACTATCTAATCATCGGTTGTCTTTCCTCGCGCTTCTCGCCGGAATGCTTGTGCTGATCCCGCCGGTCGATGCCAAAAATAACAAAGTCAAAGCGACGCCCAAGGATCCACAAGATGAAATTCAAGTGGTCGGGCATATCCCCCTCACCAATGGACCCATCAGGCGTTTTCTTGCCACCCAACATTACAGCAGCCACTACGTGTATGCGGAACGCGATCCCGGCAAGAGCGTTACGCTGATCGACGTCACGAAATTCAAGCAGCCCGTGGTTCTGGGCGAAGTTTCGTATCCAAGTAATGGAGACGCCGGCAGCCTCTTCGCTGTTGCAGGCACGGCAGCTCTGGTTACGAATGAACAGAGCGCGCCAGCCTTGGCAGCAGCGCCCCAAACCGTGCGAATCATGGATTTTTCGGATGCTCAGCATCCAAGAGTGGCTCGCGAGTTCGCAGGCGTCACGGCGATCAGCAGAGACGGCGGCCGGGGACTGATTCTGGTAGCCAACCCGGAGGGCATCTGGATCCTGCAGCGGCGCTTTGCGGAAGATCCGGAAGTGGACAAGGCCTACGCGCACCAAGTCGTCTATCAATGATGACGTTCCGATGGGGGAAGAGAAAAGAGGAGTAACCAGGTTTCTAACCAGGTTCATTGTTGCGGGTGCCGTTGGGAAGTGGGCAGTGACATATCCAATGGATTTCGAGGCCGGCTCGGCAGAGAAAGCTGCAGACCTTGCCAGCGATTACTGGCGCGCAAACTGGGCCGGCCCCGCGATCGTCACTGAGGCAGTCATCCAGGTCCATCGGTACTTGCCCAACTCGAAAGAGATCGATGAATCGCCCGTTTTTGTTGTCTTGTGGTCGAAGGTGCGAAAAAGAGGGACTGAATGACAGCATGCTGCACGTGTGATGAAGACATGATGCTCGGGATCCGAGACGTCATGACCACATAGGGGCAAAGTCAACATCACGGCGCGACCGTCCGACATCGAACCCGATATCACCCAATAGCAAACGTGAATCTTGTCTTTTGCTCAGAGGCGACGATTTGTGTCGAGTACAAGAGCCTTGAGCCGCTCTAGCGCAGCCGCACGTGGGGAAAGCACCTCCGCGGCAACCACGATCGCCCTCGTTTCCGCTCGTAGCTCGTCCAACCGAAGCGAGATGCCGGGCCGAAAAAAGAGGGAGAACTGCCCTGGACAGCTGTTTCCCAACTTCTGGATCGGTCGCTTGAGAAACGCCTTAACAGTCCCGCTGCGCCGTCGAGGTGGGAACAATAAGGGAACATCGGCGGGGCGAAAACAGCCTAAATCATCCCATCCAGTCCTAAAGACACTCTCTCGTAACTCCTTCTCCAACTGAAGCCTGCACTGATTCTGAACCCCTTAGACGAGTCGGCAAGCAGCCCTGAAAAAGCTGGCGTCGGCGGTTCAATTTCGTCCCTGGCCACCACATTTTTACGCGGGGAACAATAAGGGACCATTCTTTGCAATGTGACTGTTCTGCGAGTTTCGCATAGCGTTCGGTCATCTTGATGTCGGATGGCCCAGAATTTTGGCTAGTTCATACAGATCGCCTCCGTTCATCGTGTAACAGTTCGCAAACGTGTGCCGGAGATCGTGAAACCGGAAATCTGTGATCCCTGCTAAATCCAGGATGGTTTCAAAGCTCTTATCCACCCTTTGGAACCAAAGCGCGAACGTCAAAGGTACTCTCGTGTTAGCCTAACGCCCGCGTCGTCCGATCTCTTCCTCAGCCCGATGCTTCATGATTGCGATGGCGGCAATGTGTGTCGAGATATCAATCAACCTCAGATGGCTCTTGTTGGGTAGGCCAGGGGCGTGGAAGTACATGGCAAACGTCCCCAGCACACGCCGCTCTGAGTCGAAGATGGGGGTGGACCAGCAGGCCCGCAAATCGTTTTTGAGGGCCACAGCGCGATAATCGTTCCATAACGGATCCGTCGCAATATCCCCTACGATGACAGGCTCTCGAGTGAACGCTGCTGTTCCGCAGGAACCGGCATGCGGGCCAATGGGGAGCCCATCGACGGCGCGCACATAATCTTCAGGGAGGTCGGGGGCCGCGCCGTGCCGGACGTGACTACCATCGGGGTCGAGCAAGAGAATCGAAGCAATCATCCCTGGGCACTGCAATTGGATTACCCTCAATAGCGTGTCGAGCACCTGGTGCAGGGACTCGCCCCGCGCAATCAGCTCCAGCACGAGGTTTTGACCTACGAGTAGGTCGCCTAGTTCCCAAGGGCCTTCCGTGTTCACTCTATGCCTCTATTTCATTCCAACTACAGAGAACTCTACCAGACCGGCGTGCAAATTGCGATTCCGCCTGCCCGATTGCACGATTGACCGCAATCCTGGAATTGGGCGGCACCAGGCCGGCTCGGCGAGCCAGGCCGGAAGAATCTCTGCTACCATTTCCGCAGGAGAAAGCGAACAATGAGAACCAGATTCCTTGCGGGTTTCTGCTTGGCTATCGCCTCGCTCCAAGCGCAGAATACCCTGAAGACGACTGTGATCGACCGCTCCTTCAATAACGTCCGGCAGTTCCTCGAATCGGCTGCCGACGCCATGCCCGCCGAGAAATACAATTTCCGGCTCACGCCCGGCCAGATGACGTTCGGCGAATGGATCAACCACTCGACGGAGCGAAACTACGTCGACTGCTCTACGCTTCGAGGGGAGCCGAATCCCATGCCCAAGAGCAAGACTGACATGCTGAAGGAAAAGGACGAGATCGCAAAAAACCTTAAGGATTCGTTTGCCTATTGTGTTGCCGCGTTCGACAACCTGGACGATCAGAAAATCCTCTCTTCGCCGCAAATGACTGCCGCGTTCCTGCACACCGTGACCCACAATAACGAGATTTATGGAAATGTAGTGGGCTATCTGCGAGTGAACGGGATTGTTCCGCCATCAACAGAACGCATGAAGAAGATGATGGAATCGAAAAAGAAGTAACGGAGTTACGAAGAACTAATTGTCCGAGGCGGAAGTTGAGGTTTCAGCGATCTGCCGAGCTTGCACCACAAATCTTTTCGGTGCCGGGCCAACGAAATAAAACGGGTAGCAGGTGACCAGAGTTAAAGTCTTTTCCCCTGCGGTCGGAGCCAGAACCGATACATCGTTTGGGCGGACAATGGCAGTTGCCGTCACCTCGTAGCGGTAGTCCTTCGTAAGGGTTGATAAGACGATGCGGTCGTGGGTTCGGATTCCTCTTAATTTTCGGAATAATGTGTCGCGATGCGCCGCTACTCCTATGTTCCCTGGCTGGCCGGGCATCGCGGTCAAGGGAATATGACCGGCGGCGTGCCGCAGTGTGTCCTCTCCGACGCCTTCTTCGACCATTGTTGTGAGGTTCAGCCTCGCGATCACTAGTTTGGCCTTGAACGCCTCAGTTGGAGCTGGTAGCGCGGGCGTTCGCCTCTCTTCTCTCGCCAGATCGAAA
This sequence comes from uncultured Solibacteraceae bacterium, assembly GCA_963825405.1. Taxonomy (GTDB): domain Bacteria; phylum Acidobacteriota; class Terriglobia; order Bryobacterales; family Bryobacteraceae; genus JACPNO01. The sequence goes on along the minus strand of CAWGTB010000006.1, from coordinate 378,007 downwards.
GCAGCGCGTTCCCCGCGCTGATGAATGAATTGGTCAATGTAACTCCATCCGCTATAGCCTATTGCGCCAACGCCGATGAGCAGGAGCATTGATTGCGCGTACCGCCAGCGACGCTTCGGGCCACAGTAGACCTCTTCGACAAGAAGCCTAACGCTCATTGGCCGCTCTCTTTCACAACCAGTTAAGAAGCAGGTTGGCTGCCAGAGTCAGAATGCCGGCACTATCAATGCCTTGCGACTGAGCTGAAGCGCACGTGTATGAAAATATTACCTTCGGGATGCTCAGAACATCCGGTGTCGCGACATGCTACTGGATCGGCGTGCGAACTCCGCCGCGCACGTCCTCAATTGTCGTGTCAGCCAATAATGGGGCTTGCGGCGAAACATGAGCGTGATCTGCGCCGTCGAGAAAAGTCTTGTGCACGAAAGGCATTTTCATTTGCGCTCTTGGTTGAGGCTTCACGCTGGGAGCGAAATCAGCCTTGGCTTCCAGGGTTGAAGCAACACCCTCGGCTCCTGTGTGGCGAAGTACCCTCTTGGCCCGCACCCGCCATTCCGCGCTGTCACAGTGCACAGACAGCAGGATTCGGCTAGATCGGATCCGGCCGTCATAGCGTTTGGCTTCATACTCCGGCCGGCTGGCGCCTATCAGGGCGCCGACGATTGCGCCTACAAGCCCCGCAATTCCCACGCTTGCAAAAATGGCGATCACGGGAGTGGCCGTCATCAGGCCGCTGGCACCTTCGATGGGGAGCTGAATGAAACCCGCGTTCATGAGCCAACCCAGCACCCCGCCAATTACCGCCCCGGCAATGGCGCCAGCAACAGCACCTTCCGGCGCCTTCGTGTGCTTCTCGTGGCCAATGTCCTTTGACCCGAGATTTTCGGGAAGCATTATCGAGAGGTCAGTGGCACGAAACCCGAGACGCTTCAATTGCTCGATCCCGTCCACGATGTCCGATTCGTTCGGATAGATACCAAAAACAACCGTGTTTGTTGCTGACATCATAGCCTCCTGAAGAAATGAGCAACCCGGCATTCGCTTCAGCCGCCGACGCCTTCATTCGGCGTCGTACCAGGTTCCGTCTTTACTGCTGCAATACGATTGCCAAAACCGCCAGAGGGGCCGTCGCGAACGGAGGCTCAGTTCAAGTTGATCACACGAATGTCCGTAATCTCCGACGTAGTGACCGGAATGCAGTCATCCAATCGTTCAAACAGCAGGCGCATCCCGCACCCAATGTAGCCTTCTGCGAATCCGTTCGAATAGCCCTTTGAACCATGAAGCCGGGCTAGCACAGGCGTGGGGCACCACTCTGGGTGTCCGGAGATGCGCACGCGATCCCCGTCCAGGTATTCGATTCGATAGCAGCGGCTCTTGGTGTGAAGAGCGATAACTGAGCCTGTATCAAGGCTACTGAGACGCAAGCCGTCAAGAGAGTTCGCTTGTTCCGTCATCGGAACCTCCTCACTCGGCGTGGAGAAGCCTCTTTGGAACGCGGCTCCACGCTCACTGTTTGTTAAGCAGTTGAGCTTCCATCTTTCAACACATATATAAGTCACGTAGAACTGGGCATTTACATCGCGTCGCACGTACCGAGGGCCGAGTATCTTTTACCGGAAGCTTCAGGAAGGGCTAGCCGTCCGGGGAGCCAAAAATCCGGTTCTACACCGAACCAGCATTTTTGCGCCCTAGCACTTTTCGAAGGTCGTAAGTCCGACAGCGTGCCCTTACGCGATTCAGACGGAGACGGCAAAAGCTATTCTTTGAGTCGGCGGGAATTGGCTTCACTTGCCTGGCCCGCGAAGACCACGATCTCGACACGGCCGCGATCGTCCGGCGAACCCGTCTCGCCCATCCCCAGGGTCTTGATGCGCTTGTCGTCCAGCTTAAAATTTTTTGCCAGATAGCCACGCACCACCATGGCCCTGGCTTGGGCCAGTTCGTGGTTCTTCTCCGAGTCGCCCTGATGGCCGGTGTAGCCGACCACGACCACCAAGCCAAACTTGTTCGCTTCGAGAAAGCTTCCCGCTTCGTTCAGGTCTTTTTCCTTCTTGAACTTCGCGCTTTCCTTGTCCGTACGGCGCGATGGCTGAGCGCACCGTCGTGCGGCAAGCGCAGTGCTTTCCGGTCCCCGACGGCCTGGCTGACGAGATCGCCGCCGGGATTGCCAACCCCGGCGTGTCCGCCTGGCTCTCGCTCAAGCATCGCGCTAGACTGGCTCCGGGCGAAACCGTCCTGATTCTTGGCGCGACGGGGGTCACCGGTAAGTTGGCCGTGCAGATAGCCAAAATCCTGGGCGCCGGACGCGTGGTGGCCGCTGGACGAAACGAAGAGGTATTGAATACGCTGCATGAGCTTGGCGCGGATGAAACCATACGGCTCAACCAGCCAGGCCAAGACTTGATCGAAGCCTTCCGGCGCGCGGCAGGCGAGAAGGGTTTCGATGTGATAGTCGACTACCTGTGGGGTGCACCAACCGAAGCCCTGCTCGCGGCCGTCGCGCGCGCGGAATTTGCGGCTGCCGGATCGGAGATCCGTCTCGTTGAAGTGGGCGAGAGTGCGGGACCAACCATCACGCTTCCCGCAGCGGTGCTGCGGAGCGTAGCGCTCAGCATCCTGGGGACGGCGGGTATCCCCCCTCGGGAGGTTCTGGCCGATGTCCTTCAACAGGTGATGAACCACGCAACGCAGGGCCTGCTGAGGCTTGACAGCGAGCGGGTGGCTCTCAGGGACATAGAGAGCGCATGGGAACGCGACATGCACGGTCGCCGGCTGGTCGTGATCCCGTAGTCCGCGTTTTGTGAGACGTGAGCGTCGCCAGTCCAGCTTCGGAAGAACCCGTGCTGCTCCGGCCAGGAAAATCAACTAGTCGTCCGTTGATTTCGGGCTCAACGAATCAGCCGTCGTAGCGCGCACTGAGCCCTTTCGCCTCGGTGGCGAAGTACTGCTCGCTGAGGCTGCGATATAGACCCTCCCTGACGCCGCAGCGCTTACTGATGCATCCGAACGTATAGTCGGCTACCACCGATTGAAAACGACCGGCCCTACCCCGAGCAGCGCAGCGTGCCGTTGCGGTTGGTGGCGGACAAAGCCAAGCTCGATGTGGTGATCATCGACGCGGCCGAAAGAGCCCCCACCGGCAACTGATTGCGCGCCACTCCACACCCGCTCTACTCCCTCGAACGCCTTTTCTCGGGAATTGCCGAGCGCACACGAGCGCGGATTGGCTGAACACTACGGCGTTACCTTCGTCAGGTGGATTGGCGCCGGCGAGGGAGTCCCTTTGCCGAGGCCTCGGAGCCAGGTGGTTCACGGAACGGTTCCACAGAAATGCGCTCGTAACACACGTCCAGCACGGTCAGGTATTCTGTACCGCGCGGCGCTTGGAAAACTACGTTGTCACCCGCTGCCGACTTCATCAACGCGCGCCCCAGAGGCGACACCCAACTGATGTGGTTGCGGTTGAGATCGACCTCGTCGGTGCCCACGATGCTCACCACTCGCTCCGCTCCCGCGCCATTGGCATAGCGCACGGTCGCTCCGAAGAATGCCCTCGTCGTCGCCTGCCCCGCTCTCGGAGTTTCCGGGTCCACCACTTCCGCGGCTTCGATTCGCTTCGTGAGAAAGCGAATCCGCCCATCGATCTGCCGCAGCCGCCGCTTGCCGTACTGATAGTCGGCGTTTTCACTGCGATCGCCGTTACTAGCAGCCCACGCCACCACCTCCGTCACGGCGGGACGTTCCCTGGTGAGCAGAAACCGGTGCTCCTCTTTGAGGCGCTGTAGCCCGCTCGGCGTTATGTAGTTCTTGGTTCGTGTCGCGGGCTCGTCCGCTTGTGGTTTTCTCGTAAACCCTTTTCGCATCCCGCAGCCCTTTCCGGTTATTTTGTCCGGTTCTGCGGGTGTATTTTCCCTGAAAAACTCTTCCAGATGCGGATCATCGAATACGACGACGGTCCCGTCGCATTTCAGCGCGAAGTAATGGGCTCCCGGATTAACGAGGTATGCCTTTCCGCAAACCAGGGCGGGCGGCGTCAGCTTGTTGATCCAGTCTTTAGGCGGCACCCCGTAGGTGACCACGCCGCTTATCTTGCCAGCGGTAATCGGATTTTTCGGCTCTGCGTCCCACACGAGCTCGTTGTCGTGCATGTTGTCCCAGCGATAAACGGAAATCGAGCTGGGGGATACGCCGCCGGCCTGTGGGCATTCGTCTCCGTTCGACAGGCAAAGCTCGACGGTGTCGCCCTTTTTGCTGGCCGCCAGATGCCAGGAGGAACTCTGGCAGCTCGCCAAAGAGAGGGCCAGGCAGCACGTCAGCAATAATGAAAAGGCGATGTAAGTGCTTTTGGCCTGCAAAGTTGTGCACTAATCGTGGCTCTTCGCATCGGGGTCAGGGGCCGGGGTTGGGATGCGCGGGAGCATCTCTGCACGGGTGGCTGCGTTGTAGGCAAACCATGCTTCGATCATGGAACCCTGCATCACATCGTCCTTCTGCACGCGGTCATAGGTGTCCGCGTTGGAGTGGTGGGTACGGGTACCGTACTCCAACCCATCCTGCATGAAACCGATGCCGTTCAGGCCAATCCACGAAAAGGCGGACGAGTCCGTCCCACCAGGGCTCGTGGTGGGTCTGAACTGATCCCCGCCAGAAACAGCAACGATATGCTGGTCCTTGATGGGCTCAATCCAGGACTTGAAGATGGCCGCCATCTGCGGACTACCCCCCGCCGACACTCCGCGGAAGCGGCCGGAGCCGCCGTCGTCGTTAAAGTACACATCCAGCTTGTCGTACTCGGGAGTCTTCACCATCGTTGTGCGTTGAGCGAAGTGCTGCTGCACGTAGGCGATTGAGCCATAGACGCCCTCCTCTTCGCCGCCCCACAGGGCAACCCGAACCGTGCGCGCCATGGGCTTGTGCAAAGTAGCCAAAATGCGCATCGCCTCCATCGCCACTGAGGATCCCGTGCCGTTATCCGTGGCGCCGGTGCCGCCCTGCCAGCTGTCAAAGTGACCGCCGAGCATGACGACTTCGTCCGGTTTGGTGGTCCCCGGAATCTCGCCGATGACATTGAATGCGTTCTGGTCTTCCTTCTGATAATCGACAGCGATATCGAAGTTCAGCTTCGGCGTGATACCGTGCTGCACCAGGCGGACGAGGCGGTTATACTGCTCTGCCCCAATGGCGACGATCGGAGGCGGAATTGGATCCTTGGGATTCTCCGACCCACCATACGTGGAAAAGATCGTACCGCCGTCTCCGTTGTAACCCGGCGTGATGGAAATGGCCACACCCTCTTCCTTCAGGAAGGCGTTGACCTCGTTGCGCAGGACCCCGTTCTTGGCATTGGCCAGGGCAAGCGAAGTCGGCGTGTACTCCCACTCGCCTTCACCGGGGCGACCCCGCCCGCTGGGGTCGCGATTGGCTGCAGCGCCGGCTGCTGCTCCGCCCCCGCCACCACGGCCCGCGCGCGGGTCTCCGCGTGCCAGAATTTCTTCATCCGTTGGGGAAGGCTGCGCGTCCGCCCGCGTGTGGAGCGTGAGTGGAGCCGGATCAAACATCAGCAGCGCCTTGCCCTTCAGCTTGCCATGGTATTTCGCGAAATCTGCTTTCGAGTGGATGGGCGCCCACACCGGCTCGACCGTGATCGGGCCGTTCGTTCCAGGCGTCCATGCCAGCGGGAACCCGGTAAACGCAACATAGACCGGCGTCTCCATCGCGGCGTAGAAATGCTTGATCTGCCACCCATAGCCGAAGGGCCACTTTTCCAGGTGGACGTTCTTAAGTCCCCACTCCTGCATCTGCTTCATAGCCCATTCGGCGGCGAGTTTGTGATTGCGGCTATTGGTGACGCGCGGACCATACACCTCGGACATCCAAAAGAGGTTTTCCATCACTTGCGAGTGCTGGAAGGCCTCGGTCTTGATCTGGGCCAGGGCGTCCAGATCGACTTTGTCGCCTCCTGGTGCCTGCGCGAAGGAAGCCGGGATGAGGAAGAGGGCCGTGACCATCGGGGCAGCCTGCCTGAAGCGGAGTAGATTCATGGAGATTCTCGCTTTCTCCGGTACTTGGCTTCTGCTACACGGCGTTCGAGCCTGTCCGGATTGAGACTAAGAAATCATTCTCGCACGCTGATTGTCCAGACGTCCGCTTGGAGAAGCGTGGGCATTCTCCTTTAACGCCGTTTCTCAGTCCGCTGGTGAGAATTGAACCTCTGGCGACCGGCGATCCCTAAGGGGAACGCATCATCGACCCGCTGTGCAACTCGCAGCCATGCGAGACTGCGGCGTTTGGCTCATTTGGTAATCACTCTCAGCGAGGTGAACGCTACCATTGGCGCGGATACCCAACCCGAAGATCGGTACGTTGGACGTCAGGGAGACTGTCCCGCGGGTGCCGGCAATGTGAGCCAGCACGACGCCGCGATTGCCATTGCTAGACTAGCCCCCTTCCTGAAACGCGAACGAAACGTGCTCTTGTGTGGCAACGACAGCTGCCAGTAGTCGCGAGGAGCGCGAGGCGCGCCTGGCTGTTAACCGAAGGGTTGTAGGTTCGAGACCTACCCGAAGCGCATGCTGGGCGAGTCTAAGAAAATTATGGAGCAGCCGGGATTCACAACCGACAACATGTCGAAGTACGCTGCCATGGGACGCGAGCCGAGCTACACTCGATACGGATGGATCAGGACCAAAGGTCTGATGCCGCTCGGAGGCCAGCCCCACTCATGAAATTGCCCTCGTTGCTGATTTTGCTCGTGGCCGCGAGCCAAGCTCTGACGGCGGCAGAACCGCAAGTCTATCCCGTCGCCATGCGCGATGGCATCCACCTGTCCACTGATGTTTATGGCGCGGCGGCGGGCGAAAAAAAGCCCGTCCTGCTCATGCGCACACCATACAACAAGCGCGGGCCAAGAGCCACGGCAGAGCGTTTTGCGGCCGCGGATTATGTCGTGGTGGTTCAAGACACGCGCGGTGCATTTGCATCGGAAGGCAGCTATGTCCATTTCAACAACGACGATCAGGACGGCTTTGACACGTTGGATTGGATTGTGCACCAGCCCTGGTCCAACGGCAAAGTGGGGATGTGGGGTTCCTCGCACCCGGGCGCAGTGCAGTGGGTGGCGGCGGCCGATCGCGCTTATGGCTTGCTCGCCATCGCTCCCACTGCTGCGCCCAGCAGTTTCTATCACACGATGTATCAGGGCGGCGCGCTTCGTCTGGCGCTCACGGCCGGGGCGGGCGTGGCCATCAATCCACCTCCGGCCGGGATCACTGCGCCCGAAGATCTGACGGAGCTTCACTATCACCTGCCACTCGCTACGCTCGATGAGGCAATCGGCTGGACGATGCCATGGCTGAAAGGCGTAGTCATGCACAACCGGCCCGACGGCTACTGGCGGCGGCTGGAATCAACGCCGGAATTAGAGAAGTTAGACCTGGCGGCGCAGAACATTGTCGGCTACTACGACTTGTTCTGCGGCGAAACGGTGGAGAACTTCCTGCGCTTGCCCAATACCGGGAAAAAGCAATTAATCCTCGGTCCCTGGGATCACAGCACGATCGGCAATCAAGTCTTGGCCGGAGTTGACTTCGGACCGCACGCCAAGCTCGATATCGCCGGAGAGAATCTGCAATGGTTCGATCACTTTCTGAAGACTGCGAAAGGCGTGACGCCGTTCCCCGCGGTGCGCTATTTCCTGATGGGCGATAACGTATGGCGCACGGCCACTGCCTGGCCGCCTCCCGAAGCAGTCGGCACGGCGTTTTATTTGCACTCCACAGGAAAATCCAATACCCGCGGCGGCGATGGCCGACTGACTCGCGTGACGCCCGGGGCGGAGCCTGCCGACCGCTTCCAATCGGATCCCGACCAACCGACGCCTTCAGAGCCCGCCGATGCGCCCCGGCCTTCCCGCTCGACGCCTTGGCGTCCCGTGGATCGCCGCGCGATTGAGGATCGGCAGGATGTTCTGGTCTATACCTCGGCGGTTCGAACCGCGCCGCTCTCGATCGCCGGAACGGTGGTGGCGGACCTATGGGTCACCGTAAATGCACCCGATGCGGACTGGGCAGTCAAACTGATTGACGTGGCTCCCGATGGGACCGCACGCGGGCTGGCGGAAGGTATCTTGCGTTCCAGCGCCCGCGATCCAATGAAGTATCCCGCTCTTTTGGAGCCCGGCAGCCAGTACCATCTCACCGTGAATCTGGGCCATACCGCCGCGGTCTTCCTGCCGGGCCACGCCGTGCGCCTCGAAGTAGCAGGTAGCGCGTTTCCAATGTTCGACCGTAACCTCCATTCGGGCGAAGGCCCAGCGGGAACACACCGGCAGATTTCTGTCCAGTCCGTGCATCATAGCGGATCCGCCGCGTCGCGAATTCTATTGCCCGTCTTGCCAGAGTGATCACCATTGCCGTCCGCCTCCCCGATCTCGCGGCGGTACGGGGCACCAGCCGGGGAATCGTCAGCAGTTTTGGATAGATCGTCGGTGGGAGCAATCGAAACGGTCATCTTCTTAAGGAAGGCCTGGAGTTAACAGTGCCCCTCAACAGCGCAGATCACCAGTGCGGTCGCTGACCAAACGGCTCACCAAGGTGCGTGTAGGCGTTGTTTGATATGGCCGCCCACGATAGACTTTATAGGCACAAGGAGGTGTTTCCTATGAAGTGGATTGGGCGTTCGAGTCCCCTTCGCGGCACTCCCGCCTTTCTCTGTCTGGCTTTCTCGTGCGTTCCCACCGCGGGTCACGCACAGATTGCCGTTGGCGCGGAGTTTGTGAACTCACTCAACGAGAACGGGCTTACTTTTCGGGACACGGCTCTTAAAGATTACGCCACCACTCAGATCCGCTCCAATCCGCATATGAACTACGAGTTGGCCGTAACTTCGAAGAAGTTGCCGTTGGAGATTCGCTATGCAATCCGGAGGTATGATCCCTCGCCTAAGGGTGGCTCTGTGGCGCCTGAACTGGCCGCTCGTGCTATTTTCACGGCCACCATACTGAACATTGCGCGCGACAACGGTATCTTGAACTCGGCCGCATTCGAAGCCAAGGACGTACAAAGCGATTTCAATGCTGAGTGGGGTTCCTCCGCGCTGGTCATTCCCAAGAACGAGTTTGCCAGGGGCTTCGATAGGTGCATGGTCGTATATATCTATCGGAAACGCGCCGGTGCATTCATGTTCTACCTGTTCAACAACCAGGGATCCAACGCAGCTTTGCAGGAACTAGGAAGTGTCTTCACTGTGCTTCGGTTTCGATAAGGGCCGCCCGTGTACGATGCGTTCATCTCGTACAGCCACCGCGCGGACCGGTTAACCGCGCCGACGCTTCAGAAAGGGCTCGAGAATCTCAACCGCCGCTGGCTGGGACGGCGGCGTTTGCGTATCTTTCGCGACGAAACGGATCTTTCCGTCGCCCCTAGCTTGTGGGGAGTGATCCAAGAGGCCCTCGACAGCTCGCGGTTCTTCATCTTGCTGGCATCGCCCGAAGCGGCCGCCTCCAAATGGGTTGGTCAGGAGGTAAAGCAATGGATTGCGACCAAGCCGAAGAACACGCTTCTGCTCGTCGTAACCAGCGGGAACTACCAATGGGACGAGGCCCGGCGCGATTTCGACTCAGCGGCTTCGTCCGCCATTCCACCGGCGATGTTTGGCGTGTTTTCTGAGGAGCCGCTCTTGCTCGATTTGCGCGCCACGGAGTTACGCGGGCACAGGCGGGCAGACTCGCAAGCGGCCATCGCGACACTGGCTGCGCCCATTCACGGTAAGTCGAAGGAAGAACTGCTGGGGCTGGAGGTTCAGCTTTTCCGGCGTCGCATGATAGTTATGATCGGCGCACTTGTGTCGATCGCCGTTCTGGCTGCCGGTTTCCTGTGGCAAAGTGTGGAGGCCCGCCGCCAGCGGGACACAGCACGCGTCGAAAGAAACCATGCGCAGGCACAGTTGTCGGCGACACAATCGACCCTGGCGCTTGAGCAACGGCGAGCACCGCCAGCATTCTGGCGTGCAGCCGATGCGTGGGCACTCGACCCGACTTGGATATCCCAGAAAGCGCTTTACGACTTCGCAAGGTCCGGCTTGCATACCACGTTCGATCATGGCTCGGAAGTTTTCGCCGCGTCAATCTCGCGTGACGGCAAATACGCGTTCACCACTGGCGTGGGGGTGAAGATGTGGAAGACCGACGGGTCGCAGATTTTTTCAGTGGGGACGGGCGCAACCTCCGGCGATCATGTGGACATCGCGCCGGATGGTAGCGGTGCTTTGTATGTCATTGCCGGTGTCCACGTATTATCCATGACAGGGTCGAACCAATTGGAGTTGCCGCTGGCCTCGTTGGAAGACCGAGCCTGGTTCTCGCCGGACAGTCTGTCTCTGGTCACGGTGGCAAATGCGGAGCCCATCCGGCGTTACAACCGCACCGGTCAGTTTCTGAACGAATACCGGACCACCGGGAGCGTAGTACGTTTCGCTGTCTCGCCTGATGGTTCAAAAATCGCTGCTGGAACGGATCGCGGCGAGTTGCACCTTTGGAACACCGACAGCTCGGTCATCGCTCTTTTACATGACCAAGGGCGGGTGACGTCAATCCAGTTCTCGAGTGACGGATCAAAACTACTGACCGCCACGCGAGAGGGAAAGCTTACATTGCTTGGCGCCGATCGCGGGACGAGCCAGGTGGTGCTCGAGCACAAAGCGATCGCCGCGGCGATTTCTCCCACGGGCGAACATATCGGAGTGCTGCTGAGGGATGGCACTGTCCGGGCGCTCGACTACACGGGACGGGTTATCCGTACATTCGAGGATGAGGACAACCCGGTATCGGCCCAGCAGCTCGCGCTGGCGGCTTCGAAGCAGAGGTTTTACAGCTGGCTTGGCGGCTCGGAGGGTGGGGCTGTCCGCTTCTCGCGCGGAGGAAAAAACCTGGTGGTCTCGGCTCACGATGTCACGCAAGTCTGGGACTTCGACAGCGGTCGGCTGATCCGCACCATTCCAGGAAACCTGTTATCCGCGTCGGCCGAGGGACAATATTTCGTCACAACCGGCAGTGACTCGGCACTACTCTGGGAGACGGACGGAGCCGCTCGTTCCGAGATCCGGCAGCCATCCGGATTCACTGGCTTCGACCTGGCATCGACGGGCGGCGCCATCGTCACGACCTCGTTTGACGGGAGTGCCAAAGTATGGGATGAAGGCGGTCAAGTCACGCTGGCTGTGGCGCATGGCGCGCCCGGGAAATGGGCCGGCCTTTCCCACGATCGGCGGATGCTCATGACGGTTGGACGGGACAACGCCGCCCGCCTGTGGTCCCAGGGAGGCGTCCTCTTGAAGGAACTGCGGCATTCCGACATCGTCAATCACGCAGCATTTGCTCCGGATGACCAGCAGATCGTAACCAGTTCCGCAGATGGCACTGCGGCGATCTGGAACACCTCGGGCAACCGGATGGCTGTGCTGGATCACAAGGCTGAGGTGTATTGCGCGGCATTTTCACCCGACGGCCGGTGGCTCGCGACTGGGGCCTCGAATCGCTCCGTGCGGTTATGGAACCAGTCGGGGAAGTTAATCTGGGAGCATGCCACCGGAGACAACTTGCAAAAAGTTGCGTTCACGCCTGATGGGCGCCGTCTGGTTGCGATGACGACGGGCAGAATAGTGTGGGTGCTCGACGCTGCTACTGGCCGTCCGCTTTCTCAACTGAAACATCCCGAGGAACTGATGGCGGCGGAACTTGCGCCCTCAGGCATGGTAGTGACGAGTGCCCTCGATCGCGTAGTTCGTGTCTGGACGCTGGAGGGTCGGCTTCTCGCGGAACTTCCGCACGTGGCGCCCGTCACAAGCGTAACTATGTCGCGGGACGGCATGCGTGTACTCACTGGTTCCGACGATGGCAGGGCGAGGTTGTGGGATCTCACTGGAAACGAACTGCTCGCGTTTACCGACCAGCCCAAGATACAGCAAGTGGCGTTCTCGACGGACGGCGACAGCGTAGTTACGCTCTCTTCGTTCGGCGTTAGGACCTGGCGGTTTGGCTCGCCCGTGTCGATCCTGGAGCATTACCGGGGGTCGATCATGAGGCCAACCAGACCGCTTGAATAAAGCTTTACCGTTTTGCCAGAAGATCCTCAATTTCCTTGGTCCAGGCTGGAGCGCCACCTCGCTTTTCACGAGCCTCGCGAATCAGGCGCAGGTTACGGATGGTCGTCTCAGGTTCCCAGTTCTCCCGAATGCTGGCGATCGCACGGGCCAGATGCCGGCGGGCTTCCTTCTGATCGAGTGCGAGAACCGCAAGCTCGAGAAGAGTCGCGTGGTCCCAGTAATCCGGCTTGCCGCGGGCGACTTTCCGTTCCACGCTGTAGCGGGCCACCGGGATGAGTTGCGCCCGGCGCTCATCGGGCGGATCGGCCAACTCCATCAGCGTGATGGCGTTGATGCCGGGGTACGCATCCCGCCAATCGGACTCGAAGCCGGCAAGATATGTTTCGATGGCTCTCTCCAGAAACCCCTGCGCCGCCATTGCGTGGCCGAGCCGTTCTTCCTCTTCCCAACGATCCTTGTAGACCCGGCCCAGAATTCCAAGCGTTTCGCTGCTGGCGCCTTTTTCCTCAATGAGTTTTGTCAGCACTGTCTCCGCTTCATCGCGGCGCTTCAGGCGGTTCAGCGCAAAACCAAGCTGCTCCCGCACCATCACGCTTTGTGCGAGCGGCGGCGACATCTTTTTCACCAGGGTAACCATGTCTTCCCATGCCGACGTAGCGCGGTAGGACAGAAGGAGATCGATTGCAATACCGGACTCGACACCGGCGATGTTGCCGAGTTCGCGTTCCACGGCGCGAACGGCTTCGGAGTTCTGCTTGCGGGCAACGGCGAGCGCGTCTTTCCATTTGATCGCATACTCCACCTGGTCCCGGAAGACGTCTGTCTTCATATGTTCGAGGATGGGCTCGCGAACGCCATCGAGAAGCTGGAAAATGGGGCTATCCTTCGCGCCTTTGCGGGCTTCTTTCAGGAAGGCGGTGATGGCTTGCCGGGCCGCGGGCAACTTCCCAGGTTCGGGTGAACCGTCTGGTGAGAGCGCATATGAAATCGTGCGCATCATCTGGATGTCAAAAGGCAGCCTGGTTCCTTCCGACATCAATTGAACGGTACTGGCTGGACGGAAAGCGTGGCGGACGCCGAGCTCATAGTAGACATTGGGGTTGGCCATGGTGAGATCGGCGACGGCGAACGGGCAGAGGATTAGCCGCTCGAACATGGGTTTGTGGATGATGCCGCTGTTGGTTTCCTGATCTGCGCGTAGCGGTTCGAGTTGGGCGTCACTCACGGCTGGAGCGATCAGGTCTCCGTAGACCCGGTCGAAATCGACTGTGATCCGGTCAGGCCCGGACTTCCGGCCGAAAGGCATGAGAATGAAACATAACGGATTGCCCATCATGCACCGTCCCCCTCATATTGGCTCGCTAGCTTTTCTATAAATGCCTTGCCGAGTCCGCTGAGATCTGCAACGCGGATAGCCTGATCCTCGGCGGAAAAGGCTTGCCAGGGCTCGGGATTCATTGCCGCCGCGGAAGCATGTTTCTGGAAGGCTTCATCTGGTCTGCCTAGTATCGCCAGCGCATCGCCTTCCGTCGCTAGCCGCCAGAATTTCTGCGTGGAATCGGTGGCCCTTTCACAATGTTGCAGAGCTTTCGTCGCCCAGTCCCGCGCGGTGGGCTCATCGCGCTCGCTGCCCGCTAAAGCAAAATACGCAAGGTTGATGGCGTGATAGTAAGCCTGGTCGTGATTGGGCGGATTTTTCCCTGAGGACGCCTGGTAACCACGGTCATAGAGTTCGCGCGCGGAGGTGATATCCGCGGCCCGACGAGTGACCTGCCACCTACGCTTCAGGCGTCCCGCCAGAACACCCAGGACGTCAGTACCGGCTGGCTTGTGGTCCTTCAGCACCTGAATCGCTTCTTCACGGCGCCCTCTGCGGTCCAATGCGATGGCGAGCTGCGCGGCGCCGGCATCGTCGAGCTGTGAGTGAATCGGCAGAAGGTCTTCGATGGCGTCCTGAAAGTGGCCTGTTTCAACGGCCACGCGCGCTGAGTTGAATGCGACCCCGGTGCCTTTACCGCCAGTCAGTCCATCGGTCAGAATTTCGATGGCCGGGTAGCCGGTGTCTGTTGGCCTGAGCATAGTGAGGTGGTTTCCCGGTATCACCCGCTGGCATACCTCTGGAAACGGGCCGAGTGAGGATTTTGGCGGGACAAACTGATCCGATTCACCCGCAGTCGCATAGAACGCAAAGGGTGGTTTGGTGTCGAATTGTTTGTCTGTCCAGGAAGTGCGCAGCTCCTTGACGAAGTCGCCGCTCGCACTCATGTTTCGGATCTGCTGCTTTAAAAAGGAAAGTAGCGTCGCCTTGACCAGGCCGGCGCTCGGTGTGCCGAAGAGAAACACATGCGTAGTGCGTTTCCGCAGGGCCGCGTACTTCACCAAGCCGTTTTGTACGACGAGACCGCCCATACTATGCGCCACCAGCGCGAGAGCGTCGTAGCGTTCCTTGCGCAGTGTATGCTCGGAATTTAGCTTGGCCGAGATCTGGTTTAGCGCGGGATCCGCGGCCCACAGGCCGAGGATGTCGAAGCTTTTGTGGCTGGGATAACCGAAGCCAAACATGTCCCATCCACTGAGCCGCTTGTCGGGCACGAGCAGCGAAGGCATTTCGCCCCACGTGCCGGCGCGGTCGCCGGAGAATCCATGCACGAAGACAATCGCCGCCCGGTTCTTTTCGCTCGGCGCGACGCGAAAGGGTTGAATGCCGGGATTTTCCATGGAAAATCCGATCTCCTTTGAAGTTCAGTTGTGGACCAACAACTCCAATGTCCCAGCCTGAGGATACGATCTTTTTCAATGGTCGTCAGTTCAGTGGCCATTCTATCAGTCGACCTGCCCTGCACTTTTAGACTTAGCAAACCCACTAGAAAAATGGTTTTGTGTCCTTCGCGCCGAGATTCGCCGGCTAATCTGGCTCGCAGTGGTCACTATGCCACCGGCGCGATCGCCGCAAGGATTTCGTAGGTGTTCTGTACTTCGCAACGCCGCGCCCGTGATATTGTGAAGGCCCGATGATCTTGCAAACCTTGGTGGCGCTCCTTGCCTTCTCGCCCCAAACCGTCCCACAGATTCAGCAGCGCGAAATCAGCGAGAAAAGCATTCACTTCAGATACCCGGAAATCGCCAACGCCGTCCAATTTAACGCCGCGCTGCGCCAGACATTAGACCCAGTAGTTGAAGGCTTCAGGAACGGAATGCCCAAGCCGGCTGATCCGGAATATCCGGGCTACACGGGATACCTCGACGGGCGATATACGGCCAACATTCTCAAGACCGGCATCGTTAGCGTTCTGCTGGAATGGACGGTGTTTGTTCCCGGCGCCGCTCACCCGGGAGGGTTCATGGCCAGCATCAACTACGATACCCGCACCGGCCGTGACCTGGTGCTATCCGATCTGTTCCGGCCGGGAGTCAACTACGTGTCGCGCCTCTCGCAAATGGCTATCGCCTCGCTCGAACGGCAGGATTTTGCAGACTCACTTGCCGTACGGCACGGCGCGGGCCCAGCCGAGAGCAATTTCAAAGTCTTCACGCTCACCGATAACAGCCTGGTCTTGCACTTCCCCACGTATCAGGTCGCTGCCGGCGCGGCGGGGCCGCAAGAGGTCGCGATCCCGCTCGATACGCTTGCACGCATCCTTCGCAAACCGTGATTCTCAGGCGATGCGCGCGTCCAGTCTCCGGCTAGCGCCCGCGCGCCAATGCTGGTCCGGAACTAGTCTCCATCATCGAGTATCAATGGACGCAACCCTTCCCGCTAGAGAAGTTAGCGGACCTAGTTCACCGTAAACTCATCAATGATGTCGTCGGAAACGTTGTAGCCGCCGGACGTTAGGTACTCGTACGCTCCTAAATCGAAATTCGATGCCGCCGACCAACTGGCCGCAAGCGGCGTGTAGGCCGACGACTTCACCAGGTTGCCGTTCAGGTAAAGGCTCATGGTGCTGCCGCTCCAGGTCAACTTCACCTGCAGCGTCACGCCGTTCCCGAACAACGTGTCTTCCGTGCCCGCCGGCGCGAAATAGTACTGCGCGACGCCGCCGACGATATAGGTGAACATCAGGCTGGTACCGCTGGTCCGGGTATAGAACAGGTACTGGTGAGTGCTGTTGCCGTCGCGCGCATCGAAAGCATAGCGCGGCGCCGACGCGCTGGCCAGCCGCTGGGCAAACGTGTATCTCGATTTCAAGTAGAAGGTAATCTGGCCCGACGGCCGATTGAAGAGGCTGCCCACGCCGGCGCCGGCAAACTTGTAATACGCGTTGTTGGTGTTAGCGCAGCAGGCCAGGAAGTAGACGCCGTTGCCGGTCTGCGCCGGTGCGAAATTCGCCGAGCCGGTGCCTTTGACAACTACAGTTCCCGTGAATCCTGTTGGCGCTACGGCGGGTGTGATGACCGAGCCGTTCGTCAGACCAGTCACTTCCGAGGCGTCGGCATGAATCAGCAGCAGCGGCTGCGGTCCGGTCGAGGCCGGAGTCGGGAATGTGAAGTCCGCGGAGGTGGCCAGCGCGCCCTGTAGATTTTGCGAGAGCACCTGGAAGTGATAGGTCGTCGACGGCGTCAACTGGGACAGATTCACCGAATGCGACGTAACTAACGCACCGTTCAGCGGGCTGGTCGAGGAATACGGATTGTTGCTGATGCCGTATGCCACCTGCGAATTTGAAGACTGATCCGTGGTCCAGGTGATCGTGGCGCTGGTCGATGTAATCGAAGTCGCCATCACGTTCGTGATCACCGGCGGGATCAGCGGATTGCTCACAGTGACTGAAATGCTGGTATTCAGAGACGCGCCAACGGCAACCGCGCCAATCGTATGTGTGCCGTTGGTCACAGTCGTCGTATCCCATGAGGTACTGTAGGTGGGGCCGGCCCCGGACACCACCGCGCCCAGATTATTCCCGTCGATCTGGAATTGCACGCCAGTCAAACTCGTTCCACTGGCGGTCAACGGCGTCGTACCGGACACCGTTGCGCCAGCGGCCGGCGAGGTGATCGAGAGCGCTGGCGGCACCTGATTGATGGCCGGCCCGGTCACGGTGAACTCATCGATGATGTCGTCGGAAACGTTGTATCCGCCGGACGTTAAGTACTCGTAAGCTCCTAAATCGAAATTCGATGCCGCCGTCCAACTGGGCGTGGGTTGCGTGTAAGTGGTGCTCTTCACCAGCCCATCATTCAAATACAAATTGCTCCCCGTGCTGCCCCAGGACAGCGTCACCTTGAGCGCCACTCCATTTCCGAATAGCGTATCTTCCATCCCCACCGGCAAGTAGTACGCCTGTGCCACCCCTCCAATCGCATACGTGAACAGCAGCCGCCCCGATCCTGTCTGCGTTCGAAAATAATACAAATGCTGGCTCGCATCCCGCACGTCGAATGCGTAGCGCGACGTTGCCGCGCTCCCCTGCCGCTGCGCAAAACTGTATCGCGATATCAAGTAAAAAGACACTTGCGCCTGACTCACGTTGAAGATATTCCCCACCGTCGTGCCGGTGAATTTGTAGTACGCGTTGTTGGTGTTGGCGCAGCAATTCAGGAAATACACGCCGTTGCCACTCTGAGCCGGCGCGAAAGTCGCCGAGCCGGTGCCCTTTACGACCACGGTGCCGGTGAACCCGGCGGGCGCTACGGCCGGCGTAATGATCGAGCCGTTGCCGGTGCCGGTCACTTCCGAAGCATCGGCATGAATCAGCAGCAGCGCAGGCGGGCCACTCAGCGGGTTCACCGTCAGAGTTACCGTGGCCGGATGAATCAACGCGCCGCTTGTCCCGGTGATCGTGAGCGTGAATGTCCCGGTACTGGTGCCTGCCGTGGGCGTGATGGTAAACGTCGACGTCGCCGCCGGAGCCGGGGACACAGGCGTGGGGAGCGAGCAGGTGGCTCCCGGCGGGCAGCCGGTAACCACAAGGCTGACGCTGCCGCTGAATCCATTGGTAGCGGTGACCGTCACCGTAGATGTCCCCGGCGCGCCTCCCTGCGTGATCGTCACGCTAGCCGGGGAGGCTGAAATGCTGAAGTTCTGCGTGGGGAGCGACGGCCACCCGTTCACCAGATTGGCCGCGTTCAGTGTGCCTATTCCGGTGGCGAAGTCCCAACCAGTGGTAGTGCCGAACGCCGGCGCGTAAGCGCTGTTCGAAGTGGAAAGCACGCCATTGGCCCCCGATGGCGTGTAGCAATTTTGCGGTCCGGTGCAGTTCACATCGATGTCGCCTTGCGTCACGTCGTAGAACACACAGGAACTGGCCGCGCCCAGGCCTAACGTGGAGTTGCACGAACTGTTGCCGCTGGCGCCATACTCCGCCGCCGCAAGACTGTAATAAGTTGGATTGGGATTGCCCCACCGCGAACCCGTCCTTTGGTTCACCAGAGCCTGAACACCTGCCACGATCGGCGCGGCAAATGAAGTGCCACCCGCGCCCGACCAGCCGCTGGGCGCTCCCGTGCAAGGCGTTCCTCCATTTGCCGGGTCTGAATAGCAGAACAAGTAGTAGTGCCCCCAGACGCCGTTGGCCGCAAACAGCGAAACGTCCGGAATGTCGCGCACGCCGTCGGCGGGATTGCCCACCAGCGATTGCCAGGACGGCTTGGCATACCCGGCGCACGTCCCGCCCACGACCTTGTTGATAGCAGGGCTTCCGGTTGCGCAACCGCTCGGTCCGCCGCTTCCACCCGCCGTCGTCAAGTAGCCGTAGGTGCTGGCGATAGAGCTATTGCAGAAGCCGCCCGAGCCATAGGTTGTCGAAAAGCCGAACGCCGAAGCCAGCAGAACACCGGCGCAGGAATCGTTCCACGGGATCTCCGGGACATACGAGAGTGCGGATGCGAACGTGGACGTGTTGGCTGTATTCCAATAGGTGGTGTTGGTGCCCGCGTAGCTGTCGCCGAAGTCTGTTCCGCCGACGGCCACATTGTAAGGCGTCGAGGCAAAGGCGTTTACGCCAACTCCGTGCGTTCCCTTGTTGGCATTCTGATCGCAGCCCGCCGCGCCGGCATCGCCAGACGACACGAAGACCGAGACACCCTCGGCCACCGCCTGCTGGTATGCCGAGTTGTACGCGGCGTTCGAGGCCGCGCCGTTAACCGCCTCGCACTCGCCGTAACTGATGCTCACAATCGGCGGCGGTGAGGCGCCGTTGAGAAGATTCTGCAGCGCGATCAATCCTCCGAAGGTCGATGTGTTGGCGCACGACGCCAGCTCGATAGCGGCACTGGGCGCGGCGGCGCTCGCGTATTCCGCATCCAGAATTGCTTCGATATCGTCGCCATTCACGCCCGGATCGGCGCAGTTGTTCGTGCCCGTGGGAGGCGCTGGGTGAACCTGTGTGAACGAGCCGCCGGTATAACCTGAGAGCCCAAATGTAGAGCGGAATTTGGTCCAGTCCGCTGTCGAGTAGACGTTGGTGTCTTCGATCACCACGATCGTCTGCCCCTGCCCCGACGTGGCCGCAGAGAAGAGCGGATTCAAATTGTAGATGGCCGCCAGATCCCCCGGGACCACCGCCTGATACTGGAATCCACCAGCGGTAAACGTGTACGCCGGACGCATCTGGTGCATCGCGTGCGGCATGAAATCGTGCAGGGAAACCACGCCTGCCACCGCCGGGGCCAGCGCCGCGGGAATCTGCGGGTCGGTCGCGTTGGCGAAGTGCTTCACCCCGTTCACATCAAAACTGTGAATTTCGGCATGAAACGCCTGGTGGACCTGTCCGGCCGTGCCCGAAAAATCGATCAGCAGGCCGCTGGGATAGACCAGGTTCACTTTCAGGCCGTACGATTCCAGCCAACTGGTGATGGTGTCGAGATCCTGCTTGGCCAGGCCGAACCTCTGGCCGAATTCCTGCGCCGTGAGCCACCGGTGATAATTAGGCGACGCCGGCTTGTGGAGGTCGTCGATGTACTGCCGGAGGGCCTGTTCCTGCGCCGGCGAGCGCTTCAACTGAAGCAACAGGTGCTCCAGCGGAGAATCGTATCCGATCGCGCCGCGATCGTTGACTGCGGTGGCTTCGGGACGCATGTTTCCGAGCAGCATTTGCGACTTGCTGGGATCGATTTTCTGGGTGATGACAGGGCTCGCGCTGCTGCCAACCTGGCTTTGCGCCGATGGCGGAAGGGCTACCGCAACAATCAGAGCCGCGACTGCCAACGAAGTGAAGACGATGCGGGACCGGGCAGGCATGCTCTTATTGTTATTCCCCGAATTATGCGCCGATTTACCCGGATTTCCCGGCTCAGACTTCGGGCCATTATACCGCCCCCAAGGTCATGTGAGGCGATTCGCCCTTGTGCATGCCTGTGAAATGAGGCGCGGATCACGGTTGGCTGGGTAGGACTCATCGAACAGGCAGCCATTGGAGCGGGGTAGCGAACTTGTCCTCCCAATCACGCCTGCTATACTGGGCCGCGAATGAAGGGCCGATTTCTCCACGCGGGCTTGCTGCAGCTCGCGCTGTTGGTAATTTCGTCCCCGGCGCAGGACCCGGCGAAGGACCAGGGCTGGACGCGCTTTCGCGGTCCCAATGGCTCAGGCATATCGAAGGACACCGGTTTTCCCATCGAGTTCGGCAAGTCGCGTAACGTCATCTGGAGAACGCCCGTCCGGCCGGGCAAGTCCTCTCCAGTGCTCACTGCGCGACACGTGTTCCTCACTGGGTTTGACAAGGAAGAGCTGATCACCGAGTGCTTTGATCGCGCGACCGGCCGGCTGTTGTGGGAGCGCGTTGAAAAACGCGCCCATAAGCAGGATGTCAATCTGCTCAACAACCCCGCCGCCATTACGCCGGTCACCGACGGGGAAAACGTGTACGTGTTCTTCAAGGATTTCGGTCTCCTCTCGTATGACGCGGCCGGCAGGCTGCGGTGGAAAGTGCCGCTCGGTCCCTTCACCAACTCGATGGGCATGGGCGCCTCGCCGATCGTCGCCGGCGATTCGATTATTCTGGTGGCCGACCAGATCACCAATTCCTACATCGCCGCCTTCGACCGGCGCAACGGCGAGATCCGCTGGAAGATCGCGCGCCAGGAATCGGAAGGTTGGGGCACTCCGCTGCTGTACACGCCGCCAGGCTCGGCGCCTTTGATTCTGACCGCCGGCCAGGGCCAATACGGCGCCCATCGCGTCGCCGACGGAAAGCGGGTATTCAGCCACCCCGGCCTCAGCCCCGGCATGGTCGCCAGTCCCGTGCTGGATCACGACACCATCTACGCGTTCGGCTACGGAGCGGATCACGGGCCGGGCCTTTTCTCGGGCATGCTCGCCCAACTGGACAAGAATCACGACGGGACAGCTTACGCCGGATGAATACCAGGACATCCCCGGCGACACCAGCGACCACCAGACGACAGCGATGTTCATCGGCATGGGCAAGTACATGGGGAACGGCGACGGCATCATCACCCAGGACAAATGGGATGCGTGGGGACGGCACACCGGCGGGCCCACCGGCCTGCTCGCTGTCCGCCTGGATGGCGAGGCTACGCGCGACCTGTGGCATTACGGCAAAGGCTTCGACGGCGTGATTCCGTCGCCGCTGCTCTACGATGGCGTCCTCTACGTCATCAAGAACGGCGGCATTCTGACTGCCTTCAACCCCTCCACCGGCGAAGTCTTCAAGACCGGCCGCGTCGACCGGCGCGTTGGGCGGGTACTCCGCGTCCCCCGTTGCCGCCGAAGGCCGTATTTACGTGGTTAGCGAAGAAGGAAAACTCGCCGTTCTTCGAGCCGGCCGCGATTGGGATGTACTGGCGGTGAACGATCTCGGCGAAGGCGCCTTCGCAACCCCCGCGCTATCGGCCGGCCGGATCTATGTGCGAACCGACGACGCGTTATACTGTTTCGTCTCGAAGCGGTAAGGCTGACGCGAAGTGGCCTGCGCGCCGGACTTCCCTCCGCGTTGACGGTCAGACTGGGGGGATTGAGCGTGAACACCCCGGTGAAAAAGTTGACCTGCCCCGGCAGTTCCATCGGCAGGGTGGCGCGGGCGTTCAACCCGTCAAGGGCACATTGCGCTAGTTCGGAATTTGCCATTATCCGTAAGGCACTCGCGCGGGCCCATGGCTTCAGTTTTCCAGCGCGGGCACTTACTGGTATTCGATCGAGCGAACCACGCCGATGGTGCCCAGCTTCGCGTCGGGCCGGTTCTCATACTCTATGATGAGCCGATTGTCTTTCTGCGGGCCGCACGTGAGATCAAGCGTTCCGGTTGGCGAGTTTCGTAACACCACGGCTTCGGGGTTGGTGATGGCCAGCGAAATCTCCTTCTGGCCGGCCCGCACCTTCAGCCGTGCCGTTTTTCCCAAACAATCGATCTGTTGCAGCTTGCCTTCGACACGTAGTGGAGCCGGCGGCAGCGCGCTTGGGCGAGGATCCTCCGGCGGCTCGTTTCTCCGCACGAGCCGCTTGGGTTTCTCGTCTTCCAACTCTTGCGGCACGGCGATGGGTACGCGCGCCGCTTGTTCGGCCGCTGCCGGCGCTATGCGATCGACCGGTGGCGCGGTCCGCTGCACCGACTGCACCTGCGGCTCCTGATTGATGACACGCAGAATCTCATCGGCCGTACCCGTCTCATCGGGATTGGCAGCAAACTTTCGCGCGGCTTCGGCAGCCTTCCTGGCCGCGTCGCGTTTATCAAGCCGGTAATTGGCGTAAGCCAAGCCGTGGTAGTAACGGAACGCCTCAACGCGCTTGATCTGTCTGACCTTGGTGAAATGCTCCACCGCCCCTTCGTAGTCCTGCGACTGCAGCATGCAAAACGCCAGATAGTGATGCGCATCCTGATAATCGGGATCCAGATCGAGCGCCCGCTTCAGGACCGGTATCAGTGCGGCGTCGTTCTGGCCGCCGCGGCGAAGGGTCAGCGCGTAGTTGTAGTACAGGCGGGCATTGGTGCTGCCCAACTCGGCGGCGCGGGCGTAATGACGCTGCGCGCCGTCGACGTCCTTCTCGCGCAGCGCCAGTTCGGCCAACCCCGCTTCAGGCTCCCAGCTTTTAGGAAATTGACCGGCGGCGCTGTCATATCTCTGCTTAGCCTCCTGGTTCTTGCCAGAGAGAGCCAACAGGTCAGCCAGGACCATGGTGGATTCGAGGGCAGGTGCATCTTCGATTTCAGGCTGCTCGTCGGATTTCTGCAGCTTCACATCGAACACCGCGCCATTGAATGAATTGCCTCGCAGGTATAGCTGCAGATCCTGTTGCACCTGCGCGGTGGTCTTGGCATAGGCCTGCCAGAACGCATTGGTAGCGGGTAGGCCACCGGCGAGCAAGGTCAGGAATTTCCCGAACTGGGGGCGATACTGCGCCGAGAGATTCAGCATATGCATTAACGCCCAACTCTCGGCGTAAAACACACCCGCGCGGTCGCGCTCGTTGTAATAGGGCGAATCTTGGCCGACCGATGTGAGTGCATCCACCGGCAGCCACTTGCTATCGCGCAGGACCACCAGGCGGCCGGGTATCAGGTCGCCAACCTGCACTTTCTTGCCAACCGGTTTCATGGTCGAATACAGCTCGGCCAGACCCTCATTAAACCAGATCGGAACCTCAACGCCGGAGTGCTTGACCAGCATGTGAATGAACTCGTGCACGGCGACCGGATAGTTCTCCGCGGCGATGCTCTGCATCACGATGTAGTCGCGATCGTAACCGGCGAGATAGAACGCATTTGCGGCTTCGCTCGGCTGGAACGGTTTGTATTCCTTCTCTGACCGGAACGCGATGAGCCGTACTGGCGCGGCAGCCGACGACTTCTTGTCAGCTAAGATTTTGCTGAAGAAATCTCGAACCTGCTCAAAATATAGGATCGCTTCCCGGCCCTTCTTTTCGCCGGCGGTGGTATACAGTTCGAAATGTGACGATTTCAGTTTGATCCACTGCTCGGCGGCAGGCGCCGCTGCCGGAGTCAGCAGAATAACCGCGAGCACGGCGGCCGCGGCTGGAGATAAAGCCATAGGCTCCTCCGTTCGGTTCTGTCAGTGTACTCTTAATCGGGCCAGCGTTGATTTTCAACATTACTATAGTGGCCATCGCCCGCCCTCACGGTGCAAACCGCACTTGCACGTCGCGCTCCGCCGCGCGCCCCTGGTCGTCGATCACGCGAATCAGGTGCGCTCCCTCGCCGTTGGGATGCCACGGAAATGCTCCTGCGCCAACGCGGAGCTTGCCGATGAGTGCGCCGCCGTCAAACCAGAACATATTCCGGACATCCGCGGCGGCGCTGGCATCGAGGGCGATGACGCCGTCGGGCCGCGAACGCCGCAAGGTGTAGGTGACGCCCAGCAGCGGGGAAGCGATACGCGGCGTTTCCGAGCTATCTTCCGCCGAGCAAGCCGGCAGTGGAGGCGGCACGCGCCGCGGCATTCCCGCTTCACGAAACAATTTCAGCATGTCGGAAGTCCAGAACTCGAAAACTTCAAAGCGGGTATTGCCGGGAGAATATGGCGGGCAGGCCGGGCGCCCGGTCACGACATCCATCGCGACCGCGCGGTGCAATCTGGCTGACCCGGATCGGAGACTTGCCCGGGATGTACCAGGTGTCCACCGTTGCGGGCACCACGCGTTAGGCAGGTCGCCGCTTTCGGCGCAGACCGCCACCTTGCTCACCCCGGGCGGCGGCTTCAGCTCGGGCGCCGGCTCGGCCGGGCGCGCGAAATTCAGGGCGTCGGCGATGCGGAAGAATAGCGGCGCGGCCGCGTCGATACCGACGAAACTCGGATTGCCCTTCCCGGAAAATCGCCGATCCAGACCACCAGCACATACGGCCCGACCACGCCCGCCGACCATGCATCGCGAAAGCCCCACGACGTGCCGGTCTTCCAGGCGACCGGCCAGCGGCTGCGAATCGCCGGCGCCCCATCGTCATCCGGCCGCGGATTGCGGCGGAGCATGTCGAGCGTGATAAACGCAGCTTCCGGGCTTAGCATTCGCGCACCGTCTTCCGGTTTCCGCGGCGATGGAAGCGGCTCCGCGTGCACGCGGCGCAATGTCCCCTGGTTCGCGAGCATTCCATAGAGTCCGGCGAGTTCCTCCATGGTGACTTCGCCGCCGCCCAGGGCGAGCGCCAGCCCGTAATACGATTCCGCCTTCAGTTGGCTGACGCCGGCGCTTTGCAGGAATTCATAAAGATTCGGCTGCCTGAGCTGCATCGAAACCCAAACCGCCGGGACGTTGCGGCTGCGGATCAGCGCTTCCTCAGCCGGGATCGGTCCGAAAAAACGGCCATCGAAGTTCTCCGGTGTGAACGGCCCGAACGAGGTCGGCGCGTCACGCAATATGGTCCGCGGATGCAATACGCCTTGATCGAGCGCCATCGCATAGATGAAGGGCTTGAGAGCTGACCCGGGAGAACGCTTGGCAAGCACGCCATCCACCTGGCCATCGATCGCCTGGTTCCAATAATCGGCAGATCCCACCCACGCTTTGACCGACATATCGCGCGAATCCAGCAGCAGGGCGGCCGCGTTGCGAATTCCGCGGTCGCCAAATTCGTCGATGTAGCGCTGGATCTGGCGCTCGACCATCCGCTGCAGACCGGCATCGAGGGTGGTATCGATACGCATCGGCCTGCCCGTGCGCCCGGCGAGGAGCGCATCCACAAAGTGCGGCGCCAGCCACGGCATGGCAAACTCGGGCCGGGCTCCGATGGGCGATTCCAACTGGCGGCGTTCTGCCTCGCTGGTCGCGATGACGAGCCAGCCACAACGCAGCGAGTTGCGCGCGAGCCTTCAGCAGCTTATCCTGCTGGAGCCCATGCCCGGTGCGTGCGGCGGGACTCTGGGGAATTACGGCCAGCGTCACCGCTTCTCCCAGATTGACGCGGTCGGGCGATTTACCGAAGAAGATTCGGCTGGCGGCGCCGACACCCTGCACATTGCCGCCGAACGGCGCGACGTTCAGGTACGCTTCCAGCAGCTCGCGCTTCGAATAGCGGCTCTCCAGCCAGAGTGCGGCCGCAATCTGACTCAACTTCCCCGCCGCGCTTCTGGTCTTCAGCCCGTAAAGCATCCGCGCCAACTGCATGGATAGAGTGGAACCGCCCTGCCGTCTCACGCCGCGGTACGTTCGCAGGCCGGCGCGAAGGAGCGCCGCCGGGTTGACGCCGGGATGCCAGTAAAACCAGCGGTCTTCTTTCAGCAGGAACGCTTCCACCAGGACCGGCGACATCTGCGAGAGCGGTGTCCACAGGCGGTATTGATCGTCGGACGCCAGCGTGACCCGAAGCAACTCCCCGTCCGCCGACCACACTGCGGTCGAGAGCGGGACACGCTCCGCCAGCGGCGCGTGAGGCCACAACCGCAAGAGCGCCAGGACGGCCGCGGCCGTCGCGGTTACCGCAATCGTCTTCTTCACGGCTTCACGATTTCAAGCTTTCCGGCCAGGCCGAGGCCGGTCGTCTTGGGGTCGTACAGGCCTTCGGCAAATGCCGGCGGCGCTTGAAACACACCCGCATTAGTTGCCCTTACGCGATAAACGAAGGTGCCGGCATCCTTGCCGATATCGCCATAGAGCACCAGGCGATCGTCACGCACCTCGACATGTTGCGGCACCCAGTTGGATTTATCGGGCAATCCGACCGGCAGCCCGGAATAACGGCCTGCCCTCTGCCGCGCAGCAGCGGGATCGGCGTCCGGCGTACTGCTATCGGCGGGAGGACGCAACTCGACAACCGCTTCCGTGCCTCCGGGCAGCAAGTCCACCACCGCGATCTGCGGAACCCGGTCGCGCTTGACGGCGCGCAAGCGCAAGCGCACGAGAAACTCTTCGCCCACCTTCACCTTCGTCACCGGATTGCCGCTCAGATCCAGAAATTCGTGGATGATCTCGATGCCCTGGTTGACCGCCGCCGCGGGCGGGTTGCGATCGAAGCCCGATTCGTTGATGGCGTAGTAAGCTGCCAGCGCCCCCGGCTTGCCGAACTGCACCTTGGCCGCGCCGATGGACAACTCCGCCTTAGCGATCGCTCCCGGCGTTCCAGGCAACGCGCGTTCACGCCCGTCCTTGCCGATCTCTACGATGGAGAATTTTCCGGCGGCTCCGGCCGCCTTCGCGTAAGCGTCCAGGGACAGCAGAGTCCAGGCCGCGGACAGAGAATCGATCCGGCTTTCGCTGGCCGCACTACCCAGATCTTCCAGCACGGTGGCCGGAACCGCGCTGAGTCGTGCCGGGAAGTGGCGCGGCGAGTATGTAAAGCAATTGCGCGTCGTGGACCACCGGGTCGTAGTAGATCTCCTCGCCGAAATCGCGTTTTTGGCGTGCCCAAGGAACCTTGGCGATCATCCGCTCGGCGTCGTTGTTGCGCTGCATCAGCCTGTACGTAGCGGCCAGCCAGGCCGCCGAGAGATCCGTAGGCCACGCCTGGGGGTAGCGGTGCGTCAACTCTTGTTCCACATTCGAGAGCGCGTTCGTCGGTTTGATTCCCTGCCGGGCAAGGAGATAAACAGCGTAAGCCCGCCAGCGTCCGTCGGCTAGGGTCGAGGCCGGGGTCGAGGCGAACCGCGCCAGCCAGTCGTCCAGACCGCTGAGCAGCGCCGGTGAAATCTTCTGGCCGCGGTCTTTTGCCTCCAGCAGAAACTGGGCCGCGTAGACCGTCGGGAATTCGGCGGTCTCCGGCGAAGACGCCCAGAGGCCAAATCCGCCGGCATCATTTTGCCGGCCTTGCAGCACCGACACCGCATTGGGCAGCGGGGCGCCGGGGCGCGTTCGCACCGAGCCGAACTCGGGACGAGATGACAGCAACAGCGCTGCCATTCCCTTGCTCACCAACTGCTCCGTGCAAGCGTAGGGATAATCGTCCAGCCATGCAATCAGCGCCTGGCCCCAAACCAGGGGTACCGCGGACACCGCCGCCTCCACCTTCCGTTTTTCGATGTACATGTCGCGGGTTACGGGAATGGCGGTACTGGCGTTCTCGAACCGGCCCAGCGTGAGTTGCGTACGATAAGCCACCGCCGGCCGGACGCTTACGCTCTCTTCCATGCGCGCTTCCGCACCGTCCCGGCGCACGATGAACTTGAGCGCGGCCGGGCCCAGCACGGAGTTCGCCTTGAAACGGAACTCTGCCGGCGGCTTCTTTCTTGTCCGCAACTTGAAGATCCACGGTAACCGGGCCTGCTGCCGACAATCCCGAGCTCACCTGAGCTTCCAGATGAATCGGCCCGCTGCCGCCTACCGTGTTGTTGAAGACGCCGACGCTCACGCTGAACTCGTCGCCCGGGGCCACCATCGTTGGGACATTCGGCGTCAGAATGAAACTGCCCTTCACTTCCGTGGCACCCGTGGCCGTCCCTATGCGCTGAGGACTCACGGCGATCGCGACGATGCGCAGCTTTCCGTTGAAGTAGTCGGGCACGGCATAACGAAACTGGTGTCCCCGCGGACCTACATCGACCAATCCGGACCAGTACGCTACCGCCGGTTTGCGCTTCTTGGCGAACGGGTTCAGATGCCGCGCGAAGCCGCCATCGGCATCGCCGCCCGGCGCCGCCAGTTCCAGGAAACGCTTGAATTCCGGCAGAATCAGATCGAGAATCTGCGTGGTTTGGACCTCCAGCATCCGCTTCTGGAAGAAGTACGCCAGCGGATCCGGATTCTTATAGCGCGCGACTTGCAGGATACCCTCGTCCACCGCCAGCAGCGCGACGCGCGTCGCCTCCGCGGGCACCACCTGCATGGTCAATGTCGTGCCCGGTTTGATCTCGCGCGGCACATTCAGAGTGAGCGGCTGTTTCCGCGCCGCCAGATTGGCGGAAAACGAAGCCACGCCATACGACAGCGGGCTCAGGAAGATCTCGTCCGAGGCCGGATCGCGCACGAATTGCACGCTGACATAACCATTGCCCTCAAAATCCCTGGGCAGCTGAATCTTTTGCACTGAGCTGGTGGCCGACGTCTTGAACCAGCGGTGTTGATACACGCGGTCGCGCTCGACGGTAAGCAGGCCCGCTCCGACGTAGGGGGCGCGGATGCTCACCTCGATCATGTCGCCGCCGGCGTAAGCGGGCTTATCCAACTGGACTTGCAACTCGGCATCGCGGTCCAGCGACTTCGACAGATTCGCCTCGCCCGCCACGCTATAGCTGAGCTTGTTCAGCTCCGCGCCCGTCGAATCCCGAAGGACCAGAACAAAATCGCCCGGTTCCTGCGTGGGCAGAGCGAAATTGCTGCCGCCCACCGCGATGCGGACTTTCCGGCTGTCGCGGACGATCTCCTTCCGCCGCGAAACATATTTATAGGTCTGGTTGTTTTGCTGAGTCAGCACCGAGACGTATTTGCGCTGCACCCATTCAAGGGTCAGAGAGGCCGCTGCTACGGGTTCAAGCCGTTGGTTGACCGCCAGCCAATGTGCCTGCCGAACGGTGCCGCGTTTGACGAACGCGAGGTCGCCATCCGGTTTCACCCCGACCAGAAACTCCGCATTCGAAACGATGGCGCTGTTCTGCGCCGCCACGTTGCGGCCGCCTTCGGCTTCGAAGGCACGGGCCAGCAGGTTCAACCGGTATGCCCGCCCGGTGAACCGCCCCAGATCGGGCCGGAAGGTGGCGATGCCCTTGTCGTCGGTGACCGACGCTGGCAGGCTTTCATGAAAAGGCTCGTCGAGAGATTCGCCCACCTGGAAGCGATGCTCCGGATAGCGCGCAAACGCGGGCAGCACCGCGGTCAGGCTCATTTCCGCTTCCACGCGCCGTCCGCTGGCGGGCTCGCCGAAAAGGTGCGCGACGGCGGCGCGGGGCTTGCACGTCGTCCGGTCTCAGCCATCCCTCCACCGGCTGCGCACTGAGCTCGAGCCGTATTTTCATGCGATCCGGCTCAAACTCCTGCACCTTGAATGAGGTACTGCCCAGGATTTCGCGGGTCTTCTCGTTTTTCACCAGAAAGGCGGTTGCCTCGTACGTGCCCGTGGGTGCGGCAGGCTGGCTGGTGAAGGCTATTTCCTCGAAAGCCGCCGCCGATAGCTTAAGCGCATTGCGGCTGACGACAACTCCTCGCGAATCCGTGATTTCCAATTCGATCGGCAGTCCGGTCAACGATGATTTCCAGTCCGCGGTTCGCGCGATCAGGCCAAGATGGGTGGTCTCGCCGGGCCGGTAAATTCCGCGGTCCGAAAACAGATACGCCGATACCTGTTGGGCGGATTTTTCGTTCTCGATCCCGCCCGCGTCGAAGCGCGAGAGGTCGAGCGCTCGCCCCTGGGTCTGGAAGGGCATGAAGGAAAGATCGGAATCCTTCTGAGCCACGATCATCAGCGGGAACCTTTCACGCTTGAGTTGGACGAACTTGGCCAGCTTGGCGCGGCCGCCATTCTCGGTGGTCGCGGCCAAAACCGCCTGGCCGTTGCGTCCGATAGCTTCGACCCGCACGCCGTCCACCGGCTGGCCGGTGTGGATCGATTGCACGAACACATCGCGGGTGCCGTCCTTGGCCTGCTTCACGATGAAACCGAGATCGGTAATCAGGATCAACCGCGTATCAGCGACGCCATTGCCCCGATAGTCGTCTCGAACGCCCTCGTCGCCGTCGGGTTGTTCATCGGCATCGTCTGACTCCACTGCCTCCTTCTTTGAGGGAATGACCGAACGAACTCGCAGCAGGAACAACCCCTGATTCATCTGTCCTTTGCCGCGCAGGTAGCGGCCGAGGTCGACGCTGTCATAGGTAGGCTTACCCGGCTGCTTGCCGCTGTAATCCCGCACTTCGATGAAGCGCTCCACCACCTGATCCGCCAGTCCTGAGTAGATGTTAGGTTTGCTGAAATCCCACATCATGGGCGCGATGTGCTGCAACTGGTTAGGCAGCACGCGGCCGATTTCGATCTCCACGTGATCCACGTCGCGAACCAGGAACCCAACCTTTTTATCTCCCGATAACGGCAGCAGAGCGCCCTTTCCCAGAAAAGTCAGCGCTTGGCGGTAGGGTTCCACCTGAAACGTCGCGACGTAAGGTTTACCGGAAATGTACCCGCCGATTCCCTCCACGCCGTTAGGAACCGCAACATATATATAGCGGCCTACAGGAGCCCGGAATTTGAACCCGTGCGAGGTATCGCCGCCCTGTTCCGACGAGACATAGCTCACCGGCACCGGCCGCGACAGCGCGAGAATCTCCCTGCCGATCTGGCTTTCGTCGTTCCAGCTATACGGATTCGGATCTTCCTTCCTCTGTTTGGGATGGCGCACCGGCAGCATGTACGCGGCAACCTTGCCCGCCAACGCCTTCTCCGCCACCGGCGACGAACTGTTCACTAACAGAATCTGCTCCGGCTCATAGCGGGCGTTGTCTACCAGGGTCATTTGCAATCCCGAGAAGCGCAGGCTGGAACGGCCGGGAATCATGACTACGGCCTCCATCCGGTCTCTCGTCTCGTTGCCGCCGCGCTCTGCTCGAACGCCTTTATCCACGCGCAGCGTCATCGGTGTATCGTCGCGCGGCATGGCTAGAGCCGCGGAGTGGATGTAGCCCGCCAGTTTGAACTTGTCGTAAACGACGGTGTAGTTCCGGCTGTTGGCCTTCAAGCCGAGATACTCGGCGTCTTTCGCAACGCCCAGAGACACACGTTGCTCGAACTGGCTGGGGTCGACGGGATGGCTGAATTGCACGGTGGCGACCAGTTTCTTGAGATTGGGGTCGCGAGGGTCCTGATAAAACTGCTTCTCGGTGATCCGGGCGGAGAACGGCTGGCTGCGGAAGTCAAAGCCGTAATCTTCCAGCAACACTCCCGGAGCGACGAATCCTTTGTGGGCGAACGAGACGGTGAAAACCTTATCGATGGGCCAATCGTTCTTTGGCGCGAACTCGAGGTTCTTGTCGCTCACCCAGCGCCACGTGCCGGCTATCTTCGGGGAAAGATCGATCCCGCTGGTGATGGTCTTGTCCATCTGCTGCAAGGGCGCAGCGGATTCGCTGAATTGCACAAACAGAGGTTTGATGGCAGAGATACCTTTTTCGTTGTACTCGGTAAGTCCGGGAGCGGTAACGGTGTAAGTGACATAATGCGGCACCGGCCGGCTTAGATACCACAGCCAACCGCCCAACATACTCACCAACACCAGTAGGATAAGTCCCGCGCGTTTTCCGTCCGCAGCCAGGTAGCGCTTACCTTGCGCCAGTCGTCCACCTATCAATGCAATCCAGGAAGGCGGTTGCCAATCCCAACGGCCAATCACCGGCGTGCTAAACCGCGAGATCGAAGCCGATACTTTCGCAGCAGCGCGTAACAGCGCCGCCCAAAGCGTACGTAAAGTTGTAAAGCTTGCCATGTGAATCTAACTCACCCGCTGAGTCAGACGTAGCTTCCCACTAGGCGGTTGCTACGCACGCACAAAATATTTATCACCATGTTACCCGCGAAAAACTGCGGACGCATGACGTCTGAGATAGAGTTCCAACAGCACTCACTAACCGGAGTCCATACCCCGAGAAGTCAGGCTGAATCTATCGCCATTTCGCAGCCGGTTGGGGCCGTCCCATGCCGTTAGGCAACTCACCGCGAAATAGACATGTCCGTTGACAGCTTGCTCAGAAAGCGATCTTGTAAGTTCTGGAACAGCAGAAGAGCGCACAAGGCTCCGATGAAGCAGAATGTCATATCCCATTGCGTGTCCCACACGTCTCCCTGCGTTCCGAGAAAATCTTCGGCGCCGGAGCCGGTCAGTTTGGCGACCGCGAATTCCAGCAGCTCGTACCAGGCGCTGATCGCCATGCAAATGCTCAGGACCAGATAGAAGAGCATCTTGCCTGGTTTCAGCGGCGTGGTCCTGAGCAGAACTTCGCGTGCGATCATCGCCGGCACGAAGCCCTGGGCGAAGTGCCCCAGGCGGTCGTAGTAGTTCCGATCCAGGTGCCAGACGTCCTTCAACCAGTCGAATAACGGCATCCGCGCATAAGTATAGTGCCCGCCAATCATCAAAATGACTGCGTGCGCAGCTATAAGGCCATAGACAAACGTGGTGAAGCGAAATTTTGGGTAGATCCAAACCAGTACGCCCACGCCGATGATCACCGGGAAAACTTCCAGGATCCAGGTAAACAGGTCATGACAGCCGATCACCGACCAGACAAAGACTGCCGCCACAACAAGAAGAAGAGCGGCATGCTGGTTTCGATCGGTCATGACAGTCCTCATGAATCTTTCGCGCCTCCTGCCGCCAGGTACAGTTCAAGTTTGGCCTTCACGGTTCGCCGGTCCAGCCCCATTCGCCGCGCCGCTTCCTCGTAACTGCCGGTCAAGCGATACACCTGCGCGGCATAATGGGCGAGCAGTTCATCGGCGGTTAACTGGCCCATCCGGTACCGGTCGAAGAATCCGTCTTCTTTTCGGGCTGAAGGCAGGCCAATGGGCCGATACGAGCCGCGAATCACCAGATTTCGAACGCATTGCTCTAATTCCCGATAGTTTCCCGGCCACGAATAGTCGGGTGGAAGATGGGTCTTGATCCAGTCCTCCACCTCCGGGACACAGCGCTCTGCCTCGTCGCCGACCGTGCGCAAGGTCATATAGTGAATAAGATCGCGCAGGACGCTGGGCGAATCCCGAATCTGATCGGCGAGTGACGGTGTCTCCACCTGGTCAGCGCACAAACGATAATACAGATCCTCCCGGAACCGGCCCGCTCGAATCTCTGCCGGCAGGTCACGATTCGTTGCCGCGATCAGTTTCCCTCTAAAGGCCCGGGTTGCGGTGTCGCCTACCGCGGCGAAGGTCCGCGTTTCAATGACCCGCAGCAGCTTCACCTGGATTCCTAAGTCCATTTCTCCTAGTTCATCCAGAAACACCGACCCCGATTCGGGACACGACTCCAACCAGCCTTTGCGATCGCCAATCGCGCCCGTAAAGGACCCACGGCGATGTCCGAACAGCTCGGACTCAATCAGTGTCGGCGATAACGCCGCGATGTTGATGGGCAGGAAGGCTTCCGCTTGCTGATCGGCGAAGTCTAAACGCTGGTCGTCGAAGGGAATGTAGCGTGAGCCGGCGATCGCCCGGGCAATCAACTCCTTTCCGGTCCCGGACGCCCCTGTAACCAGCGTCGGAAACTCGCCCATCTTGCGGTAAAGTGTGCGGCGGTAGCGCCGCATATCATGCGTGAAAATCGATTGCCAGACACTGGCGCGCAGCCGGGCCGCCGGCGCGGAGTTGCCGATGATGTTGTCGTAGATATGATGGAATGCGCGCTCAATCTGCCGCAGGCAGGCGAAGGCGTGCGAGGGTTCCAGCGCGCTTTCCAAGCGCTTTCCCGAGAAACGGCAGAGGCGGTTCCAGTCAGCCAGAAATCTCCGGTAGACCTCGCCTTTTCCCTGGCCGGATACGAACTTGGGATGGTAGCGCTGGTAGAGCAAGTAGTGGACGCTCTCCTCGTAGACGGCGAACTCGTCCGGTTGAACCTCCGGCGCAGCGCTGAGCCGCTTGTGTAGATCGTCGATAGAGGCGTCCAGCTTCTTGTGCAACAGCAAGACGTTGGGACGGCTGGCATCAGGGTCACGGACCGACGCACTCCAAACCGCCTCGGTGGGAACGAACTCCTGCCCCAAGGCCACGCGTTCCAGCTCGATTCGTCGCGCTACAAAAGGATTGCAATAGGCCAGTTCAGAAACCGCGTTGAGAAAGCGGCGTTCCTTTGAAGAGAGCAAGGCAGGCATTAATGGTCATACCACCATACATCCAATGTACATTACTGATCATAAAACGTACTAGTCGTAATAATAATCGTGCCAAGGTAAAACAGCAAGCATTCCTGTATCAATGAGTTAACGATCAAGACCAGACGGCCAAACCCTTGCACTAGTCCTGGGAGAGGTGATGCAAATGGCTGCCAGCAGCTATCGAGATCTTTTGAAGTCGGGCGGTTTCCAGTCGTTCCTTTGGACGCAGTTCCTGGGCGCCTACAACGACAACGTCTTACAAGATCCTGGTTTCGCTGCTCGCAGTCGAAATCGGCGCGCGAAACGGCAAGGGCAGCGAATACCTATCGCTCGCCGGTGTGGTCTTCATCGTGCCGTTCCTGTTGTTCTCGGGATATGCCGGCCATCTCGCCGACGTCTTCAACAAGCGCCAGGTGCTGATCGCAACCAAATCGCTCGAAGTAGTTTCGATGGCGACTGGCGATTCCGGCGTTGATCTCGCAGCGCATCGATCTGATGCTTGCGGTCCTGTTTCTGCTGGCGCTTCAAGCCACGCTGTTCAGCCCAGCCAAGTACGGCATTCTGCCGGAGATGCTGCCGGACCGCGATCTTTCGCGCGCCAACGGCCTGCTCGAGATGAGCACGTTCGTGGCGATCGTGATGGGCACCTCGATCGGGCACCTTTCTGTTTTCGGCCTGGAGGCAGGAGCCGTGGAAAATGGGCGTCGCGATGCTGGCCGTTGCGATTGCCGGCAGCCTCGCCAGCTTCAAGATCGGCAAAGTAGCGTCCCCCGCCGTTCAGAAGACGCTTCGCGCTGAATCCGTTCGCCGAAGTGTTCACCGGCATGAAGCGGCTTTATGGGGACCGGCCGCTGTGGCTCACCGTCATCGGCATCTCCTACTTCTGGTTCCTGGGCGCGCTGTTTCAGATGGATCTGATCCTGCTCGGCCGCGAAGTCATGAAAGTCGATGAAGTGCGCGTCGGACTGATGGTGACTTCGCTCGCGGTGGGCATCGGCGCGGGCAGCATGGCCGGCCGGCCGGCTCTCGGGCGACAAGGTCGAACTGGGTCTGGTGCCGCTCGGCTCGCTCGGCATGGGCGTTTCGTCGATGCTGCTTTACGTGGCTGGCGCCCGTCGTGGACCGGCGTGATCGTTGCGCTCGCGCTGCTCGGCTTCTCGAGCGGCCTGTTCATCGTGCCGCTGAATGCATTCCTGCAGCAGCGCAGCGGCGACGACGAAAAAGGCCGGCTGATCGCCACCAACAATTTCCTCAACATGATCGGGATCCTGCTGGCCTCCGGCGGCTCTGTGGGGGCTGCATGACAAGGCAGGAATCTCAACCGACAAGATCATCCTGGCCTTCGGAATCTTCACGCTGCTGGCGACGGTCTACTGCGTGAGCCTGGTTCCGGATTTTCTGGTGCGCTTCGTGCTGTGGATGCTCACCCACACGGTGTTCCGCATCCGCATCGTGGGCGCGGAAAATGTTCCGTTCCGCGGCCCGGCGCTGCTGGTGGCGAATCACGTCTCGCATGTGGACGGCTTTCTGATCGGCGCGTGCGTGCAGCGTTTCATCCGCTTCATGGTGTACCGCCCGTATTACGAGATGAAAGCGCTCAACTGGTTCTTCCGCCTGACGAAAGCGATTCCGGTGGGGACCGGCTCGCGCCGTGACATTGTGCGAATCGCTCGTGAGAGCGCGCCGCGAGCTGGAAGCCGGCCACGTCGTCTGCATCTTCGCCGAAGGCGCCATCAGCCGCACCGGCAATCTGCTGCCGTTCAAGCGCGGGCTGGAAAAGATCGTCGACGGCCTCGACGTGCCCGTGATTCCAGTGCACCTCGACCGTCTGTGGGGCAGCATCTTCAGTTTCGAGCGCGGGCGTTTCTTCTGGAAGTGGCCGAAGCGCGTTCCGTATCCGGTTACCGTCTCGTTCGGCCGGCCGCTCGCCGCCGCAGGCTACCGCGCAGGACGTGCGGCTGGCCATTCTGGAACTGGGCAGCGACGCCGTCGAGCACCGGCGCACGCGGCACGATCTGCTGCATCTGCGCTTCATCCGCGCGGCGAAACGCAACTGGTTCTCATTCGCCATGGCGGATTCGAGCGGCAAGGAGCTGACCTACGGCCAGGCGCTCATCGGCAGCCTGCTGCTCGCGAAGTGGATTCGCCGGCATCGCTGCACGCAGGAGCAAATGATCGGCCTGCTGCTTCCCAGCTCCGTGGGCGGCGCGCTGGCCAACATCGCTACGCTGATGGCCGGCAAGATTCCGGTCAATCTGAACTTCACCGCCGGCAAGGAAGCGATGGCTTCGGCGGTCGAGCAGTGCGGCATCCGCACGATCCTGACCTCCAAGGCTGTTTCTGGCCAAGGCCAAGCTCGAAGCCGGTGGAGGGAATGATCTTCCTCGAAGACATTCTGCGCGAATTCAGCGGCTGGCAAAAAGCTATGCGGCTGCCATGGCGGCGTTTCTGTCTGCCGGCGCGGCTGATCGAGAGGCGCTGCAACCGCGAAAGACGCGGTCCCGACAGCCTGGCCACCGTGATCTTTTCCAGCGGCAGCACGGGAACGCCGAAAGGCGTGATGCTGTCGCATCACAACCTGATCTCGAATATCGAGGCCGTCGCGCAGGTGTTCTGGATCACGCAAGACGACCGAATCGTGGGCGTGCTGCCGTTCTTCCATTCCTTCGGCTTCACTGACACGCTCTGGTTCCCGCTGGTGGCCGGCGCCGGCGTGGTCTATCATCCGAATCCCGATGGACGCGAAATCCATCGGCGAGCTGGTGCGCGAAATATCGGGGCACCTTCCTGCTGACCACGCCGACGTTCTGCTCGGCGCTACACACGCAAATGCTCCGCCGAGGAATTTGCCTCGCTGCGCTACGTGCTGGTGGGCGCCGAGAAGCTGCGCGAACCGATCGCGACAGCGTTTCAGGAGAAATTCGGCTTGCGCCCGCTCGAAGGCTACGGCGCAACGGAGATGTCGCCAGTCATCTCAGTCAACGTCCCCGATTACGAACGAGGCGCAGAGCGACAGACGGGCGCCAAGCCGGGCACCGTAGGACATCCCGTGCCAGGTGTCGCGGTGAAGGTGGTCGATCCGGAGACCGGCGAGCGCATGCCCGCGGGCAAGGAGGGGCTGCTGCTGGTCAAAGGCCCGAATCGCATGCTCGGCTATCTCGGCCAGCCCGAGAAAACCGCCGAAGTGATCCGCGACGGCTGGTACGTCACCGGCGACATCGCCTGCCTGGACGACGACGGCTTCATGCGCATCACCGACCGTCTTTCGCGCTTCAGCAAGATCGCCGGCGAAATGGTGCCGCACCTGAAAATCGAGGAGGCCATCCAGCCGATCATCGGCGAGTTCGCCTGCGCGGTGACTGGGAGTCCCCGACGAACAGAAGGGTGAGCGACTGGTCGCGCTCTATACGCGGCTGGACCTGGCGCCTGGAGAATTGTGGCAGCGGCTTTCGG
Organism: uncultured Solibacteraceae bacterium; assembly: GCA_963825405.1. Lineage (GTDB taxonomy): Bacteria > Acidobacteriota > Terriglobia > Bryobacterales > Bryobacteraceae > JACPNO01. The sequence goes on along the minus strand of CAWGTB010000006.1, from coordinate 339,822 downwards.
AGACCAATCTGCCCAAGCTCTGGCTACCCAAACGGGAGAACTTTTACGTCGTCGACTCGCTGCCGATGCTGGGTAGCGGGAAGCTCGATTTGCGGCAGATCAAAGCGCTCGCCGGGCAATTTGCGGAAGCGTAACGATCATGGCTGAGATCACGTTTTTTCTGCTGATCCTTTTGGTGTATGGCTCGCTCGCACCGGCAGCCGTTAACCGTGGCCCCAATCATATTAATGTCAATATAGTTAATCGTGTATACTTTGGGAAGATTCAGGAATCTTATGGCCCACGGTGTTCAGGAGACGTCGCACGTTTGGCTCGTCATGTTGAAGGCGATGCGCGCGTTGACACGCTATGCAGCGGCGGGAATCGAAGGAACTGGACTTGGCAACTCGGATTTTCGAGTGTTGGAAGTGCTGCTCCATAAGGGGCCTTTGCCTGTCAATACGATAGGCCCAATCGTCGATCTCACCCCAGGTTCGATCAGCATCGCCGTGGACCGTCTCGTCGCGAAAGGCTTGGTCAGCCGGGTCGAGAGCACCGAAGACCGGCGCGTGCGGATCGTCACCCTCACCTCGCCAGGCAGAGGCCTCATTGCCGCGGCTTTCCGAAAGCATGCAGGACAGATGAAAGAAGTGTTCTCTGAGCTGAGCGCCAACGAGCTTCGCGGCTTCGAACTGGCACTTAAGAAGGTCGGCAAGCGCGCTGCCGCGCTCCTGGAGCAGAGCTAAGCCTGCTTTTGCTTCGGGAGCACCGCCGCGGCCATCGAAACGTTTTGCTCGATAGTGGCCGCGCCCGATTCGTTACCGTAAATGAATCATCTGATGTGGATCGCAATCCAAAAGCGAGTCCTGAGTCCGTTGCAGAATTCGGATCGAATAATCCCCCGCAGGTATTGGCTCCGTGTTCGCCGCCGCCGAAAAGCCTACAAGCAGGCCGGATTTATGAAGCACCGATGCGACGTCGGGTCTCGCCAAACGCTGCGCTAGAGCGACCCAGGTTTCACCGGACCGGGACGAAAGGGCCAATAACACCTGTTCCGGCGCGGTGCCGGCTTGAACGTCAAAGGCCCATCCGATGACGTGCATTCCGCGTTTCTTGTCGACTATGTATTCACCTGTGGCCGGCTGCTCGTTGAGGAAATCGATATAGCAACCTTCCCGTTGGGTCCGAACGTGCGGATTCCGGCCGGTCTGGCGCAAAAACGACACGTTCGATCCGCCTGTCAGGGCTGTCACATTCGGTGACGCGATCGCTCCGGATCCAAGAAACTCCAATCGCACGCCACTGAAGCGGAAGTCAGTCCCGCCCCGGCCGACGACGCGGTACTGGAGAGCGTCTGTCCCATTCGTTCCGAACTGCAGCGGCGCCAGAGTAGGAACCGAGCCCCGTTCGCTGGCGACGACCCGATCCCCTTCACCCACCACCTCTGCTGCCACGTTCATCGGGTCCCGGCTGGATACATCGAAAAGCACGCGGTACTGGCCGGCGGTCATGGATAAGTACGGGCCATAGACGAGATAACCCTCCTGAGATGCGCCTGTTCCTATGATTGGACCAGCGGGGGACCGCCGCCCCGTGATCGTATAAAATTTTTCGGCTGGTACATAGGTCTCGTAGTGCGGTTCTGGAGGTGCAGCCAGCTTTGATGGGATTCGATAGACGTACACAGGAAAACGAAAGCCCAGGAGTTGGAGTTGGTCGAACCGGGCCGCACTTAACAGCAGATCTCCAGCACGAGCCTCGGCGGCAAGTCCCGCCGCACTGGAGATCATACGTACATCGTAGCGGCCAATCGTCTCGATGTCCCAACCAAACGGCTCGCCCAGCCCTAGGTGCCAAGTCCAGTCGAGGAAGCGGTCGTCGGGACTGGCTGGCTGGCTCGCGCGCGGCTCAAAATAGGCAGGCCGTCCCGCGATAAGCAGCCGATTGCCGGGCACACCGCCGCCTGCCTGCAGCAGGCTAAGAATAGGGCGCAATTCGTGGAGGCGCGCCACGCTCAACCTCGATATCACCGCGCTGCTGGTTGCAAAAACAGTCGCGTTAAACAGCAGCACAAAGCCGGACATCCACAAGACAGCACGGGCCGGTATGCAGATCACCAGGGCGGAGATCAGGACCACGAACAGGATACCGTTCATGAGAAGCGCCCACATAGAAAACGTATGCAAGCTCAAAAACCCGGCGCTGCCGAGAAAGAACGCCCAGGGCGCCTCCATCGCGGGATTGGAGTAAAAGGGCGACGGTGCGAGGGAGCCGAAGAGCAGAATCGGAACGGCGGGTAAGGCGGCCTTTACCCATTTCCCCTTCAGAAAATCGAGGCCTCGCACGGCCAAGACAGACATAACCGGCAATGAGTATAGGAACAAACGTTCGCGTACAATTCCCGTTAAACCACCATCTACGGCACTCACCCAGCCGATTTGAACCAAGAGAATGGCAGACACCAGAACAGTGCGATTGAGGTTTCGATTCTCACGGAACCAAAGCGCGAGCGGTACGGCGATCAAGAGACCGGGTGCAAGCAGGAAATCGGCGGCGTAACTTAAGGTCAGGGAAAGGGACCAGTGCGGAAGACCATTGTTGAGGGCAGTGGCATAAATACCAAGAGGCGATCCGTGATGCAAAGACCTGAAGCCCCACCAGGCAGCTTGTATCGCGAGCGCGATGCCAAGGACCAGGGACCCGTGGCCGAGCAGGCGAGCACTCTGCCGAGGCTCTTGCCGGAAGCGCAAGGCTGCTACGACGGCGATCGAAATCAGAAACGCTCCAAAGAACTGCGCTGTCTGGACCTTGACGAGCAACGCGCAACCTATGATGCACCCGAGCGCGATATCTATGCTCTGCCGGGGACCGTCGATCCACCGAAGCGCCAGATAAGTCGCGGCAATTATTAAGGGGTATTGCAATATTTCCGCCATATAGGTTCCGGCGTAAAGAGTTTGAGGCAGCATGGCGGCTGCGGCGGAAAGCAGAATTGCGGGTAGGAAGTGGATTTCGACATAACGCGCCAACAGGTACAACGGGAAAATGGCGCTACACATAACCAGGGAAGCGATCACGAGCATCGAAGCCCGAGGGTCCGGCCCTACGGAATGGGCCGCGGCTACCAGAATGGGAAATAGCGGCGGATTGGACGCATTGAATTGACCGCGCAGACTGTAGCCTTTGCCGGAGCGGATGTTTTCACCGGTGAGGGCATACTGAACCTCGTCCGAAGAAATTTGGGGGGACAAAGCCGTCTCATGCAACAGAAGTATATGAACCAGAACTGCGCTCAGGTACAGGGCGGCCAGCACTACCGCCGGGCGCCGCGTCATAAGCTTAACGTCCGCAAGAGTTTCGGACCGGATCATGTTTGGGAAGTCCAGCCCTATTAGACTACAGGCATGGGCGAGTCCAAATCAAAGCCGAATGCCCCCCTCACTTGGCCCCGGGCCAATCTCATGCAGCGCGATAAAATGCTTGGGTGATCAAAACAGAGATCAACGTAGCAAACGTTAACTCGGTGCTCAGGGAAGCGGGAAGGCTCGCGAACACCGCCGACCGCGAAAGCCTGGCGCGCCATTTGTGGGGCCACGCGGAGCACCTTAGGTGCTATCTCACGAGCTTTGAAGTGGACAATGCGCCCGCGGGCCTATCGGAACAATACGTGAACGACGCGCTCGCCCGATTTCTGCGGACTGTGGAATTCATTCCGGTGCCGGCTGGCGAGCGTATTCTCGAGATCGGCTCGAATCCGTACTTTTTTCACATCCTGCTCCATAATCTTTTTCCTGGCGCCGACATTCGAGGCGCGAACTTTTTCGACAAGAACGTCTTCTCGAGTGAGGTTGGTTCGCTCCGGCAGCGGACGCACAGTAACTCCTTTCAGGAAGAATTTGACTTCTTCAGCACGCTATTCAGCCTTGAGACCTTGCCAACTTATCCTTTCCCGGAGGGATTCTTTGATCTTGTATTTTTTTGCGAGACGCTCGAGCATCTCGCGGTGGATCCGCTATCGACCTTTTCGAGACTTCGCAGGATTCTGAAGCGCGGAGGACACTTAATCATTACCTTGCCGAACGCCGTCCGGCTGACAAATTTCGCTCTGATGCTGGATGGATTCAACTTTTTCGATATCTATTCGGTTAATGGAATCAATGGCAGGCACAACCGCGAGTACACTCTAACCGAACTTACCAACCTTCTCGTTACGAATGGATATCAGATCGTCCGGGCGGAAACCTGGGACCGGTTCGACTATGATCAGGTCGATATCTGGTCCGCTGATTATGCTGGTCAAACGGTCAAAATCAACCGGCGGAAAAGCGAGCTCCTGAAAATCTTGCAGCGGGCTTCCGGAAAGATGTCTGACAGGGGCGATAATCTGTACGTGCTAGCGAGAAATCCGGCATGAACCTCATCCTCCCTGCTTATGAAGAATGCATTCTTAGTCACCACCACGCATCAAGTGCTCGCTTTCGACGGCCATGACCAGTTTTTTCGGGTTCATTCGGGGAAGGGGCTGTACTACGGACTTGCGCAAGACAATCGGTATTTTTATGTATCCTGCCGCAACCAGACAATAAGGCCCGATAACGCGGCGGCCCGTGCCGAAGAAACGGGAAGCGTCCTGGTTTTAGATGCCCTTTCGCTTCTGCCGATTGCCGAGTTCCGTCCCGAAGATTTCACTCTACGCGACGTACATGGTATAGCCTGTTTCGACGACAAGCTTTGGGTCACGAGCTCTTTTGACAATTCGGTGGCTGTGTTCGATACAAGCGTCCATCGCTGGACGAAATGGTATCCTTCTATCGATGTCCATGCGCGTAATCGTGACCTGAATCACTTCAACACCATTGTTCCTGACGGGGATCAAATCTATATTTTGGCCCACAATAATGGACTAAGCCATTTATTGTCTTACGATCGATCGTCCCTCGAACTTTGCTCTGCGATGGAACTGGGGCGCCAGGCTCACGATATCTTCCCAGTGGGCGGCGGTATCGGAACCTGCAGTTCAGCGGAAGGACTATTGCTTAGTAGCACAGGGTGGGCGCTTCGCACGGGTGCATTTCCTCGCGGGGTCGCCAGCGTGTAACAACAGTATTCTCGTGGGACTCTCACAAGTAGCCCCTCGCTCGACCCGGCACGAGGCCTCCAGCATTGTTCGGCGTTTTACCTCGGAATGGCATTACACAGCCGATTATGTGCTGCCTGGAGCCGGAATGATTTTAGGGATTCTGGCCATCGAGGTGGACTGCGGCTCGCGAGTCTCGTATGACCATAGTGGTGAATCCAGGAGAAAGAACTCTGACCGTCTGCGCCTTGAGCGGCTTTCCCGGCCTTACCGGGCCGAGGTGCTCCTGAACCGCCAAAGTTTAGGGACTTTGTTTTGGTCGCATGCCAGGTTATGCCGAACAGCGATTAGACCTGCCCTCCGGCGCACAAGGACGTTTCGAATTGCTTTTTAGAGTTCCGCACCTGTGGCAGCCATCCGTTTCGCTGGGCACTGACGACGAGAGAAGGCTAGGGATCGGGATACAAGAATTGAGAATCCTCTAGAGAATTTGGATCCGCGCTTCACGTGCCAGCTTTGATCCGCCGGCGGAGTGAGCACGCGTTAGTGCAGCCCGGCATCGCGGCGCTTGTGCGGAGAGTCTTCGAGCCGGATGAACGCCAGGTCGAGGTGCTGCGGTCAAGGGCGAATCGCGGGTTTTGAATTGTTCGCGGCAGTGAGGCAAGTCTGCCGTTGTGAGGGTGAGGAGCTGAAAACGACTGACGCACCGTTTTGGGACACCTATTCTCCGTCATTATTTTGCTCCATGTTAAAATTACTGCTTCGTTCAGAAAATGTCTGGAAGAATTAACCTCATACCGATTGAAGCCGACGTATTATTTTCAGCAATTCAAGCGCAGATCGATGCCAGAAAAGGCCCAGTTCCGGGCCAAGCAGGAGCGGTTCAATTCTTTGACCCTTTGCACCGCGTGGGCTTCGCTCCGGAGACGCCCTCGGAAGAAAATTTCTGTGAGCATGACTACCTGCTGTCCAACCCGGACATTGCGGATGCCGTCAAGCGCGGCAAGTTCAGATCCGGGTTCGAACACTGGGTTGGATATGGGAAAGACGAGGGGAGATCGTTTCAGCCGGTCGAGTTTATTGAGCGCGAGTATCTGGAGTTAAATCCCGACGTAGCGAAAAGCGTTGAGGAAGGCCAATTCGCTTCGGGTCTCGATCATTGGCGGCGGCGCGGCAGGCTCGAAGGGCGGAGAATCAAGAAGGCGATGCCGCGGTTAATGGCCCATCTGAAGAGGCTGCGCTCCGAAATGCAGATCCGCTTCGCCCAAATTGGCGAGGTTCCCCCCGGCCCCAGTACACTTCGTGGCGTCGTTGGACGGCAGATCATTCACATCCTTTGCAGGGTCCTGTGGTGGTACACCCAATCCCTATTGGCATTAGGCGATGTTGCGATGCGTGCGTTTGAAGAGCAAATTGCCGTACTCGAGTACCTTGGGGCTGTACAGGGAGAGAACCAGCGAAGGTTAGCGTCGATCCAGGAAGCAGTGAACGGCATTGCAACCCGCGCCGAACAAGCCACGCAGCAACATCAGCAATTTGAAGCCAGAATCGGCCAGTTGGAGTCACGCCTTCGCTCTGTTACCGAATTGAACCAGACGCTTGGAGCCCAAGTCCTGGGACTCTTGGGGGACGACCCGGATCACAAACTCGACGCTTTATACCTAGCCTTTGAGGACGTCTTCCGGGGACCACGCGAGGAAATCAAGCGTCGACAGTCTGTGTATCTTGAGTTTCTCAAAGAAGCGCAAGCGCCTATTCTCGATCTCGGCAGCGGCCGCGGGGAGTGGCTGGAGTTGCTTCGCGAAAACGAAATCACGGCGAAGGGCCTGGATTTCAACAGCGCCATGGTCGCGCAATGCCGCGCCTTGGGCCTTGATGTTCAACAGGGCGAGGCTCTGGCTTACCTTCGCAGTCTCCCGGACAATAGTTTGGGGGTGATCAGTTGTTTTCATGTGATTGAGCACATTCCATTTGTCTCTGTTGTCTCCCTCCTCCAAGAGGCAATCAGAGTGCTCAGACCAGGCGGCCTGCTCATTTTAGAGACACCCAATCCCAAGAACCTGATGGTTGCTACCCAAGGTTTTTATCTGGACCCAACTCACCTGAAACCCTTGCCGCCAGAAATGCTCCGGTTCTTCGTTGAGGCAACCGGGTTCTCGAACTGTCAAGTGCTCGAACTTCAACCGGGGCCCTTCCCGCCGGCTGACGAAAGTCTGGCTATTTCCAGTCATCTTCATCAACTTCTCTACGGGCCACGAGATTATGGCCTTATCGGGCGGCGTCCTTGAATCCCGTTTCCACCCGGCCTCTCAACGAACGTGAACGAGCGCCCCGGCCGAAAGTTACGATTATCGTACTCACTTGGAACGGTCTTAAGTATACGAAACGATGTCTGGAAACGCTGATTTCCAATACCGGATTCCCGCATTTCGAAATCATCGTCGCAGATAACGGCAGTACGGACGGAACCCTGGAATATCTGCGGACCCAGAACGCCATTACTCTCGTTTCGAACGGAACCAATCTGGGTTTCGCACGGGGAAATAACCAGGCACTTCTTGACGCGGACGCGCTGTCGGATATTGTGCTGTTAAATAATGACACCGAGATCTATCAGCCGGACTGGATCGACAAAATGCAGGCTATGGCCTACAGTGCTCCAGATATCGGCATAGTGGGGTGCCGGCTCGCTCATCCCGACGGCAAGCTCCAGCATGCTGGAACATTCATGCCACTTGAGTCGTTCTGGGGTCAGCAGTTGGGCGGAGGTGAGAAAGATATAAATCAGTACGGCAATGACCGGGACGTTGAGGGCGTTGTTTTTGCGTGTGTTTACATCAAGCGCGAGGTTCTCACAAACGTCGGTCCGCTGGACGAGGAGTATTTCAGTTACTTCGAGGATACTGACTACTGTTTCCGCGCCCGGGAACATGGATACCGGGTGGTCTGCTGCGGTGCGGTGACCGTGATTCATCACGAGAACGCGTCAACGGCGGTGAATGGAGTGAAGCACAAGGACCTGTTTCTCCGGGCACAGCGAGTGTTTCAGGCCAAGTGGCAAGAGAAATTGCAGAAGCAGCGTTATTCAAGGGCTTTGGGATGGCATTCTCTTTTCAACTTCCAAACGGGGTACGCAATCAGTTCTCGTGAGTTGGCGTGCGCTTTGGATCGGAAAGGGGTGCGCGTCAACTACCGCTATGTATATGGCCCTGGCACGATCTTTCCGAAGCATGAACCGGACCAATCGGATAGTTATTTGGTCAATCTTATTCACGAAAGAAAGCTCACCAGCGCCGGCATACAGGTCGTGTACGCCCAGGGCGATGTCTTTCAATCAAATTTCGGCCAGTACAAGATTGGATTCACAATGCTCGAGACCGACGGCATTCCTGCCGAGTGGGTAAGACAGGCAAATCTCATGGACGAGGTCTGGGTGCCTTCCGCTTTCAATGCCCGGACGTTTTTGGAGAGCGGAGTACGTTCTCCGATTCACGTTATTCCACTTGGAGTTGACCCTGATTATTTCAACACTAAGATCTCGAATCACCCGTTGACCGGGGTCTACACATTTCTATCGATTTTCGAGTGGGGCGAGAGAAAGGCACCGGAGATTCTGCTCAAGGCATTCAACGACGAGTTCCGGTCATCCGAAGCGGTGATCCTGCTCTGCAAGACTCTTAATGTGGACCCGAGTGTTGACATCCGCCGTCAAATCGCAGCGCTCGATCTGAAAGCCGGCGGTGGGAGGATTCATATTGCTGAGAATTGTTTGACACCGGCATATCAACTCGGTTCTATTTATCGTTCAGCCGATTGCTTCGTGCTGGCGACTCGCGGCGAGGGTTGGGGCATGCCTGTGATCGAGGCTATGGCATGCGGGCTGCCGGTGGTTGCTACGGACTGGAGCGCCCATTGCGACTTCATGAACGCGGAGAATGCCTATCCACTGCCCGTCGCAAACCTGGTTCCGGCTCGTGCAAAATGCCCCTACTACGATGGGTTCCGCTGGGCGGAGCCCGCGTATCATCACCTTCGCCGGCTCATGCGGTATGTATTTGAGCACCAGGGTGAGGCCCGGGCTAAGGGCGAGAAAGCATCTCGTGATGTGAGAACCAATTGGACTTGGGAGTGTGCTGCCCGAAAGATCATCGACCGAATCGATCAGATCGAGCAAGGACAACACACGCGGGGAAACTGTCGTTTTCCTTCGGCATGAGCGTTTCATTTGACTATCGTGGCCTGGAACGATCCAATATCCCGCTCTGCGCCGCTGTGCGCAGTTGCTTGCACAACGAACGCGTGCAAGCCTGGGGGCAGATTCGAAACATCGACTGAGGCTTGCCAACCCGATTTACCTGCGCCAGGCTCTTTGGGAAAGAATTTTGCCACATCCGGGCGTTCCGCGCCAGTCCGTGCAGAAGCTACGTATTGCCTGTCGATATAAACTGCCACTTCTTCAACCCCATCGTCGGCCAGCGCCCATCCTTCAAGGGCCGTGACGCCGCGAAGAACAGCCTGGCCAGACAGTGGCGGCGTATCAACAAAGCCGGTAGGTAGACTAGTGTGGTCCCGACGGGAGCCGCATGCGCCAATTGCGACGGCCATAACAATAGTAGAGAAGAGCAGGCGCAATCCCGGATGGTGATTCTCAGCCTTTAACATTGAAATATGGCCATTATCTAAAATTTGAGCAGCGCCGCGATCATGATCAGGCCGATCACTGCATAGAGAACCCGGTAGCGCACTTGTAGCCGGCGGATGCTCTCAAACGTGAGTCCGGCAAACACGGTTTGCAGCGTCCACCACAGGTGGAGCGGGTAAAACCCAGCAGCGAGTACGAGGATCCGCGGCACTACACCGCGTTGGGCCAGCATAAACAGCAGAACGTCGGCAACCGTGAAGAGGAGGAATGCCGCGGCGAAACATCGTGCCGGACCAAACCTGACGGCGTTGGTTCGAATCCCGTTGTGGAGATCGCTTTCGTGGTCGCGGGCCTCCTGGGTCAGATGCCCGGCCACGAAGGTTAGTGCAAAGAAACTTCCTATCTCGACACCGCTCCAATCCGCCGCGCGGAATATTGAGTAGCCGAGCAGAAAATGAAGCAGGCCGCCCACTAAGTGCAGAACCGAACTCAGCAGTGGCACGCCCTTCATCGCAAACAATGGAACCGAATAGAGCGCACTAAGAATGGCCAGAGCGAACGCAATCAATAAAGGCACGGGGCCGAACGGAACCAGCAGCAGGAGAGTTAGCGCCAGCAGCATAGCGCAAAGGCAACGGATCTCGTTTCGGCCTATGCCTCGGGCCGTGAAGACTCGTTCGGCCCTGTTCGGATCTCGAAGGTCGGTGCCGGCCCCGCACCAGTCGTTGAGCACGAAAACATGAGCGACAAGACAAGAACTGGCAGCGGCGAAGACAAGAAGCTTTAAACATTTTCCTGCTGTTAGCGTGCCCATGGAGAACAGGGCGCCGAACAGTGGCGTGCCCTGCAGGACGAGGACTTCATCGAGGCGAACGCAGGATAACAGGTGAAGAAACGACCGCACGGGCCCCCGGTTAGTGGCTATCGCCGTTCCCTGGGCAGCGGGCATTACCGGGGACCGCCCGGCGCACGCCGGTCAAATTCGTAGTAGAGCCTCAGCCAAAGCGCGTAACCGAAGTCCTCCGACCAGTAATACCTGGGCAGCGAAGCGGTTTGATCGTTGTGATACAGCAGCGGCGGAGAGTGCCGCACATATAAGAAGTCATCTTCCGCGATCCTTTGCAGCCATTCGCGAACCTCGACTGGATCGGGTTTCGGACTGCCGTCTCCCCGTGCGCTGTCCAGCATCCAGGCAGCGGACAGCCAGAGCTCTTGCCCCGCGACTGGAGTTTGCCGGCGCGAAAGCGGCAATTGCATTGCACAACCGGACTCTCGCAAATCAGCCAGGCGCAGCAAGGGAACTAGAGGCGCGATCCTGTAATAGACCCAGATTCGGTCGCCATCCACCGCCCGCTTCAGTGCGCTGCAGAGCGCACTGGCTGCCGGCGGATCCGCCTTCGACATTAGCATCAAAACGTGCATTTGGATGGCGATGTCGGCGGGGTTAGGATCGGCGCCAAGGTTCAGGCACTGGTAGTGATCGCTGGGCGCGAGCCAGGTACGGTAAAGCCAGTCCGCAGTTCGATAGGCAGCGAACAGTTTGAGCGCAGCCGGCAGGAGTTCCTTGTGCGTGCCGGGAGCGATCCGCCACACAAGGGACGTATCATCGGAATCCGGCGTGATGGCGCAACCGAGCGTTCCGATGGTTGGCGCGTCGGGAAGCCCGTGATAGCGCACCAGTCCATTGGCCTCGATCTGCGCAGTCAGAAAACGCCGCGCGCGTTCTAAATTGGCTTCGAGGGCCGCCGTTTTCGCCACCGGTCTCAGAACATCCACAAGCATGGACGGCAGGTACGTGTTCATTTCCACCTGTGGATGTTCCCATCGAGGTTGACCTGTGAAGGACGTGAGCCAGTATCCCGGCGGCTGTTGCCGGCTGGCGAGCATGCCTGCGGCGCGACTGGCACTCGTCGCGAGGTCCGGCTTCTCCGTGAAACGCCGTTCTGTCACCAAGCGTGCCTCGCCATCGTGATACGCGCGCGTAAGGATCGCGACCACATGCGCTCCTTGCGTCACATGGCTCGCCGGGATGGCTAGACTCCAGCCGCTCGCGCCTTGAGCGCCGAAAGTGCTCGTAACATCCGGACGTGGTGAGAAGGCGGTTGTCGAGGCTACCGGCTTGCCGTCGAGTAGCGCGATCACTTCGTACGGCGCATGTACGCCGGCAAGCGCCCATCCGGTGAGTTCGATCTCGCGACCTTGTGCGCCGTAGTCTATCGTGATGATGTCCAGGAATCCCCGTACTTCGGTAGTCAACTCAAACGGAGCGGGAGCGTGCCGAAGCTCCGCGATAAAAGGAGCGTTTCGTATTTGCCACGCCGCTTGCATAGGATCCGAACTAGTCGAGGCCGCATAGACCGCTGCGGTGCTTTCGCCCGTGTACCAGAAAGCGCCAATCGCCTGAATCACCACAGCCGCTCCGACGGCGAGGACGAAAGCTGCGCGGCCTGCCTTGTTCAGGCGGGTTAACGCTACCGGGAGCATCCACATAAGCATCGGCAGGAGATCCGTCAACCAACGCGGGCCCCAACTGCTGCCCTGACGCCAGTCTGCCCTGGCATACACCAGAAATTGCAGGACCACGGCAGCGAGAATCGCCATTGCAAGACCACGGCTACTTTTATCTCGCAGGATACGGGGCAGAGACAATGCGGCGAAGAGCAAGAACGGAGAGAAAACGAAAAGACCCTTCGTGGGGCTAAACAACAGGCCCGCCATACCGGACATCCAATCGTGCTCGAAGAAACTCGATTTGCCGACCAGGCCATAAGCCCCGGCGAAGTGACCGACCCACAGGTTGTACACGAGCAAGGGAACTGCCGGCAGCAGAGCGGCGGCTCCCAGGAAAGGCCAAAATCGTCTGGCCCACCAGAGTCCGTAAACTCCGAGCGGTGCGGCGATCAGTACATCGGGCGGCCGGTTGCACGCGATCAGGCCCAGAACCAGACCTACTGCAATAGCCCGGCCCCGGGTGCATTGCCCGGTCAGCAGCAGCAGCGCACAAACCACGAGCAACTCACCAACCCCGTGCTGCCACAAGGCCTGGCTGCTGATCACCCACGTTGTCGTGCCGAAAGCATATGCGAAAGTCAGAAATAGCGCCGATCGCGCATCCGTGCGGCGCCGCAGCAGCAGATAGCAAAGCGCGACCGAGGCCGCCGCCAACACCGATGCGGAGACCTTTTCCATGATTCGCGCGATTCGGTCGAGTTGTGGCGGGTCCCAGCCTGTCGCATAGAGATAAGCCACTGCCGACAGGTACAGTGGCGCCACGAGGACCGGAACAACCAACGGGTAAAGCGAAACTGCATGACCTCCCGGGAGCCGCACGATCCAGAAGGCATCCTGAGGTTGGGCCCCGTGCCATAGATCCGCAGTCTGGTCGATGTGCGGTTTTATCGGAATCCGCCCCTGGGCAGTAATGTCCACTACCGGATCCAGGAGCACGGTGTGCCAGCGCCAGATCGCGAAGGGAAGGTAGCGCGCGGGGTATGCATCGCCACCGCTGATCGATCGGAAGTTGGCTGTGTAAACGACGAGGCAGAGCAGGCCGAGGATTACGCTGGTTCGCAGTTTACCGTGAGTCGGCGGGGCTGGGTCAGAATCGGTGTCGCAGCGTGGGGTGGAGTTGAAGGGCAATCTTTCGGATTTCATTTTCCGGGATTGAGCACACACACTCCTGAGGTTTGGATTGTAGCTTGCTTTCGAGGGCTTGAGCAATAGAGAAAGGCGCTGCCAGATTAGGAATGTTCTGGGCAGCCGTGTAAATTGCCTTCCCGTGACGTTGAGCAGGCCATCGACTCGATTCAGTGGCTGTCCGACGGATGTTGGCCTTTCGTTCCTCCTTCGGCACTACCCGTTTGCAACCGCAATGGACAGAGCTCGCACCGTGCTTCTGCCCGATGCACCTGCCAGCAACGCCTGGGAAAGCACGGGATAGCGCTCCCGAATCAGTGGATGATTGGCGACTGCAGAATTTCATAGCGAATGGTGATTTAGTTCAGTGTTATCGCGAGCTTGCCGAGGTAGTGATCGTCGCTCGTTTCTTGTTCTTTGACACACGAATCCTTTAAACTACGATATGTCCGTTCTGTTCCGTTGCTTCTGGGTAGGTCAAAATCAATGAGACTGAAATTTGTTTTTGCGTTCGTTGTTGCCGCAGCCACGGTAGGCGTCGCTTTCTCAAGCGATGATACCTTCCAAGGGGCTTCCGTCAAGAAGCCTTTCGACCGCGCTCTTCACGGTCACGCCGCCAAGACCAACAGTTCACAGATCCTGTATCACAATGGCCCTGTGATGCACCTTCCATCGGTGTACGTCATCTATTACGGAACTTTTCCTGCGACCACGCAGCCCATCGTGAACAATTTCCTCACGGATTTGAACAATTTCAGCAACGTGGATCCTTACTCCGTGAATATGACTTATTTCGATACTATGAACGGGCCGGTGCTGGGCTCCTATGCGTTTGTTTCGCCCAGGGACACCCCAGGCGCAAACAAGTGGGACAGCGGGGGATCCGTATACTGGGACAATTATTCACAAGGCACGCAGCTTGGCAACAGCAGCATTCCCAAGATCGTCGCAGATGCCCTCGCCGTTAAATCGCCCGACCTGAACGGCGTTTACATCGTGATCACCGCGCCGGATGTGAAGATTGCCGGTTTCTGCAACAGTTTCTGCGCGTATCACACAAGTGCGACGGTGAGCGGCGCACACGTCCGATACGCCTTAGTCCCCGATCCCACACAAAAGTGCTCGGGTTGCAACGGCGGCATCGCAGTGTATGGCGACACATCCACTCCGAACCTCGACATGGGCGCCGATACGATAACCGACGACATCATGCATGAACTATCGGAAACGGTCACCGATCCCGACATCAATGCCTGGTACACGCAGAATGGCGAAGAGAACGCCGATCTGTGCAACTACGTATACGCGACGGCTGCCTCTCCGATTCAGATCGGCAGCAAGACAGTTAACAACGTAAAGTATACATATCACAAAAACTTTACTCTCAACGGCCATGACTATCTGATCCAGTTCATCTGGGAAAACACCGGCCCTGGTTTCTGTGCGGCCCACAAATAGCTTTTTTCTGTCGCAAACTCGAAACGGCGTGGAGAAACAGGATGATCAGGGGGCGATACCGAGGATCCGCTGGTTGCGGCTCTCCCTGCGGCCACATGGTGATGAAACCGAGTGGGCGTGGCGGCACCACTGTCGCGTTAAACACGTAGACCTGTGCTGCTCTTGTAGGCGGCCCGATTTGTTTGGGTTCCTGGCCTTGAAAGCCGTTGGATCGTCAACGCACCCTCCTCCACGGCGCCGATCTGGTGCTACTGGCGAACTCTGGTTTAGACAGCCGACAGGTAGGGCACCGGATGTTGACTACAAGTGGGTTTTCGTTCAGCACGAATGGTGTTTAGTTCACCGTTATCGCAAGCTTGCCGAGGTAGTGATCGTCGAGCGCGCGTTGGGCGTCCGCCGCTTGCTCGAGAGAGAAAGTCTTCGCCACTTCGATGTCGAAGGGGCCGGACTCGATCAGACGATTAATTTGCTCGAACGGCGGATTTTGATACTCCCCGTTATACACCTGCACGGTGATGCCGGGACGATCTTTCTGCGCCAACTCAACACCGTTCGGATAGGCGACTCGTCCACCGCTCCGCAACGTTGTTAAACATTTCTCCGCTCCCGCGCCGCCGGCTGTCAGCAACACCGCGTCAATCCCCTTTGGAGCGAACTCGCGCGCGGCGGCCACAATATCTTCAGAATAACCGTCGATGACTTTATCCGCTTTTAATCGTTTCGCGAGGGCAACACCATCTTGGCCGGACGCGACCGCGAGTACGCGTGCGCCCATTCGTTTGGCGAGTTGAACCGCCATGTGACCAATGCCACCGCTCGCGCCGAAGATGAGAACCGATTCATCCGACTTGAGATGTAGCGTGGTTTCAAGGCCTGCGTAAGCGGTTAAGACATCGACCGCCATTGCGCCGGCTTGCGTGGTTGATAATTTTCCCGGAATGCGCGCCGCGTTGGTTTCTTTCATAACCACATGCTCCGCATAAAACCCGCCTTTGGGGCTCATGAAACTAATGCCATAGACGCGGTCACCCTTTTTGAAATTGCTTACTTTTTCACCAACGGCCTCGACGGTTCCTGCACCATCTGAGCCGAGAATGATAGGGAATTTGGGGGACATGTTAAACTCCTTGGCAAAACCACCTTCCCGCTCGAAAGGATCCCAGACGCCAACACCGGCGGCCTCCACGCGCACTAGAATTTCGTTCGCATCCAACTCCGGCACAGGCAGCTCGCGAATCTTCATTTCGTTTAAACCGCCAAACCGATCAATCGCCACCGTCTTCATCGTTTTATTCATGGTTCGATTCATAGAACGTCCTCCTATCGTTAGTCTGACGTTTGGAAAAAGCGGGTTACATCCGGGAAAGCGTGTTCCTCGACAGTCTTCAGGTCATCCACAAAATACTTTAGCTTGCCAATGGATTCTGCGCTTGTTTTGGTGATCTGCTCGGTGTCGATCGTTTCCGGGTTATCCTGCTCAGTGCCTGTTCCCACGTGCGAGCCTTACTTTTGTGGATTAGACAATTTGGATCGACCTTCGTTTCATCAAAAATTTGGTACGAATTTGTTTTTGGCTCATGGGGCCGCTGAAGGTTCGCCGTGACAACGTTGTGTACGAGGCTGGCCTTTTCAGTGGCTACCTCTGCCCGGAACGTTGCTTCATAGCGGCCCCAAAAGCGACTCTCGGGTCTGACGACCAGAGGGCAACGGAATGGTTAACCGCACGACCCGCACTGCCGTGGCTGGCGGTTATTCCTGAGTGACGGCGCATCCGGAAGTTGGAAGTAACCCCGGATGCGGCCAAGATCCGCTGCCAAGTGGGCAAAGATCTCACTTGCCCTTCAGGCTGTCGCGCCAGGCGATTACTTCGAGTTCGCCCCCGACTGCGTCCTCGACGCGGACCACGGGGTGCACCTGGAATACAAATGCAGGGAGCATCGAACAAAACTTGTGAATCGTTAGTGGATCGTCGCAGTCCACCAACAGATGCCCACCCCATTCGCCCACACGAATTACGAAAAACTCGATCTTGAAATTGGCTGGCGCCTTCCACTGGCCAAACACCTCAAGGATTCGCTTCTGGGCATTCTCATACTCTATAGGCGAACCCTGCGGGCGTTCGAACCAGCTGATCACGTATTTCATCTTCTTCTCCTTCTCCTTTTTTGCAAATGGTCCAACCGATCACAGCCCATTAGTGTACTCCGACAGCGATTAGGTCTCAGACAACAATCGGTTCGTCGAGAACGTTCGCCGCATTTCGAAGGCTCGCTGTCAGTCGTGGGCGATTGATGACCGCCCCGTTTCAGCGCTCAAGGCTGTTAATTTGAGGGTGTCGACATCGGCTCAAATGATCACGCGCGGCTGTGTCAAAATTAAGATGTAGCGACGCGTGCGCAACTGCCGCGCATTAAGCACTGATTTCAAATGCAAAGAACGGTTGTACTTCGCCCCGTGCTGTTCCTCTTGGTGTCCCTCTCCCTGATGGCATCAGAGCCGATAAACCGGGACGCCACCGTGAAACAGTACTGCCTTCCGTGCCACAACTTGAAAGTGAAGTCCGGATCGCTGACGCTGGAAGGTCTTTCGGCCGGTAACCCTGCCGAACACGCTGACGTCTGGGAGAAGGTTGTCCACAAGCTAATAGCTGGGGAGATGCCGCCGCCGAAGATGCCGCGCCCGGACCAGGCTGTCGTCCGGGATTTCACCTCGGGTTTAATTGCCGACCTCGATGAGGCGGCGCACCGAACGCCCTATGCCGGCAAGCCTCTGATCCGCCGGCTGAATCGTACAGAGTACGCAAACGCCGTTCGGGACCTGCTGGCAATCGAACTCCCCCTCGCCGCCGAACTGCCCGAGGATGGCATTGCAGCCGGTTTCGACAACATCGCCGACGCGCTTTCAATGTCGCCGTTGCTGCTCGAGCGCTACCTGAAGGTCGCCCGAAAAGTTAGCGAACTCGCTGTCGGAACGAAGGACTCTTCGCCCGTAATCGAGATCTATCCCGCCACTGGAACGCAAGCCGTTTGGCAGGGAGACGGAATGCCCTTTGGCAGCCGTGGAGGCATTCGCGTTAAGCACTACTTTTCCCATGACGGCGATTATCAGTTGCGCGCCTTTCTGGAAAAGCAGAGCTTGACGCCAACCGAAGGCGTTCGGCTTTTCCGCACCACCGTGCATGTGAAGGCCGGCACCCACGCGGTCATCGCGACGTTCCCTGACGAGTTCGCCGAGCGCGAAGGTCCAGTATCGGACGTCGCCGGTCCGGGCGGAGCCGCGCTAGGAGGACCCCTGGATTTGTTGGGCACTGCGATCCGTCCGACCATCGAGTTCCGGGTGGATGGCCGCCGCGTCAAGCTGTTCGAAATCGCCGGAATGACCTCCGGCGAATCGGCGTTCGACGGCCGACCCGGCCCGCCGGCGCTCGGCAGAATCGAAATCGCCGGACCGTATAATCCGACGGGAGACAGCGAAACGCCGAGCCGTCAACGCATTTTCGTCTGCCGGCCCACTTCCGCCAGAAGCGAGACTCCATGCGCGCAGCGTATTCTCACCGCCATTGCAGGCCGGGCTTTTCGACGAGACGTCACCGCCACAGATTTGAAGCCGTTCCTCTCTACCTTCACGCGAACACGGGAAAAGCATAGTTTCGAAGAAGCGATCGCCGCTGCGATCCGGGATGTGCTGCTCGCGCCAGATTTCCTCTTCCGTTTGGAGTTTGATCCTGCCGGCGCAGCGCCCGGCTCCGTCCAGCCGGTCTCGGAGTTCGAACTGGCATCGCGGCTATCCTTCTTTCTCTGGAACACTATTCCCGATGACGCTCTATTGGAAGCTGCGCGCGCGGGACACCTGAGAAGCGGGCTGGATCGCGAGATCCGCCGGATGCTGGATGATCCTCGCGCCTTCAGTCTCGCCGATAACTTCGCCGAGCAATGGCTGGGTTTGCGCGGTCTGAAGGACGTCACGCCCGATCCTCAGGTTTATCCGGAATTCAGCTCAGCGCTGCGTGATGCATTCCGGACCGAGACGCGGCTGTTCATCCGCAGCCTCATCCAGGAAAACCGGAGCGTCCTTGATCTGCTCGCAGCCGATTACACCTATCTGAACGAAACGCTCGCGAGGCACTATGGAGTGCCCGGCGTCGTGGGGCCCGGCTTCCGGCGGGTCACGCTTCCGGCCGGCTCCAATCGGGGCGGACTTCTAACGCAAGGCAGCATTCTAATGCTGACCTCGCATCCCACGGCTACCTCGCCCGTGCTGCGCGGTAAGTGGATTCTCAGCAATCTTCTGAACTCCCCTCCGCAACCTCCGCCAGCCACTGTGCCACCGCTAGATGAAAGCCCTGCCGACGGGCGCCAGCTGACTACGCGCGAAAAGGTTGAGCGCCACCGGCATGATCCGGTCTGCGCATCCTGTCATGTCCGGATGGACCCGATGGGTTTCGCGCTGGAGAATTTTGATGGCATCGGAAGGTGGCGAGTCAAAGACGGCGGCGGCGATGTTGATCCTTCTGGAGTGTTGCCCAGCGGCGAGAGCTTCTCCGGTCCTCAGGGGCTAAAGAATTTGCTGCTGGAGCATTCCGATGAATTCGTCCATAGTGCGGTGGAGCGATTGATAACCTACGCGCTCGGCCGCGAGTTGGAGGCTCGAGATCAACCTGCCGTTCGTGAAGTGATGCGAATCTCCGAGGCGAAGCGATACGGTTTCGCCGATCTGATCGCTGGTGTTGTTAAGAGTGTTCCCTTTCAGATGAGGCAAACAACCAAGGAGCAGTCAACCCGTGCTGATCACTAAGAAACATCTATCCCGGCGGACGATTCTACGAGGCGCCGGCACCGCGCTCGCTCTCCCGTTGCTCGATGCCATGATTCCGGCGTTGCGCGCCGACCATCTCACCGCCGCCGCGCCCGTGCGCCGTCTTGGATTCATCGTCTACCCGCTAGGAG
Organism: uncultured Solibacteraceae bacterium; assembly: GCA_963825405.1. Taxonomy (GTDB): domain Bacteria; phylum Acidobacteriota; class Terriglobia; order Bryobacterales; family Bryobacteraceae; genus JACPNO01. The sequence continues at coordinate 320,084 of CAWGTB010000006.1, read as the reverse complement.
TCGACGAGGCACGATGGAAGCCCAGAGGTGAGGGTGCCAGCTACGAATTGAGCGAGGCCCTCGCGCCACTTGCGCCGTACCGCAAGAAATTCGTGGTGCTGGGTGGCGTCTCATCCGACCCTGATCGCACCAAGGCAGGGTTCCACGACCGGGCGGTTGCCTCGTTCATGACCGGGGTTGAGCCGACCAAAGGAAAGGTTCACGTCGGCATCTCGGTTGATCAGGTCGCCGCAAAGGTGCTCGGTAAGGAAACGCAGTTTGCTTCTCTCGAACTCGCCGCGGAAGACACCGTCGCGAATTTCCTCCCTGGGCCGGTATTCAAAAGCGAAACGGTGCCGCTCCCGTTTGAGCACAACCCCCGGCTCCTTTTCGAGAGGCTCTTCGGCGATGGCGCGAAAATTGATCCTGCCGCCGCCGCTGCACGGCAGGCGGCGGACCAGAGTGCTCTTGATGTAGTGGTTGAGCGCATTTCGGAGTTGAAACGGCGTCTCGGCCCAGACGACTGCCGCAAGCTGGACGAGTATCTTGATTCCATCCGCGATGTCGAGCGCCGGATCGACGTGGCCATGCGCAAGCACCCGGAGGCGCTTCCCGAAACCGCCCGGCCCGCCGGCGTGCCGGACTCCTGGCCCGAGCACGTCAAATTGATGTTCGATCTGCAGATCCTCGCGATCCGCGCGGACCTGACCCGTGTGTGGACGTTCCTTTATGGGCGCGAAGCGACCTCGATGACTTTCCCGCACCTGAACATCTCCATGGGTCATCACGAGATCTCGCATCACAACTTCGAGAAGCAGAAACTCGATGCGCTCGCCAAGATCAATGTGGATCAGTCGCGGCTGTTTGCCTACTTCCTGGGGAAACTCGATGCGATTCGTGAGGCCGACTCGACTCTGCTCGACCGTTCGCTGATTCTTTACGGCAGCAATCTCAGCGTGCCCACCTCGCATAGTCAGCGGGATCTGCCGATCATTGTGGCAGGAGGCGCGGCTGGAAGGATTGCCGGAGGACGATACCTGCGGTTCGAAGGCGACACTACGCCACTCACGAATCTGTATCTGACCATGCTGGATAAAGTAGGCGTGCCGACCGAAAAGCTGGGGGACAGCACAGGAAAACTGAACCGCCTGGAGGTATAGAAGTATGTTCAGGTTGACGGCACCGAGTTTACTGGGCTTGTTCGCGGCATCCCTGCTTACCGAAATGCCCGTCGCTGCCGCGACTTCGGGTGAGATGCTGGTGGACGCAGTCCGAAGTGACAATCCATCCGCGGCATCACGTCTGATTAGTGAGGGCGCCGGCGTGAACGTTCGCGACCAGGAAGGTGCTACCGCCCTATCTTGGGCCGCCATGCGAAGCAACGTCCCGGTTGCGGAAATGCTGCTGAAAGCCGGAGCCGATCCGAATCTGACGAATGACTCAGGAATCGGTCCGCTTTACCTCTCCGTGGCGAACGGGTCCCTGACGATGTCTGCTTTGTTGCTTAAGAAAGGCGCGGATCCGAATCCGGCGCGCGAAGACGGCGAGACGCCTTTGATGTTAGCCGCACGGCTGGGCCAAACCGACGTGGCGAAGATGCTGCTCGACAGCGGCGCCAAAGCCAATGCGCGGACCACGAAATTCGGCCAGACTGCCCTGATGTGGGGTGCTGGCCATCCGGGGATCGTCCGGCTCCTGCTCGAACATGGCGCGGACGCGCGAGCAGTTACCGCAAGCTGGGACGTTAAGTACACGATCTACGCACCCACCACCGTGACGCTCGGTAGGACGGGTATTCCCTGGAACACGGATGGCGAGTACACGAGCAAAAAAGGTGGTCAGAATCCGCTGTTCTTCGCTGTGCAGAAGCACGATCTCGAATCCGCGCGGCTGTTGCTACAAGCAGGGCTGGATGTCAACCAGCCTTCCGCCGATGGAACCACGCCCTTGCTGGCGGCGCTCTATCATTGGGATCCGCCGAACGCCGTTTTCGTCCCCGGCTTTGGGGCTCCTGCGCAGGCTGGGACCTCGCAGGCGTTGCACGCCGACCTGGCAATGGCGGCCTTTCTGATCGATCGTGGCGCCAAGGCCAAGGCGGCCGACACGGCCGGTTACACACCGCTGCACGGAGCTGCGCTTGCCGTTGCGAATGCTGCGGTCGGCTCGGACTTCCGAAAGGGGGGCGGCTACGGCGCTAACCCCGCTCTTCTGAGTCTGGGGCCTGAGAAAAACCAGGCGCCCGCCGAAACCCTCGAGCAGGCATTGGGGATCGTGAGAAGACTACTGGATGCCGGGGCCGATCCAAACCAACCGACGGTTTATCCTACGCCCGGTCCCACTGGCGACGTGCGCATTAACCCGGCGCCTCCGGGATCGTCAGCGTTTCACATTGCAGGCGCTTCCGCCAATGTCGCGCTCGTGAAGATGCTCGCCGACCGCGGCGGTAATCCCAACCAGTTGAGAAAGGACGGTTATACGCCATTCCTGGTTGCCGTGGCGGCAGGAGACCTCGACGTTGTCAAGGAGATGGTTGCGCACGGAGCGGATCTGGCCATGCGCTACAACCCGGCTCACAAAATCCCGGATCCTGAGAAGGCCATCAGCCTGACGCGGCAGAATCAGACGACGATGCATATCGCGGCCTTGGGTGGGTGGTTGGCGATTATGGAGTACCTGCAATCAAAGGGCGTGGCGCTGGATCTAAAAAACTCTATGGGAGAAACTGCTTTGGATCTCGCCGATGCGCAGGAACGCTATCTTGCTGCCATCAAACGAGAGAGCGCGGAAGGCGATCCGGAAAAGCTGAAGGCGATTGTTCGGAACACCGAAACCACGGACGGCATTCGAAAGCTGCTGGCAAAACGGTGAACAGCGTGCGCGATCTGAAAGGAGTTTTCAATCGATGAATGACGACAGGCGCGCCGCGCCGCCCGATGATGCCTCGCTGAGCCGGAGGGCACTCCTTGCCTGTGCTGGCGCAGCAGCGGCGGGAACCCTTGCTGGGGCGGAGCCGGCTTCCTTCCCCATCATCGACACGCACCTGCATCTTTACGATCCGACCCGTCCACAGGGCGCACCTTTTCCGAAGACTCCCAATCCGCCTCCGTTCCTGCCGAGCGATTACAGCGAGCGCGCAAAGCCTCTCGGGATCAGCGGCGGAATCGTGGTGGAGGCGAGTCCCTGGGTGGAAGACAACCTTTGGGTGCTGATGACCATTGAGAAGGCGCCCATCATCGTCGGCCTGATTGGCTGCCTGGATCCGACGAAACAGGAGTTTCGGCGAATATCTCGATAGATACCATCGCAACAAGCTATTCCTGGGCATCCGCTACGGCAATGTGTGGGAAGGGCATGACATCGTTCAGGCGGTGGAAAACCCCCTTTTCATTGAAAACATGAAGGCGTTCGCTCAAACAGGACTCACTTACGAGATCGCCAATCCGCGTTTCGATCTGATCGACGCAACCGTGCGTCTCACGGACAAAGTTCCTGACCTGCGCATCGTCCTTGGTCATCTCCAGGCCCTTCCACTTCCGACTGACCCGAGTGCTTTGAAGACTTACGCAAATACTCTGAAAGAACTCCGGAGTCGTAAGCTGTACGCGAAGATTTCCGGTGTTCCCCGGCGGCGCCGCAGCGGCGAAGTCGGCCGACGAGTACGATCCCGCGCTGTACAAACCGATGCTGGATTTCCTTTGGGATATCTTCGGCGAGGATTACGTTGTCTACGCAGGCGCAAACAAGGCCCCCCTGGAGATTCTTCGCACGTACTTCATGGCCAAGGGCCGACCGGCGGCCGAGAAGTATTTCTGGAAAAACTCCGTCCCGGCCTTCCGATGGATCAAGCGGGATCCCGCGCAACCGCAGTTAGCCTGACATGCACCGACCGGCGCCAGACGTTAGCATCGTGCGCGGCCAGTCGGGTCCACGCTGCGAAGATCGGTGGTGTACTGTTGGTCTATGGACAAGAGACTCGCTAAACGGCACAAGAGGCAGGTTGCCAGAGCCAAGCTGCACTCGAAGACATCGGAGCCCGACGTGAGAACAAACGAGCAAATCGAAGCCGCTCGCGAAGCCAGCCGCCCGGATGCCGGTCGTGGTCCACTTGCCAAGTTCACTCGGTCGCTCCGTTCGAAGTTCACCGGCTCCAAGGAAAGCGCCGAAGAGGCGGAAAACTAATTTCAGCCCAGGTCTTCCGTATGTTCCTGCGGTAAGCGATTGTTCGCAGCGGAGCCGCCGCGCGTCACTCGATTCCGTACCAGCTGAGGACACGCAGCGCCCGCAGCGTGTTCCACCGGCTGGGCCGACCGTCGCCGTCCTCGAGCGCAAAGTGGACCTTGCCGGGATGCGTGTTCTCCAGCAGCCAGGTGCCGTCGGGCTGCTGCTTGGATCGGAGCAAATCGATCGCTTCGTCCATCCGCGAGTCCGGCGCATCCCCGACCGAGCGGAAGTACTCGAGGGCACGCAGCACGTCGTAGTGCCAGCGGGTCGGAAACGAGAATTGCAGCCAGGCCGGGTTGACGACTTCGCCGGTGCTCTTACGTCGGAACAGCTTTCGTTCGAGGAGGTACTCCTCACCCCGGCGCCGAGCCGCGATGGATTCCGCGGAGCCACCGGTTGCGCGCTCGTGCGCCAACAGTCCTTCCAGGACGTTGATCGTGGTCGCGAACGACGAGCGGACGGAACCGTTCTCCGCCTCGCAGTTCCACCCGCCGTCCTCGAGCTGCTCACCAAGCAGGCGGGCGACCACGCCGTCCACATCTTGATCAAAGTAGATGCCCAAGGTGACGGTCCTGCCATTGATGCACGGCTCGACCTCGCCGCTGAAGAACGGCTGCCCGGCGTGCTCCCAACGGCAGTGGTCTCTGACCAGCGCCACCGCCCGGCGCACCCGGTCAGAGCACGGGTCGACCCCGAAATCACGCAGCAGCTGGAGTGTTGGCAGCGTGGCGGTCCAGGGCTGGCCCTGGTTCTCGTCGCGCCAGTTGAAGCTCCGCGCCGGGAAGCACGCGCCTCCCGCCCACTGGCCGTCTTCGCCCTGCAACGCCAGCAGTCTGGCGCCCCAGCCCTCGGTGGCCACCCGCGCGCGCTCCGCCGCGACGACCTCAGCCGGCGCATGGACAAGATCGCGCAACACCTGCCAGCGGATGGCGGGGTCCGAATCGAGCAGCCAGTCCAGCACGGTCATGCGGCTGAGTCTAACACGCGTCTGGGCCGCCGCAGCTAATCCGGCCGAGTAACTGGAATCGATTCCTTAGCAGATACTCACGGGACTCGCGGCTTGGGCGTTAACCAAGAGGTGGGATCGTTCGTCTGGGTCTGCGAATGATTTTCAAGCCTAACGGTCGTTAACGCATCGGCTCTTCGCGGGAAGAATTTATGAAGACTCGGGCACGCCATTGAATCGATAGCCGATCCAGGGTTCAGTGGTGATGTATTGCGGATGATCCGGATCCGGTTCGATTTTCTTGCGAAGACTTTTGATGAAGGCGCGAAGGTAGTCCACCTGGTCGCCATAATCCGGCCCCCAGACCGCTTGCAGCAATTCCCGATGCGGCACGGCTTCATTGGCGTGTTGGGTCAGGTAGCGAAGCAGATCCAGTTCTTTCGGCGTCAGGTGAAAGCTGGTTGCATTGAGGGTCACCGTTCGCGCCGCAAAGTCGATCGCCAGTTCGCCGACGCGCAAGCGGAGGGGCGCGGATTGTGGAACCGGAATGCGCCGAAGCGCCGCGCGAATGCGGGCCAGAAGTTCGGGAGTGCTGAACGGCTTGGTCACGAAGTCGTCGGCGCCGGCGTCGAGTGCCTGGACCTTTTCTGCCTCGGTGTTGTGAACGGTCAGCATGATGATGGCAACATTCTGATCCGCGCGAATCAACCGGCACGCCGCCAGGCCGCTCATCCCGGGCATATTGATATCTAGCAGGACCAGGTCCGGACGGAACTCCCGCATTTTCTCGAGTCCTTCCTCGCCGGTCTTGGCGTCGTCGACTTCATACCCGGCGCCAGTCAAGGTGGTGCGCATTGTGCGCCTGATCTGCGGTTCGTCGTCAATGACCAGAATGCGGCCCGCGCTCATTTCCGCCCGCCCGACTGCTCCGCCGGCAGCCTGAGCTGGAAGGTCGTTTCCCCGGGCTGGCTGGTCACGATCAGGTCGCCCTGATGGGCCCGGACGATGTTCTGCGCAATGCTCAAGCCCAGGCCGGAACCGGGTATCTGATTGCGTACCGAAGGGCTTCGATATAAACGTTCGAAAATACGGATCTGCTCCGGGGGCGATATGCCGTCGCCATGATCCGTCACCGCCACCGTGACTCCATCGCCGTTGTGCACTCGAATGGTCACGGGTGTGGCTGCAGGCGAGTATTTCAAGGCGTTGGCCAGAAGCTGCTTGATCGCCAGCCTGACCAGCCGGCGGTCAACCGCGATGGCTGATGGATGTTCGTCAGAAAGAATTTCGATGGGGCGCCCATCAATTTCATTCCGCATCGCGGCAACCACTTCACGCACAATCTCATCGACGTTCGAGGGCTCCGTATGAACCCGGATGTCGGTGGAATCTAACCGCCCCATCTCCAGAGCGTCATCGATGAGTTCTTTCAGATGCTTGGCTTCCTCGTCGGCGATTTTGAGCAGCTCGGTCTTATTTTCAGCCGGCTGTTCAGGACCTGCCAGCAGCGCTGAAGTCGCAGCCATGATCGATGTCAGCGGAGTCTTGAACTCATGCGCCATTGCGTCCAGCAACGCCATGCGAAGTTTCTCGCTATGCTGCGCCGCCTCAATCTGGGCCGCGAGGTCCTGCGCCCGCGCCCGCTCCAGCCCAATAGCGACCAGGTTAGCAATTCCCTGGAGGACCGCATCCGGCATCAGAGCTCCTTGCAGAGCAAGGCCCGCAATCGGCTCTGAACCCAGGCGTACCGCCGTAATCACGCGATGGTGAGAGGCGTCGGCAAAAGAAGTTCCCTGCAGAGCGGCATTGTGAAGCTGATCTTCGAGGCCGTCGAAATCCGAAGGTCCGGCGCGATAATATTGCTCCGTCCGGCGTTCATAAAGCACCGCGGCCTTCATCTCGAAAATTTCGGCGAGTTTGCGAATCAGTTGTTTTGGGAACGGCTCTGTGTTGTCGATCAGCAGGATTGCCCTGCTGAATGTGTACAGCCTTTCCACGTCCTGCTGGCGCGCGATGGCGTCCAAAGCCCGGCGTTTGGCCTCGGCCGAGAGGCGGCTGGCGATTAGCGCGGTAGTCAGAAAACTGAACAACGCCACCCAATTCTGCGGATCGGCGATAGTGAACCTGCCGACCGGCGGCAGGAAATAGAAGTTGAAGGTAAGCGTGGCGGCAACCGAGGCGACTGAGGCCTCGAAGAATCCCCACAGGCTGGCGACGATCAACACCAGCAGCAGGTACGCAAATCCAATGGACGTGGGATTGACTGGAACCAGCGCATAGCCGGTTACGGTGACGAGCGCTACGCTGCCGAGCGAGAGCAGCAACCGCAGCGTGCGTTGACCCCACATTCCCGACGACCTCCGGCTGCTATTTTAAGCGATCGTCGTCTCGGAGTTTAATTCAGCGCTTCGCTTACCTGTTTAAATGATTCCTGAACGTTGCAAAAGGCATCCACTACGTCCGGGTCAAAGTAAACGCCACTTCCTTGGACAACGATGTCACGGCTCTCTTCGTGGGACTTCGCCTCTTTGTAGCACCTCTGTGATCGCAGGGCATCGTACACATCGGCGACCGCCATGATGCGCGCGGAAAATGGAATCTCATCGCCGGCCAAACGGTCCGGGTAACCGGTGCCATTCCATTTTTCGTGATGCGATCGTGCAATTTCGATCCCCATGCGGACGAACTCGTTGGCCGGATGCTTTTCCAGTACAAACTCCAGAGTTTCCGCCCCGACAGTTGTGTGGGTTTTCATCACGGCAAACTCTTCGGCAGTTAGCGGCCCAGGCTTGAGGAGAATGGCGTCGGGAATGGCGACCTTGCCGACATCGTGCAGCGGACTGGCGTGGAAAATGTCTTTCACGTAATCGTCCGTGATCCGGCGGGAATATTTCGGACACTTCCTTACTTCCACTGCCAGCAGCTTGCACAGTACCTGTACTCGATCCAGGTGCTTGCCGGTTGCCTCGTCCCGGGATTCGGCCAGCTTTGCCAGGGCGAGAATGGTGGCCATCTGCGCGGCCGCGATTTCCAGAACCTGTTGTTTCACCACCTGTTCCAGTTCCTCGTTGTGCCGTTCCACCGCAGCCTGAAGGTCCCGTATCTTGAACTGGGTTTCGATTCGCGCCCGTACCTCTTCCGCCTCAAATGGCTTGGTGACGTAATCGAATCCGCCGGATTTGAAAGCCGCAACTTTGTCTTCCGTCGCTCCCAGCGCGCTGAGGAAAATCACCGGAATATTGGAAAGGGCGGCGTCGGACCGCAGTCGCCGGCAGACTTCGTAGCCGTCCATTTCCGGCATCGATACATCCAACAGAATGAGATCTGGCGGCTTCTGCGCGGCAGCAGCGAGCGCCAGCCGGCCTAGCGGGAACGAACGCACGACGTAGCCTTGGCTGCTCAGAACCTCCTCCATCAGTTGGAGGTTAAACGGCTGATCGTCCACCACCATGATGTCTCGTTGGGCGTTGCTCGGTGGCACATAATCGGCGGTTGCGAGCAATTGAACTTGTCGATCGGCCGCGAAAAGGCCATTGCCGTTTCCGCTGAACATCACATCGCTGCCGGTCAACGTTTGCATCTCACTACTGTCTTAACCGGATCTGCCGGCTATTTCCAAGATATTTGTTCTGAAATCAGAACAGCCTCTGGCAAACATGCCTCCTGGGGGGTGTGGTTATCAGCGAGGGTTAGTGTTTTATGACCCGTTTGGTGAATCCCAATCGAACCGATGTTATCGTGGGAACCGATCGCTCATGAACCTACTCGACCTCGTTGTCGGCAAGCCCATCAGGACCAGTGACGAGCGCGCCGAGCAGATCGGTCCCGCGCAGGGCATCCCGATCTTTGGTCTGGACGCGCTTAGCTCGGCTGCTTACGGCCCGGAAGCGGCCCTCAGCCTTCTGATTCCCCTCGGCCTGCTCGGCGTTCGGTACATCGTTCCGATCAGCGCCGCCATCATCACGCTGCTGGTGATCGTGTACTTCTCCTATCGCCAGACCATTGCCGCCTATCCCTCCGGCGGCGGCTCCTACACCGTGGCGCGCTTCAATCTTGGCGCACCGCGCGGGCCTGCTTGCCGCGGCCGCGCTCCTCGCCGATTACATCCTCACCGCCGCCGTGGGCATTTCCGCGGGAGTCGGTGCCCTGGTCTCGGCCGTTCCGTCCTTGATGCCGCACACGGTTTCTCTTTGCGTCGGCATTCTGATCGTCATCACCATCCTCAATCTCCGCGGCGTGCGCGAGGCCGGCATTGTTTTCGCGGTTCCCACCTATCTCTTTGTCGGCACACTTCTCATCACCATCGTTGGCGGCGTTCTCCGTGTTCTCCTCGGCGGCGGGCATCCAACGCCGGCTACTCCGCTTCCGCCTCCGCCGCCCATGACCGAAGCCGTCAGCTACTGGCTGCTGCTTAAGGTTTTCGCCAGCGGTTGCACGGCGCTGACCGGCGTGGAAGCGGTCAGCAACGGCGTGAAGGCCTTCCGCGAGCCCGCCGTCAAAAACGCTCAGCGCACTCTCACCGTGATTATTTTTCTCCTGGCGGTGCTGCTGGCGGGAATTTCCTATCTCGTGAAGGTCTACGGCATCGCGGCAACCGATCCGGGCCAGCCGGGCTACCAGAGCCTGCTCTCCATGCTCATCGCCGCCGTTTTCGGCAAAGGGCTTTTTCTACTACCTGACCATGGCCTCCATTCTTTTCGTTCTTTCGCTCTCCGCCAACACCGCCTTCGCCGATTTTCCGCGCCTCTGCCGCGCCATCGCGCAGAACAACTACCTTCCGCACGCCTTCGGGTACCGCGGGCGGCGGCTCGTCTATACCTATGGCATCGTTGTCCTGGCGGTGCTGTGCGGCGGCCTTCTCATTCTTTTTGGCGGTGTCACCGATCGACTCATCCCGCTCTATGCCGTCGGCGCTTTTCTGGCCTTCACGCTTTCGCAGTCCGGCATGGTCGTGCACTGGCGGAAAAATCGCGGTCCGCATTGGCTGAAGAGCGCACTCGTCAACGGGCTCGGCGCGCTCGTCACCGGCATCACCGTCGTCGTCGTGCTGGTTGCGAAATTCGTGGAAGGCGCCTGGATTACGCTTCTGTTCATTCCGTTGACGATTGCTTTCTTCATCGCCGTGCGCCGCCACTACCACTCCGTAAAGATGCTCACCTCGTGCAAGGTTCCCGTCCACGCGGCAAGCCTCAGCCAGCCTCCCATTGTCGTCATTCCCATCGACCGCTGGAGCAACATCACCCGCCAGGGAATTGAATTTGCCGCCCGGCTTTCCTCCGGAAGTGATCGCCCTGCACGTCGAGCCCACCGAGCACTCCGAATTGCTTCAAGCGGAATGGGAGCACTACGTCGAGCGACCCTTCCGCGCGGCAGGCAAGGAGCCGCCCAAGCTCCAGATCCTGCCTTCACCCTACCGCTTCATCATCATTCCCATCGTTCAGTTCATTCTCGATCTTTCGAAGCAAGAATCCCGCTCGCAGCATCATCGTGGTCATACCCGAGCTTGTGGAAGACAAATGGTATGAATACTTCCTCCACAATCAGCGCGGGCGGCTTCTGGAATGGGTGCTGCTCGCCCGCGGCAATGAACGCATCTTTACGGTGAGCGCGCCCTGGTACGTCGGGAAGCGAACCTGAATGGTGATCCGGGTGAATGACGCGTCAAAATCGATCTCCATGTAGGGGCGGGTTTCAAACCCGTCCTATTCGATTTCCATCAATGGCTTCTTGTGTTTTGGCTTTTTCCGCGCCGTGTAGAGGCGTGCGAATAAGAAAGGGCGGGTTTGAAACCCGCCCCTACGAACTTTCCCTGGCACTACCAGAGTTTCAGGGCGACGGCGTAGCCGGTCAGCAACCCATGGAAGAATGCCTTGCGTTCCTTCTGCTTGGAACTCGCGTAGCGTTGCGAGGCTTCGTCGAGCGCTTTTAGTAGTTTCTCCCGGCGCTGTTGATGCGGACCTCCACTCAGCAGTTTGGTGAGCAAAACTTTCACCGCCTCATCGTCCGCGATGGTGTAACGGTGGGTGTGACGAGCCATTGAATTTCCCTCCTCTTTCGAGAGTTACGGAACTCTAGGAGTGCCCTTGTGCCTCGGACCGTTGTATCTCGCGCAGCTTGGCGAAGGCTGCCGTTGCCTTCTTGCGTATTTCAGGGTCAGAGATAAGTTCCAGCTTGTCGTCTGCTAGAGAAAGACTAAACGAATATTCGGCATACATCGCGCCCAGCAAATACCAGCGCGCTGCATCGAGATGTTCTTTGGCGACTTCCACTTCAGCGGACATACCTGCGCCAGTCAAAAGCGCGAGTAATTCGTCCAGTGCCGAAATTTCGTCTGTGATGTGAATCGCCACGGTACCGGCCTGGTGGTTAGACGCACAAGAACGGCTTATGTGACAGGCGCTATCTGGACCTATGGACGAGGCAGATGTTCAGGATGGTCACATCCGGTGAATTCACCATGCGCGCCGCTATCGACGCCCAGCCAATCCCGCTGGCCTTCTTCGGAAAGAATGTAGCCGTCCACCGCCAATCGCTTAGCCAGCACGAAGAAGCGCTCGATTTCCGACTGAGGATCGGCTTCGCCCTTCGCCATGAAAGCTACGATCCCGGTTTGTTCTTCGCGGCTCGCGGCAGCGAAGGTCTTGCCGCAACGCCGGCGCGATTCTTCGTTGAGTGCTGCAAGTCCTCGAGCCCACTGCTGCTGAAGCGCTTGCGGAGCATGGCGCAGCGTCGTCTCGATGTAAAAGTTGACGCGTGCACGGGCCGCTCCCGGAAGGATGATATCGGCGACTTGGGCGGTTGCATCCACATCCTGCGCCGAAATCAGTACAGGTACCAGGAAAACCAGGTCGCGTCGCCTCATCGGTCTCCCTTCATGCGCTCGGCCAGTCTCTCGCTCATCCGCCAGGACAGGGCGATGTTGGTCAAAGTTGGATTCTTTTCGGGATAGGCGGCAAACACGGAGGAGTCGCCGATCCAGAGATTGGGAACATCATGACTACAGCCATCGGGATCGACGACGCTGGTTCTGGCGTCCCGTCCCATGCGCGCTGTTCCGGCGTAATGGTTATAGTCGAGGCCCAGCGTTTCCGGGCTGACCGTCGAAGGTTGCAAAAAGACTTGGCCGCCCGCGGCAGAAATAATCTCGCCGCACGTGCCCATCATGTCGCGCGCCATGGCAATTTCGTTTTGACCGTAATGGAGATGCACGCGCGGCAGCGGGATGCCGTAACGGTCTTTTCTTTGCGGATCAAGATCGGTGAATGTTCCCGCTGATGGCAGCATCATCCCTTGCATACCCATGGTTGCGTGGATGATATTTTTTTCGCGCAGGTCGCGTTTGAGCGATTCACCGAACCCCGGCGCGTTGCGAATAGGCAGATTCCGCGGAGGAATTCCGGAGCCTACCTGCACCTGGTACGTTCCCTCGAAGTCTTTCGATGGCTGATCCCAGTAGAGCCCGGTGAGCAGCCCGTGAAAATAATCGGTGCCGGCGTCGTGGGAAGCGTCCCGATTGCGTAGCTGGGGAAACAAGGCCGTCACCGTGACGCCGAAGTGGCTCATCAGGTTCTTGCCGACGAGGCCGCTCGAGTTGCAGAGTCGGTTGTGAAGCAGAAGCCGCGGTGTCTCTATAGCACTGCAGGCCAACACCAGGTTTTTGCACTGGATTTCGCGCTCTTCACCGTCCTTATTCACATAGGCGACAGCACGGACGCGGCCGTCTCGCATGATGATGCGAGTCATCATCGATTCCAGAAACATGGTGAGATTGCCGGTGGCGAGCGCTCGCGGAATCGGTGTGTTGGCGGATGTGTACTTGGCATCCACCTCGCAGCCTTTCATGCAGTTGCCGCAGTAGTGGCAGGTGGCGCGTTGTCCGGGGCGCGCCTCGGTGGGCATGGCTTTGCGCTGCCCTACGAACTCCATCGCACGGCCACGCTTTTTAAGCTTTTCGACGCCGCCCTTGAGCAACTGCTCGGCACAGCGTAGCGCCACAGGTTTTTGAAATTCCCCGTCGGGAAGATTCGACAAACCATCGCGCGAACCGTAGACCGCCATCAGCCGTTCGGCTTTGCTGTAAAACGACGCGACTTCCTCGTAAGAGATCGGCCATCGCTTGTAATCGAGCGGTCCGAAGCGCAAACTGTGGCCTGCCCAGCACAAAGACCGGCCGCCAAGAGCGCGCAGCAGACCATGGCCGGACCGGTCGCCGACCGGCACGAAGTGATCTGTCGAGCCGAAATCGCGGCTGACGCTGGAGACCGGTCCCCAGCCCTGGCTCAAACGCGCTTCAAGATGCTCATAGACGGGCGCGTGCGCATTGTAGTCGATGCCGGCGCGAAGGCGCGGACCCGATTCCACCAGCGCGACTTTCAAACCGGCGGACGCGAGCGCGTAGGTGGCGATTCCGCCTCCCGGGCCGCTGCCGATCACGCACACGTCAAACACCGGGTTGGCCATTGATCTTTATGCTACCGTGGCGGCCGGGAAGAATGCCGGACCGGTTATTTTGAGTGGAACCGGCTCGAGGTCACATGCTCCACACCATGGTCTCCGGGCTGGTCTGCGACGACTCTCCAGACGTCATGGCCGGAACGGTCGCGGAGGACGATCTGCGGCCGCCCCGAATTGTCGAAAGAGAAGCTGCCGACGGCAACGCCATCCTGGCTGACCAGAGTAAAGCTTTGCGCCCGGATCTCGTCCAGTGCCTGGGATTGAGCGTGCGCGGCGAGTGGCCACAGATGGCTGGAGAGTGCTCCACCCAACAGACCGGCTGCGATCGAGAGAACCAGATTCCGTTTCTTCATGCGATTTCTCCTGATTTCGGATCGGGGATTCTCGCCATGCCGGCAAACGGGGGCAGGATGGCCTCGGACACTTCGGGGTGTTGAGGGCAGTATGCCATCGGCTGTTTCGGACCGCAACCGGGAAATGGTAGTGCGCTTAGGGAAAAGAGGCTGGCCCCTCTTTGTTCCTGTCAAGCACTAGTCCAAAGCGTAAGCGCAGGATGGCCTGCTGGGAGCAACTCTATACGTTAACCGCAGGCGGAATCCGTCGGCTTTGGAGCCGGGCAAGGTTACCCGTGCCCGGCTCGCTTGTTTTGACTGCCTACTTTACGTTTTTCTTAGCGCAGCACGTTTTCCCGCAGCACTCGGAACCATTGCAGCAGTCGCCTGCAAAAGCTCCCACGGTGATGGTGAGCGCAAGAACAAGGGCTATTAGGCCCGAAGTGATCGTTTTCATGAGCAATGCTCCTATTCGTTGGGTTTCAAATGAACGGCTGGCGGCACACAAGCTGCCCCGCCAGAAACGAAATGGGGAGAGCTGTCTAGATCCGCAGAACGTGGATTCGAAGCAAAAGGTCGTACGCGTCCGGGGGTCGATCCTGGCGGAACTGTTCGATCTCTACAAGGCGAGGCGCGAGAAGCAAAATGGGCACCGTCACTAGCGCAACATCAAAGTGCCGGACGTTTTCAGTAACGCCGATCTTGGATTCACTGACGGAGAACGGGCAGTCCTGGATCGATTTGGACAGCGGGCAGACGGGCGCATTTGTTCGAGGACAGCAAGGGTGCTGCGCGGCGTTCAGTTCGGCCTGGAGAAATGGACAAGCAATCAGGGCGCTCGCTGTGAGCCAAGCGCACAACCCGAATCCCATTCCCAGCGCGATAGCCTTACGTGTGCGGCTGCCCAACATCTGGTTTAATTGTAACTCCAAACCATCAACCAGCTTTTAGCGGACTACCCGCCTGCCGAGACACTTACGGGACCCGTTCGCTTATCATTAAAAAAAGGGAACAAATGATCTGTGCGACGAGTATGGTCTGATGCGAGTATGGCGCAGACTAGCGAATTGAATCCTCGAGCCCCTCTCCGCCTGTGGCCGGGCGTGGTAGGTGTAACCCTGCAATGGCTGCTCATGTTTGGCGTCCCGATCGTGGCTCCCGATCTCGTCCTCTATGGGATGCTCGGCGGAGTCGGTTGCGGGCTGCTGATTCTGCTGTGGTGGCTGTTCTTCAGCCGGGCGCTCTGGTCCGAGCGCGTCGGCGCCATCGTGCTCATGGTCGTTGCGGTGTTCGCGACCTCGCGATTGGTTCACGTGTCCATTTCGAACGGAATGATGGGGATGATGCTGCCCTTCTTCTCCATCCCAGTCATGTGCCTGGCCTTGGTGGCCGGGGTGGCGGCCAGCCGCCGGCTGCCCACTGGACCTCGGCGCGCGGCGCTGGCCGGCGCAATCCTGATCGGGTGTTTAGCGTTAACGCTCGTGCGGACCGGCGGTATCAAAGGCGAAGGCACTGCCGATCTCCATTGGCGATGGACGCCGACTCCCGAGCAGCGGCTCCTCGCACAAGCCGCTAAGGAGAAAGAAGCGGTAACTCTCCCGCCCGCTCCGGCCGACAAGCAGCCTCAGGCTACGACCAGCGATCAGCCGAAGGCTTCGAAGCCAGCTCCGGCGACGGTTCTTGCAGTCGCCAAAATTCCCGAGAAGATCAGCCCCGCTCCCTCCGAAGCGAAGACCGGCGCCGACTGGTCCGGCTTTCGTGGACCGGAGCGCGACAGCGTCATTCATGGCGTGCGGATCGAAACCGATTGGTCGCGGTCGAAGCCGACGGAGCTGTGGCGCCGGGCGATTGGACCAGGCTGGTCGTCCTTCGCCGTCCACGGTGACTTCTTCTATACCCAGGAGCAGCGCGGTGAGGACGAACTGGTCTCCTGTTACAACCTGACCACTGGCGCGCCCGTCTGGCGGCACAGCGACGCCACCCGTTTCTGGGAATCGAATGGCGGCGCCGGTCCGCGCGGAACGCCAACCTTCAGCAACGGCCGGATCTACACGTTCGGCGCCACCGGCATTCTGAACGCGCTCGACGCGCGTGACGGCACTATCGTCTGGTCGCGCAACGCGGCGGCGGACACTCACAAGAAAATTCCGATGTGGGGGTTCGCGAGTTCGCCGCTAGTCCTCGGTGACAGCGTCATCATCGCGACCGCCGGGGTGCTCGCTGCGTACGACCTCGCCACCGGCAATCCGCGCTGGATCGGCCCGGATGGCACTTCGGGCTACAGCTCGCCACAGCTTGTGACGATCGATGGCGTCGAGCAGGTCCTGCTGCTGAACACCAGTGGTGTGATCGGCGTCTCGCCAGCCGATGGCAAGCTGCTCTGGAAGACGGCGTGGGAGGGCGACGGCATCGTGCAGCCGTCCGTGGTCGCGGGCAGCGACGTGCTGATGGGCAGCGGATCCGGAATGAACGCCGGCAACGGCCTCCGCCGGGTCGCGGTCACCCACGGAACCGCCGGATGGGGCGTCGAAGAGCGCTGGACGTCGGCCGGGCTGAAGCCGTACTTCAACGATTTCGTCGTGCATAAGGGTTATGCCTTCGGCTTCGACGGCAGCATCCTGGCGTGCGTCGATCTCGCCGATGGCAAGCGCAAGTGGAAGGGCGGACGCTACGGCCACGGCCAGCTCATCGTGTTGCCAGACCAGGACGTGCTGCTGGTGCTTTCGGAGGAAGGCGAACTGGCGCTAGTCGCGGCAACCCCCGACAAGTTCACGGAGCTGGCGCGGTTCCCGGCGATCGAAGGCAAGACCTGGAACCACCCGGTGCTGGCCGGCGACGTGCTGCTAGCTCGCAACGGCGAGGAAATGGCCGCGTTCCGAGTGGTCATGGCGCCACGCTGATCTGCCCGGCGTCTCCGCGGTCCAACCAAAGCGACCGTTAGGATAGACGTATGGGCAACGAAGATCAACTGAAAATGGCGGCCGCCAAATCCGCGGTGGCGTTGGTTACCGACGGCATGATCGTCGGCCTCGGCACTGGCTCGACCGCGGCGTTCGCCGTGACCGCTCTGGGCATGCGGGTGAACCAGGGCCTGCGCATCGTGGGCATCCCAACATCGGAACGCACCGCCGCCCAAGCGCGGGCCGAGGGAATTCCGCTCACCAGTCTGGCTGAGGAACCTGCCGTCGACATCACCATTGACGGCGCCGATCAGGTCGAAGAAGGAAGTTTGCACCTGATCAAAGGCCTGGGCGGAGCCCTGCTGCGGGAGAAGATCGTAGCCTGCGCGAGCAAAAAGCTGGTGATCATCATTGACGACCGCAAGCTGCGTGAGCCGCCTCCCGGCCAACAACCCGGTGCCGGTGGAAGTGGTGCCCTTCGGGTGGCAAGCGACGGCACGGCATTTATCTAACCTGGGGGCCAAGCCGTCCTTGCGGCGAAATTCCGACGGTGAGCCCTTCCAAAGCGACGGCGGCAATTACATCCTGGACTGCAGTTTCGAATCGAACGCTCCGGCTGCTGAACTCGCCAGGCAACTCGATCATGTGGTCGGATTAGTGGAGCACGGTTTTTTCATCGGGCTGGCTTCGGAGGTGCATGTGGCCGGAACCGGCGGAGTGCGAGTCCTGAGGTAGCGTTGGCCGCGCAGTGCAGCCGTGGGTATACTCGACCGTGCAGGATTTCGTCTTCGCCAGAGGCATTAAGAGCGCAAAACGCGCTGCTATCAATGCGTTTCTCATCTTTCACATCGTGAGCGTAACCTGCTGGTGCCTTCCGTTCTCCAGCTCCGTAGTGATGACGTACCGGAATTTCATTCGACCGTATTTTGTATGGTCCGGTCTGTTTCAATCGTGGGACCCGTTCGCGCCCACGCCCAAGGTGATTAACAGCTACGTTGAAGCGATCGTTATCTACCAGGACGGCAATACTCGGAACTGGGCGCTCCCGCGGATGGAACAGCTCAGCCTGACCGATCGCTATTTCAAAGAGCGCTACCGCAAGTACGCCGAGAATCTCAAGGAAGATACCAACGCGGCGATTTGGCCCGATGCGGCGCGATTCATTGCCAGGCATAACGACAGCGGGCCCAGCCCCGTGAAGATGGTGCTTCTGGTCCGGTACTGGTCGTTCATCGTTCCCCGCCCCGACGGTGAGTATGTCCCGGCTCCCTGGGACGAACATGTCTTCTACAGCTACACCGTGCAGCCCGAGGATTTGCAATGAGGCCGGGCAAATTGGCCGACGCGTGGAACACTTTCTTTTTTGCGCCTCAGTCACCCATTCCTCTGTCGCTATATCGCGTCGTCTATGGCGGACTTGTCATTGCGACGCTCCTCATGCTCCGCCCAGCCTGGCTCGACTGGTATGGCCCTCACGCCTGGGTGAGCCTGTCCACGATGCATCAGGTGGAACCGGGCACGCGGCTCAATCTGTTCATGTTGATTCCGCAAACCACAACCTGGATCGAGGCCTTCTTCTGGGTATTCCTGGCCTCGGCTCTGTTGCTGACCATCGGCTTCCTCACCAAGCTCAACACGGTGATCGTATTTCTCTGCCTGACCTCCATTCACCAAAGGAACCTGTTCATTACTCATGGCGGCGATACCTTTCTGCGCATCGCCGGGTTTTTTCTAATATTCGCGCCGGCCGGAGCGGCTCTTTCGGTTGATCGCCTGATCCGCGTGAGGCGCGGGAAGGAAGGACCGGTCGTCGAGGCGCGCAGTCCATGGGCGCAGCGCATGATTCAGTTTGAATTGGCGCTTCTCTACTTTGCCGCCTTTTGCTCAAAGGCGCAGGGTGTTCCCTGGTTGGATGGAACTGCGCTTTACTACGTCTATCATCTGGAGGAGCTTCGCCGCTTTCCACTGCCCGCGTGGTTTCTGCACCCGGTCATCCTCAAGCTCGGAACCTGGTTGGCGCTGGCCGTGGAATTCTCTCTGGGGATTCTGATCTGGATCAGGAAGCTGCGCTACTATCTGCTGGCTCTCGGGGTACTGTTCCACCTTTTTCTTGAATACTCGCTCAATATTCCGCTGTTCGAATGGGATGTTCTTTCGGCTTACATCCTGTTCATCGACGCGGCGGATCTGGCGCGCGTGTGGAACTGGCTAAGTGGGCGGGCGGCCGTCTTGAGCGCCTAATCCGCTATGCGATTTCAACCGATCTTCGCTGGATGAGGCTGCCTTTTTCGAAGAAACTGGTTATTGCTTGTGGTTTGATCGCACTGGCCGCGGCCGATATTTCTGCACAGAGCTTGAATCCACCATTAAAAGACTGGAAGGCAGCCACAGGCCGATATGCAGAGCGTTGCGGATGATTTCCTCGCCGGCCTGGTTTACAGCCGTGACCTTAATGTTCGCTCCCACGCCGAAGTAGTTGGTCTGCCGACCGCGCAAGCGGATTTTGGTCCAGGTGTTCGCTACTTTGCTCTTGTGACGAAGAACTGGAGACGCTGGTTTTGGCAGACGCCGGGTTTTCATCTTGGACACATTCGCATAAATCCGTTATTCTGACGGAGGTGGCTGCCTAGCCCGACCGTCTGCCACCTCTGCCTTGGTAAAGCACCGATTGAGGCAGGCGATCACCAAGCAGACAATGCACAATACCAGACGCTCTAGCTACCCGGAGAATGCCACAGCATGACCGTCGACCAGACCTTTCTGTACCGCACGATGCGCCTCATCCGCACCACCGAAGAACAACTCGCCCGTTTGCATGCGCGCGGCCTGGTGCATGGCGCCTGTCACACCTACGTCGGGGAGGAAGCCATCGCCACGGGCGTATGTTCGCACCTGGGCCCTGAAGACGCAATCTTCAGCACGCATCGCGGTCATGGCCACGCGCTGGCCAAAGGCATGCCGCCTTTTGAACTCATCGCCGAACTGCTTGGCCGCTCTCCCGGCTGCTCGCGCGGGCGCGGCGGATCGATGCATCTGTTCTCACCCGAAATCGGCATGATGGGGACCAGCGGCATTGTGGGCCCATGCATTTTGCAGGCGGCTGGCGCCGGTTTTAGCTTCCAACTGCTCAAGACCGAACACGTGGCGGTGGCGTTCTTCGGCGACGGCGCGGTGAACAACGGCGCCTTTCACGAAGGGCTGAATCTGGCCTCGATCTTCAAGCTGCCGGTTTTGTTCGTTTGCGAAAATAACCAGTTCGCTACTGAAGTGCCGTTTGCCTATTCGGCGGGCAATCCGGACGTGGCTTCGCGCGCAGCGAGTTACGGGATGCCAGGCATCCAACTGGACGGCAACGATGTGGGGGCAATCGCCAAAGCGGCGGGCGAAGCGGTCGCGCGCGCAAAGTCGGGCGGCGGTCCGACGCTGCTGGAGTGCAAGACCTACCGCACGCGCCCGCACGCCGAAGGCATGGGAGACTACACGTATCGCACGCGCGAAGAAGTTGCCGAGTGGCGCACGCGCTGCCCGATTCAACGCTACCGCACAGTGCTCGTCGAAAGTGGTGCAGCCACCACTGCTGACCTCGACGCGATCGATGCCGAAGTGAACGCAATCGTCGCGGCCGCAAGCGACCAGGCGGAGAAAGCGCCATGGCCCGAAGCGAGCGCCGCGACGGAGCACGTTTATGCGCCCGCGGCGGTCACGGCGCCTCGCGCTGAGCCGGGCGACGCGGCGGGCGCGGGCCGGGAAATCTCCAGTACCGCTGCTACGCTCGAAGCACTCGATCACGAGATGGGTCTTAACCCGCGCGTCTTCGTGCTGGGCGAAGGCATCGGCGCGCGCGGCGGAAATTTCGGAACCACCGTGGGGCTATTTCAGAAGTACGGCGCGCAGCGCCTTCGCGATACGCCGATTTGTGAGCGCGGCTTCGTTGGGCTCGCCGGCGGCGCGGCTATGACCGGCACCCGGCCGATCATCGACTTCATGTTCATCGACTTCATCAACGATGCGTTCGGCGAATTGGTTAATCAGATCGCCAAGACGCAGTACATGAGCAGCGGCCGCCTCAAAATGCCGGTACTACTTCGCGGCTGCATCGGGATCGGCCACTCCGCCGCCACGCATCATTCGGGCAGTTATCAAGCGATCTATAGCCACATCCCCGGCCTGCGCGTGGTGGTGCCTTCGACGCCTTACGACGCGAAGGGACTGTTCACGCATGCGATGCGCTGTGACGATCCGGTTTTATTTCTCGAACCGCGCGAGCTTTTGTCAGTAAAAGGCCCCGTGCCCGCCGATTCCTATGAGATTGAATTCGGCAAGGCGCGCATTCGCCGCGAGGGTACGCAAGTCACTGCGGTGGCCGTCGGCGAGATGGTGCCGCGCACCTTGGCCGCGGCCAATGAACTGGCGAAGGAAGGCATCTCGGTAGAAGTGCTTGATCCGCGCACCGTATCACCGCTCGATACGGCCGCGATTCTCGCTTCGGTGCGCAAGACAGGCCGGCTGTTGGTGGTCGACGAATCGTTCGGGCCCTGCAGTCTTACCTCGGAGATCGCGGCGCAAGTTGCCGGCGCGGGGTTTGACGATCTCGACGCCCCGATCCATCGCCTGCATGGCGTGTTCGCTCCCACGCCTTACAGTCCAACTCTCGAAGCAGCCATGATCCCGAATGCCGCGGCGATCGCGGCCGCACTCCGGGACTTGGTGAACGAGTAACCTCGCGCCATGGCAATCGAAATCACAGTTCCGCGTCTTGGCTGGTCGATGGAAGAAGGCACGTTCGCCGGCTGGCTCAAGCAAAACGGCGAGTCTGTCTCCGCCGGCGAAGCGTTGTTTGCTCTCGAAAGCGACAAAGTGACGATGGACGTCGAATCGCTCGACAGCGGCATTCTGTATTTGCCGGAGGGCTCGCCGGTGACAGGCGCGGTCGTGGTTGTCGGCCAGCGCCTTGGATTCCTGCTGGCGCCGGGTGAGGCTGCGCCGGAAACGTTGAGCGCGGCACCGCCAGCCGCCGGTTCGCATGTCGAATCTGTTGTTGCGGCAGCGAGCGCGTCAACTGCTGCTCCTGCGCCAACTCGAGACGGGCGTACTCCAGTGACGCCGCGGGCGCGCCGCGTCGCCGCCGAATTGGGCGTCGATACATCCCAATTGCGCGGCACGGGCCGTGGCGGGCGGATTCGGGAAGCTGATGTGCGCGCCGCGAGTCCGTCGATCGCCGCTGAAGCTCACGCGGTTCCTCTCACCACACTGCGCCGCACTATCGCGCGGCGCATGATGGAGAGCCGGCAGAATACCGCGCCGGTGACGCTCACCAGCCGCGCCAATGCTACGGCGCTCGTTGCATTGCGGACACAATGGAAACTCAAGGCGGGTTCCGGACCGGCGCCGTCTTACACTGACATTCTCGCCAAGCTTGCCGCCATCGTCCTGCAAAAACATCCTGCGCTCGGAGGGCGTTGGGAAGCTGACCACATCGCGCTGTCCGGCAAGGCGCACATCGGCATCGCGGTGGACACGCCGGAAGGCTTGCTGGTCCCGGTGCTTCGTGACGTTGCCGCAGCGAGTCTCGCGGATCTGGCCCGCCGTTCGCGCGAATTGATCGAAGCCGCGCAAGCGCGCCGCCTACGCTCCGAAGACCTCGCCGGGGGGACGTTCACCATCACTAACCTCGGCGCATTCGGCATCGACGCCTTCACGCCGATCATCAATTTTCCGGAAACCGCCGTGCTGGGTGTAGGCGCCATTCGAGCAGAGGCTGTGGTGCTGAAGAACGGCGGCTTGGCCGCGCGCGAGCAGATGACGCTGAGCCTGACGTTCGACCATCGCGTGGTCGATGGCGCTCCGGCTGCGCGCTTTCTCTACGACCTGGCGCAGTTGATCGAAGTTCCGCCGGCCGCTGTGCAATGCCCCTAGGCCAGTGCGAATCGCGACGACTGCACAACCGCCTGCGCTCCTTCAGATTGTTCGCGAGCCACTCAAGCCGGCGAGCGATAAAGCGTTCAACTCGATCGAAGAAGAACGAGCTCGCGTCTCCGCAATGCTTGGATGCCCGCACCCGTACCTGGGTGCTGAATCCCTCACGGGAGCAAAAGAAGCTTGGTGGTTCAACGGGTATCAGTCGACGGCTGAACAGAAAAAAGTTTACGCAGCCTACGCACAGAACGCAGCGCTGATGGCGGCATTTCAACAGAGCGCGAAGCCAAAGGCGGAGTTGACTCTGCAGCCGATTGAAATTTTCGTACGGTATCGGGCGGATTTGAGTACGGGCACTCCGTGGCTTCTGGGCCGCGGCTGCTACCTGGTGATCGCTGTAAGCGGGCACGCGGCTCGACAGAACGGAACGGTGTTCGAGAGCCCTGATGGCATGCACGTGCTCGTAATTCCGGCCGAAACCCGCCAAGCAGCTGATGCAGCGAAAGCGTCGGCCGGGCCCGAAGCCAATATCCTTGCCGTCCGGCCGTCGTGGAGCTTCGCTGCAGCGGACTGGATCGCGGCCGATCCACAATTCTGGCTATCGAGTCCATCTGCCATGCGTCGTTGATCTAGGCCAGAATCGCCTGGATTTTTTCGCCGAAATCGATATCCAGCCGCTTGCGCCCCGGGACTTCGAGACGTCGCGCATCGAGACCGAGCTGGTGCAGGACCGTGGCATGGATATCGGTCACGTAGTGGCGATTCTCGACGGCGTGAAAGCCGAGTTCATCGGTGGCTCCATGCACCGTGCCGCCCTTGATGCCGGCGCCCGCCAGCCATACGGAGAAGCCGTAGGGATGATGGTCGCGGCCATTGGTGCCTTGCGCGCCGGGCGTGCGTCCGAACTCGGTGGCGAAGACCACGAGCGTGTCGTCGAACATGCCGCGCTGCTTCAGATCGCGCAGCAGGCCGGCGATCGGTTTATCCACCTGGGCGCAGAGCTCGCTGTGCCCCTTCTTAAGATTAGCGTGCGCATCCCACTTGCCTGCGCCGCCGTTCTGGCCGTGAAAAACCTGCACGAAGCGCACGCCAGTCTCGGCCAGACGCCGCGCCGCCAGGCACATTTCGCCGAACGGCTTGGTGACTTCGTTGTCCAGGCCATACAAGCGGCGCATGCCCTCGCTTTCCTCGCTGAAGCGCATCACTTCGGGCACCGCGGTCTGCATCCGGAAAGCCAGCTCGTAGGATTTGATGCGCGCCCGCATCGCCAGGTCATCCGGATATTGCACCGTGGAGAGGCGATTGAATTGGCCCAGCAATTCAAATTCGCTCTTCTGCTGTTCCTGCGGAACGCCGGGGCCGGGCTGCGAATACGGCAGCGGATTCTCCGGCCGCACCTCGAGGCGAACGCCGTCATGCTCCGGGCCGAGGTAAGCCGCGCCATGCGCTGCCACGCCGCCGCAGCACGTATCGATGGGCTCGCCGAGCACCACGAACTGCGGCAGATTTTCGTTCAGCGATCCCAGGCCGTAGTGAACCCAGGCGCCGATCGTCGGGAATTGCCCTTCGAGCACGTGGCGGCCGGAGTGAAACTGCATCTGCGCGCCGTGATTGTTGTCGGTGGTCCAGAGTGATCGAACAACGGCGATATCGTCGATGCATTCGCCGACGTTCGGCCACCAGTCGCTGACTTCAATGCCGCTTTGCCCGCGCTTGCTGAAACCCACCTGCATCGGATAAATCAGCGGATGGATGGTGTGCAAGCCGTCAATCACTTCGCGCACATTGCGCTTGGTAAACGGATTGTCGAGCACTTTCTGATACGGCGTGTCGCTGAGTTGCCGGCCAGCGTACTTGTTCAACTCCGGCTTGGGATCGAAAGTTTCCACGTGGCTGACGCCGCCGATCATGAACAGCCAGATAACGCGCTTGGCTTTGGGCGCGAAATGCGGCAAGCCGTCAGGAGGACGCCAGCCTGCGGTCGCTGCCCGCGCAATGCCGTCGCGATGCAGCATCGAGCCCAGGGCCAAGCCGGTGAAACCCATGCCGCAATCCGCCAGAAAGCTTCGGCGGGGAACAGGAGTGCGCAAAAAGTCAGGCTTCATGAGTCACCTTATCGAATAGTCACAAAATCATTATGGTTCAACAGAACGTGGACCAGGCTTTCCCGGCCGCGCTTCGCCGGAATCAGTTCTGCAAGAAATCGCGTGGAAGTGGCAAGCTCTTCAGCCGAAGGCGGCCGCCCCAGCACTGTCTCAAACGCGGCCTGAATGAACGCAGGCTCGACTGCTCAAACGCTGCGCCAGAACATGAGCCTGATCCCGGCTCAGCTGGCTATTGGCCAGCGCCAGCGCCTGCTGCGGCACTACGCTCTCATTGCGCATGTAGCACTCGGCCGGATTGGGGCCGTCGAACATTTTGAGAAATTCCATTTGCGTATCGGGCGAGTGGCGGAAATACAGGCTGCGGCGCTTCGACTCGAATCCCTTGGTTTCATCGATCTCAGGCCCGCCCATCTGCGGATCGAGCTGCCCGGACACCGCCAGAATGCTGTCGCGAACCACTTCCGCCTCCATGCGGCGCGGATTCATGCGCCACAGATACTTGTTCTCTGGATCGATGGCGGCATTGCGGGTTTGCCAGGCGATGTCGAGCGCATGCGGTACGTGCTGCTGGTCACCATCAGCCGCTGAATCGCTTTCATGCTCCAGCCCTTTTCCATGAACTCGGTGGCCAGCCAATCCAACAGTTCGGGGTGAGAGGGCGGCGTGCCGTTGCGGCCGAAATCGAAAACCGTCGGCACCAGCGCTTTGCCGAAAGTGCGAAGCCAGATATGATTCACGGCCACGCGCGCCGTGAGCGGATTATCGCGCGACGCAATCCAACTCGCCAACGCAGTGCGCCGGCCGCTGCTCTTATCGGGATAGACCTTGCCGATCGGGTGCGTAGCCTTCAGGAATTTGCGTCAGCGCGGTTTGCGCGGCAGCGACGCGTTTGCCGGCTTCGTCGATTTTTTTGCTGTCCGGCGGCGTCGCGCGCATGGCTTCGGCAAACTCCAGTTGGGCGCGCAACACATTCTCGGCTGCTTTCAGAATGCCGGCTTCGCGGTCCGCCTTGCGCGCGGCGTTGGCCAGATCTTCGTATTTGGGATCGGGCGGCTCGGAGTAGCGGGCGCGATCAGCCGCCATGCGCGCTTCGAGCGCAGGCACCTGGGCTTTGGCAGCGGCTAAAGTTTTTTCCGCCAGCGTCAGTTGGTCGGCCGCGATCCGCAATTTGTCGAAACCGGCCTTTACTCCGAGTCCCGCAGTGGCCAGTTCGGCAGCCGCATTGTTCTCGCGGGCTTTGCGCAGCTCTGCTTCGGCGCGCTCGACGTCGGCGTGGGCCTGCTTGAGCAGGTCGGCGTGAACGAAGGCGCGCTGATCCGGATAATACGAATCGACCGGAAGCG
This sequence comes from uncultured Solibacteraceae bacterium, assembly GCA_963825405.1. Classification (GTDB taxonomy): domain Bacteria; phylum Acidobacteriota; class Terriglobia; order Bryobacterales; family Bryobacteraceae; genus JACPNO01. The sequence goes on along the minus strand of CAWGTB010000006.1, from coordinate 293,888 downwards.
GCTACCGGCTGCGATCTTGCCTAAATTTCCGCCGAGTGCATGAGGCACTGCCGGGGCCAGCGTCTGTTCCTTGTCCGGATTCTGAATGTCGCCGCGAATCAGCAGATACGTCGGACGATCGAGTTCGGCATCAAACACGCGCGACAGGCCATCAAGCTCCGGATCGGTTTGTCCCGATACACGATCGATGCGAGCTTCATACGGCTCAAAGAACGCGCGGAACTGATAATACTCCTGCTGCGAAACCGGATCGTACTTGTGGTCGTGGCAGCGCGCGCACTTCACCGTGACGCCCAGGAAGGCGAGCGCCGTGTGATCGACAGCGTCCTGCATCCAACCATTGCGATCGTACTTGTTGTAGTTGCGAGCCAGAAATCCGGTAGCGCGCAAAGCATCGGCATCGCCGGGCGCGATTTCATCGGCGGCCAGCATCTCGACGATCATGCGGTCGTAGCCTTTGTCCTTGTTCAGCGACTCGACAATCCAGTCGCGCCAGCGCCACATGTAGCGATGGCTGTTGCGGACATCCTTGCCGGCTCGCCAGCCGTACCAGTCGCTGTAACGCCAGATATCCATCCAGTGGCGGGCCCAGCGCTCGCCATAGCGCGGGTCGGCGAGTAGCCGGTCGACGAGGCGCTCATAAGCCGTGGGGGATTTGTCGGCCAGGAAAACGGCCGATTTCCTTGGCGAGCGGGCGGAAGTCCGATTAAGTCCAGATACACTCGCCGGGCGAGGGTTCGTTTGTCGGCTTCCGCCACGGGAGCCAGGCCGCGGCTTTGTTGAGCAGCGAACTACAAATGCATCGATCGGATTGCGGACCCGGGCCTTATTGTTAACCTCAGGAACCGGCGGGCGCTTGGGCACGCGAAAAGCCCAGTGATCGGGCGTGGCAGGCGCGGCAACCGCAGCGGCTGCAATGGGCTGATCGAAAGCTGCGCCCTGATTGATCCACCCGGCAATCGCGCTCAATTCGGCATCGGAAAGCCGGCTCGCCTGAAAAGGCATATGCGGGCCTTCGGCGTGGCTGACGAGCTTGTAGAGCAGGCTGGCTTCGGCATTGCCCGGGACAACCGCGGGACCGCGATCGCCACCGCGCAACAGACGATCACGGCGGGTGAGATCCAGACCGGACTTAGCGGTTTGCGCGTTATGGCAGGCGACGCAGCGTTTCTCGAAAACTGCCAGGCCCGCGGGCGGCTCGGCTGCGATGGCCGTCCACAGCGCCAACAGCGCCAGATGCGCGCGCAATATTCCCCTTAACATTAATTCGCAGTATATCGAACTGGCCAACTCGTTGCGGTACAGACAGGCCGTTATTGCGTCTAAGCGTCTATGAAATGGACAGGATTCGTCCTGATTGTGGTTGGTCTGACCGCTCAATGCGAAACCCCGCCACAAACTCCCGCCGGACGCCAGTTCGCACGCTGGTTGGAAGTCTTCAACAAGGGTGATCGCGTTGAGCTGCGAGACTTCTTCGAGAAATATTTTCCGGCCAGGCTGCCGGACTTCAATGACGAAGTTGAGTTCCGGGAGTCAACTGGAGGATTCGATCTGAAGAAGATCGAAGAATCCACGCCACTCCAGGTTTCCGGCATCGTCAAAGAGAAGAACAGCGACACGTATGCCCGCTTCGTTTTCACCGTTGAGGAGGCTGAACCGAATCGGTTGACCAAGATGGAATTACGCGCGATTCCCCGGCCTGCCGAGTTTCCCCAGAAAGCGCGCCTCACTGAGGAGCAGACTCTCGCGGCCCTGCGCGCCGAACTCGCACAGCGCGTCAAACTGGACCAGTTTTCGGGCGCCGTGCTGGTAGCGAAACAAGGCAAGCCGGTCTACCTCGAGGCCTATGGGCTGGCGGATCGCGACAGAAAAATCCCCAATCAGACCGGCACGCAATTCCGCATCGGCTCGATGAACAAGATGTTAACGGCAACCGCTGTGATGCAGCTTGTCGCAGCCGGCAAAATCAGTTTGCAGGATCCAATAGGCAAGTACTTGCCCGACTATCCCAACAAAGACGTTGCCTCTAAAGTAGCCGTCCATCATCTCCTGACTCACACCGGGGGAACCGGAGATATTTTCGGCCCGCAATACAATGCCAATCGAAGCAAGTTGCGCGAGCTAAAGGATTACGTGACGCTCTACGGCGAGCGCGGCCCGGAGTTCGAACCTGGCGCGCAGATGGAATACAGCAACTACGGCTATATTTTGCTCGGCGTGCTCATCGAACGGGCCAGCGGGCAGAGTTACTACGATTACGTGCGCGAGCACGTGTTCAAGCCCGCGGGAATGACGAGTACGGACTCCCTTCCTGAAGACGAAGCTGTTCCCGGGCGGTCGGTCGGCTACATGAAACGGGACGGAGAATGGAAGCCCAATACCCCCACGCTGCCCTATCGCGGCACGTCGGCCGGCGGCGGTTACTCGACCGTTGAGGACCTGCTGCGCTTTGCCAACGCCATCATGGGCCACAAGCTTCTCAACGAGCTCGACACCGCGACTCTAACCACAGGAAAAGTAGCTATGGGTCCCATTGCAAAATATGCTTACGGATTTGGCGACTTCAATCAGGACGGTGTCCGTTGGTTCGGACACAACGGCGGGGCTCCAGGCATGAATGGAGAACTGCGCATTTTTCCGGAATCCGGATATGTCATCGCCGTGATTGCGAATATGGATCCACCATCGGCGGGACAGATTGTGGAATTTATCGCGCTACGGCTTCCTGTAAAATAAGCGTGGCCGACCGTGGAGTCTGGATGGATATATACTAGCTCCTACAGGAAACCAAGATGCAAAATCCGGCGCCAGCGAGAGCAACTTTCAATTTTCGGCAAGTGGGCGATGTTACGGTGATCGATGCCGCCGGGCAAATCAAGCTCGGCGATGGCGCCGACGCTTTCCGCAATGCCGTTCGCGAGCTGATCGCCAAGGATCAGAAAAAAATCCTGGTCAATCTTGCGGATGTCACGTACATTGATAGTTGCGGTATCGGCGAACTGGTGGCAGGATTCACCACAGTCAGGAACAGCGGCGGGCAGTTTAAGCTGCTGAACCTCAGCGATCGCGTGAAGAATCTGCTGCAGCTCACCAAAGTTTATATGGTTTTCGACGTGTACGACGATGAAGCCCGCGCGGTTCAAGCCTTTCCCTCGGCCTGATCACGCGCTCTTTGGCGCTTCGCCGCCGATCATAGGACTCGGCTGTTGTCGCAACGGCAGCCGGATCTGAAAGCGCGTATTGCCAGGTACGGAATCCAGCCGAATATCGCCGCGATGTTTTTGTATGATGCGGCGCACGGCATCCAGACCCAGACCCGTGCCCACGCCAACTGGTTTGGTGGTGAAGAACGGATCGTAAATCCGCCCCTGGATTTCCTGCGGAATGCCCGGACCCGTGTCGGTGATTTCCACCATCACTCCCAGCGGATCGCGCGCGGTGCGCACGCTAATTTGTCTCGAGCCGCCTGCACCATTAGCGCTTATGGCGTCCAGTGCGTTGTCGATCAGGTTGGTCCAAACCTGGTTTAGCTCGCTGCCCCAGGCGCAGATCCGCGGCAGTGACCGATCGTAATCGCGTGTGACGGTGACTTCCGCCTTCCGGATCTTGTAAGCCATCATCGTGATCGTGTTTTCCAGGCCGCTGTGGAGATCGATTTCCTGCTCAGGCGCCTGGTCCATGTAGGAATATTCCTTGATGGCCTTCACCAGGTCGGAAATGCGGGCTGTGCTGTGTTCGATTTCGCGCGCAAGCGCAGCCGCGGTCAACAACGCAGCGACCCGGCCCAGCACCTCGGGCAAAGGCTCCGCGCCAATGTGTTCAATGAGCGCATCGAGTTCCGCATTTTCCACGCCGGCTTCTACCAGGATGGGAGCCAGCTTCCAGGCATCCGGAACGTGATGGGTTTCGAGACTGGTGACCAGCTGCTCTTCGCGATCGCTTTGCTCCAGCGTATTCAAAACCACCGGCGAGGCCGCCGCGCGCTGGCCGGTAGTGCGCTCAAATCGCGCGATGTACTCGCGCTGCTGCGGCGTAAATGGGAAGCGATTGAGATTGACGTTATTTTCGCGAGCCGATGCCAATGTCTGGCTTAGAGCGGAAGCCGCGCGCCGGGCCGCCGCTGCCGGATTATTCAGCTCGTGCGCCAGCCCAGCCGAGAGTTTGCCCAGCGCTGCCAGCTTCTCGCGCTGTTCATCCATGCGGGTAACTTCCCGGACCCGGTCGGACATCAGGCCCACCATACGCGCAATAACCTGCGGCATGCGCTGAAACATTTCAGGGAACAGACTCGCGGGAAAGTGAGCCAAGCGAGTCCGGGTCGCCGCGTAAGAGCTGGCGAAAAAGTGAGTCATCCGGGAAAACGGGAGAAATCCGGAGACCTCGCCGGCGCCGATGTAGAAAATGGGAGAACCTTCGCGCCGCAGTTCCACCTCGCCTTCAAAAAACACGAAGAACCTGTCGGCCGGAGCGCCCGCTTCAAAAAGGCTCTCGCCTACTTCCAGGCGAACCTCGGTGCCTTGTTGCGCCAGCCAGGCAAGCTGCTGCTCCGGCTGATCAGCGAATATTTCGATCTTCCGTAGATCTTCGACCATGCTCATACCTTGGCCAGATATTGGTGAACGAACTGCACGGCGATTGAGCCTTCACCAACTCCCGACGCGACGCGCTTCACCGATCCGCGCCGCACGTCACCTACGACGAACACGCCGGGAACGTTGGTTTCGAGCAATCCCGGATCGCGATCGAGCGTCCAGCCCTTGGGCCGCCGGCCGCTGTGCACCAATTCGGCGCCCGACAGAATGAAGCCGCGTTCGTCGCGCTCGACAATGCCATCCAGCCAGTCGGTCCTTGGCACCGCTCCGATGAAAATGAATAACGCCGACGTCGGTACGCGATCCACTTGGCCGCTATCGCCGCAGCGTATCGAGATGGCTTCCAGCCGATTTTCACCGTGCGCCTCCACCACCTCGGCATGAAATTCCACAGCGATATTCGGAGTCTGGCGAATCTGGTCGATCAAGTAACGCGACATCGAGTTGGCGAGCGAATCGCCCCGGACGAGCATAACCACGCGGCGCGCGTACTTGGAAAAATACATGGCGGCCTGGCCGGCGGAGTTGGCGCCTCCCACAATGTACACGTCCTCGCCCTTACAAGCGATGGCTTCCGCTGGTCCCGCGCCGTAATACACGCCGGCACCCTGCAACTGTTTCATGCCGGGCACATCCAGGCTGCGCCATTGCACGCCCGTGGCGATGAGGAGCGCGTGGCAAGAAATCTCGCTGCCATCGGCAAGTTTCAGCACGCGGTAGGGACCCTCGATGCGCAGCCCAGTGACTTCCTGGGGAGCGATGATTTCGACGCCGAAGCGTTGCGCCTGCGTCACTGCACGCCGCGCCAGATCACCGCCGCTCAAACCTGACGGAAACCCAAGATAATTCTCGATGCGTGAACTCAGACCGGCCTGACCGCCGGGCGCCTCGCGCTCGATAATGATTGTCTTCAGGCCTTCGGAGGCGCCGTAAACTCCCGCCGCGAGGCCAGCCGGACCGCCGCCCACAATCGCCAGATCGTAGAACGGCATTTCGGCGCGCATGCGCAGGCCAACTCGCGTGGCAAGCTCAGTGTTCGAAGGCGTGGCGAGCCGCGTTCCATCCGCGAACAACACCAGCGGTATGCTCGACGCCTCTTCACCGAGTGACTCGACCAACTGGCGAATCTCCGGTTCCGCCGATTCGACATCCAACCACTGGTAGGGAATCTGGTTTCGCGCCAGGAACTCGCGGATTTCGTAGGATCGCGGCGACCAGCGATTCCCCAGAACGCGCAAGCCTTCGAACGGAGGCCGGTAATGGGAGAGCCAATCATCTAGAAGATCGTCGATCACCGGGTAAAGCTGCTCTTCCGGCGGATCCCAGGGCTTCAGCAGGTAATGATGAATTTTGACTTCATTGATGGCGCGAATGGCTGCATCCGTGTCCGCATAGGCGGTGAGCAAGGCGCGCTTGGAACCCGGATACAGCTCCATTGCGGCGCTTAGGAAACCCACGCCGTCCAATTGGGGCATCCGCTGGTCGGCCAGCAGCAAGGCAACAGGATCGTTGCGGGTTTTTAGTTGACGCAGCGTCTCGAGGGCGGCGTGTCCTGAATCGGCACGCAGCACGCGGTAACGGTCGCCATATTGACGGCGAAGATCCCGCTCGATGGAGCGCAAAACTTCCGGATCATCGTCTACGGTCAGCAGTACAGGCTTGGCCATCGTCCCAACCTACTCTATTCAGTTTAAAACTATGGGATGCGCAGCCGCGAGGTTGGGATTCATCCGATACCGCAGGCGTTGATCAGTGAGCGGCAACCGGGCGCGGCATGTGAATCGACATCAGGACCACCGTTCCATTAATGGCGCTGAACCAATGCGGCGTATTTTCCGGCACGATGACGAAATCCCCTTTGGCGACGGCCTGGGGCGTCCCGCCTTCGATGCCTGTGCCGCCTAGGTTCTCGGCGTTGGTCCGCTTCTCGTTGACGAGTTTGCCGCCGGTCACCAGTGTCGCGCCGCCTTCGATCACGTAAAACATTTCTGCTTCCCGTTCATGCACGGCAGCGGGGCCGACGGCCACGCGGTACTCGAGATTCGCACTGTAAGGCGCGAGTTGCAGAATCGGTTTCGAGACCGTCGGCTGACCCTCTTTTCGCTCGCTCTTTGCCTTCTCGCGAAGCGCCGCCACGTCCGCGGAAGAGGCAAAGGTCTTGATGGATTGGGCGGACGGCTGCTGGGCTACCGCGGCGGCAGCAATCAAAGTGAGACACAGGCTGATTCCGAAGACACGCATGCAAAACTCCAATCTTAGTTTCCGCAACAGGTTAACAGATATTCGCAGAGAAGCTCAACTGCCCATCAATTGACAGCTAAAAGAGGCGCGTGTCATACTCGCTGGCAACTGGTGCAAGCGGTTGGGCCGCCTGCAAATCGACCTAATATGAGGTCCGCTTTTCGCGCCGCCGCCGTTTTCGTAAGCCTCGGGACAGTCCTGTTTGCGGCCGACGACGGCAAGCAAACCGCCAAGCCCCCCGTCGTTCGTGAGGAATCGATGGCAGCGGACCGTTTTGCCGAGGCGCACGCTCCCCTATTCCGTCCACCGAAAGCCAATGAGGCAGGCGCGCTGACCGAGCAACTGGCGCCGTCTGAAGCCGCGGCGATCGCCGCCGATTCCCTGCCCCTTCGCAATTTCATCGACCAGAAAATTTTTGGCAAGATGCGCCGCGACGGCGTGCCGCACGCGCCGCTTTCGTCCGATTACGAATTTCTGCGCCGCGTGATCGTTGGATCTCACCGGCCGTATTCCCTCGCCCGACGAAGTGCGTGCTTTCGTCGCCGATCGCGAATCCCGGCAAGCGGGACAAGCTGATCGACAGCTTGCTAAGCAGCGAAGCGTACGTCGATAAGTGGGCCTATTTCTTCATGGATCTGTTTCGCGCCAACGGCAAGATGGGCCGCGGCCAGAACCTGTTGCATTACTGGATGAAGGAAAACCTGCGCGTCGACCGGCCGTATGACGACGTGGTGCGCGCCATCATCGCCGCATCTGCCAAGAGCAACTCACGTCGTCGCTGCTTCCAACCTGATCGCCCGCGAGCATGTGCAGGGCAAGACACTATCCGGATAATGGCGACGACTTCGGCATGGTGCAGCAGCTCGATACCGACGACGAGCTGACAGTTCTGTACGCCAAGACATTTCTCGGCATCAACCTCTCCTGCATTTCATGTCACGACGGGCAGGGCCATCTGGAGAAGGTCAACGTCTGGCTGAGCCGCAAGAAGCGCTCTGACTTTTTCCAGAACGCCGCGTTCCTGGGCAAGACACGCTACCAGATGTACTGGGAAAACGGCGGGCCCAATTCCGGCGAGTTCATCATCGACGACTACAATCCCGGCTACAGCACCAAGAGCGCGAGCATGATTCGCGTGCCGCGTTTCGGCGGTCCCGGCGATCCGGCATTCGTTCTCACCGGCGAGCGGCCTAAGTCTGGCGCAGCCCCGCGCGACGAACTGGGCCGTATGCTCACGGCTCATCCGCAGTTTGCCCGCGCCACGGTGAATCTGTTCTGGGCGCGGCTGATGGGCTTCGGCATCGTCGAGCCCTTCGACGAATTCGACCTGGCGCGCATGGACCCCGCTAATGTCCCGGCGGGATGGGAGGTGCAGGCATCGCATCCGGAGCTGCTTGAGGAGCTGGCGCAAACTTCACACGCAGCGGCTATAGCCTGCGTGGACTTCTACGGACCATCTGCCGCTCCAATGCCTATCAACTCTCGGCGCGCTTTGAAGGCGTCTGGAAAGACCGGTACACGAAATATTACGCCCGCAAGTTTGTTCGCATGTTGACGGCGGAAGAGCTGCACGACGCCATTGCGGTCGCGACCAGCAGGCCCGGCAGTTTCACTTTTGGCGCCGAAACCAACGTGCATGGCGATGCACTTGAGCGGACCCTCCGGCTCGGGCGATCTCGGTTACTTCATGCAAACTTTCGGCCAGTCGAACCGCAACAATCCGCCGCGTCCGCTCACTGGTTCGCCGCTGCAGCCGCTGCTGCTGATGCAGTCGCCGGTGGTGACGGACCGCGTGCGCGCCGCCAATGACAGCCGCTTGGACCGTCTGCTGGCGAGCTATCCGAACGACAATGATCGCGTGATCGAAGAATTATTTCTTGCCACGCTGTCGCGGTTGCCTTCGCCGGCGGAAAAGGCAGTGGCCTTGCAGGCGTTGACGGCAACCGTGTGGACGGCGCGCAAAATCTGCAGTGGGCGTTGATCAATCAGGTCCAGTTCTTTTTTAATTACTGATGGGACGCATGCAATCCAAAACGGTGGCGGAGCTGTCGCGACCCGGCGCGAGCTGCTCAAGCTGGGCGGACTGGGCCTTCTTGCCGCGTCCGCCGATGCCATCTGGCCGCTCGACCTCGGCGCCACCGGCGAAAAGGTGCAGCCGCGCGGCAACGCACGCCACGTGCTGTTCTACGAGATGTCGGGCGCCATCAGCCACATCGAGTCGTTTCGATTTCAAAGAAAATGCCGGTACGCCGAAAGACCTGGATATCCGCCGCATCAACGCCGATCTCAGCCTGTCGCACCTGCTCTTTCCGCGCCTCGAAAAGCATGTCGGCGAACTCGCCATCGTGCGCTCTATGCTGAGCCACGAAGAAGTGCATTTTCGCGGCCAGTACTACACGCAAACCGGCCGCCAGTTCAACCTGGCTTTCGCGCGCGAGATTCCCTCCATCGGTTCCGTGATCGCGATGGAACTGGAACCGCGCCGCCGCCCGGACGACACATTTCCCACGTACATGTCGTTCAACCTGGACAAGGCCGTGTGCGGCGCGCTGTCCACTGGATTTCTGCCGCCGCGATTCTCGGTGGTGGATATCAATCCGGAATCCGCCGTCAAAGGCATGGCGCATCGATCAGAAGGCCGTAGAGTTGCTCGAAGAGCGTTGGCGGCTGTTGAGCGAACTTGCGCCAGAGCCGAGCGCGGCCGCGTCGCCGGTTATGGGCCGCGAGATGTCGGGCTACGAAGATTTCTACGACACCGCGCACCGCCTGCTGACCGACCAGCGCTGGCCCGCCGCATTCCAGATCCGCCGAAGACCGCAAGCGCTACGGCAACACCACCGTCGGCGATCTCCTGCATCCTGGCGCGTAACGTGCTCGCGCAGGACGCCGGCACGCACTACATCCATATCTGTCATCCGGGCTGGGACCATCACGTGAACATCTGGGATCACGCCGCCGCGTCGAACCATTACAAGCTGTGCGGAGAGTTCGATCCGGCTTTCTCCAGCCTGCTGGAAGACCTGGCCACCATTCGCTCGAAGACCGATCCGTCGAAAACACTGCTCGATGAGACGCTGGTGGTGGCATGGGCGAATTCGGACGCACGCCGGGCGCGCTGAATCACATGGCCGGCCGCGATCACTACAACAAGTGCTATCCCGCTCTCTTCGCCGGCGCCGGCGTGAAGGGCGGGCGCGTGCTGGGCCGCACCGACTCCGAGGGCGCAAAAGTGCATCGAGACCGGCTGGAACCACAAAGAGCAGCCGCGCACCGAAAACGTCGTGGCCACCATGTACTCCGCGCTAGGTATCGACTGGACCAAAGAGATTCGCAATACGCCTTCCGGACGCACCTACACGTACGTCGATCCGCTCGGTCCGAACGGCTACATCCCGACGGATGAGATTTCGACGATTTACGGCTAGCCTCATCCTCTGTCTTGCCCCTGCCCAGGCCGCCGAGCCCGGCATGGTGTTCATTCCCGCCGGCGATTTCGTGCGCGGTCGCTCGCACACGCTTCCCGATGACGACCTGAAGTGGTATCCCACGCTGGTCAAAGACGATCGTCCGGTGCGCCGCATCTACATCGATGCCCGTTCTATCTGGACGAGCACGAGGTGACCAACGCGCAATATCGCGGCGTTCGTGAAAGCCACCGGTCACCGCGCCGCCTTACAACTGGCCGAGCGGTGCGCGTGCCCGAAAGCAAAGAGACTCTTCCGGTGGTGGACGTGAGTTGGGACGACGCCGCGGCCTATGCGCGATGGGCGGGCAAGCGCCTGCCAACCGAAGCCGAATGGGAGCGTGCCTGCCGCGGTCTGGCCGAAGGCGCGAAATATCCGTGGGGCGAGCGCAACCCCACCGTCGAAGACGCGCGCTTCAACGTGCCTGGAAGGCCCGGGAGAGGTCTGCCATCTTCCGAAGAACTACTTCGGGCTGTGCGACATTGCCGGCAACGTCTGGGAATGGTGTCGCGGACTGGTACGAAAAAGATTACTACGACGAGCGCCGCAGAGCATAATCCGCACGGCCCGAGAGCGGCATGTATCGCGTACTGCGCGGCGGCTCGTGGGCGGATGTGCCGAAGTATCCTGACCTGCGCGTATCGAAGCTGGGCGCGGCCGGCCGAGCGCAGTCCCGAACATCGGCTTCCGCTGCGCGAAGAATTTTCGCTAGTCCGGCGAAAATGTGATCGAATAGATTCCCATGCGACGAGCAATTCTTGTTTGCCTAGTGGTCTGCGCGTGTTTCGGACAATCTCCGTTGCCGTACCACGCCGTCGCGGATTGGCCGCAACTGCCGACGGGCTGGAATTTCATGGAGACCGCCGGCGTGGCGGTGGATGCCGCCAATCACGCGTACGTGCTGCATCGTGGTCTGCATCCCATCATGGAGTTCGAAGCCGACGGAACGTTTGTGCGCTCGTGGGGCGATGGACTATTCGTTCGTCCGCATTCCATCCGCGTCGATGCCGAAGGCAACATCTGGACTACCGACGATGGCGGCCACACGGTCCTGAAGATGAACCGCCAGGGAAAAATCATTATGGTGCTGGGAAGGTTCCGGAACTCTTCGGACACGCCGGGAATGACGGGGCCCCTGAGTAGGCGGCGCGCTGCGGGGGATGCGAGACGAGACCGTCGTGCGCTTCAACGGGCCTACGGACTCTGCGGTCGCTCCGAATGGCGATATTTTCGTGGCGGACGGCTACGGCAATTCGCGCGTCGTCAAATTCAACAAGGAAGGAATCTTCGTGAAGGAGTGGGGCAAGCGCGGCACTGCGCCCGGAGAGTTCAACACGCCGCACTCCATCGTGGTCGACAAACAGAATCGCGTACTGGTGGCCGATCGCGAAAATTATCGCATTCAGATTTTCGACACCGACGGCAACTTTCAGAAAGAGTGGAAGGATTTAGGCTCGCCCTGGGGGCTGGCGCTCACCGCCGACAATCACATTCTGATGGCGGATGGTTACAACAACCGGGTGCTCAAGTTGACCAGCGACGGCAAAATCGTGGGCACGCTCGGATCCTACGGCACGCAGCCGGGACAGTTTCACTATTGCCATCAGATTGCAGCGGCGCCAGATGGATCAATTTATACCGCGGAAATCTTGAATTGGCGGCCGCAGAAATTTAGCAGCACACCGCAGAAATGATTCGCGTTATGCTTCGGCCCATTGCTGTTTGAGGTACTTCAAAGCACGGCCGAGCGCGGATTCCGGGTCGTCGGTTGGGCGGCATTCTATGGTCAGCCAGCCGGAATATCCCCAATTCTTGAGGGCGTGAAAACCTGGCTTGTAATCGAATGGCAGGGATCCAGGTTCGGTGCGCTTTTCGCCATCCGCCAGATGCACGTAGCCGGTCAGATTGCCGACGCGGCTCAGCGTGTCGCCGATATCTTTCTCCTCAATCTGCATGTGATAGAAGTCGCTCAGCAGCTTGAATCCGGGCGCTCCGACGCGGCGAATCAGTTCGGCGCCGTGATCCTGCGAGTAGAGAAAATGGGTTTCCTTGCGATTGCAGGGTTCGAGCAAAAGCGTCACGCCGGTGCGTTTCACGTCATCGGTCAACTGTTTCAATTCGGCAACCAGGATCTGCTCCTCGGTTTCGGTCGCGGTCATGAATGGGGAAAGATCGGCAAATCGATTGGGCCCGAACGTGGGAACTTCAATGACGCAGCTAGCGCCGAGCTCTTTAGCCTTTTCGAGTTGACGGCGGTCGAGGTCCACGCCGTTCTTCCGCTTTCCAGGCTCGGTATTCAGTAGTTCGATCGAGCCCACTAGCGCGCTCACCGCGATTCCGGTGCCTTCGAGTTGCGTCTGGATTTCCACCGCCGGCAGATTGGTCCACTCGTTGCCGAGTTCAATGCCGTCGAACCCCAGCCGCGCGAGCAGCTTGGCTTTGTCGCGCAGGCTAAGCACTGGCAGCGGCGTGCGGACACCGAATCGCACCTTGCCTGTGACCGCAGCCTGCGCCGGACTAGGCCGTGGCGCTGCGGCCGCCAAAGCGCCTAACAGAGATCCCGCGCCGAGTTGGTTGATCAAATTTGCCCGAAGTCATTCCGAGGGACCAAAGATATCACTTCGTCCCCATCAGCGTCCAGGCGAACAGCACTCCGCCGCTGCTGGTGACGACATACTGGCGGCCATCGAGCTCGTAAGTTATCGGCGAACTCTGCATCGGCGGACCAGCGCCGGCATGCCACAGCGTTTTGCCGTTGCTGGTGTCGAGCGCCAGGAAGTTGCCGGCCGCGTCGCCAGTGAAAGTGAGCCCTGAATCGGTGGTCAGCACGCCAGCGCCCGCGCCGTTGGGACCGAGTTCGTGAGTCCAGCGAATCTTGCCGGTCTGATAATCAATGGCGTCCAGCACGCCTTTGCCCCAAACACCATAATCCGCGCCTGCCCAGCCGAATGCGCCGTCGGCCGGCTTGGCGAAATAAATACCGTAGCTCGGATGAGCGCTGACAATGAACAGCCCGGTCTTCGGATCAAAACTGGGCGAGCGATAGTTGGTCAAACCGCCTTCGTCGGGAGCAATGAGACGCCCGTCCGGAGCAGGTTCCTTGGCCGGATTGGGGACCGGCTGCCCGCGTTCGTCGATGCCGCTGGCCCAGTTCACCGGCCCGAACGGCGTGGTGAGGAGACTCTTGCCACTGGTGCGATCGAGCACGAAAAAGTAGCCATTGCGCGAAGTCTGCAGGAGCATCTTGCGCGGCTTGCCGCCAAAGTCGGCGTCGACCAGAACCGGAGTCTCGACAGCATCCCAATCGTGGGTGTCATGCGGCGACGGCTGAAAAGCCCAGGCAAGTTTGCCGTTGTCGGGGTTGAGCGCCACGATGCTGCACGTGTACAGGTTGTCGCCCGGACGCACCTTGCCATTCAACACCGGCGTTGGATTTCCCGTTCCCCAATAAATCAGGTTGAGATCCGGATCATAGGTGCCAGTCATCCAGGTCATGCCGCCGGAGGTTGCGTCGAGAGTTCCCACCGGCGCCGTGCTGTCCCATTCCCATTGCGTTTTGCCGGTCTCCGGATCGATGGATTTCAGAAATCCCTGCAGGTTGTCGAAATCACCAGAGACGCCAACGATCACGTGATCGCGTACGATGAGCGGCGACATCGTGGTCCAATAGCCTTTCTTCGCATCGGCAACTTCGATGTTCCAGCGCACGGTTCCGTCTTTGGCGTTCAGACAGATCAGGTGGGCGTCAGGCGTTGTGAAGTAGAGCCACTCTTTGTACATCGAGACACCGCGCTGTCCGATGTAGAAGCCTTTATTCGCGGGATAGGTGTAATGCCAAATCTGATAGCCGGAGCGCGCATCCACAGCCCAGACGTGATCCGGCACCGTGATGTACAGGACGCCGTTCACCAGCAGGGGAGAACATTTGAGCGTCGCGTTCTGCCCGATCTGAAATGCCCAGCCAAGCCCGAGCCGGTCGACATTTTTCGGAGTGATCTGCAGCAAGCGGCTATGACGTCGACCGGAATAATCTCCGTGGTACCCGGGCCAACTGTCCGCCGGCGGGTTCAGTAGCGCAGCGGGATCGAGCCCCTGCGCGAAGAGCGGGCCGGAAAGCGCGAGCGATAAGCAGAGATTACGAAAGAGCCTGTTCATGTGAGATCTCGCCTTGCCTACTTGAGAGTCTGGAGGTACGCCATCAGGTTGTGAATGTCGGCGTCAGTATATTTCGCCAGCAGATCGGCGTGTGCTTCAGCCGGCGCATCGATGACAAATTTCACTTGCTGCGTGGGCCAAGAACGGTACCACCCCGAAGCGTCGCGCAGCCCGACCGTAAATTCGTCTTGATACAAAACCGTGCCGGTAGCAGTTTGGCCTGAGGGCAGAGTGACCGTAATTTTTGCTTTGGCGCCTTCCGGATACAGCATCCGCTGTTCGAGCTTCAATCCTTGATAGCGCTTGGCGACTCCGGCGAGATCGCCCGAGGGCGAATGGCACTTAGAGCAGGTTCCGGCGCCATTGAAATACGTTTTGCCCTCCGCCGCGTTTCCCGTGTGCAGATCGGCGTCATCGACACCGCGGCGTCCACCCTGCTGCGATTCCGCTTTCTTCTTACGGTCATGAATAAACGTCACCAGCGCCGCCGATTCGCTTTCGGAGAAATTGAAGCCAGGCATGCCTTTTTCCGCGCGTCCGTTCTTTACTACGGGGCCGATTTTGTCTCCGGCCACATCCTCCGCTACCAGCTTCGAGCGAGTGAGATCCGGTCCGGTCTCACCGCCGCCGGCGTCGCGGCCGTGGCAGAAAGCGCACTTCTGGGAAAAAAGTGCTTGGCCGCTGTCGAGTGCTGCCGGGCTCTGGGCCGCCGCTGAATAGACACCACTGATGAGCACGATCCAAACGGGCAAATTCACGAAATGTCGCATTGAGTCCTTATAGGATTGCACACAGTCTGCTGGGACTCCGTCACCGGCTGGGAGAGAGCGCGGGCAATACGCTCACTCCTCGTCCATCCGGATTCACGCGCAGCCGCATGCCATAAATCGTCATCGACTTTGCATCTTCCGCCTTGTGGCCGCCGGTCGCCTGGAACACCAGGTAGATCGACCCATCGGGTAGTTCCACGCCGCGGGAATAGCCGTAAACCGAAGGGTCGACTGCAAAGCCATAATCCGCCCCTTCGCCGTTCCAGTTTTTGCCTCCGTCCTTGCTCACCAGAGCGCGTAGACCGCGATGCGGTTTGATGTACGATCCGTGAACACAAAGCAGCGTGCCGTCGCGGAGCGTCAACAGCCATGGATCGAAGATGCGCGCGGGCAGACTGCCGGGGGCAGTCCAGGTCTTGCCGCCGTCCTTGGACCAGCTCAGCGCGCCTTCGTTCCGCGTGATCACCACCAGCGTGCCGTCGGGCAGGCGCGCAAGGCCGGGCTCGGTCATTTCGTGGGCTGCGCGAATACTCGCCAGGTATTGCCAGGTTGCGCCACGATCGTGCGACGCGAAAATCCCAATCGCCTCGTGGGCGCTGTCCGGCTTCTCCCCGCCGTAAGCGGCAAGCAGTATCGATCCATCCGGCATCACCAGCGGCGGGCCGTCAGTGGCGAGAGAGTGAAAAGGCGCGCAAATTTTTATCGGCGTTTGCTCCCAGGTCCGCCCGTCATCAAAGGAGCGAATGATGCCTACCGCCGTGGACGGGTACGTGAAGAACGAAGCCACCAGCGTCCCATCGGGTAGTTGAGCGACGGCTGGCGCGCGATCGTCCCACTCGGTGTCGATCATTGGCGCGGGATCGCTCCAGGTTGTGCCGCCATCGTCGGAGCGCATGATCTCGGCGCGTCCACCCCGCGGCGCGTTCACCTCGGGCATGCCCATTTTCTGCCATAGCTGGATGTCGTCGGTTTTGATTCCTGTAATGGGCGTTGGTGGCGAAGCGTGCCAGTAACCGGAACTGAACGTCAGCAAAAGTGCTCCTGTGCGGGTGCGGACGATCGACGCCCATCCGACGAAGCCCGCATAACCCGGATATGGCTTCGGCTGTTTGAAGCCCGGTCCTACCAGCACCCGGCGGCTTTGTTCAAATGCCGGCGGCTCCTTCTGCGGAACCACGGTGATGGTAGGCGCGGATTGCTGTGCCAGCCCGCTGCGGACGATGAGAAGAACACTGATGAGAAATATCCGCTTCATATTAAGAACCTCGAGTCCACTTGTAAGCGGCGAGCGAATTCCCGCGGAAGAATTTCTGGCTGGCGACCGCACCCTTCTCGGCAAAGTACTCGCGCACGATTTTCAATACCAGCTCATACGGTCCAAAAAGATCGCTCACTGGCCAGTTGCTGCCATAGACCAGGCGGTCCGCTCCAAACACCGACCACAAACGGTCGAGTGACTCGCGGTAGAAATTTAACTCAGTGGGAACGCGGCCGCCTTCGTGGCGCAGGACTCCGGAAACCTTGGCGTATATATTCGGGCGCTGCGCAAACTCGCCAATGGGATCTTCGGCCGGCCGTTCGCCCGGCAGGTGATTGATCACGATACGTAGAGCGGGGATGCGATCGGTGAGCCGGAGTAAATGGGGTGCAGTCGTTGGACCGCCGCCAGCGTCAAGCGCGAGATCGGCATCGGCAAGAAATTTCATATCGTCCAGAAACTGGCCGCCGCCGGCGAGCGTATCAGTGCCAAAGCGAATTCCGCGGAAAAGACGATTCTTGTGGAAGCGCGCCAGGTTTCGGCGAAACTCCGGTGTCCCGGGAGTCAAATTCCCTACAAACCCGACGATCAATGGATTCTCCTTCGCCAGATCCAAAATCCATTGGTTGTCCTCCAGCCACGGACTTGCCTCTACCACGAGCGTCCCGGTGACGCCCAATCGTTGGGTGAGAGCCTGGTAATCACGGGGCAGTACAGTCCGGTAGAGAAGTGTGTCGCTCTTCGCCGGCCAGGGAACTCCTTGTGGACGAAACGGATCGTAGAAATGGGTGTGCGCGTCGATGATGTCCGCCTGCTGCGCCACCGCTCCACGAAGGCTGGCCGCACCGCCGAGAAACGTTCTACGCGACAAAGGCATAATACTTCCGTGCTCCCGGCTCATGTTATGCTCCTTCGACCGGAATACCGCGCTCCTCATGAGAATCACTGAAATTCGCGACATCGTAGTTCCCAATCGCTCGGCGATGCGCAATGCCGCGGTGAGTTTTTTGGAGATGACTGCGTCGGCGATCGCCATCCACACCGATGTCGTGCGCGACGGCAAGCCGGTGATCGGCTACGGCTTCAATCCGATTGGCCGTTACGCGCAACAGGGGATTCTTCGCGACCGCATGATTCCGCGCCTGCTGCGCGCAAGGCCCGAGTCGCTGCTGGATGAAAGCGGCGCAAACTTCGATGCGCACAAAGCCCGGGCCATCATGATGACCAACGAGAAACCCGGCGGCCATGGCGACCGTTCCGTCGCAGTCGGAGCGCTGGACATGGCGCTCTGGGATGTTATCGCCAAGATTGAGCAAGAGCCGTTGTACCACGTGCTGGCGCATCGTTATCGCACGGGCCAAGCTGACGAGCGCGTCGCCGTGTACGCAGCCGGCGGCTACTATGATCCGGGCAAAGGCCTGCCTGGATTGCGGGATGAGATTCGCACCTATATCGACAGCGGATACTTGACCGTCAAGATTAAAATCGGCGGCGCATCTTTGGCCGAGGATTTAAGCCGCGTCGAGGCCGTCCTCTCGCTGCTTCCATCTGGAGAGCACTTGGCCGTGGACGCCAACGGCCGTTTCGATCTAGCCACCGCGCTGCAATACGCGCACGCGCTGGAGCCTTACAAACTCAGGTGGTACGAAGAGCCGGGTGATCCGCTCGATTATCAATTGCTGGCCGAAGTGGCGCAAGCGTCAGCCACTCCGCTGGCAACCGGTGAGAACCTGTTTTCGCTCGAAGAATCGCGCAACCTTATGCGCTACGGCGGGCTGAGCACTCTACGCGATTTTTTGCAAATGGATCCCGCGCTGGGCTACGGGCTGGTCGAGTATCTGCGGATTGTCAGCATGTTTGAAGCAGCGGGCTGGTCGGCGCGCCGCTTTGTTCCGCACGGCGGAAATCAGATGTCGCTGCACATCGCCGCCGGACTCGGCTTGGGCGCCAACGAAGCCTATCCCGGCGTGTTTCTCCCTTTCGGCGGGTTCGCGGACCATCCGGCTGTCGAGAACGGATTTGTCCGCCTGCCAGACGCCCCCGGCATCGGTATCGAACTCAATGCCGATTTGTACGATGTGTTCCGGACGATTTCATGACACCGGCGTCGCCGCACACCGTCCGCTGGCTCGATCTCGCCGTGGTCTTCGCGTATATTCTCGGCCTGACCTTGCTGGGGCTGCGTTTCTCGCGGCGGCAAACTTCGACCGAAGCTTATTTCGTCGGCCGGCGATCGATCCCGTCGTGGGCGATGGGGATGTCACTGCTGGCGACGCTGATTACCAGCCTCACCTTCATCGCCTATCCAGGCTCGTCGTACGCCAGCAACTGGTCGCTGCTAGTGCCCGGCTTCATGGTGGTGGCGGTTCTGGCGCTGGTGGGCTCGGTGGTGATTCCGTTTTACCGGCACGCCGTCGGCATGAGCGCCTACGAATATTTCGGCAAGCGATTCGGCTCGCCGGTGCGGGCCTATGCGTCTATCGCGTTTGCGCTCGGACACTTCTCCAAAATGGGTTTTGTCTTGTACGTGCTGGCGTTGACCATCAACAGCATGACCGGTTGGAACATGGATCAGGTGATTGTCTGCGCCGGCGCGCTGACGATTTTGTACACGTACCTGGGCGGCATGGAAGCGGTGATCTGGACGGATGTGGTGCAAGGCATCCTGCTGTGGGTGGGCGTTTTTGTGTGCCTCGGCTACTTGCTGTTTCTGCCTCCCGGCGGGCCGGCGGCAGTGTTTCAAATTGCCGCTGCCAACCACAAATTCAGCTTGGGGGACGTCACTTGGGATTTTTCCCGGCCCACCATTCCGGTTCTAGTGATCTACGGATTCTTCTGGTATTTGCAGAAGTACACAGCGGATCAGCCGGTGGTCCAGCGCTACCTGACATCGAAATCGGATCGCGCGGCCATTCGGGGCGTGACGCTCGGCGCCCTGCTCTGTGTGCCCGTCTGGACTCTGTTCATGCTGGTCGGAACCTGCTTGTGGTCTTTCTACCGCCTGACCGGCGAGCGGCTGCCGCCATACATCACCAAACCGGATCAGATATTCCCGCACTTTCTGAGCACCCATTTGCCGGCGGGCGTTGCGGGAATCTTCATGGCCGCCTTGATGGGCGCGGCGATGTGCGCGCTGGCGAGCGACTTGAACAGTTTCTCCGTAGTCGGCGTCGAAGATATTTACCGCTTGTTCCGTCCGCAGGCTTCCGACGCGCGGCGGCTTCGCATAGGCCACTACATTGTGGCCGGATGTGGCGCGCTCTGCGTGGCGACGGCGCTTCTACTTGCGCACACCAGCGGCTCTGCACTCTCAATGTGGTTCACGGTTTCCGCGATCGCGAGCGGAGGATTGGCCGGACTATTTCTGTTGGCGTTTCTGTGCCCTCGCGCTCACACCCGGGGCGTCTACGTGGGAATCGGCGCGAGCCTGGCATTCACCGCGTGGGCCACGTTGACGCTCACCGACAAACGCTTCGTCGATCTGGGCCGGTTCAATTTCCCGTGGCACGACTACATGATCGGCGTCACAGCGCACCTCATTCTTCTCGGGGTTGGGTACGCGGCGAGCCGCATTCTGCCACCGGCACCCGGCCGGTCCGGCCAATGGACGGGAATGACGATCGGGCAGTGGCTACGCGCCCGGCGACAGAACCCCGTATAATGGCCAGGATTATCGTTTAACCTGCGTCAGGGAGGGCGCGCCATTGAACACAGGATTGACCGGCAAACGCGCTCTCGTTACGGGAGGCGCGAGAGGAATTGGATTCGCCATTGCGTCGGCCTTGGCCGGCGAAGGTGTCCGCCTCGCTATCGCCGATCTGGAACCCGACGCTGCCGCCATCGAAACTCTCCATCGTCTCTCCGGCGAAGCATTCGGCATTCAGGCCGATGTCAGCCAGGAAGCCGAAGCCACGCGCATGGTGGATACCGCGTCGGCTCGCTTAGGCGGCATCGATCTGTTCATCAACAATGCCGGCGCGGCCTGGCACGAGCCGGTTACAAAAATCACCGCGGAGGCCTGGTACCGCACGCTGGACACGAATCTGGGCGCGTGTGTCTGGGCCAGCCGGGCCGTAGCTAAGCTGATGGTGGCGCAGCGCGATGGCGCGATGCTCATCGTCGGCTCCACCGTTCGCTTTTGCCCTGCGTACCGCGAGGGCGCCTATCGTGCTGCCAAAGTAGGCCTGAAGGCGTACATGGAAACCCTCGCTCTCGAGTTGGCGCCGTTTGGCATTCGAGTGAACATGCTGACGCCGGGCCACTATCCCACGCGCCTCACCGCCGGAATCGCGCCGGAAAAAGCCGACCGCCTGCGCCGCGAAATTCCGCTGCGCCGCTTCGGCTCGCCCGATGAGCTGGGTCCGGCCGCGTTGTTTCTGCTTTCCAGCCGCCTGAGTTCCTACGTCACCGGCGCCGAGGTGGTGGTGGATGGCGGTCTCTCCCTGCGCGCGCTGCCCATGAATAGCGACGAAGAAATCGCGCAGTGGAATTCCGAGTAGGCAGCTTTCAGCCTTTGGCGGCGCGCACCACGCGATCCACCAGTCCGCCGGAAGCACAGAAGGCGGCGATATCTTTGCCCTCAAGCGCGGCCGGCACAGCCCACAGCATCATGTTCTGCACGTAGTGGCTGCCGAACAGCATTTCTCCGGTATCGGCACGCAGAATGTTGGGCTGGTTCCAGGTGAGTAGATTGCGGATGTTCAAGCTGTGCACGCCGCGGCGCGTTAGCTCCAGACCGAACTCGCGCTCTCCCGCGTACAGGTACGTCATCGCGAGCATGTAGAGTTCGGGAACGAAATAGGCGTTGGGACCATAGCCGACATTCACCGCCAGTTGGCCATCCGGCCGCGCCAGATTCACCGCGCCCGCCGGCCATTTATCCGCGCACGCCCGGCGAATGGTTGCCAGCGCCGTCTTCACGCGCGCCGGACGGAATACTTCGCGCAGGCCGTGAAAACGCGCCATCCATTCGCCATCGAGTTGATAAGCAAAAACGTCGTCGGATTTCAGACCGGCCCGCGGATCGTTATAAGCCAGATAGTATTCGCCGGCCCAGAGCTTGTTCTCGAGCGATGCGCTGCCTTGCTCGAACCACTCCCGGCAGCGGCGCGCAAAATCGGCGTCGCCGGCGCGCTCGGCAATTCGCTCCGTCATTTTCAGATTTGCGAGATGGATTCCACCGACGTGCGGCGTCATCCCGAACCAGAGCACATTTTCGAACCACTCCAGATGATGGCCCGGCTGTCCGGCCGGATTTTGCGGATCGACGTTGCGGCTGGGGACGCTGACGATGCCGTCGGCGCCGTCTTCCGGCCGCAGACTCATGGTGTATGCGGTGTTGGCTTTGACGGACGGATAGAACTCGCGCAAGACGGCTTGATCGCCGGTGCGCAGCAGATAGCGGTCCACCATGTCGACATAGCAAGGGCCGTTGGTGGTGGTCTGATAGCCGGGCGACGGCATGGCCATCTCGGTTCCGGCGGTCATCTCGTAGCCGCCGATCGCCGCGCCCACCACGCCGCCCCAAATCCAAACCGCCGCGCCGCTCGCGAACTGATAAGCCTTGTACGCGCGCAGCGTGGACAGCGCCAGGTCCGGGAAAAAATACACTATCGGCGCGTTGGCGTAAAACGTATCGGGAATCGGCTCCATGGCCGGATCTTCGATGATGCCGTCGAGCATGCCGAACAATCCGTCTTCCGGCCGGCACCACGGTCCCACCGGCGGACGGGCCGCGGCCCATAGGCTGTTCACCGGAAACAGATACAAAATATTGATCAGCGCCTCGCGCAGCCAGACCGGCATCCGCTCTTCGCTGTAGATCACTTCCTGCCACGCCAGCACGCGTTTCAACAACGAATCGTGACCGTGGCTGAGGAAACTCGCCACATCGTGCGCGTTCTTATAGCGCGTGGCATACATTTGCGTGAACGTATGCTCACCTTCGCCAATCCACATGGGAGCAAACCAGGCGAGCACCAGACGCACGATTTTTTCCTCGCCAGGCGCGAGCTCATAAGCTACCGATACAGAGCCGCTGAAATCGTTTTCGAGTGGCTTGGGCAAGACGGACCCGATCTGCGCCCACGTCTGCCCTGTCTTGTAGGGCGACTCCGGGAAATGCAGCCCGCCGCCAGTGATCACCTCGACGTCGCCGGCAACGCCGAGGGCATAGCCGATATCCGGAACCTTCTCAGAGCGCACGACCAGGCCGCTGAACTCGCCGCGAACGTTCTCTCGAAGGGCGCGCGTCGGCTGCGGCGCGGTCGCCTGCCAGGTATGTCCATACGGCAGGAACGGAATTTTCTCGCGCGGGCTGTGCCGGGAAACCTGTGCTTCAGGTTGCGTGGGCCCGGGAAAACTACACGCAATCCGCCCGCGCTGCGGCAGGTTCGTAACGTTGCGCAAGTGAATTTCAAATACCGCGCCGGGCGTATTGCTAGTTGCAGAATCGCCCGGCAGAAATGGCGCCCACGCGCGCAGTCCTACACCAACCGGGGAACCCGGCATCTCGAATTCCAGATCGGCTACCGGATAGTGGCCCCAGTAGTGAATTTCGGACGGCATCTGCATGCCGTTGAACATGTACTCGCCGAATGTTCCCGGAGCGCGGCAGAGCATCCAGCGCTGATCGCCCGCCGTCAGGCCCAGGAATGGCAATTCCAACGGGCCACGCTGCGGGCAAATGGAATTGAAGGCAGTGCAAAATCCCAGCGTGCCATCGGGCCGCAGATCGATGCGTCCGGTGCCGATCGAGCCTAGCGGCATTCCCTCCTTCGGACGGCGATCACCGCGGTATACGATGCCGCAAGCGGGCTTGCGAAAATCGCGCGCGGGAAATTGCTGAAACTCCGCGGGCACATTCAGCGGAAAGAGCCGCGATGCGGACGCGGCGGGAGTCTGTGCGGCTAGGCGGGCGAGACTCAGGAGGGAAAGGGCCGAAAACTGGCGACGATCGAGTGCCATATACAGCCGCGAGTGTATGCCATCGTCGGACTTCAGTCAATCGCTAAACTAGGCCTGAAACACAGGATTGCCTCGTTGACACGGGTCGATCCATGATGATACGGTACGCCGGGGAGTGGTTCCCCTTAACGCCATGAGCGCGATTCTTACGGGATTTCTTTTTATCCTCCTGGCCGCGATTGCGGGCGGCGCGTTCGGACTGCAATATCGCGTCATGCGCATCTACAAGGTGGAGAATACTTCGCTGCTCTCCATGTTCTGTGCAACCGTCCCGATTCCATTGATAGCGTGCTGGCTGCTGCTGCCTGGATGGACGCAGGCCATCGCGCGCGCCGGTTTCGCGGCCAACGCGGTGGTGTTTGTCTTCGGCTTCTGCTGGGGCTTAGGCGCGATTACTTATGCGTACGGTTTCAACTTGCTGGGCATGGCGCTAGCGGCGTCCCTGCTCAAAGGAATTTCGATCGCCATCGGATCAGGTGTGCCGCTGCTCCGCCACTGGGAACGGATCAACTCTCCAGCGAGGGTGGCAGTGATTGCCGGATTGGGGGCTTTGATTGTAGGCACCGCCTTTGCCGGCATGGCGGGCATCGAGCGGGAACGCGAACTGGAAGGCGGGCGCAAGGCCGGAGGGCGGATCTTCTGGATCGGGTTCACTATGTGCGTTCTCTCCGGCGTCATCAGCGCCGGTGCAAATCTGGGATACGACCGCGCCGACGTAATTGAGGAAGCGATGACGGCCATCGCGGGGCGAGATTTGGCCTGGAGGGCCACGCTGGTTCGCTGGATGCCCATGTATTGGGGCGGAATTACGGCGTTGATCATCTTCATGGGCGGCGCCATGATTCTCAATGGCACGTGGCGAAATTATTTCGCGCGCGGCTCGGGACGCGATTTCGCCATTTCGTCCTCGATGGGCGGAGTCCATTTTCTGGCTCAGATTCCGTATGGAGTAGGAGCCTATTATCTGGGCAAACTGGGCACGACCGTCGGCTGGGGCCTGAACATCGGCATGGCCTTGATCGTGGCGACTTCGATCGGGTTTCTGCAGGGAGAGTGGAAAGGCGCGTCGCGCCCGGCGCTGCGTTATCTGCAGGGGGCGATTGTTATTCTGGTGGGCGCGATCGTACTGTTGTCGTACGCCAACAGTCTCGCGTGAAGTCGGCGATCGGAAACCTGTCTGACTACAAGCGATGGATGGCGCTGCGATCCGAATCATCGTGATGGGTGCCAACGGGTCGAGAAATGAAGATAGCGATTGTTGGAGCGACGGGTGCGACGGGACGCAGAGTGGTAAAGCATGCACTTGCACAAGGACACTTCGTTACGGCCGTTGCTCGGCATCCGGAGCGACTGTCATCTGCCGACCGGCTGTCCTTCGTCCGAGGAGATGTCCTTTCCCCAGGGGGCCTGACAGGTGCTCTTGACGGCGTGGAGGCCGTCATTAGCTGCATCGGACCAGAAAAGAACCTATCGCCAGGAACGCTCATGTCAGTCGGTGTCGCCAGCATTCTCACCGAATGCAAACGTGCGAACGTCCGACGATTCATAATGCAAAGTGGTATCGGCTTGAGCGATGGACGCGAGCTCTCCTGGCCCAACCGCTTTGTCGTCCGCATATCGGGCCGGATATTCAGTGCTGCAATTACCGACAAGGCGGTCGCTGAGCGTATGACGCAGAAAATAGACATGGAGTGGGTCATCGTTCGGCCGGTCGTATTGATAGATAAGCCGGCGAAGGGACGCTATACGGCAGGTCCGTTCGCACGAGTCGCGCCACTCGTTCCGCTTTCCTTTGACGATTGCGCCGACTGCCTGCTTCGTGCAGCGACGGAGGAACCAAACTGGATCGGAAAAATTGTGAACGTGGGTTCCTGACACCGCGCTGGATATACTGGACTCACCGGGAGGAAGCGGAGCATTGTCTACGATCAAGTTTCTTTATCTGCTGGCCGCGTTCGCATGCCTGACGCCTGGCTTTGCAGCCGACGCGAGCGCCAAATTGCTCCCCGACGGCCCTGGCAAAGACGCCGTGGCGAAAGTGTGCAGCGAGTGTCACGCTACCGACAACATCCGGAAGCTTCGGCTGAGCCACGACGACTGGTCGGAAAAGATCGGCGACATGGTGGATCGCGGCGCCGAAGGTACCGAAGAGGAACTAGCGGCCGTACTAGATTACCTTACGCGAAATTTCGGTCCGGAGTCTAAGATTCTGGTGAATACCGCGCCCCTGACGGAGTTGAAATCCATTCTCAAGCTCTCCAACGAAGAGGCCCAGGCGGTCGTCGATTACCGGAAACAAAACGGTAATTTCACTCACTGGACTGGCCTGTTGAAGGTTCCTGGAATCGATGGAAAAAAGCTGGAGGCCAGGAAAGACCTGATGGCGTTCTAAAAGCGAGACGGACGAGGCAAGAACTTCCAGCGCTCGCCTCGCCCTGCGCCGCCCCGCGTTACATCTTCACATTGGCAACTTTGATGGAGTCGCCTTCCATCTTGCCCTCGATCGTGACCTTGTGGCCCACGTGATCGAGAACCTTGGCCTGATCGTCATTATCGATTTTGTACACCTTGCCGTCGGTGACGAACACAGCGGCTGAACCGCCCTTGATGCAGGTTTCTGCGCACTTGGCATGGGCTTCGCTAGAGCCTTTGGCCCCGCATTTGGCGTCGGAAATATATCCGGTCCATTCGGCGGCCGAGGCGGATAGAGCGAATAACGAAGCTAACGAAAAAATCGCAATCGCCAGTTTTTTCAAGGTACTACCTCCTGTCGTTCAGCGAGCAATTCTGTAGCCGCTTCACGGACATTGATTTCACAAGCAGTCGGCATTTTGTTGGCGCTAACTCTTTCCGCTTCCGTGTAAAAAGCTCTAGACGAGAGCAACCGGATTGCGAAAATTGCCGAGAGTAGAAGGCGGATCGTGCACCATGTAATTTGTGGGACGCCCGTAAATCTGACCAAGGACAAAAGGCCAGTTCGGTCCAGCTCCACGCTTCGTTATCAGCAACTTACGTCGCTCGGTGTGCGAATTGCTAGACTCCATCGCATTGGAGGCATCTATGGTCAACAGCAGTGACGGCAATCCTCAGAGGATTCATGACCGCAATGACCGTGAAATGGAAGAGCGCTGGGAGGCGGCCGGACGGCGCCATCGCGCATTCAGCATCCTTGGAGCTGTTCTGGCTCTGGCGATTATCGGCCTGATCTGGTATGCGTATCCAGCGTTGAACCGGCATGAGCTCGCGGTGGGCCGGTTTGCCGGCGTACAGCAAGTTGTCGATACGCTCGGCGACCAGATGAAGACCGTGGACACAAAGATCGGAAATTGGACCAGCGACCAACAGAACCTGCGCGATCAGGTGGCAAAGCTGGGCCACCAGATGGAAACGCGGATGCAGGCTGTGCGTAAACAGGCGAGGGAAACATCAGAAGAGCTGTTCCATCACGTGCAGGCGCAGATCGACAGCCGGATGCAGGGCATGCAGAATCGGCTGG
The DNA here is from genome assembly GCA_963825405.1 of uncultured Solibacteraceae bacterium. Lineage (GTDB taxonomy): Bacteria > Acidobacteriota > Terriglobia > Bryobacterales > Bryobacteraceae > JACPNO01. The sequence goes on along the minus strand of CAWGTB010000006.1, from coordinate 266,946 downwards.
CGCATCTGGAGTCGGCCAGCGACACAGAGCAAACGCAGATCGCCTCAATGCAGCACGAGTTGAGTCAAGTGCGAAGTGAGATGGCGAAGCAGGGTGAAGAGCTGAACGCAGTGCGCCATGACATCGACCAGAGCGGGGCGAGCCATGAACAGCGGCTGGCCAGCCTGAATGAACTTGAGCAGCGCGATCGCCACGATGTGGACTCGATCGCTCAAAAACTCGCGGTGCAGCGCGTAGGCTTCGAAGTAACGAAGAACCACAGCCAAGAGCTGGCCCCTGGCATATCGCTGGGCATCACGGGTACCGATGTGATGTACCGGCGCGCCAGCGGCTGGATGTGGGTAATGCCCGACCGGCGCACTATCTGGCTGCGCGGCCGGGGCGCGCAAGAGCCGCTGATTTTCTACGGCGTCAGGGACGGCAAGCGTCGCGAGCTGGTGATTACAAATGTGGCCAAGAACTCCGTTACCGGCTATCTTTTACTGCCGGCGGATGGAGAGGCTCCACCCAGCGCGGCGAGTCAGCCGACCAGCGGAGAATAGGAAGAGAGCGGGCGGCACGTACCTCCGTAGAACCTGATTTCTGTCTTGGCTCGATTTGGCAAGTCAACTGCTAACTTCGGACTTCGAGCCACTTTATGAAATCTAGTTCCACGCCGTTCGCCCTCACATCGCGCCGTTGCACCGCTCCCAGGCAAGGTCTTTCGAAAGAGTCGGAGGACCTGATGATTGATCGGATTTTGACCGGTCGAATTGACGCTTTCGGGGACTTGGTGCAGCCGTACCTGACGTCTTTAAATCGCTTCGCGCAGCACAAGTTACAAAATGAATCGGAAGCGGAGGATGTCGTCCAACAATCGATCTTGTTGGCACTGCGGCATTTAAGGCAGTTCCGCCGCGACGCCAGCTTTAGCACCTGGTTGCGAGCCATCGCCACCAACGAGGTATTCCGATTATTGCAGAGGCGGACCTCGACACAATTCCCTTTGCGGGAACCGGTGTCCGTTGATGTGGCCGATACCGGAAGGTCCCCCTATGCGCAATGTGAGCAGAAAGAGCGGGCTGAGCACCTGCACAAAGCTCTGACCAGGCTTCCCGAAAAGTATCGACTGGTGATACAGATGCGAGATTTGGGAGAGCTTAGTATCGTCGAGACTGCGCAATCGCTGTCGCTCAGCAGTGCCGCGGTGAGGACTCGGCACCATCGCGCCCGCAAGCTTTTGGTACGGTCTTTGGCAACTCTGCAGCCGCAGTCGAAATGTTTGCAGACAGCCAACGCCTTTAGCCAGTAAATTTTACAGGCTGCGCAACAAAAGCTGCACACAACCCCAGCATTTCCCGCCAAAGTGTGCGGGAACGCAGGCCATGTTGACTGATGGAATCCAGGTTGCTAGCTTGTTCAGCGAGCTTCGCATGGCCGAGCGACCGTTACAGATTCTGCTAGTTGAAGACACCGAGTCGGATGTGTTCCTGATTCGTGAAGCCCTGGAGCAAGCGGGCCTCATTTTCGAGTTAAAAGTCCTGGACGATGGCGAAAAAGCCCTGCAGTTTCTCGCCAAAATCGAAAGCGATGAAACTGTGCCCCTGCCGCGCCTGATCATTCTCGATTTGAACCTGCCCAGAGTGAGCGGCGGACAGGTTCTCGAACGCCTGAAGAAGGGCTCGCGCTGCGGCACGATACCCGTATTTATCCTGACTTCGTCTGACTCACCCAGGGACAAAGCCGAAATCGCCAACTTCAGTGCGACCCAGTACTTTCGAAAATCTTCCAAACTGGATGAGTTCATGAGCCTGGGCCGCGTGGTCCGGGACCTTCTCGAAAAAGGGGAAGGCCGCTCGCGGACGGCAGTGCGGTAAGGCGCGTTCAATCAACAGGCAGACTGAAGGAAAAGGTCGAACCTTGGCCGGGGGCGGACACCACCCAGATGCGCCCGCCATGCTGTTCCAGAATCCTTTTCGCCAGCGCCAACCCCAACCCGTTGCCGGGATATTCCTTGCCGTGAAGGCGCTTGAAGGGCTGGAAAAGGCCTGCGGCGTACTCAGGCTTGAACCCCAGGCCGTTATCCCGGACGGAAATAATCCATTCCTCGCCCTGGCGTGTGGACGCGAAATGAATGGATGGTGTTTCGGCGCCGCGAAACTTACAGGCATTGTCGATAAGGTGGCGGAAAACCGTCGCCATCGCATAGAAATCGCACGTCACGGCTGGTAAGGCATCGTGCCTAATGATAGCGCCGCTCTTGGCTAACCCCTCCGCCATCTGTTGCTGTACTTGGGTCAAGACGGCGGTCAGATTGATCTGTGCGGGATGAAGCTCCAGGCCCTCGCCATCGCAGTACCCGGCGATGTCCCGTAGCAGCCTCGCCATCTGGTCTGTGCCCTCACGGATGAAGTGGAGGCATTTTGTTGCGCGTTGGTCGGTGGAATCGGCGTAAATGCCCTCCAGCATTTCCGCGCTCGTAGTTATCGCCCGGAGAGGCTGATGGAGATCGTGGATCGCACGGTACATGAAATCCCGAAACGCTGCCCTGGCTTTCTCCAGCTCCTCTTCTGGGGCCATCACTGCCTGACCGCCGCCAGCGGCAGCGTGAAACAGAACAGCGAGCCCTCGCCGGGCACGGATTCCACCCAGATGCGGCCGCCATACCGCTCGACGATGCGTTGGCAAATCGCAAGGCCAATGCCGGTTCCCGGGTAGGTATTGCCATGGAGGCGCTTGAAAATGCCGAAGACCTGCTGGGCATATTCAGGCTGGATGCCGATGCCGTTATCGCGCACGGAGAACAGCCAATCGGCTGCTCGGCGTGTCGCGGTGACGTGAATTTGAGGTGGATCCGCACTGCGGTACTTGATTCCGTTGCCAACCAGGTTTTGCAGAAGCTGAACCAGCTGGATTTCACGCGCTTGCAGCTCGGGCAAATTGTCAAAGGTGACCGAGGCACCGTTCTCTTCGATCGACGCGCGCAGATTGAGCAGGACCTTTTCCATCACTTCGCCGCAGTTCACCAGGCCCGGCCGCCCCTCGTTCATGACTCCGAGTTGGGAGTAGGCGAGCAGGTCCCGCAAAAGCAGTTCCATGCGCTGCGCTCCACTAACGATGAACGATAGATACTGGTGCGCTTTGTCGTCAAAGAGGCTGGCGTACTGCTTCTCCAAAAACTGGCTGTAGAGGGAAACCATTCGCAAGGGCTCTTGCAGATCATGACTGGCTGCGTAAGCGAACTGATTCAGATCGTCGTTCGACTGCCGGAGCGCCTCGTTGGATTCGAGAAGCTCCTGGGTGCGCTCGGCTACCCGCTGTTCGAGGCCGGCGTTCAACTCGTGGATCTCACGCTCGTTGTGCTTCCGTTGAGTGATATCGCGAATCGCCGACGTAACCAGCAGCCCTTCCTCGGTTTGCAATGGGCTCAGACTGATTTCAGCGGGGAACTCTGTTCCCTCTTTGCGCCGTGCCCGCAGCTCCTTGTGAGAACCGGCTGCAGCCGCCAGGCCGTTCCACTCCGGGACGAGCTCCCGAATGTTCCGATTGATCAGCTCCTGGCGGTCAAAGCCAAAAAGCACTTCGACCTGGGAATTTACCAGACCGATCTCACCGTCGTCGGAGCTGATAATCATCGCGTCCGGCGCTGCCTCAAGTAGCGACCGAAACTTCAGTTCCGCTTTGCCAAGGACTTTCGTTTGCCGCTGGAGCAGGGCCGTGTTGCGGCTGAGTTCTACAAAAACGGCAACCTTCGAGCGAAGAATTTCAGGTACGATCGGCTTGAACAGAAAATCCACAGCGCCAAGGTCGTATCCGCGAAACAGATGCTCCTCGCTCTTATAAGCGGTGAGGAACAGGATCGGAGTGTGGCGCGAACGCTTACGGGAACGGATGAACTCCGCTGTCTGAAAGCCATCCATCTCCGGCATCTTCACGTCCAGCAGTATGGCGGCAAAATCGTCTTCGAGCAGATGGCGGAGCGCTTCGGTGCCGGAGCGGGCAACGACTAGTTCCTGGCCGAGCCCGTCCAGCGATGCCTCAAGCGAGATGAGGTTCTCCGGAGAATCGTCAACCAGGAGGATTTTGGTGCGGTCCAGACCTGCGAATTCGTGAGGAACTGAAATGTCGTTCACTGAAGCCATCTCGTGAACTCCGCCTTGCCAATACACATTGATGCGTTCGATATTCTATCAAGACCGGCCGGCAACCCCACCTAGGTCCCCGTCACCGCAAGCTGGGCCATTTCCCGCCCAAAACTGATCCAGACGCGAAGCACGGAAAACAGCTGATCCAGATCGACCGGTTTGGTGATGTAGTCGGAGGCCCCGGCGTCGATGCACTTCGCGCGATCGCCCTTCATCGCTTTCGCCGTCAAGGCGATGATCGGCACCGAACGGAAATTGGGGAGTTGCCGGATCGCGCGGATGGTTTCGTAGCCATCCATTCCCGGCATCATGATATCCATGAGCACGAGATCGATGTTCGGCGTTTTTTCCAGCACTTCAATTCCAGCGCGGCCATTCTCTGCGTGCACGACCTCCAGGTGATGATCTTCCAGAAGGCTGGTGAGAGCGAAAATATTCCGTACGTCGTCGTCCACGACCAGCACTTTCTTTCCGTCCAGCGCGCTATCCTTCTCCCGCAGCCGTTCGAGAATCTCGCACTGATCCGGCCGCAGATCGCCTTCGGCCCGGTGAAGCAGGAGGACCGATTCATCCAGCAACCGTTCCAGAGAATTCACCGGTCTTACAATGCCGGCCCGCGTCAGGCGCACCAGTTCGGACTCTTCCTCCTGGCTCATTCTTGCGGTGGCCATCAGCACGATCGGCGGCACGTAGGGGCGGACGCAAGACTGAATCTCCTCCAGAAGTTGCAACGGGCCGATGTCTTCGATGTCCTGGTGAATCACGATTCCATCCAGATATTGCTGCTTCATCGACGGCCAGCGCTTCGCCTCCGGTGCCAACGCTGACAATATCCAGATCCCGCGCCTGCCAGGCATTGGGCGATGACAAGTCGTGTGGCCTCGTCGGCGCAAGCCACCAACACCTTCTTCACTCGCTTGTGAGCGGAATCCTCGATCATGGCGAACGCCTCGGCAAGCGCTTCATTGCTAACCGCCTTCTCAAGATAGGTCATGGCGCCCAGCGCGAGCCCGCGCCGGCGATTTTCATCGCCGGAAATAATGTGAACCGGAATGTGGCGTGTTAACGGATCGTGCTTGAGCCGGTCGAGTATAGTCCAGCCGGCCATGTCGGGAAGATTGATATCGAGCGTGATGGCGCCTGGCTTGAATTCACGCGCCAGTGATATGGCGCTGCTACCGCGCAAGGCGACCAGCGCCTTGAGGCCGCGGTCATGGGCCAGGTCGACCAATATGCGCGCGAAGGTCATGTCATCTTCCACGATCAGCAGAGCCAGATCGCCCGGACCGACCAGGCTGCGATCATCGTCGATGACCAGATCATCGACGAGTTCCTGATCGTTGAGCCTCGGCGAAGTCAAGAATCAGATCGGACTGATTCTCCGGACTGGCCGCGGCCTGCTCCAGCAGCACTGGCGTGGACATGAGGGCTTCGCTCTTGGGAGTTTGCGCCGGCGTGACGTACGCCTGCGGCAGGTAAAGCGTAAAGGTGCTGCCGACACCCGGCTCGCTCTGCAAACGGATTTCGCCGCCCAGGAGTCGCGCCAATTCGCGGCTGATGGAAAGGCCCAGTCCGGTGCCGCCGTACTTGCGGCTTGTCGTGCCGTCGGCTTGCTGGAACGCCTCGAAAATGATCCGCTGCTTGTCGGCCTGAATCCCAATTCCGGTGTCGGCGACGGAAAACGCAATGACGGATTTGGCGCGAGAGAGAATCGAATGATTGGGGCTCCAGCCCGCTCCTGCCCGGTCCACCATGAGCCTTACCGAACCATGCTCGGTAAACTTGAGAGCGTTGGAGAGCAGGTTTTTCAGCACCTGCTGGAGGCGCTTCGCATCGGTGTGAATAACTTCCGTCGACAGCGCAGCGCCGATCTCGATGGTGAAGTCCAGGCCCTTGCCCTCCGCCACGTGCCGGAATGTCTTCGAGCAATAATCCTGAAGTTCGATGAAGCGAACGCCTCCCACATCGACATCCATCTTGCCCGATTCGATTTTGCTGAGATCGAGAATGTCGCTGATGAGCGCCAGCAGGTCGGTTCCCGATGTGTGAATGGTCTCGGCGAATTTCACCTGCTTGGACGTCAGGTTCTTGTCGGAATTTTCCGACAGCATTCTGGCCAGGATGAGCAGGTTGTTTAGCGGCGTACGCAGTTCGTGACTCATATTGGCCAGGAACTCGCTCTTGTACTTGGAGGTGAGCGCGAGCTGCTCGGCTTTTTCCTCCAGCGCTTTCTTGGCCTGCTCGACTTCCCGATTCTTGGCTTCGACTTCCGTCTTTTGCTCGGCCAGCAATTGCGCTTTCTCCTGCAGCTCTGCGTTGGTAGTTTGTAATTGCAGTTGCTGGCTCTGAAGTTCTTCGGCGAGAGCCTGGCTCTGCTGCAAAAGCTGCTCGGTGCGCATGGTTGCGGCGATGGTGTTGAGCACGATGCCGATGGATTGCGTGAGCTGATCGAGGAAATTGAGATGCGTGTCGCTGAAATGAGCGAAGGAGGCAAGCTCGATAGCTGCCTTGACATCGCCTTCAAAGAGCACAGGCAGCACGACGATGCTCAACGGCGCCGCTCCGCCCAGGCTGGAGTTGATCCGAACGTAATCGTTCGGGACATTGGTGACCAGGATGCGCTCTTTCTCTCTGGCACACTGGCCCACCAGCCCCTGTCCGATCATGAACTGCTTGGGAACATCGTCCCGTTCGTCGGTTGCATATCCGGCCAGTAACTTCAGCACCGGCGTCTCTTCCACCGTATCCGCAATGTAGAAGGTTCCCTGTTGCGCGCTAACCAGGGGCGTCAGCTCAGAGAGAAGTAGCTGCGACACGGTGAGAAGATCGCGCTGGCCCTGCATCATTCCCGTGAATTTCGCGATGTTAGTCTTCAGCCAATCCTGCTCGTTATTCTTGCGCGTGGTGGCGGCAAGGTTGACGATCATCTCGTTGATGTTGTCTTTCAGCGCGGCAACTTCGCCCTGCGCTTCGACCGCGATCGACCGGGTTAGGTCACCTTTAGTTACTGCCGTTGCTACTTCGGCAATCGCACGGACTTGAGTCGTCAGGTTGGCGGCAAGTTGGTTGACGTTATCGGTCAAGTCTCGCCAGATACCAGCGGCGCCCGGCACACGCGCCTGGCCGCCTAGTTTACCTTCAATGCCCACTTCGCGCGCGACGGTAGTTACTTGATCGGCGAACGTGGCGAGGGTATCGATCATGCCGTTGATCGTGTCAGCCAGTTCCGCAATCTCGCCTTTCGTCTCCAGTACTAACTTACGTTTCAGATCGCCGTTGGCCACCGCAGTTACTACTTTGGCGATACCTCGTACCTGCGTGGTCAAGTTGGCCGCCATGAAGTTCACGTTGTCCGTCAAATCTTTCCACGTTCCCGCGACACCTTTGACTTCCGCCTGGCCGCCGAGCTTGCCGTCGGTACCTACTTCGCGGGCCACGCGCGTCACTTCACTTGCGAAGGAATTGAGCTGATCCACCATGGTATTGATCGTATTCTTCAGCTCAAGAATTTCGCCCTGGACATCCACGGTGATCTTGCGCGAAAGATTGCCGTTGGCCACCGCAGTAGTGACATGAGCAATGTTCCGGACCTGCGCCGTAAGATTTCCGGCCATCGAATTGACGCTGTCGGTCAAATCCTTCCACGTACCGGCAACACCGCGCACGTCGGCTTGTCCGCCGAGTTTGCCTTCGGTGCCCACTTCGCGAGCCACGCGCGTTACTTCGGATGCGAACGAACTGAGCTGATCGACCATCGTGTTAATCGTGTTCTTCAGCTCCAGGATTTCACCGCGCACGTCGACCGTAATCTTGCGGGACAAATCGCCGCGCGCTACGGCGGTGGTCACCTCGGCGATGTTACGCACCTGATTAGTCAGGTTGCCCGCCATGGAGTTGACGCTTTCCGTCAAATCCTTCCAGGTTCCGGCGACGCCTTTGACCTCGGCTTGGCCGCCCAACTTGCCTTCGGTTCCCACTTCGCGCGCGACGCGCGTCACTTCGGAGGCGAACGAGCTAAGCTGATCCACCATCGTATTGATGGTATTTTTCAACGCTAGAATTTCGCCGCGCGCATCGACGGTAATTTTTGTTGTTAAGTCGCCGCGAGCGACGGCCGTGGTAACGCCGGCGATATTTCGAACCTGATTGGTCAGGTTGCTTGCCATATAGTTAACGCTGTCGGTGAGATCCTTCCAGGTGCCGGCGACCCCACGAACGTCCGCCTGTCCGCCGAGTTTGCCTTCAGTACCGACTTCGCGTGCCACTCGTGTTACTTCGGAAGCGAAGCCGTTGAGCTGATCGACCATGGTGTTGATCGTGTTCTTCAGTTCGAGAATTTCGCCGCGCGCATCGACGGTGATCTTCGTCGACAAGTCGCCCTTGGCCACGCCAGTAGTCACTTGCGCGATGTTTCGGACTTGCGACGTGAGGTTGCCGCCCATGAAGTTCACGCTGTCCGTAAGATCTTTCCAAACGCCGCCGACGCCTTTCACGTCCGCTTGTCCGCCGAGCTTACCTTCGGTGCCTACCTCGCGCGCCACACGGGTCACTTCGCCGGCGAAGGCATTGAGCTGGTCGACCATGGTGTTGATCGTGTTCTTAAGCTCCAGGATCTCGCCGCGCACATCCACTGTGATCTTGCGCGACAGATCTCCCTTGGCGACGGCCGTCGTGACCTCAGCGATGTTGCGCACCTGGCTAGTTAGATTGCTCGCCATGGAATTCACTGAATCGGTCAGATCTTTCCACGTACCGGCGACGCCATGCACATCGGCTTGGCCGCCGAGTTTGCCCTCGGTTCCCACTTCGCGCGCCACGCGCGTTACTTCCGAAGCGAACGAGCTAAGCTGATCGACCATCGTGTTGATGGTGTTCTTCAGCTCCAAAATTTCGCCGCGTACTTCGACTGTGATTTTGCGCGAAAGGTCTCCGGTGGCGACAGCCGTAGTTACCTCCGCAATGTTGCGGACCTGGTTGGTGAGATTGCTCGCCATTGAGTTGACGCTGTCGGTGAGATCTTTCCACGTACCTGCCACGCCTTTGACGACGGCTTGTCCGCCAAGCTTTCCCTCGGTTCCCACTTCGCGCGCCACGCGCGTTACTTCGCTCGCGAACCCGTTGAGCTGATCCACCATGATGTTGATCGTGTTCTTCAGCTCCAGGATTTCGCCGCGAACGTCGACGGTGATCTTACGGGATAAATCGCCATTGGCGACGGCCGTAGTAACTTCGGCGATGTTACGAACCTGGGCGGTTAGGTTTCCGGCCATGAAATTGACGGAGTCGGTGAGATCCTTCCAGACGCCGCCGACGCCTTTGACATGCGCCTGGCCGCCGAGTTTGCCGTCGGTGCCCACTTCGCGGGCGACGCGCGTGACTTCACTCGCAAACGAATTGAGCTGATCCACCATGGTGTTGATTGTGTTCTTCAGCTCCAGAATTTCACCGCGCACGTCCACGGTGATTTTGCGCGACAAGTCGCCTTTCGCCACGGCCGTGGTCACTTCAGCGATATTGCGGACCTGGCCCGTCAAATTACCCGCCATCGAGTTGACCGAATCAGTGAGATCTTTCCAGACGCCGCCGACGCCTTTCACTTGTGCCTGGCCACCGAGTTTGCCTTCGGTTCCCACTTCGCGCGCGACGCGCGTCACTTCGCTAGCAAACGAATTGAGCTGATCGACCATGGTGTTGATCGTATTCTTCAGCTCCAGAATTTCGCCGCGCGCATCGACGGTGATCTTCGTCGAGAGGTCGCCCTTGGCCACGGCCGTCGTGACGCCGGCGATGTTGCGCACCTGGTTGGTGAGGTTGCCGGCCATGGAATTGACGCCCTCGGTGAGATCGCGCCATGTTCCGGCAACGCCCTCCACTTCAGCTTGACCGCCGAGTTTGCCCTCGGTTCCGACTTCACGCGCCACGCGCGTTACTTCCGACGCGAAAGAGCTGAGCTGGTCCACCATCGTGTTGATGGTGTTCTTCAGTTCGAGGATTTCGCCGCGCACGGTGACCGTGATTTTGCGCGACAAGTCGCCGCGGGCGACAGCGGTGGTGACTTCGGCAATGTTACGCACCTGCGCGGTGAGGTTACCCGCCATGGAATTCACGGAATCCGTCAGATCCTTCCAGGTACCCGCCACTCCGGGAACATCCGCCTCGCCGCCTAGCAGGCCTTCGGTACCGACCTCGCGCGCAACTCGAGTTACCTCGGCTGCGAACGAACTGAGCTGGTCCACCATGGTGTTGATCGTGTTTTTCAATTGCAGAATTTCGCCCCGCGCGTCGACGCTGATCCGGGTCGACAAGTCGCCTTTGGCAACAGCGGTGGTGACTTCGGCGATGTTTCGCACCTGGTTAGTAAGATTTCCGGCCATCGAGTTGACCGAATCGGTCAGGTCTTTCCACACGCCGGCTACTTCGGGCACGTCCGCCTCGCCGCCGAGCAGGCCTTCGGTACCGACTTCGCGAGCCACGCGCGTAACCTCAGCCGCGAACGAGCTGAGCTGATCGACCATGGTATTGATCGTATTTTTCAGCTCGAGAATTTCGCCTTGTGCGTCGACCGTAATGCGAGTAGTCAGATCTCCTTTGGCCACGGCGGTCGTAACGCCAGCAATGTTGCGCACCTGATTGGTCAGGTTACTGGCCATGGAATTCACGCTTTCCGTAAGGTCCTTCCAAGTGCCCGCAACGCCGGTAACCACTGCCTGGCCGCCAAGCTTTCCCTCTGTTCCTACTTCTCTCGCGACACGCGTGGCTTCCGACGCGAAAGAATTGAGCTGGTCCACCATCGTGTTGACCACGCGCGCGGTGTGCAGAAATTCTCCACGCAGGGGCCGGCCTTCGACTTGGAGCGACATGGTCTGGGACAGATCACCCTTGGCAACCGCGCCGATCACACGAGCCACCTCCGTCGACGGCTGAACCAGATCGCCGATCAGGCTGTTGACCGACTCGACGCATTGCCCCCAGGCTCCGCCGGCGGACTCAATCGATACGCGCTGTGTAATTTTTCCGTCCTTGCCCACCGCACGACTGATCCGGTCGAACTCACTGACCATTTTCTGGTTGAGTTCCAGGATGTCGTTGAGCGTATCGGCGATTTTGCCTTCAAGCCCGATCTGGTCCACCGGCATCCGGACAGAGAAGTTTCCTTTTTTGAACGCGATCAGAGTCTTGAGGAGAATATTCGCTTCGGACGTCTTCGAGCGAGTCTGCGGTTTTTGCGCGGTCTTCATCACAATCGGATCCTCACTTTGCCCTTAATCTGTTTTAGATAGCTTCCAGCAAAAAGGTGTTACAAAAATCGATACCGCATCCAGCCCATTGATAACAAATAGCTTTTACCTCGACCGGTGATGGCACCGCGCTACCTTCTGCGATGGCACGGCACTTGCAACGGCAACAGCGTGGCACGCTACCTCACGATTCTTCTAGGCGTTCTTCTCGGTGGGCTGGTTCTCGGCAGTTTCGGAACATTTTTTTGGTATGTCCCGCTACTGCCATTCGCAGCTGCGGTGACAGTGATGCTCGGGATGGTTCTCATGTTTATTCTCGGCGTCCAAACCGGCGGACGTAGGATCCGGATCCTGCGGAGGAAGAGCGTTCCGCGTTGAAATATTTGGCGGTTGGCCGGTATCTAACCAGCACGAGTCAAGGAGAATCACCATGAAAACGTTAACGTACCTGATGATGTGCGCGAGCCTTTCGCTTTCCGCCAGCGCTGCGGAGAAGGAGAAAGCGGGCAGCGGGCCGGACCGCATTGCCCGCGAAGTCCGGCATGAGCTGGTCATGCTGCCGAACTACGACGTTTTCGACAATCTCGCCTTTCGTGTTGACGGAGGCACGGTCACGCTGCAAGGTCAAGTCACCCGGCCTACGTTGAAGTCTGAGGCTGAGAATGTCGTGCGCAAGATCGAGGGCGTGGAAACGGTCAACAATGAAATCGAAGTGCTTCCCACTTCGCCGAATGACGATCGGATTCGCAGAGAGGTGTACCGCGCCATTTTCTCGCAGGCCGGGCTGCAGCGCTATTCCGTTCGTTCCGTACCGCCCATTCACATCATCGTGAAGAATGGCAACGTCATCCTGGAAGGTGTGGTCGCGAACGAAGCCGATCGAAACATCGCCAATGTCACGGCAAACGGTGTCTCGGGAGTCTTCTCCGTAACCAATAACCTGCGGCTGGACAAGTAACAGCGCACTTAACCAAGAAAAGGCCGGCAACGCTTGTAAATCTTGCACAGAACCGGCCCCTGTTTCTGCAGAGATGCGGACATAAGTGATGCGAATGCACTTATTTTCCGGTTGGTCCGTCAATTGCCTATCTAGGAGAAGGAGGTTTTATATGCGAATGCGAACTTGCTTACTAGCAATAGTGGCTGCGGTGCCCCTATTGGCCAGTCCGGAGGAAGCTAATCGCCGGCTTAGCGAAGCGGGCGCAGTGTTTTCGGAAATCATGACGTCACCCGACAAGGGTATTCCTGAAGACGTGCTGGAGAAGGCCCAATGCGTCGTGGTGGTGCCGGGTATGAAAAAAGGCGCTTTCATCGTGGGGGCCAAATACGGCAAAGGGTTCGTTACCTGCCGCGGTGCTCATCACCAGGGCTGGTCCGCTCCTGGCGCCATCCGCATTGAGGGAGGCAGCTTTGGTTTTCAAATCGGCGGCTCGGAAACGGACGTGGTGCTGCTCGTGATGAACCAGCACGGTGCGGATCGCTTGCTCGGCGATCAATTCACGCTGGGTGGAGAGGGTGAAATTGCCGCCGGACCAGTAGGACGATCGGCAAGCGCTCAGACCGACGCTAAGATGACCGCGGAAATTCTCTCATGGTCGCGCACCCGCGGTGTCTTCGCCGGAGTTTCGCTGCAGGGAGCCACGCTGCGGCAGGATCTCGATGACAACGCTGAACTCTACGGCAAGAAGATGAGGAATCGCGAAATCGTCGATTCCAACGTCGCCGCTCCGGAATCTGCGTCGCGGTTGCTGACACTGTTGAACAAGTACTCGCCGCGCAAGAATTCCTAGGTGTTTTGACCACGAAAGGGGGATGGCTATGAAGTCCATGAACAAAGACCACCTCTGCGGCTTTCTATTCGGCTTGAGCCTGGGCGGCTCGTGCGCTCTGCTGTTCGCTCCGCGATCCGGCAAGAAGACGCGCACGCAGATCGCGCAGGCAACTGCCGATGGAGTCGCTCAAGCAAAAGAGTACGGCGAGACTGTGCGGGATACTACGCGCGGTTTTGTCGAACGGGGCAAGGAAGCGCTTTCGCGGCACAAAGACGAGGTAGCCGCAGCCACCGCACGCTGACCCGGCGCGATTTCTCCTCCGGGGGAAGGTGGTCTTCCCCCGGCTCGCCCGGGCTTTTCCAGTCGCCTGGCGGGGAGCGCGCAAAACCTTCTCGAGGTTCTGATTCCGCCCAAAATGCGCCCGCCATTACGTTTTGAGTGGCACTTTGCCTACATCCCACAGTCGAAAATGGCAGCCTATACACAAAATCGGCCTCGATCACCGGCATTGGATCGAGGCCGATTTTTTAACGACGCGAACGAGTATTTATCGATCGCTCGCCATCCGCTGCATCGGCTTGTCGCTCTTGGCATAGTCGGCGGCAGATTCGCCGGCTGATGATACATCTTGCGCACCCGTGTCTTCGAGGATGATTTTCGCGCGCTTTGTCCACTCCGCATCGTCGCAGTGGACCGACAGCAGGATGCCTCCGGTCTTGATGCGGCCCTCGTAGCGCTTCGCCTCATATTCCGGCATTCCGGCTCCGATGAGTCCGCCCGCTATGCCGCCCACCGTACCTCCGACGCCCACGCCGCTGAGCATGCCGATGATGGGTCCGGCGGCAATCAGAGGACCCACTCCCGGGACCGCCAGCGCGCCGATGCCCGCCAGCCATCCCAACGCGCCGCCGATTACTGCACCTGAACCTGCGCCGGTTGCGACGCCTTCCGGCGCCTTGGTGCCTTTTTCATGCGCGAAATCTTTGGTTCCCAGGTTCTCCGCGAACAGCACCGAGATGTCCGTATTCCGATAACCTGCCGCCTTCAGAAGGTCGACAGCATTTCCTGCGTTCGCTCGACTGGAATAAATGCCGAACACTGCTGTGTTTTTTGCCATGTCAATTCTCCTTTGGATCGAGTTTGTAGATTTGACCTCCAACAAGACGGTTCCGAACCCGCGCGTTCAAGGTCTCGCCCGATTCGCAAGACCGATCACCAACGAGGCTAGAAAGAGCACCAGAAACAAAACGAATAGCAGTTTGGCAATACCGGCGGCTGCCACCGCGATTCCACTAAAGCCAAGAATTGCCGCGAGCAGCGCTACCAGAAGAAACATCAGCGCCCAATTCAGCATGTCATCACCTCCCTCCGGCTTCGGACAATCGCGGTCCGACACCGTCCACCATTCTCAGTTGCACGTCAGAAGCCACAAGCGCGCAGCAAAACGTCTGTGAAAAACTTACACGCGTGGTTAATTTCTGCAGACCCCCGGCTTCGCAGTAGTCCTTAATGCAAGGTCTTTGCGAAAAAATGGAAACGGCACAATGCGTGCTGTAGGATATTCAAACCCAATGCGTACTCTTCGGGCTCTGGTAGTGGACGACGACGAGCATCAACGCACTGCACTCGCGGAGATGATCGGCTCCTTCGGCATTGCGCCGCTCACGGCTGCCAATGGAGAAGAGGCAATCGAGCAACTCACGTCGTCCGACGTCGATGTCATTGTGACGGATTTGGTGATGCCGGGAATGGACGGCTTCGGTTTGCTGCGGCATCTTGCCCGCCACGGGAACACCACGCCCACCATTGTCATCACCGGATTCGGCAGCATCGAGAAAGCCATCTCCGTGGTCCACGAGCTCAAGGCGTTCTGGTTCCTGGAGAAGCCCGTCCAACCCGGCATCCTGCGCGAGTTGCTGGAGCGGGCGATCTCGCAAAACCAGTTGAGAGCGGAGACCGAACGTCTTAACCGGCAGCTGGGCTATCTCGGCAAATTGGGCGGCCTGGTGGGCGGATCACCAGCAATGCAGCAGGTGTATTCCGCGATCCAGCAGGCAGCTCCGACGACGGCGCCCGTATTGATTACAGGCGAGACCGGCTCGGGTAAAGAATTGGTGGCGCGCGCGATTCATCGCCTGAGCACCCGGTTCAGCGGGCCGTTTGTCGCAATCAATTGTGCGGCCCTGCCGGAAAGCTTGATCGAAAGCGAATTGTTCGGCCACGAAAGAGGAGCGTTCACGGGAGCGGTGGAACGGCGCGCGGGATGTTTTGAGCAGGCCCAGGGCGGCACAGTCCTGTTGGACGAAATCGGCGATATGCCGATCGGCACGCAAGCCAAACTGCTTCGGGTCCTCGAGGAATCGAGCGTCCGGCGGCTCGGCGGCAAGACGCAATGTTCCGTCGATGTCCGGGTCATTGCCGCCACCAACCGGTCGCCGGAAGACGCGATGAAGAACCACCACTTGCGGGAGGATCTCTACTATCGTCTGAACGTGTTCCACATTCCGCTACCGGCCTTGCGTGACCACAAGGAAGACATAAGGGCAATCGTCGAAGCACTGATTATCGACCTGAATAAGAAACACACCTGCCGGGTTACCGATTTACATCCGGATGCACTCGAATTACTGATGAGCCACCACTGGCCGGGTAATGTCAGGGAATTGCGGAATGTGGTGGAACGCGCGGTTGTGCTGACTGGCGAAGGGACCATCCTTCGTGGGAACTTGCGTCTGGCCCCGCTGTCGGCCGCGCCCACCGACGTCGCTCCGACCGGTTCGGAAAAGCATCTCACAGTGTCTGTAGGCGGACCCATCAAAGAGGTCGAGAAGGCCTTTATCCAGTTGACCTTGAAGCACACCAAGAACAATAAGCGCGCCACGGCAAAGGTGCTTGGTATTAGCGAGCGCACCCTGCACAATCGATTGGCTGAATTCGCGGCTGAAGAAGCAAAGGCGGCTTCCGCCACCAGCTAGGTTGCGTGGCAGGAAGTGAGTGAGTCAGGAGAATGAAGCCGTGGGTGAGCGGTCGGTGCAAATCCTTCTAGCGGAAGATAATGACGGCGATGTATTTCTGATCCGCCGCGCCTTGGACATGCATATCGGCCCCTACGATCTGCTGCTGGCGAAGGACGGGGAAGAAGCCATGCAGGTGCTGGAGCGAGCCAATGCGGACGACTCCGCCAGCGGTCCCGATTTCGCGGTGCTAGACCTCAACCTGCCTCGCCGTACCGGAATCCAGGTATTGGAGCGCCTCCGAAACACGCCTAAATGCGCCGCTGCTCCCGTCATTATCTTCACCTCGTCAGATTCTCCCCAAGATAGAGCGGAAGCATTCCGGCTGGGCGCGAATCTGTATTTCAAGAAGCCAACCGATCTCGCAGGCTTCATGAGTTTGGGAGAAAAGGTTCGGGACATCCTGGCGGCTGGCGTAGCGTCTGGCGTAGCCTCTGGCCGCCGCTGGTAATTTCTGCGCACCGCGCACGCATTGCCGGGAGTGACGTTTCCATCGAACCTTAAACCCTTTTAGAATCTTCTGTCGCGCTGGCCCTCCATTTGCTTTCCATTTATTGAACAGACGGCTGCGGCGGCAAACGGCAACGTGAAGCAAAGCACGTACGCACCCTTAGTGCTGTCCCGGGAGGCAAAACAGATGCTCGGATGGATGATTTTGTTCGCCTTGATGGCTCTACTCGCTCCGATGCTGGCCTTCGCCGGCAACCAGACCCATGCTCCTGAACTGGGCCGTCTGCTGTTTGCACTCCTCTTCTTCATCGCGCTGGCGACGCGTTTGGCGCGCGGCCGCGTCTGTTGAGAACTGAATCTAACCAATGGAAGACAAACCGGTTCGGTCCGTCATCGGCGTTTACGCCGCTGATGAGGGAGAATCCACGAAAGCATTCGGCGCGTTGCGGGCAGCGCATTTGGGTGACGTGCGCCTGTTTTGCGCTCCCGAAACCACGGAGCCTCGCCGCCGTAAGGACGGCGACCGGTATGCTGCGCTGTGCCTGGAAAGCGAATGCCTCCTGGTGGCAAAGGCCGCACCCGCCAAGGTCCCGGCTATCGTCCGGAGGTTGCAGAGCGTAGGGTCACCGGCAGTTTTCGTGCTGCCTGAAGAGCTCACCGATCTCGCCGTTCCCGAAGAGATCGATACCGCATCAGTCAGCAGCGAGCCGGTCGCAGATTTCGCCCGCAAGTGCGCGGAGCGCCGTGGGAAGCCAGGCCCAACCAAGCCCCGCATTCTGGCACGCCTGCGGAACAACGAGCTTACTCTCGAAGCGTCGCGCCGAGACCTGGCGGAAGCCGCACGCCTGGAGCACGCTCTGACTGCATCGGCGGAATGGCTGCTCGACAATGGGCATCTCATCCGAACGCAGGTGGCCGAAATCCGCCGGCATCTGCCGCGGCGACACCACGAGATTCTTCCCGCCGGCGCCTCCGGCGATCCCTACGTCTACGAACTCGCCAGAGAACTGGTGGCGCACACGGACAATTCGCTCACTGAAACGAAAATTCAGGACTGTCTGCGTGCTTACCAGCAAGTGGCGCCCTTAACGATCGCGGAATTGTGGTCCTTTCCGTTACTATTGCGCACCGCCCTGATCGAAGAGCTGGCGCACCTGGCTCTGCACGTGAGCCACAAGCAACAGCTGCGCGAGGCGGCTTACTTTTGGGCCAATCGCCTGGCCGCCGCGGCCCGCCGGTCTCCGGAAGTATTTGAGGGGATGCTCCACCAAATGGAAGCCGAGCCGGTCGCGCTGCAAGCCGTACTTCATGACCTGCCTCGCCGAGCAGCTTCAGGACGAAGAGGATGCGCTCGCGCCCATCCAACACTGGATCGAGGACCGCCGCCAGACGCCCCTCACCGAAATGGTGCGGACCGAGCACACCCGCGAGGCGGCGGAAAGCGTCTCGACCGCGAATTCGTTCAACAGCCTCCGTGCCTTGGCGCGCATCGACTTTGCCGAGATTTTCGAGTCCGTCAGCCTGATGGATGCGGAGCTTCGCGCCGACCCGAGCGGAATTTACGCCCACAGCGATTTTGCCACTCGCGATCGTTGCCGCCGGGCGGTCGAACGCATTTCGCGGCACAGCGGAGTAGGCGAACTGGACGTCGCCCGGCGCGCCGTGGCGCTGGCCCGTCAAGGCAGCGACGTCCGCACGCAGCACGTCGCTTACTATCTGCTGGACGAAGGCGTGGCTCAGCTGGAAGCAGAGACCCACGCGCGGGTCCCGGCCGGCAGGCGCATCATCCGCGGCTTGCGCCGGCGCGCGACAGGCGCGTATTTGGGCTGGATCGCCGGGCTGACCCTCAGCTTCACAGCGCTCGCGTTGGCCCTGGCTTGGGATGCCGGCGTTCACGAGCGGGGGATGCTCGCGGTGCTGGGAATTCTGGCTTTATTCCCGCTCAGCGAACTGGCGCTGCAGATGGTCAATGCGCTGGTCATTTCTCTGCTTCCTCCAGAGCCGCTGCCCAAGATGGATTTCCGCGACGGCATATCCGCCGGAGCACGCCACGCTTGTCGTCGTGCCGATGATGTTGTCGAGCGCGGACGTGGTGCGGCGCGAACTGGAGAAGCTGGAGGTCCGCTTTCTCGCCAATCAGGACGCAAATCTTTTCTTCAGCCTTTTTTCCGATTTCACGGATGCCGCCCAGGCAACCGCGCCGGGCGATGACGAACTCTTGCGGGCGGCGCGCGAGGGAATCGCCGGGCTCAACAC
Source organism: uncultured Solibacteraceae bacterium (assembly GCA_963825405.1). Taxonomy (GTDB): domain Bacteria; phylum Acidobacteriota; class Terriglobia; order Bryobacterales; family Bryobacteraceae; genus JACPNO01. The sequence continues at coordinate 248,092 of CAWGTB010000006.1, read as the reverse complement.
ACGCTATCCGGGCGGACGCTTCCTGCTGTTCCATCGGAGCCGCGTCTGGTCGGAGAGCGAGCAGCGTTGGATCGGCCGGGAGCGAAAGCGCGGAAAAATCGAAGAACTCAACGCCTTTCTGAGCGGCGAAGGCTATGCCGAAATTCTCAACGCCGGATCGTTGCCTCTGCCGATTCGCTATGTCATCACCCTCGACGCCGATACCCAACTGCCGCCGGAAGCGGCGCGGCGCATGGTGGAGACCATCGCTCATCCGCTGAATCGGGCAGTCATCGATCCGGAAACGCAAACCCGTCGGCGAGGTTTCACCATCATTCAGCCGCGAGTGAGCATCGCCCTGCCGGGCGCAACGGCGACCCGCTTCACGCGAATTTTCGCCGACACAGCCGGTACCGATCCCTACTGCCAGACGGTTTCCGACGCCCAACAGGACCTGTTTGGAGAAGCCATCTTTCATGGCAAGGCGATCTACGACGTGCGCGCATTCCGCGGAATTCTGGCGGATCGTTTTCCGCTCGAGACCCTGCTGAGTCACGACCTGATTGAAGGCGCTCATGTAGGCGTGGGGCTGGCCATCGAAATCGAGTTGTTCGAAAATCTGCCGCTCGACTACGCGAGCTACAGCCAGCGCCAGCATCGCTGGATTCGCGGCGATTGGCAGATCGCGCCATGGATCTTTAGGCAGCGTACCAGGCGACCTCCGGCGGAGCGAGCCCAATCCGCTGCCCCTGATTGGCCGCTGGCGCATCTTCGATAATCTGCGACGGAGTCTGGTGCCGGTGGCGTCGTTGCTGTTGCTGCTGTTCGGCTGGTTGATCTCGCGAGCGCCGGGCGTCTGGAGCCTGGTAATCGGGCTCGCCGTCGCCATCCCCGCCCTGGCGCCGCTGCTCGACCGACTGGCGCGGCGCCTGCAAGGCTCGGTGCACGGCTGGCAAGGCGCGGCTGACGAACTGGTCCGGGCTGCGGTGATGATTGTGTTTCTGCCGCATCAGGCCTGGCTGGCGATGGACGCGATCGTGCGCGTGTTCTATCGGCGAACGATCAGCCACCGCAACCTGCTGGAGTGGCAGACGGCCGAGAACGCCGGAGGCAACGCGCAACGGCATTTGACGCTTCGGCAGATGTGGGTCATCGCCGGCTTGTCAGTTACCCTGATGGTGCTGCTCGGCATGAAGGGCGTGTTTGTTCCCGCGGCCTTCTTCGTGGCACTTTGGGCTGCTTCGCCGGCGGTGCTTCGCTGGCTCGATCGACCGGTGCTGGCGCGCGATCGTCAGCGGCCTCCTGGCGAAGACCTGCTCTATCTGCGCCAGCTGGCCCGCCAAACGTGGCGCTATTTCGACGACCTGGTCGGCCCGGATACCCACTGGCTGCCGCCGGACAATTCGCAGTTGAGTCTGCATGTCGAAGTGGCGCAGCGCACCTCGCCCACCAATATCGGCCTGTGGCTGACGTCGGCGCTGGCGGCGCACGATCTCGGCTATCTCACCGCGGATGACTTGCTAAGCCGCTGTGCGCAACACCATGGCGACCCTGAGCCACCTGGAGCGCTACGAAGGACATCTGCTCAATTGGTACGACACGCAGACCCTCGAACCGCTGGCGCCGCGCTACGTTTCCACAGTGGACAGCGGCAATCTGATGGCCAGCCTCTGGGTGCTGGAGCAAGGCTTGCCAGGATGTGCTGCGCATCCCGCTGATCGGTCACGCGTGCCTTACGCGGCCTGGCGGACACGGTGGCGATTCTCTACGAACACTTTCGGCCGCGATCCCTCAGTCGAAGTGCCGCTTCGCGCGCTGCGGCGGCTGTTGCGCGGCAGAGTGAAAGGCCGCGATCTGATTGGCCGGCTGCGTTTGGCCGCAAATCCCGTGCAGCAATTGCAAGACATCGGGCGATGGCCGGATGCCAGCGGCGAAGAACGCTCGTACTGGGTGTCGTGCCTGGCGCGCGAGCTGCAGTCCTGGACCGAAGCGGTGGACCGGTATCTGCCGTGGATGGAAACGCTGACTCACCCGCCGGATTCTTTTCTGCGTGCGCTCGGGGAGGATGCGGTCAAGTTGCGTCGTCGCGCTTTGCACGCCGCGCCGTCGCTGCACACCTTAGCCGATGGAGGCGTGACGCCGGTCGATGAGCTGCTGAGCGCGGCGCAACGCCGCCAACCTGCGGCCGGAGGTTGCGGCGTGGCTGGATCAACTGGCCGACGAATATCAGCACGCCCAGAGCCAATGCCGCCCAAACCGTGCAGCGTTTCGACGCGCTGGCGCTGGCCGCGAAACAGTTCTCAGCGGGCATCAATATGGGGTTTCTGTATGACCCGCAGCGGCGCCTGTTCGGCATCGGCTATGTGGTGGGCGGTCCGCGCGAATTCACCAGCCACTACGATCTGCTGGCCAGCGAATGCCGCCTGGCGAGCCTGGTAGCGATTGCCAAGGGCGACGTGCCGATCGAGCACTGGTTTGCGTTAGGCCGTCCCCATGTCTCTTCCCCCAGCGGACAGACGCTGCTCTCCTGGAGCGGCACGATGTTCGAATACCTGATGCCGCTGCTGTTCATGCGCACCTTCGCCAACTCGCTGCTCGACCGCGCCTGCCGCGAGGCGGTGCAGCGGCAGATCGACTACGGCCGGGAAAAAAGCGTTCCGTGGGGCATTTCCGAATCCGCCTATAGCGCGCTCGATTCCAACCAGATCTATCAATACCGCGCCTTTGGCGTTCCGGCGCTGGCCTTGAATCCGGGCATGGACGGACGATCTGGTGGTGGCGCCCTACGCCACCATGCTGGCGCTGCCGGTCGATCCCGCCGGCGCCACCGACAATCTCAGACGGCTGGAAGAGCTGGGGCTGGCGGGTCCGATGGGCTTGTACGAAGCCATCGACTTCACGCGCAAAGCAAAAGAGGACGGCGAGTCGCGGCGTGGTGATCTACGCCTACATGGCGCATCACCAGGGCATGAGTCTGCTGGCGCTGGACAACGTGCTGCACCGCGGCATCATGCAGCGGCGGTTCCATGGCGATCTGCGCGTCCGCGCGGTCGAATCGCTGCTGTTCGAGCGCATTCCAGTCGTACGGATCCCGCTTGGAAGAGCCCGATACCAGTCTTCCGGCGATACGTCCGGCGGCGGTCGAAGAGCCGGCCGAACGCGCGTGGAGGGAAGATACTTCCCTGCCCCGCGTGCATCTGCAAGGAAACGGGCACTATGCGCTGATGGTCACCAACTCCGGCGGAGGCTACAGCCGCTGGAATGATTTCGATCTCACGCGCTGGCGCTCGGACACCACGCTCGACCCGTGGGGCAGCTTTCTCTATATCCGCGATCTGCGGTCGGATGTGCCTTGGGCGGCCGCCTATCAACCGCTGGGCGGCGGGCAAGGCGCGCACTTCGGTTCGCTTTTCCGCGGATCGCGCCGAGTTTCATCGCCGGCTGTGTCTGGAATCGAAACCATTCTGGAAGTGACCGTCGCGGCCGAAGACGATGCGGAGCTGCGGCGGCTCACGATCACCAATCGTTCGATGCGGAGCCGCCAACTCGAATTCACCAGCTACCTGGAACTGGCGCTCGCTCCCCATGGTGCCGACAAGGCGCATCCGGCTTTCTCCAAGATGTTCGTCGAAACGGAATTGCCTGGACAAGGCGTGTTGGTCGCGCACCGCCGGCTGCGCTCTCCCGATGAAACGCCCATCTGGGCCGCGCATATTCTGATCGGCGCCACCGAGTGATATCCAGTATGAAACGGACCGCGAGAAGTTTCTGGGCAGAGGCAATACGCCGGAAGCGCCGGAGGCTCTGCGCCGGGATCTCACCGGATCGGTGGGAACAGTGCTCGATCCGATCTTCAGCTTGCGCTGCCGGGCTGTCGATCGAGCCGCGCGAACGGCTGGAGCTATCATTCGTCACGGTGGCCGCGTCGTCGCGCGAAGCGCTGCTGGCGCTGATCGCGAAATACCGCCGTCAGGAATCCGTGGCGCGGGCTTTCGAGATGGCGTGGACGCGCGCGCAGCTTGAATTTCGCTATCTCGGCATTGGGCCAGTCGGCCGCGCACCGCTTTCAGGAGCTTGCCAGCCACCTGCTCTATCCCAATCCAAGGCTTCGCATGCCGGCGTGACCGCCTGGCGCGCAATCGGCTGGGGCAATCGGCGCTTTGGGGCGTACGGAATTTCGGGCGACCTGCCCATGCTTGCGTGACCGTCACCGAGCCCGCAGCATCCCGCTGGTTCGTGAGCTGTTGCTGGCGCACGCGTACTGGCGCTTGCGCGGGTTCCGCGCGGATCTGATCATTCTCGAATCAGGAAGGTTCCCAGTTACGATCGCCCTCTGCGCCAGCAGCTACTGCGCCAGATCGAGGCGCATTCGCCGGCGGAGACGCATCAATCGCCCGGGCGGCGTCTTTCTGCGCGACTGGCACGCCTTGCCGGAGGAGCATCGCAACCTGATCCTGGCGGCATCCAGCGTGGTGCTCAGCGGCAACCGCGGTCCCTTGCAACAACAACTGGCCGCCGGGCGAGAAACGGTCGATGCCGCCGCCTTTGTGCCCCCAGCGGCGGTCAGGAAGAGCCGTCGCCACCCGTACCATTCCTTGAGCTGCCCTACTTCAACGGCCTGGGTGGATTCACCGCGGATGGCCGCGAATACGCCATCTACCTGAAGCCCGGCAGCCAAACGCCGCTGCCTTGGGTGAACGTGATGGCGAACTCAAAATTTGGCGCGCTGGTGAGCGAGAGCGGGCCCGGGTTCACATGGTCCGGCAACAGTCAATCCAACCGGCTCACTCCCTGGCATAACGATCCGGTAAGCGATCCGCAATCGGAAGCCATCTATCTGCGCGACGAAGAGAGCGGCGCTGTGTGGACGCCGACAGCTCTGCCCATTCGCGAGAAGGACGCCTATCGCGCCCGCCACGGCCAGGGCTACACCGTGTTCGAACACAACAGCCACGCCATCGGCCAGGAACTGACGGTGTTCGTTCCGGTGGCGGCGGATGGCGCCGGCGATCCAGTCAAGGTTTACCGTCTGCGGCTGCGCAATCGACTCGCACCGGCGCCGCCGGCTCACAGTCACCTACTTCGCGGAATGGGTGCTGGGCTCAAACCGCGAAGATCAGCAGCTGCACATTCAGACCTCGTACGATGAAGAATCCGGCGCGCTGCTGGCGTCCCAGGCATGGACAGGAAACTTTGCCAGTCACGTTGCCTTCGTGGCGGCAAGTCCGCGAGCGACTTCCTACTCAGGCGATCGCACGCAATTCCTCGGACGCAACGGGTCAATGTCGAAACCAGCCGCGCTGGAACGCGCGCGGCTCGACAACCGCGCCGGCGCCGGTCTCGATCCGGCAGCAGTTCTTCAAGTCCCTGTGAGCATCGATCCGGGAAACCAGGTGGAAGTCGTCTTCCTGCTCGGGCAGAGCTGAAACCGTCGAGGCCGTGCGCGATTTGCTGGCCCGCTACCAGAACGGCGAGCAGGTTGAGCATGCGCTGGCCGCAACGCACCAATGGTGGGATTCGACCCTCGGCGCGCTGCAAGTGCACACGCCGCTGCTCTCGACCGACCTTTTGCTGAATCGCTGGCTGCTTTATCAGGCGCTGAGCTGCCGCTTCTGGGGTCGATCCGCGCTCTATCAGTCGAGCGGCGCCTTTGGTTTTCGCGATCAGTTGCAGGACTCCCTGGCGTTTCTGTACGCCGCTCCGAAACTGACGCGGGCCCATATTCTGGCATCTGCTGCGCGCCAGTTCCTCGAAGGCGACGTTCAGCACTGGTGGCATCCCGAGACCGGCATGGGCGTCCGCACGCGCTGTTCGGACGATCTGCTTTGGCTGCCCTATGTGGTGGCGCAGTATGTCCAGGTGACAGGAGATGCGGCGATTCTTGATGAGGAGGTTGCCTTCCTCGAAGGCGCAACCCTCAAGCTGGCGAGCAAGAGCGCCTGTTCGTCCCGGCAATATCCGCGCAGACGGCGTCGCTGTGGGACCACTGCCGGCGCGCTCTGGATTGGGGATCGCGCTTCGGTGCTCACGGCCTGCCGCTATTTGGATCGGGCGATTGGAACGACGGCATGAATCGCGTGGGAATCGAGGGGCGCGGCGAAAGCGTCTGGCTGGGTTGGTTTCTGTGCGCGGTTCTGGAGTCCTTTTCGCACGTGATGGAGAAGCGCAGGGACGGACCCGAACTGGCGGCCAAATGGCGCGCGCAGTCGCGAATGGTTGCGAATGCGATCGAGCAGTCCAGTTGGGACGGCGAATGGTACCTGCGCGGCTTCTTCGATAACGGCGCGCCGCTCGGATGCCACGTGAACGAGGAGGCGCGGATCGATTCGCTGCCGCAATCCTGGGCGGTCATCTCGCAGGCCGCTGATTCAGACCGGGCGCAGCGCGCAATGGAATCGGCCGAGCAGCAACTGGTGGATGAGCGGAACAAACTCGTGCGGCTGTTCACCCCGCCCTTCGATCATTCCAGCCCGAATCCCGGCTACATCATGGGATACCCGCCGGGCCTCCGCGAAAATGGCGGCCAGTACACGCACGGTTCGCTCTGGATGGCGATGGCGCGGGCGCGCATGGGCGACGGCAACAGCGCCGTTCATCTACTCAAGATGATGAACCCGGTGGAATGCACGCGCACCCCGGAGAATGTCGCGCGTTACCGGGGTGAACCCTACGTGGCGGCGGCTGACGTGTATTCAGCGGAAGGAAAAACCGGCAGAAGCGGATGGACCTGGTATACCGGCTCCGCGGGCTGGATGTATCGAATCTGGATCGAGGAAGTTTTGGGATTTCGGCTTCGCGGGGACACGCTCACGTTGAAGCCCGTCATTCCGAACGATTGGCCTGGATTCGAGATGACCTATCGCTTCCGTTCGTCCACCTATGAAATCGCGGTAGTCAGGCAGGCCGAGGGCGCCTCGGCGACGGTGGAAGCGGACGGCCAACCAATGAATGCAGGCGTGGTGCAGCTCGCCGACGATGGCAAGACACATCAGGTGACGGTGCGTATCGCGCCGCAATCAACGCGGCCACCACAGGACGACGCGCGGTCTTTGGCTCATCTATCCAACGGTGCGTGGCAGGGCGTGCAGGCGGTCACCAGGCAGGAAGAACGCCCCTCCAGGTAAATATTCCCGGAGGGGCTAGGAGGACTGCAATTCCCTAAGCGGCAGCGGATTGCCCAAAGGCAGTTCGGAGATCGTGAGATCTCCGCTGATCCATGCGCGCCCTCGCCGAGCGCCGGGCTCGCACGAGCCTGATTCGAACGGCGGTTTCCGTCCATCCGTGTTGGCGTGCAATGTCCCTGATGGGGCAGTCTTCCAGGTAACGCTTCTGAAGCACTACGCGATCGGAATTCGTACAGGATGTGAGCACTCGATTTACATCGATCGCCGCCAGGTTCACTTTAGGCGCCGCGGATTGCTCCGGCAAGCCATGCATGACAGGCTTGCGTATGAAGCTGCGGAACAAGTTCAGCGCGATACTATTAACCCAAGTCAACACCATATGCTCGTTTCTCAATTGACTCAGGCGTTCCCAGCCCTTTACCCAAGCCGCCTGCGCAGTCTCTTCGGCAGCATCGGTGAACAGGCCCCTGGAGATCAGGAACCGCACCGTAAGGGCAAATCCTCGTTCGTAAGCAGTTCCGTATTCTTCTTTGGTCATATCAGGCTCGCTTTCCGAAAGACTTTAGAGAGGGACCCGCCCCAGCAAGACCAACACCAGCACCACCAGCAGAATTGTTCCCAGAGTTCCGCTCGGATAGTAGCCCCAGCCTCTGCTGTATGGCCATGCCGGCACCGCGCCAAGAATCAGAATGATTAGGATAATCAGCAGTAACATTACGCACCTCTTCCCGTGATCCGGTGGGCCCTTTTGGCCATGTCGTCTCACGCAGAGGCTTAATGCATTTGGATTTCCATCCGGGCGGCGGGGTCTCGCAACGGATCGATCAGTCGGTCAAGGCTTTGAGCAGTAAGTGGTTAGCCGGTTCGAAGGCAAATATCGGGCCGCCTGGGAAGGCAGGCCAGGAGTCGGCGGGGAAGCGGCAGATTTTTCCAATGTCTGCAATACGTTCAAGGACTTGTAAAGCGCTGATATAATGCTCCGTCATCGGAGAGCCGCGCATGCGGATGCGAATCAAGATTCTGTTCCTAAGAACGCTTTCGGCGTTTTGCCTGGCGCACATCGCGGCAATGATTTGCCCCACGGCGTATGCAGCGGATGACGACACGCGGGTGGCGATAACACCGCGTAGCGCGGTCCAGCAGAAGCCTCGCGCCGCGGGAACACTGCGGGCGGACGTGAAGCTGATCCTCATCCCGGCCACAGTTACCGACCCGTTTGGCGCGCCATTTTCCGGACTGCCGCAGGAAGCATTCCGCCTGATCGAAGATGGCGTCGAACAGCAGTTGAGATACTTCTCGTCGGACGAAGCTCCTATTTCACTCGCCGTGGTTTTCGATTCAAGCCGCAGCATGGAACATAAGATCGAGCAGTCCCGCACCGCCGTGAAGCGATTCTTCGGTACGGCCATACCAGGCGACGAATTTCTCCTAGTCGAGTTCAACGACGTGCCCAGAGTGTTGTGCAATTTCACCAGTGATACCGACCGGATCGAAAAGACGTTGGTGGACATCAAACCGAAAAACTGGACCGCGCTCCTGGACGCTGTCTATGTTTCGATTCGGCAGATGCGGCACGCACGCAATCCACGGAAAGCGCTCCTGATTCTTTCCGACGGCGGCGACAACAATAGCCGCTATACGGAAGCCGAGATGAAATCCCTGGTCAAGGAAAGCGATGTCTGCATTTATTCCATTGCGCTTCCTGGCGGCGGTTTGATCCGGCGGAACGAGCGCCTTTTGCGTCAGCTATCCGACGAGACCGGAGGACTCGCCTGCCGGCTCGATCGCATGGGCGATCTGGCCGAAGCTGTCGCCAAGATCAGCTCGGCCATTCGCAACCAGTACCTGCTGGGCTACCTTTCGAACAACCCGGAAAACAATGGCCTGTACCGGAAAATTGAAATCAAGTTAAATCCGAGTCCCGATTTACCGCATTTACGCGCTTCATGGCGGAGCGGATATTACGCACCAGACGGATGGTGATGTTAATCGCAGACACTGCAGAATTTTCCTGCTCAAACGCACTAGGCAGATTTGTATCCTCGCCTTCGTGCTAAGGGGCAAGAACTTAGACCGTCGGCACTAAAACTGCAGACAATTAGGCATGCGACGTCTTCTAAGCATGCTCATCATTCCTATCGGATTGCTGACCGCGCAGGTTCCGAACCCGACGCAGCAACGTCCCGTAGCTCCCGTGGATACCGGCCAGCCGATGCCGATTTTCCGCGTCACGGTAGTTTCGCGCACCATCAAGGCCATCAACTACCACCATCGGACCGGTACCACGAGAATCGATTTCCGCGGTACGGAGCTCATGCCGGCGGCGAAAGGCCAGGCCAGGGTGGAAAGCCGGATGGGCTCGACCAAGATTGAAACAGAGGTGGAACGCTTGGAGCCGGCCAACAGGTTTGGTCCCGAATTCCTCACCTACGTGATGTGGGCGATCACGCCGGAGGGCCGCGCCCAGAACATCGGTGAGCTTGCCCTTGAAGGGCACAGGGCAAAATTGCTCTCCACCACCGAACTGCAGGCCTTCGGTTTGATGGTGACCGCGGAGCCGTACTTCGCAGTTACCCAGCCGAGTGACGTTGTCGTGATGGAGAATTTCCTCAACAGCGAAACCACCGGCACCATTGAGCAGGTTGATGCAAAGTATGAACTGTTGCCACGAGGCGCCTACACGAGAAATCTGCCGAACTTTCCAGCGGTAAAGATCGACCCCAAGGGTCCCCTGCAATTGGCTGAAGCGCGCAACGCCGTGGACATCGCGCGCTTCGCCGGCGCCGATACCTACGCCGCGGACACCTTCCAGAAAGCCTTGGTCAACCTGCAAAACGCGGAAGACTTCCTACGCCGTGGCGGCGACAGAAAGCGATCCGAGACCAACGCCAGGGAAGCGACGCAGACGGCGGAGGACGCCCGCATTATCACAATCCGGAAATTGCAGGAAGAACAGCTCGCGCAGGAGCGCGCAGCGGCGGCGGAGCGTGAGGCGAGTGCTCGCGCCCAGGCCGATGCCGAGACGCAGCGTCGCGCCCAGGCGGAAGCGGATCGCGCTCAAGCGCAAGCGGAACGTCTTTCCGCTGAACGCGCCAAACGGGAAGCGGAAGAGGCTACTCGCCGCGCTGAAACACAAAAGGCTGAAGCGGAAGCGGCCAGTGCAACCGCCCTCGCCCAACAGCAAACGGCACGGCTGGAAGCCGACCGCGCACGACTGGCCGCCGATGAAGCGAATCGCGGCCGGCAGCAGGCAGAGGCGGAAAAGGTCGAGTTGCGAGAGCGTTTGCTGCGTCAGCTCAACCTGATCCTGGAGACGCGCGATACGGCACGAGGGCTGATTGTCAGCATGGCGGACGTTTTGTTCGATACCGCAAAGTACACGCTTCGCCCAGGCGCCCGCGAGAAACTGGCCAAGGTGGCCGGCATCTTGTTGAGCCATCCGGGCCTGAACCTGGAGATCGAAGGCCACACAGACAGCGTCGGAGGCGACGATTACAATCAGCGGCTGTCCGAACAGCGGGCGATGGCCGTGCGCAATTATCTGGGTGAACAGGGGCTGCCCGAAACTTCGGTAACTGCGAAGGGATTTGGCAAAAACATGCCGGTCGCTTCCAACGACACGGCCGCGGGAAGGCAGCGCAACCGCCGCGTAGAGCTGGTCGTGTCCGGAGAAATCATCGGCACACAAATCGGGCCGCCGCGCTAAAGCTAGCGCGCCGAATCGGAGACTTGCCTGGCCCGTACGATGAAACGCTTGGGCGCGTTGCCCACATAGTAGAACGGATAACAGGTGACCAAGGTGAGCGCCTTATCCTGCGAGCTTGCCAGAACTTCGATATCGTCCGGATTTACAACGGCGACCGATTCTACTTCGTAGTAGAACTCGCGGTCGGCCGTCGTGAAGCGAATCTGATCGCGGGCTTTCACGTTGCGCAGACCGCGAAAGAAAGTATCGCGGTGACCCGCCAGGCCCATGTTTCCAACCTGGCCAGGTAAGGCGGTAGTAGGGATGTGTCCCACGGCTCGGTGCAAAACGTCCTCATCGACACCCTCCTGCACCATCGCCGATATATTCAGGCCTGGCACAGACAGCCGCCCAATCGTGGAAAGCGCAGGTGGCGTGTACCCGTGATTGAGAACCGTGATCGGGTTATGTGCCGCTTCGCGATCAAATAGCCAGCTTCGATAGTTCTGGTACAGCACGCGGTCCGCATAAATATACCCGTACCAGCCAAGACAGAAACCTGCGAAGAGCAGGAATACGTAGTGCCAACGCCCTGGTCGAACAATCACTGACTTCATTGGCTCGACCCAGCGTCGTGCCGCTCGGGAAGAACGTACTTGGTGCGCGCATGAACTACGAATTTTTGGGACCCCGCCCCGGAAACGGAAACCTTGATGGTTCGCAGCGACTCCTTTTCGCCCACGCGGGACGGAACATAACCGATCGTATAGCGATGTCGAATTTCGTCCGCAATCTGTTGGCAGATTCCGGACACCTCCGACAGTTCCTTGGGAAAGAAGGCTTCGCCGCCAGTGATACGGGCAAGCTGGCGCAACAAATCGGGATTGCGGTCAGGATCGGTTTCATCGAAGACCCCGATCGTGTAGATTGTCGACGGCGATTCTCTGACCTTGGCGATCACGTCCCGTAATGTATGCCCGCTGGCGTTGTCGCCGCCGTCACTGACCAGAATCAGAGCCTTTTGCTTTGCGTTCCAAAAGTCAAATGGTGCAGCGACTCAAGGACCGCATCGTAGAGTGCCGTCCTGCCGGCCGCCGGCGCTGCCCACAAAGCCCTCCGCAGGTGTTTGCTGTCGTCGGTAAACGGAATATTGTCGGGAAGGCCACGCGTCACAGAGTCGTTAAAATTGACGACGAACATTTCGTCATTGCGATTGCTCGCGCCGATAAACGCCAACGCGGCCGTCACCACTTCCCGCCGCTTCATTCGCATGCTTCCGCTGTTGTCGAGGGCGAGGCCGATGGTCACCGGCAGGTCTTCACTGGAAAAGTGAGTGATTTTCTGCAACCGGGAATTGTCATAGACCTTGAAGTTGTCTTGCCGTAAATCGGAAACGTTGCCGCCCTTTGGATCTTTAACGCCGACATCCAGCAGGACCAGTTCCGCGTTAGTGGTGAGCTTGAAGTCCTCAGGTTCCTGTTTAACGGCCGACGGTACATACCAAACCGTGCAGAGGACACCGAATACCGTTGCAAGGGTGTTCATGTCTACCTCCCGCAGCGTCCGTTCGTGAAGCGCGGCAGCCCGCCAGGCCACAATCATTCCCAGCGGACTGCCGCGCGCCTTTAGCTAGCGGCCTTGCTCCGGCCGCATCGGCTCATCTTTTCTTGGCTGTTCGGGTTGGCCCCTCTGGGCTTCTTGTCCCGTTCCTTTTTTAGGTGCGTCCTTCTGTTCCTTTCCAGGCTTATCATTCCGGGCGCCCTTTTGTTGCTGATCGTGTGCCATTATTTTTTTACCTTTCTGGTCAGCGAGCTTGTTCACACCTACTTCTGATAGACGCCCAGGAAATACTGGCGATTTCACGTTGCTGGATTGTTTGGGCCTTTATGCAGCGGGCAGCGGCAGTTTTTTCTAGGGCGGTAAAGACTGCAATCCCGCTCCCGCCCGGCGGAATGTGCGCTAACGCACAGATTACTCGGGTCAAAACGGATAGGCGCACTTTGGCACGCGACTTGCACGAAGGCGGCGGTAGTTGAGCAGGTGCAGTCAACTAGGAGAAAGCGATATGACAAACGCCGACCTACGGGCACTACAACAAGCGATGGAATCGAGACTGAAGGACGCAACCCAACCGGCGAGTTGGCGTGATTCAATCACTATTGAGCCTAGCGCTGATCCCGTGGATGCGACGCAAGATACGCTGGAACGGGAAATGGCAACGCGCAAACTGGACCGGGATGCGATGGTTGTCCGCGAGATTCGTGCGGCGTTCGCTCGCATGGAATCGGGAGATTACGGAATCTGTACTCAGTGCGAGGAGCCCATTTCGCCCAGGAGACTGGTCGCCGTGCCGTGGGCCGCGCTTTGCATCCATTGTCAGGAAGAGGCCGACGGGCAGCACAGCGAACGCAATGATCGGGAGTTCGAGCGAAGCCGGATCGCTACCGCGGCATAACGAGGAGGCATTAATGAAGACAACAATGTATCTGACTGCGTGGGTGACGCTGGCGCTGGGAGCTTTGATCGGGTGCTCCGCGCAATCCAAGAAATCGCCCGATGTTTCCGAGAGCATTCGCACTTCGCTCGATCAGGCGGGCCTCAAGGATGTTTCCGTCAGCCAGGATCGTGAGAAAGGTGTCGTTACTCTGGGCGGACATGTGGCCTCGGAAAACGAGCGGGCGCAAGCTGAGGCCATTGCGAAGCCCTATGCTCCAGGACAGGTAGTTTCCGATCAAATCGCTGTGATTCCACCGGGCGCTGAAAGTGACGCGAAGGCCATTAATTCCGATGTGGACGCCGCCATCGAGAAAAACCTGGATGCGGCGCTGATCCAGAATCGAATGAGTAAAGAGGTCAAGCAATCTGTCAAGAACAGTGTTGTCACGTTGACCGGAGAGGTACAGTCCCAGGCTCGCCGAAGCCAGGCTGAAACTGTCGCGGCGGGTGTGCCGAATGTCCGTCAGGTGGTCAATGAGCTCCAGGTGAAGGAACAGAAGGCCACATCAACACGGTGAAGCAATATCACAATGGCCCGAAATAATTACCAGCGCGTTTTTCCACACAGGCGGTTAGTGCTTTGTTTTGGCAATTTTAGGTATTTGGCACATAACCTGCCTGAATAAATGGAGAGGAGATGAATGCGATGACTTACCTAAGATCTTTTGCATTGGCGCTCTGCGCTGGTCTTATCAGCGTTGCACTAATGCCCACCCTCCAAGCAGATACATGGGATAAGAAGACTGTCTTGACTGTCAACGAACCGGTCCAATTGCCGACTCAACTACTACAACCTGGAACATACATACTCAAGCTGATGGATTCCAATTCGGATCGGCATATTGTGCAGGTGTTCGACAAGAATAACAGGCACCTGATTACGACGATACTCGCCATTCCCAATTACCGGCTGAGACAGACGGGGAAAACCGAGTTCCAGTTTTGGGAAGTTCCCGCTGGGGCACCAAAGGCGCTCCGCGCATGGTTCTATCCTGGTGATCTGGTAGGCGAAGAGTTCGCATATCCAAAAAATATGTCGACACAGATTGCCGCCTACACAAAGACTGCTGTTCCCACGGCAACTTACACCGAATCGACTGAGGAACTGGCCAAGGCTCCGGTAAATACAACGGACGAGAGCGGGGCTGCCAAGGACCTCGACAAGGAAACCTATTCACCGCCAGCGACCCAGGCTGCGGTGGAACCTGCCGCACCTGAGCCCACCACCATCGCGCAGAATCAACCTCCGGCTCCGGAACCAGCACCCGCAAGAGTGGACACAGAGCCGGCCGACATGCCTCAGTCACTGCCTAAAACCGCGACCTTCATACCTACTGTTGGGTTAATGGGCTTGCTGTCACTGGCTGCATTCGCCACCAGTCTGAAGATCCGCTAACGGATCACCTCTGGCTCCCGCCGTTTCCTTGACTGGAACGGCGGGCGCCGGGAGATCAAGACGAACTGGAATTGTTGACGTCTGCCGCGCCAAATTCAGCCAGCCGATTGTGCAGCGTTCGGACGCTGATGCCAAGGATGGCGGCGGCGCGTTTTTTATTATTGTTAGTATGTTTCAGCGTCAACCGAATGAAGGCCTCTTCGACTTCATTTAAGGGACCTCCGGCGTGAATCCTGATCGAACCATCTGCTTCAGTCTCGCCGGAGGAAATCGCGGCCGGTGAGGCTCCAAAAGAGCGCGGCAGGTGGCCCAGTTTGATGGTCCCTTCGCCCGCAAGAATCACCGCGCGCTCCAGCGCATTGCGTAGCTCCCGCACATTGCCGGGCCAGCGATAAGCGCGGAATTGATCCAGCACATCCTGCTCAAGATCGGTGACGTGACAATCATGTTTCCGATTGAGATTGCGTATCAGGGCTTCCGCAAGCGCCGGGATGTCTTCTCTCCGCTCACGGAGCGGGGGAAGGCGGATTTGAAAGACGTTCAGACGATAGTAAAGATCTTCCCGCAACTGCTTCTTGAGCAAAGCGTCCTCGAGCACCTTGTTGGTGGACGCAATCAGACGCACGTCGACCGCCGTCTCGCTTTTCCCGCCCAGCCTGCGCACGCGCGAGTCCTCCAGGACGCGAAGCAGCTTGGCTTGGGTACCGACCGGCATCTCGCCAATTTCGTCCAGCAACAACGTGCCATTCTGCGCCTGTTCAAAACAGCCGGCATGCCTTTCCACGGCGCCGGTAAATGCACCCTTCTCGTGGCCGAACAGTTCACTCTCCATCAGACTGTCCGGCATCGCGGCGCAATTGATGGCGACAAACGGCGCATCACCGCGAGGGCTCAACTTGTGGATGGAACGCGCAACCAGTTCTTTGCCGGTTCCGCTCTCTCCGGTAATCAAAACCGACGCTGCGCGTGGCGCCACCTGTTGGATCTGGGAGTACACCTGCTGCATTACCGGCGAGTTGCCGACCAAGTCTCCCAGAATGCCCTGGTAGCTCAATTGCCGATTGAGGCGCACGGTTTCCGCAACGAGGCGGCTTTGCCGAATGGCCCGCTCGAGCAGGGTCACGATCACGTTCGGTTGAACCGGCTTTTCCAGGAACCAGAATGCCTTGAGTTCGTGAACGATGGAGATGGCCTGGTCAATGCTGCCGAAACCTGTCAGCACAATTGCCGGCGTGAGATCTCCTTCCGCGGATTTCCGGCGCAGCAACTCGAAGCCGTCCATGCGCGGCATCATCAGATCGGTCACCAGCACTTCCGGTGAAAAAGATGCTAGTTTTTTCAGAGCCTCTTCGCCGTCCGCGGCGGTTTCGACGGCAAACCCGCGCGCAAGAATAATGCTTGCCAAGGCCGAGCGCTGCTGCTCTTCATCGTCGACAATCAGCACACGGCTCGGCGACGCGGGGGAAACCATGGGCGTATTCTATCAGCCCATCGTTGAGCTAGTGCGCTCGCTTGAAGTATTGCACCGCTCGCTCGTGATCTTGCGCGGCCAGACGCGACTTGAATGTGCCCAGGTTCTTGCGCTTGCCGGACTTCTCGTCTTTCTTCCTTGAATACAGACGATATTCTCCAGACCGTAGTTTGCGAATCATACATGTGTAGCCCAACAATCGAAGTGCCATCTCGACCCGCGCTATCGGTCGGCAAAAATTGCAAGGCGGGGCCGTGTTTTCGGCATTTCACTGAGGACAAAATGCTTACGGGTTTGGCAACAAATCGGCAGTAGAGATCCGTTAGGACGGTTGGAATCCCCATGCGAATGCATCAGTTCGTAGTGCTTTTCGGCTCTGCCGTTGCCTCGGGGTGGCTGGGTTCGACCAAGCCGTTACGGGATAGCTGGGGCCCTGTCAAGGCGCTCGTCATCTCGTTTTTTGAGTGGTTCGGCGAACTGGGAATTTTCTGTGGCAAGCTGGCCCGAGCGGCCGTTACGCCTCCATTCGAGGGCGGTGAGTTGGTTCGCCAAATGGACGCGATCGGGGCCAAATCCCTCCCGCTGGTCGCGCTGGCTGGAGCCGCCACAGGCGTAGTGTTATCTCTGCAGACCCGCGACAGCCTGGCGCGATTTGGCGCGAAGTCGCTGCTTCCCGCAGTGATCATATTCTCGCTGATCAAGGAGAGCGGGCCGGTTATTACCGGACTGGTGGTCAGCGGGCGCGTCGGCGCGGGTATCGGCGCTGAACTGGCGTCGATGCGAGTCACCGAACAGATCGACGCCATGGAAGTGTCGGCCGTAAATCCCTACAAATTTCTGGCAGCGACCCGAGTGCTGGCCTGCATCGCGATGCTTCCTTTGCTCACTCTAGCCGCGGACTTTTGCGGCATCATCATGGGCTGGGTCGCCAATACTCTGGCCGAACCCATTTCGCTGCGCCTCTTCATGACCAACGGTCTGAAGGGCGTGACCTACGATGATCTTCTGCCGCCAACGTTAAAGACGGCAATTTTCGGTCTCATTATCGGAGTCATCGCCTGCTTTCAAGGAATGCGCGCACAGGGCGGAACCGCGGGCGTAGGAAGGGCCGCAACCAGCTCGGTAGTTCTCGCATCACTCTTCATCATTCTGGCTGACGTTCTGTTGGTTCGACTGATTATTGTGTTCTTTCCGTGAGGGCCTTATGGGTAAAGAAGTCAATCCGACACCGGTTGAAGTGAAGGATCTCCGCAAGTCATTTGGCCCGCAAAAGGTCTTGGACGGAGTCAATCTCGTCGTGCAGGCGGGCGAGACGGTAGCCATCCTGGGACGCAGCGGCACTGGGAAGAGCGTCTTCCTGAAACTCGTCATTGGCTTGCAGCAACCTGATGCCGGTTCCATTTGCGTTTATGGCCAGGAGATCAAAGGCCTCGAAATGGACGCGCTGAACAAAGTCAGAGCCAAGGTCGGCTTTCTGTTCCAACAGGCGGCCCTCTATGACTCACTCACCGTAGAAGAAAACGTGGCTTTCCCCATCAGCCGCCACAGCCAGCTATCGGACGCAGAACGAAAGAGTCGCACTCGCGAACTGTTAGCAGGAGTGGGGATGGAGAAGGACTTGGAAAAGCTGCCGTCCGAGATTTCCGGTGGCATGCAAAAGCGGGTGGGGCTGGCGCGGGCGCTTGCCCTGGACCCCAGCCTGTTGCTTTTCGATGAGCCAACGGCCGGCCTCGATCCGATCACGACCCAGGAAATTGGAGAGCTCATTCAGCGGCTCAAGGAGAAAAATCACATCACCAGTATCGTGGTGACCCACGATATCCGAGCCACCCGGCATTTCTCGGACCGCTTTGTGTTGCTCCACGAAGGAAAAGTCATGCTCGAAGGCACGTATGAGGAATTGCGCAAGAGCCGCGATCCGTTTGTGGTCCGCTTCTTAAGCGAAGCGGCATAGGAGCTTTTATGTCCAAAGCATTTCGACTAGGCATTTTTATCGTCGCAACCCTGTGTATTCTGGCCACCGCGATCTTCCTGGTTGGCCGGCAGGAATCGCGGTTTCTCTCCACGTACCAGGCCCGGGCGGATTTTGACAACGTCGTAGGCCTGAATGAGGGCGCCGAGGTGCGCGTTGGCGGAATTCACAAAGGCGTCGTGCGGCATATCAACCTGCCCGGCAAGCCCGACGGTAAAGTGGTCGTCGTCATGGATTTGGAAAAGGCAACCCGGAGGCTTGTGAAGAAGGATTCGGTTGCCTCCATCAAGTCGGAAGGGTTGCTGGGTGACAAGTATGTCGAGGTTTCCTTCGGCTCGAGCGAAGCCGAGCCACTAAAAAACGGCGAGACCATCGAGAGTGAACCTCCCCTCGACATTTCAAATCTCATCAAGAAGACGGACCAAATTCTGGACACATCCAAGAGCGCCATGCAAAACATCGAGGGAGCGGCTGGAGATATGCGAGCCGTAACATCCAAAATCGAGCGGGGCCAGGGAACCGTGGGCGCTTTGGTCAACGACAAAACCATGTACAACGAAGCCAGCGCCGGCGCCACTGCGTTCCAGGAAAATATGGAAGCTCTTAAGCACAACTTCTTTCTTCGGGGCTTCTACAAAAAGCGCGGCTACGAAGATTCCGACGAGCTGACCAAAAACGCCATCTCAACGGTTCCGGCAGGCCCAGTCATGAAGACCTTCACTTACGAAGCCAGCCAGATTTTCGACAAACCGGAATCGGCAAAGCTCACCCGTCAAAAACTCCTGAACGAAACCGGCAAGTTTCTCGAAGACAATCACTTTGGCCTGGCTGTCGTGGCGGCAGCGACCGGCGCTAAAGGCGATACCGACAAGGCCCGTTCGCTCACGCAGGCGCGCTCGATGGTGGTTCGCGACTACCTGGTCGATAATTTTCGACTGGACGACACGCGGATCAAAACCATCGGACTCGGAAAGGCGAAAGACGACGGCGAGGCCAATAAAGTCAGAATCCTGGTATACCCCGTGGGGGCGAATATTCCTGCGCCCATTAACCAATCGGACGGACATAAGCCAACACCGCAGCCGGCAGCGCGCTAGCGGGACTGCCTTTCTTGCAGAGGTGGTAAAAATTGCGCGGACCTTCTACGGTTTTAGCGTCGCTTCCTGCGCATCTCGAAACGGTCTGCCAACTGCTCTCACCATAGTGTTGTTGATCTGCGATCGCTAACGGGCACCTTGCCCCGGGAGGAATGGTCTGTGGAGCTCTTAGTGCAGCCACGTGACGGAATTATGCCGCTCATCCGTGGAATCAATCGCGCCAAAAGCAGCATCGAAATCGTGATATTTCGTTTCGACCGGCGCGATATCGAAAAATCGCTGGCGAACGCGGTCAGCCGCGGAGTTTCCGTCCACGCTTTGATTGCCCATACCAACCGGTCGGGCGAGGTGAGCTTACGAAAGCTGGAGATGCGGCTGCTGGCCGCTGGAATCACGGTGGCACGCACCGCTGACGACTTAGTGCGCTATCACGATAAGCTCATGATCGTCGACGGCAAGGCGCTCTATCTGCTGGCATTCAACCTGACCTACCTGGATATCGAGCACAGCCGCAGCTTTGGGATCGTCACCAGGAATCGCCAACTCGTGCGCGAAGCCGGAAAGCTATTCGTTGCCGACAGCAACCGCAGCCCTTACGAGCCCGGCCTTGCCAGCTTCGTGGTAAGCCCCCTCAACGCGCGTAAGCAGCTCTCGGCCCTCATCAAGGGCGCCAAAAAGGAACTGCTTATTTATGACCCGGAGGTGAGCGACCCTTCGATGATTCGCCTGCTCGACGAACGCGCCAAGGCCGGCGTAAACGTAAAGATCCTCGGCCGGTTGACGCGGCCGAGCACCAACCTCCACGCCCGAAGATTGCCACCGATGCGGCTGCACACGCGCACCATCATCCGGGATAGTCAGAAGGCTTTTATCGGCAGCCAGAGTCTCAGAAAACTTGAACTTGAGGCGCGGCGCGAAGTAGGCATCATCTTCCGCGATCCAAAAGTGGTGAGCCAATTAGTCTCCACGTTTCAGAGCGATTGGGACAGTCCGGGGCAGGCGAAGCAGCAAAACGCGCATATCGAAGCCGATCCAGGCGGGAAAGTAGCCAAGAAAGTTGCCAAAGCTCTTACCAAGGATTTGCCGCCTGTCCAGCCGCTTCTGGAGACAATCGTGAAAGAAGCCGTGGGACAGCAAACCGAGGTAACACTGGACGTCAAAGAAGTCGAGAACAGTTTGAAAGAAGCAGTGAAAACGGCGGTGAAAGATGTGGTTCGGGATGCCGTCGCTGAAGTGGTGGAGCAGCATCAGGAGCTGAGCTCTAAATGAGCCCGGTCAGCAGGCTACTTCTTTTTTAGATCTTTGAACCATTCGTCGTTATTCTCCAGATCTCGCAGTGCCTGTTTGGAGATTCCGGCGAAGCCGAACGCTCATTCCCGAAGGAATCCGAACGGCATTACGGGATGATCCCGAACACCATCGGAGCGTAGCGACGCTGGCATCTCGATTGTGCAGGAAGTGTTCGGCTTCGTCAAGAGAAACCCGTCCGGAGCGAAGCGAAGGCAGGATGCCGCTAGCAGAGAAAGGGGCGCGGGGAAAGGGGCGCAGCCCTTGTCCCCGCATCAGCACACAGTGACCCGGAGCGCGACACAGCGCTCCGCCTCAGAGGGTAATTAGCTTCAGGCGGTCTCGGTGAAATTAGACGGCATTGGTCCGGAGATTTTGATACTCCGCTTCGGAAACCCAGGTAAGGTTGTACAGAACTCGCCCGACTAAATCATCCGGCAAATCACCCGGTTCCGCGCCAGCGTTCCACAGCGGCGAGAGAATCGGCTGCAGCCCGTTCGATAAAGTTTAGCCATGGCTCCTCTGGTAGACGTTTCGTCTCCCAGGGATAAACGGCCGGCGCGCCATGCCGCTGAGGAATGACGCCGGCCCAGTCAGGGACGCCATCGCGCACCCACCACAGTTCTCCTCCAAGGATTCCGAGTTCGTGTCGACGCAGGATATCGACGACTGTGGGAATCTGTGCGCGGGTCCATCCGAATTCGCCGTTTGTAGCTTGGAATGCATCCCGTTCAAGCTCCGGTGGAAACATGACAACCAGTAGCTTATCGTGATTCTTCGTCAGTGCACCTTTATGCGCTTGGCTTCCCACGATTCTTGCGCATGGAATCGCCGCGCATTTCGATCCGGTGGGCGTTGTGAACCAGTCGGTCGAGGATGCCGTCCGCGGCGGTGGGATCGCCGATCTGTTCGTGCCAGCGCATCGCCGGCAGTTGCGAGGTGAGTATGGTCGAGCGGGTCTGATAGCGGTCTTCGCAGATTTCCCAGAAGTCGCGGCGTTCGGTTTCGGCGAGGGGAGCCATGGCCCAGTCGTCGATCACCAGGACATCGATACGGCTCAAGCGTATCAGCAAACCGCGCAGACTCCCATCGGCACGTGCAATGGCCAGGTCGCGAAACAGCGCAGCAGAGCGCG
Organism: uncultured Solibacteraceae bacterium; assembly: GCA_963825405.1. Taxonomy (GTDB): domain Bacteria; phylum Acidobacteriota; class Terriglobia; order Bryobacterales; family Bryobacteraceae; genus JACPNO01. Next base: position 226,450 of record CAWGTB010000006.1, on the reverse strand, counting down.
TGTAAAAGGCCGAGTAACCATCGCGGCATGCCTTCTGCGCCAAGGCACAAGCAACGAAGCTTTTACCGACGCCGGTAGGCCCAAGCACGAAGATGTTTTCATGTTGTTCGGCCCAGGCCGACTTCTGTGCGAGGGCGCGGATCACACTCTTGTCCAGTCCGCGGGAAGCACGATAGTCGATTTCTTCTACGCAGGCTCCCTTGAGCTTGGCGGCGTGCAAGCGACGCGCCAGCGCTTGATTCTCACGCCAGGTCCACTGCTGATCCACTAGCAGACCGAGCCGCTCCAGGAAGCTTAGCTCGCGCGAAGCCGGATCTTGCTCTTGCGCCTTCAACGCATCCGCCATGCCGAGCAACCGCATCGCCGTCAGTTTCTCCATCATTGGTTCTTGTAGCATGGGGTCTCCTTACTCAAAGTATTCGGAGCCGCGGATGTTGTCGTGCGGTGGAGTGGGAGTGGGCGGCGGTGAAGACGGCGGCACCCGGTCAAGCGAGTTTTTCAAGATGGACTCGACGCTTTTGTAACGGCATGCGCCTGTGAGCAACGCACGCTCGGAAGCAGCTTCCACGCGTTGCGCGGAGTACTTGTCCGCTAGACGGATGATGCCAAGACACCCGCGATAACCCATCTCGGGATGCGGTTTGTCGTTCATGATCCGCTCGAACAGCCGTGCCGTGTGGGGACCAATGGTCTCGGCCCAGTGAACCATGCGTGAGGGAGTCCATTCCAGATGCGCTTGGTGGGAACGTGGACGGTGCGCGGCAACAGTGATGGTGTGCTCCTGACCACGCGCGCGCAGGTGTGATGCCACTCGCTGGCCTTTGTGGAAAAGCTCGATGGTCGTGGGCGTCGAGCGCACTTCCACCAACTCATGCACCAAGTTGTAAGGGACGCTGTAATAGTTCGCGTCGAAAACGATGTGGTAGTCAATGTTGACCCGTGCGCGAGACCATTGGCTGAGATCGAACGGCTCGGCGGGCAGAGGATTCAGCGCGGGCTTATCCAGAGCTGCGAACTGCGACGCACGCGAGCCTTCGCGTTTGCGAAACGGCCGCTGGTTGATGCGGTCGCGCATCTCACGGACGACTTGGTTCAGTTCCTCGATTGAGAAGAACTTTCGATGGCGCAGCGTCGCGATGATCCATCGTTCAGTCAACTGAACGCCCGATTCGACCTTGGCCTTGTCGCGCGGCTTGTAAGGTCGCGCCGGGACCACGCCCACGCCATAGTGCATGGCCATCTCCTGATACGTGGGATTGAGATCAGGATCGTAGCGGCAGGCTTTCGTGACGCCGGTCTTAGCGTTGTCGGGCACAACCAGCTTCGGAACGCCCCGGTAAAACTCGAAGGCACGCACGTGTGCCCCGATCCAGTTCGCCAGCTGCTCATCGCTGGTGGCCTCAGCGTAGGTGTACGAGCTGGCTCCCAGTACAGCGACGAACAGATGCGCCTGCTGTACGGGACCACCGCGAGGATCGTGGATCGGGATGGTTGTTCCCGCCCAATCGACGAACAGCTTCTCGCCGGCCTTGTGTTCCTGACGGAGCACTACATCTTGCTTCCGGCGCCAGCGCTGGTAGAGCTCGCAAAAACGGGAATAGCGATAGCCATCAGGGTTGGCTTGTCGGTACTCCTCCCAGAGCAACTGCTGGGTTACGTGTCGATGCTGCTGTCGCTGCCGGTGCAGCACGACCTTGAGCCGTTTCAGATCGACGCTGTGCTGTTCGTCATAAGCTCGCGCAAAATCTGCCATGGCGCGCATAAATCGATTGAATCGATTTACAAATTCTTTCTCATTAATTGCCTGCGCAGCTCGGCGCGCCGAGGCCGCTCCTGCTTTATCGTCCAGCAGGCTACGCCGCATGGTCTCGCGCACCATTGCCTCTTGCCGGACTACATCCAGGCCCTTCAGGTTCGAGTCATTCGAGATTTCGCCGCGCCCCTGAAAGCACAGCAGCACCCACAACATCCAAGGCATCTGTATGCCTCCTCGCGCACCGCATCACGCTCTCTGCGGTACACTTTAGTCATTGCAACCTGGATGCCAATTTATTTTTTGAGGGAATCGCCAATCAGCCGCGGTTTGGCGTCAGGCGTTCGGAATTCTCTTCGCCGAATTGTAAGCCGTAGAGTTCCGAATAGAGACCTCCGGCCTGCAATAGCTCTTCGTGCACGCCGTGTTCTACAATGACGCCGTCATTGACTACGAAGATGACGTCGGCCCGCCGTATAGTAGCGAGCCGGTGGGCGATGACGATGGCGGTCTTGCCCACGATCATGCGGTCCAACGCTTCGAAGACCAGTTTCTCCGACCCAGCGTCCAGCCCCGAGCTCGGCTCATCCAAAATCAGAATCGGCGTATTGCGCAGCACGGCGCGGGCGATAGCGATACGCTGCCGCTGTCCGCCGGACAGTGTAACGCCGCGCTCGCCGATCATGGTGTTGTAGCCCTCCGGCATCTTCTCGATGAACTCGTGAGCATTGGCAATCTCAGCGGCGTGCAGAATTTCGGACCGGCTGGCCTCCGGCTTGCCATAAGCGATGTTGTGCCAAACGGGCGCATGAAACAGCACCGTATCCTGCAAGACAAAGCTGATCTGTTGGCGCAGTGATTTTTGCTTGAAACGCCGCACATCCTGGCCATCAATCTTGACTACGCCTGAGGTCACATCGTAAAAGCGAGGGATCAAACTGATGATCGTAGTTTTTCCTGCCCCCGTCGGCCCCACGAAAGCCGCCATCTGCCCGGGCTCGATTCGAAAGCTCATATCCTTGAGGACCGATCCGCCTTGCTGGTAACTGAAATGCACATCCTGAAATTCGATCTCGCCCTTAAAGGGACCGGCTCTCCGCGCGCCGGGCAAGTCGACAACTTCGCCGTCTGTCTCCAGCACTTCACGAACTCGCTCGTATCCAACAATCGCCTTCGAATAAGCGTCGGTCATCTTTGACAGTTCCTGCATCGGCTTATACATCTTGGCGAGGTAAAGGATGAAAACCACGAGCGAGCCGGCCGAAAGGCTGCCCGCCAGGACCATGCGCGCTCCGAACCACAGCACCAGGCTGGTGCCGCAGGCCACGATGATTTCGACGATGGGCGACAGCCTGGCCTTCAGGCTGCGCGCCCGCAGTGCGATCTCGACACTCTCGAGGCTCTCTTCTTCCAGCCGATGCTGTTCGTAATCCTCGCGCGCGAAAGCTTTGACCACGTGTATCGAGGAGAGAACTTCCTGGATGACGGAGACGATTTCACTCTCCTTTTTTCTTAGTTCGCGCGATGCCTTCTTGATGCGCCGGGTGAACGTATAGATCAGAACAAATAATACCGGCGCGACCGAGAGCGCAATCAACGTAAAGCGCCAATTGATGTAGAACATCACGCCGACCATGCCTACCAGAGTCAGGCAGTTGATCAACGCTCCCAGCAATCCCGATGCGACGAAGCTTTGAATCGCATCGATATCGCCGGTCACGCGGCTAATGAGATCTCCGGTTTGTTTCTGATCGTGATAGGCGAGCGAGAGCCGCTGAATGTGCGAATAGAGTGTCCGCCGCAAGTCGTGCATTATCCATTGGCCAACGCTGGTGGTCAGGTATTTTTCGGCGTACGAACACAACGCTCCTAGAGCGGCAATCACCAGCGCCGCGATGGCTGCGAGCTTCAGAATGGTCAGCTTGTCATCGCCGAAGTTGGAGACGACGAGATGATTCAACCAGCCATTGCCGGCCTTGGACTTCAAGACGGTATCTAAAACAATCTTCAGCGGCCAGGGATCGAGCAGATTTGCGATACTCTCCCCCACGACCGCAAGCAGCCCCAGTGCCAGCGTCTTCAGGTGTGGCCTGAGCAGGTCGCTGATTTTAAACGAGTGGCCTTTGCCGGGTTGTGGTGTCATTCGTTCGTGGCAGCCTGAGCTGGACTGCGTGCGTTCACGTTGCAGGGAACTATTGATTCTTGCCGCTTGCCACCAGGGCAACACCCGCAACCAGCGCAATCGCTCCTGCTATGGGAGGAAGGGGAACTGTGTGCGTTTTGTCGCGCGAAGCGTGGATCGGTCCGACATCGACAACCTTCTCCTGGGTCGTGTAGGTGAAACCTCCCCAGGCCAGCCCCACTAAGCCGATCACAATCAGGATGACGCCCACCGTTCGATTCATAACTCCTCCAGTAAGTAGCACTCAAGCCTGAATGACTCGATTGACTAATCAGACTTACTAAGGGATGAGCATGTGGGTGGCCACGCGGCGAGTCTGAATTGCACACTTAGACGATCGCAAATTTTGCAGAGTGCGAAATACGACCGTCTACCGGGCTGCAACTGCGATGGGATTACTGGGAGGCGTCGTGCGGTAGCCGAGCACATAACGCCGCAGAGCCACTTGATACCAACTCATCCCGAGAGATCGCGCTTCGTTCAGCGCCTTCTTGTTCTCCCAGCCATCGTGGCCGATGCGGTAGCAGGCAATGAGCGCCCCGGTTCGATCCGCCCCGCGCTGGCAGTGAAGGAAAACGGGCCCAGCGGCGGGATCCTGGAGGATGGATAGGACGCGTGACACCTGGTCATTCGCTGGAGTGTGCATCCCCTCCATGGGAGCGCTCACATACTTCATGCCTGCGGCTTCGACAATCCGCTGTTCCTCGGCTTTAGAATGCGACTCCTCGCCCGCCAACCGCAGGTCGACCACGGTCTTAACGCCCAGTTTGGCCAGGGATTGAAATCCGGCCTCTGAAGGCTGTGCGCCGCGGTAAACCTGGTCGTCGACTTTCCAGAAGTTCGATACGCCAGGCGCCTGGATATCAGCAGCCCTGGACAGCGACGGCAGGCATAGCAGCAAAAAATACAAGGCCGCGGAACGCCAGGCAAAAAATGCAGACTCTGTCTTGTGTTTCATAGCCCTATAGCTCACATCTAATTGGACGTTTGGCCCTCTGGGATGGTTCCAGGCCCCGGAGCAGGGTTGGCATGAACCCGCCGGTGCGGATGCCGGATATCCGGCCAAAACTCCCGCAGAACGTTAATGCCCGCCTCCGCCCCGAACCCAACGCCGGCAGCAGAGAATCCACTCGCAACGGTGTGAAAACGGACTGGGTGCCAGAGCCGCGAAATCAATGAGCTGCCGACAATTCCGGAGATTGAGCCCACCGCCACAGTCTCGCGTCCGGTGGTCGTCTTGCGCGTGATTACAGTCGCGAGCAGGGCATAACTAAGACGCCGGCGGAATCCCTCCTCCTCCGAGCGTTTGTAATCGAGCTCCTCGTGTAGCATCTTGCTCACGCCATAATGGATGGTACTCCTGATGATATGCGTTCCGAACGCCGAGCCGAGGCGTCTGCCAAAGCCTTTGATCCCGCCGCCCCATTCCGATGGCGTGCCGACCGCCTGATCGAAGCCCGCGGCGATTGCTGACCGCGCCGCCGCTTCCTTGCTGACCAGCCTGTGAACATATCCGTCCTCCGCTATTGACTCTAACGACAAAGGCCCAAGCAGGAGAATGACGGACGCAAAGGCTGCGAATATTTTTCGCTTCATAGCTTGTTTAGCTCCTCGATTCTGCCTTTCACTACTTGGGTGAAGCCTTCTACTTCAGCCGGAGCGTAACCGGCGCCCCGGAACGCGTCGCGAATCTGATCGATGGAAAGACGTCCTAGAAGTTCGCCGGTCCAGTGCGCATCGCTGCGAGGGATGTCTCTGCCCACCCAACGCATCCCCATGCGGCTGAAAAAGGAGTGGGGGTTAACCAGGAAGATTATCGAGGGGCGCCGGGGTGTATCGAAATCGACGAATTCCGGTTTGGTCCGACGGATAAAGTGGGAAGACTGGTAAGAAGCGAGATCGCCTTTGGATTTCGAGCGCGGGTTCACGATCCCCGCTGTCCCGAAGCTGGCGCCGAGGTCGCTGATGAAAAAGACACTGCTGACGGCGGCCGTCCTGGCCTTCTTCTTCGCGGATTGCGGTATTGTCGTCCTTCACATCCCAGTCATTGATCACCGCCACCAGAGTGCGCAATCCATTGAACTCGCGTGTACCGGTAAATGGATTCTGCCGCCACTTCCAACGGCCGGCTTTTTCCTCCTTGGAATGCCGTTTCAAGCGGACATTGCGAAAGTTACCCGCTGGCGTCCTCCAACTTCGCGCCGCGATGCAGGCGGGCAGGCAGGCCGGTAACGTGGATCTCGGAAACAAAGTAATCCTCGTCGGCGGAATAGCCTGCAGCCCAGACCAGCCGCGACGCCGCCACTTCTGGCTTGGCTTCGATGCCCAGCTTTACAGTCCATGTCACGCCCTTCGCGTCGCGCGCGACGAACTTCGGGTTGGTGCCGGCCATGTCTTCCTTCACGAACGTGTAATCGCCAACAGGCTGATGTTGCTCACCACCGCGTCCATAGAACAGATTTCGTGAGGACAAATCCTGTGGGTTGCGCCACAGTACGGCAGGCTCCTGCTGTGTAATTCCTACCGCGCCGGCGATTTTTTCGTCTGCGGCTGCGGCCTGGCCCCACAGCATTACCAGTGACGCAACCAATACAACGTCGTACCGTCCGGACATAAGCAATTCCTCCTGATCTCTGCGCAACGGTCGTGCCCGTAAACTCAATGGCTGGGAGGATCGCTCGCCGGAAAGGATTCTTCCGATGCCTCGTCGATCGCCTGATCAATCTTCCGGCGCTGTCCTCCGCGCCTTGCCCTGGGCTTGGATTGGCGGCGCGATGGGCCTGGCCGCGTTCATAGCCGCGGCGGAACGCCTCCTGGTGCGCATTCGTCGCGTATCTGGCAATCGTGTCGCGTACCAGCTTCGGATCTCGCCGGCGCAAAGCCGCTTCAAAGCCCGCCCTGTACGCCGGCTCGGCTTTCTCAAAATCTCCACCGGAAGCTCGATAGTGCTCCTGCTCGGCGCTGCGCAGCCCGATCCACCAGGCATCGCGAGCGGCATCAATGCTTTCGGCGCCCGCCTGCGTAAGCTGGTTGCGCACCTGGTCGGCGGGATGCTCCGCGCTGGCCTTTACAAACACCACGCTGCGCCCCTTGCGCAAAGCGTCTTCATAGACGTAGATCTCGTCCTCGGGAAGCCCGTTCACCCGCTCTTCGATGGCGGCCCCACCCGCGGCCCCTGCCACGGAGCCGACCGCACCGAGTAAGGCCGCGGCGGCAATCCCGACCGCCACCACCGGTCCAACTCCAGGCACGATCCCGGTTGCAACCAGAGCTCCGAGTTCCAGCCCGCCGGCTGCGCCCAGCGCCGCTCCCACAACACCGCCAATGGCTTTACCCATCCCCGGCTGTTCGGTGGCAGAGGTCGGGACAGCATGGAGCTGCGCATCGGTGGCGCCGGGCATTAGCAGGCTAACTTCTTGCCCGCGAAACTGGACGGCGGCACTCTCGGCGGCATCCCGTGAACGAAAGACTCCAACGACGGTTTCCATGGCTCCAACCTTTCTCCCTCGGGTAGAGATCTGCAAGATTGTGGCCACTCTGCCTGGCCCGAAAGCCCGAAACGTTTCTCTCCCCCAGGTGTCTCACGGGCAGGAGAATGAAAATGTTGTTACGGGTGAGGCCCTTCAAAGCATTGCTAATGCTCGCAGGTGCGCTAATGCTTTGTGCCGGGACGTTAAATCTTGCCGTCGCGCAAGAACCGGACAATACCAGCGCTAACAGGGATGGCGGGAAGACCGCGGACCAGCAAAAAGAAAATAAGAACGATCGCGAAATCACACGCCAGATTAGGAAGGCGCTGGTCGCCGACAAGGCGCTTTCTACATATGCTCACAACGTGAAAGTCATTAGCGAGAATGGCACGGTTACTTTGCGGGGCCCAGTCCGATCGGAGGATGAAAAATCGTCTATCGAGTCCAAAGCTAAAGCAGTTGCGGGCGTGAGCGACGTTAAGAATGAGATTACGGTGATAAACAAAGGCGGCTAGAGGCGCAAGAAAAAGTGTCCATGAGCCAGGTCGGTGCGCGGCATGAATTTCTTCCCCTCGATAATCGATGCTCCGCCGCGAAACATGCCGTCGACGCTGACGTCAAGCCATGAGGCGCGCGGTAGAATCGGGTCAATGTCGGTCGTAGCGGGTTTGGCGAGTGGACCGGATCGTTTTCGAACGCTGTACCACCTTCTCGCCGCGCTCAGCCGAGCCAGCGCCCTCGAAGATGTGTACGAGGCGGCGCTGACCAGTTTGCTCACCGCGACGGCGGCCGATCGGGCCGCCATTTTGCTGTTTGACGATCACGGCGTCATCCGGTTCACAGCGTCGCGCGGGCTTTCCAATCAATACCAGGCTGCCGTCACGGGACACTCCCCATGGCAGCGGGGGACTCTCGACGCGCAACCTGTCGTTGTTCCCGATGTTCTGGCAGATGAGAGTCTCGCTCCGTTCCACGATGTGATGAGGCGGGAAGGAATTGGCGGCATGGCGTTCTTGCCCCTGGCCCTCGACGCAGGCGTCTTCGGGAAGTTCATGCTGTATTATGCCCAGCCCCATGAATGCACATCCGAGGAGCTGGAGCTTGCGGGCGCCATCGCCACCCACGTTGCGTTGGCTACGGAACGTAAGCGCTCCGAGCTTGAACGCGCTAAGAGCGAGCAGCGCTTTCAGGCAATTTTGGATAATTCGGCAAACGTCATCTTCCTCAAGGATCTGCAAGGCCGGTACCTGCTCATCAACCGGCGTTATGAGGAACTGTTTCACGTCAAGAAGGCAGAGCTAGTTGGCCGGACAGACTACGACATTTTTCCCCGAGAACTGGCGGAACGATATCAAGCCAATGATCAGGCCGCTCTGGCTGCCGGTAAACCTGTGGCCGTGGAAGAGATCGCCCCCCACGACGATGGAATTCACAGCTACATTTCCATTAAGTTCCCGTTGTACGGTCCCGACCAGGCAGTGACCGGCGTATGCGGCATCGCTACTGACATTACGGAGCGAAAACAGCTCGAAGCGGCCAGCCAGCGCCTGGCTGCCATCGTCGAAAGCTCGGATGACGCTATCGTCAGCAAGAATCTAAGCGGGATAATCACCAGTTGGAATCAAGGTGCCGAGCGAATTTTCGGCTATACCGCTGACGAAGCCGTAGGCAAACCGATTTCGATTCTCACCGCGCCCGACCGCCGCGACGAGATGCCCGCCATTCTAAGCAAAATACAACTTGGGCAACGAATCGAACAATACGAGACCAGGCGGCGGAGAAAAGACGGCGAGATTATCGACGTCTCCCTGACGGTCTCGCCGGTCCGGGATAGCGCGGGGAAGATCGTCGGTGCGTCCAAGATAGCCCGCGACATCACCGCGCGGAAACGCGCTGAGAAAGAACGTGCCTCCCTGCTGGCGCGTGAACAGGAGGCCCGCCGGACCGCGGAACTGCTCAATCGCGTCGCCACCAGGCTTTCGCTGCAACTGGATCTGAAAAAACTTGTGCAGGAAGTAACCGATTTAGCCACGGCGCTCGTCGGAGCGGAATTTGGCTCGTTGTTCCACAACGTAACCAACGAGAAGGGCGAGTCCTACGTGCTGCACACCGTTTCGGGTGGGCCGCCGCGCGACGTTGAAGTTTCTCCCATGCCCCGAAGCGCCGATTTATTTGAGGCGAAATTCCGTGCGGAATCCGTGGTGCGTTGCCACGACGTGACTCAGGATTTCCGCGATGGCAAGAACCCGCCGTACTACGCTCTTCTGGAAGGGCGGCCACCGGTACGCAGCTATCTCGCCGCGCCTGTTATCGCGCGGTCGGGAGAAGTACTTGGCGGCCTCTTCTTCGGACATTCCGCGCCCGGCCGATTCACCGAATCCCACGCGGAGATCGTTTCCGGGATTGCCGCGCAAGCTGCTATCGCCATGGATAATGCGCGCCTCTTCGAGCAAACCCGCTGGGTGCAGGAAGAACTGAAGCGGTCGAACGAAGAATTGCGTCTGGCCAATCGGGATCTGGAGATTTTCGCTTATTCTGCCAGCCACGATTTACAGGAGCCGCTGCGGACGATCTCCATATCGGCGCAGATCATCGAACGGAACTGGCAGTCGCGTCTGCAAGGCGAAGACGGTTTATTCTTGGGGAATATCCTCACGGCGTCCCAGCGGATGGGAACTCTCATCGAGGATCTTCTCACCTACACGAGAGCGACGAAGCACGAGGAAGGCCCTGCGGCCAGCGTGGAAGCGGCGTCTGTTCTTGCCAATGTTCTGGAAACCCTGAAGGCGCAGATTGAAGAGGCTGGAGCAACCATTACCGCCACGGAATTGCCCGCAGTGGCTATCCACGAAAGCCGGCTAGCCCAGTTATTTCAAAACCTGATCAGCAATGCCATAAAGTACCGTGGCAAGGAGGTTCCTCGTGTTCATGTCGCAGCCGACGAACGGGACGGCTGGTGTGTGTTCTCCGTGGCCGACAATGGGATTGGAATCGATCCGCAGTTCGCGGAACAAATCTTCGGTCTCTTTAAGCGCCTGCATGGCCGTGAGAAGTACCCGGGCAGCGGCATCGGCCTGGCTATCTGCCAGCGGGTGGTGGAGCAGTACGGAGGGCGAATTTGGCTCGACAAGTCTTCACCTGGCGGAGGATCCACCTTCAGCTTCGCCCTCCCCTCGCGCAACCGGTAGCGGGCGGGAATCGAATTCGTGTTTTCGGCGGCTCTGGGCCGCGTACCGTGCTACTGGTGGAGGACAACCCCACGGACGTGTTCGTCATCAAGGAGGTCATTGAACGCTGCGAGCTGAATCTCAACCTCCACGTCGCCACCGATGGACAGGACGCGCTGCAGTATTTGCAACGCCTGGCAACGGCGGAGGAAGCCGCGTGCCCGGCCCTGGTGCTTCTGGACCTGAACATACCGAAGGTGGACGGCATTGAGGTGCTGCGGCGGCTGCGTAGTGGCTCGCGCTGCAATCGGGCACCCGTCATCGTTGTTACCTCCTCAACGGCGGAAACCGATCGCGTCGCCGTGCAACGCCTGGGGGCTGAGGCGTATTTCCAGAAACCCAAGAGCCTGGCGGCATATATGGAGCTCGCGAATTTGATTAAACAGTATGTCTCTACCGATTGAACGGATGGGTAGCCGAAAACGTCCAAATAGGTGGATGGGCTCGACCGTGTTAGCGTAATTGCGGAAGGCACTGAGATGTCGCCCTGGGAAAATCTTCTTGAACATCCCCATTCTCGCGGCCACTTTGTCCAGCTCTATGAGACTGGTGAAGAAGCGCTGACCAACAACGTCGGGCACTATCTCTGGCAAGGTCTTCGGCAAGGCGATGGCGTTTTAGTGATCGCAACGCCGGCACACCAGGAATTGTTCAGCCGCCATTTGGAGACGATGGGCGCCGATCTTGATGCCCTGCGTGCAAGCCGGCAATTGGTCTGCTGGGATGCCCAGGAGACGCTGGATAAATTCATGATCGGCGGACAGCCGGATTGGGAGCGCTTTGCGGGCGTGATACGCGCAGCGCTGCGGCAGGTTTGTCCAGCCAAAGGCGCAGAAGGCTCACGGGCCTATGGCGAGATGGTAGGAATCTTGTGGAAGGCGCGGCAATATGCCGCCGCCATCCGCCTGGAACAATTTTGGAATAAGCTGCTGGAGCAGTCCTCCTTCAGCCTGTATTGTGCCTACGCGATTGACGTTTTTGGTAAAGAGTTTAACGTAGCCAATCTCGACGGAGTTCTCCGCACGCACACCCATCTGATTCCGACGCAGCCCAACGGTATGCTGGAAGCCGCACTGCATCAATCGATGGATGAGATTCTTGGCTCGAAAGCGGCGGAGCTACGGCTCCTGATCCGGGCTAATCAACGTCCCGCCTGGGCGGTCATGCCGACCGCGGAGGCTACTGTCCTCTGGTTGAGAAACAATTTGCCGGAACAAGCGGAACAGATCGTTTCGCTCGCCCGGCAACATTACGATTCGCAGGTCGCAGCAATTGGCGGTTAAGCAGCGACAGGCTCGTGGCAGACCTCGAGGATCTCCTGCGCCAGAACGTTGTAATCCGCTAGGGCTTTCGGCTTCACCCGGTATAGGCTGACGCCCAACTGGCGCACTTCCACTTCCTCCTTCGGGCTCGCCAGCGTCGTGAGAACAACCACTCGCACGTGAGCCAACCCGGGCGCTTCTCGAAGGGCCCGCAGCACGGCCGTGCCATCGTATTTCGGCAGATGCAGGTCCAGCACGATCACGCATGGCTCCGGTTCGGCGTTGGATTTGCGTTGGTGGTCGACAAATCGCATAGCCTCTTCGCCGTCACGCAGCATTTCCAGCACAGCGTCATCGCCTGTCTGTTTGAAAGCGTGCCGCAACAACCAGATTTCCATCTCGCTATCTTCGACAATGACAATCCTGGCCGGCTGTTTTGTGGTTTTAGTCAACGGCGTCTCCGTCCGATTCTGGCGCTACGACTTTTTCGCGGGTATTTCTGCACCCGCGCTCCGCGCCTCGCTCAGCGCGATTGCAACAGCCTGTTTACGGCTCTTGACTTTCGTTCCCGCGCTCGATTTGAGGCTGCCGTGCTTATATTCGCTCATCACTTTGTGAACCTTTCCTTCGCCGGAATCTGAACCCTTGCGCGGCATCGTAGCCTCCAAATGATCAAGACTTATTTCGCCAGCCTTTTGTTACACCGGAAAAGCTTTATCCCATGTACATGACGTGCGCGTAGGTGCCGAGGCGAACGTTGTACGCCAGGTACCAGCCCGGATGGTCGGGGTCTTCATAAATCACGATCTGGTCGGAATCCCACAGCCAGTCACCAACCAGGCCGTAGTCGTAGGACGCTACGCTGAAGTAAAAGCCGCCAAACCAGAAACGATCCCGGCCGCCGCCCTCGAGCCGGAAGACGTGGCTAGGGCCAAATCCGCCGCTAAAGTGTCCGTGTTCCCAAGCACGATCGACGCGGTAATGGGGATCGTCGCGGCCGGTGTCATGCCCGACCCATTGATCGTTCGCATGCACGTGGGGAGCGTTCGGATGGCCTGGTTCGTCGCGGTAGTCGCGTGTTGGCGCGGTCTCGTGCGCTCTTCCCTGCACGGGTGCTTGGGGATGCGCCGCCGGAGCTGCGCTGTGAACCGGCGCGGGTCCGTGGGCTGGGATGTGACCGCCGCCTACAGGATGCGCGCCGCTCTTAGTTTGAGCAAACACCGCGACCGACCATAACAACGAGAACGCAACACTGGTGACTAGTTTTTTCATGCCCGTCTCCAATCTCCGCTATTACATTAGGCAATTCTGTTTCCAGATGTGAAAACCGGTTCATTCATTGATCCATAGCCCGGTGTGGCTTCTAAACAGACTGCGGCAAAATCTGCCCCCCAGGGAAAAAATGTCGGAAGAATATGAGGCTGCAGCGCGAAGGGATACTTGCTGAAATCACGCGCCGTCGATGCAGATCGCTTTGATATCCTGATTCTCAAGCACGCGTTTTGAACTACCCTGCCTGGCGACCTTGAGCATCGCGCGGCCAACGCACTCCGTCGTGGTCACGTACTTGGGGAAAAGCAATTTCCAGATGGGATAGAGCGGCCCCATCACTGTGTAGAATCGCCGCATACCAGCCGGTCTTGGTTCGAATCCCGTGAAGCGGTTGGATGTAGCCGGGACGAAACATATACGCCGCATGGAACGGCATCCGCAACAGGGCGTTTTCTGTCTTGCCCTTTACCCGCGCCCACATCATGCGCCCCTGCTCGGTGCTATCGGTGCCGGAGCCGGAGACGTAGATGAACGTCATCGCAGGGTTAAGCCTGGCTAGAGTGCCCGCCACCGATATGGTCAGATCGTAAGTCACGCGCCGGTACGCCTGCTCGTTCATCCCTGCCGCGGAGACGCCGAGGCAGAAAAAACAAGCGTCGTAGCCCGCCAGCCTTCTCTCGATTGCGGACAGATCGGCAAGATCCTCCTGGATGATTTCCTGCAGCTTGCCGTGCTGTTGCCCGATGGTCTTACGGCCGATAACCAGGACGCTGTCCAGATCCGGATCGAGCAGGCATTCGCGCAGAACGCCCTGGCCCACCATGCCGGTCGCTCCAAAGAGAATCGCCTTCAAGTCGTGACTGCCTCTCTCACGGCTTGCCGCCTTTCACGACCTCTGGCATTTGCTTGCGCAGCTTCTCCAGCTTCGGTAGATCGTTATACGCGACATAGCCCTGGCGCGGGTTCTTGGCCACGAAGTCCTGATGATATTCCTCGGCTCGAAAGAAGCCCTTCAGCGGAGCGACCTTGGTAACAATCGGCCGTCGAAAGGCCTTGGCCGCGGTCAATTGTTGGATATAAGCCTCTGCGATGCGTTTCTGCTCTTCGCTGGTGTAGAAAATTTCGGAGCGGTATTGCGTTCCCTCATCGGGGCCCTGGCGGTTCAGCTCTGTCGGATCGTGAGCGACTGAGAAATAGATTTTCAAGAGCTGGCCAAAAGAGATTCGAGACGGATCGTACGTAATCTGGACAGATTCGGCATGGCCGGTGGCGCCAGTGCTTACCGCCTCGTACTCGGCTGTAGCCTTGCTTCCGCCGGCGTACCCGGAGACCGCGTCCGATACGCCTCGTACGGCGTCAAATACCGCTTCCACTCCCCAGAAGCATCCGCCCGCGAAAACCGCGGTTTCGGATTTCTTTTCGGATGCGTTTTCGTCTACGGCAGGATTCGGCAGGGTGGCTGCGCCCAGCACAAGGCTGGCGAGCAGCGCGGTGAAGCCTACTCTTGCAAGTGCCATGGATGTTACTCCTCGATTTGAGCCCAGTCTACTTCGGATTAATCCAGCCGCCATGATCGGCGGTCAACTCATCCGCCTCGCCGGGTCCCCAGGTGTTGGATGCATACTCATGGCAAGGGGTCGCGTCGCTTAGGATCGGATCGACAATCCGCCATTGTGCTTCGACCGCATCCTCGCTGGCAAACAATATCTGATCCCCGCGTAGCGCATCGCTCAGCAGACGTTCGTAAGGCGCCATCTCGCTCTTGTTCTGGTGGGTGGCGATCAACTCGACATCTTCGCCCTCCATGCGCTCGCCGGCGACTTTCACCCGCATGCCGAGGGCGATAATCACGTCGGGGCTGAGGCG
Organism: uncultured Solibacteraceae bacterium; assembly: GCA_963825405.1. Taxonomy (GTDB): domain Bacteria; phylum Acidobacteriota; class Terriglobia; order Bryobacterales; family Bryobacteraceae; genus JACPNO01. The sequence goes on along the minus strand of CAWGTB010000006.1, from coordinate 211,418 downwards.
CAATCGCAGGTGATTCGACCGCCCGCTCACGACTTCATGGAACGTTTCTTTCGGCGGCTGCTTGAACTCAACCACTACTTCGGTCGCCGTCAATGGCAGGCATTTGCCGCTGCGTATGTAAAACGGCACATCCGCCCATCGCCAGGTATCGATGAACAACCGCACGGCGGCATAGGTTTCCACCTGCGAATCGGGCGCCACGCCTTCTTCCTGACGGTAGCCGCTAAACTGTCCTCGCACGACATCGCTGGGTGCAAGCGGGCGAACGGCGTTGAGGACGCGCGTCTTTCTCGTCCCGCATGGCCTCTTCATGCTGGCCGCCGGGCGGGTCCATGGCCAGACACGCCAATACCTGAAACAGATGATTTTGGATGACGTCGCGAATGGCGCCGGCCTCTTCGTAGAAGCGCCCGCGCCCCTGCACGCCGAAATTTTCCGCCATGGTGATTTGCACGGAGCGAATGCAATTGCGGTTCCACAACGGCTCCAGAAATACATTGGCGAAGCGGGTGTACAGGATATTCTGCACCGGCTCCTTTCCCAGGAAATGATCGATGCGAAAGATCGCGGATTCGGGAAAACCTTCCCGCAGGGCCTGGTTGAGTTTTTGGGCCGAAGCGAGATCGCGCCCGAAAGGCTTCTCGATCACCACCCGCGCGTTAGCGGCGCAGTCCGCCTGTTCGAGGCCCTGTACGACCGTAGGGAACATGGCCGGCGGGATCGCCAGATAGTGAAGCGGCCGGCACGCCGCGCCCAGTACCTGGCGCAATTGCACATAGGTTTGCGGCTCGCGGTAGTCGCCGTCAACGTATTGCAGCAAGTTCATGAGCTGGGAGAAGGGGCCCTCTTCCAGAACGCCGTGGGTGGCCAGACTATCGCGCGCTCGCTCCTTGAGCTGATCCAGCGTCCAGCCGGCCTTGGCTACTCCAACGATGGGAATCTGGAGGTTGTGACGCTTAACCAGCGCCTGCAGTGCGGGGAAAATCTGCTTGTAAGCCAGATCTCCGGTGGCACCGAAGAAGACTAAGGAATCCGACTGCTGTTGGTCTGAGCTCATGCGGTTTCCCCAGGCTGCGAATTTCATTGTAGCGGACGATTTCCAAAAAAAATGCGAACCGTCAGCCGTGCTTTCAGCTAACGGTTCGCGTTATTGGAACGAGTGAGGAACTTAGACGGCTACAAACAGCGTCATGCCGTCCCGATTGACCAGAAGAAGCGTCGGATCGTCTTTCTTGGCGGAGGCCATCGCGTGATCGAACTCGCGAACGCTCTTCACCGGCTGCCGGTTCACCTGCTGAATGACATCGCCGGCCCGCAGGCCTGCATCCGCCGCGCGGCTGGATGGATCGACATTGGATACCACCACGCCCTTGGTTTCAGGAGACAGCTTCATATCCCGCGCGTTCTCAGACGTCACGTTTTCTACCGAGACGCCTTCCAGCGCGCTACCGGTCTCCTTGTTGTCGAGCGAGGCGCGCTCTTCCTTGGATGGGAACGCGGCCATTTTCACGGTTACCTGCTGCGGCGTGCCGGCGCGGAGTACTTTCAAAGTCACCGTGGAATCCGGCGACAGAAGCCCGATTTGCAGGCGCAGTTGATTGGCGTCGTCAACCAGTTTCCCGTTGACTTCCGTGATGATGTCGCCCTGTTTGAGGTCGCTGTGAGCAGCCGGGCCGTCTGCCGTAATGTTGCCGACAACGGCGCCTTTAGCCTCCGTCGCGCCCAACGCTTTGGCCATGGCCGGGGTCACATCTTGCGGCAGGATGCCGAGGTAAGCGCGCTCGACTTTGCCGTTTTTCAGAATCTGGTCCATCACATGATGCGCCAGATTAACGGGCACGGCGAAACCGATGCCCTGGTTGCCGCCGGAGTTGCCTGAGAGGATCGCGGTGTTGATTCCGATCAGATGTCCTTCATCGTCAATCAGCGCGCCGCCGGAGTTGCCGGGGTTGATGGGCGCGTCCGTTTGAATGAAGTCTTCGACTTCCTCGATACCGAGGTTGCCGCGGCCCATCGCGCTGACGATACCCATCGTGACGGTCTGACCGACTCCGAACGGGTTGCCGATGGCGAGAGCAATATCGCCCACTTGTACTTTGGAAGAATCGCCCAGCGTGATCGAAGGAAGATTGGTTCCCTCAATTTTGAGAACCGCGATATCGGTGCGTGGGTCAGTACCTACGACGCGGGCTTTCATCTCACGTTTGTCGCGCAGGGTTACTGTGATTTCGGTGGCATGATCAACCACGTGGTTGTTGGTCAGCACGTAGCCTTCGGGACTCACAATGACGCCCGAGCCTAAGCTCTTCTCGCGGCGTTCCCGCGGGACATTGAAATGGCGGTTGCCTTCATCGCCAAAGAACTGGCGGAAGAAGGGATCCATCTGCGGCATCCCACGCCCGTCGCTCACTTCCCGCTTGCTGACGCGGGAGGAGGAAATATTCACTACCGCCGGGACCACCTCTTTCACTACCCGGGCATAACCGCGAGCATCTTCGGTACCCGAGTGGTTTGCCATCCGGACCGATGCCGCCGGCCACATCACGTCGTGAAGACGCTCCGCGCTCATGGCCGCCACGACGAGGAAGCTGCCAACAGCTAACGTCACGGCGGCGGACACAACCGCCTTCCGGCGGCTCCTCAAAAACTCTCTGAATCTCATTTTTGCCTCCAATTGGCGGCCTCCCAAACGCTGTCGGGAGGCTCAACTCCAGCGTAAAGGCGCTGGCTTTCTGAGCCCATAGCCCGCGCAGGGGGAAACGGGAACCACGGAGAGGGGATGGCAGGCCGCCCCCTTGCCGGCGGTGAGCCGTACACCCTCGCGAGGCGATGGGAAGCAGGCCCTCCGCACCCTACACTGGAGCTAGCAGGGGGTCTAAGACTATGAAACAACAGGTACCAAACCGCTTCTCCTGTGTATTTCTCTCCACATCCACGAAAGATGCCGTCCTCTTGAGCCATTACCTATCGGCGGCCGGGATCCGCTGCCATCACGCGGACGAAATCGAAGAGGCGAAAGTGCTGCTGGCGATCACCAGCGCAAAGATTCTGTTGATCGACATCGACCGCACTTCCGAACCGTGGCTGGAAACGCTGCAAGTCATTGACGACGCGCACCCTGGTGTACCCAAAGTCGTCCTCACGGCCCGGAACGAACGCTCGTGGTCGCTGATTCTTTCCCGTTTTGCGCCGGACATCGTCCCCAAGCCGGCGCATCTGGGCGACCTGTTAGGCGCTCTGGAATACGCCCATTCGGTTGCTCAGGAGATCCATGATCCGGAACGCGGGCGGCAGAGAAAGTCGCGGGTGATGGCGGCGATTCGCTCCACTCCGCGACCGGCGGGCCTGTCTGCCATGATGAAGAAGGTGACACATGTCTGCTGGAAATTCAGCCGTCCCAGGATCCGAAATCAATATTTCGGTGCCTGAACCGGCGCTCGAGGCCGCCCATCGCCGCACCCGCCTGATCCTCGCCATTGGCCTGGGGGGAATGATTTTGCTGATGCTCGCCGCCGGTATCGACGCCGTCCGGGTGCTGCGGAGCATTCGCGAACAGAGCGACCTAATCCGCGCGAACGCCATGTCGCGAACTGGAACTTTGGTTTTGATCCGAACTAAACTTCTGCTCTCCGATAGTTTTGTCCGCGACTACCTCATGGATCCCGACGACGACCACAGCGCAGGCGACAACCGCGAGTTGCGCCGCACTTGGGCGGACTTGCAGCACGGTCTCGAGATCTATGCCGCCACGCCCGACGCCGACGAAGCCCGGATGGCTGCCCAACTGCGGCGCAACGTCGAGCATTACTGGCAATCGATCAGCCCGAGCCTGGCGTGGTCGAGTCGCGAGCGCAAGACATCAGGGATGGCGTTCTATCACTCCGCCATCCTGCCGAGCCGGGCATCCATTCTAGAAATCACCGCGGAGATCGATGAAGCGCATTCAAGGCAGCTTGCGGACGGAGACTCGCGCATGGCTGACCGCTTCAGCCGTCTGCGCGCCGAGCTGCTGTGGACGTTTCTGTTGAGCTTGGGCGCGGCCACGATTCTGGCAACAGGAAGCGCGTTTTATATTTCGCGGCTGGAGAGTGAAACCCGCCTGCGCTATGACCAGGTTGCCGCCGGCCGCGTCGAGATGGGAAAGCTCTCGCAACGCCTGGTCGCGGCACAGGAGCAGGAAAGAAAGTCGATCTCACGGGAACTACATGATGAAGTGGGGCAGACGCTCAACGCTTTGCTGGTCGATGCCGGCAATCTCCAAAAGCGCATTCCGGAAAGCGATGCGCAGAGCCGGGAACTGCTGGACTCGATCCGGCGGCTGGCCGACGGCGCCGTGAATGAAGTCCGCGACATCGCTTTGTTGCTCCGGCCCTCGATGCTGGACGATTTGGGATTGGCCGCCGCCATCCAATGGCAGGCGCGGGAAGTTTCCCGGCGAACCGGCCTTGCCGTCAAGGTTGCCGCCGGGACGGTTTCGGAAAATCTGCCCGAAGAGGTAAGCATCTGCCTATACCGCATCACCCAGGAAGCGCTGCAGAATGTAGCGCGCCACGCTCAGGCCAAGACCGTGCAAATCGAATTGAAACAAAATCCGGACCGGCTTGCGCTCAGCGTGCAGGACGATGGCATTGGATTTGAGGCCGCGAAGGTTCGCGGTTTTGGCACCGTAGGGATGGAAGAGCGCCTGCGCCAGGTCGGAGGCGTGCTGCGAATTACGTCCCAGCCCGGAAAAGGAACCACGCTGGTTGCAGAAGTCCCGATACCGCCGCCGGTCTCATGAGATGATCCCTTTGCGAACTGCATAGAGGATCAACTCGGGCACTGAGTGCAGATTCAACTTTTCCAGAATGCTGCCGCGATGGCCCTCAACGGTGTACACGCTGAGCTTCAGGATGTTGGCCACTTCTTTATTGGTTCTACCTTCGGCCACCAACTGAAGGATTTCCTTCTCGCGCGGCGTCAGCAGGTCGTAGCTGTCTTCAACCTCGCGCTTCGCAACCTGGCGCATGTAATCCTCCAACAGCATCCGCCCGATGACCGGGCTGAAGAACGACTTTCCCTCGGCGACCGCGCGCACACCCTGAATCAGGTCCGCCTCGGCCGAGCTCTTGAGCAGATAGCCTTTGGCGCCGGCCTTCAGGGCGCGGAGCACATAGGTCTCGTCGGAATGCATGCTGAGCACGACAACAGCAATCGCCGGATCCGCCGTCACGATTTTTTGCGTTGCCTCGATGCCGTTGAGCTGCGGCATTCCAATATCCAGAACGGCGACGTCCGGATGCAACGACGCTGCCAGCTCAACTGCCTGGCGCCCGTCATCGGCCTCTCCAACTACCTGGAAGTCCGTCTGCTGCTCGAGTAAGAGCCGCAGCCCGCGGCGCATCACCGTATGGTCGTCAGCGAGGAGAATACGAATGCGTGTTCCGGGCAATGAAACCTCTAGCTCCCCGCGGCCGCCGCCACGAGTAACTGAATCATGCCGTCGACGGCTTTGCCCGGCTCGTGCCAGTGCCAAACCAGAACCAGGTCGTGTTCAGGATCGATCCAAATGATGTTGCCGCCGTTGCCGACAGCAGCAAAGGTCGACGCCGGACCGCTAGGCCACTGCTTCTGCCGGGTGTTCAGCCACCATAGATATCCATAATCCGGGCCGTGCGCGGAGGGCGTGGTGGCTTCCTTGATCCATTCTTCCGAGACCAACTGCTTGCCGCCCCAATTGCCTCGATTGAGAATCAGCAGGCCGAAGCGCGCCAGATCCTGGGAATTGATCCACAGCCCGCCGCCCCAGCGGGTGCCGCCGCTCACCGATTCCACCGGCTTCCCGTTTATCTCTACTGTCGACTTCGCCCCGTACCCCTGCCACTTCCACTCGTTTGAGGCACCGATTGGGTCCATGATGTTTTGCTTCAGCACTTCCGGCAGCCCTTTGCCGAAAACTCGCGCGAGCGAAAGCGCCAAGCGGTTGATGCGCACATCGTTGTACTCGTAATACGTTCCTGGATCGTGGATCTCGCGCGGCTTCATCTGGCCGCCGCCGAACTCTTCCAGGCCGAGAAAGTTGCTGTTCTTGCCCCACATCTCGCCTTCCCACTCGCTCTCCTGCTGCAAGTGGTTTCGCCAAGTGATGCGTGCGTTGTGCGGCGAATCGTAGCCGCCATCGTGGACGTAATCGGCCACCCGGTCATCGATGCTGCGGATCAGTCCCTGAGCGAATGCGATGGACGCGGTGGTCGAAAGGAAGCTCTTGGCGACGCTGTATACCGGATCATTCGTCTTCGTATCGCCAAATTCGGCCACAATATAGCCGTGACGCAGAATGACGCCGTTGGTTGCCGCACGTTGCGCAGGCAGCGCGCCCAGCACCTTGCCGAAAACACGCACCTGATCTTTGGCGAAGTCCCACGCCGCGCCATGAGCCTCGGCCCATGCGACGGCTTCTTTCAGTTTTGCGGCGTCCATGCCAACTTCGGCAGGCGCTTTGTGTTGCCACGCGGCGGCGGGAGGAAAATAGGCGCTACGTTTTGGCTGCGCGTAAACCAGCGCGGCCCAAAGCAGGAGTATGGCGAGTAAGGACCGTCGGCTTAGCACTGCGACCCTTAAGCGGACGGCTTGCTCATGCGGCGGTAGAAGCTGGCCGTGAGATCGTGAATGGAAGCTTCCTTCTTGGCTGTTTCCAAGCCTTTCAGGATGCCTTGCCTGTCCGCCTCGCTGCGATCGTGGCCGAGTTTGAATTTGCCCTCTATCAATTCCACCTCCATCTGAAACCAGACGATGTTGGGAATCATGCTGTTGGTGTAACTGTCGGGAAGCTTGGCGAAATCGTATTCCGACTTGTTGTATTCGAACTTGTCGATGAGTTTGGCCAACAGATCATGTTTGGCATGATCGTCGTCGATGGGCTTCGGTTTTCCGGAGGCGTGCACGACGGCGAAGTTCCACGTGGGCACGGCCTGCTTGTTGGCATACCAGGTCGGCGAGATGTAAGAATGTGGGCCGTGAAAAACGATCACCGCGTTATGGTCGTCGCCAAAAGTTTTCCATTGCGGATTTTGCCGCGATACGTGGCCAAAAATCGAACCGTAGCGGCCGACGGACCGGTCCAGGATCACCGGGATGTGGGTAATCCGAATCCCGGACGACGAGGTGACAAGATCGGCAAACGGGAATTCGTCCATGAAGTCGTGGAGAAATTTGCGATCTTCTACCAACTGCGGCTTCGGAATGTAGAGCGACTGCGCGGTCTCCTGGCCTTCAGCGCCTTCAACTTCAAGGGCGGCGAGGCCCAAAGCCCACAGATCACGACGTCTCATGAACAGATTATATAGCTACTGCTGTTCGAACAACGTCCCGCGGCCGAGGCGCCATTCCGGATCGAAGCGGCGCTTCACGGCCTTCATCGCGTCGATGTGTTCCGCCGAATACTGAATGGGCAGGAACTTCGCCTTGCGCTTGCCAAGCCCATGTTCAGCCGCCACCGACCCGCCCAGCTTCACGGACTGCCGCGCAAACACCGGTAGTGCCTCGGTTCCGGCGTCGAATTCGGCCTGCGTGGTGGGCAGCATATTCACGTGCGGGTGGCCATCGCCGGCGTGGCCGAAGATGCAATAGTGCCCCTGCATGATGCGCTCCATCCTCTCGCGATAGAAGGCCAGCATCTCGCGGTGCTTATCGACCGGCACTGAAAAATCCGTGCCCAGCGACGGGAAGCCGTTGCGCTGCGAGATTTCGAGCGAGGTTTCCGGCAGCGCGTGACGGAACTTGCGAAAGCGCTCGCGGTCGGCGTCGGTCAACCCGAACCAGCTCTTTTCTTCAAACGCGCCGGTTTCGGCGAGACGAACGACCCAGGCATCCACGGAACCCTCGTCAGCGATCTGCTCAATGATGAGAGCAGCTTTGGCCGCGGCGGGCACATCCGGATAGCGCCGCTCGATCATGCGCAGCGCGGCGTCGTCCACCCATTCGAGCATGCGCAGGCCGGGAACGCTGCGCCAGGATTCCAGCGCCCGCAAGCCGGCCTCGTCAGTAGGAAAGAAAATGATGCCGTTCAGCAGCGACTTAGGGATCGGCAGCAGGCGTACGTCCGCTTCAATGACCACTCCGAGCGTGCCTTCGCAGCCCACGAACAAATCGATCCAGTCCATTCCCGGACGCAGCGGGTAGCCGGCCGAATGCTTCTTGGCCGCGGGCTGCGGAATTACGGGCACATCGAAATCGATTTTGTCGCCGCGCTTGAAATCCAGGACCTCGCCACTCGGAAGAGCAATCCGCAGGCGTTCGATCCACCGTCGCGTGGCGCCATACATAAAGCTGCGCGAGCCGCTGGAATTGTTGGCGATGGTCCCGCCCATGAACGCCATGGTTTCCGTGGGATCAGGCGGGTAGAATTGGCCCGTAGTTTTCGCTGCGGCATGCAGTTCATGCAGCGTGACGCCCGCGCCGACCGTCGCTTTGGCGGCTTCGACGTCCAGCCGGCGGAATTTCTCCATCGAAATCAGCCAGCCGCCGTATGGGACCCTCCCTGCAGTGAGACCGCTGCCGCCCCCGGCGATCGTAACCGGCACATGCGCGCCCGCGGCCTCGCGCAACTGTTCCAGCAATTCAGCTTCGTCTTGCGGAATGCAGATTCGGTCCGCATGGCCCTTGGCCCCACTTGCGTCTTCCAGATAACCCCAGCTCATAGCGTTAGTCTCGATCTTAACCAACCGGAGGGGCTGGAATGAAATAAACTAGAAGGGTGCCCAGGCTCGTTCACCCTTCCCGACTCTGCCTCCTTGCGTTCCTTGCCCGGGCGATTGCTGCCCCGCCAGTTCCCTCCCCCGAAGCTTCGTTCACCGGCGAGATCAAGCCGATGCTTAGCCAGTACTGCCTGGCCTGCCATTCGGCGGATAAACATACCGGCGATGTGAACCTGGAGCATTTTGCATCTTATAAAGATGTGCTGCAAGATCCTCGCGTGTGGCAGAAAGTGGTCGAACAGCTCACGGTGGAATCCATGCCGCCCAAGGGGATGCCGCAGCCCACTCCTGACCAGCGCGGTCAATTGCTCGCCTGGGCGAATGGTGCTTTGAAAGTAGCAGCGCGCGCCCACGCCGGCGATCCGGGGCCAGTGGTTTTGCGCCGCCTCAACAACGCCGAGTACACGTTTACCATTCGCGATTTGACGGGCGTCGCGACGCTCGAACCTGCCAAAGAATTTCCCGTGGATGGAGCGGCGGGCGAAGGGTTCACCAACACGGGCAATGCGCTGGCGATGTCGCCGTCGCTGGTCACCAAATATCTGGATGCGGGCAAAGTCATTGCCAGCCACGCTGTGTTGCTCCCCGACGGCATTGCCTTTTCGCCGGGCGCCTCCCGCCGCGATTACACCGACGCGCTGCTGGCCGAGATTCGCGCCTTCTACGCAAAATTCACCGAAGCCGGCGGCTCGGATACGGTCATGCAGCAGGGTATGGCGCTCGACAAGAATCGAGGCGGAAGCCTGCCCGTGCGGAAATATCTAACTGCCTCGCTGGCGCTGCGCACGACCGGTGGAACAGCGACGGTCGAAAGCGTGGCGAAGCAGAACGGCTTGAGCCCGAAATATCTGGGGACGCTCTTGAATCTTTTGAAGAGCACGCATCCTTCCCCATTGCTCGACGGCCTGCGCGCTCAGTGGCGCACGGCAAAGCCGGGCGACGTCGACGCCATGGTGAATGAAATTGCGCGCTGGCAGAGCACGCTGTGGAAATTCAGCAGCGTGGGTCACATCGGCAAAGAGGGCGGCCCTAAGGCGTGGATGGAGCCGGTCGATCCGGTAGTCGATGAACAGGAGTTCCGTGTCAAACTGGCGGCTCCGGCCGACGGCAACGATGTCACCGTCTATCTCACCGCGCACGATGCCGGAGACGGCCAGGCTGGGGACTTCGTCGAGTGGCGCGAACCGAAGCTCGCCATCGCCGGACGCCCACCGGTACTGTTGCGCGATTTGCGCGCGTTTATCGGCGCATTGAGTGAACGGCGCGCGCTCGTTCTGGGGGCGACGGCGAAATCGCTCCAGGCGGCCTCTGAAGGTGGTGCCGATCGCGCCGCGCTGGCCGGCCGGTTTGGTATCGATCGCGAAGCCCTGGATGCGTGGTTCGATTTTCTCGGCGTGAATACGTCCACCGATTTCAAGCTGGATCTGCTTACCAAGAAGATTGAGAAAACGGCCACCTTCGATTTTGTGCAGGGATGGGGCTCTCCGGAGACGCCCATGCTGATCGCCAATTCCTCTGACCAGGCCGTGCGCGTGCCTGCAAACATGAAGGCGCATAGCGTGGCTCTGCATCCGTCGACGACTCTGATCACCGCCGCCGGCTGGCGCAGCCCCGTCGCGGCAACGTTGAAGGTAGAAGGATCGCTCACGCGCATTAATCCCGAGTGCGGCACCGGTGTCACCTGGTCGCTCGAACTGCGGCGCGGAAGAACCCGGCAGCGGCTCGCGGAAGGCGAATCCCGCAACGGAAAGCTGGTGCCGTTCGGGCCATTCGAGCATGTGCGCGTGCAGCCGGGCGATCTCGTCTCCGTGCTGATTGGAGCGCGCGAGGGAAATCAGGCGTGCAATCTTACCGAAGTGAATCTGCATCTCGCCAGTGTCGGCACAACCGATCAGTGGTCGCTGGCCGAAGATGTTTCCGGCAGCGTGCTGGCGGCCAATCCGCATGCGGACAAGGCTGGTCGCGAGGGAATCTGGAGTTTCTATACCGAGCCCATAACGGGCGCGAGCAACGATTCGGTGCTGCCCGGCGGATCGCTGCTGGCACGATGGCAGGCGGCTGAGCAATCCGAGGAGAGAAGGAAACTCGCCGATGAGCTGCAAAAGCTTCTGGCCGCACCCCCTCCCACAGGGGCCAGCCCGGATGCGGCTCTGTATCGTCAACTGACATCGCTTGCCGGACCGCTGTTCGCTGGCACCACTAGAACGACGCCGAAATCTTCCCCGCAAAGTGAATGGGGACTCGACCCAGCACTATTCGGCAAGCATCCCAACGGAACTCCGATCCACTCCGCCAGCCTTTGCGTGCGGGCACCATCGATCCTGTCTGTGCGCCTGCCGGCCGACCTGGTGGCCAACAGCGAATTTGTAACCACCGGCGCGCTCGACAAGAAGACTGGCATGGAAGGCAGCATCCAACTCGAAGTGCTCACCACGAAGCCCGAGCCGCGATCCGGTTTACTGGCGATGGGCACCACGGTGGGCGATGCCAAGGGAACATGGAGTTCGAACAATCAGGTTGTATCCTACGCCATGCCGGTGGTGGTGAACCCGACCAGCGCCGCACGTAAGCGCGTCGAAGCAGCATTCGAAGAATTTCGCCAGGCGTTTCCCGCGGCGCTTTGCTACACGAAGATCGTGCCAGTGGATGAAGTCGTGACACTTACATTGTTTCATCGCGAAGACGATCACCTCTCGCGGCTGATTCTTAACGACAAACAGAAAGCCAAGCTGGACCGGATGTGGGATGAGCTGCACTATGTCAGCCGCGATGCGCTGACGCTGGTGGACGCGTTCGAAATGCTTTGGCAGTTCGCCACTCAGGACGCCGACCCGTCTAAGTTTGAACCGCTGCGCGAGCCCATAAAAGCAGGGGCGGCGGCGTTTCGCCAGCGTCTCATTGAGACCGAGCCGGCCCATATCAAAGCGGTCCTCGATTTTGCCGATCGCGCCTACCGGCGGCCTTTGACGGAGACAGAAAAGACCCAGCTACGCAGCCTCTATAGCCAGCTTCGCGCTCAGGAAGTGCCTCATGACGATGCCATCCGGCTGATGCTGGCCCGCGTCCTGGTGGCGCCGGCGTTCCTCTATCGCACCGAAAACGTCGCGCCCGGCAAGCAGGCAGCGCCGGTCAGCGATTATGACCTCGCGGACCGTTTGAGTTATTTCCTGTGGTCGTCGATGCCCGACGCGGAGTTGCGGGATGCCGCGGCTTCCGGAAAATTGCATAGCCCGGCCGTCCTGCAAGCCCAGATGCGCCGCATGCTGCGCGATGCACGAGTGAGCCGCATGGGCACCGAATTTGGCGGCGCCTGGCTGCATCTCACCGGGTTCGAATCGCTCGATGAAAAGAGCGAGCGCCACTTTCCCACGTTTCGCGATTTGCGCGGCGACATGTACGAGGAGACGATCCGTTTCTTTACCGACTTGTTCACCAACAACGGCTCCGTGCTCAACCTGATAGATGCCGATTACACATTCCTGAACGAGGCGCTGGCCAAGCATTATGGAATTCCCGGCGTCACAGGCCCGGAATGGCGGCGCGTCGAAGGCATCAAGCAATATTCGCGCGGCGGCATTCTGGGAGAGGCGTCGGTGCTCTCCAAAGAAGCGGGAGCATCGCGCACCAGCCCGATTCTGCGCGGTGACTTTATCACCGAAGTACTCCTGGGCGAGAAAGTGCCCCGGCCTCCGAAAGATGTCCCGCAGCTTCCCGCCGACGAAGCCACCGAAACCCTGACCATGCGGGAGCTTACCGAAAAACACACATCGGACCGCCGCTGCTCGGGCTGTCACGCCCGCCTGGATCCCTACGGATACGCGCTCGAACGTTTTGACGCGATTGGCCGCTATCGCGACAAAGGATCTGGGCAACCGCCCGATCAATGACCGCGCCAAGAATAAGGATGGAGCTGACCTGAACGGCTTCGAAGGGCTGCGCAAAGTATCTGCTTACAGACCGCCGCGATGCGTTCGTAAGGCAGTTCTGCAAGAAGCTTTTGGGCTACTCGCTGGGGCGCGCCGTGCAGCTCTCCGACGAACCCCTTCTCGACGACATCCAGACTAAGCTGGCCGCAAGCGGGTATCATGTAGGTACGGCCCTTGAAATGATTGTGACTAGCTCCCAATTCCGGGAAATTAGAGGACGCGACTATGAACAGGAACATGAGTAGTCATCAATTTTCACGCCGCCTGATGCTGCGCGGCCTCGGCGTCACCATGGCGCTGCCGTGGCTGGAATCGCTGCCTGTGTGGGGCGATGTGCCGGGCCGTACGGAAGCTGGCGAGCGAAGCTCCGGTGCGCCTGGCGGTCCTGTTCTCCGGCAATGGCTTTCACAGCAAGGAATGGTGGGCCAAGGGCGAAGGCAAGCAGATGGAGCTTGGGCAAGGTGCTCGCGCCGCTCACCGACTTCCGCGAAAAGATGCTGTTCGATCAACGGCCTCTACAACGAGGAAGCGCAAAAGGGGAACATTCACAGCTCGCAGACCGGCAATCTGCTGTCGGGCGCGCCGCTGGCTTCGGGCGGCGAGATTCGCTCGGGCACCAGCATCGACCAGATTCTGGCACAGCGTTACGGCAGCTCGACCAAGGTGCCGAGCCTGGTGCTGGGCTGCGAGAAATCGAATCCGTCGGTCCACAAGAATTATTCGATGCTGTACAGCTCGCACATTTCCTGGAGCTCGCCGACCACGCCGACGCCGCTCGAAATTTATCCGGCCCTGGCGTTTGACCGGCTTTTCAAGGACGAAGCTAGCAAGGGCGACAAGAGCGTACTCGACGCCGTGCTGGCCGACGCCGGCAGCTTGCGTAGCGGCATCAGTTCGAGCGACCAGCACAAGCTCGACGAATATCTGGAATCGGTCCGCGACGTGGAACAGCGAATCGCGAACGCCGGCAAGAAAGGCGAGTTGCAGGGCTGGCGGCCGACGCTCGCCAAGCCCAATGTCGCCCGCCCCGCCGATGGCATCCCGCAGGACATCGCCGAGCACATGCGCCTCATGTGCGACATTCTGGTGCTGGGCTTCCAGACCGACACCACGCGCATCACCACGCTTAAGCTGAACAACGATCACAGCTCGCTGCGTTTCCCGAATCTCGGCGTGGATTACATGATCCACCACCTGCTCTCCCACACCGACACGGCGGACTGGCTCAAGGTGAATCAGTTCTTCCTGGAACAGGTCGCCTACATCGCGCGCAAGCTCGACGCGATTCAGGAAGGCCCGCGCACGCTGCTCGACAACACGATGATGCTGTATTGCTCGAGCATGCTGACCGGCAATCACGACGCGCGCCAGCTGCCCGTGGTGATGCTGGGCGGCGGCGGTGGCCGGATCAAGGGCGGACGGGTGCTCACTTACAACGAGAAACCGGATCGCCAGATGTGCCGGCTGTATCTGTCGATGATGGACAAGATGCAGGTCCGGATGCCGAAGTTCGGCGACGCTTCGCAGCCTCTCGACGAAGTCTAGGCGACCTTCGCCTCGGTGCGGGGAGTGGAAACCCGACGCCACACTTTTCCGAACGCGCGCGAACCCGCTCCGCTCATGAACGGCTTCTCGATGAAGTAAAACAGGGGCGCGGCCGTGAGCAATGCCAGCAGCAGGCCGGCCCCCACCGTTGCCAGAACGGCGTACTCCAGCGGCCAAGTGAGCGGGATTCGTGGGGACACAAAGCCGCGGCTTAAGTCCAACGCCACCGTGTGCCAGAGATAAATGGAATAGCACATGCCGCCGATGATGGTGACCGGCCGCAGGCGCACGAAGCGGTTGAGCAGGGACCCCTGGAACGCGCCTGCGAACAGGAGCATGATGAATACCGGCGCAAGCCAATAGAATCGCCACCCGTTCCCCGCTGCGGCATACACCAGGCCCGCGGCGCCCAACAATGCGCCAATATCCCAGGCCACGTGCCGGGTGCGCGGGAAGCAATCGCAAACGTAAAGATCCGCCAACAACATTCCTGCCGCGAAGAACTGCAGCATCATCGGCAGCGTGGAATCGAATGATCGATACGCGGACAGTATGTGCGTGGCCCACAGCGAGTAGCCCAGAATGAAGGCCATGAAACTCGCGCGGCGTAGCCATGCCGGACGGAGCGCGAATGCCAGACAGAAGCATGGAGTCAAAAGGTAGAAGAACACCTCGACTTCGAGCGACCAGGCGGGAACCAGGATCGTATTCTTGGCGTGATAAATGATCTGGTGCGAATACGTCAAACCCGCCAGGTAATGGGGCAGCTTCCGCATCAGGTTATGACCGATCAGCCAGGCAAAGGTCAGGCAGATGATATAAGGCGGTTCGATTCGCTTGATCCTGCGCATATAGAAACGGCGCAGCGAAACCCGCGGACCCTGGCTGAGATAGTAACGGGCAAAGGGCAAGCCAAGGATGAATCCGCTGATCACAAAAAAAATCTGCACGCCGATCCACCCGGTGGCGAAGAACTGCACCAGCGTATTTGCGGAGTGCTCGCCCCACTGCGGGTCGTAAGCTTTTCCCGGGTGGGTGTGTGCCACCGCCTGATAAGTGGCGTGCAGGATCACCACAGGCAATATGGCAAAAAAACGCAGCCCGTCGATTTCCGGAATGAATTCGCCGGAAGACGTGACTCTGGAAAGTTTGTTGGCAATCGAGGCCCAGAAACCAGGCTTCACAATAATCTCGGTTGTCGGTAAAGTGGCTGTGCAGCTCATCGAAGTTCGAACAGAATTCGCACGTTAGAGAAGCACGATTCTAGCAGTTTTGCGCCTTTCTAGTTCTTAGTGAGGACCGCGACGCCACGCTCGACGCGCAGGTTCTTCACGCCTTTAAAGCCTTCGGGAATTTCGGCCAGCACGATGGTGAACTCGTTAGCCAGCCGCTGGCGTCCGCCGATCCAGCGATAGGCCGGTGCACCTAAAAACGACCCGCGCTCGACGCTGTTGCGCAGTCCTTCGTCAAACGGAGAACTGCCGAACTCGATGCCGCGCGCGACGACCTGCCCATTCCACGGCCGCGGCATGTAGTTGTGGTTTTCCTGCCAGTCAGCGATCCATGGATTGCCCTCGCTCGGAAAAAGGTAGCCGATCAGGACGCGATAATCGGGATGGTACATAGTAAAGAACTGCTCGGCGCGCGCCGGGTCGAGCCGCATCGTGTAATAGATTCCGGATTTTGGTTTGGGTTGAGACACCCGCAGATCCGCCGGGGTTCCGTCCGCGGCAGTGCCGTGCGGCCAGTTCACCGTCGATCCCGCTTGCAGTGATAGCGATCCCATCCGGTTGGGAGAAACCTGCCCGACGGTTGCTGAAACATCCATCGCCGTTTTGCCGGGTTCGATGAACGGCGGTCCGAAGGTGGCATGCTGCATCCAATTGATAGGCCGATCGTAGGCGGTTAGGTTCTCGACCCACTCGCGCACTCGAATGGATCGCCCGCCGCGCTCCAGCGTGATGGCGCGTTCGACACGATAATTGGTCTTGGTGAGATCGGCGCCGTACCAGAGCGTCACGGCTTCCGGCGTGGATTCGACCTTCATTTTTTTCCATTCCACGATCGCGGCTTCGCCGTGCCCGCCCAGACCGGCGCGAACTTCGTCGTCGGATGGCCCGCCGTAGCTGGGGAAGCAGAGCATGTGTCCCATGTAACCGCTGATCAACCAGCGTCCGGAGTCGGTGCCGTAGATGGCGTCGTGCTTCGCGGGATCGTACTCGTGCGGATCGATGGTCTGATAATGCGGCACGCGCATCGGATTGATGCTCTTCTTGGGATCGTCGGAAAGCAATCGGACCTCAGCGACATGTCCGCCCCCGGCGAGCACGGTGACCTGGATCAGCCCATTCGACATCACCCAGCCGCGGCGGCCCTGAAAGCGGCCATCCTGAATGGTGGGCGCCTGCCCCAGCAAAGTAGTGGCGATGAAGAGAGCGGCCAGGCTCGATCTCAAGATTGTCGACATAGGCTCACGCCTACTATCTCACTTCCTCGGTCAATTCTTGACCTCAGGAAACTTGAAACCGATGTAAGTGCCCGAGCTGATGCCCATGAGGCCGAGCAGCGTGGTGTTGAAATCGGGCATCAGTAGATCTTTCCAGACGGACACGACAAAAACGATTGCCAGGACTAGGGTCCAAACCGCCATCTGGAACCGGTGGAAGCTGATGCCATTCGCGTCACTAAGGATGTCGGTGATGAAGTGTTCGTGAGCGGCGGTAGTGAGCTGACAGTCGATCGCGCCGATCTGGTCAGCGATTTCGGCCTGACGGAGCGGGATGCCGGTTAGGTTGGTACCCTCAGCGATGAGCTGCGCCTTCTGAGCCCGCAGGGAGCTTGCTTTGCCGGAGTCGACAACAGTACCGGCCAGACCAGTTGCCGCGCTGATGCCGATGAGAGCCAGCACGCTGTTCGAAATGGTATCGCGATCCCAGGTGATCATCCAGATCAGCACGAATGCCGCTACCACGACGAAAAACCACACCGCCATTTGCACGCGCGCCAGGCTATACGCCTTGCGGGGCACGATTCCGTTGACGGCCGGAGGCGGTGGCCCGGGCTGTCGCAGTACATCACTGGCATTCGCCGCCCAACAGAACAGCGCGAGCAGCACGAGCAGGAGAACAGCGCCAAGTCCCAAAGTCATCGGCCGGTAAATCACAAGGTTGAAATCCGTCACCTCCGTCTCGAAAGGCAATGCGTTTTCCAAACCGATAGTCAGCAGAACCGGGCGCGTAGGCACGGGACTTCGCAGAAGCGCTGTCCACTGATCGTGGTTGATGTCGAGACGGTCAAGATAAAACTGCACGTGGTCATGGCCCGAATCCGGCACCGATTTGGACAGCCCTTTTAACGGCACCTCGTTCAAGTAGAGAACAAACTTCGGGTCCTTGACGCCTGTCCCGGCGAGATAGCTGGACAATCCTTTCGCCGTCACCGTGATGGTGGTCTTCAAACCACCTTCCTGACTGGTGCCTTCCTTCACGACTTTCGGCGGCGGAACCTGCGAGTGCGCCGAACCGGCAAGAATCAGCAAAAGCAGCGAAAGACAAACAGTCCTCATGATGCACCTATCAGACGAATTCCGAACTGTTCTTCCAGATGGTACAGGATCTGATGAACCATGCCTGTGCCATTGGCGATGGTGAGCTTGCGGACTCGCACGTCCTCTACGTATGTTCGGCGCAGCGGCTTCTGCCCGCCGGTTGGCGATAGATTGAAGCCGCGCGACCTCGATCGCCATGGGAGCGATATTGGTCGGTATGGCGTCAAAATCGTTTCGGATGATGCCTTCGGTAGCGGCATCGATCGAGCCGTTCTGCACACAGATGTCAAACATAAGCGCCAGCGCACGCTCGGTCGAAACTTCATAGCGGCCGCAGAGCTCAACCGCCTTCTGATGAATGCGCTCCGCGTGATTGGTCTGAATGGCCTGGAACTCCGGCAGTGCGGCCGAGCGCCTGCAGCAGGCCTGCCCATGGCTCCAAGACCCGATGGCGCTTGAGGTCCTGAATGGAACGCGCCCAGCCCAGTTGCTCATCGCGGGAGGACGCTAGCATCTTGGTCAGCTCATCCAAATGATCGTGAAAGAGATTGGCTGCGATGTCACGGTGCGCGGCCAGCATGTCGGAGAAAAGCGGCTGCAGCGTCCCCTGCCCGATATTCCATTGAAGCACGCCGTAGCTGAGACCTTGGCCGTCGAAATCGCCACTCAGACCGCAGTAGCAATCGGGGAAACCCGGTGGAAGTTTCAAAGGCGCCGGTAAGCGCAAGGCAGCGTTCCGCCACGGGCTGATTGAGCAAAGGCGATACAGGCTGGGCGCGCGCCAGGCAATAGCGCCGCCCAGGTATTTGGCCCGACAACACCGTCTGGCTGCAGTCCGTTCGCCTTCTGGAAACTCTTGACCGCGCTCTTCGACGCCGCCACCGAACACGCCATCAATCGCGCCTGTGTAGAGGCTGAGGCTCTGGAGACGCTGCTCTAATTCGCGTACGAATCGCCGGTTGAGCCGAGACGTAACGTCATATGAGGTTGGTCAACACTTGGGACACGGCCACCTGCTCTTTTGGCGGCATGTCGCCATTCAGAAAGTCGCTGAGCTGAAATTCGTGCTGCGGCTTCAGCACCAGCAGGTTCAGCATGGCCTTTGGAATGCGCGCTGCGATTCCCGGCGCTATCGCGACCGAAGCTTCGACAAGCAGCATCGAGTTCAACGTTCGCAGCGACTCCTTTGCCGTAAACCGACAGGCTCTTGTTGAATGTCGCCGTAACCTCGGCTCCAAAATCGGCAAGCCGGTCGATCGCATGCATCGGCGACAGTCGCGACGGCTAGAAAGCATCGCCTGCACATCGGTGAGAGCCGTTGCCGCACCGCGTAACCATCTGAGCTTCTGTGAACAGGAGCGAATGCAGCAGAATGTCACCCGTGCTCTTGCTGGCAAGCTTTTGGAATTCCTCCACTCTGTCAGGCGCAAAAAACGCCGCGTTAGCCGGAATCGCCGGCGTCGATCAAGCGTTCGTACGCCGCCGCCATAGACAACGCTAAAGCGCGCGCCGTATGCCCATCGAACGCCATCGCACGCCGCAAATCGTGATCCGGAAAATTCCAGAAAATATCGTGATCTGAATTGAATCGCTGGATCCGGCCATTCTCAAAATCGATCGCGCCGGACACCGGGAATGCCGCCCAAACCAGCAACGCAGCGGCTGTCTCGTTGGGTCGCAGATTGTCGAGATCCTGAAAATAGTGGAACGGAATCAGTTGCTTTAGCCTGGCCTGCAGCGCCCGAGACATGCGCAGGGCGGCGCTTCTTCAGTTCATCCTTGTCGCGCTTCTGGAACCAGGCCTCCAGAACCGATGCCGGTAGGGCGATCTGGAGATTCACGCCTACGTCGCCAAAATCGTTGTTGCGATTATTCAGGACGCTGCTGACGGTTTGGTCCAGGCCCATATAGAAACGGTCGAGCGAGGCGCCATCGGTGAACACGTTCGGCAGCGCCGCCTGAACGAAAGGCTTGGTGCGGCTCTTGAGCTCGGCCAGCGTCATCTTGGTCTTCACTTGTAGCGATTGGTAGGCCAGCGCCTGATCCTGATCTGCCGCCATGCGAATCTCGCCATTGACGACCTTGAGATTTCCCAGTACCGAAAGCTGGCTACGATACCGATTCTTCGCTGTCACGGTATCGGTCGCGCCAAGGTGGTACGCGAGCACACGGCCGGAATCGTGCTCGACCTTGAGCGAGGCCAGGCTATCGTTGACGTGCTGAACCTCGGCATCGAAGAACGGCATGTGGACCTGGACGTCACCCGTTCGCTTGATTTCATGGCTCAAGGTGGCCTGATTCAACGTCACTCCCTGCACTTCGGTTGTCAGCAGGCTATCCAGATTACTTTGGGCGACGACCTGCTGCAGCAGCCTGCTGGCGGCGGGTTCGCTGAGGTCGAAGTTCACATCCAGCAGAGCCGTGCTAGCCGTGTTGCGCTGATAGCTCGCTGCAAAATCGACGCTGTAGTGGTTGGTGAGCGCCTTCAGTGCGCGATCGTAGATTTCCGACGCCTTCAGAATCACGGTGTTGATTGCCGTGCGCACTTCCTGAAGCGCGGCCAAGTCCAATTCCTTATCCAGAAAATCGCCGAGCCGTTTGACCAGCCAGCCATCGAGCTTGTCGAAATCATTCTGCGTCACTACATCGCGCACGGTGTTCAGATCGAGCCGCTGGTTGATGAAATCCTGAACCTGTTTGATGACGCCGCCATTGAGTATGTTCAACGTCTGCGAGGCCACCTGCTGCACTCGATCCAGTTGGCTGCTCAGCGCGAGCAGACCCTGGTCGGCAATCGACGCCAGAAACTGACCCTCGGGAGCGTCACCAAACGTGGCCTGCGGCCAGCGCCTGCGCCAATGCATTCGCACGCGACTGCGGATTCGGATCGGCAAGAGCGGTGAGGAAGGTTTGAAATTCAGTTGGTCGCCGGGCCGTCGAGTTTGCCGAGGATTCGCCAGACGGCGCCGGCAGCGCGCTCGGGTAAAGCGTCCCATTGTGCGAAGCCGCTGAGCACCAGTTGGCGCGCTTTCTCGAACTCCTGACGCGCATCGATGCCACTGGCCTTCGTCAGCAGGTCGAGCCCGGTATCGTTGAGTAGCCTGGCCGCGGTCTCGCCCAGGTCTTTTTTTGGATCGGTCCAGTCCCGAATGAGATGCAAATCCTTCACGACTTGCAGGCCGTGAACACCGAACACAGCCTGCACAAAATCATCGATGTTAGCCGGCAGTTCCCCTTGCTCCTGCACGCCGACGGTGAGATTCAAACCAAAATCGAATCCCTGGTCCGATTGTTTGTAAAGGCGGAGCCGCACGATGGAGTTGTCGGACTCCCGCCCGACGATCACCAGGTATCGCCCGCTGGCAGTGAATCCGAAAGTCGCCTTCACCCCGGCGTCGATTCTTGCGCCCAACTCCCGCGTGATCCCCAACAATTTCGCCTGGCGAACAAAATCAAAGGTGTAACCGAGTTGCGCGGCCACTTGTATAGCGACCGAACCGTCGGCCTCCGCCAGTATCCATGTGCCGGGCTGCAGGTCATCGGCCTTAGCGACGTGCCGCGGCAGGCGCCAACTTTTCACGGTATCGCCGATCACAGTGGAGGCTCCCGCCGATCCGGGAAATCGGTGGATAACCGCGAATACAGAATCGCCCTTAGCCTGCGCTCCGAACGTAACCGTTCCCAGCGCGCCGATGGGGTGGGATCCGGAAAACGAGCCCCTGGCCTGATAGCTCAAAAGCATAACCAGATAGCGGCTGCGGATCGCGTGTCGCCCGCCAGCGCGAGATCGAGATGAGGAGGAGCATTCAATTGCAGCGAGCCGATGGCATCCGCGGGTTGATCAAAGACGCCGATGCCAGTGTGGAAGCTGGCGGAAAAATCGAAGCTGATGCTGCCTTGCCCGGCGTTGAACGCGACTGCATTGCCACCCTGCGCCTGCAGCATAATGCTGCCCAATTCCAGTTTGCCGGCCGGGAAAGGCTTGTCGGCCAGGATCGCTTCCATGACGCCAGGGTCAGGCGTTAAACTGACGGCGACTTTTTCCGCACTGTTCGGACCGAGAATGCCCGGATCGAGATGGAATTCCTTCAGGAACCCTGGAGCGGTTGTGGCCATGAGTCGTGGACCATTTTACGGGATCCGAAGTGAGGTTGTTACCACTAGAATGTAGGAGAACCGCCCATGAAGATCAAATTGCACTTTGCCGTTCTCCTCACCGCCGCGTGCGCCTCCTTCAATCTCGACGCAGCCGCCAATCCCGAAACCGCTCGCTGGAAGCAACACGCGCGCAACGTCACGATTATCCGCGATGACTGGGGGATCGCTCACATCTACGGTAAGACCGACGCCGACACGGTCTTCGGAATGATCTACGCGCAGGCCGAGGACGACTTCAATCGCGTCGAGACAAATTATCTCAACTCGATCGGGCGTCTGGCAGAGGCTGAAGGCGAATCCAAAATCTACCAGGACCTGCGCATGAAGCTCTTTATGGACCCCGAAGCGCTGAAGAAGCAATTCGCCGTGAGTCCGACGTGGCTGCAGTCGCTTATGAACGCATTTGCCGACGGCCTGAATTACTATCTCTCCAAACATCCCGACGTGAAGCCGCGAGTCATCAAACGATTTGAACCCTGGATGGCGCTCACCTTCACCGAGGGCAGCATTGGGGGCGACATTGAGCGCGTAAATCTCGCTCAGCTCGAAGCATTTTACGGAAAAGCTCCCGTGAGCCAGGCTGCCGCAATCGAGATCGATCCTGATGAGGAGCCTACTGGATCGAACGGGATCGCCATCGCGCCCGCGAATACCACGGCGCATCATGCGCTGCTGCTGATCAATCCGCACACGTCCTTTTTCTTCCGGTCAGAACTGCAGATGGTGAGCGCGCAGGGTCTGAATGCTTACGGCGCGGTGACCTGGGGACAGTTTTTCATCTACCAGGGGTTTAACGAGCGCGCCGGCTGGATGCACACTTCGAGCGGCGTGGATGCGATTGATGAGTATCTCGAAACAGTCATCAAGAAGGGCGATGGCTTTTACTATCAGTACGGCAAAGAGGAGCGTCCCTTTACCACGGCGGAAATCACGGTCCCGTACAAGACCGATCACGGCATGGCCGAAAAGAAATTCACCGTTTACCGCAGCCAGCATGGGCCCGTCGTGCGCGAACTCAACGGTAAGTGGGTCAGCATCAGTCTGATGGTGGAGCCGGTGAAGGCTCTGACGCAATCCTACACGCGCACCAAAGCGAAAACTTACAAGGCCTTCCGGCAGACGATGGAGTTGCATACCAACTCGTCGAACAACACAATTTTCGCCGATGCTGATGGAGACATCGCCTACTTCCATGGCAATTTCATTCCGCGCCGCGACCCCAGCTTCGACTGGACCAAGCCGGTCGATGGCAGCAATCCCGCCACCGACTGGCATGGACTGCTGTCCATCGATGAGTCGCCGCTGCTGCTGAATCCGAAAAGTGGCTGGCTCTACAACGTCAACAATTGGCCATGGTCCGCGGCCGGGCCGAGCAGTCTGAAAAAGGCAGACTACCCTGCTTACGTGGAGAATGGCGGCGAATCGGCGCGTGGACGGCACGCGGTGCGAGTTCTCGAAAACACCAAAGATTTCACGCTCGACTCCCTGATCGGCGCAGCGTACGACAGCTATCTCACCTGGTTTGAGAAGCCGCTCCCCGCGCTCCTCAAGGCGTGGGACGACGCACCCTCCGACAATCCTCTGAAGGCGAAATTGACCGAACAGATCGGACTGCTGCGCGCCTGGGATCGGCGATGGTCGGCGACGTCAGTTCCGACATCCATCGCCGTATTCTGGGGCGATGAGGCGCGGCGGCGCGTCACTGCCGACGCCAGAAGAGCGGGCATGTCGGTGGAGGAATACCTCGGCACGCGTGCTCCGGCGGACTTGCTGCTGCAATCGCTCGCGGCCGGTTGCGACAAGCTTACGGCCGATTTCGGAAACTGGAAAACACCGTGGGGCGATATCAATCGCTTCCAACGGCTTACTGGCGACATCGTGCAGCCGTTCAAGGACGCCGGCGCCAGCATCCCCGTCAGCTTCACGTCCGCGGTGTGGGGCTCGCTGGCCTCGTTCGGCGCGCGCGCGTATCCATCGACCAAGAAGTGGTACGGGACCAGCGGAAATAGCTTCGTCGCCGTGGTTGAGTTCGGCAACCGCATCCATGCCAAAGCGGTAACGGCTGGCGGCGAGAACGGCCATCCCGGGTCGCCGCACTTCAACGATCAGGCCAAGCGCTACAGCACGGGCGATTTGCGCGAGGTCTATTTTTATCGCTCCCAACTCAAGGGGCACACCGAGAAAACCTATCATCCGGGAAGCTGAGGTGTTACGTGTCCATGCATTGTTTCGTTCGGTTTGAACCGCTGCCCGAAAAGCGGGCTGAATTTCGCGAAGAGCTGTTGCGCGTGGTCGAGGCATCACGAACTGAGCCAGGCTGCGTGGCGATTCATTCGTTCGAATCGTTGCGGGCGCCGTCCGTGTTTGCGATTCATTCCGAGTGGGAGGATGAGGCCGCCTTTGAGCTGCACGCGCGCTTACCGCACACGGTGCGATTTCTGGCCGCCGCCAAGAATCTGTTGTCACATCCGGTCGAAGGCTTGCGAACCAGCCAGATCGGGGGCGGCGCCGGAGCCGTCACAGGCCGTGCTGTGGATGAAGTTCCTCCAGCCACCGGCGTAGTTTCGGAAAGGTAAGTCCTTCGCCTTGCCAGCGGCAATCCTTGAGCCCGTCGATTCCTGTCCAGGCAGAGTGGTACAGAGTGTAGAAATCCTTTTCGTCGGGATCGCTCCAGGTGCCGTCGGCGCGCTGGGTGTCGAGCAGGTAAGACATGCCGGTGCGAATCACCTCGTCAGAGTCCTTCATGCCGAAGCTCTTGAGCGAATCGAGAAACTCACCCGTCGTTTCCGGATCGTTGAGTGCGATCGCTTCCGGCGCGTTTCGGCGGAGAAACTGGAACTCATCTTCCAATAAATCGCGCGGCAGCAGGTAGCGCCCGTAGTCATTCAGCGTATAAACCACGTGGGTCACGGCGTAGAACCGTATGGATGAACTCCGCATCCGTGGTGTGGCCGCGGTCGAGATACGGCCGCATGACCGGCAGCCATCGCAGGACATCTTCGTACGGGGCGCCCAGCAGAATTCCATAGCGATCGCCAGTGTAGGTAGTGATTAACGCGTCGAGCCAGACGTCATACCGGGATCGCAGGTCGAGATGGCGTCCGCATTTTTTGCACACCGTCGCGCCGCGAAGATTCCAAACGGAATCGTGTGGGCATTGCTCGGGAACGTCGGACGGCGGCGCTTCGTAGCGTGGATCAAAAAGCAAATAGTCGGTCGCGGTGAAGCGCGCGACAGTCCGCCGTAGCTCAGGTTTGATATGGCGATCGTTCTGGCCAAGTTCGGATGCCGCATACCAGCCGAAGACCAGGTCGGCCGTGTCATCCGCATCGACGCCGGCGGGAACCGTGGCATACATTTCCGCCCAGCGCTTTGCGCACTTATTTCCCATGCGCGCGGCAGCCGCGCTGAGCGCCGGATCGCGTGCCGTTCGGGCAATGGAACTAAAGCAGTAAAGATAATCACTGCCCGACTCGCGGAAGTGGGCCGCGTCATCGGCTGAGTGGTCAATAAACGCGAGCGCCCGCAGGAGCGCCTTCGAGCGGCCGGCCTCGGTATATTTCGAGCCCGGCCACAGCGGCCGATCGGGAGCGGCTGCGCATCCCGTCAGAACCAGCGCGGCTACGGCCGCAACACCGATTGCGCGCCCGGCATCCCTAGGCATCGGGGAACTGCCAGCGGGTGGCAGCTCCGGTAAAGTCCTTTTCTAGAAGGCCAAAGGCCATGCGGGGATGGACGGCGTAGAAGTTGCCTTCGTTACTATCGATTTTCCAGTTGTATTTCTTTTTGTAAAGCCGAATGAATTTCTTGACGAACGCAGGATCATGCCGGATCGCGATTTCTTGGGCCACGCCCTCCACGATGACGGCTTCGGCGGCCTTCTCGGTCGAAATTACGCAGTGCGGGTTGGCGGCAAGATTCCTGGCTTTTCGCGATTGGCCGCCAGTGCTGAAATAGAACGTCTCATCCAGCCACAGCCCCCACACGACCATGACGTGGGGTCGTCCGTCGGGGTGGATCGTCGCAATCCAATAGTTGTGCGATTTGGAGAGGCGTTCGCCAGCCCATTTCCAGGGCAGAAGTCCCTTGCCGCCACCGGCCTCGGCAACCCCGTAGCCGGGCATAACGGGACGGCTGGCATGCGGCTGGCTAAGGCGGCGTTTTTTCTGCGGCACGGAGATTAGCTTTCACCACATCGTCGGACGAGAAAGCCAGGTTGTCAAGAACCGGCGTCCTTCCCCGAAACCCAGGCGGTTTTCATGCGTCGAACCCTGGTGAGGACCGATGGCGCAGCAGGACGTTAGATTAACGGACAGTAAGCTCAGCGGCCAGGCCATCATCAACGAGCTGATCCGGAACATGGAACTCGGCCAGTTCGAGATGGGCTACAGCGTGCTGCTGCCCTGTGTCTTCAGCCTGTACCTTCACGCCGATGATTACACGCGACTCGAGGGCGTTCTCGATCTGATCGCCGAGGATGCCAAGCGGGCTCTGCGCGCGCGCGTGGCTCAACTAAACAGCAAGCCGTCACTGTGGACTCTGAAGCGCCGGGGCCAGCCAAAGGAATTCAAAATCGCCTCCCGGGATTGGACCATGGAATTTCTCCCCGATACCGAGGGCACCGTTCCGCTGGGCGATGTCGAGATTCACTCCGAGCTGAACGAAACTGCGCAGCCGGGATTCCGCGGCACCAAGACCACGCTGTTGGATCGAGAGCCATCCGTCACAAGTCAGCGCGCCGCAGCGGTGACGCGTAAAACCTCCGACGTCGTGTACGCAGAAATCCGCTACGAAGACGATTCCGGCCCACAGCTCTACCTTATCTCGCAGAATGAAGTTCGCGTAGGGCGAGGCGGCGATGATTTGCTCATGGACCTGGCGCTTTACACCAACGACGAAGTGTCGCGGGAGCATTTCAAGCTGCGCCGCGATCCGGCGGCGGGCCGTTTCCACATCCTCGACAAGAGCGTGAATGGAACCTGGCTCGACGGGCGCCGGCTCAAGAAAGGCGCTGAGGAAGTGCTGCCCGGCCGCGCCGTGATTGGCGTCGCCGAAGTCATCACGCTCTCCTTCGAATTAAGAAAATGAGCCCGCATATTCCTTTCGTCGTGCTCTTCTTCCTGTTCACCTGCGGATTGGTTTGCGCCCACTGGGCGAAGCGGGAATAATCGCCATGGGCGTAACCACTGCCTGGCATTCTGGTGTGGCTAGTGATCCTGGCCTGCTGCGCAGCGATAACGAAGACTGCGTCTATGTGGACGATGCGACAGGGATTTTTCTCGTGGTCGACGGCATGGGCGGACGCGCTGCCGGTGAACTAGCAGCTCACACGGCCATGGAAGTGATTCCGCGCGCGTTCGAGAACTCCGAAGGTGAGGTTGCCGAGCGGATTCGTCAAGCTATCACCGCCGCCAATAACGAAATTTACCGCCAGGCTCAGGACCGCGATGCCTGTCACGGAATGGCTTGCGTGCTCACGCTCGCCGTGGCTCATGACGACCGGATCACCGTCGGCCACGTCGGCGATTCGCGGCTCTACCTGGTGTGGAACGGCACGCTGCGCAAGCTGACATCCGACCACTCTCCGGTCGGGGAGCTCGAAGATCAAGGCACATTGAGCGAAGCCGACGCCATGGAGCATCCCGGCCGCAATGAAGTATTTCGCGATGTCGGTTCCAAGCCGCGCGAGGCGGATGACGAAGATTTCATCCAGATAAAATCTTTTCCGTTTCGACCCGCGGCGGCCCTACTGCTGTGCACCGATGGGCTCAGCGACATGCTGACCTCCGCTGAGATCGGCGCCATCGTCCAGCGTTATTCCGGCGATGCCTCGCAGGTGGCACGCGAGCTGATCGACGCCGCCAACCAGGCAGGCGGCAAAGACAACATCAGCGTGATCTTCGTGGCGGGCCCGGATTTTCTGGGGGCCGATAGCCAGGCCATGCTGGAAGCCCGGACCAGGCATTCGATCACGCAAGTCCGTGAGATCAAAAGCCCGTGGCGAAAACTGCTGCACGGCCTGGCCAGGCTCCTTCCCGACAACTGGTAGAAGATTAAGATTTTATAAGCATTTTCTCGCCAAAAATCCAGGCAGATTGCGAAACCAGCACCCACCTGCAACGTCATAACGTGACAGCGGTTCTACGTGTTGCACTTTAAGCAATTCGGAAAGTATGAGATCGTCAGCAAGCTGGGACGCGGCATGACCGACGTCTACCTGGCTGAAGATCCCGCCTATAACCGCCGCGTTGTCCTGAAAATCGTCGAACAATCCCCAGACTCCTGGACGAATATCGTTATCGAGGCGGAGCGCCGCGGCGCCCTCATCCAGAAGCAGCTTCACGAAGGCGACCCACGCTTCCTCGAAGTCTACGAGTGTGGCGAAATGCACGGCTGCTATTTTGTGGCCATGCAATATGTCGAAGGCAAAAGCGTGGCTGAGATCCTGCAAGCCGAGCAGCGAATGGATCCCGCGCGCGCCGCAATCTACGCCGTCGAAGTGTGCAACCAGCTCCACAGATTGCACTCGTTTCAAATCGATATCGATGGGCGGAAACGCGCCGTGGTCCACGGCGATATCAAGCCGTCGAACATTCAGATTTGTCCCGATGGTGCCGTACGCCTGCTGGATTTCGGTATCGCCAAAGCTCTCACGCTTACTCACCACTTGACTCATCACAATCTCGGCAGCCCCAGCTACTGCTCTCCCGAGAGGCTGCGGCGCGCGCAAGTGGATCCGCACGCCGACCTGTGGGCGCTCGGTGCAACGCTCTACGAAATGGTGGCAGGCTTTCCGCCCTATCAGGCCCAGACGACGCCTAAGCTCGAAGAGTTGATTCGTTCCAAGCGGCCGCCGCGCGCGCTGCCCGAAGGCTGTCCGGTTGGGCTGAAGGCTGTGATCCGGAAAACCTTGGCCGGGGAAATGGAGAACCGCTATCCATCGGCGGCGGCTCTGGAAGAGGATCTGCGACGCTTCCTTGTGAACCAGCCGACGCAGGCCGAAGCCGAAAAGCAGCACGCCTGGGAAGCTAATCCAACAGTGGACAAAGCGCGCGAGAATTCAGAGCCCGCGAGGGATCGGCTGGCCGAGGTTCGTGCATTTCTGGGACGCGCCTGGATCCCCATTGCCGCGATTGTGGTGGGAGCGCTGCTGGGCGCTCTGATCTATATCGAGACCGCCTACGCTTATCGCTTCTGGGTCGAAAGCAGACCCATCCGAGAGAATCACGACTACACGCGCCGGGCCATCGCCGATGTCGATGCGGATTGGGATCTCTACAAGCATTTGCATCAGCGCAATTTTCCCCTCGGCCGATTCTCTCCCGTCTCCTGGCTCAAACCGCGCCTGCGATCCAGCTTTATCGCGGCGGCGGACGACGTCATTGATCGCTACCGCAACAGCTCCAATCCATCGCTCGACGGATTCGATTGGCGTAAAGCGCAAGCCTGCCTGCTGCACGCAGCCGACTTGGATACGTCGGACTCCGCCGTGCCCGGCAAGCTGGCCCTCGTCAATGCCTACGTGACGTTGTTGCAGAGCCCGCTCACAGATCAGACGGCGGCACGCGCCAAGGCCAACTTCGAACAGGCGGCGGCAGATATTCCACGATCTCCCGACCCGCACCTTGGCCTCGCACGCCTCTACGTTTATTATTTTCGTAACGTGGGCCGCGCTGTCGCCGAGTTCAGCGACGCGGAGCGATTGGGATACAGGCTAGGTCCTCGCGAATTCGAGCAGCAGGCGGATGGATATCTTCTGCGCGCGGAGCAGGAACTGCAAAAAGCTCAAAAGGCCAAACAGCCGCGGCCCGAGGGCGCGCGGTATCTTTCGCTCGCGCAGAGCGACCTGGAGCGCGCTCGCAATCTCTACGAGCCCATCGCTGGTTTTTCTCGCGTCAGCACCAGCCTGGATCGCTTGTACCGGGATCGCGCGTCGCAACAATTCCTGCTCGCCGCTAATCAGCGGCCAGTCAATCCGCGCAAGGTGGCGATACGGAGGCCGCGCTCGTGGCGGTAACCAAGAGCTGGGAGCAGCGCACCATAGTGCGGATCGGGCCGTGGGGGCAGAGCGCGCCTGTCGAGCGGCGCCGTGAACTGCCGTGGCTGATGGGCGCATCGGTCATGGTCTGTGCTGGGCTGGCTATGGTGCTGTTCGCCAAGACATCTAACTTTCGCGAATCACAGGCGCGCCTGGACCGCGGCGAACTGCTGAATCTCAACACCGCTCGCGACCCGGAAGCGCTGCTCCCTTTTCTGCAGGTGTTTCGCGACCCCCACGAGCGCGCATTGGTCGCCGAGCGAATCTGGGCCTACGTGGGTACCCGCCTGCCGTTGGGCAACGTGGGCGCGCTCGCACGCCTTCGACTCACGCGCGCCGAGATTGAGACTGAACCGCGCTGGCGCGTGTTGCGTGAACAACTCGCGCAACAGCCCGTCAAACCCGTTCGGAGTAGCGTTCGCATCGCGCTGCTGCCGCTGTCGAAAATCAAGCCGCTTCTAGTGGTGCGCACGCCTCGCGAATTTCTGATTCGCTTCGCCGCGTGGATCATGCTCTATTTGGCGGCGTTCTACGCTGTCCATTTCTTGTGGCGGAGCAGAAGATTTCGCGGTGATTCCTACATCCTCCCCGCCCTGCACCTGCTCACCGGCATGGGCCTGATCCTGGCCGTCAGCTTGCGCGATCCGCTACGCGACACGTTGGAATTCAGCAAATTTGCGTGGGGCGTAGCGCTAGGCTGCGCCCTCCTGCTTCTGCCTCTGTTCCGTTTTTTTGACTATCGCCGTTTTTCACGATGGACCTACACGCCGCTGCTCGCGAGCTTCGCCCTTTTCGCGTTGCTGCTCACGTTCGGCACCGGCCCGACGGGCAGCGATTCCAAAGTCAATCTCGGCCCGTTCCAACCTGTGGAAGTCATCAAAGTTCTCGTGGTGTTGTTCCTCGCGGGATATTTTTCCTCGAATTGGGAGCGGCTGCGCGAGTTGCGCGAGAAGCGTCTCGCGCCGCGCTTCCTGGCCTGGCTGGAGCTGCCGCGCTTCGCGCACGCGCTGCCGGTCATGTGCGGCGTGGGCTGCGCCTTGGTCTTGTTTTTCGTCTTGAAGGATCTCGGCCCGGCGCTGGTAACCGGATTTCTCTTCCTCGTCATGTTCGCCGTGGCGCGTGGGCGCGCCGGCCTGGCACTCATCGGCCTCGCGATATTGGTTGCCGGCGTGAGCATCGGCTACAAACTCGGCCAGCCGTCGACTGTGGTGGCTCGCGTTTCGATGTGGCTCTCGCCGTGGGACAACGACGTTTCGGGCGGCGATCAGTTGGCGCATTCTCTCTGGGCGCTTTCGACGGGCGGGATGTGGGGGTCGGGCCCGGGCTGGGGTGATCCCGCGTTGATCCCGGCCGGTCACACGGATCTGGTTTTGCCCGCGATCGGCGAAGAGTGGGGATTCGTGGGTGTAGCAACGATCGGGTTGCTGTTTGCGTTCTTGTTACGCCGTTCGCTGCGCATCGCGCGTGCGGCGACGGATGAGTACGCGCTTTTTCTTGTACTCGGCCTAGCAAGTTTGCTGGCTTTGGAGATGCTACTGATCTCGGGTGGCGTGCTGGGCGTCATCCCGCTGTCCGGCGTGGTGTCTCCGTTTCTCAGCTCCGGCAACACTGCCATGCTGGCGAATTTTTTCCTGTTCGCACTGGTCCTTTCCATCTCCAATCGCGCGCCGCATCCCGAAATCGGCGAGCCGTTTACGCGGCCGATGGGCTATCTGGCGGCGATTTTCGCCATCTGCGCTCTGGTGCTGGTGGGCAGAGCGGCTTATTTCCAAATCGCGCGCGATCAGGACTTCCTGGCGCGCGACGTGAAAATCTTTGAAGCCGACGGCGTGAAGCGGGCCCAGCACAACCCGCGCCTGACATCGCTCGCCCGTGAAATTCCACGCGGCAATATCTACGATCGCAACGGCATCTTGCTAGCTTCGAGCGATTGGAAGCTGCTGGAGAGCCATGCCGCGGATTACGAAAAGCTCGGCATCGCCATCAACGAAGTCAGTTCTCCGCTCGACAGCCGCCATTATCCTTTCGGCGAATTGACTGCGCATTTTCTCGGCGACTGGCGGTCCGGCGAAAATTTCCACGCCACCAACGCGTCCCTGGTTGAGCATGATTCCAACGTCAAACTACAGGGCTATCGCGATATCAGCGAGCTCGCGCCGCTGGTGCGCTACCGCCATCAACCTGGCAATGCCGCCATTGCGCGACTCCTGAAGCGAGATCGCAACGTGCGAACTTCGATCGATATCCGTTTGCAGCTTCGCGCGACCGAAATCCTGCAACGCCGTCTGCGCGGCGCGAAAAAAGAGAACGGCGCTATCGTCGTGATGGATGCGCAATCGGGTGAGGTCCTGGCGGTCGCAAGCGAGCCGGCGCCACTATCCGGCCAACCGGGAACACCCGAAGAGCTCTTAGATCGCGCCCGGTACGGGCAGTATCCGCCGGGTTCGACGTTCAAACTGGTCACTGCCATTGCCGCGCTGCGCATCGATCCGAAGCTCGCCGGCAAGACTTTTCAGTGCAAATCGTTTGGCGGCCGCGGCGGCGTGCTGATCCCGGGCTGGCACCGCATCATACGCGACGACATTGGCGATGCCGCCCACGGCACGCTGGACATGCGACAAGCTATCACGGTTTCGTGCAATGCCTACTTCGCGCAGCTTGGCGTCTTTGAAGTAGGACCTACCGCGTTGCGAGACACGCTGCACTTGCTGGAATTGCCCGACGCCGATCCCGCCGAGCTGAAAGCCATGATGCCGTTCGCGGCCTATGGCCAGGGGCCCATTCTCGTCACGCCGTTCAAAATGGCGCGCGTAGGCGCGGCCATTGCCGCGGGCGGCGTGGCGCCGCAGGGACGCTGGATTGTCGATGAAGACAGCCCGCGAATGGAAGCACCGCGCGCAATTCTCGCGCCCGAACAAGCGGCATTCCTCGCAGGGGCCATGCGATCCGTCGTTACCACCGGCACGGCGCGGCGTGCCATGAACGGCGCGACCGTCAGCATTGCAGGCAAGACCGGCACCGCGCAGCTTGCCGAAGGACAGCCGCATTCCTGGTTCGCCGGATTTGCGCCGTATGGCAGCGAGACCGGCCGCAAGATTGCCTTCGCAGTGCTGGTGGAGCACGGCGGCTATGGCGGATCGCTGGCTGCGCCCATCGCGCGGGAAATTGCCGACGCTGCTTCCGAGTTGGGAATTATTGGAGGTCAACCATGAGCCTTTCCGACTTGATCGAAAGACTGGGCAAGACCATTTTCGAAGCGCCTTTCGATGCCGCCATGGCTCCCACCGACGCGCCCGAGCTAGCTGAAATCCGCCTGGCCGTTCTCGAAGAGATTCTAAAGAAGGGCCAGCGCGTTTCCGGCAAAGTCGTGTTCCCGTTTAACCTGGTGCGCATCCACATGCGCGGTGTCAGCCAGGAACACGCCGCGTTTCTCGAAAGCGATTTCCTGCGCGGCTACTTCGAGCAGGAGATCAGAAAGAGCCTGGCTCGCTCTAACTATCGCTTTCCTGATGATCTGGCGGTTGAGTTTCACGCTGCCGAAACACTTCCCACCGCCGGCGAGGAATGGCTGTCGGTCGAAGCCGCGTCACAGCCCAAGCCGGCTGTAAACACAACGGCCCAGGCCCGGCGAACCGCGCGCCTGGTTGTCGTGAAAGGCTCTGCACTCGCTCCCGAGATTCTGTTAAACAAGGAACGGATCAACATCGGCCGCACTGTCGAGGTCTATCGCGCGCGCGGCCCGTCCCGCCGCAACGACCTGGCGTTTACCGAGGACACCGAAATCAACTGTACTGTCTCCCGTGAGCACGCCCACATCCTGCACTTCAAGAAGACCGGCGAATACCGGCTGTTCAACGATCGCTGGTACCGGCAAGTGAAACAGGAGCCCGGCAACTGCGGACTGTGGATTATCCGCGACGGCTTAAGCCAGGAAGTGCATAAAAACGCTCGAGGCGCAAAGCTAAAGCCGGGCGATGAGATTCAACTCGGCCGCGCCATCGTCAAGTTCCAACTGCGCTAAATCCGGCAAAACGTTAGGAATACCCTGAGTTAGTGTTTGAAGTTGACAAAAGGAATCAGGATTTCTCTGCTTGTTGAACGGGATATATTCCTCTATTTTGGCATTGTAAGCCCAAGTTTAGTGAGGAGAAATCAATATGAAGACGATGTGCAACAACTTTCTGCGAGACGAGCAAGGCCAGGACCTGATCGAATACACGCTGCTCCTGGCCTTTGTAGCTATGGCTTCTGCCGCGCTTTTCATCGGTGCCGGCAACAGCGTTTCCGGCATTTGGAGTGTTACCAATAGCCAACTGGTAGTCGCAAATACCTCGGCTAGCTAAAGTTACGATTTGCTCGTGGGGGCCGCCTTCTCGACGCGACAAGCCTCCACATCGGAAATGGCGATCAAGCCGGTATCGATCATTTCTTCCAGCACCGGGACCAGGGGGGCGATGCTTTCGGCGGAGTCCACTATGGCCACGACGATCGGCAGGTTGTGCGTCAGCAGGCGTCCGCGGTGAATCGCGGCGGATTCGCCGAATCCCTCGGCGCCGCGAAATACCGTGACCCCGGCGATTTTCATCTCTAAACATTTGTCCACAATTGCCTTGTACAGCGGTTTCCCTTTGTAGGGATCGGCTTCCGAGCACAGCACGCGCAGCAGTTTGGCGGGCTTAAACTCCAGCATCGCTAGCCTCGGACAAAGTGTGGCTACTAACCAGCCGAATGATCTCCACATCCGACATCACGATGAGCGCGTCCTGCATCATATCCTCGATGGCCGCGGTTGCCTGCTGAAGTTTTTCTTCGCTATCGACCACGGTGATCATCATCGGAAGATCGTGCGACAGATGCAGGAATCCTTGCTTGTGTGTATGCCCCTTGATGCCATAGCCCAGGATGCCGCGATACACCGTGGCGCCGGCGATATCCATCATGCGCAGGCGTTTTACGACGGCTTCATACAGTGGCTCGCCGTGCCAGCGATCGGCTTCGCCTAGAAACAGGCGCAACATTTTGGCTTTGCCTTGTTTCCGCTCGTGCGGGGTTTTTGGCTCGATTTTTCGCTCTTTCATCACAGCCTTCACCACCACAGTGTCCTGCACCTCGATCATTCCGTCGGTCACCATTTCGTAAATGGTGGGCAGAATTTCGTCCACCTTCTCCGCGGTATCGATGAATTCGATGCGAATCGGCAGGTGCTCGGTAAGCACTTCGATCTTGGTGGTGTGGAGGACCTGGTGCGCTCCAAACCCGGCCATGGCGCGGGAAGCCGTCGCGCCCGCAACTCCCTTATGCATGAGGAACGTGAGAATGGCTTCGTACAGCGGACCCAGCTGATGCCGGGCGTCTTCATTGACGTAGATGGTTACTTTTTTTGCCGCGCCTTTGCCGAGCATGCAGACTCCTCCGATCCGTTCAACGCCGCCCCACGATCGCCGACCCCACCCAAACCGCGATGTATCCACACAAAACGCTGGCCATCACGTTGAGCGCGCCGATCCATTGACCGCCGTCCCGCACCGCTTGAAACGTTTCGTACTCAAAGCTGGAGAACGTCGTGTAACCGCCCAGAAATCCGACCACAAGCAGCAAACGCCACTGCGAATGCGGCTGCCAGCGCTCTGTGAACAGCGTCATCAGCAGCCCGATGAGGAACGATCCACTGACATTAACGATCAACGTTCCCAACGGAAAGCGCCCGCCAAACCGGCCCATGATGGCCGTGCCTGCCACGTACCTCGCCAGGGATCCGGCGGCGCCGCCTACCATAACCATTAGGTATCGCTCCAAAGGTCCAGCCTCCAATCATTTGCTGTTCCCCGCTATTTTAGCTCGCGAGGCTGCTCTGCCCCCGGATCTAACCGCCCCCGCGGTATTTGTCCTTAATATTAAGGATAATTCCAGAGTTAACACCGGGTTTTCACTCGCATTTGATAACCAAAGACAGCGAGACGAGCGGTGTAAGTTGAGTAAGGATTGAGCAGGAAATCAGAAAATAATCCTCTAACAATGCCGGTAAATCCGGTGAATTACCTAAGCGCGGACAAGACTATCAGGCGGTTCAACATAAACAATCGACGCCGAAGAGGCAGCGAAACAATCGAGGGAGCCTTGGTCACGTTGATCATGTTCGGCCTGATCTTCCTGATCTTCGACATGTCGTTCTCCCTTTATGTTACGTCAACTTTGCAGGAGGCTGCGCGCGATGGAGTGCGTTTCGCCCTAACTGGCTAGGTCCTGACGGGCGACACATACATGAACGATTCCATCATCAAGGTCGTGCAGGGCAGTTCTCTGGGATTTCTTAACGGAGCGAGCCGCGATTGCCACGTATCGGTCGCATACTACGATCCTTACGGCGGCGCAGTGAATACCGCGTCGGGCGGCAACGTGGTGCAGGTGTCCGTGAGCGGAGTCCAGTACACGCCGCTGGCGGCCATTCTCAAGAGCTCGGCTCCGGTGTCCATCAACGTACAGGCGTCGGACGTGATGGAAGCGTGTCCCGCCGCGGGGTGCCCTACCGCGGTCAACCCGAGTCCGCCGACTTGTCCGTAAGCCGCGCGCACTGAAGGAGAAAATGAAGACCATGGCAAATCCAATCCGCCGGTGCCGCAACGGCTCCAGCACCATCGAATTCGTTCTTGTCTCTTCCTTATTCCTGGTGCCTTTGATTCTCGGCCTTTTCTCCGTCGGCTTCGGACTGATTCGCGCGATGAATGGAATTCAGTTGACCCGCGATGTCGGCCACATGTGGGCGGGCGGCGTGGATTTCTCCCTGCAGGCCAATCAAAATCTGATGGCGTGCCCCAGTCCACGTTAGTCAACGCGTTCAACGGCGATATTGCCAATTATTCGAGCGACATTTCCGCCAGGGCGGACAATTTCAACAATCTCATGACGCTGAATTCCGGTGAGATCGCGTACTTCACGGAAAGCTATTTCAGTGCGCCTGATTTAGCGCTGCCCGGTCTGTTTCCCGGCCTGGCGATGTATTCAAACGCAATTTTCTAGGAACACTCGGAGGCTTGTAAGATGCGTGCTCTTTGGGGCTCAAATAAGGACCGTAAAGGTATCGCTGTCATTCTGACCACGATGTCCATGCTGACCATCGTGCCGATGGTAGGTTCGGGAATCGACGTCAGCACCATGTATATCGTCAGGGCCAAGATGTATGAAGCCGCCGATGCGGCCGCGCTGGCCGGTGCCCGCGGACTGGGCCAGGGGGCGGACCTCGGCACCCAAGCCTCAAATGCGCAGGCGGCAGCCACAAAATTTTTTAACGCCAACTTTCCCACGGGATTTTGGGGAGCCACGAATATCACGCTCGCCACGCCATCGGTGGACAGCAACACGGTGCCGAATTACCGCACCGTAAGCATCACCGCCAGCGCCCAAGCGCCGCTGTACTTCCTGAGGATTCTGGGCCAGACTTTCACGAGCCTTACCGTCACCACTACGGCTGGCCGGCGCGATGCTCTCGTTATGCTGGTGCTTGACCGCTCGTCCTCCATGAATTATGCCTTTCAGAGCACCACTGCCTGCGCCATTCTGAAGACCGACGCCGCGCAGTTCCTCACCAATTTCGCTCCCGGGCGTGACATGGTGGGCCTGGTGGTCTTTGGTTCAACAGCTTTTGTGTCTCCGCCGCGGACGAATTTCAACGTAGCCGACGCCCAGGGCAACACCATCGCTTCTTTGATCGGCCAGATTAGCTGTACCGGCAACACCAATACCAGCGAAGCGATGCAACAGGCCTATCAGCAAATCGTGAACCTCAACTCCACCACCAGAACCAATGTCATTGTGCTGATGACCGATGGCCGGCCCAATGGCTTCACCGGCGACTACACGGCCCTGCGCAGCCACCCCGCGAGCTGCGATCCGTTAGGCAGCCCGTTAGTCGGCACGCTGGCGCAATGGGCGGGCGGCCCCAGCTCAACCGGCACCACTGCCGGGTTGATGAACTATTCCACCAACAGCATCACGAACGCCAACGAAAACGCGATCCCGAACGGCAGCGGCTGCCAGTTTGCAGGCGATCTTACCAGAGCGCGTAACGACCTTTCCGGAATGCCGGCCACGGACGTCTACGGCAATTCGACGTCCGGCACATATAGTGTTGGCAATCCGAACACGCCGTACAACGGAATGGCCGCCACACTGACCTCCGTCACTTCGCGGCAGATGATCGAGGTCGCATCGACCAACGTCCTGGACAACGAAGGCACCAAGATACGGACCAATGCGACCCTCAAACCGGCCATCTATACCATCGCCTTGGAAGGCACTTCGCCCGGCGATCCCCCGGACACCCTGATTCTCCGCAAGTCTGGCCAATGACCCGACCATGGAGAACGATCCCGATCCGACTGCGCGGGCCTTTTTCCAGACGCAGACACTTCAGCCGAGGGGCTATTTCGTGGATGCGCCGGATCCCTCGCAGCTCTGCGCGGCATTCAACGCCATCGCAACGCAGATCGTGGTGCGACTCGCGAAGTAAGAACTCATTTCACGCAGAGACGCAGAGTACACAGTGAAAGAACCCCGGAATGTGTTTGCTCTGCGTCTCTGCGAGCAATTCTTTTCTTGTCGTTAAATGGCGTCGGGCCGCCGAATAACCGGCGGCCCGACAGATGTGAGGAGACTTGGCAGGTGCGCCGTCCGCTCTCGCGGCGGCGCAATGAGGTGAGTGTCAAGAAGTTTGCGCCAGATAGTTTCGGGGCATCGCTCGCAACGCCCCGGTATTCGTTCAAATTAACTAGCCGAGGTGTTCGCCGCGACCAGCCGTGAGTTCGTGACCGACCAGATACCCGAAACGCTATTGCCGGCGCCGATGAACAATGCGGCGGAGGCCAGTGCAACGAAGGCCAGAAGCAACGTGTACTCGATCAAATCCTGCCCCTGTTCATCTCTCAAAAAAATGTGCAGCATGTTTTTCATTTTCGTTTGCTCCTTATTCCCTTCGGTACGCTCTTGCGTTCCCTGTGAGAATATATACAGGAATAGCTTTTGCATTTCCAAATAAAACTGGGCCAAATGATTGCTTAACCATAGTTAGCAATCGAAAGAAGCGGAGCAAATACGGAAGTCATTTGGTTTCCTATGCGGCTTGCGCCTGGCCCCATGAGATCAGCTGCCGAAAGTTCGAGGAAGAACCCAGACGGCGAAAATGGCTGGTACACAGGCTAGCCCAGTTTCCCGAAGCAGTCCGGCTTTCGTGAGTCGCCTCCGCCAGACAATGCTGGCAAATTGGCGCCTTGAAGGTAAGCCGTGAACGTTGCTCGTGAATGAATGTCTTGGGCATTTAGGTTTCCGTTTCTTTCCAAAGTCTGTGCCGGCTTTCTCACTCGCCGGCTTACGCTCTTTCTAAAAGCAATCGCCTGGCCAAA
The DNA here is from genome assembly GCA_963825405.1 of uncultured Solibacteraceae bacterium. Taxonomy (GTDB): domain Bacteria; phylum Acidobacteriota; class Terriglobia; order Bryobacterales; family Bryobacteraceae; genus JACPNO01. Next base: position 172,074 of record CAWGTB010000006.1, on the reverse strand, counting down.
CCAAGCCAATCATCCAACCCCTTGATCCTGTGGACCCTTAGCAAAGTAAGCAAGGGCGATGGTACGACTAAAGAGATGCCCCTCACTGAGATGACTGCCTCAGGATGAGACAGTTACAAACCTGTGAAACGGCCGGGCCGCCCCAATCACTATTGGATATCAGGCCTTGTATGCAAACCCCTGCAGACGCACCCGTCAGTTTCATTCATCAGACCCGCGATGGTCAGGTTCATCTATTAGTAAGAGCTTCCCGTGCAGGCTGGGATTCTTTGCATTGGGGTAAACGTCTGGCGGGAGCATGGACGTTTCCCACCATGGCCGAAGCCAATGAGTATGTATTGCGCCGCTTTCGGGAACTCTATTATGGACACCGCTGCACCGCCGCCTGCGGACCGGTAGATGCTATTTCCCGCCACAAATCCAGCGATTTGTGGGGCATGATACGCGAATAGATTTTATTGTTGGCGTGCTTTTCCGCTATACCTATTTATCCGGTAATTCCGGGACTGTGATTCACCGCGTCCGGGTATTCACACTACCGCTTGGGTATGGCGACTTCAGCAATTCGCGCACCGCAGCAGTCCTCTAAAGGACGGGCGGAGGTTCTGTGGATCGCGCTCGCCTTAACTTTGGCCAACCTGGCGGTCTACTGGCGCGTCACCGGCTATCAATTTCTAAACTTCGACGACGACTGGTACATCGTCAACAATACCCGCGTCTCGCACGGCTTCAGTTGGGAAAACGTGCGCTGGGCCTTTACCGCCCTGGACTATTTCTACTGGCAGCCACTCACCTGGCTGAGCCACATGCTGGACTGCCAGTTGTTCGGACTCAACGCCGGCAGCCATCACGTCCCCAACTTATTGATTCATGCTGTCAACACGCTCCTGATCTTCGCCCTGTTTCGCCGAATGACGCGCCACACGTATCGAAGCGCGGCGGTGGCGGCGCTGTTTTCGCTCCACCCGCTAGCGGTGGAATCGGTGGCCTGGATCGCAGAACGTAAAAATGTGTTGAGCGGACTCTTCTGCCTGCTCACAATGTGGGCCTACGTTCATTACGTGGAGCACCCTTCGGGCAAACGCTATGGCTGGGTACTGCTGGCGTTCATTGGCGGACTGATGGCCAAGCCGATGCTGCTTACTTTGCCGTTTGCTCTGCTGGCCCTGGACTATTGGCCGCTCCACCGGCCGGAGTGGAGCAGCCGCCAGGGCATTCTCCGCCTGGCCGGCGAAAAATTGCCGCTACTCATGCTGAGCGCTCTCTCCGCGCTGGTGACTTACGTCGGCGTGAAGAGGATGGGGGCGCTCGATTTTCTGGCGGGAGTAAGCACGCCCACACGCATCGCCAACGCGCTCTATTCTTACATTCGTTATCTCGAGCTCACTGTTTGGCCCCAGGGACTCAACATTCTTTATCCTTACGATCAAAGCCTGCCGCCGTGGAAGGGCGTGGCCTCCGGCGCAGCGCTGGCCGCATTGACGATCGCTGCAATTCGGTTCCGTAAAACCAAGCCCTATATACTGGTCGGGTGGGTCTGGTTTGTGGTTATCTTACTGCCCACAAGCGGGCTGGTGCAGGCTGGCCGTCAGGGTATCGCGGACCGCTTTACATATATTCCGCTGGCCGGATTGTTCATGGCTTTGGTCTGGCTTTTGGGAGAGGCGCTGGTGAACCGTCCCAGAATTGCCTCCGTGGTGGCGGCTCTGATGGTGATCGCGTGCGCTGCGGGCGCGTGGCTGCAAACCAGTTACTGGAAAGACAGCGTCACGATTTTTCAGCGCACGGTGGATGTCACGCACAACAACACGCTGGCCGAATATCATCTGGCATCAGCGCTGTTGGAGAGAGGGCAGCACGAACAGGCCATCGCGCATTTCCGCGAAGCCATCCGCATCGAGCCCAGCTTTTATCCGGCATATTACGATTTGGGTTCCTCTCTCGCCGCGCGCGGCAAGCCCGCTGAAGCCGCGGACACCTTGCGCCTCGCGGTTCGCCACAAGCCGGATTATAGCGGCGCTTATTACAAACTGGGCACGGTGCTAGCGGCGACAGGCCGCCCGGAGGAAGCCGTCGCGCCGTTTCGAGAAGCCCTCCGGCTAGGCCTCAAACCGGAGTTCGCCGCCGAAGCCCGAAAACAAATCGATCAGGTCTTGGCGGAACAATCCCACCAAAATTGAGTTGGAAAGCCGCGCGGAATCTGGCATAACCCGGATAGTGGTCGATAAAACACCTGAGAGAAAATTCGTGGCAGGCCAAGCCGGCAGTGTGAATCTTCGAACGCAAGCACAGGTCCCAGCTCCTACCGCATCGCTCCGGGGAATTGGCGCTCCTTATCTTCAGCCCGGCCGGCTGGCGATTGTGAAGGCCCTCCAGGAACACTACGGCGAGAATCAGGTGGACTGGCGCTCCAACAGCAGCATTTTTATTTTTGCGTCGCCCACGAGCAGCAGCATGCGCCTGGCGATGGTGCTTACTCTGGAGCAAGCCGAGTTTCTCGCGCGCAATCCCATCTCCCCCGACGATCTGGTGGCTCGCCGCTACCCGAAGGGCTGGCCCACGCATTAATCCCGCCGGCTTCATCGCGATTTGAGAGCGCATCGTATACTCAGATTGCCATGCAACATTTCAAGGAGCGACTGCTCGCCAAGGAGCGCGAACTGCAAGCGGAGATCGCCCGCTTTGAAAGCGAGGCGCGCGTTTCCGGCGAACCGGAGGTACGCGATTCCGCGGATGCCGCGACGGCGGCGCAAAACACATCTGAAGCTTTGCAGGAGGGCACAGTCATTTCGCAAACGCTCGTGCAAGTGCAGGAAGCGTTGCGCCGCATCGAGCACGGTACGTTTGGCAAGTGCATCGAATGCGGCCGCGCGATCGAGCCGGCTCGTTTGGAAGCGATTCCCTGGACGCCCTACTGTTTGGCGGATCAGGAAAAGCTGGATAAAGCCAGTCATACGCCTATCGGTTCCACACTCTAATTGAACCAGTGGAGCACTTCTTTACATGTCCCCACTGCTGGGAACAGATTTCGATGGTGCTCGATTTGTCGGTAAAGCGCCAAACCTTTATCGAGGATTGTGAAGTTTGCTGCCATCCCATCGAAATCCATTACGAGGTGGAAGACGACGCCGTTTCCGCCTTCGAAGCCAGAGGCATTGAGTAGCGCTTTCTCCCTGAACCCACCGGGACGGCAAAAATCAGCTAGAATCTGCTTTAGCGCATTATCTGCTCTGGGTGCCGACATGGGCCGTTCTTCAGGAGAAATAACGCGGCTGCTTGTCCGGCTAAGGGCCGGAGATAAAGATGCAGAATCGCGCCTGGCCCCGCTCATTTATGGCCGACTGCACAATATGGCGGACCGCTATATGCGCTGCGAGCGGCCCGACCACACCCTGCAAGCCACCGCACTACTCAACGAAGCCTACGTCCAATTGGTAGGGCAGGAGAAGGACTGGCACAACCGCACCCATTTCTTCGCCGTCGCCTCCCAGCTCATGCGGCGTATCCTCATCGACCATGCCCGCGCCCGCCACACGCAGAAACGCGGCGGCTCGTCCGAGAGAATCCACCTCGACACGTTGCCGATGCTGATTGACGACCGGGCCGACCGGCTGTTGGCGCTCGACGATGCGCTTTCGCGTTTGGAGAGTTGGGATCCGCGCCTGAGCCGCGTAGTGGAATTGCGCTTCTTCGGCGGTCTGACCGAAGCCGAAGCAGCCGAAGCGCTGGGTGTCTCCTCGCGTACCGTCAAGCGCGACTGGAGTCTGGCCAAAGCGTGGCTGTACACCGAAATCGGTAACTGAGCGGATCATGGATGTGGATCTAAAAAAGTTGAAGGAGGCGCTTTTGCGGCTGAAGCAATCCGATCCCCGCCTGAGCCGCCTCGTGGAATTGCGGTTGTTCCGTGGCATGACAGACACCGAAATGGCCGAAGCGCTCGGCGTCCCCGTGCGCACCGTCAAGCGCGACTGGCACATGGCCAGGGTTTTGCTCTACACCGAACTCAGCCAATGAGCAGACCATGAATCCAACGGAGTGGGGCCACGTCAAGGAATTATTCGCGCAAGCGGTGGAGCATCCGGCTGAGGAGCGCGAACAATTCCTGAGCGATGCCTGCGCCGGCGACGAACAAATGGAAAGCTACTTGCGCCGCCTGGTGGCCGCGCATTCCTCCGGCATAGGATTCCTGGATCGCCCACCCATGCCGGTCGCCAGGGTACTTTCGTCGCGCGAACTCGCGCCTAATGCATTTCGCCCGGGCGACACCGCCGCCGGCCGGTTCCAGATTCTGGCGTTTCTCGGCCGCGGAGGAATGGGCGAGGTCTATGAGGCCTTCGACTCTGAGCTTCAGGAATCGGTGGCGCTGAAAACGATTCGCCCCGATGTCGCGTCCGATCCCAGGATTGTCGAATGCTTTAAAGGTGAAGTGACGCGGGCGCGCCAGATCGTCTCGCCCAATGTGTGCCGCGTATACGACATGTTCCGCCATCGCAGGGAGGGCAGCGAGGATGTGGTGTTCCTCACTATGGAACTGCTGAGCGGCGAGACCCTTGCGGAAACGCTGCGCACTCGCGGGAAATACACGGCCGCCGACGCTTTTCCTCTGATCTGCCAGTTGAGTGAGGGGTTGGCCGCCGCTCACGATGCTGGAATCATTCACCGCGATTTCAAAAGCAGCAACGTCATGCTGGTTCCGCAGGGCGAATCGATGCGTGCCGTGATTACAGACTTCGGCCTGGCCCGCAACACGATCGATGGGAATCGCAAGTCGCAAGCCGCCACCGATCCGTTCGATGAAGGCGGAACGCCCGCCTACATGGCTCCCGAGCAGGTGGAAGGGCAACCCCTCACGTTTGCAACGGACGTTTATGCGTTGGGCGTAGTGGCGTATGAAATGGTGACCGGACGCCAGCCGTTCGAAGGGGAGACGGCAATGGCCACCGCTGTGAAGCGCCTGCAGGAGCGGCCGCCATCTCCGCGCGCCCTGGTGCCCGATTTGGACCGGCGCTGGGAGTCGGCCATTCTGCGTTGTCTGGAGCAGGATCCGGGAAAGCGGTTCCAGGACGCCAGGGTAATTATACAAGCCATCGCTGGTGAAGATCTCTCCGCGTCGCGGCGTCCGCAAAAGCGATGGATGGTTTGGGGCGCCGCGGCGATGCTCGCGTTGACGATGTCCAGCGCCGCATACTTTTTGGGAACCCTCGGTAAGCGTGCGCCGGAGCCCAATCCCGCTCCGCCTCGCTATTCGATCGCCGTCCTGCCTTTTAAAAATCTGGACAGCGCCCGGAACTCGAAATATTTTAGCGACGGAATCACCGATGAGCTGATCGACGGCCTGACCCAGGTTTCTGACTTGCGCGTGATTGCCAGATCCTCGGCCTTCCGTTTCGAAGACTCTGCTCTGCCTCTTCAGGACATCGCCAGGCAACTGGGGGTTCGCTACATCATCATCGGCACCGTGCTGCGTGATAACGGCCGTCTGCGGCTCACTGCGAAGTTGATGGACCCGGCCAACGGTTTCCAGCTTTGGTCGAAAGCCTTTGACGACGATGAAAGGGAAGCGTTCTCGTTCCGGGCCCAAACCGTGTGGGCCATCACCGCTGCGCTCGGAATCCGGCCGTCATCACCGCCGCCCGGCCCGGTCGTGGCCACCAACTCCGCCGCGCACAGCGACTATTTGATGGGCCGTTTCTTGCTCGCTAAAAGGACGGATGCCAGCTTGGCGGAAGCGCTGACCTATTTTGAAAGCGCAGCGGCCGGGGATCCCAAGTATGCGCCCATTCAAACCGGGCTCGCCGAAACGTACTCTGTGATGGCGGAGCGCGGCCTGCTGCCGTCCATGGCCGCTCACCAGAAGTCCAAAGAAGCCGCCTTGCGCGCGCTTTCCCTGGACAACACGCTGGCCGAAAGCTACGTGGCGCTGGGCACCCTTTCATCGACATCCGGCAAGGATTTTCGTGCCGCCGAGACGTACTATCTACAAGCGCTGGCCCTGAATCCCGGCTTGGCAACGGCTCATCAATCGTATTCGTATATGCTATCGAAGCTTCGACGCTTCGACGAATCGCTGCATCAGGCCCGTCTGGCCTTGGAGATTGATCCTTTCTCCAATCCAGCCAATATCAATCTGGCGGTGCAATTCTTTTACACGCGTGACTATCAAGCGCTGGTGCAGCAATGCCGAAAAATGCTGGAGCTAGACCCGCAACACTTCGTGGCTCACCTGCTCCTGGCGGAAGCCATGGCTCACCAGGGCGACGGACCCGCCGCCTACCGCGAATTGGAAGCTGTTGGCGACCGGCCCAAGGATCATCCTTTGACGGTGCGCACGCACGCAGAAGTCAGCACCGTTCTGGGCAGGGCCGACCTGGCGGAGATGGATCTAAAGAGCCTTCTCCGGGAGAAGAGACGGACGGACTCTTTCTCGTCGTCGTATATCGCCATCGTCTACGCCGGTTTAGGCCAGAAGGATCGCGCCTTCGAGTGGCTGGAAAAGGCCTATGCCGAGCACGACAGTTTTCTTTCGGTGTTACAGGTATATCCGGCCTATGACAGCCTCCGGTCCGATCCGCGCTACGCTTCCCTTCTCTCGCGGCTTGGATTTACAGAGGAAACGGCGCCGGGTTCAGCCCGGACTCCTTGAGCTTTCTTGGACACCACCCCATTGCGGCAGGCGCATCATAAAGCCGTCCCGCAGCGAATCGAGGCCGCCAATGCCGCAGCCCCGGCACAATGACTCGCGCAACAGGAATACCGGTTTCGGGCCGCGTCGCATTCAAGGTGTAGATCTCGAATCCCTGGGCACTAAGCCGATCCGCGCAGCTTTTGAGCTTGTGACTCAGACTTCTCCCCTTCACGAGCGGATAGGTGGATGCCGTGGTTCGTGCGGCCCGCGATGGTCGAAGGTAGGATCCCGGCGTGGGCGATAACGTGCTCCTTCGGCTGGCCGAAATCTCGCGGTAGAGCAGAATTTTCGCCAACTCCGAGACCGCGCTGCACACCGCCTGTTCCGGCTCCAGACCGGCGCCCGCCCCCAGCAGCATCGCGCCTCCGTCCGGCCGGCTGCATATCGCCACAAACGCGGGAATCCGAATGTCAGTGGTCAGATCCAATAGATGCACGACCCTGCCTCGCTCGCGGATCAAATCGATCATGGACCGGACCCTGTCCGAACCCAGCGTTTCCCACGCAAACGCCGGACGCTGCGCCCGCGAATACCACCAAAGCCCCACCGCGTCTCGTTCCACAAGTTCGAGCAAGCCATGCAGTGCGGCGTCCTCCCAAACGTCAGCAGCCGCGCAACCGTTGGTATCGGCGCCGCAAAACGTTTCGCCGTATCCCAGATAACAATAGGCGGTGGGGACGTAGCGGGTTCTTCCCGTCGCCAAACTTTGCACCGTGGTCCATTCGATTTTCTGGTCCGGATCGAAGGGCTCCGGAACCCGGTCCATTCCTTTCCATGCCCGGTTCAGCGATTTTCGCCGGCGATATTGTGCGGCGCTAAACTGCATCAGCGTCAGCGGGTCGATGGCATCGGCTTGTAGATCGCGATAGCTGGCGCTGATTCTTGTTTCATCGCCGTGAAATTGCATGCTGTAGCGTTCTATGGCTTCGCCCAAACATCTCGCCCGCGCCTCGGCTTCGGTTTGCCCGGCTCCAGAGACCGCCATTCGATTGCACAACAGCAGGTTTCCCCGGAAGTCGGGACGCCAGATCTGGCTCCCCCTCGCCGTGTAGATGCAAAATCCCGCCCAGCCTCCCGCTTTCTCGCATCCCGCGACAATCCCAGTAAGAGGGCTCACGTGTTCGCTCAGCTTGCCGGATTTTTTTCGCTGAGAGCCGCAAACAGGGCACTGGGGCCGCCACGCAACCGGGTGGCGTTGGACGTCGAGCGATCCCATATCCACCGCGCAAATTTGCCCTTCCAGTTCAGGATTGGTTCCGGTGAGCAGCCATTTCGCGACTTCTGTCGCCATAAGAACGCCCGCAGCTTCCGCCGTTGTGGGCAGCGACGCCAGGGATGATCCCGCGGTACAGCCGTTCACGCGCAGCCGTTCCGCCAGACACCGCCAGCAAGGCGTGCGGCCTGGAACGAATAAAGGTCCCAGCCACACCTGCCGTCCATGCGGCTTCACCAGCGCCCACGCTTGCCCGTGCTTCCACGATTCCTGGTTGAACTGTTCGAGACCGGCATTTAAATAGTCATCCGCCACCACCACGCGAAACATTGCTCCTGGCTTTACACAAATTTGCAGGGAAAGCAGACCGCGGATGACACCTTCGGCGTTGGCTCCGGCGGTGGCCAAAACCTCGGCGGAAGCTTCCCGGCCTCGCGCCGCCACCTTTCCCGGCACGGCTCCCAGTAGATTCCAGAATGCTTCCTCGGGTGCGGAGCCGAAAACTGGTTCCGCCAGAATCCCTTCTGCCTCAAGCGACCGGATCGCCGCGCGCACTTCTCCCGCAGGGAGCGATCCACGAAGCGTGTGAACGATTTCATCCTGAGTCTGCTGTCCGTTCATCAGAGGAATCAGGTGCCGAAAAACGTCACCTTGAATAAGGCGCGTGTCTCCCTCGGCACTTAGAAGGTAATCTCCGGTCGATGTGCTCTGTGCCACCCATTGCGGCTGAAGGGCCAGACGTCTCGCACGTTTCATTTTTTTCTTGAGATATTCATCGTAATCCTATTGCTCGAATTTTGAGCGTAGGCTAGATTGTTCACATGAAGAAAAAAGTTGGCAAAGTTTCTAAAAAGCGAACAGCGATTCGGTCCTTGCTCAGCAAGGGTTCCTTTAGTCCCGAGATCGCCTGCCAAGCGACCTGGACCATTCACATTGCGGGCGGAATACAGTTTGCGGCTCTTCCGACTGCACAGCCTGACCCGGTACAAGGGGCCGTACTCACCGTGATGCTCCCGAACCCTCAGAACGTGCAAGGCGCCGACGCGCAAATCAGCATGTTCGCCGACACGACCCTGCATAACTTGTATATCTACAAAGTGGCCGGGCCGATACCGCCTGAATAGCGCTTAGCCGGCGCCCGGAATTGATCGCGCAAAGCGGCGCGTTTTTTCGCATTCTTGGTACTACCCCCATTTGGATCTAATAGCCCACCCATACAGGTGAGATACTCTGCAGGCAAATGAAGATGGTACTGGAAAAGTACGTAGTTCGCGCGCTTTCCGCATTGACGGCGGCTCGCTCCGGCGTCGCCGGTGATGCCCGGCAGATACGAGACCTGCTGCGATTGAGGAGTGTGGTCGGAGTGGGCGTCGCCGAAAAGATCAGCGGGAACCAGCCCACGGGCCAACTCGCGCTAACGTTTTATGTTCAAAAGAAACTATCCCTGGAGGAGTTGCCGGAGCGCGAAGTGATTCCGCCGGTAGTGCCGCGGTCGATCAGCGGGCGGCGCGTGATTCTAACCGACGTGGTGGCACTGGGCCGCCTGCGCGCGCATGCCAATGTGACACGGCATCCCATTCAGCCCGGCTATAGCATCGGCCATGTAAAGGCGCCCGCCGGAACCTTGGGCGCCCTGGTGAGGGACCGCGCGGGCCGCCTGCTGTTGTTGAGCAACAGCCACGTGCTCGCCCGGAGCGGAAAGGCCACGATCGGTGACACGGTGATCTATCCCGGCCAATTTGATGGCGGCGCGGCGCCACGGGATAGGGTGGGACGCCTGGTCAAATTCCGCAAGTTCCGCGCGGGCGGCCGGTTCGTTAACGACGTGGACTGCGCCGTAGCCAGCATCGATGCGACCCGCCAGGGCGACGTAACCTTGGAGATCAAGGGTCTGGGTGCTCCAAGGGGAATCATCAAGGCGCGGCGGGGTATGCCGGTAGTGAAGGCGGGGCGCGCCACTGGCTGTACAACCGGGATCATCCGCGACGTGCACTTGAGTTTCTGGATGTATTACGAAGGAATCGGCGAGGTCGGCTTCCGGAACCAGGTTCTCTGCACGCGCTATGCCGGGCCGGGCGATTCGGGTGCCCTGGTCCTAGAGAAGGGGACACTGAGGGCCGTAGGACTGCACTTTGCCGGCGCCGAGCGCGGCAGCGTATTCAATCCTATCGGTAAGGTGCTGGATGCGTTGGATGTTGAACTGGCAGGCAGCGCCCGAAAGCGGCCCCGCGGCCCAAAAAAGTAACTATGTCACTTTCCAGGCATGGATCCCGCTTTTATATAGTAGGGCGAGATTTCTGCGGCCTCCGCCGGTTGGCCAGCGCTCGGCAGTTCCCGGGAAGGGTTGTAGGCACTGGCAAACGGCGGCGGAGACCGCCCAGAAGTGTATCACTTAGAGGTCCGCAGCGGATACGCCCAGGAATATTTTTTTAATGGCTGCCTGAAGCCGGCCAAAACCCTTAATCCGTGACCCCCCACCATTCCGTTGAACCACAACCCTGGATGACTTCCCTGCCGATCGACCTCGAGCAAAAGGCCTCCTCTGGGCGGCAGCCCACTCTTCTGCTGGTGGATGAATTCCGAATCATGCGGGAAGGCATGGAAGAGCTAATCCGGCAGGCTGGTGATTTCGAAGTGATCGGCGAATGCGCCACTGCCGTGGAAGCGGTGCATGTTTTTCGCCAGCGGCGGGCCGACGTGATCGTCATGGGCAGCCGTCTACAGGATTTGGACGGTATTCAGGCCACACGTTTGCTGCTTCGGGAGTTTCCCACGGCCCGCATCGTGCTGCTATCGGCGCATGATGACGAGGACTCCGTATTCCGCGCGATTCGTTCCGGCGCTCTGGGATTCGTATTGGAAAAGTCTTCCTCCCGCCAGCTTATGGACGCGCTGCGGGCGGCGGCCGGGAGCCGGTCTTACATTGATCCCAATGTGTCCGAAGTGCTGGTCAGAAGTATCCGGCGTCAAGCTCTCGAAGAGCAGGGCCGCGGCGCGGCAGCGTTGTCGTGCCGCGAATTGGAGATTTTGAATCTGCTGGTGCAAGGCAAAACCGGCAAGGAAATTGCGGCTCTGCTGAACGTGGGCATCGAAACCGTGCGCAGCCATCGCAAGAAGATGATGAAGAAACTCGATGTCAGTAACATCGCGCGCCTCATCAACGCCGCTTTTCGAGCCGGGTTGATCCAACGGCCGGCCGACGCCTCTCGTGCCGCTGGCCAGCACTGACGGCTGCGCCTACTTGACCAGCACCGGAATGGTGGTGAGTGCGCCCGCCGTAGTGGCGCGTATGCCTACTGCGCTGATCTGGGTGCCGGCCGGCGTGCGAAACTCGACCGAGCCGCGCTTATCCGCCACGATGGGGTAATTGTCTGCCAGCATGAATGACGTATGGCCAAGCCCGGCCAGATTGATCGTCGACGTTCCCAGAATCACTCCGGCATCGTTGCGCAGAATCACCGGTACGGCCGCAGCCTGATTCGAGACGTTAGCTATAGCGAGGCCCGTCTCGGCGCCGCTGGTGTTATCGAACGCAAGTACGTAAGCGCTGGCGTTGCGCGTTTCAAGCGCGACAACGCATTCCTGGTCCGTGAATTTGGAGTGAAAGATGGCGAACCCGCCGACGTTGCCATCGGTAGTCAACTGCGCCGAGCCTACTTGGGTGAGGCTGTTGTGCCCTTGGGTTACGACCACCAGAGTGGCGCCGGCGGCAATCGACTGATTGATGCTGGACGCGGGCGCGGTGTCGGTGCTGGTTTGCACGAACGTGAGCGGCAGGGATAACGGGTTGCCGTCGTTGTCGAAAAAGTTCAGTTGCACCTGAGCCGCCGTCGTTCCGGCGTTGGCCAGGGTAATCGTCGTATCCCAACCGCCGCCGGACGCGATCTGCGCCATCGAGCCGGCGAGAGTGGCACCGATTACGATGCCGCCAGCGGGCCTGGTAATCACATTTGCCTGCAACGTAACCGCGGCAATGCGGGCCAAGGCTCTGCCATCCAGAGTTGCCCCGGTATTAAGGGTGACGGCCTGATCCGCCATGATCGTTCCCTTGAAAACGGAATTGGTTCCCAGGGTCGCCGAACTGCCGACCTGCCAAAAGATGTTGGATGCCTGTGCGCCGCCGGCCAGAATCACCTGCCGTCCCGCCGTAGTGGTGAGGGTGGATGCCATCTGGAAGATGAAGACGGCACTTGCATTGCCTTGCGCGTCGAGTGTCAGATCCCCCGACGATATCTCGAGCGACGAGGTCGACGTGTAAACTCCCGGCGTCAAAGTTCGACCGCCAATATTGCCGGCCACGCTGACCGGACCCGAGGGCCGTCCAGCCGCATCGTCAAACGCCACGGTTAGATCCGCGATGGCCTGAGCCGCGGCCGGATCGCCTGCGTGTATCGTCCCATGCACGGTTCCGGGCGGAAATCCGGTCACCGCGGTGCCGGGGCTCACACCAAGGTCGCCGGTGACCTGGGTGGCTCCGGTGCTGGTAACCGTCGAACCGCCGAGCACGCTGAAATTGGCGGCCGCGCCGAGAAATACCGGTGCCTGGTCAGCTGCAGCCGTCAGCCGAACCACAAACATCGCTCCGAGGAGCAACGCGCGCAGCCCTTTATGGGATACCAGAGAGGAGAGTTCACTATCGCATCGATCGAACATGCCTAGTACTTCGGCAAGTTGACGGAGACGCTTTAGGGCCGATGGGTCTAGACGTCGGCCCAGCGCCGCAGCAGGTTGTGATAAACGCCGGTCAACTGCACCGCGGCGGGATGCGCGGGACCGTCGCCAGAGAGCCGCTGAATCGCGACATCCAGATCGAACAGCAGCGTGCGCTCGCCATCATCGCGCACCATGCTTTGGATCCAGAAGAACGATGCGATGCGTGCGCCGCGCGTCACCGGCCGCACATGATGCAGGCTGGTCGCCGGATAGAGAATCAGGTGGCCGGCGGGCAGCTTCACGTTGTGCGTTCCGTACGTATCTTCGACGACCAGCTCGCCGCCGTCGTATTCCTCGGGTGCGTGCAAGAAACAGCGTCGCGGAAAGATCGGTGCGGATGCGATGCGGCGTGCCGGTCACCTGGCGGATGGCGTTGTCGACGTGCGTGCCGAAGGACTGGCCGCCCTGGTAGCGATTGAACAGCGGCGGAAACACGCGCGCCGGCAGCGCCGCCGGAGATGAACAGCGCGTTTTGCTCGAGCGCCGCCAGAATCATGCGCGCCGATCTCGCGCGCGGCGGGTCGACCCTTCCGGCAGCTGCATATTGTCTTTGGCCTGGGCCGATTGATGGCCGGCGGTGACGCGGCCGTCCACCCAGTCGGCTTGGTCCAGAAGCTGGCGGGCGCGCAGGACCTGATCGGCGGTCAAAACATCGGGGATTGGCAGCAGCATGTCAGAATTTGAACTTCAAGCCGATCAGCGCGGATCGTCCCGGGCCAAGCACGATGTGCGCCGGATGCAGCTCGTCGTAGTAGTAGCGGTTGGCGATGTTGTTGACATTGACCTGCAGATCGACATGCTCGGTGAGCCGATGTTTGGCCATGGCGTTGAAGACCCAATAGCCGGGGACTTGCTTGACCAGCCCGGTGACCGGATCGAACGGCGCCGTCGAGCTGGCGGTGCGGCTGGAGACGAAGTTCCCGCCGAGGCCCGTTTCCCAGCGCCAGGGCAGGCGCTGCATGCTCCAGAAATTGAACGTATTGCGCGGGACGTTGGCGAGTTGCGCGCCGATCGCCGCCGGGTAGAAGTTGGAGCTGACCAGTTTGCCGTCCAGATTCGCGTAGCTTGCCGATCAGGTCCCAGCGGCTGGTCAGATGGGTTCGCGCCTCGATCTGCGCGCCGTTCACGCGCTGCGTGCCGGCCAGAACGTTCAGCAGCGGATTGTTCGGATCCGGCTCGCGCGCATTGAGCTTGGTGGTCTGAAAAACGGCCGCGCGCAGCGACAAGCGGTTGTGCGGAAAATCCCACTTGGTGCCGACTTCGTAGGTCCGGTTCTTCTCCGGCGGCAGGTTGGCGGTGCTGGCGCTCAGCGCAAGCGATTCGGCGGACGGATTGAACGAAGTGCCGGCGGCGAAGTAGATGCTGCCGATGGAAACCGGCTTGTAGACTGCAGCGGCGCGCCAGCTCGGCATTTCGTCGACGCGGTTGAAAGCTGCTGCCGGGGCGACGGATTGCGAGTAGTCCGTGTCGAAACGGTCCCAGCGGAGGCCGCCGGTGAAATCCCAATGCTTGCCGATTTGCATGGTGTCGAGCACGTAAGCGGCGGCGGTAATCGATGTCGTGTTCACGATGGAAGTGATCGTCGCGGTGCCGGAGAACGCCTGATCCGGATTCGGATTGAGCAGGCTGGTGGTGGGAACGTTGGTCCAGGTGGGCCGTGTCGGGTCGGAGGTCTCGCGCCCCGCTTCGATGCCGGTGACCAGATCGTGGCGAATGAAGCCCGTTGAGAAATGCGCGGTCAAATCCAATTGGTCGTCGAGATAGGTTTCCGTGCTGTTGACGCCGATCTGATTGCGCGTGATGTTGATCGAACTCGAGCGGGGTGCTCAGAGTCACGCCGGCGGGAATCTGCGCCTCGGTAATCAGCACATCGCGCACGTAGTTGGCGTAGCGGACCTGATTGCGCAGCGTGATGTGGCTGTTCACATCGTGCTCGACTTTGACCGTGCCGATGTCGTCATACGTGCGCAGATAATTGCCGTTCTGGAAGCCGTAATAATTGTTGCGGGCCACCGGCGCCGGGCCGTTGAACAGCCACGGAATGCCGTAATCCGGATTGTCGTCGGCATTCTGGTGGAAGTAGCTGAACGTCCAGCGCGTCGGCGTGCCGAGGCCAAAAGCCAGCGAGGCGCGATGCCGAAGCGGCGGTTCTCAGCGACGTCGCGGCCGGCGACATTGTTCATGTCGCCCATCAGGTTCAAACGGAATGCCGCGCCTTTGGCGAGCGATGGCAGCGGCTGATCGATATCGAGCGCCACGCGCCGCGTGAGATCGGTGCCGAAATCCAGATCGCCGGAGATGAATCGTGTCAGGCCTGGCGTCTTGGTGGCCTGATTCACCACGCCGCCGGTCGAACCGCGGCCGAACGTCACCGACGACGGCCCTTGCAGCACTTCCACTTCCTGCGTATTGAACGGATCGCGATAGTAGCTGCCGAAATCGCGCATGCCGTCGATGAACAGATCGTTGCGGGCGGTGAATCCGCGGATGGTCAGGTTGTCGCCCTGCGCGCCGCCTTCGCCCGCCGCCAGGCTGATGCCGGCGACATTGCGCAGCGCATCGCGCAGCGTGGTCACGCCCTGCTGCTGCATCACTTCCTGCGGAACGGCGCTAATGGTCTGGGGCGTATCCAGAATCGGTTGGGCAAATTTGGGAGAGGCTGCGGCCAGCGCATCCACGCTGGTTGTGACTTCAACAGTAGTTGCCACGCTCTTGAGGTCCAGCGACACAGCCGTCGCTGAGGTGAAGCGATAGGTCAAGCCCGTATCGGCGAGCAGTTTTTGCAGCGCCTGTTCGGCAGTGTAAGTGCCCGCGACACCGGGCGAGGCGAGAGTGCGAATGCCTTCCTGCGACACGTTCACGCTGAATCCGGTCACTCGCTCGAACGCCCCTAGAGCCTCACCCAGCGATCCCGCCGGAATATCGAAGCGCCGCGCCGGCAGCGAAACGGAACCATTGGCGGGACTGGTACGCGTGACGTCTTGCGCGCGAGCCACGTTGAAGGTCTTACTGCCCACCGCGGAATACGCAACCAGCGTTCCCATCGCCGCCCAGCGATACGCAACCGGCCAACTGTTCTTGTTTTTCTGCTGCTTGCGCGGCGTCTTGCTCTTCATCCTCATGCCGTTGCTCTCCCTGGGTTCGGACGAGGATCGGCGGCCTTATAATGAGGGGGTCGCCGACCTTCACCGGTTGTCGATGCGCGGGTCTTCACGGTGCTTCGCCAAAAGGTTTCCGTGGAGGCCCGTTTGCTTTTAATGCTTCATGAAAGACATCTACGACCTGTTTGGTCCATATTAGGAAAGATGCAAATCAATGTCAATCGAAATATGCAAGTCAGTTGCAAATGGACTTGAACGACGCGGCTATGCAGCGAATGGGGCACGCAGGGGCCGGGTTTAGAATGGTCTCTAGTTGCAAACGGATTGCAGTCAGAAGCGGAAGCGTAATCCGCCCCACACACCAATAGGGGCGCCGGGCGCGAAGAACGTGGTGGTGCGTATGGGGAAGTCATCACCTGCGGCGGGAAAGGGTTGGGCGATGAAATTGCGGGAATTGTCGTAGGGCGTCGGACCGAGCTGGGCGGCCGTATAGTAGCGATGATTCAACAGATTGTTGATTTTGACGAAGAGCTGTACGCGCTTCTGCACCTGATAGTGCGCACCCAGATTCACGACACCGTAACCAGGCGAGAATCCTGGGCCAAGGTAGAACACTCTATCGGGTTGGTCGAGGTTGTTCTCGTTGCCACGCGCGAACGACCTTCCTACAGCAATGAAATCGAGATCCACGGAGATCTTTGCAGTGGGCTGGTAGTCGACGTAGGTCTTCAGTAAATTGCGCGGAATCTGCGGAATGCGATCTCCGGGTTGGACGATGATGTTGCCATCAAGCCCCGGTCCGCCGTCGTTGGTACTGTTGCGTCCACCGTCCACCGTCTGCGGGCTTTGGTAGGTGGCATTGAGAAACGTATAGTCGCCGCCCAGCGTGAAGTGCCGGATGCCGCCGCTGACACTCACCTCTGCCCCTTGCCGGCGCGTCTGGCCAAAGTTAGTGAAGTAGCCAAAGCCGGTCTGCTGCGATGCCACGAAGAGCAGATCGTTGTAGTTTTCAGCACGGAACCAGCCGGCGCTCCAGCGCAATTTGCTTTCCTGCGGGCTGCGCACGCCTGCTTCAAACGTTCGCGTCACCACTTGTTTGAGCGGCGGATCGCTTACCAGGGCATTGGGCAAATTGCACGGCTCATTGGGATCGGCACAGCCGAGCTCGATTGCCGTCGGGGCGCGACTGGCTTCGGTGTAGCTGAAGTAGAGGCTGGCAAAGCGCGACGGGCGGTAGGTGAGGCCGGCGGCTGGATTCAGACGGTCGAATACATATTGACCGTTGAGCGACCCGCGCGCGCTGGTTTCGTCCAACGGGAGGCGATCGATATTTTGGATTCCCGTGCGGTTATAGCGGCCCGAGAACGTGAACACCAGCGACTTGCCGAGCGTGAGCGTATCGCCGGCGTAGAGGCTGAAAGTGTTGATGCGTCCGTGAAGATTGACACGGGTGTCCACCGGAACGCCGTCTTGCGTAGTACTGCCGTCGGCGAAAGAGTTGATGGGCGTGACCGTGAGCCGGTCGGGATTCAAGTAGCCGAATTGCGATGCCTGCTGGAACGTCAGGCCGCTGCGGTCCCAGGCACCGCCCAGCGTGACATGGTTATCCGGGATCAGCCAGGACGCCTGTCCGGAAAGCCCATAGTTGTTCTGCTTATTAAACGTGTTGGTGACGATGCCGGTGCAATTGGTAACCGGCTCGGCGTTTTGCAGCCCTTGCGCGATGCAGCGCCAGAATGGGAACGGTTGCGTTGCGGCATTGCCGGTCGTCGGGAATCCTTTGTAGCCGGCGGCGGTAAGGGCTGCGATATCGCCGGTGCTGAGATCGTAAATGGATTGGTCGAACGATTGTTCGTTGATGTCCCCGTTGGTGGTATCGGCGCGGATGTAGCGGTAGTAGACATTCCCGGAGAGGGTCAGGTTGCTGGTGACAATGTGGCGCAGGCTCAGGTTGAGCGACGGTGAGCGATTCCAGGTGATGTCGGGAATGGTGTAGACGCTCGAATAATTGACGCGGGAGCAGACGCGTGTCCTGCAGTCCGTTGCCAGTGAGCCAGTTGTCGGCATAACCCAAGCTGAGCGCGACCGAGGTTTTGGCGCGGGTCCAGCCCAGCTTGCCGAAAACCTGCCGGACTTCGGAAGGCGAGGATTGCCGCCAGCCATCTTCGCGGAACAGATTTCCGGCGATGTACCAATGCAAGCCTTTGGCATTGGAGCCGCCATACTCGAATTCACCAGCGCGCCGCCCGAAGCTGCCGCCACTCGCTTGCAGCGTCACCCCCGGCTGGCTGCGGCCGTCTTTGGTCTGGATCGAGACCGCGCCTCCCAGCGTGTTGAGCCCGAACAGCGGATCCGATCCCGGCATGAGCGCGACTTCGGAAATCGCTATCTTCGGTATCAGGTCCCAGGCCACGATATCGCCAAACGGCTGGTTCTGGCGCACGCCGTCCATGTACACGGAAATTCCCTCCGGCGTGCCAAGCAGCGGCGAGGCAGTGTAGCCGCGATAGTTGACGTCTGGCTGGAACGGGTTCTCCTGGTTCTCATTGATATGGACGCCATTGAGGCGCCGGTTGAGGAAATCAGCGAGATCGAGCGATCCGCTCTGCTCGATATCGTGGGCGGTGGCGGTTTGCACCGGCGAGGGTATCTCGTCGAGCACGAGATCGGTTCCAGCCAACGGTGTAGCGGCGACGACATCGATTCGCGACGCCTGCGGGGCGAGCGGCAGGATGACGACACGCGTAACCGGCGTGCCGGACTGCACTTCGATCAAAACCGACTGGGTGGCGAAACCGCTGCGGGAAACTTCCAGCCGGTAGCGGCCGTAGGACAAATGCTGAAATGCGAACTTGCCGCGAGCATTGGTCTCAAAGCTCTGATCCACGCCTCCGGCCAGATTCTTCAGCCTTCCGGAGGCCTCCATGGATGCGCCAGTTTCGTCCTTGACCTCGAGGTTGATTTCACCGGACGGTTGCTGCGCCAGCAGGCTCATGCAAAGGAAGAACAATCCGATTTTGAGACTGGTCGCGCGCACCTCCATATCCACAAATCCCCGGAATGCGCTCCCTGTTCAGAGTTTTTTCCTACTATTTGCACGTGGGGGCGGGTTTGAAACCCGCACCTATGAATAAATAATGATGAACAGACGGGCCGGATCAGGAATATTCAGTATGGAAGTGATTTGCTAGAGTCGAAAGTACGGTATGCCGCCGCGTTTCACCAGTTTGACCGCCTTGCCCGGGTTGGGAGCCATCGCGGCGCCCGATAGGCGGGACCGCCTGCAGGAAGAGGTATCTTCCCTTTTCGACGTATACCGAAGCCCGCTGCTGCGCTACTTATCGAGTTTCGGCCTTACCTTTGCAGACGGCGAAGATGTTCTGCAGGAAGTGTTTCTCTCGCTGTTTCAGCATCTGCGCTCCGGCAAATCCCGCGAGAACCTGCGCGGCTGGCTGTTTCGAGTCGCGCACAACTTAGCTTTGAAGCGGCGCTACCGGATGCATCGGGATTTAGCGGTCCTGCCGAAAGCCGCGGAAAGCTTTGCCCTGGACCCGGGCCCTTCTCCGGAAGAACAACTCGCCAGTGCGCAAACGCAGCAGCGACTGCGGGCGGTGGTTGCCGCATTGCCGGAACAGGATCGCCGCTGTCTCTTTCTACGGGCTGAGGGCTTGCGTTACCGGGAAATCGCCGAGGTGCTCGAAATGTCCCTCGGTTCGGTTTGTGTTTGCTTGGCCCGGTCTCTGGCGCGCATTGCGCGCTCGGCCGAACGGTGAAGCTTATGACGCACGAAGATTCCCATCTTTCCGATGAACAACTGCTCCTGGGGGTGGAGGGAGAGTTGTCCAGCCACGAAGAGCAGGTTGTCCGTGAGCATCTCGACGCGTGCTGGCAGTGCCGCGCGCGCCGCCAGGAACTTGAGACCGCCATTACCGATTTCGTCCACGTACATCAACGTGAGTTCGACGGAAAATTACCGCCCGCCGCCGGCCCGCGCGCGTTGCTGAACGCGCAAATGGCCCAACTTTCCGCCGCCGGGCCCAGGTTGTCAGAGTTGCCCCGCTACTTGGCCTGGGCTGCCGCAATGGCCGCTGTTCTCGCAATCGGTTTCTTTTTCACCCGATCGAGTATGAATCGCCCGCGTTCCAGGGAGATGGTGTTATCGATTCCTGATTCGTCGATCACCCCCGGCGCGGCGCTTCTGGTCAGCCGGGGTGCTGTCTGCGGACAGGCCAACACCAACAACAAAGCGGTACCTGTAGCGCTGCAGCGGCAAGTGTTCGACGAATACGGAATCACCGGGGCCGATCCGCTCGCCTACGAGGTCGACTATCTGGTGACGCCAGCGCTTGGCGGCGCAGATGATATTCACAATCTCTGGCCGCATTCTCACTCGGCCACGATTTGGAACGCCGAAGTGAAGGACGCTTTGGAGGACCGTCTCCGTCAGATGGTTTGCGACGGCAGCCTGGATTTGGCCGAGGCTCAGCGCGCGATCGCCGCCGACTGGATTGGCGCCTACAAGAAGTACTTCCACACCGATAAACCGCTGCCGGAACACGGTGGGGCGCAGGTTCCATAGCCGGTTTTGCTAGACTGATAGTGGAAATGAAGGCAGCCAGCCGCGCGTCACTTCGTCGTTGCTTGGTGACTGCGTTTGTTTGCTTCATGGTTTTGGGCGTCGTCGCGCTCGCCGTGGAAGCCAAACACAGCCAGTTCAATGCGCCTGATTCTTCTACCTCATATCTTTCTAAAGCCATCAAAATGAAGGAATGCCGGGCTGATGCCGGGCATATTCCGCTTAGCGTGGCCCGAGCCAGTGATCCGCAGATCACGATGGAACCGGAGCGCCGGATCGTTGTGACGCCGATCGTTCGACCCCTAAGCTGCCCCCCGCGGGGATCCCGGCAGCTCAGGGCGCCTCCCGCCGCCGTTTAGTTCTCCAAAAACGCCCATTCATTTGCCGGAGGAGCGCAAGCTCTGGCTGGCTCAAGTTTTCAATTGAGGAAGGTGGGATTGCGATGCGATCCAGGCAAATCGCATTTCGAATCTGGGAAGGTTTGTTCCTGGCGGAAGCCGGCCTGCTTTTTCTGGCGCAGTCGCAACATGCCCTGGCGTGGCTGAATCCATTACTCGTGGGTATTGGCTTCCACTCGATGTCACAATCGCGGCGGGCCTACGGCCGGGGCGCAATCACTGCGGCCATTCTGCTCCTTGGCTACCGCCTCACACGGTTTTGAAAGGGAGCTATCAAACGTGAAACATACGCTGAGTCCGGTACAACTGGAAGCCATTCGCCAATTGGGTACCTGTGCCGTGTCCAATGCCATCGAGTCTTTCGGCGTGAGACTGCGTAACGAGGGTTTTGCCGATTCCAGCGTCCGCAGCCTGTTCCCTGGCCTTCCGCCGATGCTTGGTTATGCCGTAACCGGCCGCATCCGCTGTTCGTCTCCGCCTCCGGTGGAACACAATTATCACGATCGTACGGACTGGTGGAACTACCTGGTCACGTTACCGGCGCCGCGCGTTCTCGTGATCCAGGACATTGACCCAAAGCCGGGGTTCGGCGCCTTCATCGGAGAGATTCACGCCTTAATCCAGCAGGCACTAGGAAGCGTGGGGGTTGTGACCAATGGCACAGCACGAGACCTGCCTGCCGTGGAAGCGGCGGGTTTTCAAGTGTTCGCGGGAGGGGTCGCGGTTTCGCATGCTTATGCCCATATGGTGGAATTCGGCAAACCGGTAGAGATCGGCGGGCTGCGGATCGCTCCGGGCGACCTCGATCTTCGGCGATCGCCACGGTGTGCTGAGTATTCCCAAGGAAATCGCCGCGGAGATTCCCGCACGCGCGGCCGAGATCAGCCAGAGCGAACGCAAAGTAATCGATCTGTGTAAATCACGCAGCTTCTCACTCGAGAAATTGCGGAAAGTGATTCGGGATTTGGACTAACACCAATGCACAAACCCAACAAAAGATATTTTGGCAAGTCGGCCGTTGTGGGGCTCGCCCTGACGCTGGCCGCTTCCTGCGCGCGGCAAACACCGATCGAAGCGCGTGGCGACCCACAGCAAACCACTACCGTCGCCGTGGCCCGAGTAGCGCTGGCGGACCTCTCGCATGACCTGGTTCTGACGGCCGAGTTCCGGCCGTTTCAAGAGATCGACGTACACGCCAAAGTTGCCGGCTACGTGAAGACGATGTATGTCGACGTCGGCGACCGCGTCAAGGAAGGCCAGTTGCTCGCCGTCCTGGAGATTCCGGAGATGGTGGACGATCTCGCGCGGGCTTCGGCGGGCAAGCGGCGCAGCGATGCCGATGTGCTGCGGGCACGAGATGAGCTCCGCCGGGCGGAGTCGGCGCACACGGTTGCCCATCTGTCCTATGAGCGTCTGGCCGCGGTGAGCAAGGCGCGTCCAAACCTGGTCGCCCAGCAGGAAATTGACGATGCACAGGGGCGCGATCTCGTCTCCGAAGCGCAGATAGCGGCGGCGAAATCCGCGCTGGCCGCGGCCGAACAGGGCGTACAGGTTGCCAATGCCGACGAGAACAAAGTCAGAACTCTCAACGCCTATGCGCGCATCACAGCGCCGTTCGCTGGCGTCATTACCAAGCGCTACGCCGACACCGGCGCAATGGTTCAGCAGGGCACCGCATCGCAGACACAGGCCATGCCGGTAGTGCGTCTCTCGGAGAACAGCTTGCTCCGGCTGGTGCTGCCGGTGCCGGAAACGGTGGTTCCCAGCATTCACATCGGAGAGCCTGTCGAGGTGCGCGTGCCCAGTCTCAACCGCAGTTTTCAAGGCAAGGTCGCGCGCTTTTCGGATCGCGTGCAGTTCTCGACCCGCACGATGGAAACCGAGGTTGATGTGCAAAACCCCAGCCTGGTGCTGGTTCCGGGCATGTACGCGGAAGCCCATCTGACCTTGGAGAAGAAAAATCAAGTACTGGCGGTTCCGGTACAAGCGCTGGGCGGTCATGAAAGCAAGCCCTCGGTGCTGGTCGTCAACGCGGACAAACGGCTGGAGGAGCGGCCGGTCAAGCGGGGCCTGGAAACGTCCAACCGCGTGGAAATTCTCTCCGGCTTGCACGAAAACGAAATGGTGGTGGTGGGCAGCCGCAGCCAGTTGAAAGTGGGACAGCAGGTGGAACCGAAGATCATCGACCCCGGTGAACTGAAGGAGCAGCCCTAGTGTCCACCTTTGCGATTCGTAATCCCTATTTCATTGTGGTGGTCTGCCTGGTGATCGCGGTGGTTGGAATCACCAGCCTGGTGCGCATGCCGGTGGACATGTTCCCGGCCATGAATATTCCGGTGGTGGTGGTCGCGACTTTTTATTCCGGCATGCCGCCCGAGCAGATCGAAACCGATATCACCAGCCGCTTCGAGCGATTCTTCACTCTGGGCAGCGGCATCGATCACATTGAATCCCGTTCCCTGCCGGGCGTCAGTATCATCAAGGTTTATTTCCAGCCCGGCACGAATCCGGATTCCGCTGTGACCACCATCTCCAATCTAGCGATGGCGCAGCTAAGGCGCCTGCCTCCGGGAACCCTGCCGCCGGTGGTTTTGAAGTTCGACGCTTCCAGCCTTCCCGTGTGCCTGGTGACTTTTAAAGGTGCTGGCCTGGATGAAACGCAACTCCGCGATCTGGCGCAGTTCAACGTGCGCAACCAGATTGCCAGCGTGCCGGGAGCGTCGGTGCCGCAGCCGTTTGGCGGGAAATACCGGCAGATCATGGTCTACGTCGATCCTTACAAACTGGAAGCCCACCAGCTCAGCCTTATGGATGTGGTGCGCGCCGTCAACATGTCCAATCTGATTCTGCCCGCCGGCGATGTTCGAATCGGGCCCTACGACTACAACATCTACACCAACAGCCAGCTTTCCGACATCGCCGACATCGATCAGTTACCCATCAAGATGGTTGGACAGGCGCCCGTGCGCGTCTCCGATCTGGGTTTTGCGCAGGATGCCCAGCAGATTCAGACCAACATCGTCCGCGTGGATAGCCAGCGCTCGGTCTACACGCCGGTGCTCAAGCAGGGCGGCGATACCAATACCATCGCTGTCGTCGACGGCGTGAAGGATTCGATCGCACATCTGCTAGATGTGCCGAAGGAACTGGTTTCAAAGGTGGTCTTCGATCAATCGGCATTCGTTAAGGCGGCCATCGAAACGCTGGTGCGCGAGGGCGGCATCGGGCTGCTGCTGACGTCGCTGATGATCCTGATTTTTCTGGGCAGTATGCGCGCCACCCTCGCCGTTTTCTTTTCGATTCCGCTCTCGGCGCTGGCTACTTTCATTGCGCTGTCGCTCGGCGGCAGTTCGGTGAACAGCATGGTGCTGGGCGGGCTGGCGCTGGCGTTTTCGCGGCTGATCGACAATTCGGTTGTTGTGCTGGAGAATATTTTCCGCCACCTGGAAATGGGGGAGGCGCCGCGGATCGCTGCCGAGAAAGGCGGTAAGGAAGTAACGCTGGCGGTGCTGGCCGGCACGCTGACTTTGGTCGTGGTGTTTTTCCCGGTTACGTTCTTGTACGGCGTCAGCAAATTTCTCTTCTCTGCGCTGGCGCTGGCGGTGGTACTCTCGCTGTTTGCCTCCTACGCAGTAGCCATGACTGTGGTACCGCTGTTCTGCGCCATGTTCATTCACGGACCTCACGGCGGCGCAGAGAGCCACGGGTCTACGTCCTGGGGCGCGCGCTTCAACGCCTGGTTCAACCGCGGATTTCAGAGGCTGCTCAACGCGTATGACCGCACTGTCCGGCGCGTGTTGCGGCGGCCGCTCCTGGCTGTGCTGACGCTGGTGGTGGTGTTCGCCGCGAGCCTCACTTTGTTTCCTCTGCTGGGCGTTTCCTTTTTTCCCCGAACTGACGCCGGGCAATTCGTCATCAACCTGAAGGCGCCATCGGGCACCAGGCTGGAGCTTACCGAAAAATTGGTGGGCAACGTGGAAGACCTTATCCGCCGCGAGATTTCGCCGGCCGACCTGGGAATGATCGTTTCCAACATCGGCACCACACCGGATTTCTCGGCAATCTACACCACCAACTCCGCCCAGCACACCGCGTTCATCCAGGTCAGCTTGAATGAGGAGCACAAAACAGGCAGCTACGAATACATGACCCGGGTGCAAAAGAAAATGGCTACGGAACTGCCGGAGCTCAGCGCGTATTTCCAATCCGGCGGATTGGTGGATGCCGTGTTGAATCTCGGCCTGCCTGCGCCCATCGACGTCCAGGTGTCCGGCAACAACCTGACCGCCAACTACGCGACGGCAGTAGAGCTGGCCGGCCGCATTCGCAAAATCCCGAACGTCGCAGATGTCTTCATCCCGCAAGATCTGGATTACCCAGCGCTGCAGCTCAATGTGGATCGCACCAAGGCCAGCCAGCTCGGACTGAATCAGCAAGAGGTGGTGGATAACGTGATTACCGCGCTAACTTCGAACACCATGATCGCGCCCAGTTACTGGATCGATCCCAAAACCGGCAACGACTACATGCTCACCGTGCAATATCCCGAGACACAGATCAAGAGCTTGCTCGACTTGAAATCCATTCCGCTGCGCTCCGCGGATCGCTTGAACCCGACGCAGCTCGATATGCTTGGCAAGATCACCCGCATCCAATCGCCCACTGAAGTCGATCACTACCAGTTGCGCCGGACGATCGATATTTTCGTGCGGCCGCTGGGCGAGGACTTGGGGCAAATCGCCACCGCTATCGATCGCATGATTCCTGAAATCAAGGCCACGGCGGGCGTTCGCGTCGACCTGCGCGGCATGGTGCAAGGCATGCGCGCGTCGTTCCGTAGCTTTGCTTTCGGATTGATGCTTTCGCTCGTGCTGCTTTACCTGATTCTGGTGGCGCAGTTTCGTTCCTTTCTGCTGCCGCTATTGATTTTGCTGGCCGTGCCGCCCGGCCTCACTGGCGTGCTCATCACGCTCTACGTCACCGGCACCACGCTGAACGTGATGTCGCTGATGGGCGTGGTGATGCTGGGCGGCATCGCGGTGGCCGACAGCATTTTGATTGTCGAGTTCGCACACCGTCTGGAAGAGGATGGCCTGGAAGTGCGCGAAGCCGTCGCCACCGCCGGGCGCGTGCGGTTGCGTCCGGTGATGATGACTACGCTCGCGACCATGATCGGCCTGCTGCCCATGGCTTTGAAGCTCGGAGCCGGTAGCGAAGCTTACGCACCGCTGGCACGCGCGATCATCGGCGGGCTCACCGTGTCGGCGATGTTGACCGTGTTCGTCGTACCGGCCGCCTATGTCCTGTTCAGCCAAAATAAGAAGGCGGAGGCAGCTCAATGAAACGCGCATTCTGGATGTGTCTGTGGATGGCGCCGTTAGCCCTGGCGCAAGACATCGCGAACTTGACGCTCACAGACGCCGAGGCCATCGCCGTCAAGAATCATCCGCAAGTGAGCGCGGCCCTGCTGAACGCCGCCGCTGCCAATCAGGTAACGACGGAAGTGCGTTCCGCCTTTTTCCCCAACGTCTACGGCAGCGTGACCGGCGCGGGGGCGCTCTCCGGCAGCCGTGTCGCGGCCGGCGCTCTCAACAATCCCATCATTTACAATCGCCTCGCCGGCGGAATCAACGTGAGCCAGTTGGTCACCGATTTCGGACGGACTTCCAACCTGACGGAAAGTTCCCGGCTGCGTGCGCAGGCGCAAGCGCAAACCGCGCAAGCCACGCAGGCCGATGTGCTGCTACAGGTCAACCATGCGTACTTCACCGCGCTACGCGCTCAAACCGTGCTGCGCGTGGCCGAAGAGACCGTGAAGGCGCGGCAGTTGGTGACCGATCAGGTAACCGAACTCGCCGGCAGTAAATTGAAATCCGGGCTGGACGTGAGCTTCGCCAGCGTGAATTTGTCGGAGTCCAAGCTGCTGCTGGCCAATGCCCGCAGCGACGTGAAGGCGGCGTTCGCAGAGCTATCCACTGCGCTGGGCTATCGCGACCAACGCACCTTCCGCCTCTCCGATCCAGCAGAACCAGATCCGCTCACACTCGATCCCGCCAAGCTCATTCAGGATGGTATCCAGGTGCGTCCGGAGCTGGCCAGCAGCCGTTCCGAGCGCGATGCCGCTCTCAAATTCGCCAGCGCCGAAAAAGCGTTGTCGTATCCGACCATCAGCGCGCTAGCCACGGCCGGCGGACTTCCCGCATATGAAGATCCGCTGCGCGGGCGCTACGCCGCTGCCGGCATGAATATCAATGTGCCGGTTTTCAACGGCCACCTGTTCTCAGCCCGGCGTTCGGAAGCGGACTTGCGCGCCCAGGCCGCGGCCCAGAACTTACGGGATCTGGAAAATCGCGTAGCGCGGGATATTCAAGTCGCCTGGCTCAACGCCAGTACCGCTTTTGAGCGGCTCGGGCTCACGGCGGAATTGCTGGCGCAGGCGTCGCTGGCGATGGACTTGGCGCAATCGCGCTACGACCTTGGCCTCAGTTCCATCGTGGAATTGAGCCAGGCGCAGTTGAACAAGACTTCCGCCGAGATCGCCGCCGCCAGCGCGAAGTACGATTACGAACTGCTGCGCGCCGTGCTGGATTACCAGGGTGGCGTGCTGCGTTGAAGTTGACGGTGTCCCTTTGGCGATGCTAGCTTCGCAACGATGCATCACGGTGTCTCTCGTATTGTCCGCGGCTTGTGGATCGCAGCCGTGCTATGCGCTGCTCGGTCAGGGGCGGCCGCAGTCGTTGAAGCGAATCCGGCAACCTACCGCGCGCTCCTCCGCGATTTGAACCCCGGCGACACCTTGAACCTGGCGCCAGGAAACTATTCCCGGCTGCCCATCAGGGATGTGAACGGAACGCCGGACGCGTGGATCACCATTACCGGCCCGAAATCCGGACCGCCCGCCGTGATCTTCGGCGTGCTGCATAACAACACCGTCGAAATCACCAACTGCAGTTACCTGGCGATCGAAAATCTGCGCATTGACAGCCGCGGCATTCCGGGTGCTTTCGGAATCAGCGCGCGAGAGCACGACCGGAACGTCACGCACCACATCCGCATCGAAGGGAATGTTTTGGTCGGCCTGGATGGCGGCCAGCAGACGGACGGAATTTCGACCAAGACGCCGACGTGGGGCTGGATCATTCGCAACAACCAGATTCTCGGCGCCGGGACCGGCATGTATCTTGGGCGACTCGACGGGGTTGGACCCCTTCGTCGCCGGAGTGATCGAGAACAACCTGATCCAGGACTCGATCGGCTACAACCTGCAGATTAAGTACCAGATCGAATATCCGTCGCTGGAAGGTTTTCCGAGCGGTCCCACCACAACAATTATCCGCCACAATGTTTTCATTAAAAACGACCTTTTGAGTCCCGATGGAGACCGCCCCAATGTCCTGCTGGGCTCATTTCCCGCGAGCGGCCGGGGATCGCTGAATATGTACGAGGTGTATGGCAATTATTTCCTTCATAACCACCGGGAAGCGCTGCTGCAGGCATCCGGGCGGCTGAGCATTCATGACAATATTTTTGTGGACGGATCGTACACCTATCCGGCTGTAGTCCTGCGTAAGCAGGAAGACGCTCTGAAAATCGCTTACTTTTACAACAACACCATTTACACGTGGGAGCGCGGCATCCAGATCGGCACCAGGGCCACGATCGACGACGCCGTAACCGGGAATCTGATATTCGCCCTGACACCTCTCGCCGGATTCATCGCCAACAAATTCAACAACATCCTCGAGACCGTGGACAGCGCGGCGAAATATGTTCGCTCTCCTTCGTATGACCTTGGCTCCATGGATTTTTATCCATTGCCGGGAAAGTGCCAGGGTACGGCGATCGACTTGAGCTCGTACCACGGCGACGCCGACTACGCACGGGATTTTAACGGCAGGCCTAAGACCCAGGAAAAAGGCGCGGTGGTTTTCCGCGGCGCGTACGCCGGGGAGGGGACGAATCCTGGCTGGGGCCTGCAGGCAGCGGTCAAGCCCCCGTTTACTTTGTCAGCTATTCAAACGCCTATGTTGGTTTGGATGAGTCCGGAGACTCTGCCGGCGACAGGTACTAGGGTGGTTACCCTGACTGGCGCGAACTTCACCAATGATGCGACTGTTGCTGTAAGCGGTATGGGAGTCACGGTCGAAAATGTGAAGATCGCCGACGATACACAAATCACGGCAACCATCGGGATCGCGCGTGACGGCGCAACCGGAACCCATGACGTCACCGTCAACACGCCTGCGGGCTCCAGCAACCCTTTAGCTCTCAAGACCGCTCGCCCGCGGCCGGCGAAGAAGCGTTGATCAGGCGATGATGTCGTGCACGACGTTGCCGTGCACATCGGTCAAGCGGAAATCGCGGCCAGCGTAGCGATAGGTCAGCCGTTTGTGATCCATGCCGAGCAGATGCAGGATGGTCGCGTGCAGGTCGTGGAAGTGGACTTTGTTCTCCACTGAATAGTAGCCGTAGTCGTCGGTGGAGCCGTATTGCAGCCCCGGTTTGACGCCGCCACCGGCCATCCATACGGTGAATGCTTCCGGATTGTGATCGCGCCCGTCGGAGCCTTGCGCGGTCGGCGTCCTGCCGAATTCCCCGCCCCACAGCACCAGCGTGTCCTGCAGCAGGCCGCGCGCTTTTAGATCGCGCAGCAGTCCGGCAATCGGCTGATCCACTTCATGGGCGTTTTGTGAATGATCGCGCTGCAGGTCGGAGTGCTGGTCCCATTTGTAGGTGTGGCTCACCTGCACGAAGCGCACGCCGCGCTCGGAAAGCCGGCGGGCCATCAAGCACTGGCGGCCGAAATCTTCGGTGACGCGATTATCGATGCCGTAGAGCTTGAGCGTTGCTGGCGATTCCTCGGAGATGTCCTGCAATCCGGGCGCCTCGGTCTGCATGCGAAACGCCAGCTCGAAAGATTCGATGCGGCCTTCGAGTGACGCATCGGGGCCGGTCCGCGCCAGTTGCTCGTGATTCAAATCCTGCAGGTAGTCGAGCTCCATGCGCTGGATATCGCGCGGCGTCTCGGTGTTCGCGATGAACGGGATCTTGGCGTCGCGCGCGGCGATTCCCACCGAACCGATGGGCGTTCCCGCGTACGGAGCCGGCAGAAATCCCGAACTGTAATTGTTGGCGCCGCCGTGGCTCTGCGTCGGGCTGATGGTGATAAAGCCCGGCATGCTCTGATTCTCGGTGCCGAGTCCGTAAGTGATCCACGAACCCATGCTGGGCCGGACGAACGTGTCGCTGCCGGTATGCAATTCCAGCAGCGCGCCGCCGTGCCGCGAGTTCGATCCCCACATGGATTTGATGAAGCAGATGTCGTCCACTTGCTGCGCCAGCTTGGGGAACAGATCGCTCACCCACATGCCGCTCTGGCCGTATTGCTTGAATTCCCATGGCGACTTCAGCAGATTGAAGGTCTCGCTCGATACGACCTTGGGGCGCTGGAACGGCAGCGGCTTGCCGTGATCGCGAATGAGCAGCGGCTTGTAGTCGAACGTGTCCACTTGCGATGGCCCGCCGTGCATGAACAGAAAAATCACGCGCTTGGCTTTGGGCGCGAAATGCGGCGGCTTCACTGCGAGAGGTCCGGCTGTGGCCGCGCCCATGCGTTGCCCCGCGCGCTTCGTCCGCCAGCAGGCCCGCCAGCGCCAGACTACCGAATCCAGTGCTGCTCACGCGCAGCAGCTCACGACGCGAGAGACTGCGATTCAGGTAAGAGTTCCAATGCGGGTTCATAAGCCAATCCTCAATTCAGATAAATAAACTCGTTTGATGCGATCAATGATTTGCAAAAACTCTGCCAGGCGAATATCCTGCGCGAGGCAGCGTCGGGATTACGCGCTTCCATGGCGTGATCCACCTGAGCGATGAAAGTCATGGCGCGATCGATTTCCTTGGCGGAAGGCGGCCTGCCCAGGGCTCGCTCGTACACGTCGCGAATGCGGCCCGCATCGTCCACGTCGTTGCGCGCAAGCAGCTTCTCGGCCATCGCGCGTGTGTGCTGCAACACCACCGAGCCGTTCATCATGAACAGGGCTTGCGGAGCGATCACCGTGGAGTTGCGGTCGCCGTTCGAAGTGGCTGGATCGCCCAAGTCGAAAGCCTGGAACACTTCGTACATCGAACTGCGCACGACGGGGATGTAAACCGCGCGCCGGTTGCGATCGTAATCGATGCCGCCGCGCTTCTCGGTGTCGCTGACATATTGCCGATCCTTGAAAGTGAGAATCGAGCCACCGGCGGTAAGATCGAGATCGCCCGCAACGGCCAGAATCGCATCGCGTATTTCTTCCGCTTCCAGGCGACGGCGGTTCATGCGCCACTGCAGCGTGTTTTCCGGATCAACCTCGGCGGCGTGCTCATCGAACTGGCTGCTCATCTGATAGGTATTCGAGAGCATGATGAGCCGGTGCATCTGCTTGATCGACCAACCGCTCTCGACGAAGCGCAGCGCCAGCCAATCGAGCAGCGGCTGATTGCTGGGCGGCAATCGCCCAGGCGTCCGAAGTTGTCCACGGTGGGGACGATGCCGCGGCCAAAGTGCCAGCGCCAGAGGCGATTTGCCATCACGCGGCTGGTGAGCGGATGTTCAGGCTGGGTCAGCCATTCGGCAAATTGCAGGCGGCCGCTTTGTCCTGCGGGAATGGGGGGCTGGTTGTCTCCCGCGATGACGCGGCAGGAAACGGCGCGGCACTACTTTGCCTAGCGTCCAGTGGCTGCCGCGCAGATGAATCGGCGAGGTCGCCGCCGTGCGATCCATCGGCGACACCCATGGCTTGGGGAAACTCGGGCTTGGACGATTCCAGATCCTTGCGCTCTTTTTCCAGTTGGGTCAACTGCGCTTGCGCCGCTGCGGGGAAATACTCGCGCGGCTCATCCGGGGCGCGAAACGGACCGGCCTTTTCGTACAGCTCCTGACGCAGCGCTTCCATGCCGGCATCCGGCCAGTGTGGCCGGCTTCACTTCTTTCTTCGCCGGCTCATCCATATCCGAATCGCTGTCGTCGGGCTGCGGAAGCGTGGCACGCAGCGCCTGCCACTGCCGGTTGGCTTCCTGGAACAACTGCTGATATTTCGCGGCCAGTTCTTCGCGCGTCTTCGGGTGGAAGCTGTTGGAACGATTGCGCTGCGGGCGAAGTCCACGCGCTCAGTGTTTTGTCGTCGAGCGCGTGCTGGGCTTCAAACACGTACCAAGCGAACAGCACCGAATGGGGCGCGCCTTTCGCGCGATGCATCTCCTCCACCCAATGATCGAGAATGCCGGGATTGATGCCGTACTCGCCGCGCGATCTGCACATTGGATTTGGGAATGGGCGCGCCCGTGGGAAGCGGGTTGGGCGCGACCGCCAGCTTCTCGAAATAAGGAAAGCGCGATTTGTGTTCCAGACGCAGCACGTTCTTGCCGGCGGTAAAGGGCAAAATGCCAGTGACCGACCAACCGCCTGCATCTGGCGACGCGCCGCGATTCGTCACCGCGCCGGCGCCTTTCATCATCAGAACGCCATTGATCCAGATGTCCGCAGTACCGCCGCCGGTCTCCTGTTCCAGGAAATCCAGTTGGTAGTTGCCTGCCTTGGGAATCGTGATGTCGTATTCGGCGAAGAACGGACCCTTCTCGTCTTTCGCGACATTCGGTTTGCCCTTTTCGAGCGTGTGAGGCGCATTGCCGCGTTCGAAGCTGCCGGCGGCGCGGATCAAGCTGCTCTCCGGCATCTTGCCTTTGCCCGCAAACACGGGCGTCAGCGCGATCGCTTCGTAACGCAGAACGTCGGAGGCGGCCAAGCAAGTAGGCGCCGACTTTCTCGCGCGCTTCGGCGGACAGCTTGCGATTCTCCGCGCTAGTGAGCCGGCTGATCTCTTTGCCTTTGGCTTCGATTTTCTTTTCGTGCGCTTCGAGACGGGCGCGATCGTCTGGCGGCGCCAGCACATACTCATGCCACTTGGCCACGACCTTGAAATTCTCCATGGTCTTCGAACTCTTGAAGATTCCGGCCATGGAATAGTAATCGGCCTGGGCGATGGGATCGAATTTATGATCGTGGCAGCGGGCACAGCCTACGGTGAGGCCCATGAAGGTGCGCGATGCCGTATCGAGCTGTTCGTCGACGATGTCCATCTCCATCTTCACGGGATCGTCTTCGGCCAGCATTTTGGCGCCGAGCGACAGATAGCCGGTGGCGGTCCAGCGTTCAAATGTTGTCGACAAATCGCTCGGCGCCGGGAAGTAGATCGCCGGCCAGTTGCTCGCGCACAAACTGGTCGTAGGGCTTGTCCTTGTTGAACGCCTGGATCACGTAATCGCGATAGCGGTAGGCGTTGCGGTACACCAGATTTTCGTCGAGGCCGTTCGAATCCGCGTAGCGCGCGACGTCCAGCCAGTGCCGTCCCCAGCGCTCGCCATAGCGCGGAGAAGCGAGCAGCCGGTCCACCACGCGCGCGAACGCGTCGGGCTTGGCGTCATTGAGGAAAGCCGCCACTTCTTCGGGCGTGGGAGGAAGGCCGGTCAGATCGAAAGTAGCGCGGCGAATGAGTTCGCGCTTGCTGGCGGGCGGCGCGGGCGTCAGTTGCTTGGCTTCGAGAGCCGCCAGGATAAAGGCATCGATCGGCGTCTTCACCCAACTGGGATTTTTCACTGCCGGGACAGCGGAGTCCGCCGGCGGCACGAAAGCCCAGAACTTCTGCGGCGATTTCGCGGCCTGCGGCGCGCTGTTCGCCCAGGGTGCTCCCATCGCGATCCATTGCGCGATTAAGCGCGATCTCGGCGTCGCTCAACTTGCCGCTGGGCGGCATCTTGCAGGCCGTTGCCAGTTTGCCGGACAGCTTGGATCAGCAAGCTCTCATCGGGTTTGCCGGCAACGATTGCTGGCCCGCGGGTTCCGCCATGCAGGATCGCTTCGCGGCTGTCGAGGCGAAGTCCGCCCATCGGCTCGCCGCCGCCCCCGTGGCACACCAGACAGCGCTGCGCCAGCACCGGGCGAACATTTTTCTCGAAGAAATCGGCGCCGTCGGTTTGCGCGCCGGCCCGGTCCATGGTGGCGGCTGCGAAGATCAGCAGCACGCCACAACGAAAGAGGAGTGTTGTAGTTATCCCTTTTCCAATCAACGATCGCCCCGTGACATCCAAGCGGCCATTATCGCACGCCGGGGCAACCACTATTCCCGAAGGGATATGGTATCTAGTCTGTACATCTCCGATTGTGACTCGCCGCGCGGCACCGCTTATCAAATGTGAAGGCCGAAGCGCGCCAGCATGTCGTGGCGGCCCACACTCGTAACTTCTAAGACCCGGCTGTCGAGATCCTGGATCACCCATTTTCGCTTCAGCGCGATTTTCAGAAGCGCCGCTCCCAACGCTCCACCGAGGTGCGGCCTGCGCTCACTCCAATCCAGGCAGGCGTAAGCGAAGCGGCGGCGCAGCGTGCGGGTGGCCTCGATATCCACGCCGAGAGCTTCCAACGCCTTCGGTGCCGGCGCGCGGTGAGATCGTAGGCATCTGCCGCTCGCGGCGGACAGCCACGCCAGAGCTTGGAAGCGATCGTGGAGCGACACGCCGATGGCGCCGGCCAGGTGGTCGTAGCAAGTCCGCGCGGCGCGCAGCCGGCTGGGCGTGTTGGGTACGAACTTGCCGCGGCGGCCGCCGGCGAGCACGCTCAGCCCTTCAAGCGCGCGGCCACGTGGGGACCATCCAGGCTGTAGTAGCGATGCTTTCCCTGCACCATCACTTTCACCAGATGCGCTCGTTTTCAGCCGGCTCAGGTGCACGCTGGCGGTGGATGGGCTCACTTCGGCCACCATCGCCAGCTCCGTGCTGGTTCGCGCGTGGCCGTCCATCAGGCAGTAGAGCATACGCGCCCGCGCCGGCTCGCCGATGGCCGCGGCGATTCTGGAGACTGCAGCGTCGGCGTGCTGTTCGACATCCATACTTTGATGGTAAACGAAGTGTTCCTGCCCGTACAAACGGCATACTGCGGCATGTGAATCCGCGATGACGATAAGCCGCCGTGACGCGATGGGAATCATCGTGGCGGCGTCGCTGGCTTGGATGCGCGACGCCGACCAGCCGCGAGGAGACCAGCCATGAAAATCACCTGCGTCATCCGCTACCAGATCGATCCGTTCCAGCGGGACGGATTCAAGAAGTACGCCGAGAACTGGGGCCGCATCATTCCCCGCTGCGGCGGCCACCTGGTGGGATATTTTCTGCCGTACGAAGGCACCAACGATGTGGCCTGGGGGTTGATTGCTTTCGACAGCCTGGCCGCGTATGAGATTTACCGCGCCCGCTTGAAAGCGGATCCGGAGGCGCGTGAGAATCTGGCCATGGCTCAGGCCAAGCGGCTGATCCTGCGCGAAGAGAGAAACTTCGTCGAGGTGGTCGAGGGAACGTTCGAGGTGCCATCGACATTCGCGGGACTACAGTGATTGTTGAAAGTCAGGTGATGGTTTGACTAAAGAGGGATTTGGTCGGGGCGCGGAGATTCGAACTCCGGACCTCCTGGTCCCGAACCAGGCGCTCTACCAGGCTGAGCCACGCCCCGAATGCACAGCTCGAACCGAGACGCCCGAGCCACTCCCTCAGTGTAATGGCTGCGCTGCCAATTCACAAGGTATACTGACTTGGTCCATCTTCCTCTTAAGGAGCTTTTCGCGTGACATGCACACCTGATCTCAACCGGCGTGGCTTCCTCGGCGCAGCGCTGGCGGGCTCCGTCGCCCTTCCTGCGCTCGCTCAGTCGCAGCGCGATTATAGCGGCCATGAGCCGGCGCGCTATCCCGATCCCGACATCGTGGTGCTCGACAAGCGGTTCGCGAAATACAAGATCGGCAACACCTCCATCCAGCGGCTGTACACCGGGCTGCCTCTGGGCCGAAGGGCCGGCGTGGAACGCGTCGGGACGCTACCTGGTCTGGAGCGATATTCCCAACGACCGGCAGATGCGCTGGCTCGAAGAAGACGGCCACGTCAGCGTGTTGCGCAGCAACGCCGGCAACAGCAACGGCAACACGTTCGACTACGAGGGCCGCCAGCTTTCCTGCGAGCACGACACGCGCCGCGTCGTGCGCTACGAACACAACGGCAAGCTGACGGTGCTCGCCGACAAGTGGCAGGGCAAGCCGTTCAACGCGCCCAACGACATCGTCGTGCATCCCGACGGCGGCATCTGGTTCACCGATCCCGGCTACGGCATCCTCGGCTATCTACGAAGGGCACGTCGAGCCACTGCGATTGAAAGAAGCCGTCTATCGCATCGATCGCAAGACCGGCAAGATCGAAATGGTCACCGACGAACTGTTCAAGCCGAACGGCCTCTGCTTCTCGCCCGATTACAAGAAGCTCTACATCTGCGACACCGGCTCGCACGCACTACCCGAGGCGCCGAACATCATTAAGGTCTAGGACGTTGTCGACGGGCAAGTACGCTGCAAGCAATGGCCGCCAGGTACGTTTCGATGGAGATCGGCGGCAAAGGCTCGGGCTTAGCCGACGGCATTCGCGCCGACACCGACGGCAACATCTGGGTGGGCGCCGGCTGGGTCGGCGCGGGCTACGACGGCGTCCATGTTTTCACGCCCGGACGGCGAGCGGATCGGCATGATCCTGCTGCCGGAAATCTGCGCCAACATCTGCTTCGGCGGCGCCAAAGCGCAACCGGCTGTTCATGGCCGCCAGCCAGTCGCTGTACGCGGTGTACGTGGAAACGCAGGGCGCGCATATCACGTAAGCTTGTAGAGGTATGCAATGGACACCGGGCGGTTCCGACGAAGACATTGAGGATCGCCGCGACGATAGCGGTGGCGGCGGAGGATTTGGCGGAGGCGGCGGATTCGGCGGCGGCGGACCCTTTGGTGGCGGCGGTTTCGGCGGCGTGCACCTGGGCATCGGCGGCGTGCTGGTCATTGGCGTTCTGAGCCTGCTGTTCCGGCAGAATTTCTTCTCCGTTTTCCTGGGACCGGGTGGCGGTGCGCCGGTTCCTCGACCGCCAATCACCCGGCCATATGGCGGACCTCCGCCACGCAGCACCCAGCGGGATGCGCAAGAGAAGCCCGAGTACGAGTTCGTCAAGTTTGTGCTGAACGACGTACAGGCCAATTGGGACAAGACCCTGCCGCGTTCGACCAGCGTCCCTTATCGCCATGCCCGGCTGGTGCTATACCGGGACGCCTATCCATCGGCTTGCGGACAGGCGCAATCGGCCGTTGGTCCTTTCTACTGTCCCGAAGATCAGAAGGTTTATCTCGATCTTGGATTCTTTGACGAACTCGAAAAACGCTTTGGCGCGCCGGGCAAATTCGCGCAAGCCTACGTGATTGCGCACGAAATTGGCCACCACGTGCAGCGCCTGCTCGGAATCGAAACCAAGGTGCGAGGCATGCAGCAGCGGAATCCGGCAAGTCGCAATCAGCTTTCGGTCAAGCTGGAACTGCAAGCCGATTGCTTCGCCGGCGTGTGGGGATACTCCACGGAAGAGCGGAAGATCATTGATGAGGCGGACGTCGCGCAGGCGCTCCATGCGGCGTCGGCGATCGGCGACGATCGTTTGCAAAAGATGGCGCGCGGGCGGGTCAGCCCGGAAACGTTCACTCACGGTTCCTCGGCGCAGCGCACGGAGTGGTTCAAGCGCGGATTGCAGTCGGGACAGGTCTCCGACTGCAATACGTTTGCCTCGCGATAAGTGTCTTTTGATATCCAGCCGGTTTTGAAAGGTGAGCTGCTCGAACTCAGGCCGCTTCAGCCTCAGGATTATCAAGAGCTCTACGCCGTCGCTTCCGATCCACTGATTTGGGAGCAGCATCCTGCCAGAGATCGCTATCGGGAAGACGTCTTCAAACAATATTTCCGCGAAGCCCTGGAATCGGGCGGTGCATTGATCGCCATCGATTCCAAAAACGGGCAAGTCATCGGGGCGACCCGATTTCACGGCTACGATCAGGCAAGAAGCGAAATTGAAATCGGCTGGACGTTCCTCGCCAGGTCGCACTGGGGCGGCGCTTACAACGGAGAGATGAAGCGACTCATGCTGGGGCACGCTTTCCAATTCGTGACCAGCGTGGTCCTTTACGTGAGTCCGCAAAACCTGCGTTCGCAGAAAGCCGTGGAAAAAATAGGCGGGGTTCGTCTGGAATCAAGGATCGATCCCGAAGGCCAGGACAGATTGGTTTACTGTGTGCGAGCGGGTTCGATCTAACTACTTTTTGGAGCTCAGGACCAGGTCGTGGCTTTGCTTGAC
This sequence comes from uncultured Solibacteraceae bacterium, assembly GCA_963825405.1. GTDB lineage: Bacteria > Acidobacteriota > Terriglobia > Bryobacterales > Bryobacteraceae > JACPNO01. The sequence goes on along the minus strand of CAWGTB010000006.1, from coordinate 134,155 downwards.
CAGGGACTTGATCTCGGCCCAGTTCAGCGGCGCCGCATGCACCTTGAGCGATACCCAGCCGTGTTTGCCGATGTAGGGCGTGCGATAAAACCGAGGGTCGGCTTCGAACACACTTTGCAGGGTCTTGCCCACCTTGATGCAGATCGAAAGCTCGTCCTTATAGGTTTCGAGTACCGTGAATGTCTTGCCCTGGGTCTTGAACGTCGGGTGCCCAAACGTGACCGTCTCGGTGGTGTCAGGCAGGGCGCTACAAATCCGGCGCAGCCGCTCTAAGATGCTTTCTTCAGTGAGCTTCAAATCTTAATCGGATATTCCAGATTGAACGTCAGGCGCGTTTCAGTCGGAATTTTGACGCGCTGGCCTTTGGTCATGACTTCGGCGCCGGTTCCCGCGGCCGCGCCTGCGCCTGCTCCAATGGCCGCTCCTCTGCCGCCGCCAGCGATCGCGCCAATGATGGCTCCGAGCGCCGCCGTTCCGCCGATGACCTTACCGCTCCGGGCTCCGCGGCCGGCGCTGGCTTGCTGGACTGCCTGCGTGTTGATATCCACCCAACGGCCTTGCACCATCACCGAAACCAGGTCCAGCGTAAGCACGGTTTTACCGCTAATTTTTCCGGATTCTTTGTCGTCCACCAGCTTGACGGTGACGTCAGCGCCGCGCGGAATGGCCGTTTCGCCGTTGATCAGCACAGGTTCATCCAGGCTGGCGCGAAATGTTTGGCCGGTGTGGTTCACCTGGGAATCCACCGATTCGATCATGCGCACCACCAGTGGCGTGCCGGCCGGCAACTCAATGCCTGCGGTCGCGGGACGCGAGTAACTCTGACTGGAAGCATCGGGGCGAAGAATGCTGGGCCGCTCGCGGGGAGTGGAGTCGCGCAGAACGGGCATATCTCTCGGAGGGGGCGCGGCATCGGCGTTCGGATTACCGCGGAAGTGGATGCTCTCGACCTGATCGATGGCAAAATTCTGAATGTTGCCGCCGACTTCCATGCGAATTTCGCGTGTGTTCCCGCCCAGGAATGTTCCCTCCACCGCGCGGCCGTCCTTCAGATTCAGCGTGTCGGCAAACCCGAGGCTCACCAGCCCGGCTGCCAGGATGCAATTGTAAAAATAACGGAGCATAACCCCTCCCCTCTGCATACCCCAATAAGACGCGGCTTACTCAGGCAGCGTTGCGATTTTTTAATCCGCGCAGCAGGCCTTCGACCACGCTCTTGCCGCGCTCATAAGCCAGGCGGTAGACATCGCTGCCCTCGCGTCCGGAAAAGCCGGATCCAGTGCGATGGAATCGTTCCAGTCCCATTCCTACAACGAAAGTTCCGGCGAACGCGATCGCGCCTTTAGGAATCAGTCCACAGCCGAACGGAATCTTGCCAGCCAGTTCCCGCGCCAGCGCCCGCCAGCCAAAGGCGCTGGCCACGATCGACGCGATTTCGCTCTTTTGCAGCGAATATCCCACCGGCTTGCCGCTAGCGGCGGCAATCATAAACGCCAGGCGAATCTGGTTGATGGTGAGGAACGCGGTATCGCTGGCGAATTCGCCCAGCGACCACGGCAGCTCGGCCAGGCTGGGAATCACATCGGGCAGGGCCGTGACCACGGCAAACAGGGCGTTCTCGCGCGAGACGGTGTAAATGGCGCGATCGACCACCGGCTGGCGGAACGGATAGAAACTTCGTGCCAGCGCCAAACCCAAGTCTTCGTTCTGCACCAGGATTTCGCGCAGCGTGGTTTCTTTGTCACCGGCGCGATAGATGATGGCGTGCCCAGGCGCATCGGCATCGGGCGCGGCCAGCAGAAAATCGAATGCGGTTTGCTCGCTTACGCCCACGCGATGCAGCAGGACGCTCGATTCGGCGCGCTTGCGCGGCGGCGTCTTGGCGGAAGGCAGGAGAAATTCCTCCATCTCCGCGAAGCCGGCTTCATCGGCGGCGATTAGACCGATATCGACGCGGCGGCGGGCTTGGGCGTCCACCTCCCCCGGGTCGAGCGTACTGACGGCACGCCGGATCTCTTTGAGGATGGCCATGGACATGGTACCTCCACTTTACAGGGGGAGCTGTGCGGCTGGCAATTGGAGGATGACGTGGAGGGTCATCCTATTGTTTACGCAGGACGACCTTTGTCTCCACTGTGTCTTCGCCGTCGCGAAGGCACTGCTCTGAGACAGGTGCTGGTTGATATCCCTGTTTCGTCACGGTCCCTTCCAGTTTTTCACCGCGCTTGAGCGTACGGAAAAACCGCCCGAACAAGTCACTAACGGCCGGTCCGGAAGGTCGCCCATCAAATCGCGCGCCATCCAGGGGCTGCCCCCTCTCATCTTCGATATGTATTAGAGATTGACACTGATCTGCGAAAACGAAATGTGGACACCATTCTTCAACATAGGTGACGAAAACATGCCGGGTAGTGGGCCACGTGGGCCTAACATTCTTCAACCAGAACCATTCCGCACAGGTCAATGCCCACTACGATATCTACCCTGTGTAGCGGTGCATCGCAGATCCTCGCCAAGCCGTTCGCATCAGTGAACACGGTGCCGAATTGCGTTCTGTTTTCGACCAGCGCGACCGGAACCTTCGCGAACGGAACCCCGGATGGCTTACTCACTTTCACTTCGAACGAACAATAGGTGGGCTCTTCCGCCGCCCCGACACAGACATACACGAGTAGAAGTGTTATCAGTCGCATCACAGTCCTGCTGCCCTCAAAGAAGCTCCCAAATAATTGTTAAGGTAGCACTCCTCTACAAGGGAGTCTGCGCGCCTCGCAATCGAAACATGACTTGTAGGCTCGCGCGCCAACCGGCGCCCAGGCCGATGCGTTCCACTTCGACATCCGGGGCGAAGAAGCGCAGGATGGCTTCACTCGAGGGATGGAATTCGAATGCGGGCGCAATCAGCAGTAAGCGCGGCGGTTCCGGGCGCAACGCAATGCCGGGGAAATAGCCGGCCGCGGTGAACTCGCCGCGATCCAGATGCCATTTGACGCGCATCCAGTAATCGAGCGCCTGTAGCGGAAGATGCACGTCGGCAGTGGCTTTCAATTCGAGAACTGCGAGGCGCCCGGATGCGTCAACGGCCAGCAGATCGATGACACTGCGCTCGGCGGCCGCGAAGGCCGGAACCTGCCCGTAGACCGGCGCGGGAAGCAGCGACGCATCCACAGTTTCCAGTTCCGCTCGCACGCGCGATTCGAGCCACGCTTCCGGCTGGCGGCGGTACAGCGGATGATCGCGCCCCTTGGCTGACGGCGTTCGCACCCGCGCGAGCTCTCGCGCCAGTTGTTCGATCTCGCCGCTATTGTGCGCGCTCGCCTCGCGCCGTTGCGCCAGTCCGAAACGGAGATCGCCCGATCGCGTGTGGGCGAATTCCAGGCCGCTAACACGCAAGCTGATCTCGCCATCGTGCCCTTCCACCTGCTCAACTTCAGGCACGCGATCGAGAAGATTGGCGATCGCGGCGTGGCCATGCGTCGCACGGCGGCAGATGTCCAGGTGGGTTTCCAGATTGCCTCGGTCGCGCAGGTCGAGCTTCGCCGCGGAGTCTTCTCCGGAATATCCAAACACCTCGAAACGCGCGGCGCGAGAATCGAGAAAAGCCAGACGCAGGCACGTCGTCCGCTCCTGGCCATTCGCCATGAATAGCGCCAGGCTTTCGACCGCGATGGCGGGCGCGCGCCTTCGCAAATAATCCAGCCAGATCAGCCCGAAACTGAGAATGCCCGATGAATCCAGCATGTCCGGACCCGCGGCAATGGCGGCGATTCCGGCGCTGCCTTTCACCAGCAGCGCGCGCGGATACACCGGCGACAGGCTGTGTTCGAGATCGGCCTCGACGCTCAATTCGGCAATGCGCCAATCGGGAAACTGGCGCGAGAGAAATCCGCGAAAGCGCTCGCGAAAAGCCAGGCGCAGGCCGCGGCGATCCCAATCCTGCGTCCAGGAGCGAGCCAGATCGACCAGAAACAGGCGGCCCTGCTTGCGGGCGAACCGCTCGACCACCAGTTCCAGCCGGCCCGGCGATTCCTGATGAATCGCCACCACGCGCCGGACCAGATTGCGGCGCTGATCCCAGGCCTGCAAGGTGAGGCGCGCGTTCTGCTCTTCGAGCGAAAAGCTGCCGTCGACTAGCGCCAGCCAGTCTTCACCGGGCTCCAGAAGCGCAGGTTTTTGGGAGGCTTTGAGAAAACGCTCAATAGCCGCTCGGGCGTCGCCGGACGTTGCGCCGTGCGCCCGCCGCGCGGCGGGTTTCACTGCTGCCAGTCTAACTCACTGCTGCTAGGATTGTAGGCAGCTTGCCTGATACGCTCCGCCAGAACCTGGAAATTGTTCGCGACCGGATAGCCGGTGCAGCCGCCAAAGCCGGCCGCGATCCCGCCGCCATCACGCTCATCGCCGTGACCAAAATCTTTCCGGCGAGCGCGATTCGCGATGCGTACGAACTAGGCTTGCGTGACTTCGGCGAAAACTACGTGCAGGAGTTCGAAGGCAAAGCGCCCGAAGTCGCCGACCTCGCGGAGGCGCGCTTTCATCTGATCGGCCATCTGCAATCCAACAAAGCGCGCAAAGCCTCCGAGCTGTTTCACACCATACAGACCGTGGATTCGGGCAAGCTCGCCCGGCGCCTGCATGAAGCCGGCAAGGCGATGGACGTCATGCTGGAAGTAAAACTGTCGGAGGAAGAGAACAAAAGCGGCGCCGATCCCGCTGAAATTCCCGCCCTGATCGAAGCCGTGCGGGCGTGCTCGAACCTGCGCCTGCTGGGGCTGATGACCATGCCGCCGTGGTCGGATAATCCGGAGCCCTCGCGGCCCTATTTCCGGCGCCTGCGCGAGTTGGCCGTGCAGCACGGCGTGACGGCTCTCTCGATGGGCATGTCGCACGATCTGGAAACGGCCATCGAAGAAGGCGCGACGCACGTGCGCGTAGGCACGGCGCTATTCGGCAAGCGGAAAAAACCGTGACCGTAGGATATTACGCTCCCCTGCCGCCGGCGCGCACCGGCGTGGCGGATTACGCCGCCACCCTGCTCGCGGCCCTGCGCCAGCGCGGTTCGGTAAACGTGAATGCGTCCCATGCGGATGTATTTCTCTACCATCTGGGCAACAACCAGCTTCACAGCGAGATTTACCGGCGAGCACTGGCACATCCCGGCGTGGTAGTGCTGCACGATGCCGTCCTGCAGCATTTTTTCCTGGGCTCGCTGAACGAGCAGAAATACATCGACGAATTCGTTTTCAATTATGGCGAGTGGCATCGCGACCTGGCGCGCGCCTTGTGGCGCAATCGCGCCCTCTCCGGCGGTGACCATCGCTACTTTGCTTATCCGATGCTGCGACGGATCGCCGAAGCCTCGCGGGCGGTCATCGTGCACAATCCGGCGGCGGCGCGCATGGTGCGGGAACATGCGCCGTCGGCCCGAGTGATCGAAATTCCGCTGTTGTTTGCGCCGCCGGAGATGCCGCCGGAAGCCGAAGCCGTGCGCTTGCGCGCGCAGTGGGGCGTGGGCCAACGCTCGTTTCTATTCGGTGTGTTGGGATATTTGCGCGAGCCCAAGCGCATTGCCACCATCCTGCGCGCATTCGAAACCGTGCGCCGCGTCTGTCCCAACGTGATGCTGCTGATCGCCGGCGATTGCGAATCGCGCCACTTGAAGGGGATTTTGCCGCGCAGCGGCGCGGGCATTCTACGCCTTCCGTATCTCGATGGAAATAAGTTCTGGAGCGCGGCCATGGCGGTAGACGCCTGCATCAATCTGCGTTATCCTGCGGCGGGCGAAAGCTCAGCCATCGCCACCGGCATGATGGGAATTGGCAAACCGGTAATGGTGACCGAGGGCGAGGAAACATCCGCCTATCCGGAGACCGGCTGCGTGCGCATCGAAGCAGGACTGGCGGAGCAGGCCAGCCTTACTGAACATAGCGTACTGCTCGGAATGTACCCGCAACTGGCACGCGAAATCGGCGCACGCGCGGCCGAGCATATCCGGCGCGAACATTCGCTAGACCGCGTCGCCGACGAGTACTGGAGAGTTCTGCAAGTGGCAGTGAATTGACTTGGCGCGCGCTAGCGCGGTATGTTCCAAAGGTAGAGCGAATCAGCCAGGGCGCGGTAGCCAAGTGGTAAGGCAAAGGTCTGCAAAACCTTTATTCGTCGGTTCGATCCCGACCCGCGCCTCCAACAATTCAGCAGTTTTCAGCAAACTTAACGCGCATTCCTACGGAGAAAAACGGCGAAGATACCGCGAAGCGCGGCGCTCCGTCCGAGGGTCCGTCCGAGGGCCGGTGTTTCTGTTCGAGTCCGCGAGGCGCCGGCGTGATCGACCGACCCCTACCCGCGGCCCTCGAGCTCGAGCGCTACGTGCTGGCTCAATCCTGGTTGAGCCTGCGCGCCTCGAATCTATTCAGCTTTCCCCCGATGATTTTAGCGTCGATGTTCACCGGCGCATCTGGAGGCGATCGTCGCGTGCGCCAATGACGGCTATCAACCCGATCGCGCCACGGTAAGTTCGCTGCAAGACGCCGGCGAGCTCAGAATCGTTGGTGAGTCGGATACCTCGTCGACCTCGACACAGGCATGCCGAAAGGCTTGAACGTCATCGACTGGTGCGCCAGATCAAAGACAAGGCAGCGCGACGCAAGGTGATCTCTCAAAGTTTTAAAGAAGCTTGTGGACGGAAACAATCGTCCTCTCTGGAACGCTTCGCTTACCGCATCGTTCCAGGGCGGCGCTGACGTGCCTCTCATGGGTGCCACCACGCCAACAATTTTGGGACAGCCCTATGTGGTCAACCCCAACATGGCGAGCGCCAGCAGCGAACGCGAAAACAGTTCTGTTCGGCTGCTTCGACTGTTTCAAAATTCGCAAGCTCGAAAGCGGAATCAATCTGCTGGTCCTTCGTGAACGCTACGCCGATTACATTCAACGAGGCTATTTGGCCTTTGAAAGATGGGATTCCAACTTGATTGACGCCGGCACGAAACCCATCGCGATGCTACAGCAGTCCGCGACCTAGACTTTCGATTCGACCGGCGCGGCTTCCTTCCGCGTCTCGGATCGGCGTAGCGCTCTGGGTTGCGCTGCGTTCAGCCGGCGGTGGTGCATGAGTATGCAGGGAGAACCTGCAGCGCGCGCATATGCGTCATGAAACACACCACCGACCGGCTGAAAAATGAGCCGGCTGGCAGCGCTATGGTGCGCAGCGAGACGCTGCGACAGGGTCGCCCTGGGCGTGGCCTGATGAAACACACTGCCACCCGGCTGAATTTTCTGGAGAGCGAATGAGAATTTACGTTGGCCGTATTCCTTACGTGAAAACATCGAGCGATTTGTGCGAGCTTTTCATGAAGCACGGACAAGTCTATTCCGCTACCATCTGCCGCGACGACAGCAACCACCAGAGCCGCGGCTATGGCTTCGTCACGATGACCAGCGACGAGCAAGCGCAGCGAGCCATCGAGGCGTTGCACGCGTGGCCGTGGGAAGGCCGGCCGCTCATTGTGATGCCAGCCAAAAATCAGGGGTGGGGCGATGAAAATATTCATCAATAATATCCCGTGGACGAAAAACTCCGCGGCGCTGCATGACCTTTTCGCTCAGTACGGGCAGGTGTCCGAAGCCGCGATTATTCGCAATCACGAAACCCGGCAGAGTAAATGCATTTCGCGGCCGAGGGCAAATCTCCACGGACTGATGCCGGCGCGCTTGCTCACGTCGCGCAATTGCAAAAAATCTTCGAGCGCGCGCACCAGCGACAGCAGATCCCCGTCGGTGGACGATTCTGCGAACTCCGTCACCAGCAGCCGCGCTTCAAACAATAATTCCGCGTGATTCATTCGAGTGTGCGGGGCCGCAACGCTTGCCGGCATTATTTCCACAAGCGTCGCGACCCCGCTTCCCTTTCTACGAGATGTTCGCCTGCAACTTACTGCTGATGGTCGAGAAGGCATTGTTAATGCCGTTGGCGACGTTACCCATGCCCACAGTTGCGGCAAAGGCGATGAGCGCGACTACCAGCGCGTACTCGATCAAGTCCTGGCCTCGATCGTCGCGCAAGAAGTGAATGAGTCGTTGCATCGTTGTTTTCATTTGGTACTTCCTTTCTAGAAAGCCGTTACTTCCGTGCGAACCACGTGAATAAAATTCCGATCCACTGAATGCCAAGAATGACGAGGCACAGGATGATGAGAAAAGCTAGAAGGCGCTCGCGCATGGGTAGAATCATACATCTTGCGCAATATATAGTGCAATGCCTAATTGTATTGATTGCGCGGAAAGGCCGGTATATCATTGAAGGTATGCAAGCACAAGAACTCAGCTACGCTACGGACACGATGCCTAAGTTGTTGAATTTTGTGGTGGACCCGGAATTGTTGATAAAGCTGGAAGATTTCCGGTTTCGCCACCGCTTCGCCACGCGCGCACAGGCTATTAAGTGGCTGCTGACCGAAGCCTTAGAGCGAAAGTTGGCGCCGAAGGAACCGCCAAAGGAAAAGCGCGGCGGCAAAACGGCAGGCAAATAAAAAGCCCGGCACTCAGGCCGGGCCGCAGTGGAACCGCTTGATCGCCTTCCATTGTAGTCCAACCCTGACGCCGGCGAAAGAACGCTGGTGGCTGACGAAAAACCAAATCCCATCGATCCGTGGGCTGTACACCGCGCGCGCGTAATCGAGATCCGCGAGACGGTTCTTGAGTGGAGCGGCCACCGGGAACCAGTGGGCCTGCTTTATGAGGAGCAGGATCAAATCGCGGAGATGGTAATAACCGCCGCGTCAGACCTGGCCGAAGCGCGGTTCATCGTGGAGGGTCACAGGTTTGTCTTTGAGGAAAAATTCGAGGCCGCAATACGCGGGCTAACCGAGACGCAAATACCAGAAGAGGCGATTGATCTGTGGGAGCGTGTTACAGCGCACGTCTGGCTCGGGGAGATCCAGCAAGGCCGGAATGGCGTCGGCAGATGATCAGGCAAAGCGTGTTGGATCGGATAAGGCCCATTGCACAGCGGATCATTCTCCGTCGGCTGAAGCAGGGGATTGAATGGGAACCGACGCCGCCGGAGGCTTTACAGGCCATTGAAGAGGCCGCGGTAGTGGTTGTTGAGCGTGCGCCTACCGATGCGGAGCCCGCGCTAAGGGCCATGCGAGACATTCACTGTCTCGTGGGCCTGGCCGCACCAGAATCGACCGCAAAACACTTTCCGGTCGTTCAATCCACCGCGGACGAAATCGACCGGCTAACCTTAGCCGTTCGTTCAATCCCACGCCAGTTGGCGGCACCAGAAACCCGCGGCCAGCAGATCAAGCGGCTGCGCATCGAACTCGCCTTCGACCAGGCGTTTGCCATCCCTAAGGTTTCGCGGCGAACCGTCCAGCGTGCCGAGCGCGACAGGGCCAGCGTCGAGATCATGAACTTGCTTCTAGAGATATTGCGCGAGGAAAAAGAAAGGTGTGCCAAATGACCAACGGCCTCAAGCTGTCGCATTCACTGTCGCATGGCTGTCACATATTGGCGCAATGCGACAGGAACAAAACCGCACTTCTGCGGATACGATTTAGTTGCGATGCAACAAGGAAAAGTCGAAATTCTCGCGGCCGGCTTCCAAGCCGCCTATGGGGACTATCGCGGGACCAACGGCGGCTTGCTGAGCCTCAACGCAGTCCGGCGCCGCATCCTGCGGCCGCGGAAGAGTTCATCGCCTGGTGCCGAGATGTTGAGTACCGCAGGAAGCCCAACACCGCCTTGCGCATCAAAGTGAGCCTGGCATCGATGAAGGAATACTTCGGCGCCATGCCGGTATCCCAGCTCGACGCCGGCGCGATCGAGGGTTACAAAACTTTCCGCATCCAGCGGCACGGTGTCCGCGACGTCACACTTCGCCATGACCTGCACGCGCTCTCGCTCTTCTTTCAGTACGCCATGAAAAAAAGCTGGGCCGACGCCAATCCGGTGAAGGAAGTCAGCATTCCCAGTGATCAGGATGCCGTGCGGATCCATGTGATCACACCGGAAGAGCAGACGACATACTTCACGCGCGCGTTCGCTGTGCTCGACCGCGCCAAGCGGCGCAACCTGTACGACGTGGCAACCCTGATGCTCAACCAGGGATGCCGGCCGGAAGAGATCATGGCGTCACGCAAGGAACACTTCGACGAAGCTGGGCGCACGCTCTTCATTGCCGGAGGCAAGACGCGCGCCGCGCGCCGCAGACTCGAATTGACGGGAGACAGCTTCAAGATTCTGGCCGCCAGAATGAAAGGGCCCGGGCCGTGGCTATTTCCATCCGATCGCCGGCCGGGTGAGCACATCGCCACGTTGCAATATAGCCACGACAAAGTGTGTCTCGATAGCGGCGTTTCTTTCGTGCTCTACGATTTCCGGCACACCTTTGGCACCATCCAGGGCAGCGTGTTGAAGCAGGACCCGTTCACGCTCGCGGCGCTGATGGGTCATTCGAATCTGCGCACGATCATGCGCTACGTTCACCCGCAGCAAGAAGAAAAGCTCAAGGCAATGCAGGGCTACGAAGCCGCGCTGCAACGCCGGAAATTGACGCTGGTAAAGGCTGCCGGCGAATGACTCGGACGAAAGTCGGACGGACGCAAACGCCAACTGCATGGAACGACAAAACAACGCGCCACACATAGGAGGTCTGCAAAACCTTTATTCGTCGGTTCGATCCCGACCCGCGCCTCCAACAACTTTTCAGCAATCTCGCAGGCAAGACCCTGTTTAGCGTCTTCGTGGGATCGCGATCAGCAGGCCACCGCTTATCCCAATCGAGCGCTCATGCCCTCGCGCGAAGCTGTACTCGTAGCCCGGTTCGAGGAACCAGCCAAAGCGATGCTTCGAGGAGGGCCAGAACATAAAGTCCAGCACCACTTCGACGCCGAGCGAGTTCGTTGTCACGCCATACGCCCTCGCATGTATCCACTCCGGACCAACGCCGAACATAAATTCCACTTTTTCTGAGAGGGTCCAAGGCTTCTTGAACAGAAGGTCCGTATCCCATTCTGTCGAGTGACGGCGGAAGAGCGGCGTAGTGCCGGCTTCAATCTCCAGCCACTTCTCTATCGGTGTAAACTCAACCGCGAGGTCCCCGCCGAAGCTTGACCCACCACCTTTGAGATCCCGCCCGGCAGCTCCGCCAAGCTCGACGATTGCCGCAGGCTCAGGTTCTTTATCGACCGACTGGGCGGAGACGTTTCTCGGGCAGAAAAAAAGTGACGTGAACAACAGCGATTTTATTGCGTTCATTCGTGTGCTCGTGTCCAAACTTCAACGTTTTGCGGCGCAAACGGATTAAGTCGGAACATGTGGACCGTGTCTTAGTTGCAGTTCCGCCAGCGCAAGGCGAATGACGAGCCATGCCCCTTGTAGCGCGAAACAAGCCATGACGAGGGCAACGAAAATGTCAGGCCAGCCTTTACCTGAATTAAATACGCCCAAGGCCGCCAGCAGCACGGCAAAATTGCCGATGACATCGTTGCGCGAACACAGCCACACGGACCGCATATTGCTGTCTCCGCCCTATAAGCCCATAACAACCCGAAAGATGCGGCATTGGCCAAGAGCGCTAGGATACCGACAGCGCCAATTGTCGCGGCCTCCGGTACAGTTCCGGACGCGGCATGCCAAAAGGCCGTGCTTAGCACCCACAAGCCAAAAAGCCCCATCGTCACGCCCTTGGCCAGCGCAGCACTGGCCCGGTAACGAAGTGCCATACCGACGACGAACAGACTAATTCCGTAATTGGCGGCGTCCGCTAAAAAATCGAGCGCATCCGCCTGCAACGATGCGGAACCTGCCCCTACACCGGCGATGATTTCAACGAGAAACATGGCGCCGTTAATAGCAAGCACAGCCCACAGGACGCGGCGATAGCGGCTATCGGGCAGTTGATCTTCACGCGTGTGGGTACAGCAATTCGCGCTCATAGCCCTTCCCTCCAGCATAAGGGCTATAGTCGCTGTAGGGTCAAGCGATCAATCAAAACGAACGGATTAGCATAGATCGCATCACGGACCGCGTCTAATCGAGATCTAGCGGAAAATCTCCGACCTAAAGCGGCTTGCCAAGGAACGTCGATTCGATCCCGACCCGCGCCTCCAACATCATCTAGTATTTACCCTTCCCCAGCCAACAGCGGCCTGGTTTTTGACCACTCGAAATTCGGCCCAAGCTTCAAACTCAGGTTGTATAATTGAACGGTTGTTGGAGCTCCGAGGCCAAAGTTGCCCAACGTCCGTTCGTCGGCCCGCGCTTCCAACGTCATCTGGAGGAAACATCAATGAAGACTCTACAACTCACCGGATTGATAGTTCTGGCTGCCGCCGTGGCTTACGGCCAGCCGACCAACGGAGCCCAATATTGGTCTGCGGGCGTGCCGGACTGCTCGAAATTAGCGAATACGACGGCGGTTGCGATTCACGGCCCGTCGGGAGTCGTCGGCTACTCGTGCTCTGTGAGCGGGACGTTCGTCTGGCTGGCTGCGGGCGCGGGATGGACCAGCAAGATTCGCGTTGCCGCGCCCGGGTCAGGCGCCGTCGGTGTCGACTTTGCGTTCTACGACAACAGTGGGGCCAGCCAGGACCTCGACTTCACAGGTTTTGTCGAGGACTCCTTTAATGATGTGAATTTCGCTCTGTTCGAGAATCAGCCTGCGGAAATTGAACTGCTCGGCGTTGGCGGCGATGGTCCCTTCTATCCCAACCTTGCCACGGGTTCGGTCTTCGGCACGTTTTACTGTCCCGACCAAGACACGTGTCTCAACCTCCAACCCCAGCTGATCTACTCGGCCCTACCTTCCATACCATGGTCTCTGAGCGTGCCCATCAGTTGGGATTCAGGGATATGGAACACGTGGTCAGCGGTGGGCGTGGATACGGGCAATTCAAATAAAATCGTGTCCTTTGTGGTCTACAACGAAGACACTCAAGCCCATGCTTTCACGATCTACGTGTACGACAACGACGGACTCCTTTATGATACGGGCCATACACCTGTGATTCTTCCGCTGGAGAATCTCGGCGGCGGCACATTTGGAGAAGGTGGGACCTATGCGGCGCTGCTGAGGGATTTGGTTTCGCTACCGTCCGGCCCCTTCAAGGTCCTCTTCGATGGCGGCCCGTCGGCGGTGCTTTCCGCGGTCTCGGTTCTCCAGTTTGACGGGCCCTCGGGGACTAGTCTGCAAGTTGCCTTTGACAGCTCGCCCACCGGGGCTACACCCGCCGCAGCGATAAAGGCCGCGGTAGCCCGCAGAGCGAAACTGACACAAGCGCGCGCGGTGTCCAAAGCCAACCGCGTGTTCAAATCCGTCCGGAAATAATTCCGGTCACTCGTAGCGAAGCGCGATCATCGGATCGACCCTGGTGGCGCGGCGTGCCGGTATGTAGCACGCCAGGAACGCCGCGCCCATCAGCACGAGCACTGTCACGGCAAACGTGATCGGATCGAACGGGTTCACCTGAAATAACTGGTTCTTGAGCACGCGCCCGAAGGCGAGCGAGACCACTAGTCCGATTCCGGCGCCGATTCCGACCAACCGCATGCCGTTGCCGATCACCATTCCCAAAACCTCGCGCCGTTGCGCGCCCAGCGCCATGCGGATGCCGATCTCCTGTGTGCGCTGTGTCACCGAATAACTGATGACGCCGTAGAGCCCGATCACGGCCATCAGAAGCGCCATGCCGGCGAACACTCCCAGCAGCGTCACCACAAAACGGCGCGGCGCAAGTGAGCTGGCAACCATGTCGGACAGCGTTTTCACGCGCGAAACGGCCTGGCTGGCATCGACGGCCTGCACCGCGCCGCGAATCGCTCCGGTCAGCATAACGGGGTCGGATTGCGAACGCACAACGAGACCAGCCATCGGGAAAGGCTGCTGATACGTCGGGATATAGTACTTCCCTTTGACCGTGTCCCCGGCGAGATCGGATGACTTGGCATGGCCCACGATGCCGACAATGGTTCCCCACGGCGCATCCGTTCCCAGGCGCATATGTTTGCCGATCGCGTTCTCCGTCGGCCAGTACTGCCGGGCTAGCGTTTCGTCGACGATGAAAACGGAGGCACTGCCCTGCTGGTCCTGCTCGGTAAAGAACCGGCCTTCGCGCAGCGGAATTTTCAACGCGGAGAAATAATTGGGGGTGATCAGCTGGATATCGCCGTGCGGACCGGGATCGCCGGGGGGCGAAGGTCGGCCTTCAATCGAGAAGGAGGCAGACCCGCCGTTCCCGCTAAATGGAAGTGGCATGCCAATCGCCGCGCTGGTAACGCCGGGCAGGCTGGATAATCGCTCGAGCACCGCGCGATAAAAAGCGATTTGCTTGGCGGGCTCCTTGTAGCGCGCTTGCGGCAGCGCGACGGTGGCGGTGATAATGCCGCTGGGCTGGAATCCGGGACTCACATCCTGCAGCGACGTCAGGCTGCGCAGGAACAAACCCGCGCCCACCAGCAGCACCAGCGCCAGCGCCACCTCGCCGATCACCAAACTGGCGCGTACGCGCTGCCGAGCCAGCCCGGCCGTGCCCGAACGTCCGCCTTCCTTCAATCCATCGAAGTGATCCAGGCGGGAAATTTGCCAGGCGGGCGCGATCCCGAACAGAATGCCGGCCGCGATGGCAGCGATCGCGGTAAACAGCAAAACCGAAGTATCGATGCGGACGTCGAGCGCGACAGTCGCGTTGTCGGGCGCAAGCGCCAGCAGTTCGCGAGCGCCCACCCACGCCAACGCCAATCCAAGCGCAGCGCCCGCCGCCGAGAGCAGGAGGCTTTCGGCTAGAGTTTGCCGGATCAGATGCCAGCGGCTGGCGCCTAAAGCGGCGCGCACGGCAATCTCGCGGCTGCGTCCGGAGGCCCGCGCCAGCATCAAGCCGGCAATGTTCGAGCAGGCGATGAGCAGCACAAATCCCACCGCGCCCAGCAGCACCAGCATGGGTGTTTTGGTATCGCCGGCTATGAAATCGGTGAACGGAACGATGAACATGCCCCAGGCGGAATCCTTGGCGTAGGCGCCGCCGCGGGTGCCGTTGTTGTGGACGCGATCGGTGAGAATCCGCATCAGGGCGCTGGCCTGTTGAAAATTGACGCCGGGCTTAAGGCGCGCGAAGGCGGCATAGCTTTCATTGAAGCGATTTTGCTCGGTGAACTGATCGGCCGGGATGCCGAGCGGCACCCAGAGCTCGACGGCGGCCGGCCAACGGAATTCCGGACCCATCACGCCGACCACACGATACGCCTTCTGGTTCAGCTCGACTGTGCGGTTGAGGATTCCGGGATCGAGACCAAAGAGCCGCTGCCAGACGGCGTAGGACAGGACCACGACTTGGTTGCCGCTCGGCGTATCTTCCTCGGGGGTGAAAAGCCTCCCGATGCGAGGCTTAGCGCCGAAGACATCGAACCAGTGCAGCGAGACGTCGGCGCCCTGCAACCGTTCCGGTGTACCCGACCCGGTGTAGTTGTAATCGGCCTGCTGCATCAATGCGGCGGATTCGAACTGCGACGTGCTGTCGCGGACGTCCATGAAATCCGGAATCGAAAGCGAGATGCTAGTCAGGGCCAGCTTGTCGTATTTGGCGCGCACGGCGACCACGCGCTCCGGGGTCGAAACCCCTGCGGGATTGAGCAGCACCTGGCTTACCAGGCTGAAAATAGCCGTGTTAGCGCCAATGCCGAGGGCCAGCGCGGCGATGGCGGTAAGAGTAAAAGCGGGCGTCTTGGCCAGGGTGCGGCCGGCAATACGAAGGTCGGAAATCATGCGCGGAATCCTCTCTGTACTGATACTCGCTGCGCGGGGAAAGGTAACACCAAAAAATGACACATTCCCCGGCCCTTTGTGTAATTACGGTATCTTCGTAGGTTCAGTTCGCACAACCTGAAAGGGAATTGCACCCATGAGCGCCGCCCCCACTTCGCATATCACCGCACTCGACTGGCTGATGATCGCGCTTTACTTCTGGCGCTCGCCGGCGTGGCCTGGTGGGTGGTGCGCAAAGCAAAAAGATTCCGCCGCGGATTACTTTCTGGCCGGCCGCAACCTGGGCTGGTGGATCATCGGCGCGTCGATCTTTGCGTCGAACATCGGATCGGAACACATCGTCGGCCTGGCCGGCTCGGGCGCCACCAGCGGCGTGGCCATGGCGCACTACGAATTGCACGCCTGGTGCCTGCTGGTGCTGGCCTGGGTCTTCGTGCCGTTCTACATGCGCTCCATGGTGTTCACCATGCCGGAGTTCCTGGAGCGGCGCTTCAGCGACAAATCGCGCTACGTGCTCTCCATCGTTTCGCTGATCACGTTTGTGATCTCGAAGATCGCGGTCGGCATCTTCGCCGGCGGCGTGGTCTTCGGCACGCTGCTTCCGGAAATGCACCTGAACCTCGGCGGCATCGATATCGACAGCTTCTGGATCGGCTCCGTGCTGGTGATCGTGTTGACCGGACTGTACACCACGCTGGGCGGCATGCGCGCGGTGGCGTACAACGACGCCGTGCAGGTGGTCGTCCTGATCATCGGCTCGGCGCTGCTGACGGTTTACGGGCTGATCGAACTGGGCGGCTGGGGCGAACTGCGGCGCTGGTGCGGCTCCGACATGTTCAATCTCTGGAAGCCGCTGATTCCCGCCGGGAGTCGAAGGCACCTGGGCGCCGGTGATGGCAGACCGACGCGGCGGGAAAGGTCGTCAAACAAGCCTGGTACTTCAACGGCGACTTTCCCTGGCTGGGCATGCTGTTCTGCGCGCCGATCATCGGGCTCTGGTACTGGTGCACGGACCAGTACATCGTGCAGCGGGCGTTAGGCGCGCCGAATGAAACCATCGCGCGCCGCGGCAGCATCTTCGCGGCGTTTCTCAAGCTCTTCCCGGTCTACCTGTTCATCATTCCCGGCCTGATCTGTTTCGCGCTGGCCAAGAGCGGCAAGGTTCCCGAACTGGCGCCGCTGATCGGACCGGACGGCAAGTCGATTGCCGCGCTCTCCAACGGCGCGTTTCCGATGATGGTGCAATACCTGCTGCCGCCGGGCATGCGCGGCATCGTGGTGGCGGGGTTGCTTTCCGCGTTGATGGGCTCGCTGGCCGGCGTGTTCAACGCCTGCTCCACGCTGTTCACCGTGGATCTCTATCAGAAGTGGAAACCGAAGGCGTCGCAGCACCAGCTGGTGCGCACCGGCCGCATCGCCACCGGCGATCATGGTGGTCATCGCGCTGGCGTGGATTCCGGTGATCAAGAACGCGCAAGGCCTCTACGGCTACCTGCAGGCCGTGCAAGGCTATCTGGCGCCGCCGATCTTCGTGGTGTTCTTCCTCGGCGTTTTTTTCAAGCGCATGAATGCCCAGGGCGCGCTGTGGGCCATGATCGTGGGCTTCGCGCTGGGCCTGTTCCGCATGTTCGTCGATACGCCGGTGACGCTCGGCGCTCAGCGGATTCGAGAACGGATACCCGCCGGGGTCGTTTCTCTGGATCGTCAACAACATCTACTTCCAGTACTTCAGCGTGCTGATCACGATTGTGTCGGCGATCGTGATGGTGGCGGTCAGCTACGCGACCGCGGAGCCGGACTACCGCGGATTCAGAGCCTGACGTTTGAGACGGCGACGGATGCGGATCGCAGCAAGACACGCGCGAGCTGGAGTCGGAACGAGGTGGCGGCGTCAGGGCTGGTGCTGGTTTGTATTCTGGGGGCTTATCTTTATTTCCGAGGATAGGAGAAGCTAGCGAAAACCGCTCCCGATGGTCGCGGCTCTGATTCGCCTTCTCGTATCTCCGTGACTTACAGAGCCGCGACCATAGGAAGCGGTTTTACAGCTTTTCGGCGCTTCCCACGTTCCCGACTCCGCAGATTTGAAAACAGCCTCAATAATCGCCATGTGATGAAAAGCGTCTCCAGCGGCACCAGCAGTCCCCCGCCCTGGCACAGGGCGCGGGAAAACGCAGATCGGAATGGGTCGTCAGGGCTGGTGCTGGTTTGTATTCTGGTGGCTTATCTGTATTTCAGGGGCTAGAGGATTCTGGTCCGAGGTATTGCGCCGATAACGCCTGATCAAGTAGGTACCGTAAGCCAGTGGAATCGGTGCATCCAAGAGCGTCAAAAACTGCCTTGTTCCCATAATCTTGGCCCAGGCTGCCGCTCCGATTGGTATTGCACCCAGAAATACCAACAAGACACCGCACCAAAACGCCATCGGACGCTTGCGGCTATCTCTACCGCTTCATCGGCCATTAGACTGGCGCGCCGGAACATAAACCAGGCGGTCCCATTGAGTAATAACAGAGACAACAGTGCCGAGAGCACCGCAATCCGCGCCGGCTCACCCCGAAAATAGAACAACAGCGTCCATCCAAGAATTCCGGCGTTGATGCACCAATAGACCAGCTTCCGCTTATTCATACGTGTGCTGCATCACAACTTCTGCGGCGTTTCCCACTTTCCTGACTCTGCCGATTTGAAAACAGCCTCGATAATCGCCATGTGCTGAAAAGCGCTTTCCAGCGGCACCGGCACTTCCCCGCCCTGGCGCAGAGCGCGGGAAAACTCGTCGCCTTGGATCGTGTATTGATCGCAGGTCGGAATTACTTCTTTGCGGATGCCGCCGCCGAAGAGGTCGTGGCCATCATCAATATAGATGTTGCAGGGCGCGTCAAGCGGCGCGTTGAACGGAATCTCGACCTCGATTCTGCGGCGCGTACCGTAAAACTGCATGCGCTGGTAGGAGACGATTTGCGTACCCACCGTGAAGATCGCCTGCGCCGAAGGATAGTCCAGAATCGCCGACGCCAGCCGATCCGTCTTCATCACCGGATCGCGCTGGATCAGGCCCAGCACGCGCTCCGGCTCTTCGCCCGTGATGAAGCGCGACGTCATGATGGCATAGCAGCCAATATCCATCAGCGCGCCGCCGCCGTACTCGGGAATATTGCGAATGTTGCCGGGATCCTGATTGAAATAGCTGAAGAATCCGCTGATCGAACGCAGTTCGCCAATCGCGCCGGAGCGAATCAACTCGCGCGTGCGCAGCCACTGCGGATGCGTACGCACCATAAACGCTTCGCCGATTTTCACGCCGTAGCGGTCGCGCGCGGCAATGAGTTCCCGCGCCTCGGCCACGGTTAGGCTAAGCGGTTTCTCGCACAGCACGTGCTTGCCCGCCGCGGCGCATTTCACCGACCATGGCACGTGCATGTGATTAGGCAGCGGATTGTAAATCGCATCGACCGCGCCATCCGCCAGCAGCTCTTCGTACGATCCGTAAGCCTTGGGGATACCCAGCGCGCGCGCCGCGTCCTGAGCTTTCTTGAGGTCGCGCGAGGCAATTGCGGTGATCTCCGACCACTTGCCTTTCTGCATCGCCGGAATCACTTTTTTCACGGCAATGGCGGCTACACCCAACACACCCCAACGAATTTTTTCCACCGTGTCACTCATGGCTAGCCTCAGAGTGTATCATCCGCAGAGAGGCACTTTGCATGAAAACCAGATTCAACTTCTTGGTGCTGGGGATGGCACTCGCCGTCATGGCAGGCAGCGCGCAAACGCCAACTGTCGACACCGTGATCGAGAAATATGTCCAGGCAATCGGCGGCCGGACCGCGGTCGAAAAGCTCGCCAGCCGCGTCATGAAAGGCACTATGGACAATTCCGACGATGGCACCACTTCGCCCGTTGACGTCTATGCCAAGGCGCCCGCCCTGTACTCATCGATCCGGACGGTTCCTGACTACGGCGTAGTCGCAACAGTTTGGACGGGTTCCGGTGGCTGGACCAAGAATCCGGAGTCCGGAGTCCAGGCGATGGGCCAGACCGACGCTGCCTTTGCGCGCCGGGCCTACGACTTCTACCGCGATATAAAGCTGAAGGATCTGTACCCGACGATGACCGCCGGGGGGCCGGTGACGATAGCTGGCTCGGAGGCCTACCTGATCCAGGCAACCACCGCCGACGGTAAAGAGGAAAAGCTATACTTCGACGCGCAGAACGGCTTGCTCGTTCGCTGGGATTACGAACGCATCACGTTCGAAGACGGCATCATCCCGTTTGAAGTGTACTTTGAGGACTATCGCGACGTGGACGGCGTCAAGCTCCCGTTCACCACGCGGCGCCAGACGCCTGATTACACGCTGACCTTCAAATTCACCGATGTGAAGCACAACGTGGCGGTCGATGACGCGCAGTTTGCCAAGCCGGAAAAGTGAAGCCTTCGCGCTCTGTTACAATCGCCCTAGGATCCTCATGGCGAAAACCAACCGGGAACTTCCTGCCACTCTAGGTTCATTACGCAAGAGCGAATTTTCGGAAGAGCGGATCGCCGCCAGAAGCGTCAAGGACGAGCTGCGCGCCAACCTGCTCTGTAAGCTGCAGCGCGGCGAGAATCTGTTTCCAGGCATCGTAGGCTTCGAAGATACGGTGGTGCCGCAGATCGTCAACGCGCTTCTTTCGCGGCACAACTTTATTCTGCTGGGCTTGCGCGGCCAGGCCAAGACGCGCATGGTTCGCCAGTTGACGCGCCTGCTCGATCCCGCCGTTCCCTACATTGCCGGCTGCGAAATCCACGACAATCCGTATCGGCCGATTTGCCGCCGCTGCCGCAACCTTTTAGAAGAGCAGGGCGACGCCACGCCCATCGCCTGGCTCGAGGCGAACGACCGCTACGTGGAAAAACTGGCCACGCCGGACGTGACCATTGCCGACATGATCGGCGACATCGATCCCATCAAAGCGGCGCGCAGCGGCCAGAATATTTCCGACGAGCTCACCGTGCATTACGGCTTGCTGCCGCGCGCTAATCGCGGCATTTTCGCCATCAATGAACTGCCCGATCTGGCCGGCAAGATTCAGGTGGGCTTGTTCAACATCATGCAGGAAGGCGACGTCCAGATCAAAGGCTATCCGGTGCGATTGCCGCTCGACCTGCTGCTGGTCTTCACCGCCAATCCGGAAGATTACACGGCGCGCGGCAAGATCATCACGCCGCTCAAAGACCGCATCGGCAGCGAAATTCGCACGCACTATCCGGCTTCGATCGAGCACGGCCTCGAAATCACCAACCAGGAAGCCTGGCTCAAGCGGCCGTCGCCGATCGAGACTCGCGTGCCCGCGTACATCCGCGAAGTTATCGAGAACGCTGGCCTTCGTGGCGCGCGAAGACAAGAAGATCGACAAGCGCTCCGGCGTCTCCCAGCGGCTGCCGATTTCGGCGCTGGAAAACGCGGTGTCGAACGCCGAACGCCGCGCGCTGCGCGAGCAAAGAGCCGGTGGCCGTGCCGCGCGTGCTGGATATTTACGCCGCGCTGCCATCGATCACCGGCAAGCTGGAACTGGAATACGAAGGCGAGCTGAAAGGCGGCGACGTCGTAGCGCGCGATCTGATTCGCGCCGCCGTCGGCAAAGTCTACAGCCAGCATTTCGAAGGCGTGAACGTCGCCCAGATCATCCAGTGGTTCGATCTCGGCGGCTCGCTCAAGCTGGATGAGCACGTCGATTCCGCCACCATGGTCAAGCAGCTCAGCTCGATTCAAGGGCTGATGGATAAAGTGGGCGCGCTCGGCCTGAGCGCCAATGAGCCGGACGCCGTGCGCGCCGCCGCCGCTGAATTCATTCTGGAAGGCCTGTACGCGCACCGCCGCATCAGCCGCTCGGAAGAGCGCGGATTTGGCGCCGAAGAGAAAAAGCGCGAAGCGCCGGGTGGTGAAGAGCGGCCGCCGCGGCAGGGATACCGCAGACAGTACAACTAGCCGGCAGTTATGAAGTCCATCAAATACTCCCGCTATACCGGCGACGAGTTCGACATCGAATCCGAAGATCTGCTCAAAGCCCTGTCCGACTATTTGCTGGAAAGCGGATTCAATTCCCAGTACATGCCCTTCAGCGAGATGAATCCGCACACGCTGGAAGATTTGAAACGCGCCATTCAGCAGGCTCTCGAAGAAGGCAAACTGTTTTCCGACGAGCGCATGCAGGAGCTGATGGAGAAGCTCCAAAGCATGCCCGCCGAGCAGCTTCAGCAAATGATCGAAAAGCTGGTCGAGAAACTAGTCGATGAGGGCCACATCACTATCGAAGATCCATCGTCGGAGCAGGCTCCGCGCGGCGGCGGCGCAGCCGGCGGCCCGGAAGGCAAAGTGCAGTTCGAGGTCACCGACAAATCGCTCGACTTTCTGGGATTCAAGACGCTCAAGGACTTGCTGGGATCGCTGGGCAAATCCAGCTTCGGCCGACACGACACGCGCGACTTGGCGACCGGCATTGAAGCATCGGGATCGTCGCGGGTCTATGAATTCGGCGACCAGTTGAACCTGGATATCAGCGAAACGCTGTTCTCCGCGATTCGCCGCGAGGGCGCGAAAGTCCCGCTGGACATGGATTATTCCGATCTGCACGTCCACCAGTGCGAATATCAGAGCTCGTGCGCGACAGTGCTGATGCTCGATTGCAGCCACAGCATGATCCTCTACGGCGAGGACCGCTTCACGCCTGCAAAGAAAGTCGCGCTGGCGCTGGCGCATCTGATCCGCACGCAATATCCCGGCGACAGTTTGCGCTGCGTGCTGTTCCACGATACGGCCGAGGAACTGGACATCAGCCAACTGGCGCGCGTGCAAGTGGGACCGTACTACACCAACACGCGCGATGGGTTGATCCTGGCCCAGCGGCTTCTAGCGCAAGAGCGCAAAGACATGAGGCAGATCGTGATGATCACGGATGGCAAGCCTTCCGCGCTGACGCTCGACGATGGCCGCATGTATCGCAACGCTTTTGGCCTGGACCCGCTGGTGATCAGCCGCACGCTGGAAGAAGTGAACCGCTGCAAGAAGCAGGGCATCCTCATCAACACGTTCATGCTGGCCAGCGATTACGGCCTGGTGAATTTCGTGCAGAAGGTGACGGAGATTTGCCGCGGCAAGGCATATTTCACCACGCCGTATACGCTGGGGCAATACCTGCTGATGGATTACATGAACCGCAAAACGCGGACCATTCACTGAGCGATTCCATGAAGTTCAACGCGCTGTTGGTTCTGGTCGGCCTGCTGGCGATCGCTCCGCTCAACGCGCAGGACGCCTCATTGCGGCTCGAGTCCGTACCGGACGGCGCCGACATCATGCTGAACGGGAAATTTGCCGGCATCACTCCAGCGACCATTTCGCTTGAGGCAGGTTCGTTCCGGGTGCTAATCCAAAAGGCCGGATTTGAACCTTGGGTACGGACCGTCGAATTGCTGGCCGGTTCAACACCGACACTGCGCGCGGATTTGAACCCGGTTGATCCAACAAAGCCGCCATTACCAACCCAGCAGGGTGAGAAACTATTCCGTGTTGGCGGCGGCGTTACTCCCCCGAAACCGCTCTTGAGAGTGGATCCCTCGTATTCAGAGTTGGCGCGGGCTGCGGCCTACAGCGGGACGGTGGTCGTTCAGATAGTTGTGGACTCCACCGGCGCACCCCGGGACATTCGCGTGATCCGTAGTCTCGGTCTCGGGTTAGATGAAAAGGCCATAGAGGCCGTTAGTCAGTGGACTTTCCAGCCGGGAATGAAGGACGGACAGCCGGTCAACGTGCGGGCTACGATCGAAGTTAATTTTCGATTGGTTGACGACAACCGTAAACTACCAGGCTGGCGGCTGAGTCGAACCACGTTTCGGCCCCCAAAGGGCGGCACCGCACCCGTTCTGGTCGAGTTCACGCGCCCACGGCCTCATCGCGATGCCAAATCCGCATTTGCAAAGCTGGAGTTTGAGGTGGATGAAGAGGGACGCGTGCAAAATCCCCAGGCGTGGTTACGGACCCGGCGCTGCCCATCGGAACGGATCTTGATCCGGCACTGGAAAAAAACTTGCTGGCTGCAACCAAATTGTGGCGGTTCACGCCCGCTCAGGAAGGCGGCAAGGCAGTGTCATCCACCGTCATTTTTGATTTCGTCTGGGGCGCGAGCGGCGGCAATTAAAATCCCGAAATACTCCGCCATCAATCTGATCATCACCAGCTTACGGTCTTGACGGCGACGAGCTTAAATGTGAACGCAAGGTACCCGGCCTTGTTGCAAGTAAATCACAGAGCGCGGCAAAATCCCCGGCGCTGCTTTCACGGAAGCAGAGCTTATCTGAACAGATAGTCGGTTGGACAAACGGATAGGCACGGAAATGGGCGGCTTGTAATGCCCAGCCGCGCGTCCGCCCCCAATGCCGGGAGCGCCTCGGAATCCTATTCGAAGGGCGCAAGCCGGTCGGCAGCCTCGATGCGCTGGATTATTCCTCGCACAGAGCGAGCATGTGGAACCCGGACACGGCCACGAAGAAGTGGCGACTTGCGCAACACCGCCTCCACCCGCTAGATTGGAATGACAATCACAGTGCGCGCCCGTAGCTCAGTTGGATAGAGCGTCTGGCTACGAACCAGAAGGTCGCATGTTCGAGTCATGCCGGGCGCACCACCTAATTCATAACGTTTCAAACACTTGCAGCGGATACCAGCATGTTCGCCCCGGTTGGCCTGCCTGGCGGTATGCCCACTCTTTCCCGCGTGCGCCCGATCCATGGCGGCGCGAATCGTCTGGTCTTGCGGGTGAACATAGCGTTTTGTGATGTTCATATCCGGTGTTCGGATTCAACTGAGCGTCTGATGAAAGCTGCGAGTTAGACCCAGACAAAACTCAGCCGCCTGACGAGGGAGTCAGCGCTAACATCAAGAGGGAAGAACCAAGGAGGGAGGCATGACACTAAGAGCAATCATGCTGTTGTCGGCATTCATGATGTTGGCAATGCCGGGATCGAGACTCGATTCGGCGCAAGGCAAGCGTCCAGCAAACAAGAATCCCGTAAGTGCGCAGTTTCTGGAAGCGCCCGCGGGCTTCGACAGCATGAGTAACGGCGTCGTCGATGAGCCAACGCATCAGAACGATCAAGCGAGGTTCGACGAGGTGGAGACCGTGGCGGATGGGCTTGGCCCGCTGTATAACGCGCAATCCTGCCGTGAATGTCATCAGAATCCCATTTCGGGTGGTGGCAGCCAGGTTACGGAACTGCGAGTGGGTCATCTGGGGCCGAATCACCGGTTTGTCAATCCTATGATTCCCATTGCTCACGGAATCGAGGTGATTTCCGGTCGTACCCTGGTGAACGATCGCGCCGTTTGCCCGAGTGGCGCTTTTCCTGATACCGAGATCCAGGAACGTGTCCCGGAGAGCGAGACCGTCCGCACGACTCGTATTTCCCTGAGTCTGATGGGAGATGGATTTGTGGAGGCGGTCTCGGAAGGGACGCTGACCGAGCTGGCTCGCAACCAATGCCAGAGTACCCACGGCAGAATCTGCGGAGCGGTGATTTATGTGCCCCTCATCGAAGCCCCAGGGCAAGCTGGCATTGGCCGGTTCGGCTGGAAGAACCAGCACGCGAGCCTGCTTTCATTCTCAGGTGACGCCTACTTGAATGAGATGGGGATTACTACGCTGTGGTTCCCCGACGAGGTGACCAAACTTTGCAACACCGCGCCGGAGCCGAACGACAAGCCTGGACCGGATGGACTCGCCGATGTCGATCACTTTGCCCGCTTCGTCCGGTCGTTGAAAGCACCTCCTCAGGACCAAACCCTCGCAAGAACGCCATCCGCAAAAAGGGGCTCCGATCTGTTCGACAAAATCGGTTGCGCGACCTGCCACGTGAGAACTTTGTTCACGGCGGCCGCCGGCACAAAGATCAATGGCGGCGCCTACACGATCCCAGCCGCGATAGGCAGCAAGGCCTTTCATCCTTTCGGTGACTTCCTGATGCACGATGTCGGGACTGGGGATGGAATTATCATTCCGACGGTGGAACACTACGGACGCGCCACTCGCCAGATGCCGAGGGCATGTTCGCCCGAGAACTTTGAAAGGACGCGAAACAGGGTGCGCACAGCGCCCTTGTGGGGAGTGCGCCTGCGAACCCGTTTGATGCACGATGGAGCATCCGTGACCCTCAGCGATGCCATTCTGAGGCATAGCGGAGAGGCGGATCAGGCAAAACGCGGCTTTCGGAAACTGGCAGGGACGGACCAGAACGCGATCCTCGAATTTCTGCGGTCGCTTTGACACGGACGAACGTCTAGAAAGAAATCGGTCGCATGTTTAGTCATGCCAGGCGCACCACCTAATTCATAACGCCTCAATCAGTTGCGCAGGCATAGCGGACTGCTAACCAACGCCAATCTTGACGAAGTGCAGGCGGCGATCCATCATGATCGCACTTACGCTTTGCGCTGTCCTAGCCGATGGTTAGCTAGCAGAGCGCGATTAGAGGATCAATCACTTTGGAAGCGCCGCCCACCGCCGTGTTGTGTTTTGTGCTCGCGGTGGTCGTTGGCTACTTCGCGGGCAGAACTTCCACTATACGAGATCGGATGGGGTCCGATCGAGAGTAGCGGATAGTGCGCCAGGCGTCAGGCGGCGCGTCGCACCGCGTGGTACACCACTAGAACCACTACGGCTCCCACCACAGCCACCAAAAGGCTGTACAGGTTCAAGCCGGTCACCCCATTCGCGCCGAACAAAGAGAACAGCCAGCCTCCGACGCAGGCCCCCACGATGCCCAGAATGATGTCGAGGAAAATTCCCTCGCCCGACTTATTGACGATCTTACTGCCTACGAATCCCGCGATCAGCCCCAAGACGATCCAAGCTAAATACGACATGTTGTGTTGCCTCCACTAATCCGCCTATCTTCAGCGTGCGGGCATTATACATGACGTGAACACGGACGGCCTCCCTCCTCTATTGCTTTCCCATAGCACTCATTCCGGGGCGAAGGCAGGATGGTCTTGGCGAGGATGGGGGTTTGGGGCAAGGGGCAGCAATCTCTTGCCCCGCCTCAGCATGCAGTGACCACGGAGCGCGTCAGCCTGCAACTGAGGATTATCGCTGGCTTCCCAGCGGCCAACACCTCGTCCGGTGCACCGTTTGATGCCAGCGGCCTTGACATAATATGTGGATGCGAAACCTCGCTGCCACATCGCTGATTCTATTGATATTCAGGGCTGGTTTATCGTTCGCGCAGACCGCGAGGCCCGCAAGTTCGCCCGGCGCCTTCGTGGATGTTGATGGATCGCGCCTCTATTACGAGGAATGTGGGACCGGACAGAAAGCGGTGGTCTTGCTCCACGATGGGGTGGTCAATTCGGCTGTCTGGGACGACGTATGGCCGACCTTCTGCAAACAGTTCCATACCATTCGTTACGACCGGCGGGGCTATGGTCGCTCACTGGCTACCAAGAAGCCTTATTACGAAGCTGATGATGTTGCGGCGCTCCTTCTCGATCGCAAGGTATCGCAGGCCGCTCTTGTAGCCAGTTCGCATGGCGGCAACATTGCCCTTAGCTTTGCCCTGCGCTATCCCGCGCAAGTAAGTGGACTGGTGCTCATCGGGCCGGAGGCGGAGGGTTTTCCATACTCTGAGCACTTCGTATTGGCTCAAATGGCGTTTCAGGGTGCGAAGGATCCAACCGAAATCCGAGT
This sequence comes from uncultured Solibacteraceae bacterium, assembly GCA_963825405.1. Classification (GTDB taxonomy): domain Bacteria; phylum Acidobacteriota; class Terriglobia; order Bryobacterales; family Bryobacteraceae; genus JACPNO01. The sequence continues at coordinate 106,680 of CAWGTB010000006.1, read as the reverse complement.
GCAGAATACCTACTTCATCGCGCCCGGCAATGACGCTGCGCGCGAGCACCTTCGGAGGCTACTCAACGCCGCTCCTCAAGACCACAAGCACAACGATATGCCGTTGCCGGAGAAGCCAGTCTTCCCCTACGTAAGAGACCTAAGAATGCCCACGCTGATTCTCATTGGCTCGGCTGACATTGCAGACAACCAAGCTGTCGCTGGCGCTTTGGTCATGGCGATACCCGGAGCCGCCCGCGTTGTGGTACCCGATACGGGACACTTGATGTACCTGGAAAAGCCAGCGATCTTTTCTTCCCTGGTGAGCGGATTCTTGAAATCCCACGGCTTCTGAACGACCGGAACTATGTTCTCGGCTTCCCGCGATTCCGTGGGATCGCCGACGTGTTCGTGCCAGCGGGTCACTGGCAACTGCGATATGAGGATTAAAGATCGGACTTGGTAGCGGTCCTCACACTACTCGCACGAGCTTTCTTTCGCTACTTCAAGTTAGTGTTTAGCAGAGCGGCCAAGCGGTAGCCGGCCAGCGTTACCTGCAGATTGCGCCATTTCGGATGCCTTCACCTGGTACGCGGCATCAGGACGCGGCGAGATGGTCACCGACGGATCGTTGTCATCACTGATCGGCGCGACGTAAACCACCGCCTTCGCGAGTTCAAAACTATCGGTAATCCACGAGTCCGGCGCTGCATTGTCTGCGCCAGCGGGCTTACCGGCCGCGAGCAGGCTCTTGCCTGTCTTGGTTACCTGGGCGACGGTCGGCTTGTCGCCGAGCAGACCATCCCAGTACGCATGCAGCTCATCCGTGCAGGGCTTCGCGCAGAATTTTACGAGGTTGCCTCCCGCGTCTCCCGTTGGATGATTTTGGGTGAACCGCGAGGTGGAGTGCAGGGGCTGATGGACGTCGCCGACCAGATGTTCGAGCCAGGCCACGTCGTACGACTTGATGCCGTCCGCTTCATCCGTACCGATGGCTTGGGTCAGGAGTACGATTTCGGTCTGCGCATTGGGAACCTTCGGCGGCTCCCCTGGTGCGCCGGCCGAGTACGGAAGATCGATGAAATGCCAATACTTGTGCATGAGCATGTCGGCGTAACCAATGTTCTGCGCGTCGGTGGAGTTGCCGGGCGGAGTGTCGCCGCCATCGCTGGTGTAGCCTGGGCTACACGCTTTCTGCTTGATGCAGTCGGGCCAGGTGGCTGCGCGGAGAAAAGCAACCAGGCCCTTCTGTGGACTCTTAACACCTTTGGTCCACTTCGCATACATCTTGTTCAACTTCAACAGATTGTCGACTCGTGTTCGAGTCTGTGGAGTTAGATTCTGGTATGCGATGTAAGCCACAACCATGTGGCCGCCATCGAACCATGCCTGGATAGGGGAAGCGGCGAGAAGCAGCCATAAAGCGGCTGCAACCGAAAACAGTTTACGCATCGGGACGCTCCACAAGCAGTCTAATCGGACGCGTGGCAAATGGCAAAACACAATTGAATTACGGTGAACCGCCACGACCTCGCCGAAGGTTGGCTAGTCTTCTATTGTTTTCCCATAGCACTCATGCTATCCTTCCTATGGGTAGGCCAGAGGAGGCGCAATGGGCGACAAACCGGAAGTCCTGCAAGGCACTCTCGCGTTGATGGTTTTAAAAACCATTGAAGCCATGGGGCCGCTTCACGGCTACGGGATTGCCCGCCGCATTGAGCAGACCAGCGGCAATCTGCTCTCGCTGAACTATGGAACCCTCTATCCGGCGCTGCTGAAATTGGAGCAGGAAGGGTCGATCGCCTCCGAGTGGGGCGTGTCGGAAAACAATCGCAAAGCCAAGTTCTACCGGCTCACGCGAGCAGGCCGCAAGCAGCTCGATAAGGAAACGCGCGATTGGGAGCAGACCACTGCCATCCTGGCGCGGTTCCTGGCTCGCTCGCAGGGCCCGGCATGAAACTTCTCCGCGCCTGGATGTCGCGACTGGCCGGCATGCTGCCCAATGCCCGCCGGGAGCGCGAACTGGCCGACGAGATCGAAGGCCATCTGCAGATGCACATCGACGACAACCTGCGCGCCGGCATGAGTCCGGAGCAGGCCCGGCGCGAGGCGATCTGGAAATTAGGCGGCGTCGAATCGACCGTCGAGGCTTACCGCGAGAGGAGCACCATGCCGTTTCTGGAAAATCTGCTGCAGGACGCTCGCTTTGCCGTCCGCCAATTGCGCAAGAATCCAGGCTTCACCGCCACCGCCGTCCTGATGCTGGCCCTGGGCATGTGCGCGAGTGTCGCTATTTTCGCTTTTGTGGATGCGGCGCTGATCAAGCCGCTGCCGTACGCAAATCCGCGCAAGCTGGTGGCCGTCTTTGAGACTACGGCCGGGTGTCCGCTCTGCAACGTTTCGTATCTCAACTTCCGCGACTGGAAAAAGGACGACAAACTCTTCGCCTCGCTGGATGTCTGGGGCTTCGCGAACTATCTGCTGCGCACTCCGACCGGTGCGCAGCCGGCGCAAGGCACTCGCGTGAGCGACGGGTTTTTCCGCACGCTGGGCGTCACGCCCGTCCTGGGGCGCGACTTTTATGCCGGTGAGGATTTGCCAGCGCGCGCCTCACACCGTGCTGCTCAGCTTTGCGGCCTGGCAGAACCGCTTCGGCGGCAACCCGAACGTGGTGGGACAGGCGGTCAGCCTCAGCGGCGTTTCGTACACCATCGTCGGCGTGCTGCCGCGGACGTTTCAATTCGCTCCCCGCGGAGCGGCGGAATTCTGGGTGCCGCTGAACGATCCCAATTTCCTGGGCGGCTGTGAGAAGAGGCGAGGCTGCCACAATCTTTTCGGCGTAGCGCGGCTCAAGGAAGGTGTGTCGATCCAAATCGCGTTGAGCGGGATGAAATTGATCGCGCAACAACTGGAGCAGCAGTATCCCGATTCCAATCGCGGTTTCAGCGCCGATGTGGTGCCTTTGAGCGAGGTGGTTGCGGGCAATATCCGGCCGATGCTGCTGGTGTTGCTCGGCGGCGCGGGCCTGCTGCTGCTGATCGCGTGCGTCAATATTTCGAGTCTGCTGCTGGTCCGTTCCGAGAGCCGCCAGCGCGAGATCGCGGTCCGCGGCGCGCTCGGCGCATCTCCGGCGCGGCTCATCCGCCAATTCGTAACCGAGGGTCTGGTGCTGGTTGCGGCCGGCAGCGCGCTCGGCCTGGCGCTGGCTCATTGGACCATGCAGCATGCTGGCCGCGCTGATTCCCGCCGACAAGATGGGCGGGATGCCGTTTCTCCTGGATCTCGGCTTGAATGTGCGCGTGTTGGCCTTTGCCGGGGTGATCACGCTGCTCGCGGCAGTGCTGTTCTCGCTCACGCCGGCGTTGCATTTTTCGCTTTCGCGATCGCGGGAAGGTCTGGCGGAAGGCAGCCGAGGCTCGGCGGGCAAAACATGGCGCCGCCTTGGTTCCAAACTGGTGGTGGTGGAACTGGCAACCGCGGTGGTGCTGCTGGTGGGCGCCGGGCTGCTGGGCAAGAGCCTCTACCGCCTGCTCCAGGTGGAGATCGGTTTGCAGCCGGACCATCTTGGCCACGCTGCAAGTCACGCTTGGCCAATACCAATTTGTACGAACGAGCAGCTGATCGCGCTCGAGCGGCAGATTGTGAACCGGACCGCCAGTCTGCCGGGAGTGAAATCTTCAGGCATCACCACCTCCCTGCCCTTAAGCAGTTGGAGTATCGCCACGGATATCGCCGTTACAGGCCGGCCCTCGAACGGAGAGCGCCACGATGTGCCGGAGCGCGCGGTGAGCGCCGGTTATTTCAGCACGCTGGGGGCGAAGCTATTCCGTGGACGCTACTTCGCCGAAGCCGAGGACGATCCGGCCAAGCCTCGCGTAGTAGTCATCAACCAGGCTTTCGCCAGGAAATTTTTCCCGGGAGAAGACGCCATTGGCAGACAAATCGAATATGCGGGTTCGCATAATCGGATGGAGATCATCGGCATCGTGGAAGACATCAAAGAAGGCCAGTTGGATACCGAGAACCGGGCCACGATTTACGTTCCCTTCACCCACGATTGGTTTCCTTCCTTCAACCTGGTCGTTCGGACGTCGCAAGCCGAGCAATCGCTGCTGTCGGCGCTCGCGGCGACCATTCATCAGATCGACCCGGACATCGCCACCGAGGCTGCGGCAACGATGACCAGCGTGATCGACAACTCGCAGGCCGCCTACCTGCATCGCTCTTCCGCCTGGCTGGTGGGAGGCTTTGCGGCGTTGGCTCTGCTGCTCGGCGTAGTCGGACTCTATGGCGTGGTGGCGTATTCGGTAAGCCAGCGCACGCGCGAAGTGGGGATTCGCATGGCCCTGGGCGCGGACCGTGCGTCAGTGTATCAACTTATCTTGAAAGAGGCAGGCTGGTTGATTGCAGCAGGTATCGTGATCGGCCTGGCGTCTTCGGTAGCGGCGGCGACGCTGATGCGCGGGCTGCTGTTCGGCGTTCAGGCGTGGGATGTGCCGACGTTGGGCACGGTTGCCGCGGTACTCGCACTGGCGGCTCTGCTGGCCAGCTACGTTCCGGCGAGGCGCGCCGCATCCGTCAATCCGGTAGAAGCGCTGCGCGCCGAATAGTTGATTAACTGTTCCTCGGGTGGTTAGATAACAAAAGCGCCCCAGCCGAGGTGAGTGTGAAACAACCCTACAAAGTCGCGACCACCGTGACGACTCCCGCAGGAAGACTCGCAACCGTCATACAAGGTCCCGGCCTTGGCCCCGGCGGCATGCATCACGAATTTTCATCCAACCTGGAAGCTTTCTCTTTCGTCGACGCGATGAACCTGGCATTCAACGAAGGCCTCAAGGAAAGCGGAAAATCGGCGCGGAGCTAGGCTCGCGACGCGGCCACGCCGAGCGAGTGGCAATCGGCGATCACCATTTCGCGCACCAATTCATTGAAACCGATCTGGTGGGTCCAGCCCAGTTTTTCCCGGGCTTTGCTCGCGTCGCCAAGTAGCCGATTCACTTCCGCTGGACGAAACAAATCCGGATCGTTGGTTACGTAGTCGCGGTAATCCAGGCCAACCTCGGCAAACGCGCGCTCAGCGAACTCGCGTACGCTGTGGGTTTCGCCGGTGGCGACGACGTAATCGTCCGGCTCGTCCTGCTGCAGCATCAGCCACATGGCCTCTACATATTCGCGGGCGTGACCCCAGTCGCGCTTGGCTTCCAGATTGCCCAGCCGCAACTCGCGCGAGCGTCCCGCCACAATACGCGCCACTCCGGAGGTAATCTTACGCGTGACGAATTCGTAGCCGCGGCGGGGCGATTCGTGATTGAACAGAATGCCGTTCGAGGCGTGAATGCCATAGGCTTCGCGATAATTGCGCGTCAGCTCGAAGCCGGCGACCTTGCTGATGCCATAGCTCGACCGCGGGTGAAAACGCGTGCGCTCGTTCTGCGGCGTTTCCTCGGCGTGGCCGAACATTTCGCTCGATCCGGCGCAATAGAACCGGCAACGCGGCACCAGATTCTTCACCGCCGCCAGCAGGTAATGCGTACCGTTGATGTTGGCGTTGAGCGTGGAGAATTCGTCGTCGAACGAATAGCTCACGAAACTCTGCGCGGCCAGATGATAGCACTCCTCCGGCAGCACTTTGGAGACCGACTGATGAATGCTGGCATAACTTTCGAGCGAAGCCGCGTGCAGCGTGACACGCGACCGTATGGATTCGATGCGCGCGAGGCGATGTTCGGGGTCTTCGATGGCCACCCGCCGGACCAGGCCGTGCACCTCGTAACCTTTCGCCAGCAGCAGCTCGGCGAGGTACGATCCGTCCTGTCCTGTGATTCCGGTAATCAGTGCGCGCTTGGCAGCCATGTGCAAGGACATGCTACCAGATCATCGCTATTGCGGTTGCGGCTGGCTTCGTCCGAAGCGGAACAAATTGAGGCCAGCGGCCGGTGCCTGTTTGGGTTCGATGCCCAACATCTTCGCTACCAGCTTGTTGACATCCCGGTGAATGTTCAAACCTTCGTTGAGCGCACGTCCGGCGGCGTGGGCTTCCTGCAGCTCTTTCGAGTGATCGGAGACTACACCATAGAACAGGTATCCCATGGCCTTTTCCAGGTCGTGAACGCTGCTGGCGGCGGATTTTGGAATGCGGTTGAGCACCAGCCGTACTTGATCGCGCTTGAATCCCAGGTCGATCAGGCGTTTGAGCACACGATTGGCTTCGTAAAGCGCGGGCACTTCATCGGTTGAGATCACAAACAAATCGCGCATTTCCTGAAGCAAGTGAATGCCAACTGCGTCCAGCCGCCCCATATCAATGACGATCCAGCGATAGAGCGATCGCGCAAATCGCAGGACGTGGCGCACGCGTTCGCCGCTCAACTGATCGCCGTGATGGACCGATCCGGGCGAGCGCAGAAAATCGATGCCTTTGGAAGTGTTGCAAACTACCCCGCTCCAAAACTGCACGTCCAGGCGGTGCAGGTTGGTGGCGACTTCGTGAATCGTGTGGGGCGTGGTCGCGCCCAGCAGAAACCCGGCGGAAGTGGAACTACAATCGAGATCCACCAGCAGCACTTTCTGGCCGGTCTGCCGCTTCAAATCGAGAGCAAAATGGGCGGCGAGGGTGGTCGTCCCGACACCGCCTTTGGCTGACAGAAAACCAATGCAGGCGGCCTTTTCCGGATCGGCGGTGGCCTGTTCGGCGGACTTACCGTGCCGCACGACGGCGTAGTGCAAAGCCCGGGCCAGTGATTCGGTGCTCAATTTTCCCTTGACCAGATAGTCCTGCACGCCGCTTTGCATCGCATCCACGGCCATCGACTCACTGTCCAGCCCCGTCAACACTACCACCGGCATTCCGGGAGCGTGGCCCTTGATGGTGGTGAAACATTCCAGACCGTGACTATCCGGCAGAGAAAGATCCAGCAGCGCCACGTCGAACGTGCGATTCGCCAGCACATCGAGCGCCGCCAACAGCGTATCCACGCTGGTGACCTGAAACGACGAACCCTCCGCGTCCGCCAGCATTTCCTGAACCAGCCGGGCGTCGCCGGCGTTGTCTTCAACGAGTAATACTCTTAGCTGTTTCACTTGCATCGCAATACCTCAGGCATTCTGGGCTACCGGCGGTAGCTTCACCACCGAGAACCAAAAATCGTTGATTGACTTCACTACATTGATGAACTGTTCCAGATCCACGGGCTTGGTCACGTAGCAGTTGGCGTGCAGGTTGTAGGTGCGCAGGATGTCTTCTTCCGCCTGCGACGTCGTGAGCACGACGACTGGGATGAGCCGCAAAGAGGGATCGGCTTTGATTTCGGCGAGGACTTCGCGGCCGTCTTTCTTAGGAAGATTGAGGTCCAACAGGATGATGTCCGGACGCGCGGCATCCTTATAGCGGCCCTCTTTCCGCAAGAAAGCCATGGCCTCCACGCCGTCGGAGGCGATGCTGAGGTTGTTAATGACTTTGCCCTCCTTCATCGCTTCGAGCGTGAGACGGACGTCGCCGGTGTTGTCCTCGACGAGTAATACCTCTACTGGTTTGAGATTGGTTCCAATCACTACTGCGCTCCTTGTTGCTTCAGAATGGTGAAACGAAATGTGGACCCGTGGCCCGGCTGAGATTCGACCCAGATGCGCCCGCCATGCCGCTCCGCAATCTTCTTGCAAATGGCCAGGCCGATGCCGGTGCCGGGGTATTCCTTCTTGTTGTGCAGCCGCTGAAACACTTGAAAAATCCGCTCGCTGTACTTCTCGTCGATACCGACGCCGTTATCCTGAACCGAGAAATGCCACAGGCCGTCCACGCCGTCTTCACAGGCAACGTGGATGCGCGGCTCCGCGGCGTCCCGGAACTTGATAGCGTTGCCAATCAGGTTCTGAAACATCTGGCTCAACTGCGTGGGGTCGGCGAACACTTCGGGCAAAGCGGTTTGCGTAACCACCACGGCGTTTTCCTGAATGGCTGTCTGCAGGTTCGCCAGCGCATCGGCGAGGGCTGCTTCGGTGGGTGTGACGCGCATTTCCCGTCCGCGCGTCCCTACCCGCGAATAGGCCAGCAAGTCGGTGATGAGCTGCTGCATGCGTTTGGCGCCGTCGACGGCAAAGGCAATGAAGTCGTCGGCATCGGCGCCCAGCTTTCCCTGATAACGCCTGGCCAGCAGCTGCGTATAGCTCGAAATCATGCGCAGCGGCTCCTGCAAATCGTGCGACGCAACATAGGCAAACTGCTCTAGCTCTGCGTTCGATCGCGCCAGCTCAGCGGCTTGCTTCGCCAGCGCCTGCTCCTTCATGCGGCGCTCCGTATCGTCGAGGATATAACCGCGAATTTCCACCAGCTCGCCGGCCTCGTCGAATACGCCGATGGCATTTTCGATGACATACATCAGCGAGCCATTCCGGCCGCGGAGCTCCTTTTCGTGGTACCGGAGCTGCTGCCGCCGGCGCACCAGTTCGACGAATTCATCGCGCGCCGCCGGGTTGGCATAGAGCGACGCCAGCTGGGTCCCCAGGGCCTCTTCGGCGGAAGCATAGCCGAACATGCGCACAAACGTGGGATTGCAGGCCAGCAGGCGGCCATCGGGAGTTGTGATGTAATTGCCGGCCAGATCTTCTTCAAAGAAACGGCGGTATTTCTCTTCGCTCTGGCGCAGGGCTTCCTCGGCGTCTTTACGAGCGCTGATGTCCTGGGCGGCGCCGTCGTAGTAAAGAATCTTGCCGCCACTATCGCGAATCGCGCGCGAGTGCAGCGAAACCCACAGCTTGCGGCCATTCCGGCGGAAAAGCTGGCAATCGAATTCAGTGACGGCGTCGTTCGACTCGTGCAGCTTCTTGAACTCCTCGCGCAGCTCCGGCGTTACGTAGAGCTGCATGCCGATGTCTTTGATAGCGCCCATCAACTGGTCGGGCGAGTCGTAGCCCAGCATCCGCGCCAAAGCCGGATTGGCCGTGCGGAATTGTCCCTGCGGCGTGCTTCGGAAAATGCCTTCCACCGCGTTTTCAAAGATGCTGCGATACTTTTCCTCAGCCTGCTGCAGCGCCGCTTCGTTGGCTTTGGCGGCGGTGACATCCTCCACCACGGCGAGAATGTAGCCGGGAAATTCGTCGGTTCCTTCGACCACGCAAACGCTGGCGTGGCCCCAGGTCACGCTGCCGTCCTTGCAGACGAACCGGTGTTCGACAACTACGCTCGACGCCTCGCCCGTGACCATCCGCCGGAAACCGGCTTCTGCGGCGTCGATTTCGTCGGGGTGGATAATCGACCGCAGCGTCTTGCCGATCAGTTCGTCAGAACTGTAGCCCGTCATCTGGCAGAACGCTTCGTTGACCAGAGTGAATCGGCCTGACAAGTCCTGCAGGACCATGCCGACAACGGTAAACGCAAAAGCCCGCCGAAAACGTTCTTCGCTCGACCGCACCAGTTGATCGACGCGCTGGCGTAAGGTGATGTCGAGCGCGGCCAGGCGTGTTCCGGTGACGCGACCGTTAACGTCGTGAATGGGGGTGGGATGAAACTCGATCGTTATGGTTGAGCCGTCGCTGCGCAAACATTCCTGCGCGAAAGGCCTGGCACTCCGGATCTCGATTGGGTCACTCGGAACGGCAAAATTCCAGACCGACCGGCCAGCAAGTTCCGCGGCGTCATGACCCAGCAGTTCGCCGGCGGCGCGATTGGCGCGTACCACGATGCCCTCCGCATCCAGCTCGAAGTAAGCGACGGGCGCGTCCTCGAACAGACTGCGAAAGACCTCGAGCTCGCTCTGGACGCTCGGTGGTCCAATTGGCAAGGTAATCTGGCTCATTACAATCGGGGCGTCGGCGAAGCACACATCACCCGTCGAGACCACTAACTGGACAATAAACTAGATAGTAGGGGAATCGCCAGATTGCCTTTGGTTAACTAGCTCTATTTAGAGGTATTTAGCGGCACTGCGCAATGCATTTCGAGCCCTACGGCCCAGCGCCGCTGGAACCCCTTCCAATAGGTCTGGCCGTCACCGAATGTACCTCCGGCAGTCTGGCCCGGCGCGAGCGGCCATGCGCCCTCATTCGATTTCTCGACCGGCAAGTGAAGATACGCGCGGCGTGCCTCCATTCCCTTGAGGTTGAGATCGAGAAAAGCGGTGACGAAATGTTGGTTGATTTCGGCGATACGGTCTTTGCGCCAGACCGGCTCATCGAAGAACGCGCGCGCCGTGAAATCGCTCAGGGCTTCGGGCGGAGGTGGGTTCCCGCCTACATTGTGGCGCGCGTTTTCAAAAACCAGCATGCAGCGGTCGGAGTGGACTGCGCCGTCGAACGCCCGTTTGACGCCTAGTTCGAACCCCGAGACATCGTCCTGATCGCCCACGATGAATAGCGACGGGATACGAATTCCCGCCAACCCCTCGGCGTCCCAGTTGTTGTTGGGCGGCTGCGCGCCCCACGGAGCGATGGCGACGATGGCCTTCAGGTTATCCGGGACTTTGAGATCCGCTGGCAGTCAGCGGCTCGAAATAACCGCCCGGGACCAGCCGTGCCGCGCCGCCGTTCTTGCTATAAGCTGCGCCGGCGCTGGCGAGCGCACCATAGCCGCCCATGGAATAACCGACAATCGCCACCCGCGAAGCATCCAGAATGCCCCGCAGAAACGGTACCCGCTCCATCGCGGCGATGGTGAAAAGCTGATCGCGCGACCGGTTGAGCAGCGTGCTGGAAAACCCGCGCACTTCGCCGAACACCGAATCGGTGTGATCGATGGCGGCGACGACGTATCCCTTGGATGCCAGATTTTCCGTGAGGTAACGTCAGGAAAGTGCGCGATCCGGGATAGCCGTGCGAAACGACAACCAGCGGAAATCGCTCACCCTGCGCGGGCGGCGCATCGCGCAGCGCTTTGCCGGCAATTTGAAATGATTTGGGCACGCCCGGCGGCAGCCGATCGGGACTGCCCGGCATTGCGCTCTCGTACACCGTGCGCTCTTCCCTGCCCGCTGGGATGACGGCGGGATACCAGACTTCGATTTTGAGCGGCCGGTCGTACAGGGGCGCTTTGCCGGTGTCGGCGTTGAAATGCAGAATGTCGACCTGGCCCGGGTTGACGAGGTCGAGCGTACGCACGCCGACCGCGTGGGAGCCGCGATGGGCCAGCTCAGGCGCATCCGCGCCGGGTACGCTGAAGACGGGCGGCGCTTGAGCGGCGCAACAGACCGCCATCGCGGCGAGAACGACAAGTCGCATGGGTTTATCTTGCCATCCTATCCTGGGTGTAGTGAAACCTTCAAAGAGGCCGGCGCGCAGAAGTTGGCTGCGGCGCATCGTGCTCGGCATTCTGTTGTTGCTGGTCGCGTTCTACGGATTTATAGTCGTGAGCTTGTTCGCCCTGCGTGTGATCAATCCGCCATTCACCGGCGTGCAAATCCAGCGCCGCGTCGAATCCTGGCTGGCGCACACCAAGTATCAGAAGCACTATCGCTTCGTGCCATTGCCACAGATTTCGCGCGATTTGCAGCACGCCGTCATTGCTGCCGAAGATAGCCGCTTCTTTCAGCATCATGGATTCGACTGGGAGGAAATTCAAAACGCGGTCAACGACGATTTGGAGGACGTGCGTTCGCGCGGTGCGTCGACCATCACCCAGCAACTGGTGAAGAATCTGTACTTCACCACGTACCGGTCGTTCTTGCGCAAAGGCGTCGAGTTCACCATTGTTCCCCTGGCCGAGCGAATCCTTACCAAGCAACGGATTTTGGAGCTGTATCTGAATGTCATCGAATGGGGACCGGCGGGGATTTACGGCGCCGAGGCGGCCGCGCAGTTTCACTACCACATCGCGGCTGCACATGTGGACCGTCAGCAGGCCGCTCGTTTAGCTGCGATTTTGCCGTCCCCGCGCCGACGTAAACCCGCTCGAATGGGCGAGTACAGCGCCATCATTCTGGACCGGATGACGAAAATGGGCTGGTAGGCTTAACGCGCTGGCGCGAGCAGCGTTTTCAATTGGCGGGATTCAGGCGTATCCGGTGAGTGGCGCAGATAATCTGCCAGCCAGGCGCGACCTCTGGCGTCTCTGCTCTTGGCTAGTGCGATCAGTCCCTTGAGATTGAATTTCAGGAACTCGGCGTGGCTGAACTCCGAGTCCAAATCCTGGTAGAAATCTTCAACCTCCTTGGCCGTGGCGGTCGAAAGGCGCGGGTCCAGCTTGAATTCTCCACTACCCGTTCTGGTGTAAACGACTCGATCTTTCCGCTCACAAACCGGCAGCATTTCGCCGGCCTCACCAACTTCGACGTGAAATCTAATATCAAAGGCCACCGTCACACGTTCCTGAGGCTGCGCCGCGAGCGATACGATCGATCCTCGGATATCACGTCCGATCGGGGCAACCAAATGATCGCCTTCCGAAGTGAAGTTCAGGACGGGTTCCAATTCCTCTGTGGTCAGGTCAATCCAGGACTCGACCTTGCTTGACATCCCCATTCCCGCGTTTCCCTGGCCGGTGACAATTAGGAACGGCTTGGTTCCAAAACGGATGATGCGGTGTTCAGGATGGAAATACTTAACATGTGGAGTGAAGGCGCCGGAAAAACGCCAGTTGTCGGCTCCAGCCTTCTGGTATCGGAGAAATACCTGGAACATGGAGTCTTTGTGCTCGAGAACAACGATCACCTGGAACGGAATCCACAACGGTGATCAGCTCACTCGCACATCCGGCGACGCCCGGAACGCCCTCCTCACAGGGCGGTAAGAAAATGTCTTCATCGGTAATGTGGAGCGCCTTCCACAGTGGCTTCCACTCGAAAGCCCGGTGCGTTTCGACGAACTTGGCAAGCGTATACGGAGAAGCTGCCGCTTCTGCAATTTCCTGCGCCCCGGAGTGTGCCGTCAGTCCGCACAACAGGAACAGTAGCCAAGCCGTTCGTGGCATTTCTGTCAGGTTATACCTATTCCATCCGCCTTTTCCGCCGATAACTCCTCTATGCCCGGCGAACGTGTGCTGATTGTCGACGACAATCCGATGAATCTGAAGCTGGTTCGCATTCTGCTCACCGGTGACGGGTTCGACGTACGCTCGGCAGCAGATGCGGAAGAGGCCGAGTTCATCCTGGAAGACTTCCATCCGCAGCTGATTCTAATGGACATACAGCTGCCCGGGATCGACGGTCTGCAACTCACTCGCCGCCTACGCGACGATCCGGCGCACCGCAACGTGGTTATCGTGGCGCTGACTGCCTACAGCATGAAAGGCGATGAGCGGAAGGCACGGGAGGCGGGCTGCAACGGTTACATCACGAAGCCCATCGACACGGCCACGTTTTCGGACGCGGTGCGGTCGTACTTGCGTCAGCAGGCAAATGTGAACACGGCAACGATTCCCGGCGACAGCTGCGACGTGCTGAGTGAACTGCGCAACGAGTTTCTGACCGAGGGCGCCGAGCAAAGCGCGCGGCTGGCAGCGAAGGACGCCCGCCAATGGCAGCCGGGAGAAGCCGAGCGCCGGCTGCACCGCTGGGCCGGCCTGGCGGGAACGCTCGGGTTTCCGGTAATCGGCCAAAAGGCGCGCGAAATCGAAGAGTTGCTGCGGCAATCGCGATCCCCGGAAAGCCTACATCCTCACTTCGAAGAGCTGGCCCAGCGATTCTCTGCGGCACTCCGCATGAAAAACGAGAACGGCTCGACACCGCTCGGGATCGTCGCCCTGCTGGCGGGCAAGAAGATCGGCCTGGCGGGGTTCGCGCCATCGGCGGCCGGAAGAATTTCACGGGCGCTAGAGCACGCCGAGGGTACCGCCCGCATTATGGACTCAAACCTCATTGATGACCAGGTGGCGCTGCAGTCGCTCGACCTGTTAGTCGCCAACGTGGATGGCGAGGCGGACGCCCTGGCATGGATCGAATCCGATGCCCTGGCCTCTACGACAACTGCAGTGCTGTTGATCGGACCCGGCAACCAGTTACTCGCCAGTCCTTTAGGCCAGTGGCGGCGGCCGCACGATTTTGTGATGGCTCCCTGGGATCCGGAGGAGGTCGTGCTTCGCGCCTACCGGCTACTGGCCAAAAGCCCGCTGATTCGCCCGGAGCTCCCTGCGCGCGCGGGCAAAAGGTCGACCGTGGTGGTCGCCGACGACGACCCAACGATGCAAACGGTCATCCAGTCCACACTCGAACGATTTGGCGTCGAGTGTCATGTCGCCAGCGATGGCGCCGAAGCCCTGCAAATGACCGAGCGCCTGAAGCCGGATGCCGTCGTGCTGGACGTCCGGATGCCGGTTCTGGATGGTTTTGACGTGCTAACCTCCATCCGCCGCAACGCCGACATCGGCGAAGTGCCGGTGCTCATGCTCACAGCCTGTAAAGACGAAGACGACGTCATCCGTGGGTTTGGATTCGGCGCCGACGACTATCTGATCAAACCCTTCAACCCGGTGGAACTGGCGGCGCGCGTTACGCGCCTGCTGCCCAAGCAGTAGCCCTACATCTGATCCAGCGCTAAACCCAGACGCTCCAGGCCTGCCTCCAGCATCGCAGTATCGCCAGCAATGCCGAGGCGAAAAAATTCCGGCATCTCGAAAAAGCTGCCGGGCACTACGGTGGCGTCGAATTTCTCGCGCGCAATTGCACAGAATTTCTCCACCGGACCGCTCTTGAGCCGCGGGAACGAAACCGTCCCGTACTCGATCCGGCCGCCTTCCAGATCCTTGCGTAAGTCGAGGAAGCGGTGGAGCACCGGGCGATTGGCATCGAGCAAGCGCCGGGTACGCGCCAGAATGGTGTCCAAATGAGCGAAGGCGATGCAGCTTAACCGCTCGGCTGGATGCGCGGGAATTACCCCGAACAAATCGTTCAACTGCCATACGCGTTGGATCAGAGCTGGTTCCGCCAGCACCCACCCGCAGCGCAGCCCGCTCAGGCCGTAGACCTTGGTCAGGCTATTGGTGACCACAAACTGCGGTCCGAGAAAATAGGCCGAGCGCGGCGCTTTTTCGAACGCGGCATCGAGGTAAACTTCGTCCACCAGCACTCGCGCGCCCATCCGCTTGGCGATCTCGCCGATTTCGCGGAGGGTCTCTTCTCCGGTCAAAGCGCTGCTGGGATTATGCAGATTGGTGACCACGATCAGCCGTGTGCGCGGCGTGACGGCGCGCTCGACCGCTGCCGGGTCCAGCCGGAAACCGGATTCGGGAGTGCGCGCGAAGCGCTTGATGTCGGCGCCCAGGTATCCGAGCGTAGCCAGAAGCAATTCGTACGTGGGATGCTCGACGAGTACTTCATCGCCCGGCGCAAACGCCGCCGCCATAGCCAGGTGGTTGGCCATGGACGTACCGGTTGCCGCCGCGACGCAATCCGGCGTCACGCCGTAGTGGGCCGCGATGGCTTCCTGCAGCGGCGCATAGCCGTAGTAACTCGGGCCGCATAAATCCAGATCTTCGAGCTTTACCGGAAGCTCCGCCAGCGGATAGTTCATCATTCCGCTGGTCGCCAGATTAAATTTGGCGTGCGAGCGTGTCTTGGCCCACGGCATGTAAACAGAACTCATTACTCGACTGGGAGCAATCATGCTTTGCGTTTCCTCCAACTCCAGAAAAAATATGCCGGAATCCCGGCGGCCACAATGCCCATCCCGATCGCGCTATTGGCCGGATACGTGTACACGGTGTTGATCACCACCAGCCAGCATGCGGCAACAAAAAAAATCGTGGTAAACGGGTGGCCTGGCACGCGATAGGCAACGGGCCCTTGCCGCGGGCGGCGGCGGAATACAAACAGGCAAGTCGCCGTCAAACCGAAAGAGATGAAGTCGACTGATACCACGTAGTTCAGAATCTGCTCGTAGCGTCCGGAGATCGCGATGAGCACCGCGAAAACCCCCTGCAGCGCGATCGCGACCGACGGTACGCGCGTGCGCGGCGAGACTCGCGCCACCGCTTTGAAGAACAAGCCGTCCTCCGCCATCGAATAGTAGACGCGCGGCGCGGTCAGCATCCCCTGGCTGAGAAAGCCTAAAGTCGAAACCGCGATAGCAATGGCGATTAACGAGGCCCCGCGCTCCCCAAACGCCTGTCGCACGATGGCGGTGGCGGGCGTAGTGGTAGCGGCCAGGCCGTCGGCGCCCAGACCTCGCACGTAAACGAAATTCACCGTGATGTAGAAACCGATTACCGCTATGACGCCGATCAGCAGGCCGCGCGACAAATCCTTTTCGGGATGGCGCAGCTCGGCGGTCATGAAACTTGCCGTCTGCCATCCGCCGTACGAAAACAGAACGGGCACCACCGCGGCGCCGATCGCGGTCAGCAGGTTGAGCGAAACCGGCCGGTCGAGCACCGGGTGAAACGAGGCGCGGGGTTCGCCAATCAGAAACAAACCGCAAGCCACCAATCCCACCAGCGCGACGATCTTAATCACCATCAGCACATTTTGCGTAGTGCTTCCGGCGCGCACGCCCATGCAGTTGATGATGGTCAGCGCAGTGAGCGCGAGCACCGCCACCGCCCAATCCGCCAGCGGCGCGTGCGTGATCTCCAGAAAATAACGCGCGAAAGTGACGGCCACCGCCGCCATGCCTCCGGTCTGCGTCACCAGCAACAGCGCCCAGCCGTAGACGAACGCCACCGCCGGATGATAGGCCTCGCGAATGTACGCGTACTGCCCGTTCAAATTGGGGCGGCACGCGGCCAGTTCGGCGTAGATGAAGGCGCCGGCGAGCGCGATGATGCCGCCCAGCACCCAGGCGAACAGGATCAGTGCCGACGTGTGCACCTGGCGCGCCACAACATAAGAATTGATGAAGATGCCGGAGCCGACAATGCCGCCCATAACGATCATGGTGGCGTCGAACAAGCCCAGCCGGCGCGCCAGTTTGGAGGACAATGCTTATCGTAACATTCAGCCGTTGTGTTATTGTGCGAGAATCAAATTGGAGAGACGCGTCCCTTGGTGACTTGCACCGATCTCTTTGCGCCGCACCCTAACTTGAGCGATGGCGTGAACCACAACATCGCCCAGTCGGAAGTCGAGGGAGGCGTCTATCTGCGCGATCTGCCTGACGAAAGTACGCTCGAAATTCAAACCCAGAACCGTTCGTACACGTTGGTTTATCGCGGCCGTGGCCTGGCGTTAATTTGGGGGCATCCGCAATTCTGCCCGCGTCCGGTGCTGGTGCGGATCGAGGGATCGAACTGGGGCGGGTCGATGATCAAGTCGTGGTTCGTCGGCCGCGGGATGCATCTGGAGTTCCGGCATCCCGGATATAAACGGCCGATCGTCACCTCGCGCATTGTGGATATCCGCCAACTCATCCCCGCTGTCACCTATCCCAATCGATAGAAGCTATCCGATCGGATAGTCGCTCGCGCTTCACAAGTGACGCAATCACTGACATCATTACCGCTTGCGAGGTGGCACTTCAATTGCACCAACATCGTGGCAGGTGCGAATGCAGTGAAGAGCAGACCAGCGGCGCGAATCTCGATTCTGCAAGGACCTCTCGAGATGATGTTGTGTCATCCAGCGATGGCGCATCCCGCGGATGCCGATTCCGTGCACACGCTGCGCACCCGCCCCGGCTTCGCTGTGCCATGGGAAGGCGCACGTCGGCTTCTGGCGCAACTACGAATTGAGATGGGCGATGCACCGGTTGCGAATGCATTGGCGCCCTGCCGCGGCTTGCTGAGCCTGGTTCTCAGGGAATTGGATCATTCCCTAACCAGCCAGCAGCGGCGCGAGCGCGATCAGCATTCGGCTTTGCATCTGGCATCGCTGCCGCTGATCGAGCCCTGCCCGCGCATGTTGGCGGAAGGCGTGGGCCGAAGCCCTGCTGCCCTTATTCGATGGGCGGCGGGTGGTGATCTTAATTCCGAATTGCGCGTCTCTCGACCGTGAAACGCTGCATCTGGTGCGACCGCTTTTGCGTCGTGCGGCCGGTCACAGTCAGTTGCGCTTGGTTCTCGGATTCGATCCGCGTCCCCGGCCGGAGCCAATGAAACGCCTGACGATCGAGCCGATTGTCCGTGAACTCCGCTTGCTCGCAGCGCTCGATGGCACCGAGGAGCACAAGATTCTCGGAGAGATGCAGCGGACGGACGAACTCGACGTGACATCGGCCGCGCTTCCGGTCGATCCACTGGATGATGATTTGGAATGGGACGCCTGGCAGGCGGTTCGAGCGACGCGCGAGCGGGAAGTGCCGCTGGGCGATCTGGCTTTGCGCGGCGTGCGGCGCGCGTGTGAGTGCTTTGGTTTTGCCGAGGCGTTGGAACTGGCCGAAGCTTTACGCACGCACGAATTAGATTCCGGGCACGTGGCGGAGTTGCATTATCTGGCAGGCCTGGCCGCCGCCCATTGCGGTAGCTCGCCAGAATTAGCGGAACTCTCGAAAAGTCATTTGTCGGCGGCGCTCGCTCACACGGCCGTACCCACGCAGCGCGCGGCCTTCATGCATCACCTCTGTCGCGTCGCGCCCAGCAAGGAACTTGCGGACGGTATTCTCGAGGCGGCGCACAGCGGCCAAGCTATGGTTTTAGAAATCGCGGCACAGCACGCACGCTCGCTCGTCAGCAATGAACAAGACCAGCCGGATGAAGCGGCCGTAGAGTGCCAATTAGCGTTGGATTTGTTAGCGAATGCGAAACGAGGCTTCGACTTATCCGATGCCGAGCACGCTTTAATTTCCTGGAATCTGCTGACTGACCACATTCGTTTTGCTTTTGAAAGCGGCGATACCGAAGGTGCAATCCGCAGCGAACAGTTGCGCGCCCGCTGCGAGGCTTTGATTCCGCCGTGCCGCCGGCCGCAGATCGACTGGCTGCCAGCGCAGTTATTTGATGCGGACCCGGAAACCGCTGCGAAGCAGTGTACGCAGCACAAGTTCGATGCCCGCGCAGCGTTGCAACCAGACGCAGAAGCCTTCTGGTCGTATCTCACGGGAGAACTTTATTACCGCATCGGCGAGGCCGGCCTGGCGTATGAAAACTTCGCCGACGCCTTCGAGCTTTGGGTGCACATGGATGCCGATGCAGAAGATGTTTTAGCCGCGCATCTGGGTTGCGCGGTGGCGGCCTTGCGAGCGAACCGGCCGGGCGAGGCCGAATCGCGACTCCAAAGCCTGCGCTCCCACCCCCTCCTGTCCCATGCCCCGGGACAGGCAGAGACGTTGGGAGCACTGGCCATGGCCGCCGCGCGGCGGGGAGACGAGGAGAGCGCCCTCTCTCGTATCTCCGCCGCATTCGCCCAAGCCGCGCGATGTGCCGAGTCCGACGTCATGGTTTCGGTGCAACGCTCGGCGGGCGAGATGTATCGCATGCTCGGCCGTTTCGACGAAAGCCGCGCCGCCTTTGAGCAGGCGCTAGCTTCGGCGCGCAACGAAATCGCCCCGTGTGAAATCCTTTGCCTGCTGGTGGGCGCACCGATCGAAACCGCTCGGACGCTCGAAGCGCTATTGCTGCTTCCAAAGGCGCTCGAGGATGCCAATGCGTGGTGGGAATTGCCGCGTCTGATTCCCCGCGTCACCAAGCTGGCGGAACGCGGCGAACTGTCCCGCTTGCCGCACAGCGGCGACATCGCCGTGGCGATACGCTGCCTGGTGGAAGCCGGATCGCGGCGCGCAGATTGCCGGGAAGCGGTGATGGAGTTGGTCCTGGCTGTGATCGAGTCGCCCACATCGGGCGTCGCGGCGCGGTAAACTAATTTGTCACTCACCCTCATGGCAAATAACGGTAAGATCGCGCTCGTCACGGGCGCGGGCAGCGGCATCGGCCGCGCGGTCAGCCTGGCATTGCAAGGCGCGGGTTATTCAGTGGTGTTGGCCGGGCGCCGCGCCGCCGAACTGGACCGCACTGTTGCGCAGGCAAATCCCGATGGCGGCAAAATGCTGGCCGTGCCCACCGACGTGAGCCAGCCGGATTCGGTGCAAGCGCTTTTTGCCAAAACCAAAGAAGCGTTCGGCCGCCTGGACGTTCTGTTCAACAACGCCGGCATCAGCGCGCCCGGAATTCCCATGGAAGATCTGACGTTTGAGCAATGGAGCGCGGTAGTAGGTGTCAATCTCACCGGCGCATTCCTTTGCGCCCAGCACGCCATCCGGATCATGAAAGCGCAGCAGCCGCGCGGCGGGCGCATCATCAACAACGGCTCGATTTCAGCGCAGACGCCGCGGCCGAACTCCGCGCCCTATACGTCGACCAAACACGCCATCACCGGCCTGACCAAATCCATTTCGCTCGACGGCCGCAAGAATGACATCGCCTGCGGGCAAATCGACATCGGCAATGCCGCGACGGAAATGACGGAGCGAATGTCGGCAGGCATCGCGCAGGCGAATGGCACCACGATGGTCGAACCGCGCATGGACGTGCGGCATGTGGCGGAAGCCGTGCTTTATATGGCGAATCTGCCGCTCGACGCCAACGTGCAGTTCATCACCGTGATGGCGACCAAGATGCCGCTGGTCGGACGAGGCTGAGCGGAGCGACCAACTTAGATCCGCCCCGCGCGCATTTCCTCAGCCATGTAATCCGTCGCGCGCCAGGCGAGCGCGAGAATCGTCAGCGTCGGATTTTTCTCCGATGCGCTGGTGAATGCCGAGCCATCCACCACGAAAACATTTTTCACTTCGTGCATCTGGCAAAATCCGTTCAGCGCCGATCGTTTCGGATCGGCGCCCATGCGGCAGGTTCCGTGCTCGTGAATCGCGCTGCCGTTGGAATCCAGGCGCAGGCGCTCGATAGGGCAGGATCTCGGCCTTCGCGGCATGCAGAATCGCCTCGGCGGTGTCGTACATTTCCCGCGCCATGGCGCGTTCGTTATCGCCGATTGTGTATTCAATGCGTGCGATGGGGATGCCATATTTATCTACCGGCGTGCCTTCGACGGTAACGCGGTTTTCGCGGCGCGGCAGTGTTTCTCCATAAGGATGGAGCGCGACCAACGCGGGGTAGCGCTGCTTGATCGAGTGTTTCAGGTCCGCGCCAAATCCCGGCAGGTTCTTCGCAAAACCGGCGCCTTCCTGTGCGCCCGCACCCCAAAACTGCATGCCGAAGCCGCGGATATAGTCCCGCTTGCGGCCATCGCGATGATTGAAGCGAGGCATATAGATATGCTCGCCGCCGATGCCGTCATCGTTCTGCACTCGCGCGCCCATCAATTCCGGAGCGAATCCGAACATATGAAAGCGAATCTGCTCGCAGAGATAGCGGCCGATGACGTCCGACGAATTGCCGATCCCGTTCGGATAGGCGCCGGACTTCGAATTCAGCAGGATGCGCGTGGAATCGATGCAGGACGCCGCGACGATCACGCGCCGCGCGCGAACCGTATGCTCGGCGCGCGTGTAGCGGTCAAAATATTGCACGCCGTTGGCGAGACCGTGGCCATCCACCAGAACGCGCGCCACGACCGCGTTGTCGATCACCTGCAATTTTCCCGTGGTGAGAGCGGGCTCAACCAGATAATCCGACGAATTGAAAAATGCGCCGACATCGCAGCCGCGCCCGCAAGCGCCGCAGTAATGGCAGGGCGCGCGGCCATTGTGCTCCCGCGTGAGGACAGCGCGCCGTCCCGCCACAAGCGAAATCCCGATGCCCTTCGCGGCCTTCTGCAGCAGACGCTCCCCGCAGCGCGGCGCCGGAGGCGGCAAATGGTAACGGCTGCCGGGAAGCGAATCCTGATCGTCATCGCCGCCGCAAACGCCGATCAACTGATCCACCTGATCGTAATAAGGCGCCATGTCCTTGTAGCGGACCGGCCACGGAATTTCCCAACCGTCGCGCTCGGCCGAAGCGAAATCCAAATCGGAGTAACGCAGCGACACGCGGCCCCACACGTTAGTCTTGCCGCCGCGGCCCCACACGCGAATCAGCTCAAACGGGCGCTCACTGGGCGTGGTGTAAGGCTGCTCGTTGGTGTCCAGATAAAATTGCGGCGGACGCTGCCCGCGCGCGACGCGATCGCGCCACTCCCACGGCTTCACATGCGTCCAGAACTTGGCGCGGGAAAATTTCTCGCCGGCGTCCAGCATGAGAACGTTCACGCCTTTGCGCGTCAGATTCCACGCCGCCATGCCGCCGGCCGCGCCGCTGCCAATAATCACGACGTCGTGAATCGCTTCTGTTTTCTGGGCGTTCATCCCTTATGCTCCGGGTGCGTGCAGCCGGGAAAGGAAGTCAGATAAGTGTTGCCGTGCCAGCCGAGTTCCTGCTCCAGGCCTTCGCGCGTGGTGTAGTAGCCGTCAATGGTCATGGCTTTGATCATTTGGAAAAAGCGGCCAGCCTCGGAGTTCGCATCCGCGCTCACCGCTTCGAGCAGCGCGATCTGGTCGGCAGCGGGCGAGTTCCAGAAACGGCTTGCCGCGATCTCTGCGCGCCCGCGAATCGAGAGCCGCCAAGCCTTGCTCGCAGTTGCGCGCGCACCTCCGGCTTGCCGGCCGCGGTGCCATCGATCTGGAAATCGACGCCGGCATCGGCCGCGCCCGGCGTCTCCGTCCGCGGAATAATCAGGTCCACCAAACGCGTGAGTCATCTGAAACTGCGCTTTGTCGAACGCTTTAGGGACGACGGGCCGTGCAGATTTGCACGAATGGTTCGCTCGAATGCGCGTGCTGCGCCGAAGCCGCCGCCGGCACCGCCGCGACGATCTTGAACAGGTCTCTGCGAGTTGGCATGTGCGCCAGCGCCCTCCGCGCTTGGACTATTGTATAGCGCTACAATGAACGACGATCATGCCCTCCGGTACCGCCGATCAAGCTACTGCCCTCTGGACGCAATATCGCGAGCAATTCCCGGTTTGCGAGCACCTGGTTTATCTGAATCACGCCGCGGGCGCGCCGTTGTGCCGCGCCGCAGCCGACGCCATGAAGCATCAGGTGGATGACAATCTGCTTTATGGCAGCACGCACTATGCCGAGTGGACGGCCGCCCACGAAGGCCTGCGGGCGGGCGCGGCCCGAATGATCGGCGCGAACCCCAGCGAAATCGCGCATCGTGAAAAACACCACCGAAGGCGTCATCACCGTCTCTGAGGGATTCGACTGGCGGCCCGGCGACAAAGTGGTCGCGTTCAACGAAGAGTTTCCCGCCAATTATTATCCCTGGCAATTGCTCGAGCGAAAAGGCGTGCGCGTCGAGTGGCTTTCGGAATTCGATTCGCTCGACAAGATCGATGCCGCAGCCCGCGGCGCGCGCATCATGGCCATCAGCTTCGTGCAGTATTTGAGCGGATACCGCGCCGACATGGACGCCATCGGCGAGATTTGCCAGCGGCACGGCTGTTTTCTTTTTGTGGATGCCATACAGGGGCTCGGCGTTTTTCCCCTGGATGTGCGCAAGAGCAACATCGCGGCGCTCTCCGCCGACGGCTATAAGTGGCTGCTGGGGCCGGAGGGTTGCGGCGTGCTTTACATTCGCCCCGATCTCCAGGAACACGTGCAGCCGATCGAGTTCGGCTACAAAAACGTCACGAAATACACCGACTACGGCACGCGCAACCTCACCCTGCGCGACGATGCCGCACGCTACGAATGCGGCACGCTGAACACGCCGGGCTGCTACGGACTGCGCGCTTCGATCGAGTTTCTGCTGGACGTCGGCATCTCTCGCATCGCTGCCGCAGTACAGGCGCTGGGCGATCGCGTCGATGCCGGCGTGCGCGCCAAAGGCTACCAGACGATGCGCCCGCGCGCGCCTGAAAGCGCTGCCGGCATCGTCACCTTTCGCAAGGAGGGCGTCGATACGGCGGCGCTTTTTGCGCAACTGCGCGCGCAGCATTTTGCCACGGCGATGCGCTCGGGATGGCTGCGCGCCTCGCCGCATTTTTACATCAGCCCGGAAGAGATCGACCGCTTCATCGAAGCCTTGCCCTGAAGCAGACAGGATCGCGCGATGCGTTTGGGAGCCGTCACATACAACGTCCTCAAAGATTGGGACCTCGACACCATCCTGCAGAACCTTGAAGCCGCCGGATATCGAAGCCGTCGAGCTGCGCACGGGGCATAAGCACGGCGTCGAACCGTCGATCGGCGCAGATGAGCGCAAGCGCATCGTCGAGCGTTTCCAGCACAGCAAGGTTCGACTGCTGAGCTATGGTTCGACGTGCGAATTCCAATCGCCCGACGAGAGCGAGCGGCGGCGGCAGGTCGAACTCGCACAGGCAATTCGTGAACCTGGCGCACGACACCGGCGCATGGGGCGTGAAAGTGCGGCCCAACGGAATGCCGAAGGGCGTGCCGCCGGAAACCACCATCCAAAATATTGCCGCGTGCCTGCGCGAGCTAGGCGATTACGGCACCGGGTACGGCGTCGAGATTTGGATGGAAGTGCACGGGCCGGACACGCAGAACCCGCCGGTTGCGGCGGCGATCATGAAAGCCACTCGCCACGACAATGTTGGTTTGTGCTGGAACTCCAACCCAACCGATGTCGTCGACGGATCCGTCAAGTCCAGCTTCGACCTGCTGCAACCGTGGATCCGCAACGTGCACATCAACGAGCTCTCGAACAGCTACCCGTGGCGCGAGCTGTTCGCGCTGCTGCGCCAATCCGGCTATGACCGCTACACGCTGTGCGAAGCCTTGGAAAGCAAGGAGCCGGAGCGATTCCTGCGCAACTATCGCGCGCTCTGGACTGAGCTGGCCCGGCCATGCGCGGCATGAAAAAGGCTGCCGCTCGCCGCATTGTTCGCGTGCGCGCTCTCCGCCGCGGTTCCCACTCCAGAGAGTCACTTCGGCCACAAGATGGGCACCGATCGAGTCTTGGTCGATTGGGAAAAAGTCGTCTCCTACTTTCGCGCGCTCGAACATTCCAGCGATCGCATTCGCGTCGACGAACTGGGCAAGACCGCCGAAGGCCGGCCCTTCATCGCCGCGACGATCGCCGAGCCGGAAACGCTGCGCAATCTCGCGCTATACCAGGATATTCAGCGGCGGCTCGCCGATCCGCGAATCACCAGCGACGCCGAAGCCGAAGATCTGATCGCGCGCGGAAAAACCGTGGTCCTCATCACCTGTTCCATTCATTCGACCGAAGTTGCTTCCACGCAGACTGCCGTCGAATTCGCTTATCGCCTGCTCAGCGAAGACCGCCCGCACCTTCGCGCAATTCTGCACAACACAATCGTGCTGCTGGTGCCGTCGCTCAATCCCGATGGCGTGGATATCGTCGCCAAATGGTACCGCCGCACGCTGGGCACGGCCTTTGAGGGCTCGTCGCCGCCGGAGCTTTATCACAAATACGTGGGTCACGATAACAATCGCGACTGGTACATCCTCTCTCAGCCGGAGACGCGGCTCACCGTCGCTAAGCTGCACAACGTGTGGCATCCGCAAATCGTGTACGACGTGCACCAGCAGGGGCAATTCTCGTCGCGGATATTCGTTCCCCCGTGGCTCGATCCCATTGAGCCCAATGTGGACGCCATCCTGGCGCAGGAAATGAATCTGATCGGAACCGGCATGGCCACGGACCTCACGGCCGCGGGGTTGCGCGGCGTCGCCATTCACGCCGCCTACGATTTCTGGTCGCCCGCCCGGCACTACCAGGCGTTTCATGGCGGTCTGCGCATTCTGACAGAATCGGCCAGCGCACGCCTGGCATCGCCCATCACGGTGAGGCGTGAGCAGCTCGAAACAAACGCGCTGGGCTACAACGCGCAAGAGAGAAGTTGGAATCATCTCGAGCCCTGGGAAGGCGGCGAGTGGCGGCTGCGGGACATTATCGATTACCAGTCGGTTGCGTTCGAATCGTGCTTGTATCAGGCGGCCACGCGGCGCGAAGAGCTGCTGCGGAATTTTTATCGCGTGGGGAAACGCGCGGCCGGGCGCACTTCGCCCTGGGCGTTTGTGGTTCCAGCATCGCAGCCTGATCCGGGAGCCACGCGCAAAATGCTCGAGACGCTAGCAGCCGGACAGGTGGAAATCGACCGCGCGCCCGATTCCAGTTACGTCATCCGGATGAACCAGCCGTATAGCAGCTACGCCAAAACGCTGCTGGAGCGGCAACGGTATCCGGACATGCGGGAATTTCCGGGTGGACCGCCCATTCGCCCTTACGATGTCACGGCGCACACGCTGCCGTTGCTGATGGGCGTCGATGTGCGCATGATCGATACCGCGATTCCCGCGCGCCTGGAGCGAGCGGCATTTTCGCCCGTCAATCCGCCGCCGAGTTATGCCGCCGCCGATAGCGACGCCTGGCTCACGATCAATCGCATTTGGAAGTCTGGCGGCTCGGTGTGGCGCAATATGTCGACCGGCGACTTCGCCACCACCTCCCGCGGACCAAGCTGGAAACTGCTGCGGCGTCCGCGCATCGGGCTCTACAAAAGTTTCATTCCCAGCATGGATGAAGGCTGGACGCGCTGGCTGCTGGAACAATTTGAATTCGACTACGCCAGCCTGCGCAATGCCGATATCCAGGCAGGCCGGCTCCGCGAGCGCCTGGATGTCATCGTTTTTCCCGACCAGCCTGCGAGCGATCTGGTGAACGGTTACGCGAAAGGCGCGATGCCGGAGGAGTTCGTGGGCGGCTTGGGGGAGCGCGGAGCTGAGGCACTGCGCGAGTTTGCCGCTGCCGGGGGCACGCTGATCTTTCTGAATCGATCGGCGGGTTATGCCAGCGGGCACCTTGGCGTAAAAGTTACAAGCGTTACCGAGGGCGTTTCCAACCGCGAGTTCTACGCGCCGGGCGCGCTGTTGAATGTTCGCCTGGAAACCGGCCATCGGCTGACTCTGGGACTGCCGCGCGAAATCGCCATCTGGTCTGAGCAAAGCCCGGCCTGGACGACGGATGCCGGCGCGGTCGCCCACTATCCGGAAAACGGCCTGCTGGCCTCGGGATGGCTGCTGGGCGAACGAATCCTGGCCGGCCGCGCCGCCCTGGTGGATGCCAAATTAGGCCAAGGCCGCGCGATATTGTTTGGAATGCGCCCGCAATATCGGGCGCAGAGCTACCAGACTTTCAAACTATTCTTTAATTCCCTCGTTTATTAAGCCTCGTGGCGGCCCGCCCCTATAACTGTAATTAGGCCGATTAAACCTGCCTCTTAACGCGGTATCTTGGAAAGACTACGGCAGCGCGGCCATGGCAGGGCGCGCTCGGGGGGAAAATTTATGACGACTGTGCGCAACGTGTGTTTTGGCTGGCTAGTGGCAGCGGCTTTGGTGGCATGCCTGGCGACAACGGCACAAGCCCAGACTGCGTCGGTTTCAGGTACGATCACTGACACCTCGGGAGGCACCGTTCCGGGCGCGAAGATCAGCGCCAAGAGCGCCACAACCGCCGCCGTGCGCACCGCCGAAACCAGCACTTCCGGAACATACAGTCTTACCAATGTTCCCGCCGGCGAGTACGAGATTTCGATCGATAAAGACGGCTTTGCCACCGCCAAGTTCGGTCACGTCGTCCTCACCGTAGACCAGGCTCTCTCGTTGAGCGCCACGCTGCAAGCGAGCGGCCAGACTACGGTCGTCGAAGTGGAGGGCACTGCCGTCGCCCCCATCGAGTTGGAGAACGCGCAGTTGAGCAACGTCGTCGATCATCGCCACATCGTAGATCTTCCGCTGCTGACGCGCGATCCCTATTCCCTGGTGCAGCTTTCGCCCGGAGTGGTGACGAGCACCAGTCAATTCAATGGCTTTTCGGTTAACGGGGCCCGCGAACGCAACAACAATTTCCTGCTGGATGGCGTGGACAACAACGACACCTCCGTGCCGGGTGCCCCCGGCGGCCTGATAACGCTGAACCCCGAGTCTACTCAGGAGTTTCGCGTGATTACCAACAACTTTATGCCGGAATTCGGACGCAACAACGGCGCCATCATCGATATCATCACCCGTAGCGGAACTAATGCGCTACACGGAGATGCGTATTGGTTCGGACGCTACAACGCGCTCGGCGCCCGGGACTACTTCAATTCCAAGCCGGACTCGCAGGATCCCTATGTGCGTAATGATTTTGGCTACTCAGTTGGCGGGCCCATTATTAAAGACCGCACGTTTTTCTTTTTCAACAGCGAGTACCAGCGGTTCCGGACCACGCTCACCCGCACCTCGATCGTGCCGACCGCGGCATTCAAGTCCGGAATTTTTACTTTCGACGGCGCCCAGATCAATCTCGCCGACCCCAACTCGCCCACCAACGCGCAGCATCTGCCGCTCGATCCGACGATGCAGAAGGTGTTGGCGCTGTTACCCAATCCCAACGGCGAGGCGGTGGACGACGTTCGCGGCATTTACCGCTTCCCCAGTGCCTCGAAGTATAACGCTGCCTCTGTAGTATTTAAACTGGATCATCGCATTTCTCAGGCGAACTATTTGTCCCTGCGCTACGCGTACGGCGGTTCTGAAGATTCGAACGGCGCCCATGACGAGTTCGCCCCCGGGCTGGATTCATATGCGGTCAGTGCGCAGACGCACGCCCTCTCCGCAAATTTGACATCCACGCTGCAGCCGACACTGGTGAACGAATTCCGCGCCGGCGTCAATCGTCTCGACGCTCCCTTTACCTGCAATGGCGTGAGCCAGTTCAACCAAAATGGCCAGGTTGATTCCTTTGGCGCCGGTACCGACTACACCATCTCCGGCCTGCCCACCGTCGGCTGCTTCAATTTAGGCGATACCGATGCCCAAGCCCGCAGAACGGGCACCTGGAGCGTGGCCGACAACATCACCAAGGTCACAGGAAACCATACTCTAAAAGTTGGCTTTGACTTCCACTATGTGTTTGAGAACGGATTCAGTGCGTTCGGTTCGCGCCAGCAGCTCGGGTTCAACACCTTCACCGACTGGGGGACGCCAATAGTCAATCTGAATCCGAACCATCCCTGCGATCCAAGTACAGGCAACAATTGCGGCGGAAACCAATTCCAGGACATGGCGGCAGGCCTTCTCGGCCTGGTGGATTTCCAGGCTCAATCGCAGTTTTTCGATAAAGCTGGGAATCGCACTGCAACGGATAACCGCCAGTTCCGCCAGCACGAGTACGCGGCTTTCGTTCAGGATAGCTGGAAGGTGCGGCCTAACCTTACATTCAATATCGGCCTGCGCTACCAGTTCAATGGCGTGCCGTTTGAGGCCAACGGAAATTTCTCCAACCTGTTTGCTGACCCGGCAGGCCCCGCGCCTTTCACCTTCAGCCTGGTGGGGCCGGGCAACGGACGCAACTTGTACCACAACGACGCCACCAACTTCGAGCCGCGTCTTGGCTTCAGTTGGGATCCCTTCAAGAAAGGCAAGACTGCCATCCGCGCCGGGTACGGGATTTACCACGACCGCATTTTCGGCAACCTGTTTGGTAACGCGCGCAGCAATCCGCCGTTCGAGACCGATATTTTTAACTTTCTCGACGCCCCCCTGGGCGGCGTCACCATACCGGGCACGCAGCCCGCATCTGCCACGGTAACGGACGGGGCGTTCATCCTCCCGAGCATATTCGACCAGAATCTCAAGATGCCGATGAACCAGAACTGGAATTTCGGCATCCAGCACGAGTTGCCTTACAACACCACGCTCGAAGTCAATTATGTCGGCAACAAAGGCTCCCGTGAGCTGCGCGTAGTTAACGGAAACCAGCCGCAGACGGCTCTCATCAACGCTTTGATTGCCTCCGGGACGGCTCCGGACCTCTTGCAGGGAGTTGGCCTTTACTTCCAAAACACGACGGTCAATACGGCTTTGCTCGAACCATCGGTGATCAAGTCCATCGGAAACTCCACTTACAACGCCCTGCAAACCAAGGTGACGCGACGGTTCTCCAAAGGGCTTTCAGATCCAGGGATCGTATACCTGGTCCCACGCCATCGACGATGCATCCGATCCCCTCGCAGCCGCCGCCGGCAACCGGACGTTTCCGCGCAATTCTTTTAATCTGCAGGAGGAACGCGGAAATTCGGATTTCGATCAGCGGCAGATCCTGGTCGTGAATTATGTTTACGAACTACCGTTCGGCAAAGGACGGGCCTATCTGAATAGCGGCATGACCGGCAGGGTGATGGAAGGCTGGCAGATTGCAGGCATCTCAGTATTCGCCGACGGCCACCCGTACGATATCTTCGGCGATCGCGATTCGGAGCACACTGCGATCACGGGAGGCGGAAGTGCTGCCCGCGCCAGCCTGGTTGGCGATCCCTCGATTCCGGCAGGCTCGCAGCGTACCCAGACCGGGCCTCCCGTAACTGCATTTGCGCTTGCGGATTTCGGATTTCCCGGAAATCTTGGCCGCAATATCTTCACTGGTCCCGGGACTATCAATACCGACCTGGTGCTGAGCAAGATGCAGACTCTGACGGAACGCGCCCGCTTGCAACTGCGATTCGAGTTTTTCAATTTGTTCAACCGCGTGCAGTTGGCGCAGCCAGGCAACCTGATCGAGAACCCGGGTACGTTCGGCCTGTCCACCTCAACGGTGATCCGTTCCGACGGCACCACTTCGGCACGGCAGATTCAGTTAGCTCTCAAGCTGATGTTCTAGCTCGACCGGACTCGGGCTGCTCACCCGCAGCGTGAGCAGCAGCAATCCGGATATGGCAATGAGGACCGCGAGTACCGGTGTGAGCAGCCGGTAGGATCCGGTCTTGTCGAAAACCAGGCCCATGACCGCGGGCCCGGCGGCGCCGGCGAGCGCGAATGCGGAAAACGCAACGCCGTACAACTCCGCCATCGAGCGCAGGCCGAACCGCCGGCTGATCAAGTAGGGCATGACGTCCGCCTCGGCGCCCATGCCGAATCCAATCAGCGAAGCCATGACGCACGCCATCACTATGGTGCCGCCCGCGTTGGCCAAGCCCAGTCCCACAGCCGCCAGCAGACAGGCTACGCAGCCAACGCGCGCCCCGGAGAAGCGATCCAACAAAGCGCCGGTGACCAGCCGCCCCACTACCGTGGCCGCGCCCATCACCGAGGACGCTAGCGCGGCCGAAGTGGCAGTGAGCCCGCCATCGGTCAGCATGGGAACCAGGTGCGCCACCGCTGCATTCACGGCCAGGGAAAAGAGGAAGAACGCCAGCACCAGCTTCCAGAAATCCAGCGTGCGCCGGGCTTGGCGCGCTGCCATGCCGTCTTCCGTCACGGGGCTGCGGCTGCCTTCTTTGGCGGATGGAAGCAGAATCGCCGCCGGAATTACTCCCAGTAACAAGACTATCCCTGCAAGCCAGAGGTAGGCTTGCCGCCAACCGCGTGCTGCGATCAAAGCCTGTGCCAGTGCGGGAATTACCATTGCACCCACCCCGACGCCGGTCATCACAAATGCCAGCGCCATTCCCCGCCGACGGTCGAAGCGCGCCGAAACAATGCGCGAATACGTGAGCTGCGTCGAGCCATTGCCCACAATTCCCATCACGACGTAAGTTGCATAGAACTGAACGAGGCTACCTCCGAGAAACGCCATGGAGCCGTAGGCAACGCCGAGGATCGCAGCACTGGGGAGGATGATTCGCTTCGCTCCGAAGCGGTCGGCAAGCCTGCCCAGGAAAGGCGAGCAGAAGCACACGGTCAACGCGCCGATGGAGAATGCCAGCGAAACCTGAGAGCGAGTCCAGCCAAAGCTCTCCTGCAGCGGCTTGATAAAAACGCCGAAGCTGAAAACCACAATCGACGCGAAGCTGACCGAGACGCCCAGGAACGCCGCGCAGACGATCCACCAGGGGTTCCTGTTCATCAACGGATTTTAGCAAAGTTGCATTTCCCTGAATCTTTGTGCATTCTAGTAGGTTTTCCAAAGCACGCACCGGCTCATGCGAATACGCATCCTCTATCACGACCACTGCTTCGATGGCGCAGCGTCGGCGGCCATCTTCAGCCGCTTCATGGAAGGCGCTTTCCATCCGGACGCCGAGTTCGCTTACACCGGCATGGCGCACAAGGCGTCGCAGCTTTTTGAGCCGGAACTTTTCGATGGCGACGAGAACGCCATCGTCGATTTCAAGTACTCGAGCGACCCGCGCGTCACCTGGTGGTTCGATCATCATCAGAGCGCGTTCCTGACGCCGGAAGACGCCGCGCATTTTCGCCAGGACCACAGCGGCAAAAAGCTGTACGACCCTTCCTTCAAATCCTGCACGTTTTTCATCGCGACGGTGGCCAAGGAAAAATTCGGATTCAGCGCGCCCGATCTCGACGAACTGGTGCACTGGGCCAACATAATCGACGGCGCGCAATATTCCGACGCCAAGACCGCCGTCGAACTGGGCGCTCCGGCCATGAAGTTGACGCTGGTGGTCGAAGGATCGAAGGGCTCGGAAACCGTGCAGAAAATCATTCGCTGGATGCGGCACCGGACCTTGGCGGAGATCGTCGCCGAGCCTGAAATCCAGGCGATCTATGAACCGCTGTACAAACGGCACCTGGCTTCGATCGACATGATTCGCAGCCGCGCCCGGCAGGACGACGGTGTGCTGTTCTTCGACCTGACGGGCTACGACCTCGAAGGCTACAACAAGTTCATCCCGTATTATTTGTTTCCGGACTGCGTTTATACGGTCTCGGTGAGCCCTTCCAGTTTTCGAACGAAAATTTCCGTGGGCTCGAACCCGTGGGTTCTCGAAACACCCAAACACAATTTGGCCACGATCTGCGAACGCTACGGCGGCGGCGGGCATGCGCGGGTAGGCGCGATCAGCTTCGAGCCGAACGCTCTTGAAAAGGCGCGCACGGTGGCGGCTGAAATTATCGAGGAATTGAAAACGTAGCCAGCAGCTTTTCCACGTGCTTGGCCAGCACATCGCACTCCAGATTCACGCGATCCCCGGGCCGGTGCGCGCCCAGCGAGGTGTTCTGATACGTGTGCGGGATGATGGTGACCGAAAGCACGTCGCCTTCGAGCGCCGCAATCGTCAAGCTGATGCCGTCGATCGCGATGGAGCCTTTGAAAACCAGGTAGCGATCGAGTTCCGGCGGCACGCGCACTTTCAGCCACCAGTTTCCGCCGCCCAACTCTTCGAGCGCCTGCAACTCGCCGGTGGCGTCCACGTGCCCCTGGACGATGTGTCCGCTTAGCCGGGAGGTGGGCAGCAGTGCGCGCTCCAGGTTGACGCGTGAACCCGCCGTCAAGTCGCCCAGGTTGCTGCGCCGGAGCGTTTCTGGCGCCAGATCGGCGGAGAAAGAATTCGGCTGGATCGCGAGCGCCGTCAAGCACACGCCGTTCACGGCAACGCTCGATCCTTCGGCGAGATCGGACAAAACTTCGCGGCATTGCACGGTGAGGCGCGACCCGGCCTCGCGCGCTTCGAGCGATGCAACCGTCCCAAGCTCTTCAATGATTCCGGTGAACAATCAATAATCCTTTTGCACGTAGCCTTCGACGGCGAATTCGTCGCCGGAAATGGAGTGCAGTTTCAGGTCGCGCAGGCGTATGGCATCGATGCGGCGGCGGCGCCCAACGCCTCCGGCCATGGGCAGCGATTCGATTCCACCCAGAATTTTCGGCGCGTAGTAAAAGAAGATCTTGTCCACCACCACCGCTTCGAGCGCGGCCCAATTCAATTTGCTGCCGGCTTCGATCAGCAGGGAGAGACAGCGCTGCTCACCCAGCCATTCAACCGTGCGGCGCAAGTCCGTGCGGCCTCCCGGGCCGTCAAATACCAGCACCTTGACGCCGCGGGCTTCGAGCGCGCGCTGGCGCTCGGGTGGCGCGGCCGATGTGCAGACAATTGCCAAATCGTCACGGGTGCTTTCCACCATTTTTGAATCGAGGGGAATGCGCAATTGCGAATCCGCTACGACGCGCAGCAGCGGACGGCTGCGGGAAAGGCCGGTACGATCCGTGAGCAGGCAATCGTCCGCCAGCACCGTGCCTACGCCTGTCAGAATCGCGTCGGAGTGATGGCGGAGCCGCTGGACGTGCTCGCGGGCAACGTCGCTGGTGATCCATCCGGTATTGTCGTCGGGCGCGGCGATCTTGCCGTCCAACGTGAGCGCCGTCTTAAGCGTGACCAGCGGACGATGCGTGCGCATGTAGCACACGAAATCTTCATTGAGCTTTTCGGCTTCAGCCGTGAAATCCTGCGCCAGTTCGACACCGATGCCCGCCTCGCGCAGCCGGCGGAATCCCTCGCCCGCCACCCGCGGATTCGGATCCTGCATGGCGGCCACCACGCGCGCAACACCCGCAGCGATCAGACGCATCCGCGCAGGGCGATGTGCGTCCCTGATGCGAGCAGGGCTCGAGATTGATGTAAAGCGTCGCGCCGCGCGCGCGATCTCCGGCCTGATCGAGCGCCTGAATCTCCGCGTGTTTGACGCCGGCCCAGGTGTGCGATCCGCGGCCGACAACTTCGCCGTCACGCACCAGCACCGCGCCCACCAGCGGATTGGGGCTGGTCTGGCCGCGAGCCTGCCCGGCCAGGTCCATCGCTTCGCGCAGGTAGTGTGCACTCATTTGTCGAACAGCGATTCGATAAATTTTTCGGGATCGAACGGCAGCAGGTCTTCGATTTTTTCGCCGACGCCCACGTAGCGGATGGGTAGATTTAGTTCACGGGCGATCGCGATCACCACGCCGCCCTTGGCCGTGCCATCCAGCTTTGCCAGTACAATTCCGGTGACGCCCGAACTCTCGGTGAACTTGCGCGCCTGCTCCAGCCCGTTCTGTCCAGTGACGGCGTCCAGCACCAGCAGCACTTCGTGTGGAGCGTCGGGAACTACGCGGGAGGCTGTGCGGCGCATTTTTTCCAGCTCGGCCATCAGGTTGGTTTTCGTCTGCAAGCGCCCGGCGGTATCGATGATCACGTAATCGATCTTGCGCGCCCGCGCAGCTTGCAAGGCGTCGAAAAGAACGGCGCTGGGATCTGCGCCGGGTTTCTGTCGAATGACTTCGGTGGCCGTTCGCTCGCCCCAAATTTCAAGCTGCTCGATCGCGGCAGCACGAAACGTATCCGCGGCGCACAGCAAAACGCTGCGCCCTTCGGCGCGATAGCGGGCCGCCAGCTTCCCGATGCTGGTAGTCTTCCCCGCCCCGTTCACGCCCACCATCATCACCACCGCCGGCGGCTCACCCACGCGGGGCAGGGGACGCTCCGTCGCTTGCAGGATTTCGAGCAGATGCTGGCGAATCAATCCGCGCAACTCGGCGGCATCGCCAAGCTGGTGACGGCTCACCTGCTGCCGGATGCGTTCCAGAATCTCGTTGGTGGTTTGCACGCCGATGTCGGCGCTGATGAGCGTGTATTCCAGCTCATCGAGGAGATCGGCATCGATCTCCTTACGGCCGGCGATCGCATCTTCGAGCTTTGACACCAGGCCCGCGCGGGTTTTTTCCACGCCGCTCTTCAGCCGGTCGAGAAGCGTCGGCTCCTGTTCGATAGAGCCAAAGAGAGTTTGAATCATTTATTTCTTTCCATTGTAGCAATGCGAGTTCTGCGGACCGCCCGGGAGTGATACTCTACCGGGGATGAGTGAAACCAAGCCGGCCCCGAAGCCAGGTTGGATGGCGATCCTGTTGATCGCGTCTTTTGTGCTGTTCGGTATCGGACTTTATTTGGTCGGCGCCAAGCTGACAAAATCCCGGCTGGCGGCGGTGCGGCGGCCTCGCATTGCGGTCGTCCCCAAAGCTACATCGCATATTTTCTGGCAGGCGGTGCAGGCGGGCGCGCTCGCCGCGGGCAAAGACTTGAAAGTTGACGTGGAATGGAATGGGCCCGCACAGGAGACCGACTATAGCCGCCAGATTCAGATTGTCGACTCGATGATCGCGCAGCACGTGAATGGTCTGGCGATTGCCGCCTCCGACCGTCAAGCGCTCAACACGTCGCTCGATCGTGCTGCCGCGGCGCACATACCGGTGACCATTTTTGATTCCGGCGTCGATTCCACCAACTACATGACTTTCGTCGCCACCAACAATCAGGAAGCGGGAAAGGCGGCGGCGCGCACGCTGGGCGGCCTTCTGGGCGGCAAAGGCAAGGTGGGGGTAATCCAGCACATGCCCGGCAGTTTCTCAACGATGGAACGCGAAAGCGGCTTCGACGAAGTGATGGCGAAAGAATTCCCCGCGATACAGATCGTCGCGCGCCAGTACGGCATGTCCGACCGCGCCAAATCCATGGCAGCGGCCGAGAACATTCTCACGGCTCATCCGGATTTGAACGGCCTGTTCGCTTCGACCGAGCCCAGCGCTACCGGAACATCGCTCGCGCTCAAGGAACGCAAGCTCGCCGGCAAAGTGAAATTCGTCGGCTTCGATTTCTCCGACGGCATGATTGCTGATCTCAAGAACGGTGTGATGGACGCGTTCGTCGCTCAAGATCCATTCAAGATCGGCTACGAGGCCGTGCAGACTTTGGTGGATAAGCTGCACGGCAAGACGCCGCCCAAAGTCCTGGACCTGAGCGGACGCGTCATCACGCGCGAAAATCTCGACACGCCCGAGGTCAAGGCGCTGCTGTTTCCGGACCTGAAAAAGTATTTGTAACTACGGCTTCAGCTTGTAGCTGCCGTCGGAAAGCTTCTCGCGATGGACATCGTGACAGCCTTTGCAAGTGCCGCCAAGCTTGCCGAATGCGGCCAATGCGGCTTCAGCGTTGCCGCCGTGTCCGGCGCTGACAATGTCTCCGGCGGCCGACTGCGCAGCCTTGGACATCTCCACGGCGTCCATCATTTTCATGTCGGCGAAGATTGCCTGGGAATCCTTGAGCAGGGCTTGCATCTTTTCGGCATCGCCCGCCGCTTCATGCAGCATTTTGCCGTCAATGCCTTTCTTGATCTTGCCCATCGTGGCCCCCACCTGCTTCATGGTGTCTTCCAGGCTGGCGGCGGCAAGCGGATACAGAGCTGCCGAGAAAGTCGTTACTGCCATTACAGCGATCAATTTGCGCACGGATCATTTACCTTTCGAAAGTGAGTTTTTGAGTTGCAAGGCGAAAGGCCATTCTAATGCCTTCCGCCTCAATAATGAAACCGGTACCGGAGTTGCACATATATCTGACGTGGATCGGCGTAGTGTGTGCCGCCGAAAGTTTCGCTGTTATCCAGCAGGAAGCGCCGGTTGGTGGAATTTAATGCGGTCACAGAAACGGTGTACTTCTCGGCGAACGATTTACCGAGCGAGGCATCGAAGGTCGTATGTCCCTGCAAATGGGCATCGGGCAGGTCGCTGCTTCCGTCGGTAAAGCCGGAGCCATAGTACAAGTTACCGCCCGCCGTAATTCCGTAAGGCAGGTTGAAATTGTATCCGACATGCAGCGTGTGCCGCTGGTCGTGGTCCAGCATGAAATAGCCGCTGGCGGGCGGCGAGAAATCTGTGAGACCACCGGAGACCGTGCCCGCTCCTTCGGCGTGCGCATAGGCGTAAGCGAGATAGATTTCTCCGCGGTGGAACAATCGCGGCGAGCGAACCGCCAGCTCCCATCCATAGAGCCGCGCGTTATCAATGGTCAACGGGAAGAAAACATTGGAATTTCCGATGGAATTGTGATCGAAATAGTTCTGCGCGCGCTGATGATAATTGTTCAGCTCAATCGACCAGCCCTTCACCGGCACCGTGAGGCCGAACTGATGTTCCTGATCGCGCTCGCCCCGCAGCGGAATAAAACCAAGACCCTGCGTAACCGCGAATTCCAGCAGCGGCCCGCTGACCGTCGAAAGCGGCGGAGCCTGATAATACTTGCCCCAGAATCCGCGCAGCACCCAGTTCAAATGTGGAATGCGAATCGCGCCGCCTAGCCGGGGAGTCGCCGCGTTCTCCGAAATGGCACCCGTGAAATGCGTCAGGCGAACGCCGGCAGTGAGTGTCAACCACGAGAGCGCTTTGTACTGATCCTCCAGAAACACCGCTTCCATGTGGCCGTTGGCGATATTGTTCTGCGCGATGAAATTGCCCGAACCATCGTAGGCGATGAGCTTGACGGATTCATCGTCATGCTGGCCGAAAGCGTAAACGCCGACGCGCGCGTTATGGTTCTTCGTCACTGCGGCGAGTGAGATCTGCGCACCGGCGTACTGCGAGCCCCGATGCTGGGTCGTACTGATTGGCGTGTCATTCGGATCGCCATCGTAGTTCGCCCGGTTGTAGTGATAAAACGGCGAGACGGTGAGCACGTAGCCGGGCCGCAGCGTGCGCACCCAGGAGAAATTCACCACGGCGTCGCTCTCATGCTCCGTGTCTCGAATGCCTGCGGCCGCGGCATCGAGATCGTTGGGAATCTGATAATCGTCGCGGCGCATTGACGTCACCAAGCGGAACTGATTGACAGCGTCGGGATTGTAGATCAACGTGGTCATGCCGCCCAGGCCCCAGGCGCGATCGTGCAGCACATCGGGTCCGGGCGTCTGCAAACCGTAATCGCTGCGGTTCCCGTTCATGCTGGCGTAATATGCAAATTTCTCAGTATGGCTTCCGAAGTTGACTTGATTGTTGGTCTGGCCGAAAGTTCCGAACGTCGTGTAGAACTCGCCCTCATTGTTGCGCTCGAATCCGGTGCGGGGCACGACGTTGAACACGCCGTAAGTTCGGTCGCCATAATCGGAGGAATAACCGCCGCGCTGTGCTTCCAGATAATCGATATCCTTGGGATCGATCTGCGGGCCAACGTTACTGGCGATATTGGTATTAGGCACGGGAATGCCGTCAATGGCCCAGGTCACCTGATGGCCGCCGCGCACGTGAAGCTGATCGTGCGTGATCCAGGCGCCCGGCACGTAGTCGGTAATCATGCTCAGGCTGTTGCTGAGATCCGCGCCAGGAGTCATCTGAATTTCCCGGCGGCTGAGAATCGTGGAGGGCGTCATGACTTCCGGATTCGCCACCAGTGCTGTCTCCGACACCTCAACCGATTGCTGCGATGTCCCGATTGCCAACTGAAAGTGCAGTACCGGGGCGCTGCCTGAAGTCACGACGACATCTTGTGCCGAGGTCGCAAATCCTTCCTTCGTAACCGTCACCGTGTAAGCGCCCACAGGGATCGAGGCCGCCTCGAGGGTGCCGTCCGGGCTGGTCGAAAGATGCAGCGAAAAATCCGAGGTGGCCGACTTGAGAAGCACTGCCGCATCCGGCACCGGACGATGGTCAGGGTCATGCACAACACAACGCAGGGAACCAAAGACGGCGGCCCACAACGTAACACCACACAAAAACAGAACTATAGAGAGCTTCACAAAAACTCCTCCTGATTGGGATGAACGCGTATTTCTGAAAACTCAGAAACTGCGCGGAGGAGGGCGCTGATAGAGGGAGCTTGAAAAGACAACGGCAGTGGTACGGGATTCTGAAACTCGCAGCCGTTCCAGGACTGGCGCGACCGGCTCGACCGCAGCCGATACTTGCGGAGCGAACAACGAGGAACCTGAAAAAACTCCGGGGCCGAGTCTACATCCCGATGGGCATTCCCTCGCAGCTGTCCACGTCGTCGACTGTTCCGGCGCATGCCGGCGGCAGCAGGAGTGGCCGGTTTTGCAGCATGCCGACGCTACAGCTTCTATCGAAGCAGCCAGCGGAAGCGCACCCGAAACCGCAAATAGAAAGGCGATAGCGAGTGCTACGATACGCCGCTTCATCGTCCTTCCAGTTCCTTCCATGCTTTCACGTAACGCTCGGTCTTCGGATTGGTCTCATTCCATTTGGGCGCATCAGGCTGCCCGGCGAGATCCAAAATTCCCGCTGCGAGCATGCGATCCACCCTGGTCATGTTGTCGTAATCAATTTTATACCACTCGTCTCCCACGCCATGATAGTCGGGAAATTCGTAGGTCACACTGAACGTGTGGGCGGGAACGCCGAGCACAGCCAGGCTGACATTGTCGCTGGCGGCGAAATAATCATCGCCATTCTTCCCGTCGTCGACGACATGAATGCCGGTCTTTTCGCCCGCTGCTTTGAAAATATCCGGCACGTTGGAAAAATCGAAGCCTGTAAAATTGCCCGTCCTGATCTTTGGACCTTCGGTCGAATCCGTGCGGCCCAGCTGTTCCAGGTTGATGTCCGCCACCGTTTGCGCCAGCGGGAAGACCGGATGCCGCGCATAATATCGCGAGCCCAGCAAGCCGTGTTCTTCGCCGAAAAAAGTCAGGAAGACGATGCTGCGCTTGGGGCGCTCCCGCATCGTAGACAACGCGGAAGCCAGCTCGATGACGGAGACCGTGCCGCTGCCATCATCATTGGCGCCGTTGAAAATGCCGTCGCCCTCGCCAGCCGGTTTCATGCCGACATGATCGAAGTGTGCCGTGACCAGCACGTACGTGTTCTTGAGAGCCGGATCGGACCCGCGCAAAATTCCAATCACGTTGTGAAGCAGTAGCGGTTTCTGGTCTGGCGCGGCAACATGCAGCGACACCTCTGCGCCGGCTGGGTCGGCCTTCACCGCGTCGTACCAGGCCAGCGCCTGCCTTCCGTGCAGGTACAGCGTAGGCGGCCGGGTGAGTGGCTCGGACGCGTCCACAATAGCAGCATCGCCGCCGGGACCGGCTCTCCCCTCGCGATCCATCAGCAGAATCGCCCCTGGTTTCGCTTTCTCCAGAGCTCTCAATGCGGACTGATATTTGCCGAATAGCGCACGGCCCCCAGGTCCGCGAAAACTCGGCAATTCCAGCACCGCTACTTTTCCACCTGCGGTCGCCAGTGAGGGATTAGCCTCCAAATCCAGCAAGACGACTGGTGTCCGCGAGAGCATCAGCGCCGCGCGCACAGAATATTTCGCCTCGTCCCGGATGATGGCGAACGTCTGCACGTTCGAATGCAACTGCAGCGCGAAGCCGTCTTTGGCCTGCGCCACCGAAACCAGATTCGCATTCTGAAAATATCCGGAGTCGCCGGCCGGCTCGAGTCCCGCTCTGCGAAACTGAGCCGCGATGTACTCCGCCGCGATTTCCAATCCACGCGACGGCGTGTCCCTGCCTTCGAGCAGATCAGATGCCAGGAACGACAAATGCCCGCGCATGGAATCCGCCGAAATGTGATCGAGTACTGATCGAGTTTCCAGCGGAAGCGGCTGCGGAACACTGGCAACCTGGAATGCGCCAACCGCTCCGGCGCAAACCACTGCCGCAAACGCGATGGCGCGCAGCGTGTTAATGCGGCAGGTCCCCGTGCGGCTTCTTCTGGCTGATTTCTTCGTAGGTGTCCTTCACCTGCGTCGCATAGGAGTCGCCCACCCAGTTCTTCACGTTGTCTGGAAGCGTGAGGGATGCGGACTTTGCCTGGCTGCCCTCCATCGTCACAACATCCTCCAGCTTCTTTCCGTCGGCGATGGCTTTCTTCACCGCGGCATGAAGCGCGACCATAAAGCGGGCCTCTCCTGCTAGAATTTCCGGACCGCCGGGCGCGCCGTGTCCGGGAAGCACGTACTTTACTTGCAGTTTCTGCGCCGCGCGCACGACGTTCGGCCAGTTCCCGATGTTGGCGTCGGCGGTGTAGTTGTAAGGTCCGTTCACCACCGCGTCGCCGGTGCAAAGCACTTGTTCCTTCGGAAGGTAAACGAAGCCGTCGCCGCGCGTGTGCGCCCAGCCGAAGAAATGAAATTCCACGCGCCGTCCGCCCGTGATCGTCCAGCACGAACGGACTCTTGTCGAAAGTCTGCTTGGGCGGCTCGACCGTAGCCTGATTCAATTCGCGCGACGTCCTTGCGGTCTTTCGCCGTGGCCTGCCAGCGCGCCGGCTCATAGCGCTTCATCTCTTCGGCGACGCCCTTGTAGGCCAGCGTGGTCGCGCCGGCCTGCGGTCCAGACGGAATTGCCGTAGGCGTGATCGCCGTGATGATGCGTGTCGAACACGTACTTCACCGGCTTGCTGGAAACTTTCTTGGCGGCGTCCATCGCCAGCCGCGCGCCGCTGGGAAAGTTGGCGTCCACCACGATCAGATAATCCTTCATCTCGATGATGATGTTGTTGCAGTGGCCCAGGTTCTTGAGATCGCCTTCGCGGAACCAGACGCCGGGTACGATCTGCTTGACCGTGTCCGGCTGCGCTTCGGAGCCGGTGACAAAGAGCGCCAGCGACGCCAGTGCCGCAAACGTGCTCAGAAGCCAGACGCGTTTCTTCACAATCGACTCTCCAATCTTGCTCTACAGGCGCGGAGGCCATCCTATCGTCATTCCAATGGTAAAATCAAGACTTCCCGGAGGAATTGCGATGGCAGTAAAGACCCGCCGCGCGTCGGTGGTGGTGGATGTCGGCGGTGTGAAGGTGGGCGGCGATCATCCGATCGTCGTCCAGTCGATGACCAACACCGACACCGCCGACGTCGCCGCCACGGTCAATCAGGTGATGGCGCTGGCGCGCGCCGGCTCGGAACTGGTGCGCGTCACCGTCAACACCGAAGAGGCCGCCGCCGCCGTTCCGAAGATTGTCGACGCCTCGAAAAATTCGGCGTGCGCGTGCCCATCATCGGCGACTTCCACTACAACGGCCATCTCCTGCTGAAGAAATATCCGGACTGCGCCCGCGCGCTCGCCAAGTACCGCATCAATCCCGGCAACGTCAACATCGGCAAGAAGCACGACGACAATTTCCGCACCATGATCGAAGCGGCCATCGAGTACGACAAGCCGGTGCGCATCGGCGTGAACTGGGGCTCGCTCGATCAGGCGCTGCTCACGCGCATGATGGACGAAAATCGCTGCTCGCCGAGCCGAAAGACGCGCGCGAAGTCACGCTCGACGCCATCGTGGTCAGCGCCATCGAATCCGCCGGCGCCGCCGAGCGCTACGGCCTGGCGCACGACCACATCATTCTCAGCGCCAAAGTCAGCGGCGTGCAGGATCTGATCGACGTCTACCGCGCCGCTGGCCGCGCAGTGCGATTACCCGCTGCATCTCGGGCTTGACCGAAGCCGGCCTGGGCGCCAAGGGCATCGTCGCCACCACCGCGGCGCTTTCCGTGCTGCTGCAGGAAGGCATCGGCGACACCATCCGCGCCTCGCTCACGCCGCTGCCCAATGGCGACCGCACCGAAGAAGTGATCGTCAGCCAGCAGATTCTGCAATCGCTCGGCATCCGCAGCTTCACGCCGCAAGTGACCGCCTGCCCCGGCTGCGGCCGCACCACCAGCACTTTCTTCCAGGACATGGCCGACCAGATCCAGAACTATCTGCGCGAGCAGATGCCGATCTGGAAAGAGCAACACGCGGGCGTGGAAGAGATGAAAGTCGCGGTGATGGGCTGCGTCGTCAACGGCCCCGGCGAATCGAAGCACGCCAACCTCGGCATCTCGCTGCCGGGCACTTTCGAAGAGCCCGTGGCGCCGGTCTACGTCGACGGCCGTCTGATGAAAACGCTGCGCGGCGACCACATCGTGGCCGAGTTCATCGAGATCCTGGATCACTACGTAGCGTCGCACTACTAAGCGTTTCCAGAATCCGCTCCAACGCCTGATCCAGATACGCCGGCGCCAGCCCGTGCGTAATTCGCAAATGATTTTCGACGCCGAAATGTGCACCCGCGCCGACCAGCACGCTGGCACGCTCGCGCAGTGCGTGGGCCACTTCGAGAGACGGAAGATCGAGCGCATAGTGCACGAATGCCAGCGCCGTGGCCGCCGGGCGGCACGATCGACAGCAGCCCGTCACTCGCGGCGATCCACTTTTCAATGCGCTGATATCCGGATCGGATCAGCGCCGCGATTCCGTGAAAGCAACTGCGTGCGCAGCGGTTCAGTTAGAGCCGTTTCGGCGAGGGTCATCGAGAGCATGCCGGTCGAAATCGTAGCGTACTCGTGACGCCGCCACGCCGCTTCAATCACTTCTGGCGGCGCAACCAGCCATCCCGTGCGCAAGCCGGAAAGGCCATACGCTTTGGACATGCTGCCCGTCGACACCACGCGCTCGTAGCGGCCGAAGAAACTCGCGGTCTCGTGATCGCTCAATCGCTCCGTGCCGCGATAGACCTCATCGGCCAGCAGCCACGCGCCGCAGCGTTCGGCAGCGGCTACAATGCGATCCATTTCCGCGGACGTGAGAATCGTCCCCACCGGATTATTCGGATTGGTCACCGCAATCAGCCGCGTCGACGGCCGCACCAGTCGGTCCAATTCATCCAGATCGGGACGCCAGCCATTCTCACGGCGCAAATGAAATGCTTCCACATCGCAGCCCGCGTTCAGACTCACACCGCTCACTTGCCGATAGCCGGGTTCCATCACGATCACGTGATCGCCAGGTCGCGTCAACGCGGCAACTGTGATGCTATTGGCCTCGGCCGCGCCCACCGTCACCAGCACGTTATCCGGCCCCGCGCCTTCGTAAAGCCCGGCAATGAGTTCGCGCAGCCGAACCGTGCCATTCACCGCCGGGTAATGCAGCGGCGTCCGCAGCAGCTGATTCACAGCATCCGGAGTGGAAACCAACTCGCCGAGCGTGACCGGCTGCACGCCGCTATCCGCCAGGTTGAACTGGACCGTGGTCTCATACAGCGACTGCCATTGCTCGAGATCAAAAGGCGTGAATGTCATCGCAGCACC
Organism: uncultured Solibacteraceae bacterium; assembly: GCA_963825405.1. Classification (GTDB taxonomy): domain Bacteria; phylum Acidobacteriota; class Terriglobia; order Bryobacterales; family Bryobacteraceae; genus JACPNO01. Next base: position 62,369 of record CAWGTB010000006.1, on the reverse strand, counting down.
TTGCCATCCACGTCCAGCTTAACAACTTCGCCCACATTCAGCTCACGAATGCCCGCCTCGATCTTCGCCGCATCGCCCACCAGAAGCAGCGAAGCTCCCGCCGGCTGCGCGTATTTTCGTGCCGCCGCGTTGACCGCGGCAAGCGGCGTGCCCTCAAATTCGGCGGATGCGCGCTGCAAATCCGTCATCGGCAGCCCCGCACCCCACAACTCCGCGACCTGATCTCCGATGCGGCTCAACGCCTCGAACTGCTGCGCGTATCCGCGCACGCGATTGGCCTTGGCGTTGGCCAGCTCGGTTTCCGAAATCGGTTTTTCGCCAGCCAGGAATTTCAACTCCTTCACGAATTCTGCAACGGATTCTTTGGTGCGGTTAGTCTGCACGCCGCCACTGGCGCGCCACAATCCCGCGTATTTATAGAAACCGGGAAAAGAGAAAACGCCGTACGAGTACCCCTTTTCCTCGCGCAGATTCAGGCTCAGGCGTGCACCGGCTGCCCCGCCCCAGACGGTGTCCGCCAGACGCAGCGCGTAATAGTCGGAGGTCTTGCGCGAGGCCCCAGGCAGAATCTGCATGATTTCGGTCTGCGCGGCGTCCTGGCGATCCACCAGATAGATTTTGCCCGTGCCCATCGGATGCGGCTCGGGAATTTCCACTACCGGCGCCGCGCCGCCGTCCCAGGTTCCAAAATTGCGGCGGGCCAGCTCGGCGGCCTCAACCATCGTGATATCGCCAGAGATAATCAGCGCCGTGCTGCCGGGTTTCCAATATGCCGCGTGATAGCGCGCGAAGTCTTCACTGGTCAGCGATTGCACCGTCGCCGATACGCCGCGCTGTGGACGGCCATACGGATGTGCCGCGCCGAAGGCCAGCATTGCGCTCACCCGAAATGCGATCGCATTAGGTTCCTGCGCCTCTTGCGCCAGCGTGTCCACGCGCGTTTTCTTTTCGCGATCCACTTCGGATGCTGGAAAGACGGGGTAGCGTACCACATCCGCAAAGATAGCCATGGCCGGAGCCAGGTTGCGTTTCAAAACGTCGAACGAAAGTCCTGATCGCTCGCGTCCTCCAAAACCTTCGATGGAAGTTCCCAGATCGCCGAGGGCGTCCTCGATCTCGAGTGCCTTCCGTGTCCTGGTTCCGCCCTTGATCGTCACCACCGTCAGGTCGGCAAGGCCTTCCTTGCCCGGCGGATCGGCAACACTGCCGGCGCGCGTGGCTAACAGCACCGCAACTTTCGGCAAGTCTTTGCGCTCGACCACAAACAGATCCATCCCATTCGGCAATTGCGTGGCCTGCACTTCCGGCGCCTGAAATGGCCGGTCGGCGCCAAGTGCCGGCTGCTCCGCGCGGTTCAGCGCCACCGAAGATTCACGCCCCGAAGTCTCCGGATGAAAACGGATCAGCAGGCGATTGTGGGTGTCCAGAAATTTCTTGGTGGTATCGCGCACGCCCGCCCACGACGCGTTGCGGTGACGCTTGACGTCCGCCTCAAAGCGATCGGGATTGCCCAGAAACACGTTGTACTGGTTCAGGCGATCGGCCTTGCCGCCGAATCCGCCGATGCGTTCGAGGCCCGTAACGAACTGGTATTCCCACTTGGTCTTGGCGCGGTTGAGCTCGCTCAGCGTGGGTCCATTGAGAGCCAGGCGCGCAATTTCCGCGGTGACTACGCGCTCGATTTCAGCCAGCGAAACGCCCGGCCGAGCTGTGGCGTAAATCACAAAGTTGCTGGCCAGCTCACGCGACGCCTGATAAGCCACAACGTCCGAGCAGAGCTGCTTGTCGTAAACCAATGCCTTGTTCAGGCGCGAGGAGAGGCCGTCGCTCAGGATAAGCTGCACCAGATCCAGTTCGGCATCGCCCGGATCGAAGAACGCGGGCGTGTGCCAGGTAAAGTAGACCCGCTCTTGCGCCACGCGGTCGCGCACTTCAACGATCTTCTCGCCGTCGAGTTGCGGAACCCAGCGCGGCGAACGCTCCAGCGCCGGCCCGGCGGGAATCCCAGCGAAATATTTCTCGATCAGCCGCTTGGTTTCCGCCACATCAAAGTCGCCGGCCACGGTCAAGCGAAAGATTATTCGGCGTGTAATAAGTTTTGAAAAACTCTTTGACATCGTCGACGCTCGCCGCGCTGAGATCCTCATGGCTGCCGATCACGTCGTTGGCGTACGGGTGGCGATAGGGATAAAGATTCTCGAAGATCAACTTGGTCGAGCGGCCGTAGGGCTGGTTCTCCAAACCCTGCCGGCGCTCGTTCTTCACCACGTCGCGCTGGTTATCCAGCTTTTCCTTGGTGAGCGCGTCGGTGAGTGTTGCCAGGCGATCGGATTCCAGCCACAGCAGATATTCCAGATTGCCAGCGGGCAGGGTGGCGAAATAATTGGTGCGGTCCCAATCGGTAGTGCCATTGACGCCGCCTTCCACCAGATTGGCGCCGGCCCTCTCTATGAACGCGAGATATTTCTGATTGGCATTCTTCGAACCCTCGAACATCATGTGTTCGAACAGATGGGCAAAGCCGGTTCTGCCTTGCCGCTCGTTGTTGGAGCCGACGTGATACCACTCATTCACGTGGACCACGGGCAGCTTGCGATCCACATGCAATATCACGTCGAGGCCGTTGGGCAGCGTATATTTTTCGAACTCGACCTTGGGGACCGGCGGCAACGGTTTCGGAACAACCGGCTGGGCCGCAGACGGCTGCCCGGGCGGATTCACCGGAGCCTGCGCCGCGAGAAAACTCACCAGCGTCCACCCCATCACCAAGACGGCAACTTTCTTCATAGAAGCATTTTAACTAGGGCAGTGTTATTCTCGAACTCCGATGGCACGTCCCGCGTTGATCGCCAGACGCTATTTCGTGCGCGGCCGAGTGCAGGGCGTGGGTTTCCGCTATTTCGTCGAGCGCGCCGCCCACGAACTCTCTCTCACCGGCTATGCGCGCAACATGGATGATGGCCGCGTCGAAGTCTATGCCGTGGGCCGCGCCGAGCAGTTGTCAGAACTGGCTGGCCGCCTGTGGAAAGGCCCTCGCTTCGCCGACGTGCGCGGTGTTGAAGAGCAGGAGGCCGCCGTGCAACAATACGATGCTTTTTCCATTGAGGCCTGATGAACGATCTCAAAACGCTGATCCGCGAAGTGCCGGATTTTCCCAAACCCGGCATTCTGTTCTACGACATCACCACGCTGCTGCAGGATAAGCAGGGTCTCCGCCGCGTCACCGATGCCTTCAAGGATCACTATACCGGCGCCAGTATCGACGTCATCATCGGCATCGAAGCGCGCGGGTTCATCTTCGCCGCCGCGCTCGCCTACGCGCTGGGCGTCGGCTTTATTCCGGTCCGCAAGCCGAAAAAGCTGCCTTGGGAAACATTGAAGGTCAGCTATCTGCTCGAATACGGCTCCGATAGTTTGGAGATGCACAGGGATGCGGTCACGCGCGGCCAGCGTGTGTTGATCATCGACGATTTGCTGGCCACCGGCGGAACGGCCGCCGCGGTGACGCACCTCGTGGAAGATTCCGGAGGCATCGTGGCCAGTCTCGGCTTTGCGGTCGAGCTGACCTTTCTTTCCGGACGCGAAAAGCTGGCCGGGCACGACGTCTTTTCGCTGGTCCAGTACGACAAATGAGCCGGACGCAATCCGCCCGCGTACCTGCCTTCGCCAAAATCAATCTGGATTTGCGCGTCCTCCATCGCCGGCCCGACGAGTTCCACGAGCTGCGCACTATCTTTCAAACGATTTCGCTAGCCGATGAGATCGATATCGCCTTCACGCCCGCCCGCCGCTCGCAAATCACCGTTGAAGGCAGCGTGCAAATCTCGGACAACCTGATCGCGCGCGCCGCCGAACGCTGCCTGGATGCCCTGCGCATCACCGCACGGGTGGCATTTCGCCTGGACAAGCGCATTCCCATGGGCGCCGGGTTGGGCGGTGGTTCTTCCGACGCCGCCGCCGTACTGCTCGCGCTGCCGGTGCTGGCCCGCCGCCGTATTCCATTCGATCAACTGCTGCGCATGGCAGCCGATTTAGGCAGCGACGTTCCATTCTTCCTGATTGGCGGCACAGCGGCCGGCGTCGGCCGTGGAACCGAGCTTTTTCCGCTACCCGATAGCGGCGCGCGCACGGGCGTTCTGGTGGCTCCGCCCGTGCATGTTTCAAGCGCCGACGCGTACCGCAGCCTAAGCCCGCGTTTGACAATGGAATCCCAACAAAATAAAATGGTTAGTTTCCAGTCGGCTGTTTGGACATTGGGCCGTGCGCTGACCGGGACAGGGGATTTAGCGGCAGGCAGTAACGATTTCGAAATCGTCGTCTTCGAGCAGCATCCTCAGTTGAAAGCGCTGAAACAGCGTCTGTTGCGACTGGGTGCCAGACCCGCGATGATGACCGGAAGCGGTTCCGCGGTTTTTGGACTCTTTGCGACGGGCGCCCAAGCCGCCCGTGCCATCGAGCGGATAAAGGAGGATCGAGTTTTTCCCATTCGTTTCGTGAGTCGGAAGCAGTATCGCGCCGCGTGGCGCCGACGGCTTCGAGAACACGTGAATCAGAGTCTATGGCCGCCCCAAAGCCAATACGCGCGATGAATACCGATCGCATCAAAATCTTCAGCGGCAGCGCCAACCGTCAGCTTGCACTGGAGATTTGCGAGAACCTCGGCGTGAAGTTAGCCGAGGCTCAGGTGAAGGCGTTCATGGACAGCGAAAATAACATCCAGATCCGGGAAAATGTGCGCGGCGCGGATGTCTTTGTGGTGCAGCCTACCTGTACGCCGGTGGACCACCACATCATGGAACTGTTGTTCATGATTCACGCGCTCAAGCTTTCCTCGGCCCACCGCATTACGGCAGTGCTGCCGTACTACGGATACGCCCGCCAGGATCGCAAGGACAAACCGCGCGTCCCGATTTCCGCCAAACTCGTCGCCAAATTGATTGAAGCTTCCGGAACCGACCGCATGCTCACCCTCGATCTGCATGCCGCCCAGATTCAGGGATTCTTCGACATTCCGGTCGACCACTTATTCGGCACACCGGTGATGATCGATTATTTCAAGCCGCTCGATATTCCCAACCTCACCGTGGTTTCGCCCGATGCCGGCGGCGTGGAGCGCGCCCGCGCCTTCGCCAAGCGCTTGAACGCGCCTCTGGCCATCATCGACAAACGCCGCGAGGAAGCCAACGTGGCCGAAGTGATGAACGTGATCGGCCGGGTGAAAGACCGCAATTGTTTGATGGTCGATGATTTGATTGATACCGCCGGCACGCTGGTGAAAGGCGCTCAGGCACTGCTGGATCACAAGGCAGCCAGCGTCTCGGCCTGCGCGACTCATGCCGTGCTTTCCGGACCGGCGCTCGAGCGAATTGAAAAATCGCCGCTCAAGGAAGTTGTTGTCACCAACTCGATACCGTTATCAGCCGAAGCGCGGAAAATAAGCAAGATCCGCCAGTTATCGATTGCGCCGCTGCTGGCCAGGGCCGTGCAATCCATCCACGAGGAGACTTCAGTCAGTATTCTGTTTGTTTGAATTTAGAATCGGGCTACGCAACCCACGTCAAGGCAGCGTCTCAAACGAAACGCTTTTTCGGACTTGCCTGCCCGTTATGAGGAGATGCAATGAGAACGGAAGTTACAGTTGCCGCGGAAGCACGCGCTACCCGCGGAAAGAATGCAGCACGGCGCACACGGCGCGCGGGAATGGTCCCGGCGGTTCTTTACGGAGCCTACAAGGACGCGGTATCCATTTCCGTCGATCCGAAGAGCATCAATAAAATTCTGCACAGCAAGACTGGGCATAATACGATCTTCAACCTGAACGTCGAAGGCATTGAGACCGTCCCGGTCATGGTGGTCGACGGCCAGTACGATCCCATCCGCAGCAATCTGCTGCACGTGGATTTGAAGCGCATCGACCTCACCAAGCGCATCCGTGTGTCGGTACCCGTAGTCACCCACGGCGAAGCCAAAGGCATTAAGCTGCAGGGCGGCTTGCTCGAAGTGGTGGCGCGCGAAGTCGAAATCGAGTGCCTGCCCGACGAGATTCCGGAACACTTTACGGTCGACGTCACCGAGTTGATGATTGGCCAAAGCCAGCGCGCCGGGGACATTCCAATGGCCGGCTCGATGAAGCTGCTGAGCCCGCCCGAAGCGGTGATCGCGCACGTGGTCGTGGTGAAGGTGGTCGAAGAAGCGACGCCGGCGGCTGCCGCGGATGCCGCCGCGCCTGTCGCAGGCGAAACTCCTGCCGAGCCCGAAGTAATCAAGAAGGGCAAGAAGGAGGAAGAGGACGCCGCCGAAACCAAGGGCAAGAAGAAGTAAGCGGGCATGTTCCTTGTGGCCGGCCTGGGCAATCCCGGTGAGGAATACGACAACACGCCTCACAACCTGGGGTTCCGCGTGATCGACCGGTTGGCTGACGCACATGGCATTCGGGTCACGCGCAGAGATTCGCAGGCCCTGATGGGATTGGGTGAAATCGCCGGACAGCCGGTGATGCTGGCCAAGCCGCAGACGTTCATGAATCTGAGCGGCGGCTCGTTGAGGCCGCTGATGGAGAAGCACTCGTTGAACGTGGCGGACCTGATCCTGGTTTACGATGAACTGGATCTGCCATGGGGCGAGATCAGGATTAAGACCCAGGGCTCTTCGGCCGGACATAACGGCGTGGAGTCGGTGATTTCGAGCCTGGGTACCAAGGAGTTTACGCGAGTTCGTCTGGGAATTAGTCCCGGGCATCCCGTGAGCGATGGGGCGGCGTATGTTTTAGCGCCGATCCGCCGCTCGCAACAGAAGGAATCGGACCAACTGATAGCCCGTGGGGCTGAAGCAGTGGGTTCCATAATTGCTGAAGGCGTCGCTAAGTCCATGACGATTTACAATCGTCGCGCCCAAGGCTTAAAGACAGAGGAAGAATGAGGATTTACGAAGAGCTGTTTATCGTCAAGCCGGATGCGACCGAAGAAGAGGTCGATCAGTTGATCGAGCAGATGAAAACCATTGTCACCAGCGCCGGCGGCACCATCGACAAAGCCGAGAAGTGGGGCAAGCGGCGCCTGGCCTACCGCGTGGATAAGTACAAGGAAGGCTCCTACGTGCTGTTCCAGTTCAATTCCGGCCCGGATGCGGTGAAAGAATTCGAGCGCCGCCTGCGCGTTTCGGACTCGGTCATCAAATTCCTTACCGTGCGCATCGACCAAACCATGAAGCGCCTGGATAAACGTAAAAAGCACCGCGAGAAACGGGCGCGCCATAAAGCCGCGCACGCCCCGGCCGCGCCCCAGCCCTCGGTAGCCCAGCAGATGCTGGGTGAGCCGGTGCCGGAATAAGGAGATCAATCATGGCTGAAATGAGAGGAAGACCAGGCAGCGCGGGGCAAAGGCCCACCGGTGGAGACAAAGCCGTCGTCACCCAGAAGAAGCAATATTTCCGGCGCAAGAAAGTGTGCCGCTTTTGCGTCGAGCGCATCGACGACATCAACTACAAAGACGTCCGCATGCTCAACGCGTTCATTGCCGAGCGCGGCAAAATTGTTCCGCGCCGCATTTCGGGCGTATGCGCGCCCCATCAACGCAGGCTGAGCGACGCCATAAAGAAAGCGCGCAACATCGCGCTGCTGCCGTTCGCATCCAGCGTGTAAGGAGATTTTTATGGAAATCATTCTCAGGGAAGATATCGATAAGTTGGGCTCGCGCGGCCAGGTAGTGAAAGTCACCGCCGGGTATGCGCGCAATTTTCTGCTGCCCAACCGGCTGGCGGTTGCCGCCACCGAATCCAACAAGAAGATCGTCGAGCAGGAGCGCCAGGCGCATCTGCGCCGCGAAACCAAGCTCGAAGGCGAGGCTCAGGATTTGTCCAAGCTGATGAACGGGACTGTCGTCGTCATCAAGCAGAAGGCCGGCGAGAACGATCAACTCTTCGGCTCGGTCACCTCCAAGGATGTCGCCGAGGGCCTCGAGAAGCTGAAATTCACCGTCGACCGGCGCAAGATTCTGCTCGAAGAGCCGATTCGACAGCTAGGCGACCATCCTGTGACCGTGCGTTTGCATCGCGACGTCAACGCTCAGATCACGGTGCAAGTGGTGCGCGAAGACTAATCGGGAGGACCCCTATGTTTCTCGACTTGACCGGCCAGACGGCAATCGTCACTGGCGCTGCTACAGGTATAGGCGAAGCGATTGCGCGCCGTCTGGCGACCGCCGGAGCCACCGTAGCGGTGGCCGATTTGAATGGCGACGGCGCCGCCGAGGTAGCACGCTCGATCGGCGGCACGGCCTTCCCGGTGACCATCGACATTACAAAATCCAGTTCGGCCGATGCCGCCGTCGCGGCGATTATCGAACGCACTGGCCGCGTCGATATCCTGGTCAACAACGCCGGCATTGCCGGTAAAGCCGCCCCGCTTTGGGATCAGACCGATGACGATTTCGAGCAGATCATCGCTGTCAATCTGATGGGCGTTTTCCACTGCGCCCGCGCGGTGATCTCGCATATGCGCTCGCGCAAATACGGCCGCATCGTCAACATCGCGTCCATCGCCGGCAAAGAAGGCAACCCGAATATGTCCGGCTACTCCTGCACCAAGGCCGCCGTGATCGGCTTCACCAAGTCGATCGCCAAGGAAGTCGCGACCGAAGGCATTTGCATTAACGCGGTTGCCCCGGCCGTCATTCGCACCCGCATTCTGGATCAGTTAACCACGGCCCAGGTGGATTACATGACCGAGCGCATTCCGATGCGTCGCACCGGAAAGCCCGAGGAAATCGCCGCCGTGGTGCATTTTCTCGCCAGTCCGGATTGCTCGTTCGTCACTGGGCAATGCTACGACGCCAGCGGCGGCCGCGCGACGTACTAAAGCGGCTATCCAACTGTTACCGTGTAAAGTCTTCTCTCGCTTCATCGCTAAACCCCTGGTGAACAGAAAGTTGGATTTTGGCCTGCTCCTTGCTTAAGACATAGCCGGAGGTCCAGGCTATGCATCGAACGCTGGCAATATTTGCAGGGTTAATACTCCTGGCGGGTTGCGGTACCCGTCCGCTGCCGGACACGGTGTCGGCTGCCGGAAAGCCGCAGGAAACTCAACCTCAGCCCGCGCCCGTCGTCGCGCAGTCCGTGAATGTGACGGTTCCGGCCGGCACTCGCATCAAAGTTCGACTAGTCGAACCGCTGAGCAGCCGCCGGAACCAGGCTGGGGATAAGTTTACCGCCACCCTTGACCAGCCGATCGTCGAGGGCGACAAAGTCGTGATCCCGAAAGGCGCCGCTTTTCACGGCCACCTGGTTTCCGCCAAGGATTCAGGACGCCTGCGCGGACGCGCCGTGCTGGGCCTCACCCTCGATTCGCTCGAGGTCGATGGCGCAACCTATGCAATCGACACCTCCGCGAACAGCCGGGTTTCGAGTTCCCATAAAAAGCGCAACATGATACTGATCGGTGGCGGATCAGGGCTGGGAGCCGCTCTGGGCGCAGTCGCGGGCGGTCCCGTCGGCGCAGTGATTGGCGCAAGCGCAGGGGCTGGAGCTGGAACTGCCGGGGCAGCCGGCACTGGGAAGAAGCATGTTTACCTTCCTGCCGAGACTCCGCTTACTTTCGCTCTGCGGCAGCCACTCACGATTCCGTCTTGAGCCTGCCCCGTATCAGGCGGCGGCAACCAGCGCGCGGATCACTATAAAGGCCAGCGCTGCAATCGCCGCCGCCGCCGGAATGGTCAGTACCCAGGCCCACACAATCGTAGTAGCAAGGCCCCAGCGGACCGCCTTCACGCGGTGAAAAGTTCCTACGCCGGCGATCGAGCCCGCGATCGCATGGGTCGTCGAAACCGGCAGGCCCAGCCAGGTGGGCAATAAAATGGCGATCGCCCCCGCCGTCTCCGCGCAAAATCCGCCGCGCGGCTTTAAGCGCGTGATGCGGCCGCCCATCGTGCGAACAATGCGCCATCCGCCGCTCAGCGTGCCCAAGCCGATAGCGGCATGCGCGGCGAAAATCACCCAGACTGGAACGTGAAACGTATTGAGGTACCCGGAAGCGTACAGCACTCCGGTGACAATCCCCATCGTCTTCTGCGCGTCGTTCGAGCCGTGCGCGAAGCTGAACAGCGCCGCCGAGACCAGTTGCAGCTTGCGGAAATAGAAATCCATCTTGGCCGGTGTCGATTTCCGAAACAGGAAGTACACGACGGTCATCAGCACATACGCCAGTAAGAATCCGATCAATGGCGACAATACGATAAACAGCAGCGTCTTAGGCCATTTGCCGACGATGAGCCCTTGCAAGGCGCCGCCGAACCCATAGACGAACGCAGCGCGCGCCACGCATGCGCCCGCGTAGCCGCCGATCAGCGCGTGGGAAGAACTGGTGGGCAGCCCCAGCCACCAGGTGATCAGGTCCCAGACAATCGCCCCGATCAGCCCCGCCAGAATCACGTACGGCGTAACAATTTTGAGATCGACAAATCCCTTGCCCACCGTGTCGGCTACGCCGGTGCCGAACGAGAACGCAGCAACGAAGTTGAAAAATGCAGCCCAAGCCACTGCCTGCAACGGCGTCAGGACACGCGTCGCCACGATGGTCGCGATGGAATTCGCCGCGTCGTGAAAACCGTTGATGTAGTCGAAAATAAGCGCGACGCCGATGATCAGCGCGGCCAGTGTGAGGGTCGACATCCGCCTAGCTGTTCTTCACAACCACGTTCTGCAGTACGTCGGCCACGTCCTCGCAATGGTCCGTGGTGGCTTCCAGGAATTCGTAGATCTCTTTGTGTTTGATGAGCCGAATAGCGTCTTTTTCGTTGTCGAACAGGCTGGCTACCGCGCTGCGCACGATGATGTCGGCTTCGTTTTCCAGCCGGTTGATCTCGATACAGTGCTCCAGTACCGGCTTCTTCTGGTCCAAAGCTTCCATGGCCTTTTGCAGCGTCCGGCTGCACGAGTAAATTACTTCGGCGAGCTCCACTACGGTGCTGGTAATCGGATCGAGCCGGTAGGCCACCATGCGGTGGGCAGCGTCTTCGATGCCGTCCAGCACATCGTCCAGAGCCGTGGAGAGTGAATGAATATCTTCAGGATCGAGCGGCGTGATGAAGGTCTGGTTCAGCTTGGTGAAAATCTCATGGATGACTTCGTCGCCCTGATGCTCCAGGCTGCGGATCTCGGTGGCGACGGTGGCCAGGCGCGACGGCCCGGCCTTGACTCCATCCAGCAGCAGGCGCGCCGCTTCGCAAATCAATTCCACCTGACTGAGAAACAGCGAGAAGAACTTCTCGTCGCGCGGCATCAATTTCATAAGTAGCTGCTCTTAAGCGCAGCTCCCTATCTTAATCGAGTCGATGACGATTTGGTTACGATTCGGTTGCGTCCTGGCCGACGATGGAAAAAAGCTCCGCCGGTTCCTCGCCGGCCGCAGCCTCGCCATCCAGATCGAGATAGCGCACGTCGAGCAGCCGCGAGGGATTCAGGTTGCCCATTGCGGAGAGAATATTTTCCTTGAGGTGCGGGTGTTCCTGTTCGAGCTCGGAGAAAATATCGCGCAGCGAGCGCCGCACAGTGCCGGTGCGCTGGGAGCATCCGCAGGGGACAATCGGCGCGCCCAGCGATTCCGCGTAGCGGGTGGTGATGTCCTCGGTCACAAATACGAGCGGGCGGATCAGGCGGAAGTCGCGGTCGCGGGAATGGGTCACCGGCGGCAGCGCGCTCAGCCTGCCTGTGAACAAGGTATTTCGCAGCAGGGACTCGCAGAAGTCGTCGGCGGTGTGGCCGAAGGCAATGACGTTGGCTCCCAAGCCGCGCGCAATTTCGTAGACCGCTCGCCGCCGGTAGCGGCTGCACAGGTCACAGCCATGGTCCGGCTGCTCCTCCAGTAGGCGAAAGGACGGCTTGTCGCGGTAATAAGTCCAGGCGACACCCTGCTGCTTCAAATATTCGCCCAGCGGCTCGATAGGCCGCAGAAACTTGCCCTGCTCCACGGTAAAAGCGCAGACCGAGAATTGAATGGGCGCGCGCTTTTCGAGCAGCCGCAGCGCCGCCAGCAGGGTGAGCGAATCCTTGCCGCCCGATAGCGCCACTGCCACCCGGTCGCCGTCGCGGATCATTTTGAAGCGATGGATCGCCTCGCCGGTCTTGCGCAGTAATGTCTTTTCCAGGTCCACTGAGATCCAATTATAGCGGTCTGCTGCATGGTAAGATCTTAAAAGCCCGAAACATGCTGCAGATCGTTCCGTCATTGCTGTCCGCCGACTTTGCGCGGCTGGCTGAGGAGATTGCCCGCGTGGAGCGCGGGGGCGCAGCCATGCTGCATCTGGACGTCATGGATGGGCATTTTGTGCCGAATCTCACCATCGGACCGCCGGTGGTGGAGTCGGTCCGCAAAGTGACCCGGTGCAAGCTGGATCTGTCATTTGATGATCGAGGAACCGGACCGCTTCATTCCCGCTTTCGTCGCCGCGGGCGCCGACCTGATCTCGGTTCATCAGGAAGCCTGCCGCCATCTGCACCGCACGCTGCGCCTGATTCAAAGCGAGGGCGCGCTGGCGGGAGTGGTCATCAATCCGGCAACGCCGGTGGGGACGCTGGATGAAGTTCTGGAAGTGGCCGACTACGTGCTGGTCATGAGCGTCAATCCTGGATTCGGCGGGCAGAAGTTCATTCCGGCGGTACTGGACAAAGTCCGGAGCCTGGACCGGCAGCGCCGGGAGCGCGGCCTGCCGCTCGCCATCGAAATCGACGGCGGAATCACGACGCAGAACCTTGCGGACGCCGTACGGGCGGGGTGTGACTGGATCGTCACGGGGTCGTCAATTTTTCACGCCTCCGATCCGGCGGCCGCAGTGGCCGAGATGCAGCAGATAGCGCGGGATGCCACCGCGATACAGGTTTGAGCAACGCAATCAAAGCAATCATAGGTCTACTAAAAATGCTTCTTCAAAAAAAATCCTGGCAGTTTAGCGATCATCCTCCTGGCCGTGGTGCTGCTGAGTGCCTGCGTCCACAAGAAAGTACGAGAACCCGATTTCGAAGGACACCCAGCAGCCGGACAAGGTGCTGTTCGACCGCGCCATCGGCGATATCGAGCACGGCCGCTACGAAGTGGCGCGCCTCACGCTGCAGACCCTCATGAATACCTACGACACCAGCGAGTTCCTGGCGAAAGCCAAGCTGGCCATCGCCGATAGCTGGTATCCGCGAGGGTGGTACCGCACGGCCTGGCGCAAGCCGAAGCCGAATACAAGGACTTCATCCTGTTCTACCCGACCATGGAAGAAGCCGCCGAGGCGCAGGAAAAGGTCTGCGATATCCATTACAAGCAGATGGAGAAACCGGATCGCGACCGCAACGACGCCATGCGCGCCGAGGATGAGTGCCGCCAGTTACTGGTGCAATTCCCCAACAGCAAGTTCGCCCCGGGAGCATCGCAGAAGCTGCGCAATATCCAGGAAGTGATTGCCGAAGGCGAGTTCCGCACCGGAGCGTTCTATCACCACAAAGGGAGTTTTCCCGCCGCCGCTAACCGGCTGCAATCGCTGTCGGAGCAATATCCGCTTTACAGCGGAGCCGACGAAGTTTTGTGGCAGTTGGGCGATTCCTATTCGCGCATGGGCGATCAGTTCGAGGACCGTGCGGCCAAAGCCTACACGCGCATCGTGAAGGATTATCCGCTTAGCGACCACGTCGACGAGGCCAAAAAGAAGCTGCAGGCGATGAACCGACCCGTTCCCGATGCCGACGCCGCGGCTCTCGAGCGCATGAAATACGAGCTGGAAAATCGCACCAAACAAGGCAGGATCAGCCGCGACCCTGGACGTCTTCAAGCGCGCCCCGGATATGGAGATGGCCGCCAAAACCGGCTCTCCCGCGATGACCAGCATCCGGCCGGGCGTTCCGGTGAGCGTGCCCAATGCTGCAGGCCGCACGGCGGTCGGAACTTCGGATGTGTCCGTACAGGCCGTCACTGATACCACGTTGCTTGATACCAAGCCCGATGCGCGCCAGGTGGTGGCCGGCGCGGCCAGCAGTGACGGTAAGCCCGCCGAAGCCGCTGCCGAAGAAAAGCCGCAGCCTCTGCCTGCCAATCACCAGGCCAAGCCCAACAAGAAGAAGGTCAAGGACAAAAAGCCAGCCGACAAGACGCCCAGTGCGACAACACCAGCCGCCACAACCACTAGCGCCACCACGCCCAGCGATACGCCGGCTACCGCCAAAACGCCCAGCGATGCCAAGCAATGAGCCGCATTCTGCTCGCCGATCACAGCCCGCACGCCCAACGTATGGGCGAGCGTATCCTGCGTGATGAAGGCTTCGAAGTGGTCACTGTCACCGACGGCGATACTGCGCTGCTGCGTTTAAAAGACATCGAACCCGACCTGATTCTGGCCGATATCTCCCTTCCCAGCCGCAACGGCTATGAGATTTGCGATTACGTAAAAAACAGCGGCAAGTACCCCGACACGCGCGTCGTGCTGACGGCCGGACCGCTGGTGCCGCTGGATCAGGCGCGCGCCACGCAGGTGCGGTCGGACGGGTTCGTCAAGAAGCCGTTCGAGGCGTCCATGCTGATCGAAGCCGTGCAGCCGCTGCTGGCTCAGCCCGTGCCGGCCGCGACGCCTTCCCTGGTAAACGTGCCTGCCGTCGATGCGCCTCCTGCGCGCCGTGGCCGCGCCGGTCATCGTAACCGTTGCGCCTGCGCCGCTCGACCGCGAACAGATTCGCGCCGCCGTGATTTTGGCGCTCGAAGCTTCTATGATTGCGATCATCGAGAATGTCACCGACAAAGTCGTCATGGCTCTCGATGGCGCCCGCGACGGACAAGCTCCCAAATAGACTATGCCTGATAACAGTTTCGACCTCGTCTCGAAAATCGATTTGGCGGAAGTATCCAACGCCATCCAGCAAGCCGTGAAGGAAATCCTCACGCGCTACGATTTGAAAGACTCGAAATCCACCATTGAGCTGAAAGAGAAAGACAACAAGATCGAACTGGCCAGCCAGGACGAATACAAGCTGAAGGCCGTCATCGAGATCCTGCAGCAGAAGCTGGTCAAGCGCAAAGTCCCGCTCAAGGGACTTACTTACGGCACGGTGATTCCGGCCGCCGGCTCCAGCGTCAAGCAGGATGTCACCCTCCAGCAAGGCATCCCAATCGAGAAGGCGCGCGAGATCGTCAAAAAGATCAAGGACAGCAAGCTGAAAGTGCAGGCTTCCATCCAGGGCGACTTCGTGCGCGTCGCCGGCAAGGACCGCGACACGCTTCAGTCGGTCATTCAGCTTCTTCGCAATACTGATTTCGGCATCGACACGCAGTTCACCAATTACCGGACCAATTGAGGTGGCGCGCCGCATCGAATCGCTGATGCTGGCGGGCCCCGCCGGCACGCTCGAAGCCATCCTGGAGGAGCCCGAGGAATTGCCGGCGCGCTCGCGTCGCCTGGTCTGCCATCCACATCCCGCTCTACGGCGGCACCATGCACAATAAAGTGGTCTATCGCCTGGCGCGTGGATTGCGCCGCTCCGGGGCCGCCGTGCTGCGCTTCAACTTTCGCGGCGTGGGACGGAGCCAGGGCAAGCACAATCAGGGTATAGGCGAGATCGACGACGCACGCATCGCGCTCGACTGGCTGCGCGCCCGCTTCCCCGGCCTACCCTACAAGCTGGCGGGATTCTCGTTTGGCTCACTTGTCGTTCTGCAGCTAGGCTGCGCGGCAGCAGGCGCATCCCAACTTATTGCGGCTGGATTCCCCACCACGCTGGGCGACCCCGCGTTTCTCGCTACCTGCCAGTCGCCTAAAGTTTTCATTCAGAGCACCCACGACGAGTTCGCGCCGGTTGCGGCTATGCAAGCTCTCTTTGACCAGCGTATTGCTGAGCCGAAGCAATTGATCTGGGTCGAAGCGGAAGATCACTTTTTCCAGGGTGCCCTGGATCAGTTGGAAGAAACTATCCTCGGCCTCTCTACCGCGTGAGGGCGAGGCTTGTATCATGAACGAAGATGCGCGCTCTATAAGGAGACGATCCGATGCCCAGTCCAGTTAAAGCCGTCCCTAATGGCTACCACACCGCGACGCCGTACTTAATCATCAAGGGCGCGGCTAGCGACATCGAGTTCTACAAGAAAGCGTTTGGCGCTACTGAGTTAATGCGCATGGCGCAACCCGATGGCGGGATCGGCCACGCCGAAATTAAGATCGGCGATTCACCCATCATGGAGGAGAAGGCTATTGCCTGAGGGCGCGCTCGGCCCTTCGGGAGGCGCGGATGCCGATTAAATCGGCCACTTTGCCCAGAATGTACGAGGCGTCGTTGGTTCCGACCACCATCTGGCGGTCTTTCCAACTGGTAAAGCCCTTGCCGTCGCGCTGGGCGGTCACCAGGGCCGTTGCGGGCTTGTATTCTTTGCCCCTGGCGTAGGCCAGGACGCCTCGACCGGCTTCGGGGGACTCCATGTCCTGGTCGCTCAGGACGAGCTCGTAAATGCCATCATCGAGCTTGGAAAGGGCCTCTGCGGCGGAAGCAGCCACATCGACGGAATAGCCCCCTGCGCGCAGCAGCGTCTGCAGGGTCAAACGGGAGGCGACGTCGGACTCGATAAGCAGTACCCGAGCCAAATCCAAGCTCCGGACGGTCGTCTCACGCCTGTGGGAGGCGGTAGCCATTCCTCTATGTCCTTTCAGTACCTACTTTAACCGAACTTTGAACGTAAATCATCAACTAAAGTTAGTGCACGTGGGCGGCCATATTCTTAGGGGAATTTTTCGACCGATCTCTTACTTGAAACAATCGCCGTAACTTGCTGAAAAACAATATCAATCGCCGAAAACTCTGGCGAAAATCCGGTCCACATTACGGAGTTGGCGATCGAGCGAAAAACTCTCCGCAAGCTGTGCGGAAGTGAGAAATTTGCCTATTTCGGGGTCGGCCTGAATGGCCGCCCGGAAGTCGGATTCGTCGTGCCAGGCCTGCATCGCATGGCCTTGCACCAGCCGGTAGGCAGACTCGCGCAACATGCCGGCAGCGGCCAAATCGAGCAACAATTGACCGGAAAAGACCAGGCCGCGAGTGATTTCCAGGTTGCGAAGCATCCGCTCGGGATAGACCAGCATCTGGTCCACCAGGCGGGTCGTTTTGTCCAGCAGATAGTCGGCGAGAATCGTGGAATCCGGAAGGATCACACGCTCGACCGAAGAGTGGGATATGTCTCGCTCGTGCCACAGAGCGACATTTTCGAACGCCGCTTGCGCGTTGGCCCGCACCACCCGCGCCAAGCCACAAATCTGCTCGCAAGTGACCGGGTTGCGCTTGTGCGGCATGGCCGAGCTTCCCTTTTGCGCTTTCGAAAAGTATTCCTCGGCCTCACGAACTTCGGTACGCTGCAGGTGCCGGATTTCGAGCGCGATCGTTTCCAGGCTGGCGGTGAGGACGGCAAGTGTGGACACATAAGCAGCGTGGCGGTCGCGCTGAATCACTTGGGATGAGATGGCAGCCGGGTGCAAGTCCAGGCGCGCGCAAATGGCTTCTTCCACTTCCGGACCGATATGCGCGAACGTGCCGACGGCGCCCGAGATCTTGCCGACACGAATCTCCTCGGCGGCGTCTTTCAGGCGGCGCAGGTTGCGGCCGGCCTCTTCGTACCAGATGGCCAGCTTGAGCCCGAACGTGATCGGCTCAGCATGTACGCCGTGGGTGCGGCCGATTTGCACGGTGTGCTGAAACTCGTGAGCGCGGCGTTTCAGGACCACGCGCAAGGCTTCGAGACCTGACAGAAGAATCGCCGAAGCCTGCTTGATTTGCAGCGCCTGCGCTGTGTCCACCACGTCGTTCGAAGTCAGCCCGTAGTGCAGCCAGCGCGAGGCGTCGGCGTGACCGGCGGCGGCCATGGTCTCGGAAACGGCGGTGGTGAAGGCAATGACGTCGTGCTTCACTTCGCGCTCGATGGCGTGAATGCGCGGCACGTCAAAGCCGGCATGCGTTCGCAGCAATCGCGCCGCTTCGGCCGGCACCGTGCCGAGTGCGGCCAGGACTTCCGACGCCGCCAATTCCACTTCCAACCACTGCTGAAACTTGTTCTGATCGCTCCAGATGCGGCCCATCTCCGGGCGTGTATAACGGTCTAAAATTGCAGCACCTCCGTAGGATTTTTCTGCTCGGCGATGATCAGCCGCGGGGACAGCCCACGCCGCGCCAACGCCTGCACGGCCGTCAGGCGCACGATTTCCGGATGATTGTTGTGCTCGCTCAAATGCCCCAGGATGACGGCTCCGGTGGCGGGGTCGAGATCGTCCAGCAAATAATCGCCGACAACGGCGTTCGAAAGATGGCCATTGCGGCTCATCACGCGCTGCTTCACCGCCCAGGGATACGGGCCGACTTTGAGCATGTCCAGATCGTGATTGGATTCGAGCAGCAGCGCATGCACGCCGCGCAGATGGTACTTGATGGATTCGGGAATATAGCCCAGGTCAGTCACCACGCCGATCTTGACGCCGTGGGCGCGCAGGCAATAGCCCACCGGATCGGCGGCGTCGTGCGGGATGGTGAAGCTGTCGATCTCAATATCGCCGATCGAAAAACTGGCGCCGGCCTGAAACAGCTCGATGCGCGGCGGGCTGTCTTTCCAGGCATTTTCCCAATCGATGAGCGGCGCAGTGAGGCGGGTAAGATAAACCCGAACTCCCAGCCGCCTCGCCATGCGTACCAGGCCACTAATGTGGTCGCAGTGCTCGTGGGTGATCAGAATGGCGTCGATTTCTTCCGGACGCTCGCCGATCGAAGCCAGCCGCCGTGCGAGGTCGCGGAGGCTCAAGCCGGCGTCAATCAGAAGCCGCGTGGTATCGGTCGCGAGAAACGCAGCGTTGCCCGAACTGCCGCTGGAAAGGACGCAGAACTTGACGATTGCAAATCTCCTTCGAAACTCCACTTGTAACAGGAAATGGCGGAAACGACAAGCCGTTATAATCGTACGGATGAAAGTCGCTCGCATTCACCAGCACGGCGGGCCGGACGCGCTGGTTTACGAAGACGTTCCCGAGCCTAAAATCAAAGCCAACCAGATTCTGCTGCGTGTTCGTGCCTGCGCGCTCAATCACCTGGATCTCTTCGTGCGCGCCGGAATTCCGGGACTAACGTTCAGCATGCCGCACGTGCTGGGATCCGATATCGCCGGCGAAGTGGTGGCCGTAGGTGAGTTGTGCGAGCGCGTGAAACCGGGCTGGCGCGTGCTGCTCTCCCCGGGCGTGAGTTGCCGCCAGTGTCCGCAATGCCTCGCCGGACGCGACAATCTTTGCCGCCGCTACACGATCTACGGCTACGGGGTTGACGGCGGCGATACCGAGCTGATGGCTGTCAACGAATATTCCGCCATCCAAATTCCGGACGACATGAGCTTCGAAGACGCTGCCGCGTCGCCGCTGGTGTTCCTCACCGCCTGGCACATGCTGACCGAGCGCGCCAAGCTCGCACCCGGCGAAGACGTGCTGGTGCTGGCGGCATCGAGCGGCGTCGGACAGGCCGCCATCCAGATCGCTAAGCTATTTCACTGCCGCGTCATCGCCACGGCCGGCGGCGATGCCAAGCTGGCCAAGGCCCGGGAGCTGGGCGCGGATCACGTGATCGACCACTATCGCGAGGACATTGCAGGACAGGTCAAAAAGTTCACCGGTAAGCGCGGTGTAGATGTCGTTTTCGAGCATGTCGGCGCAGCTACGTGGCCGCACTCGCTGGCGTCTCTCGCTCCGGCTGGCCGCCTGGTCACTTGCGGCAATACCACCGGCTGGGACGTCAAACTCGACCTGCGTTTTCTGTTCAGCAAGAACTGGACGCTGGCCGGTTCGTTCATGGGATCGATGGGCGAGCTACATGAAGTCCTGCGTTTTGTCTTCCGGAAACAATTGAAACCGGTTATCGACCGCGTCTACCCGCTGAGCGAAATACGCGCCGCGCATGAGCGCCTGGAAAACAAGGAACAATTCGGCAAGATCGTGCTGCTGCCGTAAGAATTAACCGAGTTTACATCCCAAATCCGCTACACTAATCCACGAGTGGACGAGTCGTTCACATTTTTCCAGTACGTCGATTACCTGCGCCTGCGTGCGCGTTGGATCGCGCTTACCTGCGCGATTGCGGCCGTGCTGGCGCTGGTGGTGAGCTTGCTGCTGCCTAAGTACTACACGGCCTCGGTGCGGCTCATGATCGATTCGCCCGCCGGCAATGACGTGCGCAGCGCCATGGCCATCACGCCGATTTACTTCGAATCGCTGAAAAGCTACGAGGCATTTGCGTCGAGCCAAAAGCTGTTCCTGGAGGCTGTCGAGCGCTTCCACGTGCGCGATATGGAGCCCGGCAAAACGATCGACCAGCTCCAGCGCTCGGTGCTGACGGTGCGCCTCGTTCCCAATACACGAATCCTGGAAATTGTTTGCACCCTGCCCAACGCCGATAGCGCGCATTTCCTGGCTCTTCACCTCGCCGGTCAAACCCTTGCGCTGAGCCGCGGACCGAGCGAGCAGACCGATCACGAATTGATTGCCGAAGCGGAAAAACGCCTGGAGCAAGCGCGGGCGCAACTGGAGCAGTTATACGCGGCAGGCGATACCAAGGGCGGTATTGCGGAAGCGCGCAGGGCGTCCGCGCGAGAGACTTTCGAGGAAGCGGAGCGGCGCCTGGGCGATGTGCGCGCCGCCGCCGGATATCGTGGCGAGCGTTTGTCGATCATCGATGCCGGCGTCGTCCCCGAGCGGCCGTCGTGGCCTAATGTACCTCTAAACGTCTCGGCTGCATTCCTCATCTCATTGCTGGCATCGGTGATCTGGGTGACGTTGGAATTCAGCCGCTCGCTACACCATCCATGATTGCCGCGCGGATAGAACGCCTGCCCGGCCCGCTCATTGCCGCTGCGGGCCTCGGCGCGTATGCCGCCGCCCTCGCCATCATTCCTTCCCGAACCATTGCGGCGCTGGGGGCATTGCCGCTACTGCTGATTCCGCTGGCTTGGTGGACGCTGGAGCGGCCCGGCCGCTGGGTGGCGGCTTTCATCACCGCGGCGTTGCTGCTTCCGCCGCTGCCGTACGATCTAGGCAACTCCGGACCGCACCCGTCATTGCTTTTCGCCGCGCTCGGCTTGATCGCGGGAGCGCTGCTTGCAGGTACGTGGCGAATCCCGGCGGATTCCCTGCCCCGGGCGTTGATCGCGCTCTGGCTAGCCCTGCTCGGCAGCCTGGCATTCGGCGCGGTGTATTCCGGAGGGGGCCTCGCCGCTGCGAGTCTGGCGCGCGTCATGCTGTTCGGCATTGGCGTTTACCTGTTTTTCTTCGTTGCGTACGCGCCGGCGGCAACGCTGAGCTTGCGCTTTCTTTTTTGGATCGCGGCGGCCACGGCACTGGTTGCCTGCTTCGATTTCTACTACCAGTTGCCCGCGCCTGCCGGGTTCGGACCGCAGTTTGTCTGGCTCGCAAGCGGCGTCTACCGCCGAGCGCAGGGCATGTTCTACGAAGCCAGCACGCTGGGAAATCTCTGCGCCTGTTTTCTGGTGATGATCGCCGTTGCGCTCACGCGCCCAGCGGACCAGTTGCCCCTCTCGCGGCGGGCACTGTTCACCGGCGGCGTGATTTTTTCGGCCGCACTGGTGTTTTCTTATTCCCGCGCCTCCGTGCTGAATGTGCTGGTGTCGCTGGCTGCGCTGCTCTATCTGCATCGCGCGCGCGTGCGTTTGCGTAAAGCGGCGATGATCCTGGCGCTCTCGGCGGCGGCGGGTGCTGCGGTTAGCTACTGGGCGTTTCCCGAATTTGCCGGGCTCTACTGGCAGCGGCTGAGCAACACCGGGCTCGGTTTCTTTCTGTACACCGAAGGCACGCTCTCGGGGCGCCTGGAAAGCTGGCGATTTCTTGCCCGCTTCCTCAGCGAGAATCCCTGGCATCTGCTTTTCGGCGTTGGCTACAAGACGCTGCCCTATTCCATGTACTTGGGGCGTACCGTGATTGCCGACAACATGTACCTGAGCATGCTGGTCGAGACCGGCGTGGTGGGTCTGGCCGCGCTGTTGTGGTTCAACCTGGCGATTCTGAGAGCAGGGTGGGCAGCGGCGCGCAACGTGAATCCACGCGCGGCATTTTTCGGCACCTGGATTTTCTGCTTCTGGCTCGGCCAGTGCGTGCAAATGCTGTCGGCGGACCTGCTGACGTACTGGCGCGTAATGCCGGTGTATTTTCTGGTGCTGGCATGGGCCGTGCGGGAATCGCGCCCGGCGACGCAGCCGTGAAAATTCTTTTTCTCGATCAGTTCAGCGATATGGGTGGGGCGCAGCAGTGCCTGCTGGATCTCATTCCCGCTGTTCGCGCGCGCGGCTGGAACGCGTTTTGCGGCATGCCGGGCGATGGGCCCTTCACAACCAGACTTCGCGAACTGGGTGTAGAAGTTTCGCCCATCTCATGCGGCCCGTTTGCTTCGGGTCGCAAATCCATGTCGGACGCGTTGCGCTTTGCACGGCAACAGCCGCGGCTGGGGCGCGAGATTACGCATCTCGCCGAGCGCGCACAGGCGGATCTGATTTACGTCAATGGACCGCGCGTTTTGCCGGCAGCGTCCAAAGCGGCGCGAGGGCGCTGGCCACTGGTGTTCCATTGTCACAGCCGCCCCGCGGGAGAGTACGCTATTCAACTAGTGTCCCGCGCCCTTCGCCGGGCGGACGCTGATCTGATCGCCTGCTCGCGTTTTGTAGCCGAGCCTTTTCAGACCGCCAAAGTGCATGTGATCTATAACGGCGTGAACGCCGGCGCACCTCACCGCAGGCAGCCGCCGCCGTGGCGCGTCGGCGTGATCGGCCGCATCTCTCCCGAGAACGGTCAAGCCGAATTTTTGCAGGCTGCGCGGATACTTTCGGAGCGAGTGCCCGGCTTGCAATTCGTGGTGTGTGGCGCGCCGCTATTCGCAAGCATCGCTGCGCGCAAATATGCGGATACGCTTACGTCCCTGGCCAGTGGACTATCCGTCGAATTCCTCGGCTGGCGTGCGGATGTACCTGCGGTACTGGCTGATCTCGATGTCCTGGTGACGCCCTCCATCGGCGGCCCGGGTGCGCCCCGCGTGATCCTCGAAGCCTTCGCGGCCGGCGTGCCAGTGGTGGCGTTTGATTGCGGCGGTATTCCTGAACTGCTGGCGGATGGAGATACGGGCTTTCTGGTCGAGCCTGAAAATCCGCAGGCGCTCGCGGCGCATCTGGAAGAATTATTACGGAATCCTTCGAAACTACGCGAAGCCGCCCGGCGCGCTCTCGAGGCGTGGAAGTCTCGGTTCACCCTGGAACGTTATCAGCAGGAAATTCTGGAAACGCTTACGCGCGTTTCACCCAAACCCGTCCCGCCACCGGGCGAGTAACTTCAACCGGTTTGCCATCCACGCGCAACTCGAGTGAACGTCCGCTGCGATTGCCGAGAACCAGTAGAGTCGCTCCCGGCCGAATGGCGAGACTTTCCAAATGCTCAAGCAGCCGGCGGTCGCGCTCGAACACGCTCACCACCGAAAGCCGCTCCTGGTCGGCGCTTTCGTCCAGCGGTTTGAGGCCGCGGCGGCGGCGGGCGGCGGGTGTATCCACACCCATGCGATTGCCGTGAGGGCAGGACTTGCCATTGCCCAACCGCTGAATCAGCTTGCGCTCGAAATCGGCGGAGACCGCGTGTTCCAGATGCTCGGCTTCGTCGTGCACCTTGTACCACTCCATGCCGAAAACTTCGGTGAGCATACGCTCGATCAGATGATGGCGATTGAGCAAACGGTTGGCAATGACGCGGCCAGATTTGGTGAGAGTGATCTGGCCTTCGGCGGCCACACGAATCAGCGCATCGCGTTTGAGACGCTTGATGGCCATGGTGACAGCCGGCGCCGAGACGTTGAGCCAGCGCACCAGCGTCGCCGCGATCACGGCTTGCCCCTCTGATTCGGCCTCCGCAATGGCTTTCAGGTAATTTTCTTTGGAGATCGTGATCTTCAAACTAATTTGATTGTAACCCGCTCGGAAACAGGACCTGCCGCATTTGGCGCGCAAATTCCTGCTCGGAAAATCGTGCGACTGAAGCTTGCAGTTCATGCGGGACAATACGGGAATCCAGGCGCTCAAGCGTTTGAATGGCCGCGTTTAACTGTTCATCCACTGGCTCCGAGTAAAACACGCCGCCCAGCGGATTCTGTGCCGGCACGCTTTCCAGAACGCCGCCGCGGCCCAGTGCCACCACGGGCTTGCCGCTGGCCAGCGCTTCCACCGGCGTCATGCCGAAATCCTCTTCGCCCGGCATGAGAAACGCCCGGCAGTGCGCGTACAATTCGCGCAGTTCCTGCTCCGCAACACGTCCGCAGAATTCGATGTTGGGCCGGGCCAGCGCGCGCAGTCGGCTGAATTCAGGGCCTTCGCCCACAATTCGCAGGCGGCGTCCGGAGCGCGCGGCCCATCGCACCGCCATATCGATCCGCTTGTAAGCCACCAGCTCGGAAACGATCAGGTAATAATCTTCGGCGGGCTTCCAATAGAAACTCGCGACGTCGACCGGCGGATAAATCACCTGCGACTCGCGGCGGTACGTTTTCCAGATGCGCCGCTGCACATTGGCGCTGTTGGCAATGAAGTCGTCGACGCGCGCGGCGGTGCTGTAATCCCACACGCGCAGATAGTTGGCCAATGGCGCAATCAGGGCGCGCTTCCAGCGGCTGGCCGTCCATTCGTTCACATAGGCGGGATACAACTCCCACAGGTAGCGCATGGGCGTGTGGCAGTAACAAACGTGGCGCGCGGCGGCGGGCGGCAGTACTCCTTTCGCCGGTCCGGATTCGCTAGATACAATCAGGTCGTAGCCGCGCAAGTCGAATCGTTCGAGCGCGAGCGGCGCCAACGGAAGCAGAGATCGATAGTGGCGCTGCAGCGGATCGAGGAACGATGCAGTCACGCGGTGCGAACGAATGGTTTCACTCACACGCGCCGGATCGTAATAGAGCGTGAAAATATCCGCTTCAGGCAGCAGGCGGCACAACGCCTCTACGACCCTTTCGCCGCCTCGCATATTCAAAAGCCAGTAATGGATAATGGCGGCGCGCATGCAATTAAACAGGTGTAAATCTTCCGTCAAAGTGTAGCATTTAGGGGCTAGCGAGCAGGTTTGAAAGTTATCATGGAAGCTCGGATACTCCCGCGGCGCGCGAGTAGCGGCCAGTTGCTTCTGCCTGGCCGCTACTCGGTGTACGATGAGAGGCAATCCGATGAACTATTTCCTGGCTAAGACCGAACCTGGAACCTACTCAATCGACGATCTGGAGCGCGAGCGCCGCACGGTGTGGGACGGCGTCAAGAATCCGCAGGCGCTGCGCGCCATCCGCGAGATGCACTCCGGCGATCGCGTCTTCATGTATCACAGCGGCGGCGTTTCGGCGATCGTCGGCGTGGCTAAAGTAGCATCCGCGCCGCGGCCTGATCCCAAGAACGACAAGCTGACCGTGATCGATCTGGAATTTGCCATGCGCCTGGAGCCGCCGGTCACCTTGCACGAGATCAAGGAATCGGGGCTATTCCAGGACTGGGCACTGGTGCGGCAAGGCCGGCTCTCGACGATGAGCGCGCCGGATGCGTTTGTAGCGTGGATGCGAAAGCGCTTTCCGAAAGCGAAAATTTAGGCGCCCGAGAGCCATTTGGCCAGGCGCAGAAAGCGGCCCGGGGCTGGCGACGGTTCCCCGCTGGATATCGCCCGGCCGATGCGCATCGCGCGCCAGTCGTAGGCGAACTCCGATCCACATTTCAGACACACCACGTAAGCGCCGCCGCGTTTGCCCGCCACCGCGCGTGAATTGCGGCCGGGCGTTAACGGAAATGTAGTCTTCCGGTGCGCGCAGCCGAACAAAATGTTCAGCAATGAATCCAACATTGAAACCGCCTTATTTGAACCGCCTTATTTAAAGTTATTTTGGCGGTGGAGACGGCTCAGCACAATCAGGGAATTCCTTGATAACTTGTAGGTAAACCCTATGTCTTCCTTTTAATCCAACATGTTGCGGAGAAAATGTGGGTTTTATTTTCCAACGATTTCCGTGGAGAAATGCACGTAGGTGAAAGTCTCTGGAATGTGGGAATCGTAGTGCCCGTGCTTATTCCAGGTCCAGCCGGCGCTGGGGTTCAGCTCTTTGCCATCGGGGCCGATCTTCTGAAACCGTGAACAATCGATGCGCCACACATCGCCGTCTTTGGGCGGCAATGAGCGTCCATCGGCCAGCCACTTCAAACCCTTCCATGGAAGCGCCAGTTCGACGGTCCAGCCCTTGTCGGCGTGGTTGCGCTTGTTGAGCGTGCCATCTACATGCACGGCATGGCGCAGCCCCGGAAAATCCCAATCCAGAAATCCCCAGCGCTCGCCGCGCGGATGCACGTGCCCACCCACGCCGTCGAGCGTCATCATGGTGTGGGCCGACGGATCGAATTCGGGCACGCCGTGATAAATGCTGCCCGGCTTGAGGATATCCTTCCAAATCCAGAACACTTCGTAGATCGTGTTCAGCGCGTTGATTTCAAATTCGTAGTAAGCGTCTTTGGCGGCGATGAAAACTTCGACGTCGTTATCTTCGTAGATCTTGGAATCGCGCTCGGTGAGCGTGGCCCAGACGTCGGTCTCGGGAGCCGTAAACCCAAAGTAGAGATTATCGTCATCCCAAAGCAATGCCACGCGTGTCTCAAACCACGCTGGTTTGCCGGTGACGATGTCGACAAACGGCCGCGACTTCGGAGCCTTCTGCCAGGACGGTTCGTCCAGTTTGCCATCGACGTGTATAGGACCGGCGGCGCGGTAGCACGTGTAGTGAGCAAGATCGGCGGCGGGCGCTGCGCTCATGATCATCGTCTCCAAAAGTAGAAATAGCAGAAGGGCCATGCAGATTTTGCATAATACCATGCGGTAATAATTGCGTTGCGACAGCGCTCGTTAATTGCCAAATGATTGGGAATTTGTTCTATATTATGGAAATTCGCTGTAAGAATGCCTCTCCTATTCAATTGGACGGAAAGGCGGTTGGAAGCGGCCAGAGGATTGCAGGTGTTTCCTTTGAGGGTTTCACCTTAGAATGTCCAGTTTTCGCCTCATATATGATCATTGGAGTGGTGGGCGTGCTCTTAGCTGCGACCGCCATGCGCGCTGATCAGGCATCTCTCGGCGAAGATACTGATGTGACTCAGTATGTCACCGTCGCTGATGTCACGGATTCCGACCATTCCGCAGCGCCTGCCGTGGAAATTGGACCTTACTCCAGAGATTCCAGGGATATTCTAATCCGTCCGGAGTCGGATATTCCTGATGTCGGCTCATCTGAGATGATGAATATCCTGAACGGAAGTAACGGCTTAGGACTCGATGCAGATCAGGTGACGGAAGCCACTGTGGCCGCCGTTCCTAGCCGCGGCAAGCAGGCTAGCGGAATTCCCGACCTGCTGCTGCCATCGATGTGCCTCCTGCTCGGTACTGCCCTGACCAGCTTTGCTTTCTTCACCCGGCGCACGCATAAACATTCACGGCGTGCATATTTTTCCAGACATTTTTTCATAGCCCGGCCAACGTCTAGGAGCCGGTCTCTTCGAACATCCCCGTCTGCCGGTTCTTCCGAACCGAGTCCCAGCGAAAATAACGGCCATTCATTGCGACGTAAACGCCTGGCGTGAGCGTCTGCGCAAACGCCAAAGCGCTGCCCAAATTAAACAGGCCGTCCGAGCTGCCGAATTTGTAAGGCACCATCGCGCCGGTCAGCACGATCGTCTTGTCCTGAATTGCGGCTAGCGCGCGCGCCGTGATGGCCATGGTATCGGTGCCGTGAGTGATCACGATGCGGCTCTCCGGCGCGCTCCGGCATTGCTCCAGGATCAGGTTCCGGTCGGCATCCGTCATCTGCAGGCTATCGATCATCATCAGCGTGCTGATTTCGAGTGCCAGATTGCAGCGGCCGAGCTTGAGCATTTCCGGCAAATGCGATTCCTTGAAAAATAGCTGGCCGGTAAGCTCGTCGTATTCCTTATCGAAAGTGCCTCCGGTGATGAAGAGCCGGATTGGTTGCGGGTTCATAGGCGCATTCCCCCGCTATTTCAAATGCTTGTCCATCCAGGCCACGGTACGCTGGGCGGCGTCGACGCGATGTTGGGACTCGCGCAGGCCATGCCCTTCGCGCGGATAGCGCACCAACTCCGCCTCGATGCCGCGCTGCCGAAGCGCTGTGTACATTTCCTCGGCCTGTGTGATATGGACGTCGTTGTCCTGTTCGCCGTGGAGGAACAAGGTGGGTGTGGTCACGCTCTTTACGTGCGCCAGCGGCGACCATTTCCACACCAGCTCGAAGTTGTCCCATGGATAACCGTTGAACTCGGCATGGACCAAATCCTGATACATCGACGTCGCGTAAAAACTAATGAGATTGGATAGGCTGGCCACCGCCACCGCCGCTTTGAAGCGCGGCGTCTGGGTGATGACCCAATTGGTCATGAAGCCGCCGTAACTGCCGCCGGTGACGCCCAGGCGGTTGGCGTCGATCTTCGGATGGGTCTTCAAAACGTAATCCACGCCGGCCATGAGGTCCCTATAATCGCCGCCGCCCCAGTTGTTGACACAGCCATCGGAGAACTTTTGCCCGTAGCCGGAGCTGCCGCGCGGATTGATGGCAAGGGTGGCATAACCGCGGGCCGCGTAAAATTGCGCGGTGGGATTGAAGGCGTAGCCAAATGCGCCATGCGGGCCGCCATGAATGGAAAGAATCATGGGCGAGCGGCCTTTGGGTTTCAGAGCCGGATAGAGCCAAGCCTGCACGGGAGTGCCATCGAAGCTGCGGAAACTTATTTCCTCGGGCGTGGTCAGCTCCCATTGCTTGAGCAACTCATCGTTGAGCGATGTGATCCGCCCGGTTTCTGATCCCTGCAGGATATGCAAGTCGGCCGGCACGGACGGCGTCGACGCGCTGAAGATGATCGTTCCATCCTTGGCGACGGAGACCGCTCCAACCTGCGCCTTGTCATTGACCAACGGCAGGGACGCTCCGCCTTCGATCGGGGTGCGGTAGAGCGCGACCTTGCCGTGATCGCCCGCCGCGAAGATGACCGATTTGCTGTCCGGCGCCCACAATGCCCCGGCGCTCCTGCGGTCGAGGGCAGCATTCAATTCGTGGCCTTTGCCGCCGTCGGCCGGCACGACCCACACATGCGCATCCTCGGCCACGCTGTCGATGGTGGTGAGCTTGCGCGTGGTCGATGTGTACGCGATCCAGCGGCCGTCGGGGGAAACTTTGGGATCCATTTCGACGCCCGGGGTATTGGTCAACTGGCGTGCGCCGCCGCTCGCGGCGTTCACCGCGAAGATGTCGTAGTTGAGAAGGGCATCCGGATCGGGCTGGTGATTGGACAGGAACACGATCTCCTTGCCATCGCCGCCCCAATCGATCGAGTGCTCGTCGAAATTGCCTGAGGTGATCGCACGCGGCGCGCCGCCGTTGGCGGGCACAACGTAAATATGGGAGCGGCGGCCGTCCCAGATCGACGTGCGCGTCTTATACAGAATGCGCGTAATCACCAGTGGATCCGGGCGCGGCTGTGCTGGTTCAATGGCTCCGGCGAAGGCCAGTTGGGTCCCATCGGGCGACCAGGCCAGCATGTTGCCGGCTTTGGTCAGAAATGCGTTGCTGTGATCGTAATCGCAAATTCGAGTGACGGCGCCGGACGGGAAATCCAAAACCCAAATCGCGCTCTTGCCATCCTTTGCCGCGATAAACGCGAGCCTGGTTCCATCGGGCGACCAGCGCAGGCTGCCGGCGCCTTCCGGAGCTTGCGCGATGGCTGACACTGTGCCGCCGATCGCCGGGACGCTCATCAGGCGTGCGATGGGTTGATTCGTCTTGCCATCGTTCTCGCTGATTGTGAACACGACCGTCTTGCCGTCGGGCGAGATTTGGGCATCGCCAATAGTCTTTCCGGCCAGCAGATCATTCGCCGTGAACGGGTGCCGCCCGGACTGTGCAAACAGGGTGACGAAGGAGGCCAGCAGGAGTGCAATGGTCTTCATGGTGGTGAGTGGTGAATGCATTAGAATGATAACAACATCGTTGGAGAGTGGTTTGCGAATTGATATGCGCCGTCATTATCTGTCGCTTCTGAGCTGCACCGCTGCCGCCTTGCTGGCTTTTGACGGCCTACCGGTGGCGGCCGAAGAGCAGAAATCTCCCCGCTTTGAAGCCAACGTTCAGCCTCTGCTGCGCGAGAAATGTTTCGCGTGTCATGATGCCAGGACCAAGCAGGCAGGCCTTTCGATGGAGACGCGCGACGATCTGCTGAAAGGCGGCAAGTCCGGCGCGGTGGTGATTCCCGGCAAGGCGGTCGACAGCCTGCTGCTGACTTTGGTGAACTCCGGCAAAATGCCGATGGGCGGCCAGAAGTTGGCGGATTCGGAAATCGAAACTATACGCAAGTGGATCGAAGGCGGAGCCTTGCGCGATGCCGAGGACAGTGCCGCGGCCGCGACGTCGATGGCAAAAATGGTCACGGAGCGCGAGGTTCACGCCATACTGAGTGCCAAGTGCTGGGTATGTCATGGCCGAACGGAGCAGAAGGCGGAACTTGATCTGCGCACCCGCAGCGCCATGCTCAAAGGCGGAAAATCAGGGCCCGTCGTAGTGCCGGGCAAGCCTGCCGAAAGCCTTCTAGTGAAGCGTGTTTCTGCGCAGGAAATGCCTCCGCCCAAATTGCAGGAGCAATATTCGGTCCGTGGGCTGACGGACAGCGAACTGGCAAAGATCACGCAGTGGATTGCCGCCGGCGCGCGCGCCGATGACGAGAAGGCGCAGGAATTCACCGCGGCGACTGATCCGATGGTTAACAACAAGGATCGCGCGTTCTGGGCCTTCACTCCGCCGCAGCGCCCAGTGACTCCCGACGTGCATGCTAAGGCGCGCGTACGAAATCCGATCGATGCGTTCGTGATCGAGAAGCTCGAAGCCAAAGGGACGGCCCTTGCCAACGAAGCGGATCGCCGCACCTTGATGCGCCGGGCGTATCTGGATTCTGATCGGCCTGCCGCCTTCTCCGGAGGAAGCACAGGCTTACCTCGCCGATCCCGATCCGAAGGCGTATGAGCACCTGGTCGACAAGCTGCTGGCGTCTCCGCGGTATGGCGAACGCTGGGCGCGGTTCTGGCTGGATGCGGTGGGCTACTCGGATTCCGAAGGCGGGAACAGCGCCGATGAGCCGCGTCCCCACGCCTGGCGTTTTCGCGATTTCGTTATCCGCTCGCTCAACGAGAACAAGCCCTTCGACCGTTTTCTCACCGAGCAGCTCGCCGGCGATGAGCTTTTCGATTACAAAGCCGTCAAGCAGTACACGCCCGCGCAGGTAGATTTGCTGGCTGCAACCGGCTTCTGGCGCACCGCTCCCGATTCGACGTACAGCACCGAGCAGAACTTCATCCCCGAACGCATGGACGTGATCGCCGGGCAAGTCGAAATTCTCGGCTCTGCCGTAATCGGGCTGAGCGTCGGCTGCGCGCGCTGTCACGATCATAAATACGATCCCATTCCGCAGCGCGACTACTACCGGCTGACCGCGGTTTTGACGCCGGCGTACGATCCCTTTACCTGGCGCGCGCCTAGCATGAACTGCGGCGGCGTCGGCGCGCATTGCGATGAGAACAACACGCGCTATCTTCCCCTTCTGGTGCCGAGCGAGCGCGATCGCGTGCAAAGCCACAACGCGCCGATCCAAGGGAAACTCGCCGATCTCAATAAGCAACTGGAGCTGAAGGCAGAACCGCTGAAACAGAAAATGGAAGCGGAAAAGCTGCTGGGCGTCCCGGCGGAGATTCGCGAAGATGTACGCAAAGCCTGGCAGACGCCGAAAGGCGAGCGGACAGAAGTCCAAAAGTTTCTGCTGCAGAAATACGAGGACTCGCTCACTATCAAGCTGACCGATATCGCCAAGGCAGACGAAGGTTTCCGCAAGGAAAAAGAAGACGTCGACAAGCAGATCGCAGAGCAAAAAGAATCCCTGCTGCCCGATCCGAAAATTCGCGCGCTATTTGATCTGGGTTCCGAGCCTCCGCCGCAGCGCATTCTGATGCGCGGCGATCCGACTACGCCGGGTGCGCTGGTCGAGCCGGGCGCGCTTTCCGTTCTGAGCGCCAAGATAGCGCCCTATACCGTGCCGCAATTGCCGTATGAGAGCAAGACCACGGGCCGCCGCCTCGCGCTGGCGCGCTGGCTGGTCGAGCCGAATCATCCGTTGACGGCGCGGGTGATGGTGAACCGGATGTGGCAGCATCATTTTGGCACGGGCATCGTCAGTACTCCCGGTAACTTCGGAAAGATGGGCGCGGCGCCGGTCAATCAGCCCCTTCTCGACTGGCTGGCCATGGAATTCGTACGGCAGGGCTGGGATATCAAAGCTGTGCACCGTTTGATCATGACGTCGTCGGTGTACCGGCAGAGTTCGCAAGCCGATGCCGCGGCGCTGGAGAAAGATCCGGATGGCTCGCTGCTGTCACGCTATCCGCTACGCCGCTTGGATTCAGATGCGATTCGCGATTCGATTTTGAAAGTTGCCGGGCGCCTGGACCTCACGCCCTTCGGCCCGCCGGATCCGATAAAGCAGATGCCCGACGGCGAGGTAGTTGGCGTAGGCCAGAAGAATTCAGGGCAACGGCGTAGTATTTTCATGGCCGGGCGCCGCACCGAAGCCATCACGCTGCTGGATACCTTCGATACGCCATTCATGAATCCTAATTGCGTGCGACGTGCGCAATCCACGGTTTCATCGCAGGCGCTTGAGCTGATGAATAGCGATTTGCTGAGGCAGGCTTCGCGGTACATGGCCGGCCGCGTGATGGATGCGGCGCCGGACAATGCGCGCGCCCAGTTGGAGCGAATGTACTGGCTGGGATTAGCGCGGGCGCCTTCGGCGGACGAACTCAGCGCGGCCGAATCCGCGCTTCCGGCGATCGAGCGCGAGTGGGTGAAGCAGTTAAAGATCGAGAATCCGGAAGAACCGGTACAGGCGCGGGCGCACTGGCTGGCGGTCGCCACGTTGTGCCACACGCTGCTGAACTCGGCGGAATTCTTTTATGTGGATTAGGGAGAACGTATGGTAAGCCGGCGAGACTTTTTCAATCGCACAGTAGATGGGCTGCAGGGCGCTGCCCTGGCGTATCTTCTTGGCAACGATTTGTTCAACGCCAGCCCTGCGATGGCTGCGACCGCGCCGCGCCTGTACGATCTGAAAGCCAAGACGCCGCATCATCCGCCTCGCGCCAAGGCGATTATTCAGCTCTTCATGAATGGTGGGCCAAGCCAGGTAGATCTGTTCGATCCCAAGCCGGCCCTGACGAAATTCGCCGGGCAGCCGCCCAGCCGCGACCTGGCAAGCGAAGTGCGCGCAGTTCGCGAAACCGGCGGCCTGATGCCGTCGCCGTACAAATTCTCCAAACATGGAGAATCGGGAATTGAAGTTTCCGAAATTCTGCCGCACCTGTCTACCTGCGTCGACGACATGGCCGTCATTCGTTCCATGTTCACTACTCATCTGGCCCACGAAGCCGCGCTTTTTCTGATGCATGGTGGACGAATTCTGGGAACGCGTCCAAGCCTGGGCGCCTGGGTGTCGTATGGCCTGGGCTCGGTAAACGAAAATCTTCCGGCGTACGTGGTGCTGGACGATCCCAAAGGGCCGCCGATCAATTTCATTCAAAACTGGCAAGCGGGTTGGCTGCCGGCGGTGTATCAGGGCACGCGCGTGCACTCCGACGGCGCGCCCATTTTGAATCTCACTGCGAAGGAAGAATACCCCAGCCCGATCGTGGAACTGAGCCGCAATCTGCTGCGGCGCATGGACGCGGCGCATCGCGATCAGCGCCCGGGCAACGTGGAACTGGAGGCGCGCATCGCGAATTACGAACTGGCCGCGCGCATGCAAATCGCCGCCACCGATGCGCTGGATCTTTCCAAAGAAAGCGCGGCCACCAAGCAAATGTATGGCTTCGATGATGAACGTACGGCCTCCTATGGACGCCGCTGCCTGATGGCCCGCCGCCTGGTCGAACGCGGTGTGCGCCTGGTTCAGGTTTATATCGAAAGCCAGATTTGGGATAACCACAACGAAATTCGCAAAGGTCTGGAGTATGCCTGCGGCAAGACTGACAAGCCGGCGGCGGCGCTACTCAAAGACTTGAAGCAGCGCGGACTGCTGGATGACACGCTGGTGGTTTGGGGTGGCGAATTCGGGCGGCTTCCTATCGCGCAGGATCCCGGTCCTCACGCAGGCCGCGATCACGGCCCATCCGGATTTTCGGTTTGGATGGCCGGTGGCGGCATCAAGGGCGGCACGGTTTATGGCGCGACCGACGACATAGGCTACCGCGCGGCGGAAAATCCCGTGAGCATTCACGATTTCCACGCGACGATCCTACACCTGCTGGGCATGAATCACCGCGACCTGGTCTTCGTGCGAGAAGGGCGCAACGAGCGCCTCACCGACGAATTTCCGGCGCGCGTGCTGGAAGCGATTATAAGTTAACTACTTGCTCCCCTTGGCCGGCCACGCCTGGATGTGTGTGGTGAGGACGCCGATCTTGTCGATCTCGATGCTTACCACGTCATCTGCCTTCAGGAATTTTTGCCGCTCCATGCCGGTCCCGGCGGGCGTGCCGCTCGAAATCACATCGCCGGGATACAGCGTCAAAATCTCGGAGAGATACGAGACCATCTGCGGCTCTTTCCAGATCATGGAGCGCGGGTAGTCGTCCTGCATCACTTCGCCATTCACCTTGGTCACCAGGTGCAGATCTTCGTAGTTGGGGATGAACTCTTTGGGAACGATCACGGGCCCGAATGGCGCGCCGCGGTCGATGCTTTTGCCTTCAAACCAGTTGGCGCCAGGGAACATACTGACGGTGCGCCGGGGCGCGCCGCCGCCGCGATCGCTCAAGTCGTACATGATGCTGTAGCCGAAAACGTAATCGTGGGTCCGACCCTTGGGGACCAAGCGGGCGGGCTTGCCGATGATGATGGCCAACTCCCCTTCCCAATCGATGCGCTCGCGCCCAGGCGGAATGTAATACGTAGCGCCGGGATCGATGATGCAGGAACGCGGCGATTTCGCGAAGAAAATAGGCGCGTCGCGATCGGGAACGATTTTGGAAATCACAGAGGCGTCGAACCCGCCCGGCGGCCGTGCGGCTGCAGGCTGATCTCCACCTTGCCGTGGAGCGCCCATGCCGGCCGCGTGCGACGGATAATTCGCCGCGATGGCCAGCAGGTTCCAGGGATATTGGATCGGAGCCTTGTAAGCAACTTGATCGACTGGTGTATGCGAAGGGCTGCTTACCCGGGGGGTTGGCCTTATAATAATTCGCGATTTGATACAGGCGCTTGTTCACGCTGCCGTATTGCTCGATGAGCTCTTTCATTTCTCCGGGGACGCGAACCTGCGGCAGCTTGGCCTGCTTGGTCAGATGGGCATTGGCGCCCGCCAGCTCCAGCACGAGGCGATCGTCTAAAACCATACCGACCGCAGTCTTGCCGTTGGCTTCAAAAGTCGCGAGCTTAAACGGCGTGTCGGGATTTTCCGAAATTGCGGCGGCGAACAAGCCCGTGCTGAGACACAGAGCGCTCAGAATGATGCGCATGAATCAACTTCCTCCTGGTGTTCTGTGCAAAGCTTATCGCACTCGACGGGGATTTTCACTCGTCGTAGCCCAGCTCGCGCAGGATTTCGTGCGTGTGCTGGCCGAGCAGCGGCGGCACGCGATCGCTTTGCGTGATCGAGGCCGACATTTTGAGCGGTTGGGCCACCAGGCGGATCGGTCCGGCTTGCGGATGCAGCTGTTCGAGTACCATGCCGCGGGCGGCCACTTGCGGATCGGCGAAGACTTTGTCGAGCGAGCGAACCGGGGCGCACGGAACATTCACGGCGTTTAGCAGTTCCATCCATTGATCGCTGTTGCGCTCAAGCAGGGCCGTCTCCAGAATGGCGATTAACTCATCCCGATGCGCCACGCGAGCGGCGTTGGTTGCGAAGCGCTCGTCCTTCGATAAGGCCGGCGTGCCTGTTGCCTCGCAAAGCTTCCCGAACTGGCCGTCGTTGCCCACCGCGATGATGATGAACCCATCGCGGGTGGGAAATCTCTGGTAGGGCACGATGTTCGGATGCGCCGTGCCCAGCCGCCCTGGAGGCTCTCCGCTTACCAGATAGTTCTGAGCCTGATTGGCGAGCATCGCGAGTTGCACATCGAAAAGCGCGGCGTCGATCTGCTGCCCGGCGCCGGTCGCCTGTCGCTGCTCAAGCGCCGCCAGGATTCCGACCACGCAATACAAACCGGTGAACAAATCCACCACCGCGACTCCGGCTCTCTGCGGACCGCCGCCGGGCTTCGAGTCGGGCTCGCCGGTGATGCTCATCAGTCCGCCGAAGGCTTGGATCATCAAGTCGTATCCCGCTCGCTCGGCCAGCGGACCTGTTTGTCCGAATCCGGTGATCGAGCAGTAAATCAGTCGCGGATTTAGACTACGCAGGGATTCGTAATCCAGTCCATACTTGCGCAATCCACCGGCTTTGAAGTTCTCGATGAGAACGTCGGAACGCACCGCCAGTTCGCGCACGATCTGCTGTCCTTCGGGTTGTGTGATGTCGACAGCCAGCGAGCGTTTGCCGCGATTGGTGCTCAAGTAATAGGCCGATTCACCATGCGCGAAAGGCGGTCCCCATGCGCGTGTATCGTCGCCGCCCTCGATCCGTTCTACTTTGATGACGTCGGCGCCGAGGTCGGCAAGCAGTTGCGAAGCCCAAGGCCCAGCCAGAATTCGCGAGAGGTCGAGCACTTTGAGGCCTGCCAGCGGCCTCCGCAAGCCTTCCTCCATCACTCGCCGGCTTTGGACAAAGCTTTTACCAACTGGTACAAAAACGTCTGGCCTTCGTAGAACTCTTTCACGCCCATGCGCTCGTCGCGCCCGTGAAAGCGTATGTCATCGCGGTCCATGAAAAAGCCCTGGATGCCGTAGGTCGGTGTGCCTGCAGCGCGAAGATACATTCCGTCGGTTCCGCCCATCACCATGATCGGGATCACGGGCACGCCAGGCCACAACGTGTCCGTGGTACGGTTGACAGCTTTCAAAACATCCGGGCGAAGCGGCGAAGCCGGGCTCTTGGTAACCTCACCCATCACCTTGATGCTCACCTGGTCATCGGCCACCACATTTTGCAACGCGCTCTGCACTTGCTCGACCGATTCTTCAGGCAGCACTCGGCAGTTGACCGTGGCGCCTGCCAGTTGAGGCAGCGCATTCATCGCGTGCCCGCCTTCCAGTTGCGTCGCCACGCAAGTGGTCCGCAGGGTGGCATTCCAAGCCGGTGAGGCTGCGGCTACGCGCTGCATCGCATCCTGAGAACCCTCGGCGATCCTGGCCAAATCGGACTTGAGCGGCCCGGTTTCGGTTTTCGCCAACTCCGTGAAATAAGCTCGCGTGACATCATTGGTCTTAAACGAGAAAGCAAATTTCGAAATCCGTTCCAGAGCGCCGGCGAGGTGATAGATCGCGTTGTCGGCGACCGGCATCGAGCTATGTCCGCCCTTATTATGGACCTCGAAGCGGAAATTGATGACGTATTTCTCGCTCACCTGCAGGTCGTTCGAAATCTTCTTGCCGCCGACGGTCTCGCCCCAGCCGCCTTCGTTCAGGCAGAATTCCGCCTCGATCATCTGCGGCTTGTTTTTGATCAGCCACTTCACGCCGTTATAGGGACCGCCGCCCTCTTCGTCAGCGGTCAGCGCGACGATGATGTCGCGATCCGGTTTGAATCCCTCCCGCTTATAGCGGATCAGGTTCGCGATCCATACGGCTGCCTGCGCTTTGTCGTCGCCGGTGCCTCGGCCGTAGAAATAGCCGTCTTTCTCGATGAACTGAAACGGATCCATGTTCCA
Source organism: uncultured Solibacteraceae bacterium (assembly GCA_963825405.1). GTDB lineage: Bacteria > Acidobacteriota > Terriglobia > Bryobacterales > Bryobacteraceae > JACPNO01. The sequence goes on along the minus strand of CAWGTB010000006.1, from coordinate 24,438 downwards.
GTCTTCCCGCTTGGCTTCCACTACATCGGTGTGCGCAAGCAGCAGGATTGGCTTGCGGGAGCCGGTCCCGTGATAGCGGACCACCAGGTTGGCCTTCTTCGGGATAGCACCGCCTATGAAGATGTCGGATTCAGGAAAACCCGCGGCCTTCAGCCGGGCTGCCATGGCTTCGGCGACCGGAGTGGTCGCGCCGGTGGTGAAACCCGATTTAATCTCGATCAGTTCTTTGTAGATTTCGCGGGCGAACTGCCGTTCAGCTTCCGGCGGCATGGTCTGGCCAAGCAGGGAGGCCGACAGGAGCGCAGGCAAGAGCAGCAATCTGAGCATGTCACATTTTAGCTGTTGGCCACGCGCTTATGTTCCAGGTTCGGCAAGAACCAGGTAAGCAAGCCGATCAACGGCAGGAATGAGCAGACACGGTACACGAAATCAATGCTGGTCATATCCGCCAGCTTGCCGAGCAGCGCTGCACCGACACCGCCCATGCCGAATGCGAGCCCAAAAAATAGGCCGGAGATCATGCCCACTTTTCCCGGCACCAGGTCCTGCGCGTAAACCAGGATGGCCGAGAAGGCCGACGCCAAAATCAGGCCGATGAACACGGTGAGAATGCTGGTCCAGAACAGATTGGCGTATGGCAGCGCCAGCGTGAACGGCAGCACGCCGAGAATGGAGCACCAGATCACCAGCTTGCGGCCGATGCGATCCCCGACCGGCCCGCCGATGATAGTTCCCGCAGCCACCGCGCCCAGAAAAATGAACAGATGGATCTGCGCGTTTTGCACGGACACGTGAAATTTATTCATCAGATAAAACGTGTAGTAGCTGCCCAGGCTAGCCAGATAAAAATATTTTGAAAAGACCAGGGCAATCAGAATCGCGAGAGCGAACGCGACCTTACGCGGAGTCAGCGTCCGGTGATGTTCCACTGACAAATGGGATTTTGCCTTCGCCGGCCGGTTGCGTTTCGACCAGCCGCCCACCTTGGTCAGCACGACGATCCCCACCAGCGCCACCAGCGAAAACCAGGCGATGCTGCGCTGCCCCTGCGGCAGAACGATGAACGCGGCCAGTAGTGGGCCGAGCGACGAGCCTGCATTGCCGCCAACCTGGAATAGCGATTGCGCCAGGCCGTGCTGTCCACCTGACGCCATTCGTGCAATTCGCGAAGATTCGGGATGAAACACGGCGGAGCCGACACCTACCAATGCCACTGCCACCAGCACGATCAGGTAACTGGGCGCACGGGATAGAACCACCAGACCCATCAGCGTGAAGCCCATTCCTATCGGCAAGGAGTAAGGCTTCGGCCGGTGATCGGTGTAGAGCCCGACCAGCGGCTGCAGTAGCGACGCAGTCAACTGGTTGGTGAGCGAAATCAGACCGACCTGCCCAAAATCCAAATGGTAGAAATTTTTCAACAGCGGATAGATGGCGGGGATCAGAGATTGAAAGATGTCGTTCAGAAAGTGGCAGAAGGTGATGGCGGCCAGGACCTTGAACACAGCTTTCGATCGAACGGTTGGAGGCGTTTCCGCTTGCGCCACGCTGGTGTTAGTTTCCATCGCTATTTTTAATTCTAATTCACCGGGCGAGTTGAACTGCTATCATCACCGAAAACGTATGGCAAGAATCATCGGAATCGGCGTCATCGGCATGGGTTGGATGGGCGTGGAGCACAGCCGCGCGTACCGGCAGATTGCCGAACGTTTTCCGGACAGCGGCCTGCAGCCGCGTCTGGTCATCTGCGCCGACGATGTGGAATCGCGCGCCCGCGAGGCGCAGGAACGCCTGGGCTTCGAGCGCTGGACGACGGATTGGCGCGCCGTGATGGCCGATCCGGAAGTGGAAGTGGTCAATATCGCGTCTCCCAACTTTCTGCATTTGGAGATGGTGCAAGCTGCCGCGGCGGCGGGCAAACACATCCTGTGCGAAAAGCCGGTCGGCCGCAATCCTGGCGAAACAGCGGCCATCGAGCGGGCGGCGCGCGAGGCAGGCGTGCTGAGCTTCGTCGGCTACAACTACCGCTGGGCGCCGCTGGTGCAGTACGCGCGCCAAGCTCATCGCCGACGGACGCCTGGGAAAACTAACGCATTATCGCGGACGTTTCTTCGCCGGATACGCCAGCCATCCGCTGGGAGTTCTGTCGTGGCGCTTCGAGAAAGAGCGGGGCGGATTGGGCGCGGCCGGAGATCTGCTGTCGCATGTCATCGACATGGCGCACATGATCGCCGGACCAATCGAGCGCGTCGTGGGCAATGCCGAAACATTCATCAAACAACGGCCGCTGGCGGCGCACGGCGTTGGGACGCATTTCAGCCTGGGGAGCGAAAACAGCCCGAAAGCCGATGTCACCAACGAAGATTACGCGGCTGCGCTGGTGCGATTTGCCAATGGCGCGCAGGGCTCTCTCGAAGCCTGCCGCGTGATCCAGGGGCCGCGTTGCCAGATGGCGTTCGAAGTCCACGGCACCAAGGGCGCGTTGAGCTGGGATTTCGAGCGCATGAACGAGATGCAGGTTTTTCTTGCAGGCGGGGACGCAGCTTCGGCGGGCTATGTGCGGGTTCTCAGCGGACCCGAACATCCCTTCCACACGCGCTTCAATCCCGGACCGGGCATTGGGCTGAGCTACGAAGATCTCAAGACCATTGAAGCGCATGAATTTCTGGCGTCGATCGCGGCGGGAAAGCAAGGCGAGCCGGGATTCGCGGAATCGCTCGCGGTGGCTGAAGTGCAGGCGGCGTTGGTGGAAAGTTGGCGAAGCGGAAGTTGGCAGGCAGTGCGCCCGTTAGACTGAGCTGCGCGAGTCTTCCCACTTCACCGGCGCGACCTCCTGCACCACAAATAAATAGCAGAGCGCGCCGACAAGCAGAATCACCGATGATGAGGAGAAGGCCAGCGTGTAGCTTCCGGTGCGGGAAACTATGAGGCCGGTGACATACGGCGCAATGACTCCCGCCAGGTTGGCGATGCCGTTTTGCAATCCCGTCCAACGGCCCGCCGCGAGTGGCCCTGCCAGCGTTTGCGTAATGGCCCAGTGGTTGGACGAGAAAAGGCCTAACGCGATGTAAGCCGCTACCAGCAAGACCATCGAAACGCGCAAATCGGGCGCGAGCGCAGCCGGGAACATGAGCGTGGCGAACACCATTCCGCCCACGACGAACGACTTGCGCACGGTGGTGGCCGAGGCGCCGCGCGTGATCCAGCGATCCGACGCCCAGCCTCCGAGCAGCGACGCGCTGGCACTGGCCGCGAAGGGCAGCGACGCCAGCACCGCCATCATCTTCATGGAGAGCCCGCGCTCGGAAACCAGATACGACGGCAGCCACGTCAGCAAAAAGTAGTAGGTGTAATTGCAGCAGAAATTTCCGATGAACGTTCCCCACGCGTCTCGCTTGCTGCAAATCTGCCAGATGCTGGGGCCTTGGTCCGCGCCCAGTTCGGCGGTGCGATGGCCTCGCGGAGCCCACTTGTACCAGGGCAAAAGCCAGAGCAGGCCGCCCACACCGAGCACCAGAAACATGACGCGCCAGCCGTAGCCCGCCACCAGCAGCCCGCCCACCAGAGTGCCGATGGCCGGGCCGACTTTCGCGCCGGCATCGATCATCGCGTTGGGAAGGCCGCGCTGGTTAATCGGGAATTGGCCGGCCAAGATTCGGGAATAAACGGGGTACGACACCGACTCGCCCAGCCCCAGGAACACGCGCAAAATCAGAAAAGCCTGGAAGCTCGCCACGAAGCCCGTTCCCAAAGTTGCCAGCGACCAGACCAGGTAGCCGAAACCCAAAACCACGCTGCTTGAAAAGCGATCGGCCAGCCAACCGGCGATGACCATGAACCCGGCGTAGGACCAAAAAAATGCGGAAAATAGAATTCCCAACCGGTCCGGCGGCAGTGCCAGTTCTTTGCTGAGCATGGGCGCCGCGATGGACAAGCTGCCGCGGTCGATGTAATTGATCGCCACCGAAAGCACGAGCAATGCAATGATGCGCCATTGCGCAGTGGTAGGGCGGACTGTAGCCGGGGTAGCAGGGTGCATAGCTAGATGGAGTTGATCCCAATTCCGTAACTGCGCGTCCCAGAGCCGGACATCAAAGCGGTGATGCAGCTTTGAGAAACGCGGACTTGCGATGGTGAGTCGGTTGCTTGGACAGCTCATGAGCCATGACAAGTATATTCAAACTCGCTGCCTTTTCTCTGCTGAGCTTCAGCGCGCTTCCGGCGGAGACCGCCATGTTTCGCGGCGATCCCGCGCATTCCGGCGTCTACGATGCCTCAGGCGCGCCTGGCTTGTCGACGGTTAAATGGAAATTCAAAACCGCCGCCAGGATTTTCTCGACTCCCGCGGTCGCCGGAAGTGCCGTGTACTTTGGCAGCTCGGATCACAATCTCTACGCCGTGAACGCAGGCGATGGCTCGCTCCGCTGGAAGTTCCATACCGATGGGCCGGTGAATTCATCGCCCGCCATCGAGAGCGGTATCGTCTACGCCGGGAGCCTGGATGGAAACTTTTATGCGGTGGATGCGGAAACCGGCAAGCTCAAATGGAAATTCAAGACCGGCGGCGAACGGCGTTTCAGCGCGCCGGGAATCCATGGAGCCATCCCGCGCACCGAAGTGATGCCCGATCCTTTCGATGTGTTTCTGTCGTCGCCGGTGGTAGCGGGCGGAGTCGTTTACGTCGGTAGCGGCGATCACAACGTTTATGCTCTGGACGCAAAAGCCGGCGATCTCAAGTGGAAGTTCACCACGGGAAACGTGATCCACGCTTCTCCAGCCGATCGACGGCGGCACGCTCTACATCGGTAGCTGGGACCGCTATCTCTACGCTCTCGACGCGCAGACCGGTTCGGTGCGATGGAAATTCGAGACCGGCGACGATACCGAAATTTACAACCAGATCGGCATTGCGAGTTCGGCGGCGGTCGCCGGTGGCGTGGTCTACTTTGGGTGCCGCGACGGCCACTTCTACGCAGTGGACGCCAAGACCGGCGTCGAAAAATGGAAAGAGGACAACCACAGAGGCTGGGTAATCGCCTCGCCTGCCATACAGAATGGCGTCGTCTACTTTCCGACTTCTGAGGGCACGCGCTTCAAGGCGCTGGATGCAGCGACGGGCCGCATGATGTTCAATATCGAAAACAAAGCCATTTCCTTTTCATCGCCGGCCATCGCCAAAGGCATCGCCTATTTTGGATCGTCCGACGGCTGGCTGCACGCGGTGGATTTGAAATCCGGCCGCACGCAATCCGAATTTCAGACCGAAGGCTCGAAGCAGAACTCGGTCGAAATATCTCGACGTCGAAGGGAAAATGAACTCCGCCGCACTTTACCCGGATATCACGCTGGACGGCGTAATCATCGGCATGGATCGAATGTTTTCGCTCGGATCGGTTCTCTCTTCTCCTGTAGTCGGCGGATGGCGTGGTGTATTTTGGCAGCACCGACGGCTATCTCTACGCGGTCATGTAGGACGTGATAAAACCGTTGCAAGTCCCATGACGGTTATCGACGTTCACACCCACATGCTTACCCAGGAGTGGATCGATCTCCTGGCGCAACACGGCGGCGCAAAGTACGAAGTCAAAAATACCGCCGCCAACCAGCGAGCCGTGCATCTCTACGGCGCGCCTTTCATGACGCTATTGCAGGGGATGTGGGATTACGATATGCGCATCCAGAAAATGGATGAGGCGGGCGTGGATATTGCCATCGTTTCGCTCACGCTGCCCCAACGTCTTTTTCAATGAAGCAGTCAGTTTGCAGGCGGCTCGCCAGGTGAATCAGTCGATGGCGGATCAGCAGCAGGCGCGGCCAACGCGCATTCGCTGGATGGCGTCGCTGCCCTGGCAGATTCCCCACGCCGCCGTTTCAGAACTGGCACGGGCCCACCAGGCCGGCGCCGTGGGCGTGATGGTCCTGGCCAATATCGATGGGCGTGATTTGACCGATCCGCTGTTTGCTCCGGTGTGGGAGGCGATCGATCGCCTGGCGCTGCCGGTCCTGGTTCATCCCACCGCGCCCCAGGGCGTTCGCGATCTGCACATGCAGGAATTCGGCCTCATCCCGCCTATTGGCTTCATGTTCGATACGACCCTCGCCATCTCGCGCATGATTCTCAGCGGATTTCTGGACCGCTATCCGAATCTGAAAATCATCGCAGCGCACGGCGGCGGCGCTTTGCCGTATCTGGCCGGCCGCCTGGATATCTGCCACGAAAAGATCCCCGCGTGCGCGTCGGCGACCAAGGAAAAGCCGAGCCACTACCTGCACCGCATTTATTACGACACCGTAGTGTACGAATTGAGCGCGCTCAAGCTCTGCATCGAAGTGGCGGGCTCGCCGGAAAATGTTTTGTACGGTTCGGATTATCCGCACAATATCGGGGACATGCAGGGCTGTCTGGCGCGCGTGAACGCCCTGCCTTTGGAACAGCGCGCGCCGATCGCAGGCAAGAACGCGGAACGGCTCTTTCGACTCTAGAATTGCAGGGATGGTTCGTGGCTTCGCAAGAACCAGCGATTCAGAATCATTTCGCGCGTGAACCACGGGTTAGCCAGCATGGTGCGCGCAGCCACGCTGATCCAACTCTGCGGCAGGCGGCTTCCGATGCGCGTTACCCAACCGTCGTCGGATTTTCCAAATCGTTGCGTCAGGAGCGCGCGGTACACGGAAAGGTGCTGGCTGTTGTATCCGTGGGCCGACGCAATCACCTTGGCGGCCAGCAGCCCGGATTCGATCGCAGGACGAATTCCCTCGCCGCTTTGAGAAAACGCCAGACCGGCGGCGTCGCCGATGAGCAACATGCCGTCACTCACCACCCTCCGCGTCGCTCGTCCGTAGAGCAGATAGGCGTGACCGGCGAGGGAGGGCACCTCAAAAGAAAGACGGCCGGCGAGTTTCAGAGAATCCAGAAAACCAGCAACGTGCCGTGAAAGCTCACGCTTATCCAACCTGCCCAGCCCTACGTTGAGAATGTTTCCCTTGCGGAAACACCAGCCGTACCCTTTCATGTCGGCGCAGAAGTAGAGCTCAGGAATTTCCGCGCGGATCGCGCAGCTGGCTTGCTGGCGCGCATCCATTTCGAACTCGGCCTCCTGCGCGGCGACGATCGTCTCAGAGCCGAACTTGGCGCCCATAAAGCGCGCGACCGGGCAGAAATGCCCACCCGCGCCGACTACCAGCGGAGTCCTGATATGCCCGTTCACGATCCAGAAATCACCGCGGCGATCCAGGCTGTTCAGTGGCTCGCCCTGAAACATCGTGGCGTCGGAACGTTTCAGCAGGTAATGGTCAAATTCGTAGCGCCGGATGCCATAACTGACGGGCTTGCCGTAGTCGGTAGCCAGAGACGGCCCGCCGATGCTACCGGTTCGAAAGCCGGTGATCGGCTGCAGCACATGTTCGCGAGCATATTCGGCGGGATCGATCTCCAGCTCTTCGAGAACGGCGGGCGTGATCCATCCGCCGCACACTTTGTTGCGCGGAAACGTGTGCTTGTCCAGGATGGCGAGATCCAAGCCTGAACCACGCAGTTGCCAGGCGCATGAGGAGCCGGCAGGGCCGCCACCAACGATCAAGACATCGCATGCGTCCATTGCGATCGCCGTTCTTTTCCCGCCTCGTTTGCGTAGAGCGACGCCCGTGTCCAAGGGAGTCGCGGACACTGCGGGCCGGCAAAAACCACCTGAAATAATTGCAGTGTGCCGACCTTAAATCCCACCAGGGAGCCTGCCAGGTAGAGCCGCCAGGCTCTGGCAAACCGGGAATCAAACATGGCGGAAACATCCGGTTCCGATTTTTCGAAGCGGCGCAGCCAATGCTCCAGCGTTTTGGCATAGTGCAAACGCAGGTTCTCCACGTCCAGCACGGAAAAATCGTGGGGTTCCAGCATTTCCGCCGCTTCACCCAGGGTGGGTGGGTAGGCGCCGGGGAAAATGCGCTTTCTCACCCAGACGCTCAGCGGGAATTTGTGATTGCGTCCGATAAAGTGAAGCAGTCCGCGACCGGTTGGGCCGAGCACTTTCTGGATGACGCTGCCAAATTTCTGGTAATGCTCCTTGCCGACGTGCTCCAACATCCCAACCGAAACGAAAGCGTCGCAATGCCCCGAGATGTTCCGGTAGTCGTCTTCGATGAACTCTACCTGCGCGCTCAAGCCTTCTTCCCTGGCTCTCTGGCGGGCAAAAACGATTTGCTCGTGAGAGATATTGAACGCTTTGACCGAGACTCCATAGTGGCGCGCCATGAACAGCGCGAGCGCGCCCCAACCGCAGCCAGCCTCCACCACGGTCTCTCCGGGCTGTAAGTCCAGCTTGCGGCAGACATAGTCCATTTTTGCGGTTTGCGCCTGTTCCAGCGTGGCCGATGGAGAGGGAAAGTACGCGCACGTGTAGACCAACTCGGAATCCAGCCAGAGCTTGTAGAACTCAGTGGTCAGATCGTAATGATGGTGAATATTCTTGCGCGAGCCCTGCAGTCCATTCACCTGCATCAGCCGCAGCCACACGGAAGCCAACTGCGTAGACCAGCTTTTCACCGAGGCGGTGATGAGCGATCGATAAAGTGATTCCAGGAATTCGACCAGAATCTCCCTCGACCTCGATGCGGCCCTCGGAATAGCTGTCGCCAAAACTGATTTCCGGATTCAGCACCAGCCCCGCCAGCGCCCGGCGATCGTGGATATGTACAGTGGCGATAGGAGAAACACCGGGAGGCGACGCCGCTAAGCCGGAGTCCAGCTTTACCTGGATCGGCATTTGCCCGGTGGCGTCCAGAACCTTTTGCAGCAGGAAACGGTCGACAAAGGAGAAACTGGGCACAGTCAGCATGGCTCCAATCCTCTGTGAGAGGTATCACTCTACTACAAAGTTTCACAAATTTTCAAAGCAATTCTCGGTCCAAAACCAGATTCAGCCAGAATGCGATACTGGCAGTTGATGACCTACAAGTTACCTCTAAAGCTGGAAGCGGCCGTCAAAACATCGCTGGACGAATGGCGCAAGAGCAGCAAGAGTCGAGCGATTGTGGCAGGGTGATTCATCCCTCTGGACCGGGGCCGACGAGGGCAACTGGCTCGGCTGGCTGAACATTACTGAGACTCAACTGGCGAACGCCGCTAGCTTCCAGAGCATCGCCGATGAGGTAAAGGCCGCAGGCTTCAAGCATGCGCTCTTACTAGGCATGGGCGGATCAAGCCTCTGCCCGGAAGTGATGCGCCTCACATTCGGCAGGATTCCAGGCTATCCGGAGCTGCATGTTCTCGACTCAACCGACCCGGCGCAAATTCGCGCAATCGAGAAACGCCTTGATCTGGCCAGCACGATCTTCATCGTTTCGAGCAAGTCGGGCGGCACGCTCGAGCCAAATATCTTCAAACAATACTTTTTTGAGCGCGCCAAGCAAGTAGTGGGAGCAGGCGAGGCGGGCCATCGCTTCATCGCGATTACCGATCCCGGGTCGCATATGCAGCAGGTGGCCGAGCAGGACGGCTTCCGGCACATTTTTTACGGTTTGCCCACGATCGGCGGGCGCTACTCGGCGCTGTCCGATTTCGGCATGGTGCCGGCAGCCATCATGGGCGTGGATGTTGCTCGTTTTCTCTCTGCAGCGCAGAAAATGGTGCAGGCTTGCGGGGCGGCCGTTCCTGTCGAGCAGAATCCGGGTGTGTTGCTAGGCACAATTCTGGGGGTAATGGCACAGGAAGGGCGCGATAAAGTCACGATCATTCCGTCCCCTGGAATCCACGATTTGGGCGCCTGGCTGGAGCAATTGCTGGCGGAATCGACGGGCAAGATTGGCAAGGGGCTGATTCCAGTTGACCGGGAGCAAATCGGGGCGCCAGAAGTTTACGGCAAGGATCGCGTGTTTGTGTACCTGCGCCTGGACTCCGCGCCGGACGCGGAACAAGACAAAGCCGTGGAACGCCTGGAGCGCGCCGGTCAGCCGGTGGTGCGCATTCCAATCGCGGATTCCTACGAGCTCGGCGCGGAGGTCTTCCGCTGGGAAATTGCGACGGCCGTGGCCGGTTCGATCATCGGCATTAACGCGTTCAATCAGCCCGACGTGGAAGCCAGCAAGATTGTCACCAAGAAGCTGACCTCCGCATACGAGCAGACCGGCAGCCTTCCCGCCGAAGCGCCTTTCTTTCAGGACGGCAGTATTCAGTTGTTCGCCGATAAGGGTAACGCCGAGACATTGAGAAATGCGGCGGGTAAGCAAACCCTGGAGGCTTATCTCAAAGCGCATGTGAACCGACTGGGCGCTGGCGATTATTTTGCGGTGCTGGGCTATATCGAAATGAACGATGCGCACGAGGCATCGCTGCAGGGTATCCGGCACGCGGTGCGAAACAGCAAGCACGTGGCGACGTGTCTCGGGTTCGGACCGCGATTCTTGCATTCGACCGGCCAAGCCTACAAGGGCGGTCCGAACAGCGGAGTGTTTCTGCAAATCACCTGCGATGACCCATCGGACCTGCCGGTTCCCGGGCAGAAATACACCTTCGGGGTGGTGAAGGCGGCGCAGGCGCGGGGGGATTTCCAGGTGTTGGCGGAGCGTGGCAGGCGGGCCTTACGGGTACACCTGATGGAATTAGAGGCGGGATTAAAAACGATTTCGGGAATACTCAAATAAGAAAACACATTTCTCGCAGAGACGCAGAGAACGCGGAGAAAACTTAAGAGGAAGTTTCTTAGTAGTTCTCTGTGTACTCTGCGTCTCTGCGAGAAATTTTTTGGTTTACTTCGTCTTGGTTCTCGCGTCTTCCAAGACCCGCTTGGCCCGCGACGGATTGTACACGCCACAGGAACAGAAGCGCGCCATATAGGTGACGGCTTGCTCGGGCGTGCGCCGGCCTTCCTTCACCCAGTCGATCATCTTCTTCGCCAGGCTAGTGGAAATCATGCCGTGTCCGCACATGGTCGTAAGCGTGAGCACCTGAGTGTTGGGCAGCTTTTCCGTCTTGCCTTGGAATCCAAGCGAATAGCCGACGCTGTGCCGCTGAATGCCTGCCGCGTGACAGCACTGCTCGGCGCCATCGATCGATGTTGAGATGTTCACGCACAGGCCGAGCTCGGCTTCCTTCACGGTCTTCACAAAATCTTCCGCGGCGGGGCGATTGTCGAAGACTGCAGCCACCGTGGTGGGCGCATCCACGCCATCGATCACTGCCCGAAAATCAGGCGTCATGTCGCGATGCCAGTGAGCAGTCGGCTTCATGTCCTTGGAAGGACGCATGGCGCCGCCGTGAATCGCGTCACCCAGGTTAACCGGTTTGAACGGCAACGCCATTTCCAGAAATTTCTTGAGCTTGGGGACGCTGCCTTTGTCGTTCTTACCGCGGCTGGGAATCGCGAATACTACGTAATCGTCGAAGAAACTTTCGGCGTCGCCGAAGCGGTGCAAAGTATTGGTCATGGACGGGCGCCTACCGGCTCCTCCTTTTTCTGCATCTCTTCGGCCGGATTGCTGATTCTCCCCAAGCCGATATTGGTTTTGGCGCGCTCCAGCTTGTATCCCATGCGCTCGAGAATCGGACCGACCACATCATCCTCGCCATCGGCCGCGCAGCGTGCGCCCACGCCCAGCGCGATCACGGTATCCACCTGCTTTTCTACTTCGCGCACCAGCAGGATGATCTCTTCCGTACGCGCCACTGGAACTTTGATTTCGACTATGGCCGAGAGAATCTTCTCGCCCAGAATGTCTTCGCGCAGCGTGCCCGTTGCGAGATCCGACATGAGCGAGGTGATTGGGTTTTTCTTTTCAAACGCGACACCGGCCTGCGCCAGCACCGTCGTCATTTTCTGGATTTCGTGGAACCAGACGCCAACTCCTGGCCTGCCGAATTCAATCGTGAATCCAACTTCACCCAACTGCACGCGCCCGCTGACGTCGTTGGTCTTCACCTCTTCGGTCCCGCGGCCCTGCACACCGGTCGATTCATGCGGCACACGCGGATCGGAAAACGCGCGGCGCACCACGCGCGGCCACACCAGCTCTTCCGGCTCGAAAGCCGCGGTGGGGCAAACATCCGGCTCAGGATCGAAACGCAGCCGAACCATTTGGAACAGCTTGCGCAGCCCGCGAACCAGTGTCGGATTCAAATGTTCCTGGCTCAGCCCGTTGAAACATGCATAGCATTCGACGCATTCATTTCGGTCGACCGTGGCGCGCTTGATGACCGGATCGATGTAGATCGCACCCATAGGGCACACGTAGGTGCAGTTCCCGCAAGCCACGCATTTGTCAGGATTGATTTTCATTTTCAGGCCCTCGTTACAGGCGAATGACGATTCTTATAGTACCGCAGGCTGGCCCCAGACGCCGCCAAATGCGATGGCGTCGAGCGGCTTGCGGGTGCGCGGCGCCAGTTCCGATTGTTGATGCTTTGGCGACAGGCTGGCGGGGTCGCCCAGATATCCGACGGCCACTGCCGCGCCCAATTCAAAGTCTTCCGGAATGGCAAAGTTAGCGCGAGCTTTGTCGCGGTCGAAGCCTGCCATGGCGTGAGTGTAGATTCCCATCGAAGTCGCTTGCAGCATCAGGTTCGCCAGGGCTATTCCGGCATCGTGCAGTGCAACGCGGTTTGGATTGCCGTTCACCGTGAACGTGCGCTTGGCTACGGTGAGCAGGAGCAGCGGGGCGTTCTTGGCCCAGGATTGATTGCCCTCAACCAAACTATCGAACAGCTTTTGGTAGGTTTCCGGATCTGATTTTCTCGCGATGACGAACCGCCACGGCTGCTCATTTGCGCTCGACGCAGCCCAGCGCGCAGCTTCGAGAAGCAGCGTCAGGTCCTGCGAGGAAACCGGCTGATCCGAAAACGCGCGTGGGCTCCAGCGCCGGCGGATTACATCCAGTGTGCCCGGAAGCGCCGAGGCGATTTTGATTTCTTCAGTGCTCATTCTCGAATGGTAACTTACACCGGAGCTGCGAAAATCCGGCGTTCCGCATCAATCTGGCTGAACAGCGCCGCGGCCGCCACACACAACACCGCCGCCACCACAAACGGCACATTCCAGCCGTAAGCTCTCACCAGGTACGCCAGCAGCGCCGGGGAAATCGCGCCGCCGATGTTGCCGCAGGTGTTCATCACCGCCGAAACGGAGCCGGCATAGTCGCCGCCGATGTCGAGCGGAATGGCCCAGGACACACCCACCGTAATCTCCAGGCCGAAAACGGCGATGCACGTGTACCAGACGCTGGCGATCGGATTCGCGGTGAAGGTCGCGGGCAAAATCGCCGCGGCCGCCATCAGAAATCCCAGCACCGCTACCCCGCGCCGCGCCCGTTTCAGATTGCCGGAGCGTTTCGCCCAAAGATCGGAAATCCACCCGCCCGCCAGATCGCCCGCCGTCCCGGCGAGCAGCGGCAGGCTGGCATAGAAACCCATCTGCTTCAAATTGAACCCGCGATGATCGTTGAGATATTTCGGAAACCAATCCAGATAAACCGCGATGCAATAGCCGTAGCAGAAATACATGAGCGAGAGTGTCCACAAAGTGGAACTCGCCAAAATCATGCGCCAAGGCACGCCTCTGGTGGTTCCCGATGCGCGGCCCAGCGATGCCTGAAGCAATTCCCGCTCGCCTTGATTCAGACCGGCGTGTTCGGACGGCATGTCGCGGTAATACCAGTACCACACCGCGGCCCAGATCAGGCCCAGCACGCCGAACGAAACCAACGTCGGCCGCCAGCCATACGCCGCCATCATCAACACCACGATAGGAGGCGTGAGCGCCGCGCCCAAACGCGAACCCGCATGAGTAACGCCCTGCGCGAATCCTCGCTCGGCGGGAAGCATCCATCGCGAAAGGGAGCGCGTGGCGATAGGAAACGCGCCCGCTTCGCCCATCCCGAACAGGAAACGAAATGCCACCATCGAACCCGCGCTCCAGGCCAGGGCGGTGGCCGCCGTGAACAGCGACCACCAGGAAACGATCAGCGTCAGGGCGCGCCGCGGACCGATGCGGTCGCCCAGCCAGCCGCCAGGAATCTGAAACAGCGCGTAGCCCCAGCGAAACGCGCTCAGAATCCAGCCCATGGTGACCATGGAAAATCCCATCTCTCTCTGGATCACCGGAACAGCCGCCGCCACGTTCACCCGGTCCATGTAAGTGATCATGTAGGCCGCTACGGTCAGGGCGAGAACGATGTGGCGCACGTGCGTGGGGCGCTGCGGCATGAGCCGTATTGTGGCACAAGAGACCGGACTTCAGCCGCCGGAAACGTTCTCGCTGAGCGATTCCACGGCATAGCCGCGCTCGGCCCAAGCTTCGAATCCGCCCTGCAGCGGACGGACGCGGGTGATGCCTTTGCGCTTGAGGGCGAGCGCCGCACGGGCGCTCGAAGCTTCGTTTGGTCAACTGCAGTAGAGCACGATTTCGCGGTCGCGGGGGATATCCTCGTGGCGCGATTCGAGCTGATCGAGAGGCACGTGAATCGCTCCCGGCAATCGCGCCGCGCTGTCGCCCGTCAGCTCGCGCGCATCCCGCAAATCCACAATGAGAACCTGCTCGCCAGCCTCCAGCTTGAAATGCAACTCATCCGGCGTAATACGGGCGATGCGCAGCTTGCGCATGAAGCGTTTGCGTTGGAAAAATTTCCAGCCCACCCAACCGCCCACTACCGCGATCACGACCAACATGATTCCCACGCCGGTTCCCATGGCTCGCTGGGCGACGCGCTCGAGTTGCGTCTTGAAGACGAAACCGAGCCCGGCAAACGATCCGGCCCACGCCAGTGCCCCACCGCCGTCGTTGAGCAGGAATCGCCACATCGGCATGCGAATCAGCCCCGCCATGGGCGGCGCGACGGTGCTCAGCCCAGGAATGAACTTGGCGAACAGCAGCGCCTCGGGGCCGTATTTCGTGAAGACATCGCTGGTCCGGCGCACGCAGGAATCCGGCTCGAGGGAAATCCGGCACAGCAGATTCAAAATTTTGTAACCCCGGCGCCGGCCCAGCCAGTACCACACAGTGTCGGCTATCAGGGATGCAGTCACCGCCAACAGCAAACACAGGGAAAGCGAGAAGCGCCCGACACCCGCCAAGGCGCCCATTGCCAGCAGCACAGGTCCGGACGGCAATGGCAAGCCGAGTTGCTCAGCCAGGACCGCCGCAAACAAAATGACATAGCCGTAGCGGAGGGCGAACTGGACGGTTTCCTGCATGTAGGGCTATGGTTCGAGTATACACAGCGGCTTTGGAATCGGCGATGATAGTCGAATGTGCGGCATCGCCGGGTTCACGCATCTGCACCACGCGGCCGACCCGGATCTCATCCAGCGGATTACGGCGTCACTGATTTACCGCGGCCCGGATCAACAGGGCGTGTACGAGTCCTCGCGGATTTCGCTCGGCGCCGTGCGGTTGAAAGTTATCGATCTCGCCAGTGGCGATCAGCCAATGGTGAGCAAAGATGGCGCCACCGTGATTGTCTTCAATGGTGAAATTTATAATCACGTGGAGTTGCGGCGCGAGTTGGACAGCCGCGGGCACCGCTTTCGCGGCCATTGCGACACGGAGTTGGTCTTGGCGGCCTTTCGAGAATGGGATCGCGATTGCTTCCGCCGGCTGCGCGGTATGTTCGCAGTGGCGTTATGGACCGAATCCTCCTCCCGCCTGGTGCTGGCCCGCGACCGGATGGGCATCAAGCCACTCTATTTCGCGCGGCGAGGCTCGGAACTCTATTTCGGCTCTGAGCTGAAGACGATTCTTGAGCACTCGGCGATCTCGCGCGTGCTGGATCTGGAAGCTCTCGAAGATTATCTTTCGCTCAATTATCTGCCGCGCACGCGGACGCTGGTCGCGGGCGTCGAGAAACTTGCGCCCGGGCATTGGCTGGATTGGCGCTCCGGTGAAGTCACGACCGCGGCCTACTGGCAGTTAGAGTTTCACCCCCGGAAATCGTGGACGGTGGACGCCGCCAAAGAACAGCTGGACACGCTGCTGCGAGATTCCGTGCGGGAGCATTTAGTGTCCGACGTGCCGCTGGGCGTCTGGTCGAGCGGCGGCATCGATTCCTCTACCATCCTGCATTACGCTGCGGAGGCGTCTTCGGCTCCCCTCAAAACCTTCTCCGTTTCGTTTGAAGGCAGCACGCACGACGAGAGCCCATGGTTTCGCAAAATCTCGCGTACCTACGGCACCGACCATCACGAGTTCGATCTCAATCCCGACGTCGAATTGCGCGACGCCATCGAGGAATTCGCCTGGTATTCCGACGAACCCTGCGCCGACGCTGGCGCGCTTCCCGTCTGGTTTCTTTCGCGGATGTCCTCCCGCCATGTGACGGTAGCGCTTTCTGGCGATGGCGCCGACGAGCTTTTTGGCGGCTACCTGACCTATCTGGCCGATCGCTGGGCGCGCCCGCTGCGCCTGACCCCGAAGTTCGCCCGGCGTGCCATGCTGCGCGGCTTCGATCATTGGCTGCCGGTAACGGATGAGAAGATCGGCTTCGACTACAAGTTGAAACGATTGCTCGCCGGCTCGCTCGCGCCCGCCGACGAAGCACATTTCTTTTGGAACGGAGCCTTTTCTCCCGCGCAAAAACGAGAACTGCTGGTGGCTCCGCGACAACATTCGCTCGCCGGCCTGGTCACGGGCGTGCCCTCCTCGGGCGGCGGCATCGGGTTTCTGAACCGCTACCTGCTGGCGGATCAGCTTCACTACTTGCCCGCCGACATTCTGCATAAAGTGGATCGCATGAGCATGGCGCATTCGCTTGAAGTCCGGCCACCGTTTCTGGATCACCGCATCGTAGAATTTGCCGCGTCGCTTCCTCAGAATTTCAAGATCCGCGGCTTCACAACGAAGTACCTGCTCAAAGAACTGATGCGCGACAAGCTCCCGAAAGGCGTCCCGCGCCGCGCCAAGGTGGGCTTCGACATCCCAACCCATGAATGGTTCCGCGGCGTTTTGCGGCCCATGATCGAAGACGCGCTCGCCCCGGATGCGATTCGCTCGACCGGCCTTTTCCATCCGGACGCCGTCCAACGCCTGCTCCACGATCATCTCGAGCGCCGTGTTAATGTCGGATATCACTTATGGGGGCTGCTGACTCTTCTCGTCTGGATGAAGAGATGGAAGATCGAAATTCCTCCCGCCAGCGCGAGCAGACAGACGGAACCAACGCCGGCCCTGGTTACCAGTTAGTCGTTCTTGCGTTCGCCGTTATCGTCTTCCTGGGATGCGCCGTCAGCCCTCCTGGCTTGATGGACGACGTCGACGCCGTGCAAGCCCAGATCGCGCGCAACATGCTGGATTCGGGCGATTGGGTGAGCGCCCATCTCAATGGCATCGCGTATCTCGAAAAAGCGCCGCTGCCTTATTGGATGATGGCGGTCTCCTATGCGATTTTCGGCGTGCACGATTGGGCCGCGCGCCTTCCGCAAGCGCTGGCCGCGATTCTGCTCTGCTGGCTGGTGGCGCGCTTTGGCCAATGGGCGTTCGGCCGCACCGCCGGAATGTACGCGGGCCTGTGCATGGCAACTTGCATCGGCCTTTTCCTTTTCACACGGGTTCTCATACCGGACGACGACCTCACGCTGGCCATCACGCTTGGCCTATGGTCGCTGCTGCGCCTGCTGGATGAGGATGAGCGGCACCCGCGCGTGTGGGCCATGCTGCTGTGGGCCAGCATAGGAGTCGGCCTGTTACTCAAAGGGCTCATTGCGGCAGTCATCCCGGTTGGCGCCGGCCTGACCTACCTGCTGGTCACGCGCCAACTGTTCTCGCGGCGCACCTGGAATCGCCTTCGGCCGGTGCCGGGAATTTTGCTGCTGCTGGCTATCGCCGCTCCCTGGTATGTGCTGGCTACGCTGCGAAATCCGCCTTACCTGGATTTCACGATGCACAGCGAATCGGGTTCGTACCACGGATTCTTTTGGTTTTATTTCATCAACGAGCATTTGCTGCGGTTTCTGAACCTGCGCTATCCCCGCGACTACAACACCGTGCCGCGCCTGTCTTTCTGGCTGTTCCATCTGCTGTGGCTTTTTCCATGGTCGGTATATTTGCCGGCCACATTTGGACTTTCTTATCGGACGCCGGACCGCGCGTCGCGCACTCGACTGCTGGCATTATGTTGGACCGGAT
Organism: uncultured Solibacteraceae bacterium; assembly: GCA_963825405.1. Taxonomy (GTDB): domain Bacteria; phylum Acidobacteriota; class Terriglobia; order Bryobacterales; family Bryobacteraceae; genus JACPNO01. The sequence continues at coordinate 6,337 of CAWGTB010000006.1, read as the reverse complement.
TTGTGCTACTGTTCTTCACTTTTTCCACCACGCAGGAATACTATTCGATGCCCTGCTACCCGGCGCTCGCGCTCCTGCTGGGCTCCGCGCTTGTGACGGGCAGCGCGGCCCTGCGCTGGGGCACTCGCCTGGCCGGCATGATCGCCGCGCTCGCCTGCGCCGTCATCGTCGCGATTCTCTGGCTGGTGCGCGACGTACCCGCGCCGGGGGACATTGCGCAGGCGCTGCGTGTCAGCACCGATATCTACGCCGACTACACGCTCTCGCTCGGGCACTTGGGCGATCTCACGCTCCGATCGTTTGCTTATTTGCGTATGCCGCTGGTGGTGGCCGGAGTTGCCACGCTCGTCGGCGCAATTGGGGCGTGGCGCTTCCATGGCTACAAGGCTCTGCTTAGTTTGGCGCTCATGATGGCGCTGTTTTTTCATGCGGCACGCCTGGCGCTGATCACCTTCAACCCTTACCTTGGCTCCCGGCCGCTCGCCGAAGCGCTGATGGCCGCACCCGCGGGCCAGCTCATTGTCGACGATCAGTACTACGCGTTTTCCTCGGTCTTCTTCTATGCGCACGGCAACGCGCTGCTGCTGAACGGCCGGATCAATAACCTGGAGTACGGCTCGTACGCGCCCGGCGCGCCCAACGTCTTCATCAACGATGCCGATCTGGCGCGCCTGTGGCCAACCGCCACAAGGTACTACCTGGTCGCCGAACAGCCTGCCGTTCCGCGCCTGGAAAAACTCGTAAGCAAGCAGGCGCTGCACGTGGTGCGAGAGAGCGGCGGCAAGTTCCTTTTCACAAACTCCGAAAAAACTCCTTGACCCTGGAATGGATTCCACAGTGCATACTGTGGACGTGGTGCCAACAGCAGGCAAAGCGCTTCGCTCGGGGGAACTCGCGGCCCTAGCCGGGATCAGTACCGACACGTTGCGGCACTACGAACGCATGGGGGTGCTACCCTTCCCGCGGCGGTCCGAGGGAAATTATCGCCTCTATCCGGCGCACGCGGTGGACCGGGTGCGGCTGATTCGCCGCTCTTTGTCTGTGGGATTCTCTCTGGCGGAGTTGGCGAAAATTCTCAAGGCGCGCGATCAGGGCCGTCCTCCTTGCCGCCAAGTCAGAGCGCTGATGGCGGACAAACTAACTCAGTTGGAGCAGGAGATTGCTCAACTGCTGGCCATGCGCGATCACCTGCGAACAGTCCTGCACGATTGGGACGAACGCCTGGATCAAACGCCTGATGGGCAGGCGGCAAAGCTCTTGGAAAATTTGTCGTTACCCGCAACACCGAAAGGAAAAAACAATGAAACGCTACCTCGTACCCGCCTTGTTCGCCGCAGCAATGGTTTGCCAAGCCCAGCACGATGACATGGCTTCGTGTCCGATGCACGCAGCAGCACATGAAGCAGAAGGCAGTCGAGAGCCGCGGCGATCAAGCCATGGGCTTCTCTCATGAGAAGACCGCGCATCACTTCCTTTTACTGCGTGATGGCGGAGCAATCGAGGTGCAAGCCAACGACGCGAAAGACACCGCCAGCCGGGAGCAGATTCGTACCCATCTGACCCAGATCGCGGAGGCGTTTACGGCGGGGAATTTTGAGACGCCGCTCTTCATCCATGGCCAGACGCCCACCGGCGTGGCGGACATGAAACGCTTGCACGATTTAATCGGCTATCAGTTCGAGACGACCGAACAAGGCGGGCGGGTACGCATCACGGCGCGCAGCCCGGAAGCCATCCAGGCCGTACACGAATTCCTGAAATTCCAGATCGCCGATCATCACACCGGCGATCCGCTCAACGCACCGGCGCGCTGAGAACTACACCTTCTCCGGCACGACGAACGGCGCGCGGTACTGCCGCGTGAACATCTGCGTAGCTTCGTGATCGCCGGGGCAGCTCAACGTTTCGGCGTCAAAATTCACCGAGCGGCCCAGGCGGTACGAAATGTTCGCCAGGTGTACCAGCAGCGCCGAGCGATGGCCTTCTTCGATCTCGGCATTCAGATCGGACTGCTTGCGGCTGCGCACAGCTTTGATGAAATTCTCCCAGTTGCTGCCGCCTTCGTGGCGCGCCGGTCCCGGTTCCTGCTCCTTGCCGAGGAATGTTTTGTACGTCTCATAGCCATCGATGGCCATGTAGCCTTTAGAGCCGTAGAAAACGTTTCCGATGGTGAAGGGAGATTTCTTGCCACCACCGTAATCGCCGATCCCGGCCTCGTGATTGCTGATCCAGTGGCGCACTTCGAAGACCAGAAATTTCTTCTTGCCGTGCTCGTCGAATTCGAACGTAGAGACGATGGTGTTGGGCGTCTGCTGATCGTCATCGAACATGAAATGGCCGCCCATGGCGCTGACTTTGGTGGGATATTTGACCCCCAGTCCCCAACGCGCGATATCCATTTCGTGGATGCCCTGGTTGCCCATGTCGCCATTGCCGTAATCCCAAAACCAATGCCAGTTGTAGTGGAAGCGATTGCGCGTGAACGCGTGCTTGGGCGCCGGGCCAGTCCACAAATCGTAATCCACGCCGGCGGGCACGCTCTCTTCAGGCGTTCGTCCGATGGTGTCGCGCCACTTGTAGCAAAGGCCGCGCGCCATGTAGACATCGCCCAGCAGGCCTTCGTTGATTTTGTCCATGGCCTCGCGCAGCGCCACCGTGGAACGGGAATTCGTGCCGTGCTGCACGATGCGGTTGTACTTGCGCGCCGCTGCGACCAGTTGCCGGCCCTTCGAAAATATTATGGGAGCAAGGCTTCTCGACATAGACGTCCTTGCCCGCCTGGCAGGCCCAAATGCCCATCAGCGCGTGCCAGTGATTGGGCGTCGCGATCGAGATGGCGTCGATGGATTTGTCGGCCAGCACTTTGCGGATGTCAGTGTAAGCCGCGGGGCGCTTCTTGCCGGAGTCCTCCACCTGCTTCAGGCGCTTGTCCAACACGCTCTGATCGACGTCGCAGAGCGCGGCGATCTCGACATTGGGCATCGCGGAATACGCCTGGATGTGCGAATTGCCCTGCCCGCGTATGCCTACGCAAGCTACGCGAACGGTGTCATTGGCGCTGGCGCGCGCGGTGCGTGCAAGCACCCCGGCGGTGGCTGCCGAACTCATCAAAAAATGGCGTCTGTGCATTTGCCTGGCTCCGTATCGATTCTACTACTGGGTGTGCCGGCCGTGTGACCAAGTGGAAGTTAACGACTAAAAGTACCAAAACTCGGTGGTCCCGGTTGCGCCCACAAAGATACACATCACACCCAGAATAAACATACAAGCCCTTCCCATGGGCGTGATTATGTGCGTGCGAGCACTTTTACTCCCTGGCATTGGCCCACTCATGTAGATTACCTTCCGAAACGAGCCGGCGGCGAACAGTATTCCAAGGCCCATACATATTATGCGGACGGGCCAACTCATGGGGTCAGGTTACCGTCTCTCGGCTGTTGGGTCAACCTTCGCTTGAAAATTCAAAGTACCTAACTGCCCCCAACCGCTAGCAGTGTAGAATAAGCCCCCGCCGCACGTTATCATAAAGGGCTTGCCCAGGTTTCAAATCAAAGAGCGCTACAGCCAGTGGATGTACGCCTGGGAAAACCAGCTCTGCTTCCGCTCGACCGACCGCGTCGTCCGGCCCTTCGACTGGGGTCTGGACTGGACCACCGGCTGGCCCGGCGCGAACTTGCCGCTCAACGGACATACTCCGCAGCAGCACCTCTCCGTGCTGAACCGCGCCGCGATCGAATCGAGCGACGAATTTTTCGGATACGACACGCCGCGCGATTTCAGCCTGCGCGACAATCACCTAAGGTTCACCTCTGCCGTGCCCACGCCGTATCCGGAAAACAACACCGTCAACGGGCTTTGGTTTCCCGGCAAGCCCAGTCCATGGCAGGGCAAATCCGCGCGCAGCGCCGTGATTGTCCTGCCGCACTGGAACGCCCACATTCAGCAGCACCAGGCGCTGTGCCGCGGCATCAGCCAGCTCGGTATTGGAGCGCTCCGCCTCAGCTTGCCTTATCACGATCTGCGTCTTCCCAAGGAAACCGCGCGCGCCGACTACGCCGTTTCCGCCAACGTGGCCCGCACGTTGCACGCCACGCGCCAGGCCGTGATCGATGTCCGCAGTTGTATCGATTGGCTGGCTTCGCAGGGCTACGAAAAATTCGGAATTGTCGGCACCAGTCTGGGCTCCTGCTATGCGTTTCTGGCCAGCGCGCACGACGCCCGCCTGGAGGTCAACGCGTTCAATCACTGCTCCACCTATTTCGCCGACGTGGTATGGACCGGCCTGTCCACCCAGCACATCCGCCAGGGGATGGAAGAGAAGATCGACATCGATACGCTTCGCGAAAGCTGGATGGCCATCAGTCCAGTGAGCTACATGGCAAAGTTCGCGCAGAATCCCAAGAAGTCGCTGTTCATCTACACGCGTTTCGATACCACGTTTCTGCCTGAATTCTCCGAGGCAGTGGTGAGACATCTGGCCCAGCACGAGCTGGATCATCGCGTGGTGGTGCTGCCCTGTGGCCACTACACGCTGGGCGAATCGCCTTTCAAGTTTCTGGACGGCTATCACATCTGTTCGTTCCTCAAGCAAAATATGTAAGCAGGAAAGGAACTCCATGAACCGCCGCGAATTTCTAGCTCTGTCCGGCACCGCCGCCTTCGCGGCGCAATTCGATCCGCAGAAGCGCCGGCGCGTGGGTCTCATTGGCTGCGGCTGGTATGGCAAGGCCGATTTGCTGCGCCTCATTCAGGTGGCGCCGGTCGAGGTCGTCTCGCTGTGCGATGTCGACAAGCAGATGCTGGCTGAAGCCGCGCAAATCGTGGCATCCCGCCAGGCATCGCAGAAAACGCCGCGCACCTACGCCGACTATCGCGACATGCTCAAGGAGAAGGATCTCGACATCGTGCTCATCGGCACCCCCGACCATTGGCACGCCCTGCCCATGATCGCCGCCGTCGAAGCCGGCGCCGACATCTACGTGCAGAAACCGATCAGCGTCGATATCGTCGAAGGCCAGGCCATGCTGGCCGCCGCGCGCAAACACAACCGCGTGGTGCAGGTGGGCACGCAGCGCCGCAGCACGCCGCACCTGATCGAAGCGCGCGACCGCATCGTGCGCGAAGGCAAACTCGGCAAGGTCGCTTTCGTCGAGATTTATTGCTACTACCACATGCGCGCCACCGACAATCCGCCGGACACCGCGCCGCCCAGCTATCTCGACTACGAAATGTGGACCGGACCCGCGCCGATGCGTCCCTACAACGCGCTGGTCCACCCCCGAGGCTGGCGCGCTTTCATGGAATACGGCAACGGCATCGTCGGCGACATGTGCATTCACATGTTCGACATGACCCGCTGGATGCTCGACCTCGGCTGGCCGAAGAGTGTTTCATCCTCCGGCGGCATTCTGGTTGACAAGAAGAGCAAGGCCAATATTTCCGACACGCAAACCGCCACCTTCGACTACGGCGATCTGCAAATCGTCTGGCAGCACCGCACCTGGGGCGACATGCCCGATCCGAAATATCCCTGGGGCGCGACGCTCTACGGCGACAAGGGAACGCTGCAGGCTCAGCGTGAACAGCTACGATTTCGCGCCATCCGCCAAGGGCGCGACGCCCATCCATCGCGATGTGACTTACGAGCTCGATCAGTATCCGGAAGACAAAACCGAAAAAGATCTGGAGCGCCACGTCGCGCCGGCGATTCGCTATCACATGAAGGATCTGCTGGCGGCATCGACTCGCGCAAGAAGCCAGTGGCCGATATCGAGCAGGGTTACATCTCAACGGCGAGCTGCATCCTGGCCAATCTCTCGATGAAAACCGGCCGCACGCTCACCTGGGACGCGCAGCGCGCAGCGCGTCGCCAACGACGAGGAAGCCAACCGCCTGCTGCGCCGTCCGTATCGCCAGCCGTGGACCCACCCGGAACCGGCGAACGTGTGATGCGTCGATTCGCACTATTGTTTCTGGCATCGGCCGCCGGGCTCTGGGCGCAGGCGCCCGCCTACGTCGGCTCCGCCGCCTGCAAGACCTGCCATGCTGCAACCTACGACCGTTGGAGCAGGACCCGCATGGCCAACGTGGTGAGCGATCCCAAAGTACACCCCGAAGCCATCCTGCCCGATCTCAGCAAGCCCAACCCGCTGGTGACTTTCAAAAAAGAAGACATCGCATTCGTCTACGGCAGCAAATGGAAGCAGCGCTATTTTCAGAAAGTCGGCGACGATTATTTTCCGCTGGGCGCGCAGTGGGACGTCACCCACCAGGTTTGGCGCGCGTATCACGTCGCCAACGGCACGGACTGGTGGACCAAATATTATCCGGACTCCAA
>CAWGTB010000005.1:0-845210 GCA_963825405.1 uncultured Solibacteraceae bacterium | reverse complement strand
TGCCCGATGGCTTCGTCCAGCTTCCCCTGATAGGCCAACAGTTGGCCAAAGCTGAAATGGGCCGCTTCCATCCTGCTGGCGTTAGTTGCGGACACGACATCCCGCTGGGCCTTGGCCAGGAATTCCTGTACCTGCTGCATGCCGGCGCCGAGGGCGCGCTGTTTCACTTCGCAGATCGTACCCAGATCCTGTTCCCAACCGGGAGGCTTGCCGATGAGGTTGACCAGCGCCCCCACTTCGTTAAAACCTGACGCCATGATCGTAAATTGCACGTTGCCGGGACCGGCCAGAGGTAGCTTTTGATTGCGATCCATACCCATTCCCAAAGGGTTCGAATTCGCAGGCAGAACCTTTAGAATGGCGTAGCCGCCGGGCAGTTCGACAATTGGCGTAAGGTGTCCCGGCGCAACGCCTTTCAGCGCCTCTCGTATGTTCAGATGCAGGGAAGAGATTTCCTGCCGTCCCAGAAATCCGCCATTGGATCCGGTCGGATCGGTGGACCGGTTCTTCGCGACGGCAGCGAAGTCATCGCCACGTTTCAGGCTCTCGAGGACCTCCTCAATTTGCGGACGCGAGTCCACCACGATGATTTGCAGATCGACGGCTTCTTGCTGGCTTTGAGACGCCAGGAAAGGGGTGATGGCGAGTACCAGAAGAATCGCAAGAAGCGCCAGGACCAAGCGCAATGGTTTTCCCTGCAACATGGTGAATTTCAAATCATATCGTAAAGAGAGAATGGGCCCTGGAGAAGAAACAACGTTAGTGCGGTCTGAGTTCGTCGGGGTTGATCTGCATGGTGAAATCGCCTCGCACCGAATTGGAGTCGGTGTCGGTGACTTGCACCGTGAAATTGAAGAGCCCGAAGCCGGCTGGAACTCCGCCGATCGATCCGTCCGCGGCAAGCGTCAGACCCGGTGCCATCGAACCAGCGACGATAGACCACGTGTACGGTGGAAGGCCGCCGGTCGCCAAAAAGGTGAAATGATACCCCACTGCGACACAGCCAATCGAAAGGGAAGGCCCGTTCGTGATAGTGATTTCCATAGCGGCTGGAATCACCTTCAGCGAGGTGAAAGCCACGCCATTGGCTCGGATTCCGAGTCCCGAAGAGAGGGCACGTCGGAGGTCAACGATACCGATCCGCGAGTCCCGGCAATGCCCGGGAACAGATCGCCCAGCACCAGTGACTTGTGGCCGTTAGCCGGGACGTTATAAACCATCGCTGGGGCCGCCGGGCTGTGTCCCTTGTCGTCCAGAATCGACACGCATGACCGTGGCGGTCTGGTTCGGGTCGGGATTGGTCAGCGCGATGCCAGTCGAATATCCGGTGGTGTAATCGTAGGGCACGAAAAGGTGCGTGCTGGCGGATTCTGCTGAAGGGAACGGCGGCTTCCGAATCCGGTTGCCCCGGCGTTTCGTGGGCAAAAATCGCCGTGCCGCCGATGGCTCCCGTGACCGAAAGCGAGCCCCAGCCGGTGGAGAGTTTGGCCGCAGTACCCGTGGTCTTTATGATCCGGATTGCGCCCGGTTGAATCGTGCCCGTCAAGCTGGACGTGGCGCCGTCGGCTCCCAGTGGCAGAACCAAAGGGTTCCCGCCGTCGCCCGCGAAGCTCAGGGTGAAGCTCGCCGCCTGCGGGTCGGTATTCACCAGCAGGAAAGTCATTCTCCACCCGCCGCCGTCGGCGACATGGGCGATGGTCTTGGTCCCTGATGGAACGCCCGCCAGCGCTTCGATGGACGTAAACGCCTTGCCGTTGGCCCGTATGCCCAGGCCAAACAGGTTGATCGATGAAAAACGCGCTACGCCGCGCTTCTGCTGGACGCCGGGAAACGGCTGCAGCGAGTACATCGGAGTAGTGGCCCCGAGGGGGAACCGAAATCGTCTGCGCGGCTGGGATCGCCGTTTCCGGAATCATCGTGAATGGCAGCGGAAACCGTAGCCACCTGTTTTACCGGATTGGCGAAGGCGATGCCGGTCGAGTAGCCGGGAGAGTAGTCAAAGGGGACGAACAGATCGTTGCCGCCAGTGGGGCCGAGGGGCACGGCGGCTTCCGAATCCCCTTGTCCCGGTGACTGCAAACCGAAAATGGCATTGCCGTCGACGGTGTTTGGCGCGGTCAGTTCCGCCCAGCCTGTTTGCAGGTCGGCGCCGCTGCCGGTGGACCGAATGAAGCGCGCCACGCCCGGCTGAATTACGCCGCTCAGATCGGCGGTGATCCCGTCGGGACCGAGATCCAGCACCAGCGGCTTGCCATTGTTATCCCAGAATTTCAGATCGAAATTGGCCGCCTGCGTGCCGGTATTGACCAGGATGACCGTGGTCCTCCAGCCCGCTCCGTTGGCAATATGCGGGATGGTACGGACCGGGGGATTGACCGACGGCGGCGCGAATCGAACGCGACGCCAGTCCGCCGCGTGTGCCGCAACAATCAGCGGCACAGCCATCAGCCACAGAGAGCAGGTCCAGCAAATGGGGGAAGTCCTTTTCACGCGCAGTCCTGAGGCCTTTCATCCGGGGCAGTGCCCACGGGTGATGAGTAGAAGATATACGAAAAATGTCGCTGGCGTCGAGGGACGCCAGCGACATGAGTTAGGTAAGAGTTAACAGGTTTCCAGCGTTACCACTGAATACGGCCGCCCAACTGGACGAACCGTGGGAAGTTGGCCTGCCCGGTGATATGCGCAAAACTACCGGAACTGACGTTCAGCGCGCCCGGACCGTTGAATCGGGGGGTGTTGGTGACGTTAACCGATTCAGCCCGGAACTGGAGCTTAATACGCTCTTTGATACTGACGCTCTTGAAAACCGAGACGTCCCAGTTGTTCTGCATCGGAGACCGCGCCCCGAGGGTGCGCGAGACGTTACCGAATGTACCGCCTGGAGCGATCGTGAACGCGCTGATATTCAGGTACGCATCCAGTTTATCCTCAGGTCGTACCCGGCATGTTCGGGTCGACGCCGGTAGCATTGGGGCGCTGTGCCATGTCCCCGGCTGCGGCGTTGAGCGGATTGAGCGATTGGATCACCGACATCGGGAAGCCCGCGGCAATGGTGGTAATGGCATTGAACTGCCAGCCACCGATCACATAATCCGCCAGCCGGTTGCTGTTGACGAACTTCTTGCCCTTGCCAAACGGCAGCTCGTAAGTAACCACCGAGACAAACCGGCGCGGGATGTTTTGTGTTGCCAGCGAGTACTCGCTGTTGTAGTCGTAAGCGTTCTGTACGTTGATACCCTGGCCGCCGCTGCTAAAGTTCGTGCCGGTGGCTGCCATGTCCAGCGTTTTGGACAGCGTCATATGAGCGAGCAAGCTGAGCCCGCTGCTGAAGCGCTTCTCCACCCTGAACACGATCGACTGATATCGGGCGTGCGCCTGATCGGTGCCGTGCATGGCAATCGCCTGGAACTCCGGGTAGGGCAACAGCAGTTGGGCCGAATTGACCGTGCGGGTTGTTGAAGAAACCCGGCGGCGCTGAGTACGGTCCCGTCAGGCCAAAGTACGGATTCGGTACCGAATTCAGCAGAGAGCTACCCAGTGTTGCGAAGTAGCTGGGGTCAAGCTGGTTCTGGTTCAAATCGAACGAAGCCTGGTTAAGGTGGCGGGAGAGTGAGCCGACAAACGCGATGCTGGCGTTGAAATTACCAGGAAGCGTCCGCTGTACGTCCACCGAATATTGGTGCACATAACCGCCGGATTTCATATTGTTGTTCCAGAAATCAGCACCTTGGCCGATATTGGTCTCGGTACGGAACAGATTGCCCACCGGCTGCAGCAATCCGTTGGGGTAGGGGTTGCTCAAGGAACAACCGGCGCACGGGCTCAAGTTATCAGCCGTGCCGACATACGGAGTGGTCTGCGTTGTAGCCGGGAGCTGTGATCGCATCCGCCGTAGACGGGCGGCGCCCAGAAGAGTCCGTAGCCTCCGCGGACGGTGGTCTTTTCGTTGATCTTCCAGGCAGCGCCAATGCGCGGAGCGAAGCGCAGATAGTTGGGGTTACCGATATGCGTCGCATTGCCGTCGACGCCGGAATACAGCAGGCCGCCCAGTGATTGCACGCCCGAACCGGCCGGAAGACTGGCCTGGATGGGGTTAACCAGACTGCGGTCGAAACCTACGACCATACTGGTTATTGCGGTCGCTGGGCATCTGCTCGAACTCATACCGCAATCCAACATTGATGGTGAAATTTGGGCTGATGCGGTAGTCATCGTGGAAGTAGTAGCCGTAGTACTTGAATATGGTCTCAAAACTCTGCTGGATCGAGGTGCTGCCGCTCGTCGGAGTGCCGAGCAGCATGGTGGCCAGATCGGCGCCTGAGTTCGGGTTGTTGATCGTGGGATTGGCGTTGGTAAACGTTCGGTCAAAGGCGAAACCTACCCGGACCCGCATCGCTGATGTTGGTCCAGTTGATCTGGCGGAACTGCATGCCGACCTTGAAGTTGTGCTTGCCGACAAACTTCGACACGCTGGCCAGAAAGTTCTTGGAGTTGGGAACATTGTGATTCGCGCCCAACGTGCCCAGCCCGGTGTTTTCCTGCATACCGATGGTCGGGAACCCGGTATCCACGATGGCGTTCTGGAACGATGCCGGGAAGCCGAGAGCCGTGATCGGGAAGCCTTGTCCGATATAGGTCGACGTGTTGGGGAAGCGGTTGAACCCGTAGCGAAGACTGATTACTGTCGTCGGGTTGGGCGTGATGGTCTGGTTGGTCGAAGTTGCGTCCGCATAGCGCAATAGTGCCCATGCGCCGGGCGAGGACGCTGTTCCCCACCAGTCAGCACCCACTTCGCGGCTGCCGTAGTGCAGGTAGGAGAAGTTGGCTCGCCACCAGTTGGTGAACTGGTGATCGACCTTGCCGGTGGCTTCGTTGGCGAAACCGTCGTGCAGGTTGTCGGAAACCGCATCATTCGGTTGCGCCGTAGTACGACCGCGTCGTCGTCGGATCGTGGAAGAAGCTGGCGATCGCCGATCCGACCGGGTTGATCCGGAATCCGGGAATGACGTTACCGGCAAACGGCATGCGGCTCACAAACGCGCCGCTCGCGTCCTTCACCGTGGTCAATGGATCGTAAATGACTCTCAGCGAGCCATCGGCGTTATGCGTCTGCGAGAAATCGCCCGTCTTTTCCAGTGCCGTGGGCACCGCAAGCGTGTTGAACTGGCCTGTGTTCTGGCGGTAGCCTTCGAACACCAGCCAGAAGAAGGTCTTGTTCCTGCCGTTGTAAATTTTCGGAATGACCACCGGGCCGCCGATGGACCAACCGAAATTCTTGTACGGGGACGGTGCCTTGGGCAGTCCCTGCGCGGTTGGCGAAGTAGTCGTTGGCGAACGACCACGTGCCGCGGATATTGCCGAACAGGCTGCCGTGGATGGCGTTCGATCCCGAGCGCAGGAACGTGTTGTACACGCCGCCGGCGTAGCGTCCGAGCTCGGCGTCGTAGGTGTTGGTCTGGATCTTCATCTCTTCCACGCTTTCGATGGAAGGAATGATCACCGCGCGATTGATAGCCGTCCGTGATCGGCACGCCGTCCAACAGGTAGACGTTGCCGCGCTGCGGGCCGCCCGCGAAGCTCACCGTGGACGAACCGCTCTGATCCTGGAAGCGCACGAACCGCGGATCGTTGGACGGAACGACGCCCGGCGTCACCCAAGCCATGATGAACGGATTGCGGCCGACGTTCGGCAGATCGATCAGCTTCTGGCGATCGAGCAGCGCTCCAACGGAGGCGTTGGAGGTCTCCATCAAGGGAACTTCTTCACTCACCAGCACGCTCTCGGTGATCGCTCCGACTTCCAACTTCACGTCCAGAGTGATGAATTCCTGCGTGCCGATGATTACCTTACGTTCGAATTTCTTGAAGCCCGCGTTTTCCGCTGACAGCGTATAAGTCGCGGGGTTGACTGCTGAAAATACAAACTCACCTTCGGCGTTGCTGACCGTATCGCGTTTCAAGTTGGTCGCATCGTCGGTGATCTCGACCTTGGCGTTGGCGATAACGGCGCCCTGAGCGTCCATTACCCTGCCGCGAAGGCCGCCCTGATAGCCCTGGCCGAAAACCAGCGCCGAAAAACACAGCAAAAGCACCGTTAGAGCCAGTGCTCTCTGCCGTAAATTGAAACCTTGCATGCACGTACTCCTTTCCCCACTGAAGCAGATTGATAATGCCGTTACGTAGTGTTGAGTTAGCGCGGGCTGATTGTCCTGCCCGAGCCTGATTTGGACTTCTGTCACGCTACTTATGCACCCCTACTATCGAGACAGCCCATTTCATCGGATTCGAGTATGCTACACCAGATGTAAATGGCTGTCTAGAGAGTTTGCAAGAATTTTTTGGTATTTGTTTACACTGGCTTTTGAGTTCAGCACGAGTTCTAAACGCTTTACCATATTACATATAGCCTCCCCCTGCACTCTTTCCGATTTTGGAATAGGATATAAGCGTAATGAGAGTTGTTTGGTTGCCCGCTCTGCTGGTGGCAGCGGCTGCAAATCTGGCCGTAATGACCCCTGCGTACGCTCAGAACCCCGCTGCGCGCGCCGAAATTCTGGTGCAGCAAGGCGTCCAACTCCTGCAGGCGAACCAGCCTGAACGAGCTTTGCCTCTGCTGCAGCAGGCGGTGGGGATTGACGCCAACAACGCCGAAGCGCAGGCCCTTTTGGGACAGGCGCTCATCGATACCGGACACCCCGACCAGGCCCTGCCTCACCTGGAACAAGCCGTTCGCCTGCGCCCGGCCGATTCGCCGACACAATTTAACCTGGGAGTGGCACAGTTGGATTCCGGACGGGCTTCCCAGGCTTTCGAAACGTTTTCCCGGCTGGCAGCTCGCGACCCCAAAGAGTTGGCCACCAAGTCCTATCTGGCTCGGACCGCGCTCCGGCTGAAGAAACAGGAAGTTGCGCGCGCGAACCTCGCTGCATTGCGGCAGTTGGCGCCCGCGGAAAGTCTGCTGCACGCGCAACTGGTGGAATGGTGCTTCCAGGAGGAGGCGGGCGCAATTACGCGCGAACAAATCCAGTTCGCGCTCAACCTGCGCTTGCCGCCGGCACGGGAAGCGCGTGTGCACTACCTGTCCGGCGTCCTTTTTAGCCGCGCGCGCCGCACCCGGGAGGCCGTGGCGGAATTTGCGCGTGCGGCCGATCTCGATGAAACCCAGGAAGAATACCTCTCGGCTCTGGTAAAGCAGCAGGCCAGTGAGGGCAACGCGGCCGTCGACCGGGCCCTGCTGAAACGCGGTCTGGATAAATTTCCGGACTCGAAAGGCCTGGTCTCGACCGAAGCGATTCTTCTGCTGGACGGCGGCCGGGTGGAGGAGGCTTTGCGCGCCGCCCGCCATTTGATCGAGAAGTATCCGAACGCTTCCGAAGGTTGGGTTCTTTCCGGGCGGATTCAGCTCAGCGACCTGGCTTTCGACCGCGCCCAAGCCGATCTTCAGCGAGCCATCGCCCTAAACCCTCGGGATCCGGAAGCCTGGTATTACATAGGCATCTGTCAGCGCCGGTTGGACCGCGATGCGGAAGCGGAAGTCTCGCTGGAAAAAGCTACTTCCCTCAATCCCGGCAACGCCGACGCCTGGCTGGAATACGGACGTTTGCTCTACGATGTGGCCGCCTACCAGAAGGCTGGCCCGGCGCTAGCCACCACCATCAAGTTGAAGCCAAATTTAGCGATTGCCTATAACCTCATGGCGCAGACCCAGCGCAAACTCGGCAAATCCGAGGAGGCGACTCGTTATCTGGCGCAGTTCAAGAAGCTCACCTCCCAGGCCGGGCCGCGGCCTTGACTGCGCCTGAAGATTTAACACTGTGAGAGAGCCTCCAGCGGGAGTATCATGTCAGCGGAGCACTTTATGAAACATCGCGCGCTTTTCGCTGTTCCGCTGGTGATGGTGGCCTGCGTTTTGTGGTCGCAGTCGCGAAACAATGACGTGCCCTCTTCGATTCAACGTGTCCGCGACTTGAATGACCAGGCCCGCCAGCTCGATAGCGTGGACCAGACCATGGGCAACAAACGCCATTTCACCAAAGATGGCCAATGGCAGATGAGCGAAATAGTCAAGGCTCAATATGCGGAGCTCACGGCCGATACCGAGAAGCTCACCAAGTTGACTAATGAGCTAAAAGGCGAGTTGTCCAACCCGAATGTCTTGTCGGTCGGTACGATGCGCAAGGCGGAGGAAATCGAAAAGCTCGCCAAGAAAGTTCGCTCCCGGCTTAAAGGCTGGTTCTAACCGCTTACGGCGTCTTTTCCACCACGCGCAGGATTTGATCGGCCTGCACGCCGGTGAGTTGCTGCACCATTCCAGAAGGCCAGGTAATTTCGATGCGCTCGGCTTGCGTTTCGGCGCCCAATCCGAAATGCACGGGTCCGGCGCTCGAACTGGCGTAGCCTACCGCGGTCGTGACGTGATTGAACTGGCTGCCTTTTTTGGTGACGAAAGTGACGCGCGCGCCGATTGCGTCTTTATTACTGCGCGTGCCGACAAGTTCCAAATCCAGCCAATGATTGCCGCCGGGCTGGCGTTGATCCACACTTCGGCTTCCGCGCCCAGCGCCGTGACCACGGCATCGATGCGTCCGTCGCGATTGAAGTCGCCAAAAGCCACGCCGCGATGCATGAGCGGTGGCCGCGCCAGCAATCCCGCCGATTCGGTGGCATCTTCCATTTTGCCGTTGCCCAGATTGCGAAAGACGCTGTTGGGCTGGCGGGCGCGAGCGGCGCGGGAGCCATCTGGGGAAAGCACCTCGCTGCGCGCAACGAAAATATCTTTCCAGCCATCGTTATCGAAATCGTAAATCCCGGCGCCCCAGCCGGCCATGGTGCGGGTGATCAGGCTCAAGCGGCTGGCGTGCGTGGCTTCATCGAACCTTCCCTTCCCGGCATTCAGATAAAGCGGGAACGTCTCGTCCGGCAGGGCGGTGAAAAACAAGTCGGGAAGGCCGTCGTTGTTGATGTCGCGGAAATCGACACCCATGCCGGAAACGGGGGAGCCGTCTTCGGTCGCGGCCACGCCGGCATCGAATGCCACTTCACTGAACTTGCCGCCGCCGTCGTTGTGGAACAGAAAATTGAAGAGCTTGTCGTTGGTGACGAAGATGTCCGGGCGTCCGTCGCCGTCGTAATCGGCGATGGCGGCGCTCATGCCGCGGCCTACGAATTTCCGAATGCCGGAGCTGGCGGAAACATCCGTGAAGGTGCCGTCGCCGTTGTTGTGAAAGAGCGAATTGGGCAGACCTTCGTAATTTTTCGGATGGCAATAGTCGGGCTTGCCGCCGGTTTCGCAATGAAGCTCTTTGCGGGGATCCCAAATGCAGTAGTTGACGACGAACAGATCGAGCAGGCCATCGCCATCGAAATCCAGCCAGGCGGCAGCCACGCCCCAGAGGCGGCCGTAGCGCTCGTCGGGCTTGGCTAAACCGGCTTTGGCGGTGATGTCGGTGAACGTGCCGTCGCCATTGTTGCGGTAGAGCGTGTTGCGGTGCACGCCGGCGACGAACAGATCTTTGTAGCCATCATTATTAAAGTCCCCGACCGCGACGCCGATGTCGTAGCCGGTTCCCGCCAGACCCGCTTTGGCCGTTACATCCTCGAAGCCGCCGTGGCCGTTGTTGCGAAACAGGCGATTGGAAAACTTTGTCGAGGATTTTTGCAGTCCCGGCATGTCGGCGCCGTTGGTGAAGAAGATGTCCGGGTATCCGTCGTTGTCGAAATCGAAGACCGCGACACCGCCTGGCATGGTTTCCGGCAGATGCTTCGCAGACGTGACGGAATTTTCGAGAACAAAAGGAATAGGCTGGTAAGCAAAACGTATCGGCGCGGGCGGACTTTGGGAGAGGCCGGGGAAGCGCAGCCAGGCGGTGCAGGCCGCAGCCGCCAGCAGACAGCCCACGATTCGGCGCCAAGTCATGCGCGGCTTTGCGGGGTCATTGATTTTCCCATCGTACAATAAGCGCATGTCTCGCTCTAAAACTGCTTGGCCCCTCCTCGCCCTGCTGCCTGTGGTGTTGCTGTTTGCGCAAGAAGGCGGTTCGATTTCCCGGCAATACAAGGAAACCGCCGACAAACTGATCGCCGCCGCGCTCGCCGATCACGATGGCTACAACAAACTGGCGTATTTGTGCGATCGCATCGGCAACCGGATTAGCGGATCGCCGGCGCTGGAGCAGGCGGTCATCTGGGCCGCAGTACAGATGAAACGGGACGGTCTGGAGAACGTCGTCACGCCTGTCGTGAAAGTGCCGCACTGGGTGCGTGGGCGCGAAAACGCGGAGATCACCGCGCCGGTGAAGCGCCGCCTCAACATGTTGGCTCTGGGCGGCAGCGTGGCCACGCCCACAGACGGCATCACCGCCGAAGTGGTTCCGGTAGGCAGCTTCGAGGAACTACAAAAAGCCGGCCGCGAAAAAGTCGCCGGCAAAATCGTGCTCTTCAATGTGCCGTACGAAGGCTACGGCAAGACCGTGCAATATCGCATCGTGGGCGCATCACGAGCGGCTACGCTGGGGGCGGTAGCTATTCTGCTGCGTTCAGTGGGGTCGCTCACCCAGCAGACGCCGCACACGGGCGTCCTGTTTTATCTGCCGGATGCTCCCAAGGTTCCAGCCGCCGCCGTCACCGCGGAAGACGCCATGATGATTCAACGCCTGAGCGACGCCGGCGACAAGGTCACCGTGCACCTGTTCATGGAAGCGCACATGGAGCCGGACGCCGATTCCGCCAACGTGATCGGCGAAATTCGCGGCCGGGAAAAGCCGGAGGAGGTTGTCGTCATGGGCGGCCATCTCGATTCCTGGGATGTGGGGCAAGGAGCGCAAGACGATGGCTCCGGGTGCATCGCTTCCCTGCAAGCCGTCGCCCTGATCAAGAAACTGGGGCTGCGCCCGCGGCGCACGTTGCGCGTGGTGTTCTGGACTAACGAAGAGAATGGATCGAAGGGCGGCGAGGCCTATCGCGAGTGGGTGGGTGCGCGCGCCAGCAATCACGTGGCGGCAATTGAAATGGATGGCGGCGCTGAAAAGCCTCTGGGATTTGGCGTAGGTCTGGCGCGAGGAGCGCTATCGGACCGCGCGCTGGCCAAAGCGCGGGAGATCGGCCAATTGCTGAAATCCATTGGCGCGGATTCCATGACAGTGGGCGGCGGCGGCTCTGACATTGGGCCCATGATGGAGGCCGGCGTGCCCGGCTTCGGCATGAACACTGTCGGCACGCATTATTTCGACTGGCACCACACGGTTTCCGACACCGTAGACAAAATCAAGCTGGAAGAGTTTCAGCAGAACATTGCCGCGCTGGCGGTGCTGAGTTACGTGCTGGCGGATATGCCGGACCGGCTCGTCGAGTAACGCGCTACTCCGCCAGCTTGCGCGTTTCAACACCGAACGAACTGAATTTTGCGTGCAGTTTTTTGCCGCGAAACACGATCTCGGTATCCGCGATATCGAGTGGCGAAGCGTTGGCCATTAGCAGATAAACATCGCGCCCGGCTTGGCGCACGGCGATTTCGATGTTGCGATTGGCGCAATACACAGCATGGTCGACCGCCAGGATGTCGCCGGTGAGCGCCGGCTGGAGCGAGTGCAGCTCGGCGGCGACTCGCTTCAGCGATTCCCAAGTGGCCGTGTCGTCTTTCGCGATAAAGGGCGCGCCCCAGTAGATCACGCCAGTTGCGCCATTGATGATGGCGTCGAAAGTCATGAAGCGAATCTCTTCGTAAGTGGGCGGCCGGCCGTTCAAGTTCTCGGGTGGATTCGAAGCCGCGCCCAGCGCGTGCCAGCCGAACCCTTGCAGCACCATCCACACCGGCTTTTGCTGGCGGCCATTTACGGAGGCCATGCGGACCAGGTTGCGCGTGAAGTCGCCGACTGAGGCCAGGCCGCGGTCTGCGAACGGGCTTTCCTGCAAATCGGCGCCCGCTCCCACTGGATAAATGTCCACCGACACGACATCCGGCACGGCGAGATAATGCGCCAGGCTGGAGAAATCACGCGGCGCGCGATCGTCGCCGGTGGGGCTGAAATTGATCCAAAGCGGATGCTTGGAAGCAGAGCGCAGCGCGTCGGCACCGGCTTGCAAGCCCGCGCTGGACGGGCCCGGCTTGATCCCAAACGGAAAATAGTTGGGTTCATCCGGCCCTTGCCAGACGATGACGCCTTGCGTGTTTTCGTTCTGTTTCGCCAAATCAACAAGTGTCTGGCGCTTGGCCGCCGTGTTGTAGGTCAAATCGAGCAATGAGCCACGGCGCGTGGCTGCGTCCGGATCTGGCGGACCGCCCGGAATATCGAAGGACCGCAGAAATCCCTCGCGCGCTTCGTGGCCCACCAGGAAATTGAATCCGGCGTCATGCGCTTCCTTGTAGATGGCGTCGTCGGACCGGTTCTGCGGGAAGCCGTACAAGCCGACCGGGAAGAAACGCTGGCCGTTAGAGAGCGTCAGGAATTCGCGCGGCTGGGCGTGCGCCGCCGCGGCTATCAGCAGGAGAAATGCGAGCTTACTTTTTCCGGTCATATTCGTCGATGAGCCGGTTGCCTTCCTGCAACGCCTGCCAGGCCTGTTGGTGAGTGCCTTCTGGTATCTCGATGGATTTTTTCCCCTGCGCGTCGTCGACCAGCCAGTTGTAGCGATTGAGCCAATAGCCATCGTGATAGCGGCGCCCGGCCATCATGGCGTCCTTCCATTGCGCAATGGGAACCGTGCCAAGCATGATCGCCGATGCGTTCAATAAGTGCTGGCCATGCGACCAGAAGCGATCGACGTCGGCGCCTGAAAGGCCCTGGAAACTCATCCACAGCATGGGCATTTCCGGCGTGCTCATGCCGCGAATCAGGCCGCGATAGAACCACGAGTACGGGAGACCGGCGTGGTAAGCGCCGAGAATAAAATTTGGATTGATGGCATGCACGCGCTCGCGAATCAGGCGGCCTAGCTTTTCGCTCTCGCCTTCGAGCAGAAGGTAGAACGTCGAAAGCAAACCATGATCGCGCAGCCAGGGATAGCGCGCGGCGTAATCCAGCGACGCCGCCTCCGCCAGCAATTTCGCATCGATGTGGCCTTCGGCGGCGCGCAGGAACGCGTGATACGACACGTCTTCGAAACCGATAGCCTCAGGATAGAAAATAATCGGCTCGAAGCCGTACATTTCATAATCCACCGTGATGCCTTTGACGGCCGGATGATGCACGCTGAACTTCGCGACTTCTTCGATCGCCGGGATCGCGATGTCGTACCAGTAGCGCAGGTCGAGCGGCGCGAGCAGATTGATTTCCTTGCCATCCGTGCCGCGGGATTTGGCGTATTTGGTGCGATCGATCGGACCCGGATAATTGAAACCGACAGTCCAGCCAACGGCGGAACCATCCAGCAGACCCGCGAAAGTCTCCCACGCGTGGCGTAATTTGTCGCGCTGCTCGGCGGTGTATTTGTCCAAGACGAACTGTTCCGGCGAACCTACTGCCCAGATATAGTTCAGACCGGCGCCCTTAAATCCGTCGGCGGCCGTCTTGAGCCAGGCGTCATCGTGAATCATGTCGCCCCAGGCTGCGCGCATGCCGTGATCCAGGTACGGACCGTAGAGATCGCGGCGGATGGTTGAGCGGTAGCGCGCCTGGTAGGCTCGGCGGTCTTTGGGATCGCGTTCGATGGATTGGCGGGGCGCGATACTGACGACGCCGACGTTGGCTGGCGGCGCGGCGGGCAGAGAGGATTCAGAGGCTGCGGTTGCGCCGCTCGCGTGCTTCGTCATTTCCGTCAGAATGTTCTGCACGAAGCGATCGCTTGAAGCCACCCAATCCAGATTCGCCGCCGGGCCGACGCCGATGCGGCCGTTGAAGCCGCCGATATTGAGCGTGAACCGCGGGATCACAAGCACCTGCCCTTTGCCGGATTTCGCCAGCGCCACCAGCGGCATTCCGCCGTCGTTCTTGATGGAGTCGATGCGCGCCCGGCCGAGACCGGTGATTGCGTACGCAGTGGGCGACGTCTGCGCCAGCGCTGACGCCGGGCGATGCAACGCTGAGGATGGTCGAGCGGTCGAGCACCACCTTCGCGCCGGCGGGAACCGTGCGGAAATAGGCTTGCGCGAACATGCGTCGAGAGGTAGCGATTGGAATCGTCGTCGGCGATGGCGGGCTTGATCTGAATGCCGGAGCCCAGCGCGGCCAGCAATTTGTTGTACGGGCCGAGCTGGTCGAAGGCCTCCGGATCGGCGGGCACGCCCAGAACCAGCAGGCCGCCGCGCGTCACGTAATCCGGCGAGAGCCGGAATCTCGCTTTCGGGAAGCTGCAAGTTGGAGCCAATCGCGCCGGCCGAGGAAAGCAGAACGATCATCCGGTAGTTGGCAAGGTCGGCCTGGGTGAGCACCGGATAGTACTGGCGGAAATCCACGCGCATGCCCGTCGCCGCCACGCGCCGGATCACTTCATTGGAAAAATCCGGCGGGTACATTTCGTAATCCAGAATGAGTGCCTTCTGCGCCGGCAGCGCGCCGGCGGTCAGGAGCATCAGCAAGATCAGGCAGACGGATTTCATCTGTTGAATAATAGCTACTACAAGCGAGGTAGCGCTATGGATCGCAGGCAAGCTCTCAAAAGCGCGGCTTATGCCGCTTCACTATTTGGTCTCCCGATGCAGACGGCGCGCGCCGCGTCCTCTCTGCCGGACGGCAAGCTTTTTTCGAGCGATCCGGAAAGCTACTGGGCGCGCATCCGCAAAGAACAGTTTCTGCTGCCGGAGTGGCGGGCGTTTCTCAACAACGGCAGCTTGGGCATTTGCGCCAAGCCCGTGCTCGACGCCGTGTTCGATTACATGAACCGCTCCGCCGCGCTGAATGTGGAGGAATATCCGCGCTGGGGATACGAAACGCTCGAGCCGTACCGCCAGGAGCTGGCGGATTTCTTTGGATGCAAGATGGGTGAGCTGGCGCTGATGCACAACTGCACGGAGGCCATGAGCACCATCGCCAACGGACTGGATCTGCAATCGGGCGACGAAGTGATCACCACCGATCACGAGCATCCCGGCGGCATTTCCTGCTGGCTGCAGCGGCAAGCCCGGCATGGCCTGCAGGTGCGCAAAGTCGAGCTGCCCATTCCGCCCAAGAACTCGGAGCAAATCGCCGACGTCATCACTTCTGCCTTCGGACCGCGAACGCGCGTGGTGAGTTT
The DNA here is from genome assembly GCA_963825405.1 of uncultured Solibacteraceae bacterium. GTDB lineage: Bacteria > Acidobacteriota > Terriglobia > Bryobacterales > Bryobacteraceae > JACPNO01. The sequence goes on along the minus strand of CAWGTB010000005.1, from coordinate 830,042 downwards.
CAGCGGCATCACCACTACCACCGGGCTCATCATGCCGGTGAAGCAGATTTGCGACGCCGCGCGCGCCAAAGGGATTATCTCCGTCGTTGACGGCGCCCACATGAACGGGCAGGTGCCGGTGAATTTCCACGATTTGTCCTGCGACTTCTTCGCGGGCAGCCCGCACAAGTGGATGTTCGCTCCGGCGGGCAGCGGATTGCTTTACGGACGCGAAGAGATGCTGGACAAGCTATGGGTGAACGTCGCCACTTCCGGCTGGGATCAGAAGCAGCAGCTCAAAGCCGCCCGCTTCCAAATGGTTGGGACTAACAATCGCGCTATTTTCGAGGGCCTCATCGCCGGGCTGCGCTTTCTGAAAGACCTGGGTCCGGAGCGTGTCTACGGGCGCATGCATCAGCTCAGCCGCATGATGTATGACCGCGCGCGCACCCGGCCATATCTGGAGCTGATGAGCACCGAGGGTGATCGTTTGTACGGGTCGCTCGTGACGGTGAAGTTCAAATCCGCCGAACTTGGGCCGGTCTGGGACGCACTCAAGGCGAAACGCATTTGGGTGTTGAACGGCCAACGCCTGCGGCTCTCGACGCACATCCATACCCGGCCATCGGATATCGATATGTTCTTCGAAACCGTGGATCAGGCGATGCACAAAGCCTGACAGCGGGTGGCGCTATTTTTTCTCCCAGTCTCCGCGCAGAAACTCTAGCGTTGTTTTCGTGAACTCGGCGGCGTGCTCGTTGATGGGCACGTGCCCGCCGTTGGGGACGATCCATAAATAGGCGTGCGGAATAGCCCGGTAGGCGTCGGTGGGAATCGCTACCGGGAAAAACTCATCGCGGTCGCCGTGGACGATCAGTGTCCGCGCGGTAATGGTTCCCAGCAGCGGCGGGGTGAAATTCATATCCTCGTAGCTGTCCTTGAAGTTGTAGAACTCGGTGCGAAGAGCGCGAATCTGGTCGTCGCCGTTTTTGTGAATGCTGCGCATGCGCTCCCAATCGGCCGGCGTAAGGCTCTCGACCGTGCTGCGGCGCATGACTTCGCGAGCTTGCTCCGGGAAATACGTGGTCGCGCCAATCCACACCAGCGCCTCGACACGCGCGGGCTGCTGGGTCGCCATGTGCAGCAGCGTCATGCCGCCAGTGCTGACGCCCATGGCCTTGAATTGGCTGATGCCGAGTTGATCGAGCAGCGCGTACACATCCAGCGCGGATTGGCGATGCGTGAACCGACCCGTGGGATTAGTAGAGCGGCCGTGGCCGCGCAGATCGGGCACGATGAGCCGGTATTCCCTGGAAAAATCCGCGACGAATCGCGACCACATGGCGCTCGATCCGCCGAAACCGTGCAGAGCGATGAGCGGGGTTCCCTGCCCGTAGGTTTCGTAATACATGCGGATGCCATTGACGTCGGCGAAGCGGCCCTGTGGAGGAAGTCGGTCTTCAGCGCAGGACTGGCCGGCAAAGAGCAGAACCGCGAGGAAGATGAAAAGCATGGTGGAATTCTCAGTTCAAGGCGGCAGTCGTTTCCTTGGCGCGCCGTAAATCGCCTGGCCCGATATTGGGTTCGACGGCCATATCCATATAGCCTTCGCTCATTTCATCCCAACTCTGCTCGCCCCAGTGCACTTCCTGTTTGGGATCCGGATTGTTGGGATTATTAGGCGAGTTGTCGAAATACGCCGTCCCTTCGAGACGCGTGCCCTTGGGCAGATAGAGCGGTTTTTCCAGGTTGTAGGATAGCTGCCAGCCGAAATCGAAATTAGGTACGCGCAGAATGACCTGCGATTCGCCGGTGGGAAATACCACCCGGTATTCATAAAACTTTCCGCGCGTGTGCATGTGCGGCCATAGGCGGACCAGCGTCGCCGGCTCCTGCAGCGTGAGGGATGCATCGGTGCGATAGTTCGGCTCACCGGGCGGAATCAGAATGTTGGGATCGGCGAGCATCACGTTCACTACCCGGCGCTTCGGTGCTTCCCTGGCGAAGATGAAGCCGATCTTGGTTTTGTCTTCCGTGGCCTTGCCGTTCGGCGTGTAGTGCAGCGATAGCACGATGTCGGAACCGGCTTTGACAAGGCGCGCTTCACCGGGCACGAACAGGCTGGCGGGACGTCCGGGCGTGTAGCCGACGATATATTCCGGGCGGTCGATGTCGCGCGTCAGCGTCTGCTGCTTCTCGCGGTCCTGGCGGAATGGAATTCCAGGCTTAGCATCGGCGTAGGCGAGCGAACCGGGCTGGCGCGCAAACGCCGTCACGTGATGGACCACAGCGCGATTGCCGGGCCGCAGCTCGGCGGCCTGAATCCACATGTCCTGCTTGAAGTGCGTGGGGATGACGATGGTCTGGTAATCGACATAGCCGGTCGCCGGCACCGGGAAGGCGTTCGGCATCTCGATCACTAAATCCGGTTTGCCGATGTTCCAGCCGTCTACGAATTCGACTGGCTCCCCCAGATCCTTGGGATCCCCTTCCGGAGCGCCGGCCGCGGCCCAATTCACGAAGGTGTCAATCTCCGCTTGGGTGAGGCTGGGGTTGTTGGAGAACGTGCCGTAATGCGGATCGGCAAACCAGGGCGGCATCTTCTTGAGCAGCACTGCCTCACGCATGGCCTTGGCCCAGGGGCGCGCCTGCTGATAGTCGAGCAACGCCATGGGACCGACTTCGCCAGGCCGGTGGCAGCTCTGGCAGCGCTTCTGGAGAATCGGGCTGACGTCCTTGTTGAAAGTGACGCCGGTTGCGGCAAATGCCGCCAAAGACAGGGACAGGCCGAACGACAGGGTTCGCAGCACCATGCGGATAGCTTATATCAGCGCCTTGACATTCGCTTCAGGCATAGTTATTATACCCATAATATAATTATGCCTAAGAAAGAAATGCCTTCCGGTGCTTTGGTTCTGCTGATCCTGCGGGTCCTTCGCTCCGGTCCTCTGCACGGTTACGCCATTGCCCAGCGGATTCATACACTGTCGTCCGAAGTGCTGCGGGTGGAGGAAGGTGCGCTCTATCCGGCGTTGCAGCGGATTCTGCTGAAGGGCTGGGTTACGTCCGATTGGGGCATTTCCGAAACCAATCGCAAAGTACGTTTCTATCGGCTGACGCCCGCGGGCTTGAAGCAGCTTGAAGCCGAGCTGTCCGGCTATGACCGCGTGAACCAGGCCATTCAGTCGGTTCTGCGCACGGCCTGAGGAGAAACGCCATGACTGAGCTTTTCCGCCGCCTCCGTTATCTGTTGAACCGACGCCGCTTTGACCGCGAACTGGCGGGCGACATGGAATTTCATCGCGAAATGGCTGCGCGGGGAGGCGGCGGGCACTTCGGCAACACGCTGCGCCTTCGCGAAGAGGCGCGAGAAGCCTGGGGCTGGACCTGGATTGATCGCTTCTCCCAGGACCTGCGCTATGCGGCGCGCATGCTGGGCAAATCGCCCGGCTTCACCCTGGCCGCGGTGCTGATGCTGGCGCTGGGCATCGGCGTCAACATTGCCGCGTTCGGCTTTTTCAATCTGATGGTGTTGCGCCCGCTGCCCGTGCGTCGTCCGGAAACGTTGCTGCGATTCCAGCGCAGCGCGGCGGGGAATTCCTCGGACAATTTCCCGTATCCTGCCGTCGCGTTCTATCGGGAAAACAGCAAGGCGCTGTCGGTGATGGCTGTGACATTCGGCAGGGTTTCCATCGACGGTGAAGACAAGCCGCTCGCAGCGCATTTTGTGACGGCGAATTTCTTTGGCGAACTCGGCGCCGCGCCGACGCTGGGGCGCATGCTCGATGCGGTACGCGACGAAGCTGCAGGCGCCGAGCCCGTGGTGGTGCTGGGGAACGGGCTGTGGCAACGGCATTTCGGCGGCGATCCCTCGATCGTAGGGAAAGCGATCCGCGTGAATGCCAAGATGGTCACCGTAATCGGCGTAGCCTCGCGCGCCTTCAGCGGTTTGGGTTTGGAGCAGCCGGATTTGTGGGCGCCGATCGCGCAACAGCCGTATTTCGTCAACGGCAGCCAGCTCCTCACGGATTTCTCGGGAGGCGGCGTATTGATGGCGGGCCGGCTGCGGCCGGGCATGACGCCCAAAGTCGCCGAAGAGGAACTGCGGGTACTCGCTGCCGAGCTGCACCGCCAGCATCCGAACGACATTTGGGAAAAAGAAACCTTGCCCAGTGAGCCGGGTGGTTACGCGGTTCGCCTGATTCCCCCGATGTATCCGCTGCTCGCGCTAGCAGGCGCGCTGTGCCTGCTGATTCTTGCCGTGGCATGCGGCAATCTGGGCAGCTTGCTGATGGCGCGCGGTGTGGCTCGGGAACGGGAGATCGCGATTCGCGTTTCGGTGGGGGCAGGACGCGCCCGGTTAGTCCGCCAGTTATTTACCGAAAGCCTGATGCTGGCGCTGTGTGGATCGGCAGCGGGGCTGGCGTTGGGCTACGTGCTGCTGCGCAGCCTTATGTCATGGACCGGCGCACCGGCATGGCTGAATCCTACGCCTGATTGGCGCGTGATCGCCTTCGCTCTCGCCATGGGATTCGCGGCTGCGCTGCTGTTCGGTCTGACGCCGGCGCTGCAACTCGCACGGCAGCGGCATCGCGCGACCATCGTGCGGCAGTTTCTGGTGGGAGCGCAGGTGGCTGCTAGTTGCGTGCTGCTGATTGTGGCGGGGCTGCTGGTGCGTGCGCTCAGTCGCGCCACGTCCACTAATCCGGGTTTCGATTATCAGCAGGTTATTTCGATTGACCTGGGTCTCGGCAGCCACGGCTACTCAGCAAGCAGCGCGCGGGCGTACCTTGACACGCTGCGGAGCCGGCTGCGTGGTTTGCCCGGCGTGGAATCGGTGGCGCTGGTCTCCAATCCGCCGTTGGGGAATCGCTGGAGCGTAGCGCGAACCAATGTCGGCGGGCGAATGCTGAACGTTCATTTCAATTCGATCGATCCGCCGTTCTTTCAGACCATGCAGATTCCGCTGCTGCGCGGCCGCAATCTGGCAACGGGCGATACGCGAACGATCGTGGTGAGTGATTCTTTGGCCCGCCTGCAATGGCCGGCGGAAGATCCGCTCGGGAAGCCATTCAAAATGGGGGACGGAAACTATACCGTAGTTGGGGTTGTGGGCAGCGCGCGGCTGGTTTCGCCGGAAGACTCGGATGCAGTAGAGGTTTATCAACTCGCCGGTGCGGATTTGTCTCCGATGGTAATGCTGGTGAGAACGTCAGCGCCGCCCGAGGGCCTGGCGCCGGCGGTGGCATCGATCGTGAAAAACATCGATCCCAAGCTTTTTCCAGAAGTGCAATTGATGAAGCGGGCGTTTCGAGAGAAGCTGCAGACCGCGGAATACAGCGTGGTGTCGGTAACCGTGTTGGGACTGGTGGCGCTGCTGCTCGCGTGCCTGGGCATCGTGGGACTGGTGGCGTACGCCGTCTCGCAGCGCACCAAGGAGATCGGGATTCGGATGGCGCTGGGCGCGCGGCCTGCGGATGTGCTGGCGATCGTGCTGCGGCAATTCTCGATTCCCGTTATCGCTGGATTGGTGGTGGGCGTGGCCGGCGCGGCGGCGCTGTCGCAGATTCTGCGGCAGGCGCTTTATGGCGTGAGCAATCTCGATCCGGTAGCGTATCTGGCGGCTATTGGAATTTTTGCCGTGACGGTTGCGGTATCCGCGCTGTTGCCGGCACGGCGGGCATTGCGCGTGGACCCGATGCGCGCGCTGCGCTACGAGTAAATGCTGTTACGTGACTGTAGTGTTTCTTAGGGCTGACATCTGGGTGACGCCGCCTGTTCGGCCGTTGCTCTCCTGGCTTCGGATGACCCGATCATCGCAAGTACCGACGGCTGCCTGTATACCGTTCCATCTCACCCTGTTGTTTCGCCGCATACTCGCGAGTGGAAAGCCACGTTGTCACTTCGTGACGGGTCCAAGTCATCGTTGCCGGAGCCCAGATGCCGGGCGGCATAGTCGGATTGTTTACCCGGCCACGGCAAAAGTTCGTGGCCGCGAATGCTGGCGACTACGTTTATCCCAGTGACGTCGATCATGCGCAGACGATCTTCTGTACTAAGGCCAGCGGACTCTCAGGCGGATTTGGCATCGACTATTTGTTCGAGTATGACCTTGCCAGCACCGGCTGCTTTCGCGCCGTCGGTGAAGGACGCGCACTGCCGAAGAGTGCCGGATCCTGGACACTGAGCGCGGATGTATACTCGTCGATCATGAAGACTTCGCGCCGGGCCTTGCTTGGGGCGGCTGCTGCCAGCGTGCTGCCGCGCTTCAGCCTTTGGGCCGCCGATTCCTCCTTCGATCCCTGGGTCGAGATAAATACTGAAAACCTGCGGCACAACGTGCAGGTGATTTCGAAGCGCGTCGCGGATAGACCGATCCTGGCGGTTATCAAAAACAATGGCTACGGTCTCGGAGTAGAAAACGCCGCGCGGCAACTGGAGCCGCTTTCAGCCATCGCCGGTTTTGCTGTCGTCAAACTGCATGAAGCTGTAGCGTTGCGCGACGCCGGGATCAAAAAACCCGTCCTGCTGATGGGCCCTTTCGACGAAAAGAATCTCGAGGAAGCCATCGCGCGCGACATCATGCCGATGGTGTACACGCCGGTGGGCGCGGCGCTCGACAAAATTTCGCAGAAGCTGCGCAAACCCGTGCCCCTGCACGTTTGCGTCGACACCGGCATTGGGCGTGTGGGCGTGCCTTATCGCGCGGCGCCGGAATTAATTCGCGATCTGGCTGGGCGAAAATCCGTCGTCCTACGCGGCGTGATGATGACATTCACGGAAGATCCGGAATTCGATAAAGAACAATTTACGCGCTATCAGAACTTGTGCGCCGCGCTCGAGAAGGAAGGCATCGCCCTCGGCCGTAAACACACCTGTTCCAGCTTCGGACTGTTCCAACGCCCGGAAGCATTTCTCGACATGGTGCGTCCCGGCATGGCGCTTTACGGCGTCTATTCGGAGCCGGAATTCCGCGGCATGAGCATTCTGGATTTGCGGCCGGCGATGGCGCTGAAGGCTCGCGTCGCCTACGTAAAGCAACTGCGGGAAGGCGAGAGCGCCGGCTACAACCGGGCCTACATGGCGCGGCAGGACACGTGGGTTGCGACGATTCCCGTGGGTCATACCGATGGCTGGCCGCGAGAAGTGGCCAAGCACTCCAAGGTTCGTATCAACGGCGCGTTGTACCCAGTGGTAGCTTCAGTCTCGGCGAGCCATTCGATTATCGAGATCGGCCCGGAACGGAAAGTGGAGATCGGCGACACTGTCACTTGTTTCGACTGGCAGGAGGGCTCCCGGCCCGAAGACGTCGCGGATAGCTCGAAGACCTCGGTGTACGATCTGACTATGCACCTGAATCCGCTGCTGCCCAGGAGAATCGTTTGATCGCGATCGATCAGTTCGCCAGTGACCTGGCCCGCATTCCCGAGGCGGAATTTACGGATGAGCGGGTGCTTGGGTTTTTGCGCGACCATCGCGTGGATCCGGCAAGTCTTGCGCCGTATCTTTATTTTTCCCGCGAGCACTATACGCGCAACCTGATTCAACGGACGCCGCTATATGAATTGATTGCTATCTGCTGGGAGAGCGGCCAGAAGAGCGCCATTCACAACCATCGCGACCAGAGGTGCTGGATGGCGATGGCGTATGGCAAAGTGCAGGTCCACAATTTCCGGATGGTACGCAAGGATGTGGCCAGCGGATTTTGTGAACTGGCGTCGAGCACGAATTTTCTGATCACACCCGAGAGCCCGCAGGAAGTTGACGCGGAGGAGCCGATTCACCAGGTGATCAATGCGGGGTCGTTTGGCAGCCGCGCGGTCACGCTGCACATTTATTCCAAGCCGTTCGATACCTGCGAAGTTTACGATATGCGGAATCATCGCTACGAAGACGTTCAACTGGTGAACACGACGGAATTTGGCGCACTCAAAAGCGACGCGCCGTTGGAAAGGGTGACGCTTTGAAAATACCGCTCTTGGCGTTGATGGCAGTGCTACCTTTAGCCGCGCGCGAGCCGTTGGCATCGCGCATCGCTCATACTGATCCGGCGAAATATCAACACGTCCCCGCAGTGCACGGCGGCGCCGGCGAATTGCTTTTCGAAGGTTTGCTCGACGCCACCAGCCTCAACACCAACCTGCTGTTTCTGCATCGCGGCGTGATTCCGCCGAAGGGCGGCATCGGACATCACTATCACAATCAGATGGAAGAGATGTTCGTCATTCTGGACAACGAAGCGCAATTCACGATCGACGGGCGCACCGCGCGCGTGACGGGTCCGGCTGGTGCGCCGTGCCGCATGGGCCGCTCGCACGGCATTTACAATCCCACGGACCGGCCCACGGAGTGGATGAATATTGCGGTCGGCAGCGTGAAGGGAAAATACGACGCTTCCGATTTGGCCGACGATCGCGTGGGCGTGACGCTTGACCAGAAGCCGGTCTTCATCACCATGCATCTGGACCGCAAGCTGCTCGCGCAGGTCGTCAACTTTCATGGCGGCATCGGCGCGGTGCAATACCGGCGGGTGCTCGAGCCGGAAGTGTTTTTTACCAACTGGGCGTACGTGGATCACCTGGTGATTCCCGCGGGCGCGTCGGTTGGACGGCACGTACATGCCGGCGTTGAGGAGTTTTTCTACGTGATGAGCGGCCAGGGCTCGGCGCGCATTGGCGATGAAACCGCCGCGATCCAAAAAGGCGACGCCGTACCCGTGCATTTCAACGACGTGCATTCGTTCGAGAACACTGCTCCGGGCGATCTGGAGTTTATGATCATCGGGGTGGCGCGAGAAAAAGGCCGGCTGGACGTCGCGGACGTAAAGTGATCGCGGGCGTACTCGTTGCGCTCACGCTGTGCGCCGAGATTCCCCAACCGCACACGCGCCCGCAGTGGGACGCGCAGCGCCGGCAGACGTTAGCCGGCATGCAACTCGTCATGGGGCCGCTGCCTCACCGGCATTCTGAGCCGCTGCGTGTCGTGGTTCTCGAAGAGGAGAAATTTCCCAAGTTCACGCGCAGAAAAATTACTTATGTCTCCGAAGCGGACGATCTCGTGCCGGCGTATCTGTTCCTGCCTGCCGGTGCGAAAGGCCGCCGTCCCGCCATGCTTTGCCTGCACCAGACCACGCGCATCGGAAAGGGCGAGCCGGCGGGTCTGGGGGGCAAGCCCGATTTGCAGTATGCGCGGGAACTCGCCGAGCGTGGCTACGTGACGCTCGCGCCCGACTATCCAAATTTCGGCGACTATCATGTGGACGCCTACGTGATTGGCTACGCCAGCACAACGATGAAAGGCATCTGGAATCACATGCGGGCCATCGACGTGCTGCAGAGCTTGCCAGAAGTGGATGGCAAACGGATCGGCGTGATCGGCCATTCACTGGGCGGGCACAACTCGCTGTTTTTGGCGGCGTTTGATCCGCGCATCCGGGCGATCGTGACGAGCTGCGGCTTCAACTCGTTCGCAAAATATATGAAGGGCGATCTCACCGGCTGGAGTCACAACGGCTACATGCCGCGCATCGCGAGCAATTATGGGAAGGAGCCGGCGCGCATGCCGTTTGATTTTCCGGGCGTGCTGGCAGCGCTCGCACCGCGTCCGCTTTTTATCAATGCCCCGCTCAACGACTCGAACTTTGAAGTCTCTGGCGTGCGCGATTGCGTGGCCGCGGCGATGCCGGCATACCAGATTTTCCACGCGGAAAACCGTCTGGTCGCGACCTACCCGGACGCGGGCCACGAATTTCCCCAAGCAGTGCGTCAGGACGCTTACGAATTTCTGGATCGCTGGCTCAAGAACGCAAGCCGCTGAAATATTCGATGGTCTGCTTCAATCCGTCTTCCAGCCCAACGCGCGGTTCCCATCCAAGTATGCGCCGAGCTTTTGAAATATCCGGCTGGCGCTGCTTGGGATCATCAGTGGGAAGCGGACGGTAGACGAGTGGAGAGTTCGTGCCCGTCAGCCGGCGGATTTCTTCGGCGAATTGCTTGATTGTCAGCTCGCGCGGATTGCCCAGATTGACCGGGTAGCGCTCCTCCGACTGCATCAGGCGATAGAGCCCGTCCACCAGATCGCTCACAAAACAGAAGCTGCGGGTCTGCGATCCATCGCCGAAAATCGTCATGGGTTCGCCGCGCAGGGCTTGATCCATGAAGGCCGGAACGACGCGGCCGTCGTCGAGCTTCATGCGCGGCCCGTAGGTATTGAAGATGCGCGCGATGTTGGTGCGGACGCCGTGCTTACGGTGGAAGGCCATGGTGAGCGCCTCGGCGAAGCGCTTGCTTTCGTCGTAGCAGGAACGCGGACCCACCGGATTCACGTTACCCCAGTACGTTTCCACCTGCGGGTGAACCAGCGGATCGCCGTAGGATTCCGAGGTGGACGTCAGCAGGAATGTCGCGTTGTGCGTCCGCGCCAGTTCGAGCATTTGCCGGGTGCCGAGCGAACCCACGTCCAGCGTTTCGATGGGATGTTCCAAATAATCCTTCGGACTGGCTGGCGACGCCATGTGCAGGACGGCATCGATGGGACCTTCGACCGGCGCGGGCTGCGTCACGTCGTGACGAATGAAGCGAAAATGCGCATGCGTCGCCAGGTGCGCGATGTTCTTTTGCGAGCCGGTTAGCAGGTTGTCGAGAGCGACTACGGTGTGCCCTTCGGCCAGCAGCCGGTCGCACATGTGAGAGCCGATGAACCCCGCGGCGCCGGAGACGACGATATGCAGACCCACCCCCAAAGTCCTCCATTGTAACGAATGCTACAGTCATACAGATGCAACCTTCGTGGCCGGAAATGCTGATCTTCGCCGCGCTGTTGTGCGCCTCGCTCTATGGATTCTGGCGTCGATTTCGGGTGGTGGTGCACGCCATTCGCGAGGCGAAACCGGATGCGAGCTGGACGATGGGATCGATCGCGGTGCGGACCCGAGTCTTCGTCTGGGAAGTGCTGCTGCAAGGCAAAGTGATTCGTGACCGGCCGCTGGCAGGCATCGCTCACGCCTTTGTCTTTTGGGGATTCTGCGCGTTTGCTCTCGTCACGCTGAACCATGTCGCGATGGGATTCGGTTTCACGTTGATTCCGCGGCAGAGCACGTTCGGGCAGGTCTATTACGGATTTGTCGGGTTGTTCGCCGTGGCGGTAGCGATCTCGATTGCGTCTCTCGCGGCGCGCCGCTATCTTGCGCGGCCTGTCTGGCTGGGGAAAGTGGCGCCGGAATCGGGCTACATCGCGCTGCTGATTTTCGTGCTGATGATTACGTATCTGGCAACGTTCCGGTTGGACGAAGGCAGCACGGCGGGGAGAATCAATTGGTGGCTGCACACCCTGGCGCTGCTGATTTTCATGCCGCTGATCCCGCACACCAAACATCTGCACCTGGTGCTGAGCCCGGCCACGATTTTTCTGCGACGCCAGGGATTCAGCCAGATCCCGCCGCTCGCCGGCGACGAAGATTTCGGTCTGGATACCGGCAAAGACCTCACGCGCCTGATTGCGCTGCAGGCTTATTCCTGCGTGGAATGCGGACGCTGCACGGAGCTTTGTCCGGCCTATAACACTGGCAAGCTTCTCAATCCCAAAGAAATTATTCTGGGCGTGCGCGACTACCTCACCGAATTCGGCGCGAACGGCACTGAGCCGCTGCTGGGCAAATATATTTCAGAAGAAGCCGCGTTTCAGTGCACCACGTGCGGAGGCTGTGAATACGCGTGTCCGGTGGGCATACAGCACTTGCCGGTGATCATCGGCTTGCGCCGCGGCGCGGTCAATACCGGTAAATGGGAAGACGAATACGGCGCGAAATTCTTCCTCACGCTGGAGCGGTACGGGAATGCGCTCGGCTTCGCGGCGTCAGAGCGGCAGAAGTTTCTGGAGAAGAATCAACTGCCCATTTACGATGGCACGCAGGAATACTGCCTGTGGCTGGGATGCATGGGTGCTTACGATCCGCAGGGCCGCGAAATCGTGCTGGCGTTCGCGCGCGTGCTGAACCATCTGGGCATTACTTATGGCGTCCTGCGCAAAGAAAAATGCACGGGCGATCCGGTGCGGCGCCTTGGCAATGACTATCTGTTCTCGCAACTGGCCGAGCCCAACATCCAGCATCTGAACGAGAGCAAAGTGAGCAAGCTGGTCTCGATTTGCCCGCATTGCGTGCGCACGATCGGCGAGGATTGGAAAGAGCTGGGCGCGTCGTTCCAGATCGAGCATCACAGTGAACTGATGGCGCGGCACAGCGAGCGATTGCCCTCCGCAGGTGGCGCGCGCGAGAAGGTGGTCTATCACGATCCCTGCTACCTGGGCCGCTACCGCAACGTTTACGACGAGCCGCGCGAGGTCATCGCACGGACCGCCGAGGTGGTCGATCCACCGAAGGCCCGTGAACATTCGTTCTGCTGTGGAGCCGGCGGCGGCATGATGTTCCTCGGCGAAGAAAAGGGCAAGCGCGTGAATGTGACGCGCGCCGAAGAACTGGCGGCTACCGGCGCAACTACCGTTGGCGCGGCGTGTCCGTTCTGCCAAAGCATGTTTCGCGACGCGCTGGCGCAGGTCTCGCCCAATCCACCCCGGCTGCTGGATATCGCGCAAATTGCGGCGGCGTCTTTGGACGCTCAGCGTCCGAATGCGTAACGAAACCCGTTTTCGGCGATGCCGCGCAGCTCGGCATCGGAGAAGCCAAACTGGCGCGCGGCTAGCTCGTACTCGCCGTTGAGGGTGCAGCGGAAGACGCCCGGGTCGTCGGTATTGAGAATGATCGGCACGCCGGCGTCGTAGATGCGGCGCACCGGATGATCGGCGAGCGATCGCACCGCGCCGGTTGCCACATTGCTCGAAATGCAAATCTCGAGCGGGATATTGTGGTCGCGAAGATGGCGCAGCAGTTGCGGATCGTCGGCCGAGCGGATGCCGTGCCCGATGCGCTCGGCGCCGAGGCGGAGCGCGCCCCACACCGAGTACGGGCCCACGGTTTCGCCGGCATGCGCCGTGAGCCGGAGTCCGTTGGTCGCGGGCAAATTCGTAGACCGCAAAAAACCATTCCGCGGGGCCGCGTTCTTCGTCGCCGCCGATTCCGTAGGAAATCACACCGTCATCTACGCGCTCGGCGGCCAGCTCCGCGACCTGCATGGCATGCTCGGCGCCGAAGTGCCGCGTGGCATCCAGATTCCAGAAAACGGTGATGCCGGATTCTGCCGCGGCTCGCCGCACGGCGTCATAGATTGGCGCGAATTCCTGCTTCTTCCAAAGAACCACGCCCGCCGCCAGCGTGATTTCGGCATAGGTGACGTTCTCAGTGCGCAGCCGCTCCAGCAGGCGCCGCGTGACTAACGCGTAGTCCTCCGGAGTCCGCAAATGCTGCACCACCCAGATGAAACACTGCAGGAATCCGGCGAAATCGGTGAAGGCGTAGCGCGCGGCAATTTCCTCGGCGCTGACGTCCGGCGTGAGCTCACGCATGGTTTCCGGCGTCGACCGATCCTTCCAGGTGCAGATGCAGCTCAGCCTTTCGCAATTCGTTCCAGCGCGTCATCCTTGCCATAATATAAGGCTCGTGACGAAGGCAGACATCGAGGCGATCGTTGGCGGGTACCACGGCGATCCCTTCAGCATCCTGGGACCACACAGCCTTCGCAAGAAAGCCGGCCAGCCGCGCTGGGAAGTACGAGCGTTTCTCCCCCAGGCGGAATCGGTCGACGTGCGTGTGGGCGAGCGGATCTACCCGATGGTGAAACGGCATCCGCAAGGATTCTTCGCGGCCCTGCTGGAAGGCGATCTGCAACCTTATCGCTTCAAGGCCGCGCTCTACAACAACACTACCGTTGAATTCGACGATCCCTATCGCTTCCCTCCTCTGCTCACCAGCTTCGAGCTGCATCTGCACGGCGAAGGCACGCACTACGAAAGTTACAACACGCTGGGCGCTCATCTGACGGAAGTGGAAGGCGTGCGCGGCGTGCGTTTCGCGGTGTGGGCGCCGAACGCGCAGACCGTTTCCGTCGCGGGCGATTTCAATCAGTGGGACACCCGGCGCCATCCCATGCGGCTGCGCGACGGCGGCGTCTGGGAAATCTTTCTGCCGGACGTCGGCGACGGCGCGTCCTACAAATACTACGTACGCTCGCGCCTGCGCGGGTATCAGCAGTTGAAGGCCGATCCGTACGCGTTCTATTGCGAGATTCCGCCGAAATCCGCATCGGTGGTGTGGGATATCAGCAAGTACGAATGGCAGGATGCCGAGTGGATGGAAGCGCGCGCCGGTAAGGACTGGCTGCGCGCGCCGATGTCCATCTACGAAGTGCATCTGGAGAGCTGGCTGCGGGCTCCGGATGGCCGCGCTTTAAGCTATCGCGAACTGGCAGAATGCCTGGTGGGCTACGTGACGCGTATGGGCTACACCCATATCGAACTGATGCCGATTGATGGAGCATCCGTTTTCCGGATCGTGGGGCTACCAGGTGATCGGCTACTTCGCGCCCACCTCACGCTTCGGCACGCCCGAAGATTTCATGTACTTCGTCGACTGCTGCCATCAGGCGGGCATCGGCGTCATTATGGATTGGGTGCCGGCGCATTTCCCGAAGGACGCGCACGGCCTGGCGCTATTTCGACGGCACCGCGCTCTACGAGCACGCCGATCCGCGCCTGGGTGAGCATCGCGACTGGGGCACGCTGATCTTTAACTTCGGACGCAACGAAGTGCGCGAGTTCCTGATTTCGAACGCGCTCTTCTGGCTGAAGAAGTACCACATCGACGGCCTGCGCGTGGATGCCGTGGCCTCGATGCTCTATCTGGATTATTCGCGCAAAGAGGGCGAATGGGTCCCCAACCAATACGGCGGCAACGAGAATCTGGAAGCGATCCATTTCCTACGGCGCTTCAATGAACTGGCGCATGCAGTGCCGGGAGCATTCACGATTGCGGAGGAATCCACTGCTTTCGCCGGCGTGTCCCGGCCGGTTTATTTGAACGGCCTGGGCTTCACGTTGAAGTGGAATATGGGCTGGATGCATGACATGCTGCACTATTTCAGCGAAGACCCGGTGCATCGTAAGTATCATCACAACGACATCACGTTCAGCATGCTATACGCGTTCACGGAGAATTTCCTGCTGCCGATCTCGCACGACGAAGTGGTCTACGGAAAGAAATCCCTGATCGATAAAATGCCCGGCGACGAGTGGCAGCGCTTCGCCAACGTCCGCGCATTTCTGGCGTACATGTTCGCGCATCCTGGAAAGAAACTGCTGTTCATGGGTTCGGACATCGGGCAATACGAAGAGTGGAATCACAACGCCAGCGTGCCCTGGGAGCTGCTGCAGTACGATTACCACCGCAAGCTGCAAACCATGGTGGCTGAGCTGAACCAGTTCTACCAGTCGCATCCGGCGATGTATGAAGTCGATTTTCACCACAGCGGTTTCGAGTGGGTGGATTTCCGCGATATCGATCAGTCCATCATTGCGTTTCTCCGCAAGGCTCGGGACCCTCGCCAGAATCTGCTGTTCTGTTGCAACTTCACGCCGGTGGTTCATGAACGCTACGAATTCGCGGTGCCCGAGCCGGGATTTTACGAAGAAGTTTTCAATTCGGATTGGGCGCGATTCGGCGGCAGCGACGCGGGCAATGCGGCTGGAATAGCGTCCCGCCCCTCGGCGCAGCGCAGCAATCACGGTATTTCCATCACGCTGCCGCCGCTCGCGGTGGTGGCATTCCAGAGGCGCGGATGACAACGAACCGGTACGACGCAATTGTGATTGGCGGCGGCCATAACGGCCTGGTGACGGCGGCATACCTTGCACGGGCCGGGCGCAAAGTGCTGGTTCTGGAGCGGCGCGAGCTGGTCGGTGGCTGCGCCGTCACCGAGGAAATCTGGCCGGGATACCGCGTCTCGACTGCCGCGTATCTTTCCAGCCTGATGCAGGAACGCATGGTGAGCGAGCTGGAGCTGGAGCGCTTCGGCTATCATGTGGACGCCAAAGATCCCGCGTTCTTTTCGCCCTTCCCCGACGGCCGCTACTTCTTCATGTGGCAGGACCAAAGCAAGACGCTGGCCGAAATTGCCAAGTTTTCCAAGCGCGATGCCGAGCGCTATCCCGCTTACGAAGCCCATCTGGAGCGGCTTTCGCAGGTGGTCGAGTCGCTGCTGCTCACTGAGCCGCCGGAATTTCCGCCGCGCGGTCCGGTGGATTTCATCGAATATCTCAAGCTGGTGGGACGTTTTCGCAAACTGAATCGCGCCGAGATGGCGGGCCTGGTGAAAATCTTCACGCAGAGCGCGGCGGATTTTCTGGACGACTGGTTTGAATCGCCGGAAGTGATCGTCACGCTGGCCACCGACGGCGTAATCGGCGCGAACGGCGGGCCGCGCTCTGCGGGAACCGCCTACATCCTGATGCACCACTGCATGGGCGGCGTCGACGGGCACGCGCGGGCTGTGGGGCTTTGTGCGCGGCGGCATGGGCGCGGTGTCGGAAGCCATCGCGTCATCGGCTCGCAGCAAAGGCGTTGAGATTCGGGTGAATGCCGCCGTCGAAAAAATTCTGGTGAAGGACGGACGTGCGCGCGGCGTCGTGCTGCAAGGCGGGGAGGAGATCGAGGCGCCGGTGGTGGCGTCCAATCTCGATCCGCCCACCACGTTCCTGCGCCTGCTGGGCCCGAACGATCTGCCTTCTGAATTTGCCGCGGCGATCCGCCGTTTTCGCATCGAAGGCACGTCGCTGAAGATGAATCTGGCGCTGGATGGTTTGCCGGATTTTCGCGCGCTGCCGGGAACGCCGGGGCCGCAGCATCGCGCGACGATGCACATCTGCCCATCGATCGATTACGTGGAGCACGCCTGGGACGACGCCAAGTACGGCCGGCCATCGACGCGTCCGTTGCTGGAGATGACCGTGCCCACGATGTACGATCCCTCGCTCGCGCCGCCGGGCCGCCACATCATGGGAATTTTTCTGCAGTACGCGCCCTACACGCTGCGCGACGCCACGTGGGACGATCAGCGCGAGCCGTTTGGCGATCGCGTGATCGACGTGATCGCAGAGTACGCGCCCAACATTAGATCGATCATTGTCGAGCGCCAGGTGCTGACGCCGCTCGATCTGGAGCGCCGCTTTGGCATCACCGGCGGCAACATTTTCCACGGCGAAATGGCTCTGGACCAGATGTTTGTGATGCGGCCCGTGGCTGGTTGGGCCCGCTATCGCACGCCGCTTGAAGGCCTGTATTTATGCGGCTCCGGAGCACATCCGGGCGGCGGCGTGATGGGAGCGCCGGGATACAACGCCGCGCGCGCCATTCTGAAAAGTTAAGATTCCAAGCCCCATCTGCGTGAGCCGGTAGCGCAGCGCGTTGCGCGTCAAACCAAGAGCGCGCGCGGCCTGGCTCTTGTTGCCATCGGCGCGTTTGAGCGCTTCGCGGATGATCTCCTGCTCGTAGCTCTCGAGCGTCATGCCGTTGGGAATTGCGAAGTCGGCGTCCGTGCCCCGCGGCCGCAGCGCGGTCTCGAGCTGGATGTCGCCGGCGTCGAGTTCCTTGCCGGTGGCCATCACCAGGCTTCGCTCGATCACGTTCTCCAGCTCACGCACGTTGCCGGGCCAATAATATTCCACCAGCTTGCGCATGCCGGCTTCAGTGATTTTTTCCACCTGGCTTCCGCTGTCCGCTTTTAATTTCCGGACGAAATGCTCAGCCAGGAATGGGATATCGGCCTTGCGCTCGCGAAGAGGCGGAATATTCATCGGCACGACGTTCAGCCGGTAATACAAATCTTCGCGAAACGCGCCTTGCTCGAGCGCTTCTCGCAAATCGCGATTGGTCGCCGCAATCACACGCACGTCGATATGCCTTGTCTTGTTGCTTCCCAGACGCTCCAGTTCGCGCTCCTGCAACACGCGCAGCAGCTTCACTTGGATAGACGGCGGGACGTCGCCGATTTCGTCCAGCAGCACCGTGCCGCTATCGGCCTGTTCGAACTTGCCGGGCTTGCTGGTGGCCGCGCCGGTGAACGCGCCCTTTTCGTAGCCGAACAGCTCGCTCTCCATCAGATTTTCCGGAAGCGCGGTGCAATTGATCTTGACGAACGGGCGGTCGCGGCGCGGCGAATGAAAATGAATCGCACGCGCGATCAGATCCTTGCCGACTCCGGTTTCACCCGCCAGCAGCACCGTAGCGCGCGTCGGCGCGACGCGCATGATGGTGGCAAAAATTTCCTGCATGGGCGCGCTACGCCCGATGATGTTATCGAATTCGTAGCGCCGGCCCAGCTCTTCGCGCAACTGCCGGTTCTCGTCGCGCAGCGCGCGCACCTCTAGCGCTTTGCTTACGACGGTGGTGAGGTGATCGAGTGAAAACGGCTTTAGCAGAAAATCCACCGCGCCGGCTTTCATGGCCTCCACCGCCACTTCGATCGTGCCGAACGCGGTCATCACAATCACCGGCGTTACGCTGTTCTGCCGGCGGATCTGCGCCAGCAATTCCAGGCCATCCATACCGGGCAGCTTCAAATCCGTGAGCACCAGATCGGCGCGATCCACGCGCTTCAGACCCTCTTCGGCGGTAGCGGCCTGTTCCACTTCAAAATCGCGCGAGCTAAGGTGTAGTTGGATGACGCGGCGCAGCTTCTCTTCGTCCTCAACTACCAGGATGCGATGTTTCATGCTTTTCGTGACGCAGGCAGGGAGACGCGAAAGATGCTGCCTTGGCCGGGCTCGCTTTCAATTGCTATTTTACCGCTGTGCTCGTCGACGATCTTAGCCACGATGGCCAAACCAAGTCCCACGCCTTCGGGCTTAGTGGTGAAGAAGGGATTAAAAATGCTCTCGCGAATCTTCGGTTCGATGCCGGAGCCGTGGTCGATCACTTCGCTCACCGCGGTGCCGTTAGTCCGCCAGGTTCGCACCGTCACCTGCGAGCCAGCCGGGCTAGCCTGCGCCGCGTTCAGCAGCAGGTTGTAAAACACGCGCTCCATCAGCTCGGCATCCAGCGGAATGCTGGAAAGATTCGCACCATACTCCTTGCGTATGTTCACACGCTCGCCGCGGCTATCGCGCTCGACTAACGCCGCGGCCTGATCGATGACGTGAGAGAGATCGGTCGGCGCGAACCGCAATTGCAGTGGCCGGGCGAATTCCAGGAAACGGGTGACCAGAGAATTGGTGCGGTCCACTTCGCTCGAAATGAAACCCGCCATCTCGCGCGAGACATCGTTTTCCGCGCTAACGCTGGCCGTCAGCATTTCGGCCGATGCTTTAATGGTCCCCAGTGGATTGCGTAGTTCATGTGCCAGCCCGGCGGAGAGCTGTCCCAACGCGGCCAGACGGTCCGACCGACGCACGGCAGCCTCCGCCTCTTGCAACTGACGGTTGGCTTCCGCCAGTTGTTCGGCGGCCGCTTTGTAATTCGCGGATTGTTCGCGCAGCGCCTGAGCCAGAATATTGGCCAGGTTCCCGGCGACGGCCAGAAACAGCAGCCGCAAAATCAACTCGCGCACCTGGTCCGGTTCAATGGTGTACTTCGAGAAATCGATGAAAAGCACGAACGAAAGATAGGACCCGCAAGCCAGCAGCGTGAACAGAAGCGTCCACCCGGCGTTCAACAACGTTGCCGCCGAAACTACGGGCAACAGAAAAATGAAGAAATATGGGCTGATCAAAGCCCCGGTATACCCGATCAGAAAGTAGCCGAGTACCAGTTTCAAGCCGATCCAGAAGACCTTGCCGGCCGTTGGATTTAGAAACGAGACTTTGGGCTCGACGATCTGCGCGGCGCCGAGCAGAATCAGCCAAAAATAGCCCGTCTTGCTCCACGGGCTCAATGCGAATTCGGCAACTTCCGGGTCGGGGCCGGGGCTCAGCGCCGCCATACCCGCGAACAGCACCAGCCAGACGATATCCTGCGGTCGAATCCACTGCAGCCAGCGGGGGGCCGTCACGCCTGCTATCTTAGCCGCGATTGTGCCAAAATAAAAACTAAGGTCTCATGTCCCAACAATCGGTTGACCACGATCCGGATTCCCCCGGACCGGAGGCGAGTTCGTCTTTTGGCGAACTGCTTTCGCAGTTTGAAAAATCACACTCCACGAAACGCAATGAGGAAGGCCGCGATGGCACCATTGTCGCCATTTCCGGCGAATCGGCCTTTCTCGACGTCGGCCTGAAAACCGAGGGCATTCTTCCGCTGACTGAGCTACGCGAGAAGGATGGAACGCTCATTGCCAAGCCGGGCGACAAATTGCGCGTGGCCATCACCGGGCGTGACACGGAGGGCTACTACCTACTCTCCAAGATCAGCGTGGCGCGGCCCAAGGACTGGTCGTCGCTCGAGAAAGCCTTTGCCGAGAAGCGCTCGATCGCGGGCGTGGTCACCGCAGCCGTCAAGGGCGGGCTCAGCGTGGATGTGGGCGTGCGCGCGTTCATGCCGGCCTCACGCAGCGGGGCGCGGGACGCAGCCGAGCTAGAAAAACTGATCGGCCAGGAAATTTCCTGCAAGATCATTAAGGTTGACGTCGCGGACGAAGACCTTGTCGTGGATCGCCGCGTCGTGCTCGAAGAGCAGGAAAAGGTAGACCGCGAGAAAAAGATCGCCACGCTGCAGGAAGGCATGACCGTGCATGGCACCGTGCGCAGCGTCACCGACTTCGGAGCGTTCGTCGATATCGGCGGCGTGGACGGGCTGCTGCACGTCACCGATATGTCCTGGGGCCGCGTGAATAAACCCTCCGACTTGGTTTCGGTTGGCGATGCCGTCGACGTGCGCATCCTCAAGATGGAAGGCTCGTCCGAGGGCAAGAAGTCGCGCCGTATTTCGCTGGGCTTGAAGCAGCTTCAGCCCGACCCCTGGGATCTGGCAGCCGCCAAATTCAAGGCGGGCGATCGCGTAAAAGGCGTCGTCACGCGGACTGCCGATTTCGGCGCGTTCGTCGAGCTGGAGCCCGGCGTGGAAGGCCTGATCCACATTTCGGAAATGTCCTGGGCGAAGAAAATTCACAAGCCGAGCGACGTCGTGAAGCCCGGAGACTCCGTCGAAATCGTGGTGCTGGGCGTGAATCCCGCCGACCGCCGAATTTCTCTGGGACTCAAGCAGGCTCTGGGCGATCCGTGGGCGGACGTGGAAAAACGCTTTGCAAAGGGGACTGTCGTCGAGGGACCGATTACGAGCATGACGAAATTCGGCGCCTTCGTGCAGCTCGATGAATCGCTCGAAGGCATGATTCACGTCGGCGATATCAGCGCCGAAAAGCGGATCAATCAACCTTCAGAAGTTTTCAAGACGGGGCAAGTGGTGCGCGCGGCCGTGTTGGAAGTGGATCGCGAGAAACGCCGCATCCGCCTGGGACTCAAGCAGCTTCAGCCCACTTCGCTCGACGAATACATCGCTGAACACAAGACCGGCGACGTCGTGACCGGGCGCGTGTCGAAAGTTTCGCAGGGCAAAGTGGTGGTCGAACTGGGCGAAGGCATTCACGCATCCTGCAGCGTGTCGGCCGCCGATGCTGGTGAATCCGCCGCGACCGAAGCCAAGGTGGATCTTTCCGCTCTTACGTCGATGCTCAACGCCAAATGGAAACAGGGCGCGGCATCGGCCAAGCGTGAGCCGGCTCATGCCGGCCAGATTCGCAGCTTCCGCATTCTCAAGCTCGACGCGGCGCAGAAGAAGATCGAGCTGGAGATGGCCAGCTAAGGGAAAACGTAAAGCTCCGCGCCCTTCTCTTTGAATTCCTCCGACTTCGCCAGCATGCCTTCCTCAGCATACTTGCGCACGTCTTCAGTAATTTTCATCGAGCAGAAATGCGGCCCGCACATGGAGCAAAAGTGGGCGGTCTTGGCACCCTCGGCGGGCAAAGTCTCGTCGTGATACGCGCGGGCACGGTCGGGATCGAGACCCAGGTTGAACTGATCCTCCCAGCGAAATTCGAAGCGCGCTTTGGATAGCGCATTGTCGCGCTCCTGCGCATACGGAAAACCCTTGGCCAAATCAGCGGCGTGCGCGGCAACTTTGTACGCGATCACGCCTTCCTTTACGTCGTCCTTATTCGGCAGGCCCAGGTGCTCTTTGGGCGTCACGTAGCACAGCATGGCGCAGCCGAACCAGCCGATCATGGCCGCTCCGATGGCGCTGGTGATGTGGTCGTAGCCGGGCGCGATGTCGGTGGTCAGCGGGCCCAGCGTATAAAACGGCGCTTCGGCGCAATGTTTCAGCTCCAGCTCCATGTTTTCCTGGATGAGCTGCATCGGAACGTGGCCCGGTCCTTCGATCATCACCTGGACATCCTGCTCCCAGGCAATTTGCGTCAGCTCGCCCAGCGTCGCCAGTTCGCCCAACTGCGCTGCGTCGTTGGCGTCCGCTGAGGCGCCCGGCCGCAGGCCATCGCCCAGCGAAAACGACACGTCGTAGGCCTTCATGATTTCGCAAATCTCGCGGAAATGCGTGTACAGAAAACTCTCGCTGTGATGCGACAGGCACCACTTGGCCATGATGGATCCGCCGCGGCTCACGATGCCGCAGACACGGCTCGCGGTGAGCGGAATGTAGCGCAGCAGAACGCCGGCGTGGATCGTGAAATAATCGACGCCCTGCTCGGCCTGCTCGATGAGCGTGTCGCGATAAATCTCCCAGGTCAGCTCTTCGGCGCGGCCGTCCACTTTTTCCAGCGCCTGGTAAATCGGCACGGTGCCGATGGGCACCGGCGAATTGCGAATGATCCACTCGCGCGTCTCGTGAATGTTGCGGCCCGTGGACAAATCCATCACCGTGTCGGCGCCCCAACGCGTGGCCCACGCCATCTTCTCCACTTCTTCCTCGATAGAAGACGTGATCACGGAATTGCCGATGTTGGCGTTGATCTTCACGCGGAAGTTGCGGCCGATGATCATCGGCTCGGTCTCCGGGTGATTGATGTTGGCGGGAATGATAGCGCGGCCCGCGGCTACTTCCTGGCGCACGAATTCCGGCGTGATCTCGCGTGGAATGCGCGCTCCCCAGCCATTGCCGGCGTGCTGATGGTCGCGGCCCTGCGCATGCGGCGCGTCTCCCGATTCCGAGCGCTGCCCGCGGCCGAGATTCTCCCGGATGGCGATGTATTCCATCTCCGGCGTGACGATTCCATGCCGCGCGTAATGCATCTGCGAGACGTTGCCAGTGCGACCGCGCGCGTCAATCCACTGGCGGCGCAGCGGAGCCAGGCCCTGTTGCAAATCGATCGCTGCGTCCGGATCGGTGTAAGGGCCAGAGGTATCGTACACGCGGATCGGCTGGTTGGGGACGTTGCGTGTCGGCGTCTGCGAAATCTCGCGCATGGCCACGCGCACGCCCGCCTGCGTTCCAGGAACATAAATCTTGCGCGAAGCCGGAAATGGTTTGGTGATTTCGGGACTTAAGAGAAGTCTGCGTCATGTTGGCTCCCTCCGCCGGGATTATCCGGATCAGGTTCATCGGGTCGCGGCTCACGGCTTTGCGCCGGGCCGCCTCTCAGCCTATTCAGCTCCCCGTAGTTTCGATTATGACACCTTGGGCCGTGTTACCGGCCTACCGTCCGAACACAAATCGGCCGCGCCGCGGATCCGCCCCGCCTTGCAGCACGCCATCCTGAATCTGAATCACCGTCGGCGCCGAGCCGTTGCTCCAATCGCCGGTCACGCTCACCCGATGGCCCAGCGCGGTAAGCTGATCGGCCGTCGCTTTCGGAATCCGCGTCCTTCCAGATTCAGTTTTCCCGGCACAAATTCGTGGGCCGCGAACGACGTGTAGAAATGCTCCGTCTGGAAGCGCGGCGCTTCGACCGCTTCCTGCGGCGACATGCCGAAGTCGATGATATTCAGCAGCACCTGCAGCATCGCCTGGTCCTGATTGTCGCCGCCCGGCGTCGAAATCGCCAGGTACGGCTTGCCGTCCTTCAGCACGATCGTCGGGCTCAGCGTCACGCGCGGGCGCTTGCCGGGCGCCAGTTGATTGGGATGCCCCGGCGTCATCACCAGCGTCTGCAGGCGGCTGCTGAGCGGAATGCCGGTATCGCCCACGATCACCGACGGCAGCCACGCGCCGCTCGGCGTCGCCGAGAACACATTGCCGAAGCGATCCACCACGTTGACGCAGGTGGTATCCTGATCGCCGCCGCTCGACGTGCGCCGAGACCGGTGGCTCCAGCGGCTTGCCGAAGCTTCCCGGACGATGCTCCATCGAGGCATGCTCCGGATCGATCAGCTTCGCGCCGCTCGGCGGCGTACTCCTTCGAAAGCAAAATGCTGCTCCGGGATTTCGGAGAATTTGGGATCGCCATAATAGCGGTCGCGATCCGCGAAAGCCAGCTTCACCACTTCGACCACCGTGTGCAGATATTGCGGGCTGTTATGGCCCATGGCCTTGAGATCGTAGCTCTCGAGCATGTTGAGAGCTTCGAGCATCACCGGACCTTGCGTCCAAAAACCCGGCTTGTAGAATCTCGATAGCCGCGATAGGTGGTGGTGCGCGGCTGGTCGGTCTCGGCGTGGAATTTGGCCAGATCCTGGTAAGCCAGCAGGCCGCCGTTGGCTTTCCGAAAACGCGCCGATCTTGCGCTGGCCAGCGGGCCCCGGTAGAAATAGATCGCGCACGGCCTTCAACTTGGCGGCGCGATCGCCGGGCGCTTTCTTCTCCGACTGCCGCCAGTTCTTCCAGCGTGCGTGCCAGCGTCGGCTCGCGGAAAATCTCGCCGCGCACGGGCGGGCGGCCGCCGGGCAGGAAGAAATCCCGCGACGCCGGCCACAGCTCCAGAACTTCCTGAGTGTTGCGGATGAAGTTCGCGAACTCGTCGCCGATCGGGAATCCCGCGGCGTACTCGATCGCGGGCGCGGACACCTGCGCGAACGACATCGTCCCGTGCTCCGTCAGGGCCAGCAGCAGGCCGTCGAACATGCCGGGCACGGTTGCCGCAAGAATGCCCACCGCCGGGATGGGCGCCATGCGGCTTTCCGGTCTCCCAGGCTTCGGCCTTGCGCGCTTTGTAAAACTCGACGGTGGCTTTGGCCGGCGCCACGCCCACGCCGCTGATGGCGATCACCGGCTTGCCTGCAGGCTTGATGAGCAGCGGCATTTCGCCGCCGAGGCCGATGCGCGCCTGTTCCGTGACCGCCGCCGTCAGAATGCTGGCCACACCGGCGTCGACCGCGTTGCCGCCCTGCGTCAGCATGCGGTAGCCGGCTTCGACTTCGAAATTGTTGGCAGCCGCCACCATCTCGCGCGTGCCGCGCACCGGCGGGAACATCGTGGGGCGGTTTTGCGCGAAGAGCGCCGCCGCGACGAACAGCGCGAGGCTAGCCTTCATACCGGTACAGCGCCTGTTGAATGGGAACGCCGACTACTTCGATGCGCTGCAAATCCGTAGTGCCGATGCCGTGCCCCTCCGCCAGCAGCAGAGTGTTGTCGCACGTAGCGAACGGCTTGCTCCCGCGTTGCGCGCGCGGATCGTATCCCATCACGGCGGTCGCCACCGAGTCCGTAGTCACCGGATTGGTTCCAGCAATCAACACGCCGGGCTGGACCAGCTTCAGCGTTCGCTTGATCCACGGACCTTCGCCGCCGGAAATGGATTCGATGCCGTCGATGATGGCCAGATCGATCGGCCGCGCGGCGCACATGTCGGCGACGATGTGCGGCACGCGATAGCCGGGATCGCGGCTGGAAGTCGGATCGATCTCCGGCAACGCGGATTTGGACGGCTGCCGCTGGCCCGCATGGCAAACCGCGCCGCGGCCCGACGTCGGATTTTCGTTGGGCTCGTCGACTCCGGCGTCGTCGCCGTAAGTCGACGCCGGCGAATTCCCAAAGCAATTCTTGAGCGACAGCGTCACGCCGCAGGTCTCGTGATTCTTCAGCTTGGCCATGCTCACGAAGACATCGGTATCCTCGAAGGCGTGATTGAGATCGAAAGCCGGATAGATGTACGGGCTGCCCGGCACCTTCAAGTCGCGAATAGCGTTTTCCCTTGCCCAGCGCGTTGGTGTTTTCAAACTCGACGCCAGGCGCCGCGCTCAGCAGCGCGCGCACGTTCCAGCCGGCATCCAGCATGTACTCTTCGAGCGGCCCGCTGGTCGCCCAGGCGCTCTCGACGAAGCGTATGCGCTTGGCGCCGGCCTTGCCCATCAGGTACGCGGCAGTGCCCACCAGTTTGGGATGCGTGTAGTGCGTCACGCCCAGCGGCCGGCCCTGGAAGCGCAGCGCCGGGCTGCCGGTTAGATTAAGTTTGACAGTGACCGTCTTGCCGCGCACGATGCGCTCCAACCCGCCGAGCTGATCGAACATGGTCGAGAGTTTGGCGGTGAGGTCCTCGTTATAGGAAGGGCATTTGGCAATCGCCACGGGAGCCGTGGGAGCGGACGGCGCGGCCTTCAGCAGAGGGGCCGACGCAGCCAGAGCAAGCCATTCTCGTCGAGTCATGTCCTTAGTCTAATCGCAAGGTGGCGCAAACGGAAACCAGGTCAATATCCACGCCCGTGCCCTCTTCGTTCTTGTAAACTTCCAGCTCCCGTTCCTTGCCGTCGGGCGTGTAGAGGCGTGCGTGCTTCCAATCGCCCAGCACGTGCACGGTGACGGAATCCACGGGGTAGCTGGCGTAATTCACCAGATGCACCAGCACCTCCTTGCCGTCGGCGGAGGTCAGCAAGTTGGACAGCATCGTCGAGACGTTGAACAGGCGCGCGCCCAGGTTGCGCCGGCCGATCATGGCGTTGATGTCGTGCCAGAGTTCGTCCAGGCGCTTCAGCTCCTTTTCATCGAGCGTGATCTGATCGGGCGTCGCGGGGGCCGGGCTCTTCCATCCCTTGGGCGCGGAGAGCAGTGTCCCGCCGGACCGCGTGAAACTTCGCAGCACGTCGCGTTGTTCGGCGGTCAGCGTTTCGCTATCCACGTCCACCGTCATGGAGGCGCCTGCCAACGCTTCCTGCGTCAGCTTTTGCGGCGGGACGGCCCGCACCGGCGTGTGTCTCGACGCCGATCATGTCCAGGATGCCGCCCGAAAGAAGCGAACCGTTTTCCGCGCTCTGGACCACCGCCAACTGCCCGGCGGGATGGAACGACCGCCAGTCAGCGTGTCCTTCGTAAAATTTCAGTAGCTGCGTGATGTTCTTCCAATTGCGAAGCGCACTCGAATCGTTCTGATAGAGGCGGCGCGAGAAATCGTCATCCAGCGCGACAATCCAGCGCGCGCCCGACATGGCGGCATCGCCGATAGCCTGCAGGTAGCGATCTCCAGTGACTACCGTGTTGGCGGGCGGAAGATTTCCCAGCCAGACAGTGTGGCCAAACGCGCCGGCCGCGCGCAGAAATCCGGAATTGGTGTCGATCCACGGCGAGCCCGATGGACCGGCTTTCGCAGCGCCATCGTTGAGCACCTGTATGCCCGGCCAGACGCCTTGATTCGTCCCGACGACGGGCGAGCTGCTATCCAATTTCATGGCGCTGCGGGCTGTGATCTCGATGACCGTCGCCTTGGAATCTGCCAGCGAATCGCGCACACGCCCGGCCGTGCCGGTGGGGAAATCGCCTTCGAGCACGATGCCGGAAACTTTGGCGCGCATAGCATCCCGAGCAGCTTCGACTGCGTCGGAACCGGGGTGAATCACGGCCAGCGTGGCCACGCTGCGTCCGGTAGCCGCGGCGGCAAATCCAGGGAGCTGAGGTCTCCCGGCGGCGTTCCATTCGAGAAGCAGGCAATTGATCGGAGTGCCGGAAACCAGTTCCAGGGATTTGGTTTCCATCGATTTCCAGCGCGCCGGGACCCAGTCGGCAGGCGCGGCCAGAGCCAATAGCAAGGCGAAAAACATACCTACTACTTTACGCCGACTTGATCTCAGTCCACAGCCGGTCGCGCAAACGCTGGGTGGCCGGCGGCAGCGTTGCCGCCCATTCGCCGCGCTGGAACACCTCAGGCGGAGGGTAGAGCGCCGGATTGTCCCGCAGCGCCGCCGGCAGCATGGCTTGCGCGCGCCCGTTAGCGGTGGCCGTTTTGGCCGCCCCAACGATAGCCGCCGCCACCTCGGGCCGCAGCAGGTAATTGATGAACTCGTGCGCGAGATCGCTGCGGCGGCTTTCGCGCAGAACCACGGCGTTGTCGGCGTAGATGCCGAATCCCTCCGGATACACAAAACCGATGTTATCGGACGCCACCATAGCCTGCGCCGCCGTGCTGGAAAGCGCCTGCGCCTCCACAACGTCGCCGGCCACCACCTGGTCGCGCACCTCGGTATTGAGATAGGCGCGGACCAGGCGCTTCTGCCGCAGCGCTTCGTCACGCGCTTGCCGCAAATGCCCGGGATCGGTCGACACGTACGAAAACCCCAGCTTTTTCATGCAGGCGCCGAAGACATCTTCAGGATCGTCCAGCATGGTGAGGCGGCCGGCCAGGCGTTCGTCCCAGAGATCCGCCCAGCGCGTGGGAATCGCCGGCGCGAGTTTGCGGTTGAAATAGATGCCGCTCGACTGCCACATGTACGGGACGCCCCAATCGAGCCCGCGGTCCCAGGGCGGCGAGCGGAATTCGGCGCTCAGATTGTCAAGGTTGGAGAGCCGGCGGCGATCGATGCGGGCCAGCAGGCCAAGGTCGCGCACCGGTCCGATGCGGTTGTGGGTGATGAAGATCACGTCAAAGCCGGAATTGCCGTTCATCACCCGCGCCAGGATTTCCTCGTTGGTCTCAGCTACTGTGTAGCGGACGCGCGTGCCGGTCTCCGTCTCGAAGTTGGGAATGGTGTCGGGCGCGATGTATTCGGAAAAATTGAGCACATTGAGACGGTTGCGGCGATCCGCACAGGCAGCCACGCCAGTAGCGCCGAGCAGAAAACTGCGCCGGTTCATGCTTTCCTCATGCGCTCGGAAATCAGGATCAGCGTCCCGAAAACCAGCACGATCACGGTCGAAATCGCATTGATCGACGGATTGGCGCCGCGCCGCGCCATGGCGTAGATCACCATGGGCAAGGTTTCCGAATCGACGCCGGCCACCAGGCTGGTGATGACGTAATCGTCGAAGGAAATCGTCAGCGCCAAAAGGGCAGCAGCGGTAATTCCTGGAACCAGTAGGGGCAAAGTGACCTGGCGAAACGCTCCCCATTCCGTCGCGCCCAAATCCATCGCGGCTTCTTCGAGTCCGCGATCGAGAGTGCGCAGCCGCGCCGCTACGACGATCGCCACGTAAGCAATCGAGAACGCTACGTGCGCCAGCATCACCGTGTGGAGGCCCAACTGCCAGCCGAGCCAGCGGAACGTCCACTGGAAAAACGCCAGCAGCGAAATTCCCATGACGATTTCCGGCGTCACCAGCGAAAGATACAACGCGCCCGTCAACATGCGCGACGCCCGTTTCCAAAGGCCGTAGGCTGCCAGCGTGCCGGCCACGGTCGAAATCGCGGTCGCGACCACCGCAATGAGCGCACTGTTCCAGGCCGCTTCCAGCATCTGCGTATCGCGAGCCAGCGCGGCGTACCACTTCAGGGAAAAGCCTTCCCACAGCGTGAAGCGCGATGCGTTGACGCTGAACACCATGAGCGTGATCAGCGGCACATGCAGAAACGCAAACGCCGCCGCAGCGTAAAGACCTAGCGCGCGCTTCACAGAAATTCCCTGCTCCGGCTGCGCATGAAAACCGCCAGCAGGCCGGCGGCCAGAGCCATCAACGCGAGGGAGGCTGCCGCGCCGAAGGGCCAATCGCGCGCGGTGGTGAACTGGTTTTGCACCAGATTCCCGATCATCACCGTCTTGCCGCCGCCCAGCAAGTCCGGCGTGAGATACGCGCCTAAACACGGAATGAAGACCAGCGCCGATCCCGCCCAAATTCCGGGGCCGGCCAGCGGCACGATTACGCGAGAGAACGTCGTCCATGGGCGCGCGCCCAAATCCGCCGCGGCTTCGAGCAGCGCAGGATCCAGGCGTTCCAGCGTCGCATACAGCGGCAGCACCATGAACGGCAGAAAGCCGTACACCAGCCCCAGCAGCACGGCGCCATCGTTGTACAGCAGCGGCAGCGGTTGGGAAATCAGTTTCATTTTCTGGAGCAGCGTGTTGATGAGCCCGGTGTCGCGCAGCAGAAAGAGCCACGCGTAGGTGCGCACCAGAAAGCTGGTCCAGAACGGCAGGATCACCAGATGCAAGTAGAGCGTTTTGCGCGGCCCCGCGCGCGAAATAAATAGCGCCAGCGGAAACGCCAGCACCAGACAAATCGCCGTCGCCGCCAGCGCCAGCACGAAGCTGCGCAGAAAGATGACGCCGTAGAGCGGATCGAACAGGCGCTGGTAATTTTCCAGGGTCCAGGGCAGCTCGACGCCGCCGTACGTGCCGCGTTCCAGCAAGCTATACGCGCAGACGATGGCCAGTGGGAAAGCGAACAGCAATAGCAGCCAGAGCCGCGCCGGAAGCAGAAACCAAAAGCGCAGGCGGCTCATGGAAAACGCATTTCGTCGGCTGGCTTCCAATAGAGGTGCACGGCTTCACCAGTCTGAAAAGCGCCGTTCCCTCGCGCCAGTTCCGCCACCGCCTGCTCGCCGGAATCGAGGCGCGCCATCACCTGGATGCAATTGCCGAGAAAAGTAGAATGCACCACTGTAGCTGCGCGCGACACCACATCGGCGGGAGCTTGGCGAGCAATGCCTGTAACTTCCGGGCGCAATCCAATGCCATCGATCCAATTCACCGCGCCTAAAAATCCAGCCACGAAGCGCGTCGCCGGCCGCAGATAAGCGTCTTCGGGCGATCCCACTTGTTCGATTCGGCCCTGATTCATCACGGCGATGGAATCGGACATGGCCAGCGCCTCTTCCTGATCGTGGGTGACAAACAGAAACGTGATGCCCACGCGGCGCTGCAGCTCTTTAAGCTCATGGCGCATCTGTTTGCGCAGTTTAGGATCGAGCGCCGCCAGCGGCTCGTCGAGCAACAACAGTTGAGGAGCCAGCACGAGGGATCGCGCCAGAGCCACGCGCTGGCGCTCGCCGCCGGAGAGTTCGGAAGGATATCGCTTCTCTTTGCCGCGCAGTTCCATCAGCTCGAGGATGCGCGTGACGCTGGCCACCGGGTCAGCCGCGCCCTGCTGGCGCAAGCCGAATGCCACGTTGCCCTCGACAGTCATGTGCGGGAACAGCGCGTAGCTCTGGAATACCGTGCTGACGTTGCGCTCGTAAGGCGGACGGCCATTCACGCAAACGCCCCCCAGCCAGACTTCGCCGCTGGTTGGCTGTTCAAAGCCGGCAATCAACCGGAGCGTGGTGGTCTTGCCGCACCCCGAAGGTCCCAGCAGCGAGTAGAAACTGCCCTGCGGAATCTGGAGCGACACGCCGTTCAAAGCGCGATGCCCGGGATAGTGCTGCTGCAAGTCGCGAAGTTCCAAAACGGCAATCACTTGTGAAAAATATAACGTTTCCACGGGATAATTGCAGCGGAGAACGATATGGCAACTTTGGGACTCATCGAATACGAATCCGCCAGCGCGGAAGTGCGCGCCGTCTATGACGACATCATGGCTACCCGCAAGACGGACTGGATCAATAATTTCTGGAAGGCGCTGGCCAGCGACCCGGCCACGCTGCGCCGGACGTGGGAAAGCATCAAGCAAGTGATGGCGCCGGGCGCGCTCGATGCGGTAACGAAAGAAATGATCTACCTCGCCATCAGCGCTACCAACCAATGCGGCTACTGCATCGCGTCGCACACCGCGGCTGCGCGCAAAGCCGGCATGACGGATCAGATGTTCGCCGAGCTGATGGCAGTCGCCGGCATGGCCAACGAAACCAATCGCCTGGCCAGCGGCTATCAGGTGGAAATCGACGAGAGATTTAAACCGCGGTAGCTAGCGGCTATTGGCGCTCGCTTTCAATCGGATTTCAAACACACTGGGCCATTCCTTTCCGGTGACGAAAAGACGATCCCGCTCGGCGTCATACGCGATACCGTTCAGGGTTTTTTCCTCGTTATCGGAACCTGGCCACAACCCCACCAGGTTGATCCATCCGATGACGCTCCCTGTGCCAGGATCGATTCTTGCAATCAGATCCGTATGCCAGACGTTGGCGTAAATCTCGCCCTTGACCCATTCCAGTTCATTCACATTGGCCAATGGACGGCCTTCGGCGGTAACCACTACCCGGCCGGTTTCCTGTAAGGTTTCCGGATCCCAGAAACGCAGTGCGGGCGTGCCATCGCTCATGATGATCCGTTTGCCATCCTGAGTAAGCGCCCATCCTTCCCCGGGATATTTGAAATCACCGATCAGCGCAAAAGTACTGAGGTCGCTGACAAAGCCGACTTGGGTTTGATACGTAAGCTGTAGCAGCCGGCCCTTCCAATTGACGATTCCCTCGCCAAAGTAGGGCACGGGAACCTCGCGTGCCTGCAAAATCTCACCCGTATCGAGTTTGACTTTCCGAACTGATGACTGCCCCACAATACCCGTACTCTCGTACAGGAATCCGTTCAAATAAAACAGGCCCTCCGTAAACGCTCTGGGGTCATGTGGATAGACGCGCACCACTTCGTAGTTATAAACCGGAATCCCGTCTGTGCTTGAGTGAGGCTGGCAGGCGCAGGTCGCAAGTGCGATCGCGAGAATTACCGCTCTCATTGCGTTGCCGGAACCGTTGGGATATTGCAAGGCGCGCCGCGCGCTAGTGCTTCGGCGGAGGCGGGGGAGGTGGTGGCGGGGGAGGAGGCGGTGTGCCTGAACCCTTGTCCCCTACGCCGCCGCTGCCCGTTGTCGAACCGGAACTGCCGGAGCCACCTGTGCTACCCGGGCTCCCGCTGCTTTGCGAAGTCCG
The DNA here is from genome assembly GCA_963825405.1 of uncultured Solibacteraceae bacterium. Classification (GTDB taxonomy): domain Bacteria; phylum Acidobacteriota; class Terriglobia; order Bryobacterales; family Bryobacteraceae; genus JACPNO01. Next base: position 797,292 of record CAWGTB010000005.1, on the reverse strand, counting down.
GTAGAGAATCCCGTACATGGCGTCGGCAGCCGCGCGCAGTGTCGTGCGAAGCACTCCGCCGCGATCCACGGTCTTCGATGCTAGCGGCTGATTCTTGTACACCCGAATCCATTCGCCGGCGCTCAGCAGCTTGGCATCGCCGCGCGGCAGCAGCGAATGCTGCACCGCCACCAGGCCTTCTTCGACCATCACCAGCGTGGTCGCGTCCTCATCTTCCACGCTGACATCGAAGGTAGTGCCGCGAACAGAGATCACCGCGGTGGGCGTGCGCACTTTGTTGTAATTGGGCTGGCCGCCGATCTTCTGGATATGGATCTTCACGCGGCCGATGAGCACTTCCAGCAGATCTTTCCAATTGGAGCGATTGTCGCGAAACACCACGCGCGAATTGGGGAAAACTTCGAAGGTGCTGCCGTCCGAGACTTCGAAAATCGCGAAGCCATCGGAACCGCTCAGAATGATTTGGCCGGGCTCGACGGCATTGCCGACGCTCAAAGCCCACGGCGTGCTATCCCGCAGAACCGAAACCTGTCCGGTGAGGCTGCGCAGGTGCGCGGCCGGCGAAGTTTGGGCGTACGCAGTGAGCGCACACACCGCCAGCGCGGCTACGAGTTTCGACAATTCTTTCGTCGAGCCCCTGGACATCTGTCTCCCCGCCAGACCCACCACCCTACACAGGCCCAGTCTAGCATCAAACGTGCATTGCAAGTACCATGCCGCACAAGTCCGGTTGCGCTAAATCTCAACGAATCAGGGTCTTTCAGAAGGCGCCTGCCGCCGATACGGTAAAATAAGACACGTCGATGTGTCACGGGGATACACGATCTTTCGCCCGCCTGTGCGGCTCCATGCTCATCGCCTGGAGCGCTGCCTTCGCTCAAGTAGGGTCGACTAGCGCCCCGCTCGCGCAGCGGCCGGAGTGGCGCAAGGTCGGCAATCTGGCGATGCAACGGATGCTGGCGGCGCCGGCTAGCGGGCCGGTTGCCGAAGTGTGGTTTTCCCCCGATGCCAGCAGCTTATATGCGCGCTCGGCATCCGGCGCGATCTTCGGGACAGTGGATTTCGAGAACTGGACACGGCTAGCCCAGCCTCCGGCGCGCAGTGGACCTATAGCGGCCCCGGACGCCGTCCGCCTGCCTGAGCCGGGCGCGGTGGTACGCGTTCATCCCACCGATTCACGAACATTGTTTGCTTTGGGAGAGCACCTATATCGATCCGACGACGGCGGCCGGACTTGGATCAATCTCACCAGTTTCAACCACCAATCCATCGTCGGGCCCAACCAACACGATATGGCGATCTCTCCCGCCAATCCGGAGCAAGTGGTACTTGCGAACGACGCTGGACTGTGGCGATCGGCCGATGGCGGGCTCTCCTGGACCGGTCTGAACCAGTTCCTGCCCAACCTGCCCGTCGAAAAGCTGGTGGCGGCGCCAGCCAATGGCCGCGGCATGCGCATTGAAGTGGCGGGCGCGGGATCGTTCGAATGGATGCCGGCCACCAGCGCCGGGCCATCGAGTGCCTGGCAACCGGCTTCCAGCACGCGGTTGGAGTTGGAAACGCAATTACGGCGCGCCTACTCGACTGCGCTCGGAGCGGAAGTGACGGCGGTAGCCGGTTCCGGCGACATCGCTTACGCGGGAGCGCGGGATGGCCGCATCTGGGCCTCGCTCGATGCAGGCCGCACCTGGAATCTCTCCCGGCCGGCGGCATCCGGACCCGTCGAGCGGCTGTTTGTGGACGAGCAATCGCCGCGTGTCGCCCTGGCCGCGCTGAGCGGCAAAGGTCCGCACGTGTTGCGCACCACCAATACCGGCGGATTCTGGGACGATCTCACCGCCAACCTGGCGGAGGCGCCCACTTACGGCGTTACCGCTGATCGCGCCGCCGGCGTGGTTTATGCCGCCACCAGTAGCGGCGTGTTTTTCGCCCGCGCCGATCTCGAAGGAGCAGGGCCGGCTTCCGCGTGGACACCCGTAACCGGCGCCCTTCCCGCTGCGCGCGCCACCGACGTCATGTTGGACGCGGCCGGCAACCAGCTCTACGTCGCGCTCGACGGCTACGGCGTGTACGCTGCGCCGGCGCCGCACCGTGCGCGAACGCTGCGCGTGGTGAACGCCGCCGATTTCACTAATCGCGCCGCCGCGCCGGGATCGCTGGTGAGTGTGTTGGGCGGGCCGGTGCGCGGGGCGCGCGCCAGCGGCATCGAATATCCGGTGTTGGCGTCATCGGAAACGGGCGCGCAAATCCAAGTGCCGTTCGAAGCCAGCGGTCCCGCCGTTTCGCTGACCCTCGACGGCGAAGCCCAGGTATCGCTTTCGTTGGCCGTACAGCCCGTCTCGCCTGCCATTTTTGTGGACCGCGAGGGTGCGCCGCTGCTGCTTGATGCGGATAGCGGCTTGATGCTGGACGCGCGGAATACCGCCCGCTCCGGCGCGCGCATCCAGATTCTAGCGACTGGCTTGGGACGGGTCCAGCCCGACTGGCCCACGGGCCGAGCCGCACCGCTCGACAATCCCCCGCGGGTTGCGGCCGGCGTGCGCGCCTATGTGGACGGTGCCGCGGTGGCCGTGACGCATGCCACGTTGGCCCCAGGCTACGTCGGCTTCTATTTGATCGAGCTGCAGCTTCCGACCCTGGTGAACGCCGGCCCGGCAGAATTATACCTGGCGGCGGATGGACAGGAAAGCAATCGCGTAACGGTGTATCTGGAACCGTAAAGCATATAATGCGCGGGATGGCTCCGACCCCTACCGCGGAACCCGCCTCAAAGATCGCTTCCCGCTCTTTTGACCGCGCCGCAGTGGCGGCTCGCCGGCTTGGCCATCGTTCTGGTCTACTTTGTCTGTTCCGCCTGGGGCGGACTGCACGCGGGCTTCAGAAACGATGACTTGATCAACCTGCACTATTACTGGACCGCAGGTGCCGGGAAGGCACTGCAAGGGAATCTGTTATTCTTTTCCACCTTCTATCGTCCGATGGGCGCGGCCTTTTATCTTCCCCTGTTCCATTTCGCCGGGTTGAATCCTCTTCCGTATCGCGTCGTAATTTTCCTGCTCCTGGGAGCGAACGTGGTTCTGATCTGGCGCTTCGCCGCCCTGCTTACGGGTGACTACCTGGTGGCCTTCGTTGTTGCTTTCGTGGTCAGCAATCATGGCTTCCTGGCGGATTTGCAGGTCATCACCGCAGTGATTTACGACATCCTCTGCTTCTTTTTTTATTTCGCCGCCTTCGTTGTTTATGTGAAAGTTCGCTCCCTGGGCAGACTCCTCACCTGGAAGGAATCCGCCGCAGTCCTGCTGCTGTACGTCGGCGCGCTGAATTCCAAGGAAATGGCGGTTACGTTTCCGGTTTTCGTATTTACGTATGAACTGCTGTACCATCCACCCGGTAGTTGGGCCCACATCTGGCACTGGGTGCGCAAAGACGGGCGCCTGGTCGTCTTCTCGGGAATGCTGACGCTGGTTTATGTGATCGGCAAGCTGCATGGGCCGGACTCCCTCATCCAACAGGAACTTTACCGCCCTCTCTTCACCGGCCAGCGATTCATGGAACAGCAGGCGCTTTACCTCAATTGCCTGTTTTACGCAGGCGCTTTCTTTACTCCGGCCAAAACGATCGCGCTATGGCTGCTGCTCGGCTATGTAGCATGGCGGAGGCCTGCACCGCCGCTTCGCTTCTGCCAGATTTTCGTGGTGCTCAGCCCGCTGCCTATCGTGTTTCTCTCCGGGCGAATTTGGTCATGCCTCTACATTCCGCTCGCCGGTTGGGCAATGTTGTTCGGTTCCCTTTTGGTCTCAGGCACCCGGCCGTTTGCGGCGTTGGCAGCCCGTACTGGTGGCAGCCGCGCTCCTCGCCGTTGGCTATGAAGCCGTGATCAAGAGCAAAGAGTTTCGACCTGCGTTCTTCGATATGCAGCGCCAGGTCGACGCCGCCATTCAAAGTTTTCAAACGTTGGGACTCAGAGTCCCTGCTAAGAGCACGATGCTGATTTTGGACGATCCCTTGCCACGTTACGACCTAGCCGTCATCGCCCAGGTAGTTCTCCGCGATCCGACGCTGCTCGTGTGGACCGTGAAGACGGGCCAACCCGCGCCCGATCCCAACGGACTCAAGGCTTACGACTACCTGTTCCGTATGGAATCCAACCGGATCCAGGTGTTGAAATCCCGGCCGGCTCCGCAATAGTTCGCTTAGAGCGAGCCCAGCCGCAGGTTCCAGGGCGAAATCCGGCTGACGCGCAGCAGGTCTCGCTCGCCAGACCATGGATCAGCCGCAAAACGTTCGCTGATTTCGTCCGAGCTCCCTGCTCGCACAATGAGTAGAACATCGCTGGTGCCTTCGAGCGGGCCTCCCAGAAGGCGGCGTGGGCTCCCCAGTCCTCCTGAGCCTCAAGCGAGCGCGACTCCTGCCATGCCAGGTCCCGCGTGCGAATCACAGCGAATAACTGCGGCATATTTTAGCGGCCGATGCTCCAGTCCGGCTGCGCACTTCCATTCCCATCCTTAGCCACAAATGGAAAAGGCCGCCAAGCCGGCGGCCCTTTCGTTGAATTGTCTTTGTTTTGGGAAAGGCGATTACGGCCGACTGACGTTCTCGGCCTGCAGTCCCTTCGGACCCTGCTTCACCTCGAACTCTACCTCCGCACCTTCATCCAGGGTGCGATACCCATTCGCCTGGATGGCCGAAAAGTGGACAAATACATCGTCACCGCTGGCGCGCTGGATAAATCCGTAGCCTTTTGCGGCGTTAAACCATTTCACTATGCCTTTTTCTTTCACTACCATTCTCCTGATATTGTCCGGCGTATTTTCGGGTCCCAAAAAAGCAAAAAGCCACGAAGGGTCGCCTCGTAGCTCTACTCAGTTCTCCCGATTTTGCCGACGAACAACCATTTCTTACAACAGCTTGATTTTCTCAAATAGGGCTGGTGCGGTCAAGCCGGGCACGTTAGAATCTGCCAGTGGCCGCGCGCGAAGAAACCATACTCGATCAGATCCGCGCGCGGGTTTCGATCCCCAGGAATTCCGAGATAATCGCCGGCATTGGCGACGATTGCGCCGTGTTCCGCCCGCGCGGCGCGAAAGAAGACCTGCTGTTCACTACCGATCAACTGCTGGAGAACGTCCACTTCCGCCGCGACACGCACACGCCTTCGGCAGTCGGCCACAAAGCCCTGGCGCGCGGATTGAGCGACATCGCGGCCATGGGCGGAACGCCGAAATTCTGCCTGGTGTCGCTGGCCGCGCCGGCATGGGCGGACGCGCGCTGGATCTCCGGCTTCTATCGCGGACTGCTGCGCCTTGCGGATCGAACTGGCACGGTACTGGCGGGCGGCGATCTGGCGCGATCGGCGCAATTGTCGTGCGACATCGTGGTGTGCGGCGGCGTGCCGCGCGGCCGCGCCCTGTTGCGCAGCGGCGCTCGGGCAGGCGATTCGATCTACGTTTCCGGAACGCTGGGCGGTTCTGCCCTGGGCCTGGAAACACGGGCAGGGCGGGCCTGGCGTATCCACTTGCAGCCGACGCCCAGACTGGCGCTCGGCCGGTTCCTTCGCGAACGATTGCACGCAACGGCAGCGATGGATTTGAGCGACGGTTTATCGCTTGACCTGCGGCGCCTGGCGATCGCGTCGAATCTTTCCGCCGAAATCGGCACGCCGCCGATTTTTCGCGGAGCCAGCCTGGAGCAAGCGCTTCACGGCGGTGAGGATTACGAATTGCTGTTCACCGTTCCGCCGGGCACGCGCGTGCCGGCGCAGCACCAGGGAATTCCATTGACGAAAATCGGCGTCATGCGGCGCGGAAAAGCTGGCGCAGTGTTTCTGAACGCCCGGCGATTAGCCCCGATGGGTTACGATCATTTCCGGCAGCCATGACCACACCCGATCCCGCTCCTGTACTCGATCTCATCGAAGCCTTCCGCCGTTCGAAGTCCATGTTCGCCGCGGTCTCGCTGGGCGTGTTCGATCGCCTGGATGAGGGTCCCGCCACCGCCGCCATGCTGGCGAAGCATATCGGCGCAGACGCTGGCGCGCTGGAGCGTCTGCTGGACGCCTGCGTGGGTCTATCGCTTTTGGGCAAACAAGGCTCGGTCTATGCCAACCAGCCGGTGGCGGCGGCGTATCTGGCGCGGCGCAGCCCGCAGGCGATGACCGGGTACATCCAATATTCCAACGAAGTCCTCTACCGGCTGTGGGGATTTCTGGAAGACGCTGTGCGCGAGGGCGGACATCGCTGGCGGCAGGCTTACGGCCTCGAAGGCACTGGCATATTCGATCATTTCTTCCGCACCGAGCAGGACAAGCGCATGTTCCTGATAGGCATGCACGGCTACGGCTTGCTGAGTTCGCCCGCCGTGGTGGCGAGCTTCGATCTCAGCCGCTTCCGCCGCCTAGTGGATCTGGGTGGCGCGACCGGCCACCTGGCTGTGGCGGCCTGCGAGCGCTATCCGAATATGCGCGCGGCCGTGTTTGATCTACCAGTGGTTATCCAAATCGCGCGCGAGGAGGTGGCGAAGACATCGGTGGCGGCGCGCGTGGAACTGATTCCCGGAGATTTTTTCCACGACGCCCTGCCCGAAGCCGACCTGTTCGCCGTCTCGCGCATCTTGCATGATTGGTCCGAAGAAAAGATCCACACCCTGCTGGCCAAGATTTACGCGCGCCTGCCGTCCGGCGGCGCCCTGCTGATCGCCGAAAAACTCCTGCAGGAAGATAAAACCGGCCCTATGTGGGCCAATATGCAATCGCTGAATATGCTGGTTTGCACCGAGGGCCGCGAGCGCAATTTGCTCGAGTACGAGGCTCTGCTGCGCGCCGCAGGCTTCAGCACCGTTGAGGGACATTCGACCGGCGCTCCGCTCGACGCCGTGCTTGCCGTGAAGAACTAAGGCATAATAGCGAGTCGATGACTAGAACACTGTCCATCGCGATCGCCCTAACTATGACCGCCTCTGCAGCCGTCAAAATCGACAAAACGAACTACAAAGGTTGGCCCAACACCTATCGGATTTCGAATGGTGAAGTCGAACTAATGGTCACCAGCGATATCGGCCCGCGCGTGATGCGCTACGGCTTTGTGAACGGCCAAAACCTTTTCAAGGAATTTGCCGACGGACTGGGCAAATCTGGCGAGGCGGCGTGGCAATTGCGCGGCGGCCACCGCATCTGGGTTGCGCCGGAGGATCGCGAAAAAACCTACGCGCCGGATAATGGCCCGATCAAAGTGGTGGTCAAGGGCAATGTGCTTGAAGCCACCGAGCCGGTAGAACCGCTGACCGGCCTCGAAAAGCAGATTATTGTGAAACTGTCGCCCACGGGTTCGGCGGTGGAGCTGGTGCATCGCATCCGCAACACGAACGCCAAGGCCGTGGAGTGGGCTGCCTGGGCGCTCACCATGATGGCGCAGGGTGGCACGGGCATTCACGGATTCCCGCCGCGAGGCACGCATCCCGAAGTGCTGGCCGCGACCAATCCGCTCACCATGTGGGCTTTCACCGATCTCACCGACAATCGCTGGACGTACACGAAGAAGTACCTGATGCTGCGCCAGGACGCCAAGAACACCGGGCAGCCGCAGAAGCTGGGCACGTTCAATCCTCACACCTGGGGCGCGTACCTGCTGGGCTCCGATCTGTTCATCAAACACTATGAGGCCGATGCGAAGAAGCAGTATCCGGATTTCGGATGCTCGTTCGAAACGTTCACCAATGCGGAATTTCTGGAGATCGAAACCCTGGGGCCCATCACCAAGATCGAGCCGGGCAAGACGCTGGAACATGTGGAGCGCTGGACGCTGCACAAGAACGTCAAGGTTGCCGCATGGACCGACGCGGAGCTGGATCGAGTAGTAGCTCCGCTCGTGGCCAGGTAAGCTACGATGGCTACATGAACGTCGAAAAGACGATCGAGTTTCTGTTGGAACATCAGGCTCGAGCCGAGGTCCGTATGGATCGAATCGACAAACGCTTGGATGGAATTACCAAGCTGATGCGCATGGGCGCGAAAGCCATGCTGGCCACGGACAAGAGAGTGAATGCCTTGGCCGCCGCCCAGAAGCGCACGGAACAGGCGATGGCGGCTACCGATGAGCGACTCAAAGCTCTGATCGAATCACAACATCGCACTGACAAGAAGTTCGATCGCTTCATGGAAGCCTTCCTAAAAAAAGGCACCAACGGCCGTCACAATTAGACCGCTAGACCTGCTGCAGCGATGACGCCACCTGCCTCGCGGCTGACATAGCCGGCTTCTCCAACGGCAGCCGAAAGAGAAAGTGCGCGCCCAGGCCAGGTTTCGATTCCACCCACATATCGCCGCCGTGATCGAGCACGGTCTGCCGGGAGAGCGCGAGGCCTAATCCCAAACCGTCTTTCTTGCCGGAACTCGCGAAAGGCTGGAACATGTGTGCTTGCACCTGGGGCGCGATGCCCGGCCCATTATCGCTCACTTCGACCAGCGCGGCGTGCTCTTCGAGGGTCGCGGCGATACGAACGGCTCCGCCCGCAGGCATGGCCTCCAGCGCGTTGGAAATTAGATTGATGAAGACCCGCTCCATGCGGGCGCGCTCCAAGGGCAGCTCGATGGAGTCCGGAACGTCAACGAGCACGCTGACACTCTGCGCTTCCGCCGTCGCCGCGAGCGACTCAACGGCAGCCCTGGCTACTTCGCCCAGCCGGCAAATCTCGGCGCCCTCGGTCTTGCCGCGCCCCACGTTGACCAGGTCCTGCAGTAATTCCTGAATGCGCCGCGAAGCACGATAAAGATTGGCCGCCAGACGCTTCACCTGCGCCGGCGCCAAGTCCGAATCCACCAGCATCTCGGAGCCGCCGTAAATCGCCGCCAGGGGATTGCGCAGGTCGTGCACGATGGAGCTGGAAAGCCGGCCGATGGTCGAAATGCGTTCATGGCGGATCAGCTCCTGGCGCGCGCTTTGAATCGAAGTACACATGTCGTTGAAAGTTTGCGCCAGGCGGCCGAGCTCGTCCAGGCCTTCTACTGGCACGCGATAGTCGTAATTTTGGCGCGAAACTTCCGCGGCGGCGCGATCCAGTGTTTCCACTGGCCGCACGATTTTTCGCGCCAAAAGATACGTGAGTGCGAGACCGACCAGCACTGCCGCCAGGCCCAGCAGAATCATGTTGCGGCGCAACACCGCCAGCCGCTGACGGGCGTTCTCAAACGATCGCAGAATCCATAACTCGCCGATCGGCTTGCCCTCGATGTCTTCGAGTGGCGTCATGAGCGGCGCATACTCGATGACGCCATCGCTGATGCGCGCCGCCGCGGGGCCGCCCGCACTCGCCACCAGTTTCCTTGCCAGCTCGGCGGTGGCGCGTGGATTGAGGGTCGACGCCATCACCTGCCCTCCGGACAAAAACAAAAACTCGCTGCCGCCGGTGGCTTCCTTCAACCGCTGGGCCACCAAAGCATCCACGCGGTTTCCGGCAACCAGTACGTTGAGCAGTGCCAGGCCGCGCGCCGACTGTACGTAGACCGGCGTCACGGCAACCTGATAAAGATAGCCGCCTGCCGGAATGATTCCTGAGGTTTGCCGGGGAAATCGTTTGGACGCGGCCGGCACCAGCGTGGAATGGCCCCACAAGCCCTGGTCAGGAATGCCGCTGAGAGAGGCAATCGGTTTGCCTTTGGGATCTGTCACCAGAAACAAGGCGTTTTCTTCGGAAACCCGCGCCCACAACTCGCCGGCGGTGTCGCGGATGGTGGCCTGATCCCCGGTGCTGAAGGCCGCGCGCACATCGGACATCGCGCTGAGAATGAGGCTCATCGACGCCAGCTTTTCGGCGCGCGATTGCCACAGCGAACGATACGCCTGGAAGCTGGCTTGCACTTCCTCTTCAAGGCCGCGAGTTGTAGTCTCAAGCGCATCATGGAGCACCATCCACCCGGCGATGGTGAACAACGCGGTAATTGCCACTGATGTCGACAGCAAAATCTTCCAGAGCAGCGAAAGCCGGGAAAAACGCGGAAGCCTCATTGGTCCGATTCCTGATAGATGCGGTGATCTTCGATCACGCGCGGATAGGGCTTGCCGTACTTGTTGGTGTGCGGAGCCGATAGATATCCGGCTTCCGAGATCTGAATGAGCGGCAGCACCACGGCAGTGTCCTGCACCACGATCTGGCGCTCGACGGATTGCAGCGCTTCGGCCGTTGACCGTTCATGAAACATATGGAGGCGGTATTCGCCCGCCGGCACGCCGGAAATTTCGAAGGCTCCCGTTTTTCCCGAAATAGCGAAGTACGGTTCCTTGAGCACCATGATGACGGCGCTCATGGTGGGATGAATATTGCAGAACACCCGCACGACGCCTTCCCGCTGAAAGCGAACCGTACGGCTGGTACCCGGCCTGTAAAGGCCGACATCGAAAAGCTGCCCGTTGAAATTCGAAAAAGCGTTGTGGAAAATCGGATCGAGATTGGGAAACGCCACCGCAGCTCCCACCGGAATAGCCAGCACGTGCGGGACAAACATTTTGTCCTTTTGCTTCATTTCGAAAACCGGTGGTGCGCCGGATGCGGGGGGACGGCTGGCCGCTGGAGAGACAGACTCCAGCCAGACCACCACTCCCGCATAGTCTTTATACTTGCGCACGCTGCTGGAACGGGAATCCACAAGCTCCACTTGTCCGCGCACCGAGGATGCAGCCAACGGCCCTGCTATCCAGGCGAGGATGAAGAGGCTGCTAGAACAGATATGCAAAAGCCAGGTCATAGCGATTGTTCAATTGGTTACCACGTCCCAAATACAGCGTGCGCACCTGGCCGGATTCGAGGCTCACGATGACGTTGGGCGCAAGACGATACATCATATTCCCGGCGTAGCTGAAATTCCTGCCGATCCCTGTGTAGTACAAATCTCTGTCGCGATTATCCTGCTGGCCACTGTACAGATTGAAGGAGAGCCGCGGGGTGGCAAGATAGCTCAACTGCGCCCATCCGCCGGTTGAATGCACCGGAATCACATAACCCGGACCAAACACCGTGAAGCCCTGATACAAGCCGCCCAGGTTGGCAATGTTTTGTCCGGTGAAAAACGTGCCGCTGAATTCCAGCCGGCTCCAGGGATTGGCGAACCAGTCCACCGAAAACATGTGCGAAGGCACAGTGGTTCCGGCAACGTGCGTACTGGAGGTGTGAAAGCCGGGGGCGATCGCAATGCGGCGGTGCTCTCCCGCCAAGCGGTGCCAGAGTTCCAGGCGCCCTTGCAGCGCGGGACGGTACGGCTGGATCGCCACCGTGCTTGGAACATAGGAATAAGTCTCGTCGGTGGCGAATACGCTCACTTGCGCGCGAATTCCGGTATCGTCGGCCAACCGGAAGCGTTGTTCCAGACGCACCTGCGGCTCCCAGCGCCAGAGGTTGCCGGAATCGCTGAGGGCGGGATAGCCGACGCTGGCCAGGGAATTGGGCTCACGCGGCGAGAGGATCGACTTGTCCTGGCCGACCATCAGACTGGTCGACCCCCAGTCAATGTCCAATCGGGCCGTGCGCAGGCGAACCAGCGAATCGGAGCCTTGCCCGTTGCCGCTAAAGAAATCCATCATCACTGAGCCATGCACCTGGCCGCCCCACAGCGTCTGCGACCCGCGATAGTCTAGTCCCAATTGCGTTTGGCGGAGCGTGGCACCACCCGAGAGCGCGCCCCCACTCGCCGGAGCCACCTGCGGGCTTTCGACGCCGCCGGTTTGGCGCGAATTCAGAAACGTGTTGAACAGCATCATGCCGGTGATTCTGATAGGCAGGCGCTGGGAGGATTCTACTTTGGTTTGCGCCTGTTCTTCCACGCGATTCTCCTGAATAGCGGCTTTCTCTTCGACCGCGGCCAGGCGTTCGCCTGAGTCGGTATGCGCGACGGCGAGATCGCGCCGCAATGCGCGGACCTCCTCCGCGAGTTCGTGATTCTCTTTCTCGAGACGCTCCAGGCGCTCGAGAATCTGGTTGAGTGGATCGGCGGCCTGTGCACGCGCCGCCTGCGGACTGACGCCGGCAAACAGGAACACGACGCAGATAATGGCAACACTACGGGACACGGACAGAATCATTCGCATTGAGTAGTTGCTCCACTTTTCGCCGCACCTGGGCGGGCGAGAAAGGCTTCGGGAAGTAAGCATTGGCGCCCAGACGAAAGACACGCTCGGGCGTCCGCGGATCGGAGTCGCCGCTGATCACCACAATGGGAAGGGAGTGGTAGCGGCCGGGCAAGCGCACTTTTCCGACCAGCTCAAAACCATCCATCAGTGGCATGTGCAGATCGGTGACTAACGCGTGAACTTGCGCCTCCGGGTTCTCCAGTATCTCGATGGCCTGGCGCGCGCCTGATACCACTCTCACCGCGACGCCTGGTATCGCCAGCAGCGCGATCTCCAGCGTCGCCGCCGATGGCTCGGCATCTTCGACGATCAATACGGTACGGCTCCGGGGTTCTGAGGATTCCACCACAGCTCCATTTTGTCGAACCTGGCTGCGCGCGATGCGGCAGCGATGTTAACAAAGTGTTAAAGCTGCCGTCCGTTCGATTGTTTCATAAATCGGCCTGGGCGCCGGGGCTCAGGGAATGAACCGGTAACCGATGCCGTGCACGGTCAGAAAATGGCGCGGTGTGTTCGGATCGGGTTCCAGCTTCTGGCGCAGTTTGACCACGTGCGCGTCAACCGTGCGCGTGTTGGGGAACGATTGGTAGCCCCAGACAGAATTCAGGATCATGTCGCGCGTCAGCGGCCGATCGGGATTCTGCAGGAAATAGGTCAGCAGGTTGTATTCGGCGGGTGTCAATTTCAGTTCCTCGCCGTGCCGCGTTACCATGCGCCGCTCGAAATCCACTTCGGTGTCGCTGAAGTGAATGATTTTGTGGGCATCGGGCGCGAGGCGCCGTAGGATCGCGCGAATCCGCGCCAGCAGCTCGCGGGAGCCGAAGGGCTTGACCACGTAGTCGTCGGCGCCGATTTCGAGCAGGAGAACTTTATCCACTTCATCGCCGAGCGCGCTCAGCACGATGATGGGCGTTTTCATCTGCGCCGCGCGGAGCTGTTTGCAGATGTCGACGCCGCTCATGCTCGGCAGGCGCAGATCCACCAGAACCAGGTCGGGCTTCAGCAGAAGCGCCTTTTCGAATCCCGCTCTGCCGTCCGCTTCGAGGACCGCGCGAAACCCTTCCTGCTCCAGCATGACACCGATTGTGTCGCGCAGGCTCTCGTCGTCGTCGATTACCAGAATGGTCTGCATGGGGGCAAAAACCGGGGCCGGAAGTAGCCAGAATAGCTAACTTATGGCCAGGATCGCATTTTAGGACTGCGTGCTACGATTCATACGTATGCGGGTAACCGTGATTGGAACGGGCTACGTAGGCGCCGTAACGGGCGCCTGCCTTGCGTACCTGGGCCACCGCGTGACATGCGTCGACACCGACGCAGCCAAGGTTGCAAAGCTCGCCCGCGGCGAGATGCCGATCTATGAACCGCATCTTGCCGAGTTGATCGCGGCGCCGGGCGCGGGCTCGATCGATTTCACCACCGACCTCGCAGCGCCGGTCACGGAGAGCGATGTCATTTTCATCGCAGTAGGAACGCCGCCGCGCACATCGGGCGAATCCGATCTCTCGTTCCTGGAAGCCGCCGCGCGCAGCATCGGAGCCAGCATGGACGGCGAGCGCTATCGCGTCGTCGTCAATAAATCCACGGTGCCGGTGGGCTCGGGGAACCTGGTGGACACCCTGGTGCGCGAGGGAATTCGCGAGGCGCATCCGGAAGATCAGAAGCGCATCAGTTTCGGCGTAGCCAGCAACCCGGAATTCCTGCGCGAAGGCAGCGCGCTCGCCGATTCGCTCTATCCCGAACGCGTCGTGCTGGGCGCGGAGGATGAGCGCACTATGGCAGTGCTGCGCAAACTGTACGAGCCGCTGATCGAGCAGCGCTTCACCGCTCCGCAAAACTTGCCGCGTCCGCGCGATTTCAGCCGCGTTCCGCTGGTGATGACCACCCTGACCAGCGCGGAAATGATCAAGTACGCCGCCAACACGTTTCTGGCGATGAAGATCGGATTCGCCAACGAAATGGCAAATCTCTGCGAGCGCCTGGGCGCCGACGCCAAGGAAGTGATGTCGGGCATCGGTCTCGATTCGCGCATCGGTTCACGCTTCCTCAACGCGGGAATCGGCTGGGGCGGAAGCTGCTTCGGCAAAGACATTCAATCGCTGCTGCACACCGCGACCGAGTACGGATGCAAGGCGCCCCTACTCGAAGCGGCGCTGGCCGTAAATCGAGCGCAACGCCAACTAGTGATCCAGAAACTCCAGGAAAAGCTTTTCATCCTCAAGGGCCGCACCATTGCGCTGCTAGGTCTGGCGTTCAAGCCCGAGACCGACGATCTGCGCGATGCTCCCAGCCTGGAGATTGCCGACCGCCTGCTGCAAATGGGCGCGCGCGTGAAAGCTTACGATCCGATCGCCATGCCGGCCTGCCGCGCGCAAAACCCGGGCTTGAAAATCCAGTACTGCGAATCCGCGCTGGATGCAGCCAGCGGCGCCGATGCCGTGGTTCTGGTGACCGAGTGGAACGAGTTCCGCAAACTCGATCTGGCGCAGATGGCGCGCTCCATGGCGCAAGCCGATTCTGGTCGATGGAAGAAATTTGTACGAGCCTGAGCAGGCGCGCGATGCCGGTTTCGACTACACCTGCATCGGGCGTCCGCGCACGGCCACATTGAAAAATGAGCCGCCGGCAGTCACACGCTAACGGTTTTCTCTGCGTTCTCTGCGCCTCTGCGAGAAAAGTTTCTTTCGCGCGCTTCAGTTTTTCAGAAATTCCGCGAAGCGTTCCAGCGCCTGCGGAAAACGCGCGCCGCTGGCGGCGAAACCCAGCCGGAAATGCGAGGGCATACCGAAGCAATCGCCGGGTGCGATCATTACGCCGCGCTTGAGTAGCCGGCCGCAGAATTCGCGGGCATCCTCTCCGCTCGCGAGCCTTGGAAACGCGGTCATCCCGCCCTGCGGCCGCACCCAGTGCAAGAGATCGCCATGCTCCGCGAAAACCTGATCGAGCAATGCCAGGTTGGCGGCTGCCACTTTACGCGCGCGCCCGTAAATCGTGTCCCGATGCCGCAGGGCTATCGTAGCCAGGCCCTCGCTCACGGCGGTGTTGGATACCGTGAAATAGCTGCGCCCGTTTAGATAGCGCTTACGCCGCGCGGCGTCCCGCTCGATGATCCAACCTACACGCAGGCCGCTCAGGCAAAGCGCTTTGGAAAAATCGCCCAGCACGGTTGCATGCGGAAGCCGCGATGCCGAACGCATCGCCTCGCCGTGGTACACCGGGTGATAAACTTCGTCGGAAACAAACTGGATGCCGCGCTCGACGGCGAAATCGTGCAGGCTTTCCATTTCGCGATCGCTCAAAACAGCGCCGGTTGGATTGTGCGGCGAGTTCACCAGCAGGATGCGCGTGTTATGGTCGACCAGGCCCCGGACCTCGTCCAGATCGACGCGGAACTGATTCTCAGCGCGCAGCGTGTAGTAGCGAATTTCCATGCCGAGCGATTCCGCCAGCGCCGTGTTGGTGGGAAATCCCGGATTGGGCAGCACCACATTGACGCCCGGCGCGGCTTCGAGGAAGAACAACAGCAGCAGCGCTTCGGCGGCGCCCGTCATCACCTGGACCTCGCTCGGATCGACATTCTGCAAAGCGGCGATCTCGTGCCGCAGTTCGTCCGAGCCGGCGGGACTGGTGTAGATCAGCTTGGTGTCGAGCAGCCGCTCCTGATCGCCGGCGTCGCCCAGCGCGAGTAGTTCGCGCATTGTCCAGACGGGTCCGGTGCTGGATGCCAGGTCGAATTCGATAGGCGGATCGGCAGAAAATTTCTGCTCCATCCAAATATCCAGAGAGGAAAGGTGACAGCTTCATAATCTTTGATGATAGCGAAGCTCGATCACTTCAGAATGCCGAACAGGTTGCTGTAGTCGTCTGTCCACGGACGAACGGCGCGGTGTGTTTGCGCCGGACTGCTGAATCGCTGCAGCTCAGATAGCGCGCTCGCTTGTTCCGACAGAACAGCCCAATCGGCCTGGTAGATGGCGTTGGGGCGGTCGGCTGCATTGTGTATCAGCAGAACCTGCTTGTGCATGTGTCCTGCGAGAGACTGAACCAGCGCTGGCAGATCCAAATATTTGTTGGTGACGTTGATCGCCAGGATTCCGCCGGGCCGCAGATGCCTGAAGTAAAGGTCGAGCGCTTGCGTGGTGAGCAGGTGAACAGGAATGGAGTCGCCGGAGAAAGCATCCAACACCAGGACGTCGAAGTTTTCAGCGCGCTTCGCGTTCGAGCATAAGGCGGCCATCGCCCGCCACCACGCTGATCTTCGCGCCGGAATCACGCAGAAAACTGAAGTCCGCCGAGGCGGCTTGTATAACAGCAGGATTGATTTCGTAAAACCGGAACTCGATCGCCGGGGCGACCGTACGCCGCCAGTGTCCCGATGCCCAGCCCAAGCACGCCCACGCGCCGATGCGATGCAGCCAGGACTCGGCCCACGCCCGATTGCAGGCCGAAATAGGTCGTCGGAAACCGGCTGCGCTCTGGCGTAAGGAATTGCATTCCGTGCAAAATGGTCCCGCTGTAGAACGCGCGCACCGCGGTCAAGCCGCTCCCGTTGTCGATCACCTGCAGCGTGCCGTAGAAATTGCGGACCCGCAGCAGCGTCTGGCCGTTAGAGCGAAGTTGCGTGGCCGCGACGAACGCCAGCACCGAGACCAGGACCCAACGCGTCAGGTGCCGTGGCGAAGCGAATCCATAGACCAGCGCCAGTCCCAAAATAATGCACGCCGCAATGCCGACCGGAAGTTCCAGATAGGAGCTGAAAATATGCGGCGCGATGAAACCCACAAACACGCCGCCCAGCGCGCCGCCGATCGCAATCATCAGATAGAAAAGCGTCAGCCCGTGCCGCGGTTCCGGTTTTCGCGCGGCCAGTTCGCCGTGACAAAACATGCAGCACACGAACAAGGCAGCCGAAAGCAGAACGATTTCCCACTCGAAGCCGCCGATCTTGCCTTGCAGCGCCAGGCGGACGCTTACGGCGATCCACGCCACGGGCAATATCCAGCGATACAGCAAAGGACGGTACCAGCCGTCGCGGTCGAAACACAGGATGAAACTCAACAAGTAAATGCCCAGCGGAAGCACCCAAAGAAACGGGATGGCCGCGACTTCCTGGCTCAAGTGATTCGCCACAGCGAGCCAGAGCGTCGAAGCGCACGCAGCGAGCGCGAGCCAAAGCAGCGGCTGATTGCTGGCTTCGGCCAGCGCCCTCCCGCTCGTCGGACATCTGGCTCTTGCGGCTGCGCAACGCGGAAGCGACCGCGAGCAGACGCGAATCCAACATAAGCGCCGGACCATACGGACAACTGTTGGCTGACGGACGAAACCGGCTCGATGCTGAACGGATACGCCAGCAACGCCGCGAGCGATGCCAGGTTGGACAAAGCAAACAGGCGGTACGGAGAGCCAGCCGTCAATCGTCCCGCGTACCAGGCCTGCATCAAGGGACCTGTGGTGGAAAGCACGAAGTACGGAAGGCCGATCGAGACCGTCAACAGTGCGAGTATCGACAGCACCGGGTTCTCGGCGCCGGCAAGTTTCCATTGCGCGGACGCTTTCACCGGTAGAACCGCCACGCTTGCGATCAACACCACCGCATGCACAGCAATCTGCGCCGGCACTCGCAAGTAACGTATCAGGCAGTTCGCGTACAAATATCCCAACAGCAGAACGACCTGGAAAAAAAGCATGCACGTCGTCCAGACCCCGGCCGATCCGCCAAACGACGGCAGAATCGCCTTGGCCATAATCGGCTGCAGCAGGAACAGAAGCCCGGAGCTGAAAAAAATGGTGGACGCGTAAAGCGGGCGATCGTTACTCACGCCGCTACAGTCCCGCCTTGTCCCACTTGGCGATGGTGTCCTGGACCAGGCCGGTCATCTTTTCGATCACGGCTTTGAAATAGGCGTCGGCTTTCGCCTGGTCGAAACGCACATAGCCCTGTCCAGGCTGGTAGAGAATGATCGACGAAGGAAATGGATACGCGGACCATGTCCCGGGGCCGGGCCTAGCGGTGGCGAGCGCATCGCTGTAGCGGTCGGGATGGACCAGTTTGGGATCGATCGCCTGCATGAACGCGTTCTCGTTCCAGCCGGCGTGGCCGCCATCTTCGCCAAAAATCTTGAGCGTCACGTCGGAACAATAGGCCCACCAGTTAATCACCAGCGTACGGATGTGATGCGCGCGGCCGGTGGTCTCGGCGAGATCGTTCAGGATCGCGGTCTGCGGCCCGCCGTGTCCATTGATAACGATGATGCTGCGAAATCCCTGGCTGCGCCAGCCCGTCCAGCACATCCGCCATGTAGGCACGGTAAGCTTTCTCGCTGATCGAAAAGCCACCGGCGTAAGCGTCCAGGCTGCCGGTAACGCCGTACGGAACTATCGGGCGCGACATAGGCATTCACGCGCGCCGCCATTTGCCGCGCGATGGCCGCGGGCGCAATGATATCGGCGCCGTTGTTGGCGACGCCGTGGGCTTCGAGCGTGCCGGTGGGCAGCAGCACAGTCGAAATCTTTTGCGGCACCCACTCCTTAAATTCCATCCAGTTGACGTCCGCCATATCGCGCGTGGAGGGCGCGGGCTGTTGGGCGAACAGAGCGGCAATCGGCAGCAAAATAAGCAGGATTCGCATGGTGGACGGCATTATATCGCCCTCGCTTTCACTTTGGATAACAGGATTCAGTCATCTTTTTTCGTTATTGATCCGCAGGCGGGCCTGCCTTAGCCTCGACTATAGGCCTTAAGTGGGCCTCTTGATGAAATTTGAAATCGGCAAAACCTACGGCGGCTACGAATTCCTGGACACGTTGGGTAGCGCGAAAACGGTGATGGCGTTCCGCGTGCGCAACCTCGCGGAGCGGCGCACCGAACTGCTGCGTATTCTGCCGGATCCGTCGGGCGGGGACCTCGAGCGGCAGGAGAGATTTCTGCGCGAGATCAAAGTGCGCGCCCGCCTGGTGCATCCGAATATCGTGACTTTCTTTCACGCCGGCGAGCTCGAAGGCCAGCTGGTGATGACCACCGAGCTGGTGGAAGGGCCGACGCTCGCGGAGCGTCTGGAGCTGGGTCCGATGCCCTGGCATGAAGCCCTCCGCATCATGGGACGAGTACTGCACGCCCTTAGCTGCGCCCACTCGCACGGCGTAGTGCATCGCGAAGTGACGCCGTCGAATATCATTCTCATTCCGGATGGGACGGTCAAGCTCAGCGGCTTCGGCCTCGCGAGAGCGGCCAGCGACGCGCAGCTCACGCAAGCCGGCGCCGTGCTGGGCGAATTGAAGTATATGGCTCCCGAGCAGGTGAAGGGACTGTCCACGCTCGACGGCCGCAGCGATATCTATTCCGCCGGCGCCGTGCTTTACGAAGCCGTCACGGGAACCGCGCCGTTCGATTCCAAGAGTCAATTCGATTTGATGCTGGCGCAAGTGACCGCCATGCCGCAGCCTCCGAGCAAGAATCGCTCGGGAGTTCCCACCCACCTGGATGCGGTCATCCTGAAGGCGATGGCGAAAGAACCGCCGCTACGCTACCAAAGCGCGGATGAATTTCGCGAAGCGCTGGAGCGCCCGGCGGCAACTCTGGAAGAAATGCTCGAGCCTGTTCAACAGGCCGAGCCGCCCACGCGCGCAACCGTGATACCGATCGCGTCGGGATCGCGCCAACCGGCGCCGGTGCCCACGCCGATTGTCCGGCCCATGCATGGCGATGGATCGGGAGCAATCACGGTGACCGTGCCGTCGCTACGCTGGGGCTCGGTCGAGCTGGCCCTGGCCGGCGTGTTCATGTTCATCGTCGCGACAGTGGCGTTCCTGGCGTTCCTGACGATGCGGTCGTAAACGCAGCACCGGGGTCACATTGTCTCAATTTGAAAGCGGCGCCGTCATCGACGCCTATCGGATCATCGGCACCCTCGGCAGCGGAGGGATGGGGCAAGTGTACCGGGTGGAACACACGCTCACCCGCAGACAGGACGCCATGAAAGTCCTGGCCGGCGGGCGTCAAGCTGCCGGCGGGCAGGCGCAACGGTTCCTCCGCGAAATCCAGCTCCAGGCCAGCCTGAATCATCCCAACATAGCCGCCGTGCATCACGCCTTCTGGGTGGACGATGACCTGGTCATGATCATGGAACTGGTGGAAGGCGCGACGTTGCAGAGCATGCTGCAAGCCGGGCGCCTGCCGCTCGCATCCGCACTGAACTACGCCACGCAGGTGCTGGTGGCGCTTCAGTACGCGCATGAGCATGGCGTCGTGCATCGCGATGTGACACCGGCCAACATCCTGATCGCGCCGGGTGGCGTGGTCAAGCTGACAGACTTCGGCCTGGCGAAAGCCCCGCGGGATATGCGCCTCTCTCAGTCGGGCGCAGTGACGGGATCGCTTTACTACATGTCTCCGGAACAAGTGCGCGGCAGCGCCGCGCTGGACGAGCGGACCGACATCTATTCCCTGGGCGCGGTGCTCTACGAAATGTCGACTGGCAAACGTCCGTTCGACGCCGGCGATCCATTTTCCCTGATGCTGGCCCACGTGCAACAGGCTCCTCGGTCGCCCTTACAAATCGATCCAGACCTCCCGCCGGCTCTTGACCAGATCCTGCTTACCGCGTTGGCCAAGGAACCGGACCGGCGATTTTGCCTCCGCGAATGCATTTCGGCAGGCGCTCGAGGGTCTTCCCGCAATGGCTTTGGCCAGCCACGCACCAACATGGCCGCGATCTCGCGTGATGCGCTATGGCGCCAGCGCGCTGGTTTGCGCGACATTGTTGATCGGCGTGGAAAAACAGGAGCAACCCGAAGCGCCGGCCGCCGCTGTTGAAATCCCGCCACCTGTTGAAATCCGGGAGGAACCCGCCAGCGAGCAACGCCCGGCAGCGCGGGCAACAGGAATCCGTAAGCAACCCGTCAACAAAGAAAACCGACAGCCTGATGTCCCCGGCGAATCCGACAATGACAAACCACCGCGGCGCCGCTCCTGGGTGTCGAGAGCATTTGGCAGAGTCGTGCACCCGCGCGGCAAGCGGGATGGCGACGCGAATCGCTGATCTAGTGCGAGGCCATTTGAATAATCGCGAACACCGCGCCCTGCGGGTCGCGCAACACAGCGAAGCGGCCCACCTTCTCGATGTCCTTGGGGGGCATCATCACGCCGCCTCCCAAGCTCTTCACCTTGGCCACGCTGGCATCGCAATTCGCCACCGGGAAATAGATCATCCAATTCGAGGGAATGTCGCCCCACTTCGGATCGAGCTGCAGCATGCCGCCGATAGCCTGTCCCTGATGATGAATCTCCGTGTATTGCATCGGCCCGGGATCCTCGTTCTTTAATTCCCAGCCGAAGAGCTTCACGTAAAATTCCTGCGCTTTGGCTTTGTCGCGGGTAGCGAGCTCGTTCCAGGCCATGGTGTGCAACTCGCCGACGATGCGCGCGCCCACGCTCTTATTTGCCTGCCAGAGGGCGAGCGTGCCGCCAGTGGGATCCTGTATGACTGCCATGCGGCCGGCGTCGAAAACATCCATCGGCTCGGCCAGCACTTTCCCGCCCAGCGACTTCACGCGCGCCGCGGTATCGTCCACGCTGGCGACGGCGACGTATTCCATCCAGTGCGGCGGAATTTTTTGATCGCGCTGCTGCTGATTCAGGCCGTAGAGCGCGCCGACTTCTTTGCCGTCGAGCATCAGCATGGTGTAAAACGAGTCCGGACCCATGGGCAAATCCTTGGGTTGCCAGCCAAATAGCCCGCTATAAAACGCTTTGGCTGCGGCGGCATCGGTAGTGGCGAGTTCGATCCAGCAAAAAAATCCAGGGGCGTGTTTTTCGACGATGGGCATAGCGACTCCTCCGCAAAAATTGTACACGGAAAACTTAGACGCGGCGATCCTGCACGCGGCCTTTCCAGATTGCGCCGCGGCCTCGCCAATACTGGATGGCGGAGTGGATAGTCGCGCCAATGAAAAATAGCGCCACCGCGGGCAGTGCCAGCGCCCACAACCATGAGAGCCGGTAAAAGCGGACAGCAGGAACGTAGGCAAGCGTCATCAACGCACAAGCAGCTCCCGCCCACCGGTTTCCGGTTAGCAGCAACAGCAGCGGCAGTATATATGTGACCAACATTCCTGCCATTGCGCCGGCGAGCACGATTGTCGAGTGGCCTAGCTGGGTGAACGCGCTGCGCGAAATCATGCGGCCTATTTCGCCAAAGCTTCCGTAAGGCCGGATGCTCTGCGTGGCGGACGTCGTACCGAGCCAGACCTTGCCGCCCGTGCTTTTCACTGCGCGAGCCAGCGCGCAATCGTCAATCACTTCTCCTCGGATGCTGGCGATCCCGCCAATGCGTTCGAGCGCCGCGCGGCGAATGAGTATGCAGCCGCCTGCCGCGCCGGCAGTCGCATGGCGCGGGCTCGCGATCCATGCCGGCGGATAGAGCTTGAAGAAGAAAAACACGAAAGCCGGGATCAACGCTTTCTCGGCGACGGTCTCGCAGTGCAGGCGGACCATCAGTGATACCAGGTCGTATCCGCCACTCTCGGCGCGCGCAACGAGCCTCGCCAGATTGTCCGGAGCATGCACGATATCCGCATCGGTGAGCAGAATGAAATCCGCCTCGAAAACTGCGGCTTGCTGCAGTCCCTCCGCGATGGCCCATAATTTCCCGGTCCAGCCAGGAGGAAGCGGCCCGGCGCGCAATACAGTAAGCGACTCGCTCGAGCCCGCGCATTCGACGGTACCATCTTCGCTATGGTCATCCACTAGGAAAAGGCGCACGACGCCGGGGCATTGCTGGTTCACGATCGATGCGACGGCTTTACCGATAACGTCGGCTTCATTACGCGCGGGAATCACCACGGCGATACGGCGCGCGGGAGGAGCGGGCATTGCTCCAATCTCGGTGTCCCGGATGCGCCAGAAACCGCCGCGCCCAAGCAACAAATAGAGCCAGATGAGGATGAGAAAAATGCCGGCGATCACGGCAGCGTCAGCGGCGCGACGCGCTTGCCGACGATGAAATCAAACGCGCCGAGCGTGAAGGGAATCCGCCCTTCCTGAATGGGGATCTGAATGATTTTGTCGTCAATCAGATTTTTCAGCGGCCGGTATTCCGCCCACGGCAGATCGACCACGCCGGCGCGGGCGCGATTGGAAAGGTTGATGATGGTTAGAATCTCTTCGCCGCCTTTCTTGCGCAGGAAGCTCACCACGTCGCTGGGCGCGCTGTTATTCACCCAGATCACTTCGCCAGAATGCAGCGCCGCCTCCTCCTTGCGCATATGGAATAGGCGCTGGAAAAGCCGGAACTTGGCTTGCGGACTGATCGCCGAAACTCCGCCAAAATCCGGAATAGGCACGCCATCGGGGCGGGCAAACGGATGCGGCGGGTCGGGACGAAGCGGCCAAAAGTCTCCCCATGCAATGGGATCCGTGCCCGGCTGCACGGCGCCGAACTCCTGGCCGTTGTAAACGTACGGAATGCCGTCGAGCGTGAAATTCAGCACCGCGGCGGCCAGCGCGCCTTTCTCGCCGAACAGCACGACCGAGCGCGGCTGATCGTGATTGTCGCTGAAATGCAGGAAGCGCGCGCCGCGTGGAAACATCGCATGGGCCCGCTCCCATTCCGCGCGCAAACGGCTGGCAGGCTCGCCGTCGCGCATCACTGCCGCCAGCGGGAAGTAGTAAAACGGATAGTTGTAATTCAGGTCGAAGGCCGCGAGCTGATCCTCCGGCATGTCGCCTTCCGCCAGCAGAATCACGTCGCGGCTCACTTTATCCAGCTCGGCCCGCGCCTGCTCCCAGAAGCTCAGCGGGATTCCGCCGGAGACGTCACAGCGGAAACCATCGACGTGAAAATCCCGCACCCAGTGCAGCAGGCTGCCGATCAAATATTGGCGCAGCGCCGGATTCTGAAAATCGGGCCGCGGCGCTTTCCACGCTCCCAGCACAACGCGCCCGGCCGGATCGTGCATGTAGTACTCCGGCGTTTTCATCATGACGTTGTCGCTGGAGGCGTGGTAGAAAACGATGTCCATCATCACGCGAATGCCGCGCTGGTGCGCCGCGTCGATCAACTGGTGGAAATCGGACTCAGTCCCGTACGTTGGATCGATGGCGTAATAATCCTGCGCCAGATATGGGCTGCGCTCGGCAGGCTTATCCGACATGCGGCTGAGCGGGCTCAGGTAAATGATGCCCGCGCCGAGATCGGCGATGTACGGCATCTTCTGCGTAACGGCCGGCAGCTTGCCGCCCGCGCTGAACGCGCTGAGAAATACCTGGTACATCGAAGACCCCGTGAGCCAGGCGGGAGCAGGCCGCGCGTCGCGGCTGCCGACGGGCTGCTGGGCCAACCCTATTACGGCGCAAAGAAGCGTGACGAAACTCATCCGTCCGAGAGACACTAGGTCATTATGGACTTGATTCTGCGCCACGCGCACGTCATCGACCCGTCGCAGGAAATTGACCGGGTGATGGACGTCGGCATCAGCGGAAACAAAATCGCTGCCGTCGCCGAATCGCTAGCGGCGCAGCCCGGCTGCCGCGAACTCGATCTGCGTGGAAAATATCTGTGCCCTGGCCTGGTAGATCTGCACGGACATTGGTACGAAGGCAGCGCCTGGGGAATCGATCCGAATATCTGCCTGAATCACGGCGTCACCACGGCGGTCGATGCCGGCACCTGCGGCTTCATCAATTTTGTGGAGTTCCGGCGCAATCGCATCGAGACGGCCGCCGTGCAGGTGCTGGCCTTCGTCAATATCTGTGCCAACGGAATTCCCAGCGCGCTGGTGGGCGAGTTGGAAGACATACGCTACGCGCGTCCCCGCGAGACGGCGGCGATGATCGAGGCGAATCCCGGGGTCACGGTAGGCGTGAAATTGCGCGAAGGCACCATGACCGGCAGTCACGGAAAGGAAGCGTTGGAGCTGGCGCTGGAAGCCGCGGAAAGCGTTCGCCTCCCGTTGATGGTCCACGTCAGCCAGGGCGCCGACACGCCCGCCATTCTGCGAAAGCTGCGCGCGGGCGATATTCTGACGCACTGCTTTCAAGGTCGCGGCGATGGTTTGCTCGAGGCCGGCGAAATGATTCCCGAAGCGCTGGAGGCCCGGAAGAACGGCGTCCGCTTCGACGTCGGACACGGCTACGGAAGCTTCCGCTGGGAGACCGCCAAGCGCGCCTTCGAGCATTTCTTTTTCCCGGACACGATCAGCACCGATCTGCATCGCTATTCGGTGGCCCGTTTCGCCATGGATATGCCGACCACGATGTCCAAGTTTCTCCATCTCGGAGCGTCCCTGCGTGATGTTGTGCTGAAAACCACGTGGGCGCCCGCGCAAGCCATCGGCAGGCAGGACGAGCTGGGAACGCTGCGCGCCGGCTCCGTCGCGGATCTGTTCGTGTTCGATATCGAGGAAGGCGAATTCCCGCTCGAAGACACGCATCAGCAAGTGGAAAAAGCCGGCAAGCGCATCCGCCCGCTATACACGGTGAAATCGGGAAAAGTTGTGGAGTGCGGCAGCCAGCCGGTTTCGCTGCGTCCGTTCTACCTGTGCGACGAGGAAATTTTTCAGCTCATCGAACGTAACGACGGATAGCGCGAAGCAGGAAGAACAAAGCGCCGCTCACGGCGGCGATCATCAGGAGCGTGTGGGAGGGATCGTGCTGCATGTCAGTCCGATCGTAGCCCGTTAGCGCCACGCAGCGGCAGTCCCCAAAGGTTAACTACCAGGAAAACAGGCGCGGGTACATGGTTCGCAAGCGGTCTTTCACGCGTGCATACAGCGAGACGGCCGGTGCAGGGACGGTGCCTTCCGGCGGGGCCGGTGCGGCGCGCTGCGGCTGGCCCTCAGGAGCCAGTTCCAGCGTGCGCCCGCCGCATGCCGTATCGCCAGTCGAGCGCACCTGGTAGCCCGCGAAAGCATAGCCGCGCCGGTAGCGCGTGCCATCGTCCTTCTCCAGGCAGACAGAAAAGACGCCGGCCTTGGCCAACACCGGAAAGTAACCACGCACTCGCCGCTGGATGAACGACGTCTCATAGCGATGATGGCGCAGGCTCCAGACAAATACGCGAAAGCTATCGAAATCGTAAGGCTGCAGGCTCTCCTCGACAGTGGTCCAAAGCCAGGTGGGCTTCACGACGTCTTTGTCATGCACTTCGCCGATGCGGAAGTAAGACGTGATGCGGCGCCCTTCGGCATATTGCGCAACTTCATCGGGAATGCTCATGGATAGGCGCCGGGAAAGGATCCAGCCGGATTCACCGGATGCCGTGCGTATCAGGGTCCAATCGTCCACCGGCTCCGGCTCTGCAGGAACAGTTGGCTTAGCGTTTTCCGCCCCCGGCTGCGCCCCCGAAAGCTCAACCCAATCCTCCGGCGGCTTCGGCGGAGGCGGCGCAGGTGGCGGAGGCAGCCTATCAGCCTTACGCTGGGCAGCCGGCCTCTTATTGGATGCGGGCTTAACCTTGGGTTTAACCAACGGAGCGCGCGGCAGCATTTTGCGCGGCGCCACTTCGCGCGCAATCACGTCGAATTTCTCGCCCTCTTTGATGGTGAGAAAGCTGGGAGACATACGCGCCGGCTCACTGTGCACCCCGACCGCCTCATAGGTGGTGGCCGCTCCCTGGGAAGGCATGGATTTGACGCTTTCGGAAAAACTCTTGAGGCGCGCGACCTCCTGCGGCGAGAGCAGATAATGCTCTTCGGTCCAACCTTCGCGGCCGGCTGCGTTTCTGACTTTCAAAAACCGGCGGCGGCGTTGGATAATTTCCAGCCGGTCGCCATGGCGGACCGTCACCACCTCGGCGGAGCGCGGATTGATATCCTGCCGCAAAATCAGAGTTGCGGGTCCGGCGTAAGCTTCGCCGATAGCCGGCGATCGCGCGGGCTCGGAATGACAGCCCGCCAGAGCCAGCGCTGAGAGCAGCAGAAGACTGCGGCAGTAAGTGGATGCGATGGGCACAACGTGGGCGAGAATCGGCTCGCCTCCCACTATTATCGCGTCAAGAGCCGGTATTTAACACCCTGTTGCCTTGCCGACTCCATCACGCTGGGGTAGAATTCCCTCACTAGATGTGAGTCCCAGCGCCGGACTCCTGCGCGCCACGAGAACAAAATTCTATCCGCGGAGGATTTAAATCGCATGAATTACCGAAGAATTCTGAGTTTAAGCGTAGCGGGCCTGCTGCTGTCGTTTAGCGCAATGGCCGACGACAATAATCACGGCCCTTGCAGCGGCCTGCCAAGCGCCTCGGCTTTGGCAAAGCTGCTGGTGGCTGCCCCCACCTCGGCCGGCGAAGCGGGCGGCCTGTTCCACGGTACCCGTATGTGGGGCGCGGTGGTAAACCGTGATGGCGAAATCTGCTCATTTGCCGTGTCGACCACGGATCCCACGCAGGTCTGGCCCGGAAGCCAGGCCATCGCCAAGTCCAAGGCTTACACCGCTAACGCATTCAGTCTGGATTCCCTCGCCCTGTCCACGGCCATGCTTTACACATTCACGCAGCCGGGCCATTCTCTATGGAGCCTGGGCCAGTCCAATTTGTTTAATCCACAGTTTCTGGCGCCGACTGGCGGCCAAGGCGGTGGCAAGAACCAGATTGCCGGCGGTCTGATTTTCTTCGGCGGCGGATTGCCGCTTTATTCCGGCGGCAAGATCATCGGCGGCCTTGGCATTAGCGGCGACACTTCGTGCACGGATCATGAAATCGCCAAGCGCGTTCGCGACATGGCGGGGTTGAACCCTCCCGGCGGCAAGCTGGTAGACGATATCAGCTACTCGTCGAAGGACGGCGCGAGCGCGTTCACGCATCCGCTCTGTATCAACACCTGGCGCAACAACGTCAAAATCGGCGATGAATTGCCTGCGACCGGCTATTAGACGGCTCACCTGATTCGTTACCCTCGGGAGCGCCCAGGCGCGTATGATGAAGCCTGGGTGCCCCGATGCCCGCCATCGATTTACAAAATTCCACAGTGATTCGCGCGCCGCGCGGCTTAAAACTCCGCTGCAAGGGATGGAAGCAGGAAGCCGCCCTGCGCATGCTCATGAACAATCTGGATCCTGAGGTCGCCGAGCGGCCGGAGGATTTGGTGGTCTACGGCGGCTCGGGAAAAGCCGCGCGCGACTGGCCCGCGTATCACGCGATTGTGCGCGAGCTCGAAGCGCTCGCCGATGACGAAACGCTGCTGGTGCAATCGGGCCGGCCCGTCGGTGTGTTCCGCACGCATCCGGAAGCGCCGCGCGTTCTGATCGCCAATTCCAATCTGGTGGGCCACTGGTCCAACTGGGAGCAGTTTCGCGCGCTCGAAAAGCTGGGCCTCATCATGTACGGGCAGATGACGGCCGGAAGCTGGATCTACATCGGCTCGCAAGGCATCGTCCAAGGCACGTACGAAACTTTTGCGGAGGCTGGGCGCAAACATTTTCACGGTTCGCTCGCCGGCAGACTGGTGGTCACCGGGCGGCATGGGCGGCATGGGCGGCGCGCAGCCGCTTGCGGCCACCATGAACGGCGCGGCTTTTCTGGGCGTCGATGTGGATCCGGCGCGCATTGAGCGCAGAGTGGCTAGCGGATACTGCGACCGCATCGCGCACGATCTGGACGAAGCGCTGCGCATGCTGCACGCCGCCATGGAAAAGAAGGAAGGCCTCTCCGTAGGACTGGTGGGCAATTGCGCCGACGTGCTGCCGGAAATGGCGCGCCGCGGCATCGTGCCGGATTTGCTGACCGACCAAACCAGCGCGCACGATCCGCTGAACGGCTACATTCCGCGCGGCTTGACGCTCGACGAAGCTGCCCGCTTGCGCGCGGCCGATCCGGCGCAATATCTGGAGCGCTCGATGGACTCGATCGCCACCCACGTGCGCGCCATGCTCGATTTGCAGCGCGCCGGCGCGATTACGTTCGACTACGGCAACAATATTCGCCGCATGGCCGCCGATCGCGGCGTGGCCGATGCCTTCAATATTCCCGGCTTCGTGCCGGAATATATCCGCCCGCTATTCGCCGAAGGACGCGGCCCGTTCCGCTGGGTGGCGCTATCCGGTGAGGCATCCGACATCGCCGCTACCGACGATCTGGTCTCGCGCCTGTTTCCGGAAAACGCCAGTCTGGCGCGCTGGATCGATCTCGCGCGCAAGCGCATTCATTTTCAGGGACTGCCCGCGCGCATTTGCTGGCTGGGCTACGGCGAGCGCGCAAAATTCGGCGTGGAAATGAATCGCATGGTGGCCGATGGCCGCCTGAAAGCTCCCATCGTGATTGGCCGCGATCATCTGGATTGCGGCTCCGTGGCTTCGCCGTACCGCGAGACGGAAGCCATGCCGGACGGCAGCGACGCCATCGCCGATTGGCCGATTCTCAATGCATTGCTGAACACCGCCGCGGGCGCCAGTTGGGTCTCCGTGCATAACGGCGGCGGCGTGGGCATCGGCTATTCGCTGCACGCCGGCCAGGTGATTGTGGCCGATGGCACGGCATCGAGCGAACGGTGTCTGGAGCGCGTGCTCACCGCCGATCCCGGCATCGGCGTGCTGCGCCACGTGGACGCAGGCTATCAGCCGGCAGTCGATTTTGCGCGCCAGGCGGGCTTGCGGGCGCCGATGCGTAACCCTCCGGCAAAATCAGAATGACCGGCGCAATCCTGCTGAGAAGAGCGGGCCAGCTTCTCACCCTGCGAGGACCTGCCGGCCCGCGGCGCGGCGCGGCGTTGGGCGATCTTGGCCTGATACGCGACGGCGCAGTGCTCATTCGCGACGGACGCATCGAGGCAGCCGGCCCCAGCAGCGAAGTGGAAGCCCTCGCCGCTGCGAAAGGCGCGCGAGAGATCGATGCAGCCGGCCGCGTGGTCATGCCGGGATTCGTCGATAGCCACACGCACCTGGTTTTCGGGCGCCGCGCGTTGATGGATTACGAAATGCGCCTGGCCGGAGCGGACTATCATCAAATCGCAGCGGCGGGGGGCGGCATTCGCTCCAGCGTGCGCGCGGTACGTGCGGCTTCAGCCGCAGACCTCGAAGCACGCGCGCGCAAATTCGTCGCCGGTTTCATTCGTCACGGAACCACGACCATCGAAGCCAAATCCGGCTACGCGCTGGATGAGGCCGGCGAGTTGAAAACGATGGGCGTTCTCAAGGCGCTGAACGGCAAACCGCTGGATATCGTGCCGACGTATCTCGGCGCGCACGTCACGCCGCCCGAATACGACGGCCGCCCGGACGCGTATATCGATTGGGTCTCGACGCACATGCTGCCCCGCATTGGCGCCGAGCGGCTGGCCACATTCGCGGATGTCTACTGCGACCAGGGCGCGTTCACCGTCGAGCAAGCTCGCCGCTATCTCTGCGCGGCCGAAAAATTCCGGACTGCATCTGAAAATTCACGCGGACCAATTCGTCCACACGGGCGGCGCGCGCCTGGCCATCGAGTTGGGTGCGATCAGCGCCGACCATCTGGAGCAAGCCAACGAAGACGACGCCCGCGCCCTGGCAAAGTCTTCAACCATCGCCACCCTGCTTCCGGGCTCGGTATATCATCTCGGCCTGCACCGCTACGCGCCAGCTCGTTTGCTGATTGCCGCCGGCGCGACAGTCGCGCTGGCCACCGATTTCAATCCCGGCACCAGTCCGACCTACAGCATGCCCATGGTGCTTTCGCTGGCTTGCGTCGAGATGCGCATGACGCCTGCCGAAGCCATCGCCGCCGCGACGATCAACGGAGCGCACGCGATTCTGCAGGCGGACCGCGTAGGCTCGCTCGAGCCGGGAAAAGACGCTGACGTCATCGTGCTCGACGCCGAAGACTATCGCGAGATTCCTTATCATTTCGGAAGTAACGCCGTTTCGATGACCATCAAACGAGGCCGCGTGCTGTATCAGGAAGGCGAGGTGTCCGGGCTATGACCGACGATCCACATTGGCCCAGAGCCAGCGCGTGGCTGGCTGGCGCGCACGCCGCAAACGCAACGCAAAAGTTGGCGGTGTTAGGCGCGCCGCTTCGCCTCGGCTCCATCACACCTGGCCGTTGCGACCTGACGCCGCCCGCCGTTCGCGCGGCGCTGGCGCGATTCAGCACGTTCGATCTGGAGACAAATCACGATCTGGAAAATATCGCAGCGTGGGACCTGGGCGATCTCGATCTTGCCGATTTGCGTCCCGACGCAGCCTTCGAGCCGCTGGCCAACGCCGTGCGTCAAGCGCTAGTCGAAGCAGACGCGTTGATCTTGCTCGGCGGCGACAATAGCATCACGCGTCCGGCCTGTCACGGCGCGGCGCGGTCGCTCAGTGACTGCGCTTTGCTCACCCTCGACGCCCACCTGGATTTGCGCGATCTCGACAACGGCCTCACCAACGGCAATCCCGTGCGTGCGCTGCTAGCCGACGGCCTCCCCGGCGCGAAGATCGTGCAAATCGGCATTCAACCTTTCGCCAACTCACGCGCGTATTTCGAAGTGGCGCGTGCGGCCGGCATCACGGTTGTCCCAGTCAATGAAGTGCGCGCGCGCGGAATCGAAAACGTGGTGAAGGCTGCGCTGGACAATTTGGCGAAGCACGCGGAAACAATCTACGTCGATCTCGATGTCGATGTTCTCGACCGCGCCTTCGCGCCCGCAACTCCGGGCTCGCGGCCCGGAGGAATCACTCCCGCCGAACTGCGCGCTGCCGCGCGTCTATGCGGTGCCCATCCCAAAGTCAAAGTAATGGACTTAGTTGAGGTAGACCCAACACGCGATGTCGCCGACGCGACCATTCTCGCCACTGCCATGTGCCTGCTGGCGTTCGCGTCAGGCATGCTGGCGCGTAAGTGAATCATTTCTCACAGAGACGCAGAGAAAACCGAACTAACTTCTTAGTAGTTCTCTGTGTACTCTGCGTCTCTGCGAGAAAATCTTGAGCTTACTTCAGGTGGTCATCAAACCACGTAATCGCCCGCTTCGACACATCGCGAATATTTTTGGGATCGCGGAACGCGTGTCCTTCGTTGGGATAGATCACAAATTGCGTCTCCACCCCCAGAGTCTTCAGCGCATGCCAGAATTCGTAAGACTGCGGCGCAGGACATTCGCCGTCGCGCTCCCCCACCACCACCAGCGTCGGCGTTTTCACCTTCGTAATGAACGTGATGGGAGAGCTGCGCGCATAGACCGACGGATCGTCATACACTGAGGCGCCAAAGTACGGAATCATCCACTGGTCGATCTGATTCTCTCCGTAGTAGCTCTGCCAATTAGCAATTCCGGCTCCCGCCACGGCCGCGCGAAAACGCGTCGTCTGCGTGACGCCGAACATGGTCATGTACCCGCCATAGCTCCACCCGGTGAGCCCCATCCGATTGGCATCGACAGGCAGCGTCTTGAGCACTTCGTCAACGCCGGCCATGATGTCGCGGAAATCGCCGTAGCCGAAATCCTTCACATTGGCCTGGGTAAATGTGGCTCCCATTCCAAAGCTCCCGCGCGGATTCGGCATCAGCACGAAGTAGCCGCGAGCGGACATCGCAGAGGCCCAGTCGCGTACGCCGGGCCAGTGCGGCGTATCCGATGCCGCCGGTCCCCCGTGCACGGAAACGATCAACGGATACCGGCGCGCGGCATCATAATCGCGCGGGTAAAGCAGCCAGCCCTGCACATCCATGCCATCGCTCTTCCAATGCAGGCTCTTGGCGTCACCCCATGCAGGGCGGGCTTTGGCGTTCACGTTCGATACCTGTTTCCACGCTCCGATGGGCCCCGTCCATACTTCCGGCGGATTCGAAAAAGAGTGCCGGATGAGCGCGGCGGACATCCCGTCGCGCGTGAGGGACAGGCGGTCGCTGCCAGTGGTAATCGATTCCGCACCGATCCATAGCCTCTCTATGGAGCCACCCGAAAGCGTCAACACGTTGATACCGCTTTCGCCGCGAACATTGTCGGTGAACAGCAGATGCCCGGCGTCGCGCCATGCAATCCAACTCGGCGAGGACTTGATGCCGGGCGTCAGGTTGCGAGCCTCGCCGCCCCCGGCCGGCACCTGGTAGATGTCGCCGCCATTGGCGCCTTCATCGCTCATCAGGCCGCCGATGAAGGCGACGGATTTTCCGTCCGGCGACCAGCGCGGCACCGCCATCTGCATCGGCGTTTTGAAAATGGACGTGGTTTGTCCGCTCTCTCGCGAAATCCTGTAGAGCTGGGCAATGTACCAGTTGTCGTCGCCTGGACCGGGCGCGGCAGTAGCAGCGAATGCCTGCCCGTCCGGCGACCAGTCGTATTCGTGTACATAAAGATCCGCGGGTGAAATTTGCCTCACCTTGCCCGTAGCCGGATCGACAATGGCAATCCGCTGATGATCGATCTTTTGCTCGACCAAACCCGTGTCGCGCTTGACGGCTTCCACCGCGCCCGGTACCCGCTGTGCATCCTCGATGAACAAAAACGCCAGCAGCTTTCCATCGGGTGACCATGCCGGGTCGGCTAGCGACCCCTTCAGATGCGTGATCTGGCGTGGCGCGCCGCCATTGGCATCGGTGACGTAAAGCTGAAGCTGGTCTTTCTTCTCGGCATCGGAGAGAAATGCCAGCCGCTGGCTGTCGGGAGACCACGCCAGGCCGCGTTCGTCGCCGCCGGTCGCGTCCGCGCGTGCTGTAACACGGCGCGGCTCCCCGCGGCCATCGCGCAACGGCTTCACAAAAATGGCCGTGCTCCGTGTCGCGAAGCCCTGCTTATCGTCGACGGACTGCACCCATGCCACCTGCGAGCCATCCGGCGCGAGCGCAGTCTCGCTCAGCTTGCGTACCCGCGAAAGCGCGTCGATAAAGGCATCCACGGGGTCTTCCGCGCGAAGTCCCGCTCCGCTCAGGCCAGCAATGAGCACCGCAACCAGGCAGCTTGGACGCATGGTCTTACTGTATCCCACCCATTAACGTATACATACCGCATACTCCTCTGATGCCGGTCGCGTGCGGGGTTAACGAGGATAGGCAAACCGGAGAGTGCTTCGGGGCTAACTATAGAAGGTCTGGATTTCACCGTACGGTTCAGGCAAAAATGACGACTATCCGGCCAGGAGCGGCGCAATCAACGTAACTCCAGGCTCGCCGGTGCAGGTCAGCAATCTAGATTGTGACCCCGGCAGGGTGGCGACGGATCGTGCCAGGGGTTCTGGCGATCCGTCGCCATCAACCCTCTTAAAAAATTGCTTCGGGATTGATGGGCGATCCGGTTCCACCATCCACCGCCAGAGGCGACGCGGTCAGCAGAAATTCCCATCGCTTGCGTGACGCGCAGGCTTCGCTCACGGCTTCCAGATCCAAATTGTCGAGAATCGGCGTGCCCATCGAGGCGATCGAGATGGCATGGACAGGCAGTGCCACGCCTTCCACTCCCGATGGCAGCACATCGGCGGAAAGATCGCTGCCGAGAATCGCGATGTCGCGCTGCTTGAGCCACGGCATGACGGAGACGTGCAAGCCAGCCGAGCCCTGCATGATTTTCCATTGCCCCTCGGCCGCGCGACGCGCCCAGCGTCCGGTGTAAATCAGGATGACGTCGCCGCTGCCCACTTTCACGCCGGCTTTCTTCTCCCACGCTTCCAGGTCTTCCGCGTAGATGGCCTTGGCTCCCGCCAGATACCGCGTGCCCAGCAGGCGGGGAATATCCATCAGCACGGCGCGCGTGAAGATCCCGTTCTTGATATTGATCACAGAAAGTTTTCCAGCGCCCTGCTCAGTGATCTCCTTCGGCGAGACGTCGTTGTACAGCTTGCCATTGTAAAAGACGTGGCAGAGAGCATCGAGATGGGTCTGATTAAAACCGTGATACTGGACCGAGTAGGCGTCCATCGCCCCGCCCGAGCCTTCCTTGAACCCGGAGATCATTTTCTGCTCGAAGGCAGGCGAATCGTCAGAGCGCTCTTTGATGACGTTGTGCGCGAGAGACACCGACACGCCCTCCTTTACCAGTTTCGCGGCGGCCTTTCGCTTCTCTGGGGTGATCAGGTTCAGCGCGCCCAGCTGATCGTCCTTGCCCCATCGCCCCCAATTGGAAAGCGTGGTGAACATCTTATCGACATCGCCCTTGGTCAGCGTGGGATGCGTCGCCGAAGGGACCTGGCTCGCAGCCAGACACAGCAGGGTGCCCATGGAAAGCAAGCGAAAATTCTTCATAGTGTGTCCAGTTTATCGCTTGACTAGGGCCAATGGGTAAACATCTGATAAAATCCAAAATCGTCCTGCCTCGCACCATCAGGCAGCGCATGAGACATGAAAACCAATAAAGCGAAAGCTGATCTTAAAGCAGGAAAGTGCGTTTACGGCACGTCACTGGTGGAATGTCTGGACGGTGAATTCGCAGTGATGCTGGCCGCGGCGGGGTTCGATCTATTTTTTGTCGATACCGAGCACACCATCACCGACTATCGCGAGATCCAAAGTATTTGCCGGGCGGCGCGCGGCGCGGGAATCGTCCCCATGGTACGCGTCACCCAGAATGTGCCGTTCCTGATCACCCGCGCCCTCGATTGCGGCGCCATGGGCATCGTGGTGCCTCGCGTCAATTCGCCCGCTGAAGCGCGCGCTGCGGTCGAGATGATGAAGTACACACCCGCCGGCCGGCGCGGTTTCGGCATGCGCGGAATCATTAACGACTACAAGCCAGCGAGCCTCGCCGACGAGCTCGCTACTTCCAATTCGGAAACCCTGGCCATCCTGCAGATGGAAAGCACCGAAGCCATTGCCAGCGTGGAGGAAATCGCCCGCACGCCCGGTCTGGACGTGCTGTTCGTCGGCCCGTATGATCTGAGTATTTCCATGGGCATCGGCGAGCAGTTCAAGCATCCCGATTTTTGGAAGGCTATCGACCGCGTCATCGCCGCAACCAATGCCGCCGGTATCGCGGCCGGCGTCCAGACTCCTGACATCGGATTGTTGCATGAATGCCGGCGCCGCGGCATGCGCTTCCTGCTCTACTCGAGCGACGTGGGCGTGCTGTTTGACGGCTACCGCCAGGGTCTCGCGGCAGCTAAGGCGGAATAGTGGCGCACGTTTTTACCGAAGAGCAACTGCTCGCAACCACTACCGCAATATTCCAAGCCACCGGCGCGCCACCGGCGGAAGCGGCGGCGGTAGCCGGGCACCTGGTCACCGCCAGCGTGATGGGCTACGACACCCACGGAGTGATTCGCATTCCGCAGTACGTCGGCGACGCCAAGCGCGGCGCGATTATTCCTGGAGCGCCAGTCCGCATGGAACGCGAAACGGCAACCACTGCGGTCGTCGATGGCGGCTGGAACTTTGGCCAGGTAGCAGGCCTGCGCGCCATGGAGATCGCCATCGCGAAGGCTAAATCCGGCGGCATTGCCATGGTGGTGACGCATCGATCCAATCACGCCGGCAGGCTCGGCGCGTATACGCAGCAGGCCGCCGAAGCCGGTTTTCTGGCGCTGGCGTTCTGCAATTCTCCGCCGCAAGGCCATTTCGTTTTGCCTTGGGGCGGCACGCAGGCGCGTCTGGCGACCAATCCGATTTCGTTCGCGATTCCAAGCAGCGGCGGCTTTCCGATTCTGGCGGATTTTGCCACCGCCGAAACCACGGAAGGCGCTCTGCGGCTCTATCGCAATTTGAACAAGCCCCTCCCCGCCGGTTGGATCCTGGATGCCAAAGGTCAGCCCAGCACCAGCGCAGCCGATTTCTACGGCCCTCCCAAAGGCTCTATTCTGCCGTTTGGCGGCGCGCGCGGCTATCGCGGATTCGCGCTCTCCCTGCTGGTCGAAATCCTGAGCGGCCTGCTGGGCGGCTCGCCGACTGTGAAGGACCAGGCCGGCAACGGCTTGGCATTTATCGCGATCGACCCCGGAGCCTTCCTGCCGCCCGAGCAGTTTGACGGGTTGATGCACGAGCTGCGCGAGTATGTGAAGTCCTCGCCGCCCGCCCCGGGATCGAGCGAAGTGCTGCTGCCCGGCGAACCCGAAGCCAAGCGAGTAGAAGAACGCCGCAAGAATGGCATTCCGCTGGACGACAATACCTGGGAGCAAATCCGCCACGCGGCGGCTTCAGTGGGAATCGAGATATGAGAGGCAGCACCATCACGCTCGAAGACTATCCGGTGGAAGTAGCGTTGGCAACCTTTCGCAGCGCCGGTTTCACGAGCGTCGAACTCTGGAAAAATCATCTGCGGCGCGCCCGGACCACTGAACTGCGCCGCCTAGTCGTGAAGCATGCGCAATCGCTCGGCATCGCCATGGGCGGCTTCAATGCTGTAGGGGAAGAATATTTCCAGCCCTTCACCGATCCCGAAGGGACACTCGCCGGATTGCGCGCTGATCTGGAAACGGCCCTGGCGCTCGGCACGAAAGATCTGCTCATCTGGGAAGGCGCCGCCCCCAAAGGAACCACCGAGGCCCACTGGCTTTCCGATCTTTTGCCGCGCCTTATCGAACTTTTTCAGCAATTTCTCGCTGAGACGAAGCCGCGTGGTGTGCGCGTGCTGGTCGAGCCCCATCCGTTCACAGTGGGCATGAGCGATCGCTTTCTCACTCGGCTCTGCGATGCATTCGATCCTGCGGACTTCGGCGTCACATTCGATTTCTGCCATTACGGCGTGGGCCGATCCAAGGACTACGTCGCGGCCATTCACGCGCTCGGTCATCAGGATCCGCCATATCCATTTCTCCGATACGGACGGGAAAATTTCCGAGCTGCACTTCCCTCCCCGCGAGGGGACCATGGACATCGACGCGATGCTGGCGGCGTTCCGAGAAATCCACTACGACGGCACGATGACGCTCGATCTGTACGGTTATCCAACGCCGGTAGAGGCGCTACCACGCAGCGCAGCGCGCATGCGCGAAGCCTCTGGGTTCCTTGGAATCGCCGGCTGAGCTAAGAGCGCGAGGCCGGTGCTCCGGCTAGAATCACGCGGCGGCTCGGAACCGCGGCCGGCCCAGCGCTCCAGTTGCCGTGGTATGCAGGGCTATAACCAGCTTTGTGGATGATCGGGTTGCTGGAAGGCATACCGGCAAAGAGGAGCCGGTCGGCCGGCAAGCGTCGCATGAATCCCAACACACGCAGGGGATACTCGGGCTGAACCGGGTTATAGGTCCGCAGGATGGCGGCCACATCTTTGCCGGCATAGAGTCGGGATCGCGAGAGCCGCGACGCCACATAATGGATGCTGCTGCGAATCGACTGGAATTCGGTGTGCCCGGAGTCCCATCCGAAAATATTTCTATTTTTGTAGTGAATCCCGCCGCTAGACTCAACCATGGCGATGCCTGGCAGCAGACGCCAGTCCAGTCCATTTTGATCCGCCGCCAGAACAAAGTCCGCTGACAGTGATGCCAATGGGCTGTGGGCGCTGAGAAAGAAGTTGTTCAAAGCTTCTAGGCGTGGATCGGTATTTTTTACTATTTCTATAGTTTTTGGCTGAGCCGAAAAGACAAAAGGAATAGAAAGCGTAGCCCACAAACTCAAAACACGTACAGCATTCATCCGAATAGCTCCCAAGTCGGCCCAATCATGAAGACTTGGGCACGGACCTACTACGGCCTTGTTTAAGTGACAGGGTACTATCCTACCCTAGTTCTGAGGCAAATGCTTGGGCAGTTCCGGCTTTCTCCTAATGCGCCGGCGAACCACAGAGAATACACTTGGCCGCGGCAGAATGGCTTCTAGGCTGGAAATCTGTGGCGGCGCTCCGGGGCGAGATGGTATCATTCTCCTCCTCTCTCATGAAAGTCACCAGATTCGCGTTGTCCGTGTGCCTCGGCGTCCTGCTGCTGAACCAGGTATCCGCCGTCGGCACATGCTCTACAGAAGTAGATATTCTGCCGGGAATGCCTCCGGTCGTAGAGCCGAAGGATATATATTCCGAAGACCGTGTGGGCAAATTGAGCCCCAAAGTGAGCGGTTTCCGAGCGCTCATTTACGTTCCAAACAGCGGTAGTAATTCAGTGGATGTCATTGACCCACTGACGCTTAAAGTCATTAACCATTTCGCGGTAGGCCGTCAACCGCAGCATGTCACTCCCTCCTATGACCTGACCAAGCTCTGGGTTCTCAACGATCAGGGCAACAGTCTTACTGAAATCGATCCCGCCACCGGCAAGAAGGGGAAGACAGTCTCGGTCGAACGACCCCTACAACATGTACTACACGCCGGACGGCAAGTACGCGATCGTGGTCGCCGAACGCTTGCGCCGCCTGGATTTCCGCGACCCGCAGACCATGAAGCTCGAACACTCGCTGCCAGTCCCGTGCCGGGGTGTAGATCATATGGATTTTTCGGCCGACGGCCGCTACCTCATCGCCAGCTGCGAATTCTCGGGCGAACTGCTCAAAGTGGACGTTGCCAAGCGCGAGCTCATCGGGAAAATCGCGCTCCCCGCGGGCAGCATGCCGCAGGATGTGAAGCTCTCTCCGGACGGCAAAGTATTTTACGTGGCCGACATGATGGCCAACGGCGTTCATCTGATCGATGGCGAGCGCTTCGAGATGATCGGGACCGTGCCCACCGGGCGGGGCGCGCACGGGCTGTACGTCAGTCGCGATTCCCAGGTACTCTATGTATCCAATCGTGGCGAAGGCAGCATCTCGCTGATCGATTTCGCCACGCGCAAAGTCGTCAAGAAGTGGCAATTGCCCGGTAGGGCCAGCCCCGACATGGGTGGCGTTTCCGCCGACGGCAAGGTGCTGTGGCTGGCCGGCCGCTACAGCAGGGAAGTTTATGCCATCGATACCGGCAACGGACAGCTAGTGGGCCGCATCAAAGTCGGCAAGGGCCCGCATGGCCTCTGTGTCTATCCGCAGCCGGGCCGCTACTCGCTCGGACACACCGGCGTATTCCGCTGATCTGGTTTTGAGGGTACGATTTGCGAAGACTTATCATTCTGCTGGTGGCCGCCTCTCTACTGCCGGCCCAAAAGCCCCGTTCGCAGGAGTTTGAACTCAACGGCAGCAAGCAATGGCTGGACACCGGCATGGACCTTCATCCCGGCGACATGCTGCGCATTTCCGCGACCGGAACCCTGCAGTATCCGCAATCGAAATCCAATGGCCCGGAAGGCCTGGCCCGCGGCTGGAAGGATCTGCTGCGCATTCTCCCTCTGAACGATGCCGGACGCGGCGCGCTGCTCGGCCGGGTCGGCAGCGACGCCGCCGCCCAGCCATTCCTAATCGGCCCTTCCCGCGAAAACCGCGTCGCGTCGCAAGGGAGGCTTTTTCTTGGCATCAACCAGACGGCCAACGATCAGCCCGACGGAAGCTATCACGTCAAAATCGAAATCACAGCCGGAGCTCCGCCGGCGCCGGTGGACGAATCCCGCCTGCCCCGGATGACGCAGGAATCGCTGGACCGCCTACCCGTTCGCGTCACCGATCCGCAAGGCGATCCTGGCGACCGCGTCAATTTCCTGATCCTCGGCAGCGAGGCCAACATGCAGCGCTCCCTGCAGCAAGCCGGCTGGGTAGCCGTCAACCGCTCCAAGCGGGACGCGGTGATCGAGGGCTTGCTCACCACGCTCTCGCGCCAATCCTACGTGCAGATGCCGATGAGCGAGCTGATGCTGTTCGGCCGCGCGCAGGATTACGGCTATGCGCACGCCGATCCATTGACCGTCGTCGCCACGCGTCATCACTTCCGCATCTGGAAAGCCCCGTTCACTGTGGGCGGAGAGACATTGTGGGTAGGCGCCGGAACCCATGACACCGGTTTCGACCGCGATCAGCGCAATGGCAAGCTCACCCACAAAATCGATCCCGATACCGACAAGGAACGCGAATTCATCGCCCAGTCTCTGAAAGATACCGGAGAAGTGGCGAAGCTCTCCTACCTGACGCCGGCTCATCCGCTTACCAACGCCAGGACCGCGCATGGCGAAGAGTTCACCTCCGATGGCCGCGTGCTGGTGATCGTGCTGAACCCGGACTCGCGCGACAAGAGCGCCGCGTTTGGCGATCTGTTTTGCTCCGTGCTCGCCGGCTGAGAATCCCGATGGCGGCACGTGGGGAGACTGCGCGCAGTACATCACGTCCGCATCGGCAAACCGCGTTGCGCTCGGGCCGATTTCGAATCAGTACCGCGTGCTTCTGGTTCCCGGCCTGATGAATAGCTGCTTCCACAGCGCGCCGGCCTACAAGGAAGGCCAGGCTTATCTGCGCGAGAAATACGGCCTGACCGTGGAACTGCTCACTCTGCCCGATGACAGTTGCGAAGACAACGCCCGCAAGATCGCCGCCTACCTGCGCGACAAAATGAAAACGGATTCGCGCAAGTACATCGTGCTGGGCTACAGCAAAGGCGTTCCCGATCTACAGGTGGCGCTGGCGCGCGAGCCCGGCGTGTGCGGCGGCTGTAGCGGCGTTCATCGCCGTGGCAGGCGCCGGCGGCGGTTCCCCCATTGCCGACAGCATCCCCGCAATTGCCGACCGCTGGATCAGCCAATACAGTTTGCCCAATTGCCAGGGCGATCTGACCCAGGCTCTCAAGAGCTTGAGCCAAAGTACGCGGCGCGCGTTCCTGGCGAGTTACCCGGATCCGTTCGTCCCGACTTACTCGATTCCCGCCGTAGCCGATCGCGCCCATACGTCGAAAATGTTGCTGAATGCATGGCTGCTGCTCGCGGCCGTTACCGAAAAGCAGGACAGCCAGATCGCCCGGCAGGATGCGATCGTCCCGGGTTCCAGCTACCTCGGCGACGCTCTGGCCGACCATTTCGCTGTAGCGCTTCCGTTCGAAACCTCGAACGAATCGCTACGCTCGTTCGCCGACAAGAATCACTACCCGCGCACGGCGCTGCTGGAAGCCTTAGTCCGCCTGGTGACTCAGGATCTGAACGGGTTGCTGTGATATCATTGCTCGCCTGAAGAGAAGGAGGAAAAGCGCATGTTGAAAGATTTCAAGGAATTCGCGATGCGCGGCAACGTGGTGGATTTGGCCATTGGCGTCATCATCGGTGCCGCCTTTGGAACTATCGTGACTTCGTTCATCAACGATATCCTGATGCCTCCGATCGGCTTGCTGCTGGGCGGCGTCGATTTCAAGGATTTCTTCATCGCCCTGAATCACGGAACCTACAAGAGCCTGGCAGAGGCGAAGGCTGCAGCAGCCCCGGTGTTGGCCTACGGCCAGTTCCTGAACACGGTGATTAATTTTCTGATTGTGGCATTTGCGGTTTTCCTCCTGGTGAAACAGGTGAATCGCATGAAGAAACCAGCACCCGCGGCAGCCCCACCGGCGACGAAAGAATGCCCGTATTGTGTAAGCGCGATCGCAGTGAAGGCGACGCGATGCCCGCAGTGTACATCGTCGCTAGCGTAAACAACCAAAAATTTCACGCGGAGACGCGGAGTACACAGAGAACTACGAAGACATTTTCTTAGGGTTTCTCTGCGTTCTCCGCGCCTCTGCGAGAAAAGTTTTTAAGTGAGTACCGCCTTCACGACTTCCCCATGCACGTCCGTCAACCGGAAGTGCCGTCCCTGATACTTGAACGTCAGCTTAGTGTGATCAATTCCCAGGCAATGCAGAATAGTCGCCTGCAGATCGTGTACGTGCACCGGATCGCGCGTCACGTTGTAACCGTAGTCGTCGGTTTCCCCGATGCTCAGGCCCGCCCTTCACGCCGCCGCCCGTCATCCACACCGTGAAGCAGCGCGGATGATGGTCGCGCCCGTACTCTTCCGCCGTCAGCCGGCCCTGGCAGTACACGGTGCGTCCGAATTCCCCGCCCCAGACCACTAGCGTATCGTCCAGCATGCCGCGCTGTTTCAAATCCTGCACCAGGGCCGCGGCGGGCTGGTCGGTCTCCAGACATCGCTTCGGCAATTCCTGCGGCAATTTGCCGTGATGATCCCAATCGCGATGGAAAAGCTGAATGAAGCGCACGCCGCGCTCGGCGAGGCGCCGCGCCAGCAAACAGTTGGCGGCAAAGGTCCCCGGCTTTTTCGCGTCCGGCCCGTACATTTCGAAAACATGTGCCGGCTCTTTGGAAAGGTCCGTCAGTTCCGGCACCGAGCTTTGCATGCGGAACGCCATTTCGTACTGCGCGATGCGCGTCGACGTTTCGGGATCGCCGAAATCATCGAGCTTCATCTGATTGAGCGCGCCCAGCGCATCCAGATAATGCCGGCGCAAA
This sequence comes from uncultured Solibacteraceae bacterium, assembly GCA_963825405.1. GTDB lineage: Bacteria > Acidobacteriota > Terriglobia > Bryobacterales > Bryobacteraceae > JACPNO01. Next base: position 754,089 of record CAWGTB010000005.1, on the reverse strand, counting down.
TCGCGCGTCGAAGCCCGGCGGGATTGGAAAGATACAAAACCGGATCGCCGACCGAGCGGAACTTCACGCCCTGAAATTTGGTCGGCAGAAAGCCGCTGCCCCAGAGGCGATCGTAAAGCGGCTGCCCGCCGCCACCCGAACCGGGCGAAATCATGACAACGAAACCCGGCAATTCGCGCGTCTCGCTGCCTAATCCATACACCAGCCAGGAGCCGATGCTGGGCCGCCCCGCGATTTGCGAGCCGGTCTGCAAAAACGTAACGGCAGGATCGTGATTGATAGCCTCCGTGTGCATCGATTTGATGAACGTCAACTGATCCGCAATCTTCGCGGTGTGCGGCATCAGCTCGCTCACCCACGCGCCGGAAGTTCCGCGCTGCTCAAACTTGAAGCGCGAAGGCACCACCGGAAATGTCGATTGCGTCGACGACATACCGGTAAGCCGCTGCCCTTTGCGAATCGAATCCGGCAGCTCGGTTCCCTGAAAATCGTTCAACCGCGGCTTGTAATCGAACAGCTCCATCTGCGATGGCCCGCCAGATTGGAACAGATAGATCACGCGCTTGGCTTTGGGCGCGAAATGAGGCAGATCGGGCAGCCCGCCGAGCGCCGCACGATTCAGCTCCGCCGCCCGCGCGTCTTCACCCAGCAGGCTCAGCAGCGCCGCTCCGCCGATGCCGGACGCGGTCCGTCCGAAAAAATGGCGGCGAGTCAGCAGTGCGCCGAATTGTTGCCGCGGATCCATGGCTTACTCCTTGGTCACCGTTTCATCGAGATTCAAAATCAGGCTAGCCACGCCCGTGTACGCAGCCAGCTCGCCAGGGTCGAGATTTTTCGCTTGCGCCGAATCGCCTTCTCGAAGCAACGCGGAGGCCGCTCGGGCGTCGGGACGGAAGCGCTCCTCAAATTGACTGAACGCAGTGAGCAACACTGCAGTCTCCGCCGGCTTCGGCGCCCGTGCCAGTGCCAGCCGGAAACCATAGGCAATACGTTCCGCCGGAACTGCACCGCCTTCCGCCAGAATCCGCTCGGCAAATTTCCGCGACGCTTCCACGTAGGTCACATCGTTCATCAGATCGAGCGCCTGCAGCGGCGTGTTGGTTCGCGTCTCGCGCACGATGCATTGCTCGCGATTGGAGGAATCGAAAGTAACCATCGCAGGCGGCGCGATGGTCCGTCTCCAATACGTATAGAGACTGCGGCGATAGAGATCCGCGCCTTTATCCGGTTCATAGTTTCCGCCTGCAAGTTCCTGCCAGAGCCCTGGCGGCTGATATGGCTTTACCGACGGCCCGCCGATTTTCTCCGTCAGCAACCCGGAAATCGCCAGCGCCTGATCGCGAATCGCCTCCGCCGGCAAACGCATGCGCGCGCCGCGAGCCAGCAGCCGGTTCTCCGGATCTTTCTGCAGCAGCTCCGGCGTCACTTTGGAAGACTGCCGGTAAGTCGCGCTCATCACCATGGTTTTGAGAATGCCTTTAACGTTCCAGCCGCTCTCCATGAACTCGACGGCCAGCCAGTCGAGCAACGCCGGATTGACGGGCCATTCGCCTTGCGAGCCGAAGTCTTCAACCGTCTCGCACCAGCCCCAGCCCAAACAACATCTGCCAGAAACGATTTACGGTCACACGCGCAGTGAGCGGATTCGACGGATCGACCAGCCAGCGCGCTAAGCCCAAGCCGGTTCTTCGGCCAATCCTCACGCATCGGAGGCAGAAACGCCGGTACACCCGCCGTCACTTTTTCGCCGTGAGCATCGTAAGCGCCGCGCCGCAGCACGAAAGCATCGCGCGGCGTGGCGCTATCCTGCATCACCATGACGGTCTGTATGGACTCGTCGTATTTCAGCCGCTTTTTCTGCGCCGCCAGCATTTCCCGGCGCGCGTCTTGAATTTTTGGCGAAGCGAAGCGATCGAGGAAGCAGAAATTCAGCTTGTCCTGCTGCGCTTTGGTGCGGGACGTCGGCCGAATCGCGGCGATCTCTTTGACGCTCTCGAGCAGCGGCAGCACTGCCGCCTGCTCGGGCGAGAGCGCGATATTGTAAACGCGCACATCGTCGATCAGGCCTTGGAATCGCAAGCCGCCGCCGGCGCCGATTTTGAACGTTTCCTTCGAAGTGAACGGATAATTCAGATCGTCAAACAGAATCTTGATCTTGCGCGGCTGGCCGTCGACGTACATTTTGACGCCCTTGGCATCCATGTAGCCGTCGTAACGTCACCGCGACGTGCTGCCACCGGTCCATGGCGATCGGCTCTTCGCTCTCCACGCGCAAGCCGATGTCGGCGTAGCGCAGGATGATGTGCAGGCGCAGCTTGCCGTCTTTCAGAAACAGCCCGTGCCCCTGGCCTTCGAAGTAATCCTCCATGCGCGAAACGATGGCTCCGTCGGGCGCAGTGGGTTTAATCCAAGCCGCGTAGGTAAACGGATCCATGTAACTGAACTTGGCGTAATCGCCGGAGTCGATGAACTGCTTGCCATCAAAGCTCGCCGCCTTGCCGATTTTTCCCTGCTCGGCCGCGGCCGGCGCGGTCCCCCAGTCGAGCGAATCGTAAAACACCAGGCCATCCCGAATCGACCAATCGATCGAAGGCGCCTTCGCGATCCTGCGCTCCCAGGCTACCTGCGCCTTGCGCAACTCGGGCTGCAGTCTCGCGTATTGCTGCTCGGCATCAGCCGCGCGTTGGTTCAACTCGTCTAACTTAGCCGACTGCTCCGGAGTCGGCGCTTTCACGTACGGCACGTCGTTGCCCTGGTTATAGACCAAGCCTTTTTCCGGAACATTGTTGAAGAACGCGAATATCTGGTAGAACTCTTTCTGCTTCACCGGATCGTACTTGTGATCGTGGCAGCGGGCGCAACCGACAGTCAGCCCCATCCACACGATCGAGGTTGTCTCCACGCGATCCGCCACATATTCCACGCGCAGTTCTTCGGGAATGCTGCCGCCTTCGCCGCTGGTGCGGTGATTGCGATGGAAGCCGGTGGCGATGCGCTGCTCGAGCGTAGCGTTGGGCAGCATGTCGCCGGCAATCTGCTCGACGGTGAACTGATCGAACGGCATGTTGCGCTGAAATGCCGTCGATCACCCAATCGCGCCACCGCCACATGCTGCGCTCGCCATCGGTCTGATAGCCGTTGGTGTCGGCGTAGCGCGCGGCATCGAGCCAGCGCACGGCCATGCGCTCGGCATAGCGCGGCGAGGCCAGCAGGCGGTCCACAACTTTTTCATAAGCATTCGGCGACGCGTCGTTCAGAAAGGCGTCGACCTCGGCCGGCGTGGGCGGCAAGCCGGTAAGATCCAGCGTCACCCGGCGAATGAGAGTGCTGCGCGAGGCCTCCGGAGAAGGATGCAAACCGTCTCGCTCCAGCCGCGCCAGAACGAACGCGTCAATCGGATTTCGCACCCAGCTAGGATTTTGCAGCGCCGGCAGCGGCGCGCGTTTCGGCGGCAGGAACGACCAGTGCTTTTGCCACTGCGCGCCCTGCGCAATCCACTGCCGGATCAATTCGATTTCGCGATCGCTCAGCTTATCGTGCCCCGCATAGGCGGGCGGCATCCGCACCGCCGGATCGACCGAAGTGATCCGCTGGATAATCTTGCTCGCCGCCGGATTGCCAGCCACGAAAGCAGGCTGCGCGCCAGCTTCGGTATCGAAACGCAGCGCCGTTTTGCGATTGCCAGGGTCCGGACCATGGCAGGTAAAGCATTTGTCAGAAAGGATGGGCCGGATATCGCGGTTGAATTCAACCGTGGCATCGGCCGCGAAGGCCACGCCAGCGAGGAGAATCACAACCAGTTTCATGCACGTTGATTGTAGCATTACAAACTCGGCTGCTCAGCCACAAATCCCTGATGACAAAGTCCTTACCTACGAATCCGAGCCGTGACCGAAGGGAGCGGTTTCCGACCATCAGTACTAGAATCGGAGTTGCTCCTCGTCCTTAAGCTCACGCTCACCCCGCTGTTTATCGGCTTGGTCAGTTTGGCCGGACGCCGCTGGGGACCCGCCATCACAGGCTGGCTGGTGGGCCTGCCGCTTACCTCCGGGCCGGTCATTTTCTTTCTGGCGATGGAGCGCGGCGAGCCGTTCGCGGCGGCGGCGTCCAAAGGTGCCATCATGGGCTTGATCTCCGTCGCGGCCTTTTGCCTGGTCTACGGGCGCGTCTGCACCCGCCTCGGATGGCTGGGCAGCACCTGGGCAGGTTGGGGCGCCTACCTGGTGACCACGTTGATGTTCACGCGGGTCTCGTTGTCCCTGCCGGTCACTTACCTGGCCGCCGTCGCCGCACTCTTTCTGACGCTGGCGCTGTTTCCCAAGACGCCCGCCGGGCCGATCGCCGCCAAAGCTCCGCGCTCGGAGATTTTCATCCGGATGGCCGCCGCGACTGCGCTGGTGTTGGGTTTGACCGGCATGGCGGCATGGCTCGGCCCCAGCCTGACCGGCCTGATCGCGCCATTCCCTGTCTATTCGACAATCCTGGCGGCGTTCACTCAGCGCGCCGAGGGCGGAGAGGTCGCGGCCCGCCTGCTGCGCGGCGTGGTGCTGGGCTCGTTCACCTTCGCGCTGTTCTTTTTTGTCTTGGCTGGCGCCCTGACGCGGTTCAGTATTGGGTCAGCATTCGGCCTGGCGTCGCTCGCAGCCATGCTGCTGCACGGCTGCCTGCTATTACGGATCACATCAAGTAGGTATTCGGCTATCGGGCAGCCAAATAGCCAATCGCCATCAGAGCCATAAAGGAAGCGGCGCTTATCAGCGTCACGGAGATCGAAGTAGCCCTCTTGGTGCGTGCCGTTCGTTTCTTGTGATCCGTTATGCAGTTACGCGCCAGTGTCCGGTAGATGCGCTGGTCCAAGTCCTCCTCTAACGGATCCGCCGGCACCGTTTCCGGGCCGTCTGAAACACTCATAGACATGGACATCGCTGGATCGTCAACCATATGTTTCTCAAATTTTACTGGAGCTGACGATTCTTCATAAGAGGGCGAAGTCCCGGCCTTATTCAGGTCTTTACCCGCCTGGCTGCATGTTGTCCGCGAGCTATAGCCAATAGTTAGCAAGCGTTTGCAGGAGTATTCCCGCTTTGGACTGGCTCGCTTAACTGCGATTAATACCTGTGAAGGCAGGACGCAAACCATGAGCTTCGAGACACAGTCAAACGAACGTTTCGTCGATTACTACGAGCTGATGCAAATCAGCCCCAACGCTGAGCTGGATACCGTTCAGCGAGTTTTTCGGATGCTCGTGGCGAGATATCATCCCGACAATCCGCACACCGGCGACGTCAACAAGTTCCTGCTCTTGAAACAGGCCTACGAGACTCTTTCGGATGCCCAAAAGCGAGCCTGTTACGACACCCAGTACAGCCTTCGCAATGTGGAGCCGCTGCCCATTTTCGAGCTGCGCGAATTTACCGTCGGACTGGAAGGGGAGCCGAATCGCCGCATGGGCGTGCTGTGTCTGCTCTATCACCGGCGCCGCACCAATCCGGAAGTGCCGGGCCTGTCGATCCTGGAACTGGAACAGATGATGGGTTTCCCGCGCGAACACCTGATGTTCACCGCCTGGTACCTGCAGGAAAAGCAGTTTGTGAAAACCTCGGGCAATAGCGACCTGGTCATCACGGCGGAAGGAATCGACTACATCGAAAAGAACATGGCGCGCAGCGGCGTGATCCAACGGCTGCTGATGTCGGCGGAAACGGGCAGCTCTCGTTCCGAGGACGGAGCCGGGTGCACGTTGGAGAGCATGGGGATTCGGGAAACAAAACAGGCTGTCGCGTAGCAGCGTGGCAACGGAAAGGTAAAGACGATGCTCTGGTGGTGGAAATCACAGTTGGAATCGCCCGACGGCGTCACCCGTCAACGGGCGATCGAAGAACTCGCGGCGTCGCTTGAACACCGCAGCGAAGACCGTCAACGCAATGCTGCCAAGCTCCTGGCGACCATCGGGCATCCGCTCGCTGTGACGTGGTCGCTCAAACACGTCGCCAACCGTGATCGCGCCGAATCGAGCGTCCGCCTGCTCGAGCAAGTCCTCAGCAATTTCCCTCACGCCGTCGAAAGCGACAGCTTGGAAGCCATCACCAAGGTCATCGATCCGTTGCAAAAGAAGCCCGCATTCGCCGCAACCCCGGGTGGCAGAGCGTTGCCTGACAGCTGGGAGTGCTACTGTGTGGTCGATTGTTCGCAGCTTCGCCAGAAAGCCGAAGCGGAATTGGAGCGCCGCGCCAAAGCCGAAGCCGAATGGCGCAAGGCCGACGAAGAAGTGAAACAACAGCGCAAGACGAGTTTGACTCTGGTGGCACGCCGGTCCGCGTAGCCCGTCTTTTTAACCCAGCGCCTGCACGAAATCGCGCGCCAGATCGGCCGCGGGCCGTTGCAGAATAGATTCATTGAATTGCAGCAACAGCGTGCGTGATCCCTTCTCGGTCTGGCGTACCACCATACGCGCTGCCTCCAGACGCTGCCCCACGGCGACAATATCATCCGCCGCCAGATGCGCTCGTGCAATGTTGGTTCCCGCCCGAATGCGCTCCACCTTCACACGCTCGTCGCGAGCAATCAGCCGCAGGAATTCCTCCGACGCCGCAGCCACGCGCTTGAACCTTTCGTCGAAGCCGTCGAGTGAGTGCAGGGCAATGGCGGCCGACATCCACGCCCCGTACACCAGCCCGCCCATCTGATGGCGGACCGGCGCGATGCTGGCCAGCACAGTGCGCGGCCCGGCCAGAATCGCACCCGACCCGGCACCCAGGTACTTGTAGAGCGAAACGTAGACCGTATCGAACAGGGCCGCATATTGCGCCGGCGCAATGCCGGTGTAAGCCGGGGCCAGCAGCAGCCGCGCGCCATCCAAATGCGTGCCGATCTGGTTGCGCTTGGCAAACTCGGTGATCCTTTTCATCTCGTTGAAGTCGAAGACCTCGCCCATCCGGCGGCGCACAGGCGATTCGATTTCCAACGCCCCCACCGGAACCACGCGGTAGCCGTGATTCATTTCGAAATGGCGGATTTCGCCTTCCACTTCCTCCAGCGTGTAGGTCGCCCGGCCCGACCCGAGCGGCACCAGATTCAGCCCGCTCAGCATGCCGGCGCCATCGCCTTCGTCGTTGTAGGTGTGGCTTTCGCGCTGGACCAGAACGCGGCGCCGGTCACCGGCCAGTGCGCGCAAAGCCAGGTGGTTGGCCATCGTGCCGGTGGGAAAAAACATGGCGCTCTCTTTGCCTAAAAGAGCCGCCATGCGATTTTCCAGCGCCTCTACCGCCCCGCCCTGGCAGTAGTTGTCGCGATCGGCTTCGGTGAGTGAAGCCAGTACGCCTCCATACTCCGCCGGCGTCAGGCGCACGCCGTCTCCTAGAAAAACAACCGGCTTGGCCGCAGCCACGCGAGGGGCCGCATGTCCGGCGGTTTGTGCGGCGGCGGAAGCCAACGGGGCGGAGAAAAGAAAGGCGCGACGGTTCATATTCGTTACGGTAACACCGCGCGCAGCCCTACTGCGCAAGGACGATCTTCGATACCTCGTCCGTCAATTCGTGCAAGCCGCGAGCTGCCTCCAAATTGACCATGATCGCCAACGCCACGCCCTCGGCAGGGAAGAATACCAGGTCCGTGGATATGCCTTGCTGGCCGCCGCCATGCCCTGCCCGCCGGTGCCCCTCCAGCTCGCCAACGAAGAAGCCCAGGCCGTAGACCGTCGGTTTACCGTCGCGCGTGTGCTGCGGCGTGATCATCAGCTCCATCGTTTCCTTTTTGACCAGCGTTCCACTGTTGACCGCCAGCGCAAACTTCACCAGATCGGATGCGGTCGAGATCATCCCGCCGCCAGGAATCTTGTTGCTGGTGTCGGCAAGTGCGCAATTCTCGATGTTGCCGTTGGCGGTGAGCCGGTAGCCTCGTGCCCGATGCGGAATGATCGCGAAAGTGCTGTCATCGCGAATGTGCTCCATGCCGGCGGGCTGGAAGATGTGCGCCTGTACGTAGTCCAGGAATTTCTCGCCGGATGCGGTTTCGACGGCCGCGCCCAGCAGGTTGAAGCCATAGGTCGTGTAGGAAAATCGTGTACCCGGCTCGACCAGCAGCGGATCGCCGGCGAAAATCTTGAGAGGCTCCGTGCGGTCCGAGTAATGCCGCGTGCTGCCTTCTTCGTCGTCGCCGCTATAGTGCCTCACTCCGCCCAAGTGCCCCAGCAGTTCACGGATGGTGACTGGCCACTGCTTCTTTGTAAACGAGGGCACGTAGCGTTGAATCTCGCCATCGAGATCGATCTTGCCTTGCTCCACCAATTGCATCACCGCGATCGCCGTAATCGGCTTCGAGATCGAGCCCAGCCGAATCTCTGTCAGAGGCGTCACCGGTACGAAATTTTCCAAATCGGCCATGCCGTAGCCCGCAGCCCAGCGCAGTTGCGAGCCGCCGGCGATGGCAATCGAAACTCCCGGAATGCTGTTGCGCGACATCTGCGCCGCCACCGCCTGCTCGATCCGGCGAATCTTCTCCGGCGCAAGGACCGCGGGCTGCGCCAGCAAAGCCACCGGCAGCAGGCATCCCATCGCCAGAAAAAGCCGCCGTTTCACGATTAGCATTTCCTCATAGTAGGCTATGAGAACCGGACAACGCCGTAGGAGGCATTCCTTGCATCAGCGAACTTTGAGAGCGCTTTGTTTTGCTATTCCGCTTTTTGCGGGCGGCCTTCTGCGCGCCGACGCCAGGGATTCCAGATACAACGTCCGTGATTTCGGGGCCACCGGCAAGAAGTCCGACAACGCTCAGGCTGCCATTCAGAAGGCCGTCGACACCTGCGCCGCGGCCGGCGGAGGCACGGTTCTGATTCCGGCGGGCGAGTACACCTCAGGCACGATTCGTCTGCGCAGCCACGTCCGCATTTACCTGGAATCCGGCGCCACGCTATTCGCTTCGAAGAACGGCGCGGATTTTTACATCGGACCGAAGAAAGACCGCGCCGCAGTTTTCTTCGGCGAGGATGTCGACAACATCACCATCGAAGGCCGCGGCACCGTCGATGGCCAGGCCGAATACCTGTGGCGCAACATGGATTTCGACGACGCCTACATCCGCCCGCACATGCTGCTCATGAAGGTCCCTGGGCAAGCCACTGCTGCGCTCGTTTCCCGGCGGATTTCCCAACGAAACCGTTTTTCCGCGCATGATCCTGCTGATCCGCTGCAAGGATGTCCGCATCGCCGGCCTCTCGTTTATTCGCTCCCGGAGCTGGAACATCAACCCGTACGCCTGTGAGCGGTTGGTGATCGACGGCGTCTACATTCACTCCAGTTTGAAAGAAGCGGTGTGGGCGGATGGCATCGATCCGGACGGCTGCAAAGACGTTCACATTGCCAACAGCACCATCGAAACCGGCGACGACGCGGTGGTCTTTTATTCGTCCGATTCCTGGGGCCCGGCGCTTCCCTGCGAGAACATCACCGTGACCAACTGCCGCCTCTCGTCCGCATCGAGCGCCGTCAAGTTCTGCGACGGCAACCAGAATTGCATTCGCAAAGTCACCATCGACAACTCCGTAATCACGGCGTCCAATCGCGGCATCGCCTTCATGACTTTCAACGAAGGCTACGTCAGCGATGTGGTGATTTCCAACATGACCATCGAAACCGTGCGCCACGATTGGTTCTGGTGGGGCGATGGCGATCCGATCCACTTCAACATCCTGCGGCGCGGCGAAATCGACAACAAAACGGACGCCAACGCCAAAATCGGCGCGATTCGCAATGTGATTATCCGCAATGTAGTCGCGCGCGGCATGGGCACCAGCGGCATCAACGGCCATCCCGATAGCTGGCTGGAAAACGTAAGCCTGGAAAACGTGAAACTGTTTCTGTCGCACGACCCTGCTTCGCCACTCGAAACCGCGGAACAAGCGATGAAAATCCGCTGGGCGAAAAACTTCAAGTTGAAGGACGTCGAAGTGAATTGGGACCAGCCCGCTTCCGCCAAATGGAAGAATGCATTGTCCGTGGAAGATGTCAGCCAGCTTGAGATTACTGGCTTTTCCGCCCGCCAGGCCAAGCTCGGATCGGACGACCCGGCCGTAACTTTTCGCCGCGTGGATGACGCCGTTATCCGCAATTCGCGCGCCGCCGAAGGCACCGGCACCTTTCTGCGCGTGATGGACGCCAGCCGCAAGATCTATTTGGTGGGCAACGATTTCCGCTCTACCAAATTACCCGTCCGCGCCGATCCCGGCATTCAGGCGGACGAAATCAAAATGCAGAATAATTTTCCGGCCAGCGCGGAGCGTTGATGGTGAATCTGCCGGAGATCGAAGCGGCGCTCGCCCGCATCCGGGACAAGATTTACATCACGCCGTGCGTAGAGTCCAAGACGTTTCTCGCGCCTCACCGGCAATTCCATTTTCTTCAAGCTGGAAAATTTGCAGATGACCGGCTCGTTCAAAGAGCGCGGCGCCTTGAACAAGCTGCTCACCCTCACGCGCGAAGAGCGGGAGCGCGGCGTGATTACTGCCTCGGCGGGAAATCACGCGCAAGCGGTTTCCTATCACGCGACGAATCTTGGCATCCGCTCGATCATCTACATGCCCATCAACACGCCGCAGGTGAAAGTGCTGGCCACGCAGGCGTACGGCGCCGAAGTCATCCTTCACGGCGAGAACTATGACGAATCCAGTCTCGAAGCCAGGCGGCGCGCCGCAGCCGACGGCCTGACGATCGTCCATGCGTTCGACGATGACGCCGTGATCGCCGGGCAAGGCACGCTGGGCCTGGAATTGTTGGAGCAGAATCCGGAACTCGAAGCAGTGGTCGCGCCCATCGGCGGCGGCGGCCTGATCGGCGGGATCGGTTGCGCGGTCAAAGAGAAGAATCCGAAAATTCGCATGATCGGCGTGCAGACCGCGCGCTTGCCGTCGATGAAGGCCGCGCTCACTGCGGGTCACACTGTCACCGTGCCTGCCGCCAAGACTATTGCCGACGGTATCGCCGTGCGCCGCGCCGGCGAGCACACCCTCCCCCTGGTTGAAAAGTATGTGGACGAAATCGTCACCGTGGAAGAAGAGGAAATCGCCAACGCCATCCTGCTGCTTCTCGAGCGCGAAAAAACTCTAGCCGAGGGAGCCGGAGCCGCAGCCATCGCCGCGCTGCTGAACAAAAAGGTGGCCGACAAAAACACCAAGATGGCCGTGCTCGTCTGCGGCGGCAATATCGACGTGACTTTACTCGCGCGCATTATCGAGCGCGGCCTGGTGAAAGACGGCCGCCTGGTCCGGCTGCGGATCGCTCTGCCGGACCGGCCGGGAAGCCTCCACGAGCTCACCAGCCTGGTGGCCGCGCAGCGCGCCAACATTGTCGAGCTCATGCATGACCGCGCGTATTACGGCGTCAATCTGGGCGATACCGTCATCGACATCACCATGGAAACGCGCGGCCCGGAACACGTGGCAGAGCTGATCCGCGTGCTTATCGAAGCTGGGTACACGCCTGATCGGGTGCTCTAAGACCGCTCCCTCTGGTCGCGGCTCGCAGGAAGCGGTACCTCCTAGCGGCATCAATTCGCTGTTATCTTTTGTCAGTATTCACAGCGTGCACGCCGGCGGTTTATGATCGGATCACGTCATGGCGCGCCAGAGAAAAGCACTGGATTTCGCGCTTACGGGGCCCGATGCGGAGAAACTTCGCTCCGATCTCCGCAAGCGAATTGTGGGACAAGATGAGGCCATCGGCCAGATCGTCAATGTGTATCAGACGTATCTCGCCGGTGTGAATGGGCCTTCGCACCCGGTCGGCAATTTTCTTTTTCTCGGACCCACCGGCACCGGCAAAACCCGCATCGTCGAAGCTACCGCGGAAAGTCTGCTGGGAGATCCGCGCGCGGTAGTCAAAATCGATTGCGCCGAGTTCGCCCATAGCCACGAGATCGCCAAGCTGATCGGCTCGCCGCCCGGATATCTGGGACATCGCGAAACCCATCCGATGTTGAGCCAGGAAGTGCTGTCGCAATATCACACCGAGAAAATCAAGCTGAGCTTCGTGCTGTTCGACGAAATCGAAAAGGCCAGCGACACGCTGTGGAATCTGCTGCTGGGCGTTCTGGACAAAGCCACGCTGACGCTGGGAGACAATCGGCGCGTCGATTTTTCCAACGCCATGATTTTCATGACCAGCAATTTGGGCGCGGCCGAAATGGGCACGCTGCTGCGGCCTACCCTGGGATTTCATGCGTCGGAAGTGGAGCGCGACCGTAATACCGATGGGCTCGACGAGAACATGGAAAACAAGATCTCGCGTGCCGGTGTCGAAGCCGCGCGGCGAAAGTTTACACCGGAGTTCATGAATCGCCTGGATAAGGTGGTGGTGTTTCGCCCCCTGGGGCAGAGCGAGCTGCGCCAGATTCTGCACCTGGAGCTGATGTCGCTGCAGCAGCGTTTTCTCAGCTCAGCCACCGCAGCGGCGTTCTTCTTCGTGCTCACCAAAACGGCTAAGGAATTTCTGTTGCGCGAAGGTACCGACGTCAAATACGGCGCCCGCCACCTCAAGCGCACTATCGATCGCGCGCTGGTGCATCCGCTCTCCAATCTCATGGCGACCCAGCAGATTCGGGGCGGCGACTTGATCAGCGTCGATCTCGACGGAGGCGCGGACCGCCTGGTGTTCTACAAAGAAGCCGAGAACATGCCGGCCTATGCGATGTTCCGCACGCCCGAACCGTCCGCTATCGCGCCGTCGGATCTTCCCCTTCACCGTCGGCTCCGGAATGGAATTGCTGCCGACCGCGGCGGCGCTTGCCACCGATCACGGCGCACTCTCCGCTACTGCATCATCGGCCTCGCGCAAGCGCTTACGCAACGGAAACGGCAACACCAACCGGCCGTAGCGCGTCAAGGCGTGCGCGCTGCTTTAGCCTCCGCGCTGCGTTCCGATCGCTGCCGAAGAACTCCCAGCAGCAGCCAGCCCAAGCCTGCCAGAATCAGAATCAGCATCGCCCAACGCATGGCGCTCGCCAGCAGCGCGGCACTCAGCGCGGGCCATTGGAAGCGGAATTGCCGCAGGCGGTCCCAGCGCTCTGTCATCCAATGCCAGCCGGTGTGGGCCACCAGCGCCGACAAAATGATCGTCCCCATCCGCTCGGCGACCACGTAGCGGAACAGCACGTCCAGCAGCGGGATCATCAGCAACAGCACCAGCAACTGCCCCAATTCCACGCCGACATTGAACGACAGCAGCGACGTCAGCAAGTGCGATCCGGCGAATTGCAGCGTCTCCCGCAATGCGAACGAGAAGCCGAAGCCGTGCACCAGCCCGAATCCGAACGCGATCATCCACCGCCGGTGCACCGTGCTTCCCCCCACGATGTTTTCGAGCGCCATGTAAACGATCGACATCGCGATCAGCGTTTCGATCAGCGGCGGAAACCACAACGCATCCGGCCCGAGATTGTAGGCAGAGGCGATCAGCGTGATCGAGTGCGCGACCGTGAACGCCGTCACCACCGGGATCAGCGCGCGGAAACGGCGGAACGGAATCACCAGGCAAAACAGGAACAGCAGGTGGTCGGTGCCGTCCAGAATATGGAAAAATCCCAGCTCGACGAATCGCAGCGCGGCCTGGTGCCAACGCGGATCGAGCCGCACCAGACCTGGATCGCTGGAAAATTCGAACGCTCGCACGACGCCACTGGGCGGCAGGAATCGCAGCACGGTGACCACGCGCAGGCCCAGCCGCCCGAAGCCGCCGGGATTGATGGCAAAGCGGCTGGCGTCGGAGTGAATCGGGTACTCGAACAGCACATCCAGCATGGTCTGGTTCCAAAAGACGTCGGTGTCGTTGGGCAGCTTTGCGCCAGTGACGTGCGCCAGGGCCTCCGGATAGGACGCGAATGATTTGTCGGATTCGAGCGACACTCGCGTCGCGACCACCCGCGGTTTTGCCAGGCGCGTGTCGCCTTCGTAAAGATCAATGGTGTCGGAGATCCACTGCGTGGCCGCGTCGGGCAGCAGCGGCTCGACCCGCGCCAGGTCCAGATAGCCTGCGCCGCGCGCCGGAAAATCGTAATCGCGCATGGCCTTTAGCGGCACGCGAACCAGCAGATGGAGCTGCTCGCCCTCCGGCTTCAGAAACGCCTGCACGGTGACGTCGTTCGGAATGTCGTGCGCATCCACGCGGTGCAGGGACGGCCAGACAGAGCAACGCCAGTAATAAGGTGCGGGTGCGGGACATGCCGAAACCGAATCGTGTATAGTAGCTTACATCCGAAATGGGAGGCAGTGAAATATGAAGCGTAAGCACCTCGTGAGTGCGATTTTTCTATCGCTCCTGATCGTCTTGGGAGTCGGGTCCATCGTGTTCCAAAAGAGGGCCGTTGTCGAAGCCGCCGGAGTGCAGGCGCCGCGTTTCGAAGTGGACCCGATGTGGCCCAAGCCGCTGCCGAACCACTGGCTGATGGGCAACACCATTGGCGTTTCGGTGGACGCCCAGGATCACGTCTGGATCATTCATCGCGGCGCATCGCTCGAAAGAATGGAAATCTACGCCACCACCAATCCGCCCTCTTCGGATTGCTGCTCGCCCGCGCCGCCGGTTCTCGAATTCGATCAGGCCGGCAACCTCATCGGGCACTGGGGCGGCCCGGACGAAGGCTACGATTGGCCGGATTCCAACCACGGCATCACGGTCGACTACAAAGGCAACGTCTGGATCGGCGGCAATGGCCGCGGCGCGGACCCGCAGAAATATCACGACAACATGATTCTGAAGTTCACCCAGGACGGAAAATTCCTGATGCAAATCGGTAAGCCCGGCCAGAGCCAGGGCAGCAACGATACCGACAACGTCAAGGGCGCGGCCAAGATGTTCGTCGACAAAGCGACCAATGAACTGTACGTCGCCGACGGCTACGGCAACCATCGCGTGATCGTGTTCGACGCCGAGACCGGCAAATACAAGCGCCACTGGGGCGCGTATGGCAAAAAGCCCGACGACACCAATCTGGGCCGGTATAATCCCGACGCCCCGCCCGCGCAGCAGTTCCGCAATCCGGTGCACTGCGCCGAGCTCGCCAACGACGGCCTGCTGTATGTCTGCGACCGCCCGAACGACCGCATCCAGGTGTTCCAGAAGGACGGCACGTTCGTGAAGGAAGTGATCGTCGCGAAGAATACCCTGGGCGACGGCTCGGTGTGGGACATCGCTTTCTCCAAAGATCCGCAGCAGAAGTATATCTATCTCGCCGATGGCGCCAACGAAAAGGTGTACATCATTCTTCGCGAGTCCATGGAAATCCTGACCAGCTTCGGCGATGGTGGACGGCAGCCCGGCGAATTCTACGCCGTGCACAGCATCGCGACCGACTCCAAGGGCAACCTCTACACCACCGAGACCTATCGCGGGCAGCGTTTGCAGAAATTCGTCTATAAAGGCCTGGGCCCGGTTACGGCCAAAGACCAGGGCGTCCTCTGGCCTAAGAAGTAAGCGCCGTGAACGCGCGGATGTTCATTGCGGCTGCTATGCTGGCGGCCTTGGCTTCCGGTCAGAATGACGGTGCAAAAAGGTGGACGCCGCCGAACTATGTCCGGGAGCTCCGCTACACCTGCTATCCGGACAAGGCGCGCGACATGGTGCTGTACTTCACGCGCCTGGCCGATGCCGATGCCAAGCTAAACAGCGGCCGTATGCGCTGGGTAGACGCATTGCCCTACGGCCAACTGGTGATCTCTAATCTGCCTGCCTATCACCTGGATGAGTACGATGGGCGCGTCGATAGCGGCGTGATTCTGGCCAAAGCTTTCGGCGACGAGGAATATCACAAGCTGGGCGAGATCTACAGCAACGCCCAACAGCGCACCGAGAGTGTCATCCGCAAGTATCGCGACGATCTCAGCATCAATCGCGACAAACATCTTCGCGCCAATATGAAGATCGCGCGCCATAACTATGTCACCGTGAAGCCGGGCAAAGACCCTCTATTCGAGGAAGCTGCCAAAGAGCTGATCGCGGCTCTGAAGAAGATTGCGCCCGACATGATTCTGAGCTGCGCTCAAACCATCGCCGGAGGCGGGCCGCAGTATCTGTTCGTGGCGCCGTTTGCCTCTTATGCGGAGCTGCAAAATGCCCGCGTTCCGGCTATGGCGGTCGAAGAAGCTTTTGGCAAAGCCGAGGCGGCCAAATGGGCGGTTAAAGTCGCCGAATCGGTCGAGACCACCGAATACGTGCTGATGCAGAAGGCCGCAAAGGATTCATTTGTACCGTAAGGTCACCGCAGTCGGGATTCTCGCGATACAGATAGGTATGTCGCAGGACGCACCCAATTACGTCTACGAACTCTGGTATCAGGTCTATAGCAATAAGAGCCGCGGGTTCAATCAGTATTTCCAAAAGCTCAAAGAAGCCGATCTGCAAACCCACAGCGGCCGCCAGCGTTTTGTCGACCTTCAGCCCTACAGCAATACCCGCGTGATTTTCATGCCCGCCAAGGAGCTGGGCGAATTCGACACGCGCATGAGCAGCAGCGCTGTGTTCAGCAAAGCTTTCGGCGAGGAAGAATATCACAAGTACGCGGCCCTCTATAACGAGGCGCAGATCACGGCAACCAGCGTCATTCGCAAATACCGCAACGATCTCAGCCTTAATCGCGATAAGCACTTACGCGAGCAGACCCGCACTACTGCCTACACGTTTGTGACTGTGTACCCTCTGAAAGGCCCGGCTTTTGAGGCGCTTTGGCACAAAGCCGTCGAGGCGTACCGCAAAGTCCAGCCGGATATCATTCTCACCGCCGCTCAAACCATCGTCGGCAGCGGGCCGCAATACGTAATTGCGCGGCCTTTGAAAAGCTATGGGGAATTTGAGGGAGACTTAACGCCTGAGCAGGCGGTGGAGAAGGCTTTCGGGCAGGCTGAGCGCGATAATTTCAATCGCCTCGTGGCCTCGTCCATCAAGACCTGGGAAACGGTCCTGATGGACAAGGGCGACATGGACACCAACGTCCGCTAGCTAAAGTGCAGCGTTAGCGCGGCTGATTCGGATCGTAGCCCTGCTGCGGCTGCGGATACTGCTGGTTCGGATCGTAGTTCGGCTGCTGTTGCGGATAAGGCTGTTGTTGTTGTTGCGGATACCCGTAGCCCTGCTGCGCCTGCGGATACGGCTGCGCGTATTGCGGTTGAGCAGCATAGCAATTGGGATTCGGGATCCAGTTGCCGTAGCGATCGTAAGTTCCAGGGACACAGGCCGGCGCCGGTCCGTAAGCATAGCCTGGGTCGTAGGCATAGCCGGGGCCGTAGGCGTATCCATAGGGAACACCAAAGCCTAAACCTAGAGAGAAGCCGCCGCCGTAATATCCGCGGTAGCCGCGTCCGTAATAACGAGAGCCGCTATAGCCGCGGCCATAGTAGCTACCGCCGCGTCCGTAGCCGCCGGGGCTTGCAAAACTGCGTGCGCCGCCTGAGAAACCACGAGGAGCGCTGTAATGGCTGCCGCCCGAGAAACTCGAACCGCGGCTGCCGCCTCCCGCCGATCTTCCGACGGAACTATGACCACCTCCGGAGAAATGCCCGCCTCCGGAGCTTCCACCGCGACCGCGCGCCAAGCCCACCGAGGGTAGCGCCGCCGTCAGCAGCGTTCCCACCACAAATGCCGTCGATGCGAATTTTTGCAGCATACCGAAGGTCCCCTTTTGCCCTACACTCTATCAGACGTATCGGGGTGGCGCAGGTTCTATTTGTGAACGAAATATAATCCTTTCTTACTCATAGTGCAGGGCGACCATGGGGTCCACGCGCGACGCGCGCCGGGCCGGAATGTAGCTTGCCACCGCCGCAACCACCAGCAGGACAGCCGTTACCGCCGCGTAGGTGGCTGGATCGCTGGCACTTACGCCGAACAACAGGCTCGACATCACGCGCGTCAACGCCAGCGCCGCCGCCAGCCCGGCGATTACCCCGATCGTCGCCAGCCGAATTCCCTGCAGGACGACCATGCGCAGCACGTCCTGCCGGCGCGCGCCCAACGCCATGCGCACGCCGATCTCCGGGGTTCGCTGCGCCACTGTATAGTGCAGCACGCCGTAGATGCCAATGGTGGCCAGCAGCAGCGCGAGCGCCGAGAATCCGCCCAGTAGCTCCATCTGCAGGTGCCGCTGCGATACCTCCACTTCCACGATGTCTTCCAGCGTGCGGATATTGGAAATCGGCTGCTCCGGATTCACCGCGCGAATTTCGTTGCGCACTGCAGCCGCCAGATTCAGCGGATTGCCGGTGGTACGCACCACCAGAAAATTTGGATCGGGCATACGGGCCTGCTGCAGCGTCATGTACAGCTCCGCGCGCGGCGGTTCCTCCAAGCCCATCTGATGAATGTCGCCGGCAATGCCGACGATTTCGCGCCACGTTTGCGTGGGATCGTTGGTGAACTTGAATCGCTTGCTAAGCGCGTCTTCATTGGGCCAAAACTTGCGCGCCATGGTTTCGTTGATCACCGCGACGGCCTTTGATTCGGCGCGGTCCTGCTCCTCGAGAAAACGCCCGCGGCGCAGGGGGATGCCCATGGTCTGCAAATATTCCGAGCTGACTTCGCGGTAGTTCGCATCGAGCGATTCGCCGGGCAGCGGCAGCGGATGGCCTTCCACGACAAAGCCGCGCGTATTGCCTTTGATAATCAGCGGCAGCGTGCTGACATACCCTGCGTTCACCACTCCAGGCAGCGCTTTGATGCGATCCAACACCTGGCGGGCAAATGCCACGCGGTCGGTATCTTTGGTGTACTTGGCCGTGGAAAGTACCGTAGTCATCACCAGCGAATTGTCCGTGCGGAATCCGAGATCGACGCCGCGCAGGCGGGCCAACGTCTGCATTAGCAGACCGGCCCCAGTAAGCAGCACCACCGCCAGCGCCACTTCTGCGACGACCAGCGAACTGCGCACTCGTTTCCCGCTGGCCAAAAAGCTTTGACGGCCGCCCTGCTTGAGCGCGTCGTTGAGATCCACGCGCGAGGCTTGCCAGGCCGGCGCCAGTCCGAATAGCACACCGGCAGCGAGCGAGACCAGCAGCGAAAACGCGAGCACCTGATAATCCAACTGCAGCGGCGAGCCGTCGCCCATCGCCGGCGGAATCAGGCGGCTGAGAAACGTGAAGCTGGCGCGCGCCAGCAGGACTCCGAGCGCGCCGCCAATCCCTGCCAGCAGGATATTTTCCGTGAGCAACTGGCGGATCACCCGCCAACGTCCCGCGCCCAGCGCGGCCCGCACCGCCATCTCTTTGCGTCTGGATGCCGCGCGCGCCAGCAACAGGTTGGCGATGTTCGCGCAAGCGATGAGCAGCACGAATCCAACCGCGCCCAGAAGCACGATGAACGCCAGCCGAACGCCGCCCGCGTATTGCTCGCGCATCGGCAATACCGTCGCGCCCACGCGCGCATTGGTATCGGGATAATCACGCTGCAGGCGCTCGGCAATGGTTTGCATGTCGCTTTGGGCGCGCTGCCATGAAATGCCCGGTTTCAAGCGCGCCGCGACAAAAAGAAAATGGCTGGTGCGCCGGTTCCAGGTAGCCGCGTCAAATCCGGTGGGCACGTAGACGTCGATCCCCTGCGTCGGAAAGGAGAAGCGCGGCGGCATGACGCCGATGACGGAATATTTCTCTCCATCGAGCACGATGTCTTTGCCGACTATATTGGCTTCGCCCCCGAAACGCCGCTGCCAGAGACCGTAGCTGATGACGGCAACTTTCCCAGCCTCCGGCCGGTCGTCATCGTCGAGAATGGGCCGGCCCAGCAGCGGCTGGACGCGCACAATCGAAAAGAAACTGGCAGTCACGCCGCGCGCGTCCAGACGTTCCGGCTCGCCGTCGCCAGTCAGGTTCAAGGTGCGAAAGCGGATGGCCGCCATGTCCTCGAAGACCTGATTTTGCTTTCGCCAATCCACAAAGTTGGCCGGGGCCGGAGTGTTGCGGGAGAAACCCAAGAACGTCATGTCTTCCCAAACCATTACCAGACGGTCCGCTTCCGGAAACGGCAACTGTCGCAGCAGCACGGCATTCACCAGGCTGAAAATGGCTGTGTTGGCGCCCACGCCCAGCGCCAGAATGAGGATGACGACTGCAGCGAAACCGGGGTTCTTGCGAAGCGTTCGCAGCGAGTAGCGAAGATCCTGCCAGAGCGTGCCCATCACGAAGGTATACCGAGCCCGCCCGGCAAGGTTACGGCATGCTCCGTTGACTCGTACCTAGCGCCGTGAAAGACTCTATCCGGAGGTCGCACATGACCCTGCCGTCTATCGGTTCTCTATTAGTATTCCTGCCTCTGGCTCTGGCTGCCCAGTCACTTCGAGAGAGCATTGTGGTGCCGCTCAATAACTGGCCGGTGCCTGGCCGCGTGGCACGATCACAAGCGCACAACCCGGTCAAAAAGGTGCAGCTTCCCGGCGGCATCACTCCCGACCTTCTTGTTTTTGTACCGATGACGCCATGCCGTCTTGCCGATACGCGCCCGGGCTCGGGTTATCCGGCCCTCGGATCGGCGCTCTTAACCTCACTCACGCCCCACACTCTGCCCATCGCAAGAGCATGCAGCATTGTCGTACAAGGCGGTGGCGGCAATCCCGAGGCCTACTCGCTCAACGTCACCGTGGTTCCGACGAGCCACACACCCGGCGGTTATCTCCTCGTGTATCCAAATCCCGCCACTCCCGTGCCTCTGGCCGCGTCGCTGACCTGGAACCCGAGCGCGTCCTATCAGACCGCCACCGTGATTACAGCGGCGAGTCCCGATGGCTCAGTAAACGTGGCCGCCAGCGGTCCAACTGACGTCGTAATCGATATCAACGGCTACTTCGCCGCGCCGACCGACTTGGAAAGCAACACGGCGATGGGGACCGGCGCGATGGCCTCAACTACTTTCAACACGTCGGGCGATTTGAACACTGCCTTTGGGTACCAGGCCATGTTCTCCAACACCAGCGGTGGCTATAATACCGGGCTGGGTTTCAACGCGCTCTACGCCAACGTATCCGGGTTCGGCAGTACCGCCCTCGGCGCCGATACGCTCGAAAACGCCACCGGAGGCGAGAATATCGCCATCGGCCACCTCGCCGGATCTGGCCTCACAACAGGCAGCGAAAATATCATGATTGGAAATCAGGGATCAGCTGCCGACGACCACACCATCAGGATCGGAGGCGCGCAGACCTCGACGTTCATTGCCGGCATCCTGGGCAGCACAGTGAGCAGCCCGGCCAATGTGGTCATCGACTCCAATGGCCAACTGGGCGTCGAAGTGGCGGTATCTTCGCGCCGCTACAAGGAAGATATTCAGGACATGGGCGATGCCAGCAGGGGCTTGCTGCGATTGCGCCCGGTGACCTTCCACTACAAGAAGCCCAATCCGGACGGCTCGAAGCCGCTCGAGTACGGGCTGATTGCCGAAGAAGTCGACGCCGTGTATCCGGAGCTGGTGGTGCGAGGAAAAGACGGGCAGGTGGAGACGGTGCAGTATTCCAAGCTGCCTGCCATGCTGCTCAACGAGCTCCAGAAGCAAGCCGAAGTAATTCGAAAGCTGGAAGCTCGTCTGGCCGCACTCGAGGCTCAACTGCCCACGACGGCCGATGTGAGTTCGGGCCAGGAGTAAGCGGGCCGCGCTACAGCGCGACGTCGAAAGCAAGCGCCTGGATCATCGCGATCCAGTTCGCTTTGGGCGCTTTCTGCCTTTGCGTCCAGTTGCTCCATTTCTTTTTGTAAAGCTTCCAGGCGGTTCTCCTGATTGTTCAGTTGCTGTGTGTAGCGTTGGACCAGCGCTTTCTCTTCGGCGCTCCCTTTGAGCGCCTTCAAGTTCTCCCGTCAGCCGCTGCTGATCGTCGAAGATCCGGTCGAGACTCGGCATCGCGGGCCTCTTTCTGGGCCTCCAGGTCTTCAACCATCTTCTTCTGGGCAAGAATCTTTCGCAGCGCATCCTCGATCGGTTTATTGATCGATTTCTGGCTGCGCGAACAGCACCACCTGGTTGCTGGTGATGGTGCCAATGCCGTAGGTGTTGAACAGCGGCTTGGCTTCCTCCACCACCAGCATGGCGGTCTCCTTGGGCTTCACCTGCACCCGGAAACGCATCCAGGCGGATGTCACTTCATCGGGCTGAATCGCCGCCCTGCAACGTGTAGCCTACGCGGACGGGATGTTCGACAATCACCGTGCGCGCCGCGCTATCTTCATTGCGAAACGTGTAGGTCTTCTTCTCCCGGATCTCGCTCGTTTGCGTTAGCACACCATTTGCAATGCGCACGCGCGATACCCGCTCCCGCTCGGCTGAATTTTTGGAGCTGGCGTTAAGAGCCAGATCAGTCGCATAAGACACCAGGCGCTTTTCGCCCGGCCGAACGGGCTCAAAAATGCCTTCGCCGGCAAACGTCTCCGCTTCGAGGACGCTAAAACTACCGCCGTCGAGCGTGAGACCGCTTGAGTTGGTAAGCCAGAGAGCGCGCAGGGGACGCGGCATGCCGGCCTGATCATTCCAAATGGAAACTTTCTCCGCATCGATCGGCGATTGCACGATGGGCACCAGCGCGGAGCGGTTCTTCTGAATCGTCACTGGTTGTTTGAGCTTGTATTCGAAGAGATCGCCTAGTTCCTGGGCTTGCGCTGCAGTTGTCGCTTGCGTTCGGATCATGCTGAGCTCGTCCCGGTTGATTTGCTTCGGCCTCGATGGAGGTGGAGGAACCTTTTTGAACGCCCCGTAAGTCTCAGCGCCCCCGAGACGGCTCCCACTGCCTGCGTTGCGGCCTGAGACTTGCGCGTTCGAGGTCTCGAGGTTTGACGTCTGACCGGATACCATCACGCTTTCGGTTACAGCTCCCACGTCTAAACGCATGTCGCGCACACTCGGTTGTGCGCTTGAAGCTACGACATCATTGATTAGGCCGCGTTTGAAACCCGCCATTTCGAACTCCAGGCGAACCAGACCGTCGGGCAGCCCTTGCAGTTCGTAAACGCCCTTCTCATTAGTAGTAGCTTCGCCAACCACCGTGCCGTCTGCGTCGAATGCCCGAACCGCGGCGCGTCCGATCGCGGCTCCCTGCGCGTCCGACACCTGGCCCGTGATGCGAGCGCCTCCGGCGATCAGCGTAGACTGATACGTCTGCGGCGCCATGTTCGCGCTCTCCGGCAGCGGGACCACCGGCCGGCGCGCGTAATAGGGCTGGGAAAGATTCTGCACGAAGGATTGCGGCGCGCCGGCGACGAGCGAGAGTTCGACGTTGTCCCAATCCTGCCCGACAGTGTTATCGACGATCGCCCAGCCTTGCAGCAACGGCTTCGGACCGGCTTTCGGATTGAATACCAGGCGATACGTGCTCTTCCATACCGGCACTTCGCTGATGTAGCTCACGAAGATCGATCGTTCGCCAGTACCCGCCGTTGAAAGCACCATGCGGCGGGCATCCGACTCTCGTGCCGCGGCGACAATATCGAGGAAACGATCAACCTTTCCGCGTCAGACCGCGGTCGAGCAGGCGAACGGAGAATGACGGCGAAAGCTCCGTCGTGCGCAGCTCACCGTTCTCGGTGATGAGCGACACATAGTCGACTTCCAACGTGGTGCCGCCCGCGATGCGCGTTTTGCGCTCGACGCTGAGAAGCCGCCCGGTGATGGAATTCGTTCCGCTGCGAACTTCAAGCCGCGCTCCTCGCAGAGCACTGAGAAATTCCGTGAGCGAAGTCTTCTCGTTTACCGAAAGGCGCAGATCGCCCAGTTGGCGATCGACCGGCGCGGCTGATCCGTAAGCAATATTGGTGATCTGGCCGCCGTTGAGATCGAGCACGGTGACCGACTTGAGGACGTCGTTGAGCTGGCCGGAGGTGAACGAAATCGCGACATCCTGATTGTCGCGGACGCGGCCCAGATGTTCGAAATAGCCGACGCCGTTCTTGTACAGGACAACCCGCTTAATAGGTAGCCGGTTGGCGTCGTCCGGGGTACTGGCCGTTCGCGTTTGCGAATGTAAACACCACGGCAGGGCGAGCGAGCACACCAGGAATCGCCGCTGAAGCTGAGTCATAACCCCCTCCAAAAGACTCGTGCGGAATTAGTTGGTGTTTATTGTACCTCCCTCTTCGCCCACCTCTTTGGGGGATGCCGGCCGCAGCGACGAATACACCGCCACCACCGCCACCACCACATTCGCCACTACCACCGGCAGCGACCGGATCACCGCGCCATAGCCGATCCAAAGCAGCGCGGCCAGCGCCTGCACGCGCCGCAGCGCCGCTGGTTGTCTGCAAAAGTACGAGCTCGCGAAAGTGGCCGTCGCCACCCAACCGATCCAGTCCAGCATCGCCGCGCTCATTAAGCGCGCACCTGCGGCATCACGCTGGCCTGGCTGATCGTCACCCAGTCCGTGCGGACTTTGTCCCAATCCTGAATGACGAATCCGCGCGACTCGAACAGCGAGCGGATGCGCGCCGAATCCCAGCCGGCAATTTCTTCCAGGATGGGCACGGCCACGCTGCCGGCGTCGTCGCCCAGAATGGTTCGCCGCGCGATCGGCGTGATGTATTTGTTTTCCGAGACCGCGATGGTCAATCCGTCGCGGCGGTTGACGTGCAGCATCACGTGAATGTCGGAGCTGCCATCGCCCACGTAGATGACGCGATCGTGGCTAACCTGCAATTTCGCGCGCAGCTCTTCCAGCACCGCGACTTTGCCGTAACCCGCCGGCACGCGCAGGATGGATTGGATTTCGCCCGACGCCGGATCGTACTGGAAGCGCGTTCCATAAATATTCTCCGCCGCCACGATGCCTTCCAGAGCCGATTGGATTACTTCCTCGGGCGCCGCCGAAATCACGTAGAACGAGAACCGGTATCCGTCGAGCCCTTCCAGCAACTGCGACAACGCGCGGACATTTTGCTTCAGGCGAATTCGCTTGCCCACTTCGCGCAGATGTTCTTTGCGCACGTGGCGATATTCGGGATCGTGCAACAACAGATACGTAAGCTCGCCGCCTTGTTGGACCAGGTGAATGCGGGAAAGCCCGGCGACCTTTTCCTCAAACCCGGACGTGCCCAGCAACTCACTCAACACAACGCCGGAATCGCTCGAGCTCAGCGTCTGATCGAAATCGCAGGCCAATAAATAATGCTTGGTGCTATTAAGGCTCATAGTGAGAAATCCTCCTAAGAAACAGTTCTGTAATTGCGTGAAAATACGAGCTTAATTTAGCGGACTGGGCTGGCTAGATAGTTGCTAAATGCAGCAAACGCTGCTACTTAGCGATACTGCCTGGGATGGTGCGGGGAACATAAATCGATACTTCATATCCGACTATACCATCGGCGGCCAAGCCACAGGCAGCAGAACTTTTGGATAGAGCCCATCGATTTTGCTGATGTTGACGCCGGTCCGCTGCCTCTGATAGCCTCGCCAATCATGAGATACCGGTCATTGCATTGGATCATCCTCTGCGCGCTCGCAGCACTGTCGACGCTGGCGGCGCTCGCGCAACCTTCCCGCACCATCAAGCCGTTCGACTACGATTACACCGCCGAAGCCGCGCGCGCCGCCAAACTCGATTTGGATCATCTCGACGCCGCTGAACTGCGGCGCACTTTTGCCGAACGCCGCAAACGCGTCATGCAAGCCATGCCCGGCGGCGCAATGCTGGTTTTCTCGGTCGAACAATCGCAGGCGCGGCGGCTCGAGTTCCAGGTGCCGCACAGCGAAAATCATGACTTCATTTTTCTGACGGGACTGGAAGGCCTGGAAGCGTTGGATGCCGCGATTCTGCTGGTGCCTACGCCGGAGAAAAACTGGGCCGTGCTGTTCACCAACGGCGACGCTGAAGCTGTGCGCAAAGCCACGGGCATCGAAGAAGTGCGCCCGCTGTCGCGCCTGGAAGAAGAGCTTTCCGTCGCGCTCACGGACTATCGCGATTGGCGCATTACGCAGATCCGCCGCTGGCCGCTGGCCGGAGCTATTTCGAAAGCCTGGGGCCGCGATCATAAAGTGCTCTACGGCAACTATCCGCGCTTTCTTCGCCTGCGTATGGCAGAGCCGCCGCGCGTGGAATTCTTCGAACGCCTGAGGCGCTTTTCGCCCGAGCTTGAGCTGCGCGATTCCGCCGATGTTCTCGATCCCGTCCGCATGATGAAGGACGGCTACGACCTGGCCTGCCTGCGGCGCGCTGTCGAGATCACCGGCGAGGGCGTGGTGGAAGGATTGCGCGCCGTGCGGCCCGGCATGACCGAAACACAGGTGATGGAGATCATGGATTTCGTCTACCGCTATCGCGGCGCGTACCTCGGTTTCCCGACTTCGGTGCGGCGCAATCCGATCGGCGGCCGCAAACGCGAGCGCGAGATTCCGGAAGGCTTCATCGAATTTATTCCGCGATCGTCGGAGGCGGTGTTCGAAGCGACCGACATGGTGCACGTGGATACTGGCGCTTCGTATCGCCACAATTCCGCCGACATCCAGCGCAACGTGCCCGTGGGCGGCAAGTTTTCACCAGAGCAGCGGCGCCTTTATGAGATCGCGCTCAACGTGCAGAAGACCGTGATTTCGCGCATCAAGCCCGGTGCGACCTGGTGGGAATTGCACAACCTGGCAGTGCAGATGTTGAAGGACGCCGGCGGCCTCGACAAATATTACACCTACGGAATCGGCCACTATATCGGCATGGAAGTGCACGACGAGGGCGATTACGACCAGCCGTTGAAGCCGGGAATGGTGCTGTCTATCGAGCAGGGCGTGGCGCCGCCCGATGGCCCGCGGGTTGCGTTTGAGGACAACGTGATCGTCACGCCCGAAGGGCATGACTGGATCAGCCGGCCAATTCCGATCGAAGCGGCGGAAGTGGAAGCGATGGCGGCGAAGCCCAGCAATGTCGAAGCGTTCGTGAAGAAAGGGCGCAAGTAGGGGCGAGTTTCAAATCCGCCCTTTCGTGTGACGGAAACATGTCACCAAGTGGTCATCGACCATGCCCACGGCCTGCATGAACGCGTAACAAATTGTTGTGCCCGTGAACTTGAACCCGCGGCGTTTTAGTTCCTTGCTCATCGCATCCGACGCCGCAGTGCTGGCCGGCACCTGTTTGTAGGTCTTCCAGGCATTCACCTTGGGCTTGCCTCCGACGAACTGCCAAATGAACGCGTCGAAGCTGCCGAACTCTTTCTGCACCGCGCGAAACGATTTGGCGTTCTGAATAGTCGCGGCGATCTTGAGGCGATTGCGGATGATTTCCGTATTCACCAGCAGCGCCGCAGTTTTCTTGTCATCGAAGCGCGCGACTTTGCCGACGTCGAAATTGGCGAACGCTCGGCGATAGCCTTCGCGCCGCGCCAGAATCGTCGACCACGATAACCCCGCCTGCGCGCCCTCAAGAATCAGGAACTCGAACAAGAGGCGGTCGTCGTGAACCGGCACACCCCACTCGTTGTCGTGATAAGCCACCATCTGCGGCGTGGTTGCCCACGCGCACCTGATCAGTTCAGTGCTCATCTCGTGGCCGAGAAGCGCAGCCGCATGTAGTCCGCAACCCATTGCCCCCTGGTATCGCAGAGCTGCGGGCGCAGCACCTCTTTCACTTCCGCGATGAACGCCGGCCGGTCCGCCTCGGGCAGCACGGCCGTAAAACTCAACGCGAAAGTTGCCAGCCATCCAGTGATATCACCGGGCAGAGGCGTGGGCCGCGGAATGAGTGCAATGTATTTCACATCGAAGCCGCGGGCACGCAGACGCGCGCCGTAATCCTCGACGCCAGGAAAATACCAGGGATCGGCCGCGCGGCCGTCAACGCCGCGCCGGTTCAGAGCAGCAATCAGCGCCGTGCGGATTTTCTCGACGCACCCGAAGCCGCCAAACTCCGCGACAAAACGGCCGCCGGACTTGAGCGCACGCCACACACCGGCGATCACGTCATCGGGCCGCTTCATCCAATGCAGGGCCGCGTTGCTGAATACGGCGTCGAATTCGGAGTCGAACGCGAGGTTCTGGCAATCCACAACCCGCGCGTCCAGGCCGAGCGCCCGCGCCGCAGCAATCTGCTGCGCACTGCTATCCACGCCGACGATATCGCACCCCATGGCCGCAAGCTTCGCGGTGAGCGCGCCATCGCCACAGCCAAGATCGAGAATGCGCTCGCCGGCCTGCGGCGCAAGCAATTCGACAACCGGCCCACCGAGGTCGCTGACGAAGCGCGCGTTCTTGGCGTAGCCTTGGGGATCCCAGGTTTGCGCGCTCATCGGCGTCTATCCAAACGGCTGATCGATGGCGACGCTCTGCTTGGTGAACATGCGCGCGCCATCTTCGGTGATGTACATGCAATCTTCCAGGCGCACGCCGAATTCGCCGTAGATCGCGATCATGGGTTCGTTGCTGAAACACATGCCGGGCTGGAGGCGGGTCTTGTTGCCGCGTACCAGATACGTCCATTCGTGGCCGTCGAGGCCGATGCCGTGGCCGGTGCGGTGCGGCAGGCCGGGAACTTTGTAGTCCGGTCCAAAGCCCGCATCGGTGATCACTTTTCGCGCGGCCGCGTCGACCGATTCGCACGTCGCGCCGGGCTTAGCGGCGGCCAGCGCGGCGTTCTGCGCTTTGAGTTCCAGATTCCAGACATCTGTCTGACGCTTGGTGGGCTTGCCGAATATCGTGGTGCGCGTAATGTCCGATCCGTAGCCTTCCACGATACAGCCATCGTCCACCAGCACCATGTCGCCCTCATGCAGTTTCTGCGGTTGGATGCTGCCGTGCGGAAAAGCGGTGTATTTGCCGAATCCGATGAGCACGTCGCCGCGAACGCCGAGCGCATGGTAGGCGGCTTCGACGTTGGTGCGCAATTCGGCCGGCGTCATTCCCTCGTGCAGGGTGGCGAGCGCCGCCTTGTAGCATTCGATGGTGATGTCGTTGGCGCGCTGCAAAAGTGCAATCTCCGCCGGCGATTTGATCATGCGGCATCCGGCGGTAACCGGATCTCCGCTGGTGAATTCCAGCGACGGCGCCTCTTTGCGGATGCCATCGAAAATGAAAAACGGCATGCGTTCTTCGATGCCCACGCGCCCGGTGGACACGCCGCGGTCCTTGAGGATGCGCACGATTTCCCTGTACGGGCTCTCGTCTTCCTGCCAGGGCCGGATGTCGGTGCCGTAGTGGATCACTTCGCGGGCGCGCATCTCTTCAAAGCCGGGCACCACCCAGGCGGGCTCGCCGCGCGCGGGCAGCACCAGCGCGAAAGTGCGTTCGCTGCCGCCCCAACGGGTCCCGGTGAAATAGTACATGCTGGTTCCGCCAGAGAGCACCATGGCCTCGATTTTGTTCTCGGCCATCAACCGCCGGGCTTTCTCGATACGCGCGCGCCGCTCGTCTTCGGTAATGGGCTTTATGCCATCCGTCATCGGACGAAGCTTGCGGATCGCCTCCGGCACGCCGGTCGATTGCGCCTGCCCCACTTGCGTCAGGCCTGCTACAGCCGATGCGCCTAAGAATGTTCTGCGATGGATTTTCATTTTATTATTCCTTCCCGAGAAGCCGGCGGGCTTTCGCCAGCGCGGCCTGCTGCTCTTTGGTGGGCTGTGGAATTTTTAGTCCCAGCCCTTTAATGGTTTTGGTCAGGATTTCCGACACCAGCCAACGCGTGACCCACTTATGGTCGGCGGGCAGGATGTACCAGGGAGCATGGCCTGTGCTTGTGGCGCTCAATGCATCCTCATAGGCTTCGACGTACTCGTGCCAGTAGGCGCGCTCGGCTAGATCCGCCGACGAAAATTTCCATTGCTTGTCGCGATCGTCGAGTCGCGCGAGCAGCCGCCGTTTTTGCTCTTTCTTCGAAACGTGCAGAAAAAATTTGAGAATGGCCGTACCGTTGCGCGTCAGATGTTGCTCGAACTGATTGATGTCCTCGTAGCGATCCTTCCACAAAGCGGTTCCGCGCTTGGAAGTTGCCAGCTTCTGACGCTCGATCCACTCCGGATGCACCCGCACCACCAGCACTTCTTCATAGTAGGAGCGGTTGAAAACGCCGATACGCCCGCGCGCCGGCAAGCATCGGCTATAGCGCCAAAGGAAATTGTGTTCCAGATCTTCAGTGGATGGCTGCTTGAAACCGAAGACCTGGCAGCCCTGCGGGTTCACGCCGCTCATCACGTGCTTAATCACGCCATCTTTTCCGGCGGCGTCCATGGCTTGCAGCACCACCAGCAGAGCGTATTTGTCGCTAGCCCAAAGTAGTTCCTGCGCCTCCGTGAGGTGCTGCAGGTTCTGCTGAATGAATTCGTGCGCTTCCTTTTTCAGCGTGCTGGTTCCGAGCTTGCGCATCTCCTTGGTGCCAGTCCACGCGGTATCGAAATCGCGCAGCTTCACTTTGGAATTCGGCTTAACGCGGAACAGTTCAGGAATGCCGTGATGTGCCATGGTCGACGCCTACCCGCCCGCATTCTGCCACAGGCGAAATCCACCGGGGAATGCATTGGCGTTATCGCCGCGCCGCGCGCCCGGTGGAAGTTTTTGGAGCAGCTTGGCGTTGCCGCCGCCGAGAACGACGTACTCAGCTTCAAGCGCATTCTTAAGCTGCTCGACAACCTTGAAGACCGAGCGGCGCCACTTCTTCTTGCCCAGCCGCTTCAGCCCGTTGGCGCCCACGTAATCCTCGTAGGTGCGGCCCTTTTTGTAAGGCAGGTGGGCGAGTTCCATCGGCTCAAGGACCCCGTCCACGATAAACGCCGTGCCGAGCCCGGTGCCCAAACCGAGGAATAGCATGCGGCCGCCTTGATAGCTTCCGAGCGCCTGCATGGCCGCGTCGTTAACCACTTTTACCGGACGCCCGAACGCCTTCTTGAAATTGAATCCGACCCAGCCGCGCGCCAGATTATGCGGTTCGAGCACCGGCTGATTGTGCAGCACCGGGCCCGGGTAGCCGATCGAAACTGCATCGTATTTCCAGCCGGCTGTGGCCTTGCGGACATCGGCAGCCATGCGCTGGGCGGTCATCTTCGGCCCGGAAGGAATCTTCACAGGTACCTTCTGACCAGTGACTAGAACCTTGATATTGGTGCCGCCGACATCGATCACCAACACATTCATTTGTTCGCGTCAATGGCTCTCCGCCAGGGCGGCTTCGATCGCGCGCCACACTTCTTTCTCAGACTGTGCTCCATCCACAGTAATGATGCGGTCGCCCTTGTAGCGCTCCAGAATCGGCGCCGATTCGTGATGATACTCCTCCAGGCGGCGGCTGATGGTTTTTGGATCGTCGTCAGCCCGATGTCTGGCTTTCATTCGTTTGATCGCAACCTCATCTGGCACTTCGAGATGGACCACGACCGGCAGAGGTAGCCCCCGTTCTTTCAGCAATGCTTCCAGATTTTCGGCCTGCTTGCTGGTGGAAGGATAGCCGTCCAGGATAAAGCCGCGCTGGGCGTCGTTGCGCAGCAGGCGGTCCCTCATCAACTGGTCGGCCACTTCGTCGTTGGCCAGTTCTCCGCTCTCGATGGCGGCCTTCACGCCTTTCCGGCCGGCGCCGGCTTTGCCCCATCCGGAGTTTTCCTTGAGTAGATCGGGCAGGCTGATCGAAGGTATGCCGTACTTCTGGCTGATCTTCTTGGCTTGGGTGGATTTGCCGCCGCCCGGAGGGCCGACAATCAGGATTACTTTCTTGGAAGTGTTATCCGCCGCAGCCGCCAGCAGCGGGAATATCAGCAGGATTCGCGCGAGACGCAGTGCCATGAAACTATTCTAGAACTCATTCGGCATCGTCCATAGGGAGGCCTACGTAGTTCTCGGCGAGGGTGGTGGCGGCGGCGCGCGAATGGGTCAGATAGTCCAATTCCGCCAGTTGCCGGCGTCGGTCAAATTCGGTTTCACTGTCGAAGCGATGGAGCAGCGACGTCATCCACCAGGAGAAGCGCTGCACTTGCCAGACGCGGCGCAAACAGGTTTGGGAGTACTGATCGAGCCGGTCGCGCCGTCCGGAACGGTAAAACTCGGCCAGCGCGCGCGTAAGGACGCGAACGTCCGCCACTGCCAGATTCATACCTTTGGCGCCGGTCGCCGGCACGATATGGGCTGCGTCACCGGCCAGAAAAAGCCGCTCGTACTGCATAGGATCGACCACCAGACTGCGCATGGCCGAGATGCCTTTTTGCAGGATCGGCCCCTCGGTGAGAGCGAATGCTTCATCGGTCGCGAGGCGCGCGTGGAGCTCTTGCCAGATGCGGGCATCGGGCCAATCGGCGATAGTGGCGTCGGGGGCGCACTGGACGTAGAGCCTAGTGAGCGCTTTCGAGCGCATGCTCAGCAGGGCGAATCCGCGCTCGTGTTTGGCATAAATCAATTCGTCGGAGGAAGGCGCGGCTTCGGCGAGAATTCCCAGCCAGCCGAACGGATACGTTTTCTCGAATACCGTCAGCGCGCCGGCCGGAATCGCCGGACGGCAGACGCCGTGGGAGCCATCGCATCCGGCAATGAAATCGCAAGTGAGTTCGTGGCGCTGTCCGGCGTGAGTAAAGGAAATCGCGGGTGTCGCGGAGTCAAGATCGCGCACGTGGACGTCGCTTGCCTCGAAAGTGAGCTTCCCTCCCGCATTCAAACGGGCGTGGATCAAATCTTTAACCACTTCGTGCTGGCCATAAACGGTGATGGTGCGTCCGCCGGTCAGCTCGCTCAGATCGATGCGATGACGGCGTTTGGCGAAGCGCAGCTCGATTCCGCGATGAATGAGCCCTTCCCGCTTCATGCGCTCGCCGACACCAGCTTCGATCAACAAATCCGCAGTGCCCTGCTCCAGCACACCCGCGCGGATGCGGTCTTCGACGTAGCGGCGGCTGCGCGCCTCGATCACGATGGATTCGATGCCGTGAAGATGCAGCAGGTGCGAGAGCAGCAGTCCGGCAGGGCCGGCTCCGACGATCCCAACCTGGGTACGCATTACCTTTTTTCGATTTCTTCCTTCGCGATCTGAAAAGCGGTGTTCGCCGCGGGCAAGCCGGCATACACTGCGACTTGCAGCAGCGCCTCTTTCAGATCGCACGGCTCGAGCTCGCTCGCCAGGCCCGTGCGCACGTATAGACGGAACTCCTCCCAGCGCCCCAGGGCCGCCGTCACGGTCAAAACCAGCAGGCGTCGCGTGCGGCGGTCGAGGCCGGGCCGCCGCCAGATTGTCCCCCAAGCGTAGCGCGTGATCAGCTCCTGAAAATCGCTCGTGAACTCGGTAGTTCTCGCGATGGCGGCGTCCACGTAAGCATTGCCTAGCACCGCGCGGCGAATTTCATAGCCGGCATCCAGCGGATCGGCCGTGACATCTGGCGGCAGCAGGAAATCGAGAAGCGTCGCATTGAAGGATCGCGGGCGTTCCATGTTGGATAGGTGCGTGGCGGGCAGGCGCACCACGCGCGCTCCCGGAATCTCGCGAGCCAGCACTTCGCCATGGCCCTCCCACGGAGTCGACATATCGTGATCGCCTGCAATCACCAGCGTGGGAACGCGAATCTCGCGCAGTATAGCCGTTTGATCCATATCGCGAAGGGCCGCGCAGCATCCCGCATAGCCCGCCGGGTTTGTACTGAGCACTGTGTTCCGCACGGTATTCGCGCGCGGATCGCGGCGAGCCAGCGTAGCCTGCGAAAAGAATCGCTGCATACCGACGTCAACGATGGCCGCCGTCCCGCTTTCAAGCACGGTTCGCCGGCGCGTCTCAAACAAAGCCGCATCCATGCGCGGCGATGTATTCGCCAGAACCAGGCGCGTGAGCCGATGCGAAGCTCGGGCTCCCAGCCACTGGCCTATGCTGCCGCCCAGCGAGAGGCCGCAAAATGCAAACTTGTCGATGCCGAGCGCGGCGGCCAGGCCCAGCACATCGCGCGCCAGCAGCTCGATGGAATAATCGCCGGGTGGCGCGTCGGATGCGCCGTGGCCGCGCGTGTCGAAGCGAACGACGCGGAAATGCGGGAGCAGGTCCTGCATTTGCAGATCCCACAGGCCGTGATCCGCGCCTAGAGAGTGCGAAAGAATGAGCGCCGGCCGGTCGTCATTCCCTTCCAGGCGGTAGTACAGGCGCGCATTGTCGACGGTGACGAAGGGCAAAGTGTGTGCTCCTTATTCGGAAGAGGTCAGGCGCGCGCGAAACATTTCGGCGGACCCGAGATAGCTTTCGGGCGCATCGAGTTCGCCCAGCTTGGCGGCGGGCAGTATGCGCGTGACCTCTGGCATTTCGACCAGAATTTCGATGAGACGCTGGTGCTTAGCGATACTTTGCTGCGTGGCTTGCTCCAGCAATTTGTGAGCGGCGTCACGGCCCAGGCTCGGGGCAAGCAGCATCGAAACGCGCTCCGCGAAAATAATTCCGCGTGTGGCTTCGATGTTCGCGCGCATGCGAGTTTCATCTACCACCAGTCCTTCCGCAACTTCCGCCATCGACGCAGCGGCCAACCCCGTAGCTTGAATCACCGCGGCCACCGTGGGCCATTCGCTCTGCCAACCGCCGACTGCGCGCTCGTGTTCCTGCACCATCGCCGAGAGGAATGCCGCAACCAAACCAGGCACGCGATGAGACGCCGCGAGCGCGAGCGAACACGCGATCGGGTTGCGTTTGTGGGGCATGGTGGAGGAGCCGCCGCGCCCCGCACCGCCAGGCTCGGCTGCTTCCGCGACTTCGCCCTGCATCAGCAGCGCAACATCGCGCGCCATCTTTCCAAGTGATCCTGTCTGCACGCCGCATGCTGCGATCACTGCTGCGAGACGGTCGCGATGAGTGTGCCAGGGCGCGTCGGGAAAACCGAGCCCAAGTTCTTCGGCGAGCGCACGGCCGACTTCGCTGCCCTTCTCGCCGAGCGCGGCGAGCGTGCCGCTGGCGCCGCCGAACTGCACGATGCGGGTCTCGGCGAAAGCGGCGGAGAGCCGGGTCCGACCGCGGCGGATTGCTCCCAGCCATCCCGCCGCTTTGAGTCCCAGTGTGACTGGCGGCGCGGGTTGCAGCAGGGTGCGTCCCAGCATCACGGTGTTCTGGTGTTTGGTGGAAAGATCTCGCAGCGCGTGATCCAGACGCGCGTGATCCGCCGCCAGCAAAGCTTCGGCCCGTTTCAGCAACAGGACGAGCGCTGTGTCCGCGACATCCTGGCTGGTTGCGCCCCAATGCACGAAAGCCGCCGCGGTGGGATCCGACGCGTGGACTCGTTCGGTTAACGCCTTCACCAGCGGAATTCCTGGCGTGCCGGCGCGCAGCGTTTCGCGGGCCAAATCCGCGACAGGGAAATCCTGCGCCTTCGCCGCGCGCTCAATGGCTGCGGCCGCAGCGGCCGGAATCACGCCCAAGCGCCCCTCGACACGCGCCAGAGCTGCTTCAAAATCCAGCATGGCGCGCAGAATTGACGCGTCGGAAAAAACTTCGGCGAGTGCTTCGGTTGTTGCCAGACTCTCGATCAGGCGCGCAGACATATCAAATATCGAAGAACACGGTTTCCTGCTCGCCGCAAAGATGAATATCGAACTTCCACACGCCGGGGTGCGTCGCATCCGCACGTGCCATCAACGTTGCGCGGCGATCCTCCGGCACCAGCGCCAGCACAGGATCGTCCGCATTCGCCGGATCACCGTCGAAATAAACGCGCGTCACCAGACGGTTGAGCAGACCGCGCGCGAACACCGACACATTGATATGCGGCGCTTGCGGAGCTACGCGCTCCGGCTTCACGCTTTCGAACAGACACGCGCCTTGTTCGTCGGTGGGCAGGCGCCCGAAACCGCCCACATCCGCCTGCCACAGTTCGAGCATGGCGTCGTTGAGCGGCGCGCCATCGCCATCCAGCACACGAAACGCCAGCCCTATCCGCTCGGCTATCGCATTCGGACCGGCAACATTTGGCAGCGTGCCGTACGCAGCGAAGTAGCAATGGAAAAACGGGCCGATGGTTTGCGATGGGCTGGGAACCAGATCCATATCAATCCTCAAAAGGCGTCGCATCGGGCCCGCGCAGCACCAGGTCAAAGCGGTAGCCAAGCGCCCACTCCGGCTGGGTCGTGTCCATATCGAATTTGGCGATCAGGCGCTGCCGGGCCTTTTCGCTGGGAATGGACTGAAAAATCGGATCGAAGGCAAACAGCGGATCGCCCGGAAAATACATTTGCGTAATCAGGCGTGTAACGAACG
The DNA here is from genome assembly GCA_963825405.1 of uncultured Solibacteraceae bacterium. Lineage (GTDB taxonomy): Bacteria > Acidobacteriota > Terriglobia > Bryobacterales > Bryobacteraceae > JACPNO01. Next base: position 717,993 of record CAWGTB010000005.1, on the reverse strand, counting down.
CCGGCCCGACCAGCGAAAAATGAATATGCGCGGGCCGCCAGGCATTGTGATGATTGCGCCACGGATACGCGCCCGGCTTGATGGTGACGAAGCGATAGAATCCGTTTTCGTCGGTGAGCGTGCGGCCGGCGCCGCTGAAGTTGGGATCGAGCGGCGCGGGGTGTTCGTCTTTGGAGTGGCGATAGCGGCCCGCTGCGTTGGTCTGCCAGATCTCGACCAGCGAATTCGCGACGCCGCGGCCGCTATCGTCGACTACCCGGCCGGTCACGATGATGCGCTCGCCCTGCGGCTCACCCGGATGCTGCCGCGTGAGATCGTTGTCGCTCTCGCTGATCGAATCGTGGCCGAAGACCGGGCCAGTGCGCTCCGACGCGGTGTGCGGCAGAAAAATCAGCGGCTTCCTCGGCGCGCGCCGAATGGTCGAACGATACGGCTCGTGAAGGTTCGGAGGCTGGCTGGCTGGATCGTGGCGCATTGTTACTCCGCGACACTCGCGCCGTGAGCGCGAGCCGTCCGGGTGTTCAAATCACGCAGCGCCGCGAGCTCGTGCGAATTGGGCGGCGGCGTCTCTTCCACATTTTCCGCGAATTGAACATTCCATCCCGTGTTCTCGCGTACTTGGTCCCGCGTAGCGCCGGCGTGCAGCGAAGTTACCGCGAACTCCTGGGTCGCCGGGTCAGGGGACATGATACACAGATCCGTCACCAAAAGCGCCGGACCTTGCGTCGTAATGCCGAGCGCACCGCGTTCCGTGCCGTTTCTGCCATGGCCGAGCGAAGTAAGAAAATCCAGCTTGTCGACGAAACTGCGCGCGCTGTGCCGCATGATCATGAAAATCTTCCCGCACGAAGTCGCGATCTCGGATGCTCCGCCGCTGCCGGGCAAGCGAACTTTGGGCCGCGCATAATCGCCGATCACTGTGGTGTTGAGATTGCCGAAGCGATCGATCTGCGCGCCGCTCAGAAATCCTACGGTGATGCGGCCGCCCTGCAGCCAGTAGCGAAAAATCTCCGGCACCGGAACGGTGGTGAGCGCGGTTTCGCACAACTCGCCGTCACCGATGGAGAGCGGCAGCACCGCCGGCCGCGTGCCCAGCGTGCCGGATTCGTAGATGAGCGTGATCTTCGGCGCATGCGTGAGGCGGGCCAGATTGCAGGCCGCCGAGGGAAGTCCGATGCCGACGAAACAGACATCCTCATTACGCAGCGCCCGCGCGGCGGCGACGGTCATCATCTCGGCAGCGGTGTAATTCATGAGACGTTGGCCTTCATCCAAGCCAGAAAAGTTTCCCGATCGCGCGCAATCGCATCCCAGGCAATGTAGAACGAGTTGTCGCGCGAGTAGTACCCGTGCGCGTAGGACGGATGCGCGCCGCGTGGCACGACAGCAATCGCGGTCACGCACCAGCCAGGCAGAATCACCGCGTTCGGACTGCGCGGACCCAGCTCATCCACAATTTCTTCCACCGTAACAATCGACCGGCGCGCGGCCAGCACCGCCTCCTTCTGAATGCCGACGATGCCCTCGATGAGCACGTTGCCCTCGCGGTCCGCCCGCTGCGCATGAATGATCGTGACATCGGGACGCACGGCGGGAATGCACGCCAGCTCTTCGCCGGTAAACGGGCAGGTCACAAATTTGATATTCGGATTGACGCCCGCCAGATCCGTTCCGCGATAGCCGCGAAAAAAGGCGCATGGCATGCCCGCGGCGCCCGCCTCATAGGCGTTGGCCATGGCCGCGTGGCTGTGCTCTTCGATCGCCAGCGGTTGCGGCCAGCCGCGCTCGATCGCGTCCCGCATGCGGTGCAGCGACCCCACTCCGGGATTGCCGCCCCAGGAAAAAATCAGCTTGCGCGCAGCGCCCATTCCGATCAATTGATCGTAGAGAATATCCGGCGTCATGCGGATGAGCGTCAGGTCGCGGCGCTTCTGGCGGATCACTTCGTGGCCAGCCGCAAACGGGATCAGATGTGTGAACCCTTCCATGGCCACCACGTCGCCGTCATGCACTAACGTGGCGATGGCTTGCGGCAGATTGCAGAATTCGGCCATGGGTTCGTTCTAGAGATTAAATCACAGCGCGCGCCCCGCCGACGCCCCTTGTGCGCGTCGTCCGACAGCGATACGATCAAATCCCCCTTAGCACCGGGGAGGGCATGAACAACATGTCGGCGGAAAATAAGTTGATCGCGCGCAAATTGTACGAAGAGGTTTGGAACAAGCGCAACTTTGCCTTGCTGGACGAGATCATGCATCCGGATCACGTGAACCATAACCCGTCGGCGCCTCAGCTGGGCACAGGGCCGGAGGCTTACGCGAACCTGGTTAAATTGTACGCTGGTGCGCTCGACACGCAATTCACCGTGGAGGATCAGGTCGCCGAGGGCGATCGCGTGGTGACGCGCTGGAGCCTGCGCGGCCGCTACGATGTGGAGCTTACCGGCATCATGCTCCATCGCATGGCGGATGGCAAGATCGCGGAAACCTGGGGCAACTGGGACGCGCTCGGCTTGATGCAGCAGCTCAAGGCCGCGCGGCCCTCGCGATAACCCGCTTCTGACTCCGGCTTCATTGGTCCGGATGATATGCTTCAAGAAAGAGGCGCGGCCAATGAATGTGCACAGTGCGTGGTGGCGTTGGGGTTGCGGCCTGGCCCTGATCGGCGCCGTGTATGCCTTCGAGCGCCCCTTCCGCGTCTATCCCAGCCTGGAACCGTACGATAATGTCGAACTGCCCGCGGACTTTCAGGAAAAAACCGAATGGGTCTTCGGGCGATTGATGTACCCGCAACATCCTGACGCTCGTTTTGGACGGTTCGGCCGCCACTCCGGCGACGTGCTCGATTGGCGGGAAGGCGGAACCAGTTGGACCCAGGATTATCCGCGCGCCGATCGCCATTTTGCCGAAGCCGTACGCCGCTTGACCCGCATTCACACGCGATCGGTTGAGCAGCCGGTGAATCTGGACGATCCCGACGAGGTCTACCGATGGCCCTGGCTGTGCGCCGGTGAGATGGGAGATTGGAAATTGACCGAGTCCCAGGCAAGAACGCTGCGCGAATATTTGCTGCGCGGCGGCTTCCTGATGCTGGACGATTTTTGGGGCACCGAGGAATGGGACCGGTTCGACGAAAGCATGAAGCGCGTTTTTCCGGACCGGCAGATCGTCGAAATCGCCGACGCCGATGCGATTTTCCACACAGTTTACGATTTGGACGACCGCTATCAGATTCCCGGCGAATGGGCGCTGCGGCGCGGCATGACTTTCCGCAACGACGGCTCGGTGCCGCATTGGCGAGGCATCTACGACGACCACGGCCGCGTGATGGTGGCCATGTCGTTCAATTCCGATATCGGAGATTCCTGGGAATGGGCCGACGATCCACGCTATCCGGAAAAATATTCCTCGCTCGGAATTCGCATCGGCGTAAATTACGTGGTGTACGCGATGACCCACTAGAACCGTGAAAATCGATATCTTCAATCACATTTTTCCCGAGCGATTCTTTGCCGAATTTCTCAACGCTTGCTTCCAACCTCAAGGATATGGGCAAGCGCGTGCGCAATATCTCCACCATGGTGGATTTGGACGCGCGCTTCCGGATGATGGACGAGTTCGGCGAATATTGCCAGGTGATTTCGCTGGCTTCGCCGCCCCTTGAAGCCTTCGCCGGACCGGATGCCTCGCCCCATCTGGCGAGAATTGCGAACGACGGCATGGCGGAGCTGGTCAATCGTTATCCGGCCCGCTTTCCGGGATTCGCGGCCTGCCTGCCGATGAACAACGCTGCGGCTGCGAAACAAGAATTGGAGCGCGCCGTGACGAAGCTGGGCGCGCTCGGTGTCCAGATATTTTCCAATGCGGCCGGCAAGCCACTCGATGCGCCGGAGTTCGAGCCTTTGTTCGCGGAACTGGCCCGCCGCGACCTGGCGATCTGGCTGCATCCGGCGCGCGGCGGCGATTTTCCCGATTATCGCGGAGAACTGGAATCCAAATTTGAAATCTGGTGGACGTTTGGCTGGCCCTACGAGACCAGCGTCGCCATGGCGCGCCTGGTTTTCTCAGGACTCTTCGACCGCTATCCGAATCTCAAAATCATCACCCATCACATGGGCGCGATGATTCCTTATTTCGAAGGGCGCGTGGGCCATGGGTGGGATCAGCTAGGCTTGCGCAGCTCCGATGAGAGCAACGCCGCGCTGCTGAAATCCATGAAGAAGCGGCCCATCGATTATTTTAAAATGTTCTACGCCGACACGGCGCTATTTGGCGCGCGCGCGGCCACCCGGTGCGGCTTGGAATTTTTTAGCGTCGATCACGTGCTGTTCGCCTCGGATACACCGTTCGAGCCCACGCCGGGGCTCTACATTCGCGAAACCATCGGCGTGATCGAAAGCCTGGATTTGCCGGCAGCAGATAAAGCGCAAATCTATCGCGGCAACGCCGAGCGTCTCCTAAAGCTTACCCTGCGCTAGGTGTGCTGGTTTTTCTTAGCCACGTGATCAGAAATTCCTTGTAGCCCTGCTGGGTGGGAACTTTTTCCCAATTCATGACGCCGTGTATGCCGCCGTCAACGGTATAGAAATCGCACGCATTCCCCGCCGCCTTGAGCTGCGTCGCACATCTTGGTGGATTGCTTGTAGAGAATTTTGTCTTCCGTTCCGCAGATCATGAGGAACGGCGGTAGGCCGGGCCGCACGTAGGTGATGGGGCTGGCTTCCTTAAGACGCCGGCGCGCGTTGTCATCAAAATCTTTCACGCCGAACAGTTGGCGCATCAGCCTCTGCGCCTCGGGAATGTCGTCGATGACGCCATTTAGATCCGTCGGCGTATAGAAGGGGACCACGGCCGCCACGGCTGTATCCTTGGTTGGGCCGCGCTGCAATCAACGCGACCAGATGTCCGCCCGCTGATTCGCCCATCAAGACGATGCGGTTCGGATCCACGCGATATTCCTTGGCGTGCTTCTTCACCCAGCGGATTGCGTCCTGCACATCCTCGACCGGCGCGGGGTAAGTGTATTTCGGCGCCAGGCGATAGTCGATGGTGAACCATGCGAGCCCAGAGCGATCCAGCACGGGCAGCAGGGGCGCGACGAAAATCCCCGCCTTCTCGCCCTCTTCCCAGCCGCCGCCATGCACCAGAATGACCGCTGGAAACGGACCCTTGCCTTCCGGCACATGTGCGTCGAGCTTCAACGACAAATCGCCGCGGCGCGCATATTCGACGTCCATGCGGACTTCAGCCAGCGCCGGCGCCAGCATCAACAGGAGCAGCAGGAACATTCGCATCTGTACACTCTACTAAGTTCGTCGGCGGGCGGGTTTGAAACCCGGCCCTACGAGATCGCGGATGCGTTTGGGATGTATAACCCGCCCTCATCCTCGATAGTAGTTTCCAGTTGTCCGATGATGACTATCTATCCTCAACGTTTACGCCCTTAGGCGGACATGTTACGAATATACTGCCGGTATTTTTCGTGGAATCTTCCCTCACTTCCGAGTCACGCACGAATCTTTTCCTGGTTCTACGCTTTATTGCGCGGCTCGCCAGCGGAGTGGTGACGGCCTTCGGGATGTTAGTGTTGCTGGGCGGCTGGGCTCTAAACGTCGAAAGACTCCGGGTTGTCTTTCCCGGCTTCCCGTCCATGGTGCCCAATACGGCTCTCTGCTTCATTCTCTGCGGATTGGCGCTGCGGCTGTGCGGAGACGACTTGCGCCGTGGTTGGGCAGGCCGCGTGCGCATGGCCCTGGCGGGAATCGTGGTTGTCATCGGCTTCCTTTCGCTGATCGAGAACGTGCTGTTGTGGGACTTTCACATCGATCAACTGCTTTTTCTCGATAGCGCCGCAGTGGGCTATAGCCCCGGACGCATGTCGGTGATCGCGGCCATCAACTTTCTGCTCGCCGGCAGCGCGCTGATTGCGGGCGAAGGCCGCCGCATCTGGCTCGGGCAAATCTTCGTGCTGATCATATTTGTGCTGGGCCTGCTCAACGCGGTGAGTTACGCCTACGGCGTGCGCTCCTTTGCCGGGCTGGCCACTTACACCGTGCTCGCGCTCCACACGTCAGTATCGTTTCTGGTGTTCAGTGTGGGCTATCTGTTCGTCCGTCCCACCCAGGGCGTTTTGGTCGCGGTGACGAGCGACAGTCCCGGCGGAATTATGGCACGCCGCCTTGTGCCCGCTGCCGTGTTAGTCCCCGTGATACTCGGCGGGGCGTGGTTGAAAGGCCAGGAACTCGGGTGGTATGAAGGAGCTTTTGCGTTTTCCGGATTCGTCTTATCCAGCCTGGTGATATTCAACGGCCTCATCTGGTGGAATGCCCGCCTGCTGTACGATCTGGAAGGAAGCCGCCGCGAAGTAGAGCGCGCGCTGCGGGAAAGCGAAGAGCGTCTTCGCAAAATCAACGAAGAGCTGGAAATTCGCGTAGCCGACCGCACCGCTGCGCTGCAGCGCTCCAATCAGGAACTCGAGCAGTTCGCCTACGTCGCCTCGCACGATCTGCAAGAGCCGCTACGCATGGTGGCCAACTACACGCAGCTTCTGGCCAAACGCTATCAGGGAAAGCTCGACGCCAAGGCGGACACTTTCATCGAGTACGCCGTCGACGGCGCCACACGAATGCAGACGCTCATCAAGGATCTGCTCTCGTTGTCCCGCGTTGGGTCGCGCGGAGCGGAGTTCGCGCCAACCGATGTCGGCAAAGCCGTGCGGCAGGCCCTGGACAATTTGCAGATGTCGATCGCGGAAAGCCATGCGCGCATCGATTGCGGCCCGTTCCCGACGCTGATGGCCGACGGCGCGCAACTGGTGCAGCTCTTCCAGAATCTTGTCGGCAACGCCATCAAGTATCGAACCGACCGGCCTCCTGAAGTGCGCGTGTCCGCGTCCCTGAACGGCGGCGATTGGGTGTTCGAGGTCGCTGACAACGGAATCGGTTTCGATCCGAAACAGACTGACCGGATATTTATGATCTTTCAGCGGTTGCACACGCGCCAGGAATTTTCCGGAACCGGCATTGGACTGGCTGTGTGCAAAAAAATTGTGGAGCGGCACGGCGGCCGGATTTGGGCGGATTCCCAGCCCGGCGTGGGCTCGACGTTTTCTTTTACCATTCCCGATCGATTGCTCACGAAGAACCAGAACACAAACGACGCCTTATCGCTCAGCGAGGTCTAACCATGTATCTGCGCCCCATCGAAACCCTGCTCGTCGAAGACAATGAAGGCGACGTGTTGCTGACACGCGAAGCTTTTAGCGAAGGCAAGCTGGCCATCAATTTGAGCGTGGTCAACAATGGCGAGGATGCGTTGGCTTTCCTGCGCCGCCAGGGGGCGTACGCCGATGCGCCCCGGGCCGACGTCGTGTTGTTGGATTTGAATCTGCCCAAGCTGAGCGGCAACGAAGTGCTCGCGGCAATTCGCGCGGACTCCGCGTTGCGGATCACGCCGGTCGTCATTCTGACAAGCTCAGACGCTCACGAGGATATTCTCAAGAGCTACGGCCTGCGCGCCAACTGCTACATCACCAAGCCGGTCGGTTTGAAGGAATTTGAAACAGTGGTGAGATCAATCGAAGGCTTTTGGTTCACCATCGTCCGGCTACCCAGCCGCCTCTCGGATTTCCGTGCGGAGCTGCCTTAACTGATCAAGCTTTGGCGGAACCTGCGGCCAGCCGCGAAGGTGGGCTGCGCTTTGGGAGCCATTGCGGCTGCGCCATTCGCTCTCTACATCGGCGTAGTGGGGGGAGGGACTATGGGTGGAAGCTGGGGGTGGAATTTGGCTCTCGGCCCTGGCGCCTTCGCAGGAGTTGTGGTGGGATTCACTCTAGTTGCTGGGGTAATTCTGCTCGTCGGCGCTGGCGTTGGCGGGACGATCGGCCACATCGCCGACCGATTGATTGGCGCGAAATCGCCTTAACTAATCAAGGCCGGCAGCACGTTGCCGCTGACATCGGTCAGGCGGAAATCGCGTCCCTGGAATCGATAGGTCAGCCGCGTGTGATCGATGCCCAGCAGATGAAGGATGCTGGCCTGCACATCGTGGATGTGGGGATGATCGCCGACGGGTGCGAAACCGAAATCGTCGGTCTGGCCGACCACTGCGCCGGGCTTGACGCCGCCGCCGGCCATGAATAGCGAGTAAGCATCGATATGATGATTGCGGCCGATCTTGCCGCGCTCGCGCACTTCGCCCATGGGTGTACGCCCGAATTCGCCGCCAAAAATTACCAGCGTGCGGTCCAGCAGGCCGCGCTGCTTGAGATCGTTGATCAGTGCGGCGACCGGACGGTCCACTTCGGCGCAAACATCATCGAGCGGCTTGGTGAGATCGTCATGATGGTCCCAATCGGCGTGATAGAGCTGAACGAAGCGCACGCCGCGCTCGACCAGCCTGCGCGCCAGCAGGCAGTTGTTGGCGAATGCCGCTTTGGGCGAACCGGGATCGGCGCCATATGCCTCGATCGTTCGCTTGGATTCCTTGGCGAAATCGATCAGGTCGGGGCCGGAAGTCTGCATGCGAAACGCCATTTCATACTGCGAAATGCGCGTGGCGATTTCGGGATCGCCGGCGTGCTGCAGCTCGAGCGTGTTCAAATCTTTCAGCACGTCGATGGTCTGGCGCTGCTCTTCGGCGGTGACGTGGGCGGGATTGGAGAGATTCAGAATCGGTTCGCCGGACGATCGAAACGGCACGCCCTGATACGACGTGGGCAGAAATCCGCTGGACCACAGCGCCGCTCCGCCGCGAGGACCGCGCGGACCCGACTGCAGCACCACGAAGCCGGGCAGATCCTGCGATTCGCTGCCGATTCCGTACGTCACCCAGGCGCCAATGCCAGGCCGCCCCGCGCGCACCGAGCCGGTATTGATGAACAGCTTGGCGGGGCCGTGATTGAAATTGTCAGTCGAGACGCCGTGCAGCATCGCGATATCGTCGGCGCAGGTCGCGATGTGCGGCAGGGCATCGGAGAAATAAATTCCGGATTTGCCGTGCGGCGTAAAAGTGCGGCGCGTGGCCAGCAGCTTCGGCGGATCTTTGACGAACGTATCCATGAAGGCGAAGCGCTTGCCCTTCAGAATCGATTCGGGCGCCGGCTTGGCGTCGAACTTTTGCAGCTCCGGTTTGTAATCGAACAGCTCTAGCTGGCTGGGGCCGCCGCACATGAACAGATAAATCACACGGTCGGCTTTGGCGGCGTGGTGCCGGGCTCCGAACGCCGAGCCGCCCAGCAGCGACGCCAGCGCGGCTTTGCCGATTCCCATGCCGCAATCCTGGAAAAAGTGCCGGCGCGTTCGCTCCCGCAAGAATTGTTGTTCGAAAGTCATGGCCGCGTCAGAAACTCGTCCAGGTTCAATAATACTCGCGCCACGGCTGGCCAGGGATCACGTTTGGAATCGCGCTGGGTCTGCGTGAAGCGCAACAGCCGCGTTACTTCATCCGGACGCGGCTCACGCCCCAGGGCCAGCAGGTAGCCTTGCGCCAGCCGGGCGCGGTCATCGCCCGTGGCTGCATTCTCGATACGCTTGGCCAGTGCGGCGGAAAATTCAGTCGCGGCCTCGTCGTTCAACTGCGTGAGCGCCTGCAGCGGCGTGCTGGAGCGCACCCGCCGCGTGCAGGTCACGGTCGAATCGGGCGCGTCAAAAACGATCAGGCTGGGGTGCGGCGCCGATCGCTGGAAGAACGTGTACATGCCGCGGCGGTAACGGTCTTCGCCGGTCGCGGTTTTCCATTCGCGGCGGACCTGCGTCACCTGATACACGCCGGCGGGCTGCGGAGGAAACACGCTGGGGCCGCCGATCTTGGGCGCGAACAGTCCGCTCGCCACCAGCGATTCGTCGCGAATGATTTCGGCATCCAGACGCAGCCGGTTCTGCCGCGCTAGCAGGCGATTCTCCGGATCGACCGCCGTGGCATCCTTGCGCGCCACCGAATCCTGGCGATACGTAGCCGACGTCACGATCAGCCGGTGCAAGGCTTTCTGGCTCCAGCCGCGGTCCATGAATTCGAGCGCCAGCCAGTCCAGCAATTCCGGATGCGTGGGCTTGTCGCCTTGCGTGCCGAAATCGTTTTCCGTATCGACGAAGCCCTTGCCGAAATATTTCTGCCACACGCGATTCACCGTCACGCGCGCTGTCAGCGGATTGCGGCGATCTACCAGCCAGCGCGCCAGATCGAGCCGGTTGGGCTGCGCCGCGGTTGTTTCCAAAGGCTGCAAAACTCCCGGAACGCCGGGGCCCACCGGCGCGCCTTTGCGCAGAAAATCGCCGCCCAGATGAATGTAGGCCTGGCGCGGCGTGGGCAATTCGCGCATGATAAGCGTGCTCTTGATTTTCGGCGCGCGTTCGCGAAGATTATCCAGGTTGGCGCTGCGCTCTTTCAGCCCGGGATCCTCCAGCCGTGCATCCGGATTGTTCTTCTTGTATTGCTCCAGCTCCGCTTCGAGCGCGCTGATTTGCGCGTCATACGCGCTGCGCCGCGCAGCTTCGTCGGGCGTCGGGAAGTCGAGAAATGGCCGGTTGAAATATTTGCGATCGGCTTCCTTATCGATCTCGGCGATGTTGTTGAAAAACGCGAACATCTGGTAGAACTCGCGCTGCGAGATCGGATCGTACTTGTGATCGTGGCAGCGCGCGCAGCCCAGCGTGAGGCCTAGAAACGCCGCGCCGGTAGTCGACACGCGATCGACCACCGCTTCCACGCGATACTGCTCAAAGTCGATGCCGCCCTCAAAATTGCTGGTCGTGTTGCGATGGAATCCGGTGGCGATGAGCTGGTCGGTGGTTGGACTCGGCAGCAGATCGCCGGCGATTTGCTCGATGACAAACTGATCGAATGGCAGATCGCGATTGATGGCTTGAATCACCCAATCGCGATACATCCAGATGTCGCGCGGCGCATCGATTGTGTAGCCGTCCGAATCGGCGTAGCGGGCAACGTCCAGCCAGTTGCGGCCCCAGCGCTCTCCGTAATGTGGCGACGCCAGCAGCCGATCGACCACGCGCTCGTAGGCATCCGCGCGTTTGTCGGCGAGAAATTCCGCCACTTCCTGCGGTGAAGGTGGCAAGCCGGTCAAATCGAGCGAGACGCGGCGCAGGAGCGTGGCGCGATCCGCATCGGGCGATGGCGCCAACTGCGCGGCTTCCAAGCGAGCCAGAATGAATGCGTCGATCGGGTTCCGCACCCAGGCCGTATCGCGCACGGCGGGCGGCGGCATTTTCTTCGGAGGTTGGAACGCCCAGTGATCCGCGCCGCGCCGTTTGGCTTTCAGCAGGTTGTCGGGCATGGGCAGGCCCTGATCGATCCACTTGGCAATGGCCGCGATTTGCGCGTCCTGCAATTTTCCGGCAGGCGGCATTTTCAGATCGCCGGTCTGGCGGACGGCGTTGAGGATCAGCTTCGGGTCAGCGCCGCGATTGCCGCCGCGCAAAATGGATTCGCGCGATTCTAGCGACAGGCCGCTGACCAGGCTCTTGTCGTTATGGCAAGGCAGGCAGTTGGCGCGCAGGATTGGCTGGACTTCGGAAGTGAACTGCGCGACGGCGTCGGGCGGAGTTTGAGCGGACAAGCACGAAGCCAGCGCCAGCACGCGCCCAGCCATTTTCCGTAACTCGCCGGATTCTTCATTCGCAAATCCAGAATACTTCAACCGCTCCCTTCGGTCACGGCTCGCAATCGGCGTATGTGCTTTGCAAGCCGTGACCGAAGGGAGCGATTTAGTGGCGGTCCAGCTCCTCTATCGTCGCATTGGATGGCGGCCGTGTTTTCTGCAGCCGCGCCGCTGTGGTCTCGACCCCGCGCATGGTTCGCAGCAGATTCTCGCCGGCGAGCTTGCGCAGATCGGCGTCGGACCAGCCGCGGCGAATCAGCTCAGCGATCAAATCAGGATATTTGGAAACGTCTTCCAGGCCCACCGGCTGCTGGCCGTGTCCGGCATAGTCGGCGGCAATGCCGACATGATCCGCGCCCGCCACTTTGTGAACGTGATCGATATGATCCGCCACCTGCTTGAGCGTCGCCGGCGGCGGCGGGCCGTGCTTCTTGGCGTAATCCTCTTCAATTTTCTCGCGCTCTTCCTCCGACTTGGCGTTTTTCTGCAGCTCGCGCACGGCCAAATCCCAATCGCAGGTAGCTTGGGAAACGAAAGCCGGAACGAAGGTCACCATCACCACGCCGCCGTTCTTGGGCATGCGGGCCAGAATCGCGTCGGGCACGTCGCGCGGATGGTTGGTGAGCGCGCGCGCCGACGAATGGGAAAACATGACCGGCGCCTTCCGAGGTATCCAGCACATCACTCATCACTTTCGCCGAGACATGCGAAATGTCGACGATCATGCCGATCCGGTTCATCTCGCGGACCACTTCTTTGCCGAAATTCGTGAGGCCGTTGTGCTTCGGCTCGCCGAGGGCGGCATCGGCCCAATCGAGCGTGACATTGTGGGTGAGCGTCATATAGCGGACACCCAGGGCGTAGTACATGCGCAGCGCGCCGAGTGAATTCTGCAGCGCGTAGCCGCCTTCCATGCCGATCATCGAAGCGATTTTTCCGGCGTGAAATTCGCGCTCGATATCCGCCACGGTGAAAGCCTGCCCAAGCTGGTCGGGATACTTGGCGAAAATGCGTTTGGCGATATCGATCTGCTCCATTTGCACGGCTGGATAGGTGATGGGATCGATTTCACCCGGAATGTAGACCGACCAGAACTGCGCGCCCACCATGCCTTTGCGCAGCCGGGGAAAGTCGGTTTGAAAGGGAGCCGTATCGCGGATATCAAATTTCTCAACGTTTCGCGGCGGAATGGCGTAATTGCGAATCACCCACGGCAGGTCGTTGTGGCCATCGATGAGCGGCGTGGTCTTGAGAATTTTCCGCGCGTGGTCGAGGGCGTCGTCGCAGAAAGCGGTGAACGGCAGCAGGAGCAGGGCGCAGCAGACTCGGAGCATGGAGACATGATAGCGAGAATCAAGCCGGCGGGCGCGCAACGCGATATCATCGACTGATCCATGATGCGCCGATTTGCAGGGTCTCTCGCCTTACTTATGTTTTTGGTTCCCGCTGGCGGTATTTCCGCGGATTGGCTCACTTATGGCCACGATCCGCAGCGCTCTGGCTGGGCGTTTGAAGAGACCACGCTGACGCCGGAAAACGTCCCGAATCTCACGCTGAAATGGAAGTCCAAGCTGAAGAACGAGTCCTACCGCTTGTCCGCGCTGACGGCTCCGGTGGTGGCGAGCGGCATCTCAACCAGCCGCGGCGTGCGCAACGTGGTCTTTGTCGCGGGAATCACCGGCACGGTGTTCGCGCTGGATGCCGAAACTGGCGAGGAGCTCTGGAATCACGCATTCAAACTGGTCATCGTGCCGGGCAAGGGCGGCTATCAGGGAACATTTCTGTGCCCCAATGGAATTACAGCCACGCCAGTGATCGATAAAAGCAGCAGCATGCTCTACGTGATTGCGGGCGATGGCGCGCTCTATGGCCTGGACCTCGGCAGCGGCAGAATTCGCTATGGTCCGGTGCAGTTTGTAGCCGCGTTTTCCAAGAACTGGAGTCTCAACCTGGTGGACGGAATCATCTACACCGTCCTGGCGCAGGGCTGCGGCGGCGGTCTTTCCGGTTTCTATTCCGTCGACATTCGCGATCGTCATCATCCGATTGTTCGCCAGATGCTGCTGTCGAATACCAACACCGCTGGCCTGTGGGGCGCGGCCGGGGCCATCGTCGGCAAGAATGGGCGCGTGTACGGATCCACAGCCGACGGCATGTTCGATCCCATCGCCGGCGATTATTCCAACGCTGTGGTAGCCGCGACGCTGCCCGATCTCAACCTGGCGGATTACTACCTGCCGCCTAACTGGCTCGACCTCAAGCAGAAGGATTTCGATTTGGGATCGGCAAGCCCGGTATATTTCGGATGGCGCAATCGTAACCTGATCGCCAGCGGCGCGAAAGAATCCGTGGTGTACCTGCTGGATGCCGACGCGTTAGGCGGCAGCGATCATCAGACCACGCTTTACACTTCGCCGCGTCTGGGCAACGATCGTTTGGTATGTTGCGAAGGCGTCGGCATCTGGGGCGGCCTTTCAACCGCGCGCGATCGTGAAGGCCAGACGTGGGTGTTCGTACCTATGGGCGGGCCGCCGGCAGTGAACGGTCCCAAATTCCCGATCACCAATGGCGACAATCCACACGGCAGCATTATGGCTTTCAAAGTTGTCGCCGACGCTAAGACGCAAAATCCGGTACTGGAACCAGCTTGGGTCTCTGGCGACTTTGACCTTCCCGATTCGGTGGTGATCGCCAATGGCGTGGTTTTCGGCCTTTCGACCGGCGAAAACGCAGTGCAAAAAGGCGAGGAAAGCAGCCGGCTGCTTAACACGCATTCCGCGGTTCTAAAGGCTTTAGACGCCAGGACCGGTAAGGAGCTCTACAACAGTGGTACGGCCATGGCCTCCTGGGTGCATTTCAGCGGCCTAGCGGTGTCCGACGGACGGGTATTCGCGGTAGATCACGATTCCAACATCTACAGCTTTGGTTCGGCCGCTAAATAAAGATTGAGTGACAGTTAAATCCTTTTCTTATCAATCTGATAACGGATAGCCCTCAATCGTCCTGGAATCCGTGGTATACTCGACTTATGCCAACCGATCGCCATGTCATCAACACGTCATATTATTGTGAACGTGGCAATCCAAGTGGTCTGATACGCGTTTCCAACAACGGCGCATACGTGGTCGCAGAATACAGCGAGCACAACAGCAGCTTGAAGTGGCACCGGGTAGTACCGGCAGAGCAGCGCAACTTCATCGAGCGATGGCTCAGCCAGCATTTTCCGGCCAACCAAGGGTCCGCTAAGCACTTGACTGCGCACAGTTAAGCTGCGCAACAATTCATAAGCCTGCAGAAATTTCAGCGACGCGAGAGCCTCGCCACTTTTCAAATCAATCACTTACGTTTGGCACCGATCTTGCAATTGTAACGGGCGGAGGGAACTCTGCTCATGACAACAAAACTATTGGCTCAATTGCTGCTTGTTGGAGGAATGGCGTTTGCGGCGGATCTTTCCGTCGGCGTAAGGATTGGACCTCCACCTCCCCCGCGCGTACTAGTGCAGCCTGTGGCTCCCGGGCCTGGCTATGTCTGGGTCGATGGCTATTGGTACCCGGTCGGACATCGCTATCACTGGCACGCGGGATATTGGACCTTGCCGCCCTATGCAGGCGCCGCCTGGATCGGACCGCGTCACGAGGGCGGCCTCTACTATCACGGTTATTGGGGAGGCAGCCGCGGCCGATTTGAACACAACCATCATTGGGACCGCGAGCGGGAACGCGACCACGACCGCCACTAGTTATTGACGGGGATTGGTAGGCGCGGCTGGACTCGAACCAGCGACCACCTGCTTAGAAGTTGTCACTTCTCGTTATGACTGCGAGGTACGGATCGACTGAACTGTCCCACTCCTTGAGCCGTTGCGCGCGCAACAGTCCAGAGGGTCACTGAGCGGATCCAACCGTCATTCTTGGGGTTTGTGGGGAGGGGTTGCGCCACGATATACGCGTTGACAAAAAAATAGCGCGGCGCGTTGGAGGGCTCTATTGGATGTCCGGCTGTTAATTGCTGCGCCGCGATGCTCTTTGGGCCACCCAGGGCCCTACCGTCAACACCATTTGCGAAGTCCGGTTCCATCAGCCCTTCAAACCGCCATACTAACTGCTGAATCAAAATACGTCGCTAGCGGACCATTTGCTTACCAACGAGCCCCGGATCGACCGCACATTTGCATGGATGCTTCCATTCCCAAGGGGGAGAGTACTGGCCTCCAGCCATCGATGCGTTGTGCTTCCCCGAAGCCGCAACCTCGCGGGACTAGTTTTGTTAGTGGCGTTACAATCAATCCCAGAGAGGTTCCTCCATGCGAATGGCAGCCCTCCTTGCCGCGCTCTCGAGTGTCGTCTTCGGCCAGTCTAACCGCACAGCCTGTTCCATCGGGCTCGACGTCGAAAACCCGTACCGAGCTCTGCCCTCGATGTCGGATTTGTCACTGTCATGGGAAGAGCGGTATGGGCCTCGCCGTGCCCTGGCCAAGAAGTTTCCGACGGACTGGCCGTTGCAGTTTAGGTTGCAGGCGCCCATTCTGGCCGTCCCGACCATGGGCCGCGAGTGGGACTCGGCCATCGAACATTACCGTGCCCTCCCCGACCGCTTGCTGGGCGAGCTGCTTGAAGCGCGCCTCCTTTCGCTAGTCCGACGTAAGAAATCTCGCGAAGCGCTGGACCGTGTTATCGCGCAGGCTGAGGATTCGCCCTGGGCGCATCTGGCCATGCTCGATTGGGCGGCGGATCCCAGGCACGGCGACCCTGCGCTCGCAGAGAAAGAGTTCGAAACTTTTCGGCGGATGTGCCCTGCAGACTCGTCTCCCTTTCGACACATCCAGACGGTGCGCAATCCTGAAAGCCTTAAGCGCCATGTTGAGGCTCTCCGCAATGCCCTGGAGTCGAAGAAGGATCGCGAGCTGGACCAAGAGGACCTTCGGCTGCTGCGAACGGCATGGACGTTCGAGCGAATCACGTATGGCAGTGACCGTAGAGACGAATTCCGACGGGTGGTCCACTCAGACCTCGACTTTCTACGTGACCATCCGACTTGGGATTCGGAGACATGGGTCTATGTTCTCTCCTTCGGTTACGACGAAATGCTGAAAGAAGACGTGGCGATCAAGTCTTTCTCGGATGAGATTCTCAAACACGCCCCGAGGAGCCAGACCGCTTACAAGATCCGGAAAGAGCGCTGGCAGAGAGAGAATCCACCACCCAAGGTTTCACAGCCAGTGACGCCGCGGCTAGAACAGCCCTATTCGGAGGAGCGGATGTATGGCGCGCGTTTTGTAGAGTTTTCATTGGCTTTACTCAAGGACTTCTGGGGCGAGGAGTCCGCCGGTTAGAAGCTGCGCAATTCCTCCGTGCCGACCAAGTGCCAGCCGATATGGTGGAATCTCTTGCCGACTTTAACTCTCTCGAATGCCGAACGATTTCCAGACCAAAGCGCCAGTTGGCCACCTGTCCAGATTTCCGTGGCGGAAACTTACCTGAGCCGCAAAATTCGCCTTGAACGCATTCCCAGCATTGGTCGAAAAAGGGCTCGAGCAGCTCGAATACCAGGAGAAATATAGCCGCGACAGCGATGCGCCCGAAAACGTGGGGCTTCGCGCCGGTGAGGATGCCAGCTCAGACTCAAACGACGCGCCCGTGACGTCCTCATCCATCATGCGATTGTCACGGGCCAGACCGAACGTGCTCGCGTCCTGTTGGGTGAATATCGCCTCCAGCTCGACCAGTCCAGGCCCTCTGACACCCAGAGCCGCCTGGCCGCGCAATGGCGCGACGACGAATTGAACTATGGGATCCTAGCGTCGGGGGCCGGCCTTGATGTTTCACTCGACCTTGAGCTATTCAAAGACACACCGAGGGAACCGGAGCGCACTCCGTTAGCACAATTCGAGGCGAAGGACCTTTCAGGAAGGACATGGGGCCTCGCCGACCTGCAAGGAAAAGTCACCTACATCGCGGTCTGGAACACTGCCTGCGGCGGCATGTGCATCACCGGCCTGACGGGCGTTCAGCAGTGTATGAACGCTGGAAGGGCCGCAGCGACCGTGCCGTTCTGATGATCGCCACGGACGCAACTACTGCTATCGCCGAATCCTCTGTGAAGGCCAACGGCTATTCATTCCCGATCATCCACGGCATGGACGTTAACAAAAAAATCTTTCCAGGCAGTGGGTGGCCCGCCGAGTGGCTAATCGATCCCCAGGGACGCCGTCTGCAGAGGAATCCGCCTCGCGCTTCCCAGGAAACCATCCGCAAAATCGAGGAACTGGCGGATCAGGTCGCCGTAATACAGTAAGGCATCGAAGTTGCATCAAGCGCGAACCATGGATGTGGCTGCCAGGAACGCGCTGGCGGTTTCATTTCCACGGGGTTGCGACAACCAGCCTCCGTCTGCATTCGTAAACGCAACGGACCATCGCGAGGCCCGGTAGCGACGCTAATCAGTTATGTCTCTTTAGGCCCGATGAGATAGAATCAGCCAGCTATGTCCCTAGCTGCCGGGACGCGACTGGGACCCTACGAAATCCTCACTCCGCTGGGTGCCGGGGGGATGGGAGATGGTGTATAAGGCCCGTGACACGCGCCTCGGCGTGAAGTCGCAATCAAGGTCCTGCCTGAGAGCCTTTCCGGACCGCGACGATGTACGGGAACGCTTCGAGCGAGAGGCGCGTGCTATATCCAGCCTGAGCCATCCTCACATCTGCCCGTTGTACGACGTTGGCTCGCAGGACGGCATCGACTACCTGGTGATGGAATACCTGGAAGGCGAGACGCTGGCTCACCGGCACAAGAAGGGCGCGATGCCGCTGGAGCAGACGTTACGTTACGACATCGAGATCGCCAGTGCGCTCGATGCTGCGCATGGCAAAGGTATCACGCGCCGCGACATCATTGCGACCAGCGACATGAACACTTGGCGGAGCCGTGCATTGAGAACTTTTTGTTGTACCATCTCATCGACTGACAGTCGAACAGCAAGGCTGGAGGAAATAAGGATGAAAACCAAACTTTTTCTGTCAATAGTACTTTTCCTGGTAAGTATGTCGTGCGGGGGGGGCCATAGAAAGGCGGAGGTGTGTGAACAACGCACGGAACGAGCCGTTCCTCTGTTCGTTACCCTCTCGCTGCAAGATTCGTCTTCTCCTTCCGCCGCAACCAAGAACGACCAAGACATTCAATTGGCCGCTTTAAATTTCTTTGCCTTGCCGAACACCGATCCAAAGCGTTCTGGTGACCTGGAGGCTGTCCGCAAGTTTTACGAGACGCAAGACCTGAAATGGAATCAACAAGAAATCGAGGCTATATTAAAAGCTCAGCGTGACCGTCGCGCTGAAAATGACTTCCTAAGCGCTCCCGGTAAAGTCAACAGCTACTCATTTGGAAAAACAGTCGACCTTGCTATTCAATACGGCAGTAAGAATCCACGAACGAGATTTGTAAATGGGCTTCTGAAGGACGCCGCTCAAAGTGTGGTTGAGTGGTATTACAAAAGAGAAACAGAAAAACGAGATGCTCTGCTGCTTCAGCAATTCCGCGAGAATCTCAGTAACCTTCCTCATGCAGAACGGACGGCTGCGTCGGATATCCAAAAGTATTTTCTCGCCAAGGGAGACAGACTACTAGGATCAGCGTTGCTGCAGAATCTAAGAAATCAGGGTTTGACTCCGGCCGAAGTGGAGGCCGTAGAGCACGAATACATTTCTCGTCTCTTGGAGATCGCATTCACTCAAAGGAAACAATCCAGTGCGACCTTATCTGCGTCCGATATTCAAGAACTTGGCAAATGGGAAAAGGAGCATTTGAGCCTTAAAGGTGAAATCACCTCTCTGTCTCACAATCAGAAGCAACTGCTGTCGTCTCTTAAGGGAATCGATGGCGAGTTGACCGGCCTCCAGGATATTCGCGCAGATGTGTCCGCTTCATATTCGATTTTGGTCTCTATGTTGCCTGCTTCTGAACAGTTGAAGACGTTGGAAAGCCGAGGTTCAGCATCGATGTCAAAACAGGAACACGACCATCTCGTCAGCGCGCTTCGAGCAAGGGTGGCTATCGAAGAGGTTGCACCGAAACTCATATCTCATCTATCCGAAGTTAACGCCATCGCCAAGGGCCTAGGCGCACCACCGGACGTGGTGGAGAACCTTAACACAGCTATCGGCGTCAGCACTCAACTTCAACAGATCGGAACCAATCTCCTCGATGAAAATTATCTTGGCGTCATTGCAGGTGTGGTCTCACTATTCGGCTCTTCTAGTCAAGAAGACCCTGAGCAGTTGCGCTTTAGTGCCATTATGAAAGAGTTGAATGTCATTAAACAGCTGCAACTTCAGACACTTGCATTAGTGCAGGATATTTCAAGACGATTGGACATAGTAATTGCGAAACTAGACATTATTTCGGACAAACTAGACGAAGTCAAGATATTACAGAGAGAGACACTGGAGCTGAATACTGGCTTTCAGTATTGTCAGTTGGTCGAGGGAGGTAAGGCTGAGTACCTCTCTGGAAGCGGACAATTCAATGGTTTCGGCGCCAGAAGAGCTCACTTTCTTAAATTTAGTACCGGCTTGAACAGAGAGTACTTCACAAGCTGCCTTAAGTCGCTTGATTTATTGTTTTCGCCCCACGGTAGATTATCCGGACTGTACCACCAACGGGCAGACGATGATGCGACTTTATTACAAGCTCGCAGATATAGAGGTGCATTAAGGCTACTCGTTAGTGAGTTACCGACGTTCAAGAAGTTGTCGAATGATGAGCAGAATAAAAGGCTTGATAGGCTTTTCTCTCTGTCCATCGATCTGATTCCCTTGGCGGACATTCCAGCAGTGGTGGCGAGCATTGAGCAAAGCAAACCAAATTATGAAAGGTTCTTGGCAGATGAAAAATATGACCTGCTGTCAGTAACGGCAGTTCAGAAGTATGTGAATATGCTTTTGGAATACCATTTCTACCGAGTGTTACTGTCCCGTGATTCGTCGCAGCTAGATTCGCCTCTTGAAGTCCAGAAAAGAGCTGACAATGAAGATGTTCGACTAGCCTTAGCGTCCAGTAAGTCGCAGCTTCAACAGGCTTTACGGATCGTGAACACAGCCATTGCGCAGCAGCAGTTGCTAACTGGATCATTGACCCTAGTAGCCATCGACAATAGGCTCAGCTCGTACGTTGTTCCGCGAGAGATGGACATCCATCCTTTTGCGGATGGTTTACCAGGGTTAGCCAAGCAACAGGCAGTTAGAGGATATACCATCGATCAGCTCCGCAAAGGTGCGATGTCGGATGCACTCTGGTTGATTACGTACGACCCAATACTGACAGCAAACTTCCAAAAGTTCATCCTTATGGCGGAGTTATATCCTGAGATTTGGGACAAGGCGAAGCCATTTCAGGCAACGGCATCGGACATTCAGCCAGGTGCGAAGACCTATGCTGCGCAAATGCAGGACAATCGAGCGCGCCATGTTCCGATTCCGTCAGGACAAACGCTGAGCTATATAGCGCTAAACAATCACTATTGTCCTGAAGTGTTCTCGTGGAAAGCAGATTGGCGGACGGAACAGATTCTGGGCTGTTTCAGAACGGGCCACCCGACTCCTCTATTTACTTTTAGTGGGCGAGATGGGATCATGTTCTCGGCTCCGGCGCCACCCGAATTTCAGACAGAATTTCGACAGCGTGTCCCTCGACCTGATGAAATCGATCCCAAGTCAGAGTCCCTGAACGTTCCAGCGTTGTCGCCCGAGATTATCGCGCTTTTCCAATTAAAGGGGCTGGTGCTAAGCGCTCTAGACCAATACACGGGCTTCAACGGTTTACGCGAGCACCAGAAATGCCTTGCGATCAATCTTATGCTCAAGGACACAGCAAGGCAATGACTCCATATCCGTCTTTGCAGTCTATAACCCCAACTTCCCGGCGCTGTTCTCCCGGAACAAACTCCCATCCCGGATATAGCGCCGTACCATCTGAACCGAGCGATGCCCGGTCTGGTTCATGATCGACCGCTCCGACGCTC
Organism: uncultured Solibacteraceae bacterium; assembly: GCA_963825405.1. Lineage (GTDB taxonomy): Bacteria > Acidobacteriota > Terriglobia > Bryobacterales > Bryobacteraceae > JACPNO01. The sequence continues at coordinate 696,363 of CAWGTB010000005.1, read as the reverse complement.
CGGCAATCGCCGCGCTCGTGGCATGCCCGGCCCGCAGCGAATGCCCGGCGTACTTCGCCGCATCCAGGCCCGCGCGGTCCGCCAGCTTCTTCACCACGCGCGCCACGTCGATGCCGGACAAGCCGGCCCGGCTGTACTTGCCCGTGGCGATTGATCGACCGGAACAGCGGCCCGGTCGTTATGCCTGCCTGTTCCAGCCACGCTTGAACCGTGCGCACCGGGCACGTCTCGGGATTCGACCCGTACGGAATGCCGATCTTGCGGCCCGCGCCCGCCTGATCGGTCTTGGATCGGCGCAACGTGACCGTCAGGCCGTCCTTGCCGAACGCGCAATCCTCGACGTCCAGCCCGACCAGCTCCGACCGGCGGAACGCGCCCGCGAATCCGAGCAGGATCAGCGCCCGGTCCCGCACGCCGATCATGCCCGCGTCCGTTGCGTCCACCATGGCGCGGATATCGTCCGTCAGTGCGGGGGCCTTCTGCGCGGCGCCGTGCCCATCGTGCGCCGGATTCCCTTCATGGTGTTCGCGACAATGCGCGCGATGCGTGGGCGATTCCAGCCCCACGGCCTTGTGCGCTTCGGCGATTGCGTTCAATCGCCGCTGAATGCTGCCCACCTTCAGCCGTCCGGCGCATTCGGCGATGTAGGACGCGACGGTTTCAGGACGTCGCGGGCAAGGGGCACAGGCCGTGCGCCTCGCACCATGCGCAGAAGTCGCCGCCAGTCGCTCTGGTAGCCCCGGAGCGTGTTCTCTGCCTTCGATGCCCGGATGAACTCCCGGACCTGATCGAGCGAGGGGAGCGGAACCATGTCCGCCCCCGTCCTGTCGCCTGTACCGGCCCGATAATTTCAGGTCGTCGCGGCGTCATGCCGCCACCTCCGCGCGCTGCGCGATCCGCCAGCATCTGCGCGCGATGCAGCCGAAATCCGCGCTGCCTGTTGCGCCTTGCTGGCTGCCGTGAAGATGGCCCGCTTGTCGGCCTTCAGGACCGCAGCCATGACTGCGATGTACTGCGCATGATCCGGCCGCGGTTCACGTGCTCAGTCCCAGGTGCGCGCAGGTGAACGCGGCCGTCAGCTCGGCTATCAGTTCCTCAGCGGCAGTAGGCGTTATCGCCGAATCGCTTGCCCAGTTCCCGATTGCAGCGGTCCGCGTGCGCGGTCCAGTGCCGGTTTCATGCGCGCGGGTGCTGTAGTAGTCCACGGGCGTGAAGAACGCGGCAAACGGCGGCAGTGTGATTGTGATCGGCATCGGGCGAGTAGAATGCTCGATTCCCGCTGATGGCGTACGCGCGCGTTGATGCGCTGAAAGAACTGCTCGGCGGTTCGATGCGTTCGCTCGATCGGCGTGTCCGGCGTCAGCCTTGGGCGTGTAGCCGTCCACCTGGGCGGCATTGAACACGGAATAACCGCGCGTGAACAGCAGCCGTGAACCGGACTTGCGGCGTGTTCGTCGCCGTCCTCCGTCTCGGCTGCGCTGTTGGCGAACTTCCAGAACACCACCAGCGTGGCCTTTTCGCCCTTGCGAACCTGTGCGCCGCGTTCCTGCCATTGCTGGTACGTGCCCCATTCGCCACGCTCGTAGCCCTTGGCTTGCGCAGCGGCCCACAGGCACACGGTATTGATGCCCCTGTATGGTTTCTTGCTCGTTACGTTGATGGGTGAGAATGCGAACTTGCCCGAGGTGTGCCACGGCATGCGCCAGTTGCTCACACCCTGTTCGATTGCGTTGACGATTTGGGTCCGTCACGCGTTGCGTAAACGTCCCGTTTTTCGGTTGCGGTATTCTCGGTTGTAGACATCGTGAATTGCCTCCACTTTCCGGTGTTTAGGGGCCGTGCCAAGTTGCAGCTCTGACGCGGTCCCGTTTTGTTCTAGTGTTCGATTCCGTTTACTAATCGAACATCAGAACCAAGGTCAGAATACACCTTACCGCCTAAGGTGTCAATACCCGCGAATCGCACTATTTTTAACTGCCCGCGATCAGCATACCCCTTAGGTGTACGATGAAGCCATGAGCGTGAAGATTCCGCCTGAGGTCCGGGCCGCGATGGCAGAGATAGCGCGCAAAACTGGTGCGCTGGGCGGCAAAACTGCCGCGAAGAACATGACACCGAAGGAACGGTCAGACCGAACGTTCGGAGCAGGGAAGTCATTCGCGCCCGGAGCGTTTGTTCCGCCGCCAGATCCGACAGCGGCGACAGCAAGCACTCACGCGGAACTCTCACGGCTGAGAGCGAGCTCGACAGCCACCGAACGCGCCGCCGAGAAGGCTCGTGCTGCGGCAGAGGAGAAAGACCGCGCGCAGGCTGAGCGCCGAGGAACAGCGCGCGGCGAGAACGTGAGGACAGGGCGGTATGGGAGCAACTCGCCGCTGAAGCCGAACAAGCGAAGGCCGCGCTTGCAGCACAATTGCAGAGCCTTCAGGCGGCAGCAGCGCAGGCACCGGCGCTCAGACGACGACCGCAATTGTGGCCAAGGCGGAAGCGGCTGCCGCCGAGATCGACATCGACGAGGCCTCGACCCGCGCCCTGATCGACGAGCAGCTGCGCGCGCGGGGCTGGGAAGTCGATACCCAACGATTCGCTACGCGCCGGGGTCACGACCGGCGAAAGGGCGCAATCTGGCGATCGCCGAATGGCCGACGAAGAGCGGCCCGGCCGACTATGCGCTGTTCGTCGGAACGCGTTGCATCGGCGTCGTCGAGGCCAAGCGCCGGAACAAGAACGTCTCGGCCCATATCGATCAGGCCGAGCGCTACGCCGCGGACGTTTCGCTTCGAGGGCGGAGCCGAGGCCATCGGCGGTCCGTGGCCGGACTGAAGGATGAACGGTTTCTCGTCCCGTTCGTCTTTTCTGCCAATGGCCGGCCCTACCTGAAGCAGATCGAAACCGAGAGCGGCATCTGGTTCCGCGATGCGCGCAAGCCCATCCAATCACCGCCGCGCGCTCGTCGACTGGCCGACGCCGGACGGCCTGAAGGGAATGCTGGAGATCGACGTCGACAGCGCCAGCGCCGATCTGAAGGCGCGGCCTTCGATTTCGGGTTTCCGCTTCGTCCCTATCAAGAGACTGGCCATCGAGACGGTCGAGGACGACCTGGCGCAAGGTCGCAGGAACATGCTGCTCGCCATGGCGACCGGCACCGGCAAGACCAAGCTCGCCATCGCCATGCTCTATCGGCTGCTCGCCGCGAAGCGCTTCCGGCGCGTGTGCTTCGTCGTCGACCGCAACGCCCTCGGCGACCAGGCCGCGGGCGAGTTCACAACCACCGAGATCGTCAGCGCGCAAGACCTTCGCCGACATCTTCGGCCTCAAGGGGCTCGACAGACGTCACGCCCGACCCGGAGACCAAGGTCCACATCTGCACCATCCAGGGCCTGGTGAAGCGCGTCCTCTTCGCCGACGAACCGGCCGAAGCGCCGCCCGTCGATCAGTACGACCTGATGGTCGTCGATGAATGCCATCGCGGCTATCTGCTCGACCGCGAAATGTCCGACGCCGAGCTGAGCTTCCGCAGCCAGGACGACTACATCTCGAAATACCGCCGCGTGCTGGAATATTTCGACGCGGTGAAGATCGGCCTCACCGCGACGCCGGCGCTGCACACCGTCAGACATCTTCGGCGATCCGATCTTCACCTACTCCTACCGGGAGGCCGTCATCGACGGCTACCTGATCGACCACGAGCCGCCGGTCCGGATCGCGACCGCGCTCGCCAGGCCGGCATCAAGTTCGCGAAGGACGAGCAGGTCGAACTGCTCGACACCCGGACCGGCGAGATCGATCTGGCGCACGCGCCCGACGAAATCCGCTTCGAGGTCGATGAATTCAACAAGAAGGTCGTCACCGTGCCGTTCAATCGCGTCGTCGCCGAGGAACTGGCCAAGCCACATCGACCCGAACCTTCCCGGCAAGACGCTGATCTTCGCCGTGAGCGACGCCCATGCCGACATCGTGGTCGACGAGCTCAAGAAGGCTTTCGCGCAACGCCTACGGCGAGATCGAGGACGCCGCGGTCAAGAAGATCACCGGCAGCGTGGACCGGGTCGGCAAGCCTGATCCGCTCCTTCCGCAATGACGCCCTGCCGAAGATCGCCGTCACGGTCGATCTGCTGACCACCGGCATCGACGTGCCGAGCATCACCAACCTCGTGTTTCTGCGGCGGGTCAACAGCCGCATCCTCTACGAGCAGATGATCGGCCGCGCGACGCGCCAGTGCCCGGAGATCGGCAAGGAGATGTTCCGCATCTTCGACGCGGTCGACCTCTATCCGCACCTGCAGAACCTCACCGAGATGAAGCCGGTCGTGGTCAATCCGTCGATCAGCCTCGAACAGCTCTTCGAGGAACTGGCCGCGGCTCGAGGACGAGGACGCACCGTGAGACCGTCCGCGAGCAGATTCTCGTGAAGATGCGCCGCCGGCATAAAGCGCCTGCCCGAGGAGGCGCGCGCACGGTATCGAGGCGGACGCCGGGGAGACGCCCGGAGGCGACGCTGAAGCGGCTGCACCGAGGAGCCGCCCGCCAGCTGTGGCCGCGTGGGTGACGCAGCGGCCCAGCACTCGGCCGCATTCTCGACTGGGAGCCCGATGGCGACGGACCCGTCGCTTCATGCCGATCTCGCATCATCCGGATGAGGTGGTCGCGGTCACGCGCGGCTATGGCGACGGCCAGAAGCCGGAGGACTTCCTCGACGGCTTCACCGCCTTCGTCCGCGGGCAACATCAACAAGATCGCCGCGCTGAAGCTCGTCGTGCAGCGTCCGCGCGACCTGACCCGCGCCGAGCTGAAGGCGCTTCGGCTGGCGCTCGACGCTCAGGGCTATTCGGAAGCCAATCTCCGCCGCGCCTGGTCCGATGCAAAGAACGAGGACATTGCCGCCTCGATCATCGGCTTCGTGCGGCAGGCGGCGCTCGGCGATGCGCTGATGCCCTATGACGAGCGGGTCCGAGGGGCCATGCAGCGGATTCTCGCGCAGCCGCCCGTGGACCGAGGTGCAGACGCAAATGGCTGAAGCGGATTGGGGAGCAGGTCGCACGGAAATCGTGGTTGACCGCGCCGCGATCGACGAGGAGCCATTCCGCGCGGATGGCGGGTTTCACGCGGCTCAACAAGGTTTTTGGCGGCGAGCTTGAAGCCGTGCTTGGCGACATCAACGAAGAAATGTGGAAGAAGGCAGCGTGACTGAACGGCAACGGCATCACCCGCGATATCGTCGCGAAGCTCTGGTCCCTCTGCCACGTCCTGCGCGACGACGGCGATCACCTACAACGAATACGTCACCGAGCTGACCTTCCTGCTGTTCCTCAAGATGCTGGAGGAGACCGGGCACGAGGAGCGCCTGCCCAAAGAGCTATCGCTGGGACAGGACTGGCGAAGCGCGAGGGCCTCGATCAGCTCGACTATTACCGCCAGCTGCTGCTCGATCTCGGCAAGCCGAGAAGACCAAGGACCAGGTTGTCCTGGCCATCTTCACCGACGCGCAGACCAAGCTGCGCAAGCCGACCAACCTCAAGGCGCTCACCGACAGCATCGACAAGCTCGACTGGTTCTCGGCCCGCGAGGAAGGGCTCGGCAACCTCTATGAAGGCCTGCTGGAGAAGAACGCCGCCGAGAAGAAATCCGGCGCAGGGCAGTACTTCACGCCGCGCCCGCTGATCGACTGCATCGTGCGCCTGATGAAGCCGCAGCCGGGCGAAGTCGTGCAGGACCCGGCAGCCGGCACGGGCGGCTTTCTCGTCGCCGCCGACCGCTACATCAAGGACCAGACCGACGATCTCTACAAGCTGACGGAAGCAGCAGGCCTTCTTTCAGCGCCACAATGCCTTCGTCGGCGTCGAGCTTGTGCCCGACACGCACCGCCTCTGCCTGATGAACCTGATGCTGCACGGCATCGAGAGCGTGGTGGAGAGCGGCGACACGCTGTCGCCGGACGGCGAGCGGCTCGGCAAGGCCGACCTCATCCTGACCAATCCGCCCTTCGGCACCAAGAAGGGCGGAGGGCGGCCGACGCGCTCCGATTTCTCGATCACGGCCGACACGTCCAACAAGCAGCTCGCCTTCGTCGAGCACATCGTCCGAGCGCTGAAGCCGGGCGGCCGCGCCGCGGTGGTGGTGCCCGACAACGTGCTGTTTGAGGACAACGTCGGCCGACGGCTGCGCACTTGGATGATGGAGCTGTGCAACCTGCACACCATCCTGCGGCTGCCGACCGGCATCTTCTACGCGCAGGGCGTCAAGACCAACGTGCTGTTCTTCACGCGCGGCAAGACCGACAAGGCCAACACCAAGGGTGTCTGGGTCTATGACATGCGGGCCAACATGCACGCCTTCGGCAAGACCCGGCCGCTCACGGTCGCCGACTTCGAGCCGTTCGAGAAGGCCTTCGGGAATGATCCGCACGGGAAGGCAAAGCGCAAGGACGAAGGCGAGGAGGGGCGGTTTCGCTTCTTTACGCGTGAGCGAGATCGCCGCGCGAAACGACAACCTCGACATCGCGTGGCTGACGGACACGAGCAACGATCCCGAAGACGAGATGACTGAGCCGGATGAGCTGGCAGCAGCGATCATCGCGCATCTGAAGAACGCACTCGAAGAGATCGAGGCATTCAGCGAGGAACTTACAGCTCCAGCGGGAGGGGCTGCATGAACGGAACGCAATCTCGCTGGGGCGTCTCTACTGTTGCGGATGTCGCCCGCCTCGACATGGGTCAATCGCCAGACGGACAGGCTACCAATACGGAGGGGAAAGGCATTCCTCTGATTGGTGGGGCAGCAGATTACAAAGAGGGGCGAATCAAGGCATCTCGGTACACTACGCAGGCTACGAAGGTGTGCCGTAAGGGTGATTTGATCCTCTGTATCCGCGCCACGATCGGAAAAGTCGCAGTTGCCGGAACCAACCGTATTGCCTTGGGCGAGGTGTCGCTGGACTTCGACCATCCAAAGTCACGCCGGACTTTCTCCGGTACTTCTTGAATAGTCAGGCAAATGAGATGGACGCAGCCGGGACAGGAACTACCTTCCGGCAGATTGACAAAAAAAGCACTAGCCCTCGTGGTCTGTTCCACTGCCTGACCCTAAGGAGCAGGGCCGCATCGTTGCCAAGCTGGACAGCCTCCTCGAGCGGTCCAAGAGCGCCCGCGAGGAGCTGGCCCGAATCCCCCGTTTAGTCGCGCGTTACAGGCAGGCGATCCTTGCTACCGCATTCAAAGGGGAAATGACAACTGAATGGAGGTCTGCGCACGCCAGTCTGCCAGCTCTGCTCTCAACGGCGAACATTGAGGCGGAGAGGAGGGTGTTATTCCTGGGAAGCGATGGCAAACCAGACCGGTATACGCTGCCGGAACGTCCTATCCGTGGTCCGGTCGAAATTCACCGATTCATGGCTGTGGCTTCGTGCTGAGCGGGTTTGCGATTTTATTACGAAGGGTACGACTCCGGCGGTGATGACAGCCGGTACCGGGGAAGTTCCTTACATCAAAGTGTATAATCTGACGTTCAATGCAACATTAGATTTTGAGATAGACCCTACGTTTATTTCAAGAGTACTACAACAAGGATCTACGGCGTTCCAAAGTCTACCCAGCGATGTGCTGATTAATATTGTTGGGCCTCCGCTGGGAACAGTCTGGTACCCGACACATGGCCCGAGTGGAACATCAATCAGGCCATAGCCGTCTTTCGGCCCGTTGCATCTTTGAACCGTCGGTTCTTGGCTTTTTGGCTGTTATCAGATCAGGTTTAAACTGGGCTGTGACTCGGTCTAAAGCCACGCGGGCGAAAGCAATTTGACGCTCCAAATTTGCCCGGGATATGCCAGTACCGCTATGTTCGATTGAGGAGCAGGATGAGATAGTGAGTGGATCGACATGGCGTTTTCAGCGATCAATCGAGCTGCTACCGAAAACGACGCGGGCTAAGGGTCTCCTAGACCGCCTTGACGAGGCCGCCCTAGCCAAAGCCTTCCGTGGTGAATTGGTTTCCGCCGGAGCAAGAAGTTGAAGACTTTGACCGAGTGATGGCGGAATGATACTTACCGACACACCAGACCAACGCCGCCAGATCGCAACATTTTCCCGTATTCGCCGGGCACGACCCGACCGCGGACCGATGCCCCAACCACCCCTGAAAAACTAATCTCTAGGTAGCCAAACAATGAGCAAAGGATACACGCCGCATGAACGTTTTTGCTCAGGAACGTATCCTGACTTCAGTGAAAAGTGGGTTCAGAAGATCTCATCGCCAACGACCCGTCTATCCTAGGCTACCGCGAGACCTCCACTCACCAAACTAATTCTCGTCCTGCCGCCGTTCATAGGGTCGTCCACGCGGCGTCCACCATTCCGCCAAGCGTCGGCGTTGGGTAGGACTTACGGATACGTGGTGACGCAGCCCGACGAACTGGGCTCGTGTTCGTAACTGTTACGATGCGGACCAGGACTGCCAGCATCCCCACACACTCTTTGCGAAAGATTTGGTTTCCATCCATAGCAAAGCCGCAAAAAATCGAGATGCGGGAGCATGGTCCGAACGGTTAAACGATCCCAGGACTAGAACGCCTGTACTACGGTTTGCTTCGATAGCCTCTTGCAAGTCCAGCCGGTTCCGCTTTATGGACAGAGTGGTTGGTTCGATCGGGCGTTGACAACTGCACAGCGCGATGCCGTCTTGGGTTTTGCCAACCCTAGCTACAAGAAGATAATCATCAAGTACAGCACTGACGAAGGTGCCGCGATTTTGGCGTCAACTGGCGCGAAGATGAATTCAATCGACTAGCTCACGTGTTTACAAAATCCCTCAGTGCGGCGGAACCTCGGAGCGAGAGCTTCGAGACGATGCGAGTCCCCTGCCACTCTACCCAGGCTTACCCGATACCTTGGCATCGGTGAGCGGTCAACTTCAGGCTACCCTGGGGATGGCCCTTGAGAAGTATGCTGTCCGACTGCGGCGCCAGGGCGGCAGGCCCAACGCAAAGATTATTCACGATCCAGTTTGGCGAACCATCCGTTTGGAGCCATGTGAAGTCGTCCTACTTGACTCTCCACTTCTGCAACGGCTTCGCAGGATACGCCAACTCGGCCTTGCCGGTTACGTATTTCCCGTGTGAACTATACTCGCATTTGAGCACAGTATTGGGGTACCGCACCGAACTCAGCGCATCGTTGAGTGAATTAGACGCAACGCCCGCTCACTCGCCGTCAAAAAGCGTCTACCGCAGCAGGAACCGATCTCGCTCGGCGAAGAATTGTTGCTCAGGATAACCGCACTTACGCACGACGTCGGTCATGGATTCCTAAGTCATGTGTCCGAGAGGGCACTTAGCCGACTATCGACGGTGGACGGAACGCATGGCGTTCGCCAATTTCGAAAAGAGGCCAAGGAATTCTTTGGTGTTCCGACGTTGAACTCGCCACCAGCGTTTGGGGAAATACTGTCAGCACTATGCGTTCTGCTGCCGGAGTCGCAACAGATCTTGTCTTTGGCGCAGATTCCATATGGTCGGACGCGGCAGTTCTCAGTTTCCGGGTTGCCCAGTTGATATGCGGCGGCCGCGATCCCAAGAGGCCGTTTCTTTCTGAGATTATTCTGGCCCACTCGATGTAGATAAGCTCGATTACATTCCGCGAGATTGCTACATGGCAGGTGTGCCCATGCCCGTGGACGTGGACCGGCTCATGGAAAAGATCCAGGTTGTCACGGTGTCCGCCAACAGCATTCCAGAGTACTGCGAAGAGACTGGAGTTGAACCGGATCAGAGCATACAAGTCCTCGCGGTACAGACCGCCGGCGCGCGCGCCTTTGAAGAGTTGGTTATCAGCCGATTTCTGCTGTACGAGAAACTCTATTATCACCAGAAGATCCGCGCAGTGGAGGGGGCGGTGGTGAACGCACTTGAAATTTTAGAGAGGGAGCAAGAGGAATTTAGAAGCATCGGCACCTACTTGCAACTGAGCGACGATGAATTCCTTTTGCAACACTGGCCCGGTCAATCGACTCCTTCGCCACGCTTGTCTGTTGCAAGGGAGCTCGTGTCAGCAATCATCGACCGGAACCTACTGGTCCGCTGCTATGCTTTTGGGCCTGGATTGGTAAGTGTTTTGGAACCTGATTCGGAGGCGTTTAGGGCCCGCTGGCATAAGCTAAAGCCGAAGCTAGGCGCAAGCCGAGACCAGGCGTGGTTCGAGTTCAGAAAGCAAGTCGCTGACAAGGCGCGCGTGTTATTGCGTTGGATTGGGCAGGTCGGGCTCGCGGACTCCCTGGTGGATGACCAGATCGTGATTGACCTTCCGCCCATACAAGGAATCGCGGAGAAGACGAAGTTCTTTGTCGGGGACGAGCAATTTGGAGTCGAACGGTTCATTACTCGTTTCCGTGTGGAACGTTGGGCCGAAGCGTATGAGACTCAGCACACAATCGGCTACGTGTATACGATGCCCGAATTTGCACCTGCCGTCTATTTCGCCGTACGCGATTTGATTTGGTCGCAGCATGGACTCAGCTTCGATAATGCGTCTTGGACACGAACAAAACTCAAGAGTGCGGAGCTGCTTAATTTCTCCCAGGGAATCGCGGTTAAGGACAAAGACCATATCCCGTTTTTGGAGCCCAAATTCGTGCTGAGTCGTCGTTCATTCTCGGAGAGGAGCGAACACAAGCTAGAGATTATTGACAAGTACAGTGACGTTCTCGCCGATCTTGCAGAGCGGTGTAAGACGTTCGAGTCCCACGGCGGCGCGAGAATAAGCGTTTTGGGCGTGCGTTCGTGGCTACTGCAGTTTAACGTTGAAGAGATTCCGTTGGCCATTCGTGTGCTGAGTGCGATCAGGTTTTGGGGTAGATCCGCACTGAGCGACGCTCTTGCGTTTTCGGTGACTGGGCGTTTTTCAAAAGGATTTCAAGCGCTTGGTCTGGGTGCCCCGACTTCTAGCGCCCACCATTTAACATACTTGTGGAATGATGTGCGGGATACCCTGAAGAGCGATTTGACGGTGATCTCATCAGCGAGCGAGATCAACTCGGAACTCCCGATGGTCATCTATGATGACAACGTTGGATTCGGCGGGCAGGGCGAGTACAGTGTTCTCGCAATGGTTTGGCAAGAATCTAGATTCGGACCTTCGTGAGAGTCATTCTTCACCGCTAACTCAAGGAGAGATAGAGAAGCTGAGACATGCCCCAATCTTCCTAATATTCGCTACCGGTTTTCGGTCGGGGTTGACGAAAATTGAATCGCGACTGAGAGAGCTCACGGGCAATCCCAACGTCAGTGGGCTTATCATCGATCCAGCCGACCTTAGCTGCTTCCGACCAGCGGCCCGTATTTTTACCGAACCGGCCGAAGAGGAAAGAGCACGGTCGGCATTCAGCGAAGCTGGGAGAATCGCAATACACGACATGGCCGTTGAGCGAAACTGGCCGCCCGAGAAAACGGATGATCGGCTTTTGGGATACGGCAATGCGGGAGGGCTAACGGTTTTCTATTATAATGTTCCGACCACAACGATCACTGCGTTGTGGGGTACCTCGACGAGGTCCCAAGAGGCGCGTTGGACAGCCCTCTTTCCAAGACGGCCAAGGACAGCATGATTGAGGGCGAAGATGACTTTCGCTGCTGTATATAGCCCTGCGCCTTCTGTTCGTAGTGCGTGTGTGTCGTGCTGGCAGCCCCTACCGTCTTTTGCTTTGCTTCTTGACTTTGCTCCTGTGGTAGCTCTGGAGGTTAGCGTGTCTATGCGCGCAATCCTCCGAGCAAAACTTTCGGATCGCTTTATCCGCTCGAAATTCCTTAGCGCACTTCGGGTTCTCACAAATTCTTAGAATGTTCTTTCCCCGGGCCGCGTCTCGCCACAGCATCAGTAGCAGAGCACTCCAAAGCGTCGAGGGCTCAAGGACCGGGCGGATCGATTGCTTACCGTCATCGGTGGGAACGGTCTCAAGCCGCAGCCCTATGCCCATGGAATCCATTAAGCCAGGCCCATAATGCAGAAATGATTCAAGACTCTCCAAAATCTTGCTCCGCTCCTCAGGAGACACTGAGTCAGGTTCCGCAATCACTCTCCAAAGCTGCTTGAATCCGGCTTGGTATTTCCTCCAATTCTGGAGACTAATTCTGAAGAGCGGGTGACCTGGGTTTCGGCCTACAACGCCCCATTCGGTCGTGAACTTAATAATGCTTTCGGTATCGGTTCCGCAGCGTGCGAACAAGACGTGGGCAGACTCGTTCAGACCTCCTTTACTGCTCAGCTCCTCCCTGTATTCCTTAAATACTTCTCTTCGTCGTCGCTCGCTGTAGGTTCCCTCAAGGTATTCCTCACCCCCCTTGACCGTAACGGTTACGCTGCCTTTCCGCGGCAGCTCGACTGGGTATGAAATGTGGTACTCCATACCAAGTATTATAAGGCATACTGAGGACAATATGAGTAAGCTAATCACCAAACAGGATCTCCAGGGACAGTTCCTAAGCGTGCCAGTGTTGGCAAGTGTGACGAGCGAGAGTGAGGCGGCTTGGCGCAAGAGGATCTTCTTCCGACGAATACCCTTTGTGAAAGTTGGCCGCAGCGTCCGTGTACGCCGTGAGGACTTCGAGCGTTGGATCGAGGAGAGGATAGTTCCGGCCCGTGAGGCTCGGTAACCAGAGAGGAGTCGATTCCATTTGCGATGCCACGAAAACCACTGAGAATCGTCACAGCTGCGACCGAGTCGCCTAATACCGATCTTGCGAACGCAAGACGCTTAGCGGCGCAGCACGGAGATGAACTTCGGTACTGCCACCCGCAGAGAGCCTGGTACGTATGGGACGGCAAGCGTTGGAAACAGGATGACAGCGGCGAAGTCGAGCGGAGGGCTAAGGAAACGGTTCGCTCGATCTACGAAGAGGCGGCTCGCGCGGCGGTTAGCGAGCACCGTCAGCTGCTGGCATCGTGGGCGCAGCAATCAGAATCGGCTCCGCATTTGAAAGCCATGATTCAGCTCACTAGGAGCGAGTCCGGCATCGCTGTAACGCAGCCGGAGCTCGATTCGAATCCTTGGCTCTTGGACTGCCTGAACGGAACAATTGATCTTAGGAGCGGCCAACTACAACCGCACCGGAAGGAAGAACCTTATTACCAAGTGTCGCCTGTAGAGTACGATCCTGATGCTGTGTTGCCCCAATGGACGACGTTCCTGCAAGAGGTAACAGGAGGAAACGAAGAACTCTCGAATTTTCTTCAGCAGGCAGTTGGTTACTCGCTCACCGCCGTCACGAGCGAAGAGGTGCTGTTCTTTGTCCATGGGCCAGGGGCAACGGGCAAGAGTACCTTTCTGGAGGCAACCAGGTCCACGCTGGGAGACTACGCCAGGACAGCCGATTTCGAGGCTTTTCTGAAGCGCCAACAAGTCGGCGGAGCGAGAAACGACATTGCATGCCTCGCAGGTGCTCGATTGGTCATCTCCATCGAGGTGGACGAGGGCAAACAGCTGGCCGAGGGTCTGGTGAAAATGCTGACAGGCGGAGACACTGTGACGGCAAGAATGCTTTACAAAGAGGCTATCCAGTTTTCACCCGGCTTCAAGCTGTGGCTATGTGCAAATCACGCGCCCAAGGTCCGTGCCGACGATGATGCGATGTGGAGGAGGATTCTCCGAATTCCGTTCGAGCGGGTCATCCCCAAGAACCAACGAGACCCGAGCCTGAAGGCAATCCTGAAGGATCCGGCCAGAGGAGGCGCGGCTATTCTTGCGTGGGCCGTGAAGGGCTGCTTGGAGTGGCAGCGCGCAGGCTTGGCCGTGCCCAAGGTGGTCGAGGCTGCGACTGAGAAGTATCGCAGCCAAATGGATTCCCTGACTCCATTTCTCGAAGCCCGGTGTATTGTGCATGGAAACGCCCAAACACCTCTGCAAGCAATGCGGAATGCCTACGAGGAGTTCGCCTTAGAGAATCTGGACGGGGACCAGCTAAGCCGAACAGAGTTCGATCGGCAAATGGAAAGCCGAGGCTTCCAGAAAGATCGGAAGGGAAAGAACAGAGATCGAGTTTGGGTTGGAGTCGCCCTTGTGCCGGTTGAGGTCGGTACCGAAGGCGGACAAGCGGACACCAGCGGACACCGTTTACAGTAACTTCTGATATGCACGCGTGTAAGAGAGAGTTACTGAAATCAGCGTCCGCCCTTGTCCTTTGTCCGCCGTCTTCAAAACAGGGCCTGGAAATGTCGCGATTTGCGACGGGAATGCGATTACCTTGTTGAGCAAGGTAAATCCCTGCCAAGTATGGGGATAAGGCCGCACGCCCACATGATTCAGTCAAGAAAATCCAACGAACCCCATGCACCGCGAGCTGGGGAGAGAAAACAGCCAGGATGGGCGCATTGCGGAACGGCAATCCCCCTGGCAACCCGAGAAGTTCCCCCCGGTGCGGCGCCAGAACGCGCGCGCGGGACGCCGCTGCAAGGCACCAGCGATGCGAAATCGCCGGGGCGAGTACACCCGCTGTCGGATGCACGGCGGGGCCTCCACCGGCCCAAAGACGCCGGAAGGCCGGGAGCGCGCTCGTCACTCGAACTGGAAGGACGGCAAGCTTCGGCGGAGCGGAAGGCGGAGCAGCAGCCGATTCGGGATCTGTGCGCGCGCTCAGGAGTAATAACCAGCTCATGAGGACCCTGCTGCGTGGTCCACGCTGGTGCGTCTGGTTACGCAACGCGGAAGTGGCCGGCGAGCTGTGGGAGATGTTCCTCCTCGGTGCAGCCAATGAGGGCATGAACGCGGCCAAGCTGATCGATGACCGCCAAGGCTACGTTTTGCTCCTCGGGCAGGCTCTCCGGAGCATCCGACTGTTGTTGCAGATAAACGAGAATGTCAAGCAGGAAGGCCGAGGCTACCTGGAGCTGAAAGGCGAACTTACCGGCGAGCTGAACTCTCAGCCGCACCCGATACCGATCGTGAACCTCATCACCCTTCCCAAACTGGGAGATCGCTGGGACCCGGTGACCCAGACTGTTGTGCCTGGCCCACTTAGCGTAACCGTTACTAGCGAGGGTGAAGAAGAGCCAGAACAAGATTGATTGTAAGCGCACCCAGCGTGCTAATCGATGCCGCTCCGCTGCCCCAGGGGCTTGATCCAAGCGGCCATCCGTCCGGGAATCTGATGGGGTTGATTCCTTTTCAGTCTGGCCTCTTTCATGGCTTGGCAGGCCGAATGTCAATGATGTCGTACTTGATCTTGAAGTCCTTGCCAGGTTTGTCGCCTCGATAATGAGCGCTGATGTACATGTGAGTCCCCTTGATCTGCGCTGGGAAGTCGAGACCATCTTCGGGCCATCCCATCCGAACTCCACATCCAGCGCGCCGTCCTCGCCAGAGTGTACTGCATCACTTCACCGCTTTCGTCCTTGGCGGTGACGATTTCAATAAAGTCAAAGATGGCTTTGGTTTGCGAACCTCCCCCATAGGTAGTGGAGTTGCAGGTGACGCGGGGGGCTGTATACGTCGGTATGCCAGGAGGGTCTGGAAGGACTTGGCACTCAGTTTTCGTTTGTAGCGGGGTCGTGACGGCGTAGTCGTGTTCGAATACACGATGCGACCAAGTGTGCACGGTCACCTTCTGTGCGTTTTGGTTTTTCTCTGGCACTCGACTGGGACCTGATTCTCCAATTCTGGCGGGCGGCCTGCCAAGAGTATTCAGCGGCGGCCTCGCTTCCTTCGAGGCGAGCCTGCCGTCGGGACCTTCGGAAAAGATCAACGTGCAGCCAAAAAACTCAAAGATAAGAACAGTGTTGTCCCCGGAATGTTCAGCTCTTGCAGGGGTAGCAAAAATCTCGGCGAGCCTTTGTTGAGCGGGATCGCCAACCTGTAGCTTTTCATACTTTTCACGAAACACTTCACAGGAATCTGCGGCCCAAGTGCGAGGGAGAATTGCGAGGATACTCATAACCAGTATTCCTCGAATTAAATTTTTCCTTATCACAACGCCTCCGGCGCACATGGCCCGCACCTCTCCCGTGCTGCCTTGGCCTCAAGCAACATCGCTGCACCAACCGCGATCATCGTTGTCCCTAAACTGGGCATTGTTCTGAAAAGCATTGCGTGCCGCGGCTTCGTGATAGTCGATTTTGGACTATCCGAAAATAGCCTATAGCGTAATCCATTGCCGCCATCGAGCGCAATGGAAAAGTCGATTCACTCTCGTCAGTACGCTGCATTCCTAAAGACCCTGCGGCAGGCCCGTCGCCGCGCTGGTCTGACGCAGGCGCAACTGGCCAAGAGAGTGAAAGAGACGCAATCCTTCATCAGCAAATGCGAGCGAGGCGAGCGGCGCATCGACGTGGTTGAACTGCGAGCGTTCTGTGTGGCATTTGGGCTACCGTTGAAAGAGTTCGTTACTACGGTTGAGAGGGCGATCCAAAGACTCCGATAGTGGCGGGGGATGGAACGAACCGCGCTGGGCCACTAGCTGCTGAGGATTCTCGGTTGGAGCCGAGACTCAGCACAGGAGCCGACCTGGCGCGGGTGCTCGGTTGAAGAAAACGATGACGATGGCTGCGACCACCCGACCGGGTGACAGCCAGGCCCGATACGGCACTGTGTACAACTCGGGCGTTGACGGCGAGTTGACGCCACCAACGAGTCACGCTGTTCCCAGATCGGGACTTGGGGAGCCTACGCCAGAGCACGTTGGCGCGTCGGGCGTTGGTACAGTCACGCGAGCTGACGCGGGCCCGAAGAACCGACTGGCGGCCCGCTCAGAACCTTTCTTTCGAAAACAAACGCCAGTCGCTCTGATGCTTCCGTTTCTCATCAAGCCAACTGAAATCCGGCATGTGGGAATAGACTTGTGCATCCGCGCCGAGGAGCATCATTGTGTTCAAGCTCGCAAAGTACGTGAGATTGAGCGCCGGCCGCCCAATGCGCTCTAATGTGCCAGTCAGGAAAACGTGACGGCTCACTGGATACAGTACGATCTCCGCATTCTTGAAGCCGATCATCTGGCCTTTTGGCCCGTCCAGCACGACGGGATTGTCGGAGGCGATGAGCCTTCCGTTCGTGGTAAACGATGTCCCCCAGTACCGCTCCCGGAGCAAAGCCACAATGCCGTCTGCATCCCTGAAAGCCCTTTGCACGTACCAGTCAGTCTCCGCGGATATGTTGAACTCACCGGATTCGAAAAATCTCTTCATGCCTTGGTAGTCAGCTCCGGGAACATCTGGGTCGATTCCCGCCTTCTTTAGCGCGGATAGCCACGTGTCGCGAGTTTGCAGTTCCTCAGCAAGCTTCTGTCGCGCAATGCGGTCCAGAATCTCAAGTGCGAAGGGCCGAAATCGTGGAACCCGTACCCATTGATATGCCATAAAATGCAGCAGTGCATCGAGTTCGTCATCGTTTGGCGGCCTCCGTTCCCTATCGATGCTCTTGAGAATCGGTGCTACCTGGGATTCCAGTTCCGCGAAGAACTTCTCTACCACCACAGGATCAGGTGTCGGCTCGGACAATCTGTAGAAATCTCGTATGCGCCCCGCATTCTCAGCGTAGTGGCCCATTGTTTTTGCCGCGACACGTCTGTAACCCACAGCCTTCCGTCATTTGTGCCATTCTCGGTAAAGCCCGCGAGCCAGCATTTCGGCACAAAATGATGCCTTCTCGGCTCGGCTCCTTCTCTGGTTGGCGGGTCATTGGTCTCAGTCATGGTGGAATGCCCGCTTCACTCCCCCTCGGATTCCGGTGATGCGGGATTGTGAACCACGGCGGCGAATTTCCACTCGACTCCTTCGATCTGGAACAGCTGGTTGCAACTCCGGCACGAAAACTTATATCCGATTTTGACTTGATGAGGCGAGACATAAGTAGACGCGCCACAATCGCATGTGAACGGCGGACGATCTGGGAAAAACGTGAAGTGCCCATCTGATTTTTCGGCCCTGTAAGGCATCCCGCAGGTCAGGCAAAGTGCTGTACGGCTCCTCCCCTGACGGCTTTCTCCATTACGTTTACCTTCTCGCCGCATCCAGCGCACGCGAATTCAATGTTCATGGACATCATCGCAGTAAACGAATTGTTCACCATTGGCGCAATGTCTGCCAGCGTCTTCGCCAAAAACGGCTGGGCCGATGCCCGCGGCCTATCATCGCGCGAAAATGGCCATTCCGCATGTAAGTATGCCCCGAGTTTGTTCCAGGTCTTCTTAATCCACCTGCCCCTGGGGCGCTATCAACGCCAACCGTGCGATATGGCCCTCCGGCGACCTCCCCAAACTCCTTCTGGGGCGCGACGGCATAGGTATACGTCTCTTCGGCGCCGGGCTCAATCGCTATGAGTGCGTCGAAGGCCTGCGGTGGTTGCCACTGGTGGACTGAGCCCTCCGGCAGCAGAATATCGTACACCTTCAGTTTTTCGTATACGATCGCCTCGATGCACCGGCGAAGTTCCAGAGCCGCGTATCGGAGGGACTCGCTATCCTGCCTTGCCAGCATCGCTGCTGCCGCGTCGTATGCAAGTTGCTTCTCGGTTGTGGGGTCTGCGTACGGATTCGTTTTCATGGACGACGAACGCCATTATAGTTGCCATCAGCAGCGAGGAGCTGGTGATGCCTTCGTAGGTTCCAGGTTGATGGTTAGTCGCCATCCGGTAGATATGACCAGCTCTGCCACCCTTTAGCCGGTGTTCGAGATTGGCTGCCTCTCGGAATCAATCGCCATGCATAGCCCAGCCCAATTCGATGAATCCAGCCGCGCGGGCGTGACATGGTTCCTATCGGCTTATTGCACATTAAACCAAAACTGATTAGGATATATACTGTGAAGCAATCCGACATCCACCAATTCACAAGCTGGCTCGGCAAGCGCAGCTACAAAGCCCGGCTGGAGCGATTCGGGCTTGAAGCGACTACAGGAGATCGCCCGCGAGAACGGCAAGAAGGGCGGGCGTCCGAAGGGCAGCGGGAAGAAGCAGAAGAAAGGAGCGAAATGATTTACAAGCGAAAAGGACACTGGCACCTGGACGTGACGATTCAAGGCGTTCGTTATCGTGAGGCGCTGGACACTCACCGACAAGCGACAAGCGAAGGAACTGGAGAAGGATCGCATCGCGGCGAATTCAAGCAGGGCAAGGGCGCATCCAAGACGGGCCGGGAATTTGCGCGAAAGCCGTTCAGCGAAGCAGCGACGGTATACCTGGAAGAGCGCAAGCCGCACGTCTCAGAGCGGACCATGCAATTTGAGAAAGAACGGCTGAAGCCGCTATGCAAACACTTCGGCGAGAAGCCGCTACTCCGGTTCAAGGCTGAGGACGTCGCGGCTACCAGACGGCGCGGCTGGCGGCTGGCATATCGGGCCGAACGGTGAACATGGAAACCGGCGTCCTACGGCGAATGCTGAAGCGGGCGAAGGTCTGGAATGCCATTTCGGAGGACGTTAAGGCACTTCCAGAACGCGTCAGGGCGCGGTTGGCAAGGTTCTCACGGCAGACCTGAAGCGCAAGCTGTTTGAAGTCGCCGCAAGCAAGCCTGAATGGACCGCGGCCCACTGTGCGGCGGTGCTGGCCGTCTCCACCACCTGTCGGGGCGTCGAATCGAAGAATCTCCGCTGGCAGGACGTGGACCTGTTCGGCCGCGTCGCGACAATCCGGCGAAGCAAGACCGCTGCGGGACATCGGACGATTCCGCTCAATGGGGATGCAATGGCGGCGCTGCTCGGCTCCTGGAACGTGCGCGGGCGCAAGGCAGCAGCGAGTCTGAGCACTTCGTATTTCCGACGTGCGAGAACGTAATGGTCGATCCGACGCGTCCGCAGAAGAGCTGGCGGACCGCATGGCGCAAACTGCTCGCGGGAAACCGCACGGAAGTGGGCCGGAAGGCGGCGGCCCAGGAAGCGCTGAAAGCGAGCGCCGGGGCTTCGGGCTGCCATCGCCGCATGGAGGCGGGCGGCGGCTCCATTCCGTGGGCTTCCGCTTCCATGACCTGCGGCACCAGGCGATCACCGAGATGGCGGAAGCAGGAGCGTCAGATGCAACACTGATGGCGCTTGCGGGTCACATGTCCCGGCGGATGCTGGAACATTACAGCCACGTCCGCATGGCAGCGAAGCGCACAGCGCTGGACAAGCTGGAAGGCGGGTTGATGGCGATTCCGCAAGCAACGTCTCTACCGGAAACCGGCGCGGTCCACTAGATCGATTTAGGGGTTACGTCACAATCCACGTCACAACGGGCCAGTCTGCCCTAGCCCTTCTCATATGTGATTGAAAAGATTGGTAGGCGCGGCTGGACTCGAACCAGCGACCACCTGCTTAGAAGGCAGGTGCTCTATCCACCTGAGCTACGCGCCCTTGCCGCCTACGAATTTGATTGTAGCAATTGCGTTGCGGACTACTTGCCGGTGCCGACGATCCAGCCGCGGCTCCAGACGTCCGCCAGTGTCAGCGCGATCAGCAGCGACAGCCAGAGTAGCGCGGCCACGATGGTCATTTGCGTCAGGCGGCGGCTGTAGGCCAGGTGCATGAAGAAGAGCACCACCAGCACGCCTTTGAACGCGGCGATGGCCAGCGCCACCACCACGTTCATGCGGCCGAGATCGACATAGCCGATGGCGGTCGTTACGCCGGTCAGCACCAGCAGCGTGGCGAAGATCAGCGCGTAAGTTTTCTTGGAAACGATGTGCTCAGTCATGCTTCATCCATGCGCCGCGTGGCGCGCCACCAGGTAATACAGCGGGAACAGGAAAATCCAAACCAAATCCACAAAGTGCCAGTAGAGGCCGGCGATTTCGATGGGCGTGGAATACCCGGCCGGGAAGGTTCCGCGAGCGGCGCGGATCGCCGTGACGGTCAGCAGCCCGATGCCGATCAGCACGTGGCTGGCATGCAGGCCGGTCATGGAAAAGTACATGGAGAAGAATATCTGCACGTGGCCGGGATCAGGGCCCTCAAAGCGAAAGCCGGAGCCGGGCATCAAGTGTTCCTGATGCAACTGGTACCACTCCCACATTTCCGTTACCAGAAATCCGGCGGCTAGCAGAATGGTGATGATCAAGTTCGTGACTAAAGCCCGGCGATTGCCCGTCTCGGCGCTATTCACCGCGAGTGCCATGGTGAAGCTGCTGCCAATGAGCACTACGGTGCTGACCGCGCCTAACGTGACATCCAGATGATTGCTGCCGGCGCCGAACGCCGTTGCGTAGAGCGAGCGGTACACCGTGTACATACAGAACATGCCGCCGAAGAACATGATCTCGGTGACCAGGAAAATCCACATTCCCAGAGTAGAGGCGTCCTTCTGCTGCTCGGCGCTGGCGAACTGATGGCGCAGCGCCAGGGTGCGGGTGCCGCTAGCCAACCTTCACCTCCTCCGGTACCGCCGGATCGAAGATGTACGGCTCACGCGTAATCACCGGCGTAGTTTCGAAATTCTCCGGCGGCGGCGGCGACGTGGTTTGCCATTCCAGGCCTGAGGCCCCCCACGGATTATCCGGCGCCACCTTGCCGTAACGCAGCGACCAGATGAAGTAAACCATGGGCAGCAAGTAGCCCACCGCCAGCACAGAGGCGCCCGCCGACGACATCACATTTAGCACCTGAAATTCTTCTGGATACGCATGATAACGCCGCGGCATTCCCAGGTAGCCGAGAATGAACTGCGGAAAGAACGTCAGATTGAAGCCCAGGAAAACGATTAATGCCGAAAGTTTGGACCAGCCTTCGGGATACATTCGCCCGGTCATTTTCGGCCACCAGTAATGCATGCCGCCGAGATACGCCATCAGGGTGCCGCCGACCATGATGTAGTGGAAATGGGCCACGATGAAGTACGTGTCGGTGACGTGGACATCGAGTCCTAGCGTTGCCAGAAACAATCCCGTGAGACCGCCGATCGTGAACAGGCCAATGAATCCGAACGCGTAGAGCATGGGCGTCTGATAAGAGATCGAGCCTCTATAGAGCGTGGCCGTCCAGTTGAAAACCTTGACGGCGGAGGGGATGGCCACCATAAAACTCAGGAACGAAAAAATCATTCCCGCATAGACCGATTGGCCAGCCACGAAGAGGTGATGCCCCCAGACCAAAAAGCCCAGCACGGCGATGGCGACGCTCGAAAACGCGATGAAGTTATATCCGAAAACTTTCTTGCGCGAAAACGCGCACACCAGCTCGCTGACCACGCCCATGGCGGGAAGCACCATGATGTAAACTGCCGGATGCGAGTAGAACCAGAACAGATGCTGGAACAGCACCGGATCGCCGCCGCGGTTGGGATCGAAGATTCCCAAACCGAAAAGCCGCTCGACCGCGAGCAGCAGTATGGTCACCGCCAGGACCGGCGTGCCCAGCACCATGATCAGGCTAGTGGCGTACATGGACCAGATGAACAGCGGCAGCCGGAACCAGGTAAGGCCCGGCGCGCGCATGCGGTGAATGGTCACGATGAAGTTCAGCCCGGTCATGATGGACGAGAAGCCGATGATGAAAATGCCGACGCCGGTGGTGACGACGTAGCCGTTGGAATACGCCGTGCTTAGGGGCGTGTAGAATGTCCAGCCGGTATCGAGCCCGCCGGCCAGCATGGCGTACATGGTGAACAGGCCGCCGATCATAAAAACGTACCAGCTGGCCAGGTTGATCTTGGGAAACGCGAGATCCTTGGCGCCGAGCATGATGGGCACCAGAAAATTTCCCAGCGTGGCAGGAATGGCCGGGATCAGGAACAGAAACACCATGATGATGCCATGCAGCGTGAACAGCTTGTTATAAGTGTGCGAGGAAACCAGGTCGCCTTGGGGAGTCAGCAGCTCGAGGCGAATCAGCGTGGCGAACGCACCGCCCAGAAAGAAGAAGAACGTGATGGCCACCAGATACATCAGGGCGATGCGTTTGTGATCCTCTGTTAGCAGCCAGCTCTTGACGCCGTAATTGACGTTCAAGTAATTTTCACGAGTTGCCTGTGTTGCCGTAACCATATGTACTTACCGTTTCCGCCGTACGGGCGAGGGGGCGGCCGCCGGAGTCGCAGCGGGCGGGGCGCCCAACGATTTGATGTACTCGATCAATTGCAGCAGCTCCTCCTCGGTCACCAGGCCCTGAAAAGTCGGCATCACGGGCTGGTACCCGGCAACTACTTTTGTGGCGGGATTCAAAATTGATTCACGGATGTAGTTCTCGTCGGCCGTCACTGTCCCGCCGCCTTCGAGCTGCACGGGCCGGCCGAAAACGCCGACCAGGTTCGGACCGCGGCCGGTGAGATCCGGACGGTGGCAGTTGGAGCATGCCAGGCTCTGGAACAATTTCTCTCCGTTCGACGCCAGCGTCCCTCCGGCCGCGCCGCCGGCTAGCCACACTTCATACGCGGCCGGCTCCATCACGTAAACCCAGCCGATCATGCCCGAGTGCTCGGTGCCGCAATATTCCGCGCAAAACAGATGATACTTGCCAGGCTTGGTGGGCTTAAACCAGATATTGGTATAGCGGCCGGGCAGCACGTCGGCTTTGGTGCGAAAGGCCGGGACGAAGAAATCGTGGATCACGTCCTGCGACGTCATGGTGAGTTTCACGGAGCGGCCGATGGGGATGTGCAGCTCGTTGATTTCGCGCTGCCCGCCCAGGTGCTGCACCTTCCACATCCACTGCTTGCCGACGACGTAAATGTTCATGGCGTCGTCGGGCGGCCGGTACAGCTCGAAATATACGCTGGCGCCCCAGCCGAACATCACCATGGTGAGCAGGAACGGGATCACCGTCCACACGAGTTCGAGCGCCAGCCCGCCGTGAACGGCCGCGGGCCTCTCGGTCTCAGAGCGGCGGCGGTATCGAATGGCGAAGTAGATGATCGAGCCAGCGATGAGCAGCGAGAAAAACACGCTCACCACGATCAGAAAAATGTACAGCGAATCCACGCTTCCCGCCATGGTGGAGGCGCGTTCGGGAAAAAGTGGCAAGGCCTCGCGCATGCGCTATCTGGCCCTCGCGACTTCACGGCGCAGGTCGCGCCGCCACATAATAATCAGAAAAGTACTCAGGATCAGCACGAAAGTAATGCCCGGCAAAACGCATCAGACCGAGCGCGGCGGCGCCGTACTTTCCGGTGACGGGGTCGTAGTGATAGCAGAACAGCAGAATCTGATCGACCGGCGTGCCGATGCGATTCTCCGATGCTTCGACCAGCGCCAGACGCATATCGCGCGCGGGATAATCTACGCCGTAGAGATAGCGCGAGAGCTTGCCCTGCGGCGTCACGACCATGATGGCGCTGGCGTGCGCGAATTGTTTAGTCGAGGGATCGTAGCTGTAGCGAAAACCGACGGCATTGGCCAGGGTCTTGATCTGCGCTTCATCGCCGGTAAGAAAATGCCAGCCGGCGGGGCCGCGCCCGTAGCGCTTCACATATTGTTTCTGCTTACCAAGAGCGAGCTCCGGAGTCTCGGTGGGATCGATGCTGACGGCCACTACGTCGTACTCCTCGCCGGCTTTGAACGATACGCTGCGCAGGCTGCTCACCATCCCATTGAGGACCTGCGTGCACAGCATGGGGCACTGATAGTAGACGAGCGCCAGCACTACCGGCTTGCGTCCGAAGTAGGCGCTCAGCGGGGCGGCGACACCGTTCTCATCGCGAAAAACCAGGTCGAGCGGAATTTGCTCATTCAGGCGCTGGTCGATGCCGACATCGCGCAGAGCCGCGGGCAGCGGCGGACGGCGGTCCGGCGGCTGCTGTATGGTTTGGGCCGAAGCCGCGTGGCATGCGGCGAGCAGCAGGATCCATCCCAAGCGCGCGCTCATTTGCGCACCGCCTTCAAGCCGCGCTCGGCCGCCAAATCCATCGCCCGTGAAATCGGGATTCGCACGACGCCGCGCTGCGGATCGACCCAGCCATAAGTGTTGAGAACGGCGTCTTCATCGTCGCGCATCTGCCTAAGCTCGGCCGGTGGATTGGCTTGCAGCCGGGGTGCGGGCGGCTGCGTGGCACCCTCCTGCTGAATCAGCGTGGAGGGCCTCCCGCCCTTGGCCGATTCGCGCGCGGAGAACTGATCGAAGACAAACCAGAGCATGAAACAAGACGCCATCACGATAACTGTCAGCGCAATACCGAGCTTGATAATCGGGCGCGCGTTGATGTCGCGTTCTTCATTGGCGACTCCGTGGCTCTGCGGAGTGGCGGGCAGATTTTTTTCACTCATGGGCGAATACCTCCGCCAGCTCCGGATCGCCGGCTGGAAGCAGAGGACGGCTCTTCAACTGGCGTAAGTAAAACGAGAGCCAAAGGCCAGCCAAGCCGATGGGCGCGGCGAAATCCATCCAGTGAACCCGCAATCCCTGCGGATGGAAGTTGGGCGCGATCATCCAGAAGATATCGACCAGGCGCATTACGAGCAGCATCACGGCCACGCGCATCAGCGCGCCGTTGCGCCGTTTCAGATCGCGCGAAAGCAGCAATCCGAACGGCAGCGCGAAATGGAGCACGACCAGAGCCAGGCCGATCCACTGCCATCCACCGTTCATTCGGATGAGATACCAGGGGATCTCCTCGGTGAGATTTCCCGCCCAGATGATCAGGAATTGCGAAAAATTAAAGTAGGCCCACAGCATGATGAACGCGAAGAGGAACTTGCCGAGATCGTGCAGCAGCGTGGCGGAGACGGCCTCCTTCATTGGACTGCGCGCGGCCAGAATCACCGCCACCGCAATGACGAAAGACATCGCCGAAAGCGCCTGCCCGCCCATCAGCAGGATGCCGAAAATGGTGGAGAACCAATGCGCGTCGAGCGACATGATCCAATCCACCGACGCAAAAGTCACGCTCAGACCGTAAAAGATCAGCCCCGGCCCGCTGAACGCGTGCATGCGCTTGCCCCACCGCGGATCGCCGTCGCGGTCCTGCGCGAGCGACCACTTGCTCAGCAAATGGGCCAACAGGTACCAGCCGCAAAAATAGAAAATCGCCCGGCCCACAAAGAACGGGACGTTGAGATACAGGCTCTTGTGGCGCAGGACGGCATCGTGCGCCACCACTTCGCTCAGCGGCCCAGGAATACAGCTTGGGGATGCCGAGCACGATCGGCAGGAAAAACACCGCCAGCAGCGGGATAGTGCGCGTCGCCGCTTCCAGCGCCCGCCGGATCACCAGGCCCCAGCCGCCGCCAGAAAGATGGTGGACCATCAGCAGCGCCATGCTTCCCAGCGCGACGCCGAGCACGAAGATGAATGCGACGAGATAAGAGCGGAGAAACTGCACGGGATCGAAAATCGCGCCGATCAGGCACAGCAGAATTCCGGCGGCGCCTATTACGAGAGCGCGCCGTTCGGCTCGCGAGAAATCGCGCGCCAGATCGCCGGAAACGGTGTAATCGGCCGTGCTCATTGCGCTTTCCCCGTCCCAAGCTGCGCGCGCGCGTCCGGCGGCACGTCGTTCAATCTGGCTTGCTGGCTGAACTGCAACACGCGTATATAAGCGGCAATGGCCCAGCGGTCGCGCGGATTCACTTGCGCGGCGTAATCCGGCATCAACCCGAAACCGTTGGTCATCACGTCGTAGAGATAGCCGTCGGGAACCTGCCGCAAACGGTCAATGTGAAACGACGGCGGCCGGCGCAGCCCGCGGCGCACGATCATGCCCAAGCCGTTGCCCAGGCGTCCATGGCACGGCGTGCAATAGATGTTAAAACGATCCTGGCCGCGATCAAGCACCGCCCGCGTGACCGGAAACGGAATATCGTCGACAAAATTCTTGCCCGATTTTCCGGTATAGAACACGGTGTCGGCCCGCAACTGGCCGCGGGCAATTGTGCCCTCCAGCAAAGGCCGCGCCGAGCGCCCATCGGCGAAGAAAGCGCTGCCGCGCAACGGAACGAACTTCGGCTGATCCTGCATGTCCTGCCGGCAGGCCACGGTCGCGGCCAGCAACGCCGCGCAAAATGCCACTTTTGTAAACCTAGTGGGCAACTTCGGACACCTCGCGCGGTTCCAGTGCTTTCCAGAAACTCCGCCGTCTTGCGGCGGTCGAACAGCGGATCTCTCGCTTCGATGCAAAAAAAGAAGCGGTTGCGCGATGCCAGCGCGAAACGCGGCACGTTGAAGACCGGATGATAGGGCATCGGCAACCCGTTCAGCGCCAGCATTCCGAGCACCGCCGAAATTCCGGCGAACAAGATAGTCATCTCGAAAGTCACGACGATGAATGACGGCCAGCTATGCAAAGGGCGGCCGCCGATATTCAGCGGGTAATGCATTACCGCGACGTAGTATTGCAGCAAGTAACCCGTGATGCCGCCGATGATCCCGCCGATCAGAACGATAAACGGCAGCTTGTTGTGATGCAGGTCGAGCGCTTCGTTGAGCTCTTCGATGGGAAACGGCGTATAGGCGTCCACCCTGCGGTAGCCGGCGTCGCGCGCGCGCCGGGCCGCCTCCACCAGCGCCTGCGGATCCGTGAACTCCGCCATCAGGCCATAGATAGGCGTCTTCATTGAGGCGTCTCCCCGGACACTTCGGCTTCTGGAAGCAGCGTGCGGACCTCGGAAATCGAGATCATCGGCAGCACGCGAATGAACAGGAAGAACAGCGTGAAGAACAGGCCGATGGTTCCGACGTACGTGGCCCAATCCCAGCGCGTGGGATAGTACATGCCCCACGAGGACGGCAGGAAATCGCGATGCAGGCTGGTGACCACGATGATGATAGCGCTCCAGCCACATGCCGGTGAGAACCACCAGCGAAACCGCAGAATAGCGCCTTCACGTTGGTGCGCACTTTGGGAAACCACAGCGATTGCGGGATCACCACGTTGCACAGAATCAGCGACCAATAGCCCAGCGCGATACGGCCCGGTCATCCGGTTCCAGATCATGAACTGCTCGTAGGGATTGCCGCTGTACCAGGCCATGAAAGCTTCCGTCATGTAGCCGTAGGCCACGATCAGGCCCGTGGCCAGCATGACTTTGGCGGAGTTGTCCAGATGGCGCAGCGTGATGAAATCTTCCAGGCCGTAGAGCGCGCGCAGCGGAATCGCCAGCACCACCACCATGGCGAAACCGCAGTAAATCGCGCCGGCGACAAAGTAGGGCGGAAAAATCGTCGCATGCCAGCCGGGTATGATCGACACGGCAAAATCGAAGCTCACCACCGTGTGCACCGATAGCACCAGCGGCGTGGCCAGGCCCGCCAGCAGCAGCGTGGCGGTCTCGTATTTCTGCCAGTGGCTGGCCGACCCGCGCCAACCCATGGCGAGGATTCCGTAAGTGGCGCGCGCCCAGCGATTCGCGGTGCGGTCGCGCAGCGTGGCCAAATCCGGAATCAGGCCGACGAACCAGAACAGCAGCGAAATGGTGGCGTAGGTGGAAACGGCGAAGACGTCCCACACCAGCGGGCTGCGGAAATTGGGCTCGATCTGCATGGTGTTGGGATACGGGAACAGCCAGTAGAGAAGCCAGGGGCGGCCCAAATGCAGCACGGGATACATGCCGGCGCAGGCGACGGCGAACAAGGTCATCGCCTCAGCGAAGCGGTTGATGGAGTTGCGCCAGGTTTGCCGGAACAGCAGCAGAATGGCCGAGATCAATGTTCCGGCGTGACCGATTCCAATCCACCAGACGAAATTGATGATGGCGAAGCCCCAGCCTACCGGCTTGTTGACGCCCCAGATGCCGATGCCCGTGAAAAAAAGATTCGTCACCGCCCAGAAGAACACCATCAGCAGGCCGAAGGACACGGCCAAAGCGCACAAACCAAAACAAAGGCGTGCGGCGCGTCAGGACGATCGAGCTGATCTTGTCGGTGACCGACGCGAACGTGTGCCCCGGCTCGATGACTGGCGCTTGCGGGTTCTCGAAGCTCATGCCTGGCCTCGCTCGATCTCCGGGTTGGGATTGCGCAGCGCGGCCAGGTAAGTGGTACGCGGGCGCGTGTTCAAGTCGGTGAGCAATCCGTAGTTCAACTCCTCCGCCTTCATCTTGGAGACGCGGCTGTCCTTGTCGTTGATGTCTCCAAACACGATGGCCTGCGTGGGGCAGGAAGCCTGGCAGGCAGTTTGAATTTCGCCATCGCGAACCTGCCGGTCCTCTTTTTCGGACTCGATCTTGGCCTCGTTGATGCGCTGCACGCAGTAGGTGCACTTCTCCATCACGCCGCGGCTGCGCACGCTGACATCCGGATTACGCTGCAGTTTCAGGCTCTCGGTTGTCCAATCCGAAAACAGAAAGTAATTGAAGCGGCGCACTTTGTACGGACAATTGTTGGCGCAGTAGCGGGTGCCGACACAGCGGTTGTACACCATGTCGTTCAGGCCCTCGGTGGAATGGCTGGTGGCCTGCACCGGGCAAACCAATTCGCAGGGAGCATTCTCGCAATGCATGCACATGACGGGCTGATAAAGCGTTTCCGGATTATCCAGCTCGCCTTTGAAGTAGGTATCGATGCGCAGCCAGTGCATCTCACGGCCGCGTGATGACCTGCTCTTTTCCCACTACCGCGATATTGTTTTCCGCCTGGCAGGCCACTACGCAAGCGTTGCAGCCCACACAAGCGCTTTGATCGATGGCCATGCCCCAGGCGTAGCCTTCGTACTTGAATCCCGGATAGAGGGTGAGCTCTTTGGGCGGCGCTTCCGCCAGTTCGCCAACGAAGCCGGGCTTCTTGCGATATTCCTCGATGGTGCCGGAAATCGCCAGGTTGCGGCCTTCGAGACTGTGATGTTGCTGCGTGCAAGCCAGCGGATGCTTGCGGCCAAGCGCGCGAATCTCGACGCCTGCGCCCGACCACACCGCTGCCGACGTTCGCAATGCGTACGCATTGAATCCCGCGCCGGTGGCGACGTGTCCCGCGCGCGTGCGGCCATAACCCAGCGTGACTGAAACCGAATCGTTGGCATGGCCCGGCGAAATCCAAACCGGCGCTGGAACTTTGCGGCCCTGATAGCTGAGCTCCACCAAGTCTTCGTTCTGCAGGCCCAGGCGCTGCGCAGTGCGCGGGACTGATCTGCGCCACGTTGTCCCAGGTGATTTTGGTCAGCGGCTTGGGCAGCTCCTGCAGCCAGCCGTTGTTGGCGAAGCGCCCGTCGTAAACCGTGGCGTCGGGCCGGAAGACAATTTCGAGACCCTGTGGCGCGGCACTAGGCTGAAGATTTACGAAGCGCGCCGAAACGGTTTTCGCCGGCAAGGCCGAGCCCGCTACCACGCCGTCATGCACGGCCTTGCGCCACCACGGCTTCGAAATCGGCGCCAGGCTTTTGCGCCATCCAATACTCGCGGACAATCTGGTAGGTAGATCGCTCCGGCTTATCTGAGAATGCGGCAAACAGCTCGTGAACCGAGCGTCCGAAGTACAACGGGGCAATCAGCGGCTGCTGAATGGTGACGGTGCCATCGTAGGCGCGGGCATCGCCCCAGGTCTCGAGCGAATGCGCCGCCGGCACGTGCCATTGGCACATCTCCGAAGTTTCGTCATCGTACAGGCCGCGAGTGTACGCGCAGCTTGACCTTCGACATGCGCTCGCGAAAAGCGAAATCGGCGGGCGCGTTGTAGACCGGATTGCCGCCGACGATCACCAGCAGCTCGACCCGGCCGGCGTCCATATCCGTAACCAGCTCGCGCAGACTTTCGATCTGGTCCACGGGCTCGGCTTCGAGCGGGTCGGTGTGGACGACGGTCTTGCCGGCGTTGCCCAGCGCCAGGTTCATGGCGTGCGCCCAGGCGTGCACGGCGGGAGTTTGTTGATCCCCGGCGATGACGACGCACGCGCCGCGATGCTCGCGCAAATCCTTGGCGACGGCCTGTATCCAAGCGGCGTGCGGCCCGCTAGCGGCAGGCGCGCCAGCCACGCCGACTGCGCCCGCCATTGCCGCGGCGAACGCTTCCATCTCGCTGGCGCGCAGCGGCAGGCGATGATCGGCCTTGGCGCCCGTCGGTGAAGGCGCGGCTTCGACCGCGTACAGCCGGTTCATGGCGGTCTCTTCGCCACGCACGCGGCGGCGATCGGCGAAGTCGCGCGCGTAGCGCAAGCTGGCCGGACCGGAGCAGAGGAAATCGGCATCGAGCGCCAAGATCACATCGGCCTTCGCAAGCTGATAGTACGTATTCACCGGCGCGCCGAACGCCAGCCGCGCGCCTGCGCGCGCCGAGTGCGCTCCCGCGGGCTCGTACTGATGCCAGCGTGCCGCGGGAAATTCCGCCAGCACGCCGCGAATCTGGCTGGCCAGCGTAGGCGACGTCACCGTTTCGGTGAGAAATCGCAGCCCGGCGCCTTTCTTGCCGCGCTGGTCCGCCAGGGCTTCGCTCATCGCGCCCAGAAATGCAGGCCAGGGACGAATCTCGCCCAGTTGCAGCGAGCGTCTGCGAGCGATCCGGGATCGTAGAGCGAAAGCACCGAGGCTTGCGCGAAAGCATCCGCGGCGCCGAGGCTGGCCGGATGATCCGGGTTGCCCTCGACTTTGGTAGGACGCCCCAGATGGCTCTCGACCAGCACGCCCGTAGCGACGCCGCTGAGTGTCACCGCCGTCGCGAAAAACAGCGGCTTGCCCGGAATTACTTCTTCCGGCTGCCGTACGTACGCCACGATGGGCTCAGGCGGCTGCTTGGTACACGCACTTAATCCGGCCAGCGCGAGCGATGCGCCCATCAACTGCAGAAATTTTCGACGTCCCGCCCGCATCGTGCCATTCCGAAGCCTGGCGCGGAAACTCACGCTGCAGGAAATCCTGAAAGCCATCGCTCTGGGCCAGCTCGTCCAGGCTGCGCCAGTACTGCTGCCCGCGGCTCTGCCTCCAGACGCCGGCGGATCGCTTCGAGATCGAGATATTCGTAAGCCTTGCTCATCGGTGACACGTCGAACAACTGGTCAAACTCTGAATCTTGTATTCCGCCACCAGCTTGCGTCCCATCTCTTCCTGATCGGCCGGCGGTTTCCACGCCACGCTGAACACCTCCGACTTCGGCCGCACGAAGAGCTCCGGATTGCGGTGGCACTCGAGACACCATTCCATTTGCAGCGAGGCGTGCTGCCACAGTCAGCGGCATTCGATTCACCGGCCCGTGGCACGTGGTGCAGCCGACTCCCTTATTCACGTGAATGCTGTGATTGAAGTAAACGTAATCCGGCAGGTCGTGTACTTTGATCCAGCGAATAGAGCGGTCAGTGCGAAAACTATCGCGCACCGGCTCGAGCGTCGGGCTGGTATTCCAAATCTGTGAATGGCAATTCATGCACGTCTTGGTTGGCGGAATGTTGGCGAACGACGACGTCTCGACCGTCGTGTGGCAGTAGCGGCAATCGATGCCCAAGCCGCCCACGTGATGCTCGTGGCTAAACGGAACGGGCTGGTCGACCGGGGTCCTGGCACGAGTGGAATAGTCCGAGTGGTTCAGCTCGGAAAAAGCCCACGTGAGAAAACCTAAAATGAACACGCTCCCGAATATGCTAAAGCGGGAGAAAGTGTTGGTGCTGCGATGAAAGATTTGTGCCACGCCGCGCTTTCAATCCTCAATTCCCTAGGGGCAACAGCCAGGCGCCGGACAGCCGTGAAGGACTATCCAAGCAAGTACGCGCACTTCTCCAAGCGGCTCGGACCGCTTCCGTCGTTGACGGCAAACGTGACGCCGTTATTCCACAAGTTGGCGCTTCCATAGACGCCGTCCTTGCGTAGAGCATAGAACGTGATGCCGATGGCTTTCAGCCGGGTCTTGTCGTTGTCGTAATTGCGCGCCACGCGCTTGCAGGCGTCCAGGCAAGCTTCCGTGGGCGACATGCCACGCCGCATGTTCTCGACGATGGTGTGACCGCCGGAAATGCGGATGTTCTCCTCGCCGCGCCCGGTAGAGCCGGCTCCGCCCACTTCCTGATCCACGAACAAACCGGCACCGATAATGGGCGAATCTCCCACTCGTCCCGCGATTTTCCACGCCAGGCCGCTGGTAGTAGTGACGCCGGATATCTCGCCCTTGGCATTCAATCCCAAACAATTGATCGTGCCCGTGATCGGGTGCATGGCCATTTGCCACGCCCAGGCCAGCGTTTTCTCATCCACTTCCGGGAAAATCTTCTTCAGTTGCGCGTTGGATTTCACCGGGGCATCCAGGCCGTCGGTCCAATTGTTGTGCCCGCTGGCATCTCGCAGGGATTTCTTCCACACCATCCAGGCCACCCGCGATTTTTCCGTGAGCAGCTCATCTTCGGCGAAACCGAAGGCTTTGGCCAGGCGCAGCGCGCCGTTGCCGGCCATCATCACATGGTCGGTCTCTTCCATCACCAGCTTGGCCACTTTGGACGGATTCTTGATGCGCTGGATAGAGGCCACCGCGCCACAGCGGCGAGTGGGGCCGTGCATCACCGATGCATCCAGCTCAACCACGCCGTCCTCGTTGGGAAGGCCGCCCAAGCCTACCCCGTGCTCTTCCGGGTCGTCTTCGTTAATATTCACCCCGGCGATTACGGCATCGAGCGTGTCGGCCCCCGACTTCATCATTTCGACTGCCCGCGCCGTGGCCTTGGCGCCATTGTTGCTGGCGATGGACACGGTCTTTCCGCTGCCGCTCGATTGCGCCGCTGCCGCCGCAGCCGAAAGGGCCGCGGAACTCAAAATCAATTCTCGCCTGGTCATGGCTTCTGTCCCTTTCTCACGAGTGGTTGAAAAGTAATCTAACAGTATAGGCCAAGAAGCCACCGAATTCCGCCCTGACATTGAATCTTTGCCGACACGTAACTAAACTAAACAGTATGAAGCGGTTCTGGTGTGCGGCCGTGGTATTTTCTCTCTGCGCGGCCGGCGCGTACCAGAAGGTCAAGAACGGCGATATCGATATTGTTGAGGTCACCGCGCACCGCGATGACGACGTGATCGGGATCGATGGCCGGGTCCGCAACACCAGCGACAAGACCATCCACGGCCTGGTGCTGTCCTTCGATTTCACCGCCTCCGACGGAAGCGTGATGACTACCCAAACCGCGCCGGTGGACGAGGACAAGCTCGCGCCCGGCGACGAAGCCCCATTTCATCTGCAGTTGAACAATCCTCCCCGCGCCATAAAGTTCAAGGTCAACGCCATAAACGATAGCAAGCGGTGGCTGCGGGTTACCCGCGGCGGCCCCTTCGCTATCGACTGAACGAGCCCCTAACGGGGTCCCGGCCGTTTTTACAAAATCTTTACAACTCCGCAACCACTCATTCGATCTCCGCCTTTAGGATCGGGATTGAGAGTTTAAGGAGCTATATATGGATTTCGCTCATACAGTGGTCGATTCATTTCCGAGTTATCGGGACGCGCACCTGGAAGTAGATTTCGGCCACAAGAAGGTGGTCCTGGACGCCGGAAATCTGGTGTTGACGCGCAAGGAATTCGAGTTGCTGGCCATGCTCGTTCAGCATGCCGGCGACATTATTCCCCGGGAAACGCTGCTCCAGCGGGTTTGGGGATATAGCCGGGAAATCCGGACCCGCACGCTGGACGTCCACATTCGCAGGCTACGGCGTAAATTAGGAGTCTACAGTGGCCAGTATATCGAGACGATTTTTGGCATCGGCTACCGGTTTCAGCCGTTTCGCGCGGCCCGGCATATGCAAGCCAGTCTAAGCCACTTAGCCATCGGGGCCTGATTTCTCAGGGCTAGTCCGGTTCCATCGCGGGTCATTGGCTAGAATGGGGATTCCTCATGTCAGAGCGGATCTCCCCAGCCAAGGGCATTGCCGGCAGCATTCGCCTGCCCGGCGATAAATCCATCTCGCACCGCTACGCCATTCTGGCAGCCGTCGCCGAAGGAGTCAGCCGCATTGCAAACTATTCGACCGGCGCCGATTGCCATTCCACGCTGAATTGTCTGCGCGCGCTCGGCATCACCGCCGAAGAAGCGGGCTCCATCGTGACGATTCATGGCGCTGGCCTGGATGGCCTACGCACACCTACACAGGATTTGGACGCCGGTAATTCCGGCTCTACCATCCGCATGCTTGCGGGAATTTTGGCAGCACAGCCCTTCACCAGCCGGATTGCTGGCGATGAATCGTTGGCGCGACGGCCGATGGGCCGGGTGATCGAACCACTGCGGTCCATGGGCGCGGACATCTCGGCGCGCGACGGCCGATTTCCTCCACTCGAAATTACGGGACGCCCGCTGCATGCGATCGACTACGCGCTGCCCGTTCCCAGCGCGCAGGTGAAGAGCTGCATCCTGCTGGCCGGCCTTTACGCAGACGGAGCGACCATCGTGCGCGAGCCCATGCGATCGCGCGATCACACCGAAATCGCCCTGCGCGAATTAGGCGCGGACATTCGCGCGGAGCGCCGCGTGATCACGCTGCGAGGCCGGCCCAAGCTTATCGGGCGCGAGCTGGAAGTTCCCTCGGATTTGTCATCAGCGGCATTTTTTATTGTGGCGGCGCTTCTCACGGCGGAATCCAGCTTGACCATCCAGGGCGTTGGTCTGAACCCCACGCGCTCCACGCTGCTCGATTTTCTGGTGAGCATGGGCGCGCAGGTTCGCATCGTGGATGTTGAGCAGCGCAACGGCGAACTGGCAGGCGAAATCCTGGTGACCAGCTCGCGTCTGCGCGGCGGCGTCATCGATGGTGAAATCACAGCCGCACTCATCGATGAGATTCCGGTGCTGGCAGTGCTGGGCGCGGTTAGTGAAGAGGGCCTGATCGTGCGCGATGCCGCAGAGCTGCGCATCAAGGAGACGGACCGCATCGCCACCGTTGCCGAAAATTTGCGCCGCATGGGCGTGCGGGTGGAGGCGACTGCGGATGGCATGGTGGTTCCCGGACGCCAGCGCTTCCAAGCAGCGGAGCTGGATTCCTTTGGCGATCATCGGATCGCTATGGCGTTCTCGGTAGCGGCGCTTGCTGCCGACGGCCCGTGTGTGATCAATGGCTCTGAAGCGGCCTCGGTTTCGTTCCCCGAATTTTTCACGACGCTGCGGCAGGTGGTGGTGTGACGCTCGCCGCCGTTCTCGAAGCGCCGCAGGCGCCGGTGCTGGTGAAAGCAGTAGAGGTTCCCGATCCAGCCGCTGGCGAAGTGCGCATCAAGATGGAGGCTTGCGGAATCTGCCATTCGGATTTATTCGTTGCGGGTCTGGCGCGTCCACCGCTTGTCCCGCTGATTCTGGGCCACGAAGGAATCGGCCGCGTCGAAGCGATTGGCGCGGGCGTTGTTGGATTGGCGGCTGGCGATCGCGTCGGCATCACGTTCCTGGCTTCCACCTGCGGCGAGTGTGAATGGTGCCGCACCGGACGCGAGCGCTTTTGCCCCCGCCAGCGCAATTCCGGCTACTCCGTTCACGGCGCCCTAGCTGTCTATGCCTGCGTGCCCGCGCAACATCTGATCCGCATACCGGACGATTTGCCGGCCGCAGCCGCTGCCCCGCTGTGCTGCGCCGGCTGGACCGCCTATGGCGCCGTTCGCGAAGCCCAGCTTAGTGCCGGTCAAACCATCGCATTATTTGGCATGGGCGGCCTGGGGCATTTGGCAGTGCAGTACGCGCGGCATCGCGGCTTGCGGGTGGCCGCAGTGGATGTTTCCGAGAAAAAACTGGACCTCGCCCGCTCGCTAGGCGCCGCCATCGCGCTGCCCGCCGGCGAGGCTGCCCGCCCTTTGCAGAAAGAGCATGGCGGTGCCGACGCAGCCATCGTGTTTGCGCCCAGCGCCGCTGCCATTGATGAAGCTTTTCGCTCGCTCAAGCGCACTGGCACGCTGCTACTTGTCGCGTTGGTTAACGACCGCTTTCCCCTGCCCATCGTGGATGCAGTGCTCAAAGGCATCACCGTGCGCGGAAGTTTTCTAGGTACGCGGCAGGATTTGGAAGACGTGTTCCGCCTGGCTCAGACAGGCGCGGTCCGCGCCGAAGCGCATTCCCATGCGCTCGAAGCCGTGCCGGAATTACTGGCGAAAATGGAGCGCGGCGAACTGATGGGACGCGCCGTCATCGAGTTCTGAGCAGAACCTACGCGCCGCGTAATTCCAAAATCAACGCATCGAGCGCAATCGTCTTTTGGATATTCCGGCGAACGAGCTCCAGAATTTCGTCGGTCTTCTTGACGGCGGCGCGAATCCAGGTAAACGTGATTTTCCTGGCCAGTGGTTCCAGCTCAGCGCGCGCATCTTGATTGGCAATTTCCCCGCCCGTCTCGCGCAGGATCAATAGATCGCGCAGCAGCACGTACAAAATGCCCAGATGGATCTCCAGCTTTTCGTTCTTGCTGCGGGCGATTGTTTCCGAAAAAGGAATCCAGGAACCAAACGGCTGCACGCCGGCGGCGACTTTCAGCAGCATCAGCATCGCGGCGCGGCGGCGGTCGTAGGCTTCGAGATCGAGCGAGACCGCCAGACCCGGGCTGCCCGCGGCGAGTGCGATGCGCTTGCCTGGCTGGTCCAATCCGCGCGCGCTGGCGAACGCTGCCATCTCGCCCGAGCCCAATGGTCCGAACGAAAACGGCACGGCGCGTGAGCGGATGGTGGGCAACAGGTTATACGCATTTTCCGCGGTCATGATCAGGATCATGTGATCCGGCGGCTCTTCCAGCGTCTTGAGCAGCGAGTTCGCAGCCTGTTCGCCGGCGCGATCTATGTGGTCGATCAGGAAAACGCGGCGGTCGCCTTTGAGCGGATTGAATTGCGCTTTTTCTTTGAGCATCCGCATTTGCGGAATCGAAAGCTGGCGCAGCGGGCCGTCGGGCGCGAAGGTGACGAAATCCGGGTGCGAGGCGAACAGCAGCGGATCGTCATTGCGCTTTTCGGCGGGCCAGCGCTCGCGGCCCGCGACGATGGCGATGTTGTGCGGCAGGCTCAAATCGTCCTGCTCGATTTTTTCCGCGCTACCCAGCAGCGCCGTCGCGAAACGCCGCGCCATGGTGGCTTTGCCCACGCCCTCCGGACCGGAAAACAAAAGCGTCTGCGGAATGCGGCCGCTCGCAATGGTGTGCTCTAGCGCGCGCGCAACGTGAGGATTGCCCCAGAAATTTTCAAACATGGGGCGCTACGGCCTCCCAGACTCTGGCGGCGACCGCGGACGTATCCCCACTGCCGTCGATAACGCGAATCCGCTTCGGCTCGTCGGCGGCAATCTGCAGGTACGCATCGCGGACTTTGCGGTGAAAGTCCACCGATTGATCGTCCATGCGCGTTTCCACTTTGCCCGAAAATTGATTGCGGGTGCGCGCCCTTCGCAGACTGGTCTCCAGGTCGATATCGATAAGCAGAGTCAAATCGGGCGCCAGACCCTTGCAGGCGATACGGTCGAGCACGCGCACAGTTTCCGCGCCCAGTCCGCGCGCGTAACCTTGATAGGCAAGGGTCGAATCGGTGAAGCGATCGCATACCACGATGCGGCCATCGGCCAGCGCCGGGCGGATGGATTCGTCCACATTTTGCGCGCGGCTGGCGTAGTACAGCAGCAACTCGGCGTTGGGCCGCAGGTCCTGATTTCTGGCATCGAGCAAAACACGGCGGATTTGCTCTCCGATGGCGGTGCCGCCTGGTTCGGCTGTGGCCAGGACCGGTTTACCAGCGGCCTTCAGGCGTTCCACCAGCAGCTTCACCTGCGTGGTTTTTCCGCTGCCGTCCATTCCTTCAAACGTGATGAACAAGCGATCATTGTCCTACACCCACTCCGAGCGCGCCAAAGCGGCGGTCGCGGCGGCGGAATTCCTGGAGCGCGGCGAGCAGGTCGGTGCGATCGAAATCCGGCCACATCTTGGGCGTAAAAAACAGCTCGGCGTAGGCGCTTTCCCACAGCAGAAAGTCGCTGAGGCGCAGCTCCGCGCCG
This sequence comes from uncultured Solibacteraceae bacterium, assembly GCA_963825405.1. Classification (GTDB taxonomy): domain Bacteria; phylum Acidobacteriota; class Terriglobia; order Bryobacterales; family Bryobacteraceae; genus JACPNO01. Next base: position 657,663 of record CAWGTB010000005.1, on the reverse strand, counting down.
GTGCGAATGAGTAGGTCTACATCAGTCGCGGGCGGGTTGGAGTGCGTCGCTTCCGCCAACAGGCGCGCGAATCCTTCGCGAGTGACGCCGCCGTGAGAGGCCACGCGCCGGGCTGCGGCCAGAATGGAATCGCGTGCCGAATAATCGACGGCAATCCGCAGCCGCATGCGAGCGTTGCACCGCGTGGCGGCTTCGACGTCGTAGATGGCGCGAACCAGACCAGGCGCCAGGCGATCCCGCCGGCCAATCACTTCCAGGCGGATGCCATTCTGCACGCAGCGGGCTTGCTGATCGCGCAGATAGGCCTGAAACAGGCGCATGAGAGCGGCGACTTCGGCGGCGGGCCGGCGCCAATTATCCGAGGAAAACGCGTAGAGGGTCAGCGTTCCAATGCCCAGCTCGACGGCGGACTCGACCACGCGACTCACCGCCAACGCGCCGGCGCGGTGGCCTTCGATGCGCGCGAGGCCCTTGGCTGTTGCCCAGCGCCCGTTGCCGTCCATAATGATCGCTACGTGAATATTCGTTTGTGAAGTACTTTGTATCATAAAGTATATGGCCCAAAAAAAAGAAATTACTTCTCGCGCATGGCTTGGATCAGCGCCTCCATGTGGTCCAAATAGCGTTCCAGGGCGCGGCGTCCGCCGGCGGTAAGGCGGTATTCGGTCCGCGGCAGCCGGCCTTCGAAGGACTTTGTGCAGACCACGTAATGCGCGTCCTCCAGCTTGCGCGCGTGCACGCTGAGGTTGCCGTCGGTGGTCTTCAGCAGCTTCTTCAATTCGTTGAAGGTGAGCGATTCATTGGCGCCAGCGCGCTCAAAATGCCGAGGCGCAAGCGTTCGTGGATGAGCCGGTCGAGCTTGACTGGAGCGGTTTCGGCTGCGGTCAGATGCGTGCCGCGCGAGTCTTTTCGCAATGCGCTGTGGCGTGCCATCGCGGTTATCCTCCGTACCGGACGGCAATGATCGCGCCGAAGATCAGATGCAATCCGCCGAATCCGGCCGCCAGAAACCAGTTGCCCCACGCCGCCGGACTGAACGCCGCGCCGGTTCCCAAAAGCACAAAGCAGAACCCCATCACGGGAACAATAGGCACCGAAAAAGCGCCGCCCGCCAGCACGCCCGTGCCGTAGAGCATGAGCCAGACGCCAGGAATGAGCGCTTGCATCCCCGCGTGATACAAAGCGAACGTCAGCACGCCGCCAACTAGGATGGATGGCGCCAAGCCCATGGCGAACTTGCGGCCCGGGCCCGAAAGCACCGCGGTGGATGCCGCGCGCGCTTTGCGTCCCGCCGCCACCACGCCAATTACCAGCGCGATGAAAGCTTCACTCAGCCAGATGGCCAGCCACGTATCGAAATTTGTCTGCCGCGACGCCAGCACTGCCGCTATTGCCGCGGTGACGCCCATGGCCATGCCGCCAAGTCCCGGCACTGCCGTAAATGAGCCGGCGCGCTCCATGGTCTCGCGAATGAATCGCAGATTGTCCATGGCGTGCGCATGCAGGGGGACCGCATCGGGCGACGTGTCGCGAATGGGGCGTACCGAACCCATGCCCTCCAGTATACACCCCCGGCAGGTCCAATGCAATGTACTTTGCATGGCAAAGTACATCTGTACCAATGGTAAGCTTTTGACTCTATGAAGATCACCGCAATTTCCACCCGCGTGGTGAACGCGCGCATGCGCAATTGGATATTCGTCAAGGTGGAAACCGATCAGCCCGGGCCTCTATGGCTGGGGCGAGGCCACCCTCGAATGGAAAGCCAAGGCCGTAACCGGCGCGGTGGAGGACCTTTCCGTACTGCTGATCGGCCAGGATCCCCGCCGCGTCGAACATCTCTGGCAGGTGATGCAGCGGCAGTATTTTTGGCGCGGTGGCATTACGGATTTGAGCGCCATCAGCGGCATCGATCAGGCATTGTGGGATATCAAGGGCAAGGAGCTGGGCCGCTCCGTCTGCGAGCTGCTGGGCGGACCTGTGCGCGACACGCTGCGCTTCTACGATCATCTGGGCGGCGGCAGCCTGGAAGGCATGTACAAAACCGTCGAGCCCGCCGAGTTTGCCGACCGCATGCAGGCCTCAATCGACAAAGGCTTCACCGCCGTCAAGGCCATGCCCATTCCGGTTGCCGAACTCATCGAAAGCGCGACCACCCTGAAACGTTCCGCGCAATGCGTGGCAGCCATGCGCGAGGCGGGCGGCAACGGCATGGACATCATGCTCGATTTGCACGCGCGCACCACGCCTGCCGCCGCCATTCAATTCGGCCGCATGCTTATCGATTACAACATTTACTGGTACGAGGAACCCTGCTGGCCGGAACACGTGGATGGTCTGGTGGAAGTGGCACGCGCCCTGCCCTTTCCCATCGCCACCGGCGAGCGCCTGGTGGGACGCTGGCAGTTTCGCGAGTTATGCGAGAAGCGCGCCTGCGCCATCGTCCAGCCCGACGTTTCCCATTGCGGCGGTATCAGCGAGGCGCGGCGCATCGCCGCCATGGCGGAAACCTATATGTTGTCGGTGGCCTGCCACAATCCGCAGGGGCCCATCAGCACGGCTGCGTCCCTGCAGGTGGGTTTCGCTATACCCAATTACCTGATCCAGGAAGTGGTGCGCGCCGATGTGCCCTGGCGCAACGACGTCGTAACCCCGCCCATTTCGACCGAAGGCGCGATGGCACACGCGCCTACCGCCCCCGGCCTGGGCATCGATATCAACGAAAAAGAGGCCGCCAAGCACCCCTATCAGCCTGAAATCCTTATGCCGCACTTCCACCGGGATGGCTCCGTAGCCGATTGGTAGGACGAGAGTTGCTCTCATAGATTTTTTGGATGGACTGTATCAGGTTTTCCGACGTTGACCTGCGCCCGGCGATTCGCTAAGTTCAATAGTTCACCCCGGTAAAAATTACGTCATAAAGGGAGGCTAGATGAGTCCGAAAGAAGTGTTGGAGTATGGCGCGAAAAATGAGGCGCGGCAACTGGATCTGCGCTTTTCCGATATCCCGGGCCTGCAGCACCACATCTCCTACCCGATGAGCGAGGTCTCCGAGAGTTCGTTTGAGGACGGCTTCGGCATCGACGGCTCGAGCATCCGCGGCTGGGCGGCCATCAACGAGAGCGACATGCTGCTGATTCCCGATCCGGCCACCGCCTTCATGGATCCGTTCATGGAGACTCCGACGCTGGTGATGATCGGCGATGTGCGCGACCCGCTCACCCGCCAGAACTACGAGCGCGACCCGCGCTGGATCGCCAAGAAAGCCGAACTCTACCTGAAGAACAGCGGCGTCGGCGACACCGCGTTCTTCGGCGCCGAAGCCGAGTTCTTCATTTTCGATAACGTGCGCTTCGACCAGAACGCAGCACTCCGGTTTCTACTTCATCGACGCCGAAGAGGGCCGCTGGAACTCCGGCCGCGAGAAGGACAACCTGGGCTACCGGCCGCGCTACAAGGAAGGCTACTTCCCGGTGCCGCCCACCGATCATTATCAGGATCTGCGCGCGCGAAATGGTGAACACCATGGAGCGCTGCGGGCTGGTGATCGAGTGCCATCACCACGAAGTCGCCACCGGCGGGCAGTGCGAAATCGATCAGCGCTTCAACACGCTGGTGAAATCCGCCGACAACATGATGCTGTACAAGTACATCGTCCGCAACGTGGCCAATCAGTACGGCAAGACCGTCACCTTCATGCCGAAGCCGATCTTCGCGCGATAACGGCAGCGGCATGCACGTGCACCAGTCGCATCTGGAAGGGCGGCAAGCCGCTTGTTCGCCGGCGACGGATATGCGGGCTTCAGCCAGATGGCGCTGTACTACATCGGCGGCCTGCTGAAGCACGCGCGCGCGCTTTCGGCGATCATCGCGCCGACCACCAACAGCTACAAGCGGCTGGTGCCGGGCTACGAAGCGCCGGTGAATCTGGCTTATTCGCGCCGCAATCGCTCGGCCGCGTGCCGCATTCCGATGTACTCCGCCAGCCCGAAAGCCAAGCGCGTCGAATTCCGTCCGCCGGATCCGGCCGCCAATCCGTATCTCGGCTTTCTCAGCCATGCTGATGGCGGGTCTCGACGGCGTGCTCAACAAGATCTGACCCGGGCGAACCGCTGGATAAAGATATCTACGACCTCTCGCCGGAAGAGATGAAGAGCGTGCCCTCGATGCCGGCATCGCTCGAAGAAGCTCTGAACTGCCTCGAAGAAGATCACGACTTCCTGCTGAAGGGCGACGTCTTCACCGAAGAGCTGATCGAGACCTTCATCGAATACAAGCGCAAGAACGAGGCGATGCCGTCCGTCTGCGGCCGCATCCGTACGAATTCGCGCTGTATTACGACGTGTGACCGGTTCCGTTGTCCAAATCAATATCTCGCGCGGCGGAGTTCCCAAGCGCCCCGTTGCGGAATCTGTCGCCACGCCCCTCGGTCTGGAAGGCGATGTCTGCGCGCATCCTGAAATTCACGGCGGCCCCACGCAGGCCGTGCTGCTCATCGCTGCGGAAGCTATCGAAGAATTGATCGCGCGCGGCTATCCGCTTTACTTCGGAGCTTTGGGGGAAAACTTCACGACGCGCGGTCTGGACCGGCGTGCACTGCGTCTCGGCCAGCGTTTTCGAATAGGCGGCGCGTTGATCGAGCTGACCAAGGTGCGCGCGCCCTGCTCGACACTCGACGTCTACGGCCCGAGCATTCAGCGCGAGATTTACGACCAGGCGGTGAAAGCGGGCAACATCGCGTCGCCGCGCTGGGGCATGAGCGGGTTCTACGCGGCCGTCATCCAGCCGGGCCCGGTGCGGGTGGGCGATCCGATTTCGCTCGAATCCGAACTGGCGTAGCGGGCTACGGCGTGGTGTCGGCGACGATCGTCTTGATCGCCAGGCCCTTGATTCCGCCGTTTTCCAGCAGAATGCCGGTGGCCTTGACCTTCTTTTCCACGAAAGGCATCAGCTTGTCGTTCTGATTCTTGTGGTCGGCGGCGACAGCCATATAGAGCTTGCCGCTGGCTTGGTCCAGAATGGCCAAGGGAACGCCTTTCTTAGCGCAGGCGGTCGCGCAGGTTTCGTGCTCGGCACCGGTGCTATTGTGCGCCATGTAGCAGCCGGTATCCACCACCAAGCCGGTGACGGTGATCTCTTTGCCCTTTGCGTGATCGTCGTGCGCGAGAGCCAAGGCCGCCGCGGCGAGGATGGTCAGAAAAGTTTTGGTCATGATTATCTCTGCTTATCACATGGTACCTGCTCGGCGCCCCCTCCCGCATTCAGCCGCAAGGCTATAATCAGCGGGGGGATTCCCCCGGACCATGGCCAGCCTGCTCACAGCGATCGAATTCCGCAACCCGCTCCGCGCCCGCGCCGATCTGGAGCGCCTGGGGCAAGGCATCGGCGAGGCCGCCCTTTCCCGGATTCAGGCGCTGCTGGCCGCATCTCCCGACCCCGATCAGGCCCTGCATTTTCTGGAGCGGCTGCGAGCGCAATCGCCCACGGCGTTCGAGGAAATCTCCAATGTCCCGGCAACACTCCGCTACGTGGTGGCTATTTTTTCGTACAGCACGTTTCTTTCTGAAGCGCTGCTGCGGTATCCCGAGTGGGCGATGGAGTTGGCAACTGCCGACGATCTCGACCGTGTCCTCACCAAGGAAGAATTCTCCGAGCGCCTGGTTCGTTTCCTGTGGCCTGACGGAGCGATTCCGCAGGCACTGGATCTGGCGCGCTTCCGGCGGCGCCAGCTCCTGCGCATTGTCCTGCGCGACGTGCTCGGCATCGCAGCGCTGGCCGAAATCACCGAAGAGCTTTCCAGTCTGGCAGACGCCACCCTCGACTTCGCCTATCAACGCATTCGCGATGCCCTGGTGCTGCGTCACGGCGCGCCTCGTTGGGAGGACAATGCCTGCGGTTTCTCCATCATTTCGCTCGGCAAGCTGGGCGGCAAAGAGCTGAACTATAGCTCCGACATCGACCTGATGTTCATCTATTCGGCCAACGGGCAGACCGACGGCGCCGACCCGATCAGCAACAAGGAGTTTTTCAAAAAGGTCGCCAATCAAGCCACCGAGCTGCTTTCCACTTACACCGCCGAAGGCCAATGCTACCGCGTGGATTTGCGTTTGCGTCCCGATGGCCGCTACGGCGAGGTGTGTATTTCGCTCGACGGCGCGCGCGATTACTACCGCGAGCGGGCCCGCGATTGGGAGCTGCAAATGCTCATCAAGGCGCGCGTTTCGGCCGGCGAAAAAGATCCGGGCCGCGAGCTGCTGGAATTCGTCGAGCCGCTGATTTATTCCACCACGCTGGATTTTCGCGCGGTGGAATCGGTGTCGGAAACCCGCGAGCGCATTGCCGAGAAGCTGGCAGCCAAGCGCTCGGCGCATGCCGGACTGGATATTAAGCTGGCCCGCGGCGGCATTCGCGACATCGAGTTTCTGGTGCAATGCTTGCAGCGGCTGCATGGCGGCCGCGAACCCTGGGTGCGCCATGGCGGGACTATGTTCGCGCTGTCCCGGCTGCGCGATAAAGATCTGCTCTCGGCATTCGAATACACGCGGCTGGCTTCGGCGTACCAGTTTCTGCGCAACCTGGAACATCGTCTGCAATTCGACGAGGATCGGCAAACGCATTCCCTGCCCACGGACCTTGAAGCTCTGGAGGTTCTGGCGCAGCGTCTTCCGCGTTCCGGGGCGGCGGAGATATCGACCGCCGACACGCTGGAGCGTGAGCTGGACGCCCACCTGGGGGACGTCGAGGATCTGTACGAGCGCCTGGTGCACGCCGCCAAACCGGCCTCGAATGCACTGCCTCGAAGTTCGGCCTCCCCTGCTTTCGCGCTCGAGCGCGGCCGGGCAAGGCTGAATCGCGGACGCGACCGCTTCGAATTCTTTCTCGAAAAACTAGGCGCGAATCCACCCTGGCTGGCCCGCCTGGGGTCGGACCCCGATTTGATGGATTGCGCCGCCGACGTCTTCGAACATAGCCCCTACATTGCCGATCAGTTGATTCGCTATCCCGGGCTGATCGAAGAGTTGGGCCTGGCCCGGCGCAGCGATGATTTCCGGCTTCAGGAAGAATGGCCGTCCGAGCCGGATGATCTGCGACGTGTGTTTCTGCGCCACATGCTGCGCATTCAGATTCAGAGCGTCTATCGGCGCGTGCCCATTTTCACGACGCTGGGCTATACATCCGAGCTTGCGGATTGGGCTATCGCCGCAGCTTACAAGATCGCCCTCGCGCAGAGTCTGGCCGCGAGCCCGCCGCGGAATCCGGCTTATACGCCGCGCGATCAGATGATGGTTATCGCGCTGGGGCGCCTAGGCATGCGCGAATTTGACCTGGCCTCCGACGCCGACCTGGTGTTCGTTCTACCCGATGCCGATACCGGCGAGCACTACTTCTGGACCGGCGTCGCCGAGCGCATGATCCAAGCCATCAGCGCTTATACCGGCCAGGGCGTCCTTTTTACCGTGGATGCGCGGCTGCGGCCCGACGGGCGCTCCGTGACGCTGGTGCAAACCGAGCGGCTTTATCGCGACTATTTCGCCACCCGCGCCGAGGCCTGGGAGGGCATCGCATACATGAAGGCGCGCGCCGTGGCCGGTAATATGGCGCATTCGACCGAGTTCCTGCATCAGCTTCAGGACATCGACTGGCGAAGGTATGGCCAGAGCGGCCGCTCGCGGCCCGAATTGGCGCAAATGCGCGCCCGCCTGGAAAAAGAGCAGGGCGCGAAAAATCCGCTCAAAGCCGGCCGAGGTGGCTATTACGACATCGATTTTGCGCTGATGTATCTGCGGCTGAAAGGCGCAGGCATCTTTTTCAAAGTGCTGAATACGCCAGAGCGCATCGACGTCATCGAAAAGATGGGCCATCTGGAGCGGGAAGACGCCGAGTTTCTGCGCGACGCCGCCACCTTTTATCGCGCCGTCGATCATGGGCTGCGGCTCTCGGCCGGCCACGCGGAAGGACGCCTGCCGTCTTCGCCCGAGCAACTGCAGATTCTGACCGGCCTGGTATATCGTTGGGCGCCCGCGCACCTTCACGGGGCGCCGCTCGATGTTATGCTGGCGGAGATTCGGGCCAAGACCCGGGAATTCTTTGACCGCCTGTTTACATAGTAATGGGGTGGAACGGGTATCATAGAGGTGTGGCGTTATTGAGACAATCCGCATGGGTCTTGCTGCTGTGCTCCGGGCTGCAATTGGCCTCCGCGGCGGATGTGCCTCCGGCCCTGATGGACCGGGCGTTCAACCGTCTGTACAACACTGATTTCCCGGGTGCGTTTGTCCTGCTGGATGAGTATGTCAACGCCAAGCCCGAGGACCCCCTAGGCTATGCCCTGCGCTCTAGCGGTTACCTCTTCTCGGAGCTCGACCGGCTCGGCATTCTGGAGGGTGAGTTTTTCGTCGATGACAAGCGCATCGCCGAAAAGAAGGGGTTGAAGCCCGATCCCGCCGTCCGCGTAAAGCTGATGCAGGCCATACAAGACGCCCAATCGCGCGCCTCGAAGCAAATTGCCTCTCAGCCCGACGACCAGAATGCGCTGTATTCCATGGCGGCCAGCAACGGTGTCCTGCTCGATTACACCGCGCTGGTAGAGAAACGGCAGATCTCGAGCCTTTCCTCGGCGCGCACTGCCAACGAATATGCCCAGCGCGTGTTGAAGCTGAATCCCAAGTTTTACGATGCGTACCTCACCACCGGGCTCACCGAATATCTGGTAGCCAGCCTGCCGTTTTATGTGAAGTGGTTCGTCCATTTCGACGACGTCAAGGGCAGCAAGACCCAAGCCATCGAAAATCTGCGTCTGGTGGCCACTTCCGGCCGTTACCTGAAACCATTCGCCAAGATTCTGCTCGCGATTGTTTCGGCACGCGAAAAACAGCCCGATGAGACCAGGCGCCTGTTGGCCGAGCTGGCTGTCGAATTTCCAGAGAACCAGTTGATCCACAAAGAGCTGGATAAATTTACGGTACGCATTGAAGGGCCGCGCAACGGCGGCCGATAGTGATTCTCTCTCAGCTTTTCCCTGTGAACATGCGAAAATGACACAGGATGGTGCGGGACGGTATCCATTACGCGTTAGGGCTGGTGCTGGCCGGCGTAGTGGTGTCGTATTTCACCACTATCTGGGTGGGGGCTCTCCTGTTTGTGCTGGCGGCTTTCTGCCTGTACTTTTTCCGTGATCCCGATCGCGCTATCCCGAGCGGCCCCGTGGCCGTTTCCCCGGCCGACGGCAGAGTAGTGGCGGTGAAAGAGGAAGGCGCGAACACCCGCATCAGCATTTTCCTGAATATCTTCGACGTCCACGTCAACCGCACGCCAATCGCGGGTACCATTGCTGATGTGCGCTATCAGAAGGGACGATTTCTGGTGGCGAGTAAGGAACTGGCGTCCTCCCAGAACGAGCAAAATACCGTGGTCGTGCAGGGTGACGACACGCGTGTGACCTTCAAACAGATTGCCGGACTGATCGCCAGGCGCATCGTGTTCAACAAGCAGCTAGGCGATGTCGTAGCGGCGGGCGAGCGGATTGGGTTGATCAAGTTCGGGTCGCGCGTGGATGTGATGCTGGGGCCGGAATGGGAATTAGCGGTCCGGCAGGGCATGCGGGTGCAAGCGGGCGCAAGCATTCTGGCGAGGCGGCGCGAGCCGGCATTGGTGGAGCGCGCCAGTGCCAGGCAGGAGGCGGGAGCATGGCGGGACTGAAACTGCAACGCTGGATTGAGCCGCAATCGCCTGGCAGGCGCCCTCCACGCGCGGCATACGCGCTTCCCACGCTGTTCACTGCCGGCAATATTTTCCTGGGATTCCTTTCCGTGATGCGTACGGTGCAAGGCTCTATCCTGGCGTCGACGGGCGCGCCTGGCTCGGAACAGCATTTCGCTTTTGCGGCGGCAACTATCGGCGTCGCCGTCTTGCTGGACGGCCTCGACGGCCGCATCGCGCGCATGACCAACACCACCAGCGATTTCGGCCGCGAGATGGATTCTCTCGCCGACGTGATCAGCTTCGGCATTGCGCCGGCGGTCCTGGCATTCGCCTGGGGCGTTCAGTCGGTGGATCCCGCCATAGGCGCCGGGATGCGGGCGCAGCTTCTGCGTGCCGGCCATTTTGTGGCGTTTCTATTCCTGCTATGCGGATCGGCGCGCCTGGCGCGGTTCAACGTGCAGAAAAATCCCGTGCCCAAGAATCCCGGCCGGCCCAATCGCAAGTATTTTGTCGGCTTGCCCATTCCCGCTGGAGCCGCGATGGTTGCGGCCGTGGTATACGCGGCCGATTCCGAGCCCATCACCAACTGGATGCTATCCGTTGCCTGGATTGCGCTGCTAGCCCTGCTTTCTTTTTTGATGGTGAGTACGTGGCGCTACTACAGCTTCAAAGACGTGAGCCTGCTGCGTCCGCGCTCACCGCTTACCGTCATTTTGCTGGGCATTGTGATTTATCTTTTCTGGCACTATTCGCAATTGGGGCTGTTGGCCATGGCCGTGGTGTACGTGGGCAGCGGCGTGGTGATTCGTATTGGCGGTGTGGTGCGCCGGCTGTTCCGGCCTTCACCGCCCTCGCCTCCGGAGCCGACGGTTGCCTAAGTCCGCCACGGTTGCGCTGATTGGCGGCGACTCGCTGATGGGCCGCGAGATTCGTGACGTCTTCGCCACCACGGCACCCGGCGTGAACCTGCGCCTGATTGCCGCCGAGGACGACGAAACGGGGCTGCTCACCGAGCATGCCGGCGAAGCCACTTTTCTGGCCGGCCTCGATGCCAGCAATCTGGAGGATGCCACCGCCGTGTTTCTGGCAGCCTCGGCCGAATCCACGCGCCAGGCGATGAAGCTCGCGCCGAAGTCCGGTCTTATCGATCTTACCTACGCCGCCGAAGATTTCCCCGCCGCGCGTCTGCGCGCTCCAATGGTGGAACCGAAAGGCTACGCGACGCCGCGCGGCGCGATGCACGTCATCGCCAACGCCGCCGCGATTGCCGTCACCCTGGTGCTCAACCGGCTGCATCCGCTCTATACCGTGCGGCGTTCGCTGATGCATGTTTTTGAACCGGCTAGCGAGCGCGGCCGGCGTGGCCTCGACGAGCTACAGCAGCAAACGGTCAGCCTGCTGGCGTTCAAAGGCATGCCGAAAAAGGTTTACGACGCGCAGCTGGCGTTCAATTTGCTTGCGCGTTATGGCGACGAGGCGCCGCAGTCTCTGGAGGAATCCGAGCTGCGCATCGAGCGCCACCTGGCCACGCTGCTGTCCAATTCGAGCCAGGCGCCGATGCCGTCGCTGCGGCTGGTGCAGGCGCCGGTTTTTCACGGCTACGCGATTTCGCTGTGGATCGAGTTCGAATCCAATCCCGGCGTGAGCTCGATCGAAGCAGCACTCGACGGCGGGCCCATCGACTTGCGCGTGAGCGATGCCGAGCCGCCCAACATCGTGGGCGCGGCCGGACAGCCAGGTATTGCAGTCGGAGGCGTGGCGCTCGACCGCAATCATACCCAAGCCTGCTGGCTGTGGATCGCGCTGGACAATCTCCGGCTGCAGGCGGAAAACGCCGTGGCGGTGGCTCAGGAGCTAGTGTAATGCGCGCGAAGCTGATGGCGTTATTGCTCTCCGCATGCGTGTTTGCGGGCTGCGGCTACCACGTGGCGAACAACGTCGACGCGCTGCCCAAGAACGTCAAGACCATCGCCATCCCGCCTTTTGGCAACACCACCATCCGCTACAAGCTTTCCGACCAGATGGCGGCGGCTCTCACCCGCGAGTTCAATACTCGCACGCGTTACCACATCGTGGCCGATGCCAACGAAGCCGATGCCGTGCTCACGGGCAGCGTGATCAATTACTTTTCTTATCCCACCGTTTTCGATCCGACCACCAATCGAGCCGCGGGCGCGCAAGCCATCGTGCAGCTTCAGTTAACCCTGCGCGATCGCGTCAGCAAGAAAGTTCTGTTTTCGCGGCCGCATATGGATTTCCGCCAGAACTACGAAATCAGCGTCGATGCCGCCAGCTACTTCGATGAAAGCAACGTGGCCATGGAGCGCCTGAGTCGCGATTTGGCCCGCTCGGTGGTGAGCGCAATCCTGGAAAATTTCTAATGACGCCGGCGCAATTTCTGGCACAAATGCAGCGCGAGGAAATTGCGCCCGCATACCTCTTCCTGGGCGCAGAGGGCTATCAGCGTGCCCGCTGCCGCACGGCCCTGCTGGACGCCATGCTGCGCGCTGATGATCGCGAGGAAGGCATCTCGCGCCACGATCTAGGCCAAGAGTCGCTCGCCGAGGTAATCGACGATGCGCGTGCTCTCTCGCTGTTTGCTTCCCGCCGCGTGCTTCTGATTTCGAACGCCGAAGCCGCCCTGCCTCGGCAAAAGGGCGACGAAGACGATAGCGACGGCGAATCCGCCGAGGATGGCGCTGCGCTGCTGGCGGCCTATCTGAAGGATCCGTCGCCAGGCGTGGTGCTGCTGTTCGACGCGCAGCGTTACGATTTCGAAGGTGACGAGCGCAAGAAGCTGGAGCGGGTGGGCAAATTCTATGCGGCGATTCGCGAGACGGTGGAAATGCGGCGCATCCCAGCCGACGAAGCCCGTTCCGAAGCCAAAGCCCTGGCCAAAAAAGCCGGGGTGACCATCGAGCCGACCGCCTTGGAGCTGCTGGTGGAATCGCTGGGCGCGGACCTGGCGCGCGTCGCCGTCGAGATTGAGAAACTTTCGCTCTACGCCGGGAGCGGGCGCACGATTTCGGCCGAGCATATCTCGCTGCTGGTGCCGGATGCGCGCGCCACCACGATCTTCATCCTGGTGAATGCGCTGGGACGCCGCGATCGCGCCCGTGGCCTGGAAATTCTGGATACGCTGTGCCGCGATGGCGAATACTTGCCGCTGGCCCTGACGTTTCTTTCCACCCAGTTCCGCCTGGCGTTGGCAGCCAGAGAAGCCGGCCTGCGCAGCTCACAGCAAGTGCAGGGGCATTTCTCGAAGGCGGGCGTGCCGATGTGGGGCTCGCGCGCCGAGCAGGTTTACCAGACGATGTCGCGGTTTTCCAAAGAGCAACTGGAAAAGGCTTTGGAGCTGGTGTTCCAGGCGGACAGAGACCTGCGTAGTGCGCGGCCCGACGACCGGATCGTGATGGAGCGGTTCGTGTTGGAGCTTACGGCGTAGGAACTACTTGGAAGCTAAGCCCTTAACCTGCGCGTGGATGTGCGACTTATAGCGGGCAGCGGTGTTCTTTTTGATGATGCCGAGCTTCACCGAGCGGTCGATGATGGAAAAAGCCGTAGGCAGGTGGGCCGTGGCTCCGGGCGCGTCCTTCGACGTGATCAGACGCCGCATGGCGCGGATTTCATGACGCAGCCGCGTCTTGTTGCGGCGATTGTACTCGGTCCGCTTCTCGTTTTGCCGTACTCGTTTTAGTGCTGAAAAATGGTTCGCCATCTTGAATGCTTAGGATAACACAGGCGATGTGGGTTTCGCTCCGCCCAGCGACGCCGTGGCCAGTACGCCGCTCAAACCCATTGTTTCCACCACCGACGAAGGCACGATGACCATCGCGCCCCGCTCTTTGATGGCTTCGTAAAGCATATTCATTGCACGCAGATGCAGGGCGACCGGGTTGTTCTCGTAGGTCAGCGCGGCCTGCGCGAAGCTGTCCGAAATCTCTTTCTCCGCCTGTCCCAGGATGTTTCGCGCCTGACGCTCACGCTCGGCCTGAGCCTGGCGCGACATAGCATCTTCGAGCGCTTGCGGGATACGCACGTCGCGAATCTCAACCGACTGCACGGTAATCCCCCAGGAGTTGGTTTTCTCATCCAGAATGCGCTGCAACTCGTGCCCCATGGATTCACGCTCGGTAATCATCTGCGCCAATTCGTGGCGGCCGATCGATTCCCGCAGCGCGGTTTGCGCACTCATGGTGATGGCTTGCACGAAATCCTCTACTTCGAGAATCGATTTCTCCGCGTTCCAGACCAGCCAGAACACGATGGCGTCGACGTTCACCGGCACCGTGTCGCGGGTGAGCGTGGATTCCGCCGTGACGCTGGCCACGCGCACGCGCTGATCGACGTACCGGCTAAGCGTATCGATGATGGGAATCACGTGAAACAGTCCCGGCCCGCGCAGCCCCAGGTAGCGGCCCAGACGCAGCACCGCCACCTTTTCCCATTGATCCGCGACCTTGAGTGAAAAAAGAAGATAGAGGCCCACTACGATTCCCGCGAAGAGCGGCGTGCGGTTTCCCATCACCGCCGTGAGTGCCGAACCAGCCGCAACCGAGATGGCGAAAAACGCCATGGCGATACCACTCACCTGATTCTTATTGCGATCCCGCCACATGATAGCTACCTCCTCTTTTTTCCCGCGTCTCTTTGCAGGTCCTGCAACTCCGCAATCATTTCCTCGACCGTGAAACCATCTGCTCCCGCCCGGGCTGTGAATTCTCCCGTAAGCTGGCTGAGCCTGCGCTGGCGCTCCGCATCGTCGCGCCGCGGCTTCTGGTGGCTGATAAACGTGCCGGTTCCTTGCTGAGTTTCCAGCACGCCGCGAATTTCCAGCTCGCGATAAGCCCGGATGACCGTGTTCGGATTGATGGCCAGATCGACGGCCAATTGACGGACCGTCGGAATCTGATCGCCCCCGGCGAGCGCACCAGTAGCGATGCCGCCAACCACCTGGTCAATGATTTGCCGGTAAACCGGGACCCCGCTATGCAGGTCCAGGGCGAATGCAGCCGGCTTTCGTTTGGTAGGCGTTGCAGTCACGTCAGATATATAGTGTACTAGTTATATATAACAGTCAAGAACTTGTTTTTGGGAGTCTCCATGCTATTCTCGTAAAGTCTTCGAAGCTCTCCGGTAGCTGTATGGGAAGCTGGTGAAAATCCAGCACGGCCCCGCCACTGTAAGCGTCGAGGGTTGATCATAGTGTTTGAGCCACTGTTCCTGTGGGAATGGGAAGGCTGATCGGCCCGTTGAAGCGCAAGTCAGGAGACCGACCAGAGAGATTCCGTTCGCGCGGCGCAACACCGCAAGCGGGCGGAACCAATTCCTAGACACGAAGTACGGCAGCGGAGGGCTGCCCGATATGACGCGTCTACAATTCACTTTCATCGTTAGTGTTTTTTTGTTCGGAGGCGTGGTGTCTCGTGCATCCGAGCTTGTTAAGGGAACGGTTCTGGATCCGTCCGGAGCTCCGATCGAGGGCGCGGACATTGCCGCTGTGAGCCGCTTGGGCGTGGTGGCTCAAACCCGCTGTGATGCAGCGGGAGAATTTCGCCTGATGCTCAGCGAGCTTACTGGCGTGCGCCTGACGATTGCCGCGCCCGGGTTCGCCACACAAACTGTCGATCCGGCCGCCGCTCAAACTGTGCGTCTCGCGATCGCGCCGCAAACCGATTCCATCAAGGTGGTCGGCTCGGCGCTGGATGTCTCGCTCTCCGCGCAAGGCAGCAGCGCCAGCGTGATTCCGCGCGAAGAAATTCGCGAGCGCAATGAAGGGCAGGCTTACGATCTGCTGCGCTATTTGCCGGGCCTGTCCGTTAGCCAGTCGGGCGCACGCGGCGGGGTGACGTCGCTGTTCACTCGCGGCGGTGACACTGATTTCAACCTGGTGCAAATCGACGGCGTCACGGTGAACGCGTTCGGCGGCGGTTTTGATTTCGCGCATATCCCGACCGATTTTCTGGATCGCGTCGAAATCATTCGGGGACCACAGTCGGCGGTTTATGGCGCGTACGCCAACAGCGGCGCAGTGGATTTCGTCACGCGCCAGCCAGAGGAACACTTCACCGCCGATGTGATCGCCGAAGGCGGCACCTACGCGGAACGGCGCTTTGCGATTGGCGCCGGCGGCACTCTAGCCGGTTTTGGATGGAGCGCATCGGCGTCGCGGCTGGACGACGACGGCCCGGTCCCGAATAGCGATTACCGCAACGAAAACCTGCTGCTGAGCGTGAGCCGGAACATCGGCCGGCAATATTTCAGCGCAGTCGGCATGTTCAATTCCAATGAAGTCGGCGACCCTGGCCCGTACGGTTCCGATCCGGCGGGGCTGTATGGCGGCCTCGATCTGATCAGCCGCGGCAAGAATAACTTTTCCGCGTACGGCGTGCGCTATCGCATCGATCTTACGAACCGGGTGCGTCAGGAAGTGATGGGCAATTTCTTCCTGAACAATGCGTTCTTTCAAAGCCCTTTCGGCGGCAGCTACAACAAGGACCTGCGCGGGCAGGCAGAAACGCGCACTGTTGTTAGCGTCACGCGCAATTATTCTTTTGCGGTAGGCGCGGCGTTTTCACGCGAAGAAGTCAAGAACACCTTCATCACGGATACCGGCGGAGAGTCCTTCCCGCTTCATCGCGACCAGGAGGGTTTTTACTGGGAGAACCGTTTGGAGTTCGGAGGACGGTTCTTCCTCAACGCCGGGTTGCGCGCCGAAGTGATTCACACGCCGCTGATTCCCGCCGACCCCTTCGGTGGGCGTCCGCAATTCGCCGCAGATACTATCGTCAAGGTCAATCCAAAAATATCCGTCGCCTACGTGCTGCCGACGTTGACGCGAGTGCACGCTTCGTTCGGAACCGGCATTCGTCCGCCTGGCGGATTCGATCTCGCCTTTACGAATAATCCCGGACTGCGGCCGGAGCGCACGGCGAGTTTCGATGCCGGTCTCGAGCGGCGATGGTTCCACGATCACGTTTCGCTCGAAGGTACCTATTTTTATAACCGCTACTACGATTTGATTGTTTCTCTCGGCGGCTCGCTCGCTAACCTCAGTTCTTTCCAGTCGGATAACCTGGCTAACTCTCGTGCGCAAGGCGCTGAAGCGACCGCCCGCTGGCGTCCGGCACGGCAGTTTTCGCTGCGCGCCAGTTATACCTATCTGGACAGTGAGATTCTGGCGCTGGATAAGTCGGCGTCGCTCGCCCCGCAGTTTTTTAGTGTGGGCCAGCCGCTGATCCGGCGTCCGCGCCATTCCGGAAATGTGGTGGCCAGCTACGCGCGGGGCCGATTCTCCGGCGACATCACGGGGTATTTCCGCGCGTCTGTTTTGGATGTTGAGCCCAATTTCGGCGCCTCCGCGGGCTTGTTCAACAATCCGGGTTACGGCGTCGTGGGCCTCAACGTCAACTATGCGGTGTCGCATGGGGTGACGGTCTACGGCAATCTTCGCAACGCGCTGAATCGCCGTTACGAAGAAATATTCGGGTTCCCTTCGCCGCTGTTGAATTTCGTCGCCGGCGTCAAGTGGAGCCTGCCGCGGAGGACTTAGAATGGAATCGAGGCATCCGTTGGAAAAGACTCCGTTTCATGAGCCGCGTCTCGCCATCAACCGCGTTTACACCAAGGGCGGCGACACCGGCGAGACCAGCCTGGTGGGCGGCCAGCGCGTTCCGAAAGACGAGCTGCGCATCGAAGCCTATGGGACCGTCGACGAGCTGAACGCTTTTATCGGCGTCGCGCGGCAAACCACCGAAGACCTGATTGCCGCGTCGCATCCGGCGCTAACTCCGCTGGCCGTAATCCTGAAACGCGTGCAGCACGAGCTATTCAATCTGGGATCGATTCTGGCCACGCTGCCCGCCGACGTGCATCCGCAACAGCCGCGCGTAACCGATGTCGAGATCACACGCCTGGAAAATGAAATCGACCAAATGAACGAGGACCTCCCCGCGCTGCGCTCCTTCGTGCTTCCTGGCGGCTGCAGGCTCAATGCCGAGTTGCACGTCTGCCGTACGGTTTGCCGCCGCGCCGAACGGATTTGCGTAACGCTGGCGCGCGAAGATCCATCCGATCCGGCAATGGTACGATACCTCAACCGGCTGAGCGACGCGCTATTTGTGTGGAGCCGCTGGGCGAGTCATACTCTGGGTATAGCTGAAACTTTGTGGGAACCGAACCGGGCTGCGTCCGGACTTCCCCGGGATTGAAGGAATGCACATGGAGAAGACGATTAAACGACCGGTTGCGCTGACATTGGCGGTGCTGGGCGCCGTGGCGCGCCTGCTGCCGCACCCGCCGAATTTTACGCCAGTGGGCGGAGCAAGCCTCTTCGCCGGCGCGCGCCTGCCGGGCTGGCTGGCGTACCTGCTTCCGATTCTCGTGATGGCCGCCACGGATCCGCTGGTAGGCGGATACTCGCGCTCCACGCCGTATGTGTACGCTGGTTTCCTGATCTGTGTCTGGATCGGGCGGCACCTGCAGGCTACGGAAAATCCGATTCGCATTGGCGGAGCCGCGCTGCTATGCAGCCTGCAATTCTTCTTCATCACCAATTTCGGCGTATTTCTGCGGGCGTATCCCCACACCGTGGATGGTTTCATGAAGTGCTACACGATGGCGCTGCCTTTCTTCGGACGCACGCTGGCGGGCGACCTGATCACGACCGCCGTGTTGTTCGGCCTGCACGCCTGGCTGACGCGTGCCGTCTATCCGCGGGAGAGAGTCGCCCTGGCGCAAGCCTAGCCGCAGCGTCGCGTGCCGCGCATTGTTTCCCTGATATCGAGCGCCACGGAGATCGTGCATGCGCTCGGCCAGTTTGAATTTCTCGTAGGCTGCTCGCACGAATGCGATTTTCCGCCGGCGGTGAAATCGCTGCCTGTCTGCACCAAGCCCACAATTCCGGTTTCCGGCAGCAGCCGCGAGATCGACCAGTTGGTGAAAGATCGCGTGCGCAATGCGCTCTCGGTCTACGATGTTTTCGACGACGTGCTGGAGCGTCTGCAGCCGACGCATATTCTCACGCAAACGCAGTGCGAGGTCTGCGCCGTGAGTCTTGCCGATGTGGAGCGCTCCGTCGCGGGGCGCCTGGCCAGCCAGCCGAAGATTGTTTCGCTCAACGGAGAATCGCTCGACGGCGTCTGGGCGGACATGCAGCGCGTGGCGAATGCCCTGGGCGTGGACAGTTCTCCGATTGGTGAACTACAAAAGCGGCTGCAGGCAATCTCCGCACGCGCTCGGCAATCTGCCAAGAGGCCGCGCGTGGCCGTGATCGAATGGATCGAGCCACTGATGGCCGCCGGAAACTGGACGCCGGAGTTGGTTGCCCTCGCCGGCGGCGTTAATTTGTTCGGCGAGACCGGCAAACATTCGCCCTGGATGACCTGGGAGGAACTGGTGGCAAGCGATCCGGACGTGATCCTGGTAACGCCCTGCGGGTTCGATCTGGAGCGCACGGAGAAAGAAATGTACTGGCTCACGCAGCGGCCCGAGTGGGGTAGGTTTGCCTCCCGCGTATTCCTGGCCGACGGCAATCAGTACTTCAACCGGCCCGGACCAAGGCTGGTGGAATCGCTGCGGATCGTGGCGGAAGTGCTGCATCCGGACCTTTTCGAGCCGTCGTTCGAAGGCAGCGCCTGGAGACGGGTATGATGTTTCCCATGCATTCATACCTCGCCCGCCTGGCACTGGTGGGCTCGCTATCGATCGCCTGGGCCCAGGCCCAGCCCTACGACCTGCTGTTGAAAGGCGGCCGGGTCATCGATCCCGCCAACAGCATCAATGGACCGATGGATGTGGCGCTGGCGGGCGGCAAAATTGCCGCGGTCGAAAAAAACATTCCCGCCGCGAACGCGCGCCGCGTGGTGGATGTCACCGGCCTCTACATCACGCCCGGGCTCATCGACATTCATGCGCACGCCGGCGTCGATCGCCCCGCGAGCGGCCTTTCCTATCCCGCCAACATGAATTTTTCCTCCGGGCTCACGACCATCGTTGATGCCGGAACCTGGGGCGCGCGCGATTTCCCAGAGATCAAGCGCACCATCATCGACACCGCGCAGATTCGCGTGCTTAGTTTTCTCAATATCGTGGCCGCGGGCATGGGCTCGGAAAAAGAGCAGGATATCCGCGAAATGGATGCCCAGCTCTGCGCCGCGACCATCAAGAAATACCGCGACGTGATCGTGGGCATCAAGACCGCGCATTACTGGACCAGCCTGCCGTGGGATGCCACGCATCCGCCGTGGGCGGCGGTCGATCGCGCCATCGAAGCAGGCACGCAAGCCGATGTTCCTGTAATGGTGGACTTCTGGCCGCGCCCGCCGGAACGGCCATACGAAGATCTGATTCTCAAAAAGATGCGCCCCGGCGACATCCACACTCATGTCTTCGCGCAGCAGTTTCCGGTGCTGCTGGACAACGGCACGTTAAATCCGATTTACGCCGAGGCCCGCAAACGGGGCGTGATTTTCGACGTGGGCCACGGCGGCGGCAGCTTCTGGTTTCGCAACGCGGTGCCCGCCATCAAGCAGGGCTTCATTCCGGATTCCATCTCGACCGACCTGCACATGGGCAGCGTGAACGGCCCCGTGGTGGACATGATCACCACGATGTCGAAGATGATGGCCATCGGCATTCCGCTCGAAGATGTGATTCGCCGCTCGACGGTGAATCCCGCCAGGGAAATCCGCCGGCCGGAATTGGGAACTCTCACGGTTGGCCGCGAGGCGGATATCGCGGTGATCGAATTGCGCCACGGGAAGTTCGGCTATATCGATTGCGGCCGCGCCAAAATGATGGGCGAAGTGAAGCTGGAGAATCGCATGACCCTGCGCGCCGGGCGCGTTGTTTACGATCCCACCGGGATCAGCATGGTCGAGTGGAGCAAAGCACCGAAGCAGTATTTCACGCCGCCCAAGAAGCAGAGCGATCCGCCTTCGACCGCCGAGCCCAAGTAGCCGCTAGGGCAGATGCAATTCCAGCCGTCGCTCCCGGTTCAGCCGCTGGCTGAGCGCGCGGTCGACGGATTCGAGTGGAGCTTCCCGCTGCTCGCGCCGCGTGGAGACGTAGTGCAGCGTGTTGCCGTCCACCCAGTACGCGAGCGCGGCCTGGATCGATCCGTCCTGGAAAGCGAGCAGGTAAACGGTCGGCTCGCCGGTGGCGCGTGACGGCTGGGCGTTATCCGGATAATCGCGAATCATCGGCCGGACCGGCGGGTCAGGCACGTAGTTCGGATTCTGATAAACCGTTACCGGCGGGGCCGGATCGACGTACGTTTGCGGATAGTAGTACGGGTTGTAAGAGTACGGATCGTAGTAGCTGCCGTAGTAGCCGCCGTAATACCAGGGCGCGTAAAGGCCGAAGCCAAAACCGTATCCACCATAATAAGACCGTCCATATCGGTAGCCGCCGTAGTAGCCGCCATGGCCGTATCCCCCACGGGACCCCGTGTACCCTCCGCCACCGCGATAGCCTGAACCGATGCTACCCCCACCGCGGTACCCACCACCGGATCCACCGCTACGGAAGCCGCCGCCAGACACTCCTCCGCCACCGCGCATTCCGCCACCACCACCGCCATGCCCTCCGCCACCACGTTGAGCAAAGGCGCACTGCACCAGCAAGCAGCACAGAACCAACTGCGCAACCCGCTTCATAAAGGACACCTCTAATTGCAGAGTACCGCCGGGGGGCGGGCTTGGCAAGCCTCGGATTACAGCGCTTAAATCTGTTTAGCTAAGATTTTCGGCTCAGACGGAAATTATCGTTTCCGAACCGATAGATAGAGGATCAGGGCCGCCACTCCGATAATCAACATCGGGACACTGGCCCAGAGGAACTGGTACATGTGCGCCAAGGTCCACGGTCCAGAGAAAAACAAAAATCCAGTCACCGCGAGCCCAACGAGGGTAAGCGGTATACCGGCAAACAAAAGTGCGACAGGCCAACACCCGTCCGTCGTGGACAAAAGATCTTCTTGGCGGTTGGCGCTCATTCGACCTTTGGTACTGGTCTCCTACTGGCGCGCCCGGTTTTGAGGAGAAGCGCAATGTTGAGCCCCGAGCGGAGGCAAGCTACACGTCCAGATTCTTCACGTCCAGCGCATTCTCTTCGATGAACTTGCGGCGGGCTCTCCACGTCCTCGCCCATCAGCGTGGAGAAAATTTCTTCGCTCTCGACCGCGTCTTCCAGGCGCACCTGCAGCAGCGTGCGCTTTTCCGGATTCATCGTGGTTTCGGCGAGTTGCTCGGCGTTCATTTCGCCCAAGCCTTTGTAGCGCTGGACGGAAGCATCGCGCTTGCCCTCGACCTTGACGTAGCTCAGCAGGTCGCGCCAGTTGGGCTGGGCTTGCCGGCTTTCGTTCTTGACGACAACGAACGGCGGCTGATTGTACTTGGCGATCTGGCGCGCAATCGCCCGCAGCCGCTTGTATTCCGGCTGCGCCGCCAGCTCCAGGCCGATGCGGCGCTCGGCGTTGGTGGCATCGTGGTAAGCCAGAATCCAGGCCGAGTGTTCCTCATCGTTCACCGACTCGGTCTTGATCCCCGCCGCCAGCATGCTCTTGGCGAGCTGATCGAGGTTGGCACGGTCGGCAAAATCCGCTTTGGTATCGATGTGCAAATTTACATTCGAAATCACGTCCACCACGCGCGGATCGCGCACCTTGCGCTCCACCTTCTGGAAAATCTGCTCGTACTCATCCAGATTCATCAGGAAATTGCGCAGCTCGGCGGCTTCGATAGTTGGTTTCGGGGCCGACGCCGTTGGTGCCGAACTCGAGCGTCAGATTCTCGGTGGCGCGCCGCATGATCTCGCGCGTGAATTCCTTTTCGTCCTTGATGTACTTTTCGTTCTTGCCCTTCTTGATGCGGTAGAGCGGCGGCTGCGCGATGAAGATGTGGCCGCGCGAGATCAATTCCTGCATGTGGCGGAAAAAGAAGGTGAGCAGCAGCGTGCGGATGTGGGAGCCGTCCACATCGGCGTCGGTCATGATGATGATCTTGTGGTAGCGCAGCTTGGTGGCGTCGAAATCGTCCTTGCCGATGCCGGTGCCCATCGCGGTGATGAGGCAGCGAATTTCGTCGTGGCCCAGCATCTTGTCGTAGCGGGCTTTTTCGACGTTGAGGATTTTGCCCTTGAGCGGCAGGATGGCCTGGAAGCGGCGGTCGCGGCCCTGCTTGGCGGTGCCGCCGGCCGATTCGCCCTCGACCAGAAACAGCTCGCAGCGTTCCGGATCCTTCTCCTGGCAATCGGCCAGCTTGCCGGGCAGGCCGCCGGAATCGAGCGCGCCTTTGCGGCGGGTCAGATCGCGGGCCTTGCGGGCAGCTTCACGGGCGCGCGCGGCGTCGATCGACTTCGCCGACGATCTTGCGCATCACGCCGGGATTCTTGTCGAAGTACTCGCCCAGCTTGTCGTTGACGAACTGGACGACGTGCCCCTGAATGTCGCTGTTGAGCTTGCCCTTGGTCTGGCCTTCGAACTGCGGCTGCGGCAGCTTGACGCTGACGACCGCGGTGAGACCCTCGCGCACATCGTCGCCGGTGAGATTTTCTTTGACGTCCTTGAACAGCCCGCCTGCTGGCCGTAGGCGTTGATGGTGCGCGTGAGCGCGCTGCGGAAACCGCTCAAGTGCGATGCCGCCATCCACGGTGTTGATGTTGTTGGCGAAACTGAAAACGTTTTCCGAATAGCCGTCGTTGTACTGCAGCGCCACTTCCATGGTGAGGATGCCGCCGTTGGCGTGGCAGATCCTTTTGCGCTTCGAAATGAATCGGCTTGTCGTGCAGCACGGTCTTGCCGCGGTTCAGATGCTTGATGAATTCCGCGATGCCGCCGCTGTAGAGAAATTCGTGCGCTCTTGACCGGATCTTCGCGCTCGTCGCTCAGCGTGATCTTGAGACCCTTGTTCAGAAACGCCAGCTCGCGCAAACGCTGCGCCAGCGTGTCGTAGTTGAACTTGGTCACATCCATGATGGATGCGATCCGGCTTGAAGGTGACCTTGGTGCCGGTCTTGCTTGCCGGCCTTGCCGGCCCGCTGCAGAGGGCCCTTGGGAACGCCGGCAGCGTATTCCTGCTGCCAGGTGTACCCGTCACGCCAGATCTCGAGATCGAGCCGCTCAGAAAGCGCGTTGACGCACGCTGACGCCCACGCCGTGCAGTCCGCCGGAAACTTTGTAGCTCTTGGAATCGAATTTGCCGCCGGCGTGCAGCTTGGTCATCACGACCTGCGCCGCCGAGACGCCTTCCTCTTCGTGCATGTCGACCGGTATGCCGCGGCCGTTGTCGACCACCGTCACGGAATTGTCGATGTGGATGGTGACGTTGATCTCGGTGCAATAACCGCCAGGGCTTCGTCGACCGAGTTGTCGACGACTTCATAAACCAGGTGATGCAAACCCATCTCGCCGGTCGAGCCGATGTACATGGCCGGCCGCAGGCGGACCGCCTCGAGTCCTTCCAGGACTTTGATACTAGTGGAATCGTAAACTTCCGGCGGCGGAGTGCTTACTTCATTGGGCATAGATTCTTAATCCGACGATTGGGCCTGATCCGGCCCTCAAATCCTCATGGGCATTACGACGTAACGGTAGTGCTGGTTGGCATCTTCCGTGCCGGGCCGCATTTCGCCCGCGCTCTTCTGATCTTTGAGCGCGAAGGAAACCTGTTCTTGGGAAATGGCGCGCAGGAAAGTCCAGCAGATATTGGGCGTTGAAACCGATTTCGAGTTCCGGCCCGGTGTACTCCGTTGGCACGCTCTCTTCGCTCTCGCCCGTTTCCACCGACGAAGAGAATACCTTGACCTCGCCGGGCGCGAACTGCACGCGAACCGCGCGCGAACGCTCGTCGGCGAACTGCGAAACGCGCTCGATGGCCGACCGGATTTCGTCGCGCTGCAGCTTAGCAAGTTGCGTATTGTCTTTCGGAAGAACGCGCTCGTAGTCCGGAAAATTCCCGGTGAGCTTGCGCGTGATGAGCAGCCGGGTCGCCGAATTGGAAGAACAGGTGATTGTCGTCACCGGCGATGGTTACTTTAGCTATCGGCGCCGCTCTCGGCAGCCAGTTTGACGATTTCGCCCATCGCTTTGCGGGGAATCAACGCGCGAAAAGCTTTGCTGGCCGAGCGCTCCGTCTTCATGATCCACATAAGCCAGGCGATGCCCATCGGTCGCGACCATGGTGAGGCCATCCGGCCGCAGAAGCAGCAGCGCGCCGTTCAGCGTGAAGCGCGATTCTTCCATCGAGATCGCAAAAATTGTTTTCGAGATCATCGACGAGAGCAGCGCTACCGGCAGCTCGGCAATTTGCTCGGGCGCCTGCGGCAGCTCGGGATAACTCTCGCGCGACATTCCCGCCATCCTGGTCTTGGAACGGCCGCAGGTGATGTTGGCCCAGTGATTCTCCATGAATTTCACATGGAGATCCGCATCCGGCAGCAAACGCACATAGTCCAGCAGCTTGCGCGCCGGAACAGTGCCCGCGCCTTCTTTTTTCACCTTGGCGGGACACGAGCAG
This sequence comes from uncultured Solibacteraceae bacterium, assembly GCA_963825405.1. GTDB lineage: Bacteria > Acidobacteriota > Terriglobia > Bryobacterales > Bryobacteraceae > JACPNO01. The sequence goes on along the minus strand of CAWGTB010000005.1, from coordinate 632,446 downwards.
CGAATTCCCAACTCCAGATCGGTTGCCGTCAGGATCAACCGCTCTCGCTGCGCCTCAAGCAGCACATTGGAGAGAATGGGAATCGTGGTTTTCTTCTCGACCACCCCCTGCGAGAGGCCCAACTCACGGACCAGATCGGCTTTGCTAACCGTGAATTCCATCAGGCAGCGCTCCTCTCCGAGTAGAGTGTATACAAACTTATGCTTAGAAGGACCGTATTCATGGGGCCTGTCGAAATGTTGATTTCTATCTAAATTATACAAAATCCTATGACTTTCTGCTCCGCTTTCATGTGCGAAACCGGTGGTCGATTGTGCTGAATTCGGGTACCGGCGCGGCTTTACACAGGGATTCGCAGGAAATATAGGCACGCGGTTGTGGAAAGAGATGCTAACAGCTATTGTAATGATTCAATTAGGCTGTGTATCGTCCTGTTCAAATTAGGATCAGTCTGGCGAAGCTGGTTGATCCGGCTTATGGAGTGAATCACCGTTGTGTGGTGCTTTCCGCCAAAGGCCCGGCCGATCTCCGGCAGCGACGCGGCGGTCAGTTCCTTCACCAGAAACATGGCTACCTGGCGCGGGTACACAATCGTGCGCGTATTGCTCTTTTCTTTGAGCTGGATTTGGCGGATACCGAATTTCTCGGCCACTGCTTTTTGAATGGTATCGATGGTGACGCGACGGTCCTGCGCGGGCGTCAGATGCTTCAATACCTGCTGCGCCATGGGCAGCGTGATGGGAGCGCCGGTGAGCGAAGTATAGGCGATCAACTTCACCAGCGCGCCTTCCAGCTCCCGCACATTGGAACGCGTTTTGGATGCAATGAAAATGCGCACGTCTTCCGGAAGCCGGCAGCCCTCCGCTTCGGCTTTCTTGTCCAGGATCGCCATTTTGGTTTCCAGGTCGGGCGGCTGGATATCGGCCATAAGTCCCCATTCGAAACGCGAGCGCAGACGCTCCAGCAGGCCGGGAATCTCCTTGGGCGGAGAATCGCTCGAAATCACGATCTGCTTCTGGTGATCGTGGAGCTCGTTGAACGTGTGGAAGAACTCTTCCTGCGTGCGCTCTTTATTGCCGAGAAGCTGAATGTCGTCGATCAACAGCACGTCGGCGGAGCGATAGCGCTGGCGCAGCTGCATCATGCGCTCGAAGCGGATTCCAGAGACGACTTCGTTGGTGAAGCGCTCGCTCGACGTGTAGACGATTCGCATGCGCGATGAGCCGTTAATCAGCGCCCGGCCGATGGCGTGCATCAGATGGGTCTTGCCCATCCCCACGCCGCCGTAGAGAAACAGCGGGTTATAACTACGCGATGGATTGGTCGCAACCGAGCGCGCCGCGGCATGCGCAAACTGATTGCAGGCGCCCACTACGAAATTGTCGAAAGTGAAGCGCGGGTTCAACTGGCTGGCAGGGGATTCGAAATCCGGCATCTGTTCCGTACCATTTTCAGGCGCGCCTTCGACCGGCGCGGCGACGTCATACACTACCGCCTTGATGCCCAGCGCCAATTTGCGGATCAACGCATTGACCTGGCTGGCGTACTCGGTCTCCAGCCACACCCGGGTCTCTTCGTTGGGAACGTTGATGCGGAGAACGCCGCGTTCCAGCTCGGCGTAACTGGTCTTCCCGATCACACCGCTGTAGTTTTCCCGGCTCAGGCTGGCTTCAAGCTGCTTCTTGATCTGGTCCCACGGATTCATCGGTCACCACCACGCATTCATACACAACTTTCACACACGTTTCCCACAGCCCGTGGGGGTCCATAACACCAGCTCAATCCAAAATTGGAAGGAAGGAAAATTCGGACTCTGCCCGAGTGTTACCCGAACAGAAACGATAGTCTAACACAGATCCAAAATTTGGACCAAGATTATAAATGCTTTTCCTTGAAGCGTTTGACAACCCTTCCGCATCTGGAAGGCAGCGGGTTTGACAGCCACGCCGAAGTGGAGGAAAATGAGAGTTTCTCATTGGGCGGGAGTAACTCAGTTGGTAGAGTGCGACCTTGCCAAGGTCGATGTCGCCGGTTCGAATCCGGTCTCCCGCTCCAGAATATGCGCAGCCGGCGCAGGCCGTCAAGAATCCAATCTTTCAGCCATGCATAGCGCTTCCCGATTGATGGTTTCCCTTTTCCTGGCTGCTGCTGCAGCTTTTGCGCAGTACAAAAGTGAGCCAGCCGGACCGCCTCCCTCTGATCTTGCGCCCGCAATCGCCCACGCGCTGCAACCCCAAGGAACGCGAATCCTCAACGCGGGTGGCGCTGCGTTCTGCGAGGTTTGGTTCCGAAGCGAAGCGCCCGCCGGTCCGAAATCCACCGAAGCCGATGTCACTCTGCCCACGATTCCAACCGGAGCTCTGCTGGGGGCCATTCGCTTCCCAGGGCCCGGCGCCGACCGCCGCGGGCAAAGCATCAAGGCCGGCGTCTATACCTTGCGCTACGCCTTGCAGCCGGTAACGGGCGACCATGTCGGTGTTTCTCCGCAGCGCGATTTTCTGGTTCTGATCCCCACCATCGATGACCAGGATCTGAACGCGGCTCCTGGTTTCGACGCCCTCATGAACATGAGCCGGAGAGCCTCCGGCACGCCCCATCCCGCCGTACTCAGCATCTGGGCTTCGACGGCCGACAAGTTTCCCAGTTTCGCCAAAGAGGGTGAGCGGGACTGGGCGTTGAACCTTAAGATCGGCGACCTGCCGCTGGCCATTATCCTTGTCGGAAAAGCTGAATAATCTCGAAAGCACTTCGGCGGTCGAAGTGCTTGAATGGGCTATCCGTCGCTACGGGAGCCGCCTGGCCATTTCCACCAGTTTTCAGGCTGGAGGCATGGTGATCGTCGACATGGCGTGGCGAATCTCGCCCGACATTCGCGTTTTCACGCTCGACACGGGCCGGCTGCCGGCCGAAACTTACCGCATGATCGACACGGTACAGAAGCGCTACGGCATACCTGTGGAAATCGTTCTCCCCGATCCGGGCGAGATTGAATCGATGGTTTCCCGCCACGGCTTGGACCTGTTTTATCGCGAAGTTCCGCTGCGCATGTTGTGCTGCCATATGCGCAAAGTCCGGCCCCTCGAGCGGAAACTGGCCGAGCTCGACGCGTGGGTCACCGGCCTGCGGCGCGAGCAAAGCGAATCGCGCGCCGAGGTGGACAAGGTCGAATCTGTCGATGGCCGCGTCAAGATCAGTCCGCTAGCCGATTGGTCGCGCGAACAAGTGGACGCATATATCCGCGAGCACGACGTCCCCATGCATCCGCTGTACGCGCAGGGCTACACCAGCATTGGATGCGCGCCCTGCACGCGCGCCGTCACTCCAGGTGAGCGGGAGCGTGCCGGCCGCTGGTGGTGGGAGCTCGATGCACAAGAGGAATGCGGCATTCACTTCACCGCGGATGGCAAGGCCGAGCGCGCCGTCGACGTGCTGGTGAGCGAAATTTTGAGCGCCGCGCATGCATAAGGGCTTCACGCTTTGGTTTACCGGCCTTTCGGGCTCCGGCAAGACTACCATCTCAACGTTGATTCACGAACGGCTTGCGCAGGCGGGCGCGAAAGTCGAAATGCTGGACGGCGATATCGTTCGCGAAAATCTTTCCCAGGGCCTGGGGTTTAGCAAGCAGGATCGCGACACCAATATCCGGCGCATCGGATTTGTCTGCGAACTGCTCTCGCGCCACGGCGTGATTGCCATCGTCGCGGCGATTTCGCCCTACCGCGAAGCCCGCGAGCGAAGTCCGCAGCCGCATCGAGAATTTCGTCGAAGTGTACGTTGATTGCCCGCTCGAAGTAACCGCCGCCCGAGACGTCAAAGGTCTCTACAAGAAGGCGATGGCCGGCGAGATTGCGCAATTCACCGGCGTCACAGATCCATACGAACCCCCGCTCGCCCCCGAGATCCTTATCCATTCGGATCAGGAAAAGCCCCGAGAGAGCGCCGACCGCGTCTGGGCTACACTGAGGGAACTGGGGTTGATTTCTTTTTGATCGATTTGCACACGCATACCGACGAGTCCGACGGCACTTATAGCCCGGCGGAGTTGGTCGAGGAAGCGGTCGCTACGGGCCTGGAAGCACTGGCCATTAGTGATCACGATACGCTTGCCGGCTACGACGCTGCCGAACCGATGGCGCGAGCGGCAGGCCTCGATCTTATCTGCGGCATCGAGCTTTCTACAAAATTTCACGGGCGCACGGTGCATCTGCTGGGCTACTTTTTGCAAGGTCCGCCCACGGCGGATTTTCGCGGATGGCTTAAGGAACTGCACGATTCGCGGCGCGACCGCAATATCCGCCTCATTGCCAGGCTGCAAGCGCAAGGCGTCGAGGTCACGCTCGAAGAAGTTTCGACGGGCCGCGGCAGCCAGACCGGCCGGCCGCATTTCGCGCGCGTGTTGATCGACAAAGGCTACGCTACCAGCATCGAGCAGGCATTCCAGCAGTACCTGGGCGAAGAGTCGGGTAGCGCGTATGTGCAGCGCATGGAGCCGCCACTTGCGCGATGCGCTGGGCCTTATCGCGGCGGGCGGCGGCCTGGCGTCGCTCGCTCATCCCATCCGCCTGATGCGGCGCGGCGCCGATGGCCTGGATCCGATGATTGCGGAAATGCGCGAACTGGGCCTGCCCGGCATTGAAGCGTTTCACAGCGATCACTCGCCGGCGGAAGTCACGCAATACCTCGGCCTGGCCCAGCGTTACGGCTTGGCAGTGACCGGCGGCTCCGATTTTCACGGCGCCAACAAGCCGCACATCCGCCTGGGCAGCGGGCTTAACGGCAATCTGAATATTCCGCGATCCGTGCTCGACAAACTACGGGACAAATAGCGGACGCACGTCGGCCACGCTTCCGTTGACCAGAAGTTTCGTTCCCGGGTCCGCGTGCTCACGGCGAACGTACGCCATCGCCACGCAGATGCCGATGGCCGGCGAAAATGCCGCGCTGGTCAATTTCCCGATCTCATTGCCGTTGGCGGCGACCGGCGTTCCAGGATCAGGAATATTCTGTGTGTTGATATTCAATCCCACCAACAAGCGATGCACCAGGCCGCGCGAACGCACGCGCTCCACAACCTCCTGCCCCAAATAGCAGCCCTTGCTGAAATGCAGCGCGTGCATCTGCTGGGTTTCCTGCGCCAGGTGCGCCGCGGTAATGTCTTCGCCGTAGCGCGGTTTGGCATGTTCCAGGCGAACGACGCGCGCGGCGTCGGCATCGGCCTGCACCCACTGCCCGATGAGCTCCGCTTTCTGCTCGGGCGGAACGAAGAAGCGCAGGCCGGGCTCGCCAGTTGATGTCAGACGCGCGCCGGCCGGGTTGGTCATCGTCCGCGCTTCCGGACCCTCGATCGCGATCACCGCCAGGCGATCCGACGCGTCGTCCAGAGTGACATCGTCGGCGATGATGTATTTGTCGATGTGCTGGTAAAGCGAGGCGCGCGTCTCCGGCTCGGTATCGATGAGGAAATCCTCCGCGCGGCACAAAATATTCGCGTCAGCCAGAATGCGCCCCTGCGCGTTGAGAAAAAATGCATAGCAACTCTCGCCCGGCTTGAGATGCTCGATATCATTGGTGCACAGGGCGTGCAGCAGGCGGGCGCGGTCCTCCCCGGTTGCGAGGATTACGCCGCGGCCCGACAAATCCAGCCACGCCGCTCGCTCGCGGAGCGCTTCATAGCCGCTGCTATTCATACTTCTAGTTTAGGTGGATTTGGCGCAGCCAGGCCGAGATCGCCAGAATGATCAACCCCGAGATCACCACGCCGGTCATCAGACGCGAGCGTTTCGGATTCTTCGGCTGGACGATGAGAAAGCCCACGGCAAAAACGTGCAGCGCGGCCAGCAGCTTCACGCCCAGCAGCGCGTGGTACAGCGGCGGCTTGCCGGAGATATTCAGAAAAAGATTGTACAAGCCGGTGAGTAGCAGGATGCCGATCGCGTAATACATCAGCGAGCGAAAACGCGCGGCCATGGCTTCGCCCACTTGCGAACGCGTGTCCGCGGGCAGAGGGGCGAGCGACGGCTCAACTACGAAACGGGCGAACAGAATCCCGCCCAGCAGTACCATCATCGAGCTGATATGCAGCCATCGCATTGCCACGTTGAACACTTCGGTCATATGCCTGAGTATACAATCGGCTTGATGATCCACGAGATTCTGCCGGTCGGCGTGCTGCAATGCAACTGCTCGATTTTCGGCGACGAGCAGACGCGCGAAGCCATCGTCATCGATCCCGGCGACAATATTCCCGAGATTCTGGAAATTCTCGCAGCGGCACAAGCTTACCGTGAAAGCCATTGTGATTACGCATGCGCACATCGATCACATCGGCGGCGCTCACAAATTGAAAATTGCCACGGGAGCACCGGTTTATATGAACGAAAACGATGCCCTGCTGCGCGACATGATGGATGTGCAGGCCAAGTGGGTGGGCGTGGAAACGCCGGAAACCGTGTCGATCGACACAGCCGGCGCGCGAAGGCGACATACTAAAGCTCGGAGCCACGGAGTTTCACGTCCTCGAAACTCCGGGGCATACGCAGGGCAGCATCAGCCTGTGGATTCCGGCTGAGAACAAGCTGGTCGCGGGGGACACGCTGTTTCGCGATTCCATCGGCCGCACCGATTTGCCCGGCGGCGACAGCCGTCAAATCCTGCGATCCATCCGCGAAAAGCTTTTCCCGCTGCCCGACGATGCGCTTGTGATTCCCGGCCATGGCGAAGTCACCACGATCGGCCGCGAGAAGCAATTCAATTATTTTCTACGGGGGCTTTAGCGCTTTTGAGCTCCGCCATGACGCCCGCAATTAGCTCCTTGGCGTCGACGATTCCCTTGCTGATGAGCTGCACATCCATGGCGGGTTTGCCGGGCTGGCGCACGCTCTGGCAATACACGCCGTGCTGGCCCACCAGCACCAGCGCGTCGGTGAGGATATCCAGAGTTACCGCCAGATGGCCGCGCGATTTGCCCATCATGAAGGCGTGTTTTTCCAGTTCTTCCTGGTGCTCATCGTAGACGGACATGACATCAGTATAGTAATAGGAACATGTTGCGCGTTCTAATTCTGCTTGCTTGCGCTGCTCTGGCGCGCGCCGCTGGCCCGGGCATTATTGTCAGCCAATCCACGAAGTCGGACACCAATCCCACGGCCAATCCCGAGTCAAAATTCTGGCGAGATATTCCCGGCGTGTTCGCGGACCATAGCGCGAAAGGCGATCTCACGCCCGGGCATCGCACCGAAATCCGCTCGCGCTGGACGCGGCAATTTCTGTATCTGCTTTTCGTCTGCCCCTACGAAACGCTGTACCTCAAGTCCAATCCGTCGCGCGATCACGAAACCAACAAGCTGTGGGAATGGGACGTGGCCGAAGTTTTTATCGGCACCGATTTCGCGCACATCCGCCAGTACAAAGAGTTTCAGGTTTCCCCGCAAGGCGAATGGGTGGATCTCGACATCGACCGCGACAACGCAAAGCCGGAAGGCGGATGGACCTGGAATTCCGGTTTCGAAGTGAAAGCGCGCATCGATGCCGAAAACAAAATCTGGTACGGCGAGATGCGCATTCCGATGGCTGCGATCGATACGCGCCGGCCTATCGCGGGAAATGAAATGCGCGTGAATTTTTACCGCATCCAAGGTCCGCCTCCGGACAAGAAGTTCATTGCCTGGCAGCCGACGCATCAGTCCTCTCACCACGTGCCGGAAGCGTTCGGCCGCCTGAAGCTCGGGCTTTAATGGCGCGCGAAGCCGCAAAATCACTGCGCATTTCGCACGTCGGATTGCGCGGAATCGTGGGTGACGGCATGACCGCCGCGCACGTGCTGGACTTCGCCTCGGCCTTCGGAACTTTTCTTGAGCCGGGCGGCGCGGTGGTGATCGGCCGCGATCCGCGGTCGAGCGGCGTCATGATCCGCGAGGGCGTGATTGCCGGATTGCTGGCCTGCGGCTGCGACGTCGTCGATCTGGGCGTAGTCTCGACGCCAGTAATCCAGAACGCGATACGGCGTCTCGACGCGGCCGGCGGTGTCTCCATCGGCGCCAGCCACAATGCGGCTGAATGGAATGCGCTGAAGTTTTTCGGCCGCAACGCGACCTATCTCTCGACCGCCGAAGCCGGCGAGCTGCTGGATATTTATCATCTGAAGAAGTTCACGTTCGTGGATTGGAACCGCCTGGGCGTGTTGCGCGCGGAAAACACCGCCATCGATCTGTATCTCGATGAGCTCGCCGGCGTCTTCGATTTCGACGCGATGCGCGGTATTCGCGTAGTGATCGATTGCTCCAATGGAACTTCCTCGCTGATTCTGCAGCGCATGAACGCGCGCTTCGGATTCAAGTTTGTTCTGATCAACGAGCATCTGGAAGGCGTTTCGTTTGCGCACGAACCCTCCACCACGCGCGACACCGTGATGCTGCAACTCGCTCCGCTGATGAAGCCGCTGCAAGCCGACGCCGGATTCCTGTTCGATGTGGATTCCGACCGCGTGGCCATGGCGAGCGAAGACGGCGCGCGGCTTCGGAGGAAATCATGCTGCCGCTGCTGGCGGATTATCTGCTGCCGCGAGGCAGCGGCAAGCTGATCATCACCAATCTCTCGACGACCGCGCTGGTGGATGAGATTGCCGCGCGCCACGGTGGCACCGTCGTGCGCGTGCCCGTGGGCCGGCAGGCGGCGATCGATGCGCTTTCGAGCTACCGTCCCGAACAGGTGGCGCTAGCCGGCGAAGGCACTGGCGCGGTGATGATGCCGCAATTTCGTTTTGTATACGACGGCATCGCCTCCATGCTGGCGGTGCTCTCGATGATGCACGAGCGCAAACAGAAACTCGGCGAGATCATCGCTTCCTATCCGCGTTATTCGATTCTCAAAGGGCAAGTCCCGCTGGTGTCGCAGCGCGTACCGGCGCTGCTGGCGGCGCTGCGAGCGCGTTATAAAGACGGGTGCCAAAACGCCGCCGACGGCTTGCGCGTGGACTGGCCCGACCGTTGGTTTCACGTGCGCGTGAGCCAGACCGAGCCGATTGTCCGCATCATTTGCGAACAGCGCGGCGATCCGCCCACTGAGCTCTACGACGCGCTGCTGGAGCAAGTGCGGAGATTCGCCTGATGTCGCGGCGCGAACACCTGCTCAAGATCGGCGTATCCGGAATTCGCGGCGTGGTGGGCGAATTTCTCACTCCGGCTCTGGCCTGCGCGTTCGCCCAGGCTTTCGGAACGTACGTGCGCGGCGGGCGCGTGGTGGTGGGACGGGATACGCGATCGTCCGGGCGAAATGCTGCAGCATGCGGTGACGTGCGGGCTGCTGGCCGCCGGTTGCGAAGTGGTCGAAACCGGCATTTTGCCGACACCGACCATTCAGATTTACGTCGGAGCAACGCAGGCGCAGGGCGGCATCGCCATCACGGCGTCGCATAATCCGGCCGAATACAATGCCCTGAAACTATTCAACGCCGGCGGGCTGTTCTTCAATAACTACGAGCGCAGCGAGCTGATCGATCTCTATCATCAGAGCGATTTCCGCCAGGCCAGCAACGCCGAAATCCGCCGCGTGGTTTCCGACCATAGCTCCGCCGTGCAGATTCATTTCGATCGCGTGCTAGCCCATGTGGATGCTGCGCGCATTCGCGCGCGCAAGTTTCGCGTGGCCCTGGATGCCGTGAACGGCGCGGGTTCGCTGGTGTCCCCTAGATTTCTAGGTGAGACGCTGGGCTGCGAGCTCGCCGCCATTTCGATCGACCCCACCAAGCCGTTTCCCGCGCGAAGCCGAGCCGCGCGCCGAAGTGCTGGGCGATCTTGTCGATCTCGTGCGGCGGACGAAAAGCGACATTGGTTTCGCCCAGGATCCGGACGGCGACCGCCTGGCCGTCGTCGACGAAACCGGACGCGTGCTGGATGGCGACGACATCCTGGCGCTGGCCGTCGACGCCGCGCTGCGCCGCTTGCCCGGCGATGTGGTCGTGAATTTGACGACGTCCTCGGTCATCGACGATGTAGCCGCCGCGCACGGCCGCCGCGTCTGGCGAACACCGGTCGGCGAGGCCAATGTGGTCGAGACTATGCAAAGCGTAAATGCCGCGATTGGCGGCGAAGGTTCGAACGGCGGCGTCATTTTCCCCGCCGTGCATTTGTGCCGCGATAGCTATACGGGCATGGCTTTTCTGCTGGATCGCATGGCCGAAACCGGCGAGACGATCTCGACGTTGGCTGGCCGCCTGCCGCGTTATTTCCGCCGGCTCGGCAAAGTTTCGTTCGAACATGGGCGCCTGGGCGGGCTCATGCAGGAACTTGAAACGCAATTCCCGCGTGCCGAAACCGATCGCTCCGATGGCCTGAAGCTCATGCTGCCGGGCGGCTGGATTCACGTGCGCGCGTCCAACACCGAGCCGCTACTGCGTGTGGCCGTGGAAGCACGGTCGCCGCAAGAAGTCGAGGAGCTGTACGGAACTGTGCTGCGCCTATTTGGAAAAAGCGAGTGAACATGCTGCCTACACTGCCCCAGATTGAAGAAGCGCGCCGCACGATCGCGCGCACGGCGATCCGCACGCCGCTGGTGCGCCTGGGTGCCGAGGGCCCGGCGGAGATTTATCTCAAGCTCGAAAATTTGCAGCCCATCGGCTCATTCAAAATTCGCGGGGCGTCGAACGCCATGGGCCATATGTCGCCGGATGCGCTGGCTCGCGGCGTGCTCACGGCTTCGGCCGGCAACATGGCGCAGGGCGTGGCCTGGTGCGCGCGCGAACTGGGTATTCCCTGCACCGTAATCGCGCCCGAGACCGCGCCGGAAACCAAGATCAAAGCCATCGAGCGGCTCGGCGGCCGCGTGATCAAAGTGCCGTTCGAAGCGTGGTGGAAGGCATTCGAGGACCGCGCATATCCTGGCGTCGAAGGCGCCTTCATTCACGCCTTCGACGATCCGAATGTTATGGCGGGCAACGGAACGATCGCGCTGGAAATTTTGGAAGACCTGCCGGATGTGGACGCGGTGCTGATTCCCTGGGGCGGCGGCGGCCTCACCTGCGGCATTGCCACCGCGATGCGTGCGCGCCGTCCGGCCTGCAAAATTTTCGCCGCCGAAGTCGCAACGTCGGCCCCGCTTGCGGCATCGTTAGCCGCTGGATCGCCGCTAGTGATTCAGCATCAGGCGACGTTCGTCGACGGCATTGGCAGCAAAAGCGTCTTCCCGCAAATGTTCGAACGGGCGCGCACGCTGATCGATGGCTCATTGGTTGCCCCGCTTGAAGAAGTTGCCACCGCGGTTCGCCTGCTGGCAGAGCGCAATCGCGTCATTGCCGAAGGCGCGGGCGCGTGCCCGGTAGCCTGCGCGCTGGCGGGAAAAGCGGGCACCGGGAAAGTCGTCTGCATCGTCTCCGGCGGCAACATCGATCTCGAGCAAGCTCTGCGCCATCGTGTCGGGCCAGCATCAGTAAATATGCGGTTTTGCTAAGATTCTCGCTATGTCCGAGGATCGCTCTTATCCCCCCAGCCCTGAGTTTGCCCAGCGCGCCCACGTCCGCGGCATGGATGGCTACCGCGAACTATACCGGCGCGCGCAAGAGCAGCCGGCGCAGTTTTGGGGCGAGCTCGCGGAAAAAGAGCTGTTCTGGTTTGAAAAATGGTCTCAGGTAATCGATTGGAAGCCACCCTTTGTGAAATGGTTCGTCGGCGGCAAAACCAACGCTTGCTACAACTGCGTCGACCGCCATCTCACCACGCACCGCAAGAACAAAGTCGCGATTCTCTGGGAGGGCGAGCCCGGCGATCAGCGCATGATCAGCTATCAGGAGCTGCACCGGCTGGTTTCGCGCTTCGCCAATGTGCTGAAATCCCGAGGTCTCAAGGCAGGCGACCGCGCCATCATTTACATGCCGATGATTCCCGAGCTGCCGGTGGCGCTGCTGGCATGCGCGCGCCTGGGCATCATTCATAGCGTGGTCTTCGGCGGATTTTCCGCGGAGGCGCTCAAGACCCGCATTCAGGATTTGGAGGCCCAGGTTGTCATCACCGCCGATGGCGGTTGGCGGCGCGGCAAAGAGGTGAAGCTCAAGCCCGCCGTGGATGAATCGCTCACGGACTGTCCCTCGGTCCGCGATGTCATCGTCTACCGCCGTACCGGCAGCGACATCAACATGAAAGCCGGCCGCGACTTGTGGTGGCACGAGCTGGATGAAGGCATGAGCGAAGTTTGTCCTGCCGAGCCGCTCGATTCGGAAGCTCCGCTGTACGTGCTGTACACGTCCGGCACCACCGGCAAACCCAAAGGCATCGTGCACACTACCGCCGGCTATCTGCTGCAGGCCACGATGACTATGAAGTGGGTTTTCGATCTCCGCGACGAAGACACCTACTGGTGCACGGCCGATATCGGATGGGTTACCGGCCACAGCTACATCGTGTACGGCCCGCTTTCGGCCGGCGCGACGTCGGTGATGTATGAGGGCGCGCCCGATTTCCCGCAGCCCGACCGCTTCTGGCGCATCATCGAGAAGTACCGCGTCAATATTTTCTACACTTCACCGACCGCGATTCGCGCCTTCGTACGCCAGGGCGAGCAGTGGCCCAACGCGCACGATCTCAGCAGCCTGCGCTTGCTGGGCTCGGTCGGTGAGCCCATCAATCCCGCCGCCTGGGAGTGGTACCACAAGACCATTGGCCACGAGCGCTGTCCCATCGTCGATACCTGGTGGCAGACCGAGACCGGCGCCATCATGATCGCGCCCATGCCCGGCGCCGTTCCGCTGAAGCCTGGTTCGGGCACGCTGCCGCTGCCGGGAATTGTTCCGGAGGTCGTGGATTTAGACGGCAAGCCGGTCGCCACCGGCCGCGAAGGTTTCCTGATCATTCGTCAGCCGTGGCCCAGCATGCTGCGGACGCTTTGGCGCGATCCCGAGCGCTATGTCGAGCAATACTGGAAACGCATTCCGGGAAATTATTTGACCGGCGACGCCGCCCGCCGCGACGCCGATGGCTACTTCTGGATTCTGGGGCGCGTCGATGACGTCATGAACGTCAGCGGCCACCGCTTGAGCACGATGGAGCTGGAATCCGCGCTGGTGAAGCATCCTGCCGTTGCCGAAGCAGCCGTCGTCGGCAAGCCGCACGAGATCACAGGACAGGCGGTAACGTGTTTCGTGACGCTGAAAAAGGGCGATTACGATCACGCCAAGCTGGCCGAAGAGCTGCGCCAGTGGGTGGCGCATGAGATCGGCGCCTTCGCCAAGCCGGAGCAGATTCGCTTCACCGACGCGCTGCCCAAAACTCGCAGCGGCAAAATCATGCGGCGTCTGCTGCGTGAAATCGTGACCAACAACGCGGTGGTTGGCGACGTGACGACGCTGGAAGATTTGTCGGTAGTCACCCGCCTGGCCGCGCAGCAGGACGAGGATTAGGTCTCTCATACCATGTCCCAGATCGAGCGATTGTGGCGCAGCCTCTTCGACATTCGCAAAGGCGAATACGCCCGCACCGGATTCATGTCGCTCTACCTGCTGTTTGTCATGGTGGCGTATTACATTCTCAAGCCGGTCTCGGCGGCGATGTTCCTCAACAAGTTCAACATCGATAAGCTGCCTTACCTGTACATCTTGATCGCCGTGGGCGGCGGCTTCCTCGCGCATTTGTACACCAGCCTGGCGATGCGGGCGTCGCTCGAAGTCGCCGTAGCGTGGGCGATGGCTATTGCGGTGGTTTGCCTCATCGCGCTGTGGTGGCTGATCGGCCTGAACCTGGCGTGGATGCTCTACGTGTTCAACATCTGGGTAAGCCTGTTCAGCATCGTGATGGTGTCGCAAGGCTGGCTGGTGGCCGCTAACGTTTTCAATCCGCGTGAAGCCAAACGGTTGTACGGATTGCTGGGCCTGGGGGCGGTAGTGGGCGCGGCGTTCGGCAGCGCGATCACGACATTCACCGTGAAGCTGGTGGGCGCCCACAACCTGATTCTGGTGTGTGCCGTGATGGTGGTGCTGGCCTATTTGTCGTTCCGGCAAGTGGCGCGGTCGGAAGGTGTGTCGCTCGCCAGCGCACGCGCCGCTAACGCTCCCGACGCCGCATTTTCCGTGCGTGACACGCTGACCACCATTGGCCGATACCGCCATCTGCAGGTGATCATCGCCATCATCCTGCTGACTTTTATCGTGGATGAGCTGGTGGATTTTCAGTTCCAGTGGATGGCCAAGCAGACTTACAAAGGCGATCATCTCACCGCATTTTTCGGCACCTTCTATGTGTACCTGAACATGGTCTCGCTGGTGCTGCAGTTCTTTCTGACGGCCTGGGTAGTCCGCCGCGCTGGAGTGGGCGGTACGCTGCAGATCATGCCGGTGTCGATTGCCGCCCTTTCGCTCGGCGCGGTGGCGTGGCCGGGCTTGTTAGCGGCGGTGGTCACGCGATTCTTCGAAGCCGTCAATCGCTACACCTTCAATCGCACGGGCATGGAATTGCTGTATCTCCCGCTGCCAGTCGAGTTGCGCAACCGGACCAAAGTGTTTGTGGACGTCTTCGTCGATCGCGTCGGACGAGGCATCGCGGGCGTTGTGCTGGTGATCATTCTGGCGGCTGGTCTGCGCGATATCCGCCTGGTGGCAATCCTGACGATCGGGATCGCCATTGTCTGGATGGTGCTGGCGCGCATGGCGCATCATGAATATCTGGGTACGCTGCGCAGCCGTTTGGAGCGCCGCCGGCTCGATCTGGAAGATGCCCGAGTCACCGTAGGCGATCCGGAAACCATCGCGCTGCTCGAGCAGACAGCGGCTACGGCCAGTCCGCGCCAGGTCTGCTATGCGCTGTCGCTTCTGGCTGACGCGCCGGGCTACAATCTGGCGCCGCTGCTTCGCCGCGTCGCGGCAAGCGATTCGCCGGACGTGCGCGCCAAAGTTTATGAGCTCGCGCGCGTCACCGCGCTGGGCGAATTTATGATTGCCGCATTGGCTGAGATTCGCGTTGCGACGCCCGCCGTAAAGCCGGCCGTGGCATATGTTCTGGCGTTGTCGGAAGACCCCGCCGCCATGGCGCGCGAATTTGTCGACGATCCCAATCACGTGGTGGCGCAAGGCGTCCTCGATGCACTCGCGGAACAGCGGGAGCTCGCTCGCAGCGTCCTAACGCCGGAATGGCTGGCCGCTGCCGCTTCGCATAGCGACCCGGAACGGCGCGCGCTCGCAGCATCCGCGCTAGGTACTGTGGGCACGAATGCCCCCATGCTGCTCGATCTGATTCAGGATCCCGATGTGCAAGTCGCCACCGCCGCTTGCCGCAGCGCCGGCCTTCTGCAGGAACGCTCCTGTATCGAAGCCGTGATGCGCCGCCTCGCAGACACCAGCCTGCGCGGCGTGGCGATTGAATCGCTGGCAGCTTATGGCGCTCCCAATTGCGGTTTTCTGGGAGATTTTCTCGCCGATGAAGGCGTCGCGCCCGCCATCCGCCGCCAACTTCCGCGCGCGCTGAAGCTGATTCGCGACCAGCGCAGCGTGGATGTTCTGCTCAAGTGCATTGGCCAACAAGACCTCACCATTCGCGCCGCCGTGTTGAAGGCCTTGAACACCTTGCGCGAGACCGCGCCAGGCTTGCAGTATGGCGATGTCTTCGTCACCGAGCAGATTCTGAGCGAAGCCCGGCATTACTTCGAGCTCTATTCGGCGCTCGCGCCTTTCCAAGCAGAAAAGACCCGCCGCTCGGCTACCGGGCTGCTCGAGCGCGCCCTCGAAGAGCGCCTGGCGCAGACCATCGAGCGCCTTTTCCGCTTGTTGGGTTTGCGCTATCCGCCGCGCGAAATGTATGCCGCATACCTGGCGGTGCGCCATCGCCAGAAAGATCAATTCGTTGCCGCGCTGGAATTTCTGGACAATGTCCTCGACCGGCCGCTCAAGCGCGTGCTGCTTCCCATGCTGGATTCTTCCGAGCGCATGACCGAGCGCGGCCGGGATCTGTTCGGGGTGGAATTCCGTGATGCCGAATCGGCGGTGGGCGAGCTGATTCGCTCCGGCGACCCGTGGCTGGCCGTATGCGCCATGGCGACGGCAGCGGAGCGCAAGATGCAGCGGCTGGCTGGTGACATCGCGCGTGCGGGCGAGCGCTCGGGCGGCGATGTGGCGGAAGTGGCCCGGTCCGCCGTGGCGGAACTGGCGGTCTCCGCGTAAGCTGGTGGGAAGACGGTCAACATGTCCAAGGCGCTCCTGGTCGCGTGCTGCGGGTTCTCGGTCCTGACGCTCTCCGCGCAACCCGCGCCTGAACTGGAATCGCAAGCCACAGGAATCCTGGAAAAGCGCTGCCAGGGTTGTCATAATTCTCAAAGCAAAATCGCCGGGTTGGATTTGTCCAGCCTGCAGTCTGCCTTGCATGGGGGCACTCGCGGCGCGGCCATTAAACCGGGCGCGCCAGATGCCAGCCTCCTTTTCGAGCGAGTGGTGAAAGGCCAGATGCCGCCCACTGCGCCGCTTCCGGCAGGCGAGCGCGAGACGCTACGGCGTTGGATTGAAGCCGGTGCTCCCTGGGCTATCGGCGCGCAGAAAGCCAATCGCCGAGGCGGTCGCGATTGGTGGTCGCTGCAGCCGCTGCGGGTCACCGAGCCGCCATCGCCGCAGGGAATGCCGAAGGCATGGACGCAATCGCCCATCGACCGCTGGGTGTTCGCCAAATTGCGCGAAATGGGTTTGCAGCCCTCGCCTCCCGCCAGCCGCCGCGCGCTGATCCGCCGCGTGACTTTCGATTTGCTCGGCTTGCCGCCGGCGCCGGACGAAGTTGAAGCCTTCGTCAAAGATGAAAGCCCGGACGCGTACGAAAAGCTGATCGACCGCCTGCTGGCCTCTCCGCACTATGGCGAACGCTGGGCGCGGCACTGGCTGGATGTCGTGCGCTTTTCGGAGAGCGAGGGCTTCGAGCGCGATTGGATGCGCGATAACGCCTGGCGCTACCGCGACTACGTGATCCAGAGTTTCAACCAGGACAAATCGTACGCGCAATTTGCCAAAGAGCAGATTGCCGGCGACGTGCTTGAGCCGGTGACCCATGATGGAATCGTCGCCACGGGCTTTCTGGTTTCAGGTCCTACCGATGACGTCGGCCTGACGTCGGCCGTGGCCGAGCAGCGGGCGATGGTTCGCGAGGATCAACTGGAAGACATGCTGGCAGCCGCCGGGCAGACGTTCCTGGGCCTGACGGTGAACTGCGCGCGCTGTCATGATCACAAATTCGATCCGATTCCGCAGAAAGATTATTACCGCCTGAAAGCAGTCTTCGAAGGCGTCTGGCAGGGCGACCGGCCCGTGCTCACGCCCGCTGAGATGAAGGCGCGGGATGAGCAAACGGGCGCGATTCGCGGGAGGATTAGCGCGATCGAGGCGGAACTCGCGGCGCTGAAAGGGCAGCCGCGCGCACACTCGCCAGCGCCGATCGCTCAATGGACTTTTGACACCGACTTGCGCGATCAAATCGGATCGCTGCATGCCGCCCTGCCGGAAGGAGCGGAACTGGCGGATGGGCGTTTGCGTTGGGTGGGCAAGAAAGATCCCGAGATGATTTCGACCATCCCCTTGCCGCGCGACCTCCGCGAGAAAACGCTCGAAGCCTGGATTTTCGTGCGCAAGCCGCCGGAAAAAGGCGCTACGATTTTGCAAGTCGGCAACACCAGCGGCTACCGGGGCGCGGCTCTCGACGGCATTCGCTACGCGGCCGACGAAAAGAAGCAGTGGGAAAACCAAAGCACCGCGCGCTTCCGCTCGACCAATGTGAACGGCCCCGTTGAAGACGCCCACGCCGGCGACACGATTCACCTCGCGATCACCTACGCGAGCGATGGCGTGATCGCCATTTATCGCAACGGCAAGCCCTACGGCGCGCCGTACAAGCCGGAGATCGATACGCCGGTGGGCCGCCTGCAGACTTACGTGCGCAACGATGCCGTAGTCGGCTTCAAATCTACTGCGGAATTGGAGCTGGACGAAGCGCGTGTGTATGACATCGTGCTATCGCCGGAGCAAATAGCGGCTTCGTATGCCGCTGGAGCTCCCAGCGTTTCCTGGGCGGAGCTGACCGCGGCCATGCCGGATACCGTCCGCGCCCGCGTCGAAACCTTGCGCGCCGAGCTTACGCGGCTGAATCAGGAACTCAAAGCCATTCCCGAGCCGGTGAAAGCCTACGCAGCGGAAATCAAAAAGCCGGATCCCACGTTTGTTCTGAAACGCGGCGACGTGTCAATGAAAGGCGAGCCGGTTGCAGCGGGCGCACCTACTTGCGTAGCTGGCCTGAGCGGCGATCTCGGGCTCGACACCAATGCCCCTGAGTCGCCCCGGCGCGTGAAGCTGGCCGAGTGGATCGCGACCCCCGCCAATCCGCTGTTCTCTCGTGCCATGGCCAACCGGATTTGGCATTATCATTTCGGCGCGGGAATCGTGGCCAGCCCCAACGATTTAGGATTCAACGGCGGTGCCCCGTCGCATCCTGAGTTGCTCGATTGGCTGGCGCGCCGCTTCATCGACAGCGGCTGGAGCGTGAAGAAGCTGCACAAGGAAATTCTGCTGTCGCAAACTTATCAACAGTCGTCAGCCTACAATGCCGAGGCGGCGGCCAAGGACACTGACGATCGTTTTCTGTGGCGTTTTTCACCGCAGCGTCTGGAGGGCGAAGCCGTCCGCGACGCGATGCTGACTGCCAGCGGCACGCTCAACGAGAAAGCCGGCGGACCCAGTTTCCGCCCATTCACATCGGAAAAGAAAGGGTCGCTCGAAATTTATTCACTCATCGATTCCGCCGATCCCGAGCTCAACCGCCGCACGGTATATCGCATGAATGTGAATTCGGCCGGCAGCCCGATGCTGGACGCGCTCGATTGCCCGCTGCCCTCCGTCAAAACGCCGCGCCGCGCGACTACCACCACGGCGCTGCAGGCCCTGAGTCTGATGAACAGCGCTTTCGTTGTCCGCCAGTCGAAAGCCTTCGCGGCGCGCGTTAGCAGCGATGCCGGCAGCGATCCGCAAGCCCGGATTGATCGCGCGTTTCAGATTGCGCTGGGCCGCCCGCCATCGAGCGAGGAACGTGCGTGGAGCCAGTCCCTTCTCGCCGAGCACGGCCTGCAGGCGCTATGCTGGGGCCTGTTCAACGCGACGGAGTTTGTCTATGTCCATTAGGCTGGACCGCGATGCGATTCTACGGCGTAAGTTCCTGCTGGACTCCGGCGCTGGCTTCGGCTGGATGGCGCTGGCGTGGCTGCTGAACAAAGATTTGCCCGCAGCCGAAATCCTGCAGAAGCCGCATTTCGCACCCAAAGCCAAACGCATCGTGCAGCTTTTCTGCGTCGGCGGCATGAGCCACCTGGATACTTTCGATTACAAACCCGAACTGGTCAAGCGCGATGGCAAGCCGTATGACATGCCGACCTTTTTCGGCCAGGCCGGCAATCTGTTCAACGGTCCTTTCGCGTTCAAGCAGCGCGGCGATAGCGGACTCTGGGTCAGTGATCTGCTGCCCAATCTGGCCGGATGCGCTGACAAGCTGACCGTCATCCGCTCGATGGTTGCGAAGAGCGCCAACCACATGCCGGCCGTCGCGCAGATGAATACCGGGTTCATCCTTACCGGCTTTCCAAGCATGGGCGCGTGGGTCACGTACGGTTTGGGCACCGAGAATCAGAACTTGCCGGCGTTCGTGGTGCTGCCCGATCCGTACAGCTATCCCTGGGGCGGGACGCTGCAGTGGTCCAACGGATTTCTGCCGGCGTCCTGCCAGGGCACGGCTTTCCGCACTTCCGGTGATCTGGTTCCGGATCTCGCCACGCCGCACGATATCGCGCCCGCCGAGCGCCAGGCGAGCATGGAGTGGCTGGAACGCGTGAACCGCCAGTATGCGGAACAGCATCCAGGCGATACCTCGCTCGAAGCCCGCCTGCGGTCCTACGAATTAGCCGCGCGCATGCAGATGAGCGTGCCGGAGATCGCCGATTTCGAGCGCGAATCGCCCGCTACTCGCCAGCTCTATGGCCTGGACAAAAAAGAAACTTCCGGTTTTGCGAAGAATTGCTTACTCGCCCGCCGCCTGCTGGAGCGCGGCGTGCGTTTCGTGCAGGTTTTCCACGGCGGCGCAGGCAAAGATTGGGATGCCCACGGCGACCTGCTGGGAAACCACTCGCGCATGGCCGCCGAGTACGATCAACCCGCAGCAGCGCTGCTCAAAGATTTGGCCGCCCGTGGCTTGCTCGAAGACACGCTGGTCATGGGCGTTACGGAATTTGGGCGGACGCCAGTCGCGCAAGGCTCCGGCAAGCGCGGCCGTGATCATCATCCCGACTGCTTCACCTGCTGGATGGCCGGCGCGGGTGTCAAACCCGGTTTCGCCTACGGAGTATCGGATGAAGTCGGCCACACGCCAGCCGAGAATCCCGTGACAGTTTACGATTATCACGCCACCGCGCTCCACTTGCTTGGGCTCGACCATGAGCGGCTGACGTTCTACCACAACGGCATCCGCCGCCGTTTGACGGACGTACACGGTCAAGTGATCGAAGGAATTCTTAAGAGTTAGCTGGCGATTACGCCGTGCGGATTTTCGCGACGACTTCCAGCTTCGTGCGCTCTTGCTTCCGCTCTTCGTCGGCCCGGCGCCATTTGGTTTCGGCGGCGTCGCGGCGCTGCAGCTCGGCAGTCGCCTTTTCGCGCAGTTCCGAACAATCCACCGTCCGCAGGTTTTCCCAACCGGCGGGCAGCGGCTTTCCTGCCCAGTTCAGCGGCGGGGCGGACAGCTTTTCCATGGGATCTTCGATCTCGGCAACCGCTTGCAGGTGCTCGCTCTCGATGGCGTGCGGGAAATCCGTCACAACCTGGGTGAGCAGGCCCACGCCAAACCCGGCGGACTCGCGATTGGTGATCTGTTTGAGGGACCAGCGAACTACTTCTTGATGACCGATGCCGGCCAGCAGCTGGATCGCTTTGCGCCGGCGATCTTCGCTCGGATGATCCAGTGTGTCCACAAGCTTGGCGATCGCCCGGTTGCGGGTTGCCCCGTCCGGAGAGTCCAATTGTGATTTCCACCACCAGATCATTGTCTTCTTCCAAGTCCCTTCCCTGAAGTTATAGGGTAAAGACTGTATAAATTCCAAACAAAATGCGGGAAATGAACACCTGTCGATGGTTAACAGTCAAAAGATACAGGAGGGCAACAAACTCTTCATCTATTTGAAAAATATAGAGTTAATGTGAATGATAGAGCGAACCACTTACGCCACACCCGCGATTTAGCACCACCACGAGGGGTGGTGACTCAAGGCTTGAACAAAACGGTCGTCCAGGCGCCCGCTTTTCCGCGTTCCTGAAACACAAACCAGGCATTGCCGCCCTGAGCGGACTTGTAGATCCGAATCACGGCTTTCCAGTCGCGCTTCTCTTCTTCGTATTGAGCCGCGCCGGTCTGGCTGAACTGGCGCTCCTGACCCGTGGGCAGCGGATCTTCCGACGAACGCAGGAAGTGGGCGCCCATGACGGGCACACGGTCTTTCGGCGGTTCCTCTTCCTGGTGCTGGACATGCCCGGTGAGAGTTAACTTTTTCTGATCTCCTTGCGAGAAGGTTAGAACGTAGTCGCCTGTAGCCCGCGAGACTTCCATTTCGTAGCGGCCCTTCTCCAGACCGCCGATGGCCGCCTGCAGCTCGATTGGCCCTCGGTAAACGGGCAGTTTTGCGGCGGGTGCCTGCAGCAGTGCCAGGAACGCTACCAGAACGACCATGAACGCCTAGCCGGCCGCCAGCAGCCGCTTGGTGAAGGCATTCTCGCCCTCCGACGCGACGCCGGAAAGGCGCTTATCCAACCCTGATACCGGAACGCTGAGCCGTTTGTGCTCTAACCCCAGCAATTCCAGCATGGTGGCGTGAAGATCGTGGACATGGATGCGATTCTCCACCGCGCGGTAGCCGATCTCGTCGGTGGCGCCGATGGCTTTGCCGCCTTTGATGCCGCCGCCAGCCATCCACACCGAAAAGCCAAACGGATTGTGGTCGCGGCCTTCTTTGCCTTGCATCATCGGCGTGCGGCCGAATTCGCCGGCGCAGACGACCAGCGTGCTTTCCAGCAAACCGCGGGCTTTGAGATCGGCCAGCAGTCCGGCCATGGGCAGGTCCGCCCGGCGCGCGTTGTCACGATGGTTCTTGTCGCACTCGGCGTGGCCGTCCCAATCGGCGTTATAGATGTGGACGAAACGCACGCCGCGCTCCACCATGCGTCGCGAGAGCAGGCAGATGCGTCCGAACTTGGAAGTTTGCTCGTCGTCGAGGCCGTAGAGCTTACGCACGGACTCGGGCTCTTTCGAAAGATCGGTCAATTCCGGCGCCGCCATTTGCATGCGGAACGCCAGCTCGTAGTTGGCGATGCGGGCGGAAAGGGCCGTATCATCGGGCCGCTCGCTGAAGTGGCGCTCGTTCCACTGCTTCAACTGATCGAGGATCATGCGCTGGCGGTTGCCGGAAAGCTGCTGCGGCGGATCGAGATTTTCGAACGGCATGCCTTCGGTCGAAACGTAGGTGCCCTGGAAAATCGCCGGCAGAAAGCCGGAGCCCACCACCGATTTGCCATTGCGTAGAAAACTATCCGACATCACGACGTACGCCGGCAGATTTTCCGTCTCGCTGCCCAGCCCGTACAGCACCCAAGCGCCCATGCTGGGGCTGCCCAGGCGCAGCGAGCCGGTATGAATCATGCTGATCGCCGGGCCGTGCACGAAGGATTCGTGATAGCAGGACCGCACTACTGCCAGATCATCGGCATGCTGCGACAGGTGTGGGAACAGATCGGAAATTTCCAGTCCTGATTTGCCGTGGTGCGCAAACACGCGTTTGGTGCCCAGCAATTTCGATTCGTTGACCTTGATCTGCGCGAGCGCAATATCTTCCCCGAAAAAGCTGGCCGGAGTCGGCTGGCCATCCAGGCGATTCAGGACCGGCTTGGGATCGAACGTATCCACCTGGCTCGGCCCGCCCTGCATGAAGAAAAAAATCACGCGCTTGGCTTGTGCCGGGAAATGCGGCGCTCTTTCGGACAGCGGATTGGTGACGATGGGGGCGGCGAATGCTTCGCGCTGCAGCAGGTCGGCCAGGGCGAGCGAGCCCACGCCCAGCCCGGCTTTTTGCAGAAATTCACGCCGCGATCGTACTACCGCGCGCCGTTCGCAGGAAAATGGATTCACAGATCCCCCTCGTCATTTCTCATCAATCGATGTACTCAAACTCGCCAAGATTGAAGATCGCCAGGCACAATTGCGCGAGGCCCTCCTCGGTGCTTTGCTTTTCTGCCAATTTGTTCATGAGCTGCAGCGCTTCCCGCTCTTCCACTGCCGATGGCTCCCGCGAAAGAGCCAAACGCCACGCTGCGCGCACCCACTCCGCTGGATCTTTGCCATCCTCGTGCATCAGGCGCGCGGCAAACTTCTCGGCTTGCTCGTAGGTGATCTGATTATTCAGCCCCCAGAGGGCTTGCGGCGCGACCGTTGTTACTTCGCGCACCGGGCAACTGGCGGAAGATTCCGGCCGGTCGAAGCGGTCGAACATCGGAAACGTGAAATTCCGCCGCGACAAAATGTAGACCGCGCGCCGGTTGCCTTCGGACGGATCGGCCGGGGTCACCCACCACGATTTGATGCGCATCGGCATCAGCTCGGCCGTCGTCAAAGGAGGAATCACCGGCCTGCCGCCCATCTTCGTGTTCAGCGTGCCGGCCACTGCATGAATCTCGTCCCACACGGCTTCCGCTTCCAGACGGCGCCGGTTCATGCGCCAGAGATACGCATTGTCCGGATCGATCTTGCTGTCGTTTTCATCCGTGAAGCGGCTGGCGCGCTGGTAAGTGTCCGACAACATGATGACGCGGTGCAGCGATTTCAGGCTCCAGTTATTGGCGACGAATTCCGATGCCAGCCAGTCCAGCAATTCCGGGTGCGAAGGCGGCAGCCCCTGGCGGCCGAAGTCGTTGGTGGTGGCGACGATGCCGCGTCCGAAATGTCCCTGCCAGATACGGTTGACCATGACGCGCGCAGTGAGCGGATGGTCGGGCTTGGTGAGCCACAGAGCTAGCTGTTTGCGATAGCGCGGGCCGAATTTTTCGGGTACCAGGTCTTGCGGATCACCTGTTTCGACCAAGGCCGAAGGCAGACCCGGACCCACTTTGGCCTTGTTCCTTCCCAGATCGCCGCGGTTCAGTACGAAGACGTCGGGAATATTTTCCGGATCGACGTGCCCCAGCACCGTAGCCACTGGCAGATCAAACAAGCCATCGAAGCGCACTCGATGGGACGGGTCTTTGTCAGGCAGTTCGAGGACCGCCTGAACGATGCGCTGGTCCAGCTCTTGGTGGAGCTTGCGCTCTTCGGGCGTGAAGTATTCTTCGACCTTGATCTCGCCGTAGGCCTTGGCGACCGGGGCTGCGAGCTCGTTCTGCCCGGCTGTGCGCTTCTCGGCGGGGATTTCATAGGCGCGCACCGCTTCAGCGGAAAAATTTTTCTTTTTCTCCTGCAATACCCGCTCTTTAACTTTGCGCTCCAGGGTTTGATAAGCCGAGCGCGCTTCCGCCACTGCGAGCATGTTGTGGTAATACTCGTCGCGGTGGGTCCCGCTCATCCCGGTGACCACCGGCAGCAACTCCGGTTGGCTCGCGGCGAACACCGCCTGCATGCGGTAATAATCCTTCTGCGGAATGGGATCGAATTTGTGATCGTGGCAGCGCGCGCAGCCGAGCGTGAGGCCCATGAACGCGGAGCCCGTTGTGTCCACCCAATCCGTAAGCCTTTCGTAGCGCAGCTTGGTCGCGTCCAGGTACGATTCCTGAATTTCCGGTCCGATGGTGTACATCGTGGTGCCGACCCGCGCCTCGAGATGCTCCAGCTTCTCCGGCGGCACATCGTAGAATCCGGCAAGGTCCAGATTGTCCGGCCAAAGCTCGTCGCCGGCGATTTGCTCCTGCACGAAGCGGTCGTAGGGCTTATCCTCGTTGAACGACTTGATTACGTAGTCGCGAAAGCGCCATGCATTGGGATAGTAGACATCGCCTTCGAACCCGGCGCTATCGGCATAGCGAACCACATCCAGCCATTGCCGGCCCCAGCGCTCGCCATAATGCGGCGACGCCAGCAGCTCATCCACTACTTTCTCGAATGCCGTTGCCGACGTGTCCTGCACGAAACGATCCACCTGCGCCGGAGTAGGCGGCAAGCCGATCACGTCGAAGTAAGCCCGCCGGATCAGGGCAATTTTGTCGGCGGCAGGTGCGGGCTTGAGATGTTTCTCGGCCAGCTTCGCCTGAACGAAAGCATCGATCGGATTCGCCGCTCCCTGGGGCACCGCGGGCCGTTTCAAATCCTGGAAGGACCACCAGGTAGAACGCGGGCGCCGCGCGGCGGTCGTTGCGTCCGGCCACTTCGCGCCTTGATTGATCCACTCGCGCAGAATCGTCAGGTCAGCGGCAGGCAGCGGAGACTTGCTGCCCGGCGGCATTTTCAACGCGCCAGTATGGGCGGCCGCCTGGAAAAGCAGGCTGGCATCGGCTTGTCCCGGTTGCACGGCGGGGCCTTGTTTGCCGCCTTTTAACAGCCCTTCGCGCTGGCGGATGTCGAGGCCCGACATCTGCGATTCGCCGTGACACGCTCCGCACTTAGTCTTCGAGGAGCTCGACCGCTTGCTGGGGAAGGTTGGGAGAAGTTTGCGCCGCGGCGCCCCACACGGAGGCCGCCGCCACAGCCAGGGCGCAGCGGGAGAAAAGGGGTCGCGGCAGCATAGGGGGGTCCACAACCAGTTTACCAGCCGGGACCCCGCTGCGACCTTTTGCGCTATCGGCCTCTGCCGGTTCGCGTCGTCACCGTGTAGTTGGACGGGACAACAAACAGCGCTGGATCCGGCTCCGTTTGCGCGATATTGGTGAGCTGCATCACCGTATTGCCGAAACGCGGATCGGAACTCTTGATGGACACAGGAACTTTGAGGTCGGCCGAAATCCATGTCTCGCGAACAGTCTGGATGGCCTGCTGATTTCCAATGGATCCGGCGGCGATGGTTTCGGTCCGGCGTGATCCGGTGGCGGCAACGTTGTTGATTGCCTGCGTGCCCAGATTCTCGGTTTGTACCGCATGGTTGGATTTGGCACTCCGCTCATGCATCTGCCTCGCCGGGCTATTGGTAGCTTGCGCCATTCTGGATGGCGGCAGCGCCGTCTTGACCGCGGTCATCTTGGACGGATTCAGCATGTACGAGTACCCGCCGACGGGATCGAAAATAGTGATGATCGTTTGCGGCGCTGCTCCCGTGTTCCCGAGACGGTTCATGGTGTGCTCAATCCTCACCCGGCCCACGCCATCGCGATAGACTTTGCTCTGTTCCTCGTGCGTGACCTGATTGCCGTCGGCGAGCGTCTGCTGCGTCTGCCTGGTCTCGAGCGCCGAGTAAGGCGCGCCAACAACCGGCGTTCTTCCACCCGGGCCTGCCGACATAATGCCGAACTCGCCGTAACCGCGACGCTCCGGGCCGGGCCTCTGCGCGGCCAGCCCCACTGCGAATAAAATTACTAAGACGAACGTTAAAGATTTATGCATATGCGTCCTCTCCCCTCCCAATCTCAGAACTGCGTTTCTTCGATTACGCGCACCGCCCGCGGAAATCCGTCTTCGCCCAGCAGCAGTTCCGCTGGTATCTCGCTCGAATCAGCCTCGTCCACGTAAATTCCCATGCGAGCGAGCGCAATCGGCTGCAGCTCGGTTTCGACGACCCGCACAAATTCGCCAGTTGCCAGCGGTGGTGCATACGGGATTGCCACAAAGCCGTTATCGTCGGCAACATCTTCGAGCGTTTCGACGCTCGCCTCCATCGCCTGCGGCCGCTGGCTAATGCGCCAGCCGTACCCCACAGCGACCGTCAACAGTAGTACAGCAGCGGCGCTCAACAGCCATTTCACTGAAGCCGGAATGAAGCTCTGGTGCGCTAAATTGAACTCCTGCATCACTTGCTCGCGGCGGGATTCCGATAACCGCAGCTCCGCAGCTGCCCGCATGGCTCGAAACTGCGCGCTCAAGCCATGCTCGTCTTCCCAGCATCGAGCGCAACGGGGACACTGCTCCATGTGCTCCTGCAGCGGCGCGCCCGGCGGCATGCCGGCCCGAGCGCATTCCACAATTTCGAACGTCCAATGTGAACAATTCACGAATATCACCTCGCCGCCATGCCGGAAGAAACTGCGAGCGGCCTCAAGCGTGCAGCCAGTAGGACGCGGGCGCGATGCACCCGGGAGCGGATCGTTCCAACGGGGCATCCCATCAGGCGTGCCGCGTCCTCGTAGCTACGCTCCTCCAAATCACACAGAATCACTGCATCGCGGTACGGATCCGGCAATGCCCGCAGGGCTGCATATAGCGCCGTCGTGGTTTCATTGCGAATGAGATCGCCCAGAATATCGTGCTCGCCGGCTTGCTCTCCGGTTTGCTCGACCAGCCGGTCCCGCCGCGTTACGCGAATCAGATTCCGCGCCACGCCATACAGGTAGGCTTCGAGCGGACCACGGCGCGAATCGAAATGCATGTCCGGCCCAATCAGCCGCAGGAAGACCTCGTGAGAAACTTCTTCGGCGATCTGCCGGCTTCCCGACATGTGCAGGGCATAGCGGTAGAGCGCTGGCTCCCGCCGTTGGTACAGCTCGGCCAGCGCCCGCCGGTTGCCCCTTCTCATCTGCCGGTACAGCTCCTCGTCGTTTTGTTCCATCGAAAGGGTCACCCGGTATTGCAGTTCGCGCCTAAAAAGTTCCCACAATTCCACCCCTTTCTAACGTAAAGTTTTGTAATGTGCTTCCTGCCCGGCCTGATTCGCGGAAACGTTCCTCCCTTACCATCCATCACTAGCAGCATGATCATCGGCAGGCGGCGGCGTGGGAGAAGTGTGTTCACAGGGGCTCTGGCCTTGAGCCTGTTGAGTTTAAGCGCTGGCGCCGTCGCCAAGGGCGCCGAATATGCCCTGATCCTGCACGAGGAGTCCGTGGCGCGGAGACCCGGCTTCCACAAAGGCCCGCTAACCGCCGTGCAAAGCCTGCACCGCGATCGGCTGCGCTCGACCCAACAATCCCTTCGCCAGGAATTGGAAGCGCGCAACTTTCGCGTTACCAGTGCCACCCAGGTGCTCGTAAACGCCGTTTTCGTGCACACCAGCCGCGACCGCGTTGCCGAGCTGCGCTCGCTGCCGGGCGTTGATCGCGTGGTATTTGCGCCGCGCGCCCGCGCCAAATTGAACACCGCGGTGCAACTGATCGACGCGCCCGCCGCGTGGAACTTTCTGGGCGGTATTCCCAACGCCGGCCTGGGCATGAAAATCGCCGACCTGGATACCGGAATCACGCCCGACCACCCGGCGTTCATCAACAACGCGTTGCCGGCGGTGAGCGGCTATCCGCTATGCGATCCGGCGGACTGCGTTTATACCTCGCGCAAAATCATTGTCGCGCGCAGCTATGTGCAGAGCGAATCCGCCGGCTCGCCGCCCAATCCGGCGGTTGATTCCCGGCCTGACGACTACACCATCCTGGACCACTATGGCCATGGCACGGGCGTCATGGGAGTGGCGGCGGGAGAAACCAACGCCGGTCCAGCCGCGACCATCACCGGCATTGCGTCGCAAGCTTATCTTGGCATCTATAAAGTCGGCGGTACACCGGGAATCATCGACGGTTTTAGCGACGCCGCCCTCATTCAAGCCCTGGAAGATGCCACTGCCGACGGCATGGACATCGTGAATATGTCGCTGGGCGCGCTGCCCTTTACGGGGGCGCTAGATACCGGGGCGGTGTGCGGCATTCCCACGGGCGAGTTTTGCGACCCGCTGTCGGAAGCCATTGAACAGGCCACGCTGAGCGGCGTGCTGGTAGTGGTCGCGGCGGGCAATGAAGGCGATATCGGCATGCAGTTCCCGGGCGTTCCCACGCTCAACACGGTGGGTTCTCCGGCCATCGCTCCCAGCGCTCTGGCCGTGGCCGGCGCCGAGAACAGTCACACCTTTTACAATCAGGTTCACGTACATGGAACCGGCGCGCCCGCGAGCCTGGCAAACGCCTCCGCGCAATTTGGCAGCAGCCCGATCCCCCTGTTGGCCGTCAGAGGCGCGCTACGCGACACCACGGCCCTGGGAGATGCGTTAGGGTGCACCCCTTTGCCGAGCGACTCCCTCAGCGGCGCGGTTGCCTTCATCGAACGCGGTACCTGCGATTTCTCCACGAAAATTCAAAACGCTCAGGACGCCGGCGCTGACGCAGCGATCATTTACGACAATATCGCCGAGGCAACGTTGATCTCCATGGATGCCGGTACTACCACGATTCCCGCCGTGTTCATCAGCAGGGCCGACGGGACAACACTGGCTGGCCTATTTGAAGCAGAGTCCCACCGGCGCAACCGCCACGCTCGATCCCTACGCCGTTACACTCTACGCCGCTCCCGGCGCCAAACAGCTCACCTCGTTTTCCTCCCGCGGACCCAGCATCAACGGCACTCTCAAGCCCGACATTACGGCCATCGGCGATAACGTATACATTCCCGCGGAGTCTTTCGACGCCAACGGCATTTACAGTTCTTCCGGCTACTTAGTGGCGGCAGGGACGAGCTATGCAACGCCCATGGTTGCGGGTGCAGCGGCTCTGGTGAAGCAGCATAACCCGTCGCTCACGCCGCTGCAGATCAAGTCTGCCCTGATGAATACCGCCGCCCAAACGGTAATCGATCCGTTCACCAGCTTTACCGCGAGCGTAACCGGCGCCGGCGCCGGCATGCTGGACATTTATGCCGCCATGCAAGCCAACGTGAGCATCGTGCCTTCCAGCGTTTCGTTCGGATTTCTGAAGTCCGGCTCGCTGCCCATCAACGTTCCCCTGCAGCTCACCAACACCGGGGCGACGGCGGTCAGCTTGAGCATTGCCGTTGCCGCGACGGTGAGCGCTACCAACGCTTCGGTGGCGGTGGACCAATCCGCCATTGCGCTCGCGCCGGGGAATTCCACCACCCTCAACGTTAGTCTCAGTGGATCGCTGCCTCTTCCCGGAATCTACGAGGGCAACATCAATATCCAGGGCGCGGCCGTGCCATTGCATGTTCCCTATCTATTCATCGTCGGCGACGGCGTGCCGTTTGACGCATTCGCTTTGGCGGGCAGCGGCATTCCGGGGACCGTGGGACAGACCGTACCCGATGGTCTCCTGGCCGCCACGATCCTCGATCAGTACGGCGTTCCGGTTCCCAACCTGCCTGTTACGTTTTCGGTGGCAGTGGGCAACGGCAAGCTCGATACGCCCGACCCAGCGACCGATCAGTACGGCATCGCCACTGCCGGCGCGACGATAAGCACGACAGTTGGCGACAACCGTTTTCAGGTGCAGGCAAGTGGCGGCATTGTCGTAATCTTTGACACTCCAGGCCGCCTGATGCCGACCATCTCGACCCACGGCGCGACCAACGCTGCCAACTCCCAGCCGGAAGCCGCCGCCGTGCCCGGTTCGTATGTGGCGCTGGTCGGCACCGGCCTCAGCGACTCGACCGATTCCACTGCCACCGCCGCGCTCATGCCCTCGATCGACTACGTGAGCGTCAGTTTCGACGTGCCCTCGGCCGGCATCAGCGTGCCCGCCCGCCTCTACTACGTGAGCCCCGGCGAAGTTGGCATCCAAGTGCCGTGGGAGTTGCAGGGGCAAACCTCGGCGCTCATCAAAGTGAATATCGATGCCTCTTCGGGCACCCTTTACACGCTGCCGATTGCCGCATACGGGCCGGCGTTTTTCATCCGGAACAATCTGCTGGCGGCCGAGGACGCTAGTTACCACTTGATTACCACGCCAGCCCAGCCACTCGCGGAGCGACCGTGCTGCTGTATTGCAACGGCCTCGGTCCGGTGAACAATCAGCCGGCGGACGGCGCCTTGGCGTCCTCCA
Organism: uncultured Solibacteraceae bacterium; assembly: GCA_963825405.1. Taxonomy (GTDB): domain Bacteria; phylum Acidobacteriota; class Terriglobia; order Bryobacterales; family Bryobacteraceae; genus JACPNO01. The sequence continues at coordinate 601,539 of CAWGTB010000005.1, read as the reverse complement.
CGGAGCTGTCCACCACGACCACCACGCCTACGGTGACGATCGGCGGCAAGAAGGCGCAAGTGCTCTTCAGCGGCCTCGCGCCCGGATTTCCCGGCCTGTATCAGATCAACGTGATTGTTCCGGCCGACGCACCCACGGGCGCGCAGCCGCTGATCGTGACCATCGGCGGCGTCGCGTCGCCGGCGGCTACGCTGCCGGTGATGTAGGGACGGGTTTCAAACCCCCTCGGTAGATGAAAGCCAGCAGCGGCGTGGTCATGAACGTGGTGACCAGCGCCATGATCACCATCATCGAGAACAGCGTGGGCGAAATAATTTTGCGCTCCAGGCCGATGTTCAGGATCACCAGTTCGACCAGCCCGCGCGTATTCACCAGCGCACCCACCGCGAATGATTCCCGCCACGGCAGGCCCGTCGTGCGAATGGCTAAGGCACAGCCCAGCAGCTTTCCCGCAATCGCCACAACAATAATTGCTGCGCAGTAGAACCACAGCGTCGCTCCTGACACCAGCGTGATGCTGGTGCGCAAGCCGGTGAAGGCGAAGAACAGCGGCAGCAACAGCACCGAGATGAGCGACTCCGTTTTGACGGCGAAGTCCGTTTCCCGCGGCATCACCAGGCCGGCCATGAAGGCGCCGAACAACGCGTGCACGCCCAGCGCTTCAGTCGACCAACTCGATGCCAGCAGCACCAGCAGCGCGGACGCCAATCCCGGACGATAGCGCGCCAGCAGCGGGCGCACCCCGAGCAACATCGCGGCGGCGTAGGCGATCAATCCGGCGAAACGCGGCAACAGCGGAGCCGCGACCGCCATGATTCCCGCCAGCAAACACCAGGCGACGACATCGTCCACCGCCGCGCACGAAATCGCGATGGCGCCGGCCCGCGTGTTCAGCAAATTGCGTTCGGTGAGGATGCGCGCGAGTACCGGAAACGCGGTGATGCTCATCGCCGCGCCCATGAAGAGAGCGAAGGCGGGAAACGGAACGTCGGCGCTGGAGAGCGCGCGATGCAGCGGAATGGCCAGAAATCCGCCCAGCGTAAACGGCACCACGATGCTGGAGACGCTCGCAATTACGGCAGAGCGCGCGAGGCCGCGAAATTCGTCCAGGCGGACATGCTGGCCAACCGCGAACAGGAACAGGATGAGGCCGACCTGGCTGAGCGCGTAGAGCGGGTCGAGGCCGTTCGCGGGAAATAAATACGCGAGAGCACCGGGGGCGATGCGGCCCAGCAGGGAGGGACCGAGGAGGATGCCTGCAGTCATCTCGCCGACGACTTGCGGCTGGCCAATGCGGCCGAACGCGTAGCCGAGGATGCGGGTGGCCGCGAGCACGACGGCGATTTGCAGGATTAGGAGTTGGAGATCGAACATGATGGGGCGTGAAGCGAACTATTATAGTCTCCGATTCGCTAGACTCGACGGGAGATGTCTGGAATCGCTTTTGAATGGGACCGAAAGAAGGATTCGGCGAATCAGCGGAAGCACGGCGTCGGTTTTGCGGAGGCAAGTACCGTCTTTGCGGATCCTCTTTCGATCACGATCTCAGACCACGCAATCGACGAAGAGCGGTTTGTGACCCTCGGTATGTCCGACAAGCGAAGGCTGTTGATTGTGGTTCATACTATTAGAGAAGAACGAATCCGCCTGATCAGTGCACGCTTGGCGACGAAGCGTGAGAGAAGTAACTATGAAGAAACCTCCCTCTAAGCGCAGTACCCGTGACATGAAGGCGGAATACGACTTTTCTGGCGGTGTCAGGGGCAAGTACGCCGACAAATATCGCCTCGGAACCAATGTGATACTCCTTGCGCCGGAATTGGTAAAGGTCTTTCCAGATTCGAAGTCGGTTAATGACGCGCTGCGGGCGCTGGTCGCGATTGCGGCACGAGCTGAAACACGCAGGCGCGCGTGAAACAGGCCAGGACTTCCTGAGCGCGGCCACTCTCCCATTAATGGCACGTCGCCGCGCTCGGTGACGATCGTCGCAGGCGGTTGTTGATCTGCCGGGCAGCCTGTGTCTTTGTCGCCTGGATATTCACGCTCATAGAGGCGGCAGATCTCGGTCCGCAGTTTCAGATTATTGACCGCTGTAAGTAAACGCCGTTCTTCACGGCCTGTGTATCTTGGCCACCACCACGATGCATTTTGTTCTTGCAGTTCGCGGCGCGCCGCGACGATGTCGTCAGCAGAGCAACAACGGTGACCGCCGTCGAAGAGATGGGTCCTATCCCTCTCTGATAACTTCTCCCAACACTCATCCTGTCCCCAACTGCCGAGTTCCAGGAGATCGCGACAGGCCAGAACCCGGACACCGGGGCTGGGGTGCCGGACCAATCCACGTAAGTTGACCGTTCTCCACTGACTAAGAGCCATGCCGGGATCGCTGTTGCGAAAGTACGGATAAGTAATCCGAGCGGACTCATCACCGCGCTCGATCCACCAGTTCATCAATGCGATCCTCTCCCAGAGAGAGCGTGACTCGTCAAGCGGCAATCGCAGATGGAGCCCGCTGGTAACCGGGAAGATGCTTCGCCACCAGTCCCGCACCACATGATAGCGACCGTTTTCCACCCTAACGAGAAACAAAGCGCGTTCACCATCCTGCGTTGAGTTCCAATCTCCTGTCGTTCCACCGGTCCAGAAGATTTCGTAAACGTCGACGACCTTTCTTGTTTCGGATCCACGCAGAACCGTTTCGACCCTGACCTCGCGCCGTAGAATCTTCCAGTACTTCGCAGCGGCAGGATCGTCTCCGGGGATTTTCAAACGAAAGAATGGCCACGATTCGAACTGGTGTTTCTGGATGACGCTTATGAAGATGTGGCCGGCTCGCGCAAGCATTTCTTCGCGCGACATCTCCTGGGAGGAATTGAAGACCAGGCCAGGTCCGCATCCGTTTAACAGGAGGAAAGCGCCGAGTAGAAATAATCGCACTTCTGTTGAGACACCACACGCATCAGGTCTGTTCCTGTGCCGCGAAAAAGAACCGATATCGGGTGGGAACCTCACATATCATAGTCTTTCGCCTTTTCCATGACCGCGCCCGCCACTCGCTTGGCATTCACTCGCGCGCAGACCTATCTGGCTGCGCTGCTGTTTGCCATGATCCTGCTCAATTATCTGGATCGCGTGGTGCTCTCGCTCGTCAGTCCGGTCATGCGTCTCGAGTTGGGCCTCTCGCAAATGCAGTACGCGCAGGCCGTCAACGCGTTTCTGCTGGCGTACGGTTTCATGTATGTCGGATCGGGGCTGATCCTGGACCGCATCGGTCCGCGCAAAGGGCTCGCCTTGTTTGTGGCGTGTTGGTCGGTGGTGTGCATCCTGCACGCGTCCATCGCCGGCTTTGCAACGCTGGTCCTCTGGCGATTCCTGCTGGGCGTGGCGGAGCCGGGCGGATGGACTGGCGCGGTGAAAACCATTTCGCGGCATTTTACGGCGGCGCAGCGCGGCCTCGCTTCCAGCATTTTCACGATGGGCTCGGGAATCGGGCAGATCATTGCGCCGCCGCTGGTGGTTTTTGTGAGCCTGCGCTATGGATGGCGCAGCGCGTTTCTGATTTCCGGCGTCGCGGGTCTGCTATGGATTCCGATTTGGCTGCGCGTCACGAAAACCGCCAAGCCCATCGCTGGCGGCGACGACAGCCCTGTCCCGCTGCGCGAAGCATTGCCGCGCCTGCTGCGCAATCCACGCGCGCTAGCTTTCATGGGCACGCGTTTTTTCGGCGATACCACCGGCTATTTCTTTCTCTTCTGGCTGCCGGAATATCTCACGTCGTCGAAAGGTTTCAGCATGGCCACGGTGGGCAAATTTGGCTGGATACCGATGGCGCTTAGCGATCTGGCCACGCTCGGCGGCGGATATTTTTCCAGCCGCCTGATCGCCGCGGGCTATCCGGTGTTGTTCTCGCGCAAAGTCGCGATGACCTCAGCCGCGTTATTCGTGATTCTCGGCACGATGTTTCAAGCTGCGACGGGGACGTGGCCGGTGCTAGCTTCGGTGAGCTTGTGCACGATCGCCGTCGGCATCTGGTCGGCCAATTTGCACGCGGTGCCGGCTGATGCGGTCGATCAGAAAGAAGTGGCGAGCGTGCACGGCCTGGCGGGCTCGGCCGGCGCGGTGGGCGGCATTCTGTTCAACACGCTGGTGGGATATTTGAGCGCGCGCGGGAATTTTTTTCTGGTGTTCGTGGTGCTTTCAATGCTGATGCCGCTCGGTGTGGCGCCTTTGTGGATTTGGATGCGCGATGCGGTTATGCCTGTGCTGTCCGCCACGCCTGCGCAAATATCGCCAGCAGATTCCAAGTCACCAGGGCCGCAAACCAAAAGTTCGCCAGCACCACTACGCGCGGTTGATGGTGGCGGAGAGCAATGAGCACCAGCACCACCGCCAGCAGTTTGCAGATCATCAGTGCGGGTACGACGCCCAGGTGCATCAAGCGTCCGATGAACGCGCTGGCTTCGCCCGCTCCCATGCGCAGGCCGATCAGCGTGGTAATAATGTCCAGGGCCTGCAGAAAAACAAAAATGCCTAAAGCCGGCCGCTGCTTGGCAAGCCACATTCCTCAATTGTTTCTCGCTCGGATAGGTTGAAGCCAGTTCCATTTGGTTAACTGTTCTCGAAGCCGGAGTGCCGCAGGATGCATCCTATTTATGTGTCCACCAACCTGCTAAGCCCGCTCACCATTCGCGGCGTCACGCTGCGCAATCGCATCGGCGTGTCTCCGATGTGCCAATACTGCGCTGTCGATGGCATGCTGGACGACTGGCACCTGGTGCATCTGGGCAGCCGCGCCGTCGGTGGGGCAGGCGTAGTTTTCGTCGAGGCGACGGCGGTTGCCGCGCAAGGGCGAATCGCTCCCGGCGACAGCGGCATTTGGGACGATCGCCATATCGAGCCGCTGAAGCGCATCGCCAATTTCGTGCATCGCATGGGCGCGGTGGCCGGAATCCAGCTCGCGCACGCCGGCCGCAAAGGAAGCTGCCAGCCACCGTGGAGCGGCGGCAAGCGTCTGAAAACCACCGAAGAAGGCGGCTGGCCGATCGTCGCGCCCAGCGCAATTCCGTTTGTCGAAGGTGATCCGCCGCCACACGCGCTCGACGAAGCGGGCATTCGTGAGATCGTGGCTGCGTTCGTGGCGGCGGCACGGCGCGCGATGCAAGCCGGATTCCGCATCCTCGAAATTCACGGCGCGCATGGCTACCTGCTGCATTCATTTCTCTCGCCGCTGAGCAATCACCGTACCGACCGCTACGGCGGCAGCCTGGAAAATCGGATGCGCCTGATTTTGGAAGTTACCGCCGCGCTGCGCGCCGTCATGCCGGACTATATGCCGCTGTTCACGCGCATTTCATCGACCGATTGGGTTGATGGCGGATGGGATTTGGAGCAATCGATTGCGCTGGCGCACGCGCTCAAGGCGCTCGGCGTGGATCTGCTGGATGCTTCAAGCGGCGGCGCTGTCCCTACCGCTAAAATTCCGATCGCGCCCGGTTTTCAGGTACCGTTCTCTTCGGCGATCCGCAAAGCCACCGGCATGTTGACGGGCGCGGTGGGCAGGATTACACAACCGGATCAGGCCAACCAGATCATTACCGCCGGCGATGCCGATATCGCGTTTCTGGCGATTGAAATGCTGCGCGAGCCGTACTGGGCGCTCAAAGCGCAAAAGGCGCTGGGCGAAGAAGCGGCGTGGCCGTTGCAGTATGGCTACGCGGTTCACCGGCGCTGACGCGTCAGAGTAAAAATTCTCCGCGCAGCACTTCCGTTGCGTTTCCGCCCACGAAGACATCGACCACGTCTTCGCCCTGGCGCGTGGCGCGCACGAATATTTGGCCTTGGCGATGAATCTCACCGCCCTGTTCGATGAGTACCTGCTCATCGGACTTGGCCACGCCATGACGCACCATCCACGCGGCCGCGCATCCGGCGGCCGATCCGGTGGCCGGATCTTCGCGGTCCTCAAAAAGCCGGCGCGCGTGCAGGCGGGCTTTGGGATTTTCGGTCTCGCGCGTGACGAAATAAAAGCCGCGGCCTTCAGTGCGCTCCAGATAATCGTTGGCGACCGGATAATTGATGCGAACGGAGCGAATCGCCGCCAGCGATTTCAGCGGCACAATCACAATTAACAGACCGGTGGTGAGCGTCTGGATCGGGACATCGTCGGAAATGTCTTCCGGTTTGAGACCGATGAGTGGCGCCACCACGTCGCGCGAATGCACCTCGCTGAATACCGCATTGTTCTGGCGCATCTCGCCGAAGACCTGGCCGTTGGCTTCCTTGTGGAAGGTAACGGGGACCTTGCCAATCTTCATATCCAGGAACAGTTCCGAAGGCGGCACGCTGCGCCCGGCGCGAATGGCCATGGCGGTGCCAAGCGTAGGATGCCCGGCAAACGGTAGCTCTTCGAGTGCTGTGAAGATGCGCACATGCACTCCGCGCTCGCGCTCGATTGCGGCATCGCGCGGGAGGATGAACGTCGTCTCGGAGAGATTGGTCTCGCGGGCGAGCGCCTGCATTTCGCCATCGCTTAAACCGCGCGCGTCCGTAAATACCGCCAGCGGATTGCCCTTGAGCGGCTGCGCCGAAAAGACATCCCACTGAACGTACGCGTACTTGCGGGCCGCAGCGCGTGCGCCTAAAGTGACCGATGCCGCCGCTACGGATTTCAGCAACGCGCGCCGCTGCATCATCAAATGGAATATTCTCCGCGGATCACTTCCACCGCGTGCCCGCCCACGCGAACGTTGACCACGCCTTCGCCCTGGCGCGTGGCGCGCACAAAAATATTTCCCTGGCGGCGCACCTCGGCGCCTTGTTCAATGAGTACCTGCTCATCGGATTTCGCGACGCCGTTCTTCACCATCCACGCCGCGGCGCAGCCGGATGCCGAGCCGGTAGCCGGATCTTCGCCGCCGTTGAAAACCAGGCGCGTGTGCAAGCGCGCTTTACTGTCTTCCGTTTCGCGCGTCACGCAGTAGAAATTGCGACGGCCGGTTTTCGCCAGGTACTCGCTGACCGCCGCGTAATTCATGCGGAGGGAGCGAATCGCGGCCAGCGATTTCAGCGGCAGAATCACGAAAAACGAACCGGTCGAGACCGCCTGGATGGGCACGTCGTCGGCGATGTCGTCCACTTTCAATCCGATGAGCGGAGCGACGACATCGCGCGCATGGCTTTCACCGAATTCCGCATCTTTCTGGCGCATTTCACCGAAAACCCGGCCGTCGGCTTCGGTGTGAAACGTGACCGGAATCTTGCCGACTTTCAGCTCGAGCGAAATTTCCGCCGCCCCCGGCATGCGGCTGGAACGCAATGCCATCGCGGTTCCCAGCGTCGGATGGCCGGCAAAAGGGAGCTCTTCGCGCGGTGTGAAAATACGCACCAGCACGCCGCGCTCCTTCTCGACGGCGGCTTCGCGGGGGAAGATGAACGTCGTTTCGGAAAGATTCGTTTCGCGCGCGATCGCGGCCATGTCAGAATCGGCCAAACCGCGCGCGTCGGTGAAAACCGCTAGCGGATTGCCCTTGAGTTTTTCGGAGGTGAACACGTCCCACTGCACGAAGGGATAGCGCCGCCCTGCCGCGCTACTCGCGCCTGATCCCGCCGCACTCAACGCGGCCGACCCGGCAACACTTTTCAAGAAACGCCGTCTCGCTGGCTGACTCATGGCGCTATCTTATCGCAGCTCATCTAATAGCTTCACCGCTTCGCGCACCATGATCGCTGCTGCCTCGGGCGCGAACGGCGAAACCTCCACTTCGTAGCCGCCCTCCACAAAAGCGCTCGCCACTGGCATGTATCCGAACGCTCCGTTGGAATATCCGGAAACCAGCGTGTGCGGAAAGGGCGAAGCCGACGCAATCTCCTGGGCGATTTCGATGAACGGCTCGCCTTGCATGGAAACTAGCGCAATCTCGCCGATGCGAATCACCATCAATTGCCAATCGATGTGCGATTTGCCGTGGAACATACGGGCGCGGTCGGCACGCATGCCGGTTTGCGTGGCGCGCGCGGTGATGGCGCGAATTTCCTCTTCCGTTCCGTGCTGGCGCAGGCGGGCGACTTCGGCGCGCAACGCCGCCGCTTCGGTTTCGAGCGCTTCCGGCGCGGGAAGCTGGGCGACCGGCAGCGACAACATGCGCGACCGTATGGCGAGCACTGCCGGCGTCGGCTCGACGGGATCGTCTTCGTACAATCCGATGCGCGCTCCGGATTCCTGTACACCGGTCAGCCGCTCTTTTCGCGGCAGCGTCTCGACGCCCAACGCCAATTTCGTAGCTTCGCAGCCCAGCATCTTGCCCATCTTGCGATAGACGCCGAAATCGCCAGTGAATCCGCGGCGCGGGTGCAGGTTTCCGGTGGCGCCTTGCAGGAACAGGCACGTGCCGCCCAATTGTTCTTCGACAACTTTCTTGGCCATGCCCGGATAATCAGGCGTGGCGTAATGGCTCTGCCAGGCAATGGTGGTGGGGTGGCACGCGAAGTGCACGATGGTCGCGAGCGGAGTTTCATCAAGATCGTCGAAGCGGACGATGCGCACGGCGTGATCCACGGGCGCGTCCCAGTTGCGTCCGATGATCACCTGCCCATTCTCCAGGCGCAGGCGGCGATTCACATTGATCTCGCACGCGCCCTGCGCTGCGCCCACGCGCACCGGCTTCAGATTCTGCTGCGCCTGCCACACGGCGCTGGCGATCCGGCGCGGCAAGCTGTGCAGATAGCCGGTCGCCATGTCCAGGCCTTCGGTAATCAGCGACATGCGGAATGTGTTCGGGCCCGAATGCGTGTGGGTGCAGGAGAAGCGAATGTGCTCACGCGGGATCTTGCTCAGCTCGACCACGGCGTCCATGATTTTCGCCGTCCACTCGGCATCGAAGCCGATGGAATCCACATCGATGATGGCAATTGTCTGGGCGGAATCCGATAAAACCAGCGCTGTGGCATAGAGCGGCAGATCGGCTCCCAGGCCGCGCTGGTGCGTCTGCGCGCCCCATCCTCCTTGTGGCGTGCCTGGAGCCGGCGTGATATCGCAACGGCCTGTGCCGGCGAGTAGGTGATGCATTCGTCCTCCCGATCTGTATATCATTGCTCACTTAGTCTGAGATTGGAGATCGCGCAACGTGCCTACGGCTTACAATTCGAAACGCCTGTTTCTCGCTAGCTGCATCACCATGGTCGTTCTGGGCCTGGTGTTCTCCATTCGCGGCGACACGATCGCGGCGCTCGGCAGTCAATTCAGCCTCACTAACGAGCAGCTCGGATGGATTTCGGGCGCAGCGTTCTGGGGATTTCTGGCGTCCATCCTGGTCGGCGGCCCGCTCTGCGACTTGCTGGGAATGAATCGGCTGCTGGGTCTGGCGTTTCTGGGTCACACCGGCGGCGTGCTGCTCACCATTTTCGCCACGGGCTTCTGGACGCTGTGGATCGCCACGCTCGCTATCGGCCTGGCTAACGGCTTCATCGAGGCGTCGATTAATCCGCTGATCGCGACGGTTTATCCCGATCAGAAAACGCAGCGGCTGAATGCGCTGCACGCGTGGTTTCCCTGGGGCATCGTGATCGGCGGCCTCGCAGCCTACGCCATGACGGCGCTGGGTGTGGGCTGGCAAGCCAAAACCGCATTGATCCTGGTGCCGACTCTAGGTTATGGCCTGCTGTATTTCGGCCAGAAATTTCCGGCGACTGAGCGGGTGCAATCCGGCGTTTCAACAAGCGCGATGTACAAAGAATTGCTGCGGCCCAGTTTCCTGTTCCTGGCGTTCTGCATGCTGTTGACGGCCTCCACCGAGCTCGGCCCCAATCAATGGATTCCCGCCATTCTCACCAACACTGCCGGTATGCAGGGCATCCTGGTGTTGGTCTGGATCAACGGCCTGATGGCGCTGGGGCGCATGTTCGCGGGACCGGTGATGCATAAGCTTTCCTCGCTTGGCGTTCTCAACGGCGCGGCCGTGCTCTCCGCCATCGGCCTGCTGGGCTTGAGCTACGCCAATACACCGGTTATGGCAATGGCGGCGTCCACAATATTCGCTCTTGGCATCACCTATTTCTGGCCCACGATGCTAGGGCTGGCATCGGAACGCTTTCCCTCTGGCGGCGCGGTGGCGCTGGCCATGATGGGCGGTGCAGGCAACCTGTCGGTGGCCGTCACCCTGCCGCTCATCGGCAAGATCTATGATTTAAAGGGACCGCAACTCGCCCTGCGTTACGTTACCGTCCTGCCGCTACTGCTAATCGGCGCATTTTTCATCATGCGGCTGATGGACAAAGCCAGAGGCGGGCACCACGCAGTAATGCGAGAAGCGCACAGCCGCATGTCGGCAGGGGGTAAATAAATGGCTAGCCAGGTTGCAGCGAACGATCGGATCCGCATTGCCACAATCGGCATCGGCGAGATGGGAACGGGCGATACGAAATCGGCGCTGGCCCAGCCGGGAGTCGAGCTGGTGGCCGTCTGCGATCTCTACGAAGGCCGCCGCACCCACGCCAAAGAAGTCTTTGGACAGCACATCGCCACCACCCGCGACTATCGCGAGATTCTCGATCGCAAGGATATTGACGCGGTGATCGTGGCAACTAGCGACCACTGGCACTCGAAGATTTGCGTCGACGCGATGACCGCCGGCAAGGACGTGTACTGCGAAAAGCCGATGGTGCACGCCGTCGACGAAGGACACGCCGTGATTGCCGCCCAGCAGCGGACGCATCGCATTATGCAGGTGGGCAGCCAGCGCGTGAGCTCCGTGGTTTATCAGAAGGCCAAGGATCTGATGAAGGCGGGCGCGATCGGCGAGCTGAATTTCATTGAAGCCTGGTGGGACCGCAACAACGCCGTGGGCGCGTTTCAGGCATCCATTCCGCCCGATGCTTCGACCTCGACTGTCGATTGGGACCGCTATCTGGCCAACACGACCAAGCGCGAATTCGATCCGGCGCGGTTCTTCCGCTGGCGCTGTTTCCGCGATTATGGCACCGGTGTTCCCGGCGATTTGTTCGTGCACCTGTTCTCCGGGATTCACTTCGTGCTGGATGCGGTAGGGCCATCGCGCGTGTACGCCACCGGCGGCATTCGCTTCTGGAAAGACGGCCGTGAGGCTCCGGATTTGATGCTGGGCCTCTACGATTACGCCGCCACCGATAAGCATCCGGCGTTCAACCTGGCGCTGCGCGTGAACTTCGTCAATGGCGCGGGAGAAACTTCCGGATTCCGCTTCGTGGGCAGCGAGGGCGTCTTGACCATCGGCAGCGGAGTGACGGTGTCCAAGCACCCGCGCGCCGCCGAGCCCGGTTACAGCGTCAGCACGTTTGCGCAAGCCACGCAGGACGAATTCATGCGCAAGTATCGCGACCAATATCCGCTGCAGCGCCCCACCGCCGACGCCATGCGGCCGGACGCGGTCGACGAATACCTGCCGCCGGAAGGCTATAGCGACCATCGCGATCATCACCGCAATTTCTTTGCGTCGGTACGCAGCCGCAAACCGGTGGTAGAGGATCCAGTGTTCGGCTTACGCGCCGCCGGACCGGCGCTGCTGTCGAATATCAGCTATTTTGAGCAGCGGGTGTGCACGTGGGACCCGAAGCAGATGATGATCGGCTAGAGAATCGCTCCCTTCGGTCGCGGCTCTGAATCGGAGCGGTTTTTGCTAGCTACTCGAACTGCTTCAAGCGCTTGACCGTTTCCGCGTCCAGTTTGCGAATCACTTCGGTCACCAGATCCACGGCGCGATCGAAATCCTGCCGGTGGATGATGCCGTTGTGATTGTGCAGGTAGCGTGTGGGAACGGTGATGTTGATGCTTGGAATGCCGGCGAAGGATTTCTGCATCTCGGCGCCGTCTTCGCCATAGCCATTCAGGACATCGAATTGCAGCGGCAAGCCTTTTTCATGCGCGACGTCGATGAACAAATCGCGCAGCTTCAAATTCGGCAGCATGGTGCTGTCGTGCAGAAACATGCCGGGGCCGCGGCCGAGGCGCTCCTGCGCTTCATCGGCGGAGATGCCGGGATAATCCGCGCCGACGCCGGCTTCGAGGCTGATGCCGATATCCGGCTTCACAATATAGCTGGATGTGTGCGCGCCGCGCAGGCCGATCTCTTCCTGGACGGTTGCGGTAGCAAAAACCGTGGCTGCGGGCGGATTGGCTTTCAACCGGCGCATCACCTCAATCATGACGGCAACCCCGGCGCGATCGTCCCACGCCTTACCGACGTAAAGCGGGCCGCCATTCAAGACAGCGAAGCGGCTATCGGGCGCGATGGGGTCGCCGGGCCGGATTCCCAGGCGCTCTTCGGCGTCCTGGCGATTGGCTGCGCCAACATCGATGAAGATGTCATCGCGGCGGGTGACCCGTCCGCGCTCCTCAGCCGACATCACGTGTGGAGTCTTCAAACCGGTGACTCCGTGCACTTCACCCTTGCGCGTAAGAATCACGAAGCGCTGGTTGATCAATCCCTGATCCAGCCATCCGCCCAGGGTTTGGAATTTCACGTAGCCGTTTTCGGTGACATGCTTCACCATCATGCCGAGCTCGTCCATGTGCGCGGCGATCATCACGCGGGGCGCGTCCGCGTTGCGTCCCAGCACCGCAATGAGCGAGCCGATGCCGTCGGTCTCGATGCGATCGCTAAGCGGCGTCAGCTCGCGGCGGACGATGATCCGCACCGGACCTTCGAAGCCCGGCGGGCCGTAGGCGTTGGAGAGTTCTTCGAGCAGGTGAGCGGCGCGGTCGGTTTGGCGCGCGCGTTTCAGGGGTGAGAAGCAGGAGAATTCCCGCCAGGCACAGCCACGGCAATCGCATGATTTACTCTTTGTTTAGTATTTTGGCGCCCAGTGCGCCCCCGGCCATCGGCACCAGCGTCATCACCACGAAAATGGAGGCCAGCAGGCGCAGGATTCCCATGGGGCTTTGCAGTGCGGCCGCTACTTCGTCGACATCCTTTTGCGTCATTTGCACTGATGTCATCTGATCGCGCACGGCGGCGAATCCGCCCATGCGATTGATGGCGAACAGGGCAAAAGTCAGGATGACGGTGATGATTGCGAAGCTCAGCACGCCGGTGATCCATCCCATGCGCGCGCCGCTGCGGACCGAGAGCCGTTGCCCGGTGCGCCGCTTGTAGAAAAATACGGAAACGAAGCCCGCGCCAAGCAGCCAGAAAACAAAACCAAAGTTCACGTAAGGAATCATGCTGAGCAGCGCCGCCACCGACGCCACCGAAAATCCGACGCGAATGGCTTCTGGATTGTGGAAGGTGAGCGGCATGGGCGCCGGAGCCTCAACCGCCGCCAGAACCGCCACGGGCGCTGTCTCCGCAGTTCCGTTGTCCTTGGCGAACTGAACGTCGCTTTCCCGCTGCGGCTTACCGCATTTGTGACAAAAGCGCGCGTCCGGCGGCAACTCGGCGCCGCAACTGCAGTATTCAGGCATGATCGACGGGCTGGAAGCCGTTACGATCAGTTTGACGCAGGCTCGCCCACAGACGCAAGCCCGATGCGGGTGCGCCCGTGCCGCTCCGACAGAACGACGAAGCGTTTGTAGCCGTCTTCGGTGTACTCCATCTGGAACCGGCCGTGGCGCGATTTGCTGATCATCCAGTGCGGCAGCTCCTGGTGGTAGAAATTGCGTACGCGGTCGATCGAATCGGAGGTGGTGTATTCCGCGCCCAGGACGCTGAACTCCTTGTGGCGGGAATCGAAGTCGAATTCGAAGCTGGCGGCGTTGGTATCGCGATCCTCCCGCACGGCGCCGGGGTAGATCGGAATTCCCACTGCCTTGGGATCGAGCCTCTGATGCGGCCGGACCTTCATCGAGCCTACCGGCGTATCCAGGAGCACGGTCTCGTCCGAGCCGTTCCGGGTATGCTCGACGCGAACATTATGGGCGATATAGAGGCCGAACATGACCAGGCAGGCGACACCGACCATAGCCACGGCCAGTAAACCCATCAAAACGCCAATGATTCCACCCGATTGCGAACGTCGCCGCATGGAGCTTGCCCCCTTTCACCACTGTACGAGGCCGGGTCGCGGAATGTTCCCGGATAGTGCGCTCCGATGCCGCACGGTCTCCACGATCAGACCGACCAACGCATAGGTAGCCGCATTTGCAAGCAGAACCCAGTACAGACCGAGCCGATAAAAACCAACAAACGCAATGGGGCAAGTTAACTGGACGAGAAGCACGATCGGGTCCGCTGAGGTCAGCGCCGGGGGTGTGGAGGCGAAGGCATAAAATGCCCAGAAGCCTGCTATGAGAAGGCCCGCACTCGCCCAAATACCAATCCGGAATTTCATGCTGCCACTCCTGCCGCTTGACTACCGGAATCGCACTTTTACGTCCGGCTTGTTCTCCAGATGCACGGTGTCGGTAAACCGCACGCGGGCCGGCATCAGCGTCATTACGATGGATTGCGTGCGGGTGCCGTCGCCGAAGAAACGCACGCCCTTCAACAGGTTACCGTCGGTCACGCCGCTGGCCGCGAAGACGATATTCTTGCCGGGAGCCAGCTCCTGCGTGGTGTAGATCTTGTTGACGTCGCGGATACCCATGGCCTGCATGCGCTCTTTTTGCTTGTCGTCTTTCACCACCAGGCGGCCCAGAATCTCGCCGTTCAGGCAGCGCAGGGCCGCCGCGGTGAGCACGCCTTCCGGAGCGCCGCCCGATCCCATCACGGCGTGCACGCCCGTGCCGGAAACTGCCGCGGCAATGCCGGCGGATAGATCGCCATCGCCAATCAGACGAATGCGCGCGCCCGCCTCGCGAATGTCGGCGATCAGCTTCTCGTGGCGGGGACGGTCCAGGACCACGACGACCAGATCGTCCACGCCGCGCTGCAGTCTCCGCGCGATGGCTTTGAGGTTGCTCTTGAGCGGGGCGTCCAGGTCCACGGCGCCGCGTGCCTGCGGGCCGACGATGATTTTCTCCATGTAGCAATCCGGCGCGTGCAGCAGCCCGCCTTTCTCGGACGCCGCCAGCACGGTGATGGCGCCGCCCGCGCCGGTGGCGCACAGGTTGGTTCCTTCCAGCGGATCGACCGCAATATCCACCGTGTAAGCGCCCGGCTGCTCTTTGGATGAGCCGATTTTTTCGCCGATGTAGAGCATGGGCGCCTGGTCGCGCTCGCCTTCGCCGATGACGATGGTGCCATCGATGGCAATGGTTTCGAGCGATTTCCGCATGCTCTCGACGGCGGCGCGGTCGGCGCCGTCACGGTCGCCCATGCCCATGGTGCGGGCCGAGGCAATCGCTGCATCTTCTACCACGCCTAGCACTTCCAACGAAAGATCGAACATGGTACATTTTCTCCTCATGGACGATATCACAGTTTTGGTGCTGGCCAATCCGGCGGAATCGAAACTGGCGATGTTGGAAGAACTTCCGGAAAGCACCACGCTCGCGGTGGGTTTGGAGCCGCTCGCGTTCGAGCGAACCGCCGCTCAGGCCAGCGTCATTTTGAACTGGGGAGGCAAGCGGCCGCTGTTCGAACAGGTGTGGAACATGGCGCCCCGCGTGCGCTGGGTGCATTCGCGCGCAGCCGGCCTCGACAACGTGCTGACTCCGGCGGTGGTCGAGAGTTCCGCGATCGTGACTAATGGGCGGGGAGTATTCACGCCGGCGCTGGCCGAATTTGTGATCGCTGCGATTCTGTATTTCGCCCGCGATTTCAGGCGCATGATTCGCAACCAGGCGGCGGGTGTCTGGGAACCCTATTCGATCATCGAGATCAACCGGCAGACGCTGGGGATTATTGGATACGGCGATATCGGGCAGGGTGTCGCTCAGCGTGCCCGCGCTTTGGACATGCGGGTTTTGGCCCTGCGGCAGCGTCCTGAACTTTCGCGTGACGATCCTTATGCCGAGCAGGTTTTGCCCAACGAGCGAATGCACGAACTGCTGGCGCAATCCGATTACGTGGCCGTGACCACGCCGCTGACAGCGCAAACGCGCGGGTTGATCGGCGAACCGGAGTTGGCTGCCATGAAGCCCAGCGCGGTGCTGATCAATATCGGCCGCGGACCGGTGGTTCAGGAAGCGCCTTTGCTGCATGCGCTCGAAAGCGGACGCATCCGCGGCGCGGCGCTCGACGTGTTCGAAACCGAGCCGCTGCCCGCCGGCCATCCGTTCTATCGCATAGAAAATCTGCTGCTCTCCCCGCATTGCGCCGACAGCACGCCCGACTGGAAGGATCGCGCCATGCGCGTCTTCCTCGATAACTTCGAGCGCTTTCGCCAAGGCGCGCCGCTTCACAATGTGATAAACAAGAAACTCGGATATTAGAGGTGCTTCATGCGACGTTTGTTTCCGATTGCGCTCTGGCTCGCCGCCGCGGCCGCCGCTCAGACCTATCAACCCGCTGACTCCAATTTGCAGGCGCGCACCTGGTTTCAGGACGCGAAATTCGGCATGTTCATTCACTGGGGCGTTTACAGCGTACTGGGCAAAGGCGAGTGGGTGATGAACAACGATAAGATTCCGGTGAGCGAGTACGAGAAGCTGGCGCCGCAATTCAATCCCACCGAATTCAACGCCGCCGAATGGGTCTCGCTCGCCAAAGCCGCCGGCATGAAGTACATCACCATCACCAGCAAGCATCACGACGGCTTCGCCATGTTCGCGACCAAACAAAACAAGTGGAATATTGTCGACGCCACGCCCTACGCCAAGGATCCGCTCAAAATGCTGGCCGACGAATGCCACAAGCAGGGCATCAAATTGTTCTTCTATCATTCGCAGCTCGACTGGCATAATCCCGATTACTATCCGCGCGGCCGCACCGGACAAACTACCGGCCGTCCCGAGAGCGGCGATTTCAACCACTATCTGGATTTCATGGACAGCCAGTTGTCGGAGCTGCTCACCAACTATGGCGAGATCGGCGGCATCTGGTTTGACGGCTGGTGGGACAAGCCCGATGCCGACTGGCGCCTGCCGAAAACCTATGGACTCGATCCACCGCCTGCAGCCTGCCGCGCTGATCGGCAGCAATCATCATCGCCGTCCGTTCGATGGTGAAGACTTTCAGATGTTCGAGAAAGATTTACCCGGTGGGAACACGGCCGGGTTCAATGATCAGTCGGAAATTGGCAAGCTGCCGCTCGAATCCTGCGACACCATCAACATCGCCTGGGGCTACAACTCGACCGACAAGAATTTCAAGAGCTCGAAACAACTCATCCAATATCTGGCCCGCAACGCCGGTTACAACGCCAACTTTCTGCTGAACATCGGGCCGATGCCTACGGGCAAGATTCAGCCGGAATTCGTGGAGCGGCTGCGCGCCATCGGCCAGTGGCTCGGTCCCAACGGCGAATCGATCTACGGCACGCGCGGCGGCCCGCTGCCGCCCGGTTCCTGGGGAGTGACCACGCAGAAGGGCGGGAAGATCTACGTGCACGTTCTCGACTGGAACGGAGATTTGCTCGCGCTTTCGACGCTGCCGGCGTTCAAGACCGCAAAGCTGCTGGCCGGCGGTGCCGCGGTGCCGGTGACGCGCATCAAGGGCGGCGTCGTGCTGCATTTGCCGGAGAAGCGCGATGAGGCCGATACCGTGATCGTGCTGGAACGCTAGTTGAAGGATAATGAGAGCATGACCGGAATTCAGTACGTGACCGACGAGAAGGGCCGCAAGGTCGCCGTTCAGATCGACCTCAAGAAATACGGGGCCATCTGGGAGGACTTTTGGGACGGTCTTGGGTCGGAATCGCGCCGCAAAGAAAAGGGAATTCCGCTCGAGAAGATCAAAGCGGACCTCGTAAAGCGCGGCCGGTTGCGTGGATAGTTACGTCGTCGAGGTAAAACCATCCGCACGAAAAGAACTCGAAGCGTTACCGGAAAAGATGTTGTCCCGTGTCGTCCGTAAACTTGAATCTCTCGCCGACATGCCAAGGCCAGTGGGGTGCAAGAAACTGAAAGGCCACAGAGGTCTTTGGCGCGTTCGCGTCGGTGACTGGCGCATGCTGTAAATCATCGACGACACGGCGAAACTCGTCAGCATCACCCGAATCGCGCACAGGCGCGAGGTCTACGAGTAGCGCTAGGAAATTTCCAGGTCGCCTTCACCGACGAAGCAACAATTCCCGCCTACACGCACCGCGTTGATCGCGCCTGCTTCCTGCTCGATAACGATCCGAATAAAACTGGGCCGCCCCATCTCGATTCCCTGCTCGCAGGTGAACTCGGCGCGCGGCGCTGCCTCGATCACGCCGTGACGAACCAGGTAAGAACCTAGCGGGCCGCATGCACCGCCGGTGGCTGGGTCCTCGGGGATGCCGCTGGCCGGTGCGAACATGCGCGCGTGCACGGCTGAGCCGGGAAATTCCACCTCGCGCGTTAATGCAAAAACGTGCTGGCCCTCAGAACCTTGCAGCGTGCTTTCCCAACGATCCAAACGCATGCGGATGGCGCGCATGGCTGCCAGATCGCGCACCGGCACAAACAGAAGCGGCACACCGCAGGAGACCACTTCGGCAGGCAGGCCGGTATCGGTGATCGCCCGGGCGTCGAGCGATAGTACGGCGGCGACGGCCTCTGCTTCGAAACGCGCACCGAACGCCGGGAGCGGCTGCTGCATTTCGATCAGACCCGGCTGAATCGTGACCGGCACCGGCCCCACGCCTTCGCCGAACGTGACCATCGGCCCTGCAATCATTTTCTCTCTCGCCAGAACGAACGCCGTGCCGACGGTTGGGTGCCCTGCCATGGGTAGCTCCACAGCCGGTGTGAAAATACGCACGCGATAGTCGGTTCCGGGCGTTTCAGCCGGAAGCACGAAAGTGGTTTCCGACAAATTCATCTCGCGCGCAATCGACTGCATCAGCTCCGTCGAAACTCCCTGCGCGTCTGTAAAAACCGCGAGCGGATTGCCGCCGAAGAGGCGATCGGTGAAAACGTCAACCAGGTAGTAGTGCAGTTTTCTCATAGAAGTTTCGCGAACGCCCGGACTGGGAAAGAGCCGATGCCCTTGACCTTTGCCGGCGCTGCGGTAAAGGTAAAACCGGCCGCAGGAAGTTGCTCGAGACCGCGCAGATGCTCCACGATCAGGATACCGGCGCCGAGCAGCGTAGTGTGCACGGGACGTTCACCGTCGTCGGTGTCGTCGATGTTCAGCGAGTCGATGCCCACCAGCACCGCGCCTTGCTCTAGCAAGTAAACCGCTGCTGCTTTCGTCAGAAACGGATGATTGTCGAAATACTGCTCCTTACCCCAGTGCTGGGCCCAGCCGGTGTGGACCAGCACTGCCTTGCCGCCAACGTCCGTCGCTGCGAAAGCGTGGCGGTCGACGGCCCGGCCTTGCATTCCGGTGACGCGAACCACCACGGCATCGAGATCGGCCATGTTCGCCAGATCGAGTTCGGAAATATCCTTGCCGTTCTCAAAGCGGTGAAACGGGCTGTCGATGTAGGTGCCGGTGTTGGCCGCCATCTCGATTTTCCCCATCTGAAACGACGTGCCCTCGGCGTATCGTTTCTTGGACGCTTCGCGGCTAATGAAGTCGCAGATAATCGGAGCCGGAAAACCGCGTAGCGTGATCATACCTTCGGTGATCGTCTGGCTGAGGTCGATGAATCGTGCGCTCATAATCAACGATCGAGGACAGCCAAACCGGCTCCAGCGCATGCCAGCAGCACTCCGGCGATGCGGTTGGTTACCGTGGCGAAGCGCGGCTGGCGCGCGAGTTCCGAAGCCGTGCCCGCCAAAATCCCATAGCCCAGCAGGATAAAAAATTCCAAGATGGCCGACGTGCCGGCCAGTATCGCCACTTGCAGCGCCACCGGCTGGCGTGGATTGATGAACTGCGGCAGCAGGGCCGTGAAGAAAAGCAGAGCCTTCGGGTTGGCGATTTGCAGAATGAATCCATTCGCGAAGGTGCGCGAGTTGGATACTTGAGGAGTATCGGTGTCCGGCATCGGCACGATGGAATGTTTCCCGAAGAAAGAACTGACGCCCAGGTAGACGAGGTACGCCGCGCCCGTCCATTTGATGGCCAGGAACAGGTTGTGCGAAGCCGCCAGCACTACGCCCACGCCGGTTGCCGAGAGCAGAAAATAGAATGCGTTGGCCGCCAGAATTCCGCAGCTTGCGAATATAGATTTACGCGCGCCCCGGGCGAGCGCCTGAGAGAGCACCAGCAGCACTGCCGGACCGGGCGTCACGCAAAGCACCGTCTCCATCACCACGAAAACCCACCAGGTTTCCCACTTCATACCTCAGTGGCCCACGTAGCGCGCGTAAAGGCTGCGTGCCACGCCGGGGTCGGTTGTGCCTTTGATGATGGCGCGGCCATCGGCAAATACTGTGATTTCGAAAGTGGTCTGCAAAAATCGCAGCGCGAACGGATTGGCCCGGACTTCGCCCAGCGGCAGCAGCCGTTTTTTCAATTCCGCCAGATCGATGGGGCGGGCGCGCTCGTGAATCTGCACCGCGTTACGCCCGCACAGACTGATGGGGGCGCGGCGCGCGCCGCTGAGATAAGCAAAATCGCGTTGCGCGCATGCCGGGCATTCCGGATCGCGGGAGGGCTGCTCTATCTGCCGGATAGCGCCCGACCAAACGTCGACTGTAGTGATCCGCGCCGCCACGGTTTCGGGATGGCCAGAGAGAATCTTGAGCGCTTCAGAAACTTGCAGCGACGCGATCACGCCAATGAGTGCGTTCAACACGCCGGCAGTTTCGCATGTCGGCTGGGCGCCGGCCGGCGGGTGCGGATAGACGCAGCGCAGGCAGCTTGTCCGGCCCGGAATCACGGGCATGGTGAGCCCGTAGCTGCCCACGGCGGCGCCATAAATCCAGGGCACCAGATGGCTGACGGCGTAGTCGTTAATCAGGTAGCGGGTCTCGAAATTGTCGGTCCCATCGAGAATCAGATCCACGCCATCGAGTAATTCTTCTGCGTTGGAGGGATCGAGATCGGCAACAATTCCAGTGACCCGAATGCCGGAATTGACGCGCGCCAGACGCCGTTCGGCCGCGATGGCTTTGGGCACGGCATCGGCGGCGTCGGATTCTTCAAATAGAAATTGGCGCTGCAGGTTGCCGGACTCGACGTAATCGCGATCGATGATGGTGAGATGGCCCACGCCAGCCCGCGCAAGGGACATGGCTTGCAGGCTGCCCAGGGCGCCGCATCCGGCCACCACGGCGTGAGAGGCCAGCAGGCGCTCCTGCCCCGCCTCGCCGATTCCCGGAAACAGAATCTGGCGAGAATATCGCTCTCTATCGCCAGAGGTCATAAGTTAAATCGATGGTAACAGAATTGCTCTTGGAGCCGTAAGTTATGATGAGCATGGTGTGCTCCCGCTATGCGCGCTATGCATTTGTGGTGCTTTGTCTGGGCTCAGCGCAGTGGTGTGCCTTAAGCGCCCAAGACAGCCGCTATGAAGGTAAGCGCATCACGGACATACAGTTTTCGCCTCCGAATCAGCCCGTCGATTCCCTCGAGCTGGAGGAACTACTGCCGGTCAAGAAAGGTGCGGCCCTGAGCTTGGCTGATGTGCGGGCATCACTCGAACGTCTTTTCGCGACCGGCCAATATCAGGACATATCAGTGGATGCCGAGCTTTCAGGCGATGGGGTCATTCTTCGTTTTATCACCAAGAACAGCTGGTTTGTGGGGCGCGTCTCGGTCAGCGCCACGGTTTCCGATCCGCCCAACGTCGGCCAGCTAACCGGCGCGACCGGCCTCGATCTGGGCCAGCCGTTTCGCGAGGAAGACCTGCAGCCCGCCACCACTGGCCTCAATCTCATCTTGACCGACAACGGTTTCTACCAGCACCATATCCAGCCGCGTATCGAATACGATTCCCAAACGCAGCAGGCGCACGTGCATTTCGAAATCGATTCCGGCCCGCGCGCCAGGTATCGCGAGCCGGAGCTGAATGGCACGCTCGAACTGGAGCCGGCAGAGATCATCGGCGCTACCCGCTGGCGACGCTTCCTCATCGGTGGATGGAGAAGCGTGAATGGCAACCGCACTCGCAGAGGATTGGATCGCATACGCTCCCGCTACGAAAATCGCGACCGTTTCCTGGCCTCGGTTCAGCTCAAAGGGATGGAGTACGACGACACTTCCCGCACTGTTTCCCCCAAATTGCTGATCGAGGCCGGCCCGAAGATTGTGGTCCGCGCCATCGGCGCCAAAGTCAGCTCCGGCACGCTGAAACGGGAGATCCCGATCTACGAAGAACACACGGTGGACCAGGATTTGTTAGCCGAAGGGCAGCGCAATTTGCGGGACGAGCTGCAATCGAAGGGCTATTTCGAGGCCCAGGTGGATTTCGAGCAACGCGGCGCCGCAGATGGCGAGCAGGAAGTCGACTACCACATCGAACCAGGAACGCGCCACGCGGTGGTGGCGTTGGACATCAGCGGCAACCGGTACTTCACGTCGGCAACCCTGCGCGAGAGAATGCTGATTCAGACCAAATCGCTGGCCGCCCGCCGCGGACGGTTCAGCGACGCGCTCCGGCGGCGTGATGAGGAGTCGATAGCCGA
This sequence comes from uncultured Solibacteraceae bacterium, assembly GCA_963825405.1. Classification (GTDB taxonomy): domain Bacteria; phylum Acidobacteriota; class Terriglobia; order Bryobacterales; family Bryobacteraceae; genus JACPNO01. Next base: position 579,044 of record CAWGTB010000005.1, on the reverse strand, counting down.
CGTCTATCGCCAAAACGGGTTTCGCGACGTCGCGGTGTCGGCTACAGTCGAAGACAATTACCGTGGCAAAACGGGAAACCTGGCGGTTCACTTCAAGGTCAAAGAGGGCGCGCAGTGGCTGGTTTCGAAGCTGGACGTGGCCGGTTTCGTTCAGCTCGACGCCTCCAGCCTGCTGCCGACGCTCAGTTCTTCGACAGGCCAGCCGTACAGCGAGTTCAACGTGGCGGCCGACCGCGACGCGATTCTGGTTTTTTATTTCACCAACGGGTTTCCCAACGCTAGTTTCGAATGGAGCTCGAAGCCGGGCCCGCAGCCTCACCAGGTAGACCTAGGCTACACCGTTCACGAAGGGCCCCGCCAATTTGTGCGCGGCGTGCTGCTGGAGGGTTTGGACACCACGCGGCGCAGCGTGGTGAATCGCAAAGTGCGGATTGCCGCCGGAGATCCGTTATCGCCCATACGAATGGCGGAGACCCAGCGCCGCCTTTACAATCTGGGCGTGTTCGCCACCGTGGATATGGCCATTCAGAATCCGGATGGCGAGAACGAACGCAAGTACGTGGTTTACGAAGTGGAAGAGGCCAAGAAGTATTCGGTATCGACGGGCCTCGGCGCGGAATTCGCCCGAATCGGCGGGAGCGAGACCAGTCTGGACGCGCCAGCCGGCCAATCGGCTTTCGTTCCCCAGGTGTCTTTCGATGTGACGCGCTTGAACGTTCTGGGCCTGGCGCACACGTTGAGTTTTCGCAGCCGGTTTTCGACGCTGGAGCGGCGCGGCGTGCTGACGTACGTGGCGCCGCAGTTTCGCAATCACGAAAATTTCGATCTCAGCTTCACCGCGCTCTACGACGACACTCACGACTTTCGCACGTTTGCGTCCCGCCGCCTGGAGGGCTCGGTGCAGATGGCGCAGCGGCTGTCCAAGCCCAGCAGTTTCCTGTACCGCTTCAGCTACCGCCGGGTGACTACGTCCGATCTTAAAATCAACGCGCTGCTGGTTCCGCTCCTTTCCCAACCGGCGCGCGTGGGAATGCTCTCCGGCACCTATATTCAGGACCGCCGCGACGATCCCATCAACGCCCACAAGGGTATCTACAACACCGTTGATCTCGGGCTTGCGTCCAAGCTATTCGGCTCGCAAATCAATTTCGTGCGCGGCCTGGCGCGCAACGCCACCTACTACTCGACCAGCAAACGCACGGTGCTGGCGCGCGAGCTGACTTTCGGCGCGATGTTCCCGTTCAACCTCTCCGGCCCGCTCACCCCCGACGAGGCCATTCCTTTTCCGGAGCGCTTCTTTGGCGGCGGCGGCAGCTCGGATCGCGCTTTTCCCGAAAATCAGGCGGGCCCGCGCGATTTGACGACCGGCTTTCCCTTGGGCGGCCGGGCGCTCTTATTTCATAAGACCGAATGGCGTTTCCCACTCTTCGGCGACAGCCTCGGCGGCGTGCTGTTCCACGACATGGGCAACGTCTACGACAACTTGAGCAGTATCAGCTTTCGCTATCATCAGCGGGATTTGCAGGATTTCGATTACATGGTGCACGCCGTCGGGTTTGGTATCCGCTACCGCACGCCCGTTGGACCCCTGCGCCTCGATCTGGCGTACGGCATTGAACTCACCCCGTTTCTTCGGCTGCAAGGGAAGTCTGGATGACCTGCTTGCTTGCGGCAGCGACCCCACCCTCCGCACCGACCAGCACATCACCCGCTTTCAATTTGTATTCTCAATAGGACAGGCTTTCTGATGATGCAGCGCGCCCTACTTTTGCTTGCTTTCCTGCCCGGCTGCCAGCGCGCCGAGATCATCGACCGCATCGTGGTCTCAGTCGGGAACCAGGTGGTCACCGCCAGCGAAGTCCGGCGTGACATTCAAATGGCCGCTTTCCTCAACGGCGTAGAGCCGGATTTCAGCCCGGACTCCCGCCACAAGGCCACCGAGCGCCTGATCGAGCAGAAGCTGATCCGCAAGGAGATGGAAGTGGGCAGATACCCCGGCCCCTCCACCGCTGAAACCGAACCCTTGCTGCAGCAGGTCCGCGAGCAGCGTTTTAAGTCGAACGAGGAATATCTGCAAGCGCTCCAGAAGTACGGCATCTCCGAGCCGGATCTCAAGGCGCAATTGTTGTGGCAGCTCACCTTGCTGCGTTTCATCGATTTCCGGTTTCGCGTCCCCGGCGAGACTGCCAGTGGGGCGCAGGCCAACCAGGAAATCGATAAACAGATGGATATCTGGCTCAAAGAAGCGCGCGCCCGTACACGCATCGAGTATCGTCCGGAGCCGGCGTCATGAAGCGGCGCACCAAACTGTTTCTCGGATGCGGGATCGCGATCGCGGCGGTTAGCATCGCCGGCATGCTGGTTCTGCAAAGCGATTGGTTCAGCCGCGCTGTACGCGACCGGATCGCGCTCGAAGCCGGGCGGTTGACGGGCGGGCGGGTCGAGATCGGCTCTTTTCATTTCGAATGGCGCACGATGCGGATCGAGCTGGGCAATCTGGTGATCCATGGCTCCGAGCCAGCCGGCGACCGTCCTCTGCTCCGCGTCACCTCCCTCGCGTTTACGTTTAAGCCCGCGCTGCTGCTGAAAGGCACGGTGGATATGGATGCTTTCGAAGCCATCCAGCCGCAAGTGCACTTGCTCATCGACCCCAGCGGGCAGACCAATGTGCCGGGCCCGCAACCGACCCGGCGCGGCGGGCGGCTGTTTGATGTAGCCATCCAGCGGTTTATGGTGCGGGACGGCCAGTTCGACGTCAATTCTTCCCGCAATCCCTGGAGCGCCACCGGAGCCAATTTCCACACCGTGTTCCGCCAGTTGGCAGCCTCTCGTTATGAAGGCGTCATTTCCGTCGATCCGCTGGAACTCCGCCTGAGCCAGGATCTGCCGGTTACTTTGCACGTGCAATCCACATGCACGGTGGCCAAGAATCAGATTATTATTTCGAGCACTACGCTCGACACTCCTGAATCGCACGCCGAACTTTCGGGCACCATCCACGACTTGGCAAATCCGCAGAGCGACTTTCAATACAAAGTGCATTTCTCCCTTGGCGAGGCGAGCCGCGTGCTAAAAGTGCGCGCTAATCAGACCGGCGTTATCCAATTGGAGGGTGAAGGGCACTTTGCCGGCGCAGCCGACTACGTGGCGACCGGCCATCTGCACGCGAGCGAGCTGTCTTTCGGAGAAGGCGCACGGGCGGTTCGCGGCGTGACGGCAGATTCCGCGGTCCGTATTGACCCGCTGCACGTCGAGCTTACAGGGCTGCGGATGGGGGCGCTGGGCGGCAGTTTCACCGGCCAAGCGGAGGTGATGGGCCTGGACCGCTTTCGCGTGAATGGCGACGTAGTGGGGTTGGATCTGGCGCGCCTGGTGAGCCTGTATGGTAGTCGGCCCGTGCCTTGGGGCGGCGTGTTGGCCGGATCAATCGACATTCGCGGCCTGCTCAGCCAGCTCTATCTGAGGCGTTTTCAGGCGAAGGCCCAGATCGTGATTTCGCCGGCGGGCGAGCGCAATCCGGTGCGCGGCGCCATCGAGGCCAGCTATGACGGCGAGCGCGGCCTGCTCGACGTGGCCGATTCTCACCTGGCGCTGCCTTCCACGCAGCTCGACTTCGCCGGCGTGTTAGGCCGCCAACTGCGTGTGCGAATGAAGTCCAGCAATCTGGAAGATATCGCACCCGCGTTCGATGCTCCTCTGCCGATTCATCTCGACCACGGTGCGGCTTCGTTCGACGGCACGGTGAGCGGGGCCCTCGATGCGCCGCAAATCGCCGGACGCGTTTCGCTGGAGAATTTCGTTTACGACCAGCAGAAATTCCAGGCGTTCGCCGCGGACGCCAGCGTGGATGAATCGTCAGTGCACTTGCAGGGCGGCAGTTTGAAACGCGGCGGGTGGCAAGCAGAGTTTGATGGCCAGGCGAGTCTGGCGGACTGGAAAGTCAATCGCGCCTCGACCGTCGAGGCCAGAGTCTCGGCACACGGCACCAGTATCGGCGAGATCGCGGCGTTCGCCGGGCGAAGCGGGCTTCCGGTGGAAGGCGGTTTCAAAGCCAATGGCAGAATTTCCGGCGTGCTGCAGGAGCCTCGCATCGCCGGCGACCTGAGCCTGTCGAAGGGAACACTCTACGGCGAGCCCTTCGATAATCTCGCCGTGAAGTTGCAGTATGGCGCCAACCGTCTGCAGGCCGGCCCGGGCGTGATCGAGGCTGGAACCAGGCGCTTGAACTTTGATGGCTCGTACCAACATGCCGCGAGTGATTTCGGCAACGGGCGTCTCACGCTCCACGCCGCAGGCAATCGTATGGCGCTGAGCCAAATTCACACGGTACAGGACCGCTGGCCGGAACTCACCGGTGACGTTCAGTTCACCGCGGGCGGCACGTTCGCTGTTACGCCCGCGCAGGTGCGCGCCGAAGAGATCACCGCAGACTTAACGGGTTTTGCTGTGGCGATGGATGGCAAATCGCTCGGTGACGTGCGCCTCACCGCGGCCACGCGTAACGGGTCGCTCGAAGCCAAGCTCGACATGCCGCTGGTCGGTTCCGCCGTGCATGCGGAAGGGCGTTGGCGCATGGAGGGAAATTATCCAGGAACTGTCGAAGCCAGTTTCTCCCGGCTTGATTTTGCCAAGCTGGCCGCGTGGGCCAATGCTCCACTCGCGCTGCGCAATGTGAATGGCTGGACGGAAGGGAAGCTCGCCGTGGCTGGACCCGCCCTGGAACCGGCTGGGTGGACCGGATCACTCGATTTGCCGAAAATTGAAATTGTTCCTGCGGCCGATCCGGCTGCTCCAGGCAACGCCTCAACGTTCGCGCTCCGCAATACGGCGCCGCTTCGCCTGACGCTGGAAAAATCCCTGATTCGCGTGGAAAGCGCTCACCTGGCGGGGCGCAATACGGATTTCTCCCTCGCCGGAACGGCTGCCCTGGCAGACCCGCATGCACTCGATGCGCGGGTGGAGGGAACGATCGACGCGGCCGTGCTTCGGGATTTCACTACCGGGGCGACTGGCTCCGGGCAAGTCGTAATCGACGCCGCCATCCACGGACCGATTCGCCAGCCGCAAATCGCCGGCCGGATGAATATCAAGAACGCCAGCCTCACTTTCGCCGACTTCCCGAACGGCCTCACCCAGATCAACGGCGCCGTTCTGTTCGAAGGCACCCGCGCCACGATTCGGGACTTGACGGCGGAAACGGGCGGCGGCAAAGTTACGCTCTCCGGGTTTGTGTCGGTGGCGGCGAGCGAACCGACATTTCGCATCGACGCCACCGCGGCCCAGGTTCGCTTGCGCTATCCCGAAGGCGCAAGCACCGTGGCCGATGCCGCGCTCACGTGGACCGGGTCCAGCCAGCGCAACGTGCTCTCGGGCACCGTCACGATTCTGCGCACCGGGCTCAACCGGCGCACGGATTTCTCATCCCTGTTCGGGCATGCCGCCGAGCCATCGCGCACCGTGGCCAATCCCACCGGCTTGCTGGCCGGCCTCCAGTTCGATGTGCAGATCGAGACCGCGCAAGGTGTAAGTTTCCAAACCTCGCTCGCGCAGAATCTGCAGGCGGATGCCAACCTGCGCCTGCGCGGAACTCTCACCAACCCCGTTCTGCTGGGACGCATCAACATCACGCAAGGTGAGATGACGTTCTTCGGCAACAAGTACACCATCAGCCAGGGATCGGTTTCGTTTTATAACCCGGTGAAGCTCGAGCCCAATCTCAACTTGGATTTGCAGACGCGCGCCCGCGGTATCGATATCACGCTCAGCGTTTCAGGGCCGATCAACAAGCTGACCGTTAACTATCGTTCCGACCCGCCGCTGCAGTTCTCCGACATCGTGGCGCTGCTGGCTACCGGCCGCGCTCCTTCCACCGACCCGGCCGTGTTGGCCCGCCAGAGCGGAGCCGCGCAATCCTGGCAGCAGGCGGGTGCTTCATCGCTGGTGAGTCAAGCGATGTCGAGTCCCGGAGGAGCCGGCCGGCTGGAGCGCTTCTTTGGAGTGAGCAGGATCAAGATTGATCCGCTCTTAACAGCTGTGGACAATAACCCGCAGGCGCATCTGACGATTGAGCAGCCGGTTACGCAGGATGTCACGCTCACCTATATCACCAACCTGACGCGCACCAACTCTGCATTCGTGCGATTGGAATGGTCATTGAACCGGGAGTGGTCGGTAATCGCCGTACGGGAAGAGAACTCGGCGTTCGGCCTGGACCTTCAGTTCAAAAAACGCTTCAAGTAGAGCAGGCACTCCAAAGGCTCATCCGGTCTGATATTTGGAAATGCCGCCGAGGCAGGCAGCTTTTCTTTGACAAAGCCGCACTTCTCCAGAACCCGGGCGGAGGCGAGATTTTCGGGGTGACAGGTTGCCGAAAGCTGGTGCACGCCCACATCCATCGCAACAGTCACTACGGCGCGCAGGGCCTCAGTTGCGTATCCGTAGCCCCAGGCATCTTGCGCGAGTACGTACCCGGTGACCGCAATTGTGGGTGTTTTGAAACGTAACCCTGCGGCGCCGAGCAACTGGCCGTTGGCCGCGGACTCGATCAAATAAGGGCCCGCCGGCCATTGTTCCCACTCTGCATCGCTGAGCTCAAGAAAAGATCGAGTTTCTTCGATGGACTCGTGCCGTGGCCAGCCCATGAATTTCGTCACTTCCGGATCGCTGGCATAGCGGGTAAACACTGCCTCTGCATCTGCCAGAGTGGGTTTCCGCAGCACCAGCCGGTTGGTTTCGATTCGCAGGGGCGCCTTCATTGTTTTTGGCATTTCGGGCAAAAATGCGTGGCGCGCTGGATCACCAGGATCCGCTTCACACGCGTGCCGCAAGTCACGCAAGGTTCGCCCGTGCGTTGGTAGACGCGATGATCGAACTGGAAGCTGCCCTCCCGCCCGTCGCTGTCAACGTAATCTGAAATCGAGGAACCGCCGGCCTGGATGGCTTCGCTGAGCACCTGGCGGATGGCCTGATGCAGGCGCTTCACGCGATCCGGGCGCAGACGCGAGCCCGCCGCCAAAGGATGAACGCCGGCGCGAAACAGAGCTTCATCCGCATAGATGTTGCCGATGCCGCGCAGGAATTTCTGATTCAGCAGCACGGATTTTAACGGCGATTTGCGGCCGCGCAGCAATTCCGCGAAACGATCGAGCGGGACATCGAGCGGCTCCGGGCCGAGCGCAGCCACACGTTCCGGCAGCCCCTGGCTGAATTGCAGGCGCCCGAACTGGCGGGGATCGTCGTAGATCAGCACGCCGCGATCGAGCGTGAGGACAGCGTGCGCATGCTTGCCCTGCACGCCGTTCATGAGCAGCTTGCCGGTCATGCCCAGATGGACCACGAAACACGCGCCGCCATCCAGCTCCATCACCAGGAATTTGCCGCGCCGCGTGATCTTGCGGATGACTTTGCCGGTAAGCGCGCGCGCAGTCTCGTCGGGTTCGCCAATCAGCACACGCTTGCAGGTGAATTCGGCGCTGGTAATTCGCCGGCCGCGCAGCTTGGGCGCCAGGGAACGCGCGATGGTTTCGACTTCGGGAAGTTCGGGCATGAACGCTATGCGGGAACGTCGATCAGAATATCGACGCCTTCGACGTGCACGGCGAACGTCGCGACTTTCTTGTTCGGATCGAAATCGTTGGCGCCAGTAGCGCAGTCCCATTCCCAGGCGTGCCACGGACACACGACATTGTGGCCGCTGATTTCACCCTGTCCCAGCGGCCCTTGCTGGTGCGGGCAAAGGCCATCGAGCGCAGTCACGCTTCCGCCGGCGTTGCAGACCGCGTACGGATTGCCATTCACCGTGACTTCCATGACATTGCCCGCGGGAAGCTGGGCGAGCGAAGCGACCTTGACGAACGGCATCTACCCAGCAAAGCGGAAGGCGCGCGGCATGTCAAGCTAACATAGAGAAACCGCTTACAGAGCCGCGACCAAAGGGAGCGGTTGTACATCAATGCGAAAAGCTCTATTACTTCTGCTGCTGCTGACGACCGCTTGCAAGCGCGACACCACGCGCGTCGTGGGCGTGGTTCCAAAAGGCGCGAACCACATCTTTTGGCAAACCGTCCATGCCGGCGCCATCAAAGCCGGCCGCGAGTATCATTTTTCCATCGAATGGAACGCGCCCACGCTCGAAATCGATTCCAGCCGCCAGATCGAAATCGTGGAGTCCATGATCAACCGCCGCGTTGCGGGCATCGTGCTTGCGCCGGTAGATAAGCGCGCGCTGGTGAGCGTTGTCGAGCGCGCCGCGCGCGAAGGCATTCCGGTTTCGATTTTCGATTCCGCCATCGACACCGACCAAATTGTTTCCTACGTCGCCACCGACAATCGCGAAGGCGGCCGGATGGCGGCGCGGCGCCTGGGCGAGTTGCTCGGCGGTAAAGGCAAAGTCGCCGTCATCGGCTTCATGCCGGGCAGCGCTTCCACCATGGACCGCGAAGACGGCTTCCAGGAAGAGATCCGCAAGCTGTATCCCGCCATCAATATCGTTGGCTTGCAATTCGGCATGGCCGACCGCGCCAAGGCCATGGCCGCGACGGAAAATATTCTCACCGCGCATCCCGATCTCGCCGGTTTGTTTGCCGACAACGAATCCAGCACAACGGGCGCGGCCCAGGCGCTGAAATCGCGCGGCGCGAAAAATGTGAAGCTGGTGGCCTTCGACGCATCCGAACAAATCCTCGGCGATCTCAACGACGGCACCATCGATTCGTTGGTCGCGCAGAATCCATTCCGCATGGGCTATGAGAGCACGCGCGCCATCGGTCTGAAACTCGCCGGCCAAACTCCGCCGCGCAACATCGACTCCGGCGCCACGCTCATCCGCAAGGAGGATTTGTCAAAGGCCGAAATACGAGCGCTCCTGTTTCCGGATTTACGGTCCTATCTGGGCCAGTGATGCTAAAATTCAAACAGACCTCCATTCGATGGATTTCCTTCAAGGCCTGAATCCCCAGCAGCGCGAAGCCGTGGCTCATACCGAAGGGCCTCTGCTCATCCTGGCTGGTGCCGGCAGCGGCAAAACACGCGTGATCACGCACCGTATCGCGCACCTGATCAGCGCTCATCGCATCCCGCCATCGGCGATTCTGGCGGTGACTTTCACCAACAAAGCCGCGAGCGAAATGCGTTCGCGCGTGGCATCGCTGCTCGAAAACGAAACGCTGACGTCTAATCCCAACGTCTCCACATTTCACTCATTTTGCGTGCGCCTGCTGCGCCGCGACGGCGATCCGCTGGCGCGCGTGCGTCCTGGATTCACCCGCCAGTTTTCCATCTACGACGACGAAGACCAGCTCGCCATCATCAAGGCTGCCTATCGTCATCTGGGCCTCGACGAAAAATTCATGCAGCATCGCGCGCTGCTCAGCCGCATCAGCCACGCCAAGAATTCCAAGAAGACGCCGCAGGATATCTACGCCGAATCGACCGATCCCGTCTCCAGCAAAATCGCGGTGATCTTCGAGGAATACGAAAAAGCGTTGCTGCGCGCCAATGCCATGGATTTCGACGACCTGCTGCTCGAAACCGTGCGCCTGCTCCACAGCGACCAAGCCACGCGCGACGCCTGGAATCGCCGCGTCAGCTACATCATGATCGATGAGTATCAGGACACCAATCGCAGCCAGTACGAGCTGATGCGGCTGCTGTCGCAGTCTCACATGAATGTTGGCGTGGTGGGCGATGAAGACCAGTCCATCTATAGCTGGCGCGGCGCAGATATTCGCAACATTCTGGATTTCGAACGCGATTATCCCAACGCCTGCGTCATTCGCCTGGAGCAAAATTACCGCTCGACGAAAAACATTCTGGAAGCGGCCAGCGCACTGGTGTCCAACAACAAGGAGCGTAAGGGCAAATGGCTCTGGACGGATTCGGGCGCCGGCGAGAAGCTGGGCCTCTACTCCGGCTTCGACGCGGAAAACGAAGCGCTGTTCATCGCCGACACCATCGAACGCCTTCTGGCGAGCACCCGGATTACCGCGTCGCTGTGCTGTATCGCACCAATTCGCAATCCCGCCAGATTGAAGAAGCGCTGCGCCGCTACGGCCGCAAATATGTTGTGGTGGGCGGATTCAGTTTCTACCAGCGCGCCGAAGTCAAAGACATCGTGGCGTACCTCAAGCTCGCCGTCGCTCCGCAGGATTCGCTCAGCCTGCTGCGCATTATCAACACGCCGGCGCGCGGCATTGGCAAAACCACTGTCGAGCAAGTAGAGACCTACGCCATCGCGCAGGGCCTGTCCATGTGGACGGCGATCGGCCGCATGGTGGATGAGCAGCAATTTCCGGCGCGCGCCCAAGCTGCGCTGGCAGCGTTCCGCACCATGATGCAGGAGCTTTCCGAAGCCGTTGCGGCCAAGCCTCTGCACGAAGCCATTCGCTTTATTGAAGAGCGCACCGGCTACCGGCAAATGCTGGAGCAGGAAGACACGCCCGAAGCCGAAGCGCGCCTGGAAAATCTGGTGGAGTTGGCCAACGCCGCTGCCGAAGCCGTCGAGCGCGGCGAAACCGTCACCGAATTTCTGGATCATGCCGCGCTGGTTGCCGACGCCGATCAAATCGACGAGCACGCGCAAGTGAGTCTGCTCACGCTGCACAACACCAAGGGCCTGGAATTCCCCATCGTTTTCATGTCGGGCATGGAAGAAGGACTGTTTCCGCACAGCCGGTCGCTTCCTTTCCGAATCCGCCATGGAGGAAGAGCGCCGCCTGTGCTACGTGGGCATGACGCGCGCCGAGAAGCATCTCATCCTCACCTGGGCCCGCTATCGCCGGCGTTTCGGCGGCGGTGAGCAGGAACGTTCCATCGCGTCCAGGTTTCTGCAGGAAATCCCGCCGGCGTTGATCGCCAATTTGGGCGGCGGCAGCGCGATTCCGCAAGTGGATTTGACCGCCGAACGCCATGAAGTGCGTGAGACCGTCAAGCGAAATCTCTATACTGGGAAAACGTACAATTCGGTGGAGAATGTAGCCCAGTTCTTCGCCGAACGCGGTGTGGCGTTTCCAGCCCCGCAAACTGGCGCCGGGTCGCGGCCGGTAGCAAACCGTTCTTTACCCGCGGCGCCGCCGGCTCCGAAAAAACCCGCCCGGACCGGAATGGTGGTAGAACATCCTAAGTACGGCACGGGCACCGTGGTTCGCCGCGAAGGCGATGGCGAAGACGCCAAGATTACCGTGAGTTTCCCCGGCTACGGCCTGAAGAAACTCGTGGAGAAATACGCAGGATTGAAAAAAGGCTAATGAATACTAAAGGCAAAGAGATTACTCGAACGCAAGAAACTGAAGCGGGCAGCGCGCAAGAAAGCCGCGCCCAAGGCCAAACGCGCATCCGGCGTGGCGCGCGGCTCGCTGAAGAAGAAGGTCAAAAAGATGGTGCAGGGCCAACGTAAGCGCTAGGTGACTGGTGCCGAAGCTCAGCCTTCTCCTCGAGACGCGGAGTATCGACGCGCTGATCGCTGTGTCGGAAGAGCCCGGCAAGCGGTTGAACAAGACGCTCGGTCCGTGGAGTCTGATGGCGTTCGGCATCGGCGCCGTCATCGGCTCCGGCATTTTCATTCTCACGGGCACGGCGGCGGCGGGAGAGCAATTGGGCTACCCGTCGATTCTGCACGCGCCCGTGCTCGATCTGATTCTGCACGGCACCAAGACGCTTTCCACGATGGGCCGGCCCGCTGCTGGCCCGGCCATCTCCCTGTCGTTTTTCCTGACCGCCGTCGTCTGCGGCTTCGCCGGCCTGTGCTATGCCGAGCTGGCGTCGATGATTCCGGTCGCGGGCAGCGCCTACACGTACGCCTACGCCACGCTCGGTGAAATTTTCGCCTGGATCATCGGCTGGGATTTGATTCTCGAGTACGCCGTTTCCAACATGGCGGTGGCGGTCGGCTTTTCCGCCTACATCAACGATCTGCTCGACAGCGTTTTCGGCGTGCATTTGCCGGACATCATTTCTCAGCCGACCATCAATGCCGGACACATGACCGGCGCCATTTTCAACGTGCCGGCTTTGCTGGTGGTGGTGGGCCTGACCTATGTGCTGGTGCGCGGCGTGAAAGAAAGCGCGAAGACCAACAACATCATGGTGCTGATCAAAATCGCCGCGATTCTGGTTTTTGTCTTCGGCGCGGCGCACGCCATCAAGACCGAAAACTGGCATCCGTTCATGCCCAACGGATTTCCCGGCGTGCTCACCGGCGCGGCCATCGTCTTTTTCACCTACATCGGTTTTGATTCCGTCTCCACCTGCGCCGAGGAATGCCGCACGCCGCAGCGCGACGTCCCTATTGGAATTTTCGGAACGCTGGTCGCCTGCGCGCTGCTGTATACATCCGGTAGCGCTGGTGCTGACCGGCGTAGCCAAGTACACGACGCTGAACAATGCCGCGCCGGTGGCCAACGTCCTCAAGCAGCTTGGCTATGAAGGCATCCGCCGCTGGGTGGGCGTGGGCGCGATCGTGGGCATGCTCTCCTCGCTGCTGGTTTTTCAGTACGGGCAAGCGCGCGTCTGGTTCGCGATGTCGCGCGACGGTCTGCTGCCTCGCGCTTTCGCGAAAGTGCATCCGAAATTCCGCACGCCGCATGTCAGCACCTGGGTGGCCTGCTTCGCGGTGGGAATTCCGGCCGGCATTTGGGACATCGGCACCTTCGCCGACCTCTCGAATATCGGCACGCTGTTCGCTTTTGTCGTAGTTTCAGTCGGCGTGCTGGTGCTGCGCCGCACCCAGCCCGAGCGTCCGCGCGGCTTCCGCGTACCAGGCGGCTCGACATTTCCGATCCTTTCGATCGGATGCTGCCTGGTGCTCATGACCGCGCTGCCGCTGCAGACCTGGGTGCGCTTCTTCGTGTGGCTGCTGATCGGCCTGGCGATTTACTTCACATTCGGCCAAAAGCACAGCACGCTCCGCGAAGTAAGGTAGGGGCGGGTTTCAAACCCGCCTTTACGATCGCCATCGGATTCACGAATCCTCAACGCGTGAACGGGCGGGTTGGAAACCCGCCCCTACGGGACTAACTCGTCCTTCTCCACTTTGCCGTCGCGCACATGGATAATGCGGTGCGCATGCATGGCGATATCGTGCTCATGCGTCACCAGCACAATCGTATTGCCCTGCTTGTACAGGCGCTCGAACAGGGCCATGATTTCGTTGCCGGTGGCGCTGTCCAGGTTTCCGGTGGGCTCATCCGCCAGCAGAATCGATGGATTATTCACCAGCGCGCGCGCAATCGCCACGCGCTGCCGCTGGCCGCCGGAAAGCTCGTTGGGCCGGTGGTACATGCGCCCCGCCAGGTCCACTTGCTGCAGCGCCGCTTTGGCGCGCGCCAGCCGCACGTCCGCCGGACTGCCGCTGTAAATCAACGGCAGCTCCACATTGTGCAGCGATGTGGCGCGCGGCAGCAGGTTGAACGTCTGAAACACGAAGCCGATTTCTTTGTTGCGAATGCGCGCCAGCTCGTCATCGTTCATCGAGCTCACCAGCCGGCCGTTGATGAAGTACTCGCCTTTGGTCGGCGTATCCAGGCAGCCAATGAGATTCATCAGCGTCGATTTGCCCGAGCCCGACGGACCCATGATGGCCACATACTCGCCCTTTTTGATCTCGATATCGACGCCGGAAACCGCGTTGATCTCCTGATCGCCCATGACGTAGGTCTTCCACAGATCGAAGGTCCGAATAACTATCCCGTCCCGTTTGAGCTGTTCGCCACGCTCGATCGCTGCATCCACTACCTGTGCCATTTTGCCTGTCTTTCCCGCTACGTGTTGGTGCTTGTTTTGAACGGCGTCTTATTGTCGACTTTGACTTGTGCGTCCTGCCGGATCGTCTTGATTACCTGGTAACTGCCAGTGATGATTTCATCGCCCTCGGTCAAGCCGCCGGTAACTTCGATATCCGTCGCGCCCGTGATTCCGGTTTCCACTTTGCGGAATGCGGCTTTGCCGCCGGAGACGACGAAGACGCCCTGTATCTCTTCTTTGCGCGCTTTTTCAGCCACCGGATCGGGCCGGCTGGCGGCTTGCGCCGACGAATCCGCGGGCTTGGTTTCCAGATCGCCCGCGCTGGCGGATGGTCAGCGCTTGAATCGGCACCGACAGGGCGCGCTGGCGCGTGGCCGTAACGATCTTAGCCGTGCAGGAAAGGCCTGGGCGGATTTCGCTCGGCGGATTGTCCAGCCCCACCACGACTTTAAAATCCTTCGCCTCTTGGCTCGATATATTGCTCTGCGACGCGGCCACGCCAGTCGAGCGCAGAATCGCCGTGTTGCCGATTTCGATCACGTGCCCCTTGAAAGTCTTGCCCGGCATGGCGTCGATGGTGACGTCGGCTATCTGATCCATCTTGACGCTGACGATGTCGGTCTCATCGACTTTCACTTCGGCCGTGATCAGCGACATGTCGGCGATGGTCATGATGGTGCTCGCCGCCGAATTCTGAATACCCGGCACCACGGTTTCGCCCACCCGCACCGGCAGGTTGGTGACGATACCTTCGAGCGGGGCATAGGCGTTGAACTTCCGCAGCACATCTGTCGCGCGTGTCACGACGGCGCGCTGCTGCCCAATGCGTTTCTGCGAGGCGTTGAGCTGCGCCGCCACCTGCGCCCGCTGGGCTCTGGCCTGCACCAGCCGCGCTTCGGCCTCGCGCAAGGCAGCTTGCTGGGAATCGTAGGCCGCCTTTTTCTGCTCGAAATCCTGGCGTGCGATCAGCTTGTCCTTGAACATCTGCTCGGCGCGTTTGTATTCCAGGTTGGTGCGATCCAGTTCGGATTTGTTGCGGTCGATGGTAGCTTGCAGGCTGGTCAGGTTGTCGTCGGACGCCTTCACGCCGGCCTCGGCTGCGGCCGCATCCGCTTCAGCGGAACTCAACGCCGCGCGCTGCGCATTCACGTCGGCCTCCGGCTGCACCGATTCCACCCGCGCCAGCAGTTGGCCCTTCGCGACGCGATCGCCTTCTTTGACGAGGATTTCGGTGAGCTCGCCCATGGCGTTAGCGCCGATGTTGATGTACTTGCGCGGCTTAACTTCGCCCGACGCCGTCACCTGGCTCACCAGATCCTGGCGCACGGCTCGCCCGGTCTGGACCGTGACCACGCCGCGCCGGCTATACTTGACGCCCCACAGGGCGCCACCGCCCGCGAGCGCTAACACAAGTACGGCTATAGTGATTTTCCACTTTCGTTTCAAGGGGATATTACTCCTGCAAGTCTTAGACGAAACCAGGGCGCGTAATGTTCGCCAAGATTTATTATATTCCGCCCGTTGCTACGGTGGGGCAGGTCCCCGACCGGCCCAGTCCAGGTTTAGCGGTGGGTCAGCCAAATGACGCTGATCGGGGTTGAATTGTCGCAGGCGATGGAATCCGTCACGCCGGAGGCGATCTGCGCGCAGGCATTCTCCCTGGCGGTGCGCTCAGCCTGCTCTTTTGTCGCTGCGGAAGCGGTCCGGCAGGCTTGCCGACCCTGATAGGCGACGCATACTTCGCAACGGTATTTCGCGTTTCCCATGGTGGAATAAAGCACCAGCCCGAGGATGGCAGCCATGAACAGCACGCCTAAAATCACGATCTTGTTCGCCGCCCCGCGCCGGTTACTCATGGGATCTACTTGGCTTCGGCCGTGAAGAAGTTGCCCATCTGACGGAACTTGCGGTAGCGCTGTTCCACCAGCTCTTTCGCGGATAGTTTGGACAGCTCAGCGAGCGAAGTCCGCAGCGTGCGCCTTAGCATTTCAGCGGCGCCCTCGGGATTTTCATGCGCGCCCCCTCCGGGCTCGGCAATGATGCCGTCGATCAGCCCAAAGCCGTGCAAATCTTTAGCGGTGAGCCGCAGCGCCGCCGCCGCGAGCTCGGCTTTGGCGGCGTCCCGCCAGATAATCGCCGCGCAGCTCTCAGGCGAAATCACGCTGTAGACGGCGTTTTCCATCATCCAGACCTGGTTGCCCACACCCAGCGCCAGCGCTCCGCCGCTTCCGCCTTCGCCGATGCAGACGCAAATCACCGGCGACGTCAGGCGCGACATTTCGCGCAGATTGCGGGCAATAGCCTCGGCCTGCCCGCGCTCCTCGGCATCCACGCCCGGGTAGGCGCCTGGCGTATCCAGAAACGTAATCACCGGCCGCCCGAACTTGGCTGCCAGTTCCATCACGCGTAGCGCTTTGCGATATCCCTCCGGCTTGGGCATGCCGAAATTGCGGCGGACGTTCTGCTTGGTGTCGCGCCCCTTTTGCTCGCCGATGATCATGATCGGCCGCGCTTCAAAAAAGGCCATGCCGCAGACGATGGCGGGGTCATCGGCAAACAGGCGATCGCCATGGATTTCGCTAAACCCGGTGAACAGGCGCTCGATGTAATCCAGAGAGTGCGGCCGCTTGGAATGCCGGGCCAGGAGCACCCGCTGCCAGGCGGCACTCTTCATTCCGGATGTGGATGCGGGACCGTGGTCCATTAGATGCCGGTTGGTTCTCGAAGGGGCAAGCTCAAATTTTACCTCAGTTGCGCTGGAAACCAAGCTCACCCCCTGCCTTGACATCATGATGCTCAATTGTTAGCATCATGATGTGCGGACCACTCTCACGCTCGACGAAGACGTCCGCGCCCACCTGGAGCAGGAAATGCGCCGGTCCGGCAAGTCCTTCAAGGAGACAGTCAACGAAGTGATTCGGATCGGGCTGACTGTCAGGCAACGGCCGCGATCCGCCGAAGCCGTTCAAGGTGCGAGCCAAGGCACTGGGCCTGCGCCCCGGACTTTCCTACGACAACATCGAAGAATTACTAGATGTGGCGGAAGGTCCGTACCATAAATGATCCTGTTGGACGTGAACGTCCTGCTCTATGCATACGACGCGCGCGCCGAGGGCCACGCCAAAGCCAAACAATGGCTGGAAGACGCCTTTGCCGAGCGGCGGCCTTTGCGCCTCGCCTGGGTGACGATCCTCGCCTTTCTGCGTATCAGCACCAATCCGCGCATCCTGGCGAACCCGCTGCTAAGCGCCGAAGCAGTTGCCAATGTCAATGAGTGGCTGGCGTACCCGTCGGTAGGAATCTTGCATCCGGGAGATCGGCACTTGAGCATTCTTACCAAGCTGATGGCCGACACAAATGTGCGAGGACCATTGGTGACGGATGCGCACCTGGCAGCACTTGCAATCGAACACGGCGCCCAAGTTTGCACGGCCGATCATGATTTCACGCGATTTGCAGGCCTGCGGCTAATCAATCCGCTGGCCTAAGTGGGGCAGGTCCCCGACCTGCCTGTCTTTCATCCGCTTGATCCAAGCCAGGTCATGGACTGGCATGGACCTGCCCCACTTACCCCGCCAGAACCTCAAGCGCATCGCTGCCGCAAATCTGCGCTAAGCGCGCCTTGAATTCTTTATCCGGCCGGACTTTGGCCGGCACATCCAGAATCACCGAGAAATCGCGCGCCGCCTCCAGCCGCAGCCGAACCTGCGTGTCGCCGGGCTTGGCGCGGAACAAATCGTTGAGCTCGGATGCTTTGTCGGTGCCGCCGTTGCGGCCAATCCAAACGCGTATCGAAATCAGCGACGGCAGCGGCAGGCGCGCCACATCCAGGGGGATGATGTCCTGCACCGAAATCTTCGGCGCGGCATTCTCTTCCGGCAGCACGAGGCCGCGCACCAGAACCGCCTGATCCTCGACCACCAGCGGAGCCAGGCGCTCGAAATTGGTGGTGAACACCATGGCGTCGAGTGCGCCCTCGCGGTCTTCGAGCTGAAACGCCAGCCACGGCTTGGATTCGCGGTTGCGTTTGCGTTGAATATTCGTGAGCACTCCACACAGAGCTACTTCAGTGCTCTTGGTGAGGCCTTCCAGGTTGGAGCTGGTATGGCTGGCCAGCTCGGCGACTTTGTCCTGATATTGATCCAGCGGATGGCCAGTGACGTAGAAGCCCAGCATTTCCTTCTCGCCCAGAAGCTTTTCGCGCGCGGTCCAATCCGCCGCGGTGGGCAGCGGCCTTTCCTCGTGAGTTTCTTCCGCCTCCATGCCACCGCCGAATAGCCCTTCCTGTCCGCTCAAGCGGTCGCGCAGCGTGCGTGCTCCGGACTCCATCGCACCTTCGACCGCCGCCATCAATTGCGCGCGCGTGCCTGCCAGCGTATCCATGGCGCCGGCGCGAATCAGGCTCTCGATCATGCGCCGGTTGAGCGCCGTCAGGTCTACTGTTTCGCAAAACTGGTAGATCGAATGGAAGCGGCCTACGCGCTCGCGAGCGGCACGGATCGATTCCACCGCAGCCGGCCCCAGATTTTTCACCGCGCCCAGGCCGAAGCGAATCGCCTCGCCATCCGGCGTGAAGGTCCAATCGCTCGCGTTCACGTCCGGTGGCAGCACCGTGATTCGCATGTCGCGGCATTCGTTGATGTACTTGACGACCTTCGCGGTGTTGCCCGTTTCCGACGTCAGCAGCGACGCCATGAAGTCCACCGGATAGTGCGCTTTGAAATACGCCGTCACGAACGCCAGATACGCGTACGCCGCCGAATGCGACTTGTTGAAACCGTAGCCGGCGAACTGCTCCATCAGGTCGAAGATTTTTTCGACTTTGCGCTGCGGCAATCCCTTGGCCTTAGCGCCGTCCAGAAAGCGCTGCGCGCTGCGACGCCATCTCTTCGGCTTTCTTCTTGCCCATCGCCCGGCGAAGAATATCGGCTTCGCCCAGCGAATAGCCGGCCACGCGGCTGGCGATTTGCATCACCTGCTCCTGATACAAAATCACGCCGTACGTTTCTTCCAGAATGTCTTTCAGCTCCGGCAGATCGTAGGCGATGGCTTTGCGGCCGTGCTTGCGCTCGATGAAATCGTCCAGCATGCCGCCTTGAATGGGCCCAGGGCGGTAGAGGGCGTTGAGCGCGGTCAGATCCTCGATGCGCGTGGGCTGATACCGGCGCAGAATGTCGCGCATGCCCGACGATTCGAACTGGAACACGCCGCTGGTATAGCCCTTGGAGAAAATCTCGTAGCTGGCCGGATCTTCGAGTGGCAAATCTTCCAGCACCAGCTTCACGCCGTGCCGCCGCTCGATGAGCTGCAGCGCATTGTCCACCAGCGTGAGCGTCGTCAAGCCAAGAAAATCCATCTTGAGCAGCGACAGCTTCTCCAGGCCGTTCATGTCGTACTGGGTGACAATTTCGTCGCGGTTGGTGCGGTACAGCGGCACCAGATTTTTCAGCGGCTCCGGGCGAAATCACCACGCCCGCCGCATGCACCGAGCAGTTGCGCGCCAGTCCCTCCAGGCGCAGCGCGACTTCCATCACCTCGCCTACCCGGGCATCCTTGCGCGCAGCATCCGCAAAGCCGGGCTCCATCTTGAAGGACTCCGCCAAACTGATGTTGAGCTGATTTGGCACCATCTTGGTGACGCGCTCGACATCGGCGAAGCTCATATCCAGCACGCGCCCGACGTCTTTCAGCGCCGCGCGTGCGCCCAGCGTGTTGAAGGTGATGATCTGAGCAACTTGCTCGCGCCCGTATTTCTCCGTGACGTATTGAATCACTTCGCCGCGCCGGTTCATGCAGAAATCGATATCGATATCCGGCATGCTGATGCGCTCCGGATTCAGGAAGCGCTCGAACAGCAACCCGTACTGCAGCGGATCGATGTCAGTGATCTCCATCGCGTAGCTGACCAGGCTGCCCGCTGCAGACCCGCGTCCCGGGCCCACCGGAATCCGGCACGATTTGGCGAAGCGAATGAAATCCCACACGATCAGAAAATAACCCGCGAACTTCATCTGCTGGATCATGCGGATTTCCGAATCCAGCCGCTCCGCATACGCCGCCAGGGGCTGCTTCAACTTGCCGGCGCGTTCCAGCGCTTCCAGGCGCGGTCGCCGCTTTTCAAATCCCTGTCGCGCGACGAATTCAAAGTACGTATCCGCCGAATGCTCCGCCGGCACATCGAATCGCGGAAACGGCGCACTGACTTTTTCCAGCTTCACCTGGCAGCGTTGGGCGATTTCCCACGGCCGGTTGACGGCGTCTTCCAGCTCGCCGAACAGCGCCATCATCTCGGCGCGCGATTTCAGATAGAAATCTGGATTGTTCCAGTGCATACGCGACGGGTCGCTCATGGTCTTCCCGGTCTGAATGCACATCAGAATTTCGTGGGCGCGCGCGTCGTCGCGATGCAGGTAATGCGCGTCGTTGGTAGCCACCAGCGGAATGCCGGTTTCCTGCGACAACCGGTTCACCTGCGGGGTGACCAGCTTGTCCTGATCCAGGCCATGATCCTGAATTTCCAGAAAGAAATTGCTCTTGCCGAAAATATCCTGATACGTGTACGCCAGGCGGCGGGCTTCGTCGTAGCGATCGGCCATCAGCGTTTCGTTGATGTCGCCGCGCAGGCAGGCCGAGAGCGCGATGATCCCTCCGGAATGCTTCGCCAGCAAATCTTTATCGATGCGCGGCTTGTAATAGAAGCCCTCCAGAAAGCCAGTGGAAACCAGTTGAATCAGGTTGCGATAGCCCTCCTGGTTTTCGCAGAGCAGCACCAGATGGTTGTAGCGATCCGAATCCGAGCGCGTCTTGTGGCCCTGCTGCGAGACGTAAACCTCGCAGCCGATGACCGGATGCACGCCCTTGGCCTTGGCGGATTCGTAAAACTGCACCGCGCCGAATAAATTGCCATGGTCCGTCATGGCCACCGCCGGCATCTTCTGCGCGGCCACGGTGTCCATCAATTTGGGGATGTCGCAGGCCCCGTCCAGCAGCGAGTAATCGGTGTGGCAATGCAGATGAATGAAAGGAGTTTCCGCCATAGTCAACGCACAAACCGTGAAAACACTTTTGGGGAGGTTACTTCTATTGTAACTGGCCGGCTCTCCCGCTATACTGTCACAGTGCGGCTCTCATGGCGGGATTTTCCCTTGGTGATACACCGCGCGCTGGTCTCCGCCTTCGACGATGGCTGCTTCAGCATCGCCAAAGGCGCTGCGTATTCCGCCATCCTATCTTTCTTTCCGGTGCTGGCGACGGCGGCCGCCTTGCTGGTTCGCGTGCGCGCCGAGTTTGCCGCTCGGACGCTGCAAAGTTTCCTGGCACAAATCGTTCCGCCGGGCTCTGAACAACTGGTGATCGATCAGTTCCGCCTCATCGGCCAGCGCCCGAGAGCCTATCCCGTGGTCACTGCCATGCTTTCGTTGTGGGCGTCGGCCACCGTGGTGTCCAGCCTGATGGAAGGTTTTCACGCGGCTTACCGGCTGACGGTCCGGCGCCCGTTCTGGCGTGAAGCGCTGGTGGCGATCCTGCTGGTGCTGTGTGCGCTCGTGCCCACTCTCGGCGCGATGGTGTCTGGTCTTGTTCGGCCATCAGGCGGAGCGCGTGGTGTTGAGCTGGATGAAAGTGGACCCGATGCTGCATCCACTCGAAGGCACGTGGCGCTGGATCAGTCTGGTTGGGCGTTATGCGGTGGCGTTCGGCGCCATCGTTTTCATTACCGGGCTGCTGTACTACTTCGGACCGAACCGCCGGCAGCGCTGGCATCGTGTCTGGCCGGGCGCGATTCTCGCCACGATCCTATGGTTGGCAGCGACGTCCGGCTTCGGCTGGTATGTGCGCAACATTGCCAGCTACAACATTCTGTACGGCAGCATCGGAGCCAGCATCGCGCTGCTGGTGTGGATGTACCTGATGTCGCTGATCGCGATCCTGGGCTGCGAATTCAACGCCGAATCCGAGCGAATGGGCTCGCGCTAGATCTTTGTCGCCGGGGAAACTTCAGCGTGATGCCGCACGTCGATGCCCTTGACCAGGAAGAGCACGTCTTCGGCGATGTTGGTGGCGTGATCGGCAATGCGCTCCAGATGGCGCACGATGCCGAGCAGGTCGAGCGCCTGCCGGATGTTTTGCGGATCCTTCTCCATGAAGCTGATGAGCTCGTGGAAGCTAGCGGCGCGCAAGCTGTCCACACTGTCATCGGAAGAAAGAACGCTGCGAGCCAAGTCCGCATCGCGCGCTACAAAAGCATCCAGGCTCTTGCGAACCATGGATTGCACCAGCGACGCCATGTGGGGGATGTCCAGCATGGGCTTGACCACCGGTTCCCGGATCAGGTTGATCGCGCGCCGCGCGATGTTCACCGCCAGGTCGCCCATGCGCTCCAGGTCGGTGTTGATCTTCAGGGTGGCCACAATCAGCCGCAAGTCCGCCGCCATGGGCTGCTGCAGAGCGAGCAGATTCACAGCGAAATCGTCAATCTCGATTTCGATCTGGTTGATCCGCCCCTCGTTCTTGAGCACTTCCTGCGGCGGCGCTCTCGTCTTTCTGCACCACCGCCGTTACGCTGCGATTGATGGCCGATTCCACCAGCGAGCTCATCTCCAGCAGCTTGGTCTTGAGTTGTTCCAGTTCTTCAACAAAGTGACGCATTGGCTTCTGCCCCTCTCAGACTCTAACCGAACCGGCCGGTCACATAATCTTCGGTCTCTTTTTTCGAAGGCGTTTTGAAGATTACGGTCGTAACGTCGTACTCCACCATTTTTCCCATCAGGAAGAAGCCGGTAAAATCGGCAACCCGCGCCGCCTGCTGCATGTTATGAGTCACAATGACCATGGTGCACTGGTCTTTCAGACTGAACATCAGGTCTTCGATCTTGGCCGTGGCAATCGGGTCGAGCGCCGAGCAGGGCTCATCCAGCAGGAGAACTTCCGGATCCACCGCGAGCGCGCGGGCGATGCACAAGCGCTGCTGCTGTCCTCCTGAAAGAGCGAAAGCCGATTGATGCAGTTTATCTTTCACTTCCTCCCACAGAGCCGCCCGGCGCAGACTTTGTTCCACCTTGTCAGCGAGCTGTCCGTGCGGTGCCATGCGGTTCATTCGCAAGCCGTACGCGATGTTGTCGAAAATCGACTTCGGAAACGGGTTGGGCCGCTGAAACACCATGCCAACGCGCCGGCGCAAACTGGTTACATCCAACTGCGTCACGTTTTCACCGTCTAACAGGACCGCGCCCTCTAAACGGGTATGACGTACGGTTTCACTAATCCGGTTCAATGTTCGAAGGAATGTGGATTTCCCGCAGCCCGAAGGACCGATGAGCGCTGTGATGCGATTGGCGTGCATCTCGAGGGAAATATTGTGCAGGGCCTTGAATGCGCCATAGTAAAAGCTCAGGTTGGTCGCCTGCAGTTTGGCCGCGTTACCCGCGGATACATTGCCGCTCTGCCTTGATTGGGCTCCCGCCTGCTGCTGCGCCTGCCCGATTCTGGGGGAACTCATAACTGTTTGCCTCATATTACTTGGGAAGCGAGACGCCTCGCGACAACACCAGGCGCGCCGCAATATTAGCCGTTAATACCATGGCGATCAAAACCAGTCCGGCTGCCCACGCCTGACGGTGCCAATCGTCGTAAGGAGAGACGGCGCGCAAGTAAATCATGACCGGCAGCGACGCCGTGGGGTGGGTCCAGCCGGCGCTCCAGAATTGATTGTTCAGGCTAGTGAACAACAACGGCGCCGACTCCCCGGAGATGCGGGCCATACCCAGAATGATTCCCGTCAGAATTCCTTTGCTGCCGGCCGGGACCACGACCGTGGCAATAGTTCGCCACTTGGTTGCGCCCAGCGCGAGCGCGCCCTCACGCAGGGAAACCGGAACCTCACGCAGGAATTGCTCCGTGCTGCGTGCCACGACCGGAATCAGCATCACGCTCAGGGCGAGAGAACCGGCTAGCGCCGAAAACTGCCGCATCGGTACCACCACGATAGTCCACGCCAGAATGCCAACCACGATGGAGGGCACGCCGTTTAACAAATCCGCCATATAGCGAACGATCGAAGCGAAATACTTCTCTTCAAACTCGGAGAGGTAAACTCCGGCAAAAAACCCAACCGGAATTCCAATCACACCAGCCAGCGAGACGATTTGCAGGCTGCCCAGGATAGCGTTGGCCATGCCGCCGCCCAGCTCGCCCGGCGAAAGCGGAAGTTTAGTGAAGAAATTCCAGTCGACCGATTTGCCGCCGTTGTAGATCAGGTAGCCCAGGATCGCCACCAGAGCGGAAACGCTGAGAGCCGCGCACACGCCGGTTCCTATCAGCATGACGTTGTTGACCAGTTTGCGCCAGGTGAGATGCGGATTCATGGCCGTCCCGAGCCCTTTCCGGCCGTGGCCATGATGAGCAGGCGCGCCAGGGCGTTGATGAGAATCGTCAGCAAAAACAAAACCAGGCCCAGAAGGACCAGCGCGGCGGGATAAACGCTACCGGTGGCTTCCGTAAACTCATTGGCGACAATCGAGGCAATGGTGTAGCCCGGGGCCAACAGCGAAGCGTGGATATTCGGTGTCGTTGCCGATCACCATCGTAACCGCCATGGTTTCGCCGAGCGCGCGCGCCAAGCCCAGAAAAATCGACCCCATGATCCCCATGCGCGCATAAGGGACCACGATATTCCAGGTCGATTCCCAGCGGGTCGATCCCAGCGCCAGAGCGGCTTCCCGTTGATCCCGCGGCACCGCCAGCAGCGCTTCCCGCGAGACCGAAATGATGAATGGGAAGGTCATGATGGACAAGAATCAGCCCGGCGGTCAGATAGCTCAAGCCAAACACGGGTCCGGAGAACAGCGGCAGGAATCCCAACGTCGATTGCAGCGCGGGACCGACATACGTGCGGACCAACGGCACCAGCGTGAAAATTGCCAGCAGCCCATAAATGACGCTCGGGACTGCCGCCAGCAGCTCGACGAGGAAAGGTCAGCGCGCTCGAAATCCCGGCCGGCGCCAGCTCAGATAGAAAGATGGCCGCGCCCACGCCCAGCGGGACCGAAATCAGCAACGCCAGAAACGACGTGAGGGCTGTGCCATAGATGAACGGCAGCGCCCCGAACTGTTCGGTTACCGGATCCCAGGTGCGGGAGAACAGAAAGCCCAGGCCAAACTTCGCCCGCGCGGCATCCGAGTGGATCCACAGCTCGTACACCAGCAGGACCGTGATCAACAGAATGCGTGGCCGCAAAACGCCGCCGTGATCAGCCGGGCAGCTTCGTCACCCAACCGGCTGGATTTCGTCGCTGCTGGCGCAGACTACTGTGGCGGCGGCACTCATTTTATTGGATCATGTCGATCTGCTTGAGTTCCATTGCAACCACTTCCTTCGGCAGAGGCGCGTAGCTCATCGCCGACGCCTGCTGCTGGCCGGTGGTGAGCATCCATTTTAGAAAATCTCTGACAGTTTTCGCTTTGCCGGCATCCGGGATTTTGCTCGGAATCAGCATCCAGGTAAACGATGGAAATCGGATAGGCGTCTTTCCCGGGGCATTGGTAATGGAAACGCGAAAATCGGCAGGCATGTTCTTGGCCGCTCCGGCCGCTGCGTCGGTGACGGTTGCCAGATCCGCCTTAACAAAATTGCCCGCGGAGTTGCGCACCGATCCATAAGCCATCTTGTTCTGCACCGCGAACAGCAGTTCCACGTAGCCGATCGAATTCGGCAGTCTGCTTCACCTGTCCGGCAACGCCCTCATTGCCCTTGCCGCCGAGGCCCACCGGCCAATTGACGGAAGTATTCGCGCCCACTTTGGACTTCCATTCCGGGCTGACCTTGGAGAGATAGTCGGTGAAAACGAATGTCGTGCCGCTACCATCCGAACGATGGACCACGACGATATCGGCATCGGGCAGCTTGGCGCCCGGATTGTCTTTCTTGAGCGCCGCGTCATTCCACTTCTTGATCTGGCCGAGAAAGATTCCGGCCAGCGTCTCCGGGCTGAATTTCAACGGCTCCCCGGCTCCTGGCAACGTTGTAACTGGGAACCACTCCGCCCAGCACCGTCGGGAAATGCAGCGGCTTCACCCGGACTTTCGAGATCTGCTCATCGGTCATGGGCATGTCGGAGGCGCCGAAATCCACCGTTCCTTCCGTAAGCTGGCGGATGCCGCCGCCCGAGCCGATCGACTGATAATTGATCTGCTGCGCCGGCCTGCTTTTGCGAAATTCGCCGAACCATTTCTGGTAGATCGGCGCCGGGAAACGTCGCGCCGGCGGCGCTCAATTGCTCGGCTCCCTGCGCCGTCGCCCCTAAAGCGAGCGATAGCACTAGCGTAACCTGTAGGCATTTGTACATGACTGTCTCCTCCTTAGTTTTTCAGTTACTCTGTTACGGTTTGATTACAGTCTAGTTACGGCCGTATGTCGGTCAGAACTTTGGCATGGAGCCCGGCAACGTGTACCGCAGGTTGAAGTAGATCGTGTTATCGTGAGCGGCCTTCGGCGAGCCGCTGGCAACGTACCAGGGAGCGCGCGTCAGGTATTCGTACTGCCCCATGAAGTTGATCGCGCCATAACGCGGATTCCGCCAGAGGGTCTGGTTGAAGCCGAAGGTCAGTTCCTGAATGGCGCGGTTGTTGCTGCCGCTCGACGCCCGCGAAGCCGTAGCCGATCGGGTTTGCCAGTGGTGTCGATGGCCACGTTGCGCCCGGCGTAGATAGCCGCCGTAGTAGGCGTAGAGCAAGTAGTTCTTGATCGGTAGCTTCGAAGCCGTCCACGGTGCCGCCGGCGTGAATCGGGCTGAATGCTGCCATCGGCCGAAGGATCACGTCCGGTGCCTGTCCCGAACAGATACCGGCCGCCGCCATCGCTCCAGAAGTTGGTAGTGATCAGGCGGAAACCCTTGACGATCTCCCCGTTCGCGCCAAACTGCAGGCCGCCGCCAGCCTTGGTGAAGTACTGATTGGTGGTGGTGTTGAAGGTCTTGAAGGTGCGATCGATGCCGGCGACTTCGAAGTGGAAGCGCGAGCTCGGGTCAAACGCAATCTTGGCGATGATGTCCGGGGCCAGGTTCGGCGTGCTCAGATAGCTGGTCGAAGCGTTGTCCAACTGGCCTCCCAGAAAGCTGGTCAGAGCGGCTGGGGGTGTGATCTGCGGAGCCGCCCGCCTGGCCGCCGGCGTACTGGTTGGGATTCTCAAACGAAATGCCCATCGTGAACGTGTTCGCTCGGTGGTAGAGGACGCGAACTCCCGGCTGGCGCGTCCAGGTCAGACCCGCCATGTAATTCACGTCGATGACTTGCGAGTAGAACAGGTCGCCCGGCAGCGCCGAGATACCCTTGCGATTCGGCGTCAACATGCTCCAGCTCTGGCCGCCCAGCAGTTCCCATGTACCCTTGCGGACGTCCACCCAGAAGAGGCGGAGGCGCGGCACGAAAGCGCCGTTGGTGACGCCGATGCCGTTAGAGCCGCTGGTACCCAGGAAGTCGAATTCGTTATAGCCGATGAAGTGAACGCCCTTCCAATCGCCGTCCGCGCGGAAGCCGAGGCGCGAGTTCTGCGGAGTGAAGCGGAATTCGGAGAGTTTGCCCGCCACCGTGTTGTTGTAGGGAACGCTGCCGAAGTTGCTGCCCAGGCTCGAACCGGCGTCCTTGTCGCGCCACACCGTGGTGAAATCCATGAAGCCGATGGGTTGGATGCAGGTATTGCCAATCCGCAGGTACGGCGGAACGGCGTTGCCGTCCGGCGGCGCTTCGCAGGGATTGCCCTGGGTATCCGTGGTTACTTCCGTCGCGCTCTTGAGGATCGGTTTTTCAGTGGGACCGATCGGCTTCACTTGCGGCATCGCAACTGCGGGGACCATCGGCGTCAGGCTGGCAACATCGCCGAGATTCGGACGCAGCGGCTGCTGTTTGTTGGCGGCGTCCAAGGCCTTCTCCAAGACCTTTTGCTGCTGCTCGATCGTATGCTGCATGTTTTCGAGCTGCTTCTGCTGTAACTCCATTTGTGCTTTCAAGCGAGCCAGCTCCGCGTTAGCGCTTTGGGCGTCCTGGGCGAAACTCGTCAGAGGCATCGCCAAAGCCAACAGTAGGGTGGTCGAAAATCTCAGTTGTCGCGTTCGCAGTATTCGGTTCAACATTCTTACACTCCTGGGGCGCAGTGATTTGTAAGCCGGAACGTCAGGATAGCCGGGGGACTGTTAGCTTGTAATGAATTTTGAGTTAAGAACTCGTTACAAAAAAGGGCCCAGTTTAGGCCCCTGCGAGCGTTACCGTGAACGTGGTTCCCTTGCCTAACTGGCTCTCTACAGAGACACTACCGTTCATCCGCTCGACCACGTGCTTCACGATGGAAAGGCCCAGGCCGGTACCGCCCACTTGCCGCGAGCGGCCTTTGTCGACACGGTAAAATCTTTCGAAGATCCGGGGAAGATCCTGCGACGGAATACCCGCGCCGGTGTCTGAAACTTCAATCCTCACGCGGCCATCGGCGGTACGGCCGGCGCGCACCCGGACTTCACCGCCGGGCCGGTTGAATTTGATGGCATTGGCGACCAGATTCAGACACCGCCTGCTCCAGGCGCAGCCGGAAACCCGGTCACTTCCACATCCTCGATGTCCGCCGCGATCAACGTGACGCCCCGCGTATTGGCCTCCGCCTGTACGGTAAGCACCACGGCTTCGATCACTTCCCGCACGGAAATCTGCTCCGGTTCCGGAGGATCGTATCCGGATTCCAGTTCCGACAACACCAGAAGATCGGACGCGATGCTGGTGAGCTGCACGGCATTGCTGCGGATGATTTCGAGAAATCTGCGGTTGTGTTGATCATCCTCCAGCGCGCCGTCCAGCAGCGTGTCGGTGTAGCCGATGATTCCCGCCAGCGGCGTGCGCAGTTCATGAGAAACGTTGGCGACAAACTCTTTGCGAATCTGCTCCAGCCGTTCCAGATCGGTCGTGTCGTACAGAATGGCAATGGCCCCCTGGCCGGAAGGGATCATCAGCGGCGCCACCTGCACTTCAAACGAACGCGTTTGGGCGGTCGAGATTTTCAGAAGCTGCTTGCGCGCTTCGCCGGTGTGTACGACGTGGCCCAGCACATCCAGCAAGCCGGGATCGCGCACCAACTCCAACAGGCGCGTCTGTTCAAAAACAGGTTTGCGCGCGCCCATCGCGCGCAGAAAGGCATCGTTGCAAAAAGTCACGCGCAGATCGCGATCCACCGCGAGCACGCCTTCCGCCATGCTGGAAAGAATGGCTTCATGGCGCGCCGATTCGAATCGCAGCCGGTCGAGCAGCTTGCGAATCTGATCGGCAACCCGGGTCATGGTGCGCTCGAGCGAGCGGAGTTCGTCGCCGGAGCCGCTGCTGCCGCCGTCGCCCTCCTCCTCTACCAATCCTTCGGCGAACTGCTTCAGCCGCGTGACCCGCCGAGCGAGAGAGCGCGAAACTGCGTAAGCAATCACCAGCGCTAGCAGCGCCGATCCGAGCGAAATACTGAAGACCCGCAGCCGCAACTCCGTGGAAACGGACTTGAGCGTATAGTCGACAGCAAACAACGTGATGGCGATCAACAGCAGCGCCGCCAACAGCAGCCGTCCGAATAGGGAAGCTCTCACTGCATCCGACATTATCAGAAACAAAGGGCGGGTTTGAAACCCGCCCCTACACCGTGCAGCTCACGTAGGGGCGGGTTTCAAACCCGCCCTTTCTCCGCGATACACTAAACCGCATGCGAACGCCGCTCATTTGTTTCTCTCTGCTGCTGTTGCCGTTGCAGGCGCAAACCCCAGCCGTCCCACAAGCCAAGGATTGGGCTTCGTTTGAGCTCGGAACAATTTTTTCTTTCTGCGAAATGGTGAAGGCCGGAGCGAAAAAGCTCGCGCTCGGGCCGCCGGTGAAACCCGCGGACTACGAAAAAATTCGCGAGGGAAGCGAGCAAATCGTAAAGAAGTTCGGCGTGAAAACGTTTCTGGAAAAAGATTTCCTGGTGACCGACTTATTTCCCGGCGAAGCCGCGAGCGGCGAGTGGGTGCCTTTCTATTACGCCGATGACGGTGTTTACGAAAAATACGCCGCCTTGAAAAAACGCAAGCAGCAACTCGTCAAGGCAGGCACTTACCAGGGTGCCGCCCGCAAAGAGATTGCGCGCGAGTTCGGGAGACTGCTCAGCTATCCGGAATGGAAGATCGACGAAATGCTGGGTGAGCCGCGCGCCGCCAACGCAGCCCCGCATATCGCCGCGCAAGTGACGTTCCTGTACTTCAACGAGCTGGACAAAGCGGCGGCCTTCTACGCGAATACCGTAGGGCTGCGTCTTTCGTTCGACGGCGGCTGGGTTCGGATTTTTGAAATTTCACCGACGTCTTCGGTCGGATTAGTAGACGCCACCCACGGCGCGCACAAGCCGGCCGCCGAAAAGCCGGTCATGGTCAGCATGGTCATGAGCTCGCCCGCCGAAGTGGACCGCTGGTACGAGCAGCTCAAGACGCGGGTGCAAATTCCCAAGCCGCCGAGCAACAGCGACAAAGTAGCGGTGCGCGCGTTCTCCTTCAAGGATCCCGAAGGGCACTCGCTCGAAGTTTTCGCCTGGCTGCCGAAGTAAGGGCCGGGTTTCAAACCCGCCCGTTATTTCTTCAGAATCTGGAACAGATTGCTGTAGTCGTCGGTCCAGGGCCGCAGGCGGGTATTGTGCGCTAGCGGCCGGCCTGCCTTGCTGATCAGCAGCTCGTCGAAAAATCCCGGCCGGTTGGTCAGCAAAACCCAGGTCGCGCCGGACACCTCGGCCGGGTCGTCATCTTCGGTCTCGATCACAATCGCCTTTTTGCCGTAGGCGGTCGCCGCCATGTCCATCACCGGTTCCAGATCCAGGTGCCGGTTGGAAATATGCATGGCCAGCACGCCGGTTTCTTTAAGGTGGTGGAAATAGACTCCGAACGCCTCGCGCGTGAGCAGGTGTACAGGGATCGCGTCGCTCGAAAAAGCATCCACTGCGAGCAAATCAAAATCCTGCGGAGACTCGCGCTCGAGCGACAGGCGGGCATCGCCAAGCGGCACTTCAATGTGCGCCTTGGAATCGGTGAGATACGTGAACGACGTATACGCGATGTGAATCACCAACGGGTTGATGTCGTAGAAGCGGAACGAATCGCCTTCCCGGCCATAAGCGGCCAGCGTGCCGGCGCCGAGTCCGATCACTCCCACGTGGATGCTGGTGTCGCGACCGCAGACCGCGAGCGCCAATCCTACGCCGGTGTTGTTGCCATAGTACGTGGTCGGAAAATGCCGCCGGACCGGATCCTGAATCTGGCTGCCATGGCTGATGGTCCCGTGGGTGAGATGGCGAACCGTTTCGTGTCCATCTTCGCCGACAGCATCATGCACGCGCAGCCCGCCGTAGAAATTGCGCACCAGCACCAGGGAGCCGCGCCGGAACTCGCGAATGTTATATCCCAGATATCCGCATAGCCCCAGCGTCACGGCCACCGACGCTCCCCAAATCCACGGCCGCCAGAAAGGCTTGAGGTTGGGCGCCCAGCGCGGGACGTCTAAACACAGCACCAGCAGGATGAGGCCGCAGCAACTCGCAATCGCGATGGGCAGCTCAAAAAATCCAGTGAAAAAATGCGGAGCGATCAAGCCTACCAGAATGCCGCCCAGCGCGCCGCCGAGCGAAACCATCAGGTAGAAAGATGTCAGGTGCCGAGGATCCGGCTTGAGCCGCGCCAGCTCGCCGTGGCAAACCATGCAGCATACGAACAGGCCGCCGGCGAAGAGCGGCACCAGCAGCTTCAATTCCGCGTTGTAATAATCCTCGCTCAGCGCGTAGGCCATGCCGCCCAACCCCACCGCCGCCAGGCCAAGAAAGATTCTGCGGCTATACCAACCGCGCCCTTCAAAACACAAAATGAACGTGAGCAAATAAAGCGCCAGCGGCAGAATCCACAGAAACGGAATCGACGCCACGTTTGCCGAAAGATGGTTGGTCGCGCCAAGTAAAAGAGTCGACGCGCAGGCCGCCAGCGCGAGCCAGAGAAGCTGTAGTCCCCACGATGGCGCGGTGTCGTCCGAAGCCTCAGTTTCGACCACCGCCGCATGCCCGCCGCGCGACCGCAGCGCCACCGCCGCGCAGAACACAGCGAACAGCGCATAACCGGCCGACCATCCCAGCGCCTGATGACGCGTGGCAAAACGCGGCTCCACCAATACCGGATAAGCCAGCAACCCCAGCAGCGATCCCAGGTTCGAAACCGCGAACAGCCGGTACGGCAGCGCTCCGCCGCCCGCGCGCCCGTACCACGCCTGCAGCAGCGGACTGGTGGCCGAAAGCAAAAAGTAAGGCGCGCCGATCGAGACCGCCAGCAAGCCCGAGAATGCGCAGTCCCGGATCTTCGCTGCCTTGCGGTTTCCAACTCGAGTTGGGGATCACGTGCAGCAGCGCCACGCTCGCGGCGAGCAAGCCGATATGCAGCCACGCTTGGCCGGCGGGCTGCAATCTGCGAATCGACAGATGCGCGTACCAATACCCGGCCAGCAGGATTACCTGGAAGAACAGCATGCAAGTCGTCCAGACCGACGCCGACCCGCCAAACCACGGCAGGATGATCTTGGCGATGATCGGTTGCACCTGGAACAGCAGAAACGCGCTGAAGAAAATGGTGATGCCGTAGAGCAGCAGCGGCAGACTGCCGCTCTTGCTATCGGTAGGCTGCAATTCCCGTCACTCGCTCGCCGATCACCAGCGTGTGGATGTGATCGGTGCCTTCGTACGTCTTCACCGTTTCCAGATTGCACATGTGCCGCATGATCGGGTACTCGTCGGTGATGCCGTTGGCGCCCAGCAGATCGCGGCTCAGGCGCGCGCATGTCGAGCGCGATCGCGACATTGTTCCGCTTGAGCATGGAGATGTGCGCCGGCTCGAGCTTTGCCCTGATCCTTCAGCCGGCCGCACTTGCATGCGCCAGCAACTGCGCCTTGGTGATTTCGGTGATCATCTAGGCCAGCTTTTCCTGCACCAGTTGGTGCGACGCGATCGGCCGGTCGTCGAACTGCTTGCGCAGGATGGTGTATTGCCGCGCCGTTTCGTAGCAATCCATGGCCGCGCCGATCACGCCCCAGCCGATTCCGTAGCGCGCCTGGCGTCAGGCAAGCGAGCGGACCTTTGAGCCCCTTCGCGCCGGGCAGCATGTGGTCCGCCGGAACACGGCAATCCGCGAACGAAAGGCTCGACGTCACCGACGCCCGCATCGACCATTTGCCGTGAATGTCCGACGTCGTGTATCCCGGCGTTCCCTTCTCCACCAGGAATCCGCGGATGCCGTCTTCGGTGCGCGCCCAGACGACGGCGATATCGGCCACGGTGCCGTTGGTGATCCAGGTCTTTTCGCCGTTGAGCACCCAGTCCTGGCCCTGCCTTTCGCGCGGTGGTGCGCATGCCGGCGGGGTTCGACCCGAAATCCGGCTCGGTGAGCCCGAAGCAGCCGACGGCTTCGCCCGGTCTGCAGAGCTCGGCAGCCAGCGCTGCTTCTGCTCCTCGGAACCGTAAGTCAAGATCGGATACATCACCAGCGCGCCCTGCACGGAAACGAAGCTGCGCAGGCCGGAATCGCCGCGCTCCAGCTCCTGCATGATCAGGCCGTACTCCACGTTGGACATGCCGGCGCAGCCGTAGCCTTCCAGATTCGCGCCGAGGAAGCCCAGCCGGCCCATCTCCGGAATCAGCTCGCGAGGGAAAGCGCGCGTCGCGAAAGCAGTCGCGAATCAGCGGGCAGGACGCGGTCGTCGACAAACTGCCGCGCGGTCTGCCGGACCAGCAGTTCCTGCTCGTTGAAGAGGGAATCGATGAGCAGGTAATCGACGCCTCGAAATGCCGGCATGGTTATCCATAATACAGTGGCGCAAAGAAAGATTGCATTTTCCCGGCAACTTCCCGCCCCACGAGCCACTACCTATATGCTCCATGAGGCTATACATCCTCCTTGTGGCCTCGGTGCTAGCGCGCGCGCAGAACCAGGCGTCCGATCCGGCCTCTCCACCTCTCAACCAGGCCTACGAAGCCCTGCGCGCGCTCCATTATGACGATGCCATCTCCCTATTTCTGAGGGGCATCGAGACGGAACCCACGCGCGCCGCGATCCGTAAGGATTTGGCCTATACCTACCTCAAAATTGGCGAGAACGACGCGGCGCGGGAGCAATTCGGCGAGGCCATGCGTCTCGATCCCGCCGACTTCCACGTCGCGCTTGAATACGCTTTCCTCTGCAACGAAACCAAAAAGCCGGCCGAAGCACGCCGTATCTTCGACCGCATCCGAAAAACCGGTGACGCCGCTTCCCTGCCCGTCGCTGAGCAAGCCTTCCAGAATATCGACCGGCCGCTACGCGATGGCATCGAACGCTGGACGCGGGCGCTGGAACTTTCGCCGGATAACTTCAGCGCCCATCAGGATCTGGCGCAACTGGCCGAGCATCGCGACGAATTTGCCCTGGCCGCCGTGCACTACCTGAAGGCGTGGAATCTGCAGCCGGATCGAAAATCGCTGCTGCTCGATCTGGGCCGCGTTTGGAAAGCCGAGGGCAAGGCCGAGCAGGCGCACGCCGCGCTTTTGGCTGCATCTCGCGCCGGTGAGCCGCGCGCCGCCGAAGCCGCCCGCGAGCTGCTGCCCTCGCGCTATCCGTGGGTATACGAATTCCGGCGGGCGCTCGATCTGGACCCTTCGAATGTCGAGCTGCACCGCGAACTGGCTTACCTTCTGCTTCGCATGGACCGGAAGCCGGAAGCGGAAGACGAATTCAAAACGATTACGTCACAATCCCCCGCCGATTTGCTTTCCGCCGCGCAGCTCGGCTTTCTCTACCTGGCCCGCGGCGACCGGGCCGCTGCCCTGCCCCTGCTGCAGCGCGTGATGGATGGCAACGATCTGGAGCTGGCCAATCGGGTGCGCGCCGCGTTGCAGCTTCCGCAGGTCCTATCGCCCGGCGCTCGTCCGCAGGCCGGAGCGGCGGTTCCGCCATCGGTCGAAGCCAAGACCATGGCCGAACGCAGCGTCAAGGCGGGCTACATGAAAGATGCGCTCAAGTACCTGCAAATCGCGCATGAGTCCGACCCCGTAGATTTCGACGTGATGTTGAAGATGGCGTGGGCCTACAACATTCTTCACGACGACGAGCAGGCCATCCGCTGGTTCGCGCTGGCCAAACAAAGCCCGGATCCGAAAATCGCCCACGAAGCGTCGCGCGCCTGGAACGCGCTGCGGGCGGGTTTCGCGCACACGCGCACGACAGCCTGGATATTTCCGTTTTACTCTTCGCGCTGGCACGACGTGTTTTCCTACGGGCAGGTCAAGACGGAATTACGGCTGGGTAAACTGCCGTTCCGGCCGTATCTCTCAGTGCGCCTCATCGGCGATACGCGCCAAACCATCGGCGGCATATCGCCGCAGTATTTGTCGGAAAGCTCGTTCATCATCGGGGCCGGTTTGGCTACCAGCACGTGGCACGGTGTCATGGCGTGGGCGGAAGCGGGGTCGGCGATCAGTTATCTCAGCCATGGTCCAGGCGCCGGACACATGCTGCCCGATTATCGCGGCGGCGTCGCCTTCGCGCGCGGCTGGGGCCGGCTAATGGGCGCGACCGAGCCCGGCATGTTTTTCGAAACCAACGACGATGGAGTCTTCGTCAGCCGATTCGGCAACGACGTGCTGATGTACTCGCAGAACCGGCTGGGTTATACATTCGCGCCGGTCGAATCGCTGGGCGGATTTCGCTCGCAAGTGTATTGGAATGCCAATCTCACGACGGATCTCAATCGCCAATACTGGGCCAATTTCTATGAGCTGGGGCCGGGGTTTCGCTTTCGTTGGGCCCATCTGCCGCCTTCCCTGCTCTTCTCGGTGAACCTGATGCGCGGCGTGCAGACCGTCAACCAGGGAAATCCGCGGGGTCCCACATTTTTCGATCTGCGCGCAGGAGTCTGGTATGCATTCACTCATTAAGGCGGCGTGCCTGTTTGCGGCTGCCGCGTTGCCTTTCTGCAAAAGTCCCCGCTTACGCGGTTCTTTCGGATGACGCGGGGGCTTGGCCGCAGATTCTGGAGTCGGTCGGCTTCCAGTCCGCTGCGCCGGGCGCTGCCAGCATCTTCGTGGTCCGCCCGCAAACGGCGGCATCGACGGGGTGGACTGAGCGAGTGGAGCAAGGCGCGGTGGTGATTCTCGAAGGCCAATCTTCGGTGGCGGAGATGTTTGGCTTTCAGCCGTCGAAAGAGCATGTGGCGGTCGGGAGCGTGGTGGATGTGCGGCGCCCCAAGCTCTCTATCGTTTGGCAAAAGGCGCTGGATTTGCCGCGCTTCACGATTCCCAAAACGGCGCGCGTTTTTGCCAGGGAGCGCTGGACCGGCGCGCCGCTGGTGGCCGGGTACCGCAGCGGCGCGGGCGCGGTGTTGTGGGTGGCGGCAAGTCCCGGCGAAAACGGCTATGAGCGCTTCCCTTACCTGCTGCACGCTCTGGCTGATCTGGGAATGGAAGCGCCGTTCCGTTCGGCGAATTTGTGGGCGTTTTTCGATTCCTCCTATCGCAGCCGCGTCGATCTGGAGTACTTCGCCGCGCGCTGGCGCGCTTCCGGAATCGCTGCCCTGCACGTTGCCGCCTGGCATTACTACGAACCGGATCCCGAGCGCGACCGCTACCTGCGAGCGCTCATCGAAGCGTGCCATCGCAACGCCATCGTGGTGTACGCGTGGCTTGAGCTGCCTCACGTCAGCGAAAAATTCTGGAACGACCATCCCGAGTGGCGCGAGAAGACTGCCCTGCTGCAGGACGCCCATCTGGACTGGCGCAAGCTGATGAATCTGACCAATCGAGATTGCTTTCACGCCGCGAGTTTAGGAATTAAGGGTCTGATTAGCCGATTCAACTGGGATGGCGTCAATCTGGCCGAAGTTTATTTCGAGTCGTTAGAGGGCGCCGGCAATTCGGCGCGCTTTACCCCCATGAACGATGATGTGCGCAGAGAATTTCGTGGCGCGCACGGCTTCGATCCCATCGAGTTGTTTCAGTTGCGGAAAGACGCACCCTCGCTGCGGGCTTTTCTGGATTTCCGCGCCGATCTGGCGCGCCGCATGCAGGAGGAATGGATTGGCATCATCGAAGTGGAGCGCCGCTCGAACCCCGCGCTGGATTTGGTGCTTACCCATGTCGATGACCGCTTCGCGACCGGTATGCGGGATGCGATTGGAGCCGATGCCGGCCGCGTGCTCCCGCTACTTGAGAAACACGACTTCACCTTTCTGATCGAAGACCCGGCGACGGTTTGGAATCTGGGGCCGCAGCGTTATCCCGAAATTGCCAAGCGTTATCAGCCGCTGACCAAGCGGCCGGAGAAGCTGGCCATTGACATCAATATCGTGGATCGGTATCAGGACGTGTATCCCACCAAACAGCAAACCGGCACGGAGCTTTTTGAGCTGGTGCACATTGCCGCGAAGTCATTTCCACGCGTAGCTCTCTACTTCGAGAATTCAATCTTGCCGCCTGACCTGCGGCTGCTGAGCGCGGCTGGCGCCATCATCCCACGGGTTGCGGAAGTCGACGGAAAGCTGGCCGTCGAATCAGCGCGGGGAATTGGCATCCGTTGGAACGGCGCAGCGGAAGTGGACGGCAAGCCTTGGCCGGTGGGCGACGGGTCCGTGATCTGGCTGCCGGCCGGTGCGCATACGATCGCGCCTGCGGCCACACCGGCTGCGGCGCGCATTCTCGATTTCAACGGCGAGCTTGGCTACGCGCAGGTGCTGAGTGCGTCGCAGATCGAACTCGCGTATCACTCCGCGGCGCGCGCGCTGGCGCTCCTGGAACGCAAGCCAGTGAGGTTGATGTTGGACGGAGCAGAAGCGCCGCTGGAATTTCTTTTGGCGGGCAAGCATTACAGCGTGCTGCTTCCTCGGGGCCAGCATCTGGTGACGATCGAGACGGAGTGATGTTGACGCCCCGCGTGGCATCTCGTAGCATGACCTTAGAACACGCGATGACAGAAGCTGCTGGTGCCGCTGCCGCGAAAACGGTCGAGATTCCTGACAAGCTGTATTTTCGAATCGGCGAGGTAGGAAGTCTGCTCAGCCTGGAGCCTTATGTTCTACGCTACTGGGAGTCGGAATTTCCCTCGCTGGCGCCGAAGAAATCGACGAGCGGCCATCGGCTTTACCGGCGCAAAGATGTGGAGCTTCTGCTGAAGATAAAAGATCTGCTTTACGAGAAGCGATACACAATCGATGGCGCCAAACAGTTTCTGCAAACCGAACGAAAATCCCCGGCACCGGCTCCGACGCAACCGGAGCAAACTGATTTGTTTACCTCTGACATCCTGCCTGCGATCCGCCAAGAGCTGGCCGCGATTGTTCAGCTGTTGAAATAGACACCACTATATAGTGGTGTCTTTAACGATGGCGGAATAAATGCGATCCAGGTCATCCGACGTATAGTAATCGATCTCAATTCGCCCTCGGTTAGCGGCTTTTTCCACAACACGAACTTTGGTTCCCAGTACACGCTCCATTTCTTCGATGGCCGCTTTTACATTGGGATCGATTGGGTCTACTGCATCCGTAGTTTCGCGGGATTCGGTCATGCGCTTGGTGAGGCGCTCCAACTGGCGGACCGATAAGCCTTGGGCTACGACTTTTTCAGCTACCCTACGCTGCATTTCCTCATCAGGAAGGCTCAGCAGACAGCGGGCGTGACCGCCAGAGAGTCGGCGCTCTGCTACCAGTTGTTGGACGTCTGGCGGAAGCTGCAAAAGTCGGATTGCGTTTGCAACCGTACTTCTGTCTTTGCTGGTTCGGCGGCCGATTTCGTCATGACTTAGATCCAGCTCGCGCGCCATTCGGTCGAACGCGAGTGCCAGTTCGATCGCATTGAGATCTTCGCGCTGGACGTTCTCGATGAGGGTGATCTCGAGCAGGCGGTCGTCGGAGATGTCCTGAACCACGGCTGGGACTTCGTGAAGTTCCGCCAGACGCGCCGCACGCCACCGCCTTTCACCCGCAACTAATTGGTATCGGCCGCCATGTCGGCGGACTACCAACGGCTGAATAATGCCATGAAGACGGATCGATTGGGCTAGCTGCTCGAGCGCCTCGTTCTGGAAGATGCGCCTTGGTTGAACCGGGTTGGGATCGATTTGATCTATTGCCAAATGAGTGACGTTGTCTTCCACCGTCTGCGCGGTAGCCGCGGCCGGGGCCTGCGCCCGTGATGGCAGCAGCGTGTTGAGCCCTCTACCGAGAGCCCTGCGCGGTAGTTCTTGAGGTTTGCTCACGATCCAAAATCTCCTTAGCGAGTTTGATGTAGCTCTCCGCGCCTCTCGAGCGAATGTCGTAGCTCAGAATCGACTTTCCGTGGCTGGGAGCTTCCGCTAGGCGCACGCTTCGCGGGATGACGGTTTCCAACAAGTCACCGGAGAAAAACTCTTTCAGGTCAGCGGCGACCTGGCGGGTTAGATTGGTCCGGTCATCGAACATTGTCAACAGGATTCCCTCAATTTTGAGGTCGTGATGCAGGGATTCGCGCAGACGCTCAATGGTGTCCAGGAGCTCGGAGACTCCTTCCAACGCGAAGAATTCGCACTGAATGGGAA
The DNA here is from genome assembly GCA_963825405.1 of uncultured Solibacteraceae bacterium. Classification (GTDB taxonomy): domain Bacteria; phylum Acidobacteriota; class Terriglobia; order Bryobacterales; family Bryobacteraceae; genus JACPNO01. The sequence goes on along the minus strand of CAWGTB010000005.1, from coordinate 539,699 downwards.
TCAGCGCGGAGTTGGCGGCGACTAGAGCGTTCACGGTCAGCAGATCGAGGGCTGGCGGACAATCTATTAGAATGAAGCTGTAGTCGTTCTGAACTTGAGTCAGTTTGCTGCGCAGACGGAATTCGCGGGCTTGCGCCTGGACGAGTTCAATATTTGCCCCAACAAGGTTCTTGTCGGCGGGAACCAAATCCAGGCCGTCGAATTCTGTGCTAAGAATCGCATCGCGAATGTCGGCGTTCCCTAAAAGCACATCATAAAGCGTTGGCTTGCCGTGATCTTTACGAATGCCAAGGCCTGTGGTGGCATTCCCTTGGGGATCCGAATCAACAACGAGAACGCGGAGTTCGCTGGCTGCAAGGGCAGCAGCTAGATTGATTGCAGTTGTGGTCTTGCCCACACCGCCCTTTTGGTTGGTGACGGCGATTACTCTTCCCAATTTCGTCCATGCTAGCACAGTTGTTTCACGTGGAACGGGCTCCAATCCACAAAAACCGCTGTTGGCCCCAAGGTAAGCGAACCGGCTCGTTCCACGTGAAACAGCGGTGACTAGGCGACGCATCCCCTGCTAATAAGCCGATATGTTTCGCCTTCGCAAATACGGCTTTCTCAATGTCCTCGAACTTGACTGCTCGCGAGACTGCCCAATCGAACTTCCCTTCCACCTCTTCAATTCTTTCGGCAGAAACCTTCACATTCGACAGATCTCGCGTTACTTCGCGCAGGAAAACGCTCTTGCGTTGATGCGACTCCACAAGAGCAATTGCGCATTCTGGCCGCAGTGCGGCCACGGGAATCCCGGGAAATCCGGCGCCTGAGCCGATGTCGGCAATATTCAGATGACCGCTGGGCAGGTGAGCGCCCAAAAAAAGCGATTCAGCATAATGACGCTCCACGATCTCTTCAGGACTCTTCAACGAAGTCAGGTTCAGCCTTTGATTCCAGCGCTGCAGCAGCAAAAAGTGTTTTTCGAGCAGATGGATTTGCGATGCAGACAGCTCAACGAAGCCCTGGGTTTTGGCTCTCAGAATCTCAGCAAACACGAGCCAGGCTCAAATAAACATCGAGGATAGCGACGGCGGCAGGAGTCACTCCGGGAATTCTGCCAGCCTGGCCCAGGGTTGTCGGTTGGACGCGCTCCAGTTTCTCGCCAATCTCACGCGAAAGGCCCGGAATGCCTCGAAACGAGAATTCACCGGGAATCTGGCGGAATTCGGCTTTCTTGAGGCGCTCGATCTGTCGCTCCTGCTGTGCGATGTACCCTGCATATTTGGTCTCAGTTTCGACAGTTGTAAGCAAGCCCCGGACAGGATCGTCACCCAATATTTCCCACAGCCAGGGGCCAATTTCTGCGATCCTGGCTTCCGGCCTCTTCAGCCACGCGCCGAAGCGATGGCTTTGTAACGCGCTCATAAGGCGCACCTTCTGCTCCTGCTTTGCAGTAAACAGCTCCCAGCGCTCATCCGTCACTAGACCTGCGCGTCGGCCGAGAGGTGTCAATCGTTCATCGGCATTGTCGATGCGCAGGTGTAACCTGAATTCCGCCCGTGAGGTGAACATGCGGTAAGGCTCATCGGCACCTTTCGTCACCAGATCATCAATCAGAATGCCGGTGTAGCCCTCGGTTCGCCCGATCATTACTGGGCTGCGTCCGCTCAAATTGCACCCAGCGTTCATCCCCGCGATGAGGCCCTGGCAGCCTGCCTCCTCATAACCGGATGTCCCGTTGATTTGTCCGGCCAGAAACAGCCCGCGAATCGCCTTCACCTCCAGCGTGTGCTCCAATTCGCGCGGGTCGATAGCATCGTATTCGATCGCGTAGCCAGGGCGGATCATCTCGGCCGCCTCCAGTCCGGGAATCGATGCCACTACCGCCGTCTGAACATCGATCGGCATGCTGGTCGACATGCCGTTCACGTACACTTCGTTGGTGTCGAGGCCTTCCGGCTCGAGGAAAATCTGGTGAGTTGCTTTGTCCGGAAATTTGACGATCTTGTCTTCGATCGACGGGCAGTACCGCGGGCCTACGCCCGAAATCTGGCCGCTGTACAGCGGTGAGCGCGCGATGCTCTCCTGCAGAATGCGTTTGGTTTCGTCGGTCGTGTGGCCGATGTGACAGGCGATTTGCGGCCGGTCGATTTTGTCGGTCAGAAATGAAAAAGGCGTCGGCTCGGCATCGCCCTGCTGCGGTTCGAAGCGCGACCAATCGATCGTCCGGCCATCGAGGCGCGGCGGTGTTCCGGTTTTCAAACGTGTCCAGGCGAGACCCAAACTGCGGAGCTGGTCGCCCAGGAGTTGCGAAGGCGCTTCGCCGTTGCGCCCGCAGCTATAGGTCATCTCGCCGACGTGCGCCAGGCCATTCAGAAAAGTTCCGGTAGTGATGATCACCGCACCGGCGTGGATTTCACGGCCATCACGGAGTTTCACACCTGAAACTCTTTTACTCTTCCCCGCCCCGCTCTCCATCAGCAGTTCGGCAACTTCGGCTTGCTTGATACGCAGATTCGGCTCGCGCTCCAGCACTTCTTTCATGCGCGTCCGGTACAGTTTCTTGTCGCACTGCGCGCGCGGCGACCACACCGCCGGACCGCGGCTGGTATTCAACAGACGGAACTGGATTCCGGTTGCGTCAGTGATCTCGCCCATCACGCCGCCGAGCGCGTCGATCTCGCGCACCAGGTGTCCCTTGGCGATGCCGCCAATCGCGGGATTGCACGACATCTGGGCAATCAAATCCAGATTCATCGTGACCATGGCGGTCTTGAGGCCCATGCGCGCGCAGGCCCGGGCCGCCTCGCAACCGGCGTGGCCCGCGCCCACAACTACTACGTCGTATTTTTCCGCCATTCGTTATGATTGTAGCGGAATGCGGATCCTGGTCATCGGCGGCGGCGGCCGCGAACACGCGCTTGCCTGGAAACTGGCGCAGTCGCCCGAAGTAGAACGAGTTTACGCGGCGCCCGGCAATCCGGGCATCGCGCGCTGCACGGAATGCGTTTCGGCCGGCGATGGAGCGCCTGCGACCTATCTCGCCATCGCCGAAGCCGCGCGCGCCGATCTCACGGTAGTTGGACCCGAAGCCCCGCTGGTTGCCGGCGTGGTGGATGCTTTTCGCCAGGCAGGCCGCGCCATCGTCGGACCCACGGCGGAAGCTGCGCGTCTCGAAGGCAGCAAAATTTTCGCCAAGCAATTCTTCGAGCGCCTGCACATTCCGACTGCGGCGTCGGCGCTGGTCGCCAATCGCGAGGACGCCCGCCGTGCGCTGGCGCGTTTTTCATTTCCCGTAGTTTTGAAAGCCGACGGCTTGGCGGCCGGGAAGGGAGTTGTCATCGCTCACGGATCAAGCCGAAGCCGATGGCGCGCTGGATTCGCTCGGCAACCGCCTCGTGATTGAAGAATACCTCGTCGGCGAAGAAGTCAGCTTCATCGCGTTGTGCGATGGGCGCGATGTGATTCCGCTCGCGCCCACGCAAGATCACAAAGCCGTGAATGATGGCGACACCGGGCCCAACACTGGCGGCATGGGCGCGTATTGCGACGGTCGCATCTTGAGTGAAAGCGATTCGTCCATGATTCTCGACACCGTCATCCGGCCGACGGTCGCCGCTACCGGCTTCACGGGTTTTCTCTACGCCGGCCTGATGATGACCGCCGACGGTCCCAAAGTGCTGGAGTTCAATGTCAGGATGGGCGATCCTGAGACGCAGCCGCTGATGCACCGTCTGGATTCCGATCTGGCGCCTGTGCTGGCGGCGCTCGCGCATGGGGAACTCGCTGAACACAAACTCGCCTGGAAATCCGGGCCGTCCGTGTGTGTGGTGCTGGCGTCGGAAGGCTACCCCGGTTCGTACCCGACCGGGCGACCGATCACTGGGATAGACCAGGCTGAAGCCGCCGGTGCAACCGTATTTCACGCGGGGACTAGGCAGGGCGCTCGCGGGCTCGAAACTGCCGGTGGCCGGGTGCTTGGTGTCACGGCGTCGGGAGATGATCTCGCCGGCGCGATCGATCGAGTCTATGCCGCGGCGGCCAAAATCGAGTTTCAAGGCATGCATTACCGTCGGGATATTGGCCGTAAAGGCCTTCGACGTTACAATAAAGTGGTCTCGGGGACGTAGCTCAGATGGATAGAGCGGTCGCCTCCTAAGCGACAGGTCGGCAGTTCGAATCTGCCCGTCCCTACCAGATTTTATAAATGTAGTAGTCGAGGGCGGGTTTGAAAACCCAAGAACCCATTAGGGGGAGGGTTTCAAACCCGGCCCGTTCTTAACTTCCACGTTACCGCGGTCGCAGGCGTCTAAATCTTTGTGACACGCCTTACCCCCGCTTTGCTCGCGCTGATTGTGTCAGCAGGTGCGGCCGACGCTCCGAAGTTTCCGATTTTGAAGACTTTGGAATCCCGCTACAACCAGGCGCAATCACTGCAAGTCCAATTCTCCGAGACATATAGCGGTGCGGGTAGAGCACCCAAAACCGAGGTTGGAACGCTGTTCCTTCGCAAGCCCGGGCGTATGCGCTGGGAGTATTCTTTGCCCGCCGGCAAGCTTTTCGTATCGGATGGCAAAATCGTTTACCTCTACCTGCCCGGTTCCGGGCGAGTGGTGAAAGGGAATTTGAAGCAGGCCGAGGACATGCGCGCGCCGCTGGCGTTCCTTCTGGGCAAACTCAACTTCGAGAAAGAATTCCAGCACATCGAAGCTATGCCAGTAGCTGAGGGCACCCGGATCACCGCCGATCCGAAGGCGGCCAACCTGCCGTATTCCAAAGTGGAATTCCTGGTGACGCCGGCGTTTGAAATCCAAAAACTGCAGATCACCGGGCAGGATGGCTCCGTGCTCGATTTCACCTTCAACGCCGAGCGCCTCAATCCACCGGTCGCCGACAAGCTGTTCAACTTCACCGTTCCGCCAGGAACCGAAGTCGTGGAGGCGGGTCAATAAAATGGCCGAGTGGGTTCTCAAGTATGCCGACACGCGCGGCGAAATCCACCAGCAAGTGGCCGAGGCTGCGACCGAAACGGAGATCCGCGAACGCTTTTCGCAGCAGGGCTTCCTGCTGTATTCGGTTCGTCCGCGCCGTGCCGTTGCAGGCATGGCCGCTGAGATCCCTTTCTTCGGACGCCGCAAGAAACTGAATCTGGAAAAATTCCTGATCTTCAACCAGCAATTCGTCACCCTGGTGCGCGCCGGGCTGCCGATTCTGAAATCGCTCGAACTGCTGGCGGACCGCCTCACCGACGCCAAACTCGGTCCGCACATTCGCGCGGTGCGCGACGAAGTCCGCAACGGCGTCATGCTGTCGGAAGCGTTTCGCATGCAGGGGCTGTTCCCGAAAATTTACGTCACCTCCGTCATGGCCGGCGAGAAAAGCGGCAGCCTCGGCGAAGTGCTGGACCGCTACATCGGCTATCAGAAACTGTCGCTGGCGGTGAAGAAGAAAGTGATGGTGTCGCTGCTGTATCCGGCGGTGCTCCTTTTCCTGGTGGCTTGCCTGATGGTGTTCCTGGTGACCTACGTGGTCCCGAACTTCGCGGACCTCTACAGCAGCATGTCGGCAAAACTGCCCGCCGATCACGCAGATCCTGATCGCGGTGGGCACGACGGCGCGCAATTATGTTCTGCTCGCCTTTGTCGTCGCGATCGCCGGCGGGTTTCTGTTCATGTTTTGGGCGCGGACGGAATCGGCCAAGGAAAAGCTCGACTGGGTAAAAATGCGCACGCCGGTGCTGGGCGATATCTGGCTGAAATATCAAGTCGCGCAATTCGCGCGCGTGCTGAGCACGCTGCTGACCGGCGGCATTCCGCTGGTGCAGGCGCTCGAGACTTCCTCCGATTCGCTCGGCACCGTACTGCTGCGGCGCTCTCTGGAAAAGGCCGGCAAGCTGGTGCGGGAAGGGCAGCCGCTTTCCGGCTCGCTCACGGCGACCGGCCTGTTTCCGCCGCTCGCGATCGACATGATCGAAGTCGGCGAATCGACGGGCGCGCTGCCTGTCATGCTGACCAGCGTGGCCGAGTTTTACGAGGACGACGTGAATACGCGCATGACCGCGGCGCTCTCGCTGATCGAGCCCGTCATCATGATTTTCATGGGTATGTTCGTGGCGTTCGTTTTGATTGCTCTGTATCTGCCGATCTTTTCGTTGGCGGATACCATCCGCTAGGAGCCCATGGCAACCGACCGCGCAAAAATTATCGATCCCGCCGCTGAGACCGCCCAGGCGCGCGCTTTTGCCGGCCGCTACCGCTGCGAGTTCGTCGACCTGCGCGAAGGCGCGATCGATCACGAGCTGTTCCGTTCCATTCCCGTCGATCTGATGTTCCGCTACAATTTCGTGCCGCTGCACGCGCAGAACGGCACGCTCGATATCGCGCTGGCCGATCCGCGCAACCTGCACATGATCGACGAGCTGGCGCTGCTGCTCAACAAGAAGCTGCGCGTCAAAGTAGCCACGCTCTCCCAGATTTCCGAACTGCTGAAGAAGACCGAGCAGTCGCAGCGCGTGCTGGAAGAAGTCACCGAAGGCTTCACGCTGGATGTCGTGGCCGACGAAGAGAACTCCGACGAGACGCTTTCGATCGACCGGCTGACTGCGGCGGACAGCGACATCGCGCCGGTCATCAAGCTGGTGGACACCACGATCTTCAACGCGCTCGAGCGGCGCGCGAGCGATATTCACATCGAATCGCGCGATCAGGAAGTGGCCATCAAGTACCGCATCGACGGCGTGCTGCAATATGCCATGGCGCCCATCGCCAAGGACTGGCACTCGACGATCATCTCGCGCATCAAAGTCATGAGCGAGCTGGATATCGCCGAGCGGCGCGTGCCGCAGGACGGCCGTTTCCGCGTGCGCTACAAGAGCCGTCTGATCGATTTCCGCGTCTCCATCATGCCGACGATTCACGGCGAAGACGCCGTGCTGCGCGTGCTGGACAAAGAATCGATGAGCGAGAAGTTTTCGAAACTCTCGCTCGAAGTGGTGGGATTCTCCGAAGCCGATCTGACGAAGTTCCGCCGCTACATTCAGGAGCCGTACGGCATGGTGCTGGTGACCGGGCCTACCGGTTCGGGCAAGACCACCACGCTCTACGCGGCGCTGAGCGAAATCAAGAACGACGAAGACAAGATCATCACCATCGAAGATCCGGTCGAGTACCAGATCAAGGGCATCACGCAGATTCCGGTCAACGAGAAAAAAGGGCTGACCTTCGCGCGCGGGCTGCGCTCGATTTTGCGCCACGATCCCGACAAGATCATGGTGGGCGAAATCCGCGATCAGGAGACCGCGCAGATCGCCATCAACTCCGCGCTCACCGGCCACCTGGTGTTCACCACCGTCCACGCCAACAACGTGCTGGACGTGCTGGGCCGCTTTCTGAACATGGGCGTCGAGCCCTACAATTTCGTCTCCGCGCTGAACTGCATTCTGGCGCAGCGCCTGGTCCGCATCATCTGCGAATTCTGCCGCAAGCCGATCGTGTATCCGGATGCTTATATCGTGGAGAGCGGTCTCGATCCCAAGGATTGGCGCGATATCCCGATGTTCGAAGGTGCGGGCTGCTTCGAATGCGGCGGCACCGGCTTCCGCGGCCGCACTGCGATTCACGAGCTGCTGGATTTGAGCGAGCGCATCCGCGAGATGATCCTGGATAAGCGCTCGACTTCGGAAATCAAGCGCGCCGCGCGCGAAGGCGGCATGACATTCTTGCGCGAATCGGCTGTCGAAAAAGTGCGGCGCGGCATCACGACCTTAAAGGAAATCAACAAAGTCACCTTCATCGAAGGCTGACCCCGGCATGAATCTCTTACGCTCCATCACTTCGTTGTTGCAGGACCCGCCGCCGGCGCTGGCTTTCGAGCTGTCGGAAGCGGGCATTGCGGTCGCGACCACCGGCAAGCCGCCAACGCTCGATTTTCGTGCTTTCGCACCCGGCGTCATTTCGGTCTCGCCGCTGCGCGACAACATCCTGCAGCCGGACGAATTCGCCCGCGCGGCCCGTGCCATCGTTCCTGTCAACGGCACGCGCAAGCGGAGAGGCGCGGCGCTGATTCTGCCCGACAATTGCGCGCGCGTTTCGGTGCTGGATTTCGACAGCTTTCCGCCCGACGCCAGAGAGCAATCGGCGCTGGTTCGTTTTCGCATGAAAAAGAGCGTGCCCTATGACGTGGAGTCAGCCGCGGTGAGTTACTGGCCGCAGCCGGCGGGCGGGGGATCGAAGAAAGTCGAAGTGGTGGTGGCGCTGGCGCCGCTCGAAATCGTGGCGCGCTACGAAGCTCCGTTTCGCGCGGCCGGCATTGACCCCGGTTTTGTGACTACGTCGGCGATTGCGGCGCTGGAACTGGTTCGGGAAGACGGCATCGTGGTGGTCGCGAAGTTGAGCGGCCTGGTGCTCACCGTGCTGGTAGTGGACAAGGGCAGGCTCAAACTGGTGCGCTCGCTCGAGCTGACGGCGGCGTCGACCGAAGAAATCGCCGCCGACTTGTACCCGACTTTTGTGTTCGTCGAAGACAACCTGAGCGCTAAAGTCGACAAGCTGCTGCTGTGCGGGTTTGGCCGTCTGCACGAAGAAGCGCGCGGAGAATTTGAACGCGAGCTGGGGGTGCCGGTCGAGCCGGTGCGCTCGCCGCTGGGACCGCCGGCGGAAAATAACGCGGGCCTGTTGGGCTATTTGCAATCGCTGGCGGCATGACGATGAACCTTCCTCTCAATCTCGCGAGCCAGCCGTTCCGGCGCGACCGTCCATTTTTCGTGGCGTCAGTGCTGGGGTGTGTGCTACTCACCGGCATGCTGATCGCGCTGGTGATTTTGACGATCGTGGATCGTCAGCGCTCGGCCAGTTCGCGCGCCACCACCGCGCGTTTTGAGGAATCGCTGCGCCGCACCGCCGTCAAGCAAAGCGCGCTCGACTCCCTGCTGCGCAAGCCGGAGAACGCAGAGGTTCTGGAGCGCAGCCTGTTTCTCAATACCTTGCTTTTCCGCAAGGGCGTGAGTTGGTCGAAGATTTTCGCCGATCTGGAAACCGTTCTGCCTTATAACGTGCGCATCATCACCATTCGCCCGCAGGTAGTTTCTGAGCGGCAAGTGCTGCTGGATATGACGGTGGGATCGGAGGCGATCGAGCCGGTGGTGGATATGCTGATGCGCCTGGAAGCGTCGGACGTGTTCGGGGCAACCACCTTGTACACGACGGTGCCGCCGTCCCAAACCGAACCGCTGTTTCGCGTCCGCGTGAGCGTGAATTATGGCCAGAAGCTTTAATCTTCAAAAGATCGACTGGCGCGACCGCCGCACGATGATGCGCGCCGCTCTGGCGCTGCTGCTGGCCGCCAACGTTGTCGCGGCGCTGGTGCTGTTCAAGCCATGGGGAGGCAGCGCGAGCGATCTGGCCCGCCAGTTGGAGCAGCGCCGCCAGGAGTTGACGCAGCAGAACATGCGCCTCGAGCGCACCAGAATCGTGGCCGCCAAAGTGGAGAAAGCGCGCTCTGAAGGCGACCGCTTTCTGTCCGATTACACGCTGATCCGGCGCACGGCGTTTTCCACCCTGATCTCCGAGATAAACGCCATGGCCATCAAGTCCGGCCTGAAACCCAAGGAACAGTCGTACGTGCTGGAGCCGGTCGAAGGCAGCGAGGCGCTCGAGCAGTTGACTCTTTCGGTGAATTACGAAGGCAGCTATCTCAGCCTCACGCAATTCGTGCGGTCGCTGGACAAATCCAATCGCTTCCTGATTATTGAAAGCCTGCAGGCCTCGCCGCAGCCGAGCGGGATTCTCAGCGTAAATTTGAAGGTCGATATTTTTGTCCGCCAGCAAGTGGGAGGCGTATCGTGAACCTGGGCGCAGAGCCGAAAAAAGTCGTGACGCTGGGTGTGCTGGCGGTGGTGGGCGCGTATCTGATTTATACCAACCTGTTCAGCTCGTCCGATAATTCGCCCAGCCGCCCCACGAAGAGCGCGACCACCACCGCGCTTCCGCCGATTGCTCCGGTTCCGTCGGCGTCCGCCCGGCGCGGCGGCAGCAGTCGCCGCGAGGCCAGTGATTTTCGGCCGCCTTACCGTAAAGCCCGGCCTGAGGAGCGACCCGATCCCAATACCATCGACCCTACGCTGCGCCTGGATTTGCTGGCCAAGGTGCAAGGGGTGGATGCGACGACCGGTATCCGTAATTTGTTCCAATTCACTACTGCGGCCGCGATCGCAGCGGCCCGGTCGCCCGAGCCTGCGAAAATTGTTCCCAAGACCGTGCCGGTCGCGCTAGTGCCCAGCGGACCGCCGCCCGCCCCGGTGAAAGCCGGTCCACCACCGATCAATCTCAAGTACTTTGGCTACACCGCGCTGCGGCAAGGCGGCGGGAAGCGGGCGTTCTTTATCGATGGCGATGAGATCCTGATCGGCACCGAAGGCGAACTGGTGAAGAAGCGCTACCGCGTGGTCCGGATCGGCGTAAACTCAGTGGTAGTGGAAGACACGCAGTTCAACAACACGCAGACGCTGAAGCTGCCGGAAGAGGCTGCCGGATGATGCCGGCTGCTCGCAAGCAGAGGCACGCGAAGGATCCCGAAGCCGGGTTCGTCATGCTGCTGGTGTTCGTGATGGCGGCGGTGCTGGCCATCACGCTGTACATGGAACTGCCGCGCGTGGCGTTTGAAGCGCAGCGCAATAAGGAAGCGTTGCTCATCGAGCGCGGCGAGCAGTATCAGCGCGGAATCCAGCTCTACTTCCGCAAGTTCAAGCGCTATCCCACGTCCATGGAGCAGTTGGAGAACAGCAACAATGTCCGTTTCCTGCGCCGGCGCTACACGGATCCATTAACAGGTAAGGACGAGTGGCGGCTGATTCATATCGGCCCGACGGGCGCGTTTATCGATTCACTCACGCATAAGCCCGGTCAAGGCAACGATAAGGATAAGAAAGACCAGAATACGTTCATTACGGAGGGCGGCGGCATTGGATCTTCGCTGCCAACGGCTGGCGCCAATGGGCAACCCGCGCGCCGGGCAAGCGATCAAGCTGCTTTAACCGCGGCGTTGAATAGTCAGAGCCCTACCGATCCGAGTACCGGCCAACCCGTCTCGAACCTGTTTGCCAACCAGGTTCCCGGCCAAGGCGGCTACTCCGCCGGCATTGGCTCCTCGCCACCATCCGGGATCCCGCCGGGCGTGACACCGGTGAGCGCGTTCAATTTGCCGGCTCAATCGGCAACGCCGGGAATGTCGCCGGATGGTACGACGCCAGCCCCCACCCAGCAGCAGGGATTCGGTGCATCACAAGGTCAGGGCTTTGGAAGCTCATCCGGTTTCGGACAGTCGCCGGGCCAGAGTATGGGAGGCTCATCCGGATTTGGCCAGTCCGGCGGGCAGGGCTTTGGAGGCTCCGGTGGTTTTGGCCAATCGCCCAACCAAACGGGGTCAATGCCGGGTCAACAGGGAGACCCCAGCCAGGCAGCGAACCTGATGCTGAATCAGCTGTTAACTACGCCCCGCAATACCAATAACTTTGTCACTCCTGGTCCGGGATTGGGCACCACAGCAGTGGGTGGCGGGATTGCCGGTGTGGCCAGTACGGTGGAGCGAACCGGCATCAAAATCTACAACGATAGAAGTAAGTACAACGAGTGGGAATTCATCTACGACTTCGGTAAAGACCGCACCGGCATGGGTCAAATGGCTGGGCAAATGGGCTCGGCCGATCCGCGGTTGGCCAACAGCGGGCAGAACGGCGGATTCGGCAGCCAGGGCGGGATCGGCCAAGGCACCTCCGGCCAGGGCGGATTTGGTCAATCGTCGGGATTCGGCGCGCAAGCCGGCGGCCAGCAGGGTGGTTTTGGCGGCACACAGAACGGCTTAGGCCAAGCGGGTTCGACCGGCAGGCCGGCTCAGAGTGGCGGGATTGGCTCAAGCGCCGGCGGTGTTGGTTCCGGGTACGGCGGTGGCATCGGGGCCGGTCTAGCACCGCCTCCAACCACGCAACCCCCCGTGCCAGCCCAGCCGGTCCGGCAGCCGGCAAATCCGCAACAGCCGCCACCTGCGAACCAGCCGGCACAGCCCGCTCAACCGCCACAGGGCCAACCGCCGCAGGCCGCGCCGCCTCCTCCGCCTGCCGCTACGCCCCCGGCTCAAGAGCCGGATCCTGCTCCCGCGACGCCCCCGGCTCAGGATCCGGATCCGGCTGCTCCGGCACCGCCTCCGGCTGCGGAGCCTCCTCCTCAGTAATCGAGGCCAGTTGCGCCGGCGCAGGTTCGGGTTCGGGCGCGATGTGATCAGCGACTGCAGGGATGCCGTTCGGCGGCACCGTTAGCGGCACATCGCATTCGCAGCAATCGCTACAACGAAAACACTCCGCACAGAGATGGTCGGTACAAGTATCTTTGGTGCAAAACTCGCAAATCCGGGTGGATTCCTGGTCGCAAATGCTGCACGCAAAGGGCATAATCTCTATTTCTTTTCTATTTCTTTTCGGCGGCGGTAGGCTGTTTCATCAAGAAGCCGCGGCAGCGCTGCGCTTCGCTATCCACAACGCGGAATTGCTGCTCTTTCTCGGTCGCCAGGTCGAAGATATACTGCTGCAATTTCTCGCGATTGGCGGTGCCTTCAGCCATTACGCCGTGCAGCAGATCGGCTGAGTAGGCACTTTGGTATTTCCGTACGCCCTCGCCGAGCGAAACCAGCATGCGGTCGAGCGATCCGATGCGAAACAGCAACTCGAGCTGAGCGGTAAGTTTTTCAGGATTCCGGCTGAGGGCTCGCGCCGAGTCGGCTACGGCTTTAGTCTGAATCTGGCACTGTTTCCACTGCCCGATATACGCGTCGGGGGCGCCTTTGGCTACCCACTGCTGGGGCTGAATCTGGTCGAGGTAAGGCGTGATGCGGTCGGCATCGGCGGCGATGGCGGTGAGCAGCTTGCCTACGTCCCAGTCTGGCGCAATACCGTTGGTCTGCGCCCGCAAGGGAGCCAGACAAGCTGCCCCCATGATCAGAATTCCTGCGGCGAAGATTTTCATGTGCCTTCTCCCAATTTAGCAGCTTACCGGGCTGGCCGCCGCGTCTTCAATGGGTGAAAAGAGATAGAATAGTGGTGCTCTCTTTTCTGGGCAGATCGCCATGCTAGCCATTTCTTTTGCGCCTGCTTTTCTGGCGGCCCCGACGGTGGCCGAAAAGATCATGCGCAGCCTGTTCGACGATCCTTTCGCGGGCATCCACAAATTGAGCTGGTTCGATTGGTCTCTGCTGCTGCCTTATTTTGGCGTGCTCATCGTCCTTTCGGTCTACGGACTACATCGTTACGACGTCATCCGCACTTATTTCAAGTACCGGAAAAATGCCACTCAGCCGCCGAAGCGGCTTTTCGATGAACTGCCGCCGGTGACGATCCAGTTGCCGATTTTCAATGAGCGCTACGTGGTCGAACGGCTGATTGACGAAGTAACCAAAATTGAATATCCCAAACACCTGCTCCAAATCCAGGTGCTGGACGATTCGACTGACGACACCCATCCGCACGCCGAATCGCTGGTGGAGCGCTATCGCGCTCTGGGTTTTCCGATCGAATATCATCATCGCTCCAACCGTGAGGGTTACAAGGCCGGCGCGCTGCAGGAAGGCCTCAAAACCGCGACCGGCGAGATGGTGGCAATATTCGACGCCGATTTCGTGCCCCCTCCCGACTTTCTGCTCAAAACCATCCACTACTTCGTGGACAACAAAGTCGGCGTGGTGCAGACGCGCTGGAGCTATCTCAATCGCGATTACAATTTCCTCACCGAAGTGGAAGCCATGCTGCTCGATGGCCACTTTATTCTGGAGCACGGCGCCCGCTCGCGCGCGGGATATTTTTTCAATTTCAACGGCACGGCGGGAATTTTGCGGCGCCGCATGATCGACGACGCCGGCGGCTGGCAGCACGACACGCTCACCGAAGATTCCGATTTGAGCTATCGCGCCCAGCTCAAAGGCTGGCGATTCGTCTATGTGCCGGGCCTGGAATGTCCGTCGGAACTGCCGGTCGAGATGCATGGTTTTCAAGTGCAGCAATCACGTTGGGCCAAGGGGTTGACGCAAGTTGCCCAGAAGCTGCTGCCCTCGATTCTGCGCGCGAAATTGCCCTGGCGGGTGAAGCTGGAAGCGTTTCTGCATCTGACACCCAACATTTCCTATCCGCTGATGCTGGTGGTTTCGGCGCTGATGCTGCCGGTAATGATTGTGCGATTCTACATGGGCCCGTTCCAGATGGTGTTTCTGGATTTGCCCTTGATTGCGGCGTCGTTCTGGTCGGTCTCAGCGTTCTATCGTGGTGGCGTATCGCGAGCTGTTTCCTAAAACCTGGAAGCGCTCGCTGTTCCTGCTGCCCATGCTGATTGCGGTAGGAATCGGGTTGACGGTGATCAACACGCGCGCCGTGCTGGAAGCGCTTTTCGGCGTCAAGACCAGCTTCGTGCGCACACCAAAATTTGCGATTGAAGGCAAGCTGGTCGATCTGCAATACAAGAAGTACCGGAACAAGAGTGGTTGGCTGCCCTACATTGAAATCGTGATCGGCTGCTACTTCGTTGCCATGGTGGTTTTCGCCATCGACACCTACAATTACCTCTCCATACCGTTTCTGATGATGTTTGTCTCCGGCTATTTCTGGGCTGGATTCTCGACTCTCTATCACGAGCAACAGGGACGGATGCGCTGGATGCGCGAGCGCCGCCTGGCGCTGCAAACGGCCTCGCGTTGAGCGCCGATTCCCGCGATAACCGCGGCGCACGTGCGCGAAGCCGCCGTGCGCATACGGCCGCTGGCCCGCCGCACTCCGGTGATGACCTCGCGCGAGCGTGGACAGCCAAGCCGGCGCGGCGGTTTTTTTCAAGTGCGAAAATCTGCAGCGCGGCGGTGCATTCAAGATTCGCGGCGCGAGCAATCTGATCCTGTCGATTCCGGGCGAACAACTGGAATGCGGCGTGGTGGCGTACTCATCCGGCAATCATGCGCAGGCGACGGCCATTGCCGCGCAGCATGTGGGAGCGATCGCGACGATCGTCATGCCGAGCGATGCGCCGCGCTCCAAGATGGAAGCGACGCGGGACCACGGCGCGCGGGTCATCACTTACGACCGGCTGCGTGAAAGCCGGGAGGCCATTGCGGCGCAGCTTCAGAAAGACCTGGGCGCGACGCTGGTGCCGCCGTTCGATCATCCGCTGATCATGGCGGGGCAGGGAACTGCTGCCCTCGAATTGCTGGAGGAGATCCCGCGCCTGGATGCGCTGGTCGCGCCGGTGGGTGGCGGTGGGTTGCTGTCGGGGTGCGCGACTATCGCCAAGGATATCAACCCCGGCATTCGCATTTTTGGCGCGGAGCCTGCGCTGGCGGACGATACTTTCCGCTCGTTTGCAGCGGGCGAGCGCGTGGAGATTCCTGCGCCTGACACCATCGCCGATGGGCTGCGCAGTCCCAAGCCGGGCGCGCTGACTTTTCCCGTCGTGCAGCGGCTGGCGGACGGGATCGTGCTGGTATCGGAAGACGAAATTCGCGCGGCGGTGAAGTTTCTGCTGCTGCGGATGAAGATTCTGGTGGAACCTTCGGGCGCGGTGGGCGCGGCGGCGGTGCTGTACCACAAGCTGCCGGCGGAGCTAGAATCGATCGGCGTGGTGCTTTCCGGCGGGAATGTGGATTTCGAGGATTTGGCGGGATATTAGGCCAGCGCTGTGAGTGCGGCTACGGTCGCGTACTTCTGATCCTGTGTCCACGGCGGCCCGATTCGCAGCGAACTGATTCGCTCGAGCGTTGCGGCGTTGAGGCTTTTCTCGCGCACGCCCGTGACCGGAAGGCCACACTGCTTCGCCGCCCACACGAGCACGTCGCGAAATAATTCGCCTTCCGCGGTGTGGAGCAACGGATGAGAGGCGAGAATCTTTTCAAGTGAAGGCAGCGGCTTGCCGGAGCCGAGCAGGACGCCGTAGGCAACGACTTGATGCCCTTGCGAGTGCAGGGATTTGATGGCGGCTGCGATGGCCTCTGCCGCTAACGCGCGCGATGAATCGATGGCGTCGCGCACAAAAGCTTCGGCCTGCGGAAAGCGGCAACTCGGCTGCGGCGTGGTAAGGCTGTTTGCAATCGGCGATGACGATGCGGCGGCGCTCTAGGATACGCGGGCCGTCGATTGTCCCGCTGACGGCGACCATCGCGGCCCAGCCCGAATGTGTCCGGAGGCCCAGCGCGGTGCGCATGCGCCCATCATCGTAATACCGCCAAGGGCGGGTTTGAAACCCGCCCCTACGAGACCACGTCGAGCGCGGCATACGCGCCAGTGAGGCAACGCTTCCGCCGCGGCGTTCTAGGATGCGCCCAGGCCGAGTGTGCCCGGAGGCCTAGCGCGGTGCGCATGTTTAGCGTTTCAAGAATTGGCAGGTCGGGGACCTGCCCCACTTACATGTATACCCGTTCGACACGTGCGGCGATGCCGCACAGAATACTGTAGGAAATCGTCCCCGCCTGGCGCGCCATTTGTTGCGCGTCCTGGCTTACTTCGCCCTCGCGGCCGAGCAGCGTGACCTCATCGCCGGGCCGGAGATGCGGCGCGTGGCTGACATCGATGGTGGTGAGGTCCATGGAAACGGTGCCGAGAATCGCCGCCAGCTTTCCCGCCGCAATCACTTTGCCGCGATTCGACAACCGGTGCGGCACGCCATCCGCGTAGCCCGCCGCCACCACCGCGATGCGCATCGGCTGCGTTGCGCGAAACGACCCGCCGTAGCCGACCTGCGCTCCTTCCGGAATGTCTTTCACGGCCAGAATTTTGGCTTTCCACGTGAGTGCCGGCTGCACGGAGAGAATCGGGCTCGGAGCATTGCCGCGCGCCGGCGAAACGTATCCGTAGAGCGCGTGCCCGGGCCGCGCCATCGTCAGCCACGGGGCGTTTCTGCCGTAGGCGATAGCGTTGGTGGCGGACATGTGCACATACGTCGGGTGGACGCCGGCCGTGCGAAGCTCTTCCCAGATGCGCGCAAAGCGCTCGGCCTGCTGATCCGTCTGCGGCGTGGTGTAATCGGCGGCCGAGGCCAAATGGGTCATGAGTCCGGTGAGATTGGCGTGGCGCGCGGATTGGATCGCAGCCAAAATTTCCGCCACTCCGGCGCGCGTTCCCAGGCGGTGCATGCCGCTGTCGACTTTCAGGTGGTAGTCGATGGATTTCGAGGCCGCGTGCGCCAGAGCGCCGAGCGCGGCGAGATCCTCGAGCGAATGGATCACCGGCGTGAGGGAGTGCTCCAGCAGCGCGTCCCACTCGTAGCGCAGGAAACCGGTCATCACCAAAATGTTGACGGCCAGGCCAGCCTGGCGCAGAGCGACCCCTTCCTCGACCGTGCTGACCGCGAGCCACTTTGCGCCTTCGGAAACCAGCACGCGCGAAACCTCCACCGCGCCATGCCCGTAGGCATTGGCTTTCACGACGCCCAGCACCGTCGCCGCCGGGCCCAGCGCAGCGCGCACACTTTGATAATTCGCGGCAATCTGCCGGCGCGAAATCAAAGCGTAGCAGCGATAGGGAAATGTGGGCGCTTCCATAGAATTATCGGCGGGCGAGCCCAGTAAGCAGCTCTTCATAATCATTGGTGACGCGTTCCCAGGAATAGTGGGTACGCACGCGGTCGATGGCTTTTTGCCGGAAGGCTTCGCGCTCGGCTTTCGCTCATCGCCAGCACGCTATTCGATTTTTTCCTTGAGATCGCCGGTGAAGGGAATGCCGGCGTCCGCGGCCACTTCGCGATTTTCCGGAGTGTCGCGATAGAGCACCAGCGCGCCGCGGCCCATGGCTTCGATCAGCGCCGGATGCGTGCCGCCCACTTCGGTCGCGTGGACATAGGCGAAACAATGCGAGCCCAGCTCCTGATAGCCGCGGCCGTAAATCGCTCCGGGAATCACGATGCGCGGATCCTGGGTGTCGCGCACGCGGCGGATGTAGTCGTGGGCGTATGGAGCGTCGCCGATGAGCGCCAGCTTTAGATCGGTCGCGACCTGCTCGAAGGCCTCGCGAACTTCGAGCGCCCGGTTTTCCGGTTCCATGCGGCTGACGTAGAGGAAATAACGTCCCGGCTCAAGGCCCAGTTCGCGCACGGTGGCGTCGGTCGACACTTTGCCGGTCTCGGCGCCGTACGGGATGAAGTGCGTCGCCTTGCCGTAGGTCGAGCGATAGTAGTCGGCGATGGCCTGCGCATCGGTAATCACGGCGTTGGGCAAAAACGTGGCCAGCCATTCCGAAATCCGGTACCAGGTCTTGGCGAGCGCGTTCCACTTGGCGCGCCGCCGTTCGATGCCATCGACATTGAGCGCGACCGGAATTCCGGACAGGCGCGGCAGGATCGTGAACACGGCGTTGGCGGCGTTGCAGTAGAGCGCGGCATCGGCGCGCTGGCCCAGCAAGTGGAAGGTGGAGAGCGCGGTGTGCACGATGGTGTCGAAATATTTGTGGCGGAACGTGGGCAGGTATTGCAGAGCCACACCGCGATAAGTCGGAGCGGAATATCGCTGACGGCAGTAAACGGTGACGGCGTGTCCGCGTGCCGCCAGCCGCGTGGAAAGCTCTTCGGCGAAGGTCTCAAAACCGCCGTAGTTTGCGGGAATGCCTCTCGTTCCGAGAATGGCTATCCGCATGTCCTCCGATTTTAGCCGCGGGCGGCCTTGGAACGCGAACGGACACGGGCCATGCTGCGCGGAGCGGGCTTGCTGACCGGGGCGTAGCGGAACCAACTGGCGATATATTCGTTATCCACCCGCTGCCGCGCCTGGATTTCCCGGCGCTTGGCCAGAACGCGCTTCCAGTTCTTGGCCAGATACCAGAAGGCCTTGAGCGAACTATGCTCCCAGAGCAGACAGCAGCGCCACAACCATGATGTCGCGGGCCGAGATGGAGAACCAGTTGCGCAGATACAAATCCCCGGAAATATTCTTGATGCGCAGCAGGAAGCGGTTCTTCACTGAGTGCATGTTGATTTCCGGAGGCAGCGCGCGGCGGTTGCCGGGCAGCACGTTGCGCACGTGATAGCCGCGCGCATAGGGCACGTACAGGCAGCGCCAGCCCATCAACTGCGCGCGCCAGGCCACGTCGGCATCTTCGCGGTAGACGAAGAAATCGGAGTCGAAAAATTCCCCGCCGATGGCGATGTCGTCGATCATCTCGCGGCGGTACAAAGCCGCGGCCGCCGTGGCGCCGAATACGTATTCGTAGTGGAGGTAATGGCCGTTGTCGACTTCCTGGCTGCCGCGGTCCAAGTGGCGCAGCATGGGGTTGAAATAGATGCCGGTGGAATCGACCACGGGCTTGGCCGGGATATCGAAGCTGGCGGTAATCTGCAGCAGCTTGCCGCAGACGGAGCCTACCTTTTCATCGATCTGCCCGGCGCTTACCAGGGCGTGGATGAAATCCGGCAGCAGCAGAACGTCCGGATTCAAGGTGAGCACCCATTCGCCGCTGGACAGCGCGATGGCCTGATTCTGGGCCGCCGCGAAGCCGATGTTTTCACAGTTGTAAACGATCTGGCAGCGGTCTTCGAAGTGTTCCAGAATATCGGCGGTGCCGTCCGTGGAGGAATTGTCGATGACAATCACCTCCTTCAAGGGGTATTTCTGAGCCAGTACCGACTCCAGACACCGCTTGATGAAACGGCCGCTATTGTAAGTAACTATCGTGATGGAAACGAATTCTTCGCGATCGGACATGAGCAAGAAACCGTCACAATAATTGATCCGAATTTTAAAACAGCACTTCTACGCTGCGCTGGCTACTGATTTCAGACAACCAGCCAGTCTCACGACTTTGCTACTTGCTGCTATGGGGTTCAGGCTTCCTGGGCGGTATGAAACCATCACTGTCCACCGGATGGAGCCTACGAGCATAGCCCAACAGCTGGCGTTCAGCTGCGTGGCTTGAAAGCGTTTAGCCGAGTATCTAAGAAAACCACGATACCAGTAAAATCGGTGGAACTCCAGTGCGATCTTAGGGATCGAATGTCCACCTGGGGCTGTGGTGTCACTATCCTGATAACGCAAACTCCCCGGCATTTTCTGATTGACGCCTGAAAAGTGAGACAGGTTGCGTGAATTCGCGAAACGCCTCCCACACTGCGGAGAATTATCCACGGTGCGATCTTCCGAGGGCGTTATCGCGCCAGCTTCCGACGCACCCTGTGTCAATCTGCCTCGCCTTTCGTGAAAACGAAATAGAACCGCTGTTCCATGTAAAGCTGGTTTTGCACACGATGCCCCGAAGTTTCGATCCGTCACCTGCACGAAGGCTTCCAATTGCTCAACGGCTTCGGAGATTCCGCGCTTTCCGTTTTAATCGCGGGTGCAATCGAGGCCTTTTGCCTGTCAATAGGGCATGAAATAGATGAACGCACGTGACTAGCCCCGAGCGAGGCTATTTACACAACATGCAAAACGATGCGCGCGAACACTGCGCTGCGGCAATATTTTCGTTACTAAATTACCTGGCTACGCCAGATTCGCTATCTGATCCGCGCAACAGCCGCCCCGGAGCTGTGAGTAGAAAATAGCACCACCAATATTTGCCGAAGCCAGTTTGCGAGAACACCCGCGCCATGTCGCGCTCGGTTTCCCGCAGCACTGTCTCAAGGCGAGCGGAGTCGACGCGCAACCCGCAGCGTCGTGCCCCAGCGAAGCTCCGCAGGCCTTGAAATTTACCCACGAAGAAGGGCCACAGCACTCCCTGCCGCAGCGCCACCACACCCCATAAGGCCTGCGCCACCAATACGGACCAGGCGGAGCGGAGCAAAAAACTGCCTCTGTAGTACTTCGCGATGAGCAGCACCTGGTTACGCGCGGTTCTCCGCACGGTCTCAGGATGCATCTTCCCTAGGGTCGCGCTGCCCACGTGATACGCCACGGCTTCTGGAGTGTAGAACCCGGCGTAGCCCAGGCAGGCGCCGCGCAACCCGAATTCGACATCTTCCAGATACGATTCGAAGCTCTCTTCGAGT
The DNA here is from genome assembly GCA_963825405.1 of uncultured Solibacteraceae bacterium. Taxonomy (GTDB): domain Bacteria; phylum Acidobacteriota; class Terriglobia; order Bryobacterales; family Bryobacteraceae; genus JACPNO01. The sequence goes on along the minus strand of CAWGTB010000005.1, from coordinate 518,730 downwards.
AGTCCGATGCGGCGAAACAGATCCGCGCGATAAATCGCCGCGGTCGCAGGTGCAAACCAGATCTTGCGGGAAGTGGAAAATAGCGGCCCATCGAGGCGTCCTCTGCCGATGCGAACGGCGACGCCGCCGCGGCACATAGCATCGTACGTTCCGTCGACGTGGTCCCGTTGCACGGCGCTGAGAATTTTGCCGGTGATGAACCAGGTCTCCGGATCTGTGGCCGATTGCATCAGCTTTTCCAGCCAGTCCGGCTGGGCTTCGACGTCGCTGTTCACTAGCGCGAGCCATTCCCCGCGCGCCTGCTGGATGCCTTGATTTACGGCGCGGGCGAAGCCGGCATTCCAGCCCATGCGGATCACACGAGCGCCGGCGCTTTCGGCCATCTCTGGCGCGCCGTCTTCCGAGCCGTTATCGACAATCAGAATTTCTGCGATGGGATAAGTCTGCAGCCGCAGGCTGGCCAGCAGGCGCTCCAGCAATGCCCCCCCGTTCCAGACGGGCACGATCACCGACACCTCAGCCGGCTTCATGGCGCCTGCCGGAGAAGCGTTTCTTCACCAGGAACCAGAGGTTGGCGAAGCCGTCCCGCCACGGGTTGAGCTTCATTTCCCCCAGCCGGGAACTGTACTGAATGGATATTTCGCCAAAACGGATATTCGGATCTTTGAGAGCCTCGATCTTGATTTCCTCGGAGAACGCCATGCCATCCGATTCCAGGCGCATATCCGCCAGAATCTTGCGGCGGAATACCCACATGCCCGATTGCGAGTCGCGCACCCATCGAAAAAACAGCAGCGACATGGCGAGCGAAAGCACCAGGTTGCCGAATTTGTGCTTGAAGGTCATGGCGCGCGGGTCGCGCACGGGAAAGCGGGAGGCGTTCAGAAAATCCACTTCCAGGTGGAGAAAAGCTTCCAGCAGGTACGACAGCGCCTCAACCGGATAGCTGTGATCGCCGTCCAATGTGACGATGATGTCGCCGGTGGCGTTGGAGAATCCGCGCCGGTAGCTGCGGCCGTAGCCGCGCACTTCCTCGCGAATCACCTGCGCGCCGAGGCTGCGAGCGACGTCGGCGGTGCGGTCGGTCGAACCGTTATCGACAACGATGGTTTCGTCGACGTACTCCGGCAAGCGCCGTAGGACCTGCTCGATGCCCTGCTCCTCGTTCAGGCAGGGAATGATCACGGTGATCTTCTGGCCTTTATACATACCGGTTCGTTATCATGGGGCTACCATGAGATGGGCTGCTCTACTTGCATTTTCCGCCGTACTGGGCGCCGTTGAAATCGCCGGCACCAACGTGCAATCCGTATATCTCATGCCCATGTCCAACGGCATGGACCAATTCCTGGCGCACCAGCTTACCGCTGCGCACACATTTAGTGTGGTGACCGATCCCAAACACGCCGACGCTATTTTCACCGACCGTCTGGGCGAAGCGCTGCAAACGCAGCTCGAAAAATTGTACCCGCAACCCAAGCCCGAAAGCGCGGAGGCCAAAAAGAAGGAAGCCGCCAAGAAAGACGACGACAGCAAGAGCGATGAAAAATCGGACGTCAAGGCGGACTCGAAGGAGCCCATGGTCAAAGGCGACCCGGTGACTCCGGCCAAGACCACCACCAACGCGGCGGCGCCGACCTCCGGTTTTGGCCGCGGCAAAGGAACGCTGTTTCTAGTGGAAGCGAAATCCGGTCGCGTGCTCTGGTCGGCGTACGAGAAGCCCAAGAATACCTCTCCCGATGAGCTGGAAAAAGTCTCCAGACAAGTGGTGGCGCGGCTCACGAAGACGCTCGCTGGCAAGTAGGATCCTGTTTCTCGCGCAGCACCTCCCGGTAACTCTGCTCCAATTTGCGCGTGATCGCCGCCATGTCCCAATGATGCAAGACTTCTTCGCGCGCGCGCCGCGCCATGGCCGCGGCTTCGTCCGGCCGGTCGAGAATGTCGAGCACTTTGCGTGCGAATGCATCCGGATCATCCGACAGCGCGCAAAATTCTCCATCGGTGCTGGTCAGGCCTTCGGCCCCGACGCGCGTTGACACCACCGGAATCCCGCTGGCGAATGCCTCCAGCAGTTTCACGCGCACGCCGGAACCGCTGCGGATCGGACACACGAAAACCGCACAGCGGGCCAGTTCGGTGCGAATGTCGTCGACGAATCCAACCAGTTCGACTGCGGCTGTATCGTCGGCGAGGGTGCTGCGCTCCGGCGGATCGGATCCCACCACGCGCAGCCGCGCCTGCGGGCCGCTGCGCGATGATGCGCGGCAGAATTTCGCGCACGAACCATTCGAGCGCCACCTGATTGGGTTGATGGCGATAGCTGCCCACGAACAACATGACACCCGGCTCGCGCCCATCGGCGTGAAATGAATAGCGCGAAGTATCGATGCCCGCCCGCAGCCCCGCCTGAATTTTTCCCTGCATCTGCGGCAGAAAGCTGGCCAGGTAGCCGCGATTGTCGGTCGTGCAGACCTGCACGCGATCGCAGTTCGGCAGCGTCTGCAGCTCGTAGCGCAGCACGCGCAGATATTCGTAGGCGAGATAGGCGCGATCGGACGCCGAGGCGAAATGTTCCCGCCCGCGCGCCAGCGCCTGGAAATGAATGTCGTGTTCGAACACGATGCAGACCATGCGCTGGAAGCGCGCGCGCGTACTGCGCCAGCGGCGAGTATTCCAATTGCAGGATGTCGATGCGCTTGAGATAAAGCTGGCGATGAATCAGCCATTCGAGCTCGGCATTAGCAAACTCGCGCGTGCCCTGGGGAGTGATCTTGGTGATCTGACGGCGGACGCTGCCCCGCCGCACCAGAAATTCGGCCGACGCGCAGAAGGTCCGCAGCTCCAGGTTGGCTTCCAGCTGTTCCGGGCGATCGAGCATGACCAGCGCATGCACTTCCGCCAGGCGCGTGAGCTCGCGCAAAGTTTCGTACATCAGCAGGCCGCCGCCATGCACGGGCGGACAGATCGGATACGGCGAAACGAAAAGCACGCGCAACTGCCGCGGCGCGGGATCGATCCTGGCAAAGCGATCGCGAAAATATCCGCCTTGCGGCCGAAGCAATGCCTCCGTGTCGGAAACGACGGCAAGCGATCGCGCCCGCCAACGCGAGCGAGCCGCGCGGGGCAGCGCGCAAAACGCCCGCCAGATCGCGGCCAGATTGGGTAACTGCGGCTCGCTGGCAAAGAACAGGCTGGACAGCGCATGGGCATACGAAAAAAAGAGGTGCCCGGTGATCCGCCGGCCGTCGTGAATATTTTTCCAGGCGAACAAAATAAAATTCTTTTTCAGTACCGCCGCGATTTCATCGGCGCGAAATTTCTTGCCGATGGTTCCGCGGTGTTCGTGATACACGATGCTCGCCGGCTGGTACAGCACTTTCCAGCCGCGCTTCCACGCCAGATACCCTAGGTCCGTGTCTTCCAGGTAGAACGGCTCGTACAGCGGATCGAAGCCGCCTAGCTCCAGCATTTTTTTGCGATCGAAAGCGCAGGAGCCGCCGCCGCCGTAGAAACAGGGAAACAGCTCGTTCACTTCTTCGTCGGCGCGATGGCCTACGCGCAGCGCGCCGCGGTGCCAGCGCCCTTCGGTCAATCCCGTTTCTTCGCGGCGCTTGGCGGGATCGCTGAGAAAAATCTGGCAGGAAACGGCAAAGACTTTCTCATCCGAAAAGCCAGCCAGCAGCGGCGCCAAAAATTCTGCGTCCACACGCATATCGCTGTTCAGCAGGACGACGATATCGTTGGCTGCCGCGCGAATACCGGCGTTCGAGCCGCCGCCGAAGCCGAGATTGCGCTCGAGCGCCAGCGTCTTCACGCCCGGAAAATTGAGCCGCAAAAATTCCGCGCTGCCATCGGATGAGCCATTGTCCACGACGATAATTTCGTTCGCCGCATTGCCGGCCAGCGCCGCTTCCACCGACGGCAGATATTTTTCCAGCAGATCGCGACCATTCCAGTTGGGAATCACGACGGTCGCGGCGTTAACGGAGGGAAGCGTGTCGGCGGGATTTTTCCGGCGGCCGAAGATTTGCCAGGCGGCGTCGGTCAACGCCAGCACCCAGGCGCTCACGATCATCAGAACCGGCGAAATCAGCAGGAGAAGCAAATCCGTCATTTGCGGGGATCAACCACCGGCCCCAGGTTCAACTTACGTCCCAGCTTGAACCAGCGCGAGGCGAGAATTTTTCCCCGCAGATCGTTGGCTTCGTTCTGCTTATCCTCTGCCTTGCGCTCGGCCGCGTGCAGAAAATCCACGCAGCGGGCCAGTTCGTCGCATTTATCTTCGAGTTCCTGTACCACGCGCTTGGCGATGGTCAGCGTGTGGCAGGTTCTCTTCCTCCAGTTGATCGATCCGGGCGCGGGCTTTGGCCTGCTCGCTTGCCAGCTCATCCTGCAATTCGAGGATGCGCGCGACCCGCTCTTCGATCCATTGGTTCTTGGTGGCCAGCTCGCCTTCGAGCAGACCCGATGTGCTGTTCGCGCTCGCGCAGCACGTTGCCGGCGCGCGGAACGTAGATCAGCGCCGGAATTCCGGCGACGCGCTCGAAGCCGCAGACGGCCAGAAAAAAATGCGCCGTCGGACCGGTCTCACTGCGCTGCTCGAATTCGGCGGCAACGCCGGTCGCGGTGTGCTCCGGCTCAAACAAAATCGCTTCGGTATGGTTTTCGAAGTACAGCGACACGTTGGGAAATACGGCCAGCAGCTCGCGGCGGAATTCTTCCAGCTCGAATTCATGCTCGTGAAACGGATTGGGCCCTTCGCGGCGGCGCGTCTCCGCGTAGTAGCTCTTGTTGGGTGTCGAAACCAGAAACAGCCCGCCGGGTGCAAGCACGCGGCTCGCTTCGCGAAGAAACGCGCGCCAGTCGGTGAGATGTTCGATGATTTCAAAGGCGGCAATGACGTCGAAAGTTTCCGCCGCCGCCGGAATTGCGGTGCAGGAAGCCTGCGCGAAACGAATATTCTCCGCGCCAAAATGTTCGCGCGCGTAAGCTACTGCCTCGGCGGAGATGTCGATGCCCAGCACATCGCGAGCCTGGCGGGCCAACTCCGCCGTGCCATAGCCGGTGCCGCAGCCGGCATCCAGCACGCGTTTTCCATGCGGCCAGCCGCGCGGCGAAAGCGTAGCGCGCCTGATGCTCGTTGAACAAGTCGGGATCCACCTGGTTCGGGGATGACGCGCTCTCCGGTGAACTCAGCCACGGCGCCTCATTTTATCTCCGCGGCGTGCAGCGCCGTATTCACCGCAACGCGGCAGGGCAGGTGCAGGAATCCGTAGATCTGTCCATCGCCATGGCCCATCTGCAGCGAGATCGCGTTATCGATCCAGTCGCACATATGATAGCCGTCGAGCGTGCCGTCGGCGATGGCGGGCGAGAGCGAAAACGCGCCCGGGTAAAGCTCCGGCAGGTCGATGTAGAAATCCACCGTGCACACGTCGCCCGCGGACATCGGCGCCAGCTCGCAGCCTTCGCGCGTCGTGTTGGTGCCGGCAAAGTCCACGCCCAGATGATTGCGCATCATGAAGCCGACGATCGGCCTGCCGACGTCCTGGCTGGCGCGCACGCTGATGCGCACCACAATCTGGCTGAGCGGCTCGAGCAATTGCACGTTGCTGCCATTGGCATCGAGCACCGCAATGCCCAGCACTTCCGCGCGGCCGTCGCCATAGCGGTGATCGACGTTGGGAATCACGGCGGCGACTTCGGGTGCTTCGACGCGCGGTCCCTCCGGGCGGCGCTCCGCGGGCTTGTGCGCCAGGTAGGCGGAATCTTTCTCGACCATCGCCGCCAGATAGCGCGCGATCACGCCGCCGGTTGCGCCGATCTCGACGACGCGCCCGCCATCCAGCCACAGCGTGCGATCGCCCAGAGCCTTCACGTCCGCCGCCGAGTGCGAGACGAACACGATGGTGATGCCGCGCGCGCGCAGCTCGTGGACTTTGCGCAGGCACCGTTGGCGGAAGTACATGTCGCCCACGGCCAGGGCTTCGTCCACCAGCAGGACTTCGGGATCCACGTGGATAGCCACGGCGAAAGCCAGCCGCACCACCATGCCGCTCGAATAGGTCTTCACCGGACGGTTGATGAAGTCGCCGATTTCGGCGAATGCGGCGATATCCCCGAAGCGCGCATCGATCTCGCGTGTCGAAAGGCCCAGAATCGAGCCGTTGAGATACACGTTGTCGCGCCCGCTGAATTCCGGATTGAATCCCGCGCCCAATTCGAGCAGCGCCGAAACGCGGCCATCCACCGCCACCGTGCCGTGCGTGGGCCGCAGAATGCCGGCGATGATCTGCAGCAGCGTGCTCTTGCCGCTGCCGTTTTCGCCCACGATGCAGAAAGTTTCGCCACGCTCGATGCGGAAGCTCACGTCGTGCAGCGCCCAGAAATTCTTGTGGAACTGCTTACGGTTGAAAGTGACCAATTCCTTCAGACGGTCGCCGGGCGACTCGTAGATGGAATAGCTTTTTGAAACGCGATCGAACTCAATCACTGCGGAAATCCCGCTGCATTCAGGCCGGGGATGATGCGCAGCGCATTTTTGTAATACAGCTTTTTCAGCACCTCGTCGGGAAGATCCAGCCCGTACATCTTCCAGAACGCGTGGCGCTTGCGATAGTAATCGAAGTACTCGTCGGGGGTTTCGAGCACGCGAAAGTAGTAATGATATTCGCTCGGCTCCCAGATATCTTTGCCGAAAAGCACGCGATCCTGATAGCGGATGAACCACTCGCGCGCGTAACGCGGCTGGCGTCCAAGCTCCGCCAGCACCGCGCCTATTTCGGTATTCACGTTGGGCATCTGATCCAGCAATCGGCCCAGCTCGGCCAGGTTGCCGCCCAGCCAGCCCAAGTGTGCGTTGATGAAAATCGTTTGCGGATGGCTGGCGAAAAGATGGTGCTGCTCGCCCATGACGGTTTCCCAACTGGGGTAGCGATCCGAAGGCCGTGCGCGCGCAGGGAATTGTTTCAGCTCAAGCCAGCGCTCGTTGTTCTTGTCGTGCGGCTGAAAGAAAGACGCCGGCTCGCCGGTGTGGATGAGCACCGGCTTTTTCCATTTCGCGCACATGGCCCACACGGGGTCGAGGCGCGGATCGTCGGTGTGAATACGCTGGCCGTGCGAGTCCTTCGCATCCATGCCGAAGTCCTTGAAAATTTTGAGACCCTGCGCGCCGGACTGGAAATCGCGTTCGAGCTGCGCGGCGGTGCGCTCGCCGTACTGCGGATCGTCGATCCCTTTGTAGCTGATGTTGGCGAAGACGGCGAAGCGATTCTCGTAGCGGCTTTTCAGGATCGCGACCATTTTCTTGAGCTCGTCGCCGCTGCCGCCGCTGAAGTTCACCATGATGCGCAGGTTGATGCTGTCCATGTCGGCCACCAGCTTGTCGACTTTCTGCGGCGTGAGATCCCACTGGTGATTGTGAACATCGATGAACGGATATTTCGCGCGCGTGACGGGATGCTGCGGGACGACCAGCGTGGATTTGGGCTCGTACTCCTCGATAGACATGGTCTGGGCGAGGAGCGCGCCCGCCGAAACGAGGGCGGCGGCAAGGAACTTCATGAAGCCACTATTGTAACGCCCGGCTAGCGTTCCTCTTGAGCATCCACGTCGAGTTCGGCAAGCAGGGACGCGGCGGTCACGCCCGGTTCCACGTCGCCTTCCAACGTGAAGCGCAATACCTCGATGAGGTTGTTGTCGTAGAATCCGACTTCCCAAACCTGCACGCCAAAGAGAATGCGTACCGCGATCCCGTCGACAATATCCGTAGCGCGCCGGTACTCCACTTCATAGGCAATGCCCCGCTGCTCGAGGCCTCGCAGCAACTCCATGAGTTCGGTCGCGTTGAATGGTTCAGCCATGCTGCATTGTAACCGCTCCCTTTGATCACGGCTCGTTGCGGGCGTTTTTGAAACCGGCGATTTTCGTGGATGCGTTCGTTACGAGCCGTGACCATAGGAAGCGGTTTCTCACTAGCGTTTACGTTTGGCCGCCCGGCGAATCAGGCGATCCTCCCGGCGCCGGTTTTCTGGCGAATCTTCGAATGCCAGTGCGCCGCGCGCCATATCCAGGGCCAGCATGTAGTTTCGCTCGCGATGCTCGTAGTGCTTGGCGAGCTCCAGATACGCCCGTCCCCGCGAACGGTTCGGCGACTCAGTAAGCTCCGTGAACACGGCCACGGCTTCGGCATCGCGTCCCAGTTTCTTTTCCAGTAAGCCGATTTCGATGAGGGCGGGGAACAGCAGATTATCCGGCATGCCGAGATCTACCGCCCGGCGGAATAGGGCCAGCGCCGGCTCCACGCGTCCGGCTTGCGACAGCCAGCGCGCCAGGCCGATAAGGTCCGCGCCATGCCGGGCGGCAACTTCTTCCGGTGCGCGAAATGCCGCGGGAACAATTGCCGTCAGGCACGCTAGCGTCAGAATATCAATTGCGTTGTGATGGAAAATCGGGACCAGGCGCATCGCCTGGCGCATGCGCAGGTATTCAAAGTAATAGTAAGGAATCAGCTCGCCAGGCAGGTCGCCCTGGCGCTCGACACCCAGAATTTGATTTTCCAGATCGACCAGCCGGCAGCTCGCCAGGCGCAGCTTCCACAGTCGGCGGGCGCCGTGCAGCAAATCGAGGTGCTCCATGCGCGCGAAGGGCGGGCGCGTGCGCACCATGCGGAATCGCGTTTCGAGCAGCGGTTGATCGAAGGCTTTGCCGTTGTAGGTGATCATGACGCTGAAGCGCGCCAGATACTCGCTCAGCGAGGTCAGCATGGAACGCTCCTCGCCGTAATCGCGCATGAAGAATTGGCGAACACGAAAGCCGGCGGCATCGATGCTGCCCACGCCGATCAGAAACGCGTAGGTGCCGGTGCCGCCGGCGAGGCCGGTGGTTTCGGTATCGAGAAACGCCCACGAACTGGGGGGCGCAAGCGGGATGGTGCCTTCGGAAAGCGCGTCCAGCACGGTCTCGGGCAGCTCGATCAGGCTCGAAATATCCACTGACCCGTGCCGCCGATGGCGTTCGTACAGGCGCTCGGTTTCGAAATGCTCTCCGAACGCCGTCGTAACTACCTGGCCCGAAACGATTTCCTCGATCGCGCTACCGGGAGCCAGGCGAGGCACGGGCGCGGCGTACTTTCGATCGATGCGCGCGACCTTGCGTCGCAGGAGCGCAAGCTGTTCTGCCATCTCCGCCATATTCGCCTTTTCTTTGCCTACTATAAAACGAGATCGTCGCGCATTCAAGTTCGCTATAGTCAGTCGAAGGTTCCGATGAACAGGGCAGGCTTCTTTCTCGCGGCGCTGGCGGTGCTGATTGCCGCGCGTTTTTGCCACCTGGATATCCTCTGGGCGGAAGAGACCTTGCCGATGGCCGCGGCGACGCAAATCGAAGCGGGCAAGACACTTTACCGCGACGCCTGGTTCGATAAACCGCCGCTGGTTGCCGATGTTTACCTGCTCTGGGGAGCGCGCACGGGTTGGCCGCTACGCCTGGCGGGGGCGCTCTACGGGCTGCTGGTCTGCGGGCTGCTGTTCATCTTCGCGCGCGATCTCTGGAGTGAGCGCGAAGCGTACTGGGCGGCGGGGCTCGCGGCCTTTTTTCTGATTTTCGATTTCCCTTCCGCGGTTACGCCGCTGGCGGCCGATTTGCTGATGCTCGCGCCGCATGTGGCCGCCGTCTATCTGGCGTTCCGTGGTAAACCGTTCTGGAGCGGGGCGGTTGCGGGCGTGGCATTTCTAGTTCATACCAAAGGGTTGTTCGTGCTGGCGGCGTGCCTCATTTGGAGTTGGCAGGCTTGGCCGCTGCTGCTGCTCGGCTTCGCGGCAACCAACGGATTGGCTGCAGGGTGGATGGCGTCGCAGGGCTCGCTTGGGCCGTACATCGATCAAGTCTGGAAGTGGGGTTGGCTGTACGCCGGCAGCACATTTCTGGAGCATCCGGTGAGGAACGGCCTCGAACGAACGGGCGGCTGGCTGGGATTTCATGCGGTGCTGGTCATTGCGGCCGCGTGGTTCTGGATGCGCCGCGAGAACTCGCTCGCGTGGCGATTTGCGGCGTGGGCCATGGTTTCATTCGCGGCAGTCACTTTGGGCTGGCGATTTTTTCCGCGCTACTTTTTTCAGTTCTTGCCCGTGCTCACGCTGGCGGCCGCACGTGGGATGGTGCTGCTGGGCGCGAAACGCGTGATTGCGCTGGCGGCGCTGTTAGTCCCGCTGATTCGCTTCGGACCTCGCTATGTGACTCTCGCCCGGGGCGACCGTCAATGGGCGGATATCGCCATGGATCAGGACAGCCGCACGGCCGCTCTGCTGATGCGCGGCGCGATCCACCCCGGCGACACGCTGTTCGTCTGGGGATTCCGCCCGGAAATGTTCGTCTACACCGGCCTGCCGGCGGGTACGCGTTTTCTGGATTGTCAGCCCCTCACCGGCGTCCCGGCCGACCGGCACTTAACGCAATCCCAACCCGTGGACCAGGGACAGACTGCCGCGCGCCGAGTGGAACTGGCGCAATCGCGGCCGACTTTCGTGGTGGATGGCTTAAGCCCGCTGAATCCGGCGCTGGCGATGACGAGTTACCCAGAGCTGCGGCCTTGGCTGGAGAACTATCAGCCGATCGGACGCACGCGGACCTTCGTGATCTACCGCTTACTTCCCCTGCCAGCAGGCGGGACGCTTCCCGAGAAACGCTGAGATGCCTTCCTGCGCGTCGGCGGCGAGCGCGTTCATGCTCATGACTTCCTTGGCGTAGGCGTAGGCTTTCGGCTGATCGAGATCGATCTGCGTGTAGTACGCCTGTTTGCCGATGCCGATCACCAGGCTGCTGGCTTCGGCGATGCGCAGGGCGAGCGTGCGGGTTTCGGCTTTCAAATTTGCGGCCGGAACCACGCGATTGACCAGTCCCCAATCTGCTGCCGTCTGGGCGTCAACCGCGTCGCCGGTGAGCAGCATGTGCAGCGCCCGCTTGCGTCCGACGGCGCGGCTGAGCGCGACCATGGGCGTCGTGCAGAACAGGCCAATGCGCACGCCCGGAGTCGCGAAAGACGCCTCTTCGGACGCCATCACCAGATCGCAGGTGGCGACCAGTTGGCAGCCGGCCGCGGTGGCGATGCCCTGCACTTCGGCGATCACCGGCTGCGGGATGGCTTGCAGTTTCTGCATGAGCTCCGTGCAGACGTCGAAAATCTGCCGGTATTCATTGATGTTTCGGCCCACCATTTCGGAAAGATCGTGGCCGGAGCAAAAGACCTTACCGGCGGCGGCCAGAATCACGGCGTGGATCTCGCGGTTGTTGCCGATCTTCCGTGAGCGCGGCGATCAGCTCGCGCATCAATTCGAGTGATAGCGCATTGCGGCGCTGCGGGCGGTTCAAGGTGATGACGGCCAGAGGCCCTTCGCGCTCGAAAAGCAGATGCTGGTACGACACGCAGTAATGTTAGCACCGGGAAAAAGACATTTCTCGCAGAGACGCAGAGTACGCAGAGAAAATCATTCTTGTCTTACTCTGCGCTCTCTGCGTCTCTGCGAGAGATGTCTTGGTCTCCTTACTCGTACCGTAGCGCGATGATCGGGTCAACCTTCGTCGCCCGGCGCGCCGGAATGTAGCAGGCGCACAAAGCCACCGCCGCCAGAATACCCGCGACGGTACCGAACGTTACCGGGTCGCTGGCCTTGATGCCGAACAGCAGCGACGCCAGCAGACGTGTCAGCCCGTAAGCTGCCAACAATCCCGCAGCCACGCCGGTAACCGCCAACCGCATCCCTTGTCCCACCACCAGGCGCAGCATGTCCGCACCGCGCGCGCCGAGCGCCATGCGGATGCCGATTTCGTGGGTGCGCTGCTCAACCGAATACGACATCACGCCGTAGATGCCGATCGCCGCCAGCAGCAAGGCAATCGCCGCAAAGATCGTCAACAGCAGCATGTTGAAACTCTGCCGCGCGGTGGCTTCGGTGATCACCTGCTCCATGGTGCGGATGTTGGACACCGGCAACTGGCGGTCGACCGCCAGGAATTCGCGTTCGATGGCAGCGCTGAGACTGCGCGGTTCGGTCTTGGTGCGGACGATCCAGCTTACCGGGACAATCTTATTGCCGAGCCGCGTTAGTCCATCAGGCACTTGCCCGTAGGGAATGTACATCGTCTCGGAAGCCGGCTGGCTTAGGCCTTGTTGCCGCATGCTGCCCACCACTCCCACAATCTGGCGGGTTTCATCCTTGAATTCCGGACCCAAGCCTCCGCCAATCGTGATCTGTTTGCCGAGTGGATCTTCGTTGGGCCAGAATTTGTGGGCCATGGCGTCGCTGATGATCGCGACGGGCGACGCTTTGCCGTTATCCTGCTCATTGAAGACGCGGCCTCGCAACAGCGGAGTCCCAAAAGCCTTGAAATAATGCGGTCCGGCGTACCGCCACTGCACGTCGCCGTGAAACCGGTCGCCGCCGGCGAGTGCACGCCCTTCAATCACAAATGGCAAATCCACGCCGCTATCGGGCGGAATCATGATGGTGGAAGAAGCGGCTTCGACGCCCGGCAAACCCTCGATGCGTTCGAGAAGCTGCTTGGTCAGCAGTTCGACGCCGGCCGTCGTGGAATAAGTGGAGCCGTTGAGAGATACCTGCAGAGTCAGGACATTGTGGGGATCGAACCCGGGGTTGATTCCGCGCAGCGTGACAAAGCTGCGAATCATCAGCGCAGCGCAGATCAGCAGCACCAGAGCCAGCGCCATTTCACTTACCACCAGGGCGCTGCGCGCATAGTGATGGCGGCCGGTGGACGAGCGGGAGCTGCTTTCCTTGAGCGTGGAATTGAGATCGGGCTTGGAGATTTGCAAGGCGGGCACGAGGCCGAACAAAATGCCGGTGAGCAGCGAAACTGCCAGGGTGAAAACGAATACCCGGGCGTCGATCGATCCGAGCAGCGAGGCCGAAGTAAGCTCCGCGGAACGTGGGATGTCGCCTGGACTGATCGCTAGAAGCACGCGCAGCCCCCACGATCCCAGCAGCAATCCCAGCACGCCGCCGATCGAGGCGAGAAGCAGGCTCTCGGTCAATAATTGTCGAATCACGCGCCAGCGCCCGGCGCCTAGCGCAGTGCGAATCGCGATCTCCTTGCCGCGGGCAGCGGCGCGAGCCAGCAGCAGATTGGCTACGTTGGCGCAGGCGATGAGCAGCACAAAGCCCACCGCGCCGGTAAGCACCAGCAGCGCGGGACGCGTGTCGCCGACCATGCTTTCCTGGAGCGGAACGACGGCCACGCTCTCGTTCTTGCCCATCCAATCGGGAAAGGCCTGGCGGAACTGCTCGCCAACGATTTTCATTTGCGCCTGTGCGGCCTTGACGGTGACACCGGGCTTCAGGCGTCCTGCGACAGTAAGGAAATGGCCTTGATTGCTGCTGTTCGGGTCGGCTTGCAGCGGAATGTAAATGTCGGCGGGAGGGTACGATCGGAAACTCTGCGGCACCACGCCGATGACGGTGTACGGATCGCCGTTGAGATCGATCGGCTTGCCCATTAGCCCGGGATCGGAGCCGTAGCGGCGCTTCCACAAGCCATGGCTGAGAACCGCCAGACGCGGGCCGCCGGGACGATCCTCTTCCGCACTGAACACCCGGCCTACGGCGGGATCGGCGCCGAACAGCGGGAAGAAATCCGCGCTGACATGAATGCCTTTAACTTGCTCCGGCACCTCGCCCCCACCCAGGTTCAGGCCAGGCCCCGCGAAATCGTACGCGGCCACGTTATCCAGTACGCGGTTCTGCTGCTTCCAAGTGGTGAACTTGGGAATCGAGACCGCCCCGGCGACGCTATCCGGATACTTGCGCTCCAACTGCATTAGGCGATTGGCGTCCTTAAACGGTAGTGGTTGCAGCAAAACGCCGTTGACCACCGAAAAGATGGCGGTGTTGGCGCCGATGCCGAGAGCCAGCGCGGCGATCGCAACCGCCGTGAATCCAGGGCTCTTCAGCAGCATGCGCAGAGCGAGGCGGAGATCTTGCGTGAAGGTGTTCATCTCCCCAACAACTACGGCGCGCACTTCGGCGAAGTTCAGGGAATGTACAATTGGCGTTGGCCCTTTCCACGAGCAAAGCCATTCTGGTGACCGGCGGCGCCGGTTACATCGGCTCCCACACCGTCCAACTGCTGTTGGAGCGCGGCTACCAGGTCACCGTAGCCGACAATCTTGCGCGCGGGCACCGGCACGCCGTCGATCCGCGCTGGCTCCGCGAGGTGGATATTTCCGACGCCGCCTCGATGGACCGGCTATTCGCCGAACGCTCGTTCGACGCCGTCATTCACTTTGCCGCGTTCATTGCTGTGGGTGAATCGGCGCGGGTGCCGGAGCTGTACTTCGCGAATAACGTGGGCGGTTCGCTTTCGCTGCTCTCGGCGATGATCCGCCACGGCGTGAAGCGAGTGGTATTCTCATCTACCGCCGCGGTTTATGGCACGCCGGCATCGGTGCCTATTCGCGAGGATTCGCCGTTTGCCCCGGTCAGCCCATATGGCGAATCCAAAGTGATGGTGGAAACGATGCTGGGCTGGTTTGACCGTATTCATTCGCTGCGCAGTATCTGCCTGCGCTACTTCAATGCCGCCGGCGCCGATCCGCAAGGGCGTCTGGGCGAAGAGCACGAACCGGAAACTCATCTCATCCCGCTACTGTTTCGCGCAGTCCGCAGCGGGGAACCGGTTACCATCTTTGGCGAAGACTACGCCACACCCGACGGCACCTGCATTCGCGACTACATTCATGTGAGCGATTTGGCCGAGGCCCATATTCTGGCAGTGGAAAAGCTGCTCTCGCCCGATACGGCGAGCGATGCTATGAACGTCGGCACCGGCTCCGGACACTCGGTGCGCGAAGTGATCCGCGCGGTGGAAGATGTCACCGGCAGAAAAGTGCCGTTCGTTATGGGACCGCGCCGCGATGGCGATCCGCCCTCTCTCGTTGCAGACTCATCCAAACTGCGCGGCAAACTCGGGTGGAATCCGCGGCATTCCGATCTGGGCGAAATTGTTTCGACCGCCTGGCAGTTCGACGAGCGCCGCCGTTCGTAGAACCGCTTCCTGCGGTCGCGGCTCGCAATCGGCGCATGGCGAAGTAGAATGTTAGCCATGAAATTTTGTGTACTCCTCTTCATTGCGATTACTGCATTCGCGCAAGCTCAATACGATCTGCTCATCAAGGGCGGGCACGTCATTGACGGCAAGAACCAATTAAGCGCCGTGCGCGACGTAGCGATTCAGGACGGCAAAATCGCCGCTGTCGCAGCCAACATCGATCGCGCGAAAGCTAAGAAAGTGGTCGACGCTACAGGCCTTTATGTCACGCCCGGGGTTGATCGATATGCACGTCCACGTCTACGCCGGCACGGGCATGCGCGGCGCGTATTCGGGAGACAATAGCGTTTATCCCGATGGCTTCACGCTGCGCTCAGGCGTCACCACGGTGGCCGACGCCGGCAGTTCAGGCTGGCGCAATTTCCCGGATTTCAAGGATCGCGTCATCGACCGCTCAACAACGCGAGTGCTGGCTTTTCTGAACATCGTCGGCAAAGGCATGGGCGGCGGGGCCATCGAACAGGACCTCAGCGACATGGACGCGCAAGCGACGGCCGATCAGGCTCTGCGCTACAAGGGAGTGGTGGTGGGCGTGAAGACGGCGCACTACACCGGCCCGGAATGGACGCCGGTCGAACGCGCGGTCGAAGCCGGGACCGCCGCCAACATTCCAGTGATTGTCGATTTCGGCACCTTCCGGCCGGAGCGGCCTTTCGAGGACCTGGTCACCAAGAAGCTTCGTCCCGGCGACATCTACACCCACATGTACCTGGGCGCGGTGCCCATGCTGGATGACGCCGGTAAAGTCCGCCCGTACCTGCTCGAAGCCCGCAAGCGCGGCGTGATCTTCGATGTGGGCCACGGCGGCGGCAGCTTTCTTTTCCGCCAGGCTGTGCCCGCCGTGAAGCAGGGCTTCGTGCCGGATTCGATCTCGACCGACCTGCACATCGGCAGCATGAACGCCGGCATGAAGGACATGCTTAACGTGATGTCCAAGTTCCTGAACATCGGTATGTCGCTCGACGACGTGATTCTGCGGTCCACCTGGCATCCTGCGCGCGAGATCAAGCACGAGGAGTTGGGACACCTCTCCGTGGGTGCCGCGGCTGACGTTGCGGTGCTGCGCGTGGCCAAGGGCAACTTCGGGTTTGTGGACGTTTATGGAGCCCGCATGAAGGGTACGCAGAAGCTGGAGTGTGAACTGACGCTGCGCGACGGTCATGTCGTCTGGGATCTCAACGGGATCACCAAAACGGATTGGGACAAGTTAGGTCAGTACGGACCACAAGCCGCTAACTAACAGATCGCAATTGGCTTGGAATAAATCTCTCTCCATGCTCTATACTTCTTTAATATGAAAATCAGAGAATCAGATATATCGGCAACCGATGCCGCCCGCAATCTGTCTGATCTGATTAATCGCGTTGTCTATCGCGGTGAGGAGTTTCTAGTGCAACGCGGAGGCGAGCCGGTTTGCCGCATCTCGCCAGTCCGTTACGCGCAATGTTCGGTGGCGGCGCTCTCCAACTTCCTGCGGTACGTCCCCGGGCCGGACGCTGAATACTGGGACGAACTGGCTACCGCGGCAGCCAACGACCCATGCTTACCCTGATCGATACCAGCGTGCTCGCAGCCCTCCACCGCGGGCTGGTGGCCTTCGACGCGATTCAGTTTGGAGACGACGAAATTGCCGTGGCGTCGGTCACTGCGTCCGACCTGCTGCGCGGCGTCTACCGCACGGCAGACCCGGAGCAGCGCGCCCGGCGGGAGGCGTTTGTCGAGCGGCTGTTGGATGTGGTGCCGGTGATACCCTTCGATCTGACCGCGGCGCGTCTGCACGCCCGGCTGGGGGAGGAAGCGGTAGCGCGCGGCGCGAGACTTGGCGTCAACGATCTGATGATTGCCGCCACGGCGATGGCCAACGGCGGGCGCGTTGCGACGCACGACCTGCGAACCTTTGGAGAGATACCGGGGTTGGTGCTACTGCGCTGCTGACTCTGGCGGAGGAAGAGGGATTCGAACCCCCGAGCGAGTTACCCCGCTAACGGTTTTCAAGACCGCCGCCTTCAACCACTCGGCCATTCCTCCACTCTCAAACGTAGCCGACTTTCCGAATGGTTGCAAACCTCGTATCGGCAAGAACTGCGCGACGTTCTGCGGTTTATGCCCTGCCGAGGTGCGCCTCGCCAGCGCGTCTCCGCCTCTGCGAACGTTTGTGTCACTGGCCCGCAACGTGCCTTATCCACGGTCGAGGAACAAATCATGGGAATTATCTTGTTGGTGGTTCTGGTTATGCTGCTGCTGGGCGCGCTCCCTTCCTGGCCGCACAGCCGCAACTGGGGATATGGGCCGAGTGGTGGCCTGGGGACGGTGCTCATCATCGTCCTGGTGCTGGTATTGCTCGGCCGCATTTAGAAACGCAACGAAACAAGACGCAGAAGCACTATCCTGATGTAGGGGAGAAGTGCACATGCGCATCGTGAAAAGGCTTTGCCGGCAAGCGCTGGTTCTGATTTCCTGCTGCTCGCTGGGATGGTCGTGGGGACCGGACGGGCATCAGATCGTCGCCCGTATGGCTGCGCTCAACTTGAACGCCAACGCCGCCAATCAGGTGGCCGCCATCCTGGGCGTCTCGTTGGACACGCTTTCCGATGAGATGGCGCACGCTTCC
Source organism: uncultured Solibacteraceae bacterium (assembly GCA_963825405.1). Lineage (GTDB taxonomy): Bacteria > Acidobacteriota > Terriglobia > Bryobacterales > Bryobacteraceae > JACPNO01. The sequence goes on along the minus strand of CAWGTB010000005.1, from coordinate 500,999 downwards.
ACCTGGGCCGATCTGATTCGCCTGTCGCACAAGGAAACCGGGGGCTGGCACTATGTGGATATTCCCCGCGATCAGCCCTCCGGCAAACCGGGCGATTTCTGCGCGAACAGCGACTGCGTTTCGTTCCGTCTGGCCGATTTTGCCTCCCGCCTTGCCAGCAACAAGCCCGGCCCGAACAACTGGACCCCCGTGCAACAGCTCAAATTCCTGATCCACTTTGCCGGCGATATTCACCAGCCGCTGCATTGCGCAAGCAATTCCGACAAAGGCGGCAATTGCATTTTCGTCTCGGGAGGAAAGAACGCCAATCTGCATCACGTTTGGGATGGCGAGATTCTGCTGCAAGTCCTCACCACCGACAATGCGATGGCGCAGCAGCTTTCCACCCAGTTCAGCGCGCTTTCCGATGCCAAAAAAGCCGAAATGCTGGCCGGCACGCCGGACGATTGGGCGGTTGAATCCCACAAACTCGCGCTCAGCAAAGCCTATGGACTCGTCCGGCCGCGAATCAAGGTGATGAACCCGCAAATCGAAGTCAACGATTGCAAGACCCAAGCGCCGGCCGGCATTCAGAGTTTAAAGCTCAAATTGAGCCCGGCGTACTTCACCCAGACCGAGCCGGTAGTCGAGGCGCAGCTCATGAAAGCGGGCGCCCGCCTGGCCAATATGCTGAATACCATCTGGCCGGCGAATTAACGGCGCGAGTAGTTGGTCACGTAGTCGGGAACGGGAATGCCGGCCGGAAGACGCGGATCGGCGATCGGTGCTCGCGGGGTCAACTCCAGCGGCAGCACGCCGGCCCAGACGGGAAGTGCGTAATCCTCTTCGTCATCGATGGGCGGGCCCGTGCGCACTTTAGCGGAAGCCTCAGTGAGGGGCAGCGCCAGCACGGTGGTGGCTTTGAGCTCCTGCTCGGTTGGCCAGCGGATCGCGGCCCAGCGCCCGGGCGCAACCTGCTCGGTGAAAGCGCGCAGCGCTTCCGTTTTGGCCGCGTTGTCTTCAACTGCTGTTGCGGTGCCCAGCACGACGACCGAGCGGTAATTCATGGAATGATGAAATGCCGAGCGCGCGAGCACCAGTCCATCCACTAGCGTGACCGTCACCGCAACCGCCACGCCCTGGCTCAGGGTGCGCAGCATGCGGCTGGCGGCGGAGCCGTGAATATAAAGGGTGTCGCCGGCGCGCGCGTAGCCTGTCGGAATCACGTACGGATGGCCGTCCACCACGAATCCTACGTGGCACAGAAAGCCTTCGTCGAGTATTTTGTGAATGGCCGCCCGGTCGTAAACGCCCCGCTTGGGAAGGCGCTTCACCTGCGTGCGTTCGGTCGGCTGCAAAGAGTCCATAGCCCTAAGGATGCAATTCCTGATCAAAAGAATCCATAATGGGAAGGTGACCAGGCTGCTTGCTATTGTTCTTGCCGGACTTGTGATGCTGGGACTCAACGCGGGAAATGCTCGCGCCGCTCAAGCCGCAGGCGCTTCACCCGACTGGCGCAACATGACGGAGCTGCCCTACGTCGATTTCAGCGGCCTTTCCGTTAAACAGAAAAAGCAGGTGCTTGATATTCTGCGCGCGGAAGGCTGCACCTGCGGCTGCGACATGAAGCTGGCCGAATGCCGCGTGAAGGATCCTAAGTGCTCTACCAGCCGGCCGCTGGCGGCTTCGGTGATCACGGCCGTTCGCTCGGGGAAGAGCGCGGAAGAGATCCACAAAATATTCGCCGAGCGGGCCACGCGCCCCACGCCGGTTCTGGCACCTGCCGTGGCGATTGCCGTGGCGGGCGCGCCTTTCAAAGGCCCGCTGGATGCGAGGCTCACGCTGGTCGAGTTCTCCGACTATCAGTGACCGTACTGCGCGAAGGCCGTGGGCCAGATCAACGCAGTGTCTGCAAAAATTTCCGAAAGACGTCCGGCTGGTGTTCAAGCAATATCCGTTGAGCAATCATTCGCAGGCCGCGCTGTCCGCGGAGGCTTCTCTCGCCGCCCATGCCCAGGGTAAATTCTGGGAGATGCATGACATCCTGTACGCGCATTTTCGCGATCTCTCGCGCGAACACATTTTCGGATGGGCGAAGCAGATCGGCTTGAACATGGACCGTTTTAAGGCCGATATGGACTCGCGGAAATTCAAAGCCCAGGTGGAGAAAGAGCTGGCTGAAGGCGACGCGGCCGGTGTGGAAGGCACGCCCACCGTGTTCGTCAACGGACAGAAGTACAACGGCTCGCTCGATCCGGAAGCGTTCGCGTCCGTGCTCACCGGGGAACTGCGGAAGATCAAACGATAGGGTGCAACGCGATTATTGCCTTTGCGTAGAAATTGCAGATATCGTGACTGCACTTTCAGCGGTTGGTTGAATCCCTTCCTGGCAGTCGACATCGTCATTCCCGCATTAATTGCCTTGCATTTCGCTTCCTCCCGGTTAACCTTGGTTTGTCTTGTAATCACTAGGGACTGGTGGTAGGCTAATCCTGGGAATTGGAAGCAGCGAAGTTCTGTGTTTATAAGCGCATCGGTGTTCCAACAGTCATGTTCAGACAGCTCCCCGCGATGCCGTTGCGACCTGCCTGTGGCCGTGTGTTGTGCAACGATGACAGCCGGGCTCACACTATTCTTTGACTAACCTCGGGCGCTTGCCCTATATTACGATCCGCTGGCGCGGACGAAGAGAAAGAGGGACTTCACAATGGCCAAACAAAGCACGCAACATAAGCTCGACCGGGTACGCTCGCCGCGCGTGCACATCACCTACGACGTGGAAGTAGGTGGCGCGATCGAGATCAAAGAATTGCCCTTCGTGATGGGCGTGTTAGGCGACTTCACCGGACAGCCCGATGCCGCCATGGCGAAATTGCGGGAGAGGAAGTTCGTCGAAGTCACACCCGATAATTTTGACAGCGTGCTCGAAGGCATGAAACCGCACCTGGCTTTCTCGGTGGACAACAAGTTGACCGATGACCCCGACGCCAAGATCAAAGTCGACCTGCATTTCAAGAGCTTGCAGGATTTCGACCCCGAGCAGGTGGCGCGCCAGGTAAAGCCGTTGAACGAGCTGCTGGAGTTGCGTACGCGCCTGAGCGATCTGCGCGGCAGCCTGCAAGGCAACGACAAGCTGGATGACCTGCTGCAGGATGCCATCAACAGCACCGACAAAATGGATAAGCTGCGCACGGAAGTGAAATCCGAAGGAGATTCGAATGCCTGAGCGTGAGAAAGCGCCGGCGGCGGCGCAGACCACCGAAAAAGTTGAAGGGGGATTGCTCGACCAGATCGTCCAACAGGGGCGGATGGGGAAAGACCCCGCCAGCCGCGAGCGCGGCAAGAACCTGATCAAGGAATTCGTGGCGCAGGTGCTGGACGGCTCCATGACCGTCTCGCGCGACACCGAATCCATGATCAACGCGCGCATCGCGCAGATCGACCGCCTGCTCTCGGCGCAGCTCAACGAGATTCTGCATCACGCCGATTTCCAGAAGCTGGAAGGCTCCTGGCGCGGGTTGAAGTATTTGCTTGACCAGAGCGAAACCAACGCGATGATGAAGATCAAGATCCTCAACTGCTCGAAGAGAGATCTGTTGCGGGATCTGCAGCGGGCTCCGGAATTCGATCAGAGCGCGTTGTTCAAGAAAGTCTACGAAGAAGAGTTCGGCGTATTCGGCGGCGCTCCATTCGGCGCGCTGGTGGGCGATTACGAATTCGGCAAGGGTCCGGAAGATCTGGAATTGCTGGAAAAGATTTCGAACGTGGCTTCGGCGGCGCATGCGCCGTTTATTTCCGCGGCCGCGCCAGACATGCTGAACCTGGAAGCCTATACCGGGCTCGACGCCCCGCGCGACATCGGTAAGATTTTCGACACCACCGAGTATGCCAAGTGGAAATCGTTCCGCCAATCGGAAGATTCCCGCTACGTGGCGCTGACCCTGCCGCATATTTTGATGCGCCTGCCGTACGGCAAGAACAACGTGCAGGTAGACGCATTCAATTACGAAGAGAACGTGGACGGCACCGATCACACCAAGTATCTCTGGGGCAATGCCGCCTACGCGTTGGGCGCCCGCATGACCAATTCCTTCTCGCAGTTCGGCTGGTGCGCGTCGATTCGCGGCGTGGAAGGCGGCGGGTTGGTCGAAGGCCTGCCGGCGCACACGTTCCGCACCGACGAAGGCGATGTGGCGCTGAAGTGTCCGACCGAAATCGCCATCACGCGATCGCCGCGAAAAAGAGCTTGCCGATCAGGGCTTCGTGCCGCTGGTGCATTGCAAGGGCACCGACTACGCGGCGTTCTTCAGCGTGCAGATCGGCGCAGAAGACCAAGCTGTACGACAAGGAAGCGGCCAACGCCAACGCGCGGCTTTCGGCGCAGCTGCCTTACATCATGGCGATCTCGCGTTTCGCGCACTATCTGAAGGCCGATGATGCGCGACAAGATCGGCAGCTTCATGTCGCGCGTCGGAGTGCGAGCGTTTCCTGAATCAGTGGATCACGCAGTACGTGACGCCGGACGACAACGCGCTGCCCAGCGTGAAGGCCAGTCATCCGCTGCGCGAAGCCAGTATCGAAGTGAGCGAAGTTGCCGGGAAAACCGGGCGTGTACCGCGCGGTGGCTTTCCTGAGACCGCACTTTCAATTGGATGAGCTGTCGGTTTCGTTGCGGCTGGTTGCGGAACTGCCGCAGTCGGCGCGGAAATAGTTGGATATCAGATACAGGAGGCCACGTTAAATGGCAGCAGTGGATTATTTCTTAAAGATCGACGGCATTCAAGGCGAGAGTCACGATCATAAGCATAAGGATGAGATCCAGCTCGATTCCTGGTCCTGGGGCGAAACCCAGAGCGGGAGCATGGCAGCGGGCGGCGGCGGCGGCGCCGGTAAAGTCCAGATGCAGGACTTTCATTTCTCCATGCAGGTGAATAAAGCCAGCCCGAAGCTCTGGCTTGCCTGCGCCACCGGCGAGCACATCAAATCCGCGATCCTCACTTGCCGCAAAGCCGGTAAAGATGCCCAGGAGTATCTCACCTACAAGTTCACCGACCTGCTGATCTCCTCCTATCAAACCGGTGGATCGAAGGGAGACGTTCTTCCCACCGACCAGATTTCGTTTAACTACACGCAAATCGAGATGGAGTACAAGGAACAGAAGCCGGATGGCACGCTTGGCGGCGGCATCAAAGCGAAATACGACCTCAAGCAAGGGAAGGCCAGCTAGCGGCTTTTCCTCCACGGGTCATCATGAAGGCTCAGGAACTTTTCCAGGCCGGCCGGCTGCAAGAGGCTGTGCAGGCGCTGGGCGTCGAGTTGCGCGACAACCCGACCGACGTCCGGCGCCGCACATTTCTCTTTGAGCTGCTGTGCTTTGCGGGAGATTATTCGCGAGCCGAGAAACAACTGGACGTGCTTGCCGGCGATGGCAATCAGGCTGAGCTGGGAGCGTTGCTCTACCGTGCCGCGCTGCATGCCGCTCGCATTCGCGAGGATCTTTTTGAAAAGGGCGATACCCCGGCGGCGGCGCAGGCAAACAGCACGCCCATCGCGGGGACGGTGAACGGCGCGGCGTTCGAATCCATCAGCGATGCCGACCCGCGCATCGGCGCGCGCCTGGAAGTTTTCGCGGCGGGTGATTATTTGTGGATCCCTTTCGAGCACGTTGCGAGCCTGGAGATCGAGGCGCCCAAACGCCTGCGGGATCTGTTGTGGACGCCCGCCATTGTGCGCACCGGGCCGGCGTTCAAAGGCAAGGAACTGGGTGAAGTGCTGTTGCCGGTGCTTTCACCGTTGAGCTGGAAACATTCCGACGACGCCGTCCGCCTGGGCCGGGCGACGGAGTGGCAGGATCACGACGGCGAGTCCGTGCCGGTGGGCCAAAAAATGTTCCTGGTGGACGACGAAGAGCTGCCCCTTCTCGAGATTCGTCATATTGAATTTTCCGCGGCGCACGCGGCGCCCTAAATCGCCATGCCTCTGCGCGACGATCTGCTCAACCCCATTCCGGGTGAGAATCCCAGCGGCGCCAACCTGCGCTACGCCGGGGTCTACGACAAGATCAAAGAAGCGCGCCGCCAGGACGACGATGCCAACCAGGGCGAATGGCAGCGCGAGCGCAAGCTGGCCGATTATCCGCTGGTCATCCGCCTGGCCGGTGAATCGCTGGCGCTCAAGAGCAAGGATCTGCAACTGGCCGCATGGCTCACCGAAGCTCTGCTGCGCAGCGAAAGCTTCTCTGGATTGCGCGCGGGTCTGGGCCTGATCAAGGCGCTGGTTGAAAATTTCTGGGACACGCTGTATCCGGAGCTGGAAGATGGTGATGCCGAATTGCGCGCAGCGCCCATCGATTGGGTGGGGCAGCGCCTGGAGCAGGCTGTCAAGAATGTTCCGCTTACGCGCAACGGCTACGATTGGTTTCTCTACAAGCAATCGCGCGCGGTGGGCTATGAGACCGAAGCCGCCGAAAATCCGTCCAAGGCAGAAGCCCGCGAAACTGCAATCGCCGAAGGCAAGCTGACGGCGGATGCTTTCGACGATGGGTTCAAGGCAACCTCTAAAGCCTTTTATGTAAAAGCCAAAGAAGATGTGGATGGGTGTCTGGCAGCGATAGAATCGCTAAACGAAACTTGCGAGCCGCGTTTCGGAAATAATGCGCCCGGATTCGGCGTGCTGCGATCTGCGCTGGAAGAAGTCCGGCAGACGATCAACATCCTGCTGCAGAAGAAGCGGGAACTGGAGCCGGATGAGGAGGTCGCCGCTGAGTCTGAACCGGTGGCCGCTTTCACTGAAGAAGGCACCACGGCTGCGGACGCCGCGCCCGCCCGTCCGCGCAAAACGATTTCCGAGGAACCAGCCGATCGCGATGACGCTGCGCACCGTATCGCCGCGGTTGCCAAATATTTGCGCCGCGAAGATCCCTACAGCCCGGCAGCCTATTTGCTGTTGCGCGGATTGCGTTGGGGCGAATTGCGCGCTGCGGGCGCTTCACCTGAATTGAGCGTGCTCGCGCCGCCGCCCACGCAGATCCGCCAGCAAATAAAACAGAACGCCGTGGACGGCAACTGGGCCGAAGTGCTTGAGACCGCCGAAACTGCGATGGCCATGCCGTGTGGACGGGCCTGGCTCGACGTGCAGCGCTACGCCGTGCGCGCATCGACGGAGATGGGCTACGAAGCCATCGCCAACGCCATTCGCTCGGAACTGCGCGGCCTGCTGTCCGACATTCCCGACTTGCCAACCTGGACACTGGCTGACGATACGCCCACTGCCAATCCTGAGACGCAGGCATGGCTGCGCCAGATTGCGGCGCCTCCCGAAGTTTCAGCCGCTTCCGAATCCTCGCCGATGGATGAACCACCTGCGCGGGCCGAGCCTGGCGAAGCCGCGCCTCCCGATCCCAATCAACTAGCCATGCAAGCGGCGCGCAATGGCGACCTGCAGCAAGCCATGGAAATCCTGAGCCGCGAAATTGCGCACGAACGCTCCGGTCGCGCGCGCTTTCACCGCAAAGTGCAGTTAGCGCAGATCTGCATGTCGACCGGCAACGAAGCTATCGCCTTTCCGATTCTCGAAGAGATGGCGGCCGAGATCGAGCGGCTGAAATTGGAAGACTGGGAAACCGCCGAAGTGGTGGCGCATCCCCTCACCTTGTTGTTTCGCTGTCTCAACAAGCTGGACGGCGGGGAAGAGGAGAAGCGCAAACTGTACGCGCGCATCTGCCGGCTTGACCCGATGCAGGCCCTCGCGGTCTCCAAATAGCCTATGGCGCGCCGCGAAGCGGAAGACGTAGTCACGCAATCGGTGCTCGAACGGCTGATCGATTTGGATCCAAGCCAGCCCTCCGATCCGCCGATGAGCCGCGCGAAATCGGTGGAGAAGCTGAAGGCATCGCTGCGCCGCGACTTGGAATGGCTGCTGAACACGCGGCAGATTCCAGGCGGCGCGCCCGCCACGTTTCGCGAGCTGGAAAATTCACTCTACGCCTACGGCTTGCCCGATGTCAGCTCATTCAACGCCAATTCCAGCCGCGATCGTTCACGGCTGATTCGCATGCTGGAAGATACCATTGCGCGTTTTGAGCCGCGTCTGGCCGGCGTCAAAGCTACGCTGGTCGATTCCGGCTCGGGCGTCGGAAGGCAGCTACGATTTCAAATCGAAGGGCTGCTGCTCATGGACCCCTCGCCCGAACACGTCTCCTTCGATACCGTCTTGCAACTGGCCAGCGGCGAGTATCAGGTGAAGGGCTAGCCGTGCGCGACGACCTGCTGCTTTATTACGAACGGGAGCTCAGCTTTCTGCGCCATATGGGCGCCGAGTTCGCCGAGAAATATCCTAAGATCGCGCAGCGCCTGGTTCTGGAGCACGATAAGTGCGAGGACCCTCACGTCGAGCGCATGCTGGAAGGCTTTGCTTTTCTGGCCGCGCGCGTTCACCTGAAGATCGACGACGACTTTCCGGAAATCACTGAAGCGCTGCTCAGCGTCCTGTATCCGCACTACCTGCGGCCCATTCCTTCGATGTCGGTGGCCGAGTTCGAAGCCGCTGCCGGCAACCTTTCATCGGGCCTGACGATTCCGCAGGGCTCCGTGCTCTACTCGCCGCCTGTCAACGGGGTCCCGTGCCGCTATCAGACCTGCTACGACACCACGCTGTGGCCGCTACGCATTGTCGAAGCGCAATGGCGGCCGCCTGATCGCTTTCAGCCGCCGATCCGATCGAGCGAAGCCGTGGCCGCGCTACGTCTCGAGCTGCGCTGCTTTCCCGACGTCACTTTCGAAAAGCTGGGCATGGCTTCGCTGCGCTTTTTTCTGAATGGCGAGACCAGCTTGGTCCACGACCTGTACGAGCTACTGGCCAACAATTGCACGCAGATTCTGGTGCGCGAGCCCGGCGCAACGGCGAAGGCGAAGCCGGTATGGCTGGAAGGCGCGAAGCTGCGGCCGGTCGGCTTCGGCAAGGACGAAGGCGCCTTGCCTTATCCGCGGCGGTCCTTTCAGGGCTACCGGCTGCTGCAGGAATATTTTGCTTTTCCCGACAAGTTTTTCTTCTTCGAGCTATCGGGACTCGATCCGATGGCGCTGGCTGGCTTTCAGGATCGCGCCGAAATCATTTTCCTGATCTCGCGTTTCGAGCGCGGCGAGCGGCAGCAGGCGCTCGAGGTCGGCGTGTCGGAAAAAACCGTGCGGTTGAATACGACGCCCATCGTGAACCTATTTCCGCAAACTTCCGAGCCGATTCTGCTCTCGCAAACCAGTTACGACTACCCCATTGTCCCAGACGTTTCCCGCCGCGATGCGCTGGAAATTTTTTCGGTGGACGAAGTCGTCAGCATCGATCCGGACACGCATGAGCCTATCGTGTTCGAGCCGTTTTATTCCTACCGCCATGCCCGCTCGCGGGAAAAGAAGCAGACCTTCTGGCATGCCAGCCGGCGTCCTTCGGGGCGGCGCAATGTCGAAACAACCGACGTCAATCTCTCGTTGGTCGATCTCTCCGGCCGTCCCGTCCAGCCTAGCGTGGACACGATTACGGTTCACCTCACATGCAGCAACGGCGATTTGCCGTCGCGCCTGCCTTTCGGCAATGAGCGCGGCGATCTGGAATTGCAGGGCGCAGCGCCGCTGAAGCGAATTCTACTGCTCAAGAAGCCGACGAATACCATCCGGCCGCCCACCGGAAAAAATGCGCTCTGGCGGCTGATTTCGCATCTGTCGCTCAACTATCTGTCGCTGGTGGAAGAGGGGCGCGAGTCGCTGCAGCAGATTTTGCGGCTCTACAATTTCGGCGATTCGGCGTACACCGAAAAGCAAATATCCGGCATCGCGAAACTGGAAAGCACGCGGCACTTTGCGCGCGTGGCGTCGGAGAACGGCATCAGCTTTGCGCGCGGCACTCGCGTCAGCATCGAGCTGGACGAAGCGCAGTTCGCCGGCGGAGGCGCGTATCTTTTCGCCAGCGTGCTGGAACAGTTTCTGGGATTGTACGCGTCCATGAACAGCTTCAGCCAACTGGCCGCGAGTAGCAGCCAGAGAAGGGAGGTATTGCGCCGATGGCCACCGAGGGCGGGTTACCGGATACTGATGTAGAATCCGCAGACGCTGTCGATGAAGGGGCTTCAACGCTTGCCGCCGTGCAGGCCGCGCTTGATGCCGAGCCTTATCGCTTCGATTTTTTTCAAGCCGTGCGCCTCCTGCAGCGTATGGCGCCAGATCGCCACGCGGTGGGGCAGTTCGTCGATCCCTCCGAAGAAGCCGTGCGTTTCACGGTGAACCCTTCAATAGCTTTTCCCGCCAGCCAGATTCAAGCCATCAGCCGCCCTGAGGATGCACCGCCGCATCTCAGCGTGAATTTCATGGGGCTCTCCGGTCCGCTCGCGGTGCTGCCGGTTTTCTACACCGAGAAAATCATCGAGCAGCAGCGATCGAAGAAAGACGGCGCGCTGCGCGATTTCTTCGATATCTTCCACCATCGCATGCTCTCGCTGTTCTATCAGGCGTGGCAGAAGTACCGCTTCACGGTGGCCTACGAAACCGGCGCGCGCGACCGCTTCTCGCATCATCTGCTGGACTTGATGGGCCTGGGCACGGCGGGCCTCGCCAACCGCCAGACGGTCGCTGATGATTCGCTCATCTACTACGCCGGCCTGCTGGCGCATGCGCCGCGCACCGCCGCCGCGCTTGAGCAAATTCTGAAAGATTATTTCGAAGTGCCGGTCGAAGTCGAGCAGTTCGCCGGCGGCTGGTACCGTCTGGATGCCGATACGCAGTGCCGCCTGGAGCAGGGAAATCCGGCATCGTCGCAACTCGGATTGGGCGCGGTGGTGGGCGACGAAGTGTGGGACCAGCAGTCGCGCCTGCGGGTTCACCTGGGTCCGCTGAGCTTCGAACAATATCTGGATTTTCTGCCCACCGGCTCGGCGTACAAACCGCTGGCGTCGCTGCTGAATTTCTTCGGCAATCGCGAGCTGGACTTCGACGTGCGCCTGATTCTTCGCCGCGATGAAGTTCCGCGCTGCAAGCTGGGCGTGACCGACCCCAGCGGGCCGCAGCTGGGTTGGGTGACCTGGATCAAATCGCGTCCAACGGCGCTGCCGCAAGACGCCGGAGACACGATCTTACAGATCGCATAAGAGGATTCGCCATGCTACAAAACTGGAAATTCTTTTTCGGAAAAGTGAACGAGACCACGCGCAACGCGCTCGAATCCGCGGTCGGGCTGTGCTCCTCGCGCACTCATTATGAGGTGGAGATCGAGCACTATCTGATGAAGCTGCTGGACGCGACCGACAGCGACCTGCTCCGTATCCTGCGCCACTACGGCGTCGACAAATCCAAACTGGCTGCAGAGTTGACGCGCAGTCTCGACCGGATGAAGACCGGCAACGGCCGTGGCCCCGTGCTCAGCCAGATGCTGGTTGAAATGCTCACCGAAGCCTGGTTGCTGGGCTCGGTCGATTATGGCGCGGCGCAAATTCGCTCGGGTTTCACGGTGGCTGCGCTATTCTCGCGGCCGGAGCTGGCGCGCATTGTCCGCGAAGTCAGCAAGGAGTTGCAGAAGATTCAGCCCGATGCATTGCGCCAGGATTTGCTGAAGATTGTTGCGGGCTCGCATGAAGATTCGATCACCGCTGCTGCCGGCGAAGATGACGGCGCGGATCAAGCGCCGGGTGAAGCTGGAGTACCGAAACGCGGCACCGGCGGCAAGACGCCCAATCTCGATCAGTACACCGTCGATCTCACCGGCAATGCCAAGAAAGGCAAAATCGATCCCGTGCTGGGGCGCGACGCCGAAATCCGGCAGGTAATCGATATCCTGACGCGGCGCCGCCAGAATAATCCGATTCTCACCGGGGAAGCAGGAGTCGGCAAGACGGCCGTGGTGGAAGGCTTCGCGCTGCGCATCGCCAATGGAGATGTTCCGCCGCCGCTGGCCAACGTAACGCTGCGCACGCTCGATCTCGCACTGCTGCAAGCCGGCGCGGGCGTGAAAGGCGAATTCGAGAATCGCCTCAAGGGACTCATCGAAGAAGTGAAGTCATCGCCCACGCCGATCATTCTGTTCATCGATGAAGCGCACACCATGATCGGGGCCGGCGGGCAAGCGGGGCAGAACGACGCCGCCAACCTGCTCAAGCCGGCGCTGGCGCGCGGCGAGCTGCGGACCATCGCCGCCACCACGTGGTCCGAATATAAGAAATATTTCGAAAAGGACGCCGCACTCGCCCGCCGCTTCCAAGTGGTCAAAGTCGAGGAGCCCACGGAGACGCAGTGCCGCACCATGCTGCGCGGCCTGGTGCCTGCCATGGAGAAGCATCACAACGTCCGCATTCTGGACGAAGGGCTGTTCTCCGCCGTCCGCCTCTCCCACCGTTATCTGCCGGATCGCCAGCTTCCCGATAAAGCCGTCAGCGTGCTGGACACCGCTTGCGCACGCCTGGCACTGGGGCAAAACTCCATGCCCGCGGCGCTCGAAGACGCCATGCGGCAGCTTGACGATCTCGTCGTGCAAGCGCGCGTTTTAGATCGTGAAACAGCCTTGGGCGCCGATCACGCCGAGCGCCTCGGGCAGATCGCGACGCTCAAAACCGAAACAGAAGGAAAAATCGCCGGGCTGCGCGCGCGGTGGGACACGGAACGCGAGCTGGTGAATCGCATCCGCGAAGTGCGCGCTAAGCTCGAGTCCGCGCCCGATCCCGCCCTGAGCACCGAGCTCGCCAAGCTCAACGCCGAGCTCGAAACCGTGCAAGGCGAGACCCCGCTGATTCGCGTGTGCGTCGATGCACAGATTATCGGCGACGTGATCTCTGGCTGGACCGGCATTCCCGTGGGCAAAATGCTGAAGGACGAAATCGCCACGGTGCTGAAGCTGCATGAGCACCTGGGCAGCCGCGTCATCGGTCAAGGCCACGCGCTGGCGGGGATCAGCGAACGCATTCGGACGTCACGCGCTGGTCTCGAAGATCCTGATAAACCAGTCGGCGTGTTCATGCTCGTCGGGCCATCGGGTGTCGGCAAAACGGAAACCGCGCTGGCGCTAGCCGACCAGTTATACGGCGGCGATCGCAACCTGATCACGATTAACATGTCGGAGTTTCAGGAGTCGCATACGGTATCCACGCTCAAGGGCTCGCCTCCCGGATACGTCGGCTATGGCGAAGGCGGCGTGCTCACCGAAGCTGTGCGCCGGCGTCCGTATTCAGTCGTGCTGCTGGATGAAGTGGAAAAAGCCCACCCCGACGTGCTCGAACTATTTTTCCAAGTGTTCGACAAAGGCAAGATGGAAGACGGCGAAGGCCGCGAAATCGATTTCCGCAACACCATCATCCTGCTTACTTCGAATGCCGGCACCGACACGCTCATGAAGCTCACCGCCGACCCGGAAACCATGCCCAGCGCCGAAGGCCTGGTGAAAGCCCTCAAACCCGAGCTCAACAAAATTTTCAAGCCGGCTTTCCTGGGGCGCATGGTCGTCATCCCCTATTTTCCGGTGCGCGACGAAGCGCTCAAGAAAATTATCACCCTCAAGCTGGCCAAGATTCAGCGGCGCCTCGCGGAGACGCACAAGATTCAATTAACCTACGATCCCGCGGTCATCGATGAAGTAGCCAAGCGCTGCACCGAAGTCGAAAGCGGCGCGCGCAACGTGGATAACATCCTCACCAACACGCTGCTGCCGGAAATCTCGCGCCAAATTCTGGGACGTATGGCGGAACGTCAGAGGATGGAAGCGATTCGCGTCAGCATCGGACCGGATGGCTCGTTCGTGTACCAATAGCCGTCCGGCTGGAGGGCAACATGGCGAACTATATTCAAGAAAACCGGATACTGGAAGTCACCACTCCCCTGGGTCCGGACAAGCTGCTGCTCACCGGATTCTCCGGGCAGGAGGGCATCTCGCAGTTGTTTCATTTTCATCTGGACCTGGTGGCGGAAAACGATCAGGAAATTCAATTTGAGAAGCTGCTTGGACAAAAGATCACCGTGCGCGTGGGCCGCGGCGGAAAATATAGCGCTGACCAAAGCCACTACTTCAACGGCATCACTGCCGCCGTTTCGCAAGGCAGCCAGGATGATCGCCTGACTTCTTATCAGATCCAAATGGTGCCGATGCTCTGGCTGCTCACCCGCAAAGTGCAGAGCCGCATTTTTCAGCACAAGACCGTTCCCGACATTTTGAAGGAAGTGCTCACCGGTATCGACGTCGAGTTTGAAATTCGCGGCGACTTCGAGCAGCGCGAATACTGCGTGCAATATCGCGAAACCGATTTCGAGTTCGCCTCCCGCTTAATGGAAGAGGAGGGAATTTACTACTTCTTCAAGCACACCAAAGACGGCCACAAGATGGTGCTGGCCAATACGCCGCAGTCCCATCCGGAAATTCCCTGGGATTCAAAATTGATCTTCGAGCAAGTGGAAGGCGGCGCGCGCGAGGAAGAGCGCATCAGCGCGTGGGAAAAAATGCAAGAGCTGCGCTCCGGCAAGACCACGCTCTGGGACCACCACTTCGAGCTGCCCCACAAGCATCTGGAGACGGAGAAAACCATTCTGCCCACAGTCGAAGTGGGCAAAGTGACGCACCAGCTCAAAGTTGGCAACAACGACAAGCTGGAGCTGTACGATTATCCCGGCGCCTATGCCCAGCGCTTCGACGGCATCGATAAAGGCGGCGGCCAGCAGCCCGACAAGCTGCAGAAAATCTTCGAAGACAACCTGCGCACTGTCGGCATTCGGATGCAGCAGGAGGCGCTGCCTTCGTTGGTAATTCGCGGCGACAGCAATTGCCGCCAGCTCATGTCCGGCTACAAGTTCACGCTCACCCGGCACTTCAACGGCAACGGCCAATACGTCTTCACGTCGGTCACTCATAGCGCCCGCGAGACCTATGAAACCGGCAAGCCCGATAGCCAGCACTACAGCAACAGTTTTACGTGCATCCCGCTGGCTCTGCCGTTTCGCCCGCAGCGCCTGACGCCCAAGCCCACCGTGCACGGCACGCAGACCGCGATTGTCGAAGGTCCGGACGGCGAGGAAATTTTCACCGACAAATACGGCCGCGTGAAAGTGCAGTTTCACTGGGACCGGCAAGGCAAGCACGACGCCGACAGCTCCTGCTGGGTGCGCGTCGGCACGCCCTGGGCGGGAACCAATTGGGGCGCGATTCAAATTCCACGCATCGGCCAGGAAGTCATTGTCGATTTCCTGGAAGGCGATCCCGACCGGCCCATCGTCATCGGCAGCGTCTACAACGCGCGCGAAATGCCGCCTTATACGCTGCCCGATCACAAGACCGTTTCCACCGTCAAAAGCCGCAGCTCCAAGGGCGGTACCACCAGCAATTTCAACGAGCTTCGTTTTGAAGATATCAAGGGCGGTGAGCAGGTCTTCCTGCATGCCGAAATGGACAAGGACGAGCGCGTCAAGATGGAATCGCGCGAATTTGTGGGAGCGCGCCGCCACCTCATCGTCAAGGAAGATCAACTGGAGAGCGTAGGCGGCGGTAAATCGCTAAGCGTCGGCGGCGATCACAAGGAAAAGATCAACGGGAACATGTCGCTCGCCGTGCAGCAGGACCTGAAGGAGAAAATCAGTGGTAGCCACTCGGTGGATGTGACCATGAATCACGACGAGAAAATCGGCATGAACTACGCGTTAGATGCCGGCGCGATCATTCACATCAAAGCGGGGATGACGGCGGTAATCGAAGCCGGCGCGCAGCTTACCCTGATCGCCGGAGGCAGCTTCGTGGATATTTCGGCGGCCGGCGTCGCCATTCAGGGAACGATGGTGTTGATCAATAGCGGCGGCGCTCCCGGCTCCGCTCCCAGCGCCAATCCCAGCTCGCCCGATTCGCCCGATGATCCTGACAAGGCCGATGACGGCAGCCAATTTATGAAACTCTCGTAGGGGGATTTAAATCATGCCACCGGCAGCCAGAGTAGGCGATATGCACGTTTGTCCAATGGTCACGGGCGTTGTCCCGCACGTGGGCGGACCCATTCTGCCGCCGTGTTGCGTGACGGTGATTGTCGGCGGCATGCCCGCCGCCCGCATCAGCGACATGTTGACCTGCGTTGGTCCACCGGATGTAATCGCACAGGGCTCGACGTCCGTCATGATCGGCGGAATGCCTGCCGCGCGCATCGGCGATATGACCGCGCACGGCGGGGTGATTGTGCTCGGCCTGCCCACGGTGATTATCGGCGGGTGAGGAAGGGCGGGTTTGAAACCCGCCCCTACGATGCATCAGCCGATCGCCGAGTCCATTCTGCCGCCTTGCTGCGTGACGTTGATTGCCGTCGGCATGCTCGCCGGCGCGCATGGCGGGGTGACTGTGCTCGGCTTGCCCGCCGATCGCCGACTCCGCACGCCGGCGGACCCATTCTGCCGCCGTGCTGCGTCGCCTGTAGGGGCGGGTTTCAAACCCGCCCGCGATTCCCTCCGCATTGCCACCCGCCGCCTCATTGTGTTATTTATGAAATCAAGCTGAACATCTGAACCAACGACCAACTGAAATCATACTTTTCTAGGAAGGTGGCCCGTGGAGTCTGTTAACCGAAAACTCATTCGTCCGTCCTTCAACGAGATTAAGGAGCAAATAGCTCCGCGGCGGGCGCCTACCAAGAAACCTGTGCCGCCGGACCAGACCAACGCGGAGAATTTTTACTACGTCAAGCAGATGCAGTCCAAAACGCCCATGGTGTTCGTGCTGCGCGATGGCGAAACGCTGCACGGGGTCATCGAGTGGTATGACAAAAGCTGCTTGAAAATCAACCGTACCGAAGGCCCGAACCTGCTGTTGTATAAGCCCAATATCAAGTACATGTACAAGGACGAGACGGCCTAAGCGCGGGATTTTCCGCGCATTTCCAGGCGGTAGGTACGCCGTTTATCGGCATCCGCGTAGCGGCGTTTTTCGTCTTCCGTCTCCGGAATCACCTGCGGCACCGGCACGCGATTGCCGTGCGGATCGAGCGCCACGAACGTCAGATAAGCCGAAGACGTGTGCCGCCGCTCGCCGGTGGTGAGGTCTTCCACAAAAATTTTCACGCCCACTTCCATCGATGTACGAAACGCCCGGTTCACCGACGACCGCAGCAGCACCAGTTGGCCGATCTTCACCGGGTGCAGGAAATTCATGTAATCGACCGACGCCGTCACCACCGGGCAGCGCGCATGGCGAATCGCAGCCAGCGCAGCGGCCACGTCCACCAGGTGCATTACTTTTCCGCCCAGTAAATTGCCCAGCAGATTAGCATCGTTGGGAAGCGCCAGCTCGGAATATTCCGACGCCGATTCGCGAACAGGCTTAGGCTGCATGCTGTTGTCTGCGCAGATAGCTCGCCAGATACGCTTCGGCTTGCCGCTGCAGCATCGCGTCTGTCGTGCGCGACGCGTGAACGCGCCTGCGGCGCGCGAATATTCCAGCGGGCCGTGGGAATGCGGCAAGTGATTTTTCTCCGCCACGTGGTACAAGCCGATCACGCCGCTGTCATCGCGCGCGATCGTGAACCGCACCGCATCGGCGCCGTCGTTTGCCGGAAAACGGCCGCACTGTTGCGCGGCATAGCCCAGATTGCACAAGTCCCGCAGCATAATGTCAGATGGTTGAAACGGTTCGTGCGGGTTCGCCCGGCAAACGCCGCGATGCGCGTCGCCCAGCGGGTGCCATCCCGGCGCATCCAAAAATTCTTCCTCGGCCGGATGAAAGAAGGGGCACGCCATCCGAGGTATAGTAGCACAGAGACTTTGAATCCCCGATGCCGGTCAATCGCCTGGAAATCCTAAAAAATATGCTCGCCGCTAATCCCGGCGACAGTTTCGCGCGCTATGGGCTCGCGATGGAATATGCCAATTCCGGCGCGCTTGACACGGCGGTCACTGAGTTCCAGAATCTGCTGACGGCGAATCCGCAATATGTTGCGGCCTACTATCACGGCGGCCAAGCGCTGGAAAAACTTGGGCGCGTGGAGGAAGCGCGCGCCATCTATAGCCGCGGCATCGAAGTCAGTGGTCAGGTCGGCGATGCGCATACGCGCGAAGAACTGCAAGCCGCGCTGGACATTCTGGGATAGCCGCGCCATGAAATTCGCCGCCTGGGTCGCGTTGCTGTGGTTGTTGTCGACAGGATTCTGCGACGCTGCCGGCCCGGGCATTGTCTTCCAGGGAGCCGATGGTCCAGGCAAGGGCAAACACATCGTGCTGGTGAGCGGCGATGATGAATACCGCTCCGAAGAAGCCCTGCCGCAATTAGCCAAAATCCTGGCCACGCATCACGGCTTTACCTGCACGGTGCTGTTCGCAATCGATCCCGCTACCGGCGCCATCGCACCCGACCGCCACGATAATATCCCGGGTCTCGAAGCCCTCGACACCGCCGATCTGCTCATCCTGTTCACGCGCTTCCGCGATTTACCGGACGATCAGATGAAGCACATCGTCGATTACGTCGAATCTGGCCGGCCCATCGTCGCCCTGCGCACCGCGACTCATGCTTTCGAGATCAAGACCAGCCCGACCTACCAGCGTTGGACCTGGAACAGCAAAGAGTGGGAAGGCGGCTTCGGGCGCCAGGTTCTCGGCGAGACGTGGATCAGCC
This sequence comes from uncultured Solibacteraceae bacterium, assembly GCA_963825405.1. Taxonomy (GTDB): domain Bacteria; phylum Acidobacteriota; class Terriglobia; order Bryobacterales; family Bryobacteraceae; genus JACPNO01. Next base: position 482,423 of record CAWGTB010000005.1, on the reverse strand, counting down.
ATCACGGCCAGCACGGCAAGCAAAGCACGCGCGGCGTGATTGCCGAAGGCCAGCGCAATCATCGCATTCTGCGCGGCATCGCCGATGGCGCGATTTGGGGGCCGACGGATGTGTACAAAGTGCGCCTCCCTCTGCCCGGCGACAGCGTGCCGCTCATTCTGGGCCAGGTGCTCGACGGCATGCAGCCCACCGACAAACCCGCCGCCGGCGCGCAGAACAATCCGATGATGCCGGTGGCCTGGGTGAAGACTTACAAAACCGCGCGAACGTTTACGACCACGATGGGCGGGTCGCAGGATTTGCAAAATGAATCGCTGCGCCGCTTGATTGTCAACGCGTGTTATTGGACGTTAGGCTGGGAAGCCAAGATTCCCGCCCGCGCCAACGTCGACCTGGTGGGCGAGTACCATCCGCTGCCTTTTGCCTTCGACGGATTTCGCAAAGGCGTGAAGCCGTCAGCGTATCAGTAGCGCGGCGCTATATCCCAAAGCCACGCCCAGCGCGGAGCCGGCCAGCACATCGGTCAGAAAATGCATGCCCAGCAGAATGCGCGATATGGCCACACTCGCCGCGCAGAACAGCAACCCGGCCAGCAGCGGTGGATAGAAATACCCCAGCGACACTGCCACGGCGAAAGCCGTAATCGAGTGCCCCGAAGGAAACGAAAATTGATCCGGCGGCAGCAGCGTCGCCCAGCAGTGCGGCTCAATCACGCAAGGCCGCCTGCGTCCCACGGCTTTTTTCAGCACGCGGAATACGACGATGCCCATCGCCGCCGCGAGCAGCGCTGCCACCACCGCAGCGTAGCGATCCGCGTCGTGCGAAGCCAGTAGCGCCACACCGCACAAACTCCACAGCCAACCGTCGCCGGCGCGCGTGGCGCCGATCGACCACCAGCGCACCCATCGCGGCGCGCGCCAACGGTTCACGCGGCGCATCAACTGATAATCCGGCGCGGAGAGAATCGAGACGGCTCGGGCGCGGGTCATGGCGTAGCCTCACCGCCGCCGGGCTGATCCATCCAACGGCGCGTTTCAACCGGTGCGGGATTATGCAAGCCCAAACGCCCGCCCCATCTGGCGCCGAAGGCAAAATCGTTAAGCCAGGTAGCCAGCGTGATGGCAGGCACGGCCGCCAGCAGCGGAGCCAGCACCAGGGTCCATGCCTTTTCACGCATCAGAGCGCGGCCGATCGTCCAAACCGCCCGCGTCAGCTTCCAATATTCGCCGGATTCGCCATGCACGCGGCTCTGCCCGTAGCGCAGGCCGTCGAGAAATCCATTCTTGGTTCGCGCCCCCGGCACTTCGGTGTAAGTCCGGCCGAGCGCGGCCAGCGTGTGCGCATCGCTGCCTCCGGTGGCAGGCTTGCCTAAGCGCTCCGCCAGCAAAGCCGCGCGCCGGTTGCAGAAGGGCGGCATCTGGCCGTTAAGCGTTTCAAATGCCGGGAAATGATCGTTGAACAGCGCGAAATCGCCGTGGGTGCGGAAGCCCGTCAGGCTGGAGAAAACGTGGTTGATGCCGAAAAACAGCCGCTGTTCGTTCAGGTACGCGATGAGCGACATCAGATCGAAGCGACGGCGCTCGAGTTCAATATGGTGGCGTTCCTGGATATCGTAAACGCCCATGTGCAATTCGGTTCCGCTGGGCGTGTAGCAGGTGACTTCTTCGCTCAGGAAGAAATCCGGGTGGCGGCGCAGCGGTTCCACGGCATCGATGGAATCGTGATCGGTAACCGTGACCAGATCCATGCCGCGGCGCTTGAGGATCTCATAAACTTCGATCGGCGGATTGTAGCTTTCCCGGCAAATCCGGTTCAGCACGGGCACCGTGCACATGCCGGAATGGCGGGTATGGACATGCATATCGCACCGCATACCCTCTTATACAGGCGTGTCTGTTACGGTTCGATGGCCTGTGGAAAAAACATTTGTGACGAGATCTGTTTCTTCCGGGCAAAAATTGCGTATCTGTCGGCTAACCGATATACAGCGATGGGCAACGTTGTACCCGATTCGTTGTCGAATCGAAACGCAATCGTCATTTTCCGAGGAAAATCTTCAAAAGCTCGATCACCAGGATGATCACCACCAGCAATTCCATGGTGAAAGCGCGCGCCTCGCGGAACTCGTTGACCATGAACTCGTAGAGCTCGCCGGCGGTGCGCAGTTTGCCGTCTACCAACGGCCGGTAATCGTTCACCCCGACTTTGGCGGCGGCCAGGCGGTAGGCGCGGGCGTAGAACATGTCGCTCAAAAACTTGATGGCGTTGTCGGTCCGCTCCGTCAATTCGGCCAGATCCAGGCGCAGCGTATTCAGCCGCGCGGCTTCCTTGGCCAGACGCCAGCGCGAGAAAATACCGCCGCCTCCGCGCTCGAGCGCCTGATACGCCTGCTTAAGCACCGTGGTAAGCGCATCATCGTAGTGGCGAAACTCCAGCAACTGCGTGTTGGCGTATTCCACCAGTTGAATCGTGGGCGCGGCGCCTTCGGTCGAATCGTACACGATAGCCGCCATCCAGCCCACTACCAGCAGGTCCATCGGATAGTACGACATGCTGGAAGCCAGCACTTCCTTTTGCTCGTTCTCGGAAAGCGGGCTGACCTCGCCGCGGACGATCTGCGCCAGCGCGGGGCCGTATTGTTGCAGCAGCACGGGGGCGGTGATGGGATTGATTCGCGTCGTCGCGAACCTGGCGGAGCTGCACAATGTAGTAGATTTCGTCCAGCCATGATGAATAAGATTTGCGTAGCGCGGCTGCCGCGGCGCTCACCAATGGCTGCACGGTTTGCAGCGCGTGCTGCTCTAAATCGGCGGCATCGATCCAACGGTTGGAGAGTGCGATCAGCTCATCCCATCCGGCTTGGAAAGGAAGATCCAACTCCAGACTGACCACGCCATAGTCGAAGTATTTCAGACGCGCTTCGAATTCCTCACCGGTGGGGAGTCGGACCGGCGGCAAGCGCTGCACTACCGGCGGACGTTCGAAGCGGACATAGACCGGAGCCGCGATCTTGAACCCGGGCTCCCGCGCCGGTGGAGCGATGCCCAACTGCCGGCGCAGCGTCGCCAGATCGATCTCTTCCGCGAGATCGTAGAGAAACAGTGCCCGGAAGGAGCCGGTGCAGGTGGTCACACCTGCCAGCTTAGCAATCTACCGGCGGTGCTCTTCCACCCTGCGGCCGCCACGCACGGCTTCCCGCTCACGCGGCGAGCGCTCGTGCAGTTGATGCGTCTCCACCCGGCGCGGCGCTTCGTAACGCTGCACGCCAGTGTACGGATGGGCGTACGTCGGCCGATTGACCCACGTGCGTCCCCACGGGCGGTTGTTGACGATCACCGCATGCGTGCCCCAGGCGAAGTGGTTGTAGCCCCAGCCCCATGGCCGGAACGCCGCGCCGATTGAGACGCCGAAGCCGAAATTGATCGCCCCGCCCACAAAGAAACCGGGCCGCGGCGCCGCGAAAACGACGAACGGATCGTAATAAGGCACGCACATGAACGCCGGATTCACCGGCATGATCTCGATATACGGGCCGCCGCTCACCACCACTTGCGGATTGCTTCGCAGGTAGCCGAAATTGCGCGCTTGCTGGCGCATTCGCTGGACTGCGTCCATCACTTCCTGCTGCTGCCCCAGAAAGGCATCGCCGAGTTGGCGGGTCCAATTTATGTCGGAAGCCATCATGTCCAGCACCGAGGCAAACGGCAGCATGGCTTGCACGCTGGGATCCCAAGGCAACTGGTCTCCTTGGATAGCTTGCGCCAGTGCGTCGCCGGTAAGGTAATGGTGTTGATCGGCCCAGCGGGCGGCATCGGGAATCTGGTCGGAGAATGTGGCGGCGGCGAGAGTCTGCGCCAGCAGCGGATCCGGATACAAGGCAATCCGCGAAACCAGCCGTTCCAGTTCCTGCGGAGGAAACGCAGGCGGCGGGGGCGGGGGAGCCTGCGCAAATATCGGTGCCCCGGCGAGAATGCCCATCAGCATGATCTTTTTGTGTAGTCGCATCGAATTCTCCTGGCAATCTGATGGACGACGCAGGGTGAGGCAGAGTTTCCGGGTTGCCCGGTGTTTCACATTAAAACCAATTCATTCAGGGAGATGGGCGGGCAGCAAAAAGGCGGGTTTGAAACCCGCCCCCACGAATCAACGTGCGGAAAATTTAGAACGGAACGTCGTCGTCGCTGACGCCGCCTTGGTCCATACCGGCGTCCGGCGCCGCTGCCGCGGCTTGCTGACGGGGTGCGCTGCGTGGCATCGAAACCGGCGGCTGCTCGCCCGACCCTGCTTCGCCGCCGCGGCCGCCCAGCAGGATTACATCCTCGGCCACCACTTCGGTGATATAAACTTTCTTGCCTTCTTTATCTTCGTAATTGCGCGTCTGCAGGCGGCCTTCCACGTACACCTGCTTGCCCTTCAGCAGGTAGTTGGCCAGATTCTCAGAACGCCACAGGACGACGTTGTGCCAGTCCGTCTCCTCTTTCCACTCGCCGGACGTCTGGTCTTTCCAGCGCCGGCTGGTGGCTATCGAAAATTTAGTGATCGCCACGCCCGCCGGCGTGAACTTGGTCTCGGCGTCGCGCCCGAGGTGACCGATCAGAGTGACTTTGTTGACGCTTCGGGATGCCATATTAATCTGCAACTGTAACACAATCGCCGTCGGCTGCTACAATCGGCTGCATGCGCGGAAATAAACAGGTCATCAAGCACCTCAACGACATTCTCAAGGCCGAGCTTACGGCCATCAACCAGTACTTTTTGCACGCCAAGATGTGCAAGAACTGGGGCTATTTGCGGCTGGCGGAGTTCAACCGCAAGGAATCCATTTCCGAGATGGTGCACGCCGAAAAGCTGATGGACCGCATCCTGTTTCTGGATGGCACGCCGAACATGACCGACATCGGGCCCATCAAAGTGGGTGCCAATGTGAAGGCGCAAATTGAGAGTGATCTCGCGCTCGAGTTAGACGCCGTGCCCCGCCTGACTCAAGCCATTCAGCACGCCACCGAAGTAGGCGATTTTGCCTCGCGCGAGCTGTTCAAGGAAATTCTCATCGACGAAGAAGAGCATGTCGATTACCTGGAAGGCCAGCTTCACGTTATCGCCGAGATTGGGCTGGACAATTACCTCGCGCAGCAAATCCATTCGGCCGGCGGGAAAGAATAACCGCATCCCCGTTCACGGAGCGCCGTGAGGCAAATCGCACCTCGAGGTGATCGGCTTTCCATACATAGTATAGCTCCGCAGTTCTTATCCTCCGCAGCCTCGCGACCAATAGCCTTGAAACTCGATACTCCAATTCCTCATCCCCACCTTCGTACTTGTACGGTTCGGCGTAGCCCAGCACGGAAAAGGGCGGATTGAAACGGCACCTGTTTCCAGGTCGACTATGACGATGGAAACGCAGAGATCCACAACCCCATTGCACGATTTTGTAGTGCCCGGCAAAATTTGGCGGCGAGGTAGCTTGATGACGGATTTGAGTCCTGAACCGCTTCTGGAATAGTGTAGAGCACGGCTTGCTGCTTGTCCTTCGAACACTTCGCCACGGGTAATCACCGAAGTTCGGTACCTGAGCGGCGGCGCTAAAGCGGTCGCTACGATCTACCAGCTCCCCAAACCGCCAACATCGAGGCTGACGGCCACTATGTGTACCGATCTCGACGTTTCTTCCGCCATTCTGAATGCTTTCCCGCCCGGCCTCGATCACGCGCTCGTTGTAACTGCTATTGGCGGGCGTGGCCATGATTCCAGCAGCATCGATCTCGCGCAGCAGCTTTTGCCGCGCCGCCAAATCGGCTGCTTCGTTTTCCACGCGCAGGCAATTCCCCACAATGTGCTCGATCGAGCGATAGCCATAGCCCACTGGCGTGAGCCCGGTCCGCCTAAATCGACATATTGGAAATAATCCGGACTGGGCTCGGCGTAAATCGTTGAGCCGCTCACGTAGCTGTGTTTCAAACCGCGGTATTGATCGGAGTGCGCCAGTAGTCCTCCTTTGTCCTCTCCTTTGCAATACAAAGTGAGGCCCTGCGTGTTGGTGCCCGGCGCGTCGTCGGGAAAGCCGAGGGCGTTCTGGACGTTCAGGCACGCGCCGTTCGACCAGATGACGCGCGCGTCGGTCCACAGATAGCCTTCCTGCCCGTTGGGGAATTTGTCGCGAATGCCGTAAACGCTCACCGCCGTGGGCAGCAGGCCGGTGATGAAGTGCACCAGGTCCACATAATGGCAGCCGATGTACGTGAACGCGTCGGAGCGATCGGTCGTCATCCAGTTCTGAAAATTGGAGTGGCGGTAATACCACTTTTCCAGTAAACAGGCCGAGCCCAGGCGGAACTCGCCGAACAACCCTTCGCGATATTTGCGCCGAGCCATCAGACTGCGATCATCGAAGCGCTTGTGATATTCGATGCCCACCACCAGGCCGCGCGCGAAAGCCTCCTGTTCGATTTCGACCGCCTGCTGGTAACGCAGCACCAGCGGTTTCACTGCGCACACATGCTGATCGTGCCGCAGCGCAGTCATGATCACGTCGTAATGCAGTGGATCGGGCACCGCCACCACTACGATGTTGCGCGGCGGCATGCGCGCAATCACCTGGCGGAATAATTCCGGCTGGGGTTCGTCGCCAGAATCCGGATAGCCACGAAAGCTCTGCCCCGGAAACGCGCGCGCAAAAATCTCGACGCTTGCCAGCGTTTCCACCGTCCGCCGCCGCGACGCGCACACCGTAATCGCGCCAATTCGCCCCAGGCGCTGTAGCTGATAAAGCGACGGCAGAATCTGATCGTGCGTGATCATCCCGCCGCCGACGACCGTGACCTGCGGGGCGTCCGTCATGAAAGGAAATCTAAGCGACAGCCGTCTGCGTGGCCAGCGCTTCGTGGAAGGCCTCTTCCAGCACCGCGACGCTTTCCTCGATAGCCGCGGCCGTGATCACCAGCGGCGGGCTGATTTTCACCGTGCCGCCGCCGAAACCCACCGGGCAAAACATGAGCACGCCTTTTTCCACCGTGCGCCGGACCACATCCCACGCCAAATCTCCATCCGGCTCCTTGCTGCCCGGGGTCACGCAGGCCAGACCCGCGACCAAGCCTTTGCCGTCCACGCTGCCGATTTGCGGAATGCGCCGCGCCAGATCGTGAAGCTTAGTGTGCAGCAGCGCGCCGATAGTGCGGGAATTCTCCGCAAGATTTTCGTTCAGCACCAGATCGATCGAAGCGAGAGCGGCCGCACAACATACCGGATTGCCGGTGTGCGTGGACGTCATGCTGTTCACCGGCGCGAGATCCATTACCTCAGGTGAGCCGGCCACCGCCGCGAGCGGCAGGGAACTCGAAATGCCTTTGCCGAAACACACCAGGTCGGGCACGATGCCGTAATGTTCGAATCCCCACAACTTGCCGCAGCGTCCGAAGCCGGCCTGCACTTCATCCAACACCAGCACCACTTTGTGGCCCTTCGCCCACTGCCGCAGCGCCTGCATGTATTGCGGTGGAGCGAACGCCGCGCTGCCGCCCTGATACGTTTCGAGAATCACGCCGGCAATGTTCGAAGGCTCAACGCCTTTTTCGCGCAGCGCGCGCAGGAAACCTTCGAACGACGTGTCGGTAGTGCGAAATCCATCGGGGAAAGGAATTTGCACAAAGCCAGGGTCGAGATTGCCGATCCACTCCTTCAGTACCGGAATGCCGCCCACTTGCTGCGCGCCCAGCGTGCGCCCGTGAAATGCTTTATCGAACGAGATGACGACGTTCTTCGAGCGCCCGCCGGCCTTCATCCCATGCATGCGGCAGAGCTTGATGGCGCACTCGATGGTCTCCGATCCGGTGGTGAGCAGGAAAACTTTCTTGAGCGGCTCCGGCAAAATGGACGCCAGCTTTTCCACTAAACGCGCGCGGATTTCGCTCGGAAAGCAATAGTTGGTGAGTAGCTTGTGCGAGGCCTGGGCGACAATAGCCTCGACAATCTCGTCGCGGCCGTGGCCGGCGTTAGTGATCAGCACGCCGCTCGACCAATCGATCCAGCAGTTGCCGTACGCATCCCAGACCTGGAAACCCTCGGCGCGATCCCAGACCACCGGCGGCTGGCCGCGCATCGCCTGCGGCTCGTAGCGGTAAAGCCTTTCCAGGATTGCCACCGACTGCGGCGCCGGCCAATCGGTCACCATGCGTCGGAACGGCGTCTCGACGCGAGGAATAGGCCGCGGCGTCAGGCTGAATTCTTTGGACATGGGTAAGCCGAAACGTCCATTGTGCGGCATTGGTTCCCCGGCAGCAAGCTGAGCGTCACTACAGGTTGAGCGCCCAGGTTCCGATTTACCTATATGAACGTGTTCCGGCGAGCCGGCGCTCTGCTGGTTCCGTCGCTCTCCGATTGTCTCTTCCTGGCACTGCTCATCTGGGTATTCGCTCTCGGCAGCGGCTGGATTTCTTTGCTGGCCGATGGCGATACCGGCTGGCACATCCGCACCGGGGAATACATATTGGATACCCGCTCGGTTCCTTCCCACGATTTGTTCTCCTTCAGTAAACCAAACGCTCCGTGGTTCGCCTGGGAGTGGCTGGCGGATGTCATCTTCGCCGCGCTCAACCGGGTGTGGGGATTGAAGGGCGTGGTGGTCTTCGCCGCCGTCACGCTGTGCGCCGCGGCGACGCTGCTGTTTCGCCACATGCTGTGGAGTGGCGCGAATGTTCTGGCAGCATTGCTGGCGACGCTGCTGGCGACGGGCGCGTCCACCGTGCATTACTTGGCCCGGCCGCACATTTTCACGATCTTCGGTTTGACGGCAAGCCTGTGGATGCTTGAGCGCGACGTGCGCCGTCCCGGGAACGCCGTCTGGTGGTTGGTGCCGGCGACCGCAGTCTGGGCTAATTTGCATGGCGGATTTCTGGCGTGGATCGCCTGCCTGGCATTGACGTCAGCGGCTTACACGGTGCGGCGAATGTGGCCGCAAGCCCGCCGCTACGTCCTGCTGGCCGCGTCGTGCAGCGCGGCCACGCTGGCCAACCCGTACGGATACCAGCTCCACCTGCACATCTTCGCGTACCTGCGTTCGGACTGGATTCGGCAGGTGGTGGAAGAGTTTCAATCGCCGAAATTCCGTTCCGAAAACATGCTGCATTTCGAGATTTTATTGTTCGCCGGCCTGGGTTTGCTGCCGATTTTGTGGCGCGAAGGAAATCTCAAAGATTTGCTGCTGTTGATTTTCTGGGCGCACGCGGCCCTCGGTTCAGCGCGCCATGTGCCGCTGTACGCCATTGTGGCGGCGCCGATTTGCGCGGAGCAAGCCAGCCTGCTGTGGAGCGGCTGGACGGCGCGGTTCTCAAGGAAGTCGCTGGCGGGAATTCTGCGCGATTGCGTGTGCGATTTCACAGCGCTGCGTCCACGCACTAGTCTGTGGCTTCTGCTGGTGTCGGCGCTGGTCGTGTTGTTGGGCCGCAATTGGCCGCTCGATTTTCCCGCGAGCAGCTTTCCCGCCGAGGCGGTGAACCGCAATCTGGAGCGCCTTATTCCGGAGCAGGGAGCGATGCCGCGAATCCTGACGACGGATCAATGGGGCGATTACCTGATTTATCGCCTTTATCCGCGGCAGAAAGTGTTCGTCGATGGCCGCAGCGATTTTTATGCAGCCGAGCTGGGCGGACCTTACCTGCGCCTGCTGAATCCTGGGTATGACTGGCAGGCGATCCTTGCCGAGTACGAGTTTCACCTGGCGTTGTTGCCGGTGGCGTGGCCGCTCGCAGCATTGCTCAAGCAGAGCGGGCAGTGGCGGGTGCGCTATGACGACGGCACGGCCATCCTTTTCGAGCGCACCCGACCGGCCAGCTCCGTCCTAAACCTCCAGCCTGATTCCGCCGAATGACACCTGAGAGGAATCTGCGCCCTTGAAACCCCATCTCGACTCCCGTTCCCGCCCGTCCCGTAGCTCGCCGGGCCGCGGGGTGAAGCCGGCGGATGGCCCGGGAAACCGCATCTCCTGGCGGCTTCCGGCGGGCCTCACGCTGGCCGAATTCGCATTTCGCTCGGGATTCTTGCTCCTGCCCGGGGTGCGCGTTCGCCCACGGCCCTCGAATGCGAGGGGTGAGCGATGACGGTGGTGATAGGGATTGCGGTGGCGGCAGGTTGCGCGGCCGTGGCTGAGGATTTGTGGCGCCGCCAGGTTTCCAACTGGACCTCGGGTGGAGCCCTGGCCGGCGGGCTTGTGTGCCACCTGGTGCAAGGCGGCTGGAAAGGCGGGGGGCTGGCAATGGCCGGCGCCGCCATCGGATTCGCCATTTTCCTGGTGTTTTACCTGATGAACGGCATCGGCGGCGGCGATCTCAAGCTGATGGCCGGGTTTGGCAGCTTGCTCGGACCGGGTTCGATCCTGATTAGCCGGATGGATCACCGCGGTAGCGGGCGCGCTGATCGCGGGGCTGTTTTTGGGACTTCGCTGGGCGAGCCGCCGGCGGCATGCGCCAGTAATGCCTGAACCGGCTGAAGCCGCGATTCCCTATGCCCCGGCTATTGTGATTGGCGCCTGGCTGGCGCTGCTGGGCCGGACCTGAAGAGATGAGGGACTAAAGAGCTATGGACCGACGATTTTTGATGGTTTTGGCGATGAGCCTGGTCTTGGCGCTGGTGGTATCGGCGGTGGTGTACCAGATATCCACCGGGAGCGCGCGGGCCCGATCCAAACCGCTCGAGTACCGCGATCTGGTGGCGGCCGCGCAGGCGCTGCCCGCCGGCGGCACCATCCAACGGACCTCGCTGAAGGTCACCAAGATTCCCGTGGACTTGTTTCCAGTGGGCGGTTTTTCGCACGTGGAAGACGTGATCGACCGGCCGGTGATCAGTCATATTCTGCTAGGCGAGCCGGTGCTCGAAGGGCGCCTGGCAGCGCGGGGGAGCGGCCTGGGTCTCGCGCCGAGCATCCCTACCGGCATGCGCGCCGTCTCAGTGCGGGTCAACGATGTGGTGAGCGTGGCCGGTTTCGTGCTGCCCGGTATGCGGGTCGATGTCCTGGTTACCGGACGCCCGCCCAACTATAACGGCACTATCACGACAACCGTGCTGCAGAACATTCTGGTTCTGTCAGCGGGACAAATTTTACAGTCCGAATCGCGCGGCCAGGCCATTAACGCCCCGCTGGTGACACTACTGGTAACGCCGCAGCAGGCCGAGATTCTGACGCTGGCCAACAACGAAGGCAAGATCCAACTGGTCTTGCGCAACTCCAACGATCAACAGGTAGAGGCCACCCAGGGCGAGGAACTAATGCACCTCTACGGACGCACCGGTAGAGACCGAAGTGGCCGCGGCGCCAGTCTCTGAGAGGCCGCGCAACGCTCCGCGCCCCAAGGCGGCGGAGCCCCCTCCGGTCAAGCCTGCGCCGCCACCGACCAGCGATGAGATCGTCTTTATCCGCGGCAACCAGAAGAGCGTGGAGGTGGTGGGCCTCAAGAAGCCCGTCTCTCCGGACGGGAAGGATTGAGCGCGCTATGCCAGAGGTACTAGGAATGGGTTTTTCAAAAAGTATCGGGTCGCGATGGCGCCTGGGCGCGGTGCTCGCGCTAGTGGCGACGGTGCGCCTGCTGGCGCAGGATTCACCGGTCTCCGAACCTGCCGGCGAGCGCATGAAGCTGACCGTCGGAAAGAGCATTGTGATCGAACGTCCGGGTGACATTGCGCGGGTTTCGATCGGCAATCCGGAAGTGATCGACGCGGTGGCCGTCACCAGCCGGGAGATTCTGGTAAATGCCAAGTCGCTCGGTCTATCGAGCTTGGTGATCTGGCAGCGAGCCGGCGAACCGTTGTTCTTTACGGTGACGGTGGAACCGAACCTGGAGCCGGTGCGGCTCTTGCTGCGCGAGACCTTTCCCGGCGAGACCATCGACATCCGCGCCAGCCGCGACGCCTTGTCCCTCATCGGGCACGTCAGCAGCCAGGCGGTAGCGGACCGGGCCCTGGCATTGACGGCGCCCTTCAGCAAGACGGTGGTCAGCAACCTGCAGGTCGCCCCCGGCGCCGGTGAGAAGCAGATCATTCTGCGCGTGCGTTTTGCCGAACTGAACCGCGCCGTCGAAACCGATTTTGGAATCAACTTCTTGTCCACTGGAGCTTTGAACACGCCGGGCCGTGTCGGCGACCGGCCAGTTTCCGAGCGCCAGCGCCTCGTCGCTGAGCGGGGTCGATTCCCGCCGCCCTGGCCGGCGCCGCTACCACGTTCTCGATCGCTGACGCGCTGAACATCTTCGCCTTCCGCCCGGACTTGAACCTGGGCGCCATCATCAAAGATCTTCAGACGCAGGGATTGCTGCAAATTCTTGCCGAGCCGAATCTGGTAACCACCAACGGCAAGGAGGCTAGTTTTCTGGTGGGGGGCGAGTTCCCCGTGCCGATCCTGCAAGGCGGCGCGAGTGCGGGCGCCATCACCGTACAGTTTCGCGAGTATGGCATCCGGGTCTCGTTCTTGCCGGTGATTACGCCGCACCACACCATCAAGATGCATGTCAAACCCGAAGTTTCGACTATCGATGTGTCCAATAGCGTGGTGTTCAGCGGTTTCACGATTCCGGCACTGGCCACACGGCGCATCGAAACCGACGTGGAACTGGGTGAGGGGCAGAGCTTCGTAATCGGCGGACTCCTGGACGACCGGGTTACTGAGAGTCTCTCCAAGCTGCCGGGCCTCGCGAGCATCCCCATTCTTGGCGCGCTGTTCAAGAGCCGTGCAATCAGCAAAACCAAAACCGAACTACTGGTGATGGTGACACCGGAGCTGATCACGCCGCGGGCACCCGGCGACCAGGTGATGCCGCCCACGCCCAGGGAGTTTCTGCGAGACATCCCGATCGAGCCCCGTAAGGAAGCGCCCGCGGCTTCGTCTGGCAACGGAAAGGGATCGCTCTAAGACGGCGACGATCGCTCCACAGGTCTGAAATCAGTGAAGAACAAATCCAATTCGGGAGGACTTCCCTTGGCGGCGCTGGCCATTCTTCCCAACCGGGACCTGGCTCAGCCCCTGCGGCGCGAAGTCGAAGCCGGTGGAGCCTTTCAGATAGCTGCTGAAACGGCCGAGTATCCCTCGACCGAAGATCTACATGCGCTGCTGCGCCGCGTGAAACCGGACGTCATCTTGTTGGACGTGTCGGCCGACCTTGAGCGGGCAGCCGGCCTGATCGAGGAAGCCTCCCGCCGGACGCCTGGCGTGCCGGTGATCGGCCTCGACCTCAAGAACGGCCCCGATGCGCTGCTCCGTTGCCTGCGTGCCGGCGCCTCAGAATTTCTCCACGCGCCCTTCACCGGTGAGGCGCAGCACGAGGCGGCGCGGCGCATCCTCCGTCAGTCCGGGCACGGCGAAGCAGGGCCGGGTCGCGCCCGTCTGCTGGTATTCGCGAGCGCAAAACCCGGGTCGGGGGCGTCGATCCTGGCCGCGCACACCGCCATGGCATTGCGCAAGGCCACCGGCAGCCGGATCCTGCTGGCGGATTTCGATCTGTTCGGCGGTACGGCGCGGCTGCTGTTCAAGCTGCCCGCCGGTCCGTCGGTGAACGATGCGTTGCGTGCGGTGGAGGTCCAGGGCAATCCGTCCGTCGCAGACTGGGGCCCGCGAGTCGTGACCACGGAGGGTCTGGACATTCTGCCCGCACCGCCTTCGCCTGCATCTCAGAAAACCGATCCGGCGCGTCTCCGGGCGCTGCTCGAATGCTCGCGGGCGGCCTATGACTGGCTAGTGGTCGATCTGCCTTCGGTATTCGACCGCTTAAGTCTACTGCTGCTGCCGGATGCCGATCACGCCTTTGTCATCTCGACGGCAGAGCTACCCAGCCTGCACCTTACTCGCAAAGCGGTGGCCATGCTGGGCCTGTTGGGCCTGAGCCAGGATCAATTCCACGTGGTAGTGAACCGGTCGAGCCACGAGGGGCTGACACCGGAGGCCATGGCGAAAATCCTGCAAGCTCCGGTATATGCCAGCTTTCCCAACGACTATCTGGCGTTGCACCATGCCCTGCATGCCGGCCTGCCTTTGGCCGAGTGTGCCTTGGCTCGCGCCATCGGGAGTTTTGCGCACGAAATCGCGGCCTTGAAGCCGCGTAGCTCCACCTTGAGAAACGGAGTCGCATGCTGACACGAACCGACGCACCTGCCCCGCCAGAACTCACCTGGGATCAACGGCTCCTTCGCAATGCCGGTAAGCAGCGCCATGCGCTGCGCCCGGAGTACCAGGAGCTGAAATTCACCCTGCACCGCAAGCTCCTGGACAAGATCAACCTGGAAGCGCTGGCTTCGATCGACAACCAGCGCGTCCGCAACGAAGTGCGCCAGGCGGTGATTTCACTGATGGAGGGAGAGCCGACGTTGCTGAGCTCTCTCGAACGGCAGCAGATCAGCGAAGAAGTGTTGGACGAGGTTTTCGGGCTGGGCCCTCTCGAGCCGCTGCTGGCCGATCCCACCATCTCCGACATCCTGGTCAACGGATACAAGCACGTGTTCGTCGAGCGCAAGGGATTGCTTGAGATGACCAATGTGCGTTTTCGCGACGACGGTCATTTGTTGCGCATCATCGACAAGATCGTCTCCCAGGTGGGCCGCCGCGTGGACGAATCGAACCCCATGGTCGATGCCCGCTTGAGCGATGGCTCGCGCGTCAATGCCATCATCCCGCCGCTGGCCGTCGATGGGCCGCTGCTGTCGATCCGCCGTTTCGGGACCGATAAGCTGATGCCGCAGGATCTGGTGGAAAAGAAGGCGCTCACCGCCGGCATGATCGAGCTGCTCGAAGCCGCCGTCAAGGCCCGTCTAAACATTGTCATCGCAGGGGGCACCGGCTCGGGCAAGACCACCTTGCTGAACGCGCTCTCGGCTTTCATCTCCCCCAAAGAACGCATCGTCACCATCGAGGACGCCGCCGAGCTGCAGTTGAAGCAGCCCCACGTCGTGCGCCTCGAGACCCGTCCCGCCAATCTGGAGGGACAAGGAGCGGTGCGCCAGCGCCAGCTGCTGATCAACACCTTGCGTATGCGCCCGGATCGCATCGTCGTGGGCGAGGTCCGTGGCGAGGAGGCGCTCGACATGCTGCAGGCCATGAACACCGGCCACGACGGGTCGCTCACCACGGTCCACGCCAACGGTCCTCGCGATGCTATTGCCCGGCTGGAAGTGATGATTTCGCTCGCCAACGCCAATATGCAAATGCTTTCCATTCGCCAGCAAATCGCCTCGGCGGTTCACTTGCTGGTGCAGGCGGCACGTATGAGCGACGGTTCCCGGCGCGTCATCAGCATCACCGAGGTCACCGGCATGGAGGGCGACGTTGTCACGCTGCAGGACATTTTTGTTTTCGAAAAGCGCGGCATCTCACCCGAAGGCAAAGTCCTAGGCCGGTTCGCGGCCACTGGCATCCGGCCCAAGTTCGCCGACAAGCTGGCGGCGGCGGGCATTCGTCTGTCGGCCGACTTATTCGACCAGGTTCTGGACGTGTAAGGCGGCGGCTATGGGAGTGGTCATTCTGATTTTCGTGGTAGTGGTGGGCGTCACGACGGGCCTGTTCCTGGTGCTCGACCGCAAGATGCGCCAGGGCGACCTGGCTACCATCAAGAGCCGTCTGTTGGGAACCGCGGCCAAGAAAACCAAGCGCGCCTCGGCGCAGCCGGTGCTCATGCAGACCGACGACGCCGCCAACCGCTCGCTGGTTCTGAAGCTGCTGCACCGCTTCGAGGTCCGGCGGCGGCTGCAGGGTCTGCTCGATCAAGCCGGAGTGCGCTGGAATGTTACGCGTCTGTCTAATTTGTCGCTCGCCGGTTTGCTGGCGGGTTCGGGCTCGGTCTGGTATGCCGCGCCTCCGCCGCTCAACCGGCTGGCGCTGCCCGTCGGGCTCTTGTTCGCCGCCATTCCGGTGTTTTATATCGTTCGCAAGGGCCGATCGCGTCTGGCTAAGTTCGAGGAGCAGTTCCCAGAAGGCCTGGAATTCGTGGCACGGTCCATGCGCGCCGGACACGCTTTTTCGGTCTCGCTCGAGATGCTGCACCGCGAGTTCGACGATCCGCTGGCGGGAGAGTTCCGGCGCACCTTCGATGAGCAGAACCTGGGGCTGCCGCTCGAAGTCGCGCTCGAAAAGCTCGCTACCCGGATTCCGCTGCTCGACGTGCATTTTTTTGTTTCGGCGGTGCTGCTGCAGAAGCGCACTGGCGGCAACCTGGCGGAGGTGCTGGAGAAGCTTGCCTACCTGATCCGCGAGCGGTTCAAACTGCGCGGGCGCATGCGCGCCATCAGCGCTCACGGGCGTCTCACCGGCACCGTGCTGTCGCTGATTCCGGCTGCCGTCGGCGGCGTCATGTTCTACGTGAATCCCGACTACGTCCTGTTCTTTGTCCGGGACACAGTTGGGCACTGGATGTTGGGGGGCGCTATCGCATTGCAGCTGGTGGGATACGCCGTGATCAAGAAAATCGTCTCGATCGAGGTCTGACCCATGCTGCTCGGCACCCTACTGATGTTTCTGGTTTTGGCTTCGCTGTTCACGCTGATCGGCATCAATTTTTGGTCGCGTCCCAAGGCAGCGATCGAACGGGTCACCGAGGCTGCATTGTCGTCCACGCCCATGACCGCCCATCCCAGCTTGGCCTGGCACGAGCTGGTGAAGAAATTGGGCACCCTTATTCCTGCCTCCCCTCAGGATACGTCGGTGATCCAACGGCGCCTGGTGCGCGCCGGCTATCGCAGCCCGGGCGCCGTCAAAATGTTCTATGGCGCCAAGGTGGCGTTCGGGCTGCTGCTGCCGTTGCTCACGCTGGGTCTGATTCTGGGCCCGGTAACCGATCCCAACCAAAGGTTCATGGCGGTAGCGGCGGCGCTGGCCGTGGGTTTCCTCGGACCCAACCAGTACCTGCGAAGGCAGGTCAAGCGCCGCCAGAAACAGATTCGGCGCGGCCTGCCCAACGCGCTCGACCTGATGGTGGTGTGCGTCGAATCCGGTCTGGGGTTGGACCAGGCGGTGCTGCAGGTAGCCAAAGAGTTGCAATATGCCCACCCGGAAATCAGCGAGGAGTTCAGCCTGATGAACCTTGAGCTGAAGGCCGGTAAGCTGCGCGCCGAGGCGTTGCGCAATTTGGCGGCGCGGACGGGGGTTGACGAGCTCAAGAAGCTGGTAGGCGTGCTCATCCAGGCCGACCGCTTTGGCACCAGCATCGCGCAGAGCTTGCGAGGCCATTCCGAATACATGCGGGTGCAAACCCGCCAGCAAGCCGAGGAGAAGGCCGCCAAGTTGGGTGTCAAGCTGG
Source organism: uncultured Solibacteraceae bacterium (assembly GCA_963825405.1). GTDB lineage: Bacteria > Acidobacteriota > Terriglobia > Bryobacterales > Bryobacteraceae > JACPNO01. The sequence continues at coordinate 465,162 of CAWGTB010000005.1, read as the reverse complement.
TGTTTCCTATCTTCTTCTGCATCCTGCCTTCGTTGTTCGTGGTGACGGTGGGGCCGGTGATGGTGCGCATCACGCGCGACCTGATTCCGATGATGGTCAACATGTAGGCCGCTGGGAACGGGAACAAAAACGGAAAGAAAGGAGAAACAAACATGGAAAGCTCATTGGTTCGTATCGCGTGCGCCGTAGGGGCGCTGGTTTTGTTGGGCGTGATCGTATTGCGGCGCCGCAAGAATGTCGAATAACGCAGTAGAGGCACGCGTGGAAGCGGCGTGTCAGGCGGCGGGTGAACCCCGTGCGCGCTGGCGCCGCCGGAGTTGAGAAGGCTATGAATCGCAACATTAGTTATTACGCCCGCCGCGCGGGACCGATAGCGGCCATCCTGCTGGCGGCGGGCTTACTCGCCGAGGGGATACCGGCGCAGGCGGCGACGTTTGGCAAGGTCACCTCCATCGGCGGCCAGCCCTCCGATATCGCGCTCGACGAGGCTCGCGGTGTTCTGTACGTGGCCAATTTCACCGCCAACCGCATCGAAGTACAGTCCCTGGCAGATGGCGTGGTCCACAGCTCCCTCAACGTGCCGCCCTATCCGGGCTCGCTCGCGCTCTCGCCGGACGGAAGGTTTCTGCTGGTCGCGCACTTCGGCAACTTTGCGTTGCCCATGCCCTCCAGCAACGCGCTTACCGTGCTTGGCCTCGCCTCGAATAGCAGGCAAACTTTCGGCCTGGGCAACCCGCCGTTGGGGGTCGCCTTCGGCATCGACGGCCTGGCTCTGGTTGTGACCACGGGTGAGTTTATGTTGTTCGACCCGGTCTCGGGATCGCTGCGGGTGCTGGACACGATCGCCGGGGTCATCGCCAAGACGCTGCCTGTCGCTCCCGCCAACTTTCCAGCGCAGGTGATCGCGGCGTCGGTGTCGGTGTCGGCCGATGGCTACTGGATCTACGGTCTCACCGACACCTTTCGCTTCCGCTACGACGTGATGCAGCATGCGCTCACCTCTGTCGGATACACGTCGACTCCGGCCATGGGTCCGCGCGCTGTGAGCGTCAGCCAGGATGGCTCCTATTTCACCGCGGGCTGGGGGCTGTTCAACCGGGCAGGCCAATTGCTCTCACAGTTTCCTGACGCTTTGGGTCAGCTCAATATCGGCAGCACGGCCATCGATTCGGTGGCTGGCATCCTGTATGCCGAGGTGCCGCCGGCAGGGGCGGTCACGCCGCCGGTCCTGCTGCTGACAGACGCCGACAACCTGACGATCCGCCAGACGCTGCGCCTGCCCGAGCACCTTGCCGGCAAAGCAGTGCTCAACGCGCACCGGGACACGATGTATGCGGTTTCCGATAGTGGCTCGATGACCCTTCCGGTGGGATCGCTCAACAGCGTCCCGCGCCTGGCATCCAGCATCCAGAACCTGGTTTTCCGCGGCAGTTACTGCGACCGCCGCCCCATTACTCAAGAGGTCACGATTTTCGATCCCGGCGGGGGAGCGACAGATTTTACGCTGACCACTGACACCGCCGGTGTCACGATTTCTCCCGCATCGGGGGTGACGCCGGCCGTTGTGAAGGTCACCGTCGATCCCAGCGCGTTTGAAGGGCAGGATGGCACCGCGACCGTGTTGATCCATGTCAATTCCAGCGCAGCCGTCAATGTGGCTGCGGACATTCGCTTGTTGATTAACAGCCGGGAACCGGATCAGCGCGGCGACTTCGTGATGCTCCCGGGAGCTCCAGTCGACGTGTTGGCCGATCCGGCCCGAGACCGTTTCTACGTTTTGCTGGGCGACCGCAATCAGGTACTGGTCTTCGCCGGTTCCGGCACCGAGCCGGTGGCCACGCTGCGCACCGCCAATACACCTACCCAGATGGCCCTCACCCCGGATCGCCATTACCTGCTCGTCGGCCACGAAAATTCCCAGCTCGTATACATCTTCGATTTGGAGACGTTAGCTCCGCAATTGCCGCTGGCCATGCCCCCCGGGCACTATCCGCACTCGATCGCCGCCTCCGGTAATGCCGTCCTGGTCGCCTCGCGAGTGGCGGGGCCGGTGCATACCATTGACCGCATCGACGTGTCCAGCCGCACCGCGACTACGCTGCCGTCTCTCGGCGCTTTTGCCAACAGCATCAACGTGCTCACGGTTTTATCCGCCTCTGCCAACGGTGCATCGATTCTGGCCGCGATGGCTGATGGCACGGTCCTGCTTTACAACGCGAGCGCCGACACGTTCACGGCGGCCCGTAAAGACTTCACGGGGCTCTCTGGTGCTTATGGCGCTTCGAACTACCAGCAGTTCGTGGTGGACAACAACGTATTGAATTCGTCGCTTGCTCCGGCGCTTCAGCTGGACAACACCACCGGTCTTTCGTCCGGTGTGGCCTTTGTCGACCTGTTGGCCGTACGTACAACCTCGCCCGGAATCAACACCGGAGGGGTCATCGAGCGGGTGGATCTGGCCACGGGCATTCCGCTGCGCCCTACCCGCATGGTGGAATCACCGCTTCTGGGCAACTCCGCCACCCCGTTTACCCGAACTCTGGCCGCCCTTGCCAGCCGCAGCGCGTTCATCTCGCTGACCACTTCCGGTTTCACCGTGCTTCCGTGGAACTATGACGAAGCGTATGCGGTACCTGTGCTCGATCGGGTCGTCAGCTCCGGCGATTACACGCCGACGGTAGCGTCCGGCGGTTTGATCTCTGTTTTCGGAAGCCATCTGAGCATGGTCACCGCCGTCGCCGGTGAAATTCCGATTCCAACCCTCCTGGGAGGGGCTTGCCTCACCGTGAACGGCGAGCCTGTGCCTTTGTTCCTGGTTTCGCCATCGCAGATCAACGCCCAACTGCCCTTCGATGCGGAGGGCGACGCCACACTGGTTTTTCGCTCTCCTGGCGGTATAAGCAACAACCTGGACATCAACGTGCTCGACACCGCTCCGAGCGTGTTTCGTAACGGGACAGCCGGGCCGGACACCGGGATCGCGACCGTGGTCCGCGCCAGCAACAATATGCTCGCCACCCTGGCCAATCCTGTCCACCGGGGCGACATTCTAGTGATCTACTTAACCGGCCTCGGCCGCACCACGCTGCCCATTGAAGCCGGCGTGCCGGCGCCGGTCGATCCGCTACTTTCGGCCGCGGTTCAGCCGGATGTCACCCTCGGCGGCGTCGCGCTCCCTGTACTGTATGCAGGTTTGACGCCGGGCCTGGTGGGCGTCGATCAGATTAATGTCAGCGTGCCCAGTTGGGTACCGACGGGAATGAGCGTGCCGCTACGGATCATGCAGGGCACCATCTCGACCTCCGTGCTGCTGCGAGTGATCAAATAGGCAACAAAAAACGACTATGAAATCTTTTGCGATTTGTCTCTCCGTTGTGCTGTCCCTGTTGGCGCACCTTTGTCCTGCCCAGAAGTGGGAGCTCGGGGGCGTCACCGGCGGCGGTTTCGACAACAGTCTCACCGTATCCAATTCGACCGGTAGCGCCAGCACCGGTTTCTCGCCCGGCGTCGCCATGGGCGGTTTGATCGGACAGAACCTTTTTCGCCAAATCGGAGGAGAGCTGCGTTACACGTTTCAGTTCAGCAACCTGAAGCTGTCCGACGGCGGTTCGGATGTTTCCTTTCGGGGAGAGACCCATACCGTGCAGTACAACGTCCTCTGGCATGCGCGTCCGATGCGGTCGCGGGTGCGGCCTTTCGTGGGCGTGGGCGCGGGCATGCGCGTCTTTCGGGGAACGGGAGCGGAAAACGCGTACCAGCCGCTCTCCGATTTCGCGCTCCTCACCAAGACCATGGAGTATAAGCTCATGGCTGCCGCCGGCGGCGGCGTCAAGTACCGTCTGACTCGGAGGCTGGCGCTGCGGGTGGAGCTGTGGGATTATGCCACGCCCTTTCCTTCCAGAGTCATCGCGGCGTCGCCTGGCGCGCATATCGGCGGCTGGCTGCACGATATCGTTCCCATGGTAGGCCTAACCTATGTTTTTTAACCCGTATAACCCCGGTTTTGGATTAGAGCGGGCGAGATTTAGCAAATGTTGCGCGAGGCGTCGTTTATAGTCAAAAAATGGCGCACTGGTTATTGCTTTTCGTGGCGGCAGCGGCGGCGGGTGCAGTGGGCCCGCCCTCGGATTATGCCGGAAGCGAGGCCTGCAAGACCTGTCACGCCGACGTCTGGGCTCCGTTCTATAAGAATCCGCACTATAAGAGTGTGGCGTCCGGTAAAGAGCCTCCCGAGCGAGCCGGATGCGAGAGTTGTCATGGGCCCGGAAAGGCGCACGTGGCCGCCGGCGGAGGCAAAGCCACCATCCGAGCGTTTTCCGCGCTCGACGCCCGGCAGACCCTCGATGCCTGTCTGACGTGTCATGCCAAAGACCTCTCGCGCGCCAATATCCGCCGCTCCCGCCATTCGCAGGCCGACGTGATCTGCACCAACTGCCACTCGATTCATAAATCGCCCGCTCCGAAATTTCTCCTGGCCTCTGCCCAGAACGAGTTGTGCTACTCCTGTCACCTGCCGACGCGCGCGCAATTCTCCATGCCCTTTAAGCATCGCGTCAACGAAGGCTTTATGAAGTGCACCGACTGCCACAATCCGCACGGCGCGTCCGCTGCCAGCTGGAACATGGGACTACGGCCGCAAATGGTCGATCAGGCGCTGGGAAATGAGGAGCCGTGCCTGAAATGCCATTCCGACAAACGCGGGCCCTTTGTTTTCGAGCATGCCGCGGTGCGGGTCGAAGGCTGTGGGACGTGCCATAGCCCGCACGGCTCGATGAACGCCAAGCTGTTGCGGCGTCCGGTAGTGTTCACGGTGTGCCTGGAGTGCCATAACGGCGCCGGCACCTTCGGCAGGCGCGCCAGCGGCGAGACGCCGCTGGCCAATTCGCATAACCTGCTGGATCCGCGGTTCCAGCAGTGCACCACGTGCCACGTCCGCATTCATGGATCGAACAGCAATGAGTTCTTCCTTCGCTAGAGCTAGCGTTAGAGCCAGGGTCAAGGCCAAAATCGCGCTGCGTGTCGGCGCGCTTCCGCTACTGGCGGCGGCGCTCAGCGGCCAGCAACCCGTCGCGCCCACTCCGGACACCGTTGGCAGCCCGCGCGGTGAAAACGTTTCCGGATACAACATCATGAACTCGTTCGAAACCGGTTACCGTTTCAGTAACGTCGACGGAAACCTGGGCCAGTACCGCAGTGACGTCAACTACGGCAACGGCATCCGCCTGCTTAGCAGCCAGCTCAGCGTGCACTCGCTCGACGGCAAGGGAGGGCTGTTCGATGAAATCGTCCTCACCACGCTCGGACTAGGCAACGACCCGTACCAGTCCGCCATGCTGCGCGTGCAAAAAAATGGCATCTACCGCTATGACATGCAGTGGCGCTTGAACGATTACTACAACCCCGCTCTCACCATTGCACAGGGCGAGCATTTGATGGACACCGAGCGGCGCATGCAGGATCACGATCTCACGCTCTGGCCGCAATCGCGGTTCAAGCTGCGGCTGGGCTATTCGCGCAACGTCCAGGACGGCCCCGCGCTCACCACCGTGCAGGAGTTCGACATTCAGGGCGACGAGTTCCCGCTGTTCGCCAATGTGCGCCGGGAGTGGAACGAATACCGCGTGGGCGGAGACGTGGAACTGGCCGGCTTCAAACTCACCTGGATGCGCCGGTGGGACTACTTCAAGGAAGACACCCCCAATTTCCTGAACCAGCCGGAAGCGGGAAACAACCGCACCGATGCCACCACGCTCACCAGCTTCAACCGGTCGCAACCCTATCGCGGCCGGGCGCCCGGCTGGTTCGCCAATCTGCACACCGACCGCAAGCGCTGGGCCGCCAACGGGCGGATCAGCTACACCGGCGGCGTCGGCGATTTTCTGCTGGATGAATCGGCCATCGGAGCGAGCCCTTTGTTTGGCGCACTCAATCGCCAGATCGTGGTCACCGGTGACGCGCGGCGTCCGGTCACCGGGGGCGACTTAACCCTCAGCCTGTTTCCCACCGAACGGCTCACCATCACCAACAACACTTCGGTGAACAACACGCGCATCGACGGCAACGCGGTGTATAGCGAATTCGACAACGGGTCTGCTGTTCCCACGAATCTAAACTTCCAGTTCCTGGGGATCCGCACCATCACCAACAGCACCGATGCGCAGTACCGCGTGGCTAAGTGGCTTGGTTTCTACGGCGGTTACCACTATTCCACCCGCCTGGTGCGGTCCATCGAAGACTTCCAGCAACCGCCCGGTCCGGTCACTGGGCCACAAGCCGAGCAAACCAATCACCTTAACTCCGGTGTGGCCGGAATCCGTTTTCAGCCGATTCATCCTTTGAGCTTCATGCTCGAAGGAGAAGTCGGCAGCGCCGACCGGCCGTTTTACCCTGTGAGTGAAAAGAACTATCACGTCCTTGGCGGGCGCGCCCAATACAAGACCAAGAGTCTGACGCTGGTGGCGGGTTATCGCGAGAACTACAACAACAACTCGATTTCGATCACCTCTTTCAGCTCCCACAGCCGCAATTACTCGGCAAACGCTTCCTGGGCCGCACGAAGCTGGTTCACGCTCGATGCCGGCTATACCAGGCTGCATCTCGATACCCTGTCCGGCCTCTCTTTCTTTGCCGGGCTTCCCGCGAACCTGCCGGTGGATAGCACATCACTCTACATCAGCAATATTCACGCGGGGAACCTCGGAATCCGTCTGGCCATCGGCCGCCGCGCCGATTTGTACGCCGGCTATTCCATCACCCGCGATACCGGCGACGGCCGCAACTCTCCGGTTGCCGCCGGCGCCGATCCTGTTTCCGCGCTGCTAACTTCGGTCCAAACATTTCCACTCAGCTTCCAGACGCCGATGGCGCGTGTCTCGGTACGCCTCAACAGCAAGGTGCGCTGGAATGCCGGCTGGCAGCTTTATCGCTACCAGGAAGACTTTGGCCTGTTTTCCGCGGCGCAGAACTATCGCGCCCATACCGGATTTACGAGTGTGCAATGGGCATTTTGAACACCTGGTTCGACCTCACGCTAGGCAACATGGTCATCCTGTTCGTCATTGGATCGACGCTGCTCACGGGCTGCCTGCGCTTCCGGCTAAGCCTGGAGAGCAATTGGCCGCTGGTGTATTACGGCGTGCTGCTCTCGTACTGGCACGGGTCGTATGACACTCTGGACAGCTATTGGGTTCTGGCGGGGCTGGTTTGCGGTCTGGTGCTGCGATTCGAGATTCTGGGGGTTGCGCTGGAACGGCTGTTCCGCTGCCTGGAACTGGTGGTCTTCGTTTATGTCATCCGGGAATCCACCGCGCTGCTTTTTCGCTGGTGAGCCGCGTCTATTTTTCGAGCGGCAGTCCGGACTCTTTGTACGCGCGCCAGCCGCCATCGAGCGAAATCACATTGGCATAGCCCATTTTTTGTAGCGCCTCGCCGGCCAGCGCCGAGCGAAATCCGCCTCCGCAATAAAGCACCAACGTGGCGTTTTTGTCCGGCACTTTGGTCTCGATGTCGCGCTCAATAATGCCCTTGCTCAGGTGCACCGCGCCGGCGGCGTGTCCGGCGGTCCACTCATTGTCCTCGCGCACGTCCACCAGAATGTGATTCTGCTTCGCATCCAGCATCTTGCGGTAGCCGTCGATATCGGTTTCGCGCACATGCTTCTTGGCGTCGTTCACCAGGGCAAGAAATCCGGGGCTGTGGGTCATGTGATGTTCTCCTGACTATTCGCTGCGGCGGATGCGGGCGCCTACGCGCGCCAATTTTTCTTCGATTTTCTCATAGCCGCGATCGATATGGTACACGCGGTCGATCACGGTTTCCCCGCGGGCGACTAGTGCCGCCAGCACCAGCGAAGCGCTGGCGCGCAGATCGGAGGCGATCACACCCGCGCCACTCAGCGGCGTAGGTCCGGTGACGACGGCGCGATTGCCTTCGATACGAATGTCGGCGCCCATGCGCGCCAGTTCCTGCGCGTGCATGAAGCGGTTCTCGAAAATCGTCTCGGTGATCACGGCCTGCCCTTCGGCCTGGGTCATCAGCGCCATGTACTGGGCTTGTAAGTCGGTGGCGAATCCCGGGTATTCCTCGGTTGACATATCGACGGACCGCAGCCCGCCGTTGGCTCGCACATGCAGCGTGTCGGGCGCAGTCTCGCTGATGACGACGCCGGCCGCGCGCAATTTTTCGACTAGCGCATTCACATGCTCGGGGACGCAGCCGGTTATGCGTACATCGCCGCCTGTAATCGCCGCGGCCACCAGGAACGTACCGGCTTCAATGCGATCGCTGATGATGGTGTGCTCGGCGCCGCCCAGTTTGTCCACACCTTGGATGCGAATCGTCGCGGTTCCGGCGCCTTCAATGCGCGCGCCCATTTTGGTGAGCAGATTGGCGAGATCCTGCACTTCAGGCTCGCGCGCCGCGTTTTCGATCACCGTTTCGCCGCGCGCCAGAGTAGCCGCCATCATCAGATCTTCGGTGCCGGTTACGGTAATGCGATCGAAGCGGACATTGCCGCCGCGCAGTCCCTCCGGCGCTTCGGCTTCGATGTATCCGTGAGTCTGGTGAATGCGCGCGCCCAGTTTTTCCAGACCAGCCAAATGCAGGTTGATAGGCCGCGCGCCAATGGCGCAGCCGCCGGGAAGGGAGACGCGCGCGCGGCCGGCCCGGGCCACCAGTGGACCCAGCACCAGGCTTGAAGCGCGCATGGTTTTCACCAGCTCGTAGGGAGCCTCGGGTGAACGGATCGCCGGCGTGCGGATGGCCACGCCGCCATCACCGACATCGACTACCGCGCCAATATCCACCAGCAATCGCTCCATGGTGCGGATATCGCGCACGCGAGGAATGCGGCGCAACGTCACCTGATGATCCGTCAGCAGGCAGGCAGCAATGGCGGGCAGCGCGGAATTCTTGGAGCCGCTGGTTGAGATTTCGCCTTCGAGGTGTGCGCCACCTTGGATGACGAATTTATCCATTCTTTTCTCCCAGGTTCGCTCCCAGCGCCACCGGAATTCGACCGTGCGCCGCAGCCAGGCGCTGGCGCGCGTGGTCGCGGTCGAGGTTGGTTTTAGCCATCACGATCGCCGTACGCACGTCGTTGCCGGCGGCTTCGAGCAGCGCTCCCGCGCGTTCGTGCGAAACTTCTCCCGCTTGGGCGACAATGCGCTGGGCGCGGTCCAGCAGCTTGGAATTTTTCGGCTGAACATTCACCATCAGATTGCTATAGACGTAGCCCAGACGAATAAAGCTGGCGGTGGTCAGCATATTGAGAATGAGCTTGGTCGCGGTCCCGGCCTTCATGCGCGTGGACCCGGTCATCACCTCCGGCCCCACCAGCGGCGTGATTGGGATCTTCACCGCGCGCGCGAGCTCGGAACCGGGCGTGCAACTGATGCCAGCCGTGACTGCGCCCAGGCGATTGGCTTCAGCGACCGCGCCCAGCACATACGGCGTGCGGCCGCTGGCCGCGATGCCTACCAGCACATCTGCCGACGTGAAGCCGCGCTGTTTCAGATCGTGCGCGCCCATGGCCGCATCGTCTTCGCTGGTTTCGGTCGAGCGGGCCAGCGCGGCTTCTCCACCCGCGATGATGCCTTGCACCAAATCCGGCGATACGCCAAAAGTCGGCGGGCACTCGGCGGCATCCAGCACGCCCAGCCGGCCGCTGGTGCCTGCGCCGATGTAGAAAAGCCGGCCGCCGTGTTCCATCGCCGCGACAATAGCATCCACGGCCTGTCCGATGGCTGGCAGTTGCGTGCCCACGGCATCCGCCACCGTGCGGTCTTCATTTTGGATGATGCGGAGAATCTGCTCCGTCGGCAGCGCGTCGATTCCCTCCGACGCCGGATTGGTCTGCTCGGTAAGCAGTTTTTCCAGCACGGGCGCTACCGCATCGTCTGTTGATAGACGCCGGTGGTTGCGTCAACGAAGATGGAGAAATCGCTGATACCGACGCTCGTGCCCCACACTACGCGCCACACGGCGTCCGGAAAACGGTTGGTCTGTTCCAGCAGGAAGGAAATTTCCTTGTTAGGAAATTTTTTCTCGTATTCGCCAGCTTTTTTGAGCGCGGTCTCGAGCACTTCGTCGGAATCGGTCTTCACAGCGGCAATCAGGAAAGGCTTCTGCGTGCCGCGTGGACCTGACCAGCCTTCATCCTGGCCGGCGAAGACGCCTTTGTGCAGGTTGCCTTCCGCTTCTATCACTGAGTAGGTGTAAGTGCGCGCCTTGCCCGCCTGTTGAGAAACGAACGTCGCCTGCCAGGCTGCTGCTTTGCCGCGCTCGCTCTTCACTTCCGGCAGATGGATGCTGTGCAGTTCGAGAACCTGCGCGTCCGACGCCCACGAGCGTGCTGCGCCATACATCTGGTAGAGCGCGCTCCGTCCCTTCACCGGCTCGGGCGGCGCGACCTCCTTTTTTACCGCAGCGGCCGGCGGTGCGGAATCGCCACAGCCCGCCAACAGACACAAACAGGCGGTCGTCGCCGCAACTAATAGTTTCTTCATTATTTGTAGGCCTGAAGCTTTTATTCTACCGAACCGGCCCGGACTGCGCTAGAGGTGGACGCCTCTCGATGCGCTTGGATAGACTAGACGGCAGGGAAACTTGCGCCTTGAGGTTCGTCACCGTACTACTCATTTTTGCCGGCGGATTATCCGCCGCCGACCCCGCTGAATTTTTTGAGATGCGCGTGCGGCCGGTTCTGGTAAAGAATTGCTACGCCTGCCACACGGGATCGCGTCTGGGCGGATTGGAACTGGATTCGCGCGCGGCGCTGATCAAAGGCGGCAATTCCGGACCTGCCATCGTGCCGGGTAAAGCCGACGAGAGCCTGCTGATTCAGGCGGTTGCGCAAACCCACGAACGGTTCAAAATGCCGCCCAGCGGCAAATTGAAGGATGAAGAAATCGCTGATTTGAAAAGCTGGGTCGCCGGGGGTGCGGTCTGGCCGGAGGCCAAAGCCACGCAGACCGCCAAGGGCAAGCAATATGTCATCACGCCGGAGCAGCGTGCGTTCTGGAGTTTCCAGCCGGTGAAAAAGACAGCGCCGCCCGTCGTAAAAGACAAAACGTGGGCGCGGACGCCGGTCGATGCGTTCATCCTTGCCAAACTGGAAGAGAAGGGCCTCAAGCCAGCGCGGTCAGCCGATAAACGCACGCTAATCCGCCGCGCGACCTTCGATCTGATCGGCCTGCCGCCCAAGCCGGAAGACGTGGATGCATTTCTCAAGGACAATACGCCTGACGCGTTTCGTAAAGTGGTCGATCGCCTGCTGGCATCGAAAGAATATGGCGAGCGCTGGGGCCGCTACTGGCTGGACGTGGCGCGTTATTCTGACGACCGTCTGAATTCGACCAACGACGATCCGTATGCCAACGCCTTCCGCTACCGCGATTGGGTGATCCAGGCGTTCAACGAAGACATGCCTTACGATCTTTTCGTCAAGGCGCAAATCGCCGGCGATCTATTGCCCGATAAGGAAAAGCTGGTCGCGGGGTTGGGTTTTTACGCGCTGAGCCCGGAGTTTCAGGAAGATCGCGTGGATGCCACCAGCCGCGGTTTCCTGGGACTGACTGTGGCCTGCGCCACCTGCCACGATCACAAGTTCGATCCCATTCCCACCAAAGACTATTACGGCATGCTGGGCGTGTTCCAGAGCACCAAGCTCTACGATTATCCGCTCGCGCCCAAAGATGTTGTCGACGCGTACGACAGCCAGAAGAAAAAAGTCACTGAGCAGGAAACCGCGCTGAAAGAATTTCTCGACGCGCAGAGTAAACAGCTTTCGCAGATCTTCGCCGGCCGCGCGAGCAGGTATTTCATGGCGGCCCGGCACGTGATGGCGTCGCAAAAAGAAGACGTCTTCACGGTCGCCGCCGCAGAGCATTTGGATGCCGAGACGCTGGAACGCCTGGTCCGCTACTTGAGCGTGCCCGTCCGCGAGCATCCTTATCTGAAGGCTTGGGACGCGCTGTGCAAGCCCGGCAATTGCGAGGCGGCGGAAGCGGATCTGCGCAAAGCCGCTGACGAGTTTCAGGACGCGCTGGTGGCGGTCGACAAGGAAAAAAGGGCCGTAGACCAGGAGAACATGATCCGCCTGGGCGGCACCAAAGATCGCGACAAGATTCTGAATACCGAAATGGTCTCGCTGACCCGGGACAAGTTTTTTCTCTGGCGCGATTTTTATTCCAGCGAGTCACTGAAGGAGACCCACAAACTGGATGGCGGCGTGTTCCGCTATACCGGCAAGGGTCTGGAGCGGTTTCTCGAAGGCGAATGGAAAGAGCATCTGGCGGACATGCGCGCCGATCTCGAAGCCTACAAGAAAGCCATGCCGCCTGAGTACCCGTACCTGCACACCGTGCAGGACGTCGAGCAGCCCAAAGATATTCGCGTGCAGATTCGCGGCAATCCGGACAATCTGGGCGACGAAGCGCCCCGCCGTTTCTTAATGATTCTGAGCAAGGGCGAACCGCAGCATTTTGCCAAAGGCAGCGGCAGGCTGGAGCTGGCCGAAGGCATCGCCAGCGCTGAGAATCCGCTCACGGCGCGCGTGCTGGTGAATCGCATCTGGCAGGGTCATTTCGGGCAGGGAATTGTTCGCACTCCGAGCAATTTCGGCCAGCTGGGGGAGCGTCCCACCCATCCGGAATTATTGGATTATCTGGCCGCCCGGTTTGTCGAAAACAAATGGTCCATCAAATCGCTGCACCGCGAGATGATGCTCACGTCGGCGTATGCGCTCAGTGCCGATCGCTCGGACAAAAATGAATCGGCCGATCCGGAGAATCGGCTGCTTTGGCATTATCAGCGCCACCGCCTGGATGTGGAAGCGCTGCGCGATTCGCTGCTCTATGCGTCGGGGACTCTCGATACCAAGTCCGGCGGCGCCCCGGCGCGGCTCACCGAAGAGACCAATGACAAGCGCACGGTTTACGGATTCGTGAGCCGCCGGCGTTTGGACGGCACGCTGTCTCTGTTCGATTTCGCCAATCCGAACATGTCGAGCGAGGGACGCATCGTCACTAACACGCCCCTACAGCGGCTGTTTTTCCTGAACAGCGAGTTCATCATGCGCCAAGCGGCGGCGCTTTCGGCCCGGGTGGCGAAAGAAGGCGGGCCGGACGACGCCGGGCGCATTCGCCGGGCGTATCGATTGTTGTATGACCGCGACCCGGAGCCGCGCGAGTTGCAGTTAGGCCTGGAGTTTCTCAAGTCCAGCGAAACCGCATGGCCCAAGTACGCGCAAGTGCTGCTGAGCTCGAATGAATTTTACTTTGTAAACTAATAGGGACTGGTTTGAACATGACACGGCGCCAAATATTGCAAACGATGGGAAGCGGCTTCGGGATGATGAGCCTGCGCGGCCTGATGGCCAGCGAAAGCCCGGTCGTGAATCCACTGGCCCCGAAAGCGCCGCATTTTCCGGCCAAAGCCAAACACGTCATCTACCTGTTCCTCAATGGCGGAGTTTCCCAAGTGGATACCTGGGATCCCAAGCCGATGCTGACCAAGTATCACGGCAAGCCGATTCCCAGCGGCAATCTGCAGACCGAGCGTAAAACCGGCACGCTGCTGAAATCGCCCTTCGAGTTCAATAAGTACGGGCAAAGCGGGATCGAGATCAGCGAGATTTTTTCCAAAGTGGGCGAGCGCATCGACGACATCTGCGTGGTTCGCTCGCTGCATACCAACCGCCCGAATCACGAGCCGTCGTTGTTCCGGCTGAACTGCGGCAATCCGCTGCCGGGGCATCCGTCGATGGGTTCGTGGTTGACCTACGGCCTCGGCACCGAGAATCAGAACTTGCCGGGTTACGTAGTGCTTTCGCCGGGCTATCCTGTGGTGGGGCCGCAATTGTGGTCGTCGAATTTCCTGCCAGCCGTGCATCAGGGCACGCACATCCCCAACAACGAAACCGATCCGGAAAAGCTGATCCAACACATCCGCAACACCAAAATCAACTCGCCAGACCAGCGTAAGCAGTTGGATTTGCTGGCTCAGCTCAACCGCATTCACATCGAGCGCGCGGGCGAAGACCCGGAGCTCGAAGCCAGCATTCAGTCGATGGAAACTGCTTACCGCATGCAGACTGAGGCGCTCGAAGCGTTCGATATCCGCAGGGAGAGCGAGCAGACTCGCGCCCGCTATGGCGACAACCAGTTTGCCCGCGGCTGTCTCTTGGCCAGGCGGCTGGTGGAGCGCGGCGTGCGCATGGTGCAAGTTTATTTCGGGGAAGGCCAGCCCTGGGACAATCATGACGATATTCAAATCCACAAGAAGCTGGCGTCAAAGGCCGACCCGGCGATCGCCGCGTTGCTGGATGACCTGAAGACCACCGGCCTGCTGCAGGAAACGGTGGTCATGATCGGCGGCGAGTTCGGACGCACGCCCGCCATGGAGGTTTCCGGTGAGCTGCGAGTTCAGAACGGCCGCGACCACAACAATCACGGCTTCAGCATGCTGCTGGCGGGCGGCGGCATCAAAGGCGGTATGACTTACGGGAACACCGATGAATTCGGATTTCAGGCTGTGGAAAACGTGATAGACCCCAATGACATCCAGGCGACGATCCTGCATCAACTGGGTCTCGATCATACCCGTTTGACTTACCGTTATAGCGGCCGCGACTTTCGTCTAACTGATGTCAATGGCCGCGTTGTCAAGGAACTTTTGGCCTAGCCCGTGGCGAATTCTTCACGCTGTGGCCCGTGCGGCTCATTGTTCACCCTCTGCCGATCCGCTAGAATAAGAGCCTAACACTAGCGCCCAAGTCTGAATGGAGCGAAACGAAACTTTGCGGCGGTACGTCTGTGTATGGGCGCAGAGTGGAAAGGAACCCGGTTTTTCATGAATTTTCTCAGGCGCTTTCGCCTGACCAGCGCCTTAGTTTGCCTGCTTAACCTGATCGCTTTCGCTCCCGCGTGGCTACAGGCGCAAACCCAATCTCAAGAGAAGCCTCAAGCAGCCGACCCGGCCAAGCCCGCGGCACCGCAAGCGCCGAAGCCGGAGGAGCCGAAGAAGGCCAATCCTTTCGAGACTGTACAGGAAGGTGCCCAGCCACCGGCTAAACCGCCAGCGGCCAAGCCCGGTGCGCCCGAACAGGCCGAAGCCGCAACTGGAAATTCCCAAGCAGCCGGAAGCTCCCAAGGTCGAGGCCAACCAGAACGTCATTGAGCTGATCGAGTTCCGGGGAGCCCGGCGTGTGCCGCAGGATACGTTGCGGGCCCAGATATTCACTAAAAAGGGCGACGTCTACAGCGAGGAAACCCTTCACCGCGATTTCATGGCGCTGTGGAATACGGGCCGGTTTGACGACATCCGCTTGGAGACCGAACCCGGTACCACCGGGCTGATCGTGCGGTTCGTGCTGACCGAGCGGCGCGTGGTGCGGTCGATCAAGTACCGGCACAAGACACGCTCAGGCTGGTCAGAGGGCGCCGGCTCCATCACGACTTCGGAAATTCTGGACCGCTTCAAGGAGCGCAAAGTTGGACTGTCGGTCGAATCCCAGTACGATCCCAACAAAGTGCAGCGCGCCGCCGTGGTGCTGAAAGAGTACCTGGGTGAGCGCGGCCGCCAGTTCGCGACGGTTGAGCCGGAAGTGCGGCAGATTCCGCCTTCCTCGCTTGAGGTCACCTTCGATGTGAACGAAGGGCCCACAGTGAAGGTGGGCAATATCAATATTGTCGGTAACCAGGCGTTCACCAAGCGGGAAGTCATTCGAGCCATGAAGAATCTGCACCCGCTGGGCATTCCGTATTCCATTTTCTTCGAAGATCTTTTCTCACGAACTTACGACGTCGCCAAGCTGGAAGAAGATAAAGAGCGCATCCGCAGCGCCTACCAGGACGCCGGCTACTGGACGGTGAAGGTGCTGGATCACACGGTCGCCATACGTGACGTGGGCGGCGACAAGGGCGGTCTTCGCATTCCGCTAATCAAGCCCAACAAGCCTGGCAAGCGTGCCGACCTCACCATTCCGGTCGAAGAAGGAAAGTTGTTCCACTTGGCTAAGCTCAACTTCGTGGGCATTAAGCTATTCCGGACCACGGATTTTCTTGGCAAAGATGTTTTCCGCATGGAGCCCGGCGACACGTTCTCGACGGCCAAGCTGCGCAAGGGCATCGAGAACATGAAGAAGCTCTATGGAGAATTCGGCTATATCGATTTCGTTCCCGAGCCCTCCTTCGACACCAACGAAAAGGATGCCACCATCGACCTGACGCTCACCGCCGATGAGGGCAAGCAGTTCTTTGTGCGGCGCATCGATTTCACCGGCAACACGACCACGCGCGACAAAGTCATCCGCCGCGAGATCATGCTCGACGAAGGCGACTTCTTCAACAGCCGGCTGTGGGAGCTGAGTATCCTGCGCCTGAATCAACTGGGCTACTTCGAAGTGCTGAAGGCCGAGGAAGCGGCCACTATCCAGCGCAACACGCAGACCAATACGGTCGATATCACGCTGAAGGTGAAAGAGCGCGGCAAGAATTCCATCGGCCTGAACGGCGGTGTTTCCGGTATCGCCGGCACATTCGTTGGCTTCAATTATTCGACCAACAACTTTCTGGGCCTGGGGGAAACGCTGTCGCTCGACGCTCAAGTGGGTAGCCGCCAGGACAACGTCAGTTTGGGTTTCACCGAACCCTATTTCATGGATAGGCCGCTGCAACTCGGCTTCGTCGTCTACTTGCGGCGGTTCGATTACAATCAAGGCCGCGAAGCTTCGATTCTGAGCGGACAGAATTTGATCCCGCTCTACAATTCGCTCGGAAACAACAACCTGCTGAATTACATTTCCAACAGCCACGGCTTCACAGCTTCGGTGAGCTACCCGCTGCGGCGTAGTTTTTCGCGGCTCAGCCTGACCTACGGCTACGATATCTCAAGCATCAAGACCCTAAGCAGCGCCGCCGACCAGTACTTCACTTACCTGTCTTTCGATCGCATTGCCGGCCCGAACCAACTGGCCGGCATCAGGACCAGCAAGATTGTTCCGGCGTTCCAGTACAACACGGTCAACCACCCGATCAACCCCACCGGCGGCAAGAGCCTTTTTGTCTCCACTACGTTTGCGGCCAGTTTTCTCGGCGGCAACGTGAACTCCGTCCGCCCGACGATCGACGGCAAGTATTTCCGGAAATCGCCCATCAACAAAAACCATGTGCTGGCCTTTCACATGATGGGTTCGCTGCTGACGGGTTTCGGCGGTAAAGTGGCGCCTCCTTTCGAGCGTACTTATATCGGCGGCGAGCAGGACGTCCGCGGTTTTGAAATCTGGGGCATCAGCCCCGCCGCGTTTATCGCGAGCGATACGACGGTTCAGGTGTTAAACGCGAATGGCACACCTCGTCAGCAACCCGTGATCAACTCCGACGGAACGAAGTCATTTCTGCCGTCGAGCATGAACATCCCGATTTACCAGCTCCTGTTCCCGGGCGGCGACACGCAGGTAATTACCAATTTCGAATACCGCATCCCCATCTTTGGGCCCGTGACTTTGGCCCTGTTCTTCGACGCTGGAATGAACCGGATTCTACTGCCCAGCCAGTTGAAGATGTCGGACCAACGCGTCGAACAGTTGAATGCGCTGTATCCGCAGGCGGCCTTTGACGGCAAGGTCCAGATCGTGCCGGGAACCCAGAACGTTCGAACCTCGACCGGTGTCGAGCTTCAGGTGCTGCTGCCCGTTGTCAACGCGCCTTTCCGTGTCTATTTTGCCTACAATCCCACTACTTTCCAGGGATATTTGCAGCAGCCGATTGTCGCCGACCGGTCCATGTTCCCCAATAACGCCACGTTCTTGAATTCAGTGGCTCAATTCGGGCTGGCCTCTCCGTTTTTCGAAAAACGGACTATGTTCCGTTTCACCATTGGAAGGACGTTCTAGAATAGTTGAAGGAGTTTGAACACTGTATGCGTAGATTGATTTATTTGACGGTACTCAGCTTTGCGGCCGCATGCGTGGCCGGCGCCCAAAGTGCCGCTCCGGCCCCCGTGAAGATAGGCATCATCAATATTCAGAGTGCCATCGTCAGTACTAAAGACGGGCAGAAGGCAGCGGGCGATTTGCAAACGCGCTTCACGCCCAAGAAGACCGAGCTGGAACGGAAACAGGCCGAGATTGCCGAGCTGCAGGACAAGCTGAGCAAAGGCCGCAACACGCTGAGCGAAGAAGCGCGCCAGGGCATGGTGCGCGACATTGATGCCAAGACCAAATCGCTGACCCGGGCGACCGAAGACGCGCAGGCCGAGTGGGACCAGGAGCAACAGAGAATCTTCAACGAGATGGGCGGCAAGATGCTGGCGCTGATCGATAAGTATGCCAAGGACAACGCCTACTCCATTATTCTCGACGTGAGCTCGCCGCAAACCCCGGTGCTGTTCGCTTCCAACAGCATTGACGTAACCAGGGACATGGTGGAGATTTACGACAAGAACGCGCCGAATATGACGACGGCCCCGCCGGCGGCGGCGTCGACGCCCAAGCCGCCACCGGCGGCGCCTGCGAAGCGTCCGGCGCCAGCAGCGCCCGCCGCCGCGGCTCCCAAATAGAGTCAGTCTGGCGGTGGTAAGCTAAAGACGGCGAGGGGAGGGACATCATGGCAATCCTTCGTGAAGCAGGTTTGTTGTTTCTTTTCGCTGCGGCTGCATCGGCGCAGCATCACGGCGGTGGCTCCAGTTCCCCCCCACCCTCCGCTATGGCCAGTCCACGCAGTTTTCCAGGGGCCGGACGTGCGCCGGGAAACGGGATAGGCTCGAATGCCGGAGGGTTCCAGTCCGGACGTTTTCGCCGGCCTGTGATTTATCCGGTCATCGTTGGCGGTTACTATCCCTACGGCTACTCCAGCTTCGGCTATCCCTACGGCGGTTACTACAACGATGGAAGTTATAACGGGTACCCGTATCAGCCGGATTCGGGCGGTTATTCCTCCCAGCCCGGGCCGCAAGTAGTCATCAATCAGAATTTTGCTCCGGATCGAGCGTATCCGGTGGTGCGCGAATATGCGCCTGACACTGGTGCGGAGACCATCCGCACTTACGACGCGCCCGGTCGAGCGCCCGTAGATAGCGCCGTGGATGCCACGCCGTATTATCTGCTGGCTTTCAAGGACAGTTCTGTGTATTCCGCTTTCGCATACTGGGTGGAGGGTGACACGCTGCATTACGTGACTTCGGAGCGCATCCACAATCAGGTGTCGCTGAACCTGGTGGACCGGGAACTCACCGACCGTTTGAACCGCGACCGCAACATGCAGGTCAAGCTGCCGCGCTAGCGTTATTCCGACGCCAGCGCGCGCACGAAATCCGTATCTCCCTCCAGGAAGTCATACTCTGGCAGGTTCGCGCGCGATTCCCACGTTATACGCTCGAAGACGCGGTTGTCCAACTGCCCCTCGAATTCCGTGACGCGATAGAAAATCAGTTGAATCGGATCTTTGCCGGGATAAGCGTACTGATACTTGGCGATTTCCGGTCCGATCTGCGCGCGAATTCCCAGCTCTTCTTCCAGCTCACGGCGGATGGCCGCGGCGGGTGTCTCTCCCGGTTCCACTTTTCCGCCGGGGAACTCCCATTTCAACGCATGCTTCTGGCCGGCCTTCCTCTGGCAAATCAGGATCATGCTGTCCCGCTCGATCACGGCCGCCACTACGCACTGCATAATAAGGAAGCATAGCCTGAATGCATAGCGCACGACTGCTGGATCATTTTCAAAATCCGCGCAATGTTGGCGAGTTGCCGCCGCCTGCCGTCACGGTCGAAGTGACCAATCCGATTTGCGGAGATATTCTCCGTCTCTCGGTGCGGTTCCAAGGCGAACGCGCCGCCGAAGTCCGTTACCTCACGCGCGGCTGCACGGCGTCCATTGCTGCCGGTTCCGCGCTCACCGAATGGATGACTGGTAAGACGAGCGCCGAACTGGCGGCAGTGAATGCAGGCGTGGTGGAAGACGCCGTGGGCGGGCTCATTCCGGAATCCAAACACGCTGCCGTCCTGTGTGTAGACGCGGTGAAGGCGCTGCTAAAGGCGGCTCACCTCACTCGCACGTCAACCTGATTCGAATACGGCGACACCTGCCCCGTAGTTGAGTTGAAGGCCTGCACCCGATAGACGGACATCCCGGCAGCCAAGGTCTGCGAAAACGAAGTCACGTTGGCGCCAACCTGGCCGACGCGCGCGAATTTGGCCGTGTGTATGGGCGCGCGCTCAATATAGAATCCTGTCTCATTGTTCTGGCCGTTCCAGTGGAGGGTCACCGTGTAATGAGAAACGCTCGCTGTTAATTTGCCGGGAGCGTTGAGCGTATTGTTATTGCCCGGCGGAATCACGAATAGTGTGATGCTCTGCGGCGGCAGGGTAGTGCTGAAACCGTTGGCAGTCAGACCGATGTCCGCCAAGCGGTCAATGTGGTTGGCGGCAGTGAGCTGATAAACGCGAGCGACCGTGCCTTCCGTAAAGTTGGCGAGCGAAAACGTCACTGGCGTGTTGCCCGCCAGATACTTGCTGATGGCCATGATGGTGAGCGCGCCATCGGAGGAGCGCTGCGCCGCGAACGCCGCCACGTTGTCGGGATTGGGCGCGCTGGCCAGCACGCTGGTGTCGCCGAATGTGGATTTCGCGCCATCGTAGTTGCGATACATCTGGATGGCTTTGTAGGTTGGCGTGGACGCATCGGGCGTGGTCCAGCGGGTGGCCAGGTCGAGCCCTTCGCGTCCGAATATCCCCAAAATGTCCGCCTGCGTGGTGGCGCCGTTGATATGCGCTTCGGCTCCCCAGTTGTATTCCGTGATGGCGGTTTTCGCATCCGAAAAATAGTGCGTGTTCACCCAATGGCGCAGGCGTGGAATCAGATCGACTTTGTCATTGATCCAGCTTTCATCCACATAGTTTGGATCCCACAGCGATCGCGTGGAATGATTGCGCAACACCTGCGTGAGCGTGGAGACGTCGTCGCCGAACTCGCCGCCTTGCGGATAGTAGTGAACGCTGAAGATGTCGAGAGGCCGCTGGCCGGTAGCGACGGCGCTCTCATGGAGCTGGTCCAGCAGCCAGGGAAGATAATCTTCATTGTTGTGGGCGGCCCGATCCGGCAGATAACTCCAGCCATGCACGCTGCCGTACTGCTGATCGTAGCCGCTGAACAGATATCCGCTCCAGCCCCATTCTTCCGGGCCGACCACCAGCGCGGATGGATCGACGGTTTTGATCTTGGCGGCGTAGTCCAGAATTTTGTCGCGCACTTCGTCCATCGACGCGCCGGTCGGATGGACATCGCGATGCGTTGAGTGCCAGAGGCTCGGCTCATTGTCGAGAATGTAATAGCGCATCCCGCCATCCGAAGCCGTACCCCACTTTCCGACGAGAGCCCGCACCCAATTTTGCTGATACGCGGAGTCGGCGGGAATGCCGGCATCATTGGGATCGTTGCCGCTGACGTTCTGGCCAGTGTTCTTCAACACCCCATTGCCGGCATCGGCAAACCACTGCCAATCGCTGCCGGATTGCGCGCCGTATTTGGCCCGGGAAAAGCCGGCCAGCTTTGTGCGGTTGGCACCCAGCCTCGCCACCCACCCGATCATCGGAATGGTGAGCATGGCCTGCGCGCCGCCCGCTTTTGAGTTGGAGAAAAATGTGTCGCCGCGGTCCCCGGCAGCCGCGCTCGCATCGCCGATGCTTTCAAAGAACCAATCGGCGCCGCGATTGTCGGCGTTGAGCTGCCAGTTGTAACGGCTGGTGCTGTTGCCGCCCAGCCGGTTGACCGGGCAATTCAAATCGGCAAGCGCCGCCGGATCAGCCGACGCCATTCCATAAATATTAGGGCTGATGGCGCGACGGTTGGCTGCGGCATCGACGGCAATGGTGATGGCGGGATTTTGGGCCAAGGCCAACCCGGCCAGGATGCAGCCCAGAATCGTCGATCGGAGCGCCATCGGTCCCTTCCCAATGTCAACGGATTTTTGCCGTAACGCTAAATCTAACGGTTTTCGAAAAAAAGGAAAATCTTGTCGTTGGTTAACATCCGGCGCTAGAATCGGGCGTGTCTCTACCCCTGGAATCGAAGACCGCCCTGGTCACGGGAGCAAGCAAGGGCATTGGCAAAGGAATCGCGCTCGAGCTCGCCCGGCAGGGGTGTGCGGTGGCCATCAATTATCATTCGGACGAAGGCGGCGCGGACCGACGGTTGCGGAGATTGCCGCGATGCATGGCCGTGCGTTCGCGGTGCGCGGCAACGTCGGCATCGCGGCCGATGTCGACCGCATGTTCGCGGCGCTCAGTGAACAATTCGGACGCCTGGATATTCTGGTGAACAACGCCGGCGTGCAGACCTGGAAGCCGCTCCTCGACCTCGAAGAAGCCGAATGGGACCGCACGCTCGCCACCAATCTGAAAGGCACGTTTCTCTGTACGCAGCGTGCAGCGCGGCGCATGAAAGAGCACGGCGGCGGGCGCATCGTCAACATCGGCTCGGGCTGCAACAAGATTGCGTTTCCCAATCTGGTGGATTACACCGCGAGCAAAGGCGGCATCGAGATGTTCACCAAGGTCGCGGCCGTCGAGCTTGGTCAGTACGGGATCACAGTGAATTGCGTCGCTCCCGGAGCCGTCGAAATCGAGCGCACCAAGAATGAGGCAGGCGATTACGCGGGCACGTGGTCCAAGCTGACGCCGCTCGGACGAGTGGGCGTGCCTGCCGATGTGGCGCGCGCGGTGGCGTTTCTGGCCGGCGATGCGGCGTCGTTCATCACGGGGCAGACGATTTGGGTGGACGGCGGATTGTTCAGCCGTCCAAACTGGCCGTACGACCGATAAGTTAAGCTATAGCCTGAACGAAAGATCAAGCTCGTGCCGCCGAACCATGTGTCCGGCATCCTAAACCGCAAGCGCGGCACCACCGCGCTCATGGCCCTGCGGCTGGCGCGCTATTTCGGCACCTCGGCGGAGTTGTGGCTGGGCTTGCAGCAGAATTACGAATTAGACGTCGCCCGCGATAAAGCTGCCGTGCGAATCCGCCGCGAAGTGCTTCCTCGCGCCAGCTAGATTGCCAACTGCCACTCCCTCAGCCACAATAAAAGAAGCTTCCCCAAAAATACTATGCTGGACCGGATCACGGTGCATGGCGCGCGCCAGCACAATCTCAAGAACATCGACGTCGAGATTCCGCGCAACAAGCTTACGGTCATCACCGGTTTGAGCGGTTCCGGAAAATCCTCGCTGGCGTTTGACACCATCTACGCCGAGGGCCAGCGCCGTTATGTGGAAACGCTTTCCACTTATGCGCGCCAGTTTCTGGATCAGATGGAGCGGCCCGAAGTCGATTCCATTGAAGGCTTGAGCCCGGCGATTTCGATCGAGCAGAAAACCACCAGCCGCAGCCCGCGCTCGACCGTCGGCACCATCACGGAAATATACGATTACTTGCGCCTGCTCTATTCTTCAATTGGCATTCCGCACTGTCCAGTTTGCGGCAGCGAAATTTCCCGCCAGAGTACGGAGCAAATCCTGCAGCATGTGCTGGCGCTGAAACCTGAAGACCGCATTATGGTGCTCGCGCCTGTGGTTCGCGGCCGCAAGGGCGAGTTCAAGAAAGACCTGGAAAAGCTGGCTCGGCAAGGTTTTGTGCGCGCGCGCATTGACGGTGTGCTGCGTTCACTGGACGAAGATATCCCGCTCGACCGGCGCAAGAATCACACCGTCGAAGTGGTTGTCGATCGCCTGCTAGTCCGGCCGGGAATCGAAAAGCGCCTGGAAGCGTCCATCGAAACCGCCACGAAATTGGCCAATGGCCTGGTCCTCATCGTGGTGGTAAATGGCGATGAGCGGCTCTATTCGCAAAAACTGGCGTGCATGGAATGCGGCACCAGCGTGCCGGTGCTCGAGCCGCGCTCCTTCTCGTTCAACAGCCCGTATGGCGCGTGCGAAACCTGCGCCGGGCTGGGCAACCGGTGGGCGTTCGATCCCGGCAAGGTGATCGTGGATTCTTCGAAGCCGCTGCTCGAAGGCGGCCTGGGGCCAGGCGCCGGCTCCTCATTCATGAGTCATTCGCTGGATGAGGCCGCCAAGCTTTTCAAGATCAAGCTGTCCACGCCGTTCGAGAAATTTCCCAAGAAAACGCAGAAGCTGCTGATCGAGGGCGGCAACGGATTCGCTGGCATCCTGAGTATTCTGCAGCGCAGTTTCGATAGCTCCTCCGACGAATATCGCGAGTGGCTTACCGATTACATGTCGCCGATTGTCTGCGAGGCTTGTCACGGCAAGCGGCTGCGTCCGGCCAGCCTGGCGGTGCGCGTGAAGGGCATGTCCATCGCGGAACTCACTGCTATGCCGATTGCACGCTCGGTGACCGCGGTGCGCGCCTGGCGCTTGACGGAGCGCGAATCACAAATCGCTGCGCGCGTTCTGGACGAAATCCGGCGGCGCCTGGAGTTTCTCTCCAACGTGGGCCTGGATTATTTGAGCCTGGAGCGCTCGGCCGCCACGCTTTCCGGCGGGGAATCGCAGCGCATTCGCCTGGCCACGCAGATCGGGTCCCGCCTGCGCGGCGTGCTGTACGTGCTGGATGAGCCTTCCATCGGCCTGCATCATCGCGATAACGACAAGCTCCTCGAAACACTGACCCGTTTGCGCGACATGGGAAACACGGTGGTGGTGGTGGAGCATGACGCCGAAACCATTGAGCGCGCCGATTACGTGATCGATCTGGGGCCGGGCGCGGGACGGCTGGGCGGCGAACTGGTTGCGAGCGGCACGCCCGCCGGCATCGCGGCCAATCCTGATTCGCTCACCGGGCAATATCTTTCGGGGGCTCTGCGAATACCGACGCCGCTGGTCCGGCGCCGCCACAACGGCCGCCAGCTTTCGGTGACGGGCGCGACCGAGCATAACCTGAAAAATATCGACGTCAAAATTCCGCTGGGAACGCTTACGGTGGTGACCGGCGTTTCGGGAAGCGGCAAGTCGACTCTGATCAACGAAATCTTGTATCGCGTACTGGCGCGCGAGATTTACGGCTCGCGCGATGAGCCCGGAGCGCACCGCAAAGTTACGGGCCTGGAGTATATCGATAAGGTCGTCCGCATCGATCAATCGCCCATTGGCCGCACACCGCGCTCCAATCCTGCCACGTATACCGGCCTGTTTACGCCGATTCGCGATCTGTTTGCGATGCTTCCTGAGTCACGAGAGCGCGGCTACAAGCCGGGGCGGTTCAGCTTCAACGTCAAGGGCGGCCGCTGTGAAGGATGCCAGGGCGACGGGCTCAAGCGCATCGAAATGAATTTTCTGCCCGACGTGTACGTCACCTGCGATTTGTGCCGCGGGCGGCGTTACAATCACGAAACGTTGCAGGTGAAATACAAAAACTATTCCATCGCCGACCTGCTGGATGCCACCGTGGAAGAAGCGCTGCCGGTGCTGGAAAATTATCCGCAGATTCGCGCCAAGCTGCAAACGCTGCTGGACGTCGGGCTGGGCTACATTCACCTGGGCCAATCTTCCACCACACTTTCCGGCGGCGAAGCCCAACGCATCAAACTCGCGCGCGAATTAAGCAAGCGGCAGACCGGGCGCACTTTTTATGTGCTCGACGAGCCCACCACCGGATTGCATTTCGACGATGTCCGCAAGCTGCTGGCCGTGCTCGAGCGCCTGGTGGATTTGGGAAACACGGTGGTCGTCATCGAGCACAATCTGGACGTCATCAAAACTGCGGATTGGATTGTCGACCTAGGCCCCGATGGCGGCGAACATGGCGGGCGCGTGGTTGCCGAAGGGACGCCCGAAGAGATCGTGCGGTCGAAGAAAAGCTACACGGCGCAAGCGCTTCGCAAAGTGTTGGGCAGCGGGCAGGCAGCGTGAGCAAATATAGCGCCCGCCCCATCGATCTGGCGAAGTTGAAAACCGTTCCCCTCAAGGCGCGCGGGGGCAAGGTGAAGGTGGCGGATTTCGCCGCTCCCTATGCCAAGGGCGCGGGCGTGCGCGGCTGGCTGGATTCACTGCCTAAGCTGCTGGCGGCGGATTCATTTCGATCGGTGGCCATCGCTCTGCAAGAAGCGCGCGCCGCGCGCAAACCCATACTATGGGGTTTAGGCGGGCACGTCATCAAGTGCGGCCTGGCACCGGTGCTGGCCGACTTGATGCGCCGCGGCTACGCCACCGGATTTGCCATGAACGGAGCGGCGTCAATTCACGATTTCGAAATTGCACTCGCGGGAGCGACCAGCGAAGATGTGGAAGCCGTGCTGCCCGATGGCCGCTTCGGCGCTGCCGAAGAAACCGGGCGCGAGACCAACGAAGCCATCATCGCGGGCGATCGCGATTCGCTCGGCATGGGCGAAGCACTTGGCCGGTGCTTGGAAACTATTGCCGATCCAACATTCGCGAGTTCGAGCTTGCTGCTGGCCGCGTATCGCGCATCGGTTCCGGTGACGGTGCACGTCGCGGTGGGCACGGACACGCCGCACTTGCATCCCGCCGTCGATCCAGGCGCGCTGGGCCGCGGCACTCATCGCGATTTCCGTCTGTTCTGCTCGCTGGTCGCGGGAATGCACCAGGGCGGCGTTTATTTGAACGTCGGCTCGGCAGTAGTGCTACCCGAAGTTTTCCTGAAAGCTGTTTCCGCGGTACGGAACCTGGGCCACCCGCTCGAGCAATTCACCACCGTGAATATGGATTTTCTGCAGCACTACCGTCCGCGCATGAATGTCGTCGAGCGCCCTCACGCGTCGGCGGGCGGCGCGGGTATCGCCATCACGGGGCATCATGAACTGATGCTGCCGCTGCTGGCCGCGGTCCTGATTGAGAGCGATGGAGCCTGAGATCAACACGACGCCGCTTGCCGTCGAACCACCACCGGCGGAGAACTATCCCTTCTGGAAGTTCGCCGACGTAGCGTTCTTTTTCGCCTTTGCTTTCCCCTGCATCGTAATGGGCGGAGTGACCGTGCGCGGGATCGTCTGGCTGCTGCACCTGCACGTTCACAGCAAGGCGCTGGAAGTAATTCCGGCGCAATTTCTAGGGTATGGCTTTCTGTTTCTAGCGTTGTATTTTCTGCTCAAGATGCATTACGGACGGCCCTTCTGGCAATCGCTGCGCTGGACGCCGACGCGCATCAGCGTGGCCCGCGAAGTGATACTGGGATTCCTGCTGGCCATCGCCGTGGCGTCGATCGGCGCGCTGCTGCGAGACGCCGGATGTAGCCAATCCGATGAAGGAAATGTTGACCGATCGCACGTCAGTGCTGCTGCTGGCGATTTTTGCCACCACGCTGGGACCGGTGTGCGAAGAACTGGCGTTTCGCGGATTTCTGCAGCCGCTGCTGGTGAAGTCGCTCGGCCCGGTGGGCGGAATTCTGCTGGCATCGGTGCCGTTCGGACTGCTGCATCTGGCGCAGTACGCATGGAGCTGGCGGCACGCGCTGCTCATCACGCTGGCCGGTATCGCGTTCGGCTGGATGCGGCAGATTTCGGGATCCACCAAAGCATCGGCCGTCATGCACGCTTCTTACAATTTCCTGTTTTTCGCCGCGCTGCTGGCGCAGGGCAATAAGATTCCCACCGCATGGTAGAAACCATTCAATGGACCGACGCCGGCGTGGTCATGATCGACCAGACGCGTCTGCCGCGCGAGGAAACCTACGTCACCTGCCGCACCTATGAAGAGGTCGCGGAGGCCATTCGCTCGATGGTGATTCGCGGCGCTCCCGCCATCGGCGTGGCTGCGGCCATGGGCGTTGCGCTGGGCGTGATGCAGTCGGCGCCGGAAAATCTGGACGCCAAGTTCAGTGAGATTTGCGACACGCTGGCGGCCACGCGTCCCACGGCGGTGAATCTTTTCTGGGCCATCGATCGCATGAAGAAATTCTACTGCGGCGCACAGGGGCCTAGCGATCGCCGAGCTGCGCCAGCGCCTGATCGAGGAAGCGCAGAAAATTCGCCTGGAAGATATCGCAATCAATATGGCCATCGGCCAGCACGGCGCCGTGCTGGTGCCGGATGGCAAGACCGTGCTCACGCATTGCAATGCCGGGGCGCTGGCCACGGCCGGTTACGGCACCGCGCTCGGAGTGATTCGCGCCGCCGTCGCCGCCGGCAAAAAGATCGATGTGTTCGCCGATGAGACACGGCCGTTTCTGCAAGGCTCGCGCCTGACGGTCTGGGAGCTACAGCAGGACGGAATCGCCGCCACGCTGATTACCGACAACATGGCGGGGCATTTTCTGCGGCAGGGGCGCATCGGCTGCGTGGTGGTGGGCGCGGACCGCATCGCCGCCAATGGCGACGTCGCCAACAAAATCGGCACGTACTCGGTGGCCGTGCTGGCCAAGGAAAATCAAATTCCGTTCTACGTGGCCGCGCCGATTTCAACGCTGGATTTGACGCTCGCAAGCGGCGATCAGATTCCTATCGAGCAGCGCGCAGCGTCGGAAGTGACGCACGTTTTCGGCGTACCCGTGGCGCCGGACGGAACAGTAGTCCAGAATCCGGCCTTCGATGTCACGCCCAACCGCTACGTAACCGCCATCATCACCGAGCACGGTGTGGCACGTGCGCCCTTTGCGGAATCGCTGCGGAAACTGGCCGGCATGTTACCCGCGGCCTAACGCCACATAGTGTTTTATCCCCCCCGCCGTCTAAGTGCCTTTTCTTAGCGTTTTAGACGATCTGCCTCACTCTGTTTGTAAAGATACCGTGCTTCTATGGATTAGAGCCTGCAGGGTTGTGCTTCGTTCCGATCTGAACAGGGGAGGGAGACATGCATCAAAAATCCCAAGAGCGCGGGTTCGTACTCATCACCATGGCGATTGCCGCTGTAGCGCTTATTGGCGTACTGGGCATGGCTGTCGATATTGGCCGAATGTTTATCGCCAAGAACGAGACCCAAACCTACTGCGATGCCGCGGCGCTGGCTGGGGCGCTGGCACTGGATGGCACCACCACCGGCATCACCAACGCCCAAACCGCCGTGGCCAATTCGACCAACACATGGAATCTGAACACTACCAGCATCAGTAATCCCACCATCACGTTTGCGACGGCTCTGGCGGGTCCCTGGAGCGCCAATCCGAATCCAGCCGACGGTTACACCTATGTACGAGTAACCGCTACGGTGCCGCTGCAATTGTACTTTCTTTCCGTAATGGTGGCCCAGACTACGCAGAATGTGGTTTCGAGCGGCACCGCGGCGCAAATCGCCATCACTTCGTTCCCGCAAGGCCTGTCTCCGTACACGGGAGTCAGCACCAATACAATCGGCCCAAACTTCGGCCTGGTCGTCGGCAATTCCTACGATATTCAATGGCCGCAGTACAACGGCTCGCGCACAGGCTGTGGGCCCGCCAATCCGGACAAATGCTTCGTCTCCCCACCCTGCTCGGGAGATTCGAATGCTTCGAAGACCGCCGTGGTCACGAATTGGGGCTCCAGTCTTAGCGGTTACTGGGGATCCAATTCCAACAGCGTCATCGAACAAGAAGTGCTCAATGTCACGCAGGCGCAGCCGCTGGCAGTGGGCACGAATATCAACGCCATTCTCACCAGCGGGAACAAGGCGAGTGAAGCTGGATATCTGGATGAACGGGTGAGCCAGGACTCCGATACCACCGACAATACGGTCAGTGCCTATTTAGCCGCGATCCATAACGGCCGCAGGCTGTTGCCGGCGCCCATCGTCGATCCTTTGGACCCCAGCCACACCAACGTGATCGGCTATGGACAATTCCTTCTCCTGGCCAATGGTCCGGGCACCAGCGATTATTACAAGAAAAACACCAACGGCAATGATCCCTACTGCGCTCTCTATGCCGGGCCGTATAACGTCGGCAGCACCAACCCGGGAGCGGGAGGCACTACGGGCGCGTCCCGGGTGAAACTGGTCCAATGAACCTAATGGTTGGGAAAGCGTTAAGGCTCACGCGCAAACAGCGCGGCAGCATCATGGTGGAGTTTGCCCTTGGCTCTGGAGTGCTGCTGGCGGCGTTCACCGGGACGTTCCAGTTCGGCTACACGTTTTTGCAATACAACAACCTCACCAACGCGGTCGCGCGAGGAGCGCGGTACGCTTCACTGGTTCCCTACGATTCGGCTACCGCGGCTCCGTCCGATGCATTTCGGGCGGCAGTGCAGAACATGGTTTTGTGTGGACGCTCAGACACCTGCGCGTCGCCGGTGCTGTCGGGGATGGCAGCAAATAACGTCATCCTTACCGTAACGTTTGCCAATGGCATACCGAGCGCAATGACCGTGGCCATTAGCGGCTACACCATCAATTCCGTTTTTGCGTCGACGACGCTTACGAATAAGCCCCAGGCCACTTATGTGTACCAGGGAATCTGGGCGCCGGCATGACCGGCCTTCACAACACGTCGCGGCGGAAGCGAAAAAACCGGGGCAGCGTCATTGTCGAGTCAGCCTTGACCTTCATTGTGTTCTTCGGCATGATTGTCGGCGCGTTCGATTTCGGCCAGTTCCTGTTCGTCCATCAGGCCCTGGTGGAGCGGACGCGCTCGGCAGCGCGCTGGGGCGCTGTCAACGATCCAACGGATTCAGCCTCCATCACCAACATGCTGCTCTACAACCAGGCCGATGCGCCGTCCAACGGGTCGGCAACCTATATGAATGTGACGGCTGCTAATGTAAGCGTAACCAACCCGGGCGCCGGCACCGATCAGTATCGTCTTAACATCCAGGTATCGGGCTATTCGTACACGGTGCTGTCGTTTTTCATCGCGGGCAATTTTACCGGTTTACCGATCAGCGTGTCCGTCCCGCTGGGCCTTTACAACTGACTACTTCATCGCCTGCGCTCTCTTCAGCATCTCTTTCCCGTGGTCGCTGGCCGGATTCAGTTCCAGCGACTTTTCGTAGCTCTTAATCGCCAGGTCCTTTTGACCGGTCTTCATGTAAGCTTCGCCGAGGCTGTCGTAGACGTTCCACGACGCGGGATAGTCCTGCACGTTCCGTTGAAAGACTTTGATCGCATCCTGCTCGTGTCCGCCGAACAGCAGCAGGTAGCCCATCCGGTTCACTTCGTTTTCGGCGGCCTCGTCCTTGAGCGCGCCCGTTTTCTTCAGCTCGGCAACGCGGTCGAGTGCCACTTGAGCGCCTCGCACCATCGCGACCAACCGCAGTCTCGGCGGCAGCTCCTCGAACTTGTAATTCCATCCGTATTCTTTGGCGATCGCGCGCAGCAAAATGTCCGCCACCGCGATGCCGTTGTCCGAATTCGCCATGAGCGCCGCGCCCTTGCCGGTCTGCCAGTTCATGGTGAGCAGCGCTTGAAACCCTTCGTCGGCGCCGTTGTGGCCGAAGCCGCCGGGATTTTCCTGCTCCGGGAAAAAGCCCAGCCCAGCGCCATGGAGCACCGGCGTCAGCATTTCCTCCACCATCTTCTGGGAGAGGACTTTGTTGGATTTTCCGTTTCTCGACTGCGCAATTTCGATGGCGAATTTCGCCAGATCGGTCGGCGTGGTCCACAATCCAGCAGCGGCCATTTCCGGATAAAGATGCCATTTGCCGTGCACCGGTTTGCCATCCTGATACGTTCCGATCGCCGTCTGCGCCGCGCGCGCTGGCGGCTGCTCGTAGCTGCTGTCGGTCATCC
Source organism: uncultured Solibacteraceae bacterium (assembly GCA_963825405.1). Taxonomy (GTDB): domain Bacteria; phylum Acidobacteriota; class Terriglobia; order Bryobacterales; family Bryobacteraceae; genus JACPNO01. The sequence goes on along the minus strand of CAWGTB010000005.1, from coordinate 433,560 downwards.
CGATCTTGTCCAGCACTGTTTCACGCAGCAGCGCCGGAAATGATTTGCCGGTCACGTCCATCATCAGCAGTTGTTCGATGGTCACGCCGCCGCCCGAATACCGCTCGAGTGTTCCCGGCACGGTGTCCACCCGGATCGGCGCAGTGTTGGCCGGCTTCTCACCATTCAGAATCTGCACCACGGTTGGCATTGGCGCGTCTATGTCATACCCCGGAAATCCATGTACGGTGAGCCCGGCGGTGTGCGACATCAGCCGCCGCAGCGTGACTTTCTGATCTTTGGTGAACTCGTTCTCGGGCACTTTCCACGTTTTCAGTTTCCGGTTCACGTCTTCATCGAGCGAAAGTTTGCCCGCTTCCACCAAGGCCAGTGCGCCAGTCGTTGCAACCGGTTTGCTGATCGACCCCGCCTGATACAGCGTGTTTGTTTTCACGGGGAAGGTCGACCCGGTTCCGATGACTCCGAATCCCTTCGCCCAGACAATCTGATAATTGTCGATCACCGCGACGCTGATGCCCGGCACGTTGTAGGCTTTCATAGCCTGCGCCAGGCTGAGCTTTAGCGGCGGTTCTTTTTCCCCCATGGGAATTTCAAGAACTGTCGCGGCAATTTTCTGGATGCGTGCTTCCTGGGCATTTCCCGCCGCGCACAGCGCAAACAGGGTGAGAAAGGTGATCGAACGATTCATGATGATCAGACGACTCTACGCCACTTTGGTTTGCTCTTCCACTACCTGGCCGTCGAAGATGCGCACCGTGCGGTCCGCGTAGGCGGCATAGCGCGGATCGTGCGTGACCATGCAGATCGTCGCGCCGTTGTGATGCAGATCGCGCAGAATGCCGATCACTGCCTCGCCATTGGCCGAATCGAGATTGCCCGTCGGCTCGTCCGCCAGCAGGATAGAAGGCCGCCCCACCAGCGCGCGCGCCACTGCCACGCGCTGCTGCTGGCCGCCGGAAAGCTGCTCGGGATAGTGCTTCTTCCGGTGCGACATGCCGACCTTTTCGAGCGCCTCGTGCACGAGCTGCTTGCGCTCCGCGGCCGGCGTGCGCCGGTAGGTCAACGGCAGCTCGACGTTCTCGAAAACGTTGAGATCGCCGATCAGGTTGAACGCCTGGAAAATGAAGCCGATCTCCTGGTTGCGGATGCGCGCCCGCTGGTTGGCGCCGAGCTGCTCGACCGGCTTGCCGTTTCAGCTGGTACTTGCCCTGCGACGGCGAATCCAGCAGGCCGAGAATCGCCAGCAGCGTCGACTTTCCGCAGCCCGAGGGGCCGGCGATCGAGACGAACTCGCCGTGTTCGATATCCAGGTGAATGCCGGAAAGCGCATGCGTTTCAACGTCATCGGTGACAAAAACTTTATTCACGTCTTCCAGATGGATGAGTGGCATCGTTTCCTTCTCTGACAGCGGCTTCAGCATCGCGCCGGTTCTATTTCGCTTTCCGGATAAAAACGTTGCCGTTGAAGGTCTGGAACTGAAACTCGGGACCGCCGCCGTTGATGAGACCGTACATCGTCTTGTCGACGCGGACGCGATACTTGCCGCCCGAGCGGCCTTCTTCGACGATGGGCTTGGCGCGACGGATGGATCCAGCTTGACGTCGAAATCGCTGTAGATTTCGCCGTTGTCGGTCTTGAGTTTCGCGTTGGCTTTGATATCGGCCGGCAGCGTGACGTCGATGTCCCCGTTCAGCGAAGCTGAACGACATGGCTTTGTCCGGCGTGACTTTGTTCAGCTTCACGATCACGTTTTGTTCAGAGCATGCGCGATCACCGAGCCGGAAACATTGGTCAGTTGCACGCCGCCATTCGTGTTGTTGACTTCGATTTCGCCCGTGACATTTTCCACCATGATATCGCCGCCGTTGATCACGTTCAGCTTCAGCGACGTATTCACCGGCACCTGGATCACGAGGTCGGTATAGCGATCCGGGGACCACGTGCTGACGGTGAGCACATTGTCTTCTTCTTCGGCCGTCAGGCCGTAGGCGACGTGTTGTCGATGCGCTTCATGCCCTCGTGTTGCGCCGCGCGATCGCCGATCCCGATCGTGCTCGCCGCTCATGGCCTTCGCCGCCGCGGGCTTCGATGATGGCGTCCTTGCCGTCGTAACCTTTTACCGTGATGCCGCCCGTTGATGAGGTGTGCCTTTGAGCGTGTGCGGGCGCGACGGATCGCTGAACGGTACCGTCACTTTCGGCGCTTGAGTCCTGCGGCCAGGCCGCTCCTGCCAGTAACGAAGCAATAATGACCAACTCGATTGATTTTCACTGTGTTCTCCTGGTACAATGCGAATATCTCCATTGAAAGCGTCGAACTTGAGCTCGGGTCCGCCGTGGCCCACGCGCACGCCGTTGAACTCGTTGCTCTCTATAAACAAACTTTCCGTCGCGGTGCTCCTGCGTGGAGGTCCGGCAGGCAGCGGCTTCACTTCGAAATCGGTGTAGAAATTTCCGTTGAAGGTCTTCATCCACAGATCGGCATTCGAGATCCGGCTGGAACGCCACTTCCACCTCGCCGTTCAGCGATCCGAAATCGCTGTTGGCCTGCTGGATTGCTGGTGAACATCACTTTCAGCGGCCGGTTCAGCGCGTACGCATGGCCTGAGCCCGCCACTTCCAGCAGCTCGACGCCGCCATTGACGTTCTCGACATCGAACGTGCCCGACGTGTTCTTCACGCTGATGTCGCCGTGATTCACCGTCCGCAACCGCACGTTGGTATCGCGCGGAACTTTCAACGTGAACTCGAAGCTCACCTCGTAGCCGTAATGCCGCGACCCGCGATAGTTGTTCGACCCGTCGCTGCAATGGCAGCGAAACGGCCCGTCCACGTAGAAACGCAGCGCGTTCTCGGCTTGCGAAATATCCAGCCGCACCTCGCGCTTGGCTTCCTGAATCTTCTCCTTCGACTCGGCGCGAATGATCTTGTTGACGACTACCTGGATCTCGCTGCTGTTCGAGCCGGTCACGGTGATCGAGCCGTCGAAATTGTCGACGTCGACCGTCGCCGCCGGGTACGTGTGCTGCGTCGACTCTTTCTCTTCCACGTCGAACCGGTCGCGATCGTGATCGTGCGCCAGCGCCAAGCAGCGCGCAGACCGGCAGAATTGCGATGACCCTCTTCATTGGATTCTCTCCAGCGCCCAGGTAGCGCGCGTGCGGACCGCTCGTTCACATCCGCTTTCCTGCCAATTCCCGCAGCGGCTCGCGAGCCTCTTTTTCCTTGATCTCGACCAGCAAATCGATCAGCGCGATCTGCACCATCGGCGACGTCTGCCGGTCTAGCGATTCCATCAGCCGCTTGCGCACCATCTCGGTGTCGAGGCCGACCGGTGCAGAGCATCCAGCGCCGCCAGCCGCACGTTCACGTTCTGGTCGTAATTCACCGTGTGCAGCAGCGCCGAGAGCACCTGCGGATCGGGCCGCGACATGCGATAACTCCAGTCCACTCCCTTCAGCCGGTCGCTGGCCGATTGCTGCTGCAGCAGCGAAAGCGTCACCAACTGCCGCGTGTCGTGTACCTCCTCCTGCAGTTGCGCGATTTCGATATTGCTGCGCCGCTAGAGGATGACGTGCCGCGTCAATCGAATATCCGATCAGCAGGCCCACGCCCAGAGAATGCGATGGCGAATCCGAATTGGAAAGCCGGCTGCTGCGGCCACCAGCCGTCCAGCCACAGGTCCAGCTTCTTGCGGCGTTCGACGCGCCGGGCTTGCTGCAGGCCTTGCTGATAGGCGTCGAGAGTCGCTTCGAAGCGCGCGCGCATCGCCGCGCTCGGGCGCTCCTCCGGAATCGCGCCCATCTTGTGCCACACCGAGCTCAGCTGCTCGAACTCTTGCGGCACGCGCGCAGCCAGTCAGATGAGCCTCCAGCGCCGCCTTGCCGGTTTCGTCCAGCGCGCCCGCTCCAGTAATCCGGCAATAATTCTCTAACCTGTTCGCATTTCATGATGCTTTTTCACCTGCCAGTTCGAACTAAATCTCACTCAATTCGTGGCGCGAAACACCCGCACTTTCACCGCGCCCACTTCGCATCCCAGAATGTCGGCGATCTCGTCGTACTTCAGATTCTGAAAACGGCTGAGCACCAGCACCTCGCGTTTCTCGACCGGCAGCCGTCCGAGCGCGCGCCGCAGCAGCGTGATCTCCTGCGCGTGCGCCAGCCGCTCGTGCGGATCGGGATCGTAGCTGGCCGTCTCCCAGGGCTGTTCCTCGGTTCCGGCACCATCTCCAGTCTGCATTTGCGGGCCTGATCGATATGCGCATTGCGCGCGACGTGATACATCCAGGCCGTAAAGTTGTTCTCGCCTGGAACGTGTGCCGGTATTTCAGCATGCGAAAAAACACGTCCTGCACCAGGTCCTCGCTGAGCCCGCGGTTGCCGGTGAGCCGCAGAAAGAAGTTGAACAGCATCCGGTGATGGCGGTCGAACAAACGTTCCGATCGTTCCACGTCGCCGTCCCGAACCGCGAGCATCACCAGGTGATCCGCCTGGGCTTCCACTAAGTCCTTGCCTCATCGTGGCCTGCATCTTACAAAACCGGGTCCCGCCAAAGGTTACAGGAAATCGGCCCTTGCCAGAATTGCTACCCCTGTCTATGCCCCAGGCGCCCAATTTGCGGAGTTGCCGTCCGGAAGATGCCGGGAAACGCCTGGACCACGTCTTCAATCCCGTTTCCCGCAGTTCAGCCGGTCGCGGCTGCAGGAATGGATCAAGCGCGGGCCGCGTTCTGGTCAACGGGCGCGGCCGCCGGGCGTCCTATGCCGTGCGCGCCGGCGACACCGTCGAGGTCGAGCCTGCCGATCCCGCTCCGCTGCGCGCTACTCCCGAAGCAATCCCGCTCACCGTCCTCTATGAAGATCACGACCTCGTGGCCATCGACAAACCCGCCGGCATGGTCGTGCACTCCGGCGCAGGCGTGCACTCCGGGCACGCTGGTCAACGCGCTGTTGCACCGCTTCGCCTCCCTTTCGCGTGCCGCCGGCGAGATGCGGCCCGGCATCGTGCACCGGCTCGACCGCTACACCAGCGGCGTGCTGCTGGTCGCGAAGAACGACGCCGCTCACCAGCGCCTGGCCGAGCAGTTCGCCGCGCGCAAGGTCGAAAAAACCTATCTCGCGCTGGTGCACGGCAGCGTCAAGCAGGATCACGGCCGCATCGAGAAGCCCATCGCGCGCGACCCCGCAGCGCCGCGTGCGCATGACCGCGCGTCTCGCCGCGGCCGCGCGGCCTGGACCGAATACCGCGTGCTGCGGCGCTTCGCGGCTTTACGTTGCTCGAAGTGCGCATCGGCACCGGCCGCACGCACCAGATTCGCGTGCACCTGGGCAGCATCGGGCACCCCGTGGTCGGCGACCGCCTCTACGGCGCCCCGCCAAGTCGCCGGCCGCCCGCGCCGCGTATCTTCCTCCACGCGCACCGCATCCGGTTCGCGCAGCCGTCCACCGGCGAACCCGTCACAATCGAATCGCCCCTGCCCGCCGAGCTTGAGGCATGGATGACGGGCCGTCTATAATTGAGATATATGAAGGTTGCGCTCGCTTCTGGGGATGGCCGCTCGGTGTGTCCCTCGCGGGACGGCAGCAACCGGCCCAGAAGCCGCGCGACCGCCGAGCCTCCCGACACGCGCATCATCCTCGAAGTCAACCGCGTCAACATGCTGTTCACCGTGACCGACAAGAAGGGCCGCTTCATCACCGATCTGACCAAAGACGACTTCCAGGTGGTCGAGAACAAGAGGTCGCAGACCATCCAGGAATTCACGGCCGAAAGCGATCTGCCGCTGCGCATCGCCATCCTGATCGATACCAGCAACAGCATCCGCGATCGCTTCCGCTTCGAGCAGCAGGCCGCCGTCGACTTCATCAACAGCGTCATCCGGCCGCGGCAGGACAAAGCCATGATCGTGAGCTTCGATTCCGCGGCCGAGCTGGTGTCCGATCTGATCGACGATCCCGAGAAGCTCGCCAGCGCCGTGCGCAGCCTGCGCCCCGGCGGCGGTACGGCGCTCTATGACGCCCTTTATTTCGCCTGCCGCGACAAGCTGCAGCAGGACCAACCGCGCCACAAATTTCGCCGCGCCATCATCATCGTCAGCGATGGAGACGACAACCAGAGCCGCGTGTCCCGCGAACAGGCGCTCGAAATGGCGCAGAAAGCCGATGCCGTGATCTACTGCATCTCAACCAATATCTCACGCATCGATACCGATGGCGACAAAATCCTGAAATACCTCACGGCCGAAACCGGCGGCCAGGCTTTCTTCCCGTTCAAAGTCACGGACCTGGCGCAGTCTTTCGAGAACATCGCCAACGAGCTGCGGCACCAGTACAACATTTTTTACCGCCCCGATCCGCTCAAGACCGACGGCCTGTATCACCAGGTGGATCTGAAAGTGGCCCGCCGCAAAGACCTCGTCGTGCGCGCCCGCAAGGGGTACTACGCGCCGAAGTTGTAGCGGTCCAAGAAAGTCGATCCGCCGCAGGGGTTTCGACTACAGCCAAAACGGAGCTTACTTCGTGACACTGTGCGCGCATTGCGTCTTGGGCGAAGTGCGTAACGGCGCGATGTTTCCGAATGTTGCCGGTAACGCAGTGCAAGAGTGCTGGAACGCTTTGCCCGAGCACTACGCAAATCTGACGCTGGACGCGTTTGTAATGATGCCCAATCACATTCACGGGATTCTCATCCTAGATGTAGGGGCGGGTTTCAAACCCGCCCTCCACGGCTTACCAGAAATCGTCCGCGCCTTCAAAACATTCTCCGCCCGCCGCATTAACGCGATGAAAGGCACGCCCGGCCAATCCGTTTGGCAAAGAAATTATTTCGAACGCATCATCCGCGACGAAAAAGAGCTAAACGAAACCCGCCATTACATCGAGGACAATCCCGCGCATTGGGATAGAGATCCGGAAAAAGGGCGGGTTTGAAACCCACCCCTACGAGGGCAGACTTCAGAACCACCGGAACAGCCGCAAAATAATCAGCAGCACCACCGTCGTGCCCGCCATGATCCCCGCCACGATCGCCGTTGCGTTCGGCGAATCGATCCACGGCAGCCCTTTCGTGTTCATGCCGTAAAATCTGGAAATCACGAGCGTCGGCAGCGCGATCGTGCCCACCACACGTGAGCACCTTCATCACCTGGTTGGTTCGATTGGCCACGCTCGAAAGATAAATATCCAGCGAGCCCGTCAGCAAATCCCGCTGCATCTCGATCAGATCCAGGTTGCGCGCCACGTGATCGTAGACGTCGCGCAGGAACGGCCACATGTCGCGGTGGATCAGATCGTTCTCCGTGCGCTGCAAGTGCCCCGCCACGTCGCGCGTATTCACCAGCACGCGCCGCAGCGTGATCAGGCTGCGCTTTGTCTCGAAAATGCGCGCCAGCGTGTCCGGCGCGGGCCGGTCGAGCACCTGGTCTTCCAGCTCGTCGACCTCCTCGCTGAAATGATCGAGCACAGGCAAGATAGGAATCCACCACTGCCATCCGTGATGCGATAGAACGACTGGTCGGCGCGCTCTCCCCGCTGCGCCGCGCGCACCTGCTCCACCAGTTTGCGCGCCGGCGGGCAATTCTTGGGCTGCACCGTGATGAGAAAGTCGCGTCCCAGAAAAATATCCAGATCGGCGATCTCGAGCGAGCCGTCCTCGCCGAGCATGATACCAGCTTGAGCACCGCGAACAGATAGCCGCGGCTCTCTTCCACCTTGGCGCTCTGGTTGCGATGGCGGCAGTCTTCGATGTGCAGCGGATGCAGACGGTAGCGCTCCGCCAGCCGGTCCAGCTCGGCATCCTGCGGGTCGCGAATCTCGTGCCAGTCCATGATCCGCTAAAGGATCAGCATACAATCCCCGTACGAATAAAAGCGATATCCTTTCTCGACGGCGTGGCGATAGGCGGCCAGCACCAGTTCCCTGCCGGCGAACGCGCACACCAGCAGCAGCAGGCTGGTGCGCGGCAGATGAAAATTAGTCAGCATCCCGCCGGTCGCGCGAAATTCGAAGCCCGGATAGATGAACAGATCCGTCTGGTCCCTCCGAGTCCCCGGTGCGCGCCACGCTTTCGATCGTGCGCACGCTCGTCGTTCCGACGCCGATGCGCGCGCCCGGCCGCCATCAATCCTGGCGGCGTTCTCTTCCGTGATGCTGTATAGTTCCGCGTGCAACCGGTCCTCTTCGACTGCTCGCGGCTGAATCGGCTGAAACGTGCCGAGTCCGACGTGCAGCGTCACGTAAGCGATTCCGGCGCCCGCCACGCGGCACGCTCCCAGAATCCCCGGCGTGAAATGCAGGCCCGCGGTGGGCGCCGCCACCGAGCCTCGTTCTCGCGCGAACACCGTCTGGTAGCGATCGCGATCCAGCGGATCATCGGGTCGCTTGATGTACGGCGGCAGCGGCACATGCCCGTGCTGCTCCAACTGCTCGTAAGACATCGGCGCCCGGCGGAAAACGCAGCGTGCGCTCGCCGAACTCACCGCGGGACAGGATCTCCGCCTCGAGGCCGCCGTGGCAGACGATGCGCTCGCCTACGCGCATTTTTCGTCCCGGCCGCACCAGCGCCTGCCACTGCGGCGCGTCGGCGGAAACCGGCCGCAGAAGAAAAATCTCGACCTGCCCGCTCTGATTTTCGCGCGAGCCAAACAGCCGGCACGGAAAAACTTTGGAATCGTTCAGCACCAGCCAGTCGCCGGGCTTCAGGAATTGCGGAAGATCGCGGAAGTCGCGATCTTCCCATCGCCCTTCGCTACGATGAACCACCAGCATCCGGGAAGCGGCCCGGTCCGCCAGCGGTGTCTGCGCAATCAGCTCTTCAGGGAGCGCGTAATCGAATGGGGCAACGTCCATCCCAGCGACTACTGTAGCGGAAATAATGTCCCCTGCGATTCGTCGTCGTCCCAATTCTCCGGCTGATACTCGATCGGCGCCTTTGCCAGGCCGTAGCGGCTGCGAATTTCGTTCAGACGCTGCTTGAGCGACTCCACATACGCGCCACGAATGTAAGCGCTGGCGCTGTAGCGCTGCTGATACCGGCGCAGCAGATGGGGAAAACGCTCGGCCAGAAACGGGAAGAAAATCTTCTGCGCGGACGTGCGCAAAAACAACACATTGCCGCACAAATACTGAGCGCCCGCGTCGCGAGCCGCCTTGGCTAACTGCTCCAGGCTGTCGTGGCGATCGGTGATCAGCGGCAATACCGGCATCGCGAACACTCCCACCGCAATGCCGGCGTCCGCCAGTTGCCTCACCGCCGCCAGGCGCAAATCCGGACGCGAGGCGCGCGTGGTTCCAGCAGACGCGCCAGCTCAACGCTCAACGTGGTGATCGAAATATTCACATGCAGAATATTACGGCTGGCGATTGCGCGCAGCAGATCCGTATCGCGCGCGACGAGGTCCGATTTGGTCGTGATCGATAGCCGCCGCCCCGTGCCCGCCGCGAAAACTTCGAGGATGCCGCGCGTCACTTCAAATCGCCGCTCCGCCGGCTGGTACGGGTCGGTGGCGGTGCCGATGGCGATGGGTTCGGCGCGCGCCACCTTCAGCAATTCGCGTTTCAGGATGCGCGCGGCGTCGGCCTTGGCGTAGATGCGATCCTCGAAAGCGCGTCCGTCTTCCATGCCCATAAACTCGTGCGTGTAGCGCGCATAGCAGTATTGGCAGCCGAATTCACAGCCCCGGTACGGATTGATGGTCCAGCGAAACGGCATGTTGGATTTGCACGGATTCAACACGCTGCGCGCTGCAATCTCAAAATATTGCACCTGCCGTTTGCCTTCAAGCAACGGGCTTTCCGCCGCCAGACGGGCAATGCCCTTAAGCGCCGGCTCGGGTTCGATCTCAAACAGCACGGCACCATTTTCGCTTTTTGTTCGCTCCAATGCAAGGGCAACAACCCACTCAGCTCACCTATGGAAATGGCCCGCGAGAGTCGATCCGACGGTCGCGATTCGTGACCGTAGCTGGACAGGTGCCTGCGAAGGCTGCCTCGATGTACAATCGAGCCGGTGAACCACACGCATCCGATGCTTCGAGCCGTGCTGAAAAGCCAGTATCACGCGTCGCTGGCGATGCTCCGCGAAGCCATCGAGCGCTGCCCGCCCGAGGAGTGGTTGAGCACCAACCACAAGAATGCGTTCTGGCAGGTGTCGTATCACGCGCTGTTCTTTGCACACCTGTATCTTCAGCGCGACGAAGCTGCGTTTAGGCTGTGGGAACAGCATCGCGGCGAGGGCGACGGCATCGCGGGTGAGCCGTACACGCAAGCGCAGGTGCTCGAGTACTGGGAGTTCTGCGATCGGATGATCGATGACGCCGTGGACGCGTTGGATCTCGACAGCACCGAAAGTGGCTTCAGTTGGTATCGCATGTCCAAGCTGGAGCACCAGTTCGTCAATATCCGCCATATCCAACATCATGCCGCGCAACTGATCGACCGCGTCCGCTCGGCCGCCGACGTCGGGATTCGCTGGGTGGCCGCGCGCTAGCGCCTTCATGCTGATTTGAACGTGCGCTCTCGGCGTTGTAGGGGCAGGTTTCAAACCCGCCTTTTGCGCTAGGCGCTACACCGCTTCGTACTTCTTGAGAATCTCCTCCCACAACCCCTGGGCTTTGAGAATCATTTCGATCACTTCACGCACCGCGCCGTTGCCGCCGGCCTGCGCCGTCACGTAATGGGCCTGCGCTTTCACCTCAGCGCGCGCATTGGCGGTGGCGACGGCCAAACCGACGCGGCGCATCACCACCACATCCGTCAGATCGTCGCCGATGTAAGCCGTCTCGCTGCTCGCGCAACCGGAGTCGCGCAGAATTTCTTCGAGGATCGGAATCTTCTCGATGTGCCCCTGATACACGTAGGTGAACTTGGTCTGCTTGGCGCGCTCGACAGTAGCGGGAGATACGCGCCCGCTGATCAGGCCGGTCTTGATTCCTTTCCAACTCAGCCATTGCAGCGCGATGCCGTCCTGCGAATCGAAGCCCTTGGTCTCGACCATGTTTCCGGCGGCGTCCGGCACGTTGTACAAGCGGCCGTCGGTCAGCACGCCGTCCACATCCATCAGCAGCAGCTTGATCTTTCGCAGCAAGCTTTACGTAATCGGCTGGCAAATCAATTCTCCTCGAACAGTTTGGTGTAGAGACGGCGCTGTTTCCGCAGCAAGTCATCGTAGACCGGACGGTTGGCAGCGACCGGCATGATGGCGGGACCCGTCTCCGGCGGCAGATCGCCGATGTGGCGGATCGCGCCCAGCCGCTCGAGCGCCACTATCGCAGCGCCTCGGCCGGAAGCCTCCTTTTCCAGGCAGGGAGTAACCGGGTGGCCCAGCGCATCGGCCATCATCTGCGTCCAGGCCGGCGAGTGCAGCAGCGCGCCGCCCGACGCCACCACTTCCTTGGGCGCGCCCAGCACGCGCGCCATGACATCGTAAATATTGCGGAAGCGCAGTGCCACCGATTCGAGCGACGCGCGCAAAATCTCAATCGGACCGGTAGTCAAACCCATGCCGGTGATGGCGGCGCGGGCGTCGGCGCGCCAACCCGATCGAGCGCTCTCCGGCGAACAGCGGCAGCACGGTGAGGCCGTGGGATCCGGGTGCGATCGCGGCCAGTTGCTTTTCGATTTCCTCATTCGAAGTTGCGCCGAACGCGAGCGTCCGCTTCATCCAGGCGAATACTTCACCGCCATTCGAAAGCGCGCCGCCCAGCACGTAGCGCCGGCGATCCACCCGGTAGCACCACAAGCCTTCGGGAATTTCGATTTCGTCGGCTTCGACCACCGCGCGCATGGCGCCGCTGGTGCCCACCATCAATGCGAACCGATCCGGCGTAATGCAGCCGCTGCCGACGTTGTTGCAGGCGCCATCGCCCAGCGCCGGATACCAGGGAATCGCGTTTAAACGCGGCCACTGGCTACGATACGGCTCAAGCAGGCTGGTCGAGGGCTGATCCATCTCTTTAGGCCGGGCCAACTGCGCACGGTCGATCGGCAATACGTTCACGATGGCATCGTCGTAGTCGTTAAGGTGCTGGTTCCACAGGCCCGATCCCGAAACCATGGACGTGGACGCGGTTGCGTTGCCAAGCAATTTCAGAAAGAGATATTCTCCGATCGACATCCAGCGGCGCGCGTCCAGAAAACGGTCGATGTTGGTTTCTGAAAGCCATTGCAGCTTGCCAGGCAAATAACTGGGATGCAGCATGCATCCGGTGCGGGCGCGCAGCTCGCGAGCATCGATTTTCTCCGCCAGGCGCCGGCAGGCATCGGCGCTGCGCGTGTCGAACAGGTGAATGACCGGCGTAACCGGGGTGCCGTCGACGTCCACGCCCAGCACGTTGTGCCAGAACGTGCAGGAAGCGACCGCGGCCGGCTGCAGATTGGCGGCGACGAGTTGGCGATGTATCTCAGATAGGCATTCGGCAGCTAGCCCGGCCAATTCGTCGGCGTCCACCTCCACGCCGCCGTCGGGCGTAGTGCGCACCTGGTACGGAATCTGTTTGCCAAAGCCTTCCACTTCGCGGGCGTGCCCGTCAAACAGCAGCGTACGCACCGATGAAGTGCCGACGTCCAGGCTAACGATGAGTGGTTCAGTTAAGGCCATTCGCTGCGTCCTCAGCGTCTCTGCGAGAAATGCCTTACGATGCCCCGAGAGGCCCGCTCTCTTCCTCGCTCGCGAAATGCTCGCACGCCGGCGCCATCGCCGCATACAGAGGCAGAATCGTATCCAGGCGCACCACTTTGATGATGCCGCTCACGCGCGGCGACGCCACCACGCGCAACTCACCACCGGCGGCTTTGGCTTTGCGCAGGCAATTTACCAGAATGCCGAGGCAGGAGCTGTCGATGAATTCAACACCCGATAAATCGAACACGAAGCGGCGCTCTTTTTTGGCCAGCAGCCCGTCCATGATCCGCTCCACTTCCAGGCTCTCTTCGCCGATGGTGAAACGGCCGCTTACCGCCACAACCTGGATGTTCGAATCAACGGCTGTGTGCGAGATCTTCAATGCCTGGGTTCCTGTCGTAGAATCGGACTGTGTTGCAGCGCGTGGCCGAAATCATCACCCGTTATAGCATGTTTCAAACGGGCCAACGGGTGGGCGTCGCGGTCTCCGGCGGCGCCGATTCGGTGTGTCTGCTGCACGTGCTGGTCGAGCTGCGCGAGCGCTGGAACCTCGATCTCACCGTGCTCCATCTGGACCACCAACTGCGCGGCGCGGAGTCCCAAACCGATGCCCGATTCGTTGCGGAACTGGCCCGCTCGCTCGGCCTTGCCTTGCATGCAGAGGTTGTCGACATCGCCCGCTTCGCCACTGAAACTGGCGACAATCTGGAGCAGGCCGCGCGCCGCGAGCGCCGCCGCATTTTCGGCGATCTGGTCCGTTCGGGAAAGCTGGATCGTGTCGCGCTGGGGCACACCCGCTCCGATCAGGCCGAGACTGTTCTGTTCCGTTTTCTGCGCGGCTCGGGAACCGCCGGGCTGGCCGGGATCCGTCCGGTGACGAGCGATGGCTTCGTGCGCCCGCTGCTGGCGGTGGACCGCTTCGATGTCGAGCAGTATCTCCGCGAACGCAAAATCCCCTGGCGGGATGATTCCAGCAACGCCAGCCTGGCCTTCGCGCGCAACCGCATCCGTCATGAGCTGCTGCCGCAATTGCAGCGCGATTGGAACCCGGCGCTGATCGAAACCCTGGCCCACACGGCGGACTGGGCCTTCGAGGAAGAAGCCTGGTGGGCGGCAGAAATCGCGCGACTTGCCGCGCTGCACCTGCAGATCAAGCCGCCCGCCGTCTATCTGCGTGCGCAGGCGCTGGAAGATTTGCCGCCGGCCGCGGCCCGGCGTCTGGCCCGGCGCGCCCTCGAATGCGTCAAAGGCGATCTGCTCGGCATCGATTTTTCACACGTCCGTCAGATTCTGGCGCTGGCAGTGCAGCACCAGGGAGACGGTCGCCTGCAAGTGCCCGGCGTGGATGTTTTTCGTTCCTTCGAATGGCTGCGATTGGCGCCTCCCGGCCTCGACACGCTGGAAAATCGGAACTACCGTTACGCGCTAGCCGTACCTGGAAGTGTGGTTCTGCATCGCGCAGGCGCCGTGATCGAAGCGGAAGTCATTGAAACTAAAGCCTCTACCGTTCGCGAAGATTCCGGCTATAATGAAGGAGCGTGTTGTCTGGACAGGGATCGTGTCTCCGGACCACTTGAAGTGCGTAATTGGAGGCCCGGCGATCAGTATCAACCGGCCGGGCATTTGGGTGACGAAAAGATGAAGATCCTGTTCCAGCGGGAGCGCATTCCTCTTTGGGAACGGCGGAGTTGGCCGATCATCACGAACCACGACCAGATCGTATGGGCGCGGCGGTTCGGACCTGCCTCTCATGCGGCTGCTACGCCAGACAGCCGGACCATCCTACGCATCCGCGAGGTTCCGGCGTGAGGGAATCGATCGAATCGAATGTGAAGCCGCCAACGTCTATTGAAATAGACGGGTCAGCCAGTAGCGGGAGGCAGCGTGAATTCTAATATCAAGACGGCAATCCTATGGGTAGTAGTCATCTGCGTGGTGGTGTTGTTGTGGAACGTGGTCAACACCGGACGGAAGCGGCCTGAAAAGACCCTCACCTTCAGCCAGTTCCTGAATGAAGTCGAGACCGGCAAGGTCAAGGCGGTGAAGATTCGCGGCACCGAAGTCACCGGCGACTACAGAGAAGTGAACGAAGGCCTCCGCACCCAGATTCCCGTCAACTATCCTGAACTGTACAAGCTGCTGCAGGACAAGGGCGTTGGCATGGATTTCCAGGAGCCCAATTCCGGCAACTGGCTTTCGCTGCTACTAAATGCTTCCCCGTTTATCCTGCTCTTCGCGTTCTGGATTTTCATGATGCGGCAGATGCAAAGCGGAGGGAATAAGGCGCTGAGCTTCGGCAAGAGCCGCGCGCGTCTGCACTCCACCCAGCAGAAGAAGGTGACGTTCAAGGACGTTGCCGGCGTGGAAGAAGCCAAAGAGGAGCTGCAGGAGATCATCGAATTCCTGCGCGAGCCGCAGAAGTTCCAGAAACTGGGCGGCCGCATTCCTAAAGGCGTGCTGCTGATTGGCTCCCCTGGAACCGGAAAAACCCTATTGGCGCGCGCCATTGCCGGCGAAGCCAGCGTGCCCTTTTTCTCGATTTCGGGCTCGGATTTCGTCGAAATGTTCGTTGGCGTGGGCGCCAGCCGCGTGCGCGATTTGTTCGAACAAGGCAAGAAGAACGCGCCCTGCATCATCTTCATCGATGAAATCGACGCCGTAGGACGTCACCGCGGCGCAGGTCTCGGCGGCGGTCACGACGAGCGCGAGCAGACGCTGAATCAACTGCTGGTGGAGATGGACGGCTTCGAATCCAACGAAGGCGTGATTCTGGTGGCGGCGACCAACCGCCCGGATGTGCTCGATCCCGCGCTGCTGCGCCCCGGCCGTTTCGACCGTCGGGTGGTGGTAGGCCGGCCGGATGTCAACGGCCGCGAAGCTATTCTCAAAGTCCACACCAAGAAAATTCCGCTGGGCGATGACGTCGATCTTTCGGTAGTGGCTCGCGGAACGCCGGGCCTGGCGGGCGCGGATCTGGCCAATCTGGTCAACGAATCGGCTCTGAACGCCGCGCGGCAGAACCGCAAAGTCGTCACGATGGTTGATTTCGAGCTGGCCAAGGACAAAGTGCTGATGGGCGCCGAGCGCAAATCGCTGATCCTGAGCGATGCCGAAAAGCGCAACACGGCGTATCACGAGGCCGGGCACGCGCTAGTCGCGGTGCTGCTGCCTTACGCCGATCCGCTGCACAAAGTTTCGATCATCCCGCGCGGCATGGCGCTGGGCGTGACCATGCAGCTTCCCGATCGACGACAAGCATTCCTACAGCCGGGATTATTTGAACGATCAGCTCGCCATCCTGATGGCCGGCCGTATCGCCGAAGAAATCTACATGAACCACATGACCACCGGCGCCGGCAACGACATCGAGCGGGCTACCGACTTGGCGCGCAAAATGGTCTGCGAGTGGGGCATGAGCGAGCTCGGTCCGCTGAGCTTCGGCAAGAAGGAAGAGCAAATCTTCCTGGGCCGCGAAATTGCGCAGCATCGCGATTACAGCGAAGACACGGCTATCCGCATCGACCAACAGGTGAAAATGCTGGTGTCCGTGGGCTACGATCGAGCCCGCAAAGTGATCGAAGAGCATTCCACGGCGCTGGTGGCGATCGCGGAAATGCTGCTGGAGCGCGAAGTACTCGATGGCGCCGAAGTCAGGCAGCTCATCGATGGCCAGACCCTGGCTGCGATGCCGCCCAAGCCGCCCAAGAAAGAAACCGGCGAGCCGACCCAGCAGGTGCTACGGCCCGAGGGCGGCCGCCGTCTGCCCGGCCTTTCGGAAGGTGAGCGGCCTCAGCCCGCGTGATTCCGCCGTCCTCCTACGACGCGATTCTGGTGCTGTCTTTCGGCGGCCCGGAAAAGCGGGAGGACGTGATCCCGTTTCTTGAAAACGTGCTCAGGGGGCGCAATGTCCCTCGCGAGCGCATGCTGGCGGTAGCTGAACACTACTACGAGTTCGGCGGTGCCAGTCCCATCAACGGCCAGAATCGCGCGCTGATCGCCGCGCTCGAAGCCGAGCTGGCCGCGCACGGTCCGCACTTACCCGTGTATTGGGGAAACCGCAACTGGCATCCGCTGCTGCCCGATACGCTCGCCCGCATGAAGGCAGATGGCGTGCGGCACACGCTAGGATTCGTGACCTCGGCGTATAGCTCCTACTCCGCTTGCCGCCAGTATCTGGATGATATCGTGCGCGCGCGGGCCATCGTGGGTCCGGGCGCACCGGATGTGGACAAGCTGCGGGCGTTTCTACGATCATCCCGGTTTCATCGGACCCATGATCGAACGCGTGCAGGCAACTCTCGATCAGCTTCCAGGGGCGGCGCTGCTGTTCACGGCGCACAGCATTCCGCTGGCGATGGCGCAAACGTCTCGCTACGAGCAGCAATTGCGCGAAGCATGCCGCCTGGTTGCAGCCGGTGTGGGCCAGGCGGAGTGGAGCCTGGTGTATCAAAGCCGCAGCGGTCCGCCTACGCAGCCTTGGCTTGAGCCGGATATCTGCGACGCTCTGCGCGGCTTGTCGGGAGTGCGCGAGGTAGTCATTGCGCCGATCGGGTTCATTTCCGATCACATGGAAGTAGTTTACGATCTCGACACGGAAGCCCGCGCCGTTTGCAGCGAGCTGGGCATCAACATGGTGCGCGCCAGCACGGTCGGCACGCATCCGGCATTCGTGAGCATGATCCGGGAGCTGGTGCTCGAGCGCCTCGGCGAGGCTCTACCGCGCACTTTAGGCACGCTGGGCGTGGGTCCGGACGAGTGCGCGATGGATTGCTGCCCCTTGCCAAAGAGATCGTAGGGGCGGGTTTGAAACCCGCCCTTCCCGAAACGGGGACAGACGACATATTCCGTTTGGGATATCGCATGATATCGCCCGTCGTTTCGCGCCGAGAGACTTGAGCAAGGGCGGGTTTCAAACCCGCCCCTACGGAGTCCGTTTGCGGAAATCAGCGGATGTGCAGCGCCTGTAGCGTAGCGGCGTCCATTTCGCCGGTCTGTGGCAGGGAACGGTCTTTCTGGAATCTCAACACCGCGTTCCGTAGCATGCTTCCCGCATCGCAGTCGATGATCGGCGTGTCGTAGCCCAGCTTGTCGAGAGCGCGTTCGACATCGCACGCAGTACGGCCGGAGCGTCCGCTCGGCGGTTGAGAACCGGCCTGCTTCAGCAGCGCCATCGTCTGGTCATCGGCGTAATCCAGAGCTATCCGCCCTTCATGGTCGCGCGCATTCACCGCGGCATGGGCTGCGAGGAGTTCGCGAACGACATCCGTCCAGCCCTGCATGGCCGCCATCATCAGTGGCGTCCGGCCTGCGCCATCGGCAGCGTTAACGTCGGCGCCATGCGCGATCAGGTCACGCACCATCTTTAACGGAGCGGCGCGTTCGTAGTCGGCGTAGCTTGCCGGCATGTGACGCTCGGGCGCCAGCTCGGCGCGGCGCCGCGCAATGAAACAACCGGACGCAACCAGCAGTGCGGTTTGTCCGTTGCCGGTGAAGGACCCGGGCTGCCCGCTATGGGAGCGAAGCTTGGCGTCGGCGCCGCGCTCCAGCAGCAGGCTCACAATCTGCGCGCGGCATTCGAGGGCGGCATGCACCAACGGCGTCGAGCCGTCGTTGTCCCGCTCGTTGACATCGCCGCCAGCCGCTAAAGCTGCACGGACAGCGTCAACGCCGTCCTGCTCATGTCCGACCGCATGTCCTTTGTGAACAGCGTCAATGACAGATGGCTGTGCTGCGAGAGCCAAAGCAACGCAGAGCCGGGCGATCACGGTCTAGGAAGGTTTTTTGAACAGCGCGTCGAACGCGCTACGTGCATCGTTGGGATTGCGAACCACGTTGTTATGGGAATTGTGGACGGGAGGCGGCGCCGGGGCGGCGTCGCGCGCGACCGTCACGCGCGGCTCGAACAACTGGCACTGGTTGGTCTTGTCTTTGATCGGAATCCGCTCCGGGATCGGTTTCAAACACTGGAAGCGCGTAGACGGCTCAAAATGGCCGCACTGCTTGCAGCAATGGAGCGCGGCTCCGCATTTGGGACACGCGCCGGTGTAGTCGGTGCCGGGCGGAATCGCTGTAGCGCAGTTGTAACAACGCGAGGCGGTAACCGCCTGCACGAGTCGCGGCAAGCGAGGGCCGGTGATGTCAATGGGCGGACGAGGTCCGGAGGGGCGGGGGCCGTTGCCATTACGTTCCGGTTTAGGGTCTGAGTCCTGGTAGCCTCGTTGCCGGTACTTACGATCGCTGTCCATGGGGAAGTGGTTACTCCTTGAGGTGTGCGCTGGTTCGGATTGGTGGTTACACCAGTGTGCCCGGGTGCTTTAGGTACCTATCGATTACTGCATCGGCCGTTCGGTAGGTTAGAGCTACCGCCGTCAACGTTGGGTTGCCGGAAGGGTTCTGCGGGAAAGCAGAGGCGCCCAGAACAAACAGGTTCGGAACCCGCCAATGCTGCAAATACATATTTACCACAGATTCGGTCTGATTTGCACCCATAATCGCGCCGCCTTGTAAATGAGTCGACTGATATCGCGTGGCGTCGTAACGAACCAGTCCTGGAAACGGCGTGACTTCCTGCGCTCCCATGGCCTTGGCGATCCCGACGGCCTTGCCCGTCATGAAGTTCGCCATCCGCCGCTCATTCTCCTGCCACTGTAATGTTAGACGCAGCAGCGGGTCGCCCATGTGATCTTTATATGTGGGATCCAAATCCATGTAGTTGCTGCGATAGGCCAAGTGCTCTCCGTAGAAGGAGATACGGCCAGTGCGATCGTAGAATTCCAGAGCGGATTTCTTCCAGTCACGCCCCCAACGGGATTTTACCGAGCCCGGCACCACCCCGAAGTTGGCCATCGGGCGGAAGCCGTAGCACACCGTATAGAGCGTGCCGCCACCAAGAAAATTGGCACCGGTGTGATCGAAGGCGTCGCCGTCGAAATCGCCAATGGCAGTGCCGGCGGATCCCGCGCCCATGAACCGGTTCAGCGGCTTGTCGAAAAAAGCGGTCGCGGCGGCTGTCGAGACCTGGTGGGTGAGACCGCGGCCTAGCGCGCCTTTGCCGCTGGCTGGTTCGTAAGGCTCACCAATTTGCGAAAGCAAAAGCAGGCGCGTGTTGTTGAGCGTCCAGGACGCCAGGAAGACGATATTTGCGGGCTGGAAAACTTCCTCGCCTTTGGAATCGACGTAGTTTACGCCTTGCGCTTTGCCGTCTTTTGCGACAATCCGTCGCACCCAGGCGCCGGCGCGCAGCTCGAATTTTTTCTGCTTTCGCAGCAGCGGCATAAGCGTATTGGTCGGCTGGGATTTGGCCCCGATCATGCAGCCGAAGCGCTCGCAATAGCCGCAGAACGAACAGCCGGCGCGCGAAACGCCGTCGGGATTGGTGTAGTCCACACTGGTGGTGGCGGCCGGCAGCGGGTAAGGATGATAGCCCAGCTTGCGGGTGGCGTCGCCAAAAAGCGCCGCCAGGTAAGGGGTTTTCATGGGAGGTGTGGGATACTCGGCGCTGCGCGGGCCCTCGAAAATATTGCCGCCCTCGATGTGCTCGCCGCGCAGGTTGCCGGCTTTGCCGGAGACGCCCATCATCTTTTCGGTGCGGTCGTAGTAGGGCTCGAGCTCGTCGTAGGTGACGGGCCAGTCGGCCAGGGCGTGATCCTGCGGCAGGCTTGCGGCGCCATATTTTTCGCGAAGGTGCGAGAGCAGCCGGAAATCGCGCGGCTGGTAGCGGTAGGAAATTCCGCTCCAGTGCTCGCCTGCGCCGCCTAAGCCCGAGCCCGGCAAAAACGATCCGTACTGGCGAATGGGAAGCGCTCGCTGGCGCATCTCGTGGCGCAGCGTTACGGTCTCATCGCGAATGGCCTGCATCATGCGCAAGCGGATGCCGTAGTCCAGCTCATCCATGCCGGCGGCGTAATCCTGCGTTTTGCGGACTTCGCCGCGCTCCAGCACCAGCACCGAGAGGCCGGTTCGCCGGGTGAGCTCGGCGGCCATGAGCAGGCCGTTCCAGCCGCCGCCCACGATTACGGCATCGACCGGCGCCAGGCGCTTCATTCCTCTTCTTCGCTGGGCCGCACGCGGTGTCCCACCACCTGCGCCAGGCTGACCGGCTTGGGACGGAAGGCGCGGCCGTGGTACTGGTCCACTTCGTCGAAATAGCTCATGCGCGGTCCCGGGAAGCCGATCAATTGCCAGCCGATCATGTCGCGATTGCCGCCGTGCATCGGGTCGCAGAACATGCCTTCGATCGTGTGGGTGCGCAGCAGGGAAAAGAAGAGCGAGCTCTCGATGCCGGTCAGGATTTTGTCCTGCTCGGCGGCGTCGCGGCGATGGAAACCGGCAATTGGCGCGAGTCCCTCGCGGTAAATATCGCGCGGCGTGGCCCGGTCCTGATAGCCCTGCTCCGGTAAGCCTTTCTCGAACGGCGGCTGGGTGTAGCGATAGCGGTCTTTGCCATAAGGACCGGCCAGTTGGCGGTCGATGTAAATCACCACGCCGGCTTCGGTCGCGCCCGGACCGGATTCATCGCTGGGGAAAATGCGGGCGGCGGCAGCGGCCACGTCGAGCGCCTGCTCCTCGGTGAAAAATTTGAGAGGGACGCGCAGAGTGCCTTCCTGAGCGTGGACGCGCGATGGTGTGCGGTCGAGCGAGTAGACCAGCAGGCCGCCTACAGCTGGAGGCGGAAAGAGTCAGGAAATGGCGGCGCCGCATGGCTATTAGCGTAGGTCAGGAGCAGGCGTGTGTCCAGTAGGGGGCGGGCGGTTTTGAAACCCGCCCTCAGGTGTCCATAAAGCGGCACCTCAGTGGTTCGCCTCATTGTCGTGCAAACTTCGGTACCCGTACCATGAAACAAGACTCAACATGCTTCGCAGTGTCGTGATATCCCCCGATCAGCAGCTCAATACCAGTTTGCATGATGCCCTCAGGGAAGTGCGGTCCGTTGCGGTCGTACGTACCCTGGACCACTATCCCAACCACATGGATCTGGTGCGTTTTCTGCGTGCCACCGCTCCGCAGGTGGTGTTTCTGGGAATCGAGTCGCGCCAGCACGCGCTAGAGCTTGCCGAATGGATCGAAGGCCAGCAGCCTGGGACGCAGATCATCGTGATTAACCGCGACAGCGATGCCGACGCGCTGCTGGAGGTAATGCGGGCCGGGATTCGCGAATTCCTCAGTGAGCCGTTCGATCCAGGCGCCTTAAAGGAATCCCTGCGGCGCGTGGAATTGATCCTCGACCGCAAGCCGGCCACCATCGAATCGACCGATTCGGTATTCACCTTTCTGCCGGCCAAAGCCGGGGTTGGCGCTTCTACTCTGGCCGTGAATGCCAGCGTGGCAGCGGCGGAAATCTGCGAGACCAAAGTACTGCTCATGGATTTCGATTTGAGCTGCGGCATGGTGGGCTTCATGCTGCGCATCGACTCGCAGCATTCCATCGTTTCCGCGGCCGAGCACGCGCTCGAGATGGACGAAGTGCAGTGGGACAATATCGTCACTCAGCGCGCGCAGGGCAAACTGGATGTTTTGCCGGCGGGCAGGTTGTCGCCAGGGTTTCGCATCGAACCCAACCAGATTCACCACCTGCTGGATTTCGCGCGCCGGAATTATCAGGCCATCTGCCTCGATCTGTCGGGCATGATGGAAAAGTACTCAGTCGAAGTCTTACGAGAGTCGAAACGAATATTCCTGGTGTGCACGCCGGAAGTCCCCAGTCTGCATCTGGCGCGCGAAAAACTGGTGTATCTGCGCAGCCTCGATCTTGCCGACCGCGTCTCCATCCTGCTTAACCGCGCCCATAAGCGCAGCCTCATCCCGACGAGCGAAGTGGAAAGCGTGCTCGGGCTGCCGGTCTTTCTGAGTTTTCCCAACGATTATGAAGCCGTCCACGCGGCGCTCACCGCCGGCAAATCCATCAAGGCCAATTCAGACCTCGGCAAGAAGTGCCGCAGCCTGGCAGAATCGATGATGGCTTCCCAATTAGTGACAGCTTAAGTTACTGGCCGCCGCCCGCTTCCCATTTCAGAAATGTGGAGCACGGCCGCGTAAGCGGATCGTCGTAATGATTGGGGCTGATGCGCAGCGCATAGCCCAGGCGCCCCGTCAGATTGGGCACAATCTGTTTGGCGAAGACCGTGACCGAATCCCGCTGATCGGTCGCGGGAAGCAGCACCACTTCCATATCCTGCAGCGCGCCCGTCGCACCCACGCGTCCGATCACCACTTCGACTTTGACGTCATCCGCCTTGAGTCCCGCCAACTCTACCGCTGCGCGCACTTCCACCGGGCACCCGCTCATCACCGGCGCAGCAGGACCAGCATTGGTTTCGACGAATCGCACGCGGTCCCAGGCTTCCAGCACGCGGAGGTTCCAGCGGCGCCGCTCACGCGCATCCTCGAACTTGCCGGCGCGCAAGCGGGAGAAGGCGGCGTGGGCGGGCTCATACATTTCGCGCTGGTATTCCTGCACCATGCGGCGGCAATCGAAATGCGGGCTGGTGTGCATGATAGATTGCTTCACGCGGCGCATCCATTCGGCGGCTCCCAGGTCGCGGCGGTCGTAGAACATAGGAGCGATCTCATTTTCCAGCAGGTAGTAAATCGCGCTGGCGTGGATGGCGTCCTGTTCCTCGGAATACGGCTCCCTGTCGCCGATCGACCAGCCGCCCGATTCCTCGTAAGCCTCGTCATACCAGCCGTCGAGCACACTCAGGTTCAGTACGCCGTTCATAGCGGCTTTCATGCCGCTGGTGCCGCAGGCTTCCTCGCCACGCCGCGGCGTGTTCAGCCAGATGTCGACGCTCTGCACTAATTCGCGCGCCACTTTCATGTCGTAGTCCTCGACGAAGACCACGTGCTTCCACAAATCGGGATCGCGGGAAAGCTGAACGACTTCCCGAATGTACGTCTTGCCGGGGTGATCTTTGGGGTGCGCTTTGCCGGCCACGATGATCTGAACCGGGCGGTCGGCGTGGCACAGAATGCGTTTGAGCCGTTCGACATCGCGGAACAAAAGCGTGGCGCGCTTGTAAGTGGCGAAGCGGCGCGCCATTCCGATGGTGAGTACATTGGGATCGAGCACGTCGGCTGAGTAACGCAGTTCGGTGGACGCCACTTTGCGGCGAAATGCCGAGAGCGTCTGCCGTTCGCGAATAAACGTGATCATGCGCCGCTTGCGGCGGCGGTGCGCTTCCAGCAATTCCTCGTCGGGAATTTCCTTCACCAGCTCCCACGTGTTGGGATCGGAATGGTACTCTCGCCAGTCGGGTTGCAGGTACTGATCGTAAAGATCGGCCAGATCGCCATTCAGCCAACTGGGAAGGTGCACGCCGTTGGTGACGGAAGTAATGGGCACTTCCCACGTCGGCAGGCCGGGCCACAGCTCGCTCCACAATTCCTGCGAGACGCGCCGGTGCAGTTTGCTGACGGCATTACGGTACGACGATGTCTTGACCGCCAGTACGGCCATCGAGAAGCGTTCATCGCGGTCCGACGGGCGGCGTCGGCCCAGCGCCATCAGTTGCTCGAAGTCGATGCCCGCATCCCGGCAGTAGGCCTGGAAATAGTAATGCATCATGCCGGCATCGAAAACATCCATGCCTGCCGGCACTGGGGTGTGGGTCGTGAATACGTTGTTGGTGCGGGAGGCGTCCAGTGCTTCTTCGAAGCTCAGGCCGTTTTCCTGCATCAAAACGCGGGTGCGCTCAACCGCCAGGAACGCCGAATGCCCTTCATTCATGTGGAAGACAGTGGGCTCGAGACCCAGCGCCTTCAGGGCCCGCAACCCGCCGATGCCCAGCACGATTTCCTGGCGGATGCGCGTGTCGAGATCGCCGCCGTACAACTGATCGGTAATCTGCCGGTCCTGGGGGAGCGCGTTCTCGCGCACGTTGGTGTCGAGCAGGTACAGCTTTACGCGGCCCACGTCCATGCGCCAAACCTGTACGTCGACCGGGCCGGTGGGTAGGGTCACACTCACGTGAAGATCGCGGTCATCGGCGCCTTTCACGGGCAGGATAGGCAGGGTAAAAAAGTCGTTTGCCAGGTAGCGTTCCTGCTGCCATCCATCCGGATTCAGGAACTGGCGGAAATAGCCCTGCTGATAGAGCAGCCCGACGCCGACCAGCGGCACGCGGCCGTCGCTCGCGGACTTGAGATGATCGCCCGACAAAATGCCGAGGCCGCCGGAGTATATCGGCAAGCACTCGGTCAGGCCGTATTCGGCGGAGAAGTAGGCGATGAGCTTGCCCTCGGGATCGGGCAACTCAGCCTGCATGTGGCTGTCGAAGCGGTGGCACGCCTCGGAATAATGCGCCAGGTAGCGATGATCGCCCGCCGCTTTATCCAGCGTGGCTTGGGAGACACGGCCCAACAGGACCACGGGATTATAGCCGCACTCCTTCCACAGCGCTGGGTCCAAGCGGCGGAACAGGGCGCGGATTACGGGCTCCCAACTCCAGAGCACGTTATAGGCGAGATCCGAGAGGCGCGCCAGCGGCGGTGGAAGCGCGGGGCGAACCAGGAACTGCCGGACAGGCTGAATTTGAAACGGCATCGTAAATAGCGGGCTACAGTCAGGAAGCCAAGAGACTCCCAGGAGGCCAGTCTAGCAGATGCTGCTTATTGCAGCGGACCGGGAAAGTACCGGGACAACGGTATTAACTAGCGGGAGTATCCACCACCGCCGCCGCCGGTTTTGGGACGAGCTTCGTTCACGGTGAGAGCGCGGCCGCCCAGGTCTTTGCCATTCAATCCCGCGATGGCCTTGCCGGCTTCAGTGGCATCCGTCATTTCGACAAAGCCAAAACCACGGGGGCGTCCGGTGTCACGATCGGTCAGCAGGTTTACGCGCTCAACGGTGCCGTAGGTTTCAAACAGCCCACGAATGGAGTCTTCGGTTGCACCGAAATCCAGATTACCTACAAAAATATTTTTCATGTTATTTCTCCTCTAGGATTTGAGAGCGGGTACTCCGAGGCTGAAGGTATCTCGGCCAGGTATTACGGGACAGTCAAATGTAGCCTCAGTTTAGCACGTTACGGGTACTAGCCCGTCTACTAGCGCGCCGGGAACCGGCTGGACTGGCTTGCGCGGCCGGCGGCGTCGACGATCAGCACACCCGCGTGGGTATGCTGCTCGACAAACTCCAGCCCGTGCGGCAGGCCGAGCACGCTGACCGCGGTGGCCAGGCCATCGGCATCGATGCCCTTTTCCGCGACTACAGTGACCGCGATGCGGTCCGTGAGCCCCATGCCGGTTGCGGGATCGATGATGTGGGAATAGCGCACGCCGCCGATATCGAGAAACTGCTCGGTATCGCCGGAAGTGGAGACGGCGGCATTGTGTAGTTCCAGTACTCTGGTGAATTTTGACGCTGGAGCGCTCATCGAATCGATGCCCACGCGCCAGCCGGTTTTGCCGGGCGGGGGATCGCCGATGGCCAAGTCGCCGCTCGCGGCTACAAGCGCTCTGCGGATTCCATGCTCGCGCAGCACGCTCAAAGCCTCATCGGCCGCATAGCCTTTGGCGATTCCGCCAACATCCAGCATCATGCCCGGAATTTTCAGAAACACGGTGTGCGCCGCGGCATCCAGCACCAGATTGCGGAAGCCCGATCGCGCTCGTGCTTCGGTGACCGCCGCCGGATCGGGCAGGCGCTTCTGCTTGCGAGCCTCACGCCACAGCCGGATCACTGGGCCGAGGGTGACATCGAACGCGCCGCCCGTTTCCTCCGCCAGATGTTGCGCGGCAGTTAACACTTCAAATAACTCGGCGCTCACGCGCACCGGCCGTTCATGCGCCGTCGCGCACACGCGCATCATTTCGCTTTGCGGATTGTAGTCGGAGAGAATTTCGTCAAGCTGCTTCACGCGATCGAACGCCGCGCGAAAGGCAGTGTCCGCCGCCGCTGCATCCGGCGCATAGAGCGTGATGCGGAACAGCGTGCCCATGTGCGGCTCCGCGGCTTCGAAGCGCGTCAGAGCCAGCAGTAGCAGCGCGCTACTCGCGCTCCACGCCATTGTTCCAGTACTGGTACATCTGTTCGGCCTTGGGGACTTTCAACGGGCGCGCCAGGCGAAAGCCTAGAAATTGCGCATCAGTGTGATACCAGATGCTCTTCGGCAATTGCGGATCCTGCATCTTCCAGGACGCGTCCGAGGCTAAACGCGCGCCGCAGCGCAGGCGGTCGGCGCTATCGGTCCAGGCGCCTCCGCGCACCGATTGCGGGTATGGCTTAGTCGAAATCGCCCACGGATCCACAGCCGGCGATGCGCTGTATTCCGGCGCATATTGATCCAGCGTCCACTCCGCCACGTTGCCGTGCATGTCGTACAAGCCCCACGGATTCGGTTTCTTGGTGCCGACTTTCTGATACTTGCCATTGCTGTCGTCCACATCCCATGCGTATTCAGACAAAGCGGATGCATCGTCGCCGAACGAATAAGCGGTGGTGGTTCCCGCGCGGCAGGCGTACTCCCACTCAGCTTCGGTGGGCAGGCGGTAAAACTGGCCGGTCCGGGCGCTCAGCCATTCCGCATATTTATTGGCGGCGTGTTGGGTCATGCTGATGGCGGGATAGCCGTTGATGCCCATGCCGAAACTCATCTCGACATACGGGCGCGTGGGCCGGCTGACGGCGTCCACCAACTCATCCTTCCGCGCGGTTTCGCCGGCCTGCTGCGCGAACATGAAGAGGCGGTACTCGTCCCAGGTCACTTCGTACTTGCCCATCCAAAACGCTTCGATGCGGACTTTGTGCTGGGGCCCTTCGTCCTTCTTGCGGCCGCGCTCGGTTTCGGGCGTGCCCATCAGGAATTCGCCGGCGGGAATCGGGACCATTTCGAACGAGACATCGGTGCCCGGAAGCGTCGTTTTGTATGCGGCGAATTTCCCTGGGTCATTTGCGGCAATTCTCTTGTGCAGATTTTCGACCACGGCGTGCTCATCAGCGCCGCCGGCGGCTGCCGCCAACACCAGGCAAATTGCAAAGAGCCGCATCGGCCTACAGGAATTTAGTCACGCCGGGCACAGCCATTGGCGCAATCGGCAGGCTCATGCTCCAATCCAGTTTCTCCGGAAAAATGCGTTCCTGAGAATTCAGCGCCTGCTCCCAGGTGATCTGCTGGCCGGTGTAGGCGGCCATGCGTCCCATGATCGCGAGCAGCGTGCTGGTGGCCATCCGCTCACCGTCATTGATCAATTGATTGCGCCGAATGGACGCAAAGAGCGCGTCATGCTCGGCCTGATACATGTCGTTCTTGGTGCCATCGAAAGTCCATTTCATCTGCCCTTCGATGCGCGGCAGCGGGCCGCGGCCGATGGTGCAGTTCCCCTTAGTACCCAGAATGTAATCCGAATTTTCGTTGTAACAGCCTTCGATTTGCCGCGACGCCAGAAATGCGCGCACATTATTCGGATACAGATAGTTGACTTCGAAGTGATCGAAAATATTGCCGCCTTCAGCGCGAATCTGCCGTCCGCCCACGCCCACGCAACTCACCGGCGGCTGATCCTGCATCGCCCAGGCGATCTTGTCGGCACTGTGCACAGCTTGCTCCACCAGGCTGTCGCCGCAGGTCCAGGTGAAGTTGTACCAGTTCTTGATTTGCCATTCGACGTCGCTCATGCCGGCGGGCCGCGTCGCTTGCTGCAGGCATCGGCTTCACCGGACTGGTGTAATACGTCGCGTAGTAGCCGGCGATATCGCCAATCGCGCCATTCGCAATTTCCTGGAACGTGGCTTTGATGTAGTTGCTATAGCGCCAGCAGAAACCGGCGACCAGCGAAACATTTTTCTGCCTGGCCAGCTTCGCGGTTTCGATCACATCGCGCACGCCGAAAGCATCCACTGCGATCGGCTTCTCGCAAAAAACGTGCTTGCCGGCTTCGACGGCCGCGCGCAAATGCATGGGACGGAAACCGGGCGGAGTTGCCAGCAGTATCACATCCGCGCCGCTTGCAATTACTTTCTGATACGCGTCCAGCCCTACGTATTGCTTGCCGGATTCGATCTTGAGTTTGTCCGGCACCGCTTTTCTCAATTCGCCCAGACAGTTGTCGATGCGCTCCTGGTAAATATCGCCGACGGCGATCAGCTCCGCGTAATCATCGGCTTTGAGTGCCTGCGCGGCGGCGCCGGTGCCGCGTCCTCCGCAGCCAACCAGTCCCACGCGCAGGGCATTGCCGACGGGCGCGCTCGACAGAATGGCGGGAAATCCGGCAGCCAGCGTAGTCACGGCGCCGGTCTTCACAAAGTCACGCCGCGTTCCAGAGTTTTGTTCCATAGCAATTATTATGTACGATTGCTGTTCATGCCTGACGCCAAACCCGAGCTGATCCGGGATCTCGGCCTGTTCGACTCGATGATGATCAATCTCGGGACGATCATCGGCACGGGCATTTTCATTGTTCCGGCGACGATCGCGATGTACCTGCAATCATCGTCGCTGGCGCTCGGAGTGTGGGTTTTCGGCGGGTTCGTGACCATGCTCGGCGCGATCTCGATCGCGGAACTGGGCACGGCCATGCCCGATGCCGGCGGGCAATACGTCTATCTGACGAAGGCTTATGGACCCATTTGGGGATTTCTCTACGGATGGACCACGTTCGCCCTGATCAACACCGCCTCCATTGCCACAGTCGCCGTGGGCTTTGGCATCTACGTGGGACATTTCGTGCCGATGGGGACGCTGGCCACGCGCCTGACCGGCGTTGCTTCTATCGCCTTGCTCACGACGATCAACTGTCTCGGGCTGCGCCACGGCGCGCGCACGCAGAATATTCTCACGTCGCTGAAAATCGCCGTGATTGTCGGATTGGGCGCGGCGGGTTTCGTGCTGCACGGCGGATCGTTTGCGAATTTCTCGCCGGTGCTGCCCACGGTGCCGCTCGGCAGTTTAGGCGGCCCGCTGGCGCTCTCCATGCTCGCGGTGCTGTGGGCGTACGACGGCTGGATCGAGATCACCTACGTCGCGAGCGAAGTGAAAAACCCGCAGCGAAATCTGCCGCTCGCGCTGGTGTTCGGCACGCTCGCGGCCGTGTTCATGTACGTGCTCATCAACGCCGCGTACATTTACGTTTTGTCCGTGGGCAAGATGAGCCAGTCCACGCTGGTGGCGGCCGATACAGCCACGGTCTTGCTGGGCCGCTACGGCGCCACGCTGATTGCCGCCGCGGTGTTGGTTTCGGCGCTGGGCGCCAACAACGGCTTCATCCTCGCGGGCGCACGAATTTACTACGCGATGGCCAAGCACGGCTTGATGTTTCCGTGGATGGGCAAAGTGCATCCGCGCTTTCACACGCCGGCGGGCTCGCTCATTACCCAGGGGATCTGGTCGTCGATATTGGTTTTCACCGGCACGTTCAATCAACTATTCACCTACGCCGTTTTCGCCGGCTGGATTTACTATGCGATGTCGTGCGGCGCGGTCATCGTCCTGAGAAAGACAGCACCGGACATGCCGCGTCCGTATCGCGCGTGGGGCTATCCGGCCGCGCCGATTATTTTTATTCTTTTCGCCATCTGGCTGGTGATCAGCACGATCATCAACGATTTCCGGGACTCCGCCATCGGCGTCGGGATCATTCTGCTGGGCCTGCCAGCCTACTATTATTGGAGCCGCAAAAAGCAATGAGCTACGGGTGTCAGTCCATGATTTCTCCCGTGCGCCGGATGCTGGTCAAGCATCCCAAGGACGCGTTCATCGGCCCGGAGAATCTTGCCGCACAGTGGAAAGATCTCAATTACCTCAGTTGTCCCGATTACGAGAAGGCCGTCAAGGAATACGAATATTTTATTTCTCTACTGTTCCGGACCATTCCGCAAATCGAATACCTGCCCACGCGCGCCGACACTTCTCTCGATTCCATTTACGCGCACGATCCGGTAATCGTCACCGCGCGCGGAGCGATTCTCTGCAACATGGGCAAGCCGCAGCGCCACAACGAGCCTACAGCCGCCGCGGCGTATCTGGAACTTGCGGACGTGCCGGTGTTGGGAAAAATCACGGACCCCGGCACGCTCGAAGGCGGCGACGTCGTGTGGATCGACGAACGCACGCTCGCCGTCGGCCAAGGCTATCGCACCAACGAGGAGGGCATTCGCCAGCTTCGCGAGCTGACCCGCGATCTCGTGGACGAATTGATCACGGTCCCGCTGATTCACTGGAGCGGCCCCGGCGACGTGCTGCACCTGATGTCGATGCTGAGCCCGATCGATCGCGATCTGGCGCTGGTTTATTCGCGCCTTCTGCCGGTGCCCTTCCGTCAATGGCTGCTGGCGCGCGGATTCCGTCTGGTCGAGGTTCCCGACGAAGAATACGACAGCATGGCGTGCAACGTGCTCGCGGTCGCGCCGCGCAAATGCATCATGATCGCGGGCAATCCGGTAACCCGCCGCCGTCTGGAAGAAGCGGGCGCGGATGTGGCGGAGTTCGCGGGCGAAGAGATTTGCCGCAAGGGCGCAGGCGGGCCGACGTGTCTGACGCGGCCGATCTGGCGGACTTAGTCCAGCCGCTTGTGGAAGCGCGCCGCGCTCAGCCCCAGAACCGAAACCCCGAAGACCGCGAGCGCGATCATTTGCGGCCAGAGCGTTTCGATGCCCGTGCCTTTCAAGAACACGCCGCGCACAATCTCCATGAAATAGCGCAGTGGATTCAGCAGAGTGAGGTATTGCACCGCCACCGGCATGTTCTTAATCGGGAACGTAAAGCCGCTCAGCATGAAAGCCGGCATAGTGAAAAAGAACGACGCCATCATAGCCTGCTGCTGCGTTTGCGAAACGGTAGACAGAAACAGCCCACTGCCCAGGCTGGTGCAAAGGTACAGCAGGGAGCAGCCCAGCAGGAATAGCGCGCTGCCGCGAAAAGGCACGCGAAAAAGTACCAGTGCCGCCGTCGTGATCAGCACCAGATCCACCACGCCCACCAGCGCGAAGGGAGCCAGCTTGCCGATCATCAGCTCGATGGGTCTTATGGGTGTCACCATGAGCTGCTCCATGGTGCCGATTTCTTTTTCGCGCACAATGGCCAGCGCCGTCAGCATCAGCGTCACCATCATGAGGATGTTGACGATCACGCCGGGCACGAAATAATTGCGGCTGCGCAAATCGGGATTAAACATTACACGAGTGCGCGCAACGATCGACGGAAGCCGGGTATTGACCGCCGCGGAGGCGTCCCGGCTTAAAAGGCGCACGTTCTGCTGCTGCAGCGAAACGTGGCCCGAATACGTCGCAACCACCTGCGAGGCGTAGCTCGAAACCAGCGAGGCCGTATTAGAGTTGGTGCCGTCCACCAGGATTTGAACTGACGCACTGCGCGAGCGTTCCAGATCGCGCGCAAAGCCGGGCAGCACGCGAATGACCGCTTGCACTTTGCTTTCGTCGAGGAGCTGCTGAATCTGCTTCTCATTTTCGGGAGAGGCGATTACCTCGAAACGCCGCGAGCCTTGAAACGCGGCCAACAGCTCACGGCTGGCGGGCGTGCGATCCTGATCCATCCAGGCGATGTGGCTGTTCTCGACATCCAGGTTCACTGCGTAGCCGAAAATCAGAAGCTGGATCAGCGGCGGGAGAAACAGCGTAATCCGCATGCGTGGATCGCGCAAAGCCTGGCGCGCTTCCTTGCGAATGATTTCACGAATTCGATTCCACATAAGCCCGCCCGCTTTCTACGCGATTTTCTGCTTCAATTTCCGAGTGGCCAGGAAAAATACCAGCGTGGTGTACGCGATCAGAAAAAGAATTTGCGGCCACAGCACGCTCACACCCACACCCTTGAGATAGATGCCTTTCAAAATGGTCACGAAATAGCGCGCCGGCACGATCACGCTGATCACCTGAATCACCCGCGGCATGTTTTCAATCGAGTAAATGAAACCGGAGAGCATAAACGCCGGCAGGAACGACGTCAGAATTCCGAGCTGGTACGCCATCAACTGCGAGCGCGTGAGCGCGGACAGCAGGATTCCCCAGAACAGCGAGCCGAATAGAAATACGCAGCCTGTCCCCAGCAGCAGCAGCACGCTGCCGCGTAGCGGCACCTGAAACACGGCCATGCCCAGGGCGATCACGATGAGCATATCCGCCAGGCCCACCGCGAAGTACGCCAGCATTTTTCCGAACACCATTTCAGAGGGCCGCAGCGGCGTCGAAAGCAGCTGCTCCATGGTGCCCATCTCCCATTCGCGCGCGATGGTCAGCGAGGTCAGCAGCGCGGCGATGATCATGAGGATCACAGCGATCAGCCCCGGCACCACGTAATTTTTCGATTCCAGCTCCGGGTTGTACCAGACGCGCAGGGCCGAATCGACCGGGGGAGGGCTTGCATGGCCGCCCTTGAAATTCTGCGCGCCCGCGCTCACTTCGAGCGCGTGCTGCGCCACCACGGTTTCCGCATATCCCTTGGCGATGGATGCGGTGTTGGAATCGCTGCCGTCCACCAGAATCTGCACATCGGCTTCCTGCCCGGCGGCGATGTGGCGCGCATAGTCCCGCTGAATGGCGACTGCCATCAGCACGCGGCTGCTGTCGATCGCCTTCTCTATCGCGTCGTAGCTATCGACAAATCCCACCACTGTGAAAAAGCGTGAGGCTTGAAAACGTTGGATTAGGGCGCGGCTCTCGGCGCTGTGATCGGCATCGTACACCAGCATCGGAATGTGGTCCACGTCCAGGCTGAGCGCGAATCCGAACAGCAGCAGGAACAGCAGCGGAACCGCCAGCGCCATGCCCAGGCTCAGCGGGTCGCGGATGATGTGGCGCACTTCTTTGAGAGCCACGGCGCGTGTGCGTCGGACGTTCATGCAATCTTCCTGTCTTCGGCTTCGATCAGCGCGACAAAGACGTCTTCCATCGACGGAAGGATAGGTTCCAGCAGCCGGATCTCCACTCCGCGGTTCTCAAGATCTCTACGGATGCGCTCTATAGCTTGCGCGGGATCTTTCACCATCACGTGGAGGCCGCTGCCGAAGACCGCCACATCCTGTATGCCCGGGTCCGCCGCCAGCACCTTCATGCTCTCGAGCGGATCGGACGTATCGAGCTGGAACAACGCGTGCAACGGAAGCAGCTTCTTCAGTTCGTCCGGCGCGTCCATGGCGATGATCTTGCCGCGATACATCAGCGCCAGGCGGTGGCAGTATTCGGCCTCATCCATGTAATGCGTGCTGACGAAGATGGTCTGGCCCGATTCGGAAAGCTGATAAATCAGGTCCCAGAAGGCGCGTCGCGCGATGGGATCCACTCCCGATGTCGGCTCGTCCAGAAACAAGACAGCCGGTTGATGAAGAATGGCGCAGCCGAGCGCCAGCCTTTGCTTCCAGCCTCCCGCGAGCACCCGTGTCATGGCGTGGCGCCGGTCTTCGAGCCCCGCCATCTTCAGGACATATTGCTTGCGCTCCTCGCGAAGATTCTCCGGAACGCCATAAATGCCGCTGAAGAAATCGATATTCTCTTCGACCTCAAGATCGTCATACAGCGAAAATTTCTGCGACATGTAGCCGATGTTCTTGCGGACCTCCTCAGCGTCGGTTGCGACGTCCAGGCCATTCACGAAAGCCGAGCCGCTGGTGGGCGCGAGCAAGCCGCACAGAATGCGGATGGTGGTGGACTTGCCCGCGCCATTGGGGCCGAGAAAGCCGAAGATTTCGCCCTTGCCCACCTGGAACGAAACATTGTCCACGGCCACGAAATCGCCGAACCGCTTCACAAGGTCGCGTACTTCGACTGCGAATTCGCTCATGCTGCTTTCCTCACCGTCGCGATGAAAACGTCTTCGAGCGAAGGTACGATGCGGTCGAAATGCGCAGGCCCCAAACTCTTGGCTTCGAGCGCCGCCTGCAAGGTTTGCGGCGAAGTCCGCTCACGCGCGAGGAAGAGATGTAGAGTGGCTCCCGATGGCTCGACGCTAACCACGCCCTCCGCCGATTCCAGAAACTCGCGGGCTTCCCGCAGCCGCGGACCCTCCACCTGGTAGCAGTCGTACTCGAACTGGTGCCGCAGGGCGTCGGGCGTGTCAACGCGAATCAGGCGCCCGCGATGAAGCAGTCCAACGCGGCTGCAGCGTTCGGCTTCATCCAGATACGCGGTGGTGATGAATACTGTGATGCCCTCCTTCACCAACTCGTAGAGAATGGCCCAGAAATCGCGCCGTGAAACCGGGTCGACGCCATTAGTGGGCTCGTCGAGAAAAAGTATCTGGGGGCGATGCAGCAGCGTGCACATCAACGCCAGCTTCTGCTTCATGCCGCCCGATAAACGACCGGCCTGGCGCGCGCGAAACGGTTCCATGCGAGTCATTTGGAGCAGGCGCGGCAGAAGTTCGTTGCGGTCGGCGGTAGAGACGCCGAACAGGTCGGCGTAAAATTCCATGTTTTCGTCGACGGTAAGATCGCCGTAGAGACCGAACCGTTGCGCCATGTATCCGATCTGATCCTGCACCGCTTTGGGCTCGCGCACGACGTCATGACCCGCCACCCAGGCTTGCCCCGATGTAGGATCCATCAGCCCGCACAGCAGGCGCAGCGTAGTGGTTTTGCCGGCGCCGTCCGGACCCACCAGACCGAAAATTTCGCCGGCAGAAACTTCGAGCGTCAGATTGTCCACGGCCGTCAAAGCGTCGAAACGCCGCGTCAGGCCGCTGGTGCGGATCATTGGCTCTTTGGCGGCTTGCGTCTGCAGGCTCATGATTATTCCGGTAAAATCTCGGCGTCGGCGGGCATGTTGAGCTTCAACTCGTGCTGCGGATTGTCGACATCGATCTTGATGCGATACACCAGCTTCACGCGCTCTTCCTTGGTCTGAATCTGCTTCGGAGTGAATTCGGCCTCCGACGCGATGAACGAAACGTGTCCCCAATAACTTTTGCCGGGAAACGAATCGGTGGTGATGCGCGCCTTGTTGCCCAGTT
This sequence comes from uncultured Solibacteraceae bacterium, assembly GCA_963825405.1. Taxonomy (GTDB): domain Bacteria; phylum Acidobacteriota; class Terriglobia; order Bryobacterales; family Bryobacteraceae; genus JACPNO01. The sequence continues at coordinate 398,045 of CAWGTB010000005.1, read as the reverse complement.
TGACCTTTCCCAGTTCACGCTCGCCCAGATATCCGCGCAGCCAGGGATGGTCGATGTCACCAATCGTCATTACCGCGGTTCCCGGTGCCAGCACTTCGCCGGGATCGGCGGATTTCACCAGCACCACGCCATCGATCGGCGAAATGAGTGTGGTGTCTTCGATCTGGGAATCGATCAGCGCCAGTTGGGCGCGGGCTTTCTCGACTTCGGCGCGGCGCAGCGGCACTTCCTGCTGGCGGCGCTTCAGCTCCAGTTCATTAGCTTGCCCCATCTTCAGACCGGCGCGGGAGTGCTGAGCTTGCGCGGCGGCGGCTTCGATCTGTTCGGTGCGGGGCCCCATTTGCACCATCGCATCGCGCTCCTTGGCCTGCTTCAACGCCGCCTGCGCGCTTTGGAATTTATTGCGGAAGTCGTCGAATTGCGACGTCGAAATGTCGTCGTTCTTGTGCAGCACCTGCGCGCGATCCCAATCGTTGCGGGCGCGATCCAACTCGGACTGTGCAGCGTCGACAGCGGCTTTCGCTTCCAACTTTTCCTGCGGCCGCGAGCCATTCCTCAGCTCCAGCAAACGAGCATCGGATGAGCCGACGTCGGCGCGCCGCTGATCCAGATCGGCCGCCAGCGTCTGGCGTTCCCACTCTAGCGACGTCCCGGCCTGAGCCAGTTGCGCTTCGGCGGAGGCGAGGGCCGCCTGCTGCGCGTCGCGCTGGCGCTGCAACTGATCGCGGTCCAGCCGCGCCAGCACCATGCCTTTCTTGACGGCCGCGCCTTCGTCCACGGTTCTCTCGACCAGCCGCCCGGCCGTCTTGAAAGCGATCGTAATTTCCGTCAGCTCCATGTTTCCGGAAATGCGGATGTGGCCGTTGGCATCCTGGTTGAAAGTACGCAGAGCGTACAAGCCGGCAATCCCCAGCGCCAGCACTACCGCGATAATAATGATTCTCTTCTTCATTGAAAAACTCCGGTTATTGGATCATTTGGCGAATCGCGCCGGTCGCCGTGCCCAGATCGATGCGGGCCTGGTTGTAACTGAATAGCGCGGAAATCTGATTGTCGCGGGCGCGCGCCAAACGCGTCTGCGCGTCGGTAACTTCGAGACTGTTGGCCACGCCGGCGTCATAGCGCCGCCGCGCTTGCGCCAGTTCGTTTTCGGAAAGTCCCAGCCCCTCCTGGGCAACTTTCACCTGCTCTTCGGCGGAGCGCAGACCGTCCAGGGCCAGCTGCACATCCAGCTGAATCTGCTCGCGCAGATCGCGGGTGCGAATCTGCTCCGTGCGGAATTCGGAAGCACTTTCGGCGCGGCGCGCTTCTCGTTTGCCGCCGTCGAAAACCGGCACCTTAACCGAGACGCCGATCACGCGCGTGGGCAGCGAGTTATTCGCGCTCGTCCCGCTCGAGCCGTAATCTCCGAACGCGGAAACCGAGGGCAGCCGTTCCATCTTGGTCGCACTCGCGGAAAGGCTCGCATTGCGCTCGCGATCCAGTTGCGCGCGCAAATCGGCCCGCAGCTCGATGGCGTCGGCGCGTGCTTTTTCGATGCGCTCTGGTTCCACTGGAACGTAACTCAGTTTGTCCGCCAGCACGAATGCGGTATCGAGGCGCATGTTCATGGCGCGCAGCAGCTGCAGTTCGGTGCGCCGCCGCCCGTTTTCCGCAACTACCAGGCGCTGTTTCTCGTTCGACAATTGCACGCGGGCGCGCGTCACTTCAATGCCGGTTCCGGTGCCGGCGGCTTTCTGATTTTCCGACTGCTTCAAAACGGCTTCGGCCAACTCGACATTGGCGCGATCGGCCTCGACTTCCGCCTCCGCCCGCAGCACGGCAATGTAGGCCTGGGCAACTTGTCCGGCTACCTGATCGTCGGCGGCATCGCGATCCGCCTTGGAAGCCTGCACGCCCACCTTCGATGCCTGGTAGCGGCGGATAGTGCTGAAATCGAACACGCTCTGGGTGAGCGAAGCGCGCGCGTCAAAAACATTAAACGGGCCGACAAACGTGGGAAAGGTGAATCCGGGAATCGGCGAGACAAAGGTGACCCCCAGCGCCGCCAGATTGCGGGTCATGCTCTGCTCGCTGACCGCGGCGTCAATATTCGGCAGCAGCGCCCCGCGCGCTTCGGCGGAGCGGCTCTGCGCCTGCTTCACCGCTTCCCCGGCTAGCTGAATTCGCGCGCTGCCCTCAGGCGAGATGGCGATCTCGACCGCTCGCTTCAGCGTGAGCTGCAGCGGCGGACGCTCGTTGCTTGTCTGTGCCAGGCACGCGGCCGGAAGCAGCAGGACCGCCAGATATTTCTTCTTACCGAACATTTTCCAGCTCCTGTGTTTCCACGGCGGCCAGGCTGGGAACCGGCGCCCGCAGCCCCGCTGCCAGAAATGTGATCAGGCGATGCATGCCACCTTCAATATCGTTAGGGTCGATCACTCCGTCCGACATGACCGCCGTCATCGGCGATCCGCGCAGCGTATGCGCCACCGCGCCCATCGTGAAATGAATTCGCCAGAACAACTCCGCTTTCGGAAGGTCCGGCAGCGACCGCTGCAGAGCCAGGATCAGCCGCTGGGCAAAACCGCCCAGGTGTTTCTTGAAAACCTCGGCCATTTTCGTGCTGCTCTCCGAGTGAAGGCGTCCCATCAATTTGCAGAATGTCGGGCCATTGCGCGAAGGATCGCGAACCAGGTGCAGAACCGGCAGCAGCAGCGCTTCGAGGAGCTGTTCGATGGGAACCGCGCCGCCCTGTGCCTCCGCCTCGCAAGCCTCCAGGCGCGCCAGCCTTTCCCGATTGAGAGGCTCAACTCGCCGCGCGAACACCGCATCCAAAAGCGCTTCCTTGGAGTGAAAATGATAATGGACGGCTGCCAGATTGACGCCCGCCTCAGCGATGATCGTTCGCAGCGACACGCCGTCGAAGCCGTGCTCGGCGAAAAGGCGCTCGGCGGCATCCAGAATGCGATTTTTGGTAAGACCTTCCGGCTTTTCCTGATTCATTCGATTGATTCAATCGTACGTATGAATCCATCGTCTGTCAAGAGATTTAGGTTTTATTTTTATTATTATCAATTACATACAAAGTTCGTGTGGGGAACGGCATGTCAATGCCTTCCAGCTGGAAGCGCCGCAGGATGCGCTTCCGCAAGTCGTGCTGCACCGGAAACTGGTCGACAAACTCCCCCACATGGCAGGTCAAAGTGAAATTCAGCGACGAATCGCCGAATCCGGGAATGAGGCGCACGGCGGGTGCCGGCTCGCTCAACAAGCCGGAGAGGTTTCCGGTGGCGGCGTGCACTTCTTCCAATAGCACTTTCTCTACCCGGTCGGGATCGGTGCCATAGGCGACACCGACCGCGATGTTCACCGCCATGCGCCTCTCAGGCAAATGGAAGTTGGTCACAATAGCCTGCGCCAGTTTCGCGTTGGGGATGATGATCATGTTGTTGGTCAACGCGCGAATCGTCGTGCTGCGCCAACTGATGTCGCTGACGTAACCTTCTTCGCCGCTGGAAAGCCGAATATAGTCGCCGGGGCGCACCTGCCCAGCCATGGTCACGTAGAATCCCGCAAACAAATTGGAGAGCGTGTCCTGCAGAGCAAGGGCGAGAGCCAGGCCGCCCACGCCTAAAGCGGTGAGTATGGGGACAACCGAAATGCCGAGATAGCGAAGGAGGGCCGCAGTGCCAAGGCACCACACGAAAAGCTGTGCCAGGTTCCGGCTCAGGCTGGTCACCTTCGTGGTGCCCCGCACGCGCGTGCCGTAGTGCCTGACGAAATTGCCGGCCAGGCGCGAGGCGATCCAGGTCAGCGAGATGATCCAGAGAATCTCCAGCGTACGTCCGAGCAGACGCTCGGTCTTTGACGGAAGGTTGGCGTATTCAACGGCCAAGTAGATTCCCAGGATGAGCGTCCAGATCCAGAATGGGCCGCGCAGGGTCTCGTCAAGAACCGTGGCGGCGTGCTGCCCGGCCGGAGCCTGCACACGCTGGAGCGCGCGCACCGCGACGGTTTTCACGGCATAAGCGATGAGCAGCGTGCCCAACACCAGGCTCAACGGGTACACCACCAGGCGCCAGTCGAAGGGCAGGAATTGCCCGAACGGTTGCATTCCGCTATTCTCCTAAATGTCGGAGGGCCTTTCCATGAAGCCGATGTTTCTTACCGAAGTGGAGAACAATCCTGGCAGCGGACCCTACGAGAACATGCTGCAGGCGATGAAGGCAGCCGGGGCGCCGGTGCCGCAAATCTTCCACTTATTCCGCTACAAGCCCTCGGTGACCGAGCACCTGCAGCGCTTCACCCATGCAGTGATGCGCGGCCCCTCTCCGTTGAGCGCGGGCCAGCGCGAACTGATCGCGGCCTTCACTTCCTACCGCAACGACTGTCCGTTTTGAATCAAGAGCCACGCCGCAGTTGCGGCGGAATTGCTGGGTGATGAAAAACTGGTGCAGGCGGTGCTGGACAATCTGGAGACCGCCCCGATCAGCGATGCCGAAAAAGCGCTCTTCCGCTTCATCGTCAAAGTGAATCGGTATTCTCCAACCATGGGGCCCGACGATATCGCCACCGTGCTTCAGGCCGGCTGGACCGAAGAAGCCGTCTACGACGCCATCAATGTGTGTGCTCTCTTCAATTTCTACAATCGCTGGATCGACGCGGCCGGTGTTCACGAAATGGGCGAAGAAGCACATCGCGTGCAAGCCAAGCGCATGGCCGCGCGAGGCTATCTTTTCTGACGGTACCGCTCCCTTCGGTCACGGCTCGCAATGCAATCACAGCGAGGAGCGAAAAATTCCGCGGCCTTTTTGTAGGGGCGGGTTTCAAACCCGCCCGCTGCTGCTAACCGGACGCAAAATACAAGCTCACCGCCCGCTGCAAGTCGACCACGGTGGCTTCCGGCGGCCGCTCTTCGTAGCGGGCGATGGCGATCAGGATCTTGCAGACGTCCATCGGGTAGCAATTGCGAAGCTCGCTGCGTCCGCCGCCCAGGCACAGTTCGCGAAACGCGGGTAAACTCTCCGCGGGGAGCGTGACTTTCTTGGCTTTGGCGACGCGGCGGAAAATTTCATCGAACATTTCCGGGTTCACCGGCTCGACCAGAATCTTGTTTTGTATGCGGCGCAGAAAGGCTTCGTCTCCCAACGAGCTGGGCGCCAGATTAGTCGCGAACACCACCATCACCTCGAAGGGGATTTCGAATTTCAGCCCATAGCTGAGGGACAGATAATCCACCCGCCGGTCCAGAGGAACGATCCAGCGATTCAACAAATCGCGCGGAGACATTTGCTGCCGCCCGAAATCGTCAATGATCAGAATGCCGCCGTTGGCTTTCATTTGCAGCGGCGACGAATAGGTGCCCGATGACCGGTCGTACAGCAGCTCCAGCATGCCCGGCGCCAGTTCGCCGCCGACAATGACGCAGGGCCGCCGGCAGAGCACCCAACGCGGGTCGATCTCTTCGTCTTCGTGGGGGATCGCCCGGTGAACGACGGGATCGTAGACGTTGATGATCTGTCCATCGACCGTCACCGCGTAAGGGATGAGCACGCTATCGTCGAATACGCGGGGAAGGCGCTCCGCCAGGCTGGTCTTCCCGTTGCCCGGAGGGCCGTAGAGAAAAATAGACGACTGGGAAATGACCGCCGGACCCAGTTGGTCCAGCATGTGGTCGGAAACCACCATGTCGCCGAACGCTTGCCGCAGGGCGGTACGATTGACGGCGACCGCGGCCGCTTGCGCGTTGACGCCGGCGCGATAGGCGTCGATCGATACCGGCGCCGGGCCGCAGTACCGGCTGATTTCCAGCCTCTCGGTCGCCAGGGTGCGTCCCGCGGCCGACAGCGTGATCCGGTAGTCGTTGCCGATCATGCCCTTGACTTCAAAAAGCTGCTGCTGGCGCATACTGCGGAATACCTGGTCCACCAGAATCATGGGGATCTTCAGCAGGCGGCTCAGGGTCTGCAGGTCGGTGGTACCCTCCTGGAGCAGGCGGCGCAGGAACAGGTCCGTAGCCAGGCCGATGGGGATGTCAAGGCTTTCCAGCGTCTGGGGAAGGACTGGGTAATACAGCGGCAGGGTTTCGAGCTGCGCGGGCATCTATCTCTGTAACTATCGGCGAACGCCGGACATAAGTTTATGCACGGGGGGCGGCCCGGGCGCGTCATCCCATTGTGCGGAAGTCCCTATTCGCGGTGTGTCTACTGGTGTGCGCGCAGGCGCTCACGGCCGCCTCGGGCAAGGTAGAGCCGGTCAGCGCCCAAAAATTCTACAGCCAGGGACGAAAAGCGGAACGTGAGGGACGCCTCGGCGAGGCCTATCTGCTGTACTCGAAAGCGGCGGCGCTGGCTCCCGAAAATACCCTTTACTGGCTGCGCAGCGAGGCCGTCAAGACCCGCGCCGCACTGCAAATGCAGCTCAAGCCTCCCCGCTCCGCCAGTCTGGCCGCAGACGTGGAATCACCGGCCATCGACGCCGCCACACCCAATGAAGCCACCGCCCAGGCGCGTCCGGTGCCGGAACTGCGAGGGTCCGGGGAACGCAAGGATTTCGATTTGCGCGGCACCTCCCAGGCGTTGTTCGAACAGGTGGCTCACGCTTTCGGCCTGGAGACAGTCTTCGATGGCGACTACCAGGCCGGCGCTGTCATCCATTTTCAGGTGGATCAGGTCGATTGGCGCTTGGCGCTGAACATGCTGGAATCGGCCACTTCATCGTTCGTGGTTCCGCTCTCGGATCGCCTGTTCCTCGTGGCCAAGGACAGTGAGCAGAAGCGCCGCCAGGTTGAGCCGACCATGGCCATAGTGATTCCCGTGCCGCAGGCGACCACGGCGCAGGATCTGACCGAGATCGTGCAAGCCGTCCGGCAATTGTTCACCCTCGAGCACGTGGCGATGGATTCTCCGCACAATTTGCTGGTGATCCGGGACCGTGCTTCGCGTGTGATTCCAGCCGGCAAAGTTCTCGAAGAATTGCTCTATCACCGCCCGCAAGTCGAAATTGAAGTGCAGCTGCTGGAAGTCGACCGGACCTTGATGCTCGAGTACGGCGTGCAATTGCCCACGCAGTTTCCGCTCCTCTACCTGGGTACGCTGCTGGCCGGCGTCCCCCCAGTGATCCCCTCCGGACTCCCGGGCATACTCGCGTTCGGCGGAGGCAAAACATTATTTGGCGCCGGCATCGCCGACGCGCAGGTAATCGCCACGCTTTCGCGATCCGGCACGCAAACCCTGCTGAGCACGGTGCTGCGATCCGTCGACGGCAAAGATGTGACCTTTCACGTGGGCCAGCGCTACCCGATCCTCACCTCCGGATATTTTGGCCCGGCTTCGTTCAGCACGGGCGGAACGGTCTATTCGCCCCCGCCTTCCTTCTCTTTCGAGGATCTGGGCATCGTGGTTAAAGTCATGCCGCACGTCCACGGAACTGAGGAAGTGACTCTCGATCTGGAAACGGAGTTTAAGGTTCTGGCTGGTTCGAGCGAGAACGGCATTCCCGTGATTTCCGAGCGCAAACTGGCTACCAAAATCCGTCTCCGCAACGGAGAATACGGTTTTGTCGCCGGGCTTATGTCGTCGAGCGATGCACACAATATCGCCGGACTGGCCGGCCTGTCCAGCGTGCCGGTTCTAGGGCATCTCTTCAAAACTACTACCGACCAGCGCGACACCACTGAGGTGCTGGTCGTGGTCAGGCCTCGGCTGCTCAATCCGCCGGCCAACGAAGGCGTGACCGTGCCCATTCGCGTGGGTTCGGAAACGCGTCCCTACTCAAGATTATAAAATCCGTTCGCGGGCGGCGCTGTATCCTGATAAGCATGTCCCGCATGCTGGATGAAATCCGTGAGCAACCGGCAGCTCTCGAACGCACTTTGAAGGATGCGGCGCGCCGCGTGGAGCGCTTCAAGCGCCTGGTTACGCTGCGCCGGCCGCGGCTGATCGTGCTGGCCGCGCGCGGTACATCCGACAATGCCGCCCAGTTCGGCCGCTACCTGCTGGAGATGACCACCGGCATTCCAGTTTCGCTCGCTGCTCCTTCTATCTACACGCTCTACAACGCCAAAGTGGATTTTCGCGATGCCCTGGTAGTGGCGCTTTCGCAATCGGGTGAGTCTACCGACACCAACGTCGTGCTCGCCGAAGCCCGCCGGCAAGGCGCGATGACCATCGGCATCACCAACGAAGCCTCCAGCTCTCTCGCCAAGCTAGCGGAATTCGTGTTCCAGGTGCGCGCCGGCAAAGAGAAAAGCGTGGCGGCCACCAAGACCTACACCGGGCAAGTGCTCATGCTCTACATGCTGGCCTATGCGCTCGGCGGGAAGATCCGCCTGGACGATCTGGCCAAGCTGCCCGAGCAGGCGGACCGCGCCTTGCGCCTTGAAGCCGAGATTGCCGAGCTCTCCGGCCGCTATCGCTTTATGGATCACGCCGTGGTGGTTGGGCGCGGATTGAATTACGCCAACGCCTATGAGTTCGCCCTGAAGCTGATGGAAACCTGCTACGTAGTCGCGGAACGTTTCTCGTCGGCGGATTTCCTGCACGGGCCCATCGCTTTGGTCGAGCGCAATTTTCCGGTGTTTCTTTTTGCGCCTGCGGGGGTGACCTGGCCCGCCATGGAGGAGATGTTGGCCAAACTGCGCGCGCTCAAAGCCGAGACGGTGGTGATCACCGATGCGGGCAATCGCAGCGTCGCGGGCACAGCCGACCGCGTGATGCGCGTTCCTGTCCGCTTGCGAGAGCAGTACACGCTTATTCCGTACATCATCCCAGCGCAACTGTTCGCGGCGTGCCTGGCGGAGCAAAAGGGGCTCGATCCGGATCGGCCACGGACCCTCTCCAAGGTGACAAGAACTCTGTAGCAGAATGAGTTAGCTATCTTGCATAATGATCAGTATATCAGTATACTGATATCATGAGTTTGAAGTTCCAAGTGACCTTGCCGGGCGAACTGGCGAGCGAAATGAAAGCCACTGCTGCTCAGTTGAAGATCCCGCTGGCACAATTTATCCGCGAAACGATGCAAGACCGGCTGCGCGAACTGAAGGTGCAGCGCAAAGGCGAAGCTCCCTTCGAATGGATGAAGAAGCTGCGAGTGGATATCCCGGATACCGATCTGGCTTCGCGCGTCGACGAGATTCTTTATAAGTGACGGTTTTCCTCGACACCGGCTATTTCGTGGCGTTTCTTGTTCCATGCGATCAGTGGAATCGCCTGGCCGAGGAAGCGGCCCGTCCCGGCGTGCGCGCCGTCACTTCCTCACTGATCCTCAACGAAACGGTCTCGCTGCTGCAGGCGCGCGGGTTGCTGTCGACTGCGCTCGACTGGCTGCGCGGCATGCGTTCCGATCCCAACACAGAAATCATTCATGTCGACGAGCCGCTACAAGATGAGGCCTGGGAGCTTTTTCACCGCTGGGGAGGTACCGGCGCCAATCCCGTCGATTGCGCCAGCTTTGCCATCATGCGCCGCCTGCGCATCAAGAAAGCGTTTACCTTCGATAATCACTTCCGTGCGGCCGGCTTCGAAATCCTGGGCTAAACTAAAAGCAGTCTCGTGACCAACAAGACGTTCTACCTCGAAACCTTTGGCTGTCAGATGAACGCGCACGACTCCGAGAAAGTCGTGGGCACACTGCTGTCCAAGGGCTATACGCAAGTCGAGACGCCGGAAGCGGCTGAGCTGGTGCTGTACAACACGTGCAGCATCCGCGACAAAGCCGAGCAAAAAGTTTTTCATCGCCTGCAGCAGTTCAAGCGTGAGGGCGGCAAGGGCAAAACGTTTGGCGTGCTGGGCTGCGTGGCGCAGCAGGAAGGCGAGAAGATTTTCGAGAAGGCTCCGTTCGTGAGCCTGGTCGCAGGCTCGGCCAGTTATACCAAGCTGCCGGAAATGCTGGTGCAGCTCGAAGCCGGCGCGCGCCGCGTCACCGGGCTGAGTCTCGACACCGAGGAAACTTTCGACACCCCGTTCACGCGCCGGGACAACCCGCACCGCGCGTATCTCACCATCATCGAAGGCTGTGACAAGAGCTGCGCCTACTGCGTGGTGCCGTTCACCCGCGGACCTGAGCGCAGCCGGACCAGTGAAAGCGTGCTGGCCGAAGTCCGCCAACTGGCCGCGCTGGGCTATACCGAGGTCCAACTGCTCGGTCAAAACGTAAACAGCTATCACGATCCGTCGCCGGCGGGCTGGGATTTTGCGATGCTGCTCGAGCGCGTTGGGCAGGTCGACGGCATGCGCCGCGTGCGTTTCACCACCTCACACCCGCGCGATTTCGGCAAAGCCATTGTGGACGCGATCGACCGCGAGCCGGCGCTCTGCAACCACGTTCATCTGCCGGTGCAGTCCGGCTCGGACCGGGTCCTCACCGTCATGCAGCGGCTCTACACGCGCGCCGACTACATGCGCCGCATTGAATGGCTCAAGAATTCGCCGCGCAATATTTCGATCACGAGTGACATCATCGTGGGCTTCCCCGGCGAAACCGAAGCCGATTTCGCGCAGACGCTGGATCTGCTTGACCAGGTCCAGTACGATTCGATCTTCAGCTTCAAATATTCGCCGCGCCCCAACACCACGGCGCTGGCCATGGGCGATCAGATTCCGGAAGAGGAAAAAACGCGCCGTTTAACTGTAGTCCAGGAACGGCAGCGCGCTCTGCAAATCCGGCGCAATGCCTCGGCTATCGGCAGTGAGCAGGAAGTTCTGGTGGAAGGCCGCAACGCCGCGCTGGGGCAATGGATCGGGCGCACTTCACAGAATCGCACGCTGAATTTCACTCACTCCGGCCCGGCCGATGAGTCGCTGATCGGCACTTACTTACCAGTGCGGGTGACGCGCGCGGGGCCCAATTCGCTCGCCGGTGAGAGCGTAGCAAGTGTGATGTAATGAGTGACGGGAGGGGCACATGGAAGTCGAGATGAAAATTCGCGGCTTGATGATGGATCCGGTCACCAACATGCCGATCGTGATCCTGAAAGACGTCAACGGCAACACTGTGCTGCCCATCTGGGTGGGCATTTACGAAGCCAACGCGATCGCGCTCGAAATCGAAAAAGTCTCCACTCCCCGGCCCATGACGCACGATCTCATCAAGAGCTTGCTGTCGGGCTTGCACACCGGCATTCGCAAAGTTGTCGTGAGCGAATTGAAGGACGATACGTTCTACGCCCTGATATGGCTCGACCGCGAGGGTGAATTGATTTCGGTCGATTCGCGCCCCAGCGATGCGCTGGCTTTGGCGCTGCGCCTCGACTGCCCGATCTTTGTGGACGATTCTGTGCTGAAGTCTTCCAAGCTCGCGGCCACGGTCTCCGACAAGGTCAACAACGAAGAGTTGAAGCGCTGGCTCGAAGGCTTGAACGACGAAGATCTCGGCCGCTACAAGATGTAGCAACATGCGCTGGACGGCTTTATTTGTCGCCGCAACGATCCTCGCTGCACAACAATCCGCGCAACGGCAAAGTAATAACCCAGACCCCTGTCTAGCGGGAGTCGGGACCAGCGAGATAGATACACATGCCTATCCATTGTTGGATCAGTTGGTGCGCGCCGCCCAACTGATTGTGGTGGGCACAGTAGCGAAAGTTCTGCCTGCGTTCAGCCCTGACCCCGACCATCCGAATTCGGTTGAAACCAACTCGCTGGTATCTGTTACGAAAACGCTGTTCGACAAGCCGTCACTCGCAAGTAGCACAATCACGCTGGCTCAGATAGGCGGGAAGGTCGGACGTTGCGGAGAAGTAGTTCCAGCAGATCCTTTGGTCAAAGCTGGCGAACAGTATGTCCTGTTCCTCTGGAACGATGACCGGAAAAACGTGCCGAATACTTCCGGGTCACGGCGCTACTGGGCAGTTGGCGTCTGGGCCGGCAAGGCGAAGATTGTGAATGAAGAAGTGCGATTCCTTCCGGACGCCGGGGCGGAGTTGCATACGTACGACGATACCGATGCCGGCGCGTTCATCCAAACGGTGACTGCTAGAATCGCCGTTTTGCGATAAGCCGGTCGCAACAAGACCGCTTCTTGCGAGCCGTGACCAGAGGGAGCGGTTCTTCTTACACCGGCCAGATATCCGGCGTTGCCGTAGCGAGCTCAATCCAGCCCTGTTGCGGAATCGCTCCCAGCGGGAGGCCGCCCTGCCACAGCGACGCTTGAAAGCGCACAGGGCCATCGGGAGCGAAGCCCAGGATCGCGAGCGGCACGGCGATTTCCAGGATGTGGCGGCAGGCGCAGGTCACGCCGGGTGCGGATGAGAGTGCGCGGCCGTTCTCCAATTCGACGGTTAGCTCCGCCACCTGGGCTACATCTTTACGCGAGAAGCGTAGGCGGATCTCAATCGCCGGCTTCAGCTCTTCCGGCGCGGAGGTGAAATCCAGGCGCAGGAAAACGGTCGCATTGCTGCCACCGTAATGCAGCTCGCGCACCAGGAACCGGCGGCCATGCATGGCGCCGGTGCGCATATCCAGGCGATACAGGCCGGCCCCCATCCACTCGAAGTAAGACGAAACTTCACCGTCGATTACGGGCTTGATCGCCGCGGTGGGCGGGGCGTGGAACTCAGCGACGGCGAGAGTCAGAATGGGCCGCGATAGCTCTTCCGGCGGCGCTTGCCGAGCGCGCGATAGACGTTGGCCAGATGGCTGCGATAGAGCTGGTCGAACTCCACGCGATTGGCGGAATCGTGCTCCGGGCCATACCACCAGTTCCAGTCGCTGCCTTCGGCGATGAGCAGTTCTTCGTAGGCCAGCCTCAGCTTTTCCGGGCTCACGCCGCGGGCGGCGTCGTAGCGCTTCGCGGGCCGAGCAGCAGCTCCCACGCCTGATTGTCTTCCTCGGCGCCGATCCACACGTCGAAGTTGGCGTTGATCCAGGAGCCGGGAAAGATGCCGTTGAGCGGCGTCGGGCTCGATGCGCCGCAAGCGCCTCGCTGCACGGTGACCGCGCGTCATCTGCGGGTCGTCGGAAATGCGGCGGTACAGCTCGCGCAGAAACGGCCGGCCGTTGCGATCGTAATACTCCCAGGCATTTTCGCCGTCGAGAATGATGGGCACCAGCGCGTCGCGGCCGCTGTGCGAGAATGCCGCTGCAGTTGTCGCGAATGCGGCCAGGAAATCGTCGGCGGCGTCGGCGGCATCCATGCGCGAATAGACGAAGCCGATCAGGTCGCTCAGCAGATGATCGCGGAAAATCACGCGAATCTCGCGCTCTCCCTGCCGCCACAGATACGGGCCGATACAGCCCGTCGACGCCCGATCCGCGCGCCCAGCGTGCGGTCGAGCACGCCGCTGTCGGTCGCGGCCCAGGTGAAGCCGGCTTCGGCGGCGAGGCGAAACGCTTCATCGGAGACCGAACCTTCCGACGGCCACAGTCCCGCCGGCGCCGTGCCGAATTCGCGCTGCGATGAAATCTCGCGCCATGTCGAGTTGCAGCGCGGCATCCTGCGGATAGCGGAAGCGGCGGGGCAGCGGCACGTCCGGATGCGAGATGCCGGCGATATCGGAATCGCAGAGCAGCGGCAGAATCGGATGATAGAACGGCGTGGTGGAAATTTCGATCTGCGTCCGGCGAGCGCAGCTTCGCGGTACGCCGGAATCACGTGGCCCAGAATCTCCCGCTGCTTGCGCGCCCATCAGCGCCTGATCCGCGAGCGCTGAAATTGCGGCCCTTCGCGACCAGCGCCGCGCACTTCCGGATCGCTCGGTCAGAAATTCTTCGTCGAACCAGGCGAGCTGGGAGAGCACCTGCAGATCGCGGAAATCCTGCGTGCCGAAGGCGCGCCGGGCTTGCGATCACGTCCGATGTGGGCGCTGCCAGGCGTCATACAGCTCGCCGTAGCGCGGATAGCGGTGGATCATGCGCGGCGGATTGGCGTGGAAGGAATTCTGCAGGATCAGGAACTGCTGCTCGGCTTCGGTCAGATCCTCGGCCGGCTTGAGCGCGACTTCGAGAAACGGGTCGACGCGCCGCGCCGCGAGCGTACTCCTCCACCTGCACCATCATCGACGGCACCAGGTTGAAGGTCTGGTGCACCTGCGGGAAATTCCTCCAGAATCTGCACCATGCCGTAGTAGTCTTTGAGCGCGTGCAGGCGCGTCCAGGGCAGTTGGTACTCGCCGGAGATCAGATCCTTGTAGAAGGGCTGGTGCATGTGCCAGAGAAAGCACAGATAGATTTGAGGCGGCATCAGGTCTACCGGGCGAAGTAACTGCGGGTCGGACGGCGGCGGCGGTAGTTGCCGCGAATCGCGCGCCACAGGATGTCGTTCAGCTCGTCGTCGTCGATGCGGTCTTCCTCGCTGAAATCCATGCTGCGCGGAGCGGGCGGCGGTGGCGGATGTCGCCGGGTTGCGCTCGTCGAGCGGGATGCGCGGCTTCTCGGCCGTGTAGGGCGCAGGGTCGGGCGTGGCTTGGAAGGCGCGTGACATGGGGCGCGCGCCGGCGTCGAAGTGGTCATGGGATGCAGGCCGAGAATCAGCTCCATGGTGCGCAGCATCGAGGTGGTGTTGTACATGGTGCTGTCCACCACGTCGCGCTTCGACGTAGGGCGAGATCACGAACGCCGGCGAGCGGTGCGAATCCACGTGATCCGGCGCCGTTCTGCGCATCGTCTTCCAGCACGAAGATCGCGGTCTTCGGCCAGAAGCGGCTGCTGCGAAACGCCTTCGACAATCATGCCCAGCGCGTAATCGTTGTCGGCGGCGGCGGAGAGCGGCGCGATCTTGCCCGGCCGCGGTGCCGGAGGTGTGGTCGTTGCCCAGGCGCATGAGGATCAGGCGCGGCATCTGGCCGGCGTTCTCGAACTCCGCCAGATCCGCGAGGAACACCTTGCGCGCGCTCCACGTCCGGATAATCCAGATCGAAGGCGCGATAGCTGCGGATTGGTCACCTGGCGCAGAACGGGGTCGCGCACGCCGTCGATCTGCGCGCCATCGCCGGTCACGGGCTGCGGGCGATTGGTGGCGAAGTAGCCGTAGTTGCGCATGGAGATTCCGGCGTGCGCGGCGTTGGTCCAGAGATAGCCGGCGGCGGGCAGCGCGGCGGGCTCCTGGCCTTCGTAATCGTAAAGTCTTGCGGCGGCCGGCGTAGCTGTTGGGCCACAGCTTCTGCACGTAATCGGACGCGATGGCCGCGGTGGACCAGTTGTGGCCGTCGGCGCTGACGTCGGAGTTGACGTAAAAATTGTCGAGCAGCACGAACTCGCGCGCCAGCTTGTGGTGATTGGGCGTGACCTGCTCGCCGAACAGCACCAGCGAGGCGTCGCCATTGCCTTCCTTCATGTCGCCCAGCACCTGGTCGTAGGTGCGATTTTCCTTGACGATGTAGATGACGTGCTCGATGGGCGAGGCCGCCGGGCGCGCTGGGAATCGGGCCGTCGGCGGGATGCCAGCGTCGTCCAGCTGCGCGTCGCGATAGGCGAGTTGGCGAGCACTGTCTCGGAATAGTCGTCGCAGCTGCTGTCGTCGGTGAGCGGATCGACGAACGAGACCGTGCCGGTCTGGATGCGTGCCGACATACTGCTTCGGCGATGATGCGCCTGCGTGCGCGCGGCGCGGGCTTCTTGCGTGGGATTGGGGCCGTTCGGGATTGGGATAGGAGCGCAGGCCGCGGCCGTTCAGCGACGGCGAGCTTGCCATCGCGCAAGGCCGCGCGCCGCGGTGGGATACCAGCCGGTGGGGATGAAGCCGTGCACGTGGCTGCGCGCGCTGCGAGATATCGACCACCGCGACGGCGTTGGCGTCCGAGCAGACGACGTAGAGGCGTCTTGCCGATCGGGGCTGAGGCCGAGCGCGCTCGGAGTCATGCCGAGCGGCTGGCGCGGCGTCATCGCGACGTTGATCGTTTCGACAGCGCGGAGTTGCTTGCCTGCGTCGGTGACGCCGAGCGCGTAGACGTTGTTGGTATTGGCGGCGGCGACGAACAGGCGCGCGGTCCACGGGCACTTCGCCTTCGGCGTGCTTCGACCTTGCCCGGCGCGCCAGACCATGTCGGTGGGATGCGGCGCCACGCGCACGGTCGCCAGCAGCGCGCCGTTGTCGGTCTGGTAATGGCCCAGCGAGCCATCGGCCCAACTGGTGACGAAGAACGATTTGCCGTCGGGATGAAACAGAATGCGATAGGGACGGCGGCCGGTCTTGAAGTGCTCGATCACCATGCCGGATTGCGGATTGATGACGACGACGGAGTCGTGATACAGATCGGCGGCGTAGATCAGGCGGCCGTCGGGCGAGAGCGCGACGTCGCCGATGAAATCCTTTGCGGTGCGCTTGCGCCTTCGGCGACGACGGGAAATGTGCGCGCCGGCTGTCAGCGTGCCGTTCGGCGAACGTGAATTCGAAGACCGCGGCGTGCGAGCCGCCGCCGACGTAGACGCGGTCGCCCTTCGGCGAGAAGGTGAGGCCCAGCCAGGCGTCGGCGACGCGGCGTGCGGCCGATCTCCTTTGTCGGCGGCGATGTCGATGCACGCTGATGGAGGGCGGATTGTAGCCGCCGTTCAGCACCAGCAGATAGCGGCCGTCGGGCGAGAGCGCCGACGACATGGGCAGCGTGTCGACGCGGAACCTGCTTGCCGGCGGGCTGGATGCGCCAGCCGCTGTTCAGCAGGAAGCCGCCGTCGGGCAGCGGGCCCACCTGTTCGCGCGGCGCGGGCTGCGAGACGAGGACCAGCAGCGGCCAAGCGCCAGCGGAGCAGCGAGTAATCGAGCTAGAGCTTGGTTTTCATTCGGTGTATCTTTGCGCGATCGGGAAGCGGCGGCCGATGCCGAACGCTTTGGTGGTGACCTTCAGGCCGGGCGCGGCCTGCTGGCGCTTGTATTCGTTGCGATCCACTTTGTTGATGATGTCCTGCACCAGATCGAGCGGCAGGCCCAGTTCCTCGGCGATCTGCTGCGGGAGCTCGATACTCTTCGACGTAGGCGCGCAGAATGCGGTCGAGCACGTCGTACTCGGGCAGGCGAATCGGTGTCCTTCTGATCGGGCCGCAGTTCGGCGGAGGGCGGCTTCTCGAAAACGCTTTCCGGAATGGCGTCGGTGTGGCGGCGGTTGGCGACGCGCGAGAGCGAATAGACCAGCGTCTTCGGAACGTCGCTGATCACGGCCAGGCCGCCGCACATATCGCCGTAGAGCGTGCAGTAGCCGACGGCCAGCTCGCTCTTGTTGCCGGTGGTCAGCACCAGCGCGCCCCATTTATTGGAGAGCGCCATCAGCGTGACGCCGCGCAGGCGCGACTGCAGATTCTCCTCGGTGACGTCGCGCGGCGCGCCGGCGAACAGCGGGTCGAGCACGTTCAGGAATTCGTCGTACGCCGGCGAGATGGGGGCGATCTCGAAGCGGATGCCCAGATTCTGCGGCCAGGGCGCGCGCGTCGGCGACGCTGTCCTCGGAGGAAAACGGCCCGGGCATGCCGACGCCGATGACGTTCTCGCGGCCCACCGCATCGACCGCGATGGCGGCGGTGAGCGAGGAATCGATGCCGCCGCTCAGGCCGATGAGCACGCGCTCGAAAGCCGCACTTGCGGATGTAATCGCGCGTGCCGAGCACCAGCGCTTCGTAGACGGCTTCGCATTCGTCGGCGAGATTCTCGTGCAGGTCGCCCGTGCCGGTGTCGGTGTCGACCAGACACCAGATCCTCGCTGAAGGACGGCGCCGACGCGATCACGTCGCCCGTCGGCATCCATGGCGAAGCTGGTGCCGTCGAAGACCAGCGAATCGTTGCCGCCCACCTGGTTCACGTAGACCACCGGCATCATGATGGCGCCGGGCGGTGGCGGCGAAGATCTCGCGGCGCAGCGCGCGCTTGCCCATGTGATAGGGCGAGGCGTTGATGCTGATGAGAATCTGCCCGCCGGCGTGCGACCAGTTCCTCGACGGGATCGCGCGGGTAGAGCCGCCGCTCCCAGAACTGCTTGTCGTTCCAGGCGTCCTCGCAGATGGTGAGCGCCACGGTCGCGTCCGTCCAGCGTGGCAGAGCTTCTGGCTCTCGCCGGGCACGAAGTAGCGGGCTTCGTCGAAGACGTCGTAGGTGGGCAGCAGCATTTTGGTCTGCCGGAAGAGCACCTTGCCGCCGGCCAGAAGCGCGGCGCTGTTGGTGGCGTGCTTGCCGGTTTTGGACTCGCTGCGCCCGACGTAGCCGCAGACGACGGCCAGGTTGAGCGACGCCGTGCTTCCGCCAGCCGCACAGAGCTGCTCTTCGGAGCGATCCAGAAACGTAGCCTTTTCCACCAGATCGCGCGGCGGATAGCCGGTGACTGAGAGCTCGGGAAAGACGACCAGTCTGGGCTCCGGCGCGCTCGGCGTCGCGCGCAAAGCGAATCATGAGATCGACGTTGCCGGCGAGGTCGCCGACGGTGGGATTGATCTGCGCCTAGAGCGATTTTCATCTGTGCGCGATGGAAGCTTTATCCGCCGATGGCGTACATCGGCCGCGGCGGCGGAACGAATTTAGCGCTGTTGATTTCGTGGCCCAACCACTTTTCGGAAACATTCGAGCGAATCAGCGCGGCGATGTCTTCGTCGGGCGCGCCTCCCCGCAGCAACGCTTTGACGTCGGCTTCTTCGATGGCGAACAGGCAATAGCGCAGCTTGCCGTCCGACGTCAGCCGCAGGCGATTGCAATTCAAGCAGAACGGCTTGCTCACCGAGGCGATGAATCCCACCCGCCCGCCGCCATCGGCGTAGCGGTACTCGGTGGCGGGTGCGCGCGGATCGCGATCCGGAATTTCGATCAGCGGTGAAATCTCGCGCGAGAGCGTGGCGATGACATCGTCGGCCAGCAGCACTTTGTTGCGATCCCAAATCTGCTGGGCATCGAGCGGCATGAACTCGATGAAGCGGGGCTCAATGTCGTTCTCGCGGCAGAAGCGCGCGATGGGCACGACGTCCGGCTCGGTGAGTCCTTTCACGGCGACGGCGTTCAGCTTGATCGGGCCATAGCCCAGCTCGCGGCAGAGCGCGATGCCATCGAGAACTTTGTCCAGGTCGTCGCGGCGGGTGATGTGCAGGAAGCGCTCGCGATCGAGCGTGTCCAGATGCACGTTGATGCGGCGCAGCCCGGCTTCGTAGAGCGGGCGCGCCAGCTGCGGCATCAGCACGGCGTTGGTGGTGAGCGCCAGATCCTTGATTCCGGGAATCGCGATGAGTCGGGCAATCAGATCGGGCAGATCTTTGCGTACCAGCGGTTCTCCGCCGGTAACGCGCAGCTTGGTAACGCCGAGCGAAGCCGCCACGCGCACGAAGCGCTCGATTTCCTCGAACGAGAGGATCTCGGCACGCTCCATAAACTCCACGCCAGTCTCCGGCATGCAGTAATAGCAGCGGATATTGCAGCGATCGGTTACGCTGATGCGCAGATTGTCGTGAATCCGTCCGAAGGTATCGATTAAGGGTCGCGAAAGGCAGCGTCGCCATGGGCTACCTCAGCGCGAGCATGCGATCGAGCGGCACGCGCGCGCGGCGCATCAGGTCGTCGGCGATCTCGACGCGAGGCTCCAGATTTTGCAGCGCGTCGCGCAGCTTTTCGAGCGTGTTCAGCCGCATGTAGGGACACTCGCTGCAATTGCAATTCTCATTGGCCACGAAGTGGAAAATTTTGTCCGGCGCGAGTTTGCGCAGCGAATGGCCGACGCCGCTCTCCGTCATCACGATGAATTCGCGGGCATCGGAGCGCACGCACCAGTCGATGATGGCCGAGGTCGAGCCGATGAAATCCGCCATGTCGAGCACTGCTTGCGGGCATTCCGGATGAGCCACGATGAGCGCGTCCGGGATGCTCGCTCGCGGGCCGCGACCACGCGCCGCGCCGGGAAAGTCGCATGCACGATGCAAGTGCCCTGCCAGATTTTCATATTGCAGCGGCCGGTCTGGCGCTGCACGTAGTTGCCCAGGTTGCTGATCCGGCAGAAACAAGACGGTCTTGTCGGCGGGGATGGAATTCACCACCTGCACGGCATTGCGCGACGTGCACAGAATGTCGCTCTCGGCTTTCACTTCGACCGACGTATTGATGTAGCTGACGATGACGTGATCCGGATGCCGCTGGCGATAGGCACGAACCGGCTCGACCGCGCAGCTTTCGACCAGACTGCAACTGGCGTCGCGGTCCGGAACCACTACCGTCCGAGTTCGGATTCAGCACTTTGGCGGTCTCGGCCATGAACCAGACGCCGCAGAAAGCGATCACATCGCCTTCAAAATCGCGGGCTTTGCGGGCCAGCTCCAGGCTATCGCCTACCCAGTCGGCCAGATCCTGAATTTCCGCCTCCTGATAATGGTGCGCAAGCAGAATGGCGCGGCGCTCCTGCTTGAGCTCCAGTATGTCCTCGGCGATAGTTCGTGTGGCTAGCATGGGCACTGGGACACTACTATTGTAGCAATGAGCTGGGGACACCTAGAGCGTCCGCTCACAGAGCCACCGAGCGATAATAAGCTAGAGCGCTCTTGAAAGCAATCCTGATTTCGACCTACGAACTGGGCCGGCAGCCGTTCGGTCTGGCGTCGCCCGCGGCCTGGTTGCGAGCCGACGGCCACGACGTCGCCTGCGTCGATCTGGCATGCAGCCCGTCTTCCCCGTAACAGCCGTGAGCGCGGCCAACTTGGTGGCGTTCTATCTGCCGATGCACACGGCGACGCGCCTGGCCGTGAAGGCCATCGAACGCGTGCGCGAGTGGAATCCGGGAGGCGCATATTTGCTGTTACGGATTGTACGCTCCACTCAATGAGACGCTGCTGCGCGGGCTGGGGGCTCAAACCATTCTCGGGGGCGAGTTCGAGGAGGGGCTGGTCGGCGTTGGCGCGCCGGCTGGACGTGGGCTCGAACGGCCGCCAGCACGAGCCGCTAATTTCGCTCAATCGGCAGAATTTTCTGGTTCCGGACCGCTCGGATTTGCCCGTCGCTTTCGCGCTACGCCCGATTGGTGGATCGGCGGCGATCGAAAAGCAGGTGGGTTACACCGAAGCCAGCCGGGGCTGCAAGCATCTCTGCCGGCATTGCCCGGTGGTGCCGGTTTACAACGGGACTTTTCGCGTGGTCCAGCGCGATGTGGTGCTGGAGGATATTCGCCGGCAAGTGGCCGCCGGCGCGCAGCACATCACGTTTGGCGATCCGGATTTCTTCAACGGCGTCGGGCACGCGCTGGCGCTGGTCGAGGCGCTGCACGCGGAGCATCCGGGTGTAACGTACGACGCGACGATCAAGATCGAGCATCTGCTGAAGCATCGCGACGCGCTGACAGTACTTGCAGCGCACGGGATGCGTGTTCGTGATCAGCGCCGTCGAATCGATCGACGATGCGGTGCTCGCGAAGCTGGATAAAGGCCACACGCGCGCGGGGTTTGTGGAGGCGGTGCGCATCACGCGCGAGGCGGGGGTGCGCGCTCAGCCCGACGTTCATTCCGTTCACGCCGTGGACGACGTGGGAGGGCTATCGCGAACTGCTGCGGCTGCTGGTCGAATTGGACCTGGTGGCGAACGTTTCGCCGATTCAGCTCGCGATTCGGCTGCTGATTCCGGCGGGCTCGCGCCTGTTGGAACTGGACGAGATTAGCACGTTGGCGGGGCCGTTCGAGGAGCGGGCGCTGTCGTATCCGTGGGCGCATGCCGACGCCGGCTTGGATCGGCTGTGTGTTGAGATTCAGGAGTTGATCAAGCGGGAAGAGAAGCGCGGGGCTGGGCGCGCTGAGATTTTCCGGGGCATCTGGCGGCTGGCACACGGAAACGCCGACGCTCCGGATTTCCATTTGGCCGCGCGCGCGACCATTCCGTATCTCACCGAGCCCTGGTACTGTTGAGCGGAACCCACTGAAGAGCAGGTGGCTCTTGTGTGAAGGGCGGGTTTGAAACCCGCCCCTACAATGCGCGTTAGCGGTTTGCGCGCAATGTTGCAGCACTGATCCGGACAATCGTCGCACAAGGCAGGCTGGCAAGTTTTCGCGCCGTCTTGCGATTCGTTCGACGCCAACGTCGCGTGGCGATCGCTTGCGCTTCGTTTGCACAGCTATGTAGGGGCGGGTTTGAAACCCGCCCTCTCGTTCACCGCAGCCAGCTCGTACAAATACTCGACATATGAACGCACCGCGCCGTCATAGCCTTGAATCTTCGGATTGGTCGACTCGATCAGGTAATATTCATCCGGCGCGTGGGCGCCGTTGCCGTGGCCTAGTCCGAAATGTCCTGCGGCCAGCTTCACCGGTTCGCCGGTGAAAACGTATCCTGGCCAGGAGCCGGCCATGCGCGGCGAAAAGATTGGGTCGAGGCCGGCACGCCGATACACGGCAGTCGCCGCCCGGATAATCGGGCTATCGGCGGAGGTGCTGGTCGGATCGTAGCCGCCGGTCATGTTCACTTCGATATCGCCGAACCCGCGCTTGGCCAGATGCGCTTTGAGTGCGGCGAGCGCGCCGGCGGCGGTCATGTCCGGCACCAGGCGCAGGTCGAGCTTCGCCACCGCTTTGTGCGGCAGAATCGTTTTGCCGCCCGGCCCGGTGTATCCGCTCACCAGACCTTCGATATTCACGGTGGGCCGCGAGACGAGAAGCTCGAGCGATTCGAGAAAATCCACGTCGTGCACCCAGTGTTGGACGCCGAGCTGTTTCTTGACCAGCTCTTCGTTCTGACGGCGCGCGCTCTCGCGGATCATGGCCTTCTCGGCCGGCGAGAGCGGGCGCGCTTTGTCGGCGAAACCGTCGATGGCCGGCGTGTGGCCGTCGGCTGCAACCAGCGTGTTCAGCGCCTGCACCAGGCGCCACGCCGGACTGTCGACGCGCGCCTCATTGCTCGAATGCAGATCCTGCTTCGGACCGCGGCCCCAGCGTTCGCCGCTTGAAACCAATTCCAGTTCGATGACGCCTTTGGCGCCGAGCGAGATTGTCACGTTGCCATCGAGAGCCTGCATCCCCATCGGCATGAACAGGCCGCTGCATTTGCGTAGTGCCGCCAGCACTTCCGGTTTGTGGACGATTTGCGGGAAATGCGGCGAGCCGATTTCCTCCTCGCCTTCCGCGACGAACACCAGATTCACCGGCGGCTTGCGCCCCGCATGGCGGAAGGCATGCAAGCGCGGCCAGAAACGCTGACTCCGGTCCTTTCTGATTTGTTGCGCCACGGCCCATCACCACTTTGCCCAGACCGGGCTTGTCGACCAGCGCGGCTTCGAACGGCGGCGAAGACCATTCGGCGGGATCGGCCTGCTTCACGTCGTACATGAAGTAGATGCCGACGGTTCGCGCGGCGCCGGCATCGAGCGTGGCGAAGACGCCGGGCTGCCCGTCGCTGGGAGATTTCGTCACCTGATCGAAACCGGCGTCGCGCAGCAGGCGCATCATCAAATCGCAGCCTTCGGTCATGCCGCGATTTTCGGCCGCGATGGACGGTTGGCGGATCCAATCCTGCAGCCGGTGCACGTTTTCGTCGTGATGTTTTTCGACGACGGCTTGCACGGTTTTGACGTCGGCTGCGTCGGCGCCGCGCGCACGCTCAGTGGATGCGACTCCGGCCGCAGCCGCTGCTTGCAAAAACGCGCGCCGATCGATCATGCTCATAATCGCCTCCAAGGTATAGTACCTCTGGAAAGCTAAGGGGGTCGGTTTTTATAAAACCGCTTCTATGTCCCCTGTTTGGGGGATATGATGTATAGAACTAGTGCATGTCAGACAGTTAGTATTCGCCATCATCTTCGGCTGCGTGCTTATCGCGCTCGGCTTGGTGCCAGGCTTGTTCCATAGCCTGCAGGACGGAATACGAAATTTTTCTGCATCTATTTCTTCTCCATTCCCAATCACGACGCCTCACCGGAGAGACGAAGAACTCTCCCGGTCGCTCTGGCTTACCGTCTTTGGTATGGCGTTGATTCTGACTAGCCTGTTGCTATATCAGTTGTGAAAAAAACTAAAGGAGACGTAGACATTGGCAAGAAAAGCAGGCATTGATAAAGATCTCTTGGCGATGGCCTTGGTTGGCTATAAAGCTGAGATCGCAAGAATAGAAGCGGCTATGGCTGATTTGAAAGCTCAGATTGGAGGAGAACCCGCCAGCGGTCCCGCCCCTGATCTTCCGGCAAAGCGTACGCTCAGTGCGTCGGCGCGCCGGCGCATTGCCGCGGCGCAGAAGAAGCGTTGGGCGGTGATCAAGAACGCCAAAGCAACGCCTGAAAAGCCCAAGCGCAAAATGAGCGCGGCTGCCCGCAAGCGCATTGGAGACGCCACGCGAAAGCGATGGGCCGATCTGCGCAAAGCTGCGGGGAAGAAGGGCAAGAAGCATCCCATAGCCAAAATGAACGGCGGCGGAGGAGCGGGCGGAGCAGGCGGCGGGGGTTCAAAACCGTAAGATACTGCCGAGTGGGGCGGACCGCGATTGGCCCGCCTCACTCTGCTTGAACTAACTAGCTGCAAGGCCGAGCGGCGAAGGGCTAGCGCCAATCCGGTCGACATCAGTACCAGCGTTCCCCCGATAATGCCGTTCCCGATGCTGCTTGATCGACAATAGTATCTCCTAACGCTATTCTCGCCAGACTCGTACGCTTCGAGCGATTGACCGCATAGGTTGCTGGCATAGCCGCGGATGTTGACGTAGTCAGTCGCTGGTCACAACACTGTCAATTAACTTCAACTAATTTTTCTTCAATAGGATACGCGTCGTCGAGGATGGTTGGCAGCCGTCATTTTCACGGGTGCGGCCGTATACTTTAACCGCAGTTGGTTCTACTCGGCGAAGTCCCTAAGGAGAAATAGTTTCGTGGCAAAACTCTTGGTATTGCTTCTGCAGTTGGTCGTTTTCCCTGGGCTGGGGATGGCGCAGGTGCGGCTGCTGTTCTCTCCCGAAGATGCCGGCGCCACGACTGCCAACTTCGGCAAAGGGCGCGGCGTGGGCATCTGGAACGTGATGATTAAGAACGATGGATCCACGGTCGCGAAGCTGACTCCGGAAGACATTTACATGGCGGCGCCGGAGGTTCACTGGTACAAGGCGGCGCGCGCGCAAGCTATCCTGCTGAGCCGCTATGAGAATAAGTCGCGCAATAAATGGGCACGCCTGTTGGAGTGGGGAGCCAACAACGGCGAGCAGGCTGCCGTGGGTGTCGCGGTGGCGATGGCGGGTACAGTTCTGAAGGCTAGTACCGGGTGGCAGGTTGGGATTACTTCGGCTATTCCGATCTTTCACAAAGTTTCGCAGCTACTTACACAGAGCGAGCCGGATTTCAGCAAGCTGCTGGACAACATCATGATTGGGCCGATTAGTTTGGCGCCCGGCGACGGCGGAACCTTTACGATATTTTCCAGTTACTCTGCCAAGGCGCAAACGATTTCCGCCGCAATCCCGCCAGCCGCTCCGCACAATTAAACGCTACTCTGTGGATGGGATGGCACGCCTGCTCCTATTCGCAGCCACAACCGGTTACCAGACGCGCATTTTCGCCGATGCGGCCAAGCGGCTGGGGCTGGATGTGACGCTGGCCACGGACCGCTGCCATGTGCTGGAAGATCCGTGGGGCGATCACGCGATTCCGGTGCGCTTCGAAGATCCGCAGGCGTCGCGGGACGCGGTCCTGGGGCTTGGCCCGTTCGATGCGATCGTCGCGGTAGCCGATCGGCCTACATTGGCGGCGGCGCTGGCTGCAGAAGCGCTGGGGATTCCGTACAACTCGCCGGCATCGGTGACTGCGGCGCGCGATAAGTACCGGGCGCGGCAGCTTTATCAGGCCGCCGGGCTGCCGGTGCCGGCGTTCCAGCGGCTGCGGCTGGATGAGGATCCGCGCGATGCGGCTGGGAGGGGGGCTTATCCCTGCGTACAGAAGCCGCTGGGCCTCTCGGCCAGCCGGGGGGTGATTCGCGTCAATAATGCCGGCGAGTTTGTGGCGGCGTTCCAACGCATTAAGCGGCTGCTCGAAAGCGTGGATGTGGCGATTCTGCGCGAGGAGCAGCATCGTTTCATCCAGGTGGAAAGCTACATTGAGGGTCGCGAATTTGCCGTCGAAGGGCTGCTCACGGGCGGGCGGCTGCAAGTGTTGGCCGTTTTCGACAAACCCGATCCGCTGGAGGGGCCGTACTTCGAGGAGACGATTTACGTTACGCCATCGCGGGCCGGGCAAGATGTCGAGCGCGCGCTGCTTGCCGCAGTACAGCGGGCGATTACGGCGTTGGGGCTGACGCGCGGCCCGGTCCACGCGGAACTGCGTTATGACGGGACACGCGCGTGGATTCTGGAAGTGGCTGCGCGGCCGATCGGCGGGCTGTGTGCGCGCGCGCTGCGTTTCGGCGAGGGCATGCCGCTCGAGGAATTGATTCTGCGGCACGCGCTGGGCGAAGATGTCGCCAATGCGCGGCTGGCCGATGCGGCGTCCGGTGTGATGATGATTCCGATTCCCAAGGGCGGAATCTATCAGGGCGTGGCGGGCGTAGCGGAGGCGCGGGAGGTTGCGGGAATCGAAGATGTGATCATCACCGCTAAAGAGGGCCAGGAAATTCTGCCGCTGCCCGAAGGCGCGACTTACCTGGGATTTATCTTCGCGCGGGGAGCGTCCCCGGATCAGGTAGAGCGGGCGTTGCGGGAAGCGCACGGGCGGCTGCGTTTCGAAATTGCCACTACGCTGCCGGTGCGCATGTAGATTACGAAGGCCGTATCAGGGTCAAATAAAGGGCCATGGCCGCGCCGACTGCGGCCAGGAACAGAGCGACTATCACTATCTGCTTTGATGAATTGGCGCGGGTGAGATCGCCGCGATTCAAATCGTCAATCATATGAACGTGGCGCCAGGCCGAATATAGATTCACGGCTACTCCGACGGCGATAAGCGCCGTTCCCGACCACAGCGAAAACTGGTGCGATCCCTGAGCGAAGTTAGGTTGGGCGATTTGAAATTCCTGCAGGAACAAGCCGAACCGCGCCACCACGAAGCCGAAACCCATCAAGGCGAGGCCGGTGCGAATCCACGCCAGAAAGGTTCTCTCGGCGGCGAGATAATCGCTCAGGGAGGCTTTATCTTTGGCGGCTGGCGGTGGGTGCATGGCTCGCTCTCCTCGAATTACGATTTCGGCGTTAACGTGATCATCACCACACTGATCAGGACGAATGCGGTCCCCAGAATCGTTCGCAGGCCAATCGCTTCACCGCCCAGAAAATATCCGACTAGCACGGCGACAACCGGATTGACGTATGCATAGGTTCCTACTTTCGTAGGCGACTCGTGATGAATCAGCCACACATAGGCGGTGAAGCCGATGATCGAGCCGGCAACAATCAAATAAAGTAGCGAAAGCCATACGCCGCGGGAAACGGCTCCCGGATCAAAATTACGAAACTCGCCCAGCGCCGCCGCCGTGAGAGTCAGAAACACGCCGCCGGCGAGCATTTGCGCTCCTGAGCTCATGACTTTGGATGGCGGCAGCGGCAGTTTGCGCGTAAGCGCCGAGGAGATCGACCAGCTAATCGCGGCGATGATCAGCGCGATGGCGCCGGCCGTGTCGATGGGCGCGCCACCGAGATCGAGGGTGCGGCTCATTAACACGGCCACTCCGGCGATGCCGATCAAGAGCGCCAGGGCGAGGCGCAACGTGAGGCGCTGCGTGCGCAGGAAAATAATCTCCGAGAGCGCCATGAACACGGGGATGGTGGCCATCATGACAGCGGCGACGCCGGAGGGCACGCGCTGCTCGGCCCAGAAGAGCAGGCCGTAATCGAGGACGAAGATCAGGATCGCGAGCAACGATGCGGAGGCCCATTGACGCGGGGCGGGTGAGCGCTCGCCGTGCGCGAGCATCCAGACGTAGAGGACCAGCCCGGCAACTAAGAAGCGCATGCCAGCGAGCAGAAACGGGGGAACTTCGCGGACGCCTACGCGAATGGCAAGAAATGTAGAGCCCCACACGAAATAGATGATGGCGAACGCCAGCAAAGTCTTCCAGGTAGGAGGACGGGCGGTGGCTTCCATGGCAGATTCTACAACAATTCATCTATTTTCCGTGGACTGCGCCGGCGCGCTTTACTCAGCTATCGTAGACATTGAATCGGCGTTGACTCGGCAACAACATGGAACTGGATTTTCAAACGGGAGCGCTATTTCTTCTGATCGCGGCGGTGGTCGCCATGGTTACCCGGCGGCTGCGGCTCCCGTACAGCGTCGGCTTGGTCGCTGCAGGAATATTTCTGGCGGCAATGCCGTTTGCGCCGAATGTCAGCCTGACCAAAGATCTCATCTTTACGGTGCTTTTGCCGCCGCTCCTATTTGAAGCAGCTTTTTACATTCACTGGAATCCATTGCGCCGGGATTTTTTAGTGATCGTCGTGCTGGCGACACTGGGAGTGGTCCTTTCCGCGCTCGCAACGGCACTGGGAATGCACTACCTGGCGCATTGGCAATGGCTCAGCGCCATGGTGTTCGGGATTCTCATCGCCGCAACCGATCCCGTTTCGGTCATCGCAATTTTCAAAGAAGCGAAGGCCCAGGGCCGTTTGCTGCTGCTTATCGAGGCCGAGAGTCTCTTGAACGATGGCACTGCCGCGGTTGCGTTTGGCGTGCTCGTCGCTATCGCTTCGGGTCAACAGCTAACGCCTTTTGAAGTTACCGGCATGCTTCTGAAAACCATCGGTGGCGGAATTCTATGCGGCGCCGCCGTCGCGGCCGGAGCGCTACTGCTGGCCGGGCGAACCAACGATCACCTGGTCGAGATCACCTTTACCACGGTCGCTGCCTACGGCTCATTCCTGACGGCGGAACGTTTTGGCGGGTCCGGTGTATTGGCCACGATCACGGCGGGGCTGGTTATGGGCAATCTGCAGTCGTTTGGCACGATCTCCGAGCGCGGCAAGGAAGCCGTGCACGCGTTCTGGGAATACGCGGCCTTCGTCGCCAACTCGATGGTGTTCCTGCTGATTGGAATGCACGAAGCGCATCAAAACTTCGTTGCGATTTGGTTGCCGGCCGTGATTGCGATTGTGCTCGTGACATTGGGCCGGGCATTGGCGATCTATCCCTGCTGTTTTTTATTTTCACGCTCTTCACTTCGTGTCTCGATGAAGCATCAGCACACCCTGCTTTGGGGCGGCTTGCGAGGCGCGGTAGCACTGGCACTCGCGCTAGGACTTCCGCCTGACATCTCTCAACGCGAAGAGATCGTTACGATCAGTTTTGCCGTGGTCGCGTTTTCGGTGTTTGCCCAAGGCCTGACGATGGCGCCGTTTCTGCGCAGGATGGGCGAAATTCCACGTTGACGCCGTCTTTTTGTCAGCAGCCTCTTGACATAGTAACCTCTTACTAGTAAAGTCTTCCTATATGGCAAACGAGCCGCGCAGGCCTACTGACGCTGAACTCGAAATCC
Source organism: uncultured Solibacteraceae bacterium (assembly GCA_963825405.1). GTDB lineage: Bacteria > Acidobacteriota > Terriglobia > Bryobacterales > Bryobacteraceae > JACPNO01. The sequence goes on along the minus strand of CAWGTB010000005.1, from coordinate 368,763 downwards.
TGACCGTGCTGTGGAGCATCGGGCCGGCTACGGTGCGTGAGGTACATGACGTGATCAGCCGGCGCCGCATCGCGCAATACAGCACGGTGCTGAAATTCATGCAGATCATGGCGGAAAAGGGGCTGGTGCGCCGCGATCAGAATCAGCGTGCGCATATCTACGAAGCGGCGCGGCCGCGCGAGTGGACGCAGCGACAGCTCGCCGGGGATTTGCTGGAGCGCGCGTTTGCGGGCTCAGCCAAAGCACTGCTGGTGGGCGCGCTGTCGGCGCGGAAGACATCGAAGAAAGAACTGGCTGAAATCCGCAAGCTGCTGGATGAATACCGCAAGGAGGAGAAATGAGCCTTCTCGAAACCTGGGTGGCGACGCCGCTGGCTGGCGCGATGGGTTGGACGCTGTTGCATTCGCTGTGGCAGGGTGCGATCATCTCGGCCGCGCTCGCGGCGGCGCTGATGGCGATGCGATCGCCTCGCGTCCGGTATGCCGCGGCCTGCGGCGCGTTGCTCGCGATGTTGGGCGCGTTCGGTCTCACGTTGGTTCGTGAGCTGCCGCAAGGTGGGGACGTAATGCATATCGCAACTACGCCACCGTTCCCCGCCTGGACTGTGCGCGCCGTGGATGGTGTGCCAGCGTCGAGCGATGGCCTGGCTGCGGCTGTGCCCTGGTTCGCGCCGTTCTGGATGGCGGGCGTCTGGATTTTCTACTTGAGCCACGTGGCCGGTTGGATCGGGGTACGCCGGTTGCGACGGCGGGGCGTGTGCGGCGCGCCGGAACGCTGGCAGAAGGAACTAGCCCGCTTGAGCGCCCGCTTGCGGGTTTCACGGCCGGTCCTGCTGCTGGAATCCAGCCTGGCGGAGGCGCCGCTGGTGCTGGGCCATTTTCGTCCTGTGATTTTGGTGCCGCTCGGACTGCTTGCCGGGCTGCCAACAGAACAGGTGGAGGCCATTTTGCTGCACGAGTTGGCGCATATCCGGCGCTGCGATTTTCTGGTGAATGTGCTGCAGCGATCTGTCGAGGGGCTGCTGTTTTATCATCCGGCGGTCTGGTGGATTGCGCGGGTGATTCGCACAGAGCGGGAAAATTGCTGCGACGACGTGGTCGTTGCGATGACTGGCAACGCGCGTGAATACGCCGTTGCTTTGAGCACGTTGGAACAAAACCGTTGGTCCGGCCGTGAACCGGCTGTGGCCGCTACAGGAGGAAATCTCGTGAAACGCATTCGCCGTCTGTTGTCTCCGCAAAGTCAAAACAGCGCTTGGACACCGTTATTCGCCGCCGCCGTTCTCATGGCAACTGCTGCGATGACGTTGGCTGCGTGGCAAGCCGCGCCAGCTCCACAAAGATCTGCCACCGCCCAGGCGCAGTCTCCTTATACGAAATGGCTAAACGAGGACGTGGTCTACATCATCGACGATAAGGAGCGCGCAGCGTTTCAGAGATTGGCCACCGATGAAGAGCGCGTCAAATTCATCGAGCAATTCTGGCTGCGGCGCGATCCGACGCCCGGCACCCCGATCAACGAGTTCAAAGAGGAACACTACCGCCGCATCGCGTTCGCCAACGAGCATTTTCATATGGCATCCGGGCGGCCGGGATGGTTGACCGATCGCGGCCACATGTACATTGTTTACGGCCCGCCGGATGAGCTTGAAGCTCACGCCAAGCCGCAGACTGGATTCCCTTACGAAACGTGGATGTACCGGCACGTCGAGGGCGTTGGCGACCGGCTGATCGTCAGGTTCATCGATCGTGCAGGCACGGGCGACTTTCGTCTTGCGCCTGGCAATCCGCAGTAGGATTGCTAGTTCTGAATGAGAACCGCCATCGTGACGGCGTTGTGGATGCCTCTGCCTTTTAGAATTTCGATCGCGCGCGGCGAAAATGCCGTGCTGTGCTCGAATGTCTTGGTGTAGGACTGAATCAGCTTGATCGCATGATCAGTAGTAAGTCCGGACTTATGATAGCCGGACATGCCGATCAAGAGCGCCTTCATGACGGCGAAGTGCAGCACCATTAACATGTACTGCACGGAAATCGAGCTGTCCTTGCGATAAAGACTGAGTTTTTGTGTGCTTTCCTGCGGCCCGAGTGGGAACAGGGTCTTGTACACGTAACTCACCAGAAACCGTTCCATGATGGATTCGTGCTGAGTCATGAACGGCGAATAATATTCCCGGTAAGCTGCGGCGTAGCGGCCCGCGACAACAGTCATGACGGATAAAGGGCCCAAATCGATGCCGCGCATGAAGTCCTCATAGCACTCCAGAAAACGGCGCGGGGTGTAGTCCGATGTGATGCGGCTGACGAGGAGTTCCAGAACAATTTCCAATTGTGCGGTGGGTTGAGCGCGGGATTGGCTCAAGATATCGTTGAACAGGCCTTGATTGATGGCTTCCGCGTACTTTTGCACGATCTCCGGTACGCCGTCCTGATCCTGTGCCGCAGCCATCTCGTTCAGCTTGTCGCAAAGGTGGGCCAGGATCACGAGGCGGCTCGACAGCGGATACTGGCGATTCTGGAGAAGGGAAACAACCAGGCGTCGAACCTGGTGAAAATGGCGGTAGGGCTTGTCGAGATTTTGCGGCGCAGAGGTTTCAAGAACGGAAAGGCTGCCGAGCCGAGTTGCGCCGTCATCCGGTGATTCACGGAATTCGATCGGGTTAGGATCGAGCAGAGCCAACCTGGCCGCTTCCGGGCAGGATAGCTCCAAGGATTTTTCGAATACGCCATCGACTACGTTGAAGACGCGCGGATACGTCGCGCAGGCTTTGGACAGGTACTCTTCGCCCAGCTTCTGCTGAATGGAACAGAGGCCTTCCGACAGGAACGGGCACTCGGTTCCGGTGGGCGTGATGCTGGCGTAATCATCGTCGCCAGTGTGGGCGGGGTTGATGGTGACGAGCTGGGTTAGGGAGGGCTGAAGCTCGGGGTCGGAGCAGTTCTGATAGCGCTCGTAGGTGCTGCGATCGACCATGACCCGCCAGCCATTGCAGCAGGTATCTTCACAATCAGCGCCTAAACAGTGGAATGCCTCGTAATACAGGGGCTGGCGCACCCTGGATTCTCGCATTGCTTATTGTTTTGTCTTGGGGGCCACGAAATCGGGCGGAAGGGCGGCGCCGGCGCCGAAGAAATAGTCGTCCATTTGCTTGATGAGGAATTCCTGCGCATCCTTGGTTCCCAGATTGAGGCGGTACTCGTTCATGAGCATCTTCATGTGCTCCAGCCACATTTTCCAGGCTTCTTTGGAAACGTTGTCGTAGACTTTCTGGCCCAGCGGGTGTCCTTCAAATGGGATCTCGCTTAAACCTTCCATCTCCTTCTGAAACTTCACGCACATCACCTTCCGCGCGCCGGCCGGAATGGTTGGCTGCAACGGAATGCCGCTTCCACATGACATGTCCTCAGGATACTACTTTCTGAATCCAATCTCGCTCACGATGATGCCTAGCTCGCGTGTGTCGGTGGGGACGGAGAAGGTCTTGTCGATAGCCAAGGTCACGGTGACGGTGGAAGTGAAGATGGCGCGCGGCGGAGCTTCGAGCGTGTAGGATCCTGGCGCGCCGTAGGTTTGGCTGGCTACTTCCTGGCCGTCGATGGACAGCGTCACGCGGCGCGCCGGCGCCATGGAGGGAATGGTAAAGACTGGCGCGCAGCGGAGTGGGGTCAGCGGGCGCTTTCAACAGCACTTCGGCGCGCGCGCCCATCCAACGCCAGGTTGCGCCATCGAGATCGTAGAGGCCGCTGACGATTTGCTGCCTGGCTTCGGGCGCGTTCATGGGGAGGTCGGCTAGCGTCGGCTGGCGCTCGACGACGAGATCGGCGCGAAGGCGGTCGATGGGACCGCGCGAGATATCGAAGGGGCGCAGGCCGTGGGCGATTGTGGAATACGCGGAGGGGGAATTCAGGCCGATCAAGCGCAGCGGCAGGCCTGGACGAATTTCGCGCTGGGCGATGGGCAAGAGCGCTCCGCCGCCGGTGGTGAACTTCGTCTGATAGGAAAGCTCGCTGGTAACGACTAGGTCGCCCGGTCGCACGGATTGCCCGTTGCGCATGGGCAGGCCGCCGCGGCCTTCCAGGTAGTAGCGCAATCCCCACTCGCCGTTGATCCACACGCGCGGATAATTTCCGAGTGACTGGGCGAACTGGCGGTAGCCATCCCAGTGCTGATAGTTGACGACGGCGAGCGCGAGGCTGAGCGCCATTTCGGCGGCGAAACCGGCGGCGAGCCAGCGCGGGCGGATGCGCGAGACCAACAGAGCTACGGGCGCGGCCATGGGCAACAAGTAACGGGCGGACCCGGCGAAGAAAATTACCAGTGCGCCGGCGAAGAAGATCGCGATCCAGCCGGCGAGGAACAATGTGTCGGGATCGCGGCGTTTTCTGGAGGCCAGAAATGCGGGCGGCAGCAGCAGGGGGAACACCAGCCATGCGGCGTGTCCGGATAACGCGGCGGCGCTGCGGAGTTTGTTGGCGACGCTCTGCCATCCGTACGTTTGTAGGTAGCCGACGAGGATGGCGGCGGGCACTGCGCCGGTTGAGACGCGCTCGAAAACGGTCCACAGCGCGAGGGTCACGGGCGGAACTAGCGTGGCTGACCAGGCTGCGCGCGAGCGGCGATCGTACAGCCAGACGTAGAGCCCCAGAATGGGGGTGAGCAAAACGGCTTGATACGCGGCAAGCGACGCGAGCACCATGGCGAGAGCGCTCAGCGCATAACGGCGCCCTACGAACAGCGCGATGGACGCCATCCAGAATGCTAGAAACGGAATATCGGATTCGAGTGAGTTGCCGTTCACCACGAACGCAGGCGTTGCCAGAAACAGCAGGGCGGCCCAGAGCGGGTGCGGCGAGAATCTTCTGGCGAGCGACCACATGGCTAGCGCGGCAATCAGCGAGAACAAAATGTAGGCGGCGTGGAAGCGGGCTTCGCGAATGTCTCCGGCGACTGCGAGCAGCCCGCCCAGGAACCACATGTTGAACGGCGGATGCGGATGGCCGCGCATGTCGACCAGATCGCCGAGCGAAACATAATGCGCGTGATTCGGATGCAGCGGCTCGATCTGGGCGTGCTCGGCGCCGTAGAGATAAAAGACGTCGTCGCCCTGAATGGCTTGATGGAGAAAAGGAACGCGCAGCAGCAGGACCACCGCGATGACGATGGCAAGCTGCCAGGCGGGGTTTAATGCGCGGCTTGGATCTCCCGCGGTTTCCATCGCAATATCGGACGGCGCGCGGCGCCGACTTCATCCACTTTGCTGGTACGGGTGGAGTGAGGAGCCGTGCGCACGAGCTGCGGGTCCGTCTCGACTTCCTTGGCGATGGCGATCATCGCCTCGATGAACAAATCCAGCTCGAGCTTGCTCTCGGTTTCGGTGGGCTCGATCATGAGCGCGCCGTGCACGATCAGCGGGAAGCTGACCGTGTAGGGATGAAATCCGTAATCGATCAGGCGCTTGGCGATGTCGCCGGTGCGGACGCCGAGCTTGGCCTGGCGGTCGTCGCTGAAGACGACTTCGTGCATGTTGGGCGCGGTGTAGGGCAGATCGTAGAACGGCTCTAGTTTGCGGCGAATGTAATTGGCGTTGAGCACCGCGTCCACCGTGGCGTTGCGCAGACCATCGCCGCCATGCGCCAGGATGTAGGCCAGCGCGCGCACGATCACGCCGAAATTGCCGTAGTACGCGCGCACTTTGCCGATGGAGTGCGGGCGCTTGTAATCGAAAGTCCAGCGATTGCGCAGGCGTTTCAGGCGCGGGGCGGGAAGAAACGGCTCCAGGATTTTTTTCACGGCCACCGGTCCGCCGCCGGGACCGCCGCCGCCGTGCGGCGTGGAAAACGTCTTGTGCAGATTGAGGTGCATCACGTCGACGCCGAAATCGCCGGGTCGCGTGATGCCGACCAGCGCGTTCATGTTGGCGCCATCCATGTAGACCAGCGCGCCTTTGCGATGCAGGATCTCCGCGCGCCGGCCATGTTGTCGTCGAAGACGCCGAGCGTGTTGGGATTGGTCATCATCAGCGCGGCGACGTCTTTATCGACTACGCGCTCGAGCTCGGCGAGATCGACCATGCCGCGCGCGTTGGAGTGAATATTTTCGACGGCGTATCCGGCGATGGCGGCGGTGGCGGGGTTGGTGCCGTGGGCGGAATCCGGAATCAGAATTTTCTTGCGCGGATTGCCGCGCTTTTCGAGCAGCGCGCGGATGAGCAGGATGCCGGTGAGCTCGCCATGCGCGCCGGCCGCGGGCTGCAGCGTGACGGCGTCCATGCCGGTGATTTCGGCGAGCGCGGCTTCGAGGCGCGCCATCACTTCCATCGCGCCTTGCGACAGCGCTTCAGGCTGATAGGGATGCGCCCAGGCCAGGCCGTCGAGGCGCGCCACCAGCTCATTGACGCGCGGATTGTACTTCATGGTGCAGGAGCCGAGCGGGTAGAGGCCGAGATCGATGGCGTAATTCCAGGTGGAGAGCCGCGTGAAATGGCGGATGGCTTCCACTTCGCTGACTTCGGGAAAGCCTTCGATTTCGGCGCGCACGTTTTCCTGGCCGAGCGCGGCGGCGGCATCGACCGCGGGCACGTCGAGCGACGGGAAGCTGATAGCCGATCTTGCCGGGCGAGCCCATTTCGAACAGCAGGGCTTCGTTCTGCGTGATGTGCGACCGGACCTTTCATTGCCAGGCCTCCACCACTTGATCCATATGTTCGCGCTTATTCATTTCGGTGGCGCACAGCAGCATCGAATTTTCGAGTTCCGGATACCAGCGGCTGAGCGGCACGCCGCCGATGATTTTCTTCTTGAGCAGCGGCTTGGTTGATCGCGTCCGGCGTTTTGCCGTTGGTCGCGGCGACGAACTCGTTGAAGTACGGACCGCTGAAGCGCGGCTTGAGTTTCGCGCCCAGGTAATGCGCTTTGGCCAGGTTCTGCTCGGCCAGTTCGCGCAGGCCCTGCTTGCCGTAGACGGTCATGAAGACGGTTGCCATCAGGGCGATGAGCGCTTGGTTGGTGCAGATGTTGGACGTCGCCTTCTCGCGGCGGATGTGTTGCTCGCGGGTGGCAAGCGTCAGGCAGAAGGCGCGATTGCCGCGGGAATCGACGGTCTCGCCGACGAGGCGTCCCGGCATCTGGCGCATGAATTTTTCCTTGGTGGCGATGATGCCGGCGAAAGGGCCGCCGAAGCTGGGCGAAATCGCGAACGATTGCAGCTCGCCGGCTACGATGTCGGCTTCCGCCGGCGGCTCGAGAATTCCCAGCGAGACGGCTTCGGTGAAAATGAAGACCAGCAGCGCGCCGTGGCGGTGGGCGATCTCGGCCAGCTTCTTCACGTTTTCGATCACGCCGAAAAAGTTCGGCGATTGCACGATGACGGCGGCGGTCTCGTCGGTAATTTTGCTTTCGAGATCGGCCAACTCAGCGGCGCCGGAATCGTTGTTATAGCCGAATTCCTGGACGGGCATGCCCTGATTGCGGGCGTAGGTCAGCAGCACTTCGCGATATTCGGGATGCACGCTGCGGGCGACGAGCACGCCATCGCGTCCGGTAATGCGCGCCGCCATCATGGCCGCTTCAGGCACTGCGGTTGAGCCATCGTACATGGACGCGTTGGCCACTTCCATGCCGGTGAGCTGGCAGATCATGGTCTGAAATTCGAAGATCGTGGTGAGGGTGCCTTGCGAGATTTCCGCCTGATAGGGCGTGTAAGACGTGAGAAATTCGCCGCGCGAAACGACGGTGTCCACCAGCACCGGGCGGTAATGCGCGTAGACGCCGGCGCCCAGAAAACTGGCGTAGCCGTTGGCGTTTTCGGCGGCGCGGGCGCGGAAGTAATCGACGATGTCGTACTCCGAGATCCCGGGCGCAAGATTCAGCGGGCGCTTGAGGCGGACATCGTCCGGCAAGTGGCTGAAAAGTTGTTCCGCGGATTCGACGCCGCACGCCTCGATCATCTGGCGGCGTTCAGACTGGGACTTCGGAAGATAACGCAACTAGCTTTCGGCTCCTACATAACTTTGATAGTCCGCCGCGGTCATTAGATTCTTGAATTCGTCGGCGGCGCTCAGGCGGATTTTCACCAGCCACGCCGCGCCGTGCGGATCTTCATTCAGCTTTTCCGGCGATTGCGCCAGAACGCCATTGACCTCGGTCACTTCGCCTGAAACCGGCGAGTAGATATCGGAAACGGCTTTCACCGATTCGACCGAGCCAAGCGACTTGCCCTGATCCAGGCGGGCGCCGATTTTGGGCAGATCGACATAGACGATATCGCCCAGCTCATGCTGCGCGTGATCGGTGATGCCGACCGTGCCGATGTCGCCTTCCACGCGAACCCACTCGTGCTCTTTGGTGTAGCGACGGTCGTCCGGATACGTCATGATGGGTTGGCTCGCTTGTAGAAGGGCGTCTCGACGGTCAGTGCTTCCACCGGCTGATTGCGCACCATCACTTCGATGGCGCGGCCGGCGTGCGCCTGTTCGACCGGCAGATAGCAGAGACCGATGTTCTTGTTGAGCGACGGCGCGGGCGATCCGCTGGTGACCCAGCCGGCCGGAACGCCATCGATGCGGACTTCATAGCCGTCGCGCCCGATACCGCGCCCGCGCATTTCGAAGCCTACCAGCTTGCGGCGCAGGCCGCTGGCTTTCTGTTTTTGCAGCGCAGCGCGCCCGGTGAATTCGCCTTTGTCGATTTTCACGATCCAGCCCAGGTCCGCTTCGAGCGGCGAAATGGAAGCGTGAATCTCGTGGCCGTAAAGCGCCATCTTGGCTTCCAGGCGCAGCGTGTTGCGCGCGCCCAGGCCGCAGGGCTTGATGCCGAACTCACGGCCGGCTTCCAGAATTTCGTTCCACAGCCGCGCGGCTTCCGCGGGCGCGACGTAGATTTCGAAGCCGTCTTCGCCGGTGTAGCCGGTGCGCGCGATGCGCGCCGGCGTGCCGGAGACCGTGCCATCGGTGAACCAGTAGTAGCGGATGGCGGCGAGATCGACCGGCGTGAGTTTTTGCAGAGTGGTGAGCGCCTTGGGCCCTTGGATGGCGAGCTGCGCGTAGCGATCGCTGGCAAATTCCACTTCGGCGTCGTAATGATTGGCGGCGCGGATGTGCTCGAAATCTTTGTCCTGATTGGAGGCGTTCACGCAAAGGAAGAAATGGTCGTCGGCGACTTTGTGGACCAGGATGTCGTCGACGAATCCGCCATGCTCGTAGAGCAGGCCGGAATATTGCGCCTGGCCGATTTTGAGCTTGGCGACGGCGTTGGTGGTGACGGAGTCGGTGAGGCGCGCGGCTTCGCGTCCGCGAATCTCGATTTCGCCCATATGGCTGACGTCGAATAGCCCGGCTGCGCGGCGCACGGCGTGGTGCTCGTCGAGGAGTCCGGAGTACTGGACAGGCATATCCCAGCCGCCAAAATCGACCATTTTGGCGCCTAAGGAACGATGCACGGCATGCAAGGGAGTGCGTTTCAGAGATCCGGCTTCCGCCATGGGAAACAACCAAGCTAACAGGGGTGGGTGGGGGTGTCAAACGCGCGGGCGGGTAGGAAGGTTTTGATTACGAACGAAGGAGTAGATTGCGGACCGTTTTCTCCATTCGAATCGAAACTTATATAATCCACAAATGCAAGGAATACGCTGGAGCGCAATTGCGCTCGGTTCGCTGTTGCTCATCTCGGCCTCCTCAAAAGGACAGGAAGTACAATCTCCGCAGCCTGAAAAGTCGAAGCCGCCTGTAAAAATGGAGCAGCGCGGGCGCATCCTTGGAATCGGCGGTGTCTTTTTCAAATCTGCTAATCGTGATCAGATGCGCGACTGGTATTCGAAGCATCTTGGACTCGCTGACAAAGGCGGAGGCGCGATGCTTCGGTGGCGCGAACACGACGACCCGCAAAAGGAACACGTTACAGCATGGAGTATTTTTCCGGCCTCCACGGACTATTTCGATCCCAGCCAAGCACCGTTCATGGTCAACTACATCGTGGACGATCTGGATGCTTTGCTCGACCGCTTGAAGCAAGAAGGAGTAAAGATTGACCCCAAGCGAATGAATGAATCCTACGGCCGCTTTGCCTGGATCTATGACCTGGATGGGAATAAGATTGAACTCTGGCAGCCGCCGTCCGCAAAGCCCTAAGGGTATTGGCTCCCAGTGCTGACGTGTGTTCGGACACGGTTTTGAAACAACCAAGCTAACAGGGGTGGGTGGGGGTGTCAAACGCGCGGCGACGCGAGGCTTTAGCCGGGTGGGTTCTGCTGCACCCCGGCAATCCAAGCCCTAATGTTCAACTAGACGACTCGAACGCGGGTACTTCACTCCCGAATTTCAGCACTGGGGCTCATCGCTCGCTCCAGACACGCAAGATCTGAAACTTGAATTTCCATTCTGATCGGCCACTGCTCTGCGGTTGCTGAGAGGCGGCAATCCATCCTTTGTGTTGATCCGCGACGACCTTAGCCAGTGTCAATCCGAAGAGGTTTGCTTCTTCGTCAGAGGTCGCAACAGGTCCCTGGCTCCTCACTTCAACCGAGATGACGGGATCCTGACCGCGATTCTCATCCCAGACACGCACATGAACGACCTCGCCACGCCGTGAGTACTTTAGAGCATTATCGATAAATACACTTGGAATGATATGAATTGTGCGATGGTCCATTAAAGCGAGTGCGGTGGAACCCCCACTAAGTCGCAATTCAACTTCTCGGTTCTCCGCTATGACTTGATAGATGCGTACGATTTTGTCAACCGTCTTATAGAAGACTAATCGCCGTCCTTCGAAGCTCATCGCCGATGCGGGGTTGGCGAGCAAGTCTAGAGCGTCCAGCTGGACTGATATCAATGCTGATGCGCGATGGGCTCGAACAAGTTCGACAGGAGCAGCATCGGGGTCCTTCGGGCTATTTTCATTACAAACCCGTTCCATGTTTGTTCTGACGATTTGGTTGAAACGACGGATTTCGTGCAAGGCTTCGAGACGGCGCGCGAACTCCTGCTCCCGGTCAACGCCGCCCTGCGTCAAGCGTTTGCCAATGTCGCGCGCCCAGGCCGCGGGTACCTCAGCAGCAATCCGGTTTTGCGGATATTCTTTGGCACGTAGACGTTCGGTGTCGCCGCCCAACCGCGGAGCTCCGATGAGACCGCTAATGGCTATCAGAGCGCTGCCGAGTTGTACAGGTCAAACCGAAAAACCGTATGGGCACTGACGCCTTTCACCAAGGCTCTTAATGCTCCGATAAAAACGCTCGCATTCTCCGCGTTGAAACACTTTTGCACAGAATTTTGGTGCATTGTAATGCAAGCCGTGTGTGGGTGGACTCGGTTCCGTGAGATCGACAAACGGAAAAGGAGAACATGAAATTGCGAGTCCTTCCAGGATATCCAAGGGTTCCTCCGATTACATGGCAGCAGCTAAGTACGCTATGCCCAGCTCGATTGCCTTTCCTACGAGCGCTTCGAGAACCTTCTCGCTGCCGCCCTTGGCTAGGCGCTTGGCTGTCTGTATTGTTGTGTTGCGATCTCCCTTACTGGAAATTGCACTTGCCAGGCTTTCCTCCATTTGCTTCCGCTGATCATCAGCGAGACCTAATGCCTTCGTGAGTGCATTGAACTGATAAGACGGCGTCAGTATTTCGGACAGATGTACTTCAATTTGCTCCAGAGTTTCCCGTATACCGGCGTCCTTCTTTATGACGCCATCGCAGAGTCTGAAGAAATCAGCCTTCGACGCATCAAACGTTCGAGCTGTAAAGGCGAGGATCCGGAGTCCAGGGTTAACCCGCTTGAGATAGCGCAACACATCAAGGCCCTCTTCATTTCCGAAGCGAGGCCCGATTCCACCGTAATCCAGCAGCAATAGATCGTATATTCCGTCTGCTAATGCTTGGAACTGCTGATCATCGGTCGATCGCAAGTGGATGACAGAGAGACCTTGGTTGCGCAAATCTTGAAGCATTTCGGGATCGTCATCATCCAGAATGGCAATTCTTCCACGGCGGAGGATCTCTGCGCGCGGTAACGCTTGTCTCATTTCCTCGATGGAATTTTCTTTCGAAACCACATGGTAAATTGCGAGCCAAACAAGGTGGTACTAGTAAGCTGTCCCGGCGATTTTGTTAGGGCGGATGCGCCGAGTGGGATCGGTGTAGGTCCAGCGGAATGGCCGTGCTGATTTCGAGTAGGCCCGGATATACTTCCGGAGTTTATTGCCGAGATCGGCGACCGAAGTGAACACGCCGCGAGTGATCACATCGCGCTGGATCTTGGCGAACCACAGCTCGACCTGGTTCAACCATGACGAATAGGTCGGAGTGAAATGAAACCGCACTCGTGGGTGCTCCCGGAGAAACTGCTCGACCTCCTTGGTCTTGTGCGCCGACAGATTGTCGAGCACGACATGAATCTGCTGGGCCCAGCCGGTCCGCTTTACCAGCCCTTCCAGAAAGGCCACGAAGTCTTGGCTAGTGTGCCGCGCAGCCGTCATGCCCTGAACCTTGCCGGTCTTCACGTCCAGCGCCGCGTACAGCGACAGGGTTCCATGGCGATAGTATTCGAAGCCGTGCCGCTCTGCGCGACCGGGCGACAGCGGCAGCACCGGATCGAGCCGATCCAGCGCTTGAATCGCCGTCTTCTCATCCACGCAAAACACGGCTGCATGCTGCGGCGGATTCATGTAGAGACCGATGATGTCCGCCGCCTTCTGCTCGAATCGCGGATCATCCGAAGCCATGTAGCGATCCAGCCGGTGCGGTTTCAGGCGTGCCTGCGCCCACACACGCTGCACCGTCGACTTGCTTAGCCCCAACGCCGCTGCCATCTTGCGGCAGGACCAATGCGTCGACCCATCCGCCGGTTTCTGTTGTGTCTTGCGTGCGATCTTAGCCTGCACCGCCGCGTTGGCCACGCGTGGCTGACTACCCTTGTGCCGCGGATCGAGTCCCGCCATCCCTTGTTCATCGAAGCGTTGCTTCCAGCGCGAGATCGTGGGAGCGGTGGTCTGCAAACTCCGCATGATCTGGCTGTAGCTGGCGCCATCGGCCAGTGCCAGGATCAGTCGCGCCCGAAACACATCACCGGCGGGCAAGGTACGCGATTGCGCCCACTTCATCAATTCACTTCGTTGCTCCTGCGTTATTGGCAACACAGACTGATTCCGTCTCATGATTATCAGACGGATCAAAGGTAATAATGTTATGACCGGGACATCTTACTAGAGAGCGTCATCCATTGTAACAATGTTCCTTAACTGAGCGAACGCCATGAGTACTTACCGAAACGAAGAAGAGCCAAAATGTTGGAATGCCTGGAGGACGGATGTCCACGCGCCGTAGCTGCCCGACGCGGGTTACAATTTGAATCTATGAGCCAGCAGCCGCAGCCGAAAGTCAACCTGGTAAATGGCCCCGATTACCGCGAGGGCTATGCCAACAGCGTGCAAATCCGGGTGAATTTGTGGGATTTTCTGCTGCTGTTCGGCTTGGTGAATCAAACCGTGCCGGAGCAGGTGAACATCCAGAATTTTCAGGGCGTCTATCTCAGCCCGCAGCAGGCCAAGGCGCTCATGAACGTCCTGCAGCAGAACGTTTCTCAGTACGAATCTGCTTTCGGTGAAATCAAACTTGAGCCGCACGCCGGGCGCCAGCATTATTCAGTAGCCGCTAGACGTAGCCCAGTTCTTTCCAGTGCGTGCCCCATTCCCACAGGCCGAAATCCGCCTTTTTGGGGAGCGCGTAGCCCGCCTGGCGCGCCAGCATGCAAATTTGTCCGCGATGGTGGGCGTCGTGCGCGATCAGATATCCCAGAAAGCCGGCGGCGTCGGGACGGAATTCCTTGACGCTGGCGTCGGGTTTTTCCAGAGCCGCAGCTAAAAGGTGCGCGCAGCACTCGGCGCTGCGGGCCAGGCCTTTTTTGACATCCTGGCGCGAACACGCGGCGCGATCCAGCTTTTCCGGGATCGGCAAATCCTTGGCTGCGGCCACCAGCCACATGTGGCGCACGTTGTGGATGTGGGCGAAGATTTCGGCTATGGTGCGGCCTTTGCCACCGGGTGGTTCTGCCCGCCAAGCGCGCTCGTCCAAATTATCGAGCAAGTACTGGTTCATGCGCTCATTCACCGCATAGGCTTCGATGAGCGCCTGCTTCAATTCGAACGCTCTAACCTTTTTCGCCATCCGCCCCCCGATCATCTGAATATACAATCTAGAGGTGCATTTCGCGATCTTAATTCCGTTGAGCCTGTATTTGGTGGCGACCGCGCCGTCGATTCGCAATCCTGGCTTTGAAGCGGCGGCGCTCGATGGCTGGAGCGTGTCGGTGCATCAGAAGTCGGGACGCGACGGCGTCATGCGGCTGGACTCGCGGCCAGGCCAAGGAAGGCAGGCAATCACTGCTGTTGGAAGCCGATGACCCGGTGGCGCTCGCGGCCGGCCAGAAGATTTTTCTGCCGGTAGGCACGCTGTGGCGGCTGCACGGCTGGGTGCGGACGGAAAACTTGACCGCCACGGGCCCGGCGGCATTCACCGGCGCGATCGATGTGCGCACGTCGGCAGGCAGCCTGGGGCGGACGGCCAGCCTCACCGGCACGCAGGATTGGCGCGAGGGTACCATCACGTTTCGCGTTGCGTCGCCCGGCGAGGTGAATGTCCAACTGTTTCACACCGGGCGGGGCAGGGGAACGGGCAAAGTCTGGTTCGACGATATTCGCCTGGAGGCCGTCGCCGAACCGCTACGCGCGCAGGCGGAGGAAATCCGCGTCACCTCGCAAAAACTCAGCCGCCTGCCGATCGATGGCAAGCAAGGCGGGCAATTTATCGAGCCGCTGTGTGGTCTGATTCCGTCGCTGCTGGCGCAACAGGTGAATGCGAACAGCTTCGAGGAAGAGCCGCCGTGCAAGTTTGCCTTCCGGCCTGAGGTCGATTCGATTCACCGTCCGTGGTATCCGGACGGCGCGGTGCAAGTCGCACGGTATTCCTACGACACCGTGAACGCATTCAACGGCTCGCGCTCGCAGAAAATCGAGATCGGGGCAGGCAAAGCGCGCGCTGGCATCTCGCAGGATGGCTTCACGCTCAGGAAAGGCGTCCGCTATCGATTGCGTCTGCACCAGCGCGGCGAAGGCAATGTGGAAGCGCGGGCGTGGCTGCATGCGGGCGGGCGCGTGGTGGCGAATCCGGTCTCGTTAGGCAGCGCCGGGGCGGAGTGGAAAGGCTCGGCGGCGGAACTTGTTGCCACGAGCGACGCCGATAACGCCACGCTCACCATCGATTTCGCCGGCCCTAGCACGCTGTGGCTGGATCGCGTGTACATGATCAGCGAGGACGCGGTGTTGGGCATCTGGCGGCCCGACGTCGTGGCGGCGCTGCGCGAATTGCACTCCGGAGTGATTCGTTTCGGCGGCACTGCAATCGAAGCTTATGAGTGGGATCGCGGCATTGGACCATGGGACGAGCGCGTGCCGTTCACTACATTTTGGGGCGGCCTCGAGCCGAATTTTGTGGGCGAAGAGGAGTTCGTCCAACTCTGCCGCTTAGTGGGAGCTGAGCCGCTGATCTGCATGCGCTGGACCGGCAAGACGCCGCAGGACGCCGCGAATCAAATCGAATATTTCAACGGCGCGGCCTCGACAAAATGGGGAAGCCTGCGCGCGAAGAACGGGCACGCCGAGCCGTATGGCGTGAAGTATTGGCAGATCGGCAACGAAGTGGGCGGTGCGGAATACGATGCGTCGGTGAAGCCGATTGCCGAGGCGATGCGCAGAGTGGATCCGTCGATCAAGATTCTCTCCGCCTTTCCTTCGGAACAGACGCTCAAATTCGGCGCGGGCTTGCTGGATTATCTCTCGCCGCACCACTACGCCGTTGCCGATCTGACCGGCGTCCAGCGCGAGTTCGAGGCGCTGCAGAAGCAGATTGATCGCGACGGCGCGGGCCGTACCGTGCGCGTGGCAGTAACGGAGTGGAATACGACGGCCGGCGAATGGGGCCTCGGCCGGGGCATGCTGCAGACCCTGGGCAATGCACTGGACTGCTCTCGCTATCACAATCTGCTGCAGCGCAATGCCGACCTCACCGAGATGGCCATGCGATCGAATCTCGCCAACAGCTTCGGGTCGGGCGTGATTATGACCGGGCCCGGATGGTTATATCTCGCGCCCACGTATTACGCGCAGCAGCTTTACGCGCGGGCGGCGGGCAGCGTTTCCGCTTCGTCTGGAACGCGCCGGCGATATGCCGTGGCATCTCGCCGAACCGGATGTGAGCGCGACGTTGAGCGCGGATGGCAAGACACTGCGGGTTTACGTGGTAAATTCGACGGCCGATGTGTTGCGTGAGCGCCTGAATCTCGCGGGATTGAACGTGACGGCGGCGCAAGGCACGGCGCACATTTTGCAGGACCGCGACAAGGCGCTGTCGACCGAGATCATCAACAGCCGCGACAATCCGCGCCGGGTTGCGCTGGTATCGCGCCCGGTGACGGTGAAGGGCGGCGTTCTGGAATACGCCTTCGAGCCGCTGAGCCTTACGCTGGTGGAACTGCAGTTGGGGAAATAAGGCGATTGTCCGCCGTCTGCTCGTGGACGCGTTTGATCTTGATGCGCGCGCTATCCGGATGGCGGGGGTTGATCAGCACGTTCGTAGTTGACCGAACGATGACACACGGTACCAACAAGAGCGCGCTGCGGTTCTGCTCCAGCCACGCATCCCCTCGTTTTTGCGCGGCCGCTGTCGTCCCGATCGATTCGCGCGATGTCCGCTCCGGAACGTAAATCTCAAGATATTTGTAAGTCACCGGAATATCGTCCAGATCAATTTCCGCGTGCACCAGAACTTCGAGTAACGCTGTGGCCGGATTGGGAGCGCAATAGACGATCCGTCGTCCTCGTGTATGCCACCGGTTGGAAGAGCGCAGGCCACCGCCGCCGTCAAGAGTAGCGTGATTGCTGATGCGCCAAACCGTCACGCGGCCATGCCGTCGTCGATCTGGTAGAGCATTTCCTCGACCATGCGTGCGCCGGCTTCGCTCGTCAGCAGTTCGATCGGCGTTTTACCGCGGAATCGGCGTTTGGATTTGCGCATCCAGCGCCAGGCACGTTCCGGTTCGCCAAAAACCAGTTCAGCCAGCGCGGTAATCCGAGCAACGCGAACAGCTTTGTCCGATTCGTCCTTGGACAGACGTTCACGATTGGCCAGGCGGTGAGCCAGAGTCCGGCGTGGCAGGATTAGCTGAAAAGCTTCCGTATCGGATAGGCCACCATGGACCAGCGCCTTGACCGTGCTTGCCGGGAGTCTTCTTTCCACCAGGTCGACGAGATCCTCGCCGGATCGAATTCCAGAAGTTCCAAGTTTGTCTTGCAGGCGAGAGTAAAGTAGTTCTGGCAATATGCCCCAATTATACAGGCATTTTGCTCAAGGGCAAACGAGGTATGGAAGGTTCCCTTATTTCACCGTTCTCCCGTTGCCAAGGATTCCCGATTCGCGAGCCAGGTCGTCCCGGACTCGCAATAGGCACGTACCAAGTTCGTATACCGGAGCGCCTTCGCTGAAACGGCGCAGAGCCTCCTGATTTAGACCGGCTTCCCGGCCTGTGTACACAACGTATTCAGTTTGTAATCGAAAAGGGTACGCGGTTCCCATACCGGGATTGCCAAAGGCGAAGGCGTGAACCAGTTTGGCGCCTGGCCCTTTCCATACACGGTTGACAGCGAAAATCAGAATTCGAGGATTCCCGGATTCGGCTCGCTTAAGTTGGACTTCCCCGGATGGTGTTTGACTGGATACCTCGAATTCCACATCCTGCACTCCGACCAATACACCGCGAAACACGAGAGTGGCATGCTGAAAAGCCGATCGTTGGCTGGTCTCGATGCAATCAGACGCCGCGAGGATACCCGCTCGCGAAGCAGCGATGAAGAAAGCGACTCTCATAACTACAAATACCGGTGCATCACGTAGGCATCCACTAACCCTAGCTGTCTATGGCGGAAGGCCTTGGGTGCCGTCCCGACAATTTGGAACCCGCATTTCTTCCAAAGTTCTACTGCGGCTTGATTGGTGCTCACCACGAAGTTGAACTGCATCGCTGCGAAGCCGGCTTTGCGCGCTTCCTCTAGCGAGTGCTCGCACAGGGCTCGTCCGGCGCCGTGCCCCTGAAATCCGGGACTCACCATATAACTAGCATTGGCTACGTGCGAGCCCAAACCGACGCGGTTGGCGCGCAGAACATAAGTCCCCACCACGCGATCGCCCTCGAGCCCGACGTACGGCGTGCCGGTTTCCATCCAGATGGCGCGGGCCTGCTCCCTGGTGGTCGCGGAATCGTAGACATAAGTGTCGCCGCCTTGTACGACGGCGTGGAAAATCTCCCAGATGGCGTCGAAATCTGTGGGTTCAGCCAGGCGAATCGCGATCACGAATTCATATTCAGCCCGTTCGCGCTTTCCCAACTTTTTCAACAACGCGATGGCTTGCCTGCGCTCTTCCCGCGAAAGTCCGGAGGTGGCTTCTTCCATGGCGGCGGCATGGGCGGCGAAGGCGCTGGTGATCAATTTACGTCCTTCCGGTGTCAGGTGGACCACGTGGGAACGGCGGTCGCCGGGATCGTCGCGACGCTCGACCAACGCCTTCGCTTCCAGGCGGTCGATGGCAACGCTGATCGAGCCGCTGGTGAGGCGAATGGTCGCGCCAACCGCGTTCACGGGCATAGGTCCTTTGTGCAGAAGCACTTCCAGGACGGCGAAGTCCGAGAGTCCCAGTCCCAGCGAGGCAATATTTCCCGCGGCGAACTCCCGCATGGCGTCAAACATCTTCCATAGCACCAGCCAAAGATGGATGCCGGACAGCCGTTGAATCCTTTTGGAATCGCTTGACATCAACTATCTTGACGTGAAGGTAAATGTCTACAGTTACCAAATGCAGGGAGGCAATAACAAATGTCTGATAAAGCTCGTCGCATCGGCCTCTGGGTGCTGCAGATCGCTGCGGCTGGGTTATTCTTTTTTGCGGGCGGCTCCAAACTGGCGGGCAGTGCCCAGATGGTGCAGGTATATGCCACCATCGGAATCGGCCAATGGTTCCGCTATCTGACCGGAGCGCTCGAGGTAATCGGTGCAGCGGCCCTGCTATTTCCGGCCACGGCGGGCCTGGCCGCAGTGATGCTGGCCGCGGTAATGGTCGGGGCAGTACTCGCGCATTTGTTCGTCATCGGCGGCTCGCCCGCGATACCGGTGGTGCTGTTGTTGGCGATGGCGACCGTCGCCTGGGTGCGGCGGCCCAAGGAGATAACGTCATGACGAAAACTGATGTGAAGCGTCGAACTGTGGCGCGAGTGATCGATAGCCAGCGCACGCTGGAAGGCGGTGGAGTCGAGATTCGGCGCGGATTTCCGGGTCCGGACATCGAAGAGGTCGATCCGTTCCTTCTGCTGGATCATATGGGCCCGATTACGATCGCACCCGGACAGGCCACCGGATTTCCGGAGCATCCGCACCGCGGCTTCGAGACCGTCACTTACCTGTTGGAAGGCCAGATGGAGCACAAGGATTCCTTCGGTAATCGCGGGTTTCTGGAAGCGGGCGATGTGCAGTGGATGACGGCCGGCTCTGGCCTCGTGCATTCCGAAATGCCGGGCCGCGACCTGGTGCGTACCGGCGGACGCCTGCAGGGCTTCCAGATTTGGGTGAACCTGCCCAAGCGCGACAAGATGACGCCGCCGCAATATCAGGAATTGAAGGCAGCCGGCATTCCGCACGCCGAGACGCCGAACGGCGATGTCAAAGTCAAGGTGATTGCGGGCGAGTCGCTGGGAACGCACGGGGCGATTCAGAGCCGCACACCGATTTTGTACCTGCACCTGACTCTTGCGCCTGGCGCGACGCATGTCCAGGAAGTGGCGGAGAAGTTCAACGCTCTGGCTTACATCATTCGCGGCGAAGCTCAGTTCGAAGGAACGCCGGAACGGCAAGGCGAGGGCCGCCTGGTTCTGTTTGCGCACGATGGCGGCGCGGTCTCTATTTCGAATCCCTCCAGCCAGCCGGTGGATTTGCTGCTGCTTGCCGGTGAACCGATTGGCGAGCCGATCGCCCGCTACGGCCCGTTCGTGATGAATACACGCGAGGAGATTTACCAGGCATTCGCCGATTTCCGCAACGGAAAGCTGGGCGAAATCGCCTAAGACTAAAGGGGGGCTACAAACCCTGCGGCCTCGCAAGTAGTAAGATACCGGGGCCATGAGACAGTCAGCAAAGATGGCGGCGGCGTGCCTAAGTATGGTCGTGCCAGTGGCACTCTGCGCGCCGGCTGCGTCCACCGGCACATGCGTCGTTCGCACGGTCGCGGGCAGCCCTACGACGGAAGCGGGAGATGGCGGCCCGGCCGCTAGCCGCGCAACTGTTCAGCCCCAAGGTCTGGCGCGCGATTCTGAGCGGCAATCTCTTCATCGCCGACGCCGGAAACCATCGAATCCGAAAAATAAGTTCGAGCGGCGTGATAAGCACGTTCGCGGGAACCGGCGTGGCGGGCGACGATGGCGACAATGGCGCGGCTACCGCAGCGCGGTTTCTCAACGCTGCCAATCTGGCTCTGGACGGGCAAGGCAACCTGTACATCTCCGATTCTACGCGAATCGAATCCGCAAAATTGACAAGAACGGCGTCATCACTGCCTTTGCGGGGACCGGCCAGCCGGGCTTCAGCGGCGACGGTGGACCGGCAATCTCGGCGACGCTGTCATTTCCCACTGGGATTGCCGCCGACGCGCAGGGTAACGTGTTCGTTGCCGACGTCAACAACGCACGAGTCCGCCGCATCGGCACGGACGGAATCATCACGACTTTCGCCGGCAACGGCCTTTACGGATCGGTTCCCAGCGAAGGCCAGAAGGCCGCGGACCTCGCGTTCCAGTTTGTTGGCGATGTTGCGGTCGACGCCCAAGGATTGGTCTATGTCGCCGGCGGGAGTTCTGGCGTCGTCCAATTGGGCCGGATGGTATCGTCCACATTGTCGCTGGCACCGGAGGATTGACTCCAGCGGACGGCGCGTCCGCCTTGTCGGTATTTCTACTGGCCGAGCGCGTCGCAATCGACTCCAGCGGCGTAGTCTATGTGGTTGCGCCTGGTAGTTTCCAGACCCTAACCCTCTGGAAAATCACGCCGGATCACATTTTCCACAGGAGTCTCTTTCAGGGACGTGAATGGATTGCTGGTCACGCCGGAAGGTACTGTCTATATCTCAACCTCACCCCATGTGGTCGGAATAGTATCATCAACTACCACATTTACGGTGATTGCCGGCGCGCCAGTAACTGGTTACGCAGGGGATGGCCAAAATGCTTCGCAGGCCTTATTTAATCAACCCGGCGGGTTGGCCACGGACAAAGCGGGCAACCTGTTCATCGCGGATAGCACCCGCGTTCGCAAGCTGTCGACGGATGGCACGATTCAGACCTACGCTGGAAACGGAACCAGCAACTCCTCAGGAGATGGCGGCTCCGCTGGAGATGGTGGACCCGCCATCAATGCGCAGTTGAATTTCCTCGCCGAGCTGGCGCTCGATCAGCAGGGCAATCTCTACATATCCGACTACGGCGCCTGCAGAGTTCGCAAAGTCGACCCGAGTGGCACGATCACCACATTCGCCGGAACCGGCGGCCAGCAAAGTGGTTTTCCGCCTTTCGGACCCGCTACTTCCAATCCGGTCTGCCCGACAGGAATCGCCGTCGATCCCAGCGGGAATTTCTATGTTGGAGATCCCGTAGCCGGCAACATCCTCAAGATTACGGCCGATGGGACGATGTCTCCGTTTCTGTTCGGCTTTGCTCCGGGCGTCCCTTTCCCGCGAACATCGGTGTCTCATCTCGCTGTCGATGCCGCCGGGAACTTGTACTATCCGGATATCAGCGGAATTGTGCGCGTAAGTCCGTCCGGGACCAAAAGCATCGTGCCAGGCTCATACCTTGCGCTTCACAATCCAACGGATCAATATTTTG
This sequence comes from uncultured Solibacteraceae bacterium, assembly GCA_963825405.1. GTDB lineage: Bacteria > Acidobacteriota > Terriglobia > Bryobacterales > Bryobacteraceae > JACPNO01. The sequence continues at coordinate 346,800 of CAWGTB010000005.1, read as the reverse complement.
CCCTCGACGCCCTCGGTAACATGTTCGTGTCAAACTACAACGGCTACTCCGACTGGCACCTGCGGAAGATCGACGCCAGCGGGAATATATCGAGCGTAGCCAACGGTAGCTCGTCGCATACCTCGGCCAACGACGGCCCGGCATTTTACAACTCGGTCGGTTCCGTATCCGGGATGACGATCGATAAGTTGGGAAACCTGTACTTCTCAGATGGGAGTCGGGCTAGGGTGCGCATGGTTGCGTCTTGCACTGCCGCCGTATATCCATTTTTCTCTGGGAACACTGTGGTTCATGGAGCCAGTTACCTGCGAAATTACGTTTCGCCAGGGCAGGTCTTAGCGATTTTCGGTTCCGGACTAGGACCGCAGGAGCCAGCCGCCGGCCAGGTGACCAGTGGCCGATATCCCACAAAATTAGCCGGTGTGGAGGTATTCATGGGAGGCTTGCCGGCGCCTTTGCTGTACGTATCGGCAAACCAGATCAACGTTGTCGCGCCGTTCGGATTGCTGACGGGCAATAACGCGTCCGTTCAAATCTCATACAGCGACGCGCCGTCCGAAATGGTGCAGGCCGGCACCTTTGCGTCTGCGCCGGGCATTTTTACGGCTAGCCAAAACGGCCAGGGACAGGCGGCCGCGCTCAACCAGGACGGCGGCGTGAATTCGTCCACCAATCCCGCCCACCCAGGCGCAGTGGTCCGTTTATTTTTCACCGGCGCCGGACAGACCACCCCGGCTGGAGTGGATGGTGCGCTGACAGGCTCAGCCCCGCCTACGCCTGTGCTCACCACTTCGGCGCGGATCGGCGGTCAAACGGCGGATGTCGTGTCTACTTCGGGTTTGGAGGGCGCTGTCGAAGGTGTGCTCCAGGTGACGCTGCGAATCCCGGCAGGCGTGATCTCCGGAGATGCGGTACCGGTCGAATTGACTGTTGGCGCTGCCACTTCCTCCATCCTGGCGACGATCGCCATTCGGTAAAACAGTCCGGCTGCTAAGAAATGTTTGGCTGGGACGCAGGGATTCGAACCCCGATACGCAGATCCAGAGTCTGCAGTCTTACCGTTAGACGACGTCCCAGTGGCTGAACTATTTTACCATCGCGGGTTGGCGATGCCGTTGAGAAACGATCAGGCGCCCACGCTCATCGAGAACTTGGCGCGGCCGCTGCGGCAAAGATATTCCAGCAGCAGGATCATCTTGTGCTCCTGATCCTGTACCGCGCCGGCCGCTGCCGGAACTGCTCGCCGGGAGCGGTCGAATTGGCGGATAGCCTCCGCCAGTTGCGTGCGGCTGCTGGTGTAATGGCCTTGAGATTCCAGAATGCAGGAGCCCAGGAATTCGGCAATGTACTGCAGCTCATCGATGGCCAGACCCTGCAGGAACCGCCGTGCTTCACGCTTCTGCAACTCATCGGCGCAAGCCGAAAGTGCACCTACCAATACGGACTTTGGAGCGGCGGGCACAAACGCCTCCTGTGTTCTCAACTAAACTTCTGCAACCGTGTGCCTGTATTATTACGAAAAGGCACAACCCGGCGCAAGTGGGGTCGGTCCTGAAGGTACTCTTCGCTTCACCCCTCCTGAATACCGGTTTACGTCTTTCGTTCGCGCCTCAACTCGTTGATCAGGTCCATCACCAGAACTTCAATTTGATCGCAGACCTGGCGGTAAATCTCGGGAGATTGGCCAATAGGATCCAGAACGTCCCAGTCTCTTTCCCGGTCCAAAACATCACCTGACAGACCGAAGCCGCTCATGTTGATGATGACGTCGTATTCCGAGGCGTGCGCCGGGTCGAAGGCCTTGGGGGAATGGGCGGAGATATCGATGTTCTTTTCCGCCATGGTGCGGATTGTGCCGCGGGCCACCCCAGTTGCCGGCGACAGGCCGGAGCTTTCGGCGGCCATCACATCCAGGCCGTAGGCGCGGGCGAATCCCTCGGCCATCTGGCTGCGGCAGGAATTGCCGATGCAGACGAACATGACCCTTTTCAGTTGGGGAGCGCTCACAATTTAGCGAGAAACAGCTCGTGCACCCGGGCGTCCTGCGTCAGCTCGGGATGAAAGGTGGCGACCAGGTGCTTGCCCTGTTCGACCAGCACCGGGTCGCCCTGATAGGTGGCCAGCACGCGGACGCCTGGGCCCGACGCGCTGGATGATCGGCGCTCGAATGAAGACGGCTTCGAGCTCGCCGGGATGGGTGCGCTTTTCAAATTCAGTTTCCGGCGAGAGCTGCGCGACGCGGCTGTCGATCTGCCGTCCGTACGCATTGCGCTCGACGGCGATGTCCATCAGGTGAAGGCTTTGCTGCGCCGGGCTGGTGACCTCCGACGCCATGAGGATGGCGCCGGCGCAGGTTCCAAAAATCGGGCGCTCGCGGCCAAACTGCGCCAGCGGCTCCACCATATTTTCCCGGTTGAGCAGCTTGAGCATGGTCGTGCTCTCGCCGCCGGGGATCACCAGGCCGTCCAGATCCTGCAAGTCGGCGGCGGTGCGTGCTTCGACAGGCCGCGCGCCCGCACGTTCGAGCGCGCGGGCGTGAGCTTCGAAATCGCCCTGCAAGGCGAGCACGCCGACTTTCTTCACTTACCAGCCTCGGGTCTGCAACAGCTCCGATTCCGTGCAATCTTCGAAATATCCAGCCCAACCATGCCCATGCCCAGGTCTTCGCTGGCTTCGAGCAGCTTCACCGGGTCGTTGAAGTACGTTGCGGCTTTCACGACGGCGCGGGCGCGCGCTTCGGGATCGGACGATTTGAAGATGCCGGAGCCGACGAACACCGCTTCGGCGCCCAGTTGCATCACCAGCGCGGCATCGGCCGGCGTGGCAATTCCGCCTGCCGAGAAATTCGGCACCGGCAGCTTGCCGTGCTCCGCCACCCATTCCACCAGTTCGAGCGGCGCTTGCAGCTTCTTGGACTCCGCCACCAGCTCTTCCTTGCCCAGCACCGTGAGCTGCTTCATTTCCTTCTGAATGGTGCGCATGTGGCGCACGGCCTCGACGATATTGCCCGAGCCGGCCTCGCCCTTGGTGCGAATCATGGCCGCGCCCTCGGCGATGCGCCGCAGCGCTTCACCCAGATTGCGCGCGCCGCACACGAAGGGGACCTTGAAATCGCGCTTGTCGATGTGGTGCTCTTCATCGGCGGGCGTGAGCACTTCGCTCTCATCGATATAATCCACGCCCAGCGCTTCCAGAATCCGCGCCTCCATGAAGTGGCCGATGCGCGCCTTGGCCATCACCGGGATGCTCACCGTCTTCATGATTTCCCGCATCTTGGAGATGGGCGCCATGCGCGCCACGCCGCCCTCTTTGCGAATGTCGGAAGGAACGCGTTCCAGCGCCATAACTGCCGTCGCGCCAGCCTTTTCGGCGATCTCCGCCTGCTCCGCATTGGTGACGTCCATAATGACGCCGCCTTTTAACATCTCCGCCAGTCCAACTTTTACCCGAAATGTTTCGTCTATATACATAGAGCCTCTCCTTGTACTTAAACCATGACCGGGGCGGGTTCGACGGCGCGCTGTCGGCGCATCCGTTCGAGCTCGCCCGAAAATATACGTCCCAAAATTTGCAGACCCTGCTCAATCTTCTCCGGCACCAGGCCGGCAAAGCTCAGGCGTAGCGCGCCCGGCTCCTGGCGATGAATCGCGAAGAACTTGCCGGGCAGGTACGACACGCCCTCTTCATGCGCGCGCGCCAGCAAATCGGCGGCGTCCAGCGGCTCGGGCAGGCGCACCCACAAATTCATTCCGCCCTGCGGACGCGTGTAGCGCGTCTCCCGCGGCAGATAGCGCTCGCACGCCGCCAGCACGGCTTTCAAGCGCTCGGCGCCGGTTTGCAGCATGTGGGTCTGATGCGTTTCCAGGCGTCCCGATTGCACGAAGCGCAGCAGCACCGCCTGCGCTAACTGGTCGGTATGCAGATCGGAAAGCTGCTTGGCTTCGATCATGCGCGCGATCACGGGGCGCGGTCCAATGGCCCAGCCCACGCGCAGTCCCGGAAACGCGATTTTGGAAAAGCTGCGCAGCAGGATGGTGTCGCCGCTTTCGTCCATCTGCTTGATGGTGGGCAGCGATTCGCCCTCATAGCGCAGCTCGCTGTAAATATCGTTTTCGATCAGCACCGTGCCGGCCTGCCGGGTCTGGCGCATGATCGATTCGCGCGCGGCCAGCGGCAGCGTGGCGCCAGTGGGGTTCTGGAAATTCGGGCTGACCACCAGCAGCCGCAGCCGCTCGCGCGCCAGCACGCGTTCCAGTTGTGCGGGTTCCATGCCGTCCGGACCCACCGGCGATGCCGGAAATCTCGGCGCCAGTTTCCAGGAACAGATTCTTGACGCCGGGATAAATCGGATCTTCGAGGCCCACGCGAGCGCCGGCGGCGTCGCGAGGCCGCAGCAGAACGCGCCGCGCCAGGTCGAGCGCCTGCTGGCAGCCGCTGGTCACGATCAGATCGTCGCCCGCCCGCGCCACGCCCTCCTGCCGCGCGGTTTCGAGCAGATACTGCCGCAGCGGTTCGTAGCCGGCCGGCGAGCCGAGCTGCAGAATCGCCGGGAATTCGGAGCTGGCCATCACTTCTTCGCAGCTCACGCGGAAAGCGTCGACCGGGAACAATTCCGCAGCGGGCCGCGAAGACGCGAAGCTGATGATGCCGGTTTGACCCGACGGCGGCGATGGGGGAGTGGCCAGCAGGGGAGCCAGCAATTCGTCCCAATCTAGACCGGCCGAGATTTCCACCTGCGATCCGGCGACGAAGCTGCCGCGTCCCACCTGCCCGCTGATCAGCCCCTCGGATTCCAGCAGTTCGTAGGCGGCGGAGACAGTAGTCCGGTTCAGTCCAAGCGAGCCAGCCAATTCGCGAGTGGCTGGTAGCCTTTCGCCTTTTTTCAGCGAACCGGACCGGATGAGCTCGGTGAAGTGCGCGTGCAACTGGCGGTATAGCGGCACTTCAGAGGCAGTATCGAGTCGCGGGGCTGGCAACATCGTGTCTACCGTACCATATTGGACTGGCTCGGGGCAAGCCAATCAGTCAATTTTGACGTGGTAGAGGTCCGAGAGCATTTTCCTGTACTCCGCCATGGGTGGCAGGAGATATTGAGCGCGCCGTTCTTCCAGATGTTCCTGGTTTTCCACTGGAAGCATATCGAGCCGGCCATTTGTCCAATTAAATTGCGTGCCAAAACGCTGGGGCTTGCCTTCAGACACCAGAACCTTATCGACGATCCCCGCGATGCTGGATCCCAGAATCCTGCCGTCTTCGGCGAGTTGTTGCAACTGGGGGATCAGCTTTCGTTGGAAATCGTGGTCGGGCGAATGCGTCAGGATGAGACTAGCATTTTCCGATGCAGACAGGCCTACCAAAACAATTGTTGGCCAGCCCTTTTTGGCGACGATGCGCCTTAGTTCGGCAGTCAGCTTGGCGTCGGTCTCCTCTTGCTCCCTAACCAGTCTCTTGGACGCTGTATCCGAAATATATTTCGGTTTTCGCACCGCCTGATCCCGCTTCCCTATGCGGATCAGGCGCTGCTTTAGCTTTTGATCCGTACCGTTGCCATTAACCTTCACTAGCTCATCGACTCTTGCTTCAAGTGCCTTGTCGAAGTCTTGTGCTCGCAAACCTGTAACGAATAACAGCGCAGCGGCGATGAGGTCTGGACGCATCACTCGCCAGTCGCGTCATCCATTCTGTTGCGCCAGGGCCATACCGCCGGTAAGCGACGAGCCACCATCGCACACGAAAACCCCGCCCGTAACGTATTGCGCAGCGTCCGAACATAGGAATAGAGCAAGATCGGCGATCTCGTCCTTGGTGGCAAAGCGCTTGAGCGGAATCGATTCGATAATGCGCTGCTTGATTTCTTCGGTTGGGCTCAAGCGGCGCATGCCCTCGGTGTCGGCCACAGGGCCGGGCGTAACGATGTTGAGTCGGACTTGCGGTCCCCATTCGAGCGCCAGCGTCTTAATGAGAATATCGACGCCCGCTTTGCCGGCGCATACGTGCGCTTGCCAGGCGGTGGGCCGGAACGCATGTGCGGCGGAAATAGCCACCACTGAAGCGCCCGGCTTGCGTAGGTGTTCGTAAGCGGCGCGGCACGTGTTGAATGTGCCCAGCAGGTCGATATCGATGACGGCTTTGAATCCGTTGGCAGACATGCCTAGCGCCGGTGCGGGAAAATTGCCGGCTGCGCCGCACAGCAGAATATCGATTTCGCCGAAACGTTCGTGAGTCTGCTGGATGGCGCGATCGAGGGCCGCATAATCACGCACGTCGGCGGCTACGCCCATCGCTTCGCCGCCCGCTGCTTGAATGGCTGCGGCGGCATCGTCCAACTTGGCTTGCGTCCGGCCGACGAGCGCCACCTTGGCGCCTTGTTCAGCGAAGCGCTCGGCAATGCGCCGGCAGATGCCGCTACCCCCGCCGGTCACTAGCGCGACTTTGCCGCGCAGCAGGTCCTCCCGGAAAACGCTGGTCACTGGGCCTCCTTAGAAACTTGAATCATACTATCCCCATGCTCTGGTGCTTGCTTCTATTCCTGGCCGACGCCGATCTTGTCCTTACTAACGGCCGCATCTGGACCGGCCGCATCGACCAGCCCTGGGCAGAGGCAGTGTCCATTCAGGGCAACATCATTCGTGAAGTCGGCTCCAGCCAGGCAATTGCGAAGTCGATCGGAAAGAGCACCAAGGTTATCGACTTGGGCGGGCGCTTCGCAATGCCCGGATTCAACGACGCGCACGTTCATTTCCTGGGCACTGCCTTGCGCGTTTACGAAGTGGATCTCAACGGCGCGCGCTCGCTTGCAGCCATGCAACAGCGCATCCGCGATTTCGCGCGTACCCATCCCGACGATTCCTGGATCACAGGCGGCGGTTGGGAATATTCGTACCTGCCCGGAAACCTGCCTACTCGCCAGCAACTGGACGCGGCGGTGAAGGATCGTCCCGTGTGGATGCGATCCTATGACGGGCACACCGGCTGGGCCAATAGCAAGGCGCTGGAGCTTGCGGGGGTCACACGCGCGTCGCAAGTTTCCGGGATCGGTGAGATCGTACGCGATTCAACCGGCGAACCGACCGGCGTCGTAAAGGAAGGCGCGATGTCGCTGGCTTCCAAAACAATTCCCGAAGTGTCGCGCGCACGCAAGCTGGCCGCTCTGCGCCAGGAGCTTCACGAGGCCTCGTCCCTCGGCATCACCAGCATTCAAACCGCCAGCGGCAGCCGCGACGAGTTGTCGCTTTACGAGGAATTGCGCCAAGAGCTGACCCTGCGCGTCGCGATGGCCATTTCCGTCGGATCGAAAGCCGACTTGAAACCGGCGCGCCGCGATCCACTGTTACACGCCAGCGCGATCAAGATTTTCATGGACGGTGTTGTCGAGACCCACACCGCCGCTATGCTCGATGCGTACAGCGATTTGCCGTCGACGTCCGGAAAGCCGAATTATTCCCAGGAGCAGTTGAACGACATAGTGGCGCAAAGCGATCGCGAAGGATGGCAGGTTCTCACCCACGCCATCGGCGATCGCGCCGTACGCATGACGCTCAATGCTTACGAGGAAGCGCTCCGCCGCAACGGCCCGCATGACGCGCGCTTTCGTATCGAGCACATCGAAACTGTCGCGGCCGCCGATATTCCACGCTTCGCTAAACTCGGCGTGCTGGCCTCCATGATGCCTATCCATGCCGACCCGGAAACGCCCGACGTCTGGAGCAACGCCATCGGTCCGGACCGCACCAGCCGAGGCTTTGCGTGGAAGACCCTGCAGCAGGCCGGCGCGCGCCTGGTGTTCAGCAGCGATTTTCCGGCGTCGATTAGCCTCGATCCCATTTTCGGCATTCATGCCGCCGTCACCCGCCAGACCGTTGAAGGCAAGCCGCCTGGCGGATGGTTCCCGGAACAGCGCGTCTCCCTGGAAACGGCACTCCACGGCTACACCACCGCGGCGGCCTATGCTTCTTTCGAGGAGAAGACGAAAGGTGCGATCGCGCCAGGAATGCTAGCCGATATGGTGGTTCTCACCGGCGATCTTTTCAAGATTGATCCCGCCCAGATTCCCGCCAGCCGTGCATGGATGACGGTTTTCGATGGCCGGATCGTCTACCGGCAGTAAGATAGCTGGATGAGTCTGACCCGGCGCAATCTTCTGATTTCGATGGCCGCAACGGCTGCGGCGCAGGCGCAGCGCGCTCCGCACGCCACCTGGAAGCCCAAGCTCGGCATCCTGGGCAAGTACACTACCGGCAATGTGGCATTCGCCAAGCAGGAAGGTTTCAGCAGCATCGGACTGTGGGCGAATCCAAAAACCAAGCTCGATCCCGACATCGTAACCGACGAGCAACTCGAGCGGGCCAGAGCCACCGTGCGCGATTCCGGTTTGTATCTTTCCGTGATCGGCGCGCTGAATAATCATATTGCGCCCGATCCCGGCGCGCGTGCCCGCATCAACGCATCTTTCGGGAAAGTGATCGAAATAGCCGGCAAGATGGGCGCACCGTTTGTCGGTACGTCTTCCGGCAACATGCCCGGCAGGCCGCTCGACGAGCAGGTGGCGGAAATCGTCCGCGTCTATACCGAGAAATATTTCCCACTTTGCGAAAAATATCATGTGCGCATTCTGTGGGAGCCCTGGCCCGGCGGACCAAATATCGCGACCGGCCCCGCCGGATATGAGGCGCTGTTCAAAGCTTTCGGGAATTCACCGTACGTGGGACTGCAATACGATCCGTCCCACCTGCTTTGGCAGATGATGGATCCAGTCCAGACCGCGAGGGATTTCATCGACAAGATCTACGACGTCCACCTGAAGGACACCGAAATACGCTGGCACATCTTGCGCAAGAGTGGAATCCATCCGTTGGCCAATGAGCAGTGGTGGCGCTACCGGCTGCCGGGCATGGGATCGATCGACTGGCCGGCCTTTTTCACCGTGCTGATGGATGCCGGGTACCAGGGAGCGATGAACATCGAGCATGAAGATGACCTGTACGGCTGGCCGTATCGCGAAGACGATTTCAGCGAAGAGTACAAAACCGGCTTTCGTCTTGCGCACCAGTTTCTGCGGCCGTTCGTGCCGGCGTAATCACTGCCACAGCGCTTGAATCGGCACAGCGTGCAGGTTCCTAGCGAAGGGTACGACTTCCGTGCCGGTGTACAGGACAATTCCTCTGTGGAATCGGGTCCCGGCGAGCTCGGATAAGGCGCGCAGACCCTTGAAATCAGCCGTGCTCACCGAGCCCGCAGCCTTCACTTCAATGCCTACTACTTCACCTGAAGGGGTCTCGAGCACCACATCGACTTCCTCTCCGGTGTGGGTGCGGAAGTGCAGAACGCGTGGACGAGTCTTGCTCCATCCTGCCTGTTTGCGCAGCTCCATCACCACGAAATTCTCCAGCAGCGGACCCAGCAGGCTACGGTTGCCCAAGAGCTGCGCGCCGTTCAGGCCAAGCAGCGAAATCATTAGGCCGGTATCGTTCAGATAAACTTTGGGCGCCTTCACCAGCCGCTTGCCCAGGTTCACCGACCACGGGTTAGCGAGTGCCACCAGGAATGTAATCTCCAGCAGAACGAAGTATCGCTTTAAGGTGGTCTGGGGAATGGATAAGGTGCGCGAAAGGTCGGCGAAATTCAGCAAGCTGGTCGCGCGGCTGGCTAGCACCGTCAGCAAACGAGGCAGCACGGTAAGATCATCCACATTGGCGAGATCGCGGACATCGCGCTGCATGATCGTGGTGAGGTAGGCGTCGAACCAGGCTCGCCGCCTGGACTCTGTCTTACGCCGCTGGGCCACAGGATAACCGCCGCGGATCACTATGTCGATGAGGGCCTTCTCGGTCAAGGGATGCGGAGGAGGCTCGGGCGCCGGCTTTCTGAAGACGGCATCCACAAAATCGTCGCGATGGCCGGACAGCTCGCCTTGCGAAAGCGGCCACAACGTAAAGATCTCCATGCGTCCGGCCAGAGAATCGGCGACTCGCGGCAGCAGCAGGACATCGGCCGAGCCGGTCAGCAAAAACCGGCCGGGACGGCGTTTGCGATCCACGGCAGCTTTGATGGCGAGAAACAAATCGGGAGCACGCTGTACTTCGTCGAGAATCGTCGGCCCTCCGAGGCCGGCGATAAATCCCGAGGCGCTGCTCCGGGCTGCCGCCAGCACGGAATCATCGTCGAGAGTCAAATACTGAAGAGGTTTGCCGGCTAGTCGAATCTGGCGCGCCAGCGTGGTTTTCCCGGTCTGGCGAGCGCCGTTGAGGAAAATTACAGGCGTGTCTCGGAAAGCCACGGCAATCTCAGAAGCCAGACCACGGAGGTACATGGCTGATTATCAACCATTCAACGGATGAAAATCAACCACTACATGGCTGAAATTCGTCCACATCATGGACGAATTTCAAGATGAAAGTGCCTGTTTACGGCCTCTCCGCCTCATCCGCCGCCCAGTTCTGTAGTCTGCTCACGTCTCTCCAAGCTTCCCTTTATGAAGTCCCAATTCATCCCTGCAATGACATCCAGGGGAATCGCCTTGGGGCAAACCGCTTCGCATTCGCCGATATTGGTGCAGCTTCCGAATAAGTCCTGGCGGGCCTGGGCGACCATTGTCAGCACGCGCTGATACCGCTCGGGTTGGCCCTGCGGGAGCTTGGCCAGGTGCGTGATCTTGGCCCCCGTGAACAATGCCGCAGCCGCGTTGGGACAGGCCGCGACACATGCTCCACAGCCGATGCAGGCGGCCGCATCCATGGCTAGATCCGCTGCCGGCTTGGGCACCAGAATGGCGTTGCCGTCCGGAGCGCTGCCGGTCGAAATTGATATAAAACCACCCGCCTGGATGATGCGATCGAATGCACTCCGGTCGACCACCAGATCCTTGATCACAGGAAACGCGCGCGCCCGCCAGGGTTCCAGATGCAGCTCGTCGCCATCTTTGAAGCGCCGCATATGAAGCTGGCAAACCGTGGTGCCTCGCTGAGGGCCATGCGCGACGCCATCGATCATGAAGCCGCACATGCCGCAAATTCCTTCGCGGCAATCGCTATCGAACGCCACGGGGTCTTCGCCCTTCAGCGTCAGTTCCTCGTTCAGCACGTCCAACATTTCGAGAAACGACATGTCGGCACTGACATTCTTCGCTTCGTAACGGACCATGCGGCCCGGATCGCTGGCATTCTTCTGCCGCCAGATGTGGAGAGTGAGATTCACTTATAGCTCCGTTGGGTGGGCGGAACGTATTCGAATTTGAGTGGCTCTTTGTTCAATATGGGTTCGGCCTTGGGACCGGCGTACTCCCAAGCCGACGCATAGCAGAAGTGTTCATCGTCGCGCAGGGCTTCGCCGTCGGGCGTCTGATGCTCCTCGCGGAAATGTCCGCCGCAGGATTCGTCGCGCTGCAGCGCATCAATGGCCAGCAGTTCGCCGAGCTCCAGGAAATCCGCCACGCGTGCGGCATGTTCCAGAGCTTGATTGAGCTCTTCCCCGCTGCCGAGAACGTCGGCGTTACGCCAAAATTCCTCGCGCAGCCCGCCAATCTTCTGGATGGCCGCCTCAAGTGATGCCTTACTGCGCGACATGCCGCATTCTTCCCAAAGCGTCTTGCCCAGTTCGCGATGGAAAGAGGAAACCGTCCGCTTGCCTCGGATCGCAAGCAAACGCTGGGTCATCGCGCCCACTTCGTTCTCGACGGAGCGAAATTCGGCGTGCGCGGTGTCCACTTTTTCCAGTTTGGAAGTTGCCAGATAATTGCCCAACGTATACGGCAGAATAAAATAGCCGTCCGCCAGGCCCTGCATGAGCGCACTCGCGCCTAAACGGTTGGCGCCGTGATCGGAGAAATTTGCCTCACCGATTACAAACAGGCCAGGAATCGTGCTCATCAGGTGATAATCCACCCACAGCCCGCCCATGGTGTAGTGGATCGCCGGAAAAATTCGCATGGGGACGCTGTAAGGATTTTCGCCCGTGATGCGCTCGTACATCTCGAAGAGATTGCCGTAGCGCTCGCGGATGCCGTCCGCGCCCAGCCGCTTGATAGCGTCCGAAAAATCCAGATACACGCCGAGGCCGGTGTCGCCAACGCCTCGCCCTTCATCGCAAACCGCTTTGGCATTGCGCGAAGCGACATCGCGCGGAACCAGATTGCCGAAACTCGGATAGCGCCGCTCCAGATAATAATCGCGCTCCGCCTCTGGAATTTGGTCTGGTGTCCGTTTGTCGCCCTTCACGTTAGGCACCCAGATGCGGCCATCGTTGCGCAGCGATTCGCTCATCAACGTGAGCTTGGATTGGTACTCGCCCGAGACCGGAATGCAGGTTGGGTGAATCTGCGTGAAACACGGATTGGCAAACGCGGCGCCGCGCTTGTAGGCGCGCCAGATCGCGGTGCAGTTCGATCCAACGGCGTTGGTCGAAAGGTAATAGACGTTGCCGTAGCCGCCGGTCCCCAGCACCACGGCGTCGGCAACGTGGGATTCAATTTTGCCGGTAATCAAATCGCGGGTGACGATGCCCCGCGCCCTGCCGTCGATCACCACGAGGCCCAGCATTTCCGTGCGTGTCAGCATCGTGACTTTGCCCGCCGCAACCTGCCGCTCGAGCGCCTGGTAAGCACCTAGAAGCAATTGCTGCCCAGTCTGTCCCCGAGCATAAAACGTGCGCGACACCTGCGCGCCGCCGAAGGATCGGTTGGCCAGTGTGCCGCCGTATTCGCGCGCGAACGGCACCCCCTGCGCCACGCATTGATCGATGATGTTCACGCTGATCTGCGCGAGGCGATAAACATTGGCTTCGCGCGCGCGAAAGTCGCCGCCCTTCACTGTGTCGTAGAACAGGCGATAAATGCTATCGCCGTCGTTCTGATAATTCTTGGCCGCGTTAATGCCGCCCTGTGCCGCGATCGAATGCGCGCGCCGCGGGCTGTCCTGAAAGCAAAAACATTTGACGTTGTAGCCCAGCTCCGCCAGCGACGCCGAAGCAGAAGCGCCTGCCAGTCCCGAGCCGACGACGATCACGCTGTACTTGCGCTTGTTCGCCGGATTCACCAGCTTCATTTCGAAGCGGGCTTTGTCCCAAGCTTTTTCGATCGGTCCCGAAGGAGTTCTGGAGTCAAGTTGCATGAATTAGAGGTTCGCGCCAACCAGGCCGGTAAGCACCGCAACGGGAATCGAAATGAAGCCTATCGCCATGAGAATCGCCACCCAGGCCGCTGCCCGCTTGATGATGGGCGTATAACGAGGATGGCTCACACCCATGCTTTGGAACATGCTCCATAGCCCGTGATAGAGATGCATACACAGCAACAGCATGGCCACGATATAAAACCCAGCCACCGGAATGCGGCGAAAACTGTACACCAGATTTTCGTAAGCGCGCAGGTCTTGATACTGGGCTGTCCCCGCAGTGCCTGTCGTGAGATCCAAAATATGAAAAATCACAAACAGCGCGATGATGGGTCCGCTCCACATCATGGTGCGCGATGCGTAGCTCGACGCGATGGCTTCCTGCTTGACGTAACTCACTGGCCGGGCCGCATTTTTCACGCGCGCCAACTGAATGGACGCCACGATGTGCGCCACGATCGAAACCACCAACAGCACACGCACGCCCCACAGCAGCGTCGGCATCGAATGCAGAAATGCCGCGTAGTTATCCATCTGCTGAGCGCCCAAATATACTTGCAAATTTCCGAGCAGATGTCCCACCAGGTAGCCGAACAGCACCACGCCGGTGGCCGCCATCACCACCTTCTTGCCCAGGCTCTCCTGATAGAAATGAAATGCGCGCTGGATGTGGCTATCTGCCGCGACCGAACTCATAATGCTCCCCATTCGCAGTATACAATCCCGCGCCGCATCAGGGGCCGTTTATAATAATGAAAATGTCATCCAGTGCCGTGGATCTGGCTCCGCCAGAGGCGATTGCGCGCTATGAGCCGGTCATCGGGCTCGAAGTCCATGTGCAGTTGAGCACGGTCACCAAGATTTTCTGCGGCTGTCCTACAAGTTTTGGCGCGCCGCCCAACACCAATGTCTGCCCGGTGTGCATGGGACTGCCGGGAGCGCTGCCGGTGTTGAGCCGCGAGGCCGTCGAACTGGCGATTCGAGCGGCGCTCGCGCTGAATTGCCACATCCGGCCTATGTCACGTTTCGCGCGCAAGAATTATTTTTATCCGGACTTGCCCAAGGGCTACCAAATATCCCAGTACGATGAGCCGCTGGCTGAAAATGGCTATGTCGACATCGCGCTCGACGGCGCGACGAAACGCATCGGCGTCACCCGCGTCCACATGGAAGACGACGCCGGTAAGAGCATCCACGAAGGTTTTTCGGATTCCGATCGCTATTCGTACGTCGACCTGAATCGCTGCGGCACGCCGCTCATCGAAATCGTCAGCGAGCCCGATATGCGCAGTTCCGACGAAGCTTACGCCTACCTAACCGCTATCAAAGAGGTGCTGCAGTTCATCGATGTCTCCACTTGCGACATGGAGAAGGGCCATCTGCGCTGCGATGCCAACGTGTCCGTGCGGCTGAAAGGCGCGGAGCAGTTCGGCACCAAAGCCGAGGTGAAAAATCTCAACTCGTTCCGCTTTCTGAAAATGGCGCTGGATTACGAAATCGCACGCCAGGTGGCGATCGTCGATGGCGGCGGCCGCATTGCGCAGGAAACGCGCCAATATAATTCGTCGACCGGCGAGACAGTCGGCATGCGCAGCAAGGAACATGCGCACGATTACCGCTACTTCCCCGAGCCCGATCTGGTTCCCCTGCGCATCAGCGAGAAGTGGCTGGCGGACGTGAAGGCGAACATGCCGGAACTGCCGGCGCACAAGCGCGAGCGTTTCATCGAGAATACGGGTTGCGTGAATACGACGCGCAGGTGCTCACCGCGACGCGCGCCATCAGCGATTATTTCGAAAAGGCCGCGGCGGTTTCGGGAGACGCTCGCATGGCCGCCAACTGGGTGATGGGCGATCTCGCCGGCGCGCTGAAAGCGGAGAATCTGGACATCGCGGAATCACGTGTAAGCCCAGAACAGCTCGGCGAACTCCTCGCATTGATCGGCAAGGGAGATCTTTCCGGCAAGCTGGCCAAAGAAGTTTTCGAGAAGATGTGGACCACCGGCGATTCGGCTCCCGTCATCATGGACCGCGAAGGGTCTGCGTCAGATCAGCGATACCGGCGCGCTCGAAAAAATTGTCGACGACGTGCTTGCTGGCCAATCCCAAACAGGTCGAGCAATACCGCGGCGGCAAAACAGCCGTGATCGGATTCCTGGTGGGACAGGTGATGAAAGCGTCGCGCGGCCAGGCCAGTCCCGCCGCCGTCAACGAGATTCTAAAAAGGAAATTGGCGTAAAAACTTATGCTCAAAGCAGGCGACAAAGCGCCCGAGATTAAGCTGCAGACCGATACTAGGAGACGCATTCAAGCTCTCCAGCCTCAAGGGACAAAAAGTCGTGCTCTTTTTTTATCCCCGCGCGGACACGCCTGGTTGCACGATGGAGTCGCAATGAGTTTCGTGACGCAATCAAGAGCTTCCATAAGAAAAAGGCCGTAGTGCTCGGCATCTCGCCCGACACGCCCGCCGCTCAAGCGAAGTTCAAAGCCAAACACGATTTGCCTTTCACGCTCTTGTGCGATGTCGACAAGGCCGCTGCCAACGCCTACGACGTTTACAAGGAGAAAAACATGTACGGCAAAAAAGTGATGGGCATCGTGCGCAGCACGTTTCTGATCGGCGAAGACGGCAAAATCGAGAAAATTTTCTCCAAGGTCAAACCCGAAGGCCACGCCGAGGAAGTGCTGTCAGTCCTTTAGTTCGACGATGGTCGCGCCCGCGCCGCCTTCGTGTTGCGCCGCCGCGTAGAATTTTTCGACATGAGGATTAGCCCCGAGCAATTCCCAAATCGCTTTGCGTAGCACACCCATGCCGTGGCCGTGAACGATGCGCACGCGGCTCGCGGTGGCCATCACGGCGCTGTCCAGAAATTTTTCCACTTGCGCGCAGGCCTCCTCGGCGCGCTCGCCGATCACTTTGATTTCCTGCTCTAAAGGATTCAGCCGCGGCGCGGGTTTATAGCTCACATTCTTCGGTAGGGAACCTGTCGCACCCGCTTCCGGCAGCAGTTCCAGGATGTCGTCCACCGGCACCTGCATCTTCATGAATCCAACTTCCACCTCGATGCGGTCCTCGCTCAGAATGCGGCGCACGCGCGCGGCGTCGCGAATGCCTTTCAAGCGGACGCGCGCGCCTTCATCGATCTTGGGCCGGCGCTGCGCAAGCTCGCCCTGCCGCGCGTCGTCTTGGGTTGACAGCACCGTCGTTTCAAAATCTTCACGCAGCTCACGCTTGGTCTTCGGCAGCCCGGCGCTGAGCCTGTTCCGTCGCTTTTTTGCGATCGGCGGATTCCACGATCTGGCCGATGGTTTCCTGCGCCTGCGCTTCAAATTTCTCGAGCACCAAATCGCAGCGCCGCTCCAATTCCTTGAGCTTGGCGCTCTCGCGCTTTTCCCACTCCCGCGCCAGCTCCTTCTCGCGCAGCGCCAGCTCGCCTTGTTGTTCGATGAGCACGCGTCTGCAGCGCCGCCGTCTCTTCTAAACGCTGGTGCAGTTCGCTCAGGAAGCGGCTGACGTCGCGCTCGCGGTCGCTCATGGATTCCCGCGCGCGCTTCATCACGCCTTCGGGCATACCCAATCGTGCAGCAATGTCCAGGCCGGCGGATTTTCCAGGCAACCCCAGAAGCAGTTTGTAAGTCGGCTCCAGCGTTTCCTCGTCGAAGCCCATCGAGCCGTTGCGCACACCAGGCGTGTTCGCGCCGTAAATCTTGAGCGCAACCAGGTGCGTTGAGGCCAGCGTGAATGCCCCAGTCGAGCGAAAACGATCGATCACCGCGATGCCGAGCGCGCCGCCTTCTTCCGGATCCGTCGCCGCGCCCAACTCATCGAGCAGCACCAGCGAATCCGGCGTCACGTCATTCACCATGTCGCGGATGTGCGAGATGTGCGCGGAAAACGTGCTGAGGCTTTCCTGTATCGATTGGTTATCGCCGATGTCCGCCAGTACCTGCTCGAAAATCGGAAATTCCGCCTCGGCGCACGGCACCAGCAGTCCAGATTGCGCCATCAGCGCCAGCAGGCCCACCGTCTTGAGCGTGACGGTTTTGCCGCCTGTATTCGGCCCGCTGATCAGCAGCGTGCGGTTGCCTGCGTCCAGCTCAATACTCACCGGCACAACAGCCAGCCGGCGCCGGCGCAGCACGTCTTCCAGCAGCGGATGGCGCGCGTCTTTGATGGCCAGCCGCGGGGCGTTTTCCGGACTGAAGCGCGGCTTCACGCAATCGAAATCCGTAGCGAATCGCGCCTTTAGCGAAAATCAAATCCAGCTCGCCCATCGTCTCCAAAGTCTGGCGAATGGAATCGGAATAGCCGCGCAGCCGGTCCGTCAGCTCGCGCAGAATGCGATGCACTTCGCGCATTTCTTCTTCGATGAGCCGCACCAGTTCGTTGTTCAGGTCGATGGTTTCGAGCGGCTCGACAAAGAGCGTGTGCCCGCTCGAGCTCGCGCCGTGAATCACGCCGTCCATGCGCCGGCGCTGCCCCGCAATCACCGGAACCACGAAGCGCTCGTTGCGGATGGTGACGAATTCCTCCTGCAGTATGCCTTCTTCGTGATGGGCCTTCAGAAACCGTTCCAGCGATTCATGGATCGACTTCTTCTGCTTCTCGATCTCGCGCCGCAACCGGCCGAGCGCCACGCTGGCATGGTCCGCCACCGAGCCATCGGGTAGAATCTTGCCTTCCAAATCCCGCAGCAGCGCGCGGAACTCGCCCAGCAATTGCCCGCGCGCGCCCAGCCTGGGAAATCGTCCGGCCACCGCGTTCAGGATGGATTTCGCATCAGCGGCACGATCCAGCAGACCGGCCATATCGAAAATCTCGCGCGCCTCAAGCGTCGCGCCTTCGATGCGCAGCTTGTGCACCGCTTCCGTCAGATCGGGAATGGACGTGAAGTCCAGACGAATGGCAGCGCCACGGACAGCCGGCTGCGGCTTGCGCGGCCGAGCGCAAATATTCCGCGGCTTCGGCGGCTTCTTCCAGATCCTCCACTAACCGCACGCGGTCCGTGTGGGGCGCTATGCCGGCCAGGCCGATCCGCCCGAGCGGACTCGCGACGTACCTCTCCAGCAATTTGCGCAACGCTTCGAATTCCAGGACGTCGGCGCTCGTGGCAATCATTTTTGCGATCTCAGCCGGAATGCTTTTTCAATCACCGGCACCGTCCCCTGTGTGATGCGATATTGCTCAAGCGCGCTGCGCGGCACCCATTCCACGCGGGCCACATCGTCGGAGGCGGCCAGCTTTCCGCCGCTCACCCGGCACAAATAATCGATTAGCACGTAATGATATTCCGCGTTTCCTTGCTCGTCGCGCATGATGCGTTCAAAAATCTCAACAATCTTGCCAACCCGAATCTCAAGCCCGGTCTCCTCGCGCACCTCGCGCCGGATTCCCTCTTCCAGCAATTCGCCAGTCTCCAGCACGCCGCCCGGAATCGACCAGTAACCTTTCAACGGCTCACGTCCGCGCTCCACCAGCAGCACGCGGTTCCTATCCAGAATGATCGCACCCACTCCCAGGATGGGCCGCTCCGGATACCGGCGGCTATCTTTTCTTTTAATACTGCACCGCCCCTTTAACATTCAGCCGCACACGGTACACCGAGGTCCGCGCGGTGACGTACAAAGTTTGCAGATCGGGATCGCCGAATGCGCAATTCGCAGGCGTCTCCGGCATAGGGATGGTCGACAGCAGCTTGCCCCGCGAATTGTAAATCGCCACTCCGTTGGCGGTGACGTACACATTTCCGTTCACATCGGTCCGGATGCCGTCGGGGACCCCGTCAATGCCGGAAATCGCCACGCGCTCGCCGGAGACATCGCCCTTGTGGTCGACATCGTAAGCGCGCACGTTGTGCTCATCCGAGTTGGCGACGTACAGAATACGGCCGTTGGCGGTGAGCGTGATGCCGTTCGGACGCCCCACGGGCTTGGCGATCAGGCTCATGTGCCCCTTGGGATCGATGTGGTACACGCCGTAAAAATCCAGCTCGCGTGTGTCCGCCTGCTCACCGAATGCAGGGTCGGTGAAGTAAATGTGTCCATCGCGCCGCACCACGATATCGTTAGGCGCATTCAGGCGCTTGCCCTCCCAGCGCTCGGCCAGCACTTCTACGTCGCCGTTCTTCAGCGTGCGGATCACGCGGCGCGTGCGGCTCTCGCAGGTGTACAGGCGGCCCAACAGGTCGAAAATATTGCCGTTGGCACCGCTGGTGTTCTCGCGAAAAATGGCGGTTTCCTTCCCCGGAGCAAATTTGATGATCCGGTTGTTAGGCACGTCGCTAAAGAGCAGAAAGCCCTCCCGCGACCACGCCGGGCCTTCCGTAAAGCGATAGCCGCTGGACGCGGTTGTGATTTGAACGTCCGTCCACTTCGGAATTTCCGCTGTGTCCTGGGTAGTCTGGGCCGTGAGGCAGGTGGATACCAAAGCCAGAAGGAAGGCGCGCCCGCGCGGCAGCATCATGACACCCTACGGCATGGTGACGCGCAGTTTATTGACGACTTGCTTGACACCTTTTATCTTCTTGGTCAGCTTTTCCGCTTTTTCCTTCTGCGCGTTGTGTTCGACAGCCCCGGTCAACGTGACCACGCCATCCTTGACGTCGACATCTAAACCGCCGCCCTTCACGACCACGTCGTTGGCCAGCTTGCGCTTCACCTGATCGTAAATCGCGTCGTCGGAAAGAGGTCTATCGGCCGCCCAAACCACCGGTAAAAGCAGCGCCGCCACCAGAAATAAGGAAGTGAAAAGTTTATACATCATCTGACCCGGCCATTGTACGCCAATCCAGCGCATCCAGAAACATCGGCTTCTCGCGCCAGCCCGGCTGCACCTTCACATGCAGGTCCAGATAAATCTTGTGGCCGAAAAAGCGCTCCATCTCCAGACGCGCCTCGGTGCCCACGCGTTTCAGCACGGATCCTCCGGCGCCGATCACGATAGCCTTCTGCCCCGGCCTCTCCACACGAATCGTCGCGAAGATCTTGATCAGATTGCCAGTCTCTTCCCATTTCTCGACAATCACGGCGACCGAATGCGGCACCTCCTCGCGGGTGAGGCGCAGAATTTTTTCCCGGATCAGCTCAGCCGCCAGAAAACGCTCCGGTTGATCGGTAATATGATCGGCCGGAAAATAAGCCGGACCCGCTGGCAGCCGCTTCAAAATGGCAGCCCGCAGCGTGTCCAGGCCCTCGCCGGTCAGCGCGGAAATCGGAATGTGATCGGCGAAAGGGTGCAGCTTGCGGAACTGGTCGAGCAGCGGCAGCAGATCCTGCTTCTGCTTCAGAGTATCGATCTTGTTGATCACCAGAATCGCGGGCGTCTCGGTGTGCCGCAGCACGCTGACGGCCTCGCGATCTCGTTTGGCGACTGCGCCCGAGCCATCGGCCACGTACAGCAGCAGGTCGCGCTCGTCGAGCGCGGCGCGCACCGTGTCCATCATGCGCCGGTTGATGGCGGTATCGGCTTTGTGAATGCCGGGCGTATCGAGGAACACCACCTGCGCCTCCGGCAGCGTGAGCACGCCTTGAATGGAGGTCCGCGTGGTCTGCGGCTTGTCGGCGACGATGGCAATTTTGGCGCCAACCAGCGCATTCAACAGCGTGGATTTGCCGGCATTGGGACGGCCCAGTATCGAAACAAAGCCGGATACAAATCCGGGTACAGTGCCAAGCGCTTCACTCATTCGCAACCGCCGCTTTGGACTTGCTCACACGCACTTGCGACACGCGCAATTCGTCGCCCGCCGTCACTTCGATGCGGATGCCGTTGCGATCCACAAACTCGCCGCGCTGCGGAACTCGTCCCAGCCACTCGGCAATCAAGCCGCCCACCGTCGTCGATTCAATTTCTTCCTCCGGACGAAATCCCAGCAGATCGCTCAAGCGGGCCACGTCGAAATTTCCCGAAACGATGTAGCCGCCGTTGCCGTCCGGCGCGATGTCGGACTCCGGCTCGTGCTCGTCGCGAATCTCGCCCAGAATCACTTCCACCAAATCTTCCATCGTGGCCAGGCCGGCTGTGTTGCCGTACTCATCCACCACGATCACCATGTGCGTCCCCTCCTGCTGCATCTCGCGCAGCAGATCGTCGGCCGCTTTGCTCTCGGGCACAAAGCGAATAGGGCGCACCAGCTCACGGACATTGCGGCGCGACCGCTCGTCTTCGTCCAGCTCGAACATGTCGCGCACGTGGACGAAGCCGATAATCTGATCGATCGTCCCCTCGTACACCGGAATGCGCGAGTATTGTTCGTGGATTACCAGTTCCCGCAATTCGTCCAGCGAGGCATCGGCGGAAATCGTCACCATATTGGGACGCGCCGTCATGACTTCGCGCACCACTTTGTCGCCGAACTCCACCACCGACTGAATCAGCTTGCGGTCATCTTCCTGAATCAGCCCTTCTTCCGTGCCCGCCGAGATCAGCGCCTCGATGTTTTCCGCCGGTGAAGGGACGTCGTGCGCTTCTTCTTTCTCGTTAGTGAGCGCGATCAGCGAATCGAACACGCGTAGCATTACGGCCAGCGGTTTCACCACCGCCGCCATGAACCGCAGCAGCGGCACCAGCGGCGTCAGCCAGCGCCCGCTGGTTCGCCGATAGAGAATTTGCGGCAGGCAATACCCCGCGGCGAGCATGATCAGCGTACCCACAAACGCCGCCTCCGCAGCCACCTGCCAGCCTAGTTGCGTCGGACCCAACCCCACCAACACCAGGATGCCGAGTATCACCATCGCTATGTGCTTGATCAGGCCAAAGCTGAGCGCGGCTTCGTCGTCCTTGGCGCCGATGCGTGGCTCGAGCGTCGATTTAAAAAATTCCAGCGCCGGCAGTTCGCGCGCGCGCAGCCGCAAACTTTCCTGATAAAGCGCTTGCACCGCCGCCGCCAGCGCCACGATCAGCGCCAGTATGGCAATGCCGGAAATGTAAACCAGCGTCACCGCGCCACCCTCTCAATCAATCCGGCGGGCAGCCCCAGCCGCTCGCGCCATTGGCTTTCGGCCCGCGCCATGCGGCCCCGGTCGCGCTCGTGGTCCATGCCCAGCAGGTGCAGAAGGCCATGCAGCATCAGAATTTGGATTTCTTTTTCCAGCGAATGCCCGTAGCGGCGCGCCTGCTCGGCTGCTCTTTGGCGGGAAATCGCCAGCTCGCCCAGGAAATCCGCCGGCTCCCGCTCCGGGAAGGAAAGCACGTCGGTGGCGCAGTTTTGCCCTAGAAATTGAGCATTGAGGCGGCTCAGTTCGCGGTCGTCGGAAATCAGGCAACAAAAATTCCGCCCTCCCGCTACCTGGTCCCGCAGGCGGCGCGCAAAAGTTCGCAGTCCCGCCCGATTCAATGCACCGGGCGCGCGACGAAACAACAGCAGAGGTTCAGGAGAAGACATGAAAGCGCCCTTAGGCGCCGGGCAGTGCCGGCTCAGCAGACTCGGCGGTGCTTTCGGCGGCAGGCTCCGCCGCGGGATCGGCCAGCTTTAGCGACAACTGACGCGCCGGTCCCAGAGATTCGTTGTATTTCTCGTATGCCCTGACGATGCGCTGCACCAGGCTATGGCGCACCACGTCACGCTCATCGAAAGGAATGAAACTGATACCGTCCACGCCTTTGAGCACATCCATCGCTTCCAGCAGCCCGCTGCGCTTGCCGCCCGGCAAATCGATTTGCGTCACGTCGCCAGTCACTACCATTTTGGAGTTGAAGCCCTGGCGCGTCAGCACCATCTTCATTTGCTCCGGCGTGCTGTTCTGCGCCTCGTCTAGAATGATGAAGCTGTCGTTCAGTGTGCGGCCTCGCATAAATGCCAGGGGCGCAATTTCAATTGCGGCCCGCTCGAGAAACTTTTCCACCTTGTCCGTTTCGAGCATGTCGTACAGCGCATCATAAAGTGGCCGTAAATAGGGATCGATTTTTTCCTGCAATGTGCCTGGTAAAAACCCCAGGCGCTCACCGGCTTCTACTGCCGGCCGGGTCAGAATAATCCGGCTGACGCGCTTGCCGATCAACGCCGAAACCGCCATGGCCACGGCCAGGTAGGTCTTCCCCGTCCCCGCCGGACCCACGCCGAACACCAGATCGTTGCGCTCAATTGCTTCCAGATAGCGCCGTTGATTGACAGTTTTGGGAGCTAAAAGTTTCTTGCCAAAATTGCGCTGGCGTCCGCTCGAAACCAGAGCCCGCAGTCCCACTTCGGGATCTTCGGTCACCACCCGCAAGTAGCTGTTCAGATCGCCGTTGCTGAATACGTGCCCTTCTTTGACCAGGGCCACGTATTCTTCCAGGATTCCCGCCGCCCGCGCCACGTTGGCTTCCTCGCCCTCGATTTCGAGCGAGCTATCCACTAGGTGCGTGCTGACTTTCAGCCCGCCTTCGATCAACCGGATGTTCTCATCCCGGGTTCCAAACAGGCTTTCAATGCCTCGACTGATTTGTACGCTAGCTTTCATGGGGCGAGTATTCAAGCGCCTCTGTCATGCAATATGGCAGGTAGGGAAACGGCCAAGACCCGCCGCAGCGGGGGAGTTGAGGACCATCTATGTAAATTGTATCAGAATCGGCCGTGCCCGAATCCGCCGTGGGCGGTGTCACGGGAGCCCCGCACCTGACTTATGTATGCTAAATCCTTCCTTATTAGCATTATTCATTTATTCTGTACTTGAAAATTCCAATCTTTGATACAATCCCAGTGTTGTACAGCGGCGAACCGCCCGAAACCACAGGCGGGCTGATGCGTCCTAATAATTGAACAGTTTTTTTCAGTGGTACCGCCGCGACGCTTGGGCTTAGGCTCGAGTATCTAATGCGGGACCAGCCGGTGAGCGCACTCCTCCGAGCGTTCACCGGCTTTTTTATGCCGCGATGCTTCCGCCGGGCCGGGTCAAATAAAACAGCAGGCGTCCAGGAACGAAGCGCGCCAGCCAATCGGCTAACCCGGCGCGGACGGCGCCACGAAAAATTCCCGCCGTCGCAAATTGCCTGCCCAACGCCTGTTTGCACAGCCGAACGTGTTCGGCCACCGGAAGGTTCCGAGCCGCCGCCATTCCCGCAATTCTGCCGGTAATTAACCCGCTTTGAATGCCAGAGCCCGTGAAGGGATCGATAAATCCCAGCGCGTCGCCCGCCAGGTACGCATTCTCGCCGGCATCGAAACGGTCGCCAAAAACCAGCGGGCCCGTGCTCAGCCAGTCCCAACATCGCTGCAAAGGACGAACGCGCCCGGCCAGCAGTGGCCATCCGCGCAGCAGTGCGTCGAAATCAAAATCGACTTTCCGCAGCAGGCTTTCCCTCACCACGCCGCATACATTGGTGATTCCGCCTTCGATGGCGCAAACGCCCGCATAGCCGCCCGACGGAAAATACAGCTCGACGGCGTCATTCGCCGGTCCGCGAAAATGAGCTTTGAAACCGAAGAGGCGCTTGCCGCCCTTGATGTTGGTGGAACGGCCGTGGGCCAGGATCACCCGCCGGTTCGGCTCGCCGGGCGGTGTCCAAACTTCTTTGACGTGCACGGCGCCCACGGCGAGCGCTCGCTGGTGAAGAGTATCGTCGAGCGCGTAGCGGCTGAGGCCCCAGGCTGCTTCGCTCAGAGTCCAGCTTTTTTGGCCATGCCCGAAATGCAATTCGACGCGGGCGATGCGGGCCGGCTGCAAGCGTTCAACAGCCGCCAGCACGCCCAGCTGTTCCAACACCGGACGAACGCCGGGAGACAGAAATTCGCCGCAGACTTTGTGGCGCGGGAATGTCGATTTTTCAAATAGCCGGACCGCGCAGCCCAACTCGCATGCCGCAATAGCCGCGGCTGAGCCCGCCGGTCCGGCGCCCACGATGTCGATCGGGCTCAATATCCGGCGCTAATCGGCTTGCCTTCGCGCTTGAGCGTGGCGGAAAGTCCGGCCAGCGCGTGGCTGCTCTCCGGATACTGATCGAGCGCCTCGCGGAATGCCGACTCCGCCACTTTCAGCTTGCCATCCGCCAACGCTTTTTCACCGAGCGCTTGCAGCACCGGGCGCGGATAAGATGGCGGCTCCGTGTAGCGCATGGAGCGCTCCATCTTGGCGGCTGTCTGTAAGGTTTCGATGGCTTTGCCGCTATTTCCCTCCGCGGCTGCGATGTGTCCGTCCAGCTCTTTGCGAGCCGCGGCCAGAGGCGCAGGGACAACGTCTTTCGTCTTCGCAGTCAGGTCCTTGATGGCTTCGTCCATGGCTTTGGCTTCGGCTTTGGTTTCGGCTGTGTGTCCTTTGGCGGCATGCGCCACGCCCAGCGCCCAGTGCCGCCACGCCTGTTCGCGCGGCTTGTCATATACCGGAAGCGCATTGCCTTCCAGAATTACATCCCACTTTTCGTTCTGCACCAGCGTCGCCATCATGGCAAACCAGCCCTGGCGATAGGCCGTGAAGTTGTTGTCCACCTGCCCGGCTTCGCGCGGATTTTCCTTGAAGCCCAGCAGCTCGCGCGCGGCCAACATGGCCTCGTCGTAATGGCCCTGGAAACTCAGCGAGGTGGCCATGAAATGGACGTTGTGCCCATGATGGCCGTTGCCGTAAAGCTGGTCGGCCTGCATGTAGCTGCGCTCGTTCACCGCGGCGTCGGAGAACGACTTCACGGCTTCTTCCCACTTACCGGTCTGCGCCCAGATATGCCCGGGCATGTGCAGCGCGTGCGGAATGTTGGTGACCAGTTCGGGATAACGCCGGCAGCTCGGCCAGGCGTCTTTGGCGAATGTGGAGCCTTCAAATCCGTGGATCACGTAATGATGCACGCCCATATGATCCGGCGCTTCCACCAGCAATTCGCGCAGCATGGCTACGGCTTCCATCGTGCCGGGACGCGGCTGATGGTCGGGCAGGGTGAAGCCGCGCATCAGGTGCAGCGCCAGATAAGTCTTGGCTTCCACTTCGTGCGGATAGGCGGCGACCAGCGCCCGCAGCCCGTGGATATAGCCTTCATCGCGATCCGCGCCGTTTACGTCGCGGCGGGCGGCAATAGCTGCGACGTACAACTTTTCAAGCGGCGATGCTTTCCCATCGACCGCGGCCAGCTCCACGGCTTTCTGCGCGGCTGCGATCGCGCGAGCAGCTCCGCCTTGCGGGGGCTTCGCGGTTTCGGGCTTAGCTGGTTGATCGCGATCCAACTGGAATCGCGGACGATAATCGCCCGCCGCCACCATGGCAATTCCCCACTGCGGCATAGGCGCGGAAGGATCGAGCGCCGCTGCCTGCAGGAACGAGCGCTCGGCTTCGTTGGCCCAGAAGGAATGCATCTGGGCGACGCCTTGCAGGAAGAATTGTTGCGCTTCGGGACTGGAAGTCGTGATTGGGAAATGGATGTACTGCGTGCCCTGGCCGGTCAGCAGATGGGCCGGCAGCGCGGGCGGCACTCCACCCGGAGGCGGCGCGCACATGTCTTTATTCGCAGTAGTTTTGTCAGCAACCTTGTCAGCGCCGAACGCCAGGCACGACACCATTACAACGAGAGCTGCTTTTTTCATTTAGACTGAACCTCCATCTCGGCGGCGATCAAATCGCCGAGCTGTTTGACGGCATAGCTGGATCCTTCCACAATCGCGGCCAATTTTCCATTACGCCCGACAATGCCCGTTTGCGATGTGTGGGTCATCAGGCCTTCTTCAGGCCAGTAGATCATACCGAGGCGGCGGGCAACGGCTTCCACATCACCCACGCCGCCGGTTAGGAAATGCCACATGGCGCCATCCGCTTTCCAGATCTTAGCGTATCGGGAAAGCACCTCGGGGGTATCATACAGCGGATCGATCGTCACCGACAGCAGCACCAGGTCCTGGCCCGCAAAGCGCCTCTGCAGCCGGGCGAAATTCGCCGACAGCCGTGGGCAGACATCGGGCAGCGGACAGCGCGTATAGATGAAATCGATGGCTACTACTTTGCCCCGGAAATCAGACAGGCGCACCGCCTTTGTGGACTGATCCGTGAGCGTAAAATCCGGCACCGGGCTGCCGATCGCGACCTTTTCGACCGGCGTCTGCAGGAGGATCTTATCGCCTTGATCAATGAGAACTCCGGCCGCCCCACCTTGCGCACGGATGTTGCGCGCCTGGG
The DNA here is from genome assembly GCA_963825405.1 of uncultured Solibacteraceae bacterium. Lineage (GTDB taxonomy): Bacteria > Acidobacteriota > Terriglobia > Bryobacterales > Bryobacteraceae > JACPNO01. Next base: position 319,628 of record CAWGTB010000005.1, on the reverse strand, counting down.
TTTGCCCCTTGCCCACCACCAGTTGGAACGTCACCCGCGAGCCTGGCCCGAGCGGCTCGAGTTCATCAGCGTGAGCGGCGTGGAACGGCATCACCATGGCCGGCATGTAGCCGTGAATATCGTTGTGCGAGACGACGAAAGTTTGCTTGGCGCGATCGACGCCCAGCACCAGTCCCGTCACGCGATAGCGCTTGGCGCAGGAAGCCAGCAGAACCAGCGAAAGTAAGGCCAGCCGTTTACCGGAAGTACAGCACATCGGGGCGCACGCGGCCATTGGCCTCCGCGCAGGGCCCACATTCCATGGTGTAGCCGGGCCAGATGGCGCGGATGATTTGGGGAAATTTCTCGGGGTCGTCAGGCACGTGGTAAGACGCCAGCGCCAGGCGCGGATGATACTTCGTGAGCGTTTCCCGCGCGCCCGCCAGCGCACGCTGCTCGGCGCCTTCGATGTCCATTTTGATGAAGTCCACGCGATCCAGGTTCAGCTCCGCCACAAGTTTGTCGACCGTCGTCACCGGAATTTGCAACACTTGCTTCCCGCCCTCGCGATGGATGATAAAGCTGTCCGCGGCGGAATTCTGCGGATCCACCTGCAGCGTGAGTACCTCTTCCTTGTCCCACACGCCTTTGGGATAAAGGATGACGCGGCCGGAAGCGATCTCAGCGGCAAAGTTGCGCTGGAGCACCAGGATATTCTCGGGCGCCGGCTCAATCGCGACAATCTTGCTCGCTCCCGCATCCAGCCACCGGCGCAGGGTGACGCCGACGTTGGCCCCGCAATCCAGAACCACATCGCCGGATTTCGCAGTCTGGTCGCCTACGCCGTAGATGCTGCGCTCCTGCTCGGCCAGATTGAACGGCAATACGTAGCGGCTGCCGGCGGGGATCCAGTACTTGCCGTGTGGCGTGTCCCACAACTCATAGCCGGCGGGATCGGTTTCCAGCAGCTTGCTGTTTTTCAGGATGCGCTCGTTGTAGGCAATCTGGCGGCGCAGGTTGTCGTCGCTCTTGAGTGCATTGGACAGCGGGCACACTGGACTGCGGCCCACCGCGTAAATAGCAAAGAGGCGCGCCGGCGGATAGAGCCAGATCAGCGCCGCCGCAAGCAGGACGACCACCAGGGCAATCTTCAGGAGACGGGACATTTAAGCGATTTTCCGTAAGACGATAGCCGAATTTTTGCTGCCGAAAGCGATGCAGTTGGCAACGGCGTACTCGACGTCCATGGGACGCGCGGCGGCACGAATGTAATCCAGATCGCATTCCGGATCGGCTTCATCGACATTGAGCGTGGGCGGAACCACGTTGTCTCGCATCGCCAGCAATGTCGTTGCGATGCCGGCCGCGCCACAAGCGCCCTGCGGATGGCCGATTAGACTCTTCAGCGAAGACCCGGCCAGTTTGTACGCGTGCCCGTTGAAGGCCAGCTTCATGGCGCGGGTTTCGATGCGGTCGTTCAGCTCCGTCGAAGTGCCGTGGTAGTTGATGTACTGCACGGCTTCCGGAGGTACGCCGGCTTCGTCCAGCGCCAGGCCGATGGTCCGCGCCGGTTCTTCGCCGCATTCTTCCAGACGCACGCGATGATACGCCTCGCAGGTCGAGCCGTAGCCGGCGATCTCGCCGTAGATGTGCGCGCCGCGAGCCCGCGCCCGCTCCATTTCTTCCAGCACCAGAAACCAGGCGCCTTCGCCCAGCACAAAGCCGTCGCGGTCGCGCGAAAACGGGCGCGACGCCCGCTCGGGCTCGTGATTCCAACTGCTGGTAAGAATGCGCATCAGCATGAAGCCGCGCAAAATCAGCGGCGCGATGGGCGCGTCGACACCGCCCGAAATCATGGTGTCCATCACGCCCGCCTGAATGTTTCGGTAGGCGTAGCCGATTGCGTCAGTCGATGAGGTGCAACCGGTCGAAACGATGTGGCTCATGCCGCGAAATCCGAAGCGCATCGAGACTTCACTCGCGAGCGTGCCGATAGTGCCGGTGGGAATGGTATACACGCTGCACTGTTTCTGCAGGCCGGCATAATACAGGCGGTACTGCTCTTCGGTGAATTCCTGGCTGCCGCCGCCCGAGCCCACGATCACGCCAATGCCGCGCAGTTGGTCGCGCGTCATGGAAGCCGAATCCAGGTTCCCGTCGACCAGCGCCTCTTCCACCGCCGCGATGGCTAACGGCACCGCGCGGGACACATGCGGACGATCTTTCGGCTCAACGTAGCGGTTTTCGTCAAAGCCCACTACTTCGCCCGCCACTTGCACAGCGTGCAGGGAAGGGTCGAATCGCGTAATGCGGCGAACGCCGCTCACGCCTTTTTTTGTCGCTCGCCAGAAATTTTCCCGGCCGATGCCGTTGGGGCTTACCGCTCCAATACCTGTAACAACAACACGACGTGGCATGACAGTTGTAAAGTATAGGCTTTTTTCGCGCCGCGCGGGGTTTGGGCGGGTGAGCTGAAAGGGAAATCGAGTCTAGGTCTGCCCTGCGGTTTCGGCTGCGCCGTTGGATTCGCGCAGAGCTTTCAAAGCAGCAGACTCGTCTTTATACGCCGGGAAAATGCCGGTCAGCTTTGTGAGCGAGATCACTTCCTTGACTCGATCATTGGCGCGAATGATGGCAAAACTACCTTCGCGGCTTTTCAGCAGGCTGGTATAGATCCCAATCAGAAATCCGATGCCGATGGAATCGAGGTAAGGCACGGCCGTGAAATCCACCAGCATTTTGCGCAAGCCGGTGGCCTTGATCTCTTCCGCTTTGGTGCGCAAGTACAGGGCATCCACGCCCGGCGCAAAACGGCCGTTCAGGCGGAGAATACAAATGTCGTTGTCGCGTTCAAGCTGAATGAGCATGCGCTGTGCTTCCTTGACATCCTACTACAGCGGAGGCAGGCCGGCGCGCAGGGCGGCAATCCGGCCGAGCGCGGACCAGTCGAGATTCTCGAAACCGAGCGCCAGCGCCCCTACCATGTGGTCGTGGATCAAGCTGGCCATCGGCAGCGGGACATTGGAGGATTCGGCCGCCGCCAGCGCCAGCCGCACGTCCTTCAGACCGAGCGGCATCTTGAATCCGGCTGGCGTGTAGGCCTCCTCCGCGATCAGTCGTCCGTAGGTTTTGTAAACCGGCGCGGTGAACACCGTGGTCGTAAGCAATTCCAGGTAAACTTGCGGACCGATTCCCGCTTTGCGCGTCCAGGCGAAGGCCTCGGCCAGGCTTTCGATGGCCGCTGCCAGCAGGAAATTGCAGCTCAGCTTCACGACGTTGGCGGCGGACGGCTTCTCGCCCAGGACAAAAGTCCGCTGGCCAAGCGCCTCGAAAATCGGACGGCACGTCGTCAATGCTTCCGCCGGTCCCGCGGCCAGGATAAACAGCTTGGCCGCCGCAGCCGCCTCCGGCCTGCCCAGAACCGGCGCGGCTACGTAGCCTTGGCCCGCCTGCGCGTGAGCTTGCTTGCAACCTTTCGGATAGCGCCGGGCTGATGGTGCTCATCGAGACATGAATCGCGCCCGGCCGCATCGCTTTCACCAGTTCTTGCGCAGCCCATTCGACCGCGTGGTCATCCGCGAGCATCGTGATGATGATCTCGCCAGTAGCGGCCTCAGCAGGAGTGCCGGCAATGGTAGCGAATTCCTCAGCGCGCCCCCGCGTTCGGTTGTAAACCGTAACTGCATGCCCAGCTTTGAGCAAATTGCGCGCCATCGCCGACCCCATATTGCCCAAGCCAACAAATCCAATTTTCATGTTGCCTCCTCGAACCACTATCCCCCGAAACAGGGTCAGACGACATTTCGAAAATCGCCTGGCTAATGTCGTCTGTTCCCGTTTCGGGGGGGAATGCTTGTGCTACACTCCCCATCCGGAGGATGCACTTTTGGCGCGTGTCGTAGCCAGCGGACGAGATGCCCTGGTCCGTGCTGCCGAAGCCGCCAGCGCTAACCTTTTCGGCCCCGTCGAAGGCTTGAATCAATCCGGAATGCGTGTCAGCATTCCCGTCGGCACCTACGATACCCAGCAGCACCTCTACATCCTGGGTCAGAGCGGCGGCGAAGTTTACACCCTCAAGGACACGCAACTCACCGCCACCACGCAGGGCGATTTCATTCGCGGCTACGTGATCGGGCAGGTCAATGACATCATTTATCAGCGCACGAAATGGATCGTCCCCGTCGGCCAGGCCGTGATGGGTTTTGCAATGGCAGCGGCAGGTGGCTTCGCCGTCGTCGGCGCGGTCGTCATAGCGAACGTCGCCATCACCGCCGTCAAGTTTTGCGATCTCTGCCAGCGGCATCCGAACGAAGTTTCGATCGTGGAAGCCGAACTGCCAGTCACGCTGGGCGCACTTTTGCGCATCTCTGCGATTTGTCCGCGGCTGTTCGCGTGTCTCTGTTCCGTAATGGCGCGCGCCGATCTGGACGCGATTCGCAACTATCGCCCCACCGCGGGCGGCGTTGCCAGCACACTCGGCAGCATGCTCGCCGGAGCCACCTCCACCGGCGCAACGCAGTTCGGTTTCGCGGGGCTCGAAATTCTCCTCGTGAACGGATTGAGCGGCGTCCTGCAGAGCGCGCGGCAAACCGGTTTTCACGCGGGCCTCGGTTCCGCGGCCGGCACTTTCAACGATTCCGGCGGCGAGGCCAATGCGCTGATCGACCAACTGCGCCGGCGCGGCGTGAACGTCAGCGATATCGATGCCCGAGCTATTCGCCGCGAACTTTCAACGCCCGAAGGCATGGCCGAACTGCACCTGCTGCAGCGTTCCGTCCAGCGGCTCTCGCCTACCATGGTCACGCTCTACAACAGCTTCGAAAGTCTGTAAGGAATTCCGCAGCCGCGGGACTACCTGATCAGACACATGATCAACGTTCAAAATCTCGCCAAGAGTTTCGATCATCGGATGGTGGTGCAGCATCTGTCGTTTGATGCCGCTGACGGCGCCATCACCGGATTACTGGGCGCCAACGGCGCGGGCAAATCCACCACGCTGCGTATGATCTGCGGCGTACTGAAACCCGAATCCGGCACGGTAATCGTCGATGATGACGCCACCACCCGCGATCCGCTCGCGCGCCAGCGCTGCCTAGGAGCACTGCTCGATCACATCGGAATTTATTCCCGCCTGTCGGTGCGCGAGAACTTGATTTACTTCGGCCAGCTTCGCGGAATGCCGCGCGAATTTCTCGATCGGCGAATAGAGCAGGTCATTGCCATGCTGGGCCTCGAATCCATCGCCGACCGCCGCACAGCCGGCTTCTCGCAAGGCGAGCGCATGAAGGTCGCGCTCGGCCGCGCGGTGCTTCATTCGCCCAAAAATCTTTTACTGGACGAGCCCACCAGCGGCTTGGACATCCCCACCGTGCGCTCTCTGCGCGATATTCTGCGGCGTCTGCGCGATGACGGAAGCTGCGTTGTATTCTCCAGCCACGTGCTCGATGAAGTGCGCGCGCTGTGCGACAAAGTCATCATCATTGCCGGTGGACGCGTGATCGCGCAGGGCGCGCCCGATGAGCTCTGCGTGCAATCCGGCGCCGCCACCCTCGAAGACGCTTACGTCAGCCTCACGGAGAATGCATCATGCTAAATCCGACGCTAGTAATCGCGCGCAAAGAAATCGTGGACAGCCTGCGCGATGTCCGCTCTAATATTTCGGCGCTGATGTACGCGCTGATGGGCCCCTTCGTCGTCATGCTGGTCTCGGTCGGAACACGCAGCGCCAATCCGGAAGGTGCCGGTAACGTGCTGCCCGCCATGATGTCGGTCTTCGCGCTGGTTGCCGCGTTTGTCGGCGGCATGAATGTCGCCATGGATACCGTGGCCGGCGAACGCGAGCGCCGGTCATTACTGCCGCTGCTGCTGAATCCGATTCTCCGCCTGGATGTCGTAATGGGAAAATGGCTCGCCATCAGCTTTTTTTCCATCGCCGGGTTGGCTCTGAATCTCGCTGGCTTCGCCGTGGTCATCGCCAACTCCGGACTGCACCGCTCCGGCTATACCACGCGCCTGCTGCTGACGATCGCGCTCGGAATTCTCCCGCTCTCGCTATTTGCAGCCGCGCTGCAACTGCTAATTTCCGCCGCCTGCCGCGGCGTCAAGGAAGCGCAGACTTATTTATCGATGGTCGTGTTTGCTCCAATGGGCGTCGGCATGTTCCTGGTGTTCATGCCCAAAGTGGCGCGCGCCTGGACCCACTTCGTGCCGCTAGTTGGCCAGCAGATGGAGCTGGAACTATTAATGAAGGGCCGCAACGTCCCGCTGCTTCAGCCGGTCGTTCTCGGTATGCTCACCGCTGCGCTGGCGGCGCTGGTGCTGCTGGTTGTCGCCAATCGCATGCAGCGCGACGAAATCATTTATGGAAACTAGACTGTCCCCTTTTCCTTCTTAGCTCACCTGCGCTGCTAGACTTGTGGCTGTCGCATGCCGCGACCGCTCTATGCATACTGACCCGCCCCGAGCGGAATACGGCCGCCGACTGGCGAGCCGGCGCGCCGCGGGCCAACAACTGGAGCGCCGCCACCGCCTCATCGGAAATTTCCGGCTACTCATCGCCATTGCAGCTGCGATCCTCGCATTTTTCGTCATCGCGCACGGCGCGCCGTCGCCGCTCTGGCTGATTCTTCCGGCGTGCGTTTTCGTTGCCTTATTCATTTTTCACGCGCGCGTGAATCGCAATCGCACCCGCTGCGCACGCGCAGTTGCTTTCTACGAACGCGCGCTCGATCGTCTCGATAACAAGTGGGCCGGCCATTGCGAAACCGGCGAACGCTTCAAGCATCCCGCAACATCCCTACGCCGACGATCTCGACTTGTTCGGCCGCGGCTCGCTGTTCGAATTCCTCTCGACCGCACGCACGCGGACGGGCGAAGAGACGCTGGCCAGTTGGCTATGCTCGCCCAGCCCGCCCGATGTGTTGCGCGCGCGCCACGCCGCGGTCAGCGAACTGAAATCGCGCCTGGACCTGCGCGAAGACCTGGCAATATTGGGCGAAGAAATCCGCGCCGAGGCGCGCAAGCATTCCCTGGCGGACTGGGGCGAAGGGCCGCCGGCATTTGGAAAGCCACCCGCCCGCTTGGCGATGGCCGCACTGTGCGCGGCCGTGATTGCAAGTCTCATCTCCTGGGGCGCATCGAACTGGAAGGGCTGGAGAGAGGTCACGCTCGCCATTATTCTGACCAATGCGTTTTTCTATTTGCGTTTCCGCCAGCGCGCCGACCATGTTGCCGAAGCCGCCAGCGAAGCGGCGCACGACCTCGCGCTTCTCTCCCAGGTTCTGGCCCGGTTAGAGCGCGAGCCGTTCAGCGCGCCCCGCTTGGTCGAGCTCAAAGCCGCGCTCGATTCAGAAGGCCGCCCTCCGTCATTCCGAATTCGCAGCCTGCAACGCCTGATGGGCGTGGTGGAATCGCGCGAGCACATCATCCTGCATGCCATCGACCCGGTGCTGCTTTGGACCCTGCAATCCGCACTCGCCGTCGAATCCTGGCGTAAACACTCCGGCGCAGCGATCCGCGGCTGGCTCGCGGCCGTGGGCGAGATCGAGGCGCTCTCTTCCCTAGCCAGCTATGCCTACGAACATCCGGCCGATCCGTTTCCGGAGTTCAGCGAGGGCGGCGCGGAATTCGACGGCGCCGGCCTCGCCCACCCTCTGCTTCCCGAAGATCGCGCCGTGCGCAACGACGTCACTATTGGCGGCAACCTGCGCCTGATCGTCGTCAGCGGCTCCAATATGTCGGGCAAAAGCACGCTGCTGCGAACGGTCGGGATCAACGCGGTGCTGGCGCAATGCGGCGCACCCGTCCGCGCCACGCGTCTGCACATTTCACCGCTAGCCGTAGGTGCGTCGATTCGGATTCTGGATTCCCTGCAGGACGGCACGTCGCATTTCTACGCCGAGATCACGCGCCTGAAACAAATCGTCGATCTCACCCAAGGCGGACTGCCCGTGCTTTTCCTGTTCGACGAATTCCTGCAAGGCACCAACTCCCACGACCGGCAGGCAAGGCGCCGAAGCCGTAATGCGCGGCCTGATCGACCGCGGCGCCATCGGCTTCCTCACGACGCACGATCTGGCCCTGTCCGAGATCGCCGCGAGCCTCACCGGCCGAGCCGCCAACAAGCACTTTGAGGATCGCCTGGAAGACGGCAAGCTGATCTTCGACTACCAGCTCCGCCCCGGCGTGGTACAGCGCAGCAACGCGCTCGAGCTGATGCGGTCACTGGGACTGGACGTCTAACACCACCCCTCGCGAACCTTGTCTTGTAACCCACGCGAAGCGATACCTCAGATGAGGTCTCTGTGACTACCTCCGAAGTTGACGCGCTCTTTGCGCAGACACTCATCGGTGATTACGAAGGGGAAGATGCGTGGGCGGCGGTCTCCGCTTTGCGCATGGATGGCAGCCGGGAAATTTTCGAACGCGCCGCTGCGTGGTGCCTGTCTGACAATCCACTCAAGAGAGCGCGAGCCGCGGCTGTCCTGTGCCAACTCCGCCGCGCGCCTCTGACCGATGGGCCACCGTGGAACTCGGACTGGCTGTTCCGTGATGAGTCGTACGCACTCATCACTAGGATTTTGGAAAGCGAGCAAGATTCGATAGTTCTCGATTCGGCCATCGCCGCGCTTGGTCATCTGGATAACGCCGCTGCAATTCCTCTGATCCTCGGCTATCAGAATCATCAGCACCGGGATGTCCGATTCGCCGTAAGCGTCGCTCTGGGGAGCTTTGCGGATGACCCGCAGTCGGTCGACGGCTTATTGAAGCTCACGTCGGATCTCGACGCGGAGGTCCGCGATTGGGCGGTCTTTGGGCTCGGAGTGCAAGGAGATGTGGACTCGCCTGAGATTCGCGATACACTCTTCCGATGTCTCAGTGACCCGGATGTGAATGTGCGCGAGGAGGCTCTAGTCGGCTTGGCGAAACGGCGAGATCATCGAGTCATTCCTACCCTCCGCACGCTGCTCGACCAACCAGAGCTCAGGGGTCGAATAGCAGAAGCTGCAGCTGCATTTCTGGGAATGGACGAAGATCCGCCGGAGTGGGGAGCCGCAGGACTACAAGGCTGTATTGAGCCGCTACTGATTCTTCAAAAACGCATCGATACTAGCAATATTCTTTCTTGCGAAATCTGCTTCCGCCAGGTCCGGATTGATCTCCAACATCGTCGTGAAATGCGTCCGCGCCGCCGCCAGCAACTCCACCATCCCGCTTTGGCTGGCTTTCTTCGACAGCGCCAATCCCAGCGCGTAATGCACGTACGGATCTTTCGGATCGTAGCCCAGCGATTTGCCGCAATACTCGATCGCGCCGTCGAAATGCGACAGCTTGCGCTCGCAATCGCAGAGTCCGAAATACGCCAGGCTGCGCAGGTCGCGCCAGATGTCCTGCTGCGACGCGCGCTTCTTTTTGCCGAAACCAACCAAATATCCCAGCACGTAATAATTCAACTGGCCGGCCAGCTTGCTGTCGAAATCGCTCAACTTCAGATATTGCAGATATTCTTTTTTGGATTCGTCGTAGCCGCCGTTCATGCGCAGGCTTTCCGCCAGCCAGAAGTGCGCTTCGGCTTTGTTCGGAATCAGGCGAATGGCGTTGTGCGCGGCTTCGATCGACTGCGCGTACGCTTCCTTCAAACGATACGCCTGGGCCAGCAGGTACCAGGACATGCCGTTGTTTTTATCGCGGGTGACGGCCACGTTGAGCTGGCGGATGGCCTCATCGGTCGCGCCGGTGTCGAGCAGCATGCCAGCGAAACTGGCGTGGGCTTCGGTGTAATCGGGATCAATCTCAATGGCGCGGCGAAAGTATTTCTCGGCTTGTTCCTGCTCGAACAGCGCGTTGTAAGTGCGGCCCAGGTAGAGCGCGGCCTGACTGTAGCCGGGATCGATTTCGAGCGCTTTCGAAAACTGCTCCAGCGCTTTGCGATAATTTTCCGCGCCGCCTTTTGTGTAGAATTCCAAGCCTTTGTCCAATCCGTCGACCGCCGCTTTCGTACGCCGCTTGGCAATCAAAATCTTGATGCTGACCGTGGTTTCCTGGCCGGGATAGACGGTCTCTTCGCGTGGGCCATCGGGTTCGTAGCCCATCTTGACGCCCTTGATGGTGTGCACCCCCGGCACGAGCCCCGGCAGGCTGAGCGGCGTGCCCTTTTGCAGCACCCCTGCGGATTTGCCATCGACGAATACCTCTACATCATTCATGTTGGCTTCGACGATCAGCGTTCCGAACTTGGGTGGAGGCGGCGCGCCCGGCTTGATATTGCCCGGCACGAAGGACAGCAGCATGGCGTTGTCGAAGCTGCCGCGGTCGGAGGTGGGATTCTGCTGGCCGCCAGTGGCTTCACGCACATTGCGGCGCACATATTCCGCCAGCTCATCGGCCGTGACAATCCCGTCGCCCGATTCATCCGCCGCGCCTTCCAGGCCTTTCACGACGTAGTACGTGAAGATGCCGTGCCCGCCGCCCCAGTCTTTGCTTTCGAAGGAGCGCTCGCGATCGCGGCTGGCGGTCATCGAGAATAGCGACGGATTCAATGGCCGCTAAGCGGCCATTCAGCAACTGCACGTCGGAATCGGTGCGAATGGCGCCGCTGTGGCAGGAATCGGTAAGCAGTACTTTCCATTTGCCGTGAATTTTGCTGCTGATGGCCGTGCCGAGCGCGTCCATGGCATAGCCGGTGCCCGCGATATTTTTCAAATCGAAATCGTAAGGCGCCAGATAGCCCTTGCCGCCGTAGACGAAGCCGTGGCCGGCGAAATAGATCAGCACGCGGTCATCGTCTTTGGTGACAGACGGCAGCCATTCTTCCAGCTCGTAGCGCAGTTTGGCTAGGGTAGCTTTCGGACCGACCAGCTTGTGAACGTTTTCGGCGCGGAAATTTCCGCCCTCCGAACTGATAAGGGTGGAATAGATGGCCTCGGCGTCGCGATCGGGAAATTGCAGTTGGTGCGTCGGCGGCAGATTCTGATAAGCCGACACGCCCACCACCAGCGCATAGCTGCGCGGAATCTTGACGGCCTGCGGCGCGCCGGGTGCCATGGCGGGCGCGTCTTTTTCCAGCTTCAGATCGCGCTGCTTCTTCTCCTGGCCGGGCAGTGTCACGGCCAGACAGAGCAGCGCGCCAATCAGCCCTTTATTTATGAGCGATATGGAATTCATAAATGACAGGGCCTTTCAGCGGCGTGGGCGCCGCCACCACCGCTGTATTTTGCTGGCGCATGAACATCAGATCGCCCGCAGTATTTTGGCCGGCAACGCTGGCCAGATTATCCGGCAACAGTTCGCGGCTGACAATGCCTTTGGGTCCAGCCGAAGTATCGATGCATTCGCCGCGCGCCCGGAACAGCGTATCGTCGCAGCGGGGCGTCATGCTGGCGGGCAGCTTTTTCGGACCGGGCACCGGCGCCACGGCTTCGCGCAACTCAGTCGGCGTCACCATCCAGTAAACGATTTCGTGGCCCGCGGGGCCGGAGATGCGGAACCATGCCTGCGTGGCAGGCACCAGATATTCGCGGCCGGCGCGGATTTGATTGTCCCGCCCCGTTTCCTCGCGCGGAAACAGCAGCGAGTACGTGCCCGACGTGCTCATGTTCATTACATAAAGATGCCCGTTGAAATCGGCGTGAAAGCGGAAACGCACGCGGTCGTTTTGTTCCAGCACCAGGCCGGGATCGACGGTCTTCCAGACATCGCCATCGCGCCGCTCGAGCACAATCTCCATGCGCTGCGGGCCGGCTTTCGTCTGAGCGCTTAGCCATTGGGCGGCCAGCGCCAGTATCAAAACGAAGCGAGTCACTGGTGTTTCAGGGTTACGTCGGCCACCACGCGCGAATCCGAGCTGGCCGATGGGTTGACGGTATAAACTGCTTTTTCCTTTTTTTCGCCGGGATGCTCGTCGCTCATCTTTTCAATAATGAGGTCGCGGGCGTAAGAGTTGCGGAGGCTGCCGACCATGGCGTCGTTAACGGTGGCGCTGGCCATCAGCAGTCGGCCAGAATCTTGGCTCTCCGCGGGCGGCGTGGCAACAGGTTTCGCGCTGCCCAGCGAATAAATCAACTTTTCCAGATTAGGTTCCGGCTGGCGGGAGAAAACGATGAACAGCTTTTCTTCCCCGGCCTGCTCATCGAACGTGAACGTGTAGCCCGAGGGGATTTCGTATTTGGCCAGCTTGTGGATGCGGTTGTCGCCGCTCTGCACCTCGGCGGCGGGGAAGAGAATTTTCCATGTGCCGCTCGATCCGCGATTCACGACATACAGATAACCGTCCGCATTGGCTTCGACCGCCAGGCGAATCCGATCGCCGGCGTGGAAGGTAGTATCGGCATCAACCTCCGCCGTCTGGCTGTCCGCTTGCCTTTTCAGAATGGAATAGCGCAAACCCAGCGCCGGCCCCGCGGCCGAATCATAGCTGGCTTTGACCACCGGTGTGCTGTCGGGAGACGCAGCAGCAGGGGCGTCGCCAGTGCTGGCGGGCGTGCTCTTGCGCCGGGCCTTGGGTTTGGGCGCGGCTGCAGGTTTGTCCGTCTTGACCACAGCCGGTGTCACTGGCGCCGGCGCATCAGCCGCTGCGTAAAACAGTTCCCGCGCGGTCAGCTTCGGTTTGGTTTGTTGGCTCTGCATTGCGGGAGCCAACAACCCGCAGCATGCCACCGCTAGAATCCGAATTCTGGTAATTCTTCCGCTCATGGCGCCACTCCCCGGTACAAAATGTGCAAAGAGTTGCACACAACCCTTACTTCTAATACCATATCAAGACTGCTGATTGGGTGGTCAATCGACGATGGTAGTGACAGGTTAGGCTCGGAGGCGCATATGAAATGGTGGTCCGTTGGCTTGTCTTATCTCCTTATTCTGCAATTGGTTATTCCTCCTGCCGCCGCTCAGGCGCCGGACGCGCCGAAGCTCAACCTCGTAATCGTCGAAGGCGACGGGGCCATAAATAACATTAAACAGCGCACAGCGCGCGAGCCAATTGTTCAGGTGGAGGACGAAAATCACCGCCCTATTGCCGGCGCGGCCGTCATGTTTAGCCTGCCTAGTAATGGAGCGAGCGGCGTATTTGCCAACGGAGCCCGCAGCGTTACCGTTCTCACCGACAGCCAGGGGCGCGCCATCGCCCGCGGCCTCAAGCTCAACAAAGCGTCGGGCCAAATGCAGATTCGCGTGAACGCTTCTTATCAGGGGCAGACGGCGTCCACCGTGATCACCCAAACCAATACAGTGGCTGCGGCCGCTGCAGGTGGCGCGGCTGCCGGTGCCGGAATCTCAGGCAAAATGATTGCGATTCTGGTGGCGATTGGAGCGGCGGGTGCCGTTGGCGGCGCCATCGCAGCCACTCACGGCGGCAGTTCCGCGCCGCCGATGGCAACCCCCACCACTACCATCACACCCGGCTCTGGCACAGTCGGCGTACCTCACTAAGAAAGGAGAGCCTGTTATGTCCGCGCGAAAACTGTGGCTATCGCTCTTGATCGGTGTAGGGACTGCGGCCTCTCAAACCCATGCGATACGCGGGCCGCGTCTGGGCCTGGTGTTCGATCCATCCGCCGGCACGCTACGCCCCATCGTGGGCATCGCCGGTTCTTCGACCATGGGCGACCCGCTGCCGCTGGGCGTGCCGCTCGAAAGCGCCATCGTTTCCCCCAGTCAGGATTACGCGTTAGCAATGGTGGGGAAAGACAGCGAAGTGCGCCTGGTCCGTGTGGGGCCGAGCAACATGACGCTGGTGAAAGTGCTGCTGGGACCAGCGCCGGCGCCGGATCGCATGGCCATCAGCCCAAGCGGCGCCTCCGCCGCGTTCTACTATCACAGCTCCTCCCACATCACCGTCATGACCGGTTTTCCGGTGGGACCTCACATTTCGGCGCGAATGGCTTTGACTCGCGTGTCTTCGCCTACCGCGCTGGCCGTCTCCGATGACGGCACGGTGGTGCTGGCTGGAGCCGGCAACGCCGTAGTCGCCGTAACCGAGGCTGCCGAAATCCCGGTGACTGCGACGCTAGGCAGCGTGGCCTCGCTCGCGTTCATCACCGGCCACGACGGGCTGATCGCCGATGGCGCCAAGAACGAAGTTTATTTGCTGCGCGGCGCGGCCGGCGCGGGCGCGCTCAGCCTGCTTGCGGGCGCGGGTCAACAGATCGCAGGGCCGGTCTCAGTCGCAGCGTCTAGCGATGGCCGCAAGGCTTTCGTCGCCAACGGTCCCAGCGGGGCGGTAGTGATTCTGGATTTAGCCTCGGGCGCCCCGCCGGCTGTGATTGCATGCCATTGCCAACTCACCGGTCTGGATCGGCTGGCGGATGGATCGCTATTCCGTCTCAATGAGGTTTCCGAGCGGCCGCTCTGGCTGCTGGACGCCTCCCCCACGCGCGCGGTTCGAGTGATGTTTGTGCCACCGGCGGCGCCCGGCAGGAGTGTCCGGCAATGAACAAGGCGCGTTCATCCATCGTTGTCATCCTGCTTTTGCTGGCAATCGCCGGCGCCGCCAGCGCACAGGCGGTTTTTCAAAGCCCGTCCCCGCTGCCGGATGGCATTGTTGGTATCCCTTACTCGGTGGTGATCGAAGCGCTGCTGCCGGTTACCAATTGGAGAATTGCGAAGGGCGCGCTGCCCGCCGGCACGGCGATTGACAACAACGGCAATATTTCGGGGACGCCGACCGTCGCGGGCACGGTCAGTTTCACGGTAAGTGTGCAGGATGCCTCGACCCAGGCGACTTATACGATGGACTACGCCATCACCATTCAGCCTGCGCTGGCGATTACGAGTCCTCTAACTCTGCCGCCGGTGACGGTGGGCGGCAATTACTCCATCACTCTCCAACAGGCCAACGGCCTGGCCCCCTTCACCTGGTTCCTGCAAGTACCCCTGCCGCCGGGATTGAGCCTTAGTAGCTCGGGGATCCTTTCCGGAATTCCAACGACCGCCGGTACTTCCAGCTTTCTGGTGTACGTGCATGACAACGGCGATCCTAATCAGGTGGCTTCGGCGACGTTCAGCCTCACGGTGAATCCTCCGGCGTCGGGTTCGGGCCAATTGCCCAACGGATTCGTCGGCCAGACCTATTCGCAGGTGCTTCCCCTGACCGGCGGGACCGGTCCTTTCGTGTTCACGCTGAGCGGCCGTGAGCTGCCGCCCGGCCTTTCGCTCTCGCCCGGCGGCGCGCTTACGGGCATACCGACGACGCCCGGATCGTACCGGGTAGCCGCGATTGTGAAAGATGCCTACGGGATCCTCGGCGGCGGGTCGTATTCTGTGTCCATTTTGCCCTCAGGCGTGTCAATTGTGACCGACGTTCTGCCCGGAGGGACGGTGGGACAGGCTTATTCTCAGACTCTGGCCGCGACGGGCGGGCAGTCGCCGTACCAATGGAGCAGGTCCGACGGTGCTTTGCCGGCAGGGCTCACGCTCGACCCGGCGAGCGGGACGATCAGCGGAACGCCCACCACCGCGGGCATCTCCAGCGTGAGTATCCGGGTGACTGACGCGGCAGGCTCGGTTGCCAGCCGCACGTTTCGAATTACGATAGTGGCCGGCGGCCCGGTCATCACCACGACGTCTTTACCCACGGCCACGTTCGGCATGTCGTACAGCCAAACTTTGACCGCTGTCGGCGGTACGCCGCCTTATTTTTGGCTCGTGGATACGGGCTCATTGCCGCGAGACTTAACTCTGAACGGCGGCGTGATTTTCGGCGTCCCCCTCGTTTCAGGAACGTCGACGTTCACGGTGCGCGTGATCGACGCCAATCAAGCCACCACCACCAAGGTGTTGAGCCTCACTGTCGGGCCGCCTCCACCGGTTCCGCCGGTCCTCATTCATGGAATTCCCGGCAGCGTACCGTCGGCCCAACAGACCGGCAATGTGGTAATGGAGCTTGCGGTTCCGTATCCCACCGCTGATATAACGGGAACGCTGAACCTGGATTTCGCGCCGGCGGTGCCCAACGGCGATGATCCAGCAGTGCAGTTTTCGACCGGCGGCCGTTCGGTGAATTTCACTTTTCCAGCCAGCTTCAACCAGACCTTTGCGGAGTTTAGCGATCCCGCGGGTGTTTCCGTCCAGACCGGAACCGTAACCGGAGTGATCACGCTTACCGTGCATCTGACAGTTTCGGGAATCGATGTTACGCCCAACCCAGCGCCCACCATCACCATCCAGATTCCGCCGGCCGTGCCGGTGATCACGACTCTGGCGGCGAGCCGGACAGCCTCCGGCGTCAGCGTCTCGGCCACTGGTTTCTCCAACACGCGCGATATGACGACGGCCACGTTCAGCTTTCCCCAGACTTCGGGGACGAACGTAGCGGGGACTTCCATCGCGATTCCCGCCGGTCCGCTGTTCAGCCCGTACTACGCCGCTGAGGCCTCGATTCCCTTTGGGAGCATCTTTACTTACGTTCAAACGTTCACCATTCAAGGAACGGCCAGCGACGTGCAACAGGTTGGCTTGATTTTGACGAATTCCGTAGGAGCATCGACGCAGGTGACGATTGCTATACAGTAAGTGTTATCGCTGGGTAAGGTCACGCGATTTTGGCCGCCAATCAGCGACTTTATCTGTGGAAAACAGTGCCTCTCTATTGACGGGCACCACGCGGGCATGGTTAAATGCGCAATACGGCACGGTTAGCGGTTCCCTATTGATGATGAAGGATTTTCTCTTGACAGGGGTCAGGGGATGGGTTATGAATAATCTTTGACCGCGTCCCGTTGCCAGTGCAATCATTGCACTTTAGGTCTTGCGTGCACAGAAGCAGAGGCGAAAGAAAGCCAAGCATGTGCGGTAGCAAGTGGTTTTTAGTAACGCCCTGCCGGCCCACTTGAGGGCCGGTGGCAGTAGCAGTTCAGAATCTCCGCCCGACACGGAGAAGTTCCCAAGGATGTGCAGCGGTTTTGGAGAGAAGCTTGAGGCTCAGGTTCAAAGAGAACTTCGACCGATTCAATAACGCAATTTACAAGGAGAAGGAAATGGCAGATTTTCGCAGATGGATTCCTGTGCTAGCCGTGGTAGCCATAATTATTGGCACCGCAACGACGGCCAGCGCAGCGACTGCTTTATCGTGTATCGCCGGTGGCGCCGTCATCCCGGAGTTACGATCCGAAGGCATTACAGAACTGACGGGTGATTTGGTGTATAACTGCGTTGGCGGAACACCGACACTTCAGAACGCACCGGTTCCGCGCGTCAACGTTCAGGTTTTCATGAACAGCCCGCTGGCAATCACCAGCCGGCTTATCGGAGCGGGCGACGAAGCTCTCTTGATGATTGACGACCCGGCCGAAGCCGATCAAACCCTGTGCACCACCCCGGTACTCGGCTGCACAATGACCGGAATCGGCGCAGGCGATGCCGCGCAGCAGGCAGCCTACAAGGGCGGTCGTGTTAGCGTGTTCCAGGGCGTTCCCGCGGCGCTGAACTCGGTGTTGTTTACCGGCGTGCCCGTGGATCCTCCAGGTACCGCTCTCGATGGGTCCGGCAACCCGCTGGCGCGCGTGATCCGTATCACCAACATTCGTGTCAACGCTTCGGCGTTCCACGGAGCCACTGGTGCGACGAACCTCACCGCTCTCACTTCGGCTAGCCCTTCTTCGACGCTACCGATCAACCAACAGGGCATTCAGACCATCGGCATCATTCTTCCCGGCCTGGTGGTCACCTATTCCAACATCCCGCAACCGGGTGGTTTCTCGTTCCAGCAATGCTTCGCGTCCGGAGGTAATGATGATTCCTCGAGCGTGAGCGCTGGGCTAGTCACCTTTACCGAGGGATTTGGAACATCCTTTAAGACACGCACGATCGGTGACGGTGTAACCGCCGACAGCCCCGCAACCGTGGTGGTCGCAGAAGACCAGCCCGGCCAGTTCTTCAACACGGAGACTGGATTCTACAATCCGAATTTTCCAAACGGATTGGGCGCCGCTCCTGGCGGAGCCGGCTTGGCTGATTTCGGCACTCGCTTGAAGGTGACATTCAGCAACATTCAGGCTGGCGTCACAATCAGCGCGCCTGCCCGCATTACCAATGGCACGTTGACAATCAACGGCACGGGCAGCGAAACCGGCCCCTACAGCCCGGTCGGAACAGACTTTAGCTTCACTGCTACGGCCTCTTCCAATTCCTTTACGTGGGTTTGGGAAGTAGTAGCCGCCGACATTTCGCAGGAAAGCGTTGCGATCGGGTTCACGGCCACCTGGAGCGGTCCTCCGAACCAGCCGGCATTGGGCACAGCGCAAGTATCTGGTTGGTTCGCACCTACCAGCACGGATACGGTTGCTGAGACTGAATCGGTTGCGCCTATCCCGCGCTTCCAGGATTTCTCGATCAACCCGGATGCCTTCACGATCCAGAAGTGCCAGACGCACCTGTTGTTCCCCTTCGTCACTAACCAGTTAGGGTTTGACACAGGCATCGCGATCTCGAACACTTCGACTGACCAATACGGCACGACGCCGCAGCAAGGGCCTTGCAACCTGTACTTCTACGGTCTCAATGCTCCGGCCGTGTTCACCACGCCTTCGGATGTAACGTCCGCCGGCGGTCCGTTCGCAACCACGGTTCTGACCGTCGCCCCGAACTTCCAGGGCTACATCATTGCCGATTGCGACTTCCAGTACGCTCACGGCTTCGCGTTCGTGACCAAGGTTGGCACGACCGACGTAGCGATGGGCTACCTGGCGCTGATCATTCCGGATTCACCGTTCGGTGGCGCGCGTGCCCCGCAAGACTTCACCAAGAAGGCTGGGAACGCTGGCGAGCAACTCGCTTACTAACCACTGCAACGTAACAACTGACAAGGGGGAGGGCTTTGCCCTCCCCCTTTTTTTTGGAAAATCACTAGTAAATCTTCTTCCTGTATCTTCCTTGAACACCGCCACGATGCTATAATAGGGCTCTCTCCGCGTCCAAATCTGATCCCCATTAACTGAGGTGAATATGCTTTTCTTCAGACGTCTCGCGGTGTTCATTGCCTGTTCCCTGGCTCTGTTCTCGACACAGGCCGCATCGGCTGCGGCCGGCGCGCCCACGATGACTATCGTTGCCGGCGATGGTCAGGCGGTCGCATCTAACGGAGGCGCGCCGATTGCGCTTACGGTTCAGGTTAACGACAGCGCGGGTAACCCGATTCCTAACGTGAAGCCAACGTGGACCGTCGTCAGCGGGCCGGGCGGTGTCCTCGACATTCCCCCGCTGGGTACGATCTGCAGCGTCGATGTTACCGACGCCGCGGGGCAGAACTGCCACTTATTTCTCGCCACTCTGGTCCAATTCCCTGACACATTTCTCCAAACTAAGATCAAAGTTACCTATCTCACGGCCACCGTCAATTTCACCATCACCACTTATTCCGTACTCAATAACGAGTCCGAGATTACCGCGGTCTTCACTTCGCCGACGCCCGCACAACTTCCGCTCATCGGGCCAGCCGGTACTCAAGGCAACGTGCCGGTCACGGTTCGCGTGCAGGGAGTGGGAGGCAAGGAGGGCGGCTTCGGCGTCCCCCACATTGCAGTGAACATAATGGGGGCGAGCGGCAGCACCTCTACGATTGCGTGCGCTGGGGGCACAATCTTTACCGATGCCAACGGCACGGCGGTGTGCAATCCTGTTTTCGGCGGAAGATCCGGGCAAGTCACCAATTTCACGGTGTACGCGGGTGGACTGCCGAACCCCACCTATCGCTTTCAAGTGGTCACCGGACCTCCGGCAACTCTCAAGATCATCAATGGCAATCATCAGTCCGGAATTCCCGGCCAGACGCTGAATGCACCGCTGGTAGCGGAAGTGGACGACGCTGGCGGCAATCCGCTGCAGGGCATCGCCGTGACGTTCGCCCCGGTCGTAGCGGGAACGGTTACCCTGACCAACGCGACACCGACGTCGGATATCAACGGCCGCGTGTCGGCGCGAGTTACGCTGGGGAATGTCGCCGGCGCGGTACAGGTGAAGGTGGCAACTGCTAACGGCGCGGTTTCCTCAATCTTCACCCTCACGGTGAATATCGTGATTTCCGGAATGCAGAAAATCTCCGGCGATCCGCAGAATCCGGCGGTTATTAATACGCCATTCGCCAGTCCGCTGGTGGTGCAGGTAATCGATTCTCACGGCAACGGAGTGCAAAGCGCGCCTGTCAACTTTGTTGTGACCCAGGGGACGGCAACGCTCGGAACGCCCTCGGGGGTTACTGATGCCAACGGGCAGGCTTCGACCACGGTAACCGCCGGTTCAACGGCAGGCCCTATCGTGATCACCGCCTCCACGACGGGGGTGCCTTCGGTCACCTTCAACCTCACCTCCAAGCTGCCTGGCCCGACGTGTACGCCGAATGCCACCTTCTTCAACGGCGTCGGTTCTCAGCCCAACTACATTTCCCCGGGCGGTATTGCGACCATCGTTTGCACCGGCATCGCGACGGGCTTACAGGGCGCGGTGTTCGGTCCCTACGGAGAGCCGCTGCCTTACCAGTTGGCTAACGTCACCGTGAAATTCGGCTCGGTGCTCGCACCGATCTACAACGTCAGCAACGTGGATGGATTCGAATCCGTAACAGTGCAGGTACCGTTTGAAGTGGAACCGGGCACATCGCAGGTGACGATCGCCGTGGCTAGCGGCAGCACGGTTGTACCGGCTAAGATTTCGCCGGCTGCTCCGGGCATCTTCGAATGGACCATGCCGGACGGCAAGAAGCGCGCCGTAATGCTGAGGGCCGATGGCACGCTGGTCACCACCACCAACCCTGCACAACCGGGGGAAACCATCCGGGCATTCGTCACCGGGCTGGTCCCGCCGGCAGGCATGGTGACGGGGATGTACTCTCCGCTGGGCTCGGACATCACGATTACCACTCCGGTGATCGTGGGTGTTAACAATGGCGGCGTGCGCGTGGTGCAAGTGATTTACGCGCGCAACCTGGTAGGCATCTGGGAAGTGGAGTTCCAGGTTCCCGCCAAGGCGGCGGGTGGCAACGACGCTCCGTTTGCCATTGTGGTGGTCGCGCCCGATGACTCGGTGAACTTCAGCCAAGGGTCGTCGATGCCGATCCTGTAGTCAGCAAGGAAACGCAGTACTCTCAGAGGACAGGCCACACGGTCTGTCCTCTTTTTTTTTACTGAACCACCACGCGAATCGGGATGAAACGGCCAAGAGGTTTGATTTCCACTCTCATCACTTGATTCTTGTTTCCCAGGTCTGTCCCGGGCGTATAGCGAATGGAGAGCGTTGCCTTCTCTCCGGCCTTTACCTGCGCGGCGGAAAGAGAAAAGTCCAGGACCGGAAGGGGCTTGTCGACGAGGGCCAGAGTCACCGCGCCGGGCATGGAGTTGACGATGGTGATCTGGTCGGTAGATGCAACGCCCGCCTTGAACGCGACTGCGGTCTTGTCGGCTTTCACCTGATTGATTACCGCGGCCACATCCGGACCCTTGCCGCCGCCGGGAAGGGCGTTACTGGGCGATGCCGCCGTGCCCGGAGCCACGCCGAACTTGGCTTGTCCAAAGGGCGCGGTGTTCAATTTATCCGCATCGATATACCACCACCACTCGCCCTTGTCGACTTTCCAGAAACTGGGCAGCGGCACTTTGATCGGCTTATCGGTGAAGCCGATGGCGGGGATGATGGTTTCGACCATGGTGGTTACTGTGGCTTTGGTGAAGTTGTCGGTGTAATCGATCTTGCTGATCTGGAAGCTGAGGTACTGCGGCTTGCGGGCATTGTAGAAGTAATCCTTGGTGTCTTCCGCCACCAGTTCCTCGGCGCGGCGCGGCTTGCCATCCACGTGAGCCTGATAGAACTTGGCTACGCGGGCGCGCAGGGCTTCATCCACGTCCGGCGGCGCTTTGGTGAAGAGGTCGGTCGGCCTCTGCGCCAGCAGGGAAGCGGCCAGGGCCAACAGCGGGAATAGCCGGTATCGAGGCATCACGATACTTCATTTTACCTGTTTCAGGATTGGGGACGGTCACGGCGCAGCGCACTTTCTAAGTGCGTGCCTTATCAAACGATTGTGCTGGCGGCGCGATAACGGCCTCAGCCGGGCCCGTAGACTGAGGAGCGGAGATGCTCTATGCCATTTATTTATGACCTGAAGGCGCTCGCGCTGCCGCAAATCAAATTCACTACGCGCGCCACCTACAAGCTGCTAACCGGTCTGGACGCGCCCGCGCCCGATCTGACGCAAGACCAAAAAAACTGGGTGGACACGGCCGTACTCGCCGCCCCCGCTGATTATGGCCGCCGCGTGACGTATCTCAACGTGCTGGCGCAGGACAGTACTGGCGCAACCCTGTGGACTGACGCCACCAACGAACCGGATCCGACGCGGCGCGCGTTCTATGCGCAGTACAACATCCAGCAAGTGCCGACGTTCGAACCGCTCGAGCTGCTGGCGACGCAAGTGGTGAGCGTGAACCTGGGGCTGGAAATTGCGGTGGGCGGCAATCCTGCTTATGCTGCCTGGACCAATGGGCCGTACGTACCATTTCCGGTACGGCCGCTCGATCCGACAGAGGCATTTTATCCGTCGCCGTTCGATCCGTTGCAGGTTGTCGTCATGGCGGAATATCAGAAGCAAGTTGGCCCGGGACCGAGCGCGGTGAGCGACACGTTGAATCTGGTACTGGCTGGGGTGAACGCGATCAAAGCGAAATTGGGGGCGTGAGAAAATCCGGGCGGGTTTGAAACCCGCCCCTACCGGGAGGATTTGGTGCGCGGGAAGCGGATTACCGGGATTAGCGAATTTTGCTCCGCCGGCTCGGGGACCTGGCCGTGGGCCTGCATTTCGCGATTCAAGTTGGACACAAAGTCTTCTACGTGGCGCTGCATTTCGGCCATCTTTTCGCGCATGTTTAGGATAATTTCGACACCGGCCAGGTTCACGCCGAGATCGCGGGTCAAGTGAAGAATGACTTCCAGGCGCTCCAGATCCTGTTCGGTATAAAGACGCGTGTTGCCCTCGCTGCGCGACGGCCGCAGCAATCCTTCGCGCTCGTAGAGGCGCAGGGTCTGCGGATGAATCTCGTATTGCAGGGCGACTGCCGAGATCATGTAGGCGGCTTTGGATCGTTTCGCCATAATTACACCTTGGACCACAAGTCGGCGCGCGGATCTTCGGGATGCAGTTGGGCGAGTTCGCGCAGAATTTCCTTGGTACGCTCGTCCTGCACGATGGGCGGCTGCACTTCCACTTCGACTAGTTGATCGCCACGCTGGCTCTTGCGCGCATTGAAGACGCCTTTTTCCCGCATGCGGAACTTCTGGCCGGTGCGCGTGCCCGGCGGAATTTTCAGCAGGGCGCGGCCGTCAATGGTTGGGACTTCAACTTTGGATCCCAACCCTGCCTCCGAGACAGTGATGGGAATTTTGATCTCGACATCATCGCCTTCGCGGCGGAAAAACGGATGGGGCTCGACGCGAGTGGTGATGTAGAGATCGCCCGGAGGCGCGCCTTGCGTGCCGGCGTTGCCTTTGCCGGGCACTCTCAAACGCGAGCCATTTTGCGCGCCGGCCGGGATGCGAACCTCGACAGTTTCGGTATGGGGCACGCGTCCATCGCCATGACAGGTGGGGCAGGCGTTGCGCAGCCGGCCTTTGCCGCCGCAGCGGGGACAGGTGAGGTTGAAGCGCATGGCTCCGGCCATCTGCGTCACAGTTCCAGAACCATTGCACTGAGGGCAGGTCACTACCGCGCCAGCGGCGGTTCCCGATCCCTTGCAGGTTTCGCAAACATCCTGACGCGTGATGCTGATGCGCGCCTGAGTGCCGCGAATGGCCTGCCAGAAATCGATGTCCATCCCATACTCGAGGTCGGAGCCTTTTTGGGGTTGGGTACTGGGCTCTTCGGCGTTGCCGCCGCGGCGGAAGAATTGGGAAAAGACATCGCCGAAACCGCCGCCGCTCTGGGTTCCGGACGAGCCCGCGTCGCCCGCCACCGGTGAAATCGGAGAAATCGAACCCGCTGAAATCCATGCCGTGCGGCGGGGCGCCGGACGAACCTCCGCCGCCGGGAGGCACACCATTTTCCGAATAGAAGCCGACCTGATCGTACATCTCCCGCTTCTTGGGATCGCTCAGGACATCGTAGGCTTCCTGGACGGTTTTGAAGCGGTCCTCGGCGGCTTTATCCCCCGGATTTAAATCCGGATGGTGCTTTCGCGCCAGCTTCCGGTAGGATTTGCGGATCTCCTCCACGGAAGCGCCGCGAGGCACCTTCAGGGTTTCGTAATAGTCATGCTTCGGGTCCATGCTGGCTCCCGGCGCCGGGCCGTTTTACTTCTTGTCCTTATCGTCGACGTCCACAAACTCGGCATCGACGACGTTCTCTTTGGGTTTCTCGCCCGCGGCGCCATCCGGGCCGGGCGCGCTGCCTTGCGGTGGGGCAGCTCCGGGCTGGCCGGCGGCTTTGTACATCGCCTCCGCCAACTTGTGGCTGGCCGCGGTCAGCTTATCGGTGGCGGCGTTCAGTTTCGCTGCGTCGCCCTCCGCGATTGCCTTGCGGGTCTCTTCGATCGCGACTTCGATTTCCTTGGCTTCAGCGTCGCTGATCTTGCTGCGATGCTCCTTCAAGGTCTTCTCGGCGCTGTAGACCATGTTGTCGGCGCGATTGCGGGCTTCGATCTGTTCCTGCTCTTTGCGATCGTCGGCGGCATGCGCTTCGGCGTCCTTGGCCATCTTGTCCACTTCTTCCTTGGAAAGGCCGGACGAGGACGTGATGGTGATCTTCTGCTCGTTATTGGTGGCGCGATCTTTCGCAGTCACGTTGAGGATGCCGTTGGCATCGATATCGAACGTCACTTCGACTTGCGGGATGCCGCGCGGGGCCGGCGGAATGCCGACCAGCTGGAAGACTCCCAGCAGCCGGTTATCGCGGGCCAAAGCGCGCTCGCCCTGGTGGACTTTGATCTCGACCGAAGTCTGATTATCGGACGCGGTCGAGAAAGTCTCGCTCTTGCGCGTGGGAATAGTAGTGTTGCGCTCGATCAGCTTCGTGAACACGCCGCCCAGAGTTTCGATACCGAGCGAGAGAGGCGTGACATCGAGCAGCAGGACATCCTTGACTTCGCCGCCCAGCACGCCGCCTTGTACCGCTGCGCCGACTGCCACGACTTCGTCCGGATTCACGCCTTTGTGCGGCTCGCGGCCGAACAGCTCACGCACCAGTTGCTGAATGCGCGGCATGCGGGTCTGGCCGCCCACCAGCACAACCTCATTGATTTGCGAGGGCGTCACGCCGGCGTCCGACATGGCTTGCTTGCACGGCCCCATCGAGCGCTGCAGCAGGTCTTCCACCATCTGCTCGAAGCGCGCGCGGGTCAGCTTCATTTGCAGGTGCTTGGGACCGGAGGCGTCGGCGGTGATGAAGGGCAGGTTGATTTCGGTCTCGAGCAGCGTGGAAAGCTCCATTTTGGCTTTCTCAGCGGCTTCCTTCAGACGCTGCAGGGCCATCTGATCCTTACTCAGATCGATGCCTTGCTCCTTCTTGAACTCGCCGACGATCCACTCGATGACGCGTTGATCGATGTCGTCGCCGCCCAGGTGGGTGTCGCCGTTGGTGGACTTCACTTCGACCACGCCTTCGCCGACTTCGAGGATCGAGATGTCGAAGGTGCCGCCGCCGAAGTCGTAGACCGCGATGGTCTCGTTCTTTTTCTTGTCGAGGCCGTAGGCGAGCGCGGCAGCGGTGGGCTCGTTGATGATGCGCAGGACTTCGAGACCGGCTACTTTGCCGGCGTCCTTGGTGGCCTGGCGCTGGGAGTCGTTGAAGTAGGCCGGAACGGTGATCACGGCCTGGGTCACTTTCTCGCCCAGATAGGCTTCGGCGGCTTCCTTGAGCTTGGTGAGGATCATGGCGGAGATTTCGGGCGGCGACAGCTTCTTCCCGTTGATCTCGACGCGCGCGTCCCGGTTGTCCCCTGCCACCACGTGGTAGGGGACCATCTTCATTTCCGCGCCTACTTCCTCATACCGCCGGCCCATGAAGCGCTTGATCGAATAAACGGTATTTTCCGGATTGGTGATGGCCTGGCGTTTGGCAACCTGGCCTACCAACCGTTCGCCGGTTTTGGTGAACGCCACGACTGACGGCGTGGTGCGGGTGCCTTCCTGGTTCGCAATGACAGTAGGCTGCCCGGCTTCCATGACAGCGACCACCGAGTTGGTGGTTCCTAGATCGATTCCAATTATCTTGGCCATTTTGGTTGCTCCTCTACGATTCCGCGGCAGACGCTCTGCGCCCGGCCTTGATGTAGTACCTCACCATTATGAAAGTTTAGTGTCGGATTGTCAAGTATGGTGCGAGGGTTAATCATACTTCTCATAAACTATTTGTTTTCTGTCGAATCCAAGGGATTTTAAAGTCAGGCGGATGTTGTCGACCATCTCTTTCAGGCCGCATAGATACACGTTTTGGTCGCGGCTGGCGCCAAGGGATTCAGTCAGATGAGCCTGGACGCGGCCCGTGCGGCCGGTCCAATGGTCCGGCCGGGTGAGGGTAGGCCAGAAGCGGAAGTTGTTGAATCGGCTAGCCAGAGCCTCGAATTCTTCGTTGTAGAGCAAGCCGTGCAGGTAACGGGCGCCGAAGAGCAGGGTGTATCGATGGGCCGGGTCGGCTGAAAGCCGGGAAGGCAGCATGGCTCGGAACGGGGCAATGCCGGTGCCGGTCGCAATCAGGACGGAATCCTGGGCGGGGTCGCGGAAGACGAACGTACCGAAGGGGCCAGTCATGGAAACCGTGTCGCCGGCTTGCATGCTGAACAGGTGGGGCGAGAAGTGGCCTTCCTTAACCAGGTTCAGACACAACTCGAAGCGGTTTCCGGAGGGCGCGGAGGCGATGGAATACGCTCGGGTGATCTGCTGGCCGTTGATCTCCGCCTGGAACGAAACGAATTGACCGGGCACGAACGAGAACTGCTCGACTTCGGGAATGTCGAAGACAAAGTGGCGGACGCCGGGCGCAATCTCCCTGGTCTCTAGCAGACGGGCTTGCACGTTATTCCTTCTCTTGAAAAGCTTGGGCGGCCCGGTCGCGCACGATGGCGGCGAGCGCGGGGTGGCCGTCGAGCGGCGCAGTAACGCGAATCTCCACGTTCGGATAGATGCCGGCGAGGTGGCTGATGATTCGGGGCAGGTCGCGCTGCATGTGCAGGCCGAGCGTAAGAAAGTAGGGAATCACGGCGATGCGGCTGACGCCTCGCGAGGCCAGGGCGGCGACGGCCTCTTCCAGGTTGGGACGGCCTTGCTCGAGAAAAGCGGCTTCAGCGTCCGGGAGCGTCGCTGCGACCGCGCGGACGGCATCGTTGGCGGAAGCGACGCTGGAGCCATGGGCGAAGAGGATGAAGGCGGTCTTCGGTGTCACGGGACGATTAAGGACGATTGCTGGGCAGCGGGGGCCTCTGCCGCGGGGAAGAAGGAGCGCAGAAAGTCCAGATACGCGCGGCCCCGCTTGCGGCCGTTGTTATGGTCCAGCTCCAGGCGCTGCAGGAAGGCCAGGACGGCCAGGATGTCGGAGTCCCGGGTCTTGGTCATGCCGAACTGCTCGGTCTCCTTCTTGCAATACTCGGTGACGCTCACTTGCAGCAGCTTGCAGATGCCGGCGGCTAGAGGATTGTCGGGCCGGGTCTCGTAGTACACGCCGCTTTGCAGAGTGCGGTAGGTGCGGATGAGGGCATCGAGCGCCTCGCGGACGTCGTAATCCACCGCGCCCGGCGTGTTGAGGGCGCCTTCCAGTATCTGCCGCCCCAAAAACACAAGGAGGCCTTCGTGTTCCTGCAGGAATGGCTCAGTGACGCGAATATCCTGGTTGGGAAACGTGGCGGGGTCGGCGGGGGTGATGCGATCGTGCTTGCGGGCGTCCGCCAGGTATTCGCAATCGAGCGGGCAATCGACCGTCACTTCACGCTCAGTGCCGCAGCATAGCGTGCAGATGTCGCCGCGGACACCG
The DNA here is from genome assembly GCA_963825405.1 of uncultured Solibacteraceae bacterium. Classification (GTDB taxonomy): domain Bacteria; phylum Acidobacteriota; class Terriglobia; order Bryobacterales; family Bryobacteraceae; genus JACPNO01. The sequence goes on along the minus strand of CAWGTB010000005.1, from coordinate 291,718 downwards.
GGGCAAAAACGGCGCGGCCGGCGAATCTGGCAAATCGCGCAAGGCATTTTTCTAGTATAGAGGGGCGGTACGTCCCACGGTTTGCTGATAGGTGCGATGGAAGAAGGCGTCGGTCATGCCGGCCATGTAGTCGCAGACGACGCGATGGGCGGGGAGGCCGGCGGTTTGCTCGCGGTAGTGCTCGGGCAGCTCGTCGGGATGATCCAGGAAGAACTGAAAGAGCTCGGCCATCATGGCGGTGGCGCGGCGGCGATCCTGCTCCAGGGCTTCGGAAGAATACACGTGCCGGTGGAGGAAGCGCTTCAGCTCCTGGGTGGCGGTTTGGGTGTCGGGAGTGAACGCGACCAGGCGGCGCGGGAAGGCGCGGACGTCTTCCACGGTGCGGACGCCGGATTCCCGGGCGGCGGACGACGGTGCCTTCGATCAATCCGGAAACCAGCGTGTCGATCAACTGGCGCAGGGCTTCCTGAAACTGCTCGCGCTCGCTGGCGCCGGGGAATTGAGTCTCAATGGCTTCGAGGATGGCCGCGTACTGGGGCACTTCGCGGGCGATGTCGGCGGCGGTGAGCAGACGGGCCATGAAGGCGTCGTCGAGATCGGCGGTGTTGTAGGCGATTTCGTCGGCCAGATCGATGAGCTGGGCTTCGAGCGGCGGCCGCTGGCCGGGAAGGTAGGCGTCGAGCTCGGGAATTTCGCCGGGCTCGAAATCGCGCGAATGCTTGGCAATGCCTTCGCGCACTTCGAAGGTCAGGTTCAGGCCGGGGAAGCGGGCGTAGCGCTGCTCGAATTCTTCGACGATGCGCAGGGCGTGAATATTGTGATCGAAGTGGGCGCCGAAGCGGGACATCTGGCGGTCGAGTTCCTGCTCGCCGGAATGGGCGAAGGGCGGATGGCCGATGTCGTGCGCCAGCGCCAGGGCTTCGGTGAGATCTTCGTCGAGACCCAGGACCGAGGCCACGGTGCGGGCAATCTGGGAAACCTCGATGGTGTGGGTGAGGCGGTTGCGGAAATGGTCGGAAAGGCCGGGCGTGAAGACTTGCGTCTTGGCTTCCAACCGGCGGAAAGCGCGGGCATGAATGATGCGGTCGCGATCGCGCTGGAAGGCGTTGCGGTAGGGATGATCGGGTTCCGGATAGCGGCGTCCCAGGCTGTGCTCGACCTGGAATCGAAGCCCGGCAAGCACGGCGTGCGCTACTTTTGGCTCAGGTCGCCCAGGGCTTGCACGGCCATTTGGCTGACGGTGCTGCGCGTGGTGCGAAGCGGCTCCAGCATTTTGCGGGCTTCATCGGGGCGGGTTTTGCCGATGACCCGCGCCAGGGCGATGGTCGCTTCCTCTTTGGAAACGAAGATGGTGGGATGCTCCATCAGCGAGCGCAGCAATTTTTCGGCTTCGGGAGCGCGGCCGGTGACGACGTAAAGCTGGGCGAGCGAAAGCTGAGCCAGCGAACTGTACTGCTTGTCGCCGTCATTTGATCACGTTCTTGAAATGCTTCTCGGCGTCCGCCAGTTTGTTATGATCCGCGGCGGCGGAGCCCAGATAGTATTCCGCGATGAGCCCTTCGCTTGAACCGGAATGCTTGGTGGCGATGTCGCTAAAGGCCTTGGTGACGGCGGCGGTCTTGGCGTCTTCGGTGGGAAAGCTGACAGGGGCGCCGGGAGGGGGCGGGCCAACGGGCGCTTCCTGCAACTGGATGGCTTCGGCCAGCAAATCCTGGCGAATTCCCGTGCTCATGCTGGCGGTAGAAATAGATGCCGATCGCCAGCGCGACCACCACGAGGCCGATGACGCCGTAGCGCACGACCTGCGCCCGATGGTGGGCGACGTAGTCTACGGTGTGTTCGACTTCAACAGCGAACTTGTCGGCCTTCAACTCTTTACGCGTGATTCTGGTAGCCACGAAAACCTCTAGAGGGGTACGGTCCATCGTAGCACGGCGGATTAGGCGTTCGTCTGGCGCAGATCGCCCTGGCGGAATCCCGCACATCGCCGGTAGCGCGATATCATAGCTGTGGTTCCATGAGCCCGGCAGCAAAGAGAAAAGTAACGGCGCTGGCGATCTTTTTGATCTATCTAGTTGTAGTCGGCGTTGGATCAATGGGGACACCATACTCCAAAGCAGCAGATTTAGCGCTCTTAGCGTTGCACCTTGTTTTTATAGCCGTGGTATCGATCGTGTTTGTATGGAGCCGAGCGACGGGCCGAGATCATTCGAAGGTAGAGACCATCTTTCAAAAGTATTTGCGCTGGACAGAAGACAATTATCCTGTCTCAAAATGATTCGGTACCAATTCAGGCGGTCATCAACCAACATTTGGCTTATGATATAGTCCTCTACGTCGCTGTAATGAGTTTGAAAAATAACCGTTGACTTGCACGCTGGCTCCGGTAAGATCCGGGAGTGGCGTGAAAGTGTCGAAACGAGAGTTAGGCAAAATGTTTAAGGCGAAAAAAATCCGGCCAGCGTCTCTCCCCGCCGATGGGATTTATACCAGCACTGATGTGGCGATGATTTCCGGCGTCAGCCTGCGTCAATTGCAGTGGTGGGACGAACGAAAAGTGGTTTCGCCCAAGCAGGACGGGCACCGGCGCGTCTACCAGCAGCAGGAAGTGGTGGAAGTTTCGGTAGTGGCGGAACTGCGCCGCAAGGGATTCTCGCTACAGAAGATTCGTCGGGTGCTGAAATATTTGCAGAAAGATACGGGCAAACGCCTGGCGGACGCGTTATCGAGCGAATCCGATGTGCATTTGCTGACTGACGGCAAATCGATTTATCTCGAAGAAAGCCCCGATCGGATCATCGATCTGCTCAAGAACGCCCGCCAGCCGATGTTTCTGGTTTGCGTCACCGATCAACTGCGGCGGGTGGCGGCGCCGGCCAAGAAACCGGTGCGGTCGGAAACGGCTGCGGCTGCGCGCAAAGCGCGCGCGCTTTAAATCATATCCAACCCGGTCGCGCGCCTCGCCAGCATGGGGCGCATGACCACATTCACGATAATCATCAGCACCGAAGCCGCCGGGAACAGCAGCAGAGCGGTTTGTAAGCGCCTGGGATCGGTTCCGGCGATCGCGCCGATGATGGGCGCGCTAATCGCCAGGCCGATCCAGCCGCTGGTGATCACGATGCCCATGGCCGTCGCGGTGGCTTTGGGGAAACTGTCGCCGACCATCGCGAGGGTAGTTGGAAAGACTGGCGCCATTGCCAGGCCGGCACAAAATACGGCGACGGCGGCCACGGTGACATCTGACGTTTGGATCGCGACGTAAGTCGTGATGCTCATCAACATGGCGGAGGCCAGGGTGACGGTCTTGGACGGAACCTTGATCAGGATCGGTGAGACCACGACGCGGCCGATCAAGATTCCGAGGGCGAATCCGAACAGGATATTGAGCGCCGTTTTCTCCGGCATGCCTTGCGCGATCAGATGGCGCGCGAGCCAGGTGGAGAATCCCACTTCGCACGCGACGTAGAGAAACAGCAGGAGCGCGAGCATGTAGAGCGCTGGCCGGCCCAGGATTTCATTTACTTCGGATAAGCGAAAGCCGCGCTCGCCGGTGGGGCCTGGGTATGGGCGCGGTGGCGTTGAGCACCAGAGCCACGGCAGTGAGCACGGCGGTGAGATAGCACAGCTTAATGGCGTCGCCCGAAACTACGTTGGCGGCGATGAAGGGCGTCGACATCAGGCCAAGTCCGAAGAAAAGATTCAGCAGGTTGAGGACGGACGCGCGGCGGTCTGCGCTGATGTCGCTGACCAGCGCGTTGGCGGCCGTCACGATGATGCCGCCGCCGAAACCGAGAGCGAACCAGCAGGCCGTGAGCAGGGCGACGCCCGGAACGTTGGGAAGCACGAACAGCGAGAGCGTGATGATGGCCAGGCCCAGCACCATGCCGGTTTTCTTGCCGCGATTATCGATGAGCGGCCCGGCGCTGATGGACGCAACACTCAAGCCAAGCGCCTGCACCAGGGCCAGCACGCTGTTCTGTTCCGGCGAAAGCGACAGGCGCGCGGAGAGCTGTGGCAGCAGTGTTCCCAGCATGGCCGCGATCATTCCGTAGACCAGAATCGCGAGAATTGCGGCGGGAATCAGACGGGCTTTCGATGCGCTGGCGGACATAGAGCCTGATAGTATCAAAGTCCATTACGGCAAACATGCAAAAAGTTCGCGAGCGGTGGAATACGCTGGCCTGCGCGGCTGCGCTGTTCGCGCTTAATGCGTTTATCTGCCGGGAGTTGTTCTTCGTCGAATTCACCCAGCACATGGAGTCGATTGAAAGCTCCTACATGAGCATCAGCCGTTATGCGATGCGGCATTGGGGCGAGCTGACGTGGTGGCCGCTGTGGTTTACCGGCATGCCGTTCAATCATGTCTATCAGCCGGGTTTCCATTTGACCGTGGCTGCGATGGGAACGGTGTTCCGGCAATCTCCGCAGCACATGTATCACTTGATGTGCGCGTTGGCATACTGCTTGGGGCCGGTGACGCTCTACTGGTTTTGTCTTCAGACGACGGGCCGGCGCGGGTACGCATTCGTGGTTGGATTGTTCTACTCGCTGATCTCTCCGGCGTGTTTCTTTATGCCCGCGGTGCGCGGCGATCTTGGGCAGTTATTTCTGGCCGCGGCGTTATCAGATTCTGGTGCACTACGGCGAGGGACCGCACGCCACGGCGGTGACGCTGCTGCCGCTGGTGATTTTGTGGGTGCATCGGGCCGCCGGCGAGCGGCGCTGGCAATTCATTCCGCTGGCTGCGATTGGGCTCGCGGCGCTGGTGCTGACGAATTGGCCGGGCGCGATCGGGCTGTGCCTGGCGCTTGCGGCGTACGTGCTATCGCGCGTTGGGGCAGAGATCAAGCTGCACTGGCCGACGCTGGCTGGATTGGCGGCCGTGGCTTATTTGCTAGCGTGCCGGTGGATTCCGCCTTCTGTGATTGCATCCGTGCAGCGCAATGCGCAGGAGTCGGACGCGACGATTCTGGGATGGTCGCGCTTTGCGCTGCTGGCCGCGTTGGTTTTGGCTCTACTGTGCCTGCAGTTTTGGTGGCGCGCGGATCCCTGGCTGCGCTTTTTTTTGAATTTCTCCGTGCTCACCGGCGTGATTGTTTTGGCCAATAGTTGGGCGCATTTCCGGCTGCTGCCGCAGCCGAACCGGTTCGAAGTCGAGATGGAAATGGCGGTGATCGGGCTGGGCGTGTATCTTGCCGCGCTGGTTTGGGATCGCAGCCCGGGCTATCTGCGCACGGCTCTGGTCGTGGGGCTGGTGCTGTTCTCGACGCGGCAGGTCGGACGTTTTCCGCGGATATGCGCGGGAGCAAACGCAATCCATCCAGATCGAGAATACCGTCGAATACCAGACGGCGAAATGGTTCGAAGCGAATATGCACGGCGCGCGCGTGTTCGCGCCTGGAAGCATTTCGCTTTGGATGAACATGTTCACCGAGGTGCCGCAAATTGGCGGCTGCTGCGATCAGGGCGTGCCTGGCATCATGCATCGCATCGCGCTCTATGCCATTTACACCGATGAAAACGCCGGGCCGCGGGCGGCGGAAGTTTCGCTGGCGTGGCTGAAGGCGTATGGCGCGAGTGCCATTGGGGTGGTGGGTGCGAAGAGCCGCGAGGTTTTCAAGCCTTATCGGCATCCGGAGAAATTCGACGGCAACCTGCGCGAGCTTTGGCGGCAGGGTGATGCCGTGATCTTCGAGGTGCCGCAGCGAAGTGCGTCGCTTGCGCACGTAATTCGTCCTGATGATGTCGTCAGCCGCGCGCCGATTCACGGGCTGGACACGGAGCCGCTGGCGCGCTACATTGCCGCGCTGGACGATCCCGCGCTGCCCATTGTCGGCATGCGGTGGTTGAGTCCGCACCACATCCGCATCGATGCCGAACTGCGCGAAGGGCAACTGGTTTCCGTGCAAGAGTCCTACGATCGCGGATGGCGCGCGCTGGTGAACGGTGCGCCCCGGCGCATTTCAGGGGACAAGCTGGGCCTGATGGTGATCGAGCCGGAGTGCACGGGCGCGTGCGCGATCGATCTGATCTACGATGGCGGCGCGGAGGCAACCTGGGCCGCGGCCGCGCAAGCTCTCGGCGTAATTCTACTGATCGCCTGGACTCGGCACACGAAATGGTGCTTCTGCGCTTTCTCGTCCCACATGATTTTCTTGCCGTTCTTGAACGACAACGTAGCCATGTGACCCGAAATGGCTGCCTGCTGGCCGGCGCTGGGCGGCGCGATCGGCTTTTCATTGCCGCGCACCGACTCAATGAAGTTGCGAATGTGATTGATCACGCCGTCCTGCTCGTCGAAATCGTTCGGTCCGTTGAGATGCAGTTCCTTGCGGGCCATCACGGCCGGTGAGGCTTTGCCGTCCAGCGTCTGCGGATAGAAATTCAGATCCTTGCGGTTCATCACTTCGAGCGTGCCTTCGGTACCGCAGAACTGCTCACCGTAACCGAACTGGTTGTTGCCGAAGTAGCAGCTATAGTTGATGTGAAATGCGTTGGAGTATTCGTAAATGGCGCTGAGCGTGTCGGGGACGTCGCGATCGTCGGTCTTATCGGTCCAGCGATAAACGCCGCCGGAGGCCATGCAGGAGAGCGGCACGGTCTTGCCGCAAACGAAGTTGGTGATGTCGGTCTGATGCACCAGCAGATCGGTCGAGATGCCGCCGGAGTAATCCCAGTAGAGCCGCCACTGGTAATAGCGATGCAGATCGAACGCGCGCTTGGGGGCGGGGCCGAGAAATTTCTGCCAATCGGTATTGCTCTCGTTGGCTTCGGGAGGAATCACGTAACGCCACGCGGGATTGTCCGGCGCCGAATTGCGGTACCAGAACGCACGCACGTAATGCACCTCGCCGAGCATGCCCTGCTCCACCATCTCCTTGGCTTTTTTGTACAGCGACGAACTGCGATTCTGCGTGCCGACCTGCACCACCTTGCCGGATTTCTCTGCGGCGCGCACCATCTCAAAGCCTTCTTCGATGGTGTGGGCCAGCGGTTTTTCCACGTAGATATTCTTGCCGGCCTTGATCGCCGCCATGAACATCGGGTAATGCAGATGTTCCGGCGTCATGATGAACACTGTGTCGATGGACTTGTCTTCGAGCAGCTCGCGATAGTCGTTGTAGGTCTTGGGCGTGTTGCCGCCCATGGTCTGGATGCGATCTTTGCCGCGCGCCAGATTGCCGGTGAACGTATCGCAGACCGACACCACATTGACCTTGTCCTTGACGCCTTTGTACATCTGATCCATGCAGTGGTAGCCGCGGCTTCCGGCGCCGATCCAGCCAATTTGCACCTTATCGTTGGCGCCTTGTGCCTTGATGACGGCGGGCGCGCTCAGCGCAGCGGCGGTTTTCAGAAAATCACGACGTGCGAGTTCGTTCGACATAGAATGCTCCTTCAACAGTTTACGCCAGCAGCCATGCCAGCTATCGTAGCAAAGGCCTTTTCAATACGGCGCTACGCGATTCTCGAATTGCATCGGGTTGAAATCATAGAGCGCCTTGGCGGCAGCCGGCCCGGTGGGGTTGACGGCGGAGCGATACAACACGCCTTTTTCCGCCCAAACCACCGTCGCGCCGTCGCGCTCCGCCCATTCCCAGGTGGGAACGGAGAGCAGCGCTTTCCGCTCTGCGTGCTCCAGTTCGTGTTCGTCCCAATAAACGCTGGCGCCTTCGGGATGATCGACGTCGGCGTAGGCGAATTTGCGCAAAATCCATCCATGCGGCAGCGGTTTCACGAACACGGTGCAGGGCGCAACGCGGCGATCTGGTCCCACGCTCATCTCGAGCGTCCAGCCGTCGCGCAAGAGGCGGCGATAGTAAACGCTGGGGCATTCGGCCCCGAAGAATCCTTGCGGTGTGTACCTAGTGTCTTCGGAGAGTTGCTTGTCCTGACGCAACAGGAAATGGCATCCGTTCAGCCAATACTTTTGGTTGGAGGTGAACAATCCGCCGCCTTGCCAGCAGTCGCCTTTGCCATAAAGTGTTACCGCGTGCAGCCAGGGCGCGCGGGAAATGGCGGTCCAGGAACCCTTGGTTTCCTGATGACGCCGGCCACCACGCGCGAAGTAGATGAGGTGGCGGCCATCCGGCGAAAGATCGCCGCGGCGCTCGTAGATGCGGCCTCGCAGCCACTGGCCGAGTTCGAATTGGTCGGTGTCGCGATTCCAACCGAGGGTGCAAACCGTGTTCACCGGGCCGCGCCGGAAGACCACACCCACTCGCGCCCGGGACGCGAGTAGAACGTGCAGCCGGGCCGGAAACGCGCGGGACATTCCTTCTTAGTATCGACGATTCGCTTGCTGCTATGCTTTTTCTATGCCCAATTCTATTGTTCATTTCGAGATACCCGCGGACGACGTGCAGCGCGCCAAAAAGTTTTATGAAAAAGCCTTCGGTTGGAAAATCAGCGATCCTTGGAAGATGGATTATTTTCTGGTCCAGACCAAGGAAAAAGGCGAAGAAGGTATTAACGGCGGACTGATGGCCCGCAAGAATGCCGGGCAGCCGTTCATGAATTATCTCGCGGTGGAGTCCATCGATGCCTCCTGCAAGAAGGTGGTGAAGGCCGGCGGCGCAGTGGTTCTACCGAAGACGGAAATCGGTTCCGGCATGGGCTGGATCGCGGCGTTCAAGGATACCGAAGGCAACATCCTGGGCTTTCATCAATCGCCTCCTCCGCCACCGGCAAAGAAGGCTGTCAAGAAGACCGCTGCCAAGAAAAAGCGCTAGCAGGGCGTTCTCACTTCGCCAGCGCCTGGTGGTCGTAACTGATCACCCGCGTAATTTTCCACGCGCCGTCTTTGTATTGCCACAGATGAATAAAGCGTCCCGTGCCGACCGGTTCCGTGTCGTCATGCCCGGGGTGATGGAAGTGATGAACACCCATCTCCACTGCTCCGAAGCCCTTCATCCGAAAGACCTGCAGACTGCTGCTTACCAGTTCCCGCGTTACTTTTCCGCAGATATTCTGCTTTAGACTTTCCGTCAATTTCCCTTTGCCGAGCGTCACTCCGCCCTGATCGTGGTAGAACTCGACATCGTCAGGAAAGAACGAAGCGAATTTTTCCAGATCACAGCGATTGTAAGCATCGAACACCGCGGCGTCGAGGGCTGTGATCGCCTTTTCGAGTTCTGCCTGCGATTTGAGGCTAGCGAGCGGCTGCGCACTGGCTGTGGCGACGGCAAAGGCCAGCGAGAGAAAAAACTTGTCCATGAAATTTCCTACGCAGGCAGACCGGAGAAAGTTCGGCGTAACTATTTTTTGTTATTGAACTTCTCAGTTGTCGCGCGCTGCCGGGCCTCCTGCTCGCGCAACTCGGGCGTGAACTCCGCGCCAAAGTCCTCCGGATCGAACAACTGGCGAATCTCGATTTCGGACTCGCCCGCGAACGGATTGGGGCAGCGCTTGACCCATTCGATGGCTTCCTGCTTGGACTTCACCCGCCACAGCCAAAAACCGGCCATCAACTCTTTGACTTCGGCAAATGGGCCGTCGGTCACGGTGCGATCGGCGCCCGAGAACTTGACGCGCGCGCCTTTGGAGCTGGGATGCAGCCCCTCGGCAGCGACCATCACGCCGGCTCTCACCAACTCGTCGTTGAACTTTCCCATCGCGGCGAGCATTTTCTCGTCAGGGAGAGCACCTGCTTCCGAGTCTTTGGTTGCTTTGACCATAATCATGAATCGCATCGTATTAGTCCCTCCACTACAGAATGGGTGTGATGGTTTTCGCCAGCGCTTCTCCCAATAAAAGATGCTGATCAGCATCGAGATGAATGCCGTCAATCCGGCTTGCCGGCGTGACGCTGCCGGCATCGAAAAAGTGACAGCCGAGAGTTGCGCTGAGTTTTCGATACGCCTCCGCCAGCCCCACGCAGCGCTGCTCGGCTCCGGCAAACTTCGGCGCAAGCGCGCCTTTGGGAGAGATGATAGGCGGCGGACATACGATGAGAACGGTTGGAATCGGCATGCCCGGCTCAATCGGCGCCGCGCGGATTTCATTGACCAGTGCGGCCATGCCTTGCGTCGCTGACGCAGCGTTGTTGTCGGGATGCGCAGCCTGAAAATCATTGGTACCCAGCATCAGAATCACCAGCGCAAGCGGCGAGTGGATTTCGATGCGCTGCGCTAAACCCTGCACGCCGTTGCGGCCTGGCTTGATCGGATCGTCCCAGATTGTGCGCCGTCCGTTCAGACAGTCCTCGATCACGCGCACACGCTGGCCTGCCTGATTCAATTTGTCTTCGAGAACGCCGGGCCAACGCTCTGCAAACGGCAGCCTGGCGCGCGTGTTGGGAATAATGCCCCAGGTCAGGGAATCGGAATAGACGAGAATCTGCAGCACGCGGCTACTTCCGGACTGCCCAGGCCATACCGTCGGGGCCGGTGCCCGTGGAAATACGATCCGTGACGGCCAGCGTCTTGAGGTCAACGACCGCGATTTGGTTATCGCCGTTAACGGCCACGTACGCTCGCGAACCATCCGGCACGATGAGAATGCCCTCCGGGTTGTGTCCGAGACTCAGGCGCTTGATCTCTGTGCGGCTGGCGACATCCAGCACCACCAGATCGCCGGCGGCCATATCGGAGATGAGCACGCGCTTGCCATCGGGCGTGAATTTAAGACGATTGGAGCGCTTGGTATTCACGTCGAAAGTCTGCGTGACCTTTTTGCCGGCAATGTCGATGATGGAGACGCCGCCATCGCCCGAATGCGCGGTCCAAATCTGCGTGCCATCGGGCGACAGATCGATGGCCTCCGGTCCCTTGCCAACCGCGATCGCGGTCTCGTTCCACCCGCCGGGCGCGGAATCCATCAGGGTGATGCTGTTGGACGCGATGTTCGATGTGAAAATGTGGCTGCGGTCCTGGCTGAGCAGGACCATGTGCGTGCCGTTCTGCCCGGTGCCGAGCAGCCAATCGATTTTGTTAGTGACCGGGTCGTAACGGCCGATGAGCTTGGCGAGTTCGGCGGTGAAGTATGCTTTTCCATCCGCGAAAAAGAGGCCGTGCGGGCGGCCCATCGGGCCTAAGTCGACGCGATGCAGCTCTTTTTGAGCGACTAGATCAATCACCGAAATCGTGTTGCCCGGAGTTTGCTGCGCACCATAATTTGAGGCGAAGGCGAGCTTGCCGTCGGACGAAACCGTGGCCTCGTGTGGAGCTTGTCCGGTGGCCACGCGGCCTACGACTTTTCGTGACACCGGGTCGACGATGGCCAGCGCGTTGTCATCCTTATTCAAAACCAGGAGCGCGGTCGAAGGCGTTTCCGCCGCAAACAGGTTGGCGGCGGCGAGTAGCAAAATCCAAATCTTGGGTGCACGCATAGCATGCTTATTCTCTCTCGACAAACAGTGATATAGGTAGTGGCATGCGAACCACGAAGAAAGTTTTGGTGGCATTCCTCGTCGCTGTGGCGACGGCCGCAGCCCAGCAGAATACGATCATCAATCTGTACGACGCTTTTGGTCTCGGCAAGAAAGGCACGGTTCTGGATTGGGGTTATTCCGTGCTGATTCGCTATCACGGCAGGACCATTTTGTTCGATGCCGGAGGCAATGCGGACCTGTTCGAGCGCAACGTGAAGGCCGCCGGAACGGATTTGAAAAAAGTGGAATTCGCTGTTCTCTCGCACAAGCACGGCGACCATGCTTCGGGATTCGATTACGTGTTGATGGCGAATCCTTCGCTGAAGTTGTACCTGCCCAACGATTCGGCCCTGGGTGGCGGAACTGGCCTGCCTCTCCCCAAAGTTTCACCCGAGCTCCGAGCCTCTTTGACTCCCGAAGAGCTCTATTTCAAAGGCGAGGACAAAGCATTCGGCGGAGCGTGGGGTCCGCGCTTCTGGCACGCGAAAGGTGAATTTGTGCCCACCAGCCGCGAGATTGGACCCGGCCTGACGTTGATCACGACGCGCTCGTCGATGATCGGAGATTTCTCGCGCTACCCGCCCAACGACGCTCAACCGCAACTGAGCGGAACGCCGGAACTGTCGTTGGCCATGATGACCGCGAAGGGCGTGGTGCTGGTGACGGGCTGCTCGCACAGCCGTGTGGAAGCGATCGTGGCGGAGACGAAGAAGATCACGCAGAAGAATATTTATCTGGTGATCGGCGGCTTCCATCTGCTTCCCTACGATGCAGCCGAGATCAACAGACTGGCTCGGCAGATGAAAGACGAACTCGGTGTGGAGCGCGTGGCGCCGGCGCACTGCACCGGGCCGCTGGGATTCAAGATTTTCAAAGAAGTTTACGGCGCGAATTATTCTTATGCCGGGCTGGAATCGACGGTGAGCTTTCCCGATTGAGCGCAGGGCGGGTTTGAAACCCGCCCCTACATCGAAAATCGGAATTCCGTGAGCGGTCGCAGGACTACGCGCATCTGCTTGTAGGGGCGGGTTTCAAACCCGCCCTCTTTCGGATCCGGTCCAAACGCCACTATCGCGCAGCTTGTAGAATAGCGGGCTGATGCCGAAACTGATTGAGTTTGAGAACGTGTGGGTGCAGCGGGAGACATTCATGGCGCTGCGCGGCGTCACGTTCTCGATTGCAGCGGGCGAACACGTCGCGATTTTAGGGCCCAATGGCAGCGGAAAATCCACGCTGATCAAAGTCATTACGAAAGAATGTTATCCGCGCTATCCGGCGGAGTGCCGCTTGCGAATCCAGGGTGAAGAGCTGTGGCGGCTCTTCGATTTGCGGGCGCTACTGGGAATCGTTACCAATGATTTGGTTACTACCTGCACGAAGCCGTATCCGGTGCTGGAAACGGCGCTGAGCGGGTTCTTCGGATCGATTGGCATCTGGCCGAATCACGAAGTCACGCCGGCCATGGAAACCAAAGCTCGCGAGGTGCTGGAGTTTTTCGAGATCGCGCATCTGGCGGATCGCCCAATGACGGAAGTTTCGAGCGGCGAAGCGCGGCGCGCCATTTTCGCCCGCGCGCTGGTGCACGATCCGAAGGCGCTGGTGCTGGACGAGCCGATGAACAGTCTGGACGTACGCGCGCAGCGGGAAGTGCGGGAAGCCATGCGGAAGTTGGCGCAAAGCGGCGTCAGCGTGCTGTTGGTGACCCATCATCTGCCCGACATCATTCCCGAAATTGGACGCGTCATCGCGCTCCGCGAGGGGCAGTTGCTGGGCGACGGCGGCAAAGCAGAGATGCTGACGCCGGCGCGGCTCACCGATTTGTTTGGGATCGATGTGCAGGTGAAAGAAGTCGACGGGCTTTATCATATGTGGTAGCTCATGCGCGCATTCGGATTGCTATTCTTTCTGCTGACTTCGCTGGGCGGCGCTCAGCAACCGTTGCGGCTGGCGATCGCCGGACTGGTTCACGGCCACGTGGATGGATTCCTGCGCGCCGTGAAGAATCGCAGCGACGTGCAAATCGCCGGGATTTTCGATCCCGATACTGCCCTGCACCAGAAATACGCGCAGCGCTACGGTCTGGCGAGTTCGCTGTTCTACACCGATCTAGCGGCCATGCTGGACAGCATCAAGCCGGAAGCGGTGGCTTCGTTCACCAACACCTATGACCATTCGCTGATCGTCGAAGCGTGTGCACGGCGGCATATCCACGTGATGATGGAGAAGCCGCTGGCGATCGGCGTAGAGCATGCCCGCGCCATGCGTGATGCAGCCAGCCGAGCCGGCATCCACGTTATCGTCAATTACGAAACTACCTGGTACGCCAGTCACGGCGCAATGTGGGCGTTGATCAAACAGCGGCGCGCAGCCGGAGAAATCCGAAAGATGGTTGCGATGGATGGCCATCAGGGACCCAAGGAAATCGGCGTCGGGCCGGAATTTCTTGCCTGGCTCGTCGATCCCATGAAGAACGGCGCCGGCGCTCTGTACGATTTTGGCTGCTACGGCGCCAATCTGATGACGTGGATGATGGACAACCAGCGGCCGGTCGCCGTCACCGCGGTCGTCCAGCGTATTAAGCCGCACATCTACGAGCGCGTCGATGACGAAGCGACCATCCTGCTTGAATATCCGAAGGCGCAAGGCATCATAGAGGCGTCGTGGAACTGGCCTTTCAGCCGCAAAGATTTCGAAGTGTATGGCGAGAATGGCTATGCTGTTGCGACAGGCGGCAATTCGTTACGAGTGCGATTGCCCGGCGGTCAGGAGGAAACGCAAACTCCCGCTGCCTTGCCGGCGGACGAGCGCGATTCGATTGCGTACCTGCTGGCGGTGGTGCGCGGCAAACTGCAGCCGTCCGGACTTTCGTCGCTGGAAAATAATCTCATCGTCACCGAGATTCTGGAAGCAGCGCGCGAATCGGCCCGCACCGGCAAGACTGTGCGCCTGCCAAGCCATCCGTTCTGATATAAACGGGTGGATGCCAAACCGTTTGTTCGTTACATTTCTCCTGCCCTTGGCCTTGTGGGGCGCGCCCGAATGGCTGCTGATTCGCACCGTCGATGGCACTGCCGTGGAAGGCCAGACGCAACTGCGATCCGTGAAAGTCGAGAGTGAGGGAAAATCCGCAGAGCTGCGTCTGACCCAGATTCTGTCGATACACAGCGCCGCGCCGCCGTCGGAATTCGAAGCGGGACGCATCCCAGCCGATCTCGCCGCGATTCAAGCGCCCGATCGCAAGGCCCGCGATCTTGCGGTGGAAGAACTCACGGCCATCGGCATTCCGGCGATGACTCCGCTGCTGGAGACTCTCAAAGATACCGACCAGCACGAGCCGCGCCCGCTCTACCGCTTGTTCGAACGCCTGATGCCGAGCTACGCGGACGGTTTCGACCGCACCCTGAGCCTGGTCCGTCTGCAAAATGGCGAGGTGGTTCGCGGCAAGCTGCCGGAGGGAACGCTCGAACTGCGTGCGGCCGATGGCGGCAAGACCGAGTTGCCGTGGTCGAAAATACGCTCGCTGGCCGTGCGGCAACAATCGGTGCGGCGCGCGATGCAAGTGCATTCCCTACGCCACTGCACGCAAATCGAATATCTCGATACGGGCGTCGTACTTACTTCCGCGTCGAGTGTGGATTCCACCGCGCGCGGCTTCGTCAGGCTGTCCTGGAACCAGGACGGCTGGGCGACGGATGCGGATGGATTAAAGAAGCCGGGGAGCGACGCTTACAAGACGAATCTTGTCGACGGCCACCCGTTCGGAGCGCTGGTCGGGCGCGTTGGCGCGAGCGGTGAAGTATTTTTCCTGGGGAAGAAAGCTGCCAAAAAGGGGCTGACGGCAGGCCGTCTGAATTTAGCGGTCAATGACAACGCGCACTGGCAAAATAATCTCGGCACCTACTCGGTCGCCTTGGCCGCGACGGAGGCCTACGATTTGGGAGAGGCGCAATAGTCTATGAGACTCTGGTGCGGACTTCTTTGGCTCGGGGCTGCGCTTGCGCAAAATATCGCGCTCGTCAAAATGCCGTACGTTGGCGAGCGGAATACCGCGGAACGCTCCGGCGGGCCCGATTATCTGGAGCAGGGCGGCATCCAAAAACTAGTTGAAGGGCGCGGCTGCCGCACCAAGCCGGTTTCTACCGTCGCACTGACTCCCGAGCAGCAGAAGTCCTACGGCGAGTGGAACCGCCTGGCGCTGGCCAACGGAGAACTCGCGAAAGTCATCGCCGGCGAGCGCCGCGACGGCTTCGTGCCGGTGGGACTGCTCGCCAATTGCAGTTCGCTTGCGGGAATGCTCAGCGGGCTGCAGCATTCCGGCCCAACGCCGAAACCGCTGCGCGTCGGCCTGGTGTTCATCGATGCTCACGCTGATTTCAACACCCCGGAGACTTCGCTGAGCGGCATGCTGGGCGGGATGCCTGTAGCCATTGCGGCCGGCCGCTGCCTCACGCGCATGCGCCTCAAGAGCGGCCTGGAACCCGCGCTGGCCGAGCGCTATATCGTGGAGGGCGGCGTGCGCGACGTCGATCCGCTGGAGCGCGATCTGCTCGATCGCTCCGACATCGAGCACATCACCGTCGAAGACATTCGCACGCGTTCGGAAAATCTACATCACCAGATGAAGCGCCTGTCGAGCCTCACCGACGTCATCTACATCCACGTCGATATGGACGTGCTCGATCCGCGCGAAGTGCCCGGACATCCGCTCACCGTGCCGGACGGACCGACCAGCGAAGCTCTGGGCGCGGCCATCGCCGAGATGTTCAAGTACGAAAAGGCAGCGGCGTTCGGCGTCGCGTCCACGCCGTGGGGCGACCGCGACAAAGACGGCATCTCGCGGCAGGCGGCGTACAACTTAATTCTGGGAGCGGTGAAGAGCTTGCAGCAGCGGGCCGGCAACCGGTAGCAGACCACCCCCAAAAAGCCCAAATTTGGCACTGGCGGCCGATGCACTGACCTATCTGGCCAGGATCGCCGAACAAAAAGGCGAGCTGGTGGAAGCCGAGTCTCTGGCACGGCGCGCGCGCAGCGTCGGCGAAGTGTCTACGGGAGTGAGGCGCGAGGAATTTGGAACCGCGCTTCTCACCTCAGCCCGGATTGCAAGAGAGCGCGGCAACCCTGCCGATGCGCTGCCGTTGTGCAAGCAAGCACTCGAGGTTCACGTCGAACTCTTCAGAGAACGTCACCCGATTGTAGGCCGCGACTATTATGAACTTGGCCAGATTTTGCACGCCATGCAAAACGACCGTGAGGCGGAGCTCGCCATGCAGAAGGCACTGCTTGCCCTGTGTCCAGGGCTGCCCGCGATTCATCGCGATGTGGTTGCGGGCGTGCGCGACTATGCCGCCCTGCTGCGCGCAACCGGCCGAGATGCGGATGCCGTCAAATTGGAAACTCTGTATCGGCCTCGCGAATTGAATTGAATCGCTAGAGCAACTCCCGCAGGTAGGTTTTCGCAGTTCCGCGGGAGAAGAATCACTGCCGGTCGAAGACGACCACGTTGTGAACGTCTTTACCCGCCGCGTTTTTGCCCTTGGTGGTCAGAGTGCGCGTCTTTCCATCTTTGGAAATCACCGCTCTACTCGTGCTCATGACCGTGCCGTCTTTCTTGGTGGTGGATTCGACGGTGTGGGCATCGATCCGTTTGTAGGCTATGGAAGTGAATTCCGGCGAACCGGTAACCGGGTTATCCATGCCGTCGTACTTGGCGGTGAATTCTACATGGATAGGCGCACCCTGGGCGTTCTCGCCCTGCGCCGTGTACTTGATGCCGCCGTCGTTAGCTTCAATGGTGAGAGTTTGGCTTTTCGGAGCGGGTCCAGGGCTGTATTTGGATTTCGCCACGTTGACCTTCCAGGTACCGACATTGCTGTCAGCTCCCCAGGCAACTGCGGTGAAAGCCAACGTAGCTGCCAGGAAGGTGCCGGAAACGAAAAAACATCTGTTGCGCATGGTGTTGCTCCTTGTCGTGAGAAGACGGTTCAATCCCCAAGTTGGGGTCTTTGTTGTATCACCGGCGCGCGGAGAACGCAATGGGCGTCTACAGCAACTCGCGCAAGTCTGAAACCCAATGGTCCGGAGTCCAGCGGGCCATCGCCGCGGGATCGCCGTAGCCATAATTCACCGCGCACGTGCGGACGCCGGCACGACGTCCGGCTTCCATATCCGCCGCTGAATCTCCCACCAGCAAACACTCGCCTGGAACCGCGCCCAGTGCGGCGAGGGCCGCGAGAATCACGTCCGGCTCGGGCTTGTACCGCATAGCGTCACTGCCCTGGATGTGATCGAAATAATCGATCAGTCCAAAATGTTCCAGCACCAGGCGCGTGCCCGCCG
This sequence comes from uncultured Solibacteraceae bacterium, assembly GCA_963825405.1. Lineage (GTDB taxonomy): Bacteria > Acidobacteriota > Terriglobia > Bryobacterales > Bryobacteraceae > JACPNO01. Next base: position 274,008 of record CAWGTB010000005.1, on the reverse strand, counting down.
TCTGCTTGGTGGTGGCCGTGGATTTGCGCCCGCCGAGCTGCGAAATCCCTTCGCGCACGCCTGGAAACAGCCGTGTCTGCCCATGTTTGCGCCCGCGAAACGCCGGCGTGTATTGCTGGATCAACAAGTCAATTTGTTCCGCGGGAGATTGTGGCAGCAGGTCCACGAACATGTCGCGCAAGGGCAGGCCGATGTAGCTGCGCAGAATCTCGAATGGCACCGGCGCGAAGCCCGTTGGCTTGCAGCACCTCGGTGGCCGCGCCGCAAATGTCGGGCGCCGAGTCCACTAACGTGCCATCAATGTCAAAAAGGTAAACCGGGTAAGCGGGGATCAAACTTCAATGTAGCGATTTGTTACCCTCGACGCTATGGCGCTTCCCGAAGTGGCTCCCGTCCGCGCGGGTGAGGAACTCGACCTCGGCGCGCTCGCCGGCTATCTGCGCGGCAAGTTGGAAGGCGCGGAGCAGGGAATTGCCATTGAACAATTTCCCGGCGGCCATTCCAATCTGACGTATCTGGTGCGCGCCGGCGGAAATGAATATGTGCTGCGCAGGGCGCCGCTCGGCCCGGTGGCGCCCAAGGCGCACGATATGGCGCGCGAATTCGCCGTGCTCAAGGCCGTGCATCCGTACTTTCCGCCCGCGCCGCGCGTGTTTTTGCTCTGCGAAGATCCTGCCGTAATCGGCGGAACGTTTTTCCTGATGGAGCGGCGGCACGGCGTCGTGCTGCGGCGCGAAATCCCGCCAGAATATGCCGATGACCCGGAATTTCCGCGGCGTGTCGAGCGCAGGCTTTGTCGATTGCCTGGCGCAACTGCACACGATCGATATTGAGCGGCACGGCCTCACCGCGCTCGGCAAGCCAGTCGGATTTCTGGAGCGGCAAGTCCGCGGCTGGAGCGAGCGCTGGCAGCATGCCAAAACCGAAGAGCTCCCCGGCGTGGACAACGTAATGCGCTGGCTCGCGGCCCGCATGCCCGCATCCGGCGCGCCCACACTGGTCCACAACGATTACAAGCTCGACAACGTCATGGTGGACGCGCGCGATCCCGGACGCATCGAAGCCGTGCTCGATTGGGAAATGACCACCGTTGGCGACCCGCTGCTAGACCTCGGCTGCGCGCTCTGCTATTGGCGTGAAGCGGGCGATCCGGAAACACGCGGCGGTCCGCTGGATGCCGTAACGGCGGGCCCAGGCTGGTTCACGCGCGCTGAATTGGCCGATCGCTATGCGCGCGCGACCGGACGTGATCTATCCGGCTTGCCGTACTATGAAGTTCTCGGAATTTTCAAGCTGGGAGTTATTTTGCAGCAAATTTACTTTCGCTACGTGCGTGGCCAGACGCGCGACCAACGCTTTCGCGAGTTCGATCGCCGCGTAAGCGGGCTGATGCAGGCGGCCGTCGAACTGGTGGAGCGCCAGCGTTGAGCGCGGTCTATCTGATTCGCCACGGCCAGGCGGGCCTACGCCACAACTACGACACGCTTTCCGATCTGGGCCACACGCAGGCGCGGCTGCTGGGCGAATATCTGGCGGCGCAAAAAATCAAGTTTGCCGCCATCTACTCCGGCGCGTTGACGCGGCAGCAGGAAACGGCGGGTGAAGTTCGCGCGGCGTTGGAGCGCGCAGGACTAGCCGCAGCCCGCCATCACCAACGATTCGCGCTGGAACGAGTTCGATCTGGACGCAGTGTTCGCGGCCATCGCGCCGCAGTTATCGGCCGATGATCCGGAATTCAAGCTGCATTACGAAGAGCTGTCGCGGCAGATGCGTGATCGGCGATGCCGCTGTTCATCGCTCCTGGACGCCGGCGGATACGGCCGTGGTGCGCGCCTGGGTGGAAGGTCGCTACGCCTTCGACGGTGAATCCTGGGCGGCGTTTCAAGAGCGCGTGGGCGGCTGCGTCGAGACACTGGCCGCGCACAGCTCTGGCGACGCAGTGGCCGTGTTCACCTCCGCCACCCCCATGGCGATCGCGGTCGGCAAGGTGCTGGGCCTAAGCGGCAGGCACGTGATGCGTCTCGCCGGCGTCACTTATAACGCTGCATTCTCCACTTTGCGCGTGCGGCCCAACGATTTAATGCTATTCGGTTTTAACGGCACTCCGCATCTGGCGGACCCAGCGTTGCGAACGTTTCGTTAGCGATTTATGCCCACGCGAATATTTGAAAATATTGACGAACTGCGCGCACTGACTCGGCCAGGAAATCGGCGTGAGCGAATGGCTCACCATCGACCAGAAAATGATCGACGCTTTCGCCGCCGTCAGCGGCGACCAGCAGTGGATTCACGTCGACCCGGCGCGCGCAAAAACCGAATCGCCCTACGGCCGCACTGTCGCACACGGGTTCCTGACGCTGACCCTGGTGAGCCGCCTTTCGGCGCAGGCCATTCAAGTGCGCGGCTTCAAGCTGCGCGTCAACTATGGCGTGAATCGCCTGCGTTTCCCTGCGCCTGTGCTGGTGGATTCGCGCGTACGCGCGCACATCACACTGGGAGCGGTTGAAGAGATCGAGGGCGGCGTGCATCTGGTCTGGAATGTCGTCGTGGAAATGGAAGGATCGGCCAAACCCGCGCTCGCCGTCGAGTGGCTGGTGCGCTACTACCGCTAACCCTGCGGCGTCGGCAGCAAATGTTTCTGGATTTTCCCCATGGCGTTGCGCGGCAGTTTGTCCACCACGATGAACGCGCGCGGTACTTTGAACGACGCCAGTGCTGCGCGGCACTTTTGCTCCAGTGCGGCGGGATCGAGTGCTCCCCCAGCCACGACATACGCTAGCGGAACCTCGCCGCGCAAGCGATCCGGCACGCCCACCACCGCGGCTTCCGCCACCTCCGGCTGCTCAGCCAGAAATTCTTCAATCTCCCTCGGATAGATGTTGAAGCCGCCGCTCACAATGAGATCGCTCTTACGGCCAACAAGCGTGTAATAGCCGTCATCCGAGCAAGTCGCCAGATCGCCGGTCCGAAAATATCCGTCGACGAAAGCGTCGCGCGTGGCCTCCTCGCGCTTCCAATAACCGGCGAAGACATTGGGACCGCACACGTAGAGTTCTCCATCCGTCAGGCGTAACGACACGCCGGGCAGCGGTAGGCCCACTGTTCCCGCACGCCGTTCCCCCTCGTACGGATTGCTGGTGATCATCAAAGTTTCCGTCATCCCGTAGCGTTCGAGAATGGTGTGGCCGAACAGCGCGCGGAATTCTTCGAGCACCTGCGGAGCGAGGGGTGCCGACCCGGAAACAAAAAGACGGATTGCCGTGCCGATCGCGCGCGCGTTATCCCGCGCTACATCCAGCAGGCGAACGTAAATCGTGGGCACGCCAAAAAACAGCGTGGGTTGAAATTCCAGCATTTCAGCGGCAGCCGTGCGGTGATCAAAGCGTTCGAGGAGTCGCATCCGGCAGCCGCTGGCAAGCCAGCAATGGATGCCATTACCCAAACCATGCACGTGAAAAAGGGGCAGCGGCAGCAGCAGCCTGTCGGACCTGTTGATCTTCCAGTACGCCAGCAGGCTTGCGGCGTTGGCGGCGAAATTCCCGTGTGAGAGAACCGCGCCTTTCGAAACACCGGTGGTCCCGGATGTATAAACGATGGCGGCGGGAGTTGCGGCGTCGCACGAAAGTTGCGGTCGTATAGCCGACACTTTGGCGCCTGCCGCAATCAGTTCAACCACCGTCCAAGCGCCCGGCAGGTCTGCCACGATAGCTTTCGGCTCGGCGTCCTCGAGAATATGCGCGATTTCCCGATCGCGGTACAGAATATTGATCGGAACGAAAATTACGCCGAGCTTGACGCACGCCAGGTAAAGAAAAATCAGCTCAGGCGAATTTGCCAGGTAAACGCAGAGGCGATCGCCGGCGCGCAAGCCGCGCTCCGCAAGCACATTCGCCAGGCGATTGCTGGCTTGCTCGATCTCGCCGAAAGTCCACGCCCGGCCGCGAAATTCCAAGGCGGGCGTATCGCAGCGCTCAATGAGCGAGCGGTCGAACAACTCGGCGAGGAGCATCCTTCAAGAATAAATCGGGATGACGAGAATCTGTTACCGCCTCGCAGGCGAGAATGTCTCGGTGGTGGTTGCGGCGCCGGTTGTGGAGCGAACGGTGACCGGCTCTCCCATGCGCATTTCTTTCCAGTTGTAGCGGAACTCCTGCCCGCAATCCAGACACACTACATACGTGCCCAGCCGCGTGGAAGGCCCGGAGGAAGCTGTGGCAACTTTACGCGCCGGTGTCAACGGAAACGTCGTGTGTTGATGAGAACACCCGAACAGAGCGTTAAACAGCGAGACAAGATAGGACCACAACTGCTCTAACATAGGAAAACCTCACTTACTTAGATACGCGATAAATGGTGATAGTTTCAATCATTCTTCTCGTGCGTAGAAACATACACCTACTAAGTAGTGATACGAAGCGCTCCGATGTTTCAGATGAGTTTGCGGGAGGCGATGGATTCCGCGATCAACTTGCCATGAAAACGGCCATTTTCAATGAAGATCTCACTGGTGTGCATGCCGGCCACGATCACGCCTGCAAGGTAAACGCCCGCGCGTTCACTCTCTAAGGTGGCAGGATCCGTGCGCGGCCGGCCAGTCGCGGCCTCCAGCGTGATGCCCAAGCAATTCAAGAACTTGAGGTCGGGACTATAGCCGGTAAGTGCAAAGACGAAATCGTTTCTTAACACGACTTCACCTTGCGGCGTGGCTAGTCGAATCGACTCCGGCAGAATCTCGACAAGCTGGGAATGAAAGTACGCTGTAATCTCGCCATTCTTAATACGGTTTTCAATATTAGGCAGAATCCAATACTTCACATTTTGGGAGATGCCCGCCGCCGCGATGAATCAGCGTCACGCGCGCGCCAGTCCAGTGCAGTTCGAGCGCCGCAATGGCCGCTGAATTCTTCGCGCCGATCACCGCTACATCCTGTCCGTAGTAAGGATGCGCCTCTTTGTAATAATGCAGAACCTTGGGCAGATCTTCGCCAGGAACATTCAACAAATTGGGCACATCGTAATACCCGGTGGCGAGGATAACGTTGCGCGCCGTGTACACCCGTTGCGCAGCCCAGGCGATCGGTAGTCGCCACCTGAAACGCGCCTTCTACCGCCATCTACCGCGTCCACGCGCTCGTACTGGTGGATATCCAGATGGTAATGATCGGCCACGCGGCGATAATATTTCAGCGCCTCGTGCGATTGGGCTTCTCGTTGAGGCTGGTCATCGGGATGTTGCCGATTTCCAGCAGCTCCGGCGTCGTGAAGAAATACCAGGTTGGTGGGATAGTTGTAGATCGAATTGACCACGCAGCCTTTTTCGATCAGGACCGTCTTGAGTCCGCGCTGCTGCAACTCAATGCCGCAGGCCAGTCCCGTCGGTCCCGCGCCGACCACCAGGGCGTCGTAGGCGCTCACAGCTTGCTTTCGATCTCCGCGTAGATTTGTTCCAGCGCCTGCGCGCAGCGCAGCCGGATCTTTGCCGCCGCCTTCCGCCATGTCCGGCCGCCCGCCGCCCTTGCCGCCCACCGCTTTGGCGACCGCGCCCACAAGCTGCCCGGCGTGCACTTTCCCGGTGAGATCTTTAGTGACCGCGGAAACAATCGATACGCTCGAATCCTCCGCTGACGCCAGAACCACCACCGCCGATCTTCCACTTGTTGCGCAGCGAATCGGCCAGCGCGCGCAGTTGCGGCCGGTCCATGCCGTCCACTCTGCGCAGCCAGCACACGCACGTTTTTCACCGTGCGCGCCTGCTGTTCCAGCTCTCCCGCCGCCGATTGCGCCAACCGGTTCTTCAACTGCTCGACTTGCTTTCTCCAGCGCGCGTTCGCGCGCCAGCGTCTTCTCCACGTGCTCGACCAGTTCTGGCTCAGCGACCCGCATCATCTGCGCCATGCGCTGCAGCGCTCCGGTGGACTGCTGGTATTGCTGCACAGCGCCTTCGCCAGTGATCGCTTCGATGCGCCGCACGCCTGCTGAAATGCTGCCTTCGTAAACGATCTTGGAAACGCCGATATCGCCGGTGCGGGTGACGTGCGTTCCGCCGCACAGCTCTTTGCTGAATCCCGGCATGGAAACCACGCGCACGCGGTCGCCATATTTTTCGCCGAACAGCGCCATCGCGCCGGTCGAAATGGCGGCATCGATCGGCATAATCTCTGTCTCAACCGGAATATTTTCCAGAATCTCGCGATTCATCAGCCGCTCGACTTCCTCGATCTCCGCCTGATCGAGCGCCGTGTAATGCGTGAAATCGAAACGCAGCCGGCTGGGGTCGACCACGCTGCCAGCCTGCTTTACATGCGGTCCTAGCACCTTTCGCAGCGCCGCGTGCAACAGGTGCGTGGCCGTGTGATTGCGCATGGTCGCTCGCCGCGGAGTACTATTCACGCGCGCCCAGATTTCGTCGCCGACGTTGATGGTGCCGAGTGCCGTGATGCGATGCACCGTCAAGCCTGGAACCGCCGCATAAGCAGATTCGACATCGGCCAGCCTCTCGCTGGTTTGGGAAAACAGGCCGCCCTGATCGCCCACCTGGCCGCCGGCTTCCGCGTAGAAAGGCGTTTCGTTAAGCACCAGCTCAGCGTGGGTGCCCGGCTCGATGCTCTCCACCAATTTCTGATCGACCAGCAAACCGATCACGTGCGCGTTGGTTTCCAGATGCTCGTAGCCGACGAAACGCGTGCGGCCGCGTTCAAGTAATTCCTGATACGCGGGCGCCACCGTGCTCTTGTCCGCGCCCTTCCAACTGGCCCGGGCGCGGCGACGCTGCTCATTCATCTCGCGCTCGAAGCCCTCACGATCGATCGATAGACCGCGTTCGCGTGCGAGATCTTCCTGCTCGTCAAGCGCCAGTCCGTAAGTGTCGTAGAGCTTGAAGGCGATGGGTCCAGGCACGACGGAGTCCGTCAGCGATTTCAATTCGTCGACGAACATTTTCTCCGCGACCAGAAACGTCGTCGCGTAGCGATGCTCTTCGTCCTTCACCACGCGAGCCACGCGCTGCACGGTTTCCATCAGCTCGGGATAGCCGGGCCGCATCAGCTCGGCCACGAATCCAGTGAGCTCATAAAGATACGGCCGATCCATTCCAACAATGCGCGCGTTGCGCATCGCACGCCGCATGATCTTGCGCAGCACGTAGCCGCGCCCCTCGTTCGAAGGCAGCACGCCGTCGTGAATCAGAAATGTGGTGGCGCGCGCGTGGTCGGCATTGATGCGCAGCGCGGTGTCGATTTTAGGATCCGCGCCATAAGCCTGTCCGCCAAAAAGTTCCGCAGCGCGATGAATCACCGGCAGCAGCAAGTCCGTGTCGTAATTAGACAGCTTGCCTTGCAGAACCGCCGCCACGCGCTCCAAGCCCAGTCCGGTGTCGATCGAAGGACGCGGCAAAGGCGTCATCGCGCCCGTCGCGTCTTTGTTGAACTGCATGAATACCAGGTTCCAAATCTCGACAAAGCGCCCGCCGCCGTCGCTGGGAAACTTTTCGTGCTCGCGTCCCGGCTCGGCAGCTTCGGGGCCAAGATCGTAGTGGATTTCCGAACACGGCCCGCACGGCCCGGTCTCGCCCATCTGCCAGAAATTGTCGGCTTCATCGAGGCGGAAAATGCGGTCCTTGGGCACGCCCGCAACAGATTGCCACAGCCGCTCGGCTTCGTCATCCTCGCGGAAAACCGTGATGTACAGCCGGTCCTTGGGCAGGCCGTAATCTTTGGTGATTAGATCCCAGGCGAACTCGATGGCCTCTGCTTTGAAGTAATCGCCGAAGGAAAAATTCCCTAGCATTTCGAAAAACGTATGGTGGCGGCGCGTGTAGCCAACGTTTTCAAGATCGTTATGTTTCCCGCCGGCGCGCACGCATTTCTGCGCGGTGACAGCCCGATTGTAGGCACGCTTTTCCTGGCCGAGGAAAATGTCTTTGAACTGGTTCATGCCCGCGTTGGCGAACAGCAGCGTTGGGTCGTTAGCCGGAACCAGCGACGAGCTGGGAACCACGCGATGCCCGCGGGCAGAGAAAAAGTCGAGAAAGCGTTGCCGTGTTTCGTTGCCAGTCACAGGGGGTCCTTCGAAAACAGGGGTAAAATTTATTGTGGCACAACGGGAGATTCAGCCTCTGGCAACCAAACGCGAACAACCGCGGCCCATTGGGCTGGATAAGGGTAAATTCACTGAGGGCCCGGAGTTTTTCGAGCCGCTGCCGGACGAGATGCTGGCTTACTTCACCGGCGAAATGCCGTGACGAATCCGCCGCTTCATAACGTCCGCCCCTGCGCGGACTCTTTGATCAGCTTGTCCAGACGCTTGTGCCGCGTCGCTTCCTGCTTGGCGGTCATCACCCACCAGCTGGCGCGCTTGCGATACGACGCGATCTGCGCCTGAAAGAATTTCCACGCCGCTTTATCGGCTTTGAACTTTTTCTCAAAAGCCTCATCCAATCCGGCTGGACGCTCCTACTCATACGAATAGATGCCCGACCTGCCTATTTCGCGCGCCTGAAAAGCTTTCAGCCCCGCAGCCCGCATCCGCCCCAGTTCAGTAAGTTCCTGCACGCGCCGGATATTCACCGCGCTCCAGATGCTGCGCGGCTTGCGCGGGCTGAAACGAATCGTGTAGGTATCGTCGTCAATGCGCTTGCGGACGCCATCAATCCAGCCGCAACACAGCGCCTCATCCACAGACTCCGGCCACGTAATACTCGCCTTGCCTGTGCCCTTCTTATGGAAGCCGACCCACAACTCCTGCGCGCTGGTATGATGCTTGGCGAACCATCCGCGCAATTCCGCTGGCGACGCAAAGAACTTCAGCGGCCCTGTTTCCACGAGATTTAAATCGTCTCCAGCGCCTGTTCGAAATCCGCTAGCAGGTCGCGCCAATCCTCAATGCCCACCGAAACCCGCACCAGCCCATCGCCAATGCCCGCCTGCTCCAGCTCCTGCGGTGTCATGCCGGAGTGCGTCGTGGTTTTAGGATGGCAGGCCAGTGTTTCCACGCCTCCGAGCGACACGGCGTTGCTGGCAATTTTCAAATTGCGCAAAAATTGAAATGCCGCCGGCCGCCCACCATGAAAATCCAGCGAAAAAATGCCGCCCGGATAATCGCACTGTGCCAGGCGGATTCGAATCTGCTCAGCGTCCTGAAACAGCGTCGGATAATACACGCGCTTGATCTGCGGCCGAGTGACCAGGCGTTCTGCGATGCGCTGCGCGTTCTTGCTCTGCCGGTTCATACGCAGCGAAAGCGTCGGTAGCCGCCCATCCAGCATCCAGCATTCATCCGGCTGCAAGATATTGCCGAACATGCTGCGGCGGCTCCGCATCCGCTGCCCCAGGGCGTGATCCTTGCACAACGCAACGCCGGCCACCATGTCGCTGAAGCCGGACAAGATATTTCGTTGCCGAGTACAGCACGATGTCCGCGCCCAGCGGAATCGGATGCTGAAATGCCGGGCCGAGAAATGTGTTGTCCACCATCACCAGCGGTTTCGAGGGATGCCTGGCCGCAGCCTCGGCGGCGCGCCGGATGTCCGTCATGGTCATGGTGGGATTGGCCGGCGTCTCCACCAGCACGATGCAGGGATCAGGGGCGGAACGAATCGCTTCGTCGATAGCATCAGTCTGCCCGGCGACCACCGGAATGCCGGTCACCCCGAACGGCTCAAGAAACGTGTGGATCAGCCCCGTCGTCCCGCCGTAAAGCGGCACCGTGTAAACGATCTGGCTGGCCGGCCGCGCGAAAGTGAAAAACGCCGTCATGATCGCCGCCATGCCGGAGTTGAACACCGCCGCGTCGGTCGCGCCAGTCTCGAGAGGAACAATCTGGTCTTCCAGAATCTCGGCGTTGGGATGAGAGAAGCGCGAATAAATGAGCGCGGCGCGCTCGCCCGGCTCGGCCTTCGCACGCCCGCTGATCACGGAGAAGGCATGCTCGGCGGCCTCCGGGCTGGCAAACACATAAGTGGAACTGCGAAATACCGCGGGCCGAGCCGATCCGAACGAAAGGCTGGGGTCGAAGCCCCGCGTCAACACCGCCGTGTTAGGCCTTACGGAACCATCCTTCTGGTGTGCCATAATTGCTCCTTCTCCCCCGAGTGTACCGCCGGGAACTGACACTATGCCCTCATAAGTATCGCTACGAAGAATTCACCTGGCCCGAAATTCGCGAAGCCGTGGCGCAGAATCGCGTGGCCGTTCTGCCGGTCGGCACCGTCGAGCAGCACGGGCCGCACCTGCCGCTGGTCACCGACGTGCTTACCGCCACCGAAATGTCGCGCATGGCCGTCGAGCAAATTCCGAATGAAGCCATACTGATGCCGTCGGTGTATTACTCCTTCAACCTGCATCACATGGATTTTCCCGGGACCATCGCCGTCGAAGGCGACACCATCATCAACTACGTCACCGATATCGGCAAGAGCCTGGCGCACCACGGCTTTCGCAAAATCCTGCTGGTGAACGGACACGGCAGCAACGTGCCGTTCCTGGATATCGCCGCGCGCAACATCACGAATAATTCGGAAGCCATCTGCGCCATGGTGCCGTGGTGGAACCTGATCCCCAAGACGCTGTTGAAGGAAGTACGCGAATCCGAATTTCCCGGCGGCATGGCGCACGGCTGTGAACTCGAAACCTCCGTGCTGCTCTACCTGCGCGGCGATCTGGTGCAATTCGACAAAGCCGTGAAGGATATCAATTTTCAAAGCACCGAATTTTTCTACTGGGATCTGGAATCGCCGTCGCCCGTGTTTTTCCAGGAATGGTTCAGCCGGTATTCCAAGACCGGAACCGTGGGCGATCCCACCAAGGCCACGCGCGAAAAAGGAAAGCGTTTTGTCGACGCGGTTGTAGAGCGGATGGTGGCGCTGCTGCGGGAGTTTCGAGAGCGCAAAATCGGGCCGCGCACAGACCATCATTAGGGGGCAAGATGGTCCAAAGGAATACGACCAGCGATCTGGAAGTTATCGGCATTAAGGAAATCGTAAAAGATGCGCCTTCGGTCACGCGCGAAGGCAAGCCGCTGTTCGAGCCGATCGACGGAGTGCGCGTGCGTCCCGCCGTCACCCACGCCGACGAGCGCGGAACTCTCTGCGAAATGTTCAATCCCGCGTGGGCCTTTGACGACGAGCCCCTGGTTTATGTCTACCAGGCGTCGGTTCTGCGGGGCTACGTGAAGGGCTGGGTGGTACATCTGGAGCAGGCAGACCGGCTCTTCTTTCCGACCGGCCGCGTGTGCGTGGTGCTTTTCGACGGCCGGCGAAATTCTCCGACCTTTGAGCGGCTGAATCGAATCGAGACCGGCGAACTCAATCGCGTTCTGCTCCGCATTCCCGCCGGCGTCTATCACGCGGTGCAGAATATCGGCTCGACCGAGGTGTTTTACTACAACATGCCGACCAAGCCGTACCGCCACGACGATCCCGACAAATTCCGCCTGCCGCTCGACAACGACATCATCCCGTACAAATTCCGCAACGCGCGGGGCTGGTGAACGGCGATGGCGTATCTCAGCGCCGGTCGACTGGCGCTGCTGATCGGCCGCTCTCTGAAGTACAGCCGCCGGCCCGCGCCGCAGGTGCTCGTGGTTTCGGAGCCGCCATCCGAGGAGCCGCTGGTTTCGGTGATCATCCCAACCTACAACTGGAGCAGCGTGCTGCGATGGGCGATCCGCAGCGTGCTCTGGCAGACCGAGCAGAATTTCGAAATCCTGGTCATCGGCGACGCCTGCACTGATGATTCTGAGACGGTCGCGAAATCCTTCGGCGATGCCCGCATTCGCTGGCATAATCTGCCGGTAAACTCCGGCAGCCAATCCGCGCCCAATAACACGGGGCTCGCGCTCGCGCGCGGCGAATACATCGCCTACCTCGGCCACGATGACGTGTGGCACCCCGAGCATTTGCATACCATGCTTGCGGCGATCAAGGGCAAACAAGCCGACATCGCCTCATCGCTGGTCGAGATGATCGGCCCACAAGGAACCAACTTTCGCGTGGTCACAGGATTCTATCCTTCGTCGGGGTACGATAACACCGGTCTGCCGCCGACCGGCCTGATGCATAGCCGTAAAGTCGCGCGACTCCTCGGCGGGTGGAAAGATTACCGCGAGATTTGGCGCAACCCCGATGTCGATTTCACTTATCGTGCCTGGGAGGCGGGACTGCAATTCGTTTCCACCCGCGAGTTGACGGCTTTCAAATTCAACTCCGCGCTGCGGAAAAATTCCTACAAAGAGAAGCCCAGCCACGAGCAGACGGCGTACACCCAGCGCATCGAGACCACGCGGTGGTTTGCGCTGCGGGAGGCGTTAGCCATCGCGCGCGTGCATTTGCTGCGCCTGCCCATGCAGTCCCCGGTGCACGCGCCGCCTCCAAATCCCCAAACCCCCGGATGGACTGTGTCGCAATACCGAAAGTTTCGAGGCTTGGAGTAAGTGGGGCAGGTCGCCGACTGTCGCCGACCTGCCAAAGCTCTCTTTGCGTCAGATTCCCATGCCATAATGGCGGTGGGACAAGACGATGGGTGCCAAATCCCCGAAGCCTTCGCTAGCCAGCCTGTATGACGACGATTTCGCCGCCTGGGCCAGCGAAACCGCTCGCCAACTTCGTGCCGGTCGCTTTTCGGAAATCGATGTTGAGCATGTCGCCGAAGAGATCGAAGACATGGGCAAGAGCGAGAAGCGCGAGTTGCTTGGCCGCCTTACGGTGCTGGTCATGCATCTGCTGAAGTGGAAGTGGCAGGCAGACAAGAGGACCACAAGTTGGCAATCGACTATGGCGACACAGCGCGCGGAACTTCACCGGCTGTTGCGCCAGTCCCCTAGTCTTAAGAGTGCGATCGCGGCATCAGTCGAGGATATTTATCCAGACGCCGTGGAAAGCGCGAGCATCGAGACAGGATTGCCCGCTCAAACATTCCCTGCAGGGTGCCCGTTTTCGGTCGATCAGATTTTGGAGCGCACCTTCTTCCCTAGCTAACCCGCAGTCGTTCGCGCAGAAAAGCCTGCCAGTCCGATGATTCGGCTATCCGCTTAATAACCACGTTCCGCTCGTGAAGCAGGGACTGCATATAGCGACGGAGAAAAGCCGCCTCGGCTAGCCACCCCAGAATCCCTAGCGGCGCCTCAAAGCAAAATACGTCTTTCATTTCTGTTTCCCCGGCAGACAACGGCCGAAAAAAGTGATCGTGCTTCATGGATTGAAAGGCGCCGCGAATCATCTTGTCCTGAAAATAGACTGGGCACTCCATCGCCGTTATCTCACTCGTCAGTGTTTGCCATACCCCGAAGTGCTTCGCGCGCCATGTAACACGCTGACCCATGCCCATCAGCCCGGAGGTGACTCCAGCGTTGGCCACTGCCGCTTCTCCTGAATGCACGTTTCCGGCGAGGTGTACTTCAACACTTCGCGCAAGATCAAAGCATCGTTCGACCGGCGCCCGGATGACCATCAAATCTTCAAGTCTCACCATCAGCCCACCGCTCCATTCACGACTTCAATCAATTGCAGGGCGGACTTCCGCAATGGCCGCATGAGAGGCAGGGCGGACAATCGAATCAGAGTGGCGACGCTCTTCGCGGCCAAGTCGAGAAGCCGTTCGGTTCTGACCTGATTCGGCGACTCATCGATGACCCAGAAAAAAATCACACCCATCTGAAAGAACCAGAGCACGCCGGGGAGATCCGGCTCCAGGTCGCGCGGAATCCGTATCCCGCAATCCGACAGAATCCAGCGAAACCAGGCGACGTCGATGTCCCGGATCGCTTTGGTTTCCAAACTGAACGGTGACAAAGTGTGCCGTGGGTCCGCGCCATTTCGCAGCAGCGCACGCAGCACACCCCGGTTGGGCGCGAAGTGCGCGAGCTTGATTTGAATCAATCTGATCAGCCGGGTTTCCAGCCCCTTGGCCCCATGCAAGGCCGCCCCGATCTTCGGCTGCATCTCCATGCTAGCGCGCCGGTAAAAGTCCATCACGATGGCGTCTTTGGAGGGGTAATAATAATAAGCCGCCCCGGTCGCCACTTGCGCTTCTTGCGCGATGTCTCGCATCGTCGTGGCTTCAAAACCCCGTTGCCGGAAAAGTGCCAGCGCCGACTCTAGAATTCGCAGGCTGGTTTCTTCTGCTTTCGGCGTTGTTCCTGCGGGTAGCATATAAAGTGAACGCGTTCAATAATAGTATGCGCCTCGCGAGAGCCGGCGGTCAACACATATTTTGAACACGTTCAGAATTCTGGAAGGAATCGGGAGCTGACCTGCAGCTTATTCGTTCAGAAAAGCCATGGTCTTGACGCCGGAGATATCGAACCGCTTCCTACATCGCAGGTTCTTGCACGCCACCTTGTCGTCCAGCAGCACCATGTAGCTCTGCGCCTTCGCAAACCGCGCGCGGTCGCGCTCATCGCCGCCGCCGGGGATGCGGTCCTTCTTCTTGCGCACCAGCCAGCGCAGCTCGTAGCTCTCCGACGATCGGCAAAACGGGCAGTGCAGCGTAGCCGGCTTATTCGCTGGAGCTTCGGTGTAAAACGCGCGCTCATCCATAGAAGCCTACCGGTCGGCGATCGGCGTCCAGGGCATGCCGTCGGGATTTCCCTTGTATTCGGCGCGCGGCCGGATCAGCCGGTTGTTGCGGTACTGCTCCAGCACGTGCGCCGTCCATCCCGACATGCGGCTAACGGCAAAAATCGGCGTAAACAGATCCACCGGAATTCCCAGCGAATAGTAAGTCGACGCCGAATAGAAATCCACGTTGGCGTTCAAGTGCTTCTCGCTCTTGATGATTTCTTCCACGCGCTGCGACATCTGGTACAGCTCGATGTGTCCGGTGCGCTTGCCCAGCTCTTCCGAGAGAGCCCGCAAGTGCGTGGCGCGCGGATCCTCCGTGTGATACACGCGATGCCCGAAGCCGGGGATTTTTGCCTTACGCGCCAGCATCTCGCGCACGTGCGCTTCGACGCCTGTCGAGCGAGCCCGCCGCCAGCAGCATCTTGATCACATCCTGATTGGCGCCGCCATGCAGTGGACCTTTCAACGCGCCAATCGCCGAAGTGACAGCGGAATAAATATCCGAAAGCGTCGCCGCGGTGACGCGCGCCGCGAAAGTGGACGAGTTCAATTCATGATCGGCATGCAGGATCAGCGCGATGTCGAACACGTGCTCCATCACGTCATCGGGACGCTTGCCGGTCAGCGTGTACAGGAAATTAGCCGCGAATCCCAGGCTCGGCATCGCCTTCCACCGGCGCTTTGCCGTTGCGCAGGCGGTCGAAAGAGCTCACGATCGTCGCCGTCTGCGACATCAGCTTCACGGCCTTGCTGGCGTTGGCGGCGGTGGAATTATCGCCGGCCAGCGGATCGTACAGGCTCAGCATCGATACCGCCGTGCGCAGCACGTCCATCGGCTCGGCTTTGGGAACGCTGGCCAGGAAGTCCGTGACCGGCTTGGCGATCGCGCGGTTGGCGCTCAATTCGGCTTTCAGGGCATCCAGCTCGGTCCGTTTCGGGAGGCGCCCGTTCCACAGCAGGTAAATCACTTCCTCAAAAGTGGCGTTCTTCGCCAGGATGTGGATGTTGAACCCGCGATAGCTCAAGAACGCCCGCATCGCCGTCGATGTAGCAGATTTCCGATTCCCCTGCGATTACGCCTTCCAAACCGGCGCTGGTGGTGGTTGTCGTCATACGGTATTCACTCGTCTATTATTCTAAGACCGCCGCCCGTCCGACGGTGATTCCAGACCTTTTTATTTTCCCGGCGGGCATCCGGGCCAGGGCGAGAATCCAATCGTCAGGTCGCGCCGCTCCACCCAAAGCTTTTCCTGCTGATTCTTGCCGAAATCCACGGTTAGTATCACGCCCGAGCCGCAGGAACGGCTCTTGCGAATCGAGTACGAACTGACATCGGCGCGGGAGCTTTTCGGCCCCCAGTCTTCCATAAAGGTGTTGAACGCGTAGTCCCGGCAGGGCGTCGCCTCCGTACAGCCCCAGACGCCATACGCCCCTTGATAATCGTGTTTCTCCAGCAGCTTAAAGAAGGTCCGCGCCTGATTTTCCTGCGTGTAATTTTTGAGGAAGAAATACAGGATTCCGCTGGTCACTGCCAGCAGCACCACGGAAATGATGGTCCAGCGGATTATCTTTTCCCGCTGTTCCTCGCCTTCTCCGTAGTGGGCCAGATAGCCGGGCATTGCAACCTCAAGGGCTGAGCCTACTTAGCCGGGTACGCCTTGTTATAAGCCGCCAGCGCGTCGGCGGTGATATCGAGCGCCGGCTTATAAACCAGCACTACAGTGGTATCCACCACCATATCCAGACCCCGCTCATCCGCCAGTTTCTGCACCACTTCGTGCATTCGCCCGGTGGCTTTCGCCAGGATATCGTTGCGTTCGCGTTCGACGTCCGCTTGCAAATCTTCCGTCGAGCGCTGCACTTCGCGCTGCTTGCGCTGGCCCTGCGCTGTCAGATCGGCTTGCGCTTGCGTCGACAGCGTGCCCTGGCCCGCCTGCAATTGCTGCTGGATACTTTGGATCTCGCGCTGCAGCTTTTCGATCTCCTGTGTGCGCGGCTTGTACTTGGCTTCGAGCGCAGCCGATGCCTTCTGAATATCGGCGGAATCGAGTACCGCCCGTTGTACATTAAGCACCGCGACTTTGTTCTGCGCCGCGCCGATTCGAGCCAGCGAAATCAGCCCCACGCACACTGCGAACAGTCTCAGGCACCAGGTTCGAGACATTGCAAGAAACTCCTTGAAGTGTTGTCTGCTAACAGGTTAGCACAAGGCAAACTATTCGAGGACGGCCAGAATTTCGTCTTCCCGCAGGATCAAATGTTCCTCTCCATCCATCTTGATTTCGGAGCCGGAATACTTACCAAATAGGATGCGATCCCCAATTTTGACCTCCGGCGGAAAGCGCTCGCCGGTCTCGGACAACTTGCCGCTGCCTACTCCTTTTACTTCACCCTGTTGCGGTTTTTCCTTGGCCGAATCGGGGATGATGATGCTGCCGTGCTTCGTCTGGGTATCTTCCAAACGCTTGATGAGAACCTTATCGTGCAGGGGCCGAATTTGCATGTTGTTGATTCCTTTCCGGGAATGATCGATCTAAGTGTAACATTTTAGTGGGCAGTCCCCGACCTGCCCAGATCAATGTCCGATCGCGGTCGGGGAGAGAGTCGTTTCGCGTCCCAAACGTCAATTCGACTAATGCCGATCCGGATCGCCGTGACGCTACTGCGGCGATGGCCGCTTTGGCTGCTCAACCCGGAGTGGACAAGAACCGCTTGGCGGCCGGTGGAGCAAGTTGCGGCGTCAATAACGCGGTCCAGCTCGCCCGCCGGAGTGGCCAATTGAAGGCGCTGCTCCTCCTTTCCGGTCCTACACAGACGGATGGACTGAAATATCTGGAGGCACACCCCAGCCTCCCAATCTTCGGAGCTGCCAGTTCGGAGGAGGGGCTCGCCGTTTCCAGTCTCACCGCCGTGGTGGCGACATCCAAAAACCCAGCGAGTCTGATGCGTGTGTTGGACAGTGTGGGCATGGCGCGCCGATGTTCGACGCAGCCCCCGCGCTCCTGCCGGCGGTCCTCGATTGGTTGGTCAAGGTTTTAAGCTGATCTAGCATTCGCAGGGGTCTCCCTCACGTGCCCCACTAGGCTAGCAACTCGCCCCGCAGCACTGTCACTGCCTGGCCGCCCAGCAGCACGCGGTCTCCATCCAAACGAACCCGCACCACGCCGCCACGTGGGGAAATCTGGCGCGCCATGAATTCGTTCTTGTTCAAACGTCCGCTCCAGAAAGCCGCGAGACAACAGTGCGCCGAGCCCGTTACCGGATCTTCGTCGATGCCGGCGGCGGGCGCGAAGAAGCGCGAGACGAAGTCGCTCCCATTCGCCGCGGACTGGCTGGTCGCGATGAATCCGCGCGTGCCGGGAATCGCTTTCAAGCGTCCGAAATCCGGCTGCAATTTCTGCACGGCCTCCTCGGATTCGAATTCCACCAGATAATCGAACCGGCTCTTGCCGACGTAGCGCGGAGCCGCGCCCAGCGCCTCGGCGAGACCGGGCGGCGCAGCCACTGGCTCTTCTGGCGTCACCGGAAAATTCAGCTCGATCCATATGCCCTGGCGCTCTGCGGTTAACAGGCCGCTACGAGTGAAAAAGCGGGCCGCTTCACTTGTCTGCAGTAAGCCGCTCTCCCACAGCGCATGTGCGCTCGCCAACGTGGCATGGCCGCACAGATCGACTTCGACTGTCGGCGTGAACCAGCGCAAACTAAACCCGTCGTTGCGCCGCTCCAAAAAAGCGGTCTCCGCCAGATTCATCTCCGCCGCTACATGCTGCATCCACCCCGCGTTGCGCGCCTCGGACAAAATGCACACCGCCGCAGGGTTTCCCGCAAAGGGTTCAGCTGTGAACGCGTCCACCTGATAAAGAGGGAAGGGCATGGATCCTATTTTGGATCCGCCGCCAGAATTTCGCTTAGCACGCGGCCGACAGAACCGGACGGCGTTTCGATCCCCAACATCGCCGCCAGTGTCGGCGCGACATCATTCACAGCCACCGCCTCATGATAGAAGCCCGCTTTGATGCCGGGTCCCATGAAAATTACCGGCACGTGGGCGTCATAGCTGAATGTGGTTCCATGCGTGGTGCCGTGTTGGGAAAACATCCAATAAGGGTCAACCAGAATGTAGACGTCGGCGGCGCGTTTCACGAAGAAGCCATTCATCACCCGCCGCCCCACCGAATCTTGCGCGACCGCTCCGTTCATAAGCTGCTCGCGCGTATACACGCGAAACACGTGCGGCACGCCCAGAGCGGCGCGGGCAGCGGCGCGCGCGACTTCCGCATCGTCCAGGTTCTTCTCGCGAATCAGCGCCCAGTTCAGGTACAAGGAATGTTCCGCCGGACTCTGTATCCAGTTTCCGGCGCCGTACTTTTGCGCCAGCGCCGCCTGCACGGTATCGCGTATGATGCCCGGCTGCATACGGCCGCCAGGCATTTTGCGTCCCTGATTGGTTTCCGGCAGCGGCGCCACGCCGTGATCGGCGGTGAACACCAGCAGCACATTATCCATGCCCACCTGCGCATCGAGAAACTGAAAAAACTTTCCCAGCAGCTTGTCGGTCTCGATTGAAATCTCGCGCACGGCCGGTGCATCGGGCCCCACATCGTGGCCGATGTAATCGTTGGCGGAAAAGCTGACCGCGAGCAAATCGGTGACGCCGCGCGCGCCCAACTGTTCTGCCTTTATGGCGCGTTCCGCCAGCGCCTCGATCAATTCGTTGCTGAACGGGCTTTCCGGCAGCGATTCGTACAGCTTCTCGCCGATTTCGTCGGGATATTTGCGGCCGCCCCACGTCGCGCCCTTGAAACGATCGGCGGGGCGCGCGGCGTTGAAATCGCGGACCCAGCCGGGCAGTTCGTCGAAGTAAAACGTGCTGCTCACAAAATTCCCGCTCTTGGCATCGAACCAGTACGCGCCGTTGGCCATGTGACCCGCCGGGAGAATCGCGCTGCGATCTTTGAGAGAAATGCCGATCACTTTGGACTTGCTGCCGCCGGCCATTTTCAGCTCGTCGCCGACCGTGCTCACCAGCAGGCGGCGCGGCGAAGAGCCAGTCGCGTTCCCGCCGCCGCCCAGCAGCTTCACCGAATCGTCGGAAACGCTGGTGACGTTTTTCCCGCTCTCGCGATCGAACCAATCGTTGCCCACGATGCCGCTCATCGCCGGCGTCGCACCCGTGAGGAACGTACTGTGGCCGATGGCCGTCACGGTCGGAAAATGTTCGTAGTAAGCGTTGGTGAAGACCGCGCCGCGAGTGAGCAGGCGGCTGAATCCTGCGTGATAATCCGCGCGGAAGCGCGTCAGATAGTCATAGCGAAATTGGTCGACGGCCAGCGCCACCACCAGCCTTGGCGGACGGGACGCGGCAGCGGCCAGGGCCACCGCCGCCAGCAAGAGCAGCGCAAGTCTCTTCATGCGTTTGGGGTCAGCGCGGATGCAGCGTCAATTTTTGCACGCGCCAATTCAGCAGCTCGCCCACGTACAACACATTTTCCGACACGCATGCCATTTCGTGGATCCAGCCGAATTGCCCGGCCTGCTTGCCGTTAGTGCCAAATTCGCCCAGCAGCTTGCCGCTTAAATCCAGCTTATAAATCTTCCCGGGCATCGCGTCGGAGCTGTAGAGATATTGCGTGGACCCTGGCGTAATGCACATAGCCCAAGGCGCGCCGCCGGTCGGAAACTCGCGCAGGAAGCGGCCTTCGGTATCGAAAACCTGAATGCGCTTATTACCGCGATCGCCCACGTACACATTGCCCTGGGCGTCGGTGGCGATAGTGTGGGGCGTGTTGAATTCGCCCGGAGCGGTGCCGCGCTGCCCCCACGCCTTGACCCAGTTGCCGTTTTTGTCGATCTTCACCACGCGCGAATTGCCGTAGCCATCGCTGATATAACTGTTGCCAGCCGGGTCCCAGGCGATATCGGTGGGACGGTTGAATGTGCCTTCACGCGCCGGAGGCGGCGGCGCGCCCGGAACATGCGGAGGCGGCGGTTCCACCGCTTCCGGCCTTCTGCCCAACACCATCAGCACGCGGCCTTCAGGGCTGAACTTGATGATCATGTTCGTGCCTTCGTCCACGCACCAGATGTTGTCTTCTTTGTCGATGCGCACCGTATGCGCGAACAGAAAGCCATAAAGCCCCTGCCCGATCTGGCGAATAAAAGTTCCGTTGGCATCGAATTCAAATAGTTGCGTCTGGCCGCTTCGTGTGTAAACGAAGATGTGCCCTTTGGAATTCAACGCCACGCCTGCCGCTTCGCCCAGATAGAGATTGGCCGGCATCTTGAGCACGTTAATATCGCCATCGAAAGGAATATCCGCGCCGGGTGCAAGCGCAGCCACACTCAGCGACATCCACATCACGATCAAACAACGTTTCAAGATAGCCTCCTAGGAAAACTTGTAAACACCCGGCACCGGAAGCGGCGGCACGTCCATCGGCAGGTCGTAGTCGAACGCTTTGGGGAAAAGATCGAGTTGCGAATTCATGATCTGATCCCACGTGATTTCCTGGCCGGAGTATGCGGATTCGCGCGCCATGATGCAGGTCATCGTGCTTTCGGCCACCGTCATGCCGTGATTGATATACGGGCCGGTGCCGCGAATGCTCTTGACCATATTGATGTGTTCCTGCACGTAGCCGTTCTCGCCCTTGCTTCCCAAATCTTTGCAGTTGCTGGAGCGCCGCGACCCCGTCACCAGCTCGGAAATATTGGTGTAGCTGCCCTTTGGGAATTGCCGGCAGTAGCTGGACATGTGGACGCCATTTGGGTAAACGAAATCGGCGCTGATGTGGTCGTAGATATTGCCGTAGATCTCTTCTTTAGGACGCCAGGCCGCTCCGCCCGATGCCCAGACGCTTACCGGATGCGCGTCCATCACCCAGTTGATCACGTCGATATTGTGCAGATGCTGCTCGACAACCTGGTCGCCGGAAATCCACACGAACGAATACCATGCCCGGTGCTGCCAGGTCATGTCCTTCCACTTTTCGTCGCGGGCTTTCTGTTGGATCACCGGCGAGCCCACCCAGTAAGCATAGGCCGCCGTCACATCGCCGATCGCGCCGTCCTGTATCGCTTTCACGGTCTCGACGTATTCTTTCTGCGACCGCCGCTGCGCGCCCGACATCACGGTGAGCTTCAACTGTTCGGATTTTTTGGCGGCGGCCATGAAGCGCCGCACGTTGACCGGGTCGGTGCCAAACGGCTTTTCAGCGAAAGATGTGTTTCTTGGCTTCCACGGCCGCTTCAAAATGCATGGGCCGGTAGCCGGGCGGCGTGCACAGCATCACGATATCGATGTCGGTGGCCAGTATCTTCTTATAAGCGTCGAAACCGACGAAGTGATGGTCCGGGGCGACCTTGATCTTGTCCTGGATATTGCCCCACCGGGTGGAATTGCGCATCTTGTCGAGCGACGTTTCGAGCTTGTCTTCAAAGATATCGCCCATCGCGACCAGTTCGACATTGTCGTTGCCGCCGAGCGTCTGTTGAGCCGCTTCGGTGCCGCGCGCGCCGCAGCCGACCAGGCCAATTTTGAGCTTCTCATTGCCCCATCCGCGGACAAGCTCCGGTTTGATGATGGTGAACGCGGAAGCCCCCGCGCCAGCCACCGTCGAACCCTTGAGAAACGATCTTCGCGATACCTCGTTGGAGTCTTGCTTCACGGTAAGCCTCCCGTCGGACAGGACGATTGTATCGTAAAGGTGTTGGAGGGGAGAATCTGACCGTGCGGCCTCTACACCCCACACCAAGTCTGTTCCGACGCAGGGCCTCAGGCGCGCCGGCGGCTTACCACAGCCGCTACTATCATGGAAACCACAGCGCCGGCGAGAGCCATGAACATATCCTCCTGCGAGTCCCACTGATCGCCCTGCGAGCCAAGGAATGCCGCAGCGTCCGTGGGATCGACAATGGTCGCGATCACTGCCTCGATCATTTCGTACATAGCGCTCAACGCCAAGCGTAGTGAAAATCGGCAAAACGTTGAGCCACGCACCGTGAACGCCAGCCTTGCGGATCAGGATTTCGCGTTGAGGATACGAAAGAAGCAGGCCGAACGAGAAGTGAACCAGCCGGTCGTAGTGATTTCTTTCAGTGTGAAAGATCGATTTCATCCACTCGCCAGGCACCGCACCGGAATATTGGTAATGGGCTCCGCATTCGTGCAGGCATAGGAAGACCAAGATGAACAGATACGACCAATCGGAAAAAGCGAGCCACCGATAGGAGGTGGCCAGAAGAGCGACCAGAAAGAAAACCAATAGGTTTTCCAGGAACCAGTCTTCTGGAATCTCGGGCTTCACGGCGGAGACTATCCATGCACTCGAGAACAGCAGCATCATGACGTGGAGGAATCTATTGGAGCGGAAGGGAACTGCGGATGCGGTTGAACTGCTGGTCAACCCGATAGTCTACTAGCAGTAACACGCATTCGTCAGGACGGCATCTGCCACTCTTCGATAATGCTGAGCACAGGTACTGGTCTGCGTTCGCTATCAGCCCTCCAAGATTGACGTGTTACGCCCATCCCGTGGAATGCCGGTTGATTGCTACATCACCGAATGTTGCGGAAATTGGCGGAGGGCGCTGCTGTCATGACTCCTCGCCGCCACCGAGATCACGAAACAGTCGTCGAGGCGTGCGTCGCGTATCCACCGCTTGACCCTGCAACCCCCGCAAGCCTTTGATCGCCATTATCGAACTCGAAGACGATGCCTTTGTCGCCCTCTGCCCGGAATTCGATGTTGCCAGTCAAGGCATGTCCATCGAAGAGGCCCGAGCCAACCTGATCGAGGCCCTCACCCTGTTTTTCGAAACCGCCGACGCGTCTGAAATTTCCCGCCGCTCCCATTAGCAACTGTAAGATTTCCGTCTCCAAAACTTCATCAAGTCTTAACGTAATTCCCTTACCATAAGCCTCGTTTAGCACCTAAAAATCCCTCTAAAAAGGACATGGACTCGTGAAGAATACTGCCTTCCGCATTTCATTCATCGCCGTCGCTGTTGGACTATTGGCCGCACCGCATTCCCAGGCCCAGATCACGCTACTTGCCACCGGCACGCTCGATCAGTCGCGCGCCGGTTCCTTCGCCGATCTCTCCGGCCTGACCTATAACCTCGAGAACGGCGCGCCTGCCAACTTGCTGGGCGGTTTTGGATCGGCGCTCACCTACGCATCCGGCAATACTTTCCTTGCCCTGCCCGATCGCGGTCCCAACGCCATTCCTTTCGACTCTGCGATTGACGACACCGCCAGCTACATCAACCGGTTCCACACGATCACCATGAACCTGGTCCCCAACACCACCGGCACTGGTCTGCCCTTTACGCTGAACCCGCAGCTACATGCCACAACCCTGCTGTGGAGCTTAACGCCTCTGGTCTACGGTACCGGCAACGGACTCGGCGTCGGTTCCGGCGTCCCGCCAGTCAACAATTTCTTCCAACATTTCTTCACCGGACGTTCCGACAACTTCGATCCCAACCAAAATTCCGGCGATCCCAAAGATGCCCGCTTCGACACCGAAGGCATACGCGTGTCCAACGACGGCCGGCGAGTTTACATCTCCGACGAGTACGGTCCGTATGTGTATGAGTTCGATCGGAACCTCGGCGTGCGCCTCCGCTCGTTCCAGCTCCCGGCGTCTTTTTACGTACCCAACCTGAGTCCGGTCGGCGCTAACGAAATCAGCGGCAACATCATCGGACGCACCGCCAACAAAGGCATGGAAGGTCTGGCCATCACGCCCGACGGGCTCACCCTGGTCGGCATCATCCAGGCTCCGCTGATCCAGGACGCCAACGAAGGCGCCACCAAGCTGCTGCGCATCGTCACCATCGACATCGCCTCCGGCAACGTCACTCACCAATATGCTTACTTGCTCACCACTGGTTCCGGAGTGAGTGAAATGCTCGCCCTCAACGAGCACGAGTTCCTGGTCGATGAACGTGACGGCAAGGGACGCGCGAATGGTGACAACGCTAAGGTGAAGCAGCTTTTCAAAATTGACCTGGCCGGCGCGGTCGACATCAGCTCCATGGACGGAACCACCGCCTCAACGCACGCCGTCGGCAAGACGCTGTTCCTGGATCTTGTCAAAGTGCTCACCGCCAATGGCATCGCCGCCGGCGAGATTCCAGCCAAGATCGAAGGCATCACCTTCGGCCCTGACGTCACGGAGCACGGCGCTAAGCTGCACACCCTGTGGGTTGCCAATGACAATGACTTCCTGCAAACCGTCGCCGACGCGAATGGAAACCAGATCCCCAATCCCAATCAGTTTTTCGTCTTCGGCTTTACCGACGCCGACCTGGACGGCTCGGAATTCGTTCCCCAGGGATTCCACGGCAACTTCTAGAACCCGCTCTCTAAGAAAGCCGAGTGGGGCAGGTCCCCGACCTGCCCCACTTAACTCACCAGCGTCAGCCTAACGAGCCTCCAGAAGCAGCGACGCCAGGACGCACATAAACACCGCCGTACCGCCGTGAATGATCAGAGCCGCAACGTTTTTGGTTCTCATCTGGGCATACACGGTGAACATATCGCCGAACGGAATCAGAGACGCAATGTAAAGGAAGGCGGCGAGCACGCCCAGGCTGACTTTCAGCCAGAGCAATCCGCCCAGCAGTAATCCCGATACGATATCGCGCGTCCCTTTGGCCCACAGGTAGGTGAAGCGTTCCGTTGCGCCGGTGGGCACGCCGAATGCTGCCGCGGCCGGAAAAGGCGCCACGATAAAGCGCGCGCCAATGAAGATAATGCCCGCGGCAATCAAAGCGGTCAACCAAAACAGCACGGAATCAACCGCCAGGTAAGTGATCTCAGGCATAAAACCTCCCACTCTTAATTTCCACGCCTATAAATTCATCTTGGCAAGCGGGTGCGGCCACCCCCTGGCAAACCTCCTCCGACTGCGCTAAAACAGAAAGAGCCAATTTTGTTTTGGCTTGTGCAAAGCGTGTGAATATCTGTGCAAACCCGCGCACCCCTCGTTCAGTGCGTCTGATTCGGGAAGACTTACCCGCGCTCTTGCCTGTGGACGCGCATTGCCGTTTTGTTCAGAGGGTACGGCGAACAAAACAGGGGAGCAAAATTCTATCCCATGAGGGCGATCCCTTCACGGTAACGTAATACATTCGCGCCAATGTCCAGTTCTGCCAGCATTGCTCTCGATAAAGGTCTGCCCACCAACCTCGACGCCGAGCGTTTCGTGCTGGGGTCGATCCTGATGGACGAGGCGCACTACCTCACGACCGCCGGCGTGCTGGATGCCGACGACTTCAGCCTGGAGAAGCACCGCCGCATCTTCAAGCGCATGGGCGGCTTGCGCGAGCGCGGCGAAAAAATCGACCGCATCACGTTGGCCAACGAACTGGTGCGCCACGGCGAGCTCGAATCCTGCGATGGCATCAGCTACATCGTTTCGCTCGATGACGGCCTGCCGCAGATTTTCAACGTCGACAGCTACGTCCGTATCGTCAAGGAAAAAGCCCTACTGCGGCGCATTATCTTTGCATCGCAAGAGATGATGACCCGCGCGTTTCAGGGCCAGGATAACGCGAGCGATATTCTCGCCGGCGCCGAAGAGACGCTGCTCAAGCTGGGCGATGCGCGCCAGCGCACCGGCCTGGTCTCGCCGCAGGAAGTCATCGACGGCTATCCGGGCGGCATCAACACGTTTCTCGATCCCAGCCAGCGCATCAAAGGCATCAGCACCGGCTTCACCAAATTGGATGAGATGACGGGCGGGCTGCACGCCGGCGAACTGCTCATTTTGGCCGCGCGTCCCTCGATGGGCAAAACGGCGCTTGCGCTCAACATCGCCCATCACGTGGCGTCCAAGCTGCAGGAGACGGTGGCGGTTTTTTCGCTCGAAATGTCGCAGGAATCGCTCCTCACGCGCCTGCTGTGCGCGGCGGCGCGCGTCGATAGCCATCATTTCCGCATCGGCTACCTGAGCGCGGACGAGCGGCGCCGTCTCACCGCGGCTGCTTCGCAATTAGTCGATTGCCCGCTGTACATCGACGACACAGCCGGCGCCAACCTGATGGACATGCACGCCAAGCTGCGCCGCCTGGCGCAGGAGCGCAAGCTCGGTCTAGTCGTGGTGGATTACCTGCAGTTGATGAGCGGGCGCGGCCGGTTCGAGAATCGTAACCAGGAAATCAGCACCATTTCGCGCGGCATGAAACTGCTGGCCAAGGAACTGAACGTGCCGATGCTGGTGCTTTCTCAGTTAAGCCGCGCGCCTGAAACGCGGCAGGGCGACCACCGCCCGCAGTTGAGCGACTTGCGCGAATCGGGATCGATCGAGCAGGACGCTGATCTGGTGGCATTCATCTTCCGCGAAGAGGTCTACAAGCGCGATCGCGACGATCTGCGCGGCCTGGCCGAGCTAATCGTGGCCAAGCAGCGCAACGGCCCGATCGGCAAAGTCGACCTGGTCTTCATGCACGAGCTCACCAAATTCGAGAACCGCGCAGCGGATTTGGGGCCGGACGAAGAATAGGGTAGTGCGCTAATTTCTCGGATCACATCTGGACGGTGGGCTTCTGGCATTTAGCAACAGGCTAAACTTAAAGCGCTCACGGTGATGTTCGAGTACTCCCAAGATCCGGCACTACTCGATACAAAAGTCAGAGCCATGCTTACCTTATGGTTTGTCTTGCTCCTGCCTTGCCTGGTGATCGCCGGGATATTTGGGGCTGCTTTTGATGGCGGACCCTCGCTCGCTGCCTATACATTCTTTTTGTTGCCCTGGTCGTATCCAGTCTTATTGGCGATCGCTTTCTTTTACCGACGAAGGAAACCGCAATTGGTATGGCTGCCCGTATTGACCTTTGTGGCCACTGGGCTGGCACTACTCTTTTCTTTGGGATTGGGTAAGTTATCCAACTCTGGGGACACAGACTTAGCACACCGCCAGGAATCGCCCCGCCCTCAGGTGTAAACTAGTTCGCTTCGGGTGCTGCTCGAACTCAACCACATTCAGAAACGATACGGGGGCGTCACTGCGCTTGCGGACGGCAACCTGGCCGTGGAGGCGGGCGAGGTGCACCTGCTGCTCGGGGAAAACGGCGCGGGCAAATCCACGCTCATGAAAACCGTGGCCGGCATGGTCGAGCGCGATGGCGGGCACATGCTTTGGCAGGGCCGCGAAGTGCATCTCAAATCTCCGGCGGAAGCGGCGGCTATGGGCATCGCCATGGTGCATCAGGAATCGCTGCTGGCGCCTCACCTGACGGTCGCGGAAAACCTTTTTCTGGGACGCGAGGAGCATCTGCCGCTGGGCTGGGTCAACCGGCGGCGCATGACGGAGCGGGCGCGGCGCCTTATCGAGGAACATCATTTTCCCCTACAGGCGGAGTGGCGCGTTGAGCGTCTTAGCCCGGCCGGAAAGCAGATGGTCGAGATCTGCCGCGCCGTTCTGCATGGCTCGAGCCTGCTGATTTTCGATGAACCGACGTCCTCGCTGTCCGGCGGCGAAACGGCCGAAGTGTTTCGCATCGTGCGCGCCCTGCGTCAGCGCAAGGTGGGCGTGATCTACATCACGCATCGTCTCGAAGAACTGCGCGCCGTGGGCGACCGAGTCACCGTCCTGCGCGACGGTCGTACCGTGCACACCGGCCCGCTGGCCGAACTTTCGACCGAGCGCATCATCCAGCACATGGTGGGGCGCGAAGTGGCCGCCCTTTACCAGCGTGAGCCGTTTCCCGCCGGCAAGGAACTGCTGCGCGTCGAAGGGCTCACGCGCAAACCGCTGCTGAGCGATATCAGTTTTACCCTGCGCGCCGGTGAGATCGTGGGCATGGCGGGTCTCGTCGGCGCCGGGCGCACCGAACTTTGCCGCGCGCTTTTTGGCGTGGATGCCATGGACTCCGGCCATCTGCTCGTCGCCGGCAAGGAGCGCCGCATTCGCTCTCCCCAGGAAGCCGTCGCCGCCGGCATCGCGCTGGTCACTGAAGACCGGCAAATTACCGGCCTCGCCCTGCGCCTGCCTATTTCCTATAACATGACCATGGCCAACGTGCCCGCCATCAGCCATTTCAGTTTTCTGGACTAGCGCGCCGAAAGCAGCGCGGCGCGCGAGTACACCGAAAAGCTGCGCATCAAAGCCGCGTCGCCCAAACAGCTCGTGCGGGCGGTTGAGCGGCGGCAATCAGCAGAAGGTCGTCATCGCCAAGTGGCTGTTCCGCCAGGCGCAGATTTTTCTGTTCGATGAACCCACGCGCGGCATCGATGTCGGCGCCAAGGCCGAAGTCTTCCAGCTCATGCACGAGCTGGCGCGCGATGGCGCGGCGGTGCTCATGGTCAGCTCTGAGCTGCCTGAGCTGCTGCAAGTGGCCGACCGCATTCTGGTAATGCGGCAGGGACGCATCACGGGCGAATTGCCGGGCCGCACCACGCAGGAGGAAATCATGCGCTATGCGGCGCTCGAGCGCTCGACAGCCGTTCAGGACAATCCGGCATGATCAAGCGCCTGCTGCCGTTCATCAGCCTCATCATTCTGTTCGTGGCGCTGGCGATTGCGTCGCCGCACTTTCTGACTAATACCAATCTGTCGAGCGTGGTGCGGCAAACCGCAGTGATCAACATCATGTCGCTGGGCATGACGCTCATCATCATCACCGGCGGCATCGACCTTTCCGTGGGCGCGATCCTGGCCATGGGCGGGCTGCTGGGCACCATGGCCATGGAGAAAGGGCTGTCGATTCCCGCTGGCGTGCTGATCGGCGTCTTGACCGGCCTGGTCTGTGGACTGGGCAACGGCCTGCTCATCACGCAGCTTCGCATCGCCCCTTTCATCGTGACGCTGGGTACGCTGGGAATCATTCGCGGCACTACGCTGATCATCTCGAATGGCCTGCCGGTGCACAAAATTCCGCCGGCGTTTTCGTTCCTGGGCGAAGGCAACTTCCTGGGCGTGCCGTTCGTGCTGTGGATTCTGGTGGTCTGCGCGCTGCTGACGCACGTGACTCTGGAACACACGCGCCTGGGGCGCTATGCCTTCGCCATCGGCAGCAATCCGGAAGCCGCGATCTACGCCGGCATTCCCGTGAAGTTCCACACCACGGCGGTCTACGCGATCGGCGGCATGCTCACCGGCCTGGCGGGGATGATCGAAGCATCGCGCCTGATGACCGGGCAGCCCACGGCGGGGCAGGGCTACGAATTGCAGGCCATCGCCGCGGTCGTGATCGGCGGCGGCAGCCTGCGCGGTGGAGAAGGCACGGTGGTCGGGACGCTGGTCGGCGCGTTCATCATGGGACTGTTATCCAACGGTAGCGATTTGCTGGGCGTATCGCCTTACCTGCAGCAGGCCCTCATTGGGGTGGTGATTATCCTGGCGGTGACGGTGGACGAACTGCGCAAGCGGCGGGCTACTTAGGGGCTTGTTCCGCTCGAGCGGTTGCCGAACGTTTTTCAACAGATCGCCTCTCCTACCTAATCACGTAAAAGTCCACGCCCTCTAGCGACGCTGCGGCGATCTGGTCCTTGAGCCGCGTGTATTTCAACGCGCCCGCAGCCAAGTGCAAGCGCGCTGCGGACTCCACGCCCAGGGTGGCGTGATAAATGTCGGCACGGTCGCTGTACGAGTAAGTCTCATAACGCAGGCCGGTGGCCTTCGCCACTTCCAGCAACACATCCCAGAAGCTGGATTTCTTGAATAGCTTTTTGCGGGCGGCGGCTTCGCGGGGGATCTCGATCGGCTGGCGGGTGGTGCGCAGGATCGCCCGCACGCAGCGCGCGGAGTCGAAGGGGCGGGCAGGTTCGGGGTCGGGAAAGCCGGCCAGCAGTTGGCGGATGCCGGCGGTATCGGCGTCCCAGCCAGTCCAGCGGAAACGCGACGCCCCGCTCACCAGCGTGCCGCGAAGCAGCAGTTCGTGGATGCGATTTTCGTCCTTGCCGGTGATGCCGAGCATATGGCCCACAAGCTCGCGCAGCGGCAGTTCCTGCACCACCACCGGCGTGATGGACACGTAGCCCGCGGCCTCCGAGCTGATTTTCACGCGGACGGTTTCGGGCAGAGCAGACATGCGGGCGGCGTTGTTTCAAGCTAGCATAATTGCGTGGGAACCCCGGCCAACGCGGCGCTCGAAAAAGTGCGGGCAGAGCTGCAGCGCTACGATCACGCGCTCATGGATTTCTCCGCCCGCGAGCACAACGGCGGGATCGAGCTGGTGATCGAGCTCAAGAACCGGGACCTGGGCATGCATACGTACTATGCGCCCATCCACGCCGCGCGACATCGAGCACCCGCAGTTCCCCTGGACCATGCAGCGCTACCTCTACGATTGCGTGCACGACTATATGGTTGAGATGTTCATGCGCACGCCGCAGAGCCAGGACGAATGAATCCGCTCGGGGAGCTGCTGCGCGACGAAATCCAGCGCGGCGGGCCCATTACTTTTCACCGTTTCATGGAGGCCGCGCTCTATCACGCCGAGCTAGGCTACTACCGGCGGCAGCGCGATCCCTTCGGCAAGGAAGGCGATTTTTACACCGCCAGCCAGCTCCAGCCGGTGTTCGGCGAACTGATCTCAGAGCGCATCCGGCGCATGCGGGCAGCGTTGGGGGACCCCGAGGACTTCACGGTGGTCGAGCTGGGGGCGGGGCGGGCGGAGATGGCGCCGGCGTTCGCCGAGTTCCGCTACATCCCCCTGGAATATGGCGACGCCCTCCCCGCCCAGCCGTTCCGCGGCGTGGTTTTCTCCAATGAGTTCTTCGATGCTCTGCCAGTGCACGTGGCCGTGGTCCGCGCCGGCGTGGTGCGCGAGTGCCGCGTGGGATTCGAGAATGGCCGCTTCGCGTGGGTGGAAGGCGGTCCCGCGCCTGGGGAGGTGGAACGCTATCTTTGGAAATACTTTCCGCAATCCACCGACGGACAAATTGTGGAGGTGAACCTGGACGCGCTGGCGTGGATCGAGAAAATCGCCAAAACGCTTACCGCCGGTTTTGTTTTTACCATCGACTACGGATTTACCCCGCGCGAGCTGCCGCGCTTCCCGGAAGGGACGCTGATGAGCTACCAGCGTCACACCGCGAGCGAAGATGTTTTGAGCGATCCCGGTGAAAAAGACATCACCGCGCACGTGCTCTTCACGGCGCTCGAAGACCACGGAAAACAGCACGGCCTCATGACGGAAAAATTCGAAACGCTGGCCCAGGCGCTGCTCGAAGCCGGGGAGCGCGATGGCTTCGCGAAGGCTCTGGGCGCGGGTTCGGACGCTGAGCAGACGCGGCGGCGCCTGCAGTTGAAGAGCCTGCTGTTTGGGATGGGAGAGACCTTTCGAACCCTGCTGCAGAGGAAGTGAGTACCAAATGAAAAAGGCCCCGATGCCTCGGGGCCTGAAGTCGAAACTTTGATCGCGTCCTAGAGTTTAGGACGGCGCGAGCTACTTCTTTTTCTTCGGAGCAGCTTTCTTCTTCGCGGCTTTCTTGGTTGCGTTCTTCATCGAGTGATTCTCCCTAACATCAAATTTTGCGATATCGAAAATCGCAATGTGATTCATTTATAAGGTGGTTCAGGGTGAATGTCAAGAAAAAAATGCAAGTTGGGCACAGTGGGGCAGGTCCCCGACCTGCCACTTTCCGAGTCGCAAACGGCAGGCCGGGGATCTGCCCCACGATCCATCCGCGCATGGCGGCGCTGCGTATCAGTATTCAGGAAGGGGATCGGGTATCTTAGACCTATGTGCGTCCGGCGGTGTTCGAACTAACGGCATGATGCTTCTCCCGCTATTTCTCGCCAGCCTGATCAGTGAGGGTGATCCCGAGTTGGCGGCGCGCTTGAAGAAGCGCGATCCCAAAGCTATGGCGGATTTGTACGACCGCTACGGCCGCCTGGCCTACACCCTCATCCTGCGCATCGTACGCGACACCGGCATTGCGGAAGACCTGGTGCAGGAGACCTTCCTGCGCGTGTGGAATCGCGCGCAAGGGTTCGATGCCGAGCGCGGTGCATTGGGCCCGTGGCTGCTGGCGGTGGCGCGCAACCGGGCGATCGATTATCTGCGATCCGCCGGCGGACGCATGGCCAGAAACTCGATGGAGATGCTGGAGACCGAGCATGCATCGCTGTTTACCAATTTTGAAAACGACGTGCTCAGCCAGGATACGGCGCGGCGGATTCGCACCGCGCTGGAGCGTCTGACGCCGAATCATCGCAACGTGATCGAGCTGGCTTATTTCGAAGGCCTGTCGCAAACCGAGATGGCGGAGCGCATGGGTCAACCTTTGGGAACGGTGAAGACGTGGGTGCGGACGGCCCTCAAAAACCTGCGGGAGCAGTTGGGGGCAACGGCAACAGCATGACCTGCGAAGAGCTGCGGGAACAATACGAGCTGTACGCGCTGGGGCTTCTGGACGAGCCTGAGCTGTCGGAGCTGCAAGAGCACTTGGCGCGCGAGGGCGACGCCTGCATTGTGGGCGTGCGGCGCGCGCGGGAGCTGATGGCGTCGCTCGCGGGCAGCGTGCCGCTGGCCGAGCCGCCGGCGCATTTGCGCGAGAAGGTTCTGGCGCAGTTCGGTGCACCGCCCCGGCGCGCGTGGAGTTGGACGCCCGTGTGGATCGCAGTGAGCGCGGCCCTGGCGGTGGCTATCGTATGGGTGGACCTCGACCGGCGTCAGCAGACGCGCGCCATCGCGACGGTCCAGGTCGAAGTGCAGCGCAAGAACGCCGAACTGGCGCGTCTCAACGAAGCGCTGGCGCTGATGAACGATCCCGCGGTGAAGGAAGTGACGTTCGGCGCGGGCGCTCCGGCTCCGCCCAAAGGCCGCGTGTTCGTGCATCCCAAGCAGGGCGTGCTGCTGCTGGCATACAACCTGCCCCCAGCTCCGGCTGGCAAGATTTATGAAATGTGGGTGATTCCGAAAGGCGGCAGCCCGGTGCGCCGCCGGATTGTTCCAATCGGAAGCCGACGGCACGGCGTTGTATATGCGGCGCGGGGCGGTGGATGTGGCAACCACGGGCGCGGTCGCGGTGACGCTGGAAGCTGCGGCGGGCGCGACGGCACCGACAACCACGCCCATCATCGTCGCGGCGCTCTAACGCGTCTGCTCTAAACTAAGAATATGGAAGAACAGTTGGACATCCGCGAAAAGGGCGGGTTGCGCGACGGCGAGCGCCAGGTTTCCGACCGCAGGCTTTTCATGCAGCTTCTGGCATTCGGCGATTCGACCGAAAGCGGGGCGCTGGCGCGTGCGCTCGAAGCCGACGCCATTCCGGGCGTGCTCTATGAGGATGTCAACGATCCCAACGGAGTGGCGTTGCTCACCTGGAGCGAGACGCCGGAATTTTTCGTGACTACGCTGCGCCAGTTTCTGGGACGGCGGCCTTTTGCGTCGCTCACCCCAAAGCTGGAATATTCGATGCTGGGCCGGACGTACGCGATAGGACACGAGCCGAATCTGGAAGACTGGCTGCTGGAGAAACCCAAGCGCACGGTGAGCAATCCGCAATCGCCCTGGGCGGTTTGGTATCCCTTGCGGCGGCGTGGGGCGTTTGCGTCGCTGTCTCCCGAAGAGCAAACCCCGATTCTGCGCGAGCACGGGACCATCGGACATGCATTCGGAACCGCGGGCTTCGCGCAGGACGTGCGCCTGGCGTGTTTCGGCCTGGACAAGAACGACAACGATTTCGTCATCGGGCTGGTGGGCGCGCAGCTCTACCCGCTCTCGGCATGCGTGCAGGCCATGCGCAAGACCACGCAGACTTCGCAGTACATCGAGCAGATGGGCCCGTTCTTTGTGGGCCGGGCGGTGTGGCAGCCGCGGTAGGTCTAGGTGTTCATGTCAGTACAAAAGAAATGCCGCGGCGATCGCCATTGGCTATTGGGTTTTCGCCGCATTGGTTTTCATTTGGGACACGGTTTTTGGGTCCCCGAACTCCTTCGGCTTCCCCTTCATTTTCGTGACGCTGCCTTGGAGCTTCCCCATAAGCTTTCTTCCAGGACTTCTTCCAGAATCCGTCCTGAGGCGCGTGGGAAATTCAACCACGATTAGCGTGTTGTTCACGTTCATCATGTCTCCCTTAATCGCCGGAGGGCTGAATGCCGCGATGATCTATCGATTCGCTCGCCGGACAAAGACAGCCACAGGGTTGTCGATATGGCGGGTGAGCTGGAAGCAAGCACTTGGGATCTCGCTTGTCGGACTTGCCTGGCCCATCGGAACGATCGGATTGATGTACATGCTCAGTGAGCCGGGCGAGCCATTTTGGGTGTGGAGGGTCGACTATATGATGACAATCCCCGCGATGTGTCTAGGGGGATGGCCGGCCGGATGGCTGTTGTTCAAATTATGGGAACGTTCTAGTGCGAAGGTTGTGCGAGTCTTCCTCTTGCTCTTCGCTGTTGGCTGCGGCGCTTATTTCAGGCTGGGTAGTCTACGGGGCTCTGGCGTATCAGTTCATACCGTTCAGAAGGGCCGTGGGCCTGCCCTTCCCGGCTTGGGAAGTGATACGCATCGCCATTGCTGCTCTCTGCGTTTTCGTTTCAGCCGCGGCTACGATCTTAACTGGCAACGAGATCGGAATGGCACTCGCACCTGAGCCTCGGTAGACTGGTAGTTATGAGATCAACCGTTCTTCTGCTCGCTTGCGCCCTCGGCCTGGTTGCCGCGGACGCTCCCAAGACCTTCACCGGCACGATTACCGACGCCATGTGCGGCGCCGATCACAAGATGATGAACGTCAAGCCGGACTCAAAGTGCGTCACCGAGTGCATCAAGATGGGCTCGAAGTATGCCCTCGTGGATGGCGCGAACGTGTACGAGCTTAGCGACCAGAAGGCGCCGGAGAAGTTTGCGGGCCAGAAGGTCAAAGTCACCGGGACGCTGGACGGGAAGACGTTGAAGGTTACAACGATCGTGGCGGCGAAGTAAGAGGGCGGGTTTGAAACCCGCCCCTACG
Organism: uncultured Solibacteraceae bacterium; assembly: GCA_963825405.1. Classification (GTDB taxonomy): domain Bacteria; phylum Acidobacteriota; class Terriglobia; order Bryobacterales; family Bryobacteraceae; genus JACPNO01. The sequence goes on along the minus strand of CAWGTB010000005.1, from coordinate 238,540 downwards.
TCGGGCGCGGTGATCGAAGCCAATTAGGGAGCGGTGGGAGACAAGCCATGAGTCAACAAACTGCGACATTTGGAGCCGGTTGCTTTTGGGGTGTGGAAGCGGCGTTTCGCCAATTGCCGGGAGTGCTGGCGACTGCGGTCGGTTATGCCGGCGGCAAGCTGGATAACCCCACTTATCAAGATGTCTGCACCGATCGGACCGGGCATGCTGAAGTGGTGCAGGTGGAATACGATCCCGCCAAGGTTTCCTACGACGACCTGCTGAACGTGTTCTGGGCGGAGCACGATCCCACCACCATGAACCGGCAAGGGCCGGATGTCGGCTCGCAGTACCGCTCGGTGATTTTCTTCCACACGCCGGAGCAGGAGGCCGCGGCCACGGCGTCCAAGGAAAAGCTGGAGCGCTCCGGCAAATACAAGCGACCGATCGTGACCCAGATTGTGGCGGCGCCCAAATTTTACCCGGCCGAGGAATATCACCAGCAGTATCTGGAAAAACGCGGCCTGGCGCACTGCAGCATCAAATAGTCGGCGCCTGACAGGTGAAGTTTTCGGCGGCGTCGATGCTGCCGGTTCCTTTGTAGCGCGCAACTTCCGGATACGGGCACAGCGGGCGAGTGCGCTTGGTTTCCCCGGCGACGACGCGCGCACCGGTCAGCTTCTCGGGCGCGGTTCCTTTTTCCACCCAATCGATCAGGGGCGTAAACCAATCCACCGTGCCGCAGCCCACGCCGCCGGCGCAATGGAACATTCCGGGAACCATGAACAGGCGGTAGAACTCCTTGGTCTCTTTGCCGCCCATTTTTTCCAGCGCGGCTTCGTAATAGTTCACTGAAATCAGCGGCGTGATTAGCGGATCGGCCCAGCCGTGATATTGCAGGATTTTTCCGCCGCGGTTTTTCAACGGCCGCAGATCGGGGTCGGCTGCGTCGACGACGGCGGCGGGCGCGGCCATTTTCGGCGGATCGCTATCGAAATCGTACATCTTGAAATTCCACGTGGGGCCGGGCGCGGGGTCGAGAAACAGAAATCGCATGTAGCTTTCGGCGCGGGCGAGACTGGCGTGGCTGGTGCCGGCAATCACGCCCTGCCATCCGCTATGCAGTTCACCGGTGGCACCGGTTGGGCGCCAGAATTTCCGCGCCCAGCGGCTGTCCCGGAAAGATCAGTTTGCCCTTGGAATTTCTGACGCCGTCATAAATCTTTCGCAGCGCTTCCACTTGCGCGCCGGTAAAGCAGGCGGGGCCGTCGGTATCGCCCGCGCACTTGGGGAAGATCGCGAGCGGGATCGAAGGCGCAGCGGCGGGGATCGTCGATGAGCCCGTCTTCCAGGCCGTCGACACTGTCGCATTTCTTGTAAACGGCAGTCGCCAGGAGCGGCAGTTTTTCGACTGTGATTTCTCCCGGCCCGGTCTGCGCCTGCCCGTTCCAGACCAGCCGCATGTTGTTGCCGGTGCCGTTGAGCACAGGCGCGCCGACCACCAGGCCGTTGAAGTCCTCCGGGTATCGCTGCGCTTCCATCAGGCCTTGACGCCCACCGGTCGAGCAGCCCACCCAGTAGGAATAACGCGGCGCTTCGCCGTAGTAAGCCTTGATGATGTCCTTCGCGAGCACGGCCGTTTCATGGACCGCGAGGTAGCCGAAATCGATACCCTTGCGCCGGCCGTTGGGGTTGGTTGCGCTGGGGTAGGCAAAGGACGCGAGCGGCTCTTTGGCGGCATCGTGGCCGGTGTCCGTGGATGCAGCCGCGAAGCCTTTCTTCAATCCGGGTTCCATCGACGACAGGCTGATGGTGCCGGCCGTGCCGCCGTTGCCCACCATCTCGAAGCGATGGTTCCAGGCGGTGGGCAATTTCACGGCGAACTTCGCTTCGGGCCAAATGGTTCCGCGAACATCGCAGAGCTCGGGCAGAGCGGTGGTGGCGGCTACCAGGGTGGCGGATTCGATAGTCACGCCTGATTTAAGCGGACTACCGGCGAGGCCGGTGCATTTAGCTGCCGGATCGGCCATCGCCAGGCTGCCGCCCAGCGCAAAGATCAACGCAAGTTTCATAGAGGTTTCCTTAACGCTTTGTTGAGCGTTTCTTTCCAGCGCGGTATGGCAATTTCCCAACACACTTCGATGTTGGCAGGTTTCTTGGTCACGCCCAAGCGATCGACCACGGTCATGCCGCGGGTGAGGTCGCTCGCGGTTTCGACATCCACGTAATGGCGGCTGCGGACCGTGCACACAGCGGGATCGAGCGCCACCGCCATCGCCACCGGATCGGGCAGAAGGAGGCCGGGCTCGCCAAACTTGCGGCCGGCTTCGAGAGCCATGCGATTGCAATCGAGCGACAGGTGAGCGAGCGGCGTATCGATGCGGCGGATCAGCGTCATATCGGCTTCGTTGAGCGTGGCGGGGCCGCGGCAGAGTTCCCAGCCGACCATCAGCAGCGGCAGGCCGGAATGAAAAACGACGCGCGCGGCTTCGGGATCCACCCAGATATTGAATTCGGCGGCGGGCGTGATGTTGCCGACCGTATTCGCCGTGCCGCCCATCACGTAAACCTGCTGCACTTTTTCAGCGATGTCGGGCGCGTGCCGCAGAGCCGCGGCGATGTTGGTGAGCGGGCCTAGCGTGACCAGCGTGTACTCGCGCGGCCGGGCGCGAATCAGACGGACCAGGGCGTCGACGGCGTGCTCCTTTTCGGGCGGGCGATGCGGCGCGGGATAATTCATCCCGCCCATGCCATCCGGGCCGTGGAAGGTGTAGGCATAGCGCGGCTCGCGCAGCAGCGGGCGGTCGCATCCGGCATAGACCGGCGTTTCTTTGCCGCAGCGTTCGACGACATAGCCGGCGTTGCGCGTGGCCATTTCGAGCGGCACGTTGCCGGAGACCGTGGTGATCGCGTCCACCTGCACGTCGGGCCATTGCAGAGCCATCAGAATTGCCACGGCGTCGTCGGAGGCGGTGTCGGTGTCGATGAGGAAGCGCCGCTTGGCGGGCTGCGCGAATAATCCGGTAGCGAGCGCGGCTCCCAGAAAACTTCGGCGATGCATCAATATCTCCAGCTTTTCACGTCCGCGCCGGGCGGAGCGGTTTTCAGCATCCAGTCCGCCATTTGCGGCATGTAGCGTTGATTGACGGTGAGGCGCGCGATGCGCACCGAAACCGAGGGATCGCCGGAATAGCAGTGCGGATGGCCGGGGCCGTACTCGAAATCGCCCGCGTAATATGGGCCGCGGCCGGGATCTTTGGTGCTTTCGAGAAACGCCTGCAGCAGGCGCACGGCGCGCTCCAGATAGTACGTGTCGCTATCGCCCACTTTGAAATGCAGCTTGCCGACGAGCTTGGGGCCGAGCGTTTTCCAGTTGCGCTGGATGATGTCGCTCAAATCGTAATTCTGCTTCCAGTACGCGGCCACTTCGTGATCGATCACGCCGGTGCGCACGTCGTAAATCGGCTTGGGATAGCCATCCGCGCCGACCGGGCTGTAGACGGCCTGCCAGATATCGAGCTGCTCGGTGGAGCGGCCTTTGCTGCCGAGCACGGCTTCCAGCGGCTGGCGTCTTCCATCGTCGCGAGCACGAATCCATCGGGACGGCGCATCATCGGGCGCGGCACCTGCTTCCAATCGGAATCGGCCCAATAGGCGTTGGCGTCTTTGTAAATATCGATCAGGGCGTAGGCGCGAAAATCGATGGGGTCGGGACAATTGCACCAGGCGCCGTTGTAGACGTCGGGATAAAAAACCTGCTGGGCGAGCGCTTCCCAGCCGCCGGTCGAGCCGCCGTAGAGCACGCGCGCCCAGCTTTCACCGATGGCGCGAAAACGCTTTTCGACGTAGGGCATGAACTCCTGGACGATGGCGTCGCCGTACGGGCCGAGGTTGGCGGAGTTCACGGCATAGGAATCGTCGTAATACGGATTGGCGTGCTGGATGCTGACGATGAGCATGCGCGGCAGCCGGCCGGAGGTCCAATCCTGATAGAACTTGTAGCTGTATTCGGCGACGGTGCGGTCATAATCTTTGAGATCGGGCGTGGGCGGCTGCTCGCGGAAATTCACTGGTGTGGCGAAGCTGGGCGTGAAGTGGCCCTGATAGTACATGACCGGATAATGCGCGGCGGGATGCTCGTCGAAACCCTCGGGCAGCAGCACGACGCCGCCGATGTACATGGGCCGTCCCCAGAATTTGGTTAAGAGCTGGCTCTGGATTTTGATGTGCTTGATGTACTTGGTGTCTTTGGGCGGCGCGATGGGCGGGATGATTTTGCGCAGCTCGATTTTGATTACGCCGCCGGCTGCCGCGATCCACGTGGATTTTCTTCGGCTCGCTGTAGAGATTGCCGGGCGAGGAATTCCAGTGCTGGCCTTCGCCATCGTCCATGGGCAGCTTGACGGTGTGGCCGTCGCCGCGATGGAACGTTTCGTAGACGTTGAGGAGCGCCTGCACGTAGTAATCGCCGGGCGGGACGTCGTTGAGGCTGGCGCGCGGATAGCCGATGCGTCGCGGCGTCGATGGCGATGGATTTCCCGGGGGCGAGATCGTCGGCGTCTACGCCGAAAATCTGCTGCGTTTCCAGGCCTTCGCCGATCTGGAAGCGCGGCTCGCGATCGTCATTCTTGGCCAGCATGAGAAGCACGCGGCCATCGACCGCGGCGGCGCGCAACGAAGCGGGAAACGAAATCTCGAAGCGCAGTGGCGATGGGGAACTCTGCTGTCCCGAAGCAGAACCAGCAGACGCGGCCACCAGAATCAGGATCCAAAGAAGCGTTTTGCGCGGCATGGAGAAAGTCTACACAACAACAGGGCGTGATAGGATTTCGAGGACATGACCAGACGAGAATTTGCAGCAGCAGCCCTGGCGACGCCGGTTTTGTTGAATGCCGCGCAGGCCGGTAATCCGCGAGAGTTTTTCTATCGACCTGAAGGCGCTTGGGCGGCGGATTTCATCCCGCTCTTTGACAACGGGAAGTATCACCTGTTCTATTTGCTGGACTGGCGCGACAAGACTGGGCACGGCGAAGGCACGCCCTGGTATCAGATCGAAACGGATGACTTCGTGCATTTCAAGGAATACGGCGAGTCCTTCCGCGGGGCACCGATAAGGACCAGGATCTCTATATCTTCACGGGGTCCGCGCTCAAAGCCAACGGGCAATATCACATCTTCTACACCGGCCATAACCGCACAGGCGGCCGCAGGGCAAGCCGGATGAAGCGGTAATGCACGCGGTGAGCAGCGACCTGGTGAAGTGGAATAAAGTTCCCGGGCGAAATGCTTTCTTGCGCCGGAGGGCGGCTACGAACCGCACGACTGGCGCGACCCATTCGTCTTCTGGAATCCCGAAGCGAGCGAGTATCTGGATGCTGACGGCGGCGCGGCTGAAGACCGGCCCGTCGCGGCGGCGCGGATGCACGGCGCTGAGCGCGTCCAAGGATTTGAAGAGCTGGGAAGTGCGCGAGCCGTTCTGGTCGCCGGGCCTGTATTACACGCATGAGTGCCCGGACCTTTTCAAAATGGGTGACTGGTGGTACCTGGTTTATTCGACGTTCACGGAACGCAGCGTGACGCATTACCGTATGAGCCGGTCGCTGAAAGGGCCGTGGCTCGCGCCGGAGAACGATACCTTCGACGGACGCGCGTACTATGCGGCGAAAACGGCTTCCGATGGAAAACGGCGTTTTGCTTTTGGATGGCTGGCCACGCGCGAGGATCGCAAGGATTACAACAAGTGGAATTGGGGCGGGAACCTGGTGGTGCACGAAGTTGTGCAGCAGAAGGACGGGATCGCTCACGGTGAAGCCGCCGGAGAGCGTGGAGCATGCGTTTGCGAAGAGCATGCCGGTGGAGATGAAGCAGGGCGTGGGCGCTAGCCGGATCGAGGGATCGCGCGTGACGATTCCGGCGATTTCGAGTTTCGGCTGCGCGACGGGTGGGGCGATGCCGGATCGGTGCAAGATCGAGGCGACCGTCAAGTTCGATAAGAATACGCGCGGTTGCGGGGTGATGCTGCGATCGAGCGCGGATTTCGATGAGGGTTACTATGTGCGGCTGGAGCCGGGTCGTGATCGGCTGGTGCTGGATTCATGGCCGCGCAAAGGCGATGTGCCGTTCATGGTGGAGCTGGAGCGGCCGCTGGAGTTGGAGCCGGGGAAACCGGTGCATTTGAAAATTTTGGTGGATGGGACCTCGTGCGTGGTGTATGCGGCGGGCACGTTGGCTATGAGTGTGACGGTTGTACAACCATCCTAAGGGTGACTGGGGGGTGTTTGTGAGCGAGGGGTCGGCGGAGTTTCGCGATTTGAGTTTGTCGGCGGGGCTAGGGAAGGGCGGGTTTGAAACCCGCCCCTACACGTCGTGTTGTTTTTGGCGATGCACTGGAGAACGCCGCTGACCAGTTAGTAGGAGCGGGTTTCAGATGCCTTGTCCCTACTTCATCCAGCCGTGGAGTTTCATCCAGTCTGCTAGGCGTGGGGGCCAGGAGGAGAGCACTGGGATCCATCAGGGCCAGGCCTACGCCGTGGGGGCCGTGTTCGTAGATGTGCAGTTCGGCGGGCACGCCGGCTTTGCGCATCGCCATGTAGAACAGCACTGCGTTTTCCGGCTGCACGGGATCCTCATTCGTGTAGAAGAGAAACGCCGGCGGGGTTTGCGCCGTCACCTGCAGCTCGTTGGACAAATTCTCTACTAGCTTGGGATCGGGATTCTCGCCCAGCAGATTTTTTAGCGATCCCTGGTGAGTGTAGGGCGTCGTGAACGAGATCACCGGGTAGCAGAGAATCATGAAATCCGGGCGCGTGCCGGCGTCGAAATGAGTGCCGGTGGTGGCGGCGAGATGGCCGCCGGCGGAGAAGCCCCAGATGCCGATGCGGTCCGGCGCGATGCCGAGCGTCGCCGCATTTTCGCGGACGTAGCGGATGGCGCGCTGGGCGTCGTGCAAGCGGCGCGGGATGGTGATAGCGCGGGCCCAGGCGATACTTCAGCACGAACGCGGCGACGCCGTGGGCATTGAGCCACAGAGCAATCTGGGTGCCTTCGTGATCCATGGCGAGACCGCCGTATCCACCGCCGGGGCAGACGATGACGCCGCTCGCGGCCGAGGGTTTGCCGGGCGGGAGATAGATCGCGAGCGAAGGCTTGTCGACGTCTTCAGTGCCCACTGCGCCGGGCGCGCCATCGGGCCACAGCAATTCCACGCGGGGATTGGCGGCGAAGGCGGCCGTGGTCAAGCAAACCGCGAGAAGCAAAGTCTTGCAGGTGTGCATCGCTCAATAATATCGCCGCCGGTCACATCGAAAAAACGTTGGCATGGCGAGACTTAGTCCGGCAGAGCGCGCGGAGCGCTGCGTAGACTGGGAGCCGACGTATGCGAAATCGGACAATCATTTGTTTTTGGCTGCTGCAGGCAGCCGTGCAGGCCCAAACGCAGGTGGACCTGCGGACTCAAAGCAAGGCGGTCGATTTTTCGGCGGCGGCTTCGACGCAACCCGCCAAGAAGGGCACTACGCTTCCGGGCACTTGCGTTGCCGGGGAACAATTTTTCAAGACCGACGCCGCGGCCGGGCAGAATTTGTACTTGTGCGCGACGGCGAACACGTGGACGCAGTCGGGGCAAATTCCGGCGACGGTGGCGTCGACTAATCAGTCCAACACCTACACCGCGGGCACGCAGGATTTCAGCGGAGCGGCGCACACGCTGCCGGCGTTGAAGGGCACCACGGCCGGCAAACCTGCGACGTGCACACCGGCGAGCAGTATTTCGCCACCGACGCTACGGCCGGGCAGAATTTGTTCTATTGCACGGCGGCGAACACGTGGACGCAGCAGCTGAATTCCGGCAATTGTCCGAACTGCGTGACGTCGCCGGCGGCGCTGACGAATCTGAACATCATGGCCGGGCGCGGGCTCGCAGGCAAGCAAGATCACGAATATTACGGCCGATACCGGGTTGAACAATCTGCTGGTTCCCGGGAACGGTTTCGACCGGCGACGGCAGCGCGGCCGGGGAACTGCTGCTGTACGAACTGGCGGCCAACGGCACCACGTATTTCAGTTGGCTGGGCGTGGATTCGCGGACTACGACGCTGCGCGCGAAGATTCCGGCTACCGATCCCACGGCCGGGCAAGTGATGCTGTTCGGCGCGCCGGTGGGCGGCATGTCGACCATCACCTGGGGAAACCCGGGCAGCGGCGGCGGTGGGGCGGCAGCGGCGCGCCCAACTACACGCAGAGTTTCACAGCGTCACCAGCGTGAGCCTGACGCACGGGCTTGGGCACGAAGAATCTGATTGTGGCGTGCCTGGACGCGAACGATGCGTTTCATCGAGCCGGCTGCGTGGTCGATCGGCCAATCGTCGCCATTCAACATTGCGGTCACTTTACGAGCGCGCAGACGGGCCGGTGCGTGGTGAATGGCACGGGCGTGGCGAAGTTCGGCACCACGTTTACTTCGCAGACATCGGTTTCGATCAGCGGCGCCACGCACAATCTGGGCAGCTCCGATCTGGAAGTGGCCTGCTACGACGCGAGCACGATCCGCAACCGCATTGAGCCCGACAGGATGACGGTCGACCCGGCGACGAACAATCTTGTGGTCACCTTTTTCGCGCCGCAATCCGGGCGCTGCGTAGTGATGTAACCGATTTCCGCATCAATCAGAGAGGCTTGTGAAAATGAAAACACTTGCTGTCATGGCGGCGGCTGTGGCGTTTGTGTTCGCCGCTCGGTAATGGCTCAGACTCAGATCAACGGCTCGCGAACGTTTCTCGGCAACCTCGATTCGGGCGCGGCGGCTTCCTCGCGGCTGGTGACCGGCAACGGCGCGCCGCCTTCGGCGAAATGCAACACGGCCAAAGCCATTACCAGCTCGACCAACGCCAGCCCGATCGTCGTTACATCCACCGCGCACGGCTTTTCGAATGGCGACGTGGTGACCGTGTACGGGCACTCGGTGAATACCGCCGCCAACGGCACGTGGGTGGCCGGCAGCGTGACTGCCAACACGCTGGCGCTGTGCGGCTACTGGGACGGGACGACGTGCCAGAATCCATCCACCGGCAACGGCGTGGGCGCGGCCACGGGATTCTTTTCGGCGCAAGTGGGACGCGCTTTATTTTCGCAACGACGCGACTGCCGGACAGAATCTCTACATGTGCACGGACGCGACGGGCTCACCGGCCTGGGTGCAGCAATTGAATTCCGGCGGCAGCGGAGGCGGCGTCGGCGATCCCGGCGGCAACGGACATCATGGCGCGCACGGCGCTGAACACTACCATCAACCGGACTATCACGGGGACGGCGAATCACATCAGCGTTTCCAATGGCGACGGCGTGGCTGGAAATCCGGCGCTCGATATTCCTTCGGGCGTGAGTCTTCCCAATGCGAGCATGGGCACCGGTTATTTGAGCTCGACCAAAACGGCGGGAAGCACAGGAGTGACGGCGAATCTGCTGGTGAAAATCGACACCACCGGCAACGTGGTGACGGCGGCGGCGGGCGATACGGGAATTCTCGGCGTGGCGCTGGCCACGGTCGCGAGCGGGGACGCGGTGGAAGTCGCGATCAGCGGGATCGTCAACTGCGTCGCGGACAATACTACGGTGATCGGAGACGTGCTCATTGTCGGCACGACGACGGCTGGGCGGTGCCGGGACGCTACCGGAATCGCGATGGGGACGCAGATGATCGGCAAAGCCTTGACGGCGGTAGCTGCGGGGAGCGCTGGTTGCCGTGCAGCTTTACGGTCCGGGGCAATACGGGACCGAAACTGGCCGTGGATTCGACGCCGAACCTGTTCGCCGCGGGCGGCGGAACGGCGCAAGCGCAGACGGCGACGTTTGCTCCCGGCGGTCACGGCGCTGGTCAATGGTCTTTATGCGTGCTGGCTTCCGGCCGCGGCGAATACGGGCGCCGCGCCGACGTTCGCGCCCAACGGCCTGACGGCCAAACCGATCACCAAACTGGGAACTGACGGCACTGGTCGCCAACGATCTCACAACCACTGCGCTCGCGTGCGCGTTCTACGACGGCACGGAATGGCAATTGCAGAATCCGCAGACGGCGAACGTGTTTGCGGCGATTCCGCAGACCGCGACGTATCAGGTGCTGGCGGCGGATTTCGCGTTGAGCAAAACCATTCCCGTGGCGTCCGGCACGTTCACGATCACGCTGGTGGCGTCCGGCTCGCAGCCAGCCAGCGGGCAGACGCATCGACATCATCAACTACGGTTCCGGCGTGGTGACGGTGGCGCGCAGCGGGCAGAATATCAACGGGGCGGCGGCCAACCTGACGATCGCGGCCGGTTCGGCTTCGGCTCCTATTGGACTGCATATTGTTTCGGACGGCACGAATTACGTCGCGCAAATGTGGGGCGCGGGCAGCGGCGGAGGCGGCGGATCGTTCAACCAAACGCTGCAAGCCAATGGAACGTCGCTGACGCAACGCGCCACGATGAACCTGGTCGGCCAATGCTGGAGCGGGGCCGATGTGGGAAGCGCCACATCGACTGCTCGTATGTTCGACTTTCATACGATGGCTTGCGATGTCGAAGACTTCATCGGCGCCAATGACGCCACCGGGTCGATTGGTTCCCACAACATGTTCAAGACAGGCGGCACGGTGGCGCACACGGTGGTGGTGGGGCATCCGGGCAACATGCAGATGGATACCGGCGCGACGAACAATACCGGCGTTTATGTGTATTCGAACTCTGGTCTCTACTCGTTCGATTTTTCAGAAATGTTCGATGTGGTCTACATTTTTCGTCTGCAAACTACGCTCGACGCCGGTTCGCAGGCGCGGCTCTCGCTGATCAACAGCACGGCCGGCTCAGCCGATCCAAACAATTCCATTCAGATCGAGAAGCTGGGGGCGGATTCCTCGTGGTTCGGCAAGGCGCGCAACGGAGGGATCAATGACACGCGCACAGCGGCAATCGCCACGGCGGACAACAATTACCATTACTTCGAAATCAAGAGGATTGACTCAGCCACGGTGGGAATGCAGATTGACGGGGCGGGATTGCAGTGCATCACCACAGCAGGATCGCTTCCCGGTGCCTGCTCGAGCGGGGTGACTTCGGCTACTCATATCCCGACCGGCGGTGTGGCGCTAGAGGTCTACATCGACAACCTGACCACGGGCGCTTCACACAAAGCAGATTATGATGCTTGGAGCGTCCTCATCACTGGACTGACACGATAATGCGCTTTCTGATTCTCGCGGCGCTCGCGCTTGCGCCATCTGCTTTTGCCAATATTGGGGACAACGCGCCGTCGCTCCCTCCGACATTCAAGACCGCTCATCCCAGGCTTGGAGCGCCGGATTCCACTTATCTGGCGACGATCTGGACCAACCGAGCCGGGAGCGCCGTGCGAATCTTCAACGCGGCGAACGCCTGGAACTCGGCCAATCCCGGTGGAGGGTCCACGCTGGCGTCGAACGGGCGCTATTTGCTGCTGGCGTACCTAGCGGCGAACCAGGCCGGCGACTCCAGCGCGACTACTTACCTGACCAAAATAAGGGCGCTGGCGAATCTCAATGGCGGCTGGGCGCAGCTTTATACCAACGCGGCCGACGGCGTGACGACGGGTACTCCCGGAGCCTCTTGTACAACCGGTGCTCCCTGCTCACTCACGTCGGCGTCCACGGATTTCACGACGGCGTGCGCCGGATCGTGCGCCGGCAAAATCATCGCCATCGGCGGGATGAACTATCCGGTGGCGAGCATTACGGGGACGACGCAGGCGATTATTACCAGCGGATCGCAGCCGATGCTGAATATCGGCAGCGGCGTGCATTGGTCGGCGCTCAGTACGTGGCCGGGGATTCTGCTGGTCGCTTGGCCAACGGCGCTGGCTTACGACTGGCTCTACAACGTGACGGACGCCGCGAGTGGATCGCCGGCGCTAGACGCCACGACCAAAGCGACCTTTCTAGCTTCGCTGAAAGGCTATCAATTTCAGTACCAGACGTTTCAGTGTCTTGGCGCCTTGGGAAGCCTCACGTGCCAAAACGCGCTCGACCCTGGGCCGTTCAGCGACACCAGCTACACGCGCATTCAGATGAACGCGATGGTGATGGCGCTGGCGGAGTACGAGCCGGGGGACGCGCAATCGCTGGCTGACCTGCGCTATTCGCTGGACATGTGGTGGAACATTTTTATTCCCGGCTGGAAGCTGGTGTGGGGCGGCGAGGACTGCGCGGCGGAAAACGATGCCGGGACGCGGACTTCCAACAATCCGTATCAGCCGGGCTGCGGCGGCGGATGGCATGACGGCTGGACCGATTACGTCAACCCTCCGGGAAACAATGGCCAGACGCAAATTTATTTGCCGTCGCTGCTGGCCATCGCCAATGCTTACGGCCAGATGAATGCGGTGACGTGCTCTTTTCCGGACGGCAGCACGCAGAGCCTGCCGGCGTTCTTCTGCACCAATAGCTGGATCAAGAATTACGCGTACTTCATGATGTACAAGACACGACCGGACTGGCAGGAGCAACAAAACGGGTCGGTCGCGCGGGGCACGATGTCGGGCGAGTACACGCAGGTGGGCGCGACGGGCCCTGCTCTGTTCGGTTCGCTCGAAGGACTGGGGGAGATTTATAACGATCCCACGCTGCGCAGTTGGGCGCGAGCGCTGAATCGCGGATGGTGTTCTTCAGGTACCGTGATTTGCGTTCCCGATGGCAACGAGCCGAGCGCTTGGCCTTATTATGCGCCTGACAATTCTTCGCACGGCGTGGTGAGCGGGATCAATCCGCGCGTGAATCTTGGGCTTGTCGCGACTGTTTCAGGGATGGGGAAAGATTTACGCGCGAACCGGTTGGACCGAAGACGACTCGAGCTGCATGTTCGTATTTTCCGGCAACTACTGGTCGCATCCGGAGATGGACATCGGCAACTTCGACTGTTTCAGCCGCGGCGCCGTGTTGCTGGGCTATTCGGGATGCTCGTATCGGGCGGGGTCCGATGCGGATTGCGTGCAGAATTATAAAATCCAGGCTATCGCGCATAACGTTCCGCTGATCTACGATCCCGCCGACATGTACACCGCCGAAGGCAGCGTGTTGGGCGTGGGTCGCAACGACGGCACGCTCACCGACATGCCATTTCCCAACGATGGGGGGCAGCGCCGGGTAGGATCGGCGGTGAGCAATAAGGGCGGCGCCGGGATGCAAACCGCCACCGGGCAGCCGGCGACTGTCGGGATGTACAAGCAAAGTTACGAGTACTATCACCTGGGCGATTTACTGGGCTATCAGGTGGGCCCGTCGAATTCGTACACGTACGCCGCACTGGACATCACAGCGGCATACAACAATCACTGGTCGCCGGTGGCGTACAACCCGGCGAACCTTTGGGCGGCGAACACTGCGAATAGCTCGAACCGGACTTATCGCTGCCAGGGCTGCACGCGTTCGTTCACTTTCATTCCGAGTTTGAACGGCCTCACCGGGAAAGGCACGGCGGCGTACCTGGTGGTGTATGACGATATCCTGGCGACGCGCAGCAGCCTGATGAAGAAAGACGTGATCCACTTCATCGATCAGCCGGCGATCAGCGGAAACCAGTTCACGTGGACGCGCGCGGAACTGGCATCGTCGCTGCCGTTCAATTTCATGACGGCCTGGCTGCCGATGCTGAGCCACGCATCCGGAAACAACTATCAATACAGCGCGCAGGGATACGGCTGGTGCATGCTGCCTTCGCCCTGCAACTTTACGAAGATTGGCGGCGCGGGCGCGGAATTCGAAATCACGGACTCGACGGGGACCAAGAATCACAATGAATGCCTGGGCGGGCAATGCACCAGTCTTTCCGGGAGCATCACAGGCCTGGGTGTCGAGCCGTTCGCGGTTACCGCGAGCAATAACATCCTGCTGGTTGGCATTGATGGCGGCGCGAACCAGACTATCACTCTCACAACCGGAGCCGCGCGGACCGCGACGCAGGTGGTAGCGGATATCAACGCCCACATTACGGGAGCGACGGCAACGGTAGAGGGCCAGGATCCGAACGCGCCCGCCAACACGCAGGGGCGCGTGGCCATCACCAGCAACAGCACGACGGGAAACGCCAGCATCGTGACGCTGACGGCCGATAACGAACAACGCTTACACGCTGCTGGGAATGACGAAATTTCTCGGCGACAACAATGGCGGACTGGAAGAAGGTTTGGACGCGAGGGGCGGCGGGTTCGTCGGCGTGTCGGATATCGTGCATCCCATCGCAGCGACGACGCCGCACGAGACGGGCGCGTGGCGTATTGAGGAGACGGTGTGTCCGGCGAACTCGACGGCGACGGCCTGCGTCAGCGGGTCGAACAATCAGGAAGACTGGTTTCTGAACCTGTACCGGATCACGAGCGTGGGCGATACCAATCTGGTTTCTACCGCGCCGGCGGTGGCGAGTGTGACGGCGGGGACTGGGGCGTGCGCGGCGAATGGCTCCGACTGCTGGAATCTCACCTGGAAAGACAAAGGCGATACGTGCTCTTACTCGCTGACGTTGGCGAAGAGAGGCGCGGGCGCGGTGCTGACGGTGACGGGCGCGGGGTGCAAGGCGACCATATGAAGTTTCTCGTGGCCATACTGTGTTCCGGGCTGGCGCTGCACGCCGAGGATCTGCTGAGCCGGCAAAGCGGACAAGCCGTGCCGCCTGGCGTATGGACGCGAATCAATCCGGTGGGCGGACCTTTTTTCCCGACTTACCAGTCGTACGATAACTTCGTTTACAGCGCCGTGACGGGCAGAACCTTCGCGCTGGATACGTACAAGGACATCACGACTGAGACCAATCGCACGCTGTTCGGGTATTCGGCCGAGAAGAATCGCTGGGACCTTTTTGACCAGGCGTCTACGTCTCACGACGAGCATATGCTGGAGGGCGGGCATGGCGACAACCTGCTGGTGACAGACCCGACGACCGGGTTTTTGTGGCTGCTGAGCGGCGGACATTCAGGATCGAACGCCGGCGAATTTACTTACGCCAACTGGCAATATGACCCGGTGGCGCAGGCGGGCCGGGTGAAACAATCCATGCTACGGACATTTGTGGCGAGCAAGGAATACTCCGCGCAAATCGATTATCTGCGCGGCGTGATGGTGCAGCATGGCACCGGCGGCACGCAGGAATACAACCTTCTGAACAACACCTGGGGCGCGCCTTATTGCGCCTCCGGCGGAGCGGGCTGTCCGCCGTCCAATTTGCTGGAAGCCTGCATGGTTTGGAACAGCGCGGATCAATCCATCTACCTGTTTGGCGGGATCAACAGCACCACCGTGCAAAACACTTTATATCGAAACTCGGCGGGAACGTGGTCCATCATTACGCCGAGCGGAACGGGTCCGAGCGCGCGGGCTTGGCCGGGCTGTGCGTATGACACGCGCCACAACAAGCTGCTGGTTTATGGCGGGTGCACAACTGGAAGCAATTGCGGTACCAGCAATTTGTCGGACACGTTCATTCTGGATTTTGCAACCAATACGTGGTCGGCGGGACCGGCTGGGCCGACGCCGCCGTCGAACGTGCAGCAGATTGCCGAGAAACTGGTTTACGACGAGAGGATGGATGCGTTCATTGCGGGGATTGTGACTTCCACGGCGCCCAATTACCAGTTGTGGGCGCTCCGCCTTTATTCCGGGCAGAACTTTGGATTCAAAACTGGCGCGAGCTACACGCAGGCTCCGGGGAACATCAGCGTCAGTCCGGCGGCGTGGGCGAAGAAGCCGTGGATTACGGTGAATGGAACTACTGCGTTGGTGGGATGGGACGAGACGGGTATACCGAGCGATTCCACCGATTCGCAATTAGAACATCCTTATGCCGCGACGATCCAAACGGGATCGGTTGTGTTTGTGCCGAGCCCGGCGCCGTTCAGCGCGATGATGCCACTGGTGACCGGAGCTTCGACGGTATCGAACGAAGTCTCATGCGCTTATGTAGGAACGACGCCATGGTGCGCCTGGATCGCGCACAACACCAGTAGCGTGAACTATTTCATCTATGCGATGGGGTACGACGGCACGGGATGGAATCTGGGCGGCCAGGTGGCGAAGGTCAACATCGGAGGCTCGGGAAATAACTTTCCCACGCACACGGTGATGCTGAACGTGAATGGCGTGCCGACTCTGGTTTTTCAGGAAGAAGACCGGGCAATGAGCGCGCCGTACCGGAATTTTGTTTACGCCAAGCAGTGCACGGGATCGCCGTGCACGTGGGGGTCGGCGCTCGGGGGAGTGTTCATCAATCGCACGACGGCATCAAGCACACTCTTGCCAAAGGCGGATAGCATTGCGGCGGCGTACAAATCCGGGAACGATTTTTTCGTGGCGTGGTCGGAGTACAACGCGATCAATACGACCGAGAGCGATTCGCCGCTGAACGTTTATGTGTCGTGCTGGTGCTCGGGGGCGTGGGTGGCGTACGGGGGATCGGTGAACGTGACACCGGGGACTACCAACGCCGGGCAACCGCCATCGCCTCCGAACACCGGGGACAGCGCGTACCAGCCGGCGATTCGATTCGTGGGCGGGCAACCTTACGTTGCGTTGGTGGAGCGCAATAATTCGACACCGGTGGGGCAGCAAAAACTTTTCATCCGCACGACGGCGAATGCCGGCACGACGTGGACGACGGTGGCCGGGCCGCTGAACATCGACACGAAATTTGGATGGGCGTCGGCGCCTTCGATGACGGATGACGGCGCATCGAACCTGATAGTGGCGTGGGCGGAGCAGGGGGCGACGGCGCCTTGGACTTCGGCGCTTTCGACAACGCAGGGAGCATTTGGCGAGAGGCCGCGCATCTATGTGGATCGGGTGACGACGGGCGGGGCGGTGACACGGCTGGGCGGGACGCTCAACGCGAGCCTGACCGGAGCGGCGGTGAGCCCGCGCATCGACATGCTGTCGGGAAGTCCGATTGTGGCGTGGGGTGAGGTGCAGCTGGGAACGATGCGGCAGGTTTACGCCAAGAAATGGAATGGCGCGGACTGGGCCAGCGTGAGCGCTACGGGGCTGAGTGTGGCGACGGCCTCACTGCCACCCACGACCGTGACGGCGGCTTATTCGCAGACGCTCGCGGCTAGCGGCGGAACGCCTCCTTATACGTGGGCGATCACGTTGGGCGCGCTGCCGGCGGGGCTGACGCTGGCATCGGGGATGGGGATTATTTCGGGGACGTCTACGACGGCGGCATCGAATAGTTTCACGGTGCAGGCGACGGACAGCGTGGCGGCTACGGCGACGCAGGGGCTCTCGATTCTGGTGAATGCGGCGCCGGCGGTGAGCACGTCGAGCCCGATGCCGGGCGGAACCACGGGCGCGGCGTATTCGCAGATGCTGGCGAATTCCGGCGGCACGGCGCCGTTTACGTGGTCGATCACATCGGGCGCGCTGCCGGCGGGACTTACGCTGACCGGAGCTTCGGGTGCAATCGGCGGGACGGCGCAAACCGGCGGGCTGGCAAGTTTCACGGCGCGGATTTTGGATAGCGCCGGCGTTGCGGGGAGCAAGGCGTTCACGCTTACGATCGCGTCGAATCTGGCGGTGACGACGGCGACGCCCATGACGGCGGGCACGGTGAGCGGCGCGTATTCGCAGACGCTGACGGGGTCAGGTGGGTTCGGCGCCGACAACTGGGCGGTGACAGCGGGAACGCTGCCGGCGGGGCTTACGTTGGCTGGCGCAACGGGAATTATCAGCGGAACTGCGACGGCCGCCGCCACCAGCAATTTTACTGCGCAGGCAACGGATACCGGCACGAACACGGCATCGAAAGCGCTGGCCATCACGATCAATGCCAGCTCTCCGGTGATTACGACCGCCTCACCGATGGCCGGGGGCGCGGTGAACATGGCTTATTCGCAGACATTGACCAGCACGGGGGGCACGGCACCGTTTACGTGGTCGATTACTGGGGGCGCGCTGCCTGCCGGGCTGACGCTGGTGGGATCAAGCGGCGTGATTTCCGGAACGCCAACGGCCGCTGCCGCCAGCAGTTTCACAGTGCTGGTAACGGATGGCCTGGGTCTGAGCGGCAGCAAGGATTTGTCGATTACGACGAACCCGCCAGGGGCATCGACCTTGGCTGGCGAAGCGGTTTTAAAAAACAGAATCACTCTGCACTGATATACTGCTCGTTCCGCGATGCCAACTCGAAGAGGATTTCTGGCTACATCGGCCGCGCTGGCATGGCGGGGGCTGGCGTCTGCCGCCGATGAACGCGCCGAGCGCGATTTCAAAAACATTCCCAACGAGTACCGGCTGCGGATGCACTGGTATGTTTTCGGTCCGGCGTGGACGGTGGCGGAATGCAGGCGCGAGTTGCAGCTGATGGCGCGCGCGAACGTCGGCGGCGTGCTGCTGTTCCCGACGTATCCGATCGCGATTGACGATCCGGCGAAGAACATTCACAACCAGAAGTTTCTTTCCGACGAATATTTCGCTGTGCTGCGCGAAGTAGCGGCGGCGGCGAAGCGGCTGGGGCTCACGCTCGACATGGTGCTGGGGACGGGCTGGCCTTATGGCGGGCCTAGCGTTGCTGTCGACGACAGCGCGCACTCGATCCGGCGCACGCGCATTGCGGTGCAGGGCGCGCAGGGGATTGTCATGCCGCGAGTCGAGCCGGACGAGCAACGCATCGCGGCATTTCACGTCGAAGGCGGCAAATGGGTGCAGGTTGCCGCGCAGGGAAAAATAGCCACGAAGAGCGAGACCGGCGAGATTCAGATATTCAGCTCCGTGCCCACGCGCATGCAGGTGAAACGCGCGGCGCTAGGAGCCGATGGGCTGGTGGTGGATCATTACAACGCCGGCGCGCTGGAGAAATATCTGGCGGCGGTTGGGGACAAGCTGGTGGACAGCGTGCCGCGCGGCGGGATTCGGTCCATTTTTTGCGACAGCCTGGAGGTTTATCGCGCGACCTGGACTGCTGCCTATCCGGATCTATTTCGGCGCAAGCGCGGCTACGATTTGGTTCCCCACTTACCCGCGTTGTTCGACGATGCACATCCGGACGCGCGCGATTTGCGCTGCGATTTCTGGCGCACGCTTTCGGATTTGGCGATGGAGGAATTCGTCGAGCCGCTGCAACGCTGGGCCCATCGCAAGGGCGTGACCACGCAGGTGGAAGCGTACGGAACGCCGCCGGTGTCGCTGGCCAGTTATCGGGCGGTGGATGTGCCGACGGGCGAACATTACGAGTGGAAGGAATTCAGCTCATCGCGCTGGGCTAGCTCCGGCGGGCATCTGGCGGGCAAGCGGACGATACTCGCGGAAGCTTGGACCTGGCTGGGATTGCCGAACCGTTTTGCGGATTCGCTGGAGGATTTGAAGCGCTGTTCGGATTTGCATTTCTTGTGCGGCATCAATGCGCTGTACGGTGTGACCTACGCGTACTCGCCGCTGGAGGCGGGCTCGCCTGGATGGGTGCCTTATTTTGGACCGGCTATAAATCATACGTCGCCCTACTGGCCGTATTTTGGGTATCTGGCGGACTACGTGAATCGCGCGACGTTCGTGCTGCAGCAAGGGAAGCCGGTGGCGGATGTCGCGGTTTACCTGGGCGCGGAAGATGCGATGGCGGAGGCGGGCACGGAGCAACTGCTGTTGAATTGGGCGGTGCGGGATCGCATCAGCAGCAACGGGCCGCCGCCGGAATTCAGTTTGAAGAACGCGCTGCAGTACGAATCTGACGTTGTCAAAACCATCATCACTAACGGGCGGTGCTTCGATGGCGTGGATGCGTTTACGTTTCGCGATATGCGTGTGGAGAATGGGCGGCTCAAGATGGGCGACGGCGATTACGCCATTCTGGTGCTGCCGAATCTGACGGGGATCGATGTGGAATCGGCGCGCAAGATTGCGGAGTTTGCGCGGCAGGGCGGGACGGTGATTGCGACAAAGCGGCTGCCGGACCGGGCTTACGGCATGCAGGATCGCGAAACGAATTCCGCCGAGGTGCGCAAGTTGGTGGCCGGTATTGCGACCACTGACGAGCTGGCGGGGCTGTTGCGCGCATTGATGGCTCATCCGCCGGATATCGCTTTCACGCTGGCCAGCGAGCATGTAGCGTTCGTGCATCGGCGGGCGGCGGATCGCGATTATTACTTTCTGGCGAACACAAGCGACGCGACGCAGCAGTTGGAGGGCACGTTCCGCGTGGGGAGGAAGCAGGCGGAGTTTTGGGATTTGGGATCCGGAAAGATTGGCCCCGCTGATGTTGACCATGAGAGCGGCGGAACGCGGGTGCGATTTGAGCTGGGGCCTTTTGAATCCCGCGTGATCGTGTTTCGCGAGGGCGGTCGGACTCGAGTAACTCGGAAGAGTGCGGGTGATGTGCCTGCGCCGGTTGATTTGTCGCCGGTTTGGAAGCTGCGCTTTGAAGACGCTTCGATTGCGGGCATCACGCTCGAACAATTGAAGTCATGGACCGATCTGCCAGCCGCGCGGTATTTTTCCGGCAGGGGGATTTACGAATGTGAGTTTGACGCGCCGGCGCGGATCGGTTCCGGATTGGGTGTGCGGCTGGACCTGGGGCGGGTGCATGAGACGGCCGATGTGCGCATCAATGACAAGCCGGCGGGTGTGGCCTGGATGCGTCCTTACCATGTCGATATCACGGCGTTGCTGCGTCCGGGGAAGAACCGGCTGCGCGTGGATGTGACCAACCTGTTGATCAACAAGATTCTGGGGATGGGGCCGATCGATTATTCCGCGGTGTACGCGAAATACGGCAAACGCTTTCCGCCGGGCGACGAATGGAAGGATGTGAAGGAGCCGTTCGTTTCCGGATTACTGGGGCCGGTGCGGCTGGTGTTTTACACGCGCGAGCGCTCGCGGTCGAAATAGACTGCGGTAACGGCGATCAGCGCGAGAGACAGAATCACGCTGACGATGGCGCTGATTTGGACCAGGCCAGTCACGCCGAGCGAAGCTTTCCACATACCCGCTGCCAGGATGCCGGCGCCACCGGACAGGCCGCCGAGCATATTGAGCGAGCCCGCACCCAAGCCGTAATTGCGCGGCGCGATTACGTCGTAGGTGGCGGCGAAAATGTTGGCGATTCCGAGGCCGGCGAAGAGGCCAAAAGCGCCGGAGGCGATGCGAACCGCGGCGAGCGAATTTACGGACAGAATCACCCAGGCCAGCGGAACGGAAAGCAGAAAGCCAGTGGCGACCAGGTAGAAACGGGCGGCGGGGACACGCTGGACGAAGCGATCGGCCAGGGCGCCGCCGGCTAGCACGCCGATGAAAGATCCGACTTGCAGGTAGAGCGTTGCGAGCGAGCCGCTGGCAGTTAACGACAGCCCGTATTTTTCGTAGACGAAGTTGGGCAGCCAGGCGTAGAGCATCCACAAGATCAAAGCGAACGCAAAGAAGGCTGCGCAAAGCGCGATGTAGGAACGCGATTTCAGAATATCGAGCGGGGATGCGGACTCGCGTTTGGCGGCGCGATCGAGCGATGTCGGCAATTTGCGGAACGTCGCGAACAGCACGGCGGAGTAGGCCACGCCGATCACGCCCAGCAACGAGAATCCAGAGCGCCAGCCGATGTGATCCGCGCTCCAGCCGCCGTACCAACCGCCTAGCGCGATGCCGGTGAATTGCGCGCTGGCGTGGATGGATAGCGCCCGCGAGCGGGTGGCGCCGGTGTGGAGCGCGGCGATGATGCTGAGTGCGGCGGGCACGTAGAGCGACTCTGTGATCCCCATCATGAAGCGCCAGAAAAGCATCGTGCTGACGGAGTGGCTCAGGCCGGTGGCGAAAGTGGCCAGGCTCCACAGCGCGAGACTGGCTAGGATCAGGCGATCGCGCGGGTAGAGATCCGCCAGGCGGCCGGTGATGGGCATGGAGAGCGAGTAGACCCAGAGAAAAATCGTTCCGACCAGGCCTAGTTGGACGTCGGTGAAGTGGAGTTCGCTTTTGAGGATGGGGAGCAGGGAGAAGACTACCTGGCGATCGACGTAGTTGATTACGTACGCTAGCCAGAGCAAGCCGACGGTCAGCCAGGCTAGGCGCGGGGAGACCGTGGGCATGGATCTGTACTATAGCGTGGGGAAGAATTTCTCGCAGAGACGCAGAGACTAGCCGCGCGCCTGGCGGGAAAGCTCTTGTAGCTCGTAAAGTGATTTCACTTGCTGCGGATACTTCGGGACCGGAATCGATGGGCCGGCGAAGCGCGCGGCTTTGGGCGGAATGCCTCGAACGTGGCGCGCGTGCGCTTCGCCGGACACGGTCATGTCACCGAGATAGACCGGGAAAGCGTCGGCGGCGCGATAGCTCAGAATCAATGTGCGGCGCGGTTTGGTTGAAGTATTGGGAGCGGAGGAGTGCGGCACCATGGAATGCATCAGGATCGCGCTGCCGGCGGGTGCGGCCAGGGGGACGGCGCGCGATTCGTCGACTTTTTCCGTGATGCAGCCCTGGAAAAATCCGTTGCGAGTGTGATCCATCATGGGCTCGCGATGGGCGCCGGGGATTACCTGCAGGCAGCCGTTGGCTAGAGTCGCGTCGTCGAGGTAAAAAAGCACAGCGAGCGAGTCCGGATTGGTGAGCGGGTAATACGACAGGTCTTGATGCCATTCGACGACCGAGCCGATGGCGGGCGGCTTCATATTGATCTTGCTGTAGTGGAAAACCAGATTCGGACCGAGGAACTGCTCCATGGCGTCCAGCATTTTGGGCGAATCGGAGAGCGCGCGGAAGCGTTCGTAAAACGTGCAGGGTTCGTAAAGGCGGCGCACGCGCGATCCGGTTGGCCCCTGGCCGGGTTCCATTTCCATGCGTTCGGGGTCGTGATGGGCAACGGTCGAATCGGCGCAGATGCTTTCGATGTCGGTTAGCAGGCTGGAAACTTCATCCTGGCTGAGGAACTTTTCGAGCACCGTACAGCCTTGCTCGGTGTATTGGCGGACCTGTTCCCGCGTAAGCATTTGCTTACATGCTAGCGTATGGCGGGGTGGTTTAGAATAAGCTTGGATGTTAGTCTCCCGCTCACTGCTGTCCCTCGCCTTGGTTAGCTTAGCTTTTGCGCAAACGAAAGATCCCGCAGAATTTTTCGAAACCCGGGTGCGACCGGTGCTTGCCACCAATTGCTATGGGTGTCATACGTCGGGACAGAGCGGCGGCCTGCGCCTGGATTCCGCCGAAGCGGCGCTGAAGGGCGGGAACACGGGGCCGGCCATCGTGCCGGGCAAGCCGGAGGAGAGCCTGCTCATTCAGGCGGTGCGGCAAAGTCACGAGAAGTTGAAAATGCCGCCGGGCAAGAAGCTGGCGGATCAGGAAATTGCGGATTTGGCGGAGTGGATTCAGGGCGGGGCAGTCTGGCCGAAGTCCGCGGGCGGCGCGGTTTCGCGAATTACGGCGCAGCAGAAGGCTTTCTGGTCGTTCCAGCCTTTGAAGGATGCGGCGCCGCCGCTGGTGAAGGACAAACGCTGGGCGGCGGAGCCGATCGACCGCTTCATCCTGGCTAAGTTGGAAGAGAAAGGGTTGCAGCCGGCGCCGGCCGTCGACCGGCGAACGCTGATCCGCCGCGTGACTTACGATCTGACCGGCTTGCCGCCCACGCCGGAAGAGATCGACGCATTTCTTGCGGGACAAATCACCCAAAGCCTACGAGCGCGTGGTGGACCGGCTGCTGGCTTCGCCACGCTACGGCGAGCGTTGGGGACGGCATTGGCTCGATGTGGTGCGCTACGCCGATAGCGCCGGGGACAGCGCCGACTATCCGGTGCCGCAGGCTTATCTTTATCGCGATTACGTGATTCAGTCCTTCAATCGCGACAAGCCCTACGACCAGTTTCTGCGCGAACAAATCGCCGGGGATTTACTGCCGCATAAGAACAATGCGGAACGGTGGGAGCACACCGTGGCCACCGGCTATCTGGCGATTGCCAAGCGCTTCAGCGTGGTGCCTGAAGAGTACATGTACCTGACGATCGATGACACCATCGATAATCTGGGCAAGGCGGTGCTCGGGCTGAGCGTGAGCTGCGCGCGCTGTCACGATCACAAGTACGATCCGATTTCATCCAAAGACTATTACGCGCTGTTCGGAATTTTCGACAGCACCCGCTATCCTTTCGCGGGCTCGGAGAACGTCAAGCATCAGCAGGACATGATCCTGCACATTCCGCAAGCCGAGGCGGACGCGATCCTGAAACCGTGGACCGACAAACTGGCGCCCATCGACGCCGAGCTGTTGCGTTTAGATGAAGAGCGCAAAGCTTTCAACACCAAAGGCAACCCGATCGAAGGCCGGACGCTGGTGCAGATTCAGGCGGAGATCAAAGAGCTTAAAGCGCGCCGCCTGCCTATCGCGATGAGCATGCCGGTGCTGGATAAAGCCTACGGCGTGGCGGAGGGGAAGCCGCACAATGCGCACGTGCTGCTGCGCGGCGATCCCAAAAATTTGGGCGAAGAAGTCCCGCGGCGTTTTCCGGAGATTCTGGGCGGCCAGGCGCTGCCGACGGGAGCGGCGGGGAGCGGGCGGCTGGAACTGGCCAACTGGATTACGGATCCGAAAAATCCGCTCACGGCGCGGGTGATGGTGAACCGCATCTGGCAAAATCATTTCGGGCGGGGGCTGGTGAGTTCGCCCAGTGACTTTGGCAAGCGAGGCAAGCCGCCTTCGCATCCGGAGCTGCTCGATTATCTGGCGAAGCAATTCATGGCGGATGGCTGGTCGGTAAAAGCCATGCAGCGGCAGATTGTCTTGTCGCAGACTTATCAGCAATCGAGCACCGCGACGGCTACCGATTTGACCGCGGACCCGGGCAACGAACTGCTTTCGCATTTCAACCGGCAGCGGCTCGATGCCGAATCCATCCGTGACGCACTGCTGGCGGTGAGCGGATCGCTCGATGTCAGCGGGGCTAACAACCCGCATCCGTTTCCGCAGGAGCCGATGTGGGATTTCACGCAACACAAGCCGTTCAACGCGGTTTACGACAGCCAGCGGCGCAGCGTTTACCTGATGACGCAGCGCATCCAGCGACAGCCGTATCTGGCGGTGTTCGATGGCGCCGATCCTAACGCCAGCACTCCGGAGCGCACGGCCACCACCACGCCGATCCAGGCGCTGTTCATGATGAACAGCGAATTTCTGCACGAGCAGGCCGACCGTCTGGCGGAGCGTTTGACGGAAGCCACGGTAGATAGCCGCCAGCAAGTGGACCGGGCGCATGAAATCGCGTTAGGGCGTCCGCCGGCGGCTGATGAGGAACGCAAAGCGGAAGAATATTTGCAGGTGGTGAAAGCCAAACTGGCCGCTGCGGGCATAGCCTCCGATCAACTGACGCGCAAGACGTTGGGGAGCTATCTGCGCGCGCTGCTGAGCAGCGACGAATTTATTTTTGTGGACTGAAACCTTGGGCGAACTATGGTTGACACGGACTTGAGATTCACGCGGCGGGGGACGATTCGGTCGCTGGTGGGCGGGTCGATGCTGTTACCCGGGATACTGGCGCAGA
Source organism: uncultured Solibacteraceae bacterium (assembly GCA_963825405.1). Lineage (GTDB taxonomy): Bacteria > Acidobacteriota > Terriglobia > Bryobacterales > Bryobacteraceae > JACPNO01. Next base: position 213,075 of record CAWGTB010000005.1, on the reverse strand, counting down.
TGCTGCATGCCGAGGAAGATCCGCTGTCGCCAAAAGCTCCGCATTTTCCCGCGCGGGCCAAGCGTGTGATTTTTCTCTACATGAGCGGCGGGGCTTCGCACGTTGACACGTTCGATCCCAAGCCGAAGCTGACTGCGGATCATGGCAAGCAGTACACCAACGGCCGGTATCTTTCGCGCTCCTTGTGGGACGCCAAGCCGCACGGGCAAACCGGCACGCTGGTGGGCGATCTGTTTACCAACGTAGGCGACTGCGTGGACGATCTCTGCCTGATCCATTCGATGAAGAACGATCATGGCGATCATTTCGAAGCCACGCTGGGCATTCACACCGGCTCGGTGACGTTTACGCGGCCTAGCATTGGCTCGTGGGTAAGCTATGGACTGGGGACGGTGAATCAGAATTTGCCGTCGTTCGTGGTGCTGGCGCCGCAATTGCCGTACGCCGGCGGGCAGGTTTGGGGATCCGATTTTCTACCGGCCTGCCATCAGGGGACGCGCATCGTTCCGGGTCCCGAGCCGATTCCCAACATGCTGCGGCGGACATCGCCCGAACTGCAGGAAATGGAATTGGGGCTGCTCGACTTTTTCAATCGGCGGCATCTGACGGGGCGGGAGAGCGACCCCGCGCTGGCGGCGCGCATCAAGAGTTTCGAGACGGCTTTCGGCATGCAGCAGCAGGCGCCTGAAGTTTTCGATTTTTCCAAAGAGACCGACGCCACGCTGAAACTCTACGGACTGGAGCGCGGCAGCACCAAGGGGTTCGCATGGCAATGTCTGGCGGCGCGAAGATTGGCGGAGCGCGGCGTGCGTTTCATCGAATTGATCGACACGGGCGCGCTCAATAATTGGGACTCGCACAGCGACATGAAGGCGCATGAGCCGCTGGCACGCAACGTGGATCAGGCGGTGGCGGGACTGCTGCGGGACCTGAAATCGCGCGGCATGCTGGAAGACACGTTGGTAGTCTGGACTACGGAATTTGGACGCACGCCATTCACGGAGAAGGCCGATGCCAAGGGCCGCGAGCACCATTCGAACGTATACAGCACGTGGCTGGCGGGCGGCGGTGTGAAGGCGGGCATCACGTACGGCGAGAGCGACGAGTACGGAATCTCGATCGCATCCAACCCGATGGGCTTGCACGATTTTCACGCCACGGTGCTGCATTTGCTGGGCATGGACCACACCAGGCTGACGTATCGCAGTGCCGGGCGCGATTTCCGGCTTACGGATGTCGCGGGCAATGTGATCAAGGAAATTCTGGCGTAAGTTTTCACATTCCAAAATGGCAGATCAGGGGGCTGCCCCTTTCCGGCCAGTTGCATCGCGAGCCCCTTAGTGTCACAATTCTATTATTGTGTCACCCATGTTGGGTTGCCTGCCATGAAGAACTTGACCATCCGTGAGGTACGTTCGGCGCTAACGCGCCTGGACGAAGTGGTCGCCCGCGAGGGTGAAATTATCGTCACGCGACGCGGCCGCGCGCTAGCACGCATTTTGCCCGTGCGCGCTACGCGGCGCATGCCGTCGCATGCCGCGCTCAGAGCCAGTATGCCGCGGCTCGCGGTCCCGAGCGAAGTTTTAGTGCGCGCAGAACGCGACGAACGGTGACAACCGCGGTCTACGTTGATACCAGCGCGCTACTCAAGTGGTACTTGAACGAAACACGGTCGGAAGAATTCTCCGCATTTATTATCCGTCAGGAAGCAGCCGCAATCAGCCGTCTTACTATCGTCGAGTTGCGCTGCGGAGTTGCGCGGAGGCGGCGCACCAGAGAGATTGACAGCAGGACTGAGCGCCGCATCCTGCAGACGTTTGAAAGTGATGTGCGCGCCGGTTATCTGACTGTGCACCCTCTCGACGATCATCACGCCCTGGTTGCCGCCGAAATCATTGCGCGGCTGAAACCGCACCCTCTACGCACGCTTGACGCCTTGCACCTGGCTATTGCGCGAAGCCTGAGTGTGGAGAGAATCGCAACGGCCGATCGCATCATGGCGGCCGCCGCGGTTGCGCTGGGAATGAAGGTCGTCCGGTTTGACTAGGCGATGATGTCCTGAATCGGCTTGCCAAAATCCAGTTCCAGGCGCTTGCGGCCGGGCACTTCGAGTTTGCGCGGGTCGAGGCCGAGTTGATGCAGCACCGTCGCGTGGACGTCGGTGACGTAGTGGCGATTCTCGACGGCGTGGAAGCCTAGTTCGTCGGTTGCGCCGTGGACTACGCCGCGTTTCAGGCCGCCGCCTGCCATCCACACGGAGAATCCAAACGGATGATGGTCGCGGCCGTTGGCGCCTTCACCGCCCGGCGTGCGTCCGAACTCGGTGGCCCACACTACAACCGTATCCTCCAGTAATCCGCGCTGCTTCAGATCTTTGAGCAAACCGGCGATAGGCTTGTCCACCGACGCGCACAGGCCGCTGTGATTTTTCTGCAAATCCTTGTGCGAGTCCCAGGCGTTTCCGGCCTTGCCGTGATACACCTGAACGAAGCGCACGCCGCGCTCGGAGAGCCGCCGCGCCGCCAGACACACTTCGCCGAACGAGCGCGTGTTTTCCTGATCGAGGCCGTAGAGTTGCTTGGTCTCTTCATTCTCGTCTTTGAAACGGACCGCCTCGGGCACCGCCATTTGCATGCGGAAGGCCAGCTCGTAGGACTTGATGCGGGCGCGCAATGCGGCATCGTGCGGATACTCGACGGCGCGCATGTCGTTCAACTTTTTCAGGAACGCGAATTCGTGCTGCTGCTCTTCCTGATAGGTGTCAGGCCCGGGCGAGGCGAAGGGCAGCGGGTTATCGGGATCGACTTCGAGCTGCACGCCGCTGTGCTCGGGACCCAGGTAATCCGCGCCATGCGTGCCCACGCCGCCGCAGCAATCGCCGGGCGGCTCACCCAGCACGACGAACTGCGGCAAGTTTTCATTGAGCGAACCCAGGCCGTAGTGCACCCAGGCGCCGATGGTCGGCTGGAATCCGTCGAAGGTGTGGCGACCGGTGTGGAACTGCAGGATTGCGCCGTGATCGTTGTCGGTGGTCCAGACGGAGCGGACGAGCGCGATGTCGTCGACGCATCCGCCGACGTTCGGCCACCAGTCACTGATGTTCGTTCCGCTCTGGCCGTATGGTTTGAAGCCCACCTGCATGGGGTAGAGCGTGAGCTTGATGCCGTGATCGCCTTTGACGAACTCCTTCACGTTGTCTTTCACGAAGGGCGAGGCCAGCGTGTCCTTGTACGGTGTTTCGGAAATATTTTTGCCGGCGTATTTGTTCAACGCGGGTTTGGGATCGAACGTATCGACGTGGCTCACTCCGCCCAGCATGAACAGCCAGATCACGCGCTTGGCTTTGGGCGCGAAATGCGGATTGCCGTCGGGCGGCATCCAGACAGCGGGCTCGGCGCCTTGCAGTTCACGCCGCAGCATCGCGCCTAACGCCAGGCCTGTGAAACCCAACCCACAATCGGCGAGGAATACCCGGCGGCTTGGGTTACCGCAGCATCCGGGAGCGACAAATTTGGTGTTCATCGGATGGTCACAAAATCATTATGATTCAGCAGGACGTGCACCAGATCTTCCCGGGCTCGCATACGCGCATCGATGGCCGGCCGTTCTTTATCCGCTTTGACGGGCGTAAGCTTCTGCGGATCGCGGAATAGCTCTTCCTGCTCTTTGAGAAATTTTTCCGATTCTGTGCGCTCTTCGACCGACGGCGGGCGATTTAGAACCGTATCGAAAGCGCGGTTCACAAACTCCGCTGCGGTGGGGGATTTCGCGGCGAGCGATTTCGCCAGCAAACGTGCCTCCGTCAAGCTCAACTTGCTATTGGCGAGCGCCAGCGCCTGGTGCGGCACGACGGTCTCGTTGCGCGCGTAGCATTCATTCGGACTGGCTTCGTCGAAAACTTTCAGGAATGTCATCTGCGCGTCGGGCGCGTGTTGGAAATAAATGCTGCGGCGCCGGGATTCTTCGCCGGTCTTGGCGTCGAGCTCGGGGCCGCCCATCGTGGTATCAAGCTGGCCGGCCAGGTACAGCACGCTGTCGCGCACTACTTCGGCTTCCATGCGGCGCGGATTCATTCGCCAGAGGTACGTGTTGTCGGGATCGATGGCGGCGTTGTGATCGCCGGCTTCCGGCAGTCGACTGCATGCGGTACGCGCTGCTGGTGACGATCAGACGGTGAATCGTTTTCATGCTCCAGTTGTGCGCCATCAGTTCGGTGGCCAGCCAGTCCAGCAGTTCAGGGTTTGACGGCGGCTTGCCATTCTTGCCGAAATTGGCGACGGTGGGGACGAGTGCCGTACCGAAATGCCGCAGCCAGATATGATTTACGGCCACGCGGGCGGTGAGCGGATTCTGCGAATTGGCAATCCATTGCGCGAGGGCCAGACGGCGCCCGGTGCTTGAGTCCGGATAGATTTTTCCGACCGGCGTGTAGGCTTCGGCCGCTTTTAATGCCGCAGTCGCCGCCTCGAGCTGAGCGCGCGCTTCGGCCACTTTCTTTTCGGCATTCTTCTCGTCGACGTTGGCGGACTTGAGGCCTTCGTGCAGTTTCTGCTGCGCGCTCAGCAGATCTTCCTCGGCCTTCAAGCGTTGAGCGTGACGCTCTGTCTTGAGCGCAGCTTCGGCAAGGGACGCCGCCTCCGGGCTGGGGGGATCGCTGAAGCGGGCGTTGTCGGCCGCTACGCGCGCCTGCAGTGAATCGAGTGAAGCTCGCGCGGCGAGCAATGTCTGCTCGGCTAGCGCGACCTTTCCCTGCGCTTTCAGCAAAGCTTCGAAGGCCTGATCTTCACCGGCGGCGCGCTCCAGCACGCGATTGCCTTGGATCACCTCGGTTGCGCCCGGCTTCGGAAAAAGCTCGTTGGTCTTGGCGAGTTCCACGCGTGCGGCGGCTAACCCGGCGTTGGCTTTTTCTATATCCGCCTTGGCCTGCAGCACCAGGTCGATCTGAACGGCTGGGCGGGAATCCGGATAATAGGCGGCCAGCGGCAGTTTGACGGGAGCGATTTTTAGATCGGCGCGAAAGACTTCCGGAACGGCCGGCGTAAGGGGATGATCCTTATCCGGGTTCGTCTCGTTGCCGCGCAGGAAGCGATAGGTTGGCGCGCCGGCATCGGAATCGTACACGCGCGCCAGGCCGCTCTTCAGCAAGTCAGCCTCGCCGGGCACATGATCCGTGCGCACATCGTACGGCTCAAAGAACGCGCGGAAGCGGTAATAATCTTCGTGGGAGAGCGGATCGTATTTGTGACTATGGCAGCGCGCGCATTTGAGCGTGATGCCAAGAAATCCGCTGGCAGTGTGCTCGACCGTATCCTGCAGCCAGGTATTGCGGTTGAACATGTACCAGTTTCTGGCGAGGAATCCGGTGGCGCGCGTGATGTCCGGATCCTCCGGGGCCAACTCGTCGCCCGCCAGCATCTCGACAATCATGCGGTCGTAGCCTTTATCCGCGTTGAGCGATTCGACGATCCAATCGCGCCAATGCCAGATATGGCGCTGGCTATAGCGCACCTGATTCTGAATGCGCCAACCGTACCAATCGCTGTACCGCCACACATCCATCCAATGACGCCCCCAGCGCTCGCCATAGCGCGGACTGGCCAGCAGCTTGTCGACCACTTTTTCGTAGGCGTTAGCGGAACGGTCCGCCAGGTAGGCGCTCATTTCTTCCGGCGTTGGAGGTAGGCCGGTCAGATCCAAATACACCCGACGCAGCAGGACGCGCCGGTCAGCCTCGGGCACGGGCTTTAAGCCGCGCTTTTCCTGTTCGGCCGCGATGAAAGCATCGATAGGATTACGGACCCACGCTTTATTGCGCACGACAGGCGTGGGTGGGCGTTTTGGCACTTTGAAAGCCCAGTGATCCGGCGCCGCGACAGATGTTTTCATGGACTCATCGTAGAGTGCGCCGGCTTTGATCCAATCCGCGATTTGGGCGATGTCCTCGGCGGCCAGCTTCGCGCCTTTGAATGGCATGGCCGGCTCGGTTTTGTGGCTGATCAATTGATAGAGGCGGCTGGCTTCCGGGTCACCCGCAACCACGGCAGGCCCGCTGTCGCCGCCTTTGAGCAGCCCTTCGCGGGTTGAAAGATCGAGTCCGGATTGCTTACCCGGGCCGCTGTGGCACGCCAGGCAATTCTTGGCCAGGATAGGGCGGATGCGCTCGGCGAATAGATTGCCGGCCTGCTGCGCGACGGCGTGCGGCACGGCCAGAGCAGCGGCCAAGGTCACGAGAATCGATGCGGAGCGCATTGCTTCCTTACGCAAGCATAGCCTCAACCGCGCCGCTATGCACGCAATCCCCAATTTGGGGGTATTGACCCTCAGATAGGCGGGTGTTACCGTATTTCCAACTGCGCCAGGGAACTACTCCTTAACAAAGGCAACCTAATTTGTCCACAACCAACTTGCCTCCCGAATTAGTCCTCACTCCAACCCGAGACGCCACTGCGGACTCTCTTAGGCCCGGACGCCGGAGTTCGAGTCTCCCCGAACCCTCCAGCCTCATTCTCGTTTCTGGATTGGTCTGCGCCGGTGGGTTGATGATCTGGCGGAACATGAGAAACTTTGGATTGTGGCGGGGCCGTTTCCGCGCTTTGCTCCGCAAGGACCAGAGCTGAACTCGGACCGCGCTCCGGTGGCACCTCCGCTGGAACAATGATATAAACGCCGGATGACTGTGAAACAAACGGTGCTGGCATGCGGCGCAGCCTTCAGCCTTTTTCTGAGCGCTAGTGCCGGCCAGGCGCCGGTGCGGCACCGCATTCTGTTATCGCAATATCAAGGGACGGGCGGGAACCGGCTGATCGAAGTTTCGCCCGAAGGCAAGCTGGTGTGGGAACACCAACCGCCCAGCCTGGTGGTTGGATTTGAGGTGCTGCCCAACGGCCACATTCTCTACGCCTACGGAGGAAATCCGACGGGCGCGCAGGAAATCGATCGCCAGCACAATGTAATTTGGAATTACGTCAGCAAGTGTCCGCAGACGTTGGCCTGCGAGCGGCTGTCCAATGGAAATACGCTGATTGGCGAACAAGGGCCGAGCCGGGCGGTGGAGGTCACGCCGGATGGCAAAGTGGTTTCGACCGTCAACCTGCCCACCAGCGAAAAACCGTTTCACCGCCAGGTGCGCCATGTGCATCGCCTCGCCAACGGTCATGTTCTGGCGGCAATGGAAGCGGAAGGCGCGGCGCGGGAAGTGGATGCTGGCGGCAAGGTGGTCTGGGAATTTACCGGTCTCGACGGCACGTTTGAAGCGCTGCGGCTGCCTAACGGCAACACACTCATTGCGGCCGGCACGCAGCGCCGCGTGGTGGAAGTGACGCCCGCCGGCAAAATTGCCTGGGAGCTGACGGCCAAGGATCTGCCAGATCTGAATCTCACCTGGATCACCAGTTTGCAAGTGCTGCGCAACGGGAATCTTGTTGTGGGAAATTTCATACGCGGCCAGGAAGGGCATGGAGCGCATGCGTTCGAGGTGACGCGCGACAAGCGAGTGGTATGGAAATTCGGCGATCACGAGATGGTGAAATCGATGACCATGCTGCGGGTTCTGGACGACGAGTGAGCGGTATACTGGGGCTCATGAATCCATCCACACGCAGAGGATTTCTTACGAAAACAGCGGCGGGCGCGGCGCTGAGCAGTGCGGTAGGCTCGGCTGCGACGAAGTCCACCATCGGCAAGACGGCGGATGTCTACGCGCGGTTGGGCGTGCGCCCGGTGATCAACGGCGTGGGCACGGTGACGGTGCTGGGCGGGTCGCTGATGCCGCCTGAAGTGATCCAGGCCATGAACGAAGCGGCGCAGCATTTCGTGAATATACCGGAGCTGCAGAAGAAAGCTGGCGCGCGCATCGCTGAACTGATCGGCGTTCCGGCGGCGATGGTTACTGCGGGCGCGGCTTCGGGAATCACCGTCGGCACGGCGGCCTGCGTGTCGCTGGGCGATCAGCAGAAAATGCAGCGGCTGCCGGACACCAGCCGGCATGAAGAACGAAGTGATCGTGCAGAAGTCCCACCATTCCGGCTACGAAGCGCAGATGCTGGTCGTCGGCGCCAAGCTCGTGTGGGTCGAGACGCGCGAAGAGCTTGAGCGCGCGATTAACGAGCGCACCGCCATGATGTTCTTCCTCAACAAATACGAGCCCCTGGGCAAGATTCATCGCGACGATTGGATTCGCGTGGGCAAAGCGCGCGGCGTGCCGACGTTCAACGACGCGGCCGCCGATGTTCCGCCGGTCGCGCATCTGAAGCGATATGTGGAAGACGGCTTTGACCTGGTGACGTTTTCCGGCGGCAAAGGAATGCAGGGTCCGCAAGCTGCCGGCCTGCTGCTGGGGCGCAAGGATCTCATCGAAGCTGGCCAGCAATGCATCAGCCCGAACGGTGGCGTGGGCCGCGGCATGAAGGTCGGCAAGGAAGAAATTGCCGGAATGGTGGCGGCGGTGGAGCGTTACGTGAAATTGGATCTCGATGCCGAATACCGCGCCGTCGAGCATCGCGCCGATGAAGTGATCCAGGCGCTGGCGGGAATTCGCGGCATCCGCGCCACCAAGAACGTGCCGGAAATTGCCAATCACGTGCCGCATGTTTTGGTGGAATGGACCGCGAAAGACCGCAAGCCCTCGATCGACGACGTCGTCCGCGAATTGCGGGAAGGCGAGCCGCCGATTGCGATTGGCACACTCGACGGAAATCTGCTGCTCTCGGTGTGGATGATGCGCGAGAACGAGCATCGCGTGGTGGCGAAGCGGCTCAAGGAAATATTTGCGAAAGGTTAGTCTATGACGGCTCTCTCTGCGTTCGACCGGCGGATGTTTCTGAAATGGGCCAGCGCGCTGCCCCTTTTCGGATACATGGCCGCGCAGGATGCGGCCAACAAACTCTGGGGAAAGGACGCGGCGGACAACATCTACACGCGCATCGGCGTGCGGCCGTTTATCAATGCGCGCGGCACCTGGACGTACCTCAGCGGATCGCTCGAACTGCCTGAAGTGAAGGCCGCCAAGCAGGCTGCGGCGGGGCATTTTGTTGAAATTTTTGAGCTGCAGCGCGGCGCGGGGCGGCGGCTGGCGGAATTGTCCGGCGCGGAATCCGGCATGGTGGCATCGGGAGCCTCGGGCGCGATCGCGTCCGCGACCGCGGGCTGCATGGCGGGGACCGATCCGGCGAAAGTCTGGCAGCTTCCCGACACCACCGGCATGAAGGGCGAAGTGGTGATGCACGGCGGCCGCACGCCCTTCGACAGCGCGGTGCGCGTGCCCGGCGCGAAGCTGGTGCTGGCCTACTCGCACGACGAACTGGCCAAAGCCATCGGCCCGAACACGGCCATGATCTACACGACCGCGCTCGGCGAAAAGCTGGAGAAATCCATCGCCATCGCCAAGAATGCGAACGTACCGCTGCTGCTGGATGACGCCGCCGGAATTCCGCCCATCGAGAATTTGAAACTCTACGCCAAGATGGGCGCGGACATGTACACGTTCAGCGGCGGCAAGGGGCTCGCCGGTCCGCAGTGCTCCGGTATTCTGCTGGGCCGCAAACATTTGATCGACGCCGCGCTGGCCAATTCGCCGCCGTGGGAAGGCGCGGTGTGCCGGGCGATGAAAGTCGGCAAAGAAGAAATCATGGGGTGCCTGGCGGCGGTCGAGTACTGGATGAAGGCGGATCTCGGCGCGCTCAATCGCCAATGGGGAGAGCGGGTCGGGCGCATTCAGAAACTGGTGGATACGGTGCCGGGCGTGAAGACCGAAATCCACGTGCCGCAGGACGGCAACCGCTATCCCACGCTGCGGGTGACTTGGGACGAGGCGGCATGGAATTTCTCCGTCGCCGATTGCGATCGCAAATTACGTGAAGGCGATCCGCGGATCGAAGTACTGACCAACAACAATCCGAGCCTGGTGACGGCGGTGCATGAAGGCGATCCCAAAGCGCCGCGTGAGCGCAACCGGGTGGCAATTGTCTCGATGACGCTGCAGCCGGGTGAGGAATTGATTGTCGGACGCCGCTTGCGCGAGATTCTGAACGACGCCCGCAAGGGTTCGAAGAGCTAAGTGCCGCTTCGCGCGCTTGTGGCTGTTGGCGTTCTGCGTTTCTATTCACGCCGAATTTCGCGCGGCTGCGGTCAAGGTCGACATCACGCCGCGGACTTCGCAGTGGCTGCTGGGCTACGGCGCGCGGCAGTCCACCGGCGTCCACGATAATCTCTACCACCGCATCGTCGTGATGGACGATGGCAGCGGGCCTTTTGTTCTAGTCTCCACCGACATCGCTCTATTCGCGCCTTCTTTTTATGACGAATTCAGCCGTCAGCTCACGCGGGAAACGGGGATCGAAGCGCAACGCGTCTGGTGGATGGCGACGCATACCCATTCGGCGCCCGAGCTGGGGCCGGCGGGGCTGCCGCGGGCGTTCATGGCCAACCGTTACACGCACGATCCCGATGCCGGCTACGCCGCGCAGGTCACCCGAGCGCTCATCGACGGGATCAAAGAAGCGCGCGGGAAACTCGCGCCCGCAACGGTCACGGTGGGCACCAGCATTTCGCTCGCGAATATCAATCGGCGGGCGCGCGGCGCGGATGGCAAAATTTATCTGGGACTGAATCCCGATGGGCCGGTCGACCGGCAGCTCGGCATCATTCGCCTCGAGCGCGCGGATCATTCGCCCATTGCGCTGATCGTTAATTACGCGATGCACGGAACGGTGCTCGGTCCCGGCAACCTGGAGATCAGCGCCGACTGGCCGGGGCAAGTCGCGGCGTACGTCGAGCCGAAGTTCGGCGCGCCTATGCTGGTGGCGAACGGAGCCGCGGGGAATATCGCGCCGATCTACGGCATCGAGCCGGATTTCAAGAGCGGCCATCTGGCAGCAGTTCAACGTGCTGCTGGGCGATCGCATTCTGGCGGCGATCAATGCGCTGGGACCGCCGACCACCGGACGCGGCCATTTGGACTGGCGAGAAAATCATCGAGACGCCGCGCAAGCCCGGCCTCGTTTTTCCCGAGGAACTGGCTGCCTATTCGCGGCTCTCCATGGTGCGGATTCCCGTTCGCTTTCTCAAGCTGGGCAGCGACACAGTCATCTGGGCGGCGCCGCTGGAATTGTTCTGCGAGATCGCCATGCGCGTGCGCGGCGCATCGCCATTTCCCAACACGTTTTACTTCGGATACACCAACGGCTGGCTGGGATACTTGCCGACGAAGGAAGCATTTGCCGAAGGCGGCTATGAGACTACGGTTACGCCCTACACCGAGCAGGCCGAGCGGGATTTCGGAGACGGCGTGATTCAGTTTGTGCAGGGAATGTCGCGGCGGTGAAGATGGGAAAGGTCCCAGACACTGTCCGGTTCTGGTAGTCTTGAGCAGCCGATTCCGAGCCGGACTATCGTCGCCACTTCCTGCTATCCTCTGATTGGCATGGACGATCAACGGGTTCGATCAAATCGAGGCGACGCTGCGTGACGGAGGGTCGAAGGCTGGCTTCGCATTGCTCGTCGAGAAATTCCGCGCCGAGAAAAAGTACGCGCTGTTGTTCGAAGCGCGTCTCATGCAGCAACGCCATGAGCTTGGGCTGCCGCTCATTCAGATCGGCCAGATCGATGACGTGCCGGCGTCCGCGCGGCCGGCCTACGAGCAGGCTTTCATTGCCGCCGCGCGCGAAGTGGGCGGCCTGTTTCTGGCGGAAGGCGATATCCCGCGGGCGTGGTCCTACTACCGTGCGATCGGTGAGCCGGGGCCGGTCGTTGCAGCGATCGACAAACTGCCGGTGGATGAAATTCCGGAGCGCGTGGTCGAAGTCGCGTTTCACGAAGGCGCGCATCCGCGCAAAGGCTTCGAGATGATCCTGGTCAATCTCGGCATCTGCCGCGCCATCACCAGCTTCTCGCAATATCCAGTACGCGAAGGCCGCGAAGACTGTCTGCAGATGCTGATCGCGACGGTGCACCGCGATCTGCTCGCGAGCATCAAGCGCACCATTGCCAGTAACGAAGGCCAGGCTCCGGAAACGGAAAATATTGCCGAGCTAATCGCGGGCCGTGATTGGCTCTTCGAAGGCAACAGCTACTATCTCGACACTTCACACGTGATTTCCGTGATTCAGTTCAGCATCGAATTGACCGACAAGGAAACACTGGCGCTGGCATACGATCTCACCGAATACGGCCGGCACCTGGGTCCGCTGTTCCAGTTCAAGGGCGATGCGCCGTTTGAAAGCGCGTACGTGGATTACGGCATGTACTTGCGTGCGCTGCTGAACGACGATGCCGATGCCGCCGTGGCGCACTTCCGCGACAAGATCGACGCCTACGATCCTAATGAAACCGGCACGTATCCGGCGCAGGTGCTAGTCGGGCTGCTGGTGCGCCTGCAACGTTATCAGGAGGCCATCGCCGTTTCCCGGCAGCACTTAGCCAATGCCGATCCCAGTCAGCTCACCTGCCCGTCGATATTGCAGTTGTGCCAACTGGCGGGAGACTACGAGGGATTGCGCGCCATCGCGAAGGAACGCGGCGATTTGCTGAGCTACATGGCCGCGGCCGTACAAACAAAAAACCCGTCAGCGCAACCCACTGGGGCTGCACTGACGGGCTGATTTTTCGTTGCCGTTTTCCGGTTAGCCCATCACGACGAGCATCGCCGCTTTGAACTTCTCCATATCCGACTTGCTGCCAACGGTGACGCGTGAGTGCGTGGGCCACACCGGCCAGCTACGGCCGACCATGACCTTCTGCGCCATCATGGCTTTCTGGAACTCAGCAGGCGGACGCTTCACATCGACCATGAAGCAGTTGCTGTCCGACTTGACGTAGGTGTAGTTGTGCTTATCCATGAAGGCGAAAACGTCTTCGCGGAGCTCTTTGTAGCCCTTACGGCGATCCGGAACCAGGCTCTTCACCTTCAAGCTGGCAGCCGCGCCGGCCATACCGGTCACGGGAAGCATGCCACTCTGCCAGGGACGCATCTTGGCTAGCAGGTCGGGACGCCCGGCGGCGAAGCCGGCACGCAATCCAGCCATGCCATACAGCTTGGAGAAGGTGCGCAGAACAATCACATCGGCGTCCTTGGCCACCAGATCGGTGCCGCGGCTTTCCCACGCCTGTGAGATGTGAATGTACGCTTCGTCCAGCAGCAGGATCGAGCCCTTCGGCTTGTTGGCCAGGACCCATTCGATGTCTGCCTTCGGGGTCAACGTACCAGTAGGATTGTTGGGGTTGCAGATGTAGATGATGCCGGCGTTCGGATCGGCCGCCACCATCGCCTTCACATCATGCTTGTAGTCCTTCGTCAACGGCACGCGATAAACTTTGGCGCCGATGAAGTTGGCGGTGCCGGAGCCGGCTTCGTAGCCGGGGTCTCCCATCACGAAGCTCTTGGTCGGGGAGCAGAATGCCAGCACAGCATGGGCTAGCGGGTCGCTCGATCCGGCGGAGATCGAGATGTAATCTTCCTTGATGCCCTCAGTCTCGCAGGCGAGCTGGGCGAACTCCATCGGTTCTTTCCAGCCGTAATAGCCGCCCTTTTGGACGACGTTGTGGATGGCATCGGCAGCTTCCGGGCAGGGGCCTGCCGGATTCTCGTTGCTGCTGATCCGCACCGCGTCTGGCGGCATATCGAACATCATCCGGCGGCCGCCTGCGGCGCGCTGGGCCAAAGCAAATTCATTGTAAAAAGGCAGAGTCGCGCCGGCACCTACCAGGGTTGCGATTCGCCCGAAGTTCCTGCGTGAAAAACCGCGCTTCAGAAGACTTTCTTGCTGTTCACTCAACATGTTGTGCATTCTGTTTGTGCCCTCCTCTGTGGGCGATTGCTAGTATTGTACTGCCACAATGACCAAAGTCGAGGAATATTTTTAGATTTCATTTGAATTCCGGCTCGCCCCAATTCGGAATTGTGTAGTGTGTTTTCAGCGAGTTGCGTGAAGCGTCCGGTATCGAACAGCGCTACGGAAGCATCACGCGACCGCCGCTGACGGCGATTGTCTGTCCGGTCATGAAGCTGGATTGATCGGATAGCAAAAAATGCACAGCGTTGGCGATCTCTTCGGGACGCCCCAGGCGTGCTAGCGGCGTGGCCTCAATGATCGATTTGGTGACGGCCGGACCGATCATCGCGCCCATCTCGGTTTCGACCAAACCGGGCGCGATGCAATTGACGCGAACATGAGGAGCGAACGCCTCCGCGCAGCAGCGCACCAGCGCCGAAAGGGCGGCTTTGCTCGACGCATAATGAATCTGCATTTTGCGGGGACGCAGCGCCGCGACCGAAGAGATACACACAATGCGGCCGTAGTTCTGGGCCAGCATTTCATCCTTGACCGCCATCACGGAAAGAAAAGTGCCGTCGAGATTGACGGACATGGTCTTCCGCCAACTTTCGAAGCTGATTTCGTTATGACTCTCGATCAGGCTGATGGCGGCGTTGGCGACCAGCAGCGAAATCGGCCCCAAAGCTTCGCGCGTGCGCGCGGTGACGCTGGCCATGGCTTCGGGGTTCGAGATGTCGCCCTTCACCAGCGCGCAGCGGACGCCTTCTTTCTCGACAGCCTCTTTGGTGGCGATGGCATCGGCATCGCGGCTCATGGTAATTGATCGCAATGTCGGCGCCGGAACGGGCGAGCTTGATGGAGATGGCGCGGCCGATACCGCGCGAGCCGCCGGTGACGAGCGCGGTTTTCCCGGTGAATTCTTTTTCAGTCACGATGTTTGGATTAGGCAATTAACTCTTTTACCACGCGGCCGGAGACATCGGTAATCCGCATGTTGCGTCCGGCGTGGAAATAGGTGAGCAGCTTGTGGTCGAGGCCCATGAGATGCAGCATGCTGGCATGCAAGTCGTGGACGTGGACGGGATTTTCCACCGCCGCGTAGCCGAAATCGTCGGTGGCGCCGATGACTTGGCCGCCTTTGACGCCGCCGCCCGCCAGCCAGGTGGTGAAGCCGCGCGGGCTGTGATCTCGGCCCTTGCTGTTTTGACTGGTGGGAGTGCGGCCGAATTCACCGGCCCAGGCCACTAAGGTCTCATCGAGGAGGCCGCGGCGCTTGAGATCGGTGATGAGCGCGTACATCGGCTGATCGGTCTCGCCGGCGTGCAATTCGTGATTCTTGTCTACATCGCCGTGGGCATCCCAATTCTCGTCGTTGTGGCCGCCGCCGGAATACACCTGCACGAAGCGCACGCCGCGCTCGATCAGGCGCCGGGCGATTAAGCATTTGCGGGCGAACTTTTCGGTGGCCGGATTGTCCAGGCCGTACATTTTCTTCGTGGCGTCGGTTTCTTTGGAAAGGTCGACGGCTTCGGGCGCCGTGGATTGCATGCGGAAGGCCAGCTCGTAACTGGCAATGCGCGACATCAACTCGGAATTGTCGGCGCTGGCGGGTTCGAGCTTGGATGAGCGCATTTCGTTCAGCTTGGCGAGAAGATCGAGCTGCTGCCGCTGCTGCGCCTGCGTCACGCCCTCGGGCGGCTCGAGAAACAGAATCGGATCGCCATTGGTGCGAAATTGCGTGCCCTGATAGGTGGCGGGCATGAAGCCCGAAGCCCAGTTGGGCGGGCCGGAGATGGGGCCGCCGCGATGATCCAGCAGCACAACGTAACCTGGCAAATTCTGGTTCTGGCTGCCCAGGCCGTAGGTCACCCAGGAGCCCATGCTGGGGTAGCCCTGGCGAATGAATCCGGTGTTCATCTGCAGCAAGCCGGAGCCGTGGGCGAAGCTATCGGCGTAGGTGCTGCGGATTACGGCGATGTCGTCGATCACCTGGCCTAGCTGCGGGTAAAGCTCAGAAACTTCGATGCCCGACTGGCCACGGCGGGTGAATTTGCGGGGCGAGCCGAGCAGCGTGCCCGGCTTGCGAATCTTGAGGAGCGGATCGCTGTCCAGAGTCGGCATCGGCTGGCCGTGCAGGCGCACTAGCTCGGGTTTGGGATCCCACAAGTCCACCTGGCTGGGGCCGCCGTACATGAACAGGAAGATGCAGGATTTGGCCTTAGCCGGGAAGTGCGGGTTCTTAGGCGCAAGCGCCGACGACGCCGGGCGTCAACTCGGCGGCCTGGGCTGCGCGGCCGAAGAATCCATCCTGCGCCAGCAGGAATGTCAGGGCCGTGCCGACAAAACCGCCGCCAGCTTCCCATAGCATTTCGCGGCGCGATATCCCACAAGGCGTGAATTTCGGATCCGTCATCTGCTGCACCTAGTTTAAATAAAAAAACTCGTTGCTGTTCAACATCACCAGACAGAAAGCTTCCAGCGCCCGATGGGCCGCGCCGTCACTCCCTTTGGCGTCCGCTTCGATTTGCTTCTGCTGCCTGGCGACAAATTCCGCGGCCGTGCGCAACTCTTCGGACGTAGCCGTCCGCGCTAGCACCAGCTCGAACGCCCGGGCGGTTTGCGCTTTCACGTCCGCACCCGCTTCATGCTCCAGGCGCTCGGCCAGTTTGCGGGCCTGCAAATTGGTGAACGTTCCGTTCAGGAACGTCAGCGCCTGCGGTCCGGTGAGGGAGACGTCGCGTTTCTCGCAACTCGACGTGCTGTCCGGCGCGTCCAGCGTTTCCAGCTCAGGCACGGCGATCGCGCGCTTGGCAAAAATATAAACGCTGCGCCGCGACGCTTCTTTCTCGTCCGATTTGCCCCAGCCTTCTCCCGGCCGCGATTGCCCTTCCAGCACCGCGCGCGGCAAGTCCGGATAAATGCTGGGTCCATGCATTTCGCGATTCAGTTGGCCGCTGACCGCGAGCAGACTGTCGCGCACCGATTCGGCATCCAGGCGGCGCGGCTTCCAACGCCAATGCAGCGTGTCGTCGGGATCGATTTTAGCCGCCTGCTCATTCCAAGCCGCCGACGCCCGATAGGTGCTGGATTCCATGATCAGGCGCTGAATATGCTTCAAGCTCCAGCCCGATTGGATCAGTTCCGTAGCCAGATAATCCAGCAGGGCTTGATTGGTAGGACGCTGGCCGACCACGCCGTAATCGTTTTCAGTAGTGACCAAGCCTTCGCCGAAATGCCATTGCCAAAGCCGATTCACGATGACGCGGGCGACCAACGGGTTGTCCCGGCCGGTCATCCACTTGGCCAGCCATAAACGGCGGCCGCTGGTGGTAACAGTGGGCTTCGGCGGCTCGGGTAGAGCAGCGCCCAGAACCACCGGCGTACCGGGCTGCAATTCGTCGCCCTGCCGGGTGGGATCGCCGCGGACCAACAAGTGCGTCGCCGCCGGCTTGGGGCTTTCCTCATACCAGACGTAGGCGCGGGGCGGTTCCTTGGGCCGGGCAGCATTGATGGCTGCGATTTCCGAAGCCCATCCATCCAGATTGGCGACTTCTTCCGCTGTGGCGATGGTGTGGATCTCTTTATCCAGCCGCTCTTCGTATTTCTTGACCAGCTCTTTCTGTTCTTTGCTGCGCTGGTCGGCGGCTACCTGAAACGCCATGACAGTCTCGGCCAGATCGGTCCAGGAAGTGTCCATCGGCGCCGAAGCCTTCTTGGCGAGAAACTGCTTGGTGAGATTTCGTTTTAGCTCATCGAGCTGCCGCCGCAGAGGCGTCACCTGCTCATCCGCCTTGGACATGGCCAGGCGATACGCGTTCAGCTCGACTTCCGTCCCTACCAGCCGGTCCAGTTCCTTCTGGCCATCGAGCGGGCGTTTCAGCGGTTCGAACACCGCCAGGAAGCGGTAGTAATCAGTCTGTTTGTACGGATCGAATTTATGGTCGTGGCAGCGCGCGCAGCGCAGCGTGATGCCGAGGAATGCCGCCGACGTCGTGCCCAGCACATCATCCAATTGATCGTAGCGGTCGAGCAGGGGCTCGGCGGGCTCGTCATCGAACGTTCCCAGGCGCATGAAGCTGGTGGCGATTTGGGTCTCGGCATTAGAGCCTTCCACTTCATCGCCGGCGAGCTGTTCGGTGAGGAAGCGATCGTACGGTTTGTCCTTGTTGAAGGCGTCGATGACGTAATCGCGATAGCGCCAGGCTTGCGGTTTCGCGCCATCGCGCTCGTAGCCGTTGGACTCCGCGTAGCGCACCACATCGAGCCAATGCCGCGCCCAGCGCTCGCCGTACTCCGGCCGGGCCAGAAGATTCTGCGCGAGTTTTGCGAAGGCATCGGGGCTTTTATCGGCGAGGAAGGCTTTGCGATCTTCCGGCGTGGGCGGTAGGCCGATTAAATCGAAATAGGCGCGGCGCGCCAGCGTGGTGGGATCGGCCGGCGGCGGCGGGCGGATGCCTTTCTTTTCGAGCTCAGCCAGGATGAAAGCATCGACCGGCGTGCGCACCCAAGCCTTATTCTTCACGCTAGGAACGTCGGGCCGCACGGGTGCTTTGAACGCCCAGTGGCTCGAGGGATCCGATTTCGGGTCCGCGACGTTCCCCGCGTCGGCCGATTTCGCGCCACCGTCGATCCAGGCGCGAATGATTTGTGTCTCGGCGTCGCTGAGTTTCGTGTCGCCGAAAGGCATGGATTTGTCGGCGACCTTTTGGTAAACCAAGCTTTTTTCGGCCGAGCCTTTCACCAGCGCCGGGACTTTGCTCTTCCCCCCCTTGAGGATGGAGGCGGGAGTGCGTAAATCCAAATCGCCCATCTGCATAGCCGCGCCATGGCAACTCAGGCAGGACTTGGTAAGGATCGGCCGTACATCTTTTTCAAATGTTACATTCGGCGTTTGGGCAGCCACAGACACCACCCCTAGGGTGTAGAAAGTGGCGGCTGTGAAGACACTTCGGATCATAAGCTTGAGGCGAAGTGATTCCATGATAGCACCGGCCCAGGGTAGCAACTTGCGGCGGGGGGACTATAATCTCCCTATGTTTCATCGATCTTTCCTCACCATCACGGCATTGCTTTTTGTGACTTCCGCCTTCGCCCAGCGCGGGCTGCAATCGAGCGATTTGCTCAAGTTGCGCGCTGCCGGCAGCGTCCACCTTTCCCCGGATGGCACGCGGCTCGCCTACACCGTCTCGCGCAACGACGGCCCGGGTCGGCCGTGGTCGCAGCTCTGGGTGATGACGCTGGCCGATGGCAAATCCGTGCGGTTTGGCGACGAAAAGGACCCGTCATCCGGCGCCGAATGGTCACCCGACGGGCAATCGGATCGCCTATCAGGGCAAAGTGGGGGAAAAATCGGGGCTGGTGGTCGCGCGGCCAGACGGCTCAGGCGCGAAATTCCTGACCGAGCTTTCCTGGACCAACAATCCCATGCCGACTGTGGGCAAGCGCCTGACCTGGTCGCCTGACAGCAAGCGCATCGCCTACGCCTCTTCGGTGCCGGGACCGGAAACGGCGGAAGCCACCGGCGATCCCATGGTCATCACGCGTTATCTGTACAAACCGGACGCGGGGGAAGGCCTCTCGCATTTCAACGACAACAAACGCACGCACATTTTTGTAATGGACGTGGCCACTGGGCAATCGCGGCAGCTCACGACGGGGAATCACTACGAGCATTCCATCGACTGGTCGCCCAACGGCGAGGAGATCGTATTCGTCTCCAATCGCGAGCCGAACGAAGATCAGTTCTTCAACTACGATTTGTTCGTTCTGCGACGTTGCCGATGGCTCGATCCGGCGTCTCACCGCCACCGAAAGCGCCGAGTACCGGCCGCTCTGGTCGCCGGACGGCAAGACCATCGTCTTTCACGGCACGCGGCGCGGTCTCACCGATCTGGAAACCACGATGGAAGACACGCACGTCTGGCTGATCGACGCCGACGGGCGCAATCGCCGCGAGATGGGCGCGGTCATCGACAACCGGCAGGGCGAGCCGATTGGTCGCCGGATGGCTGCGGCCATCTACTTCACCGTGCAGGAACGCGGCAATGTCCGGCTGTACCGTTTGCCGATTGCGGCGGGCAGCCGGAAGTAGTCGTCAACGCGCCGGGAACGGTCGGGGCGTGGTCGGTGGCGAAGGGCAACGTGCTGGCGTACACGTTCGTCAGCCCGAGCCAGACCATGCCGAGCTTTATCTGAAGCGCGGCGGCGAGGCGGCGAAGAAAATCACCGACCTGAACGCCGACTTGCTGGCGGACAAACCGGTCGCCGAAGTGGAATCTTTCACGTTCATCAGCAACGACAACAAATTCGAAGTCGAAGCGTTCCTCACCAAGCCGATTGGCCTGACTCCGGGATCGAAGTATCCCGCTGATCGTGAACATTCACGGCGGACCGCACGGCCAGCAGGGTCCGGCGTTCAATGCTCAAGAACCAGGTCTACGCCGCGCGCGGCTGGGCCACGCTGATGGTGAACTATCGCGGATCGACCGGCTACGGCCAGAAATTTGCCGACGCCGTCTTCGGCGATCAGAACGGCAACGAAGGCCAGGACGTGCTGTACGGCGTGAGCGCGGCGCTGCGGCGTTATCTCTGGCTGGACCAAGAATCGCGTGGGCGTGGAAGGCGTCAGCTACGGCGGCCAGTTGAGCGCGTGGCTGATCACGCAGACCAGCCTGTTCAAAGCCTCCATCCCGACCGCCGCCATCACCAATCTGATCAGCTACAACTACATGACGTATTACAACCAGTACGAGCAGATGGAATTCGGCCTTTTCCCGCATCAGGGCAACATGATGGACGTGCTGTGGGAACGCTCCGCGCTGAAGCATGTCGCCAAGGCGCACACGCCGACCATGCTGGTGCACGGCGAAAACGATGCCGATGTGCCGATCGCCGAAGCCGAGCAGTATTACATCGCGCTTAAGGACGTCGGCGTCGAAACCATCATGGTGCGGTATCCGCGCGAAGGGCACGGCGTCAGTGAATCGAAGCACGTCGTGGATTGGATTGAGCGCTCGATCAAATGGCACGTGCAGCACTTTGCGAATGGCGCGGAGCCGTCGCCGGTGAGCGGGCAATAAGGCACCGCTCCCTTCGGTCACGGCTCTGTTTCGGATTTATCGGTTATAGCTACACACAGAGCTATTCCGGCTTGCGCTCGATCGGCTGTATTGGCCCCGTTAGCAGCATTCGGCCCCACGTGGCATCGTCATCGCCTTGTCCGTACATGATCAAGTGGCCGCCATAGCCGCCGCCATCGGGGTCGGTGTGCACGATCTCCATGCTGTACATGTCGCCTTCGCGCGGCTTGTGCCAGTTGGGATTGCTCTTGCCTAAGGTAGGCGCCATGGCCACGCGTGCTTCGAGAATGAAATCTCCGGCACTGCGTTTCCAGGGATTCATTCGAATCGCATAGCTCACGGCGCTAGTCGGAATGGGCTCTTCGATGTAAGTTTTACCGGGCGCGCCATGCCGCCACCACGCAGCATATGGCGGCTTACGGGCGTCGATCACGAAGCAGAACGCGTTATCGCCCTGGCCGAAACTCGAGGCAATATTGTCGCGCGGTGCTTCAATGAACCAGCAGATGGCGTCCTTGAAATACCAGCGCTTGGGCTCATGCGCCGGATCGTCGACATCGTTGACGTTGTCTTTCACTTCCGCGCCGAAATAGAGATAGGTGTCGTCCCAAGCCGTGTAGTAGCGAGCTTGCAGGTCTTCTTCGGGCGGCGGCTCATTGCCGTGATCGGTGAGGCGGTTGAGGGCCGGCAGGTACCAGGGCGTCTGGCGTATGCGCAAGATGTCCCACACTCCGTCCGTGAAGGCGACATATTTCCATTCCGACAGATCGCCATCGATGCGCGGCGCTTGCAGCAGCTTGGGCACTTGCAGCGGCGGCCAGGAGTTCGGATCCCACTTCTGTTGAGCGGCAACAGGAAGGGCGAGCAGAATAGCAAACAATACGCGAGTGTTCACGACGACTATGATATTTTGTTCAGGCAATCCGTGCTCGACTATACTGGTGCTTCCGGTTTGCTCGCCGCTGAAAGAGAACTCATGAAGATGCGTTCATTGGTAGTTTTGACCCTGTTGTCGACTGCCCTGATTTTCGCTCAGGAGAGTAAGGAAGAAGATATAAAGAATCCCCTGGCGGCAGATCCAGCGGCTATTGCGGCGGGCAAGCGGTTGTTCGTCGAAGGTTGCAGCGGCTGCCACGGCACCAACGCAGAAGGCGGCCGTGGCCCCAACCTGGCGAAGGGCGATCTGATTCGCGACGTGCCCAACCGCCGCCTGTTCGCATCCATCAAGGACGGTATCAAGGGCACGGAGATGCCGCTTTCGCGGCTGCCCGAAGAGAACATCTGGCAGATGGTGACGTATCTGCGCGATTTAACCTCGCCCGCGTTTGACAGCCATCTGGCGGGCGATCCCGAGGCCGGCAGCACGCTTTATTTCGGCAAAGCGGGATGCGTGAACTGCCACATGATTCTTGGCCGCGGTGGATTTCTGGGCCCCGATCTTTCGAATGCGGGCCGCAGCAAAACGCCGCCGCAGCTTCGCGAAGCGATTCTCGATCCCAATGCCACCATTGCCGACGGCTTTCGCGGTGTCACCGTGACTCTGCGCGATGGCAAGAAAATCACCGGCGTTGCCAAGGACAATACCAACTACGCCATTCAGATTCTGGACGCGCACGGCGACGTGCACCGTTTGCTGAAGCAGGATCTGAGCGAAGTGGTATTCCGCAAGAAGTCGGTGATGCCGGGCGATTACAAGCAGCGCTTGAGCGCGAGCGAAGTGGATAATCTGCTGGCCTTTCTCAGCCGGCAATCCCTGCGGCCCGCCGAAAGCAAGGAGACATCGAAGTGAGGCGATTGTTATGGTGCATGGCCGCGCTGGCCGGAACGCTGCTGGGGCAGGCCGGCTATGAAAAGATCCGCAAGGGTCCGAGCGAGAACTGGCTGACTTACGCCGGCGATTACAGCGGCCAGCGGCACAGCCCGCTCAAGCAGATCACGCAACGCGAACGTCGCGTCGCTGGTCCCCAAGTGGGTCTATCACGTGGAAAAAGCCACCCACCTGGAAGCCACGCCGTTGGTCTACGACGGCATCATGTACGTCTCCGACAGCAACCAGGTGCACGCGCTCGATGCGCGCACCGGCCGCCGCATCTGGCTGTATCACGACGAACAGGCCAAGCGCAGCGACGTGAATCGCGGCGCGGCCATGCTCGGCGACAGCGTCTTCTTCGTCACCAGCGATGCGCACCTGGTGGCGCTCCATCGCAAGACCGGCGCCGTGCTGTGGGACAAGGAGTACGCTAACGGCAAGCAGGGCAATTTCGCCACGCTGGCGCCGCTGGCCGTGAAAGACCGCATCGTCGTGGGTGTCTCCGGCGGCGACAGCGGCAAGCGCGGATTCGTCGCGGCCTATGCCGCCGCGACCGGCGAAGAGCTGTGGCGGTTCTACACCATTCCCGCCAAGGGTGAGCCGGGTTCGGAAACGTGGGGCGAAGTCGACGTGGAATGGGGCGGCGGCGCCACCTGGCTCAGCGGCACCTTCGATCCCGAGCTGAATCTCCTTTACTGGACTACCGGCAATCCGTGGCCCGATTTCTACGGCGGCGAGCGGAAAGGCGACAATCTGTACTCCGCATCGCTGGTGGCGCTCGATGCCGACACCGGCAAGCTGAAATGGTATTTCCAGTTCACGCCGCACGACACCCACGATTGGGACGCGCAGGCCTGGCCGGTGCTGATGGACATGCCGCTTTCAGGGACGCGCGCGCAAACTGGTGGTGCATGCCAATCGCAACGGCTTCTTCTACGTGCTCGATCGCACCACCGGCGAGTTCCTGCGCGCCACACCGTACGTCGAGCTCAACTGGGCCAAGGGCATCGACGCCAAAGGCCGGCCGATTGTGATGCCCGATACCGATCCGACGCCCGACGGCAAGCGCGTGTGTCCCAACGTGCGCGGCGCATCCAACTGGATGTCGCCCTCCTTCAATCCGGAGACGGGCCTGTTCTACGTGCCGACGCTCGAGGCCTGCGACGTCTACAGCAGCTCGACGAAAAAAGGCGAGCCGATGAAGGGCTTCGGCGGCGACCGGCACCGCGCCATCCGGCGACGGGAAATTTTATATGCGTGCGCTCGATCCGAAGACCGGCGAGAAGCGCTGGGAATATCCCATGACGGGAGCCAACGCCATGTGGGCCGGAACGGTTTCGACGGCCGGCGGCGTGTTGTTTTTCGGCGACGACGACGGGCAACTGGTCGCGGTGGATTCCAAGACCGGCAAGCATCTCTGGCACTTCTACATGGGGCAGAATCTGACGGCGTCGCCGATCACTTTCAGCGTGGATGGCAAGCAGTACGTGACGCTCGCCGCGGCGACCGACGTGTTTACGTTTGGACTGTTCGAGCCGGCGGTGTCGGTGCCGGTAGTGCCGGAGCGCGTGGAGCCGTAGCCCGCACGCCGACTGCGAGCTGCGACCAAAGGGAGCGGTTTCCGCTAAATTTTACGAATTCATTACGCGGTTCATGCGCGCGATCGCGTCGTCAATCTCCGCCGTATTCTTGAACCCGATCGTCACCGCATCCACGCATCCCAGGTTCATCGCGAACTTCATCGCTTTGTCGCGATCTTCCGCATTCGTGAATCGCCCCTCGCCGCAGAGCTTCATGCTGATGACGCCCATGCCCTGCGCGTGCACCTGTTTGGTATGTGCCACCACCTGATCCACATTGCCCGGAACGTCCAGGTCCTGCATGCCCGGCGTGTCCATGCGCGTGCCGTTATGATTCATGCGGATCATGGCAATTTCCAGCCACTGATTGCCGGGAAAAGTTTGCAGCGCCGGCAGGCCGTGAACGGAAGCGCCGTGGGTGAGAATCACTTTCTTGTTTTTCGCTTCGGAAAATCCATCCTGCAGGCTCTTGTAATCCGTGGACCACGTAGGCGGCCGCAGACAATGCAGCAGCAGAATATCGATGTATTCCGTGCCGAGCTGCTTGCGGAATTGATCGATCTTGGGCGTGGGGTCGCCCGACGCCGGCGTGCTGTACTTGGTCATGAGCCGGTAGCTGTCGCGCGGCAAGCCCTTCAGCGCGACCGACAGCATCTCCGGCATGCCGTGGTAGCTTTCGGCGGTTTCGAAGAAGCGGATGCCTTGGTCGTAGGCGTAGCGCACCAGGCGCGTGAACTCCGGTTGGCCTAGATCGCGCTGCGTCTTGCCGCTAAAAGTTCCTGTGCCAAAGGCCAGGCGGGTTACTTTGACGTTGGATTTGCCGAGCGTCACCCAGTCTGTCGCGGAGCGTTTTGTGGGCGCGGCGAGCGCCAGGCCGGTGCGGGATAGAACGCCGGCAGCAACGCCGACTTTCAGGAAATCGCGTCTGGTGGAGTGACTCATCGATTTCTCCTCAACGCCACTGTATCACTCCTTGGGTCACTCCTTGCGCGGGGGGATCGGGGGCGATAAGCTTTCGGGCGTGATGAAAAAGATTCTACTCATGGCGCTCTCCTGTATCCCGCTGTTGGCGCAGATTCAGCCGTTGGGAATCGGGCTCGAATCGTACGCCTATCCGTACCCCGTGCACTTCATGCCGTTCCGCATCGAGAACCAGGACCTCATCATGGCGTATGGCGACGTCGCGCCCACCGGTCCCGCTAACGGCCGCACCGTGGTCCTGATGCATGGCAAGAATTTCGGCGGATATTATTGGGGCCGGGTTGCGACGGTGCTCGCCTCCGCGGGGTACCGGGTGGTGATTCCTGACCAGATCGGCTGGGGCAAGTCGTCGAAGCCGGATATTCACTACAGCTTCCAGCTTCTGGCTGCCAACACAGCGCGCGTGCTCGACACGCTGGGCATTCAAAACGTAATTGTCGTCGGCCATTCGACCGGCGGCGTGCTCGCGGTTCGCTTTACGCTGATGTATCCGGAGCGTGTTTCGCAGCTCATTCTGGAAGGGCCGCTGGGCATGGAGGATTACCGCCTGGGACCGCCGCAATCGGACGACGCGCTCTATCAGAACGACCTGAACAACATCAATCCGGAAAGAATTCGCGCGGCGTTTGCGCGCTATTTTGTGAATCCAAAATTGGAAGTTTATGGGCCACTCGCTGAAGTGCCCATCCGCGTAACGCTGAGCGGCGAATATCCGCGTTGGGCGAAAGCGTCCGCGCTGGCTTATCAGATGATTTACCAGCAGCCGGTCCGCTATGAGTATCCGTTGATCAAGCCGCCCACGCTCATCATCGTGGGAGACAAAGACCGCACGGCGCTGATCAGTGCGAGCGCACCCGCAGAAATCCGCGAAAAGATGGGGCGCTTCCCGGAATTAGCCCGGCAGGCCGCCAAGGACATCCCCCACGCATCGGCGCTGATCATTCCTGAGTGCGGGCACATTCCGCACATCGAGTACCCGGAGATTTTCGATAAAGCCGTGCTCGAATTTCTGTCAGGCAAATAGTTTTTTGAGCAGCGCCACCTGGCCGCCGTGATAAAGATTGTGCTGGATGACGCCGTGCAGCATGAAGTAGAACGAGTGCTTGCGGCCCGGCAGGCGATCGTCCAGGCGCTGCTCGGGAAACTTGGATAACGCCGCGAGCAATTCCTGATTCGCCTTGGCCAGACGCTTGACGGCGGCGCGCCATTGGGCCTCGGTGCGGCCGGCCGGCGGCCAGTCGTCTGCTTTCCCCAGACGCGGCATCACCCCGCCGCGCATCGCGCCGTTCGCGGCCGTCTGCCAGGCGGTGATGTGATTCACCAGCTCCCAGATGTTGTGCGCGGCGGGGCTGGCGCGCTTTAACGCCGACGCTGCGTCAACATCGGCCAGCAACTCTGCAAGCGCCGGGCCGTGCCACGCTTCTCCTAGCTGTGAGCGTTGCAACTGATCGGCAATTCTCGCGATCTCATTCATATCTATAACCTCCTATAAGCCTGATAGAGGTTATAGTATCACGGCGGGATTACTTCAACACCACGTCCCAAACCTTGGCGCGCCGCGCTTTGCCGGCCGGCCCTTCCACGTAAAGCGTGACGACATACTCGCCGCCTTTCTCGTACTGGTGGATAGGATGCTGCTCGGCGGAGGTCGTGTTGTCGCCAAAATCCCAACGCCAACTCACCACCTTGCCGTAGGACTTGTCCTGAAACGCGACCAGGCGGCGATCCATATCCAGCACCTGGAAAGACCAATCCGGCTCGAGCGGCTTGTGGAATTGCGCTTCCAGCGGCATCAGGCGGAAGGCCACGGCGTACGATGCATTGCCGTACATTTCGGTTTTGTGGGAAAGATTCCAGAAGCCGTGCACGGGCTTGTCGGTGTCGTCGAAATCCAGGACGGACCACGACATGCCGATCACTTTGTTCTCGTAAAGCTTGCTTTCGACGGCGCGCTGCGGGCCTTCGCAGCCGGCGTAATCGAAGGGCGTGATCCAGAATTCGAGCGTCAGCTTGCCGCTTTCGCCGGGCTTGAAATTGTAGGAATACGCGGCGTTGGCGTACGGCAGGTCTTTGATCCAAGGCTGACAGCCCCAGACCATGGCCCAGTCCTTGCCCTCGGCTGGAGTGAAGATGTGGTAGTTCTGCGCGTGCACGCCATGAAAGAGAAAGTGAGCTTCCGCCTCGGGCAGTTTTGCCGGGTGCAACTGCTTGATGAAAGGCCCGCCGGAGAGATCGCCATCGACGACCAACTCCAATATGTCCTGGTGCAAATCGGTCTTGGCGAAGTCCCAATAGTTGTCATAGGCTTCGTAGAGAAAATACAGCCGGTTCAAACCTTTCACCCAGCCGACTTTGACGCGGACATCCAGATCATTCTTGTCGTAGGTGTGATTGTTCATCGTGTCTTTGAGCTGATCGCTGCCAATGACGTAGCTCTCCGGCACGATGTCCCAGTCATCGGTTTTGCCATCGATGCGCGGGATCTTATCCGGCGGGAACTGGAAGATTTTGAACTCGACGCCGGGCCGTTCGAGAGCCTGCAAAGTGATGCTGAACGCACTCAGCGCCAGTACGGCGCAAAGCCAAAGACGTTTCATGTGACCTCCAGAAAGCGGTGAGTTAGACGACGGCGGACTCGATCAGGCGGCCTGCGTTCTGGCGCGGTCCGACGCCGAGCGTGACGTAATCCGCCACGGCCTCGAAGTTTTGCCGCGGCAGAATGCGCCAGCAATCGATAATCGCCGGCCGGCCAAGCGTGGTGTTCAAGCTAGCCCGGTTGCAGGCTGCGGAATTCATCCCAAGGAGTAGTGATGGCGAGGACATGCGATCGGGCGGCGCACTCGTGCAGCGACTCCGCAAACGTGACGCCCGCTCCGAGCTGACGGCGGGCATTTTCCATCGCTGCCGGATCATAGACCGCGACTGGAACGCCTTTCGCCACCAGATATTGCGCCACCGCCGAGCCTTGCGATTCTTCCACCACGCTGGTTGCAGGCTTGTAGGCGAGGCCGAGGATGCCGGCTGTGCCGCCCTTCGGAAGCATAGCCAGAATCAATTCGCCCAGCCTCGGCGCCTGGCGGCGATTCACTTGTTCGGTCGCTTCGGCGAGCGTCGCCTCCATACCGTTCTGACGGGCGAGACGCGCGAATGCGATATTGTCCCGCGGAAAACAGGGGCCGCCATAGCCCAGCGCGCCCGTCAGGTATTTGCGGCCAATGCGCGAGTCCAGGCCGAGCGCCGCGGTGACCACTTCCACATCCGCGCCGGGAAGCTGCTCACAGAGTTGCGCCAGCATGTTCGCGTAGGAAATCTTGGTGGTGACGAACGTGTTTACGGAGAGTTTGGTGACTTCCGCATTGACGAAATTCATGCGCGCGATGGGTGGACGGTTCTCGCAAACCTGCCCGTAGAGATCGGCCAGCATCTGCCCGGAGCGCGGGTCGGATTCGCCAATCAGGATCATGTCCGGATTGCTCATGTCGCGAATCACGCTGCCCAGAGCGATGAATTCCGGGTTGTAGCACAGGCCGAAATCCTGCCCGCAGGTTTTACCTGACGTCTCTTCGAGCAGCGGTCGCAACAGCTCGCCACTGGCTCCCGGCATGACGGTGCTCGACAGCACCACCAGGTGGAAATCCTTCTTGCCGCGTAGCGCTTCGCCTACCACGCGCACCTGCGGCAGCACATAATCGAGGGAAAATGCGCCGCTTGCATCAGAGGGAGTGGGCAGAATGATGAACGTGATACTGGTCGCGGCAACGGCCTCGGCGCAATTTGCGGTGGCCGTTAGACGGTGCTGATTTTTCCGGATCAACTCGTCCAGTCCGGGCTCCTGAACCGGCGCGCGGCCGGCATTGATAGCGTCGACGGTGAGCGAATTCACGTCCACGCCATACACCGTATTCCCTTTGTCGGCGAACACGGCGGCCATGACAGCGCCAAGCTTGCCCAGACCGATGACGGAAATATTCATTTTGGATCGGCCCAGTATAGAGAGTTTTTCCCATCCCATCAACTCCGCTAAGTTGCGCTCCAGTCGGCAAATGGGTTAACACAGGGGTTCGGGAGAATCGCTATCGCAATGCCGGCAGGCGTCAAAGTTTTGGTAACCGGGAGCTGGCGGCTTCATAGGGCATCACCTGGTTACCCACTTAAAAGGCCTTGGCTACTGGGTGCGCGGTGTAGATCTCAAGGTGCCGGAGTTTTCTCCGAGCACCGCCGACGAATTCGCGATTCTCGACTTGCGCCGCTGGGAGAATTGCCTCGAAGCGACGCGCGGCGTGGACGAGGTCTACGCGCTGGCTGCTGACATGGGAGGCATGGGATTCATTTCAAACCATCACGCCGCCATTCTGCATAACAATTCCCTGATCAATCTGCACACCCTCGACGCAGCGCGCGAGAATGGTGTGCGCCGCTACCTGTATACGTCGTCGGCGTGCGTGTATCCGGAGTACCGGCAGTTGGACGCCAACGTCACTCCGCTCAAGGAACAGGATGCGTATCCGGCTCAACCGCAAGACGCCTACGGGTGGGAGAAGCTGGTTTCGGAGCGGCTGTGCACGCACTATCGTGAAGACTACGGGATCGAGACGCGCATCGTGCGCTTCCACAATATTTTTGGGCCGCATGGTACCTGGGATGGCGGCCGCGAGAAGGCGCCGGCGGCGATGTGCCGCAAAGTAGCCGCAGCCAAGCTCACCGGCAATCCAGTGGTCGAAATATGGGGCGACGGCGAACAGACGCGCTCTTTCTGCTTCATCGACGATTGCGTCGAGGGAATTCATAAGCTGATGCGCTCCGATTTCCGCGAGCCGCTCAACCTGGGGCAGGATCGCATGGTGACCATCAATCAACTCGCCGACATGGTCGCGGCGGTGGCGGGCGTAGCGATCGTCAAGAAACACATTCCCGGGCCCATGGGCGTCCGTGGGCGCAATTCCGACAACACGCTGCTGCGGCAGGTGCTGGGCTGGGAGCCGCGGATCTCGCTCGAAGAGGGCTTGGCGCGAACGTATCCGTGGATCGAAACGCAGGTCGGAGAAAAGGTATTGACTGCATCGGCGCCAACGCGGTAACGGATATTTTGCGATTCGCGTCGAACTCTGTACATGATTCTTCGAGCCAGCCCGCGCTTAACCTTGGACCTCGCTGCTCGCCGCATTTTCGCCGATGAAAAATTCTTCCTCGTGGATGTTGGCGCCAGCGGCGGCATCGGAGAGCACTGGTACGCGTTCGGCAGCGATCTGATTGCCGTGGCCTTCGATCCAGTGGTGGAGGAAGTGAAAAGGCTAAACCAGGGCACTACCCATTCGGGAGTCCGCTATTATTCCGCGCATATCGGCTACCGGCAGTATGACCAGCTATTTCCGGAACGGCTGCGTGGCCAGAAATTGCAGACTCATGACAATCAACCGTTCCGGAGAACCAGCGCTGTGCGAGCTCGCGCGGTCATGAAGGCCGGCCCTAACCAGCGTCCTTCCGATGCTGCCCGGGTCGCCACCGCAGATCGCGTCGAGCTGGACCAATTCCTGCAACGCGAAGCGTCGTCCGTTCCGGATTTCATTAAGGTAGACACGGATGGCTCCGATTATCAAGTTCTGCGCGGCGCTGAGCAAACGCTTCGGGAGAAGCCTGTGCTCGGGCTGTCCGTGGAATGCCAGTTTCATGGTCCCGTGCATCCGCACGCAAATCTTTTCAGCAACATCGACACCCTGTTGCGTTCCCTTGGCTTCAGCTTGTTCGATCTCGAAACCTTCTGCTATAGCCGGGCCTCGTTGCCACGGCCGTTCCGGCACCCGATTCCGGCTCAAACAGTCGAAGGCCAGGTGCTCTGGGCGGATGCACTCTACTTGCGGGATCTCGGTGATCCGGACTACGAGACGATGTGGCCGGTGGGATTGACTCCGGTTGCAATCTTGAAGATGGCCTGCCTGTTTGAAATCCATGGGCTGGAGGATTGCGCGGCTGAGCTGCTTCTCAAATATCGCGATCGAGTCGCAAGTCTGGTTGACGTGGACGCTTGTCTCGACTCGCTCACGCCGGAGTTCCAGGGCCGGAAAATGTCTTACCCTGATTACATTCGTGCCTTTGAAGAGCAGACTGCCGCTTTCTTTCCCGCCCAACAACCGGCGAGTGAACTCCAAGAGTGCCGTTTGCAGAATCAGCGCATGGCAAAAGAAATTCGGCAATTGCGAGCTTCGTGGTCGTGGCGCGTGACGGCTCCGTTGCGGAGGATGGTTGACACGCTCGGGGTTTTCAGGAGGTAGCCGCCAGGTTCGATGAGTAATCAGCACGAGGCCGCGCCGTATCTCTCCGTGGTTGCGGCATCGCGAAACGATGACCACGGCGGATCGCTGCTCCGCCGCATGCAGACGTTCGTCAACGCTTTCATCGCGCAGTGCCGGCGGCATGGGCTTTCCGCCGAGCTGATTCTGGTTGAATGGAATCCCCCGGCAGACCGGCCACGACTTGCCGAAGCTCTGTGCTGGCCCCGGGATTTGGGGCCTTGCCGGGTGCGCATCATCGAGGTGCCGGCGGAACTGCATCAACGATACCAGCATGCTGCCGCGCTACCGCTGTACCAGATGATCGCCAAGAATGTAGGCATTCGGCGGGCGCGCGGAAAATTCGTGCTGGCTTCAAATATCGACATTCTCCTCAACGACGAGCTAATGCGGTTCCTCGCGGAAAACCAGTTGGACCCCGGCCGGATGTATCGCGTGGATCGCTACGATGCCATGGCCGACGTGCCGGTGGACGCTTCGCCCGGCGAACAACTCGCGTACTGCCAAACGCATCTTCTGCGAGTCAACGCACGGGAGGGAACATTGCAGCTGACTCCCACGGGCGAGTTCGTCGATCAGCAAGCTCCGCGCGGGATTTCCTTCGGCAGAGGTTGGTATCCCCGGGAACAGCGCCTCGGTACCGGGTTTCGGTGGGCTTACAACGAGGCTGACGTAGCCCTGTCCTGCGCGCCAGGCGAAAACTGGATCCTGAAGATGGATTTGGCGCCAGGCCCCAGCGCGGGTCCGGAGGGCGTGGTTCTCGATATTAGCGATCAGGAGTACGGTGCCTTGGGCACGGTGACGGTTCCACGCCGGATGATGCTGCAAGTTGCTCTGCCGGCCTCTCGGAGTGAGGAGCGGATGCTGCGTTTCTCGGTACGCGGCGGCGGACACGCGGTTCCGGGCGACACTCGGATCCTGAATTTCCGGGTGTTTCAAGGCGAGCTCGTTCGGGAGTCCGGGACAATGCCCGCGCCTTCTATCCAGCTCCATCCCTTGCCGACGAGCGCAGTGCTTCGCAACCAATCGGAAAGGGTAGGGAGGCTCTGGACCGCGTTGCGCCACAGCGAGGGGGAAATGCGCGTCGGCATGTCGGTCCCTGCATTCCTGCAGCGGCGGCGCGTCCGCATCGACGGTAGCGGACTATCCATCGTGCTGAATTCCAAGAGGTCCGCTCTCCAATCGCGCGGGAACCGGGCGAAGGCCGCCGATTATTTGCACAGCAACGCCTGCGGCGATTTTACGATGATGGCCCGCGAACACTGGGTCGACCTGCGCGGGTATCCCGAATTCGATCTCTATTCCTTCAACATCGACACGATCTTCTGCTACGCGGCGCACTACGCGGGCGTAAAGGAGCAAATCCTCGCAGAGCCATTACGCATCTACCATATCGAGCACGGCGCCGGTTCCGGTTGGACGCCGGAAGGGCAGCAGACCCTGTTCGACCGCCTCAGCGCCCAGGGTATTCCCTTCGTGGGTGCGCCCGAAGTGGCGGGGTGGGCGGCGCAGATGGCGCGCTTGGGTTGCCCGATGATTTTCAATAAGGATGATTGGGGTCTGGGGAATTTCGAATTACGGGAAACGACGTTGCCGGAAACGGTTTCTACCGCGCCTTGAAACCAAACAGCTTGTTCCAGCCCGCTTCCAGCCATTCCTTCCAATAGCGCGGCATCTGCTTCGCATTCTCATAGGATCCGCATACCAGGCTCAGCAGATACTTCGACGGCGACGGCGGAACCTGTTCAAAGAATCCGTCCCGTTTATCCAGGAGAGAGCAGCAATAGCCATAAACCAGCGGAAAAGGCACATAACCATAGTGCTTCTTAATGACCTTGATGCCGGCTTTGTAAACGGCGCTGCGCTGCCCCAAGGTTTTTGCGCCGGCGTGCATGCGGGATGTTGCCAGGTATTCATCTACTTTGAGCAGGGTGTTACGCCGGGCAAGGCGAATCCACAAATCGTAGTCCAGGGCATTTTGCAGTTCGACATCCATCATGCCGGCTTCGGCGAAAGGTTCGCGCCAGAGAAAAGCCGCGGGCTGGCAGATGAAGCATTGCGTTTTCAGGAGCTCGGCATCGAAAGGCTTGGTTGGATACGGGCAAATTATGTGCCCATCCTGTGCCGTTAGATAACCTTC
Source organism: uncultured Solibacteraceae bacterium (assembly GCA_963825405.1). Taxonomy (GTDB): domain Bacteria; phylum Acidobacteriota; class Terriglobia; order Bryobacterales; family Bryobacteraceae; genus JACPNO01. The sequence goes on along the minus strand of CAWGTB010000005.1, from coordinate 179,429 downwards.
ACCATAGATGCCGGCGTGCTCCGGGTTGGCCAGCATGTGCTTTACGGCCGTGCTTACAGCGCCCGGCAGGTAAGTGTCATCGGCGCAGAGGAACGCGAAGATTTGTCCGTGCGATTCCAGGAAGCCTTTGTTGATGGCGTCGGTTTGCCCGCGGTCGGGAGCGGAATGCCAGCGCAGACGGCCCTCGTACTTGCGCAGGATGTCGACAGAGCCATCGGTCGAGCCGCCATCGATCACGATGTACTCAATGTTCGGGTAATCCTGGCTGAGCACGCTTTGTATCGTCTCTTCGAGAAAAGACGCCATGTTGTAGGTCGGCGTGACGACACTTACTAACGGGTTCTCAATCACTGGTGATTTGATCGTATACCCAGTCAATCGGCCTCCGCACGGTATAATGACGAGCAATGATCCGGTGGGATGCGCCCAGAGCCGTGCATTTCTGCGACGGTTTTCGCCGCCGCGACTTTCTGCATGCTGGTGCGCTCTCTTTTCTGGGACTGACCCTCGCCGATTTGCTGCGCCTCGAAGCGCGCGGCGCGGTCACCGGCGGTAAAGCCAAGAGCTGCATCCTGTTATTTCTGGTAGGCGGTCCGTCGCAGCACGACACTTTCGACCCCAAGCCGCAGGCGCCTGCCGAAATCCGCGGCCCGTTCCAGGCAATTAAGACCAAGACCGACGGCTTGCTCTTTACGGAGATACTGCCGCTCAGCGCGCAGCAGTCCGACAAGTTTTCCGTGGTGCGATCGGTCTATCATACCGCTTCGGCGATCCACGAAACCGGCCACCAGATGATGCAGACCGGGCGCCTGTTTCAAGGCGGCGTCGAATATCCGCACATGGGCAGCGTGTATGCGAAGCTGCTCGGTCCGAAGGGCGAAGTGCCGCCGTATGTCATGCTGCCCACGGCGATCGGCAACACCGGCGTGGCCGTGCCGCATGGCGGCAGTGCGGGATTTCTGAGCAAGGTTTACGATCCGTTCGTTCTCAACGCCGATCCTTCAGCGGACCATTTCGAAGTACCGGACATGCTGCCGCCCGGCTATCTGGCTGCGGCCCGAGTGGAGCGCCGCCGCTCCCTGCACACCATGATGGACGAAGTGGTGCGCTACTACGATTCCTCCCAAGACGCCCGGCTGCTCGATGCCAGTTTCCAGCAGGCGTACACGCTGATGTCGTCGGCGCCGGCGCGCAAGGCCTTCAGCCTGGCCGATGAGCCGGCGGCGATGCGTGAGCGCTATGGCAAGAATCGCTTCGGCCAGAGTTGCCTGCTGGCGCGCCGCTTGGTGGAGGGCGGCGTGCGTTTCGTGACGGTCAACATGTTCGACACGGTGTTCAACGAAATCACCTGGGACAGCCACGGCTCGAAGCCCTTCAGCCCGATCAGCGGCTATCGCGATCTGGTTGGACCGATGTTCGATCGTGCCTACTCCAGCTTGCTTGACGATCTGCAGGCGCGCGGTCTGCTGGAAGATACGCTGGTCCTTGCGATGGGCGAATTCGGGCGCACGCCCAAAATCAATCCCGCCGGCGGCCGCGATCACTGGCCGGGCGTTTGGTCGATCCTGATGGCGGGCGGAGGCGTCAAAGGCGGACGCGTGATCGGATCTTCCGACGAAATCGGCGCGCAGCCTAAGGATCGACCGACGACGCCCGCCGAAGTGGTAGCCACGGTCTATCACGCGCTGGGCGTTCCGCTCGACACCGAGTTGCCTGGATTGCAGGGGCGCCCGACGCGGCTGGTCGATAACGGCGTCGAGCCCGTGCTGGAGCTCTTCTGATGCGGCGTTGGCTGCTATTTCTTGCCGCGGCGACGGCGTTTGGCGCCACGCCCAGTTTCCGCAATCAAGTGATTCCGGTGCTCACCAAGGTCGGCTGCAACTCAGGCGCGTGCCACGGCGCGGCGGCCGGCAAGAATGGCTTTCACCTGACCTTGCGCGGCTACGACATCGACGCCGATTACATCGCCATCACACGCCAGGGAGGCGGCAGGCGGGTGGTGATGACGGAACCGGCGCGCAGCCTGATCCTGCTGAAGCCTTCCATGGGACTGCCCCACGGCGGTGGATTGCGGTTGCCGCCTGGCTCACCGGAATATCAAGTGATCGCCGATTGGATCGCGGCGGGCGCACCGGCTCCTGCGGCATCGGATCCCGTTATTCAGGAAATTGAAATCCAGCCGAGGCAGGTGAGCTCCGCGCCGGGGACGCGCGCGCCTCTCGTCGTCACCGCGCATTTTTCCGACGGCTCAAGCGCCGACGTCACGCGCTGGGCACGCTTCGCTACCGTAAACGAAACCGTGGCGGCGGTGGATGAAAAGGGCGGCGTCGAGGTGCGCGGGGCGGGCGAAGCCGCCATCACGGCTGCGTTTCTCGGCAAAGTGGCGGTGACGCGCGTCACGGTGCCGGCCGCCAATCGGATTGACCCCGCCGTTTTTTCGAAAAAGCCCCGCGCCGCAATTTTATCGACGACGCCATCCTGAAAAAGCTGGCCGAATTGCGTATCCCGCCTTCGCAGGAATCCACGGACGGCGAGTTTTTACGTCGAGCCTATCTCGACGCCGCGGGAATTCTCCCGACTGTGACAGAGACGCGCGTCTTCCTGGCAGATCGGAGCGCCGGCAAGCGCGCTGTGGTGATCGAGAGCCTGCTCCGCCGCTCTGAATTCACCGACTACTGGACCTACAAATGGGCCGACCTTTTGAGCGTCAATCGCGACACTCTGAGTCTGCGCGGCATGTTGGCCTTCGACAAATGGCTGCGCGACGGTGTCGCGTCCGACAAGCCCTGGAACCAGATGGTGCGCGAAATCCTCACCGCGTCCGGTGATAGTTTCGAAAACGGCCCGGTCAATTATTACCGCCTGCACCGCACTCCGGAAGAGCTCACCGAAACCACGCTGCAGGCTTTCATGGGCATGCGTATCATGTGCGCGCGCTGCCACAATCATCCCTTCGAAAAATGGACGCAGACCGACTATTACGGCGTGGCCAGCTTCTTCCCGCGGGTAAGTTACAAAGACGGCGCTCAGCCCGGAGATCTCAGCGTGATACCCGCTGCGAGGGGCGAGATCGATCATCCGCGCCTGGGCCGCCCCGTTGCTCCGCGGCCGCTCGATGGCAACGCCCTCGATCCTGAAGCTTCGGCCGACCGGCGGCGGGCTCTGGCGGACTGGATCGTGTCCGCCGACAATCCGTACTTTGCCCGCTCTTTCGTGAACCGCGTATGGGCCAACTTCATGGGCAGGGGATTGATCGAGCCCGTCGACGATCTGCGAGCTACCAATCCGGCGTCGAACGAGGAACTGCTGGCGTCGCTTACCGCCGATTTCGTGCAGCATAATTTCAGCCTCCGCCATCTTGCGGGGACGATCATGAGTTCCGCTGCGTACCAGCGTTCCTCGCGCACACTTCCGGAAAACGAAAAAGACGAGGCCTTCTATTCGCATTACATCCTGAAGCGTCTGCCAGCGGAAGTGATCCTGGACGCGATGTCGACAGTGACCGGCAGCCCCGAGCATTTTCTCGGCGTGCCCGCCGGAACCCGCGCCCTCGAATTGCCGGACACTAAGGTGGCGTCGGAATTTCTGGACATTTTCGGGCGCCCGAAGCGCGAGATCACCTGCGAATGTGAGCGGCGACAGGAGCCCTCGATCACGCAGGCCCTGCACGTGCTTAATGGCTCCACCCTGAACCAAAAAGTTGCTGCGCCGGGCGGGACGGTCGATTCGCTGGTGACATCTGTTGTGCCCGCCGATGAGGCCCTGGAGCGCATGTATCTTTCCGCGCTGTCCCGCCTTCCGACTCAGCGTGAAAAGCAGGCCCTGCTGGCGGTATTGGACTCCGGCGCTGCCTCGGCGGATAATCGTAAACGGGAAGCTCTGGAGGATATTCTATGGTCTCTGCTCTCCGGCAAAGAATTCTTGTTCAACCACTAGCCCTGTCCCTTTGGCTTGGCTACGCCGTGGCACAGACCATGCCGCCGACAGTGAAGCTTGCCTGGCCGCCCGCCGTCAACCCAGGCGCGTCGTTCGACCTCGTGGTGGAGGGCCGCAACCTGGGAGGCGCCAGCCGCATTCTGTTTGTGGGCCCGGGCGTGGAAGGAAAGATCGAATCGGTCACTGAGCTTTCGCGCGGCATGAAACCTTCAGGCCGGGGATCAGTCGAAGCGCCCATCGAAGATCCATCCACGGAAAACCGCGTGAAGGTCAAAGTGCGCGTGACCGCGGATGCGCCCTCGGGACGCCGGCTGTTCCGCCTGCTCACGCCGCTGGGAACATCGAACCTGGGCGGCTTTGACGTCGTCGAACTGCCGGTCACTGCCGGAAGCCATCAGCAGATCGGAATTCCCGCTGCCGTTACGGGACGCATTGAATCCGCGGACGGCGTGAATCGCTACCAGTTCGAAGCCAAAGGCGGCCAGCCGATGGTGTTTGAAATTGTGGCGCGCGGCCTGGATTCCAAGCTTGAGAGCGTTCTCCGCCTGTTGGATTCAGATGGCCGCGTCATTGCGCGGAGCAGCGATTTCAGCCGCGCCGATGCCGCCCTGCTGACCACCATTCCAGCCGATGGCAAGTACGCCATTGAGGTTCGCGATCTAAACGGCGCCGGCGGTCCAGAATATTTCTACCGGCTGAATGCGTATGTTGGCACGACGGCGGCATTTGGTCCGCAGGCGCAGCTTGCCCGCCCCGCGCAGGGATATGGCGCCGCCGATGCCTCCGTGACCGGCCTGCTGCCCGCGAGTCCTCCGGGCGGCCGCCTGCCGATTCTGGTGAGCGTGAAAGGCGCGGTGCTGGAAGCCGATGGCGATCTTTTGCATTTCTCCGCGCACAAAGGTCAAAAGCTGGTGATCGACACCCAGGCCAGCCGCACCGGCTCGCCGCTCGATTCGATGATCGAAGTGCTGGACTACGACCGGCGGCCAGTCATCGCCGGCACGGCCCGCGCGACCAGCGTGACCGAGTTGGGCAGCAGCATGGCGGCGCGTGGCGCGTCGGCGACAGTAGCCTCGACCGGCGGAATTCGCGCCAACGATTATGTGTGGGTGGGCAACGAGTTGCTGCGAGTGGCTGCGGTCCCGGAAGGGCAGAATCCCAGCCTGGCGTTCGCCAATTCGGGCGGCGCGCGCGTGGGCTTTATGAACACCACGCCAATGCAGCACGGCCCGAACGAAAAGGTTTATCGCGTGGATCTGTTCCCCGCCGGCGTGACCCCGCAGCCGCGCGGCCTGCCGCTGTTTCCGGTTTATTACGCCAACGATGATGGCGGCCCCGAATACGGCAAGGACTCGCGCATCGACTTCATCGCTCCCGCCGAAGGCGACTATTGGGTGCGCATTCGCGACGCGCGCGGCGAGCATGGCCCCGACTACAGCTATCGCCTGACGATCCGCGAACAGGCGCCGAGTTTTGCCCTGGCATTCAGCCCGGCTAATCCAAACGTGCCTCGCGGCGGGTGCGTGCCCATCACCATAGTTGCGCAACGCGTGGATGGCTTCGATGGCACGATAGATGTCGCGCTGGCCGGCCTGCCGCGCGGACTGCGCGCGACGACGGGCCGCATCGCGCCGGGCCAGATCACGACGACCGTTGACACTCGAAGCGACAGGCGAACCCGGCGAGCCCCGGGCATTTCGCGTAGTCGGCACCTCCGGCCCGCTCAGTCTGTTTGCCGAGCCTCGCGAAGCCATGGCCGGCAACATTGCTGCCGACGTGGATCTCACACCGCTGAGCCTGGTCTCCTTGGCGACGCCGCCCGATCTCACGGTGACCGTCGAGCCAGCCGCGCTGGCTCTCAAGCCCGGCGCCACCGTGCAAGCCACCCTCCGTATTCGCCGCGAGCTGGGATTCAAAGCGCGCGTTCCACTCACCATCGCCAACCTGCCGCCGGGTGTCACGGTGAAGGATATCGGGTTGAACGGCATCCTCATCAATGAGGCCGAGACGTCGCGCGTCATCGAGATTCAGGCCGATCCCAGCGCGCAGCCGATTGAGCAGAGCATCTACGCAATCGCCACCGTGGAAACCAATTCTCCGATCCCGCAGCGTCAGGCATCGCAGCCCGTTTCCCTGCGCGTACTCGCCGGCGGAGACACCACCAGAATCGCGTCGCTCCGTTAGATATATCCTGTCTGCATGGCTTTGATCCCGCGCCGCCGTTTCGTGCAACTCGGCGCGTCTACCGTAGCTTTGACCGCTGCTCGCGGCGCAGTGCAACAAGCCGATGTACTGGTGGTGGGCGCCGGAGCCAGCGGCTGCAATACCGCTTGGCACTTGCAGCAGGCCGGACGCAGCGTCACCGTGCTCGAAGCCGGACCCGCGCCCGCCAGCCAAGCGTCCAAAGGCGCCGCGGGATTCGTCGCCAACTGGTCCGCCATCCACATCCCCGAGTGGGGGGAACTCGAATGGCGCATGCAGCAGTACGCGATCGATTTTTATACCAAACTGGCGAAGGAATGCGGCGAGGATATCGGATTTGGCAAGGTCGGCTTGGCATACATCTATCTCGATCCCACGGCCTGGCAGAAGCTGCAACCGCGCATTGAAACCGCGCGCAAGCTCGGAACCAAGCTTGAAGTGTTGAACTCGCGTCGCGCCGGCGACGTGCTGCCGTTCATCAACTTCAAAGCGACGGCGGGCATTGCGTTCGACCCCGATTCGATACGCATTCGCGCCGCTGACGCGATTCCGTGCATGGCGCGAGTGCTGGCTAAACGCGGCGTCCGCTTTCAGTTCAATGCGGCAGTGCGCGGCTTCGTCATGGAAGGCGAAAAAGTCGTCGGTGTCAAAACCGATTCACGGAGTATCGCGCGGCTTCCGTTGTGGTGACTGCCGGCGCTTGGTCGCGCCCGCTACTCGAGAAAGCCGGCGCGCACTGCCCCACCACCGCCGAAGCCGAGACCCGCTACACCACGCGGCCCATCGCCGGCGTGCCCGCTAACATGCCGATGCTGATTTTTTCGGATGCCGAGAATGTTTATATTCGCGAAGAACGCGGCGGCATGCTGATTGGCGGCGGCGATCCCACGCCCGCTCCCCCGGACCGCGTCGTCGATCCTTCCAACCCGCCGACCGTGGATCGCATCCCGCAAGTACAGGCGCATCGCTCGCGGGAATTCATTCGCAAGCTCGAGCCGGTGATGCCGCTGCTCAAGCATGGCGAGGTGGATCAAATCACCGGCGGCGTGCCGACCTATACCAGCGATTATCATTTCATCGCCGACGCCGTGCCGCGGCATGCCGGGCTCTACGTGATCACCGGATGCCAGGAGGCCGGTGTCACTCACGGACCGGGCCTCGGGCGCATTGTCGCCGAATTGATTACCAAGGGGCGGTCGACCTGGGATAACACTCCGTACCGGTTGGACCGGTTCAAGGCGTAAACATGTTCGATCAAATCGCAGACGGCCGCACCGATCTGGTATTTGAATACCTCGCGGAAGGCGTTTCCGCCAACGCGGCCGATCCGCACGGCGTGTCTCTCCTCCAATGGTGCGCGTATTACGGCGATGTGAGCGCGATGAAATACCTGATCGCGAATGGTGCTTCGCTCGATCTACTGGGCGACAATCTCGATCTCAATGGCGCCTGCTTCCACGGGCACTGGCGGCTCTGCAAGTTTCTGATCGAGCTGGGCGCGGATGTGAATCGCCCGCTGCCGGATACTGGAGAAACGCCGCTGCACGCCGCGCTGTGCACCACCGACCGCCTGGCGCGCGATTTAGTGTTGCGCGTGCTTCTTGCCCACGGCGCGAATCCGAATTGTGTCACCAAGCCTGGCGTTGAAACCGGCGGCTTCATGCGCGACGTCCGCACCAAAGGCGAGACTCCGCTGCACCGCGCCGCCGCGTTCGGCAATGAGGAGACGATCCAACTGCTGCTGGACGCAGGCGCGGTGATCGATGCCAAGGACATGCATGGCGATTCTCCGCTCACATGGGCTAGTTGGCATCTGCGCCCAGTCTCGATTCTCAGAAAACTTTGCTACGGAAATTTCCGCATTCGCCCGGATTATGGCGGTGGCATGGCAGCCAATTTGCTCGGCAAGCCTCGGCTTTAACGAAACAGCAGCAAATCCAAACTGAATGTCACGCGCATTGCTTCGACCGGCTTCGATCGCATTGGACGGTAGATCGACAACAAAACGTCGTGAACCGCGGCGTCGTCGAGGTCGGCCCTGGTGGTCACGCGGCGCTGGTCGGCAAGTTTGAAGTCGTAGCCGAAGGTCTCGATAGCCCGTGCCGTGCGATCGCGGCCCGAGCCGCGCAACTCAATCAGATCGTCGGGCGCGGGAAGGGCGACGAGAAGGCGTCCGCCGGGCCCCAGCACTCGGCGAAATTCGCTCGAATTCATGCGCGCGGTGATCGACAAGACAATCGAGAACGAGCCGTCTGAGTACGGCACGAAGCGATCGGCGTTGGCCACAATCCATTCGCATTGCGGATATCGCCGCGCCGCGGCTTGAATGGCTGGAACCGAGATGTCGACGCCATGCGCTTCGCAGGCGGTCAGGCTAGCGAGCGTGCCGAGGTAGAATCCATCCCCGCAGCCGGCATCCAGAACGGCGTCATTACCCGACGCGGCCGTCATATCCGCGATCGCCTGGACCACTGGTTCACTTACGCCGAGCTCATGCAAACGCCGCCGCGCCGCGATCGCAGCCGCTGTATCGCCAGGCTTCTTGGATCGCCGATCCTGCGGCTGCAGCAGGTTGATATAGCCGCTGCGCGCGCGGTCAAACGAATGGGCGCGCGGGCACACCAGGCGCAGCCCGTCGCGTGTCAGCGCCATGTGGCAGTCGCGGACGGGGCAAAGGAGCATTGTTGCAGTATAATTTCCTGCAAGGCCGAAAGGGCGGCCTACGGTCCGCGTAAAGGGTCGAACCCACCTGTGAAATTCTTTGTTAGTCAGAGACCCTGACTTCCAGCCCGAGCCGCGGACACCGGGCGACAAAAATGGAAGGAAGGCGTCTATGTCACAACTCACCACTCCCCGAGCATCCTTCGCTCGAGTATCTGAAAAAGCTCGCCAAGGAGCGCTTGCAGGAACTTCGCCAGACTGACCCGCACGCCAAACTGGCAGCGGCTCTGCTGGCGGTAGCGCGCGATCACGGCTTCTCCAGTTGGCGTGCGCTCAAGGCCGAAATCGAGCAGCGGCAAACCAGAAACGCCGCTGTTTTCTTCGATGCCTGCGCCAAGGGCGATGTCGAGACGCTGCGCGCCTTGCTCGCGCACGACCCAAGCCTGGTCCGCGCAAGTAAGCCCGATGCGCACCACGACGGCTGGACGGGTTTGCACGCGGCGGCGCGCAGCGGACACGTCGATGCGGTGCGCCTGCTGCTCGAGCATGGCGCCGATCCGAACGCACGCGAGGCAGGCGACAACACCAGCGCGTTGCACTGGGCCGCCGCTCACGGGCACATCGAGACGGTGCGCGCACTGCTCGATGCCGGCGGCGACGTGCACGGCATGGGCGACGTGCACGAGCTGGATCTAATTGGCTGGGCAGGCGGCAACCAGGACGTAGTGGCGCTGCTGCTCGAACGCGGCGCCCGCCATCACATCTTCTCCGCGATCGCCGTCGGAGATCTGCAGACTGATCCAGACTTTGGTCGAGCAGAATCCGGAAGCGCTCGACCGCCGCATGTCGCGCTTCGAGCAAGGCCAGACACCGCTGCATTTCGCGATCAGCAAAAAGCGCTACGACATCCTGGACCTTTTGATCGAGCTCGGCGCCGATCTCGAAGCTGTGGACAGCAACGGCCAGACGGCGCTGGCGGTGGCGATGACGCGCGGAGATCGTGAAGCCGTCAGCCGCCTGCAAGCTGCGGGGGCGAAGCCACCCAAGCCGATTGAGCCGCCGCGCATCGGCATGGCCGAAATGATTGCCTCCGTCAAGAAAATTGTCCCGATGATCACCGTGCCGGACGTTGCGCAGGCTCTCGCGTGGTACGTGTCGATCGGCTTCAAAGAACTCGCCCGGTACGGCGAAGACGGCCTGGTGAACTTCGGCATGGTGTCGTTCGGTAAGGCCGAACTCATGCTGAACATGCATGGAAAATCGGGTTCGCACGATGTGACCTTGTGGCTTTATACGGATCAGGTGGACGATCTTTACCGGCACTTCAAGTCCCGCGAGGGAATCGAGTTTGTCGAAGAGATCAACGACGCCTTCTACGGCGCGAGAGAATTCGGCATTCGCGATCCCAATGGATACACGTTGTATTTCATACAGCCAAGCGAGAGCTAAATCTCACTCCACCAGCACCGGACAAGTCATGCAATGCGCGCCGCCGTTGCCGATGAACAATTCTTCGCTCGGAAACGTATCCAGGCGCCAGCCGTGGCGGCTCATCTCGGCGCCCACGCGGATGGCCTGCTCGAAGCCGATCGCCGTGCTCGAGTGGCGCGTCACGACGACATTCAGGTGGCCTTCGGCGCGCTCTTCGTCGGTGATGGGAATCACTTCAATGCCGCGCTGATCCAGAAATTCCAGAAACATCACGTAGCTCGGCGCAGGCTTTCCCGCTTCAAACAGCCGGCAGGGAAATACATCCAGCGTCTTGCGATGCGCCAGACACAGTTTGGCGTCCAGCGTCATAAACAGGCCGTCGATGTGAATGTGGCCGAAGGGCAGCGGAACTTCCAGGAAATACTTCACATCCTTGCCGAGAATCAGCTCGCGCAAAGCGCGCAGGCCGGTTTCATTGGCGCGATCGCACAGCGAAGCCACCGCCGTGTCCTCGCCGATCATCGTGACGCCGCCGCCTTCGAGATACCCCGGCGCATCGATCCCGCCCAGCACCGGCACGCCCAGCCGTTCAAACGCGCGCCCCATCACCCACTGGTCCCACCAGCGCCCGCGCAGGTAAGGCGACATCAGCACCGCGCCGCTTGCGAACACCGCCGCCAGGTCGCGCGTGTAAGTTACGTTGGGGCGACGCTCGATGTACTGCAGTGCGTCCACGTCATCTTTCAACACGTCGGTGAGCATTACGGGCTCGACATTGTGCTGCACGAACAGCGCGTGCATGGCGTCGTAATCCGCCAGAAATGCTTCCCGATCCACCGGCCGTTTGAAATGGAATTCGTCGAGCGTGGAACCGGTGACGCACTCCAACTCGCGGCCGGGACGGTGCATCAGCACGCGCTTCAAATCGCCATAAGCGGACTTGACGCCGAAAGCGCTCATGCCAGATCCTTCTTGCCGATCCAACGGTAAACAGGGATGCCGGTAGAGGTGATGGCGACGCCGATCAATGTGTCCATGGGCCGATAGTAAAGGGCGCTGAGCAAGAACGCGGTCATCACAACAATATAAACTAGCGGCGTCAGCGGATACCCGGGCGTCCGGTAAATTTCTTTTTCCTCGCGGTTTGAACCGCGCAGTTTGAACACCGCGGCCACCATCAAAATGTTGATGGCCTGAATCGGTACCACGATGAAATTGACGATGCGGCTGAAAGAACCGAAGAAAATCAGCGCGATGCAGGAGAGCACGGCGCTATAGGCAATCGCTCCCGCCGGTACCGCCGTGCGGGCGGAGACGCTTGCCAGGCCGCTCAACACGCCATACGCGGCGCTGGCCGGTCCGGCCGCGACCTTATATCGCGAGGCAGCGCTGAAGATCAGGCGCGGAAGCGTCATCACTAACCCGCCCAAGGCGCCAAATATCGAAATCATGATAAGCACGGTGATAAAGCTTCCGCCGGCTGGTCCGAAAACGCGTTCGGCCACGCGCGAAGCCACCAATGTAGGCGCTTCCCGCATTCCCGCGAGTGGCACGACACGCAGGTACGCGTAGTTCACCAGCAGATAAATCGCCATTACCGCGCCCACTCCGCAGTACAAACCGCCGCTCATATTCTTGGCCGGATTCACGACCTCGCCCGCCACGTGCGTCACGTCCACCCAGCCGTCATAGGTGAACATCACCGCGCCGAGGCCGAGCCCCACCAACTTCAGCAGAGCAAACAATCCGCCGCCGCTCGCCGCAGCCTGCGCGGTCTCTGGCGCGGGAACCCGTCCCACGATGAAAAGCGTGCCCCCCACCAACGCCAGCAGCGCGCCAATTTTCACGGCCGTGAGCAGCACCTGCGTCCAGCCGCCCCACGTGACGCCCATCAGGTTGATGGCGGCGAGAAACACAATCGCCACTACTCCACAAATCACAGGGCCGTATGGCGTGCGAATTCCGGCAAACTCGGCGAAATAAGTTCCGAAGACGATTGCCACTCCCGCCGTCGAGCCAGGCCCGCTTACGAACATCTCCATCCAGATTTTCAAGAAAGCCCAGAACGGGCCGAACGCTTCCCGGATGATGTGAAAGCTGGCGCCGGAGTGCGGCAGGCGGCTGCTCAACTCCGCCAACGTGAGCGCGCCACAGAGCGTGATGATCCCTGCCAGCGACCAGAAAAAATACACCTGCCAGGAGGAATGCGCGACGGCGGCCAGCTCACCCGGCGTGAAGAATACGCCCGAGCCCAGCATGTCGCCGGCGACAATAGCGGCGACCGCCGTGAAGCCAAGCTGACGGCGAAGACCTTCCTGCGGAAACGCCACGGATCACTCGACCCGAAGCAGAATGCCCGCTCCAGGCCCGATCCAATCCATTTCGCCGCTGAACGGCTCTTCCTGGCCCGTGTAGGGCGAGATGCGCACCAGCTTCGCGCCGGCGCGCCGCAGCTTCACTGTGAAGCGGAAGGACTGCTGCAGGTCCTTGTTGACCAGCATGAAGTAGCCGCGGCCTTTCGCGTCTTCGAACTCGCCGACGAGAAATTTCGGTGTGGCCGGCGGCTTGATGAACGGGCTCTGCGTCATGGTCACGCTCTCGACCAAACGCGTATCGGCGAGCGGCGAATGAAACACGCCGGTGCTGCGCAGGCCGATCAGCGTGGGCGCGAGCGCATGGATTTCCAGATTGACGCGGCGCAGCATGTCCCAGGTCGCGGTCTTGTTGCCGAACGGATCGACGGCGCCCAGCCGGTAGTTGCCGACATTGGGCGTGAAGTACGTGAAGTATTGAATGCCGCGGCCGCCATACGCCAGCGTGCTGTAGACCTGCAGGTGCAGCGTGGCGTCGGAAGGCTCCATGTAATTGAAATGCGCGTTGGCCAGAATGCAATTCCAGAATTGCGTTTTCTTTTCCTGCGCGATACGGCGGAAAATTTCCAGGTTGGTGAAAAAGCGTTCCTGCATCTCGCCGTTGAGCAGCGAGTAATTGTCATAGCTCAGGAACGGCGGCGCGACGGCGTCGAATGCCGCGCGCACGTAGGCTTCGTAGTCCGCGGTGCCCATGGTTTTCTCGCTGACATGCGAGGGGAAAAGATTCAGGTACGCCCATTTGTCCGGCATGGCTGCGCGCAGCGCGCGGCGACGCCGTCCCAGGCCGGGAAGGCCGCTCATCGAGGGCTCGTCGGTCAGCATGAAGCCGAGCACCGCGGGATTCCCGGAAACGATCTTGGCCAACTCTTCCGCCTTGGCGCGCATTTCGGCGTCGGACGCGTTGGTGCGCCAGTCGGCATCGGTAATCTTGGGATCGCTCAGAAAGCAGGTGAGTCCCACGCCGTGAACCTGCCCGACGTCTTCGGCGCGGCAGAAGCCGGAAATATTCAGGCCGGCCTGCTGCATGGCGTAGAGTTGTTCAGGATCGGAAGGCGATCCGCCCCACGCCATAATGCCGAATTCTTGCGCCGTAACAGGCCTGGGACCGGTGCCGGCGGACTGCGCGTGCGATGAGCGGGGCCAGGCTGGCCAGCAGAATGAGGGCGCGAAACGTCATGAGGCGCATCATATCTCAACCCTATCTCAACGGTGTCGCATTCGGGCTATCGGATTGCTCTGAGTCATGGCGGATGCAACTGTCTCATAGCTCCAGCGGCTGGCTTGGGCAGTACGTGAAGCAGATGAACAGAGATCCTTGAACATGTCGGGTGATTATCCGGTCGTGCAACCGAGTCCAGCGACTTGATAGCTTGGGGACATCGCAGCCGGCAGTTCGACAGTGGACATAACGCCGGTCGTGGAATTGCACGATCTGGTTCCTGGCAACTAGGACAGCCGTCTGCGTCTGGAGCGCGGTACTTCAGGCAGCATTGGCGCTTACGTTGCCACGGTAGCCTGATCCGCGGAGACCCCTGTGGATCCGAAACGATTTCCGCGAATGGTCGCGATGTGTGCATCGTGCTCAATGAATACTGTCGAACTTCCCGTCATGATCCGTTCAATGGCCAGGATGCGCGATCCTAATCGCGCTCAAGCTGAGACGTTTCAAGCTAGCCCACAGCTACCTCCTTCTGTTGCTAATTGACGCGAATCCAAGTAAACTGAACGCTGAACGGGTCTATAACGCTTCCAGCTTAAACATGTATCCAGGCCGAAACTTCCCCCCGCGCAAGCCCAGCCGCCGAGAGAACGTAAACGAGTCCATCCGATTCCGCGAGGTCCGGGCTGTGTTTCCGGACGGCACCGCGGAAGTGATGCCGACAGCCGCCGCGCTGCGCAAGGCACAGGAGATGGGGCTCGATCTGGTGGTGGTGTCGCCCACCGCCGTGCCTCCTGTGGCCAAAGCCATCGACTACGGCCACTATCAGTACGAGCTCAAGAAGAAGCAGCACGAGGCCAAGAAAAAGCAGCACGTCGTGCAGGTGAAGGAGCTGAAGTTCCGCCCCAACACCGACGACCACGATTACGATTTCAAGAAAAATCACGCCATCCGCTTTCTGAAGGAAGGCAATCGCGTGAAGGCTGTCGTCCAGTTCCGCGGCCGCGAAATCGCCCACACCGATCTGGGCAAGAAGCTGCTCACCCGCTTTGCCGAGGATCTCGCGACGTACGGCACCGTGGAAAGCATGCCGCGCATGGAAGGCCGCAACGCGCACATCCTGATCAGCCCGTCGAAATCGATCAAGCCCGCTTAGTCCGGAGGTTCCGATGGCCAAGCGATTTCACATCGCCCAAGTCAATATCGCGCGGATGCGCGCTCCGCTCGAAGATCCGCTCATGGCGGATTTCGTGGCCCAGCTCGATCCCGTCAATGCCGTAGCGGATGCCAGCCCCGGCTTCGTGTGGCGCTTTCAGACCGAAGGCGGCAACGCCACCAGCGCGCGGCCGCTGCCCGATCCGCTGATCCTGTTCAACATGTCGGTGTGGGAATCGGTCGAAGCGCTGCAAGCGTACGTTTACAAGTCGCATCACGCACCGGTGCTGCGCGATCGCAAGCGCTGGTTTGAAAAATACGCCGGCGCGATCAGCGCGCTCTGGTGGATTCCGGCGGGTGAAATTCCGACCGTCGAAGACGGCAAGACGCGACTCGCGCATCTCGACGATTACGGGGAGACGCCCATGGCGTTCACATTTGCCAAGCGGTTTCCCGCGCCGCCGGCGAATCCGATCGACTACGACCGGCGCACGCTCATCAGCCAGGCCAACACCGCCAACGGCGACGCCGGCGGCAGCACGGAGTTTCATTACCGCCAGCGCGACGAAACAATTTGGGCCACGTATGAAGGCGGCAAAGTTCGCTTCGGCACGCTGATCGCCGTTCCGGACACGGCGGGATTTCTCAACATGCGCTATCAGCACGTCAACCAGGACGGCGATATTCGCACCGGCGTGTGCTGGTCGGCGCCCGAATTGCTGCCCGATGGCCGCGTCCGTCTCCAGGAATATTGGCGTTGGACCAGCGGCGATGGCTCACGCGGCGCGAGCGTAGTGGAAGAAGTGCGGCGCTAAATGCACAAGATCAATCTTCGCGAAAAGCTAGCCCAGTTCAGCGATTACTGGAAACCGAAAATCATTGCGGAACTGAACGGCCAGCACGTGAAGCTGGTGAAGTTTCGCGGCGAATTCGTCTGGCATCATCACGACACTGAGGATGAACTCTTTCTGGTGGTGGCGGGACGATTTCGCATGGAATTCCGCGACCGGCACGAGTGGATCGAGCAAGGCGAGTGCATCGTGGTGCCGCGCGGCGTCGAACATCGTCCGGTGGCGGAAGAGGAAGTCAGCGTCCTGCTGTTCGAGCCGGGGACAACATTAAATACAGGCAACGTGCAGGGTGACCTCACGGTGAGTGAACTAGAGAGGTTGTAAAAAAGAATTTCTCGCAGAGACGCAGAGTACACAGAGAAAACATCCAGTGTTTAAGTGTTGGGTTTCTCTGCGTTCTCTGCGTCTCTGCGAGAAATGTGTTTGGCTTTCACCGGACCAACGCCGCAGACTTCCCCGCAAACTCAATCACGCTTGACGGAAAAATCCCCAGCACGAAAGTCCCCAGCGCACCCATAATCAGCGCCAGCCGCATACCCGTTCCCAGCGGCTCGATTTCCATCGCGGCTTCACTTGGCTCGTGCATGTACATCACCACCAGAATCCGCAGGTAGTAGTACGCCGCCACAGCGCTGTTGAGCAGTCCCAGCACCGTCAGCCAGACCAGATGCGATTGCAGCGCGGCCTTGAAAATATAAAACTTGCCGAAAAATCCCGCCGTCAACGGCACGCCGATGAACGACAGCAAAAAGATGGTCAGCAGCGCCGCGGTGAGCGGTTGCCGCACGCCCAGGCCCGCGAAATCGTCCACATTCAGGAAACGTTCGCCTTTGCCGGAAAGGTGCGCCACCACCGCCAGCGCCCCCACATTCATCAGCGCGTAGGCGGCCAGGTAGAACATCGCTGCCGCCGTGCCGATCTCAGAGCGCGCCGCCAGCGCCACCAGCACGTAACCCGCATGCGCAATCGAGCTGTACGCCAGCAATCGCTTTACGTTGGATTGTGTGAGCGCGGCGAAATTTCCGATAGTCATCGAGAGCAGCGCCGAGATCCAGACTAGCCGCTCCCAATCCGATCCGATGGGCGCGAAAGCCGTCATGAAAATTCGCAGCAGAATGGCGAAAGCCGCCGCTTTCGGGCCGGCCGACATGAAAGCCGTCACCGGCGTAGGCGCGCCCTGGTAGACGTCCGGCGCCCAAATTTGAAAAGGCGCTGCGGAAACTTTGAATCCCAATCCGACCGACATCAGCGCCGCCGCCACCGCCACCAGCGCCGCCGGCGGCGCACTCACGCGCATGGCCAGGATGTTGTGAATGGCGATCAGATTGGTCGATCCCGTCATGCCATAGATCAACGCGATGCCGTAGAGAAAAAATGCCGTGGCGAAAGATCCCAGCAGGAAATACTTCAGCGCCGCTTCGTTAGCGCGCTTGTCATCGCGCAAATAACCGGCCAGCACGTAGGTCGCAATGGACGAAATCTCCAGACCGATGAAAATCATGATTAGCTCTGAGGCGGTCACCATCACGGACTGCCCCACCACGGAAAACAAAATCAGCGCGTGATATTCGCCCGTCTCCACTTGCTCGCGGGCCAGGAATCGATACGAAGCCAGCACCGTCAAGATGCCGACGCCGATCACCAGCAGGCGGAAAAACGCCGCGAACCCATCCGCCAGTAGCATGCCGGAAAACGCGGGGCCGGGAACTTGATACGCGTTCCAAGTCGCGCCCAGCGCGGCTACCAGCGCGACCAGCGACAGATTCCCGTAAAGATTTGGCCAGCGGCGTCCAGCCACCGCTTCGATCACCATCAGCAGCGTTCCCGCAATGGTCAGCAGAATTTCGGGAAGGAAGCGGACCAGTTCCACGCCGCTTGGCATGAACTCAGCGGGCATGCGGCAGCTCCATCTTCACCTGGAAACGCACGTTCATTTTGGTCTGTTCGAGAATGGCGGCGGTCGAGCGGCTCACCGCGGGCAGAAACGTCTGCGAATAGACGCCCATCCAGACCATCATCACGATCAGGGGCACTATGGCCGCCCACTCGCGCGGGCGCAGGTCCATCACGTGAGAGCGGACCGGCTCCGGCGTCTCGCCATAGAAAATGCGCTGGTAAAGCCACAGCATGTAGCACGCCGATAAGATTACGCCGATGGACGCGAACACCGTCCAGCGGAAGTAAGCCTGGGCCGCGCCCTGCAGCACCAGAAACTCGCCGACAAAATTATTCAGCAAGGGCAGGCCGACGCTCGCCAGGGTCGTGATCAGGAAAACAGTGGACAGCCACGGCGCGACCGTAGCCACGCCGCCAAAATCGGCGATGACCAGCGAATGGCGACGCTCGTAAAGATATCCCACCAGCACGAACAGCGCGCCGGTCGAAATTCCGTGATTCAACATCTGGTAGACCGCGCCGTCCAGTCCAATCTGCGTGAACGAAAAGATGCCGAGCACGACGAAACCCAGGTGGCTCACCGACGAATACGCCACCAGCTTCTTCATGTTGGGCTGCACCATCGCCACCAGCGCGCCGTAAATAATGCCGATGATGGCCAGCGTTACGATCCAAGGCGCGCAACGCCGCGCGGCTTCCGGAAACAGCGGCAGGCAGAAACGCACCAGTCCGTAAGTGCCCATCTTCAGCATGACGGACGCCAGCATGACCGAACCCGCCGTAGGCGCTTCGACGTGCGCATCCGGCAGCCACGTATGCAGCGGAAACAGCGGCACTTTGATAGCGAAGGCGATGAAGAATGCGAGGAACAACAGCATCTGTTCCACGCTGGTGAGCGTGATGCGGCCGCCGGTCATTTGCTCAATAATGCTGGTGTAGTTGAAAGTTCCCGCGCGATTGTAGAGATAGATAATCGCTGTCAGCATCAGCACCGAGCCCGCCATCGTATACAGGAAAAACTTGACGGCGGCATAGATGCGGCGCTCGTGGCCCCAAATGCCGATCAGGAAATACATCGGAACGAGCGAAACTTCCCAGAAAACGTAGAACAGAAACAGATCGAGCGAAAGGAAGACGCCAATCAGCCCGAATTCGAGCAGCAGCAGCAGTCCGTAGAATTCCTTGATGCGCTTGTCGATCGAGCGCCAGGATATTAACATCGCGATAGGCGTTAGAAAAGTGGAAAGCAGCACCAGCCAGAGGCTGATGCCATCGACGCCCACGCGATAGTGAATCTCCGGCGAAGTGATCCAGACGAAGTCGGTGATGAACTGGTGCCCCGCGGTGTCGGCGCGAAAACCGGCGGCGAGCGCCAGCGAAACCAGGAAAGCTGCGATGGCCACCAGAAGCGTGACAATGCGAATGGCTTTATGTTGATCGCGCGGCAGAAACAACGTCAGCAAAAAACCCGCCAGCGGCAGCGCCAGCAGTAAATCAGCCGGATTCATCGCGCCACCTTCGCAAAGTCACTCGCCAAACCCGCGAGGCTCATGAAGACGATGAGCATGATCGAGCCGAACACGACCCAGGCCGCGTAGCTGCGCACATTGCCCGATTGGAACAGCTTCAGCAGCGCCCCCACAGCGCGCGACTGCGTCCCTACGCCGTTCACTACGCCATCGATCAACCCCGCGTCCACGCCCTTCCACAGCACCACGCGCGAGCCTTCCACCAGAGGCTTAACCACAGCAGCGTCGTAAATCTCATCCACGAAATATTTGTTGTAAACCAGCCGGTAGAGGCCGCCGAAACTGGCCGCGATGGAATCCGCCATGCCGGGCTTGAGAACGTACATCACGGTGGCCAGGCCTATTCCTGTCAAACCCGCCGCGACAGAAATCACCATGAGCTTCGTGTCGTCGCCACCCTCCGCTGCCGCAGGGAACATGGGCGCGAGCCAGCCCGGAACGTGAATAAATCCCCCGCCGAGCGAAAGAACCGCCAATGCAGCCAGCGGCAAAGTCATCACCAGCGGCGATTCATGCGGATGCGCGTGGCCGCGATACTCGCCGAAGAACGTCATGAACAGCGCGCGAAATACATAAAAGGCCGTCATGCCCGCCGTGATCACGCCGATCCAAAACATCCAGGGAGCGTGATGATAGGCCGCGGCCAGAATCTCGTCCTTGCTGAAAAATCCTGAAAACGGCGGAACACCGGCTATGGCTACCGAGGCGCAGGCAATTGTGATGCAAGTGACCGGAATCTTCTTGTACAGGCCGCCCATGTTACGCATATCCTGTTCGCCGGAGAGCGCGTGAATTACGCTGCCCGCGCCCAGGAACAACAGCGCCTTGAAGAAAGCGTGAGTAACCAGATGGAAGATGCCGGCGGAAAACGCGCCCACGCCCAAGCCGAGAAACATGTAGCCAAGCTGCGACACGGTGGAATACGCGAAAACTTTCTTGATATCGTTCTGCGCCAGGCCAATGGTCGCGGCAAACGCAGCCGTGAATAGGCCGATGTACGCCACCATCTCCAGAGCGTGAGGCGCGCGCACATAAATGGCGGACGATCTCGCCACCATGTATACGCCGGCGGTCACCATGGTCGCGGCGTGAATTAATGCGGACACCGGCGTCGGGCCTTCCATCGCATCCGGCAGCCAAACGTACAACGGAAATTGCGCGGATTTTCCGCAAGCGCCCACCAGCAACAACAGAGCAATTGTGGTGAGCACGCCTTCGGGCTTGGAGGCCGCGGCAGGCATCACGGTTCCGAAATCGAGTGAGCCGAACTGGATGAAGATCAAGAAAATCGCCAGCGAAAATCCGAAATCGCCAATGCGATTCACGATGAACGCCTTGTTCCCAGCCGTGGTAGCGCTATGCTTCAAAAAGTAAAAGCCAATGAGCAAATAACTGCAAAGGCCCACGCCTTCCCATCCCACGAATAGCAGCAGATAGTTGGCCGCCAGCACCAGAATCAGCATGAAAAACATGAACAGATTCAGGTAGGCGAAGAAACGGTAATAGCCGCCTTCGTGCGCCATGTACCCAGCGGCGTAAATGTGAATCAGCGAACCCACGCCCGTAACCACCAGCAGCATCACGGCGGTTAAGCGGTCGACGGACAGATCGAATCCAACATGGAAATCGCCGCTCTGTATCCAGGTGAAATAGCGCTCGACGTACGCGGTCGGCATATCGCCCAGCGCCAGCAGCGTCTTCACCACCCAGGCAAACGACAGCAGCACGGAGCCGATCGCGACCACGTTGACCACGCTCTTCGAGACACGCCGCCCCAACACGCCGTTGATCAGAAAACCGGCGAGCGGGAAAATCGGGATGAGCCAGAGTTGCTGCATCAGTATTTCATCGAGTCGACTTCATCCACGTTGAGCGTGGCGCGATTTTTGAACACCGTCAGGATGATTGCCAGGCCCACCGCTGCCTCAGCCGCCGCCACCACCATGACGAAGAACGTAAAAATATGGCCGTTCACCTGTTTAAGCTGGTACGAAAAAGCAATAAAGCTGAGGTTTACGGCATTCAGCATCAGCTCGATCGACATGAACAACGTGATGATATTTTTGCGAAACAAAAAGCCCGCCACGCCCAGTGTGAACAGCACCGCGCTCAAAATCAGGTACCAGGAAAGAGGAACTCCGCTCATCAATCCAGCTCCTTCCGCGCCAGTACAATAGCGCCCAGAATTGCGATCAAGATCAGTACTGAGACCACTTCGAACGGCAGTAGATATTGCGTGAACAGCGCCCTGCCGATATCCCGCGGTGAGCCGCCTTTGAACGCGCCGAAGCGCACCGGGTCGGCGAACGGCAGCCAACGCTGCGCGAAGAAACTCATCAGGCCAAGGAACACAATGATCAGCGGAATACCCAGCCAGGACGCCACCAGCGACCGCCCACTCTTCGATTCCGCGCCCGCGTTCAGCAGCATGATGACGAACACAAACAGGACCATGATCGCGCCCGCGTACACCACCACCTGCGCCATGGCGATGAATTCCGCGCCCAGCAGCAGATACAACACGGCGAGCGACGCCATCACTCCAACGAGCGAAAGGGCGCTCGCGATCGGATGCGTTTGTACCACCACGCTGATGGCGCAAACCACCGCGATCGTCGCGAACACGAGAAACAGAATCACGTCCATCAGGAAACCCAGGCCACCAGCCACGCCGTCAGCAAAAGATTCAGCAGCGCCGCCGGGAAAAGAAACTTCCACGCAAAAGACATCAACTGGTCATAGCGGAAACGCGGCAGCGTCCCACGAATCCACATAAAAACGAACAGGAGAAATCCAGCTTTGCCTGCAAACCAAAATAGGGGCATGAAATTGGCCGAGACGCTTGGCACCAGCAGCACCGCGCCCAGCAGCAGAAAAACGGTTCCGAATACGGGCAGAGATTTCCGGTCGCCGCGCCGCGCCGGATGCAGCGCATGGTACCAGCACACAATGCCGGCGAATGCGAAGATTGCCGGCACAACGAGCCCCGAGCCAAGCGTTACCGGAAAAAGCGGCAGCCATCCACCCAGGAAAAGTATCGTGGCGAGCGAGGAAACCGTCACCATGTTCGCGTATTCAGCCATGAAGAACGAAGCGAATTTCATGCTGCTGTATTCCACGTGGAAGCCCGCTACCAGCTCGTTCTCGGCTTCCGGCAAATCGAACGGCACGCGATTGGTTTCGGCAAACGCAGCGATGATGAAAATGAAAAAGCTGAAAATCTGCGGCATCGGTCCCTGGAAAATATTCCATTGCGGCAGAAAGCCGAACGCATACCCGCCCTGCTTCTGGACGATTTCACGCAGGCTCAGCGTATTCGCCATCAGCAGCGGCGCCGCAATGGCCAGGCTCATCGGAAGCTCATAGCTGATCATCTGCGCCGAACTGCGTAGCCCGCCCAGCAGCGCGTATTTGTTGTTCGAAGCCCAGCCGGCCAGCGCCACGCCGTACACACCCATAGAGCTAATCGCCAGGATGAACAGCAGACCGACGTTCAGATCGGTAAGCTGCATCCACGTGGTGTAGCCGAAGGCCTGAAACTGATCGCCAAACGGGATTACGGAAATCGAAATCAACGCCATCGTCACCGACAGAAATGGCGCCATCAAATACGCGAACTTGTTGACGTGCGGCGGCAGTACGTCTTCTTTCGTAATCAGCTTGACGACGTCGGCGAGCGGCTGTAGCAGACCGTGCGGGCCTACTCGATACGGGCCGGGCCGTACCTGGATGTGGGCGATCACTTTTCGCTCCACCCACTGCAGGTAGGCGAGCGTGGTGAGCAGCACGAACGCCACCACCGCGGCCTTGATGATGCTGATGACGAAGAATTCCATTAACGCCCGATCCGGCTTTCCAGCACGGAATGCAATTTCTTTGAATAGCGGCCCAGCGTTCCGGAGGTGAACAGCGTATCATGCGCGGAGCGCACCAGGTCCGGACGGCTGGGTACGGGAATGCGCCCGTTCACCGGCATGGTTTGCGCTGCTCCGCCGGTGGCGATTACGGCTTCGGCCACGTTATAGCCACGGACGGTCCGTTGAATTTCCTGGAAAACGGCGGCGGAAGTCCATGGCCCGACAGCGGCCGCTGCGCCCATCTCGCGCGCGATGAGTCCGATGATTTCGAGATCCGGCTTGGTGCCCATGATCTCGAGCGCCTTCTGCAAGCGCTGCACTTCGCCGCAGACATTGGTCACCGTGCCGTTCTTTTCGTACGCTGAAGACGCCGGCAAAACCACGTCGGCGCGGCTGGCAGTCTCGGTGAGGAACATTTCCTGCGTAATCACGAAGGCGCCCTTCGAGCGCAGTTCGCCTCGTCCTAGCGGGTTGGCGCCAACCACCCACAGCACATCCAGATCTTCGGCGGCCAGCATCTCGTCCAACGTCATGCCGGGTTGGGCCGCCGGGTGGTAGCCGGGTTCGAGCTCCGGCGTAAGCCCCATGTCGATCGCGCCTCGCGAGTTGGAATAGTCCAGCAGCGGCACGTACTTCACCGGAATTCCCAAGCTATCGGCGAACGCCACCAGTTGACGTACCGCTTCGCCCTTGATGGAATCGCCGTAAAGAATCACCAGCTCGGGCTCGGCCTTGAGCTTGTCACGCAGCGATTCCAGCGCCGCCAATTGCTGTCCCGGCGCGGCGCGCAGCGCGGTGACTGCGATCTTGTCCTCGCGCACCGGCTGCTCGGTGATCGCATAAACGTGCGCCTGATGGTGCCGGAAATTGGCGCGAATCTGAAATGCGAGAAAAGGCTGCTCAATCGCCAAATCAGCGCCGATGACCAGTACCGCTTTGCGTTCGTACAAATCCTTCGTCGTCGCGAGCGCACCGGTTTGTCCGCTCACGGCGTCCAGCAAAGTAACCACATCGCCGGTTCGGTGGTGATCGATATGGTTCGTTCCCAGAACGTTGCGCGCGAATTTCTGCAGGTAATAATTCTCTTCGTTGGTGGTGTGATTGGATCCGACGACGCCGATTTTCCCGCCGCGATCGCGCGTTTCCCGTAACTTAGCCGCGACTGCCGCAATCGCCTTCGACCAGGACACCGGCTCGAGCTTGCCGTCCAAGCGCAGCAGTGGAGTTTGCAGCCGGTCCGGATGATCGTGGAAATCAAATCCGTAGCGGCCCTTGATGCACAAAAATTCGCCATTGATGCCCGAGCGGTCGCGATTATTGCCGCGAATGATCTCGCCATTGCGCACGCCCAGCGTGGTTTTGCAGCCGTTGGAACAATGCGTGCAAATGGTGCCGACGTGCTCCATCTCCCAAGGTCGAGTCTGGTAGCGATAGGTTCCGCTGGTCAGCGCGCCCACCGGACAGATGTCGATACACATGCCGCATTCATCGCATTCGAGATGATCGCCATGGTTGGGCGCAATTTCGGAAACTGCGCCGCGATTCACAATGCCCAGCGCCGTGACGCCCATGCCCTCATTGCAAATGCGCACGCAGCGGAAACACAGAATGCAGCGCGGCGCGTCGAAGAACACCACCGGCGACCATTGCTTCTCCGGCGTGTGCAGTTTGTTTTCGCTATAGCGGCTTTCGCCCGCGCCGTAGCGAAACACCATGTCCTGCAGCTCGCACTCGCCGCCTTTATCGCATACCGGACAATCCAGGGGATGGTTGGTGAGCAGAAATTCCAGCGTGTATTTGCGGGCTTGGGCGACGGCGGTAGTTTCCGTCTTTACCACCATACCCTCGGCCACTGGCAGCGTGCAGGCCGCCATCAGCTTGGGCGCTTTCTCCACTTCCACCAGGCACATGCGGCAGGCCGCCTGCAGGCTCAACCCTTCGTAATAACAGAAAGCGGGAATCTCGATGCCCGCGCGTTTGGCGGCTTCGATAACCAGCGTTCCCGGCGCGGCTTCCACCGCGTGTCCGTCGATTGTGAGCTTGACCGGATCCGCCATTACGCCATCACCAGCCGCGAGACTTTCTCATACGGACACGGCTTTCCATCCAGATGCGCCGCGAACTCGTCGTAAAATTTTTCGACGATCGAAATCGTGGGCAGCGCCGCCGCGTCGCCCAGCGGGCAGAATGTACGTCCCAGCATATTCTTGGCCAGATCGCCGATCAGCACGATGTCGCTCTTGCGTCCGCCGCCATCGTGAAACCGCTGCAACAATTTGCGCAGCCAGGCCGTGCCTTCGCGGCAGGGAATGCACCAGCCGCAGCTTTCGTGCGCGTAGAAACGCATGATGCGTAGCGCGGCTTTCACCATGCACGTGTCCTCGTCCATAATCACCACGCCACCCGAGCCCAGCATCGATTTTGCTTTGGCCATGGAATCGTAATCCATGGTGAGGTTTTCACATTCTGCGCCGGTGAGCACGGGACACGATGATCCACCCGGGATGAAGGCCTTGAGCTTTTTGCCATTGCGCATGCCGCCGCCCACTTCGTCGATCATTTTCATGACGGGAATGCCGAGCGGCAATTCATAGACGCCAGGTTTATTGATATGTCCGCTCAGGCAGGTGAGCTTGGTGCCGCCCGCTTTGGGCACGCCCAGCGCAGCGAATGCCGCGCCGCCGTCGCGCAGAATCGGAGGAACGGCGCAATAAGTTTCGACGTTGTTCAGAATGGTCGGGCACTGAAACGCGCCAACCACCGCGGGAAACGGCGGCCGTATGCGGGGAATACCGCGTTTTCCTTCCAGCGATTCCAGCAGCGCGGATTCTTCTCCGCATTCGTACGCGCCTGCGCCGGTGTGCGTGTAGGCATCGAACGAAAAATTCGTGCCGCGCAGATTCTTGCCCAGGTATCCACGAGCGTACGCCTCGGCAATCGCGCGATCCAGAATATCGATCAGATACCGGTATTCGCCACGCACATAAATGTAGCCCGCATGCGCGTCCACAGCCAGGCCCGCGATCAGCATGCCTTCGATCAACTGATGCGGATCGTTCTCGATGAGCACGCGATCCTTGCAGGTTCCCGGCTCGCTCTCGTCCGCGTTCACCACGATGTATTTGGGCTTGGGCGACGTGCGCGGCACGAAGCTCCACTTCATGCCGGTAGGAAATCCGGCGCCGCCGCGGCCGCGAAGATTCGAGATTTTCAGTTCCTCGATAATCTCCTCCGGCTTCATGTGCAGCGCCTTCTCGAACGCCGCGTACCCCTCGGTCGCCAGATACGTATCGATCGAGTCCGAGTTGGCCAGCCCAAAACGCTTGGACAGCACTTTGATTTCGAGCGGACTCGGTTCGTTATAAAGCATGGATTAACTGATCTTTCTCAAGCTGTCCAGAAGGCGGTCCAGCTTTTCCGGCGTCGCGTAATGGTGGAAATCGTAGTTTACCTGCAAGGCCGGCGCCCACGAACAGGCTCCGATGCACTCCACTTCTTCGAGCGAAATTAACCCGTCGGCCGTCACTTCTTTGTGCCCGATGCCCAGCTTTTCGCAGGCCTGCTCCCACAGCTCGTCTCCGCCCATCAGCAGGCAACTGATGTTGGTGCAGATTTGCACGTGATACTTGCCCAGCGGCTTGCGATGCAGCATCGAGTAGTAGCTCAGCACTTCCTCGACCTGCAGCGGCTCCACACCTACGCGCGTGGCCACCTCACGCACCAGCTCGTCCGTCACCGCGCCGATTTCATCCTGCGCGAACAGCAGCATCGGGATCATGGCCGACCGCTGCCGTCCCGGCGGATAGATGGTCAGCAGCTTGGCGAATTTAGCTTCCAGCTCCGGCGAAAAAGTCATCGGTCCGCGTCACCCAGTACGAAATCCATGCTGCCAATCGCGGCAATCACATCGGCAATCAGCGTCCCTTGAATCATGGTAGGAATGGCTTGCAGATTAGCAAAGCTCGGGCCGCGCACATGCACCCGGTACGGCTTGGCCGTACCATCGCTCACCACGTAATAGCCCACTTCGCCGCGGGGCGATTCGATAGCCTGATACACTTCGCCGGCCGGAACGCTGAAGCCCTCGGTCACGATTTTGAAGTGATAGATCAGCGCTTCCATCTGCGTCTTCATCTTTTCGCGATCCGGCAGAACGACGTGCGGCGCGTCGGCGGTCCAGCGGCCTTCCGGCATGCCTTCGAGCGCCTGTTTGATGATGCGCGAACTCTGCCGCATTTCCTCGATGCGCACCAAGTAGCGCGCGTAGACATCATTTTCCGTGCGCGTCGGGATTTCAAAATCGAATTGCTCGTAGCTCGAATAAGGCTGGGCTTTGCGTATGTCCCACTTCAAACCGGCGGCGCGTAACATGGGTCCCGTCACGCCCAGGTCCAGCATGTCTTCGAGCGAGATCGTGCCAACGCCTTTGGTGCGCCCGGTCCAGATCCGGTTATTGGTCAACAGCTCTTCGTACTCATCCACGCGGCTTGGGAAGATTTCGATGAACGCGCGCACGCGTTCCCGCCAGCCGCGCGGCGGTTCCAACGCCAGGCCGCCCACGCGAAAATAGCTGGTCATCATCCGCTGGCCAGAGAACATTTCGAAAATACGCAGAATGTCTTCTCGCTCGCGGAAGCAATAGAGGAATACCGACATCGCGCCGATGTCGATCGCGTGCGTGCCCAGCCAAACCAGGTGGCTGTTGAGGCGCGTCAGCTCGGTGAGCATTACGCGGGTCCACTGTGCTCGCGGAGGAATTTCTAGACCCAGCAGTTTTTCCACCGCCAGGCAGTAGCAAAGATTATTAGAAAGCGGGGCGAGGTAGTCGATGCGATCGGTTAGCGTGACGGCCTGCTGATAGGTTTTGACTTCAAATTCTTTCTCGATGCCCGTGTGCAGATAGCCGATGTCAGGCTGCGAGCCGACCACGGTTTCGCCGTCCAGCTCCAGTTCCAGACGCAGCACGCCGTGTGTCGACGGATGCTGCGGCCCCATGTTGAGCGTCATGCGGCGCGGCCGCGTCGGCCCGCCGTTTCCGCCGGTGGTGGGTTCCGGAATCGTGACTACGCCGGGAATGTCAGGCTCGCTCATGTGGTCAGACTCGCCATCCCGTAATCGGAAAGTCCTTCCGCAGCGGATAGCCTTCGAAATCTTCGGTCAACATAATGCGCCGCAGGTCCGGATGGTTCCGGAAGGAAATGCCGAACAGGTCGAACGTTTCGCGCTCGTACCAGTTGGCCGCGCGCCATATGCCGGTCACCGAATCGATCTCCGGACTGTCGCCGCCCAGCCGGCACTTGAGACGCAACCGCTCGTTACGCTCAACAGAATGCAGGTGATAAACCACTTCGAAGCGCGGCTCAGCCGGATAGCGGTCGACGCCCGTTACCGTGCTCAGCCGGACGTACTGAAACTTGTCTTTGAGAAACCGGCACACGAAGACGATGCGTTGCGGATCGATCTCCAGCGTAAACTCCTGGCGATCTTGGCGGCCCGCCACAATGCAAGCGGAATCCCACTCATCGAGGGCCGCGGCCGGCGCAAAATCTTTCAGATCTTCAGGAAGCATGATTCTCAGGGCTTCGAGCCGGGCTCGTTGTGCGCCCAGTCGAGGACTCCCTTTTTCCAGATGTAGAAAAAACCGGCCAGGATCAAAACCACGAAAACCAGCATTTCGAAGAACCCAAAAATCTTCAGCTCGCGGTAAACCACGGCCCAGGGATACAAAAAGATGGCTTCAATGTCGAACAGAATGAAAAGCATTCCCACCAGATAGAACTTGACGCTGAAGCGATGGCGCGCGTCCCCGGTTGGCGCAATGCCGCACTCGTACGGCATGTCCTTGATGCGGTTCTTGACGCGATGGCCCAGCAGATACGAGAGCAGCAAAATGCCGCCCGCAACGGCCATGGCGATCACCGCCTGTAACAGGACAGGGAAATACAGTTCCTTGTATGTGGTGGGCATCAGACTTGTGCCGGAAAGAGCTTAAACTTGAATATAATGGCTGGGGAAATCTAGTGTCAACCGCTGCGCACGATTCTGCGCCTCAAACCACGCCCGCCGCCGCGCGGATTGTCGTCAATGGAGAGCCCCACACTGTCGGGCCGAACGAAACTCTGCTGCGATTCATTCATTTTCTGCAATTGGATCCGGAGCGGGTGGCGGTCGAAATGAACCGCCGCATTATCAAGAGAGATCTCTGGCCCGTGACAGTGCTGCAGGAAGGCACGACTCTCGAAATCGTCCAGTTTGTGGGCGGAGGATAGGGCGGGCTGATCCCGCCCCAAAGCCTGGTTAGGCGAAACTGCGAATAGCGCCGGCTTCGTCGTCATGAACGTCGAAAACCGTGTAGAGCTTGGTGATTTGCAACAGATCCTTAACGCGCTTGGCCAAATTCAATAGCTTGAGCTGGCCGCCTTGATTGGCGATCGTGGTAAATGCCGAAACCAATTCCCCGATCCCTGAGCTGTCGATATAGGAAACTTCGCCGAGGTTGAGAAGAATCTTCTTCTGCCCCTTGCCGACCATGTCTTTGAGCAGGTCGCGCAGAGCGCTGGAGCCTTCACCCAGTGTGATCCGCCCTGCCACATCCACTACGCTTACGTCGCCAACTTGTCGAGTACTTAACTTAACACTCACTTCCGCTCTCCTTAATCAATGAAAAAAATTCCGCGCAGGCTACGCTGGGTCCAGGTATTTTACCATCGTCACTTCCATGCCGGGTTCCAACCGGCGCACCCGAAATTCGTCCATGAAAGCACGGATAAGAAAGATACCGCGGCCGGAACTCCGCATCAGGTTCTCCGCTGCCAGCGGATCCGGCAATTTGTCGGGGTCGAATCCGTTCCCCTCATCCGCAATCGTAATCGTGAAACGGCCCGCGCCCGTAGACACCGTCACGCGAACTTTCTTGTTTGCGCTGTACTGGTTGCCGTGCACCACGGCGTTGACCATCGACTCACGCACGGCCATGCTGATTTTGGCCAGATCGTCTTCGTTGATCCCCGCCTTTTGAGCGATGTCACTCGCCCAGGCTTCAGCGCTATCCACACTTTCGAGGGTCGAGTCCAGAAACCGGTCTAATGTCTCGGTTCCGCCGCCCGTATTGATCCCCATACTCTGCCGGCCCAAAGCGCTGCCAAATCGAACCGTTACAATAAACTACCCGTGCGCGGAAAGTCAAGAAGACGCAGTGGGGCAGGTCCCCGACCTGCCAATTTTATGCGGGTTGGGTGGATTCCTACGGTTGCGCCAACTTCACCGTACCCATGTCTCCGGGCGACGACTGGATCACGATATCGGTGTTCGGCGGCGCCACAACCCGCGGCTGGTTGCGCGCTTGCAGGTTTTGTTGGATCACGGACGCAGGAACAATCAGGGAAACGTGCACCGTGGCGTCTTCAACTCGGACCTTCAAGCAATCCGGACACTTTGTGCGCGGGTCACTTTGCAGCAGGGCGACCAGCGTCTGCAGTCCGCCTCCCAGCTTCTCGGCATCACGTTCGGTGTGGGACAGAATTTCCGCGGCGATTTCAAAGCCATCCCCGAACTTCAACCCGCCGCTGAACTGCTCGATGGCTTTTAGCATCTCCGCTGTCATATCGGCCTTGGAATCGTTGAAGCGCGACGCCAGTCCCGAGGCGGGCGCGAGCGACACCGCCCAGATGTCGTAGTTCTCGCTCAACGCGGCAATCTTCCGGCGGAGATCGGCGCTGATCTTAGCGCCCTGACCGCGGCCTCGAATGGCGGCACGTACCTGTTCCAGCGGACCTCCGACGGCAATGCTTTGATCGATCACCGCGAAGGCTCCCGAGACATTTTCCGTGCCCATGTTTCTCGCGCCGGTGTATATCTCCAGGCCGTTGTACGTACTCACCGTTGCGCCATTGTTTTTCGCAAACGCCCGCACCCGGTCCTTATCGAAAATGCCGCGCAGCACTACCAGGGTCGGCGCGTTCTTCGGCCCGCCGGTGGTCGCCACCAGTATTTCCTCCAGATCGCGCGCCAGGTTGAACCCGGTCGCGGCCGTGAAGCCGGCGAGCGCCGCTCCCGCCTGGGACTCTTTGCCAGTGGTGAAACTCTTGCCTAGCGGTGAGGCCAGGATACGACTCACATTGGCGCCAAATACGACTTTGGCATCCGGCATAACCAAGTCGATCAGAGCGGAATCGGCGGCGTTAGCCAACGGCGCAAGGGTCAGTAGAACGGCGAGAAAAGTGGCGGCTTGGTGCACAGGGACACCTCCTTATACCAGCCTTAACATCCGCGCCAACCCGCGGGCAAGATTGTCAATGGTTAGCGGGAGGTACAATTGCGTAACCGTGACCTTCCATCCATTTAAGGCTTGTTGTGCCCTCCTGGCCGCCGGACTCTATGCGCAAACCGCTTTCCATCCATCCGGATTGCCGGGAACAATTTCGGCGGTCGCGGTCGAGGCGGCTCCGTCCAACTCGCCCGGCGTGCCGGCGGACATTGACTTGAACCGCATGGCAGCGTGGTCCTACCGCCATCTCAACCGGAATCCCCGCCCGGCGCTGAACTACGAGCCTGTTTTCTTCGTACGCCCCATGGCCGTACCGCCCGCGCCGCTTGGCCACGATCCCATCGTCCCTGGCGACACCGATACCCGCATGGATTGGGAATTCCTCTACATGCGCGAAATCCTAGGCATCAAAGAACCGGCCGCGGTCGAGAAGGGAATGCGCGCCCGTGTGCTGGGTTACGTCAGGCCGGATGGTTTCGCGTGGGTGTCACCTGGGCATTTCATGGAAGGCGATGTTTACCAGGGAAAAAAGGTCGGAAGCGACGAAATCGTCAGCACCTGGGCCACCGCCAAAATTCTGCGCAGCCTTTCCGAAACCTACAAGCGCACCAAGAACGAACAGGACCGCCGCACCGCCCGAAAACTGTTTGAGGCTCTGCGCAAGCCCGCCGAGTGGGACGCCGGCCGCGCCTATTACAAAGGTGGATCGGGCGCCTGGCTGGGCGGCAAATGGCTGAAGTCGCAATTCCCCACGGCGGCGGTCGAGCCCATCGTTACGTATTGGGAAGCCACCGGCGATCCCGAAGCCCTGAGCTTTGCGAAGGCCCTGGCGGAAGGCCTGATGGCTGATGTTGAGCTGCTGCCGAAATCCAACGAGCGCATCCAGCCCAACGGTGAATTTCACGGTCACATGCACAGCACGCTGCACGGCGTGTGGGGTGTCGCGCACTTGGGCGCCGTCACCGGCGACATGCGCTATGTCGAATGGGCCAAAAACGCTTACGACTACGCCAGCCAGTTTGGCACCGGCACCGGCTGGGTCTCCGCCGCGCTTTGGGACGAGCCGATTCGCGAGTTGTCCGAAACCTGCGCTACCTCCGACCTCACGTCCATCGCCAGTTGGATCGCGCAAGCCGGTTTCCCCGAGTATTGGGATCACGTCGAGCGAACCCTGCGCAACTATTTGCGGCCGCAGCAATTCTTCGTGACGGCCGAGTACGAAAAGCTGTACCGCGAAGTAAACCGCGCCGCGGAACCCGCTGAAATCGATGCCGGCCTGGCCCGCATGCGCGATCTGCAAGGCGCCATCATGGGCGGTCCTGCGCCCAACGACTGGATCAACTGGATCGCCTCGCCAGCCCAGTGCGGGCCGTACCTGACTCCTTACGGCTGCATGGGCATGTTCGGCTGCTGCATTCCGGAAGGCATGCGTGCGCTGCATACCATCTGGTCTAACGCGATCCGCGCCACGCCAGAGCATGTTGCCGTGAATCTTTCGCTCAACCGCGAAAGCGAAGCCGCGAAAGTTGTTTCCTACCTGCCCGAGCACGGCCGCATCGAAGTGACAGTAAAACGGCCAGGCACCTATTGGCTGCGGCCTCCCGCCTGGGCGCCGCGCTCGCAAGTGCGCCTGCTGCGTCGTGGCCGCGAAGTTCCGTTCGAGTGGACCGGTCCCGCCTTGGCGTATGTCAGCGTGAAGAACGCAGCCGACGGCGAAGTGTTGACCCTGGTCTATCCGCTCGTCACCTGGCAGCAGGTCACTGGACACTGGCCCTCCAAACCTGACCTGAAGCTGACGATCACTTGGAAGGGCAACGCCGTTGTGGATATGCAGCCGCGAGGAAACGGATTACCCTTTGATTTCGCCAACCTGCGTCCCATCCCTCCGCTGCCCGAGGAGTAACCTGCCAGTATGCGCTTGGAAATCGAGCTGCGAGAAAAAGAGGGGATTCCCATCCTCGATCTCAAAGGTCACCTCGTTCAGGGTGACGAAGATCAGCTACTGCGTCAGAAGCTCACGTCCTTGCTGGACGCCGGAAACAACAAAGTTCTGCTGAACCTACAGCACGTCACCGCGATCGACTCGGACGGGCTTGGCACCTTGATCTCTTATGCGGCCAGGCTCAAGGCCGCCGGCGGGCTTCTGGCGCTGTTGAATTTTTCGGAATCCCACATGAAGATCGCCGAAGTGCTGGAGCTGGATACCGCATTCAAGATCTTTCGCGATGAGCAAGAGGCGATAAACACCTTCTTTCCCGATCGCGCCCTGCATCCGTACGATATCCTCGAATACGTGGAAGAGCAGGAACACCACGATGCGGCCCCCCCGAAGAAAGAGTAGGAGAATGCGATGCCCAGCGTAGTCGTTACTGGCAGCGCCGCCGGATTTGCGCAGGAGATTCAATCCGGCAGACATCGTTTCCTTTCCGATGAGCCGGTCGCGGTGGGCGGTACCGACACCGGGCCGGGACCGTATGATCTCCTGCTGGCCGCGCTAGGCGCCTGCACCTCCATGACGGTCGCAATGTATGCGCGCCGCAAAGGCTGGCCGCTCGAGCGCGTGACAGTAGAAGTGCGCCACTCCAAAATCCACGCCGCCGACTGCGCCGATTGCGAAACAAAAGTGGGCATGCTCGATCATATCGAGCGCGACATTCAATTCATCGGGCCGGTCACGCCGGAACAGCGTTCCAGGCTGCTTGAAATTGCCGACAAGTGTCCGGTGCATCGGACGCTCACTTCGGAAATCAGCATCAAAACCAAGGCTGTATAGATATGGACAACTCAAAACGCGATTTGCTGCGACATACCCTCGCCACGCTCGCTTACCGGGGTGGCAAAACAGTGCGCGATGCACCCGCAGCTTTTGCCGGCTTCCGTGCTGCGGAGAAATCCCGTACGCCTGCCGAAATCCTTGCGCACATAGGCGACCTGCTCGATTGGGCTCTCAGCCTGGCCCAGGGAAAACAGGCCTGGCACGATTCCAAGCCGCTAGCGTGGGATCAGGAGGTGCAACGTTTTCATGCCGGTCTCGCGGCGTTGGATGGCTTTCTCGCTTCCGGCGCGCCGCTTGGCTGTCCTGCAGAGAAGTTGTTTCAGGGACCGGTTGCCGACGCACTTACCCACGTGGGGCAAATTGCGATGCTGCGGCGTCTGGCGGGCTCGCCGGTCCGCGCGGAAAATTATTTCCAGGCCGATATCGAGGTAGGTCGAGTGGGCGCTGAGCAGACGGCGCCCGCCCGCGAGTTCTAGCGCATCTTTCCGGCTTCGGTTTTCATGACCTGCGCGTTGGTATAGGCCTGCTGCTGATATGGTCCCTTAATGGCGGCTGCCTGGTCACTGTACTTTGCGGCTTCCAGAACCTGTGCTTTGCTCATCATTTGTTTTCCCAGCTGGTAGTTCACCACGCCCAGTTGAAATAAGCAGGTACCGAGCCATGCCTGGTTGCCCTGAATCAGCGGTACGGCCGCGCGCAGACTCTTGTTGGCCTCGAAATACTGCGTCTTGCCTGCCAGCGCCAGACCAACCACTAGGTTCCCGTAGCCCAGATTGGTATTGCGGTCTTTTTCGAAATCGGCCTCAGCCATGCCTTCAGGCTTCGTCCGCTTGCTGGCCGCGGCCACCAACCGTTTGCCCAAGCCTAAGGCTTTGTCGGTCTGATTCTTGGCCATCGCGTTTTCGGTCAGCACCCTCAGCACGTCCGTATTGTCGGGAACGTTGGGTAGGGCCTTTTCTGCAACAGCGGGAACCTTCGCTCCCGCGCCCGTCTGGTGCAGCGCCACGAAGTAGCGCGCGTAGCCCTGATCCCAATATTTACTTTTCGGATTCTGCGCTTCGAGCGCGGCCAGCAAGTCGACCGTCGTCGCCGGATCACCCTGAACCGCGGTGGCATACAGCGCGTACTCCGTATACACATCGACTTCCTTCCCGTGATCGGAGGTGTCGGCGCTCGCCGCAGCATGCGTTTCCGCAGCCAACTTTTTCACGGCCTCGGCGTCTTTCTTTTCTACAGCTTGTTTCAAGTTTTGGAACGTGGCGTCTAAGTCGACCTCTTGCGCAGTCGCGGCGATGGATCCCGCGAGCAACAAAATTCCAAAACTGACTACAGACAGCTTCATGGCAGTCTCCTTACTCGGCATAGTATGACAAAAATACTACCAGATCAGCGATTCGCCGTTGCCGTGGCTCGGCGCAACCGTATTTTGAGCATTTCGCGCTGCGTTAGGATCAAGAGATGGACTCTCGCGATCCCGCGCCCATAGCGCCGGAGCCGCCCTGGATCGCACTCAAAGACGAGGAGATGCTCGCCCTGCGCATCTGCGATCTAGGCGTCCGCATCGAGGGCAGCGAGTTGGAAGCCCGCGTAAGCCAATTGCGCGAAGAACTGGCCGCGCGCGGCGTCACCCTTCGTCCGGATTGCTATCTGGGCGACGAATGGTTTTCTCCCGAAGGAGTGCCCGCCATCGCGATCCCGTTTTATCTGGCGCACCCGCGTCTCAAGGCGCTTGAGATGCACGAAATGCTGGAAGTCGAAGGCGGCACGCCGGAGTGGTGCCAGATGCTGCTGCGCCACGAATGCGGCCACGCCATCGATCACGCCTATCCGTTTTCCTCGACGCGCCAGTGGCAGAAAATTTTCGGCAGCCCGGATACCGAGTACACGCCCGAAACCTACCGCCCGCGCCCGTACAGCCGGGGCTTCGTGCGCAATCTCTCCAACTGGTACGCGCAGGCGCATCCCGACGAGGATTTCGCCGAAACCTTCGCCGTCTGGCTGGCATTGACGCCGGAAGAATGGCGCGACCGCTATCACGGTTGGAAAGCGTTGGAGAAACTGGAGTACGTCCACTCGCTGATGCAGGAGGTCGCAGGCAAACCGCCGGCGGTGGCGCGCGGGCGCCGCATTTCAGAGGCGCGCAAGCTGCGAACCACGCTCGCCCGCTACTACGCCGCGCGCCGAAAATTGTATGCCGAAGATTTTCCCGATTTCTATGACGCCGATTTGCGCGCTATCTTTGGCAATGGAGAGCCCGGCGTCGAGTCCGCGGCCCGGCTAATGCGCAAAAATCGCAAAGCGCTTGTGGCGTCGATCGTGCAATGGACCGGCCAACACAAATACACGGTGAACATGCTGGTGCGCAAACTAATTTTGCGCTGCCAGGAATTGAAACTGCCGGCGCCGCGCGATCCGGTGCGGCTTAACTTCGAACTGGCGGCGTATTTAGCGGCGCTGGTAACCAACCATCTCCACACGGGGAGGTTCAAGCGATCGGTATAGGGATGAAAATTCTCGTCTTATTCGACCTCGCCCGTCCTCCTGCTCCCGAAGAGAGCTTCTCCGCGCGCTCTCTCAAGGAAGAAGAGGACAAGCCCACCGAGGCGGACGTGTTGTTGTGCCTGCAGCGCCTCGGCCATGAAGTAGAGACGCTGGCCGTGTTCAACAACGTCGCCTCGATCGTCGACAAGCTCACTGCGTTTGCCCCCGATATCGTTTTCAATCTTTCCGAATCGTTCCGTCACGACCGCTCGCATGAGCCCAACATTCCGGCTTTGCTCGAGCTGATGAAAGTGCGCTACACCGGGGCGCGTCCCGGCGCGCTGCTGCTTTGCAAAGACAAGGCTCTGGCCAAAAAGGTCCTCGCGTATCATCACGTGCGCGTGCCGCATTTCGTGGTCTCGCATCGCAACCATCCCCTGCGCCATCTGCGGCGTTTCATTTATCCGGCGTTCGTCAAGCCGGTTTGCGAGGAGTCTTCAGACGGCATCAGCCAGGCGTCTTTTGTGAAAACCGAAGCGGAAGCGATCGAGCGGGCGCGCTTCATTCACGAGAAATTCGACTGTGACGCTTTGATTGAAGAATACATCGAGGGGCGCGAACTGTACGTGAGCGTGATCGGCAACCAACGGCTCATCGTGTTCCCGCCGCGCGAGATTTTTTTCGGACAGGTTCCCGACGACGTCCCCAAGTTCGCCACCTTCCAAGCCAAATGGAATGAAACCTACCGCAAGAAATGGGGCATCAAAAACGGCGCCGCCGAGCCGCTGCCCGAGGGCGTGGCGGATAAATTGACCAGAGTGGCCCGCAAAGTTTACCGGCTGCTGAAGATCGAAGGTTTCGGCCGCATCGACGTGCGTCTCACCCCAGCCGGGGAAGTGGTGGTGATTGAGGCCAATCCCAACCCCTCGCTCGCGCAGGATGAGGACTTCGCGCAGTCAGCCGCCATGGGGGGAATGCAGTACGAGGTGCTGATTCAGAAAATTCTGGATAGTTGCAGCGCTTAAAAAAGTTTCTCGCAGAGTTGGTTTTTCTCTGCGTAGTCTGCGTCTCTGCGAGCAATTTTTTTATCGGAGTTGCGCGTCCAGATCGTCCAATCTTCTCTTTAACTCGCTCACTTCGGACCGCAATTCCCGCACTTCCTGTTCAAGCGTCGTTAACTTGCTAGGCTGCGCAGCCGCAGCCGCCGGTATCTCCGCGTCTGCTTCCGGCTCGCCCGCCAGCAGGTGCGCATAGCGCGCTTCCTTCTGCCCCGGCTGCCGCGACAGCTTCCGCACCAGCGCCCCATCCGGCCATTCGGCCAGCTTCTCCAGCGCGCGTGCCGTCTCATCCAGATCCGCGAAGGCGAACATTCGCTCGCTGCGGTCCTTGATCTCGCCCAGCGTTTGCGCGCCGCGCAGCAGCAGCGTGCACAGCACCGCCAACTCCCGCCTTCCCAGGTTCAATGTCTCCGACACCCGCTGGGAATACTTGGTTACGCGCCCGCTGCCCACTAGCACCACCGCCAGCCGTTTTTCCCGCAGGCGGTCAATGCCTTCGCTCACCGTGTCGTCGTCATAGTCCACAACCGGATGGCGATTCGATTTCTGATTGCACGCGTTCACCAGCGCATTCAGCGACAGCGGGTAATGCTCCGGTGTCGTCGCCTCTTTTTCGATGAGCGCGCCGAGCACGCGCACTTCTACTGGATCAAGCAGTTCCATTTTTGATTCCGCGGCGTTTACGGCGTCGTAGAGAATCGCAGCCACGGCATCCGGATTCTTGAGCGTCTTCGAAAGCGTGGGCCAAACTTTTTGATGAAGATCTGTCGCCACCCATTGCAGCCGCTGTTCTTCGGTCTGAAAGCTAATCAGCAGCCGGTACAGGGCCGGCGCCTTCACCGCACCCGACGCCACGCTGCGAAACTTCAGCAGTTTGACGTCGACAAACCCTGGCTGCTTGGTGATGGCCGGATGAAAAGTCTGGCGATAGTTCGCCAGCAATTCTTTTTCACGCGCCGGATCCACTTCCATCTCGACATGCAGTTGAATGGCACTTCCAGCGGCGGCTGTCGCAACAGCGGATGACGCGCCTAGCGCGGCCATAGCCTGCAAATATTTCCTGCGGTTCATTGCGATTTCTCCCCTTCAGCCTGACCGTGCGATTCTATCGCAGTTGGCCGCGGCCGTATCCGCACACCGACCTTCACCTGGCGCGGCAAGTGCAGCGCCAGAATGCCGCCTGGATCGGTCGACTGCTCCACCAGCTCTTCGTCGTCTACTTCAATCTGATAGAACGCGCCGGCTTGAGGCCCAGCACAAAGGCGTCCACCTCCGGCTCCAGTTTGACGTAAAGCGCTGCGCACTGCGTCCGAAATACACCACCGCTTCATCCATCGTCAGCGGACTCTCCGCCGACTCAGGATTCAGCACCGTAACCTTGCCGTCTTGAAAAAGCTGGAGCTCGCCGTCGAAATAACCTAGCCAGCGCGCGTTCTCTTCCCAACTGGAGCGCGCGAACAGCCTGCCGAAAAGATCGTCGTGAAACACCAGCGGCACGTGATAGTAGCTCAGGCCGGGCTGGTAAGGGTTGGCCCAGAGAAATTCATACGTGACGCCGAACGTGCCGCGCAACAGAAAGCTGTCGTGCATCAGCCATCCCTGCAGCACCAGCGTCTGATTGGAATTGTTGTCGAACGGCACCATCGCCAGTTCCGCTGCGCGTGCCAGCGCCGCGCGGCGCAGGTCCGGCTCGCGCGCGCCTTTCACAGCGGGGATACGATACTCGCCTTCGGCGGCGGGAAAAGTGGCCGGATAGTAACTCAGCAGATCGTACGCGGGCAGGCCTTTGAAGAACAGCGAGCCCGCTTCCCGCAGATCGAGATTCATATTGTCGCGGACCGCGTGCAGGATCTCGTAAAGCGCGTAGAGATCGTCTCGTGGAACCACGTTGCGGCCGGCTTTGAGTGCCGGCGCGATTTGCCCTTGCCACCAGACGCGAATGATCTGCTCCACATTCTTGCGCCGACACGTCTTGCAAATGATCCGCCAGCGCGATCGCGGCCACCAGGCGGGAGCGAGTAGCGGCAACGAGCGGTCAGCGGCAGTCGCATCGATAATTTTCGCCAGCTTCTTGGCCAGCGTTTGCGATTGCGTTTCCGTGAGCGCATCCTGGCACCAGTCGAACACCAGCGCGAGCTGTCGCAAATCGGTCGCCGCCGGACTCAGCGCCCAGGCCACCGCCTGCTTGCCGCCTTCCGCCTCGCCTCCGGCGCGATAGTAAAGCGCCTCGGCAAAACCCGGCTCGGGCATAGGCGCATGGCCGGCCATCAACAACGAAAATTGCCGCCAACGCTGGGAGTCCCGCTGTTTTTCCGCGTTGCAGCAGGCGTAGCCGCTGGGGCCGCAGGAACAGGCGTGGATGCTCGGTGTAGACGCGCAAATCGGCATCTTGCGCCAGCAATCCGGGCAACGACAACACCCCAAGAGTTAGCAATCCGGCCCACCTGCGCATTTTCACTCGATTGTGTCATACGGACACACCGGTAGCACAGGCTGGTACCGGTCGGGTGCCGCGAAAAGCTCGCCTGTCACTCTTAAATCAACGTGTTACAAGCATTGACAATTGGCCGCGCAGTTGCTAATTCTTTGATGAATCGTCGAAGTACCTTTAAACCTGCCCTCTGCTGCAACAGGCAGGCGAAAAAAGGGCGGGCGAATGATGACAACGCGCTTGCGGGAGCTCGA
The DNA here is from genome assembly GCA_963825405.1 of uncultured Solibacteraceae bacterium. Classification (GTDB taxonomy): domain Bacteria; phylum Acidobacteriota; class Terriglobia; order Bryobacterales; family Bryobacteraceae; genus JACPNO01. Next base: position 139,114 of record CAWGTB010000005.1, on the reverse strand, counting down.
TGTTCAGGTTTGACGCTCGCTATTTGATCGTTTGTTGGTTGCAACAGAGGGGTTTTTTGACGACGCACGGTTGCAAGCTTCTCTCCAGGGATCCTCAGTTGCGGTAGTTATTTGGCGTTCGTGGTATAGGACGTTGGACGCGGACCTTACCAGGAACGTAAACGGGACGTTTAGTTGCCAGACGACCCGCTGCCGGATCTCAGCTCGACACGGGCGGACCGCATCGGTAAATTGGCTCGCGCAGGTCCTGAGCCTCCCGATGCGGTTTTTCTTTTTTGGACCTTAAATTAAGTGGCATGAGGCTGATCGCACTTTTCTGCCTGCTCGGTATGGCGCCCTCCATGGGATTGGCTTGCAGTTGCTTCTTCTGGTTCAGGCTGCTGGAGCGTCGCCAAGCAGGATTTCGAGTTCGTCGGCACGCCGACTGCTGCTCCATTCGGACGGCGATAGTGTAGCCATCGACTTCACGGTTTCCGAAGCATTCGGTTCCCTGCGCCGGAAAAACCACTCTCACTGTCCACACCAATGAGGGATTCGGCTCTTGCGGTTACTCATTTCGCCGGGGCGTCGAGTATTTCGTTTCCGCCAATTCGGTTGGTTCGAACTTATGGACGAGCGTGTGCAGCGGAACCCGCCCAGCTATTGTGGCTGCGGCACACATTCGGCAGGCCCGCGCAATCCGCGATGGGAAGCCACCGGCCCAGGCTCTTCGGATTCGTCGGCGTCGAACCCTACCCCGGCGTCTCTCCACTAAGCCGGCTTGAGGCCAAGCCTACCCCATCCGTTGTGGTGACCGCGGTGGGGCAGACCGGTGAGTTCCGGACAACAACGGCAGCGGATGGTTCATTTGAATTCACTCAGCTTCCCGAATCCGCCTACCATCTCCGTTTGCAATTGCCCAAGGATCTCTTCATCTGGTGGGCAGCCGATAATCTGAAGCGCGAGTACGCCGTGAGCCCCGGCAAGATTTGCGAAGCCGATTTTCCCTTGTATCCGAAAGACGACCCGTTTGCGGTGAATCAGCCGCGTCAGTAACTCAACGTTCCCGTGCGCGGCTCTTCTTCCTGATTGGGCAGGTACAGCGTGTGGCAATGCTCGCACCGGTAGATTTCCACTTCCGGTCCGAACTTCTGTTTCACTTCATCCCCGAAAAAATACCAGCGTTTCAGATGGCCCGCGCACAATTTGCCCTTTTCGTCTTTCTCGTTGCAGGCGCGCTGGCGGGGCACACGGCGCTTCACTTTAGTGCCATCGCTCAGCGTCGCCACCAACTCTGAGACCGGGACCGGTTTGTCGCTAGCTTCGTATTTCGGGTTGGCCATTTTGAAAGGAAATTATAACAACATCGTGGGGCAGGTCCCCGACCTGCCGGAGATTCCGGTCAAAGCGGCAGGTCGGGGACCTGCCCCACGAGTCCTTACTTTTTCACCGTCGGGTTTTCGACGCGCAGGTTATTGGTGACCTGGCCAAAGCTAAGGCCGGCACCCTGAGCGCGAATCGCCGCGACGTTACTATCGGTCTGGTTATTCACCACGCCTTCCAACGTCACATGTCCGTTGTCGACGATGATGTGGATCGACGGTAACGGCTGATTCCCGTAACGCGATAGCATCGGGTCGCGATAAATGGCGCTCGCCACCTGCCTGCGCAGCCGGTCATCGAAGAACGAGGTTGGCAGCACGCGCAGATTATTAGTCACGCTGCGAACGCCCGGCGTTTTCTGCACAATGCGCTCGATATCGGCTTTCTTAAACGGCTGGCTGACTTGCCCCTGCAGTTCGACATCGCCTTCATGCACGCGGAACGCTATGTTGTCCCAAATGCTGTAGCGCGCGTACATGCGAACTTCGTGGCCCAGCTTCGCACCCAATTCCTGGTCCGCGCTGGCTGGCGTGCCTGTCGTATTAGCTCCCGCGGGCAGCGACAAACCCGCGGCCACTAGTGCGGTAACGAATACCTTGAATCTCATTGCATCTCTCCTTTGCCACTCACTATGATCGACGCGAGCCGCCTGGGTGCGGTTGCCAAGGCTTTGTAAACGCTTCGTAAAGAGGAAGTTGGCGGCTTACACCGTTTTGTCTTTGGCGTAGCACAGCGGCTCGATCAGGCATTCGGCGCAGCGCGGTTTACGCGCCTGGCACAGCGCGCGGCCATGATGAATGAGCTGGTGCGAAAAGAGAATCCAGCGGTCTTTAGGAATAATCTTAATAAGATCGCGTTCGATTTTGACGGGGTCCGTTTCCTTGCTGAGATCCAAGCGTTTTGACAAACGCGCGACGTGCGTGTCCACCACGATTCCGGAAGCGATGCCGTAACCGCTGCCTAGCACTACGTTGGCCGTCTTGCGCGCGGCGCCGGGAATGGTGAGCATTTCCTCAATCGTCTTCGGGACCAGGCCGCCAAAATCGGCGAGGACTCGGCGCGCCGCGCCAGTGATCGATTTCGCTTTGTTGTTGAAGAACCCTGTCGAGCGAATATCCTGCGCCAGCACTTCCGGGCGGACCGCGGCGAAATCCTGCATGGTTGGATATTTTGCGAACAGGCCGGGCGTCACTTCGTTCACGCGTTTGTCGGTGCATTGCGCGGAGAGAATCGTGGCCACCAGCAGCTCCCACGGCGTGTGGTGCGAGAGCGCGCAGGTGACGCCGGGATACATCTTGTCCAAACCCTGCAGAATTTTCTTGATGCGCGCCGCGCGTTCCGCCGCGGTCTTGGGACGCTTCACGGGGGCCATATTGCCACCGTATGATAGCACCGCCCGAAATTGCGATGATGGGGTTATGCGCAGGGTCACTCTCTTGGTATTGGCCGCAAGCCTGATGCAGGCGCAGGAAATTCGCAAAGCCGCGGAACCGCGCAAATTCATCGAAGCAGTGGGCTGGCGCGCGTCGTTGCTGGGCCATGAAGATGGCACATTCGAAGCCTGGATGATGCCGGTGAAAGTGCTGCGCGATTTTCGGCTCTCGGTGTATTTCGATGGATCGCTCGAGCCTGTGCCGCTGGCCGACCTGGCCGAGCGCGTCAACGTTTCGCCTGGTCATGTCACCATTACGCACTCGCACGCGGCGTTCACCATTCGCCAGACCTGGGTTCCCTCGCTCGGCCTGCCGGCCGCTGCCGTGCTGCTGGATATCGATACCGCGCGGCCGCTGCGGCTGCGCGCATCATTCACGGTCGAGATGCGTCCCATGTGGCCGGCTTCTTTCGGTGGGCAGAGCAGCGCCTTCGATCCGGCCGAAAAAGCTCTGGTCATCGAAGAGGGCTTGCATCGCTATGCGGCGGTAGTTGGATCGCCGCTGTTTACGCGGTCAAGCGAGCAGATCGGCCATCAGTTGCCGGAGCACACTGTCCTGCTCGAAATGGACGTCACGCCGGAAATCGCGCGCCGTGGGCCGATTCCCATCGTGATCGCCGGATCGGGCGCGGGCTCAGCCGAAGCCATGAAGCTCTACAAGGAAACGCTAGCCGGCGCGGCGGATTTGCTGACGAAATCCAATCGCTACTACCGCGCTTTCCAGGACGCAACCATTCACCTGGAGACGCCGGACGCAACGCTCAATCAAGCGTTCGAATGGGCCAAGCTCGCTGTCGACAAAGGTTGGCAGTGCGATGAAGGCGTAGGCTGCGGTCTGGTCGCCGGTTTCGGACCCGCAGGCGCGAGTGAGCGTCCTGGCTTTGCCTGGTTTTTCGGCGGCGATGCCCTCATGAATTCCTGGAGCATCGAGGATTACGGCGATTTCGCCCGCGCCCGCGCCACCCTGGAATTTCTGCGCGATCATCAACGCGCCGACGGCAAAATCCCGCACGAGTGGACACAGAGCGCGGCCCTGCTCGATTGGAGCAAATATTCGTACGGCTACTATCACGCCGATACCACGCCGCTGTATCTGTTTTCGGCGGCGCGTTATGTCGTGCATTCCGGCGATCGCGAATTTCTGGAGAAATCCTGGCCGTCGCTCGAAAAGGCCTACCAGTATTGCGTGACGACCCTTGACGCCGACGGCCTGATGTCCAACCGCAAGGCCGGCGCCGCTGCCACCGAGACCGGCGCTCTCGCCGGGCAAAATCGACAAAGACGTCTACCTCGCCGGCGTTTGGCTGGCCGCGCTCGACGCTTACACGCAACTCGCCACGCTCGCTTCTCACACGGATAATGTGAGCAGCGCCCGTAAACAGCTCGACGCCGGGCGCTCTTCGCTGAACAGTTGGTTTCGCGATGGCAAAGGTTTCTATCCGTTCGCCCGTTTGGCCGACAACAAAGTTTATGAGGCGCTCTCCGGCTGGCAGGCCATCGCGCTTTCCTACGGCGGCTTGAACGAGAAAAATGCCGCGCGCGCGGTCGCCGCGCTCAACCGTCCGGAACTGTCCACTGATTGGGGCGTGCGCCTGTTTCGCCACCGACAGCCCCGCCTACGATCCGCTCAGCTACAACGATGGCAGCGTCTGGCCCTTCGTCACCGGCTTCGTCACGGTAGCGGAATATCGAGATCACCGTGCGCTCGCCGCAATGCAGCATTTGTACGGCGTGGCCGCGCTCACCGGCTTTTCCGGCGCGGGATTCATTCCCGAATACTTGAGCGGCGATCGCGCCCAGACGCTCGCTCACGCCGTGCCGCATCAGTTATTTTCGTCGTCTGCCGTGATTCATCCCATGGTCTCCGGACTTTTTGGTTTGGGAGGAGACGCACTGAGCGGAGCGTTGCTCGTCGCTCCCCACATGCCTTCCGATTGGGCAGGCATTCGCTTCGACCGTTACCTGGTGGGCGCGTCTTCCGTGAGCGGCGAGATCGTTCGCCAGAAGGGCTCGATTCGGATCAAGCTCGCCGTGAAAGGCAAAGCGCTCAAGGTGCAATTCGCGCCGGCGCTTCCGCCCGGCACTACGCTGATGGGCGCCACGTTCAACGGGAAGCGCGCGGTCGCCAAACTCGAAGCGAGCGATACGGATGTTCATGTCATGTTCGACGCCGACGCCGTGCAGCAAGCCGAGCTGGTGATTCGCGTGCGCGAAGGCGTGGAATTGCAGCCGCTATTGATCACGCCTGAGCCGGGCGACAAGCCGCGCGCCGCGCGTCTCATCGATACCAAAGTCGATTCGGATAAAATCAGTTTCGAGCTCGCAGGCCCAGCCGGCTCGACGATGGAAGTGAAGGCCTGGCGCGGCGACCAGTGGACGCGCGAAGCCGGCGATGTTCCGGTGCACTTCCCGCCCGGCGATGGATTCACACGCGCTACCGTGGTGTACCGGCGCAGCGGCAAGTAGAGCTATCATGGCCCTTCGCATATGAATCGCCGCGACATTCTGAAACTCGCCGCAACTTCGGCTGCGGTTCCGGCGGTTGGGATTGCTCAGCAGCCCACCGGCAAGCTGGTCTCGTCATGGACGCCGGCATTTTTCGATGCGCATCAACATCTCACTGTAGTCGCGCTGGTCGATCTCATTATTCCCGCGACTGATACGCCGGGCGCGATTGCTGCACAGGTGGATCGCCATCTCGATCATCAGCTTTCTGCCTCGCCCGAGGATGACAAACAGGCGTTTCGCGAAGGCCTGGGCTGGTTGGACGGCTATGCGATTCGCACGGAAGGCAGGCCCTTCGTACGTTGCGCCCGCGATCGCCAGGTATCGATTCTCGAAAAGCTCGACACGAGCGATACGTCCGACCTCGCCCCTGGCCACCGCTTTTTTGAACTGGCCAAACGCCTGACGGCCCAGCTTTTTTACGCCACCGAAATCGGATTCAACGAGCTGAACCGAGGCGGACGAGTCCCCGCCACGTTTGGCTGTCCGCATCCGGAGCATCCCTGACCACCGCGCCAGCGGTCCCCGCGCTTCGCCGCGAGCTCGGCTTGCGGGACTTGGTCCTCTTCAATATTGCAGCGGTAGTCGGCATACGGTGGCTCGCGGCGGCGGCGCACGCAGGTCCGGGCTCGCTCACGCTGTGGCTCCTGGCGGCGGTATTTTTCTTCGTTCCCATCGGACTCTCCGTCGCTGCGCTTTCCACCCGCTTTCCGGAAGAAGGCGGCATCTATGTTTGGACGCAGAAAGGCTTCGGTGATTGGCACGGTTTCCTCTGTGGCTGGTGTTACTGGCTGAGCAACATTTTTTATTTTCCGAATCTGGTGCTGGCGGGTGTCGGTATGGCTGGCATAGCGCTCGGTCTCTCGGAGAATCGCAACGTCATCATAGGCGTGTCGCTCGGCATTGTCTGGATCGCGCTCATCGCCAATATTTTCGGGCTCGCCGTGGGCAAGTGGATTGGCAACCTCGGTGGCATGGCGACTTACGTTGCCGGCGCGCTGCTCATCGTCGTGGGCATTCTGGTGTGGATGCGCCACGGCTCCGCAACTACGCTGCAAATCCTGCCCAAGTGGGATCTCGACAAGCTGAATTTCTGGTCGCAAATCGCTTTCGCTTTCGGCGGGCTGGAGTTGGGCGCAATCATGGCCGGCGAAATTCGCGATCCCACCCGCACCATTCCGCGCGCCGCGTGGATTTCCGGAATCAGCATTGCCGCGTTCTACATTCTGGGCACGCTGTCGCTGCTGGTGCTGCTGCCGCCCGACCAGATCAACATCATGACCGGCCTGGTGCAAGCGGGCAGCACCGCGGGCGCGCGTCTCGGCGTGTCGTGGCTCGCGCCGGCGATCGCAGTATTGATTTCGCTCGGAGTTCTCGGCCAACTGGGCGCGTGGATCGCGGGTAGCGCGCGCATTCCCTTCGTCATCGGCATCGACCGCCATATGCCCGCCGCGTTCGGACGCTTGCACCCGCGCTGGCGCACGCCGCACATCTCGATCCTCACCGCTGGCGTCACGTGCACGATTTTTCTGTTCGTGATGCAGGCCGGCGAAAATCTACGCATCGCGTATCAATTGCTGGTCGACATCACCGTGATCACCTACTTCATTCCCTTCGCTTATTTATTCGCGGCGTCCTGGAAATTCGGCCAGCGGTGGAACGCCGCGGCCGGCATGGCGGTCACCGTCCTGGCTCTGGCATTCACGCTGGTGCCGCCGTCCGACGTGCGCTCAGTCTGGCTGTTTGAGTTGAAGTTGATCGGCGGTTTCGCGGTTGTCGCCTTGATCGGCCGTATCTGCTTCACCACCTCGGCTTCCGAAAAGCGCCCCGCCGTTTAGAATAGTTCTATACCCATGAAACTCGGTCTTGCGTTGGCCTTTGCCGCTGCCTTGAGTGCGGCTGATTACGATCTGGTGATTCGGAACGCCCGTGTCATCGACGGCTCCGGCAATGCCTGGACGCGCGCTGACGTAGCCGTCAAAGATGGCCGCATCGCCGCCATCGGCAATCTGGCCAGCGCTTCGGCCACGCGCACGATCGACGCCAAAGACCGCGTCGTCGCTCCCGGCTTCATCGACGTCCACACCCACGTTGAGGACATGGTCGAGAAAATTCCCGGCGGCGATAACTTCGTCACCGATGGCGTCACCACCGTCATCACCGGCAATTGCGGCGGCTCCTTCGCCGATCTTGGCGCGGAATTTTCCCGCCTGGAAAACATCAAGCTGGGATTGAATCTGGCTTCGCTCGTCGGCCACAACACTGTGCGCGACGCCGTGATGGGCTCGGCCAATCGCCTGGCTACCGCCGATGAGATTGTCCGCATGCAGCAATTGGTCGAGAAAAATATGCAGGCCGGCGCAGTAGGATTTTCCACCGGCCTGATTTACATTCCCGGCACCTACTCCAACACCGAGGAAGTCGTGGCGCTCGCTAAAGCTGCCGCGAAATACGGCGGTGTTTACGCCAGCCACATGCGGGATGAAGGCGCGCACGTGATCGAAGCCATCGACGAGGCCGTGCGTGTCGGCCGCGAAGCCGGCATGCGCGTCGAGCTTTCCCATTTCAAGATCGACAACAAGCATCTGTGGGGAGCGAGCGACAAATCGCTGGCGCTGGTGGAGAAGTACCGCAGCGAGGGCGTCGACGTGGTCGTCGATCAATATCCCTACGACCGCTCCAGCACTCATCTGGGCATGACCGTGCCGAGTTGGGCGCTCGCCGATAGCCAGGAAAAAATCCACGAGCGCATCGAAGATCCAGCCACCCACGCCCGGATCGCCAAAGAGATGGAAGACATGGTCACCAAGAAGGGCCACAAAGATTATTCCTGGGCCGTGGTCGCGTCTTGCGAGTTCGATCATTCGCTCGACGGCAAAAGCATTAGCGAGATCAACATTCTCAAAGGCCGCAAGAAACGCCTGCGCGACGAGATCGAAACCATTCTGGATATGCAAGCCAAAGGCGGCGCGCAGATGGTCTATCACTCCATGGGCGAAGTCGACGTCGATCGCATCATGCGCTATCCCAATACGGCTTTCGCCAGCGATGGCGGCATTCGCGAGTTCGGCGTCGGCATTCCGCATCCGCGTTCGTACGCGACGAATTCGCGCGCCCTGGCCGAATTTGTCCGCAAGCGCGGCGTGCTCACTCTGGAAGACGCCATCCGCAAAATGACCTCCCTGCCCGCGCGCACGTTTGGTTTTCGCGATCGCGGCCTGGTGCGCGAAGGCTTCTGGGCCGATCTGGTGATGTTCGATCCCGCTCATGTCGAAGAGAAAGCCACGTTTCAGAAACCGCATCAATACTCCGAAGGATTCGACCTGGTGCTGGTCAACGGGCAGGCCGTGGTCGAAGACGGCAAAGTCACCGGCGCCAAGCCTGGCCAGGTTATTCGTCATCGCGCGCCATGATTCAGGTGACCAGTGGGGCCAAACATTTTGGCCATAAAGTGTTGTTTGAAGATCTCGATTGGATGATCACGCCCAACGACCGCGTGGGCATCGTCGGCGCCAACGGCACCGGCAAAACCACTCTGCTCAAGATCCTGGCCGGAATCGATACGCTCGATCGCGGCACGGTCTCACTGGCGAAGGGCGTAACCGCCGGTTACCTGCCGCAGGATGGCCTATCGCTTTCCGGACGCACCGTTTTCGCCGAATGCATGACCGTGTTCGCGCACCTGCGCGAGCTGGAAGAAGAGCAGGAAACTCTGGCGCACAAAATGGCGGAGCTCGATCCCTCGAGCGCCGAATACCAGCAGGTCTCCGAACGCTTCCATCAGGCCGAAGGCGAGTTTCGCGCGCAGGACGGCTATGCCATCGAGGCGCAGGTTGGCGCCGTGCTCTCCGGCCTCGGCTTCAGCCGCGAGGATTGGAAACGGCGCACCGAAGAATTCTCCGGCGGCTGGCAGATGCGCATCGCGCTGGCCAAGCTGCTGCTGCAAAAACCCAATCTGCTGCTGCTCGACGAGCCCACCAATCACCTCGACCTGGAAGCCCGCAACTGGCTCGAAGACTATCTCAACCATATCCGTACGCTTTCGTGCTGGTCTCGCACGACCGCTATTTCCTCGATGTCACGGTGAAGAAAGATCGTCGAGCTGTGGAACAAGCGTGTGCATGTTCTACACCGGCAATTATTCCCGCTACGAAGAGCTGAAGACCGAGAAGCGCGCGCAGCTTGAAGCGGCCTACAAGAACCAGCGGGAACGCGTCGAGCAGCTCGAAGCGTTCATCAGCCGCTTCCGCGCCCAGGCCACCAAGGCCAAGCAGGTGCAGAGCCGCATCAAGGAGCTGGAGCGGATCGAGCGCATCGAAATTCCGCCGGAAGAAAAAACCATCCACTTCCATTTCCCGCAGCCCAAGCCCAGCGGGCGCATGGTGGCGGAGTTTCGCGGCGTCGCCAAAAGCTATGGCGACAAGCACGTATTTTCGCGACGCGAACTTCATCATCGAGCGCGGCGATCGCGTGGCGCTGGTGGGCGTGAACGGCGCGGGCAAATCCACGCTGATCAAAATTCTGGCCGGCGCCGAGCCGGTGACCGCCGGCGAGTACACGCTCGGCCACAACGCCCAGCCGGATTATTTCGCGCAGGATCAATACAAGGAGCTGGACACCACGGCGCGCATTCTCGACGACCTCGGCCGAGTCGCGCCGCGCGCCACCAACACCGAGCTGCGCAGCATTCTGGGCTGCTTTCTGTTCTCCGAAGACGACGTTTTCAAGCCCATCGGCGTGCTCTCCGGCGGCGAGCGCAATCGCTACGCCCTGGCCCGCATGCTCATGATGCCCGGCAATTTCCTGCTGCTCGACGAGCCCACGAACCACCTGGACATGCGCGCCAAGGACGTGCTTGCTGGAGGCGCTCGAAGAGTTTTCCGGCACCGTGGTGTTCGTCTCGCACGACCGCTACTTCATCGACAAGCTGGCCACGCGCGTCTTCGAAATCGGCGAAGGCGAGGTCCGCGTGTTTCCCGGCAACTACGAGGATTACGTGTGGCGCAAGAGCGGCGCGGCCGCTGCGCCCGCGCCGGAAGCCACCAAGCCAGCGGCCCCAGCACCCAACGGAACGGTTGCCGCGGCGCCGCCGAAACCAGCATCGCCACCGTCCGCCACGCCCAAACCTGCCGCCAAGCAGCGCCTCAATCCCATCAAGATGCGCCAGATGAAAGATCGCCGCCGCGCCATCGAAGACGAAGTCACGCGCCTCGAAGTGGAAATCGCCGAATACGAGCGCGCCCTGGCCGCCTACAAGAGCGCCGACGAATCCGTGCGCGTGTCCGGACCTGCTGGAAGCCCGCCGCGCCGATCTTAAATCCCTGCTTGGACGAATGGGAGGATGTCGCCCAATCGATCGAGGCAGGCGGATGAGCGTCGCCGTCGATGGTGAGCCGCTGTCCGCCGAAGCCGTGCGCATGCTCGAATATTTGCGCGCCCGGGCAGTCAGTCTAACCGGCGCCGGGAATTCGCGAGCGGGTTCGCGCCGCCGCCCAGGAGTTGGAGAGCGCGGTCGCGCCGGTGAGCGAATCCCAATCGCGACTCCGCCCGCTCCCAGATAAGTGGACCATCGCCGAAGTAGTCGACCATATCGCGCAAACGCAGATTCGCGCGGCCGAAGAGCTGCGGCATCTTCTTGCCGGACGGCGTCCGCCTGCGCCGCCGGTTTACGAAGCGCTCCGGTCAGGCGCGCCGGCTTGGGTGCCCTGGACGGAATTGCTCGCAGGGCTTCGTTCCGCCAACCAGGAACTCCTGGCGCTGCTCGAAGCGCCACCTGAAACCGGCGAATCCGCGCCCACCGCGCGAACGGTTCTGGTCGTCAGCCGAGCCCTGCCCGATGGCCGTTTCGCCCCACAAATATTTATCGCCGAATTGGGATGGCGGGAGTACGCTTTGGTGCAGCGGCTGCACTTGCTGGACCATCGCACCCAGATCAAAAAACTCCGCGAAGCTTTGGCGAAATGAGAATCCATCCCGGCCCCGTATCATCCAATCCGACATGGAGGATCTGCTCATGGCAACGGTAGCGGAGCCAGCCATTCGCACCCAGTTATTGGACCGCCGTCAGCGCCTCGAAGTCGCGTTGGACACGCACCGGGAAACAGCCAGCCTGCAAGGCCTGCTTCGCGAAGTGGATGCCGCGCTCGACCGGCTCAACGCCGGATCTTACGGGATTTGCGAAACCTGCCACGACCCGATTGAGCCGGAACTGCTGCGCGCCGATCCCCTGTTCCGGTACTGTCTGCCGCATCTCTCGGCGGAAGAACAGCGCTCTCTCGAACAGGATCTCGATCTCGCCGCTCACATCCAGCGAGATCTGCTGCCCAAGCAGAACTTCCAGCACGCCGGCTGGGAAATTTGTTATCAGTACGACGCGCTAGGCCCGGTGAGCGGCGATCACATCGACGTGATTCCGCAGGGCGACGACGGCCTGTTCTTCGTTTTGGGCGACGTCGCCGGCAAAGGCATCGCCGCGTCCATGCTCACCGCGCATCTGCGCGCGATTTTCCGGACGCTCATTCCCGGCAACCTGCCGCTCGATCATCAGGTGGAACGCGCTAATCGCGTTTTCTGCGAGAGCACGATGTCGGAACACTTCGCGACGCTGGTCTGCGGTAGGGCCGACAGGAACGGCGACGTCGAGATTTGCAATGCCGGCCATTGCCCGCCGCTATGGCTGCGCGGCGCCGAGTCGGACGCGATCGAAGCTACCGGCCTTCCGCTCGGCATGTTTTGCAGCGCCAAGTATCCCGCCCGCAAGCTTCGCCTCGCGCCTGGCGACACGCTGTTGCTCTATACCGACGGCTTTTCGGAAGCCACCAATCACTCCGATGTGGAATACGGCGCGCAGCCGTCTATCGCGCGTCGCGCTACGTCATCGCGAGTCTGGTCCGCGGCCGCTGCTGCATGCCTGCCTGGAAGATTTGGCCGCGCATGTAGCCGGCGCGCCCCGGCAGGACGATCTCACCATGATGGCTATCCGCCGCTTGGCGTAGAGCGCTTTCCGCCGCTGATCGCGGGAATAATCGATATCTCGGAGCCTGTCGGTATCGCGGTGGCAAGGCCGCCAGTGTAGCGCACGTCATCGCTTCCTACGAACACATTGATGTGCTGCCGGATTTGTCCTTGTTCCGTCACCAACCGATCTCGAATGCCGGGGTAGAGCGTCCACAAGTCTTCCAGCGCGTCGCGCAACGTCGCCGGATTGGTAGCGACATCCACCCGGCTTTGGCCGCCTGTATAGGAACGAAGAGGCGCCGGAATGTGAAAGGCAACAGGCACTATTTGCGCTTGCCTCGCGGTTTCTTTTTTTTCGGACCGCGTGCCGCCGGCGCCCTTCTGGCTGGGCGCGGTTCACCAGCGACAACGGCTCGCACACAGACGATCGAGGGCAGCCCTCCGAGAATCTTTGCCCACGTCTTCCCCTCGTCGGTGGAACTGAAGATTTCTCCGCTGCGGGTTCCGAAATAAATGCCGAACGGGTCGAGCGCGTCCACCGTCATGCCCTCGCGCAGCACCGTTTCGTAGGCGCCCTTCTGGGGCAGGCCGCGCATCAGCGGTTCCCACGACGCTCCGGCATTGCGCGTGCGATAGACGCGCAGGCGGCCGTCCGGCGTGCAGCGGAACTCATCGGATTCAACCGGAAGGATATACACGCAGTCGGGATCGTGCGGGTGCATGGCCATGGCAAAACCGAAATCGGACGGCACGCCGTTGGCGATGTCTCGCCAGGTCTCGGCGCCGTCGTCGGAGCGATACAAGCCCCAATGGTTTTGCAGGAACAGACGTTCGGGATGCGAGGGATGAATCACGATCCTGTGCACGCACTGCCCGAATTCCGGATACTTCTCCGGCATGAATACCACGCGGATGCCGCGGTTGCGCGCTTGCCAGGTTAGCCCGCCATCATCGGTAACGTAAACTCCGCCGGAAGAGATCGCGACCACCATTCGATCGGGATTGGTGGGGTCGGGAATCACGGTGTGCAGGCACAGACCGCCATTGCCCGGATTCCAGCGCGGGCGATGCGGATGATCGAACAGCCCGCGGTTGAGCGACCAGCTTTCCCCTGCGTCGCGCGATTCAAACAACGCCGCCGGCTCAACGCCGCAATACATCACATCGGGTTCCTCGGGACGGCCCAGACAAATCTGCCAGATATTTTTGAGCGCGGTGCCGGAATCGACGGGAAACCGGATCTTGGCTTCCTGCGGGTTGGTCCAGGACTTGCCGAAATCGTCGCTTGAGCGCAGAAAGGTGCCCCAAAGCTGGCTCTGCGTGGACGCCCACAAACGGTGCCGGCCTTCGCGCCCGTCGTAGGCCATGGCGTAGACGGATTGCCCGTGAAAATAGGGACCGGCCACTTCCCATTTCGAACGCTGCGTGTTTGAGCGCAGCAGGAACGCTCCTTTGGTGGTCCCCACCAGCAGCAACACGCTGCCGCTCTTGACGACCAGGTGCCGCATGCCGCGAAGCACCGTGGTCCCCAGCGCGATTTGATCCAAAGGCGGCCCCGCCGGAGTTGCGATGGCCGCGGATTGCAAAGCCTCCAGCGCCGCTTGCACCTCGCCGGCCCGCTGGTAGCGCTGCGCCGGGGGTTTGGCCAGGCAACGTTGGATGATGGCGCGAAGGCCGGGCGGTATCCGTGATGGCAGCGCCGGCGGCGTCTCCTGCCAATATGGCTGAGCTGATTTCGAAACTGGTCCGCCCCTGAAATGGCCGGTGCCCGGCGGCAGTTTCGTACAGGACCACGCCCAACGCCCACAAGATCGCTGCGGAAGTCCGCCTTCTTCGCCGCGCAAAACCTCCGGCGCCATGTAAGCCAAGGTGCCCGAGATCCGTTGCGCGCTATCGGGCTTCTCAATGGAGTGCGTGGCGTCATCGATTCCTTTTACGGGCGCGCGCCGCGCCAGTCCGAAATCCAGAATCTTGACCAGGCCCTCCGGAGTGACGACGATATTCGAGCCTTTCAAGTCGTGGTGAATGATGTTGCGGTCGTGGGAGTGGGCCAGAGCCCGGGCGATCTGCACTCCGTAGCGCAGGATGGATTCAACCGGCAGGCCCGCACTTCCGGCCAGCTCATTCAGCGGCTTGCCGTGTACCAGTTCCATCACGATGTAGCCACCGGCTTCGCTCACTTCATGAATAGTGCAGATGTTGGGATGGCTGAGCGCCGACGAGGCGCGCGCCTCATGCAGCAGGTTCTCTTTGGCCGCGGAGTCCACGGCGGCGCTTTTCACCAGGACCTTCAACGCCACGTCCCGGTGCAGCACCTCATCGTGCGCCCGGTAAACGGCGCCCATGCCTCCTTCACCGAGCTTCTCAACAATGCGGTAATGCCCGAGCACCTGGCCGATCATGGGTGTGTCGAAGGTCTCTACTCGATCGTGTCCGGAAACGAAAATACCGGATCGACATCCACCGGCACATCGACGATGGCTCCCAGCGCCGCCGTCAATTCCGCGGGCATGTTGCCGTAGAGGGCGAACCAATTCTCGGCGCGTTGGCGATCGCCGGTGGCTTCGATGGTCAGCAGTTCCCTGGCGAGCTGCTCGAAGGCCGCGGGCATGCGCTCGTAATCGATGACGTAGAGTCCGGAAGCCGCGTCGCGCGTGATGGCTTTCTTTTCCGCGCAGTAATTGAACTCCATCAGCTCGGCGCGGCCATGCGCCTCGGCGGTGCTGTAGCGCATCGTGCGAAAATATCCCGCCACCTGGGAAGCGTAATATCCTTCCAGACGCTCCTTGGGAAGCTCGCCGCGATCGATCAGCCACTTGAGCCCGAACATGCCCACCACATCCGCCTTGGCTTCTTCCAGCGCCGAGTACACCGGGCCGATGGCTTCGCGGATGTCCACCTGCTTGCCGCCCCGGCGCGCGTACGCAGGGCCCAGGCCGTGCGCGATTTCGTGCATCAAGCGTCCCGGCCAGATAGCCTTCGCCGGACGCCTTCGCTGCCTGGTCGGCGCGCATCACGCGCTTGGCCAGCGGCAGGATCACCGTGTTCACGCGCGCATCCATGAAATTCTTGAAAAAGATTTTCTTGCTGCCTTTTTCCTGCTGAACGCGCGGATCGTTGGGCAGATTGTCGGCCACCGCCTGATAGCCGTGGCGCAAATCGCCGGCGCGGAACGGCGCATCCATCACTTCCATGGGCGTGCGCAAGCCGCGCTTGGAGGGCCGATCCTCAGCCGCCAGCGGCAGGGCGTCCTGAATTTCCGCCACGTACTTCTGAAACACAGCCAGCTTCTGGCTTTCGGGCTCGTTGCGGATCAGCACCGCCGCGCCGTAGGAGCCCTTCACGCCCAGCAAATCGTCGAGATAAGTTTCATAGGGCGCGAAAATGATGTCGATCTTCGGGTCCTGCAGATCCATCCATTTCAAATCGCTCGCGTAGTAGTCGTCGGTGAGCAAGGCGTCGGCGCGCAGGCGCAGAAACTCCGCAAAATGG
Organism: uncultured Solibacteraceae bacterium; assembly: GCA_963825405.1. Taxonomy (GTDB): domain Bacteria; phylum Acidobacteriota; class Terriglobia; order Bryobacterales; family Bryobacteraceae; genus JACPNO01. Next base: position 123,366 of record CAWGTB010000005.1, on the reverse strand, counting down.
GCATCGTCCGAGAGGGCGGCTGCTTCCCGCAGCGCCGCGAGCCATGGGGTCAAGCCAGGTCTTGTACGCGACGTGAAACGGCACGCCCTGCAAGCCGTCGCCGGCACGCTTCACGACCGTGTAAGGGCTGTAAATCTCGGCTTTCTTCTCCGGCCGGCGTTTGACGAAGCTTTCGATTTGCGCGCGCGTGAGGCCCTTGGGATAAAATCCGCGGCCCGGCGGCACCGGCTCTTTGCCGACGAACGGCCGGTTCTCATCCAACAAATCAAAGCGGCTGCCGTTGATAAAGATCAGCCGTCGCAAGTCCCAATCGGCGCGGTCTTTGCTGTTGTTTAACGCCTGGTGCAGCTTGAGCCCGTCGGGGTCGCTCTGCCGCCAGTAGACGGTTTCCAGGTAATGGCACGCCTCCACCAGCTTCTTCACCAGCGCCATTTCGCGCGGAGTAAGCCCGGCGGTATCGAGCGGCATTTTGACCGTCTTCCAACGCGCCAGGCGTTGCCCGATATCCGGTAGCCACTTCTTGACCTTGCATTCCCACCACCAGCACCAGGGAAATGAAGAAACCCATCGAACAAATTTCACGACGGTATCATAGCATCCATGCACTATTTCACCGAACGCGACGTGCGCGAACTTCTGCCCATGAGTGAAGCCGTCCGGCTCATGCGCGTGGCCTTCGAAAAATTAAACGCGGGCGACGCGCTCAATCAGCCGCGCCGGCGCTTAACCCTGCCGACGCGATCGACGTTGCACTACATGGCCGCGAGCGACGGCAAATATTTCGGCGCCAAAATTTACTCGACCAATCCCGCGCACGGCGCGCATTTCCTGTTCCTGCTTTACGCCGCCGAAGACGCGCGCCCGCTCGCGCACTTCGAAGCCAATCATCTGGGACAGATTCGCACCGGCGCCGTCAGCGGTCTGGCGACGCAGCTTATGGCGCGCCCCGACGCCGCCACGCTCGGAATCATCGGCAGCGGTTTCCAGGCCCGCAGCCAACTGGCGGCGATGACGGCAGCTCGGCCGATCCGCGAGGTAAAAGTTTGGAGCCGCGATGCCGAGCAAACGCGCCCGCTTCGCTGAAGAATGCTCCGCCGCGTTCCAGATTCCAGTCACCGCCGCTGAGACGGCCGAGCAAGCCGTCGCCGGCAGGGACATCGTCGTCACCGCCACCAACGCGCGCGATCCCGTGCTGGCCTCGGAATGGATCGCGCCCGGCACCCACGTCAACGCCATGGGATCCAACCAGGCCACGCGCCGCGAGCTTCCCACCGAGCTGATCTTACGCGCCGACCGGATCGCAGTGGATTCGCTCGAGCAGGCCGCAGATGGAGTCGGGCGATTTGCTGCTGGCGCTGCCGCCCACCCAGTGGAATCAGCTTAAGCTCTTCGAGCTAAAAGACCTGGTGGCAGGGAAAATCCCAAGCAGGGCCGATTCCCAAGAGATAACGATCTTCAAATCCAACGGCTTGGCAGTGGAAGACGTGATTTGCGCGGGATACGTCTACGAAAAAGGCCTGGAACTCGGCCGCGGCGGGAAGAGCCCTTATTCCTGAGCGGGCATCTGCTGTTCGGAATCGTGCCAGGCGCTGATCTTCAGACGGCGGCACACCCAGCAGAGCTTGTCCTGCGGGCCCACGGCGGTTTCCGAGCCGCAGACTTCGCAGCGATCGGCTCGCTTGGCGCGATCCGTCGTTACCGATCGCTTGGCCTGCTCGATGATCTCGGCAGGAATGACGGGCGCGGCCTTGTGCTGGCAGTTTTCGTGGCATCTGATTCCGTGTGCTTCCACTATCTCAGAAATTCCCGCCGTCTACAATACGGTACTCACCCGGTTTCAATCGTCCGAAAACTCAGGCAGCTTCCTGAGTCTCCAGCACTTTTGCGGCTTCGAGAGGCGACGAGCAGCGCGGACACTTCTGTCCGGTGATCAAGTGAAACTTCTTGCCGACGAACTCTACCTCTGCCGGGACGGTGTGACTGCAGATAAAGCAATGCACCTGAGCTTTCATCGCGTTGTGAGCCATTGGTTTCTTCACGGCCTTAGTCCTCAGTGGATTCGACGCGCTGTTTATTCGAAAGGTTGTAAAAAATTGTGAATGGTGCAGGTTGACGAGGCTCTCCGCGGGTCCGCGCTGGGGCAGTCTGGAGGCCTGAGGGGAAATTGCTTCAGGAAGGTACAGGGCATCGCCACGCGACGCCCTCCGGACAGACTGTAGACTCTAGCTGGCTGAGGTATTGGCCACAACCAGGCGCGAGTTGCCGGCTGACCAAATACCGGCAACGCTATTGCCGCCGCCGATGAAAAGGGCGGCACAGGCCATACAGACAAATGCAATCAGTAACGTGTACTCGATTAGATCCTGGCCTTGTTCATTCTTGCAGAAATGATTCAGCATGGCGATGGCTCCGTTTGTTTTTTGAGACGCCTTCGGCGCTCATTATTTCAAAACATAACCAATTACCGGTCAAATATCAAAAGATTTTTTTCTGTTACCAAAAGATACTATTGGATTTAGAAGATGTCGGATGAAAGGGAAGCTTGCCGGCGCGGGCCGCGCTCTCCTCTATGTATCAAGGTTGCGAAGCAGGAGGGCAATTCGCATTGAACCATTGTTATGGCGGGCAACCGATATGTCCTTAGGCCGCCATCTAACCGAAGTTAGCAGTAAAGTGCTCCGGCCAGGCAGTGCGGCGGGCATCGCGGACCGATTATTCGCGAATTTTTGTTCTGATATCAGAACAAATTCCTTTAAAAATCACCTCAATTCTGCGAAAACATCATTGTGAAGTTTGGTCAGAACTGAGAAACGGTTCTGAATCTGGAACAAAACGAGACAGAAGCGAGAAAAACATGACGCTCTTCGGACAAAAAACGGATACCTCGAAAGTCGATTCGATCGTGAACAGTCACTTGCGCCGGTTGCTGGAAACCCCGGTTGCGCCGAAAGTGGAAGCACCCGCGGAAGACGTATTCGCCGCCGCTGAGCCGTCCGCCCCTGCGCCAGCCGTCAGCAACGCCACGGTAGTTGAATATGTGGACCAGAGCGTTGTGGTTACCGCCGAAGAGCCTGCCTCGGAACCCATTCCGGAGTTAGCAGTTGAGCCGGTTAACGTATCTAACGATGTTCCCCGCGTTGCGGTGTTTGTCATCGAAGAGCCCGCCACGGTTGAGCCGGCCCCGGAAGTGGCCGCCGAACCGGTAAGCGAGCCGCCCGCCACGGTTTGTGTCCAAGAGAACGAACCCGAAGTTGTCGAGCCCGTGTTTGCGCCCGTCGCCGAAATGGTCGCGGAGCCGATCATGGTTCCGGTTGTCATGCCGACTGCCCCCGTGGAAACCAAGGTCGAAACCAATCTTGACGCTATCCCCGCCGTCACCGACGTGGCTGCCACTCTGGCCAATGACCTGGCCCGCTGCCTGGCCGGGGCATTTCAGAATCTGCAGCATCATATTTCCGCCGAAAACCAGAAATTCAATGCGTCCCTGCAACAGCAAATTCAACGCCTGCAGACTTCGGTGGACAGCGTGGCCACTCTGCGGCAGCCGGTTGCCGAACTCGCGACCGCGATTGCCGAACAGCGCACCGCCAATGCCACCCAGATCGAACGCTACGAACAACTCGGCGCGACCGTTGGCACTCTCGAGCAATCCCAGAACCGCAACAACACCGAGCTAGTGACGCTGCGCATCGAACAGATGGAAATGCGCGCCACCGTGAGCAACCATGCCGACGACCTGGCCATCCTCAAAGGAACGGCCTGCGAAACCGCCCGCCGCGTAGCCGGAATGTCCGATGTAATGGACCGGCAGAGCAACGTGCTGCGCCAACTGCATGCCATGGAATCCAGACGCGCCGCCGCACTGGAACGCGCTTTCGAAAGTCTGACCTGCACTGAGCTGCAACCGCGCTTGGCCATAACTGCTTAACCCGTAGCTAGCCAGAACCCCCGACGCCAGGGCCGCCTCACGGTTAATGCCGTAAGCCCTGGCGTTGCTGTTTTGTCCGCCCGCGTAACCGTTTTCCCGCTGCGCAGTATACGGTACATGGATACTCTGCTGCGCGACCTCCGCTTCGCTGCGCGCACGTTGGCGAAAACCCCCGCTTTTACGGTGATCGCGGTGCTGGCGCTGGCGCTCGGCATTGGCGTGAACACCGCCATTTTCAGCGTGGTCGATGCCGTGATGCTGCGGCCGCTGCCTTACGCCTTCCCCGAGCGAATGGTTTTCCTGCAGGAAAACTCCGCCTCGCTCGAAGGAATGTCGGTGGCTTTTCCCAATTACCTGGATTGGAAAGCCCAGAACCAGGTCTTCGAGTACGTCGCCGCGCGTCAGTCGACTTCCTACAACCTCACCAGCAGCGCCAGTGACAGCTCCGAGCCGGAACGCGTAGAGGGATCGAATGTCACAGGTAACCTATTTCCTTTGTTGGGTGTATCGCCGGTTCTCGGGCGTACGTTTACGGGGGCTGAGGACCTTCCCGGCGCACCTCGCGTGGTAGTGTTGAACTACGGTTTTTGGCAGCGGCGCTTCGATCGCGATCGCAACGTGCTGGGCAAAATCCTGAACCTGGACGGCCAGCCGTACACCATCATCGGCGTCATGCCGCAAGGATTTCGCTTTCCGCTCACCCATTTGAAAGGGGAGTTGTGGACCTCGCTCGGGCGCTTCGCCGCTGAGCCCAACTTCGAGCGCGGCAATCATCCCGGCATTTACTGCGTGGCGCGAATGAAGCCCGCCATCGTGCTGGAAAAAGCCCGCGCCGATATGGACACCGTGGCGCATCGCCTGGAGGCCCAGTATCCGGACACGAATAAGGGCCATCGCGTCGGCGTCTATTTCCTGCACGAGCGGATCGTGCGCGATATCCGGCCGGCCATGCTGATCGTTACGGGGGCGGTGTGGTTCGTGCTGCTGATTGCTTGCGCGAATGTCGCCAATTTGCTGCTGGCGCGCGCGGCGGGGCGGCATCAGGAAATCGCGATCCGGACGGCGCTGGGCGCGGGCCGCGGACAACTGATCCGCCAGTTGCTTACGGAAAGCACACTGCTTAGCCTGGCCGGCGGCTTGCTTGGATTTTTTTTCGCGCTTTGGGGAGTGCGGCTGCTGGTTACGGTGCTGCCGCCTAATCTGCCCCGGCTGAGCACCATCACGGTGGATGCGCGCATTCTGCTTTTCACGGTTGCGCTTTCGCTGCTCACCGGCTTGCTGTTTGGCGTGGTTCCGGCCTGGCAGGTGTCGCGGCAGGGAGTGAGCGGCGTGTTGAAAGAATCCAGCCGCTCTTCGGGCGACATTCGCCGGCAACGCACGCGCAGCGGACTCATGATCGCCGAAATCGCGCTGTCGCTGGTGCTGCTGATCGGCGCGGGACTGATGATGAAGAGCTTTTTCAAGCTTTCGCAAACCACGCCTGGATTCAACGCGGCTGGAACAGTGACTATGGAAATTGGATTGCCGACGTCCAAGTACAAAGATCCGCAGCAGTGGACGGCGTTTTTCAGCGGCGTGCTGGAGCAGGTGCAAGCTATCCCGGGCGTGCGCAGCGCCGGGACCATTCAGCCCCTGCCGATGGGCGGCGGTGGCTGGCAGACGTCCTTCACGTATGAAGGCCGGCAAGCACCGGCGGGAGAGGAATTCATTCTTACCGATATCGCGCGCGTCAGTCCGGACTATTTCAGCGCTATGGGAGTTCCGCTGCGGAAAGGGAGGGCCTTCACGGCGATGGACCGCGATGGCTCGGCGAAGGTTGCCATCGTCGATGAGAGCCTGGCGAACCTGTATTTTCCCGGCGAAAATCCCATCGGCAAGAAAATTCGCCTGCCGGAAGGACATGGCATGGACGGGCACAGTGAGCAAATCATCTGGCGCGAAGTCGTGGGCGTGGTGGCGCACGTGAAGAATTACGGCATCGACAACGAATCGCGGGTGGAGGTGTTTCTGCCGGTGCTTCAAAGTCCGCAGCCGTTCCGTGTGTTGGTGGTTCGCACGGACACGGGCAACCCTGCGTCGGTTGCGGGCGCCGTCCGCAATGCTGTTTATCGCATGGATCCGAATCAGCCCGTATACAACGTGGTCACGATGGAAGAGCTGGTGGCGAACTCGCTCACCGCCAAGCGAGTGGCGCTTTTGCTGCTGGGCATTTTCGCGGTGGCGGCGCTGGCGTTATCGGCGGTGGGACTTTATGGCGTGATTTCCTACTCGGTGACGCAGCGCACGCAGGAGATTGGAATTCGCATGGCGCTGGGCGCGAGCGCCGGAGATGTGCTGGGCATGGTCCTGCGGCAGGGGATGACGCTGGTGGCGGCTGGAGTTGCGGCGGGATTGCTGACGGCGTTCGGGCTCACGCGGCTGATGTCGAAATTGCTGTTTGGGGTGAGCGCGACCGATCCGGTCACGATGGTGGCGGTTTCGTTGGTGCTGGCAGTGGTGGCGGTGGTGGCGAGTTTCATTCCGGCGCGGCGGGCGACGCGTGTCGATCCGATTGTGGCGCTGCGATATGAGTAGCGGTTTTGGGGAGGAATGGGCATGACGGCAATCTGGCGTGACATTCGTTTCGGGCTGCGCATTCTGACCAAAAGCCCCGGCTTTACGCTGGTGGCGATTGGAACGCTGGCGCTGGGCATTGGCGCGACCACCGCGATTTTCAGCGTGGTGAATGCCGTGATGCTGCGGCCGCTGCCTTATCACGATTCCAGCCGCCTGGTGGTACCGGCGACGGTGTTCGCGCGCCATGGCAACGATCGCGGCAGCGTCTCTTATCCCGACTTCCTGGATTGGAAAAACCAAACGCAACTATTCGAATCCGCGGCGGCTTTCGGGATGCGCACGCGCGTAATCACGGGCGGCGAGCAACCGGAGCGCATTCACTGCGGCTCTGTCAGCGACGATTATTTCCACGTGATGGCGGCGGCCCCGCAGTTGGGGCGCACGTTCACGCCGCAGGAAAACGCGCCCGGCGCCGATAACGTCGTGGTGCTGAGCTACGGCCTGTGGATGCGGCGCTTTGGCGGCGACGCGAAGGTGCTGGGCAGCAAAGTGGATCTGGATGGCGTTCCCTACACGATCGTCGGCGTGATGCCGAAGAATTCGCAGTGGCCGGAAGAGGCCGAAGCCTGGGTGCCGCTCGGTTTCGGATCGAATCCGCCGCAAGGAGTGATGCGCCGCGACAACCACACGTGGCGCGCGGTGGCGAGGCTGCGGGCGGGCGTCTCCATCGAGCAAGCTCAAGCCAAGCTCACGGTGATGGCGCGGCAGATCGAGAAAGATTTTCCGGCCACGCGCGCCGGCGTCGGCTGGAAGCTGCACCCGCTCGACGGCTGGGTGGTGGGTCCGGAAATACGTCAAATTCTGTTATTGCTGTTGGGCGCGGTGGCGTTCGTGCTATTGATCGCGTGCGTGAATGTGGCCAATCTACTATTGGCGCGCGGCGCGGGGCGGCAACGCGAGGTGGCGATCCGTACAGCTCTGGGCGCCGGCGAGAGCCCGGCTGATCGCGCAATTGTTGACGGAAAGCATGGCGCTGGCGATTGCCGGCGGCGCTGCCGGTGCGCTTCTGGCCGCGTGGGGCGTGCAAGCCATGATTCAATTCGCGCCCGCCGGGACGCCGCGCATCGATGAACTGCGGGTGGATGGCACTTTTCTGGCTTTCGCGATGGCAGCCTCGCTCGCGACATCCCTGATTTTCGGATTGCTGCCCGCGCTGCAAGCTACGGCGTCTTCGCCATTGCAATCTTTTCGCGATGGCGGGCGCAGCATCAGCGGCAGCTCGCCGGGGACGCCGCCTGCGCAGCCTGCTGGTGGTTTCCGAACTGGCACTGAGCATCATGCTGCTGATCGGCGCCGGGCTTGCTGGTGCGCAGCTTCTTCGAGTTGGCGAAAGTGCATCCCGGTTTTCCCACGCAGAACCTGCTCACGATGCAGGTTTCGCTTCCGCGCTCACGCTACGCGGGCGCGGAGCAAATTGCCGCCGGGTTCGAGCAGATCGAGGCGGGCGTCCGGCGCATTCCCGGTGTGCAATCGGCGTCGCTAATTTCATCGCTGCCGTTGGAAGGCGGCGGATTTTATCTGGGCCGGGCATTCCTGGTTGAAGGCCAGGCCGAGCCTCCGGCCAGCGCGGATTTCAACGCGCAGTGGGTGGTGGCGCAGCCGGAATCGCTGCGCACGATGGGAATTCCGCTGCTGCAAGGCCGCTATTTCGATGCGCGCGATATCCAGGCGGGCGCGCCGGTGATGATCGTCAGCCAGTCGATGGCCAAGCAGATGTTTCCCAATCAGAATCCGCTGGGGCGGCGCGTGCGGTCGTGGCGGGATGAGAATGTGTACCGCGAAATCGTGGGTGTCGTCGGCGACATTCGCTATTTCGGGTTGAGCGAGCCGCCGGTGAACCTGGTCTACGTGCCGCATCTGCAGAACAATACCTGGGACAGCATGATTCTTACGGTGCGCGGGTCGGGCGATCCGATGCAACTGCTGCCGTCGATTCGCTCCGAGATCTGGTCTCACGATAAAAATCTGGCGATCGCCGAAGTGCAGACCATGGACCAGGTGCTTTCGAAAGCTCTGGAGCGCCCGCGTTTCACCATGGGGATGCTGGCGATGTTTGCCGCGACCGCGCTGCTGCTGGCGGCGGTTGGGATGTACGGCGTGATGTCGTACGCGGTCAGCCAGCGCACGCAGGAAATCGGCATCCGCATGGCGCTGGGCGCGCGCGCGGCGGATGTGCTGCGATCGGTGCTGGGGGAGGGAATGGCGATCACGGCGCTCGGCGCGCTGATTGGCATGGCGGGCGCGATGGCTTTGACGCGCGTGATGGCGGGGATGTTGTTTGGCGTCACGGCTACTGACCCTGTCACGTTCATTGCCGTCAGTTTGTTTTTGGGCGTTGTCGCGCTGGTGGCCTGCTTCGTGCCGGCTCGGCGGGCGACGAAGGTGGATCCGATTGTGGCGCTGCGCTATGAGTAGCGGGCGGGTTTGAAACCCGCCCCTACGAACCCGCGGCCATGGGTAGCGGTGTTCCCGGGGGGAACAAGTGACGGCGGAATCGGCAAACGCGAGTAACAGAGCCGCGACCATGGGGAGCGGTCTTTGGGGGAATAAGACATGACCGAAATTTGGCAGGATATTCGTTTCGGGCTGCGAATGCTGCGCAAGAGTCCGGGCTTCACGGTGGTGGCGGTGGCGGCGCTCGGATTGGGCGTCGGCGCCAACACGGCGATTTTCAGCGTCGTCAACGCGGTGCTGCTGAGGAGTTTGCCGTATCAGGATCCACAGCGCCTGGTGATGGTTTGGGAGGACGCGTCCAAAGTCGGATTCCCGCGCAATACGCCGGCACCGGGAAACTATTCGGATTGGAAAACGAAAATCCCGGCGTTTGAGGATGTGGCGGCGCTCAACGAAAGAGATTTCAATCTCACCGGCGAAGGTGAGCCGGAAAAATTGGCGGGCGCGGGCGTTACCGCAAATCTGTTCCCGATTCTTGGCGTCAAGCCGCGGCTGGGCCGTGTCTTTTTACCCGAAGAGGACCAACCGGGCGCGAATCCCGTGGTGGTGTTGAGTTATGGACTGTGGGTACGGCGTTTTGGCGGCGATCCTGGTTTAGTGGGGCGGGAGATTGTGCTCAATGGACGAAAGTGCACCGTTGTCGGCATCATGCCACCGCGTTTTGACTTTCCCTACAAGCAAGAAATATGGGAGCCGGCGCGCTTCACGGCGGAGCAACTGGCAAGTCGCAGCAACCACTACCTGTACGTCGCGGCACGGCTCAAAGAATGGCGTCACCCTCGCGCAGGCCAATGCCCAGTTGCGCACGCTGGCGGAACGGCTGGACGCGCGACCATCCCGATACCAATCGCTTTACCGGAATGTACGCCGTGCGGCTGCTCGATGACTATGTCGGCGATATGAAGCTGGCGCTGATGATCTTGCTCGGGGCGGTGGGATGCGTGCTGCTGATCGCTTGCGCCAACATGGCGAATCTGCTGCTGGCGCGGGCCACGGGCCGTAAGCGGGAAATCGCAGTGCGCACGGCTCTGGGCGCGGGCCGCGGCCGCATCATCCGCCAATTGCTCACGGAGAATTTGATGCTGTCGCTGGCGGGCGGCGCGCTGGGGCTGGTGCTGGCCAGTTGGAGTTTCAGGGTGCTCAAGAATTTGATCCCGGAGCAGCTTAGCGGCGTCACGACGCTGGATCTGGATTGGCGCGTGCTCGGATTCACGCTGGCGGTTTCAGTCGGGACCGGCATTTTGTTTGGACTCGCGCCGGCGTGGCAAGTTTCGCGCTCGGATCTGAATTTGTCGCTGAAGGAAGGCGGAGCGCGCGGCGGCGTGGGCGGACGAAGCGGCCGGACTGCGAGGCGCACTAGTCGTCGCGGAAATCGCTATGGCCATGGTGCTGCTGATTTGCGCCGGGCTGATGATCGAAAGTTTCTCCATGCTGCGCGGGCTCGATCCGGGCTTTCGTCCGGATCACGTATTGACGCTGCGCGCGGTGCTGCCGAGATCTACGTATCGCGAATTTCCCAAGCGGGCGGCATTCGTCGATGGGGTGCTGGAACGCGTGCGCGCTCTGCCTGGTGTCAAATCGGTGGGCATTCACCAGCGCGCTGCCGCTGGTGTGGAAAGGCGGAACCAGCGGATTTTGGCCCGAAGGACGCACGCCGGAGCGCGGTAGCGGGCTGGCCTACGACGCCTGCAATCGCGTGATCAGCCCCGGGTACATGGAGACCATGGGCATGACGCTGCGCCAGGGCCGCTTTCTTCGATGCGCGCGATGGCGACCCAATCGCACCCGGCGTCGCCATGATCAACGAGAGCATGGCGCGACAGTATTGGCCCGGCGAAAATCCGCTGGGCCGGCGATTCAAATTTGGCGCCCGCAGAGCCGACACGCCGTGGCTCACCATCGTCGGCATTGTCGCCGATGTCCGCATGATGGGGCTGGATCAACCGTCCCGTCCGGAGATGTATTTCCCGGTGGCGCAGTCGGATGGCAACTGGATGTGGCCGCGCGATCTGGTGATCCGGGCCGACGGTAACGCGCTGCAACTCACGCCGGCTATACGGCAAGCAGTGTGGTCGGTAGACAAAGATCAGCCGCTATCGAACATCGCCATGATGGAAGAAATTGTCGATCTGGAAGTGTTCCAGCGGCGCACGCAAGTGATTCTGCTCGGCGCGTTCGCGGCTCTGGCGCTATTTCTTGCGTGCCTGGGAATCTACGGCGTTCTGTCGTACATGGTCACGGAGCGGACGCCGGAAATCGGGCTGCGCCTGGCGCTCGGCGCGCAAAGCGGCGACGTCCTGCGATTGATTGTAGGCCGCGGCATGATGCTCGCTGCCGGCGGAATTGTGGCCGGGCTCGGCGCGGCGTACTGGGCCACCCGGCTTCTGGAGCGTCTGCTGTTTCAGGTGAACGCCCACGATCCCAGCCGCTTTCGCCGCGCTCAGCGTCGTGCTGCTGTGCTGTTTGTCTGCTGGCGGTCTACATTCCGGCCCGGCGCGCCAGCCGGGTGGATCCGCTGGTAGCCATGCGATACGAATAACCTGGCCTGCGCACCCCTATGTAAGAACTTTCAGCGGGCGGCCGACTTTTCCACGCTGCGCGAAGAAGGAAAATTCGGCGAAATGTCGAGTTTTATCAAGCGTCTACGGGGCTTTGGCATTCCATCTGCTCTTTAAGTGGACGGGAGGTTGAATCCAGTATGTTCCGATTTCACAAAAGTAGCCTGATCCTGGGCGCCGCTTTACTGCGTGACAGGTTAGCGACTTCCGCCAGAGCAGGTGACTGGACAAGAAAAGCCACGTTACATTTGCCGAATCGGTGGAAATTCCGGGCGCCGTTCTACCACCGGGCCAATACGTAATCAAACTAGTCGATGATCAATCCAAGCCGTCATATCGTTCAAATCATCAACGCGGATGAGACGCACGTATTAAGCACCGTCGTCACCATTCCTGGGGAACGGTTGCATCGCACCAGCAAGACGGCTATTCACCTACTACGAAATGCCGACTGGGCAACCGATAGCGCTGAAGATGTGGTACTTCCCGGGCGATCTGATTGGCGATGAGTTCGCGTATCCCGACAGCCGGGGCCGCGAAATTTCGCGGATCACACATCAGCATGTGCCGATCGCTGGTGACTAGCCAGTAAAACCTGTAGCCGGCGCAGCGGCGAGCGAGTGCGAACTGCTCACCGCTTCGCCCATCTTTTTACTTTGCGAAAGGAGGGTCGTATATGCCGGCAGTCCCGTTGCAAACCAATTGTGATGTTGCCGAGCGCCGCGCCTCGGTAGTATCGGTTGCGGGTGACATCGACTGGACGAATTCGGAAGACTTGCACGCGGCGATCATCAGGCATTGACCAGAGACCATCTTGTCACGGCTGGTGGTCGATTTGCATGGCGTCAACCGCATCGACAGCTCCGGTCTGGGAACGTTGCTTGACGGCTTACGGATGGCCCAGCGCAAGAATGTCCGTTTCATTCTCTGCGGTCTGGAAAACTCGCTCCGCCGTGTCGCTGGAGCGAACGCGCCTGTGCACATTGTTCGAGATTTGTCCGACGCAGCAGGAAGCTCTGCGGCAATTCGCTACAAGCGGTTGATGAGGCTGGCGACGTAGCCGGCGCCGAAGCCGTTATCGATATTGACCACGGTCACGTTGCTCGCGCAACTGTTGAGCATGCCGAGCAGCGCGGCCAGGCCCTGGAAGCTCGCGCCGTAACCGATGCTGGTCGGCACGGCGATCACCGGGCACGCGACCAAGCCCCCCACCGCGCTGGCCAGCGCGCCTTCCATGCCAGCGCAGACCACGATCACGCGCGCTTCCGCCAGTCGCGCGCGATTGTCGATCAGCCGGTGAATGCCTGCCACGCCGATATCGTAAGTAGTCTCCACCAGATTGCCCATCACTTCGGCCGTGACCTGCGCCTCTTCGGCCACCGGAATGTCGCTGGTGCCGGCGCTGACCACCGCGATTTTGCCTTTTCCGGTTTGCGTCTTGTCGCGCCAGAAACGGATGGCGCCCGACAGCGGGAAATATTCGGCGCCCGGCAACTCGCGCCTGGACGTGAGCGGCGGTCGCAGCGTCGGCGCGCGTGATCAGCACGTTTTTGGAGACTTCGAGCAAGCGGCCGGCGATCGCCGACACCTGCTCCGGCGTCTTGCCTTTGGCCAGAATGACTTCGGGCATTCCCTGGCGCAGCGCGCGGTGATGATCCACCTTGGCGAAGCCCAGGTCCTCGAACGGCATGTGGCGCAGGCGGGCCAGCGCGGCTTCTACGTCGACGGCTCCGGCGCGCACCTGTCCAACAGCGTGCGCAGCTGCTCTTCATGCATACAGGCCCAGAATATCAGAAGGTGCAGGTCGACCTGCCCGGTTTAGCACGTGGCAGTCCTGACAGCGATGCGCTTCGCCTGCCGCCGTAGCTCGAGCACGAATTGCTCGAAGTGATGGCCGCCGATACGTGGGGCAATTCTTCGGCTCGGACGTACAGGGCGGCGTGTCCGCAGAGATTTCCACGATCTTGTGGGTGTCGTCCATGAAAATGATGTCGAGCGGGATTTTCATGTCGTGCATCCAGTAGCGGTACGGGAGCGGGCTTATCGTGGATGAACAGCATGCCGCGGCCCTTGGGGAGCGAATCGCGATACATCATGCCGCGCGCCATTTCGTCGGGCTTGATCACGACTTCAGCGCGAATCTGCTGCCCGTCCGGCAGAGTGACTTTGCGCAGACGGAGTTCTTCCACGCCCGTCGTTTCCGGCCCGCAGCCCACGTAGAACGGCACCAGAACGAAGCATAAAGACCACCAACGGCGCATGAGCTAAAATGGTAGCTTCTTTCCTCCCATCGTTGCACAGCTATGTTTTGGAAACGAGTGCGTCTGACGCTCGAGATGATCAAGTTCGAGCACTCCGTCTTCGCGCTTCCCTTCGCGCTGACGCGGCGCTGCTGGCGTTTCGCGAGGGCGGCGTGCACGGTGCGCGAGATTTGGATCAAGCTGCTTTGGATCGTGGTGGCGATGGTGGGCGCGCGTTCGGCGGCCATGGCGTTCAACCGCCTGGTGGACGCCGAAATCGATGGCCGCAATCCGCGCACGAGCATGCGCCACATTCCGGCGGGCCTGCTTTCGCGGCGTTCGGCTGGGGCTTCGTCGCGGTCTCGAGCGCTGGTCTTTCTGCTGGCGGCGCGGGAGCTGAATCCGCTCTGCTTCCGTCTGGCGCCGCTCGCGCTGGCGATCGTGTTCTTCTATTCGTTCACCAAGCGATTCACTTCGTTTTCGCACCTGGTGCTCGGATTCGCGCTGGGCATCGCGCCGGCCGCCGCGTGGATCGCGGTGCGCGGATCGCTCGATCCGCGCATCCTCTGGCTCACCGCCGCCGTCACGTTCTGGACCGCCGGCTTCGACATCATCTACTCCTGCCAGGATTACGAATTCGATTGCGATGCCGCAGCTTTTCAGCCTGCCGAGGCGGCTGGGGATTGCCGGCGCGCTGCGGATTGCGCGCTGCCTGCACGTGCTGATGATCGCCTGCCTGCTGGCTGCTGGTCTGGCAGCTGCAGCTGGGGCTGCTGAGCCTGGCGGGAGTCGCGGCGGTCGCGCGGCTTCTGATTTACGAGCACGGCCTGGTGAAAGCCGACGACCTCTCCCGCGTCAATGCGGCCTTCTTCACCATGAATGGCTAGGTCAGCGTGCTATTCTTCGTGTTCTGGGCAGCCGACGTGCTGCTGGTGATATGGAAGTCCACGTTGAAGACCGCCGGCTGAAGCCAATCCGCGAGAAAGTGGAGGCGGGCGAGCGCCTGTCTTACGACGACGGCCTGGCGCTTTACCGCTCGTCCGACATCCTGGCGCTCGGCTACATGGCCAACCTCGTGCGCGAGCGGATGCATGGCGACGTCACGTACTTCAACGTGAACCGCCATATCAATCCGACCGACGTTTGCGTGGCCAGTTGCCGGCTGTGCGCGTTCGGCAAGCGCGCCAAGGATCCCAAGTCCTACACGATGTCGCTCGAGCAGGTCTGGGATGTCGCGGGCGAGGGCTGGAGCGAAGCGATCACCGAATTTCACATCGTGGGCGGACTGCATCCGGAGCTGACGCTCGACTGGTATCTGCCAGATGCTGCGCGGCCTGAAAGAGCGCTTTCCGCAGGTGCATCTGAAGGCGTTCACGATGGTCGAGATCGGATACTTCGCGCAGCGCGAGAAAATTTCGACGCGCGAAGTGCTGGAGCGGTTGCGCGACGCCGGTATGGATTCGCTGCCCGGCGGCGGCGCGGAGATTTTCTGCGAGCGGGTGCGGCGCATCATCTGCGATCACAAGATCACCGGCGAGGAATGGCTGGACACGGCGCGCACCGCGCATCAGCTCGGGCTGCACTCGAACTGCACCATGCTCTACGGCCACATCGAGAACGAAGAGGACCGCGTCGATCATTTGGTCAAGCTGCGCGAGCTGCAGGACGAGACGCACGGCTTCGTGACTTTCATTCCGCTGGCGTTTCATCCCGACAACACGGCGCTGCATCACATCCCGAAGACCACCGGCTTTCTGGACATCAAGAACATCGCGATCGCGCGGCTGATGCTGGACAACATTCCGCACATCAAGGCGTACTGGATCATGATGACGCCGCGGATCGCGCAGATCGCGCTGCGTTTCGGGGCGAACGATATCGACGGCACGGTGGTCGAGGAGAAAATTTACCACGATGCCGGCGCGACTACTAGCCAATCGATGCGGCGCGGCGAGTTGCTGCAGCTTGATCCGCAAAGCGGGGCGCGAGCCGGTGGAGCGGGATACGCTGTACCGGCCGGTGACGCGCACGGAATCGACATTTACGGTTTTAGTGTAGTTCTCCGCAGTATAATTACCGCCAATGAGGACGACGTTGTTTTTGTTCGCGGCGTTTACGCTTGCTGCTGCTCCCCAGGCTGAACATTCGACTGACCCCGCCGTAGGGCGCACGCTGTACCTGAAATCGTGCAGCGGATGTCATGGCGCGAATGGCAAGGGTGGGCGCGGCTCTGACCTCACCACCGGCAACTGGAAATGGGGCGCGACCGATCCGGAAATTCAGCGCAACATTCTCAAAGGAATCGCGGGCACGCAGATGCCGCCTTTTCCGCTTTCCGACGATGAAGCGCGCAACATTGTTGTTTTCTTGCGATCGCTGCGCGGCGCTTCGACCGAGGAAGCGATCAAGGGCAATCCTGTAAGCGGCCGCGATTTGTTCTACGGCGCGGCGGGGTGCGCGCACTGCCACATGGTCGGGGGGCGCGGTGGGCGGCTGGGTCCTGATCTCACCGGCATTGCCGAGAGCCGCAAGCCTGCCGAATTGCGCAAGGCGATTCTCGAGCCCGACGCTGCGATTGCGCCCGGATACGAGACTGTTGAGATTGAGTTTCGCGATGGCAAGACTCTACGCGGCGTAGCGAAGAACGAAGACACGTTTTCCGTGCAGGTGATGGATGCACAGGAAAAGCTGCACCTGCTCTCTAAGAAGGATCTTGTCAAGATTACGCCGACGCACCATTCGCTGATGCCTGCTGGTAAGTTCGAGGCGGCGCGTCTAGATGACTTGGTCGCGTTTCTGCGACAGCCGCCGCCCACTTCGCCGAGCGAATGGCGGCCTGCCGCGGATCTCAACATTTCCTTTGATCGCCTGAAGAATCCAGCGCGCGAGCCGCAGAACTGGCTGACTTACTTCGGCGATTTCGAAGGCTCGCGCTACAGCCGGCTGAGCTCTATCACGCCCGCTAACGTGGCCACGCTGGCCTCGCAGTGGGCGTTTCAATTCGGCGCTGGCACTGTCGAGACCAGTCCTCTGGTGGTCGATGGGCTCATGTTCGTCACCGGGCCGCAAAACAACGCTGCTGCTTTGGATGCCCGCAACGGCAGAACCGTGTGGCGGTACACGCGCCGTCTGCCGAATGTCGCGAGCCACTGCACCGTCATGACCAATCGCGGATTTGGGATTTTGGGTGACCGCTTGTACATGGCCACGCTCGACACCCATTTGGTTTCGCTCGATGCCAAGACGGGCAGTGTCATCTGGGACGTGACGGTGGACGATTACCAAAAGGGCTTTTCCATCACGCACGCGCCGCTGGCGCTCGATGGCAAGATCATCGTTGGCGTGACGTCGGGTGAATGCGCGCTCACCGGGTTCATCGACGCCTACGATGCCGCGACCGGCAAGCGGCTATGGCGCGTGCACTCGATTGCGCAGCCGGGCGATCCGGCGCGCGCAAGCTGGTCCGGAGATTCCGCCAATTACGGCGGCGGGCCCACCTGGATGACGGGCACGTACGACGTCGCGACCGACACGCTTTTCTGGACTACCGGAAATCCCGGTCCGGATTTCGACGGGACGGTGCGCCAGGGCGACAACTTGTACACGTGCAGCGTGCTGGCGCTCGATCCGTCGACGGGAAGGCTCAAGTGGTATTTCCAATTCACGCCGCACGACACGCACGATTGGGATGCAAACGAAACTCCGGTGCTGATCGACGCCGAGGTGCGCGGGCGCATGCGTAAGCTGCTCATCCAGGCTAATCGCAACGCGTTCTTTTACGCGCTGGATCGCGAGACGGGCGAGTTCATCTTCGGCAAACCGTTCGCGCGCCAGACCTGGGCCAAAGGCCTCGACGACAAGGGCCGGCCGATTCTGGTGGCCAATAGCGATCCGACGCCTGAAGGCAGCTACGTGTGTCCGGACGCCTCGGGCGGGACCAACTGGGCGGCGCCTTCCTACGATTCGAAGACCGGCCTGTTCTACATTCCGGTGATGGAGGCTTGCGCAACTTACGTGCGCGAGACACGTCCGCCCAAGCCGGGTGAGGGATATTCGGGAGGCAGCCAGGAACTGGATCCAAAAATTGGTTTCCCTGGAGCGATTCGGGCGATTGACCCGCGCACTGGCGACATGCGCTGGAATTTCCCTGTGCAAACCGGATCGGCAGCGGCTGGGCTGCTGGGCACGGCGGGCGGCGTGGTGTTTGCCACGACGAAGGACGGATACCTGATCGCGCTCGACGCACTTACGGGCAAACTGCTTTGGCACTATCAAACCGGTGGCGATATCATGACCGCGCCGATTTCTTACGCGGTGGATGGCAAACAGTACATCGCGATATCGTCGACGTCGGCGCTGTTTACGTTTGCGCTGCCTTAAGAAGGGCCGCAGTTAACGAAGGGCATATAGAGCGCGGCCCCTGCGGCATGTTACGACTTAGGCATCGAGCGCAGAGGCAGTGCAGGTATCGCCGGCATTCCCAGCGGTATCGCGTGTCCGGCGTGCCGAAGCTGGTACTCATCGGCGCGGACGGCAAAATTCACAAGAGCGCGGCCGGGTGTCAGAACGAACAAACGCTGCGCGACTGGATGGCGAGCGTGGCGCGATAGTTATCGCGCTGCACACACGTCGCGGTAGTACTGCTCGTATTGCGGGATGATGCGCTCGGTGGCGAAGCGTTCGACTGCGCTGCGACGCGCTGCGGCTGCCATGCGGGCATGCAGCGTGTCGTCGGTCAGCAGTTCAATCACGCGCGCGGATTGCGCTTCCAGATCGGCGACGGGCTCGACGAAGCCGTCTAAACCTGCCGTGATCAATTCCGGAACGCCGCCCACCGCCGTGCCCACCGGCGGCACGCCGCAGGCCATAGCTTCGAGCGCGGCTAATCCGAAGGCTTCCATTTCGCTTGGCATCAGCAGCGCGTGCGCCACGGGAATCAAACGTTCGACGTGATCCTGCTTGCCGAGAAAGCTCACGTGGCGGTCCACGCCCAGCTCGCGAGCGAGATATTCCGCGGGGCCGCGATCTGGGCCGTCGCCTACCATCAGCAAATGCGCGGGCGCATGGCGGCGCACGCGGGCCAGGATGTGGATGCAATCCAGCACGCGCTTCACCGGGCGGAAATTGGAGAGATGGATGAGCAGTTTCTCGCCCGCCGGGGCGTAGCGGGATGCATTCGTATGGTCCGGATCGGGCTTATAAAGATCGCAGTTGACGAAATTATTGATCACGCGAATTTCATTGGCGACGCCGAAAACTTCGACTGTGCGCTGGCGCAGGTAATCGCTGATGGAGGTGATGCCGTCGGATTTCTCGATGGAAAATTTGGTGATCGGAAAATACGAACGGTCCATGCCGACCAGGGTGATATCGGTGCCGTGCAGGGTGGTGACGAACGGCAGCGAGCGGCGGACGGCGAGCATTTGCTGGGCCAGCATCGCGGAAATCGAGTGCGGGATGGCGTAATGTACGTGCAGCAGATCGAGCGAATAGCTCTCTGCCACTTCCGCCATGCGCGAGGCTAACGCCAGGCAATACGGCGGGTACTGGAACAGCGGGTAATTGGAAACTTCGACCTCGTGATAATGAATGCGCGGCAGGCCGGGATCGAGGCGAATGGGATTCGCGTAAGTGATGAAGTGGACTTCGTGGCCGCGCGTGGCCAGTTCCAGGCCTAGCTCAGTGGCGACGATGCCGCTGCCTCCGTACGTCGGGTAACACGTGATGCCGACTTTCACTTGGCCAGCGTAGCATCAACCGGACGCAGGATTGCGAGGCCGATCTGCCCGTGCAGATTTTCGTCGGGCGATGTCACGTCGCCGCCGCCGAACCACACGCGAATGCCTTGGGGCGTTACTTCGACGGTGGGATCGCACAACACTTTGCTATCCCAGTTTTCACGGCCGGCGAATACGGCGGGCTGGCGTTTCCAGGCGACGCCGTCCGAAGATTGTGCCAGGCCCAGGCGGCGAATGCCGGTGCGGTCGCGGCCGGTGTAGAGCATCCAGTACGACCCGTGGGACATCCAGACCGCGGGCTCGCCTAACGCATCTTCATCGAATGCGCCGGTTTCGCCGAGCTCCAAAACTGGATTGACGCGCAGCTTTTCCCAGCGGATGCCGTCTGGCGAGCGCGCGACGCCGATGCGCTGTTGGCGGGCGCGGTCCTGGCCGAGATAGTACAGGTAGTACGTGCCGGCAACTTGGATCACGTAGGGATCGGCGACACCGCGCTCGTCCCAGCTGCCGCGAGGGCCCGCTTCCAGCACCGGCGTGCGGATGTTTTTGCCAGGCGCGGCCGTCGCTCGAGCGCGCGAGGCCGATGCGCGGCCTCTCCCGCGGTCCGGCGTGATACCAGTACAAAAATTCTGCGCCCACGTGCACCGCGGATCCATTGGCGGCGATGTACTCGCCCTCCCATGTGCTGGGATCGGGAGACAGCACTTTGCCTTCCTTGTGCCAACTGGTGCCGTCAGGGGACGTGGCGAGGCCGGTGTGCCAGGTCTTGCCGTCAAAGCCGGAGTAAAAGTTGTAATACGTTCCGCGCGCTAAGACTACTGAGGGATTCAAGGCATCGTGCGAATCCCACGCGCCCGCGGGCCCTTGCGGAATTACCGGCGCGGCGGTTGCGGCCCATTCGAAGCGCACGGGAGCGGCCGGCGGCAATCGCGGCAGAGTGAAATCGGCATACCGGCCACAGCCGGTGAGCAGCAGGGCGAGCCAGAACAGGCCACGCTTCATCGACGGTACAGAAAAAGCGTGTGGCTCCGGCCTTCGCCGTCATCGTCGATGGAAACTTCCTTGGCGGCCTTCCAATCCTTGAACGGAAAATCGTGGGAGACGATGCGAGTGCCCTTTTTGAGCTGCTTTTCCAGCATGGGGCGGATCTTGTCGTTGGAAATCGGCAGCAGATAGACGGTGAGCAGGTCGGCGGAGCTGTAATCCTGCTGGAAAATATCGCCGTGGATGATGCGCGCCAGATTTTGCAAGCCCAGCTTGGCGATCTTTTCCATGCTCTGCTGGTAGAGATCTTTGTCGAGCTCGACGCCGGTGGAATCCGCCTTGAATTTTTGGGCGGCGAGGATCACGATGCGGCCATCGCCGGAGCCCAGGTCGAACATTTTCTCGCCGGCCTTGAGCTCGCCGAGCTGCAGCATTTTGACGACGATGGTTTCCGGGGTCGGGAAGTACGGCGCAAGTTTCTCTTCTTCCTTTTGCTGGGCGAAAGCCGCTGCAAGCACGAGGAAGAATGCTGCACAGTTTCCGCATCGATTCGCAGTTTACGCTAGTCCATCACCGAACTCCAGCCGCGGCGCGAGAGATCCCAATAGATGATCGCGCCGGCCGCTACGGCGATGGCAGGAACAGCGAGCCGAGCGCGGTTTCCTTCAGAATGATCTTGCCGACGCCGAACAAGCGCGCCGTAAATCATCACGCAGCCGCAGATCCAGTCGACCAGATTCCAAACGGTGTCGCGCGGCCGGCGGCACCTCCGGAGCCTCAGCGGCGATCGGTCCCCAGAAGCCGCCGGGACGCACCCGCCGGTAGAAAGCCAGCAGCTTGTCATTCGGCTCGGGCGCGGTGGCGAACGTCACGGCCAGCCAGACCGCCGTCGTGATGCCGACCGTGATGAGCATGATCTTGGCGAAGCCGATGGGATCGTCGCTCGATAGCCCGAACGCCGTTTGCAGCGCCACCGAGACCACGAACGCCGACGCCATGGCGGAGACTTCGCTCCAGGCGTTGATGCGCCACCAGTACCAGCGCAGGATCAGCACCGTGCCGGTGCCCGCGCCGGTGACGATCAGCAGTTTCCAGGCGCCGGCGATGGAATCCATGTAGAACGTGACCACCGCGGAGATGATGGTGAGCAGCACGGTCGCCCACTGCGAAACCGCCACGTAGTGCTGGTCGGCTTCGTTCGGGCGCAGGAAGCGGCGATAGAAATCGTTGACCAGGTAGCTCGCGCCCCAGTTGAGCTGCGTCCCGATGGTCGACATGAACGCCGCCGCGAAGGCCGCCACCATCAGGCCGCGCAGGGAAGCCGGCAGGTAATCGATCATCACGCGGACGTAGCCGGTCTCCGGGTCGGCCAGATTCGGGATACAGAATGATCGACGCCAGCCCGACGAGAATCCACGGCCAGGGCCGCAAGGCGTAATGGGCGATGTTGAACCACAGCGTGGCCAGCAGCGAATGCTTCTCGTCCTTGGCGCAGAACATGCGCTGCGCGACGAAGCCGCCGCCGCCGGGCTCCGCGCCGGGATACCAGGTGGCCCACCAGTTCACCGAGATGTAGACCAGGAAGGTGATCATCGGCATCCAGGCCGAATTCAGGTCCGGCACGAAGCTCAGCACCGAGCCTGCCGTACCGCTGGCCAGGCCGCGCGCGCGGTCGATCTCGGCCAGCTTCAGCTTCATCTGGTCGATGCCGCCCACGGCGCTTACCGCCGCCACCGCCAGCACGATCACCATCGACATCTTGATGACGAACTGGAACAGGTCGGTCACCAGCACGCCCCACAGTCCGGAGAGCGTCGAAATGAACGATGTCAGCGCGATCATGCCGAGCACGATGACCAGCGCCTGGATCTTGGTGACGCCCAGGATAAGCATCAGGATCTTGACCATGGCCAGATTGACCCAGCCGAGGATGATGCAGTTGATGGGGATGCCCAGATAGAGGGCGCGAAAGCCGCGCAGAAACGCCGCGGGCTTGCCGGAATAGCGGATCTCGGCGAATTCGACGTCGGTCATCACGCCGGAGCGCCGCCAGAGCCGCGCGTAGAAGAACACCGTCAGCATGCCGCTGGCGACGAAGTTCCACCAGAGCCAGTTGCCGGCGATGCCGTTGCGCGCCACCATGCCGGTGACCGCGAGCGGCGTGTCGGCGGCGAAGGTGGTGGCCACCATGGAAGTGCCGGCCAGCCACCAGGGGACGTTGCGGCCGCCGAGAAAAAACTCGTTCACGTTGGCGCCGGCGCGCGCTTTGTAGTAGAAACCGATGGCCAGGTTGAAGAGAAAGTAAGCCGCGACGATCGACCAATCCAGGAGCGTCAGTTTCACCGGCGTATGCCTCGCGTGGGGTTTTCAACCATAGATGTTGAAAAACCTGTGGAAATTATTGTGGCTGTGTGCCGAACAGTACGTTCTGTAACGCTTATTTAACAGAGTGCACATTTGTTCAGCATCTGCGCGCAAGTCCTGTAAGTGTATCTCATCCCTGCGCTTACAAGCTGTAAAGTGCGCAATTATTGCAGCTGTGTGACCTTCCTACCCTGGCAGAGCTTCCGTGGCAATAAGTCGCGCCTTAAATCGAGAGAACGCGGGGTTGCCTGGAAGCGGCCTTTTGATATCATGGAAAAGGAATGAGCATTCTATCGCCCAGACTCCAGTTGAAGGTCTCGCAGAAGCAGATCCTCACGCCTGGCCTGGTGCAAATGGTCACCGTCCTCCAGCTAAATCGCCTGGAGCTGAAGGAGATGATCAACCAGGAGATCGTGGACAATCCGGTCCTGGAAGAATCTTCCGACGAGTCCATCGAAGAGATCACGCCCGAGGAACTGCAGCCGCTACTCGAATCGGAGCGCGTTTCCGATCCCGCCGATCAGCCCATCCTGGAAGCCGCCATGGTGGATGGCAATCAGAGTGACGGGATTTCCGGCGAGTTTTCGCTCAATCCGAACTTGTATACCGAAGGCGGCGAATCCGGAGAGCCCGGCGAACACGTGGAAGCGGCGGCGGTGGAAGCGGTCGAGCCCGCGGCGGTCACTGATCCGTTCAACGAAATCGATTTCGGCTCGTTCTTTGACGATTACCTGGATCCCGGCTACAAGAGTCCGGCGGCCGAAAGCCCCGAAAGGCCGTCTTTCGAAAGTTTCCTCACCGCTCCTTTGACGCTGACCGACCACCTGCACTCGCAGTTGAGCGTCAGCGTGCTGGCAAGCGGCGTGCGCGAGGCGGCGGAATCGATTATCGGCAATCTGGATGAGGACGGCTACCTGACAGCGCCGCTCGAAGAGATTGCCGTGATGGGCCAGCACCGCCTGGAAGATGTGGAGGCGGCGCTGCGTGTGGTCCAAACGCTCGAGCCCGCGGGCGTGGGCGCAAGGGATCTACGCGAATGCCTCCTGTTGCAGATCGAGAGCCATAACGGGCGCGGCGGTGTGGCCTGGCAGATCGTCTCCAATCACCTGAAACTGATGGAGACCCGTCAGTTCCGCGAACTGGCGAAGGTTCTGGGCCGTCCGCCGGAACATATCGAAATCGCCGTCAAAGCCATTCGCCGGCTGAATCCGCGGCCCGGCCTGCGCTACTCGGGACCTGGCGCGCGTCCGGTTGAGCCGGATGTTTATTTCTCTAAAGATGGCGATCATTTTCTGATTCAAATGAACGACGAGGAAGTGCCGACGCTGCGGCTAAACGCCCAGTACCGCCGCATGCTGGACCGCGACAACGGCGCGACTAAAGAGGTTCGCGACTACGTCCGCGAGCGCTACACCTCGGCGATTCAGTTGATGAAGAATATCGAGCAGCGCAAGCAGACCATCCTCAAAGTTTGCGAAGCGATCGTGCGGCGCCAGGGTGAATTTCTGGCGCACGGCTTAGACCAGCTGCGGCCCATGATGATCAAAGATGTGGCGGAGGAAGTGGGCGTGCATCCCTCCACCGTCAGCCGCGCCGTGGCCAACAAGTATGTTCACACCCCGCAGGGTGTTTTCGAACTGCGGTATTTCTTTTCCGAAGCCGTGCAAGGTCCCTCCGGCGGCGCGACTCCCCTGCTGCTGCTGAAGCGCAAAGTGAAAAAGATGATTGAAGAGGAGGACAGCGCGCACCCGCTCACCGACGAGCAAATCACCGCCATGCTTGAATCCGAAGGGATCAATGTCACGCGGCGTACGGTAGCCAAGTACCGCGAGGATATGAGAATCCCCTCCACTCATCAGCGGCGCACCCGCCATTGAGCAGTGCCCTAGCCGATTCCCTATGAAAATCAACTACACCGGAAGGCAGGTAGAACTGGCGCCTGCGCAACTTCGCAAGGTCGAGGCTCTATTCGCCAAACTGGGCAAGCTTCTGGATGGCAAGGGGCAGCGCGAAGCGCACGTCGTTCTGTCGCTTGAGCGCCGCCAGCACCGTGCCGAGATCACGGTGAACTATCAGAATCATCCCCTGGTTGGCATCGATTCCAATGCCGACTTGTTTACCGCTATTCACGGCGCAATTCAGAAACTGGAAACCCAGGCCATCAAGGTTCGAGCCAAGTGGCGCGACACCAAACGCGCACCGCGCAAGGAACTGGTCGCTCTTGCGCCGCCCGAAGCGCCCTCCGAGCGCGCGTCCAGCCGCAAGGTGATCCGCGTTAACCACCGCCAGGATGGCAAGCCAATGACCCTGGATGAAGCGCTGCTGGAAATGGAGCAGGGCCGCGAGTATCTGGTTTACCGCGACGCCCTGAGCGATCGCGTTTCCGTTTTGGTGCGGCGTCGCGACGGCAACCTCGACCTGGTGGAAGCCTAGATTCGACGGATGGCCGGCGCACGTGTTCCCTCTTCTCGCGCCAAGAAGCGCACGCCCGAAACCCAAACCACGCCCGCGCTGGTGATCATCACCGGCTTGAGCGGCTCCGGCAAAGGCTCGGTGCTGCGGGCGCTGGAGGATTTGGGCTATTACTCAGTCGATAACCTGCCGATCGGCCTGATTCCCAAGTTCGCCGAGCTTACGCGAGATTCGGCCACCATCCATCACGCTGCGCTGGTGGTGGATATTCGTGAAGGCGAAACGCTGCGCAAGCTGCCGGTGATTTACCGGTCGATTCGGCGCAGCATCGCCACCACGCTGGTGTTTCTGGAGGCGGACGACGACACCATCGTGCGCCGGTTCAGCGAGACGCGGCGGCCGCATCCGCTGGGCACCAATCAGTCGATTCGCCGCAGTGTTCACGCCGAGAGGCGCTTGTTGGCTCCGATACGCGCGATGGCCGACCTGACCATCAATACGTCGAAATTCACGGTCCACGAGCTGCGCGATTTCATTCGCGAGAAGTTTCAGGGTGACCGGGAAGAATCCAAAATTCTGGTGTATGTCACCAGTTTCGGTTATCGCCACGGCGTGCCCGCCGACAGCGACCTGGTGTTCGACGTCCGTTTCCTGCCCAATCCGAACTACATCCCCAAGTTCAAGCACCTGACCGGACGGCATCCCAGCGTGGCGCGCTACATCCGGTCGTTTCCCGCAGACTACTGAGTTTGTCGATCGCATCTCTGAGCTGCTGGTGTACCTGCTGCCCCACTATATCCGTGAAGGCAAGAGCTATCTGACGATTGCTTTTGGCTGCACCGGTGGGCACCACCGCTCGGTGATGATCGCCGACCAGATTCGCAAGAACCTGGCCAATGCCGGCTTCAAAACCAAGGTTACCCACCGCGATCTGGCTAAGCCGGTATAGGGGCATTACTCGGTTGGCCGGTCTGGCTGCGGATGTTAAAGTCATAGCGGGATGCCAGTGAATCCGTGGTTCCAGCGTCAAATCGGGGTGGGGCTGGCGGGATTTTGCCTGCTGGCCGCGAGCGCGCAAGCCGCCACCAAGCTGCTGGTAACGGTCGTCGAGCAGAAGTCCCGCAAGCCGGTTACGGGAATCACTGCCGAGCAGTTTTCAGTTTTCGACGACAAGACACCGCGCCGGGTTGAGGGCGTGGAGGCGGCCGGTAGGATGCTGGACGTCATCCTGCTCATGGATACCAGTCTCATGGGGGCCATGGTGCAGCCCATGGCCGAAAATCTCATCGGCCAACTCCAGTCCAAGGACCAGATGGCGGTGGTCTCCGTGCATTCCTCCGCCGACATGATTCAGGATTTCACCTCCAGCCACGAGCTGCTGGTTCGCTCCGTTTCGCAAGTGAAATATGGCAACACGCCGAAGCTGTTGGACGGGCTCTATGCCACGCTAGACGGGGGTTTCCAGCACACCACTTTCCGCCGTGTGGTGGTGCTGCTGACAGCGGGCGTCGAAGGCAATAGCCGGCTCAACGAAAACGAAGTGATTCGCCTGGCGAGGCGCAACGGCGTGTCGATTTTTGTGGTGTACGTAATCGGCTTCGAGAAATATCTGTTCGACCTGCTGGCCAAGCAGACTGGCGGAACTTCTTACAATCTGAAGGACATGCGCAAGTCCGCTGAAGGACCGCCCGGTCCTGTGATCTTTGAAGGGCTGCGGTCGTATTACACGCTGACAGTGAGCGGGGATCAGGCGTTCGGCGAGAAGATCAAGGTTGAGGTGAAGCGGCCGGAAAAGGTTTGGACGTCGGCGCTGCCTGTGGAATAGGGATCGAGACAAGGTTGACCCGATCCCACCGGCCTACGCAGGCTGAGGAATTGGACTGAGCCTACTTCTGCTTGGCGATGATCTTGTCTTTAATCTTGGCGTAGACGCCGGCCGGCAGAATCTTCTTGTCCAGCAGTTCGTTCTTCGCCCGATACGGACGATTCTTGATAATCTTTTCGCTGTAGGCCTTGCCGATGCCAGGAAGCGCATCCAATTCATCAGCGGTGGCGGAATTGATATCGACCAGGCTGCTGGCCGGCGCTTTTGTGGTTGCATTTCGTATCCGATTTCGCCGGGGCCTTGGTTGCCGCCTGGGGCGCCGCCATCAGCGAGATCGCAGTTACTACCAACAGAATCAGTCGGGTTAGTTTCATGTTCCAGAGATTATAATTCATAAAGCCTATGAACCGCCGCGATTTTCTGTTATCCACTGGTTTGGTCTCGACCGGCTTCTCCCGCCTGTTGGCCGATGACGGCTGGCGCAATTTTGAAGTGACTACGCGCGTCGAAGTCTTGAAATCATCCGGCGCTACGCGCGTGTGGCTGCCGGCGGCGACGGTTGAGACGCCGTACCAGAAGCCGCTCTCCAACGAATTCACTGTCGAGGGAGGCACCGCCGAAATTGGTCAAGCGCAAAACGGACGCGCTGGGCATGATCGCCGCGGAATTTCCGACGGGCGTGAAGCCGGTAGTCACGCTCACCAGCCGGGTCTCGACCAAGAATTACGCGGTCGATCTCTCCGCGCGTGGCCAAGTACCACCAACCAATCGCGCCGAGCTCGAGCACTATCTTCGCCCCACCAAATTCATGCCGACCGATGGCATCGTGAAAACCACCGCCGCCGAAATCACCAGCGGCGCGAAATCCGATCTCGACAAAGCGCGCGCCATTTATGAGTGGATCGTCGACAACACGTTTCGCAATCCGAAGACGCGCGGCTGCGGCATCGGCGATATCCGCTTCATGCTGGAGTCGAGGGATCTGGGCGGAAAATGCGCCGACCTCAACTCGCTCTATGTCGGTCTGGCCCGCGCGGCCGGCCTGCCGGCGCGCGACGTGTCTGGCATCCGCCTTGCCAAATCGGAGCTGGGATACAAGAGCTTGGGCGCGTCGTCGGAGAAGATCACAAAATCCCAGCACTGCCGCGCCGAAGTATACATCGGCGGCTACGGCTGGGTGCCGGTCGATCCGGCCGACGTGCGCAAAGTGGTGCTTGAGGAGCCGCCAGGAAACCGGCCGCTCAACGACGAGATGGTGGCCAAGGCGCGCAAGCAGCTATTCGGATCGTGGGAGATGAACTGGATGGCGTACAATTTTGCGCACGATGTCCCGCTGCCGAATTCGAACGGCGCGCCGGTGAGCTTTCTCATGTATCCGCAGGCGGAAACGGACGGCGGCCGGCTGGACTGTCTCGATCCCGACAACTTCAAATACGAGATCACCTCGAAGGCGGTTTAGGCAGCGCCAGCGAGACAGCGCGTCCGCGAGGCAAGTTCAGCGACAAGACAGCCGCCGAGAGTACCAGAGCCGCGGAACCCCAAAGGCACCCCTGAAATCCGGCGAACTGGAACACGAGGCCGGAAAGAAGCGTTCCGAGAAGCCGCCCGCACGCGTTGGCCATGTAATAGAACCCCACGTTCAGCGCGACGCTGTCTTCATCCGTGTAGGCCAGCACCAGATAAGAATGGACTGCCGAGTTGATGGCAAAAACCACGGCGAAGACCGCTAGGCCGATCGCCAGAGTTAGGCCCGGGCTAGTCCCGAGGCGCAGCGCGGCGACTAGTCCGATCGGGACGAGCAGCAGAACGAATGCCCAGCGCCGCGCGGCAGCGCCGTCAATCGTGTCCCCGCTACCAAACGCCCGCAGAATCTCGGGCACGCCCGCCTGGATGAACCCGTAGCCGATCACCCAAAGCGCCAGGAACGCCCCCACGGCATAAAAGGACCATCCAAGCTGACTCAGGAACACCGGCAGTCCGACCACAAACCAGACGTCCCGGGCGGCGAACAGGAACAGGCGCGCGGCGGAAAGCCAATTGATCTCCGAGCTCTTCGAGAGCAGAGCGAGTGAATTTGATTTTCTTCTTGGAACGTCCCAAGTCGCCCGATAGCGAGGCAACCGTAGCCAGGAGTACCACGATCAGCGCCGCGGCCATTGCCACCAATGCGCCGACGAATCCGAACGCCGTAAGCAACGCGCCGCCGACGAAAAAGCCGACACCCTTGAGCGCATTCTTCGAGCCGGTCAAACGCGCGACCCACTTGAACAGCGTGCCCTCAGCGCCGTCAGGCACGATGACTTTGATGGCGCTCTTGGCGCTCATCTTGGTCAAATCTTTGGCGATGCCGGACAGGGCTTGCGCCGCCATCACGTAGGCCACGGAGATGGATGCGGGCCAATGCGGGTTGAGCAGCGCCAGCATGAGCAGGGCGAAGATCTGCAACACCAGCCCGCCGTAGAGCGTGACTTTAACTCCCGACCGCGACGCAATCCAGCCGCCGAACAGATTGGTCACGATGCCGAAGAATTCGTAGAACAGGAACAGGAACGCGATCGATATGCTGTCGTAGCCGAGCTTGTAGAAGTGCAGGACCACCAGCATCCGCAGCGCGCCGTCGGTGATCGTAAAGCCCCAGTAGGCTCCGGTGACCAGCGCGTAGCTGCGAATGCTGTTCATCGGAAGGTCACGCGCGGGCGACGGTAGCGCGCCGCACTTTTTGCGCGAGCTCGATCATGCGATTCACGTAGCCCCACTCGTTGTCGTACCAGGCAAGGATCTTCACTTGGGTGCCATCGATGACCATCGTGGACGGCGCATCGATAATCGCTGAGTGCGGGTCATTCAGGAAGTCGATCGAGACCAGGGGCCGCTCCTCGTACGCGAGAATTCCACGGAGCGTGGTCTCGGCAGCTTGTTGAAAGAGCCGATTCACTTCGGCGACACTCGTGGTCCTCGCCACTTCGAACACACAATCCGTCAGCGAAGCATTGAGCAGCGGTACCCGGATGGCGACGCCATTCAGCTTGCCTTGCAGCTCGGGGTAGATCAGTCCGATGGCGGTGGCGGAACCGGTGGTAGTGGGGATGAGAGACATCAGCGCGGACCGGGCGCGCCGCAGATCTTTGTGAGCGGAGATCGACAATGGTCTGCGTATTGGTGACGTCGTGTATCGTGGTGATCACGCCGTGTCGAATTCCGATTCCTTCGTGGATCACCTTCACCACGGGAGCCAGACAGTTGGTGGTGCAGGATGCTGCTGTGACGATGTGGTGTTCCGCGGGTGAGTAGAGCCCGTCGTTCACGCCCATGACGATGTTCAACGCGCCTTGCTTTACAGGCGCGGCAACGATCACCTTGCGCACCCCACGCTCGAAGTAGGGCTGGAGCACGTCCGGCGTCAGCAGTTTCCCGGAACACTCCAGGACGATATCGACTTTGCTTTCTTCCCAGGGAACTTCATTCGGCTTCGATTCAGCCGTAAATTTGATCGAACGCCCATCGACGGCTAGTTCATTCGCCGAGGCCTTCATCGGCTTCGACCAGCGCCCGTGGACGCTGTCGAATTCCAGCAAATGTGCGGCGGTCGCCGGACCCCCCTTGATCTCATTGATGTGGACAACGGTCACATCCGCGCGATCCCAGGCCGCGCGGAAGGCAAGCCGGCCCATCCGGCCAAATCCATTAATTCCGAGGCGAATCATTGCCTAAGTGCAACAGGTTGGACCGCAGCAGTCCTTCGCCGCCGGTTTCACCGCACGGATAAAGGCGCTAATGAATTTGCCCTCGACTTGCGGCGCGATTGCGTCCACATCGATGCCATCGCCGGCAAGAAACTGCCGTGCGTCAGCGATGTTGTACACGCGAGTGGGCTCAATGCCGATCGAATCGAACCCGGCCCTGGCGAGTTTAGCCACGTAATCGTAATCGCGCAGCGCACCCGCAATGCAGCCCACCCACAATTCCATGCTGCGCTGCACCTGCGCGGGCACGTCGCCCCGGACCACGACATCGGAGACGGCGAAGCGTCCGCCCGGCTTGAGGACGCGAAACGCCTCCCGCAGCACGCGGTCCTTATCGGCGGAGAGATTGATCACGCAATTTGATATGACGACATCCACTGAATTGTCGGGCAGGGGAATGTGCTCGATCTCGCCCTTGAGAAACTCGACATTTTCCACTCCCGCTTTGCGCTGGTTCTCGCGAGCCAGGGCCAACATTTCGTCGGTCATGTCCAGGCCGTAGGCTTTGCCGGTCGGCCCCACGCGCCTGGCGGAAAGCAGCACGTCGATGCCGCCGCCCGAGCCCAGGTCGAGAACCGTTTCGCCAGGATTCAGATTGGCGAGCGCGGTCGGGTTGCCGCAGCCGAGCGACGCGAGCACGGCCTCTTCCGGAATCTGGCCGGTCTGGCTGGCGTCATAGAGATTGGAAGTAATCGGATCGACGCAACCGCGCGAGCTGGGCGCCGAGCCGCAACAGGCGCTGCCTCCGGTTTTAACGCGGAGCGCCGCCTCGCCATATTTCTCGCGAACTTTCTCTTTGATTTCCATGAGGATTCTCCTATTTGCAAAGCGTGATCATGGCCGGCTTGATGGCCTTGTTTCGGGTGCAACATTCGGCGTAGAGAAAACCGAGAAGCTCTTGCAGCGCCGCCGTATTGGCGGTGTAGCGCAGAAAAGTGCTTTCACGCTGCACCGCGATGAGGTCTTCGTTTTTGAGTTTTTCCAGATGATGCGAAAGCGTTGAGCCGGCAATGCCCAGCTCGTCCTGAATCTCCCCGACCACCATACCGTCAGGATGAGCGGCCAGCAGGGAACGCAATATCCGCAAGCGCGGCTCTGCGCCGAGAGCGGCAAACATATCCGCGTAAGCTTCAGTTCGGTCCGGACCGGCCGTGGACTTCGGTCTTGACGGTTCCATGTTTCTATAATAATAGAAATATGGAATTAGTCAATAGGTCTGGGAAACAGGTCGATGGGAGGTGCGGCCTGGTGGCCCGGCCAGTGCGCAATCACATACGCAATGGCTAGAGGAACGATGCAATACAGTAACGCTGTCCCCAGTGAGACGGCGCCATCTTTCCGCGTGGTGCCCATCTCCGCCTTGCTGGCGGCATACGCCCACGATTTACTCGCTGACGCGTCCGGGTACAGCAAATTCCCCAGGCCAAATTGCAAAGCGCTAGGCAGGAAGAAGCAAATCGAGAAAACCGATAGCGAAGCGACGCAGGCGCACAAGGCAGTAGAACTCATGCGATCAGGGACAACCTTTTGCGCCGCGACGAACAGCCCGAACGGCAGAACATTGACGACACCCACTCCATACACAAGGCGAAAGCCCGCCCGCCAGCCCGATTTCGGCGCGTAATCCGCATAGTCCCAGATATGAAACACGCGCAGCAGCTGCATGCCGGAGATGGCCACGCTCCAAAAGACTGCAAAAAAGAAGGCCAACGCCGTGTCGCGATCCATAGTGCGCGTGGGGAAAGTTTACTACAACCCTGCTTGGATTGCGGTGGCCGAATAGATCGAGTACATTACACGCATGTCTTACCGGGAAGGGTGGATACTGGGCATGATCCTGCTCGGCGCCGCACCCTTCGGTTTTTCCCAGAAAGCCGCGCGCTGCGATTTGTCCGTCACCGTGTACAATTCCGTAACCAACAGCGGCATCGCGCACGCTTTGGTTTCTTACGCGGGACCGGCCAGCGGCTTCCGATTCACCGATGCTTCCGGCGCCTTTCGTGTAGAGAATCTGCCGGCGGGCGAGTATGAGTTGACAGCGTCCAAGCCGGGTTATGCGTCCGACAAGGAGTTGTCGCCCAAGGTGAACCCGTTTGACTCAATGCGCGGCCGGCCGCCCGTCGATCCCGGCGACGAAGTGCGAGTTGCCAGCAAGCCCGGCCAAACCCGGGCAAGCATGGAACTGAAACCGGGATCCCAGCCTGCGCGCGTCAAACTCGTGCCCCTCTCGATCATCAGCGGGACCGTCCTCGACGAAAACAGCGAGCCGCTCGAAGGAGTTTCGCTGCAGGCTG
This sequence comes from uncultured Solibacteraceae bacterium, assembly GCA_963825405.1. Classification (GTDB taxonomy): domain Bacteria; phylum Acidobacteriota; class Terriglobia; order Bryobacterales; family Bryobacteraceae; genus JACPNO01. The sequence continues at coordinate 90,210 of CAWGTB010000005.1, read as the reverse complement.
TCGCGATAAAGGCTGCGCTCACGGGCACTGATTACACTCCGGTTCAGAAGGCGAATACCGATGACCGCGGCCACTACCGATTTCTCGATCTCCTGCCGGGTGACTACATTGTCAGGCTGGCAGGTGAAGTTTCCTCGACCCACATGTACATGGGGTCCCTGAATCTCAACAACGACCATCGCGGAATGCGCCCAGTGTATTATCCTAGCGGCGACTCCACGGCGTCGGCCTCCGTATTTCACCTGGCGCCAGCGGAACACGCGACCGCGGATTTCCAACAGCCAACCGAAGCAGCGTTCGATATCAACGGCCGGCTCGCTGGGTTCACGCTGCAGGCCTGGACCCAGATGCAGCTCTATCGCGACGGCGACCGCTTGCCGGTGGGGCGGGCCTTCGTCAATACGTCCAGCGGCCAGTTCCGCGTGACCGATGTTCCTCCTGGGAGTTACACTCTGCGGGCTGTACAGTTCGGGGGAGAACCGCCGAAATATCACGCCGCCGAAACGCAGGTGAGCATCTTATCGGAACCGATTCGCAATCTGGTGATCGAACTATCCGGCGGCGCCGACATTCCTGTCTCGGTGTCCTACGAGGCCGGAGCCCAGGCCGGCGGGATGATGAACCTGAGCCTTCAGGCGCAGCACATGCCGGGCAATGCGCGTTTCCTGCTCATCGGGAAGCCCCCTCTCCCGCCGGATGCGCAACCGGCTCCAGTGCCGGAACAGCCTTCGGTCCTGACCAACGTGATTCCCGACAACTACCGGTTGACGATACGGACAGGCAGCAATGACTATGTGGCATCGGCAACGCTGGGCGATCAAGATCTCCTGCGGCGTGAGTTTCCCGTGGCAGCCGGAGGGCCCGGCGAGATCCACATCGTCGTCAAAGGCGATAGCGCCTTGGTGCAAGGATCGGTTACGTCGAAGGGGCAGCCGGCAATCGGCGCGCAAGTCTATCTCATTTCCGCCGCCGGGGTTGAATCGGATCCCAAGGTTGGCTTTGGCGACGAGACCGGACACTTCAATATAGCGGGTGTGCCTCCCGGTGATTATCGGATTCTCGCTTTGACTGGCCCGCCCTCTGCCGCGGACCTATTGTCCGGCAACGGTCAAACGCTGAGCCTGCAGCCGTCAGAACACCGGGCGGTGTCTCTCGAAGTCATACAGAACGGTCCGCCGTTATGAGAAAGGAGTTTGTAAGCCGACTCGTCGTCTTGGCCATCGGCTTGGCAACCTGCGTCTTGGGCGCGGAGTATTTGGTCGAGGGCGTTGTAGTTGACTCCCAGTCGCATGCTCCCCTTGCCAATATGCGGGTCTCCCTGGCGTCGACCGGAGCTCGCGCACGGAAGACGGAACAGACCACCGGACAAAATGGCCAATTCTCGTTCCGGGTGGGCGAACCCGGCAAGTACTCGCTCAAAGCCAATAAGATAGGCTACCCTCCCCAGACCTATAAGCAGATGGCGCTTACCAGCTATTCGAGCGCGATTGTGGTTCGCGACGACCAGGACACCCGCCACATCGTGTTCGAGGCAAAACGCGGAGGCTCCATCGCAGGCCAGATCAGAGATGAAGAAGCCGAACCGGTAGGCTATGCGCTAGTCAGCTTGTTTCAGTCTGTGACTTTCAATGGCGAACGCAAAATTCTCCACCGGAGCGAAGGGCGCGCCAATGCCGTGGGCGAGTTTCGCTTTCGCAGCCTGCAGCCGGGTAACTATTTCGTATGTGCGACGGGCCAGCCGTGGTTCGCTGACCGGTTGATCCAACTCCAACGGCTAAGCGAGCTCCCGGCGTTTCCACGCCAGCGCGGCGCTCGGCCCGATGTTGTCGAGCCAGCCGATGCGGATGCCGGTGACGACCCGCCCGAAAAGCCGGACCAGCCCGAAGAGCCGCCGCCCCCGTATTCGCCCGATCCAGCCTTTCACGGTACGGCATTCATGACCGTCTTCTATCCCGGCGTCAAGAGTATCGAAGCTGCGTCGCTGATTCGCGTGGACCCCGGCAGTGAAGCGCGAGTTTCCATCGTCCTTCTGCTGACCACCGCCGTTTCCGTCAAGGGAACGATAGGCGTGGCCGGTGATGCGGGCGGCGGGAGCGTTGTTCTGATGAAGAAATTCCACGACAAGTACTTGTCGATTCAAAATACGTGGGTCGGGCCGGAAGGCAGTTTTCAGTTCACCAATGTGCCGGCCGGCTCCTACGAAATTGTGGCTACATCGCAATCTAGCTCCGGCCCGGCGAGTTGGCACATCAGCCAGGAGATTGAAGTCGGGCCTGCCGATACGGAGATACAACTGCGTCCTTCGCAACTGGGTTCATGGTCAGGCCATGTACTGTTCGAAGGTGATCCGCCTGCTTCTTCGGCTGGCCTGTTTGTCTCGCTGCAAAATGAGTCCGCCGTGGTGGCCCGCATGCAGGTCAGTCCGGACGGAAGCTTTTCAGTGAAGCGTCTGCCGCCTAGCCCGTATGAAATTACGGCGGGCTCCACGCGGTACATCGCCGCCTACCTGAAGGGTCCCGCAGGTGAGCGCCTGCCGTTGAACCTTGAGATCCCACCGGGTGTGCCCGTCACTCACGACATCGTGCTGACCAATGCCGTTTCGGTGATTAACGGCGAGGTTGCGCACGCCGGAGTGCCGCAGATCGGAGCTTTCGTCATCCTCATCCCAAAGAATCCAGCGGCGCGATGGGCGTATCGCTTCGATCAAACCGATAGCGACGGTTCCTACACGTTGAGAGGGATTCCCGAGGGAGACTATTTTGCGATTGGCCTCAGCAACGCCGAAGACGTTGCTTTCCGTGATGCCAAGGTAAGCGCGATTTTGACCAAGGCGGCCAAGCCGGTCCACATCGATGCCAGTAAAGAATTGGACCTGGAGCTGGACGTCGTGGATACCAAGAGTCTCAACTTACCGCAGCTTTAAGACGGATCTGCAAAAGCCTGCTTCAGGCCTGCTCCCGGATCGTCGAGGAACGTTTTGATGATGCGGTAATGTTCTGTTTCTTCGTAAAGCGTCCGGGTATATCCTCGCTCGTCGAGCACCAGAATGCGCGCGTTGGGATACGCCATGAGCAGGGGCGAGTGGGTGGCAATAATGAATTGCGAATCCTGTTGAACCAACTGGCGTAGGCGGCGAAGCATTGCCAACTGCCTCTTCGGCGACAGCGCCGCTTCCGGCTCGTCCAGTATGTACAGTCCCTTGCCGCGGAACCGGTTCATTACCAGCGAAAAGAAAGATTCACCATGGGACTGCTCGTGCAGCGACCGCGTCCCGTACGCATCAATGAGAGGCGGCCCGCTGCCGTTATCGGTATCTAGGCGCTCTATCTCGGTCGCCACGTTGAAAAAACTTTCGGCGCGTAGAAAGAAGCCATCGCGGGGCCGCTGGTAGGAACGAACCAGGCGCAAGTGCCGATGCAACGGCGAGTGAGAGGGCCGGGTAGAAAAATTGAAGTTACGACTCCCTCCTTCGGCGTTGAAACCAAGAGCGACGGCAATGGCTTCGAGAAGGGTGGATTTTCCGGTCCCGTTTTCGCCGACTAAGAATGTAACGTTGGCATCAAACACCAGACGATTCAGATGCCTGACCGCCGGGATGGTGAACGGATATTCAGCTTGCGCGGCGCTGTCAGCCTTTAGCGAAATTTCGCGGAGGTACGGTAAAGGCTGCTGCCGCATGAGCCCCGCAGTGACGGCTGATTAGTTGCGCGCCACCTGGTTCTTCGGCGACGACAGATAGCCTACGATTTTATCTTTGCTCACCGAGTTAACTACCAGCTCGTACGGCTGCTTGGCCTTCTGTACGTAGAACTGTACCGGCTCGTTGATGCTCTTGTCCCTCTTCTCGGTGATCTTGTCGTCGGCCTGGACTTCTATCGTGTAGCGATTCTTTTTCGGATCGGTCTTCTTCAGCAATAGGGTAATATCGCCGACGCGCTGCGGAGCTTTAGTCTTGCCCAGATTGAACTCGACGTAATTGCGCTCGCCCAGCGCCTTCAGGGCCGCCAGCTCTTTCCCGTTAGTCGCGATATAGCCGCTCTGCACTCCCAAGTCGCCGGTGACCTTGTTCAGATTGTTGATAGTCTTTTCCAGGTCGGCCTTGGTTGAGGCCACTTCGCCTCTGACTGCGGTCACGTCGCCGCTTACCGCGCCGATCTTGGCGTCCGCCTGGGTGGCCGACTGCTTCACGGCGCTCAGCTCGCTGGTCACGCGCTGCGATTCCTTCTGCTGCTCGTCCTCAAGCTGCTTGGCAAGCTGCTCGGCGCGCTTGGTCGCCGCCGCTTGCGCTCCGCTTGCGGCCATGTTGGCCTGGCGGCGTGCCTGTTCCAGTTCATCCTTCAAGGTGTCAAGGTGCTTGCGGTTAGTCTGCGTGGTGACTGACGAGGTCTCGCGCAGGTTGGTGACCTCGGTCAGCATCGTTTCCCGGAACTTGGCCATGTCCGAGCGCATCTTGTCGAGCTGCAAGTACATGTAAACATTAGCAGCCAGTACTGCAATGATGGCGCCGGCCACTACGGGGGTTTTCCAGCCTGAACTGGGGGCGTTGGGATCAATAATCGACGGATCGCTCAATGAGAACTCCTCGTGTAGAAATTGGGCCTATCGCATTATTATAGACCGTTCGGGAGGGCAACTCGTTTCAGCAGAATCCGCCGTGTTAATTCAGTTCAACGCTCTGGCCGGGTGTTGGAAGCACGGTTTCAATGCTGTAAGCCGCCTGAATGGCCTGCTGGAGGGCTGCCGAGGCAGCCGGTTCGCCATGAACCAGGAACACCTTTTTAAGATTCGCGGCTATCGGCTTCATCCAAGCCAGTAACTCATCGTGATCGGCGTGGCCGCTTAATGCCTGTAGGCTCAATACTTCAGCCCGCAGACGCAGCGGCTCGCCGAACACTTTGACCTCGGCATGTTTCTCCAGCAGCCTGCGTCCCAGGGTATTTTCCGCCTGGAAGCCCGTGATCAGCACCGTGTTGCGCGGATCTTCGATGTTGTTCCGCAAATGGTGAAGAATGCGGCCGGCTTCGCACATGCCAGAGGGCGAAATGATCACGCAGGGTCCGTGCAGGTCGTTCAATTTCTTGGATTCGGCCGCGTCGTGGATGTATTGCAGCCGCCGGAATCCGAAGGGATCGTGGCCGTCGTCAAGAAATTGCCGCGCTTCCTGGTCGAAGCATTCCGGATGCGCGCGGAACACTTTGGTCACGTCTACCGCCAGCGGGCTGTCGACGAAGATAGGGATATTCGGCACGCGCCCGGCATTGAATAGCTGGTGCAGAATCAGCACCAGTTGCTGGGTGCGGCCGACGGCGAAAGCCGGCACGATGATTTTGCCGCCGCGCGCCGCAGTGCGCGTGATAATGTCCGCCAATTGATCCGCCACCAAGCTCTGGTCCTCGTGATGGCGGCCGCCGTAGGTGCTTTCCATAATCAGGTAGTCAGTTGGCGGCATCACGTCGGGGTCTCGGATGATGGGCAGATTGGGCCGTCCGACGTCACCCGAAAACGTCAGGCGCACCGATTTGCCGCCGGAATTCTCTTCGAGCGCAACGCACGATGAGCCCAGCATGTGGCCGGCGTCATACGGCTTATAGCTCAAGCCGTCACCCAGCTTCTGCTCGGTGTAGTAGGGTACGGGACGGAACAACGGCAGTGTGTGCTCGGTATCCGCGAGGGTGTAGAGCGGCACCGCCAGGGGTTCGTTGCCCGCGCCTCGACGGGAACGGCGCTTGTTGACCCATTCGACATCCCTTTCCTGAATATGGGCCGTATCGCGCAACATCGCGCCGCAGAGATCGATGGTGGCAGGCGTGGCGTAAATCGGCCCTGCGAAGCCGTTCTTCACCAGCAGTGGCAGATTCCCGCTGTGGTCGATGTGAGCGTGAGAGAGCACCACGGCTTCAACGGATTCCGGCGGAAACGGAAAGTCGCGATTACGCGCCTCGGCTTCCTTGCGGTGTCCCTGATACATGCCGCAATCGAGCAAATAGCGCTTGCCGCCGCTTTCCAGGTAGTGGCGCGAGCCGGTGACATCGCCGGCCGCGCCCCAGAAGACAATTTTCATGAATGTTGGCTTTTCTCCGCCAGGCCGATAACAGTAATGTGCGGCGCTATTTGCTTATCGCGATGGTGATGCTGGCGCTCGGGCCGGCTGCGCGTCTGGCGTGGAACTCGCGGGACATGCCGCATTTTGGACATCTTCACGACGATAGCATTTACTTCGTCTGCGCCAAATCGCTGGCCACGGGCGCTGGATACCGGATTCTGAGCTTGCCAGGCCGCCCGTACCAGACCAAGTATCCGCCCCTACTGCCGGCGCTGCTGTCGGCAATTTGGCGGATCGATCCGCGTTTTCCCGAAAACTTGCAGCTGGCGATGCTGGCGATGTGGGCTTTGCTGCCGGTGTACCTGCTGGCTTCGTCGCGCTGGTTTCGCGATGTGGGCTTCAGCGATTGGGGCAGCGCCATTCTCTGCGGCGTGTTTGCGCTGAGTCCGTCGTTGATGTTCTACAGCATGACGGTAATGAGCGATCTGTTGTTCTCCTGCTTTCTCTTGGCGGCGCTGATGCTGGCCGAACGCGCGGGAAATGCTGCGTCCCCGGAATGGCTGGCGCCGGCGGCGGGACTTTTGGCGGTGTGCGCCTATCTCACCAAGGCCGCCGCGCTGCCGCTGATCGCGACGGTTCCCCTGATGCTGATACTACGCGGCCAGCGCCGCCGCGCGCTCGGGTTCGTCTTGGTGATGGCGCCGGCGATTGTCGCTTGGATGGCCTGGGTGCACGCACACCGCGCTACCGCGACCGATCTCACGACGATTTACTACACCGACTATTTCGGTTTTCAGCTTCTCAACGTCGGCCCGCGTGATTTGCCCTTTCTGATTTGGAAGAATCTCGACAGCCTTTTCAGCGGAATCGCGGGCCTCATCATTTTCGATGATGGCAAGTCCGCAAGTGCCGTCTATCTGGCGCGGTTTCTGGCGATCGGCGCCATTCTCGGGGCCGTGCGACTGGGGCTGCGGCGCGGCTTCACACACTATCACGCATTCGCGGCGGTGTACCTCGCCATGCTGCTGGTGTGGCACTATCCGCCCAACGAGCGTTTCGTGATCCCGGTGTTTCCGCTGCTGGCGGCCGGACTCGCAAGTGAAATCCGCCTTCTGGCCGGTCTGGTGAAGGCGGCGGCAACGACGGCCAACCGCGCGGTTGCGGGCGGCATCGCGCTGGCGCTCATCGCGCTCGCGACTTGGGGAGTACTTCTCAACTTTCGGGCGATTACACAAATCCTTCCCGCAATTCTGAAACAAGACCGCGCGGTAGTCGCCAGCAATCGCGTGGTGTATGACTGGATTCGCAGCAACGCTCCCGGCGGACCTTTTTCCGCCTATGACGATCCGGTTTTTTTTCTTTACACCGGACAGCCGGCCGTCAGCTTCCGTCTTGCGCCGATGCCTTTGTATTACGGAGAAAGAGAACTCATCCTGCGGCCCTTCCACTCGATGGCGGACTTCGCTGGTCACTGGGGCTTGCAGTATCTATTTACGACCGAGGCAGATTTTCACCGGGAACTGGCAGAAGGGGAACGCAACGAGGTGAAACAGATTCTGGCAAACGATACCGCGTTCCACTGTGTGTATCGGGGCCAGTGGAACGCGGTGTATCAGTTCAAAGCGACTGCACCGGACCCGCTTATGCGGCGGCAGCGCTTTTGAGGAGCGGACGATTTTGCACGCCGTACCATTTCAGCACCTGCGGCATTTCCAGGCGGTACACAGCGCAAAGGGAGGAGAGCTTGTAGATGGTCGGAATCATGCGGCCGTCTTCGATGTCCGCCAGGCGGCTCATCGGGATGGCGAACTCTGGGCCCAGCGTCCGGGCAATGCGCCGGGTTTTGGCGACGACGTCCTGGTGGCGCAGATTGCAGCCCTTGCGAGCTGTCTTCAGGCGCTTGCCGGCATCCGCCAGACGAGCTGGTTTGTGGCCCACTTCAAATCTGTTGATTTCCGATGGCATATCGTTCGACTCCTGCCCATGAGTTTGCAATCCAGCGGCCAATATCCAAAGTACTGCTTCTAAAGGACGGGCCCCGTTTCGGCCGCCAATTCTACTGTATCATTCTGTCCAGATTTCATACAAATGCCCAGGAAATAAACACAGGTATTCTATAAGAATTCGCCTGGAGACGTCATCTGGTGCCCGCCGGTGTTGCCTTTGGTGATACGACCGGTTCCATTAACTGAGTGCGAATGGAGCGGGAAAAGAATCAGGTATTTCTTTATTGCTGGCGCGACGCATAGCTGAGAGTGGTCTTGTAGCGGCCGGCCATGCTCGGGTGGACGTAATAGTCGTCGACTTCCCAGGAACGCACCCGGACGTATCCCCTACCTTCCAGTAGCTGCTGAATCTTGGCTCGCTTTTCGGGCTCGAAATTGTGCTCGATTGTAAATGCGCCGACTTGGTAGCGGTCGAGCGACAAGCCGCGCAGTGCATCGAATTCAGCGCCCTCGACATCGATATTCATATAGTCGATCCACTGGGGCGCATGGGCCTTCGCCAACAGCTCATCGAGCGTGGCGGTAACCACCTCCACCATTGGCGCGGCAGCAAGCTCCGTTTTAAATTTCCCCAAATCTGTCTCGATGCCGCCTAAGTCGCCCGCCGCGCGGAACAGCAGTTTCTTGCCGCTTTCGCTGAAGACCGGCTGGGCAAACACCTGGCAGGTGCGCTTGGCCATGTTCTTGGGGAACGGATCGATGCAGACGCCTTTCCAGCCCATCTGGTCCAGCAGGAAAGTGTTGGAGATAAATTCGCCATCGGCCGAGCCGACATCCACGTAGTACCCGTTCTTCTTACCCTTGGCTTCGGCGAGCAATACCCACAAGTCCTGTTGGAATTGCCCATAGCTGGGTTGAATGCGCAACGTTCTGCGGAAGGCGGCCGCAACGTTGGCATCGTTCGGCATCTCGTAGACCAGGCGCTGAAATTCGTAGTGCCGGCCGAATACGCTGCCGATGTAAAAGAAATCAGCCATCGCGGCCAACAGGCAGGCGGTAATCAGCGCCCGCCGCGCGAACTTGGCTCCGGCAGATGGTTGCAGCGCGGCGTCATGGCCCGCGGTCGGAGTCTCGGGTTGTACGGTAACTGCTTCCACGTTAACGATCTTATTTCCCGTTTGGCGCCCGGCACAAGATGGCAGTGGATATTCCGGGAGTACTGACTGGGGTTAACAGGAAGGAGCAACCGAATGCTGCCCAGGGATTCAACTCCCCTTTAGCTGTGAAGGAGCGAGGCGGCTGAAAACTTACGTGTCAGGAGACTGCGCTGGTCACTTCTTCGGCGTCTTGGTGCCTTCTTTGCCGGTGTAGGGGTTCGTGTTGCCTTTGGTTGACCAGTTGTTCGTCTGCGTTTTGTCCGGCCTTGTGCGATGGGATGGGGCGACATAGGTTCCGCTCTTGGTTGTGTGACCCTTAACGGCAACAGGTCCAACGCCTCTAGAACGTTTGCCTGTTGAAGGTTGGCGTCCTTTTGCGAATGAGGGAGAAAGAACCAGCAGCGCGGTCAGACAGAGCACCAGTAGTCTATTCACGTTGCTCAGTATAAGCCCGCGGAAAACTCTTGCCCATCAAGTTTTTCACTTAATTCTGTTTTTCCCCAAGACAGGGAGGGTTTCCGTTAGCTGATCCACCTTCGTTAGCAGCAGCGCTGTTCACCAATTCCGGTATGGAGTGGGCAGTTTCCAAGCCATAGACTTGTGGTGTGAAACGGAAAATAAAATGAGAATCCGTGTCTTGTCTGCAACCGCGGTCCTAACTTTGCTTTCTTTTAACTCCTTTGCCAGAGACAAGCAGCCCCCGACGATGTCTGTGCGTGCCGTGTCTTATCGTGCAATTCCCCACGAAAATACTACGTACTACACCACTCCAGGTCGCAGCGACACCAGCTGCTATGGGAGTGGTACAGGGACTGCTACCAACTGGGGTTATATAACCACCATGAATATGCAGACGAACACGAACTGCACGACCATGACTACGCCTCCCCAAGTACAGCCCGTCACCATTTCATGGCTTGAGGTCTACAACCTTGTGGATGTGAACGGCATGGCCTATACGATTAGGTGCACAGCGCACTGGATAGGCAGCGCGTGCATTTGGCTAACACCAGGTGACGCCTTCCCGGCTGAAGTGAAGGACACGACTATGTGGATCACAAGCCACCGGGGCGGCAATATGGGAAAGGAAACGCGGACGAAGTTCGCTATTTTGGATGTCCGCCCAATGCAGCCATCCGCCGATTCGGACAGTCCAACCGCGAAGAGTTTACCGGAGGTGGAAGTAACAGCTGTGGATCGTGCAAAATTGGAGGCTCTTCAACCCACGAACCCTAGACCGCCGCAATCGGTCAGTGCCAGTGCGCCGCAGGCCGCCGCTGCTCCAGCGCCGCAACCGTTGACTCAGCCTCGGAGCGGAGCCTGTGAAATTTCTGGCAATGCACAGAGCGGAGCATTGGTTCCAATCACAATCTGTTCTGTGCCTTATGGAGCGACTGTTATATTGTACGGTGCGCCCGTAGGTAAAACGCCGGTCACGTCGCTCCTGGCGCCAGGAAGTTATCCGGTGAAAGTGCTGGCACAAGGCTACTTTGAGTGGACTCATATTATCCGGGTTGAAGCAGGCATGCCCCAGGGAGTCATGGCTCAATTGAAGCCTGTCGAGCAATAGCCGCCTCTTGGTGTTTGGCGTCCCCAGGGGGATTCGAACCCCCGTTACCGCCGTGAAAGGGCGATGTCCTAGGCCGGGCTAGACGATGGGGACAGGCCGGAGAATAACGGAAAGACATCTCTACTCTATCTGTGCGGGCCTCTGTCGTCAACTCAGCCCGCACCTATGCGCCTCCTCATCTCACGAGCCGTCCGGCTGGCTGCCGTCGCGGCCCTCGCTTGCGCCTCCTACTTTTCGCTGCGCATGGCTTTGGCCGATCACCTTTTCCATAGCGGAACCGCCGCCGGTGCCGGGCGCGCGCTGGCGCTGGAACCTGATAACGCCGTCTATGCGCTGCGCTTCGGCCAGCCGGAGCGCGCCGCCGCCTTGCAGCCGCGCCTCGCTGACGCCTGGATCGAACGGGGCCTCGCCGGCGAACGCGCCGGGCAGGGGGAGCAAGCCGGCGCTCCCTCGAACAAGCCGTCGCCGTGGACGCCACCTATGCGCCCGTCTGGACACTCGCGAATTTTTGCGCCCGCCGCGGCGACAGCGCGCGCTTCCTGGCAGCGGCCAGCAGCGCTCTGCAGATCGGCGATCCCGGGCACTACGATCCTGCGCCGCTGTTTCGCCTAGCCTGGGCCGTCGCGCCCGATCCTGCCGCGATCCTACGGGCGATTCCGCCGCAAGAGCGCATGGAAGCGCTCTATCTGGATTTTCTGCTGGCGACTGAGCGCCTGGAAGCAGCGCGCCCGCTCGCGCAACGCCTTCTGGCCCACCCGGACCTGCGTGATTGGCTTCCGCTGCTGGCCTACTGCGACCGCTTGATCGCGGACGGCGACGCGCATCAAGCGGTCTCTCTTTGGAACACGTTCGTCGGTCGAACCGCGCCCGGCCGTCCGCTGCTCGATCCCGCCGCCAGTATCGCGATAAGCAACGGTGAATTCGCCTGGGAGCCCCTCGCGCACGGATTCGATTGGCGCGTGCTCCCGGTCGAGCGCGTCTTCTGCACACGCCTGGGCCCGCCCGGCGGCATGCGTATCGTTTTCGACGGGCATCAAGCCGAGCGCTGCCAGATGCTGGAACAAGTGGTTCCGGTGGTCGCAGACACGCGCTACTGCTTGCAAGTCCGCTATCGCACGGATGAAATCCCGCCCGGCGCCGGGCCGCGCTGGCGCATCTTTGACGCGATTACGCGGCAGGAGATTCCCACCGATGCAGTTCTGCTCTCTAGCCCGGTCGATGCGGGCGCAGTGGTTCGCTTCACCACTCCCCCCGGCACTCGCCTGGCGCTGTTGGCGCTGGCATATGAGCGCGTCGCGGGAACGGTGCGCATCGCCGGCACGCTGCACCTCGAACGCGTGACGCTAGGTTTCGATCCATGACGCGCGCGTTGGCCGCGTTGCTATTTGCCGGAATTCTGGTGGCATGGTCGCCCGAATTTTGGGCGCCGTCGCTGGTGGAGGTGGGCGCATTCGTATTGTGTGCGATTTGCATCACTCGCGAAGAGCGGCTGTCGTTAGGTGCGGTTCCTCTGCTGCTCGTCGGCGCGGTTGCCGTAGGGTGCCTGCAACTGCTTGCGGGCATCACGGTGGATCGCTTCGAAACCCGCAAAGCGGTGCTGTACTGGTTGGCGAATCTGGCGATATTTGTGGCGGCTGCGGCGGTGCTTCGCGACGCCCGCGCGCGCGCCTGGTTCCGCAATGCCCTGCTGTGGTTCGGATGCGCGGTGAATATGCTAGCCATCGCGCAGGTCGCAACGTGGGGAGGCCGCGTGTTCTGGCTGTTTGCCACGGATTATCCGGAGACCTTCGGCCCCTTCGTCTATCGCAACGAATATGCGGCCTTCGTCGAATTGTTGTTCCCGCTGGCGCTGTACCGGGCGCTGCGCAACCGGCGCGGGTCATGGCGATACCTGTGTGTTGCTGCGGGATTCTTTGCGGGCGTGGCCGCAGCGGCGTCCCGCGCCGGCGTCGCTCTGTTGATTCTGGAACTGGCTGCGATGATCGTCCTGGCCTGGACCGGTGGCTGGATGCCGCGGAAGAAGCTCGTGCGTTCGGCGGGCGTCTTGCTGATTCTTTCGCTGCTCTTCACCGCGGCGGCGGGTTGGGAAAACATCGGATCGCGGTTCGGAGAGACTGAATCGTACCAGGTCCGGCGCAAGCTGCTGGCGTCTTCGGCGGCCATGATTCGCCATCGGCCATGGCCGGGCTTCGGGCTGGGAACATGGCGCGTCGTGTACCCGGCCTATGCCACATTTGACAACGGGCTGGTCGCCAATCAAGCCCACAACGACTGGGCCGAATGGATGGTGGAAGGCGGCGTGGCCTTGGTGTTGTTGCTGGCTGCGGTTGCCTGGTGGTCGGCGGCCGGCGCCCTGCGTCACCCATGGGCACTGGGCGTGGCTGCGGTGTTCCTGCACAGCGCAGTCGACTATCCGCTGCGCGAGCCGGCGCTCGCTGCCGTGCTGTTTTCTCTGCTGGGAGCCTTGGCCGCGGCGCGGACCGCTGCGACGGATACCTTAGCGCAAAGTAGCGCAAACTCCGGCCCTATAGCCTGACCGCCGACCCGCCGATTACTGCCCTGAGAGTTCGAGAACGACGGATTCCGCCAGGCTGAAAGCTCGTGGCATCCGGTGACACGCGGCCTGGCATCGCCCTCTTCCGATTACGGCAATCCTATGCGCTTATTGTGGTTGTGTTGGCTGTGCTACGGGTGGATGTGGGCGCAGGCACCGGCTGAATTTTCCGGTTCTGGCGGGCCGAACTTGCCGGCCCAAGCGATTGGTCCCGACGATCTGCTGGCGATCGCGGTCTATGATTCGCCGGAGTTGACGCGGAGCGTGCGCGTAGGCTCTGACGGCGATATCCGGCTACCAATGCTTGAGCGGCGCATCCACGTGGACGGCCTGTTGCCGGTCGAACTGGAGCAAGCTGTCGCCGAGGCGTTGCGCGCGGAAAAACTACTGGTCAATCCGATTGTCACCGTCACCATTGCCGAATATCACAGCCGTCCCATACGTGTTGCCGGTGCAGTGAAAAGGCCGCTCACGTTTCAGGCGTATTCCAGCGTGACCCTGCTCGATGCCCTGACCCGGGCTGAGGGGCTGAGTCCGGAAGCGGGCGCGGAGATTCTGGTTACGCGGACGCGGCCTGGGGAAAACGGGGCTCCCGCCGGGCTTACGGAACGCATTGCGGTGCGGTCGCTGATCGGCGGCGCCAATCCGGCCTTGAATGTGAAGCTGGTGGGTGGTGAGGAGATACGGGTTCCCGAGGCAGGGCGGGTTTACGTGCTGGGCAATGTGCACAAGCCTGGCATGTACGTGGTCAAGGATGCGACGGACACAACTGTGCTCAAGATTCTGGCCCAGGCCGAGGGCCTTGCGCCATTTGCGTCGAATGAAGCCTACATTTACCGCCGCGAAACCGATGGCGGAGCCAAACACGAAATTCCCATTCCGCTGAGCCGCATTATTGAGCGCAAGGCGCCCGACGTGGCGCTGACGGCTGACGATATCCTCTACATTCCCGACAACAAGAATCGCCGGCTGACGGTCTCGGCGCTGGAACGTATCGCTGGGTTCGGCGCGGCCACGGCCTCGGGAGTACTGATCTGGAGAAGATGACACCCCGATTCGTCCATGATGTAAGAGCCGAGCGCTTGCCTGCGCCGGTCGAACCCAGCCGCCCGGTGCCGTGGGGATCGTATGCGGTCTTAGAAACCGATCCCGAGGAACCCTCAGTTCCGCCATCGCATTGTTTGTGGCTGCTCAAATGGCACCGCTGGAAGATTCTGGCATTCGTTTTGGCAGTGACGGCCTCGACGCTGCTGGTCTCGCTACGCCTCACGCCGGTCTACGAATCGACCGCCACCCTGGACGTCGATCGGCAGGCGCCGGCGGGAGTGATCGGCCCCGAGGCGGTGCGCGAGAGCCATAACGATGCGGATCAGTTTCTGGCGACGCAGATCAGTCTCATTCAGTCCGATTCCGTGCTCCGCCCGGTGGCGCGCCAGTATCACCTGGTGGAACAGGAGAAACAGTTTCAGAGCCTGCGCGGACTGGGTTTTTTGCAGCGCGTCGAATGGGCTCCGGAATGGGCGAGCGAGGCGCCAATCCTGCTCAAGCGGCTGAGGATCGTCCGGCCTCCCAATACGTACCTGTTGCAGGTGAGCTACCGGTCGCCGGACGCGCTTCTGGCTTCTGACGTGGCCAATGCCGTGGCGGGCTCCTATCTGGAGCATGCCTACAATCTCCGGCTGCGCTCCTCCACCAATCTGGCCACCTATATGGAGAAGGAGATGGACGGCTTAAAAGCCAAGATGGAAGCGTCGACGGAGCGGCTGGTCCAATGGGAGCGCGAACTGAACGTAATCAATCCGGAGGAAAAAACCAATATCGTCTCGGCGCGCCTGCTGCAGCTGAATACCGAATACACCGCAGCCCAGGCTGACCGCGTGCGCAGGGAGGCGGCGTATCGCTCGATCCGCGACGGGTCGCTCGCCGCCGCCCAGGCCTCGACCCAAGGGGATGCGTTGAAGCACCTGTCGGAGCGGGAGAACGAAGCGCAGGAAAAATTTGCCCAGGTGAAGGAACATTTCGGCGCCAATCATCCCGAGTACAAGAAAGCCGGCGCGCAGTTGGCCGAAGTGCAGATTCTGCTCGACCGCACCCGCCAAAACGTGGGCCAGCGCGTGGAGATCGAATATCGTGAAGCGGCCAGTCGCGAGGGCATGTTGGAGCAAGCGGTCGCTAAAGCCAAGAACGAGTTTGACCGGCTCAACGCCCGCTCTTTTGAGTACCAGGCGGTCAAGCGCGACGCCGAAGCCGACAAAAAGCTCTATGAAGAGCTGGTGCGGAAAATTCGGGAAGCCGGCATCAACGCCAGTTTCCAGAGCAGCGCCATCCGAGTGGCGGATCCGGCGCGTCCGGCAGCTAAGCCGGTTTTTCCGCGCGTGGAATTGAACCTCGCGTTTGCCATCCTGCTATCGACGCTGATCGCCGTAGGAGCGGTGATCATCGCCGATGCGCTGGACAAGACCGTGCGGGATCCGGAACAGGCGGCGCGGGTGCTGAAGACGGAAGTGATCGGCAGCCTGCCGTCGGTGAAACGTTGGCGCCGCAAGCAGGGAGCCGGCACGCCGGACAGAGGCAAAGCAAGTCTGGCATTGGCCGGCGCTGCCAGTCTGGGCGCTGGCTCTCTGCGCCACCGTGGCGTGTCGCCGGATGAGAACCCAACGCCTGCGCGCCGGCAGGAGGCGGACGACGCACAGGCGTCAGGCTACGGCGAAGCCATCCGCACGCTACGGAACTCGATCCTGCTGACCAGCTTTGACCGGCGTGTGCGTTCGCTGCTCGTTACCAGCGCCGCACCCGGTGAAGGCAAGTCGACCATCGCTGCCTATTTGGCTACCACTCACGCCGGCCAGCGGCGCAGGACGCTCCTCATTGATGGCGATTTGCGGCGGCCGACGGTGCATAAGCGCTTTCACTTGCCCGGCTCAATGGGACTGTCCAACGTGCTGGCGTCGGAGCTGGCGTGGCGAGATGCGCTGCTAAAGGCGCCTATTCCGGAATTAGATATTCTGCCGGCCGGGCCGCCTTCGCGCTTCGCTTCCGACCTTATCGGCCGGGGCCTGGTGGAATTGCTGGAAGAAGCGGCCGCCGAATACGACCTGGTAGTCCTGGACGCGCCACCCCTGTTAGGGTTTGCCGAGCCGCTACAGATGGCAACCGCAGTCGATGCCGTAGTGGTGGTGGCGCGCGCTGGCGAGACCGATCGTAAAGCGGTAGCCAGCGTACTGGCCACACTCAGCCGGTTGCGCGCCAATGTGCTCGGTCTGGTGCTCAACGAAGTGAATCAGGAAATGAGTTACCACTACCAGTACGGCTATCACGGCGTGTATTCGGTCGAATGCAACCAGTTGCGCGCTGGACAATCGTCGGCATGAGCGGCCGGGCTGCCAGCGCCGGCCTACGGCGCAACATTCTTTACGGACTAGCTGGCTGGGCCGCGCCGGCGGCTGTAGTGTTGGCCAGTTACGCAGTGCTGATCCGCCACCTGGGCGCAGCACGCTTCGGTATCTTCGTGCTGGCGGGATCGATGAGCGGCCTGCTCGCGTTTCTGGACTTTGGCTTCGCCGCCGCGACGTTAAGATTTGTCGCTGAGGATCAGGCGCGTGGCAATCTGCGGGCGGCAGGTGACGTCGTCGTCAGCTCGCTTGCCTTCTACGGCCTGCTGGGTGCAGGCGGCGCGGCTACGCTGCAGTCTCTGGCGCCGTGGCTGGTGAAGATGCTGGGCGTCGAGACCCATGTCGCGCCCGAAGCAATCGAGGCGTTTCGCTTGGCCGGATGGCAGTTTCCTGCGTTCCTCCTCCTCGCGGTCTTTGTATCGCTGTTCAAGGGTTTGCAACACTTCCCGGCTGCGGCGCTAACGGTTGCCTCGCTCTCGACACTGGCTTACGGCGGCGCAGCCGTCGCAGCCGGCTTAACGCGGGCGGGATTGCGGGAAGTAATGGCCATCAGTCTGGCGGCCCATGTGTTGGTTCTAGCGGCTGCCGCGGCGGGGGCCTGGCGTCTGTGCCATGTCCGGGGCATTTTTTTGCATCGCGCCCGGCCCACGCGTGCTGTTTTCCGCCGCATGTTCGAGTTTGGCTGGTTGATGACGGCGAATGCTGTCGCCGCCGTCTTCCTGTATCAAATCCAGCGCTATCTGGTCGCTGCGACACTCGGGCCGGCTGCCGTCGCTGTCTACCAGACGGCCAGTGCCGGGCCAGCCAAAGTGCACCAGGCGGTAGCGGCGGCAACCGAGGTGCTGTTCCCGGCAGCAAGCGCCGCGGCGGATCCGCGCACGCTGCGCTCCATCTACCTCTTGATGCTGGCAGGCAGTGGCATGGCCGCCGCCTTGGCGTTGCTCTCTCTGGTCTGGCTTGCGCCACACATTCTCGGCCTTTGGCTAGGTCCGGAGATGGCTGCCCAGGCGTTGCCACTCTTACCCGCATTTGCTGCCGCCTATTTTTTCATCGCATTTTCGCCAGCGCCGTTTCATCTGCTCAATGGGCTGGGCAAACCTTGGGTGAACACGGCGTTTACTGCGCTGGCGGCGGGATTGAATGTGGCGTTGCTCTGGATTTTCTGGGCCCGCGGGCTGGGTCTGTTGCGATTCGCTTGGGCTTTCGCCGGATCGAGCATCGCCGCCACCCTGCTGTTCCAGGTGGTCGTGGAGATCCACATCTGGAGGCGCGGCCTGCTCCGCGTACGGCAGCGGCCGGTCGCGGGCACGGCCGACGACCGGCTGGAGTGGGCATGAATCTAGTCATCGTCACCCTATCGTTGAACCAGGGCAGGTATCTGGCGCAGGCGATCGAGTCGGTGCGAATGGCCGCGCCGGAAAGGCTTCGTTATGTCATTGTCGATCCAGGAAGCACGGACGGCTCGCGCCAAATCATCGAGGGCCATTGCGACCGGTTCAGCCGGATCATTCTCGAGCCGGACGGCGGCCCAGCCGATGGCCTGAACAAAGGCTTCGGCGCGTTTGCCGACGACGACATTCTGGGCTATCTCAACTCTGACGATCGCTTCACCCCCGGGGCTCTGGACGCGGTGCTGGCCTATTTCGAGAGCCACCCGCAAATCGATGTTGTGTTGGGCGCGATCAGGATTATCGATCGACGCAGCCGGCCCAGCGCCCGCTGGCGAACTCCGGATTGTATCGATCTGCGCCGTTACGCCTACGAGGTCTGCTTTTTCTGGCAGCAGGCCACGTTCTTCCGCGGCCGCGCCTTTCGGAAAGCGGGCGGATTCAACGTGAACAACCGCACGGCCTGGGATGGCGAGCTGGTGGTCGATATGGCGCTTGCCGGCTGCCGTTTCGGTTATCTCAGCCAATGCCTGGGCGACTTCCGGGTTTATGACTCGATGACCCTGGGCTCGGGCCGTCTGCCTCAGGAACGGATCGCGGACCGGCGTCATATGCGGGAAAAGATTCTACGGGCGGGGGTCCACCCGGCATCGTGCTTTGAGGCTCGAGCCATGAAGACCCTCTACAAATGCAATCTCAGCCGGCATCTCTCTTATCTGCTGGCCGGCGGGATGCCCGCGGCGCCCCAGGTGGTCCCCGGATGACCCGTTTGCGGAGTGCCACGCCGCGTTCAGAATGGCTCGACACCATCCCTGCCGGCCCTTCTGCCTGGACTGCACTGGCCGTGGGTCTGGCCAGTCCGGTCGCGATCCAGATCGTGGGCGTGGTCTATCTGCCGGAGCTGCTGCTTGCTGGAATCGCTCTCTGGGCGCTGCTGAGGAGTTTTTCCCACAAGAGATTCTGGCAGCCGCCCTTCTCCACGCTATGCCTGCTGCTGGCCCTCAGTCTGGCAGGTTACATCGCCGCCGACCTGGTATGGCAAACCGATAGCGGGCGTTGGCTGCGCGGATGGGCGCGCATCGGGTTTCTGGCGAGCAATTTCGTGGGTCTCTATTTTCTCTGCCGGCGGCGGCCGCGCAACTTCTTGCTGTACTGCGCCGGATCCGCGGCGGCTTCTGTGCTTGCGCTCCCGCTCGCGGGACGCTTGTTTACGGACTGGAAGTTTGGCGCCTCGGTTCCGGTCACCCTGTTAATGGCGTGCTTGGGTTCGCTGGCTTCTCCCCAACGGTGGCTCGCGCCGGCCGCCGGCTTGGGCGCGCTCGGCATTCTGCACATTCTGCTGGACTCGCGGTCGCTTGGCGGCTGCTGCCTGGCGGCCGGTCTGGTGCTATTAGCCCGGCACCGCGCGCAAACCGAGCCACGGCCGCTGCGAGGCTTGGTCCTGTGGGCGGCGGCGCTCGCCGGGATCGGCATCGGTATCTATGCGTATGTCTGGAGCGATCAGAGCTTCGGCCCGCGGCGGCTGCAGTCGATCGCCTGGCGCACGGCGTCGCTTGCCACGGCTTGGAGCGGAGTTGCGGATTCGCCCTGGATCGGCAACGGCTCACAGGCCAAAGACTTCCGCTTTCAATCCGAATACGACGGGCGCTTTTCTGCCTCAAGCGGCATGCGTTATGGGGGTCTGCCGACCGACACCTCCACCTTCACCCCGCACTCGCACATCCTGCAAGCCTGGTTCGAAGCCGGGATTGCGGGGGCGGCGTTCTTCCTATTTCTAGCGTGGCGGCTGGGCGGGGCTCTGCGATCCTGCGTTGTGAGCTGCGCCGGCGGCTCGCTAGCTCCTCTCTTCGTCGTGGTTATCGTATGTTGCGAGTGGCATCTGCTGTTCAGTCCGTTTGCGGGCGCCGCGCGCCTCGAAGTGGCCGCCGCCGCGGTGGTCATGTGCCTTGTCCAGCGGGAGGTGCAGTATAGCTCCCGCCGGAATGCCACCTTACGCCCGATGCCGGGCCCGCGGCTGCTGGTGAAGATCGCATGAGCCTGCCCCTCCGGATTCTGCAATGCGTGGGGGATATCGATCCGGCGATGGGCGGCAGCGTGGAAGCGGCGCGCCAACTCTCGGTCGCGCTGGCTGGGCTGGGACACGCTCCTGAACTCGTCACCCTGCGTCCCGCACGACCCGAATGGACGGCGAACTGGAGCGGGACGTCGCATTGCGCGGGTCCTGCCTACACGCGTTATCTCTACAGTTCCCATCTGCCGGCCTGGGTGCGTGAACACGCGGCTGATTACGACGCGGTTCTCATCCACGGTTTGTGGCGATATACCAGCGTCGGCGTGTGGCGCGGTTTGCGTCAGTCCGGTGTTCCCTATTTTGTATTTCCCCACGGCATGCTCGACCCTTACTTCCGTCGCGCTTGTCCAGGCAAGCATCTGCAGAAGCTGGCGTGCTGGCTGGCCGCGGAGCGGTGCGTCCTGCGGGACGCGCGCGCGGTATTCTTTGCCTGCGAACGCGAGCGGGTACTGGCGCAGCGCACTTTTCGTCCCTACGCGTGCCGCGAGAGAGTCGTGGGCCTGGGGATCTCGCCGCCGCCTCCACCGGGCGCCACCCGCAGCTCGCTGTTTACGCGCTTTCCGGAGCTGCTAGGTAAACGCGTGGTGTTGTTCCTGGGACGCCTGCATCCCAAAAAGGGCTGCGATCTGCTGCTGCAGGCATTCGCTCGTGTGGCGAATCTGGACAGGAGGCTGCATCTGGTCATGGCCGGCCCGGACCAGGGCGGCTGGCAAGAGCGGTTGCAGGCAGTGGCCCAAGGGTGTGCCATCTCCTCGCGCGTTACCTGGACCGGCCCGCTCTACGGAGACGGCAAATGGGAAGCGATGCGCGCCGCCGAAGTTTTTGCTCTGCCCTCCCATGCGGAGAATTTTGGCATTGCAGTGGCGGAAGCTCTGGGCTGCGGCTTACCGGTGTTGATTTCCAGTCAAGTCAGCATTGCGCCTGACATAGAAGCCGATGGCGCCGGATTAGTCACTTCCGACGATCTGGCGGGATCGACCGCAGCTCTCGTTCACTGGTTGGAGCTCTCCGAAGACCGGCGCGATGCCATGCGCGTCCACGCCCGGCGCTCTTTCCTGGCGCGCTACGATTCGGCACAGTTCGCAGCCGGCGTGCTGGACACGGTGGTTTCCGAGTTGGCTGCTTCCCGGCCGACGGAGGTCTTTTGTGACGCAGTGTGATCTCTCTATTCTCACCATCAGCCATAACCACTTCGCGGTCATTCGAAGCTGCATCACCTCGCTTTACGCGCTCCCGGACCAAAGCACGTTTGAGACACTACTTATCGACAATACAGGCGCCGATTTGACCGCCGCCTGGATGCGGCTGCACCGGCCCGAGGTAAGGGTGCTGGGCAATACTTCCCGCCGGGGGTTTGCCGCTAACGTCAACACCGGCATGCGCGCCCTGCAAAGTGGGCGGTATTTCCTGCTGCTGAATCCGGATGTCATCTGCCTTCCCGGGCTGCTCGACCGGCTGGTTGCCTTCATGGATGCCAACCCGGAGGTGGCTATTGCCGCGCCGCAGCTTTTCAACGCCGATGGCACGGCGCAGCCGAACTGCCGCCGCTTCCCGACGCCGGGCGCGCTGGCCTTCCGGGCCTTTCATCTGGATGGCATCTGGCGCAACCATCCGGTAATGCAGCGCTACCTCATGTCGTCCGGTGGGAGCACGGGAGTGGACGTCGATTGGGTCACCGGCGCGCTCGCGATCGTCCGCCGCGCCGCGGTTGATCAGGTAGGTCTCATGGACGAGCGCTACTTTCTTTACTGGGAAGACATGGACTGGTGCTATCGCATGCGGCAAGCGGGCTGGAAGGTCAGCCGGGCGCCGGAAGCCGCGGCCATTCACGATCATCGCCGGGAGGGCGTACGCCGGCCGTTCAGCCGCGCCGGCTGCGAGCAGGTCCTGGGCGCAATCCGATTTTTTTGCAAGTTCGGCTGGCACTCCGCCGCCATCCCGGCGAAGAGCGCCGGCAGCGGTCGTGCATGAGCCTTGGCTCGAGCGCGATAAAACACGGAATGGCCACTTCCGGCTCTGCGTATTCCATCGGCCTGCCGCACGCCCGGCTGCTGGCGCTGTGCCCGCTCTCCCCGGCCCGGCCGTTTGCCACATCGATCGTGCTCGCCACCGCCGATTTCGCGGCCGTGTTGGCAGCGCGCTGGCTGGCAGTCGCGCTTTGGACCCGCATCAACACGTCTGCCTATATTCACGTCAATGCCGTAAACGATTTCTACTTTCCGCTGTCACTCGGCCTGACGGTGGCTCTATTCGCCGTGTTTGGCCTTTACACGGCGGGCGGCTTGAGTCCGGTTGAGGAACTGCGGCGACTCACGGTAGCCACCGCTCTGGTGGCGCTGTTCCTGGCTGCCGCCGTCTTTTTCTGGAAAGACGCGCCAGTCTATTCCAGGAAATTGTTTATGACCTCCGGCCTGCTTACGGCGGCATTTGCGCCGGCTTGCCGCGCGCTTACGCGGCGCTGGCTGGCCCGGCAGCCCTGGTGGCGTGTCCCGGTGGTAGTCTTTGGCGCCGGTGAAACCGCTCGCAACCTGGTGGCCAGCCTGCAGCGCCAGCCTGGCATCGGACTCAAGCCCCTGGCGTGCCTGGACGACGATGCAGCCAAGCACGGCGAGTGCTGCGGCGTGCCAGTCACCGGCCCATTGCCGCTCGCCCCGGAAATGGCCGCCGTGTTCAAAGTCCGCTACGCGCTAGTCGCCATGCCCGGGATCGATCGCGAGCAACTGCTTTCCATTCTCGAGCGCTGGGGCGCGGCGTTTACCCACTTGATTGTGATTCCCAACCTGTTCGGCATGGCCAGCGTGTGGGTCTCAACGCGGGATCTGGGTGGCGTGTTGGGCTTGGAACTGTGCCAGAACCTGCTGATCCCCCTCAACCGGTGGCTGAAACGCGCGATTGACCTGGCCGCGGCGACGCTGCTCGGAGTCGTGAGCCTGCCGGTACTGGTGCTAGCTGCGATTTGGATCAGGATCGTGAGCCAGGGTCCGGCGTTCTATCATCAGGAGCGCGAGGGGGAGGGCGGTAGCCTCATCTCCATCCCCAAGCTGCGCACCATGTATCCCGACGCGGAATCGAAGCTGGCGGCCTATCTGGCCACATCGCCCGCTGCCGCGATTGAGTGGCAGCGCCATTTCAAACTGCGCGACGATCCGCGCGTGCTGCCCGGCGTTGGCCGTATTCTACGGCACACCAGCCTGGATGAGCTGCCGCAGATTTGGACCGTGCTGAAGGGCGAGATGAGTCTGGTCGGCCCGCGCCCGTTTCCCGGTTATCACTTGGGCAAATTCAGCTCCGAGTTCCGAGCCTTGCGGAACCGGGTGCGTCCGGGCCTCACTGGTCTATGGCAGGTTTCGGACCGCCGTCATGACAGCCTGCATGCGCAGCAGACGCTCGATACTTACTACATCCGCAACTGGTCGCTTTGGTTGGATCTTTATATCCTGGCCCAGACGGTGCGCGCGGTGCTTTTTCCGCGCGGGGAGGACTAGCTTACACGCCCCAGCAATAATCTTCCACGGCGCGTTCGATGGATTCGTCCTTCTCGGTGAGGCGCATCAACTCAAGGCGGATCGCGTCAACCATCGCACTCCAACTGGCTTCGATGACGTTGTCGGAAACTCCGGCGGTCGACCAGCTCCTGCGGTGATCGCTCCATTCCACCAGCACTCGCACGCGCGCGGCGGTGGCGCGCTTGGGCTCGAGCACCCGCACTTTGTAATCCGTCAAACGCACGTTCGAGATTTGCGGATAGAGCGTGGCCAGGCATTTACGCAGACACAGATCGAGCGCATGGACCGGGCCGTGTCCGCTCGCGGTAGCGGAATGGACACCGTCCTGCGCGCGCAAATTCACGGTAGCTGTTGAGCGCGAACTCGATCCCGCCGACTTCGTCACCACTTCGTACCCCTCGACTTCAAAGAAATGTAAGCCCGGGTTCAGCGCCTCGCGCACCAGCAACTCGAAAGTGCCCTCGGCCGCTTCCAGCTCATAGCCCAGGTATTCCATTTCCTTGATGCGTTCCAGCAGTTCGCGATGGGCCTCTTCGCTGAGCCGGTCAGCCAGGCCATGCTGCTTCAGCTTGTAGAGCACGTTGGCGCGGCCGGAAAGATCGCTCACCAGCACGCGCTGGCGATTGCCCACGGTGTCGGGAGCGACATGCTCATAGGTTTCGGCATTCTTCAGCACCGCGCCCACGTGCACGCTGTTCTTGTGCGCGAAAGCGTTGTGGCCGACGAACGGCTGGTCATCGCGCAGCGGCAGATTCGCTAGCTCGGCGACGAAGCGCGCCGCTGATGCCAGGCCAGCCAGTTTCTCCGGACCGATGGTGGTGTGGCCCAATTTCAGCTCTAGATTGGCAATGACCGAGCACAGGTTGGCGCCGCCGCAGCGCTCGCCGTAGCCGTTCATGCAGCCTTGCACCAGCGTGCAGCCCTGCTCGACGGCGGCGAGCGCGTTGGCCACAGCTAACTCCGCATCGTTATGCGTTTGGATTCCCAGAATGCCGTCGAAGCGCTTGCGTGCTTCCGCCACGATCTCCGCCAGTTTGCTCGGCAGCATTGCGCCGTTGGTATCGCAGAGCGTTAAAACTCTAGCGCCGGCTTTCTGCGCAGCCTCCAAAGTTTGCAGCGCAAATTCCGGATCGGCTTGGTAGCCATCGAAGAAATGCTCGGCGTCGAAGACCACCTGCTTGCCCTGGTCTTTCAGGTAGCGGATGGTTTCGGTGATTATCCGCAGATGCTGTTCGGCGGGTACGCCGAGGGCAGCCTCCCAGCTTTCCCCAAAAATAGTTACGACCGGCGTGGCGGCTTCGATCAGCGCTTTAACGTTGCGGTCCTGCTCGACGGAATTGCGTGCGAAGCGCGTCGAGCCGAACGCGGCCAGCTTGGCGTGAGTGAGGCGCAGTTCTTTGGCGCGGGCAAAAAAATCGCGATCCTTGGGATTGGATCCCGGCCAACCGCCTTCGATGTAGTCGATTCCCAGCTCGTCCAGTTTTTGGACGATGACCAGCTTGTCATCCACGGAGAACGACACCGCTTCGCCCAGCGTACCTTCGCGCAGCGTGGTGTCGAACGTGAAGATCTTCATTTTTTGGCAGTCAGCGCCGGCTGATCTTCCGGTATGCCCGCTTCCTTCTTTTTCTTGAGGAAGGGCATCATCTCGCGCAACTCGCGGCCTACTTTTTCCATCTGCTGATCGCGCGCGGCTTCGCGCATCGCCAGAAATTTCTTGCGGCCGGTTTTATTTTCCTCGATCCATTGCCGCGCGAATTCGCCGGATTGCACTTCGGCCAGAATCTTGCGCATTTCGGCGCGGGTCTGCTCGTTGACGATGCGCGGACCACGCGTGTAGTCGCCGTACTCGGCGGTATCGGAAACCGAGAAGCGCATGTAGCTCAGGCCGCCTTCCTGAATCAGGTCGACGATGAGCTTCAGCTCGTGCAGGCACTCGAAGTAAGCGATCTCGGGCGCGTAGCCTGCCTCTACCAGCGTTTCAAAGCCGGCTTTGATCAGTTCGCTCACGCCGCCGCACAATACGCTTTGCTCGCCGAAGAGATCGCTTTCCGTCTCTTCCTTGAAATTGGTTTCGATCACGCCGGCCTTGAGGCAACCGAGCGCCAGCGCATAGGCGAGAGCGCGTTCGAGACCCTGCCCGGAAGGATTCTGGTGAACCGCCACCAGCGCCGGCACGCCCACACCTTCAGTGAACAGCTCGCGCACGCGATGGCCCGGAGCCTTGGGCGCAATCATCGAAACGTCGACGTCTTTGGGCGCCGCGATCTGCCCGAAGTGAATGTTGAAGCCGTGGGCAAACATCAGGGTCTTGCCTGCGGTCATATGGGGCGCGATTTCCTTGTTGTAAAGATCGCCCTGGATATGGTCCGCCACCAGGATCATGATGATGTTGGCGGCGCGCGCGGCGTCGGCGGTGGTCATCACTTTCAGTCCGGCGGCTTCGGCTTTGGCCCACGATGAGCTGCCGCTATAGAGTCCGACGACAACATCCACGCCGGAGTCGCGCAGGTTCAGCGCATGCGCGTGTCCCTGGCTGCCATAGCCGATGATGGCTACCGTCCGTCCTTTCAATAAACCCAGATTTCCGTCTTTTTCGTAAAAGCGCTTAGGCATTCAAAACTCCGTTCGTCTGTTCCAGTTTGGCATCCGCGCGGGTAGGGACCGGCGGTTGCAGGCGCAGCTTCTTGGTGTCGAGCGACATGGCCACCGTACCGGCCCGCGTCACATCGCTCTCGCCATAACTGCGCATCACTTGGATGAATTCTTCCAGTTTCTCAGGCGCGCCGCTGGCTTCGAGCACGAAACCATCCACGGCGGAAGAGATCACCCGTGCCCCAAAAATCTCCGCTTCTTTCAACACAGCGGCGCGCGATTCCTGCACGGTGCGCACACGCACCAGTACCATATCGCGGCACACGGCCGGGACGTCGGTCAAGTCGACCGCCTGCAGTACGTTGATCAGCTTGTTCATCTGCTTGATCACCTGCGCGCGCAGGGTGGCGTCGACATCTACCACGATGGTCATGCGCGAAAGTTCCGGATCGGGTGTGCGGGCTACGGTGAGGCTCTCGATGTTGTAGCCGCGCGCGCTCAGCAGTCCAGTGACCCGCAGCAGCGCCCCTGGTTTGTTCTCGAGTAATAATGCAATTACCTGCAGCATGGAAAGGTTCCTTTACTTGATTACTAAGCGCCCACCGGCTCAGGCGGCCCGAGCACCATTTCGTTGACCGCGCATCCGGCCGGGATCATCGGGTACACGTTCTCGTTGGGCGACACGCGCACGTTGAGCAAATACGGCCCGGGCTCGCGGACGGCTTCTTCGAGCGCGCTGGCCAGCTCCTGCGGCTTTTCGATGGTGCGTCCTTTGAATCCGTAAGCGCCGGCGAGTTTTTCGGCATCCGGGAAACAATCGAGCTGCGCCGAGCACAGACGGTTGTTGTAGAACAGCTCCTGCCACTGGCGGATCATGCCCAGATAGCCGTTGTTCATCACGATGATTTTGATGGGCAATCCGTAGGAGGCGACGGTCGCCAGCTCCGGAATCGACATCTGGAATCCGCCATCGCCCACGATGGTGAAGACCAATTTGTCGGGACGGGCGAACTGCGCACCGATCGCCGACGGCAGGCCGAATCCCATGGCGCCCAGGCCGCCGGAATTGATCCACAGGCGCGGCTCGTTGAAGCGAATCAACTGCGCGCCCCACATCTGATGCTGGCCGACGTCGGAGGTGACGATGGCCTGTCCACCGGAAAGACGGTCGATCTCAGACATCAGGTGTTGCGGCTTGATCTCGGTGTCGGACGTCGGCCGGGCTAGCGGATGTTCTTCTTTCCAGGCGCGCACCTGCTTCCACCATCCGCGGCGCGCCGGAGCATTCTTTTCGGCATTTCCGGCTTTCAGCTCTTCCATGTTGCGCAGCATCTTCTGCAGCACGCGCTTGACGTCGCCCACGATGGGCAGATCAGGCGCGCGGTTCTTGCCGATTTCGGCAGGGTCGATGTCCACGTGGATTACTTTGGCGTTGGGCGCGAAGGCGGCAAGGCGCCCGGTAACGCGATCGTCGAAACGCACGCCGAGCGCGATCATCACGTCGCAGTTGGACATGCCCATGTTGGCGGCATAGCTGCCATGCATGCCCGGCATGCTGACGAAATTCGGATGATCGCTGCCGATCGCGCCCAGGCCCATCAGCGTGCACACTGCCGGCATGTCGACCATCTCGACGAACTGCCGCAATTCATCGGATGCGCCCGCCGAGATGATGCCGCCGCCGGCGTAAACCCAAGGCCGCTCCGCATCCCAAATCATTTGCGCAGCGCGGCGAATTTGCCCCGCGTGCCCTTCGGTGAACACCTTGTAGCCCGGCAGATGAATGGTATTCACGGGCGCGTAGTGACCCTGGGCCAGAAAAACATCTTTGGGAATATCCACCAGCACCGGGCCGGGACGGCCGCTGGCGGCGATGTAGAACGCTTCGTGAACGATCTGCTGCAGCTCGTCCAATTTCTGCACCATGAAATTGTGCTTGGTGCAGGAGCGCGTGATGCCGAACGTGTCGGCTTCCTGAAAGGCGTCGCTGCCGATGAGCTTGGTGGGCACTTGCCCGGTGATGGCGACGATGGGAATCGAATCCATCATGGCGTCCACCAGACCCGTCACCAGGTTAGTCGCGCCCGGTCCGGATGTCGCGCAGCACACGCCTACTTTGCCCGTGGCGCGCGCGTAGCCTTCGGCCGCGAAGCAGGCATTCTCTTCGTGGCGCACCAGAATGTGGCGGATGGGGTGATCGTAAATCGCGTCATACAACGGCAGGGTGACGCCGCCGGGATAGCCGAAGAAGCAATCCACGCCCTCCTTGGCCAGACATTCCAACAGCATTTTCGCGCCGCTCATTAAATTCGACATGCTCGTTTTACCTCGAAAAAAACCATCCCATAACAAAAAAGGCCATCAGCCGGTTTCCTTCTCCCCGCCGATGGCCTTCGGAAACTTTCCGATCAGCCTCAAGCGGGGCCGGTTACGATGACCAAAATAATAAGAATGACGATTCCGACTCGAACGAGGGACCCGGAGACGATGGACTGCAAACGAACTGAGGTTCCTGACAACATCACTGAGAGAAAGTTTAGCCTGAAAGAATTTGAAATGCAAGAGGGGTTTTATATAAATTTTTGTAATGTTGGCATTGCGTGATTGAGCGGTACGCTAGCAAATCGCGGGGGGGGACTTAATGAGACTGGCATGGCTGTTGTTGGCATTGGCGATTAGCTTAGGGGCTCAGAAGCGCGTCATTGTGGCCGCCAACGGCCCCAAGCCCATCGGGCCGTACAGCCCCGGCATCATGGCGGGCGATTTCCTGTACGTATCCGGACAGGGGGCGCGGGCGCAGGACGGCCAGCCGCCGGCGAGTTTCGAAATGGCAGCGCGGCAGACGCTGGACAACGTCAAGGCGATCGTCGAGGCTGCCGGGCTGACGATGGAGCATGTGGTCTACATGCAGATTTACCTGGCCGACACGGCCAATTACACGGCCGTGAATAGCGTGATGGGGCAATATTTTCCACACAATCCGCCGGCGCGGGCGACGCTGGGCGTAAATCACATGCCCACGGACACGCCGGTCGAAATCAACGCCGTGGTGTTTCGTGACCTGGCGCGCAGGAAGGTCATTATGCCGGCCGGGTGTCGCGGAGCGGCCGGGCGTTTCGCCCGGCATACTGGCCGGCAATCGCCTCTATATTTCAGGATCTCTGGGGCGCGACGCGAGTCCGGCAAGATTCCCGACGAACCGGCCGCGCAAGTGCAAATGGCGCTGGACCGATTCCGCCTGGTGCTGAAGGCGGCGGGAATGGATTTCGCCAACGTGGTTTTCGTCAATCCGTATCTGACTAAGAACATGCCTACGGACGTGATGAATCAGGTCTACGCCAAGCATTTCGAATTCGGCAACACGCCGGCGCGCGCCACCATTCAGGTGGCGTCATTGCCGCTGGGAGCGAATATTGAATTCACGGGTGTGGCTATAGCCGATCTCTCCAAGCGGCGCGCCGTGCGTCCGAAGAACATGCCACCAAGTCCGACGGCCAGCCCCTGCGTGTGGGCGGACGACACGTATTTTTGCTCAGCGAAATCGGCGTTCATTCCCGGGCCACACGCCGGCATCTACTCCGCGGATGTTGAAACGCAAGTGCGGCAGACGATGCGCAATCTACTTGATGGTCTGGAGGAAGCGGGCCTGGATTTTTCGAACGTTGTGGCCAGCAACGTCTATCTGGACACGCTGGATGAGTTCACCAAGATGAACGGCGTTTACGGGCAATATTTTGAAAGCGCACCGCCAACAAGGACTACGGTCTCGCCGCTACCGCCGGTGGAGCGCACGCGCGCGGCGTCAGGGACGTATCCGATGGTGGAGCAGATTTCGATTGTCGGGTGGCGGGGAAATAACGTGCGCAGATGGTGACGCTAGATCGTTCTGAAATCCACAAATGGTGTATTGAGCGCGGGCTTGCGTTTTATAGGGACCTCTTTCCTTATTACGAATCGAGTAATTCTCGCGTGCGTATGGACTTTCCAGTTGCCCACAGGATTCCGATGATGGCGAAGTTCATGTGTCGAGTGCTTCGAGAAACATTTCCCTTGGAGATGATGCTCTGGATTCATTCGACGGGCATCGGCGAGGAATTTCTTGATGCTACCGGTCTCCGCCATATAAGCTTGTTGAGGTTGGGTCTCGGTGAGACATCTGATGTCTTGGAGCGGCCCGGGCATTTGTTTACGCGGATGGAAGAAGCGGAATGCATTGGGATGGCTGTCCTTCCCTTCCTCTATGAGTGGGATGCCTATCTCATGCCCGCGGACGGAAGATACTTCGCCTATATTAGCCACGACGAATACGTCGAGGTAGGTTTTCCAGAGACGAGCCAAGCTCCGGCGATAATGGAGGATCTCACCATCCTAGGGCCTCGTATTATTACGAACCGCTACGGCACGACCTAGCGGCGCCGGCAGCAATCGCCTGATTCATTTCTTCCACGGTCACAGGCCGGCTGTTCGGCGAACGAAAGATTCCCTTGAGCACTCGCATGTCTTTCTTGCCAAGCTTTCGGACACTCATGATTTTGTTATCCCGCACGCCCGGGCAAATCTCCCGGGCCGACGCTGTGTGCCACTACCCAGCCCAACTCCTCGAAGCGTTGTGGCTTGGCGGTCAGCACGATCTGAAAATGCGAGTCATCGGGCGGCGCCTCCAGCATTTTGCCGGGTTGGGGATACACGCGCGCCAGATATTTCAGAATCGTGTAGATGTCGCCTTCCTCCGGCACGCGGATGTCGAAGAGCTGCGAGCGGAAACGAATTCCTGTGCCCTGCTGCGAAAGGCTCCAGGCCAGGTAGGCGCAACATTCGACCGCCTGCTCGAACCAGGCCTGCTGATCGGGCGCGACATCTCGGTCCAGAAAAATCTCGACGGCGCGCTCCTGGTCGCGGGCGAACTCGCGTATCTGTAAATCGCCGGTGTGCGCCGAGGCTTTCCAGTCCAAATGGCGCGCGCTCTCAAATGCGCCGTAGGGCCGGATGCGATAGAAATCCCTTCCCAGTCCCAGCAGGTGCGCTTCGATTTCGCCGGTGATGGTGAATAACAGATCCTCGAAACCGGGCTGCGGATCGATCGACGGGTAGACCAGCACTTCATGGCGCAGGGTGACGCGCGCGGTCTTATCCAGAAAACCAAAAGGGAAGCGCGTGGAAAAGGCGAAGGTGTTTTGACGATACGCGCCGCGCCGCGGAAACCGCACCTCCACCATCTCGCCCAGCAGCGCGCCGCCAGGAATAACCGGAAAATACAGCGGCATGGTGAGGATGCCCGGTGTGCCGCCCGGCTCTTCCACGCCAGTGACCCGAATCGAAAAAGACGGCATCCAGCTTTTAAGATTGCGCACGGAAAGCCGCGCCATCACGGCGTGCCCGGCGCACATATGCTCGGGCAAGGCCAGTTCCATTTCGAGGCCGGCCAGGCACAAGCGGTTGATGAAACCGGAAACCAGCAGCGTCGAAAACATGGCCGCGAGCAGGAGAAACAGCAAATTGTTGGCGGACACTCCGGCGGCCACACCAACCAGAATCACAGCGAGAGAAAACAGCAGGCCTCCGCGCGTGATGCGAACGCGCAAGCGGCGCCGCAACGCCGCGCGCAGTTTGGCAAAGATTCCCGGCACGATGTCACTTTCAGTTGTGTCACAATCATCTGGTTCATGTCGAGCCCCCCGGTCCCTGAAACACGCCCACGGCTGCGGCGCGAGTTGGGTCTGTGGGCGCTGGTGTTCTACGGAATTGTTCTGATCCAGCCCACGGCGCCCATGCCGCTGTTCGGCGTGGTGAGCCAGGAAGCCAAAGGGCACGTCGTCACCACTGTATTAGTGGCAATGTGCGCGATGCTGCTCACGGCGCTGAGCTACGGCCGCATGGCGCGTGTCTACCCGAGCGCGGGGTCGGTTTACACCTATGTGACGGGCGAGATTCATCCGGCTCCGGGCTTCATCGCCGGCTGGAGCATGTGCTTGAACTATCTGGTGAACCCGGTGATCTGCACCATCTGGTGCGCCAAGGCCGCGGGCAACATGGCGCCGCAAATTCCGTATGGCGCGTGGGCGATTTTCTTCGCGCTGCTATTCACCGGCATGAATCTGAATGGCATTCGAACCAGCGCGCGCACCACGCAGATACTGGTCCTGGCGATGGGCGTGGTGATTGCGGCTTTTTTCATTTCGGTGGCGCGCTACATCGGGAAAATTCCTGAAATCCCGCCCGGATTCTGGACTAAGCCGTTCTTCGACCCGCAAACTTTTTCCATGCGCGCGGTGGCGACGGGGACTTCGATCGCCGTGCTCACCTACATCGGCTTTGACGGAATTTCGACACTCTCCGAGGAAACCCACAATCCGCGCCGCAACATTTTGTTAGCCACGGTTCTCACTTGCCTCATCACGGGGATTCTCGCGACCGCGCAGGTTTACGCGGGACAACTGGTGTGGCCGGATTATCAAAAATATCCCGACGTCGACACCGCTTTTTCCTACGTGGCCGGCCGCGCCGGAGGGCAGGTGATGTTTCACCTGGTGAACTTCACACTGCTGGTGGCGTCGATCGGATCGGGCATGGGTGCGCAGCTTTCCGCCTCCCGCCTGCTGTATGGAATGGGGCGCGACGACGCCATTCCTAAAGGCTTTTTCGGCGTGATCGATCCGCGCCGCGGCATTCCGCGCAACAACGTGCTGTTCACTGGCGCGCTGATTTTGGTTGGCGGCTTCCTGATCAGCTATCAACTGGGCGCGGAGCTTATCAACTTTGGCGCCTTCATCGCGTTCATGGGAGTAAACGCGGCGGCGTTTGTTTACGCCTATCGCCAAAGCCCGAGAAACTGGTTGGATTGCGCGCTGCCCGTGCTGGGGTTTTTGATTTGCCTGGCCATCTTTGCCAGCTTGCGTCCGCCGGTGTTGATGGCTGGAGGCGTCTGGCTCGCAGTGGGCTTGTTGTACGGCGCCTACAAGACCAACGGATTCCGCCGCCGCATTGCGTTCTCTGAGGCGGGCTCGGAGTGAGTAAGATATTAAAGTCTATGAAAACCTTCCTGGCCATTCTGTTGTGCTGCGGCGCCGCGTGTGCCGCCGATTGGACGCCGATCTTCAACGGCAAGAATCTGGATGGCTGGGAAATGGTTGGCCCCGGCCGCTTCGTCGTTGAGGACGGCCTCATGAAGACCGAAGGCGGCATGGGCCTGCTCTGGTACACGCGCCGCCAGTTCGGCAACGCCACGCTGCGGGTGGTATTCAAGACCACCTCGCCCAGCTCGAATTCCGGCGTGTACATTCGTTTTCCTGAGAAGCCTCACGACGCCTGGTACGCAGTTCATAACGGCTACGAAGTGCAGATCGACGCCGCCGGTGACGAATGGCACTGCACGGGGTCGCTCTATTCGCTGAGCAAAGTTTCCAAGCGCACGCAGAAGCCGACCGGTGAATGGAACACGATGGAAATTTTGCTGCGCGGGCAGAAAACCATCGTGAAATTGAATGGCGAAGTAGTGAACGAGTTCGACGGCAACCAGGCCGTGCCGGAGCGCAAGGCGTGGTACGAGCCCGTGCGTGGCCCGCGGCCCGATGTGGGTTACATGGGTTTGCAGAACCACGACGTGAAATCCACCGTGTATTTCAAGGAAGTGAGTTACAAGGAGTAAAACTCCATTGCTGAGCCGCCCAGCAATTTCTCGCGGATTTCCAACTGCTGCGGTCCCACCGCCTGCGTGAACATCGCCAGCACTTCTTTCCAGCTTCCGGCGTTCAGGCAAACCGGCCAGTCGCTGCCGAACATCAGGCGCTCCGGACCGAAGCAGCTCATCACGTGCGCGACGTAAGGCCGCAGGCGTTCGGCTTTTATCTGGCGCGGATCATCCTCGGTAATCATCCCGGAAAGTTTGCACCAAATCTGCGGGATGCGCGCGGCGGCCTCCATATCCTGCGCCCAGCCATCAAGCTGCTGCGCGGCAATGAGCGGTTTGGCGATGTGGTCGATCACCATGCGCAGCCCGGGAACTCGCTCGGCGATGCGCGGCACCAACGGCAAGTGCGGCGGGCGCAGCAGCAGGTCATAGGGCAGATCGCGTCGGGCAAGTTCGTTGAGGCCGCGCTGCACTTCCTCCCGCATCAGCCAGTTCAGGTCCGGCTCATCGTGGACCGGATGCCTGACGCCCTTGAATTTGGGATGACGCTGCAGACGGTCGAGCTCAGCGCCTAAACGCGGATCCGTCAAATCGACCCAGCCCACCACGCCGCGAATGAAAGCGTGCGCATCGGCCAGTTCGAGCAGCCAGTCTGTTTCGGCGATGTCAGTATGCGCCTGCACCACCACCGAACCATCGAATCGATTGCGCGTCAGAATCGGCTCAAGCTGCCGCGGCAGGAAATTGCGGTGCAGCGGCGATGGCGCAGGGGGCATCCACGCGTATTGAAACCGCTCGAGTTCCCAGAAATGCTGGTGCGCGTCTATACGCATTCGTCCATAATAAAGTGAACTGGGCGCGGGTCCTCAGCGTTTATCAGAATGATGCCGTCGGATTTTGCAATTGCCACCGAAGGGTTAACTAAAGTCTTCCGCAACCGGTGGACGAGCAAAGAGATCCGCGCGGTCGACGGGATTTCGCTTCGAGTGACCCGCGGCACGACGTTCGGGCTGCTGGGTCCTAACGGCGCCGGCAAGACCACGTTCGTGAAAATGCTGCTCTCCTCGGCGCATCCGACCGCCGGGCGGGCTACTGTATTTGGGCGGGATTCGCGCGAGCCTGAAGCGCGGCGCTGCATCGGCTATCTTCCCGAGAACCATCGCTTCCCCACTTACATGACCGGCGCGGGCATGCTGGATTTTTACGGCGCGCTCTCCGGCATGGACGCGGCGTCACGGCGCAAACGCATTCCCGAATTGCTGGTGACGGTGGGGCTCGAAACTTGGGGCGGCGTGCGCTTGGGCAAATATTCGAAGGGCATGCTGCAGCGCATCGGACTGGCGCAGGCATTGATCCACGAGCCGACGCTGTTGATTTTGGATGAGCCCTCGGACGGCGTCGATCCCATCGGCCGCCGCCAGATTCGCGACATTTTGAACGCGCTTGAGCAGAAGGGCGTGACCATTTTTCTCAACTCCCACTTGCTGGCGGAAGTCGAGCTATTTTGCCGCGACGTGGCCATCATTCACCGCGGGAAAGTCGCGCTGGAGGGGACCGTCAAAGACCTCACCGCCGGCAGCGGATACCGCGTGGAGGCCGAGAAAGTGCCCGAGCAACTGCAAACCGAGTTGCGCGCCCAAGCCAAAGCGGTGGCGTCGCGTAATGGGAGCGTCGAGTTTCTTTTTGCCAATCGCGAAGAGGCTAACCGCGCCGTGGATTTGCTGCGCGCCGGGCAGTGTGAAATCGAAACCGTGGGCCGCACCAACAGCACCCTGGAAGACGTATTCGTGAGGACAGTCAATGCGCAATAACTTGCGAGTCACCGGCGCGCTGGTGCGGGATACGTTTCGCGAAGCCTTCGCGCGCAAGATTTTCTGGGGGTTTGCGGGCTGCTCGACGGCGCTGATCCTGTTCTTCCTGTTCATCATGAAGATCGACGTGGTCGAGGGCGCCGTCGCCACGGTGTCTTTGTTCGGCAAAACCAGCGACACGCAAGACGTCGGCCGCCTGGTGCGCGAAGTGCATGGCGGCCTGGCGGCGTTTCTATTTACCGCCGGCATGTTTTTATCGGTGTTCGCTTCCGCCGGCCTGATTCCGACGGTATTCGAGCCGGGACGTATAGAGCTGCTGCTTTCGAAACCCGTCGCCCGGCATCACATTTTGCTCGGACGGTATCTGGGCAATTTGCTAGTGGTCGCGGCCAACATTTTTTATCTGGTGATCGCGGTCTGGCTCATCTTCGGCGTGAAGACCGGCGTCTGGACCTTCGGATTTCTGTGGTCGAGTGTGCTCACCGTATTTGTTTTCGGCATACTGCTCACGGTAGTGCTGTTGATCGGCGTGCTGTGGGAAAGCGCCGTCGTGGCCACCATGGTGACGTTCGGCATCCTGTTGTTGAGCCCGATTCTGGCGCAGAAACACACCATCGAGCGGCTGCTGACGTCGGAATGGTCGCGCAATGTGGTCCGCGGCCTCTACTACGTACTGCCCAAAGTATTCGATCTGGGAAGCATGGCGCGCCAGATTGTATTGGGTGTTCCCATCACGAGCTGGATGCCGGTATGGAGTTCGCTGCTGTTCGGCGTGGCCGTGCTGGGCTGCGGCCTGTTCGCATTTTCAAGGCGGAATTACTGATGATCTCGCGCGTGCGTATTCTCATCGTCCTGTCCATGTTTGCGACTGTGGGCTGCAACTGGGCGCAGATGGGCGCCTCGCGCATCGATTCCAGGCTCGCCGCCATGGTTCCCGCGGACACCATCGGCCTGGTTGGAATCCACATGGACGAACTGCGCGCGACGCCGCTCTACCAGAAAATGGTTTCCCTGCAGCGGCTGACGCAGTTCGACGAACTGGCCGCGCAAACCGGATTCGATCCGCGCACCGACGTGCGTGAATTGCTGATTGCTTCGAACGGCAAAGACAACGCGCTGATTCTGGCTCGCGGAACGTTTCACCTTCGCGCTGTGCAGGGCGCTAAGAAGAGCGTTTACCAGGGCTACACGTTGTACATGCGCGAGGAAGGCGGCGTGGGTATTATCGACGAATCTACCGCCGTCGCCGGCAAGCCTGCCACCGTGCGCGCGGCACTGGATCAATGGAAGAGCGGAAAGAGTGGCGCTGATCCCGACCTGCTGGCGCGCGCTCGCGCGATCGGCGCGGAGAATCAGATGTGGTCCGTCTCCAAGGGTTTTGGCGGAATTCTGGACCGCGCCATGCCGGATTCCGGCAATGCCGCCAACGTCACAAAGCTTCTTGGCGCTCTGGAAAACGTTACGGCCGCGGTGGACGTTCGCACCGGCGTGAAAGGTTTTGCCACTGGCGTTTGCCGCAACGATCAGGATGCCAAGAATCTCGGTGACGCCGCGCGCGGCATGGTGGGCCTGGGCCGTCTCAGCGTGCCCGAACAATCAGCCGCAAATGCTGCGCATGTGGGACGGCATCAAAGTGGATCAGCAGCAGCGCATCGTGAAAATCAACGTCAACGTTCCGCAGGAATTAGTCGAGAAGCTGGTGGAGATGTTGGGAAGTGGCCGCGCCGGCCGGCCCGCAGGCGGACGCTACTAGCGACTTTAATGTCCGACGGGCTGGGGCTTCTTCGGAGGCGGGATGGCATCGCCTAGAATCGAGGCGCCGCCCTCGCTGATGTAGTTCCGATTCCACGCCGGAATTTCCACCACAATATCACCTGTCACCACAGCCTGGCAGCCCAGGCGCGAGTGCATGGTTAGGTCCGCGGCTGTGTCCAGCCGGTCCAGCTCGTCCTCGGTAGCCTCGGAGAGATGGCCGTCATTGCCATCTTTGACCACCACATGGCATGTGGTGCACGCGCAATTGCCCCCGCACGCATGTTCGAGATGAATCCCAAAATTGATGGCAATGTCGAGCAGCGATCCCGGCAAGCCGTGCTCTTTGTACGGCAATTTGCCAAGCTCGAATTCGACAGTCTTCCCCTCAGGCAGGAACGTTACTTTGGGCACAACTTCAGTATATCGGGTTGGCGTCCGCTATACTCAGTGATTCGTGTTCCTTCTTCTCGAAAAGCGCGTTCAAGAGGCGTTCCACGCCCATATTCATGCACGTTACGGCGTCGATCTGGCGGTCGCCATCGAGCAGCCCAAGCAGCCGGAGTTCGGCGAATTGGCGGTGCCGGCGGCCTTCCAACTGGCCAAACTGCTGAAGCAAGCGCCGCGCAAAATCGCCGCGGAGCTGGCGGCGGAGGTTGGTCCCATCGCGGGAATTTCGGCGGTGGAAATCGCCGGCAGCGGCTATTTGAATCTCCGTTTCGAACGTGCCGCTTACGCTCTCGCGTTGCTTGAGCCGGCCGCCGAACGCGCCACAATCGGCGAGAAGATCATCGTCGAGCACACCAATATCAATCCCAACAAAGCCGCGCATATTGGACATTTGCGCAACGCCGCTTTGGGCGACACGTTCGTGCGCATGTTGCGCGCTGGCGGCCGCCGCGTGGAAGTGCAGAACTATATCGACAATACCGGCGTGCAAGTGGCGGACGTCGTGGCGGGTTTCCATTACATGGAGTGCAAGACGCCCGAGCAGGTTACCGCGCTCACGCACGATGCCAGCGTGCGGTTCGACTACCTCTGCTGGGATCTTTACGCGCGCATTTCCCAGCATTATAAAGACGTACCGGAAGCGCTCGCCTGGCGCAGCGCAACGCTGCACGCGATTGAGGCGGGTGACAGCGATCAAGCGGATTTGGCCCGCATCGTGGCCGATGCCATCGTCAACCTGCACCTGAAAACCATGCTTCGCCTGGGAATCACCTACGATGTACTGCCGCGCGAAAGCGAAATTCTACATCTAAAATTCTGGGCCACCGCATTCGAGTTGCTCAAGGAGCGAAAGGCGATCGCGCTCGAAAGCGAAGGCAAAAACGCCGGGTGCTGGGTGATGCGCGCGGGAGCTTTCTCCGAGGGGTCGGAAGACGACAAGGTCATCGTGCGTTCTAACGGCACAGTGACTTATGTCGGCAAAGATATTGCGTATCAGATGTGGAAGTTCGGCCTGCTGGGGAAAGATTTCTACTATCGATTGCTCGAGCGTTATCCCGATGGCCACGAAGTGTGGGTGAGTTCCGATGAGCCGCCACCGTCAGGCGTGAAGCCGCCGGAATTTGGCCGGGCGTCGCGCGTTTACAACGTGATCGACGTGCGGCAATCGTACTTGCAGGATGTGGTGGTCGCGGGGCTCAAAGCGCTGGGCGCGGCCGAGCAAGCCGAACAATCCATCCATTTTTCCTACGAGATGGTAGCGCTCTCGCCGCGCTGTTGCGTCGAGCTGGGGATCGAGCTTTCCGAGGAAGATCGCAAGCGGCCTTACGTCGAAGTCTCCGGGCGCAAAGGTCTCGGCGTGAAAGCGGACGATCTGGTCGACAAGCTGGTCGATAAAGCCTTCGAAGAAGTTGCGTCGCGCCACGCCGAAGCGAGCGTCGACGAGCAGCGTCACATCGCCTCGCAGATCGCCATCGGGGCGCTGCGTTATTTCATGCTGAAATTCACGCGGACTTCGGTGATTGCTTTCGATTTCCAGGAAGCGCTGAGTTTCGAGGGTGATACCGGTCCCTATGTGCAGTACGCCGCGGTGCGCGCTCGCAACATCCTTCGCAAGCTGGAGGAGAAGGGCGAGACGCTGCCGGATTTCGCGCGCGAATTGAGCAGTGAGTCGCTGGCGCGACAACTGGCGTCGGAAGACTTCTGGCAAGTGTTGCTGGCCGCCTCCAAAGCCGACTCGGCGGTAGAGCGCGCCGTCACGGCTGGTGAGCCCGCCCACGTCGCAAAATACGCGTTTCAACTGGCGCAGGCGTTCAACAATTTCTACCACCAGTATTCGGTCATCTACGAGGAAGATCGCGAAAAGAAAATTTTCCTGCTGTGGATGACGGATTTCTTCCGCGCGCAACTGGAGCGCACGCTGGGCATACTCGGAATCGAAGTCCCCGCGTATATGTGAGAATTGAATTAAATATGGGAAAGAACAGTTTTGGGGCGCACGGCACGCTGCAAGTGGGCAGCGCCTCGTATGAAATATTCCGCCTTTCGTGCCTTGCCAAAGCCGGCATCGGCGACGTCGGACGCCTGCCATTTGCCACCAAAGTCTTATTGGAAAATCTCCTGCGCCAGGAAGACGGCCGCAAAGTGTCGGCTGCTGATGTGCAATACGTTGCCAATGGTGTGGGCGAGCCGAAAGAAATCAGCTTCATGCCGGCGCGCGTGCTGCTGCAGGATTTTACGGGCGTTCCGGCGGTGGTGGATCTGGCCGCGATGCGCGACGCGCTGGTCGAAATGGGCGCTGATCCGGCGCGCGCCAATCCGCTGCTGCCCGCCGATCTCGTCATCGATCACTCCGTGCAGGTGGATCAATTTGGCAATGCCGGCGCATTTGCGTTTAACGCGCTGCTCGAATTCCAACGCAATCGCGAGCGCTACATGCTGCTGCGCTGGGGACAAACGGCTTTCCGGAATTTCCGCGTGGTGCCGCCCGATACCGGCATTGTGCATCAGGTGAATCTGGAATATCTGGCGTCGGTGGTTTTCCGCAACAAGACCGCATCAGGCTGGCAGGCGTATCCGGATTCACTTGTGGGCACGGATTCCCACACCACCATGATTAACGGCTTGGGCGTGCTGGGATGGGGCGTAGGCGGGATTGAAGCTGAGGCTTGCATGCTGGGACAGCCGATCTCGATGCTGCTGCCGCCGGTCGTCGGATTCAAAATGCACGGCAAACTGCACGAAGGCGCGACTGCCACCGATTTAGTTCTCACCGTCACGCAGATCCTGCGCAAGAAAGGCGTCGTCGGAAAATTTGTTGAATTTTATGGCAGCGGGCTAAGTGCGCTCAGTCTGGCGGATCGCGCCACGGTCGCCAACATGTCGCCGGAATATGGCGCGACTATGGGGTTCTTCCCGGTGGACGCCGAAACGCTCAATTACTTGCGTTTCACCAATCGCCCGCCAGATTTGGTTGCGCTGGTCGAGGCCTACACCAAAGAACAAGGGCTGTTCCGAACCGATGCCACGCCCGATCCGGTATTTGCCGAGACGCTGGAATTGGATCTCGCCACAGTAGTCCCGTCGCTCGCCGGCCCCAAACGCCCGCAGGATCGCGTGAATCTGCCGGATGTTCGCGCCAATTTCAAAACGGCGTTCCCGGCGCCTGGCAAAAAAGTCGCGGTCCAGATGAACGGCCATCCGGTCGATCTGGAAAATGGCGCCGTGGTGATCGCTGCGATTACCAGTTGCACGAACACGTCGAATCCCTCGGTGATGGTGGCCGCGGGCCTGCTCGCAAAGAAAGCTGTCGAGCGCGGCCTGGAATCCAAACCCTGGGTGAAGACCAGCCTCGCGCCGGGTTCGAAAGTCGTCACGGATTATCTGCGCGAAGCCGGGCTGATGCAGTATCTGGAAAAGCTCAACTTCCATCTGGTGGGCTATGGATGCACCACCTGCATCGGCAATAGCGGCCCACTGCCTGAACCGGTTGCCGAAGCCGTCGATCGCGAAAAAATGGTGGTCGCGGCGGTGCTCAGCGGCAATCGCAATTTCGAAGGGCGCATCAATTCGCAAGTGAAAGCGAATTACCTGGCGTCGCCGCCGCTGGTGGTGGCGTATGCGCTGGCCGGCACCGTCGATACCGATCTCGACAAGGAGCCGCTGGGACACGATCGCTCCGGCGCGCCGGTTTATCTGCGGGAAATTTGGCCGACAACAGAAGAAATCCAATCGACCATTCGCACTTCCTGCCAGGCCGAAATGTTTCGCCAGGAATACGAAAAGGCTTTCGAAGGCGATGCCACGTGGAGCACGCTGCCTACGCCCACGGGCAAC
This sequence comes from uncultured Solibacteraceae bacterium, assembly GCA_963825405.1. GTDB lineage: Bacteria > Acidobacteriota > Terriglobia > Bryobacterales > Bryobacteraceae > JACPNO01. Next base: position 48,514 of record CAWGTB010000005.1, on the reverse strand, counting down.
ACGTACAAATGGGACGACGCCTCAACGTACATCAAGAAGCCGCCCTATTTTGAAATGATGTCCGATCCCAGCGCGCCCATTGCGGATTTGCATAACGTGCGCGTGCTGGCGCTGCTGGGCGATTCCGTCACCACCGATCACATCTCGCCTGCCGGCTCCATTCCCAAAGACAGCCCCGCGGGCAAATACCTGATCGCGCAGGGTGTGAAGCCCGGAGATTTCAATTCCTACGGCGCTCGCCGCGGCAATCATGAAGTGATGGTGCGCGGCACGCTGGCCAATATCCGTTTGAAGAATCAGCTCGCGCCCGGCACCGAGGGCGGCTGGACATTGCATCTTCCGGATGGCGAGCAGATGAGCATCTACGACGCATCGGTCCGCTATCAGAAAGACGGCGTGCCGCTGCTGATCATTGCTGGAAAAGAATACGGATCGGGTTCATCGCGTGATTGGGCGGCGAAGGGCGCGCTGCTGCTGGGCGTCAAAGCCGTACTGGCGGAGAGTTTTGAGCGTATTCATCGCAGCAACCTGGTAGGCATGGGCGTGCTGCCGCTGCAGTTTCTGCCGGGAGAGACGGCGCAAAGCCTGAGACTGACGGGCAAGGAAGTGTTTCAGATCGATGGCGTGGCCGCCGCGCTCGAGGGCTCACCGCGCGTAAAGGTCCGGGCCGATGGCAAAGCCTTCGAAGCCATGGTACGTGTCGACACGCCCCAGGAAGCCGAGTACTTCCGTCACGGCGGTATCTTGCCGTATGTGCTGCGGGAACTGGCAGCGCAAAAATGAGGCGAGTTGCTGTCGAAGCCATGAACGCTTAGAATCGTTGAGGATATGTCGGATCGCGCATTCGCATTCATTTTCAGTATTTTGGTAATCGTGGCGTCATTGGGGGCGTGCGGCTGGTTGCTGGTGAGCGGGCAGGCGGCGACTGTGGACGGATTATTTCTCCTGCTCTATTGCGGCCTCGTAGCCATGGCCTTCGCGCTTTACGTGATGTTTCTGATTCACCGCGCATTGGAATCGCTGGCCCCGGCGCCGGCACCTAAACCTGCTGCAAAAGCCGCTCCGGCGGCTCAGAAACCGGCTCTGGCAAGCGCGGAACCTTCTGAATAGCCCAAGTCGGCCGCTTTTGACATCGGTGTAACGGTCTGATATAAGGTCTAGCTGACTTTAGGGTTAGCTGGCATGCCTCCGAAAAAGAAAATCGCCATGACGAAGAGTAGCGGCAAACCAACGCGCGAGCCTGCCCCAGTGAAGGATATTCAGGAGGGACGCGCCAAGCGCCGCGGAGCGGAAGGCTCGCGGGAAGTGGTGGAATCCCCCGCGGTTGTCGCTGCCCGCGCCCAGGCACAGGCCCAATTGAAGTCATTCGAACAAGGCATCAAATTGCTGCATGCTGGGAAATTCCACGAGGCCAAGCCCTTGTTCGCCCAGGCTGCCGCCGGCCCCAACCGCGAGATGGCGCATAACGCGGACCTGCATGTCCGGATGTGCGACCGCCGTCTGGAAAAGCCGGCTTTGGAATTTCGCACCGTCGAAGATCGCTACAACTACGCCATCGCCATGATCAACGTGCGCAATCTGCCGGCTGCGGTGGAACAGCTACAGGCGGCGCTGCGGCTCGATCCGCGCGCCGATCACGTGCATTATGGTTTGGCTCTATGCCGCGGGCTGAGTGGAGATTTGGCCGGCGCCTATGAGAACCTGAAACGTGCTATCGAGCTTAACCCTCGCAATCGCCTCGCCGCCCGCCAGGATGCGGATTTCAGCGGAATTTCGAATCAGTCTCCCCTCCGCGAACTTTTGTATCCCGAAAAATCCTAGGTCCGCTCGCTTTCGCGCCTCGTAATCCCCATGCGCAACCTGTCCAAAGATCCGCTGCGCATCGTGGCCATCGGCGGTGGGACCGGCTTATCAGTCCTGCTGAAGGGACTGAAGCGGTATGCCAGCCATCCGGAAAATCCGCGCCTGGATATCACCGCTGTGGTCACTGTGACCGACGACGGCGGCAGTTCCGGCCGCTTGCGCCGCGAATTCGACGTCCTGCCGCCCGGCGATATTCGCAATTGCCTGGTCGCTCTTTCCGAAGATGAGGGATTGCTTTCGCGCCTCTTTCAATACCGCTTCGAAAGCGGCCGCGGGCTCAAAGGCCACAGCTTCGGCAATCTTTTTTTGACCGCGCTGACGCACATTACCGGCGATTTCCCCGCTGCCGTGAAAGAGTCCGCCGAAGTGCTGGCCATCCAGGGACGAATTTATCCCGCCACCACGCGCAACGTGGTGCTGGAGGCGACGCTCGAAGGCGGGCGGCGCGTGCGCGGCGAGACCAAAATCAGCCGCAGCCGGCGCCGGATCGTCAGCGTGCGTTTGCAGCCGCGTAAATGCAGGCCGCTTCCGGCCACGCTGGCTGCCATCGCCGAAGCGGACCTGATTACCCTCGGCCCGGGCTCGCTATTTACGAGCGTGGTTCCGAACCTGCTGGTTTCAGGCATTCCCGAAGCCATTCGCCGCTCGCCGGCAATCAAGGCGTACTTCGTCAACCTGATGTGGCAGCCCGGTGAGACCAACGAGTTCGCCGCGTCCGACCACGTGCAAGTAGTGCATCAGCACGCCCGCGGCCCGTTCGTCGATTACGCCATTCTCAACACGCGTCCCATCAAACGCGCGCTCATCGCAAGGTATGCGAGCCAACAAGCCGCGCCTGTTGAAAACGACACCGAGCGCATCGCCGCCATGGGGGTGAACGTGATTTGCGGCGACTTGCTGCAGCAAGCGGTGAAAGTCCGCCACAATCCAGATACGATTGCGGCGGTCGCGGTGAAACTGGCGCTCGAGGGCCGGCGCCGGCGCAACAAGTCGCCGCGAAGCTGACCGGCATTCCATAATAGGGCATGGACAGTCGCGCCACCGTTGTGATTCTTGCCGCGGGGTTGGGCACACGCATGAAATCGCGCCAGGCCAAAGTGCTGCATGAGGCCGGTGGGCGGAAGCTGATCGAGCACACGGTCGATACCGCGCTCGAGATCGCTTCGCCGGAACGTGTATTCGTAGTCGTCGGCCATCAGGCGGATAAGGTTCGCGACGCAGTGGGCGCCCGCGGCGTCAGATTCATCGAGCAAGTCGAGCAAAAGGGCACCGGTCACGCGGTGACTTCGGGAGAAGCCGCACTGGGGCAGCTTGGCGGCCTTTTAATCATCTACTACGGAGATTGCCCGTTGATTCCAGCGGACGTTCTGCGGGCGCTGATCAAGCAGCAGAGCCAATCGAACGATGCCGGGACAATTGTCACCGCTATGCTGGACGACCCCACCGGCTACGGCCGCGTGATCCGCGACGCGAAGGGCGGCGTCCAGGCGGTGGTAGAGCAGCGCGCCGGCACTCCCGAGCAGCTTGCCATTCGCGAAGGCAACGTGGGCATCTACTGCTTTCAGGCGGAGGCCTTCTGGAAACACGCCGGTGAGCTGCGGCCCAACAATCCCGCCCGTGAATATTATCTGACCGACATGGTCGAAGTACTGGTTCGTGCCGGCCTCTCGATTGGGGCCCTGCGCTCGCAGCATCCCGCCGATTTGATGGGCATCAACAATCGCCTGGAACTCGCGGCGGCGGACCGGACGTTTCGCGACCGCAAAGTCCGCGAGCTGATGATCGACGGCGTCACCATCCAAAAACCGGAAACAGTCAGCGTGGACGCTCAGGCGCGCATAGGGATCGACACCGTCATCGAGCCGTTCGCGCAGATTCTGGGTTCGACCGTGATCGGCGAAAACTGCCACATCGGCGCGGGCTCGATTGTGCGCGATTCCACTTTGGCGGATGACGTGAGGGTGCACGCTTTCAGCAGCATCGACGCCTCGCGCCTGGAATCGGGCGCGCGCGTGGGACCGTACGCTCGCCTGCGCATGGATGCCCACGTCGAGACCGGCGCGCACGTCGGAAATTTTGTGGAGTTGAAGAAGACGCGCCTGGGCGCAGGCGCCAAGGCGATGCACCTGGCGTATCTGGGGGATGCGGCGATCGGCGCGGGCGTCAACATCGGCGCCGGTACCATCACCTGCAACTACGACGGCATCGCCAAACATCCCACGCGCATCGGCAAAGGGGCGTTCGTGGGAAGCAATTCGACGCTGGTGGCGCCGGTCGAGATCGGCGAGGGAGCCTACCTGGGCGCAGGTTCGGTGATTACCGATGGCGTTCCTGCCGACGCGCTGGCGCTAGGCCGCGCCCGCCAGGTCAACAAAGACGGGTGGGCCCGCAAACGGCGCGAGAAGACGCACAAAGAGCCGCTCAACAATCGTTGACCAACGGTTCTTAATGAAATTGAAATGCGGTGGTGCGCTTACGCGCCCGCTCCAGCCGCGGCGGCTTTCCTGCTCAGGAAGCATTCCCGGCAAAATACCGGTCTTCCCTGGGTAGGCTTGAAGGGCACCGTGGTTTCCCGGCCGCACTGCGAACAGGTGGTCATGGTTTCGGTGCGCGGCGCACCGGCCGGCGCGCCCCCCTGCCGCTTGGCTTTGCATGCCTTGCAGCGCTTGGGTTCATTCTTGAAGTTTCTGTCGCGAAAGAAATGCTGCTCTCCCGCGGTGAAGACAAAATCCGTCCCACAATCTGAACACTTGAGGATTCGGTCCACGATCTCTGGCATCACCCTGGCTCCTGCCGTCCCGATTCAACAAAACCCGCTACCAGGAACGGCGAAGCGGGGCTTGCAGCCCCGCCCTGTGTTATTCCACTTCCCGACGATTCTTTTTCCGGTTTCTCTTACGAGCCAACGCCTGCTTGGCTCGCTTCTTTTCCCCCGGCTTTAAATAGAAGGAGTGTCTCTTTACTTCTTTTATGATGTCTTCCTGCTGGACCTTCCTCTTAAAGCGGCGCAACGCGTTTTCAAGCGTCTCGCCTTCCTGCAGCTTAACTTCAGCCAAAAAAACTACACCCCCAATCCAAATGCACTTTTCCCGCCCAAGGCGGGTCAAGGTACTGATATCATAGGTGGTGGCAAAATAAAGTCAAGCCCAATCTTTACGAACCCGTTCTTCTAGCCGCGGGAAATGTTATTTAATTGATTGATAAAAAAGGATTTGATCATCACTTAAATGGTGGGAGTATTGGCCATTTTACTGGCTGGAGGAGCGGGGGAACGGCTCTATCCGCTGACGCGCGACATGGCCAAACCGGCTGTGCCTTTTGGCGGAGCGTACCGCATTATTGACTTCACGCTCTCCAACTGCATCAACTCCGACATCCGCCGTATTTTCGTTCTCTCGCAGTACAAATCGCTCGAGCTGAGCCGCCATCTGCGCGATGGCTGGAACATACTCTCGCCGGAGCTGGGCGAGTACATCGAGATGATTCCGCCCATGCAGCGCATCAGCGAAGACTGGTATCAAGGCACCGCCGACGCCGTCTTTCAGAATACGCAGAGCATCCTGGCGGAATCGCCGGAACATATCCTGATGCTTTCGGGCGATCACATTTACAAGATGAATTACCGCGAGATGCTGGACTGGCACCGCGAGCAGAAGGCGGACATCACCGTCGCCACCATCCAACTGCCGCCCGAAGATGCGGTGCGTTTCGGCGTGGCCGAGATTTCCGGCGATTACCGCATCGTGGGATTCGAGGAAAAGCCGCAGCACGGCCATCCGGCGCCTTCCGCTTTCAATCCGGCCATGATCAGCGCCTCCATGGGCGTCTACGTTTTCAATCCCGATGTGCTGCTGAGCCTGCTGCGGAAGATGCCGCGGATCCGGATTCCAGCCACGATTTCGGCCGCGACGTCATTCCCAGAAGTCTCGCCAAGCATCGCGTGGTGGCGTACGATTTCCTGGACATGAACGCCAAGGAAGCACGCTACTGGCGCGACGTCGGCACGCTCGACGCCTATTACGAAGCCAATCTGGATCTGGTCGATGTCTCGCCGCACTTCAATCTCTACGACCGCAAATGGCCCATTCGCACATACGCGCTGCAGCAGCCGCCGGCCAAATTCGTTTTCGCGCAGGAAGGCCGGCGCATGGGCGTGGCCGTCGATTCCATCGTCTCGGCCGGCTGCATTATCTCCGGTGGCCGCGTGATGCGCAGCGTGCTTTCGCCCGGCGTGCGCGTGAACAGCTACTGTGAGGTGGAATATTCCATTCTGATGCCCAATGTGGAAATCGGCCGCTACAGCCGCATTCAGCGAGCCATCATCGACACCGGCGTGAAGGTGCCGGAGTCGAGCGTCATCGGATTCGATCCGGCAGAAGACCGGCGCAACGGGCATTATGTTACCGAGTCCGGCATCGTGGTCGTAAGCGGCGAGACGCGGCAAGGCTACAAATCGCAAGGAGCGTATTCTTGACAGCCATAGCAAAAGTCACCGGGATCGAAATCCTGGATTCCCGCGGCAACCCAACCGTGGAAGCTGAAGTATTTCTCGCCGACGGCAGCAGGGGGCAAGCCGCCGTACCCTCCGGCGCGTCGACCGGCGAACACGAGGCAGTCGAATTGCGCGATGGCGATAAGGCGCGCTATCTCGGTAAGGGTGTGCGCAACGCCGTCGGACACATACGCACAGAAATCGCCGCGGCGCTTCACGGACACGACGCGGCGCAGCAGGCTGCCATCGATCGCCTCTGATCGATCTTGACGGCACGCCGAATAAAAGCCGTCTGGGAGCCAACGCGATTCTGGCGGTCTCGCTGGCCACGGCGCGCGCCGCTGCCGGCTCCGGGCGCACGCCGCTCTACCGTTATCTGGGAGGCGTGGGCGCGCGGCTGCTGCCCGTGCCGATGATGAATATTCTGAATGGCGGCGCGCACGCCGACAATTCCGTGGACTTGCAGGAGTTCATGATCGTTCCCTTCGGCGCCGCGCGTTTTTCCGAAGCCTTGCGCATGGGCGTTGAAGTATTCCACACTCTCGAAAAAAGTTCTGCACAAGAAAAACTATTCCACCGCCGTCGGCGACGAAGGCGGATTCGCGCCCAACTTGAAATCCAACGAAGAGGCCCTCGAACTGGTTCTCGAAGCGATTACCCAAGCCGGTTATAAGCCGGGCGAGCAGGTCGGCATCGCGCTCGATCCCGCGTCGAGCGAATTCTATTCCAACGGCCGCTACGTGTTTAAGAAATCCGACAAGAGCGAGCGATCTTCCGAGCAGATGGTCGAATTCTGGGTGAACTGGGCGAACAATTATCCCGCCATCCTCTCCATCGAAGACGGCATGGCGGAAGACGACTGGGCCGGCTGGAAAATGCTCACACAAGCGCTGGGCAGCAAGTGCAACTGGTCGGCGACGACCTGTTCGTCACCAACACGACGCGGCTGAAGCGCGGCATCGACGAAGGCATCGCGAATTCGATTCTCATCAAGGTGAACCAGATCGGCACGCTCACCGAAACGCTGGAAGCGATGGCCATGGCCGCGCGCGCCGGCTACACATCGGTGGTGTCGCATCGTTCCGGCGAGACCGAAGATCCCTTCATCGCCGACCTTGCCGTAGCCACGGGCGCGGGGCAAATCAAGACCGGCTCCGCCAGCCGCACGGACCGCATCGCGAAATACAACCAGTTGCTGCGCATCGAGGAACAACTCGGCGACGCCGCGCAATTCGCCGGCCGGGGAGCGTTCCGCCGCTAATGGCGCGCCCTAAACCTCTCCTGCTGACCATCCTCGACGGCTGGGGATTTTCGCCGGCGTACGAAGGCAATGCGATCGCCGCCGCGCTCAAACCCACGTACGATGAGCTGCTGCGCGAGTTTCCCAACACCCTCATCCACACCTCCGGACCTTTCGTGGGATTGCCGGACGGGCAGATGGGCAACAGCGAAGTGGGTCATCTCAATATCGGCGCGGGGCGCATCATCCTGATGGATGTCACGCGCATCGATCAGATGATTGCCGACGGCGAATTCTTCCGCAACACCGCGCTTGCTGGGCGCGATGCATCATGCGCGCGGGCGCCATCTCCACTTGCTTGGTCTGTGCAGCTCGGGCGGCGTGCACTCGCTGCTTACCCACCTCTACGCGCTGCTCAAGATGGCCAAGCAGGAAGGCGTCGAGCAGGTTTTTATCCACGCTTTTCTGGACGGACGCGACACGCCGCCCGAGAGCGGCGCCGGTTATCTGCGCGAGATCGAGCAGCAGATCCGCAACCTCGGCGTCGGCAAAATCGCTTCCGTGACAGGCCGCTACTTCGCCATGGATCGCGACAAGCGCTGGGAGCGCATCGAACGCGCCTTCGGAGCTATGGTGCTGGGCAACGGCGAGAAAGCTACCGACCCAGTGGCCGCAGTAAAGCGCTCCTACGAGAAAGGCGTCACCGACGAATTTGTCGAGCCGATCACGGTCGTCGATGAGCGCGGCGATGCGGTGGGCCCGATCCGCGACGAGGATTCCGTCATTTTTTTCAATTTCCGCGCCGACCGCGCCCGCGAGACTACGCTCGCTCTGACCGATCCGACACTGGAACAGCCGTCGCGATCGCTCGCGCCAAAGAATCTGCACTACGTCACCATGACGCAGTACGACAAAACGTCGAAGCTGCCTTATGTTTTACCGGCCGAGCATCCGAATAACATTCTGGCCAACGTCTTTGCCCAGATGAATTGGAAGAATCTGCGCGTGGCCGAGACTGAGAAATACGCTCACGTGACGTACTTCTTTAACGGCGGCAATGAGAAGCCGTACCCGGGCGAGGAACGCGAAATGGTGCCGTCTCCCAAAGTGGCAACCTACGATCTGATGCCGGAGATGAATGCCGCGGGCATCACCGCCGTCGTCGTGAAGGCCATCGAGAAGCGCGATTTCGATGTCATCGTGATGAACTACGCCAACGCCGATATGGTCGGCCACTCGGGCAAATTCGCTCCGACCGTGCGCGCCGTGGAAGCCGTCGATGCCGGTCTGGGAGAAATTTACAAAGCGGTGCGCGCGCGCAACGGCGCATGGATCATCACCGCCGATCACGGCAACGCCGAGATGATGATCGATCCGGTGACTAAAGGCCCGCACACGTATCACACCACCAATCCGGTGCCGTTTATTTTGGTGGATGAAGCCCGCCGTGCCCTGCGTGCAGGCGGCGCGCTGCGCGATATCGCGCCCACGCTGCTGGGAGTTCTCGGCGTGGAGCAGCCCAAGGAAATGACGGGCCGCGATTTGCGCGTGCGTTAGGCCAGCGCACGTTTCACGTACTCGTAGCTCTTCCTGACCTCTTCGACCGGCGTGCCGGCGCCGTCGTATTCATACTCAATCATTGCGGGAAACGGGTAGCGATTCGTCTTGAGCAATTGCAGAACTTCCTTGATCGGCGTATCGCCCTGGCCAAAAGGCACGTTGGGGCCGTCGTTCTTTTTTCGATCCTTGATGTGGATATTCGTAATCCAATCGTGGTGTTCGCGTATGTACCCTACCGGGTCGAAGCCGGAAGCAACAAAATGCCCGATGTCGAGGTTCACGCGATACCGGTCGGACATGGCCACAGCCTTCGCAAAGCTGTCGGGCGTGGCAAATTGATTTGGATCGGACAGGTTCGAATGGCCGTGCATGGCGACCAATACATCATGCTTCCGGACCAGAGGGACGATGCGTTTCGCCAGCGTCAGCGTGGCGGATGTCGTCATTACTTTAGCGCCGAGAGCCTTAGTCATCTCCAGGCCTCGCTCGACTTCCGCGTCAGTGCAGTCGTCTTTCAGGATGTAGTAGAAAGCAAAAATATCGATGCCTGCCGCAGCAAATTTCTGGCGCACGCCCGCGAAATGATCCAACGGAGTATTGAGCCGCCACTGGCGCACTTCTTCGCGATTCGCTAGCTGCGCAGCCGTGGGCTTGCCGGTGGGCGGCCTGCCAAAAAGCGAAGCCTCCGACACCTTGCCGCTCGCGGTCACAGCCCATGGCGCATTCTCGGAAAGCGCCGGCGGCTGCAGTTCCGGCTCGAAGATTTCGCATTCGCCCAAGCCCACCTGCGTCATGGCCTTGATAATCCCGTCCACCGGATCCCCAGGCTGCCGCAGCACGTTGCGGAAGCTGTAGGTCTGCACGCCGATGCGCACCCCGTTCACGGTTGAATTGATCTTGCCCGCTGCCAGAGTAAGAGGCAAACCGGCCAAAGCCAGCTTTCCAAAATGCCGTCGCGAATACATGAACCCCATCATAGGACAATGGAATCATTAACTGAGGGGTGTTTGATTCATGGCGATTCTCTATCGATACCTGCGGCATTTTTGGAAGCTGGTGGTGGCGGCGCTGGTGCTCGCGGCAATCAACCAGGTCTTCTCCCTGATGGACCCGCTCATTTTCCGCCACATCATCGACTCCTACGCCACCCGTCATCGCGAATACACCGGCGCTCAATTTCTGCGGGGCGTCAGCGTGCTGCTTGCAGCGGCGGTTGGCGTCGCGCTTGTTTCCCGCATCGCCAAGAATTTTCAGGATTATTTCGTCAACCTGATCACGCAACAGGTCGGCGCGCGCATCTATGCCGACGGCATTCGGCACTCACTCGAGCTGCCATACATTCTGTTCGAAGATCAGCGTAGCGGCGAGACGCTGGGCAAGCTGCAGAAAGTCCGCACTGACGTCGAGAAGTTCATTTCATCGGCAGTGAACATGGTATTCACCACGCTCATCGGCTTGGTATTTGTGATGATTTATGCGTTGCGCGTGCACTGGTCAATCGCGCCGGCGTACCTTCTGACGGTGCCGCTGCTGGGCGGTTTGAGCTCCGTGCTTAGTCGCAAAATCAAGGAAGTACAAAAGGTCATCGTGAGGGAGACGACGGCGCTGGCCGGGGCGACCACGGAATCTCTGCGTAATATCGAGCTGGTGAAAAGCCTGGGCCTGGCGCAGCAGGAAATCGCCCGCCTCAACTCCACTACCGCCAAGATTCTCAAACTGGAATTGAAGAAAGTTCGCTATTTGCGCAGTCTGAGCTTCGTGCAGGGCACCTGTGTAAACCTGCTGCGCACGTCGATTCTGTTCCTGATGCTCTACCTGATCTTTACTCAGCGCATTACCGTCGGACAATTTTTTTCGCTATTCATTTATTCGTTCTTCATCTTCGGTCCCCTGCAGGAACTCGGCAACGTGATCAATATTTATCGCGAAACGGAAGTCTCGCTGGGGAATTTCGAAACCATTCTCAATTTGCCGCCCGAGCCGCGCCCGCTGCACCCGGTGGCTGTCGACTTTCTGGAAACGCTGCGTTTCGACAACGTCTCGTTTCAGCACCAGTCGGCATCGACGCCCGCCTTACGCGGAATTTCGTTTCACGTAAATCGCGGCGAAACCATCGCGTTTGTTGGACCTTCCGGCGCGGGCAAGACCACACTCGTGAAGCTCCTGGTGGGATTGTACCGGCCGAAAACCGGTCACATTTACTACAACGGTACGGCGGAAGACGAAGCGGCCATGGAAGGCTTGCGCGAGCGGATCGGGTTCGTGACCCAGGACGCCCAGCTTTTTTCCGGATCGATTCGCGAAAATTTACGCTTCGTGCGTCCGGACGCAACCGACGAAGAGTGCCTGCAAGTATTGCGACAGGCGTCGGTCGAAAGCCTGCTGGAGCGCGCCGACCGCGGCCTCGACACGGTGATTGGAGAAGGAGGCGTGAAAATTTCCGGAGGCGAGAAACAGCGGCTGTCGATCGCTCGCGCCCTGCTGCGTAAGCCGCAATTGCTGGTGTTCGACGAGGCCACGTCGTCTCTCGATTCACTGACCGAGGAGGAAATCAGCCAGACCATTCGCGATGTGGCGGATAGCCGCGACGCAATCACCTGCCTGATCGCGCACCGCCTCTCGACCGTCCTGCATGCCGATCGCATCTACGTGCTCGAGCGCGGACGCATCGTCGAATTCGGCCGCCACGCCGAACTGCTGGACAACAAAGGCCTGTACTACGCGATGTGGCGCCAGCAAGTGGGCGAAGGCAGCGAGCGCGTCGCTCTGCCCGTCTAGTTAACGCGCGAGGGCCGGGACCAGCGTTGCTGCCGGACGCTTGCCCAGGAGAAAATCCCGCGCCGATTCCGCCGCCTTGATTTGCAGCATATCGACGGCCCGCTCCGATACGGAAGCAGCGTGACTCGTCAGCAGCACGTTGGGCAGGCCACGCAGCGGGCTATCTACTGGCAGCGGCTCCACCTCAAACACATCGAGTCCCGCGCCCGCGATGCGGCCGGATTTCAGAGCATCGACCAAATCCGTTTCTTTGATCACCGGCCCGCGCGATGTGTTCACAATGATCACGCCCGGCTTCATCCGCGCGATGGAGTCGCGGTTGATCAGGTGCGTGGTCGATGGAACCAGTGGGCAATGCAGCGAGATGACGTCGGCCTGCTCGATCAGCTCATCCTGGCTCACGGATTCCACTGCATGATCACGGAATGCGGTGGCATGGACAAACGGATCGGACGCAATGATGCGGCGAAATCCGAACACCGCCGCCTTTTTTGCCACGCGCCGTGAAATCGCGCCGAAGCCAACCAGTCCCAGCGTGAGATCGATGATCGCCGGAACCGGCAGCAGCGGCCCCACGCCCCACTCGCCGTGCGTGATGCGACGGTGGTCCTGAGCAATTCGCTTTGCCAGCGACATCATCATGGTTACCGCGTGGTTGGAAACCTCTTCCAAACAATAGTCGGGAACATTGACCACGGTGACGCCGAGGTCAGCCGCTGCGTCCAGATCGATGTTGTTAACGCCAACGCCGTAGCGGACCATGCAGCGCGCGCGTGGCAACGCTTGCATCACGCGGCGGGTGATCGGCGCCCACTGCACGAGCAGGGCATCTGCATCGTCGCAGCGTTGAATGACTTCGTCTTCAGTCTTGCAGATCGGCTGAATCTCTTCGAGAACGAATCCCGCGGGTTGCACCACATTTCTTTGCAGGTCGATAGAGGGGAAACCATGATCCGTAATCACTACTTTTTTCATAATTATCTTTTTCTGTATTTGAAAACGACAGAGCCAGGCTGGGCATCGATTGCCACTTCCAACCCGCGCTCCTGCAATTCTCTGCCGGAAATAATTTTTGCTGCTCCAATGTCCAGATCTGTGACCTCGTACTGCGCGGCTGCGTCAATGCCGTGCAGGCGAAAAGTCATGACACGTTCGCCGCTGCTGTCGCGCCGAAAAGCCTGAATCATCCCATCGCCTTGTTCGGGACGATCGAATTGCCACGCAATCCAGCGATCGCTTTCCAAGCTGTACGGGCTCAACGGATAATAATCGCCCAACATGCAGTCCGCCACTTCGCGCCACTGGCTCACTAGCCGCCGGTAAAGCTCCCAATCGATGCCGGGCTTGCGCACGTCCACCGCAATCGAAAAGGACGGTGACATGTGGCTGCGCGCATAATACGCCGCATTGGCCGCCGTGATATAAACGCCTTGGCCATAATACGGCAGCCACGACGAGAGCCCGTACGTGTGGCCCTGGTTGCCGATCGCATAACCCGGGTTGCCATCGAACGCCTGATAATCGCTGCGCAGCAATGGCACCGCGCGCCGCAAAGTTTCCAGATCGTTGCGCCTGCCTCCGCCCGAGCAGCTATCGATCAGCATACCCGGATGCCTGCGCCGCAGTTCATCCCAGTAAGCCAGGTAGCCCTGCACGTGAAAATTTTCGGTGGCACCCTGACGATCTGCGCTATCGTTCTGACGCCAGAATCCGAGCGGAGCAATATTGAAATCCTGCCGGTAGAGATCGACGCCTTGCTCGCGAATCAGGCGATCCACATGCTCGGTCATCCACTGCCGCGCCTCCGGGTTGCCCATGTTGAAGAGCTTTCCGCCGAGCAGCCACTCGGGATGATTCACGGCCAGCCATGATCCGGCTGATGCGCGTTCCGGCTCAAACCAAAGCACCAGCTTAATCCCACGGGCGTGCACGTAATCGCTCACGGCTTTAATGCCGTTCGGGAAACGCTCCGGGTCAGGCTCCCACGTTCCGGTGTTCTGCCAGTCATTGCGGCAGGGATACCAGCCGGCATCGATCCACCAGTAATCCAGTTTCACGTGCTCGCGCGTCAGCGCATCGATAAATTGCTTTTCGCCGGCTTCGCTGACCGCGAGCCCGGGGAAAAAGCCGCCGTCGCAAAAGGCGTTGAGCGGGGCAGGCAGCTTGCCGCCGGGACGCGGCAGATTCTGCGCCAGCATCCAACTTCGCCAGACATTCTGCGCGCGCACCGTTTCCGTGCCTTGCCAGAAAAGCAGCGCGATGAGCGGCGTGCGTATTTCCTCGCCGGGCTTGAGATAGAGATGCGTCAAATCCTGGCCAGCGGTGAAGCGCAGGCCGCGGGCGCTGTCGCGCTCGAACCTAGTCGCCCACTGGCCAGGCCAGCCGACCGCTGCAATCAACCCGCCGCCCGGCATCTGCAAGTTGTAATAAGGAAAACTGGAATCGGTAGGCCGGCCAGCCGCGGGCCGCGCGGTCTTGCTGCTATTCACCAGCAGTGGCTCCGAGAACGGCTGATAGCTTTCGGGAATATTGTTGTCGCCGCGGTGCTGGTGCAGCACGAACTCCGCGCCTTCCGCGCGCTCCACGCGGATGTCGAGCCCTTGAATGTTTTCGAGGATGGGAGTGTTCGCGTTGCCGGTGTTTTTGAAATAAACCGTCCACTCGACTACAGGCCAATCCGTGTACTCCACCGCGACACACCGCACTTCAATGCCTGTCTTCGGATCTTTCCAACTCAAACTGCGCTGACTCCGGTTTCGGTCAAGCTGCTTCTGATCGCGCGTGACGGGCCAGGTCGTGAGAAGTTCAGCGGAAGGCCTTCCGCCATAGACGAAAGAAAACGGCACTACCTGGGCGCCCGGGCTAAAGTACCGCTCCGTCCACTGGCTCGCCACTTGGATTTCGCCAGCCGTTGGCGTCGCGGCCCATGCTGCGTTACCAATCAGCGCAGCGATAATGAACAATCTGATGTGCAGAGAAATACCTTCGTTCGCAATCATAGCTGCTTTTGAGAGAATGAACGGGAACATCTTACAGGAGGATTGTGAAACTCAGAGGGTGCATTCCAGTGATGATGACGCCGTTTCGCGATGACGAGACCATCGACGAAACCGATTTGCGAAGACAAGTTGATTTTTCCATAGATCGCGGCGCGGCTGCGGTTTGCGTACCCGGCCTCGGCAGCGAAGCCTATAAACTTTCCGACCCGGAGCGCTACCGCGTCGCCGAAATCGTGCTCGATCAGACGCGCAAACGCAAGCCACTAATCATCAGCACGGGCTCGGGCTCCGTCTTCAACACCATCGAATTTTCGCGCTGGGCCGAGAAGCAAGGCGCTGATTGCCTGATGGTGATACCGCCGCGCACCGCCCCGCTCAGCATCAAAGAACTGACGCTGTTCTATGAGCGCGTCGCAGGCTCGGTCGGCATTTCGATTATGGTGCAGGATCTCGACCTCACCGGATCCGGCATTCCCGCCAGCGTGTATCTCGATCTGGCAAGCCGGGTTAAGAATCTGCATTTCGCCAAACTGGAAAATCCGCTGCCCGGCGCCAAGTGCGCCGAAATTATTCGCGGCACCGGTGGCCAGGTGCAGGTGATCTTCGGGCTTTGGGGCATGTACATGGCCGATGGCATGCCGCGCGGCGCGGGCGCCATCATGGCCGGTCCCGGAATCACGGAAGTCTACGCGCGCATCGTCAGTCTGTTTGACGAAGGAAAAGTCGAAGAGTCAAGAGCGCTGCTCTACCGCACGCTGCCGTACATGGCGTTCTGCCTGCAACATCTCGAAGCCGGCATCGTGCTCGACAAACGTATGCTGAAGCGCCGCGGCGTCATCCAGTACGATCGCCTGCGCGAGCCCTATTTGCACCTGGAGCAAACCAACGCGGAGGAAATGGACGGCCTGATCGATCTCGTCCTGCCGCTCTGCGACAAGGTCTGAGGCTATTTCCCAGGGAGCTTCACCACCTTGAAAATCAGGCGATCCGTCGCGTTCCCTCCGCTCGAGCTGGAGGCATCGGCTACTATGGCGGAGTGTTTCTTAAAGTTCGGGTCACCATGATCTGCCACGTATTTGCCGATCCAAAATGAATAGAGCTGGATCGCGGCCTCTGTTGGCGGCATGTCCCGCGTAAATATCGGGTCCACATTGGTGAGCCACGTCCACACTTCATCCTCGTTCACTTTAGGAATCTGAATCGACGCTCTTGCCACGGGCTTCTCGTCCGTGCATTTCATATGGAGGATCACGTCCGTCTCTTTGTCCGGCAGCGACTCGTATTCGAAGTCGATGTGGCTGATGAGCCCGCTACGCATTACTTTTTGCAGCGCGTCGTTCAGCTTTAAGAAATTCACCTGGTCGCCAATCTTGATCTGCGCCAGCCGGATAACCGAACGGCCGGGCAGCCTTGTGCCCTCAACGGCGATTTCCCGGATTGTTACCAGCTTTTGGGCGTCACCGGCGGTTCCTTCTTTTGCCTCCTGTCCCAAGGCCAGGACAACCGAAGCTAGAACCAACATGAAGCGCATGACGCGATTCTATCCGACTGGCCATAAAATAACAGGAGCAGATGACCGCTCAGGAATTTGATCGGCTGGTGGAACGGGCCTGTGCGAGGATTCCGCTGCCTTTCCGCCGCAAGCTTTCCAACATCGCCGTGATCGTGGAACAGGAACCCTCGGCACGCGAACTGCGGTCCGCAGGCGTAAACTCCGGCTCGACCTTACTAGGGCTTTACCGCGGCCGCCCGCTTACCGCGCGCAGCGTCTCCGACGGCTTCGTCATGCCCGACCAGATCATCATCTTCCAGGGTCCGCACGAGCGGCTGGCGCGCAACGCGGCGCATTTGGAAAAAATGGTCGCCGAAACGGTGTGGCACGAAGTCGCGCATTATTTCGGCATGGACGAAGCGCGTGTGCGGCGAGCTGAACGGCGCCGCCGGCAAAGCGATTGAGCTAGGGTTCCGGCAAAACTGCGGGCAGCGATGACGCCCGCGCCACTTTGCCCGTTCGCGCGTCGGCAATCGAGATTTGATTGGCTTCGAGTGTCGTGCCCAATGTGCGGTCGAGTGTAACGCGCGCGCTGCCATAGGCCGTGAGTGCTGCAATCACGCCGGATTCCGCCGCTACCAGATCCCGCTGCTGTTGAATCACGTTGAAAGTCGTGGATGCGCCCAACGTAAACTTCCTCTGCTCGGCGTCCAGCAGCTTTTGCGCCAGCACTCGATTTTGCACGGCCGTGTCATAGCGCACCCGCGCCTGCTGCAGGGCGATCACCGAATTCAAAACGTCCACGCCCACCTGGTTGAGGCTCTTCTGATTGGTAAGCTGCGTCTGCCGCAGTTGCAGTTGATCGATGCCGTTGTCCGCCTGCGCCTGGCGGTTACCGAGTTGCGCCAGATAAAAAACGCCAATGCGCTCGGTGGGAAAATTGCGCCGGAAAATCTGGCCCAGCGCCGCGCCTGTGCCTCCCACAAAGTAAGGATCCGGTGTCTCGACGACTCCCCCGGTCACCACCTGCCTGGGCGATCCGGCCAGTCCCGCATGACTCTCGGCGCCGAAGACTTGCGCGGAAGGCAGCACGCCGTTCTTGGTTCCTAACGTCGAAATTTCCGCCGCGTCCATATTGGCTTTTTGCGCGGCCAGATCGGTTCGATTGGCGAAGGCTTTCTGAATGAGGTCGGGCAGAGCAGGGAGGTCGTCTCTTTCCGGAATAGCAATCCGATCCACCGGCACGATTTGCGTGTTGGCCAGTAACGGGTCGGCGACCCCGGTCCGGCTCAGCAAATTCTTCAAGGCAATTTCCTGCTGCTGCAAAGTCGTCTGCGAAACGACCAGATTCTGCTGGCTGGTAGCGACCTGCGATTCCGACGTCGTCAAATCCGCCTCCGCCAGCGAACCCAGCTCCACGCGTCTCTTGTTGTCGGTGAAAAACGACTGCGCCACGTCCATGGCGCTCTGCTTGGCTTTCACGTCTTCGTAATCGGCGGCCAGCGCGTAGTACGCATTCAGAACGGCCACCACGGTCGCGGTAACCTGCGTTTGGAAATTGAGATCCGATGTCTTGAAATTCATCTTGGCCACGGTTATGGTGCGCGCGTTCATGGCCACGCCAAAGCCCCGCAGCAGATTGTGCTGGAACGACACCGACAAATTATCCGCGACCGATGGATTCAGAACGTCGGTCGGCGAATTCTCATTCAGGTAGTGACCGCTATAAGTGACCGCCACGCTGCCGCCGGTCAAAAAGCCTTGCTGGAACGACGCCGTGGACACGCGCGTATTCGAGATCAGCTCAGCCGTAATGCTCTGGACTGTGTTCGGCTGCGGCGTGGTCCGGTGACTGAACGTGGTGGTTTCCTGAAACGCCGGATCCAGCGTCTGCGTGACCGGGCCAATTTGAGAAATTGTCGCGTTGCCGGGTCCGGTGCCGCCCGTGGCGCTCCCGTTACTGCTCACGCCCGCCGCCGCCTGGCTTCCTAGGACACCTTGCCCGTTAGCAACCGATCCCGCTTGCGATGCGCCGCTGGGCACGCCCGGCAAGGCTCCA
Source organism: uncultured Solibacteraceae bacterium (assembly GCA_963825405.1). Taxonomy (GTDB): domain Bacteria; phylum Acidobacteriota; class Terriglobia; order Bryobacterales; family Bryobacteraceae; genus JACPNO01. Next base: position 30,031 of record CAWGTB010000005.1, on the reverse strand, counting down.
CCCGCCTGGGCACGCTCGACCGCCCATGCAGACGTAAACGGGCTGTACCGGGCAATTTCGAGATCGATATTGTTTTCCAGCGCAAGGGCAATCGCATCCTGCACGGTCAAATACAGCCGGCCAGCGCGTACCAGTTCGCCGAGCCGGCCGGAATTCGCCAGACGGACGGGAGGCACTTGCGCTGCCGAGTACGGCCGCAACAGCACCGGCGCCGACGGCCGCTCAGGTTCAATGGAAGCCTGCTGCGCCCAGATGGAGGAAGCCGGCCACACGTAGCACAATCCCAGCGCCACAGCTTTGCGAAGCGTGATCACGGCCGCTCCTTTCCGGCCTTGCCGCCGCTGACTTGCCCAGACAAAGCTTCGTCCAGCGAAATGTTATTCACATCCAGCGTGATCCCGAGCGCCTGCTCGAAAGCAATTCGCGCATGAGTGAAATTAGCCATGGCCTGCACTTCCGCGCTTTCCGTGTTCGCCAGGTCGCGTTGATCCTGCACCACCTGATATGAGGTAATCGCGCCTAGTTCATACTTGCGCCGGTCCGCATCGAGCGTCTCTTTCTGCAGCACCCGTGCCTTGGCCGCCGCGTCATAGCGGGCGCGCGCCTGCTGCAATCCGATCACGGCGTTGTGCACGTCCACGCGGATCTGATTGATGCTCTTTTGCAAATTCAATTCGTTCTGCCGGATTTCGATCAGGCTGGTGACGTAGTCCGACTGCGCCGCGCGATTGCGAATCGGAATGTTCAACGAGATGCCTGCCGAATAGTTCGGATAATTTCGCCGGGCAATCTGCGCCAGCAGCTCGCCGTACCCTCCGGCAAGCGCGGAGCCGCCTTGGGCGATTCCAAGCGCCGTCAGCCCGCCGGATAGGCCGTTGTTGGTCAGCTCCGCAAAGGCCTGCAGCGTGGGCTTCAACGAATTCTTGATACCCACCAGGTTCAACTGATTGCTTTCGATGTTGGTGCGGCTTTGCGCCATCTCCACCCGCTTAGCGAGCGCGTCGGCCACCAGCTCCTCCACCGGCCGGATATCGTCCTTTGCGGGAATCGTGATCTTGTCGAGCGGCACGATGTGCACGGACATCAACGTCGGGCTGGCTACGCCGTTCCGGCTCAAGGCGTTTTTCAGGACCGTTTCCTGCTGCAGCAGGTTGGTCTCCGAAATCACCAAATCCTGCTTGGCCGTGTAGAGCTGCGATTCAGCGCGCGTGATTTCGATCTCCGCGAGCGTGCCATCCGCCACCTGCTTCTTGTTGTCGTCGAGCAGTTGCTGCGCCGTCTCTAGCTCCTGCTTGCGCGCGCGCAGGTCTTCGTGAAAACTCACCAGATCCCAATACAGATTGAGAACCGCGGAGACCGTGGTGATCACCTGCTGCTTGAACTGCAAATCAGTGACCTTCAGATTATTTTTCTGGACGCGTATGTTGCGGGTGTTCACGGCCGAGCCAAAACCCTGCAGCAGATTCTGCGTCAGCTGCAGATCCAGGCTGCCCGCCGTGAACGGATTCAAAGTGAAAAACTGGCTGTTGACCTTCGTGTATTGGCTGCCATAGGTCACTTGCGCATTCAGGCCAAAAGCCCAGTTCTGCGCATACTGCGCCTGATAGGTGCGCGTATCTTGGATCAGCGCGGTGGTTCCGGTGAGCACCGTGTTGCTCTGGGGCGTTGTTGAATGCTGGAAGTTGGCGAAAAAGATCACCGTGGGATCGAGTGCCGGAATCGCCGGTCCGAGCTGGGTGACGATACCGCCGCCCGAACTCACGCCGCCCCCGGCTGCGCCGGCGTTCACCCCGCTGGCATTCACGCTGACGCCTTGCAGGCTGACGCTCTGCGGCCCGGGCGCGACTCCCAGCCCCACGCTACGCAGCGCGCCGCCTCCCTGGGCGCGTTTGAGCACCTCACGCGCCAGCAGCGGCCCATAGCGCTGCACTTCGACATCGATGTTGTTCTCGATGGCCAGCGCGACTACATCCGGCGCCGAAATGTAAAGCCTGCCCGCCCGCACCAGCGTCTCCAGGCGCGACGAATTGTTCAGGCTCACCGGCGGCACGGACCTGGTTTGATAGGGACGAGTCAGCCAGCCCCAGCCGCCCGTTGCCGGATCGATTCTTACGCCAGTCTGAGCAGTGGCGCAGCCGGCCAGGAGCACCGAGGCACACATATAGTATGAAAACTTCATTTGTCTAGTTTACGGGCGAACGCGGTTTGTGGTTCAGTCAAAAAGCAGGGGGACGATCCCGCCCCCCATTTGTCAGCGGCGCCCCCTCTGTACTAGAATGGTGGTTTACACCAAAGCGCCCCGCACCCAGCAGGTGCGCCTGGGCTTCAAAGAGGCTTCTCCAATGCATGCCATTATTGAGACCGGCGGAAAACAGTATTGTGTCGAACCCGGCGATGTGCTGCGCATCCCCAAGCTCGGCGGCGACGTCGGCTCCGAAATCGAGTTCTCCAAGGTGCTGGCCGTGTTCCCGGACGAGAGCCCGGTGCTGGCCGGCGCCGAAGCCGGGAGCGCCAGGGTTCGCGCCACTATCACCGCGGCGGGCCGCGGCGAAAAGATCATCGTGTTCAAGTTCAAGCGCAAGAAGCAGTACAAGCGCACCAAAGGGCATCGCCAGGACTACACGGAAGTAAAAGTCGGCGAGATCGTCGCATAGGAATTTGTCATGGCACATAAAAAAGGTTTAGGCAGTTCCAAGAACGGGCGCGACTCTAATGCACAGCGCCTGGGCGTCAAAGTTTTCGGCGGCCAATTGGTCCCCGGCGGGTCGATCATCATCCGCCAGCGCGGCACCCGTCTGAAGCCCGGCGAGAATGTTGGCTGGGGCAAAGACGACACCCTGTTCGCCAAAGTCACCGGCGTGGTCGAGTTCCGTGATCGCGGCCGCATGGGCAAGTTCGTCAGCATCAAAGTAGCCTAGCCCTCCCGCACGTGAGACCCGCCCGCTTACAGGGCGCGGCCTTTGAAATTTTCGGCATATCTTGTGTTCATTGACGAAGTAAAAATCCGCCTGAAAGCCGGCGACGGCGGCAACGGCTGCATGGCCTTCCGCCGCGAAAAGTACGTCCCCAAAGGCGGCCCCAGCGGCGGCGACGGCGGACGCGGCGGCGATATTTTCATGACCGCTACCGGCCATCAAAACACGCTGCTGCATTTCCGCTTCAATCCCGAACACACCGCCCAGCGCGGCCGCCACGGCGAAGGCAGCAACTGCAAGGGCGCCGAAGGCCATTCCATCGAACTGGAAGTGCCGGTAGGAACCATCGCCTACGACGACGAGACCGGCGAACTGCTGCACGATTTCACCCACGCCGGCGAACGCATCCTGGTAGCCCGTGGCGGCCACGGCGGCAAAGGCAACGCCCGTTTCGCGACTGCCACGCACCAAGCGCCCACCGAGCACACCCCCGGCGCGCCCGGACAGCAGCGCACTCTGCGGCTCGAGTTGAAACTGCTGGCCGACGTCGGCCTGGTTGGTTTTCCGAATGCCGGCAAATCGACGCTGATCTCGCGCCTTTCTGCTGCCCGGCCCAAGATTGCCGCCTATCCCTTCACCACCCTCGAGCCGCAACTGGGCGTTGTGCAGATGGACGATCTCCGCAGCTTCGTCATCGCCGACATTCCGGGCCTGATCGAAGGCGCCCACCTGGGCCACGGCCTGGGCGTTCAGTTCCTGCGCCACATCGAGCGCACCCGGCTGCTGGCACACCTGGTCGACGTGTCAGATGCCACCGGACGCGACCCAGTTCAGGATTTCGAAACCGTCATGACTGAATTGGCCAGCTTCAGCGAAGACCTGGCCCACAAGCCCATGATTGTCGTGGCAACGAAAATGGATGCTGCCCAGGACCCCGCGCGCGTCGAATCGCTGCGCAATTTGGCCCGCGAGCGTGGTCTGGATTTTTACGAAATATCGAGCGTCACCGGCAAGGGCTTGGACGCCCTGCGCCATGCGATGGCTGAGCGAATCTTAGTGGGAACCGGAGAGCTGAGTTGAGCCCAGCGAGCTATCCGGCGACGACGATGAAGCCGTTTGCGCCGAAGCCCTGAAGTAATTGTCCTGAGTCAAACGGCGGTAGACGTCACCGGCCACGCCGGACGCCATGGGGCCGATCGAGGGCTTGCCGCCCGTCAGCAGCACCACCACGACCAGCTTGCTTGAGCCTACTTCGTTGAACGATCCGAACCAGCCCAGATGCGTGCGGCCTTCGCTGCACGTGCCGGTCTTGCCCATGATCAATTCATCCTGCTTGGCGCGCCGTGCTGTCCCAAATTCCACCGCTCCCTGCATGCCCGGCTTCACTTCCGGAATGAAGGGCTCGAGATCGAGCTGGCGCTTCACGCGCGGCTGGAAGCTGTCCAAGTCTTCCTGCGTGCGCGGATATTGCAGGTAGTACAGCGTGCCGCCGTTGGCGATGGCCGTCATCAGAGCCGCGAGCTGCAGCGGCGTCTGTGAAATTTCCTCGCCGAAACTGGTCAGCATTCCCATGCCGCCATTCTTGGGCGGCGCCGGCGGAAAGTAGCCCGGCTGTTCGCCGGCAATATCCAGGCCGGCTTTCTCGCCGTATCCGAACAAATGCGCGTAGTAGCTGACGCGATCGTAGCCGAGCTGCACTCCCAAACGGGCGAAGTACGGATTGTTGGAATGGGCGATGGCGTCGGTCAGGTTCATCTTCATGCGCCCGTACAACTTCACTTTCGTGACCCGGTCGATGAGTCCCTTCTTCGAGCCCTGCCAGCGCCACGGAAACTTTGATGGTGGAGCACGGCGTGAAGCCGCTGCCCAGCGCCAATTTCTGATTGACGATGGTGAGGATGCGGCCATTGCTCGGATCGGCCACTACTACTGAGCCGTTGAACGGCCCCAGCGCTTCAACAGCCGCCCGGCGCACCCGCAAATCTTCGCCGTCGACTGAATCGCCGATGGTGGAATCCGCATACGTGGGCTCAGACCACTGGCTCCAGACTGGCCTGGTGTGGTGCACGCGCCTTACGGCTGCGTGCGGAGCCGGTGCTTTCTTCTTTACCGTGGCAGTCTTAGTTACGGCAGTCTTCTTTTTTTTCTTGGTGGCGGTTGTTGTCTCGATTGCCGAGAGACCACCCGCAAACAGGGTGCAAGCGATTGAGACTGCCAGAATACGTTTCGCGATAGAGGAACAGTTTCCACTCATAACGGCGCAAGTTTCCGACGGATGACTGGTGCTCCCTGGTGGCGCGTGGAGAGGTTGTAGTCAGTCCGTAAGCTTATCGTAGCATGGCTCGTCAAGAAATAAGGCTATCCGATCTTCTTGGCCGTGTATCCCGACTTTCTGCCGGCTCTACGCTGCCGTCCAGCCCCCATCGATGGCAATAACCGATCCGTTCACGAATTCCGCCTCTGCCGAGCACAAATACAGCACCATGTGGGCGATTTCCTCCGGTTTGCCTAGCCGCCCGATAGGTTGCCTTTGGTTAAGCTCCCCGCGCACTTTTTCTTTTTCGTGCTTGTGATACTTTTCGAGATAGGCCTCGACGAAGGGCGTATCGACCGTCCCGGGACAAATGCAATTGACGCGGATGAGCGTGGGATAATCCACCGAGAGTTGCCTGGTCATGGCCACCACCGCGCCTTTGGTCGCGCAATACGCGAATCGCCGCTTGACGCCCACCAGGCCAGCCACGGAACCGATATTGACGATCGAGCCCTTGGATGCCACCAGCAGCGGCAGCGCGTACTTGGTCACCAGAAACATGCCGGCGATGTTGACGCGATATAAACGATCGAAATCCGCGAGTTCCGTTTCCTCAGCGGTGCCGACCAGGCCGATGCCGGCGCAGTTCACCAGAATGTCGAGCCGGTCGAGTCCCGCGAAAGCGTCCTGCACGGCGCGCTCGACCGTGATATCCAGTTCCAAAGGCTTCGCGCCCGCAAGTTCGGCTGCCAGCGTTTCAGCGGCCCGGCGATCGACGTCGGCGATGACGACCGATGCGCCCGCGCCCGTCAACGCGCTGCACGTCGCCGCGCCGATTCCGCTTGCGCCTCCGGTCACCAGCGCGCGCCGTTCGTCTAATCGAAAAGGAATGCTCATTCTGTGAATTGTAGCAGCGCAAGCTTGACCGTCTTGCAGCACGAAGTGGTGGCCTGCCGCAAATGCCCGCGGCTGGTCAGCTACATTGCGGAAGTCGGGCGAGTCAAACGGCGCGCCTATCGCGAATGGGACTACTGGGCCAAGCCCGTGCCGTCGTTTGGCGATCCAGCAGCGCGCTGCTCATAGTCGGACTCGCGCCGGGCGCGCACGGATCCAATCGCACCGGCCGCCCGTTCACCGGCGACCGATCGGGCGAAATTCTGTACCGGGTGCTGCACCAGACAGGTTTCGCGTCACAAGCGGAAAGCGTATCGCGCGATGACGGCCTGGTGCTCACCGGCGCGTACATCACCGCTGCCGTTCGCTGCGCGCCGCCGGACAACAAGCCGGCCACCGACGAAATTCGCCGCTGCCGTGGATATCTCGAGCGTGAACTCGACCTGCTGCCCGAACCTACGCGTGGTGGTGGCGCTAGGCAAAGTCGCCTTCGACGTGTATCTATCGATTCTGCGAGATCGCGGCGTGATCGCGAGCCGCACGCCATTCCGCTTCGGGCACAACCTGGAATACGCCTTTGGACCCGGCCAGCCCAAGCTGATCGCGTCGTATCATCCCAGCCAGCAAAACACCTCAACCGGAAAATTCGGGTATCAGCCTTCATGCCACGACTGCGCAGTCGGCTGGAAAGACAGCAAGCGAATTGAAGGGAAGTTGCAAGCCTTGCTTCAAAGGCTCACACAATCAGATTCATCCGCATAGCAAAGCGCTTGCCGATGGTCGGCACCTTCCGTTCAACGCACGACGCTTTTAACGCAATCGCGTCGCCCAAACATAGATAAACCAGAGCAAAATTATGCCGGTGGCGAAGAGCATCCAAAGCTGCAAGTGAATATCAAAGAGTGAAACGTCTGCGATCAGCCATTGCCCGACTTGCTGATCTCCTTTCCTAAACGTGGCACCACCAATAATGGCGTCGCCAGAAATAACCGGTCTGGAGGTATCTGCCACCTTTACTGATCACGATGTATTCGCGTTTTGCGGTGTTGTATTCGATTTTTGAGACGGCTCGGCAACCTTCTCGCAGCGGCGGTTGCTGTCCTTTGGCCGGTAGGGGCGTAAATGCGGTCAGCAGCGCCCCAACGAGCAAAAGGAGAAAGAAGACAGCAGGCCAACCCGAATTACGAGACTTCCCGATTTCCAGTCTCCCGGCGTCGGTCGTCAGCACGAACCGTCCTGTCCTTAAATTCGAATTGCTGGATGTCGGTGAATGGGACAAAAGGGCTGCTACTCAGCGAGGCCGTTTGCTCCTGAAGCCTTGCGGCAGCTTCGATCCGCAACATGAAAATCTCCGCCAGCATCGCCACTACCCCGTTAAGCCAGTGCAACACTCAGGTTCTAAGTCTGACATGTAGCGTACGACTCGACCTGTGATGTCCAGCACAAACCTTTCCTTTCGTTGGTCGACTAAGGAAAAACTTTCACTAACGAACGGAAGCATCCTGACGGCGTTTTCAAATACAAACGGAAGGAACGCCTCTATGACGCGCCGCAAAAAGACCGCGCAGATCACAGTTCGGATCGACTCAAGTCTGAAAGACGCAGCCGAGAGAGCTTCGGCAAAGGACCATCGTTCGCTGGGCTCTTTGATCGAACGGCTGTTGGTCAAGCACCTTCGCACCAGGGGCTTATTCAACGTGCCACAACGGCAATCCAAAGAGGCCGCACGAACCACTTTGAAACTGGCGCTAGTGAGATGGACGCAATTGGCAACGGTTCGCTGCCAGCCCAGGAACGAGAAACCCGGGAACAACGACTACTTCACGGTCCAGAGGAATTCTGCAGCTTCCGCAGCGACCAGCCAAAGCCGGTGATAAACCGCCGTGTAAACGTTAATCGCAAAGCGCGATTGCGACCTTCGACGCCGCATGCTCGCCTGCTCAGGATGACGCGCAGGGAAGGACGGGCAGAATGGAAATAAGCAGGAGCTTAGAGCTACATCTCTCGGAACGGGAATTCGAGACGCTTATAAATGCGGTTCATAACGCGTCCAGACGCGGCCTCTCCGAACTTGAAATTAAGTTGCGAGCAGCGTGGAGAAGGGCGCTCCCGCAATCCGAATATCCTTCGATCACCCCCGACGTTGGCTGAAACAAATCGAGGGGCATTTTTCCTAGCGGCTGGGCGGCGGATGCGCGGCATCCAGTGCTTGAAGCTCCTCTGATGTCAGGGCCAATGAGAGCGCGACTGCGTTCTCCCTTACGTGCGCCACGTTGCCGGATTCTGGAATAGCAATGACGTTGCCGTCCCGAATGGTCCACGCCAAAGCAACGGCGGCTGGCGAGCAGCCATGTGCCGCGCCAATACGCGCGAGCTGTGGGATCACGCAGCAACGTGCTGCTCGCTCCACCAAGTGGCGAGTAGGCCATTACTGGTATTGCGTGCTGTGCACACCATGGCAGCAGGTCATGTTCAATGGCACGGTCGCCGAGACTGTAGGGAACCTGATTAGTTGCGCAGCTATCGCCATGCGGAACATTTAAAAGCCGTCCCATGTCGCTGACGTTGAAATTGGAGACGCCCCAGGCGCGAATCTTTCCCTTCGAACGCAAGTTCTCAAAAGCCGCCACGACGCCCGACAGGTCGGTGATCTCGTCTGGCCAATGCAGCAAGTAAAGGTCGAGATGGTCTGTCCCAAGGCGCGCGAGACTCCCCTCGCAAGCCCTTTCAATTCCGTCCCCTGCCACGTGAGACGGCCACACTTTGGAAACCAGGAATACCTGTTCACGCCGACCCGCAATGACGCGACCGATCAACTTCTCCGCATCGCCGTTTCCATAAATCTCCGCCGTATCAATCAAAGTCATGCCCAGCGAAATGCCTTCGCGCAGCGCGTCTTCTTCGACCGATGCGGGATGTCGTCCCTGACCCAAACGCGCAGAGCCCTGACCGAGCGCTGGGACGACGGTTCCGTCGTGAAGAGTTCACTGTTCGCCCAGGCGCATTTGCAGCGATGCCAAGGGCCGCTGCCCCTGATGGCCCGATAGCCATTGTTCCAACGGTCGGAACAGCCAAGCCGAATGTCAAAAAGTATCCAGTTAGCTCACGCCGATTTAGTGTCATTGATCATCTTCGGTACGCGACGCGCGGCAGATCGCGCGTGTCGAAACCCTCGCGAACCAGCCGTATACCGGAGCAAGCAGATCGCGCGCTTGCTGTATCTTGCCCTGGTCCCGCCAAAGGCGCGCGAGGCTCATCGCGGCGCGGAGTTCCCAGGATTTTGCTTGCTGCTGACGAGCGATGGTAAGCGCGCGCTCGAAATACTCTTCTGCTCTCCATGCATCCCGCTCAGGAGACTTCAGCGCGAGTTCACCGCTTATCCGCTGAAGCTCAGCAGCGTTCCATCTTTCCTTAGTAGTTTCGCTTGCGGCTGCATTCCTCAGCCAGTTCGACGACGCCCAGCCGCGGGGAAGGATGATCTTCGAATATCTCGATGGCCTTAAAAGCGCTAAATGCACCCCTGTCAGCGGGAAGATTGGCGCCCGATGGGTCACGAGTGAAACCGTTCGCCTCCTTTGCTGCCTGGCGTATCGCGATGCGTCGTGTGTCGTGCTCTGCCGGTCCCCATGGATTTTCGCAGCGACATAGACGACGCAGCAGTCGCGTAGCATCACACTACCTGATACTCGGCAGTACAATTTATAATGGCTGATACTCGGCAATACAATTTATAACCTCTGACGGCTTTCTCACTCGGGCAATCTGGCTTCTCGGTAGTTTTCGCGACTTCCGGCTTAGCAGCATGTCGCGCTGCCAGTTCGCCGAATGGAAAACCCATAACTAATCAGATGCGCAGGGAGGAACGTATGCTGTCACCACGCGGTCTTTCGGCTTCATTTGCGGTATTGGGGCTCGCCCTTGCGGCAACCTCGTTCAGCCACGCTGGCGATATCTTCAAGGCTAAATTGTACCCCGAAAAAAAGGGCACCATTGCCGATTTTCAGCCGATGTCCAAATTCTGCGGGACCAAGCCGATCAAGGTTGCGTATTCCGATGGTTGGGGCGGTAATTACTGGCGCCACCTCGCACGCGCCGAGTTCGAGGATGAAGCCTCAAAGTGCAAGAACATTACTGACGCTCGCTACACCGACGGCGAGTTCAAACCTGAGAAGCAGATTGCCGACATCGAAGGCCTGGTCGCGCAGAAGTATGACGTCATCGTCGCGCAACTCGACGGCGGCGCCGCCATCTTGAAAGCCACGCGCGAGGCGACCGCGGCCGGCGTGGCTGTGGTGCCTGACAGCACTGGCGACAATTTTGCAGGCAAAGTCGGCAAGGACTATGTGGATATCGCCACCGAAAGCCAAATTGAGTATGGCGAGCTGGCGGCGGAATGGCTCGCCAAGACACTGGGCAGCAAAGGCAACATTATCATGTTAGGAGGAACGCCCGGTAATCCGATGACGTCGGCGCAGACTGTGGGCTGGCGGCGTGCGTTCGCGAAGCATCCGGACATAAAGTTGTTGGAGCAAGAGCCGGTGCCGACCATGTGGGATCCGGCCATAGCACAGCAAAAGACCGCCGCGCTCATCGCAAAGTACCCACAGATTGATGGCATGTTCAGCGAAACTGTCGGTCCGATTCGCGCCTTTGTCGCCGCGGGAAGACCGATACCGGTCTATGCTGGACAGTCGCTGATGGATCTGAGCTGTATCACCGCAGATCATCCCGAGATGAAAATGATGAGTTCTCGATGCCCACACCTGGATGGTGCGGTTGGCATTGCGCAAGGCGGTTGCGGCCGTGCAAGGTATCGACAACGACGAGCCGAGCGTGGTCACGCTGACGATCGGCGAAGACACGACGTCGAAGGATCCGAAACTAGCGGTGAAATGCGATAAGTCGATGCCGATGAACTCGATCCCGTCCTCAATGCTGTCGAAGGACCAACAGATCAAGGCCCTGGGCGGGAAGTAAGTCCAGGCCTGACCATTACAGACTCCGGCGAGGTGCCAGGTTACGCAGGGCGTCGCCACCGTCTGGCGCGAACGTTTGACCGCCTAATCGGAACGCAGCATGCGTCGCCCAAACATGGGCCGAGGTCGACACGAAAGCTCCGCCGGAATGCACGCTTAAAGCTGGCGGAGCGGCCGCAGAGCCCAACTGTTCAATTTTCAGTGGCTGGCGCGATCCGACGCAGGATCGCTTTTCCTGCTGTTCACGTACGGTTCGCGCCGCCGACTGTTCATAGATCAGTCGTTCTTTGAACAGTTAGCCAAACGCTCGTCAACCCGCTGTTCTTTTCCTGCCGTAGTCTAGAAGGGCACCAATACCGAGCAGCAGCGCCGCAAGCGTATAAGCTTCCTGGCTCCGAGATCGAAGAACCCGATCCCGGTCATAAATGCCGCGCTACTGCTCTCGTTACTTTTGATCCATCGGCTGCAAGGATGAGTTCGATCTTCTTGCCAGGCAGCAGCTTGAGCTGGGCACCGTACATCAACGACTCCTTGTCTTCAGGATCGGTGCAGAGCATTCCGCATCTGGAGGGTCCCCTCGCTCGCCGCTCCGCTATCAAAACCGCAGGACAGGCGGCCCGTGTCGAGGGTCATGCGATCGATGCTCAACGAACCAGCCTTTAGCTTGCACCCGCCGGGTTTAAAGATGTTGTCTTTGGTGTTCTCCTGACACCAGTCGCCCCGAAACTCCTCCGGGATCGAGCCGACGATCGCCTGAGCGTGGGCCGGTTGCCATGGTGCTGCTACGAATGCTGCAGCCGCGATAATCTTCATCATCGGCTTTCTCCTTTCCTGGATCAGGCGGCCTTCCTTCACTTTGGCGCCACCGCAGCTTCTCAGTCCAGTTCTTCTTGTCCTTGCTCTGCCATCAAGAACAACGCCGAAAAAGCAAACATTGCTATCCGCAATCCAGTACAGGGGTCTGCTTTTGTGTCAGACCGCCGCAGCTCGCTACTCTGAGCGAGGGGGGTCTGTCTGCGCAAGAGCATCGGGGCGCTTTTTACCATCGCCGCCTCCACGTACCTCGCCAGCCGGTAGCGAGGCGTAAAATTAACAGCAACACGACAGCGCCAATGAAGGCGTTTATTGTCAATGCTACGATACCGCTGCCTAAGTGAATGCCAAGCTGAGGCAATAGCCAGTCGCCGATGAACGCTCCAATCAATCCGATAATTAAATCCCAGATCAGTCCGAAGCCTCCGCCCTCAACAACCTTGCCCGCCAGCCAACCCGCGATGATTCCCACGACTATGATGACCAAGAGGCTCTGATTCGACAGATACATGCTCGCATCCCCAATGAGTGCCACCGTAACTATAGCGCGCTCGCGGAGCGGCCGCCTACTGACATGTGATGCCATCGAGCTGCAGCTCGATGGCGCAGCGCGGGCGCCTCGCTATCTTCTGTGAAAAAGCGCGTTCGGGTCGGGCTTCGGCTCGGCGCCAAGCAACTCCGGCAGTTTAGCGACATTGGCGGCGATCCGGCGAGCTTCGTCTTTGGTCATCAGGTTGGCGCCGGTGCGCCGCCCCAGCTCGCTTTCGTAGTAGACGTACGACACCGCAAAGCCGTTCGCGTCTTTGACAACGAAGCACGCGCCGTTGGCTTCCTCGAACGACCAGGACGGCGGGAAGCGACGGTCCGCTATCAGGTCCAATCTTCTTCTTCGAGCCGGCGGGCGGGCGGCATCTACGTGGCAAATGGAGACTTCAACGGAACACTCGACGTATCGACCTTTTTGTCTTCCTTCCTCGCCTTCTTCACCGCCTTCTTTTCCTTTTTTGCTTGCTTCCGCAGTCCCTTTGTTATCTTGGACATTCGATGTGGTCCTCCACTGGCCGTCATGGCAGCGTGGACCTTTCGGCATCCGAGTCAAGTACACCGCGACCGCTAGGCCTATACCCGACTGTGAGGCTTGACGACGATGACGACCCTTGCGAACTCTTTCGCTGGGGTGAGAGGGCCGCATGATCAAATCAGAATTGGTTCAGCGCATCGCAGAGCAAAATCCGCATCTGTTCGCCACGGATGCGGATCGGATCGTCAATACCATTTTCGACGAAATCGCAACCGCCTTAGCTAGGCGAGATCGGGTGGAGTTGCGAGGCTTTGGAGCGTTCATCGTGAAAACACGGTCGGCGCGGCAAGGGCGTAATCCAAAGACCGGGGCCATCGCCACCGTGCCGGAAAAACGTTACCCGTCGTTCAGAACGGGCAAAGAGATACGCCATCGGCTTAACGGCATCGCCGCAAGCACCTTGCGCGCCCATTCCACAAGCTGAGCGATGCAGGCCGGACTCGGCGCCGACGGAAGCAGGCGTTGTAGGGGCGTCGAAGGCCGATCGTTTTAGCCTTCTTCTGACGCACCAAGTCGAGCCTCCGCGATAACGCGATCACTGTACCGGGCCCCCTGGCGCGCGAGCGTACTTTCCGCGCTGCGCTGGAGGCTTCCCCTTGGCTCTATCAATTACGGCGGCCGCAGGGCTGTGCACATATACCGACGTACAATGGAATGTCCCGACGCGTGGATCGTACCGTTGCGTTGTTAGGCAACCGAACGGCTACCCCATCCCCCGACACCCCTGCCTTTCGGTTTTTACGCTGGGCTTGCGGATCCCCATCCCCCGATGACCCCTCCGCACGTCTTAGCTGCCTAACTTGAGCCTGAGCTCAGGAACCCCGGGCGTGATCGCGCCTTGGGGTTCTTTGCTTTTCGGGCTGGCGGGCATCAGATCCGCGCCGATCATCCTTGACGCGCTGATCTTAGGGCCGGATTCGTCACCTGGTGAGCCTGGCTCCCATATGTGCCTCGGTCGCTGTGTGGCTTGTTGGCCACAGAGTTTCAAGAAAAGCTGCATACCCAGGGGTCGCCACATTCAGGCGTCGAGCCGTCGCTACATTATCGGTCACTCGGACAGGGAAAGGCATCAATAATGAGTCCCGAAGTGATTCCATTTGCGCGATCGGCTCAAGGCGCGGCCGACGACAACACTCAAGTCGACAAAGCCGGTCAGACGATCCTTCAGCTCCTGAATAAAGCTGCGGATGTCGCTGAGCAAAACAGCAGACATGCAATCGATACGGCGCAAAGGCTTTCGCACCAGCTTCGGGCGGCCGAAGATCGGATTGCCGAGCTTGAGGCCGAAGTGGCGGCGTACCGGGAGCGAGCCGAGCGCGCAGAGCAGTGGCTCCATCGCGTCTACACTGAGATTGAGGATCGATTTCTTCGGCAGGCTGACGATCGTCGCGGCACGCCACAACGATCGCAGGGTGCAAATCGGCGGTAACGATTGGCCTTGAGTCTTACGGCGAGGCCTTGAGCTTGCTCATGACGATCCCGCTGACGAAATACCTGATCGCCGTCGCGATCAATCGCGTTGGTGATGGCGATCGCTGCGGTGGGCGAGCGAGCGCCAAGCGACCGTTCTGGCGTTGACTCCCGCCGAGCATTTGGCCTGAACAGACGGCGAGGCACTTCCACGCCTCAGAACGGTTAGCCAACTTTGCCCCGGCCGCGCCCGTCTAGGCCGGGGCGTTTTATATGACCGTCGTCTATTTCGTCGGGTCGTGTCGTCAAAAGAACCCCAAGCGCGATTTGACGACATAACCAACGATGAGCGTTCCGCTTCCGAGCGTTACCGTGTACGCCGGTGGCTCCGCCCCAACGTTTAGCATGGGATCAGTGGCTTCCTTCACTTCGAGATCCGAAAATGTCGTGGTGGCCCAGGTCGAGGAAACCACCTCCTGTACGAGGTGCTCATCGAGCCACGTCACGGCGCAATCTGTCGACCGCAGGACGAGCCACCGCACCGGTACGCCGTCGATTTCACCCTGAAGAAAAAACTGCTTCACCGTTCCCCTCTGTTCGCCCCGGCGGCAGAACGCCCACTACGCTAACTCGGCGACTGCTGGGGATAGGTGTGACGCACGTCACAGCCGCGCCGGGACGCACGGACTTGCGCCAAAAAAAGTCCCGCATGCGCGGGGCAGGACGGGCATCTTTCACACAGGGGAATTGAATGCGTCCCGTCCTGTGACGGGGAACGGCTGACAGAGATGGAAGGTTTGCGCAGGGCAGCCATACCGTGGCTCAATGCTGCGGCCTCTTTAGCAGCTCCGGGTACTTGGCGATGTTGATGGCGATCCGCCGCGCCTCATCGCTTTCCTGCGGCTGCCACTGCTCGCGCGTTTTGTCGCTATGACACTTTTGTAACGTGACTCGATAGTCGCGCGGCACTAGTCGGTCCCGCAGCCTTGCAAGGTTAGGGCGGCCGCGAAGTGTTGCGTGGGAGGTTGCGGTCGCCCGCCTTGCCGTGCGCCTAACATCTGTGGACCGATGCCGCCGTTTCTCTCCGACCGGCTGGCCCCGAATACCGGCTACAGGGTCCAAGGCTTTGTGGCCGAGGACGTATCTGAATACCCGGAAAGTTATGAAGCCGTGACCAGCACTGCCTGTCAGCGGGTCCAGCTTGTGAATCCGACATCGGGCAAGGTTTTAGGTGCTGAGGAAGAGTAGGAGCCGCGGCCATTTGAGCCGCGAATAATAATTTCGGCTTCGAAACTAAGAACCGCGTAAGATCGACAAGCCTAGCCCATTGGTGCGGACGATCTTGATGCACGGGGTCGCTCCCCAATGTGCCATCAAAGGACCCGTCCATCGTTAGGCGGAGAAGCCGGGGGTCGCTCCCTCGGCTTCATCTCAGCCTGGTTTTAGTCCTCAAGCAAATCTTCGCTGGTTGCGTTCGGCTGTCTCGCCCGATGCATCTGTAATAGAAGCACCCTCGCTAAGATCTCCGGACTGAGCATGCTCTCTTCGAAGTCTGCGGTCGTCTTGCGCCCGTCAGGCAGTGTGACGGTGATTAGTCCCTCGCTTACTTCAAATCGCCCCGATACCGGCTCGCCGGTGACGTCTTGAAAGGTGATTTCTTCGCTCATGGCCCCAAACCTTCAAATGTCGTCTAGCGACCATAGCGTAGAACCTCAATACCAGATAGCTCCGCTTGCAAGAGAAGCCGGCTAGTTCACAGGCACCGATGCCGGACGGTCGGCCACTCGCGGCCTGGGCGGCTCTATTCATCGTCTTCGCCGCCCAGAACCTTATAGCTCCCTGCTGTTCACGGCCGGAACAACTGCGCCCGCGGCTGACTTGTGCAATGCGGTACTCGTAAAAAAGGGGGATGGCGCATGTTCGAACGATTGTTAGAGCCGGGGTGTACAGAAAGCCCTACCTGCCACTGCGGCGGCGAAATGCAGATCGCAGCGATTGAGATGCTTCCGCAAGGAAGCGACGCGGCTGTCCGAAATCTACCGCTGTAGTGAATGTCAGCGCGAGATGCGCCTTACAGTCTGGGCAGCGCCCCCGTTGCAAGCGAATGGTCGCGTTTTCTCGGAAGCTTGAGGCTAGACCGGCGTCGCGGACTGCGCATTCCGGCGGCAGGAGAAGGCCGGCCGGCTGGGCCCCGCACGAATTCAATGGTCAAAAACTGAGGGCGGCGCCTGCTCCGGCCGCGCCACGCCATAGAGGTCTGCGAGCGTGCGTTTGATCGCGTGGCGGTAGACGTCGGTCGGGTTCATTTCCAATTCGACAGCAAGAAGCGTTTGGGCTTCGTCCCCTGCGGCGGTGCATTACGCATCAACGCGACGAGGGTGCCGAGCAAGCCAGAGGCAACCACCACTATGGCGACAAGGAACAGGGTCATGCTTGGAAACGCACCAGCAGCCTGATCGTTCGCTAACCGACCTAGTACGCCTAATGCGCTCTGCCTTAAGCGAGTCACAATTCGAACTCGACCATCGGAAAATCGCGAGGGGTGGGGCAGGGCTGATGTCAGATGATCTCTACACGCTGGTTGGCTACCAAGTAGAGGCAACCGCCGACTGGAGGCGGCGCCAAGCTGAATACTTTCCCAGCAATGACCGGAATAGGAGAGCTGCGAAAGAGCTTGAGCGACTTGCGGCGGAAATCGAACAGCTGGAAGGCTCGTCAGTCCACGAACAGATTCGCCTCGCGAGTGACCGCCTGGAGAACGAAGACTGGTTCACCATGAGTGAAAGCGTCTACGCCGAGCTACGCTCAGTCGGTTTCGACAGCACCTACGAGACTGGGCTGCGATTCCTGGAATGGTATTGCAACCGGTTGCGGGGGAGATCCGCCGCGCTGTCGTAGAAGGCTGTTTTCCCTCAGTGTGATTGCCCGCTTTCTGGGAATGGGAAAGTCAGAAGGTCGCGGCTATCGAGCCGACACGGGCCACTGCTCGAGCACCTGCGTCCGCTGGCCAATGACGACTTTGGTGCGGTGCCAACTCGTTCTCCAACGCCTTTGGCAGCTTCCCAGTGTTGGGCGACTTCAAGCCAAGCGGCTGCCATCTGCAAAAATATTGCTCGCTCACGTTCGGTCTTGGCCGTTTCGGCCCAGCCGAAATGCTCGTCCGCATAGTTGTAGAATTCTTGTGCCGCTGCCACCTAATCGCTCCAAAAAGCGCCGCTAGCCGTACAACTACGGCATCTTGTTTCGGGACATTTGGGGAGACGCAACGCGGATGCTGCGCCTATCAGGACCATATCCTCGAATCGTAACAATTGCGCGACGGGTTACGGTTAAAGAAGCTCTCTGGTGCACGAGCCCCTAAGACAGCTTTTGGAGACCAGCGCTTAAGTGGCGAGGCGCGCGTCGATGATCCGTTTGGCCTCTGCAACGATTTCCTCGCTGCGACTCTTCTCTAAATTGAAGGGGCTATCAGCTAATGCACGGGTCGAGCCCGGCTCGAAGATAGCTCCTCTCCAGCCCTTTCCCACAGACGTTACCTCAATTCGAAATCCCTTATATTCGAGGGTTGTCATTGTGTTCCGTATGATCGCAACGGCGCGCGGAGTCATGCCTGAGTGCTCAAGGGCGGAGTGCTATTGGAAATGCCGTACTGCCTCTATCATCTTTCGGGCGTTGTAGGGTTTTGGAAGGAACAAGCTCCCTTGCGGAATCTCTTCGTCCTTCGGCGCACTGTAGCCCGTCGTGATAATGATATTCATCTCGGGTCGTCGAGCCTTCACCGCAGCAGCGAGTTTCAGACCATCCACGGTGCCAGGCAGGTTGATATCGGTGACGAGAAGTTGAACGTCTTCATGATCGTCAAGCAACTCCGCCGCTTCGTCGGCACTCGTCGCAGAGAAAACCTCATAACCGGCCTGCTGAAGAATGAATTCCAAATGTTCATTGGCGAGGACATCATCTTCCACGATCACAATTGCGGTCATAGTCGTTCTCCGCCGGGGACGCAGCGAGGAGCCCGTGCAATCGGAGAATGGATTTGAAATCTTGCTAGGCGATGCACCGTTGGCCGACATTGTTCCGTGAATAGCCTTTAAAATATGAACTTCCGCTCTGCGTTCCGAATGGGATAGCCGAACGCGGGTAACCAAAGCACCTTGAGAGGCTTGCCCCTCTTCTATGCCGCAATTAAACCTTTGCCGCGGGTCGGTGCAGTGAGAGGCCCTATGTTTAGAATGCCTGCCTACGATCCGGTTGCGATCGCAGTTTTGGGATGCGGTGTCCTGTTGGCGGCGGCGCTTGCATTTCCCTTTTGACGACCTCGGGGACGCACGCCGCCGACAGCAACCGAGCCGACGATAGGCAAACCGCGCTAGCGGCGCGCAGCTTATGCCCTGGTCGTCTTGAGCGGGATCACATCCGCTGGCTTACCGCCCGCCATCGCCGCCGCGATCCGCTCGCCGACCTGATCGCTCAGCGTCCTTACCGGGCTGTCGTCACGGTTCACATAGCGTGCTGAGCGTCACTACCCGGCTTATCAAGCGTCGCGTAGTCTCCCGCAAAAGGAAGCTAGGGGGGCCGATGCCTATTTATCAGTTCGTCGTCAGAAGCGGCGATCATGAAGATGACCCTGATGTGCGATGGTCACATCTGCCTGATAAAGACGCGGCGCGACGGTACGGTCATTTGCTCATCAAGGATTTCAAAACGAGTGGCCGCTATCCCGATTCCTCTCACCTTTATGTCGTGGTGAAGGATGAGATGGGAAACCCGCTAATTTCGATTCCGTTTCGGGACATTATCTGATCTCGGTCTGACGATGCTCGTCGAGGCCGATACAGCACTTTTCACTTATCCCGTCCAAGCCGCCGGATAGGTCCCAGCTCCTCAGTTGACAACCTTCTAGCGGGCGTAGTTGCCGTTTAGGTCAACAAGGTTCAGTTCCAGCTCGGCGAGTACAGTACGGGCCCGATGAAGCGCCGCCGCGGAACCGTCGTTGTGCTCCAGCTTGGCGAGCAGCTCTCTCTGCCGGACAATTTGGAGCTCCTTATCGAAAACCTGCTTGGCGCGTTCGGCGCCGTGTTCTTGGTCGGAATTCATTCGGGCTTCCTACGTCCCCGGCCGGCGCGCGTCACCGCGACCGTCTGTTCGAAGCTCGCTGGTCATTGCCAGCAACGGCGCGCGCCACGGCCTTCAGGTAAGCGAGGCTCGCAGGATCTCCGAGGCAGATGGGTACAGGCATAACGGCCGTGACGGCCGGCATGAGCGGAAGGGCGTCCGGCAATTCGAGCAGTTCTGCAACCGCCAAGGCGAAAGCAATACTGCGATGAACAGCGATGCCCTGCTCCTCACAGCAGCGCATCTGTGCACGCCACTCGCCGGCCACGGCGTTTTGATCGAAGAAGACCACAGGGAAACCTCCCGCAACTCTACCGATCTAAGCTTCGCCCCGGTGGTCCTCCGTTAGGGCTTCAGGTCAGGGATCGTCAAGGCGATCTCAACGTATTGATGAACGCAACGTTGCGCGTTTTGCTGCAGAGTTCATCGTTCGGGCGGAAGGCATCGGCTGCTGCCGGCCGCCTTTTGGCAGCCGGCCGTTAGTTGAATGTCAGCACTCAACCGACTCACCGCAGCTAAGGTACATCGGCGCCAAAGCTAGGGGTTCTGAAAAAGAAAGCTTCCCTAGAGGCCTGCTAGTGAGCACGAGGACAAGCAATGCGTAGTCAATGGGGGTACGGCCCCTTGCGATATGTATGGCGTATTTATAAAGATGGTGCGATCTAGCGACGTGAAAGCCGTCGTCTGTTAGCGCACTGCTCAGTGCTCATCCCGCCAATTGGCGGCTTGCTCCGGGCCTTTGCGTCAGGTCTTTTTTCCAATGGTCGAATTGATTGGGCGGTGGCCCAGAAAGGCCTGCAGCGTTCTCGTGTCCAGCCCTTAGGCCAAAAAAGAATCCACGGCCCGACCAAGTCAGTATCAGTCCCTCCGTTTGGGCAAATCTTCGAATGTCGCGAAATTCCGCGATGCGCGCCGCCTCATCTGGCATTAGCAAGTTCGCCGCCGAGCGCCGGCCGCGACGTAAGTTATTGAGGGCCTGGCGTACTGTGTTCCACCGTTAGCCGTTCGAAGAACTTTGCTGTTTCAGATTGGACAAAATCTTGCGTAATTTGGTCTAACGTGAAGCTGCCAAGTTCAGAACCGGCCCCTTTGGTCGCCACATAGATCACTATCGTATCTTTGGGTTTTTGCGGCTGGAATGTCATGTAAGGCCTTTCGCCATGCACGCTTCCCCGATAAATCGTGAAATGGACTCCTTGGTCCTTTTCTGCGCGGACCTCACACTGCCACCCGGCATTGCTCAATAGTGCTCTGACTTCCTCAAGCGCGGGAACCACAACGGCAGTTCTTATTCGAGTCCACTCGGTTTCAAACTTTTCGCGCTCGCGCAATCGCTGACGGACATCCTCCTGGCGCTTTTCAAAGCTGGCGAGTGCCCTCTCGAATGTTTCTTGAACATTCTTTTTCATGGTCGACCCTTCTAGCATCGCTTGTAGCTCGATTTGCGGGCGGGAGCGAATTGGTTTGGCATTAACGTCGCAGAGTGGCGCCGAGCTCGTCAGAAAGAAAGGCGGTGCGATGGAAAGCGGGTGCGCCACCGCAATCATGGGCGGAAACGAGGGGGATAGTCGGCGCAAAACGGCCAACGGAAGTGCGGAAGTGCATTTGGGGAACTCCGCGAAATCCTCAAGGTCTAGGGTCTTGTCGGCTGTGAATTAGTCGACGAGCCCGCGAAACGTCCCGCCTGCGCGGTTATAGTGGAGGGTGGACGGAGAGGCAGCACACAAATCCAAGGTCTCCTATTCAGCTCGCTCTCAAGAGGTATGGGAAGGAAGAGGAGGATCATATGTTTGGCAAACCCAAGCGCAGCTCGCACGAAAAGGACGAACCTCTACCGCCGGCGCCGCAGTTGCAAAATTTGACTCCTGCAAATTTGGCGGAGCCAAATTCGACGGAAATCTCCTGCATCGGTCCTGGCATGACAGTCGTCGGTAAGATTTCCAGCGAGGGAGTCCTCAATGTCTTAGGTCGCGTCGAAGGCGAGCTTCACGCTTCCATTGTCCGGATCTCTGACGGCGCCCAAGTGGAAGGCACCATCGCCGCACAAGAACTAACGATCGGTGGCCGCTTTAAGGGCACCATCCAGGCAGACCGGGTCAGGCTGACTAGTTCTGCGGTTGTCGAAGGTGAGATACATCACCGCTCCTTGGCAATTGAGGAGAACGCCTGGTTCGCTGGGGTGTCGCGTCCGGAGGACGCATCGGCGAACGAGGTGACACCGCTTTGGCGTCGCCGAGAAAAACGCTGCTCAAATCTCGCGCGTGATAACCGAAGCCGTTGAAATGGGCGTCATAAAAAGGTCCGACAATTGGAGCGCGCGCCGGCCACTACCTGCCATTTTGGGCGTGACTAGAAGTCGATCAGGGTTTTTGAACGCAATTGAGCGGGTTCACCGCGATTTTGCATTCATCCGGATTTTTGCGTTTATCCAGATTTCTTGATCGGGCTTCGATTCGACAGACCGCTGGGAAAATTTTACCGGCAGTATCAGTGTCTCACCCGACCGGGTAAAGCGGGTTTTCCTTGATCGCTCCCCTTGGAACCTTAGGGAGGGCTTATGCCGCGGCGCTTGCGCCGTCTAAAGGGGGCTGATCCTCTCCCAACGTGCTTGGGTCGACGCCAAATCGCTCGGCTATCTTGCGCACGCCCTCAGTACGCCCGGGAGTCCTCAGAGCGGCAAGGATTTGCCTTTCGAGGTCTGGCGCTATCCGTGGACGGCCAAGCTGTTTGCCCTCTTCCTTGGCCCGGCGTAGCCCAGCGCGGACTTCGTTCCTGGATCATCGAGCGGAGGCTGGTCGGTTTTGCCGGGGGCGGAAAGCTCAGACGTGTGCCAGGGTCACAGTACGCACGCGCAAGCGGGAATACTGTGGCAGTACGTTTTGTAGATATGGAGCGAGCCATGAGAGCGACGGGCTGGAGTGAATCATGCGTTCGTCGGGTAGTGGTAATCGGAGGGGCTACAGCTGCTGTCATGATAGCGCTGGTGTTTTTCAAACCGTTCTACTCCGCCACGACCGCAATGGCACTTAGCGGTGCTGACGTAGGCCAAGGCGTCGCAGTCCAAGAGCCCGCAACTGAGGCGGTGTCTATTGTGGCCTCACCCACGATCGAAACTAATTCCCAGTTCTTCTTCGGCAGCGGTGACGGAAGCAGCGGATATTACGCCGAACGACCAGAGCTCACGCTTGCCTTAGTGCGCTACGAGCGAATGCCGTAACGCAGCATTGAAAATTTGGAGCCCGTGAGGATCCGCGACTTAAACACAGCCGTGGTTACGTTGGGGCAGTTCTGATGTGGTACGGCTACGTATTTGAAGCGATCTATATCGTGCTCGGTACGGTGCTGACCGCAACCGTCCTCGGCATACTGATCTACCATTGATGAGGGCGTGGTGAGGCAAGCAGGTGCTGCCCAATGCGCCAGCCGCATATTTGCGGCCCCGGCGGGACCTACCTCAATTGAGGCAGTTTTGTAGGGCCATGCGGCCCGCCGCGCTCGCAACTGTTCAATTTTCAATGGTTGGTGCGACCAGCCGCACGATCGCTTTTCCGCTGTTCACGTACAGTTCGCGCTGCTGACTGTTCATAAATCAGACGTTCTTTGAACAGACATCGACGGGCTTGGGGGGAGGGCCTTCGCTTCTAGGTGACCTTCCCGGAGTGACACGTGCTCTGTCCCCTCCGCGGCCAGCCGTGGCACCAGAGGCACCGCGCTTGGGCCTTGCCAGGCGGTTCCTCTCAAGAGCCTTCGCAAGGAAAAGGCCCTCCACCTCAGACCGAGGGCTGGTCCTACGCTGTGCGGCTCAACGGGACGCGCTAGATCGCTCACGTCCGTAGCCGTATCGCGTATCCGCTCTCCAAGGGCCACGAGCCCATAGGCTCGCTCTGTTTGGCCTCCGATATCGTAACCGTGCGCGAGTGCGTAGGCGTAGCCTTCAGCTTTGCGGAGAAGGTCAAGCAGTCTGTCTTCCTGCGATGGGACAGGGTTGCTGTC
Source organism: uncultured Solibacteraceae bacterium (assembly GCA_963825405.1). Taxonomy (GTDB): domain Bacteria; phylum Acidobacteriota; class Terriglobia; order Bryobacterales; family Bryobacteraceae; genus JACPNO01. Next base: position 6,580 of record CAWGTB010000005.1, on the reverse strand, counting down.
TCTCTGTACCGTTGGTGTCATTACGGTCCGCTCGCCGTTGCTCCTTCGGCGGAGGGATAGAAATGGGACAGTGCATCAAGGCTAATCCGCCACGTCATATTGAGTCAAAGCGCCGCAGGGCAACCCGATTTTCAACCGCGGTATCGTCGTTCGAATTCTTCAGTGCTTTTCATTTGGGCTTAAGCGCCGAGGACCTTGCGCAAGGAGGCCTCAATCTGGCCGCCGCAGTAGGCGTCGCCATAGTCTTGTCGCGCTTTGGCGGCCAGCTTGGCCAGTGGCGGGAGACCAGCAACCCGCCGCGTCAGCGCGGCCGTCAGGGGCGCGGCTTTTTCAAAGATCGCTTCGATCTTATTTAAGCGGTCGGTCATGGTCGACCACAGGGTGGCTGTCACGATGTCGGCAATGCCCGGCGCCTCGCCGCCCAACAAGAAACCATGGTTCGCCTTCAGGCCGTGGCGGTGGCCGGTCTCCTCCCACAACAAGATCCATTTCTTCAGGCGGGGGACGAAGTCTCGCCAACGCTTTTCCGTCCACATCTCGCGACCGCCGTCCAGGGTGATCTCGTCGATCACGTCATTGGCATCGTTGACGATCTTCATGGTGAGGGCGCGCAGTAGGGGAGTGGCGGGCATGAGGTCCAACGTCTCGCCAAGGTAGAGAACAATGGCTGGCATCTCGGCGATGGCGAAGTCCGCCTTTTTGTCGATCAGCACGGGCGGTCCCATGAACGGAACCGGCATGCGCTTTACCGGCCCGTCCATCAGCCTTGAAATCGTGGCGTCGCCGCCTTCGGTCCAGGTCTTTCCAGCATAAGCCAAGACCGCACGTACGAACTGACTGCGAAATGGCACGGACCAGTAGTAAAGATCATAGTCGGACATCTCAGGGACTCCGGTTCATGTTTAGATACTAACAATGCCGCCACGCTCCTCCCATTCAGGCATTCGGCTTAGATTTCTGAAGGTCCGCAATGTCCATGTTGGTTATAATGGCGCTGGCCGCAGCGCTGATTCATTGAGAGAGCGGAAAGCGATGAGGGTTGTTCTCCTGGTGCTAATTGTCTTGTGGCCGGCGACTGCCCAGGCCCGCTGGGTCGGAACGGCCGAGCAGTGGGCGGATTTGCAGAGCCGGGACGCCTACGGTGACATGGGCAACTGGTTCAATAGCCTGTCGAGTAAGAAGGCTGGCAGTTGCTGCTCGAACTTTGACGGCCGGCCGCCCGAGGCAATCGTTCAGACGAGTGACCACCACTACCAAGTCATGCTTGAGGGCCAGTGGGTCGACGTTCCCGACGATGCCGTGCTCGACGTGCCGAACAAGTATGGCAAGGCGCTCGTCTGGTACAGCAAGAGTTGGCGCAGCAAGGTGACAGGCCAGGAGGGTGATTTCTACATCCGCTGCTTCCTGCCGGGCGAGCTTTACTGAGGAGTTAGAAACCACTCGAAGTCTTCTCCTTTTTCCCGCCCCCATCCGGTTCTGAGATATGAACCCAGACTAATGTCTGGGTATTACGAGTGGCAGAACACAACCGGGCGGCAAGCAGCCGTGGTATTTCACGGCGCGTGATGGCTCGCCGATCCTCACCGCCGCCGGTCTTTGGGACGAGTGGAAAGATCGCCAGACCGGCGAGCGGCTGAAATCGTGCACGATGATCATCACCGAGCCCAACGACTTCGCTGCGGAAATCCACGACGGGATGCCGGTGTTCTTGACAGAGCAGCAATTCGCGCCGTGGCTAAGCGGGGAGGCGGGGGGCCGGGATCCTAAAGCCAGTGCCGAATGACTACCTGCAGCGCTGGCCGGTGTCGAAGCGGGTGAATAGCTCGAAGGCAGATGCGGATGATGCGACGCTGATTGAGCGGGTTGAGTGGGCGGTTGTCTGAAGCGAATTGGTCTTAAGCCTTCAGGTACGAATTTCATTTTAACTGACTAGCAGGGTGGACCGAGCGAAGCCGCCCACGACAACGACCCGGCTGTGTTGCGATGCGCAGCCGGGTCACTTCCAGCAGTGTGGCTAGCACGACACACACTCCCGCAAAATCTGTACAGCGGCAGAAAAGCGTCTTGACCGCCACAGAAAAGAACCCCGGGCAATCCACGCTCCCGGGGTCTCTACAGGTTGTTGCCTCACGATGCTTGATCGCCGCCGCGAAGACCACCCTCGCTTCGTCCAGGCTGCTACCGGCATATAGCATGTGATCGACCTTGGAGCCGTCCTTGATCCACTTCTCGACCTTGTAGAAGTTGCGGTGGTCCGCTCAATGAGACAAAATATTGTCTCAATAAGCACGGTGATGGCTATTCCTGACGGGGCACGCGCCTATGTAAATCCGCGACTTAAGGCTGACAGTCTGACGCTTAGAACTTGCCCACATCCGCAGGTGTCGCACCGAGTTGTACTTCTCTGCGCACTCGCAAACCACCTGCGCTGGCTTCGCAACTCGTTCAATGAGAGTGCGGCCGGTACCTAAATCTTCAGCAGCATGAGGCTTTGCTGCAACGCCTGATCGTGCCGGGCGCGTAGCCGGTCATAGCGTCGCGAATGCATTCCTTTGGGCTTGGCGGGGAAAGGGTTGGCGACGCCGAGATCGCCGCCCAGGCGCTCGCGTACCTTTTGGGCTTTAAGGATCAAGCGGTAGCGCTGACCGGCTTGCCGAGTCGCGTATGTAAGTCGTAACAATGCCGACATCGCCAGGAGTAGCCGCGTGGAGCAAATAGCTGCAGCACCCTTCGGCCGCATAGGCACACGAAAAAGGGCCGTCGTCCGCCGAAGTGCCACCCTACCCAGGTGACAGGAAGCATCTGGCCATCCAGCGTGATCGCCGCGTCATTCCAATGCTTGGGTTGGACGCCTGCGCAAAAGAGCTTGTTGCATGCGTCCAACCAATTGCCCTCAGCCTCGCCGACGTACGCTGCTTTGCGCAGGTCACGGATGTCGACGCTTCGTGTTTGCTCGACGGTTCTTCGGCCGTATCCACGAGTTCGCGGCAACGCTCAACGTCTCCTGGCGAATATCGAAATTGATCGCATTTTTTTGAATCCATTTTCGGCGTTGCTTGTCACGGTATGATCGGATTGCTTAAGCTGCATTCATCGACTTGGCGTTAGAGTTTGGTCGAGATGGCTATACACGGCTTTCCGCAGAGCGAAACGGTCGTTACGCGCATCCTCCGTCAGAAGACCTCGCCGAACCAATTCGTCGACTTCGGTTTCGCGTAACTCGACTACGATGCAGCGCAGACCCAGGCGCCGGCGCTGCCGATGAAGTCGCATGCGGCTGGCTGCTGGCGAGCATGCTGAAGGCTCATCAATCAGCGTCATCTCCTGGGCAGTCGTGTCGAGCGCCATTTTCGTTTTCCGGAAAGCAGCACGCGAACTTATCCGCTCATCGGTGATTCTCGAATGCTTTACGCGGCCCCCAGCTTCAATCCTAAAAGATCACGCCTCAACTGCGTAGCGGTCACCCCAACTCCGCACGGCCGCTGTACTTGCCCGACAATCGACAATTAATGAACGTGTGCCTAGGCGGTGACCATTTCTAATCATGTTTGGTCAGCATTGGGCAATAGGCAGATGCTTTTGACGCATGGCTAGGCGGGCGCTGTATCTTTTATGTCAATCAGCTCTCCTGCTACAGCCTCTCGCGTTTGGAGCTGCTCAAGGAGCGCTTGAGCTCGATCGACGATTGCCTGTCGCATTTGAGAGAGAATTGGATGTCCGCCGGCTGGCATCGCGGCCACCTCAAATTCTGCGGCGGCAACTTCCGAGATGACTGATTTTGCCAAAGTATTGACGCGGTCGAGCACTTGCTGCGGATTTAGCCCGCATTCGCGAGCAAATTGCCGCCAGTGCTTTGCCTCAGTTGCTCGCCTCTGTCGCTGTCACCGATTTTATGAACCAGATTTTTGGTGACGTTCTCCCAAACTTCGCCGCACATCACATCGTACGCCGGTGCAAGCGAGACGCCGTTGCCGCGGATCATGATCGAATAGTTCTTGGCGTGAGCATCGGTGTTGCAAGCCAGCACGTTAAAGATCACCATATCGAGCAAACGCAAGATTTCGGTTGGAGGCATATGCCGCCGCGTCAAGGCAAACATCTCTTTCAACGTTGGTCCGCCAATTCCAGTCTTGTTGGACTCGTACTTGGCGGCTGGCGGCCTACCTAGCGCTTGGCAATAGTCCTCCTGATGTAGGCGACGCCAACGACCGCCCTGGTACCGTCGATCATATCGCTCCACGAGTAGATAGGTTCTTTTGCCGGCTCGACCTGTGGTGACATGGGGCGTTGAGAGATTGACGCGTCGCGCTAACGTCAGGCAGAACGCTTCGTTATAAACGCTGCCGCTAAGTAGAGGCACGTCCGGCTTGAGGATGTGCGTTGATGGAGAGCCGTTCATCGGAACCGAGATGCGGCCGGTTTCGTCAACGGCAACCGCAAGCTTGGTCTGTGCACCAGCGAGGGACATCGATATTCCTTCCTCTCCGGCAAGGAATGGCTTGTTCGGCAGTCCTTCAATGAGACCCTCCAGCTCAGTCGGAGTTTCTAGTGACCGCCATTGTACTGTGGCAGTCCTACCGGGTTGGCCAATGGAGAGGGCGCCCGCTGTGTCGCCACCGATCGCCGACAACAGGCCGATCACATCGCTCCGCGACAATCCAAGAAGTTGTCCAAGAGTTCGCAGTTGTTCGCTTTCGGGCAGCAGATTGGCCGCCCACGGCAGAAAAATATCGGACCGGATCCGATCCGCCTTTAACGGCATCGTTATCGAAATTGGAAATGATCCCCGCAACGCAATCCAATCGGGATCGTACGTAAAGCCGGGTCCATTTCTATCGACGTCAATCCTGCCGACGAGTCGCTGCTCAAAGTAAACGGGGAGATTGACCATCCGATTCCTGTGCTTCTTCTGTAAGATCGGGCAGTTCGGGGCCGGCATGGTCGGCAAGCATCTGTGCCCCCAGAATGTCCGCCGGCTTGAGCCCCAAGGCTTCCGCTACGAGCAGGCTTCGTCCTAGCTGGCAAGATGGCTTCCCAGCCTCAAGTTCGATGAGAAATCTGCGCCCTACGCCGGTCGCAAGCGCCAACTGAGCCTGTCGGATTTTCAGTTCTTTCCGCCGCCTGCGGATCAGCGAGCCAAACGCCGAGGCGGTTGCCAGTGCACGCTGCTCAACTGAGCTGTCATCAAATGCGTCCACGCCCGACCCCGTGCTCGCGACAACACAGATCCTTGACCCGAAAGGTCAAAATTGTGTGAAAATGTACCCGCACGGGAGCTTTTGGCCTCTACCGTGGGAAATAGGCGCAATTGTTCCTGACCGGGTACTTGCTGAGGATCACTAACCCTTTCCGATTTGGGCGATTGTCCGGCGCGAGCCCGCGTGAGCGCATCGCTATGCGCCGTCCGGCCCGGCCACGTAGCACACGTGTGCGCCTGCTCATTGAAACGCCGGTATCGTCAAGTTTCCGCGTCTTCTTTTTCGTCTTCCCCTTCGCCCCTTTGTATCGACACCAACGACAACGCCATGGCGCTCAAGCTGTTTATGGACTCGTTTTTGACAGGGGATGGCATGTTTCGGGACTTAAGAAAGAGCGTGCGCCCGAGTGGCCCGCCTGCGTCGACCAAATCCTCTTCATCGCATGTAGCCGCCACCGCGAGGGCCGCGTTTTCAAGATGACCCCGACGGTAGCAGAACAGCACAACCGATGGTCGCCTTTCCGGCGGCACTTCGGCAACTGGCACCGGCAAACCTCGCTTTGCGGCATCGTAGAGACTGAACAGTGGTTGTTCACTGATCGGACAGATTTCTTCCTGCGGAAGATAGGCCATCGTTTTCCCCCTCGAAGTTGGATACGCGCGGCTCGAGCCAGCAGCATCACGCAGCGCGGAGGTAACTTGAGCAGCCGTGCCTGCAGCTTGGTCGCTTCTACGATCTTTTCGACCGTGTATCGTTCCAGCTCGAGATCGAGAAAGCGCCGTTCCAGTTCTGCCCTAGCGTCGGCGGTGTCGACGGCGGCGACGGCGTAGTCTAAACGCAGCGCGCCACCGTTTTCGTTCTCAAATTTTACCGTTGTCACAAAGGGCCGATGCATCGGTACGCCACACTCCACTGCGGCGGCTATCCAATGCGCACAGTTTTAATAAATCATTACCGATCAGATGCGGCGCGCACCTACGTCAGGATGACTACGTTTTGGTTTGCGTAGGCGCGCCGCCTGCCTGACAAAAAAGAAAGTAGTACATGCCGCCGGTGGCGCGATTTTCCGGCGATCCTATTCGCTGCCCGGTCGAGGAGAACACGGCGTCGCGCCTGACATCGCCAATCCCGCCGCGCGATTGAATGCAATGCCGATCTGCAACGGCGCCGAATTCCGGCCCAGGCGTCAACCAGATTTGCGGCGCTGACGTTGTGGAATCTGCGACGGCTTGTTGAGGTTCGGGAGTAAGGTGGCGCCGCATTTATCGCGCGCCAAAATGGTTTTCAAATTAGCCGGATTGTAAAGGCTCTAGCAGGCCTACTCCGGACGGATTTGAAAACTCACCCTTAGTAAAATCAATGCACTAGGCCCATACGCGAGA
>CAWGTB010000004.1:0-259555 GCA_963825405.1 uncultured Solibacteraceae bacterium | reverse complement strand
GTCCGATCAGGTCAGCCATTGTTTCGTGCTACCTTTGAAATCGTGCGGGCGTGGCGGAATCGGCAGACGCATCGGACTTAAGCGAAAACTTGAGTGCTCGCCGGGAAACCGGCGATGCAGAACTGCTCAAAGTCGGGGAACCCTGTAACATGGCGATCCCGAGCCAAGCCCGGCCCGAAACGGCCGGGAAGGTGTAGAGACTAGACGGGCAGCACCTAACACCCGGAACCAAATCCGGGACATGGTGAAGGGATAGTCCAGACCCCAAACCCTGCGGCAAGACAGCAGGGGCGGCGAAAGCCGTAGAGGGTAAGAAAATCCGTTGGACCGCAAGGTCCGTGAGGGTTCAAGTCCCTCCGCCCGCACCAACTTCCCTTTGTCCTCGCTTCGAAGCCGAAAAGACTGCGGGTCACCATGATCCCGCTTCGGCGTAGGGGATGGCACCATCCCGCGCCGGGCAAATCCCCTTGAACTGTCAGGCAATCCCTCGGCCGCACACCATTCTTCCAGGTGGGCATTATACGTCCGGGTGGGTTCAATATCTCGCCGCTGCCGTCACGAAAACGAGGCACCCTAAAGCTAATCGCAACAGCCGCCGTATACTTATAAGCGATGAATAGGCGCGAGTTCTCGCAATCGGTTCTAGCGCTGTGGCCCGCGCTCGCCGTCTCGCAGCCTTTGAAGAATGGACCGACTGAGGTCAACGACATCCATTCGGGCCTCAACGCTACTCGTGTCAATCGAGTTGAGGTGATCACCTCAACTGACCAGCTCGCGAATGTTCTAGTGAGGGCCCGCCAGAGTGGAAAGAGCGTTTCCATCGCCGGCGGGCGGCATGCGATGGGCGGCCAGCAATTCGGTACTGATACCGTGTTGGTGGACACGGTCAAAATGGACCGAGTCCTGAACTTGGACGCCGCCAAAGGTCTGGTCGAAGTGGAAGCGGGTATCGAGTGGCCAGCTTTGATCGACTACCTAGTCAAGACAGGCGAGCATGGGAATGCAGCGTGGGGAATCCGACAAAAGCAGACAGGGGCCGATCGCCTCACGATAGGCGGCGCTTTGTCGGCCAACGCGCATGGCCGTGGCCTGCGCATGCGACCGTTCGTCGGCGACGTCGAATCCTTTGTCTTGGTGGATGGCGAGGGCAAGGTTCACCAGTGCAGCCGCCGAGAGAACGCCGAGCTATTTAAGCTGGTCATCGGCGGATACGGTCTATTTGGCGTCATCTCGTCGGTCACGCTGCGGCTCGATGCCCGCCGCAAAATCGAGCGTGTGGTCGAGGTGATCCGCATCGATGACCTCATGCCCATGTTCGAGAAACGGATCGCCGCCGGTTTCCTTTACGGCGATTTCCAATACGCCGTCGACCCCAATTCCCAAGATTTCCTCCGCCGAGGCGTGTTTTCTTGCTATCGCCCGGTCGACCCCTCGACGCCAATTCCGGAGAAGCAAAGGGAGCTCTCAGAACAGCAGTGGGTCGAGCTGCTGACACTGGCCCATTCCGGCAAAGGGGAAGCCTTCAAGCGTTACTCTGAATACTACCTATCGACCTCGGGCCAAATCTACTGGTCCGACACTCATCAGCTCAGTTTCTATCCGGAGGGGTATCATAGTTCGCTCGACCAGCGCCTCGCGGCAAAGAACACCGGGACGGAAATGATTACGGAAATTTACGTCCCGCGTGACGCTTTGGCGGATTTCATGGCCGAGGTGCGGGCCGACTTCCGCAAGAACGAGGTCAACGTAATCTACGGGACCATCCGCCTAATCGAGCGCGATGGAGAAAGCTTCCTCCAATGGGCGCGGCAACCCTATGCCTGCGTGATCTTCAATCTGCATGTGGTGCACACACCGCAGGGGTTGCAGAAGGCGGCAGACTCCTTTCGACGCCTCATCGACATGGCCATTCGCCGCGACGGTGGGTATTATCTGACCTACCATCGTTGGGCTACGCGGAACCAGGTGGAGGCGTGCTATCCGCAGTTCCCCGAGTTTCTTCGTTCGAAGCGGCAGCATGATACCGCCGAGAGGTTCCAGAGCGATTGGTATCGTCACTACAAGAAAATGTTCACCTAAGCCGTCGCTACGCGCCACGGCTGTGGGTGCTGCTAACACTGTTTTGTGGCCGCGTGCTCGGGCAGCTTCTGGTTGCGCTCTTCTCGGTGACATTCCTGCCGCCAATGGAGGAGTGGTTCTCCGGCACTCTGGCTTACCGTCCGCTGCTCGCTAGCCAGATCCTGATTATTCTGCTGTACGGCAAAGTGGCGCTCGATTTCACGCGTTGCCGCGGATTTTTTGCCCGGCCGTCGCGCAGGTTAGGCGAAGGTTTGTTGCTGTTCGGCTCTCTTTATATGGGTGTAATGCTGATCCGTTACGCCATCCGCATGAGCCTCTATCCCCATGAACGCTGGGCGGGCGGTTCGATCCCAATCTTCTTTCACTGGATTCTGGCGAGTTTTCTCCTAGTCGTAGCGCATTTTCATCGCCGATACGCCCGCGAAACTCTGCGGCCTTCCAGGGGCTGGAATGGAACGGTCCTGCGCGGCGTCGGGGCAGTGATGATCTCAGCAGCTGTGCTTGCGTGGGTCGGCTACCAGCTCGCCCCGTGGTGGTTTGGACGTGTGCTGAGCCTGCGCCCCACCGAATTCGCAGTGACGTCAGAACGAGCGTCCATGACAACTTCGGACGGCACCACGCTCGTCGCTAACCTCTATCATCCGCGGCGTGCCGGGAAGACTCCGACCATTCTCGTACGGCTCCCCTACTCAAAGACCCTCACGAATATGCTCTTCTCAGATATCGTCGGACGGATGTGGGCTGAGCACGGATACACGGCCGTGATTCAGGGTACCCGCGGCCGTTACGATTCCGGGGGCGAGTATTATCCGTTGCGGGACGAGCGCCAGGATGGCATCGAAACTCTGGCCTGGCTGGCCCGGCAGCCTTGGTTTGATGGACGCCTCGGCACGTGGGGCGGCTCGGCCTTCCCGCAGTGGGTGCTTGCCGATCAGACTAAACCAGGACCATCGGCACTACTAATCTGGCTCGCCAGCTCAAACTTTCACGATATGTTTTACTCGGGTGGCGCGTTTTCGTTCGAGAGTGCACTTTTCTTGGCATTGCGCAGTCACGGCCGCGACGATGACCCACCGTCCACTGAAGTGCTTGACCACGGCGAGAAGGGTTGGCCGCTCCGCGACTCCGACAGACGCGCAACTGGCCAGAAGATCCCTTTCTTTCAAGACTGGCTGAGCCATCCTGGCGAGGATACCTACTGGTCCCAGACTGACAGCGCCAATCGGATTCCACAGTTGAAAGCACCGGTGCTATTGATGGGCGGCTGGTTCGACCCGTTTTTGCCCGCGCAGTTGCGAGATTTCGACCGAATCCGCCGCGAGGCCGATCCGAGGACCGCACGCGCTACACGCCTGGTGGTCGGGCCGTGGGCTCATGCCTGGACTCCCATATTGCCCGGTGGATTCCAGCCGCGCAACTTTCGAATCGAGAGCTTTGCTCCGAGCGTGTCGTGGTTTGATCAGTTCCTGCAAGCGCCGGGAGCCCGTGTCCGTGAGTTCCCAGCGGTACGCCTCTTCGTTATGGGTGCGAACGCGTGGCGCGACGAGAGCACTTGGCCGCTTGCACGCGCGGTCGCGACCTCGTACTATCTTCACCGCGGCGGTACTCTTGCCACGGAGCCGCCAAGATCGGACGAGCCGTTGGATGCTTATTTGTACGATCCCCAGAATCCAGCGCCCACGCGCGGCGGAGCGATGCTGGGTCCCCTCGCCGGAGTCATGCAACAGAACGATGTCGAGTCAAGGCGCGATGTCCTTGTCTATACAACTCCTCCGCTGGAACGCGACGTGGAAGTAACCGGACCATTGCGACTCATCTTGTATATTTCAACCAGCGTGACCAATACCGACTTCACGGGCAAGCTAGTCGACGTTTATCCCGATGGCGCTGCGTACAACGTGAGTGATGGGATTCTGCGACGGGCGTATGGGGCGGCACGAACTCAGATCGAACTGGAACTGGGGTCCACCAGCCTGCTGTTCTCTCGCGGTCACCGCATTCGTCTCGAAGTGTCTAGCAGCAACTTCCCACGGTTCGATCGGAATCCAAATACTGGCGGCGACATCGCCTCTGAAAAGCGGCCGATCCCGGCGCAGCAGAAGGTTTATCATAGCGCCGATATGCCATCGCGCCTGATTCTGCCAGTGGTGCCGCGATGAGTTCGCCCGAACCCGTCACCGCAGTCACGGATTATCTGCTCGCCGCCGTGTATCTGGCCTTCGCCTTGCCGCTACTCGATCAGGGCCGCGCCCAACGGCAGGTCTCGCTCCAGTTGGCGGCAGGCACATTTTTCGCGACGGTTCTCGGCGCCGGGGCTGGTGGCACCTATCATTTAATCGGGGGTCAGGTCCTTTGGAAGACGACGATCTACTGCATAGGCCTGACCGGATTTCTTATGGTCGCCTCTGCCGCATTCGTAGCGACGACAGGCGTCCCTCGCGAGGTTTTCCTAATCGGCGCCGGCCTGCAATTCGCCGTATTCGGAATCTGGGTAATCGCGCATGACGACTTCAGGTACGTGATCTACGACTATGGGACCGCCATGTTGCTGACGCTCACCCTGTTCTGCTGGGCTTCGTATCGGCGGCTGAGCCAAAATACGCCCTGGATCGCAGCCGCAGTCCTGCTCACTGTTGCGGGTTCGGCCATCCAGGCGAGCGGCTTCGACCTGAACCGGAATTTCAATCACAACGACCTATATCACATCATCCAACTCGGCGCCGCCTGGCTCTTCTATCGAGGTTTCCGGGGTTCGAGAGACCGCATTTCGAAACAGCCATTCGGGATTCCGCGCCAGTGGAGTTAACTGAACTCTTTCTGGAACCATACCCGCCCGTTTTTCAATCCCGAGTAATCTGTCCGATCAGAGCCGCCGAAGAACCACACGTTGACGGAAAACACCCAACCACGGCCGATCCGGGCGCAGCAGAAGGGAAATTTACACATTCGCTTGCACATTGTCACAGTTTTAAAACTATAACGAACCCCTTATCAGTAAGATACAGCTACATTCAACGCACTTAAAATCCTTTTCCCGGCAACGGGAGTGTGGGTTCAATTCCCACCCCGGGCACCAACACTAACCTCTTTGTGGAATTGCTCCGATCTTGCTGGAGATGGATGTTGTCGTCTTCCATGCCAGCGGGCTTGACTGCGCGTTTCCTCTCCAGACGGTAAAGGAAATCGTGCCGATGGCGATGCTTTCCACGCCGCCAGGGTTGGCGCACTGCCTGGCCGGCTTTCTCAACTTGCGGGGTACCGCCATTCCCATTCTTCGTCTGGATCGCCTGTTCGATTTGCCTGAGCAGCGCGCCGGTTTATACACTCCGCTGATTATTTTCCGCACCGGCAACTCTCCCGCGGGCGTTCTGGTGGCCTCGGTCCGGCGCATTGTCTCGGCGGCGAGTGCGGCTTTCCTGCCGCTTCCGGAGCATCACATCTTTCGCGATTGCGCGACGGCCTCGATCGATGTCAGCGGCGACATCATTTATCTGTTGTCCCCGGAGCGCATCCTTCTCGAGAACGAACGCAGCCTCCTGGCGGAGCTGCAAGTTATGGAGCAGGCGCGGCTCCGTCACCTGGAAGAAATAAACTAAATTTACGGTTTCACCAGCGAGCCATCCACGCCGCGCACCGTGGTCCAGGAATCGCCCGGCGGGATCGGCTCAAGCGGATGCTTGGCGGCCAGCGCTTCGTCGATGTCGATGCCTAAACCGGGCGCGTCATTTCCGTAAAGATATCCGCCTTTGAGTTCGCAGGTTCCCGGCAGCATCTCATGCGCCAGCGGCGGGAAGTGGTTCTCCTCCTGGATTCCGAAACAGGAGATCGCCAGGTCGACGTGATACGCGGCGAGCTGGTTCACCGGATCATTGTCGCCGCCTTCCTGCCATGCCGTGCGCACGCCGAAGTTTTCGCAAAGTGCAGCGATCTTCTTGGCCGCGGTGATGCCGCCGACTTGCGACACGCGGCAGCGGATGAAATCGATCAGCCGCTCCGTGATGAGCGGCACCCATTCGTGCGGGTGCGTGAACAACTCGCCCATGGCCATAGGCGTAGAAGTCACTTGCCGAATCTGGCGGAAGTAGGCGATCTGCTCCGGCGGCAGAATATCTTCGACGAAAAACATGCGGTACGGCTCCAGGCGCTTGGCTAGTTCTACGGCCATGGTCGGCGTCAGATGTTCGTGGACATCGTGCAACAGCTTTACTTCGCGGCCCAGCTTCGTGCGCAGATGCTCGAACATTCGTGGAATGGCTTCCACGTAATCGTCTTCATCAAATGCCGGACCGGAGTATCCACCCGCGGGCCGGCTGCTTTGCCCGGCAGGAATCATGCCGCCGCCTCCGTAGCCGCCCATTTGCGCGCGCACGTGGCGGTAGCCTTCTTCCATGTAACGGCGGACGTTGTTCTCGACCTCCTGCAAATCGCGCCCGTCGGCGTGCGCGTAGAGTGCGACCGCGTCGCGCGCTTTGCCGCCCAAAAGATCGTAGACCGGCATGCCGGCGCGCTTGCCTTTGATGTCCCACAACGCCATGTCGAGCGCGCTCAGCACGTTGTTCTGCACGGTGCTGTTGCGCCAATAATTGCGCGTGTTGGTGTTCTGCCAGATATCTTCGATGCGGTCCGGATCTTTGCCAATCAGAAACGGCGCGTAATGTTTCTGGATGGCCGTGGTCACGGTGAACGCCTGGTTGACGTTGCTGGCCGAGCCGATGCCGTAGAGGCCGGGCTCGCTGGTGATCACCTTTAGAAACACCCACTGATAGTGATTGCCGCCGCTGGTGGGAATGGCTTTCACTTCGCGAATGGTCAGTCGGGGCAGTCCTTTGGTGCGCTGCGAATACAGCGGAGCAACCGTGGCCGGCAGCGCTGCCGCTTTCAATAAATCGCGTCGTGTCATTCTGTTTCTCCAGGCAGTTCCGCCGGTGGATCGAAATCGTCCAGCAAATCAGGATTGGCGGCAAACCGTTTGAGCACTTTCAAAATGCCGGTGGTCCCGAAACCGGCGCGTACCAGGCGGCGATACGCCGACGCCAAATCTTTCTGTGAGTGGAATAGCGCCTGGCGTGGAGCGCGCCGGTATTTGCGGCGAATGTAATCCTCGATGAGCGCCGTTTCGTCGACGTCCTTATACACTTTCTCGACTGCGCTGGCGGCGAGTGCGGGCGCGACGCGGCGGCGGCGCAGATCGTTCGACACCCGGCGCTTTCCCAGCCCTTCATCCTCGAGACGAAATGCCGCGAAGCGCTCGGCAAAACGCTTGTCGTCGATGTAGCCGTACTCTTTAAGCCGCAGCAGCGCCGTGTCGACGTCGGCAATGTTCACCGCTCGCGCCTGCAGTTTCGTGCGCAGTTCAGCATTGGAATAGGCGCGGGCCGTGAGACTTTTCAGTGCCAGTTCCCATAATCCGGCGGCATCCAACCGGCTGGGGGCCCGCCCTTTTCGTTGCGCCATCCCCCTGGATTGTACAAGAATTATTAGAGTGCTATTTCCCTGAACTCGCGCGCAGGTGGGCGGTATACTGAAACGAGCGAAAGGAGTAAGACCCATGGAACGAGACGGATTAGCGAATTTTGTGTTGGGAGTTGGGGTGGGTGTAGTGGTCGGCCTTCTGTTCGCCCCGAAAACCGGTGAAGAAACCCGGGAGCTGCTGAAAAATAAGGCAGACGAAGGCAAGGAATATCTGAAGAAACGCGGTTCAGAGCTGCGCGAAACCGCTGAGGATGTGCTCGAGCGCGGCCGCGACGTCGTAGGCCGCCAAAAAGACACGCTGGCCGAAGCCGTGGCTGCCGGCAAACAGGCGTATCGTGAGACCGTTCATCCGGCAGAGGCGTCCGAAGCCCCGGCCGCGCGGTAATTGCCGTTATGTCCGAAGATCTTTTCCGCTGGATCGTCACCCTCGGCGTACTCGTCGCCGCTGTTGCGTTCGTGGTGCAGGCGGCACTGGTATTCGCGATGTACAAAGTCGCCAAGGCATCGGAGGAAAAGGTGATGCCGCTGGTGGATACGGTCACGCCGCTGGTGAGCACGGTGCGCAAGTTGGTCGACGATAACGGCCCGCGCATTTCGCAAGTGACGATCGATTCGGTTGAGATCGCCAAGATCACCCGCGAGCATGTGGTCCGCGTCGGCGAACTGGTGAAGGAGTGCACGGATCGCACCCGCACCCAGATGGCGCGTCTGGATCACATCATGGATGACGCCGCGGTGAAGCTCGAAGGCGCGGGCGAAGTGGTGCGCACTGCTGTTCTGCGCCCGGCGCGTGAAGTAAACGGCGTCCTGCACGGATTGAAGGCCGCGCTCGCGGTAGTTGCGGCCGGCCGCCGTGAATCGGTGGATCACGCGACGCAGGACGAAGAGATGTTCATCTGATGGCCAAGCTGGCTCTGCTGTATGGTATGCGCCTGCTGCCGAGCGATGAATTGGAATCGGTCGGCGAGGCGGAGGTTGTCCTGAAGAATGGACGCAAGGCTGCCGTCACCATGCACTTGATCGAGGGAGCCAGCGAGACAGAAATCCGCCAGCAATTGATGCAATCGCTCGATGCCTTCTTCGAGTTTTATCCCGAAATCTAAGCTGCTTTTTGGATTTTGCCGCTGCGGATGCAGGACGTGCAGACGCGAATGCGCTTGGCCGCGCCTTGGACGATTGCATGGACGCTCTGGAGGTTCAAATTCCAGCGCCGCTTGCTGACGTTATGGGCGTGACTGATGCGGTGCCCAAACTGCGGGCCTCTCCCGCAAACTTCGCATACCCTAGCCATTGGTGCTAAATCTCCTTTAGAGCTGTAAAGTGCTATTGTAACAGGGCTTTGCGGTGGGCCGCAAGCGCGGTGGAATCTGGATGGGGCGTAGAGTGCGATGATGGCACAGTGATTGCTAACCTAGACATTGCAAAGCAGGTAAGCGACTTAATGCTGCAGACTACCGATCAGCTGAACGAATCGGTACGCGTGGTGCAGGAAGTGTGCCCTGAATCAGAGCTTTTAAGATTTCGCCGTTCCGTGGCGCGATCATGGCGGAGATTTCGGAGGCTGCTTGAACCCCTCTACGCTAGGCACCCTTCACGCAAACCGCCGGACTTCGACTGAGAATCGCTGCAGAGTAAGCCACGCCCCGAATTTGCGAAGATGTAGGATCGCGTGAACCTGTGAGCACGTCTATTCCTCGGAGTTGACGGCGGCCAATCCAGCACGACCGCGCTCATCGGCGATGAGACGGGTCGCGTGCTTGGACAGGGCGTAGGCGGCCCCTGCAATCACGTCGGCGCAGCAGAAGGCCGTGCAGAAACTCGCGCGGGCCGTGCGGGAGAGCCTGGACAAAGCCTGTGTGCAAGCGGGCCTCGATCCGCGCGACATGCGCTTCGAAGCGGCCTGCTTCGGCATGAGCGGCGGACCCGCCGACAAGCAGGCCATCCTCGCCGAAGTCATCCCCGCGCGCAATTCTGGTCGTGACGCATGACGCCCTCATCGCTCTCGTCGGCGCAACAGGCGGCGAGCCCGGCGTTATCACCATCGCCGGCACCGGGTCCATCGCATTTGGCCGCAACGCTGCCGGCGAGACCGCGCGCGCCGGCGGCTGGGGCTACCTGTTCGGCGATGAAGGCGGCGCCTTCGACATCGTGCGCCAGGCACTTCGCGCCGCGCTGCGTTTCGAAGAGGGATGGGGACCGCCGACGGCGCTGCACGCCATGCTGCTCGAAGCGACCAGTGCTCGCGATGCCAACGACGCCTTGCACATTTTCTACACCGTCGACTGGCCACGCCCTCGCGTGGCGGCGCTGGCGACGCGCGTGGACGAAGCCGCGCTGCAAGGCGACGCCGTAGCGCGCGATATTTTGCACAGTGCCGCACAGAACCTTGCCGCGCTCTGCACATCCGTTCGCAGCCGCTTATGGAAACCCGGCGAGACGGCCCGCATCGCTACCGTCGGCGGTGTTTTTCACAGCCGCATGCTGAGTGAACGATTTCGCACGCTGCTGGAACTCGAGGAAGGGAATCGCTGCGTTCCCGCGCTTCACGGACCTGCCGCTGGCGCGCTGCTCGAAGCCTATCGCGCCGCGGGCCTCGCGCTGAATCTCTCTAGTGCAAACTAGTCTTATGCCCAAGCTCTCCATTCGCGATCTCGATCTCAACGGCAAGCGCCTCTTCATCCGCGTGGATTTCAACGTGCCCCTCGCGGCCGGCGGCAAAGAGATCACCAGCGACAAACGCATTCGCGCATCGCTGCCCACTATTCAGTACGCGCTCGATCATGGCGCCGGCGTGATTCTCGCGTCGCACCTGGGCCGTCCCAAGGGAAAGCCCAATCCCGAGATGAGTCTGGCGCCCGTCGCCGAAAGACTCGCGGAGCTGCTCGGGCGTGCCGTGCGCATGGCGCCCGATTGCGTTGGCCCAGCCGTCGAGGCCATGAAGCCCGCGCCCGGCGAAGTGCTGCTGCTGGAAAATTTGCGCTTCCACGCGGAGGAAGAAAAGAACGATCCCGGATTCTCCCGTCAACTTGCCGCGCTGTGCGACCTCTACGTCAACGACGCTTTCGGCTCGGCTCATCGCGCGCACGCATCCACCGTCGGCATGGTGGCGTTTATGCCGGAAGCCGCTGCCGGCCTGCTCATGGAGCAGGAACTCAAATACCTCACGATGGTCACGCGCAATCCGGCGCGCCCCTGCGTCGCGATCCTTGGCGGCGCGAAAGTTTCCGACAAAATCGAAGTCATCGCCAATCTGGCGAAGATCGTGGATCGCCTGCTGATCGGCGGCGCCATGGCCTACACGTTCATGAAGGCGCAGGGGCTCGCCATAGGCAAATCGCTGGTGGAAGATGACAAACTGCCGCTCGCGCACGATTTGATCGCTGTCTGCGGCGACAAGCTCATGCTCCCCGTGGATCACGTCGTGGCTGCCGAGCTGAAAGAGGGCGCGGCCAATCAGGTAGTGGTCACCATTCCCGCGGATCAGTTGGGACTCGACATCGGGCCCAAAACAATTGAGGAATATTCAAAGGTAATCGCCTCGGCGAAAACCATTGTCTGGAACGGCCCCATGGGCGTTTTCGAAAAGCCGCCTTTCGATCGCGGCACGGTCGCGCTCGCCAAGGCCCTCGCCGATTCGGGAGCAATCACTGTAGTAGGTGGTGGCGATTCCGAGAAAGCCATCAAGGCCGCCGGCGTTGCCTCCAAGATTTCTCATATCTCGACCGGCGGCGGCGCATCGCTCGAATTCCTGGCGGGCATCGAACTGCCCGGCGTCACCGCCCTTACGGAAAAGTAAGGTCTGTGATAAAGTTCCCCGCATGATACGATTCCACTGGATTCTTGCCGCCTGCTTCGTCGTCTCCAGCGCCAGCGCGCAAATTTTCACCTTTACTCACGAGCAGATGCTGCAGTTCACCGCCAAGAATCCCTTCGAACGGTTCGAAGACGGCCGGCCCAAGGTTCCCGACGCGCTTCTCGAAAAACTGAAAGATCTATCCGCCGAAGAAGTCTGGGCCGTGCTGCCCGGTGCCGGCTACCCGAATCAATATGAAGGCAACTGGCAGTTGCTGCATCCCGGCAAGAAGCTGGTGGGCCGCGCGGTTACGGCGCAATTCCTACCGTTGCGCCCCGATGTCAACGACGTCATCGACGCTAACGCTCACGCTGCCGGGATCCGCGCCGCGCAGAACCAACGGCTGATCGACAACCTGCGGCCGGGCGACGTGTTAGTCATCGACCTGTTCGGAAAAATCGAGAACGGAACTTTTGTTGGCGACAATCTCGCCACCGCCATTTATGCCGCGACCGGCGGCGCCGGCCTGGTTGTCGATGGCGCGATTCGCGATCTCGAAGGAATTTTTCCGCTCGATATGGCCGCGTATTTTCGCGGCGTGCATCCCACCCCCATCGGCAACGTGATGCTGACGGCCGTCAACACGCCCGTCCGGATCGGCAACGCCACCGTGATGCCGGGCGACGCAGTCTTCGGCGACCGTGAAGGCGTCTACTTCATCCCGCCGCACCTGGTGAGCAAAGTGCTTGATAACGCGATCGAGATCCAAATTCACGACGAATGGTCCAAGATGAAACTGATGACCGGCAAATATAAATCCAGCGAAATCTATGGCAGCCCGAGCGACCCGGCGCTGAAGAAAGAATACGAAGAGTTCCGCAAAAAGAAACTGGGAAAGTAGCGCGTCTATTTTTTCAAGCCAAACGAGTAGACATTCGATTCGTAAGTAGTCACGTACACTCGCCCGCCCGAAATCGCCAGGCCCGAGAAGTGCGTGAACTCGGGGATCGTTTTTCCGCTGGAAAATAATTCCTCGCCCGTCGCCGCATCGAACGCGTAGAGTGTGGCATTGCCCGCGGGCGCTGTGGCGCGGTCCTTCGACATCAGGATGTGGCCTTCGTTATTGGTTTGGTTCACGTTCTCGCCGCTCGACAGCGCAAATACGATGCCGTTGGCAACGATGGGCGGCTCAGGCACATCCAAATCGCGCGAACTCCACGCGGGCGTCAAAGTTGGCGCGCCGTCTTTTTCTTCGACCTTGAACGCCATGATGCAGCCGTGCGACGCCGTGCCGTGTGTCCGCGCAAATGCAGGAGCCGCGCTGTTCGGCGGTCCCCATGCCGGCGCGTACAGCCAGCGCGCGCCCTGCGGATCCTGCCAGGTCGCGAACGCACCCCAGAATCCATGTCCGCCAAAATCCGCGTTTTCATTGGTGAAAAGGGGACTGCGGTAGAGAGGCGTGCGGTGGTCCGCGCCGCCCGGCGACTTTGCGTCCAGCAAACAAATCACGCCTTCTTTGCCGGCTGTCGCCACCAGCTCCCACCTCCGAAAATTGAAGATCGTGGGCGACATATTACCCATGTCCAGATCCTTCTTGGTGATCCAGGCGCGATTCTCCGGCGTGTAGTAATCGGCCAGCTTCAATTGTTTCGGCGAAAGCGCCAGTACGGTGTCAGTCAATTTTCCAGCTTGCACATCATAAGGCCCGTCGCCCGTTTCGGCAAACACGACGCCGTTCGAATCGACCACCGCGCCGCCCCGTCCCCAAACGCCGCCACCATGCGGTGCCGATTCAAAAACGGTGATCGCCCGCTCCGGACTTTTCAAATCCATCGCATACACGCCGGACTTCGCGCCGTTGCAGCCCTGCGAGATCGCTGTGTACAGGACGTTGTCGACAATATTCAGACTCCAGTTCTTGGAGTATGGCGGAACAAATTGTGTAGGAGGAAAGCGATCTTCGCCGTTCACCACGTTCAGCGCGTGCAGCTTGCCGTCGCTCGCGATCGTATAAACCGTGTGTAGGTTCCCTTCCTGCGCGACCGCCGGCGTGGCGTTCAGCCCGTTGTGGCACAGCCAGTGCGACGGATTTTTCGGTGTGCCTTCAGCCGTAAATTTCTTCTGCCAAAGTATTTTTCCAGTGTCGCTGTCCACCGCGTACAAGTTGTCGGAGCTTCCACCGACGATCACCACGTTCTCCACCACAATGGCGGCTGTTAGTGAGGTGAGCTCGGTGGCGACATTGTCGAGGTGCAGTTTCCACTGTAGGCCAAGATTCTTGGCATTATTTTTCGTGATGGCCGTTTCGTTCTTTGCCCAACCGGTTCGCTGGGCGTCGCCGCCAAAAGTCAGCCAACTCTCGGCCCGCATGAGTAAGCTGCCGGCCACCATCAGCGTCAGTACCGATCTCATCATGAAATCTCTCCGATGAACTCCACCATTCGATCCAGCGTAGCCTCTCGCTGGTCGCGATGGGGAGAGTGCCCGCAGCGCGGGAGCGGCAAAACTTGCGCCGCGGGGATCCGCGCTCGAATCTTTTCAATTTGATGCATCGTTCCGTACTCGTCATCCTCGCCCTGGATAACCAGCACCGGACAGCGAATGGAATCGAGCGAACTCTCGATGTTCCAGATAAGAAAATCAGGGTCGAGCCAGATATCGCTCCAGCCCCGGAAAGTCGCGTCCACATGCTCGTGATAACGGCCCAGCCGGCTTGCAAGATCGGTAGTCTGGTATGCATTGTTCGTCTCGCCGATACTCTGCACAGACAAATCCTCGACGAATACGTGGGGCGCTTCGAGAATCAGCGCGCGCGGCGAATCCGGATACTTGCCCGCGTAAATCAGCGCGATGGAAGCGCCGTCGCTGTGTCCGAACAATACCGGACGCTCGACCTGTTCCTGCGCCAGCAGCGCGGGCAGCACGATTTCAGCTTCATGATGCAGGTAGTCGATGGTACGCTTTTCTGCCAGCCGATCCGAGCGCCCGTGTCCATATCGCGAGTACAAGAAGACGCCGCAGCCTGTACGTTGAGCGACGGCAGCGGGAAAATCTCTCCACAGCGCAATCGAGCCTAGCCCTTCGTGCAGCATCACAATCGTTGGCCGATCAGGCTTCGCGGCAAAAATCCACGAAGTTTCCAGCCGCTTGCCGTCAACGATCCGCCACTCACTCAAATGATGACCAATTGCGTCTGCACCTCGCCCGTCACGCGGGCTTCGTGCTCGCCAACGAACACATTCACTTCAGACCTGATACCGAAATCCTTCAAATACACGCCCGGCTCGATCGAGAAACAAGTCCATGGCACGATCTTGCGCTCGTCGTGAGTCTCCAAATTGTCCATATTGGCGCCGGTTCCATGAGTCTCCTGTCCGATCGAGTGCCCTGTGCGATGGATGAAGTACTGCCCGTATCCCAGGCTCTGTATGTATTCGCGGGCGGCGTCGTCAACTTCAAAACCGCGGATTTCGCGGCCTGCACTCACCGCACTCTTCACCCGCTCAATCGCCTGATCGCGTCCGCCGCGGACGATCTCGAAAACTTTGCGCATCTCGTCCGGCGCCGCGCCGCCGCAGTAGCCTGTCCACGTGATGTCGTAGTACACCGCGCCCGGTTGGTCCAGCTTGGCCCACATGTCCAACAGCACAAGGTCGCCATTTCGGATTGGCTGCGACACCGTTTCACTCGGCTCGTAATGCGGATTCGAAGCGTTGGCGTTCACGCCGACAATGGGTCCGTGATCCGTGAAAAGCTGCTCCTGCTTAAAGCGCTCGCGCACAAATTGCTGCACCGCGAATTCCTGAACCGATCCGCCGTTTCGCGTGTGCTCGCCGATCATCGCAAAGGCCTCGCGCCGTACGCGATCCACGCGGCGGCCCGCCTCCAGATGCGATTCCAGCGCTTGCGCATCCCATCTCGCTTCGAAATGTTGGATCAATTCCGCCGAGCTGGCTACATCTACGCCCGTGTCCCGCACCAGTTCCACGGTACCCGCGTCCACCATCGAGACGTAGGGAATCGCGCAGCGCGGCGAATATTGCATCGCCACCCGCCGGCTATTCGCTAGCAGGCGCCCGAGGCCGTCTACCTGCTCTTTCCAACTGGAATACCCTGTCTTTTCTCCCGGAAGCGAATCCAGCGTGCCGGCTTCGATGCGATGCACCAGCCCGCGCGGCTCGCCATGCGCCGGAATGAAATAGTACCAGCGGCGCGTTACAGGGCCAGCGGGCGTGAGGTTCAAGACGCGATAGGCCAGCGGATCGCGCTGATGATGGTCGAAGAAGAGCCAGCCATCCAGCTTCTCTTCGCGCAGTTTCTCTTGAATTTCGGCGACGTTCA
The DNA here is from genome assembly GCA_963825405.1 of uncultured Solibacteraceae bacterium. Lineage (GTDB taxonomy): Bacteria > Acidobacteriota > Terriglobia > Bryobacterales > Bryobacteraceae > JACPNO01. Next base: position 243,870 of record CAWGTB010000004.1, on the reverse strand, counting down.
TTGCGCTCTCCCGGTTTCCGCGCGTTCGAAGAATGGCTGCCACTTCTCCAGGGGAGGCGGCGCCGACAACAAGCTACCCGCTATCAGCCCAAGAACCGATGTGCCCAAAGCCGGATACACCGCGTCAACCGTTTGGATGTCCAGCACATTCCAGATTATCGTGATGGCGGCGCCCAACGCGATAGAGGTGATCGCACCCGCCGTCGTCGCGCGTTTCCAGAAAAATACCGCCATTACCGCCGGCGTTACCGCCGCTCCGTACACGGTGTAGGCATAGAGCGACGCCCGTAGAATCGATTCGAAGTGCGCCGCCTGCAATAGCGCAAATACTCCCAGAAACACCACCAGCGCGCGCGATACCAGCAGAGTCCGCCGGTCGCTTGCTTCAGGCGCGATAAACCGCTTGTAGACATCGTGAATCAAGTTGCTCGATGGAGAGAAGAGGTAATTGTTGGCAGTCGAGATCACTTTGGCAAAGATTCCGCCCAGCAAAATCGCGCCCGGAATTTCCGGCAGCCCGAGCCGCGCCGTCGTGGGAATGATTTCACGCGGGTTGGCGGGATGAAAACGTGAACTGCCGATCACCGCGATCGTGATGATGACGGTCTCGAGCACTATCGTCCCCCCGATCCATCCCAGCACCGCAAGTTTCGCGTCTCGCTCCGAATGCGCCGAGAAGAATTTCTGGTACATGCCCTGGTTTCCGATCAACAGCAACAGCGTCGGCAGCATAATCCCCAGATTCTTAGTTAGCGTGAGTGGCCCGAGAATCGTGAAATGATCGGCCGGCAGAGCGCTTCGCACACCCTCCCATCCGCCATTAGTTCCCAGCAGCAGCGGAACCGCGGCGATCGCGATAACGGACACGAGCAAGCCGATGATCACATCCAGATAAGCCACTGAGCCCATTCCGGCCATCGCGGTGAACGCGATGACGAATCCGGCGATCACGTACATGCCCGTCGTCTGGCTCATCGCAGGAAAAATCAGGTGCAAAACATCGCCGCCGCCTTTGAACTGATAGCTCGTGATGGTCGTGTACGAAATGACGATGGCGATAGTTGCCAACACCCGCGCCGCCGTGTTGAACCGCGATTCCAAAAGATCGGGAACAGTGAATTGCGCAAACCGCCGCGCGCGGCCGGCGATGAGCGCAATGAGAACCAGCCCCAGCCATCCGCCCGCCTGCTGCCACAACGCCGCGAACCCGTTGCGGTATGCATTCTCTCCGCCCGCGAACAGACTACCCGCGCCGATCCACGAAGAGAGCAGCGTAAACACCAGCACCGGCCAGCGCAATGTCCGGCCCGCCACCAAAAAATCCGCCTGGTTATGTACGCGCGTAGTGCGCACGATCGCCGCCGCTAAAAGCACGGCCACAATCACTGAAATCACGATGATATAAATCATGTGCCTACTCTGCGTCTCTGCGTGAAATCTTTCTTGTTTTTGTTCCTCTCAGAGACGCTCCAAAGCCTTATCCACAGCCTCTTGAGCGATCCCGTCAATTTCCACCACTTTCAAGCGGCTTGTCAAGCCTATCACGATGCGGACGCGCGCCCGCGGGACTCTCATCAGTTCCGCAAAGAAACGCTACGCATTCCTCATTGGCTTTGCCGTCCACCGGCGGCGCGGCGAGTTGCAGCTTATAGGCGTCGCCGAATCGTCCCGCCAGCCGCGTGGCCTTGGCCCGAGGCTGAACTTTCACCGTGATGCGGGCGCGGATGTCTTGTGCCATTCGACCGTCGCTCGCAAATTGGTCACGCCCGCGATGGCGCGTGAATCCACTACTTCAAACGCGAGAACATCGTCCAACCAGTCGTGACTTGTGCCGTCCGTGTTCTGCGTCGCCACCGTGAGCGTGTATTCCTGTGCAGCCAGCCAGCAATCGAAACGAAATTCCAATTGCAGTTCGTCGCCGCGCTCGAAACTCCCCAGCGCGATCTGCTCCACGCCGGTATTGGTTCCGTACACGTCCATCCCCGTGCGGCTGCGAATCAGAATGCCCACAATCGGCTCGGACGCCGCGTGCTCGAACCGGCAGCGCACGCGCACCCGCACCGCTTCTCCGCTAGCGACACTGCGCGCCGGTTCACCGTGGGAATTCAGTATTTGTACTTCGCCGATCTGGCTCGCGCCATCGCCATGACGGAATCCGGAGGTGAGCCCGGCCGGTCTCGCGGCAACATCCTGGTCCGCGCGCTGTCTCTCCAACACTAATCCGATGTAGCGATTGACCACGTCGCGCGGCTCGCCCTGCGCGTGGATGCGGCCGTTCACCAATAGAATGGCCCGGTCGGAAAGCTGCTTCACCAATCCTAAATCGTGCGACACGAAAAGCACCGTGACTTTCCGTTGCCGCAATTCCTCAAACTTTCGCACGCAGCGGTTGGCGAACACCGCGTCGCCCACCGCCAGCGCTTCATCCACGATTAGAATGTCCGGCTCTACGTGGATTGCCGTTGCGAACGCCAGCCGCACGTACATGCCGCTGGAATATTCTTTTACCGGCTGATCCAAAAATTCGCCGATTTCCGCGAATGCCGCGATCGAAGGCAGCGCGCGCTCCACTTCACCGCGGCTCAGGCCCATGATCTCGCCGTTGAGCAGCACATTCTCGCGTCCGGAGAATTCCGGATTGAAGCCCGCGCCCAGTTCCAGCAGCGCCGCGATGCGTCCTTGTGCCACCACTCTGCCTTGGGTTGCCGGCAGAATTCCGCAGATGATCTGAAGCAGCGTGCTTTTTCCGCAGCCGTTGGGGCCGATGATCCCCAGCGTTTCTCCCTTCTCCACGGTAAAGCCGATATCGCGTAAAGCCCAAAAATCCGTATGCAGTTTGTTCGCTTGGAAGGGAGACAACTCGCGAATGCGGTCGAGAGGACGCTTGTAGAGGCGGTACAACTTGGAAACGCTTTGAACCAGAACCACGGTCTAACTCAAAACAATAACATGACGCCTGGATTTATCCCATGTAGCGGCTACTTCGCGCCCCAGGTGGCAATGGAACGGCGTAACCAATAAGGCAGAATTGATCCAGGGCAAACAGCACCACCGATTCAAGGCCCTCGCCTTTTGCCAGCCTTGCCTCTTTCCGCCACGGCGTCGTGTAGTCGCCGATGCCCACCAGGTGGCTGCTCTGCGTTCGCGGGAATCCCAGTTGCATCGGAAGAGTAATCGAGCTCTTGGCTTGATTGAGATCGCGATTTCCGGTGAAGGTGAAATTTTCCGTCTTGAGACAAGCCAGATTAGCAGGCGTCCAACTGGCCGCAAAGTTGACCGCCTTATTCAGCAGCGAGTTATTGACGTCGGAAGGATACAACACTTCAAAAATCGCGCTGGGAACCGTCAGCCGCACGAACGTCATGATGTTTGTCGTAAACGCGGCAATCAGCGAAGGCAGGAACTGTGCCTCGTCGGGATACGCAGAAGGATCCACGCTGCTATTGAGGAACACCTGCATCGCACGCCCATAAATAGCCGTAAACGTGGATGTCGTGTAGGCATCGTAATAAGGCATGCCTGAACCATCGTCCGGGTTGTACCACCACTGCACTTCACCGAACTGAAGATACGGCGTTTGACCCGCGGCGGCCATGAGCGTAGCCAGATCCAAATATGCCTGCTGCCAGAACGCTAAGCTGGCTGGGGAAAAATTGGTTTGAATCGCCGGAGTATTCAGTTCAACTTCTGCACCGCTGGGGTACCTCTGCGCAATGCCGACGGCCGTAGACGGATCACCATTCTGCAATTCCATGCTAAGCGCCGCCGTCGCCGCGATCCCGTATGACCGCAGGGCCGTGAAAAAACTTTGATTCCAATCCCTCGCGGCACGATTTAGGCGGGGCGTCGCGGTGAGGTCCGTACGCCACTTGCCCTCATTGCCATTGGCTAATACCGTGCCGCTGGCTACTGCCGCGAAGGTTCCTGACGCGGGATCCGCCGCGAGCGTGACTGCTTCTCCAGCCGCCCCGATCGCTCGCGCATAGATCGTGAGTACCGTCTCACTCGCCTGCGCCCACACGGCCGTGTATCCACTATTCAGCTCCAGCTCAAATGCCTTCGCTATGCTGGCCGCCGTATCTCCGACCAGGTTTAAGTGTGCAATCGCGTTTGGTGGATCTGTCGAACCCACCGCGCCGATGTAAAGCGTAGTGATCGCGCTCGCGGTAGGAGCTCCGCTAAATGTTACGGTTGCCGAAGCATAGCTGTACCCCACTGCGATCAACTCGTAGAACCACAGCGCACCGGCGTAGTGGTTCGCGCGCCCGGTAAAACCCAAGGAATGAATCATCCAGGCCGTTCTCTCCGGAGCGAGCGCGATCGAGTGATCCGTATCCCAGTCCGTGGCGAGCGTTATCCCAGGTTCCGGGACGGGTGCCGGCAGTGTCTCCGTCGCAATGGCTAACTCAAGGAAGTCAAAATAAAAATACGACAGCGGCGTAGCTACTCCCGCATGACTCATAGCAACGGTATGCGCGGCCCCGCCAGAGAAAGTACCAAGCAAAATCCGAACCAGCACGTCGTCCTCCAGTGCTAAGTCGATCGTCTGCGCGGTACCGCCGTCTACCGACACGGAAATCACCGTACCGTTCGGTGCCTTCCGGGTTCCTAAATAGAGTAAGTGGGTCTGTGAGGCCAGATAGGTACAAGCCGCCCCCGCTCCAGGTGTAGTGGTTAAATGAATCGACCCGCCGGAAAAGTTCTGAGCGCCGGTCGAAGGCGTCCAGCTACCCGTATATGTCACATCAGGTGCGTCATCTTCGACACGCCGGCTTCCTGGCCCAGCGACCTGATAAGCCGCGTTAGTACCCGCCACCATCCAGTTACTAACCTGGACCTGAAACTCACCTCTCTGGTAGCTGGTCGCTTGAAGATCAGCCGCATAAGTCCAGCGCATTTTTCGAACGGCGGTTGCTGGAACGGAAGCGCCGGTCTCATCCAAGAGCGAAGAAAAGTCCAGCACAATTTGCCACGTGCTCGGGGAAACACCGCCACTCATCATTTGCCATGCCGGCTGCCAGGTTTCTGTTTGCGCACCCGTCACGTTGCCATAGACTCCTACACGGTTACCATTTGCCCCAGTAGTGCTGTTCGCGATGGTTTGCCCGGTTCCAGTGTAAGTCAGAGTAACCTGACGGCCATCGCGCGACGCTTTCATCACCGACGCGGTGTTCGCGTTAACCGCCTCCACAATGGCCTCTGCGGCGTTTTCCAAAATGTCGCCATCGCGCATCAGGTATGTGTAATGCTCGCCGGACCACGCCAGTTCGACGTAATCTCCGGTCGTAACAGTGCCTTGTAACTCGAAGATTGCCGAAGCGCACTGGTAGCTGCCCGCAATCGCGGTCGCACGCTCGGCCGTGTGCAGTAGTACTTTGTAAGGTGTCGAATTGCCTTCCACCCAAATTCGAAGTGAGGGCCAATCTACAGTCGGGAACAGCGTCGAATCCAACGGAATGCAGTTCTGGCGGGTTTCGTCATAAGTCAAGACTACGCCGCTAAGGTCGCCGTCCGGCAGGTTGCGAAACAACGGATGCTCAAAAGTATTGTCCCGATTCCATTCGATCACCGCCCAGTCGAACTGCTGCCGCCAGCTTCCCGACACCGTGAACCCCGTCGCGCTCGTCCCACTCAGCGCGGCGACTCCCGACGGGCGCTGGAAATAACACTGCAAATCGCGGTCCGGCCGAAGTTTCTGTAAGGTGTCCGGCATGGCGAATCTACAATCGAATGACTACGGTCAAGTCTGCTCCCGGTGTAGTTACTCCCACCGAAACAATGTCCAGGCTCATCCTCGCACCGATCGAGAGAACTGGTAATCCAAATCCGCCAACCGACGTAGACTGTGTCGCGCCATCAGCAATCGTAACTGCGCAGTATGGCACTCCATTCTGATTCAGTTGTAGCTGAATAGCCGCACCTGCCGGCGCCGCTCTAACGATTGCGTAAATATCGCGAGCGGCGTGCGTCGCTTCGATCCCCAAATCCGGTGTTGCCCCTGTTTCCACCGCCAGGAAGCCTTCTAATTGAAATGAGTACTGGCCGCCCGACAAAGTACGCAGACCGAAGTCGGTGGTCTGCGTCAGACAGATTGCCGCAGTAGGGCTGTTGCCACGAACATTGGTGACAAACAACTCGCTGATAGCGATCCGGCAGTCAGGCAGCAGCATCGGATAGCTCCAGCTTCCGCTCGCCGGGCTGCCAAAAAAATCGCGTACGAACGGCACAATCTGAACCTTCTGTTGCAACTCATAGACCGGCGTCTGCACGTCGTGCGCCGCAGCCGTGCTGCCCTGTACGCCCCGCGTAAGTTGGTAGTGAGTCGAACCACTGGAGACCGCGACCACCAACGCTACTTCACCTTCCACTTGGATGAAGCTGCCGGCCTGCGCCGCACCGGCGTGCGTTAGATCGATCGCCGTATCCACTGCGCTAATTGCTGACACCAGTTTCAACGCGGTAGGTCCCGACAATTCATCCCAGTAATACAGCGACAATGTTCCAGCCGTGATTGTCCGCGTATTGGTGAGTTGAGGAAAACTGACGCCGCTCAGTTCAACCGTCCCGCCGCTGTGTGTCGAAAGCCCTATGCCGAAAGCCGGAAGCGGTGGAACGTCCTGATCTACCGCGGCATCACCCGCGCCTCCAATCAGCCAGCGGGTAACCGTCGCCAGATCCAGCGGCGCTTCGGCATCGTTGACGTTCGCGGCACGGCCCGAAATATGAATCGTGGCACCCGTGCGATTCGGAATTTGAAATTGCACAGGGCTGGTCTTTCCCGAGGCGCCGAAATGCCATCCCGCTTCAGCCACCGTGAAAAAGCTTGTAGTATCGGGTTCAATACTCCATGGAGCGATCGTCAAGTTCAGTGTGGTGACCGTGTTTGAACTGATCGGCCGTTCCTGCCCCGCGCCGCGGCCGCGCGTAATGCGCACCGTCATCCCGACATAAGCATTCGCCGTCATTTCCAGGGTGCTATTGCCGACTGCTGTTGCAGAGTATAGTGTCGCCGAATATTCCGTCTGCAGTTCCAGCCGCCAGTAGAAGTTTGCGTGATCGTAATTTGCGTCCGGTGGGCACGCCACTTGGCGCGCAAGTCCGGTGTCCATGAACTGAGTGGCTAGCGTCTGATTCTGCGTCACTCGAAACAGCTGTGCTGGATTTGCGCCGCGATAGACATCGAATCCCGCAGCGTCTGGCGAGAAACTCAAGTTGGACAGCGTGACGGTATTCGTGTTGGTTCCAGCCCCGGTCGTTGCGCGCACGATAAAAGAGAGACTGCTCTCGAGCCCAGCGTTATCCACCGCCGTAATCGCGTAATACAGCGTCTGTCCGCCAGTTAAAGTTCCGCCGGTCGCTCCGGTGGTTGCCGCCAGATTGAGAAATGGAATCGCCGGACCACCCGTTTGTGGCGCTGCAGGCGGCGAAAAGCCCACCGTCGCATTCAGAATCAGGCTTCCATCCGAAGCCGTACTCGAAGTTTCAACTACACCAAACTGAATGTCGCCGTTCGTGTCGACGACGTTGCCGATCAGCGGCTGCGGTAATCCCACCCCCGTACCTGGCTGGCGTCTAGCCCCTGAATTTCCGCTGACCTGACCATTGGTATCGTCGTACCAGGAGTCATCGTGAATTTGCGCGGTAAGGAGGGACGTTCGGTAATTCGTTGATGGCGCAATCTTCACCACCCGAAATGGTTGCCGGGTGAAGCCTTCCTTTAGATACGTAAGTGAGATCAGATCGCCAGGTTGAATCCCAATCGCCTTGACACTTGTCTCAAATTCAACGTAAGTGTTTCCGTAAATTGATTTATCCAGGTTGAACTTTAGTATCCGTGCCGCCTGGTCATAGTTCGGAATGCCCAGAACCGTAAGGGGAGCCGTGATCTCCTGACCCGCTCTCTCCACGTCCCCTACGTCCACCAACGAAAAGCTATCCTGCTGATACTCGTTGAGCGAATCCTGAAACTCGATCGCGAACCGGTTTGGCGTGTCCGTGGTGCTGCGCGACCACATCCGGATGCTCGGATCGCCGTTGGCCTTGCGCAGAATTCCCGAAACGCCGGTCGAGCCATCACCGAATTCGTAGCTCGGCCACCCGCCGTTAAGCTGGCGCGTACTGTTGCTCCACGTCAATTGCGAAGGTTGCTGCAACGCCAGCGTGTTTTCTACCTTAAGCTGCAGAAGGCCGTCGTTGCCGTAGGTGAGGTACAGACGAGCAGCATTGCGAATCGCACGAATCAGATCGCCCGCGGTCCGCCGGTTGTTGAGGACCAGATTGCAATCGAATCGCGGAATCGAAATCGTGTTTCCGTTTAGGTCTTGCGTTTGGATACTCTCATTGCAGTAAGACGCGGCCAGTGCAAAAGTTGGTAAATCTACTTCATCCAGCGACCAGCCGCTGCGCCTGAGAATATCGAGCGCAATCCATGCAGGATTGGAAGTGAATTGCTCGTCCAGGAAACTACCATCCGTGCCATAGTGCGCCAGTTTCACACCCTGCAGCAGAACTTTGATCGATGGGAGCGATAACCCGTCGTTGATCTGGTTAGGCACGACCACTGAGAGGAAAGCCATGCTACCGTAAGGATCACCCAACGGATTACCGGATGCGTCCGTGAAGTCCGGATTGAATGCGCCGTTCCGCGCACCGGTCCCGATCAGGTTGAACCATCCCGTCCCTGTCATGTTAGATCCAGTTACTCCCAGCGGGATCTCAATCTCATTCACTAACACGGTGATGACGCCCTGAATTTCTCCTAGCCCCAGGAGCACTTCCATTCGCGTCAGGTTGCCGTCATTTCGGGTAAACACAATGGTCGGCGCATACCAGGCTGTCCCGTAGACGATGGGCACAAAGTCGTTGTAGCGGGCCTCGTTCGGACTCACCGGAGAAAGATGCGTGCCCTTTTCGCCGTAGCTCCTCACCTGTACCACGGAAGGCACGAACTCGATGCCGCCAAATCTTCCCGTTGCTCGTTGCGCGCTATCCTGGCTGAACATTCCTCGCGCCGTGCAATCTGCTCGGGTAAAGCTGCACGACACAAACGCAGAGGAGCCATTCAGGTTCCCCGTGCCGCCAGATATGTCGGCGGAATAGCCGCAGCGATACAGCCGCGAATACTGGCCATCCGTCCCACCCGTCGACGCTTCCAGGCGTTGCGCGGGTGTTGCAGGAAAATCCCAAGGACACCGCCGCTGCACCCGTACCTCTGGCAAAAGCACGCGCTGCAAGCTCATGCGGTTGATTGCCGAAAGCTGGAAAGTCGATTGCGTCACTTGGTCCGGCGGGTTCATGATGCCAAGAAAAACCGTGCTGATGTCCGAACTCGGTACTCCCTGGCGCAGGTCAAAGAAGAGAAAACGGGCAGTCAGCAAAGCGCCTTTGAAGCCGCCATCGCGCTCCAGTTGAGAGAAATGAGAATCGGCGTTTGCCAATGCCAGGGATATTTTTGGAATGGCATCCACGCCTTGGTCGGATGAGGTCTGGATCTCAAAGACATTGTGGCGCAGCACTCGACCCGCATAAGTAACGCCGCCTACAGTCACCTGATGCGTACTCCAGTGCTCTAGTTGCCCGTCCCATAGCTGGCAATCAAAAAGTAACAGGGGAGTATCAGTTACTGCTTGCTCTTTGATCTGGAAGATAGTCGACATGGCTAAGCGCCAGCCGGCGCCACAACCTGCATCGTACAGGCGTGCCGGTTCGGGGCGGAAGTCGTGAGGCCGAAAGTGTCTGCTGCAAAGTGCGCGTCCGTATACACACCCGCGTTGCTAAAGGTCTGCTTATACTTTGACGCCCCAGGCTGCGCCTCCAGTTGAATCCCGAATACATCGATCGACTGGCCGGCAGCTACGCCTAACCCCACCGTGATTGTGCCAGCCGTACCGTGTGATTGTCCCGTAAGGGTAATCCGTTTCCAGCCAGGTTGTATTAAGTAAGTGCCGCCAGCTGACTGTAGAGTAAGTGTGATATATCCGCCTGGCGAGGTGCGCGCATAAACACTCAGACAATAGGTGAACCATTCGGGAGCATTTAAGGTTTGGACGATCGTACAGACTGTTCCCGTCGGGTTTACCACACGCGTCGCATTCGTGCCGCCGAACGCATCAGCGATATTGCCGGTAAGCTGCAGCAGCGGGCTTGTGGTCCAGGCCGCATTGCCAAAGCTTTCGCTCCACAGAAGAAGGTTGGCGGTCGGATCCAGGAACGTGAAGCTGTTGAGTGAGCCTTCCGCGGATTGAAAGAATTGCTCGAGCGCTGCCAGTTCGCCATCCGCCAGCGCGCCATAACCAAGGGTCCAAGCCACGCTGGCAGCGCCGTCATCAGCCAGCCGTATCTCCCGGCCATCCTGGCAATCGTTTACAACCGTCCGCTGCGTTCTGCGCTTTTGAAGAGGAAACTGGCCGAGAGCGCCGGACGATAATTGCGGATAATAGAGCATGTCAGGTGCGATTCTCCCGAATGTTGACCGTTGTGCTGCCGCGACCTTCGCTCGCAAGGTGCAAATCCAGAGTGTCCTGCTCCAGGCTGCAGTTGGTGTGCGTCGTGGAATCCCACGGATCGACAAATGAAAAGCTGCCAAATGCGCCTTGCTGGTTCAGGAAGAACAGTTCCAACGCGTTCAACTCCGCCTCATCCACCAAATCCAACCGGATTGACCAGCGTGAAAGCGGGCCGCCGCTCTCGCGGTATCTCTGTTCGGCGCCATCCAGAAAACGCGCTACATAGTTCGAGTACGCGAATGACTTTTGCGCCGGGTACTGCGTAACCGCGCCAGTTTTCAGTAATGGGAAGGTGGCCATGTTTGTCTACTTACATATCGCTGATCACGTCATTGAGCGGATGCATGTTCAGCATCGCTTGTCGCACCGCGCTCGCAATATCTTGACTGTGGTCGAGAAACGACTGGCTGTCCATAGCTTGCACTTGAATCGTAATCGCTTGGGACGGTGTGCCGCCGCTGTTCCCCGTCGTGCGCGGCTGCCCGTTCTGTCCGTAACTGACTCCTTCGAGCGATGAATCCGGTCCATTAGCTGCGGAGAAGTTGAGGTTGGCCGGCGCCGCATAGCGCGCCAGCGCCGCTGGAGCGTCACTTCCTCCTCCGCTGAATAAGTCGATGAGCCCTGAGATCAGCGGCACGACGCCTCCGCCCAGAAAACTCGCAGCCACGCTCCCGATCGCGCCCAGCGTCGATCCCGAGCTTCCACTGTTTTGTGCGACCGCGTCCTGTCCAACCGACAGTCGATTCGCCGCCGTCACTTGCGCCTGTGTTTGCGTCGCCGTGATGATGCCGTCCAACTGTGTGGCGAGGTTAGTCAACGAGCTGCTGAGTTCCACTGCGCCGGGTAACACGCTGGTCAAAGCGGAGGATACGTTGGATCCGCTCGCTGCCGGCACGACCGTTCTCACGACATTGTCAATCGCCTGCTCTGTTGTCCTATTCGTGGCCACGTCGCCCTTCTATCGCCATCTCGTTTTCGAGAATCATGAATGCCTCCACTTCGCGCGCGCTCAACCCATCCGGCGTGCGGTATGCTAGCCTGCGCCACACGAAGAACTGCTCAATCCATCCCAAGCTTTGCGCGGTCACGTAAGATTTCGGACACGTATCCGTGGCCACGTCATGCCGAGCCCACACTGGACGTGGCGGAGTTGCCGCTTCGTTCGCTACCCAGCCGCATCGCCGCTTTATTTCCAGGCCCGCCTGGCGGCAGCGGTCGCACCTCCACGCGGTTGGATCGGAAAACTGGAAATGGAAGGCGACAATCAGTTTTTTCTTTCGGCCTCGGACAGTCCGCATTCCGCTTTCACCGCCGCCAGGGCCTCCTGGAAGAGATCCTCCGGTCCATCCGATGCCAACCGTTCCGGCGTGGCGGCGGTGCCGTCCAACTCCAGCCCGGCAACTTCACGCAACCCCCAGGCGACGTAAAGCCGGTCAATTTCTGCCGTCAACAGCGCCGCCTCCAGCCTCTCCTGCGGTGATTCGCCGGCCGCCAGAAATTCATGCTTCTGCAAGAGCTCGCGTATCCGCTGCATCAGATCGACGCGCCGTCCAAATGACATTCTGGCAACCACGAACGAGATCCCTGGCCGCGCCTTTGATTTCACTAACGTTGAACTCTCGTAGTTCATCCATCACCCGAACGCAATCGCGATCTCATCATCCACAGTCCCCTGCGCGCGTGAATTGCGAAAATGCCACTGCAGTCGTGTGTCGCTATCGTCGTACTCCGGCACTTCGGGAATCACGCTCTTCAGATACGCTCCGAACAGTTGGCCGCCCTGCTGGCCTAATTGAAACATCACCGCCATTGGCGATTGCTGTTTCGCAGCCTGATACAAACCCTTTGATGCAGTATCATCCTGGCCGAATAGCTTCAGATCGACCGTGACATTCCTTGTGCCCGGCGAGATTCCCTTCGCCAAACTCGAGCCGAATTCCTTGGCTCGCAGCTTCATGCCGTTGCCCACCGTGATCAAGGCATCCGTTAGCGTGAAAAACCGGTCTGGCGTATTATCCAGCCATACTTGTCCCAGATTGCCGGGCACGATCGAGTAATCGAAAGCGGCAAGCGTCGGCTCTGCCGGAAAACTGCTAAGTTGTCCGATCCCGCTCGCGAAGCTACTGCTGTCAATAAGCTCTTGTGCTGAGCCGTTGAAATCGAACTCGTGATAATCACCATTCACGCGCACCTGCAGTTGGTCGATTGCTACCCCGCATAAAATGCGCTGCACCGCCGTACTCGGACTCCAGTAATCAAACAAGCTGATGCTGGAAAGCTCTGAGGCAAGCAGGTAAGTCACCGTCGAGCCGATGCTCGCACCCGACGCAGGTGCCGCCGAAAACGGCGCGTTCAATTGGACGTGAGTAGTATCGACCACCGCCGCCACGAATCGGATCTCTCCCGCAAATGCCACGCCTTGGCCCGCCGTCAGCCCGTGTGCAGAGGCAAAGCTGAGCGTTGTCCCGCTCGAACCCGTCCCGGCCAATCCCCCCTGATAACTTAGAGGCGTTGCGCCCAGAGTCGCCTGGAATAGCGGGCCATAACTCGGTGCGCTGGTCTGCGGATTCCATGACGTCATGTTGGTCTTCACGCCGAACGTGGTTTGACGCCTGCCGCCCACAGGCAAGCCCGGAAAAGTCCGGCTCCCCGTCTTGTCCTGCCGCGCGGTTACTTCTAGCTTCTGTGACGCAGTTAGCTTCAGCGCCGGAAAGCGGTTGCTCGCCGTGACCGCCGGAACTTGTCCGTAAGTGGCTTCGGCTGCACAGTAGAACCGGTTTGCATTGGAAGAAATGTAGACTGACATAGACTAGTTGACGCTCGCGTCCACCTCGAAGTTGACCTTGGCGATCTGGATGAAATTGCGGCCGCCATGTTTCACCGCCGCGAAGGAAGCTTCGTACCCTCCGCCATAAAACAAGCCCGTCCCCCAGTCCCCGCGATTCTGGTTGAGTATTTGCCCCACAGCATCGGCATAGATTCGCAGCGTCCCGTCCACTCCCTCCAGCCGGTCGTGGGTCACGCGAACCTCTACCGTGAGGCTGATACGCCCGGAGAACGTCCGGAATTTTTCCCGCAGCGTGTTGTGGATTGTGTCGCAATAGATCAAGGCCGCATTGCGCTTGGCGTCTCCGCTCTTCTCTGCCAGTTCCACCGAAACATTCTCTGTAATAATCTGCCCCCCGTTAATGGCCGGAATCTGTAAGCCCTCCTCCGCCGCCAAGGCAGCGATGGTCGTATTGAGGCCCGCGATTAGCAGCTGCAAAATCTTGGTCACCGCACGGTTGCCTACGCTCGTCATGGGTTACCCTCTCTGCAGCGTGCGCGGCAGCACTCGATACGAATTCGGATCTTGCCCATTGCCGGGAACTCTCCCTGTCACCAGGCCCGTATTGGGTTCCACCCAAAGTTGCGCCACGTCCAGCGGTGTTGAATTCTGCAGCGTCAGCGACTCGGTACCCGGTCCCGCATAGATATTCCATGTCTTGGCATTAGCCGGGATGTTTTGCGGCGTCACTTGAATCACCTGCTGTGCCACAGTGGTGAGCGAAGCTGCCGGCCCTGGCGCGCCCTCTTCGCCGTGCGCGTTAAGCCAGGAAATGGCAGCGAAGTAAGTTGTCGCTGGCTGTGTGCCGGTTACCGCTGCCAGGCTCGGCGGGTTCGCGGCCGGAATCGGATCCCACACCAACCCGGCCCCCGCTTGAAACAGCATCCCGGAAGCCCATTTCATCTGCTCTTTGTACTCGTTCCATTTGGCTAGGTACCGGTCGTTCAATTGGTTGTAATACGCATCGCGATAGACTAATGCCAGCGTGTAGAACGTGTGCCACATTCTCAGCGGGGGAGTTACCACAATGTTATTGAGATTTGGAGGACCTACACACGCCGCCGAATCGCCGGGCCAGGTCCATGGAGATGTAACCCGCGATCGCGCCAGCCACGATCCCAGCTCCACCGCCAGTTCGTCCTGTGCCAGCCCCAGCTTGACGCTCAAGTCGATCCTTTCGATGTTGGCTAGGTCCAGAATACCCGAGTCCTCACCACTCAGGTTCTCCAGCGTCGATATATTTCCGTCAGTAAAAAGGGCCATGAGGCGTTATTCCTTGGTCGCTCGCGCGTTCCTCGTCGCCTTGACTTCCACTGCCCCTTCGCCTTTGTCGCGAAACTTCTTCGCATCGGCCTCATCTGCCAGGCGCGCGCGGCCGTCAGCGATCATTTCAGCAGCCAGGTGCCGGGGAACTTCCGTCAGCACTCCTTCTCTGCCTCCATCCGGCGTTGCATGACTCCACAAGACCAGAAACGGTTCCACCAATGTCTCCTGGAGTTCACGGACTTTCCGATAGTGATTTCTCAAATTCACGCCAGTCTCCGTAGGGGCGGGTTTCAAACCCGCCCGCTTGTCTCTCGCTCCGTTTACGTATTCACCTGCACGCCAAAGCTATTCCGCAGGACCGCCGTCCCATACAGTACGTCCACGGTGAACTGTTGCGCCAGCGTATTCGGCTGGTAACTCATCACCACCCGCATGCCGAAGTTACCCAGCTCCGCATATTCCGCAATCGCGCCAGTCCCTGGCAGAGGTTGCGGTAGCCGCCGCACCACCAAACCGATCGCGTCCCGCACGAACGCCAGATTATGCGTAGTCACCGGCGCGCTTCCCGTTTTCGCGATGTACTGCGAGCGCAGCACGAAGAAATCTTTAATCTTGCCCACCGTCCCGTCGATCATCGCCCGCATGCCGGCTTCCCCGGCGGTCTGGAATTCGCTGAACCGCGGAATCTGCCTCATCTGCGAGTAAGTGGCGGAATCCACAATCAAGTTCTTCGGCGCGTTCCCCGGCACTTTCGACTGGAACAGCGTCGTCTCAGCGGAATCGATCACAGCTTCCGTAATCGGTGTTCCAGCCGTGCCTACCGCCGTGTTGGAGGTAAAGCTCGCATACAGCGCGAGGATGTCCGTCTCGATCCGTTCGGCAATCGCCACTACCGCCGGCTGCATATAGACCTTCAGCAGGTCCGGCACTGCCAGCACCTTGGTGACATCTGGAATCAGGAATGTGGATTCCGCATGGGTATTCAGAACCACCTGTGCATTACCCAGGTTCGGGTTTTGCGTTTGCACCGTTCCACCCTCGGCGATGTTATTCGCCACCAATGTCGGGGAAATCGGCACGTTGACGGTGTCTCCGGCTTGCGCCAGGGTCGGCTCATAATCGCGGTTGACCAGGTTGCCCATGACAAGGTTCCCCACTAGCGCGGGCAAAGCGTCAGCCGCCACTAGCTTCACAATCGCATTGGCCAGGTTACTCGATGTTATTGCTGGCATTGTTTCTCCTAGAGTGTTAGTTACTACGATTGACCCCGCAGGGTCTGCAAAGCGACTCGCGCTATCTCCTGCCGCGCCCGCTCCATCTCCTCGCGACTCATGCCTGGCCGGATCTTGTCCAGGTCCACGCTTCCCGTGCCGCCACTAGCCTTTTGCGTCGCGGCCATTCCGGTTCCACCGGAAATTCGCGTCGGTAATAACTCCGGATTGGCGGCAACAAAAGAAGCCAGGTAATCCTTCAGCCCCACATCACCGCCATCCGTCTTGGCGATCAGCCTGCCATCCTCGCCCCTGCCGATATCGTCCTTCACCGCTTTGAACGCCAGGTCGACCTTGCCCACTCCTAACCGCTGTAGCTCGGTCCGAATCGTTGCACTCCGCTCTGCTTCATCGGCGAGTAGACGGTTGCGCTTGTTCTCTTCGATGACCTCATTGAGCCTTCGCTCCAATTGCTCACGCCGCTTTCGCTCCTCTTGTAACTCTGCCTTGTAAGCAGGCTCGCTCCGGTTCCGTTCACCGCGCGTGAATTCCTCCAGCGTCAGGCGGACCACCGCCGCGACGTCGGTCTCAGCCGCATCGCCGTCTTTAGGGCCTTCGGGTGCCTCATCGTTCATAGATCTCCTATCCTTGCGGCAATTTGTCGAAAGAAGCGTCAATTTCGGCCGCCATCTGGTTCTTGATTTCCTGCCGCGCGTCAGAAAAGTACTTAAAGGCGAGCTTCTTGAAAAGTTGCTTCTGCAAGGTCACAGATTGAATCCCCATGTCCATCAGCTTTTTCGCGTCGTCTAATTCTGAGCTGAAATCGCCTATATCAAACTCATCGAGGCCGGAAACATCGATCACCAGTTGGTCCTGACGCGCCGTCTGGATCGCCCCCAGCACTTGTTTCATCGTGTGCTTCACGGCATCGCCGTACGCGCGCAGCACTTCCTGCGTCACGCTGTAGTCGCGCTGTTTGCTCAGCGCCGACGTGATCTGAGTCGATCCGCCGGAGGCTGCCTGGTTCATCAGGTAACACACTCGGTAAATTTCGTCCTTCAACCGTTCCAGATTGTCTGCGGCGATCTGGAAAACCTTGCCTTCCGGTTCCGTCCAGCCGAACCGGTCGTCGGGGCCGAGTTGAATGTAGTAGGACTCCCCCACAATCTGATTCCACTCTCGGTCGGAGTAAACCACCGGCGTCGCGAACAGCCCCATAGTTAGCGCCCACGAAAGCGCATTCGACTTGTTGAAGTGCTCCAACTGGAGCAGCGCGGCTTTGTTCATCAACCAAAGCCCATCGGTGATCTGCAATCGAAAGAGCGGCACTCTGCCTTGCGCGGCCAACCCATGCCGGCCCTCGCTGATCAGCCGCGGCTCATCTCCCTGGCCCTCGCCCTTGCCTGCTTGATAAATCTGAAAGTTCTCGCGATCGTAGTAGACCCACCGGGTCTCTTTCACGCGGCTCGTATCCGTAACCAGCGCCTGCTGCATCCATGTGTTTCGCAGCACTACCCAATCCAACTGCCCGCTGCTGTCGTAACTCCAATTGATGACTTCCTCGGCGGAGTAGTCTGCCAGAAATGCCCGCGACTGTCCCAGCGCATCTTCCTCTGCGCGATTCGCCGCCGGTCCCGTCCGCGGGAAGTCGACTACGACATAGCTCTTGCCCGAAATCAGCAGTTCAACAAACTGCCGGCGGAAAAAATCCGTCAGCGTCGTGCCTTTGAGGTCGCAGTCGTCCGAGAATGTAGCGAAGAAGCTCTTACCCGCGTCATTGTTGCCCTCGTACGACAGCACAGGTTCGCGCCGCATCAACGTCGCTGCATACCAATCGATAATCGACCCGACGTAGTTCTCGTAAAATACCCGGCTCAGCCGTTCGTGATATACATCACCAGGCTCTTTGTTTCGCGGCGTCAGATACTCCGCGGCGCACGTGCGCATACTCTCGCCGCCCGCATAGAGGTGACGGTACTTTCGCCACATGGCTTTGTCGGCCGCGTATTCGGGATGTTCTTGATTGATCTGTTGCATCAATAAATCGTCATTTCTTAGATCAGCCGCCTGCCGCGCTCCCCGACCTTCTGCGCCGGCCGGCATTCCTGCCAGAGCAGATAACCGAGAGCATCGGAAACGTGCGTGCGCTGCCGGTCTTTCTCTTTGTCCGGTTGGTTCGAGTCCCCTTTGTAAGCTACTTGCTCAAAGTCCTTAATCAGTTCTTTGCATTTAAAGTCCACAGTCAGTCGAATCTCGCCCAGTGCCGAGCGCAGCTTGCCGTTGACCAACATGATCCGATCCCTGATCGCCGGGTTGCTCTTCGGGATTCGATAGTGCAGCGGTGTTCGGTATTTGTCCACGAAGAACTCGCGAATGATGTGATAATCCGAAGTGCCCGTGGTCTGGACCGTGTTGCCGGAAGCGTCCCCGTAAATCACCACTCCTCCGGCATGATCCGGAAAGCGGCTGTAGAACTGTTCGCACGCTTCCAAAGTACTGGCATGCCTCAGCACGATCTCGTCCAATACGTGGACATCGCCGCGCACCATCTGCGCAATCACTGAACTCATTGGGTCCACGTTGAAGTCCAGCGCCCACAGCAGCGGCGCTTCCGGGTTTACCACTTGATCCATCACGTGGTCGCGCCGAGTGAACGCGTGATAAACCGCGCCCGCCTGCACGTTGACGTACTTGCCCAGAACTTCCTGCTGATAAAACTTCTCGTCGTAACTGCTTTTCAGCAGCTCGTAGAAGTCCGGAACCTGCTCCAACAGATAGCGGTTCTCGTAAGGTTGAGCCGCAATGGTCGAGTAACCGGGCCTCGGCTCCGCGATGAACTTGCGATATACCCAGTCGTACCCCTTCGGCGTCCACACTGCGATTCCGCACAGCCGGCTCGCCTTCGGATCCCGCAGCCTGCCTTCCAGAATCGGCCACGCGGCTTCCGGCGTGTAAGTCAGTTCGTCCACCGCAAACCAAGCCAGGTTGGTTCCTCGCAATCTCTCGAACTCGTCTACTGACCGGCATAGAATTCGCGAGCCGCTGTCCAGCATCGTGATTGCGTTGTCTGCCTTGTTGTAGTCGAAGGGAATCCCATTGCCAGTCAGGATTTCGAAAAACGTGCTCAACGTCGCGTCCCGAAGCATGGGGTAAGTCGGTGCACCTATAAGTCCGACCCGCCCCGCATTGACGTAACTCAGCTTGAGTGCTTCTTGACATAGCGCCTGACTCTTACCCGAACCAATAGGACCTGAGAAACCTTTGAACCTTGTCGTGCATCCGTGAAAGTGCTTTTGAGAGGGAAGTGGGGCATATTCGATTACTCTGAAACAGACTCCTCTTCCGCCGTTTCTACCCATGTGATCTTGATTTCTCTCGGCCGGTCGAGCTGCAGTTCCTTTTGCAAATGCAGCAGCCGGATGAAGTCCGCCAGCGTCGCTTTGACTTTGTGCGATCGCAGGTTCGCTTCCACGCTCTGAATGACTTTCTCCACTAAATCGGACCGGTCGTCTGCCCTCTTGTCCGCGGCCCTCTTGCCGGCAGCGGTCGCCTTCGGGTTCCTCGCCATCGTGGTCTCCTGGAAGGTTAAGGGAGCCTCAAATCGGCATACGCCCGAACTCAACTTTCAATCCAAATTACAATGCAGCTGTTGGTTTCTCGTCGCGAAATACTGGAAGGTTATTGAATGCAAACGTGATAGACGTTTGTGAAAGGTGTGATTGAAAAATGCTGCCGGATTATTTCGCGGTTTTCCCCGCGTTGTCGATGACGCCGCGCGCCAGATAGTTCTGAACTTGCGCTTCGTTGCGCGCCACTTCGTAATACGCTGCTTTCAAAAGCTGATCCTTGCGATTCAACAGCGTTTCGCGAATGCTCTGCTGCACGCGAGGGTCAGTCAATTCACGCTGTCCCGAAGGTTCCTTCGAAATCACTTTGAGAATCCGGTAGCCGTCCGGCATGGGGATAATAGGCGAAATCTCTCCCGGCTTCAATCCCAGGATCACTTTGCGCAGCTCCACGCTGGTCTTGTCGAAAGCCGATTCCGGCACGAATCCCAAATCGCCGCCATTGGCCGCGGTATTCGGGTCTTCGGAATAATTCTGCGCGATCATGCCAAAATCCTCGCCTTGCTTGAGCCGCGCTTCAATCGTCTGGATTTTCTTCTTTGCCTCTTCAGCGTCGCGCGCCTTATCATTTTTCAGGTTGCGCACGTTCGGATCGGGATTGGGCGACACCACCACCTGCGCCATATGAACCTGCGGCTCGGCCAGGTTGAAGTTCGCCTTGTTGTTGTTGTAAAAGCTTGCCACATCGGCGTCTGTAATCGTGATGTGCGACGTAATCTCTTTGTTGAATAGCTTCTGAATGCTCAGCTCCCGCCGGAGCTGGCCTTTCAGATCCTCCACCGTCATCTTGCGATTCTGCAGTTGCCTCTCAAACTCTTCCTTGGTGTAGGGCGCCTTTAGTTCGTTGAATTTTCCTTCCACATCCGAGTCGACCGCCGTCAATCCCATCTTCTCGGCGCGCTGCACCATGATCTCGTTGTCGATCATGTTCCGCAGCAGCTCCAGTTTCTGGATATTCACCTGGTCTTCGCTCGAGCCCTCCTGATTGGCCATAGCCTGCGATTGGAAATTCTTCTCCAACTCCGCATAGCTGATCACGCGATTGTTCACCGTCGCCGCCACGTTCGCCGGCTGCGACCGCTTGCAGCCCAGCATCAGCAGCAGCGCGGCGCCCGCGCATGTGCACCACCAAATACGCTTCATGTGTGAAATCCCATTCTAGCTGTATACTGCAAAGTTTACCCGCATGAGCGCAGAGTTAACAGTCGGAATCATCGGCACCGGAGCCATCGCCGCGCTCCACGCCCGCGCCTGGAAAAACATCGGCTGCCCCGTTACGGTTTGCACTAATCGCACGGAATCCAAGGGCCGCGAGTTCGCCCAACGCATTGGGGCTGAGTTCGTCCCCACTTACGAAGACCTCTGCCGCCATCCCGAAAGTGGATATCGTCGACGTCTGCACGTTCCCCGATTTCCGCCTCCAGCCTCTGCTCCTCTGCGCCGAAACCGGCAAGCACATCCAGGTGCAAAAGCCCATTTCCACCAATCTCGCGACAGCCCGTCAGATGATCGACACCGCGCGCCAGCGCCGCGCATCCAGCTCAGCGTAGTCAGCCAGCACCGCTTTGACGACGCCTGTCTTTTTCTTCACCGCGCCATCGCCCAAGGACGCCTGGGCAGGCTCCTGCAATGCGATTGCTACGTGAAGTGGTACCGTTCCCCGGCTTATTACTCGCGCCCCATCAAGGGAAGCTGGTCCACCGAAGGCGGCGGCGCGCTCATCAACCAAGCCATCCATCAGATCGATATTCTGCGCTGGATCGCCGGCCCCATCAGCGAACTCTCCGGCGTCTGGCAGCTGGGCGCTCTCCACAAAATCGAATCGGAAGACGTCGTCAACGCCGTAGTCCGCTACGCCTCAGGCGCGACCGGCGTGATGCAAGCGTCGACAGCCTTCTGGCCCGGCTACACCGAGCGCACCGAATTCCACGGCACCAAAGGCTCCGCAATCATTTCCGGTGATCGCCTAACAAATTGGGATGTTCAAGACGACTCGGGCGATCCGCCGCCATTAGCCGCCAACGTAGCTTCCGGCGCGTCCGATCCCATGGCGATTTCCGTTGAGCCCTTCGAACGCCAATTCAAGGATTTCGTCGACGCCATCCACTCCAAACGAAAGCCTCTAATTTCCGGCGAAGAAGGCTATCAGGCGTTAGAAATCGTCCAAGCGGTCTACGAATCCTGCCGCACCAATAAGAAATGTGTTCTCTGATTTTCTCCGTGTACCCTGCGTCTCTGCGAGAAATGTGTTGGTTTTAGATCGCCTCAAGCTCCTCCTCCAAAATCTGTTTCGAAGACAAATCCGCATAATACCCCCCAGCGTTCACCAGCTCCGCATGCGTCCCCTGCTCGACGATCCGCCCCTTCTCCAGCACCACGATCCGGTCCGCCTGCCGCACCGTAGAGACCCGATGCGAAATCAGAATCACAGTCCGCCCGCCGCATAATGCCCGTCAAGCTGCGTAAGAATCCGCTCCTCGGTAAGCGTGTCCACGCTGGACAACGCATCGTCCAGTATCAGATATCCGCGGGTCCCGCAGCAGCGCCCGCGCGATCGCCGTCCGCTGCTTCTGCCCGCCGGAAAGCGTGATGCCGCGCTCGCCCACCATCGTCTGGTACCGGTCCGGAAAGCCGTCGATATCCGCCGGCCAGCCCCGCCATCTCCGCCGCGCGCCGAATCTCCTCGTCGCTCGCGTTCTCCACCCCGAACGCAATATTCTCCGCGATCGTAGCGCTGAACAGAAACGTTTCCTGCGGAACGAATCCGATGTGCCGCCGCAGTTCCGCCGGATCCAAGCTCCCGCAAATCCACGCCATCCACCAGCACCGTACCCGTCGGTCGGATCGATCAGCCGCGGAATCAGGCTCACCAGCGTGCTCTTCCCGCTGCCCGGTGTGCCCCACGATCGCCACGGTCGTTCCCGCCGCAATCCGCAAGTCGATGCTGATCCAGCGCCCGCCCCGCCGAATACTGCACCGTAGCGCCGCGAAATTCGATGTCCCCGCGCACGTCTCCCATCCGCACGGGCCGCGCCGGCGCCGCAATCGTCGGCCGCTCCTGAAAGATCTGATTGATCCGGCTCAACGACGCGCTGCCCCGCTGCATCAGGTTCACCACCCAGCCCATCGCGATCATCGGCCACACCAGCATGCCCATGTACGTGTTGAACATCACGAAGCTGCCGATCCCGATCCGCCCGCTGCAGCACCTGGTGCCCGCCCGCCCACAGCACGATCAGAAACGTGACGCCCACCAGCGCCTCCAGCAGCGGTTCGAAACAGCCCCGAAATGCGCACCAGCTGAATGTTCTGCGCGATGTACCCCAGGTTCAATTCTTCGAACCGCCGCAGCTCCGCCTCTTCCTGCACGAAGGCCCGGATCATGCGCACGCCCGACAGATTCTCCTGCACCCGGCTGCTGATGTCGGAAAACATGCCCTGAATCACTTCGAACCGCGTCGTGAATGGCGCGCCCGAACAGAATCACCGCCAGGCTCACCAGCGGCGCCGGCAGGATGGCCAGCAGCGTCAGCCGCCAGTCATTCGACAGCATCACCGCAATCGCCAGCACAAACGTGAGGCTGGTCTCGGTCCAGTACATCACGCCCGGTCCCAGCATCATGCGGACCGCGTTCAGATCGTTAGTAGCCCGCGCCATGATGTCGCCCGTGCGCTGCCGGCCGTAGAAATCCGGCGAGAGCGACACCAGGTGCGCGAACAGATCGTTGCGCAAATCGTATTCGATATCGCGCGAATTCCCGATCAGGATCACCCGCATCCAGAACTGAAAAAGTCCCTTCAGCAGCGACAAGCCCACCAGGTACGCCGCGAATCGCAGGATCGATCGTGAAGCCCGCATGCCGCGCCAGCGCGTCCACCGCGCCGCGGATCATCAGCGGCAGGCTCGCCCCCGCAACGTCTTTCAGGATTAGCGCTCCCATCCCCAACGCGAGACCTTTGCGGTAGCGCCGCAGGTAGGGCCAAAGGGTTCGCAGGGATTCACGCATAGTCAGATACCGAACAGGCTGGTGATCGTCTTGGTCCACTCCAGGAACACAGTCTTGCGGCCTTCGCGCGTGCGCCACCAGCCCTTAGCCGTGAAGTATTCGTCGGGCGCAGCTACCACGCGCATCTCAAATCCGTTCGCGCGTGCATGATAAATCCGCCCCGCCCGCCGCGTGTGGTAATCCGACGTCACCAGAATGAACTTTTTCACGCCGCGTTTTTGCAGCTCCGGCAGAATGTCGTCAGCCTCTTCCACCGTCGAGTGCGATCGATTGGGAAACCCGATGAAATATTCCTGCGGATACCCGTGCTCCACCGCGAACGGTATGGCCAAGCTATCCTCGGATCGCCCGTAGTAACCCAGGGGCCCGCTCACCAGCACTTGCGCAGCGTACCCCCGCTTCACCAGTTCGCCGCCCTTCAGAATGCGGTACCCCGCCCAGTCCCCCGCCAGCACCACGATCATATCGGCGCGGAACGGCGCTTCGCTTTTTATCAGGAAGGCGCCAATCCAGCCCAGCCAAAGCGGGTAGCTAATCGCCAGCAGGAGAGCAACCGCGCCCACAATACTGAATTTACGGATGAAAGATCCCGAACCCGCCACGAACTATTTCTCGTCCGTGGTGTTCTTCGGATCGATGTGGCCCACTGTTTTCAGACGCTGGTAGAGCTGCTCCACTTCAGCCTCGTCCTCGGGGCGCAACAACCGGTAGCGCGGTGAAGGAAGCTGTTTGCGGTCGCTGCCCGGAACCAGGATTTCGCCCCAGTATTGGCGGTAAGGGATGCCGTCGATCAGGGCGTCGCGCGACAGCCGCCGCAGATGGCGCAGCAGGCCGTTGCACGATTCCAGGTCGCCCGGGTAAATCAGAATCTGCCGCGAGTCGTCGAACAGGGTCATGCGCACAATCAGCGGCGACACCCATCCGGTTCGATCCACCCGCCTGACGTCCATCCACGGGATGATGCGCTTGCCGATCGCCAAGTGCCCTTCGTGGACTTCAATCGCCGGGCGCAGTCCCAGGATGAACAGTGCCAGCGCGGTAAGCACGAACAACCCCGCCGCGATGAACGCCCAGGCCCACTGCATGCCAACCCAAGCCGAAAGGCAGGCTAGCGCCACAGCGGCAATGCCGAACGGGACATAATGGCGGGCCGGCAAGTAGCGAGTCATTCGAACCCCTGACATCTCTAGACTACTCCCGGAGCATTCCCTCGTCAATCGCGAGGTCTGGTCGACAATTGCTGTGCAAAACGTCGTTGCTATACGGCTGATTCAGCAACTCGCACAGGGGGTGCCGATTCATTCTTATCGGCTTGAAAATCCGACAGCTTGAACACGCTCTCCAGTGCGCAACCAAATTTACTTTGGAGCAACTCCGTCGCGCCCGCTTCCCGGTCAACCAGGCAAATGGCGCCCAGAATTTCCATGCCTGCCTCTTTTGCTTTCTCTATTGCCAGCGCGGTCGAATCGCCGGTGGTGCACACATCGTCGAGGATCACGACCCGGCAGCCCTGCGTTTCTTCGAGCCCCTCAATGAACCTGCCCATCCCGTGTTTCTTGGCTTCCTTGCGAACAATGAAAGCGTGGATGGGCCTGTCTGTTTCGATGCTCTCGCTTGCGATTGCGAAGGCGATCGGATCGGCCCCCAGCGTCAAGCCGCCCACTGCTTGCGGTGACCATCCTCTGGCCTTAATCCGACGGAGAAATGCGCGTCCAACCAACGGAATGGCCTGCGCGGAATATGTCGTCAACTTGCAGTCGACATAGACGTTGGATTCTTTCCCGGAGGCTAATTTGAAATGTCCGAAGCGGACAGATTTGGTCCGCAGCATTTCAAAAAGACGGGATTCTTCGCTGTTTTGGCCGGCATCCATGGGGTGAGTGCCTTTATTCTAAACAATCACACCAGCGTCCGCCAGCCGCGCCAAATGTAATGCACACCGCTCCCCACCGTCACCAGCGGCCGTGGGCCACAGCAGCACTTCCGCCACCATGCCCAGCACCGGCGCGGGCCACGCATTGTGCGCCATCCACGCAATCGCGCTCACAATTTGCAGCAGCGTGGTCAGCTTTCCCCAAACGCTCGGTGGAAACTTTTGCAGCTTCGTAAAGTTGTACGCAATCGCCGAAGCAATCAGCAGCAGCACATCGCGGCCCAGCACCACAATCGCCAGCCAGCGCGGCGCGGCGCCGGTCACCGCGAGCGCCAGGTAGACTCCGCTGAGCAGCGTCTTATCGGCAATCGGATCCAGATACGCGCCGAACGCGCTCATCGCGTTCCAACGCCGGGCGAGGGTGCCATCGACCGTATCCGTCAGCCCCGCGATCACGAAAAGCCGAATCGCCAGTTCGTGCCGTCCAGTCAGAATGGCGGCGGCCACCAGCGGCGCAAGCACCAGCCGCGCCAGCGTCAGTACGTTGGGAATGTTGCGTGCGAATTTATTCGCGGCCACTATCTGCCTATGATGACCGCGGCCGTCCCGGGCTTCACGTCGATGCGCTCGATGCGATGGCCCAGCTCAAACGGCTCACCCACCTTGGCATCCGGATACGCCGGCAGCAGGTAATTGTGGATCAGGAAATCCAGCATCCGGCCCTCGATCGCCATTCCGCCGATCTCGACGCGCTCCACATCCACCGTCGCGCGCCCGTTGCCGGACGTCATGCGCGCCGTCACGCTCACCGGGTGCTCTCCCTCCAGCAATTTCGCCATCAGCCATCCCGGCGGTTTGCCGTGCGCCTGGCCCAGCTTGATGAAATCCACCAGTGCCGTGCCGGTGGCCGAGCCCGCGCCCAGCTCCAACTTGGTGTTGCGGACGCCCTCCGGCGCGGCCTTCGGCAATTCCGCTTCCACCCACGCGTTCAGTTCTTTCTGACTGAGCGAGACTTGCGTGCCGGGCTTCAGGCGGTCGCTTTCGATCGCGTCCAATTTGCGCTTTGCCGAAAGATAATCCGAGTGCGAGCTGGAACAGCGGCCCAGCTAGAAAGGCGATCATGACCAGTTCAGCCGCGCGCTTCATCCCGTTGCTTCCGCCGTTTGGCGCCACGACGCCAGCAGGCCGCGTCCTTTACGCAGAAACAGTTCAGCCAGGTTTAACAGCAGAGCGATTCCCAGCAGCCCGGGCCACAGTTCCATGCTCGATGCCACGTTGCGCCCGCCTGCCTGGAACATATCTTTCGCTTGCGGCTGGAAGCGCCCGCCAGTGGCTTGCGCGATCTGCCGTAGCAGAAATTCGTTAGAGGCGTGATCGCTCATCTCGTCTTCTTCGCGATAGAATCCGATCTCCGGAAACGCCCGCGATTCCGCCAGCGGCCGCACGCGGAACAGACCCTGGTTATGCTCGATCGCAACTCGCGCGCGATAATTGCCCGCCGCGATCTTGCTCACTTTCACCGGACGCCGGAATCCCGCCGGATCCTAAAACGTAAATGTCGGGAATGGTTTCCGGCTCTTCGGCACGGCGGCTCAAGCGGTACTCGATGGCCAGTTCGTCGTTCGCGCTGTCGTACTCGGCCGTCGCTTCACTCGCCTGCGCGTGCGGCAGCAGGTCGCGGAAAGTATTGGCCCACAGCCGGTCGAATCCCGGCCAGGTTACCCAATTTGCCGCCCACCGGCTCTTGGCGTCCGACGTGAAAACAGCGGAGCGTCCCAAGCCATATTGCCAGCGCACCAGCAGCGGATCTTTCTCTTCCACATTCAGCAGCGTGTCCGCCGTCGGCTTGGCCACGTAACGCACATAGCCCTTCAGCGGCGGCGCCTCTTCCATGCCCACTCCATCCAGCAGCTCGGTCTTCTTGCCAACCGTCACGTGTGCCGGCTTCTCCACCGCCGTCGATCCGGTGTGTTCCATCACATCTTTCAGCAGAATCTGTTCCAGGCCGGAAGGATCGTTGAGAAAATACGAGCGCCCCTTGGCGAAGGACGCAACTTTTTCCAGATACGCGCGATTCACGTCCTGCCCCAGGCCCACCGTCGAGATGGTGACGCGATTCGCCGCCGCTTCCCGCGACAACGTCAGGCTATCGCCTTCTTCGGAAATGCCATCCGTCAGCAGCACGATGTGTTTGTAAACCGCTTGCACCGGCAGCAGCTTGCGGAACGCCTCAGTGAGCGCCGGCGCGATTTGGGTGCCGCCATCCGGCGTAATTCCCGCAACCAGCCGCTTGATGAGCGAGCGATCTTCCGCCCGGCGCAGCGGCACGGCCCACTGAAACGAATTGTCGAAAATCAGCACGCCCACCTGGTCGATCGGCCGCAGATTGTCGATGACGCCGATCGCCGCGAGGCGCGCCAGTTCCATCTTCTTGCCTTCCATGGATGACGATTTGTCGATGATCAAAATCACGCCCGTGCCTTCAGGCGAGCGAGGCGGGGCCAGCTTAGCCGGCAGCGCGCGATCCAACTGGTCGCCCGGCGGTTTGTTCTCGACGTATACGTTGCGCTCGCCGGCGATCCACAGCAGCCCGCCGCCCTCCTGCACGAATTTTTCCAGCGCTGCTTTGCGCGCCGGCGGCACCGATTCTAAATCCCAGTTGTTAAACGCCACGATTTGGAATTCGTCCAGCCGGTCCGGCACGCCCTGCGGAGCGATTTGCACGTCGAACTGCCCGGCTTCGAGGGTTCGCAGCAAATGCGTTTCCGTGCCGGCCGGGTCTTTCGAAATCAACAGCACGCGCGGCCTGCGAATACTCACCGCATGTTCGAAGCGCGCTTCTCCCAGGCCCGGGCCGGAAATCTTGCCGGCCAGATCGATCGCGCCCGCGGTAGTCAGGCTGGTGCGCACGCGCACATGATTCACGCCCGGCTCGAGATCCACCGTGCTTAGCCCCAGGCTCTTGGCTTCGGCCGTAATTTCTACCGTCGCCCGCGCGCGCTGCGGCACGCTCAGCGTCACGTCGATTGGAAACCGCTCGCCGCTAAACACCACCGCCGGGATGCTCACCGATTCAATACGCAAATCCGGCTTAGGTGTTCCCGCCAGCGCAAACGTATCGATCGGAACGCCAAGCTGCTGCGCCTGCCAGGTGGCGCGCGTCACGCTTCCCAGATTTTCGTTGCCATCTGAAATCAGCGCTACGCGCCGGACCATTCCCTCGGGCAGTGTGCCAATCGCTTCCCGAATGGCAGCTTCCAGATTGGTGCCGTGTCCCGCGTCGCCCGCCGTGTATTGCAGGTTCCACGCCCTGCCGATTTCTTTCGGACTCGGATTGCGCGTCACCCGCGCAAACGGAATCACCCGAGTCCAGTTCAAGCCGCGCGATTTTTCGATTTCCGTAGCCAGGGCCGAGGCGCGCGCCAGGTCAGCCTGCGAAACACTGCGCGACGTGTCAGCCAGAATCGCTACCGCCACGCGCGTGCTAAAAAACGTAAGCCGGGGATCCGCCAGCGCCAGAACTATTGCAACCATGGACGCAGCCTTCAACGCCAGCGCCGTCCGGCTGCCCGCCGACTGCCATTCCCACGCGGCCCAGGCGATGGGCACGCTCGCCAGCAGCAATACCCAGGCGTGTTCGAAGCTCATGACACTTTCCTCGCGCGCGGCCGGATGAAGGAAAGCGGCAGGCGCAATCTCGCCATCCGCCGGTGCGTTTGCCCGAACAAGAACCACTCGGTCACCAAGCCCGCCGCGCCCAACAGCGCAAGCAATGGCCATAGATCCGTCGCCCCGCCGGGCGTTGGACGAAACACTGGAATGCCATGCCGCGCACCCGCCGGCTCTTCCCACTTCGATTCCCACAACTGCGGAAGATTCAGTGAGTAAACCATCTCCCCGCCTGAGGTGGTCACGCGCACCGTCCCCGGCGTTCCCGTAAAGAAATGCAGCGAGCGGTCGCGCAGCGTGAATGGCAGCGCGCTGCCATCTTCGCTTTGCACACGCACGTCTTCCGGCCGGCGCACATCTTCGTCCACATCCGCCGAAACCGTTCCTACGCTGCCTGCCGCCAGTGCCGAGCGGCGAAACAAATGCGGCGCCATCCAGCGCAAAATGTTGGCGAACAGCAGGGGCGTGGCCAGCTCGTAGCGCATTTCAGAAACCGCCGGATGGAAGCCGAACACCACCGTCTTAGTTTTTCCGGGCCGCGCCACGATAACCGGGCCTTGTTCCACTTGCCCGATCTTGATATCGCCAGGTGCGCTTTCGAAAACCGATGTCGCCGCCAAATGCAGATCGCGCGTGCGCAGCCCGCCGCATAGCGGATTGTCCGAGCACCAGCGGTCGAATTGTGCGCCCTGCAGCCGCGTGCGCACCGCGATGGGCGAGCCATTGGCCGGCGGATCGATCCAGATGGCATCTGCCTTGGGCGGCTCAGGCGGACGGAAGCGGTCCAGAATCACCAGGCCGGTATCATCAGCGCGATATTGCGCCGTGTGGTGAAAAAGTGCAGTGACGCGCGCAGCCGCCGACAGTACCGGGCGCAGCAACTCCGGCTCGTCCGAGTAAACTGTCACGCGCAGATTGGGCTCGGGTGGCAATTCCAGCACCGCGCGATCGTCACCGGGAAATGAATCGTGCGGCCACAGGCTGGCTTCCAGCACGCCCGCGGCGCGCGTCCGGTAAGCGAAAGTGGCTTCGCGCTCGGCGCCGGGCGCGAGCGTGATTCCGCGAAATCCCGCCGGCTCTCCGGCGAAGCGCAGATAAACGCTCACCGATTGTGGCGCCGTTCCGTAGTTGCGCGCGGCCACGTAAATGTCCCACACATCCGGATCCGTGGCTGACCGCCGCACCGCCATTCTTCGCAGGCCAACATTCTCGGCATTATCCGCCACCGGCAGCACGCGCAGATTCGGAATCGCCGCCGGCCGGGACGCCTGGTTGGCCCCTTCCGCTACCCGCAGCGCTCCCGCAAAAACAATTTCGCCCGCGCGCCGTGAGCCGAGCACTTGCGTCTGCCGCGCAAACGCCAGCGCCTGGTCCAGATACAGCGCCGTAGCTCCCGGGCTCGATCGCGCAATCGCATCTTCCAGTTTGCGGCGATCCGATTCGAAGGCCGTTGCCGGCGTGGCCAGCGCGTCCGCCCGCACCACCATGATGCGATCCGACGGCGGCACCGCTTTCACGTAAGCGCGCGCCCGGTCGCGGACATCGTCCATCAAGGTGCGCCTGCCGGTTGCGTCGCCGGTCGAGCGCGCCGCCATCCATGCCGACGTGTCCAGAATCAGCACATGATCGCGCGGCGTCGCCAGCCGCGTGCCCCAGCGCAACTGTGCAATCGCCAGCAGCAGCAGCGCCATGCTGAGGATCTGCAGCAAGAGCGAGAGCGGTTGCTGAATGCGCTTGCGCCGGCGCACCAGCGGCGGTTGCTGAGCCGCCACCCAGAATCGCAGCGTCGCCACGGTCTGCTTGCGCCGCGAACGGTCGAGCAAATACAGCAGCACCGCGGCTCCGGAAACCGCGCCGAACAGGGCCGCGAATTGCCCAAAGGTGAGGTTCAGGAAAAACATCAGGCGATGCCCCGCGCCCGCACCAGTGAACCGAAAATGACTTCTTCAATCGGCATCTTGGTGGAAATTCCCACGTAGCGCCCACTGTTGCGCAGCGCGAGTTGCTGCAAATCCGCGGCGTATTGATCGAACGCCCGCGTGTATTGTTCCCGTCGCCAGATCGTCGAAATCGAGCTTCAGGTGGACGTCGGTTTCCCCATCGACCAACTCCAGCTCTCCGGCCCACGGCGGTGTGCGGTCTTCCTCGGCCCACACCTGCAGCAGCATCAGCTCGTGGCCGTAGTCCGCCAGATATTGCAACGGCTTCTGGCATCCCGTGTCGTCCAGAAAATCGGACACAATAATCAGCAGGCCGCGCTGTTGATAGGCGCTGATGAACTCGCGCGTGACTTCCAGATAATCCGTGTGGCCGCCCGCCTTTAGGTTCGAGAGGTAATCCATCACCGGGCTGAATTGATGGCGCCCACCGCCGCAGGAAATCCCTTCGCTCAGCCGCGCACTAAACGGCCGCACGCTGATCGTGTCCAACCGGACCAGGCCCACGTAGCACAACGCCGCCGCCAGTTTGCGGGCGTAATCGAATTTCTGCCCATCGCCCAAGGCCATGGAGCTCGATGTGTCGATCAGCATGCGCACCGGCACGCGCGGCTCGATCTGGAACATTTTCAGGAAAAGTTTTTCAAGACGCAGATAGGCGCGCCAGTTCACCGCGCGCAAATCGTCGCCGTGATGGAAATGGCGGTGATCGAGAAATTCCTGGCCGCCGCCGGAAAATCGCGAGGTATTATGCCCGCCTACCAGACCGTTGAACGACTTCTGCCAGTGGATGGTGAGCCGTTCCAGTTTCTCCAGAAACTGGCGGTCGAGCAGGGGAGGGGAAGCCATGAGGGACCTAGGCTGCCGCGTGGGCTGACACGCTCCGAATGATGACGTTCAGAATGCTTTCCGGCGTTTGTCCGTCGGCATGCGCGTCGAAGTTCAGGATGATGCGGTGCCGCAACACGGCCGCCGCCACCGAGAGAATGTCTTCCACGCTCAAGTGGAACCGTCCGCGCATCAGCGCAACCACGCGGCCGCATTCCACCAGCGCCTGCGCGCCGCGCGGAGAGCTTCCGTAGCGGACATATTTCTTGGCCAGGTCATGCGCTTCCCGCTGCTCGGGCTGCGTCGCCATCACCAGTTCGACGGCAAAATCCTGCACATGCGGGGCAACCAGCACCTGCCGGCACACGGACTTGACCTCCAGAATGGAAGCCCGGTCGAGCACCGGTTTGAGCTGCGCTTCTTCGGTCTGGATGGTGCGTTCCACAATGCGGGTGAGTTCTTCGCGCGAGGGATAATTCACCAGAATTTTCATCAGGAACCGGTCGAGCTGCGCTTCCGGCAGCGGATAGGTTCCTTCCATCTCAATAGGATTCTGCGTCGCCATCACGAGGAACGGCGCTTCCAGTTCATGCGTGGTGTTGCCGCTGGTGACGGTGCGCTCCTGCATGGCCTCTAGCAGCGCGGATTGCGTTTTCGGCGTGGCCCGGTTGATCTCGTCGGCCAGCACTAGATGCGCGAAAATCGGTCCCGGTTGAAAGCGCAAGGATTTCGAGCCGCGCTCTTCGGTTTCGATAATCATGCTGCCGACGATGTCGGCGGGCATCAAATCCGGTGTGAACTGGATGCGGGAATATTTCAGTTGCAACGCGCGGGCCAGCGTCCGCAGCAGCGTGGTCTTGCCCAATCCCGGCACGCCTTCCAGCAGCACGTGCCCGGAGGCGATCAGGCAGATCAGCACTCCTTCAATGACATCCTGTTGACCGACAATGACCTTGCCGATCTCAAAGCGGACTTGGTTCAGTCTGGAAACTGCTAGTTCGAGCGAGGCTTCCGATCCCACTCAACTATTGTAGAGCATCGCGGTACGTTCAATTTCCCATTGACCCCTGGGGACGGACGGCGCGCGTCTACTTCTTTTCGGCGGGAGTGGTTTTCTTCGCCGCGGGCGCAGCCTTCTTCGGAGCTTCACTCGCCGGCGCGGGGCCTTCGCGCTTGAAGGTGATGGTCTTGATCAGGACCGGCGTCAGCGGCTTGTCGTTGGAATCGCGCTTCGTGGTGGCGATCTTGGTCACCACATCCTGCCCTTCGACGACCTGTCCGAAAATTGTGTGCTTGCCGTTGAGATAAGTTGGCGTGCTGTCGGTGATGAAAAATTGCGTGCTGCCGGTGCGCGGTCCAGAATTCGCCATCGCCAGACGCCCCTTAATATCGAATTTCAGCGTGGGCGCGAATTCATCGGGAATGACGGTGCTGCCGTACATGCCGGTGCCGGTGGGGTCGCCGCCCTGAATCATGAAATCCGGAATCACGCGATGAAAGGCCACGCCGTTGTAGAACGGGCGCTTCACCTTTGCCTTGGTCTTCGGATCATCAAACTCCTTGGTTCCTCTCGCCAGGCCCATGAAATTCTTTACCGTGATCGGCGCTTCTTTCTCGAATAGCTGGACGGTGATCGCGCCCAGCGACGTGTTGATGGTCGCGTACATGCCCGGCTCGCGGGCTGGTTTTTCAGCCGCGGGCGGCGGCGCCTGCGCCAACATGGTTCCAACAGCGGCAATGGCTACTAAAGAGAAACGAAGCATGGGAATAATTATAACGGAGCTCAGCTGATTTTTAGCAGGCGGGAGGCGTTTCCGTACAAGATTTTATGGGCTACGGCCGCGCTGGCCAGACGGCGTACGGCTGCGAGGCATTGTGCTCCGCTGCAGGCCGGCCCGGTTCCTCGGCGGTCCTCGCAGTCGCTGCCATAGAGCAGTTTGTCCTGATGTTTCGCCAGGAATTCGCGGGTGTGTCCTTCATCGCGGGTAAGGGCGTTGAGGCCGGATCCGGCCGAAAGATCGCCATAAATGTTGGGATAATCCGCCAACAGCCGGTCGGTGATGCCGCCGGCGGTCACCGGACCTTTCGGGTACATGATCTTCTGCTCGTGCCGCTGGTCAATGTTGCCCCACCATGTCTGCGCGTGGCCGATGAACACGGCTTTGGGATGCTTCTCCAACACATTGTGGAAGCGCTCGATGCTCAGGTTATACACGCCGTGCTGGAAATGCAGCAGGACCGGCACGTCGAAATCCGTGGCGATGTCGGCCAGCAAATGGATGGCGGGAGAATCGCACTCCACCCAGAATTTCTGTTCTCCGATTCCAATGGCGCCAGCCTTCAGATATTTTTCCAACTCCGCGCGCGCGCCGGCCAGGGTCGGGACTTCGTTGGCGAAGAATGAAAATTTGCCGGGCTGCCAGCGCGCCAGGTCCATGACGGACTTGTTCCCGCCCGCGCCGACATCGAGCGTGGTCAGCGATCCCGCCGGCAGCAGCACGGTTCGCGTCACGCCCATGGCGGCCTGATGCGCGATGAGATCTTCGTCCGATCGGCCCCAATAGCAGGTGTGTTGATGCACGTCGATCACGGGCCCGGCGGTAGGGGCCAATGCAGCTTGTAGAAACGCGCGCCGCGAGATCGGCATAAGTGGGGCAGGTCCCCGACCTGCCATTTGAGAATTGTAGAGCGTGCCCGCTACTCGTATCCATGAGCTTCTACCGCAGAAGGCTGCCCCATTGGCAGCCCGAAGGAGCGCCCATCTTCCTGACCTGGCGCTTGCATGGCTCGCTTCCTCGTGCCACGCACGATCTTGGTAGCGGACTTCGCTCCCGGAAGGCCGGCGATTCCTCCTGATGGGATCGGCAACTGGATTCCGCCAGTTCCGGGCCGAGTGTTCCTTCAAGAATCCTCAAGTTCCCGCCGCGGTTGCAGAGACGCTGCTCATCGCGAGCCGAAAATGGGACCTTTACGAGCTGTTCGCATGGGTCATCATGTCGAACCATGTGCATGTTCTGTTGCAGCCGCACAAATCCTCTGTCCGGAGATTACGCGCGCCGTGAAGAACACCAGCGCCCGGGAGGCCAATCTGATCCTCGGCCGGACGGGACTGCGGTTTTGGCAGGACGAATCCTTATGACCATTGGGTGCGCGATGCGAAGGAATTTGACAGCATCGTTCGGTACATCGAATCGAATCCGGTGCGGGCGGGGTTGGTGGAACTTCCGGAAATGTGGCCTTGGTCGAGCGCGTCAACGAAATGGCAGGTCGGGGACCTGCCCCACTTAGCAAACAATAAAAAAAGCCGCGCTCCCTGGTTGGGGAAGCGCGGCCTCGTACTTCTGATTACTGCTTAGTAGTCCATGCCTTCCGGACCGTGTCCGCCGCCACCAGCCGGAGCTGATTTCTTCTCCGGAATCTCGGCGATCATCGCCTCGGTGGTCAGCATCAGGGATGCGATCGATGCTGCGTTCTGCAGCGCCGTGCGCGTTACCTTGGTGGGATCGATGACGCCCGACTTCACCAGGTCCTCATACTGATCGGTCTGCGCGTTGTAGCCCCAGTTGGCGTTGTCGTTGGTGCGAACCTTCTCGACCACGATGGCGCCTTCGGTACCGGAGTTGGCCACGATCTGCCGCAGCGGCTCTTCGCAGGCCCGGCGCACAATGTCCACGCCGATCTGCTCGTCGCCCGCGATCTTCAAGGCTATGCAGCGCCTTCGAAGCCCGCAGCAATGCCACGCCGCCGCCCGGAACGATGCCTTCCTCAACCGCCGCGCGCGTAGCATGCAAAGCATCTTCCACGCGAGCTTTCTTTTCCTTCATTTCGGTTTCGGTAGCCGCGCCGACTTTGATTACCGCCACGCCGCCGGCCAGCTTCGCCAACCGCTCCTGCAACTTCTCGCGATCATAGTCCGACGTGGTTTCGTCGATCTGCGCGCGCAGCTGCTTGATGCGGCCTTCGATGGTCTTCTGGGTGCCGCCGCCGTCCACGATGGTGGTGTTGTCTTTGTCGACCGTGACGCGCTTGGCTTTGCCCAGATCTTCCAGGCGAACGCCTTCGAGCTTAATGCCGGTCTCTTCCATGATCGGCTTGCCGCCGGTCAGGATGCCGATGTCTTCGAGCATCGCCTTGCGGCGGTCGCCGAAGCCCGGAGCCTTCACCGCGCAAGCGTTCAACGTGCCGCGCAGCTTGTTGACGACCAGCGTTGCCAGGGCCTCGCCTTCCACTTCCTCGGCGATTACCAGCAGCGGTTTTCCGGAGCGGGCGATCTGCTCGAGAACCGGCAGCAGGTCCTTCATGTTGCTGATTTTCTTTTCGTGGATCAGGATGTACGGCTCTTCGAGCACGCACTCCATCCGCTCGGCGTCGCTCACGAAGTACGGTGAGAGATAGCCGCGGTCGAACTGCATGCCGTCGACGGTGGTCAGCTCGGTGACCATGGTCTTCGACTCTTCAACCGTGATGACGCCGTCCTTGCCGACCTTCTTCATGGCGTCGGCAATAATTGTGCCGATGGTCGTGTCGCTGTTGGCCGAAATGGTGCCAACCTGCGCGATCATGTCGCCCGAGATCGATTTCGACAGCTTTTTGACTTCCTCAACCGCCACTTCGACTGCCTTCTCGATGCCGCGCTTGAGGGCCATCGGGTTGGCGCCCGCCGCTACCGCCTTCACGCCTTCGCGGAAGATGGACTGCGCCAGAATGGTCGCCGTGGTGGTGCCGTCACCGGCCACGTCGGAGGTCTTGGATGCTACTTCGCGCACCATCTGCGCGCCCATGTTTTCGAGCGGATCCTTCAGCTCGATCTCTTTGGCCACCGTCACGCCGTCTTTGGTGATGTTGGGGCCGCCGAATTTTTTCTCCAGAACCACGTTGCGCCCGCGTGGGCCCAGCGTGACTTTTACAGCGTCAGCCAATTGGTTCACGCCACGCAAAATGGCCTGACGCGAATTCTCTGCGTAAACAATTTGTTTCGCCATAGATTGTCTCTCCTAGCTCGCTTTCTTTGCTGCTTTCGGCTGCGCATCCATGATGCCCAGGACTTCGTCCTCGCGCATGATCATGTACTCTTCGCCGTCCAACTTGATGTCGCTGCCCGAGTATTTCCCGAACAGAATGCGGTCGCCGACTTGCACGTCGAGCGGAACCAGTTTGCCGTCGTCCAAGCGTTTGCCCTTGCCCACGGCAACGACTTCGCCTTCCTGCGGCTTTTCTTTCGCAGAGTCGGGTATGTACAGCCCGCCTTGCATGGTTTCTTTCTCTTCGATTCGTTTGACCACGATGCGGTCGTAGAGCGGTCGAATCTTCATAAGCCATCAACCTCCAGGATTGAGTTACTGAATTGTAGGTATGTAAATCGAAGCAATTTCGATTCAGGAATATTATTAGCACACTAGACGGTAGAGTGACAAGTAGCAACTGTAATACATATATAACAAACAAGTTATATTATTTAACTGTAACCGGCAAAAGTCGTTTTGCAACTGCCCTCGCGGTCTTCGCTGGGCTGTTACACTGATAGAAACAATGCGTAATGCCCGCTGGCTTCTGGTGATCGCGATTCTGGGCATCCTGGCCGGAATCGGCGCCACCTACCGTACCCGCAAAGCGGATCTGGAGAAGCACGCGGCGGCGAAGCCCGCTGCGCTCCCTTTCGATCTCAGCGGCAAGCTCGAGAACTGGCATTGGTCCCACACCGATCAGGGCCATCCCGTTGTCGACATCTATGCCAAGGGCGTCAAACAGGAAAACGACAGTTCCAAAGTGCAACTGGACGATGTCGAGCTGCGCATCTACAAAAAGACCGGCGACGAATACGACCTGGTGCATAGCGCGCAGGCGGAATTCGATCAATCGGCCGACCGCCTCTATTCCAGCGGCCAGGTGGATATCACGCTGAACCTGCCGGTTGAAGGCGCACCGACCCGGACGCCAGTGACCATTCGCTCCTCCGGTGTCACGTTCGAAACCAAGAGCGGCAAAGCCTACACCGAGCAGCCGACGCATTTCAAATTTGAAAATGGCGAAGGGGATTCGCTGGGAGCGAATTACGATCCCGGCACGCGCGAGCTTCATCTGCTAAGCCAGGTAAGCCTGGATTGGAAAGCGGCCACGCCCGCCGCCAAGCCAATGCGAATTGAAACCGCCGAGCTCAATTACAAAGAAGGCTCGTCGATCATCTGGCTGAAGCCCTGGGCGCGGTTGAAACGCGATGACGCCTTGATGGAAGCTGCGGCCACCCTGGTTACGCTGCAGGACGGAGTTATCCACCAGGTGGATGCGGTCGCCGCTCACGGGACTGCGGAATACCCGCGCCGCTCGCTGCAATATGCCGCCGACGAATTGCACGTCACCTATAACGACAACGGACAAATCGACCGCGTCACCGGAAACAAGAACGCCAAACTGGTGTCGGTATCCGAAGGCTCGCAAACCACGATGACCACCGACGTCGTCTACCTGGATTTTGAAACCGTGAATGGCGACAGCAATTTAAAAAAAGTGCTGGGTAACGGGCACACGGTAGTCGAATCGAAGCCCCTTCCGGTGGCCGGAACGATTCCGCCTGAGACGCGGGTGCTGCGCAGCGAAACGGTGGAGATTCGGATGCGTCCGGGAGGCCGTGAGATCGAACGCGTTCTGGCGCGCGCGCCGGGGAATCTCGAATTCCTGCCCAATCATCCCACCCAGCGCCGGCGTACGCTTGATGGCGACGACATGGATATCGTCTACGGCGTGCAGAATCAGATTCAATCGTTTCGCTGCGTCAATGCCCGCACGCGGACCGAGCCCACTCCCGAGGAAGCGGCCAAGAAGCGTCCCGTCTCCACCACGCGCAGCAAAAATCTGGCGGCCGAGTTTGAAAAGAACGGGCAGATGAAGCGCATGGAGCAGTGGGACGAGTTCGCGTATGAAGAAGGCGAGCGGCGCGCGCAAGCCAGCCACGCCGAGCTCGACTATGCCAGCAATCTGATCACGCTCGAAAAGAAGGCGCGCATGTCGGACGCGTCCGCCACCACGTCCGCCGATCGCATCAAGCTGGATCAGAAGAGCGGAGATTTCGCCGCCGACGGCCACGTGACGTCTAGCCGCATGCCGGACAAGAAAACCACGACGTCGGAAATGCTTTCCGGCGACGAGCCCATCCAGGCGTTGGCCGAGCACATGACCTCCGCCAATCACAATCGCCTGATTCACTATGAGACTCGCGCCGTAATGTGGCAGGGCGCCGACCGCGTCCAGGGCGACCGCATCGATCTCGATCGCGACAAGCGCTCCCTCGCGGCCAAAGGTGGCGTGATCACGAATATGCGGGAGAAGGCCAAGCCGCCGGAAGGATCGGACGGCAAGCCCGCCGCCGACGTGGCGCCGATTTTCACCGTGGTCAAAGCCGATGCGTTGCTCTATACCGATCAGGACCGGCTGGCCCATTACAACGGGCACGTCACGCTCAGCCGGCCGAATCTGCGAGTGAAAGCGGGCGAGCTGCGCGCGTTTCTGACGGAGTCCAAACCCAAAACGCCGGCGGATGCTTCGGCGGACAAAACGGTAGCCAAGGCCAACGACAAAAGCGGCGACAAAAGCGATGACAAGACCGATGACAAGACCGATGACTCGCGCCTGGAAAAAGCTTTCGCAGATGAAAAAGTCGAGATCGTTCAGACCGGGATCGACCGCACCCGCACCGGCCTGGGCGAGCATGCCGAGTACTACACAACCGGCGAGGAGCGGATCCTGATTCGCGGCGGCGAGCCACAGTTCATCGACAGTCTGCGCGGCAATACGCGCGGCACAGAATTGACCTACTTTGTCAACGATGATAGGCTTCTAGTAACGGGTGGGCCGGGTGCTCGCACTGCCAGCCGCCTGCTCCGCAAGTAGCTCTCATGCGCAAGCTGGAAACCCGGGACCTCTCAAAATCCTACGGCGGCCGTAAAGTGGTGGACGACGTTTCGGTCGACGTCCAGCAGGGTGAAGTTGTCGGTCTGCTAGGTCCCAACGGCGCGGGCAAAACCACATCGTTCTACATGATCGTGGGGCTGATCACGCCCGATTCCGGCAAAGTGCTGCTGGACGGCACCGACGTCACCGCGCTTCCGATGTTCCAGCGCGCCCGCCACGGCATCAGCTATCTGCCGCAGGAAGCTTCGGTGTTTCGCAAGCTTTCGGTCGAGGGAAACCTGATGGCGATCCTCGAAACCCTCCGCATTCCCGCGCATGAGCGGCACGCGCGCATGGAGCGGCTGATCGAACAATTGGGTCTGGAGAAAGTTCGCCGCAACAAGGGCTACACGCTTTCCGGCGGCGAGCGGCGGCGCGTGGAAATCGCGCGTTCGCTGGTGATCGAGCCCAATTTCCTGCTGCTCGACGAACCGTTCTCCGGCATCGACCCGATTCAGGTTCTGGAATTGCAGCGGATTATTTTTGAACTGAAGCGCTCCGGCATCGGCATTCTGGTGACCGATCACAACGTGCGGGAGACGCTGATGGTCACCGATCGCGCCTACATCATCAACAACGGCAAGATTTTCCGCGCCGGCAGCCCGGATGCGCTGGGGCGCGACCCCGAAGTGCGCCGCGTTTACCTGGGCGAATCCTTCAGCCTGCGCGGCGAAAGCATCGCGCCGATCACTCACTAGGACTGCTGTTTTCCAAAGGGGACACGCTGTCGCATGTCCCCGGTTGAGCGTATGCGTCTGAGGAACCCTTCTTGTCAGGCAGAGGATTCCGCTGAAAATGGCGAGATGCGCAGCAAGGAAGAGATTCGCGGTCTTGTTGAGGGATTTGCGAAGAGCGGGATGACGCGGCGCGAGTATTGCGCCAAGCACGGCAACGGGATGTCCACGTTGGACTACTGGCAGCGTGCGCGCCGGAAACAGAAGCCGACGCTGGTGCGGGTCGCCATGCAAGAAGCGCAGCCGCAGACCGGTTTTGCACTCCTGCTGGCCAATGGCCGGCGTATCGCGAGCTCGTTGAGCTCCAGCCCGAGGGACATGGAGGAGTTGATTCGAGCGGCCGAGGACTGAGTCGCGTGTTCGGCTTGGGACTGGCGACGAAGATCTATATTGCGGTCGAACCGGTATCTGCGCAAGCAGCGCATCGGGTTTGAGGGAGAGCCGGGTTTGACGCGCGAGGAAGTCGAAGCGGAATCGCGGCCCGAAGGTTGCAGCGATCCTCTCGGTAGAGGAAACCTGCCGCCGACGCAACATGCCCGTGAAGGAGTATCTCCTTAAAGTGCTGCCGGGGCTGGGCCGGCGAACAATCTCACAGGTAGCTCCCTTACTCCATCTCGTTGGGCTGCCAGTCGCGCCTGAGCGAACGGTGGCGAGATATTGTGTGTTAAAACTTCCTTTAGAGCCCAGTTGTGAAAGGCCTCGCTCAACGCCGAACTGTCCTCCTCGTTGGACTCACCGTAGGGATCGTTGTGACGAGTGCCTTGCACGCCCAGACGGCCGGCGCTGGCAATCCGAGCGTTCGATCAACTGAGCAAACGCTCGCGGCGGTGCTGCGATGGGAGATCCTCTGGAACGATTCGCCAAAGGGTTTTCGGTTACCCCCAAATGGGTCGTTCGCAGTGGCGATCCATGCGGCATCAGGTTCTGTTTCCTATTGCAGCCACCAAGCAGGGGTGTGCGCGACCTACAGAACTCGCGACGACCGTAACTGGGAGGGAACTGAGCAGGCCCTGTGCGACGACAATCGCAGCGATCTTGAGGCTGTTTTGGCCTTCATTCAAAATGAGTCCGTGATGACTGCTAGAAAAGAAACCACAACCGACCATACTCCGCCTGCAACAGGAGCGCGCGGTTTTTCGGGATTCCCGGCCCGGAAATCGGTTGTTACTCCGACCGCGGGTTCGGAGGCCACGTGGACGACGAAGATCACCGTTGGCAGCCGCGCAGAGGTTGTAACGAAATATCG
Source organism: uncultured Solibacteraceae bacterium (assembly GCA_963825405.1). Lineage (GTDB taxonomy): Bacteria > Acidobacteriota > Terriglobia > Bryobacterales > Bryobacteraceae > JACPNO01. The sequence continues at coordinate 202,197 of CAWGTB010000004.1, read as the reverse complement.
GCAAATGCATCCCCCTGGAATGGCCGATCTAGAAAAATGGTTGCGCCCTCAATTGGTCCTCGATTCGGAGCTGAAGTCGATTACCGTTGCCTGCTTCGCCCCTACCGACCCGATGGTTTACTACTATGCGGATCGACCCACAAAAGGTCCTGCCGAGCGGCCAACAGCCGCGCCGACCATAATTGCTGTCTTTTGGCGCCTGGATCAGCCGGAAGAGTGGGTCGTCGCTGGATATTCCCAACGATGGCAAAATCCGCAACGATTCGACGAGACTCGTCGCATACTCGAGTCTGTCGCCTGCTCGACGCTGAACTTCAAGTGACCGGTTCTGGCGGTTGCCACCAGCGTACCCCGCTCACTTGGTCAGCTCATCCACTGACCCTGGGTTCGTCTGACGGATACGGTTGAGCCGGCCTATGCGCCGCGCGCTTCGCGCTCCAGCAGCAGTTTCTTGCGCTCGACGCCCCAGCGGTAGCCGCCCGTCGTGCCGTCTTTGCGGACGGCGCGATGGCAGGGAATCACAATGGCCGCGGGATTGGCGCCGCAGGCGTTGGCCACGGCGCGAACGGCGCGAGGACGGCCCAACGCCTGGGCAATTTCCGAGTAAGTCCGCGTCGCGCCGAACGGAACCTTGCGCAGTTCCTGCCACACGCGCCATTCGAACGCGGTCGCGCGCACGTCGAGCGGCAAATCCAGATTGGGCGTTTCGCCTTGCAGGTGGCTCACCAGTGCAGTGACCCATTGGCGCAGACGCAGATCGTCACGCTGAATTTCGGCCCGCGGATATTCCTCGCGCAGTCCGGCAGCTAGTTTTTCCTCGCTATCGCCCAAGCTTACGGCGCAGATGCCGCGCTCGGTTCCGGCGACCAGCAGCCGCCCCAGCGGGGAGCGCACCGTGGTGTAGCCGATGCGCATGCCTTCTCCGCCGCGCTTGTACGTTGCGGGCGTCATGCCGAGCTGCTGCGGGGCGTTTTCGTAGAGACGGCTGCTCGAGCCGTAGCCGGCGTCGTAAAGCGCGGGCGTCACTTCACTGCCTTCGCGCAGGCTGCTCTTGAGCCTTTCCACTCGCAGCGCGTCGGCATATTGCCGAGGCGTGATGCCCACGAAGCGCTTGAACGTGCGCTGCAGGTGAAAGGGGCTGGTGGCCGTCTCCTTGCCGAGCGCGGCGAGTTTCGGCGGTGAATCCAGATGCCCTTCAATCGAACGGCACACGCGCCGGATCAGCTCCAATTGCGGATTGTGAGGGCGCGCCTGCAGCGGCCGGCAACGCTGGCAGGCCCGGTATCCGGCCTTCTCGGCAGCTTGCGGAGCGGGAAAAAATTCAACGTTCTCCCGCTTCGGACGCCGCGAAGAGCACCAGGGCCGGCAATAAATTCCGGTCGAGCGCACTGCGTACACGAAGGCTTCGTTGGCGCAAATTTCGTGCGCCAGCACTGCCTGCCACCGCACTTCATCCATGAGGATTTGACTGGTCTGCATACTGTCCAGCCTACGGCGCTTCGGCACGGCAATCTATCCGGATCTTGCGATCAAACCCAAACTTTGTCCAACGGCGCGCCGCGGCGGCAGAGCTCGCAGCGGGCGGTGTCGGTGTAATAACTGGCGTCCATTTTGCTGAGGTAATAAAACGGCACGTTGCCGAAATCGTGCGTACCCGGATTGGGTTGGTAAATGATTACCGCCAGCGCCACCACGGTTGCGCCGCGTGATTCCAACAGATCTTTCATCACTCTCAGCTTGCGGCCGGTGCGGAGGATATCATCGACCAGCACCACCTGCTCCCCCGGATGCTGCTCCAGGTATTGGCGGAAGCGCATTTTCCCGTCGTCGGTTTCCTCCGCCCAGTAAACCTGCTTGGCGCGCAGCGCTTCGCAGACGCCATAGGCGACCGGCAGCCCGGCGGTGGCGGGCGCGACGATGGAAAGCTCCGGAATCATGGCGCGGATTTCGGAATGGGCGCGCAGCAGGCGGCTCAGCCCCACGCTCAACGTGCGCGCATGCTGGTAATAGCGCATGGCGAGAGGGACCTGCAAATATTCGTTGGAATGATAACCGGTTGGGTACTCGAAATGGCCTTCCCGCAGCGCGCCGGTATCGCGCAAAACCTGGACGACTTCCTCTGGAGTAGGTAGCAAATGCATAGAATCGATTGACCCGAGCCAGAATAACACGTTGCGCGGGGGCATCGGTGTTATTACAATGACAGGTGTTCGGTTCGGCTTTTCATTCCCGCGAGAAACGTTTTCTACAGTCAGGGCGCGTAGCTCAATTGGCAGAGCAAGTGACTCTTAATCACTAGGTTGAAGGTTCGATTCCTTCCGCGCTCACCACTCAAATCAGGTGGATAGATCACAGCTAGCCGGCGCGCTTGCTGCTCGCCCGCCGGGGCTTCGGCTTGCTCTTGCCGTTGAGATTGAGCGTCACTGCAGCGCGGATGAGATCCTTCAAGGCCGCCTCATTGACCTTGTCGCCTTCGTGGATGTCGATGGCGCGCCGGACATTCCCGTCGAGGCTGGAGTTGAATAGACCTGCAGGGTCCGGCAACACAGCGCCCTTGGCAAATGTCAGCTTGACGACGCTCTTGTACGTCTCTCCGGTGCAGACGATGCCGCCGTGGGAAAAGACGGGAGTCCCCATCCACTTCCACTCTTCGACGATCTCGGGGTCTGCCTGGTGTATGATTACGCGCACTTTCGCGAGCATCTTCCCGCGCCAGTCCCCAAGTTCCTTGATCTTCTGGTCGATTAATGCGGAGGCAGATTCCACCGGGACGGGCTTTTTCATGTACAACTCCAACGCTCGCACCTATTTTAGCGCGCACTACAATTAAGAGTGCTACATGAGAACGGATTTCCTGCGATTCAACGGCGCTGTCGAGTGGGATCCCGCCATTGATGCGTGGATGAACGAGCACGCAGGTGAATTGGGAGCAATCGCCCATCAGTGGTTTGACGTAATGCGAAAGTGCGGGGACGAAGTTCGGGAGCTCTTGCACGACGGCTGTCCGGTGGCATGTCTGGGAGATGCGCCGTTCGGCTACGTAAAAGTATTCACTGCGCACGTAAACGTCGGTTTTTTTCATGGCGCAGCGCTGCCGGATCCGGGCCGCCTGTTGCAAGGCACCGGCAAGTTCATGCGCCATGTAAAGCTAAGGCCGGCAACGGCCGCCAACGCCGCGGCTCTCAGCAGCCTCATCGATGCTGCGTACTCGGATATAAAGGCGCGCGTCGAAAACGGCTAGATCTGACTGAGTCGGCGCTCAGGAACGAGTACGGCCGAAAAACAAAACGTAGCCGTCGGCGTCCTTGAGCTCGAATCCACGCAGGCCATCATGGGTATCTTTGAGCGGTTCGGAAAACTCCACATTGCGCGACGAGAATTCTGCCGCCAACGCGTCAGGATCGGGAACACAGAGGTACGCGTCCCAACGCGCCCAGCCTTTTTTGATGTCTCGCTGGTAGTTCGGAAGTGGTTCTACACCCACGTCCTTGAGCATGATCATCGCGGCGCCACGCTCGACAATGCCAAAGAAGATGTCGTCTGGTTCGGGCCCCTGAAACGTGATATCGAACCCGAGACGGTCGCGATAAAACGACAGCGCCGCCGGGACATTCCTGACAATGAAGAACGGCGCAATGCAGGCAATTTCTGGTTTCGTCATGGCCTTGACTCAATATTAGTTTTCCCTTGACGGTAAGTAAACGGTCCACCTACAATCGCGGCAATGCCACGGAAAGTCATCCTGGGATTCGGAATCAGCATCGACGGCTATATTGCGCGGCGGAACGGCGCCATCGATTATCTGGTGATAGACAAAGAAGGCGAAGCGCTGATGGCAGACTTCTTCGCCAAGATCGACACCACCATCATGGGCCGCAAGACAGCGGCTGCCACGGCGGAAATGCGCAAGAGCGGCGAGATTCCGGAGATGCCGGGCATCTCCAACTACGTATTCTCGCGGCGTTGGAAGCCGGGCAAACGCGATGGATTCGAAGTGGTGAGCGGATCTCTGACAGCCTTCGTGAGAAAGCTAAAACGCCGCAAAGGGAAAGACATCTACCTGGGCGGCGGGGGCCAGTTGTGCCGCAGTTTCCTGCAAGAGGATTTGGTGGACGAACTCTACATCGGTCTTGGTCCGGTTCTCTTGGGTGATGGCATCCCCGGCTTCCCGGGCAAGTTCCCGCAGCGCGACTTCAAGTTGACCGAGTGCAAGTCCTACTCGAATGGATCGGTCGGGCTACGCTACGAGCGGATGCGGACGAAGACCAGCCGATAATCCGGCGCGTCAGGCCCCCGCCCGCGTAACTGCAGACGACTGCCAACGGCGCCAGAAAAAGTACGAGAGCCCCCAAAGCACGCCGGTGCCGGCCGCCCAGCCCCACGCTTCCGGGCCATCGCCCACCGCGAAATGGGCGATGAGCGCCGAGACAACGGTAATGGCAAAGCCGGCGTAGGCCCACTCCTTGAGCCACGCCGGCACCGGCGCAAGCAGCAGCAACACGCCGAGGAACTTGGCCCACGAGAGCTCCACCCGGAAGTAGGCGGGGAAGCCGAGGTGCGTAAAGGCCTCCGCCACCTGCGGCACGCGCAGTTGCGCGTAGGCCGTGAAGCTCATCTGCAGGCAGAGGAGCGCGGTGACGATCCAATAGACGATGGTCTGTGCTTTGGAGCTGGTCTTTAGAGTTGATTCCATGCGAAATTTAGACCCTCAGCGAGCCACGGAACCCCCTGGCGGCATAGTAAGATTCCGCACCGTTGTGATACAGGAAGACATGATCGTAGCGGCGATCACAAAAAACGGCGCCGCCGAGTTCTCGAATATCGTCAGGAGTTCGCACCCAGCTCGATGTTTTCGTATCGAAATTTTCCAGTTTCTGCAGCTCCCGATATTGTTCTTCAGTCAAAAGCTCAATGCCCATGGCGGCAGCCATATCCATAGCGCTATTTTCTGGTTTATGTTCTTTCCTTGACTCCAGAGCCTCACCGTCGTAACAAACACTTCTGCGGCCTTTGGGACTTTCCGCTGAACAATCATAAAAAATGTACTCGCCCGTCTTTGTATCGTGACCAACAACATCTGGCTCGCCGCCGGTTCTTTCCATTTCATTGAGTGACCACAGTTTTTCCGTATCGGTCTCCAGCTTCGCTTGTACTCTCGCCCATTCAAGACCTTTGTGGCGGTTCGCGTTTTTCTCAAAACGGGCTTTCAATGCTCTGAGTAGTTCTTTACGTTGATCTGGTGACAACTCTTTTTTGGTTTTGGCTATCCGCATGTTTTGCGATCCACCTCGATTCACGACTTTTGACCCGCCTGTTGCGGCCAGCTGGGCGTCTCAACGCCGAACTGCTTTGCGTATTCGGCGGTCAATCGCTGCCAGCCGCTCAACTTCATTGCCTCGCCGCCGACCATGCGGCCGATGGGAGTTCCGCTGAGAAGGCGATCCAGAACATCGAAAGAAATGTGCCAGCCCGCGGCGCCCCACGAGATGAAGCGGCGATCGATCTTGTGCCAGAGCGTCAGGCGGGTGCCGCCACCAATGTCTTCCAGTTCCCACCGCATATCGCTGTACTCGAGCACCTCGGGAGCGTCGGCTCGCGTCACTTTTGTTTCCAGCGGCTTGCCCGCCGCCACCCAGGTGAGATTCACCGTGGCTCCAACTGTACCCAGGCTTCCATCGACTACAAAGGGAGCCCACTCGCGCAGATGCGCCGGGTCGGTCAGCGCCTGCCAGACTTTTTCCGGCGGGTGGCGCAGTTCTCTGACGAGAATGAGCGTCCACTTTTCGTCGTCCTTCCGCACGTCCGCGCCAGTGGCCGGCCCCGGTGTGTACTGATCGCGATCGTTCATCTTCTTCTCCTTGTCTCTCGTTTTCGGCGATGTGGATCGAGCAATGCGGTCGAGGTGGCGTTTGAGAGCATCCACGTAAGCGGACCAGAACCGGCGGAGCTGCGCCAATGAGCGGAACGGCCGCATTTAGTAGCGTGTAAGCTGCGTGAGCTGAATGAGGTTGCCGCAGGTGTCCTTCAGCATGGCAATGGTCGAGGCGGTCACGTCGGTGGGCGGCATCGTGAACTCGGCGCCGCGGGCTTTGATCCGCTCGTAGTCGCCCTTGATGTCGTCGGTGAAGAACATAGCCACGGGCTGGCTCTGCTGAAAAATCGCCTGCTGATACGCTTTGGCCGCGGGGTTGTTGTTCAGAGCCAGCTGGAGCTGAGTGCCGTCCGGCTCCTCAGGCGACGCCACGGTCAGCCAACGAAATGGGCCCTGGCTGAAATCGGCCTTCTTGGCAAAGCCCAGTACGTCCGTATAGAAGCGCAGGGCCTTGTCCTGGTCGTCCACGTATATGCTTGTCAGCTTGATTTTCATTTGGTTTCTCCTTTGTGATGTTTGCGGTTGGGGCCGCGTCGTTTTCTCGTTGTCTTCCTTTTCGTTGGTGTCGAATTCCCCATGCGGTCGAGGTGGCGTTCGAGCGCATCTACGTGAGCGGACCAGAACCGGCGGAAAGGAGCGAGCCAGGCATCCAGCTCCTGAAGTGGTTCAGGTTTCAGCCGGTAGAGACGGCGCTGTGCGTCCACCGTGGACTCTACGAAACCGGCATCGCGCAGCACTCGCAGGTGCTTTGACACGGTGGGCTGCGTCATACGAAGTTGACGCTCGATCTCTCCCACCGATTGTTGTGACGAGACCAGAAGGCTCAATATCGCTCGGCGGTTTGGCTCCGCAATGATTTCGAACACGGATTCCACCCCCTATATATACTCTGCTAAGAATATACGTGTCAAGGTATATATAGAAAATATTTGGTTCCTCTGGACAATCTACAAGAGTTCTTGTAGGATATCTAGAGTAACGACAAATTCACCCGAGGGCTTCTATGGCAAGAGCGAAAAGCGAATCTGCTGCAGGGCACGCTGGACCTGCTGATTCTGAAAACGCTCGAACTGGAACCGATGCACGGCTGGGGCATCACGCTGCGCATCCAACAGGTTTCGGAAAGCGTGCTGCAGGTCAATCAGGGATCGCTCTATCCGGCGCTTCACCGTCTGGAAGAGCGTGGGTGGATCCGCGCCACCTGGAAGGCCTCCGAGAATAACCGGCAAGCCAAGTACTACGAGCTGACCGCCCACGGAAAGCGGCAGTTGGTCGAGGAAAAGCAAAACTGGTTGCGGCTTTCCGGCGCAATGGCGCGCATCGTGGGCACGGCGTAGGAGAACATCATGGCCAACCGGCTCCTCTCGATTTTCCGTTTCTTGTTCCGGCGGCAGAAGATGGAGCAGGATCTTGACGCCGAACTGCGTTACCACATCGACCGCCTGACGGAGCATCACGTCGCTCAGGGTAAGTCCCGGGAAGACGCGCTCAGACAGGCCAGGATTGACGTCGGAGGCGTCGAGCCCACCAAGGAGGAGTGCCGTGACGCCCGCCTTGGCCGCGTGGTCGAAAGATTCCTGCAAGACGTCGCCTATGGCGCACGCGTCCTCCGGAAGAATCCGGGGTTCGCTGCCGCCGCCATGATCACGCTAGCCCTGGGAATCGGGGCCAATACCGCAATCTTCAGCCTGGTGTATGGAGTGCTGCTGCGCCCGCTGCCGTACGCGCAGGGAGGGCAACTGGTGGTGCTGCATCAGAATGCGGCCAAAGCCCACATCAACGATCTGGCCTTCTCGGTTAAGGAAATCGCCGATTATCGGGATCAGAGCCACACGCTGCAGGCGGTGGTGGAGCACCACTCCATGAACTTCCTGCTGATGAGCAAGGACAGCGCCGAGCGCGTGGAGACAGCCGTGGTCTCGGCGAACTTCTTCGATGTCCTGGGCGTCCGACCCCTGCTCGGCCGAACCTTTATCGCTGGGGACGAAGCCCACGGCTCCGGCGCGGTGCTCATCCTCAGCTACAAGTACTGGCAAAGTCACCAGAGGGGCGACCCAGCCATTATCGGCAAGATCTTTCAGATGAACGACCGCCCGCACACCGTGATCGGCGTCCTGCCACCCATCCCGCAGTACCCGCAGGAGAGCGATGTCTATATGCCGACGTCGCAGTGCCCGTACCGTTCCAGTGCCGGCTTCATTGCCAATCGGCGTTCCCGCATGATGACGGCGTTCGCGCGCCTCAAACCGGGCGTTACGACGGAACAGGCGCAAGCGGACCTCTCGGTGGTGGCCAGCCAGATCGAGCGAGCCAACCCCGATGTGTATCCGGCGCAGGATGGTTACAGTCTGGTCGCGTCACCCTTGCGGGAAGATATCGCCCGCCGCGCGCGCGCCATGCTGCTGGTATTGCTCGGCGTGGCCGGTTTCGTGCTGCTGATTGCGTGCGCCAACGTAGCCAATCTGCTGCTGGCGCGGTTGCTCAAACTGGAGCGCGAACTGGCCGTGCGCGCCGCTCTGGGAGCCAGCAAGGCGCGGCTGGTGCAGCAAGTGCTGACGGAGAGCGTGCTGCTGTCGGTGTTGGGCGGTCTGCTGGGGCTGGCGTTCGCACCACCCGCTTTGGCCGTGCTGGTGAGGTTCACGGAAGGTTTCACCCAGCGCGTGGCAGAAGTGCGGATCGATGCGCCCGTGCTTTTCTTCACCCTTCTGATCTCCGTGGGGACTGGCGTCGTTTTCGGCCTGGCGCCGGCATTCTCCTCCCACGGCTGGGGCGGCAGCGCGTTCCATCAGGGCAGTTGGAGCACTACCAGCCGCAGCCGCCATCACCTGCGCTCGGCTCTGGTGGTTGCGCAGGTGGCAGTTTCCGTGATCCTGCTGGCCGGAGCCGGCCTGATGATCCGGAGCTTTGTGAGGCTGCAGCAGGTGAATCCCGGCTTCAGCCCTGATCGCCTTCTTACGATGCGAATCAGTCCCGGCTTCCCGCCTCACACCATGCAAACCGTCAGGCTTCTCGGCGACAACATTCTCGCTAAGGTGAAAGGGCTCACCGGCGTGGAAACTGCGGCAATGGCTTCCAGCTTTCCATTCAATCCGGTTGGTTTGGTGAGTGGCCCCGGCGCCAGTGATTACGAGATCGAGGGTAAACCGCCCTCCAAGGCGGACGTCAAGCCAACCGTCGATATCCGAATCGTCAGCGCGAATTACTTCGAGACCATCCGCCAGCCGATTGTGAAAGGGCGATCCTTCAGTATGCAGGACGAGCGCTCCGGTCCCGCGGTGGTGATCATCAATCAGAGCCTGGCGCGGCACCGTTTTCCCAATGAAGATCCAGTTGGAAAGCGCATCCGTTTCGACGAGATGATGTCCTGGACGCCCTGGGTTGAGATCGTCGGTGTCGCCGGGGACGTGAAGGAATACGGCCTCGGGCAACCGGCGGGTGACGAAATTTACGGGGTCATCCGCAACGGCTTCGTGAACCGGCTGATCGCGCGTACGTCCCTCGATCCCAACGGCATGGCGGCGGTGATTCGCGCCACCGTGCACGACGTCGATCCGCTGGTTGCCATAGACCAGGTGGATACGGTGGAACGCGCCGAGTATGATTCCATGGCGTCGCCCCGCCTGATGACCTTGTTGCTCGGAATATTCGCCGGCCTGGCGGTGGTGATCAGTTGCAGCGGCATCGCTGCGGTGATGGCGCTTGCCGTCAGCCAGCGGACGCGCGAAATCGGTATCCGCATGGCCTTGGGAGCGAGGAGCAGCTCGGTGGTGAGCATGGTGCTCCGGCAGGGTCTGGCTCTGGTCCTCGCGGGCACGGCGCTCGGAATGGCTGGGGCCGCGGCGCTCTCGCGTCTACTCTCTAGCTTCCTGTACGGCACCAGCCCAACTGATCTGGTGACGTTTGCCGCGGTATCGATGCTCTTTCTGATCGTCGCGGCCATCGCTTGTTTCATTCCGGCGCGGCTGGTGACCAGAATCGACCCACTGATCGCCTTGCGCCAGGAGTAACCCTCGGCACCGCACAGATAAATTGCGTTCTGCAGCCCCGTTCATGCGTATGCAGTTGGTATGGAGCTGCTCAGGCTGTTATGTGTATCGCTGTGTCTACTGCCGGCGGCCGGGACCGGTCAACAACCGGGCCCAAGCGTCTCTGCCGATGTCGAGAACATAAACGTTCTCACCCTCTTGCGGGGGGTTAGCAAGGCGGCGCCCACGCCTCCCGCGGGCATCGACGAGAAGCTTTTCGTTCCCATTGGGGGCATCGATCAATGGATCACGATCCGCGGACAGGATCGCGCCAACCCGGTCCTGCTGCTTCTTCACGGCGGACCTGGCGATGCGACTAATCCGTGGGCTTACAAAGTGCTTGCGCCCTGGGAGAAATCTTTCACGTTGGTCCAGTGGGACCAGCGCGGGGCAGGTAAGACGCTGGGTAAGTCGGGCCCTTCCGTGGCTCCGACGATCACCATCGACCGCATGACTCAGGATGGGATTGAGCTTGCAGAGTTTCTTCGCAATCATTTGCACAAAAAGAAGATTGTTATTGTGGGGCACTCCTGGGGGTCGGTGCTGGGGACATTGATGGCCAGGCAACGGCCGGATCTTTTCCATGCTTACGTGGGCACGGGGCAAGTGGTGGATGGTAAACGAAACTATTTGGCCGCCTATCAGGAGCTGCTTAGCCGCGCGCGCCGCGATCGGAACGCCGATGCGATCCAGGAGTTGGAATCGCTCGGTCCCCCTCCTTATGACAACGCCCCACGCAAACAGCAGGTGCAGCGTAAATGGGCCAACGCATTCGAAGGGGCCGATCTGTTTTTGCTCAGTACTGCCGGGTGGGCCATCATTAAACCGGAATCCACGCTGGCCGATGTTTCCGACTGGGGGAATGGGCAGGAGCTGAGCGGCACCCAGTTGTTTAAGCCGTTAGCCGCCATAAATCTGCCGGAGCTAGCTCACGAGTTCGCTCTTCCGATGTTCTACTTTCAAGGGGGTGATGATTACACGTGCCCCGCGAAACTGGTCCGTGAATACTTCAAAATCATCAAAGCGCCGCGCAAGACCATGGTGATGCTGAAGGGCGGCGGACACTTCGCGGTCTTCATGCAGCCCCGGGTGTTTCTCAAGGAGTTGGTGATGCGAGTAAGGCCGCTGGCCGTTGAGTGATTCTTACCTATGCGACTCGAAACTCCGTGGCGCTCGCCTGGAGCCGTGGTGGATGTGGAGAACATCAACTTGCTGCTGTCTTTCCCGGACGCGATAGATGTGAGGCTTGTGGCCATATAGCAACTGCCTGAGACCGTGTTTCCCCGGCATGAAAGGGCAGCGATTCGGGTGGTTCTTCCAGGCTGACAATGGCCTTTTTGAGACCTCGATACGATTTTAGGGCCGCATCGGAATGTTCTGCGTTGATTTCTCCGTACAGATCGGCAAGGTCGCGCTCAGCGACGTTAACGCGGTATGCCATGCACTGCTTCGAACTCGCGGAAAAACTCTCTCGCCGGCCGGAGCTTTCCTTTTTTGGCATCCTCCAGCCCCTGACGGATGCCTTCCGCCACATCGGCGCGGGCTGCAATGTCGAGCAACCGCTGATAGGCTTCGGCATCCTGCACCACCGCGGCGGCTTTCCCTTTCACGGTGAGAACCACTGGCCGCTTGGTCCTTCGGAGCTGTTTCATGAAATCGCCGGATCGGCGCCGGAAAGTTGTCAGCGAGTGGATGTCAGATGTGATGTCAATCATGCCTGCTCGCATTAAAGCACCTTTTTAGGTGCTAGAACCACAGCTTCGTAGGCTGGGTTGCGGTCGTTGCGTTGGTGTCGGAGTTAGCGAAAGCCACGCCGGTCCCCGGAAGGCATCAGTCTGAAGTTCTTGCCGTAGACCGTTAGTTAACGCTGCGGCGCTAACCAATTGTAGTTATCCATTGCGAATATTGTTGACCTTAGAGAGGTCATGGCACAATCGTGGGGCGTTAACAGGGATAGCTAACGGTAATGGTAACGCGCGAAGAGAATGAATCAGAAAATTGAACGGATAAAGGCGGACGAAGTGATCAACGACCATTTCATCAGACTAATGGAAGGCCGGGAAACTCTCGCTGTAGCCGAGACCAATGGAACCGAATCGCAGTCGTCGAACGGCGCTCATCTGCCGGCTGACGCGAGTGCGGGGACGGCAGTAGGTCTAGCCAACGATCTCGCCCGCTGTTTCGGGGATGCGCTCGAAGGCATGCAGACGCATCTTGCTGGGCAAACGGAAACTTTCAACCTGGCGCTGCAGCAAAAAGTGGAACGGTTGCAAGCCACCATCAACGACGTGAAGTATCTGTGGGGCCCGGTTGAACAGCTTCTGGTCGCGGTTGCCGACCAACGCAAAACCAGCGCCGCATTAATCGAGCGATTCGACCAGCTCACAGCAATCGTCGTCTCACTCAAAGAATCCGATGCGCGCCGGAATACCGAGATCGAAGCGTTTCGCGCCGAGAATCGGGAAATTCGCGCCGCCATGGCCTCCCATTTCGAAGAGCTGGCGGCGCTCAAGACGACGGCCACCGATGCTACCCGCCGCGTATCCGGAATCGTAGAACTTCTGGAACGGCAGGAAACGGTTCTGCGCGAATTGCATCAGGTGGAAACCAGCCGGGCCGCTGCGCTGCAACGCGTGTTTACGGATTTGACGCAGGCTAAGCGCGCCACTGCGGCGTAGACGCCGATGTCACGCAAGAGATTTTTTGCGTAGATCGATCTTGTTCCAGTCAAAAACGCCCAAGCCCATCGCGCCGGCGATCTCGATATGCTCCGGCTGGCGAATACGACGGCTGTTGTACTTATCGGGTTCGTTTTCGGCGACGGGCTTCATCCCCATCGCGACGCGTTTGGCATCGAGCGCACGCCATCCCACGTGATCGAGCGCTACCGGATCTGTGCCAAAGTACATGGTCTTGTGTTCCCAAATGAATTCCGGCTGCGGGCCGGGTCCGCCGTGATACTGCCCCTGAATTCCACACAGGATGTGCAGCACCGCTTTATTGCGAATTACCGGCATCGACACGACCGACGGAATGAATGCGCCGGTCACATTGATGGTCTTGGTGGAGTGGCTGCGATTGACGTTATTCACCAGGCCGTGGGAAAGATTCTTCAATGCGAGCGTAACTCCGGCCGCGCCGTGATCCTTCAGCAGACATAGGTTGATGAGCTTGTTCACATCCCGCGTGATGAAGCGCGCGGCATAGGAGCGGCGAGCGGCGAGGTTCGAGGCGTCGTAGCCGGGGAGCGTGACGGCCATATCCATATAGTGATCGGGATCGTAGCCGTCCATGCCTTGCTGCACTTCTTCGAAATCCTTGGCGGCGCTGGTCCAGCGCACTCCGGGCGGCAGCCATCCGGGAAATCCAGCGGTTACAAACTGATCGTGATAGCGGTCGTAGACCACGATGTCCTTGTTGGGAATACCGGCTGCATTCAAGCCATCGAAGATGGGACGCAGCACTTCGGGTCCAGTGACGATGTTCGGCGAGCCCACCGGATTCACTTTGATGCCCACCACGTCGCCAGGCTGTGCGAACAGCCTCCACGATTCGTTCCAGCCGCCACCGGTTAGCTCCGTCATTCCGGTTTGCATCATCTGCTTGACCGCTTCAGCCTGATATTTTCCAGAGACTATCGAGCCGGGATGCTGCACCGCGACGACGCGTCCGGGGAACGGTCCCGGCATGGCCAGCTTGCTTGCGGCGGGCTTTGATGACGTCTGCGCGTTGAGGGCGAGTTGGCTCGCAGTCATGATCGGAAGGGCGGACTGCAACAGCCGGCGCCGCGTGAACGAACAAGGCATGATCGGATTGTAACCGATTGAGCCTCGGGTGCAATTGGAGTAAGCTTTGGAGTTGTCTCGCGGCTTCGCAATCCTCTTTTTCGTTGCTTGGCAGATTGCCGGCCAGCAGTTCGACCCACTCGGATCTCACCCAGCCGAAATCCTTCCAAGCCCGGCGCAGCTCCAGCACCAATCCGGATCTGAAAAGCAACGACGATTCCAAGCGGCCCATTCCCGGCGAGACCGTTGTGCTGGCCGATCTGCAAGGTCCTGGCGCTGTCACGCATATCTGGATCACCAGTTCCAATACCGAGTACGGCTGGCCGCGTCTGTTTCGTCTGCGCGTGTATTATGACGGCAGCGTGACGCCCAGCGTGGATGCGCCTATCGGCGATTTTTTTGCCTCAGGCCACGGTTTAGAGCGCGATGTCAATTCGCAAATGGTGCGCGTGAGTTCGTCGGGACGATCGCGGAACAGCTACTGGCCAATGCCGTTTCGCAAATCCTGCCGCATCACTGTGACCAATGAAGGCGTGCGCCGGCCCAACAGTTTCTACTATCAGGTGGATTGGAAAAAGCTGCCCAGCCTGCCCGCGGACACGCTCTATTTTCACGCGCTGTACCGGCAGGCCATTCCGGCACAGGCTGGCAGCCTCTACGATTTGCTCGAAGTGCGCGGGCGCGGGCATTACATCGGGACGGTGTTTAGCGTGATTCAAACGCAGCCGGGATGGTTTGGCGAAGGCGACGAATCGTTTTTCATCGACGGCGCTGAGGAGCCGACGCTCCACGGAACTGGTACGGAAGATTATTTCGGCGATGCCTATGCGCTGCACGTTTCGCAAGGACTATACGCAGGAACGACCATCGCGGATGGCACCGGCACGGGCGCGCGCATGACGGCCTACCGCTGGCACGTGCTCGATCCGATTCCGTTCCAGCGCTCGCTGCGTTTTGGTTTCGAGCATGCCGGATTCGTGTTGAACAGCGATGGGTCAGTGAAGGCGAGTTTCGATGAGCGGCCGGATTTTTTCAGCAGCGTTGCGTTCTGGTATCAGCAGGGCGTAGCGGCGGGATTGCCCGTGCCGCCGTACGGAGCGCGACGGCTGCCGCACGGCAATGCGATACAAATCGCCGCGGAACCGTTTCGTGCGCAAGGTGTCGGGAGCGAGAGCGAATTTCCGTTTGATATTCCATCGGATGACCGCTACGAGCTGCTGCTGCAATTCTCGCGTGGGCCGGTGTTCGGGCAATATGAAGTCGAGTTGGACGGGCAAGTGTTGTCGGCGATCGGCGCGCGCGATGATGAGCCCACCAAGGCCGCACACGTTCGCATCGATGGCTACTCTGCTGAACCGGTGCCATCGCGTGAGCAGGTGCTCACGTGGGCACAACTCGCGCGCGGCCCGCACAAACTGGTGTTCCGCTGCGTGGGAAAAGCGGCGGCAGCGGAGCGATTCGATCTGGGGCTGGAAGGGCTGGTGCTGGCGCGCGTGGGCGGCGTTGCCGCGGAACCACCGGAAGCTGTGAAGCTGCGGAGTAGCCGATTGTTGGCGGAATTGCAGCGCGGGCTGACCCATTCCGATGCCGAAGTGCGGGCGGCGGCGGCTTGGGCGCTGGGGCAAATGGGGACTGGTGCGGCGGGCGCGTCGACGGATTTGGTGCGCGCGTTATCCGACTCCGACGCGATCGTGCGCGGACTTGCCGCCGTGGCTTTGCGCGAAATCGGGCCTGCTGCGGCATCCGCTATCCCCGCTTTAATCGCAGGCTTGAAGGACGGTGATTCCAGCGTGCGGATGATCTGCGCCGAAGCGTTGGGCCGCATGAGGGCCGCCGCCGCCGTGCCCGCGCTCATCGCCGTCAGCCAAAGGCCAGATGAGCATCTGCATGTGCTGCGCAATGTGGTGGCCGCGTTCGGCGAGATCGGCCCTGCGGCGGCATCGGCGATTCCGGCGCTCGAAGCGCTCAAGAGCAATCCGCGATTGCGCTATCCGGCTACGGCCGCGCAGGAAAAAATCTCGAAGCATCCATGAGCTGGCTCGTGATATTTCTGGCGGCGTCGGCTTACTGCGCCGATCTCGGTTTCCTCGGCCCGCGCGGGACGTTCAGCGATCAGGCCGCGGAAACTTATCGCCAGCAAATGCCCGGTCTGGACAAGACCGTTCCCTTCGAAAACATGACGGCGATTGTGGAAGCGCTCACCGCCGGACGCATTGCGAGCGGCGTCATTCCTGTGGCTTCGACGGTGGCTGGCTTTCCGGCAGAATCGGCGCGCATTTTTCTCGGCGAGCGCCAGCCGGCATTTCGCGTCGTCGGCGAAGTCGTGATCGCCGTGGAACTGCATTTGCTTGTGAAGCCGGGGACGGCGCCCGGCCGAGTGGCGCGTATCGTTTCGCATCCGAGCGCGCTGAAGGAAGCGGGCGCGTTCTTGGGAGCCCATTACGCTGGGATTCCGCAGGAAGAGACGGCATCGAGCGCTGCGGCGGCGGAGCGGGTGGCCCACGGCGACGGCAGCCTGGCCGCGGTGGGCAGTGCTGCTGCCGCGCGTCTCTACGGCCTCGAAATTCTCGAGCGCGCGATCCAGGAGAATCCACAAAACGCTACCAGCTTTTGGGCAATTGTACGGGCGCCAGACGCGCTAGCGCCGAGCTCGGCGGATCGGCTGGTGATTCGGATGGACGTGCCGGCGGGCTCACCGGCGTTATCCGCGATTGTTGCGAAATTGCACAAAGCCGGTTTTGCGGTGATTTTCGTGAACTCCACGCCGCTGCCCGGAAAGCTGTATGGCTTCCGCTACCTGATTTCATTGGCCGCCGCGAAGCCCGTCGCGCCGCCGGCGCTGGACAGCGGCATCCTGCGGCTGGGTTGGTTCGAGACCAAACGCTAGCCTTTCGGCACCTTTTACGGTACATGTACTACGTAAGGTGCATAATGGCCGAGGACCCGTCGCCACAGAAAATCCAACTGATATTCTTCCGCACGAGCGCTGGCGCTGAGCCGGTGCGGCAGTGGCTGCTGCTGCTCTGCCTTGACCGCGGACATCTCATCGCACTGCACAGTTTTATCAAGAAGACGCGGACGACGGCGGATGAAGACCTGGCGTTCGCGCGTAAGCGTCATAAGGAGCTGGAGCGATGAGCAAGAAACATATGGGTTCGGCAATTGATGACTTCCTCAACTGGCCGAGGCCACGAGGCAGAAGAAGATATCCAAGGCGCGCATGGCCGTGCTGCTCAATACAAGTCGCACCCAGGTGGATCGCTTGCTTGACCCGAGAAACGACATCACGCTCTCAAGCCTGCAGCGGGCGGCGGCCATGGTAGGTCGCCGCGTTATGATCGAACTGGTCTAAGGCCTGTAGCTCACGCCAGAATATCTTTGACCACGTACGCCTTCTCGGTGCCCACCAGCTTCTGATCGAGGCCCTGATACTTGTACGTGAACTTCTCGTGATCGATGCCGAACTGGTGCAGCAGCGTGGCCTGCAGATCGCGCACGTGCACCGGATCTTTCACGATGTTGTAGGAGAAATCGTCGGTCTCGCCGTGCACCACGCCGCCCTTGATGCCGCCGCCGGCCATCCACAAGCTGAAGCAGCGCGGATGATGATCGCGCCCGTAGTCGGTCGGGCGTGAGCTTGCCTTGCGAATAAATCGTGCGGCCGAATTCGCCGCCCCAGATCACCAGCGTGTCGTCGAGCATGCCGCGCTGTTTCAGATCCTGCACCAGTCCCCAACAGCCCTGATCGACGTCGCTGGCACTGGCTGGGCAGCACTTCGGGCAGATTGCCGTGCACGTCCCAGCCGCGATGATAGAGCTGCACGAAGCGCACGCCGCGCTCGACCAGGCGGCGCGCCATCAGGCAGCTATTGGCGAACGTGCCGCCCTTGCGCGCGTCCTCGCCGTAGAGCTTGTAGGTGCTGTCCGGCTCCTTCGAAAGATCGGTCAGCTCCGGCACGGAAGTCTGCATGCGAAACGCCATCTCGTATTGCGCGATGCGCACGCGCGTGTCGGGATCGCCGATTTTTTGCTCCTCGATCTGGTTCATCTCGCCCAGCGCGTCCAGCATGCGGCGGCGCACCGTGGGCGCGACGCCGTCGGGATTGCTGATGTAGAGCACCGGATCGCCGGAGGATCGCAGCGCCACGCCGGCGTACTGCGCCGACAGAAATCCCGCGCTCCACAGCCGCGCCGAAATGGCCTGCACGTTGGCCTTGGGATGCGAGTGCGTGGCGTTGAGCACCACGAACGTCGGCAAATCCTGGTTCATGCTGCCCAGCCCGTAGGCGATCCAGGAGCCGATGCACGGCTTGCCGGCGATCATGAAGCCGGTCTGGATAAACGTGATGGCCGGCTCGTGGTTGATGGCTTCGGTGTGCACGGAACGCAGGATGGCGATGTCGTCCACCATCTTCGCGGTGTAGGGAAGCAGCTCGGAAACCCACGCGCCGCTCTGGCCGTACTGCTGGAACTTGAAAACCGAAGGCGCGATGGGGAAGCGGCGTCTGCCCGGACGTCATGGTGGTCAGGCGCTGGCCCTGGCGAATCGAATCCGGCAGATCCTTGTCGAACCATTCCGTCATCTCCGGCTTGTAATCGTAGAGGTCGATTTGCGGAGGCGCGCCCACCATGTGCAGATAGATCGCGCGCTTGGCCTTGGGCGCGAAGTGCGGCAGACCGGGCTGGCCGCCAACGGGCTGGATGTTCGGCGCGGGCGCGCCCTTCATTTCGTTGCCCAGAATGGAGGCGAGCGCGGCGACTCCCAGGCCTCGCGCGCCGCGCGCGAAGAACTGGCGGCGGGTTTCGTTCAGAACGGCTTGATCGGACGGATGCATGGTCGGGTCTCCCAAATTCTATTTGTGCAGAACCTCATCGAGGTTCATCATCTGGCTTGCCAGCATGGTCATGGCGGCAAACGTCGGGCGCGGGCAGCTGAGGCATCGGGCTTCGATTCGCCGACCGCCAGCGCTTTGCGCGCGTCTTCGGCGTGCGCCGTGTAGTAAGTCTTGTAATCCGTATAGGCGCGTTTGGCGATCTCGCGCTCGCGGGTTTCGAGCGGACGCGCCAGCAAACGCAGCGCCATGAAATCCAGCTCGCGATCGAAATCGCTGCGCTCGGCAGCGTAGCGCTCGCTGCGCCAGCGTTGCGCGCCGCTTCGAAGAACTGCGGATCGTTCATCGTCACCAGCGCCTGCAGCGGCGTGTTGGTGCGCTCGCGGCGCACCGTGCAATTCTCGCGGCTGGGCGCGTTGAAAATATCCATCGACGCCGGCGGCGCGCTGCGTTTCCAGAACGTGTACAGGCTGCGCCGGTAGAGTTTGTCGCCGTGATCCTGTTTGTAGAAGCGCGTGTTGCTGTCTTCCATGGCGACGGTTTCCCAAATGCCCTTGGGCTGATACGGCTTCACGCTGGGCCCGCCGATCGTGGGACCGAGCAGGCCGCTCGCGGCCAGCGCATAATCGCGAACCATTTCCGCATCCATGCGGAAGCGCGGCCCGCGCGAGAGCAGGCGATTGTCGGGATCGGCTTTCACCTTCTCTTCGGTCGTCAGCGCCGATTGCCGGTACGTGGCTGAGGTCACCATCAGCTTGAAAAACTTCTTGACGTCCCAGCCGGATTCGCGGAATTCGACGGCCAGCCAGTCGAGCAGCTCCGGATGCGATGGCGCTTCGCCCTGCGAGCCGAAATCTTCCGCCGTTTTCACGATGCCGGTGCCAAACACTTCCTGCCAGAAACGATTCACGGTCACGCGCGCCATCAGCGGATTGCCGGGATCGACCAGCCACTTCGCCAGGCCCAGCCGGTTGCGCGGAAGGAATCCGGCATGCGCGGCAGCACGGCGGGAACTTTCGGCTCCACCTCATCGCGAGGCTGATCGTACTGGCCGCGATAGAGCACGTGGGCCATTGGTTTGGCGTCGGGACGCTCATGCATTACCAGGGTCGTCGCGCCTCGCCGGGCGATCTGCTGGCGTTCGGCATCCACCTGGCGAAGCTTATCGGACGTGGCCCGAGTGGTCGGGTCGCTCTTGTCGAGGTAGTAGGCATTGAGCACTTCGCGCTCGGCATCGGAAAGCTGCGCAGTGTCTTTCGCGCGCGCAGCGGAAATCGCACTCCACGTAGAGAGCAGGGCCGCGTCCTGCTCATTCACCATGCGGTTCAGGATTTGGAACTCGGCAATGGCGCCGTCTTCGAAATAGCTCTTCTTGTCCTTGCCTAGCTGGAGTGGAGAAGTCGTGCGCGCGCTTCCTTCGAACGCCTCAATATCCTCACCCGATCCAATCGTGGGAACAAACTTGCCGTTGACGTAGAGCGAGAGGCCGGCTCGCTCGCGGCTGCCGTCATAGGTGAACACGACGTGATACCAGTTGTCGGTTTTCAACTTGAAATCCTGACCCGGCCGGGCGCTGATGTAGCGGCGATTGGCGCCCCCCGCCAGACGGAAGGAAGGCCCTCCTTCGCCGATTTCGAGGATCCAGCCGGAGCGCCGGTCGCGGCCGTCCTTGCTGTACCGGATCCGGCCCAAACTGGCTGGCGATGACGCTGCCTCCCTTTTTCGGCAAGTAGGCCCAGGTTGCAATCGTGAACGGCCGATCGCCATCGATTTCGGAAATGTTAGGCAGGGTGAGAAATGCTTCCTTGCCGAAGTGCAAGGCTTTCCCCGCGGCTGACCCTCCCTCACCAACGCTCACTCCCTCCGTAAGGGCGAGCGGCTGCGTCTGGCCCTTCTGAGACAATTCGACGCCAGCTGCCTAAAGCGACGTCGAGGACTCGCGCAGCCGCTGGAAAGGGATTCTCAATCGCGCGGCGGTCCGGCGAATCGAGCCACGCTTCGAAAGCGGCGCGCCGGCTCTCTTTGGCTTCGGCCAAAGTCCGCCGCAAATCTGCGCGCTGCTCGTTCAGTTCTTCCCAGCGCCGTTGATCCTCGGCGAGTGGCACGATGAGCGCGGGCGGCGTGTCCGGGATATTGCCATCCATCGGATACTGCGTGGTGTTGCGGAAGAACGCGGTGAGCGCGTAGAACTCCTTCTGCGCGATCGGATCGAACTTGTGATCGTGGCAGGTGGCGCAGCCGACCGTGAGCCCCATAAATACGGTGCCCGTGGTATCGGCGCGATCTTTGGCGTACATGGCCGCCACTTCGTCCAGAATGGAGCCGCCTTCGTTGGTGGTGATATTGCAGCGCTGGAAGCCGGAGGCGATTTGCTGGTCGAGCGTGGGGTTGGGAAGCAGGTCGCCCGCGAGCTGCTCGATGGTGAAGCGATCGAACGGCAGGTTGCGGTTGAAGGCGTGAATCACCCAGTCGCGATAGGGCCACAGCTCCACATAGTTGTCGACGTGAATGCCGTGGGTATCGCCATAGCGGGCCGCATCGAGCCAGTAGCGGCCGCGATGCTCGCCGTAGCGCGGCGACGCCAGCAGCTTGTCCACCAGCTTTTCGTAGGCCTGCGGGGATTTGTCATTGAGAAACGCTGTCGACGTCGGCAGGCGCCGGAGGCAGGCCCGTCAGATCGAGCGACAGGCGGCGAATCAGCGTGCGGCGATCGGCTTCCGGCGCTGGCTGCAAGCCCGCGGCTTCCAATTTCGCCAGGATCAATTGATCGATCGGATTCCGCACCCACGCTTTATTGCGCACGGCGGGAAGCTGCGGACGCACGGGCGCGCTAAACGCCCAGTGCTCTTTCCACGTTGCGCCCTGCTGAATCCAGCGGCCGATAGTTTCAATCTGTTTGGGCGTCAGCGTTTTGTGCGAGGATGCGGGCGGCATGCGGCGCGCCGGCTTGTCCGCCGTGATGCGCTGATAGACCAGGCTCTCCTCGGGCTTGCCTGGCACGATGGGCGCGCCGGTCTTGCGCTGTTCGAACACGCCTTCCCTGGTGTCCAGGCGGAGGTCCATCATGCGCGTGTCTTTGTCGGGGCCGTGGCATTGGAAGCAATTGTCGGAAAGCAGCGGCCGGATTTCACGCTGAAAGTCGACGGGCTTGTCTTGCGCTACGGCAATGGCCGCAAAAGCCAATAACGCGGATAAGGTCCTGATCATGCACTATCAGTCTACCTACTTCTGAGCGCTCCGTCTCTTTGCAGTACAGTATGAATTCGGAAGGGACAACATGAATCGAAGAACGTTCTTCAAATCCGCGGCGGCTACGTCGCTGGCGGGCGTGTCGGCGGCACCCGGCGTTCAGGCGGCGATTCCCAAGATGAAGATCACCCGGGTGCGCGTTTACACGCCGCCGAACCCCAATCCGCTGTTCAATCAGAGCGATCTGGTGGTGACGGTCGAGACCGACGCCGGCATCACCGGCATCGGCGAAGGCGGCTCCAAAGATTTGCTGGAGCAGTGCGCCGGGCCGGCTGATCGGCCAGGATCCGCGCTATATCGAACGGCTCTGGCAGGATATGTCGCGCGCGTTTTTCTATCCGCCGGGACGCGAGAAGGAGCACGCAATCGGCGCGCTCGATCTGGCGCTGTGGGATATCAAGGGCAAGGCGCTGAACTTGCCGGTGCATGCGCTGCTCGGCGGAATGGTCCGCAATTATTGCGAGTGCTACAACACGGCGGGGATTATTCCTGGCGTCCGCGAGGGCATGAGCATCAAGGAGCGCGCGCAGGCGACCGTGGAGGCGGGTTATCGGGCTTTCGAATGGGCGCGGTCGACAGCCCGGCCAACACCACGTACAACACGCGGGAACGGCTCAATCAACTGCGTGGCGAATGCGAGCAGGCGCGCGAAGGCGTGGGCAAGAATGGCGACTGGTGCGTCGATTTCCATCAGCGGTTCGATTTGCATGAAGCGATTCGCGGCTGCAGTTTGATCGAAGATCTCGCGCCATTTTTTGTGGAGGATCCGGTGCGCACCGAGGCGTTTCTGGAAGACCTGCCCATCCTGCGCAAGACCGTGAAAGTTCCGCTGGCCGCCGGAGAAGAGTGGGGAAATCGCTGGGACTTCAACAAGCTGGTGGAGAATCACGATATCGATTACGTGCGTGCCACGCTGCCGAACGTGGGCGGCATCACCGAGATGATGAAGATCGCCGCGATTTGCGAAACGCATTTCGTGGGCATCATTCCGCATTTCACCGGACCCATCGCTACGGCCGCGCTGGTGAATTGCCTGGGCACATTCTCCGGGCCGCTGTTGATGGAATACAACTTCCAGGGACGAACGCTGCCGCATCTGCCGGTGTGTCTGGATTTCAAGAACGGTAAGCTCTATCCGAATGACCGGCCGGGCCTGGGCGTCGAGCTCGACATGAAACAGCTCAAGCAAATCGCGGAGATCACGCAGCCGGTGACGAATCGCGCGCAGACTTACTTTCGACCGGATGGATCGATTACGAACTGGTAGAGCGGGCGGGTTTGAAACCCGCCCTACGAGCCGGTGCGGCCACAATCGTGGCTCGTCGGCGCCTGTCGATTCCTCGTCGCATGTAGGGGCGGGTTTCAAACTCGCCCTTTTCCATGCCTTACGCCGCGACCGGCGGCACCAGCGTCTTCAGGTATTCGTGCCCCATGCGCAAGCCGCGCTTGAACGGCTCCGTGAAATTATCCTGGTTGTACGCCGGATAATAAAACTCGTCTTCGTTTTCGATGTTCATCGCGCCTGTGTAGCCGGCGTCCGCCAGCACCGAGAAGAAGCCTTTCCAATCCACCGAGCCGTTGCCGGGAATCCGGAAACGCCACCAGCGCGCGTTGTTCACCGGCTGAATGCCGCCGCGGCGCAGGACGTGCCAGAGAATTTCGGTGTCCTTGAGATGCACGTCGTAAATCTTATCCGCGAAGTCGCGCGCGGCCTGCACCGGGTCCATGAATTGCCACACCAGATGTGACGGATCGAACTGCAATCCGACGTGCGGATTGTTGCCGAACGCCTTGAACAGCGCCTCCCAACCCACGGGACCGGTGGCGATATTCGGTCCGCCGGCGTAGGGCTCCCACAGAATGCGCACGTTGTTTTTCTGGCAGAGCGCAAAGTATTTCTCGTTGTAGACGCGGACAATCTCGTCCACCTGCTCCTGCAGCGGACGGCCTTTGATAGTGCCGGATTGCCCGCCGATATTGGGGATGCCGAGCTTGCCGGCCAACTCGATGCACTTGCCCGCGAACTTGATTTTGCTGTTCGCGCTTAGCCGGGTCTGGGTCGATGTGATTGCCGTCGCAGGCCAGCGAGGACGCATAGAGTCCGGAGCGCTGAATCTTATCTTTGATCTTGGAAATCGCGGCGTCGTCCACTTTGTCCGGGATCGATCCGAAGCTGCACGCTGGTGAAACCTTCGGCTTTCAGAAAGTCCAGGTTGGCTTCGGAGTAGACGGCGAAAACGCCGAGCCTCGGTTTCCAGTTCGGAACGCGCGGACGCTGCGCTTGCGCAGCCGTAGCGGCGGAGAGTGCGGTGATAACGGTACGACGCGAGATTGTCACCACACGACGATACTGCGCTGCGGACTCCTACCGCAAGTGCACAGGCTGCGTGAATGCGCCGTTTCCTGCCGAATCCCAGACCGCGAATCGGATCCATTTTTTGCCAGTCGCGTCGAACGGAATCTTGAAATGATGCGTCCCAAAAGCTGGATGCTCGGTGGCGCGCACGATTTGCCGGCCGGTTTTTTCGCCATCGCCCCAAACGATCTCGGCAAACTCCAGCGGGAAGGTCCACTGTACATCGGCCGATAGCGCGCGCTGGCTGCCTGCGCCTTCCAAGCTCCAGTTGCTGATGAGCACTTCGCCGCTGGTGACGAAATAATTGCCGGCGCGAATCGCCTGCAGGATTGGATTCCAATCGTCATCGAACGCCGGCAGCTTGGCGAGCTTGATGTAATTCACGGCGAGATGCGGATAGGTTTCGTCCTCCGGATATTTCACGTACGTGTCAGCCTCGGCGAACAGATACTTGGGGCCGGCCCAATTGTTCATGTCGTCGAGCGCGCCGAAGCAGCGCGTCTCACACAATCGCGGTTCCGACAGATCGACTGGCAGCGATTCGAAAGCGCCGCCGATATAACGGTCGCTGCGAAAATGCGCGGACTCCCGGACGGCCTCTGGATATCCCGCCGAATCCTTGGTGCGCGGATGGGATTGCCACACGAATCCGTTCTCGCGGTTGAGCACTTCCATCACGTCAGCGATGCTGCCCGTGTGATACACCGTGCCGTATTCTGCGTTGCGTTCGATGAGCGGCTGGCCGCTTTCGCGCGTGCGCGTCCAATACACCGGCTTAGGCAGCATCATCGTGTAATGGCCGCCCAGATAAGCGTTGGGCTCTTCGCCGGGCATGATCAGAAAATCGCGATCGGAGTGGCGGCGGCTGGCGTCGAAGTACGCTTTCAGATCGCGCAAGCGCGGCGCGCCGGAATCTTCTCCGTGTCCGTCGCCATGAAAATCCGACATCATGGCGATGTTGATGCCCAGCTCGCGCAGTGTGGGAATCCAGGGAGGCTGCAAATCCATGGTGCCGGAGTCGAGCTCTTCCTCGTGAAAGCGAGTGTGGAAGTGGCACGCGGCAACCTGGAAACCGGGAAGGGATTTGTAGCGATCGTCGTGAGTGAATGCCAGCGCGGCCTGCTGCGTTTTGGCGCTGCCTTCGGGGCTGAGATAGTAATACACCGCCATGCGCTGCCACGTTCCGGGCGGCGCGTTGTAGAGCGCAAAATTTCCCTTCGCCATCATGCGCGACGAGGCCACCTGCTGCTGCCAGAGCTCGTCGGCATTTCCGTAGGGACGGTAGCCTTCCTCGTGATCGGCCTGGCGCACGCCCGCCGCAAAAGTCTGCGCATCCTCTTTGCGATACCAGACGTAGCCCAGGTTCATCTCGAACTCGCGCGCCCAGAAAAACTTGTGCGGCGGCGGAAAAACGGCGATGGATCCGCCATCGGTTTCGACCATCATCAGCCGATTGCGCGCGCGCAACGCCACGGGATCCTGATTGGG
Source organism: uncultured Solibacteraceae bacterium (assembly GCA_963825405.1). GTDB lineage: Bacteria > Acidobacteriota > Terriglobia > Bryobacterales > Bryobacteraceae > JACPNO01. The sequence goes on along the minus strand of CAWGTB010000004.1, from coordinate 176,590 downwards.
CGAGCCGCCGAATTCGTACTTCTGCCAGCCGCGCGCGACGTCCTGCCATGTGACGCGGGGAGCGCTGGCAAGACGGAATCCGCGCAGGCCGGCGCGATAGTTATACGCGACCGACTGCTCTTCGGTCTTGGCAATAGCTTCCTGGCGCATCAAATTGGTTCCCTTGTAAACAGTGAACTGGACGCGGCCGGAAAAGATCCCCATGTCCAGGCCATCGAACGAGACTTCGAGACGCGCGCCGTCGGTTTTCACTTTGCAGCCGGTCGAGTGATAGGCCGCCGTGGCACGGCGCACTTCCTCTTTGCGGCGCGGCGTATTGGGATTGATTCCAGGCAGCCCAGGAACACTCAGCGGCGAATCCCAAAACGTATTCCACTTGTCGCGTTCAATATTTTCCGGTGTGGCCATGCCGAGGACTTTGAGCCGGTTGACCTGAGTCTCCGCGATACGGCGCACGCCGGTTGCCACCGCGAATTCAGGTTTCAAATCGCGGCCGAGAATGTTCCACGCCCCGCCTGCCGCGTGCACGGCTAGTTCGCGGACGACAGGTGAGCCGCCGTCGATTGCGAAGCGCGCGCGCACGTCCTGGCCCGGAGCGCCCGCCCAGGTGAGCGTCAACCGCCGTCGAGCATTTCCGCGCGTAAGCCCGGCGCGGAGCGGTATTCGGACAGATCGCAGTCAAGCGGCGCGGCCCAGGCGCACGCGGCCGCGGCCAGAAGCAGAAGCAATTTGCAGGTCATTTCGCGCAAGAATACCACGGGCGCGTACGCTATACTCGACGGCTACATGCTATCCCGGCGATCCCTGCTCTTGGCGGCACTGGCCGCGGCGAAGCGCCCGTTCTTCCTCTCCGTTCTGGTGGATTTTCCCGACGACGCCGAGCAAGCCGTTTACACGCCCGCCCGCATCGACACCATGATGCGCCTGTTCCGCGAGATGGGAATCCATCGCGTCTACTGGATTCACTACGGCGACGAAAGCGTGGAAGGTTTCTGGAAACCGCACGGCGAAAAAAACGACGCCAACTTGCTGGGCACGATCCGCGCGCTGAAGCAGCCCATTCGCGTGGCGGCCCAGGCTGCCCGCCGTCACGGTCTGGAAATCTACGGGTTCTTCAAGCCCTATGAAACCGGCATCTCGATGATTTTTCCCGAAGGATCGCCGGAAGGCCAGCGTTGGGGGCAACTGCCGCATTTGGGATCGATGGTTCCGTGCGTGATGAAACCCGTGCGCGAGCATCCGGAGTGGCGCATCAAGCGGCGTCAGGACGATCTGCCGCGCGATGTCGAAAAACTTCCGGTGCACGAAATCAAGTTGTACAAATCCGACGCCGCGTCAACCCGCATCACCAAAGAGCACCTGCAGATTTGGACCAGCGAGCGCAATTACCGTTACACGCGCCAGCCGGTGGCATTTCAATTCCGCGACAGCGTGGAGCCCGCGCCGCACGATTTCGTCGATCTGGAAGGCAAAGTAATTGCCGCCAAAGGCGCGCCGGTGCGCGCGCTCACGCTGAGCGGATTGCAGCTCACCGACAAGTGCATCCTGCTCACCACGGATTTTGACGATGGTCCGGGCGACTTCGCTTTCAGCGCGCCCGACATGCTGCAGGTTTCCTCCGGCGGGCGGACGATTCCCGTCGTGACCGGCGCGGGCGGCACGTTCAACGGCGATAGCTCGTGTGGTGTCCCGAGCAAATCGACTTCCGCAATTGGGGCGTCGAGTTCGATAACGGCTTCGGCCGCTCGGTAGTCAAACTCGACATGCCTAATCGCACAAGCAAGCTGGGCTGGGTGGGATTCATGCGCGGGCGGAATCAATACCTACCGGCGGCGCTATGCGAGAGTTACCCTGGCGTGCAGGATTTCTGGCTACAGCAAGTGGACGCGATTCTCGACGCAGGCGTCGACGGCATCGATTTCCGCATCGAAAATCATTGCACGCACACGGATGATCCCTTCGCCTACGGCTGGAACGATGTGATCACGGCCAAGGCCGGCAACGATCCGCAACAAATCGAGAAGTACCGTGGCCAGCAGTACACGGCGTTTCTGCGCAAGGCCCGTGAGCGCATTCACGCGCGCGGCAAGAAGATGCAATTGCATCTCAACGTGGAATTTCTGCGGCCCGATCCGCGGCCTTCGCGGCGTTTGGCGTATCCATGGAACATCGAGTTCGACTGGCGCGGCTGGCTCAATGAAGGTTTAGCTGACGAAGCCACCCTGCGCACATTTCAGTACACGCCGGAGTTCGTGTTGAATGACGGGTTCTCGAAGGAAGTGATCACCGAGTGCCAGCGGCACAACGTGCCCATGCACTACAACCGCTACATGAACGTGCCTGCCAAGCCGGCGTCGGAATACGTGAAAGATCTGGAGCGAATCTACGCCGACGGCCGTTTCCGCAGCTTCATCGTTTATGAGGCCAGCAGCTTTTTGATTCCGGAAGGCGAAGGGCTCACGCCGAAATACGGCATTTTCGAAGGCGTGCGCGATAAGGCCAAGGCACTGGGGCTGTAAGCGTCATTCTCCGATCAAGTGCAGCACCACGCTACGCCGGTGCGGATGCGCGCGGTGTTCAAACAAATAAATTCCCTGCCACGTCCCGAGCGTCATTTTTCCTGATTCCACCGGCACGCTCAACTGCGTTTGCGTGAGCGCCGCGCGGATGTGCGCCGGCATGTCGTCCGGCCCTTCCACTGTGTGGCGATACCAGTTGGCGTCTTCGCGCGCCACGCGCTCGAAGAATTCGCTCAAGTCGGCGCGCACGTCGGGGTCGGCGTTTTCCTGAATCACCAGCGATGCCGAGGTGTGTTGCACGAAGATGGTCAGCAGGCCGGTTTTAACGGCACAGGTCTTGACCCAGGCTGCTACATCGCGAGTGAATTCGTACAGTCCCTTGCCGCGCGATGGAATTTCGAGCCGGTGGCTGAACTGCTTCATTCCACCGTGACGCTTTTGGCCAGGTTGCGCGGCTGATCCACGTCGCAGCCGCGGCGCACGGCGATGTGATACGCCAACAATTGCAGGGGCACCACTTCGAGAATCGGCAGAAGCAATTCGCTCGCGGCCGGGATTTCGATGACGTGATCGGCCATCTTGGCGGCCTCATCATCGCCCGCGGTGACGACCGCGACCACGATTCCCTCGCGCGCTTTCACTTCCTGAATATTGGACACCGTCTTCTCGTACAACAAGCGGCTGGCCGGATTCGACGCGTCATGCGCGGCCAGCACCACTACCGGCAGTTCTTCGTCGATGAGCGCGTTGGGTCCGTGCTTCATTTCGCCGGCCGGATAGCCTTCGGCGTGAATGTAGGAAATTTCTTTCAGCTTGAGCGCGCCTTCGAGCGCGATGGGGAAATGAATGCCGCGGCCCAGATACAGAAAATCGGTCGAGCGGAAGAGTTTTCGTCCCAGCTCTTCCAACATCGGGTCGTGCGAGAGCACGGTTTCGAGCTTGCCGGGAAGGCGCAGCAGTTCCTGCACCAGCGATTGCGACTCGGTATCATCCAACACGCCGCGCGCTTGTCCCAGATGCATGGCCAGAATAAAGAGCGCCGTCAACTGGCAGGTGAAAGCTTTGGTGGACGCGACGCCGATCTCCGGGCCGGCGTGCGTGTAGACCGTGCCGGCGGCCTCGCGCGTGATCATCGAGCCCACCACGTTACAGATGGCGAGCGTTTTCGATCCTTTGCTCTTGGCTTCGCGCTGGGCGGCCAGCGTGTCGGCGGTTTCGCCGGATTGCGAGATCACCACCGTCAGCGTTTCCGCCGTGACTAACGGATCGCGATAGCGGAACTCGCTGCCGTAATCCACTTCAACCGGCAGGCGGGCGAGCTTCTCGATCATGAATTTGCCGGCCAGCGCGGCGTGCCAACTCGTGCCGCAAGCGATGATCCGCACGTTGTGGAATTCTTTGAACTGCTTGGGCGAGATATCCATCTCGTCCAGAAAGATTCTGCCCGATTCCTGCCCTACGCGTCCCAGGGTGGTGTCTTTGACGGCGCGCGGCTGCTCGTAAATCTCCTTGAGCATGAAATGTTTGTAGCCGCCCTTTTCCGCCATGATCGGATCCCACAAAATATGGGTCACCTGACGGTTGACGGGCCGGCCTTCGAAATCGCTCAGGCGCACGCCTTCCAAAGTGAGCACCGCCATGTCGCCATCGGCCAGGAAAAACATGTCGCGGGTATGGCTGAGAATCGCCGGGACGTCGGACGCCACGAAGTATTCGCCATCGCCCAGCCCAACCACCACCGGCGGGCCAGAGCGCGCGGCGACAATCTTGTTGGGATCTCTGCGCGACAGCACCACCAGCGCAAACACGCCGCTCAATTGCTTTACCGCGCAGCGCACGGCGTTTTCCAGATTGCCGTCAGCGAATTTCTCGACCAGGTGCGCGATCACTTCGGTGTCGGTCTCGGTCTTGAAAATGTGGCCTTCGGCTTCGAGCTGGCGTTTCAGCGCAAGGTAATTTTCGACGATGCCATTGTGGACCACGACGATATCGCCGGAGCAATCGCGATGCGGGTGAGCGTTCTCTTCGGTGGGCCGGCCATGTGTGGCCCAGCGCGTGTGGCCAATGCCGCAGCTTCCATCCACGGGATCGAGGCGCATCACCTCTGTCAGGTTGCGCAGCTTCCCGGAAGCGCGGCGCACGGCGAGCGAGCCGTCGTCGCAATAGACGGCCACGCCGGCTGAATCGTAGCCGCGGTACTCCAGGCGCTTCAGGCCTTCAAGAATAATAGGGACGGCGCGGCGCGCGCCGACGTACCCGACAATTCCACACATTTCTTTATTATACGGGGCGGCGCTTTTCGGCCGTTACGCGTTGTGAGGCGTCATGAATCCAGGAACTCGACACGATATTCCTCGATCACCGGGTTGGTCAGCACATCGCGCGCGACGGCGTCGATATCCTGGCGTGCTTTCTCGCCCTCGGCTCCGGGCGCGAGAGTGATTTCGAAAAACTTGCCTTGCCGCACATCGGTGATCGCGCTGTAACCCAATCCAGCTAGCGCCGAGCGAATGGTCTGCCCTTGCGGGTCGAGAACAGTAGGTTTGAAAGAAACGTAGACACGAGCCTTCATCCGTTTCTAATCTTGCCACAGACCCACCATCGGCGTGGTGTTCTCTTTTGTGGGGGGTCGCGCTCCGACCCTAGAAACGGAAGCGCAGCACCATATCGGAGTAGACCTTTCGATTGCCGCGGCGCGCGGGCTCGAAGCGCCATTGCCGCGCGGCGTCCACCGCGAGTTTGCCCAGGAAGTTGGCGGCCGTCGTGCGTGCCTCCCGCACGGTAGCTTCGACGACACGGCCTTCCGGATCGATCTTGACTTGCACAGCGACCTCCATTCCGCTGCCCTTCAAATTCTTGGCATCGGCGGGGAGTATGGGCATCACTTTCGAAATCGCACGCGGATCGGTAGTCACTTCAGCGGCCGGCTTCGGATTGTTGGCGGCCTGCAGCGGGGCTGGGGGCGCGGGCGATGCCGGGGTCAACTCCACAGCGACCGCGCCGGGAACGCTGCCGGCGTTGCCTGGTAATTGGGGCACTTCGCCATCGGGTGGAGGCACGTCGACCACCGGTGAACGGGCGGCAATCTGCGCCGGCGGAGGTTGAAACTGGCGCGGCTGGGGCTTGGCAACTGGCGGCGCGGCCGGGATAGAGACTGTTGGTGTCGTCAGCGTGACCGGTGTTGTAGATAATTCTGTGGCAGAGGGAGCCGCGGATGCCGGAATCTTCGCTGCCGCCGCGGACGGCTGAGCAATGGCACCTGACGCGGCCGGAACGTCGCCGCCGGGCAATGCGTTCGCGGGGTCCGGTTGGGCCCTGCCAAGCAGCACCATGGACTGCGTCGCGGCCTTTTCACTTGCGGCAAATACTTCCATGCGCAGATGCAAATCGTCGTTCGATTGGGGCGTGTAGAGCACGTGACCCGTACGGAGCTGCGGCAGGTCGAGGTACAAATCTTTTTGGAGTTCGCCCTCGCGGATCATCAGCAGCGCCCCTTGCGGAGTGAAGACCGGTGAACCGCGATCCCAACTGACTTCCAGTCCATCGGGAGTGCGGCGCGCGGTGAGCGCGACAGTCACGTCTTTGTGGCGTGCGGCGGAGCGGAGGTACAAGCCGCCGCCGATCAGCAATCCCAAGGCGCACACGGCCGAAGCTCCTATCCAAAGCTGTCGGCGAGAGATCTGGACCACGGCCGAGGCGTCGGTGTGAGGCGCTTCCGGCGCCTTGGTTTCCGGCTGCGCGGCCTCTGAGTATTTCTCTACCAGGCTAGGTCCTGGGCTCGGGTTCGGAGCCGGGACGGACGGAAGCGGAGCTGTGACTGTGCCCACAGGGATCGATAAAGGTGGCGCGTTTCCCTGCACTCGCGGCGAAGGGGAATCGGCGGTTTTTGCTTTGCTGAGCTGCACGCCTGTCTGCATACAACGGGCCTCCTCAGCGCGGGTTTACTCTACAAATATATTAACCAGGAATTCCCCCTATGTCTAGAGAAAATGTTAGCAATTACTCTCTAAAATCAACAAGTTAACTAAAGATATATTGCCTCTAATTTATCTACAATATAGCTTCCGCAACGCTCATAACTGGCGCGCGGACCCTTGCGGGCAAAGTCCAGATCGACACAAATCCATCCCTTATAGGATTCCTCCGTCAGGAGGCGGTGGCAGCCGGGAAAGTCGATTTCTCCATCGCCTAAATCATAAATGCTGGAGAAAAATCGCGCGGATTTAGAGTCTTTTGCTTCCACTTTGCCGTTGTCGAGGACCAGGTCCGCCGCGGGCGTGGTCCATTTGGCGTCTTTGTAATCCATGAAAATCAAACGCCGCTTGTACTTGGCAAACGTCTGAACCACATTCGCGCCTGCCAGATGCAAGTGGGCCGTATCGGGCGCGAAATGGAAAAGCTTGGGATCGGTTTTCGCCAGACATAAATCGATCTCGGCGGACTTTTCCACGATGGCGTCCAGATGATTGTGCAGTCCCGCGCGGAATCCCATTTCTCCGGCCACCTCGCCCAGACGGTTGTAGCACTCGCACATGGCGTCGAAGGCGCGCATGTAATCCGCCTCGGGAGTTTCCGGCGGCAAACGTCCCGGCGGGAAAACCACTAATTCTTTGGCGCCAAAGCGCCTGAGAAACTCCATCGCGCCACGGGCATCCGAGATCACTTTGCGGAGCTGATCCGGGTCGCTCGCCGGGCCGCCGAATGAAATCGTGGCCACGTGGAGGTGCCGCTTGGAAATTTCTTTTTCGAGGCGCGAAGGAGTCAGGTCATAGGTTTTGAGGAAACCCGGAAAGCCAGTGAGGCGGATGCCGACGAATCCGGTGTCGTGCATCACATCCAGAATGTCGGTGAAAGGCCAGGGGCGGAACTGATTCCAGAGGCCCAGGCTGAGCGCCCATTTGACGTTCTTATTGGCCGGCAGTCGCGTGGCGGCGGACGCCAGACTGGCCGCGAGCCCTGCCAGAAATTGCCGCCGTCTCATCACGCCACGCGGTACTTGCGGACCGCGTCCTCATCCAGATCGATGCCCAGGCCGGGCGCCTGCGGAATTTCGAGATAGCCATCCTTCGCGCGCAATTTCTGGCGGGTGATGGATTCGCGCAGGTTGGTTTCCTCCTCCGCCACGAACTCGCAGATGAGCGCGTTGGGAATCGAGTTCAGCCAGTGCAGCGCCGCCGTGACGTTCACGTAAGTGGTGAAGCCGTGATTGGCCACGGGCAGGCCGCGGTCCCAGGCGAGCGCGGCAATCTTCATGGCCTCGGTGAATCCGCCGCAGCGGGTGAGATCGACCTGCACCACATCGATGCGCCCGCGATCCATCAGCTCAATGAAAGATTGCCGGTTGCTTTCCTCTTCGCCGGCCGCGATGCGCACGTGCGTGCCTTCCGACAGCTTGCGGTAGCCATCGTAATCGTCGGGACGCAGCGGCTCTTCCAGCCAGAAAATGTTGTGCTCGGAAAAGGCGTCGGCGCGCTGCAGCGCGGTCTTGGCGTCCCACACCAGGCCGGCGTCGATGAGCAGGTCGACGCCGCTGCCCATGCCTTTGCGCGCCTCGCGCACCAGCGCGATATCGGTAGCTTCATCCTGCCCCATAGGATCCCAGCCGAACTTCACCGCCGTAAAACCCTGATCGCGATAGCGGCTGGCGAGTTCCCCGGTCTTCTGCGGCGTCGGGCCAAAAAGCGAGCTGGCGTAACAACGAATTTTCTGATGGAATCCGCCGCCCAGCAGTTTCCACACGGGCAGTCCCAGCGCCTTGCCCTTGATATCCCATAGCGCCATATCGATACCGCTCATGGCGTGCAGGCCCACGCCGCGCCGCCCGCCGTAGATATTGGCGCGATACATTTTGTGCCAGATTTTTTCAGTCTCGAACGGATCTTCGCCCATGACGACCTGGCCCAGGCCGCAAGCAGTGGTGTGCGAGAACGGCCCGTCGATCGCGCCCTTGACCGCCATCGGCGCCGAATCGACTTCGCCGATGCCGGTAATCCCGGCGTCGGTCGTCACGCGAACCAGCAGGGCATCCTGTCCGCTATCGCATTGAAATTTGACTTCCGGCTGGCGGAGATAAATGGTTTCGACGTTAGTGATTTTCATGAGGCGTGATCTGGGGAATCATAACGCGGTGGATGCGCGGGACGCTACAAGCGGGGTTGCCTCACCACCCTTTACTTTCAAACGGACCTCTGCGTCTAGCGGCTAAATGGTAATTTCCACGCAATGACCGCAGCCAACGTGCCCGCCAATAGTCCCCCTAATATGTAGAGACCTTTCTCGCCGTAGATTGCCAGAACGACGAGTATCACCACTACCGAAACGACATGGTACGCGAAATTGGACTTGGGTTTGACGCGTGGCGAGGAATTTGGGTACGGCGGCAGAGTAGCAGAGGCGCTTCGGTCCCTTTCACCTTTGCTTCTGTTAATGAAAGCTGCACTTATGGTCGCGACCGCACCGATAATAGCCGCCACAATAGTGGGATTCATAAGGGGTAGACGTAACTTAATCGCAGACGCCCACTACAGCTTGAAAAATATCTTTCCGCTGATAAAGCCAGTAGCACGCGTACCACATCACCAGCAGCACGGTGCAGGCCTGCGCGACTGGCGCCAGCGTCCCGATGAATGTGTAGCGGAAAGTGAATACCGCGACTGCCCGGTCGATGCCGCCGCGCATGATCTGGCCCAGCGAATAGATGAAGATCGAATTCATCCCCACCACCACCAGCGGGAACGCCCATTTGCGGTATCCCTTCACCTCGATCAGCCAGTAGAACGCGATCAGCATCAGCAGCACCCAGCCGGTGCTGTACAGCGTGAACGACGACGTCCACAAGCGCTTCACCATCGGGTTCCAGAGCGAAAGCAACAGGCCCGTGGCGAATGCCCCGGCAGCACAAGCCGCCATTATCTTGATCTTCTCGGCGTCCGATTTGCGCGTGCGCAGCAGCATGCCGGCCCACACGCCGAACAGCGTGGTCACCGTGCTGGTGATGAAATTGATGGTGACGTAAAGCCCGCTATAGTTGAAGCCGAGAACCGCGTGATCGATCACCGCGCCGATATTCTGCTCCTTCGAAAAGGCGCCGTCGGGGCCGGGGAAAAGCGCGAACAGCGCCCAGTGCCCCGCCAGAATGAGCGCCGCCACGATGGCCTGCTTGCGAAAACTCAACTGCATAATCAGAAACGCGAACAGGTACGTGAATGCCATTTGCGACAGCACGTTGATCAGTTGGAAATGGAGCTTGCCGCCGGAAATGTCGCTCAAAATCTGGCTGAGCAGGAACAGACGGAACGCGCGCACAGCCACGTGCCAGAGATTCGAGCGGAACGTCGCGCCCTGCCGCATCCGGCGTGCCAACGCGAACGGCATAGCCACGCCCACCATGAACATGAAGGCCGGCTGGATCAGGTCCCAGAAGACTGCGCCCTCCCAGGCCACATGGTCGAACTGGCGCGCGATGGCCTGAAAGCCCGGCTTGTCCGCCAGCGCCAGAAAGCCGAAGCCATTGGCGGCGAGCGCGATCATGATGAATCCACGAAAAGCGTCGAGAGCTTCAAAGCGCCGCTCAGGGGGCGGCGGCGGAGGCGGCGGGATTACCGCCTTCGCAACATTACGGAGCCGTTTCTACGGCTGGCATGGCGCGAGTCTATCATGGCGCCGGCGCAGCGCCCAGGTTCACGCATAGCGTTTGCCGAGCCACCACTGCTGCGCCGCTTGCAGCAGGTTGCTGGTGAGCCAATACAACATCAGCGCGCTTGGCTGCTGATAGAGCGCGATGCCGAAAATCAGCGGCATCCACGTCATGAGCTTTGACATGCGTGGATCGGCGCCCGCTGGCGAAGGCGTGAGCCTCGCTACCAGCAACTGAGTCGCGATCATGAGCACCGGCAGAATGCGGATCGGCAACGGCTCGGGCTTCGACAGGTCGGCGATCCACAGCCAATGCGCGCCGTGAAGTTCAGCGATCCCAGTCAGCACGGAGTAGAACGCGATCAGACACCGCGAAGGGCGCGAGCGCCGGAATACAGCCGGCCAGCGGGTTGGTCTGGTGCTCTTTGTAAATTGCGGCGATTTCGCTGGAATGCTGGGGATCCATGTCGAGGCCCTTGCGCTTATAGCGTGCGTTCACCGCATCGATTTGCGGCTGCAAAATCTTCATAGCCTTGGCGTTGCGTGCCGCCAGTATCCGGAACGGCAACAGGACGAGATTCACAGCGAAAGTCGTGAGCACGATGGCCCAACCCCAGCTTGAGCGGCCAGTGTGGCGCGTCACGCGGGCTTCGACCTGGCGCAGCGTCCACTCGAGCGGACGGGCGACGGGAGCCAAGTGGCCATAGTCCTTGGATCGGCTCGCGATTGCAGGCGCGGCGTTTGCCGGCGCCGCCGCAGCCTTTCGCGGATACAAAATACTGAATAGGAAAAAGGCGACGAATAGCAGGACGCCGCTCAATAGAAGCGCGGAAAGGATGCGGACACCAAGGTCATGCATGACGACCTCCTGCATGGGATTATGGCACGGGATGGGAATCACGGATAAGGTGATCCAATGGCTGCTGGAAGGAGATCCGGCTATTCGCTGGCAGACGCTGCGGGATCTTGCCGACTCACCAGAAGCCAGCGTTGCGCGCGAGCAGCAAAAAGTTGCCCGCGAAGGGTGGGGCGCCCGTCTGCTCGCCGAGCAGGACCCCAAGGGCACCTGGGCTTCCGGCCTCTACTCGCCAAAGTGGACGTCGACAACCTACACCATGCTGCTGTTGCGCGACTGCGGCCTGCCAGCTACCAATCGTCAAGCGCGCAAGGCGTGCAAGCTCCTTCTCGACGAAGGGCTGCAGCCCGACGGCGGTATTAATTACGGCACCTGGGGCCAATGGACGCGCCGTAGCGAGACGTGCATCACCGGGATGGTGGCCTCCATCCTCTCCTACTTCAGGCATGACGACGAACGTCTCGACACCATCGCCAGCCATCTGTTAGAGCAGCAAATGTCCGACGGTGGCTGGAATTGCCGTCGCGCGCAGGGCGCTACCCATGCTTCGGTCAACACGACGATCAGCGTACTAGAGGGCTTGTGGCTTTATGAGCTGCATCGCCGGCGGATAGTGCGCGACGTGCGGGCCGCGCAGCGTCGTGGGCGCGAGTTTCTCTTGGCACACCGGCTCTTTCGTTCCCATCGTACCGGTGAAATCATCGATCCAGTATTCACGCGCCTAGCGTTTCCGCCGCGTTGGCACTACGACATTCTGCGCGCGCTCGATTATTTCCAAACTGTCAATGCGCCTCGGGATCCGCGCCTGGCAGAGGCGATCGGCATTGTCCGCGGCGCCCGGCAGAGAAGACGGGCGCTGGGCGCTCGAACATTCGTACAAAGGGAAGACGTTTTTCCAGACTGGAAACGCTGGGCGCGCCGAGCCGTTGGAATACGCTGCGAGCGCTGCGGGTGATGAGAGTGGTGGGAGCGGTCGAAAGGGCGGGTTTGAAACCCGCCCCTACGCTTCTTTTTTCCGCTTCTTGTCCAGCGCGGCCATCAGGCGGGTGTGAATTTCGGGCGGGATCGTGCAGGGCTCCATGCCTTTGTAGACCTTGATCGTCTTCTTGGTGGTATCGCAAATCACCCAGCAATTGGGGCAATCGCTCAGATGCTGTTCCAATTTTACGCGGAGCTGCGCGTCCAGTTTGTCGTCGAGGTAATCGGTCAGCTCTTCGAAAAACTGTTTACAGGTAAGCAAAGGCGTCATCTCCCTTGCGTTTGAAATAGCGCGTCAACTTGTCGCGAAGCTGCAGCCGTGCGCGCAGCAGACGGCTTTTGACGGCGGGTATCGAAAGATTCAAGGCTTCGGCAGTCTCCTCGGTCGACAGTTCATCCACGTCGCGCAGCACGAACACCGCGCGGTAAATGGGCGGCAGGCCATCCACCGCCGTGTTCAGGATGGAAGTCATTTCCTCGCGGGAGAACTGCTGCTCGGGATTTTCATCCCAGCCAGCGATTTCGCGCACCACCGTATCCTCGCCGGTGTCGATTTCCTCGTCCATCGAAACCGTCCGGTCCGATTTGCGCTTACGCAGCTTCATAAGCGCCTGGTTTACGGCGATGCGCACGATCCAGGTATAGAAGCGCGCCGCGCCCTGGAACTGATCCAGATGCTCGTAGGCTTTGAGAAATGTCTCCTGCAGGACGTCTTCGGCGTCCTCGCGATTTTGGGTGATGTGCTGCGCCAGGCGGAAGATCTTGCCTTCGTAACGCTCTACCAGGCTGGAGAACGCGGCGGCATTGCCAGTGCGCGCCTGCGCGACTAGCGCTGCCTCGTCGTCGATACTGGCTGAGCTGCCGCTTACGGACATGATGGGCGTTTCCGGTCCTTTCATCATATCGCGAGACGTCTCCGGACCAGAAGCGTTAGCCGGAAACCGTGTGATACGCTGAAAGTTCCCTCTATGAGCAGCATTACCATTACTCTGCCCGACGGCAGCAGCCGGCCGGTCGAAGCCGGGACACGGCCCGCCGATATTGCGCGCGCGATCAGCCCGCGCCTGGCCGACGCAGCCATCGTGGCCAAGGTCAACGGCCAACTTTATGATCTCAAGCGCCCGATTGAACAGGACGCCAGCGTGCAGATTCTGACCGCCAAAGATCCGGCCGCCCTGGAAGTCTACCGGCACTCGACCGCGCACCTGCTGGCAGCCGCCGTGCTCGAGCTGTTCCCGGAAACCAAGCTGGGCATTGGTCCGCCCATCGAGAACGGGTTCTATTACGATTTCGAGCGTGCGACCCCCTTCACTCCGGAAGATTTGGAAAAAATCGAGGCCAAGATGCGGGAGCTCCAGGCCAAAGATTTGCCCTTCGATAGAGTGATGACTCCCAAAGCCGAAGGACTCAAGAAGTACGCCGCTCTGGGCGAAAAAATGAAGTGCGAGCTCATCGAAGAGAAGGCCGACGACATATTTTCCGAATATACGCTGGGCCCGCAATTCATCGATTTCTGCCGCGGCCCGCATGTGCCATCGACCTCATATCTGAAGGCTTTCAAGCTGCTTTCCATCGCCGGCGCCTACTGGAAGGGCGATGAAAAGAACCACCAGATGCAGCGCATCTACGGCACGGCGTTCTTCAGCAAGAAAGATCTGGACGAGTACCTCAACAAGCTCGAAGAAGCCAAGAAGCGCGACCATCGCAAGCTGGGCAAAGAGCTGGATCTTTTCAGCATTCAGGAGCTGGCCGGGCCCGGCCTGATCTTCTTCCATCCCAAGGGCGGCACCGTCCGCAAGATCATTGAAGACTGGATGCGCGACCAGTACATCGCCCGCGGCTACTCGCTGGTGTATACGCCGCACGTGGCGCGCTCGGATCTCTGGAAAACTTCCGGCCACTACAATTTCTACGCGGAAAACATGTTCAAGCGCATGGAGCTGGATGACGCCGAATACCAGCTCAAGCCCATGAACTGCCCGTTCCACATCCTGATTTACCGCGACCGCCCGCATAGCTACCGCGAGCTGCCGGTGCGCCTGGGCGAGCTGGGCACGGTGTATCGCTACGAGCGCTCCGGCGTGATGCACGGCCTGCTGCGCGTGCGCGGATTTACGCAGGACGACGCGCATATTTTCTGCACGCCGGAGCAGATCGAAGACGAAATCGTGAACTGTCTGCAGTTCGCCGTCGACACGCTGCAGACGTTCGGTTTCACCAGCTACGAAGCGGAACTTTCCACCTGGGATAAAGGCGCCAGCGGCAAATACGACGGCTCTCCCGACCAATGGGCAGCTGGCCGAAGACGCGCTCGCCAAAGCCGCCGAGCGGCTGAAGCTGAAAATCAAAATCATTCCGGACGAAGCGGCGTTCTACGGTCCGAAGATCGACATGAAGCTGGTGGACGCGATCGGCCGGCTGTGGCAGCTCTCGACCATACAGTTCGATTTCACGCTGCCGCGCCGTTTCGGGCTGGAATACATCGCCGAAGACGGCAAAGCGCATCAGCCGCTGATGGTGCATCGCGCGCTGTATGGATCGGTCGAGCGATTTTTCGGCATCCTGCTGGAGCACTACGCCGGCGCGTTTCCGGTGTGGCTGGCGCCGGTGCAGGCCGTCGTGCTGCCCATCACCGACCGGCAGTTGGATTACGCGCGTCAGGTGAAAGAGCGCCTGGTGGCGGCCGGTGTGCGCGCGAATCTCGACGATCGCAGCGAGAAAGTGAATCTCAAAATTCGCGACGCTCAGTTGCAGAAAATTCCCTACATGCTGGTGGTGGGCGACCGCGAAGCGCAGAGCGGGCAGGTGGCCGTGCGCCATCGCAAACGCGGCGACCTGGGCGCGAAACCTGTCGAGGAATTCGTCGCCGACGTGCTGAAGCTGATCGAGACCAAAGATCTCGCCGAGTGATACCGGGCTACGCAACTCCCGCAGGCACGGCCGGCTTCGCTGCCCGCTTCCCGGGGCATTTCTATCGCAATTTTGACGGGCTCACGGTTTCCACTCTGGGCCTGGGCACGTATCTGGGGAATGCCGGACGATGCGACCGATCGCGCCTACGAAGCGGCGGTGGATGCGGCAGTGCGCGGCGGCATCAATTTTCTGGACGCGGCGATTAATTACCGCAACCAGCGTTCGGAGCGATCGATCGGCGCGGCGTTGAAGGGCGGGTTTGAAACCCGCCCCTACGTCGACCCGTCGTCCCACAGTGCGGCCGACAATTCCACGTCGCGTGGTGGCGCCGACAATCCACCGCTTGTAGGGGCGGGTTTGAAACCCGCCCTTTTCCAGCGCGACCAGATCATCGTCTGCACCAAAGCCGGCTTTTTGACCCCGGGCGCGGTGCCGTCATTCTTGAAACCAGCCGACGTCGTGGGCGGCATGCACTCGATGACGCCCGAATTTCTGGCGGACCAGATCGACCGCAGCCGCGCCAACCTCGGTCTCGAAACCATCGACGTGTTCTACCTGCACAATCCCGAAACGCAGCTTGAGTTTTGTGCCGCGCAGCGAATTCGACGCCCGCATCCGACGCGCGTTCCAGGGCCTCGAAGAGGCGGTGAAAGCCGGCAAAATCCGCTACTACGGCACCGCCACCTGGAACGGTTACCGCGTGAAGCCCGACGCAGCGGATGCGCTCAACCTCACGCGTCTGATCGAAATTGCGCACGAAGCCGCCGGCGAAAGCCATCACTTCCGCTTCATCCAGCTACCGTTCAATCTCGGTATGGTGGAAGGCAGCGGTCTCCTGGAAACAGCCCAGCGCGCGAGTATCGCCGTAGTCGCCAGCGCTTCGCTGCTGCAAGGGCGGCTGGCGTCCAATCTGCCCGAGATCCTGGCGGAAAGAATTCCGGGCCTGGCGACCGATGCCCAGCGCGCCATTCAATTCACCCGCTCCACTCCCGGCATCACCGCCGCGCTGGTCGGCATGAGCAAGACCGCGCACGTGGCCGAGAACCTGGGCGTGCAAGCCGTCGCCCCGCTTTCCCGCGAAGCGTATGCCGCAATCTTCCAGGCTGCCTGATGCGCCGGCTGCATCGATTGAAACCGGCAGCGGCTTAGCGCATCTCGACGCCGCGCTCGCCGAACTCCCCAATGCGCCGGCCGTTTTTCTGCTGTGGCCGAAGGAAGGCGAGCCGTATCTGGCGAAGACCGCCCTGCTGCGCCGCCGCCTCACCCGCCTGCTGAAAGAGCGCGACACAGCCGTCGCGTCTGCTGAATCTGCGGCACACCGTGCGCGCGCGTCGAGTACTGGCTCACCGGCTCGTCGCTCGAATCCACCGTTCGCATGTACGAGCTGGCGCGGAAACATTTCCCCAAAACGTATCTCGAACTGCTGCAGCTGCGCATGCCGCCGTACGTCAAGGTCATCCTCACCAATCGCGTTTCCGCGCAGCCAGGTCACGACCCATCTGGGCCGCGCGCCCGCGCTCTACTTCGGACCGTTCCGCGCGCGCGCCTCGGCCGAAAAGTTCGAATCCCAGTTTCTCGACCTGTTTCAGATGCGCCGCTGCCAGGAAGATCTGGAGCCCTCGCCCGCAGCATCCCGGCTGCATCTACGGCGAGATGGGGATGTGCCTGCGCCCGTGCCAGCAGGTCGTGGGACGCGAAGAGTACGAGCACGAGGTCGAGCCGCGTGGTGGAGTTTCTGCGACACCAATGGCCGCTCCCTGCTCGACCCGATCGTAGCCGCGCGCGACCGCCTGAGCCAGGAAATGAAATTCGAAGAAGCCGCGCGCCAGCACAAGCGTCTGGAGAAGATCCAGGAAGTGCTGCAAACTTGCCGACGACCTGGCGCGCGATATCGACCACCTGCACGGCGTCGCCGTCACGCGCTCCGCCGCGCCGAACGCGGTGGAGCTGTGGTTCGTGCAGGGCGGCTGCTGGCTGGAGCCTGCGCGCGTCAGTTTCGAGGTCGCCGAAGGCAAGCCGGTCTCGCTCGATCAGCGTGATGCGCGAAACCGCGGCGTCGACCGTGTGTTGACTCCGCAAAGCATGCGCGAGCGGCAGGAATATCTGGCGATTCTGGCGCGCTGGTATTACTCGAGCTGGCGCGAAGGCGAGTGGCTGGATTTCGAAAGCTTCGACCAGATTCCCTACCGCAAGCTGGTACACGCCGTGTCGCGCGTGGCGCGGGCGGTGTAGTTAAATTACGTACAACCGCTCCCTATGGTCGCGGCTCTGTAACAACGCTCCACGAAAATCGCCGCCGTCAAAAACGTCCGTACAGAGCCGTGACCAGAAGGAGCGGTTGTCCAGCTTTTATGGAATCCCGCCTGTTAGAAAATCCTCCGCGCAGCAACTACCTTAACTAAGTGAGCCAAGACGATCTTTACGAGAGAGGTAGCCGATACCTACGGTTCCTCGCTCGACCGTCTGGCGCGCGCCTATGAGGCGGATCCGGATACGCGCCGCGACCTGCTGCAAGACATTCATCTGCAGCTATGGCGTAGCTTCGCGCAGTTCGACCGGCGATGTTCGCTGCGAACCTGGGTATACCGCGTCGCCCACAACGTCGCCACAGGGCACGTGGTTCGGCAGCGCCGGATCAGGCAGCCCCTCGCCAGCATTGAGGAGATCGAGGCGATGCCGTCCCATGATCGGCCTGAACTTGCCGCCGTCAGAGCCCTGGAACGCCTATCCATGCTGATCCAGCAACTGAAACCGGTCGATCGCCAAATCATCATTTCGTATCTCGAAGGTATGGATGCGAGTGCGACCGCCGAAATCACCGGGCTCTCGGCGGCCAACGTCGCCATGAAGATTCATCGCATCAAGAACATCCTAAAACGCTGGTTCCACGAAGGAGGATCTCCAATGAACGATCCGCAAAAAATCTGGCAGGACCAGCCCACGGAGCCAATTAAAATGTCACTGGACGAAATTCGCCGAAGAATGCAAAAGTTTCAGACTAAAGGCCGCTTGACCGTTGCGCTGTCCTTTGTAATCGGACTCTTCCTCTGCGTGGCTTTTGCGCTTACCTTCGCGAAAATGCATGAGCTGGTTTCGCGCATCGGATTGGGAGTGCTGAGCCTCTGGGTACTGTATTTTATCTACGCGACATACAAATGGATCTGGCCAGCGAAGTTAGCGGACGAGGCGGCATTGAGCACCTCCCTGGAGTTTTATCGCAGGGAACTGGAGAAGAAGCGCGACTACAACCGGCACGTTTGGCGGCGGTCCGGTTTGCCATTCTGTTTTGTTGGTATGGCGCTACTCATTATGCCGGGGTTGATCCAGGCGCTCGAAACCCCTCGGCTTCTGCTGAACACCGTGCCGTTCTTTACCCTGCTTGTCATATGGTTTGTAGCTTTCTACTTCATCAGGAAGCGCAGGCTGCAGAAGCTTCAGGGTGAGATCGATGAATTGAAGGCGCTTTCAGAGCCGTGACCGAAGGGAGCGGCTGCCCACTTAACTACGCATGCGCAGCAGCAGGTACATCCCGGCCAACCCGAACATCACATCCGGCGACCACGCCGCTACCGCCGGCGGCAACTGATTCACATTGCCAATCTGCTCGAACAACTGCCCCACGCCGATGTACGTCATGCCGATCGCGATGCCGACGCCGATGGCCGCCATGGCGCCGCGGTTGCCCACCAGAAAGCCGAATGGAATCGAAATCATGGCCATGATGAGCGCGAACACCGGCACGGAAAACTTCTTGTGCAGTTGGACGCGCAGCCGCACGGTGTCGAAGCCGCTCTGCTGCAAATCGCGGATGTAGGTTTCCAGATCCAGAAAATTCATCTGCTTGTCCTGAATGAATTCCTTCAGGAAGTAGCTGGGCTGCTCATCCAGATCGGCAAAAGTCTTCACCGAAAACTGTTCGAAGCGGCTGTCAAGCACGCCGCGGATCTCGCGCACCCATCCGTTCTGGAAAATCCACGTGCCGAGTGCGGGCTGCCATTCGGCGCGATCCGCGAAAATTTCGCGGCGCAGAGCAAACGTTGCCGGGTCGAGCTCGTAGACGCTGACGCCGGCCATCACGTCGTGAACGGTGTCGAAATATTTGTAGTAGTAAATGCGGGAATGGTCCCGGCCAAAAATCCATTTGCGGTCAGGCCGGAGATAACTCTGCACCGGGCGGCCTTTGATCTCATTGCGGATGGCGTCCTGAATCCGGTTGGCTTCGGGAACGTAGTAGTGATCGAACGCAAAAAGCGCGGCGCTCAGGATCACGCTTATGGCCAGCACCGGCGCGGCCAGCCGCCGCAGGCTCACGCCGCAGGCTTTGAACGCCGTCACTTCGTTGTGCTTGGTGAGCACGCCGAACGTCACCAGCACCGCCACCAAGCACGCTGATCGGCAGCGTGTCGTAGATCAGCTTGGGCGCCAGATACGCCAGGTAGGTGAACACGCGCGACATGGCGATCTTGTTGCGCACGATATCGCTCAACAGCTCGAAGAACGTATAAATCTGGATCATCAGTACGAAACTGGCCAGCATCAGCAGGAAGTAGAACAGGAAGTTGGACAGTACATACGTATCCATCACCTGCGGCACCAGCCAGAACGAGCGCGGCGGGCTGCTTTCCTCAGCCGCAGCCGGAACCGCGGATGGAAATCGCGGCCGCAGGCGCTGGGCCATCGCCTTAAACCATATGCGCAAGGTACCCAGTAAGTCGCGCTCGCCGGGACGCTCCATCCGAAACATCAGAATGAGTCCGGCGATTCCAAACGCGGCATTGGGGCTCCACACCGCGACTGCTACCGGCAGCGCGCGCTGTTTGGCTAAGCCGATCAAAGCAATGCTCACCATCCAATAACAAAAGAACGCCAGGAAGATGGCCGTCACGTAGGCCGCCGATTTACCGCCCGTGCGCGAGGAAACACCGAGCGGAATTCCGACCAGCGACAGCATCAGGCAAGCCATTGGCAGCGCGAACCGGCGTTGGAACTCGATGCGCGCCTCCACCGACTCTTCGCCAGCTTTGGTATAGCCGGCCAGCTCCCGCGTGGGCATTTCTTCAAAAGCCGTGTGCGCATGGACCTCCGGAGCCGGTGACGCTGCCAGCGCCTGGTCGCCTTTGGGGTAGGTGCTATCCGAGGCTTTGCCGTCTTTATCCACTTCATGCACGCTGGCCTCGCGCATTGAAAGCTGGATGCGGTTATGCGCCGCGTCGGGAACGGCGATGGCCTCGCGCGCTACCGTGATGCGCGGGCCTTGCGCCTGATCGCGCAGGCCCATGTTGCGCTGCTCGGGCGGCGTGAGATCCGCCAGAAAAACGTTGCGCCACACCACTACCGGCCCTGTCCGCACGTCGTCGACGTACAGAATCTTATCGGGAAACTGCTCATCGAAAACGCGCGGCTGAATTTCGGCGGTCAACTGCTCGGCGGCGAGCTTGTTCAGGATGGCCAGGCTCTGCGTAATCGAAGCTGGCGTCAGCCATAGCGAGGAGGCGGCGGTCATGAGCGTCGCCAGAAATGCAAACAGCAGTACTGGCGCGATCACGACGCGGCTAGGTACGCCGCCGGCGCGCATGGCTGTGATCTCGCCATCGGTCGACATGCGTCCCAGGCCGATCAAAATCCCGACCAGCACGCCGAACGGCAGCGTGAACGGCAGCACCGGAGGCAATGCGAGTGCGAAAAGGGAAGCGATGGTGCCGGGTTTGGCCGAACTGCGGATCATCAGCTCGAAGAGGCGGCCTACGCCCTGCCGCTGCAGGAAGATCACGAATGTCGCCAGTGTCCCGCCCAGCATGGCGCTGGAGACGATTTCGCGAAAGACGTATCGGCTGAGTATTCGCATCTACAACTATTTTGCCGCGGTCACAGCGGGCGGCAGCGGGACCACCGGCGGCCGGGGAAATTCTTCTTCCGACCGCGCCAGTTCCAGATCGTCAATCAGCAGCGACGGCGCGACCACCGCGCTTTGGGCCACATAGCTGCTCGCGCCGATCAACGCGAAAGGCGCGCCATTTTCCAGGAACTCGAAAACATTGCTTTCGTCGGATGCTGCCACAATGTCCTTGAGGGAGCGCGCGTTCAATCCCTTGAAATGCAGTCCGCGCACCAGCTCTTCCCGGCCGTCCGGGTAGAGGCGATAGACCAGTATCGGCAGGCTTACCGGGCGTCCGCCTCCCTGGTTGGCGGCAAGCAGCCGGCGCGCCTCATCGATGGCTGCCGACGACGGAAAATCCATCTTGCGGACGATGATGCCGTACGGCCGGCCGCGTGCCCTGCAGAGATCCAGCATCTTCTTCTTGAGTTTGGTCAGCGACGCAGTTTTCTTCGCGCGCACAAACAGGTTGCTGGCCACCGCTTCGTCGGCACCGAAGTTGGCGGGAAGCCGTGCCCGGCCGTTGGATGCGCTATATCCGCGCATCGGCTGGCGGGTCAACAGGTAGTTCTTGAGGATGCCCTTTTCCACCAGCGTGAGCGGTTTGGCGTTGACGCCTTCCTCATCCACGCGGTAATGTCCCAGCAACGGACGGCCGTGCCATTCGGTTTGGGTGGGATCGTCAATCACATCCAGCCACTCAGGAAGAATGCGCGCGCCCTGCCGTCCTTCGAGCTCGCTCGCAGGAAAACCGCCGGGCCGTCCGGGCTCGGTCACCGGCTTGCGGCTGAGCGCCAGATTTCTGCCGATCAGCTCGCTCATGATTTGCGCTCCCGCGATGCCTTCAAAAAGAATCGGCCCGCTATAGGCTTCCCCGACCGGAGCCTTGGTCAGGGCGGTAATGTTCTCCGCTAGATGCTCGATCTCGCGCGTCATATCGCTTTCTTTTGGCAGGCGGCCGAGTTCCAGGGAAAAGAACGCCACCGTATCTCGCAACCGCATGCCGTCCGGCGCCAAGCCGCCGGCGCGCGCGCGAACCTGCATGAAGTTGTCGGGCAGCCGCACTTCGGTTTCCTCGGAGGTCACCAGGTACTGGGTGGTGCGGTTGGCGGAATACTCCACGCTCGAAGCCACCACTCCCGGAAAGCGGACAAATTCTGCGGAGAGCGCGCGCACCCGAGCCAGCCACGGAGCTTCGTCGAAGGCAGTCTTGACCACATCCAAGATCACGCGATTGGGCTCGGCCCGGGCGAAGTCGGGGAGCGGGGCGTCGCTGGCAGATACATTCTTCAACGCCGCGCGTTTGCGGGAGATGGCTTCGACAGCGGCCTTGAATGTCTGGTCCGTGGATAGCCAAAGGAAACGCCGCAGCAGCAGGTAGTCATCGTCCAGGGGGAAGCGCTCCACGTCGTAGCGGCTGCCGGGCATGAAGCCACTGGCGACATAGTTGGTGTTATCGAAATCGTAATTGCCGACGCGGACTTGCACCCGCGGAATGCGCACTCGCGAGTGGTTCGAGCTGACCAGCGCTCCCATTACCGCTGTGCCGGTGAAGAATTCCGCGTCCTCCATCTGGTAGGAGATGAAGTACGGCGCGTCCAGATTTTCGAGGCGTAGCCCCATGGCACGGTGCAGTTCGTCGCGCATGGCGCGCAGCATGACATCGGAATCTGCTTTATCTGCCTTCTGCGCGAGCGCGGTTGCCGCAAACAGTGCCGCTACCAGACTCAATCCCACGGTCCAACGCTTCACCGGGCGGCTCCTGATTCGCTCGGAGGTGGCATCAGCGGAGGCCGGTCCTGCGATTTGTCGCGCTTCTCAATTTCGATTTCCGAAAGCAGGATGGCCGGAGACACGGCCGACACCGGCACGCTGCCCGATTCAGCGCCGCAATAGCCGTTAAACACTTCAGGCCGGTCGGAAGTGGCCAGGATTTTGGCAAAACTCGCCAGCGGAGTACCCACGATATCGGCGCCGCGCACCAGCTCATCCGGCCGTCCGTCCGCGTAAACCCGATAGACCACCAGCGGGAGAACTTTGAACGCCTGCAGGCCGGCGCGGGACGTGGTGGTGAAGCCGCCCGTCACTTCACGGAAGTACAGGCCGTACGGCTTGTTTTGCCGCTTGATTTCATCGATCAGCATTTCCCGCAGACGCGCTTCCGGGACAGTTTTCGACGATTCCACCAGCAAATTGGATTGCCGCGAGACGATTTCCAGGCCTGGCTGCCGCCGCCCATGGCCATTCGAATGGTCGAAGCCTTTGATGGGCGAGCGCGACATCAGAAAAGTTTTCAGTACGCCGTTTTCGACCGACGCGACCCGCCGCGCCGCCATGCCTTCGTCGTCAAATGTGTACCAGCCGTTCAGATCGACATTGCCCACCTTGCGCTGCGTGGGGTCGAAGACCACGGAAAGAAAATCCGGCAGCACCGGACTGCCCACGCTCCGCGTGAACGTCTGCCCTTCGGCTTCGTCTTTCTGGCGATGTCCTTCGATGCGATGGCCGAAAATTTCGTGGAAGAAGACGCCGGCAGCGCGGCCGGAGAAAATCGCGGGCCCGAGAAACGGCTCGACCACCGGCGCTTGCAGCAGGCCTTCCAAATCTTTGGAAACTTGCTCGATCGCGGCCAGCAGCGTGTCGTCGGCCGGCAGCGCCGCAGCATCGAGCGCATCGAAGGTGGCGGCGGTGGTCAGATTCATTCCGTCGGCTGCCCGCGCATGCGCCACGATCACCACGCGGGCGAAGCCACGTCCGTGCTCCACCCGAGCGCCTTCCGTATTGACGAAATAGCGGCATTCGCGTTGAGCTGACACGCTCACATTGGAAGTCAGAATGGCAGGGTGCGCTTTAAAGGCCAGCGACAACTGGCGCACGCGCCGGGTCCAATCGGCGGCGTCGAAGCGCAGGGCGGGCGGCAAATCGGAGTGGACCGACGGCTGCTCCGCGGAGAAATCATCGGACAGATCCTCGGCGGCGACATTCACCTGCGTGTTGGTGCGGATCTTGATGAGCCGCTCGGCCGCCGCGCGGTATGCGCGATCGGTTTCGAGCCAGATGCGCCGCTGGATGGCCGGCGGGTTATCTTCGATCGCGATCGCGGTGCCGGAAGTGAACTGGGCGCGCTCGCCGCGGACGCGATGATAGTTATCCAGCTTGGGAGTGCCAACGCGCACCGAAGTGTCCAGCACGCGGCTCTTCGAGCTGCCGTTCGAAGTAATCGCGCCTAAAGTCGCGGCAATCTGACTGGTTTCGTTTTCCGTGATTTCGTAAGCCAGGAAGTACGGGGCCGGGTCGGCTTTCTCTTTGAGGCTGCGGAAGTTGCGTTCCAACTCGTCGCCGCAATGCCCAACAGAGACGATTGACTAGGAGAAACCGCGCCCGCCAGCGATAGGAAAACGAGAACCCGAAGCAGCACCTTCACTCTGCCCAAGATAACACGCCGGTATGCTGGAGCCGGTGTTTGGCGCCCCGCTAAATCTGTGTGTTCCTATCTCGTTACGTTCATGGACTCTCAAGCAACGAATAGGGATTTCCAGCCACATCAATTGCCCACTGCCCCGTTAGAGCGCTCCGTAAGTCAATGATCCTCACGCTACTGTGCCCGGGGCTTTGAGACGTGCAATGATTCGACCGCGTGTTTCCTTTACCGTGATGTGTGGAGCACTAGCCATAGCCGCCAGAAACGCTGTGCGCGAGGGCATAACCTGACGCCTCGCTGCCGCCTCGTGGTCGTTTGCGGCGATCAGTTGTCGACCTCGGGCTATCAGAACGATCTGGGTTGTCTTTGATTTTCCGTCCGGAACGACCGTCACGCAGCCATAGATCCGATTCGGTCCAGACCGCAAGCAGATGCATCCGGTAGCACACGCAAAGGCGAGGGCGCCAGCAGCACGTGTTTGCTTTTATTCGTGAAAACCAAACAGTGTTTGCCTTTCATCGATAGTCCAGCATGAGTCCGGCGCAGGGCCGCAGGGTCGTGTGACAGTTTATCGAGTGTCCCAGCATCGTGTACGGCTGCATATTGCACGATGGTTGCGTGAACACTGCATTTGACTTGTCCAATCTCATGTAGCACCGGGTTGATCGCCAAACATGGGCTCGATCCGCCAGGATTCCGCCGAAGGTGATCGCCGACTCCCTAACCTGGTAGCGCGCTTAACCTCGGCGCTTGGCGGCAGCAACATTAACTCCAAATGAAGGCCGCAACTAACGAAGATCCATCCGCGTTCTTACCAGTGGTAGGAGGAAAAATCATGAAAACGATGAAGGCAAAACTACTGGCTCTTCTGGTTTTAGGTGGCAGCTCCCTGTTCGCGGCCCCGCGCGTGGCGGTGGGAATCGGCTTTGCGCCTCCGCCTCCTCCGGTCGCCGCCTATGCGGCCCCGTGCCCAGGTCCTGGCTACAGCTTTGTGGCGGGCTATTGGTATCCTTCCGGACCCAGCTACGCCTGGCGTGCCGGCTATTGGGCGAGGCCGCCGTATGTAGGCGCGCGCTGGATCGCTCCGCGTTACCACGGACGCCGCTACTATAACGGCTACTGGCGCCGGTAGCTTACACCGGCATCATGGGCGAGTAGTAGCCTTTTTCCTTGAGTCCGGAGAGTGCCAGGCCGTAGCGGCCGCGCACGCCGGTTTTTTCGAAGATGTGCTTCAAGTGGATTTTGACCGTGCCGGGACAAATTCCCAGCGTTCGGGCAATCTCCTTGTTCTTGAGCCCTTCTTCGACCAGCTCCGCCACTTGACGCTCGCGCTGGGTCAGGCCGGTGCGCCACCCGGCCGCGGCGCGATCTTCAGGCTGGCGGAGCATGTCTTCGATCCAGCTATCGCCGGCGGCCACGCTGCGCACGCAGGCCAGCAGAAGATTCAGGCTGGCGGTTTTCCGGACGATTCCGTGCGCCCCCGCTTGTACAGCGCGCAGGGCTTCGGCTTCGCTCATGGAGTAGCCCCAGACGATGACGGAGGTCTCGCGGCCCGCGCGCAGGTTGGTGATCCAATCCACCACCGGTTGCAATCCAAAGCCCTTATCCACGATGAGCAGGCTGGGTACGCGACTGCGCACCAGGTCCATCCCCGCCACCAGCGAGCTGGCTTCTCCCATCCATTCGAAATCCGGCTGTTCGGCGAGTATCGCCCGAAAGCCGTGAATCGTGACAGGCTGCGTGTCACAGATCGCCACGGTTTTCCTTGCTTCAGTAAAGCTCATACGTTGAACATTTCAAGCTATTCAAGCCTCGAACTAAGTGATTGACCCGTTAAGGACTTGTCTCAGATTGACCTTACCTGTGTAGTCGTTTCAGGGTCGCCGGACTCTCAAACTTTTGTCGCGATGTGCCGATACAAGACTTGTACTTAAGGATGCCGGATCAAAATTCATCAGAAGGCGGCGAGTTCAGACCGCTCGTCATCTGTCCCGATCGAGCCCTATTCGCCCACTTAACGGAACTTTGGGCTGGGATAGGGGCTGGGGGAGAGCTGGAATGCCAACCCTACGTGACCTTGGAGCAGGCGCTGAGCCTGGCAAGCCAAGGCCCCGCCGGCATGTGTTTTCTGGATGTGGGGACCAACCAGCACGAATCGCTTAGTCTGTTGCGAGCCTTGCGTAAGGCTTCAGTCCCGGTCATCGCTCTCCACACCAGCAACGATCCCGAGCTGATTCTGAGCTGCCTGCGCGAAGGTGCCGGAGAGTTCCTTTGCCTGCCAGCAGGGCTCGACCAGTTCCGCGAGGCCATTCAGCGGATCACCCGGCGGAGCCGCTCCCAGAACGGCCGTTTCCGCGGCGAAGTCCTGTGTTTTGTTCCCGGCAAAGGCGCCTGTGGAGCCACCACCATCGCCTGCAACCTTGCTTTTCAGTTGCAGAGCATCACCGAAGAAAAAGTGCTTCTGGGAGACTTGGATCCACTCACGGGCACGGTCGCCTTCCTGCTCAAAATCAGCAGCGAGTACAGCTTCGTGCAGGCGCTCGCCAACTCCAGCCGCATGGACGACGACCTGTGGAAAGGCCTGGTGGTCAACTGCCGCAATCTCGACGTGCTGCTGTCGCCCGAAACTCCGATGGATATCGTGCAGGACGAGCAGGATTTGGCGGCGCTGCTTTCCTACTGGCGGCAGATGTATTCCTATGTTTTGCTGGACATCGCGACCCCCTACACCGATTGGGGTCTGGCCCTGGCCCGCTTATGCGATTCCCTGATGGTCGTCACCACCAATGAGCTGCCGGCAGTGCTGGCAACCCAAAACGCCCTGGCTTACCTGGAGCGCAACGGGGTGCATCGCGGCAAGATGAAACCCATTTTGAATCGCTACAACACCGATGTCGGCCTGGATCAGGAAGCGATCGAAGCGGCGCTGGACTTGCCTGTATTCCACGTTTTACCCAGCGACTACCTGTGCGTCCAAAAGGCCTTGCTCGACGGCCACAATATTCCCGCCAACACTAAAGTAGGTAAGAGCATCACGGAACTGGCCGCACGGCTGGCCGGGCGCAAGACCGTAGCATCCCGCAAGTCGTCCCTGCTGAGCGGGCTCTTCTCGATGTTTGAAACCTAAGACCGGTCCCGCTGCTATCATGTTCCCTTGCTCGACCC
Source organism: uncultured Solibacteraceae bacterium (assembly GCA_963825405.1). Classification (GTDB taxonomy): domain Bacteria; phylum Acidobacteriota; class Terriglobia; order Bryobacterales; family Bryobacteraceae; genus JACPNO01. Next base: position 149,228 of record CAWGTB010000004.1, on the reverse strand, counting down.
CCAAGTCTCACTTTTCACCGGCGCTTTGAAGTTCGCCGGCACGCAACTGCGGGCACTCATCGCACGCCATCCCGATTTCTATCCGATGTACACCTCCGCCGGGAAATGGCAACACGGCGGCGAAACCTGGACGCACTGGTGCGATGGCTTCCTGCCGGGCATGATGTGGATTTTGGCCGCGCGCGAGCAGGATAAGTCGTGGATGGAGCAGGCCATCCGCTATTCCAAGCCGCTCGAGCCGCGCCAGCACGACCGCAACGTGCATGATCTCGGCTTCATCTTCATGTCGACCTACCGCCGCTGGCTCGAACTCACCGGCGAGCCTGAGCTGCAAGGAGGTTCTGATCCAGGCCGGCCGCACCATGGCGCTGCGCTTTCGCGAAAAGGGCGAGTACCTGCGGTCGTTTCTGGCCGAGGATTCGCTGTTCATCGACATCATGATGAACGTCGGGATCATCTTCTACGCCGCGCGCGAAACCGGCGACGCGCAATTGCTCGATCTGGCGATGCGGCATAGTCTGACCACGCGCCGCGTCCTGATTCGGGGCGATGGCTCGACATCTCACGAAGGCATTTTCGATACCGCTACCGGCGAATTTCTGCGGCAAACGACCCAGCAAGGCTATCGCGGCGATTCGTGCTGGTCGCGCGGCCTGGCGTGGGCGCTTTACGGGTTCGGCACCTGCTACGAATTCACCGGCGACCGCGCGATTTCTCGAAACCGCCGAAGCCTGCGCCCGCTATTACCTCGAGCACGCGCCCGATGGCGTGGTCCCGCCGTGGGATTTCGACGCGCCCGCCGAATCGCGCAAGCTGCTGGACACGTCCACGGCGGCGATCGCGGCGTCCGGCCTGCTGCAATTGGCGCGCCTCGCGCAGAATCCCATTTACGACACCGCCGCGCGCCGCACGCTGGAGACGCTATGCCGGGATCATCTGGCGGCCGCCGATCCCGCCTGGGAAGGCATTCTCAAAGGCGGCGTCTACCACCTGCACAAGAATCTCGGCGTCAATGAAAGCGTGATGTGGGGCGAGTACTTTTTTGTCGAAGCTCTCGACCGCGCGCTGCCAAAGTAGCGGCTACTTGGTGGAGATGACGATCCGCTCCGGCGAATTCGGATTCTCGTGCATCTCGCTGCGGGCGAAACCGGTGTCGCGGAACATCCGTTCCAGCTCAGCGAACGTGTAGGCGTCGCCTCCGGCAGTTCCCGACAGCATCATCAGGCTGAAACTCGCGGCTGTGGACGGAGTGACACGGTCATCGTTGGGCACGAACTCCAGCGTAACCGCGCGGCCTCCGGGTAGGAGCGCGGCGTGAACCTTGCTTAGCAGCTTCTCGTTGGTAGGCACATCGAAGTGGTGCAGGAAATTGGTGAGCAGCACCAGGTCGTACCCGGTACCGAAATCAGCATCGAACGCGCTGCCCTCGATGGTCCGGTAGCGGCTGGCAACGCCGGCGCGCTCGGCATTTTCTTTGGCCACTGCCAGCACCGCCTTCCAATCCAGCGCCACGATCTCCGCGTTGGGATTCTGTTTGGCGATGGTGATGCCGAAAATACCGTGACCCGCGGCAATGTCCAGCACTTTGCATTTCTGGCCGGCCGCCGCGCCCACCAGGCCTGCGATCCATTGCCCCGGCATGGCCATCATGGGCGCCATGCTGCGGGCGAATTCCACCCAGATCGGGTTGTCCGGAGCCACCGTGCCTTCTTCGCTCATCACGGTGCCGCCTTTGCGGACCGCCGCGGTGAGATCCTTGTGAGCGTCCATGATCCCTGGCGACGCCAGAAAACCAACCGTTGTGCCCAAGTAGGCCGGCGAACGCTTATCCAAAAAAAAGGCCGAGTCGGGTGTCAGCCCGTAGTGGTCTCCCTTTTTTGTCAACAATCCCGATGATGGTGAGGTAATCGCACAGGATGCGCATGCCGCGCTGCGACGTTTTCGCGCGTTCGGCCAGCGCCTGCGACGTGGTCTTGCCTTCACCAACGCCAGTGAAAACCTCCAGCTCAATGGCCGCTTTCAACGCTGCGGTGCGCTGATAGGAGTTGATCGTTTCGAAGAACAATGCGGGAGAAGGAACGGGTGCGGTAGCCATAGAAATCTATGATAATGCGGCGCTGGTTACGGTTCCAGCCCCAGGTTGTAGCTGGCGATGAAATCCACGAAGTCGGCCACCTCCACCATGTCCTGGCCGACGTAACGGATGGAGTGCGAATCAACGCGCTGGATGATCTTCAGATACGAGAGAACCTCGGCCGGCATGTAGTTCTTGAAACTGATGTCGAGCGTAACCGGCGTGGGGAGAACGTACGGCTTGAAATCGCCGCGCCGGGCAAAGGCCGCCTTCACCTTTTGCGCGATGCCGGCGATGGAAGCTTCCGGCGTGATCGTATTCGCCGAATGAAATCCCAGCGATTTCTTGGTTTCGAAACCTTCGATGTTGCCGACCAGCGACCTCACCTCGGCCACGGCCGCATCGTCGCCTGAGATCATCACCACCGGCACGCCAAAATGTCCTGCTATCGCGGCATTGAAGGCGCCTTCCGTAACCACGGTGCCATTGAGCGCCACGCGCGTCAGCCGGGCGCTGGAAAAAGTGTGGGCACGCACGCCATGCAGATTGTTGGTGGAAGCATGATAGCCGATGAAAATCACGGCGTCGAAGGTGCGATCGATCCCCGCCATCATGCCCATGCGGCGCGGCTGGCCGCGGATCAGGCGCACGTCGGGCGGAAACATATCGATCAGCAGATTCTCTTCGTTGCCATGGGAATCGCACACCAGAATTTCAGTCGCGCCGGCCTGCTTGGCCGCCTGGATCGCGCTGAGCGTCTCCCGGGTCATGAACTCGCGGAATTTCGGATATTCAAACGAGCCCGGGCCAAGCTGATCGGCGGTCACCACGCCGGCGACGCCTTCCATATCCACAGAAATAAAGACCTTCAGCTTGCCGGACTGGGCCATGGCCAACAGCGGCAAACAAAGCAGGAAAACGGCTTTTCGCATGGTCACCGATTATAGCCGCAAAAAGAAATTGCGTTCGCCGGCCGCGTGCGTTGCGTACTATCCCAATAGAGTGACCAGCGTGGACGATCTGGCGGTGAAGGCGGCGCAGCGCGATCCGGGCGCTTTTGCCGATATCGTTCGCGACCACCAGTCCATGGTTTTCAGCATGGCGTATCACTTTCTACGCAATCGGTCGCTGGCCGAAGAACTCGCCCAGGAAGTTTTTCTGGAATTGCATCGCAACCTGGCGGCGATTCAATCGGCGGTGCACCTGGTCTTCTGGCTGCGCAAAGTGACCGGGCGCCGCTGCATCGATCAAACCCGGCGTCGCAGCTTCTGGCCGATGTTGAAGCTGGATGACGTGCCCGAGCCGGCGGCAGTGATCGTCACGCGCGATCCGATGTTGAGCCGGGCGCTGGCCAAGCTGGTGGCGTCGCTTCCAGAGACGCCGCGCATGATTGTGATCCTGCGCTTTCAGGAAGATTTGGATCCGGCCGACATCGCGGAGTTGCTGGAAATGCCGGTGTCGACGGTGAAGAGCCACCTGCAGCGATCGTTGGGAATGCTGCGCGATAAGCTGGCGCGCAGCGTGGGAGAGATTGCGTTATGAGTCATCTGGAAGACCAACTGAAATCGGCGCTCGCGCGTAAGGAGCCGGCAGAGGATTTCGCCGCGCGGGTGTTGCAGCGCTTGGCAGAGCCGGCGCCGCGCTCGTGGTTTGACGACTTGACGATCCTGCTGCGCCCGCCGCGTCTGCAATGGGTAGCCGCCAGCTTGGTGATCAGCATCGTGGTGCCCTTTGCAGCCCTGGAGTACCGGCATGAGCAGCAGATTCGTGTGCAAGGCCAGACGGCTAAGCAGCAACTGATGCTGGGACTGCGGATTGCCGGAACCGAGCTGCATCACGCGCAACAACAGGTTCAGCGAGTGAATCGAATGGAAAATCAATGATTAATAAATTGTGCCCTCTAATTTTGCTTTTCGCGGCAATCGCGTCCGGCCAGGGTTTCGACATCAAGCGCCTGGACTGGCTGTCGGCTTCGGCCCACAATACGGTGGATGTGACGCTCGAAGGCCCGCTGCTGCAGCTGGCGGCGAAGTTTCTTTCCTCAAGCGATCCCGATGAGGCCAAGATCAAGAAACTGGTAGTCGGCTTGAAAGGCATCTACGTCCGCAGCTTCGAGTTCGACAAAGAGGGCGCCTATTCGGAATCGGACGTGGCCACGGTGCGCAATCAACTGCGCGCGCCGGATTGGTCGCGCCTGCTCGATGTGCGCAGCAAGCGCGACGGCGAAAACATTGAGTTGTTCCTGCGCACCGATCGCGAAAATGGCGGACTGGCCATCATCGTCGCCAACCCGAAGCAATTGACGGTCGTGCAGATTCTAGGCAAGGTCGATTTGGAAGAGTTGAGTGAGCTGGGCGGAAGTCTGGGAATTCCCAAAATCGACGTGGAGAAGACCAGCAAAGCTCCGGCCAAGAAGGAGCACGAGGAGTGATCCGGCGTTCACATCATCGCGACCGCTCTGTGGGCGTGTGGCGCATTCGCCCAGGTTCCCACCGCCGAACGCATCATGGCCAAAGTGGCGGAGAATCAGGATCGCGCGCAGGCGGCGCGGGCGGAATTCGTTTACAAGCAGAAGATGCTCATTCGCATGAGGCGCGGCAACGGCAAACTGGCGCGCGAAGAAGAGCGTGAATACACGGTGACGCCTACTGAAAAGGGCTTCAAGAAAGAGCTCACGCACTTCGTGGGCAGGTACGAAAGCAAGGGCCGCGTGACCGAGTACGAAAAGCCGGGTTTTGAATACAAAGACCTTGATATCGATGGCGACATCATCAGCGATATGGCCAACGATCTCGCCAACGACAAGAAAGCGCGCGACGGCATTGCCACCGGATTTCCGCTTGCGGCAAAGGAGCAATCGCGCTACGTGTTCCATCTGGAAGGCACGGACACATATCGCGGCGCCGAGGTTCACAAAATCAGTTTCAAGCCTAAGAAGACCAGTCTGGTGGATTGCGACGACGACGGAAATTCCTGCTGGTCCGGCGAAGTGCTGGTGGATGTCCACGAATTTCAGCCGGTGGTGATCACAACATTTCTTGCCAAGAACGTTCCGGTTCTGGTGCAAACTCTGCTCGGCACCAACATCCGGCATCTCGGTTTCAAGCTCACCTATCAGAAGTTCGACGAAGGCCTCTGGTTTCCCGTGACTTATGGCGGAGAATTCGAGGTGAAAGCGGTCTTCTTCTACAAACGCCGTTTTGCCGTCTCGCTCACCAACACGGGCTTTCAGCGCGCCGATGTGTCGACCCGCGTGCGCTTCGGCGAGCCCGTCAATCCATAGCCCGCCTGTGTTACTCTGAGATTTCCATCGTGCGCCAGATATGCCGGCTCGCGTAAGCGAAGCCATCGTCTTGCAAACCTATCCGTTCAAAGAGTCGGACCTGGTGGTCAGTTTTCTGACCCGCGATGCCGGGAGATTGCGCGGGGTCGCCAAGCGCGCACGGCGTCCGAAAAGCGGATTCGGCTCGGGGCTGGAGCGGCTCTCGCAAGTCAAAATGTTGTATTTCCAGCGCGAGACGCGGGAGTTGGTCAATCTGGATTCGTGCGATTTGATCCACTCGCAATTCGCGCTGGCGGGCGATTACGAAGCGTCAGCGTGGCGTTGGATTATTTTGCCGAAATTTCCGAGCAATTGCTGCCGCCGGCGGAAGTGAACGAGCGGCATTTCCGGCTGCTGCTGGCCGTGCTCGAGCATCTGCGGTCGAGAGCGCCGGGGCGATGTGTGGCGGGCGGTTGACGTATTTCAGCTTGTTGGGCGGTGCAGCTTGCCGGGAATTCTGCCGGCGCTAGATGTGTGCCTCGGCTGCGGTAGCGTGGCTGGACGATCCGGAGGAACCGGAGCGGGCGTTTTATCAGCCGCTTCCGATCAGGATTATTTTGCAACCATTGCCGCCGGACCGCCGGCCTGGGGAAGACCGAAGAGTTGAGCGATCACGTCGCGAGAAATTGCTTTGCAGATGCAGCACACGCCGGTGGCGCAGCTACTGCCGAGGTTGGCCGCAAAGATACCGCGGCGGATCTGCGCCGATTTCTGGTGCGCCAGATGGAGCAGCACATCGAACGAAAACTCATCACCGCCCCCGTGCTGGAAGCCTCGTAATCGATGGATTCCTACCAACAAATTATTTTCAAGCTGAAAAACTATTGGGCCGATCGCGGCTGCATCATTCAGGAGCCGTACGATCTGCGAAGTCGGCGCCGGCACCATGTGCCCGGAAACGTTTCTGCGCGTGCTCGGGCCCGAACCGTATCGCGTGGCGTACGTGCAGCCCAGCCGCCGTCCCGCCGACGGACGCTATGGCGAAAATCCGAATCGCCTCTACAAGCACCTGCAGCTGCAGGTGATTCTGAAGCCGTCGCCGGATGATGTGATCGATCAGTACCTGGGGAGTCTGGAGGCGATCGGCATCGATCTGCGCAAGCACGATATCAAGTTCGAGGAAGACAACTGGGAATCGCCGACGCTGGGCGCGTGGGGCGTCGGCTGGCAGGTGATGCTGGACGGCCTGGAGATTACGCAGTTCACCTATTTCCAGCAGTGCGGCGGCATCGATCTGGATCTGGTTCCGGCGGAGCTGACCTACGGGCTGGAGCGGCTGACGGCGTTCCTGCAGGTGAAGGACAGCGTCTACGACATCGAGTGGGCGCCGGGCGTGACCTACGCGCACGTGCGCTTCGCCGACGAGCTGCAGTACTCGGTCTACAACTTCGAGATGGCCGATGTGGACACGCTGTGGAAGCTGTTCGACCTGCACGAGAAGGAAGCGCAGCGGCTGCTGGAGCTGTTTCCGAAGTCGGAGGAGAAGCGGCGCTTTCCGCTGCTGCCGGCCTACGATCACGTGCTGAAATGCTCGCACCTGTTTAACACGCTCGATTCGCGCGGAGCGATCAGCGTGACGGAGCGTGTGGGAGTGATCGCGCGCGTGCGAAAACTGGCCGTGGGCGTGGCGCAGGCGTGGGTGGAGCAGCAGCAGACCGGTCGCGAGGGCCCAGTGCCGCTGCCTCCTGCTTGAAATCGGCGCCGAAGAAATCCCCGATTGGATGATTCCGGGCGCGCTGGAGAATCTGCGATCGCTGTTCGAAGAGTTGACGGGCGGCGAGTTCAGCGCAACGGTGGACGCGACGCCGCGGCGGCTGGTGCTGCGCGCGGAAGGTCTGCCCGAGCGGCAGGCCGACGCCGGAAGAATGGTGACCGGGCCTGCGAAGAGCGCGCCGCCAGCCGCTGTCGCGGGCTTCGCGAAGAAGCAGGGCATCGCGCCGATGCGCTGACGCTGCAACCACGGCAAGACGGGCGAATATTACTGCTTCACGAAGACAGATTCGAGGGCGCGCGATCCGGCAGACATTCTGGCCGAAGCGCTGCCCGAACTCATTCTCGAAAATCCATTTTCCGAAGACCATGTACTGGACCGGGAAGAACGGGCCGCGCTTCATCCGGCCCATCCGCTGGATTGTGGCGCTGCTGGGCGACGAAGTGGTCCCGTTCGAAATCGCCGGGCGTGAAATCCGGGCAACGTCACCGAGCGGACATCGCATTCTGGGTGCGGCGCGCATTCCCGTCACGATCGAGAATTACGAAGCAGAAGCTGCGCGAGAACTTCGTGATTCTCTCGGCCGACGAGCGGCGCAAGAAGATCCGAATCGGAGATTGCGGATCTCACACGCGTCCGAGCCCGACGCGGCGCTGCTCGAAGACGCTGGTCTACCTGACCGAGTATCCCGACCGCGATCCGCGGCAGCTTTCGATCCGCAGTTCCTGGAGCTGCCCGAAGGAAGTGCTGATCACGGTGATGAGGCATCATCAGAAATATTTCTCGGTCGAAGGCACGAGACGGCAATGCTCGCGCCGCAGTTCGTCGCGGTGATGAACACCAGCGGCGATCCCGAAGGCCTGGTGCGGCGCGGCAATGAGCGCGTGCTGCGCGCCCGTTTCAACGACGCGCCGGTTTTTCTGGGAGACCGATCAGAACAAGAAGCTCGCGGACCGCGTCGCCGGATCTGGCCAACGTCACCTTTCAGGCCAAGCTGGGCTCGCTATCTGGCGAAGACCGAGCGCGTCGTGGAGCTGGTGCAGCAGATTGGCGGCGACGAGCACGCCGCAGCGTGCCGCGCAGCTTCGCCAAGTCCGATCTCACGACCGAACTGGTCAAAGAATTCACCGAACTGCAGGGCGTCATCGGCGGACTCTACGCGCGCGCGCAAGGTGAGCCGGAAGCGTCTGGCAGGCGATCTACGATCACTACAAGCCGGTCAGCATGGAAGATGCGATTCCGCGCGCGCACTCCGGGCAACTGGTTTCGCTCGCCGACAAGCTCGACACGCTGCGCGGATGTTTCCGCATCGGCATGATCCCGACCGGATCGCGCGATCCGTTCGCGCTGCGTCGCGCCGCGCAGGGCGTGGTCAAGATCCTGGTCGAAGCGAAGATTCAAATTCCTCTTTCGACCTGCTGGTGACGATGAGCCGCTTGCGCGAGTTCGTCGCTCGATCGCGTTCGCTTTTACTTCCGGGAAGTCGCGGCGTTCCAGTACGACGAAGTCAACGCGGTGATGGCTGCCGGCTGGAGACGACCTGGTCGATGTGGAAAGCCGCCTGCTCGCGCGTGCAGGCCGTCCGGCCCACGGAGAATTTCGAGCCGCTCGCCGCCAGTTTCAAGCGCATCCAGAATATCCTGCGTCAGGCTGAATTCGCAGGCGGCGTTGCTCTCGACGCCGGCTCTCTGGAGCCCGGGCCGGAAGACGAATCTGCACGAGGATTTCGAACGGTGCGCAGGAAGCCGCGGCCGGCTACAGGCGCGCTCGAAACTCATCGCGTCCCTGCGGCCGAAAGTCGATTTGTTTTTCGACAAGAGTCCTGGTGAATGCGCCGGATCCGAACGTGCGCCAGAACCGTCTGGCGCTGCTGCACACGATCTCTGACCGAATTTTCCACGATCGCGGATTTTTCAGAAATTGTAACCAACTCATAGGGAGAGAAAAAAGATGAAGAAGTACGTGTACTCGTTCGGCGCGGCATCGCCGACGGCGACGGAAAGATGAAAGAAACGTTCTGGGCGGCAAGGGCGCCGGGCTCGCCGAGATGTGCCGCGCCGGGCTGCCCGTCCCGCCCGGCTTCACCATTGCCACCGAAGTTTGCAACATCTATTTCGAACAGCGGCAACAAGGTTCCCGACGGAGATCGAGAGCCAGATGCGACAGGCGCTCGCCAAGCTGGAAAAGCGAGATGGGCGCAAAGCTGGGCGATACGCAGGCGACCGCTGCTGGTCAGCGTGCGCTCGCGGCGCGAAATTCTCCATGCCCGGCATGATGGACACCATTCTCAACCTCGGCCTCAACGACAAGACCGTGGTCGCGCTGGAAAGAAGAGCGGCAATCCGCGTTTCGCGCAGGATTGCTACCGGCGCTTCATCCAGATGTTCGGCAACGTGGTGCTCGATATCGAGAAGCACGATTTCGACCACGTCTTCGAAGGCCGCAAGAAGAAGGCGAAAGCGAAATTCGACACCGATCTGACGGCCGACGATCTGAAGGCCGTCATCGTCGACTACAAGAAGCTGGTTCAGAAAAAAACCGGCAAGCCGTTTCCGCAGGAGCCCGCGAGCAGCTCACCATGGCGCGCGACGCTGTGTTTCGCTCCTGGCACAACGCGCGCGCCATCCACTACCGCAAGATGAACGGCATCCCCGACAGACCTCGGCACCGCGGTGAACGTGCAAGCGATGGTGTTCGGCAATCTGGGCGAGACGTCCGCCACCGGCGTCGGCTTCACGCGCAATCCGTCCACGGGCGAGAAAAGTTTCTACGGCGAATTCCTGATCAACGCGCAGGGCGAGGACGTGGTGGCCGGCATCCGCACGCCGCAGCCGATCGAGAAGCTGCGAGAAGATCATGCCCGACGGTTTACAACCAGCTCCGCAAAATCACCACCAACCTGGAGCAGCATTATCGCGACATTCAGGATTTCGAATTCACCATCGCAGGATCAGCAAGCTCTACATGCTGCAGACCCGCAACGGCAAGCGCACCGGGCCCGGCCGCCGTGCGCATCGCGGTCGAGATGGTGGGCGAAGGTCTGATCTCGAAGAACGAAGCCGTGCTGCGCGTCGATCCGCAGCAGCTCGATCAATTGCTGCACCCGGTGCTCGATCCGGCGTCGCAAGAAAACGCTGGAGCTGCTCGCCACCGGCCTGCCGGCTTCTCCCGGCGCAGCCGTCGGCGCGATCGTATTCACCGCGGATCGATGCCGTGCGAATGGCCTCGAGCGAGCCCGTGATTCTGGTGCGCGCCGAAACGCAGCCCGACGATATTCACGGCATGGAAGTGGCCAAGGGCATTCTCACCTCGCGCGGCGGCATGACCAGCCACGCGGCGGTGGTTGCGCGCGGCATGGGAATTCCGTGCGTCGCCGGCGCGGGCGCGATCGAAGTCAACGATCGCAAACAAGAAATGACGGTCGCACGTGAAGGGCAAGAAGCTCATCCTGCAGGAAGGCGACTGGCTGTCGCTCGACGGCTCGACCGGCGAAGTGCTTTCGCGGGCAAGCGCCAACACCATCGATGCCGATCCGACCTCCGGCGTTCTGGCCATCCTTCATGAGCTGGGCCGATCGTTCCGCGGCTCCTTCGGCGTGCGCGCCAACGCCGATATTCCGCGCGATGCGCAAGCCGCGCGGCGTTTCGGCGCCGAAGGCATCGGCCTCTGCCGCACCGAGCACATGTTCTTCGCCGAGGACCGCATCGCGCACATGCAGGCCATGATTCTGGCGCGCGATGAGAAATCGCGGCGCAAAGCTCTGACCAAGCTGCTGCCCATGCAGCGCGCCGATTTCGCCGGCCTGTTCAAAGCCATGGACGGCTTTCCGGTAGTGATCCGCACGCTCGATCCGCCGCTGCATGAGTTTCTGCCCAAGCGCGAAAACCTGATGGTCGATCGTGGCCCGGCTTCCCGGCGCGAGCATCAAACTCAAGAAGGAAATGTCGGAGCGCTACGGCATTCCGCCCGGCGAGCTCAAGAAGCAGAATTGCCGAAGCTGCTGCAGCGCGTGGAAGAGCTGCACGAGTTCAACCCCATGCTGGGGCATCGCGGATGCCGGCTCGGCGTCAGCTATCCGGAGATCACCGAAATTCAGGCGCGCGCGATTTTCGAAGCCGCCGTGCAGGTGGCCAGCAAAGGCGTCAAGGTGATTCCCGAAGTGATGATTCCGCTGATCGGCAGCGTCGAAGGAGCTGGAAAATCAGAAGAAAATCGTGGTGCGGGTGGCCGAATGAGGTGCTCGCCAAAGCCGAAGTGACGGACCTGAAATATCTCGTCGGCACCATGATCGAAATTCCGCGCGCCGCGCTTACGGCGGACCTGGTCGCCAAGGAAGCCGAGTTCTTCAGCTTCGGCACCAACGACCTCACCCAGACCACTATGGGTCTCTCGCGCGACGATTACACGAAGTTCCAGAAAGACTACGAGAACGCCAAAATTTTCAAGCACGATCCGTTCGCCGTGCTGGATCAGGAAGGCGTCGGCAAGCTGATCCAAATGGCGGTGAAGCTGGGCCGCCAGACGCGCCCCGATCTCGAAATCGGCATCTGCGGCGAGCATGGCGGCGAGCCCAGCTCGGTGATGTTCTGCTATCGTACCGGCATGAACTACGTCTCCTGCTCGCCCTACCGCGTGCCGATCGCGCGGCTGGCCGCGGCGCAGGCCGCAATTTCGGGAGACAAATCGGAATCGATGCGAACGGCGTAAGGGGTCTCTCATGAGAATCCTGGCGTGCGCGGCGCTGTTTCTCGCCGCCACTGCCGCAGCGCAAACTTTCTCCGGATCGGCCGCGCTCGATGAAGCCATCGACGCCGCCATCCGCGAGAAGCGCATCCCGGGAGCCGTGCTGCTGGTCGGCCGCAAAGACCAAATCCTGCATCACAAAGCGTATGGACGGCGGGCGCTTGTTCCAGTCGCCGAACCGATGACGCTGGATACGATTTTCGACTGCGCCTCGCTCACCAAAGTCGCCGCCACCACGCCGGCGCTCATGAAACTTTTCGAAGAGGGCAAGCTGCGCATCACGGATCGCGTGACGCAATACCTGCCCGAGTTTCAAGGCGGCGTCGAGCGAAATTACCATTCGCCATCTGATGACGCATTTCTCCGGCCTGCGCGGCGATCTCGATCTGGAGCCCGTCTGGAGCGGCTATCAAACCGGAATTCAGAAGGCGCTCCTGGATAAGCCCGTCAACCTGCCCGGGCATCGCTTCGTTTACAGCGACATCAATTTTATTCTGCTGGGAGAAATCGTTCGCCGTCTGAGTGGTGAGCCGCTGCAGGATTACGCGCGCAAACTCATTTACGCGCCGCTCGGCATGGCGGACACGATGTTCCTGCCGCCGCCATCGCTGCGTTCCCGTATCGCGCCCACCGAAGTTCTGGCCGGGGCCGCGCTGCGAGGCGTAGTCCACGATCCCACGTCGCGCGACATGGGAGGCGTTGCGGGCCATGCCGGCCTGTTCTCGACCGCCGCCGATCTCGCCAAATATTGCCAGATGATGATGGCCAAAGGCGAATGGAACGGCGCGCGTATTTTCAGTCCGTTGACGGTCGAAAAGTTTACCAGCCCGCAAAGCCCGCCCGATCAGCCGATCCTGCGCGGCCTAGGCTGGGATATCGATTCGCCGTATTCCGGCGAGCGCGGCGAACTGTTTCCGATCGGCTCTTACGGGCACACGGGCTTCACCGGCACTTCGATCTGGATCGACCCGGTGTCCGAAACCTACGTGATCCTGATGACCAACGCCGTGCATCCGCGAGTTGGCCCGGCGATCACGTCGCTGCGGGCGCGCGTGGCGACCATCGTGGCGGCCGCCGAGGGCATTGAGGCGCCGGGCATCAGCATCACCGGTTACAACGAGACGGGCGCGCGCTTACGGCGTGAGGTCGCGCGCAACGCGCAGGTGCTCACCGGGCTGGATGTCTGGGCGGACGAACGTTTCCAGGCGCTGGCTGGCAAGCGCGTCGGCCTCATCACCAATCACACGGGCATCGACCGCCAGGGCCGGCGCGGCGTGGATCGCATGGTCGAAGCCGGTGTTCGCGTCACCGCGCTGTTCTCTCCCGAACACGGGCTGGCGGGCGTCGAAGACCGGCAAGACGTCGCCAACACCACCGATCCAGCGACCGGCATCAAAGTCTGGAGCCTGCACGACGGAAAAACCCAGCGGCCTACGCAGGAAATGCTGCGCGGAATCGACGCGTTGGTTTTCGATATTCAGGATGTCGGCGTCAGATTTTACACCTACATTTCCACCATGGCATACGCGATGGAGGAAGCCGCGCGGGCCAAAATTCCGTTCTATGTGCTGGATCGCCCCAATCCTCTCACCGGCGTGCGCGTCGAGCCTCCGATTCTGGAGCGGGACAAGTTTTCCTTTGTCGGCTATTTTCCGCTGCCGCTGCGCCACGGCATGACGGCGGGCGAACTGGCGCGCCTGTTCAACGCCGAAAATCATATCGGCGCCGATCTGACGGTGGTCACGATGAAGAATTGGCAGCGGGGCGATTGGTTCGATTCGACCGGCCTTCCCTGGGTGAACCCTTCGCCGAATATTCGCACCTTGACGGCGGCGCTGCTCTATCCGGGGGTCGCGATGCTGGAATATACGCCCAATTATTCCGTGGGGCGTGGAACGGATGCGCCGTTTGAACAAGTGGGCGCCGACTTCATCGTCGGAACTGATCTAGCGGCGTACCTGAACCAGCGATTCATTCCAGGCGTGCGCGCTCTACCCGGCCCGCTTCCAGCCGGCGTCCTCGCATTTCAGCGGTGTGTTGGTGGATGGTGTCCGCCTGGTGGTGACGGATCGTGAAGTGTTCGACTCAGAACGCCTGGGGCTGGAACTGGCCGCCGCGCTGCGAGAAGCTGTACCCCGGAAAGGTTTCGTTCGCGGCGAATCGAAACCTGATCGGTGACGATGAAACCATTCGCGCACTGGGCGCTGGAGAAGACCCGCGAGCCATCCGTCAGAAACAGGAAGACGCACTCCAGAAATTCTTAGCCCTGCGCGAAAAATACCTGCTTTATCGTTAGGTATTAGGCCACAGCCGCTTTGGCGGCGAGGGCTTTAGGGGCAGTGGGTTTGTTCTTGCTGCCCACCGGACGGCCCCGCTTCTTATCCAGTTCCGCCATCCATGATGGCGGGCGCCCACGGCGGCGGCCGCGACCGCGAGCCAGCCGTTCCAGGCTCATAATTGCTTCTTCCAACTGCTCACGTTCTTCCCGTAATTGACCCAAAATCTTGGATACGTCCATAATCACCCTCGCTAAAAATCTAGGACGCCGCAGGGAACCGTTGCGTTCCAATGTCAGAACAAAAAATGGCTAACTTGAGGCGCTCTACAGTCATTTCTAACTCACTTCTAATGACTTTTCAAGTGTTTTGTTCTGAATTCGGAACAAACTCAGGTTTTTACCTGAACGTTCCGCCTGCGCCAATACAGATAAAACGGCCCTCCGGCAAGAATCAATACCAGTCCCATGCCGGATTCGCGGGGGGAATTATAGAGCGCGGACGCCACTATGCAGAAAGCCATTGCTACAAATAGTACCGGTACGATAGGGTATCCAATAGCCAGGTATGGCCTCGGCATATCCGGGCGTTTCTTGCGGAGAACAATGACTGCCGCGGTGGCCATTCCATACAGGATCCAACTGGCGAAAATCACATAATCCAGCAATTGATCGTAAGTGCCGGAAAGCACTAGCACCGCGCCCCACAGGCTCACGCCGATCAGTGCCACGCCGGGCGTGTGATAGCGCGGATTCACGTCGGCCATGGAGCGAAAGAAAAGGCCGTCGCGGGCAGCAGCGTACGGTATGCGGCCGCCCGAGAGAATGGTTCCGTTGAGCGCGGCGAACATGGAAATCATGGCGGCGATGGAAACAATATTGCCTCCCGCAGCGCCCAGGATACGGCGCATCATTTCCGCCGCAACGCGATTGCTCGCGGCAACTTCTGACGGCGAAAGCACGTAAAAATATGCCGCGTTAGCCAAAATATAGATCACGATTACGGCCACCGTGCCCCAAATCAACGCGATCGGAAGATTGCGCTGCGGCTGCTTCACTTCCGAAGCCACCATGGCGACAGTGTTCCAGCCGTCAAAAGCCCAGAGAGCCTTCACCAGCGCCGCAAAGAAACCGGCGATGGTCAGCGGCACGAGCGACGAATGGCTCAGGGCGGCCCCCGGATGCCCCCATCCCAGACCCACGACGATGATCAGGAGGATCAGTGTGACCTTGAGCACGGTTACCGCCACTTGAATTCGGCCGCCGAGTTTCACGCCCAGATAATTGATGCCCGCCAGCAGCAGGATCAGGGCGATGGCGAATAGCTGCCCGTAGCGAATCTCGAGTGGCGCTCCGTGCGCGCCCAGAGGCAGAGGCACGATGAAAAATACCCCCTCCAGAACCGGCAGAAAGTTGGCCAGATAATAGAAGAAGCCTGTGGCGAGAATGGCCATGGCGCCGCTCCTGGCCACCCACATCTGCGTCCAGGCATAGACGAAACCCCACAGCGGGCCATAGGCCTCGCGCAGGTAGACGTATTCGCCGCCCGCTTCTGGCATGGCCGCCGCCAGTTCCGCGTAGCTCAGCGCGCCGGCCAGCGAGAGCAGCCCGCCCACCACCCACACCACAAACACGATCTTCACCGAACCGACCAGTTGCACCATGGAGCGCGGCACGATGAAAATACCGCTGCCGATGATGGTTCCGACGACGATCGCCGCGGCTCCCCACAGGCCGAGGTCGCGCTTTAATTCAACAACCGGCCGTGTAGGTGCGCTCATGAGGATTCCCCCGAGTGTATGAACAGCGATGCCAGATACCCAAACGCGAATGTTGCCGTGGTGCCGATGAGCACCCACCAGGTGAAGGCGATGGTGGTGAAGAAGCGCACATATAGGATGGCGATGAGCCCCCCGGCCACGCCTGCAATCGCCGCATTTCCGTGCACGCGGCGCGTGAGGACGCCAAGCAGAAAAACGCCCAACAAAAGCCCTAGAGTGATGGAAGCTACCGAGAGTCCCGATTCCAGCACCGAACCCCAATTGCGCGCCAGAATTCCGATCCCAACAAGCACCACGCCCCAGAGCACGGTGGCGATACGCGCCCAACGCAGAAAATGCGCATCGTCGCGATGGGGCGCGAGCGGGCGGTAAAAATCGATCACCGTGGTGGAGGCCAGCGCGTTCAGCGCCGCGCTGAGATTGGCCATGGCAGCGGCCAGAATCGCGGCGATCACCAACCCGGCGGCTCCCGGCGGCAGTTGCCGCCAGACAAACTCCGGATAAATGCGATCCGTGCGAATGGGTGCGGGCAAGCCGGTGTCGCGATGGTAAACGAATAGAGCAATTCCCACCAGCAGGAACAAAGTGAACTGAAACATGACGAGTCCCCAACTGGCCAGCAGCGCGCGCCGGCTTTCGGATTCACTGCGAGCGCTCAGCAGGCGCTGCACGATCAATTGATCGGTGCCATGGCTTGCCGTCGTGAGAAAGCAGCCGCCCAGCACGCCCGCCCAAAAGGTGTAGGGGCGCGCGAAGAACTGCCGGGTCCAGGCGAAATCGAAATCGAAAATCTGGAATTTGCCCGCCGGTCCTGCAATCGCCGCGACATGCGCCCAGCCGCCTGGAATGCGGTCCAGCAATATCCAGAAGCTGAGCAGCGCGCCCGCCACATAGAGCGCCATCTGCACCACATCGGTCCAGATCACGGCAGTCATGCCGCCTTCAAAAGTGTAAAAAAGCGTGAGCGCCACGATGAGCAGGATGGATGGAATTTCGGAAGTGTTGAGCACCACCGAAATCACAATGGCAATGGCGAAAACGCGCACCCCCTCGGCCAGTGCGCGGGTTACCAGAAAGACGAACGCCGTCACCCGACGCACGCGTTCGCCGAACCGCCGGCGCATCAATTCATAAGCCGTAAACAGCTCGCCGCGAAAATAGTGCGGCAGCAGCAGCGTCACAATCACGATGCGCGCCGCCAGGTAGCCGAATACGATTTGCAGGAATCCCATGTTGCCGCCGAAGGAGAGCGCCGGCGTCCCGACGATGGTGAGGGTGCTGGTTTCGGCCGAAACAATGGAGAGACTAATGGCCCACCAGGGCGCCGTCCGGCCACCCAGTAAATAATCTTTCAGGCCCTTCTGGCCGCGGCCAAAACGCGCTCCGAACCAGGTGATGCCGATCAGGTACGCGGCGATCACCGCGAGGTCCAGATAGCGCATGCGATGCGCGAATTCTAGCATGATTGGTCCGTTTGGCCACGCCTCTAAGGTCCCGGCGACCGCGGAGGAGGGAACTGGCAGCGGCTTGGCGGCGTCACATACTATGGCACCCTTGTGCTGGCCCGATAGAAAATTTCTATGCTCGTGACTCATGTTGCGCTAATAGTGTGGTTTGGTTATACTCCGCAAGTGTCCGTTGGCCCCGCAGACCGGTGGCCGAATGGCGGAGGCGGAAATCTGCCTCGAAAATCGGCGTGATATAGCAGGAGGCTGTCAAGTGTTGGATCGAGTATTAAAAGCTTCGCTAGCGATTCTGGTGGTGGGAGCCATAGGGCTCGTCTCGCTCCAGGCCCAGGCTCCGGCCAAGAATTGGAAGGACCGGGGAGAGTACGACCTCTTCGACAGCATCAGCAAAGAGCAGGACCTCAATAAGAGGCTCGCGTTGCTAACTACCTGGCAACAGAAGTACCCGGCTAGCGAGTATAGCTCGGAGCGCACGCAGTTCCTGATGGATGCGTACGCCCGCCTGAATCAACCGGACAAAGTGATCGAAGTCGCCGGTGCAGCTTTGCAGGCGGATCCAAAAAATTTGCAGGCGCTGGCTCTGGCGATGGTGAATGTGCAGCGGATACCAAAGCCCACACCCGAGCAGTTGGCTATCGGAGAACAAGCGGCCAACGGGTTGATCTCCAATGCCGACGCTCTCTTCGCGATGGACAAGAAACCTGCCGCCGCGAAAGATGAGGACTGGAAAAAGGCCCGCCTCGATCTCGAAACCCTGGCGCACACGACGCTCGGCTGGATCGGTCTCACGCGCAAAGCGTTTGACGACAGTACTGAAAAGCACTTCGCCAAAAGCCTGGAGCTGAACCCCAATAACGCGCAAGTATCGTATTGGCTGGGCACGGTGATCCTGGGCGAGAAGAATCCCGCGCGGCAATCGGAAGCGCTGTTCCATTTTGCGCGCGCCGCTTCACTCCCCACCGACCAGGGCGGCCTCGCGCCCGCGTTCCTGAAAACCGTCGACACCTATTTCGTAAACGCGTACAACCGCTTCCACGGCAAAGACGAACCGGGCTTGGCGGAGTTACGCAAAGTGGCTCTGGCTTCACCCATGCCGCCGGCTAACTTCAAGATTGAGGATGTTAACGAAATCGCCGCCAAGGGCGACGAGGACTTCAAGAGGAAGAATCCCGAACTGGCCTTGTGGAGAACGATCAAGACTGAACTCACCGGGCCTAATGGCGATGCGTACTTCAGTTCCAGCCTGAAGGACGCCGAAATCCCAATGAATTTCAAAGGCAAGATTATTTCCATCAAGCCCGCGCTCAAGCCTAAAGAAGTTGTGGTCTCGATCGGCGACGGAACCACGCCCGATGCCACTCTGAAGTTCGAGGAAGCGCTTCCTGGAAAAGCCGACCCGGGCACCGAAATCGAATTCAGGGGTGTGGCCAAGGAATTCACCAAGGAACCCTTCATGGTGATCTTCGAGGTGGACAAGGAAAAATTGTCCGGATGGCCCGTGAAGGATACCGGTCCCAAGCCTGCGCCCAAGAAGGCCCCGGCTAAGAAGAGACCTGCGGCGTAGCGCTACAGATGGCTGGAGGATTCCGGCCGCGGGGTTGGAGTCTGCTCGGTGTTTGCCAGCAGGAAGCTGAAAATAACGCGCTCCACGGGATTCACCGCGGCCTCCGTCGCGCCCAGGCCATCGAAATATTTGCGGAATTCGGACTTGCAGTAAGCGCATCTGGCGTTGGATTGGATCACGCCGCTTGCGAGAATTACCGGAATCACCGCCAACCACAGCATTCTTTTGGAAAATCGCCTGCGCATCTCATCTACTTAGACGTTGGGGATGGACGCTCGTTAGCCGGTAGGGAACTAGGATTTGCTACAATGAAATCAAGCGGTTCGGCCTTTCATGCCATTGTACGAGTACAAATGTAAATCTTGCGGCGCCCTTTTTGAGGTCCGGCAGAAGTTTGTCGATGAGCCGCTGAAGACGCACGACGCCTGCGGCGGTGAAGTGGAGCGTCTGATTTCAGTGCCTTCGCTCAATTTCAAAGGCACCGGCTGGTATGTGACGGACTACGGGACCAAGTCCGCGAACGGCAAGTCGACGCACGAAAAATCTCATAAAGACTCGCACAAGGATTCTGGATCCAGCGATTCGGCATCCAAATCCGAGTCCAAATCGGATTCGAAGTCCGAGTCGAAATCCGAGACGAAATCGGAAACTAAATCCGAGTCAAAGCCGGGCGCTCCCGCCACTTCCTCTTCGTCCGACAAGAAAAGCTAGGGCCAGCGCCACCACGCTGACGCCGAATCCCGCCAGCGCGTCCACCGCGTAGTGATAGCGTCCATAGACTGTTGCCACCGCTATCAGGATCGCGAGCATCAGCAGCGCGCGCCCCACCCAGGGCCGTTCCGGCAAAGTCCGCATCATGCTCCAGGCCGCGGCAAATGCGCCGGACACGTGCGCGCTGGGAAACACGCTGGTATGGATTCCGTACCCGCCCAGAAGGTACCAGTTGAATCTGCGAAACACTGTCATCACGGTTGGAAAATCCTTGCCGGGGAAGACCGTGCGCGGCGGTTCGGACGGCCAAAAGGGAAACTGCGCGTAGGAAAGCAGCAGTCCCAGCACGGCCAGAAACAGGAAGCGATCCACGCGATCCCGCTCGCCATAGACATAAAGCATGGCCACGCCGAACGCGCCGATCGCGTACACCAGCAGATAGGAAATTTCCAGGATTCCGGGCAGCAGCGGGCCTAGCGCTTCGATGGCCGCGCGCAGTCCCCAGTCGCGCAGCAGAAGGCGGTCCCAGACGATCCACGCGCGCTCGAGTTCATAGGTGTGGCGCTCGGGAGCGAACCAACCCATCTGCCGGTAGGCGGTGAGGGTGAGCGCGAGCGGCAGCCAGTCGCGCACGATGTCGAGCCACGGCCGCGGGCGCAGCCAATGGATCAACGCAAATGCCGCGAAGATGGTGAGATTGCCCACCAGTGTCTGCACACGGACCGCAAAATCCAGTGGCAGCAGCATAGCCAGGACGGAGGTATAGGCGAAGTAGCCGATCAGCAGCCATTCGGTCGCGCGCACTTCGGCCGAGGCTAATGGGCTACCTTCCAAAAAACAAGCCCAAACCGATAGCCAAGAATATGATCACGGCCGAAATGTTGAACAGGGTGCGCCATTTTTTGGAGACTGCCTTTTTCGCCAAGATCTCATTGGTGACCGAGCCCAATCCAGCAACAATTTGCGCCGTGCCTAGGAGCATCCTGTGATAGGTCAATATGGAGAACAGCCCGAAACATACCCACAAAATGGCGAGCACCCAGACCCCTTGCGTCCGATTTCTTTCTAGCCGAACAGCATCAGATTCTTTCCGAGGTGGATACATTAGTTAGATATTACGCAGCTCTTTCCGCCCTCTGCTCATACGCCCCAGCGGGGCCAACAGGTCCGACACTTTCCGCACTTCGGTCGAGAATACCATTGCGATAGAGTATGAGCATGTCTACGCGACGTCATTTCCTGAAAACCACAGCCGCGGCCAGTCTGGCGGCTTCGGGCCTGGCCTCCGCCCAGGAAGGCAGCAAGGTTCCCGCCAGCGACCGCATCGGCTTCGCCACCATCGGCCTGGGCGGCATGGGGACCGGCGACACGGAATCCGCCCTCGCCCAGCCCGGCGTTCAACTGATCGCCGTTGCCGATATCTACCAGGGCCGGCTGGACCGCGCCCGCGAAGTCCACGGCAATTCGCTATTCACCACGCGCGACTATCGCGAAGTGCTGGCGCGCAAAGACATCGACGCCGTGGTTATCGCCACCCCCGACCACTGGCATTCGCAGATTGCGATCGACGCCATGAACGCCGGCAAAGACGTCTACTGCGAAAAGCCGATGGTACAGCGCATCGAAGACGGCAAGGCCGTGATCGCAACGCAGCAAAAGACCGGCCGCATTATGCAGGTGGGCAGCCAGCGCGTCAGTTCCATCGTGTATCAAAAGGCCAAGGAGTTATTGCAGTCTGGCGCCATTGGCGAATTGAATATGGTGGAGGCGTGGTGGGACCGCAATTCGGCGCTCGGCGCATGGCAATATTCCATCCCGCCGGACGCCTCCGAGCAGACCGTGGATTGGGACCGCTTCCTGGGCCGCGCGCCCAAAGTGGCGTTTGAGCCAATGCGCCTCTTCCGCTGGCGCAATTATCGCGATTATGGCACTGGCGTGGCTGGGGATCTGTTCGTGCATTTGTTCAGCGGCATGCATTTCGTGACTGGCGCGATTGGCCCCACCCGCGTCTACGCCACCGGCGGCTTGCGTTTCTGGAAAGACGGCCGCGATGTGCCCGACGTGCTGCTCGGGCTCTACGATTACCCGGGTTTCAATCTGGCGCTGCGCGTCAATTTCGTGAACGGCGCGGGCGAAACTTCCGGATTCCGCTTTGTCGGCACGGAGGGGATTCTCAAAATCGACGATGGCGTCACCATCTCCAAGCAGCCGCGGGAAAGTGAGCCGGGCTACGAGATCAACACGTTTGCCAAGAAAACGCAGGAACAGTTCCTGGAAAAATACAACCAGCAATATCCCAAACTGCCCGCCAACGCAGACAGCATTCGTCCCAAGAGCGAGGACAAATACTTGCCGCCGCGCGGCTACAGCGATCATCGCGACCATCACCGCAACTTTTTCGCTTCCGTACGGACGCGCAAGCCGGTTATCGAAGACCCGACGTTCGGCTTCCGCGCCGCCGGCCCGGCCCTGCTCTCCAATGTCAGCTATTTCGAGAAGCGTGTGTGCCAGTGGGATCCGCAGACCATGACGATGGCTTAAAGCACGTCGGCAAAGCCGCGTTTCATGTAGCGGAAAAACAGGCCGCCGATCACGAACGCCGTAATGGCGCAGGCGGCGGCGACGGCTAAATCCTCGAATTTCGGCAGGCGCGCCGACAGCAGCGCGTCCCTGTACGCGCGCACGAAATAAGCTAGCGGATTCCCCGATATCAGGAAGCGCAGGCGGCGGGGAAATTTGTCCTCAGTGATCAGAATCGGCGTCAGCCAGAACCAGAACGTCAGCACGACGCTCAGGAATTGAGCAGTGTCCCGCAGGTAAACCTGAAGTCCGGCCGCGATCCAGCCGATTCCTACAGCTAGCATGCCGAGTAACCCCATATAGATGGGGAGAAAGAGCAGAGACGGGCTGAGCTGGTTGAGCCAGAAGGCCGCCGCCAGGATCACCAGGACCAATGCCGCCAGGTGGCTGACCAGCGACGACAGGAATACGGACACCGGCACCACCTCGGCCGGGAAAACGGTCTTGGTGATCAAACCAGCGTGATCGATCAGGCTGGTGGAGGATCGCTGGATGGTCTCGCTGAATAGCAGCCATGGCAGCATCCCGGCGAAGAGGAACAGCGGGTAGTTGCCGGGCTGCCCCACGGGAAGAGGAGTTTTGAGGCAAACGCTGAACACAAAGGTCCAGCTCAGCAGCAATACCAGCGGGTGGATGACGGCCCAAACCCATCCGGCGGCCGACCCTACGAAGCGCTGCTGGAAATCCCGCCGAACCAGTTGAAACAGCAGGCTCCGCCGGGTAACCAGATTCCTGAGAAAGTGGGTTCCGGGGAGGCGGGTGGACACGCCGAATGCTAACAATAAGCAGGCTTGACACGCAACTTTGCCCGCTGCTAGAGTTTAAAGTTCGTTAATCTAAGGTCCGGGTAGTCCACGGACCGGGGCGCTCAAAGGCCTGAGCGAGGTTCCCATCCTCTGGTTGGAAGGTGAAGGAAGAGATCATGAAGCAGCAATATTTCATTTTGGTTTTGGCCCACTCTCTTCACGGCCGCCTGCGTCGCGTTCACATCCCTCATCAATTTATTTATGGCATTCTCGCGCTGGCGCTGTTGGGCTGTTTCTCGGTATTCGGCTTCGTCGGCAGTTACGCACGCATGGCCTGGAAAGTGGCTAACTACAACGCCCTGCGCCGGGAAGCGGAAGACCTACGGGGCCGCTACCAGAATTTGCAGCGGGTGGTAAATCAAACCAACGAGCAATTGGCCTCGCTCGAAACGCTGGCCAACGAGGTTTCTGTCGCGTACGGAATCAAGCGCCGGCTGGAAGGTCCGGGCGATATCACCGAAGAAGGCAAACTGGTTCCCTCTTTTACCGAAACCGTTCAGGAATACAATTACCTGCGAAGCAGCAGCCTAGCCAGTCTCGACCGGAACTTCTCACGGCGCTGGCATCTCAACAGCCGTCCCAGCATGTGGCCGGTGGATGGCCGGTTGATGAGCAGCTACGGCCAGCGCACGGACCCCTTTTCCGGTGAGGGCGCGATCCACACGGGGGTAGATATTTCTGCCCCAATCGGCACCATTGCTCACGCAACGGCCGATGGCGTTGTGGAGTTCGCTTCCCGTTTCGCCGGTTACGGCCGCCTGGTGATTGTCGACCATGGCAACGGCTACGAAACCTACTATGCGCACCTGGCGCGTTTCGACGTGATGCCGGGGCAGGAGATTCGCAAGGGCGAGTCAATAGGCGCGGTGGGCACATCGGGCCGCGTCACGGCGGCACATTTGCACTACGAAGTCCGCGTGCGCCACGCGCCCGTGAATCCTTACCGCTTCCTGGCGAAAGCGCCGGCGACCGCGGCCAAATTCGAACTCCCGTTCTAAGAAACTGCCTATTTTGGCGGCACCCGAGGTGTGGTCATGAAACAATTGATTCCCCGCTTGGTTGTTCTTACGATAGGAACCATCTTGCTCGTATCCGCCTACAACCGAATCGGCGCCTCGTCGGTCATGACCCAGGCCGCCAACCACTTTCTGGTCTCGTTGAGCGCTGAGCAGCGGGCCAAAGCCGTGATCCCGTTCCACGATGACGAGCGTTTCAACTGGCATTTCATTCCGCGCGAGCGCAAAGGCCTGCCGCTGCGGGAGATGACGCCGCCGCAAAAACATCTGGCGCAAGCGCTCCTGGCTGCCGGGCTGAGCCAGCAGGGGTACGTGAAAGCCGTCACCATCATGAGCCTGGAAGACGTGCTGCGGGTCATGGAAAAGGACGATGGCGAGCGGCGCAATCCGGAGAAATATTACTTCACGATTTTCGGCGAGCCGAGCGACATGGGCACGTGGGGTTATCGCATCGAGGGCCATCACGTCAGCCAGAATTTCACGGTAGTGAACGGCCGCGCGATCGATACGCCCAGCTTCTTCGGCTCGAATCCGGCGGAAGTTCGCGAAGGGCCGCGCAAAGGGCTGCGGGTGCTGGCCGCTGAAGAAGATCTGGGCCGCGAACTGCTGACCTCGCTTGATCGCGATCAGAAAAAAGTCGCCATTGTGACCCCCAAGGCCTACCCCGACATTTTGACCGCAGCCGACCGCAAAGCCGCGCTCAACGGCCAGCCTTCCGGACTCAGCGCTGCCAAGATGACCAAGAAGCAACTCGATCTACTGACCGCCCTGGTCGACGACTACGCCCGCAACGTGCCTGACGAACTGGCGCAAGCGCGCATGGAGCAGCTCAAAAAGGCCGGCAACAACCTGTATTTTGCCTGGGCCGGAGTGGAAGAGCGCGGCGGACCGCACTACTACCGCATTCAAGCCCCCACCTTCCTGATCGAGTACGACAACACCCAGAACGAAGCCAATCACATTCACGCCGTTTGGCGCGACTTCACGGGCGACTTCGGACTCGACATGTTGAAGGAGCATTACCAGAGTTCCCACCGCTAACCCGGCGATTGTTACCATCGTTTTATGGGTCTCGATGCGGCGTCTCCGCGCCCGTGGACGCGCCGCGCGTTACTGTCACTACTGCCTGCCTCAGGGCTGTACGCGGATTCATCGAAAGCCCGTACTTTTCCTACTGAGTCGCGACGCTATGCCGATGGCGCGACCGAACTCGAAGTTTTCCGCCTCACCGACCCTGCTCATTCCAGCTTGCTGCCCGCTTATTACAATCGCGCGCTGAGCCGCCGCGGGCAGACCATGTTCTATTCGTCCAACCGTGCCGGTTCCGTGCAGGCGTTTCGCATGAACCTGCGATCCGGCGAAAATGTCCAGCTTACGGATATTCCCGCGCTCGATGGCGCGACGCTCACCCTGACCCCCGATGAGCGCGGCATGTGCTTCTTCGACGGCCCGTCGCTGCGCCACATGCTCCTGGCCAAGATGCGCGACCGCGTCGTGTACAGCGTTCCGGACGGCTGGCGGCGGACGGCGGGGGCAAGCATTACGGGCGACGGTGCTGCTGTACTCTTTGCCGAAGCGCGCGAGGGCGTGTCGCGCCTGCGGATGGTCGGCCTGGTGAAGAACTCGGCGGCCGTGATCCTGGAGGCGCCTGCCGAAATCACTCACGCGGTGTCCCGGCCGGGGCGGAATCAGGTGATGTACCGCCATGCGGATGGATCGATTTGGGTGGTGCAGTACGATGGCCGGGAGAATCGCCCGCTGAAAACGCCCGAAGGCGGCCTGGGTCCTGCTCATTGGGCGCCGGACGGCAGCAGCGTGCTCTATTTGCATTATCCGGCGGACAAACGGCAGCTCAACGCCATTCGCGAATACACGCCGGACGACGACCGCGACGCGCTGGTGGCCAAAACCAGCCAGTTCGTCCACTTTGGCGTCAACGGGGATGGATCGGTATTCGCCGGCGCCAGCCGCAACGGGGCCTCTCCTGATGTGCTGCTGTTATTGCGGGCCGTCAAAAGAGAGCTGACCCTGTGCGAGCACCACGCGAGCGACCCGGCCGCCGTTGCGCCGATCTTTTCCGCCGACAGCCAGCGCGTTTTCTTCCAGAGCGATATGCACGGCAAGCCGGCCATTTATCGCGTGCGCGTGGATCAGTTTGTGGAAAAGACCGAGTCCGGCGCGTAGACGGTTTTCGGGCTTGGAGATGACCTGCTCGCGCCCGGCAAGCCGCGCGCAAAGCCTTCATCTCCCCCTCCGAAAGCCCGAACCTGCTTGCATGACTTATCGGCTGCAGCGGCGGGATGAATAGCCTCCTCCTCCGGTTGCCAGCCTGCGGTCCTACGCGGTAGCGTCTAGCTATGGCAACTTGGGTAAACCGAATGCTGGCATTGCCGTTGCTGGCGGTTTTGTCTTTCGCCGGCGGCGATTGGCCGCAGTGGCGCGGTCCGCATCGCGATGGCGCTCTGGCATCCTTCGTCGCGCCTAAGTCCTGGCCCGAAACCCTGAAACGTAAATGGACGCTCACCGTGGGCGAGGGGCACTCGTCTCCGGTCTTTGCGTCCGGCAAGATTTTTGTGTTCACGCGGCAGCAATCCGACGAAGTGCTCACCTGCGTTGACCCCGAGCTCGGTAAAGTCTCCTGGCGCGTGGCGTATCCGGCACCTTATAAGGTGAATCCGGCGGCGGACAGCCATGGCGCCGGCCCCAAATCCACGCCAGTGGTGTATCAGGGTAAGGTCTTCACGCTAGGCATTGGCGGCGTGCTTTCGACGTTCGATGCGGCCACGGGAAAGGCGGGCTGGCGCAAGAATTTCGCCGGTGAATTTCGCGAGACTTCGCCCTGGTATGGTACGGCCACTTCGCCGGTGGTGGATGGCGGAATGGTGATCGCTCACGTGGGCGGCCACGACGATGGCGCGCTCATGGCTTTCGACGCCGCAAGCGGCGCGGTCAAATGGAAATGGAAAGGCGATGGGCCGGGCTACGCTTCGCCCATCGTGGTCGAGCTGGCCGGTAAGCGGCAAGTGGTGACGGAGACGCAGCAGAACATCGTCGGCGTGGCGGCGGCAAGCGGCGAGCTGCTATGGAAAATTCCCTTCACCACGGAATTCACCCAGAACGCGGTGACGCCTTTGCCTTACGGCGATACGCTCATCTTTTCTGGTCTGTCCAACGGAACCCGGGCCGTTCGCGTGAGCGTGAAAGACGGCAAATGGAGCACGGAAACGGTTTGGCATAACAAAGAGATGTCGATGTACATGAACTCCCCTGTGATTGCCGGCGATCGCGTATGCGGTTTCACACACCGGAACAAAGGGCAGGTTTTTTGTTTGGACGCGCGAAGCGGCTCCACGCTCTTGACCGGCCCGCCGCGCCAAGGTGATAACGCCGCGCTCATTGCCGCCGGGGATCTGCTGTTCGTACTGAAGGACGACGGCCAGTTGCTGGTGGCGCCTGTAAACGGTAAGGCCTTCGCGCCGATCCGGAGCTACACCGTTGCTGAAAGTCCCACCTGGGCGCATCCGCTGATTTTGCCGGACGGTGTTGTGATTAAGGACGCGACGCACGCTGGCGTCGTGGGAATTTAAATAAAACGTCACCTTTGGTCACGGCGCGCACGCGTTGCCGCGAATGAGGTGTTACGAGCCGTGACCGGAGGGAGCGGTTTTGGCCGCCTGTGCCGTCGCTTTCAGCGTGTCCAGCAAAGACTGCCGCGGCAAATCGCGAATGATGGGCCGGATGATCCAGCCTAGCCCTGACGGCACGTCGCGCGAAAGCGACAGCGTGTGGCATTCGGCGAAAACGCCGTCCGGCTGCTGCTGCAAACGCCAGTAGGCATTGAGCCGCCACAGAAAGCCGTGTCCCTGGCCATCGGGCATTTCACGTTCCCGCGGCGTTCCCGCGTCGGCGATTTCATTCATGTGGACCGTGTACGAACGCGTGTACCAGCGCTCCGGCCCGGCGGAATCCTGATGCACTTCGAGCTCGGCGTTCAGTTCCACGGTGAGCACTTTTTTCTTGCGCAGCCGCCAGTGGCCATAGACGATGGAGCCCTCGCGCCGCAGCGTTTTGGAATCGATCACCTCGGGATAGAACTTTTTGTGGCGGTCGAAATCTTGGATGATGGATTCCACTTGCTCCATGCGCACGCCGGGGATGAACATGGCGCCCATCCAGTCGTGAACCAGGCCGCCGGTTACCGGGTTGCCGTCCTGATTGCCGGACGCTTTGACGACGATCTCGCCCTTGCGCACGCTTTGGCGCGCGTCGGGATTTTCGTCCAGCCACAGGAAAGGCTGTCGGCCGGTCCAGCGTTCGCGCATGCTGGATTCGACGCGGGTCACGTAGGCCTGAAATTCGTCCAACGTTTGCGGCGCGAGCTTGACGATGAACTGCGCGCGCAGCGGTAGCGTTAAAGCCAACAGCAGCAGCGCGCGTCTCACGGCAGCGTCTCAAGCCGGTACAGAGTGCGCGTGTGCCGGATCACCGAGATGATCAGCACTACGGTGATCGCGGCCGTTCCGATCACGCCGCCGATATCGAACAGCAGGAACTTCAAACCGCCCAGATTGGAAAACGGGCCTCGCAGGTACAACGCCAGGTTGCCGATGGACAGCAGAATACGCAGCTCGGTCGGCCCGAATTTAAAAAACGAAATCTCGAACGTGCCCAGCGTGTAAGTGGCCAGGAACACGTCGATCATCAGAAGCAGATACGCGATGAGCAGGCCGGCGGCGACGGCGGGACTCATGAAGCCGGACAGCGCCATGCCGCCAAACAGAAAGAACGCGCCGAAGGCATCCACGATGTGGTCGACATAAAAACCGTAGCGCGGACGCAGCCGGTTGCGGACCCGCGCCAGCGTGCCGTCCAGGCTATCGCCCAGCCAGTTGAGCGCCAGAAATCCGATGACAGCCAGCAGCCCTAGCGGATTCGTGGCCGCGTACCAATAGCTCAGCCCGGCGCCCAACATCGACAGCCAGGCCGAGCGCGGTCAGATGATCGGAATTGATCCACGGCGGCGTCCGCTGCGCCAGCCAGATGAGCGTGGCTTTCTCGACCCGGGCCGTCAGGCTGTCCTGGGATCGTGCGGCGTCGCGAAACGGGCGCTCCGTCATGCCATTTTCCTCCTCCGCAGAATAGCAGCAGTTAACCAAATACAACTAGCGGCGCTGCCGGAATGCGCTTACACTTCTAAGCAAGGTAAGGGAGAAACCATGCGCGCCATTCGCGAATTTTTCGTTCGTTTCTTTTCTGTTGAGCCGGTTTTCGGCGTCCAACGGCATTTCTAAATTCCCTCGATTCGTTGACAGGCAACCAGCGCTCGACTAGTCTGGTCACTTGCCGATCCCCAAAAAAGTTGTACGCTTTGCCGGACTTTTCTGTTCGGCCGCATTCACGCTGTGGGCTGATGCCACTATCACGCGCTCACCCGCTGGCTGGAAGCTCGCCAACGCTGATATCGAATTTTCGCTGACTCGCGCGGGCGACGAGGTCCGCGTACAATCGCTGCGGCGCGCCGGCGGTCCGGAATGGGCGGTGGCTGGCGCGCGGCTCAGCGCATTTCTCGAAGGGGAAAACCTGGGCGCGTTGCGCTTCGCGTCGGACGAGACTCGACGGATTTCGGCGGCGGCGCGAAGCAGTTGGCGCTGCGTCTTCAATCCGGCTCCGGCGCGCTGCTGTCGCTGCTGCTGCGCATTTATCCGAACGGCGCCGCCATCGAGTTCGCCGCCGAGCTCGAGAACAAGGGCGCGAGCACTCTGCCGCTGCTGTTTCGCATCGATCCGCTGAGCCTCACCCTGAAGGGTCCGTTGAAGCCGTACTCTTCGATCAGCGACCAGCATGGATTCCATCCCGCTGGAACTCTCGCTGCCGCGCGCCAGTTCAAAGACTGGCTGGTGCTCGAAAACGCCGGGGCCGGTGAATCCATTCTGATTGGCGGCGAACTGGGAGCCGGCATCTACGACTGGAGGGCCAACGCGCGCCCCCTACCTTCGGGTGTCCAGGTGCGGGCTGGAAACGTTTTCCGCCACGACCGCAAAGCCGCCCCTGCGCCCGCGTATGAGATCCAGGCCGGTCAAAAAATCGAAACGCCGATTGCCTTTCTGGCGCTGGCCAAAGGCGATGCCGACAACGCCGCTAACGAAGCAGTCCATTATTTGAAGCGCTACGTTTTCCCCAAACCCCTCCCTGATACGCCGCTCGCGACCTACTGCATCTGGCTCACCCACGCCAACGTCGAAGAGATGCTGGACAAGGAGCTCGCATTTGCGAAACGCACGGGATTCGACGTCTTCTATCACGACGCCACCTGGTTTGACGGCGCATCCATCGTTCCGGGAAACAACAATTGGAGCCAGGGGCTCGGCTCGTACAAAGAGAGCCGGGAGAAATTTCCCAGCGGTTTGAAAGCTTTGTCGAACAAAGTGCGCGCCGCCGGCCTGAAGTTCGGAATTTGGGTGGACCCGGGCAACGTGGATGCGCGCCGCGTCGAATCCAGCGAGATACCGCAAGAGTGGCTGGCGATGATCGACGGCAAACCGCTCACCACCGAGCATCCTTCGCTCACGCCGATGCGCGAACTCTGCCTGGGAAATCCGCAAGTTGTCGAGTATGTGAAAAAACAGCTCAGTGGAATCATCGACCAGTGGAATATCGATTGGGTGAAATGGGATCCCTCCGGCACCGTGAGTTTCGCCTGCGACCGCACCGATCACGGCCACGGCAAGCGGGATGGCTCGTACGCTTCGTATCGCGGCAAGATTGAAATTATCAGCTACCTGATGCGCCGCTATCCTAATTTGCTGGGCTTCGAGGTGGACCCGTCGCTGCATTTCGCCCGCACCAATCCCGGGCCGCCCGATTTGCTACCCGGCGGATACCGCGATGAATTCATCACCGGTCCGATGGTGAGCCCGTTCGTGTGGGGATCGTTTGCCGCGGTGGGAAAATCAGACACCCACAACGAGCATCTTTCGGGAAGATGGTACAGCCACTCGGCTCTCGACTATCACATCCGCAAGCACCTGACGCACGGCATTTCCTACGGCAACATCAACGGGATGGTGTCGCAGTTGCTGTCTGCCGCGCCGGCTGGCTACATTGAAGCATTCCAGCGGAACATGCTGCACTTTCCGGCAGTACCGCCATTTGCTGCTGGAGGACGTGTACCACCCGAAGCTGTCCGCGGCGCAAGGCTGGAGTGCTACTCAATATGTCACCGGGGACGCCGCGGAATCCGTGGTGTTTGTGTTCCGGGATCAAAGCGAAAAAGCACAGAGCAAAGTTTACGTGCGCAGACATTGACGCGCAATGCCAAGTACAAAGTGGCCAGTCTGAACGAGCAGCCGGGATACGAGCGCGTCATTGCGGGCAGCGTTCTCATGAAGGACGGGCTGAGCGTCAAGCTTCCGAGTGAGTGGCTGGCTAAAGGTGACGGCCTGCCTCCCGGCGCGGAGTTTCGCGATCAGATGGACTACGGTTCGGATATTCTGATGTTGCAGCGCGTGCCGTGAAACCGCTTCCTCTGGTCGCGGCTCGCAACTCCTAGCGCGGCCATAGCCAGCCGAACACGCCTGCCGTTAACGACGCGTAGATCAATCCGTCGATCGTCGCTTTAATGGTCGTGCTCCACGCCCGCCGGTACCAGATCGACATCTGCCAGAGCGCGAGCGAGTATCCGATAAACGCAGTGGCGCCGATGAACCGGAAAACGTGCAGGTAGACCGCGCCGACGGGTAGCGCGCGCCCAGCTACATACGCGGCGCACAGCCCCACTACCAAGATGTAGAGGAACCAGCGGATGAGATTGTGTCCCATCGGCAACGTGCCGTTAGGCAATACGGTGACCACCATGACGGGGCCGCCTTTCATCTTTTCGGTGAATTCTGGCGAACGCATCTGATCGTGGCTCGCAGGGCGGGGGACCATATAATCACCCGGCGGAATCGCAAGCGGACGCAGCGCGTCCATCACTTTGTCTTCGTTCGGAATTCTTGGGTAGTCGTTCTTGTGCCAGGGCAGGACCGTATGGATGACGGAACTTGCCACGAATACAATCACCGACGAAAGCAGGATCGGGAGCCACAGCGCGTCTAAGCCGGTCATTGCGACCTCCTGTGCGGAGATCAAGAGTACTGCAAGGAAAAGGACCGGTCAACAGGTTTAGCTGATTTTACTTGCCCGCGCCGGTGTGCGTCGGCGGCTCGGCTGCCTGCTGCGTCTGCGAGACTGGATTCACCTTGAGCCCTTCGCGCGCGTAGTCGCCTGGGTTGGGAATGATCGTGTCGCCGTCCTGCAGGCCGCCGAGTACTTCCAGGCGGTCGCCGTAGTCGCGGCCCACCTGAATTTTCTGGATATGCACGGTGTGGTCCGCACGGACCGTCGCCACGCCAGGACCTTCACCGCGCGAGATCAGAGCTTCGCTCGGGATCACCAGGGGCGGGTCTGAACGTACGCTGCTCAGATCCACTTGCGCGTACATGCCGGGCAGCAGCACGCCATCCTCGTTGGGTACGTGTAATTCCACCAACAGCGTCCGGCTGGTGGGATCGAGTGAACTTGCGGTGCGCGCCACGGTGCCGGTGAACGTGCGGCCGGGCAGGTTCGAAACGTTCAGCCGAGCAGTCTGTCCCACCTTAACCGAACTGGCACTTACTTGCGGTACGTTGACGTAAGTCCGCAGCGTGCCGGTCTGCGCGATGCGGTACAGCAGCGTGGTGCCAGCGTTGACCAGCGCGCCGACATCCACATTGCGCAGCGTGATCACGCCATCGAAGGGCGCTTTCACCACGCGGTAGGCTTCCAGATTCACCAGGCGAGTGAGACTGGCTTCGGCGGCGGTAATATTGCTGCGCTGGCCCGCGACGGCCTTCTCGAGCGACTGCACGCTCGACACCTGCATCTGGTACTGAGCCTGATACTGATCGTTGTCCTGACGGGAGACGACCCCGCCGGCGGTAAGGCCTTTCCAACGCTCCGCTGTGATGCGGGCTAGTTCCATGCTGGATTTGCCCTGCTCGAAATTGGCCTGCGCCTGGTCCAGGCCCGCTTGCGCCTGCTGCAGGGTGGCTTTGGCCTGGCGAACCTGATCTTCCAGTTCCGGCGCATCGATTTCGGCCACTGGCTGCCCGGCGCGGACGCGATCGCCGATGTCCACCATGCGCTTCTGCAGATAGCCGTCGGCGCGGGCAAGGATGGGGGCCTCGGTCATCGCCTGGATATTTCCCGAAAGCGCCAACTCGCTTTTTTGCGACGAGCGCGCCTACCTCCACCACATCCACCCGCGGCAACGCCTGATCCTGCTCGTGTGCCTCGGTGACCAGAACCGCCTGGCGTTTCTGCAGCGGAATGTATCCACCGAAGAAGGCGACAACCGCCAGGACAGCTACGCCCAAAACGATCGCCCAAATGGTGACGGGCGAGGGATGCCAAATCGCGATCGGCACCCCGGCGTGCTTCGGGCCGTGGCCGGCGCCTTTCAGCTCTTGCAGCTGCCGCTTGAGATCCTGATTTTCCTGCAGCAGGGTCTCTTCCGAGCTAGGCAGATTGGGGTCAATGTGTCGCATGGGACGCTTATATATTATTCCACTCGGCTTGCATTTGGCCTTGCCGCTCCTGTTCGTCGAAGCGGGCTTCGTGCTCAACCGGCGGCTGAGTCCGCAGGTAGCTATAAATGATCGGGACTACGAACAGCGTGGTGACGGTTGCAAACATCAGGCCGCCGATCACGGCTCGTCCCAGAGGCGCGTTCTGCTCGCCGCCTTCGCCCAGGCCGAGAGACATCGGCAACATGCCCAGAATCATGGCGGTGGCGGTCATCAGCACCGGCCGGATGCGGGCATAGCCTGCGGAGAGCATGGCATCTTTGGCTGCCGGAACCGCGACTCGCTCGTCATTGGCAAAAGTGACCATCAAAATACTGTTGGCGGTGGCCACGCCGATACACATCAGAGCGCCCATCAGAGACGGCACGCTGAGCGTGGTGCCGGTAACGAACAGCATCCACAAAATTCCGGCCATCGCGCCCGGCAGCGCGGTCAGAATGATGAACGGATCGAGCCAGGACTGAAAATTCACCGCCATCAGAAGATAAACCAGCACGACGGCGAACACCATGCCCAATCCCAGGCGGAAGAAGGACGATTGCATGGTTTCGATCTGGCCCCGCAGCGCAAAGGTGGTGCCGCGCGGCAAGTGCTTCTCCTCGTCGTGCATGATCTTCTGAACTTCGGCTCCGACGCCGCCCAGATCGCGCCGGTCGACGTTGGCGTACACATCGAAAACCCCCTGGACGTTGTAATGGTTGATGATCACTGGCGCGTAGGATCGGCGGACGGTGGCCAGGTTGGATAGCAATTGCGTGCTGCCCGATCATTGCGCCAGGATTGCCGTAAGCCTGGGACATGCCGCTGGGCGAATTGCCGATGGAAGCGTTGCCGCCACCGGACGCGCCTGCTTGCGAATCCTGCGTGGTCGAAGTGACGACGCTGGTAGCGACGGAAATCGGAGTACGCATCAAGGCATCCAGCGAATCGATGCGGTACTGCGGCGTCTGCACGCCGACGTTATAGTTGACGCCGTTGTCCCAGTTCACCCAGAAATTCGGCGCCACTGCGCTGTTGCCGCTGAGCGAGATCAGCATGCTGCTGGTGACATCGCGCTGCGTCAGGCCCAATTGCGCGGCTTTGACGCGGTCCACATTCAGGCCAATTAGCGGCTGGTCGACGACCTGGTGAACGTGGACGTCGGCCGCGCCCGGAATGTGCGCGATCCGGGTGGCGAGTTTCTGCGCGATCTTGTAATTGGCTTCTTTGTCGCGTCCGACAACCTGCAAATCAATCGGAGCCGGCAGGCCAAAGCTCAAAATCTGAGTCGTGATATTGGCCGGCTGGAAGAAAAACGACGTATCCGGGAACTTTTCCAGTAGGCGCTTGCGGAGTATCACTTCGTAATCCCGCGTCGAGCCGTGCTTTTCCTTCTTGAGCGAAATCAGAATTTCGCCGTCGGCGCTGGAGATGGTCGGAATGTCTCCCTGGGCAATGCTGGTCCAACTGTTGGGTATGCCGATGTTGTCGATCAGCGTGTCGATTTCATCGGCAGGGATGATATCCCGAATCTCGCGTTCAATCGCGCCGAATCGGACTTCGGTTTGTTCGATGCGCGTGCCGGCCGGGGCCCGCACGTGCAGGCGCATCTGCCCGGAATCGACGTCGGGGAAGAAATCTTCGCCCACCAGCCACACCAATCCGAGCGACGCAATCGAGAGACACATGAAGGCGGTGAGCACCGGAGCGCGATGCCGCAGCGACCAATCCAGCAGGCCCACATAGCGGTAGCGGAGGCGCTCAAACACCTTGTTGAAGATGTAGTGCACGCGCCAGAACAACCCGCGGCCACCTGCCGTTTCGCCGTGTGCGCCGTGCTGGTAGAGGTCCACTTCCGATTTCAGCAGGAAAGCCACCATGGTCGGGACCAGGGTGCGCGACAGGAAGTAAGACGCCAGCATCGCGAATACCACGGCCATGGCCAGCGGCGTAAACAGATAGCGCGCGGTGCCGGTGAGCAGCAGCACCGGAACGAACACAATGCAAATCGAAAGCGTCGCGACAAACGTAGGAACGGCGATCTGCCCGGCGCCATCCAGCACCGCGCGGATCAGCGGTTTGCGCATGGCCAGGTTGCGATGCGTATTCTCAATTTCGACGGTGGCATCGTCCACCAGAATGCCGACCGCTAGCGCCAGGCCGCCCAGCGTCATCACATTGATGGTCTGCCCCAACAGGCTCAGTATGCACAGCGACGAGAGAATCGACAGCGGAATCGAGATGCAGACGATCAGCGTGCTGCGCCAACTGCCCAGGAACAGCAGGATCATCATGCCGGTAAGGACGGCGGCGATCAGGGCTTCGCGCACTACGCCCTCTATCGCGGCGCGCACGAACAGCGACTGGTCGAACAGCAGATCAACTTTTAGCTCTTGCGTGACGGTTGGAAAGAATCCGGGGAAGCGCTTTTTTCACCGCCTCGACAATGGACAGCGTCGAAGCCTTGCCGTTGCGGGTGATCGTGAGCAGCACGCCGCGCGATCCGTTGGTACGGACGATATTGGTCTGCACGGAGTAGCCGTCGTGAACCTGCGCCACATCCCGCATGTACACGGTCGCGCCGTTGACAGTCTTGATGGGCAGGTTGTTCAGCTCATCCAGCAGCAGCGGGCTGCTGTTGACGCGCACCTGATATTCGGTATCCGCGAGCTTTGCCGTACCGGCCGGCAGAATCAGATTCTGCAGATTCAGAGCGTTCGAGATATCGATGGGCGAAAGCTGTTTGGCGTAGAGCTCATCCGGGTTCAGATCCACCATCACCGACCGCTGCTTGCCGCCGAACGGATAAGAAACCGATGCTCCCTGCACGGTTCCGAGCGGTGTGCGGATGAAGCTATTTCCCAGATCGAATATTTCCTGTTCCTTCAGCGTCTTGCTGGACAGGCCCAATTGCAGGATGGGCACACTCGCGGCGTCGTACTTTAAAACGTTGGCTGGAAACATCCCCGGGGGCATCTGACGAAGCGAGGTCTGCATCGCCGAGGTAACCTGCGCCACCGCCATATCGATCTTGACGTTCGGATGGAAGTAAATCCGGATCACCGCGTAGCCGTTGTAGGACTGCGACTCGATGTGTTCGATGTCGTTCACGTTCGAGGTCAGGCTGCGCTCGAAACTAGTGACGACGCGCTTTTCCATTTCCTCCGGCGAGAGGCCCGTGTACGCCCACAGGACGCTGACAATGGGAATATCGATGTACGGGAAAATGTCCACCGGCATGGTGCCGATGGCGGTACCGCCGAGAATGGCGATAAGCACAGCCATCACGACGAACGTATACGGACGACGGAGAGCAAGCCGGACAATCCACATAAAGACCGATACCGAGGGTTATCCGTAGATTACAATAAAAAACCATCCCATGTCTGATCCACTCAAGATTGCTGTCGCAGGAATTGGCCGCATGGGGTCGATTCATGCGCTGCACGTGCACCAACTGGAACGCGAAACGGGAAGCTGCGTGCTGGCCGGCCTGGCGGATCGCGACCTGGAACACGCCCGCAGTTTTGCCGCGCAAATCGGCTCGAATGTTCCCATCTTCCCGTCCATCAAGGAGTTAGCAGAGCGGGCGTTTGCAGCGCCACCGTGATTGTCACGCCCACCGAGAATCATCGCGAGCACGCCAGCTACGCTGGTCGAACGCCGGACACCGCGTGTTTCTCGAAAAGCCGCTTACCGGAAGTCTCGCCACCGACCGTCGAATTTGCGGCTGAGCTGGACCGCGATCATCCCAACGCCGTCATGCTGGCGTTTCAGCGCCGCTTTGACGCACCCGCTGCAATATGCCAAGCAGCTCCTGGACAGCGGCGTGATCGGCCGGGTGTTCAAGATCTATTCGGCGCTGGAAGATTCCAACCCAGCGCCGGACGGATATAAGAGCGGCGGCATCCTGCCCGACATGTCGGTGCACAACGTGGATGAAATTCTGTGGTTCACCGGGCGCATGCCCACCGCCGCGCTGGCGATCGGCTCGCGCATCCACAGCCACCGCCTCACCACGGCTGAGGAAGATTTCGACGACGCGCTACTCTATCTCTGGTTCGACGGTCCGATGCTTGCCGAGATTCAAGTGGGCCGCAATCACGTCTCCGGCTATCGCGTGGAAACCCTGCTGTTCGGCGAAGAGGGGCAGATACAAGTCGGCCGCTTCGACCAGAAGCCGTTCGAGATTGTGGTCGAGGCCTACGGCCGTCGCGGACGTGCGGAACCGCTGGCGCATCGCATATTTCAAATGCCAAAATACGGCCGGCCGCTGCCCGAATTTGTGGACCGGTTCGGCGCCGCCTACAAAGCCGAACTCGCCGCGTTTATCGAATGCTGCCGCGCGGGCACGCCGTTTCCCGGTCACGCACTCGCGATGGGGTTCGCGCGCAACAGGTAATCTCGGCGGGCATGCAGAACGTCGTCACCCGCGAGCAGGCTACCGTAGTTCGCTAAACAAAGTTAACAGTACCAACTCAGTTTTGAGAAACGGCTCGAAACCTGCGATAAATCCTTTGAGAGGACGAATGTTCAAGGCCATCGTAAAGGCGGTACGGGGATGTGAAGGCGACGGGCACGCAGAGGCGCGCGCCGATCACATGGACACGAGAATCCGGCAATACGACATCTTGGAATTCGTCCGATCCTACCAGCAAGAACGCGCTTCCAACTAAACCAGCTCGACTCCTGTGGCATACTTTCTGCTGTGAATGCTGCTGATTTTCGCCGCATTGCGCTGAGCCTGGAAGGCGCCGAGGAAGCGTCCCACATGGGTTCGCCCGACTTCCGCGTCGGCGGCAGAATCTTCGCCACGCTCGCTTCCCAAAAGCAGGGCTACGGAAACCTGATGCTTTCGCCGGAACTGCAAGCTGACTTTGTGGGCGAACTCCCTGATGTCTTTCTGCCTGTCGCGGGCGGATGGGGCCGGATGGGTGCGACGCATATCCGCCTTGCGGCCGCGAACGAAGATGTACTGGCGGGAGCGCTGCGCGCGGCGTGGAAATTACGCGTCGAGAAAAACGCCAAGGCAGGCAAGAAGAAAAGTCCCCCGAAGAAACGATGACGCGATCGCGGACTTAGCGAGTCACCGCAGCGTCGAATCGCGCTGCCAGGTTGTCGAATGCCGGTGTGGGGCCGTTCCATTGCAACTCATCGACGTCGTCGAAGAGCTTGATGTCGGTCCGCAGCGTGGCGAGGGTGCGGAACAGCAGCGCTTGATCGCGGTCGCGCACGAGCGTTTGAGCCAGGCCGCTCGGATTGGCCGCATTCACGTGCCACTCGCGCCAATCCGATGGGATATTTTCAATGTGGACAAACTTGGCCAGCACCGCCGCCGACGATTTCGGCCCCCATCCGGGGAGGCCCGGAAAGCCGTCAGCCGAGTCGCCAACTAGCGCCAGGTAATCGGGAATCGACACCGGCGGGACACCGAATTTCTGGACCACGCCGGCCTCGTCACGCGTTACGCGCTTGCGCCGATCCAATTGCACGATGCGCGTGCCCTGCACGCATTGCGCGAGATCTTTGTCCGGCGTGCAGATAATCACCTGCTCGACGCGGGCATCGCGCGCCGCCGCTACCGCTCCGGCAGCGAGCGCATCGTCCGCCTCGAATTCCACCATCGGCCACACGACCACGCCGGCCGCCGAAAGCGTTTCTTCCAGCAGGGGGAACTGCGCCCACAAATCGGGATCGATGCCCTCGCCGGTTTTGTAGCCCGGCCACAAATCGTTGCGGAACGATTCGATGACTTGGTCCGTCGCCACGGCGACGTGGGTGGCGCCTTCGCGCATCATGCCCAGCACGGACGCGAGCACGCCCCGCACCGCGCCCACTTCGCGGCCATCCTGATCGCGTGCGGAGGGCAGCGCGTAGAAGTGGCGAAATAGTTCGTAAGTACCGTCGACTAGATGGACCTTCAGGGCGAGCCTCCAGCCCACGATACAATCGAATGGAAACGCACGCAATGGAGCTCACGCGACTATCCTTTGCCTCTCGCCTGGAGCCATACCACGAGCAGGCCGATGCATTGCTAGCGGCGCACCAGGCGGGCGATTCGCAGGCCATCCGCATCTTTCACGAAAATCATCCCCGTTTTCTGGATGCAAAAATTCTCTGGCTGCCGCGAGATATTGCGGACTCCGAAATTCAGAACACCGCGCTCGATGCTGCCGACGCTCAACTCACCCTCGCCCGCTGGTACAACTTCCAGGACTGGTCAGCGCTCGCGCAGTATGTCGACGCGGTCACGCAGAAAAATTCGCCCGTTTTTCAGTTTGAAGCAGCCGTGGAAGCCGTCATCGCGGGCGACTTGGCTGCGCTCCCATCCATGCTGCGAGAGAATCCGGAATTGGTCGGAGCGCGCTCGACACGGATCACGCACTTCGATCCGCCGGTGCATCGCTCGACGCTCCTGCATTACGTCGCCGCCAACGGCGTCGAAGGCTACCGGCAGAAAACTCCCGCCAACGCGGTGGATATTGCAAAAGCCCTGTTGCAAGCCGGCGCCGAAGCGGACTCACTGGCCAATTTGTACGGTGGGGAGTGCACGACGATGAGCCTGCTAGTCTCGAGCTGCCACCCCGCGCAAGCTGGAGTGCAGGTCGCTCTGGTCGATACGTTGGTGGATTTTGGCGCAGCCGTCGAGCCACGCGGTTCGGGAAAGTGGCAGTCGCCGCTGATGACCGCGCTGGTGTTCGGATATTCGCCTGCCGCCGAAGCGCTGGTTCGTCGCGGGGCGAGCGTGGACAATATCGCTGCCGCGGCGGGGCTCGGACGGCTCAGCGTTGCCGCGCGGATGCTGCCGAATTCTGACGCCGACGGCCGGCATCGCGCGCTGGCATTAGCCGCGCAGCTCGGGCACGTGGATGTCGTGCGGCTCTTGCTCGATGCCGGCGAGGATCCCAACCGCTACAATCCCGACGGAACCCATACGCACTCGACGCCGCTCCATCAGGCGGCCCTTGCCGGTCACGATGCGGTGGTCCGATTGCTGGTCGAACGCGGCGCGCGGCTGGATATCAAGGACACCATCTATCAAGGCACGCCGCTCGGGTGGGCGAGGCACGGCGGGCAAACGGAAATCGCGAAGTATCTGGAAGAGCTTGGCCAATGAGCGTCAGTCAAGCGGTTTTCCTTTCCTCACGTGTCCAACATCGTCCAGTCGGTTCGCTACTACGTAGACGGCCTCGGCTTCACGATGAAGCACAAGTGGGTGGTCGAAGGAAAGCTGCGCTGGTGCTGGCTCGCACTCGGCGGAGCGGCGCTAATGCTACAGGAGTTCGCCCAGCCGCCGGTAGCCAACGCGGGCGAAGGCGTCTCCCTCTACTTCATTTGCGACGATGCGCTGGCGATCTATCACGAAGTGAAGTCGCGCGGGATCGAGGCATCGGAGCCGCAAGTCGGCAACGGTATGTGGGTCACCGGCCTTTCCGATCCGGACGGCTACCGGCTGTTCTTCGAAAGCCCCACCGACACGCCGGAGGAAACCAAGCTCTCCGAAGTATGATCTCTTTATCGGCCGCCGCGGCGCTCGAAAACAGAAATTGGCTCTCGGCCGATCCGCCGGCGACTTCGAAAATCAGAAATTGTTGCCGCGGCAAGAAGTCGTACTGCCTGGCGAGTTTGTAACCTGCCTTGGCCATCTCGGCCTTGAACTTCTCGGGAGGAAACGAAATTCTTTCGGCGGCTTCGGCGAATCCGGCCGGAAGTCGATTGCCATCTCGGCCTTGAACTTCTCGGGAGGGAAACGAAATTCTTTGGGCGGGCCTTCGGGCGAATCCGGCCGGAAGTCGATGATGGCCACGCGGCCGCCGGGCTTGAGCGATTTCGCCAGTTTCCGGAAATAGACCTCGCGATCGCCGATGTGGTGATAGGTATCGACGATTAGCACCAGGTCGACCGGCTCCGGCAGATTCGGCGTGCCGGCGGCCGCTTGCACGGCAACCACGTTATTCAAACCTGCCGCTGCCGCGCGCTTGCGGACATATTCACCCATCGACGGTTCAATGTCGGCAGCGTAAACTTTGGCAACTGTTGCCACTTTGGCGAGGCGAATCGTGAAATAGCCGGTGCCGGAACCGATGTCCGCCACAATTTGTCCCGGCTTCAGGTCGAGCGACGCGATCACGCGTTCCGGCAGTTGCCAGGCGTCCCGCGCCGGATCGTCAAAGCCTTTGGCCAGCTGCTCGGGGTTGTCGAAGCGGTGGTCCATGTGGTCGGCATGCTTTCTTCCCTCATCTTTGGATTGAGCGAACGCCATGGCTGCAACTAACAGAAGCCGAAACATAATCCGCAGTCCTACTCCACAACCGGCAGCAGGATCGCGCTGGCCTGGGATCCAGAATGGAACACGGTCTGGGTGGCTTTCACGTAATCCGGCGGATTAGCAAAGAAAATATTCGGCACATAAGTCTGCGGGTTTCGATCATACAGCGGGAACCAGCTCGACTGGATCTGCACCATGATGCGATGGCCGGGCAGGAAGACGTGGTTGGCGGTCGGCATCACAAAGCGATAGCGCTGCGGCTTGCCCGCTGGGATGGCTGACGGGTGCTCGAAACTCTCGCGATAGCGGCCGCGAAAAATATCCATCGAAACCGCGAGCTGATAGCCGCCCATTTCCGCCTGGTTCGGCACTTCATCCGGAAAGACGTCGATCAGCTTCACGACCCAATCCACATCGGTCCCGCTGGTTGCGGCAATGAGGTCGGCGACCGGCTCGCCGCTGATGCGGACCGGTGCAGTTAGCACGGGCGTGGAGTAAGTCAACACATCGGTGCGGTCGGCGACTGCGCGCTGATCCGTCACCAGCCACGGCCCCCAGCGGCTGCCGTCAGCGAAGCGGATCGGTCGCGGGATATACGGAACCGGCTTGGCCGGATCGGAGACATAGGAATCCGCATTGGCCGCCGAGCCCACGGGCTTCTCGAATCCCAGACCGAATTCCGCCTCCATATAGAGCGGCTTCAGGGGCGCTGTGCACCCTTGCTCGCAGGCCGGCGGCCAGCTCTGGAAACGATCCCAGTGATTCTCCCCGGTGTTGTAAATGAAAGCGGGCGGCGTTTCGACTTTGCGCCCGTCGTTTTTCAGGTACTGATCGAAGAAGGGCTTGAGCACGTCGCGCCGGAATTGCAGCGCGGTATCGCCATCCCATTTCAGCGGTCCGAGATTGTAGCCGTCGTAATTCACCTGGCTGTGCCGCCACGGGCCCATCACCAGATAATTATTTTCGGCTTGCCGCTTGGCCTTAAGCGCCAGGTAGCAATGAATCGCGCCCCACATATCTTCCTGGTCCCACAAACCTTGGATCCACATGGTCGGCACTTGCGAAGGATGCTCGGCCACCAGCTTGTCGAGCGCCTGCCCTTGCCAGAAACGCGTCATAGGCGGGATGCTCGATCATCTTCTCGGCCCACGGCAATTGATCCAGGCCATGCAGGCGCAGCGTATGCGCCTGCCGAACCGGCGCGGCGGAAGGCTTCATAGTCGTCGTAGGCGTCGCGCGGCACCGCGGAGCCGTCTTCCCTTTTGGTGGTCTGCATGGCGGTGTAGTCGAAATTGCTCTGGCGGAAAGCGCCGTAGTGGAACCAGTCATCGCCCATCCAGCCGTCCACCATGGGGCTTTCCGGAGCCGCGACTTTCAACGCCGGATGCGGATTCAGCAGGGCCATCACCACCGTGAAGCCCTCGTAGGACGAGCCGATCATGCCGACGCGCCCGTTCGATTCCGGAGTGTTCTTCACCAGCCAGTCGATGGTGTCGTAGGCATCGGTGACGTGGTCGGTTGAGGTCGTGTTCAGCGGGCCGCGCACCGGCCGCGTCATGACGTAATCGCCCTCGGATTTGTACTTGCCGCGCACATCCTGGAAAACGCGAATGTAGCCGGCGGCGACGAATACTTCGTCTCCCTGCGGCAGCACGGAAAGCATGCGCGGGCTGTCGCTTCGGGAGGTCCGTTTGGAGGCGTTATAAGGTGTGCGGGTCAGCAGAATCGGCGCGTTGCTCGCGCCCTTAGGAACCACGATAGAGGTGAACAGCTTCACTCCATCGCGCATGGGAATCATGACTTCGCGCTTGACGTAGTCCCGGCCGGTGGTGGGCTCGGTAAATTTTTTGGGAATGTCGGTGTCGGCGGCCATCAGCGCCGGCGGCATCATGACACAGAACGCCGTGAAGAGTGTTCCCAGCAGGCCCGATCGGTTTCGCATCCCGCTATTTTAGCGTGACGGATGCTCCCGGATGACTGGGGGTGTATAGTGCGTAGACAAATGAGCAAATCCAAACTCACGTTGGCGGCGATCATGATCCTGGCATGCGGCGCCGCGATGATTGCCGAAACCGACGGCCAGGAGTATCCGCATGCATTTCCGCGCGCAGGCGTGAAGAAACTTCTGGAAAACGACCGCGTAATGGTATGGGAGGTGAACTGGCTCAAGAACGTTCCCCAGCCCACTCCCGCCATTGTTGCGACATGGCGGGTGTTTATCTCCGTTACGGATTCATCAACGTGACGACGCCGGAAGGGAAAGTGACGCCGTCCAAGCTATTCGACGTGCCGCGCCCCTATTTCCAGAAGGCCGGCATCACTCACAAGGAAGAAGCCATGGGCGGACCCGATGATCCGGAGCGTCTGGCCATCATGGTCGATCTGAAAGAGCCCTCGGCAGTGAAGTTCGCGACCGTATCGGACATGGAGCCGGCATTTCCGCGCGAGGGCGCGAAAGACGTTCTCGACAATACGCGGGTGCGGATGTGGGATTACACGTTCGAAGCCAACAAGCCGACCATCCAGCACGTGCATGAGCGCGATTCGGTGGAAGTATTCGTAACCGGCGGTGCGCTGCGCTTCCAGACGGCCGATGGGAAGCAAGAAACTAAGACGTTCTCCG
The DNA here is from genome assembly GCA_963825405.1 of uncultured Solibacteraceae bacterium. GTDB lineage: Bacteria > Acidobacteriota > Terriglobia > Bryobacterales > Bryobacteraceae > JACPNO01. The sequence continues at coordinate 104,703 of CAWGTB010000004.1, read as the reverse complement.
CGAAAGACGCGCGCTACGTGCCGCGAGGCCGCGTGGACACCGAAGAAGCAGTGGCCGGATCGCCGCGCGTCATTACCATCGAACTGAAATAGGCGCGCGGTTTTCAGGTTTATTTCTGCGGAACTAGCGTCTTTTCCGCGCCATCCATCAGCGCCTGCTTTTCTGTCGCGCTGAGTTTGGCGGCGGGGTGCAGGGGCAGATAAAACCATGGCGGCATTTCACCGGTTCTCACCTGCTCGGCAATGTCTTTGGCGTGCCGCTGGGGGAGATCCCATTCGGTGAAATTCATGTGGCCGCGGCCCTCATCCACATCTCTCTGCACCAGCCAGGATACCGGCGCCACGTGGGAATACCAGGGCCAAATCGTTTTGTTGCTATGACAATCAAAGCAGGCCCGGCGGAACAATTCTCGCGTGGCCGTTGAGTTCCAGATGGGCTCGGCACTCTTGGCGGGGTTGGTGTGATTACGCCCGTAGGGGATGAATTGAATCAGAACCGAGGCCAGCAACACTAACAGGACGATCTTCATAAGAGCGCGAGGGCAGCGTAGGCGGTCGCTGCGTCGGTCATGAAGTGGATCATCATAGAGTCCGACGGAAACTCCTTGTTCATAGAGGTGGAGAGCCAGGCGCCTGTTTCAGGGTCCTGATGGGCGCTGAGCCAGGTGAGAGCGCGCGCAAGGCGCGGGTCCGATTTCTCAACGCCGCTTAGGCGCAGACTATAGGCGGCGAGTGCCGTTGCATAGCTGTCGCTGCCCTGTGCCACTTCTTTGCGCGGAGTCTTTGCCCAGGGACCGAGGGCGTGGATGCTCCAACCTCCGTCCGGCCCTTGCGTCGACCACGCTTGCGCAATGATTTGTTGGCGAGTCTGCTGCGGGATGAGCTTGTCGCGGGTCCATAAGAGTGCCAGGCGATTGTGCAGCGGCTGGTTCGCGGCCGACCGATCGAGGTAGGTGAGCAGCGCTTTCACTTCGCTGCGATCCCGATAAGACATAGGCGCCTGGCTGACCGCAACGGCTGCGAGCGCGGCGCCGAAGTAGCGGGAATCGGCGGTCTCCCAAGGATCGAGTTGCAGCGAGAACCAGGGGAATGCACCTTGATCCGCACCTTCGCGGATTTGGAAGCGAAACATGCGTTCCAGGGCCGCCGTGCCTTCTTTCTCGTTCGATAGCAGCACGGCGGCGAGGACACTGTCGACACTCGTGCCTACGCCCTTGGCGGGTGCATTTTCTTCGAGGCGTCCGCGGAGGCTGGCATAAAGATTCGTTTCCATCGCCGTAGGCGTGGATTGATGCAGACTCTGCCGCAGCAGCACATAGCCGAGGCCGGTATGGCAGGAGACGCACGTGCCGTGCAGAGCTTTGGCGGGCGTGAAATCCTCCCAGGCTTTTTGGCGGGAGTCGAGGTACGCCGTGGCCTTCTCAAGATTCCAGTCGGCGGCAGAGGCGGTGAGGGCGAACAGAAGAACGGATAGGAACTTCATTTTCCCCTCAGTATAGGGCAACCGGGCAATCGTCCGGACCCGCTTAGTTTGCCAGCGTCCAATTGGTAATCGCGGCGGTGGTGCCGTCGGAGTAGGTAATCGTTCCCGTGCCCGATTGATCGAGTGCGCCGGTTGCCAGGATACTGCCCGAACTCACTTGTTGGATCGTCAGAATAAGATTGCGTGTCGTATTGTCGACCACGGAAATCTGGAATTGCTGATCGTGAGCGGAATCGGTAAGCGTCCACGCGGTCGGCGTTGGCGGAAACAGGGAGAACGCGGCAGCGCCGCCGCTCGACGTAGTAGAGGCGTAGGCCGTACCGCCCTGAATACCAAGCGAGGTCGGCGACGGGTTGGTCAGCTTGAGCGAGCCGATGGGCCCGGTGACGGCGGAACCGCCGCCAACGAAAGTCACACCACCCTTGGTCACGGCCCCCAGCGTGAGCAGCGGCGGCGGGGAGGCGAGTGTAAGCGTAAGAGGGGTCACCGCGCCGATGGCGAGCCCGAGTTCAGGAAAGTCCTGGGCGATGCCGCCGGCGCACTGCGCGGTCGTGGATGAGGCCGCGGTAAACCCGCAATATAATCCCAATTGCACCGGTGTGTGAGCGCCGCCTGCCGGGGTGAATATGCCCAGGCCAAATACGTTGACCGTGCCCGCGTCTGTGGCGATGGCCGTCTCCTTGAGAGTCAGGCTTCCAAGACTCGATCCGGCTAGACCGTCGTAGTTGGCAGTCTCGGAAATGGTGACCTCTATCTGGTTGCCCTGCCCGGCCGTCGGGGTGGCATGAGCTATGAGATAAGGCTGGGTGCAGTGGGGGCCGTAATACACAGTCACTAAGCCCGCGGTTGCGCCCGCTTGCACGCTGCCGCCTCCATTGAGCGCGACACAGGAGTTGGCTTGGCCAAGGAGCGCATCCAGAATCGTGATTTGAGTTTGCAGCACGGTGGATGCCAGCGCAATCGCCAGTCCCGTTTGCGCGAGCGCCCGTTCTGCTACTGCAGCTCCAGGCGGCAAGGGAGTCATCACTGGAATCGTTGTGAAGGCTCCGGCGGTCGTCGCGCGAATGCCGAGTGCGCCGATCTGTCCGCCTGTGGGCGTGGTGAACTCTAACGTGCCGCGAATGCCGGCGGCTTGTGGGAACAGGGCGGAGAGTAGCTGCGATTGGTGAGCACCGGCCGGTAAATTGATCGATGTGGCCGCCAGCGTCGCTCCGGTTGCGTCGCGCAGGGTAGCCGGTACGATGGCGGGTTGGCTCGAACTGTTGACGAGCGCGACGCCGGTCACCAGGCCGCCGGTATTGTCGAAAGCCAGCGTGTAGGAGTTGGCGCTGCCTACTTCGAGCGGCACTACGGCCTCCTGCCCGCCGGCCTGGAAGATCGCGAAGCCACCGACGTTGCCGGTGGTCGAAAGCTGCGCTGAGCCGGTCACCACGGCCGCCGAGCTCTGCCCTTCGGTGACGATGACGAACGTCGCGCCGGCGGGAATCGTCTGGGTAACCGACGACTTCGTGGCCCTGGTCTGGTTCTGCGGAAAGCTCAGCGGCAGCATGAGCGGCTGGCCGGCGTCGTTAAAGAAGTTCAGCGTGATATTAGCCGCGGTGGCGCCGGCATTCACCAGCGTAAAGAGGGTCTGCCAGCCGCCGCCCGCGGCCACGTGCGCCATCGTCCCGCCGGTTGTCCCCACATTGGCGAGTACCGGAAGCGAGGTTAGCGCCTTGCCGTTGGCACGCAGTCCGAGTACGCTGATGCGGCCGCCCGCCGGCGTGTCGAACTCCATAGTGCCGCGCTTCCCCGCCGTGATCGGGAAGCCCAGAGCCGGGTCCGTGAGCACGAAGGAATTGTGGCCCTGCGGCGGCAGATTGATCGTGCCGGTGCCGATTTGCTTTCCTGTGTCGTCGCGAATGACAACGCCGATACTCGCCGCGCCACTAGCCAGATTGGCGATGGCGACCCCTGTTACCAGGGTGGCGGTGTTGTCGAAGGCGAGCACAAAGGAAGGCGCATTACGCACTTCGAGAGGCACCACAGCTTCCTGTCCGGTTGGCGTATACTTGAAAATTCCGAAGCCGCTGATGTTGCCGCTGGTGAGCAGTTGCGCCGAACCGGTGGCAACCGCCTGGCCGATCGGGCCGGTCGAATCGAGCGTCAGCACAGCATTGGGGTTAAGATTTTCGTCGACGGTTGAGCTGGTCGTGGTCCCGAGCGCGGGCTGCTGGGGGAGAGTATACGGCAGCGGCCACGCCGTTCCGTCGTTGGCGTAGAAATTCAAACGCGCTTCCCCAGCTGCCGTGCCGAGATTCACCAGCGTGAGCGAAGTATCCCAGCCACCGGCTGAGGCGATGTGGGCCAGCGCGCCCGCCAGGGTCAGGGTTGAGCTATCGGCGGACTTCGCGATGCGATCCTGCGCCAGCGCGGAGGCTCCGCAGAATAGCATCAGGCACAACGGAGCAAGCAGGGTACGCTGTTGCTTGAATCTGGGCGGGAGCGAGTTGCAATCCACGGAATAAACCTCTGAACCTCTGTTGGCTGAAAGCCCCTGAAGACTTTAGTCCCGCCGGATTTGAACCCGGGCCTCTAGCACCCCAAGCCAAAAATACCAATCACTTCAGATACGGTTAAATGGTAACAACAAGAGCGGCAGCACAGCGCACTTAAGAACTGGAGGAATCGTGCACTATATTCCTGGTCGGGCCAATTCCCTGGGGATACTGATCTGGTGATTGTTGACGTGTCCGAGAAAGGTCAATCATGCAAAGCGACATGGCCGGATTGCGAAACACGTGCAACGAACGGTCCCGGCATGGAATGGAGGAGTTTGTAGATCCGCGGTAATGCGGCCATGAAAACTGTCGCGATTTCCACACCCCTGAGATTGCCCGCTGTAAGCACGAACACCCTGGCTTTGCTTGCTCTCAGTGCGGCGATCTCCAGCGGGCGATATCTCAGCCTCTGATCCTTGGTGAGCACAACCCATCCCCGCTCGCCGACGGTCCGAAGCCAGACGCGGTCCTCTTCATCACGAGCGAAATGGTCGTCGTGAATCTCGACAACGAAACCGGCTCTGATGAGTTCCGTTCGGACTGGGTCTATACCCAGCGACCGGTCGATGAAGAAGACAGTTTCATCAGGCGGCTTCGCAGCGGATAGCTTCTTCGACGGCACTGGTGTCCAGATGGAAGTCCCCCGCGATCTCCGCGACGGAATCTCCGGCCTTGTATCGCTCGTAGATGGAGGAAACAGGTATTCCGGTACCGGCGATTACCGGTCGACCGAAAGAAACTTCGGGATTCATCACCACGACGCGCGGGTCGTATTTAGGCGTCGCGCCCGATTCGGTGTCGCGTGTGAAGGGATAAAGTTTGATCGGAAGACCCTTAGCGTCCCTCTCAATCCGCTTGAGATAGACGCTTATGATCACTTTCATCGCCTGTTGTCCTTCTCGCGATGCATTAATCAAATCCCCGTAACGTTCGACGAACAGATCCAAACCATCGGTCTGGAATGTCTGATCGATGAGAGGCCGCTCGATGTGGAACTCGCGCTTTAGGTAGTCGAGCGCAGCGCGAACCTTCGGAAGCTTGACACCGTGGCGGCGCCGAATGGCGGCCAGGACATGCGCCTCGACGAGGTTGACGAAAGACAGATACTGCCTTTGCGGATCGTCCAAGTGGATCAGCGGCCGGGACCGCTTTGATTGTCCCGCAACTGGATACAACCTACCAATCGTCCAACTGCGCAAGGTTCCTTCCGGCATACGCAAGTAGTGGGCCGCTTCAGCCAGCGAGTAGGCTGGCGACAGGCGGGGGTCCGGTGCAGAGCGCGATTCAGTCTTTTTAATCACCATTTCCCCCTCCCTCCCAAACATTATCAGTCTATCGTGTTGCGGGTACAAGTCGCTGTCGGCGTCCGAAAGTACGTTTGCGAAAGCCCACTGAATGACTGTCGTCACCGGTTTGGCGGCAGTTCTGCCCGCGGCCTGACCATGCCTAGGGGATCATCCAAGCGCCCTTTTGCTGCCAGCCCGTGTCATTGCCGTTAGTATCCAAAGCGCGCAGGTAGGTGTTCGTCGCACCGTGGAAAGCGCCATGGAAGGTTACCACCACATTCAAAGTCAAAGATCCGCCTGACACTGAAGATGAGGAAGCAGCGGTGTTAATGCCGCAACTGCTCGTCTGGAGAGCGTTCGAAGTGACGCCAGGCGTTACGGGTCCAATGAACGCGCCCGCATCTCCGTAGAGCCACAGGCCGCCGCCCGCCTGATCGTAATACACCAGGCAGAAAGGTTGGCCACCGCCATCGGGCGCCGACGCAAAGAGCAGCTCAGTCCACTGAATGCTGCTGGTCCCGTTCGGATGATAGTAAGTTGCGTTGAACATCTGGGTGGCACCGGTGCCTGCAGCCGGACGCACCCAAGCCGGGGCAACGGTATCGGTCACAGTCCAGGTACCCGCGGGTTGCATGCCGGTGTCGCGGTTCAACGCGTCGAGTTGCCGTAAATAGACGTTCTTGGAGCCGGCGAACGGTGGTTTGAACGAGACTGCCGCCGTGAGTTGCAGCCCATTCGTCCCATTGACTGCCGAGGAGTTCAGCGTATCTATCGCACAGTAGCTGTTTTGCAATGCAGTGGAAACCATGCCGGGGGTGATTGGGCCCAGGAAAAATCCGTCGTCCCCAAAGAGCCAGAGACCGTTACCGGATCGATCATAGTGCACGTCGCAGAAGGGTTGGCCGCCTCCATCCGGTGCTACTGCAAACAGCATCTGGGCCCAGCCGAAGATTTGCCCACCGAAGGCGCCCGGGTCAGTGAAGGTCGCGGAAAAATACTGCGCGGAGGCGCTTCCCGAAGAAGGCGTGAGGGTCATTGAATCCGCACTGGGAGCTGTCACGTTCCAAGTCCCCTGGGCCACAAATCCCGGTTCCCCGCCAGTACTGGATCCGAGCGCCCGCAGGTAAGTATTCTTGCTGCCCTGGAATGCGCTCTTGAAAGACACAGCCAAGTTGAGGCTCACGTTAACGCCCGACTTTGTGACGCTGGTTAGCTGACCGTTCACTGCACAGGCATTATTCTCCAGCAGCCTGGAGGGAGCGCCCGGAGTTATAGGCCCGATGAAGAATCCTGCGTCCCCTAACAGCCACAAAGCGTTGCCGGGGCTGTCGTAATGTACCAGGCAGAATGGCTGTCCGCCGCCGCTGGGCGATACCGCGAATAGCACTTCTCCCCAGCTAAGCGATTGGTATCCATTGGAGTCCCAGAACACAGCAGCGAACGTCTGGAAAGGCCCGCTGCCCGAAGCAGTTGAAAGCGATGTTGCAATCCCGGCCGTACCCAGCTGCGTAACAGTGATCGTCTGTCCCGCAATGACTAGCGTGCCAGTCCGTGGTACCAAAGAGGAATTCGCCTCTATGGAATAACTCACAGTGCCATTGCCCGTTCCCGAACTCCCGGACACAATGGTTAACCATGACGCGTTGCTCACCGCGGTCCACGCGCACCCGCTCGTTGCCGTTGTCGTCAGGGCCTGCTGGCCGGCAAGCGGTGAAACAACCGGTCCTTGCGGAAGTATGGAATAACTGCAGCGAAGTCCGAAGACGCCCACCCCATTGGTGGTCCCCACGTAAACCTTTCCGTTGGTCACGGTGGGCACGACAAACTTGTTCCCCGCGCCGAAATGGTCGCTTCCACTGGGGGCCTGGTTGCTGTTGTACAACTCGTGCGAAAGATCACTTGCATCGTAGGCATGGAGCACCGCCGTGCCCCCGTTCTCCGCTGCCCATACAATGCCATTCGATGCACCGTTGGCGGAGATTGATGGCGTCGATCCTGGATAGCCAAACGAGATCGCGGAGTGCGACGCCGCAGTCGACCCGAACGCTCCATTGGTGAATGGAAACGCCTTGAGCGCGTCATTTACCGCCCCATAGTACAAGGTACCGGCGAACCAGGCGGGACTGGAGAATACAGAACCTATTGAAGATGGCAGATCCTGGTAAATAGCATTTGTACCCGGCGTGTATTTACCCAAATTGTTCTGGTCTACCACGTACATGTGACTGTCCTTGCCCGCCCCGACCGCCAGCGATCGCGGCCGCCCATGCGCATCATTCCTTGAAGGCAACAACATCACCCCACCGGAGCCGAGGTCCACATCTCCATTCGACTCCATCGTGGTATTCGTCATGGTGAAATAGTCGGCGACTGTCAGCGTTCCACCGGTCGCCAGCTTCACAAACGCATTGCCGTAATCGCCGTTGGCAGGAAAGCCAGCCGTGTTCAGGCTGGTATCAAACGTTCCATTCCCTGTAAGGAGAAAAAGATTACCGGCTGCGTCCGCCGCTGGGCCCGATCCGGCGTTCCACATGCCACCCAAACCGCCATTCGGCGTCAAATTCAGGATGGATACCCGCGCGAGAGTTGCCGCGTTGTAACCGATGACCCAACCGGTGTAGGGAGAAAAATCGCAGTGAGATCCCCAGCTCGTATAGACCACGCCGTTCACAAGCACCAGAGCCGACCGTTCCTTATGCTGCTTCGGATCGAAGGTCTGGAGGCCGCCGTTTCCTTCCGCCCCTGAACCCGGATAGGTGGCCTGGATCTCCACCGGTCCGCCGAACCGCTCGGCCCCGGAAATCAAGTCCAGCGCGTGCAAGCGGTGATGATAATGCCCCGACATATCCTTGGACATTGACACGGCGTACATCGTGCCCCCGCCGGTTGTTCCTTGTTGTGAAAGCTGCAGATCGATTACTGGCGTGGAGGCTATCCCGATCTCTGGTGTCACCTGGCTACAGCCCCGGTCGTCGGAAGGGACCTCGCCTGCCGCCAGCAGCGATACCTTCCAGAGCTGTAGGCCCGTATCGGCGTCGAAGGCGTATGCGCTATCGTGCTCCGTCACCACATACAGCACGTTAAACCAGCGTGCGCGAGCTGGAAAATACATTGACGCTACGAACAACGGCTGGGCGTCTACCTTGCCGTCCACGCTAATCACGAATAACTTACCGAACGCCGCCGGAGTCACATTTCCCGGCGTCAGGATGGTTTCCTGCAGGTTCTGCCCGGTTCGCGCATTGTCGTTGTGCCACGTCAGCACGTTCGCCTGCCCGTACAATGCCCCAAGGGATGCAAAAACGATGCCAAGCCACAGAGAGATCCGGACTTTTGTCAAGCACCCGTTTGCCAGAAGTATCTCCTGCGATCGCGAACCGATCGCCTAGTTAATCAGCTCAGAAAACAACCCACAATCGAATACTTTCCGCGAAGCGACTTCCGGGCCAGACTTCGCAAGGGGCGCGACATTGACTATTTTGACGGGACTCGCATCGCCGAACCAACCGACCCCCTCGCGCACCATACGCCACTGGATATAATACGTGCCGGCCGCGCTCGGAGCGGTGACGGGAAAAGAAAATGTTTTTGAAGCACCCGGACGAATCGTTTCTCCCACCGCAAGGCCCACCCGATGCACGCCCCATGTGCTGTCGTCCCACGGGATCCTTGAGCCAAGCCTGATAAGCAATCCGCCACCGTAGCTTCCCATCTGCCAATCTCGCGTGCCCGTGTTGGCGAAGGTGATCGCTATCGTGTTCGTAGAACCTGGACTCATCGTTGAGGGAACGCTCCAGTTGGCAAACTGCGCATCATATTGCTCCGGCGGGAACGCCGGTAGGACAACCTTGGGAAGACTGTTGGAGGGGTTGAGCAACCGGCGAACGGCCTCGTATGACGGCTTTTGAGAAGCATCGGGACGCAGGAGCCCGTAATGCAGCACGCCACAGGGCTGCTTCAGTGAAAAATCCATCAGGTTCGCCCGCCAGGCCCAGAGATTGAATCCGTAGCCTTTCGCGAGCGCGAAAGAAATCAGTGCACTGTCCGCAGCCGACTGCTCCTGCTCCCCTCCCATCGCTTCGCAGCTTGGGTATCCCATTTCGCCAATCATAAGTGGCGTCGAAGGATACCAACTCCTGAATCGGCTCGCGCGCAGAGCCAGTTCCGCCGCGTAAGTGTTCGGATCTGCAAACGCTCCCGGCTGCGCGGGGAATGCAAATCCTGGAAGCACTGGGTAAGCGACCATGTCGAGAAAGTCGAACGGGTTTGGAGAAGCGATTGGCGAATCCGCGACTTTGGTAACCAAGCCGAGATTGATGAGCATGTTGTCGTGATAGCCGAACTGGAATGCCTGGCGGACGCTCGGCGTGATTTGCCTTGGGATGTTACCCAACGTACGACGGATGATTTTAGCCGCAGATCGCGGATCTGCAACCAGCTCTTTGTAGGAAAGAGCATTTTCGGTCAACACGAATACCAGCACGGCTTCCGCGTCGTTCCACGATTGTATCTGCTCGAGCGTATGTTGCACCCATCCCACAAACGCGGCATACCCTCCTGGCTGTGAAAGCCATGTGTATCTGCTCGTGATGCCGCGGGGTGGAGGATTCGGGTTAAAGCCGAGGAACGCCTTCATGCCGTTCATCTTTAGCAAATCGAGAACACCCTTGAGCTCCGCATACGCTGAAGCGTTGAAGACCGGAGGATTGATTTGCGATTCAAAGCCGTTCCAGCCGTAGTTGAGATAGATGGCGTTGAAACCTTCGTGCCTGATTGCCGCGAGGTCCTTTGCTGGTCGGGCCGCCGGGATTTGAACCCGGGACCTCTTGCACCCCAAGCAAGCGCGCTAGCCAGGCTGCGCCACGGCCCGAATGATGAATGACTTACAGAGAGTTTAACATGCTACCCGCGAATAATGGTTTTGAATCAGCGCGCCGCCCGAGCCTGATCTGTCTATTTCTTGGCGGCTGCTTCGATGCGCGCTTGCGCCCGCATCATGTCCTCTAACGCAGTAGCCGGATCGATATCGGCGTGGCTATTTTCCAGCGCTTTCTGCGCGCGGCTAAGCGCCACTTGGGCGCGCGTGGTATCGATCTCGTCAGAGCGCTCGGCCAGGTCCGCCAGCACGCGCACTTTATCCGGCAGCACTTCGACGAACCCGCCATGGATGGCCAGATACTTAGTCTGGCCGGCAATCACGTAGCTCAGCACGCCCGTCTTTAGCTCCGAGATCAGCGGAGCATGCCCTGGCAGCACGCCAATGTAGCCGTCGCGCGCCGGAACCTGCGCTTCGCTGACCTGCTCCTGCACGATCAGGCGGTCCGGCGTCGCTACTTCGAGTTGAAAGCCTTCGGCCATTTTGGATTACGCGGTCGCCTTGAGTTTCTCGGCCTCTTCCAACACTTCCTCGATGGTGCCCTGCATGTAAAAAGCCTGCTCGGGGATCTCGTCGTGTTTCCCGGCCACGATTTCCTGGAAGCCGCGGATGGTGTCGGCCAGCTTCACATACTTGCCGGCGCGTCCGGTGAACTGCTCGGCCACATGGAAGGGCTGAGAAAGGAAGCGCTGAATTTTGCGGGCGCGCGCCACGGTCAGCTTGTCGTCGTCGGACAATTCGTCGATGCCCAGAATGGCGATGATATCCTGCAAATCTTTGAAGCGCTGCAGCACGCCCTTCACCTGCTGGGCGGTATCGTAATGCTCCTGGCCCACGATGAGCGGATCGAGAATGCGCGACGTGGAAGCCAGCGGATCGACTGCTGGGTAAATGCCCAACTCGACGATGGCGCGCGACAAGTTCGTCGTTGCGTCCAGGTGCGCAAAAGCCGTGGCCGGCGCGGGATCGGTGTAATCGTCGGCAGGCACATAGATGGCTTGCACGGACGTGATGGAGCCCTTCTTGGTGGAGGTGATGCGCTCCTGCAATTCGCCCATTTCCGTCGCCAGGTTGGGCTGATAGCCGACTGCTGAAGGCATGCGGCCCAGCAGCGCCGAGACTTCCGAGCCGGCCTGCGTGAAGCGGAAAATATTGTCGATGAACAGCAGCACGTCCTGGCCTTCTTCGTCGCGGAAATATTCGGCGACGGTGACGCCGGTGAGGCCTACGCGCAGGCGAGCTCCGGGCGGCTCGGTCATCTGGCCGTAGACCAGCGCGCATTTGGATTTGCTGAAATCGTGCGGATCAATAACGCCAGATTCCTGCATTTCCAGCCACAAGTCGTTGCCCTCGCGGGTGCGCTCGCCGACGCCGGCGAATACCGAAACGCCGCCGTGTTTGGTCGCAATGTTGTTGATCAGTTCCTGAATGATGACGGTCTTGCCGACGCCGGCGCCGCCGAACAAGCCGATCTTGCCGCCGCGCAAGTAAGGCTCGATGAGATCGACTACTTTGATGCCGGTCTCGAACATTTCGAGGCGGGTCGATTGCTCTTCGAACGAAGGCGCGGGCCGGTGAATCGGATAGAACGTCTTGGCGTTGACCGGACCCATGTTGTCGACCGGCTCGCCAATCACGTTCAACACGCGGCCCAGCGTTTCTTTGCCGACCGGGACCGTGACCGGCTTGCCGAGACTTTCGGCGCGCATGCCGCGGACTAACCCTTCGGTCGGCTGTAGCGCGATGGTGCGCACGCGGCCTTCGCCGATATGCTGCTCGGCTTCGCAGATGATATCGATCGGGGAGGGCACGTCGAAGCCGACGCTGGTAATGCGGATCGCGGTGTGAACTTCCGGGATCTGCCCTTCGGGGAACTCGCAATCGACGGCCGGACCCGCGACTTGCACCACTTTTCCAACAACGTTTGCCATAGAAAGATTTCCTTACTCGGCGGCGGCCGCGCCGCTCACCACTTCGATGATTTCTTTGGTGATGCTGGCTTGCCGCACGCGATTCATATAAAGCAATAACCGGTCGATCATGTCGGCGGCGTTGGAGCTGGCCGCTTCCATCGCCATCAGGCGCGCCGCATGTTCGGCGGCCGCTGTTTCCAGCATGGCGCGATAAATTTCAATCTCGACGCTGCGCGGCAGCAAGCGCTCCAACATTTCATTGGGCGGCTGCTCGTAAATAAAATCCAGGCCAGACGCCGCGGCTTCCACCGTCACCGGCAGCAGGCGCGTCACCGTCAACTTTTGGGAAACTACGCTTTTGAATTCGTTGTTGAGCAGGTAGACGGCGTCGGCTTCGCCATCGCGAAAACGCGCGATGACCTCGCCGGCGATCTTCGCCGCATCCGCGTACTGCGGGTTGCCGAGCAGGTTCACATACTCGCCGGCAATGCTGGCGCCGCGTTTGCGGAAATAGTCGCGGCCCTTGCGGCCGATGAGGGTCATCTGGATTTCGGCTTGAGGGTGATCCTGGACAAATTTCGTGGCGGCCTTGATCAAGTTGGAATTGAACGCGCCGGCGAGGCCTTTGTCGCTGGTAATCAGGATCATCTGGATGCGTTTTTCGGGCCGCTGGGCAAGCAATGGATTGGAAGCCGTACGGTCGTCAGTAGCTGTTGCCGCCGCCAGATTGCCCAGCACCTGGCCGAGCAGTTTCGCATAGGGACGCGCAGCGATCACGCGGTCCTGCGCGCGGCGCAGCTTGGCCGCCGAGACCGTTTTCATGGCCTTGGTGATCTGCTGCGTGTTGCGCACCGAGCGGACGCGCCGCCGTATGTCGATCAGGCTAGGCATGCTTTACGGGGGCCGTCTTTTGCTCGGCCACGAAACGCTCCTTGAATTCCTTGATAGCTTTTTGCAACTCAGCCTTCAAAGCGTCGTCCAGATTTTTCTTCTCGCGGATTTGGGTCCAGATGGCCGGATGCGCGTTGTCGATAAATCCGTATAGGCCTGCTTCGAATTTGCGGCACTGGTCCACGGGGAGGTCGTCGAGCGCGCCGCTCGATCCGGCGAACATGATGGCCACCTGCTTTTCGACAGGCAGCGGTTGGTATTGCCCCTGCTTCAAAATCTCGACCATGCGGCGGCCGCGCGCGAGCTGCGCTTGCGAGGCTTTGTCGAGATCGGAATCCGAACCGAACTGGGTGAACGCGACCAGGGCGCGGAATTGTGCCAGCTCCAGACGCAGGCTACCGGCAACCTGGCGCATGGCTTTGATTTGCGCGCTGCCGCCTACTCGGCTGACGGACAAGCCGACGTTGATCGCGGGACGAATGTTGGAGTTGAACAAATCGCTTTCGAGATAAATCTGGCCGTCGGTGATCGAGATCACGTTGGTCGGAATGTACGCGGAAACGTCGCCGGCCTGAGTTTCAATAAACGGCAGCGCGGTGAGCGAACCAGCGCCTTTTTCCTTGTTGAGTTTGGCGGCGCGCTCGAGCAAACGGCTATGCAGAAAGAACACGTCTCCGGGAAACGCTTCGCGGCCGGGAGGACGGCGCAGCAGCAGCGAAATTTCGCGATAAGCCGCGGCGTGTTTGGACAAATCGTCGTACACGCAGAGCGCGTGCCGGCCGCTGTCGCGAAAATATTCACCCATCGCGCAGCCCGAATAAGGCGCCAGGTACTGCATGGGCGCGGGGTCGGAAGCGCTGGCCGAAACCACGATGGTGTATTCCATCGCGCCGGCGTCGGCGAGAGTCTTCACCACCTGTGCGACCGTCGAGCGCTTCTGGCCGATGGCGACGTAGATGCAAATCACATCGCCGCCCTTTTGATTGATGATGGTGTCGAGCGCGAGCGCCGTCTTGCCGGTTTGCCGGTCGCCAATGATCAGCTCGCGCTGTCCGCGGCCGATCGGCACCATGGAATCGATAGCCTTAATTCCGGTTTGCAGCGGTTCTTTCACCGGCTGGCGGTCGACCACGCCGGGGGCCAGACGCTCCACCGGATTGAATTGATCCGTGAGAATTGGACCTTTGCCATCGATCGGCTTCCCAAGTGCATCCACCACGCGGCCAATGAGAGCTTCGCCGACCGGAATCGACATGATGCGCGAGGTGCGGCGCACTTCATCGCCTTCGCGGATCAGCGTCGGCTCGCCCAGCAGCACCGCGCCCACTTGGTCTTCTTCCAGGTTCATGGCGATGCCGGAAACGCCGTGAGGGAATTCGATCAGCTCGCCCGACATGACCTTCTCGAGGCCGTGAATACGGGCAATGCCGTCGCCGACCGAGATCACCGAACCAGTTTCGGTGACGTCGATCGCCTTATCGTAATTCTCGATTTCCTGCCGTAGCAGACTGGTGATTTCATCCGCTCGAATCTGAGCCATAATTGCGTGTTCCTATTCCGCGCCTAACTTGCGTCCCAACGAATCCAGTTGGCCGCGCACGGAGCCGTCATACACGGTTGAACCGATGCGGGCTATTAAGCCGCCGATCAAAGCCGGGTCTACCGAATACTGCATGCGCACCTGCTTGCCGGTGAGGCGGGCGAGTTCCGCTGTCAATTTCGCCTGTTGCACTTGGTCCATATCGCGCGCCGATTGCACCCGCACGCGCGCCAGTCCCAGCCGGTCGTCCAGCATGACATCGAACTGATCGATGATCTCGTCGACCGATGCCGCTCGCCGGTGATCGGAGAGCACCAGCAAAAAGTTCCGCACAACCGGCGCCAGGCCCAACTGCTCGGCAATGCGCTTGATCACGATGCGTTTGCGCGCCGGCGCGACTGCCGGCGACGAAAGCACCAGGCGCAGATCTAGCGAAGTGTCGAGCGCTGCGGCAAAGGCGCGAAGCTGCGAAACGGCCTCAGCCGGATCGAGGCGCGTAGCCGGACTGGTCACGACGTCCACCAGAGCGCCAGCGTAGCGGGAAGCAAGGGCGAGAGAAATCATGCGTGGCGGTCCAGGCTTCTGACGAAGTCATCGACCAGAACGCCTTGGCTCTCCGCATTCATGCGGGAGCGGATTTTCTGCTCGGCCAGATCGATGGCGAGGCGCGCGGCGTAGCGCTGCAAATCCACCCGGGCGGCTTTGGCGGCGCTATCGATCTCGCGCCCGGCGTGGTCCTGAATGCGCGCCAGCTCGGCGGCGGTTTCCTGACGCAGGCGCTCGGCGGCAGCGGCTTGCTCGGCCAGCACGGTCGTCCGCATCTGTTTCACGTCAGATTCCAGGTTGGCTAGGCGGCGGTCTACTTCGGCGCCGCGGGCATCGGCGCTTTTGCGCAGCGCTTCGGCGTCAGTAATGCCCTTGCGGATTTCCTCCGAACGCGATTTGAAGAACGGGCCGCCCTTCTTGGCGATGAGGTAGCCAAGGCCTCCCGCCAGAATGGCGAAGTTGGCCCACTTCCAGATTTCCAGACGCTCTTCGGGATCCGCTTTAGCGCCTTCCGGTTCCTGCGCCATCACAACGCCTAGCGACAGCCCGATCGTGAGCGCGGCAAACGCCAGCCGTCTCATGCTACTCTCCGCCCGAGCACGGAATCGGCAATCTGGCTGGCCAGCGATTCGCTTTCCGCGGCCAGACTATTGCGCGCCTGCGCAGCTTCGGCGGCCAGCTCGGCTTTCGCCTGAGCGATTTGCGCTTCCGATTTCTGGCGCGCCACTTCGACGGCCGCGGCGCGCTCCTGCTGCAATTGACGGCGCTGCTTTTCCTGTTCCTGGTAAATCTCGCTGCGGGCGGCGCGCATGGCGGCTTCGTACTCGGCGGTCCGCGCGTCGGCACGCTGCAGGCTTTCCTCGGCCGTTTTGCGCGCGCCTTCGGTGGCGTCGTAGCGGGCTTTCAGCACCTTTTCCAGGGGTCCAAAGAACATGTACTTGAGGTACACGAACAGCGCGATCACCAAAAAGAAGGTGGGGATGCCTTTCAGCAGTATTTCGCCCAGCGAATGTAAAGTTGCATCCATGGAAATTGTGCAGGGGGAGCCCGGTTACGCGTTCAAACAGAACAACTTAACACATATTGAAGAGCGCCGTCAACCATTCCTTAGAACATCAAATCTTGTTTCGTAGTCTTGTGGGGCTTTCTCCAGCACGGAAATTTGGCCGGCAAGATCATCGTCACGATGCGCCATGGTTAGTACGGTCCCGGCGTCGGATAGCGACCAATGATCTTTGAAATAGATTTGACGACCCGGCGTGTTCATGCGCGACTCGATCACAAGCTCCGCGTTGTGCCATTCGGCGCGAGTCCGCGCCGTTGCGTTCCCAATCAGGTTCTCAGTCTCGGTACCCGTTATGTAGGTAAAGGCTAGCTGCCGGGTACCAGCTTCAGAAGTGAAGAGGATCTGCTGGATGAGCATTGGCTCCCGATGATCAATCTTCATCAGGATTCGCTTCGGAGCGGGGCCGGCCATTTTGCTTTTTTCGATTTATTTCCAAAACCCCGGTAAAGTTTGGTCGCGAATTCACAGGCATCATAATCGAACAATTTTATCCCGGCGATGAGGACACGAATCTCGATGGCCTCTGGCAGCTTGTTAGTCTTGAAAGGTCTGGAGAATCCCATGAGAAAAATGATCGCGCGTTTCGCAGTCGCCGTCACCCTGTTCGGCTTCCTGCCTTCAACGCTGCCCGCGCAAGACGTGCAGGCGCTGCGCGAGGAAGTCAGTGAGCTCAAGCGGCGTCTCGCGCAGTTGGAGGCCAAGCTCGAAGCCGTCGTGCCCGCCGCGCAACCGGCGGCTCCTGCGATAGCGCCACAGGCGTTGGTTGCCGCGCCGGCCCCTCCCCCTGCCGCGGCCGCACAAGCCGACGCCAAACCCGCGCCGTTCGCGTTCGGCGATTTCACCTGGATGAACGGCCAGAGCCGGCAAAAGACGCAGCCGCTCTCGAACTCCTTCGCGACCGTCAACCTTTATCTCGACACGTATTACGGCTATTCGTTCAACCAGCCGCGCGACGACACCATAATCGGCAGCGGCGCCGTCGGTCGCAACACCGAGTGGCAGATCAACAACGCCACCATCGGCATCGATACCAACTACAAGAATGTACTGGGCAAGCTCACGCTGCAGACCGGGAACCAGCTCGGCGTCACGCAGGACCTCGACCCCACCGTAAACCGCGGCCGCAACCTCACCGTGGCCAACAACAAGTACATCGGCGAGGCGGTCGCCGGCTATCATTTCGACCAGTTGAACGGCGTCAACGTGCAGGCCGGCTATTTCTATTCGTACATCGGACTCGAAAGCTACCTGCTGGGCGAGAACTGGAACTACAACCGCTCCTTCGTATCCGACATGACGCCGTTCTATTTCTCCGGTGCGCGCGTGCAGATTTTCCCCACCGACAAGATCAAGATCGAGCCGTGGTTCATGAACGGCTATCAGACTTACGGCAAATGGAGCAAGAACAACTCCGTCGGACTGTCGCAACACCTGGCGGCCGCGCGAGTCCCTCGGCTTCGTCGCCAACTTCTACTACGGCACCGACACCAAGGACGATCCGCATCGCAAGCGATTCCACCACGACGACAGCATTCTGGTTCGCTACTACAATCGCCCGCAATCGGCAGGGATTTCGAAGATGGCGCTAAGCCTCAACACCCACTTCGGGACCGAGTGGGACGGCGTGAATCCGTTTCCGGGCCGCAAGGAGTATATGCTCGGGTCGTCTTTCGCGAATCGCATCTGGTTCCATCACGATTTGTTCGCGTGGTCGCTGCGGGCCGAGGGCGTGACCAATCCGGGCCGCTACCTGGCGTTCTCTCCGACGCCGGCCGGCTTCCCGCCCGGACCCGACAACTACAGCCTGAAACTGTGGGATCTGACGTCCACATTCGACGTGCTGCCCACCGATTTTCTGGCATTCCGCTTCGAATTCATCAGCCGCCATTCCAACATCCCCTACTTCGCCGGCCGCGGCGGCACCACTTCGCCGGATGGATGGCTGGGTACAGCGGGGCCGTTCGTTCCGGATGTTGCGAAGCATGAGAACCGGTTGACGTTCGCGATTAATTGGCGGATGTGAGTGGTTGACGGCACGGTGATGGTCGCAAGCGGCCCAACAATGGTGTGAGCAAGATGGAGTAGAGAGAATCGGGATTTGAGACAATGCATTTTCCGATGCCTGAAAGCCTACCGAGCCCCGACAGCATCAATTCGACGTTGGCAAAAATCGAAGCTTTGATAGGCTTGAGCGCGAAGTTCCCCGCCAGCAGATTCGCTATAAAAGTAAACCCACCAGATGGGGAAAGATACGAACGGATCTGGGCCGAAGTAGATGCCGAGCTGACCAAAATCAGAAACGCCGGATTCCCGATCGCCAATCCTAACCTCCACTCCGACCTCGGGTCAATCTGGGCTTGGTGCGTGAGTTTTGGTGATAAATTCGGTGAGCTTAGAACCAAGCCGCGCGACCTTTATGCAGACACCATTCAAGAGCTGCAGCAGTTGAAGGACGTACTACGTCACGCTGATGCGCCGCTCGAAGTCCAGCGTGAGTTGCGAGAGTCCGCGCTCCGTACCAATGAGCTTTTCATGATAATGGCATTCAGGCCAGACACCGTCCCTTTTAGGCGCATTGCTGAATCCGCAGCTTTGGCAGTCGGCATGACTCCTGTGGTGATAGATGAGCAAGAACCGGAAGCCGCGATCAGTGAAGCAATCTTGTCATCAATCAGGCGTTCAACACTGGTTCTGTGCGACCTCAGCTTTGAACGACCAAACTGCTACTTCGAAGCAGGATTTGCAAAAGGCGCGATGCGGCGAGTCTTGTTTACTTGTCGTGCAGATCACAATGTGAGAGCCCAACCAAGCACCGAACACCGAGTGCATTTCGATGTCGATCAATTCAGGATCACTTGGTGGGACTCTAATGACTTGAACTCCGCGAGGAACGAGATCGAAAATCGTCTCCATACATTGTTAAAGGAAATCAGACCGCCTTCATGAACTCCTATCTCCCATGTCAGTTGATTGCCTCCTCCTCCCAGAGTAGAGTGTCCTAAGAAGTCATCAGGAGACCGCCAAGGACAGTGTCAAACGCAGAACTTTCCTTCAGGCGGCGACTGCAGCGGCTGCCGGATGTCGCCAAGCACGAGAACCGGTTGACGTTCGCCATCAATTGGCGGATGTAAGCTGATCGGGCATAGAATAAGGCGCAATGCTTCGCGCTTTTGCCTTGTACATGATCGCCGCATCGAGCGCGATGGCGCAGACCGCGGATGCCGGGCAGGAACTCTGGGGCAGAGTCCGGGAGCACGTCGCAGCGAGTGTCGCTGGACTTCCAAACTATAGCTGCACCGAGACGATGGAGCGTCTGATTTATGCGCCTTCCGGCCAAATCGAATTCCGCGAGCGCCTGCGTCTGGAAGTACTGGTTACGGAAAAGGGGGAACTTTTCGCCTGGCCCGGTTCTCAGGACTTTACGGATGAGCCGCTCGAAAACTGGATCGGGGCGGGCGCAATCGGCACCGGCAATTTCGCGGCGCAGCTCCTCAATTTATTCCTGACATCTGCCCCGACCGTGAAGTACTCTGGTCTCGAAACGCGCGGCGGCGACTCTCTGCACCGGTTCGATTTCCACGTGCAGCGCTCGATCAGCAGGTACACCGTCGATGTGCAAGGTAAATCGGCGGCGACGGCGTATTCGGGCTGGCTTTGGGTTAAGCAAGGCTCATTGGAAATTGTGCGTTTGGAAACACGCGCGGAGGAGATCCCGCCCGATCTCGATTGCCGGGAAGCACGCCAGTCCGTCACCTATGGCCGCGTAAGGCTGGGCATCGATGAGCGAATGCTGCCGTCGGAAGCTGAACTAGCGGTGGTTAGCACGTACGGGGCGAGAGGGCCGCAACATGGTCGCCTTCGGCCGGTGCCATCATTACGCGGCGGAGACTTCGCTGTCGTTCACGGAATCGGCTGATCCCGAGGCCACCTCGCGGCCAGGGCCACGGCTGGAGCTTCCGGCTAACGTCGCGCTCGTACTGCGGCTGGAGCAGGCGATTTCCATCGGAGACGCTGCGGCGGGCGATCCTGTGGTGGCACGACTGGACAAAGCAGTGACTTCGGGCGCAGTGTCATTGCCGCGAGGAACCCGGGTCAACGGACGAATTCGGCGGCTCGAGCAGCACTTTCAAGGTAAGGCGCCGACCCTGGTTGCGCTGCAATTCTTTGCCGCCGAAACGCCGGGCGGCAGCGTCAATTTCAGTGCACGCCTCACTGGGCCACGTGGCACTGCCGACAAGGTTAATGTGATACGCAACAAACCTGAAATGGTCAGCGGCACTGCCGGCCTCGAGATCGAGGATGAGGCCAGGAGCACGGGCGTCGGCAGTTTCCGCGTGAACGGCAAAGAGCTGAGCTTGCCGCGCGGTTTCCGAATGATTTGGGAAACGCGCTAACGAATCAGAGTCGCGCCCTGACGCTGGCCCGATAATGCATCGCGGCAATGAGCCAGAACAGAACGATGGCGCCGAGGAACAGGCTGAGGCGGTGATGAACCCAGGGAACGCGATCGGCCCGATAGCTGAGGTGATCATTGCCCAGGCGATAGGTTTCTAGCAGAAATGCCCAGACTTCACCCAGGAGTACGCCCGTGAAGCTGACCACGGCTGACGTGAAAAGAACTGCCACCAGCACCTCCGGCCATCCCTCATTAAGCGGATAGCGGCGAGCTACTAAACGGACGATGCCAGTCGCCGCCAGACCGTAGAGCAGCGCGAAGGACAGGATGACGGCCAGCACCTGACTTGGGCGACGATACAACAGGGCTTGCCTGGTCCGTTCTTGAGTTACACCGTGGTTTCTCCCAATAACGTCAAACAACTCTGTCATGCACCGTTCTCTCCCTTGCTCATATCCTTCGTCCGTCGCTGAGCGCCGTCGAGTGTGTGAATCGGCGTAGCGAATCGCTAGTTCTTCCGCGAATAGCGCGTCATCGCTGAGGTGGCCTAGCTGCGTTGGCTTGCTCAAGTCAAGCGGTTTTGCAGTCTCTGGTGGCCATTCACATTTTGAATCAGGCCAATAATTCGGCATACACCCACAACAACAAGCAAGCAGCAGAAGCGTCATTGCAAGCGGTCGTGTCACGGGCGTGGCGTTCAACTTATCAAAGCCAAGAAAGCCGGGCAATCGTGACTGGCAGGCTGAATAACCGCCACCGGCCCTAAAGTCTTAGCTCAAGTCCGGCGATGTTCCATTTACTAGGAGACTGTCGCGATGAATCCTCAATGGCCGGGTACCAGCTTTTCGAGCCTCAGACCACTGCTCTTGCACTGCGCTTTGTTGGCCACCGTGGCGGCTTTGACGCCCGCCAGCTTTGCGCAACAAATCCAACCTGACACCATACCAGTGAGAAACTGGCCCCTGTTCAAATCGAGCGACCAGAAGGCGGCGGTTAGTAACACCTCCGGATTAGTGTTCATCGCGATCACGCCTTGCCGCGTCATGGATACGCGCGCACATGGGGGCTCGGGCAAGACTGGCCCGTTCGGCCCTCCCTCGCTCGTTGCCGGCCAGGCGCGCGTCATTCCCGTGCCTTCGTCCAACTGCGGCGTGCCCGCGGCTGCGGCTTATTCGATGAACTTTGTTTCCATCACTCCGCTCGGACAGGCAGTCGCATGGGTCGCGGCCTGGCAGGACGATGCAGCGTGGCCTGGGACGGTGGTCCTGAACGCCGTGCAAGGTGGCACGGTGGCCAACTCGGCTATCGTTTCTGCTGGCACAGACGGGGGGATTCAAGTACTGGCCACCAATAACACCGAGCTGGTGATCGACATGAACGGATATTACGTTCAGGCCACCACCGTGCAAGGGCCAATGGGTCCGCAGGGCCCAATCGGCAACACAGGCGCAACGGGAGCTACCGGACTGCGCGGCCCAGCCGGCAACACAGGCGCAGCGGGAGCGGCTGGAGCGCAGGGTCCCATCGGCAACACCGGAGCAGCCGGAGCGGCTGGAACGCAGGGAACCACCGGCAACACTGGCGCAGCGGGAGCGGCTGGAGCGCAGGGTCCCATCGGCAACACCGGAGCAGCCGGAGCGGCTGGAACGCAGGGAACCACCGGCAACACTGGCGCAGCGGGAGCGGCTGGAGCGGCGGGAGCGCAGGGTCCCATCGGCAACACCGGAGCAGCCGGAGCGGCTGGATCGCAGGGAACCACCGGCAACACTGGCGCAGCGGGAGCGGCTGGTGCGCAAGGACCCACCGGCAACACCGGCGCAGCCGGGGCGGCTGGCGCGCAGGGCCCCACCGGCGATACCGGAGCAGCGGGGGCGGCTGGCGCCGGAGGCATTTTAGCCTTTGGCGATTTTTTTGCCTTGATGCCTCCGGACAACGCGGCGACGGTTGCGCCTGGCACCGACGTTTCTTTCCCCCAAGATGGGCCGATTTCGTCCAGCAGTATCATCACTCGGACAGGTCCGTCGTCGTTTAATCTGTCCACCACGGGTACTTATCAAGTAATGTTTCAAGTGAGTGTGAGTGAAGCGGGACAATTGATTCTTACCCTCAACGGGGCTGACCTGGCTTATACGGTTGTGGGCCGTGCAACGGGAACCAGTCAGATTGTCGGAATGTCTCTCGTGACCACGACCCTTACCGATTCAATACTCACAGTCCGTAATCCGGCGGGTAATTCCACTGCGCTAACGATTACACCATTGGCGGGCGGAACGCGCCCCGTTTCAGCGCATCTTGTGATTACGCAAATCGAGCTTCTCCTAAACCCGAGTTGATTGCCTCCGTCTCCAAGAGTAGAGTGTCCTAAGACCTCATCGGGAGACAGGCATGGATACCCTCAAACGCAGAACGTTTCTGCAGGCCGCGACCGCTGCGGCCGCCTCGCGCGCTTTCGGCGCCAACGATCGCGTTAACGTTGCCGTGATCGGGCTGCGGGGGCGCGGCCGCGATCACATGACCATTTACGGCAAGCAGCCGGGCGTGCGCATTGCGGCGGTCTGCGACATCGATCAGGCGCAAATTGAGCGTGCGCAGCAGTTGGTCGAAAAAACGCAAGGATCTAAAGCCGACAAGACCTACACCGATCTCCGCCAACTTTTCGCCGACAAAGATATCGACGCCGTGTCCATTGCCACCTGCAATCATTGGCACGCGCTCTCCACCATTTGGGCGTGCCAGGCCGGCAAAGATGTCTACGTCGAAAAGCCCGCCAGCCACAACGTTTGGGAAGGGCGCAAGATGATCGAGGCGGCGCGCAAGTACAACCGCATCGTGCAGGTCGGCATGCAGAGCCGATCGATGAATCACAAAATCAAGGCGATTCAAATGCTGCGCGAGGGCGTGATCGGCAAGGTCTACATGGCCAAGGGGCTGTGCTACAAGCGGCGCAAATCGATCGGCAAGAGTCCGGACGGGCCGATTCCGGCTGGCGTCGATTACAACACCTGGCTCGGGCCCGCGCCTATGCGGCCGTTCAATCCCAATCGCTTTCACTACAACTGGCATTGGTTCTGGGACACCGGCAACGGCGATATCGGCAACCAGGGTGTGCATGAAATGGACGTCGCGCGCTGGGGCCTCGGCCAGAACGCGCTGCCCAAGAGCGTGGTTTCAACCGGCGGCAAATTCATTTACGACGACGATCAGGAAACGCCCAACACGCTGCTGTCTACGTTTGACTACGGCGACGCGCAGCTCGTGTTCGAGGTCCGCGGCATTCACACGGGCGGCGAGAGCAGCGTCGCGCTCGAAGGCGGCAACTTTATTGGCAATCTATTCTTCGGCAGCGAAGGACACATGGCGCTGGATTACACGGGCTATCAGGTGTATCTCGGCGAGAAGCGCGAACTGGTGCACGACTACAAAGTACCGCGCGGCGGCGAGGACAATACTACGCCGCACGTCCGCAATTTCCTGAGCGCCGTGCGCAGCCGAAAACGCGAAAGTCTTACCGGCGATATCGAGCAGGGGCACTATTCCGCGGCACTGTGCCATCTGGCGAATATCAGCTATCGCACCGGGCGGAAGCTGGAATTCGATCCGGCGGCGGAGAGGTTTGTGGGAGATGCGCAGGCGAACTCGATGATCTCGCGGGAGTATCGCGCGCCGTTTGTGGTTCCGGCTAACGTGTGAGTAAGACATTTCTCGCAGAGACACAGAGAACACAGCGAACCATATCCATTTCGATTTTCTCTGCGTCTCTGCGAGAAATTGTGTTTTGACGGTTGCCTACGTGCCGCGGCGGTTGCCGTACAAATCGACGTGCAGCCGCGGGCTGAAGCGGTAGCCTTCGCGTTTGCAGATTTCCGCCAGCCACACGCCGCGCTCGCGCAACACGCCGGCGTCGATACCCTCGGGCATCAAAATCACATTGGCGCGATCGACGTTGAGCTCGGCCACAAGGCGCCCGATTTCGTCCAAATCCTCCGGGCGCATCACCACGAACTTGAGTTGATGCGCGTAGCGTGCCGTCAATTGCCGCAGCACGTCTGGCTGAATGCGCGTGCGTTCGTGCTGCGCTGCCCACGGACCTTCCGGCGTGGAATTGGCTAGCTTGGGAGAGATGCTCATCAAGTCGCAGGCTACCGGCGCGAACACGGTCCCGGCCGTTTCAATCGTGATATGCAGGTGGAGCGCGTGCAACCGCTCCGTGAGCGAAACGATCTCTGGCGCGATCATCGGTTCACCGCCCGTCACCACCACATGCTTCGCCGGATACGCGCTCACCTGGCGCAGAATTTCGTCGAGCGAGCACTCCTCGCCTTCCGGATGCCAGGACGTATACGGCGTGTCGCACCACGAGCAGCGCAGGTTGCAGCCGCTGGTCCGCACAAAAACCGACGGCACACCCACGAGCGAACCTTCTCCCTGAATGGAATAGAAAATTTCCGCGATCTTCACTGCGCCGCCGGGTCGATGATGCCCGCCTCCGCGAAACCTTTGCGCCGCAGCACGCAGGAGTCGCACGCGCCGCAGGCATGTCCCGCTGGATCGGGATCGTAGCAACTGTGGGTGAGGGAAAAATCCAAACCGAGTTCACTCGCCAGGCGCACGATGCCGGCTTTCGACAGCGCGATGAGCGGAGTATGAATTTTGATTTGCGTCGTACCCTCGACGCCGGCCTTTGTGGCCAGGTTGGCCATGTGCTCGTAGGCCGCGATAAATTCCGGCCGGCAATCGGGGTAGCCGGAATAATCGAGCGCATTCACGCCGATGAAAATATCGCACGACCCCAGCACTTCCGCCCAGGCTAGCGCGAAGGAGAGAAAAACCGTATTGCGCGCCGGCACGTAGGTCACGGGAATGTCGGCGGTATCCAACGCACGGCCCTTGGGCACGGCGATGGCGTCATCGGTAAGCGCGGATTGGCCGAACATGCGCAGATCGATCTTTGCTACCACGTGCTCCTCGGCGTTTAGGCTCTGCGCCACGCGCCGCGCCGCATCCAGTTCCACGCGGTGGCGCTGCCCGTAATCGAACGAGAGCGCGTAGGATGCAAAGCCGTCACGGCGCGCGAGAGCCAGGCACGTTGCGGAGTCGAGCCCGCCGCTTAACAGGCACACGGCAGTGCGGACCGCGGTCATTTGGGTAATTTCAGCGCCAGGAAGAAACCGATGAGCGGAAGCAGCACCAGTCCGATAAACGCGGCTTGCATCGAGAACACATCCGACACCCAGCCAGTTAACGGGATAAAAATCAGGCCCGCCGATCCCCACGCGAAACCCATCATCAGCGCGGAGACGGTGCCGGTCTGCGAGGGCGCGAGTTCCTGGGCCATCACCACGTTTACGGGAATCGTGAAGAGCATGATCAGCCCGCCCATCATCAGCGCCAGGGTGGACACGATGCCGCTGGTAAACAAAAACAGCGCTAGAAAAGGCACCGAGCCGATCATCGAAATCATGATGACGCGGCGTCCGCCGAAACGGTCCGCCAAAGCGCCGCCCGCGAATCCGCCGAGTGCGCCGGCGAACAAGTACAGCGTCAGACTATAGCTCGCCTGCGAAAGCGAGTAGCCCCGCTGCGTGTTGAGGAAGAGCGGGAGAAACTGGCTGAAAGTAACCTGCACCGCCGAACGTAGGAAAACCAAAAAGTAGAGAATGGTCATCGGTTTCCATACTGCGCGGAGTGGCGCCCAGTTGAACGGTTGTGCCACGTGCGTGAGGCGCACTGGGGCGCGCTGCCAAACCAGGAGCACCAGCGTCATGGCGATGCCAGGAACCGCCAGCCACACGGCGCCGGGGAGCCCCCAACGCTGGGAAACTTTAGAAAAGAATGTGGGCGCGAGCGCCAGACCGAACGTGCCGGAGCTTACAAATATAGCCATCGCGCGGCCCCGGTTGCGCACTACGCCGGCGATCACGTTGGCTGCCGCCTGCGGATGAAACGAGGCCATTCCGCAGCCGCCCAGAAATACCATTACCAGCAGCGCCCGGTAGTCGGGAGCGAAGCCCACGGCGGAAATGAAAATTCCGGCAATTGCCGGGGCGAGCGTGGTGAAAAGCCTGGTATGGAACCGGTCGGAAAGATAGCCGTAGAACGGCTGGAGCATTGAGGAAGAAAAGTATAGCGTGCCGCCCAGGATTCCGGCCTGTGTGAAAGAGAGCCGGTACTGGCTCACCAGCATCGGCTGCAGCGCACCCATCGCTCCGGAATACATGTCGATGAAAAAATGGCTGACGCAGAACAGTATCATCGCCAGGCTGGCCGTGCGCACGGCCTGGTGCATCCGCTGCTGCGGGGCTCGCTCGAGTACGGTGGGAGTCATGCGAAAGGCGTTCTTTCAAGTATATCCGGACGCACGTCGCCTCAGGGTTTGAAGCGCTTCATGAGCTTGTCGCCATCGTCGGTTTCATCGGGCAGCGTATGAACGATTTTGGGCTGATTCATAGCGCGCATCAGCTCTTCAATTTCTTCCGGACGCATTGGTGCACCCATGCCGAGAGCCGCACAGAGAACGAGACAGAGGAACACACTGCGCAAACGTTGTTTCATGGACATAAATCCTCCAGACTTCCTTGGCGCCGTCATGCGACGGCCAGCTCATTGCGAGAGCTAGAAGGCGGGAGGAGCGCGGGAGGCGGCTGGCGAAAGGAAGGGAGATCGGGGCGCCGCGTGAGAATCCGGGGCGTGCCGCGGCAGCGCGCTAGCGGCGAGCGCGCAGAAGAACCAAAGCGGAACCAGGATCGCGAGGAACAGGCCGGATGTGGCGGGCAGGAACAACGCCGCCAGCAAAACCGCCAGAAGGCACGAGATCGCTATCCACTTGCGTGCAGAGAGCACGATTCCATGATACCTGCTGCGAAGCCTACTCTTTCCAGGAGATGGTTTCGCCGCCGGTAACAGACGCCGCAGCACGGCGCCGGACTTCGGTGTTCCAGCACTCTCGATGGCCTGTGACACGCTGGAACCTCGGGTCAGCAGGACCTCAGCTCCATTCACCATGACTGCGATGAGCGGGATCATGCCAACATCCTTTGGCAGCGCGGGTTGCCAGCTATGCAATGGCTGGCGCACGGCACACCCCGAGCAAGCGAACAAGACCAGTACAATCGCCCGGCGAACGGCTTCATGATACTTGTCTCGGCAACTAGTCTATATTAGACTAGTATCATGACCACCGAACAACGTGCCCTGAAAGATCTGGTATGCGTGGGGCCCGCCTTCCTGCGTGATTTCCAAATTCTCGGCATTCGTGATGTAAATCATTTGGCCCTGCAGGATCCCAAGAAGCTCTACACCAAGCTCTGCGACGTGACCGGTAAGCATTACGACATCTGCTGTCTGGATGTATTCCAAGCCGCCGTCGCGCAGGCTAGAGACCCGCGCCTGCCTGTCGAACAATGTCAGTGGTGGTACTGGAGCCGCAGACGAAAAAAACGCGCGAACTGACCACGCCGGATCTCGTCCTGCTGAGCCTCCTAGCTGAACGGCCAATGCACGGCTACGAGGCGAATCTGGAACTCGAGCGCCGTGAAGTGCGAGATTGGGCTGGTATCTCGCGGCCGCAGGTGTATTACTCGCTGGAGAAGCTGGCGCGTCTCGGGTTGATTCGCGCCACTGAAAGCGAATCGCCCGTCGCCGGTCCGGAGCGCCGCGTTTTCTTGACCGCCGCCAAAGGACGCACCGCTCTGGCCGACGCCCTCGAGCGTGGCGACTGGGCACTGCAGCGCGACCGGCCCGCCTTTCTCACATGGATCGCGCTCTCCTGGCAGGCGCGGCCCGGCGTATTCCTCCGGCAAATCGTCCGCCGCCAGAAATTTCTAGAGAAAGAACTGGCACGCGAGGAGGCCACCCTGCGCGGTATTCGCGCCGAAGTGGGCCATCGCTACCACGAGGCCGTATGGATGGTGAGCCTAATCATTGAACAATTCCGCACCGAGCTGCGCTGGCTTGGACGCCTTAAGAAAGAAATCAATCTGCGCGCCCCGGCCCGGCGCCGCTAAGTGTTACGCTGGTCCTCTCGTGAAGATTCCCAAGTTGCGGTGGGTCATCGCTGCCATGCTTTTCCTGGCGACCATGATCAACTACACCGATCGCTTGGCACTCTCCATCGTCTCTACCGACCTGCGGCGCGAATTTTCCATGAGCGAGCAGGATTACTCCTACGTGCTCGCGCTGTTCCTGCTGGCTTATGCGATTGGCTATGCGGGATCGGGTTACGTGGTGGATCGTCTCGGCACCCGCCGTGGATTCGCAGTGTTCATCTTCACGTGGTCGATGGCGGCGATGCTGCATGCAGTCGCATTTGGCAAATGGTCGCTGGCTGGATTTCGCTTCATGCTCGGCTTAGCGGAGCCGGGTAATTGGCCCGCTGCCGCCAAAGCCGTGGCCGAATGGCTGCCGCCGAATCAGCGTGCGCTAGGCGTGGGAATATTCAATGCCGGAGCGTCGATGGGAGCCGCCATCGCGCCGCCGGCCGTGGCATTTCTTACTATTCGTTTCGGGTGGCGCTTCGCATTTCTCTTCACGGGCGGGCTGGGATTGATCTGGCTCACGGTCTGGCTCATCCTGTATCAGCCGCCGCACTTGAACCGCTGGCTGAGCGCCGGCGAATATTCCGCGATTAAGAATCAGGTGCGTCCTCCGGAAGAAGCTGCGCCGGCGCGCGTCAGTTATTTCAAGCTGGTTCTCACGCGCGAGTGTTGGACGCTGGCTCTGGCGCGATTCTTCACAGACCCTGTGATTTATTTCGTGATCTTCTGGCTGCCGGAATATCTGCGGCGCGAGCGCGGGTTCGATCTTGCCATGGTGGGAAAGTACGCTTGGGTGCCGTTCATTTTCGGCGACGTTGGTTATTTTCTAGGCGGCTGGCTTTCGGGATGGCTGGTGCGTAGGGGCTGGTCGCTGCCGAGCGCGCGCAAAGCCATCATGCTCGCGGGGGCGGCGTTCATGCCGGTGGCGATGCTTGCGCCCTTCGTGCCACACGCCTGGATGGCCATCGGCGCCACTTGCTTCATCACCTTCGGTCACGCGTTTTGGACCGCGAATATTCAAACCCTGCCGACCGATGTGTTCCGCGGCAGCGAAGTCGGGACAGTGGCGGGCTTCACGGGAATGGGCGGCGCGGTGGGCGGAATTCTGGCGAATTTGGGAACCGGCTATCTGGTACAACGTTTTTCTTATGCGCCGGTATTTTTGCTGGCGGGACTGATGCACCCGCTGTCCATCGCGCTTGTGTATTGGCTGCTGCCGGAACGGCGTTTCACCGACCGATTTGCGGAAAAAATTCCTCAAACCGCGATCCGGCCCGTATGATGGTTTGATTCCGCTCCGGGCCGGTCGAAATGCAGCCGATCTCGACGCCGATGCGGTCCTCGATAAATTTCAAATAGCTCTGCGCTTTGGCGGGGAGCTTTTCGTAGTCCGAAATGCCTTCGGTCGAAGTTTTCCATCCCGGCAAGGATTCGTAAACTGGCTCGACCGCTTGCAGCCCTTGGCTGGTAGCGGGCATCTCAACGATTTCCTTGCCGGCTAAGCGATAGGCGACGCACACTGGAATCGGATCCATTTCGTCCAGCACATCCAGCTTGGTGACTACTAGCGAATCGAAGCCATTGATCATGGCGGAGTAGCGGAGCAGCGGCACATCGAACCAGCCGGTGCGCCGTGGGCGTCCTGTCACGGAGCCGAATTCGCGGCCGCGCTCGCGCAGTGCAGCGCCCTGGGCATCGTTCGATTCGGTGGGGAACGGCCCGCTGCCGACGCGCGTGTTGTAAGCTTTCGACACACCCACGACGCCTTGAATACGGGTCGGCGGCACGCCCGTGCCGGTGGACGCTCCGCCGGCGGCTGCGCTTGAAGACGTCACGAACGGATAAGTGCCGTGATCCAGATCGAGCATGGTGCCTTGCGCGCCTTCGAAGAGCACGCGCTTGCCGGCGCGGATGGCATCATTGAGCAGAACTGCGGCATCGCAGACCAACGGCCGGATGCGTTCCGCGAATCCTTCGTACTCAGCCCGCATGCGCGGGTAATTGTGGTCCTCAAAGATACCGAACGCGCGCGCAATGATTTCTTTTTCGCGGACCAGCGTCGCGAAATGCTCGCCGAAATTTTTGGTGTCCATCAACTCGGCCACGCGAATGCCGCGCCGCCCCGCTTTGTCTTCGTACACCGGGCCGATGCCGCGCGACGTTGTCCCAATGCCTTCCAGCATTTTTTCCATCGTGCGGTGTCCGGGCAGGAGCACATGAGCGCGATTGCTGATGCGGAGTTGCTTGGCCACAGGAATGCCGGCAGCTTCGAGCGAGTCGATTTCGCTGAGCAGCGCGGCGGGGTCGATCACCAGGCCATTGCCGATTACTGCCAGAATTCCAGGGCGCAGAATGCCGCTCGGAATCAGCTTTAAGATGAATTTCTTGTCGCCAATGATTACGGTATGGCCGGCGTTGTGGCCGCCCTGGTAACGCGCCACGAGGTCGAAACGGTCGGAGAGCAAATCAACGATCTTGCCCTTGCCTTCATCTCCCCACTGCGCTCCTAATATGACGATATTGCTCATGAGACGGCGACCGATCATTGTAGCGCACTGTGCTACGCTGGCCTTCGTATGCAGCTCTCCGAGGTGTTCCTGCATCTGGGCGAAGACCGCTTCACGCAGTTGGTTCGCGGCATTTCGATTGGCAGACTCAAGACCTTTCAAATGTACGATCCATTCAAGACCCGCGCCCATTTGGCCAAACTGAACACTGAGAATTTACGCAAGGCCGCGCCGCGTTTGCGGGCACGCATCGCCGAAGGCGACGACGACCTGGCGCGCGATCTGGCCCAGGCGATTCTGGTTTCGCATCTGGATATGATCGGGGCGGTCCTGGATTTTCTCGGAATTCCCAATGAAAACGGCTTCTTTGCCAAGGATTTGGAAGCCGTGAAATTTCTCACCGAAGGTTGGGCCGGGCGTGTGTTTGAAAATTTCAAGACGGTGTACCCGGAACCGCTGCTGTTGTTCTACATCAACCACCTCGCCTGGGAATTGAAGACCGCCGATGCGCTCTTCGCGCCGGCATCCTAAGACGCATTCGCTCATGAGCTCAGTGGAATCCACGCTGCAAAAACAGTTGACCGATCTCGAAGCCGGCGCGCTCGCGCGCATTGCCGCGGCGGCGACGGCTGAAGAACTGGAGTCCGTCCGCATCGACGCGCTGGGGCGCAAAGGTGTTTTGGCTCAGGCCAGCAAGGAGATGGGCAAGCTCGCCCCGAGTGAGCGAGCCGCGGTTGGCAAGCAGCTCAATGCGGCTAAGCAGGCGCTGGAAGCCGCGCTCGAATCCAAACAAAATCAATTCGCCGCGCTCGCGTTGCGGCAAAAGTTGGACGGGGAATGGCTGGACCTCACGATGCCCGCGCCCGGCGTGCGGCCTGGCAGCCTGCATCCGGTGACGCAAATCCGCATGGAGATTGAGGACCTGTTTCAGTCGCTCGGATTCACGGTGCTCGATGGCCCGGAAGTGGAAACCGAATACCACAACTTCGACGCGCTCAATATTCCGCCGGACCATCCGGCGCGCGACACGCAGGATACGTTCTGGCTTACGGATGGAAACTTGCTGCGCACGCACACCTCGCCGGTGCAGGTTCGTGGCATGGAGCGCTTTAAGCCGCCCCTGCGCATGATCGCTCCAGGGCGCGTGTTTCGCAACGAAAGCGTGGACGCTTCGCACGAGCATACCTTCGACCAGGTCGAAGGCATGATGATCGACCGCGACGTCTCCGTGGCGAACCTGATCTATTTCATGAAGACGCTGCTCAGTGAAATATTCCGGCGCGAAGTGGTGGTGCGCTTGCGGCCGGGTTTTTTTCCGTTCGTCGAGCCTGGATTCGAATTGGATATTCATTGCCTGATTTGCGACGGCGTGGGATGTCCGGTTTGCAAGCAGAGCGGCTGGGTGGAACTTTTGCCATGCGGCCTGGTGAACCCGAATGTGCTGCGCATGAGCGGCGTCGATCCGGAAAAGTGGAACGGATTCGCATTTGGGTTGGGGCTTACACGTCTGGCGATGATGCGCTATGGGATCGACGATATTAGGTTGATGCAGAGCGGGGACTTGCGGTTTTTGAGACAGTTCTGAAATGAAGCCGGAAAAACATTTCTCGCAGAGACGCGGAGAACGCAGAGAAAACCAAATCAATAGGGTGTTCTCTGTGAACTCTGCGTCTCTGCGTGAAAGTTTTTGTTCTTTCTTCGGAGTTTCCGCTTGAAGTTTTCCTACAACTGGCTGCGCGATTATGTGGACGGCCTCGACGTTGCGCCGGCGAAGCTCGAAGCGCTCATCACAATGAAAACCGCCGAGTGCGAGGGCATTGAAAACGTCGGCGCGTTTCTGGTGGATGCTTGTGTGGCGCGCGTGGAATCCGTGGAGGCGATTCGCGACAGCCACAACGTGATTGCACAAGTCGACACTGGCCGCCATGGTCGCAAATCTGTTGTTTGCGGCGCGCCCAACTGCCGCGCGGGTCTGATTACGGCGTATGTGCCGCTTGCGAAGAAGACCATAAACGGAATTGAAAGCGATGGCATGCTGGCCAGTGGCGCGGAACTAGAAATCAATCGCGATTCTGCCGGCGTGATCGAGTTGGACAGTGCGGTCGGCGCGCCGGTGCCTGGATGCACGCCTGACAGCGTCATCGAGATCGACAACAAATCCATCACGCATCGGCCCGATCTTTGGGGTCACCTGGGCATGGCGCGCGAGGTGGCTGCGATCACGCATCGGCGGCTGCTCGATCCCGTGAAGTTGGATCGCATTCCGCGCGGCGAGCCGGCCGTTCGCGTTGCAATTGAGAATTTGGATCTTTGCCCGCGCTATAGCGCGCTGGTGTTTGAGAATGTCACGGTGCGGCCGTCGCCTCCGTGGCTGCAGTATAGGCTGACATCGATCGGCCTCAACCCCATCAACAATCTGGTCGACCTCACCAATTTCCTGATGGCAGAGCTCGCGCAGCCCATGCACGCCTTCGATCGTCGCAAGCTTCGCGGCGGCACGATTTTCATTCGCCCTGCGAAAGCCGGTGAACGCGTAGTCGCGCTGAACGAAGAAGAGTACACGCTGCAGCCCGGCAATCTGGTCATCGCCGACGAGGGCGGGGCAGTGGCTATCGCGGGCGTGATCGGCGGCATGGAAAGCGCCATCACGGAAAGCACCACGTCCATCGTTCTGGAGAGCGCCAATTTTCAAGCGGCCAGCGTGCGCCGCACGTCGGGCATGCTTAAGCTGCGCACCGATGCA
This sequence comes from uncultured Solibacteraceae bacterium, assembly GCA_963825405.1. Lineage (GTDB taxonomy): Bacteria > Acidobacteriota > Terriglobia > Bryobacterales > Bryobacteraceae > JACPNO01. The sequence goes on along the minus strand of CAWGTB010000004.1, from coordinate 70,884 downwards.
TCCATGCGATTCGAGAAATCGCAAGATCCGGCAACCACGGTTCGCGCTCTGGCGCGCGCGGTCGAATTGCTGCAAGAGCTTTCTCCGGGCGCGCGCCTGGTGGGCGGGCTTGTGCGAGCAGAAGAAGGATATTCCGCCGCCCACGCCCATCACGCTGGCAGTGGATTGGCTGGTCCGTAAACTGGGCCGCGACGTCACGCCGGCCGAAGCGCGCGACATTCTGGAGCGCCTGGCGTTCGGCGTTACGGAAACCGCGCCGCGCGTTTTTTCCGTCACCGTCCCCTCCTGGCGCGCCACCAAAGATGTTTCCATGAAAGACGATTTAGTCGAAGAGGTCGGCCGCATGGTGGGCTACGATTCCATCACGCCGGTGCCGCCGGCGATTCTGGCAACGCCGCCGCCGCCCGATGAAGAGCGCGTATTCCATCGCGCCGCGCGCGCCATGTTTGCCGCACAGGGGTTCACGGAAGTTTCAAATTATTCTTTTCTGAGCGAAGAGCAAGTGCGCGCGTTCGGATTCGATCCCGATGCGCACGTGCGCGTGGCCAATCCCATAGCGTCCGATCAGACGCTGATGCGGCTCTCGCTCGCCCCCGGCATATACAAGAACATCACCGACAACAGCCGGCACTTCGATCATTTCGGCCTGTTCGAAATCGGCAAAGAAATTCACAAACAGCCGTCCGGGCTGCCGCGCGAGGTCCCGCATCTGGCGGCAGCCATCTATAGCAAGCAGCCCAACGAGGCAGACGTGTTCGAGCTCAAGCGTGCTGCTGAGTGCCTGCTGCCGGGCCTCGAAGTGCGTCCCGATGCCGCGCGGCCTTTCGAGCATCCCGCGCGCGCCGCGGAGCTCTTCTGGCGCAATGAGCGGGTGGGACGGCTAGCCGAGCTGCATCCTTCCTTGCTGACCGGCCGCGCGGCGCTGCTGGATTTGGATCTGCATCGCATTCTCGAACTGCGCCCGGCGCAGAAAAAATACACCCCGCTGCGCCGCTTCCCGGAGAGCCAGTTCGATCTCTCTGTAATCGCCGCCAGCCGTGAACTGGTGGGCGATTTGCAAAATAAGTTGACGAGATTCGCCGGCGAACTGCTGGAGCAGATCGAATTCGTCCGTCAGTACAGCGGGCCGCCACTGCCTGAAAATAGCAAGAGCGTGTCTTTCCGACTGACCGTCGCCGCGCCGGATCGCACGCTTTCATCTGACGAAGTGGGCGCCATTCGAACCCGCATTATCGACAATATGCGTATGCTGGGTTACGAGCTCCGAGTCTGAATGACGCGTAAACCGTATTTCTGGAAAATCAAAGGCCGCGAGCTGCAGCTCGGCGAGCGCACGTTGATCGTCGGCGTACTCAACGTCACACCCGATTCCTTCTCCGATGGCGGCAAGTACCTGGATCCGGATCGCGCCTTCGCGCATGCGCTGCACATGGAGGAACAGGGCGCCGACATCATCGACATCGGCGCGGAATCCACGCGTCCGGATTCCACCCGCATCTCGGCGGCCGAAGAATTGCGCCGTCTGATTCCGGTGCTCAAGCGCCTGCGCAACCAATTGACGATTCCGATATCGGTCGACACGTACAAAGGCGAGGTGGCCGAGCTGGCCATTCACCACGGCGCCGAGATCATCAACGACCCCACCGGCCTCACCTTCGACCCCGCCCTTCTCGCCGCTGTCGCCGCGAGCGATGCCGGCCTGGTACTCACGCATATGCGCGGCCGTCCGGAAACCTGGGCCAAACTGCCGACGCTGCGCGATGCCGCCGGTGCCATCGTGCGCGATCTGGAAGCCACCGCTCATCGCGCGCGCGGGGCGGGGATTGACCGGCCCGCATTGTCATCGATCCGGGCATCGGGTTCGGCAAGCGCAAGGAGCAGAACTCGGAAATTCTGGCGCGGCTCGGCGAATTCGCCCAACTGGATTTGCCGCTTCTGGTGGGCGTGTCGCGCAAGTCGTTCCTGGCGCGTGCCACTCCGGACGCCACGCTCTATGCCACGGCGGCGGCGGTGACTGCTTCGATTCTCGGCGGCGCCCATCTGGTACGCGTGCACGATGTCGCCGAGATGCGCCCGGTCGTGGAAGTGGCAGATGAAATACTGCGCAATGCCCGCGTCGACCCTGCCTGACGCTCGCCCGATGTTATAATCGGGTGATTCGTGTGAAGTCCACGCTGCGCAATTTCGTCCTTATTCTCGTTTGCTGCGGACTACTTGTGCCGGTGGTCTCGACGACTGATGACCTGGTCCTGGTCTCAGCAGCGGTTCAGCATCAGGGCTCCACCGGTCCCATTGAATTCCAGGGCCGGCAGTCCGGTACACCTGACGATGCCAGCCTCTTTTTCTGGACCCAGTTTGAGCACATGGATTTCCCGGTTTTGCCGACGGCCATGCCCGAAATCGGGCGTGCCGGCGCTATCGCCCCTGTCGAGCCGGCGCTGGTTTCCGTTGATGCCCCCAAGTGTTCAGTTCGCGGCCCCCCCGTTGTTGCGGCCTGATTCGCATTCATAAACCCCGGTAATCAAAACGCAGGGTGGCGCGAAGAACACGCCTCCCGTGGAGGATTTTAAGGTGCGAGCTTTATTGGTATTGGGTATTGGCATCGGTATGCTTGCCGCCCAGGACACGCCCAGCGCCGGTGTGCAGGTGACTCTGGCGCAAGCAGTGCGCGAGGCGATCGACAAAAATCTTGGCCTGCTCGCGGAGCGCTACAACGTCAGCATTGCAGAGGCGCGCATGATCACTGCGCGGCTGCGCCCCAACCCTGTTCTCACGGTGGACAGCGACTATATCGATTTCCTGGGGAAATTCACCCGCGATAATCAAGCCGGCCCCACCGAGCTGAGCGCCCGCACGGATTTCATTCTGGAGCGCGGCGGCAAGCGGGAACGCCGCATGGAAGTCGCCGAGAATTCGCGCGCGGTGGCCCAGCTTCAGCTTCTGAATACTACGCGCACGCTGATCCTGGATGTGCAAAGCGCCTTCGTCGAAGTGCTATCGGCCAAAGAGAATCTGGCACTGGCGCGGGAGAATCTGAAGTCGTTCAACTCGATCGTGGAAGTGAACACCAATCGCGTTCGGGCGGGCGATCTGGCGCAAGTCGAATTGCTGCGCTCTCAGGTTGCGGCTCTGCAGTTCCAAAATTCCGTGCGGCAGGCGCAATCGCGGCTGGCGCAATCGCGCACTCGTCTGCAGACCTTGATGGGACGGACGTTGTTCTCGCTCGATTTCGACGCCGTGGGCGATCTGCGGCGCGATTCCGAGCCGGTGAAGATCGAGGAATTTCGCCGCGCAGCCGTCGAGCTGCGCCCCGATCTGCAGAGCCCTCAAAGCCGATCAGGCGCGATCCACCGCCGACATTCGCTTACAGATGGCGCAGGGTAAGGTCGACTTCACGCTAAGCTCCCAATACCACTGGCAGTTCGACAACGCCAAGGGCAACGCCATTGGATTTTTCTTCAGCGCGCCGCTGCCTATTTTCAACAAGAATCAGGGAGAAATCGAACGCGCCCGGCGCGAGCAACAGCAGATCGAAGCCCGTATCCGCGCTCTCGAACACGATATTCATGCGGAAGTCGAGAACGCTTATCAGCAGTACACCGTGTCCCGTGAACTGCTGGAGAACGTTGAGCGCAATATGCTGACCCAGGCGCGGGAAGTGCGGCAGACCATCGAGTATTCCTACCGGCGGGGAGAGGCGACCTTCGTCGACCTTCTGGATGCCCAGCGCGCGTTTAACGACGCGACGCAGAGTTACAACGAGGCTCGCGCGGACTTTGCGCGCAGCCTGTACCTGATCGATTCGATCTCCGGCAAAGGCGTGAATCCGTGAAACCCATTTTCGTAGCTGCATTATTTCTTGCGGTGCTGGCCATGACCGGCTGTGGTGCGAAAGAGGAACATGCCTCGGCCAACACCAACGTCACGCCGAACGGCCTCACCCGCGAGGCGGATGGCACCATTGTGCTGCCGGCCGATTCGCCCAAGCTGCAGCAGATTCACGTCGACACTGTGAAGCAGGGCGAAGTTCCGGTGGGCGAAGTCGTCTCGCCCGGCAAGATCGAAGTAAATCCGAACAAAGTTTCGCGCGTCGTGCTGCCGGTGGCAGGCCGTATAGTCAGCGTGCTGGTGAAACTGGGAGACGCCGTCGAGCGCGGGCAGCCCGTGTTGATGCTCGAAAGCCCCGATGCCGATGCCGCCCACTCCGCGTATCTGCAAGCGCTGGCCACAATCGTTCAATTCAAGTCCGCGCTCGGCAAGGCGCAGGCGGATTTAGAACGCTCGAGCGATTTGTTCGCGCACAACGCAGCCGCCAAGAAAGACGTGCTTGCGGGTGAGGCTGCTGTAGTCCAAGCCAAGGCCTCGCTCGATCAGGCCCAGGCGACGCGCGAGCAGACCGAGCGCCGTCTCACGATGCTGGGCCTGAAGCCAGGCGAGTTCGGCCAGAAGATCACCGTTGCGGCGCCAATGTCCGGAAAGGTCCTGGAGATCCTGGTGGCTCAGGGCGAATACCGCAACGATACCAGCGCCCCGCTGATCACCATCGCGGATCTAACCAGCGTTTGGGTGGCTTCCGATGTTCCCGAAACCGCCATCCGTTTCATCCGCGTGGGCGAGCGCGTCGAAATTACTCTGGCCGCGTTTCCCGGCGAAACATTCCACGGGCGCGTCACGCGCATTGCCGATACCGTCGATCCCGGAAACCCGCACGATTAAGGTACGCGCGGAGATGGAAAATCCGCAGGGACGTTTTCGCCCCGAAATGTTCGGCAGCATTCGCCACACCGAAGGCATCCGCAACATGCCTGTGGTGCCGGTCGCCGCCATTGTGCAGGGCGAGGGGCACAGTTCGGTGTTTGTCGAACTGGCGCCCGGGCGGTTCCGCCAAACCGAAGTTACCCTGGACCAGCGCAGCGGCGAAAGCATAGCCGTAACCAGCGGCGTCAAAGCCGGGGACCGCGTCGTGGTGGACGGCGCGATGCTGCTGCGAACCCAATGAGGCGCACCGTTGCCAGCGCCTCGGAGCTTGTATTACAGTACGGCAGGCCGTACGATTCCGGAACGGGATTCTCGATGACGCCGCCGGTCAAGCTCCTTGTGATTTACGTCGACGAAACAGACACCTGGGGACAAACTCCCCTGTACGAAGCCATCATCCGCCGCCTGCGCCAGCTCGAAGTGGCAGGCGCCACCGCCAGCGCGGGCCTGATGGGCTTCGGCAGCCATAAAAAAGTCCACCACAAACGCCTGTTTGGCGTGTCCGATGACCGGCCCATAGTAATCAGCGTGGTCGACAACGAGAAAAAACTGCGCCAGGTGATCCCAGAAATTCGCGGCATGGTCCGCGAAGGACTGGTGATCCTGCTGGACGCAGAACTAATCCCTGAACCGGAAGCGCCCAATTGATCGCAAAACTACTTCGCTTCGCTCTGCAACAAAGATTTCTGGCCATCACGATGGGCTTGGTCCTGGTGGGTCTGGGCAGTGTGGAGTTTTCAGCAGCTCCAGATCGAAGCCTACCCGGATATCTCCGACACCCAGGTGGTCGTCATCACGCTGTATCCCGGACGCGCCGCCGAGGAAGTGGAGCAGCAGGTCACCATACCGATTGAGCGCGCACTGAACAGCACGCCCAACGTCATCGCCCGTCGCTCGCGGACTATCTTCGGACTTTCGGTCGTCGAGCTGACCTTCGCCTACGGCACCAACGACTATTTCGCCCGCCAGGTTGCGCTCGAGCGTCTCCGTGACGCGGATCTGCCGGATGGAGTGACGCCGTCGCTCGGGCCGCTGGCCACGCCCATCGGCGAGTTATATCGCTACCAGTTGGAAGGCGGCGATCCTATGCAGTTGCGCGAATTGCAGGATTGGGTAGTCGCTCCCCGGTTCCTGCAAGTGGACGGCGTGGCAGATGTGACGCCGTTCGGTGGAATGGTGAAGCAGTACCAGATCGAGATCGATCCACTGGCGCTTGAGAAGTATAAACTTTCGATCAGCCAGATCGCCGACGCCGTGAATGCGAGCAACCAGAACGCCGGCGGCGCCATGATCGACAACAAGCAGCAGTCCATGGTGGTTCGCGGCGTGGGCTTGATTCGAAGCGTCGCCGATATCGAATCGAGCGTGGTCGGCCAGGCCAACGGCGTGGCCATTTATGTGCGCGACGTCGGCAAAGTGCAGATTGGCGCGGCGCCCCAGACCGGCATTTTCGGATCGGGCGATAAAAGCGGCGGCGTCGAGGGCATCGTCCTCATGCGGCGCGGCGAGAATCCTAGCGAAGTGCTGCGCCTGATCCACGAAGCCACCGATGAACTCAACGGCGGGATATTGCCGCAGGGCGTGAAACTGGTCCCGATTTACGATCGCACCGATCTGGTGGCCAACACCCTGCACACGGTTTCGGGCACGCTCACCGAAGGCCTGGTGATCGTCGTAACGGTGCTGCTGTTGTTTCTGGGAAGCGTGCGCGCGGCGCTGCTCACCGCCGTTACGATTCCGCTTTCGCTGCTGTTCGCGTTCGCATGCATGCATTTCAGCGGCATCCCGGCTAATCTGCTCAGCCTGGGAGCGATCGACTTCGGCATCATCGTGGACGGCACGCTGGTGATGGTGGAGCACGTGGTGGAAACGCTCGCCAAACCCAAACCGCGGCCCGGATACACGGTCATCGATGGCATTCGCGAAGCAGCGCTCGAAGTGGAATCGCCGATTTTCTTTTCGCTGCTGATTATCATCTCGGCCTACATTCCGCTGTTCACGCTGGAGCGCGTGGAGCGCCGCCTGTTCATGCCCATGGCGTTCACGGTTTGCTACGCGCTGCTGGGCTCGATGCTGCTGACGCTGACGCTGATCCCGGTGCTGGCGACGTATCTCTTTCGCGAGCGGAGTGAAGCTGCGCGACAACCCGGTACTCGTCTGGCTCGCGCACCGCTACGAAAAGATGCTGCGCTTTTCACTCGAGCATGCACGCGTGACGATTCTTATCCCAATCGTGGTGGTCGCATCGGCGTTTTTTCTCGGCGGATTTTTGGGCACCGAGTTCCTGCCGCAGTTGGATGAAGGCACGGTCTGGGTGCGCGCCAATTTTCCGGCGGGAATTTCGCTGGAGAAATCGACCGAGATGGCCGGCAAGGTTCGCGCGGTGCTAAAACGCTTCCCGGAAGTGAAGATGGTGAGCTCGCAAACCGGACGCAACGATTCCGGCACCGATCCATATGGCCCCAATCGCAACGAGTTCTTCGTCGCGCTTGAACCGTACGAGAGCTGGAAATCCGGACTGCGCAAAGCCGGAGCTGGTCGAGAAATTCGCGGTCGCGCTGCGCAATGAAATTCCTGGCGCGGCGTTCAGCTTCACCCAGCCGATCATCGACAACGTCACCGAGGCCGTCACCGGCTCACCGGCCGATCTCGCGGTAATTCTCAGCGGCCCCGATCTCGCCGAGCTGCGCCGCCTCGCCGATCAAACCTTGGAAATGGTCCGCACCGTGCCGGGCGCGGCCGACACCGCTGTCGAGCAGGAGAGCCAGCAGGCGCAGGTCCGCATCACCATCGATCGCGCCCAGGTCGCCCGCTATGGCGTCCGCGTGAAAGACGTGCAGGACATGATCGAGCTTGCCATTGGCGGGCGACAGGTCAGCACTTTGTTTCAGGGAGAGCGGCGTTTTCCAATCACCGTCCGTTTTCAACCCGAGGCCCGCGTCGATGCCACCGCCATCGGCAAAATTCTGGTGTCCACACCCACCGGCGGCCGTGTGCCGCTCGCGCAGCTTGCCGACATTCGTATCGCCAACGGCGCCACCATCATCGCCCGCCGCGAAAACCGCCGCCAGATTTCCGTGCGCACCAATATTCGCGGACGCGACCAAGGAAGCTTCGTGGCCGACGCGCAGAAAAGATTTGAGGCCGGCATCAAATTGCCCAACGGATACCGCGTGGAATGGGGCGGACAATTTGAGAATCTGGATCGCGCGCGCAAACGCCTCAGCGTGATCCTGCCCATCACGATCGCCATTATCTTCGGATTGCTGTTCTTCGCTTTCGGCTCGACCGTACACGCGGGCCTGGTGCTGCTGAACGTTCCGTTCTCGCTCGTCGGCGGCATTGTCGCACTCTACGTGCGCGATATTCATTTGAGCGTTTCGGCGGCGGTGGGCTTTATTTCCCTGTTCGGCGTGGCGGTGATGAGCGGCGTGCTCATCGTTTCGGAAATCAACCGGCGGCGGGAGGAACCCGGTGTTTCGGTCGAAGATGCCGTCATTCAGGGATCGATGGCGCAAATGCGTCCGGTGCTGATGATGATCGTGGTGGCGCTGCTGGGCATGGTGCCGGCCGCGCGCGCAACCGGTATCGGATCGGATGTACAGCGGCCGCTGGCCACGGTGGTGGTGGGCGGACTGATCTCGACGCTGCTGCTGAGCCTGATGTCGCTGCCGACGCTATATTTTGTCTTCACCGGGCGCGACAAGAAGTGAACCGCCGGCGTGAGACGCGCGCTCCTGCTCGGCCGCCCAGCGTAGATAGCGTGCAAGTTCCGCGCGATGCCGCCACACGAATTGCCAAAATTCCGTGAAGCCAACGCGGTCGGCGTGAATCCCCCAGTACGTCTCGATTCGCCAGCGTAGATAGGGGCTGCGCCACGGAGTCAGGCGGTAGCCGCGCGCCATGCGCCACGCCACACTTAGCATTTAGAGTCCGCCGGTACTGGTCTTGGGAACCGACTTGTCCGGTGTCGCATAGTATCCAGTTCGCGTGCGCACCACGGGCCGGCCGGGGCCGTTTGCCGCTACGCGCACCTGGCGGAACGTTCCATCCATCGCTGTGTTGGTGGGCGTGTAGGCGATGATGTATTGGTTGCGAATATCGTGCGCCACCTGGTGGCAGATTTTCTCCACGTCGGAAAGTTCCCGCGGATAGTAGGACTGTCCGCCGGTTGCCTCGGTCAGCGTGTCGAGCGCGCGCTTGGCACGCTTGGCTTCGCGGCGCTCTTCTTCGCTCAACAGGCCGATGGCGTAGATCAGAATTTCGCTCTGCTGCGCCGCCTTCACCAGGCTTTCGAGGCTGATCATGCTGGCGTTGTCGTTGCCATCCGTGATTACGAGCAGGACTTTCTTGTCGCGCTTGGCCTTTTGCTTCTCATGATCGATCGACATGCGGATGGCGTCGCGCATGGCTGTTCCGCCGCGGGAATCGATCTTGGCCAGGCTTTGCTCCAGCACTTTGATGTCGTTGGTGAAGTCGGGTGAATCCAAAAAGGCTTCGTCGTTGAAGTTGACCACGAAGACTTCATCGTCACGATTGGACGCCTTGACCAGCGCCAGCGCCGCGGCTTCCACCTTCTGCCGCTTGTCGCGCATGCTACCGCTATTGTCGACAATCAGGCCCATCGAAACCGGCACGTCCTCGCGCTTGAAGATTTTGATCTTCTGCTCAACGCCATTTTCGAAAACCTGGAAAGCGTTCTGCGGCAGATCGGTGATCAGGTGGCCGTTCTTATCGACGACAGTTGCATGCAGCATGACCAGGTTCGTATCCGAGCGAAAGACGGCGTCCTCGTCCTGCTGCTTTTGCGGGTTCTGCGCGCTCAGCAGGAGTGCAGCCGCGCCAAGTACTGCTGACATCGCGGCGAGCTTACTGCGCCGGCGCATAATATCCCAGTCTCCAGAACGCCTTCAGAGGAGGCAGGCCGCGCGGCTGAACCAGTTTGACCTGGACCCGGCGATATTTTCCGTCCCGTCCCTGATTGGTTGGCGTGTAGCCCAGAATGTACTGATTGCGTAGCTCGATGCCGATCTTGGCGGCGATATCCGGCAATTCGTTCAGATTCTCCACAGGGAAATGTCTGCCTCCGGTCTGTTCCGCGATTTCACTCAGCAAGCCGGGACCGTTCAACTCCTCGGCCGTGCGGCCGCGAGCCGAAAGCGATTCGAAAATTCCGATCGCATAAATTTGGACGTCCGCCTCGCGCACCAGTTTTTTGATCTCCGTCTCCGTATAGCGGCTGCTGTTGTCGCCTCCATCTGAAATGATCAGCAGGGCTTTGCGCGGATTTCGCGCCTTCTTCATTTTATGCAAAGCCATGTACACGCCGTCCAGCAGCGCCGTGCGGCCCTTGGATTGGGTAAAAGCCAGGTGGCTCTGAATCTCTTCCAGGCGAGTTGTAAAGTCCATCGCCAGCGTGGGGCGGTCGTTGAACTCGACCAGAAAGAATTCGTCCTGCGGGTTGGCGGTCTTGAAAAATTGAGCCACAGCCTGCCGCGATTTATCCAGTTTGCTGCCCATGCTGCCGCTGGTGTCGAATACCACTCCGACCGAAAGCGGCGCGTCTTCGCTCGCGAAATGAGTGAGCTGCTGCTCGGATTTGTCTTCGAATACGCGGAAATTTTCTTTGTCCAATCCCGTGACGAAGCGATTGAGCGGATCGGTGACCGTCACCGGGATCAGCACCAGCGTGGTGCTGACTTTGATGTCGCTGCGAGGCACATCCGGTGCCAGGTCGGGACGCTTGGCGCGGGGCTCAATCGAGACATTGGACTCGTCTCGCGGAGCTTGTTTATCGGTTTTGTCGTCCGTCGCGGCGAACGCAATTAGCCCGGCAAACGCTGCTATCAACAACAAAATTCGAGGAGTGAAACCCGGGTGTAGGTGGGATCGGCCGTTCATGCTGCCCAACCGTCTGCAACTCAGTGTATCACACGACTTTTGTGGTACCATCTCCTGTGCCCCGTAAAATCTTGGGCGTAATTCCTGCTCGCTACGCGTCTTCCCGCTTTCCCGGTAAAGCCCTTGTCCGCATCGCCTCCAAGTCGATGCTGGAGCACGTTTACGAGCGCGTTTGCCTGGCCCGTTACCTTTCTGCGGTGTTAATTGCCACCGATGACGAGCGTATTGCACGCGAAGCCGCCCGTTTCGGCGCACCTGTCCGGATGACCCGGGCCGATCATCTGTCCGGCACCGATCGCGTAGCCGAAGTAGCCTCGGCAGAGGCAGCCGAGCTTGTCGTCAATGTCCAAGGCGATGAGCCGCTTATCGACCCGGCGGCCATCGACGCCGCAGTCCTCCCGATGTTAGATGAGCCAGCGATCCCGATGGCAACATTAAAAAAACGCATTGAGGATCCCCACGAAATCGACGACCCCAACGTGGTGAAAGTTGTAACGGATCGTTTTGAAAATGCTATCTATTTTTCGCGGTCCACTATTCCGTATCCGAGGGATCGGGGTGGCCAACGCCCAACCCATTACAAACACATTGGCCTATACGTTTACCGCCGGGATTTTCTGCTGAAATATTCCAGCCTTCCCGTTGGCCCACTCGAAAAAACCGAGCGGCTTGAGCAGTTACGGGCGCTCGAGAATGGGCATTCGATCCGCGTGGTCGAAACCGATTACGAATCGATAGGCGTGGACACGCCCGCCGATTTAGAGAAAGTAACCAAACTTTTCGAAGCTACTTTGACAGGGATAAAGAATGGCTAAATATATCTTTGTGACGGGTGGCGTGGTCTCTTCGCTCGGCAAAGGCATCGCCGCCGCCTCGATCGGGTGCCTGCTCGAAAGCCGCGGGCTTCGCGTGAGCCTGCAGAAGTTCGACCCGTACCTCAACGTCGATCCCGGCACGTTGAGTCCCTTTCAGCATGGCGAGGTTTTTGTCACCGACGACGGCGCCGAAACCGATCTGGACCTGGGCCACTATGAGCGCTTCACGCACTCCAAGCTGACCCGCGCCAACAATGTCACGTCCGGCCGCATCTACGAGCAGATCATCTCGCGCGAACGCCGCGGCGATTATCTGGGCAAAACCGTGCAGGTGATTCCGCACGTCACCAACGAAATCAAAGCCGCAATTAAGCGTGTCTCGACCGACGTCGATGTCGTGCTGGTGGAAATTGGCGGAACGGTCGGCGACATCGAATCGCTGCCTTTCCTCGAAGCCATACGACAGACTGCGCCATGAGCTGGGTCGCGAGAATACTATTTTCGTTCACGTCACGCTGGTCCCCTGGATCGCCGCTGCCCAGGAATTGAAAACCAAGCCCACCCAGCACAGCGTGAAGGAGCTGCGCGCCATCGGTATTCAGCCCGATATTCTGCTGTGCCGCTCGCGAGCGCTATCTATCGAAAGATCTGAAAGAAAAAATCGCGCTCTTTTGCGACGTGGAAGCGTCCGCGGTGGTGACGGCGCGCGACGTGAAATCGGTCTATGAAGTGCCGCTGGTGTTCGCCGCGCGAAGGCGTGGACGAGATCGTGCTGCGGCTGCTCAAGCTCGATGCCGGCCCGCGCGAACTGGGCGAGTGGACCAACATGCTCGACCGCATGCAGCATCCCGCGCGACGAAGTTTCCATCGCCCTGGTCGGCAAGTACGTGGAGTACGAGGATTCCTACAAGAGCCTCAAAGAAGCCCTGCTGCACGGCGCCATGGCGCACGGTTTGAAAATCAATATCCACTGGATTGAGGCCGAAGGCGTGAGCGGTCCGGAATGGGAAAGCCAGCTCGAAGGCTATGACGGCATCCTGGTTCCGGGCGGCTTCGGGAAGCGCGGCATCGACGGCATGATTCAAGCCATCCGCTTTGCCCGCGAGCGCAAGGTGCCGTATTTTGGCATCTGCCTCGGCATGCAGACCATGGTGATTGAATACGCGCGCAACGTTTGCGGCCTGACGCAAGCGGATTCCACCGAGTTCGATCCCGCCACGCCGCACCGCGTCATTTTCAAACTGCGCGAATTGAAAGGCATCGACGAGCTGGGCGGCACTATGCGCCTGGGCGCCTGGCCGTGCATGCTGAAGGAGGGCAGCTTCGCGGAGCGGGCGTACGGTACCCGCGAGATCAGCGAGCGTCACCGCCATCGCTACGAGTTCAATCGCGAGTACGAAGAAGTACTCACTGCCGCCGGCCTGCGCATCACCGGCGAAACGCCGGATCAGACCTACGTCGAGATCTGCGAGATTTCGGATCACCCGTGGTTCCTGGGCTGCCAGTTCCATCCAGAATTCAAATCCAAACCGCTCGAACCGCATCCGTTGTTTCGCGCTTTCATCGGCGCGGCGTACGAACATCGCCGCCGGCGCAATCAGGACGGGCGCAACGATTACGAACAGGTCCACCAGTACTCGCGTGGGGATTGAAGTTCGTCACCCCTGGCGGGGAAACCATTGCATTCGGCAGCGGTCAGCCGCTTGGCCTGATCGCTGGGCCGTGCGTCATCGAGAGCGAAGCGCACGTGCATTTCATGGCCGATGCGATCCGCAAGGTCGCCGGACCTTTTGTATTCAAAGCTTCCTTCGACAAGGCCAACCGCACCAGCATCGCGGGTTTTCGCGGGCCTGGTCTTGACGAAGGGCTGCGCATTCTCGCCGGCCTGAAAGCCGCAGGCTACGCGATTCTGACCGACATCCACGAACCGTCGCAAGCGGCAGCCGGTGGCGCAAGTTGCCGACATCCTGCAAATTCCCGCGTTTCTGTGCCGGCAAACGGATTTGCTGCTCGCAGCGGGCCGCACCGGCCGCGTCGTGAATATAAAGAAAGGGCAATTTGTCGCCCCGCAGGATATCCGCCACGCCGCCGAAAAAGTCGCATCGACCGGCAACAATCAAATCCTCATCACGGAGCGTGGCTCCTCATTCGGCTATAACAATCTTGTCGTCGATATGCGCGGTCTGCAGATCATGCGCGAGTGGGAATGGCCGGTAATTTTCGACGCCACCCACAGCGTGCAACTGCCGGGCGGCGCCGGCGCAGCCTCCGGAGGCCAGCCGCAATTTATCGAAACGCTCTCGCGGGCGGCTGTCGCGGCAGGCGTGGATGGCGTATTTGTCGAGGTCCACGATCAGCCCGAGAAAGCTCTCTCGGATGGCGCTAACGCGCTGCGGCTCAATCTCTTAGCTGATTTCTGGAAGCGACTGAACCAGATCGATGCCGTGGTGAAGGGCGCGGGTTTCCTGCACGATTAGCGGGCTGAATCCGTCATAGAATATTAGGGTGAGCTGTGTGAATAAGAAAAAGCAAAACCGCCGCGAGTTCGGCTTTTCGCTGATCGAGCTGCTGATCGTCATCGCCATCATCTTGATCATTCTTGCCGTCGCTATGCCCCGGTTAGGCAGAGCGCGCATGTACTCGCAAGAGATGGCGGCCATCAAAACCATCACGACCATCCACACCGCGCAAGCACAATATTTTTCCCAGTTCGGAAAATTCGCCGGCACGCTGACCGAGCTCGGACCGCCCTCTACCGGACAAGCCAACCAGGCGGCGGCAGATCTGATCTCGGGCGATCTGGCGCTGGGCGAAAAGAGCGGCTACAAATACGAGCTACAGTTAACGCCCACCGGCTATAGCGTGAATGCCAATCCGGTGGCATACAACACCACGGGCAGCCGCACGTTCTTCTCGGACCAGAATCTGGTAATCCGCAACAACTTCGGCCCGGATCCGGCAACGGTGACTAGTCCAGAACTGAAGTAGTGGGGCTGTTTATTTAGCGCTGGCCCGCGTCAGGCGGTCCAGAATTCCTGCCCATTCCGTTGAAGCGGGCGGTCTCTCTACCGCGATCCAATCCAATTTCTCGTTATCCAGCCGGTGCAGCGTCTCGTAGAGCACGGCGGCGTAGCCTGCTGCGTCGGCCGGCATGCGGATGCTGTGCGCGTCTTCAACAGGGCGCGTGATCCACAGGTACGCGCCGCGACCCTCGCGGGGAATCTCGAAAACCAACCTTGTGCGCGGGCTGTAATGGCGATCGTGCATGCCGGGCGAGGGATGCGCGGCGCCTTCAGAAAGCGGATGCGCGATTTCGATTTTCCCAACTATCCGCTCGATCGCCGACGCCGAAATCATGCCGGGCCGCAGCAGCACCGGGCGCGGACCCGCCAGCGACACCACCGTCGATTCGATGCCCACGTCCGTCGGGCCGCCATCCAGGATGTAGTCGACCGATCGCCCAGCGACTCGCGAACGTGCGCGGCCGTCGTCGGCGAGAGCTCCATGAAGCGGTTGGCGCTCGGCGCGGCGATGGGCACTCCGGCCTCTTCCAACAACGCCAGCGCCCAGGGATTTGCAGGCACGCGCAGGCCGACCGTGGGCAGCCCGGCCGTGACGATGTCCGGAATCATGCTCTGCTTCGGCAGCACCAGCGTGAGTGGTCCCGGCCAGAATTTGCGCGCCAGTTGATCGGCCGCCTCCGGCCACTCCGTCGCCAGCCCGCGCGCCTTCGGATGTCGCGACATGCACGATCAGCGGACTCGTCGCCGGCCGCCCCTTCGCCGCGAAAATTCGCGCAACCGCGGCCGCATCGAGCGCATTGGCGCCCAGTCCGTAAACGGTTTCGGTGGGAAATGCCACCAGCTTGCCGGCGCGAATCAACCGTCGCAGCCTCGGCAATTTCGCGCTTACTCGGGCAGGTCATCTTTGGCGTCGCCCGCCGTCTTGCCGGTCTTGCGCCACACCAGATACGCGTGGATCAGCGGCTCGCAGATCGCCGTTCGAGCACGCGATCCACGTCGCCGATCGAGAGCTTGGTGCGATGATCCTTGATCATGCGGTAAGGCGCCAGCACGTAGCTGCGAATCTGGCTGCCGAAATTGATCTCGAGCTTGGTGGCTTCGGTCTTGCGCGTCTCCTCGCGCTTCTTCTCCAGCTCGAACTCGTACATCCTGGCGCGCAACTGCTTCATCGCGCTGTCGCGATTCTTGTGCTGCGAGCGCTCGTTCTGGCACTGCACCACGATGCCGGTGGGGAAGTGCGTGATGCGCACCGCCGAATCGGTCATGTTGACGTGCTGGCCGCCGGCGCCGCCGCGAGCGAAACGTGTCGATGCGCAGATCGTCCAGCTTGATATCGATCTTGATCTCGTCGTCGATCTGCGGATAGACGAACACCGAAGCGAACGACGTGTGGCGGCGCGCATTGGCGTCGAACGGCGAAATGCGCACCAGGCGATGCACGCCGATTTCCGATTGCAGCAGCCCGTAGGCGTTCTCGCCGTTCACCTCGAACGTCACCGACTTGATGCCCGCGCCTTCGCCTTCCTGCCGGTCGGTGATCACGGTGCCGAAACTCGTTGCGCTCGGCCCAGCGCAGGTACATGCGCAGCAGCATCTCGGCCCAGTCCTGGCTTTCGGTGCCGCCGGCGCCGGGATGGATGGTCACGATGGCGTCGCGCGCGTCGTTCTCGCCCGAGAGCAGCATCTCCGTCTCGAGCTTCTCCAGCAGTTCGGAGTAGCTCTTGAGATCGCGCGCGATTTCGCCATCGACCTTTTCGCCTTCGCGGGCCAGTTCGAAAAGCGTGTCGAGATCGGAGGTGAGGGACGCCGATCTGCGGGCGTCGTCGGCGATGGTTTCCTCCAGCCGCTTGCGGTCCTGCATCACCTTCTGGCTGTTCTCGGGCTCGTTCCAGAATTCGGGCTCGCCGATCTGCTCTTCCAGTTTGATTAGCTGCGATTTCCGGGTGGGAGCGTCAAAGATAGCTCCGCACGGCTAGCGCCTGTTCGCGGAGCGGGGAATATTCTCGTTCTAATTCTTCTAGAGTCATTGCTAGTTCAATTCTAACAAATAGCCGTGCTTGCCGACGTTGGTGGCTTTGGTCTTGCCCATTGCGATGGTCACGCCTTCGGCTTCGTGGATGTGGCCGCAGAAGAAATATTCGGGCTGATCGCGGTCGATAAAATCGCGCACGGCCTGGCTGCCGGCGTGCAAGCCGTCTCGGACGCGGTCGAGCGGCGTGCCTTGCGGAGGAGCGTGACAGATCATCACCAGCGGCTGCAGCGCGGCGAAAGACGCGAGTTTTTCGGCTAACTGCGCTTCGGTATATTCGCCCGGCGTGTCGAAAGGCGTGGGGCTGGAGTAACCGAGGCCGGCAACGTGGTATTTGCCGATCTGGAGCGTGCGCTCGTGAAAATCATGCAGGCCGAATTTGCCGCAGAACGCCGTGATCTGCGCCGCCGATTCGTGATTGCCCGGCAGCACGTAAACCTGGCTGGGGCGGCGTTTGAGGATCTCGCCGCAGGCGTCGAGACCTCTGGCCCAATTCACCAGATCACCGGCGGCGAAGTAATAATCGGCGTCGGTGTCCATCAGGCGCTCGAGCGCCTTCAGGTCGTTGTGGATATCGGAGAAGATCAGCAACTTCACGCCAAACCATGATAGCCTTCTGTCTCAGGATTCAGCCATGTACTGTTCAAAATGCGGTGTGAGCAACGCCGATACCGCTCAGTTCTGCGCCGGTTGCGGGGTGGGGCTCGTGCCGAACGTTGCCGCGGGTCCGACGGTAGTCTATGCCGGCTTCTGGCTGCGCTACGGTGCCATGCTGATAGACGGAATTATCTCCGCGCCAGTCCTGTTCATTTTGCTGTTGCCTTTCGGATTGATAGGGTTCGTGACCGGCGCGATGGCTGACGCGGTGAGACGGGCGGCTCAGGACGGCGACATCTTACCAACATTTCCGGCGAGTTTCTGGATTTCCGTTATCGCGATTTCCTTGTTGAGCATGGTGGGGAGTTGGCTTTATCACACCCTCATGGAATGCTCCAGCTTTCAGGCAACATTCGGCAAGAAGATTTTAGGGCTGGCGGTGACCGATCTTGCCGGCCAACGTATCTCGTTCGCCCGCGCCAATGGCCGGTACTTCGGTAAGATCCTCTCCGGGATGATCATGAACATCGGCTTCATCATGGCGGCCTTCACCGAGAAAAAGCAGGCGCTCCACGACATTCTGGCAGGCTGCCTGGTGATCCGGAAATAGCGGGCGCTAACGAGTCTGGGGCTGAGGAACGTTAACCTGCACGTATTCGCAAACCGTAGTGGGCGGCGGCACTATCTCGCCATCGCGTTGCATGGAATCGATGTGAAACTCGATGCCTTCCTTCATGAGCCGCCGAATCTCGGAAAGCGTCTTGGCCGTGGAGATGCAACCGGGAAGGTCGGGGACATAAGCGCTGTAGTTATGCTCGGCCTTTTCGATCACGATGGCGTACTTCATAGATCCCTCCGGCTGATGCCTGCTTGTTTCAGGATAGCGCTGAACGTACCGGGTTTCACCTCGTCGGATGGATGTCCCGCTACAGTGACCTTCCCTGGTTTGGCAGCATGTTCGTATTGTCGATGGCTGCCACGCGCCGCCGTGTACCGCCAGCCGTCGGATTCGATCAGTCGAATTAGGTCTCGAACTTTGATACTGGGTAGTGCCCACCTGACCGGTAACTTCTCAGTATGATGAAGTAAGAGGAAAACGCCTTCCCGCATGGCAGTGAAACCTGACCCGGATTCGGGCATTAACAGTTGGCTCGAAGATGAGTTGTACCAGCAATATCTGCGCGATCATGGCGCGGTCGATGAGAGCTGGAAACACGTCTTCGAGAAGACCGCCGGCAATGGTGCGCCAGCCCCTGCTGCGCCCGTCGCCAAGCCCGTTGCTGCTGCCGCCACTGTAGAAGGTGCAACCGGCGAAGAGTGGGTACCCATGCGCGGCGCAGCGGCCCGCATCGCTCACAACATGGACGTGAGTCTCGCCGTCCCGCTCGCCACGTCGCAGCGGACGATTCCGGTGAAAGTCATCGACGAGAACCGGCGCGTCATCAACAATCACCGCACCCTCCTTGGCAAGAGCAAGGTTTCCTACACCCACATCATTGGCTGGGCTATCGTTCGTGCGCTCGAATATTTCCCGGGGCTCAATCACGCCTACGCCGAAAAAGCCGGTGAGCCCTTCCGCATCGTACGCGGAAATATCAATTTGGGCGTTGCCGTTGACGTGCCTGGCAAAGACGGCGGACGCAATCTGCTGGTCCCGAATATCAAAGACGCTGGCAAAATCGATTTTCCGACTTACGTCGCTGCGTTTGACGATCTGGTGAGCCGCGCCCGCGCAGGCAAACTCGGCGCGCCCGACTTTCAGGGCACCACAATTTCCATCACCAATCCTGGCACCGTGGGCACCATGCAGTCCATCCCGCGGCTCATGTCAGGCCAAGGCGCGATCATCGCCGTCGGCACCATTGATTACCCCGCGGAGTATCAGGGCGTAGCACCCGAGATGCGCGCCGCTCTCGGCATCAGCAAGGTGATGACGCTCACCTGCACCTACGACCACCGCATCATCCAGGGCGCCGAATCCGGTTTGTTCCTGGGCAAATTGCAGGCGCTGCTCAACGGCGAAGACGGCTTCTATGAGGAAGTCTTCGAGCACCTGCATCTGCCGTACAATCCGGTGCGCTGGGAGCCCGACCGCCAGGCCAGCCTGCCAGGACTTGCGGGCCGCTCCGCCGCCGAAGTGGCCAAGGAAGCCGCGGTGCTGCAGTTGATCAATGCGTATCGCGTGCGCGGGCACCTCATCGCCGATCTCGATCCGCTGGGCGGCATTCCCAGCTATCACGCCGAGCTAGATCCCCTCACTTACGGTTTGACCATCTGGGATCTCGATCGCGAATTTCTCACCGGCACCCTGGGCGCCGCGATCGGGGAAAGCGCGCCTAAACCCATCGCCACCCTGCGCGAAATCCTGGAAACCCTGCGCCAGACCTACTGCGGAAAAATCGGCTGCGAGTACATGAACATCCAGCATCCGGAGCAAAAACGCTGGCTGCAGGAGCGCATGGAGCCGCAAGCCAACAATTGGCCGCTCGACGCCACGCTGCGCACGCGCATTCTGGAACATCTGGTCGCGGCGGAGGAATTCGAGAATTTCCTGCACGCTCGCTTCGTGGGTCAAAAGCGCTTTTCGCTGCAAGGCGGCGAAGCGGCGATTGCGATTTTGCAGGAGCTTGCTTATCGCGCGGCCGATCGCGGCGTGCGTGAAATGGTAATCGGCATGGCGCATCGCGGCCGTTTGACGGTGCTGGCCAACGTCGTCGGCAAGCCGCTGGCGCGCATCTTTTCGCAATTCGAAGGCTATAGCGATCCCACCAGCACGCTCGGCTCGGGCGATGTGAAGTATCACCTGGGGGCGCGCGGCGTGCGCCGGTCGCCGGCGGGCAACGAAATCGTGATGGCGGTTGCGCCCAATCCCAGCCACCTGGAAGCTGTCGATCCAGTGGTCGAAGGCATCGTGCGCCCCAAGCAGGACCGGCTCGGCGACACCAAACGCGAGCAGGTGATTCCGCTGCTCATTCACGGCGACGCCGCTTTCGCGGGACAAGGCGTGGTGGCCGAAACCCTGAACCTCTCGCAGCTCGACGGCTATTCCACCGGCGGCACCGTACACCTGATCATCAACAACCAGATCGGTTTCACGACGCTGCCCGATGAAGCGCGCTCCACACCATACTCGACCGACGTCGCACGCATGGTGCAGGCGCCCATTTTCCACGTGAATGGCGATGATCCCGAAGCCGCCATCCGCGTGGCCGAAATCGCCTTCGATTACCGCCAGCAGTTCAAGAAAGATGTCGTGATCGACATGTTCTGCTACCGGCGCTACGGGCATAACGAAGCCGACGATCCCAGCTACACGCAGCCGATTCTGTATCGCAAAATCCGTCAGCATCCGTCGGTTGCGGTGCTGTATGCCGACCGCCTGGTGCGCGAAAACGTTCTCACGCGGGAAGAAGTTAATGAGATGCGCAAGACGGCGATCGATCGTTTTGCCACGGCTTTCGATGGCGAGCCGCCGTCCGCCGAGCCGTTCGCCGAAGAGCTGAGCGCGGTGGTGGGCGAAGAACGGACCGCGTACCCGGCAGGCACTGCCATCGATAATGCTCTGCTCGAACGCGTGGTCGACGGCATCACCACGTTTCCCGAGAATTTCCACCTGCATCCCAAGCTGCGTGGATTCATCGACAAGCGCCGCGAAGCGCTGGCCAAGGGCGGGCCGGTCGATTGGGCGTTCGCCGAGGCCCTGGCATTCGGCAGCCTGGCGCTCGAAGGCACGCCGGTCCGGTTGAGCGGTCAGGATTCCGGCCGCGGGACATTCAGCCAGCGCCATCTGGTTTTCTACGACGCCGAAACCGGCCGCGACCACATTCCGCTGCAGCATTTGGCACCCGAACAGGCGCGCTTCGAAGTCTTCGACAGCCTGCTGAGCGAGTACGCGGTATTGGGTTTTGAATTCGGTTATAGCGTGGCCGATCCGTTTACGCTGGTGATGTGGGAAGCGCAGTTCGGCGATTTCACCAACGGCGCGCAAATCATGGTGGATCAGTTCATCTCGAGCGCGGAAGCCAAGTGGGGCCAGCCCAGCGGCTTGGTGATGCTGCTGCCGCACGGCTTCGACGGGCAGGGACCGGAACACTCCAGCGCCCGCATCGAACGCTTTCTGACTTTGTGCGCCGGCGACAACATGCAGTTGGCGAATTGCACTACGCCAGCACAATATTTCCATCTGCTGCGCCGCCAGATGTACGGCGGCAGGCGCAAGCCGCTGGTGATCTTCACGCCGAAGAGGCTGCTGCGCGATCCGCACGCAGCGTCCCCCATTTCGGATTTGACCTCCGGCAGCTTCCGCGAAGTGCTGGACGACGCCGCGAGCGACCCCGCCGCTGTCTCGCGTGTCATTTTTTGCTCCGGTCAGATTTATTACGATCTGGTTGCCGCCGCGCGCAAGGCCGGTCACGTGGCCATCGCGCGCCTGGAGCAACTCTATCCGTTCGAAGAAGCGCAGGTCCAGGCAATCATCGCCCGCTATCCGGCCTCGAGTGAGGTCGTGTGGGCGCAGGAAGAGCCGCGCAACATGGGCGCGTGGCGATTTGTCTACAAGGTTTTCGCGTCGCTTCTTGAGCCCAGCGGCAGAAAAATTCAATATGCCGGCCGCGCCGAAAGCGCGAGCCCTGCCACCGGTTCGCTACGCGTGCACCAGGCCGAGCAGGCGCAAATCGTGCGCGAAGCCCTTGGCGGCGATGACGCTATCCCGTTAAAACCAAAAAAGTAGGGAAAAATTAAGTCGCGCGGAGCAGTTCACCGAGTAACAGGAACCAGCATCGCTAATTGCTCAATGTAATTTGCCAAACCCAATGCCGGACTCGGTCCGACCAGACCCCGAGCTAGCACAAATTTTACAAGTTCACTTCTCCCCGGACGTGGAGGCGGAATGCGACGAAGCAACTGACCTTCGGCGGTCCTAGCCTCTGCCAGAAGTGGCCCGAAATCGGCGTCCTGCGCACTAGATATTTTCCGCATTTCGGCGGTGCACCATCTATTGACATCTTCCTTCGCCTCGTTGCCTTCGCGTCTCTTCCAGCAGATGTCTATGGCACGCTGTTGCTCTTCGTCCATGCGCACCTGGAATGCCCGTAGCTTTTGTGAAAGATCAAGAGACATGTCTCTCACCTGGGCGTTCGAGAAATCTGACTGGCCTTGTGGATTGCCGGCTCTTGACGCAGGCAGCGAGCGCCAAAGACTCCACGCAGACCAAACAACCACGGCCATCGAGAGAATCGCTCCCAAATACTTAAATGAAGGCCTGGCGGTTATTGTGGTGACGTGCGCCGACAACGTGGCACCCAACCGCTTTTTAAGCGGTTTCCATCTAAGCCCAGCAATGAAAAGCGCTAAAGATATAACATACGCCGGAAACACAACTGCTTGCTCGTGGTGTAGAAGAGCGCTAGTTCCCTCAAAGGCGAACGCGAGCGCCAACAACTCAAAATACGCGAATACCGCAGCGTCCCCTGTTGGCGGATCGTCTGCCATGAGACACCCCTCAGACTGTTGTCGCCACCCATTCGTAGCGATCCACTTCAGGCACGTTAAGTTACCTATCACCAATATAGCGTTGGCCTTACCGAGATTCGGACCTTTTCCACCTAACCGCCCCCAGCATATAGAGTCTAAAGAACAGCCTGGATGGAACACGGCGATGGAACGACTATCGCACGCGTGCGCGGCGGGGATTCCGAAGCGTTCGGTGTGCTGGTGGAGAGCCACAGCCGCAGTGTGTTCAAGCTGGCCTATCGTATGACGGGAAATGAACAGGACGCCGAAGACGTGGTGCAGGAAACCTTCCTGCGCGCCTACCGGCAGTTGGATAAATTCGATAATCGCGCGAGCTTCGGCACCTGGCTCTATCGCATCGCCGCCAACTGCTCGCTGGACCTGATCCGCTCCCGCAAGCGGCGGCAGGAAAGCAACGCGCCCGCCGACGCCGAGGGGCCGGAACTGGTGATGACCATCGCCGCCGGGGATCCGGCGCCGGACCGGCTGGCGTTTAGCGGCGAAATCCGAAAAATGTTGGAGCCGGCGCTGAATCTGTTGAGCGCTGCCGAGCGCACGGCGTTCGTGTTGCGGCATTACGAGGGAATGGGGATCGAGGAAATTGGCAAGGCATTGGGTGTCGAATCCGGCGCGGCGAAGCATAGCGTGTTTCGCGCCGTCCAGAAATTGCGGCGGGCGCTTGAGCCCGCGGTGAGCACAGCCAGATGAATCATTTGACTGAAGACCAATTGGTTTTGCACTACTACCGGGAAGAAGACGCACCCGCCGAGGCCGAAGCGCACCTAGCGGAATGCGGCGCCTGCCATGCCAGCTACGAAGCGCTGTGCCGGACTTTGAATGCCCTGCGCGATGTGCCGGTACCGGAACGCGGACCCGGCTACGGTGGGCAAGTATGGCGGCAAGTTCGTCCGAAGATTGCGGTAACTGCGAAGCGCCGCGTGCCGCATTGGGTGCAATGGGGAGCGATCGCGGCCATGCTGGCGGCGGCTTTCTTCCTGGGCCGAGTGACGCAACAGCCCAAGGAAACCGCCTCCGCGATTCCAGGCCAGGTGAAGGAACGCATTCTGATGGTGGCTGTCGGCGATCATCTGGATCGCTCGCAAATGGTGCTGGCGGAATTAGTGAACGCCAAGCCAGGTGAAGGTCTGGACATTTCCGGTGAGCAGCAGCGCGTGGAAGATTTAGTCAGCGAGAACCGCTTGTACCGCCAGGCGGCATTCAAAGCCGGCGATACCAACGTCTCGAATTTATTGGAAGAGCTGGAGCGGGTGTTGCTCGAAGTAGCGCACACGCCTTCGCAGCTCAACTCGGCGGAATTCGAGGACCTGCGCCAGCGGATCGAAGCCGAAGGCATTTTGTTCAAGATACGAATCGTCGGCTCGACGGTGCGTGAGCGGCAAAAAGCACCGCCCGCCGCAGCGACGGGCAAACAACTTTAGTACGGGAGGAATCGATGACAAGCATTCGCAATCAGGTGTTCCTGGTGGTGGCAGGTCTAGTGGCGGTCGGCGTTTATTCACACGCTCAGCTACCGCCCCAGGAAATCCCGGACGTCGAGGAACAGATCGCGGAGCAGGAAGAGGCCGTGGCAGACATGGAAGCTGATGCCGCCGATCTCGAAGCCGACATGCGCGACGCCGAAGCCGACATGCGCGATGCGGAAGCGGACGCTGCCGATATCGATAACGATGACGATCACGATGTGGAGGCAGGACAGTGAAAAGACTATTGGCGATCGCCTGCCTGGCGTGGCCCTGCGTGGCCCCGGCCGCGCCGCAGGATCCCGCTGAAGAGATGAAACGCGCGGCGGAGCAGATGAGAATCGCCGCCGAGCAAATGAAAGACGATGTCTGGGGCAGCCTCCCTTCCGGCGGATGGAATCGCAACATGGCTCTGCTGAAAGACACGGTGGGCGCCTGGAAATTCGATTTCAACTTCGCGCTGGCCCAGCCTTACGATGAAAAGCACGGACGCTCGGCCGACGCCGATACCGACCGCTTCTACGAGCGCGGGCAGCGCGCCATCGACCGCCAGCGTTGGGACGAAGCGCGCGACAGTTTTAACGAAGCGGCCGGCCGCGGCGGCTCACGCTCCGACGGCGCGCTCTACTGGAAGGCCTACGCGGAGAACAAGCTGGGCCGCCGCGACGACGCCCAAGCCACGCTCGAGCAATTGCGCAAGACCTATCCGGCCAGCCATTGGCTGGATGATGCCAAGGCGCTCGAGATCGAAGTGCGCCAGGCTGCCGGACGGCCCGTCACCCCGGAAGCCGCCGGCGATGAAGAGCTCAAGCTCATGGCGCTCAACGGCCTGATGAATTCCGATCCCGAACGCGCCATCCCGCTGCTGGAAAAACTGCTGCAGAGCACGCAGTCTCCCAAAGTGAAGGAACGCGCGCTGTTCGTGCTCACCCAGAGCGGGTCGTCGAGCGCGCGCAAGCTGGTGGTCCAGGTTGCCAAGGGCGGATCCAATCCTGATCTGCAAATGAAAGCCGTGCATTATTTGGGAGTCATGGGCGCAAAGCAGGAGCTGGGCGAAGTGTACGCCGCTACATCCGACTTCGCCGTCAAACATTCTGTGCTGCAGGGCTTGATGGTTGCAGGCGCGCGCGAACAATTGCTGGCCGCGGCCAAGAGCGAAAAGAATCCCGATCTGCGCCGCGACGCCATTCACCAACTCGGCGTCAGCGGCGCGATGAATGAGCTGGCGCAGCTCTATCAGATCGAAACCGTAGTCGAGGTGAAGCGGGAAATCATTCGCGCCCTGTTCGTCGGCGGCGCGTCCGACAAGCTGCTGGAAATCGCGCGCACGGCCAAGGAGCCGGAAGTCCGCCAGGAAGCGATTCACAACCTGGGAGTTATGGGCGCCGACCGCAGCGGCGAGGCTGTTGGCCTCGATGTATTCGAGCGACAGTGACCCTGCGATTCGCAAAGAAATCATCAACGCATTGTTCGTGCAGGGCAACGCCCGCGCCATGGTGGCCATCGCGCGCAAGGAGACCGATCCCGAACTGAAGAAGCAGATCGTGCAGAGACTCTCGAACATGGGTTCGAAAGACGCAACCGAATACCTGATGGAGCTGCTGCAAATGAGAACCCTGATCCTGCTCGCTGCTCTTGCGCCTTTGTGCGCGCAACAACCGCGCCTCATCGATGCCAAGGTGGAAACTCGCGCCGTGACCGCCGGCGCTTGAGAAGGAAATCCAGGCGATCGCCGCCCGGCAAGACGACCCCGGCGTGGATCGGCTACTCCGTGCCTGCGCTCGCGGGGCGCAACTGGGACGGCCATTGCACCGGAACGCTGGAAAATCGCGGCCGCAGCACGACGGTCGTCAATAGCACCGGCGCGGTGCTGCTGGAGGGTTCCAGCAATTTGACGGTTCTGTTTCGCGTGGAGCACAAGCAGGTGGAGAAAATCCGCTCGTTCCCCATGGATTGCGAACTGGATGCCGGCGGGCTCACAGTCTATTGGCTCACCGGCGTGCGGCCGGCCGAAAGCGTGGCATGGCTCAGTACGTTTGTGGGATCGTTCGCGCAGAACTCGGACAAACGCGGGCCGGGCGAGGGCGCGCTGTCCGCCATCGCGCAGCACGGAGACCCCGCCGCTGATCAGGCCATGGAGCGCTTCGTCGCCGCCAACCAGCCGGAAACTTTGCGCGAAAAGGCCGTTTTCTGGCTGGGCGAAGCCCGCGGCAAGCGCGGCTATGAAGTGCTGAAACGCCTGCTGGCCGAAGATCCCAGCGATCGCGTGCGCGAAAAAGCCATCTTCGCGCTGTCGCTGAGCCCGCAGCCCGAAGCCGTCACCACCATGATCGCGGTGGCGAAAAACGACCGCAGCCCCCACGTCCGCGGCCAGGCCCTGTTCTGGCTGGCGCAGAAGGCCGGCAAGAAAGAAGCCGCAGCCATCAGCTGACGCCATCGAGAACGATCCGGACACCGAAGTCAAAAAGAAAGCCGTTTTCGCCCTGCAGCAGATGCCGGCCGACGAAGGCGTGCCCAAGCTGATCGAGATTGCCCGGACCAATCGCAATCCGGTGGTGCGCAAACAGGCCATGTTCTGGCTGGGGCAATCCAAGGATCCGCGCGCGGTGAAATTTTTCGAGGATGTTTTAACAAAATAGCCGTCTTTGGGGGAACTCCCCCGCCGTTACTCCCGTACTTGTCGGGGATGGAGGTTGCATGCAGCCATTATTGAAACTGGAAGCCGTTACTAAAGTATTCACCACCGACGAGGTGGAGACGCACGCCCTGGCCGGGATTCACCTGGAGATTCAGCGCGGCGAGTACGTCTCAATTTCGGGGCCTTCGGGCTGCGGAAAGTCCACCTTGCTGGCCATTCTGGGCCTGCTGGACACGCCGTCGGATGGCACCTACGATTTGAACAGCACGGCGGTGGCGAGCCTCAAAATGCGCGACCGCGCCCGCATCCGCAACCGCGAGATTGGCTTCATTTTCCAGGCCTTCAACCTGATTGGCGATCTGAACGTCTACGAAAACGTGGAATTGCCGCTGACTTACCGCTCGATGCCGGCCAAGGAACGCAAGGAACTGGTGCATGAAGCTCTGGAAAAAGTGGGCATGGCGCACCGCACCAAGCACTATCCGTCGCAGCTTTCCGGCGGCCAGCAGCAGCGCGTGGCGGTAGCGCGGGCATTGGCGGGCAAGCCGTCGATCCTGCTGGCGGACGAGCCCACCGGCAACCTGGATTCCGCCAACGGCGAAGCCGTCATGGACCTGCTGCGCGACCTGCACCAGGGCGGCGCCACCATCTGCATGGTGACCCACGATCCGCGCTACGCCCGCATCGCCGACCGCAGCATTCACCTGTTCGATGGCCGCATTGTGGAAGAAACGCAGCAAGCCGTCGCCTGATCTGGCATCGTGTCCGCTCCTGGGACGGTGGCATTCCGCAGACGAACACCGCCGTCCCGTGCTCACCCCCCTTCGCTTCATCAAATCAATGAGTTAAATTAGGTTTTAGGATGGCACGGCACGTGCCACTTGTTAGGGAGGAACCCTATGGATGTCCCTCGCAAAGACGCTGGCCGTAAAAAGCTGATTCGCCGGATCGTGTGGGGTTCGGTGATCGTCATCACCGTGCCGCTCATCTCCTGGGGGCTGAAACGCCTCAAGCCGGCTGCTCCCACCGTAGAAGGCGCCACGGTTTGGCGCGACACCGTAAAACGCGGGCCGATCAAGATCGAGCATCGCGGCTTGGGAACCCTGGTTCCCGAAGAAACCCTGCTGATTCCAGCCACTACCAACGGCCGCGTCGATAAGCGCCTGGTTTTGGCCGGAACGCCGATCCAGCCGAACACGATTCTGTTTGAGCTCAGCAATCCCGAATTGCAGACCGACATGCTGCAGGCGGAATTCCAGTTGAAATCCGCCGAGGCCCATTACACCGATTTGAAAGTAAGTTTGGAGAGCCATGGCCTGGATCAGAAGGCGCTGGCGGCGCAAGTCACCTCCGACTACAATGTGGCCAAGCTGCAAGCCGACCGCGACAACGAGCTGGTGAAAGAAGGGCTCATTCCTGACTTGACCATGAAGCTGTCGGCCGTCAAAGCCCAGGAACTCTCGACGCGAACCAAGATCGAGGAGCAGCGGCTGGCCAGCGCCCAGGAAGGTTTGGAAGCCAACCTTGCCGTGCAACGGGTGGAAATCGACCGCTTGCGCGCCATGTATGAGTTGAAGAAAAGCCAGGTGGAAGCGCTGAAGGTGCGGGCCGGAATCAGCGGTATTATGCAGCAATTGCTGGTCGAAGTCGGCCAGCAGGTGACCGCGGGCTTCGCGTTGTGCAAAGTGACCCAGCCTGAACATCTCAAGGCTGAACTGAAAATCGCCGAGACCCAGGCCAAGGACATCCAGATTGGACAGAACGCCTCCATCGACACCCGCAACGGCATTATCCCGGGTAAAGTGAGCCGCATCGATCCAGCTTCGATTAACGGCACCGTGACCGTGGACGTGAAGCTGATGGGCGCGCTGCCGAACGGCGCACGGCCGGACCTCAGCGTGGATGGTACCGTCGAAATCGAGAATCTGGCTGACGTAGTCTATGTGGGCCGCCCGGTGTTTGGCCAGCCCAATAGCACCATCACGCTGTTCAAGATGGAGCCGGATGGCCAGCATGCGTCGCGCACCAAGGTTACGCTGGGCCGCGCCTCGGTGAATACCATCGAGATCGTAGACGGGCTTAAGGTAGGGGATACAGTGATCCTGTCGGATATGTCCGCGCAGGATTTGCACGACCGCATTCGATTGAACTGAGGGGAGAAACGGATGGCGAATGGATCCGCGGCAATGATTCATCTGGACGGGGTGACGAAAGTCTTCGTAACGGATGAAGTGGAGACGCATGCCCTGGCGGGCATTCACATGGAAGTGAAGAAGGGCGAATACGTGTCGATATCCGGGCCATCGGGCTGCGGCAAATCGACGCTGCTGGCCATTCTGGGACTTCTGGATACGCCTTCCGGTGGCAATTACACGCTCAACGGGAAACCGGTGGCGGGTTTGAAAATGGCGGAGCGGGCGCGCATCCGCAACCGCGAAATCGGCTTCATTTTCCAGGCGTTTAATCTGATTGGCGATTTGAACGTTTACGAAAACGTCGAGCTGCCCCTGACCTATCGCGGCATGCCCTCGGCCGAGCGCAAGAAGGCCGTGCATGAGGCGCTGGAGAAAGTCGGCATGGCGCATCGCGTCAAGCATTATCCGTCCCAGCTCTCTGGCGGTCAGCAGCAGCGCGTAGCTGTGGCTCGCGCCTTGGCCGGGTCGCCTTCCGTGCTTCTGGCCGACGAGCCTACCGGCAACCTGGATTCCGCCAACGGCGAAGCGGTGATGGACCTGATGCGCGAACTGCATCGCAACGGCGCCACCATCTGCATGGTGACCCACGATCCGCGCTACGCCCGCTTCGCCGACCGCACCATCCGCCTGTTCGACGGGCGCATCGTCGAAGAAAGCGTCGAAGCAACCAGCACCTAGTGTCCATTTGAGGACCGTGAGGAAGTCGCTGGCTCGAAGTGTGTCCAAGGAGGCCGTCTCGTGGAAACGTTGCTGAAAGATATCCGGTATTCGTTGCGGGTGCTGCGCAGCAACATGGGTTTCGCTTCGATTGCCGTAATTGCCCTCGCCCTCGGCATCGGCGCCAACACCGCGATTTTCAGCGTCGTCAACGCCGTTCTGCTTCGCCCTCTGCCACTTCCCCATCCTGAACAGGTCATGGTGATTCACGACCAGTTCAATGCATTAGGACTGCCCTCAATCGGTGTTTCCGCTCCCGATTTCATGGATGTCAGCGCGCTAAGAGACACCTTCGCGACGACCACCGCCATTGACATCAACAATTACAATCTCACCGGCACCGACAAGCCGGAGCGTGTGTTGGGCATGAACAACACCGCGGGATTCTTCCCGCTGATGGGTGTGCCGCCAGTCGCCGGACGCTGGTTTTCGGCGGAAGAAGACAAACCGGGAGCCAATCGCGTAGTGGTGATCAGCGACGGTTTGTGGCGGCGGCGCTTTGCCTCTGATCCCAAGACGGTGGGCCAGACCATAGCGTTGAACGGCGCGAATTACTCTGTGGTAGGGGTCGCGCCTGCGGCGTTGCAATTGTTCACCGGATACCAGATCGACGTCTTTACGCCGCTGGCACTCAAGCCGGAACAGATCAGCGACATCAAAGAGCGCGGGCACCAGTGGTTGTACATGCTGGCGCGGCGGGCGCCGGGCGTTTCCGCCGCCCAGGCGCAAGCGGCCATGAAACTGATGGCCAAGCGCCTGCAGCAGCAATATCCCAATAATTTTCCTGTCAAGACCGGCTGGGACATGAGTGCCGTGCCTCTGCTCGACGAAGTTGTCGGCGACACGCGCAGCGCGTTGCTGGTACTGCTGGCGGCGGTGGCTTTCGTGCTGCTCATCGCCTGCGCCAATGTCGCCAACCTGATGCTGGCGCGCGCTTCGGGGCGTTATCGCGAGATCGCCGTGCGTACCGCCCTGGGCGCCGGGCGCTGGCGCATCATCCGCCAACTGCTCACTGAATGCGTAATACTCTCGCTGATCGGCGGCAGCCTCGGTCTGCTGCTGGCCATGTGGGGCGTCGAATTGCTGCGTATGCTCGGGCCGCAGAACCTGCCGCGGATGGGCAATGTCCAGGTCGATGCGACAGTGCTCCTGTTCACGCTGGGTGCTTCCGTGATGGCGGGTATTCTGTTTGGCCTCGCCCCGGCTTTTCAGGTCTCGCGCAGCGATCTGCACGAATCGCTTAAAGAAGGCGGACGCGGCGGCGCCACAGCCGGCGTGCAGCGCCAGCGCCTGCGCGGGCTCCTGGTGATTTCCGAAGTCGCTCTCGCGTTGGTGCTGCTGGTCGGCGCCGGGTTGATGATCCGCAGCTTCATGCTGCTGGGCGGCGTGCGTCCGGGCTTCGATGCCAAGAACGTGCTGACCATGGAAATGGTTCTGCCCGATAGCAAGTACGCCAAACAACCGCAGATTGCAGCTTTCTACAAGACCGTGCTGGAACGCACTGCGTCGCTGCCCGGAGTGCAGGCCGCCGCTGCGACCACGGGAATCCCATTCGGCAATACCGGCAACTGGTCGGGCTCTTTCACGATGGAGGGGCGTCCAGTGCAAAAAGGCGAGCCCGATCCTCACTCCGATATCCGCCTGGTGACGCCCGGCTACTTCAACGCCATGCGCATCCCACTTTTGCAGGGCCGTTATTTTTCCGATAGTGACGCTCCCGGCGCGCAACAAGTGGCCATCATCGATGAAATGCTGGCGAAAACTTATTGGCCCAAGGAAAGCCCGCTAGGCCGGCGGGTGACCTTTAACGACCCCGAAAAAGGACCGTATGCCACCATCGTCGGCGTAGTGGGCAATGTGAAACACCGCCAGTTGGATACGGCGCCCAAGGGCGCGGTCTACTTTCCGCACGCGCAGGCAATTGATCCGGCGCCGGTGATGACGCTGGTGGTCCGGACCAGCGGCGAGCCCACGCTGCTGGCCGCCGCCGTTCGCAATGAAGTGCTGAGTGTCGATCAGGATCAACCGGTCTACGACGTCAAGACCATGGAAACGCGCCTGGCGGAATCGGTGGCGCGCAAACGTTTCGCCGTGATTCTGCTGGCCGCGTTCGCCGGCGTCGCGCTGCTGCTGGCGGCGGTGGGAATTTACGGCGTGATGTCGTATTCGGTCACGCAGAAGACGCATGAGATCGGGATTCGCATGGCGCTCGGAGCCCGGCAGAATGATGTGCTGCGACAGATTGTCCGCCAGGGCCTGGTGCTGGCGCTATCCGGCGTGGCGGCCGGATTGGTTGGGTCGGTACTGCTGACCCAGCTATTGACCAGCCTGCTTTTTGGCGTGAGCACAACCGATCCGCTGACGTTTGCGACGGTGGCCGCGCTGCTGACGGCGGTAGCAGCCATCGCGAGTTATGTGCCGGCGCGCCGGGCCACGAAAGTAGATCCGCTGATCGCATTGCGATACGAGTAAGGGCGGGTTTCAAAGCCGCCCTTCTAGAGGTGACGTTGCATGTTCCACGATATCCGCTACGCGGTCCGCGTTCTCGCCAAAAAACCCGTATTCAGCATCATCGTCGCGCTCACGCTGGGCCTCGGCATCGGCGCGAACACCGCGATCTTCAGTGTGGCCGATGCGTTCCTGTTGAAACCGGTCGGCTTTGAATCCATCGAACGCCTGCTGGCAGTTCAGGAACGAGCTCCCAAACGGACCGACTGGAATACCGTCGCGCCCGCCAATTACTTAGACTGGAAAAATCAGAACCGCTCCTTCGACCGCCTGATCGCGTCGGAATGGATCAACGTAAATCTCACCGGCGAGCGTGAGCCGGAACTGGCCATCGGCTTCCGCGTGTCGCCGGATTATTTCGATACCCTCGGCGTGCGGCCCATGCTCGGCCGCGCGTTCCTCACCGAAGAAGCTCAGCCCGGCAAAGAGCAGGTGGTAGCTGCTTGGCTACGGGCTGTGGGAGCGGCGCTATGCTTCCGATCGAGCGATCGTCGGCAAGACCATCAAGATGGATGGCAAGCCGTTCACCGTCGCGGGCGTGATGCCGAAGGGTTTCACTTACCCCATGCCGGCCCAGTTGTGGGTCCCGCTCGCGATGACGCCGGCCGAGACGAGCCAGCGCAGCCCGCACACCTTGAATGTGCTTGGCCGCCTGAAGCCAGGCGTTTCGGAAAGTCAGGCGCGCGCCGAAATGGAAACCATCGCCCAGCGCATGGAAGTCGCCTATCCGCTCAGCAACAAAGGTTGGGGCGTTTGGCTGCAGCCGCTGCGCATTTTCATCAACGGAAATCTTACCCGCGAGTACACGGAATTGCTAATGGTCGCCGTGGGATTCGTGCTGCTGATTGCCTGCGCCAACGTAGCGAATCTGCAGTTTGCCCGCGCCGCCGGACGCCAGCGTGAGATGGCTTTGCGCACGGCGTTGGGAGCCAGCCGTTGGCGGGTGATGCGCCAGATGCTGACCGAAAGCGTGATCCTCGCCCTGGCCGGCGCAGGGATCGGCCTGCTGCTCGGGCAATGGGGAATTGAGCTGATCCGAGGCAACATGCCGCCCGATATCGAAAGGTTTATCGCCGGCTGGCAGCAAATCCGCTTGGATGGTCGAACGTTCGCGTTCACGATGGCGGTGGCGATTGCAGCGGGTATCATTTCCGGACTCGCGCCGGCGCTACAGGGTTCGCGGCCCAATCTGAATGAGACGTTGAAAGAAGGCGGCAGAGGCTCGACCGCAGGTCGCGGGCGGCGCCGCTTGCGCAGCATTCTGCTGGTGGGCGAAGTGGCGCTGGCACTGATTCTGCTGGTGGGCGCAGGCCTGATGGTGCGCGGCGTGCGCGCCTTGCTCGACGTGAATCAAAACTTCGCTCCGGAGAGTCTGCTCACTCTGCATTTCGAATTACCGGATAGCAAGTATCGCGATATGCCTGCGCGGCGAGTCTTCTATGAGGAAACCTTGCGCCAAATGCAAGCCATTCCGCGAGTGCAATCGGCTTCCATTTCGACTCACATTCCCTACGGAGATGGCGGCGAAACCCGTTTCTTCACCATCGAAGGCCAGCCCGTGCCCGCGGCCAATGAGTACCGCGTGGCCCACATACAAACCATCAGCCCCAACTATTTTCAAGCCATGCGCGTCCGTCTGCGCGATGGCCGCGAGTTCGGCGAGCAGGACGGTCCGGATTCCCTGCGGGTAGCCGTCATCAGCGATCGCATGGCCCGCCGTTACTTTCCCGGTGAGAATCCGCTGGGCAGGCACATCAAAGCTGGTGCGGCCAACGTGGAGAGTCCCTGGCTCACCATCGTCGGGGTGGCGGAAGACGTCCATGAGGACTGGTACGAGCGCGACCCGCTGCCGTCGCTCTACCGCCCCTACTTGCAAGCTCCGCAGAATTTCGGCTACATCTCCCTGCGCTGCGCGGCCGATCCGTTGAGCTTCATCGCGGCGGCGCTGCAGGCGGTTGCCAAGGTCGACCCGGACCTGCCGCTCACCATGAAAACGCTGGACCGCGTCATAAAGGATTCCATCATCGGCCTGACTTACGTGGCCGTAATGATGACGGTGCTGGGCATTGTCGCGCTGGTGCTGGCGTGCGTCGGAGTCTATGGCGTGATGGCCTACGCGGTCGAGGAACGCACTCATGAAATCGGCATCCGCCTGGCGCTGGGCGCCGAACCCGGGAGCGTGCTGCGCATGGTGATTGGCCGCAGCGTGCTGGTTACCGCCATCGGCCTGGCGATTGGTCTCTCCGTCTCGATGCTGCTGGCGCGTTTCCTCTCCAAACTGATTTTTGGCGTGAGCGCTACAGATTGGATGACGTTCGGCGCCGTCTCGGCCGCGCTCACCGCTTCGGCGCTGGTCGCAAGTTATATTCCGGCAAGACGCGCCACTCGCGTCGACCCCATGTTCGTACTTCGCAATGAATGAGGCCTTCATGCTAACGCTCTGGCAGGATTTGCGCTACGGATTACGCACGCTGTTGAAGAGCCCCGGCTTCACGGCCGTAGCGGTGCTGACGCTGGCATTGGGCATTGGCGCCAACACCGCTATCTTCAGCGTCGTGAACGGCGTGCTGCTCAAGCCCCTGGCGTATCGCGACCCATCCCGGCTGGTGATGGCATTCGAGAGCCAGCAGGCCGGCCAACAGGGCAACCTCAGTCCCGCCAATTTTTTGGATTGGCGCGAGCGGAACCAGGTCTTCGAACAGTTAGCCGCGAGTATGAAGCAAGGTTTTGTGCTGACTACGATCGAAGGCCGCAGCGCGGATGCCGAACGGTTGCAGGGAGCCGGTGTATCCGCCAGTCTGTTTCCGATGCTGGGCATGAGTCCCGTGCGCGGCCGCGGAATTTTCTACCGGAAGACGACCGGCCGGAAGCCACGCGCACCGTGATTCTCAGCTTAGCATTGTGGCAGCGCAGCATGGGAGCAGACCCGGCGCATTCTCGGCCGCGCGCTCACGCTCGATGGCGAGAAATACACCGTGGTCGGTATCATGCCGGCCGGTTTCCAGTTCCCCGACTAAAGACGTCGACCTCTGGGTGCCGCTCGAACGCCAGGTTTCCTATAAATCCATGCACTGGCGCGGATCGCACTATCTGCGCGTATTCGGCCGCCTGAAGCCCGGCGTCGACCGTGGATCGGGCACGCGATGAGATGACGACGATCGCGGCGCGCATCAAGCAGGAACATCCGGACGAATTCACCGCGGCGGCGGCAACAGTCGTGCCGCTGCAAGAATATCTGGTTGGAGGAGTGAGGCAGGCGTTGTGGATCCTTCTGGGCGCGGTGGGATTCGTGCTGCTCATCGCCTGCGTCAACGTAGCTAACCTGCAATTGGCGCGTTCTACCGCGCGCGCCAAGGAAATTGCGATTCGCGCTGCAATGGGCGCCGGCCGCAGCCGTCTGGTGCGCCAGTTACTGACGGAGAGTGTCGTGCTTTCGATCGTCGGAGGAGCGCTCGGCGTTTTGCTGGCGCAATGGGGCACCGATTCTCTGATCGCGCTTGGTCCGGACACCATTCCGCGAGCCAGCTGAAATACGCGTGGATGGCTGGGTGCTGGCTTTCACGCTGGGTGTTTCAGTGGTGACGGGCATTCTGTTCGGAATCGCGCCGGCGTGGGCCGCTTCGCAAACGGATGCAGCGGATACGCTGAAGGAAGGTGGCCGCAGTTCGGCATCCGGCGGCAGCGGACGAATCCGCTTGCGCAGCGGGCTGGTGGTCGCCGAAATCGCGCTCTCGCTGATGCTCATGATCGGCGCGGGTTTGCTGGTGGCGAGTTTCAGCCGCCTGACGGGAGTGAATCCGGGCATCCGCACGGACAACGTTTTGACTCTGCGCCTGGCGCTGGCCGACCCGCCCTACGACAATCCCGCTGTCTTCCGCGCTTTTTACCGGCGGGTGGTCGAAAGGCTTAAGAACGTTCCTGGCGTCGAATCGGCAGCCGCGGTGAGCGATCTTCCGTTGACTGGTTTGAATTTCGACAACACGTTTTCAATTCTCGGCAGGCCCGCGCTGCCGGCTGGAGAATTCATCACGACGGAAATGGCCTGGGTGAGCCCGGACTATTTCCACGTGATGGGAATTTCGCTCATCAAGGGCCGTACGTTCAGCGAGCAGGACACCGAGACCACGCCGCAAGTCGTCGTCATCAGCGAGGCCATGGCCCGCCGCTGGTGGCCCAATGAAGACCCGCTGGGAAAGCGCCTGAAGATCGACTACGGCGACAAGCTCTCGCCGGAAATTGTGGGAGTAGTCGCCGACGTGCACGATGGTCTCGATGCCGAGCCTGCGCCACATCTGTATGTGTCGTACGCGCAGGTTCCCCGCGACGCGATGTACCTGGTCGCTCGCGCTTCGGGGACGATGAACATCCCGGCACTGGCCGGCCTGCTGCGCCGCGAGGTGCAGTCGCTCGACAAAGATATTGCTGTCTATCGCGTCCGCAGCATGGACCAGGTGATGGCGGTGTCGGTGGGCTCGCGCCGCTTCAACATGCTGCTGCTGGCCATTTTCGCGGGCTTGGCGATGGTGCTGGCGGCGGTCGGAATTTACGGCGTGATGGCGTATGGCATCACGCAACGCACCCATGAAATTGGTTTGCGCATGGCGCTCGGAGCCCAGCGGCGCGACGTGCTGGGAATGCTGATCGGGCACGCGCTGACTCTGGCAGGCGCGGGCGTGGCGCTCGGCGTGGCAGGCGCGCTCGCCCTCACCCGGCTCATGGCCAGCCTGCTCTACGGCGTCACCGCAACCGATCCGCTCACCTTTGCGCTGGTCTCGCTGCTGCTGGCGGCCGTCGTTCTGGGCGCAAGTTATATTCCGGCGCGCCGGGCTACACGTCTCGATCCCATGGTGGCGCTGCGTTATGAGTGAGGGGAGGAATTGATGAAAGACATTCGTCTGGCGTTTCGCGCGCTGAGAAAAAATACCGGATTCACGGTGGTGGCCGTTCTCACCCTGGCGCTCGGAATCGGCGCCAACACGGCTATTTTCAGCGTGTTGAAGGCCGTGGTTTTGAATGACCTGCCGTATCGCCAGCCGGAGCGCCTGGTGATGATCGCCGAAGCCCAGAAGCGAACGCTCAATCCCACCACCAGTTCCTACGCTACGTTCATGGACTGGAAAACACGCAGCCACTCTTTCGAGAAAATGGCCCTCTACCGCAATTGGGGCGCGTTGCTGGTGGGGCAGGGAGAGCCCGAGCAGCTTCGCGGGATGCGGGTCTCCCGCGAGTTTTTCGATTTGCTCGGCGTGCAGCCATACATCGGGCGCCAGTTGCTGGCCGAAGAGGACCAGCCCGAGCGGTGGCATACGGTGCTGTTGAGCTATGGCTTCTGGAAGCGGCGATTTGGCGGCGATACGGGTATTGTCGGGCGCACCATCACGCTGGACGATGATGCTTTTGTCGTTGCGGGCGTACTGCCTGCCAGCTTCAGTCCCATCTTCTTCCAAACCTACAACCGCGTGCCAGATGTCTGGGCGCCGCTCGGCTATGGCCCGGCTCTGAATTTCGCCTGCCGCACCTGCCAGCACCTGCGCACCATTGCCCGCCTCAATCCCGGCGTCACCGTGGAGCAGGCGAGAGCGGAGATGGCGGGTATCACGCGCGGCATGGTCAGTGAATACCCGAAAGATTACCCAGCCGACGCTTTCGCGCGTATCGTGCCAGTGCGTGACGCACTGGTCGGCAAGATCGATATCGCACTTCGAATTCTTCTGGGCGCGGTTGGCCTGGTTTTGCTGATTGCCTGCGCCAACGTGGCTAACCTGATGTTGGCGCGCGCCACCGGCCGGCAGCGGGAGATGGCCGTGCGGGCAGCGCTGGGCGCGAGCCGCGGCCGGCTGATTCGTCAATTGCTAACGGAAAGCGTGCTGCTTGCGCTCGCCGGCGGGCTGGGTGGAATTTTGCTGGCCACCTGGGGGACGGCGTTGCTGGTGGCCAAGGCTCCACCTGCAATTCCTCGTCTGAATGAAGTGCAGGTAGACGGCTGGGTGCTGCTGTTTACCCTTGCGGCCAGCGTACTTACCGGCATGATTTTTGGATCGGCGCCCGCATTAGCGGCATCGCGGGTGGATTTGACGGGCGCGTTAAAAGAGGGGAGCAAGGGCTCCGAGGGCCGCTCGCGCGGCGGATTGCGGGACTTGCTGGTAGTCGGGGAACTGGCGCTGGCGTTCGTGCTGGCCGTGGGAGCGGGCTTGCTGGTAAAGAGCTTTGTGCGCCTGGTCAGCGTGGACCCGGGCTTCGAGCCGCGCCAGCTGGTGACGCTGAATATCGCGCTGGGCGGTTCACGGTACAAAGAAGATCCAGCCGTTGTGCAATTCCACCGCCAGGCGATGGAGCGGATTCGCGCGCTGCCGGATGTTGAGGCCGCGGGCCTGGTGAGCACCTTGCCGATGAGCGCTAACTTCGATCGCGCCGGGTTCTACATTCAGGACCGCCCTGTCACCTCCGATGCGGACGCGCCTAGCGTCGATCGCTATCAGGTTACTCCGGATTATTTGCACGCAATGAAGATTCCACTTCTGCGCGGCCGCGCCTTCACGGACCAGGATGGCCCACAAGCTCCAGCGGTCGCTCTGGTAAGTGAATCGCTGGCGCGCAAACAATGGCCCAACGAGGATCCGGTCGGCAAACACATTCAATTGGGCGAACACAACGAAAAATTGCCGTGGTCGACGATCGTCGGTATTGTCGGCGATGTCCACCAATACGGCTTGGACACCGCTCTCACCGAGCAGGCCTATCAGCCCGCGGCGCAACAGCCGTTTTCATTCCTGACTGTGGTGGTGCGCAGCGCGACCGAGCCCGCGGCGCTCGAGCGTGAAATACGTACTGCCATCGGCGCCATTGACAAGAACGCGCCGGTTTACGGCGTCGCGTCCATGGATGAGCTATTCGCAGTATCGCTCGCCGAAAGGCGGTTCACCATGACGCTGCTTGGCGTGTTCGGCCTTCTGGCGATCGTGTTGGCAGCGGTGGGAATTTATGGCGTTATCTCCTATTCGGTGAGCCTGCGGGCGCGCGAAGTCGGGATACGCATGGCGCTGGGCGCGGCGCGCGCTGACGTCCTCCGCCTGGTGCTGCGCCAGGGGTTGGTGCTGGTGGGAGCGGGCCTCGGCGCGGGTGTTGCGGCTTCGTTTGCGCTCACCCGTTACATGGAAAGCCTGCTGTTCCAGGTGAAACCGGCGGACGTATTGACGACTTCGGTTGTGGTGGTGCTGCTATCGGCGGTCGCTCTGCTCGCGAGCTATGTGCCGGCGCGGCGGGCCACCAAGGTTGACCCCATGGTCGCGCTGCGCTACGAGTAATGAAAACCAAGGCATTTCTCGCAGAGACGCAGAGAACGCAGAGTAAAACCTAAAAAGAAAATTGGGGTTGGTTTTCTCTGTGTACTCTGTGTCTCTGCGAGAGAGTCTTTGCTTCCCACGCATAACCGGGCATCGGCGTCCCACAAACGAACACCTAACGTACAGGACCGGCCAAGAACTCTCTGTAATTTCATAGAGTTAGCGTGTCTGTAACGTTCGCCCATGACGGCAGTTTAGATGCACTAGGAGAACCACTATGCGATATCCGCTGCTTGTCCTCACCTTGCTTCCTGCGCTGGCGCTTGCCGCTGAAGGGCGGGGCTCTTTCGACCGCACGCTGAAAGTCGGCGGAACGGTGGATTTGGAAGTCGAAACCGGCTCGGGCTCGATCGAAGTGCGCAAGGGCGATTCATCGAGCGTCGTCATTCACGCCACCATCTACGTCAATAATCACCGGTCGTCCCACCGCGATGCCGATGAAAAAGTCCGCGCCATCGAAGCCAATCCGCCCATCGAGCAAAGCGGCAGCACCATCCGCGTGGGGCAAATTCTCGATCGCGAACTGCGCAAAGATATTGCGATTAACTACGAAATCATTACACCCGCCGATACGCGCCTGCGGGCACACTCCGGGTCAGGGCACGTGCGGGTGGAAGATCTGAAGGGAACCGTCGATGCCACTACCGGCTCGGGCGGCGTTACTCTGTCGCGTCTCGGCAATGAAGCGCGGGCGCACACCGGCTCCGGCAGAATCGAGTTGGACGAAATCACGGGCCGGGTGGACGCGCACACCGGCAGCGGTGGAATTCGCGGCGCACGGCTTTCGGGCGCCATTGTTGCCGATACCGGCTCGGGCGGCGTGGAACTCGAACAGACCAACGGGGCGAGCATCGAAGCGCACACCGGTTCGGGCGGCGTGACTATCCGCGTCCCGGCGCAGGCGGCGTTTGATTTGCGCGCACACACCGGCTCGGGCAGCATCACAGTGGATCATCCGATGACGGTGAGCGGAACGATCGGCCATCACGATCTGCAAGCCAAGGTTCGTGGCGGCGGCAGTTCGCTGGTTGACGTGCGCACGGGCTCGGGAAGCATTCGCATCGAGTAAAAGGGCCAAAATGAAAACGCTCGCTAGAGAT
Source organism: uncultured Solibacteraceae bacterium (assembly GCA_963825405.1). Classification (GTDB taxonomy): domain Bacteria; phylum Acidobacteriota; class Terriglobia; order Bryobacterales; family Bryobacteraceae; genus JACPNO01. Next base: position 30,268 of record CAWGTB010000004.1, on the reverse strand, counting down.
CTTCGCCACGGGCTTCGTCTGCTGGCGGCGAATCCAGCCTTTACTGCGGTGGCCGTAGCAGCGCTGGCTCTGGGAATCGGCGCTAATACCGCCATATTCAGCGTGGTGAACGCAGTGCTGTTGAGGCCGCTGCCGTACCGCGATCCCGCCGGCCTGGTGATGGTGTGGGAGAAATCGCCGCGCAACGATCGCAATGCCGTTTCACCGGCCGTTTACCTCGATTGGAAAGCTCAGAATCGCGTCTTCAGCGAGATGACGCTGGTCATCGACTTCTCGCGAACCAGCCTGACCGGCGCGGGAGAACCGGAGGTATTGCTGGCGGGCGAGGTCTCAGCCAACTTTTTCCACAATCTCGGCGTGCAACCGGTGATCGGCCGCACGTTCCTCGACGGGGAAGATGTGAAGGGCCGCGAGAATGTGGCGCTGCTCAGCTACGGGTTGTGGCAGCGGCGCTTCGGGGGCAATCGCGACATCCTCGGCAAGAATGTTATGCTCGCTGGAATTCCGCACAAAGTGATTGGAGTTCTTCCCGCGGCTTTTCACTGGAACAGCCGCGCTACCGATGTCTGGATTCCCTATCCGCTCGATCCCGGCCGTGACTACCGTGCAACCAGCGGCCGGTACGTGGCGGCGTTAGCGCGGCTGAAGCCCGGCGTCACGCTCAGGCAGGCGCAAAGCGAGCTTTCCACTATTGCCCAGCGCTTGGAGATTCAGTACCCGGAATTCAACAAGAATTGGGGCGCTAACGTAGTCCCGCTGCACGAGCAGGCAGCGGGCGGCATGCGCAGTATCTTGCTCTTGCTCACGGCCGCGGTGGGATTCGTTCTGCTCATCGCCTGCGTGAATGTGGCTAACCTTCTGCTGGCGCGGGCCGCTTCGCGGCAGCGTGAGATCGCCGTGCGAGTGGCGCTGGGAGCCGGACGTTGGCAACTGATGCGTCAACTGCTCACCGAGAGTTTGCTATTGGCCACGGTAGGCGGATCGCTCGGATTGCTGCTGGCCTGGTGGGGGACGGACGCGCTGGTGGCGCTGGCTCCAAAAAGTCTGCCCCGGCTTTCCGAAGTGGGTGTCGATTGGCGCGTGTTCGGTTTCACCGCGCTCATGGCGGTCGCGACCGGCGTGCTCTTCGGGCTGGTGCCTGCCATTGTGGCGTCAAATCCGAATTTGAACGACGCGCTGAAAGAGAGCGGCCGTGGTACCAGCAGCGACGCGCGCCGCCATCGCCTGCGCAGCCTGCTGGTGGTCGGCGAAGTGGCGCTGGCTCTGGTGCTGCTGATCGCCGCCGGGCTCATGATTCGCAGTTTCCAGAAGCTGCAGGCTGTGAATCCGGGATTCCGCGCCGAAAAAGTGCTGACGATGCGTGTCAACCTGCCGCATTCCCGCTACGGAAAGAATCCGCAGGTGGTGGGATTTTTCCAGGACGCGCTCGCTCGCATCCAGGCGCTGCCGGGCGTGCGCTCGGCCGGCGCCATCAATTTTCTGCCTCTAACCGGCATGGCATCAGGTACCGACTACCTTGTAGTCGGCCGTCCGATCCCGAAACCAGGCGAAGGGCTGGGGACCGAGGTGCGCGTGGCCGATCCGAATTTCTTTAGCACGATGGGAATTCCACTGCTGCGAGGACGAACGTTCACGGCGCACGATATCGCCGAATCTTCTCCCGTACTCATCATCAACGAAGAGCTGGCCCGCACCGTCTTTCCAGGAGAGAACCCGATTGGCAAGAAACTCATCATCGATTGGGGGCCGAAGTCGCCCGAGGACGAAATCGTGGGAGTGGTGGGCGATCTTAAACATTACGGCCTGGATCACAAGATTTACCCCACCGTCTACTGGTCGCATCGCGCGCATGCCCTACGAGGCCATGACCATCGTCGCGCGCACGGTCAACGACCCAACCGCCTTGGCGGCAGCGGCGATTCGTGAAATTCACGCTATCGATCCCGACCTGCCAGTTTCCGATGTGCGGCCGATGGAGGAAGTAGTCTCCGCGTCGGTTTCCGAGGCGCGTTTCAATATGTTGCTACTGGCGATCTTTGCCAGCCTGGCGCTGGTGCTGGCGGCGGTGGGAATCTACGGCGTGATGGCGTATAACGTCGCGCAGCGCACGCACGAAATTGGTATTCGCGTTGCGTTAGGCGCGCGAACTGGCGACGTGATGAGCCTGATCGTAGGACAAGGCTTGCTGCTGACGCTGGCGGGAATCGCGATCGGGGTGGCTGGTGCGCTGGGGCTCACCCGTCTGATGGCGAGCTTGCTTTTCGGCGTGACTGCAACCGATCCGAAAACGTTCGCGGGCGTCTCGGTGCTATTGGCGATGGTGGCTCTGGCGGCGACGTACATTCCCGCGCGGCGCGCCTTGCGAGTCGATCCGATCGTGGCTTTGCGATGTGAGTAGATAAAGGAGAACCGGCATGCGAGTTCTGCGAATAGCGAGTTTGATGGCGTTGGCATTTACTGCCGCCGCGAGCGATTTCAACTGGAAGGGCCATATCGCGCCCGGCAAAGAGATCGAGATCAAGGGCATCAACGGCTTTGTGCATGCCGAGCGAGCGTCTGGCGACGAGGTGCAGGTCAGCGCCAACAAGAGCGGCCGTCACAACGATCCCAATTCGGTGGACATCCAGGTGGTTCCGCACGGCGAAGGCGTGACGATCTGCGCGGTCTATCCGAGCAGCGGCGGACGGCCCAACGAGTGCCTGGCCGGCGACGGCGGCCGTATGAACACCCACAATAACGACGTCAAAGTGGAATTCACGGTGCGGGTTCCACAAGGTGTTCGCTTCGTAGGCCGCTCGGTGAATGGCGACGTGGAAGCGGATTCACTCGCCGCCGATACCGAAGTGCACACCGTCAACGGCAAGGTGCGAGTTTCAACGTCGGGTGCCGCTGAAGCTCACACTGTCAATGGCTCGATCACTGCTTCGATGGGCGCCAAAGGTTGGTCAAGGCCGCTGGAATTTCACACCGTGAATGGCAGCATCAGCGTCGAACTGCCCGCTGCGGCCAGCGCCAAGGTGGAGGCATCCACGGTGAACGGGCGCATCTCGACCGATTTCCCTCTCACCATTCGCGGCGGGTTTAGCGGCCACCACATTACCGGCACGATCGGCAGCGGCGGCCCGGAATTGAACCTCGAAACCGTGAATGGCAGTATCGAGCTGCGGAGAGGGACTTAGGAATTTCGTGAACAATCTGCTGCTCGACCTGCGCTTCGCGCTGCGAATGCTGCGCAAGAATACTGGCTTCGCAGTGCTGGCCGTCACTGCGCTGGCGCTGGGGATTGGCGCCAACACCGCGATCTTCAGCGTGGTCTATGCGGTACTGCTCCGGCCGCTGCCATATCAGGACGCAGCCCGGCTCACGATCCTGTTCGGCGCTGACCTCAAGCGGCATGACACGCATGATGTCGTTTCGCATCCGACTTTCCTGGACTGGAAAAATCGCCAGCGCTCGTTCGAGGATCTGGCCGCGTTCGGCGGTACCAGTTTCGATCTTTCCGGCGAAAACGAACCGGAGCAAATTCAGGCAATGCGCGTTTCGCCGAACTTATTTCCACTTTTGCGGGCTACTCCAACTTTGGGGCGAACATTCGCGGCCGAAGATAGCAAGGTGGTGCTGCTGAGCCACGGCCTGTGGACCCGGCGCTTTGGCGCGAATGACGCGCTGGTCGGCAAGACGATACGGCTGACCGGGGAGAGTTACACAGTGGTGGGCGTGATGCCCGCGGCATTTCAATTTCCGGCCGACCGGCCGATGGATCTCTGGGTGCCGCTCGCGCCCGATCCGTCACGCGGGCATGGCTTCCTGCAAGTCGCCGGCCGTCTGAAGCCGGGAGTCACCATCGCTCAAGCGCAAAGCGAGATGGACGGCATCGCACAACGTCTGGAGCAGGAATACCCTCGGGATCAGAAGGGCTTCGGCGTCAACGTCGTCTCCATGTACGACCAGGTGGTCGGGGACACGCGCCCGGCCCTGCTGATGTTCCTGGGCGCTGTGGGCGTGGTGCTGCTGATCGCCTGTGCCAACGTTGCCAACATGTTTCTGGCGCGTGCCACGGCGCGCCGGAAGGAGACTTCGATTCGCGCGGCGCTGGGCGCTGGGCGCGCTCGTCTGATGCAGCAGTGGCTGACGGAGAGCGTCTTAGTCGCCCTGACCGGCGGCGCTGCGGGCGTTCTGTTGGCCTATTGGGGCGCGGATGGCTTAGCCGCTTGGCTCCCCAGTCTCAACGTGCCCATTCGCGGGCTGACGGACATTCGCATCAACACGCCGGTGTTGGGTTTCACTCTGCTGCTGTCGGTCGCGAGCGGGCTGCTGTTCGGTCTGGCCCCGGCCATGCACGCCAGCAGTGTGGCGCTCACCGAGCGGCTCAAAGTCGCCGCGGCTCCCCGCCGCCGGTTCACCATGTCGGGATTTCTGGTCGTGTCTGAGATCGCGCTCTCGCTGGTGTTGTTGATTGGCGCCGGCTTGCTTCTCAAGAGCTTCCTGCTGTTGCGCAGCGTGCCGTCCGGCTTCAGGCCGGCGCAGTTGTTGACCTTCCGTGTGGAACTTCCGCGCACTGCTTTCAAGGAGCCTGCCCGCAAAGCGGAGTTTTACAATCAGGTGCTTGCAGTCATGGAGTTAACACCGCAGATTCGCTCCGCCGCGGTGATCAACACGCTCCCGATGGGCGGCAACTCCTGGAGTGAGTCGTTCCAGATCGCCGGCCGCACGCGGGCGGAAGGAGATTTGCGATTCGCCGGCTTCTGCGCGATCAGCCCCCGCTATTTGCGGGCCATGGGCATTCCGGTACTGGCCGGCCGTGCCTTCGATACCGCGGATTCTCCATCCGCCCCGCTGGTCGCCATGGTGAACCGGACTTTGGCGCGCCGCATGTGGCCGGACCAGAATCCGATCGGCCAGCGCATCAACATTAGCAACAAGGATCGAGAGATCGTGGGGATCGTTGGCGATGTTCGCCATGCACGTCTGAATCGTGAGCCGCGGCCCGAGGTGTATGTTCCGTTCTTGCAGGAGCCGTCGTTGGGCGCCGATTTCGTGTTGGAAACCGCGGGCGATCCCATTCAAGCAGTGTCTGCCGCCCGCGCCGCTGTCTGGGCCGCGAATCCGGATCTTCCCATCACCGGCGTTCGCACTATTGAGCAAGTCCTCGCGGATTCGGTTGCTCCCGAGCGCCTGAATTCTTTGCTGGTAGGGATCTTTGCCGCGCTGGCGCTGCTGCTGGCAGCGGCGGGAATTTACGGCGTGCTGTCTTATTCCGTCACCCGCCAGACGCGCGAGATCGGCATTCGCATGGCGCTGGGCGCGAAGTCGAGCGAAGTGCTGGGGCTGGTGCTGGGGCATGCGCTTCGTCTAGTGGGCGCGGGTTTGGTCATCGGCCTGGCCGGTGCATTCGCTCTCACCCGCGTGCTGGCTGGATTTCTGTACGGCATCACCCCAACCGATCCGTGGACCTTCGCCGGCGTTTCCGCATTCCTGGCGGCAGTGGCAATGGCCGCAGCCTACATCCCGGCGCGCCGCGCCACGCGAGTCGACCCGATGGAAGCCTTAAGATATGAGTAGGGGCGGGTTTGAAACCCGCCCGAAATGAACCCGATGATCCGACTCCACAACATAGAAAAATTCTACGAAGCCGGCTACGGCAAGACGTTCGTCTTGCGGCGCATTACGCTCGACATCAAAGAGGGCGAGTTCGTCACCATCATGGGTCCGTCAGGCGCGGGCAAATCCACGCTGCTCAGCATTCTGGGCATGCTGGACAGCTCCTGGACCGGTGAATTCGATTTCATGGACCAGGCAGTGCACAAAATGAATCCCCGCAACCGCGTCGAGCTGAACAAGAAATATATCGGATTCGTGTTTCAAAGCTATCATCTGATCGATAATTTGACCGTGTACGAGAATCTGGATATCCCGCTGTCGTATCGCAACATCAAATCAGCGGAGCGCGCGGGCATGGTGGCCGACATTCTCGACCGGTTTCATATCGTGGGAAAGAAAGATCTATATCCCAATCAGTTATCCGGCGGGCAGCAGCAATTGGTGGCGGTGGCCCGGGCGGTGATCGCCAATCCAAAATTGATTCTGGCCGACGAGCCCACCGGCAACCTGCACTCGAAACAGGGGCAGGAGATCATGGAATTGTTTAAGCATCTGAACGAAGCCGGCGCCACCATTGTGCAGGTAACCCATTCCGAACGAAACGCCGAATATGGCAACCGAATTATCCAGCTCGCGGACGGCTGGCTCGTCAGTTGAACCTGACGGCCGGGACCACATGAAACCTCAGGACGCGGCGCCGCCGCGCGTGTTGATCGCCGACGACCAGGCCGATGTGCTGGAAGCATTGCGCCTGCTGCTCAAGGCCGAAGGCTATCAGATCGAGCCGGCGTCATCGCCCGCCGGAGTGCTGGCTGCGCTCGATGTCAAAGAGTTCGACGTCGTACTCATCGATTTGAATTACGCGCGCGATACGACGTCGGGTCAGGAAGGTCTGGATCTGCTCTCGCGCATTCAAGCGCTCGACAGCACGCTGCCCGTGGTCGTTATGACGGCTTGGAGCAGCGTGAAAATTGCGGTAGAAGCGATGCGACGCGGCGCGCGCGATTTCATCCAGAAACCCTGGGAGAATGAACGGCTGCTCAGCATCCTGCGCACTCAGATCGAGCTCAGCCGCGCGCTGCGCAACGGGCTGCGTCTCGAAGCTGAGAACCGTTTGTTGCGGGCGGTGGAGCGTCCCACGCTCATTGCGGAATCGAGCGCCATGCGGCCGGTGCTGCGTCTGGTCGCCAACGTTGGGCCGTCCGATGCCAACGTGCTGATTACCGGCGAGCCGGGCACAGGCAAGGAGCTAGTCGCGCAGACCCTGCACGCTGTTTCCCATCGCGCTGGTAAGCCGCTGGTTACCGTCAACGCAGGCGGATTGCCGGAAGGCGTGTTCGAAAGCGAGCTCTTCGGCCACGTGCGCGGCGCGTTTACCGATGCCAAAGCCGATCGTGTAGGCCGCTTCGAGCTAGCTGACGGCGGCACGCTGTTTCTCGATGAGATCGCCAATATCTCCCCCACTCAGCAAGCCAAGCTGCTGCGCGTGTTGCAAACCGGCGAGCTGGAGCGTGTTGGCTCCTCCCGCACGCGGCAGGTGGACGTGCGCATTATCTCCGCGACCAATGCCGATTTGAATGGCGAAGTGACAGCGGGACGCTTTCGCGCGGATTTGCAGTTCCGCCTCAATACCATCGAAATCCAATTGCCGCCGCTGCGCGAACGGCGCGAAGACATTCCGCTGCTGGCGGCGCATTTTCTCGGCCGCCACGCCCAGCGCTACCGCAAGCGCCTCAGCGCATTCGATCCCGCGGCCATGCAGGCGCTGCTGGAGCATTCCTGGCCCGGCAACATTCGCGAACTGGAACACGCCATCGAACGCGCCGTCTTGATGGCCCAGGGCGACGTCGTCAAGCCCGGCGATCTCGGCTTGCGCACGGGCAAGGAAGGCGTGCCGCGTCTGGAAGAAATGAGTCTCGAAGAGGTAGAATTTTCCCTCATCAAGAAGGCCCTGGCCCGTTACGAAGGCAACGTGAGCCACGCCGCCAAGGCGCTGGGACTCAGCCGCAGCGCATTGTACCGGCGTCTCCAGCGCTTCGGTCTATGACCGCCCGTCATGGACTGGTACCGCCTCCACTTTGAACGACGCATCGTCCTGCTGGTTCTGGCGGCGGGATTGCCGGGATCGCTCATTGCCCTGGGCATGCTGTGGACTGGCACCTGGACACCCAAAGTTCAGTGGACGCTCACGGTTCTGATCGTCGGCTGCTGGTGGGGATTTGCGGTGACGGTCCGCGAGCGCATCGTTTTCCCGCTGCGTACGTTGTCCAACCTGCTGGCCGCTTTGCATGAAGGCGATTATTCCGTGCGCGCCCGCGGCGCGAATTTCGACGACGCGCTAGGCGAAGTGATGCAGCAGGTCAACACCATGGCCGGCACGCTGCGCGAGCAACGTTTGGGAGCGCTCGAAGCCAGCACCCTGCTGCGCAAAGTGATGGACGAGATCGATGTGGCGATCTTTGCGTTCGACAGCCAGCGGCGGCTGCGCCTGGTCAATCGCGCCGGCGAGCGCCTGGTGGGCCAGCCCGCCGAGCGGATCACGAATCTGGAAGCCGCCGACCTGGGCCTGGAAGAGTGCCTGGAAGGCGACCCGGTGCGCACCCTGCAAACTACCTTTCCCGGCGCGGCCGGAAGATGGGGCATGCGCCGCGGCTCGTTTCGCGAGCACGGCCTGCCCATGGAGTTGCTGGTGATCGCCGATCTCACCCAGCCCCTGCGCGAACAGGAATTGCAAGCCTGGCAGCGCCTGGTACGCGTGCTGGGGCATGAGCTCAATAACTCGCTCACGCCGATCAAATCCATTGCGGGGAGTCTGGAAAATCTGGTGTCGCGCGAGCCGCCGCCCGCCGATTGGCGCGAGGACATGCGCCGCGGCTTGGCGGTGATTTCGTCGCGCTCAGAATCGCTCAGCCGTTTCATCGGTGCTTATGCGCGCCTGGCCAAACTTCCTCAGCCGACGCTTGAACCGCTTGAGGTGGCTCCGTGGATTCGCCGCGTGGTCAATCTCGAGACGCGCGTCAAAGTGGCCGTCGAGCCGGGTCCGGACGTCACCATCGACGCTGACGCGGATCAGTTGGAGCAGCTACTGATCAATCTGCTGCGCAATGCCGCCGATGCCTCGCTCGAAACCGGCGGCGGCGTACGCGTCCAGTGGCGCCGAGTGAGAGGCTGGTTGGAAATCAAGGTGGAAGACGACGGCCCCGGGCTGGCCAACACCGGCAACCTGTTCGTGCCGTTTTTCACGACGAAACCCGGCGGCTCCGGCATCGGACTGGTGCTGTGCCGGCAGATCGCCGAAGGTCACGGCGGCGTCCTGACGCTGGAAAATCGCAGGAATGGCACGGGTTGCGAAGCAAAGCTGCGGCTGCCGATTTAGGTGCGAAGAGGGCGGATTTGAAACCCGCCCCCTACGACGCCTGGGTTTAATGGCGGGAGTAAACGATCAAATGGCATTTATGGACGGGTCCACCCACAAAATGTTACCATTAAATTGTGCATCTCACCATTGATAAAGCGGGCCGGGTAGTTATCCCCAAGCCATTGCGGGAGCAATTGCAGCTTGAACCCGGAGACACACTTGAAGTTGAAAGCGCCGGCGAGCAAATCACTTTGCGCCCTGTCCGTGGAACCGGACCTCTTAGAAAGGAACAGGGCGTTTGGGTGTTTCACAGCGGACAGCCTCTGGACGCCTCCGCCACGGACGAGATACTGCGGCGAATCCGCGACGAACGCGACTTGGCGAACCTCGGCAAATCTGAATGAAAGGTTTTTTCGACACGTCTGTACTGGTACCGGTTTTCTACGGAGACCATTCCCACCACAAGGCCAGCCTGGAGCTGTTCGTCCAATTCGACACAGCAAATGGCTGTTGTGGAGCGCACAGTCTGGCTGAGGTCTACGCCACGCTCACTCGGATGCCTGGCAAGCACCGTATCAGCGCCGAGCAGGCGATGTTATTCATCGGCAGCATACGCGAGCGGCTTTCCGTTGTCTCTCTTGATGGCGACGAATATGCCGACGCGTTGACCGCTTCCGCCTCTTTAGGCATCGTTGGCGGGACAATCTACGATGCGATCCTCGCTCATTGCGCCATTAAGGCAAAAGCCGAGACCATCTATACGTGGAATGCTCGCCACTATGGGCAATGCGGACCGGCGATCCGGCAGCGCCTGCGAACACCCTAGGATTCCAAATTCCAATAGCGCAGGTCTTAGAATAGAAGCTACCCCGCTCATGGAAAACAAGGAAATCGCGCGTGTGCTCGCTGAGACAGCCGACCTGATGGAAATCGCCGGCGAGGATTCCTTTCGCATTCGCAGCTACCGCAATGGAGCGGTGGCGGTGGAGGGGTATCCGGAGCGCGTGGCCGATATCCTCAAAGATCCCAACCGCAAAGTCACCGATATTCCGGGAATCGGCAAAGGCCTGGCCACGATGCTGCAGGAAATAGAGGATCACGGGTCGTGCGAACGGCGCGATGTGCTGCTGCAGAAATATCCGGCGGCGGCGCTCGAATTCCTCAAGATACAGGGTCTCGGGCCCAAGAACCTGGCGCTGATCTTCCAGCACTACACCGTCACCACGATGGACGATCTGGAGCGTCTGGCCAAGGAAGAGAAACTGCGCGTGCTGCCGCGCATGGGTGCCAAACTCGAAGAGAAAATCCTGCGCTCAATCGCGCAATATCGGCTGCGTAGCGGACGCTACTTGCTGAGCTTTGCCGATCAGACCGCGCAGGAGCTGAAGCAGTATCTGGCGGAGACTCCCGGGGTCGAGGACATTACGCCAGCCGGCAGCCTGCGGCGTGGGCGCGAGACAGTGGGCGATCTCGATCTGCTGGTGACAGGACCGAAAGCCGCCGACGCGCTGGAGCGGTTTGTGAACAATCCGCGGGTGCAGGAAGTGCTGGGACGCGGCGCGAACAAAGCCAGCGCCAAGGTTGGCCGCGAAGGGTTGCAGGTGGATGTGCGCGCGCTGCCGCGGGAGAGCTTCGGCGCGGCCATGCAATATTTCACCGGCAGCAAGGAGCACAATGTTGCGCTCCGCATGCGTGCCATCAAAATGGGCTTCAAGCTGAGCGAGTACGGCCTGTTTCGGGCCTCCGACGACAGCCGGGTCGCCGGAGAGACCGAAGAAGAGGTTTATAAAGCTTTGGGCTTGGCGTGGATTCCGCCGGAGCTGCGCGAAAACTCCGGCGAAATCGAATTGGCCGCTGAGGGTCGCGTGCCGGAGCTGGTGGAACTCCAACAAATCCGCGGCGATCTGCACATGCATACTACCGAAACCGACGGCCGCGCGTCTCTGGAAGAGATGGCCGATGCCGCTCGCGCCTTGGGGTACGAGTATGTCGCCATTACCGACCATTCCAAAGCCATTGCCATGGCCAACGGTCTGGACGAAAAACGGGTGGTCGCGTTTGCTAAGCAGGTGCGCGAACTCCTTCCTAAGGGCGGGGAAATGCGCATATTCTCCGGTCTGGAGTGCGACATTCTGAAGGACGGCGCTCTGGATATTGCCGACGATGCGCTGGCCGAACTCGACTTGGTGATCGGCAGCGTGCACAGCCATATGAATCTGGAGCCCGCCGCCATGACCGACCGGCTGCTGCGCGCGCTCGAATGTCCGCACCTCAAGATTCTTGGGCACCCCACCGGCCGCCTGCTGATGCAGCGCGAGCCGTTCCCTTTCGACGTCGATCGCGTGATCCAGGAAGCCGTGCGGCGCGGCGTATTTCTCGAAATCAATTCCAGCCCGGAGCGTCTAGATCTCAACGCCACATTGGCGCGGACGGCGAAGGCGCGGGGCGCGAAGTTTACTATTTCGACTGATGCTCATCATCCCAAGCATCTGCATAATATGAAGTACGGGGTCCTCACGGCGCGGCGCGGGTGGCTCGGGCCCGGCGATGTTGTCAATACCCTCAACGTCAAGCAATTCGCCAATGCCATTGGCAGGAACTGAAGAACATTTATGAAAAAGATAATCGCGATGCTGCTGTTTTGCTCGGCGCTGCTTTCTGCCGAGCAGGTGCTGATTCCCATCGAGAAGTACAAGCTCGGCAACGGCATGCGTGTGGTTCTCTCGCGCGATAATGCGGTGCCCGTGGTGACTATCTACTTGATCTACGACGTGGGCGCGCGGGCCGAAGAAAAGGGCCGCACGGGATTTGCGCATCTCTTCGAGCACATGATGTTTCAGGGCTCCGCCAACGCTCCCAAGGGCGTGCATATGCAAACCATACAGGCCAACGGCGGGCAGATGAACGGTTCCACCCATTCGAACTACACTGACTATTACGAAGTGCTGCCGTCCAACAAGCTGGCAGTGGGCCTGTGGCTCGAATCGGATCGCATGCGTGGTCTGGCCATCACGGAAGAAAATCTGAAGAACCAGAAAGATGCGGTCAAACAGGAAAAAAGACGGAGTTACGACAACCAGCCTTACAACACGGCCATTGTCGACGCATGGCCCAAACTGGTATTTGAAAACCCGCGCAATGCGCACTCCGCGATCGGGTCGTTCGATGATTTGAATGCCGCCACCGTCGAAGATGTCGCCAAGTTTTTCAAGACTTACTACGCGCCCAATAACGCGATCCTGGTGCTGGTCGGCGACATCAATATCGCGGAATCCAAAAAGCTGATTGAAACTTATTTTGGCGATATTCCCGCGCAACCCAAGCCCATGTCGCCGGATCTCGCCGAGCCTGGCGGCGCCAAAGTCCACAAAGACGTCTACAAAGATCCGCTGGCGAAAGTGCCGGGCGTGATTGTCGGCTATCCGGCTCCGGTTCGCCATTCGCCGGACTATTACGCGCTCACCATGGTCGATGTGCTGCTCACCGGCGGCGAGAGCTCGCGCTTTCAACTGGATTTAGTGAAGGGCAAGAAATCGGTGATCCAGTTCTCTGCCGAGCAGGGTTGGCCAACCAGTTCGAGTCTCGACTACAAAGACCCTGGCTTTTACGCCATGTTCTTGCTCCACAATCCGAATTTCACCGGCAGCCAGATCGTGGATCAGGCGCAGGACGAGATCGCGCGGATTCAAAACGAGGGCGTGGGCGCGAAGGAGCTCGAGCGCGCACGCACGCTGCTGCGCTCGGAGCGCATCGAAGTGTTGCAGAGCTCGTTGCAGCGCGCCCAGCAGCTGGGTAAATACGAATTGCTGGACGGGAAACCGGAGCTGATCAATACCGTGCTCGATCGGTTGCTGGCGGTAAGCGCCGAGCAGATTCAGGCGGTTGCCAAAAAATATCTGACGCCGGAGCGCCGCTCGGTTCTGGAAATTCAGAAAGCCCCCGCCGTTGCGGCATCGGAAGGGAGCCGCTAATATGAAGCCCATTCGACTAATCGCCATCGCAGTGTTGGCATTGGCCGGCGTGATTGCCGCGCAAACCGTCGACCGCACCAAACCGCCGGAGACGCCACCGATTCCTGCGTACAAAATGCCGCCCGTATTTGAGACAAAGCTCGCCAACGGCTTGACCGTGATGCTGGTGGAAGACCCTCGCTTTCCGCTGGTGACGATGCGGCTCAGCTTCCTCGCCGGCTCGAAATTTGATCCCACAGAAATACCAGGACTGAGCTCGAACGTGGCGGCGCTGCTCACCGAGGGCACGGCCAGCAGGCCAGCGCAGCAGATTGCCGAGGATATGACGACGATCGGCGGAACCCTGCATGCCAGCTCCAGCCCAGATGCCCTCACGCTCGCGGGCAACTGCCTATCGGAAAACGTGGCGAAGCTGCTGGAGTTGGCCGCCGATGTGACCCTGAACGCAAACTTCCCCGAGGACGAAATCCAGCTTCGCAACCAGAACCGCAAGCAGGGAATCATGGCGGCGCACGCCAACGCGGCGTACCTCGCCACCGAGAAATTCGATGAGATCGTGTACGGCGAGCACCCCTACTCCCACATTTCGGCCACGCCGGAATCGCTTGACCGCATGGATCGGCAGACCCATGTGAAATTCCGCGACACATTTCTGGTTCCTAATAACGCGGTCCTGATTCTGCTCGGAAAGCTGCCGCCGCGTACGCAAACTCTCAAGATGGTGCAGGAGCGGTTTGGCGCCTGGAAGCAGAAACCGGTTCCGGCGCCGCCGGCCGCTGTGTTTCCCGCCAGCAAGCGCGCGCTAGTGCTGGTCGATCGGCCGGGCTCGGCGCAGGCCGACATTCACATCGGCAAACTAGGCGTGACCCGCAACGATCCGGAGCACTTTCCGCTGGTGGTGGGAAACGTGATTCTGGGCGGCGGCATGAGTTCCCGCTTGTTCATGGACGTGCGCGAGAAAAAAGGCTTTGCCTACGACGCCCACAGTGAGCTGGATCGTCTGCGCGACGGTGGCATCGCTCAGGCAGTAACGCAGGTGCGCAACGAAGTTGTCGAACCCGCAGTCGAAGCCGTGCTGGGCCATCTCGCGGAGATGGGCAAGACACCGGTGACGGCGAAAGAGCTGAGTGACGCCAAGAACTACATCAGCGGCAGCTTCGTGATGACGCTGGAAACGCAGAACAGCCTCGCTGGACAGCTTGAGACCGTGAAAATGATGGGCGTGCCCAGCGATTATCTGGAGAAGTACACCACCCACATTCGCTCGGTCGAGCCGGACCAAATTCAGAAAGCGGCACGCAAATATATGAATCCCGATGAAGCCACGATCGTGGTGGTAGGCGACGCCTCCAAGATCAAATCGGCGCTGGAAAAATTCGGGACCGTCGAAGTGACCAAGCCCAAGTGATGAAGATCATTTCCACGAAGCTACGCTACACCTGCGGCATTTTCACCGTCACCGAAGATCACGCGACCGATCCCAGCGGCTTCGAGATCAAGCGGTCAATCATACGGCACAACGGATCAGCCGTGATGATGGCCGTGGATGCGAAACGCAACATTTTGCTGGTGCGGCAATACCGGCTCCCTGCCGCGAAGTATCTGTGGGAGCTGCCGGCGGGCAAGCTCGATGCGGGAGAGAATCCTCTGCAAGCGGCCCGGCGCGAACTGCTGGAAGAAACCGGCTACCGGGCGCGCCGCTGGAAAAAGCTGGTGTCGTTTTATCCCAGCCCGGGCTATGTGAGCGAGAAGATGACGATATTCCTGGCGCAGGAACTCACGGCCGGCGAGGCGCAGCCGATGGAAGACGAGCGCATCGAAACCCGCTGGTTCCGTCCGCGCGAGATTGAGGCCATGATTCGCAGCGGAAAGATCGAAGACGGCAAAACGCTCATCGGCTTTATGGCGTGGCGGCAACTGCGCTGAATGCGCGATGGAAATTGGCTGCCAGCACTCCCTGCAATAGGGCAGGAGAGGGCGGGTTTGAAACCCGCCCCTACAAGCCGATGTTTGGCGAGCGATTGGATCCACGCGAACGCCGCAAATCCGCATGCCGCGATCGCCGCGCGCTTATCGGCTTTATGACGTGGCGCAAACTGCGCTGAACGCGCGATCGAACGCGGCTACGGTCTGTTCAATGTCCGCTGGAGTGTGCACGGCGGAGACATACAAGCGGCCATCCGGGATGAGGTGGATGCCTTCGGCGAGCGCGGCTGTGAGCACTCGCTGCAATAGCGCCGCGTCATCGTCTAGCGTGTCGCGATAATTTCGCAATTCTGCGCGCTTCGTGAAATGCATGGAAAACGCGGCGCCGAAGCCGGTGAGTTGCAAACGCAGGCCGTGCCGGCGGGCAATTTCGCCGAGCCCGATCATGAGATCGCGACCCATCCGGTTGGCGTGAGTCAGTAGCGCGCCATCGTTGCGGGCGAGCTCCGTGAGCGTGGCTTGCGCGCCGGCGAGCGATAACGGATTGCCATTGAATGTACCGCCGAATGCCACGCCGCCGGTGAACAGCTGATCCAGAATTTCAGCGCGGCCGGCGATCGCGCTGAGCGGAAGCCCGCCTCCCACGGCTTTGCCGAAGGTTGCGATGTCCGGCGTGATTCCGTAGAAAGCCTGCGCGCCTCCGAGCGCCATGCGAAAACCGGTGATAACTTCGTCGAAAATCAGTAGCGCGCCGTGCTGCCGGCACAGCTCGCGCGCTGCTTCCAAATAGCCCGCGGACGGGAGCAGGCAGCCGCTATTGCAGAGCACGGGTTCCGTGATGACGGCGGCGATCTGCGTGCCGTGGGCCGCGAACATCGCTTCCAAAGCGTCAACCTGATTCCAGGGAGCAACGAGTAAATTGTCCGACGCATTGGCCACCTGGCCAGCCGAGCCGCCGACCGCGACCGGATTTTCGGCCGGTCCCACCTGCTCGCGGCGCGGATGATAGCTCCACAGCGTCGAATCCATCCACCCGTGATAATGCCCTTCGAATTTCAGAATCCGCGGACGCCCGGTGAACGCGCGGGCCAGGCGCAGCGCCAGTTGCACTGCCTCACTGCCACTGGAGGTAAAGGCGACGCGTTCAGCGCAAGGAACGGCGGCGCAAATCTTTTCGGCAACTTCAATTTCCAGCTCGTGTTGCTGGCCGAAGCAGTGCGCACCCTCGGCCGCGCTGCGCACTGCATCTACAATCGCGGGATGCGCGTAGCCCAAAATCATCGGCCCCCAGGCGAGAGCGTAGTCGATGTATTCGTTGCCATCCACGTCGGTGATGCGCGCGCCGCGCCCGCCGGTTAGATAAAGCGGCACGGGAAACTTGGCGCGAAACGGGCTGCTGACTCCGCCGGCCAATGACTGGCGGGCTTTTTCGAGTAGTGCGCGGGAACGAGTCCAGGTGCGGGAAGGTTGCGGTGTCACGATTTTTTCTCTCGTGGCATACGAATTTGCCAGCCAAACGCATGGGCCTTGGCTTGGACGTAAGCCTTTTCATTAACCTCGGCTGCTTTGGAATCGAGACGATAACGTTTTCTTGGTTTGTCGACCGAGTCCGATTCAATGATCGTCACCGCGACCTTATCTCCAAGTTTCAAACCTAAGTGTCTCCATGTCAGGTGCTCTTCGGTCGGGGAGAGGAGACCTCCCACGCGCAGATGAAGCCTGCTGCCGCGTTGATCGACAACATAATCCACCATCGTGTTCAAGACTCCGTCGTCGCCTACTCCAGCTACACAGAGCCGCTTGCCGTTAAGCTCGACTTTGAACGCCCGCATCGCATCATCTTACCCTGCCAGGGCGCAGAAGCAGGTAGAGCCCGGCGCACAACAGCGAAAGGCTGATGGCCGCGCCGAGTGCGAAATAATCCTGGCGGAAATAAAAATGCAGCGCGTGCGATCCGGCCGGCAAGCGGACGCCCATCAGCGCGTGATCCAGGGCAAAGACCGATGTCTTGCGGCCGTCCATCTCAGCCCGCCAGCCGGGAAAATACGGGATCGCGATACGCAGCGTGCAATCCGCTGGGCAAGTGGTTTGCAGCGCGTACCGGTCTTCGGCAGCGGCAAGTACCTGCACCGTGCCTGCGGCATTCTCGGCGGGAAGGCCGCGCGCGTCCGGCTCGGCGATGGCGGCTTGCGCGGGATCGAGCTCAGCAAGCTGCCGCAGAACGTCCGCTGTGTCGTACGCCGGCAGAATTCGCGGTGGGAAATGAAACCGCGGCAACGATCCGGGATTCTCGTAGACCGTCCATTGCGGATCGCCGAAATAGCGCACCACGCCGAGCGCATTGAGCAGGCGATGATTGCCGGCCATGGCCAGTTCGTAGTCGTAGTAGCGCTTGAACAAAAGTGCGTTCTCGCCAAACGTGGTCTCGACGGGCCATGCGAAAGGCGCCATCGCCGGATAGAAAAAGACCCAACGGCCGGGTGCGCCCACTCGCGTCAACGGCGGCAAGGGTGCTTTCACCAGCCCAAGAAACCACTGCTCCACGGCTGTGTAATTCTTATCGTGGCTACCGGCTGCGTAGACCAGCGGCGTCCGCAGCATGTTCCAGTAGAAGAGATCGAGGAACGTCAGGCCGCACAGCACGGCGACTAGCCACGGCTTCCGCAATCTCCGGCTGATCACGTCGGCGCCCGCCGCGGCCAGAAGGGCGAGCCCCAACGTCGCGACGAACATGGCGTGGCTGGGTGAGCGCACGCTGGAAAATCCCGGAAGCCGAACCATCGCCCAATAAAACGGGCTCACCGGACCCACGACGTAAGCCAGCACCGGCAGGATGAGGAACGCTGCGAGGCGCCGCACCCGGCGATCCGTCAAACCAGCGAGCGCGAGCGGAATCAGCAAAACGCCCGCGTAGAAATAACTCTGCGAAATATCGAGCGCACCGTGATACTGCGGATCGAGCGTGCCGGCGGCGTTGGGAACCATAAAAGTCGCCAGCGTACGCGGATTCGCCATGCCCTCGGTCCGATTTTTCGATGACAACTCGGCGCGATAAGCGTGCGTCAGTAGTTGGAAGCTCGGCAATAGCTGCACCGCCGCCAGCATCGGCGAGACAACGGTAACCAGCAGCGCTATGGCGACGATCCTCATCCACTTCACCGGCTCTTCGGTAATGCGCCAGACGGCGGCGAGCCACATGGCGCAAATCACGTAGAGGACGGATTGAAAATGACCGGTTAAACACAAGCATCCGCCGAGCAGACACGCCGCCGCCAGCCGCGATGGAGTCGGCGTCTCGACGGCCCGCAAAAAACACCAGAGCAAAATCGGCAAATAGGCGACCGCCTGGAACAGCCCGATGTGTTCGCTGTGGGCGGCAAAATATCCGGAGAATCCGTACATGAGAGCGGCAAGCAAGCTGGCACGCCGGCTCCCGATCAGGTGATAGCAGAGCAAGTACGCGCCCAGCGCAGCCACCAGCGCATGCAGCCACAACTCACCGAACATAGAGCCTGGCCTGATGCCGGCAAGGAAGAATGGCCAGTTGAGCGGATACCACGCGCCCATCTGCAAATCGGCGAGCACCGGGAAACCGGAGAAAATACTGGAGGTCCAAAACGGCAGTTTGCCGCTGTGCAGGGAGTCCGAAAACAATTTCTGATAGGGGTAGTAATAAGTGATGGCGTCCCAGTGAATCGCGACGTTGCCGGAAAACAACGGGATCGCGTAGAACGCCAGGCTGGCAAAAAAGATTGCGACGAGATAGCCCCGGTGTTTGCTGCGCACGCTTCGGTTCAGTATAAGCGGAATCAGGCGGGGCCAACGAGACGTAACCGAGTGCGGCAGCTCGTATGCTTCTCGCCGTCCCATGACATTTTGGAGTACGTCGCGAAATGGAAGCGGCAGTAGGGGCAAGTAACCCAGCCGTCTGGCCGGATCGTCGCGTCTGTTACGCCTCGTTGCGCCGCTAAGGCATCTTCCTGCGCTTCCTTTTCTTCGATGCTCCGCGCAAACTCCGCCGTGCGTTCCATTAACTGGTCACCCCATTTATGGCCGCAGGCGAGACACTCCCAATCTTTGCTGTTTGAGTCTATACAGCAGCCGCCGAGAACTGCCCGGTGTTCGTCCAACTCCTGGCGAACTTCCGGAGCGCTGACGTCTAGGAAGCCAAAGAGAATCTTCGCGAGTTTCTGCGATCCACACTGGGGGCAGCGATCGGGTCTATCGTCCCGAACGCTGTGTGTCACTGGGTGACCAGTTCCGGCTGCAGTGGTTTTTGGAACTTGCATTCCGCGTTGGGGCATTGCAGTTTCGGCCCGGCCTTCAGCCATTTTTCCAGCATGTACGGGCTGCCGCACTCCGGGCATTTCTCGGCCACCGGTTTGCTCCAGGCGACGAAGTTGCAATCCGGATAGCGGACGCAGCCGAAGAAAGTCTTGCCGCGCTTGGAGCGCCGCTCGGCGATCTCGCCTTCGTTGCACTCCGGGCATTTCACGCCAATTGTTTTCTGCTTTACGTACTTGCAGGTCGGGTAGTTGCTGCACGCGGTGAACTCGCCGAAGCGCCCGGATTTCAGCACCAGGTTCTTGCCGCACTGCGGGCACTTTTCGTCGAGCTGGCACATCCGGCTTTTTCTGCGTGCCGCCGATGGGCTTGGTGGTCTTGCAGTCGGGATAGCCGCTGCAGGCGTAGAACTGTCCGAAGCGCCCCTTTTTGAGCACCATCGGCCGGCCGCAATTTTCGCAGTACTCCTCGTCGCCCTGCTCGCTAAGATCGGCCTTGTCCACGTCGGGCAGATCGACGGTCAGCTCGCGCGTGTTGGTGCATTCGGGATAACCGGTGCAGGCGATGAAGCTGCCGTGGCGGCCCCATTTGATGACCAGCGGCTTGCCGCACTTTTCGCAAATCAAGTCGGTGGGCTTTTCCATCCGCTTGATGTCGGTCATGTGCTTTTCGGCGTGTTTGAGGTCGCGATCGAAGCGTTCTCGTAGAACTCCGCCATGGCCACGCGCCATTCGATCTTTCCTTCTTCGATGTCGTCCAGCTCCTCTTCCATGCGCGCCGTGTAATTGACGTCGAAAATGTCGTCGAAGCTTTCGAGCAGCAGATCGGTGACCACCATTGCCGAGCTCAGTGGGCTCGAAACGGCCGCCTTCCTTCTTGACGTACTCGCGCTCCTGAATGGTCGTCAGAATCGAGGCGTACGTGGACGGGCGGCCGACGCCATCGGCTTCCAGCTTCTTTACCAGCGTGGCTTCGTTGTAGCGCGGTGGCGGCTCGGTGAAGTGCTGCTCGGGCTTCAGGCCGCGGAAGCGCAGCGTCTCGCCCTCGGTGACGACGGGAAGCTTGTGGCGCAGCTCTTCGTCTTCATCGTCCTTCTGGTCTTTGCCTTCTTCGTACACCGTGAGGTAGCCGTCGAACTTGGGCACCGAACCGGTGGCGCGGAACAGTATACGTTGCGCCGTCTTTGCCGTTGGCGGAGATGTCGATCGTGGTCTGATCGAACACCGCCGGCGTCATCTGCGACGCGACAAATCGCATCCAGATCAGGCGATACAGCTTCAGTTCGTCCTCGGCAAGATGCTGCTCGATCTCGTCCGGAGTGCGCATCACGGAGTGGGGCGGATGGCTTCGTGGGCGTCCTGCGCGGCCTTCTTGGACTTGTACACATTGGGCGCTCGGCAGGGAATATAGCGCTGGCCGTACTTGCCGGTGATGTAGCCGCGGACTTCGTCAAGCGTCTTCCGAAGCACGCGCGTCGAATCCGTACGCATGTAGGTGATCAAGCCGACGGAGCCTTCTTTGCCGAGCTCGATACCTTCATACAGTCGCTGCGCGATCATCATGGTGCGCTTCACGCTGAAGCGCAGCTTGCGCGCGGCCTCCTGCTGCAAGGTGGAGGTGATGAACGGAGCAACCGGATTGCGCTTGCTTCTCACGCGTGGTTGACGGACTTGACGATGTAATTCGCGCCTTCGAGTTGCGGCGACCAGCGCATCGGCCGTTTCCTGATTGCCGACTTCCGGCGTTATCTCTTCGCCCTTTTCCAGCTTCTTGACGAGGCGGGCCAGAAACGTACGGCGGCTTTTTGCGCGCCCAGGTCGGCGTCGATGGTCCAGTATTCGCGTCTTCTGGAAAGCGCACGGATTTCGCGCTTCGCGTTCGACGATCAGCCGCAGGGCGACAGTCTGGACGCGGCCCGCGGAGAGTCCGCGGCGTACCTTATCCCACAAGCAGCGGCGAAATCTTGTAGCCGACCAGGCGATCCAGCACGCGCCGGGCCTGCTGCGCCTCCACCAGATTGACGTTCACTTGCCGCGGCTTCTCGAAGGCCTTCTTGATGCCGTTGGTGGTGATCTCGTTGAACATCACGCGGTAGATCTTGTGGGCGCCCTTCTTGCCTTCCAGTTCCTCCTGCAGGTGGAAGCAGATGGCTTCGCCTTCGCGATCCGGATCGGCAGCCAGGTAGATGGATTCAACGCCTTTGGCGGCGGCTTTCAGCTCGCCGATCAGCTTCTTCTTGCCTTCGATTACTTCGTAATGCGGCTCGAAGTCGTTTTCGACATCGACGGCGAGATCCTTCTTCGGCAGGTCCTTGATGTGACCGAGCGAAGCCTTCACGATGAACTGCTTGCCGAGGTACTTGTTGATGGTCTTCGCCTTCGCCGGCGATTCCACGATTACGAGAGATTTAGCCATAAATAAACACTGCGGGATCCGATGGGCGAGTGCAGCCCACTACATCATTGCTACCACACTTTAACAAAGTTCTTCCCCGGAAGCTGTTTCACGGCGCCGCGCATCTCCAGGTCGAACAGGGCTGCGATGAGCTCGGAAGGCGTGAAATCGTCCAGAATGTCAACCAGAGCGTCGAAATGCGTGGGAACGTCCACCTTCAGCTCCTGCATCAGGCGACCTCCGATTTCAGTGGCGCTACCCGGAATAGATGCCTGAGGGTCGCCCAGGGTTTCAGGCTCGCCGCTAAGTCCCTGAGCTATAAGGCGATTACGCCCTCGCTCCGCCAGCATCCGGCGAACTTCGGGTGGCAAATCGACCACCACATCGTTCCAATCCTGCACTAGTTTTGCGCCTTGTTTGATGAGCAGATTCGGCCCCCAACTGGCTTTGGAGGTGATATTGCCCGGGACGGCAAAGACTTCCCGGCCCTGGTCGATGGCCAGCTTTGCGGTGATGGCCGAGCCGCTGTACTGGGCGCCTTCGACCACCATAATGCCCACGCTCATGCCGCTGATGATGCGATTGCGGATGGGAAAATTCTGCGGAAAGGCCACCGCGCCCATGGGAAATTCCGAAATGATCAGGCCTTTGGCCGCCAAATCCGCGGCCAGTCGCCGGTTCTCGGACGGATAAACGATATCGACGCCGCAGCCCAGCACGGCGATGGAATCGCCCTCTGCGGCCAACGCCGCCCTGTGCGCGGCCGTATCGATGCCGCGCGCCATGCCGCTCGCGATGGTGAGCCCGGCGCGTGCCAGGTCGCCCGCCAGACGCTCGGCCGCTGCCAGGCCATAGGGCGTGGGCCGCCGCGTTCCGACCACGGCGAACACGATCGACTGCAGCAACTCCACCCGGCCGCGCGCGAATAAGACGATGGGCGGATCATAGATCTCCCGCAGCAAGGCCGGGTAAGCCGCATCCCCCATGGTGATGACCACAGCGCCGGTTTCGCGCATTTTCTCCTGCTGCGCGACAGCGTCCTCGAACGAGCATCCGCTGGCGATGCTTTGGGCCACGCCGCCGCTGACGCCCGCGCCTTCGAGTTCGGTCCGCGTGGCGCGAAAGACGGCTTGCGGGGAGCGGAACTTGGCCAGCAGCCTGCCGGCGCTACGGGTGCCTAAGCCTGGAATCAGGCGCAGCGCGAGCCAATGCAGCTCTTCTTCCTGGCTTACGGTAGGCGCCGGCATGGTCACGCAGATCTCCTAAGATGGTTGGTGGCGTTGGACGCGCCGTATTCTCAAGCGAAACGATGAAACAGGACGCAGAGTTTTTTGCCGATCGGGATCCGCGGCTCATCTACATCGCGAAAACGCGGCGCGACGCTCTGCGTCTGGAGGGTCTGCTTACCGGTGCCGGCGTGGATTACGGCGTCGAAGCCGACACCTACACCGGCGGCGTTGTGTTTCGCACCACGCGCATCGGGCGCGTTCTTCTATGTGCTGCCGGATGCGGCTGAGCTCGCGCTGCGCGTGATGCAGGAGAACGGCTACAAGCCGGTCAAAGATAGAGGCGGCGTCTCCCGAAGAATCTTAGCCTGCTGCTCGGCTACGGTGTCGTTGAGAAACGTGCCCGCGCCGCTTTCGATCCCGGCCAGAAATTTCAGCTTGGTGGCGCTGCGCTGGATCGGGTAAAACTCCACGTGAAAGTGAAAGTACGGGTGCTCGCCTTGGGCGGGCGCCTGGCGCAGCAGCATCATGAGCGGCATGGGGAACCCGTAGAGGCGGTCGTATTTCATCCGGATGATCTTGATGAGGCTGGCGAGATCAGCGGCTTCCTCGCTGGTCAATTCCGCGATGCCCTGCGAAATGGCGGCGCGGATAGATCTGCATCTCTGACGGCCAGCGCGCAAAGAACGGCACGAACGCCGTGAAGCTCGCGTTCTGCGCGACTAACCGGCGCCCATCTGCGATTTCTTCGCGCAGGATGCGGCAATAGAGGCATTCGCTCTCGGCGACGGAAATGTTCCGAGGCGGCTTCCAGTTCGCGGTCCACCAGCGGAGGAACAAAGGGGAAGGCGTAAATCTGGCCGTGCGGATGCGGCATGGTCACGCCGATCGCGACGCCGGTATTTTCGAAGATGAAAACATAGGCCGTATCCGGCTGGGCGGCAAGCTCGCGGTCGCGCCGAATCCAGAGGTCAACGACCTTTCTCCAGTGTTCGACGCTGAGCTCGGCCGGCGTCAAATCGTGTTGCGAATGATAGAGGACGACGTCACAGGACCCGCGCGCGCCGGTCTGCCTGTAGAAGCCCGCGGTTTCCTCAAACGGAGCGTTATCCGCCTGAAACGCGGCGAAATCGTTGGGATAGAGATGAACGTCGTAGTGATCGGGAACCCGTCCCGAGCCCGGGCAAAAGGGGCAGCCATCTTGCGGAAGATGCGGGCGATCCTGGCGGTGCGCCGCCACCACCACCCACTCACGCAATAGAGGATGCCAGCGAAGTTCGTTCACGGATCGATTGTGACAAATGCGGGATGGTTAAGGGAACTCGGTTCGCGCTGTGGTGTCTACCGAAAGAGGAGAGTCGATTTGCGGCGGATAGCCACGATCCTTCTGATCATTCTGTTTTGCACGGCGTGTAGCCGCCCGCGCAAGGTGGCCAGAGCGTACATGCTTGACGTAGCTCGCGCGCCGAAAACGTGCGGGGACAGCAGAAACATTGTTGCCATCGCAATCGGAAGGAATAGGGCGCGGCTGAACCCAGAGCCCGATGGGACGCTGCGTGAAGTCGTATTGAGGCTGCGAGAAGTCATGACGTATCGCGCCGAAAAACTCCTTTACGTGAAGGCCGAAAGCGGTGTTTCTTGGGGAGAGTTCGTGGAACTCATCGACCAGGTCTGGCCCGAAACGGACGTCGTAAGCATCCTCACGCCTCAAGTCGAGGCGTTAGCTCGCCAACGCTACTGCCTGACGCCGTCCTGTTATGACTGCGCCAAGCTCAGGCATTTCCAAACGCAATTACCCTGACTGAAGCCTGCCGCACAGCGTTCTGAACCAATACGCCGCGCCGATTGTGATCCCAGGCCGATCCCGGCGGTGGGCAGCCACCACCACCCACTCCCGCAATAGAGGATGCCAGCGAAGTTCGTTCACGGATCGATTGTGACAAATGCGGCAGCCAAATTACTGGCTCACCGGTACCCAGCGCACGGTGCTTCCGTCCTTCATAGCGAACACGAGATTGTCTCCATCAGCGCCAATCAGATTGCCGCCGGGCATTCCGGCGACCGGACGCCAACGTTTCGTCGAGCGGTCAAAGACTGCGACATCGTGTTCCTGCCCATAGATCGCCCCGCTCTGAGTAAACGCAAGCAGACTCCGGCCGGCGAAATCCCATCGTCCTAACTCTTTGCCTTTGAGATCCGTTTCGATCCAGATCATTGGGTTTGATGAACAGAAACGTGCGCCAATTCGGCCGTTGACAATCCGAAGCGACCAAGCGCCAACGCACGGCTCCGCCGGATCGCGTTCGGGCGCGAACGAGGACCGTGCGAGGAATGCTCTCATCTCCTGTCCCGTTGGCGAATAATTCCTCAGAACAAAATAGTCGTCCTTGCTGGCGTTGCCTGGCCCCTCCCAGCCAACCCAAGGTCCAAATCGAGTGGTAGCAATACGCTGAGCCAGGCGTGCCGGCATAAACATGGCTATGTATCGCTCTCGCGATGCTCGAACGCATCATCGTCGCCAGCATCAAGATCGAGGAGCGCGTGCACGAGCTCAGCGTGGTGATGAGCGCGGCGGCCATGACGGACCAGAGCGCCGCGGCTGCGTGGCGCGATCGGCTCGACACCAAGCGCGCGGCGTACCGGCGCGTCGTTTCACGCACGAAGGACGAGGGGCACCTGAGCTCGGCCTGGAGCATCGACGAGGTCGTCGACCTGCTCGTCGCCCTCACGTCGGTCGATAGCTACCACCAGCTCGTCGTGGAGCGCGGCTGGAAGCCCCACGCCGTCACCCGCAAAGTCTGGGAAATCTGCGAGCGCACGCTGCTGATCGGCGCCGAACACTCACCCACGGGCACGCCAGCACGGCGCAAGCGCTGAGTGCGCGCCGCACGACGCGCCCGTCATTCGCCTGCGGTCACGTGAAGCTCGGCGGCAGGTGGCACCCGCGGCGAGTCGTGGGCTCGCTTGCGCGTGCGCGTCAGCGTCGTGAAGAACACGGGCGTGAGCAACAGGCCGAAGAAGGTCACGCCGATCATGCCGGCGAAGACGGCCACGCCCATCGCGTGGCGCATCTCGGCGCCGGCGCCGTGCGACGAGACGAGCGGCCACACGCCCATGATGAACGCGATCGACGTCATCAGGATCGGGCGCAGCCGCAGCCGGCACGCCTCGAGCACGGCCGCGATCGGGTCGGGCTCCTTCGGCTCTTGCTTGTCCTTCGCGAACTCGACGATCAGGATCGCGTTCTTGCACGACGAGCCCGACCAGCACGAAGAGGCCGATCTGCGTGAAGATGTTGTTGTCGCTGCCGTCGAGCCAGACGCCGACGATCGCGGCGAGCAGGCACATCGGCACGATCAGGATGACGCTCAGCGGCAGCGACCAGCTCTCGTACTGCGCCGCGAGCACCAGGAACACGAGCAGCACGCACAGCGGGAAGACGAAGAGCGCCGTGTTGCCCGCCAGGATCTGCTGGTACGTGAGATCGGTCCACTCGTAGCTTCATCCCCGGCGGCAGCTCGCTGCGCCGCGAGCCGCGTCGATCGCGGCGAGCGCCTGGCCCGAGCTCACGCCCGGCGCCGGCGCGCCGTTGATCTCGGCCGCGGGATAGCCGTTGTAGCGCGTGACGCGATCCGGGCCGTTCGTCGCGCGGACCGAGAGCACGCTGCCGAGCGGCACCATGTCGCCGTGCGCGTTGCGCGTCTTGCAGCGCGCACGACGTCCTCGGGCGCTCAGCCGGTGCGCGCGCGTCGGCCTGCACCGTCGACCTGGAAGGTGCGGCCGAAGCGGTTGAAGTCGTTGACGTAGACCGAGCCGAGATAGGCCTGCATCGTCTCGAAGACGTCGGTGACGGCGACGCCGTGCGGTCTTGGCCTTCGTGCGATCGAGGTCGGCGAACAGCTGCGGCACGTTGATCTGATAGCCCGAGAACAGACCGGCGAGCTCTGGGATCTGCGCGGCCGGCGGCCAGCAGCTTCTGGGTGTCGTCGTAGAGCGCCGTCGAGGCCGACGTCGCCGCGATCCTCGACGTACAGCTTGAAGCCGCCGATCGTGCCGAGCCCTTGCACCGGCGGCGGCGGGAAGACGGCCGACGAACGCGTCCTGGATCGGCGGCGAACTTCTGGTTCGAGCGTGGCGGCGATCGCGGGCCCGGAGAGCCCTTCGCGCTTGCGCTCCTCGAACGGCTTCGAGGCCGACGAAGACGATGCCGGCGTTCGGGCTGTTGCTGAGGCCCGGCGATCGACGAGCCCGGGAAACGCGATCGCGTGCGCGACGCCTTCGGTCGCGAGCGCGATCTTCGACATGCGCCGGATGACCGTCGTCGGTGCGATCGAGCGAGGCGGCGTCGGGCAGCTGCGCGAACGGCGACCAGGTACTGCTTGTCCTGCGTCGGCACGAAGCCGGTCGGCACCTTGGTGAAGCCGACACCAGGTGAGCGCGAGCAGGCCGCCGTAGGCGACGAGCGCGACGCCCGAGCGGCGCAGGATGCCGCGCACGACGCCGACGTAGCCGTTGCGACGCCGCCGTCGAAGAAGCGGTTGAACGGCCGGAAGAACCAGCCGAACGCGCGATCCATGACGCGCGTCGGCAGGTCCTTCGGCGCGTCGTGCGCGCGCAGCAGCGCGCGCCGCGAGCGCCGGGCTCAGCGTCAGCGAGTTGAACGCCGAGATCACCGTCGAGATCGCGATCGTGAGCGCGAACTGCCGGTAGAACTGCCCGGTCAGCCCGGGGATGAAGCCGATCGGCACGAACACCGCGCACAGCACGAGCGCGATGGCGATGATCGGCCCGCTGACCTCGTCCATCGCGCGTCGTGGTGGCCTCGCGCGGCGCGCAGGCCGAGCGCGATGTTGCGCTCGACGTTCTCGACCACGACGATGGCGTCGTCGACGACGATGCCGATCGCGAGCACCAGCCCGAAGAGCGACAGCGCGTTGATCGAGAAGCCGAACAGGCTTCATGACGCGCGAAGGTGCCGACCAGCGAGACCGGCACGGCGGCGATCGGAATGATCGACGCGCGCCAGGTCTGCAGGAACAGGATGACGACCAGCACGACGAGCACGAGCGCCTCGAACGAGCGTGTGCACGACCTCCTCGATCGACGCGCGCACGAAGCGCGTCGGGTCGTAGACGATGTCGTAGGTCGAGCCCTCGGGAAAGCTCTTGCGACAGCTCCTTCATCGTCGTGCGCACCGTCGTCCGAGAGCGCGAGCGCGTTCGAGCCCGGCGCCTGGAAGATCGGCGATCGCGACCGCGGTCTTGTTGTCGAGCAGGCTGCGGAGCGCGTACTGATTCGCGCCGAGCTCGATGCGCGCGACGTCGCGCGAGGCGGACCTTGGCGCCGTCGGGCGCCGGTCTTCACGATGATGTCGCCGAACTCCGCCTCGTCGACGAGGCGGCCGCTGCGCGTTGATGCTGAGCTGGAAGCTCGCGTCGCGCGGCGCCGGCTGCTGGCCGAGCGTGCCGGCGGCGACCTGCACGTTCTGCTCGCGCAGCGCGCGCACGACGTCGCTCGCGGTCAGGCCGCGCGCGGCGACCTTCTCCGGGTCGAGCCAGACGCGCATGCTGTAGTCGCCCGAGCCGAAGAGCTGCACGTCGCCCATGCCGGGGATGCGCGCGAGCGTGTCCTTCACCTGCAGCAGCGCGTAGTTGCGAATGTAGGTGTCGTCGTAGCGGCCGTCGGGCGAGAACAGGTGCACGACCATCGTCAGGTCGGGCGAGCTCTTGCGCGTGGTGACGCCGAAGCGGCGCACGTCCTCGGGCAAGCGCGGCAGCGCCTGCGCGACGCGGTTCTGCACCTGCACCTGCGCGCGTCGAGGTCGGTGCCGAGGCGGAAGGTGACCGTCAGCGTCATCGCGCCGTCGGCGTTCGACGAGCGACGACATGTAGAGCATGTCCTCGACGCCGTTGATCTCCTGCTCGAGCGGCGCGGCGACGGTCTCGGCGATCACCTTCGGGTTCGCGCCCGGATACTGCGCGCGCACGACGACCGTCGGCGGCACGACCTCCGGATACTCGGAGATCGGCAGCTGGAAGACGCGAGATCGCGCCGAGGACGAAGATGATGATCGACAGCACGCCCGCGAAGATCGGGCGGTCGATGAAGAAGCGCGCGAACTTCACGGCGTTTCTCCCGTCGCGAGCTCCGATGCGACGCGTCCGCCATCGGGATCTCCCGTGCCGCGACGACCACGCCCGGCGCGCACGCGCTGCAGCCCGCGGACGATCACGCGGTCGGCGCTCGTCAGCCCCTCGCGCACGACGCGCAGGCCCCCGCTGAGCGGCCCGAGCTTGACCGCGCGGTACTCGACCTTTCCGTCCGCTCCGACGACCCACACGAAGCGGCGATCTTGATCGGTGGCGATCGCCGGATCGGCGACAGAGCGCGGTCGTGAGCGCGTTCTCCGGCAGCTCAACGCGCGCGAACAGCCCGTGCACCCAGCGCCCGTCGGGATTCGGCACGCGAGGCGCACCTTGAGCGTGCCCGTCTGCGGATCGACGCGGTTGTCGACGAAGTCGAGGCTAGCCTCGTGCGGATAGCCGTCCTCGCCGGCGAAACCGACGTGCGCGACTGCGCCCGTGCCGTGCAAGCGCATTGCACGCGTTTCGTCGACGTCGACGTAGACGTAGAGCGGATCGACCGAGACCACCGTGGCGAGCGGCGAGGCCATGCTCGGGCCGACCAGGTTGCCTGGCGTGACCAGCATGCGACCGATGCGCCCGTCGATGGGCGAGCGCACGGACGCGTAGTCGAGGTCGAGCTCGCCGAGGCGAGCGCCGCGCTCGCGACCTCGGCGCGCGCTGCGAGCTGGTGAAAGCTCGCGTCGCGCGTGTCACGCTCTTCCTCGGAGATCACGTTCGCTCTGAAATAGTTGGTCGGCGCGCGTCGCGTTCTTGCGCGAGAGCTCCGCGATCGACGCTGGGCGCTGTCGAGCGCGGCGCGTGCCTGTGCCAGCGCAGCCTGATACGGCTTCGGATCGACCTCGAACAGCAGCTCGCCCTTTTTCACCCGGTCGCCTTCGTGAAAGTGCGCGCGCTGCGAGTAGCCGGTCGCGCGCACGCGGATCTCGCACGCTGCTCGGCGCCTCCGTGTGCCCGGTGTGCTCGCTGAATTCCGTGATGGTGGCGCGCTTGACCTGCGCGACCGTCACCGGCACGCGCTCCTGCCCAGGAGCCGCGTGGGATTCGTGCTCGAGGTGTTGCCGTGCAGCCGGCAGACGGAGGAACGCCGCCAGCATGCCGAGCGTGCTCGTGAGCGCCCTGCCCTGGCGCGCGCGTTTTACTCGTGAGCTTCGAGGTCATGCGGGGGGAGTGTGCGTTCGGTTATTTGAATAGTCAAACGTATATTCGACTATTCCGTGCGCGCCGCTGGCCGGCGTGGTAGCCTGTGTGTTTCATGGCGTCGAAGACGATGACCCCGGACGAACGCGCGAAGGTATTCAAGGCGCTGTCCGATCCGCGTCGTGTCGCGATCGTCGAGCGCTTGGCCAAGGGCGCACAGTGCGG
>CAWGTB010000003.1:0-1591057 GCA_963825405.1 uncultured Solibacteraceae bacterium | reverse complement strand
TTTACGGCATAAAGATAAACGATGTCGCTGCCCGACAGTGGCGGGTTGAGCGCGGGCGTAATCTTGCTGAAATCCGTGTTGTTAGTAAAGTAACCGTCGCTGATGTTGACCCCATCGGCACCGCCGGGTGGCAGGCTCTCCTGGTAGCTTTTCCAGGTGCGTCCCACGGCGGCCAGTTGATCGGCGATGGTGATGCCAGTCGTCGTGCTCACCGCGGGGATGGATTGCACGCCGTCGAGGTCGAGGACGCCGGGAGGCCCAGTGGTCTCATTGGTGAAGTCGATTGCAGGTGTCTCCGCATCCGTCCCGATGCCCCAGATTGGGCAGATCACAGGACTTGCGGGAACGTCCGTGGACACCATGCCCGAGGCGAGGTTGGTGGTGCAGGAGGCGTTATGCCAGTCCGGGTAGTTGTCGGTGCGCACGCCGAAGTTCGAGCCACCCGTCACCTCGAGATAGTTGGTCAAGCTGGGATGACCGATCGCCAGGTAGTTGGTCGCGGTGTTGGCAAGCGTCGCGAGTTGGTTGATGTACGGCGCGTTCGGATTGTTGAGAATCTGGTTGTAGCTGTGGTTCTCCATCATGACGACGAAGACGTGGTCGAGCGGTGGAATTCCGCTCGGAACCTGGCCTTCGGCCCCGAATGCCAAGTTGACCATTCCCACAGCCAGCAAGCCCAGTAGTGTCGCTCTTCTGTTCATAGTCAATCCCCTTTTTTAAAGAAATATTCAGCCTGACATCCTTGCGGAGGCGGTTGAATAACGAAACTAGCAACGACCCGTTAATCCTTGGCTACAAACGAATGAAACTTCAGTGAAGCCTGGAGCGGCCCGGCAGGAGGCGGTGCGGCAGGCACCCAAGACTTGCTATATTAAAAGTTCTGCGCGGTTTGCCTGGCAGCGTCATCCTTTCTGGATTGGGTTGTCGTTTGGGGCTCTTATTTTTCCGGAGTCGAACCGTAGTACCGCGCTTGTGTTTTGCAGTTTGGACGGGTGGCCGAGTGGCTAATGGCAGCAGACTGTAAATCTGCCGCCCCTTGCGGGCTACGGAGGTTCGAATCCTCCCCCGTCCACCAGTAAATGATGTTTTCTTCGAGCCGTTGTAGCTCAGTTGGTAGAGCGCGTCCTTGGTAAGGACGAGGTCACCAGTTCAATCCTGGTCAACGGCTCCAGATTTTTATGAAAGACATTTCACGCAGAGTACACAGAGAAGACAAAGCCATAATTGGTTTTCTCTGCGTCTCAGCGAGAAATGTTTTGGTGTTTCTTCTGGAGACATACTGAGCCATGGCTAAAGAAAAATTTGATCGCAGCAAGCCGCACGTGAACATTGGCACCATCGGGCACATCGATCACGGCAAGACGACGCTGACCGCCGCCATCACCAAGGTGCTGGCCAAGCACAATCCCAAAGTGAAGTTCCGCAGCTTCGATTCGATCGATAACGCGCCGGAAGAAAAAGCCCGCGGTATCACAATCGCGGTCGCCCACGTCGAGTACGAAACCGCCAACCGCCACTACGCCCACGTCGATTGCCCCGGCCACGCCGATTACATCAAGAACATGATCACCGGCGCCGCGCAGATGGACGGGGCCATTTTGGTCGTGGCAGCCACCGACGGCCCCATGCCGCAAACGCGTGAGCACATCCTGCTTGCCCGCCAGGTCGGCGTGCCGTTCATCGTGGTCGCCATGAATAAAGTCGACATGGTGGATGATCCGGAATTGCTGGACTCTGGTCGAGCTCGAAGTGCGTGAGCTGCTGAAGAGCTATCAATTTCCCGGCGACGATCTGCCGGTGATTCGCGTCTCGGCACTGGGCGCGCTCAACGGCGAAGCCAAGTGGGAAAAGACGGTGGAAGATTTGATGGCCGCGGTCGATTCATACGTTCCGATGCCGGAGCGCGTCATCGACAAGCCGTTCCTGATGCCGATTGAGGATATTTTCTCGATTCAAGGCCGCGGCACGGTAGTGACGGGCCGTATCGAGCGCGGGATTTGCAAAGTCGGCGAAGAAATGGAAATCGTCGGGTTCCGCGACACGCGCAAGACGGTTGTCACCGGCGTCGAAATGTTCAAGAAGCTGCTGGACGAAGGGCGCGCCGGAGACAACGTCGGGCTGCTGCTGCGCGGCGTGGAAAAAGAGGAAGTGGAGCGCGGGCAGGTCATCGCCAAGGGCGGATCGATTTTGCCGCACAAGAAGTTTAAAGGCGAAGTCTACGTGCTCAGCAAAGAAGAAGGTGGACGCCACACGCCGTTCTTCAAAGGATACCGGCCGCAGTTTTATTTCCGCACGACTGACGTCACAGGCGTTGCGCAGCTTGCCGGAAGGCACTGAGATGGTGATGCCGGGCGACAACGTCGGGCTGGTGGTTGAGCTGATTACGCCGGTGGCCATGGACAAAGGCTTGCGCTTCGCGATTCGCGAAGGCGGCCGCACGGTCGGCGCCGGTACGGTTACGGAAGTCATTGAGTAGGGAGAGCTATTATGGCGCGTGAAATCATCACTTTGCAGTGTACCGAGTGCAAGAATCGCAATTACTCGAACACCAAGAACAAGAAGACTATGACCGAGCGGCTGGAACTAAAGAAGTTCTGCCGGTGCTGCCGCAAGCACCAGGTTCATCGCGAAATCAAGTAAACTGAAAGTGTTAACGGGAACTAGGGGCGTAGGTTTAACGGCAGACCAGCGGTCTCCAAAACCGCGAGTGGGGGTTCGAATCCCTCCGCCCCTGCCATTGATTTGAACGTCCCCCTTAATCAGGACAAAGAAGGAACTATGCCGGGCGCTTTAGAACAAATGAAAGCATGGCCGCGTGCCACCAAAGATTATTTTGGCGAGCTCCAGAACGAGATGAAGAAGGTCACCTGGCCTAACCGCCAGCAGGTGCAGGCCACGACCGCGGTGGTGATCCTGACCGTGTTCGCTTTCGCGGCGTATTTTAAGATAATCGACACCCTGCTGGACCGCAGCATGGATCGGTTTTACCAGTTGATGACGAAATAGGTGGCTCTCTGATGGACGAGGAAAAGAACGAGGCGCAGGCAGAAGTGACTCCGGAAGAAACAGCTCCGGAAGCGGTTGAAGCTGCGCCTGCCGCGGGCGCCGAAGAGCAGGCTGCGCCGCCTGCCACCGGCTACGACGAGACGTCGCCGAAGAAATGGTTCATCCTGCACACTTATTCCGGCTTTGAGAATAAGGTGGCGGAATCGCTGCGCAGCCGTGCGCAAGCTTTTGGATTTGACGACAAGATCGGTCAGATTCTGATTCCGACCGAAGAAGTGGTGGAATTGCGCGGCGGCAAGAAAGTTACCAGCAAGCGCCTGGTTTACCCCGGCTACGTGCTGGTCGAAATGGAAATGAACGACGAGTTGTGGCACGCCGTGAAAGCGACGCCGCGCGTCACTGGCTTCGTGGGCGGCGGCACCTCGCCGGTTCCGCTCAGCGCCGACGAAGTAAACCAGATTCTGTACCGCCAGGCGTCATCGGCTGAGCGTCCCCGCCCCAAGATGACCTTCGAAAAGAACGAAAATGTACGCATCATCGAAGGCCCGTTCAGCAATTTTTCCGGCAAAGTGGACGAAGTCAACCTGGAGCGCAATACGTTGCGCGTGATGGTGACGATCTTTGGCCGTTCGACGCCGGTGGAACTAGACTTTTTGCAAGTTGAGAAAACCTAACGGAAATATAGAATGGCTAAAAAAGTTACCGCGCAAGTAAAGTTGCAGATCCCGGCCGGCAAGGCCACCCCGGCGCCCCCGGTAGGAACCGCACTGGGCCCGCAGGGCGTCAACATCATGGACTTCTGCAAGGCGTTCAACGCCAAGACGTCCGCCAAAGATCAGGAAGGCCTGATCATTCCGGTCGTTATCACCATTTTTTCGGACCGCAGCTTCACCTTCATCACCAAGACCCCGCCGGTGCCGGTGCTGATCAAACGGGCCGTGAGCATTGCCAAGGGATCGGCCGAGCCGCACAAGACCAAAGTCGGCAAGATCACTGAGAAGCAGGTGGAAGAGATCGCCAAGATCAAGATGCCGGATCTCAACTGCTTCACGGTCGAAGCCGCCATGCGTTCGGTGCGAGGCACTGCTCGCAGCATGGGCGTGGACGTCGTCGAAGCACTGTAGGGCACGGTAATTCCGCTCGGACAGGCGGGACGAAAATGATATCCTGGCAAGCATGCCGAAAAAGCCTGTCACCCGGCGCAAGTTTATGGCGGTTGCCGGCGCCACACCCGCGGTCGCCGCAGCGGCCAGCCAGGCCGTGGTCGTCGCTCCCTATCAGGTAGTCGAAAAACGTATGCAACAGGAACCTCTCCGAATCGTCACCACATTTCCGTTCGAGCCGTTCGAGATTGAGCAGATCAAGGCGGCCGCTCCGAAAACCAAGATCGAATTCACTGTGTGCCGCTCGAAGGAAGAATTCGAGCAGAAATCGAAAGAAGCCGAAGTGGTCTATGGCTCAATCGGCGGCGACACCCTGCAGTTCGCCAAGAAACTGAAATGGGTGCACGCGGTCGGCGCCGGCGTCGAAGGCATGGACCAGGTGATGCGCGAAAGTCCGGTGGTGCTCACCAACTATGCGCGCACTTTTGCGCCGGCCATTTCCGAGACCGCTTTCGGACTGCTGCTGTCGCTGACGCGCGGCCTCACCAAGTACTACAATCCGCAATTCGCCCAGCGCAAGATGGACATCGTGGGCATCACGAAATCGGCGCATCACGTCGAAATCAGCGGGCGCACGATGGGCATTGTCGGCATGGGCGGAATCGGCGATGCGGTGGCGCGGCGCGCGCATTACGGCTTCGACATGCGCATTGTGGCCACGGATGCCAAGCCCATTCCCAAACCGCATTACGTCGCCGAACTGCACGATCCCAACTGGTTCATGACCATGGTGCCGCAGGTGGACGTGCTGGTGGCCGCCGCCCCGCACACGCCGCAAACCGAGCGCATGTTCAACGAGAAAGTTTTCCGCTCGATGAAAAAGACGGCGTACTTCCTGGCGCTGTCGCGCGGCATGCTTTTCGACGACATGGCCCTTGCCAAGGCGCTCAAGGAAGGCTGGATCGCCGGCGCCGGCCTTGATGTGATGCCGGTGGAACCGCCGCCTTCGACCCATCCGATTTTCGATTGCAACAACGTCGTGATGTCGGCGCATACGTCCGGATTCAGCCCCGACCGGCAGGTACGCCTCATTGAGCTGTTCGCCGAAAACGTCCGCCGCTACAGCGAAGGCCTGCCGCTCATCAATGTAGTGGACAAGAAGCGCGGATATTGAAACAATAGAAAAAGTTGAGTTTTTCCTCGCCTCATGCGGATGTGGCGGAATTGGCAGACGCGCTAGATTCAGGTTCTAGTTCTCGCAAGGGAGTGAAGGTTCAAGTCCTTTCATCCGCACCAACACAATCAAAAGATTTAGCTGGATACGGCGTCCGATCTAGACGCCGGAATTCCCTCCGTGTGGGAATTTTGATTACCAAGGGCGGCTGGAGTTGGTAGTCCGAAGCGCAGCGAAGGAATGATGCTGCTAGTGGAGAAAGGGGTGCGGGGAAACCGGCGGCAGCCCTTGTCCCCGCCCAGCGCTGGAGAGACCCGGAGCGCGATCAGCGCTCCGAATTGCAATTGACTGGATTGATCAACACTACGCCGTTTGTCCAGCTAGAGTCGCAGCGTTAGTCGAGAGCTATCACTTGCGCGTCGGCGTTGATCGACTCTGTCGCATCGGAATAGTCGTAGCATGATGCCCATCGACGATCCTCGTTTGTCGCGTTGACGTCGGAGAGGATTTGCTGCGTTTCGACCGCAAGTCTGGCGTCATAGCGATCCCGAACGGACGGCAGCTTAGCGAGCATCGCGAGAGCTTCTCTCCCCACTGACCACCAATTGCCAGGCGGCGTCTCGCCGTCGTCCAATACGGATTCGAGGGCCTGTACGGCTCGCAAGTCTCCGCGACAACTGCCCCCCAGTCCGAAAACGGCCCAAAACCGGATGCGAACATCGGGGTCCCGGAGAACCGATATTATCGCGTCAATAGTCTCACGCGTGCCAACGTACGCGAGCGACTCAGCTGCTTCTTCACGGGCCGGTTGAGGTTGAGTCGGATCAACAAGGCACCGTGCGAGTGCCCGCGCCGTAGCCCGATCCGATGGGCGAATCCAGCCCAAGGCGCGAGCGGCAGCGTGACGCCTATGTGGATTGCTGTCCTCAAGCAACGCATTGATTAAGATCGGCACGGCCAGTCGGTCATTCAATTCTTCGAGCGTGAGGGCCGTGACATAGAGATCGTCTTTCTCGGACTGCTCAAAGAAAAGCTTCAGCAAAGCTTGAACAGCCACCTTGTCTCCAGAAATCGCCAGCAGCTTGCCTGCTGCGCCGCGTTCGTGATGAAAGAGGGTGGGATCGAGCATCACCATGCGCAGAGCCTCTGGTATAGGATGCCCCAGTCGCTCCAGCTTTGCGACGGTCAAGGGTAGGCTCCCCTCAGGGCCGCGCATTATTCGCAACCGTTTCCTGATTCGACGCTGGAATCTCAGGCGCAGGCAGTTCCCAATCTCTCAATGTTCCACTGGTCGCTTACTTATGGAGTCGGTGCCGCGACCGTGCTTAATAATTGAAACATGATATGACCCGGAAAGTCGCGTAAACGCTTGCCGATCACGCCTGCCAGGGATTCAAACCTGCACCCGCGTGTTTTGTAAAGTCGCTGGCATTGCGCGACACGACAGTCAGGTTGTGCTGAAGCGCAGTTGCGACAAGAAGGCCATCAAATGACTGACACGGCTTTGCCTTTGCGTTTCGCTTCGGCTGCGAGCAAACCCCACCGGTCGGCAATCGTGGCATCAATCGGAATAATTCTGCCGAAGAAACGGGCGTGCAGATCAACTTCAAGCCATGTCTCCAGACGGGTCCTGCGTTTACCTTGCACGAGTCCAGCGACCCCTTTGCGAATTTCTCCCGGCGTGAGAACCCTCAAATAAAGCAAAGTCTCGTCGGCCGCCTTCATCCATTCCAATACGCGGGGCTCAGGTTTGGGGCGGACAGGCTCGGAAATGCAATTGGCATCGAGCAGGAAGGCGCTCATAATTCCAGGTCGCGCACTGCATCTCTGTCGCTGTCCAAGTCGAGATCGACGCCAACCAGTCTGACTAGTCACAATCTAACGTATATCTTGCACCGTCATCCGGTCCAGGCGCTCATGCGCGGAACTCGCGGCCATTTTCCAGGTCAACGGAAGAAGGTGATCAGCACCCGCGAATTATTCGAGCTTCTCATGACAAAATAAAAGATCACCCAGACAAGGAGGGGATCCATGGGCAGCATCACCACCAAAGACGGAACGCAGATTTACTACAAAGACTGGGGCAGCGGGCAGCCGGTCGTTTTCAGCCACGGTTGGCCGCTTAGTTCGGATGCGTGGGATGAGCAACTGATGTTTGTCGCGTCCAACGGCTATCGCGCGATTGCGCACGATCGCCGCGGACATGGCCGGTCCAGCCAGACCTGGAACGGCAACGAAATGGATACTTACGCCGACGATCTCGCGGCGCTCACCGAGGCGCTCGATCTGAAAGCCGCGGTCCATGTGGGCCACTCGACCGGCGGCGGCGAAGTCGCGCGCTACCTCGGGCGCCATGGCAGCAAGCGCGCGGCAAAAGCCCTGCTCCTGGGCGCGGTGCCGCCTTTGATGCTCAAGACCAACGCCAACCCAGGTGGCCTTCCGATGGAGGTGTTTGACGGCCTTCGCGCGAGTGTCCTAGGCGATCGTTCGCAATTCTACAAAGATCTCAGCGCGCCATTTTACGGAGCTAACCGGCCGGGCTCCAAAGTCTCGCAAGGCGTGCGCGACCAGTTCTGGCGGCTGAGCATGCAAGTCGGATTCAAGGGCGCTTACGATTGCATCAAGGTGTTCTCCGAAACGGATTTCACCGAAGATCTGAAAAAAATCGACGTGCCCACACTGTTCATCCATGGCGATGACGATCAGATCGTACCGATCGGCGCCGCGGCGCTTATCGCATCGAAAATTGTGAAAGGCGCAACCCTGAAAATCTATCCAGGGGCGCCGCACGGCCTCATGGTCACCCATCGCGATCAGTTCAACGCCGATCTTCTGGCATTTCTCAAAGGTTGAAATGGCGCCAGTCTCCCCCGCCCTGCGCGCGCTGCTGGCCAACCTGGTGGACTATGCGGGTCTGTTTCCGCCCGCTGCGTTATCGCTGCCCATCGCGGGGGAGAACTACGCGCGTTACTTGCGCTCGGAAAACGCCTGGATGCTTGGACGCTTTGTGATTCCAGCCGCGCAGCTGCGCCAGTTGCAAAACACCGATGGCTGGCGCATTACCGTGTTGAGCGACTCCGAAGTTACGGCGCCGGACTTGCCGATCGAATCCGTCGAATCGAAGACGCTGCGCAGATTTTCCCTGCCCGCCTACTATGAAATCGCTATCGACGACGCCGACGCACTCAGCGCGCTGCAGGAAATGCGCGCCTACGCCAAGGTACGCACCGGCGGGCTGACGCCGGATTCCATTCCGAGCACCGCCGCGATTGCCCGCTTTCTACGCGCCTGCGCCGAGCTTCGTCTGCCCTTCAAAGCGACCGCCGGACTGCATCATCCCGTGCGCTCCGAGCACCCGCTCACTTACGAGGCGAATGCGCCGCGCGCCACCATGCACGGCTTCGTCAACGTGTTTCTGGCGGCGGCGTTTGCCTGGCAAGGAGCGGATGAATCGTGGATCCTGGACGTGTTGAACGAGGCTGATCCGGAAAGTTTTCGATTCGAGGAAAACGCGCACTGGCGCGATGAGGCGCTCTCAGCGGAACAGGTGGCGGACGCCCGCCGGCATTTCGCTCACAGTTTTGGCTCTTGTTCCTTCGACGAACCCGTGGCCGACTTGGTGCGCCTGGGATGGCTTCTATGATCGACGAGACTCACGACCCGTCGCTGCAGAGTTGGGAAGAAACCGCGCAGCGTCCTGGCACGGATTTTCCCATCCAGAATCTGCCGTATGGCGCATTTCGCACGAAAACGGATCCCGCGCCCCACGCAGGCGTCGCGATTGGCGATTTCATTCTGGATCTGCGCGGAATTTTTGACGGCGATCTGAACGCGCTGATGGCCCTTCCGGCCGCCCAGCGCCGT
Organism: uncultured Solibacteraceae bacterium; assembly: GCA_963825405.1. Taxonomy (GTDB): domain Bacteria; phylum Acidobacteriota; class Terriglobia; order Bryobacterales; family Bryobacteraceae; genus JACPNO01. The sequence continues at coordinate 1,581,910 of CAWGTB010000003.1, read as the reverse complement.
GAATTACGGCGCGAGATCAGCAAGATTCTCAGCAACCCACAACAGCGCCGCACGCTCATCCCGAATGCAGATGCCGAAATGCTGCTGCCGGCCCGCATCGGCGATTACACGGATTTCTACGCTTCCGTGCATCACGCCACCAACGTCGGCAGCATGTTTCGGCCCGACAATCCCCTCCTGCCCAACTACAAATGGCTGCCTGTGGCGTACCATGGGCGTTCGTCATCCATCGTCGTGAGCGGCACGGCGTTTCACCGCCCGCACGGCCAGATCACGGAACAGACCAACGGCCCGCCAGTCTTCGCGCCCAGCCGCCAGCTCGATTACGAACTCGAATTGGGCGCGTTCCTAGGCCCTGGCAATGCCATGGGTGAGCAGATTCCCATTGCGTCGGCGGAGGAACATATTTTCGGCGTGTGCCTGTTGAACGATTGGTCGGCGCGCGACATCCAGCGCTGGGAGTACCAGCCGCTCGGCCCGTTCCTGGCGAAGAACTTCGCAACATCCATATCGCCGTGGATTGTTACGCTCGATGCGCTCGATCCTTTCCGTTGCGCGCCCGCTCCACGTGCCACCGGCGACCCAGCTCCGCTGCCGCATCTGGCATCCGGGGGCGACGGCGGAATCGACCTCACCCTCGAAGTATGGCTGCGCTCCGCGCGCATGGCAGAGCCGATGCTGGTCAGCCGCGGCAACTTCGCTGTCATGTATTGGACGCTCGCCCAGATGGTGGCGCACCACGCGAGCAACGGCTGCCCGCTGCGGCCGGGCGATTTGATCGGCAGCGGCACCGTCTCCGGACCGGTTCCGGAAAGCCGTGGATGCCTGCTGGAACGCACCTGGCGCGGCACCGAGCCGCTGCAATTGCCGACCGGAGAGCAGCGCCGTTTTCTCGAAGACGGCGATGAAGTGATCCTCAAGGGCTATTGCGAGCGCGAGGGTTTTGCGCGAATCGGGCTGGGCGAATGCCGCGGCGTGGTCCTCCCGGCTGTCGTGCGGCCCACTTGGGTGCCACTAGCCCAGCAACTCGATCACGCGCTCTAATCTTTTCGTCGCGATAGGCCGGGCGGGAAAGTAGGTCTCCGCCGCCTTGCCCACTTGCAGTCGCGCCTCCTCAACGGCGGTGCGCCTCTCGTTATTGCGGATCGCGCGATCGGCTCCGGCAGCCAGGAATAGTTCGATGAACGCAGTGGGCTCCAGTACCAGTCGGCTCTTGATCGCGGCGTGCATAGGCGTATCTCCTTCGTCGTTGCGGCAATTCGGATTGGCGCCGTGCTCGAGCAGGATGCGTGCCATGTTTGTGTTTGCGAGGTGCGCCACGGGCCCCCACGCCTCGACGTCGTAAGGCGGACGATCGATCACCGCGCCGTGTTCCAGCAATAGGTGCGCCGCTTCCGCCTGATTGCCGTATACGCACCAGCCAAATGGCAAAATGCCGGTCTGCAGATCGTTGGCCTGCTGCGGTTCACGCTCGAGGATTTCTCGCAAACGGTCGAGCATGCCATAGGCGGCCGCCGAGCAGATGTCGGCTTCGGCGCCCGCGGCCAGCAGAAACTTGGCGAACTCGTCGCGCCCCAGCTCGAAGCAATCGTGGAGCGGCAGCCGCCCATCCGCGTTGCGGACATTTAAGTCGGCGCCGCGCTCGATCAGCAGTGCTGCGACGTCCCTGCGATTCTCAGCGACCGCCAGGTGGATCAGGCGCATCGCCAAGGCGTCGCTCGGCCGCAGAGTCCGATCCAGATCGGTGGCCGCATTCACCAGTTCGGGATTCTGATCCAGAATCGTGCTCAGGGTGGCTAGATCGCCGCTGCGAACTGCGTTGACCAGACGCGCGCCCTCATGATGAAGCGCGTCGACATAAGCCTTCAGCTTGCGCCAACTGGCAAACCCATAGCTGCGCGCCACGGCGAGTTGCGCGGCGGTCAGAGTTGCGCCGGAATTCTGCAAGCGCATTTCTCTCAATAATTTCTTGGCTTCGTTCTTGAGATGTTCCAGATTGGCGCGGGCGGGCAGCATGAAAACCTTCCTTCCTTGTTTGTGCCCGGTGTCCGCGTTGCTCGGGCAGGAAGTCAGGTTAAATTAGAAACACTGGCGAGCGGGCTAAGCCCTTTACGCGGACCTTAGGCCCATCGGAAAGGCGATTCAAAAGTATACTCCTAGGCTTCTTTTAACTTGGAACTGGGACACTGCCCAGTATCCGCGGACACTTGGCGCCTGTTAGATTAATGGCATACCTCAGCGATTGCCAGATTGCCTGTATCCCGGCATTGCGTGCCGGCACTCTCACCTTTAAATTCCCTAGGAGCCACTTCCTTGAGAAGGGCAATTACTTTTTTGTTCCTGACAGCTCTTGCTTTGCTGCTGCCCATCCGCCTGGCGGCAGTTCCACGTCCATTCACACCGGTGGCCGCGGAAACGGCGACGATCGCGCTGCTCGGGGCCGTGTTGTTCTACGTCAGCATCTTCCTGCGCAAGCGGCGGGCTATATTGACTCCGGCGCCTGAAGCAACGATCATTGAGCCAGTTTCCCCACCGCGCAATCCGGCAAAAGCGGTTCGCGCGTATCACACTCCCACATGGAAAAAACGAAGGTCCTGGAGCGGCGCGCCGTCGTCCGCCGAACGATATCTCAAGCGCAGGAGAAAGTGCTCACTCGCGGCCGCATTGCGTTCCCGCTGACGGAGAGCCTTGTCCTGAAGGGGACAGGGCGTCTGCTCCTCGAGGAGCGCGGGAGGCTCCGCCAGGCCGAAGCTGCGCTGCTGGATAGCGAAGCGGCTCTGCTTCGCACCCATGAGGAATTGCGCGCGTTGACCGCAAGCCTGCTGCACAGCCAGGAAGATGAGCGCCGGCGCGTTTCCCGGCAGTTGCACGATGAGCTCAGCCAGGAAATGGCAAAGCTGCAATTCGATATCGAGATGCTTGAACAACGCCTGCCCCCTCAAATGGGCGATGAGAAGCGTCAACTGCTAGGCATCCGCGACGGCGTGGGCGCCTTGGCCAACAACGTTCGCCGTATTGCGCACCAGCTTCATCCCTCATCGCTCGATCATTTGGGACTCTCCGCCGCTCTGCGGGCGTTCATTCGCGAATTCGCCGCCCGCGAGCACCTTCCTGTGCGGCTGACAGCCCGTAACGTGCCGGCGCACATTCCTCCTGAGATCGCCAGCTCTCTCTACCGCGTGGTGCAGGAGGCGCTGCGCAATGTTGCCAAACACGCGGGCAAAACCAGCGCGACCATCGTCCTCGCGGGACTTCGCAACCAGTTGTTCCTATCCATTCGAGACCGCGGCATCGGCTTTGATCAGAACTCAGCGGCGGGCAACGGCGGCCTGGGCCTGATCGCCATGCATGAACGCGTCAACCTGGTTGACGGAGATTTCTCACTGCATACACGACCCGGCCATGGCGTCGTTATCACCATCCGAATTCCGCTGTAAACCTAAGGAGCTTTCATGCGCACACGCCTGCTACTCGCCGACGATCACACCTTGCTGTTGGATGGCATTCGCCTGATGCTCGAGCCCGAGTTCGAGCTGATCGGTTGCGTAGGCGATGGGCAGGCGCTGCTTGCGTCCGCCCGGACACTCAGGCCGGATGTGATTCTGCTCGATATCTCCATGCCGCTTCTGAACGGCATTGACGCCGCCCACCAGCTTCGCAAGACCCTGCCGTCGGCCAAGCTGATTTTCCTGACGATGCACGGCGACCGGGAATACGTGACCGAGGCCTTTCGCGCCGGCGCCGCGGGCTACCTGTTGAAGCGGGCGGCGGCATCCGAGCTGCTCACAGCCATTCGGGAAGTGCTGAAAGGGAATTTCTATGTAAGCCCACTGGTGGCCCGCAACGCTCTCGAGTTATTAGCTGGCACTGCGAGATCGGATGGTCTCACGCCACGCCGGCGCGAAGTCCTGCAGCTCGTTGCCGAGGGTCATAGCCGCAAAGAAATCGCCGGTATTTTGAGCATTTCCGTGAAGACCGTGGAATTTCACAAAGCGGAACTTACTCAGGAGCTTAACTTGCGAACGGTTGCAGATTTTACACGTTACGCGATCGAGCATGGGATGATCACCAGCGAGCGTTCGGCATAATTCAAAACTGTATTGGCGCTTATACAACCTGTAATCCCAGTTTCGTCTCTTTTGCGCCCCGGTGAAACGAACCCGGCTGTACCTGCGTCGGATTTGATATCACGGCATTCGCTGTGATCTGAACCAACGAGGTCCGCAGACCCAAAGGAGATTTCCAACGTGAGACGAATATTCTGTTGCCTTCCCTTGCTTTCCTTGGCTATGTGCCTCTCTCCAATTGCCAACGCGCAGCGATCCATTGACCTCAATATCGGCTTCGGTACCGCCCGGGTTGGGTCAAACGGATCGGGCCTTGATAATGCGAGCTCGCTCACGAATCCGTTTGGCTCCTGCTCTCCCTCCTCGGGTGACACATTTTGCCAGGCGAACCCCGGGCTGGGCGGTTTCTTTCTCGGCCTGGGAGGCGATGTGATGATCCAGAAGCATCTGGGTTTCGGCGCCGAAGTAAATCTGCAGCCTTCCAGAAGCGACTATGGCCCGCTGCAATACCGCCAAACATTTTACGATTTCAATGGCATTTATGCTCCTATCAATGAGAAGCGGGTGCAACTGCAATTGCAGGCCGGTATTGGCGGCGCGAGCACCAATTTTGCCGTTTCGCAGAATGCCTGTGTTGGGACTGCCGTATGCTCCAACGTATCCCAGACAGTTGGGAATTCGACCCATTTTCAGCTCCACGCCGGAATAGGGCTGCAGTTATTTCTCTCGCAGCATCTGTTCATTCGCCCGCAGTTTGACCTGCACTACGTGCCCGGCCTCACCGACCAGTTTGGCAGCAACGCGGTGCCGGAGGGCACAGTCTGGCTCGGCTACACGTTCGGCGATCGGAACTAAATACGAACCCCTGCGGCGGGCCGGGATCCTTGCTACCTCGGGCGATGTGCGGTAGATTTCCCGAATGCGCTTTGGACCCGGCCTCGCGATCGCTCTCTTAACCTTATTTGGCTGCCGCCGAGCCCGGAGTGTCTACCGATACAATCCTGCTCGGCATTGAGGGTCCCTCCAACTGCTTTTCGCTCGACGAAGAGAATCTGGGGTTCCAGCTGGCCATCAAGAACGCCAATGATAACGGCGGCATTCTCGGCCGGAAGATCAGCACCCGTTCGTACACGCGCAACGGATGCGCCACGGTGAATGACGCGGTCGCTAACGCTAAACGCCTGGTCGAGCAGGATCAGGTCTTCGCGCTGCTCAATTTTGGCGGACCCGCGTCGGTCACCCTCGCTTCGTACGCCGCCGAGAAAAAGGTACCGTACCTGTTTCCGCACACCGCGCTTGTCACCACCGACGCCGCCCGCTACGTGTTTACGTCGTATCCGCGCTACGCCGGCGAGAGCCAGGTGATGCTCCGCTATCTCTCCCAGACGCGCGGATTCAAGAAAATCGCCATCGTGCATGACGCTAACATCTATGGCCAGTTTTTTCTGGATCGCCTGAAAGAGCACGCCGCCGAGTTTGGCTACACGATCACCGGCGCGCAAGCCATCGATGTGCCCAACCCTGGCGCCCTCAGCGGCGAAATTGAAAAGCTGAAGCAGGCAGCGCCCGACGCGATTATCCTGGCCCTTTATCCGCCGCAAGCCAAGCGGGTGATGGAAGCCAAAGCCGCGCTCGACTGGCGCAACGTCCGCATGGTTTCCTCCGGGCCGCTTGACCGACGAGCAATACCTCAACGTGCCCGGCGGCTACGCGGAGGGCACACTCGGATTCTGCTACTATCCGGACCCTGCGCAGAGTGCTGAAGCCGGAATCGCCGAGTATCGCCGGCTGATGGCCAGGCACTATCCGCAGCATCCGCTGAACCGCTATTCGCTCTACGGCTACGTGTTTGGCCGGTTGGTGATCGAAGGCCTCAGCCGCGCCGGCAAGAATTTGACGCGTGAGAGCTTCGTCGATGCCATGGAAACCATCCGCAATTGGGATAGTGGCGGAATTCTTCCGGCAGTCACATTTTCTAAATCCAACCATCACGCCCAGCGAGCGGGATTCATCTGCGAGCTCAAAGAGGGAAAATTCCAAGCACTTACTGGCTGGATGGAACCCTAGCCCTCAGGTTTCACTGAGAGAAACTCCGGGCCGAGTGCACTGCACTATTGATGACCTCTGCCTCGGCACTTATGGAACTGGCCGGCTACGCAGTTCTTCAGCCCGGATCGGCGTTGAGCACCCGTCTAATATGGGCGGCGGGAGTTCTGCTGGTGGCCGCCAGCGCGGTAGCGTTGGATCTGGATTCGCACCTCGCCGTCCCGGCTGCCGCGGTAGCTTCCCCTTCCCTTCCAGCAGCTATCCCGGAAACCTCAGCGCCGCCTGCCGTGTGGCTGATCGAAAGCCGTGCCGGCGTGGAAACCTACAGCAATGGCCTTCGCATCGATGACGATTTTCGAGTTCAGGCACCGTCTCGCCAGTACCGTAGCCTTCGCCGCGGTTCGCTCGAGCTCTCCGAAGTGCGTTCGTACCCGGCCGGCATCGTGTATCACACCACCGAGAGCCACACAGTTCCTTTCGAAGCTCCCCTTCGTGACAGCCTCCGGCGAGACAGCCTGGCCACCCTGGCCTATGTGCAGCAGAACGGCCTCTATCATTTCGTCATCGACCGATTCGGGCTGGTTCACCGGGTCGTGGAAGAAACCGCCGCCGCTCGCCACGCTGGCTTCTCGATTTGGGCCGACGAGCTCAATGTGTATCTGAACCTCAACCAGAGCTTTATCGGCGTGTCATTCGAAGGTCAGACCGGAACCACGCCGGATGGATATGCCAACAACCCGGCGCAGCTCTTTGCCGCGCGTGTGTTGACTGAGATGCTGCGCTCGAAATATGGCATTCCGGAAGGTAACTGTGTGACCCATGCTCAGGTTTCGGTAAACCCGAGCAATCGGCGCATTGGCTATCACACGGACTGGGCCAAGAATTTTCCCTTCCGGGAACTCGGGTTGCGCGCCGGATACGAGACGGCACTCCCCTCGATTGCCGTCTTCGGGTTCGACTTCGATGCGAACTTTCTTGGCACTCTGGGAGCGGATCGCTGGGCGGGACTGGCGGTCGCCGAAAACCAATTGGCGAGCGCCGCAGCCGGCGCCGATATGAATGTCACCGACTACCGCAAGACTCTGCAGCGCCGGTACCGGCAGGCGACGGCCGAATTAGGGAACGGCTCTCAATGAGAAATGAGCGTATTTCTCTGCGTTCTCTGCGCCTCTGCGAGAAATGTCTTAAGTTTTTTCCTTAGCTTTCCGGATCTCTTCCATCCGTTCCGCGATCCGCTTCTCTAACCCGCGATCCGTCGGCACGTAATACCGGCGACCGGCGAGCGACGGTGGCAGGCACTCCATATCCGTCACCGCGTCTTCGAACGCATGCGCGTGCTGGTAGCCTTCCCCGTAACCCCACTGCTTCATGGCGGAAGTCGGCGCATTGCGCAGATGCATCGGCACCGGCTCGGCTTGGGTCTTCTGCACGTCCTCGCGCACCAGACTAAGCGCGCGATAAGCGGCATCCGATTTCGGCGCCACGGCCAGATAAATCGCCGCCTGCGCCAATGCCAGATCGCCTTCCGGAATCCCAAGAAAGTGCACAGTCTGCATGCAGGCCATTGCCTGCTCGAGCGCGCGCGGGTCCGCCAGGCTGATGTCTTCGATGGCCATCCGCACCAGGCGCCGCGCAATGTACAGCCGGTCTTCGCCAGCTTCGAGCATGCGCGTCAGCCAGTAGAGCGCGGCATCGGGATCGCTCGAGCGCACGGATTTGTGCAGCGCCGAGATCAAATTGAAATGCTCTTCGCCCGACTTGTCGTAGAGCAGCACTTTGCGCTGGATGGCGTCTTCCACCGCCTCGCGCGCAAGCTCTGTGCCCGCCGAAGCCCGCACCGCCGCTTCCAGCGTGTTGTACGCCGCGCGCGCGTCGCCATTTGAGTGAATCGCAATCTGCTCCAGCAATTCGTGCGAGGCCTGCATGCCGCGATCGCCCAAGCCGCGTTCGTTATCGTGCAGCGCGCGCTCCAGCAGAGCGACAATCCGCGGAGCCGCCAGCGCGTGCAGCGCGTAAACTTTCGAGCGCGACAGCAGCGCCGAGATCACTTCGAACGACGGATTCTCCGTGGTCGCGCCGATCAGAATAATGTCGCCGCGCTCCACATAAGGCAGAAACGCATCCTGCTGCGCCTTATTGAAACGATGGATTTCGTCAATGAATACAATGGTCCGCCGACCGGAGCGCCGCAGCCGCTCGGCATCCGCCATGATCGCCTTGATCTCTTTTATGCCCGTCAGTACGGCACTGAACGACACAAATTCACAGCGCGTAATCCTAGCGATGAGCTGCGCGAGCGAGGTCTTCCCTACTCCTGGCGGCCCCCACAAAATCATGGATGTGAGTTGATCGTGATCGATCTGCGCGCGCAGCGGCTTGCCCGGCCCGAGAATATGCTCCTGACCCGCGTATTCTTCGAGCGTCTGTGGACGCATGCGGTCGGCGAGCGGACGCTGCTTGTCGGTGCTGAATTGCGGCGGTGTAGTATCGAACAAGCTCATCGGGCAGACGCCCTCTGGCGGTGCGCTTCATAAAGCACCACCGTCGCCGCCATCGCCGCGTTCAACGATTCGACGCCCACCGTGGGGATGGTCAAGTCCGTGGCCGAAGCCCGCAAGGTCGCGCGTACTCCGCGGCCTTCGCTGCCAATGATGATCGCGCAGTGCCGCCGGAAGTCCACGTCACTCAGCTTTTTCACAATGCCGGGCGTGGACACGCCCGCGTACACATCAAGCTTGGCTTGTTTCAGCGCTGCGGACGCCAGAGCCGGGTCCAGTCCATGCACAAACGGCACGCGAAACAGCGAACCCGCCGATGCCCGCAGCGTTTTGGGATTGAACGGGCTGGCGGTTCCTTTTAGGAACATCACGCCAGTCGCGCCGAACGCTTCCGCTGCGCGCACGATCGCGCCGGCATTGCCCGGATCCTGCAGCCCGTCAAGCACCAAGACCAGTGTCGTGCCGCGCAGCAGTTGCTCCAGCTTCCAGGCCGGCGATTCCACCAGCGCAATCACGCCCTGGCTGGATTCAGTTCCCGACAAATTCTGAAACAAGGCGTCGTCAAGCACTACCACGCGTACGCTGGCCAAGCCGCGCACATGCTTCTCCACTGCCGAGCGGACCGATTCAGCCACCAGAATCACCGGCACCGCGCGATCGCTGCGCAGCGCTTCTTCGAGGAGATGAAACGTCTCGGCGACACACAAACCCTGTTGCGTAAGCCCGCCGCGGGCGATGGCGCGGCGCACGTCTTTGAGCAGCGGATTGGCGGGACTCGAAATTACTTCCGGCCGGGACATACAATGTCAGATCAGAATACCGCAGATGAAACGAGTGATCTGGATTGCGCCGCTGGTTTTGCTCTGCGCCCTGTTGGCATGGGTGGCGCAGGTTGCCGTGGAAATCGGCCGGCAGTCGCGTATCGACGAGGCACAGCCCGCCGACGTGATCCTGGTGCTGGGCGCAGCCGAGTATCGCGGCAAACCGTCGCCGGTTTTTCGCGCGCGCCTGGACCACGGCTTCGATCTGTTCCAACAAAAACTCGCGCCCAGGATTCTCACCACCGGCGGCGCGGGCGGCGACCCGATGTACACCGAAGGCGCAGTGGGACGGGCCTATCTGATTGGCCGCGGCGTACCGTCCGAGTCGATCATCGTCGAGCCTGCGAGCGACTCGACCGTATACTCGGCAGCCGCCGTGGCGGAAATCATGCGGCGCATGGAGCTGAAATCGGCCATCGTGGTGAGCGACGGCTATCACATCTACCGGGTAAAAAAGATGCTGGAGTTCAGTGGGCTAACGGCGTACGGATCGCCGCGGGCCGCGCAGACGCGGGGAGACCTGAAGGAACAATGGCAATACGTACGGCAGGCGGTGGGGTACGTGCTATGGAGGGTGGGCGTAACTGTATGAGGAGAACAAAATAAGACATTTCTCGCAGAGACGCAGAGAAAAACTTAAGAAATTTAAGTGGTTGGTGTTCTCTGTGTACTCTGCGTCTCTGCGAGAAATGTCTTGGGGTTAGAGCTTCAGCATTTCCCGCAGTCGCCGCGTCTGCACTCGGCTCACCGGAATTTCCGTGTTTTTCTTGTCGTCCATGCGTAGCTGGTAACTCGACTTGAACCACGGCACCACTTCCCGGATCCGGTTCACATTCACCAGAAACGACCGATGCGCGCGCCAGAACAGCGCCGGATCGAGCGACGCCTGTAACTCTTCCAGCGTCCGGTAATTCGACTGCCCTTCCACCGTCGCCGTCACCAGCGTGATCACGCCGTTGTCGATGGTCGCGTAGATCAGATCGCTCGCATCCACGATGAAATTGCGCGCGGCATTGCGCACCAGCAGCTTGATGCGCTGCGGTCCAGTGCGCGCCGGCTCCGGTTCCGGCTTGGCCCGGTCCTGTATCGCCCGCCGCGCCCGTTCGATGGTCTCGGCCAGACGCGCCTTATCCACCGGCTTCAGCAGGTAGTCCATCGCTTCCAGCCGGAACGCCTCCACCGCGTACTGATCGTACGCGGTCAAGAAGACGATATGCGGAAGGTCAATGGATTGTTCGCGAAGGCGGCGCACCACACCCAGGCCGTCGAGACCCGGCATCTGCACGTCCAGAAGACCAGCTCCGGCTCCAGCTTCTGGATGCAGATCGATGGCTTCCAGGCCGTTCGATCCGGTAGCTACCACCTCGACTTCCGGGAAGTCCTTCAGCAGGTACTTGAGCTCTTCGGACGCCAGTTGTTCGTCGTCCACGATCAGGGTGGCGAGCGTGGCGGTCGCGCGGTCGCGCATGAATTGCTATTATAACAAATCACCTTTTCGATCCAAGGAGAGTAGAACGTGTCCAGTAAACCCAACGTCACTGTTGCGCCCGCCGACGGCAAGCTCGGCATTCTGATCCCTGGCATGGGCGCCGTCACCACCACCTTCATCGCCGGCGTGGAAGCCATCAAGCAGGGTATGGCGAAGCCCATCGGTTCCGTCACCCAGCTGCGGCACCATCCGCCTGGGAAAACGCACCGACAACAACAGCCCCAAGATCAAGGACTTCGTGCCTCTGGCCGGACTCGAAGACCTCGAATTCGGCGGCTGGGACATCTTCGAAGAGAACTGCTACGAAGCCGCCCTGCACGCCGGCGTGCTCGACCGGCGATGCTCGAAAAGCTGAAGGAGCCGCTGGAAAAAATCAAGCCCGATGACGGCGGTCTTCGACACGAATACGTCAAGCGCATCAACGGCCCCAATCTGAAGCCCAAGGGCTCCAAGATGGATCACGCCGAGATGCTGATGGACGACATCCGCAACTTCAAGGAGCGCACCGGCGCTTCGACGCCTCGCCATGATCTGGTGCGGTTCGACCGAAGTCTTCCACCGGCCCGCCGCGGTTCACCACGCTGAAGGATTTCGAATGCGGCCTGCAGAAGAACGATCCGGAGATTTCGCCCAGCCAGATCTACGCGTACGCCGCGCTCAAATCGGGCGTTCCCTACGCCAATGGCGCGCCCCATCTGACGGTCGATGCGCCGGCGCTGATGGAAATGGCGCGCGAACGTCAAGTGCCCATCTGCGGCAAAGATTTCAAAACCGGCCAGACCTTCATGAAGACCCTGATCGCGCCCGGCCTGAAATCGCGCATGCTGGGCGTCTCCGGCTGGTTCTCGACCAACATTCTCGGCAACCGCGACGGCGAAGTGCTGGACGATCCGGGCTCCTTCAAATCCAAGGAAGAATCGAAGCTCTCGGCGCTCGAACAGATCCTGCAGCCGGACCTGTATCCCGAGCTGTACAAGGACATTCTACCACAAGGTCCGCATCGACTACTACCCGCCGCGCGGCGACGCCAAAGAAGGCTGGGACAACATCGACATCTTCGGCTGGCTGGGCTATCCGATGCAGATCAAGATCGATTTCCTCTGCCGCGATTCCATCCTGGCCGCGCCGCTGGTGCTCGACCTCGTGCTGTTCATGGATCTCGCCCAGCGCGCCGGCATGCGCGGCGTGCAGGAATGGCTCTCGTTCTACTTCAAGGCGCCCATGACCGCGCCCGGCCTGTATCCCGAGCACGACATCTTCATTCAGCTCATGAAGCTCAAGAACACGCTGCGCTGGATGAAGGGCGAACAACTCATCACGCACCTCGGTCTGGAGTATTACGACTAGGCCGGCATGAAGGTTCTGGTAATTGGCGGTACGCAATTCATCGGCCGCCTGCTTGTTGCTGAGCTCCTGAAATCCAAGCACGACGTTACGGTTCTGCATCGCAAGCGGCGCTACAGCCTCAGCAAGAGCGTTGCGAACCTGGCGGCGGATCGCAACGATCCCGACGCCATGCGCCGGGTGCTCGCCGGCAATCGCTTCCAAGCCGTCTTCGACAATGTCTACGATATGGAGCGCGGAACCACCGGCGTGCAGGTCGAAGCCACTGCACTCGCTTGCGGCGATCACCTGGAGCGCTACATTTTTACGTCCAGCGTGGCAGCTTACGGCGATGGGTTGAACCATATCGAAGACGCCCCACTGGCTGCGGACACGCATCCCGATGTCTACGCCCGCAACAAAGCCATGAGCGAGCGGGCATTGTTCCGCCTGCATCAGGCCACCAAATTCCCGGTGGTTACGTTTCGTCCGCCCTACGTTTATGGCCCTTTCAACCAGTGGTACCGGGAAGCGTTCTTTTGGGATCGCATACGCAGCAAGCGCCCGGTGATTATCCCCGGCGACGGCACGCGTTTGATGCAGTTTGTCTTCGTTCGCGATTTGGTGGCCGCCATGGTGCGCTCGCTCTCGGTTCCGGCGGCGGTGGGGCAGGCGTTTAATATCGGCCACCTGCGCCCGGTAACCCAAGTCGAGTTCATACGCGAATTAGGACGGGCGGCGGGTAAGACACCGGTGCTGGCGCATATCCCCCGGGAAAGAATCCTGGAAGCGGCCGCCCAACCCGGCCAGCAGGGGCTCTATTTCGGCCAGTTTCTGGATCTGCCGCCGATCACCGAAAAAGTCGGCAAAGTGCAGCGGGTTCTGGGAGTGCGTCCGTCGGCGTTTGCTACCAGCCTGGGGGAAACCTATCGCTGGTACGCACGCCAGCCACGACGGAAAGCCGATTTCCGCTTCGAAGATGGCCTATTGCGTTCCGCCACCACCACAGTGTGAGGAATCTGCACGCTTGACGCCAGTGTTACCCCGGGCATAGAATTGAAAAAGCTCAAGTTAATCTGAGTTTCAGGAGTCGGTAAGCGTATGCGATCACCGCGCCTTTTGATTTCCTGCTTATCCCTGGTGATATGCGGTTGCCTGAACCCCGCCAACGCGCAGGATAAAGCTGCCCAAAGCACGGACAAAGCCGCCGCGGCGCCTGCCCGGGAAACTGTAGCCAAGCCCCTCACCGATAAAGAGCGCAAGCGGAAAGAAGCCAAACTCCGCAAAGAGCTGGAAGCCCCCTACCGCAAATGGCTCAACGAGGATGTGGTCTACATCATCACCGATGAGGAAAAGACCGCCTTCCACAAGCTGAGCACGGCGGAAGAGCAGGAACAGTTCATCGAGCAATTCTGGCTGCGGCGCGATCCCACGCCTGACACTGCGGAAAATGAGTTCAAGGAAGAGCATTACCGCCGGATCGCCTATGCCAATGAGCGTTTCCCCTCCGGCATTCCCGGTTGGAAATCGGACCGCGGCCGAATTTACATCACCTTTGGCCCGCCCGACGAAATCGAAGATCATGCGGGCGGCGGTATGTACGAGCGCCCGGCCGAAGAAGGGGGCGGCACAACATCCACCTTCCCGTTCGAACAGTGGCGCTACCGCTGGATCGATGGCGTAGGCAGCGACATCAAGATTGAATTTGTCGATACGACGCAATCCGGCGAATTCCGCATGACCTATGACCCGTCGGAAAAAGACGCGTTGCTCAACGTACCGGGTGCAGGTCTAACCCTGATGGAGCAGATGGGCCTGGCCAGCAAGGTCGATCGCTTCACGCGTACCGACGGTACGCACCTTGGGAATAGCATCGCCGGCCCTGGCGACAACGGCATGCGGGAGTTCCAGCGCATCGAGCAATTCGCCAACCTTCAGAAACCGCCTAAGGCTAAATTCACTGATCTGGAGGCGGCCGTCACCACCAGAATCACGTTCAACCTGCTGCCGATGAAGGTTCGAGCCGATTTCATCCGCGTCACCAACAGTTCCATCCTTGCCAATGTGACGTTGCAGATCGAAAACAAAGACCTGCAATTCCAGGCCAAGGATGGCGTGCAGAAGGCGACGGTACACATCTATGCGCGCATCACGACGATGTCGCGCCGGGTCGTCAATGTGTTTGAGGACACGGTGACCGTGGAGAGCCCGCCGGAATTGCTGCAGGCGTATTCTTCCAAGCCTTCGATCTATCAAAAATCGGTTCCGCTGCCGCCCGGTCTATACCGGCTAAACGTTGTCGTAAAGGACAGCGTCGGCGGCAATATGAACAACTACGAAATGGCGCTCAATGTACCCCATTTCGACGACGAGAAGCTGTCGTCCAGCAGCCTGATTCTGGCCGACATCCTGGAAAAGGTTCCGACCCGCAGCATCGGTACGGGGCCCTTTGTAGTGGGAAGCTCGAAAGTGCGGCCTCGGATGTCGGAGACTTTCCGGCATGACGAGAAGATGGGGATTTACCTCCAACTCTACAACTTCGGTCCCGACGAGAAGACCCAGAAGCCCAACGGCGTGATCGAATACGAAGTGGTTAAGAACGGCAGCAACGAGAAGATTTTTGAGTTCAGCGAAGACATCGCCAAGATGCCGGGGGCATCGGCAAATCAGGTGACAATCGAGAAGCTGTTGCCGTTGACGAATCTGTCGCCTGGGAAATATACCCTGAGGATGAAGGTCGTGGACAAGAACCGGAATCTGACGCTCACACCCACGACGGAATTTACGGTAACCTAGTTTGGGGTTAGTTAACCCCGCACATCGATGAACATGGGGACGATGAGGCCGCTCATTCGAAGCCGCAGACAGGTGGCTAGTTTATTAGCCGGCCTTCTGTTGCTGACGCTGCCGGTGATCGCCGCCACTCCTGCTAAGCTATCCGGCGCACTGGCCGGTTCGGTCACGAATACCACCGGCATACCTCAGATGGGCGCGACCGTCCTGCTGTTCAATCGCCAGGAGCGATTGTGCGAGCGGGCCCTGACCGATGCCGAGGGAAAGTTCACGTTCGCGAGCCTGATCCCCGACGTGTATTCCATCCGGGTGAGCCTGCCCGCGTTCGTTACCGCATTTAAAGACAACATCCTGGTGCAGCCCGGCGTGCGCAGCCTGCTGAATGTCAGCTTGGCCAACCTGTTCAGTTCGATTCAATTGGTGCCCCCGGCTCCTGGTGACCGCGCCGTCATGACGGAAGACTGGAAATGGGTGCTGCGGACCGCCAGCTCCACGCGGCCGGTTCTGCGCCTGTTGCCAGGCTGGGACCCAAACTACGATCCCAACGGACAGACGCACCACAGCGTGACGATTTTCTCCGACACGCGCGGCTTAGTACGCGTTTCCGGCGGAGACGGTGGGCAGCCTTCCGGCTTCGGCGACGCGGCTGACCTGGGCACGGCGTTTGCTCTGGCGACATCTTTGTTCGGCGCCAACCAGGTACAGGTAAGCGGCAACCTCGGCTACACACCGCAGTCGGGCATGCCGTCGGCGGGATTTCGCACGACGTATTCCCGAAACATCGGCGGCGTCAGCCCTGAGGTTTCTTTGACCATGCGCCAGATGTATATGCCGCGCATGGTGGACGCGATCACCGGCGGCCCAACGGCTGGAGGCGTACCGGCGCTGCGGACCATGGCTCTCAACTTCGCCAATGAAGCCGCGTTGTCGGAATCACTTCGCGTCCAATACGGTTTTTCACTCGATTCGGTGACGTTCCTGGACCGGCTGCACTATTTCAGCCCGTATGCGCGCGTGAGCTATGCCCTGCCGCAATCGAGCGAGCTTGATTTTGCCTTTACCTCAGGCAACGGCCGGCCCGATCTCGCTTCGCAAGGAGCATCGCCCGATGCCGGGCTGCAGCAGGATATCAATGCGCTCTCCCGCGTACCGCGTGTTTCGCTAATGAATGGGCGGGCACAAGTGCAGCGCGGCGAGAACTTTGAGTTGGGCTACTCGCGCGTGATCGGCTCGCGTACCTACCGGCTTTCGGGCTACCGCGAAGAAGTAAGCAACGCGGCACTGACCATCGTCGCGCCCGCAGGGCTGTATGGCGGTGGCGACATTCTGCCGGATCTTTTCTCCAATAGCTCCATCTTCGACGCCGGCAATTATCACACGCTGGGCTACACGGCGTCCGTCACTCAGAAAATGGGAGACCGGCTCAACGTAAGCCTGATGTATGGATCGGTAGGCGTGCTGGTGCCGCTTACGAATGAAGTTCCCAGCGACAACCCGGAGGATCTGCGCCGCATGATTCGCGCAGCGCACCGCACCGCAGTCACCATGCGTACGGCTGCCGTGCTACCGGGCAGCGGGACCCGCATTATCGCCAGCTACCAGTGGATGGATCAGGCATCCGCCACTCCCGGCCAGCTCTACTCGACGGAGCAGATTCGGCCCGAGCCAGGCTTGAACATCTACGTGCGCCAGCCGATTCCCTCGGGATTCAATCTGCCGTGGCGCATGGAAGCTACCGCCGATCTGCGCAACATGCTGGCACAGGGCTATCTGCCGCTGTCGCTCGCCGACGGCCGGCAGATCCTGCTCATTCAGAATCCGAGGAGTTTCCGCGGCGGGCTGAGTTTCATTTTCTAGGCCTTTTTTCAGCCGGGCTACCAGTTCTTCTCCCAAACCCGCACTACCGGATACAGGCCCACGGTTGCTTCGTTGAACCTCGAGCGGTGGTGCCACCAAAGCAGCCGGGCCGCGGGATTGGCCGCGAACTGCGGGTCAGCTGCCAATTTTTCCTCGAACTGTTTGCGCAGGGCCGGATCCTCGTCCATCATCTTGCGCGCCAGCGGCTCCAGGATATATTCGCCGGCCAGCACTTCGGTATCTTCGAGCGCGGTATTGCAGAATCCCCAGCGCGCCAGCGACTCCGGAGCCAGCGGCTCGAGCAGCGCCAGAATCACCCGCGCCCGCCGCTGTTTCATGGGCACCCAATACGATCCCGCCGGCATCGCGATTTTCTCGCGCCCCAGCGTCGCGGTATCGAAGTTCAGCATGATGCGGCCCTCATTCGGAGCCGCCGCAAACTTTGCGCCCGAGATGCGATAGGTCTCGAATTCCTGATCCAGCGGTTTCGCCGTGCGCTCCATTTCCACGCCGTGCAGCGCCAGCACGTCAGCTAACGGCTTCCAGGCCGCCGGAATCAGGTAGCCGAGCGGCATCTGCGCCGCCACCGTGGTTTCGATCTGGTCGTGAAAACGGGTTTGTAGATCTTCCGTCTCGGGCAGGTAGCGCGTGACCATCGCGCCGGTAATCGGGCTCTTGAATTCTTCGCTCTTCAAGCCGCGATAGACAAACGGGTGGCTCTCGCTGCTGATTTTGCCATGCAGAAACACCGGCGGCGCGGAGCGATCCCCCGCCCGTGATGACGCTGCTTTGTCCGCTTCGCGCACGGCGCGCTGCAGGGCCTCCGGGTCGGCCGCAATCGTCTCGACGGTATACCGGATGAGGTCGTAGCTGGTCCAGGCCCGCGTCTTGGGCACCTTTATGCTGTGCAGTTCGACCAGCATCCCGGGCCTTCCCTGAATCCCGGCATACATGTGGGAAAGGCCGGGCGTAAAGAGGCGGTCGCCGAAAGCCATGAACAATTCCTGCTTGCCGCCGGGAACGGGCTCGAACTCGCCATAGAGCGCCGCCAGATGGCCGCCGGCCGTCATGCGCCGGTCGAACTCGGGCAGAAACTTTTTCACCCAGGCCGCGGCCGGAGCTTCCACATCCTGATTCTGCGGCATGTCGATGGTGACGTCGTACTGGAAATCGGCGCCATCGCTCACATGGATATCGAACATGAAATCCGGCAGCCAGGCGTTGAACATGCGCAACCATGCGCGGACTTCAGGCGTATCGGCCTTCATGTAGTCGCGATTCAAATTCAGGCGCTGCGCTGTGGCGCGCAATCCCGCGACCTTGGGGCCGTTCTGATGCAGGCGGTGATAAGCGGTCCGGTACTCATGGCCATCGATATTGAAGACCGGAATGATGAGGAACGCCGCGTGGTCCAGCCAATCGGCGTGGATCTTGCTGACCGTCATATCCCGCACCAGCATCAGCGAGGTGTCTTTGCCTTCAATCTCGGCGGAGTGAATGCCGTTCTGGATCAGGATCAGCGGCTTGTGGGTTTTGGCCGCGGCCTCCGGTGTGAACGCGCGGTCTTTCGAAACCATGATGCCGATCATGGTGCGCCCTTCGCCGGTGGTGCCCAGGTCGAGAACTTTGACGAATTTCGAAGCCCGCTCCAAGCGATGCGCCAGCTCCACGGCCTCGGCGTAAGTGCCGGTCTCCAGCCATTCCGTCTTCTCGCCGGTGGTGAGCAGATCAGCGGGCGCGCTCTTGGTGCTGGCCGCTAGCGATTCGGCGGCCTTGGCGGCAGGCGGCTCAAATAAGGAACGAGAGAAAAACGCATCCTGTGCCATACACAGAGGGCCAACGGCCACTACCAAAAGCATCCAACGAATCATGAGATCGATGGTAGCGCAATCGGGATGCGAGCCAGAATGCTAGGGCGCAGCGGCGGGGCTCACGCCGCCTTTGAGCGCTGCCGCGACTGAAACATGATTCTTCTCGAGCGTTTCGCCCACCACCTGATCGAGCGCTACGCGCGCATGGCTATAGTTGGCAAGCGCGGCTACCTCCGCTGAGCGCGCCGTCGCCAGACTGCGCTGCACTGCGATCACCTCGTTGCGGGTTGAGCCGCCCAGAGTGAACTTGCGCTGCTCTTTCTCCAGCAATTGCTCCTGTAGCACCCGCGTGTTTACAGCCGCAGAATGCCGTGACCGGGCTTGCCGGAGCGCAATCACCTGATTGGAAATATCCACTACGAGCTGATTCATGGTGCGGCGCGTCACCAGTTGACTCTGCCGCAGTTGCAGTTGCTCGATCCCGTAATCTCCCTGATGAATCCGATTCCCCGAGTTGCCTTGAAAACGCAGACCCGCCTGCTGGCTGGGGAAATTACGGCGAAAAACCTGTCCGAATGCGGTGCCCAATCCGCCGACGTAGTAAGGATCGGCGGTGATGCCGCCCGGTTGTGGAGTTGCCGTACCGGCGAGGCCGCTGTTGTATGTCGTCGCGATGCCTTGCAACGTGGGTAAGATGCCGTTAGCAGTTCCGAGCGCCGAAATTTCCGCCGTCTCCATGCTGAGATTGGCATTGGCCATATCCGGCCGCTTGGCCAGCGCGGTTTTCACTAACTCGCGCAGCGGCGGCAGATCGTCCTGCGCAGGCACCACGATATGGTCGAGCGGTACGATTTCAGCCGTGTCGATTAACGGATCTTCCAATCCGTTGCGGCTGATCACGTTTTTGAGCAGGTTCTCCTGCTGACGCACGGCGGAGAGAGCAATGGCGAGTTCCTGCTTCCGTGTAGCCAACTCGGCCTCGGCGCGATAGATTTCAACCTTGGCGGTAGCTTCGAGCTCAATCTCCCGTTTCGTATCGTGGTAGAACTTTTGCGCCAGCTCCAGATTGGTTTGGCGCGCTTTCAGGTCGTCGTTATCGGTCACCAAATCCCAATAAAGATTCAGAACGGTGGCGACCAGATTCAGCAACTGGGAATGAAACGTCAGTTGGGCCGCGCCTATGTTCTTTTCAGCGACCGTAATTTGGCGGCGATTGACGTTGCTTCCGAAGCCGTTCAGCAGGTTGTGGCGGAGATAAAAATCCACAATGGGCACGACCGACGGGTTCAGGATATCGGTGGGCGCATTCTGCTTGAGATCGGAAATGTTGGCGGCGAGTTGCACGTAGCCGCCCGACAGCAGTCCCTGCTGCACGAAGGTGTTGTAGATGTGGTGGGTATCTACCAGCGCGGTGGTTTGGCTTTGGGTGGTGTTGGGCTGCGGGGTGGTGATGTGCTCGTACAGGCTGGTATTTTGCACGACAGTATCGAGAACCTGAGTTACCGGCCCGATCTGCGCAATCACCGCATTGCCACCGCCGCCGCCGTTGTTGTTGTTGTTATTCGCCAGGCCCGCCGCCACCTGGCTGCCTTGCACGCCTTGGCCGCTCGTCGCCTGGTTGACGAACGAATTGCCGGCGGTGACACCGGGAAGAACGCCGCCGGCCTGCCGCCGCTCGAGGGTCCATTCGGCGACCAGCGGTCCGTAGCGGTTGATTTCGAGGTCGAGGTTATTTTCGATGGCGAGCGCGATGGCGTCCTGCACGGTCAGATACAGCTTGCCGGCGCGAATCAAGCTTCCCAAGCGGCCTGAGTTTTTCAATTGCACCGGCCGCACGATCGCCTGCTTGTAAGGACGGACAATGACGGGACCGGTAGGGCGGTCGACAGCCGGCGCCGACACCGCTACCTGGGCAGGCATCTGCGCGGCCAGCAGGGTCCAGGCGACGAAAGCGCTTAGCAGTTGTTGAGGCGTCATCGGTTCTGCCTGTTGGGGTTGGGTTCCACAATCATGGACTGGCGCGCCACCTGTCCCGATCTGGCCTCATCCATGGAAATGTTATTCACGTCCAGCGTCTGTCCTACCGCCTCATCGAAGGCAATTTTGGCGTGGGTGTAGTTGGCCATGGCCTGAACTTCCGCGCTTTGATCCAGCGCCAGATCGCGCTGCGCCTGCACGACCAAGGCTATGGTCGATTCGCCAAATTGAAACCGCCTCTGCTCGGCGCTGAGCGTCTGCTGTGCCAGGGTTCTGGTGGCTACGGCATTCTCGTAGCGTGCGCGCGCCTGCTGCAGGCCGATGATGGCGTTCTTGACGTCGACGCGCACCTGGCTGATACTCCGCTGCAACTGCAATTCGCTCTGCCGCAGAGAAAGTTGATCGGTCACGTAGTCGGCTTGCGCGGCACGGTTGCGGATCGGGATATTCAACTGGAAACCTACCGAGTAGTTGGGATAATTGCGGCGGCCGATCTGGCTGAGCAGGTTGCCGTAGCCGCCGACAAAGTACGGATCAGGGATGCCGTTGGCGCCGTTAGCCAGCGCGTTCGGCGAGCCGGTGAGCGCGTTGTTGGTGAACTCGGCAAAAGCCTGCAAACTGGGCAGCAGCGCGTTGCGGGTGCCGGTCATGGCGATGGTAGTGGTCTGAATGTTCACGCGGACTTGTTCGAGCTCGGGACGCTTGGCGAGCGCATCGGCAACCAGTTCGGAAGTTGGCTTCAGATCGTCCTTCTCAGGAACTTGAATGCTGTCGAGCGTAATGATGTGGACGTCATCCAGCCACGGGCTGGCCAGGCCGTTGCGGCTGAGCGCGTTCTTCAGCACGGTTTCCTGCTGAGCCACGTTGGTTTGCGCGATCAACAGATTTTCTTTAGCGGCGGAGACTTCGGCCGCGGCGCGGGTTACTTCGATCGCCGACAGCGTGCCGATTCTCACCTGCTTCTGATTGTCTTCGTACAGCTTCTGCGCCGTCGCCAGCGCCTGCTCCTGAATGCGCACGCCGTCGATGAAGCTCACCAAATCCCAGTAAAGATTCAGGGCGGCGGAAATGGTGGTGATCACCTGCCGCTTCACTTGCAGATCGGTGACCTTCATGTTGTTGCGGGCCATGCGGATGTTGCGATTGTTGACTGCGATGCTAAGGCCCTGCAACAGGTTCTGTTGGACGAAAAGATCCAGAAAGCCGCTGGTGTAAGGGTTGAGCAGAGGTGCGGGGCTGTTGTACGAGTTCCAAGTGCTCCCATAAGACAACTGCGCGGTGGTCCCCGTAACCCATGACTGGGCATAGCCGAATTGATAATTTCTGACGTCCTGCTGCAGGGCCGGAACCGGGTTCAAGAACGTGTTGCTTTGCGGCGTAGTAAAGTGGCCGAAAAGCGCCGAGCCAAATAGAAACGGATCCAAATTGAGCGGCTGGGTGCCGATCTGACTGACGATTCCGCCGCCCGAGCCGACGCCCGATCCGCTTTCCGCCAGGCCCACGGTATTGGCGCTGACTCCCGCCAGACTGACGCTGGCCGGTCCGGCAAAAACGGGCACGCCTACCGTACGCAAAAAACCGCCGCCCTGCGCGCGCCGCAGAACTTCATTCGCCAACGGCGGACCGTAGCGTTGAATGGCGATGTCGATATTGTTCTCCAGCACCAGCGCGATGACATCCTGCAGACGACAGATACAGATTGCCGCCGCGAACCAACGATTCCAGGCGCGGCGTGTTGTTGTAATTCACCGGTGAAACGATGCGGCGCTCCAGATGAAAAGGCCGTATGATCGCGCCCACCACGGGCACGCGCTTCGGTTCTGAAATAGAGATCTCGGGCGACTGAGCGAAGCCGGAAGAAATCAAGGTAAGCAAGACGCCAGCAGCCAGACTTCGGACGAACTTCATTCGCACCCCTGCAGAGCATGTCGACGCATATCGTTGCTCCTATAGCGCAGGTGCAATGCCATACTCGGGGCCAATAAGCCCTTGAAGAATCGTGGAGATAGCTGGCGCATGTGTCCGTTTGTGGGACGCCGCTGTTCAAAAGCGGGGATAGGCAAGTTGCTATAATCGATTGCAATGTCAGAGGTTCGGCATTCCGTTTGCGCTTTGGATTGCCCCGACGCCTGCTCGCTATTGATCAACGTCGAGGCGGGTAAAGGCTCGCGGTTGCGCGGCAATCCGGAGCACCCGGTGACGCGTGGTTTTTTGTGTGGCAAGGTTTCGCGCTACCTGGAACGCGAGTATTCCCCCGACCGCTTGCTGTACCCGCAGCGGCGTTTGGGCGCGAAGGGCGCCGGGCGTTTCGAGCGAATCACCTGGGATGAAGCCCTGGAGGAAATTGCGGGCGGGCTGCAAGCGATCGCGCGCGAATTCGGGCCGGAAGCCATACTGCCTTACAGCTATGGCGGCTCCATGGGATTTCTGCAGGGCGGCGGCATGGACCGGCGCTTCTTCCACCGCCTCGGGGCTTCACGCCTGGACCGCACGATCTGCGCGACTGCCGGCGCGGCGGGCATGATGGAGTCGCTGGGCTACCGCTACGGCACCGAGCCGGAGCAGTTCCGCCATTCGAAGCTAATCATCGCCTGGGGCGCGAACGTGCTTGGCACCAACGTGCATTTGTGGCCGTTCATCGTGGAGGCGCGGCGCAACGGCGCGCGGTTCTACACCATCGATCCGCATCAGAACCGGACCGGACGTTTATCGGACAAACATTTTTTCATCAATCCCGGGTCGGACACGGCGCTGGCGCTCGGGATGATGCACGTGATCATCGGCGAGCGGCTGCATGATCGCGATTATGTGGAGCGCTTTACAACGGGCTTCGACGCCCTGGCAGAGAAGGTTCGCGCCTATCCGCCTGAGCGGGTGGAAGCGCTTACCGGCATTCCGCGGGAAGACATCGTCAATCTGGCACGCGAGTACGCGACCACGCGGCCGGCAGCGATCCGGCTGAATTACGGTTTGCAGCGCAGCGAGCGCGGCGGCATGGCAGTGCGGGCCATCTGCCTGCTTCCGGCGCTTACGGGAGCGTGGAAAGATGTCGGAGGCGGCGCGCAGCTTTCGACTTCGCAGGCGTTTCAGGTGAATCGCGCGGCGCTCGAACGGCCCGATTTGCAGCAGCGCTCGACGCTGGGCCGCGAAGCGCGCCTGGTCAACATGTCCCAACTGGGGCAAGCCCTGAATACGCTCGACGATCCGCCGGTGAAGGCGTTGGTGGTCTACAACTCGAACCCGGCCAGCATTGCTCCCAATCAGAATCTGGTGCTCCAAGGCCTTCGCCGGAACGACCTGTTCACGGTAGTGCTGGAGCAGTTTCAGACCGATACCGCCGATCACGCCGACATCGTGCTGCCGGCCACGACCTTTCTGGAGCACACCGACGTGTACTTCGCGTACGGCCACTACTACCTGCAAATGGCGCGGCCGGTGCTGCCCGCTCCAGGCGAGGCGAAATCCAACGTCGAAATCTTCCGCCTGCTGGCGGCGCGCATGGGCTTCGATGACCCGTGTCTCGCCGAATCCGAAGATGACATGATTCGCGGGCTGCTCGATTCCGGCCATGCGTTTCTGAAAGACATTTCGATCGATACCCTGGAGCGCGACCATTTCGTGCGGCTGCGCGTCGCTGAGAACGGCGATCCTTTTCAACCGTTCGCGGCGGGAGGGTTCGGCACGGCATCGGGCAAATGCGAATTCCGCGCCGAGACGCTGGACTACACGCCGCCCATCGAATCCCGGCATGGCTCGGAGGCATTGCGCGCCCGTTTTCCACTGGAATTGATTTCGCCCAAGAACGACGACAGCATGAACTCGACTTTCGGCAACCGGCCCGACAACGACGCGCAAACGGCGTGGATCACGTTGAACGCGGCCGACGCTGCCCGGCGGGGCGTGGCCATGGGCGACCAGGTCCGTATATACAATGAGCGCGGATCCTGTGTGCTGGCCGCGCGCGTGGATGACAGCGTGCCTGCCGGAGTGGCTTGCGCTCCCTCCACGCGCTGGAACAAGAAGGCGCCCGATGGCCGCAACGTCAATGTGCTGACGTCGGAGCGGCTGACGGATATCGGCGGCGGCGCGACATTTTACAGTTGCCTCGTGGAAGTCGAGAAAAGCGGCGATTAAAACCGCTCCCTTCGGTCACGGCTCGCATCGGAGCGGTACCCGGAACGAACTTGACATGTAGTGCTATGCTAGTGCGAGACCCTGGGAAGCAGCTCGCAGCTTGAGTCGCCGCTAGGGGATCCAAACCTAAACTTCACAGGCACTTCCGCCAAAGATCAGCCTTAGGCTGGTAAGCCGCGTAGTTTCTTTGAAACTTTTGCCTTTTTCTATCGTCTATATCATTTGGAATGGGACAGAAGCTGGATTGGATGCACAAGGTTAATAGCGGAAGGGGGATATTATGAGCAAACAAGAATTGGAAAAACAAAGAGTAGTACTCGAAGCGAAGAGGGCCGAGCTGGAGGCAGGATTGCGCAACCGGCAGGACATTGCTATCGAGAAGACTCCCGACGCTATTGACGAAGTGCAACTGGCCGGCGAGCGCGAACTCGCAATCCGCAGTCTCGACCGTGATTCACAACTGTTGCGGAAAGTGCGGACGGCTCTGGCCAGAATCGCCGATGGCAGCTACGGAGTCTGCCTGCATTGCGAGGAAGACATCAGTCCGAAGCGGCTGAACGCGGTGCCATGGACTAGCTTTTGCATTCGCTGCCAGGAAGCCGCCGATGCCAACCAGATTGAGACTGTCGAATCGCTCGAAGCATTGCTGCAAAACGCCGCTTAACTACCTGATTCCCGCGACGGAGAGCATGCGCCCTGCGCGCTCTCCGTCGCGGCGCCACGAGTAAAACTCCTTTTCAAGACATTTGGTGCAGAGGCCGGCGAGGTAGATCCGCCCCGCGGAAAGACCTTCTTCGATCAACTGCTGCTGGTTGATCTCGGGCCAGATCGAGATGCGGCTTGGGCTCGGTAACGCCGAACTGGCTGGCTACTTCGGCGCCCACTTCGTAACAACATGCGCCAATGGCCGGGCCGATGGCGGCGTGCAGATCGGCGATATCGCTCGCGAAACGCGCCACCATCACGGCCACGGCTTTTTGTACGATTTTCTGGAGCGTCCCGCGCCAGCCGGCGTGGACCGCTGCAACGGCGCGGTGGCGCTCATCGACCAGCAGGATGGGAACGCAGTCGGCGCTCTTCACGGCGACCGAACATCCCGGCGTGTTCTCGATTAGGGCGTCGCCGTCACCTAGTGAGCCGGAGCGGCCGGCGGCGTCCACGACGATTGCGGAATGAATCTGGTGGAGAGTGGCGGCGTTATCGCCCCATGCTTGCGAGTGGCGCGTGCCGAAGCCGTGGAGCAGCCAGTCGAACGAATCGAGGGCGCGGACCCGGTAGATTTGTTGGGAATCCTGGTAGAACACAGCCCGGCCTAAACCGGGTTCTGAATCTGGGCGATCATGACCTGCTGCTTGAATTCCTGGAGCATGGATTCATCCAGGTGCACGTCGGTCGGGCGTTTGACCAGCGTGGTCATCTGGTCGATCTTGTCCTGCAATTTGAGCAGCGCGTAGAACAAGTTCTCGGGACGCGGCGGGCAGCCGGTGACGTAAACATCCACGGGAACGATTTTGTCGACGCCCTGCAGCACGGCGTAGGTGTTGAACGGGCCGCCGACGCTCGAGCAGGCGCCCATCGAGATCACCCATTTCGGATCGGGCATCTGGTCGTAGATGCGCTTGAGCACCGGCGCCATTTTGAGGGTGACGGTTCCGGCCACGATCATCAGGTCCGACTGGCGCGGGCTGGGACGGAAAACTTCAGCGCCAAAGCGCGCGATATCGAAACGCGACGTAGACGACGCGATCATTTCAATAGCGCAGCAGGCCAAGCCGAAAGTCATGGGCCACAGGGCGGACTTGCGCGCCCAATTGAATACGTGGTCGACCGACGTGGTAATGAAATTTCTTTCAAACTGATTCTGGATGAAAGACATAAGCTGAAAGCACATTCTAGCACTGTGGGGCAGGTCCCCGACCTGCCTGCCGCATTTTTCGTAACATAGAGTCTTGTCTCGCACACTGCAACCCGACAAGCCCGCAGCACTACACTGGCCGCTGGTCTATCTCTGCGTAGCTCTCACCACGATGGCGACGCTGCTGCTGGAACTTTCGCTCACGCGCATCTTCTCGGTGGTCTTCTACTACCACTTCGCTTTCCTGGCGATTTCGATTGCCTTGTTCGGGCTAGGCGCGGGCGGCGTATTTTCTTACGTGGTCGGCCGGGTGGAAGGGCGATCTGTTCGCCAAGCTCGGCGGCCTGAGCGCGGCCAACAGTTTGCTGGTGATCGCCGCGATCGCGGTCGCGCTTTCGCCCAAAGAGAACGTCCACAACGGCCAACTGGCGTTAATTTATTTCACCTGCGCGCTGCCGTTTTTTCTCTCCGGGGCCATTGTCTCGCTGGCTATTTCGGAGACCATCGAACGCGTAGACCGGGTTTACTTCTTCGATTTGCTGGGCGCGGCGGCGGGCTGTTTGCTGCTTGTCCCGTTGCTCAACGCCTTTGGCGGGCCGAATACTACCATCGCCGCAGCGGTCACATTTGCTGCTGCAGCGGCCATCTGGCATGGCCTGGCCGGACGCATTTCGGGACGCGCGGCCTGCGTGGCTCTGGCGCTGGCGCTTTTCGGCCTGCTGATCGTCAACAACCGCTACGGATTCATCGAGGTTCGCTACGCCAAGGGCCAGAAGCTGCAGAAAGAAATCTTCAGGAAGTGGAATAGCTTTTCGCGCATCGGCCTGGCTCCCGAAAGAGGCTCGGGCATGCCGATCGATTTTTATCGACGCCGATGCATCGACCGGAATCGCCAATTTTGATTTCGAGCATCTCTCCGAGCACGATTTGCACGATCTGCTCTACCAGGGTCCGGGCCTGCCTTACGTGCTGCGGCCTGGGGCCAAGGCGCTGATCATCGGCCCGGGCGGCGGCTGGGACGTGGCCCGCGCGCTGGCATCCGGGCAGCCATGACATTACCGGCGTCGAGATCAATCCGATCATTGCCACCACCATCATGCGGCAACTGTATCCCGCAGCTCAGCCGCAATCTTTACCTGCGGCCGGACGTCCACATTGCGGTCGAAGACGGCAGAAGTTTTGTGCGCCGCAGTGCGGACAAGTATCAGGTATTGCAAGCCACGCTTGGTCGACACCTGGGCCGCGACTGCAGCCGGCGCGTTCGCGCTTTCTGAAAATAACCTCTACACCGCCGATGCGCTGCAGGATTACTTCTCGCATCTGACCGATGACGGCATTCTGGCTTTCACGCGTTGGGGCTTCGATCCGCCGCGGGAATCGTTGCGCCTGGTTGTCGTTGGCCATGGCGGCGCTCGAGCGACTGGGCGAAGCCGAGCCCTGGCGGCATGTGATCGTCGTGCGCGCCGGAACGCGGGCGGATTTGGCCGGGTGGGGCGCGACCGACACGGTGATCTTTGCGACGCCGTCCGTTGTCCGCCGACGATATTGCGCGGACGCGCACCGCGCTTGCCGAAGCAAAAATGGAAGCCATGTATCTGCCCGATGAGCGCCTGGCCAATCCCTTCAACGACCTGCTGCACAGCCCCGACCCCGGCGCATATCAGCGCGCTTACCCGTACGATATTTCGCCGGTGAGCGACAACCGGCCATTCTTCTTTTACACGGTGCAGCCGCGCGATCTGTGGAATTTTGTGACGCGCGCATCAGTTCAACAGCGCCGATTACAAGGTCAACATCGCCGTGCCGCTGCTGTTCGAGTTGTTGGCGGTTAGCCTGGTGGCCACACTGATTATCCTGGGACTGCCGCCGCTGGTGCTGGGGGCGCGCCTGCCGCATGAGAAACCCGTGCTGCGATTCCTGCTGTATTTCCTGGCGATCGGCGCGGGCTACATTCTGGTGGAAGTCGCGCTCATCCAGAAATTCGTGCTCTTCCTGGGCCATCCGACCTACGCGCTCACAGTGGTGATTTTCTCCATGCTGGTGTCGAGCGGTCTGGGCAGCTTTTGCAGCCGCCGCCTGCTGGGAACGTCCGATTCCCGGCTGCGAATCGCACTGCTAACGGCAGCGGGGCTGCTGGCCTTGATGGCGTTCGAAGTATCGCTGCTGCCGCAGAGCCGTGGGACTGCCGCTGGGAGTCAAAATGTTTCTCACCGCGGTACTCATTTTCCCGGCCGGTTTCGTTATGGGCATGCCGTTCCCGACGGGCCTGGCGCGCCTGGAGCGCTGGCACAAACCGTCGGTGCGCTGGGCGTGGTCGCTGAATGCGGCAGCGAGTGTTCTGGGCTCCGCCGGGGCGCTGGTGTGCGCTATTTACATGGGATTGGTAGAAACGCTGCTGCTCGGGGGCCTGCTTTACCTGGGCGCGCTGGTGGCAGTAAGGCGCGCGCCGGTTCCGGATGCCGCCGTTGTCGAACTCACGCCGGCGGGGCGATAATGCCTAAAGGAAAGCTCCCGATGGCCACTACATCCCCAACCACCAACCGCCCTGCGCCGGCGCACACAGAGAACATCGAGCCTGATTTTCTCATTCGCGCTTTCCGACTGATGCATACTTCCCGGCGTCTGGACGACCGCGAAGTAACTCTCAAGCGCCAGAACAAAATTTATTTTCAGGTAAGCTGCGCCGGTCACGAAGCCATTGAAACGGCCGCCGGCCTGGCGCTGCGTCCGGGCCACGATTGGGTTTATCCGTACTATCGCAATCGCGCGCTGGCGCTGGCAGTGGGCGTCACGCCTTACGAGAACCTGCTGCAGGCCGTGGGCGCCGCCTCCGATCCGGCTTCGGGCGGACGGCAGATGGCATCGCACTGGTCCGCGCCGAAGCTGAACATCGTGACGGCCTCATCGCCCACCGGGATGCAGATGGCTGCAGGCGGTCGGCTGCGCGCACGCCAGCCGCTATCGCAATCGCCAAAACCGACGAGGTCACGCTGGTCATCGATCGGCGATGGCGCGACCAGCGAAGGCGAGTTTTGGGAAGCCATGAACGTGATGTGCCTGGACCGGCTGCCGGTGCTGGTGCTGGTGGAAGACAACGGCTACGCCATCTCCGTGCCCGTGCAAGCGCAGACCGCGGGCGGAAATATCTCGCATCTGCTTTCCGGCTTTCCGGGATTGTTTCGCCAGGAGATTGACGGCAACGATTTCGTTGCGTCCTACCAGGCCATGCGCGAGGCCGTGGATTATGTCCGCCGCGGCGAAGGGCCGGCGCTGGTGCACGCGCACTGCGTGCGGCTTTACTCGCATTCGCTTTCCGACGACGAAAATCTGTACAAGACCGCGGCCGAGCGGGAAGCCGAAGCCGCGCGCGATCCGCTGGTAGTGTTTCCGCGCTATTTGCTGGATGAGGGAATACTGGACCGCGCGGCGCTCGCATCGCATCGTGGAAGAAGTCGAACAGGAAGTGCAGGAGGCATCCCAGCGGGCCCTGCAGCAGGAAGGACCGGCGCGCGATTCGGCGATGATCAACCTGTATTCGGGGAGCGTCGATCCCACTTCGGCCGAATTCGATCACGAGGCCGAACTCACGGGCGCGCCCAAGACCATGGTCGATCTCATCAACTCGACCCTGCGCGAAGAGATGCGGCGCAACCCGGACATTCTGGTTTTCGGCGAGGACGTGGCCGACTACACCATCGAAGAAAACCGCACCGAAGTGAAGGGCAAAGGCGGCGTTTTCAAAGTCACGCACGGGCTGCAAACCGAGTTCGGCACGCGCCGCTGCTTTAATTCGCCGCTGGCGGAAGCGGCCATCGTAGGCCGGGCCATCGGGCTCGCCACGCGTGGCCTGAAGCCGGTGGTCGAGATTCAATTTTTCGATTACATCTGGACCGCCATGATGCAGATTCGGGATGAGTTAGCTACTTTGCGATGGCGTTCCAATGGCGGCTTCTCGGCGCCGCTCGTGCTGCGCGTTCCGATCGGCGGCTACCTCAGCGGCGGAGCCATTTATCACAGCCAGTGCGGCGAAGTGATGTTCACCCACACGCCCGGGCTGCGCGTTGTGATGCCGTCCAACGCGCTCGACGCCTGCGGCCTGCTGCGCACGGCCATTCGCTGCGACGATCCGGTCTTGTTTCTCGAGCACAAGCGCCTGTACCGCGAGCCTTACAACCGTTCGCCGTATCCAGGCGAGGACTACATGATCCCGTTCGGCAGCGCCAAAGTGGTCAAGACCGGCGCATCGCTGACCATCGTGACGTATGGCGCCGTGGTGCAGAAAGCGCTGCAGGCAGCGGTGCAGGTCGAGCGCAAGAATCCGGACCAGACCATCGAGGTAATCGACCTGCGCTCGCTCGCGCCTTACGATTGGGAAACCATCCGTGCGTCGGTGGAGAAAACCAACCGCGTGCTGGTGGCGCACGAAGACACTGTCTCGTGGGGCTACGGCGCGGAGATTGCCGCCCGAGTGGCTGATGAGCTTTTCGACAAGTTGGATGCGCCGGTGCGGCGCGTGGGCGCGCTCGATACCTGGGTGGCATATCATCCGCAGCTTGAAGCCGCGATTCTGCCGCAGGTGGAAGACCTGGCACGCGAAGCCGAAAAACTGTTGGCTTACTGAGCGGCTGGTGGAGCGGTCGCCGGCTTAGTTTGCCCGCGATGGCAGGTATAACAACTCACCGCGCCTTGTCCGCCGAAATGATCCTTATTGATGGCCCCGGCCATGAGCAGCATCTTGCGCGCGGTGGCCTTGGCGGGCTTCTCTTCGCTGGCGAAATCGGTGGCGACGTGGCAATGCTCGCACTCGACGCCCAGTGCGCCGGCGAATTGCCGCATGACCGGGATGAAATTCGAAACCGGAACATCCTTAAGAATCTGAATGTTCTTGTAAGCGGCGCCGGCTTTCTGTTCGGGCCGATCGAAGACCGCCGCGGCCGAAGCAGGAGCGCGCTCGTAGACGGCGCTCGAATCATTGCCGCGTCCTGCCATATCCGAATGAATCTGGATGACCATCGTATTTCCGTCCGACGATAGCTTCCACATCTCTGTCGCCAGATACTCCCCGCGCGAGGTCTTGGCCTGCGAGTGGATCTCGATGGTGTTGGCTTCGAGCTTGGTTTCGCTTTTCATGGGCGTGCCGCGGAAATCATTGATGCTTTCGCCGCCCGTTTTGTATTTGAACTCGGAGCGCTGTTCTACGCCGCCACGCATGCCGATCGTTCGTTGGCGTACTTCATCGCCGGTCCGCTCGATGACCATGGTGGCGTCTTGCAGACCGCCGCCTCCCGCCTTGAGTTTCCAGACTCCGTTAAAGTCAGCGGCAGAGGCGGACATCAACGTGGAAGCCGCCAGTACGTAACCAATGTGAAGTTGCGAGAGCCTCATAATATCCACAAAGCTTATCAAAGAACGTCGGGCGGCACGGCCAAAGCCGCGTGGAATATACTCTTACTCATGAAATACATGCTTGCGGTGGCCATCCTTGCGGCGGTGGCGATTTTTCCCCTGAGGGCGGACGATCAGCCCAATAGCCAGCCTAATCCCTATCGCACCATCGAGAACTGGGCCAAGCTTCCGGAGGGCCGGACCTGGGGATCGACCAGCGCCGTGGATGTGGATCGCAACGGCAACATCTGGGTGGGCGAGCGCTGTCGACGCAATAGCTGCGTCGACCGGCCCGACGCGCCCATCCTCGAGTTCGATCCCAACGGCAAACTGATCAAAAGTTTCGGCGAGGGAATGTTCGCGTTTCCGCACGGCATTTGCATTGACCCAGACGGCAACATCTGGATTACGGACGCTCCGGGTAAGGCCGGCAAGGGGCACGTGGCCATCAAATTCAGTCCGGAAGGCAAGGTGCTGATGACGCTGGGCAAGCCGGGCGTGCCGGGCAATGCCCTGGACGAATTCTATTCGCCGTCCGATGTTGCGGTGGCGCCGAATGGGGATATCTTTGTCGCCGATGGGCACGACCCGCCGTCGAATATGCGCATTATGAAATTCAACAAAGACGGCAAATTCATCAAGACCTGGGGTAAGCCTGGCACCGCGCCCGGCGAGTTCAACGGACCGCATGCGCTGGCTTTCGATTCGCGCGGACGCTTGTTCGTCGGCGATCGCACCAACAACCGGATTCAGATTTTCGATCAGGATGGAAAATTCTTGGAGCAATGGACGCAGTTCAGCCGGCCGAGTGGAATTTTCATCGACAAGAACGACGTCATTTATGTATCGGATTCCGAATCCAAGGACGCGAATGGCTATGGCCATCATCCGGGCTGGAAGCGCGGCATCCGCGTGGGTAGCGCCAAGACCGGCGTGGTGACGGCGTTCATTCCTGATCCGGAGCCGGACCCGGATCACTCCTTCACCAGCGGCGCCGAAGGAATCGCCGCCGACGCCATGGGCAACATTTACGGGGCCGAGGTCGGCAACAAGGCGCTCAAGAAGTACGTCAAGAAGTGACGGCTTACTTGCTGAGAAATTCCGTTACGCTCTTTTCCTGAGCGTTTCGCAGTAGCTCGATCTCTTCCGGCTTCGCAGGCGGTATCGCGCCGAAGGTGGCGCGCACGAACTCGTCGTACTTCGGTCCCAGGGCCGGCGGAACAATTGCCGCGAGGGAATGCGCCAGGCTTACCGCGGCTAAAACGACTTGTGGCTCGGCGTCGCGCGCCAGCTTCGGCAGCAGCTTCAGCGCCTGCGCGGCCGGGATATGGCCATTGCGAACCAGCGCGTTCATATCCAGAACCGCCGTTACCCGCTCTGCCGCGGTGAGGTGGTCGAAGCCGTGCTGGACTAGCGCATCCAGAAGCTGCGCGCTGAGCTCGCTGCGATAGTAGCCGGTTGCGCCGGCGTTGGGAAAAATCCAGGCTGGGCAGGCAGTGAGATCATCCAGCGCAATTTCGGCCTGCTGGTTTTCCAGCACAGCGCATTTTCGCGAGCCGCCTTCGGCAGTGATGCAAACTGGCAGGCGCCAGCGCGGTGGTTCAACGGTTGCGCCCAGCGGCAGGTAGCGCTGCTGCCGCAACACCACGCGCGGCGTCTGATTGAGGCACTGCAGCTCCGCTGTGATTACGGGCGCTCCGGGTTGATCCAGAAGGCCACTCATGATGGCGCCTACATCGCGTCCGGTCGATTCGCGGATGGCCGCGGCCAACTCATCGGTTGTGGCGTTTTCGAAAGCGTTCGCTGTGAGATAGGCGTGCATGGCCTGGCGGAACGGCTCCTCGCCGATCCAGCCTTCGAGCGTGCGTAAAACGTTCGCACCTTTTTCGTAAACCAGGCGGTTGTAGACGTCACGCATTCCTTCGCGGGAAGAAAACGCCAGGCGTACTGGACGCGCGTTGCCGGGAGCGTCGGCGGCCATGATGCGGTCGCGTGAGGCGGCCGCGAAAACTTTGCGGCGAATTTCCGGCTGGTCCTGATCGGCGATCTTGCTTCCGAGCCAGGTGGCGAAGCCTTCGCTCAGCCAGACGTCCTGCCAGGTGGACATCGTGACCAGATTGCCGAACCACTGGTGGGCGAGTTCGTGGGCCATCGTTCCGCGCAGGCCGCGCTGGCGGTCCGCAGTGTCCTGCTCGGCCTTGGCGAGAAGAGTGCGCTGCTGGTAAGTGATGAGACCGGGATTTTCCACCGCGCCGAACGCGCCTTCGAGCAGCGCGATGTGGTCCAGCTTGCCGAACGGATAGGGAATGCCGGTATATTCTTCGAGGCGCGCCAACAGTTCTGGAGCTGCGATGCGCGCGTAGGCCGCCTCAGCGGCACGGCCTCGCGGCGTGATGATTCTTACCGGCGTCTGATTCTTCCCTGCCCGTCCGGCATCGACAATTTCAAACGGGCCCACGGCGAAAGCAATCAGCTCGGATGGCAGTAGTGCTGTAGGCGCGAACGTGATCTTCTTCATGCCGCCCGGCTCGTTGTCCTCGGTCGCGGGCTGTGTGTTGGTGAGGGCCGTGTGCTCCTGCTTCACGTGCAGGGTGAGCTGCCACGGCGTTTTGTAGCGCGGCTCATCGAAGCACGGGAACGCGCGGCGCGCTTCAATGGCGGTGAAGGTGGTGAACACATACCACTCGCCTTCCGACTTTCTGCGGTAGGCGCCAACGGTGGACTTGTCGCTGAGCGCAGCTTGATAGTGAATTTCCAGTTGCGCCGGGCCGGGGCCGGCGGGCTGGTCGAGTGCGAATCCGATGAACTCATCGCGCGCATAAACAACGCGTGCGGGGATGGTTTGGCCGCTAGCGCGCAGGAAAGCCTTCTGTACGGTGATGCCGGTTCCATTGAGCCAAACGAAAGGCACGCGCTCGCTGAGTTGGAGGTCGATGGTGGCGATGCCCTGAAAAGATTCCTGACTCGGATCAATAGTCAACTCGATCGCATACTTTTGCGGACGGGCGGATTCAGGCAGTTGAAACTGCGGCGGCGCAGGATCGGCGCCATGAAGCCGAAAAATCAGCAGCAGGAAAAGCGCTGCGCGAAAGATTGCCGAGGCGGATAACACCCTGCAATTATAAGCTCGCTACTGAATGGTGATGGCGTACTTACCGCCGGGGCTGTAATGCGGCGAAATCTGGAGATGATAAATGCCGTCTGGCTTGCTGTCGAACTCATAGCGAACGTTGGCGGCGATCGCACCCGATCGTTCGCCGACAGGCGCCTTGTCGGCGTCCATCACACGTAAGGTGATGCCGAGCGTGGGGGAGCGGTTGTCGACCACGATTAGCGTTTTGGCACCGCGCGCGTGGAAGCGGTAGAAATCCGTGTCGCCCTCGTCCATGATGTTGGCCTCAACCGCGCTTCCAGTGGGTATGTCCTTGGCCGTGAGTATCGTGTCATTGGGCTCGAAGGCGTCGAAGCTATGGGTTGGTTCCACGATGAGCGTGTACGCTCCGCCTCCGCTATAGTGAGGGCTTACCTGCAGGTAATGAATCGCGCCGGGAGTCGCTGAGAATTCGTAAACAAGGTTGGCCGCGCCGGCGCCGGATGTTCCACCGATTGGCGCTTTCTCCGCGTCATTTACAGCGAGCCCGAGACCCAGGCTGGGGGAACGATTTTCCAGGCGCGCACGCAGGTGATCCCGCGGACCGGAGGGCGCGGTGAATTTGAAAAAATTCGTGCCGCCATCGGGCACCATCGCGGCGATGGTCTTCTGCATGGGAATTTCAGCCGCGTTGAAGATCGTGTTGTTGCCGGTGAGTTTGGCAAGGAATTGCCGGCCTTCCTTCACCTGCTGGTTGGATGGGTCTGCGGCGGCTGCTTGACTGTAAGCGTTCTCGGCTTCGGTCGGCTTCCCCGCTAAGGCAAGTGCGTGTCCCAGGTCCGCCAGCACCGCGGGCACGGCAGCCTTTTCGGCGGCCGCGCGCAGCAGCGGGATGCCGTCTCCATAGCGTTCCTGTTTGACCAGCAGCAGCGCCTGTTCAATCTGCTGCTGCACCTCGGGCGGTAATGGCTGGCCGGTTTTCTGCCGGTATTCGCCTTCAATGACGTTGATTTGCTGAAAGCTCAGGTTGTGCGAATCCTGATTGATGTTGATGGCCGCCGTGTCTTTCTTTCGCAAAGACGGAACGATTCCAATAACGGCGACCAGCAGCGGCACCGCGATGGCCGCGGCCCACCAATATTTCTTGGCAGCAGAAGCGGACTCGGGATTCATGCGCGGAATGATACCGCCGCGGGCTGGCTCGCGCAAGCCAGCACCCTGGTCTCAAGCCGCCCTTCTCGGTTGATGGAGGTATGGTCGTGTAAGCGCCCGCCGCGGTTGCCCGGATCGCGATGGCACCGATCTGGCCGCCGGCAGGGGTTTGGAATACAACGGTCCCGCGTTTTTGCTGCACCGCATTAAGGCAGCACGAACGACATATTTCCTTGTGGGTTCAGAGTGATGGTATCGGTGACCAGGATCGCGCCCTTATCGTCGTGAATGACCATCGCGATGGGCGCGTTCGCCGCTGCAACGTTCGCCAACGCGATGCCAGTCGTGAGTCCCGTAGTCTCGTCGAAGGGGAGCACATGAGAGCCGGCCGTTCCCATTTGCAGCGGAACGGACGCTTCCTGCCCGGAGGGAACATAGCGGAAAATCAGGAATCCGGTCCCCCCCGTCGGAGAACAACTGCGCCGATCCCGTGCTCAGCGTGGCGTCCGGCCCCTGGCTCTCAATAATCAGTTCAGTGCCTGGCAAGATTGTCGTGGTGAATGTGATGTTTGTGGCCTCGTCCTGGCGTCCCCCACGACTGTCAAGACGCCGGAGCCACCGGTTCGCCAGTCGACCGTCTTCAAAATTGTCAAAAAAGGGCCTGGTGATCTGATCCACCCCGGCACCCACGTTGCCACACCGATACCGAGAACGATCGCCGCGCCGGGCGCCAATCATCCGGTGGCCTCTAGAGATGCGAAGGGATCCTATGTTGCGATACAACGCGAAGTAGAACACCGGCAAGATCGGGGTGAAGAGAAACACCACGAGAATCTCGGGAATGAGCCACCATCTCGCCTCGGGGTGAGTCGACATGGGCGCGATCAGGCTTGGCGCCGAATTCCACAAGGATGCTACGGGATCCAAGACGCTCCAACGCATGCAACGAGAGCGGCTCTTCTGACTGAAGGGACCCGAGACGTCACGTGGGCCATCGCTCCAGCGTAGCGGATCGGTAGTGTAACCTGGAATCCAAGTGGAAACCAGCTACAAAACTCTGCCGGCGCGCTACTACACTAGCAAGGAAATATTCCGCCAGGAGATCGAAAGCTTCTATTGCCAGAGCTGGATTTGCGCCGGACGCGCCGACGCCATCCCTAACCCGGGCGATTATTTTCTGCGTGATGTTGCCGGTGAAAGCATTATCGTGGTGCGCCATTCCGCCAATTCCGTGCGCGCCTTCTACAACGTCTGCCGGCACCGCGGCACGCGTCTGTGCTCAGCCGCGGAAGGCAATGTCGGGGCGCGTATTCAGTGCCCTTATCACGGATG
The DNA here is from genome assembly GCA_963825405.1 of uncultured Solibacteraceae bacterium. GTDB lineage: Bacteria > Acidobacteriota > Terriglobia > Bryobacterales > Bryobacteraceae > JACPNO01. The sequence continues at coordinate 1,544,279 of CAWGTB010000003.1, read as the reverse complement.
GACCTACGGACTTGACGGCCGCCTGCTGGGAGCGCCGCACATGGATGAGGCTGAATTTACGCCCGCCGACTATCCCCTGCACGAAGTGGTCACGGGCGTCTGGGATGGCCACGTCTTCATTTATTTGGGAGCGAATCCGGCGCCGTTGGCCGAGCAGCTTGCCGATCTTCCGCAGAAATTCGCACCGTGGCGCATGCAGGAATTGCGGCTGCACAAACGCATCGTGTACGAAGTGAAAGCCAACTGGAAGCTGATCGTTTCCAACTACAACGAGTGCCTGCACTGCCCTCTGCTTCATCCGGCGTTGAATCGTCTGACCGATTATCTGGGCGCCGATAACGAGACGCCGCAGCCGACTTACATCGGAGGCGCCATGGGATTTCGCGGCGGCGCCGAGACCATGAGCATCGATGGCAAGCGGCGGCGTGAGTATCTGCCGGGACTCGGCGAGAGCGAGCGCAGGAGAGTCTGCTATTACGTCGTCTACCCCAATCTGCTGCTCAGCCTTCATCCCGACTACATGATGGTCCACACGCTGTGGCCGCAGGCGGTCGACCACACGCGCATCCTCTGCGACTGGTATTTTCATCCGGCGGAACTGGCCCGGCCGAACTTCCAGGCAGAGGACGCGATCCAATTTTGGGACGAGACCAACCGCCAGGATTGGGGAATCGTCGAACTGGGCCAGGCCGGAATTCAGTCGCGCGCGTATACGCCCGGCCCTTATTCAAAGCGCGAAGAACTGCTGCATGCGTTCGACCTCATCGTGCTCGAACGCGAGCGGCAAGCAGCGCGAGCGAGCCTCTAGCGCCAGTGACCTTCCACTAGAACATAGCCACCGCGGCGATGTACCCAGCGGTGCGCTACCCAGCGAGCGTGCCGGCGCGGCGGCGCTTCCCAGCGGCCGGGACCCCAAACATAGGTGTTGCCATCCCAGCGATGGTACCCACCGATCCATACATGCTCCCGGCTTGGCGGCGGACCCCGCGTCTCAATCACAGCGCGCGGCGGAGCAACCCGCACAAAAACCTCGGCGGCGGAAGCGTTAAATGCCAACCCCGCGGCGAACACAAATCCGATCAACCGTATGCGAAACATATCCCATTACCTCCGCTGATTTCAGTGGTGCACCAAGGTGTAAGCAATTGCTGAACCAATTCAAAACCGCACTTCGCCGGGGATGCACGGCCAAAGAGTGACCGCGGGCCGTCAAGTGGCCCAATACGGTCACTAACCGCGGCTGCGTGTCATAATCCCTACATGTCCGAACCGCATATTGCCCGCAGAAACTTCCTTCGCGGCACTGCCGCGCTCTCGGCGGCAGCCTATTCGCGCGTGCTGGGGGCTAACGACCGCATTCATCTCGGCGTGATTGGCCCTGGCGATCGCGGCCGCTACGATATGTCGCAGTTCCAGGAAGACCCCACGGTGGACGTCGTCGCGGTGTGTGACATCTACGGCGAGCACATCGACCAGGCGCTGCAAAAGGCTCCCAAAGCGCGCGGCTTCACCGATCACCGCAAGCTGCTCGACGTCAAAGAAATCGACGCCGTGCTCATCGCGACGCCCGATCATTGGCACGCCACCACGGCAATCGACGCGCTTAACGCCGGCAAAGATGTTTACGTGGAAAAGCCGTTGACGCTCAAAATTGAAGAAGGTCCGGAGATCGTTAAAGCGGCGCGGGTGAGCGAGCGCATCTGCCAGGTCGGCATGCAGCAGCGTTCCGGCATTCACTACCTGCGGGCGAAGCGCGAATATCTGGACACCGGCAAGCTGGGCAAAATCACGCTGGCGCGCACGTGGTGGCATGGCAACGGCTATCATTTGCGGCGGGCGCCGGCATCGCTGCAAAGCCGTCCGTCAAATCTGAATTGGGCGCGCTTTCTCGGACCGTTGAAGTGGCGCGATTACGATCCGCAACAATATTTCAACTGGCGCGCCTATCTGGATTTCGGCGGCGGGCAAGTTACCGACCTGTTCACGCATTGGATCGATGTAGTACACATGTTCATGGGCTCCGACACGCCGAAATCTGCCGTCGCCGCGGGCGGCGTCTACAACTATAAGGATGGCCGCACCGCTCCCGACACCATCAACGTGCTGCTGGAATACCCCGCCGAATTCACCGCCACATTTGAGGCAACGCTGGTGCCTGGCGTTACCGGCGCAGCAGTCGAGTTCTGCGGCACACAAGGCCGGTTGTGGATCGATCGCAGCCGCTACGAATTCTACCCGGTGGGCAAAGACGAGAAACCCGTCATCGTGGAAGCCGAGAAGCACGACATGACCCTCGACCACGTCAAAAATTTCCTGGAATGCGTCCGTTCTCGGAAGCTGCCCAATGGCGACGTGCTGATCGGCCATCGATCCGCGCAGGCTTCGCACCTCGGGAACCTGGCTTACATCCAAAAGCGCCGCCTGGATTTCGATCCGGTGCGCGAAGAGATTCTGCCTTTCTAACCAAGATGAAACACGTCCTTCCCATCATGCTGGCATTAGCGCTCGAAGGCGCTGAGCCGGACGCGGCTCAACTCGATCGCATGGCTTCGCGGTTCGCGCGGGCGGAGCTGAAGGTCGATACCGCGGCGCTCTCTTCCGGCGACCAGCGCGCGCTGGTCAAACTGATTGAAGCCGCTCGCGTCGTCAACAGCATTTATCTCGATCAGATGTGGAGCGGCAACCATGCTCTGCTGGCCAAGTTGCGCGCCGACAGCTCGCCCCTGGGCAAAGCCAGGCTGCGCTATTTCTGGCTGAACAAAGGTCCGTGGTCAGAACTGGATGACTATACGGCGTTTCTAGCAGGTGTCCCGCCCAAAAAACTGCCGGGCGCGAATTTCTATCCGCCCGGCATGACCAAGGCGGAGTTTGAGGCCTGGGCCCCAAAGGGAGCCACAGGCTTTTTCACGGTGATTACGCGTGATGGCAGCGTGCATCTTGCGGCCGTCCCCTATAGCAAGGCGTACGCCAAGGACCTCGCGCTCTGCGCAACGCTGCTAAAAGAAGCCGCGGCCCTCACTGAAAACGCCACGCTCAAGAAATTCCTCACGCTGCGCGCCGCCGCCTTTCTCAGCGACGACTATTACGCGAGCGACGTAGCCTGGATGGATCTCGACGCACCCCTCGACGTCACCATCGGCCCCTACGAAACGTATACCGACGAACTGTTCGGCTACAAAGCCGCGTTCGAAGCGTATGTCAACGTGCGCGACGACCAGGAAACGTCGAAGCTGCAGTTCTTCGCCAATCACTTGCAGGAGATCGAGGACAACCTGCCGATCGACCCCAAATATCGCAACCCCAAGATTGGCGCGACGGCTCCCATACGCGTGGTCAACGAAGTATTCGCCGCCGGCGACGGCAGTCACGGCGTGCAAACGGCCGCCTACAATTTGCCGAATGACGAGCGCGTAGTCCAGGAAAAAGGCAGCAAGCGGGTAATGCTCAAGAATGTGCAGGAGGCCAAATTCCACAGTACGCTCGAGCCCATCGCGCGCCGGATGCTGGCGGCCTCAGAGCAGGCGGACCTCAGCTTCGACGCGTTTTTCACGCACATCCTGGCGCACGAATTGACGCACGGCATCGGTCCGCAGCGCATCAAGATTGCGGGCCGCGACACTACCCCGCGCCAGGAAATCAAAGAACTGTATAGCGCAATCGAAGAAGCCAAAGCCGACGTCTGCGGCCTTTTCATGCTGCAGCATTTGTACGATCGCGGCCAACTGCCTCGCGGACCGGACACCGAGCGGCACCTCTACACAACGTTTCTCGCGTCGGCATTTCGCACCCTGCGCTTTGGATTGAAAGAGGCGCACGGCCGCGGCATGGCGCTGCAGTTCAATTACCTGATGGACAAGGGAGCCTTCGCTACCGGACCCGGCGGTACGTTTCGCGTTGATTCGGGAAAGATCAAATCCGCAGTGCGCGACCTGGCGGGGGAATTGTTGACGGTTGAAGCTACTGGCGATTACGCCGGCGCGAAACGCCTGCTCGAACACTACGCCGTGCTGCGTCCGGAGATACAGCACGCCTTCGACAAGTTGAAGGATCTGCCTACCGATATCGAGCCGGTGTATGTGACCGCCGAGGCGATTGCCCCGGCGCGCGAAAAACCCTAGGCGAGCTGCCCGATCTTGCCTTCCAAGTCGGCAAGCTGCTTTTCGAGCTGGCTCAGATAGCGCGGGTTCTCGGTGTTTTGGATCAGGTGCCGGATGCGCGTGCGCGATAACTCGAGCGATTCTCTCTGACGAAGTGCTTCGATTTGCTCAGCGCTCAGCAGCAATCTCTTTGGCCGCCGAGGTTTGCTTTCAGCTAACTCGATTTGAGCTTCCACAGCTTTACTCTCCCAGCCCCGGGCCATGCCCTATATTGTACCCTCAGAACAGCTTCCAGAAGGGCGAAATCAAGCCGACCTGCGTAAGTAAAGCCTGCGATTCCTGGGCTGTCCGCCTCCGGTATCCTGGCTCCAAGCGGTCTCCGTACCACGCTTGTGCTAGATTCCAGGCCTGTTCCACCGGAAAAACCTCACCGCGCGGGTGGCCCGGCATAGCGCACCAGCGGGCAACGTGCTCCTCGTCCCGGAAGAGCAGCATGGTCTTTCACGTGAAAACGATGTCCCGCCACCAGTCTCTGGCGGGCACCGCGAAATGGGCGATGCCGCGCGGATTGCCGCTCAGCGCGCCGCTGCGGATGGTCAACGTCATGGCGTCGCCGCAACATCCGCATTGCGTACGCACATGGCCGTCGCGCTTCAACATGCCAAGAATGCCCAGCGCGTCCCAAATGCAATTCGCCCACCAGGCTTGATCCGCAGCTTCCACGCGGAAGGCCGTAGGCACGCCGGAGAACGGATGGACCATCAGCAGCTCACCCGTGGATGGATCGAGCACCACGCTGTGCGCGTCATGCAACCGCTGCAATGCACCTTGAATGGCAGTGACCGGCTGAGCCAGCTCGCCCGCTATTTCAGTGGCCAGCGGAGCGCGGCCTGTCCGCACAAAATAGCCATAGATAAAGCTGCGGACGCCGGCATCAAAATCTGCGCTCATTCATTTCCGGCCGCCAGCCAGGAAACCATACTGCGCAAGGCTTCGTAAGCTTGAAGCCGGGCCGCGTCGGTGTCCGCTTCTTCAGCCCGCGCGACGTGTTGACGCATCTGCTCGAACACGATCGGACGCATTGCCAGCAAAGCTTCCGAGCCAGAGGCGGCCCACTTCACCAGCACATACCGGACCAGCGATCCAACCGGAATTCCCGTACCTTCGCTTAGCCGCTGGAGCGTCGGCATCGGATCGGCTGTGGTGTAATTGGCAACTTCCGCTTTGAAATTAGCGTGCGGATCGTCAGGCGGCCAGGTATCGCGAAAAGGCTCCAAGCGCATACGTGTCGATCCATTGTAAGCTCGAAGAAAATCCCCACCGTGCGGATTCCCTGGCCACGCAACTTCCCCGCCATCACCCGAGGCCCGATCCACGTCGAATTTCGGCCGGCGCTGTCGGCGCGCCGCGGCGGGCTGCTCTCGCGCGAGGCCGCCGGCGTTCCGGTTCATGCCGCCACATTTCTGCGTGAACGGCGGATCGTGCTCGATTCCGCCCTGGCCTCCAACCGCCGCGAGCTCGAGCGGATTCTGGCGCACGAGATCTGCCACTTCGTCTGGATGCGCCTGGGCAACGCGCGACGCCGCTCTTACGGAATGCTGATCGCAGCGGAATTGCGGGGTCGCGTGAAAGGCGAGCTGGGCTGGTCGGCGGAATGGCGCAAAGAGAAGCTCAGCAGGCGCGATCGCCTCGATCGAACCCGCCGCTGGCGCGAGTATTGCTGTGAAAGCTTTTGCGATACCGGCGCCTGGATCCTGGCCGGCCGCGGCCGCCATGCCGAATTCACACTGCCCGCCAGCCAGCGCGCACTCCGCCGACGCTGGTTCGCTCAGACCAGGGAATCCCGCGCGGAATCTCGATATAATGGACGCGAAGCTATGTCTATGTCGATATCTCCAATCCTGATCCGTCGCTTCCTGATACGCCGCAACAAGTGGTTCCAGCCCGCCCCCCCTGTTCGTCCGCCCGTAAGGTATGGGTCTGGATGGTCGGTATGGTGCTGATGGTCGCCGGCGTGTGTTACCTCGCGCTCCGGTCCAACAGCGTTGCGCCGGCCCGCGCCGCCTCGGCGTCTTCCCTCAAGCCGGAAAAACTGCGGAGGAAAGCCCCCGATTTCGCGTTGAAAGACGCCAACGGCAACGTCGTCCGCCTGTCCGATTTCCGCGGCAAAGTGGTGTTGGTCGATTTCTGGGCCACCTGGTGCGGCCCGTGCAAAATCGAAATTCCCTGGTTCATTAACTTCGAGCGCCAGTATAAGGACAAAGGTTTCGCGATCATCGGCACCGCCATGGATGAAGAGGGCTGGACGGTCGTGAAAGCCGTTTCTGTCTTTCATGAAAATTAATTACCGCGTGGTCCTGGGCAATGACACTCTGGCCGATCAATACGGCATCGAGGCGTTCCCCACGACTTTTTTGATCGATCGCGACGGCAACATCGCGGCCACGCACATTGGATTGTCTCCCAAGGATGATTTTGAAGATGGCATTGTTCAACTTTTACAAACTCGCCCCGGCGCTGGCGTTCCTGCCGTGCTTGTTGGCGCAAAGTAACCCGATCCTGACCGTCACCCCGCCGGCTGCGGTTGCGGCCAAGCGAGGCGGCGAGCTCACGGCCAAACTATCGGTGGTGATGCGCGAGGGCTATCACGTCAACAGCAACAAGCCCAACGAAGAGTATCTGATTCCGCTGAAGCTGACCTGGACGCCGGGGCCGATCGACCCGGGAGCAGTCGAATATCCCAAGCCGCACAACGAGAAGTACGAATTTTCCGAGAAGCCGCTGTCGGTTTACACCGGCAATTTCGAGATCACCAGCAAGTTCAAAGTACCGGCCGACGCCCAGCAAGGGCCGGGCATTGCGCTCGGCAAGCTGCGCTATCAGGCCTGCAACAACAACGCTTGTTTCCCGCCCAAAACGGTCGAAGTGAAGCTGCCCGTCGATATTCAATAGGCGCGCCGTTACGCGCTATACTGGTGGCTGGTCCTGCAGCACCAATCAAGTCCAGTTGTGGAGCTTTCCATCGATGATTTCTTCAACACAAATGCGCCCGGGTATGGTGATTAAGTTCAACAACGAGCTGTATTCGGTTTTCAGCGTCAATCACCGCACCCCTGGCAACCTGCGCGGCTTTGTCCAGGCGAAAATGCGCAGCCTCCGTTCGGGCACCATGGCGGAACACCGGTTCTCCTCCGAAGACAAGGTGGAGCGCGCCGTGATGGAAGAGCATGAGATGGAATATCTCTACGACGACGGCGAATATTATTACTTCATGAACACCGAGAACTTCGAGCAGATGCACCTCATGAAGGACATCCTGGGCGATGCCACCAGCTACCTGGTGCCGCAGCTCAAAGTGAAAGTGGAATTTCATGAGGGCAAACCGATCGGCGTGGAATTGCCGGCTACGGTGATTCTCACCGTGATCGAGACCGAGCCGGGCATGAAGGGCGCCAGCGTTTCGAACGTGACCAAGCCGGCCAAGCTGGAGACCGGGCTCGTAGTGCAGGTGCCGCCGTTTATTGCCGAAGGCGAGAAAATTCGCGTCAGCACGGCTGAAGGCACTTACCAGGAACGGGCATAGTTAGCGCCGGCGCGGTCGAGTCGCTGTTTTTCGGATACAAAACACAACACACCATCTAGTAACCGTATTCAGGAAGCTTGCGGGCAATCAATATTGAACGCGGTGTTTTTTCCCGACTACTACCCCAACTGTGCTCCCAACAGGAAAGATGAACTCACGCCCGTAGGCGCAAGGGGGTAACCCTCCACCGGTGCCACCATTCTCACCGGCGCCAACCGAGATGGCCGCGAGGAGATAGAGTGGAGTCAATAAAATAATAAACGGAATCGCTTTCAGGAGGTCGTGCCGGCCGCGTCGTATTTGGCTATCGTTTATCTTTTCCGGTATCGGCGCGCCAGACCGAGGAGTTCGAAAGGCGACCTCTGTAAGTGCAATGCTGGAGTCCGGGAAGCGGACTTGAGGAACATCCAATTCGATAAAACCAGACACGCACTTCGGTCCCGCCCTCTTCACTTCGCTTACCCGCCCCTGTGCCTGGGCCCCTACGGGAAGCAAGGTGATTCCATCGACCACTAGAGGTCTGGTTAATCGCAGCGGAACCGCATCGCCTTTCCTTGCGGTTCCAGAGTTAAGTTCTGCAACGATCGCAAACTTGAGAACGATTCCTTTCTGAACTAGTACCGTACGCGGCGGCAGCGAGGATTGAGCCTGTGACGATTGGGTAAGGAGAGTCAGGACCAGGCAAACAATTGAGTTGTGCTTTTTCAACATGCCCGGATTCTACTGCCCTCCCGCCTTGGAGCGGTCTTACGTTGTTACAGTTTTCCTGGTGTCACAAGCCGGACCGCAAACTTCGAGTCGACAGCTTTACGATTCGTGCTAGCGTTGAGTGGCGAATGGATGGTGTTGCAAATGCGGATTCCTCAGTTGTTCTTAGCAGCCGGCATGCTTCTGGCTGCGGTCAGTATCCCCTGTTTAGCTCAAGATTTTAAGCCTTACGCGGGCTCCAAGCTGGATCTAAAAGCCAGTCAAGAGGCGTCGGCCGCTGCGCCGGGCAAGCAGTCTGAGGTGTACACGACGGGTGATAGCCTCGACAAGGTCTACACCTTCTACAAGGCCCAATACAAAGAGTTCTCGATGCGCAGCACCGGCCCCAAGCTGGCGTCTGGACAACAGGTCAAATGGTTCTTCTTCATCCTGGACGGTGGAACCACACTGGCCAATTCCAAGCTTTGGATGAAGATTCAGCGGCCTTATGTCGGTGGAGCTGATGGTCTGGATGTCCGGGACGTCACCATCATCCAGACCGTTCGAACGAAGTAAGCTGCCCTTCAAAAATCGGAGCTAGCGCCTCCGCCTCCCGAATCTCCACCACCGAATTGGACGTCGGCACTGCCGGTTTGTGGGCTTGGCGTTATTACTTGCGGCGGAACGAGGCCGAATGCGACTGTCCCGACGTTCATCCAGCGTTTGTCCTTTCCCGACAGACGCTGCGCGGTAAACCCGTAGCGAATTTCGCCCGGTCCGGCGGCCAGCCAGCGCCGAATCAAGAGCCCGGCACCGATCAACAGTGCGCCCAGCAGCATCGGGTCCCAGCTATGCCGCTGGCCAGCCGAGGTACGGCTTATTGGTGACGAAAGTCAGGATGGCGGCGACCGCGCCCGCTGCGATCACGAACCGGTCTTTCCGCCGCAGGCCGCGCGCCAGCACGGCGGGTGGCAGGCACCAGGTCAGCACCCAGGTGGCCCAGTAGAACGCCCTGGAGAATTCGGTGCTGATCCGAGCGCCGCCCCACCATTGCCCAAGCAGGTCCACCGACGAAAGCTGGAGGTTGATCGCCAGGTAGATGCCCAGCCAGAGGAACGCTTCGACAATCGAATACCCGTGGTCGAGGTACGTAAAGCGATGGCGGGTGCGTACCGCGGCCACGGCTATCAGGCCGGTTGCGTAGAATGCCGCAACGATCAGGTGTTGCGCCGAATGGGACGAGGTCCAGTAGCCTGGCAGTTCGACGGCGAAGATCATCGCCGCGAGAAATGCGTAGGGCAGTCCGAAACGGCGCCATATCCAAAGCGACAAGATGGCGCCGGCAGCTGGAACGAGGAACTCCATTCCGTCAGGCATCCCCGAATAATGCCGACCGACGAAAAACGCAGCCTTCATTCCCATACAGAGAAGGCCAACCGAGCAGGCGGCGAGAGCTTCCTCGATTCCGTAACGATACAGCCGGCCCCGAGAAACAGTGAATTCGGCGGCCGCATAGCAGATGGCGGCGCAGATCAGCAGGAAAATGCCAACTGGTTGCATTGTTGCTCGCGAGAGAAAACCCTCGAAGCAGAGCCCGACGGCGGCGCCCACGATCAGCAGGGTAAAGAGGAACAAGACAATTCGCAGGAAAATGTTGGTGCGGCGAAGCTCACAGACGGTTTCCCGCTCCATGCGCTGGTACTGCGCTGCGGTCAGGAAGCCTTCGCCGGCCCAGTCCTTCAGCAGCTTGCGGGCGCGCAGCGCTTCTTCGCTTGATGCGCTGTAGGCTCTCACGCTTCCCTCCCGAAGCGGCGCGCGATCTGGACCAACATAATGACCATGGCAATGCCGGTAACGAAGAAATAGCCCAGCATAGCTCTAGTGCCATTAGGTCGCGGATGAGGATTGAACTGACACCCACGTAGCCGTACACCGCGGCGTAAGCGACAAACGAAAATTGCCGGCGCGTGATGCCCCAGGCGAGAGATGCGCCGCAAGCGGCAAGCAGCGCGAGAAACCATACGACGTAACCCTGCCGATTGAACACCCCGGAAAGCAGCGCCCAAAACAGCACGTTGGCCGCGATATTCAAATAGGTGCCGAAGAAATGCGCTTTCAGGCCGCGGCGCTCAAGTACGGTTCCGGCGGCGGCGACCGTCAGACTATAGAGAATGGCATATTGCCTGTACGCCGCGTCCTGATGGGATGGCCAGTGCGAGATGGTAAGCCCGAACCATCCCGCCAGCGAAGACAACGCGAGCGACAGCACGAAGCGGTTGTCGAAACGATAAGCGAGGAAGAAGAACAAACCGGCGGTCGCCAGTAGATAGAAATCCCATTGTCCGGAGAGCACATGAAACCGCTGCTCAAGGTATCCAAGCTCCACGGGCCAGGTGAGGCAGCCGAGGTAAAGCACGTAGTCGAAAGCCAGGCTGGGTGGAGGAGTTTCCGCAGGGGACCACGCAGGCGCGCGGGAGAAGCAGTACCAAAAACAAGCGGCCAGCACCGCCGACAGGATGGTCAGGACCAGGACGTCTCCCAGTTGCTGTGACCAGGTACTTATCGTCCAGCCGAGGCCGCCGACGAACGCCAGAACACCCAGGTAAAGGAGAATATTCAGCTCGAGAGCAACCGAGAAGGGCTCTTCACGGGAGAGGCCTGCCAGGAGCGCGTGCTGCTCCGGCGATATAACGCCCTGCTCCTTCCAATGCTCCAAGCGAGTGAGTATGGTCATGCAGTCATTACGCTTCTTAAGCCATGAGAATTATCGTACAAACACGCAAGCTAATATGCGGTACTCTAACTGGAAATCATGGCCCAACAAGAAACCGAACAGCTCAACCTCATCCTGATCGGCGCCGCGCTTAGCCGCGCGGTCTGCTCCATCGCCGAGCTCGGCGTTGCCGATCTCATCCAACCTGGCCAGCCGCAGCCGGTCGAACATCTCGCCAGCGCCAGCAAAACGCATGAGCCGTCGCTCTATCGGATTCTCCGCTTCCTGGCCGGCCACGGCCTTTTTCAGGAGACCGGGAATCGCCATTTCGACCACACACCGCTATCGGCCGCCTTGCGCAGCGACGCCCCGGGCTCTTACCGCGCGGGCGCGCAGATGTTCCACCACCTGTTTGCCGGCTGGGATGGCTTGCATCACTCCATTCAAACGGGCGAGCCCGGCTTCAACAAAGTCTTCGGCGCGCCGATTTTTAACTACATTCAAGCCCACCCGGAAATGGGCCCGATCTTCGACGCAGGCATGGGCTCCTTAAATTTCTATGAAACCACGGCGATGCTGGACGCCTACGATTTCACCGGCATCCATATTCTGGCCGACATCGGCGGCGGCAACGGCTCGCTCATTTCGGCCGTGCTCGCGGGCTACCCGAACATGAAGGGGATTCTGTTTGACCTGGGCCACGTCGTCGGAAGGGCGAAAGAGAACTTAAAGACCGCCGGCCTGGCCGACCGCTGCAGCGTTATCGAAGGCAGCTTTTTCCAAACCATCCCCGCTGGAGCCGACGCTTACCTGTTCCGCCACATCATTCACGATTGGACTGACGAACAGTGCATCCAGATCCTCGGCCACTGCCGCAAAGTGATTCCCGCCAACGGCAAGCTGCTAATCGTTGACTGCGTCGTGCCCACCGGCAACGCACCCTCACCGTCAAAAGATTTGGACATGACCATGCTCGCCTACCCCGGTGGCCAGGAGCGCACCGAGGCCCAATTCCGGTCATTGCTGAAAGCATCCGGCTTCGAATTCAAATCCATCACGCCCACCACCACGATGATCAATGTGGTGGAAGCCAGACCGGTCTAAACGGCTCTTGGATTTTCGATCTTAAGCTGTTGCTCGCAGTCGCCGGCGCCCAACACGCACGCAAAAGCCAGTGTCCTGAATTTCCAGAATTTTCTCTTTGACCCCATCACTCATGTGGCGGCGGGCCTGCCGATCCGTCGGGGCTGGCAACCACAAGGGTGTAGCCGTCGGGATCCCGCATCCAGCACTCCCAGTGATCGGGATCGTTGCGACGCCGGGGCAGGATAACCTCGACCCCCATGTCGCTGGATCGCTGGAGGACAGCGTCAAAGTCGTCTACTTCAAACCACAGCAGGACGCCGTTTCCGTAAGGCCTATCGTCGCGGTTGCCGATCGGACCGTGGTCATGTTCGGCGTCGAAGCTGTGCAGCTGAAGTACCAGTTGGCCATTCGAAATCAACCGCTCGTAGTTTGGGCCGCCGTGATCACTTTGGCAGCCCAGTAGACGTTGGTACCACCGGCTGCTTGCTTCGACATCGGTAACGGCAATGAGCGGCTTGGCACGCATACGGACAGAGTAGCAATTCCCCTGTCAGGCAGCGCCAGAGAGCCCGCGGAGCGCACTCACCAACGCGCCTTCTTCTTCCGGGAACACGGTGCGCAGATCAAGGATGAGCCGGTCATCCTCAATGCGCGCGATCACGGCGGGTTCGCCTAGACGCAAACGCCGTTCCGCGGCGCGCACATCGCTGACCGAGATCACCAGCAGCCATGTCGGAATGGATTGCTCCGGCGTCGAGCCGCCGCCTATTACGGACTCGCCAGGCTCAACGCGCACGTCCAGGCCTGTGATCTGTGATGCGGCACGCTCGGCGCGCCCGCGAATCTCGGCGGCGCTGGCGCGGATCATGGCCAGCGCCGGCACCAGGTCCCATTGCTCAAGGAGCACATGCCTCAGCGTCGCTTCGAGCGCCTGATAAATCAGCTTGTCGAGACGCAGCGCCCGAAACATCGGATTGCGGCGCAAACGCGCGATCAGCTCCGGCTTTCCGGCCAGGATGCCCGCCTGCGGCCCGCCCAGCAGCTTGTCGCCGCTGAACGACACCACATCGGCGCCCGCTTCCAGGCTGGCCGACACCAGCGGCTCATTGATCCCAAAAGCTCGCAAATCCGTGACGCAGCCGCTGCCCAAATCCTCGTACACCGGAATGCCGGCTTCCCTGCCCAGCGCGGCCAGCTCACGCAATTCCGGGCGCGCAGTGAATCCTTGCCATGCGGAAATTGCTGGGATGGACGCGCAGCAGTAGCCGCGTGCGCTCGTTGATGGCGGCGCGATAGTCGTCGATATGCGTGCGGTTAGTAGTGCCGACTTCGCGCAGCACGGCGCCTGAACTCTGCATGATGTCGGGGATGCGAAAGCCGTCGCCGATTTCGATCAACTCGCCGCGCGAGACGATGACTTCCTGTCCCTGGGCCAGCTCATGCAGCGCCAGAAAAATCGCGGCGGCGTTGTTGTTCACCGCAATCGCCGGCACTCCCAGCAGCCGCTCCAGCAGCCCGCCCGCGTGGACGTCACGCTTGCCGCGTTTTCCGGCGTGCAGGTCGTATTCCAGATTGGAGTAACCGGAAATCGGCTCGAACTCACCGAGCGGCGCGCGCCCTAAATTAGTGTGCAGCACCACGCCGGTGGCATTGATCACGCGCCGCAGGGACGGCTTGGTAAGCCCGGCGAGCGACCGCTCGACCAGCGCTTCGATCGCGATCCCATTACCCGATGATCCGGCGCGAATCCCAGCCCGAGCCGCGTCAATCACGCGCCGCACTTCGGACACCACCACCGCGCGCGGAAAACGTTCGAGCGCCGGGCCGAGCCGTTCCAGCACTTCGTGGACTCCGGGCAATTCTCGCAGCGGACCGCTTTCCGACACGTCTTGATGGTAGCGGGCAGAATCCGCGCTTGTCCATTCCCGCGCCTGCATGGCAACCTATTCGATGATGCCATCCACCGACAGCGGGATCATCACCGTGCCGAGCAATGATCCGGTAGACCAGACCATCGAGAAACTGAAACAGGTTCTGCAAAGCAAAGAAATCACGCTATTCGCCTTGATCGACCACAGCGGCGAAGCAGCAAAGGCGGGAATGAAGATGCGTCCCACCAAGCTGCTGATCTTCGGCAGCCCGAAAAGCGGTACGCCGGTGATGCTGGCTGCTCCCAGTATTGCCATCGATCTTCCTTTGAAGGTCCTGGTCTGGGAAAACAGCCAAGGCAAGACCTGGGTTTCTTACAACAGCCCCGAATACCTGCAGAAGCGCCACGCCGTTCCCGATGAACTGATCAAGAACATTTCCGGCGTGGGCGCGCTGGTACAACAATCCGTCGGCTGATCACTCCGCGCGCAGCGAATGCATCGGATCGGCGTCCGAAGCCCTGCGCGCCGGCAGATAACAGGCAAGCGTCGTTGTCGACAGCGCCAGCACCGCCACCGCCGCAAACGTAATCGGATCGGCGCCGCTGACGCCGTACAGCAGGCTTCCCAGCAGACGCGCGAAAGTAGCCGCCAGCACCAGGCCGATGGCCGCGCCCACCAGCGACAGCCGCAATCCCTGCCCCACAATCAGGCGCATCAGGTCCGAGGGCCGGGCTCCCAGCGCCATCCTCAAGCCAAACTCCTGCATGCGCTGATTCACGGAATACGAAATCACACCGTACATGCCGATCGTGGCCAGCAGCAGTGCCAGCGCCGCAAACAACCCCACCAGGAAGAGCGCGAAGCGCTGGGTCGAAACCGCGGCGTCAGTAACTTGACTCATGGTGCGCAGTCCGTCTATCGCCAAGCTCGGATCGAGTTCCCGCACCGTCTGCCGGAACTGCGTAGCCACCGCGGCCGGCCCGGACGTCGAGCGCACCACTACCCACATCGCGCTGTCCGGCCATTGCGGATACGGAAACCACATTGCCGGTCGCGCCGCGGGGCTGTCGGGCTGGTCTTTGATATCCCCGACCACTCCGACAACCGGCCACCAGTCCTTCTCTTTCGGCTCGCTGCGAAAGGAAATCCGCTTTCCCACCGCATCCTCGCCGGGCCAATATCGCTTGGCCATGGTTTCGTTGATGATGATCACGGTAGGTGCGTCTTTGTCGTCGCGGCCGGTGAAGAAACGCCCGCGCAGCAACGGAATCCCCAGCGCGCGGAAGTAGTCAACGGAAGTCTGGTGATAGCGGGCCGTGGTTTGGTCCTTGTAGGCAATCGGACGCCCTTCCACCAGAAAGCCGTCCGCATTTCCGTCATAGCCGGTCCACGGCAGATCGGTGCCGATGGCAGCGGTTTGCACGCCGGGAAGCGCTTGCAGATTTGCCAGCAGCCGATCGAAGAACCGAATGCGATCGACGTCATTGGGGTACTGCAGCCGGGGCAGCGAGAGAGATGCCGTGAGCACCTGCTGCGGCTGAAAGCCAGGATCGGCACGCAGCAGGTTCACGAAACTATGCAACATCAATCCGGCGGCGATGAGCAGCACGCACGCGAGACCTGTCTCGCCCACCACCAGAAAATTTCGCAGCCGCAATTGCCGTCCGCCGCCAGTCGAGCCGCGTCCGCCTTCGCGCAGACTCCGCTGCAGATCCGTAGCCGAAGCGGTGAGCGCCGGGACCAGTCCGAACAACAGCCCTGTAAGCACGGCGATGATTAGCGTGAATGCAAAGACGGCCCCGTCAAGGCGAATCTCGGATGCGCGCGGAAAGTCCGTCGGCAGACGCGACACCAGCGCGCTCACACCGCCAAAAGCCAACACCGTTCCGAGCGCAGCCCCGGCGAGCGCAATCACCAGGCTTTCGGTGAGCAACTGGCGGACAATGCGTCCACGCGCCGCGCCCAACGCCGACCGCACCGCGATTTCACGAACCCGCGCGCTCGATCGCGCCAGCAGCAGGTTGGCCGCATTCACGCAGGCGATCAGCAGCAGCAATCCCACCGCGCCCAAAAGCACGAATAGCATCTGCCGGGTGCGCCCCACCATTTCGCGGTACAGCGGAACCAGGTAGACGCGCCAGCCTTTGCCGGTTTGCTCATTGCTCATTTGCGCAAGAACCGCGCTCAAGATCCGCATTGGCCTGTTCAGGCGAAACGCCCGGCTTGAGGCGTCCGAACACATCCATGAAATGCGACTGGCGCTTGCTTGGGTCGTCATTGAACGAATACGGGCACCAGAGATCTACCGTGTCCCCGTCGGCGACGGCGTGAAAGTTGTTGCCCGGATGGCGGGCGGTTGGCGGCATCACGCCCACCACGGTGAACGTCTGCCCATCGAGGGTAATCGTGCGGCCGATCACCGCTGGATCCGCGGCAAAGCGCGCACGCCATGACCGGTCGCTCAGAATGGCCAGATTGCCGCGCCCGGGCAGTTCTTCCTCAAATGTAAACTCGCGGCCACGCGCCGGATGCAAGCCCAGCATGCGGAAGTATCCGGCCGAGACGTTGAACGCATGCAGCATGACGGGCTCGCCCACGCCGGAGAGTTGCGCATCGTGGCGATTGATGGCCGCCATGCTCTCGAAGGTGCGATTGCGCGCGCGCATGTCCAGAAAATCGTTAGGGTTCAAGGAAAACTTCGCCTGCGTACCGCTGGCAAAATACACGCGCACCAGCCGGTCGGCCTGCGGATAAGGCAGCGGCCGCAGCAGCACGCCCTGGATGACGCTGAAGATGGCGCTGTTGGCGCCGATACTGAGCGCCAGCGTCAATACGATCACGATAGTGAATGCCGGAGCCCGGCCCAGGATGCGGACCGCGTATCGTAAGTCGTTCCAGATGGTTTCGAGTGGGTTGATGCGGCGCATATCGCGGCATTCCTCCTGAATTTGTGCCATTCCCCCGAGGCTGCGGCGCGCGGCGGCACGCGCTTCCTCCAGAGGCATTCCCTTGGCGATGTTTTCTTCGATTTGCTGTTCGAGGTGGAACGCCAGCTCGCGTTCGAGTTCCCGCTCGACATGCGCTTTTCCGGCCAGCGACCGCCAGCGCAGCCGCAGGATGTCCGCAACCTGCGAGAGATTCATCATCCGGCCATCTCCGGCGCCAGGCGGATCACGAGGCCTACCGCGTTCGACAGGCGCTCCCATTGCTCCAGCTCTTTGCGCAATTGCGCGCGTCCTGCACGGGTGAGGGTGTAAAACTTGGCGTCGCGCCCGCCTTCGGTGACGCGCCAGTCCGAGCGAATCCACCCCTGCTGCTCCAGCCGGTGCAAGGCCGGGTAAAGCGCCCCTTGCGTCACCTGCAGCACCTCATTGGACACCTGTTGGATTCGTTTGGCGATGGCCCAGCCATGCTGCGGCTGAAGCGAGATCGTGTTGAGAATCAAAAGGTCCAGCGTGCCCTGGATGAGGTCCGACGGTTTGCTCATGTAATTAATCTACAACAGGACGCCTAAGTTATCTACAACGGGTTTTGGAAAAGGTTACAAAGATTCGTAAGGCAATCCGAAAAATGGGTAGTTGGTCAATTCGAGGATTAACACTGGAGCGCCTTTCGGCTACCATGCAAGACATGCCGTCCATCGGATCAAGTTTTACGCCGCTCGAAATGGCTGTCCTCCATGCGATTTGCGAAAAGCACTTGGCGGATCGAGCCGCGCTTGAGGCTCAACTATCGACTGCCGCAGTCCTGAGCCGCGAGAACACCGGCGCTGGTTTTTACACCTATTTCGCTGTTGAACGAATCTCCACGCGTGCTATGGGGGGGAGCGACAACGATCCGGTCCATCGGCGAGGGTCGACGGGCTAGAGCACGGGATGGGTTTTATTCTCTGGTTGAAAGAAGGCTTCGCAGAGTGCCTCGAGGGATATAGTTACGACGAACTTACGACAGCGATTGCTTTTGAACAATCAGGTTTTGAGATACTCCAAGTCACATGAATGTTCGTCAAGCCGAACTGACCCTCTAGCCGCAAAATCTTGACGCACCTGCTATCATCAAAATTGACTCCCCCCCTGAGGTGCAAGTTCATTGGCTTTAGTCGAAGGATGTAAGCATTCGCTCGAGATTTCCGTCCCCGCCGACGAGGTGGAGGCCGAGACCGGGCGCGTCGTTGGATCGTTCCAAAAGCGCGCCAAGCTGCCCGGGTTCCGTCCCGGTAAAGCGCCGCCCGGGCTGATCCGCAAGCAGTTCGAGGGCGATATCCGCCAGCAGGTTCTGGAGAACCTGGTCCCCAAATTCTTGAACCAGCAACTGGACAAGGAAGACCTCAAAGTCGTCGGCACGCCCGACATCCGCGACGTTCATCTGCATGCCGGTGAGCCGCTGCGCTTCCGCGCCGAGTTTGAAGTGCTGCCCACCATCGAGCTCAAGGAATACAAAGGGCTCACCGTCGCCTATCAGGATCCCGAAGTCACCGATGACGACGTCGCCAAGCGCATCGAAGAGATTCGCGACCAGAAAGCCGAATACGTTAACGTCGATCCTCGTCCGATTGAGGATGGCGATCACGCCGTGCTCGCGCTCGAAAGCCTGGCCGGTGTCACTGGCGAGCCCGTAAAGCAGGAAGAAATGATGCTGCATGTCGGGGGCCCCGATACCCTGCCCGCCTTCACGGAAAATCTGCGCGGCATGTCTCCCGGCGAGGAAAAGGAATTCGACGTCTCCTATCCCGAAGATTACGGGCAAGCCAAGCTGGCCGGCAAAACCATACGGTTCAAGGCCACCGTAAAAGGCATCCGCAAGAAAGAACCGCCGGAGCTGAATGACGAGTTCGCTCAGGACCTCGGCGATTACCGCACCATCGATGAGTTGCGCGAAGCCGTACGCAAGTCTTTATTCACACAGCGCCAGTTCGAAGCCCAGCGCGTGGCTAAAGACAAACTCGTGGAGGCGCTGGCCGAGCTGCACGAGTTTCCCGTGCCTGAAGTCTTCATCGACCGGCAAATTCGCAGCCGGGTGGAACAGAGCCTGCACTCGCTCGCCGAGCAAGGCATTGATCCGAGCAAGCTGAATCTGGATTGGGAAAAACTGAAATCCTCCCAGCGCGAGAAAGCCCTGGCGGAAGTGAAAGCGTCGCTGCTGCTTACCCGTGTCGCCGAGCGGGAAGCCATCCACGCCACCCGCGACGAGGTGGATCAGGAGGTGGAACGCATGGCTAAACAACAGCGGGAGCCCTTCGCCGCACTCCGCCTGCGTTTTGAGAAGGACGGCACCCTGGGCCGCATCGCTTCCCATATCCAGACCGAAAAGACGCTTAACCTGTTGTTTGAACAGGCCCGTAAGACCGCGGAAAACTAATCGCCGGTTGATATTGGGTTATTGCCACGCGCTATTAACTTATCCAACGTCCAATTGATTCCTGCGGCTTTTTAGAGGGATAATAGAGAAGAAACTTGCAGGGCCTGCGCCGGGCTGGCCGGACGCATAGTGGGTACACCAGGAGAGTAATGCGTGAAGCGCGCCGGAACTGATGATGCTCTGCGATGTTCGTTTTGCCACAAAAGCCAGGACGTTGTCGGCAAGCTGATTTCTTCCCCAAGCGATTATCCTCGAGCCTACATTTGCGATGAATGTATTGCCGTGTGTAATTCGATTCTCGAGGATGATAAAACGGAAGCGCCCACCGCGCAGCCGCACAAGCTTCCGAAGCCTTTGGAAGTGAAAGAGTTTTTGGATCAGTACGTGATTGGCCAGGACGCCACTAAAAAGAAGCTCGCAGTGGCGGTCTACAACCATTCCAAGCGCATCCACATGAACCGGGCGCGCAATTCGGATGTCGAGCTGTCCAAATCCAACATCATGCTGATCGGCCCCACCGGGACCGGCAAGACTTTGTTGGCGCAGACACTCGCCCGTGTGTTGGATGTTCCCTTCGCGATCGTCGACGCCACCACGCTGACGGAAGCCGGTTACGTGGGCGAAGACGTCGAGAACATCATCCTCAAGCTGCTGCAGGCTTCTGATGGCGATGTGCAACGCTGCCAGCAGGGAATCATTTATATCGACGAAGTCGACAAGATTTGCCGCAAGGACGAGAATCCTTCGATCACTCGCGATGTTTCCGGCGAGGGCGTACAGCAAGCGCTGCTGAAAATCCTGGAAGGCACGGTTGCCAATGTGCCACCGCAGGGTGGGCGCAAGCATCCGCACCAGGAATTTACGCCGGTCGACACCACCAATATTCTGTTTATCTGCGGTGGCGCGTTCGTCGGCCTGGAGAAAGTAATCGGGCGGCGCGTGGGCAAGAAGTCCATGGGCTTCATGAATGAGCAGCAGGACAAGAATAATCGCGAGCAGCCGATTCGCCCGCTGCCTCCCGGGTTACGCGATTATCAACTACTCGAGCAGGTGCAGCCGCACGATCTGATCAAATTTGGATTCATTCCGGAATTTATCGGCCGCCTGCCGGTGGTCGCGGTGCTGGAAGACCTGGATAAACAGGCTCTCATGCAGATTCTCACCCGGCCCAAGAACGCCATCGTGCGCCAGTACCAGAAGCTGTTCGAGTTTGAGAATGTCCGTCTCAAGTTCACTGACGATGCACTCGAAGCCATCGCCGGTCTGGCCATGGAACGCAAGGTGGGCGCCCGCGGGCTGCGCATGATCCTGGAAGACCTGATGCTGGACCTGATGTATTACCTGCCCTCGTACAAGAAGGTGCGGGAGTTCCAAGTCACCAAAGAGATGGTGCTTTCCCAGAAGATCAGTCTTACACTATTAGAAAAGGCCGGTTAGGCCTTTCGAGTTGTCTGCCGCGGGGGGTCCCGCCAAAAAGATCACACATGCTCACATCTAAGGAAAAGTCGGATACAAGACGTCTGCCGATGATGCCCATACGGGACGTGGTTATCTTCCCGTTCATGATGACACCGTTCGTGGTGGGGCGTGAATCGAGTGTTCGGGCTCTTGAAGAGGCCATGGCCGGTGACAAGAAGATCTTCCTGGCCACCCAGCACGACGCATCCATCGACGAGCCCAAGCCCAACGAGATTTACAGCATCGGCACCGTAGTCAACATCGTCCAGAGCCTGAAGCTCCCGGACGGCAATATCAAAGTGCTGGTCGAAGGCGTCGAGCGCGCCAAAGTCGTCTCGGTGAGCGACGAGGAAGGTTTCTTCCGCGCCACCGTGCGCACCTTCGCCTACAAGATCGAGCCCGGCCCGCAGCTCGAAGCCCTGGTCGGCCGCGTCACGACGCTGTTCGAACAGTACGTCAAGCTCAGCCAGAACCTGAACTACGAAGCCATGATCGCGGCCACCCGCGTCGAGGATCCAGGCAAGCTGGCCGACACCGTGGGCGCCAATCTCCAGCTCACCATCGAAGAAAAGCAGGAGCTGCTCGAAATTTTCGATCCCGTTGACCGCCTTACCCGCGTCGCCGAGATGCTCGACATTGAAATCGAAAAGCTCAATGTTGACCGCACCATCCAAGGCCGCGTGAAGCGCCAGATGGAGCGCGCGCAAAAAGAGTACTACCTCAACGAGAAGATCAAAGCCATCCAGAAAGAACTGGGCCGCGGCGAAAAGAGCGAAGTCGACGAGCTGAAACGCAAAATCGAGACGGCCGGCATGACCAAAGACGCCTTCGAGAAGGCCATGGCCGAGCTCAAGCGGTTGGAAAATATGCCGCCGATGTCGGCGGAATCCACCGTTTCCCGCAATTACCTCGACTGGCTGCTGGCCGTGCCATGGAAGAAGCGTTCCAAGGAAATCCGCGAGCTGTCGTTTGCCGAGCAAGTGCTCGAGTCCGACCATTACGGTCTGGAAAAGATCAAAGAGCGCATTCTCGAGTTTCTCGCTGTCCGCCGCCTGGTCAAGAATCCCAAAGGCTCTATCCTGTGTTTCGTTGGGCCTCCCGGAACCGGCAAGACGTCGCTTGGCATGTCGGTCGCGAAAGCCACCGGCCGCAAATTTGTACGTATGTCGCTGGGCGGCGTGCGTG
Source organism: uncultured Solibacteraceae bacterium (assembly GCA_963825405.1). GTDB lineage: Bacteria > Acidobacteriota > Terriglobia > Bryobacterales > Bryobacteraceae > JACPNO01. The sequence goes on along the minus strand of CAWGTB010000003.1, from coordinate 1,522,241 downwards.
ACGAAGCTGAAATCCGCGGCCATCGCCGCACTTATATCGGCGCCCTGCCTGGCCAGATCATCCAGATGATGAAAAAGGCCGGCACGCGCAATCCGGTCTTCATGCTGGATGAAGTCGACAAGATGTCGATGGACTTCCGCGGCGACCCCTCTTCAGCGCTGCTCGAAGTGCTCGATCCCGAACAGAATTTCATGTTCGTCGATCATTACCTGGACGTCGAATACGATCTGAGCCAGGTATTTTTCATCGCCACCGCCAACGTGCTGCACACCATCCCGGCGGCGTTGCAGGATCGCATGGAAGTTATCCGCCTGTCGGGCTATACCGAGCTCGAAAAGCTGGAAATCGCCAAGCGCTTCCTGGTGCCGAAACAGAAAGAGCAGACCGGCATCAGCAGCAAGCAAGTCGAATTCACCGACGAAGGCCTCAACGGCCTGATTCAGTTCTACACGCGCGAAGCCGGCGTCCGAAACCTCGAACGCGAAATCGGCAATGTGTGCCGCAAACTGGCCCGTAAAGTCGTCGACCTGCAAACGGCAACCACCAAAGATTCCAAACCCAAGACCGAAGCTCCGGCGGCGATCATCAATAGCGCCAAGCTGGTCGACCTGCTCGGCCCCACCAAGTTCCGCGATCTGCAAGCCGGTAAGAAGAACGAAATCGGCGCCGCCGTAGGCTTGGCATGGACCGAAGTGGGCGGGCAAATCCTCACCACCGAAGCCATTCTCATGGAAGGCAAGGGCAAGCTCACCGTCACCGGCAAGTTGGGCGACGTCATGCAGGAATCGGCGCAGGCCGCCATGAGCTACATCCGGTCCCGCGCCCACCAGTTCGGATTGCCACGCGATTTTTACCGCAATTTGGACATACATTTGCACATACCCGAAGGCGCCATCCCTAAGGATGGGCCCTCGGCGGGCATCACCATGGCCACCACCATCGCCAGCGCGCTCACCAAAATCCCCGTCCGCGGCGACGTTGCCATGACCGGAGAGATCACCCTGCGCGGCAAGGTCCTGCCCATCGGCGGGCTCAAGGAGAAATTGCTCGCCGCTCTTCGCCACGGAATTGCCGAGGCCATCATGCCCCTCGACAATCAGAAGGATCTGCCCGACATTCCGGATAACGTGAAGAGCACCATGAAGCTGCATTTTGTCGAATCCATGGACGAAGTGCTCAAGATTGCCCTGGAACGTGAGATCGTAGCCTTGCCGCTAGTGCCCGCCGGGACCGCGGTGGAAGTAGCGCAACCGGCGGAGGAGAACCGGGCCCACTAACTGCGCGGTAGACACCCATGCCGCCGGGCCTGATTTTGTTGTACGCTTGTTAGCGAGGTTTGTTGTCAGTGCGGCCGGTCCCGGACAGTTCCCAACTGACGGTCTCGCCGAGGTCGCATTTTTAGGGAGAAGCAACGTCGGAAAGTCCAGCCTGATCAATGCCCTGGTGGGGCAGCGCGGGTTGGCCTTTACCAGCAGCACACCGGGTCGAACGCAAACGATCAATTTTTACAAGGTCACCCCCGGAGCTGCTGAGGCCGGATCCAATTTTTACTTCGTTGATCTGCCGGGATATGGATATGCCCGGGTTCCCAAAGTTCGTACCGAGGAGTGGAAGCAGCTCATTGAAACCTACTTGCTGACGAGAACGACTCTCGAGCTTTCCTTCGTGATTCTCGACGCTCGCAGAGGTTGGACTCCCCAGGATTTGCAGTTAAAGCAGTGGCTCGAGCATTACAATCGGCGATACCTCGTGATCGCCACGAAGATGGATAAACTCAATCAATCTGAACAGGCACGGACCTTGGCGCAGATTCGCAATGAATCCGCCGAGCCCCTGCCTTTCTCGGCCATCACAGGCCGGGGAGTGAGGGAAATTTGGCAAGCGATACCGAAAACAAAACCGCAGTAACACCCCCGCCGCAGGAAAAGCCCGCCCGCGAAACTCCGGCGTCTAGCGAAGCCCCCGCCGCCTCCGCAGAAAGTACCGAGCACGCATCCGACGCCAAAACGTCCGACAAGCCCGCCGAGCAAGGCGGAGGTGGCGGTCAGCATGGACGCCGGAAGCATAACGCCGCTGGCGCGACCGCTAAGAACGGCTCACCCACGCTCGACCTGGTCGAGCTCAAGGACATGAGCATTCTTAAGCTCAACCAGGTGGCCAAGGATATGGGTGTGGCCGGCGCGGCCGGCCTCCGCAAACAGGAGCTGATTTTCAAAATCCTCCAGACCCAGGCCGAAAAGAGCGGCTTGATCTTTTCCGAGGGAGTGCTCGAATGCCTGCCGGATGGCTTCGGCTTCCTGCGCGCCCCCGAATACAATTACCTGCCAGGCCCCGACGACGTCTACGTCTCGCCTTCGCAAATCCGCCGCTTCGATCTGCGAACCGGCGATACCATCAGCGGCCAGATTCGTCCGCCCAAGGAAGGCGAGCGCTATTTCGCCCTGATCAAAGTCGACGCCATCAATTTCGAGCCGCCCGAGGAAGCCCGCAACAAAATCTTCTTCGACAACCTCACCCCGCTCTATCCCAACGAGCGGCTGAAGCTCGAAACCACCCGCGACAATTTCTCCGGGCGCGTCATGGACTTGCTCACGCCCATCGGCAAAGGCCAGCGCGGCCTCATCGTTTCCCCGCCCCGCACCGGCAAGACGATGCTGCTGCAGTCGATCGCCAATTCCATCACCACCAACCATCCCGAAGTCACCCTGATCGTGCTGCTCATCGACGAGCGCCCCGAAGAAGTCACCGACATGCAGCGTTCGGTTCGCGGCGAAGTCATCAGCTCCACGTTCGATGAACCCGCCACCCGCCACGTGCAGGTCGCCGAAATGGTCATCGAAAAAGCCAAGCGCTTGATCGAGCACAAGAAGGACGTAGTCATCCTTCTCGATTCCATCACCCGCCTGGCCCGCGCCTACAACACCATCGTGCCGCCCTCGGGCAAGGTACTCTCCGGCGGTGTCGATTCCAACGCCCTGCAGCGCCCCAAGCGTTTCTTCGGCGCCGCGCGCAACATCGAAGAAGGCGGCTCGCTCACCATCATCGCGACAGCCTTGATCGACACCGGCAGCCGCATGGACGACGTGATTTTCGAAGAGTTCAAAGGCACCGGCAACATGGAAATCCACCTGGAGCGCAAGCTGGTCGACAAGCGCGTCTTCCCCGCCATCGATATCAACAAGAGCGGCACCCGCAAGGAAGAGCTGCTACTGCCCAAGGAAGAGCTCAACCGGGTTTGGATCCTGCGCAAAGTCCTCAACCCGCTGTCCCCTGTCGAGACCATGGAACTGCTGCTCGATAAGCTGGGCAAGACCCGCAGCAACGGCGAATTCCTGGGCTCGATGAGCGGCTAGCTGGACCGCCGCCAGGCCAAACGGATAGAAGGTCTATCGAATCGGATAGTGAGCGAGTCGCCTAGCCGCCACCTGCCTGGGCGAGTATGTCCACTGTATCCAACAGCTGCGCACCGTGCGAGGCTTTGGCACGCAGTTTGCCTTAGTCAGGCGCGGAGGCAGCGTCATGAAAACCAAAACCCAAGTGAAAGCCGGAGTCCGGAAATCGAACGGCGGGAATACCAGCGGGGTGTTCTTCCTGTTCTTCACCTTCTAGTCTTCTGTCTCTGAAGTTTCTTTGCTAATAATTCACCGGCTGTAGGACACTGAGGGAGGTATGACAACGCCCTTCCCCAACATCCGGCCGTTGAGCATTCGGTCAGAGGAGTCCGGCACAGAGGATCTGGTGTCGAGCATGAATACTTTCCTCGGAGGGTTCTCGTGGGCTCGGCAGACCGGTAACGTCTGGATTGCTCTCTCGATACCCGGGGTGTTTGGCCTTTTTCTCGTTGAACTTGATCCCGGCTCGGCGGATGTCGATCGGCACATTTGGGTAGCGGTTGGAGACATTCCTCCCGCGTACCTCAGCACTGAATACGCGCTGTCGCCCGCCGAAGCGCTCGAAGGGTATTTGGCTGAGATGCGTGCATGGGTCAAAGCGGTGGAAAATGGCGAATCAGTTGACGACCTGATTCCGGTGAACGGGGCACCGACAATGGATAACGCGAAGGCCTTGAAGTCGAGACTCTCTTTCCTTGAATCCGAAATCCTTCCGATGCTGAATTGATCAGATTGAGGAGCAGCAGGCTACTCGCCGGTCTCCAGAACTGCTTTGTATTTGTTGACCTTCCGGATAATGCGGCTGGCGCTCGCGACCCATTGAAAAGGACGCGGGTTTTGATTGTAATGGCGCACATATTCGTTGATCGCCTTGATCAGATCCCTCACGCTGCGAAAAGTCCCGCGCCGAATACGTTTGCGTGTGATCTCCGCAAACCAGCGTTCGATCTGATTGAGCCATGACGAGCTGGTTGGCGTGAAATGCGCATGGTAGCGTGGGCGAGCAGCCAGCCACTTCTTCACTTCCGGGTGCTTGTGGGTGCCATAGTTATCAAGCACGAGATGGATTTCCTGCCGGGAACTCACCGATTCATCGATCCGGTCAAGAAACCGAAGAAACTCCTGATGGCGATGTCGCGGCTGGCACTCGGCAATGACGGTTCCCTCCATTACGTTAAGTGCTGCGAATAACGTCGTGGTCCCGTGCCGCTCGTAGTCGTGTGTCTGTCGCTCAGGCAGGCCGGGCCGCAGGGGAAGGATAGGCTGCGTGCGGTCGAGAGCTTGAATCTGGCTCTTCTCATCCACGCTGAGCACGATAGCCCTGTTGGGCGGGTTTACATAAAGGCCTACAATGTCGCGAACTTTCGGAGCAAACTGCGGATCGGTACTGAACTTGAAAGACTCGACGCGGTGCGGTTGCAGCTTGTGCTTCTCCCACATCCGCTGCACGGTCGCCGGGCTCACGCCTTGCGCTGCGGCCATCGTTCGTACGCTCCACTGGGTCGCATGTCGGGGCTTGGTCTTCATCGTTGCCTCGACAATCGCCGCTTCCTTCGCTGGTGAAAGACGTTTCGGGCGTCCACTGCGTGGCCGATCTTCGAAAATGGCGCTAAGGCCATCACTCTCGTATCGCCGTCGCCACAACAGTACCGTGGGGACGGAAGTAGATAGCTTTCGCGCAATTGCATGATTAGCAAGTCCCGCAGACGCCTCCAAAACGATCCTAATCCGCAGAAGAATTCCTTGCGGCATCCCACGGTGCCGGATGAGCTTCATCAGGTGAGCGCGCTCGGCGCCCGTCAGGATAAGAGGACCCGCTGGGGGAAGTGGCATAACCATTTCCAATATGCAGCGGGTTTGCCCAATTAGTAAAGCTATTTCAGATACAGAAGACTAGTAATCCAGGAAACGCACGTCCCGCAGCAATGCCGCATTCCCAGCAGCTAGCGCGGCGGGCTATCCAGGAACGACAGATCGTGGGTGATCACGTATTTTGTGTGGCAACCTTCGCAGACCCAATGTTCCCCTGAGTCAACGAATCCGTAATCGCCTACGTTGATGCGGGTATCGCATAATTCGCAGTGTTCATGGTCCCAACCCGCGGCGATGATTTTGTCTCGTTGGATCGCAGCATCGCCGGGGAAGATGGGGTGGATTCTCTTCTTACTGCGCGACTTGCCGGCCTCCTTAACTTCCATCCACGCTTCCACTTCCTGTCCCTTAATTGTTGCGGTCTTCTCGGAAATGAACACGTCTCCGACCACGTCACCCCGCTGGAAAACTATTCTGTTCCAGCGCCATCGCGGCTCCACGACCATCCATACGTGGTAGGCCTCCCAGCGGGCGTCAAGGTACGGAAGGCTCGCGCCGAGGACGTCCGGCACCGCATCCTCCGAAGTAAGAAAAGCGGCGGCACCTGTCCTCGGCTCGAAGGCTGTAAGATCGCCGATCAAGCCGATTAAGCAGTCCCGTCGAGGCAGCAGAAACCAGCACCGTCCGTTACCCACGCCACTCGTTTGGTTAAATCTTCCGTGAAGCGTGAAGTCAATATCGTTGGTAGAATGGCGCACCCCCGGTTCGATGGACGACACCAGAAAGTGCGGCAGATCTTCGAGCCTCTTTCGAGCGTTCACTGGCACGATGCTAGCACTTCCTCGGCTCGATGAGCGGCACGGCCCGGTCAGCAACTCAGCCACTCGGCCGGGGTCATGCGAAGAGTGTCCCCCTTCGTTTCCATACTCGACCGGATAGCCCGCCTATCGGATCGGATAGCCGTCAACTGAGCATCTTTCCGCATCGCCTCCCTGCAGCCAGCCGCAAGACTCAGGCTATCCGCACTCTCTTCAACAGTTAGAGCAAAACTCCGGGCGGCATTCGCCTTGCATAAGGTTTGGCACACGCCGTGCAATTGTCCAGTGCGGAGGCAAGATCATGAAAACCAAAACCAATCTGAAGGCTGGCAAAGAAGCCGTCACGTTTACGTATGGCGCACTGGCCATTAAGTACACCCAACAGAATGGCAATTAGTAAATCCTGCGGCATGACCGCTCGGACGATGCGAATCCCGCGCTGGTGGAAAGTACCAGCAGCTCTCAAATTGTCATCGTCATGCATCGGCGCTACTCTTGCGTAATGCGACCCCTTCGGTATTCCATCAACGTCACATTGGACGGGTGCTGCGATCACCGTGCGATACTCGCCGACGAAGACTTGCATCGTCACGGCGTCGAGAACCTTGACCGGGCCGATGCCCTCCTGTTTGGTCGGGTGACTTATGAAATGATGGAAGCAGCGTTTCGGCCGGCGGGGACGATAGCGAGGCCTGAATGGATGGAACCCTTCGCCCAGACGATCGACGCGGCCAAGAAGTACGTCGTGTCGAGCACCCTGGACCGGGTCGATTGGAACGCGGAACTCGTGCGCGGGGATCTAGGGAAGGCCGTTCAGCAGCTCAAGCAGGAGCCGGGCAAGGGACTGTTGGTGGGAGGCGTGAAGCTCCCGCTGGCGTTGGCGGAGCTGGGGTTGATCGATGAGTACGAGCTGGTAGTGCATCCCCGGCTAGTGGGCTACGGGCCGACGTTGTTCGCGGGGCTATCGAAGCATGTCGACTTGCGGCTCGTGAGCCGGCTGGAGTTCGGCTCGGGGGCCGTGGCGATGCGGTATGAGCCGAGAAGGTAGCCGTCATGGAGCAACTCCGGCCAGGCATTCCAAATTCTCGACCAAGCGGATAGCCCGGCTATCGGATCGGATAGCGCATAGGCTCGCGTCGTCTGTAGTAGTCGCCAGCCGCCAGCCACGAAAGGCATGCTATCCGCATTCTATTCAACAGTTGCAGCGATAGAGCGCCCATTCCAGACTTTGGCACGCGCCATGCTTTAGTCCAGGCAGGAGACAATAACATGAAAATCAAAACGAATGTGAAAGCTGGCGGAAAGACGAGCGAAACTCCGAAGGAAACCGTCACCTTTACGTACGGTGCTCTGGCAATCAGCTACAGCCAGCAATAATGCGAGGGCTGCGCCTAAGCCCGCTTCTTCGGCGTCCTGCCCTTGGTCTTCACCACGATGGGCGTGCCCTCGAATCCAAAGCGCTTGCGCAGTTGATTCATCAGGTACCGCTCATTGGAAAAATGCAGCTTCTCGCGGCTGTTGGTGAAGAGCACGAACGTCGGCGGCCGTATCGACGCCTGTGTAATATACATGATTTTCCGCTCTTCGAAATGCAGCGCTTCGGTGAAGCGGTTCAATTCCCCGGTCGTCACGCGCTTCGAAGCCGCATCGTAGACCTGCCGGATTAGCTTGAACAATCCCTTCACGCCTGCCCCGGTTTTCGCGGATAGGAACACCACCGGCGCATAATCCAGAAATTTGAAGTGATCCCGAAGGTCCCGCTCAAAAGCCCGCTTCTTCCCCTCGGCGATCTGGTCCCACTTGTTCACGCAAAGAATCAGCGCGCGCCCGCCTTCGTGCGCGTAGCCGGCGATGGTCGCGTCCAGACTCAACACGCCCTCCACCGCGTCCAGCACCAGCAGCACCACCTGCGCCATGCGGATATGCCGCCGCGCCATCACCACGCTCAGCTTCTCCGCCATCTCCTTGGTCTTGCCCTTGCGGCGAATGCCGGCCGTGTCGACAAACACATAATCCGTATCGCCGTGATGGACGCGTTCATCGACCGCATCGCGCGTAGTCCCCGCAATCGGCGACACGATGGCGCGCTCCTGCCCGGTGAGCGCATTGAGTAGCGTGGATTTCCCTACGTTAGGCCGCCCGATAATGGCGACGCCAATCGCCTCGCCCGCGACTTCCTCCTCCGCCCGCTCCCAGTCGCGCGTGATGTGCTCCATCAGCGCGTCGATCCCCAGCGCGTGCTCCGCCGAAACCGGAAAGATGTCGCGAATGCCGAGGCTGTAGAACTCGTGCGCCAGCGCTTCATGCGCCAGGTTGTCGGCTTTGTTCACCACCAGCGACATCGGCTTTCCCAGCCGCCGGACCATCGCCGCCAGATCGCGATCGGATCCGGTAATTTCCGAGCGTCCATCGACCACCAGGATGATGTGCGCGGCGTGCTCGAGCGCCACCCGCGCCTGCTTCAGAATCTGGCTGGGAATATAATCGTCGTCCTGAACCACAATGCCGCCGGTGTCGATGACCTCAAAGCGCCGGCCCTCGTAGCTCCCCCGCCCCTGGATGCGGTCGCGCGTAATACCCGGCTCATCACCGACAATAGCCCGACGCTGGCCGGTGATGCGATTGAACAGAGTGGATTTCCCCACGTTGGGTCGGCCCACGATGACTATCGTGGGGAGAGACTGCGGCATGTGTAGCCATCATAGCGTGGTGCGGCGAGGATTTAGTTGGCGCGCAGTTAAAGAAATTTCTAAAACCGGGTAATAGCATAGTAGGGACAGGGAGAACGACCATGAAGTTGCCCAGACGGATGCATGCCGCGGCGCTGCTGGCGAGTCTGGTTAGTTTTACAACCGCTAAACCGGCCAGCGCACAGTCGGCGCTAGCGCCAAGGGAAAATAAGGGGAAAACGATGCCCACCTTCAGCGCTCCGATGATAAACCTCTACTCGCGCAACCTCTCCCGGGCGGTCGCGTTCTATTCGGGCCTCGGCTTCGTCGAATCTTTTCGCACTCCGGCTTCGGGCGAGCCGATCCATGTCGAACTTACGAAAGATGGATTTACGCTTGGAATCGCGACCATAGACGCAGCCACCCGAGAACACGGCCTTCGACCGGAAGGAGAAGGGCGCTGGATCGAAATCGTTCTGTGGACCGACAACACAGATGCCGCAGTCAACGCCTTAGTTGCCAAGGGCGCCCCGCTTCTCTCTCCTGCCCATGACTTTCTTGATGGCAAGCTGCGCTCTGCCTGGATTGCTGATCCGGATGGCAATCCAATCCAGCTCGTTCAACGATTAGGAGAATTAGAATGAACATGAAAACCCGAAGCATGGGCCTTTCCCTGGCCTGTTTCCTGGCCTCGCAATGTGCCGCGCAAAGCATGGCCCCGCTTGAGCAATACATAATGGCGGACGCTAAGGAGGAAATCGCCCTGGCTCGGAGTGCAGCGCCAGAGTCTGTCGGACGCGATGCCGAAATCGTCACTTTCACCCGCCGCGGTTTCGAAACTGCAGTGAAGGGGTCAAATGGTTTTGTCTGCCTGGTCGCGCGATCCTGGTCCGCCGAGTATGACGATCCCGACTTTTGGAATCCAAAAACGCGTGTTCCAATCTGCTACGACGCCGTGGCAGCACGATCGCAGGTAGCCGCCACGAAGAAGAGGACCGAGGTCGCATTGGCGGGAGGCTCGAACACTCAGGTTCACGACGCCATCAAAGCGGCTATTGAGAGCAAGGAATTGCCCATAGCGGAGCCGGGATCGATGAGCTACATGCTGTCAAAACAAACGTATTTTAGTGAGAAGGTCGGACACTGGCTTCCGCACCTGATGTTCTTCATGCCCCAGGTTGATACCAAACGTTGGGGCGCCGGTGTGCCGGGCTCGCCGGTTATGGGCGTCGAACAACCCGCAGAACACCTGACCGTGTTCCTGGTTCCCGTGAGCAAGTGGTCAGACGGTACCCCCGGTCCGACAGAAGCGCATTGAACTCGCGACGACCACTACAGTTTCACGCACGAGAATTGTAAGGGCGGGTTTCAAACCCGCCCTCCTGAGTCCGCTCAATCGAACACGTCCGGTTCCGCGATCACTGCTCAAAATCAGTGTGGACACGCCTTACTGCTTTCTCACTTAATATGAAAGTGTCCCCATGCCCACGCCCGCCAAACTTTCCGGAGCGCGCCAGTTCTTCTCCCGCGGCGGTCCCTTATCCCAGTGGCATCCGAATTACGAGTTCCGCCCCGGACAGGTGCAGATGGCTGAGGCCGTCGAATCAGCCCTGGCGGACAAAAAGCACCTCATCGTCGAAGCCGGTACCGGCACCGGCAAGACGCTCGCTTACCTGGTCCCCGCGATTCTCTCCGGCAAGCGCATCATCGTCTCCACCGGCACCAAGAATCTGCAGGAACAGCTTTTCTTCAAAGACGTCCCCTTCCTGCAAAAGCATTTCCCGCGCCCCCTGCAAGTCTGCTACATGAAGGGCCGCAGCAACTACGCCTGCCGCCAGAAAATCTACGACGCCGAAAACGAACCCGTCCTCGCCGGCCTGGAAGAAGTCGCCGACTTCAACATCATTCGCGAATGGGAAAAGACCACCGAATTCGGCGACCGCTCCGAGATCAAGCAGCTCCCCGATTCCAGCACCGCCTGGGCCCGCGTCGACGCCCGCCGCGAAATGTGCACCGGCCAGAAATGCGCGCAGTTCGAGCGCTGCTTCATCACCCAAATGCACCAGCGCGCGCACGAGAGCGACATCATCATCGTCAACCACCACCTGTTCTTCGCCGACCTCGCCATCAAAGAGGACGACTTCGCCGGCATCCTCCCCGACTATCAGGCCGTCGTGTTCGACGAGGCCCACGAGCTAGAAGACGTCGCCGGCCAGTACTTCGGCGTCAGCTTGAGCAGCTATCGTTTTCAAGAACTGGATCGCGACATCGCCGCCGTCGCGCGCCAGAAAAAGTTCTCCTCGGTCGAGCTGGATCGCGTGCTCGAGCGCCTCTCCGAAATCGCCACGCAATTCTTCGCGCTCTTCGCCGCAACCGAAGGCCGCACCGCATTCCACGGCCGCGATGCTTTTCTCGACGAGAATCAGGAACTCTACGCCGACCTGCTCACGTGTTTGGACCTAACCTCTTCGCGCCTGAAACTGTTGCCAGAGCCGCCCGAAGAGGTCCAGCCCTTGCTCCGCCGCACCGGCGAGCTCACCAGCAGCCTGCGCTTTCTGATGGAAAACAACGACCCCGCCTACGTCCACTGGATCGACCGCCGCGGCCGTGGCGTCTTCCTGCAAGCCACGCCCATCGACGTATCGAGCCTTCTGGGCGAACGCCTTTTCGACAAAATCGATTGCAGCGTCCTCACTTCAGCCACACTAGCCGTAGCCGGCGGCTTCGAGTTCACCCAGAAGCGCCTCGGCCTCGCCTACGCGCGCACCGACATCGTCCCTGGCCATTTCGATTACGCCCGCCAGGCTTTGCTCTACGTGCCCCAGCATCTGCCCGATCCGCGCGATCCCGCATTCACCAAAATGGCAGCCAATGAAATCATCGCGCTGTTGAAACTCAGCCAGGGCCGCGCGTTCGTCCTGTTCACCAGCTATCAGCAAATGCGCCTGATCTACGATCGTGTCTCGTTCGAGATCGATTTCCCCACCCTGCTGCAAGGCACCGCCCCACCCAACGCACTGCTCGAAGAATTTCGTTCGACACCCAACTGCGTACTCTTCGCCACCGCGTCGTTCTGGCAGGGCGTCGACGTCCCGGGCGATCAGCTGAGCTGCGTTATCATTGATAAATTGCCGTTCGCCGTTCCCAGCGATCCCGTCGTCGAAGCCCGCATGCATAGCGTCCGCGAGCAAGGCGGCAGCCCGTTCTACGACTATCAGGTGCCGCAGGCCGCCCTCGCCTTGAAGCAGGGTTTCGGTCGCCTGATCCGCAGCCGTTCCGACCGCGGCGTGCTGTCAATACTAGACAACCGCATCACCAAGCAGCGCTACGGGCAAGTATTTTTCGACAGTCTGCCCGACTACGCCTTCACCACCACCATCAAAGACGTGGAGAAATTTTTCGATGTTTGAAGTTTCCGTGGAAGAGACTTTCGCCGCCGGCCACGCCTTGCGCGATTACAAGGGCAAGTGCGAGAACGTGCACGGCCACAATTACCGCGTGCAGATCGTCATTGAAGGCCCGGAACTCGACGCCACCGGCTTGCTGGTGGACTTCGCCGACGTCAAGCATCTCATGGATGCCGCCATCGCCCGCCTGGATCACCAGTTCATCAACGACATCGCGCCCTTCGACAAACTCAACCCCTCCGCCGAAAACATGGCGAAGTATTTCCACGATGAGGTGGCCCGCGGCCTGAGCGAATCCGGCCCGCGCATTGGCGCCGTCAAGGTGTGGGAAACCGACGAGACCAGCGCCACCTACCGCCCCCCTACTCGGTCCAGTGAGTAGTCAGCAGCCCTTACAGAGGTCAGTTCGCGGTCTCACCGCTGACCCAGCCAATCGGTCCATTATCAACCTGGCACTCCGAAGTCTGGACCGTTGATCTTTTGCCGCTCTTGATGTCCAAGGTTTCCAACGTTCCAGGCGGTTCGATGTCGAGAAAGAACCCGCAGCGGAATATGCGATATTTCACAAGCAAAAGATAGCGCGAATCCGGCGACCATGCCGGCCTAAACGCAGTTGTACTGCCGAGAGACCGCCGCCGAGAAAAATCGTGCGCGTCGATTAGAGATAGGTTGCGGTTCCGGCTCCCAAGCGCAGCGATCCATTTACCATCTGGCGACCACAATCCCTCCGAGTACTCGCCACCGAGCGGCTTGGTGGTCCCCCGAACCACATCTATCAGCTCAAGATGAAGATCGTGATGGGTGTTGCTGCCAACCGTGGCAATTGCCTGGGTACCGTCCGGAGACAGGCTGAGCTTGTCCCAGGCCCACATGTCGTGACAATCCGATTTCAGAATCTGCCTGACATTTCCAACCGGTAGCAGAATCTCAAAGACTCCACAGTTTCTTCCCTGCCCGTCCTGATGATTGACCGAGATAACGACCCTATCCTCCCGCAACGAGACTGCGAAGCTTTTGATATGAAACGCGGCCGTGCCAGGCACCGGACTCGAGCTGGTCGGATTGAATTCGATTTTCGAAAGGCCTGTTGTCTCTCGCAGGATCCCGTCCTGGATGACCGCGTTGGTCGCATAAATAGATTTGCCTTTTGGGCCAAAAATCACAAGTCCTAGATGGAAGCGGACGTCAATTGTGACCGCACTGCCGTCGGATGGAAATACACTGAATGCTTCAGAGCCTTGGCCGTAAGAAAAGCTGGCAGCCTTGTAGGGATAGACCTGCAGCTTGGGCTGCCCTGTCGAGGAGGCCATGAATCCGGCAAGCGCGGTGGCGGCCGACAGAAGAGTTCGTATCTTCATACGCCGAGCTTGTGCTCGCCTCAGCCTAGCACTTGCGAGCAGGCCTTACTCAGTCCAGTAAGTAATCAGCAGCCCGTCGCCGGCGACGTCCATATCGATCCAGTAAGCCGCCAGATTGATTCCATCGGCGCCATCCGAAGTTTCCAGAAAAAACGAATCGGAGACGCCGCTGGACGCGTTCGGCGCCAGCACGCGAATCACGCCGCTGAGCGACGATCGCGTCATCCCCGATTTGCCAATGTAAGCCTTGCCAGTCAGCCCGGCGACAGTTTGAAACAGGAGTTTGCAAACCCGCTGCGTCGGGTCGGTGGAAAGCTGTACCAGGGTCCCGGGGGTAGCGACGTTCACTCGGCCCAGCGTGGTTACGGTCATGGAGAGAGTCCTCACCCGCATGGTAGCGGGCGAGGTAAGCCTCTCCGCGCCAGGGAAACGCTAAGCCCTTGCCGCCACGACACAGAAAGATCGGGAACGCCTGTGACCACCCGCCAATTAGCGGATGTCAATTTTGAGCACAGCGTCGGAATGCTCATGACGCCAGGCCCAATAATTCTGGCGGTCTTCTTCTTTGAGCTTGCCGAACTCATGATACTTGCGATGGTTCTCCTTCACCCACATGCGATACGCCCGGTCTTCATGGTCGTTCCATTCATGCTCGTCGTTGTGCTTGGCGTCGTGGTAGGTCTTGCGATCTTCGGCCCGCAGCGCGGTCGGGCTCGTGGTCAAGGTGCTGAAAACCGCGACTCCGAAGAGCGCAGCGTTGCAGATAATTGTTCTCATACCTCGGATTAGAGCAATTGTCCCGCCAGCCTTTGTTGCCGCACGTAAATTATTGACTCAATGAATCTTCTACGCCAGTCACCGAGGATGCACTGGTTGGAGAAAGCTTCATACCCCTGCACATTCTGCCGGATCAAGAAATGGTGTCTGACCCCTTTTTCGAACTGATCAGAACATGCATCGCACTTTCCCCATGGACGATCTTGTAGGGGGTGAAGCCAAGTTGAGGAAGGTTGATTCCAGCAAATAGGTGTTCGCCTTCGCCCAGCAGGATCGGCGATACGGCGAAGTGGATTTCGTCAATCTGACCTGCCATCAGGTACTGACGAATGACAGATACTCCGCCGCCGATTCGGACGTCTTTGCCGTTGGCCGCTTCTTTCGCTTGCGCTAAAGCGGATTCCAATCCATCGGTGACCAAGTGGAATATGGTGCCGCCTTCCATCGTGAGGGGCGGCCGCGCGTAATGGGTGAGCACAAAAACAGGCGTATGGAACGGAGGATTGCCGCCCCACCATCCTTTCCATGAATCGCCCTCCCAAGGACCCCGAACCGGCCCAAACATATTGCGACCCATGATCCAGGCGCCGACATTCTCGAACGACTGAAGGGCGAAATCGTTGTCGACGCCCCGGGTTCCACCACCGTGACCCTGAATCTTCGCGAACACCTCGGTGTTTCGCAGCCACGCATGCAACTCGAAGCCGCGAGCTCCGATGGGATTTTCCAAATCCTGCCCGTCCCGGCGCCAAACCCATCCAGTGAAATGGAAAATGCAGCGACTCTAACTTTGCTCATGGCGTAGAATCACTTTCGATTGAGGCACAGTCCATCCAGCACTCGATCCATGATCGCCGCTGACTCTCGATCCAGATCGTAGTAGAACGCCGACTCGCCCGGCACGCCGATGTGGCGCCATACTTTTCCGTCTGCCGTTGTTCCGCTGGCGTCAATTAGTCGAAATCTGCCGCCGAGGCGAGCACTCTCCTTGTAGGTAATCGAGGTCCACACTTCGCGCCCTCGGGGTGTCGGACCTCCCCAAGAGGGCCCTGCTCCGTGAATCATTTGCCGATGCCTCCTAACAATAAACAGCCTTTCGACAGTATCGATATCATGTTCTCTCTCGCCCGCGTAAACGCCTTTCACCTTAGGAAAGCAAAATGCCTCACCAACGGAAACGCAACCTGGGTGTGCCCGACAAAAAGGGATTGTTTCCGCCGCCGGTGCAGGTTTCAGAACGATGTGTAATTCAGTTTGCTGGTTTGGAATACGGACGAGTTGGGACTCAAAGCCGTCCTTCCGAAAAACCACTGCAGGCGCTAACGTGTCGAACTGAAAACGGCCCGTTGCGTCGGTTTCGGCGGAGACCTCCATAATCCCGAATGGATCGCGAACCGCAATATGCTGGATGTGTGCGCCTTGAACTGGCTCACCTGCGGAATCAACCGCGATGCCGGAAACCGTGACCGGCGCCGAGTACAGGAGGTGGACAATTCCAGACGGTTGCGCCCAGGTCGTAGCACACGAGGCTGCAATTGTCAGAACCACTATGGCAGTCATTAAATGAATGCGCACCGCAATCCGACTAAGAGTTTAGTCGATCACAAAAGGCCGTTGCTGGTGCTGGAGGTAGTGCTGCCAATTTCTTTCCGCGTCCCGCACCTCCGAAATGAGACGGTTGACGTTCTCTGCGTACTCTGTGGCTCTGCAAGAAATTTCTGAAGTGCCCTTAGAACGCGAATCGCCTAAGTGAGTAAAGCCGGATGCCCTTCCCTGGTCCAACATATAAATGCAGATTGATCGTAAGCTCGAGACAGAGCGTGAACCGAGTTCAGCGCTGCGTCCATCAAGAGGGCATCGGACACTGGTTGTTCGCTCAAATGCTTGCTAAATTCTCCGACAGAGGTCAGAAGCACCACTGCATCTCCGCGTACTCGTAGGAAGGCATCGACCCGTCCAGCGTTGACGTCTTCTTTCGCGATATACAAACAGCAACTAGCAGAACGATATTTTGGAAATTGAGATCGACACGCGAAATAGTTGCTCATGGGTATATCCGAGAGGGGTTTCTCGGGATCTCGCCAGTAGTCGGCAATCGCAATACCGTCCATTCGCTTGGCCAGGTAACCGAGGAGCCACTCACGGGCCTCCCGCCACACTTCCTGGTGTTGGTCGCGCGACCATTTCTTCCAAGAAAGATCGGTCTCATACTTCTCAACTTCGGATGGGTCGACAGTATCCGGAAGGGCGGTCCTTACAATACCCCGTTCGATGGGTTCTTGTGAAAAGTATTCGGAGAGAAACCATCCTGCCGCTCCCTGTTTCAACCAAAATCTGAGGTGCGCATGGGCGGTCGCAGGCAGGTCGAAGATTCGTAGCATCAAGGCTTATTCCCTCGGGAGAAAGGGCGCCCGCCCCCTCTGCGCAAGACTCTCCCCAGGTCCTTGCTAGTACCGAATCGAAACCCGGCGAAACGCCTACTTGCCGTAGTAAGCGGCGTTGCGGGCCGTGAAATCCGACCACTTCTCCGGCAGGTCGTCCAACGCGAAAATCGCCGATACCGGACATACCGGGACGCAGGCGCCGCAATCGATACACTCTACCGGATCGATGTACAGCAATTCCTCGGTCGCGTATTTCTCCTCGTCCTTTTTGGGGTGGATGCAATCCACCGGACAGGCGTCCACGCAAGCGGTATCTTTGGTGCCAATGCAGGGTTCAGCGATGACGTATGCCATATGAGTTCTTCCTGTAGAAGCCTATTCATAACATACGCATGCGGAAAAAACAAATTGCTTGCCAGGCTCCCCTGTTGCCATTTCCGCAGGCAACCAACGACACTGTAGGGGATGCATGAAAAAGTGAGCAAAGCCGTCTTTCCGGCCGCCGGGCTCGGCACCCGATTCCTGCCCGCCACCAAGGCCCAGCCCAAGGAAATGCTCCCCCTGGTCGATAAGCCCATCATCCAGTACGGCGTCGAAGAAGCCATTCAATCCGGCATCACCAACATCATCATCGTGACCGGGCGCGGCAAATCGGCAATCGAAGATCACTTCGATGTCAGCTTTGAGTTGGAAAACATGCTGGAATCCCGCGGCAAAAAAGAGCTGCTGGCCATCGTGCGCAATGTCTCCGACATGATTAACGTGTCTTATACCCGCCAGAAAGAAGCGCTGGGCCTGGGCCACGCCGTGCTGCGCGCCAGCACGCTGGTGGGCCAGGAACCGTTCGCGGTGGTGCTGGCCGACGATGTGATCGACGCCGAAACACCCTGCCTGCAGCAATTGCTGGATGTCTACGGATTCTTCAACGCCCCCGTGCTCGCCGTGATGGAAGTGCCGCGCGAAAATATCTCGGCCTACGGCGTGGTCGATGCCGAGCCCATTTCGCACAATGGCGCCAAGGACCGCGTCTATCGCATTCGCGATTTAGTCGAAAAGCCTAAGCCGTCTGACGCGCCGTCGAATCTCGCTATCATCGGACGCTACGTGCTAACGCCCGATATCTTCCGGTCGCTATCTGAAATTGAGCCCGGACAAGGCTCCGAGATCCAGTTAACCGACGGCTTGAAGCACCTGCTGCGCAGCCGTCCCATCTACGCCTGCCGCTTCGAAGGCCGCCGTTACGATGCCGGCGACAAGCTCGGTTTTCTCAAGGCCACCGTCGAATTCGCTATGCGCCGTCACGATCTGGGCGGTCCCTTCCGCGAATATTTGAAAGGCCTCAAACTCTAGTGCTGCTCGAGGGGAAGATTGCGCTGGTCACCGGCGGCAGCCGTGGCATCGGCAAGGCCATCGCGGCGGCATTCGCGCGCGAAGGCGCAACCACCGTCATTTGCGGGCGCAAACAGGAATCGCTCGACGATGTGGCCGCCGAGCAGGGCGGCAATGTGATCCCCAGAGCGTGCCATGTCGGCAAGCCGGACGAATTGGCCCGCTGGGTGGAAGGCGTCACGCGCGACTTCGGCCCAGCCGACATCCTGGTAAACAACGCGGCAACGAACGTCGCGCAAGGCCCCTGCCTAGGCGTGGACGACACGCAATTCGACAAGATGATCGAAGTGAACCTGAAGAGCGCCTTCCGCCTGGTGCGCCTGGTTGCGCCTGCCATGTGCGCGCGCGGTTCCGGCTCGATCATCAATATCGCCTCGATTTCCGGCATCAAGCCGCAATTCGAGGGGCTGATGTATAGCGCGACCAAAGCCGCGCTCATCATGATGACCCGCTGCTACGCGCTGGAACTGGGGCCAAAGGGCGTGCGCGTCAATGCCATCGCGCCCGGCCTGGTGCAAACCGCGCTCAGCGAGTATTACTGGAAGGACCCGGCCCGCCAGGCAGCTTTCCTTGGCAAAATGCCCATTAAACGCATCGCCCAGCCCGAGGAGATTGCCGAAGTGGCCCTGCTACTGGCCGGCGACCGTTGCCCCTATCTGACCGGCGAGGTCATTACGGTCGACGGGGGGTCGACCCTGGTTTAGCCGTTACCATTCCTATAGAATGTTCGTCACTATGTTTATGCGCAGCATCGTTCTAGCCCTGCTTCTCCAGGCCGTAGCCTCCGCCGCCGGCATCGTGACCGACGTACGCGCGGCCATCGCCAAGAAAGACTTCGCCGCCGGCGAGAGTCTCATCGCGGCCTATCGCACTCAAAAGGGTGTGACCCCCGAGATGATTGAAGCCGTTTCCTGGCTGGGACGCGGCGCACTCGCCGCCAAGGACTACGACAAGGCCGACGATTACGCCGGCCAAGCCCGCAAGCTGGCGCTGGCAGAGCTTGCCAATCGCAAGATGGATGCCGAGCCGCACCTGCCGCTCGCGCTAGGGGCCACCCAGGAAGTGCATGCCCTAGTCCTCGACGCGCGTGGCGAGCGGGGCGAGGCCGTAAGCTTCCTGCGCGCCGAGCTGGCTACGTACCGCGACACCTCCATCCGCACGCGCATCCAGAAAAATATCAACGTGCTCAGTCTGGAAGGCAAGCCGGCGCCAGTGCTGGAAATGGCGGAATGGATCGGCGACAAGCCCACGCCGCTCGCGCAGTTGAAGGGGAAGCCGGTGCTGCTGTTCTTCTGGGCGCACTGGTGCGGCGACTGCAAAGCCGAAGTTGCAGACATCGCCAAGCTGGTTGAGACCTATGGACCCAAGGGTCTGGTGCTGGTCGGACCCACCCAGCACTACGGTTATGTGGGCAAAGGGCAGGACGCGACGCCCGAGGTCGAGACCCCCTACATCGCGCAGGTTCGCCAGAAATACTACGCGCAGCTAGGGACGATGACGGTCCCCTTGAGCCAGGAGAATTTCAAGAACTTCGGCGCCAGCACGACGCCTACGCTGGTGCTGCTCGACCGCAATGGCGTGGTCCAGCTCTACCATCCCGGCGCGATGCCGTACGACCAATTAGCCGCCAAAATCGCGCAAGTTCTGGGCGACTAGGCGGCTCTCTTCCCCGGGGCCACCAGGTGCGGGCCAAAATGCTTACCCAAACGCGGGTGAGGACAACGGCGGATGGATGCAACGAGGCGTCAAACCACTACGCGAACGCTCAAGGCGCCAGCTAAGGAACAGTGGTCGTTTGCTGCCCAGCGTTCATCGCCTTGTGAGGTCGGGCGCGCCGCTTCAGGAGTTGTCGCCTCGAATCAGACCAACCCTCGATAATCCGCTCGGCAACAAACCTATCCACCAACTCTTGAGTGCGCTCGGGCAAGCCCAAGAGTTCTCGACAATGGTTTATCCGATCAAATACGTCACTCGCTGCGGCTGGTGGGAGTCTCCTCCGATCATGGCCTTTCGTCTCAGTCAGCCACCGGAAGAGAGCACCTGCCTCGGAACCTCTGTATTCCGAGTCACTTTCACCGCCGTGCCACAACCACATCGCCCAGTCCTTCATCCCTTGCAATAAGTACGCATGCTGCCGGCGTGGCAACCAGTGGCTTTTTGCGGATAGAAACCAAATGAGGTAATCAATTATGGGGAAAGCCGTTGTATGCGGCCCAAGTCCCGCTCCATTGCCAATGACATATCCACACGCGACATTCGCCGCGTCGTAGTCTCCGAACGAGGGGTGGCGGAGAGCGAAGCAGTCCTCGCATGCCGGACACAGCCCGTTCCTGGTTAAGGCGCTACCTCCGGGACAGCCTTCTACCCGTCGCTGCTGTTGCTCTTGTTTGGACCGTTGGTAAGCGGTTTCTATTGCTCGCTCGATTGGCCCCCCGCAACCCGATATGGCTAGCTGAGGCGCGAACTCAAGCAGGACATCAGGCATCGCCTCGCACACTTCAAGGAGCCCCGGCTGCGCACTGATGAATTCGATTACCTCCGGTGGAGGAGTCAACTGAGTTATTGGTTTGGTCTCAGATTCCTCCTGCCAAATGTGCTGCATGGCAATCCACGCAAGCCTCTCTCCTCTACGGGAAGAGTCCGAAGACATCCGCCATACGGGGAAACACCATCGTTGATTATCTTGGTAACCAGCACCTTCAATCGCATCGAGCCACCAATCGTCGCTAATCACAGGTGGTTGGTGCCCGCGTTCGAGAATCAAATTCCTTGCGGTTACCAGAGCAGACTCCTCAGGTTGGATGATCC
This sequence comes from uncultured Solibacteraceae bacterium, assembly GCA_963825405.1. Lineage (GTDB taxonomy): Bacteria > Acidobacteriota > Terriglobia > Bryobacterales > Bryobacteraceae > JACPNO01. Next base: position 1,501,427 of record CAWGTB010000003.1, on the reverse strand, counting down.
TGAGTAGTCGCCTTACCACTGCATCGACACCTAGACTCGACGGTATCGCCACAACGTCAGCCAAAGAGGGAGAATGCGCCGCGACTTCGTCCCTGCCGACTCTATGCCAGATCGGTATTAGCACGCTTTGCGATCCCGTCAGATGTCTCTGTACGAGGCCGTCGAGTTCCCATTCCGGCCAAGCCTTTCCGAAGAAATGCGGACTCAAGATGACAATGCCATATCGTGATTTGGCCAGTCCAGCGTCAATGGATCGCCTGAGGCTCGTGCCGGGAGTGAGAGCAAACTCGTCATACCAAACCTCGACTCGGTGCTGGCGAAGACCTTCGGCTAATGAACGAACAATCTCATCCTTGTCTTCGCTAGCGTGAGAAATAAACGCGTCATAGAGCATTGAGTGGATCCAATATATGTTTAATTTTACCCCTTGAGCGTGCCAGCACGTCGTCAAAGAAAACGGTGAGCCGTTCCGGGGTTGCTTCTCGTCCCACCATTAACGCGGTTTCTTGCATTCAATCTCCCAAGGTGCGTTTCACCCGCTTCTTCGCGAGCGTGGCCGGGAGCGGCTTGTCTGCGGCGAATTGGATGGTGCGTTGGATAAGCGGAAATCTTTGAGCTCGTCCGTGAATGTCGCTATCACGGTTGCGCCCGAAAGCAAACTGCCGATCTATGCGCGCTGACGCACTTTCCTGAAAATCCAGTAGATCGGATAACTGAACGCGACCAGCCCCGCCGCGGGCAGCGCATCACTTGGATCGCTGATCACAGTCCCAGCCAGAAACACGAAGCCAACGCCGAGCACGAACAATGCGGTCCACGGATAGCCCCACGCGCGGAAAGGCCGGGCTGTGTCGGGTTCGCGCCGGCGCAGCACGAAAATCGCAGCGTAAGCGGAGAAGTACGTCGCCACAAAAAAGAAACTGGCGAGAGCAATCAATTTTTCGAAACTTCCGCTCAACACCAAAAGTATGGCTGCCCCGGCGCTCAGCAGTGTCGCGATCGTCGGCGTGCCGCCGCGGCTCACCTGCATACCCTGGCGCCAACCGAAAGTGTCGCGACTCACGGCGAAGGCAATGCGGGCCGTGCTGAGCAGCGTGGCATTCAATGCTGCGGGCATGGAGATCAGCGAGATCCACGTGATGATCGTCGCGCCGCTGCCGCCAAAAACCACCTGTGCGGCATCGGCGGCGGGCAATCCCGACTCCGCCAGGCGAGCCAGCGGCAACACCCGTAGAAATGCCAGATTGATCAGCAGATAAACCGCGATCACGACCAGTACGCCGATGAGCAGCGAACGTGGCAGGCTGCGCGCCGGATCGCTGTTCTCCTCGGTGAAGTAGATCGCCTGATACCAGCCGTCATAGCTCACAATCACCGATGCCAACGCGAGCATCACCGCCACAAACCATCCGCCGCCGGTCGCGGGATGAGGAAGCGATTGCCCCACGTCAGCAAAAGTTCTGCTTCCCTTGGCGAGAAAGCACGCCACGATCAGGAACAAATAAGCCAGCGTCAGCGCCAGGCTGGTAAGCTGTTGCGCGCCGCTGCCCGCGCGCAGTCCCATCCAATGCAGCGTCAAGAAAGCCAGAATGACCAGGACCGCAATCGCCGTAGCTTTTCCCGCCAGCCGCGGCATCAACACCACCGACAGTTCGCCGACGGTGAGCGCCTGGTAAGCGACGGCGGTATTTTGCCCCAGCCAGTCCGACCAGCCGACCGCGAAGCCGGTCGATTGACCAAAAGTCCGGCGCGCAAAAACATAGAACCCGCCAGCCTCGGGAAACATCGCACCCAATTCGGCAACCACCAGCGTGCTCGCCAACGCGAACAGGCCGCCGAAAATCCACATGGCAAGAATCAGCCATGTATTTCCCAGTTGAGCAGCCACCGAGCCGGGGCGTCGAAGAATTCCGACGCCGATGGTGCCCCCCACCGTCACAGCCACGCCGAATGCGACTCCGAGAATGCGGAGCAGCTTGCGGGGCTCGGCCGCCGTGGGCATCAGACCGTTTTAGTGAACAACCCGCAACGCCGGGGGGCCTTCGAGCGTGATCAACAACATTTCGGGCTTTAAACTCCCCCGAAAAAAGAGTGGCTCCACATGAAGGAACTCACCATTTCGAACGACAGAAAGGGTGAAGGGGCCCTTCAAATATTCATAAATCCGAAAATCCCCGGAAGAGTCAACTCTGGCTTCCGCGAATGTCGTTTTGTACGGAGACTGCATGCGTACCCAGACGGAGTCCTTACCCTCTGGCATAGGCGTGATCTGTCCTCGAATAACAAAGTCGGCCGGCAACGCTCTATCGATGGAAAGGACACCTTCCGGGCCGATCAAGAGTGTTGGGTCAGCCTCTAGCGTTACCCAAGTTTCCGGGCGAAACACATCAAACTTGCCTAGGATTTTCCCGGCTTTCGTCGCGACGTCCGAACGACCCAAAGTGAAGCTGTATTTCCCAAAAGGTAACTGCGCCGCCTCCAAACCTAAGAAACTGCCCGTGCAGTCTCCCTTAGGGCCGGCGCAGTACTCTATCTTGTAAGGCACGCTCTTACCCGACTCATCCACGACCCGAAGTACGACGCGCCCAGCTCCTTCGGCTGCCAGATTAATTCCTGCCAAAAACGTGGTCAGCAGCAGTATTCGATAAGTGTGTTTCATACAGTAAGCAGGCCGGAGCGTTCCAGCAGCGCGTTGGGATCGGGATCGCGCCCCATGAAATTGCGATACAGCTCGGCGGGATCCTGGCTGTCGCCGCGCGCCAGAATCTTATCGCGAAAATCGCGCCCTACTTCGTGGCTGAAAATCCCGCCGCTGCGGAAGCGCGTGAACGCGTCGGCATCCAGCACCTCGGCCCATTTGTAGGAATAATAGGCCGCGCCATAACCCACAGGGCTCGCAAACAGATGCGTGAAACCCGCCAGCAAAGCGTGATCTTCGGGCAGCGGCGCGGGCGAAAACTCCTGCAACAGGCGCCGGCCGTAGGCGATGACGTCGCCATCGGTCTGCGGGGAATATTTCATGTGCAGCGCCAGATCCACAACGCCAAATCCGAGCTGCCGCATCTGCGCGTTGGCGCTGCGGAACGTGCGCGCGCGCTTCATTTTCTGGAAAAGATCTTCCGGAATCGGCTGTCCGGTTTGATAATGAGCAGCCAGCAAATCCAGCGCCTCGCGCTCCCAGCACCAGTTCTCCATGATCTGGGACGGCAGCTCGACAAAATCCCACGCGACGCTGGTGCCGGACAGGCTGCGCACTTCCACGCGCGAAAGCGAATGATGCAGCAGGTGGCCAAACTCGTGGAAGATGGTTTCGACGTCGCGATGCGTGAGCAGCGCAGGCGCGCCTTCGAGAGGCGGCGTCAGGTTGCCGCAAATCAATCCCAAATGTGGCTGGAAACCCGCACCTTTCGGACCGCCGGTGAGGAACGCATCCATCCACGCGCCGCCGCGTTTGGATTCGCGCGGATACCAGTCGGCGTAAAAAGCCGCCAGCAGAGTGTCATCGGCGTCGTAGATTCCGTAATACTTCACGTCAGGATGCCACACCGGCGCGCCCGATTCTTCCCGCACGCGAATGCCATACAATCGCTCGACAATCTTGAACATGCCGGCCACTACACGCTCCAGCGGAAAGTAGGGCCGCAGCGCTTCTTCATCGAAATCGTAGAGCGCGGCGCGCTGTTTTTCGGCATAATACGCGACGTCCCAGGGCGCGATCTCGGGCGCCTGCGGGCCTTCGATGCTGCGGCGGAAAGCGCTGAGCTCGGCATTTTCCTGGCGAAAACGCGCTTCGGTCTTGGTTTTGAGATCTTCGAGAAATGCCAGGGCGCGATCGCCGGTATGCGCCATGCGGTCGTCGAGCACCAGGTCCGCGAAATGCTTGTAACCCAGCAATCGCGCCTTCTCGCCGCGCAGCGCCAGGACGCGGGCAATGATCTCGCGATTGTCGAGTTTGCCGGAAGTCGCACGCGTGCTCTGGGCGCGATAAACCTGCTCGCGCAGCGCGCTATCGTCCAGGTAAGTCATCAACGCCAGGTAGCTGGGCGCTTGCAGCGTGAACCGCCAGCCGGCCAGATTTTTGCTGGCGGCGCTTTGGCGGGCGGCACCGCGGGCGCTCTCCGGCAGGCCGGCCAGTTGGCGCTCATCCGTCAATACCAATTCAAAAGCGTTGGTGGCGTCTAGCACGTTCTCTGAAAATTTCGTGGTGATTTGCGTCAGCTCGACATCGATCGCTTCCAGGCGCGTTTTGCCGGCCGGGTCCAGATCGGCGCCATGGCGTCGAAACGTATCGACTGTCTTCGTCAAAAACCGCCGGCGCGTGCCGTTTAATTGCGCTGCTTCCTCGGTTGCCGCATAGCTTTTCACTGTATTCCACAGCCCGGCGTGCAGCGGGATTCCCGAATAAAACGCGCTTACCGGCCCTTCGACGGCATTGTGGGCCGCGCGCAATTCCGGATAGGTCGCGACCGCCTCCAGATGCCGTACGACGCCCATTGCAAAATCCAGGGGCTCAGTCATCTTGTCGAAAACCATCATGGTGTTCTCGAAGTTGCGCGGCGCAGGATCGGCGGCCAAAGCTTCCAGGCGCTCCCGGGCACCCTTAAGTAGCTCTGCCATCGCCGGCTCGACGTGTTCGGCGCGAATGGAATCGAACGGAATACGAAATTGAATTTGCAGCAGCGGGTTTTCAACGGGCGGCATCGATTTAGCTTAGCAGCGGGCCTCACCGCAGGTGTTCGTAGGCGCTGGCAAAGTACAGCAGCGGCCGGCCTTCGTGGCACGCGGCATGGTCGACTCGAGCAATCAGGATGGCGTGATCGCCGGCATTCACCGCATTCACCAGCGCACATTCCAGCCAAGCCAGCGCTCCCGGCAACAGTGGCACGCCAGTCTGCCCGGCATGCCATTCGACGCCGTCAAAACGGTTCTCACCCCGGCGCGCAAACGCCTGCGAAAGGTCGCGCTGCACTTCGCTCAGGACGTTGATTCCGAACCTATCCGCCCTCTTCAGCGTCTCCAACATCTTCGCCCTGTGATCGACGCATACCAAAACCAGCGGCGGCTCAAGCGACACGGAAGTAAAGGAATTAGCAGTCATGCCATGCGGATTTCCGTCATGGTCCATCGCAGTGACTACCGTGATCCCAGTGGCAAAGCGCCCGCAGACGCGACGGAAGTGTTCACCCGTTAGCAGGGGGGCTTCGTCAGGGCGTTCGAGGGGTTGGCTTGACATCCCGATAAGCCTAATCTTATCATGATGTTGACCTTCTCGGAGGGTACGCGCTTGATAAAACTCGACATCATCAACGAAGTGGTCAACAAAACCGGCATCACCAAGACCAAGGCGGAAATGGCCGTAGAAACGGTCTTTGAGACCATGAAGAAAGCACTCGAGCAGGGTGACCGGATCGAGTTGCGCGGGTTTGGCGTCTTCAATGTCAAGCCGCGAAAGACCGGCATCGGGCGCAATCCGCGAACCGGCGCCGAAGTCTCTATCCCGCCCGGCAAGGCAGTGCGCTTCAAGCCCGGCAAGGAATTACAGACGCTGCAGTAGAACCGGGCCGCCGACCAAAGGCCGACGTGGCACCTGACGACCTTTCACCGGTTTACCAACCCGCCCTGGCTAGCAACGGCATCGAATTCCGGGGCCGTGTTGCCGTCGAGCGCCACCACAAATACTGGCTGCACCTTCTATTGTTCGCGCTGACAGTGGCCAGCACCACGCTGGTGGGCGCCCGCATCCAGGACAACTTCGATCACAACTTGCCCTTCTTCGATTTCGATCGCGATTGGGCCGCGCTCGTTATGTGGTGGGGACATCCGGCGGCGCTGCTCAAAGGCTTGCCGTTCTCGCTGACCCTGCTCACGATCCTGACAGCGCACGAATTCGGGCATTATCTGGCTTGCGTGTATTACGGACTGGATGCCAGCCTGCCCTTTTTTCTGCCCGCGCCGACATTCACTGGAACGCTGGGAGCTTTCATTCGCATCCGCACGCCGATTTACACCAAGCGGGCGTTGTTCGACGTGGGCATAGCCGGCCCGATAGCAGGCTTTGTTTTTCTGCTGCCGGCACTGGCCATTGGTCTGGCATTTTCCAAAATCATTCCAGGCATCGCGCATCATGGCGTTCTGACTTTCGGGACGCCGCCGATGCTCTGGCTGCTTGAGCGCGCGATATTTCCCGGCGTCGCCACTGCCGATATCTACCTGCATCCGGTGGCGCGCGCCGCGTGGATCGGCCTGCTGGCCACCGCGCTCAACCTGCTGCCCATCGGGCAACTGGACGGCGGACACATTCTCTACGCCATGGCGGGCAAGCATCACCGCTTTCTCTCGCGCGTTTTCGTCATGGCGCTGGTGCCGATCGGGATCGTGTTCTGGTATGGCTGGCTGCTATGGGCGGTGCTGCTGTTTTTCTTCGGCATGCGCCACCCGGCCATCTACGACGATGCCGAATTGAGCCCCGGCCGCAGAAAGCTAGGCTATCTGGCGCTGGCGATCTTCCTGCTTTGCTTCACCTTGGCGCCCATCTCGACATCCGGCCTCTAACCCGCGCTGCATGAAGATCACCGCCACCATCATCGCCTGCAACGAGGAGCGCAACATCGTGCGCGCCATTGAAAGCCTGCGCTGCGTGGACGAAATCCTGGTGGTCGACAGCGGCTCGACCGACCGCACCGTGGAACTCGCTACCAACCTGGGCGTGCGCGTCATCGAGAGCAACTGGCTGGGATATAAGGCGCAAAAAAATTACGCCTCCGACCAGGCCACCCACGATTGGATTCTCTCTCTCGACGCCGATGAAGCGTTGAGCGAGGCGCTCGAAGGCGAAATCTGGACCCTCAAGAAGAAGGGGCCGACCCACGACGCCTATCGCATGCCACGCCTGGCGCAATATCTGGGGCGCTGGATTCTGCACAGCGGCTGGTATCCGGATCTCAAAATCCGCCTCTACGACCGCCGCAAAGCGCGTTGGGTTGGCGATTTCGTGCACGAGAGCGTGGAAGTTTCCGGTACGATCGGACGCCTGGAGTCCAACCTGCTGCACTTCACCTGCACTTCACTCTCCGAGCACCTCAAGACCATGGACCGCTACACGACCTTAGCCGCGGAAGAGCTGGTTTTTCGCAAGGTCAAGATTTCGTCGCGCCACCTGATTCTCGATCCCGCCTGGACTTTCGTGCGCTCTTACTTCCTGCAGCGTGGTTTTCTGGATGGCCTGGAAGGCCTGACGATCGCCAACATGGCCGCGCTCTATACGTTCCTCAAATATGCGAAAGCGCGGAACATGAGCTGATGCGCATTCTTCATTCGGATACTTGCAGGGCCAGACACGTAAGCCTAACTGTGGGCGTAGTTGCGGTTTGCCTAACTCTACTCGTGATTCAGTTGTCGGCCGCCGATCCCAAAGCTACCGTGCGAATCGTAGCTGTAGATACTTTTGGATCGTATCTCCCTTTTCGAGTTGTGGGATTCAAAGACGACTCTGGTCATGAGTTTGCGAGCCGGTTCGATAAGTCCGTTGCCGTAGGAATACCTTTCGGAACGTACTGGGTGCACGTCCAGTGCGAGAGCTTAGGGCCGATCCGCCGCCAAGTGCTTGTGTCCCATGACTACTCCTTCATTGTTCTAGCTAGTACCCGCTTTCATATTGACTATCTACCTGGCAAAGCTCCGATCCTGAAGGGCTCCATCAAATCCCTGCCGACACCTACTCACGGCACAATGTGGATCAAGCTCTACGGCATCTATCTCGACGGCGACCTGACCGCTGAGGTCGACCCAAACGGTGAGTTTCGCGTTGTTAATCTGACGCCAGGATCTTTTCTAATTTCCGTGATGAACGAATCCGGGCTCCTCATGTCCGGCAAGGTGGACGTGCGGGATCCAGGCGCGAAGCTATTACTGGATCTGAGGGACAGCTCGATTCGAACTGAGCCAGATAGACTCGATGCCGTTCCATGAGACGCACTCCCCGATCAAGCCCGAGGGATAGCTGATGCGTATTCTGCATCTGGACTCCGGGCGCGAAATACGCGGCGGCCAATGGCAGGTGCTGCGTTTGCTCGAAGGGCTGCGCGCGGCTGGCCACGACGTCACCCTGCTAGCCCGCGCCGGAGCGCCGCTTGCGGAAGCGCTGCGCAAGGTCTCGCTCGACGTGCGGCCGCTGAAGCTTTCCACGCTGGTGTCACTTGCGTCAGATGCCGACATCGTCCATGCTCACGATGGCCGCTCGCACACTTTGGCGGCGGGCTTGGCGGCGAAGCGTCTCGTCGTTTCGCGGCGGGTGGCGTTCCCGCTGCAACGCAATCCAGCTTCGCACTGGAAGTACAAGCGCGCGGCTCACTATATCGCCGTTTCGGAATTCGTGAAGCGGGTGCTTGAAGCGGGAGGCGTGCCGGCATCCAAAATTTCCGTAGTTCATGACGGCGTGCCGCTGCAACCGCTCCGCAGCGGCGGCGACCGCATTGTCATTCTGGATCTAGCCGATGCCGGCAAAGGCACAGCCCTTGCGCTCGAAGCTGCAAAGATGGCCGGCGCGCCTGTGCTACTCTCGCGCAATTTGGAAAATGACCTCGGCCAAGCAGCTTCATTTGTCTACCTGACGAAGTCCGAAGGCTTGGGCTCGGCAGTGCTGCTGGCCATGGCGGCGGGGGTACCGGTGATCGTGTCCAACGCCGGCGGGCTGCTCGAAATCGTCGAGCATGAGCGCACCGGCCTGATCACGGAAAATTCTGCCGCCGAAGTTGCCGCCGCCATCCGGCGCTTACGCGAGGACCCGCAACTGGCACGCTCTCTCGCCCAGAACGCACGCGCGCAGGTCGAGCAGCAATTCACGGTGGAGCAAATGATTGCACGTACCATCGCGGTTTACGAGAAGATAGGCTGAATGCTCGAAGCTCTCCTGGCCTTCGCCTTCGGCTTGCTGATCGGCAGCTTCCTCAACGTGTGTATTTACCGGCTGCCGCGCGATCTCTCCGTCGTGCGTCCGCGCTCCCACTGCCCGGAATGCGAAAAGCAAATCGCCTGGTACGACAACATTCCGCTGGTGAGTTATGTCCGGCTCAAAGCCCGCTGCCGGCATTGCGGCGCCCGCATTCCGTGGCGCTACCCGGCGGTCGAGCTGATCACGGGCCTGCTGTTTTTCCTGATCGTGATCGCGCTCGGCCCGGGCCTGCTGGCGGTGAAGCTCTGCCTGTTCTGCGCGCTCCTGGTCGGCATGCTGTTCACCGATCTGGAAGAGCGCATTCTTCCTGACGAATTCACTCTGGGCGGAACCGTGGTAGGTCTGGCGTTCGCCTGGTTCGTGCCCGTGAAAGATATCGTTGCCCACGCCATTCTGTTCCGCTACGCCGGAGCCTGGGACCCGCGGTGGCTGTCGGTGGCCGAATCGGTGGCGGGCGCGGCCATCCCCACGCTGATTCTGTGGGCTGTCGCGACCCTGTTCGAAAAGCTTCGCGGCAAGGAAGGCCTGGGCCTTGGCGATGTCAAAATGATGGCCATGATGGGAGCGTTTCTCGGCTTACGCGCGTCGCTGCTAATCCTGATTCTGGGCTCGCTCGTAGGCTCCCTGATCGGCTACACCTACCTCAAAGTCACCAAGCAGGACCCGAATTCTTACCAGTTGCCTTTCGGAACATTTCTGGCCGCGGCCGGAATTTTCGTCGCGCTCGAAGGCGAAAAAGTGATTCATTGGTACGCCAGTTTGCTGTAATTTAGGTCATGGAGACGCCGACTTTTGATCCAGGCTTAACTCAGCAATTCATCGCTCCCCTCCGCCGCGCCATCAATGACGACGGCAGCTTCAACGTCCATCGCCGCGGCACCACGTGGCGCGACGTCCATCCCTACCTGCATTTGATCAACATCCCGTGGCCAGGATTTCTGGGCATCATCTTCGCCGCTTACGTGGCGGTGAACACCGTTTTTGCGGCCATCTACTTTGCGCTCGGTCCCGGCAGCCTTGCACGGGGCCGATCCGGACTTGCCGTTCGAGCACTTCCTGAACGCATTTTTCTTTAGCGCCCACACGCTGACCACGGTGGGCTACGGCAGTCTCTCACCCCACGGCGTCGGGGCGAATGTAGTGGCGGCGCTCGAAGCCATGGTCGGATTGATGGGCTTCGCGCTGGCTACCGGCCTGCTGTTCGGGCGTGTTTCGCGGCCGTCGGCCAGAATCGGTTTCAGCCACCGGATGCTCGTCGCGCCTTATCAGAATGGCGAAAGTTTGCAGCTTCGGATCGTCAATCGGCGCGTCAACATGTTGATGGAGCTCGAAGCCACCATGCTGCTGATGACTGTCGAAGGCCCGCCCGGGCCAACTCAAACGGAATTTCAAGCTCCTGAAACTCGAGCGTCACAAAGTTTACTTCCTGCCGCTCACCTGGACCCTGGTCCACCCCATCGAACACGACAGCCCCTTCTACGGCCGGACGCCGCAGGATTTGGAGCGGCTGCAGGCCGAAGTGCTGGTTCTCATCAAAGGTTTTGACGACACTTTCAGCCAGGTGGTCCATGCCCGCTATTCCTACCGCTACGATGAATTGACCTGGAAAGCGCGCTTCAAACCGGCCTTCGAATTCGATCAAGAGGGTGATATCGTCCTGAATGTTGACCAGGTAGGGGTCTTTGATACCGTCTAGCCGTCCCGTTCAACCGGCCTAGTTCCCCATACAAGCAAGAAAAGAAGCAGCTTAATTCATTTTTGTCCGCCTTGGGGCCGGGAAACGCTATACTGGCGTCTTATCCGGGTCCGGACTTTACCCTACGTCGACGAGAAGAGGATTATGCACAAGCCGATCAAATACGCCGAAAAAGCCCTAACTTACGTAGCAGGAGCGGCATGGACCGTTTTTGACAAACTGAACCAGATCGACCAGAATCCTTCCTTCACGCCGAAATGGTCCGATAAGCCGTTGCTCAAGTCGTACCAGAAGACGAAGCCGCCGCTCGGCTGGCCGCGCGAGACCGATTCGCTGTGCCCCCAGTGCATCCCCGAAATTCGCCAGGAGATTCTGGACGGCAAGCTGGATTACAAGATTCTGCTGAACGAGAAAGTCGGCGAAATCAAAGCGCAAGTCATCGAGCGCGACGGCAAGATCCTGATGGTGAAGGATTGCCCCGAGCACGGGCACTTCGAAGACGTCATGGCCATCGACCGGCGTTCTTCAAGCACCTGGAAGACGTTTTCCCGGGCCGCGACATTCTGGCGCACAACGACGAGAAGCTGCACAATCACGGCACGAGCACCATCAAGCACGGCCGCGGATCGGTGCTGACCGTCGATCTCACCAACCGCTGCAACATGATGTGCGATCCCTGCTTCATGGACGCCAACCAGGTCGGGTTCGTCCACGAACTGTCCTGGGAAGATATTCAGACGCTGCTCGACAACGCCATCTCGATCAAGCCGCGCCGCCAGATGTCGGTGCAGTTTTCGGGTGGCGAGCCGACGCTCTCGCCGTACTTCCTGGACGCCGTCCGCTACTCGCGCAAAGTCGGCTACAACAGCGTGCAGGCGGCCACCAATGGCATCGAGTTCGCCAAGAGTCCGGAATTTTGCAAGCAGGCCGCCGAAGCCGGGCTGCGCTACGCGTACCTGCAGTTCGACGGCATCGGCAACGCCGCCAACTCGCACCGCATGGTTGGCAATCTGTTCGATGTGAAGCTGCGCGCGATCGAAAACCTGTACAGCAACGGCGTCGACATCGTGCCGGTTACCACGATCATCAACGGCATCAACAACGAGCAGGTGGGCCGCATCGTTGAGTTCGCGCTGGACAATCCCAAGAAGATTCCGTTCTGCTCCTTCCAGCCGGTATCTTTCACCGGCCGCGACGAAGCCATCACCGACGATCGCCGCCACGCCCAGCGCTACACGCTGTCTCATCTGGCGCACGACGTGAAAGACCAGACCGGCCTGGGCGAGCCCGCGCGCGACTGGTTCCCGATTTCCTTCATGAGCACGTTCTCCGATTGGGCCGATCTGGTGCATGGCCCCGAGCACGGCTGGGGACAATTGAGCTGCGGATGCCATCCGAACTGCGGCGTCGGCCTGGCCATCATGGTGGACAAGGAAACCAAGGAATCCGCGCCGGTTACCAAGTTCCTCAACGCCGAGCGGCTGGCCAAAGATGTCGCGCGCGTCAATGACGCGGCTCGCGGCAAGTTCCTCTCGATTGTCGGCGTGGCGCTTTCGCTGCTGCGCAACTACGATCCGTTCCAATCGCCCACGCACTTCCGGCTGTCCGATCTGCTGCAGAAGTTCGACAAGTGCTTCGGAGCAACCGGCCGCAACTACGGCAAGGTTTCCGGCGACCGCACCATGGCCGACATCGAGAAGCGCCGCGGCGACCGCTGGAACTTCCTGTTCATCGCCGGAATGTGGTTCCAGGATCTGTTCAACTACGATTTCCGCCGCACCGAGCAGTGCATCATTCCCTACGCCACGCAGGAAGGCGAAATTTCCTTCTGCGCGTACAACACCGGCGTGGGCTGGCGCAACATCATCGAGAAGATGCACATGACCGCCACGCTCACCAAGTGGTATGAAGAGCACGGCCGCCACGAGATCATCGCCGGCGGCAAGAATGTCGCTCTCGAAAACAAGGAACACTCGCTGGTGCTCAACGCCGAAGCCGTAGCCAAGGGCTTGCAGCATGACCTCGACAAGCTGGGCATCGCCAAGAATGCCCGCGAAGAGAAGATTCGCGCGCGCGATGAAAAGCTGAAGCATGGATGCCGAGAACGCCCGTATGGCCAAGCTGTATCGCGAAGTGGTACTGAAGGAAAAGCCGGTCGAAGCCGGATTCGTTCCGCTCAGCGGCATCGCTGGGATCAAACCTGCGCCTAAGCCGGTGGAAGAGCGCGAAGAAGTAGGCTCGTTCGGAGACTAATCGCTTACCAGCGATTCGAATGCACCAGGCCGCCGCTAACCCCGGCGGTCTTTTTTCTTTTTGGCATCCGCAAAACCCCGGAGACCCTCCCCCCCCCCAAATGGGTGTTTGCCAACTAAGGCGGACAAGGATAGAATCGGGACCCGCGTCTAACCATGGAGAACTCATACGGTGAAGAACCGAACAATGCTGGCAAAATACCGCGCCTTAGCGCTTTGCAGCCTGGGGCTATATCTCTCGCTACCTGTTCAAGCGTCCAGCTTCACTTTTGTAACGTTTGACGTGCCGGGCGCCAAAGACACCGAAGGCCAGCGTATTACTTCGACGGGTACCATCGCAGGAAGGTACTTTGACTCGAATGGCGCAGCACATGCATTTCTGCGGTCACCGGATGGCGTCATCACAACATTTGATGCCCCGGGCGCGGGCACACTTTCTGGTCAGGGCACTGAAGGGGTGGATGGCATCAATCGCGCTGGAGCCGCGACAGGTCATTACATTGACTCAAATGGTGCACGGCATGGCTATGTGCGCTCCCCGGCCGGCATCTTCACATCGTTCGACGCCCCAGGCGCGGGGACTGGCCCCAACCAGGGAACCCGCCCTGCCGGTATCAGCGCCGCCGGCACCATCGCCGGATACTATATTGTTGGCACCACGGTCCACAGCTTCCTGCGGGACTCGCAGGGAAATTTCACTACGATCGACGTTCCCAACTCGCAGGGCACGCTGGCTTCCAACATTGACGAATCGACGGGCGCGGTTACCGGCAGCGTTTTCGAGGGACACGGCTTCTTGCGCACCAGCCAGGGAACCTTCATTTCTTTTGATGCGGCAGCAAGCACAACCCCGCAGGATGTCAATCTGTTTGGTGCAGTTGCCGGAAACACTTCGAGCGCCGATCAGGTGCTCCACGGATTCTTGCGCGACCCCAACGGCGTCATCACTATAATTGATGCCCCGGGAGCGGGAACGGACCCGGGCTTCGGAACCTCTGCGGCGACCATTAACGCCAAGGGCGAGGTCGCGGGAAGCATGTTCGATTCGAATGGCGTGACCCATGGCTACCTGCGCGATGCCAACGGTGTCATCACGGTTTTTGAAGCCCCGGGAGCGGGCACTCAAGCCCATCAAGGCACCCACGTCGCGACCGTCGAAAGCTTGAACGGAGGGAGCGCGATCACAGGGACATATGTCGATGCGAATAATCGCGAGCACGCCTATGTGCGAGAGCCTGTTGTAGCGCCTCCAGTGACGACGGCTCTGCGTTTCGTGCCGGTGACTCCTTGCCGCGTTGCGGATACACGGAATGCAACTGGCACGTTTGGAGCGCCGAGCATTGCCGGCCAGACATCGCGGGACTTCCCGATTCCAAACAGCGCATGCGGCATTCCCTCCACTGCGGCCGCTTATTCACTAAACGTGGCAGTGGTCCCGGCTGGAACCCTGGGATACCTGACGCTTTGGCCCACCGGCCAGCCTCAACCTCTTGCGTCCATTCTTAATTCATTGGACGGAAGAATCAAATCAAATGCCGCGATTGTGCCAGCGGGTTCGGATGGAGCGATCACTGTCTACGTAACGGATACAACCGACCTGGTGCTGGATATCAATGGCTATTTTGTGCCCGATACGACGCCTGCCGCACTGGCCTTTTTTCCCCTGACCCCTTGCCGCATCGCGGATACGCGTAGCTCGACTGGGCCACTCGGAGGACCGGGAATGACGGGCCAGCGGAGCCGCACCTTCCCGCTACTCTCCAGCCCGTGTAATGTGCCCCAGACGGCAAAGGCGTATTCACTGAACGTCACTGCCGTGCCGCCCGGACCGCTGGGGTATCTCACCGTATGGCCAACCGGAGAACCACAGCCGGTAGTGGCGTCGCTCAATGCGCTTACTGGGACGATCACAGGGAATGCAGTGATTGTGCCAGCGGGCCTCAACGGGACTGTGGATGTATTCGCAACCGATAACACGGATCTTGTGATCGACATTAACGGGTATTTCGCTCCCCCAGCGACCGGTGGACTGTCGCTGTTCAACCTGCCGCCCTGCCGCGTAGTGGATACCCGCCAACCTCCCGGCGCGCTGCCGCGCCAGGGATCGAGCGACGTAAATGTTACCGCCAGCGGGTGCGGGGCTCCCCCGGCAGCGCGAGCTTTTGTCTTCAGTGTTACGGTGGTGCCGCCAGGACCGCTCGGGTTCCTCTCTATGTGGCCTCAGGGGCAGCCGCAGCCGGAAGTGGCCACACTGAATGCGCTTGACGGGGCGATTAGTTCGAACATGGCGATCGTGCCAACGATGAACGGATTGGTCAGCGCGTTCGCGTCGGACTTAACGTATCTGATACTCGATCTCAACGGCTACTTCGCGCCGTGACCGGGCGCAATCAGGCACAGCGATTGATACCGCTTCGTTGGGTTTCACCGTGCAATTGAGTGAAATTCCACAGAATTGCGCGACCATCGGCGGCGATCGCGTGAAATCCCTCATGTTTACTTTAGCTAGTTTTGATTGAAAGGACGCACCTTAGCTCTCTGGTGCTTGGCTTGCCTTAGATAGGCAAGGGAGCTAAAACGAAATGCGAAACATTGTCGTATGCACGGATGAGCCGTTGACCGCCTGCGGATTGTTATCGGTCGTTAAAGGCACGCCTGACATGGAAATCACGGCGTCTTGCGATGACCCAGCGGCCCTGGCGAACCTGCCTGACGCTCAGCGCGCGGATGTACTTCTGCTTGACATGGCTCCTGCGCTGACGCTGGCCACGCTCACTCAATTGCGAGAGGCGATACCCCGGGCTCAAATCGTGCTGCGGCAAAGCGCAACAGCGTCCATTGAGTTCGTGATTCAGGCCTTCGATCTCGGAGTGCGAGGCGTTATACCCTACAAAGTCTCGCCTGAGACGTTGCTGCAGTGCCTGCGCCAGGTATGCCAGGGTGAACTCTGGTACGATCCCAGCCTGGCCACTCGAGTCTTGAACGCCGTGCGCGTCAGAGTGAGCCCGCGCGAGTCCCAACTGGTGGCGCTGGTAGCCCAGGGCCTCAGAAATAAAGAGATCGCGTACCGCCTCTCCATCTCAGAAGGAACCGTCAAGGTGTATCTGTCGAAGCTGTTCACCAAACTTGGAGTTGAGGATCGTTACCAACTGGCGCTGCACGGGCTGAAGAACCTCGGAACCGTCGACGCATCGTCCACCGAAACTCCATTGCTGAATCGACGACCCGTATCCTTTTGCGTCGACAAGACGTCCAAGCATTCGGAACAGCCTACTGCTCCAAGGGGTAGACGTGAGTTTATTGCGGCATAAAGAAAAACCACTCGATCGTTGCGCCCCAGCGTTGCACCGCAGCGATTGACACCGCTGCCTGCCTTTGATAACCTCGCGGGCCTTACTAAGGAAATTGCCGTGAACAAGCGAGACCTGGTGGAAAAGATGGCGACCGACGCGGGCTTGACCAAAATCCAAGCCGGCAAAGCGCTCAACTCCTTCATGGACGGCGTCCAGGCTAGCCTTCTCAAGGGCGATCGCGTCACACTTGTTGGCTTCGGCACGTTCGCCGTGGCCAATCGCAAAGCGCGGCGGGTGCGCGATCCGCAGCGAGGCATTGCCGTCGAAATCGCCGAGCGTCGGGTTGCGCGATTCGCGCCCGGTCTCGAATTGAAAGCCGCTGTTGCGAAAACGGGCCACGTCGCGTCTCCGTTATTGTGAAGACATCGATCCTCGCCGTTCACGCTCATCCTGACGATATCGAGTTCCTGGCCGCCGGCACGTTATCCGCCCTCGCCGCAGCCGGACATCAGATAACCATCGTCAGCATGACGCCGGGAGACGGCGGCGCGAGCGATCAGACTCCTGAAGCCATTGCCGCCATTCGCCGGGAGGAAGCCGCACGCGCGGCGGGCCTCATCGGCGCCGCTTACCACTGCGCCGAGTTTCGCGACCTGGCCATTTTCAACGATGACGCCTCGCGCCGGCGGGTGGTCGAATTGCTGCGACTGCTCCGCCCCGCCTTGATCCTTACAGCCGCGCCGGTCGATTATTTGTCGGATCACGAAGCTACCAGCCAATTGGTCCGGGATGCCTGCTTCGCCGCGCCGGTGCCTAACTACCACACCGGAATTGCCGATGCGGCACCGCCGCTTTCAGCCATCCCGCATCTTTACTTTATGGACGCCATCGGCGGGGTGGATCGCGAGGGCCGCCCGGTCCTGCCGGACTTTCATGTGGATATCAGAGGACACTTTGCGGCAAAACAGGCGATGCTGGCGGAACATGCCAGCCAGCGTGCCTGGCTGCTCCGTCAGCATGGCATCGACGATTATCTACGCATGATGGAACGCTGGACGCGGGAGAATGGCCAGCGCGCCGGAGTCGAGTTTGCTGAAGGTTTTCGGCGCTACAAGGGGCATCCCTATCCGCAATCGCCTCTGCTGGAGGATTTGCTGGGTGATTTGGTAATCGCCAGAGCCTGAAAAGGCGAAGAGCGGGATAAAGAATCGAAAGATGCTGGGTCTAAAAAGCCAAAAGATGCCTTGTGATGCCTGACTCTTGGCTAAAAGATGACTTGTTGCATGGGACTTTTTCAGCGAAAGTAGAACCAGACAGCATGGGTTTGCTCCAAGATTGAGGGGCCATAGTAGAGGAGACTGGGCCCCTCTCTGATTCTGATTTCAATTCCAAATACAAACTGAAATGGTGGCGGCTGGGGGTGGGGGCCGACGGTGGAGCTATGCGCTCGCCGGCATCGCCACAGGCTGCTTGAGCTGCTGCGCGAACAGGTAGAAGCCGAACAGCGGCTTGGGGTCGCCTTTGCCCCAGCGCTGCGCGCCCCATTTCGCGCGCACGAATTTCACGTCGGAATGCTGGCTAAGGTCGAGGACCATCTGGTAAGTGCCACAGTAGAATTTCTGAGGAAAGGCCAACAGGGGCTTCGGGCTCCACTCTTTTCCGTCCAGGGAGCCCCAAATGGTTACGTCGAGGCTTTCCTGTTCAATAATTCGAGTGATACCTAAAGTTAATAGGAGCGGCTTTCCTTGGAATGCGTCGAGATCGAGTTCGGACCCGGTTCCGGCCTCGCGAACCGTGGTTTCCGGCAGCAGAAAAGTTGGTAACATCGGTTCCTCTCAGTCTGCCTGAAGATGGGCGCGCTTCAGAGGCGGGCGAGGGTGGACAACCGCTCTCCCGCTGCCTCCAGCGTCTCATACTTTTTGCAGAAACAAAAGCGGATTTGTTGGGCGCCATCGGCCGGATTGGCGTAAAAACTCGATCCGGGAACGGCAGCCACCCCCACTTTTTCGATTAAATGACGCACGAAAGTCACGTCGTCGGGGAAGCCAAAACGAGAGATATCCGTGATCACGTAATACGCGCCCCGCGGCGGATAGCAGACAAACCCGGCGCGTTCGAGCACCGGCAGAATAGCATCGCGGCGCGCAGCGTAATCCTTGCCCAATTTCTGATAATAATCATTGCTGAAAGCCAGCGCCGCAACACCCGCTTCCTGTAACGGCGCGGCCGCTCCGACGGTAAGAAAGTCGTGGACTTTGCGGATGGTGTCGGTAATGTCCGGCGGCGCGAGCACCCAGCCTACGCGCCATCCAGTCACCGAATAAGTCTTGCTCATGCTGTTAATCAGAATCGAGCGCTCGCGCATGCCGGGCAGGGTCATCATCGGAATGTGCTCGGCGCCATCGTAGAGGATGTGCTCGTAAATCTCGTCGGTGATGGCGAGCGCGTTGAATTCCTGGCAGAGGCCGCCAATCATTTCCAACTCGGCTCGCGAAAAAACCTTGCCGGTGGGATTGTTGGGCGTGTTCAGGATGATGGCTTTGGTTCGCGAAGAAAATGCCCGCCGCAGCTCATCGGGATCGAAGCTCCAATCCGGCGCGCGCAGCTTCACCAGCTTAGGCACTGCGCCGCATAGCTTGGTGTCGGGTCCATAATTCTCGTAGAACGGCTCGAAGACCACCACTTCGTCGCCCGGCTCGACCACGGCCAGCAGGGTTGCGATCATGCATTCAGTTGCGCCGCAGCAGACGGTGATTTCGGCTTCCGGGTCGAGCTCGATGTTGTACGTCCGCTTGTATTTGGCGGTGATGGCATCGCGGAACGCTTTTGCGCCCCAGGTGATGGCGTATTGATTGACGTCGGCGGTGATGGCCTGGCGTCCAGCTTCCTTCAACGCTTCGGGCGCGGCGAAGTCCGGAAAACCCTGCGCCAGGTTGATGGCTTTATGGCGCATGGCCAGGCGGGTCATCTCGCGAATTACGGATTCGGTGAACGCAGCAGTGCGAAAGCTATGAAACCGGGCGCGGTCGGCTAGTTCCGGCGCGACGCTTTTGAGGTGGAGGGCCATTTGTCGAGCGTACCTCGGAGATGGCCGCTCCGTAAAGCCGCTTGTAGAAGGCGGCGTTGCGCAGAACGGATTGCACGTACTCGCGGGTTTCCGTGAAGGGGATGCTTTCGATGAATTCCGCAGGCTCGCGGAACTGATCCCAGGTGACCCATTCGTTCACCCGCGATTTGCCGGCATTGTAGGAAGCCAGGGTTTCCGCCCAATGCCCGCCCCACTGATCCAGCAAACCACGCAAATAACGCGTGCCTAATTGCAGATTGATCGCCGGCTGCAGCAGCATGCCGGTTTTGAATTTACGCACGCCATCTTTCTTCGCCAGTTCGCGCCCCGTGGGCGGCAGAATTTGGGTCAGGCCGTAGGCGCTCTTATGGGAAATGGCGGCCGGGTTGAATTCCGATT
The DNA here is from genome assembly GCA_963825405.1 of uncultured Solibacteraceae bacterium. Taxonomy (GTDB): domain Bacteria; phylum Acidobacteriota; class Terriglobia; order Bryobacterales; family Bryobacteraceae; genus JACPNO01. The sequence continues at coordinate 1,481,770 of CAWGTB010000003.1, read as the reverse complement.
CCTGGCGGATCAAACCGGCCACGATGTAGGGGTCGAGATTTTGCAGTTTGGCGTTCTTCACCAAGTCCTTCTGGTAAGGCAGCGGAAACAGGTACTGCCAGAAGGTCGCCGGCTGCTGCTCGAACGGGGTAGACAAATAATCCGGCACGAGGCTTTTCATCCAGCGCATGCCGATGTACGGGATTTTGGCGGTCTTGGCGAGTTCCATCGCGATCACGTGCGGCTGGCCGTCGTGGCGGGCGCCGTAACGCAGCTCGGCTTCCGCCCAATCCTGAAATCCGAACGACTGCAGCAGGCGGGCGCGCTCTAAACGCAGCCGTGTAAGCGCCGAGGGCACAGGGTCGCCCGCCGCCCGCGGGGCAGCGAGCGCAAGGCCGGCCAGCCAGGTCGGATACTTTCGGCGAACTCGGCGCGGCTACGATTCGCGCATCGGCCAATCGCTCTCGCGCGAGGCTTCCGTAGTAATAGTTGGCGAACAGCTCCTGGACCTGCGCGTAGTACGCGTGGGCCGCCGCATAGTCCTGGTCGGTCTCTGCCTGCCGTCCGAGGAAATAGATAGCCGCGGAGGCTTTCAAATCGTCCGGATAGCGCTCGGCGTGCTCGCGCAACAGTTCCGTGGCATCTTTACGACGGCTCATGTGGGCGCTGAAGGCGACTTTCCAATGGCAATAGGCGGCTTGCGGATCGGCGGGGAATTTCTGATACGCCGTGCGGAATAGGGGGACGTACTTGTCGGGCTGGTTGAGGAGCACGAAGCGGTTCGCGGCGGCTACCAGCGCCTTCAGACGCCATGGCGATTGGGGGTATTGCTTATCCAGAAGACGGACGGTTTCCAGCATTCCGTCGTCGTCATTCAATCGCCGCCGGCACTCGGCCAAATAATACAATCGCTCGGCGTCGGCTTCGGAGGGTTCCAATTCCAGTGACTGGAGGTAACGATAGGCGCCGGATGTGTTCCTGCCCAGATAGTCAGCCTCGCCCATGCGGACCAGGGCCTGGTCGTGCTCAAGACCCGCCAGTTGAGTGGCGAGCGTTTCAAATTCCGCGCGCGCTTGCGTGTATTCCTTGGACGCGATCCAGCGATCACCGCGCTCCATCATTTGCGCCGAAGTGGCGGGCGGGAAAGACGCGCCCATGGATTCGCGCAGGGCAGCGAGCGCGGTACTGGCGGTAGACGCCGCGTCGGACGCCGGATATAAGTAATAGACGCGCTGGTAGTAGAGAGCGGCGTTAGGCAGGTCCTGGCTGGCCTGATAGGCAGCAGCGAGCGCCAGATCGGCATCGGGCTGAGGCAGTTCCACATAGCGGGCGCGCAGCCGCTGCACGGCGTCGGCGGGCGCGCCGGTCTCGACCAACGCTTTGGCCTCAAGCAGAACGGCGCGCGGGCCCAGCGGCGACGGCACAGCCGGCGTTTTCATGCTGGCGAGCGATTGCAGGGCTTGCGGAAATTCCTTGGCCTGGTTGTGGGCAGAAGCCGAATAGTAGGCGGGGTAGTCCGGCAATTTCGGCAGGCGCGCCTGCGCCGCATTCATGTGAAAAACGGCGGATGAATAATCCTTCTGATCGAACGCCACGGCTCCCAGAGCCAGATGCGCGGCGGCTCCGCTCTGATCTTTCGGATGGGCAGTGGCGAAACGCTCAAGCGCGGTGCGGCGGGCGCGCGTGGGACCTTCGCGATAGGCTTTCACCAGCACGGCGACATCCTGAGCGCGGCAAAGCGAGAAGTCCCCGGCGATTGCCAGCAGAGCCAGCAGCGAGAATCGGGCGAATCGCCTGTCCCTACGCAAGCGGACCAGGGTACTCGTGACCGAGCAGGTGTGGGTCATCGTCAGCCAAGCTGCGCAACAACTCCAGATGCAGATAGTCCACCATGGTTTTGGAAGCGCCGATGAACTTCTGGCGGAACCCTTCGCGCGCGGTATCGATGGAATCCCGCAGCGCGTCGTACAAATCCAGGCGGGCGCGGCCGCTGCGCACGGCATCGATCCGGTAGAGCCGCATTTCGGCGACGTGCAGGCGGGCAAAACGCTGGGCGGCCAAATGCAGTTGGCGCTCATGCGGCGTCAATTCCCACCATTTGCCGCCGGGTTTCTTGTCGGGCGGAGTTGAGGACGTGGCCTGCGGCTGCTTCCACATGGTGCCGGAGATCGTCAACAAGCCGGCGGATTTGGCTTTGGACGCTCCGCCCAGGCTCTCCCAGTACAGCGCCGCGACTCCGGTGACCAATTCGAGCGCCGCCGCGTGCAGCGCTCCGGCCGCGCACAAGACGGCAACTGCCTGCTGATTCGCCACCAGCGGAAATACATAAATCTTGTCGCCATCGCCCTGACCCAGCGCTTCGAGCACGAGCGCGGAGACTTCACTCTCCGCCGCCAGAGCTACGACAGGGTCGCGGGATTCGATAGAAGCGCGCAGAGCCGGCGCTTCGTCGAGCGAAACTTCATTGTTGCCGGTCTCGGCATTGCCACGAGGCTTGGAGGCGCGCGCCATGTTGTCCTGGATGGTGAAGACCGTCGACTCGGTCCGCGAACGGACCGGCTGCATCCGCCAGGGCTGCGGGAATCTCGGCGACCGTCATACACAGGCGAAGCTGGCGCACGGCGAGATTCAATTCCTCGGAAAGCTCACGGCGGCTGCGGTTCACAGCGCTGGTGACGGCAGTGTCGATCGCGCCATCGACGGCTGTCGAAACCCGCGATTGCACCTCCGCCTCCACCTGTCGTTCCAAAGTTTCGACCAGGTGCGACAAATGCTGCGCGCAAAGAGTTCGCCACGAAACAGCGGGAGCTGTGGAGCCCATGACTACCCTCAGTTTACCGCGAGCAGGCGCCGGCTGCGGTTACTATCTAGAGATGAACAAATTTTTATCGGGCAAGATCGCCGTTGTAACCGGCGGAACTCGTGGCATTGGACGGGCGATTGTCGAACGCCTGCTGGCCGAAGGGGCATCGGTAGCGTTCTGCGGACGCTCGGCTGAGGGCGTGCAAAAGGCGGCGGCTTCGCTTGGGGGGTCACAGGCGTACGGCGAAGCGGCCGACATTTCCAAACCCGAAGATGTCCGGCGTTTCTTTCAGAGCGTGGACACGAAATTCGGCGGCATGGATATCCTGATCAACAACGCCGGCATCGGCATCTTCCGCAGCGTGGCCGAACTGACGCCGGAAGACTGGCGCAAAACGCTCGACCTGAATCTGAGCGCCGTATTCTATTGCTCGAAAGAGGCACTGGCGCGTTTCAAGCCGCGCGGCGGCGGGTACATCATCAACATCAGCAGCCTGGCCGCAAAAAATGCCTTCGCCGGCGCGGCCGCCTACAACGCGTCTAAGTTCGGCCTCGCCGGATTTAGCGAGGCGATGATGCTCGACCACCGCTACGACAACGTGCGCGTCAGCGATATCATGCCGGGCAGCGTGAATACCGAATTCGCTGCCAATCCACCGACGGCAGATTGGAAGATCGCGCCGGAGGACGTCGCACAAGTGGTAGTGGACCTGTTGCAAATGTCTCCACGGACGCTCGTGAGCCGGGTCGAGATGCGGCCGGCCAAACCGCCGCGTAAAAGCTAGAACCAGCCGAGCCGCTGTACTTGTATAGCCCATCCCATGCTGGCCATCCGCCTTTCACCGTCAATCGAAAAACGCCTGGAAAAGCTCGCCCGGCGCACAGGGCGCACCAAGACTTTTTACGCCCGCGAGGCCATCCTCGCTCATCTCGAAGAGCTGGAGGATCTGTATTTGGCCGAAGGGGTTCTGGGACTCATCCGCAGCGGCGAAGAGCGCACCATTCCGCTGAAGACGCCCTGAAACGTCATGGCGTGGGGCGTTGAGCTGTCCGCGACAGCAGACCGGGAGCTAAGCAAGCTCGACCCAAAGCACGCCAGCCGCATCAAAGCGCCGTGACGTGGGGCAGGTCCCCGACCTGCCCAATGCGCTCGACCCAAATAGCAGGTCGGGGACCTGCCCCACTTTCTTGGCACTCCGCATGCATGATTACGAACCGTAAAGCCCCTTGGCAGGGGCGGCGGGAGTACAGCAATGGGCCGGCTTCACAAGACTTTGGACCCCACACAGACCGGGTACGCGGCCGAGACCCTGAATAGCGAGCTGCGCCGGCGCATTGTGGGACAGGACCCGGCGATTTCCGAGATCGTCAACATCTATCAGATGTACCTGGCCGGGCTGAACGCACCCGGCAGGCCGATTGGCAATTTCCTGTTTCTCGGTCCCACCGGATCGGGCAAAACGCGGCTGGTGGAAGCTACCACCGAAAGCCTGCTGGGCGACGCCCGCGCCATGATTAAGATCGATTGCGCCGAGTTCCAGCACAGTCACGAAATCGCCAAGCTGATCGGTTCGCCGCCCGGCTATTTGGGGCACCGCGAAACCCATCCGCTGCTCAGCCAGGAAGTGCTGAACCAGTATCACACCGAGACCATCAAGCTCAGCTTCGTGCTGTTCGACGAAATCGAAAAAGCCAGCGATGCCCTGTGGAATCTGCTGCTCGGCGTGCTCGACAAAGCCACGCTCACGCTCGGAGACAACCGGCGGGTCGATTTCTCGCGCGCGCTGATCTTCATGACCAGCAACCTGGGCGCGGGCGAGATGGGTTCCATTTTGAATCCCAGTCTGGGCTTCGCCGCAGCCGAAACGGAACGCGCGCAGCACGCCGGCAAGCTGGACGACGAAACGACCCGCAAGATCTCGCGCGCCGGAGTCGAAGCCGCGCGGCGGAAATTCACGCCCGAATTCATGAACCGCATCGATAAGACCGTGGTATTCCGGCCGCTGGGCGCAACGGAGCTGCGGCAAATTCTGGGCCTGGAACTGAATATGCTGCAACAGAGAATCTTTCATTCCTCCAGCGCCGCGCCGTTCGTCTTTTCGGTCACTGAGCCCGGCGCGGGATTTCCTGCTGCGCGAAGGCACCGATCTGAAATATGGCGCGCGGCATCTGAAACGCGCCATCGACCGCCGCCTGGTGCAGCCGCTGTCCAATCTGGTGGCGACCCAGCAGGTGCGCGGCGGCGATATGGTCCGGATCGATTTCGATGAAGCGGCCCAGCACATGACTTTTTACCGCGAGGCCGAAAATATGCCCTCTTACGCGATGATACAAGTCATCGAGGAAGCGCAAAGCGCTGGCGCACTCGCTTGTGTTTCCGACACGCAGCGGACGGCTGCGCGGGCGGCGCGCCGCGCGTAGTCGGACCGGTAGACATACAATAGGCGCCATGTCCCTTGAGCGCCGATCTTTCCTTGCATCCGCCTTTGCCGGGTTCGCCACACTCGAAGCTGCTGCCCAAGAACGGGTCGGTTCGAATGCGCCTATCTCGCCCAAAGACAATCTCAAGATCACCAAGCTCGAAACTTTTCTGGTGAAGCCTCGCTGGCTGTTTCTCAAGATCCATACCAACGCCGGGATCGTCGGCTTGGGCGAACCCATCACCGAAGGCCGCGCGCTCACCTGCGCCGAAGCGGTGAAGGAAATCGAGCCGTATCTGATCGGCAAAGATCCGCGGCGCGTGGTGCATCACTGGCAAGCCATTTACCGCCATGCTTTCTATCGCGGCGGCCCGATTCTGACCAGCGCGCTGAGCGGCATCGACATCGCCCTTTGGGATATCAAGGGCAAAGCGTTGGGCGTTCCTGTCTACGAACTGCTGGGCGGTCCCACCCGCGAGCGTGTCCGCGTGTACGCCCACGTCGGCACGCCGGAAGATATCAAGAAGCGCATGGCGGAGGGCTTCACGCGCGTTCAAGACCGGGCCGGCCCGGGTCAAGCCCGCGCACTACATTGAATCACCGGCGGCGGTGGCCTACGCGGCCGAGAAATTCGCCGAGCTGCGGCGCGCTGGCGGCAATGAGTCCGACATCGCCATCGATTTTCATGGCGCCATCAGCCCGGCGACGGCTAAGCTGCTCATCAAGGCGCTCGAACCGTATCAGCCGATGTTCATCGAAGAGCCGTGCCAGGCACAGAATCACGACGTGATGGCGGAGATCGCCCGCGGCACGCACCTGCCCATCGCCACCGGCGAGCGCGTTTTCACCAAGTGGGGATTCCGCGAAGTTCTGGAGAAAAAAGCCGCCGTAGTTTTGCAACCCGATATCTGCCATGCCGGCGGAATCACCGAAGTTCGTCTCATAGCGGGCATGGCGGAGGCGTATTATGCCACCGTTGCGCCGCATAACCCGTTGGGGCCGATCAACTTGGCGGCGGGCGTGCAAATGGCGGCATCCATACCCAATTTCCTCTGTCAGGAGCAAGTCAGCCTCGGGGACGGATACATCAAAAAGCCGTTTACCTTGCGCGAAGGATACCTGGATCTGCCTACCGGCCCGGGTCTGGGCATCGAATTGGACGAGCAAGCTCTGGCCGACAAGATCAACCACGACTGGAAAAACCCGGAAAGCTACGATGCCGACGATGGATCGGTGGTGGACTGGTAGGGCATCGGGTGTAATCCCTAGACCTCGCGCGCCTCACAACGCGGTATACTCAGAAAAACTTCAGCTAATGACCTATGGTACCCCCGAAAATAAAGGGGCGCTATGAGATCAAAGCCGTCCTCGGCCAGGGCGGCATGGGATTGGTCTATAGAGCCTTCGACGCGGTCATCCGGCGCGACATTGCGCTGAAGACTCTGCGCGACGCTCCCAATCGCGCGGCCCTCGAACTTTTCTACAAAGAGTGCGACACGCTGGCTTCAATGAGCCATCCGAATATCGTCGAGATTTTCGATCTCGGCGAATATGAAGAAGACGGCGCCAACAAACCCTATTTCGTCATGCCGCTTTTACCGGGCATGCCGCTCGATAAATTGATTCGCGAAGGCAGCCACCGGCTCACTATCGAGCGCTCGGCGGAAATCATCACCCAGGCCTGCCGCGGACTGCAAGCGGCCCACGAGCGGGGCCTCGTGCATCGCGATCTTAAGCCCAGCAACATCTTCGTGATGGACGACGATTCGGTCAAGATCATCGACTTCGGCGTGGCTCATATGGTCGACGCCCGCTCGACAGTGGGGCATAAGGGCACACTGCTCTACATGGCGCCCGAGCAGGTGGAGATGAAGGCGCCTTCGCCGCTGTCCGACATCTTCTCGCTGGGCGTGGTGTGCTACGAAACCATGACGCGGCGGCAGCCTTTCGAGCGCACCAGCGCCAACGAAATCGCCATGGCCGATTCTGAATCATATTCCACCGCCGGTTTCGGATGTCACGCCCGCTGCCAACCAGGCCGTGAGCCGCGTGGTGCATAAGGCCATGGCGAAGCAGCCCTGGCACCGTTTTTCGACCGCGCGCGAATTCTCCGACGCGTTGCAGAAGGCCGTGCGCAACGAGGCTATTGAATTTTTTGACGCCTCGCGCATTCAGCCGCGCGTACAGCGCGCCACCAAAGCTTTCGAGCAGTCGGATTTTCAATTCGCCGACGAAATTCTGAGCGAGCTCGAAGCCGAGGGGCATGTCGAGCCCGCCATGTCGATGCTGCGCCGCCAGATCGATCAGGCCAAGCGGCAGAAAACCATCGCCCAACTGCTCGACAGCGCGCGCACGCGCATCGAGGAGGAAGAATTCCCGCTGGCGCTGCAGAAAATCCAGGAAGTATTGCAGCTCGATGGCGATAATTCGATGGCGCATCACGCTCAAGACCAACATCGAAAATAAGCGCAGCCAGAACAAGATTGACGATTGGTTTCGGCTGGCGCGCCAGCACCTGGATCAAAACGCGTTCAGCCATGCGCGCAACGCTTTGCAGAACGTCCTCGAGATGAAGCCGCGCGACAACCGCGCCACGCAGTTGATGTCCGAAGTGGACCGGCGCGAGCAGGATTACGTCAAAGTCCGCCACGAGAAAGAGAACCTGTACGAGAACGCGCTCGCGGCCTGGCACGATGGCGAAGTCAGCGCCGCGCTTTCGAAGCTGGAAAAGCTGGTGGATCTCGACCGGCGCGCGCCCGACACATCCACGCCGGAACGCGCCGTGTCTTTCCAGAATTTTTACAATCAGGTTCGCACCGAGCATGACGCCATCAAGAACGCTTACGCGGAAGCCCGCAAGGCATTGGTTGACGGCAATTTCGCGGCCGCCCTGGGCATCTGCAACGAATACCTGATCAAGCATCCCGGGCATGCGCTCTTCCAGGCGTTGAAGTATGACGTCGAGGAGCGGCAGCGGCAGGGAGTGTCGGCGCGCATTGCGGAGGTGGACCGGTCGGTTGAGGCCGAGCCGGATGTCGAGAAGCGCGTCAACATTCTTTCGGAAGCGCGCGATCTCTATCCCGACGAGCCTCACTTCGAGCGCAGCTTACGGCTGATGCGCGACAAGCGCGACCTGGTGAACTCGATCGTCGCCAAGGCACGGACGCACGAAGAGCGCGGCCAGTTCAACGAAGCCCTGGGCCAGTGGGAAATTCTCAAAACCATTTACATGCAGTATCCCGGCCTGGTCTTCGAGATCGAACGCGTGGTGAAGAGGCGCGACCAGCAGATACGGTCCGAAGGCCGAGTGCGCTGGGTGGAACAAATTGACCGGCAGCTCGAACTCAGCGACTTTGGGCGCGCCAAGGAATTGGCGCAAAATGCGCTGGCTGAATTTCCTGGCGACGCGGAACTGCTGGAGCTGGAAAAGCTGACCGCACAGGGAATGGAACGCGGAGCCGAAGCCAAGCGCCTTCTGTCGCAGGGCCAGGAATTGTGCGGGCAGGACCGATTCGACGACGGCATCGAGATGTTGCGCAAAGCCCACAGCTTCGATGAGCGGAATCCGGTCATTCGCGGAGCGCTCTTCGATACCCTGTTGGAGCGGGCGCGTATGGTGCTGGAGACTGAAGCCTGGGAGTCAGCCGATCCGCTGATTCAGCAGGCGCTGGAGCTTGATTCCGCTAACGCGCAAGCACGCAGCCTACGCACGCTGCTGCTGGATCGCAAGCGCGAGGAATACGTGAACCGCGTGGTCTCGCAAGCGCGGCAAATGCAAACCGCCGGAGATTTGGAAGGCGCGCTCAACGAAATCGCCATGGCGTTGTCGTCGTATCCGCGCGAATCGCGCTTGATCCAGCTGCAGACAACTCTGAAAAAGGCTTTTGGCGAAGTGCAGCGGCTTTCTAACACACGCGATGCGACCGGCGTTATCGTGCAGCCGGCGGAGAAGACCAGAGAGAAAACCAGCGAAGAAATCACCGTGCCGTCTTCCGGTCGCGTGCCGACGGTGGACCCGGGGGAGAGGCCACCTGAACCGGTATCGGCGACGGCGACAGTTGTGCTGCCGCTGGATCTGGGCGCTCGCCTTACCTCCGCTCCTCCTGCCCCGCCTGCGCCGCCGCAGAGCCTCCCCCGCCCTCGCCCCCCAGCGCTTCGCCGCTCGAACCACTGGACGCTGTTCCGCCGGCGAGGATCGATGTACCACCGCCTCCGCCGCCACCACCGCACGCGGCACCGCCGGTCAAGCCGCGCCAGCCTTGGCTCATCATAGGCATTTCCGCGGCGGTTATCGTGATCGCCGTAATCGCGTTCGTGATGAAGCGCGGCGGATCCACTGCGCCGCCGGCCGCCGGTGTGGTGGCGGTCCAGGTTCATACATCGCCCGAAGGTGCGACTATTCGCATCAACGACCAGGATCGCGGCACTTCCAACCTCAAATTGGATCTGCCCCCGGGCACTTACCAGCTCACTGCCCTGAAGGATGGCTACCAACCGGCGGTCACAACCGTCAACGCGGCATCCGGCGCGCCGGCGTCCGTCGATCTCACGCTGCAGCCGCTGGCCCAAACCGCGCGCGTGCTCACCGATCTGGAAGCGGGCAAGGTTTCACTCGACGATCAACCTGCCGGCGACTTGCAGGAGGGGCAATTTGTTGTCGAGTCGCTACCGCCAGGCCAACATAATCTGAAAGTGTCCGGTGCACATGGACAAGCCACGCTGGCGTTCGACGTCAAGCCCGGCGAGGCGCCTGTACTTGGCACGATGACCGCCAAGGAATTGATCGCGGTCGTGGTGAGTCAATTCGGCAATCACGCGCGCGTGCAATCCAGTTTTGGGCCGGTTGGCGTCAGTCTGGACGGGCAGAGCGCCGGCGAAACCGGGCCAGGTGGATTGGACCTGAACAACGTCGCGCCGGGCGCGCATGAACTGGCGCTGGGAGAAGGCAAGGATCGCCGGACGATGATGCTCACGGTGGGTGCGGCGCCCGCAGTTACTGCATTTCTGCAATCGGACCGCAACGTGGGCACGCTGCTGATCGTCGCCGGCGAGGATGGCGCGCGGGTATTCATCAACGGCTCCGAGCAGCGCCGCCTGACGCGCCGCGGAGAAATGCGCGTGCCGAATCTCGACGTCAAGGACTACGCGGTGCGCGTCGTGAAGCAGGGGTTTCAGGATGAACCGGAGCAGCGCGTGAAGGTCCAAAAAGGGCAGGAAGCCAAGATCGAATTCAAACTGCGGCCCATTCCGCAGGTTGCCACTTTGACCTTGCATGGCGCGCTGCCGGGCGCGCAAGTGATTCTCGACCAGAATGCGCTCGGCACGGTGGATGCCGAGGGAAATTTTTCCGCATCCAACGTCAGCCCGGGCGACCATACCATCGAATTACGCAAGGAACAGTACAAACCCAAACGCATCCAGCGCAAATTCAACGCGGGTGAGGCGCTGCAACTGGCGCGCAACGATGTCGCCCAGGAGCAGGCTACCGGAATTCTGAAGCTGAACCTGGCGCCGGCGGAGAGTAAAGTGACTTTGACGCGCGCCGGCGAGAGCCAGGGCCGTCCGGTCACCGAAACCACGCTCACTTTGCCGGAGGGTTCTTACATTCTCACGGCGCGCGCGCCCAAGTACGCGGACCGCTCGATGACGGTGCAGTTGGCATCCGGTGAGACCCGGGTTATCGACTTGCAATTGGCGCGCGAGAAGATCGCGGAGGCGGCCAGTGCAGGCGGCGGCGATGGCGGACTGGGAACAGGCGTCCACCTGGACGCAGGAAGGCACGTGGTACGTCCACAAGGGCGGCAACCTGGTGCTGTACAAGGTTGTGCCGGCCTCGGGCTCATTCACTTTCACGGGAAAATTGCGCAAAGGGAAACGTCTGCAGTGGGTGGTGAATGTCCGCGACGACAAGAACTACCTGCTGTTCCAGTTGGACAAGAAATACTTTTACCGGAACCAGGTGATCGACGGCAAATCCACGCAGATCGTGAAAGTGGCGCACGGCATGGACAAGGCGGACTCCTACACGATGGAGGTTCGGGTGAAATCGGGCAGCGTCGTCAACAAAATGTATAACGGCGCGACGTGGGGCACGCTCGATTCCTGGAGCGAGGCCGGCACGGATTTTGCCAAGGGCAAATTCGGGATGCTGATTCCAGCGAGCGACCAGATCGCGCTCGAAAATTTCAAGTTCGTTCCCGAGCCGTAATCTTCTACAACATCACCAGGCCGCGGCGAATCGCTTGCGAGACCGCTTCGGTCCGGCTAGCCGCACCCAGCTTGGCCAGGATGGCTGTCACATGCGTTTTCACCGTGTGCTCGGAAATCTCCAGTTGATGGGCGATGAGTTTATTGCTCAAGCCTTCGGCCAGCAGAGTGAGCACGGCCAGTTCGCGCGCGGACAGTGGTTCGGCGAGGGCTTCGGCGGGCTGGCGCGCTGGAGACAGCAGTGCCGATGCCGCGTCGGGCGTGACGACTACCAGCCCCGCAGTGGCGGCGTGCAGCGCGCCTTCTATCTCATCGGGCGTGGCGTCGCGCGAAATAACGCCGCGGATGCCGGAACGCAGAGCGGCGTTTACCTGCGCGGCATCGCTAGTTTCGAGCATCTGGACCACAGGCAGAGACAAGTCGGCAAAGCTGGTTGGCATGTCGCCCGCGTCGACGAGCAGAACGTCGGCTTGAGCGCCATCAATCGACCCAATCAGGGACCAATCAATGGCGCCCACCAGTTCCAGCGACGCATTCGCGCGGACTACGCTCTCCAGGCCGGCGCGAACCACACTGGAGCGCGCGGCAACGGAGACGCGAATCTTACTTCGCTCGCCGGGGCCGTTCGCCAATATGAATCTCCACTTCCCGCAACACGCCACCGCGGGCTACGCGAAAGCGCACTGCTGCGCCAATCGTGGTACCGTCCAGCACTTCTGCCAGTATCTCCGGATCCGCAATCGCGCGGCCATTGGCAGCGAGCAAGATATCGCCCACGGTGAGCCCGGCCTTTGCAGCAGGCCCTTCCGGCTCGACGCCGAGCAGCAGAATGCCGCTCTCCTGATCCAGTTGGAGCTGCTGCTTTAGATCGGGCGGAAGCGCAACCGGCTGCAGTGCAATTCCCAGAAAACCGCGGGCGACGTAGCCCTTGTCATGCAACTGCTGTGCCACACGATCGATGGTGGTTTTCGTCACGACGAGCACGGACGATCGCGATAGGCCAGTCGAGACCAGCCCGATCAGGCCGCCGGAAGCGTCCACGGCAGCGCCGCCGGACGATGTCGGGTAAACAGAAACATCGAGGCGCACGAAGGGGTTTAGTTTGCCGCCGCGCCAGGTCTTCCATTCGCCGGAAACGCCGCTGAGAATTCCGAGTGATGCGATAGGTCCGGTGTTAGACGTGCGTCCCACTGCCAGCACGATTTGCCCCGCTTGCAATGCGTTGTCGGCGGCGAATTCGAGCGGCGCCGCGTTGCCAGTGTCGGCTGCGAGCAGCGCCAGGTCGGTTCCCGGATCGCGGCCTTTTAGCTGCGCATCGACAGTGCGGCCGTCGGGGAAAAGCACCTGGATCGGATCCTCGATTCGAATGCCTTCGCACGACGTCAGAATGAAACCTTTGCGCCACACCAGGCCGCTAGTGCCGATGCGGGGCCTGCCATGGACGGACACCACGCCGGCAGATACACGCGCGACCGCCGCGGCCAATTCGTTGGAAAAATTCGTGAACACGTTTGCCATAGTTTCAGCATGACCGGGCCCACACCGCCGCGCATCGGAAGAAAGTATGAGTGCCAATCGGAAGTTCGAGGGATAGCAATTTCGCGCGCCGGGTCCGGTATACTTGATCGAATCAAGGAGATTCCATTCAATTATGAGCCTTACCGCAGAACAAGCGAAGACCCTTTGTGAAGCTTATCTGGCCGATATCCTGAGCGAATCGGCGACCACCAAGAAAGTGCTGGCGGCCGTTCCTGCCGATAAAAGCGGCTACACACCCGCCGAAAAATCGATGACAGCGATCAGGCTTTGCAATCACATCGCCGGCACGGATGTGTCGTTTCTAAACGGCGTCGCCAATGGCGCGTTCGTCAGAGAAACAATGAGCGAGCCTAATGCCGCCACGCCCGCCGAGGTCATCAATTGGTACGACGAGAAACTGCCAGCCGCCGTCGCTCGCGTCAAAGCCATGAGTGGCGAGGACCTGGCCAAGGAAATCGATTTCTTCGGCTTTATGAAACTGCCCGCCGTGACGTTTCTGAGTCTGAACGTCCGTCATAACGTGCATCATCGCGGCCAGCTTTCTTCCTACTTACGGCCGATGGGCGCCAAAGTGCCAGGGATTTACGGACCCAGCGGCGACACGGCGTAATCACGGCTGCCCGGTACCCGCGATGACCAAAGAACAAATCCTTGCCGCGATCATGGATATCGGCATCGTGCCGGTAGTTCGCACGGCGACGGCTGAAGGCGCGATCAAAGCCATTGAAGCCATTTACCGTGGAGGGCATTCGCGCCGCGGAAATTACGATGACGGTACCGGGGGCGGTGAGCGCGCTCGAGAAAGTCGCCGACCAGTTCGGCGGCAAGATCGTGCTGGGCGCGGGCACCGTGCTCGATCCGGAAACAGCACGCATTTGCATGCTGGCCGGCGCCGAGTTTTTCGTCACGCCCAGCTTACGTATTTCCACAATCGAAATGGTGCAGCGCTATTCCAAGGTGATTTGTCCCGGAGCTCTCACGCCGACTGAAGTGCTGACGGCGTGGGAAGCGGGGGCCGACGTGGTGAAGGTTTTTCCCTGCGGCAACGTGGGCGGACCGAAATACATCAAAGCCCTGCGCGGGCCGTTTCCGCAAATCGAAATGATTCCGACCGGCGGCGTAAATCTGGAAACCGCCGGCGATTTTCTGAAAGCTGGGGCCTGCGCGGTGGCGGTGGGCGGCGAGCTGGTAGATGCGAAATCCATCAAGGACGGCCGTTTCGACGTGATCGAAGAGCGCGCGCGGCAGTATCTGGCAGTGATTGCCAAGGCCCGCGCCGAGATGCAGCCGGCTGCCTGAAAGCTGTTAAACTAACCAATTACCATGGCTATCAACAAGGACCTGCTGGAAATCCTGGTGTGTCCTCTGTGCAAAGCGACGCTAGAGCTGAAGGCGGATGAGAGCGGCCTGAAGTGTACGCAGTGTCATCGCGTGTATCCCATTCGTGATGAGATCCCTGTGATGCTGACCGACGAAGCTCCCATCGAGAAGTAGGCCGGGGGCATGGATTCCGTCCTCCAACGTCTTCCCCAGGGCGCGCGAGTGGCGATCATCCGGCTGCGCTCGATGGGCGATTGCATTCTGACGACTCCCGCGGTTGCCATTCTGAAAAACAGCCGGCCGGATCTGGAACTGGCCATGGTGGTGGAGGACCGGTTCGCGCCGTTGTTCGAGGGGAATCGTGATATCGCGGCGGTGCTGCCGCCCGATCGGAATGCTTTGCGTAACTGGCGTCCGGCGCTCACGATCAATCTGCACGGCGGAGGAACCAGCGCGTGGATGACGCTCAGCAGCGGCGCGGCGATTCGCGCTGGATACGCGCACTTTCGCTATTCATTTCTTTACAACGTCAGGATTCCGACGGCGCAGCAGATTTTGGGAGTGGATCGCGCGGTGCATACGGCCGAACATATTGCATCGGCGATGTTTTATCTCGGCGCGGCGCGGATGGAGATTCCACGCGCGCGGCTGTTTGCGTCTCCGACACCGCTTGGCGGCCACTACGCAGTGATTCATCCGTTCGCTTCCGAGCCCGGGAAAACCTGGCCGGCCGAGCGATTCTGCGAAGTCGGCGCAAACGCTCGAACGCTCGCTCGATCTGCAACCGGTTTTCGTGGGCGCCGCGGACGATGATTTCGCGCCATTCGATTCCTGGCGCACGATGGGCAATACCAGTTTGGGCGAGTTCATGGCTTTGACCTCGGGCGCCTCGCTGTTTGTCGGCAACGATTCGGGACCAGCGCACATGGCGGCGGCGTTCGGCGTGCCGGTGGCTGTAATTTTCGGCACTTCAGATGCGCGCATTTGGGGGCCCTGGCGGACGCCATCGGAAATCCTCAGGGCGGAGGGCGGCATTCAATCCGTTACAGTACCTCAAGTAGTAGCGGCGCTCGAACGGCTGCGAGTGCGCGTATGACGGACTGGCTGCGCCTGCTCGCCTACGCCCGCCGCTATTGGTTCATGCTGGCGACCTCGGTGCTACTGATGGCGTGCGTAGGCGCGGCGCATGCTTCGATCGCGCTGCTGATCGGACCAATTTTTGATCGCGTGCTGAATCCGGCTTCGGTCGACGCGCCGGTGCTGCTGATCCGCATTCCCCTGCTGAACATACCGATTTATCTCGATTACCTGACGCCATCGTTCATTCACAACGTCTGGACCATGGTGGCCGCCGCGATCCTGGTAGTGTTCGCGGTGAAAGGCCTCTGCGATTACCTGGCGAATTATCTGGTGAACTATGTTGGCTTCTCCGCCGTAACGGATTTGCGCAACGATGTGTTCGCCAAAGTGCTGCGGCAGAGTGCGCAGTTCTTCGAAGCCCATTCCACGGGGCGCCTGATGTCGTCCATCATGAACGACATCGACAAGATCCAAGTGGCCACTTCGCATATTCTGGCCGACCTGCTGCGCCAGACGTTCGTAGTGTTGGCCCTGTTGCTGGTGGTCATGAACAAGGATTGGAAGCTGGCTCTAGTCAGCCTCACGGTGCTGCCGTTCGTGCTGGTGCCCACCGTGCGCATCGGACGGCGGATTCGCGGCATCAGCCGCAGCGCGCAGGATCAGGCCGCCGAAGTGAATCACATCCTGCAGGAAGCGCTCAGCGGCCATCAAGTGGTGAAAGCCTTTGGCACCGAGCCCTACGAGGCCCGCCGCTTTCAGCAGGCGGCGCACAAGCTTCTGCGCAGCAATCTGCGTTACGTGCTGCAGCAGGCGCTGTCTTCGCCGGTGATCGAGATGTTCGGCGCGATCACGATCGTCAGCCTGCTGATTTATGCGCGCACACAGATCAAGGCCGGGACGCTGACCGCTGGCGATTTCACCAGCTTCGTGATCGCGCTGCTGATGATGTATGAGCCCG
This sequence comes from uncultured Solibacteraceae bacterium, assembly GCA_963825405.1. Classification (GTDB taxonomy): domain Bacteria; phylum Acidobacteriota; class Terriglobia; order Bryobacterales; family Bryobacteraceae; genus JACPNO01. The sequence goes on along the minus strand of CAWGTB010000003.1, from coordinate 1,465,465 downwards.
TGAAGCGCCTGACTGGCATCCACAACATCTTCCAGCAAGCCATCGGCGCTTCGCAGAAGGTTTTCGAATATCTGGATCACGCCGAAGAGCTGCGCGACAAACCGGGCGCGGTGAAGCTCGCAAACTTCGAGAGCTCCATTCTGTTCGACGACGCCAGCTTTCGCTATCCGGGCGTCACCGAGGAGCTGCAGCTTGACAATATCAACCTGCAAGTCAAGGCCGGTGAAGTGGTGGCGCTCGTCGGCCCGAGTGGCGGAGGCAAGACTACGCTCGTCAATCTGGTGCCGCGATTCTATGACGTCACCAGCGGAGCGGTACGCATCGACGGCCACGACGTGCGCGATCTCACCATGGCTTCCCTGCGCGAAAAGATCGGCCTGGTGGCTCAGGATACGTTTCTGTTCGACGACACCATCGCCAACAATCTTTGCTACGGACGGCCAGATGTCGATCTCGATGCGATCCGGCGCGCTGCTCAGGCGGCCCTGGCGGCGGAATTCATCGAGCGGCTTCCGCAGGGCTACGACACGCGCGTAGGCGAGCGCGGCGTGAAGCTCAGCGGCGGGCAGCGGCAGCGGCTAGCCATCGCGCGCGCATTGCTGAAGAACGCGCCTATCCTGGTGCTGGATGAAGCCACTTCGCACCTGGACACCGAATCAGAATTGCTTGTTCAGCGCGCATTGGCCAATCTGATGGCCGGGCGCACCGTGTTCGTGATCGCGCATCGCATTTCCACCATACGGCGGGCCAACAAAATCGTAGTGATCGATCGCGGCCGGATCGTCGAAATAGGGACGCACGAAGACCTGGTCGCTGGGGGCGGCGTCTATCAGCGCCTCCACGAGCTGCAATTCATGGAAGCCGGCGCGGCGGTGGACCTATGAGCGTGCGCAGCATGACGGGCTTTGCGCGGGTTCGTCGTACCCTGCCCGAAGCCGAGCTGGTAGTGAGCCTCAAAAGCGTCAACCATCGCGGCCTGGATTTGCATTTTCACATGCCGCAGGATCTAGACCCGTTCGAAAACGCTTTGCGCAAGCTCATAAAAGCGAGCGTGGCGCGCGGGCACGTGCAGTTGCAGGTGTCATTGAACCGCAGCAACGGCACGACCGGCGAATCCTTCCTTAACCGGCCACTGCTCGACGCTTATCTCAAGGCTTTCGCCGAAGCCGTACGAGCAATCGGGGCTGGCGGCCAGTCCGGATCTGAACGCCGCATTCCGCATCCCGGCCATGTTTCGCGCCGAGGCGGCTCTGGAATTGAGCGGAGATTTTGAAGGCGCCTTAACCGCCGCAGTGCGCGAGGCGCTGGCCGCGCTTAATCAATTCCGCGAGCGAGAGGGCAGCGAGATCGCCGTGGAAATGCGCAGCCGCTCGGGCCGCCTGCGCGAGATCGCCGCGCGGATGGAAAAGATTCGCGCCGGCTCGACGGCCGCCTTCCAGCAGCGCCTGAAAGAACGCCTGGCGGAATTGCTGCAGGGCGCGGGCATTGGAGCCGCAGCGACTGGCGCAGGAAGCGGCGCTGCTGGCCGACCGCAGCGACATCAGCGAAGAGTTGATCCGGCTCAAAACCCACGCCGTGGAGCTGGAGGAATTGCTCCGCGCCGGCGGCGATGTCGGCAAGAAGCTGGATTTCCTGCTGCAGGAAATGAACCGCGAAACCAACACCATCCTGTCCAAAACCAGCGGTCTCGGCGATACTGGAATGTCCATCACCTCGCTGGGGCTGGAGGCCAAATCTGAAATCGAAAAAATCCGCGAACAGGCGCTAAATCTGGAGTGAGCCGACTGACCACAGTTTTCATCATTTCCGCTCCCTCCGGATCGGGCAAGTCCACCATGGTTTCCCGCCTGATGAAGGAGGTCGCCGGGCTGCGCTTTTCGGTCTCCTACACCACGCGCCCGCCGCGGGGCCATGAACAATCCGGCACCAGTTATCACTTCATTTCCAGGGAAGACTTCGAGCAGCGCATCACCCGCGGCGAGTTTCTGGAGCACGCCGACGTATTCGGCAATTATTACGGTACCCACCGCAGCGAGCTGGAAATAGCGTCCCGGGCAGGCCAGGACCTCATACTCGACATCGACGTACAAGGTGCGGGACAATTAAAGAGTACGCTTCCGGACGCCGTCACGATATTTGTGCTGGCTCCCTCCCGCCAGATTTTGGAGCAGCGCCTGCGCGCCCGCGGGGAGGACTCGGATTCGGTCATTGAGAGGCGCTTAAGCGACGCGGCCCGGGAAATCCGGAATTACTCCGCGTACGATTATGTGGTGATCAATCAGGATCTGGAAGAATCCGCCCGGACGCTGGCCTCGATTGTGCGCGCCGAGCGGGTTCGCCGCAGCCGGATGGAGGAGAAATTAAAGCCCATCCTGGCCACGTTCGACGAAACACGGTGACACGGTTTTGAAAGGATTTCATGTCTGACAGAAGGAACAACGCCCACTGCACGATCCCGGACGATCCGGACCAGAGCACGTACCGCTTCATCATTGTCGCCGCCAAGCGCGCGCGGCAATTGCAAGCAGGCGCCAGGCCCTTCCTGCCGACTTCCTCCAAGAAGCCGACCATCATTGCCGCTGAAGAAGTACGGCGCGGCCTGGTGAAGTACGAGCTTATCGGCAAGATCGTCCCGGAAGAAATCAAGCCCGAAACCATCTAACGGGAGCACGGCGGATCGTCGATGAAGACCATCCTGGGAGTCGGCGGCGGAATTGCAGCGTATAAAGCGGCCGAGTTGTGCCGCCAGTTGGTGCAACGGGACGCCGCCGTCCAGGTCGTCATGACCCGCAGCGCCCAGGAATTCGTGCAGCCGTTGACCTTCGCGGCGCTCTCCGGACGCAAAGTAATTACCGGCATGTTTTCCAGCGCCAGCTCGGAGGACACGCTTTCGAGTGCCGTGGAACATATCGCCGTGGCTCAGGACAACGATGTCCTGGTGGTCGCCCCGGCCACTGCCGACCTTCTGGCTAGCTTCGCGCACGGCCTGGCGGACGATTTCCTCACCACCCTCTACCTGGCGTTCACAGGGCCTGTAGTGCTCGCGCCGGCCATGAACACTGCCATGTGGCAGCATCCCGCCACTCAGGCCAACCTGGAAATTTTGCGCCGGCGCGGCCACCGGATTGTCGAGCCCGGAAGATGGCTTTCTGGCCTGCGGAACGATCGGACCCGGGCGCCTGGCCGAGCCGGAGCGAATTGCCGACGCCGTGATGGCGCGAGTTGCGCCGCCGCAGCGATCTGGAAGGCGAGACCGTGCTGGTCACCGCCGGACCCACGCAGGAAGCGCTCGACCCGGTTCGCTACATTTCCAACCGTTCCAGCGGCAAGATGGGCTATGCCGTCGCCGAGGCCGCCGCGGCCCGGGGCGCGAACGTCATTCTGGTTTCCGGCCCGGTACATTTGCAGCCGCCGCGCGGCGTCGCGCTGATTCCGGTGCGCACGGCGAGTGAAATGCGGACGGCCGTTTTGGAAAATCTGGAGCATGCCACGGTCGTCGTAAAGGCCGCCGCGGTGGCCGATTTTCATCTGACGCGAAATCCCCGCGCAAAAGGTCAAGAAGACGGCCGCACGGCTCACTCTGGAACTCGATCCCACGCCCGATATCCTGGCCGAGCTGGGCCGCAAGAAGGGCGATCGCCTGCTGATTGGTTTCGCCGCGGAGACCGAAAATCTGGAGCGCGAAGCCCGCCGCAAGCTGCAGACCAAGAACTGCGACATGATCGTGGGCAACCTGGTGAGCGATACGCGCCGGCTTCGACGCCGACGACAATGAAGTGCTGCTGGTGCTGCGGACGGGCGAATCCATCGCTGTACCCCGGGCGTCCAAACGCGCCATCGCGGACCGTATTTTTGACGAAGCCCTGAAGCTGCGCCTGGCTCTTCATTCCGCCCATGAACGCTGACGAGTTGCGCCGGCAACTAGCCTTCTACCAGGATTTGGGATTCACGGATCTGTACCGGCGTACGCCAGCGGCACCGGCCGCAGTCCATTCCGAGCCGTCCGCGCCCCCACCGATGACTGCCGAAATCTTTCCCACGCCGCAACCGATACCCTGCCCTTGATCCTCCAGGACATCGGCGATTGCAAGCGTTGCCGTCTGCACGAAGCCCGCCATCGCATTGTTTTCGGATCGGGCGACGAGCACGCCAAACTAGTTTTCGTGGGCGAAGGCCCTGGCGCCGACGAGGACATGCAAGGTCTGCCTTTCGTGGGCCGCGCCGGACAACTGCTCACGCAAATGATCGAAGGCACGGCCAAGCGCGAAGGCATTCCGATCGAGCGCAAGGATGTCTACATCTGCAATGTTGTGAAATGCCGGCCGCCGGAAAATCGCACACCCGAGCCGGATGAGATGGAAATCTGTGGGCAATTTCTGTATCGCCAGCTAATGACGATTCAACCCAAGGCTATCTGTGCTCTGGGCGCCACTGCCGCACGAGCATTGCTGGGCCGCAAAGAAGGCGTCACGCGCATGCGGGGGAACTGGTACAAGTGGCACGACCTGCCGCTGATGGTGACCTACCATCCTTCATACCTGCTGCGCGCTTACAACCAGGAAGCCAAGCGCGAAGCCTGGGAGGACCTCAAAAAGGTCCTCCACTTTGTCTACGATTGAGCGCGCTAGTTCACGGACTTGAACTGAACCGTTCCGCCTTCTTTCATCGGATCTCTCACCGTGAAATCAGACGGCACCTGGAATAGGGACGCCGGCGGCTCGGCGCGTTGGATGTTGGTGAGCCGGTAGGTGGTGTCGCCGAAACGGGGGTCGCTCTGCTTGCGCACGATCACAGTTTGTAGGTCCGGCGAATACCAGCGCTCGGAAACCGTTTGTAGGTCCTTCTCGTTGCCGATTTGCCCGGCGGGAATGGTCACCGTGGTGCGGGTGCCTTCGGCTTGCACGCCTTCGATGATCTGCGTACCGAGCGATTCGGTCTTCACGTCGGGTTCCTTCACCTCTTGCCTAACCATAGGCCCGGTGGTGCGGGTCATGGCCATGGCGATATGGGGCGCGGGCAGCTTGTCGGCGGAATGTTCGTTAACGTTCAGGACGTAGTTGACGCCCGCGACCGGGTCGTTGATGAAGATCGTCTTGGGAGGGCTGCCGGCCGATGCCCACGGTCCAATCGCGCCGAGCGTTTGTTCATTGCGCACGCGCCCTTCGGTATCGCGATAAAACAACGCGCTGCTCTTGTGAACGATCTTATTTCCGTCCGCCAGCGTTTGCGTGGTCTCGGTGATTCCTTCGGCCGAGTAGGGCGCGCCTTTCACAGGCTTGCCGCCGAAGCCCATTTCAGTCCCGACGTATTCGAAGGTTGATCCGGCCATGGACCCGGCTATCATTCCACCCGCTTCACCGTGGATGGCGACGGCCCCGGCAGCCGATTGAATATGCACTTCCTTGTTAAAAAAGACATTGTCGGCAGGCGGCTCCTGTGCCCAGGCGCAGACCGCTCCGAATAAAAACACCGCTAGCAAAGCTCGCTGCTTCATAGGAATCTCCTTATTTTACGAATCGAATCGCTCGCGCCAAGCCGTCTTCGCCAACCAACACATCGGCCTGAATACGCTCGTCAGAACGCTCTTCATTCAGCGATAGCCCAAATGCCGTAAGGGCCGAGCGCGGCAGTTTCACCCGCACCAGGCGGCCTCTTTCGAACGGATCGGGATCTACCATCACGGGAATAAAATTGGTGACAATTTCACGCTTAACCGCCGTGCGGGCGGGCTTGGGACGCGCCGGACGCGCTGCTACGATCGCGCTGGGCTCGGGAGCCGGCGGAATTTCCGTGACCACAGGGGGAGCGATAACGGCCGCTATTGCGCGCTCCTGTTTCGCCTGAGGGCGGACCGCAATCCACACCAAAACCACCGCTGCCGCCAGAGCCGTCCAACCAGCGGCGCGACGCGTCTGAATTGCCTGACGCCTTCGCCGAAATGCTTGCAGCAGAGCCTTTTCCACTTCAGGCGCAGCACCCCGGCTCTCATCGGCGCGCGCCAGCGCTGCCAGGAATTCAGGACGATTCATGCCAGGCATCTCTTTCGAGTCAATTTCGCCGCCAACAAATTTCTTGCTCGATTCAATCGCGAGCGCACCGTGCCCACCGCGCAACCCATCACACTCGCGGCATCCTGATAACTCATCTCGTGCAGATCGCACAGCACCACGACCTCGCGATAGTTCGCAGGCAGCGCCAGAACCGCCTGCCGCACTTCCACCAGCGTCTCGCGGCGCGTCAGATCAGCCAGAGCATCGTCCGGCGCGGCGGTTTCATCTTCACCCTCGGCGGCGCAAAAGCGATCGCGCTCGAGCGTCCGGTGCACTGTGTTACGGGCCGCGCCATACAAGTAGGAGGCCAGCGCGCCCCGCGCCGCATCGTACGATTCGGGATTTCGAATCAGCGCCATGAATACCTCTTGCGTCACGTCTTCGGCGATCGTCCGGCTGCCCGTCATTTGCAGCGCGAAACGGTACACCGCGCTCTGATGGCGACGGTAAAGAGTCGTGAAGGCATCGCCATCGCCCTTCCGCATTCGGCGCAGCAGGCCGGTATCATCGGGATTCTCCACCGCGCTCATGCTTCTGTGGGGAGTTACCTCGGAGAGACCGGAAAGTTCCGAATTGTTTTGGAGCCAGGCTAACCGGCGAGCTTGGGGGTAAGCATCCACACCAGCACTCCATGAGGGCGCGGGGCCGAAACGGTCCACGTGAATGCGCACCAGTGCGCCTTTCTTGAAGTCCACGCGCAGCGCCGGCGAATCCAACACGAACGAAACGAACTGCCCCAGCAGCGGCTCGTGGCCCGGCCAGTAGGACCTGTTCCTCGTCGTGATGGGCGCAGATTTCCTCCCACACGCGTTCGGGAGATCCGAACGGAAGCAGGGCATCGGTTTGCACCGGCGCCTGCTTGCACTCCAGACGCTGGGCGGCGATTCTGGCGGTCTCGACGGCCCGCACGTAAGGGCTGGTCAGGATCAGCGTCGGCGAAACATCGGCGCGTTTGGCGCGATCCAAGACGCGGCGCAGCTTTTCCTTCCCTTCCGGCGTGAGAGCGCGCACCGAATCGGCGCGGCCTGGCCCTGCGTCTTCCGCGATTCCGTGTCTGAGGACGTAGAGCTGCATCAGCCTTTGCCGGCTTTGGCCCTCCGCGTAGTTTCCGCGCGCGACGCCTTGCGGATGTCATGCAGCTGGAGGCGCGAGATGCGGTGTTGCAAGTCGAGAAAGATTTCCGCGGGTGGACGGCTGGCGTCGATGATCGTGAATTCGTACTTCTTGGCCATGCGGTCGAGCGCGCGAATCAGGCGGGTCTGGTAGCGCACGAAGCTGTCGTACATGTCGGTGCCGATGCCGATATCCATGCCGCTTTCCCAAAAATCAAAAGCGCCGCGGCCCAGCACCACGCGCGACACCAGATCCTTTACCTCGGCGCGCATGTAGTAGACGGCGTGCGGCACCAGGCCGAATCCGGCGACGCGCTCAATCCACTGCCGGTCTTCGCCGCGAGCGATGGCGCGGGCCATGATGGAAAAAATATAGCGGTCGGTCAGCACTACGAAGCCGGCGCGCAAGGCAGGGATGATTTCGTTCTCCAGGCGGTCGGCAAAATCCGTCGTGTAAAACAACGTCATCGTCACCGGCCCCAGCGTGTTGCCCTGCTTGGCCTGCTGGATTCCCTTGCCCACCAGCGCCGAACGCGCCATGCCGGTGTCCAGAACGGCGTGCCCTTCCTGTTCCAGCCACTGCCGCAGTTGAACCACTTGCGTTGTCCGCCCCACGGCATCGGGACCTTCGATGACGATCAGCCGGCCGTGCAGCTCGGCCGGGTCGACGCCCGGCAGCGCGTCACCGTAAGACTGTAACGGCTGTGTCTGCGGCATGCGCCTCTCCCTGGCTTCGCAGGACGCCGTTCTTCAGGCTTTCGCCGAGCTCCTGCATGACGATCTCCCGCATCATCTGCTGCTGCGCCTCGATCGACTGCGTGGCGTCGATCACGTGGAACCCCATTTCCTCCGCCATGGCGTCGTATTCGTCAAGGATGCGGCCCTGAAAAATACGAAAGCTCTCCTGCGACATCGCGGCTAAGCTTCAAATCCATGCCCGCTTCATAATATTTGATGGCATTGCGCCCGCCCAGTATGCGGCCGATGGCGACATCCAGCGAAACGCGAAAATAAAAACTCAGACTGGGACGGATGGCGAAACTGTAGAGATTGCGTACCCAGCGGCGGCCTACGCCTCGCGCCACGTCGCGCGCGAACGCGGTGTAGGCGTAGCGGTCGGCGCACACAATGGCGCCGGATTTCAGCAGCGGCAGGATGTAGCGCTCCGTGCGATCCGCGAAATCCGTGGCATGGATCAGGCTGAAGGTAGTGGGAGTGAACATCTCCTTCTTCTTGCCGCGCCGCGTCGTTTCGCGCACCAGCGGCGAAGAATTCCACTCGCTGAAAGCCACCGCCACGCCTTGCGAGCGCAGCCAATGGCTCAACAAAGAAATCTGCGTGGACTTGCCGGAACCGTCGATGCCTTCCACCACAATCAGCTTGCCTTTGTAGCGATTCGGCGCAAATAGCGGCATAAAAAAGAGATGCAGTGACTCGGGAGTAACGCCTATTATAGCTTGTATGCCCCGCTACGCCGCCATCGACATCGGCAGCAATTCGCTCCGTATGCTTGCGGCCGAAGCTGCGCCAGGCGCGCCGCTGAAAATTTTGGGCTCGGATCGCGTCGTTACAAGATTAGGGGAAAGCGTTTTTCGCACCGGCCGCGTCAGCCCGGAAGCCATGGAAACGGTGGGCAAGGCGCTTCAGATGATGGCCCAGCAGTACAAGCGCCTCGACGTGGCCGGCGTGCGCGCCGTAGCTACCAGCGCGATTCGCGACGCCGGCAATCAGCACGAATTCTTGTTTCGCGCATCGCAAGCCATCGGCGCGCCGGTCGAGATTATTTCCGGACAGGAAGAGTCGCGGCTGATCCATCTGGGCGTGCAGAGCCGCTGGCCGCACTCCAGGCAATCCATGCTGCTGATCGATATCGGCGGAGGCAGCGCGGAGACCATCTACAGCGAGAACGGCAGGCTGCAGGAAGCTTTCTCGAAGCCGCTGGGCGCGGTGCGGCTGGCGCAACTGTTCATTCGCAGCGATCCGCCAACGCCCGGTGAATTGAACCGCATGGAGCAGTACATCGAGGAGAAACTGGCGCCGGTAGTCGAGCGTTTTCACGGCAAAAAATGGGACCGCGCGGTGGTCACTTCGGGGACAGCGGCGGCCGTGGTTTGCACCATCAATCGCGTCGGCCGCGCCAAAATCGATCAGGCTGACCAGTTGCGCGCTTCCACCGCGCAAGTGCGCCGCCTCTATGAAGAGTTGTGCCGCGAAGACCTGGCCGGACGTCGCCGCCACACCGGTATCGGACCCAAACGCGCCGAGATCATTATTCCCGGCGCGGCCTGCCTGTTGCGCATCATGCAGGATTTCGATTTGCCGTCGGTCTACTATTCCGCAGCGGGGCTGCGCGACGGCATCATTGCCGATCTGGCCGCGCGCGGCGTGGGCATGGAGCCATCCGGGCTCGATCGCGAACAGCAGCGCGTCGTCGAAGCGATGGCGCGGCGCTACGGCGTTTCACTGGCGCACGCGCGCCAAGTTGCGGGTCTGGCGGCGAGTTTATTCCGCGCGCTCGAGCCGCTGCACGGGCTGCCTCCGCACTTCGGCCGGCTTTTGGAGGCTGCGGCGTATCTGCACGACATCGGACATTTCGTCAGCGACACGCGCCATCATCGCCATTCGTATTATCTGGTGGCGAATTCCGACATGCCCGGCTTCACCGACCGCGAGCGCACCCTGGTCGCCAACCTTTGCCGCTATCACCGCAAGGCCATGCCTGAGGTCGAGCACGATAACCTTGACCCGCTCAACACGCAGGAAAGGCGCGCTGTATTGTTCCTGACTCCACTGCTGCGGCTGGCGGATAACCTGGATCGCAGCCATGAACAACGCATCGGATCGGTCGAATGCGCCATCCGCAACGGGCAAGTGCAAATCAAGCTCGGAGCGAAAAGCGATATTGACCTTGAACAGTGGGCTGCCGAACGCGCCACCGATGCGTTCCGCCAGGTGTACGGCAAGCCACTGGTGATGAGCAAGGCGAGAATGTAATGGAGATGCGCCGGTTCGCCGCCGAACATGCCGCGACGTTGCTGCGGCGTCTGGCTTTTCGCATGAATCGGGCAGCGCGCAACGGCAACCCCGAGTCGCTGCACGATTTGCGCGTGACCATCCGGCGATTCAGCGAAACCTTGCGCGCCTTTCCGGAGTTCTTTCCGCACCGCAAAGCCAAGAAAATCCGGCGCCGTCTGCGGGAAGTGATGAACCTTGCGGCTGAGATTCGAAATCGCGATATCGCCCAGGAGCTTCTGCGCGAAGCCGGCGTGTCTGCGGGAGCGCCACTACTGGCGGCACTGGCGCAGGAGCGCAAACAAGCCAAGGAACGCCTCATCCTGCATTTACGGCGGCGCAGTTTGCGCGATATTGTTCCGGAGTGGCGGCGGCGCCTCGATCTGTAGGCTTTATGGCGAAACAGTCTGACAGCTTCTGGGATCCACATTTGACAGCGGCGCAGAATGCCAAGCGCCGCTTGCCCAAGCTGGCTTCAGACTATTTCAACGCCGGCAGCAAACTCGTGGAAGGCAAGCCGACCGTAGAAGAGCTGCATGCCTTTCGCCTGGCCACCAAACGTTTCCGATTCACTTTGGAAATGTTCCGGCCCTGCTATGGCAAAAGTTTGGAAATCCGCATCGAACATTTGCGCGGCGTGCAGAACAGACTGGGTGAGATCAACGATTGCGTGACCACGCTCGCGCTGCTCAAGCCCGCTGCGAAATCTAAAGCCGTATCCGCATTCCTCAAGAAACGCATCACCGAGCGAACGCGTGCTTTCGTCCAACATTGGCATCGAACGTTCGACGCAGGGCAGGAGATTCAGTGGCGGCGCTACTTGAGCAGCTTTGCGAGGGAAGAGTCCAGCTCGCGCGGGAAACGACGATAACATGCCGACCCGCCGGCAGTTCCTGGCGCAGGCTGCGGCCGGCGTTACGGCCAAGCCTTCCCGGCTGATCATCGACACCCATCTGGAAGTCTGGACGCACGATCCGAAATTTCCTTTCCATCATCCCGAGAATCCCAGTGCCCAGCCCGCCATCGATGCGCCTATCGAAAATCAAGTAGCGCAGATGCGCGATTTTGGTTTGCGCTACGCCGTGCTGATTAACCCGCGCGTTTACGGCTGGGACAATTCGTACATCGACTACTCCCTGCACCGCTACCCGAACCAGTTCGTGGCCCACGGCCTGCTTGAGCCCGAGAATCCGAAGATCGCCGACAACCTGCGTTACTGGGTGAAGGAGCGCGGTTTTCAGGGCATGCGCTTCAGTCCGATCTATCATCCGCAGTCGACGTGGCTGAATTCGGCAGCGCATTATCCGCTCTGGCGGGAAGCCGAAAAGCTGGGCGCGGTGTTCAATTTTTATATTCTGCCGCAGCAGATGCCGATGCTGGAAGACATGGCCGGCCGTTTTCCTGGCGTGAAAATCGTGGTCGATCATCTGGGCAAGCCTGATTTGCGCGCGGCGGATCCCTGGCTCGAATTCCGCAAAATGTTCCGCCTGCGGCGCTTTTCGCAGGTATGGATTAGTGCGTCGGAACCTTACGAACTCTCGCTCGGCGGGTTCCCGTACCGTGATACCTGGCCGTTCTTCAAAGCTGTGTACGAAGAATTTGGAGGCAGCAAGCTGATATGGGGCACGGGCTATCCGCGGCCGCGCTGGGAGCTGCCGATGGACAAGGAATTGGAGTTCGTCGATTCGGTTCTCGACTTTTACACGGCCCAGGATCGGGAACGGATATTGGGCAAGAATGCTCTGGAGATTTGGAAATTTCCGAAGGCTAAGGATTGAGAGCATTGACGGCGTACACCGAGAAACGAGCGTTCTCGAATGCCGGCTGTGGTCCTGTCAGGCGGTTCTTTCTTTCAATCACCAGGTAGTCAATACCGAGGCCGCGATAGCGCTCCAGATGCCGCGCATCGAAACCGCCGGCCATCGCCTTCTGCCAGCGCGACCACCACTCGGCTCCCAGTTCCTTCAGAAAATTGATCTGCCCCCCGCCCTTCCAATCCACGTAAATGGCGCGCAAGGCTTCTTCGCGAAACACGCCGGGTCGTAAATCCTCGGCGGCATCCGGGAAGAGAAACACGTCATCTTTTTGCGTGGCGGCGCGGGCCCACTGGGCGACGGCGGTGAGTTCTGCGTGTTCGAAGACGGGGTAATTTTCGACGTTGCCCCAAGTGGGAATCAGGAAAAACGGCAGCGCCGCAGCGGCTGTAACCGCCGGCCACCAGCCTTGGCCCTGCGTTTCATAAAACCAGAGTGCGGCGGCAGAACACCCCGCCAGCAGTGCGATCAACGCCGTCCGGCTGGCGCTGGGAAACGCCACCACGCGATTCGCCGGAACTAAATAGACCACCACGAACCACAGGAACGCCTCCAGCCATCGGCCGTTGCGAGCTGCCTGGCAACCGGCCACTGCGGCCAGGATCACCGCGAACGCCGCGACAAAAAGCAGCGCGCGCATCGGCTGCACCTGCGGCATCAGGGACCACTTCAGCTTTTCCAGCAATACATACGAGGCCGGCACGCTCAGGATTCCGTACAGAGGAATGCCCGCTAAAAGTATCTGCTGATCTCGCGTCAGTCCCCCGCGCAGCCGCCAGCAAGCGGCCACGGTAGCGATCCAAAGGAGCACATAGTGCGGCAGCCATTGGCGCCACCAGATGGAAATCCAATTGTAGGATCCGCGCATGCGCTGCAGTACTTCGAGCGCCGGATCCACCCGGCCAAAAAACTCCTGCGGCTCCGAGGAAACGGCCTGAGCGCGCGAAAATATCCACAAGATGATCGCCGCGAGCACCAGCGGGATCAACACACGTATCCGTTGACCGCGCTCTTCGTCCGGCCAAACAGCCCAAATAAAGCAGACCGTCCAAAACGGGAGGCACGTAGGGGCATGAAAAAGAAATGCGGCACCGCCGGCGATTCCCGCAGCCATCCGGCGGCCTTGCGCCATCAGACCCACGGCCAGCAATAGCAAGGGAATCGCGAACCCACGGGGCACGGGCTCGTACTCGATAGAAAGCACTGCCGGACCCATGATGGTCGCGCCCAAGGAAAATCCCGCGGCCACCAGCAGTGCCGGCGCCGGCGCGAGACCGAGTCCGGCCGCCAGCAGATACACGCCCCATGTGCCCAAGCCGCGCAGCACGATTTGCTCGCCCGCCAAGATCTTTTCAAAGCTCAGGCCGGTGACACGCGCCAAACCCACCGCCGTTTCGTCATAAAGCGTGTACGCCACGTGCGGGCGTTGCACCAGGATGTCCTTGCCGAGCACCGAGGGATCGCGCATATGTTCCATGATGGGCGCGTAAATCTGCGTGTCGGATTGCAGCCAGGTGTGGCCGGGAAACTGAAAAAACGTGAGCACCGTCAGCAGAATGATCGCCGCGGCAATTACCGGCCTGGTCATTGCGCGGGAGTTTTTTCGAGCTGTTGCTTAGTCCAGGCGCGCTCAGGATCGAGTTCGAGCGAACGCGAGAAGGCTTTGCGCGCGTCGGCGTTGCGATTGGCCTTGCGTAACGCCAGACCCAACCAGAGATAGGAATCGGCGGACTTTCCATCCAATTCCAGCGCACGCTCGAAATCGTGAATCGCCAGTTCTGCGCCACCCCCTAGAGCCGGCGGCAAATAGTAATTCCCCACCCCGCGAGCCAAGTAGGCTTTGGAGGATTTCGGATCCAGCTCCAACGCCTTAGCGATGGCGTCGCGCGCGCGTTTGCCGTAGCTCAGTCCGCCCAGCACATTCGCCGGGATGACTTGCCCGCAGAGCGTGCCTAGCACGCGATAGTACTCCGCGACGTCCTTGTGCAGCGCAATGGCGCGATCCGCCGCCTGCACGCCGGCCTCTGCAACGTGCTGCGCCTGCGCCTTGTCGCGCACTTCCAAAGCAACCTCAGCGAGATAAGAAGACGCCAGCGCAAAGCGATACTGGGCTTCGGCATCGTTGGGCGCCTGCTGGGCCGCGTGGGATAAATCGGCAACGATCTTCTCCAGCGCGGGACGATCCTGACGGTCGCGATGCTTTTCAAGGTCGCTGGCCGCCACGCAAACAAGTGCTGCCGCGAGCCACGCAATCACCGCGCGCGTCATCGTCATAGAGCCGCCACGCGACGCTGCACGAACAGGAAATAGAGACCAAGCACCATCAGAAGCAATCCGTTCAAAGAAAGCACTACGGGCGCCGTAAGCACAGGCACCAGCCACCCAGTGGCCAGGTTGCCCATTGGCATACCGCCGCGAAAAGCTACGTTAAACACGCTCATCACCCGGCCTCGCATGTTGTCGGTTGCGGTAAGCTGCACAAGCGAAGTGATCATGGTGAACGTGCCTATCAGGGCCGCTCCCGAAAAGAACAGCATCCCGCAACTGAATACCACGCTGCTGGAACGCGCAAAGGCGGCCATGCCTCCGCCTAGCAGTACCAGCATCAGCAGCGCCATGCGTCCCTTGTTCTGGACGTGCCCGATGGCGGCGACGGTGAGAGCGCCGGTTATCGACCCCAATCCGGAAAAAACCAGCAGCGTGGCATAGGTCCCGGCGCCCTGGCGAAACACGTCTTTTGCGAAGACCGGCAGAAACGTAATCATCGGAATGGCGAGCGCGGTCATGCAGAACGCCAGAATAATCAGACCTTCCATGGCTCCCTGCTTGCGAATGAAACCGAAGCCCTGCTTCATGCTGGTGAGTATCGATTCCTTGGTTTTTTCCGGAGCGAAGTTCACGCGCAGCTTGTAGAGCGAAATAATTACGGCAATGAACGACAGGCCGTTCAGGAAAAAGCACCAGACAGCGCCCAGTTTCGTAAGCGCCAGGCCGCCAAGCACCGGGCCGATCACGCGGGCCAAATTGAACTGGATCGAGTTCAATGAAATCGCATTGGGCAAATCTTCTTTGTTCACCAACGTGGGCACCAGCGCCTGATATGCGGGCCCGCCAAACGATTGCGCCGTGCCCGATACGAAGGAAAGCGCCAGGATGTAAGGGATCTCAACGACTTTGAAATACAGCAACGCCGCCAGCAGAAACGCGCTGGTCATTTGCACGTATTGCGAACCCAGCAGCAGGTGGCGCCGGCTCATGCGATCGGCCACCACCCCGCCCACCAGCGAAAACAGAAAAATTGGAATGTTGGCTAGAAAAGCATCCAGGCCCAGCATGCGCGCCGAGTGCGATATCTCAAGAACCAGCCAGGCTTGCGCCAACTGCTGCATCCAGGTCCCGATGCTGGACGTGCATGCGCCAAACCATAGGAGGCGGAAGTCGCGGTACTGGAATGCTTTGAAAACGCGGCTCAGCACAATGGCGATGCCTGGAAGCTACGGCAGCGGCTTTGGCCGGTGAATCAGATGCAGGATATTGCCGTCGCCATCGTTGAAGAAGACCAAGCGGTTTTCCTCCACTTTGAACGGCTCGCCCAGGAACGCAATGCCTTGAGATTTCAGGTTGGCGTGCGCGGCGTCAAAATCGTCCACTTGAATCGCGATGTGGCGAATGCCGGGGTCCTTCATTTTCTGCGGGGCCCGCTCGCCCTCGGACGGGATGATTTCGAGCATCGTTCCATTCGGGGTTTTGACAAAATAATTGCCGGCGTAATTGTAATTAATGACAAAACCAAGATGATCCACGTACCACTGAGCAAGTTTCTGCGGAGCCGGCGAGGCGATCGCCGTGTGTTCTAGTCCCTTGAACATATACGAAGAATTGTAGCAGGACTGCAGTTCTTTCCGCTTTAATCAGGCTACGGCTTCGGCCGCGTGATAGGAACTGCGCACCAGCGGACCGGACTCCACATGAGCGAATCCCATGCCCATTCCAGCCTGCCGTAAGTCGTCAAATTCCCCGGGTGATACGTAGCGCACGATGGGCAAGTGCTTGGGCGACGGGCGCAAGTACTGGCCCAGCGTCAAGATGTCGACGCCATGGCTGCGCAGATCGCGCATAACGTCCAGCACTTCGTCGATCGTTTCTCCCAGGCCCAGCATCAGTCCGGATTTTACAGGTGTTTCCGGCGCAACGCGTTTGGCATGGGCCAGCATATCGAGCGAGCGCTCGTAGCGGGCTCCAAGGCGGACCTGCCGATACAGCCTGCGGCACGGTTTCCGTGTTGTGATTCAGCACATCCGGGCGCGGCGCGCATCACAATTTCAAGCGCGGCGTGGCTGCCTTGAAAATCCGGCACCAGCACTTCGACCCGGCAGCCGGGTATGCGCTCGCGAATGGCGTGGATGGTGGCGGCGAACAACTCGGCTCCGCCATCTTTGCGATCGTCGCGGTTGACGCTGGTCACGACGGCGTAGCGCAGGCCCATGGCTGCTACCGCCTCTGCCACGCGGCGCGGTTCGTCGAAATCCACTTCGAGCGGCGCGCCTTTTTCCACCGCGCAAAAGCCGCAGCGGCGCGTGCACACGTTGCCCAGAATCATGAACGTGGCCGTACGCCGGTTCCAGCAGTCGCCCACGTTGGGGCAGGCGGCGCTCTCGCAAACCGTGTGCAGCTTCAGGCCGTCGATAAGCGCTTTCAGCTCGCGATAATTTTCGCCGACTGGAGCGGGAGCGCGTAACCAATTGGGCCGGGCGAGCCGCGGTTGAGTTATGGAAACCAGCACTGCAACCAGTTTACAGGAGGCCGAACGCTTTCAGGCGGTCTTCGAGAACCAGCTCGGGGCGGAAGTTTTCGATCAGCAGATCGCAGCCTTCGGCCATTTCCAGAGCCTTGCGCGGAATCAGGCCCACGATTTCACTCGACGCCACTTTCACGCCAAGGCGCGCTGCCTCTTCGCGAACCGCTTGAAATGCCAGATGCACGGGCGTGTGTTCGAAATCGGTGAGGTTCATGGACACTTGCGCGATGCCGCGCGAGCGCAGCATCAGACCCAGCGCCTTCACGTGCGGCAGGCCACCGGATGAAAAACGCACCTTGCGGGCAATCGCGCGAGCAACGGCCACATCCGCTGTTTGCAGATTGACATTGAAGGCGATCAGAATATTACGCGCCCCGATTACCGTCGCGCCGGCAGTGGGATGAAACTCGCCGTTGCCAAAATCAGGATGCTTATCCGGCTGGCTGCGCACTTCGCGACGCACGTTTTCGAGCGCCACGCGATCGGGACGCCTGGCTCCGGCGCCGTAAAGGTATACGGGAACGCGCAACCGGCGCCAGACTTCTTCGCCAGTATGGGCTGCGATGCGCCCACAGTCCGCCAATGTGACGCCGGCGATGGGAACGAAAGGGACAACATCGGCCGCGCCGATGCGAGGATGGACACCCTGGTGCCGGTTCAAATCGATTTCGGCGGCAGCGCTTTCAATGCCGCGCAACGCCCCTTCGCCAATCGCATCGGGCGGACCTGCGAAGGTTATGACGGAGCGGTTGTGATCCGTGTCCATCGTTTGACCAAGTACCGCAACGCCCGGCGCGGATCCGATTGCCGCGGCGATGCGCGCGACTTTCGCCGCGTCGCATCCTTCGGAAAAATTAGGCACGCACTCGACGATGCCGCCACTCACCGGCGCACTCCATCCTCATCGAAAATTGTCACGCCGCGTTTCAACGTCTTGTGCACGTGATTCACCCCGAAGTAATAGGGTATCTCGCGATAGTCCGGCACGTTGAGCAACAGCAAGTCGGCCTGCATTCCTTCCACCAGCGACCCGACATGGTCAGCGCGGCCGATAGCATGAGCTGCATTTATGGTTGCGGCGCAGATGGCTTCGGCCGGCGTCAGTTTCATTTGCAGACAAGCAAGCGACAACGCTACTTGCATGTTGTACGTGGGGCACGGTCCGGGGCCGAAGCCGGAAGCCAGTGCGACCGCTGCGCCCGCGTCCACCAAAGCCCGCGCCGGCGCAACACGATCGAGGCCCGCGCGCAGAGAGCCGCCGGCGGTCACCACGGCCATCGTTTCCGAGGCAGCCAGGTGGCGCACGTCATCCTGATTGATCCAGTTTAAATGCTCGGCCGTGTGCGCCTCCACCTCGGCCGCAAGGCGCGCGCCACCGGTTCGCGCCACTTGATCCGCATGCACCTTGAGGCCAAAGCCAGCGCGGCGCGCGTGCTGGAGATAACGCCGGCCCTGGTCGATGCTGAACGCGTTCCGCTCGCAGCTCACCTCCACAAACGTCGCCAATTTCCGGCGGCGGATGAGGGGCAGCACGCTCGCAACAATCCAAGCCAGGTATCGTTCCGGATCTCCCCGAAACTCCGGTGCAATGGCGCGGGCGCCGAAATACGTGGACACGATGTCCAACGGCTTGCCGGCCAGGCCGGCTGCCACGCGCAGCATCTTCATTTCCCCGGTGCGATCGAGCGCAATGCCTGATTTCGCTTCCACACTAGTCGTGCCATGCCGCGCCATGCCGGCAACCAATGCGGACGCCCGGTGCGCTAGCCTCGAAGAGGACGTGGCGCGCAGCAAGTTGAGGCCCGGCCCTGAATCCTCGTCCGTCTCGGCCCGGAAATGCGGAAATGCAACCATCGAGCAGCAATCCACAAAACCCGGCATTACTACCCGCCCGATAGCATTGATTTCGCGGGCGTGCCGGGCCGCGGCCAGTTTCTCGATACGCCGCGTGGGCCCCGCTTCGCGAATCATTCCGCCACGAATCAGAAGGGCGCCGTCCGGAATGATGCCGATCTCCCGCAACGCGAGGCCGCGCCGAGGTCCGGCTGGGCCGCGCAAAGTCAGCAGCTGACGCGCTCCCCGCACCACGATGGTCTCTTCCACTTGGACCTTGCCGAGTTCGGCGAACTATCGTAGCGTGTTTTCCTGTACATTCGGAGAGGATGCGGCAGGCACCTCACAAGCCCGGCGTGAAGCCGGTTTTGAAAACGCTGGAGCGCGTAATTTCGAGAGCCGGCGCAGGATCGCGAACCGATGCCCGGCGCTGGATCGCCGACGGACGTGTGCGTGTAAACGGCAAACTGATCCAAACGCCGGACTACTGGGTGGATTTTGACCGCGACAAAGTCATTCTCGACGGCAAGCCGCTGACTAACAGCCGGAAAATCTACCTGCTGCTCTACAAACCCAAGGGCTACCTGACCACCTACAAAGATCCCGAAGGTCGACCCACCGTGTATGATCTGGTCGCGGATGCCGGCGCCTGGCTATCCCCGGTTGGACGGCTGGATTTGGATTCAAGCGGCCTGCTCATCCTGACCAACGACACCCAATTCGCCGAGCACCTTACAAACCCGGAACACAAAGTGCCCAAGACTTACCTGGTGAAGGCCTCCACCCTGCTGAGCGACGAGCAACTCGACCAACTCCGCCGTGGCGTCAGCCTGAACGACGGCCCCACCCGGCCCGCTGTGGTCGAACGCATCCGCGACGCCGCCAAGTACACGTTCCTCGAAATCACCATTTCCGAAGGCCGCAACCGGCAGGTACGCCGGATGCTCGAGGCTGTGAACAGTAAAGTGCTGAAGCTGGTGCGGACCGCCATCGGCCCGGTCCGCATCGCAGAGTTGACCATAGGGAAATACCGCCCCTTGACCGAGGCGGAAGTGGGAGTGCTTGCAAAGAAAAAATAGCCGCGGCGCCAGCTACTTCGCGGTGACAGTGATTTCGATGCGCGTAGTACCCACCAATTTTGCTACCCCTACCGTGGTGCGCGTGGGCCTCGGCTCCTTGAAATACGTCAGGTAGACGGTGTTCATCTTCGGAAACAGGTCCATATCCGTCAGATAAACCTGTACGGCCACAACGTCCGAAAAGTCCTTTCCGGCAGCCTTCAGGATCATACCGACATTGTCCAGTGCCTGGCGGACTTCGGCTTCAAAATCGTCAGGCGCTTTGCCGCTCTTCCAATCCTGGCCAACCTGGCCGGCTACGTAGAGGGTCCCGTCCACCATCAGACCAGCGCTATAAGGGCGCCCGGACGGAAACTCCTTGGGAGTGATGACTTTTTTCTCGGCAGCCGACAACGATACCGCAAGTACGAGGGTCAACAAGAGTGTTCGCATACACGTGAGCTTACAACAGGTTTCCGGAGATTGCGAAGAGGGGCTACTTAGCAGCGAGTTTCAAGTCGCGAATCGCGATTTTCTCGGTGTCAAACAAGCTGATATTCCGCGAAGAACTGGAGGCCCCGTTGGATTCGGCCTTCACTTCATAGTCCACGTCGGAGCTAAGCCCGGTGAAAAAATATTCGCCCTTCTCCTTCGTGATGAAAGATCGGATTTGCAGGCTCTTTTTGTTCTTCAATTGCACCACAGCGCCGACGACCGCATTGCCATTGGCGTCGGTAACGGTGCCCTTCACCGAGCGTACGTTTTCAGACTGGCCCTTCTTGCTGGATTGCGCGAGAGCGAAATTCAAGGACAGAAGCGAGAGCGAAAGCAGGAAAACTCCGCAGCAGCCGATCGTTTTGCCCATCACCGTGGGTTGCATACCGCACTCCTCCGTCGATAAAGACGGCGCGGGGCAAGATCGGGTTTCGCTTCTATTTCCAATCGTGTTCCTCTTCTTCCTCGTCCTCATCGTCGTCTGCCAAGCTGGGCTCGTCTTCGTCCTCTTCGAGCTCTTCAGCCGACTGGAGTTCCAGGGGATCCTTGCTGAGTACTTTCAATTCGGCGCCGCACTCGTCGCAGCTTACGGTGTCGCCTTCGTCGACATCCTCTTCTTCCACGTCAATATTGCCGTCACAAACAGGACAAGTGACCATAGGTGCGCCTTCCCGTGTTATACCCCAACTTCCTTATTTTTTCCAATTGGCAAGTGAAGCTCCCGCCGCCTACGCGCGGCTGGCGGTCGCCGGCGTGCCGGCAAGTACTGCGTTGTACTCCCTCAATTGTTCCGCCGACAGAGTCACCAGGTCTTTCTCCAGGTCTTCGCCGGTCTCCACCATGTGCTTCAAATGCAGGGCGGCCATTCGCGCGCACCAGGGGTCGGTCATGGGCTGGGCGATTTCGCGGCTCAATGCCTGGAGATCTTTGTGAGGCATGGCGATGGTCTTCTGAGCCGTTTCGCCATCGCTGTTAAGAACAAACTTCACGTCGACTGTATCGCTGTGACGGAGCGAGATGGCGGTTTGCAGCCATTTGAACCGTATCTGCCACGTGCGGCCAAAGGGATCGGGGCCGGCTGAGAACTGTCGAAAACTTTCCATTCAAATTTATCTTACCCTGTTCGATGGAGGCGTCATTGTCTTCTTATCAAAAAGAGCTGAATTTGGCCTGTACCCTGGCCCGCCAGGCCGGTGCATCCGCGCTGCACCGGCGGGGAAGCGGAATCGTATTCGAGTCCAAAGCCGATGAATCACCTGTCACCGCTGCCGATCGCGAGAGTGAGCTTATCATCGCCAGCGGCCTGGATGCCGCGTTTCCGGCCGACGGTCTCCTCGGCGAAGAGGGTACGGCGAAGGAGTCGCGCAGCGGCCGCCGCTGGATTATCGACCCCATCGACGGCACACGCGATTTCATCCGCAACAACCTCACCTGGGCCGTGTTAATCGGCCTGGAAGATATCGCGTCACGCGAGGTAGTCGCAGGCGTGGCGCACTTCCCAGCGCTCGACCGAACCTACATGGCGACACAAGGGAGCGGCGCGTTCTTGAACGACGGGCCCATCCGGGCTTCCGCGATCGATTCCTTCGCCCAGGCGGTCATCAGTATTGACGGCTTCAACAACATCTCGAGCCACGCCTTTGGGGCGCGCGTCCCTGACTGGATCGCTGCCTGCTGGGCGTTCCGCTCCATGGGCGGGTGTCTGGACGCGATGATGGTAGCTAGCGGCCAGGTGGAAATCTGGATCGAAACCGGCGGCAAACCGTGGGATTTCGCCCCGCTCAAAATCATCGCCACCGAGGCGGGCGCGCGTTTTCTGAATTTCGACGGATCGAGCAGCATCTACGGCGGCAACGCTATCATCTCCGTTCCGCAACTGGCTGACGAAGCGCTGCGCTTTGTGGGAGGATCGGGCAGATGATGATGCGGGTCGCGCAGTTAACGCAGCAGCGGACATTTCGAATCGTGGAAGAAACCATCGGCGATCCGGGCCCGGGCGAAGTGCAGGTGCGCGTCGCGGCAGTCGGCTTATGCGGGTCCGACTTGCATTCGTTTGCCGAGGGTGCCGTGGGCGACACGCCGTGCGTTTATCCGATGGTCCTGGGCCATGAGCCGGCGGGCGAAGTGATAAAGGCCGGAACCGGCGTTACCGGCTGGGATCCCGGTGCGCACGCCGCCTTCGAGCCAGCCATTTATTGTTACCACTGCGAATTCTGCCTGAGTGGACGGCACAACGTTTGCGCCAACCTGCGGTTCATGAGTTTGCCCGGCGAGCCCGGATTTTTTCGCGACTATGCAAATGTTCCGGCGCGAAATCTGCTCGCCATCCCGCCAAGCATGAGTTTTCTCGAAGCCACGCTGATCGAGCCGCTGGCGGTAGTGCTGCACTCCATGAAATTAGTGGCGCTCCAGCCCGGCGAAACCGCGCTCGTGTTTGGCGCCGGCCCGATTGGCTGGCTTACGGTGGCGGCTTTGAAACTTGCTGGAGCAGGGCGGGTGTGGGTCGTCGAGCCGGTAGCGCATCGCCGCGGGTTAGCGCGCGCCGCCGGCGCCGATGCCGTGTTGGATCCAACTGCTGTCGATGTGGTCCGCCAGGTACTCGCCGATACCGGCCAACGCGGCGTGGACGTGGCCGTAGACTGCGCCGCAAAAAACGGATCCATCAATCAGGGCATTCACGCCGTGCGCAACGCCGGGCGCGTGGTCATCACGGGCATTCCCTCCGAGGTACAGGTGCCGTTGGATTTTCACCCGCTGCGCCGCAAGGAAGTCGCTATCTTCCCGGTGCGCCGCTCCAATCACGATTCCGAGCCCGCGCTCGAGATGTTGTCGGCAAACCCGAGCTTGTTCGCTCCGCTGCTGACCCACTCCCGGCCTCTGGAAGAAGTGGGCCGCGCCTTTGAGCAACTGGAACGCTACGAAGACGGAGTAGGGAAAATCGCTATTACATTATGACCGTTAGGTTTTCTCTGCGGTCTCGGCGTCTCTGCGAGAAATTCTTGCTGTTGTTTGCTTGCGGTTTGGGTTGTCTTCGAGCGGAAACGCTACAGGACGTCCTTCAAAACGCGAATGTGCCCACGCAACGGTTCGCCGCCTCGGAATTGAGCGCGAAAATCACCAGCTACGCCAACTCTGATGACGATCCATTTTTGCTTGCCTATTATCTGGACAGCGGGTCAAATGCCCTACTGCCTCCGCTCCGGGTCATCCGCTATGGCCGGGCAGCGAAGGATTTACGGCGTGCGGAGTTTCGCGATATCACTGCTCTCTTCCAAGGCGTGGTCTCCATGAATTGCCTGGGCTCAGCCCTCGAAATACGCGAGTACCACAACACGATCTTCATCGATACTCACGCCAGCCCCTCAGCGGGCTGTGTCATCGTGTTATCGTCCACGCTGTCGTTCAAGGCCGCCCTCTCAGGCTGGGTGCTCGGGCTAATGGGCGCGGATTACGCCATCCTGCGCCAGAGCGAGATTCACTTCATGTCCGTCCATCCGCTGCACATCGGAGTTTTCGACGTAAAACAGAATCGGCTGATCCAGGTTTTTCCGTTTGAAGATGACACGCAGCGGCGCCAGTACTCGGATCTGATTAAGCCGCTTGTCTCAGAGAAGTGGTGCATGGAGTTCAACGCCGAATGCAATCCTGAGAATTTCAATGCCGATCCAAAAGGCGCATTGGCGATGAACGAGGCAGCCAAGGTTTTTGGATTCGAAGCGGAATTTAACGCAGGCGGATTTGGCGAAGCTGCCGAGAAGCAAGTCCCGCCAAGGAGCGTCTTTTATGTTTTCCGCGAACGCAAAGGCGTTTGGGAACACCGCGAGTTCTCAGCAGACCAATTCCAAAGTTTGTCCGGAGGCAAAAGTCTTCAGCAGGTAATTGCCAAAGATCCCGATCGCGCGTTCGCGCCTATTTCTCGTGCTCCATGAAGTAATACCCAACCATGTGGCACACGATCATATGCGCGTCTTCGATGCGGCCCATGTGGGGCACCGGGATCTGCACGTTGAGTTGCGCCAGCGGCCCGAGTTTGCCGCCATCACGGCCGGTTAACGCGATCGTTTTACAACCGATAGAGTTGGCGTACTCCATCGCGCGGATCACGTTGGGCGAATTGCCTGAGCCGCTGATGCCCATGAACACATCGTTTGGTTCCGCGAAATTCCGCAATTGCTCGACGAACACCGCGTCGTAGCTGACGTCGTTGGCGTAGGCCGTAAGCGTCGGCAACTGATCCGTGAGCGCCATGATGCGGAAACGCTCCGCGCGATTGAAACTCGCGCCTTTAACGATGTCGCAGGCAAAATGTGATGCGGTGGAAGCGCTGCCACCATTGCCGCAAACAAAAATGTGGCGGCCAGCAGTCCGCGCCTGCTTGAAGATTTCGATGATCTCGTTGACTCGCGGCAGGTCAATGGTGTCGATTGCGGCCAACAATTGTGTTTTGTAATTATCTGCGAAGCTCATGATTTGAGAAATTTTCGCGCCAAGGCCAGCGCGCCGTATAGAACGCTATCCCCGCCCAGCGCCGCGGGAGCCACATCGATGCGCGCGCCGGACCAATCCGTAATCTGCCGCCGGAGTTCAGCCCGCAGCGGTACAAACAGCGCGTCTCCGGCCTTGCTGATGCCGCCCCCAATCACGATCCGCGCCGGGTTCAATAACATGATACACGCCTTTAGTCCGAGCGCGAGATCGACCGCGTAGCGCTTGACGAACGCCGGATCCTGCAAAAGTTCCTTCGCGGTTTTGCCGTGATCGCGCTCCAGCCAGAGCCCGCTGCACATGCGCTCCAGACATCCCCGCGCACCGCACAGGCATTGCGGGCCGTCCGGGCGAATGGTCAAGTGCCCGATCTCGCCGCCAAAGCTATCCGCGCCGCGCCAGATTTCGCCATGGTTGTAAATGCCGCCGCCGATGCCGGTCGAAATGGTCATGTAAAACAGCGGCGAGCAGCCTTGGCCCGCGCCAAATTCCGCCTCGCCCAATGCTCCCACGTTGGCGTCGTTGTCCATGATGGCGGGAACGCCGAGCTCATTTGCGAAATGGCGCGCGAGCGGAAAATTGTTCCAGCCGCCCACGTGCGTCGAGAAAGCCACGTGCTGATCGGCGAAGTTCACGGGTCCGCCAAAGCCAATGCCGCAGCGCTCGAAGGGCACATCGCGCCGCCATTCTTTCGCGGTTGAAACCACTTGCTCCAGCATCCAGTCGCGCGCGCCCTCACGATCGGTGGGACGGGTAGCGCGCCGGATAATCTGGTCTTCGTCGAACAGCGCCAGTTGAAAATTGGTCCCGCCGATATCAATGGCCAGCGTCTTCAAGCGCAAGCACCTCCGCGGGAGAGGCCGTCCCCGTGCCTTTTTTCATGATGGTGATCGACGCGACACGATTGCCCATGCGCGCGGCATCGAGCGGCGATCGAGTGACCGCGAGCGCCAGGGACGCGCCTGCCGTGAAGCTGTCGCCGGCGCCGCAAATATCCACCGGGTTCGCGACCGGCCGTGTTTCCGCCCAGACTTGCCGGTCCTTCTCCACCAACAATGCACCTTTGGGACCGTGCGTGACAATGGCAAGCGGCGCCTGTACATGCTTCAGTAGCGCAGGATAGTCCACGCAGTTGAATAATTTGCGGCACGCGATCTCGGCCTCGTCCTGATTAGGCTTGATGGTGAGCCCGCGATACAAATCGATACGCGCCCGCGAATCCACGAAGAAAATCTTTTCCGGGTGCCGGCCGGCAAGCTCGGTGAGCGCGGTCCGCACGGCCGCCGTCACCACGCCGCCCCGGCTGGTCTCAGCTTGATCCGACACCAGGACTACATCGAATCTGCTAACCGCGCCGCGAACGTTATCGACAATTTGACGCTCGGTTCCGGCGTCCAGCGGCGTGGTGTTGATGAAGTCCACGCGCGGCTGGTCTTCAATACCCGTCGCGCCGTTGATGAGCTTGGTGTACGTGAAGGTTTGCATTTTGCCGCTACGCACCAGAAGCTCGGAGGAGATGCCGCGCTGCGCCAGCGCGCCGGAAAGTTCGTAGCCGAAGCCGTCTTCGCCAATCGCGCCCAGCACCGCCACCTGTCCCACGCCCAGCGCCTTCAGATTGTTCGCGACAGTGCCGCCCGCGCCCGGCGTCACTTCCGTCAAGACGACGCCCGTGCGCGGGATCCCCGTCTCCCGCGAAGGCTCGGAGGTTTGCGGATCGTACGTGCACCAGCGATCCAGGCAGATGTCTCCGATCACCAGCGCGGAAAGCCGCGGGAAAGCCGCGAGAATTTCCGCCGTCGTCATAGACCGAGCGCCGCGCGGCGCAGTGCCGGAAGTGTGGCCCGATGATCGCCGCAGAAATAAAAACTCTCGCCGCCATCGGCCACCGTGCGCACCAGAATGGTTTTGTACGGCCGAAAATAATATCCCGGATCGGACTTCGGCAGTTCGCTCCGGAAATCACCCTGAATCGGGAGTAGATCAAACACCGCCGTGGCAAAGCTTGCAATGCGCCGCGACTGCTGATGTGCCACGTTGCGCGCCATGGCCAGCGCCTTCAGGTAAACCTCCGGCGCCATCACCGCGGAACCGAAGCTGAGTAGCACGCCACCTTCCAGGCGCTCCACGGTACGCGCGAAAATCAGAAAATCACGATAGCTAGCGGCTCCCGTGGCAGCGCCATCGCAGTTCGGATGCTCATGCAAAATGTCGTAGCCGATGCCTACGTGAATCGTCACCGGGACAGAGCAGCGGTAGGCGGCAGCCAGCACACTGAGATCGGTGTGCGGATAACCGCCAGCCTGAATGCGGCGGCCGATGTTTTCGCCAAGTCCCATTTCACTGCGCGCCGCCTCGGCCACCCAATCGTTGAGTTCGCCGGTCTCCTGCCACAACCCAAACTCGCCGCTGCGAATATACCGGGCCACGCTTTCGGTGGTCGCGCCGATCCGCGCCAACTCGTAATCGTGGATCGCGCCGGCGCCGTTCATGGCAATGTGATCGATCCAGCCACGCTCCACCAGATCGATGATGTGCCGGTTAACGCCCGCCCGCAGCACGTGCGCGCCCATCATGAGGATTCGCGCCGCGCCGCGCCGTTTAGCTTCCGCCAGGCGCTGAGCGACCGTAGCAGAGTTGCGGGTGGCTGAATTCCGGCGTCGTGGCATCGAGCGCCAGCCACCGGTCCAATTGCAAGTCGTGCACGCGTTCGCTGAGCGGCTTCACGCGCAGCCGCGCGCGGTCGAACACTTCGTACTTACTTGCCATTGGGAAATAGTGTCGCCATCAGTTCTGCGTGCGGCAGAAAGTGAGGAATGATGAAGTCCGCGCCGACTCCGGCCAGCCGTTCGCGCTTCCACTCGTCCACCACCGCGCAATCAGGCTCGGATGTGGCCACGCCCACCGCCACGCCGCCGACTTCTTTGATGTTTTCAATCTCAACGTAACCATCGCCGAAACCCAAAAACTGATGGCCGCTGAATTCCGCTGAGGCAATCACCTGGCGGATCAGAATCTGTTTCGAAAAACTCTGGTAATCGTCAAGCGCCCCAAAAACACCGCCGTCGAAATAGCGCACCACGTCCAACAAACGCGCTTCTTCCCGCATGTAAGCATGGTCAGTGCCGCTGGCCAGGTACATTTTCAAACCGCGATCACGCAGGGCTTCCAGCAACTCACGCGAGCCAGGAACCAGATATTTCTCCGGAGACGCGTGTCCCTTCTCCAATTCTTCCAGGCGATGGCGAATCTTTTCGTGCAGCCGGTCCAGATAAATTTTCTTGTACTCCAGCGGCTCAAGCGGCTGCCCGCCGCGCTTGGCGACGTTTTCGGCCAGCTCGATCATCTGGTACATGGTCTGCTTGCCGGTGAGCCGCCCGACGAATTCTTCCACTATGATCCGCAGTTCCCCTTCGGTTTCGCCCGATTTGAGATCGGCCAGGATCTCGACCATCATCGGGATCATCACCTCCATCCAGCCGGCGCGGATTAGCGAAAGGGTTCCGTCGAAATCGAAGAGTGCTACCCGGGCATTGGCCGCGGTCACACCGGGACGAAGCTGTTCAATCATCCAGGCCATTGTGACAGACCGCCAGGGTTATGCGCGCGCTTCAATAACTCTCGGGAGCGCTACCCAGTTTCAGGTTGATCTTCTGCGTTTTGCCATTGCGGTAAATCGTCAGGTCCATCATCTCGCCGCCGCGCTTGCGGTTGAGAATTTGCTGCAGAGAATCGTTGCCGGTCATGGGCTTGCCGTCGACAGCCACGATGAGGTCTCCGCCGGTTCCCAGCCGGTAATTGCCGACAATCACCACTTCCCGCGGTCCGCGCAATCCGGCTTCATCCGCCGCCGAGCCTCGCTCCACGCGCTGGATCAGCAGTCCGCCTTCGGCCGGCAGTTTGACGGCCTCGGCCAGGTCTCCCTCGATGTGCACGGTGACCACGCCGAGAACAGGACGCGAAATTTTGCCGCGGGCCTGGAACTCGTCCAGCATGGCTTTGGCGCGGTTCACCGGCATGGCGAACCCGATGCCGATATTTCCCTGCGGGCCGTAAATCGCCGTGTTGATGCCAATCACATTGCCATGCGTATCCAGTAGCGGACCGCCGCTGTTGCCCGGATTAATCGCGGCATCGGTCTGGATCATGTCTTCGAGCGCGCGCCCGTTTTCGCCCTCGATGCTGCGTCCCAGCGAGCTAACCACGCCAGTGGTCAGCGTTCCATTCAAGCCGAAAGGATTGCCGATTGCCAGCACTTTTTGCCCGACTTGCAGCGGATCGGAATCGCCCAACCGCAGGAATGGAAGTTTTTCTTTGGGATCGATTTTAATTAGCGCCAGATCATTGCGCCGATCGATGCCCAGAATGCTGGCCTTGTATCGCTTCTTGTCGGGAAGCGTGACCGTCAATTGCGCCGTGCCGCCGGAAACCACGTGATTGTTGGTGATGATGCGTCCATCGGCATCGATAATAAATCCCGAGCCGGTGCCGCGCTCCGGAACTACCTGAAAGAGCCAATCCTCGCGGTATACGACGCTGGTGATATTTACCGTCGCCCGGTTGGCGCTCTTGTAGACATCGATATTGTTCAACTCCTCGCTCGAAAAGCCAGCCGACTTCGCCACCTGCGGCGCCGACCACAGTTGCGTCGTCTTGCTGAGGGGTTGCAGCCATGCTCCTGTGCTTCCGCTGCGCACCGATGTGAAATAGTAAAAGCCGCCTACAATGGCGAGCGCCAAAACCAGCGTACGTGCTCTCATGGTTCGATTCTCCGCAGCGCCTCATAAACTGCCCGGGTCTGACGCAGCGTTTCCTCCCTGCTGCCGGAATTATCAATCACGTAATCGGCAAACTTTCGCTTCTCTTCAACCGGCATCTGCCGTTGAATACGGGCCAGCGCTTCCTCTCGTTCCATGCCCCGTTCGCAGGCCCGGGCGAGTTGCCCGGCTTCCTCGCAGACTACCAGGATCATCCGGTCAAAGCGCTTGTAGCTTCCGGTCTCGATCAGAATCGCCGCCTCCACCACCGTAATTCCCCGCGGATCCACGCGCTCGAATCCGTCGATCAACGCCTGCTCGCGCCTAAATACCGGCGGATGCACCAGGCTGTTCAATACCGCGAGGCGTTCCGGATTACCAAAAACTTCCCCGGCCAGGCGCTTGCGGTTGATCGTGCCATCCGGATCGAGCATGCCTTTTCCAAACTCACGCACGACGCCGTCGTAGGCTTCCCCGCCCGGCAAAAGAACTTCGTGGCCGAGCCGGTCCGCCTCGATCAAGTGGCAGCCGAGCTCTACCAGGGCCTGCCCCACGAAGCTTTTGCCACTCGCCAGGCCGCCTGTCAATCCTACTTTTAACATACGCCGATGCGGCGCGCGGCGGAGTCGATGGTGTTCACCATGAGCATCGCGATAGTCAATGGACCGACGCCTCCAGGCACCGGCGTGAAAGCTCCCGCCGTGGCCGCGACGTCCAGCGGATGCACGTCGCCCACCACCACGCTGCCCTTGCGGTCGAACGCCGCCAGCCTGTCGGCCGATCCGCGGAAAATGCGCGCCACTTCTTCGCGATTGTCGATGCGATTGATGCCGACGTCAATCACCGTAGCGCCGGGTGCGATGAAATCGGCAGTGATCATCGCCGCCCGCCCCATTGCCGCGATCAGAATATCCGCCTGGCGGCACACGCCCGGCAAGTCCGGCGTCTTCGAATGGCAGATCGTGACGGTGGCGTCTTCGTGAAGCAGCAGAAGCGCTGCCGGTTTGCCGACGATATCGCTGCGCCCCACCACTACCGCGCGTTTACCGCGTATCGGAATCTCATAGCGCTTCAATAATTCGATGATGCCCGCCGGCGTGCAGGGCTTGGGTCCGGGACGGCCCGTCGCCAGATTGCCGACATTGCAGGGATGAAATCCGTCAACGTCCTTTTCCGGAGAGACGGCCAGCAGCACGCGCTTGGAATCCACCTGAGCGGGCAGCGGCATCTGCACCAGAATGCCGTCAATCTCCGGCCGGCGATTCAGTTCTTCGACTATCGCAATGAGTTCCTCAGTCGAAATACTCGCGGGCGGCGTCAGCGATTCGCTGTAAATTCCCAGCTCTTCCGATGTTTTGACTTTGTTGCGTACGTAAATTTCCGACGCCGGATTATGCCCCACCAGAACCACGGCCAAACCAGGCGGCCGGCCTTTCGCCGCCAGCGCTTCCACGCGCGGCTTGCACTCCAGCTTGATCTGGTCGCGAATGCGATTGCCGTCGAGAATCGTTGCCATCGATTTATCCGCGGATCAGGCGCATGGCTTCGCGCAATTCACTCGCAGCTTTGCCTTCGCCGGACGATTCTTCTTGTGCGACTTCGCCGCCCTCGCCCGGCGCGAGAAACAAGTTGGCTTCCAATCCATGCTGCTTGGTATAGAGATCGAAATAGCGGCCCCGCGCCGCGTAGAGCGATTGGTGCGTTCCGCGTTCAACCACACGGCCCGCCTCGACCACCAAAATCTGATCGGCGCGGCGAATCGTAGAAAGCCGGTGAGCAATAACGAACGTCGTGCGCCCTTGCATGAGATACGCCAGGCCTTCCTGAATCAGCGCTTCCGATTCCGAATCCAGGCTCGAGGTAGCTTCGTCCAGAATCAGGATACGAGGATCGGCAAGAATCGCGCGCGCAATCGACACGCGCTGGCGCTGCCCGCCGGACAGTTTCACGCCGCGCTCACCCACGATCGTGTCATATTGCTTTTCGAAACCGCTGGCAAATTCATCCACGCGCGCAATGCGGCAGGCGTTCATGATCTGTTCTTCGGTAGCGTCGGGGCGCGAAAAAGCCACGTTCTCGCGGATGGTGCCATCGAACAGAAACGTCTCCTGCAGCACCACGCCCAGGCGCGTGCGGTAGGAATCCAGACGGACGGTGGAGAGGTCCACGCCATCCACCAGAACCGTGCCCGCCGTCGGCGTGTGAAACGCCGAGATGAGCCCAATGATAGTCGACTTCCCCGCCCCCGATGGGCCGACCAGCGCCGTGACCGTGCCGGGCCTGGCTTCGAAGGAAACATCGTGCAGCACTTCCTTCCCGGCGGCGTCGTACGCAAAGCTGACCTTGTCAAAAACCACCTCGCCGCGCAACTCAGGCAGCCTGACGGTACGGTTCGGATCCTCATCCTCGGGCCGCTCCCGCATCACTTCGCGCGTCCGCTCCAGGCCCGCTAAAGCCTCGGAGAGCTGCGTGCCGATTCCCACCACCTGAAAAACCGGGGCCACCAGGAACGCCAGGAACGCCGTAAACGTGACGAAATCTCCCAGCGTGATCGTGCCGGCGAAGATCTGGCGCGCGCCTACAAACATCACGACCGATCCCACCACGCCCAGCAGCAGCGTCGCCGAAAGGCTCATGAAGGACATCGCCGTCAGCGATTGCAGCACGTTATCCAGCAGCCGCTGCACGCCAAGCGCAAAAACCTTTTCCTCGCGCTCTTCGGCATGATAGCCCTTGATCACGCGCACGCCGCCTAATGATTCAGTGAGCCTGCCGGAAACTTCGGCGTTGATCTTGCCGCGCGCCCGGAAAATCGGCCGGATAGTCTTGAAAGCCTTGCCTAGCACGATGCCAAACACCAGCACGAACGAAATGGCAAGACCCGTCATCAGCGCGCTGATGCGTATCAGGATCACCAGCGCAAAGATCGCCGTCAGCACGCCACCCACAAATTCCACCAGGCCTGTCCCGATCAGATTGCGCACGCCCTCCACGTCGCTCATGATGCGCGACACCAGGGCGCCGCTCTTGTTGGAATCGTAGTAAGCCACCGGCAGCCGGCCCACATGCGCCTGGACTTTTCGGCGAAGCTCGGCGATCAGTCTTTGCGCGGCCTTGGAAAGCAGTTGCGTCAGGGTGAACGATGTCACACCCTGAATGGCGGTAGCCGCCAGCACCGCAAGCACCAGCGGCAGCAGCAACTCGTGGCGCTTCTTGCCGATGACGTCGTCGATTAGGAACTTAGTTGACGCCGGCAGCACCAGCCCAGAGACGCGGTTGATCAGCATCAGCACAAAGCCGATGGCCAGCAGCTTTTGACGCGGGCGGATCAGCTCCCGAATCTCGGGCCACAGCGCCCTGAGCCGCTCCGAACCAGCCGCCTTCTTGACTTCCGCGTCAGCAGCCATGCTCTAGGCAGGCCTCGATATTTTGCCGGGCATCTTCCACATCAGTATAAGTGTACGATGCACACCGGCTGGCTAAAGTCGCGCGTTTAGCGCCAGCGGCCCTGCCTGTACGCATAGCGTCCGTGATGCTTTTCCCAACGGCCCGTTTCCCAGCGCGCGCGGGGTCGTGGAGGCCGTTGCCAGCCTCCCGGCGCCCACACGTAATGCGAGCCTCCCCAGTTCCAATAACCGTTGACCCAGACCATCCCGGGAGCCGGCGCCACTCCAAATACCTCTGCTTGAGGCGGCGGAGGAGCGATGGTGACGTAACCATACCCCGGCCCCACGCGAGCAGCACATCCCGCAAGAGAAAGCCCGGCAACCAGCGGTAGCAGCAGCATTATTTGACGTTTCATGTCATCCTCTACCAGTTGGAACGCGATGCCCACCGCAAGCGTTGCCGACTTCACCAGTTGTTAATGTCATAGAATAAAGTAACGGGTTGATTGGCGCATCCGTCGAATGCTTGAGTCCCGCATGCGGTGTGCATCGCTGATTTTCGGAGCAGTGGTGGTTCTGCTGGCGGCAGATTGCCCGCTGGGCGCCCAATACCCCGGCGGCGGCTACCCCCCTGGCAGTTATCCACCCGGCGGTTATCCTCCGGGCGGCTATCCCGGTGGGGGTGGGATCGGCATGCCGATGCCGCGCCTCCCAGGCCGAAACAAAAAGAAAACCAGCGCTCAGAACGATACGACTCCCCTTCAAAGCACCAGCGGAATGCTGCGCCGGCTGGACGACAAGTCGGTCGTGCTCGAAGCCGAAGACACACGCATCATCGAATTCAAGCGCACCGGCGACACCAAATTCCTGAAGAATGGCGACCCCATCAAACCCGGTCTATCTGAATCCTGGCGACCATGTGTTCATCGACGCCCGGAAAGACGACGATGGCGTTCTGCGCGCCGTCAACGTGAATTTCCAAAAAGAAGGCACGCTGGAAGAGCGGGCGAAGGCGTCTGAGCCGGTCGAACTTCCCGCCCAGTCTGCTTCGAAGTCCCGTGATGACGATGACCGGCCGGTTCTGCGCCGCAAGGATTCGCCGCCGGCAGATAAGGATTCGGAGCCGGAAGCAGCGCCCGCCCCCAGGCCCCAGACCGCCGCGAACTCCGCGCCGCCGCGGGCTCCGCAGACACCGCCTCCGCCCGATGAAGACGCTCCCCAGGATAAAGACCTGGATCTCGACCACATCCACCAAAGCAGCAATTCGCAGGTTCCGTTGGATGAATCCGATTCGGGCGCTCCTCGCCTGCAACGGGGCAAGCAGGTTCCGCGGAAGTCTTCGGCGCCTACGCAGGTAGCCGCCAACACACCACCGCCCGCGGCCGGTTCGCGGCCCGAAGGCAATCCAGCCAATGAAGGAATTACCTATACGCCCATCACCTTGGATCCCATTGTCGAAAAGGCGCGTCTGGCGGTCGCGGCCTTTGACGAGACGCTGCCCAACTACGTCTGCCAGGAGATGATGGCGCGGTTCATGAGCACCACGCGTAACGTCAGTTGGCAGCCCCAGGACGTGGTGTCGATGGAACTGGTCTACGACAAGACCGGTGAACATTACCGCAACATGGCAATCAATGGAAAAGCCGTGAAAAAGAATATCCAGGAGCTATCGGGCGCCTGGTCGACCGGCGAGTTCGGCTCGGCGCTGGTGGATTTGTTTTCGCCCGCAACGGCGGCCGATTTCCGCCATCGCCGGGATGCCCGCAGTGGCGGCCGCATCGCCTCCGTGTATGACTTCGAAGTGGACCATGAGCACTCCCACTGGCACGTGAGCGTGCCGGGGCAAGCCGTCCGGCCCGCGTATCGAGGGTCGGTTTGGATCGACAAAGAAACCCAACGCGTGCTGCGCATCGAAATGGACGCCCGCCACTTACCGGCGGAGTTCCCCATGGACAAAGTAGAATCGGCAACCGACTATGAATACATCCGCATTGGCGATGGCCAGTTCCTGCTGCCCGTGCATTCGGAGAGTTTAAGCTGCCAGCGGGGCACGGATGTTTGCAGCCGCAACGTCATCGATTTCCGGAACTATCATAAGTACTCCGGTGAAGCCACGATTACGTTCGACAAATAAAACCAAAGCATTTCTCGCAGAGACGCAGAGAACACAGAGAAGCAACACCAAGATAATGTTTTCTCTGTGTACTCTGCGTCTCTGCGAGAAATTCCTGGTTTTGCTCTTCTGTGGCTCCACTCTCACCGCCGCCCCCACGTTTTACCGCGACATCCTCCCGATCCTGCAAAATCGCTGCCAGGAGTGCCACAGGCCGGGTGAAGTCGCACCCATGCCCTTCCTCACTTACCGTCAAACCCGCCCGTGGGCCAAAGCCATTCGCGAGGCCGTGCTACTCAAGAAAATGCCGCCTTGGTTCGCCGAGCCCGGTTACGGTCCTTTCTCCAACGACCGTTCGCTCTCGCAGCCGGAGATCGATACGCTGGTCCACTGGACCGAATCCGGCGCCGCTGAGGGCAACGTCAAAGACCGTCCGCAGCCGCGCCCGTGGATAACCGGCTGGAACATCGCCAAGCCCGACGCGGTGCTCACCATGCCGCACCCAATTCCGATTCCAGCCACCGGCCAGTTGGATTACCAGTACATCGTACTTCCCGGCGGTTTCACCGAGGACAAATGGGTGGAAGCCGCCGAAATGCGGCCCGGCAATCGCAGCGTCGTGCATCACGCCGTGGTCTATATTCGCGAGCCCGGCTCAACGTGGCTGCGGGAAGCCAAGCCGGGCATCCCGTACGTTCCGCCGGGCCGTACTTCCCACGATCGCCTGGTCGCCGGCATCACAACCAGCGAGATTCTGCTGGTCTACTCCCCGGGCAACGTTCCCGAACAATGGCCGCCCGGCCTTGCCAAGCTCATCAAAGCTGGGTCCGACCTGGTGCTCGAAACCCACTACACCCCCAACGGCAAGGCCACCGCAGATCGCTCGACCTTGGGGCTGGTCTTCGCGCGCACGCCCCCGACCCAGCGCGTCATGACGCTGCAGATGGGAAACGACCAATTCACCATCCCGCCCGGTCATCCCCACTATGCCGTCTCGGTGCGCGGCACGCTGCCCAACGACGCCCTGCTGCTGGGCTATTTCCCGCATATGCACCTGCGCGGTCAAAGCTTCGAGTACAACATCGTGGAGCCGGACCGCGGACGACGCACCTTGCTGCGCGTCAACCCCTACAATTTCTACTGGCAGCTTTTCTATCGCCTGGCCAAACCGCTGGCGCTCAAAGCCGGCACCGACCTCGAGTTCCTCGGATACTTCGACAATTCGCGCCGCAATCCAAATAATCCCGATCCCGATGAAGCCGTGCGTTTCGGGCCGCAGAGTTGGGAGGAGATGATGATCGGTTTTTTCGATGTCGCCGTCGATCCGCATATGGATAAGCAAGCTTTCTTCCTGCGGCCGACGCCGCAATGACACCTGTCAGAATTTTGACAGCTTCGCCACGGCACGGTCTTTTGGTTTCATAAGCTTTCCAACGGCAGCGAAAATGCGCTAAAAACGCGCATGAACATCAACCCGATCTCCGGCCAAATTCCCAGCTGGTTGCAGCCCGCCAGCACTACCGGCGCCGCCAACACGAATCCGGTTAATCTCGAAACCGCCCAGGACGGCGCTCCCATCTCTCCCCTGGCCACCTCGCTCAGCCAGCTCCAGCAGCTCGCCCAGACCAATCCCGCGCAGTTTCAGCAGGTCACCACCAACATCGTGGACCAACTGCGCAAGGCCGCGCAAAACGCCACCAGCACCGGCAACACCACCCAAGCCGCTCAGCTCAATCAACTGGCCGATGCCTTCCAGAACGCCGCCGCCAACGGGCAGATTCCCGCGCCCCAGCAACTGCAGCAGGCGGGAGTGGGACATCATCATCACCATCACGGCCACGGCCACCATGGCGGCGGCCAGAGCAGCCAGACAACCTCGTCGACCACCAACACGCCGGACACGCAAAGCATTCTGCAGAGCATTCTGAACTCGGCATCGAGCTAACCTGCGCGGGGAATAGTTGCCTGCCACGGCGGCCCCACGTCACAATGAGAGTAGACCCGGTGGGTTCAGCGCGCCTGTTCTATCGAGCGCGTCGGAATGGAGTCCAACTCTTGTGAGCCGTTGCAACCAGCTAGGCATTGCTTTGTTTGTTTTCTCCGCCCTGGCAGTAGCGCAGAATCTCCAGGAATTTGAGAAGCGTGTCACCGAATTCACGCTCGACAACGGATTGCATTTCATCGTTCTCGAACGCCACGACGCCCCTGTCATTTCCTTTCATACCTTGGTGAATGCCGGATCCGTTGACGATCCGGAGGGCAAGACCGGTCTGGCGCACATGTTCGAACATATGGCGTTCAAAGGCACGCCCGATATCGGCTCCACCAACTGGCCGGAAGAGAAAAAGGCGTTGGCCGCGATCGAACAGGCCTACGACCGCCTGGAAGGCGAACGCCGCAAGCGCTTTCACTCCGATCCGGCGAAAGTGCAAGCCCTTGAAAATGAGGTCAAAGCGGCCATCGAGAAGGCCGATTCCTTCGTCGTTCCCAATCTGTATCCGACCATCATCGAAGAAAACGGCGGCGTGGGCTTGAACGCCGGCACTGAGCTCGATTCCACCGAATATTTCTACAATCTGCCCGCCAACCGCGCCGAGCTTTGGTTTCTGCTCGAATCGCAGCGCTTCCTGCATCCCGTATTCCGCGAATTTTACAAAGAGCGCGACGTGGTGCTGGAAGAGCGCCGCATGCGCGTTGAATCCAGCCCGCAAGGCAAGCTCATGGAGTCCTTGCTGGCCACGGCCTTCGAAGCCCACCCCTACCAGCGCATGCCGGGCGGATGGGCGAGCGACATCACCAGCCTGCGCGTGAAAGACGCCGAAGCGTTCTATCGCACCTATTACACGCCGGGGAATATCTCCATCGCCATCGTCGGCGACATCGATCCCAAGCAGGCTCGCACTCTTGCCGAGCGCTATTTCGGACGCCTGGCATCGGCGCCGCTGCCGCCGCTGGTGCACACTGTCGAGCCCCCCCAGGAAGGTTCCAAACAGGCGCACATTGAAACGCCCAGCCAGCCTCTCGCGTTTATCGCTTATAAGCGTCCCGATCAGTACGACAAAGACGATGCCGCTCTGGACGTGATGAGCAGCCTGCTGGCCGGCGGTCGCACCGGGATTCTCTACAAAGATATGGTGCGCGATCAGCAAATCGCCGTGACGGTCGGAGCGGAAGGAACGTTTCCCGGCGGCAAATATCCCAACCTCTTCCTGTTTTTCCTCGCGCCCGCCCTGGGCCACACCATCGATGAAAATGTGAAGGTGATGGACGGCCTTCTGGATCGCTTCAAGACGCAGGAAGTCGACCCGCAAGCGCTGGCACGCGTGAAAACTAAGACTCGCGCCGACCTGGTCCGCCGCCTGGACAGCAATTCCGGCCTCGCCCAGCTCTTGAATTCCTATTACGTCAATTACGGAAATTGGCGCAAGATGTTTACGGACCTGGATGAGACTGACAAGGTCACCGCCCAGGATGTGCAGCGCGTGGCGCGCCTATACCTGACGCCCAAGAATCGCACCGCAACCTACACCATCCAGCCCGCGGCGGAGGCCAAGCAATGAGACGCTTAATCCTGCTGGCTGCATTGGTAGTGGGAGTTCTGCCCGCGCAAAACGGCGCGATTCCCTCCTACAAGAATCTGCAATACCCGCCGCTACGTTCAGTGAAAATTCCCGACGTCGCCACCTTCACTTTGCCCAACGGCATGAAACTATATTTGCTCGAAAATCACGAGCTGCCGCTGGTTCGCGGCGTGGCGCTGGTGCGAACCGGCAATCTGTTCGATCCCGCCGAGAAAGTCGGCCTGGCCTCGATTACGGGAATGGTAATGCGCTCCGGCGGTACTGCCACCAAGACCGGTGACGAGTTGGATGAAGCGTTGGAGAATATCGCGGCCTCGGTTGAAACCGCAATTGACGAATCCTACGGCAACATCTCGTTCTCCGCGCTCAAACAAAACGCCAGCGAAGTGCTCACTACGTTTCGCGACGTCCTCACCACCCCGGAGTTTCGCCAGGACAAAGTGGATCTGGCCAAGATCGAGCTGCGCAGCGGAATCGCGCGGCGTAATGACGACCCGCACGGCATCTCCGAGCGGGAGTTTACCGAACGGGTTTACGGCCACGACACTCCCTACGGCTGGCGCCTGGAATATGCCACGATCGACCGCCTCACCCGCGCCGATCTACAGGCCTTTTACCAGCGTTATTTTTTCCCGGCGAATGTGATGCTGGCGGTGCAAGGCGATTTTTCGACGCCCGTAATGAAAGCCGAACTCGAAAGACTCTTCGCCGGCTGGACCGCCCAGCAGGCGCCCGTTCCGGCCTTCCCGCCAGTCAAGACCAAACCCGCGCCGGGCATTTTTCTGGCCGTCAAAGACGATGTGACGCAGACGTTCTTCGATCTCGGACATCTCGGTGGTGAGTTTCGCGATAAGGATTATCCGGCGCTCGAAGTGATGGCCGACATTCTGGGCGGCGGATTCCGCAGCCGCCTTTTCCAGCGCGTGCGCACCAAGCTGGGCTATGCCTATAGCGTTTCAGCCGGGTGGGGAGCCAACTTCGATCATCCTGGCTTGTTCCAGATTTCCGGCAGCACCAAGTCCGGCTCAACCACCGAGACCATCCAGGTAATTCGCGAAGAAGTGGAAAAGATGCGCACCGCCGAGGTGACGGATCAGGAGCTGACTAGCGCCAAAGAGTCGGTCGCCAACAGCTTCGTGTTCAATTTCGACCGGCCGTCGAAAACTCTCAACCGTATTCTTTTTTACGACTATTACGGCTATCCCAAGGATTTCATTAATCAGTATCTGGCCGGCATCCAGAAAGTGACGAAAGCGGACGTGTTGCGCGTAGCCCGCGAGCACTTATCGCCCAAGGACTTTACCGTCGTTGCCGTAGGGAATCCCGCGGAATTCGGTAAGCCGCTCACCACCCTCGGCCCCGTGACCCCGGTCGATCTCACCATTCCTGAGCCTCGCGCCGAAGTAGCGGGAGGCGTGCAAAAGCCGTGATCCGGGTTCTCGCGCTTCTGCTGGCTCTTACGCCGCTCATTGCCGAGACCAACGCCGAACGCGGCAAACGGATCATCGACCAGGCGGTGGCCGCGCTGGGTGGCGACCAATTCCTCCACATGCAGAATCGCGTCGAGGAAGGGCGCGCGTATTCGTTCTATCGCGAACGCATCTCCGGATTAGCCCACGCCAAGATCTACACGCGCTATCTGATTCGCCCCGAGCCGCCAGCCCCCGGACTCGTGGAAGTGCGCGAGCGTCAGGCATTCGGCGGCAAAGCCGGAGAAAACGCGATTCTCTTTACCGACGGCCAGGGCTACGACATCACCTTCCGCGGCGCCCGCCTCCTTCTGGACGACGCTCTGGAGCGCTACAAAGAGACTACGTTACGCAACGTATTCTACATTCTGCGCCAACGCCTGGGCGAGCCGGAGCTCACGTTCACTTCGCGCGGCGCCGATGTGCTCGACAACCGCTCGGTAGAAATTGTGGAGATTGCCGACGCGGATAATCGCGTGGTGACGGTCTACTTCAGCACGGTAAGCAAGCTGCCCGTGCGCCAATCCACTTTCCGCCGCGATCGGATTACCAACTTGAAGGTCGAGGAAGTCACGCTGTTTACCAAGTACCGCGATGTCGGCCACGGCGTGATGTGGCCCTATGACATTCAGCGTCAACGGGATGGCGAGAAGATCTTCGAGATTTTCTCGGAGTCCGTAAAAATCAATCAGGATCTGAAAGACGATCTTTTCACTCTGCCGGCTAACCTCCAGATTCTCAAGCCGATGAAGTAAGTGGGGCAAGGTCCCCGACTGCCAACCTCTCAAACTGCAGGCCGGAGACCTGCCCCACTAGGCACCGGTTTGGCGCCCGTTTCTTCGGCGGTGGCCGCCTGCTTGGGCAGTTCCACTTCTACCAGTAATCCGGGAAGTGTATTGCGAGCCGTGAGCTTGCCGTCATGCAATTCGATGGCGCGCCGCGCAATCGCCAGACCTAGTCCAACCCCGCCGCTCGACCGGTTACGGTCGCCTTCCACGCGATAAAACGGATCGAAAATGCGCGCCAGCGATTCCTCGGGAACGCCGGGGCCGTAGTCGCGTACCTGCACTGCCGCGGTCGAACCCTGCGGATGCAGCGCAATTTCCACCGCCGTTTTCTCCGGCGCGTAGCGAACCGCGTTGCGGATGATGTTCTCAATCGCCCGGCGCAGCATCTCCTCATCACCATCCACCGTGATCGCGACCGGCGCATCAAGGCGCAGCGAGATTTGCCGCTGCTGGGTCTCGATCATACAATCGTCCACAATGTCCGCCAGCAGCTCATCCAGCCGAACCGGCTCGCGATGCAAGGTGTTCGGGTCCACTTCGGCGCGCGTGACTTGCAGCAGTTCGCCCACCAGCGCGTTCAGCCGGTCGGACTCTTTCTGAATCCGGTTCAGCGCGGCTTCCTTGTCCTCACCGGAGCGCGCCAGCTCAACCGCCACGCCTAGGCGCGCGAGCGGTGAACGCAGCTCGTGGGAGATATCCAGCAACAGCCTGCGATCGGCCGCCACCAGCGTCTGGATGCGCTCCGCCATCTGATCGAAGGTGCGTGCCAGGTGGCCTAGTTCGTCGCGCCGCTTGGATCGAGTGCGCGCCGAAAAATCGCCCGTACCGAAACGCTCCAGCGCCTTTTCAATGGTCCGCAGCGGCGCGGTAAGGTACAGCGCCAGCAGGTAGCACAATACGATTCCCGCGCCCAGAATCCAGAGCTGTCCCGGCAGGAAAACCCAGCGGTTCACATTCTCCTGCGGGATCAGCAGGACCAACCAGTAACGCCCATCCTCGGACCTGCGCGCGAGCGTGGTACGCGGACGCGATAGCCAGAACCAGAAGCGCCCGCGGCCGGCGGTGATCCACTCCGAGCGGTCCTCGCCGGTAAGCAAGTCGTGCCCCTGCGCGTCAGTCAGGAAAGCGTCCGCCTGCGCATACTCCTTTAAGTCCGCCAGAAATGCGGCCAGCGCCGCTTTCCCCCCGGTTTCATAGGCGCGCCCCGCCTGATAGACGTGGAACGAGAAAGCGCGCGCCATAGGCGGCCGCCTGCCGGGGTCGTTGATGCCAATGGCGGGGATCACGGCCAGCCCGATAAACGTGATGGCAATGGTGGCCACGAACCACAGCATGATCTTGGTAAACAGGGTTCTCACGGCGCGCTCTCCACGGTTTCTTCCGCTGCGGAACTGCAGAACTGATAGCCCACGCCGCGCACCGTCTTGATCAACGGCTGACCCTT
This sequence comes from uncultured Solibacteraceae bacterium, assembly GCA_963825405.1. Lineage (GTDB taxonomy): Bacteria > Acidobacteriota > Terriglobia > Bryobacterales > Bryobacteraceae > JACPNO01. The sequence goes on along the minus strand of CAWGTB010000003.1, from coordinate 1,423,273 downwards.
TTCGAGCTTCCGCCGCAGATGGCTGACGTGCATATCGATCGAGCGGTCGAACGGCGTGGCTTTGCGATTGTAGAGGCTTTCCATCAGCTCATCCCGCGACAGCACCCTGCCCGCCGCGCGCATCAGCATCTCCAGGATGTCAAATTCGAAAGTCGTCAGGTCGACTCGCACGTCATGGTGAGTCACTTCGCGCGTGCCAGGATTCAGCAGGATGCCGTTCACTTCGATGGAGCTGGCCTGCGAAGGCGTAGCCCGCGCTTCCAGACGCCGCAGAATAGCTCGAATGCGGGCGGCAAGTTCGCGAGGGTTGAAAGGCTTGGGCAGGTAATCGTCGGCTCCCAATTCCAGGCCGATGATGCGGTCGACATCTTCGCCGCGCGCCGTGAGCATCAGCACCGGCACTTTGCTGCGCTCACGCAGGCGGCGGAGAATTTCGAAGCCGTCCAGACCGGGCAGCATGACATCCAGCACGATCAGATCGCATTGGCCATCGAACGCTTTCTTGAGCCCGGCATGGCCATCGTGCACGCACTCGACCGCGAACCCCTCGCGGGTGAGGAACTCCACCAACAGCGCACACAGCTCTGTATCGTCATCGATCAACAAAAGCCGCACGGCTAAAATTTACCACGCCCGTGGACCGGGTAGGGTCTTGATTTACATACATTTACTCCCCTGGCCAGAACTTTAACCTCCGCAACGCGTTGATAGCAGTAGGAGGTTTTCCCATCATGAAACATCGAATTCTTACTGCATTGAGTGTGACTGTGTTGGCAGCAGGCATGTTGCTGGCAGATACCCCGGCCGCCACCAGCCGTCAAGGCCAAGGCCGCGGGGTCGATCGCATGGCTACTGTCCTCGGGCTGACCGACGCCCAGAAAACTCAAGCCCAGACGATCTTTTCTGCCGCGCGGCAGGCCGTGAAGCCGCTATTCCAGCAGGTCCGCACGGTACGCCGGTCGCTGCACGCCGCCGCTACCGGAGGCGGGGGTGATGTCGATCAGCTTTCGAGCCAGCTCGGCACGCTCACAGGCCAGCTATCCGCCATCCACACCAAGAGCATGGCGCAGTTCTACGCGTTGCTGACGGCAGATCAGCAGACTAAAGCGCAAGCCCTGTTCCCGCGGATGATGGCAGGCCACAGAGGGATGCGCAACTAACGACGCCCCAAACGCGATTAGCGGGGACATTCGCCAGCGTGTCCCCGTTCGCGTGTAATTACTTCGTAAGTGCATCCCACAAGGTGCCGGCCTGGGTAACGAGCGCGGCTGCATCTTCCGGCCGCAAAAAACCGGCGGTCTTCAATCCCTCCGCCGCGGTCTGCACTTTATTCAGGTACTCGGCGCGGTCGCGGTAGCGCTCCTCGATCGCAAGCCGGGGATCCCTCTTTGCCATTCGCTCTTTCCGTGTTCGCGCAAAGGGAAAGAACGAGCCGAAATTGCCCGCCAGCACTCCCGGTGCTCCGCTCGCGGCATCCCGAAAATTCCATCCCGTGTAAGTCCCGAGCGGCGCTTCCACGTGCGGGGATCGCACCCCGGTGATCTCGTTGCCATCCTGATCGACCTGGGGCAGCAGCGAGGGATACGCGGGTCCGACTCGCGGCGGCTCAACCGTCACTAAACCCGCGCTGCGGAATTCGGGGCCAAAATCCAGTTGGTGCGCTTGATACACGTAGCCCGGAAGCTCCGCAGCCACCATCTTTGGAAAATGCACAGCCCGGCGCTGCACCAGGTTGCCTTCGGCCAAGCGCGGATAGCGTGAACCCGGCGGTGGCGTGCCGTCGGCGATCCAGCGGTTCATGGCCAGTAGCAGCGCGCGCAGCGACCACTGAAAATCGTTGGGATTCACAGCGTAACGCGTACCTCGCGCCGCCGGCGGAAACGGACCCGGCACGTGCTGGCTGCCGGCAAATTGATAGATGCGCGTATCCGGCCCCGGTGCCACATCATGGCTGCCATCCAAGGTGGTGTGAATCAGCGAGGCCGCAAAAGCCCAGTACTCGTACGATGTGTTGCTGTAGAAAACTTTGGGAATCACGCCGGCCGTCTTCGCGCGGGCCAACAGCGAATCCTGCGCGCCTGTACCCGGAACCGCCTCCTCGCCATCGGTGAACGGCGCCAGAAATGTTGGATAGAAAAAATTGACGTGCGGATCCGCCCCGCGCGATGGCTGAGCGAAGCGATGATTAAAGCTGCCCACGCCCGCTCCAGCAATGTGCGCCCACATTCCGTCAAAAACCCGCCGGTTCTGCTCGTCCTGGTTGAAGCCGGAATACAAAAACGCGCGCACGAAGCGTCCGCTCTGCGAGGCGCCGTAGCAGATTGCGCGTTTCAGATGCTTGTGCTGATCGCCCAGCAGCGTGACACCGTCGCCCGGCCCGCCAAACTTGAGGAACGAGATCACATCGCGAATGCCTGCCGGGCCCAAGCCCACGATCACCGGGTCCTCGGCGGTATAAACCAGCTCGTAGATTTTCCCCGGCTCGATACCCGCGGCCACGAATACGGATCCGCATCCGCAACGGGCTTGCCCTTCTCCTCGCGAGCCAATTGCCACTGAGCACGCGGAATCATGCGCCGCGGGCCGTAGCCCGAATCGCGCACTGTCAGTTGCATGGCGGGATCGTTCGGATCAGCCACCTTGTACGGAATTTGATCCTGATCGCCGAGCGAAAAGCTAAAGATTTTTCGATCCGCCGTGAATTCAGATCGCACCAGCCCGCGAATTTTGCGGCCGCCATCGGTAGCGATCGGCGCATCCATGCGCAACCGCCCCGGCTCACGCGGTACATCCGCCTGCCAACCCAGCCAGACCACCGTGAATCCCTGCTCCATCAGAAAACCATCACCTAACTCTTTCTCGGACTGCGGATCGAGCGAGAAATCCCCGCGGTTCAGCATCCATACCGCCAGCCTCATGCCCCGATTGCAGACATCGAACAGCGCCGTGCCATTGCCGCGAGCCGGGTCGCGCGGCTTCAGTACGGACAGGTCCGCCGAAAACTCGACCTGCCCTTGGGCGTTGCGCGGCGCAAGCGCAATGTCGGTGACGATGCGGTTGGGCCCGAGCGCGGGATCGACGGAAAAATATGCGGTCGCGTCGATTCGCTCATACGGGCCCGCACTGCCGAACGGTTTCCCGCCGAGGACGTCGCTGCGTTTCCGTAATTCGATGCGCCGCAGCACTGCCTATTTCAGCGATTTCAAATAAGCGACTACCGCTTCAGCATCTTCCGCTTTCAGGGTGTACGTGGGCATGGGCGGATCGGCGGCATGCCCGCTGGGGCCTTTGCCTGTGGTCAGAAAGCCGACCAGTCCCTTCTCTCCCCATCGTTCCCAGAGGCGGCCGGCGGGCGTCAGATCGGGCGAGGTCTTGTGCCACCCCGGCACAGGATTAATGGGCTGAAAATCCAGGACCGTGCCTTTCAGCCATTGGGATTTATCGAGTCGGCCATCTGCCTGCCGGGGCGTGTGGCAGTCCTGGCATTTGCCGACTTCTTCCACCAGGTACTTGCCGCGCTCCACCTGATCGGCGCCGTACGCGCCAACGGCCAGCATAGCCGCAAAAGCAATGCATCGAGCGAGACACATGGGTCTACTTTATCCTCGCGCGGCGCCACTGCGCAATCGCGCCGTGCCCGCTGGTAGAATGAAACCAGCGTGCTATGGATTTCGACCAACTACACACGTTTCTCGAAATCGTGCGGTTAAAAAGCTTCTCCAAAGCTGCCCAAACCTGCTACCGCACCCAGCCAGCCATCAGCGCGCAAGTCCGCCAGCTCGAGCAGGAGCTTCACACCGAGCTCTTCGAGCGTTTCGGAAGCCGTATCTCGCTCACCACCGCGGGCAAAATTTTTGCCGGCTATGCAGAACAGATGATCGACACCCGGCGGCGCGCCCAAGACGAAATCTCCGAGCTCGACCGTGTTCCCCGCGGTGAAATCGTCATTGCCGCCAACGAAGCCACCTGTATTTACGTGCTGCCGCAGGTTTTTTCCGAATATAAGAAGCGCTTCCCCGGCGTGCAACTGCAAGTGGACCGCTCCTATGGCGCGCGCGTGGTCAGTGCGGTCATGGAGAATACGGCGGATTTCGGATTGACGCAGCTACCGGTGGCTGAAAAGCGTGTGCAGGTAGCCAATATTTACAAGGACGAAATCCGCCTGATCGTTCCCGCCGGCCATCCGCTGGCGTCGCATTCATCGGTCTCGATCGGCGATCTGGCGGGCTATCCGCTGCTGATGCCCAAATCCGGCGCCACCCGCGCGCGCCTCAATCTGTGGCTCGAGCCGGTCGAAGATACGCATCCAGGTTTCGATGGAACTCGATTCCACCGAAATGCTGAAGCGCTTCGTGATGGCGGGCCTGGGCGCTTGTTTTCTGGCGGCGTCCAATTGCCGCGACGAAATCGCCGCCGGCAGCGTGGTCGCGTTGCCGCTTGCGCCCGAACCCATGATCCGCAGCCTCGGATTGATTTACCGGAAAGACAAAGCGCTCTCCAAAGCGGCGCTCGGTTTCATCCAGGTGGTGCTGGATAATTTCCGCGAGCCCGGCCTTGAATCGGCCAAGCAGCCGCGGATGGCGGTAAGATAGGACCGCGATGCGTTGCCCACGTTGCCGGCGCTTATCGGACGAAGAATTGACCTGCCCGCAGTGCGGCGCCTCGCTCACCACTTCCGGCGTGGTGAAGACCGCCAGCATTCTGATCTCGGCCGGCGATGCCGAAGGCGTTTATCGATCGGTCGATGAATTGCCGGAGCCGCTGCGCGCTCGCCTCACTGTCGCCACCCAGGGGCTCAATTCCGCGACCATCCTGATTGCCGATAAGCGTGGGCGCGAAGAAATTGGGCGCGCCCTGCGCAAGCTGCCACAGTCGGCGCAGCGCAGACTGTTTCGCTCGCTCTCCGACGTGGATCCAAATGCCGAGCCCCGGACTTTTCGCCTGTCGGTGGCGAATGTCGTGGGACTGCTGCTGGCAGGCTCGACCGGCGTGCTAGTGTGGCTGATCCTGACGCACCGCTGGTACTGACGGCGCGGGCGCCTTGGCTGCCGGCAAACCCATTTTTTCGATCTCGTTGAAATTGACGCGCCGCTCCTGATCCATGGCCAGGTTGGATAAGATCACCGCCGTAGAATCGGCCAGGCCCACTTCCAGATCGGCCTTCGGTCTCCCGCCGTCGCGGCAATTGTTCAGGAAACTTTCCAGCTCGATATCCACGGGATTGCGCTGCTCTTCCGGCACCATCACGCCTTTGGTATAGAGCCAGCGGCGCGCGAATTTCATTTCACGATCGATAAAGCTGTCGCTCCCCGTGACCTCGTCGCGCTGCGCAATGATCGGCAGGCCTTTGCCTACACCGCCAGCCACCATCGTTGCGCCAGCCTTCCAGTTCTCTTTCACTTCACCCACTTTGGTGACCTTGGGCGCGTTGGGTTCGCGGAACCACATGGCGATGGGCGCGTGATCGTCATCGCCGATCGTGATCTGTATAGTTCCGGCCGTGCCCATGATGACCTCGCCCATTTCAGAGCGCGTGGCATTGAACAGGGGCAGATGCGCGTTGGTGCTGATGGCGCTGTAAGTCAGCTTGCGGCCGTTCGGATATTTGTAGATGAGCTGGATGTTGTCGAAAATGTCGCGGCCATCGTGCATGGTGTCCTGGCTGCCCACGCCGATGACATATTCCGGCGTCGCGCCGAACATCCAGTCGGCGACGTCGATCTGGTGCGAAGCCAGCTCCGCCGTCAATCCGCCCGAATATTCGCGGAACAACCGCCAGTTGGCCATGCGCTGTGCCATGACATCGGGATTCGGCTTCATCTGCCAGCCCGGGTTGCGATGCCATTGCGCATGCACGTGCGTGACGTTGCCTAGCACGCCCCTGTCCACCATTTCCTTGGCGAGCTGGTAGTACTGGCTGTAACGCCGCTGCAATCCGACCTGCAGCACTTGTTTGGGACGCGAGTTGGCAAGCGCGCGCAGCTCGTGAATCTCTTCCGGCTTGAACACCAGGCTCTTCTCGCAGAAGGTGTGCTTGCCGGCGAGCAGCGCGTCTTTGGTCACGGGAAAATGCACGAACAGCGGCGTAGCGATGTAGACGGCATCGATATCGCGGCGCGCCAGAAGCTCGCGATAGTCTTTGAATTTGTCCGGATTGGTGCCGATGGTTTCGGCGCCCTGCTTCAAGTGATCTTCATTGACATCGCACACCGCGACGCAGCGCCCGTTGTCGATGCCCTTCAAATGTTTCAGCAGATAAGACCCGCGGCTGCCCGTGCCGATCAATCCATACTGAACTTGATTGTTAGCAGCTTTGACGGTTTGGATGCCCGGCGCGGCAGCCAGAATGCCGGCCGCTCCAGCAATCTTGACCACCTCGCGCCGCGTAAGATCGTTTTCCTGTGACATAGGCAAAATTTGTACTCAGTCTATCGGCTTTGATTTTGCATTGCAATTCACAGTTTGCGTCTCCAATGGCGACAAGCTGGCCCAGAGTCATCTACTGATCCCGTTGCTGACCCACGCAGTCGTAACTTCGTTGATCTTACACTTGGAGCTGTCGATGGTGGTTCTTTTGCCATTTTCAATGTCCACCGCTTCCAGCGTGCCCAAGCTGTCCTCACAATCGTCGTCCTCTTTCCCCGCCAAAAGGTAACGCGAATCGGGCGACCATTTCACATCAGAGTTTCCAATTATCCGTCGTACTATGAAGCTGCTTGTTCCCATCAGAACTGTCGTCCATTCATCCCCTCTGTTCCTGAGAGCGGCGATCCACTTTCCGTCCGGGGACCACGCAGCCTCGACAAAGTCGTCTCCCAAAGCCCTTACCGTCGCCCGAGTCAGGTCAAGTAACTCCAGTCGATGTTTCCGGATCGCCACAGCCTTCTGACCATCTGGCGACAGACTGATATTGAGCCACGCTGCAAAGTAACCTTGTGAGCCGGGCGCAAGGCACGCCGGGTTGTCGAGAACCTTTCTTACTTTTCCATCCGACAGGTTGATCTCGAAGATCCCACAGCCCCCGTCCAACGAGAGATGATATTGCCCGGAGATCATGAGCTTATCCTGACGCCTTGAGATCGCCATACTGTGGATCGGACTTAGTCCTGCGGAGCCTTCAACAGGGCTCACCCTGATTGGATTGAATTCGATTTTGGACACGCGCCGCAAGTTCAGGGGGCTAGCGTGGGAGCCTTTATCTGGTGGCCCTCCTCCTTCGGCGTAGAGTACCTTTCCGTCGGCGCTGAACGTAAAGTGCCCAACCGCAAACGGCAAATGAATCGAGGAGGCTTCTTCGTTGAGCGGAAAAAGCGTGAGGCTCTGTTCACCTGAAGAATATAGAGCTGCGGAGTACCCTTTAGACGCGGGACGGCTGCTACTCGGTTGAGCGCACGCCACCGCGACCACAACGCCGAGCGCGGTGGCAAGCTTTCTGATCACGCCGTTCTAATTATCAGGCCTGGACGTATCATGGTGGCAGCGTGACGTCGAACACCCTCCTCGCTTTCTACGCCGGCCAAGTCCTCGATCATCGCGGCAGGTTGCTCTCCGAAATTCAGAGCTGGGATTTCGACAAACTCGAAGACGTTCACGATTTCATCCAGTGGCTATTCCCGCTGCCCGAGGCGAGCCCGGTCAATCCTGCCGCGCCCACGCTCGATCGCGCGACGATCGAAGAATTCCGCCGGCGTCCGGATTTGCAGGCAGCCCTGCTCGCGTCGTTCAAAACAATGCTGGCGTTTTACGGTTTCGAGTTAGAGAACGAAACGCCGCCGCAAATCCGCCGCAGCGCCAATTTCGCAGCGCGCTCCGCCAACTGGCTGAGTCCGAATAATCACAATCATCTGCGCATCACGCGCATCCTGCGCGCCCTTCGCCTGCTTGGCCTCGAAGCCCATTCACAAGCCTTCTTCGGAGCACTGACGGCGGTCTACAAAGAAAATCCGTCCCGCATCACGGCGACCACTTACGATTTCTGGCAGCGCGCTTAAGGCTCGTCGTATCCGCGCAGCCGCCTTACCCAGATATTCCGGTAGCGCACTGGCGTGTCGTGATCCTGCAAGCCCAGCGGTTCCTCAGGACCATGCGCCGAGTACACCGCCACTTTGCCGTGCGTCGAAGGCCCAATGATTTTCTGGTGATTATGCATCAGCACGCCGTTGTGAAGCACCGTCGCATACGCGTTCTTTACCAGTTTGCCGTTCTCGAAACGCGGCGCTTCAAAAATAATTTCGTAGGTCTGCCACTCGCCCGGCTTGCGCGACGCGTTCACCAGCGGCGGCCACTGGCCATAAATCGACGCGGCCTGGCCATCGGCGTAAGTAATGTTGCCGTACGAGTCCAACACCTGAATTTCGTAGCGGTCCATGATCATGATGCCGCTGTTGCCGCGCCACTGGCTGGAACCATCGACCTCGGCCGGTGACGCCCACTCCACATGGATCTGGCAATCGCCGAACTTTTCCTTGGACACGATTTCGCCCGAGCCCGGCACAATCTCCATGTACCCGCTCGCGACTTTCCATGGCGCCGGCCCGTCCTTACCCTTTGCGTGCAGCTCCCATTTCGAAAGATCGGTGCCGTCGAACAACACCACGGCGTCAGACGGCGGCGCGCTATCCAACGCGCCAGGCGTGATCACCCGGGGATGCGGACGCTTGATATCGTGCACGCGCCACTTTTGATCCGGCAGCACGGGCGTGTCGTCATAGCCCACCGGCGACGTCCGGCCCTTGACCTGAAATCCGTGCACAGTGACGGCCAGCGCGATCGCCGCGGCGCAGCCGATGCAAACTAATTGCGCATTTCTCATGTACGGTAGGTTATCAGAGCCGCGGTTATCCATTACGATGGAGAAGCGAGGAATCGAGTGGAGCACACTGGCGAACTCTGCCTGATCCGGCACGGCGAAACGGAATGGACTCTTTCGGGCGCGCACACGGGACGCACCGACCTGCCGCTCACCCCGAATGGCGAAAAGCAGGCCGCAGCCGTCGGGCGCTTGCTCGCAGGGCGTCCATTCGCCCTGGTACTGACCAGCCCGATGCAGCGCGCGCGCGAAACCTGCCGCATCGCCGGGTATGACGCCGCGGCGCGCATCGAGCCAGGCCTGAGCGAATGGGACTATGGCTCCTATGAAGGCCGCACGTCCAAGCAAATTCGCGAACAAGTTCCCGATTGGTCCATCTGGACCGGCGCCGTGCCCGGCGGTGAAACCATCGACCAGGTTGCCACTCGCGCCCGCGCCGCCATCGCCCACGCGCTTGAAGCTGGAGGCGATGTTGCGCTGTTCGCGCACGGACATATTCTGCGCATCCTGGCGGCATGCTGGCTGGGACTGCCGCCCGTCACGGGACAATACTTGGCGCTGAGCACGGCGTCGTTGAGTATCCTGGGGTATGAACATGAAACGCGCGTGATTTCGAGATGGAATCAGCCGGTGACAAACGGCGGCCAATGAGCTTATCATTCTCAATCTGCCCAATCTACCCAATTCGCAACCGAAGGAGCCTGTCCTATTTATGCATCGCTTCCTACCGCTGCTTTTTTGTTTAGCGCCCGTTTGTGGGTGGGCGGAACAGCTTCCCAAACTGCCGCTGAGTTTTGAAAAGAATCAGGGGCAGGCGGATGCGCGCGTGGATTTTCTCTCGCGCGGTCACGGCTACGCCCTCTTCCTTACGCCTCGCGAGGCGGTGCTGCGCCTGGGTAGCGATGTCTTGCGGATGAAGCTGGCCGGCTCCAATGGCAACGCCAAGGCCGAAGGCCGGGACTTGCTGCAGGGCCGAAGTTCCTATCTCATCGGCAACGATTCGGCGCAGTGGCGCAGGGGGATTGCCAACTACCAGCGAGTGGCGTATCCGGAAGTGTATCCGGGAATCGATCTGATCTACTACGGCAACCAGCGGCAAATGGAGTACGACTTCGTGGTGAAGCCGGGCGCGGATTTGCACCGCATCCGGCTGCAGTTTGCTGGAGCCAAACGGGTCCGCGCCGATACTGGCGGGGATCTGGTCATCGAGACCGCAGGCGGAGAAATCCGCGAGCGCAAGCCCGTGGTGTACCAAAACATGGATGGCAAGCGCCAGGAAATTGCCGGCAGCTACGTGGTTCGGCGCAATGGTGAAGTTGCCTTCGAAGTCGCGGATTACGATTCCGCGCGCGCGCTCGTGATCGATCCAGCGCTGGTCTACTCCACCTACTTGGGCGGCTCCGACGGCCCGGACGTCATCCGCGCCATTACCCTCGATGCGGCCAACAACGCCTACGTCACCGGCTTCACGTATTCCGCGAACTTCCCCACCGCCAACGCGCGGCAGCCAAAATTTGGCGCCGGCAACACCGACGCCTTCGTAACCAAGATCAGCGCCGACGGTACCACCATGCTCTATTCCACTTTTCTGGGCGGCAAAGGCGACGACTATGGCTACGGAATCACCCTGGACGCCGACAACAACGCCTACATAGCGGGCAGCACAAGCTCTCCCAATTTTCCTCTCAGCAGCCCGATCCAAGGAAACTATAGCGGCTCGTTCGATGCGTTTATTACCAAGTTGAGTCCGGATGGTTCGCAGCTTTTATATTCAACCTACCTCGGCGGCAATGGCACCGACACTCCCGTCGGCATTGCGCTCGATCCACAGGGCAATATCTACGTGGCCGGGAATACAACGTCTTCGAATTTTCCTAACCTCAATTCATTCCAAAGCAACATCGCCGGCATGCAGGATGCGTTCGCGACGAAGATCAGCGCAGATGGCTCAAGGTTCGTATACTCCACGTTTTTAGGCGGCACGCTGGTAGATAAGGCCGAAGCCATGGGGGTGGACGCGAGCGGCAATGCCTTCGTGGCTGGAACCACGTTCTCGACGGATTTTCCCACTGTGAATCCCCTACAGGCACGCTTGGCCAGCACGTTTGCGGGCGTTCCAGACGGCTTCGTGACCAAGATCAGCCCCGATGGTTTAACCAAGATTTATTCCACCTATCTTGGCGGCAGTGACGATGACCAGATTCACGCCATGGTGGTCGACGCAGCCGGCAACGCCTACCTCACGGGACAAACCAGCTCGAGCAATTTTCCGTCCGTTGGCGCGTTCCAAAAATCCTACGGCGGCGGCGGCGACGCTTTTGTCACTAAGATCAGTCCCGATGGCTCTGCCCATGTTTATTCCACTTTTCTGGGCGGTTCCGGCGCGGAGGAAGGCGACGCCATCGCAGTCGACGCTAACGGCAATGTCTTCGTCACCGGAATCACAAATGCCCTCGGTTTTCCCGTCCTCAATGCCATTCAGGGCTCATTCGCGGGTGGGGCCAGCGATATTTTTGTCACCAAGATCAGCACGGACGGCGCGGCCAAACTCTACTCGACGTATCTGGGCGGCAAACTCGATGACCACGCCACCGGCATTGCAGCCGACGGCGGCGGCAACGCGTACGTAGTTGGCACTTCAACTTCCATCGATTTTCCGGTGGTCACGCCCGCTATTCAGGCTGTCAACGCGGGTGGCCCCGCGGCCGGCACCCAGCCCGCCGGGCTGGATTCTTTCATCCTCAAGGTCGGCCTGCCTCGCACCATTTCCCACGTGGCCGATGGCGCCGGATTCCGCACCACCATCATTCTGGTCAACACCGGAACTCAACCCGCCAACTTCGATCTGAAATTCTGGGATGAAACTGGAAACCCGATGGTCCTGCCGCTGGGAAACGACGGCACCATCTCCGAAGTGAGCGGCACGATCGCGCCGGGAGTCGCCCGGTTCATTCGGACTCTCGGCACCAGCTTATTACTGCAAAAAGGTTGGGCCGAGTTGACCGCGCCGCCCACTATCGACGGCAATTCTATATTCGGATTGCAGTCGCCCGGCCGCAGCGATTCCGAAGCCGCCGTGCCTCTCAGTCCATCCGGCGGGACGCAGCTCTATCTGCCCTTCGACTACTCGCCAGGCTATTCGACCGGCATCGCCTTCGCCGACCCCAACAACCAAAGCGCCACCGTTTCCGCCGCGCTGGTCGACGACACGGGTTTGCCTATTTCCTCGCCGAACACAATTCTGGTACCCGCGCGGGGCCACTTCTCCGATGTTCTGGCTTCGCCCGATGTGTTTCCGGCGGTGGTCGGCAAGCGCGGCGTCGCCCACTTCTCCGCCAACAACAATATTTTCGGCTTGGGGATTCGCGCCAACGGCAAAGCATTCACTTCCATCGACGCGCTTGCAGGTGTGACCTCAGCTCCCAAGACTATCGCCCACATTGCCAACGGCGGCGGCTGGAAGACAACATTTCTCCTGGTCAACACCGATTCGCAGCCCGCCAACTTCACCCTGACTTTTTGGGATGACAATGGCCGTGCCTTCACTGTGCCTTTAGGCATCGACGGCACTGCGTCCAGCATCACCGGCACCATTCAGCCGGGCGATCTCCGCATTGTCCAAACCAGTGGCGCAGGCGCGAATCTGCTCACCGGCTGGGCCCAGCTCGCCGTTACGGGCGCCATTGGCGGCACGGCGATCTTTGCGCTGCAAACACCCGGCCAATCGGATTCGGAAGCGGCCGTTCCCTTCGGCACAACCGGCAGCAGGCTATTGTTCATGCCCTACGACTACACTACCGGCTACTCTACCGGCGTTGCCTTGACCAATCCCAACGTGAACCAGGCCGCCACCGTCCTGGTGTCGGTAACGGACGACGCAGGGCACAGTCTCGCCACCGGATTCCTGGTCAATGTCCCGGCGAATGGCCACGCCTCACTGGTGTTGGGCGATCTGTTTCCCAACCTCATCCAAGGTACGCGCGGAACCGTATCGTTTACATCCAATGTGCCTATCCTCGGGCTCGGCATCCGCGCCAACGGCCTGGCGTTCACCTCGCTCAAAGTGATCGCGCGATAATGCAATAACGAACCTGGAGAGTCTAGCTTGAAACGTCGCTCACTCGGTCCCTCGATTTTTGCCTTGCTGGCCCTGTCAACCGGACTGCAGGCCTCATCCACGATTTATTTGGGCACCAACTTCGGGCCTTACAAAAGCACCGATAGCGGCGTGACCTTCACGCAACTAACTGTCAATGTGAGTAACCCCTTCATCCAAGCAGGCCTTCACGCTGCAAACTCAATCGCCGTCGATCCGAAGAACTCCAACGCAGTGTATTTTGGCTCGAGCTCCGGCTTTTACAAATCGACTGACGGCGGCCAAACCTGGTCGGCCGTGGTGCCGGCGGGTTTTACTTTTTCGACTGGCTCTGGAGTGCTCGCCATCGACCCGGTGATGACCAATGTGATCTATTCGGTGGCCTACAATGGCAACAACTTCGTGGTCATCAAAAGCATCGATTCTGGTGTCACTTGGAACGCAGCAGGTCAAGCTGCTGACGGTTCCAGCATTCTCTCCATTGCGATCGACCCCTCCCATTCCGGAGTGCTGTATGCGGTCAGTCAAGCCCACATCTACAAGACGGCGAATTTTGGAGCTACATGGACCCAGCAGGCAAGCGCGCCGGCTGTCGAATTTAGACGGGTTTATGTCGATCCGCACAACAGCCTGGTGCTTTACGGCTCTACGGGCTTCCGCAACTCAAACTCCGCCAACTGTGCAACGACCATCAATGGCGGGCAATGCGGGCTGTTCAAGAGCTCCGATGGCGGCACGAGCTGGACCGGCATCAATATTCAGGGGTCCATCTATGCAACCGGCCTGGCTTTCGATGCGGGCACCGACACCCTCTACGCGGCGGTGGCCTTGACGGGATTAGGCAAGACCCTCATGAAGAGCACCGACGGCGGTAGTAGCTGGACGCCACTCTACAATGAGTTTAGCGCTGTCTTCGCATTCACCGTCCATACTGATCCCACCGCCGCCGGCAGCGTCTATGTGACTACGGACGCGGAGGCAAAGGGTTTTTTCCGATCGACGGACGGCGGCGCGGACTGGACGCGGGTGACACAGCTAGGCTGTAATCTTCCCGTCACTCCGACATGCACGAATTTAGTGACTATCGTGGATTTCGCGGTTGGCGCCCCCGCCGCCGCACCCCCGCCGCCGGTAACTGGCCCCACCCGCACCATCTCCCACATTGCTAACGGCGCCGGCTGGCGCACCACGGCGATCCTCATCAATACCGGAACGCAAGCGGAAAGCTTCGAGCTGAAATTCTGGGACGACAGCGGTAACCCGCTGGTCCTCGATCTCGGAGCCGACGGCATGACCGCGGATTTCATTGACACGATACAACCTGGCGTCGCACGCTTCCTTCGAACCGCGGGCACTGGCGTGAATTTGATCCCGGGCTGGGCGGAATTGACCTCACCCCTGGACATCGATGGCAATTCTATTTTCGGCTTGCAGACGCCTGGCCAGGGAGATTCCGAAGCCGCCGTTCCGCTCAGTTCCAGCGGCGGCACGGAATTGTTCGTGCCTTTTGACTACTCGACCGGGTACTCAACCGGCATCGCATTCGCCAATCCTGGACTACAGTTCGCCACCGTCTCGGCGACAATTCTGGATGACATTGGACAGAATGTTCCCGCCTCGAACAACATCTCGGTTCCCGCGCGCGGTCACTACTCGGATGTGGTCGCGTCGAAGTATCCCGGTGTTGTCGGCAAACGCGGCGTGGCTCACTTCTCTTCCACTGCCAGTATTTCTGGCCTCGGCATTCGCGCCAACGGCAAAGCGTTTACTTCGATCGAAGCGCTCACCGGCGTGACCAACGCCAATAAGATCATCCCCCATATAGCTAACGGCGGCGGCTGGAAGACTACGTTCCTGATCGTCTGCGCCGGTTCGCAAGCATCCAATTTCACCCTGTCGTTCTGGAAGGATGGCGGCACCGCGCTTACCCTGCCGCTCGGCGTGGATGGCACGGTCTCCAGCATTACCGACATCATCGAACCGGGTGAGGTCCGCATCATCCAGACAACCGACACGGGCCCCACCGTCCAGGGCTGGGCACAGTTAACCGGCCTGACCGGCGCCGTGAGCGGCACCGCAATTTTCGCGCTGCAATCGCCCGGGCAATCCGACTCCGAAGCCGCCGTGCCATTCGCCACGACTGCCAGCACCCACTTGTTCATGCCGTACGATTACACGACTGGCTATTCAACCGCGATCGCGTTCGCCAATACCACCCCGAACCAGCTCGCTACCCTGACTTTTACGTTCACAGACGATACCGGCCACGTTTTGAGCTCGGGAATACAAATCAATGTCCAAGGCAACGGCCATGGCTCGGCAGTGCTGGGCACCTTGCTGCCATCCATAGCAGGCACGCGCGGGACGGTATCGATCACATCCACCGTGCCGGTCGTAGGACTCGGCATTCGCGCCGACGGAGTGGCGTTCACGTCGCTCAAAGTGATCAACAAATGACGGATGCCGAGTGTCTGGCGCAGTTATTCGTCAGCCACTCCGTCCGCAAATTGCGGTTGATGCAGCATTATCTGGAAACGTGTGTCGAAGGCGTGGACGGCGCCGCCTTGTCTCATCGTGCCGGACCGGGCCAGAATTCTATCGCCAATCTGATCGCGCATCTGTGCGGCAACGTGCGCCAGTGGGTCGGCTCAAGCCTCGGCGGCATGCCGGATATCCGCAACCGGGAAACCGAGTTCGCCGAGCAAAGCGGCGTCTCGACGGATCAACTCCTGGTTCTGCTGCGGACCACAATGGATGAGGCCGTGCCGATTATTTCAGGATTGGATTCAGCCAGGCTGGCGCAAACGGTGAACACCCAGGATGGCCCGCTTTCCGTTTTGGAAGTGGTTTATCAGGTTGTCGGGCATTTCCAGCAGCACACCGGTCAAGTCGTGTTCATGGTGAAGCAAGCCACTGGCCGCGATCTGCAACTGTACCAGCCCAAGTAAGGCCAGCGGTTACTTCTGCTGCGCCATCGCGTAGTAGCCTTTGCGCGCCTGTACCTTGAGATCCTTATTGCCGGTATGAATTTCGACGCGCCGGAAGCTGCCATCGCGCTTCTCATTGGTCGAAGAATAGGCGACGGTGTACTGGCTGCGCAGTTCCTGCTGCAGTTGATCGAACGCCGTCTCCAGCGTGTTCTTGCGGTCGACGTGAAACACGCGGCCGCCGGTTTCGTCCGCCATCTTCTTTAGATATCCCTCCCCGCCGCCGCCAAAAGATCCAAAACCGCGACCGCCGTACGCGCTGGGATCGACGTAGTAAATTCCGTAAATCACCGCATCCGATTTCTGCGCGGCTTCGACCGCCTGGTTCAGGGTCAGCCTGCTGCCCTGGTCCACGCCATCCGTAATCAGCACGATCGCTTTGCGCCCCACTTCGCGCTGCAGCCGGTCGGTGGCCGCCAAATATACCGCGTCGTAGAGCACGGTCCCGCGGATGGCGCTTGCCGTGGGCACCGGCCCTGGATGCAGCCCGCCCACTGCCGAATTCTCGCGCAATTGCTCCAGCCCCGATTGCAGCAGGCGCACCGAGCCGGTGAAATCCTGCAGCAATTCCGTCTCCGTGCCGAAGCTGATCAGAAACGCCATGTCTTTTTTGTGCAGCACGGCCGAGAAAAACGCCGATGCCGCCCGCCGCTCGATCTCGATCAGATTGCGCTGGCTGCCGCTCACGTCCACCAGCAAGCCGATGGTCAGCGGTAAATCCGTTTCGCGCGTGAAGTACTTGATCTCCTGCGTGCGCCCATCCTCGGCGACGGTGAAGTCGTCTTTGGTGAGATTGGTGATCCATGCGCCGCGCTTGTCGCGCACCGAGCACAGCAAGTTGATCAGGTTCACTTCCACCTGGATGGTGGGCGTGGTGTCGTCCGCCGGTTTCTGTTCCTGTTGGGCGATGCCGGCGGGGGTGAGAAGGAGGCTCGAACACACAACCACTGCCAATAAAAAACGCATACCGTTACAATGGTGACGTACCACCAAGCTCCATCGTTTCACAATGCGTGCCGCCGTCAACCATCTTACTCGCCAGGATCCGGTTCTGGCGGCCATCATTCAAAACACCGGGCCGTGCCGCCTGCAGTACCGCCAGCCCACTTTCGAAACCCTGGTCCGCTCCATCGTGTTTCAGCAGCTCAGCGGCAAAGTCGCGCGCGTGATTTACGATCGCCTCGCCGCCGCCGTTCCCTGCAAATGACGCCGCCCGCCATCCTGAAACTCCGCCCCGACAAGATGCGCCGCCTCGGACTGTCACGTCAAAAAATCGCCTACATCCGCGACCTGGCCCGTCAAACATCTCGCGGCACGATTGTTTTCGAATCGCTGCCCGCGCTCACCGACGAAGCGGTCATCGAGCACCTCACGCAAGTGAAAGGCATCGGCGTCTGGACCGCGCAAATGTTCCTGATGTTCGCCCTGCGCCGCAAGAACGTGCTGCCGACCGGCGATCTCGGCGTGCGCACCGCCATCCGCAAAGCGTACGGCCTCGAAGAATTACCCAAGCCCGAACAGATCGAAGAACTGGCCCGCGGCTGGCATCCCTATTGCACGATAGCCTCCTGGTATTTGTGGCGCAGCCTGGAAGGCCAAGCAGCGCTGTGAAATAAAAAAGGCGGCGATGCATTGCTGCACGGCCGCCTTCGATTTTCGATCTGGAAAAAATCCTACGACTTCAGAATCTTCTCCACGCCGGAGCAGAAAATATCCAGCTCGCCGAGCGTCGTGTAGACGTTGGGCGTGACGCGCAGACCCGCAAAATCTTTGTGCTCGATGCCAGTCACCAGCACGCGGTATTTGTTCCACAGCGGCTCGGTGAGCATGTTCGGCTTCTTGCCGGCAAACTCCACCAGCGCCAGGCCGCCGCTTTGCGCCGGATCGGGCTGGTGCGAACCGTGACGCCGGGAATCTGCGTCAGCCGGTCGCTCCACACGCTGCGCAGGTAACGCAGGCGCGCCAGTTTCCGTTCGCCGCCAATGCCGTCATGGAACGTGATGGCTTCGGAGATTGCGTTATGATTCGCGGCCGGGTGCGTGCCGATCTCTTCGAACTTGCGGATGTTGTCGTCCTGCGTCTTGTCGGCAGCCATCAACGGCCAGGTGCTGGCAATCTTGTCCTTGCGCACGAACAGGAAACCGGTGCCGTGCGGCGCCAGCATCCATTTGTGCAGGCTGCGTTCCGTAGTAGTCGCAATCGAGATCGGAATATTTGTACGGGAAATGCGCGAAAGCGTGTGCGCCGTCGACGATGGTCAAAATGCCGCGCTGCCGCGCCATCTGGGAAATTTTCTTCACCGGGAAAATCTGGCCGGTCAGGTTGGTGATGTGGCACATCAGGATAACTTTCGTCTTGGGGGTGATGGCCCGCTCGAAACGCTGGTAGAGATCGTCCATCGAAGGCGGCGGCGTGGGGAACGAAATCTGTTTCATCACGATGCCGTCGCGCCGCTCGCGCTGCTTCCAGGTGGTGAGCATGCGCCCGTAATCCTGATCGGTGGTGAGCACTTCGTCGCCCGGCTTTAGCTGGATACCCATCTGCGCGATTTCCAGAGCTTCCGACGCATTGCGCGTGATGGCGATTTCTTCCGGATCGCTGCCGAACATATTGGCCAGACGCAAACGCACGCCCTCCACTTCCGGCTCGAGCACGCTCCACATCGAATACGCCGGCGCGTTGTTGGAAAACTCCAGCGCGCGCCGCATGGCATCCTGCACTATTTTCGGCGACGGGCAGACTCCGCCGTTGTTGAGGTTGACGATGTTGCGGTCAATCGTGAAAGCTTGCTGGATTTCGCGCCAGTAGTCTTCATCGCGCGCCACATCCTCGGCTTTGCGGCTATCCACGAAGCGGCTGGCGGCCTGCGCCTTGTTGATGGAATCGGGCCGCAAAGCAGCCACGCCGGTAATCGCTGCTGTCAGAAAACTTCTACGCTGCATCTTCAAACCTCCGGAAACTTTTTGATAATGGCCGAACAGCCACCTCCCACGTTACGCTACACTGGAGGCGGTAGCAAGTCTTTCCTTTGCTACACTCTAAGTAAAGTTGTTCCTTGTAGGCGGCGTAGCTCAGCTGGCTAGAGCGACGGTCTCATAATCCGTAGGTCGGGCGTTCGAGTCGCCCCGCCGCCACCAGCCTTCCGTGGTGAAACCCACCGTTGAATTTCTTGAAACGCGGACGCAAATCTGCGCACTAATGATTGAACAACCGTATGAGCGATTCCACGGAGTTGAGCGTCGAACAGTATCTGGACCTGCTGCTGGGTCCGCAAAATTCGTCGTCCGCCTTTACCAGCGAGTCTGCCCGGCGCCGCGCCTGGCAGCAAGCCAAGGCCATCCTGGAGGCTCTCGTCGACCCCGGCGCCCGTCCCTCGGCCTGGTGGGATTATGAGGCGCCTGAGTCCTCCGGACCCCGCGAAACCGCGCCCGAATTCCTGGCACGGCATGGCCTGCTCAGCGAGGCAGATCGGGGAGCTAAGTCAATTCGCGCGCAACGCGAAACCCGTAGTCGGCGTACTGAAATGCCGGCGGAATGCTGGAACGCGCGGCGCACCGGCTGACTTTGATCTGATGCCGCCAGGACCCGCCGCGTGAAGCCCGCCGCTCCCCGGTTTCCGGTCCGCGCGGATTCAGGCGAGGCGATTGCGCGTAGTAGGCTTTGTCAAACCAGTCGCTGCACCACTCGTGCACGTTTTCGCCCAGGTCGCATAGGCCCCAGGCCGTCGCTGATCCCTGACCCACCGGCAGCGGAGCGTTAACGGTTCCACTCCAGCGCTGCTGATACTCGGCATGATCCTGCGGCAGCTCATTTCCCCACGCGTATAGATTGTCCGCGTCGCCTTTGGCAGCCCGCTCCCACTCCGCCTCGCTGGGCAGCCGGTATTTGCGGCCGGAAATGCGCGTGAGCCAGTCGCAGTACGCGACAGCTTCAAACCAGCTCACGGCAACAACGGGCTGATCGGGATGGCTGAATGCGGGGTCTCCCCAATGCAGAGGAGGCTTGCCAGGATTGGCTGCGAGGAATACGCCGTAGTCGCGAACCGTCACCTGCAACACGGCCAGCTCAAACGCGTCCACCCAAACTTCGTGGACCGGCAGTTCTTCGTCGCGCCCCGTTTCGCACCCCATGCGGAACGATCCCGCTGGAATGATCACAGTCGTAGGGGCGGGTTTCAAACCCGTCCTTACGGTTCGATCGCGAGCTTCTTCATCTTGTACAGCAGCGCTTTGTAATCGGTCTTGAGAAGCTGCGCCGCCTGTTTGCGATTCCACTTGGTCGAGTTCAGCGCGGTCAGAATGGCTTCCGTTTCCGCCTGCTCCTTGGCCCATTTTACGCGCTTGAGGATAGGAGCGCCGGGAACCACGGGTTCCTCCGCGGCGGACGGATCGCCGGCGTCGCTGGCCGGAGTCGGCTCCATCGCCGCCTTGCGTAAAAGCCGCGAGCGCAAATCGTCCACGATGATGTCGGCATCGCGCACGACCAGATATTTGCGCATGACGTTTTCCAGCTCGCGCACGTTGCCCGGCCAGGAGTGCGCCAGCAGCGCCTGCTGCAGCAGCGGCGTCAGCGGCGGGATCGCTGCCCCCTCGGCCTGTTTGTTCAGCAAAAATTCGGCCAGCGGGATAATCTCGTCGCGCCGCTCGCGCAGTGGCGGAATGCGCAGCGTGACCACGTTCAGGCGGTAATACAAATCCTCACGAAAACGCCGGTCGGCAATGGCTTTTTCCAGATCGCAGTGCGTCGCGGCAATCACGCGAACATCCACGTGCACGGTTTCCTTGCCGCCCAGCCGCTGGAATTCGTGGTCCTGCAAGACCTGCAGCAGCTTGGCCTGCAGTCTGAATTCCATGTCGCCGATTTCGTCCAGCAGAATCGTTCCGCCATCCGCCATCTCGAACATGCCCGGCTTGTTCTTGAAAGCGCCGGTAAACGCGCCCCGCTCGTAGCCGAACAATTCGCTCTCGACCAATTCGGAAGGCAATGCCGCGCAATTCAACTTCAGGAACGGCTGGTTGGCGCGCGGCGACTGCGCGCAGAGCTGGCGCGCCATTACTTCCTTGCCCACGCCGGTCTCGCCCTGAATCAGAATCGGTACTTCCGATGCCCCGATCTGGCGCAGCAGCGGATCAATGGCTTTGATGCGCAGCGCGCCGGCGTAGCGGTTTTCTGTTTCCGCCGGCGGCCGCCCATTCATGGGCCGCGCCGCATGCCCGTTCACCGGCACCGCCACGCCCAAAGCTTTTTCGATGGCCTCGTGCAGGTCTTCGTGACTTACCGGCTTGGGAATGAAATCGGTGGCCCCGCTCTTCATCGCCTCGACTACTTTGAGCGGCGAAGACGCGCCCGACAGCATGATGATCGGCAAGTCCGGATCGGTGCGCCGTATGTCCCGCAGCGTTTCCAGGCCGTCCTTGCGGGGCATCATGATGTCCAACAGCACCAGGGAAATTTTGCCGCGCTCGCGCTCGAGCGTGCTCAGTACTTCTTCGCCATCCTGCGCCGATTCGATGGCATATCCGTGACAACGCAGAGCCATCTCGACATAGCTGCGTACTTCGAGTTCGTCCTCGCCCACAAGGATCGTTCGCGTCTTATTCTGAGTCTGCAAGGTCTGCATTCGCTTTCCCGAAGGGGCTAGCCTACGAACCCGCCACCATCATCTGGTGGGGCGCCACGTTTTGCAGAGGAATGTGGGCTTCTTGCCGGAGCGGCAGCACGAACGAAAACGTCGATCCGTCTTCCCCACACTCCGCCCAAACCTGCCCTTGGTGGACGTTGAGGATGAACTTACAAATTGCCAGTCCCAGCCCTCCTCCGGACCGGTCCTGACCGCCTGAATACGAGGTGTACTCCTCAAATATTCTCTCCAGGTTTTCCAGCGGAACGCCGGGTCCGGAATCGCGTATGTCCACGCGAAATGCATTAGGCGCCTGTAATCTTGACAACCGCCGCTCCCCATTGGTGATGGCGGTTTTGAGCTTGGCCCGCCGCTCCCAGAAGAAGGGATAGCCGCGGACTTCAATCGAGCCGTTCTTGGGAGTAAACTTGCACGCGTTGTCCAGCAGGTTAATCAGCACCTGCTCGATCTGCTCGCGATCGAAATAAAGGGTCTGCGGCGGATCCATCATCTGCAGGCCGAGCTGGATGTGCTTGGCCTCGGTCAGCGGCCGCGTCTCATGCATGGCCTGATAGATGCACGCCTCGATATCGCCCTTTTGCAGATTGGGCGCTTTTTCCACTTGCCGCCCCACGCTCAACTGGAACATGGCGGTCGCCATGCGCGAGAGCCGCTTGATCGAGTGCTGCATGCGCTCGAGCACTTCCTGCTGCTCGTCCGAGATCGGTCCCAGCTGCTGGCCCAGAATCAAGCCGCAGTAGCCGTCAATCGCGGTAAGGGGCGCGCGAAAATCGTGTACCGCCCGCGCCAGGAAGTTGGTGCGGTCGTGATCGTATTCCTGCAATTTCAGGTTTGCGTGCAACAGGCACTGCAAAATTTCGTCGCGATCGGCCCGCAGCGAATCCACGTCGGCTGCATTGCTTTTCTGGTGGCGCGCCACGGCGTGCTCGAGAAATGCGTGCAGCGTAGCTTTGTTGACCGGCTTCAGAAGAATTGCCACTGCCGCCATCGGCAGACGCTTCAGCAGCGTGCTCATCTTCTTACGCGATACCAGAAAGAGGTTTTTGCGTTCCTGTTCGAAATCCAGCTCCAGCGGTAAGGGAATGCCCGAGTCGCAATCCCAAATCACAAAATCCGCTTGGGATGCGTCCTCCGCACCGGCACTGATCTTCAGTGTCCAGTCGTTGCCGTGAAAAGCTCCGAGCGTTTCGCGGCAAAGCTTGCCCAATTGGTCGTCCGTTGAAACTAGCCGAATCTCCATAAGGGCGCGTTATTTAGATTCCGCAGCAACTAAAGATAGACAGCAGCATACCGTAGTCCTGATTTTTGTCAAGTTTTTCCAATCGGCACTCAAATTATTTTCCTTTGTGCCTCTTTAGGTTTAGATCGGTTTTGCTGGAAGTTCAATACGGCAAACCCCTTACTGCCTTAAGGATTATCCGAATTTCCAACATTTCCTTGCGGCAACGTCAATCTAGTCTATCACTTGCAACTATGCGAATGGTGCGAGAATTACCGTTTATGTTGCATTAACCCTGAGCTTTTCTGTGGAAAACTGTCTGGCTGCAAAAATGCACAACAACTGGCCAAGCTACTCAGGAAGCTTTCTGGGTCGGTCAGCAGTCGGGCTGCGGCAGCCGCTTAGAACTAAGTACTATTCGAGTCATTGTTTTATGGCGATCCGCAAGCTGGGACACCAGGGAAAGGGAGCCGGCAGGCGTCGGCCAGGCCTAACCGGGCCATCCCCGGGCATACGCGACCGTTCGTTATCAGAAAGCCGAAGGGGCGTTGCCCCGAGCAGCTGGGACCGGGATACGGAACCACTGTAGATACGTGATTGGTTGATAAGCTTCATGGCCTTACTTGAAGAACGGCGCAAGCGAAAACGGATTCCCCTTCATTGGCCGATCCGTCTGTTCCGCCAATCCAGCACACCCTCGGTCGAGTGCACCACCGAGAACCTAACCAGTAGCGGCTTTTATTGCGTTTCATCAGAGCCCTTCCAGCTCGGCGAATGGGTGGAATGCATCATTGCCATCCCAGCCGATAGCTTTGGCTATTCGAGCGCGCCGGTGTGCCTGCAGTGTCGCTCGCGCGTGATGCGGGTCGAAAATCAGTCTTCCGGATTCGGATTGGGCTGCTATATTGAAAGCTACGATCTTTTGAACCATGCCAAGCCGATCCACCGCAGTGATGAGCCCTAGACTCCGCCCGAGGCGCTACGCGAATTTGCTGGCACTCGCAGTCGCCGGCCTGTGCCTGGCTGCCCTGCCCGGTTCCGCGCAAGACACAAAAACACCGCCGCCTGACGTCCCGAAAAATTCCGGCGCGCCGGTGGGCTACCGCATCGGCGCCGGGGACGTGCTGCAAATCAACGTCTGGCGCGAAAACGAAGTCTCGGTGCAAGGCATCGTCGTCCGGCCCGATGGCAAAGTCACTCTGCCGCTGGTGAAGGAAGTGGACGTCATGGGCCAGACTCCCGCTGAATTGGAAAAGAACCTGGCAGCCAAGCTCGCCCAGTTCATCAACGGCGCCGACGTCACCGTGGTGGTGCGGGAAATTCATAGCAAGAAAGTCTACATGGTGGGCGCCGTCAATCGCGTCGGCCCCATCCCCCTGCTGTCGGATCTCACCGTCCTGCAGGCCCTGGCCGAAGCCGGGGGCTCAACGACTACGCCAAGCGCAAGAAGATTTATGTCATGCGCACCGAGAGCGGCAAGCCGGCCAAACACTTTTTCGACTACGATGCCGTGCTGAAGGGCGAGCACATGGAACAGAACATCATGCTGCAGCCCGACGATACTGTCGTCGTCCCCCATTAACCGCCACCGTTTACCCTTCCGTCTTCCAACCCCTTCCGCTGGCGAAACTTGCAGACTTTTTGACATTTATTTGCATATTTTGTGCACAAGCAACGATGCGCAGCGCCCCGGCGTATCTAACTCTTTGCGATACTGGGTGCTACAGCTTGCCTGGCGGTGGAATGAAAGGTGCACATAGAAAGCTCTACAGATTGCGGCGCAAAGGCGGAAAGTTGGATGGAAATGCTCCCAGTGCATAACGTGACATCGCGGCGTAGTCACAAGCCCGTCCGGGTGGCTCTCGGCTGCGGCGTTCTCGGAGCGTG
This sequence comes from uncultured Solibacteraceae bacterium, assembly GCA_963825405.1. Taxonomy (GTDB): domain Bacteria; phylum Acidobacteriota; class Terriglobia; order Bryobacterales; family Bryobacteraceae; genus JACPNO01. Next base: position 1,398,634 of record CAWGTB010000003.1, on the reverse strand, counting down.
TCTTCTGTTTTCGGGTTGTTCGCCCGAAGCCAAAGAGGCGCGCTATTTAAAATCCGGCAAGCAGATGATGGACCGGAAAGATTATAGCCGGGCGGTCATCCAGTTTCGCAACGCGGCGCAAGCCAAGCCCAAAGATGCCGAGCCGTATTATCAGCTCGCCATGGCTTATCTCGCCCTGCGCGATGCAAAGTCGGCCATTCCCTTTCTGCGAAGGGCCGTTGAGCTCAATCCCAAGCATCAGGATGCCCAGCTCAAACTGGCCGAGATCATGGGCGCGAGCGGCCTGATGAGCCACAACACACCGCTCTTGGAGCAGGCCCAGCAGAAGCTTCAGAACCTGATCGACAGCGGGGAAAACAATGCGGAAATCCTGGGTGCGCTGGCCGGTGTCGAAAGCGGGCTGGGCAATCAGGCGGACGCCGAAAAACATCTGGAAGAAGCGGTAACCAAGTTTCCGAAAGATCTGGCTGCTACCGTAGCCCTGGCCCGGCTCAAGCGATCGCGCAACGATCTGGCCGGCGCCGAAGATCTGTTGAAGAGGGCCACCGAGCAGCAGCCGCCATCCGCCAACTCCTTTCTCGCCCTGGGGCAATATTACTTGAGCCTCAACAAGCCGGTCGATGCGGAAGCGCAGTTCCGGCGCGCGCTGGAGATCGATCCCAAGAGCACCTCTGCCCTGCTGATCCTGGCCGCGCTTCAGACCCGCACTAACAAACTGGATGACGCAGCGCAAACCTACGCCCGGCTCTCCGCTCTTCCCGAACCGCGCTACCGCCTCAATCACGCGGCTTTTCAAGCGGCGCGCGGGAAGAACGCCGACGCCATCGCCGAAGCTGAGAAACTCAACCAGCAATATCCCGACGACCGTGCCATTCGCTCGTTCCTGGCCCAGCAATACGTGCGGGCGCAGCGCAACGCCGATGCGGAAAAACTGGTTTCGGCGGCCCTGAAAAAGAACCCGAAAGACGTGGAAGCGCTGGTGCAGCGCAGCGGCATCTATCTCGCCAGCGGACGAGTCGACGAAGCGCAAAAAGACGCGTTCCAAGCCCTTCGTTTCCGCGCCGATTCGCCCGAAGCCCACTACCTCATGGGGAAGATTTATCAGACCCGCGGCGATTCGGCCAAGCAGCGTCAGGAGCTCAGCGAGGCCGTGCGTCTGCGCCCCGACATGCTGGCGGCACGCCTCGATTTGGCGCAGGCCCTGATCGCGTCGAACGCCCCCCAGGCCGCGATCGAACTGCTGGATGACAAGACCACGCCGCCCCAACACAAAAATACCCTGGGATTCGTGATCGAGCGCAACCGCGCCCTGCTCGCGCTCAACCAGACCGCCGAAGCCCGCAAAGAAGTGGATCGCGCCCTGACCACAGTCAAAGCCCCGGAGCTACTGCTTCAGGACGCCTATCTGAAGCTGGAAAAGGGCGAATATGAGGCCGCCCGCGTTTCGCTCAACCAGGCTCTCCAGCAGCGCCCCGAGGATATGCGACTGTTGCGCATGATCGTGCGCAGCCACATGGCTCAGAAGCGGCCCGAGGCGGCTTTGAAGGTGGTGCAGGATTACTCCGCCGCTCATCCCAAGTCCGCCCGCGTGCAGGAGCTGCTGGCTGAGGTGTCGCTCGCCAACGGCCAGAAGCAGCAGGCGCGAGCCGCCCTGCTGGCAGCCAAGGCGGCCGATCCGAACTTCACCGCGGCCGACATGGGCCTGGCTCAGTTGGACATCGCTGAAGGCCACCTGAAAGAGGCAACCGCCACTCTGTCCGCTCTGCTCCAGCGAAACGACAAGAACATCGCAGCCCGTATGCTGCTCGCGGCCATCAAAGAAAAAGACGGCAACCCCACCGCCGCCATGGAAGAATACAAGAAAATTCTCGAGGTCCAGCCATCTAATATTCTGGTTTTAAATAACTTAGCCTACGATCTTGCCGAGTACGGCAATCAGCAGGATGAAGCCCTGAAATACGCCCAGAAGGCCACCGAACTGGCGCCCGACGCCCCGGCGGTCGAGAATACCATGGGCTGGATTTTGTACCACAAAGGCCTCTACAGCATGGCGCTCCCCTATTTGGAAAAGGCCGCCGACAAGGAACCCAACGCCCGTCGCAAGATTCACGTGGCGATGGCATATTTCAAAATGGGAGACCGCGAGCGCGGCCAGCAAAACCTGGTAGCCGCCATGAAAATGGATCCCAGCCTGCCAGAAATCAGAGCTGCCCAGCAAATGCTGGACGCCATGCAGGGCGGGCGTTAAGCGCTATACCAGTTCGACCCGAATCTCACGGCCCACAACAGCAGCCGCCTTCTGGAGGGTGCTTAGCGTTATACCGTCGTTGGCGGGATCAAGCAGCCTGTCGAGGGCGGCGCGGCTGGTTCGCATCCGCTTGGCCATTTCGGTTTTGGAGAGACCTTTTTCCTGCATGGCCGCTTCCACCTGTCGGGCAACAACGCGCTTGATGGCGGTTCCGTTGACTTCCTCATACAGGCCTTCTTCGCGAAGCCAGCTATCGAAGGATGACCCGATATTTTTCTTCTTCACGCGCTTTCTCCCTTCATACGCTGGATCGCTAGATCAATTTCCCGGCCAGGCGTTTTCTGGGTCTTCTTAATGAAGCCATGCAACAGCACCATGCATTGTCGATCCACGCAAAATAATACGCGAGCAATGCCACCATGCCGCAGACCGCTACGCACTTCCCAAATGTCCCGCCCAAGCGAGCGCACCAGCGGCATACCAACGGGCCAGGAAAATTCAACGGCCTTGATGTCTTCACCAATGATCCGGCGGTCATCGGCATGCAGACTCTTCAGCCATTCCCGTACCGGCTCGCGGCCCCGGTCGGAGCGATAAAAACGGGCGGGCAGACGTTTACGCCATATCGTCTTATTAATTGTATCAATTTTGGTACGATCGATCAAGGGCGTACGTGACGGCCCCGGCGTTCTCTTTTGAGGCTTCAGTTCGCTTCGCCGAAGCAGCGCTCCACTTCGGGAATCAACTTGGCGGCGAACGCCACGCCCTGCTGCGGTGTCGCGGGGGTATCGGGCATCACAATGCGCACCAGCGAGCCGGCCGTCTGGCCGCTCATCAGCGCGTCTTTAGCCAGCAGCACTTTGCCCATGTATTCGCTGGCAATGATGCGCTGCTTGGATTGGTACCAGTAAAACACCAGCATGCGCTGACCGGCGTTTTGGATTGAGTACTGGTTGATCTCGACTAGCGCGCCGTTCACTGGCACCATCGCCGAGTCGTGCTTCCAAATCTCCCAACCCGATCCGGGCAGACAGTGTTTGGGGGAGTGCATGCTTTCCCCGGCCCGCTGCTGCGCGTAGTAAGCGATGAACAGGCCCAGCTTGGTGCCCTGCTTTTCGTACATCCGGGAAACATAGCTGGTAAGCTGCAGCCGCTTGAGAATGGATTCGCCCAGCGGCTCATCACTGGTCCATTTCCAGCCGTCCACTTCCTTGCCGATCGTGTCCAGCGGCTGGGCGAGCGAGCCGGGCTTGCGGCGCTCGCTCAATGCATAGCCGGCCAGCGTCGCCGAGAGCATCAACACCACCGCCACATAGCGAAACGTCAGTCTCTTCATGCTTTCCTCCCGCTCGAGCCGCGCAGCAGCCGGTCGAGGCCTTTCGCCATCCCGTAAAGGATCGCGAATCCACCTATGAAGACCAGCCATCCGGAAAACATGTGATAGAAGCCGAGCGCAAACTCTTCATGGTAATCCGCGATGACGGCCGTGCCCGTCACGCGCAGCACGTTCACTGCGATCGAAAGCGGAATCGATAGGGCAAACAAAATCACTCGCGCGCTTACCTTCTCGCACACCAGGAAACCCAGCAGCAGGCTCGCCACCATCAGCGCCGAGAGCGAATTCAATCCGCTGCAGGCCTCTTCCACGCCCAGCGAAATATTGGCCAGGTGAATCACGTTGCCGTCGCGGTAAATCGCCACGCCCAGAACCTGCGCCAGATTGGTCGCGACATTGGATGCGAACAGTTGCAACGGCGCTGCAATCGCGTTGTAGAGGATCACCGGCAGCGGCACCATGGTCGCCATCAGGAGCAGGGGAAAGGCCAGCGTGCGCAGGCGCGCCAGTCCCCAGAAAGTCCAGACCAGCCCCGCCAGCAGAATCACAAACGACATGCGCGGCAGGAAGAATTCAGCGCCCAGCTTGCCCATGATGTAGAGGAAGCAAGCGCAGGCAACCATCCACAAGCCGCGATTTTCGGCCACCGCCGGCTGCGCCAAGGTCATACTGCGGCGGGTCCAGGCGATGTAAAGGGCAAGAGGCGGAATCAGCAACCCCTGGGAAAGGCTGGGATCGGTCCACCAATCCTCGGCCATGTCGGCCAGAACCTGTCCGTACAGAACGGCAATCAGTGCGGCGATGGTAAGTGCCTGCAACCAATAAAGACCCCACTTCCGAAATGACGTGGAGTGTTTAGCTTTAGTTAGCAGGGCAGAAGTGGCTGTTCCCATGAAGTGGCGTATCCCATGTAGTGGCTGCTGCCATGTGATCGTATGCCGAGGCTTGCATTTCAAGCGCCATCGTGCCTCCGAACCTGACTACCCTTGATTCTGCTATACAACTGTAACTCGCGAATGCCGGAGAGTAACTAGGCTAGCGAAAAACATTCGCATTATGTGCAAAAAATTGGTTCAGCTATCCTGTCCCAATTCGACACAACCCTCATTGATCTCATTAGAAGCCTTTTGGCGGACAAATTGCCAGTGTAACAGCGTTCGAATGCTAATTCCCTTTGTTTTCGGCAGTCACGAGCGCATGAGAGATCTGGAACGACGGGTCGGGTCGATCGCCCGCTCGGGTTTGCCGGTATTGATTGAAGGCGCGACCGGAACCGGCAAGGAGGCGCTGGCTGAGCTGCTACATGAACTTAGCGGCTTGCGGGGTGGCGTGAGCCGGGTGCTGTGCCGCAAATCGGGTCCGCTGTCCGTTCCTGGGGTTTCGATGATGGACGCCCCGCGCGACCTCAGCGATATCTATCGCGACACGCCCGGCACCATCTTTCTGAAGAACGTCCACCTGCTCTCGCCCAGCGCGCAGGAACAATTGATGGAGGCCCTCGATTACGAGGCGGTTTCCCGCGACGCCGCCCACGCCCCTGCCACCCGCCTGGTTTCGAGCGCAACCGAGCCGCTGGCACCGCTGGTCAAGAAGCGCGAGTTGAGCGCGGCCTTGTATCACAGGCTATCGGTATACCGGATTCATTTACCTCCGCTGCGTGAGCGGCGGGAGGACATTCCGGAGATATTCGCCCACATGGTGCGGCAAGCGGCCAATGGCAGCGGCTCCCTGCCCGCCGTCACCCCCCGGCTGCTGGATGCCCTGCTGGCTTACGACTGGCCGGGCAATTTTCGCGAATTGCAAAACATCGCCAGGACTTACGTGATCGTAGCCCATGACGAAGAAACCATCGCCGAGATCAACAGCCGGACGCGGCTGGAGCCCCGGCCGATGCCGGCGAGCGAAAATCGCTCTCTCAAAGAACTGGTGCGGGGAGCTTCCCAGAAACTGGAATCCGAGATCATTCTGGAAGCGTTGGCCAAACATCACTGGAACCGCCGCCGCGCGGCTCTGGCCCTGCAAATCAGTTATCGCTCCCTGCTGTACAAGATGAAGAGCTGTAATCTCCGGATCGCGCCGCAGACGGCCCCGGAGGGAAGGTGAGAAACATGATTTCTTTTAACCGCACCCGCGGCGGCATTACGACGATACTCGGATGGACGGCCGTTGCGCTGCTCTTCGCGGTAGCGCCGGTACCCCTCGCGGCCCAGCAGGGCTCACCCTTATTCGGCGACAATCCGTTTTCCAATCCGCGTGGCGGATTTCAGCTTTACAGCATCACCGGGTTCGTGGGCTGGCAGTCGGTATTTACCCCACAGGAAGGTTATGTTCTGCCCAATTCCCAAAACGTGGGACCCGATGAATCCTACGGCGGCTCGGCCGGCGTGGGCTGGTCGAAACGGGGTAAGAACGGCAGCATCTCCATCGGCTACATGGCGAGCTATCTGGGGCAGGTGCATCACTCCGACCTGAATGCCCTCAACCACTTTCTCAATTTGAATGCGACCCGCCAGCTCGGTCGAAAATGGACTTTTGGCTTTTCCGCCAACTCCGGGCTTAGCACTTATACCCAAATGCTGTTCAGCCCGATTCAAAGCGGCAATATCGTGGGGGCAGCGGGGCCAGGCGACCTGCCGGGCGCGGTGCTCACGGGGCAGTCCAGCAACCCGGGACTCAGTCAGCAGCTCAACGGCGCTCCCGGAATCAGTTCGCCGGCGCAGACGCTGTTCTTCGGCAACCGCGTGTTTGTCACCTCCGCGTCGGCATCGCTTAGCTACGCGCATTCTCAAAGATTGAATTACAGCTTGTCGGTAACCGGTTCGCGCTCCCAGCACCTGGACGATGGCGAAGTGCAGGACTCCTTTTTAGTTGCCAAGGCCATCCAGGCGGGCGCGAGCGCCGGCGTGTCTTATTCGTTGTCGCCCCGCACTCAAGTCGGCGTGAATGTATCGAGCACCCGCGGGTTCTCGCAGATTCAGAACTCCACAGCCACCAACGCTTCGGGCTTTATCGGCCGCACGCTGGGACGGCGTTGGACGGTGCAGGTGCATGCCGGCGCCGGATTCGTTAATACGCTGCATTCTTCGGCGAACAACACCAATCCCGGCACCACGCCAGTGTACGGCGCCAGCATGGGATACCAGACCTTTGCCCACACGTTCATGGCTTCGGGCGACCGCTCGGTGAGCCAGAGCTACGGACTGGCCACGGCTGACACGACCAACATCAATGCGTCCTGGCGCTGGTGGCGTCCGGGACGCAGTTGGGGACTTACCAGCAGCTTTCTGCGGGAGCAGTTTCGCCAGAGCGCCTACGGCAATTCCAACGCCTGGCGCGCCATGGCAGGCGTGACCCGGCGCATGGGTGGACACACGGTGGTCGAGATGGGCTACACCTACGGAACTTTTACCAGCAATTCGTTGCCGACCGCATATCAGTCGGCGCAGCATGGCGTCCGTCTGTCGGTGATGTTTAGCCCGCAATCGCAAGAGAGGCATTGAAGACCATAAAAATGCCCAGGACCTTCAGACGATGATCCGGATCTTCAACCAGTACGTATCGCCGAAAAGCGTGCTCCTCATGTTCATTGAGGGCGGGCTGATCGCGCTTGCCCTGCTGTGCGGGGTGCGCCTGCGCTTCTGGAACAGTCCGGATGAAATGGAAGCACTGCTGCATTTTCCCGAGATCGCCGAGCAGGTACTGGTCGTCATCATCACCTTTCAGCTGTGTTTCTATTACAGCGATCTGTACAACCTGAACGTGCTGCGCGGGCGAACTGAGCAGCTCATCTGCCTCGGGCAATCGCTGGGCAGCGCCTGCCTCGTGCTGGGCGCGCTTTACTATATGTTCCCGTCGCTGCTGATTGGCCGCGGCACTTTTCTGATCAGCGTCATGCTGGTCGGCGCGTTTGTGACCATCAACCGGGTAGTGCTCGACCGCGCCTGGCAGATCGCCGCGCCCAAACAAAATATCGCGATTTTAGGAACCCATGAATTAGCCCTGAATGTGGCTCGCGAGCTAACCGCCCGCGACGACCTCAACGTCAGCCTGGTCGGATTCATCGAAGCTAAGCCGGGCGATTCCGGCACTACCCGGATGCTGTTCGGCCATCAGATCATCGGCGCGGCCGAAGAGTTGGAGCGGCTGGCTCCGGAGCACCGCATCGCGCGCATCATTGTCGCCATGGAAGACCGCCGCGGACGCATGCCGGTGCGCGAACTGGTGCGCCTGCGCGTACAAGGTGTTCGCGTCGAGGATGCCCACACCACCATGTCGTCGCTTACCGGGCGCGTCTGGCTCGAGAGCATACATCCCAGTTGGTTCGTTTTTTCCGATGGCTTTCGCCGTTCGCCGCTTAATCTGGCGGTGAAACGGGCACTCGATCTCAGTGTCGGCATCCTGGGCCTGGTGTTTACCCTGCCCCTGATGGCGCTAGTGGCACTCGCAGTGAAACTCGATTCCAAAGGGCCGGTCATTTTCCGCCAGGAACGCGTTGGCCTCGGCGGGAGAACTTTCAAGGTGCTGAAATTCCGCTCGATGCGAGTAGACGCTGAAGTCGCCAATGGCGCGCAATGGGCCACCCAGGACGACCCGCGGACTACCCGTGTCGGCAAGTTCATTCGCAAATTCCGACTCGACGAGCTACCGCAGTTTCTCAACGTGGTTCGCGGCGAGATGAGCTTCGTCGGGCCCCGCCCGGAACGGCCAGTCTTCGTTGATCAGCTACGCAAGGACATTTCCTACTACGACGAACGCCACTCGGTGCGCCCCGGTGTTACCGGCTGGGCGCAAGTGCAATACCAGTACGGCGCGACCGTCGAAGACGCGTACCGCAAGCTGGAATACGACTTGTTCTATCTCAAGAACATGTCCATTTTCTTCGATTGCGTTATCGCTCTAAAAACGATACGTATCGTCTTCACGGGGCTCGGCGGCCGATGAGCGCACCAGGTGTTTAGCGCTGCTTTCTCAGGAAGCTCGGCGCGTACAGGAGTCAGACAAAAATTATGAAACGTTTCGGGAAGAAATTCGGTTCAAGGGTAGCGGGTCTCGCGTTTGTTCTGACACTCTGCGGTTGCGGGCTGACGAAAGAGGCGAAAGAGGCCAAGTTCCTCTCTCTGGGCAAACAGCAGTACGCCAAAAAAGATTACGCCAGAGCCGTCATTGAGTTCAAGAATGCCACACGCATCGCCCCCAACGATGCGGAGGCTTATTATCAATTGGGCCTGGCATACGACGGTAGCGGAGACGTGCGCGGCGCTTACGCGTCCTTTAAGAAGGCAACCGATCTGAACCCGAAGCACACCGATGCGCAGTTGAAGCTGGCGTCATTAATGCTGTCAAGAGGCAATCAGGAATTGCGTCAAGAGGCTGAAAAACGGGTACGAACTGTAGTGGACTCGACGCCTACCTCTGCAGAGGCGCTGAATCTGCTGGCCTTCTCGGAACTGAGTTTAGGAAAAAAGGAAGACGCTGTTGGGTATCTACAGCAAGCCCTCAGCAAGTTTCCCGCTAATTTAAGCTCCTCGGTAATGCTCATGCGGATTAAGTTGAACCAGGGAGATACCGCGGGCGCCGAAGAAATCCTGAAGACCTGCGTCGCCAATGCCCCTCAATCCGCGGAGGCGGCCGTGGCGCTCGGCCGGCTCTACCTGGTAACAAAGAAATACGACCAGGCGGAACGGCAGATACGCCGTGCCCTCGAAATTGACCCAAAGTTCGGTCCGGCGTTGAAAGACCTGGGAATGCTCCAGTTCCAACAGGGCCGGAACGCCGAGGCTGAGCAGACCTTCAAACGGCTTTCCGAGCTACCAGAAAAAGCCTTCCGGCCGGTGCATGCGTTGTTTCTGGCCGAGACCGGTCAGCGTGACGCCGCCCTGCAGGAATTTGAGCATTTAGCAGCGCAGGATCCTTCGGACCGGGAAGCACGCACCCGCCTAATCACCGCCTATCTGGAGGCCGGAAGGAATGCGGACGCGAAGAAAATCCTGGACAACGCGCTCGATAAAAACCGGAAGGACGGCGACGCTCTGGTCCAGCGAGCTGCCCTGCTCACCCGCGATGGCAAATACGCGGAAGCGCAGAATGATCTGAGTCAGTTGCTCCGCTTTAGTCCTGATTTGGCGCAAGCCCACGTGGCGTTGGCGGCGCTGCATGCGGCTCGCGGCGAGACTCTGAGCGAGCGCCAGGAACTCACCGAAGCTCTCCGGCTCAATCCCGCGCTTTTGCCGGTCCGGCTCCATCTGGCGCGCGTGCTGATTGCCTCCAAAGCCGCTACCGCGGCGCTCGATACTTTGGACAAGGCATTCGATGATCAGAAGCGGATCCTGGCGTTCATCGTGCGGCGCAACTGGGCCTTACTCGCGCTGGGCCGGAATAAGGAACTGCGCCAGGAGGTGGACCGCGGATTGACGGCTGCCCGTCATCCCGATCTACTGGCTCAGGACGCATACCTGAAGATCGAAGACAAGAACTACCCCGCCGCGAAAGCTTTGCTCGACGAGTCTTTGAAGCAGAATCCAGAGAATCTGCCGGCTCTTGAAATCCTGGTGCGTCTCTATGCCGTTCAAAAAAATCTCCCAGGAGCGATCGAAAAGATCCGGGCCCTCGCGGATCAGCGGCCCAAATCCGCCATGTTGCATGGCATTCTGGGGAACCTCCTCGCTGCCAGCGGCAAACAGGATGAAGCGCGCAGCGCGTACATGCAAGCCAAACAAGCCGACCCGCGCGACACGAGCGCCAGTCTGGCGCTTGCCAAACTGGACCTGGCCCAGCGCAAGTTCGATTCAGCCCGCCAGGAATTAGCCCCACTCCAGACCAGCGATCCGCAGAATCCGCACGTCTGGAACAATCAGGGTCTGCTGGAAGCGGCGCAGAAGGATTATCCCAAAGCACTCGATAATTTCCGCAAGGCTTTGAATCTCGACCCGAAAAATGTGACCGCCCTGAACAACCTGGCCTATCTGATGGCGACCCATCCCAAGCAGGCGGAGGAGGCGCTGAAGTACGCCCAAAAAGCCAAGGAGCTGGCGCCGGACCGGTCCGATGTCGACGACACATTGGGCTGGGTGCTGTACAACCGGGGTGTCTACCAGTCCGCTTTGCAGCATCTGGAAAGCGCGGTCAAGATGAATCCCGATCCAGCCATCCGCTATCACCTGGCGATGACCTACGCCAAAGTGGGGGACAAGCGTGCCCCCAAAATGCTCGCCGATGCTTTGAAAGCAGCCCCCGAGCTGCCCGAAGCCCAGATGGCGAATCAGTTACTAACCGAGACCGCTCACCGCGGCAAATAGAAATCGGCTGAGCGAAGCCGGGCGCTTCCCGCATTCGGATTTTGCGCGTCCCGGCTTACTTTCCTCTGCCTGAGTTGCCTGACCGCGTTACCCCGCAAGCGCCTATCCAGTTTTTGCTCTAGAAGTACAAATTACCTAGGAAAAACATCGCGGTCGCCTTTGGGCAAGGTGGGCGATGGATTTCTAAAGACCAACAAGATCATATATTTAGCGCCCTTAGCGCCGTCCGGCATTTCACGTGCTCGGCTTCCCAATTCGAAAGTGAAAAAAGTGGATAGCGTTGATCGTTACCTAACAAAAATCATCAAAAATCAGTTGACCATTGCGGGATTTTCAGGTGTTCTGCCTAATGCTAGAGTTCTGTCCAGGGGAATACCCTTGTGAATAACACAACAATCTGCAAGATCGCTGCCGGGATCGGTCAAGCCACCCTGGCGGCGAGGACGGGTGAGGAATCCGCCCATGGCTGCCGGTGCAAAATCGCGTTCACGCCTTGCATCAACGGCCCGAGCTTCACACGACTTTTTAGGAGGAATTCATGATTAAAACGGTCAATACATCCTGGTTTCGATTTTTCTTGGTAAGCTCCGCTTTGGCATCCGCTGCGTGGGCACAGCCCTACGCGTATGTAGCGAATTACTCCGGGATGACGGTCGGCGTCATCAACCGGGCGAACAATACGATTAAAGCGTTCATCAACGTTCCCGGAAACCCGAATGGAGTGGCGGTGCAACCGGGCGGCGCGTTTGTATGGGTGACTGCTCAGTCGCTGAACCACGTGGTGGTCATCAGCACGGCGACCAACGCCATTGTCGCCACCGTCCCGACCGGCGTTAATCCAAGCCGCGTAACCTTCACTCCGGATGGAACTGCGGCCTATGTTACCAACCAGGGCGGCAATTCGGTCTCCGTTATCAACGCCAGTACTCATGCCCTTATGGCGACCATACCGGTTGGGTCGAAGCCGGGTGGTATCGCCTTTACTCCGGATGGCACGCGCGCCCTGGTCGCCAATATTTTCGGGTTCAGCGTTTCGGAAATCAATACCGCTACCCACACCGTCGTTGCCACCTGGCACACCGGTAGCGGTCCCAACGGAATCGTGGTGAACCCAGCCGGGACGCTGGCGTACGTAGGCAACCAGAATCTCAACACGGTCTCGGTTCACAACGTTGCGACCGGCGCTCTGGTGTCCACCATATCCGGCTTCGTCTACCCGGTGGCTCTCTCGATGTCCCACGACGGCAGCCGTCTGTTCGTCACCAACGGGAATGGCGCGTCGCTTTCCGTCATCAACACCGCCACCCATGCGCTGGTCACCAAAGTCGCCCTTGGCCAATTCCCCCTTTATACGGCTATGTCGAATGATGGCGCAACACTCTATGTCACCAACACCTACGGCCTTTCCCTGTCGATGGTCAATACCGCTACCAACGCGGTGAGCACGATGACGAGAATCGGAGTCTATCCGACCGGCGTTGGCGTGCAGTAAAGTTGCTGTCTTTCCGGGGAGAATGGGTCACGCGCCCATTTTCCCCAAGGTTCAATAAATAGGAATCGGCCGTCGGGGCCGATTCCCTCCATCCCTGAACACCTTATTTCCCCTTTAAATTCCCCGGAGCTAAATCGTAGCCTTCGCTAGAATAGAATCCACCCCGTGCCCTTCCCCTCGTTCACCTACACGCCCTTTCGGCGCTTCCAGGCGAGCCTCGGCCAGCCCGACTGGCGGATCGCAGCGGTTCTGCTGGCTCTCACGCTCTCCCTGGTGCATTGGCAAATCGGCAGCCGGTTCCTGATGTCGATCGACGAAGGAATCTATCTGGACGGCGCGCTCCACGTATCCCAGGGCCAGGTTCCCTATCGCGATTTCTTTGTCCTCACAGGACCGTGGACTTTCTGGTGGTACGGCGCCGTCTTCCGGATTTTTGGCGCCACATTCGCTAACGCCCGCTGGGTTCTGTCTTTCGAAATCGCTCTGCAATGCATGGCGATCTACTGGCTTCTGGCATCCCTGACCAAAGGCTGGTTTGCGGCTGCCACGGCACTGCTCTTCGCCGCGTTTTGTCTCGATGCGCCATTGCAACTTTACGTGACTCATCGTTGGGACAGTAATACGTGGGCGTTGCTCTCATGCGCTTTAGCCTGCAGCGGGGTTTCGCAGGCCAAACAAGGGTACCTTGCCGCAGCCGGCGCATGTGCCGCAATTGCCGCCCTGAGTACGCCTCCGTTTCTGGTTGTGGGAATCCTAATCGCGGCGTGGATCGCGCTGACGGCCGGAGCACGCAACATGTGGGCCTACGGTGTTGGCGCTGCCGTGTCCTCAATTGCCGCCGCGAGCTGGTTGGCATATCAGGGAGCGCTCATCCCAATGGTGCGGCATCTGCTGTGGACGGCCGGCCACTATAGCGCGGCAAATCGCGTGTCTTATGGTTCCCTTCTAATAGATCCGGCGAGTTATTTTGAAGGCGCGCAGGGGCTGGATTTAGCCGTTCGGCTGGCTCGCCTCACTCAGTCTCTGATTCCATCAATTTTGCCGGTGGCGGCGTATCTGGGCCTGGCAGTCGTGTTCTGGCGGCGTCGCTCGATCCTGCGACAAGACCGGGCGCCGCTGACCCTCCTGCTCCTATTCTCCGCTGGACTATTAGTGGCCAGCCTTCCCCGTCTGGCGGCCCATCAACTCTTTTTCATCATGCCGGTGTTTGCCATTCTGTGTAGCTATGCCCTGTACGTCCTGGCAAATGAAAAGTGGCGGAGCGATGTTACCGCGGCGTGTACGGTGGCAGCATGTCTCTTCCTGGCCTCGAGCGTGCACCATGACATGCGCGCTACGCAGAAGGTCGTAACGCACGCTGGAGAGCTGAGGTGCACGCCCGCGGACGGTTTGGTGCTCTCGGCCTTGGTGAGCCGAATCCATCCCCATGATGGCCTGTTCGTCTTTCCGTATATTCCTATCGTTTACTTCGTTACCGGCGGGCAAAATCCGACCCGTTATTCATTTCTGCAACCCGGATTGATGACCGATGAAGCAGGATCTGACGCGTTGGCGGAATTGCAATCTCACCCGCCGCGTTGGATCTTCTGGTGGCAGGCGCCTACAAGCTTCTGGATTCTTACCTGGCCGAATATCGATCCTACCCGGCGGCCCTTTCCATTGATCGAGTCCTTCATTGAGAGCCAATACCGCGACAGCTTGCGGCTGGGGCCTTTCGTTTTGAAGTGCCAGGCAGGGTCTTGCGAAAACGGAGCGGTGGGGCAATAACAGGCGGGCAAAAAAAAAGACCGGCCCTAAAAGGACCGGTCCCTCTAACTTACACTCCTAGACAAACACTTCTAGCGGGCGAAGCGACGGCGTCCGAGAGCAGCCAGACCGAGCAGCGCCGAACCCAACATCACGATTGATGTCGGTTCCGGAACAGGATTCGCGGGCTGATATCCGGCCACGCTTCCAACCAGGCTATCGATGCCCGAAGCCGTTCCGAGCGTCCACAGAGTCGCATTGGTGTCCACCGTCAGCACGGCAGAGTGCTGTCCGCTCAGAATCACACTCGAGAGAATGTCCCCAAAGTTGAAACCGATCGTGGTGCCGCCCGCGCTGGACGTTGAAAATCCAGGAGCCACGCCGCCGGCAGTAAAACTCGTGCCGGTCAGTATGCCGGCATCCGTGCGAAATCCAACGTTAGTCGTGAAGCCAGCGAAATTGGCCTCCGTCTGACGTTCCACGTTCTCGTCCGGACTTGGACTGGTGTTGGTTATCTGGTAATAGAAGTCCAACGTCCCGCCCGCCTCTTGATACACAGCAGACTCGATCGTTCCGCTGAAGGTCAGTCCACCGCCAGTGAGGGAAAACGAGTGAATCTGGTCGGCCACCAGCGAACCCGGCGTCGTACCCGTCACATCGCCCGTAATTACCGAGCCTCCAGGTATTGATGGGACATCGCCCGTCAAAGTGGCACTGGCTGGTGAAACACCAATTACGGCGAGACAAGCCACCACTCCAATCGGAATTAAATTCTTGAATGTTTTAAGCATTTTTGGTTAACCCTTCCTCCTTGAGTTCTGTACTTCTTTCCAAAATCCTGACAACCTAACAAAATCCGACGGCCCACGCAGTTGCCTGCTTGTCGTAAAAGTGTTCGCTGACGATATATGCAAGTGCACTGCCAAATCTCTCTGTCTCGCTGTTACGTTTGTTTTCAAGCAGATACACTTGCCGGGACTAGGCAGTACGAAATCCAAATTGCAAATGCTTAGGACTATTTGAAAAACGTTAGGCCAGAGTCCGGGACACGACGGGGTGATGACATTCAGCTCCGTACTTAAAGCGGTCGACGGCCGGCAGGGTTTTGGGACCCAATTTCTATGGCCGGCGCTTGGCATCCTGTTTGCCACCACATTCGCGGGGTGTTTGAACTCGATCATAATGGCTACCGGGTTGCTAAATCTGGAGCGAAATGACGTTATATCTTCAGACTCTTCTCCTGATAGAATGTGTCAAGAAGATCGGGGAGGCAAATCCAGTTTGCAGTTGTTGTGAACTGCCCTAGTATGTATAACCAGTTCTTCGGACTGAACAAAGAGCCGTTTAGCATGACCCCGGATCCGTCGTGCTTGTTCCTCACGCCGGCTCACCGCGAAGCTCTCGCGGGGCTCACTTACGCTATTCTAAGCCGCAAAGGCTTCGTAGTTCTGACTGGAGACGCTGGTACTGGTAAGACTACCCTGCTCCGGCGGGTCTTCGGCTCCATTCCCTCCGCCCGCATCCGCTTCAGCATGGTGCTGAACCCGACGCTGACCCCGTCGGAGTTTCTGGAGCTCGCGCTGCACGATTTCGGCATCACCGAAATTCCCGACAGTAAAGCCCAGCGCCTGATCCTGCTGCAGCAGTTTCTGCTGGAAGCCCACCAAAAAAAGCAGCAGGCCGTGCTGGTGGTCGATGAAGCGCACAAGCTCCCCATGGACGTGCTCGAAGAGTTGCGTCTGTTGAGCAACTTTGAATTGGCGGAAACAAAGCTGTTGCAAATTGTTTTGGCCGGCCAGACCGAATTAGCGGATCTGTTGGACCGCCAGGACCTCCGCCAGCTCAAGCAGCGCATCTCAGTCCGCCTGGCGATCCACCCGCTGTCACCGACCGGCGTTGACCACTACATCGCGCATCGCTGGCAGAAAGCGGGCGCTACCAAGGCGCATCCGTTCACGCCGGAAGCCGTTGCTCACATTGCGCTGTGCTCCCACGGCATTCCGCGCCTGGTGAATGCGCTGTGCGACAACGCCCTGATGCTGGCCTATGCCACCAGCAACACCAGCATCGGCATCGATCAGATTATTGAAGTTAGCAAAGACTTGAGTCTCGATGAATCGCCCCACGGGGCACATTCAGATCGCGCTCCGGCCGCTCGCGGAGAACTGAAACGCAGCAGCCAGCTCGCGGTAAACGGGCACTCAAACGGCGCGGTGAACGAGCTGCCGCCGGCTCCGACTTTGGTTCCTACCCTCGAAAATTATCGCGGCACCGGACAAAAGCCCGGGCGGCTGAAGCGGATCGCTTTCCGGTTGGGCCTGGTCGATTAGCGCGCGTAGAACGCCCGGATCGAATCGCAGACGTAATCGATATCTTCGCCAGCGATCTCCGCATGGACCGGCAGCGCCAGCGAATCGCCCGCCATTTTCTCGCTGATCGGGAAATCGCCTTTCTTGTATCCCAAGTCTGCAAAACAGGGCTGCAAATGCAGCGGCAGCGGATAATACACTTCCGAGCCGATGCCCTGCTTCTTGAGATGGGCCTGCAGGGCGTCGCGGTCCGCCCCGCGAATCACGAACTGGTTGTAGATGTGGCGCGTCTGGTAAGGCGCGGTCTTGGGGACGGTCACCGGAACCTGCAGCTTCGCCAACTGCGTGCGGTAGCGGTCGGCGTTTTTCTGGCGGCCGGCGGTCCAGCCATCGAGATAGCGGAACTTCACGCGCAGCACGGCGGCCTGCAGAGCGTCGAGGCGTGAATTGATGCCGACGATCTGGTGAAAATACTTGCCCGTGCGGCCGTGCACGCGCAAGGTGCTCAAGCGTCTCGGCCAGAGCGGCGTCGTTGGTGGTGAGCATGCCGCCATCGCCATAGCCGCCCAGATTCTTGCTGGGGAAAAAGCTCAGCGTGCCCACTTTGCCGATGCTGCCGGCGCGGCGATGCTTGTACTCGGAGCCGATCGACTGCGCGGCGTCTTCGATGACCGCAATGCCGCGTGCGTCGGCGAGGGCGCAAATCGGATCCAGGTCGGCGCAGCCGCCGAACAGGTGCACCGGAATGATGGCGCGGATCTTGGGATGCGCGGCCAGGACGGCCTCGATGCGATTGGGGTCGAGGTTGAACGTGGCCTCTTCGACGTCCACAAAAACCGGCACCGCGCCCGACGCGGGAGATCGCGCCGGCAGTCGCGAAGAACGTGTACGGCGTGGTGAGCACTTCATCGCCGGGACGGATATCGAGAGCCATCAAAGCCAGCGAAAGGGCGTCCGATCCGGAAGCGCAGCCGACCGCGTGCTTCGCGCCGGAATACGCCGCAATTTCCGCTTCCAGGGCCTTGACCTCGTCGCCCAGAATGAATTTCTGGGAATCGACCACGCGCGTGATCTCCGCCAGGACTTCATCGCGAATCTGTTTATGCTGCGCCTGCAGGTCGAGCAAGGGAATCTGCCGTTCATTCGCCGTAATCACGTATGGATCTCCTGTTCCTGTTACTTTGCACGGGCTAACCACTTCGCCCGGATTTGGTGTAGGCGGCGCCGCAGGTCTGGCATTGCGCGCTCGGCCGCCGCCCTTGAAATCGAGCGCGATGCCGCAGGCGCACATCCAGCCGCGCGGACGGGCCGGGTTGCCGTACACCAGAGCGTAATCGGGAATGTCGCGGGTGACCACCGACCCGGCGCCGACGAACGCATAGCGGCCGATCGTCGAGCCGCACACCACCGTGCAATTGGCACCGAGCGACGCGCCCTGGCGTACCAGCGTGGTGCGGTATTCGTCCTTGCGGGCCACGTGGCTGCGCGGGTTCATGACGTTGGTGAAGACCATCGACGGCCCGCAGAATACGTCGTCTTCCAGAATGCAGCCGGTATAAACCGAAACATTGTTCTGAATTTTGACGTTATTGCCGATCACCACGTCCGGGGAAATCACCACGTTCTGGCCGATGTTGCAGTTGGCGCCGATGCGGGAATTCTTCATCACATGAGAGAAATGCCAGATTTTCGTGCCTGGTCCAATGGAGCAAGGCTCATCGACGTAGCTCGATTCGTGCACAAAATAGTCTTGAGGTTTCATTCAGGGCCCGTTTCCCGGATCATCGGCGCAATACCAGCATTCAGATTACCAAAAAGAATGGCGGCGGCAGAGTGCGGCGCCTATCTCAAAGTGTGGGTTGAAGGGAAAATATTTGGGAAAACCGTTTTCTGGGGCGTATTAACTGACACAATTTAAAAGACTTAAATTATTACTTGGATTGGCCCGCGGATTGCGACGATATATAGAGTAGAAAACTCTCAGCAGTTGGTTCGTGCGAAAATAGACGAGAAGGGGTTTTAGGGGAATGGTCAATCCGGGCGCAGATGTTCGAAAACTAGGGAAGCCGCATGTAGACAGCGGCGCGGGGCAACTGCCGCTTGAGCATTACCTGCGGCTGCTGCGGCACCGCATGTGGCTGGTGCTGGGCGTCTGGTTGCTTATCACCGGGGTTACCGTGGTGGTGGCGAAGCTGCTGCCGGACACCTACACTTCGGAGACGCTGATTCTGGTCGATCCCCAAAAGGTCCCGGAATCCTACGTGAAGTCCACCATTACCGGCGACGTGCGCAATCGCTTGAGCACGCTGTCGCAAGCGATTCTCAGCACCACTAACCTGCAAAAGATCATCGATTCGCTGAATCTGTATCCCGAAGAGAAGAAGAAAATGGCTCGGGAAGACGTTGTTCTGCTGATGCATAACGACATCAACGTCAAAGTGGTGAGCGATTTCGGCGCCAGCCAGGACTTTCAGGCGTTTCGCATCTCCTATAGCGGGCACGATCCTGGCCTGGTGGCACAAGTCACGAACCGGCTGGCTGACCTGTTTATTGAGGGGAGCCTGAAAGCCCGCGAAGATCAGGCCAACGGAACCACTGAGTTTCTTACGAATCAGCTGCAGGAGACACGCAAGGAACTGGAGAAGCAGGAAGGCAAGCTCCGGGATTTCAAGATGAAGCATGTCGGCGAAATGCCGCAACAGCAAGACGCCACGCTGCAGCTTCTGGGGCAGGCGCAGTCCCAATTGCAGATGGAAGCCGAGGCGCTCAGCCGGACTGAGACCCAGCGGAGCTACGTGCAGTCGATGATGGCGCAAAGTGCTCCTGTTGCCGATGTAGACGATAACGAACTCAAGGGACCCGCTGCTGCGCAAAGCGTTGCCCGGACGGTGAAACCGTCGGCCGTCTCGACGGCCAAGCTGGCCGCGCTGCTGACCCGTTACGGCGACAAGCATCCCGATGTGCAGCGGCTCAAGCGGCAGATCGAGGAAGAAGAAGCGGCGGAAGCCAAAGAAGCTCCGGCTGTGACCGCAGCGGTTGAGCCGGCGCCCGCGCCGGCGAAGCGCGCGCCGCGCCCGCCAAGCCATTTCAATCCGGTGCTCGAGTCTCAGTTGGCCGGTCTGAATGCGGAAATCAAGAAGCATCAGGAAGAACAATCCCGATTGGCTAAAGTAGTGTCCAGTTATCGCGGCAAGCTAGATGCCGTTCCCGTTCGGGAACAGGAGATGACCGAATTGGAACGGGACTACGAAATGTCCAAGGCTCACTACAGCCAGTTGCTCGAACGGCAGCTGTCCGCTCAAACCGCGACCCAGTTGGAAATTCGCCAGAAGGGTGAGAAATTCGAGATTCTCGATCGGGCGCAGCCCGCGGAAAGGCCTACAAGCCCCAAACGGCTGGTGATCGACCTGGCGGGCAGCATCGGAGGGCTGGTGTTAGGCCTGATCCTGGCTATCGGCAAAGAGTTCTTCGGGATGTCGATTATCGCGCCCGAGGACGTCATCGCGGCGAGCGGCCTGCCCGTGCTGGGTGAGATTCCGGTGATTCAGACGCGAGACGACCGGCGCCGAACCCGGAAACGGGTCCTGCTAGCTGCCTGTTCGGCGGTGGTTGCGGCCGTAATTTCAGGGGCCATTCTGTTCTTTCACTATCGCATTCAGACGTAACGGAGGCCCTGGCGGCTAAACAGCAACTGCGCCGGGGATCGTCTTTTAGCATGCGGGGAGCGAATCCGGAATTCCGAAAGATATAAGGGAAAATCCCTATGCATATTCATGGCGAAAATCCAGGAATTTTCGCCGAAAACTGGTATATCGGATATAGGCCGGGTACGGCCGCCATCAATCACCGAATTTGGACGCTGCCCGGGTTATCTCCAAAGTGAACGGGACGGAACGGCAGTGGCAGCTTAAATGCTGGAAAACAATGGAGAACTGTGGCACCATCAAAGGTAAGCGTAAGCCGATGAGCGAGAAAGCGCCAACTGTATGAGCCGACTTTTTGACGCCTTGAAAGGGGCCAAGGGGTTCCGCGAGGCGGAAGAGGGAACTGCTGGGGAGGGAGTCTGGGAGGCGTTGGGAATCAACGGTACCGATGCCGCGCCGATCCTCAACGACGTTGACTCGACTGACCAGGCGAGCACTTCTGCGCCACCGCGACTGGAACGGCTGCAGGATGGCGAAGAACAGCTGATCCGCCGGCTCAAGGGAACCTTTGCCACTTCGATCCAGACTGCCGTCGATCCGAATGCACATTTAATCCCTCACGCTGTGAACGTCGTCATTGCCGAACACTACCGGCGGCTGCGCACCAAGATTCTGCAGGCCCAGGCGGAAAAGCCGTTCAAGAGCCTGGTGGTGACCAGCGCCAATCCGCAAGAGGGAAAGACGGTTACGGTTCTGAATCTGGGGCTGAGCTTCGCGATGCTGCCTTCCTGCCGGGTGCTGGTGGTCGATGGCGATTTGCGAAAAGGAACACTGGGACATTGGCTGGGAGTGGACGATTCCCATCTGGGCTTGAGCAATCTCGTCGACGGCTCGGCGCAGTTGGAAGATGTACTGCTGAAGTCGAATGAACTGCCGATGCATTTCATCGTGCGCGGGAATTCCCAGGTGCATGACCTGCATAATTCTCAATTAGACAGCCATTTTCGCAAAATGACTGAGCAATATGACTTGGTTCTGGTTGATACGCCCCCGGTTAATCTAATCGCCGATGTGCAGCTGCTGGCTGCCGGCTGCGATGCAGTGCTGTTAATTGCCCGGGCATTTACCACTACGACCAAGATGTTTGAACGAGCCGTACAGGAGCTGGCCCCGTTCCGGATCATCGGCACGGTACTCAACGCGGGCGTGGAGCCGAGCGCCCGGTACCGCGGGGACTACTACTGAGGCCGCGGTGAAGAGTTCCCTTTCCAGAAATCCCCAACCGGCCGCCGGCAGCGTCGAGGTGAGTGAACTCGAGGCCGGCGAGCAGGACCAATGGGACCGGTTCGTAACAGCATCCCCGTCGGGCACTCTATGCCATCTTGCGGGATGGAAAACCGTGGTTGAAAAATCCCTGGGGCATCCCTCGTTTTCCCTGGTAGCCCGTGGCGATGGCGGCATTCGCGGCGTGTTTCCCATAAGCCGGGTGAAGAGCAGATTGTTTGGCGATTGCCTGGTTTCGATGCCGCTAGGTGTCTACGGCGGGATTTGCGCTGACGATGCCGAAGCCTATTTCAGCCTGCTGAAAGCGGGCAGCGACCTGGCTGACCGCCTGGGCGTGAAGTATCTGGAAATGCGCAACCGCTCGGAAGCCTTTCCGACTTCCCTGCCCGGACGCGATCTGTACGTCACCTTCACCCAGGATTTGACGCCGGGCCCGGATAAGCTGCTGGCCGGGCTGCCGCGTGACACGCGCTATGCGGTGCGAAAATCGTTGAAGGCCGGCCTCGACTGGGTCGAGGATCTCAGCCTGGATGAGTTCTACGAGATTTACGCGCAGAGCGTTCATCGCCTGGGCACGCCGGTGTTTTCCAAGAAGCTGTTTAGCAACTACCAGGCTGCGTTTCCTAAGCAATGGAAATTGTTTGGCGTGCGCAAGGGCCCGACCGCTATTGCCGGTGTTTTCTGTTTTCAATTTCGCGATCGGATGATGCCGTACTACGGCGGCGCGCTGCCGGAATTCTACAAAGACTCCCCCAACAATTTCATGTACTGGAATCTGATTCTGCATAGCTGCGCCGCGGGGCTCAAAGTTTTCGATTTCGGGCGGAGCAAGCGGGGCACGGGCGCCTTTCAGTTCAAGGAATCCTGGGCAATGGAGCAAACTCCCCTGCCCTACCGCTACCACCTGGTGCGTGCCAAAGATGTTCCTCAATTAAGTCCGCTGGACCAGAAGTTTCAACTGCCCGTCACTCTGTGGAAGAAGATGCCGTTTGCCTGGACCAAGGTAATCGGGCCACAAGTGATCCGGTGGATCCCGTCGGTTTGAGGCGACGATGAAGAATAGGCGTATAGCTCAGCGGTTAGAGCGCCCTGAATTTACTCCAGGGAGGTCGTAGGTTCGAATCCTGCTGCGCCTACCAAAACTAGAAACCCGTGAGAGTCCTCTACCTCTGTCATCGCATCCCGTATCCACCCAACAAGGGCGACAAGATTCGCGCCTTTCATCAGTTGCGGGCGATCGCGGCGCATCACGAGGTGGACTTATTCACGCTAGCCGATGAAGATGGCGATGCGGCCCATGCTCCGGCGCTCGAACAATTCTGCCGGCGCGTTACGGTGTGCACGCTCAATCGCCGCTGTGGCAAGATCGCGGCGCTGCCTTATCTGCTCACCCGACAGCCGCTGACCCTGCCGTATTTCTATTCGCGCGAACTGGATCGTGAAATCCGGCAAGCCCTTGCCCAGCGCTCCTACGACCGCGTTTTCGTGTATTGCTCGGCCATGGCGCAATACGTGGAATCGGCTGGTCCTATTCCCGTGTTTATGGATTTGGTGGATGTAGATTCCGACAAATGGCGGCAGTACGCGGCCTTTACCAAATTTCCGTTTTCGACGGTGTACCGCCGGGAGGCGCGCTGTCTGGGCGATTACGAGCGCCGCGCCAGTCTGCGGTCCGCTGGCGTTTTCGTCACTACGGAGCGGGAAGCGCAACTGGTCCGCGCGTTGTCGGGTTTCATTCGAGTGCACGTCATTCCGAACGGCGTCGACACCGCTTATTTTGATCCACAAGTGATTCCGCCTGCCCCGGCCGCACCGGTGATTCTGTTCACCGGCGACATGGCGTATTTCCCCAATCAGGACGCCGTCAGCTTCTTCGCCAACCAGGTTTTTCCCGTGATCCGGCAGACCGTGCCCGACGCGCGTTTTCTCATCGTGGGACGCAATCCGGGCCGCAATGTCCAGCAACTGGCAACGATCGCCGGCGTCGAAGTGACCGGCTTTGTTCCCGACGTCCGGACCTATCTGGCGCAGGCGCGGGTGGCGGTCGCGCCGTTTTCGATTGCTGCTGGAATTCAGAACAAGATCCTGGAAGCCATGGCCTATGGACTGCCCGTAGTCGCGACGCCGCGCACGGTGCAAGGCTTGTCGAAAAATGTGGCCGAACTCGTCGAGACGGGAAGCACGGCGGAAGAACTGGCCGCGAAGACTCTGGGTCTGCTGCGCGATCCGGAATTAGCGCACCGCCAGGGACTGGAAGGCCGCAGCCGCGTTGCCGCCGATTACGATTGGCAGCGCGCCCTCGACGCCATGCTGCATATATTCGAAGGCCCGGCCGGCGCCGAAACGCGCAAGGAGGCGTACGCCTCATGACGCCCGCCACCGCGCCCACGGTGCTCATGCTGCTGACCAACGCCTACGATCCGGATCCGCGGGTGCGTCAGGAAGCGCTGGCGCTGATCAAGATCGGCTGCCGCGTGCACATGCTGGCGTGGGATCGCGATTGCAAGAGCCCGGCCAATGAAGTGATGGAAGGCGTGGAAGTCGAGCGGGTGCGTCTGGCTTCGAGCCACGGCCGGGGAACGACGCAAGTCTTCTTTTACGCGGCGCTTTACCTGCGCATGTTGTGGCGGGGATGGCGCGTGCCCTTCGATGCCGTGCATTGCCATGACCTGGATACCGTGCCGCTGGGCTTTCTGCTGGGCAAAATCAAGCGCCGGCCCATCGTATACGACGCGCATGAAAGCTTTCTCGAAATGTTCGAGGGCCGCGTGCATCCGTTCGTGCTGCGCGTGCTAAGGAGTCTGGAAAACTTTCTGCTGCGCCACGTCGATCTGCTGATCACGGTGGGCGAGAAGCTGCGGCAATTCTTTATCGACCGCGGCGCGCGCCGCACGGCGGTGGTGGGCAACTGGAAGTCGCTGGCGGAATATGCCCGCACTCCGGAAGAGAATCAGCAGTTGCGCGCGAGCCTCGGTATTCCGGCCGGGGCGATCGTCGTCACCTGCATCACGCAATTGCTGAAGAACCGCATGATCGAGGAACTGGTCGAGGGCGCCAAACCCTATCGCGATGTCTACGTGATTCTGGCGGGTAAGGGCGAACTCGAGCCGCAAGTGCGGCAATGGGTGGCGGAAAATCCGCGCCTGATTCACCTGGGATTTATTCATGCTTCGAAGGTGGCGCATTACACCTGCGCCTCCGACGTCATCTATTGCGGATTCGATCCGGCGATGCCAAATTTCCGCTTCGCCGCGCCCAACAAGCTCTTCGAAGCGCTGGCAGCCGGCAAGCCGCTAATTACGCCGGATATCGGTGAAATCGGCGATCTGGTGCGGAGCGCGGATTGTGGCGTGGTGATGGCGGATTGCAGCGCTGCGAGCGTAGGTCAAGCCATTGGCGCTATGCGCGACCCTGCGCAACGCGCCCGCTGGACGCGCAACGCCGAAGTATTGGGCCGTACGGAAATGAATTGGAGCAAAGGCCAGGAAGTTCTGGATCAGGAATATTCGCGCCTGATTCCCAAGCTGGGCAAGCTACGCTCCGAAAATCGGGTTGCGGCACTGCCTGCCGATGCGTTGGCTACGGGCGGAGGCAACCCGCGCTAATGCCGATACGTATTCTGCATGTGGTTGAGGCGTTGGGCATCGGCGGCGGCGTGGAAAACGGTATCGCCAATCTGATCCGGCATATGGATCACGACCGTTTCGAGCATATCCTATGCGCCGTCTTCCGCCTGGGACCGCAGCTGGAGCGCTATCCCGCCGAGCGGGTACGCCTGGTGTGCCTGGACCAGAAGGCAAAAAAGCGCTCCGTGCAGGTCGGCCCTTTGGCGCACGCGATTCGTGAACTTAGTCCGGACGTTGTGCATTCGCGGAACTGGGGCGCGATGGAAGCGGTGATGGCAGGGCGCTGGGTGCGGCACTGTTCGGTCGTTCATAGCGAGCACGGGATCGAAACCAATCAATCGGCTGAACCGCGGCGTCGCAATTGGTTTCGACGCGCGGCGTTTGAACTGGCGGACTGTGTATTTTCGGTTTCCGAGCAGATGCGGGATTCGCTTGCCCGCACCACGGGATTTCCGGTGAGCGAGATCGGGGTCATTCATAACGGCGTAGACCGGCAGCGCTTCAAGCCGGATCCCTGCGCGCGCCACCGCTTTCGCGCCGACCAGGGAATCGCCAACAACGAATTCGCGATCGGCTGCGTGGGCAGGCTGAACCGCATCAAGGATTATCCGACGGTGCTGCGGGCAGCGGAAGTTCTCAGCCGGTCGTGCCCGGCATGGCGGTTGTATATCGCCGGCGATGGCGCCGATCAGGCTTCGCTGGAGGCTTTCGCGAAAGCCAGCCCAGTACTCAACGGCCGCGTGCATTTCTGCGGACTGAGCGGCTGCGTGCCGAACTTCCTCAATGGCATGGACGTCTATGTGCTGCCATCGCTGTTCGAGGGGATTTCGAATTCCCTGCTGGAGGCCATGGCAGTAGGCCTGCCCGTGATCGCTTCCGATACCGGCGGCAACCCGGAAGTGGTGGTGGATGGCGAATCCGGGCTGCTGTTTCCGGTCGGCGACATTGCGCGGCTGGCCGAACTACTGCTGCGCATTCAAGGCGATCACGAACTGCGCATCGGGCTGGGACAAGCGGCGCTGCAGCGGGTGACGGAGGAGTTCGCACTCGACGCCATGATTGGCAATTACGAGCAGATGTACCGCGATCTGGCGGGAGGCCGGAAGTGATGACGGCCGCCAACCTGAATCCGCAACCCATGGATGCGGCGCCTAAAGCCCCGCTGCGGGTTGCGCTGATGATCGACTCCTATATCCAGCCGCGCTGGCGGCACAAGATCGTTGCCGAGATTTTGGCATCGCCGGTGGCTGCCCTGGTATTGATCATCATGAACGGCGATACGGAGACCAAGGCGCACACGGCCACGCAGAAAATCGGTTATATTCTCCGCCAGCGGCGCCATTTTCTCTACAAGCTTTATACCCGCCTGGACGACAAACTCTTCGGCAAGCCTGGCGACCCTTTTGAGAACCTGAGCATCGAGCCACTGCTCGCCGGCGTCCCGGTGATGAACGTCAAGCCGATCAAAAAGAAGTTTACGGATGATTTTTCCGATCAGGATCACGCCGCTATTGCCAAGTACGACATCGATGTCGCGCTGCGCTTCGGGTTTCGCATCGTAAAGGGCAATGCGCTACGCGTGGCCAAGCACGGCGTGTGGTCGCATCATCATGGCGATAACCTGCTGTATCGCGGCGGACCTCCCGGTTTTTGGGAAGTGATGCGCGGCAATCCGTTCACGGGTACGATTCTGCAAGTGTTGTCGGAGGAATTGGACGGCGGGCAAGTGATTTACCGCTCGTTCGCCGAGACTGATAGACGCTCGGTGCGGCGCAATGCCAACAATTATTACTGGCAATCGGTGACGGCGGTTTCAAGCAAACTGCGGGATCTGGATGCGTTCGGACCCTGCGCGTTGAAGGATCCGCTGCCGGCGGCGTGGACGCCCTATAGCAGCCAGCTCTACAAAGCGCCTACCAACATCCAGATGATGGGGCTGCTGAGCCGGTTTGCAGCCCGCTACGCGCGTTTCAAGATTGCCGACCGCTTCTATTTCGACCAGTGGTTCATGGCGTACAAGATCAACCCGAAAGCGGACGCGATCGATGACACGCTGTATAAATTCAAGAAGCTGGTGCCTCCCAAAGATCGCTTCTGGGCGGACCCGTTTCCCCTGAAGAAAGACGGCAAGTACTACATTTTCTTCGAGGAATTGATTTACAAGAATCGTAAGGGGCACCTTTCGGTGATGGAGGTGGATCGCAAAGGCATTGTGGACGGCCCGCACAAGATTCTGGAGCGGCCCTATCATTTGTCCTATCCGTTCGTTTTCTGTCTGGAACGGCGAGTTATACATGATCCCGGAGACCGGCAAAGCGCGGACGGTCGAGCTTTACCGCTGTACTTCATTCCCCGATAAATGGGAATTCGACCGGGTGCTGCTCAGTGACATTCACGCCGCCGATACCACGCTTGCCGAGATTGAAGGCCAATGGTGGATGTTCACCAGCGTCGAAGTGGACGGTGCGCGCGACCTATACGAACTGCACCTGTATTATGCCGATACTCCTCTGGGTCCATGGAAAGCGCACCGGTTCAATCCGGTGAAAGCCGACGTGCGCTCGTCGCGCTCGGCTGGCCGTATATTTAAGAAAGACGGAGATTATTATCGCCCGGCACAGGTGGGCCTGGGTTATGCGATGTCCATCAACCGGATCGAGCGGCTGGATCCGGAAGGGTATCTGGAAAGTGAAGTTTGCAAAATTTCGCCGGAGTGGGCCGATAATTTAGTCGGGACACATACATTCAACAGCGCCGATGGGTTGACGGTGATCGACGGCCAGGTGCAGCGGCGCCGCTATTTCGGCGGAAGGGGCGTTTAAGGTATGTGCGGGATTTGCGGCATTTTCGAGCCAGGTCGCGAGAGCGTGATCGATCGCGGCGCGGTGAAGGCCATGGCCGACACGATTTATCACCGCGGCCCTGACGACGAAGGCTACTTTTGCGGTCCCGGCATTGGTTTGGGGTTCCGGCGGTTGAGCATTATCGACGTCGCTGGCGGACACCAGCCGCTTTCCAACGAAGACGAAACGGTGTGGGTCACTCTGAATGGCGAGATCTACAACTTTCGCGAACTGAACAAGAAATACCTAAACACCGGACATACTTTCCGTACGCGCTCCGACACCGAAACCATCGTTCATCTCTACGAAGAGCTGGGTGAAGAGTGCTTCGCGCAGATGCGCGGCATGTTTGCCATTGCGCTGTGGGATACGCGCAAAAGGCGGCTGCTGCTGGCGCGCGACCGCATCGGCAAGAAGCCGCTTTTTTATTCCTGGGACGGCAAGCGTCTACTGTATGCCTCCGAGATGAAGGCGATCCTGGCGGCCGACAACTCGAAGCGCGATATCGACATCGAAGCGATGTCGGATTATTTCTCGTTTCTCTACGAGCCGGCGCCGAAAACCATTTATCGTAATGTTCGCAAATTGCGTCCCGCTCATTATCTAGTCATCGACGACCAGGGACTGCGCGAAGTTCCCTACTGGGATTTGCATTTCGATCAACCTGAAAATCGCAGCGAAGCCGACTGGTGCTCCCGCCTGATCGAGGAATACCGCGCCTCCGTCAAAATGCGGCTGATCAGCGATGTGCCGCTGGGCGCGTTTCTGAGCGGCGGCGTCGATTCATCGTCCGTCGTCGCGCTGATGAACGAATTTCAGCCGCCGGTGACCACCTGCTCGATCGGCTTTCCGGAAGAGAAATACAACGAGGCGGCCGATGCCAAGGAGTTCGCGACCTCGCTGCACGCCAATCATCACGAGCAGATCGTGACGCCCAAGGCGGTCGATATTGTCGAGAAGCTGGCGTGGCATTATGACGAGCCGTTTGGCGATTCCTCGGCGGTGCCGACGTATTACGTTTCCAAGATCGCGCGCCAGTTCGTGACCGTGGCTTTGTCTGGCGATGGCGGCGATGAGAATTTTGCCGGCTACCGCCGCTACAAATTCGACGTCCGGGAAAATCTGATGCGCTCGTTCCTGCCAGGCGGCGTACGCCGGGGCGTGTTCGGTCCGCTATCCCGCTGGTATCCAAAAGCCGATTGGGCGCCGCGCATTTTCCGCGCCAAGACCACATTGCAGAGCCTGGCGCGATCGCCGCTCGAAGGCTATTTCAACACCATTTCGAGTTTTCCGCCCGACCTGAAACACAAGCTGCTGAGTGGCGATGTGCTGCACCAGCTCAACGGCTACGATTCGATGAGCGTGCTGCAGTACCACTACGATCGCGCCGATACCCAGGATCCGCTGTCGCGCATTCAGTATGTCGATATCAAGACTTATCTGGTGGACGACATCCTAGTGAAAGTGGATCGCGCCAGCATGGCCAATTCGCTCGAAGTGCGCTGCCCGCTGCTGGATCATCGCCTCATGGAATTGATCGCCCAGATTCCCTCCGATCTGAAACTGCATCGCGGCATCGGCAAGTATATTTTCAAGAAGGCGCTCGAGCCGGTGGTGCCGCAAAACATTTTGCAACGGCGCAAGCTGGGATTCTCGATTCCGCTAGCCGAGTGGTTCCGCGGCGATCTCAAGGACTTCACCTATAGTGCCGTGTTCGATCGTCCCGACAATTATCTGAACTACAGTTTTTTGACCGAGTGCTGGAAGCAGCATCAACGCTCGCAGCGCGATTGGTCTTCGCTGTTCTGGACGGTGCTGATGTTCAAAAGCTGGCAGGGGGTTTTCAAAGTCGCATGAGCGGTATTTGCGCCGTATGGCGGAAGCAGGATGCGGGAAGAACGCAGGCGACGGTCGCCTCCGTGTGCGGTGGACTGCGTCTCGACCGCTCCGAAAAATCGAAGACCGCCATCGCGGCGAGCGCCGGCGTCGGCGTTTCCGCGCGCTTCCCCGGGCAGCAATTGATCGAGACGCCGCGGATGCTACTGGCTTGCGAAACGGACCTCTACAATCAGCCTGAGCTTTTCAAATTGCTGGGCGGAGCGCCCGATGCACCGGCCGATTCTGTAACGGCCGCGACCTTGGCCGCGCTTTACGACCGTTTCGGAACCGGGTTCCTCGAAAAGCTGCGCGGCGATTTTTCCGTCATTCTGTGGGACCGGCAGCAGAAACTGCTGATCGCCGCAACCGACGGCTTCGGTGTGTACCCCTTGGTCTATGCCGATAACGGCCGCGCGATCCTGGTGGCCTCGCGCATTGACGGGCTGTTGGCATCAGGCGAAGTCTCCCGCGACATTCATCCGCCGGCGTTGGCCAATTATTTGAACTATTCCGTCAATCTGGCGCCGCGAACGATTTTTTCGCAGGTCACGCGATTGCTGCCGGGGAATTTCCTGGTGGCGTCGGAAAGCCAGCTTCGCACGCAGAAGTATTGGGACATGCGCTATGTCGTCGATCCCGCCGCGAGTGAAGACCAACTGGCGCGTAAGCTGGAAGCGGTAGTCGAGGAAGCAGTCGCGGCGCAATGCAAGGACGACGCCTTCGGCGGCCTGGGCGCGTTTCTCAGCGGAGGCACGGACAGCAGCACGGTGGTCGGCATGATGAGCCGGCTCAACCGCGGGCCGGTCAAAACGTTTTCCATCGGTTTCCAGGAAGAGCGTTTCAACGAGCTGGAGTATGCCCGCATCACGGCCAAGAAATTTCAGGCGGACCACCACGAATATCTGGTTAGCGCCGACGATTGCCGGGAAGCGCTGCCCGACATGATCCGCTATTTCGATGAGCCGTTCGGCAACTCTTCGGCGATTCCGACGTATTTCTGCGCGCGTCTCGCGGCGCAGCACGGCGTGAGTGTACTGCTGGCGGGCGACGGCGGCGACGAATTGTTTGGCGGCAACGAGCGCTATCTCACTAACACGATTTTCGATTTGTATCAGCGCGTGCCGAAGCTGCTGCGGACCGCGCTGGTCGAGCCTCTGCTGGCCGGGCTGCCGCTGCGCAACGGCATCGTGGCTAAGGCGCGCAGCTACGTGCGCCGGTCCAATTTGCCGATTCTGGACCGATTCTTTTCGTACCACATGCTGGTTTCGAATCCGCTGGGCGAGATTTTTGAAGACAGCTTCGTGCAATCGCTGGGCAAATATTCCGTACTGGAAATTCCTTCGCTCTATTACCGCGAAGGGCCGGCGACCGATCCCTTGGACCGCCTGTTGTATCTGGATTTGAAAATCACGCTCGGCGACAACGACCTGCTCAAAGTTACGCGCATGTCGGAGCTGGCCGGAATCCAGCCGCGCTTTCCGCTGCTCGATCGGGCCGTCGCGGAATTCTCCGGAACCATCCCTGCCGGGCTCAAAGTGAAAGGAGTCGAGAAGCGCTATCTGTTCAAGAAGGCGTTCCGTGAACTGCTGCCAACCGAAGTGATTCACAAGAAGAAACACGGCTTCGGCATTCCGGTGGCAACCTGGATGAAGTCGGATCCAAAGATGCGGGAACTTTCCCACGACATCCTGCTTTCGCCACGCACCTATCAACGCGGTTTCATTCGCCGCAGCTTCGTCGAAGATTTGATGCGCAAGCATGAGACCGACGAAACGGCGTTCTACGGCGATACCCTGTGGACCTTCCTGACGCTCGAGCTGTGGTTCCGCCAGTTTGTGGATGCCAACGCCGACGCGACGACTCAGGTGCTGACGTGAGGCTCGCATGAGGATTGTCGAGCTTCGCGCCGAAGCGGAATTCGCCAAACTGCGGACGGAGTGGAACGCGCTACTCGCGGCGTCGGCATCAGACACCATCTTCCTGACCTGGGAGTGGCTGAGCGCGTGGTGGACCGCGTACGGAACGCCGGGCGACCTGCGCATTCTGATGGCCTATGACGACGCGAACTCGCTGCGCGGCATTGCTCCGCTGCGGGCGCAATCGATTCGCAAGTATGGGCAGACCTTTAGCGCGCTGACCTTTATCGGCGATGGCTCGAACGATTCCGACTATCTGGATTTCATCATTCACGCCGGCGATGAAGCGGCGGTAATGGAGGCTTTTGGCAAACATCTGGAACCGGAACTGGCGCGTGGCACGCTACTGCAGCTCCACGAGATTCCGGATTCCTCGCCCAACCTGGCATTCCTGAACGCTCTCGGAGAGCGTGAAGGCATGGTCGCGAGCGAAGCGGATTCCCCGTGCGCCACCGTCACTCTGCCCTCCACCTGGCAGGAATATTTGGGCCAACTGGCTCCGCGCTTCCGCACCAAAATTCGCTCCGTGCTGCGCAATCTCGAAGGACGCGCCGACGCGCAATTCCGGTTTTGCGAGCTTCCCGAGGACATTGCCCGCCTGCTTCCGGTGCTCTACGATCTACATCATCGGCGGTGGGCCCGGCAGTCGAAACCCGGCGTTTTTCAATGGGACAAAAAGCGCGTCTTCTACAGCGAGCTTTCGCCGCTGCTGCTCGATCGCGGCCAATTAGCCTTTTCCTGGCTGGAGTGGAAAGGGCAAATCCTGGCTTGCCAGTACGGATTCGTCTATCGCGATGTCTACTCCCAACTCCAGGAAGGCTACGAGCCAGACTGCGAACATCTAAATCCGGGCGTAGGCCTGCGGGCGTGGACCATCCAGGAATTCCTCAAGCGCGGCGTCAAAGAGTACGATTTTCTGGGCGGCGTGGGCCGCCACAAATCCGACTGGGGCTCGCACACCAAGCTCAGCAAGCGCCTGGTGCTCGGCCGCGCGCAGGCCCGCAACGTCCTGTATTGCCGAGGACCGCACTGGGAATCGCAAGCGCGTGAATGGGTGAAGCAACGCGTTCCGGAAAAGATGTTGGCT
Organism: uncultured Solibacteraceae bacterium; assembly: GCA_963825405.1. Lineage (GTDB taxonomy): Bacteria > Acidobacteriota > Terriglobia > Bryobacterales > Bryobacteraceae > JACPNO01. The sequence goes on along the minus strand of CAWGTB010000003.1, from coordinate 1,365,930 downwards.
GCTCGGGAAGCACGCCAGCAGCGCCGCGCCGAGCCGGCATCCGGAAGCTGGATGCGCAATGCGCTAGCCGGCGTTTATTTTCATTCGCCGCTGCCTTCGCTGGTGCCGGCGATTCGCAATCGCTACCAGCTCAGCATCTCCGCCAATGGCCATGGCCGCAAACTCGGGCTGCAGAAACGGCAGGAGGCCAGCGCGCGCATTCTGTATTTCCATCGCGTCGATGAGAGAGCCGATCCGTTCATTGGCTCAATTTCGACCGCCCTGTTTGAGCGGGAAATGCAATACGTCGCGCAGCATTACTGCGTGGTGAGCTTGAGCGAAGTAGTCGAGCGTCTGCGTAACGGCGGGCCGCCTGAGCCAGTGGTGGCCATCACCTTCGACGACGGCTATGAGGACAATTATTCCAACGCCTTCCCCATCCTGCAGCGCTATGGATTGCCGGCTACCATTTTCCTGACGACTGGCGGCATCGATACCCGCCAGCGCCTATGGTTCGAGCAGCTCTCGCTCGCCATGAAGCGGACCACGCAAACGTTTATAGATCTTGAAATCGGCGTTCCGCGGCGCTTCTGGATGCGGACGGACGCCGAGCGTTTCCAGTCCAAGAATCAGATCATCGCGCTGGTGCAGCAGTTGCCGGATGCGGAACTGCGCCGCTGGATTGCCGATATCCTGGCTCAGTTAAAAGTCGAGCCGGACACCGAAGACACCATGCTCACCTGGGACCAGATTCGTCTCATGAAACAGCACCGCATCGATTTCGGCGGGCACACGGTGACCCATCCGTTTGTTTCCAAGCTCGATCCGCAGCAGGCCGTCTTCGAAGTTTCCGAGTGCAAGCGGCGCATCGAGGAGGAAACGCAGGCGCCGGTCGAGCATTTCGCCTATCCCAACGGACGGCTGGGAGATTTTGAGGCATGGAATAAACAGGTATTGCGGGAGGCCGGATATCAGGCGGCTGTTTCGACGCTGTGGGGCGTGAATTACCCGTCAACCGACCCGATGGAATTGAAACGCGGCCAGCCGTGGGAAGAAAATCCGGCCGTGTTCGCTGCCAAACTGGATTGGTACCAGTGTGTGGATAGCTAGTTAGGGAAGCATTATGGGCGCACGTGACATCCTCTTCCTGATCATCTTCTTCTCAGCTCTACCGTTCTGCCTGTTCCGGCCGATGTTCGGCATTCTCATGTGGACGGTGGTGTCGCTGCTTAGCCCGCACGCCTTCACCTGGAATATCATTTACGACTTTCCCTGGGCGCTGCTGGTGGCCGTGCCGACTCTGGTGGGCTTGGCGATTTCGCGTCAGGAATGGCGGTATTTCTTCAGCCGCGATGTCTGGATGCTGGTGCTCCTCTGGGTTTGGTTCACCATCACCACATTGCGCAATACCAGCATGCCGGAGTTCGCCCATTTCTCTGCCGACACCTGGTTCCGCTGGGGATACGTCTCGAAAGTCATGCTCATGGCTCTGGTTACGGTGACCGTGGTCAACACCTGGGAGCGGTTCCGCTGGCTGCTGATCGTGATGTCGGGATGCTTCGGATTCCTGGTACTCAAAGCGATTCCCTTCATGATTCTGACTGGCGGCGGTTTCCGTCTCTATGGGCCACGCGGATCGACGGTGGCGGACAACAACGATCTGGGCCTGGCCCTGAACATGACCATTCCTATGTTCTTTTTCCTGGCGAGAACAGCAACCAACCGGCGCATGAAGCAGCTCATGATGTTCCTGTTCGTCGGCACCATTCCCTGCGTCTTTTTTACTTATTCGCGCGGCGCGCTGATTGGCCTGGGGGCGGTACTGATTCTGATGACATTGCGGTCGCGCCAGAGACTGCTGCTGATCCCGATGCTGCTGCTGGCGGCAGTATTCGCCGTGGTTTTTACGCCCGATCGGTGGCAGCAACGCATGGATTTCCGCCGGGAAGGCGCGCTTATCGATGGCTCCGCGCTTTCGCGTTTCAATTCCTGGACGTATTCCTGGAATCTGGCCAGCGATTATCCGCTGACCGGCGGCGGGTTTGAAGCCTTCACGCCACCCTTGTACATCCGCTATGCGCCCAACGCCATGGATGTGCACGGGCCACACAGCGTCTATTTTGGCGTCTTAGCGGAGCATGGCTTTGTGGGGCTGTTCCTATATCTTTGCCTGCTTGGTTCCTGTTTCATGACCCTGCGGCAAGTGACACGCCAGGCGCTACGCTGGGGGGACACACGCGCCATTGAGTACGCCGCCATGTTGAAATTCAGCCTGATCGGGTTCATGATCACCGGCGCTTTTCTGGGCCGGGCGTATTTCGACTATTACTTCGGCATCGTAGTGTGCGTGGTCATCCTGAAGCGGCTCTGCCAGTTCGATCTGGCCGGAATTGGCGTGGCTCCCGTGCCGGCGCCGGAGCACGCAAGCATCGCGCACGAACCACTGGTGCACGCGCGCCACTAGCTGCCAGGGACTATCGTGGAAACGGTTCAGGAACAACACAGCGTCGCGAAGGAGATTCACACCGCCGTCCGCCATGGCGCCGTGTATGGCCTTGGCAATATTTTAACCAAGGTCCTCGGGTTCCTGATGCTGCCGTTTTACACGCACTATCTGAACCCGGCCGATTACGGCGTGCTCGAAATTCTCGACCTGAGCATGTCGCTGCTGGGCATGTTCCTCAACATGGGCATGACAGCGGCGGTGCTGCGCATTTACGGCGGCGCAAAATCGGACGAGGATCGCCGCAAGACTGTCAGCACGGCATTCTGGTTTGTCACCGGCACGGGATTGATCGCGATGCTGATCGGCTTGGCATTGGTGCGCCCAGCGTCATCCATGCTGTTTGGCGCGGCAGTACCACCGAAGTATTTGCTGCTGGCGTTCAGCGCATTCATTCTGGGCTATGTGGCCAATCTGCCGCGCACGTATCTGCGCGCTCTGGAAGCCTCGGGAACCGTGGTGCTGGCCGATACGCTGGGCATTCTGCTGCTGTTGACCTTGAACGTTTTCTTCATTGCCGTGCTCAAGATCGGCTTGGTGGGCATTCTGCTGAGCTCGCTGATCGTGGCTGGGCTGTCGCTCGTAGTGCTCTCGATGTGGGCGCTGTATAAAGTCGGGTTCGGTTTCAGCACTTCGCTACTGAAGCAGATGCTGGTGTTCGGCTTGCCGCTGGTGTTCTCCAATATGTCGTTGTTCGCGCTCAATTTTTCGGATCGCTTTTTCCTGCAGCATTTGCAGTCGCTCGACGCCGTGGGCGTGTATGCGGTGGGCTACAAGTTTGGATACATGCTGAATTACATGCTGGTGCAGCCGTTCATGGTGATGTGGCAGTCGCGCATGTTTGTGATCCACGCCCGGCCGGACCATGGCAAAGTATTTGGCCAGTTTTTTATGCTTTACTCGGTGCTGTTGATCTACGCGGGCCTGGGACTGGCGGTGCTGAGTCCGGAAATCATACACCTGATGGTGGGCGCAAATTTCGCTGCCAGTCGGGAGGTCATCCCCGTCGTCAGTCTGGCCTACATTTTTTACGGCTTCGGCTTTTATGCGCAAGTGGGGATGTTCGTTACCAACCGGACCAAGTTGGTCGGCATCGTCGGCACGGCGTCGGCGGTTCTGAATCTGGCGTTAAATTATTTCCTGATCCTGCACTTCGGGATGTTGGGCGCGGCCTGGGCCACTATGCTCAGTTTTCTGGCGCTAGCGGTGGGGACTTACTGGCTATCCAACCGTGTGTACCCTTTGCCGCTGGCCGTGGGACGCGTCAGCATCACCCTGGTCATGGCGGTGATTTTTTATCTATTTTCGCGATTCAGTACTGGGTCGCTCGTGGTGACGATTCCGGTGAAAACCCTTCTGCTTGCCATTTTCCCGTTATTGGTGTGGAAGGCCCGCATTCTTTCCCCGGAGGAGATTGCCACCGTGGTGGCGGGCCGAGATAGCGCTTTGGCTAGTGTGTTGGGGATGTTCGGCTGGGGCGCAGGCAAAGCGGCCAGTTGACAGTTCCAACAAAAGGCACTTAATGCCAAATTTTTGGATACGGGGTTGCCGCCTGATTGCTTGGGGCAGCAGGAATGGGCGAAGAAATCAAGGCCGGCCATGCTGTAAGCTCACATCGTTTTTGGAATCAATGGATTAACGAATACCTACCGAGGTTGATGCTCACGGTGGCGTCTGACGTGCTGGAGATCCCATTGGAAATATGGCACCATCTATACTGTAAATATATGAATAAAAAGCCCCTAATCAGGAACTTCCTGGCTGGCCTTTTGGAAAAAAGGCCGAAGAGTGGGTATGGGGTTGATGGTACGTTTATATGCTTTGCCGCTCCGAAACCGGCTTGATTTGGTGCCACTGATCTCACCGATGTTCATTGCATTCACATGCCCCCCGGGTCGCCGCCAATGAGAACCACGGAGAGCCCTGTCTCGACCGCAGTAGAAGCGGACTGGCTGGAGTGCCCGGAGTGCCACCGGTCCCTGCGTCAGCACGGCGAAAAGCTGCAGTGCTCGGGATGTGAGAAATCCTGGCCCGTGGTCGATGGAATTCCGCATTTTGTCCAGGATTTTCCGTATTGGGGAGAAATTCCTCAAGAGCAGATGCAAGAGGTGAACCGGCAAGCCCAGGCCGGGCCCTGGAAAGCGGCGCTGCTCGATTCTCACGAGCCTTCCGTGCAAAGCGCCACGCCCATGATTTTGAATCTCGATAGGGCCAACTGGCACTGGCTGGTCGATCTACCCGGCGATAGCCGCGTGCTTGAGCTGGGCGCCGGAACGGGTACCAATTCCCATGCGCTGGCCACGCGGTTTCGCGAAGTCGTGGCGGTTGAGCCGGTGGAAGAGCGCGTGCAGTTCATGCAGCAGCGCTTTACCCAGGAGAAATTAGACAACGTCAGAATTCTGCGCAGCTCGCTCTGGACGCTGCCGTTCCCCAAGGAAAGCTTCGACCTGGTGGCTATGAACGGCGTGCTGGAATGGGTCGCCACGGGCAGGCCCGGAGATCCCGGCGAAGTGCAGGAAGCGGCGCTGCGCAATGCCTGCCGGCTGCTGCGGCCAGGCGGCTATCTGTACGTGGGTATCGAGAACCGGCTGCGCTTTGGGTCGTTCATCGGATATCCCGACCCGCACTGCGGTTTGCCGTTTGTGACCATCCTGCCTCGGCCCCTGGCGCATTGGTATGCGCGTCGAAAAGGGCAAAGCGGGTATCGCAACTATCTCTATTCGAGCCACGGTTATCGCAAGCTACTGAAGCGGACCGGATTCCGCAGCATCGAGGTCTACCTGGCGCTGCCCAGCTACAATCACCCCCGCTTTCTGATACCGATGGATAGCAGGATTTTCTCTTACTACTCGCGTACATTCAATCCCGACCGCAGGGGGCGCCTGCGGAACTTGGCGCATGGGATTCTGCTGAAGCTGGGAATCCTCGCGCATTTTGAATATTCTTTCGCAATTCTAGCCCGCAAATAAGTAAATAAGTAAGTAGAGTCCAACTATGGCGAACAACGTGATCGTCCTCACCTCCGGTTTGACAGGCAGCTCGGTGTTAGCGGGTCTGATTTCCCGCGCCGGCTACTGGGTGGGCGATAACACTATGAAGAAGGAGGATTACGATACTTACGAGAACAAGGAGCTGGTCGCGCTCAATCTCAAATTATTCAAGCAAGCCGGCTACCGCGGCAACTACTTGCTGGAGTTTTCCCCGGAAGGGATGGAGCGGATCGAAGCTCTTCACGGCAGCGTTGATGCCGAGCCCTATGAGCAGTTCCTGAAGAAATGCAACGATCATCAGCCGTGGATCTGGAAGGATCCCCGGCTGTGGCTTACCATTCGCTACTGGAAGAACCTCCTGGATTTGCAGGATTGCAAATTCATCCTTCTAACACGGGGAATGGTGCAGAGCTGGGTTTCGGCTACTCTGCGGCGTCAGATCCGCAGTTATCGATCCTTAAAGACCTACGAGAAAAACATCCAGGACTCAGTGATGGATTTTTTCCAGGAGAGCCAGACGGCCTACTTGCATGTGCGTTATGAGGATTTGATTCGTCATCCGGCGGCAACCATCAACCGGCTCAATTCCCTCCTGGATACCCGTCTTACCGTAGAAGATTTGAAGAGCGTCTATCACAAGCCGCTGTATGAAAATCCTCGAGCCTCTTACAAGAACTACGTGAAAGCCGCTTTGATTTACCTGAAGAATTACTCCGAGCGCGTGGATGCGCGGGCAAAAACGGAATGATTGCAATGCTCAAGCGATCGGCGGTGAATCGGTGATCGGGCGATGGAGGGCGTTCCTGCTGGAACGGGCGGCGCAGTGGGGCCTGCCGGACGGCGGGACGTGGAGCTGTCTCTTCAGCAATAACTATCAGCCTCATTACAGCAGCATCTGTCTGCTTTGGTTCCACGATGGGGATGAGTTTCCTCAAGTGGTGAGCAAACTCTACCGGGAGCCAGCCATTCTGGAGCGTGAATTTCGCAACCTGACCCGAGTCCACGCCAGCGCGCCTGCGCTGGTCCCCAAACCTTTGCACTTTGGCCAGCAGGACGAATTCTGGACCCTGTGGATGGAGGGCGTTCCGGGCTGGCGCATCCACCCGAAAGACGTTTCGTCCGCCACGCTGCGCTCGCTGATCGCCATGGTGACGTCGCTGCATAGCGCGGTGCTCGAAAGTAGTTCGCGGCCCAATCCGGACCGGTACCGGCAAATCGTTACCGACCCACTGGCCACGGTGGCGCGTTATGGCGATTCGGCATCCGTCAAAGCGGGTTGTGCCGGCGTGGCTGCGGGAACCTCGGCGGAATGGGTGCGCTCGCTGGCCGTCATTCCCCAGCATGGCGATCTTTTCTTCAGCAATGTGCTGGCCCATCGCGGCCAATGGCGGGTGGTTGACTGGGAAAGCTTTGGCACGATCGATTTTCCTTTTTACGATGTGTTTACCCTGCTGCTGTCGCTGCTGCGTCCGGGAGGAGACACGCCGGAGCAGTGGGATGCAGCGCTGTTGAAACACGTGCCGGGGCTGATGGCATCCTACGCGCGCGCGTTGGGATTATCTTCGACTGACATTCCGTTGCTGCTGCCGCTCACTCTGGCCAACTGGTTTCATCTGCAGTGGACGGATGGCCGCCAGGAGTTTTGCGGCCACATGTACAAGACTATTCAGCATTATTTTGAACATCCGGATGTGTGGGCGCGGGCGTTTCTGCCGGCGCAATCGGCGGAGGCCGCGTGAAGCCGCCGATCGCCATCGTGATGAACATGTTCTATACCGGCATGGGCGTAGCCCGTAGTCTGGGCGAACAGGGTATTCCGGTGATCGGATTGACGGCGCACCGCGGAATTTACGGCAATTTCACTCGCTACGCCAAGCTGCGGCGCTCGCCCGATTCGCGCGAGAACCCGGAAGCGCTGCTGCCGTTCCTGCTGGCGCTGGGACAGGAACTGGACGGGAAGGCCATCATCTTCCCCACCCGCGACGACGATGTGCTGTTCCTCGATCGCTATCGCGACCAACTGGAAAGCCGCTTCCTGCTGGCTATTCCCGATCGTCCGGCGCTCGAAGCCTGTCTGGACAAAGCCGAAACCTGCCGCTGGGCGCAAACCGCCAGCGTGCCCGCTCCGCGCACCTGGACCATCGAGAGCAAGGAAAACCTGCTGCGCATCGCGCCCGATCTGACTTTTCCCTGCGTGATGAAGCCGGTATCGGCGCACCACTGGCGCAAAGGCGCCAACTGGCAAACGGTGGGCAGCCGCAAAGCCATCGCGCTGTCCTCGCTCGCCGAACTGCTGGCGGAATACGATACGGTCGCACGCGCCGAAAGCCGGGCACTCTTGCAGGAAATGGTTCCCGGCGGAGATGACAGCTTGTGGATTGCCGCGTGCTATCTGGATCGCCAATCCAAATTCATCTCCGGCTTTACGGCGCAGAAACTGCTCCAAGTCCCGCAGGGCATGGGCACGGGCTGCATCGTGCAAACGGTCGACCAGCCGGAGCTGCTGGCCACCGCTGCGCGCCTGCTGACCACCATGAAGTTCAGCGGCATTGCCGAAGTCGAATTCAAGTGGGATGCGGCGTCGCGCCAGCACAAGCTGATCGAAGTGAACGCGCGTCCGTGGGATCAGCATCGCCTGGGGAAAATCTGCGGCGTGGATGTGATTCACATCGCCTATTGCGACCTCGCCGGCCTGGCGCTGCCGGTGATTGGGAAACAAAAAACCGGGCAGAAATGGATTGCCGAAGATACATTTTGCTGGCTCCTGCTGCGCACGTTGTGGAGCCGCCAGGGCGGCATCGGTTCCCTGCTCCGCCTGGCGCGCGGCCATCGCATTTACGCCATCTGGTCGGTGCGCGATCCGCTGCCCATGCTGGGATTTCTGGTAATGCGTTTTATCCCGGAACTGTTCATGACATTCCTGCGGCAGGTTGTTTCGCTTGTCGCCCGCCCTTCCGCCGGGAAGGCCGCACATAAGGGAGAATTGTCCTATGAGAACTTGGAAAGGCCCAATGCGAAAAGCTAGCGGCCCGATGCTGATTTTCCTGCTGGCCGCCTATCTAGGCGCGGCGACGCAGCCGGTTGAGTGGCGCATAGAAGTCGTCGACCCGACCGCAACCGGGAAGTACTCCCAGCTGCGCATGGACACCCTGGGGAACGCCCACGTGGCTTACTGGGATGGCGGCCGGGACAACATGCTTAAGTATGCGTTCTGGGATCGCAATCTGCGCAAATGGTTCACCCAAACGCTCGACCGCAGCGGCGGCCACTCCTCTATGGCGCTCGACTCGAAAGGCCACCCGAATATTTCCTACGGGGACTACGGGACCGCCAGCTTGAAATACATTCATTGGGATGGCAGCGGCTGGCAAAAGCAAAACATACAGATCAACGCCAAGGACATCTCGTTCTACTCGTCCATCACTTTGGATCCCAAGGACAATCCGCGCATCAGTTTCTACGAATACTGGGGCACCGGCGAGAACTATCTACTCCATCTGCGCAATGTCTTTTTTAACGGGCAGTTCTGGGAAGTAGCCACCATCGATCCCACGCCGGGCAGCGGCAAAATGAATTCCATTACAACCGATTCCAAAGGCAATCCGCACGTCCTCTATGCGAATGTGAAATCCGAAAACGCCAGCTTGCGCTACGCCAGTTGGAACGGCAAATCCTGGGACGTCGAGATACTTGAAGGTGCGGCTAAGCCCTACGGTGTTGCCAATGTCGCTCTGATCCTGGACAAAGAAGACACCCCTCACATCACTTATGGCGATGCCGAGAAAAACCTGATTAAGTATGCCACTCGCCGCAACGGCCGATGGGACATACAGGTCGTGGATTCGGTGACGGAATTGACTTTTCCGGACCGCAACGGGATCGCGCTGGATGAACAAGGAAACCCATATGTCAGCTACGTCGATGTGCGCAATCAGACGGTGAAGATGGCTTACCGGCGGAATCAACGCTGGACGGCAGAAATTGTGGACCAGAATGTTTCGGGCTTCACGCCGTCTCTGCAGATCGATCGCGGCGTGATTTGGATTGCTTACGCGGACGAATTCGCGCGGGTGCTGAAATGTGCGCGCCGGCCGCTGGATTTACCCCCAGCCTCGGTCAAGCTCACAACGCCCGAACCGCCGACGAAGTAGGATCTCGACAAACGATGCCCACCAACCCGACCAACATGGATTACTGGCAGCAATACGGCGACTACGTGCTGATGGCCATGCCTTACGCCGATCAGGTGCTGGTGGAAGGCCGCGGCTGCATGGTGCGGGACGCCGACGGCAAGGAATTACTGGATCTGGCTTCCGGCATGTTCTGCTGCGTGCTGGGACACAATCATCCCAAGTTCATTCAGCGCGTTGTCCAACAGACGGAACAGCTGCTGCATACCGGCACCCAGTATTTATCGCCGGCCGTGCTCGAAGCCGGTTATAAGCTGGCGCAAGTGGCGCCGGGGAAGCTGCAACGATCTATTTTTCTATCGACTGGCACGGAAGCCAACGAATTTGCGTTCCGCCTGGCCAAAGCCTACACCGGCAGGACCGGAATCGTCGGTTTCTCGCGCGGCTACTATGGAACGTCGATCGCCACGAAAAGCATTTCCAGCTTGTTCTCGCACGGCTTGAAGGACTCGCTGCCGGCGGTTCCCGAATCCTACCGGCTGCCCATTACGCCGCAATGCGTTGGCTGCTTTAGCGGCGGCCAGGCGCCCTGCGGATTTCCGTGCCTGCAATCGCTCGAAAGCTGGATGGGCGATTGGAGCAATATTGCCGCCGTGATTGTCGAACCCGTACTCTCCGCTGGCGGCATGCTGCTGCCGCCGCCCGGCTACCTGAAAGTGCTGGCGGAAATGGCGCGGAAAAATGGCGCGCTGTTCATCGCCGACGAAGCGCAGACCGGATTCGGACGCACCGGCAAATGGTTTGCCATCGAGCATCATGGCGTAGAGCCGGATATTCTCACCATGTCGAAATCGGTGGGCAATGGATTTCCGGTTGCCGCCGTCATCGCTACCGCTGAGATCGCCGACAAGGTGGTCAGCGACGGTCTGTGGAATCTTTCCAGCCATCAGTCGGATCCGGTGGGCGCGGCCGCGGTTAGCGCTGTGATCGATATTGTGCGCGAGGAAAATCTGCCGGAGCGCGCGCGGGAGAGCGGCGATTATTTCATGGATCGCCTGCGCGATCTGGCGGCGCGCCAACCGCTCGTGACCAATGTTCGCGGCCAGGGTCTCATGATTGGATTCGATCTGGCGCCCGCCGATCCCAACAAGGGCGCCGAAGTCGCCAACGCCTTCATGTATGGCTGCCGCCGCCGGGGCGTGCATCTTACTTACGGCTACGGCAACGTGAACATCCGCATTATTCCGCCGCTGATCATTACTCATTCGGAGATCGATTTCGCCATTGAAGCTATGGAGAAGTCGCTGGCGGATATCGCGGCGGGCAAAGACAACCGCCAGCAGGATGAGCCGGCCAATCCGCAGACGCGGCGCCTGCTCGAGCAGCATCCGATACAGCGCTTGGTGAGGAATTTGTGGCAATCGTCGCCGGAAAAATGGGTAGCTAAAGGCAGCGAAATCCTGCGCACGAAGCTCGGAGTGGGCGAGAAATGAGCAATAAAAACCGAGCCGTATTGTTGATTGGACCGAAGGTTCCGCCTTACGGCGGCATGGCTCTGCAGGCTCATCTGATGCAGGAGCTCATGAATGGCGAAGGCTTGCATGCGGAGTTTCTGGCTTCGAACCTGCCGTTTCCTCCGGCGCTGCAGTTTTGCGAGCGCATTCGCGGCGCGCGGCCCTTTTTGCGGTCGATGGTGCTTTGCTGGCAGCTTTGGAAGATGCTGGGGCGCACGGAAGTAGTCCATGTGCTGGCGTGTTCCTGGCTCTATTTTTTCGTGATCGTGTGCCCATCGGTAACGCTCGCCCGGCTGCGCGGCAAGCGCGTCATCCTGAATTACCGGGGCGGCGAAGCCGATTACTTTTTGCGCTGGTACGCGTTTATCCTGAAGCCTTTTTTTCGGTATGGCGCACGTGGTGACGGCGCCCTCGCAGTTTCTGGTAAACGTGCTCGGCAAGCGCATTGGCGTGCCGGTCCAGATCGTGCCCAATATTGTGAATTTCGATCGCTTCCAGCACCGCGAGCGCAAGCCGCTGCAGCCCAAGATGATTGTGACTCGCCATCTGTTGAAGCTGTACGACATCGAAACCGTAGTGCGCGCGTTTGGTGAAGTGCAGAAGCGGTACGCGGACGCCTCGTTGTGCATTGTCGGCACCGGCGACCAGGAAAGCTACTTGCGTAATTTAGTCGTCACGCTCGGGCTGCGCAATGTCGAGTTTCGCGGATACGTCCCGCAGCGCGACCTGCCGGCGGTTTACGATCAGGCCGACATTTTGCTGAACGCTTCGCGCGCCGACAATTTTCCCGGCTCGCTGGTGGAAGCCGCGGCGGCAGGGCTAGTGGTGATTTCGACTGGCGTCGGCGGTATTCCCTACATTTTTGAAAACGGCAAGAGCGCCATCCTGGTCGAACCGGGCGATTGGCAAGGGCTCGCCGCCGGAGCGCTGCGCGTGCTGGAAGATCCGGAATTCGCTTCGCGTCTAGCCGCCGAAGCGCTGCGCCAGTGCCGGCAATACGATTGGGCCAGTGTGCGCCGCGTGCTGTATCCGATTTACGGCTTCGATGGCAGCGACAACAGCGTCTCCCAAGACGTGGGCGTCGTGGTGGGTGAAGCCCGCAGATGAGGACCAAGGAGAAATGGCAATGCGTCGCTGGCTGACTTGGAATGTCATGTTCCCGCTCCATGAGTGGGCCAAAGGACATCCGAGTTTTCGAATTCTGAAAGAAATGGAAGCGGCCGAGTTCCTGACCGTGGCCGAAATGGAACAACTACGCGCGGCCAAGCTGCGCAAGCTCATCGAGTACGCGTACACCAACGTCCCTTACGTTCAAAATGTCATGCAGCAGGCCAACCTCAAGCCTGCCGATATTCAGGGTCCCGCCGATCTACTCCGCCTGCCGCTGATGCGCAAAGCCGATGTGCGCAAGAACCGCGAACAGATGCGCTCCCGCATTGCCGGCAAGCTCACCTCATTCTCCACCGGCGGCTCGACCGGGGAGCCCCTCATTTACGATCTCCCCAAAGAACGCATCGCGTCCTGGATTGCCTGCCGCCAGCGAGTGATGCGATGGCGCGGCCTGTCAGTGGGCGACCCGGAATATGCAATTTGGGGATCGCCGGTCGAAATCACACGCCAGGACCGCATTCGCGGCTTGCGCGATTGGCTGCTCGACACCCAACTGCTCTCCGCTTTCGAGATGAGTGAGCCGGTGATGTCGCGTTATCTCGACCTGATCGAAAAGGGCCGCTGCCGCACGATCATGTCGTATCCCAGTTCGATCTACCTGCTTTCGCTCTACGCGCAGAAGACCGGCCGCAACATGCGGCGCACGGGAATCAAAACCATTTTCGTGACCGGAGAAATTCTCTTCGAGCACCAGCGCGAGTTGATCGCCGACACGTTCAACTGCCCGGTTGGCAATGGCTACGGCGGGCGCGACAGCGGCTTTGTGTGCCATGAATGCCCGCAGGGCGGGATGCACATCATGGCCGACGCGACCATCGTTGAGATATTGGATCCGCAAGGCCAGCCAGTGCCGCAGGGCGAGTCCGGAGAAATTGTCGTCACCGATCTCTATTCCCGCGAAGTGCCGTTTATCCGCTACGCGACCGGCGACATTGGCGCGCTTACCGGCCGGCGCTGCACCTGCGGACGTCCCATGCCGCTGCTCGAAAACATTCAGGGCCGGACGACGGATTTCATCGTCGCCCCCGACGGCACCATTCTGCATGCACTCTCGATGATCTATCTGGTGCGCGAAATCGAAGGCATCGAGCAGTACAAAATCCGGCAAAAAGAAGTGGACCGTTTTCACATTCAGATTGTTCGCAACGACAGTTACAAAATCGACAGCGAGACGCGCATTCACGAAGGATTGCGCCAGCGTTTGCGCGCGCCGGTCGAGGTGGTATTCGAGTATGTGGCCGCGCTGCCGCCGGAGCGTTCCGGCAAATTCCGCCACGTGATCTCGGAAGTCCCGATGGACCGGGGCGCCCAGCCGAAGCAAGCCGAAACCGTGGAGGGTAGACGATGAAAGTCGCAGTGGTGGGCGCTGGATATTGGGGCGTGAATCTGATCCGCGTATTCCACCAGCTCGGCGCGCTGGATATGGTTTGCGATTCCGAGCCGGCCCGGCTCAAGCAACTGGCGGCGCAGTATCCGGGAATTCGTCTTGAGACCAGCCTGGATGCGGCCCTGGCGGATCAGGCGGTCGACGGCGTGGTGATCGCGGCTCCGGCCGAGGCGCATTACGAATTGGCCAAACGCGCGCTCGAAAACGGCAAAGATGCTTTTGTCGAAAAACCGCTGGCCCTGCGCTGCGAGGATGCGGAAAGCCTGATCGCCCTGGCTGAGAAGAAGCAGCGTATTCTGATGGTCGGGCATCTGCTGGAATTTCATCCGGCGATCACCAAACTTCAGGAGTTGGTCGAACAGGGCGAGCTGGGGCGGCTCGAATACATTTACTCCAATCGCCTCAACCTGGGAAAGGTCCGGCGGGAAGAAAACGCCCTGTGGAGTTTTGCGCCCCACGATATTTCGGTGATTTTGCTGCTGGTGAAGCAACTGCCGATGCAAGTCACCGCCACCGGCGGCACATATCTGCAGCCCAACATCGCCGACGTAACCGTGTCCACTATGCTGTTTGACCGCGGCGTACGCGCTCACCTTTTCGTGAGCTGGCTGCATCCGCACAAAGAGCAAAAACTGGTCGTGGTCGGCGAGCGGCGCATGGCTGTGTTTGACGATGTCAAGAAAACCGACAAGCTCCAGCTTTTCGACAAGAAGATCGACCTGGTAAACGGCCAGTTCGTGGTGGAGCGGCCGACGCCCCAGACCATTCAGATTTCGACCGACGAACCCCTGGGCCTGGAATGCCAGCACTTCCTGGACTGCATGCGAGTCCCGCCAGCAGCCCAAGACCGATGGCGCCGATGCGTGGCGGGTTCTCAAGGTCCTTGAAGCCAGCCAGCGGTCGCTATCGATGAACGGCGAGCCAGTGCAACTGGAACCGCATCGTTCGCTCGAGCAGGTTCGCGGCTAAAGTCTCCCAAAGTATCTTCAGGAATGCTCCCGGGCCGTGCTACTGGCTACGGAAAGTCCTAACTTTAGTTGATGTCAATAGACTTAGCTATTGAGAAGCTTGTTTCTGCCGCCACCTTTGCCTAGAATTCCAGCAGGCCCAAATTAGGTGTGCGTGTACGTCCAGGTGATCCAGCGGTGACCTTTAACAAGTCAGTATCTGCTTATCTTTCTATCGATTGCACGGCTTTTCCGGTGACGTTAACCGATCGATTGCGATTGGCTCGTTGCGGAGTCCAACCAGGTCAGTGTAGAATGTCAGGGTTCATATCGCGTTGCGGGGATGCGCTCCCTCTACGCAGTTTTAACGGTTGCCGCGAGCGTGTTAAAAGACTTGCGGAGCTTCCGTTTTCCCTCATTGGGGCCACTTCATCAACTAGTTCGACTGCCAGCCAGTCTGGGCGTGGCTTGTACGTGCAACGGCATCTGGAGACTTCTGCTTGGAAGCCTTCCATGGCGAGGCACGGTCGGAGGAGAAAACTATGAAGCGCACGCAAGTCTTCAGCAGAATCCTGTTGTCCGCCGTGGTGAGCCTGTGTCTGCTGGCTACCCTGTCGGCCGCAATCGGTGACAATCCACCTCCGATTCCCGGTAGCTACAACACCGGCCATCCCCGGCTTCCAGTTCCTGGCACCGCCTGGCTGACCAGCTTGGCCAACAACCCCACTGCCCTTGCCCGCTACAACGCAGCGGCCGACGCCTGGGATTCCACCAACCCCGGCAATATCATGTTCGCGCGGCGGCTGCTCATCGCCTACATGGCGAACAAAATCACGAATCCCACCAAAGCGGCAGGCTACCTGACCAAAATCAAGGCTCTGGCCGGCCTGGGAGGATTTTGGGGAAAGCTGCTGCTCACCGTGAATGACGGCGTCGGCACCGGAACGCAGACTTACACCAGCGCCACCGCAAACTTCCTGACCGGCTGCGGAGGCGCGAGCTGTGTTGGCTACACATTTACGATCCTGGCCAAGAATTCTACGGTTATTAGCGTGCCCAACGCGCATACCGTGGTCTTGAATACCAACCAGCCGCCGGTAACCGGCACCAACCTGCAAATCCGTATTTTCGGGACGCAGGGCGACTCGAGCACCGTGGCGCTGATTTACGACTGGCTGTATAACGATCTCGATGCCGCGACGCGGACTGAGCTGCTGAATGAGCTGGATTCGTTGTGCACGCTGTGGGAGGGAAACTACATCGGCCTGGGCGCGAGTCCGTACAACGACGTGGGCTACATCCGCCTCAGCGGCAATGCCCTGACGCTAGCGCTCGCTATGTATCCGGATCATCCGCATGGTCTGGCTCACATGAACTTCATGACCGATGTCTGGTTCAATCGACTCTTCCCGGTATGGAAGCAGGTATTTGGTCCTGAAGGCGGCGGCTGGCATGAAAGCTGGCCGGACTATCAGACCTCGCCCAGCGGCGGAGGCGTCGCTACTTACATCGTGCCGTCGCTGCTCAGTTGGCAAAGTGCCACCGGCGATCCGATTTTTACACGGGAATCCTGGCTGAAGAACTACGCCTATCAAACGATGTACATGACCAAGCCGGATTTCACTCTGGAAAATTTCGGCGATATGTCGCGCCCGTATCTCACCGATGAGTACAGCCTCGGTATTGGCGCCGGGCTCGGTTCGCTAAGCGGCCTCGCAGAGATTTACAACGATCCGATTCTACGCGGCTGGGCGCGCATCGTGAATCAGGAAGTGGTGGCAGGCCCTGACGGCTTCGAGCCTTCCGCGTGGCCCTTCTATATACCCGACAAGAATAGCAATGCCTCTATCGGCCGCATCGGGCTTCCCACAACGCGGAACTTCAGTGGCTGGGGCACGGTGTTCATGCGATCGGGCTGGACCGAAGACGACACCACTGTCTCGCTGCGATACGGCGATAACTTCTGGTCTCACGAGCACTTTGATGCCGGGGCGTTTACCATTTTCAATCGCGGAAATCTGGCGCTGGATACCGGCACGTATCGAGCCGGGTCGGCCAGCAAGCACCAGAATCAATATGGCCGCCAGACGATTGCCCATAACACGCTCACGATTACCGACCCCGCCGACGTCTATTCGACCACGTTCGGCACGGTGGATGAGAACGGTGCCACGATACAGATGGCTCCTCCCAACGATGGCGGACAACGACGTCTCGGTTCCGGCTATAACCAGCACTTCGCTCAACTGGACTCGCCAGACCACATTGGCGACTGGCTGGCGGAGTGGGATTACAATCACACCGGGAAGATGGTGGCGTTCGCGACCACCTCGGCGTACACTTATACCGCCGTCGATATTACCGCTGCTTACAACAACAAGTTCAGCGCTTCCACGCCTAATGCCACCAACCGCACCAACCGGGTTGCGAAGGCCGTGCGGCACATGATTTTCGTAGGCCGCGGCAAGGCGGCTTACGTGGTGGTGTTCGACCAGGTGACTTCAACCAATGCGACGTTTGTAAAGCGCTGGCTTCTGCACACCGTCAATCAGCCGGTAGTTAATGGCTCCGCTTTCACCGTCACCCGGTCCGAGCTAGTCACGGAACTGCCGTTCAATTGGACGAAGGGCTACGCGCGCCAACTCAAGTACTGCCCGAGTAGCGACTGCACCAGCGGTAATCAGTATCAATACGCCGGAAAACTGTACGGCTGGATGGTGCAGCCGCAGGCGGGAAATATCACGCTGGTCGGTGGACCGGGAAAAGAATTTTGGGTGGAAGATCCGCTTCATCCCGGTACCGGCACCAACTGGAACCAGTGCATGCAAGGGCAGTGCGCCGCCAATACGGAAGGCTTG
Source organism: uncultured Solibacteraceae bacterium (assembly GCA_963825405.1). GTDB lineage: Bacteria > Acidobacteriota > Terriglobia > Bryobacterales > Bryobacteraceae > JACPNO01. Next base: position 1,348,452 of record CAWGTB010000003.1, on the reverse strand, counting down.
GGACCGGTGACGGATATGATCAATCCGGTTTCTACTCAGGCCCCACACGATCCCGGTTCATGGAGAATCGAGGAGAAGCCGGCCACGGCGAATACCCAGGATTTCTTTCTCAACGTCATGCTGGCGACTAACGTGACGGACACCAACGTTCCGCAGAACGTCTCGGTTCCAGCAGGTCTGGCGGCCGGCATGGTGGGCGCAACCTGGACTGACAGCACCGGCACGTACACGATCACGCTTCCGCAAACCGGCGTGGGCGGCCATATCAAAATGACGGGGCTGAGCGTCGATGAAGACCTGATGTCGCAGGCTCAGCAACTGCCGGATCAAATGCAGCTCGTCTCCGGCTCGCCGCAGACGGTCGCGGCCAACGCCATGGCATCTGCTCCGCTGGTGGTGGCGGCATTGGACAGCGCCGGCAACCCGGTCCCGAACGCCGTGGTGCATTACGGTATTATCGCGGGCGCAGGCTTGCTGTCCTCGATGACAGCCACCACCGACGGAACGGGCAAAGCATCGGTCAACTTCACGATGGGAGCCGGGGTGGCGGGGTCGGTCACGAAAGTGATGGCGGACATCAACGGATTGCAGCCCGTGGAATTCGACTTCAACATGTCCGGCGGCGGTTCAACGCCCGCGCTCAGTTCGGTATCGTGCGCGCCAGCCAGCCTCAGCTCGGGAGGCGTCGCGACTTGTTCAGTTTCTCTGACCCAGGCAGCGGCCGGTGCCGCGGTAACTGTGACTTTGTCGGATAACTCGCAGATGCTCGCCGTTCCCGTCTCAGTGGTCGTACCGATCAGTGCCAGCAGCGCGACATTTTCGGCCACGGTGGGCTCCGTTACCAGCCCGCAGAATGCGATAGTGACGGCTTCCTTCGGCGGCGTGAGCAAGACTACATCCATCAACCTGGGGACTTCCACACCGGGCGGCGTGGCCATTCCTGCGGGAAGCTGGGTGATGGCGCAGACCCATGGAGCCCCGGTGCAGACGGTGGGATATGAAGCGCTGGTTTATGCGCCCAGCCCGGTGAAGAAAGCGGTGATGCTGGGTAACTACCACGAGCTCGGATCGGAGCCCAATCAAAGTTTAAATGCCTATGACTTTGAAACCAACCGCTGGAGCGTATTGAACATCGGCGGAAGTTTTCATACCGAGGCCATGCCGGAAGCCGGCCACCCGGTGGGTTCGATTTCGTACGATCCCAATGAAAAGGCGTTCGTCTACTATTGCTGCGGCTCCGGATCCAACCAACCCGAAAACGTGTATTACACCTGGTGGTTTGATCCCATCGGCCAGGCCGGACGCAACAAGCAGACATCGCCCAAGCCGGGGCCCTTGCTCCAGGAGGGATCGGCATTTGATCCAGTAAATGGTGTTTATGTGGTCCAAGGTAACGGAACCTGGACTTACAACCCTGTAACCAACACCTATCATCAACAGACGCCTGCTGGAACTGCGCCCAATATCAATGTCAACCTTCCGGCCATGGCTTTCAACAGTTCGAACCACAAGGTATATCTGTTTGGCGGACAGGTGGGATCGGGATTCTCGAATGACTTATTCACTTATGACGTTGCCGCCAACACCTGGACTAAGTTAACTCCAGGCGGAAGTCTGCCGGCACCTCGTTGGCGGCACGCCTTCGCCTATGACTCGACTAACAATGTGTTCTTGTTATTCGGAGGTCAGGATGCCTCCACGATTTACAATGACTCCTGGATCTACAATCCCGCGTCCAACGCCTGGACCCAGTTATCTCCTGCCCAGTCTCCCCCGATAGGCGCAGTTGGGCCTTTTGACAAGCTGGCCTACGACTCCGACCATAATACGTTCATCTTAGTGCTGTCCGGAACGAATGGGTATGCGGATGGAGTGTGGGGCGGCTACGCCGCGCAGACCTGGTTTTTCCGGTATCAAGGCGCCGGGCCAAATGCCGGAGCCACCTCGTCGAACCCTCAGCCGACTGCTGGCGCCGTCAATCAAAACCTGGATGCGTGGGCCAAGGAGCCCTCCCTGGCAGCCTCGGGAAGCACACTGTATGCCGCGTGGGTGGAAACCGGAAGGCCATTCGATAGCTCCAATAACACGTGGTTCCACGTATACGGACAACAGTTTACGGCTGGCAAGTGGTCTGCACTGGGCGGCCTACCGGTGTCTATTGATTCGGAATTCAGCGGCAACTCCGAGAGCCATTCTTCAGCAATCAGCATGATCGCGGGTAAGCCATGGATCTCCTGGTACAAGTGGAATAACACGGGAAATCCAGGCACGCTGTGGAGCATCTGGGCCAAGAGCTGGAACGGATCTACCTGGCAAGGCGGAGCGATTGGACTGGGCGGCACGGGTACCATCAAGGTATATCAGGGCCGCTCTCAAATGACCGATGTCGGAGGCGTCCCTTATATCGCATTTTTGGAAGTGGACAAGAACCCGGTTCCCCAGAAGACTTATGTCTACGTGAAATACTGGAACGGAACTCAGTGGGTTCTCAAGGGCAGCGGACCGCTCAATATTTCTTCAGGCAACACCACGGCGGGTTCGGTATCAATCGCCAGTGACGGAACCAATCCTTACGTCGCCTGGACCGAGTACACATCGGATGGCGCCTCCCAGAATCAAACCCCTGCGCAGGTTTACGTCGCCCATTGGAGCGGAAGCGCATGGGTGGCGGTTGGGGGCAGTCTCAACAAGAGCGCGTCTTCATGGGCGGATGACGCGACCATCGCTTATCTGGGGCAACCCTATGTGGCCTGGACGGAGAGAACCACCGCCGGCAACAACCAGGTCTATGTCAAGACTCTCAGTGGATCGAGCTGGGTTCAAGTCGGCTCGGGTTCTCTGAACCAAAATACGAGCACAGGCTGGGCTTACCGGCCTGCCCTGGCGGCGGATGCGTCCGGCGGAGCTCTTTACCTGGGGTGGGTGGAGCAACAGGCTCTGGGGCAGCGCCCGCAGACGTATGTTTCGAAATACGCCAGTGGCGCCTGGACTCCGCTGGGCGGTTCACTCAACGCCGACCCGGTGCTGGGTAGCTCGGAACACGTCAGCTTGACTGTCGTCGGCGGACAACCCGCGGCAGCCTGGGGCGAGGTGAGTTATGGCTCGCTGCGACAGGTTTACGTCAAACAATGGAACGGCTCGGCATGGACCTTGAACAAGGGCAACGCGACGACCCCGACACAGACCCCACCTCCGCCGCCACCGCCCCCCTCGTCCTCCACCACGTGCGATCTCAATGGTGACGGCGTGGTGAACGTGCTGGACGTCCAGATGGCCGTTTTGCAGGCCCTTGGCACTAGTGTTTGCGGCTCCGCCGACTTGCAGAGCAACGGTGTTTGCAACGTGACCGACGTGCAGCGCATTATCACCGCGGCGCTAGGCGGCTCCTGCGTGGCCGGACCGTAGTATGGCGCAAGGGCTGGCCGGAAAACTCTACAGCTGGTGTTTTGACGTTTCTGTCGGCTCTTAACCTCGTTGCTTAAGCCGCTCAGCTCGTTGGCATAAGACCGGTCCAAGTAACGGACCCCCACCTGCTTCTATAACCACTGCCGGTTCAACATGTCTCATGAGGTCAACACTGCGTCGGTGTGCCGCCGTTGCATATCGACACAGGCTCTATGTCATGCCGCTCCAGCGCGCCGCCGCGATCGGAGATGCATTTTATGCGTAAAGCATTCGGTTTAGTCCTTGTTAGTGCGCTTTTTGCTGCCTTGGCGGTGGGCCAGGATTTCGCGATCCAGACGTTTGCCGGGGGCGGGTTGCCGCAGAACATTCCGGGAACTTCGGCGGTCCTCCATGGAACCGGCGGCCTGGTCCTGGACGCAAATGGCAATGCGTTCTTCACGCTTTACTTTCGCACATCGTTCTGCGGTTGGATCCGAGCGGGATGTTGACCCTGGTGGCGGGAAACGGAACGCCCGGTTTCAGCGGCGACAGTGGTCTGGCCACCAGCGCCCAACTGAATCAGCCGTGGGGCATCGCGATCGATGCGGCCGGGAGTCTGTATATCGCGGATCTCGGTAACGCCAGAATTCGCAAGGTGCAAAACGGCGTGATCTCCACGGTTGCCGGGGGCGGAGATCAGACGGCGGACAATGTACCCGCTACGAGTGCGCTGTTAGTCGATCTTAGGTATGTGGCCGCGGATGCCGCGGGGAACGTGTACGTCGAGGATCCCGCGCCCCCACCTTTAGGTGACCCCAACGCTATATGTTGCCGCATCCGGAAGGTCACCAACGGCGTGATCAAGACCATTGCGGGAAACGGAACGGTCGGCTACAGCGGCGATGGCGGCCCCGCGACCAGCGCTCGATTGGCAGGTCCGGGGGCGATGGCTATCGATGCCGCAGGAACACTTTATTTCAACGACATTGGCTTTCATCCCCCACTCGGCCCCTTCCCCGGAGGTTCAACGTGCTACTGCACCATCCGCAAGGTTCAGAACGGCGTGATCACCACCGTGGCGCCCGACGCGGCTACGACCGCGCTAACCGTAAGCTCGGCGGGAAATATCTTCATGCAAACTAGTAATCTCATCCAAGAAATTTCCAACGGTGTCATCACGAACATCACCGGGGCGTCAAATCCGACCGTGGGCGGGAACATCGGAGATAACGGTCCTGCGATTGATGCGTATGTCGGCATTGTGAACGGGTTAAGGGTCGACAAGGCCGGAAATATTTTTCTGACTTCGTCGGGGCTTTCTACGAATTCAGGATATCCGATCATCGGCGACCTGATACGCAAAATATCGAACGGGGTGATTACGACCATCGCGGGCAGCGCTACCGGCATCGGTATTTCGACCGGAGACAATGGACCGCCTTTAAACGCGCAGCTTTTCTTCTACTCCGGAAGTAGCACCTCCATTCCCGGCGGCGTCGCGATGGATGCAGCCGGTAACGTCTACATTGCTGAGTTGAATCGCGTCCGCAAAATATCCCAGGGAGTGATCACGACGGTGGCGGGGACCGGAGTAGCGGGCTTCAGTGGCGATAACGGTCCGGCGGTTGACGCTCAGTTGAACAGTCCAAGTGGCATCGGACTGGACGCCGCAGGAAACCTCTACATTGCGGATCAGGGGAACGTTCGGGTCCGAAAGGTGTCGAACGGAATCATTACCACCATTGCAGGAGACGGCGGCTACGGCTACAGTGGCGATGGCGGTCCCGCGACAGACGCGTTGTTGGGTTTCGGAAGCCTTGCCGTCAGCCCCAGTGGCGACGTCTATGTGTCTGACTACTACGTCGCCCATGTCGTACGCAAGATCTCCAACGGAACCATCGTAACCGTCGCAGGCATTGGGACCGCTGGCACGGGCGGCGACCGCGGCGCTGCTATCGATGCCCCCTTGTTTGGCCCTACCGGTTTGGCCCTGGATGGGGACGGCAACCTCTACATCGCCGAGACGTTAGGTAATCGAATACGAAAAGTTTCGAACGGAATTATCACCACGGTCGCGGGAGACTTGAGCGGAACCTCTCGGATTTCCGGCGATGGCGGCCCGGCGACGCTGGGCCAGCTCGATGCACCCTCCAGCATTGCAGTGGACGACCTGGGGCGCCTTTATATCGGCGAAAACGCCCGGATACGGCGGGTATCGAACGGTATCATCACCACGGTGGCTGGCAACGGAGTCCGCGCTTACGGCGGTGACGGCGGCGAGGCTACCAGCGCATCGGTCAGTCCTGTCGGTCTGGCTATCGGTCCCAACGGGCAGGTGTATGAGGCGGATCTGCTGCCGTCGCGTATCCGCGTGCTCACTCCGGTGGCGGTTCCAGGTGTAAGTTTCAGCGCGAATCCCAGCCCGATTCCGCTGGTCGCCGGAAACACGGAAGGCAAGACTACGCTCACTTGGAGTGCGCCGGGACACAGCAAGCTGCAGATTTTTGCCAATGGGATCTTGTTTTCCAATGTCCGATCCAGCGGGTCCGTCGTAACCGGCAATTGGGTTAACGATGGAATGAACTTTTCCCTGGTCGACCCGGCGACCGGCTCTCCGCTTTCGACCGTCACCGTGCACACTATCGCGTCGAGCAGCCATGTAACGTTCACGGCCAATCCCAACCCGATTACTCTAGCCGCGGGAGCGCCCTTCGGTAAGACAAGGTTAAGCTGGGATGCGCCCAGATACAGCCGATTGCAAATCTGGGTGGCCGGGGTGCTTTTTGCCGCTGGACTTCCCGCGAACGGATCCATCGATACCGGCACTTGGGTCAGTGACGGACTGCCGTTTTCACTGGTAGATCCGGCGAGCGGTCAGACGCTGGCGACACTCACCGTGCACACGGCAGCGACGGCGGGCCAGGTGACCTTCACGGCGAACCCCATCGCGCTGGCGCCTGGAGCGACCGTCGGTGAGACGACATTAAGTTGGAATGCGCCCGGATATAGCGGCTTACAGATCTGGATGGCGGGGGTTCTGTTTGCCGCAGGGCGTCCGGCCAGCGGCTCTGTCGAGACCGGCAACTGGGTCACCAATGGGATGACTTTTTCACTGGTAACGCCAAGCAACGGGCAAACGATCGCGACCGCCACGGTCGCGGCGAAATAACTAACCTTCGTCAATTGTTTTGCACGTTTCCGTCGAAAGACAATAGAGGGGTATGCTTCTGGACGTAGTCCCGCCGCTTAGCCTGGAACCGCGCCTGATCCGGCGGCGGGCCGTCGAAGCCCGGCATCAGCGTGGAGATGTAGCGCCGCGCCACACGGATATCGCGCTGTGGAAAGACCGGCTCATGGCCGGGGTTCTTGGCGCCACGCTACGGATCAGCGGACTTCAGCAGCGAGGTCTGGCCAACGCGCTTCAATTGGCTGTCCGTCATGTGCGCTTCGAATTCGCCGGATTGCCGCCCGGCCTGCACGGCTTTCGCATTCTCCACATCACCGACGTACATATCGATGGCCTGGACGGCCTCGCCGAAGCCTTGGCGGAGAAGGCCGCGCAACTGCCCGTCGATCTGTGCGTGCTCACCGGCGATTATCGCTTCCACGTGTACGGCCCCTGCGATGAAATTTACCCGCGCATGCGCCGCGTGCTCGACGCCGTCCAGGCGCGCTATGGAGTGATCGGGATTCTCGGCAATCACGATTGCGCCGATATCGCGCTCGAACTCGAGAACCTCGGCGTGCGCATGCTGATCAATCAGGGCATCGCCGTGGGTCCGCCTGACGGCCGCTTGTGGGTGGCTGGCGTGGACGATCCGCACTATTATCGCTGCGACGATCTGCCGGCGGCGCTCCAGGACGTGCCGGCCGGCGCCTTCAAACTTCTGTTGGCGCATTCGCCGGAATTGTTTCAGCCGGCCGCCGATGCCGGAATCGATCTCTACCTCACCGGCCATACCCACGCCGGCCAGATCCGCCTGCCCGCGATTGGGCCGCTCGTGCTGCACGCGGCGTGTCCGCGCGCCTATACGAGCGGCGCCTGGCAGCACGGCAGCATGCAGGGCTACACCAGCGCCGGCGCGGGATGTTCCCTGCTCCCGGTGCGCTACGGCTGCCCGCCCGAGATTGCCGTGATCGAGCTGATTCGATCAGCGTAAATCCCGCGCGAACGGTGCCGCATAATTGAGGGAATGACGTATCTTCAGCCCTTCGTTCTTATATTCATCGTAATTACCGCGGTTGGGCTGGCCAGAATGCGCCATTGCAAAGGCGTACTGCTTCCGGCGCTGGGCCTGGCCGGCCTATTCCTGATGCTGTGGCCGCCGGTCGACTGGCTGTTATCGCGGCCTCTCGAAATCTGGTATCGCCAGCCGTTTGTTCCTACCGAACAGGCCGATGCCATCGTGGTGCTGGCCGGCAGCGTCGATCCGCCTCGCCACGGCAGGCCGTATTCTCTTGCCGATAAAGCCACCACAGACCGCTGCCGCTATGCGGCCTGGCTGCACACCCATTCCCATCCCGTGCCGGTGCTGGCGTGCGGCGGATGGGCGCCTGCGGGACAACAGCCATACTCCGCCACCATGCGGCAAATGCTCCAGCAGGAAGGTGTTTCCAGTTCTATGATTTGGACCGAGGAGCGTTCGCGATCGACGTACGAGAACGCGGCGGAGGGCGCGGCGATTCTGCGCCAGCACGGCATCCGGCGAATCCTGCTGATTACCGGTGCAACCGATATGCTGCGCGCTGAACGCTGCTTTCGTAAACAAGGACTGGATGTGGTGCCGGCGCCTGCAGCGTACCGCCGCTTTGATCCCTCGCTTCCGGAATTCCTGCCCTCATGGAAAGCCGCCGCGCAGAACGAGCACACGCTGCACGAAACACTGGGGCTCGCGTGGTACTGGGTGCGGGGCTGGATCTAGTTTCTATGGGAACGGCGCAACCGCAAACTCGTCGACTACATCGTCGGACACGTTGTAACCGCCGGCGGTGGAGTATTCGTAGGCGCCCAAATCGAAATTCGAGGCCGAAGTCCAACTGGCCGCGAGCGGAGTGTAAGCCGAGGACTTCACCATCGTACCGTTCAGGAACAGGTTCATCGAGCTGCCGTTCCAGGTGAGTTTCACCTGCAGCATCACGCCGTTCCCGAACAGCGTGTTTTCGGTGCCTGCCGGCACAAAATAGGACTGAGCCACGCCGCCCACAATGTAGGTGAACATCAGGCTGGTGCCGCTGGTCCGGGTGTAGAACAGGTACTGGTGAGTGCCGTTACCGTCACGCGCATCGAATGCATAGCGCGGATCGGGAGCGCTGGCCAGCCGCTGGGCGAAGGTGTATCGCGATTTCAGATAGAACGAAATCTGGCCCGATGGCAGATTGAAGATGCTCCCGACGCCGGAGCCAGCGAATTTGTAATACGCGTTGTGGTTATTGGTGCAGCAACTGAGAAAATACACGCCGTTGCCCACTTGCGCCGGCGTGAAATTGACGGAGCCGCCGCCTTTGTTTACCACAGTGCCGGTGAAACCGGTTGGCGCCACGGCCGGCGTCACAAGCGAGCCATTGTTCACGCCGCTCACCTCAGACGCGTCGGCATGAATCAGCAGCAGGGGCTGCGATCCCGTCGCTGCCGCCGTTGTAAACGTAAAGTCCGGTGAAGTGGCCAGTGCCCCCTGCAGATTCTGCGAGAGCACCTGGTAGTGATAGATGGTAGACGGCGTCAACTGCGACAGGTTCACCGCGTGCGACGTGACCAGCGTGCTGTTAAGCGCACTCATCGATGAATAAGGGTTGCTGCTAAGCCCGTACGCCACCTGCGAACTGGAGGCCTGATCGCTATTCCAGTTGATGGTCGCACTGGAAGAAGCGATCGACGTGGCTGCCTCGTTGGTAAGAACCGGCGGGACCAGCGGATTGTTTACGCTGACGGAGACGCTGGTATTGAGTGCCGCGCCGACCGCGACCGCGCCAACCGTATGGGTTGTGTTGGTCACGGTCGTCGTGTCCCAAGTTGTGCTGTAGGTAGGACCAGCGCCCGAAACTACGGCGCCCAAATTATTCCCGTCGATTTGGAATTGCACACCGGTCAGGCTAGTGCCGCTGGCGACCAGCGAAGTCGTGCCGCTGACGATGGCGCCGCCCGTGGGTGTGGTGATCGAGAGCGCGGGCGGGATCACATTAATGGCGGGCCCGGCCACCGTAAACTCATCGATGATGTCGTCGGAAACATTGTACCCGCCGGACGTCTGATATTCGTAGGCACCCAAGTCAAAATTGGAAGCTACCGTCCAATTGGGCGTGGCGGTGGTGTACGCCGTTGATTTCACTTGCGTACCGTTAAGCGAGAGGCTCATGGTGGTGCCGTTCCAGGCGAGCGCCACCTGCATCGATACACCGCTGCCATACAGAGTGTCTTCCGTGCCGGCAGGGACGAAGTAGTATTGCGCGGCGCCGGCCACGATGTAAGTGAACATCAACTGCGTGCCGCTTGGCTGCACGTAGAATGCGAACAGGTGAGCATTATTGCCGTCGCGGACATCGAAGGCATAACGCGGCTGCGTCGCACTGGCCTTTCGCTGGGCGAAGCTAAAGCGTGATCGCAGGGTGAACGAAATCTGTCCCTGACTAGTGTTGAAAACATTTCCCACCAGGGAGTTGGTGAATTTGTAATACGCGTTGTTGGTATTGGCGCAGCAGTTCAGGAAATATACGCCATTGCCCACTTGCGCCGAAGCATAGTTCACCGAGCCGGTGCCGTTGACAACCACGTTTCCCGCAAAGCCCGGGGGCGCGATGGCCGGCGTCACAATCGAACCGCTAGTTACTCCGGAAACTTCGGACCCGTCGGCATGGATCAGCAATAACGTTTGCGGCCCCACCACCGCCGGCTGCGTGGTAAAAGTGAAGTCCGTCGAAGTGGCCAGCACACCCTGCAGATTTTGTGAGAGCACCTGGAAGTGATACGTCGTCGACGGCGTCAACTGGGACAGGTTCACCGCGTGCGACGTAACCAACGCGCCGTTCAGAGTACTGGTCGATGAATAGGGATTGTTGCTGATGCCGTACGCGACCTGCGAATTCGAAGACTGGTCGGTTGTCCAATTGATGGTGGCGCTGGTGGATGTGACCGAAGTCGCCGTCACGTTCGTGATTACCGGCGGAATCAGGGGGTTGTTTACGGTGACAGAGACGCTGGTGTTCAGCGCCGCGCCGACCGCAACCGCGCCGACGGTATGAGTTCCGTTGGTCACGGTCGTCGTATCCCACGATGCGGTGTAAGTGGGACCGGCCCCTGACACCACGGCACCCAGATTATTTCCGTCGATTTGGAATTGCACGCCCGTCAAGCTGGTCCCGCTGGCGGTCAGCGGAGTCGTACCGGACACGGTTGCGCCTCCGGTCGGTGAAGTGAGGGAGAGCGACGGCGGCGCCTGATTGATGGCCGGCCCGGTCACCCTGAACTCATCGATGATGTCGTCGGAAACATTGTACCCGCCGGAGGTCAGATACTCGTATGCGCCAAAGTCGAAATTGGAGCTTGCCGTCCAACTCGGCGTGGCCGGCGTGTACGCGGTGGACTTCACTTGCGCGCCGTTCAACGACAGGCTCATGGTGCTGCCGTTCCAGGCCAGGGCCACTTGCATCACGACCCCGCTGCCGTACAGTGTGTCTTCCGTGCCTGCGGGAACAAAGTAGTACTGCGCCGCCCCCGCCATGATGTACGTGAACAGCAGCTGGGTACCGCTGGGCTGCACGTAAAACGCAAACAGATGCGCGTTGTTGCCGTCGCGGACATCGAACGCATAGCGCGGCGAGGTCGCGCTCGCCTTGCGCTGCGCAAAGCTATACCGCGATTTCAAATAGAACGAGACCTGCCCCTGGCTCATGTTGAAAATATTGCCCACCATGGCGCTGGTGAATTTGTAATACGCGTTATTCAAGTTGGTGCAGCAATTCAGGAAATACACGCCGTTGCCGCTTTGCGCCGGCACAAAGTTCACCGACCCGCTGCCGTTGGCAATCACCGTTCCCGTAAAGGCAGCCGGTGCGGTAGCCGGGGTGACGATCGAGCCATTGGTCACGCCGCTAACTTCCGTCGCGTCGCCATGAATTTGCAATAGCGTCTGCGGGCCACCGAGCGCCGGATTCACCACGAGAGTGACGCTGGTGGTATGAGTCGTGGCGCTGGTACCGGTAATGGTGAGCGTGTACGTCCCCACCGGCGTGGTCGACGCGGTCGATACCAGCATGTTCGAATTAACCGGTATGGTCGAACTGGCCGCCGTCGGCGGAGCGAAGCTGGCACCCGCCCCGGTAGGAAGTCCGGTCACGCTGTACGTAACCGTACTGTTGAATCCGCCGAAGGGAGTCATCGTGACCGTGTAGTTCGTATTCGTCCCCGCAGTTACGGTTTGGGAGCCCGGCGTTGCGGAAAGGCTGAAATCTCCGATAGGCAGCGCGTTGACGATCAGGGTGATCGGAATGCTGTGGGTGGGCGTGCCGGTTCCGGTGATCGTAAGGGTATAGGTGCCGGCGGGCGTTGTTGTCGCGGTGGTAATCGCCAACGTGGAGTTCACTGGATTCGCGGAACCGGACACAGAAGCGGGAGTGAATGTTGCGCCCGCACCGGTGGGCAGGCCGGTGACGCTGTAGGTGACGCTTCCCGTGAATCCGCCGGAGGCCGACAACGTGACGGTATAGCTCGCGCCGTTGCCGGCTGTAACCGTCTGAGAGCCGGGAGCAGCGGAAAGGGCAAAGTCTGGCGTGGGCGGGCCCAAAAGGCCGTAAACAACGAGGGTGTTGGAAAACGTCGGGACGTAGACCTTGCCGTTCGCAATCGTTGGTGGATTGAACTTGGCGTAATATCCAAAATCATCCCGCGCCTGGTTCTGGTAACTATTCCAAAGCTCGGTGGCTACGTTGGTCGCGTCATAAGCGTGCAGCATGCCCGGCGCGTTCGAAATCCTGGCCGTGGTGGTGGCGGCCGTTGCCCAAAGGATGCCGTTGGTATTGCCGTTCGCCGATAGCGAAATCGCGCCGCCGGGAAAGGCCGCGGTACTAGTTTTGGCGAACGGCGTGGTGTTCAACTTCCCCATGGCCGAGTTCCATGTGTACTGTCTCATGCCATCCGAATCACCCCAAATATAAAAATAGGAGTTGCTCGGGCCCGCCCAGAAAACCGGAGAGGTGAACATGCCATTCGCGGATGCAGGAAATTCCTGCACAATTTGGTCGGTGGAATTGAAGCCACCCATGTTGCCCCGATCCACCAGGTAGAGCGTGCCGTTTTTCCCACCGTGGAGCAACAGACTCTTGGTAGTTCCTGGCATCGGCGGGAGCACTACCGGACCGGCAGAGCCAAGATCGGTATCGTTCAAGAACAGCGTGGCTGCGTTGGAGGGAGTGAAATAATCAACCAGAGACAGAGAGGGCGTGAGCTGTAGGATGCTGTCGCCCAGGTCTCCCCCACCCGTACTGTAGTCGAAAACGCCGTCACCGGTAGTCAAAAAGACATTGGAACCGTCGCTCGCTGGACCGTTGCCGGATTGCCAGATACCACCCTTGTTGGTATTGGGAGAAACGTTGTAGACAATCGGCGTGGTGGCCAGATTGGACGCCGAATATGCGAACACCCAACCATGGTACGGAGGTATGTCGGCGTGGGAACCGAACGCCACATAAACTTTACCGCCAGACAGCAGCAGTGCGGGGCGGTTCATATGTGGCTTCGGGGCGAAAGTGACCGTGGTGCCCCCGTCACCCGTGCCTGAAACCGTTCCGGCTATTAGTGCAGGGCTGCCGAGGCTGGTGACCTCTGCTCCCGTCGTGATGTCGAGCGCATGCAACCGATGAGCGTAAGTCCCATTCGACTCGAGTGTTTCTGCAACCACATACATCAACCCATTTGCCTGGTCGATAACCGGAGTCGAAGTGATGCCCACCACGGGGTACATGTTGTCGCCGCTGGTTAATGGACCGGAAGCAGCCGCCGTGCCTAGACTGACCGACCACAAGGGACTCGACGCGGCTGGATCGTCCGCGTCGAACGCATACACGGTGTTGTTCTCAGTGGCGACGTAGACTACGTTTTGCGTCGTACCGTTGATGGTGACCTGAGGCACGTAGAGCGGCTGAGCATAAATCTGTCCGTCCACGCTACGCGAAAACAGCTTCCCGAAGGTACTAACATTTACGCTGCTGGGCGTGAGGGTGGTTTCAGACAGATTCGCGCCGGTGCGGGCCATGTTGTTGTGCTGGGTCAGAACACTGGCCTGACTCCACATGACGACCGGCGTGGCGAACACAAAAATCGCCGCGAGGTAATTACGTTTCAACGTCACGATTTTGCTCCGCGCCGCTGGCCGCCTGCGATAAGACAAGCTGCGCGTAGCAGAAGTGCACGGTCTGCCATTAATGCTCCCCTCCGAGTTCCCATGCCCTTGGGTGAGCGGGCCAATTTCCTGATTCCCAGAAAATTCTAACATGAATTACTTTCGCTGCAAGCCCCTGAGTACTGGGGAGATACTAACTTTTTACGTTTGGCTTACATTTGACCGAGCGGGCTTTGTCCCATTCGCTAAGATTGGAATGCTGTTCTTGGTTAACCAGTGCCTCAAGCCGGCTGGTTTTCTCGCAAAATATCAGGAATTCACCGGAAGTGCGAGGGGATACACCCTAAATGGGAGTAACTGCGCAGGCCCAAGATATAATCGTTGTTACTTTAGGCTCTGAGCTCACTTAGAGGGAACATATGGAGCTGACGACCCCAGAGACTGGACGCCCTATAGGCCGAATGAGCTGGATGCTATCGATCCCGGGCATATCGGCCTTGTGCATCCTGGGTTTCCATGCCACCGCATCGGTTCCCGCCGCCACTGCGCCGACATTCTGCAAGGAAGTCGCGCCGATTCTTTTCACACACTGCATCGGTTGTCACCGGCCCGGTGAGATCGCCTCGGCGGCGTCCTTTCTGTCATACGCATCGGCGCGGCCGTGGGCCAAGGCGATCAAGGAGAAGGTCTTAACGCGGGAGATGCCTCCGTGGCCGGCGGATGCCAACGGTAGTGTTAAGTTTCGCAATGATTTGCGGCTTAGCCAGCGGGATATCGATACGCTGGTGGCCTGGGTGGATGGCGGAGCAAGCGAGGGAAACCTTGCCGATCTGCCGCCCATGCCCCAATTCCCGCAGGGCTGGATGCATCCCCAAAAACCGCCGGACGCCGTGATCACTTTGCCTGAAGTGGTGCTGCCCGCTCAGGGCGAAATCCCGTACGTCACCCAACTGGTCAAAGTGCCGTTCACCGAAGACAAATGGGTGACCGCCATCCAGATACGCCCCGGCAATCGCGCCGTGGTTCACCACATGGGAATTACGGAGATCGCAGCAGACGAAGGATTCAGGCCGGCCGACATCGGTCCCCTGACCCAGCTTGCTCACCAGCTCGGTCTGCAAAATGTTCTGATCGGAACCCAGCAGGCGGTTACGGCTCCGGGGCAGGCTTCACGGTACGACATGCTGGGCATCTATACGCCCGGTGCGGAATTTGAAATGTACGACGAGGGCAGCGCCAAGCTCCTGAAGGGCGGCAAAAATTTCTATATCAACTTTAATATCCACTATCAGACCACCGGGAAACCGGAAACGGACCGCTCCCGAATGGCGCTATGGTTCCAGCCGCGGCCACCGCAGCATCAGGTTTTTCGTGTAACCGCAGCGTCCGACACCGTGATTGCCGGCGGCCGGGAAATATTAACCGACGCTCCCGGGGAGAGAGCCGAGGGTACTGGCGCAGCCATTCCTCCGATTCCGGCATACGCCGGCAATTTCGAAGTCGTCGGTATCACCGCCTACACCGGGCCGATCACCATTTATCAGTTCCATCCACACGCCCATTTGCGTGCCAAAGATTTCACCTACACCGTGGTTTATGAGGACGGGCGGGAAGAGACGGTGCTGCGCGTACCGAAATACGATTTCCATTGGCAGTTGGCCTACGATCTCCAAACGCCGCTCAAACTGGCAGCGGGCAGCAAGCTGGTCGTTACGGCGCACTATGACAATTCGGTAAACAACAAGAACAACCCTGCTCCGGATAAGGAAGTGCCCTTTCGAGGCAGCCAGAATCAGAGCTGGGATGAGATGTTCACCCCGCTGATTCAATACACCGGCAACACCCGGAGTCCGGAGGCCCTGAACGTCGTTGAGGCCGGCGGCTGTTTGGAACAAGATTCCGCAGGCGTCTGGATGTTGACCCACGGCAGCGACCCCGTGACATCCGAAACACAATCGACGTCGTCGGGAGCCTTGACTTCGGCCGGAGCCAAACCGTTGGGCAATCGTCGGTACCGGCTGCTGGGAGCGAGTTTTTTCAAGCCCTCCATGTACAAAGGAAACAGAGTTGCGGTCAAAGGCGTCCTCATTACGAGCACCAACCGGAGCCAACTGAACATCACCTCTTTACAGAAAGTGGCCGCGACGTGTGCAAACTAATGCCACTTTTTTCCGAAGGGTTGTCGGGAAGGTTATGCAAATTGCTGCATGTATCTCGAATTAAATCTCCCGCTAAGTGACCGGCTGAATTCCCGCCATAGAGTCAACACCTGATATCGCTAAATCAGCGATAGGAACAGCGGAACCCTGTGTGATACTGGTGACTGGGGAAACGTTTTGGTTCGGCAATTTCGGAGAAGCGGGATGGCCCGTTAATGCAGGTTCAGCCGAGTCAGCGGGAACAGATCCCGGTTCATGAGCTGATGGCGTCTGCTCGCCGCCCGCGTCGCTTCGATACGCTTTGGCCGCTGCTGTTTCTTCTGTACTTCGCCGTCTCCGTCCTCTTCCAGAGCCTCACCGGAGTTTACCGCAGCGAGTTCGGCCACTCTCCCGACGAAGCCTCGCACGTGGTGACGTCGCTGATGATCCGCGATTACCTGGTCTCGGGATTTCACGCCAATCCGGTTCGCTACGCGGAAGAATATTACGTTCACTATCCGAAAGTCGCGATCGGCATGTGGCCGCCGGCTTTTCATACCTCGGTCGCAGTCTGGACGCTATTGTTCGGCGCCAGCCGCAGCTCTCTGCTGGCATTCATCGCACTGCAGGCGAGCATTTTAGCGCTCACCCTGGCGCTGTTCGCGAGCAAGCTGTTCGGACGCGTTGCAGGCGCGGTCCTGGGCCTTTTGCTGCTGTGTCTACCGCTGGTTCAGTTAGGCATCAGCAGCGTGATGCTGGATATTTGTATCGCGGCGCTCGAGTTTTGGGCCATGGTATTCGCGGTCGAATATTTCAAAACCGGGCGTTTGAAATCGGCTGTTCTGTTCGGTTTCTGCTCGGCTTGGGCGATGCTGACCAAGGGAACGGCCAACGGCATCGTGCTGGTGCCGATCCTGATGATCCTGCTGACCCGCCAGTTCTCGATTTTGCGCAAGCCGGGGCTCTACATCGCCGCCGTGATCGTGGTTGTGCTCGGCATCCCCTGGCAAATTCTTTCCTGGCGTCTCTACCAGGGGACCATCCCGATTGCCCACGTGGACCTGCCGTACATTTGGTCGGTTTTCTCGGGATACATGCTGATCCTGTTCAAACATTTGGGCCCGCCTTTGTTTTTGATAGCACTGCTGGGATTGGCGGTGGAATGTGGCAAATTGCTTTTCCGCCGATCAAATCCTTTGACCGACGCGGACTATGCCATGGCGGGCGCCATTTCTCTGCTCCTCGCGATTATCATTTTCCATTCCGTGGCCCCCGTCCCCGGACCGGAACCGCGCTACATGGTACCGGCGCTGCCGCTGCTGCTGATCGCCTTCGCCGCCGGTGTACGATGGCTCGCGGAGATCGTTCCCGTGGGCATCCCCCTGCCTGCCAGGACAGCGGTGATCGCCGGGATTGCACTGATGATTTTTGCCGCCACCACTTTTGCCATTCCGAATCGGCCGGGGCGCGGTTTCATTGAAGCCGCCGACGCATTGTCCCAAAAACCGGTGAATCACGAGGCCGTCATGATCTATTCGGATTCCAAAGGCGAGGGAGCCTTCATCACCGAGATCGCACTGCGCGACAGCCGGCCGGACCGCATCGTGCTGCGCGCCTCGAAAGTGGTGAGCGAAGATCCCTGGTCCGCACCCGATCGCTACCGGCCCCTGCTGCACAATCCGGCGGAAACCGAAGCCTATCTGGAATCGGTGCCGGTCGATTCCATCGTTGTGGATATGACGGAGGGCGGATGGCCGCAGGACCGCGAACTGCTGCTGGAGACCATGCGGCAGAATCCATCCAAGTGGGTACAACTCGCGGAATTTCCGGAGGATGCCGCCCATCACCATCTGCTGTTGTACCGGAGAGTCGGTGCCGAACTGAACACCCGTCCCAAAGACGTTCGCATCCGTATGCGCTTCACTCTGGGCCGCGATCTCTCCCTGAAACCGTAGCGAGTAACTAGCGAGTAACTTATGAGCGTCACTTACATTCTGAGTCCCCGAGAGCCGCTAAAAACACTCTCCATCGTCATTCCTATTTACAACGAAGAGGAAGTCATTCCGTTGCTGCATCGAGCCATGGTTTCCTTGCTCGACCGCCTGCCCTGCGCAACGGAAGTGATCCTGGTCAACGATGGCAGCTCGGACAACAGCATTTTCGAATTGCGCCACATCGCCGAACGCGATACCCGCTTCAAAGTGATTTCGCTCGCCCGCAACTTCGGCCACCAGATCGCGGCCACGGCCGGCCTGGATGGCGCGCGCGGCGAAGCCATCGTGCTCATGGACGCCGATCTGCAGGACCCGCCGGAACTGGTGCTGGAGATGATCGCGGAATACGAAAAAGGCTATGACATCGTGTACGCGAAGCGAAGCAGCCGCGAGGGCGAGAGCTTTTTCAAACGCTGGTCGGCATGGCTGTTCTACCGGTTGATGCGCGGCCTCATCCACAAAGATCTTCCCACCGACGTGGGTGATTACCGCCTGACGTCGCGGCGCTGCCTGGACGCCCTGCAGAGCATGCGCGAAACCCACCGCTTTCTGCGCGGCATGGTGAGCTGGATCGGATTTCCGCAAACTTACGTATCGTTCAAGCGCGCCCCTCGCGCCGCCGGACAAACCAAATATCCCCTGAGCCGCATGCTGAAATTCGCCTGGACCGCGGCGGTCTCGTTCTCGCCCCTGCCTTTGCGGTTGAGCTTCTTCGTGGGCGCCGTGCTTTTCGCCGTCGGACTCGCGTATGGAGCTTACGCCCTGGTGCGATTGGCTCTCGGCTTGTATCTGGTACCCGGCTGGACATCGCTGATTATCCTGAACTGCCTCAGCTCAGGCGCGGTCATGCTGGGCATCGGAATTGTCGGCGAGTACGTTGCGCGCATTTTTGAGCAGATGAAAGCGCGCCCGCTGTACGTCGTCAGCGACCGCTTCAATCTGGAAGAAGATTTGGAGCTGCCGGCGCGCCACGCGTCGCAGCAACCTGCGCCCGCCAAACAAGTGAGCACCCGTTAGGCCATGACCGATCATTCGAAAATTCACGAGAAGGAAGCCGCCTTCCACGACGCCTGGGCCCACAGCACCAATCTCGCCGACATCAACGTGCGGGAAGCTTTCGAGGCTCCGACAGCCATGGAGAATCGGTTTATCCTGCAGCAAATGGGTCCGCTCGCCGGCAAGCGGGTGCTGGACGTCGGCGCCGGCCTTGGCGAATCGTCGGTCTACTTTGCGCTGCAAGGGGCGCAGGTCACCGCTACCGATATTTCCCCAGGCATGGTCGAGACCGCGGTCAAGCTGGGCGAATTCCACGGCGTGAAACTGGAGGGCATCGTCATGACCGGCGAGGACCTGCGCGTCCCGCCCGCGTCGTACGATTTCGTTTACCTGGCCAATGTCATTCACCACGTGCAGGATCGCGAGCGGCTTTTCGCCGGCGTGGTGAGCGCTCTTAAGCCGGGCGGCCGTTTTTTTAGCATCGATCCGGTGGCCTACAATCCGGTGATCAACCGCTATCGCAACATGGCGACCGAAGTACGCACGGAAGACGAATCGCCGCTGGGATTGAAGGATCTGAAAATGGTCCGGCGATTTTTCCCCGACGTGCAGCATCGCGAATTCTGGCTCGCCTCGCTGGTGTTGTTCGTCAAATACTGGCTGGTCGACAACGTCCACCCCAATCAGGACCGTTACTGGAAACGCATCCTCAAGGAAACCGATCGCAGCCTGTATTGGTGGAAACCGCTGCGCGCAGTCGATCAAATCCTGACGCGCGTGCCAGGTTTACGCTGGTGGTCCTGGAACACAGTCCTCTACGGATCCAAAAAATCCTAACCGCCCGATGAGTTACATCCAGCCACCGTTGTGGAGACGGTGATCAGGTGCCTTGAATTAGGACTTAATCCCGATATTTTGACGCAGGGGCGATTTTCCTTGGGCGCAACATCTTCAATTTAAAAGACTTTGTCGTTACGGCGTAGTCGGCCATCGGATTGCACGCTCTCCTTGGGTGAGCAACTTTCGGACTGTGATGGGCCTGGCAGTTTGGGCTGCGTTCTCCCTTCAAGTCGCTCAAGCTGACTTTTTGGTGACTAGCCCCGCGGCACTCGGCGCAAACGACGTAATCGACTGGGGCCAACTTGGTCCCTCATCTATTATTACCGTAGTGCCCAGCCCGGCCTCAATAATATCGTCTCTTGGTTTGGACGCCACGGCGAGCACCACCGACCCTACCGGGCTACTCAGATTAGATGACGGAACGGATTGGCAGGGCAACTTCTTGCCCGGCGACAGGCTGCTTACCAGCTTTACAACCAACTATTTTCCTCTGACGGTGATATTCGCGACTCCGGTATTCGGTGCGGGTGCGAACATCCAATTGGATCCGCACGAACCGTTCACAGCATTCATCGAAGCTTTCAATGGCGGAACCAGTCTGGGAATCGTCACTGAGGATGGTGTTTCGAACGGCAATCAAGATGGATCTGCCATTTTCATCGGCTTTCTTGACCCGAATGCCGAGATTACGTCGGTGGTGTTCGGTCTGACAACACCCACTGACTCCGATTTCGCAATCAACGCGCTTCGGATCAACACAAATGGGGTTCCGGAGCCGAGCTCATTTTACTTGCTTGCTGGAGCACTCTTGCTATTCGCAAGCCGACAACTCATCCGGGATCGCCTCCGATTGTTAAAGGGCACCCGCTAGCGGCTGAGTTGCCGGACAATTCTGTCCGCGAACCAACGGCCAACCTCCTCAGTTCAGCGTTACACGTTGAACCGATTTCCCACACGAACTAAATTTACACCTCTTTTTGGCGACCACCATAAGGAGTCCTCGAGGTTTGATCGCGACAGCCAAATTAAAAGGACTGCAAAAGCTTGCATCGCCGTAAACGTGGGTTATTATGTATGGAACGCAACAGAACTCGCCACGCTTCAGACGGTAATTCCGCCACTTCCTGAGAGCTGATCGTCGAACTCAGCTTCAAGCCACTTCGAAATCTAAAACACTTAGCTTACAAATCCGCAACAAGGGATTTGTCCAGGAGAGTACTGTCGAATGAATGTGCTAAACGGCGGATTTCTGTGTGTTGGGATTCCTTTCTTGATATCTCTGGTAGGACAAGGTGTATCTCTTGGCCAGGTTACTGTTCAACTGGCATCAGGTTCAGGCTTGCTGGGCAAGGCCGCTTCGTTGAATATTTCTTTGTCGGCGTCTTCCCGAAGCACGCTGGCCGCAGCTGAATGGACTCTCCATTACTCATCCAAGGATTTAAGCAGCATGACCGTGCAAGCCAGTCCGAGTGTCATCTCTTCCGGAAAATCGCTTTCCTGCGCAGCTGGTTCGGGCACGATTTCGTGCGTCCTCTGGGGCGTAAATCAGACTGCCATCCCCGATGGGGTAATCGCTACGGCGAATTTCAGTGTGGCATCGACAGCGCCCGCATCGTCGACTCTTCAGATTGCGAGCGTAGTGGGCGCTTCCCCCACCGCCGGTAGTGTGGCTGCCACAGGCAACACCGCGACCATGACAATTGCCCCTCCAATATCCAAATTGTCGTGTAGTCCGGCAAGCCTTGTCACTCCGCTCTCCTCCACCTGTACCGTCACTCTGGCGTCAGCCGCTTTAAGCCCGGTGGCTGTATCGTTGGGAGTAGCGACAGGCTCTGTTTCAGTCCTCGTGCCTACATCCGTCACCGTGGCGGCAGGCGCAACCACCGCAGCCTTCACTCTCCAGGCGGGCTCGGTCACAGCATTGACAAATTGTGTCGTCGTTGCCAGCCTCAACGGTAGCTCGGCCAGCTTCGTGCTGTCCCTTCTGCCGCCGTCGACTTCTCGATAGCGAAGCGAGGCGTGAAGAATTAGCTTGGGGAGATGGGGCGGTCCGTCAGGCTCTCCGGGCGTCCTGCGAATGCGAAAATAGAAGGTCATGCGCATTGAGCGTCGGAGGCTGTGCTGAATACAGGTTCGGAGCAGTCCGCCGACGGAAACTTCGCGCTGATCGCCGCCGGAGTCACACTCGTCATCATCTACGGTTCGCTTTACCCTTTTCATTTTCGCGGAGTCCCTGATTCAACCGGTCCCGTCCGCGCCCTCATCCAAACATGGCGTGGACCGTTCGGCCGTGGCGACGTCGTCTCGAACGTGGTTCTCTATCTTCCGTTTGGATTGTTTTGGGTCCAGGTATTGCGGCGCTCGCCGCCAATTGCGCGCATCGGCTTCGTGCTCTTCGCTGGTTTGGCTCTGTCTGCGAGCATGGAACTGCTCCAGTTTTACGAACCAAGCCGCGTTTCCGCACTCTCGGATGTTTACTCTAATACGATCGGCACGCTGCTGGGTTCGGCTGCTGGCGTGATTCTATTTGGCCGCCCGTTTCCATGGCGGCCAGTCAGAATGGAGCGACGTCCGTTTATAGTTCTCATGATTTGTTGTTGGCTCGGTTACAGGTTGTTCCCGTACGTGCCGGTGATCGACCTTCACAAATATTGGACAGCGGTCAAGCCACTGGTCTTCTCGCCGGTGCTGCCACCATTAGATCTTTACCGCCACACAGTGATCTGGCTGGTAGTTGCGGTACTGATCGAGGCTCTTTTCGGAAACGCACGAAGCCGCTTGGCGCTTCTCCTGCTTGTACTTTCCGTGCTTTTCGCAAAAGTGCTGATTGTTGACGCCGTGCTGTCGCCTGCAGAAGTTGGGGGTGGTGCGCTTGCTACGCTGGTTTGGTGGGGATTTTTGTCGCGGTTGAAGACCCGCGCTCCGATCATAGCCGCCTTGTTCGTCGGTGTGGTCGCGATTGAAGCGCTCCAGCCGTTCCAATTTAGCGCAGTTGCGCATCCATTCGGGTGGATTCCCTTTGGTTCCTTCATGCGCGGTTCCGTGGAACTAAATGTCCGCTCTTTCTTCGAAAAGGCGTTCACCTATGGAACGCTCACTTGGCTGATCACTCGAGCGGGATATAAATTAATAATTGCGGCGGGCTTGAGTAGCACACTGGTGCTGTGCCTTCGACTGAGCCAGGTGTTTCTTCCGGGACGGTCAGCCGAGATAACTGATCTGACTATGCTCCTCATTCTGGCCGGCGTCATGAGGTCAATGGGGGAGAATCCCACATGCGTGGAAGTAGTTGTTGAAAATCAGTGCGTTTAACGCCTGCCTGGTGAGCGCCAAACCTCACAGCGGTATTCGCCGGCTCTTCACTTGCCGATTTTGGCCATCAGTTCCCGGATCTTCGGCTCCTCGTCTTTAGGCGGATTGTTTTTCAGCGCCGCCTGCAGCTCTTCCATCGCCGCGGCGTGATCGCCTTTCTGCTCGAGCGCGACAGCGAGATGATAGCGGTAGGTAGATCGGGCCGGATCCTTTTGAACGGATTCGCGGAACAGGCCAATCGCCTCATCAGTCAAATTTTTCTTCAGCGAGACCCAGCCCAGCGTGTCGGCGACCGCGTCCGAGTCGGGCGCCAACTGGCGGGCGCGTTTCGCGTACGACAACGCCGCATCCAGATTCGTCCCGCGCTCGGTCAGCAGAAAAGCCAGGTTGTTGAGTAGCGCTCCATTGTTCGGATCGGCCTCCAAGGCTGCCACATACACCCGCAGCGCAGCGTCTTTTTGCCCGTTGCTATCGAGGGTGTTCGCCAGCAGGATGCTGACCTTGGCGTTTCCGGGCAGCAACTCGTGGGCCTGACGCAGAAAGATGATGGCGAAATCCGGCTTGCGCTGGCCGACGTAGGCCTGACCAATGCGAAAATACAGCTCACCGGCGCCCTGGTTGGTTTTTTGCATGCGATTCAGGACCAAAAGGAATTCGGAAACGGCCAGATCGAATTTGCCTGCCCCCAGCGCAACTTCGCCAATATTCAGGTGGATGTCCAGGCGGTTGGGATTCTTCTTGGATTCCTCCTGCAACAACGCCATGGCTTCGTCATTCTTCTTTTGCCCCAGGTAGACCTCGACCACGCCCATCATGCCGCGCACGCTGGAAGGATCCATCTCAGCAACTTTGCGGAATGCCGCTTCGGCCTCGGCGTACTTTCCTGCGGCGAGATCGGCCTTGGCGGCCTGGTACAACGCATCGGCTGGATTGGGAGCATCCGCCTGCTGCTGGCCACTGGCAACCCCCGCGAGCAGGCAGAAGACGATTATTTCGAGGTGGGCACGCATGAATCACACCATCCTGTACGCGATCATACTTTCCGCGTCTTCCCGGTGTCTATACTCCAAAGTGAACGTATCATGCTTTCCATGAGCTCCGCACAAGCGGACCTGATTTTCGTGATGGCCGGCCGCATGGAGCGTAAACCCTATGGGCTGGAACTGTATCGTGCCGGAGTGGCCCCGCGACTAGTGCTGAGCGTCGGGCGATTTGAAGTGAGTAAGATGGGCACGCTCGACTTACAGAGCCTGGACGCGTTAATCCAGTTGCGCGATGTTACGCGCCCCGATGACCGGCATTTCTTTGTAAGTGTCGACGCGGCCGGCACTCACGTTGAGAATGCGCTATCACCGCGCTGGAGTACTTACGGCGAAGCGCTGGCCTTGCGGCAATTTTTGGAAAAGCATCCGGCGCGAAGAGTGATCGTGATCAGCACCGATGTCCATCTGCGGCGGGTGGCGCTGGCATTCGGTCACGTGTTTCGAAATTCGCCGATCGAATTCCGTTATTGCCCGGTGCCGCCGCGTTTGGAATCCGCCAGCAGGGGCCGCTGGTTCGTGATCAAAGAAAAGCTGAAGCTGGCCGGGTATGCAGTGATTTTGTCGATGCCAGCGTGGGCGGTACGGCGGCTGATGCGGCTGAAGAATTAGCCCCACAAGATCTCTATCAAGGTCCTACCGTCAGCGTGGCGCTGCGGATCGCTCCTAACGCGGTCGCCGTGATTACGATCGCGCTCTCCGATGTCGCGGCGCGCGTGGTGATCTGAAACGTCACGCTATTGGCTCCCGCTGGCACTTTGACCTCGCTGGGCACGCTCGCCAGTTGCGGGTTGGCGCTGGACAGGGCCACGGTGACCCCTTCGGCCGGCGCGCGCTGGTACAGCGTGACCGTTCCCGTCACCGCCGCGGCTCCCGTAACCTTGGCGGTGCTGAGCGCGAGTGACGCCATCACCGGGTACAGCAGCAGCGTGTTCGCCCGGCTCACCGCGCCCGCCGTCATGGTGACGCGCACGCCGATGCGATCGCCGACCGGGTGCGTCGCGATCGAAAATCGCGCGTTGATGGCGTTTTCAGGAATGGTCACGGTCGCGCGGCAGCGTGACGAAATCCGGCCGTTCGCTCTTGAGCGATACCATCGCGCCGCCCGCGGGGGCCGGGCTGCTCAGGCTGACCACGCCCACCGACGCGCCGCCGCCCACCAGCGTCTGCGGCACCAGGGCTAGTACGTTCTCCGGACGCGGTGGAAATTGAAAAGGTCCCACGCCGTGCGGGAACGGCCGGTAGAGCGGATCGCCGATGTTGATGATCATCCACTTCAGCCAGCGCGTGCTGCGCACCACCGCATCGCCCACGCAGGCGCCTTGGAACAGGTACAGAAAAATTTGATCGGGATGCGCCAAGCCTTCCAGATACGGCTCGGCCACGGCGCCGCTGGTGACTGTGATGCCTTTGAGAATCGCGTTCGCCGACCAGTTCAACCCGCCGCGCGGGACTGCTGGCCGATGCGCTGTCCAGGTGAAAGCCGAGCGCGCCCGGAGCCCAGGTGAAGGCGTCGTTGTAATGCCCCAGGCTGTACCAGCCGGCGTAAAATGCGGCGTCCTCGCAGCGCAGGGCGGAAGGCGCGGTGCCGAACTCGGTGGTTTGCTCGTCCTCGACCACCGTGAATCCGGCGCGCTTGGTCAACTCAGCGGCCAGGTGCACGTCCCAATCGCCGGCGCCGGAATCGTAATCGCCCATGCGGTCGATGGGGCCGTATTGCAAATCGAAACAGCCTTTGCCGGATAGACCGTGGGCCTCGGCGTACATGGCTTTATCCACCAGTCCCTTGGCCAGGCCGGCATTGGCGGCGTCGATCCGCCAGACGGAGTAAATGTTCTTCGTGCCGGGCTGCTCACGATATGCCGCTAGCGGCACGAAAGTCTGATACGCGTTGCCCTGGCTTTGGGCATCGCCGAAATACGGCTGGTTGCCGACTTCGCGGCCGGGACGAGTGGGCGAATATTCATCCCAGATGTCGGCGACATATTGGTCGAGCGAGAAGAGTTGGCCGGCGATCTTGATGTCGTACGGAGTCTGGTAGGAGAAAACGATGTACAGGATCTTCAGTCTGCCGGCCGCCTCCAGGCATTTGCGCACCGGCCCTTTCACGCGCGATTCGTATTCTTCCAAGGTCAGCTCATCAGGCGAGCTAACGGAAATTTTGCAGCGCTGCGCCTCCGGAATTTTCCGCTGGGCCATGTAGTACTTGGCGACTGCCAGCGAATCGGCGCCGCTGGAGTTATAGACCACCAGGACGCGTTCGTTGAGGGGCGTCTGCCCGAACACCGCGGCGGCCAGCCAAAAGAGGCCTGCAATCCGGAAAAGTACGCTGCTGCTAACCCTTGCCATTGGAACCGTTTGCCTATTCTACACCCGCGATCTACGACGCAAGCAGTCGCAATTTAAGTGCTTGACCCATATAGGAATCGAGAGGTATACTGATAACGGACTGAATCGGTCCACAATTCAAATGTTGAAGCTAACAAAAAAGGCCGACTACGGATTGATCGCGCTGAAGCACCTGGCGGTCGCCGATGGCAACGGGACCGCGAGCGCTAAGGAAATCGCCGACGCTTACGGCATTCCGCTGCCGCTGCTGGCCAAGATTCTGCAGAAGCTGACCAAGATCGGGCTGCTGCAGTCGGTTGCCGGGACCAATGGCGGCTACAAGCTGGCGCGGCCGGCCAAGCGGATCACGGCGCTCGAAGTGATTCGCGCGATCGACGGCCCGATCATTCTGACCGCCTGCTTCACCGAGCACGGCGCACTGCGATCAATCCGACAACTGCACCGTGCGCGAGCCGCTGCGCAAGGTGCATGAAGCCATTCTGCACTTGCTTGAGCAGCATCACGATTTCAGATATGTCGGCTCCGGCGAACGAAACGCCCGGACCGCTGCAAGCCGGATGCGAAAGCGGTCCGCGCGAACTGGTTCATGTTTTATAAGGAACTGCTATGAAGACGCCTATTTATCTCGATAATCACGCCACCACGCCGGTAGACCCGCGCGTTCTCGAGGCGATGCTGCCCTATTTCACCGAGAAGTTCGGCAACGCGGCCAGCCGCAATCACAGCTTCGGCTGGGAAGCCGAAGAGGCCGTCGACAAGGCCCGCAAGCAGATCGCCGACCTGATCGGCGCGACCTCCAAGGAAATCATCTTCACCAGCGGCGCCACCGAATCGAACAACCTGGCGATCAAGGGCGTGGCCGAGATGTATGCCGAAAAGGGCAACCACATCATCACCGCCGGCGACCGAGCATAAGGCGGTCCTCGATACCTGCAAGAAGCTCGAAAAGCACGGCTACCGCGTCACCTATCTGCCGGTGCAGGCAGGACGGCCTGATCGATCTCGATCATGCTGCGCGAAGCGATCACCGACAAGACGATCCTGGTCAGCATCATGTACGCCAACAACGAAATCGGCGTGATCCAGCCGGTCGCCGAAATCGGCAAGATCTGCCACGAGCGCGGCGTCCTGTTCCACACCGACGGCGTGCAGGCGTTCGGCAAGGTTCCGGTCAACGTGATCGCGGACAACATCGACCTGATGTCGATCACGGCGCACAAGATGTACGGACCGAAGGGCGTCGGCGCGCTGTACGTGCGGCGCAGGAATCCGCGCGTGCAGCTCACCGCGCAGATCGATGGCGGCGGTCACGAGCGCGGCATGCGTTCCGGCACGCTGAACGTCCCGGGCATCGTCGGACTCGGCGAAGCCTGCGCGATCTGCCAGGCGCGAAATGGCCGGAAGAATCGCAAGCGCCTGAGCTACCTGCGCGACAGGCTGAAAGACAAGCTCGAGAGCGAGCTGGATGAGGTCTTCATCAACGGCTCGATGGAGCACCGCCTGCCCAACAACCTGAACATGAGCTTCGCGTATGTGGAAGGCGAATCGCTGCTGATGGGCATCAACGACATTGCGGTATCGAGCGGCTCGGCCTGCACCTCGGCGACGCTCGAACCGAGCTACGTGCTGAAGGCGCTGGGCGTCGGCGACGATCTCGCGCACACCTCCATCCGCTTCGGCATCGGCCGCTTCAACACGGAAGAAGAAATCGATTACGTGGCCGACCGCCTGATCGAAGTGGTCCGGCAAGCTGCGCGAGCTTTCGCCGCTCTACGAGATGGCGAAAGAAGGCATCGATCTGAGCACGGTTCAGTGGGCGGCGGACTAATTCCCCGTCCTGTAAGAAATTTTTAGTAAGGAGATTATTAATGGCATATTCCGATAAAGTTCTCGATCATTACAACAACCCGCGCAACGTCGGCTCGCTCGACAAGAGCGATCCGAACGTCGGCACCGGCATGGTGGGCGCGCCGGAGTGCGGCGACGTCATGAAGCTGCAGATCAAGGTCAACGAAGCCACCGGCATCATCGAAGACGCCAAGTTCAAGACCTTCGGCTGCGGCAGCGCGATCGCCAGTTCGTCGCTCGCCACCGAATGGCTGAAGGGCAAGACGGTCGACGAAGCGCTGGAGATCAAGAACACCGACATCGTCAACGAGCTGAGCCTGCCGCCGGTGAAGATTCACTGCTCGGTGCTGGCCGAAGACGCGATCAAGGCCGCGATCAGCGACTACAAGAAGAAGCAGGGCGCGCACAAGCCCGCCGGAGGAAACGGTCGCATCGTAATATGACGGAGCAACGCTCCGAGTTACGCGAAATTCAGGTCACGCCGAAGGCGATCCAAAAGATCCGGCAGGCCTTCGCCAAAGAAGGGCGTCGAGTGGAGGGCTGCGTCTGGGCGTGCTGGGCGGCGGCTGCTCGGGGCTGAGCTATCAGTTCAAGTTCGATACGCAGCGAGCGGCCGACCGACAATGTCTTCGAATTCGACGGCGTGCAGAGTCTTGCGTCGATCCGAAGAGCATGCTCTACCTGCACGGCATGACGCTCGATTACAAGGAGTCGCTGATGCAGTCGGGCTTCGTCTTCGAAAATCCGAACGCCAAGAAGAACTGCGGCTGCGGCACGTCGTTTTCGGCGTGAACTATTACGATTTCTTCGGATCTGCCGCACAAGCTGGATCGTGGACCTGAAAGATCTCGAACAGCGCTTCTACGCGCTGAGCCGCAAGCTGGCATCCGGACCGGTTCGCGCGCAAGAGCCGCGCCGAGCAGCAGCAGGCGCTCGATGACGCTACCGCCGTCCTGAACGACGGCTACCGCACGCTGCGCGACCCGATCGAGCGCGCCGAATATCTGCTGAAGGAGAACGGCTTCGACATCGGCGAGCAGAAGTCCAAGAACGTGCCGCCGGAACTGCTGGAAGAAGTCTTCGAGCTGAACATGGCGCTCGAAGAGATCGGATCGCGCGCCGCAATTGGAAGAAGCGCGGCAGCAGGTTCGAGAGCATGCAGCGACGAATCGACGGCGAGCTGGCTGCACAAGTTCGCCGCCTATGATGACGGCGGCAGATCGCGAAGTGCTGGCGGAAATTCGCGGCCTGCTGAACCGCCGAAAGTACATCAGCAATCTAATCTGGAACGACTACCCTGCCATGACGCCAATGTTCCAAATCGATTTCGGCAATAACGACCCCGAGCGCGTCGTCGGCATCGACCTCGGCACCACCAACAGCCTGGTCGCCTACATGGACCTGACCGCAGCCCGAAGTCATCCCCGGCGAGGATGGCGACAAGCTGGTTCCCAGCGTCGTTTCGCTTGCGCCGCGGCGGCGAAATCATCGTCGGCAACCCGGCGCGCAGGCTGCTGATCGACGCACCCGACCGCACCGTCTACTCCGTCAAGCGCCTGATGGGCCGCGGCGTCGACGACGTTCAGGAAGAGCTGAAGCTCTTCCCCTTCCGCATCGCCGAAGACAGCGAATCGGTCATCCGGATCGCAGCTGGGCGACAAGACCTTCACGCCGCCCGAAATCTCCGCGTTGATCCTGCGCCAGCTCAAGAAGAACGCGGAAGCGCATCTGGGCGAGACCGGTGACGAAAGCCGTCATCACCGTGCCGGCCTACTTCAACGACGCGCAGCGGCAGGCCACGCGCGACGCCGGCCGCATCGCCGGGCTCGAAGTGCTGCGCCTGGTCAACGAACCGACCGCGGCCGCGCTGGCCTACGGTCTCGACAAGCGCAAGGAAGGCATCGTCGCCGTCTACGATCTGGGCGGCGGCACCTTCGACATCTCCATCCTGAAGCTGCAGGACGGCATCTTCGAAGTCCTGGCCACCAACGGCGACACGCACCTGGGCGGCGACGACATCGACAACCGCCTGCTGCGGATCGCGCTCGAAGATATCGCAGTCCGAATGGGGCGAAGATCTTTCGCACGACGGCGAAGCCGTGCAGACGCTGCGCCGCGCCGTGATCGAGGCCAAAGAAGCGCCTCTCCTTTCGTGCCGTTCGCCACGCTCGACTTCGAATACCGCGGCAAGACGCTACACGCGCGAAATCACGCGCGAGCTGTTCGAAAAGCTGATCGCCGATATCGTCGATCGCACGCTCGGCCCCTGCCGCGATTGCATGGCGGACGCCGGCGTCACGCCCGAGCAGATCGACGAAGTCGTGCTGGTCGGCGGCTCGACGCGCATCCCGATGGTGCGCAGCGCGGTCGAAGTGCTCTTCCGCGCCAAGCCGCACACCGAACTCAATCCCGACGAAGTGGTCGCGCTGGGCGCCGCCGTGCAGGCCGGCATTCTGGCGGGCAGCGTCGAAAACCAGCTGCTGCTCGACGTCACGCCGCTCTCGCTCGGCATCGAGACCTATGGGCGGCGTCGTCTCGAAGATCATCCACCGCAACTCGACCATTCCGGCCAGCGCCACCGAGACCTTCACCACCGCCGTCGACGGCCAGCGCAACGTGCTGATCCACGTGGTGCAGGGCGAGCGCGAACTGGCCAAGGACTGCCGCAGCCTGGCGCGCTTCGACCTCAAAGACATCGACCCGATGCCGGCCGGCATGGCCCGCATCGAAGTGCGCTTCCTGATCGACGCCAACGGCATTCTCAACGTGACCGCGCGCGACGCCCGCACCGGCAAGGAGCAGTCGGTCGAAGTGAAGCCGTCCTACGGGCTGACCGATGAGCAGGTGGAAGCGCATGATCGACGAATCGATCGAGCACGCCGAAGACGATTTCAAGGCCCGGCAAGCTGGCGGAAGCGCGCGTGGAAGCCGACGCCATCCTGGCCGCGATCGAGAAGGCCAAGCAGAACGACGCCTACGTGGAGCTGACCGAAGAAGAGCGCCAGCAGATCACCGACGCCATCAACCAGCTGCTGCTGGTCTATCATCACGGACGATCACCTGCTGATCCGGGTGAAGATCGATCAGCTGAATCAAGTCACGCATGACGCTGGCCGAAAACATGATGAACACCGCCGTGCGGGGCGTGCTCAAGGGAACGAAAATCTAAATGCCAATCTCTCGACCTGGGACAAACCGAAGACATCGCCCTCGCCCTCTATCCGAGAAGTTCCCCGAGCCAGGACCCGCTCAAAGTCCGCTTCACCGACCTGCACAAATGGATCACCGAGCTCGACGATTTCGGCGACGATCCGCAGCAATCGAACGAAGGCAAGCTCGAAGCGATCCAGATGGCCTGGTACGAAGAGTGGCAGGAAGACCAACGAGTGATTGTGCTACACTTGAAGTCTTTCGCAGGAGACTCCAGGAACATTTTTATGCCGAAGTTGAAAACACACAAGGGTGCGGCCAAGCGCTTCAAGAAGACCGGCACGGGCAAAGTTGTTCGTGGTCATGCCTTTGCGCGGCACATCTTGACCTCCAAGCCGCAGAAGAGAAAGCGGAAGCTGGGCAAGAGTCGTCGTGGCCGATGTGATCCGATCAACAGAAGTTGCGAGCGAATGATCCCCTACTAGGGGAGCGCATTTCGTGTGCGGACGGGGCGCGTGGCACGTGCCCGATCCGCCACAACTAAATCCAATCTAAGGAGATAAACGTGCCCAGAGTCAAACGAGGAACCAACCGCCGAGCCTCGCGCAAGAAAACGCTGCACCAGGCCTCCGGCTATTTTCTAACCAAGAGCAAGCTCTACCGGGCGGCGCAGGAAGCCGTCGAGCGCGGGCTCAAGTTCGCCTACACCGGCCGCAAGCGCAAGAAGCGCGATTTCCGCTCGCTGTGGATCGTGCGCATCTCGGCGCGCCTGCAGCACCGAACGGGCCTTCCTACAGCAAATTCATGCACGGCCTGAAGAACGGCCGGCATCACGCTCGACCGCAAGGTGCTGGCCGACGTCGCCATGCAGGATGAGGCGAGTTTCCGGCAATTGGTCGATAAGGCCAAGGCCGGGCTCGAAACGGCCGGCTAATGGCTTCCCCCGGGACTGCGATCGACGCGCTGGCTTCGCTCGAAGACAGAATCCGGCAGGCCGTTGAGTTGGTGTCGAAGCTGCGCACTGAGCGCGATGCCGCCGTTCGCGATGCGGAACAGGCGCGCATGCAAGCTGCCACTGCCGCTGAAGAGTTGGAAATTCTGCGCGCCGAGCGGCAGCAGGTGCGCGGGCGCATTGAAAAGCTGCTGGACAAGATCGATCAGGTCAGCAGCACTTCATAGAGCGACCGCGTTCCGGTTCGATTCGCCATGGACGAAAAACATCCCGTTCGGGTCACGATTCTGAGCCAGCCGTACACGCTGCTGGCCGGCGCGGATGCGCGCGAGGTCGAAGAACTGGCACGCCGCGTTGACGAACTGCTGCATTCCATCGCTGCTAAAGCCCCTAACTCCGATGCCACCCGCGTGGCCGTGCTGGGCTGTTTGCACCTGGCTGACCGCCTGCACACCCTGGAGCACGACCTGAATGCCCTGCGCGACCGCCTGGACCGCAAGAGCCAGGAATTCGCCGGCATGTTGGAAAAGGCGCTGGACCCCCTCTAGCCGCCTTCAACGTTACCCCTGGTTAACAGGTCGAATAACGTGGATTTGTTGCCAAATTTTTGGAATTTCGCCGTATTACGGGACGGTTACGTTATGGCATCCAGACGGCTTCCGGCCTTTTGTATGAGCACGGCATTCAAACTGCAACAGGTTAGCCGGGTCGTTTGTTTTCTAGAGTTTTGGATACGATGAATTTTCCTTTGGTACTGATGAGTTTCGGCGTGGGAATCCTGATCGGGCTCACCAGCATGGGTGGCGCGGCCCTGATGGCGCCGTTCCTGATTCTGGTATTGGGCGTCCGGCCGGTCACTGCCGTTGGCACCGACCTGGTTTATGGCGCGGTGACGAAAATCATTGGCGCCTGGGTGCATTTCAAACAGGGCACCGTCGACATGGCGGTCGTGAAGAGGCTGGCGTACGGCAGCGTTCCGGGCGGGCTGGCCGGCTCGCTGTTGGTGATTCTGCTGCCACGAGTCACGCATAACGCCGAGCATTACGTGAAGCGAGGCATTGGCGCGCTGCTGGTGCTGGTGGCGATCATCCTGCTGGCGCGCATGCTGACACGCTTCTCCGCCGCCGCTCCCTCGACGAAGACGATGCAGTTCCTGAATGGCAACGGCACGGTGATCTGGGGCGCAGTGGTGGGCTTTTGCGTAGGAGCGACGTCGGTAGGAAGCGGCTCGCTACTGGCGCCGTTTCTGATGCTGCTCTATCCTTCCAAGACCGCCAAGGTGGTTGGCACCGACGTGTTCCATGCTGCGATACTGGTATCAGTCACCGGAATTGCGCACGCGACTTCCGGGGGCGTCGAGTGGCCGCTGGTACCCTGGCTGCTGCTTGGTTCGATACCCGGCGTTCTGCTGGGCAGCCGCATTGCGGCCCACATTCCAGCCCGGCCGCTGCGCACGGGCCTGGCCGCGGTGCTGTCTATTTACCGGTTATTGGATGTTCTGATGAGGTCCGATACCGACACTTACCCATTTACGAACGCTTGAAGCCGAGAGCATTCACATCATTCGCGAAGTGGTGGCGGAGTTCGCCCACCCGGTCATGCTGTATTCGATCGGCAAAGATTCCTCCGTGATGGTGCGGCTGGCGCAGAAGGCCTTCTATCCCGGGCAAGATTCCGTTTCCGCTGCTGCATATCGACACCACTTACAAGTTTCAGGAAATGATCGAGTTCCGCGACAAGTTCGCGCGCGATATCGGCGCCCAGCTGATCGTGCATACCAACCGCAAAGCCATTGACGAAGGCGCGAATCCGTTCCGCCTGGGCACGCAGAAATGCTGCGGTCTGCTGAAGACCCGCGCGCTGCTGGACGCGCTGGCAGAGGGCGGCTTCGACGCCGCATTCGGCGGCGCTCGCCGCGACGAGGAGAAATCGCGCGCCAAAGAACGCATCTTTTCGTTCCGCGATCGAGTACGGCCAGTGGGATCCGAAGAATCAGCGCCCGGAGCTGTGGAATCTCTACAACGGCCGCATCGACAAGGGCGAAAGCATCCGCGTTTTTCCGCTGTCCAACTGGACCGAGCTGGACGTCTGGCAGTACATCCACGTGGAAAACATTCCGATCGTGCCGCTGTACTTCGCCAAGGAGCGGCCGATGGTGGTGCGCGGCGAGGCGCTGCTTCCCGCTCGAGCACAATCTGCCGCTGCTGCCCGGCGAGCAGCCGCAAATGGTGCAATCCCGGATGCGCTCGCTCGGCTGCACCTACTGCACCGGCGCCATTCGCTCCGATGCCGACACCGTGCCCCAAGATCATCGAGGAGATGATGCTGTTCCGCCGCTCCGAGCGCGAAAATCGCGTCATCGATCACGATCAGGAAGGCTCGATGGAGCTGAAGAAGCGCGAGGGCTACTTCTGATGAATCGCCGACCGAGTCGCAAATCGGCGCCGACGCCGCCGGCATGGAAGCGTTCATCAAGCAGAACGAAGAGAAAGATCTGCTGCGCCTCTCCACCGCCGGCAGCGTCGACGACGGCAAATCCACGCTCATCGGGCGGCTGCTCTACGATTCCAACGGCGTCTACGAAGACCAGATCGCTTCCGTCCGCAAAGCCGGTGAATCGTTCCGCCGGCGCGTTCGACCTGGCGCTGCTGACCGACGGCCTGCGCGCCGAACGCGAACAGGGCATCACCATCGACGTCGCCTACCGCTATTTTTCGACGCCGAAGCGCAAATTCATCATCGCCGACACGCCCGGCCACGAGCAGTACACGCGCAACATGGCGACCGGCGCTTCCACCGCCAATCTCGCCATCATTCTGGTCGACGCGCGCAACGGCGTGCTGCAGCAATCGCGCCGCCACGCATTCATCGCCTCCATGCTGGGCATTCAGCACCTCGTGGTGGCGGTGAACAAGATGGATCTGGTCGAGTACAGCGAAGCCGTCTTCGAGCGGATTCGCGCCGACTTCGCCGACTACGCCTCGCGCCTGCAAGCGCCCGATCTGCACTTCATTCCGATCAGCGCGCTCAACGGCGACAACGTTGTCGAGAAGAGCGCGAACATGCCGTGGTTCGACGGCTCGAGCCTGCTGCATTACCTCGAAACCGTGCACGTGGCGAGCGACCGCAACATGACCGAACTGCGTTTTCCGGTGCAGTATGTAGTCCGGCCCGATCTGGATTTTCGCGGATATGCGGGCACAGGTGGCCTCGGGCGTGATCAAGCCCGGCGACCCCATCATGGTGCTGCCATCCGGCCGCAGCAGCCGCGTGAGATCGGTGGTTTCCTACGATGGCGAACTGCCGCACGCGTTCCCGCCGATGTCGGTCACGGTCTGCCTGGAAGACGAGATCGATATCAGCCGCGGCGACATGCTGGTGCCGCCGTCGCATCCGCCGCACGTCACGCGCCGCATCGACGCGCGCCTGGTGTGGATGCACGAAAGCGAGCTCGAAATCGGACGCAGCTATCTGCTCAAGCACACCACCCAAACCGTGCGCGCGTCGGTGCAAGCCGTGCGCTATCGCATCAACATCAACACGCTCGAAAAGGAACCGGCAGCGCGCATCGGGCTGAACGACATCGGCGCGGTGGTGATCGAAAGCCAGAAGCCGCTGTTTTGCGATCCCTACCGCCGCAATCGCGTCACCGGCAGTTTCATTCTGATCGATCCGATGACCAACGCCACCGTGGCGGCGGAATGATCACGGGCCGCGAGCCAATTCGCGGCGACGCGAGTCTCGCGCGGCCGGAGAAATCTTCCGCCAGCGATCATCGCATCAGCCGCATGGAGCAGCAGTCGCGCGCCGGACATCGGGCGGTGACGGTGTGGCTGGAAACGGCGCCTGAAGTCGCTTATCAACTGGAGCGTCTGCTTTTCGACGCCAATTGCCGCGTGCACGCGCTGCTGGCGTCCGAGAGCGGCTCGACCATTCCGGAAATCACCCAGGCATTGAACGATGCCGGCGTGATTGCGCTGGTCTGCGGTCCGGGCGATGCGGAGGCGCAGGAACGCATTCGCCAGAAAATCGGCGCCGAAAATTTCCTGTGCATGGAAGCGTCACCGGCTGACGAAAAACCTGAACAAGCCGCGGACCGTATCCTCAGCATCATCGAAGAACAGGGATTTGTTTCCCGGTTTTCCGGAGACTAGGGCGACCTGTATTGACTCCGATAAGAAGTTCCACGCCACTGCTTTGCTCGTTCCTTGTTTGTACGATCCAGCTTGCGGCGCAATGCATCGTCAATAACCCTGGCGGCAGCCGCGTCAATCCCAACCGGCCCTCCGACGCCGATGTGCCGGATGCCGTTTTCTCGCCCCTATCCGGAATCAACAAGCAGCTGCCCGAGTGGATGTGCTTCACGATGGGATATCGAACGCGATTCGAAGGCTACAGCGGAAACAATTTTCTGCCGCACGCCTCCGATTCGTACCTGCTGACGCGCTTCCGATTCGGTGTCCTCGTCAAGCCCACCGCCTGGTTTAAAGTCTTCGCCGAAGTGCAGGACGCCGACGCTTTCATGAAAAATCAGCCGCTGGCGCCGCCCTATCAGGAGACCTGGGACCTGCGTCGCGCCTATGTCGACATCGGCGATATTCAGGAAGGGCGATTCGGCGTGCGTGTCGGCCGCCAGGATCTCAACTTCGGAGACGGCCGTCTAGTGGGAACGTCGTATTGGCGAAACGCTTCCCGCGGCTTCGATGCCGTCGAAGCGGTGACCAACTGGAGCTGGTTCAAGGCGACGGCGTTTGCCGCCTCGCAAGTGGTTCTCGGCGACAATGGCCTGAGCCATCATCAGCCCGGAAATAATCTTTACGGGGTCGACGGAAAATTCGGCAAAGCGATTCCCAAGGCGACCATCGAGCCATTTCTTTTCTGGCGTGTCGCGCCGGGGTTGAAAAGCGAAGAAGGCCTTCCGGGGCACCTCAATGAGAAAACTCTCGGCGTGCGACTTGCCGGCACCATTCTAACCGCTTGGGATTTTGACGCAGAGACCGCTCGACAGCTCGGCTCTCTCGGGGCAGATCAGATCCGGGCCTGGGCGTGGAAAGGAATCGGCGGGTACACGTTCAGCGACCTGCGCTTCAAAACCCGCTTGTTCAGCGAATACGATTACGCGTCCGGCGATCGCAATTCCAAAGATGGTGTCCGCGGCACGTTCGATCAACTCGTCCCCAACATTCACGACCACCTGGGCCTGGCGGATCAGTTCGCCTGGCAAAATCTGAAAATGGTTCGCGCCGGCGCCAGAGTGTGGCTACGGCGCAATTGGATTGTCGCGACGGCCTGGAACGACTACTGGCTGGCCAATGCCACCGACGGCTTCCACAATTCTTCCGGCACCATCGTGGCGCGAGATATCAAGGGATTATCCGGCACCCATATTGCGGAAGAGTACGATATTCAGACTTCCTATCGCGTGGATCGCAATCTGGAGTTTGGCGTGGGTGTCGGGCGCGTGCTGCCGGGCGAGTTTCTGGTGAAGACCAAACATCCTGCCGCGTATAACTATCCGTATCTGATGATGAACTACAACTTCTTTTAGTTGGCCGCCCGGGTTCCAACGGCCGCGGAGCGCGCCACAATCCACGATTTCTCCAGCGGCGAAAGGGACACGCGGCGGGAAAAAACGTCGTAGTCGAGTTCTTCGATCCGCTCGAGCAGCCGCGAATAGATTCCGACCAGGGCGCGCAGCGATGGCCGGCTGGGCGGGTC
This sequence comes from uncultured Solibacteraceae bacterium, assembly GCA_963825405.1. Classification (GTDB taxonomy): domain Bacteria; phylum Acidobacteriota; class Terriglobia; order Bryobacterales; family Bryobacteraceae; genus JACPNO01. Next base: position 1,310,400 of record CAWGTB010000003.1, on the reverse strand, counting down.
AATCAAATCCAGCAATGGCGCGGATTCCTTGTAATAGCCGCGCGCGCGGTCCACTTCGAAACGCATGAGCTGGGAGAAATTCCGGCTGCGCGTGCCGGCGGCGAATTCTTCGGCGGTCACTCCAAAACGCTGTCAGATCTTCGGCCGGAAGATAGCAGCGGCCGCGCCCGGCGTCCTCGCGAATATCGCGCAGGATATTCGTCAACTGAAAAGCCACGCCGCATTTTTCGGCGAGAGGCAAGGCCGCGGGCGATTCGAATCCAAAAATGTGAATGATGCTGAGCCCCACCACCGACGCCACCTGGTAGCAGTAGCGGTATAGCTCGTCGAATGTGGCTATGCTTCGCGGCACGAGATCGGAGCTCACGCCTTCGATCATTTCGTAAAAGTAGCGCGGCGGGATCGCGTAGCGCGCGACCGTGTCGTGAAAAGCCGGCCACGCCGGATAGGCGTCAAACTTGCCGGCAAGTGCATCGGTCAACGCGGCTTTCCAGCGATCGAGCGGCTCGCGGCCGGCACCGGGCTCATCGCTCAGATCGTCGCAATAACGCATAAACGCGTAAACGGCGCACATCGCGTTGCGCTGCTCGCGCGACAGTAGGACGAACGAGTAGTAAAAATTGCGAGCGCGGCGGCGCGCGACGGCGCGGCAGAAGGCGTAGGATTCGTCGAGTGTCATCAGGCGGCCCGCGCAAACGCCATGCGAGCCAAGGCGGCCAGCAGCATCCAGCCGCGCTCGGTTTTCGAAATCGCCGGACGCCGCGAAAGCACGTCGTAATTTTGCTGCTCGATTTTTTCCAGAATCCGCATCCCGCCACGGCTGAACAAATCGATATCGAGCGCCAGCCGCCGCTTCACCAGAGCGGCGAGCGGCAAGCCTTCGACGAACAGCGAGCGCGCTTTTTCGGTTACCTCGCGCATCACAGCGGCAAAAGCCGGCGACATCTCGCGGGCGAACAACTGCTCGACTGTGTAGCCATGCTTTTCCATCACCGCGAGTGGAATGTAGACGCGGTCTTTGTCGAGATCGATACTGACGTCCTGCCAAAAATTGGCCAGCTGCAATGCCGTGCATGTCGCATCGGAGAGCTGCTGGCGGCGCGCGTCGGAATAGCCGCACAAATACAGCACCAGGCGGCCGACCGGATTGGCAGAATAGCGGCAGTACTGGAATACATCTGCCCAATCCTGATAGCGGGTGACGGTCTGATCCTGCACGAAAGCGCGGATCAGGTCGGCGAACGGCTCTTGCGGAATGGCGTGGCGCTCGACGGTGCCCTTCAGCGCTACAAACACCGGGTGGGTTGCCTTGCCGGCGTACATCGCCTCCAGCTCATGCTGCCACCAATCCAGCAGACGCAAGCTTTCGGCGCGATCGCCGATCTCGTCGCCCAGATCGTCTGCCCAGCGGCAGAACGCGTACACATTATAGAAATCCTGATGGAGATTACGGGGAAGCAGCCAGCTCACCACGTTGAAGTTTTCGTAGTGATGGGTGGCCAGCCAGCGCGTATAGGCTTGGGCTTGTTCGGTGTCATAACGCGCAGCCATGGCCGCGGGCGCGCGGACGAATTCAGCGGGCGGCAGAAACACGAGGCCCGGGCTCAGGGGAAGATCGCGGTCTTCAAGTGCCCGTTGTGGCTCATCAGGTGCCGCATCACTTCCAGCAGATTGGAAAGCGGCTCTTCCCGGTTCACGAAATCGCGCGCCGAAATGTCGCCCGCGGATACGATGTCGAGCGCTTTCTGAATGTGAGCCGGCGTGTGATGGAAGCTGGCCTTGCAGGTGATTTCCGAGTAGTGCAGCAGCGACGTATCGAGGCTCACCTTGCTGTCGTTGGGGCATCCGCCGAAGAAGTTCACGGTGCCGCCGCGACGCACCATATCCACGGCCCAGTGCCAGGTTTCCGGTTTCCCCACGGCTTCGATCGCCACATCGGTACCGCGCCCTTCGGTAAGGCTGCGTACCTTATCCACGGGGCGGCTGATCTTTTCAGTGGAAATCAATTCATCGGCGCCGGCGGCTTCGGCCCGATCCAGTTGCGTTTTGCGGCGTCCGATCGCGATCACGCGCGCGCCATGCAGCTTGGCCAGGCGCACGAACATCAGGCCGATCGGCCCGAGGCCAATGATCGACACCGTATCGCCGGCCCGCAAACCGGTCTCTTCCAGGCCCCGCAGCACGCAGGCCAGCGGCTCAACCAGCGCGGCGTCCTGATAGGAAACGTGGGCGGGAATCTCGTAGGTATTGCGCTCGACGATGCGCTTGGGAATCCGTATATATTCGGCGTAGGCGCCGTTATTGAAGAGCAGATCTTCGCACAGATTCTGCTGGCCGCGGCGACAGAAATAACAGGCGTCGCAAGGCGCAGAATTGGCGGCCACCACGCGTTGACCGATGGCAAAGCGCACGTCTTCCCCGCCCCGCGCCACGACGTCGCCAGCGAGTTCGTGACCGAATACAGCCGGAGGCACGATCATGCGCGCGTGATATCCGCGGCGGAACACTTTGACGTCTGTGCCGCACGTGAGCGCAACCTGGACACGCACCAGGATGTCGCCTTTTTCCAGTGTGGGAACAGCCACGGGCTCCACTTGCAAGTGTTCCTTGCCGTACAGCACGGCGGCCATCATCGTACTTTTCACTCTGTCCACCTCTGTGGTGTAAGAATAATTTTCAACGATTGTCCGTCAGGATGCAATGCTAAATCGAAAGCCGACTTAATCTCATTTAAGGGTAACCGGTGTGAAACCAACAAGTCCAGTGGCAATGTGCCCTGGAACACTAATTCGGCAGACTGCTTCTGCAGTTCCACCGACGCGCTATAGCACCCGAATACCATGCGCTCACCATTGCAGATGCTCGCGCCCGACAATTCGATGCGTTCGGTTTCGGACGTTTGCGCAAACAGCAGGATGCGGGCGCCCGGCCGCGACCAGCGGGTTGCCTGATCCACCAATCCGGGAGCCGATGCCGCCAAAATGACCAGATCGGCGCCGCGCCCGTCGGTAATGGCCCGCACCGCCGCCGCTACGTCTGCGCCCCGCGGATCGAGGGCCAATTCCGCCCCGCACTTGACGGAGAGATCGCGGCGCGCTTGTATGGATTCGGTGCTGATGACATGCGCCCCGGCACGCTTCATAAGCATGGTGAAGATCAGGCCTATAGGGCCCTGTCCCATAATCAGGACGGTCTCACCAGGCTGGGGCGCGCATTGCACTACCGCTTTCAAACAGGTATTCACCGGCTCGACGAAAGACGCTTTTTCGAAAGAAACGCCATCCGGGATTTTTTCCACACCGCGCTCGACGATCCAATCCATCACGCGCACGAACTGCGAGAAGCCGCCGCCGGCCGGCTCAAAGCCCGCTGTCACTCCCACCTTCTTGTATTCCGGGCATTGGGCGAAAAGTTTGCGGCTGCAGTAAAAACAATTCAGGCACGGGATGTGGTGGAACACGACGACGCGATCGCCGGGGACAAAACCGCGCGCATGCCGGCCGGCCTTCACCACCACGCCGGCGGTCTCGTGACCGTAGACGCGCGGCGGAGCGAGCAGGTTGTACTCGATCTTTTTCAGATCGGTATGGCAGACACCGCAGGCTTCCACACGCACCAGCAGATCGCCGGGGCCGATTTCGGGCGTAGGGATCCGCTCCACCGCTACAACGCCCTGGCCCTTGTAGACCGCGGCCCGCATGGTATCCGGAATCGTCACTTCAAAATCTGCAACCGGCAATAAACTCTCCCAACGCCTGGGCAGCCGTTTGGCACCGGCCGCGTAATCGAATCAACTCCGGAAACAATTTCAGCGGTTGGCGCATCGCGCCGGCCAATACCCGCATGGTGTCGAAGCTGCCGTCTAATCGCAGCGCCGCATTAAAATCCACGCCAAAACTCTCCTCCGCCAGATCCGTAACTGCCTTCACACAATAAAACGGCAGCTCCCACTCGGCCGCCTTTTCCGCCACACCGGCGGCTTCCATCTCGACCGCCCACGCACCCGCGGCCCGCAACCGGCTCTTTTCTTCCGCAGTCCGCGCCACATGACTGATGGAGGCGAGCGCGCCCGCGCAATAAGCCTGCCGCGTCACCGGCTGCGATACGGAAAAACTCCGGGCGCCGGCGCGAACGCAATCGGCGACAAAGATATCGCCCACGTTCAGACTGCGGTCGAGCGCTCCACAAAATCCCATACTGCACACCGAAACCACCCTGCTGGCCAATTTGGCCGTCTCTGCCGCCAGAGATGCGCGGGCCGGACCCGCCCCATTCGCCACCAACACCACTTTCCGATCACCCAACTCAGCCGACCGGGCCCAGTTCACCGGCCATTCCAGCCGCTGTAAATTGCGGCAAAAACCCAACAGCCCGCCAAATTCCCTCGGCTCCGCGGCGATCAGCAGTAACCGTTCGCCTGAAACCATTCCACCGCCCGGCCCAAGGCCCCCTCTACCGGGGACGGCTGATATCCCAGCTCCCGTTTCGCCTTCTCGCAGGAAACAAACATGCGCTTTCGGGCCATCCGGACCGCCTCCAACGGAGCTATCGGCGGAATCCCCGTAACCCGCGCCCAACCGGTCGTCACCATACCGGCAGCGTACGCCACCCAGTAGGGTAGTTTTACCGTTGGCGCCCGCCGGCCGGTCAACTGGGCCAGTTTCGCCAGGATCCCCGCCAAACTCATGTTTTCGCAACCCAAAATATACCGCTCCCCTGCCTTACCCCGCTCACAGGCCAGCCAATGACCGCCCGCCGTATCCCGCACATCCACCAGGTTCAAACCGGTGTCGATAAACGCCGGCATGGCACCCTTCAGGAAGTCCAGGATAATCTTCCCGGTCGGCGTCGGTTTCACGTCGTGATCTCCCACCGGCGCCGTCGGATTCACAATCACCACCGGCAGCCCGGTTGCCGCAAATTCCAGGGCTACCTTTTCTGCCAGAAACTTAGAGCGTTTGTAGGCTCCTGACATCTCCTCCAACTTAACCGGCTGATTTTCATCGCCGATGCCGCCTGGAGGAATCCCGATACATCCCACGGTGCTGGTATAAACCACCCGTTCGACGCCTTCCTTGCGCGCCGCTTCCAGCAGGTTGCGCGTACCCTCCACATTGGACTGGTACAGCTCGGCGGAGTCCTTGGCCCATAGCCGGTAATCCGCGGCTACATGAAACACCAACCCGCAACCCGCCACCGCCCGTTCGAGCGACGCAGCATCCCGTAAATCTCCCACTACCGGCTCGGCATCCAGCTCCCGCAACCGGCTCGAGGGCCGAACCAACGCCCTGACCTTGTGTCCTTTTTCACCCAGAAGCCGGGCGACGTGCCAGCCGATGAAACCGGAAGCGCCGGTAACCAGCGTCGGCTTCATGCGCGAGACAGGTTGCCCCTGTCTCCGCATCTCATCTCAGTGCCCAGGTCAACATTTTGAAGCTGTCGGCCAGCTTCGAATTAATCCCCAACGCCGCCGACGGTTCGTAGCCGCAATGCACCATGCAGTGCTCGCAACGCGGGTCGTTGCCGTGACCGTAATTTTCCCACGGCGTCTGTGTCATCAACCCTTCGAAAGTCTTGTGGTGAGCATCCGTGATCAGGTAGCACGGACCTTTCCAACCCTTGATGTTATACGTAGGATTTCCCCACGCAGTGCAGGGAAGATCTCGATCGCCCTTCAAAAACTCCAGGTAAATAGGCGTCTGGTTGAGACGGAAGCGCTTGAAGAGCGTGTCGACATCCTTAAATTTTTCGTGAATGTCGTCGCGGGTCATGAAAATCTCGCGATCGTTGACCGCCGAATAGCCATAAGCCGGCGATAACTGGTGGCCGTCGACATCGAACTGCTGGAGGTAATCGTAGAGTTCCACCAGCTCATTCATGTCGGTTTCTTTGTACACGGTGGTATTGGTGCACACCATGAACCCGGCGGCCTTGGCGATCTTGATGCCTTCGATGGCTTCGTCGAACACGCCTTCGCGCTCGACGGCGATGTCGTGGTTCTTTTTCATGCCATCCAGATGGACGTTGAAGAAGAATCGCCGGTCAGGCTTGAACTCGTGAATGCGCTTACGGATGAACATGCCGTTGGTGCACAGGTAAATGTTCTTGTTGCGCTCCAATATTCCCGCGACCAGCTCGCCGATTTGGGGATACATCATGGGCTCGCCGCCGCAGATCGAGACCATGGGCGCGCCGCACTCATCCACCGCCGCCAGACATTCTTCCAGCGGAATGCGTTCCGTGATCGTGGATTCGTATTCGCGAATCCGGCCGCAGCCGGTGCAGGTGAGATTGCAGGCATGCAAAGGCTCAAGCATCAGCACCAGCGGGAAGCGCTTGTTGATCATCGGGTGCGGCTTGCCGGTCGATTCGGTGATATGGTTGGGCAAAATACGGAACGGGTTGGAAGAATCAGCCGTTGGCGCCACGGCCTTCTGCCATTCCGGCTTGGGATGCAGCTTATTCTTGAAGATGTAACCGGCAAAACCGGCGGTCATGGACAAAGGAAATCTCATAAGCGCTCCGTAGACGGTGATTTTATGATTCTGGCAAACTCGGCAAGTGCCAATAACGGGAAGTAAAGCCTATACAAATGGTAATTCAAGTAAAAGACCTTTGGAAAACCGGTACCGGTGGCGAGTTCTTCGGCCCAATCGCCTTCGGCCCGCTGGGTTTCCAGCAGGTATTCGATGCCGGACTGCAGGCTCCGGCTAGTGGTATCTCCGCCGGCAATTAATCCCAGAATGGCCCAAGCGGTTTGGGATGGCGTGCTGCGAGCCGCGGTGAAGGTATCGTTATCGTAGCTGGCGCAGCTTTCGCCCCAGCCGCCATCGGCGTTCTGAATGGACCGCAGCCATTCGCCGGCGCGCAGTACATGGGCTTCGCGATCGCTTTCGCCAGAGGCGCGCAGCCCGCGCAGCGCAAAACACGTTCCGTAAATATACGCCACGCCCCACCGGCCATACCAACTGCCGTCGGCTTGCTGCGTACGCACCAGGTAGGCGGCGCCGCAGCGCATGGCGGGATGGTCCAAGGGAACGTCGTGGGCGGCCAGCGCCTCCATCACCCGGCCGGTGATATCGGCGCAAGTGGGGTCGAGCATGGCATTGTGATCCGCGAAGGGAACGTCACTAAGGAATTGCCAGTTGTTGTCGGCGTCAAACGCGGCCCAGCCGCCATCGGCGGACTGCATCGACAGCAGCCATGGAATGGCGCGGCCCTGGCAGGCGCGCTGCCGGGCGGGGTCAGAGGCATGGGCGTGCTTCAGTGCCAACAGCACCATGGCTGTGTCGTCGATGTCGGGATAGTGGTCGTTATTGAACTCAAACGCCCAGCCTGAGGGTTCAGCCATAGGGCGCTTCACGGCCCAGTCACCCTTGCGGCGAATTTCCCGGGCAAGAATCCAGTCGGCTGTCCGCTTGAGCTCGGCCGAGGCGGGATGCTCTGCTTCTCCCAACGCAAACGCTGCAATGGAAGTGTCCCAGATTGGCGAAAAGCAGGGCTGGAAAAAGAATCGCTTGCCGTCATCCACCATCAAGTGATTGAAGTGGCGCACCGCTTCGCGCCGGGCTGGATGATCTTCGGGATAGCCTAAGACATCGAGTGCCATGATGGCGTACATCATGGGCGGATAGATGGCGCCAAGTCCGTCGGAGCCTTCGAAACGCTCCAGCATCCAGCGTTCGGCGCGGCGAGTGCCATGGCGCCTTAGCCAGCGCGGCCCGTAATGCTCCCACAGTTTGAGAACCCTGTCGATGGCGAAAAATAGAGTTCGCCGGGACCAGAACGACTCGCCTTTGGGAAAGGCCAACCCGATACCAGGAAGCAGCAACTCTTCCAGGGTGAAGCCGCGCGGCACCGGCCGATGCGGGTCGTGCGCCAGCACCAGCGCTAGCGACATGAAGATCACGCGCGTCCAGGATGACATCTGATACAGAAAATTTCCCGGCAGAAGAATCAGCTCCGGCAGGATCGCCGGACAGAAAATGCGCGGGATAAAGATCGAACAGGCTGAGATTGATCTTGACGTAGCTGTTGGCTGCCTGCAGGCCGCCCCGGGCGAGAATGCACTCGCGGGCGAGCGTCATGCGGGGATCACTGATCGGGATTCCCGCCAGCTTGAGCGCGCAATAAGCCTTCACGGTGGCGCTGATCTCGGCAGGGCCCTGCGGATAAATATTGAAACCGCCATCGGGAAGCTGGCGCGCCAGGATGGATTGTGCCGCCTTTTGCACCAGCGGCATGGTGCGTGGATTCCAGACGCCGGCCGCGTCAGGCGGGTACATCCACAACTGAAGGAGAATGTAATCCGATTCGAGGGTGGTGTCGGCCGTCAGATCGGCGCACCAGAAACCTTGCGGCGTCTGCTGATCCAGCAGCTTGTGCGACGCGCGCCGGATAGCCGCGCTAACCGCAGTAACCCGGGGGTCCTGAAGCTGTGCCGAGGCGCTCATCGAGTAGAAATTGTCGTCAAATGCGATGCGGCGCCAGCCAGTTCAGACGGCAATGAAAAACGCACGTCCTCCTCGACCAGCTCCAGTTCCTCCAAGTGAATAAAACCCCGCTCACGCAACGAAGCAATGAGCTGCTCGACCAGGTGCTCGGGCGCCGATGCGCCCGCCGTCACCGCTACATTGGTGACGCCATTCAGCCATTCCGGGTCCACTTCATTCCAGTCGTTCACCAGGTACGACCGGATTCCTGCATTACCACCCACTTCCACTAACCGCTTCGAATTCGAGCTGTTCTCCGAGCCGACGACCAGGAGCAGATCGCAATCAGTGGCCACGGCCTTCACCGCCATCTGCCGGTTCTCGGTGGCATAGCAAATATCCTGCGCCGGCGGGCCCTGGATCAACGGAAATCGCTCTTTTAGCCGGATCACGATATCGCGGGTCTCGTCCAGACTCAGCGTGGTCTGGGTGAGGTAGGCAATTCGGGCTGGGTCGGAAACCTGCAGCCGGTCCACATCTTGTACGGTTGAGACTAAGAACGTCTTTTCGGGAGCCTCGCCGAGGGTGCCGATGACTTCGTCATGGTCCTTATGGCCAATCAGGACGATAGTGAAACCGTCGCGGGCGAACTTCATGGCCTCCAGATGCACCTTAGTGACAAGCGGGCAGGTAGCATCGATCACCTGCAGTTCACGCACACGGGCCTGGCGGCGAACCTCCGGGGAGACGCCGTGGGCGCTAAAAATGGCCCGGCCGCGGGCCGGAACTTCGTCCAGCTCTTCGACAAAGATGGCCCCAGCCTGGCGGAGTTCGTCAACCACATGTTTGTTGTGGACAATCTCCTTACGCACGTAGACGGGAGGGCCGTAGTAATCCAGGGCGATCTTCACGACGTCAATGGCCCGCACCACTCCAGCGCAGAAACCCCTTGGTTTCAACAGGTAAATCTTCTTCTCTGTGCTCCCGGTAGCCGCGACAGGCTTAAGTGGCATAAGGCGATGTTGGGCGTGAACTCATAGATTATAACAGGCTTGAGCAATTTAGAACACTATTGGCTCCGACAATGGCGCAAAAAACCGAGACACATTCGTACCAGAAAAATAACTGTACTGTTATCAATCAAAACCGCCTGAACCGGAATAATAGCGTAGGCCTCACGCGTAATGTTAATGCGAAGAGGGAGTTCGGTCCGCCAAGCATTCTTCCTTGCAAACCACCTTTCCCGCGACCGCACCTACCCGCTCCCTAATGGAGCGTTCCGCCTGATGTCCGGATTCCCTTTCTTCCTACTTTTCTTATGATGGGTGCATGCCCCACCCTGACAAGCATGAAGCTCACCGCCACCTGGTCACCCGACTGCGTGACCAGGCCGAGGATGTCCGCCGCTTTACGGAAGGCCTGCCCAGCGAAACTCTGGCCCAACGTGCCCAGCCGCAGCAATGGTCGCTCAAAGAGCTGGTCTGCCATCTGCATCGCATTCAGGACGTCTTTGAGGGCCGTATCGACGCAATGCTGACGCAGGAGAACCCGGCGGTGGCTTCTTACAGCCCCGATGGCGATACTGAGTTTGACAAGCTGGCCGCGCGGCCAGGAGCCGACTGCGTGAGCAGTTTTCTAAATGAGCGCGAGCGCTTCGCCAAGCGCCTGGAAGAACTGACGCCAGCCCAGTGGCATCGTGCCGGACGCCACCCCGACTTCGCGCCCTACGATGTGCACTTCCAGGTGAAGTGCATGCTGCACCATGAGGCGCATCACGTTTATCAGATGCTGCAGCGCCGTGTGCCGTTCGGTAAGCTGCCGCATTAGGTCCGCGGAAGGAATGTTATGATGCCCTTTCACCGGGAGGCGCAAGCATGAACCGAAGAAACTTTATGTCGGCAGCGGCGGGGGTGGCGTTGGTCACCAATGCCGTCGAGCGCGTGAAGGCAGCGGCGGAAGCGGTGGCAGGACGGCCGGCGCATGAAGTCGCTACGGACGAAGATTTCTGGTTCGAGGTGCGCCATGCGTTCTCGATCGACCGCAATATCATCAACCTGAATAACGGCAGCGTCGCGCCAGCGCCCAAGACCGTGCAAAACGCGGTCCACGACTATCTGGAAATCATGAACATGCAGCCCTCGTACTATGTCGACGAGATGCTGCTGCCCGGCACCGAACGCGTGCGCCAGCGCCTGGCCGCGACCTTCGGATGCGATCCCGAAGAGATGGCGCTCATGCGCAACACCACCGAAGCCGTCGAGACCGTGCAATTCGGTTTGGATCTGAAACCCGGCGACGAAATTCTCACCACTTCGCAGGACTATCCCAGCATGCTCACCACCTGGCGGCAGATCGAGCAGCGGCGCGGCGTGGTGCTCAAGACGTTTCCCTTCCCTGTTCCGCCGCCCAGCACCGACGATCTGGTGGAGCGCTTCGAACGCAATATCACTCCGCGCACCAAGTTGATCATGATGTGCCACGTGACGTACACCACCGGGCAGATTTTCCCGGTTGGGAAAATTTCGCGCATGGCGCGCGCCCGCGGGATCGATACGCTGGTGGATGGCGCGCACGGCTTCGCGCAATTTCCCTTCAAGCGCGACGATCTCGATTGCGACTACTACGGCACCAGCTTACACAAGTGGTTATCGGCGCCAATTGGCACCGGATTTCTCTACGTGCGCCGCGACAAGATTTCGAAAGTGTGGCCGCTGTTCGGTGCGCCAGCCGATTCGCGTGACAACATTCGCAAATTTGAAGGAACCGGAACCACACCGGTGTCCGGCCGCAACGCGATTACCGAGGCAGTGGCATTTCTGGACAGCATCGGCCTCGAGCGCAAGGCGGCGCGGCTGCGTTATTTACGCCAGCGCTGGTCGCACCGGCTGGCGGCGAATCCCCGCATCAAGCTGCTCAACAACGATGACCCGGCACAGACTTGCGCGATCGGCGCAGTTGCAGTGGAAGGCATCGAGAGCGGAAAGCTCACCGATCACCTGATGGCGAAATACCGCATCCACGTGCGCCCGCGCTACGTGCCTGGCGAATTCAACTGCTTGCGCGTCACGCCCAACGTCTACACAACGCTGGAAGAGATCGACCAGTTTGCGGATGCGATGGAAGTGGTGGCGAAGAAGGGCGTGTAGGATCTCCGCTTAATTTGACACTGGCGCCGGCGGTCCCTAGGCTGAAGACAGTGGAAGTGCATCTCACAGACGACCAGAAAGCCTTTATCCGGCAAGCCGTGAAGACTGGCCGGTACGCGAGCGAGGAAGACGCTCTGCAGGAAGCTTTGTCGCTGTGGGAGGAACGTGAGCGGCGCCGCGCGGAAATTCTGGCAGCCGTCGATCAGGCCGAGGCTTCTCTGACACGGGGAGAAGGCCGCAGAATTACGAGCCGCGAGGAAACTACGCAGCTTGCAGACGACATCAAACGGCGCGCCCGCGCCCGGTTGAACGCTGAAGAAAACACCCGCTGAGTGGGCAAGTTTCGCCTTTCCCCCAGTGCGGACTCCGACCTCGACGCTATTTGGCTCTACGCGGCGCGTGGAAGCGGCAGCATCGAGTTAGCTAACCGCCTGATCGACAGCATTACAGACCGAATCTGGCTACTCGCCCAGCATCCGCAAATCGGGCGGCGGCGCGAGCACGACTTGCGTCGAGATCTGCGGAGTTTTCCAGCAGGTCAATACGTTATTTTCTACCGCATCGAAGACGAAGAGGTGCTGATTCTTCACGTCCTGCGGGGGAGCCGGGACATCACGAGCCAACTGGAGAATTAGAAAAGAAGCTGAGACTACCGGCGCGCACCCCGCTGCGGATTCTTCAATTGCGCCTGGCGGCGCTTGGTCTTTTTGCGCTTGGGCTTGGTGATATTAAACGTACCGCTGCCGACGTATTCTGCTTTGTAGAGTTTGTCTTCCGCCAAAATAGCTCTCCTCGGTGAATTGAAGTTCTATTGTAGCGCCGTTATGCTGGAGATTGCCTCAGTCGCTACCCGCGTTGGACTCCGCGCAGCAGATTGCACCGGAACGTAGCCCGGTTTTTCGCGCGCTGCAGCATCGCAATTTCCGCCTGTTCGTATTCGGCCAGATTGTTTCGCTGGTGGGGACATGGATGCAAAGCCTGGCGCAGAGCTGGCTGGTGTACCGCCTCACGCATTCCGAACTGCTGCTGGGCACGGCGTGGTTCTGCGCGCAGATTCCGGTATTCGTGCTGGCGCCGCTGGGCGGGCTGGTGTCGGACCGGTTTTCGCGCCACCGCATCGTAGTGATCACGCAGACGCTCTCCATGCTGCAGGCTTTGGCGCTGGGCGTGCTGACTCTGTCGGGACGCGTGGAGGTCTGGCATATCCTGGCCATGGCGCTGGCGCTGGGGGTGATCAATGCATTCGATATTCCTGCGCGGCAATCGCTCATCATCCAACTGGCCAGCAAGGAAGACCTGCTCAGCGCCATCTCCCTGAACTCCGCCATCTTCAATGCGGCGCGCGTAGTGGGCCCGGCGCTGGCGGGAATGCTGGTGGCGGCGTTGGGCGAAGGCGTCTGCTTCCTTGTGAACGGCCTGAGTTTTCTGGCTGTGATCGGTGCGCTGCTGGCCATGCGGGTCACGGCGTCCATCACGACACACACCGGCTCGTCGGGCGCGCAGCTCGCCGAGGGATTTCGCTACGCGTGGCATTTTCGGCCGGTGCGCACTCTACTGCTCATGATGGCGGTGGCGACCCTGGCAAGCTCACCGGCAATCGTGCTGATGCCATTTTTTGCCGACGCGATTTTTCACCACGGCTCGGCGGGGCTGGGATATTTAATGGGCGCGATGGGTGCCGGCGCCGTGGTGGGAACGCTGGTGCTGGCGGGGAAAACGGAAGTGGCCGGACTCACGCGCGTGATTGCGTACAGCTCGGTTGGCATGGGTGTGGGATTCCTGTTGTTTGCCGCTTCGCCGTGGTTTTTCGCGTCGGTGGCAATCATGCCCTTTATCGGATTTAGCGTGATGCGGCAGATGGCGGCGGCCAACACCCTGATCCAAACGCGCATTCCGGATCAATACCGCGGCCGCATCATGGCGCTCTACGCGATGGTGGTGGTGGGTCTGGTTCCGTTCGGAAGTCTGGGCGCGGGCGCGATGGCCCACGCCATGGGCGCGCGCGGAACGCTCGCCGTGGGCGGCGTCTTAGCGATTACCGCTGCATTCGTTTTTCAAGCGCACGCCATGGATCCGAATGAATCTCTCTAAATTATTTGCAGCGGCGCTCACGGTGCCACTGCTCATCGGCCCGGCTCGCGCCGCCGAACGCGACGCTATTTTCGACGCCATCGCGAGCAATCTGGCCGAGCTGAGCCAGATCACGGGACTGAGGCTGCACAAGCCGGTTCCCCATCAACTCATCAGCCGCGACCAGGTGCATCAGTTTCTGAACGACCGCGTGAAGGAGGCGACGCCGGACGACATCCGCATCGAAGAGCTGACGCTCAAGAAATTCGGCTTTGTCCCCCAAGATTTCGATCTGGCCAAGACTACGGTCGATCTGCTCACCGAGCAGGCGGCAGCGTTTTACGATTACCACAAGAAAAAGCTTTACATCACCGACTGGACTTCGCCGGACTTGCGCGAAGCCGCGCTCACGCATGAGCTGGCCCACGCAGTGGCCGATCAGAATTTCAATCTTGGCCGCTTCCTCAAACAGGCATCGAAAAACGACGACGGTTCGCTGGCCCGCATGGCGGTGATGGAGGGGCAAGCCACATGGCTGATGTCGGAATCGATGGCGCGCCGGGCCGGCGGATCGCTCAAGTCGTCGCCTGAAGCCGCCGAGCGCGCCAGCAAGGCGATGGATGGCGGCGGCGATTTTCCGGTGTTCGATTCATCGCCGCTCTACTTGCGGCGCACGCTGGTTTTCCCTTATTCCGATGGCATGATGTTCCAGGACGCGGTGTTTCGCAAGCTGGGCGACCTGGCATTCGCCGAGGTGTTCCGGCATCCGCCCGTCGATACCCAGCAGATTCTTCATCCGCAGAAATATTTCGCGCATGCGGAGCCACGCACTCCGCCGCTGGCAAAATTTGCGGCGCGCGGCTACAAGCTGGTGGCGGAAGGCGATGTCGGCGAACTCGACCATTCCATCCTGCTGACCCAATATCGGTCGGAGCGCGAGGCAGCGGACCTTGCGCCGCATTGGACCGGCGGCGCGTACGCAATTTACGAAAACCGCAAAGCGCATAAGGCAGTGCTGGCGTATTCCTCGGAGTGGGACGATGCGGCAGCGGCGCGCCGGTACTTCGAGGCGTACGAACAGGTGCTGGGCAAGAAATGGTCACGCATGGAAGTGCGCAAGCGATCGGCGGAAATGATCGCCGGATCGAGCGAGGACGGATTCTTCGTGCTGCGATTGCGGGACGCGGTCGTCAGCGCGCTCGAAGGCTTGCCCGAGGTTGTGGCCGCGCCATAGGGGCGGGTTTCAAATTCGTCCGCGCGCCAGCTTTCGCCACTTGCTCATCAGGCCGCGGCGGTAATTGGGCAGCGTTTCGACGGCTTCGACGCAACGCTGGAACGCTTCTTTGGCTTCACTCTCTTTGCCGAGCTGCGATAGCGCGTCGCCCCATAGATACAGGCCTTCCGGATCGTAAGGCCGGCGCTCGACGAAGTAGCCCAGCGCCTCTTCGGCGGGGACGAATCGCCCGGCGGCCAGGTGGGTCGCGCCGATTTCGCGCCATACTTCGCCGAACGAATGCTTGGGGTCGAGCTTGGCAGCCGCTTGCAGGTATTGCAGGGCGTCGTCTAGACGGCCTTGCTCGCGCGCGATGCGGCCGAGTTGGAATTGCGCATCCACTTCCGTCTTGTCGATCTCGATGGCGCGGCGGAATTCGGCGATGGCCTGCGTGTACTGGCGGCGCTTCTGATGGATCAGCCCGAGTTGATAGTGCGCTTCGGCATCATGCGGGTTCAGGGCGGCTGCATCCATCAGCCTGCGGAAATTTTGCCGGGAGCGAAAAGCCTGGGAGAGATCGCCGACGTCGCCGCGAAACGCCATCCACAGGTAATAAAGGATGAACGGCGAAGCGATATAGCGCAGCACGCCGCCTAAGCGCAAGAACAGATACAGACCCGCCGCCGTTGCCACCAGCGAGAGCACGGACATCAAAACGCACTTCACCCATCCGGCTGAGTACAGCGTGCGAAAGGCGAAGACCATCACGGCCGCAAACACCGCAGTGCGCGCGCCCAAGAGTACGAAGGGATACGGAACATCCGCAAGCGAAAGAAACGCCAGAGGGATTTGTGATGCCGTCCAGCCAATGAGCGTACACGTCAGAAAGGTGACGTAGTCTCTGCGAAAAACCACGCTGAATCCGCCGACGGGCTCGAATAAGACGGCGAGCAGAATGCCTGCCGGCACAAAAAATGCTGCCAACGCGATGAGCACGGTGAAGAATCCGAACGGCGGCGTCAGGCGGAGAAGGCCCGCGACAACCAGGACGCAGATCGCGCCGAACAGCAGGCTGCCTTCGTCGATGATTTCTCCCATCGCCGCCAAAGGACGATAGTAGAGTCCGAAAAGAAAACGAAACTGACGCACTAGCCGTGGCATGATCTACTCGAGAACAAACAGGCTGGTTCCCTTCACCTGTTCCAACAGTCGCATGGGCCACAACGCGGCGTTGATGGTGAATTCCTGCGAGGCATAGTCGGAACTCTGTATCACCACGTATTGAATGCCGTTGCGCCGCAGTTCATCCACTGCGAGGCGGCGATAGTCGGGCGGATGTTCCAGCACCCCTATTTGCGGGGACGCGGCGAGCAGCTTCCACTGGCCATCGATTTCGCCATGAAGCTGGTACCTGGCGTACCACTGATCGTGGGCGTGTTCCATTTCGACGGCGCGGACCACTTGCGGTGCGTCGAAATCGACTTCCAGGTACATGCCGTCACGCCGGAATTCCCAAGCGCGCCAGCGGCTGATCGGATGGCCGTCGAAAGCTAGCGCGGCGTCCCACGGGAATGGCGAGGCGGTGTAGCGCCAGGCCGGGCTGGGCTGCAGGCGATCGGTCTCGCCGAATACTTTCACTTCGTTGGCGCTGGGAACATCGACGCCTCCGGATCCGGTTTGCACAATACGCAATTTGCGCACGGCAGTAGGACCGATGTGGAAGGTCTCGACCGCCGTAGGCTGCCAGTTCGGAAGGAAGCCGGTCCACATAGCATCACGGAGATGCTCGTTTGGAGCGGAGTAATAGCCGGGAAACATCTCGCGCGAGCAATAGGCAAACGGGAGGTCCGAGAACGAGAAGACTTTGCCGCCGCGGGGCACGCGCCGGTCGATCATGCGCACCGCATCGTAGCCCGCCAGCCGGGCGGACAGGTACTCCGCTTCCGGCTGCTTGCGAAGCACCCCGCGCAGGGTCGTCGGTTCCAAGCGGAAGGCATGTTCGTCGCAATAGAACTTGGCGATGCTAGGCCAGGAGCTGATGGCGGCTGCAATTGCCAGGAGCGCTCCGGCCGCCCGCCAGCGAATGAGCGCCACCCCGAGCGCGGGCGCGACAAAGGCCGCGGTGGACAGCAGGAAACGCGTGCCGATGTTGGCCGGATACGGCAAGACGAATAGCAGCGCGGCGGCCATCAAACGCCTTCCCTCGCGGCGCGCCAGACTCAACAGCACCAGCGGCGTCAACAGAAACACCGGCCCTAACATTCCCTGCAGGTTCGTACCGTAAACCGTGACTTCGAGCGGAATTTGACTGTAGTGCTGGATCACGCGGTACCGCCGCATATGCTCCGCCAACTCATCTTCAAAAGAAATATGCACGTACCGATTGCGGAAAACGCGATTCAGAAATGGCGAGACCGGGTTATCGACCGTAACCCAGTTCTTAATGAGCGTCGGCACGATCAGGGCGGCGGCGCACGCAGAGAGCAGAATCAGAGGACGCCAAACGCTCTGGCGGGACCGGAGCAATCGCCAGGCGACGAAACCCAGCGCATAAAGGACCGCGGGAAATGCCGTGTACTTGATCCCGACCGCGAATCCGGCAAGGATACCTACGGGGACCAGCAGCGCCACGCCGCGGTGCTCATCCCACACCTCCAGCAGCGCAAAGATGGTGAACGCCACGCAGGCGAGAGCAGCATCGTTATACGCGGTGGTGCCGGTCAAACCCGCTATCGGGGAGGTGAAAATGATCAGACCGCCGACGACCCCGGCGGGCGCCAGATTCGCGCGGCGCGCAAAGTTCAGGATCGCGAACGGGAGCAGCAGCAGAAACGTGCAGTGCACCAGCGCGGCGGCGGAGAAGCGGCCGAAAGCAATCGCGAACACGAACAGTAATTCCATGCCTTGCGGGAAGCTGGCGTGAAAATCGGTGGTGATGCGGCCGAAACCGTGCTGGCGCAGATATTGCCGGGCGAGTCCAAGATGGTAGCCGGCGCCGTCGGGACTGGCTTCGGGAGCGAAGGCCGAGAAAAGATACAGCGCCGCGTACACGGCGTAGACGCTGTAGAACACCATGCTCCAGAACTGCGGCAGGGGCGGAAACGATTCCACGCTCAGGCGGTAGGCGCGCTTCCACCAGGCGAGCGAGAGAATCAGGACAGCCAATGCCAGCAGCACGCCGCGATGCACCCATCCCGCCGACGCCAGCAAAAACATCAATGAGCTGAAACACGCTGAGCCCACCACGAATGCGAAGACATATTCCTCCTGGCGGAAGAATCGCAGGGAGAGCGAATCGAGCAGCAGCTTGCCGAGCGACCAGCACACGCCTACGGTGAGCACCCAGCCAAAAGCAATGACGAGAACTGCGGGCATGCCGGAGGGTTACTCCAGGCGCAACAACCAATTCATCGAATTTCGGATCAAGCGCTGCATCATGGGATGGCCGAGCGCTTCCGGCGTGTGGCCCGGCGCGAGATAGACAAATCGCCCTTGCCCCTGCTCGCGCCACCATCCGGCTTCACTCTGCAGATTGTTGCGCGCGATCGAGCGCAGCAGCAGATGTTCGCGATCCAGATAGTACTTCACGGTGTGCTGCTCATCGAAGATTTCGAAATCTTCGACGCCGGCCGTGATGGGATGGTTCTTATTCTCCACGCGTACGGTGAAGGTGTAGGGTTCCGGATGGCCGCCGTAATCGCCGCCGAAGAGTTTGTAATACAGGCCGCCGGGCGGGTAGAGGCCTTGCGCGTTGTGCAGCGCCAGAAATCCGCCGCCGCGATTGACGAAATCCCAAATGGCCTGCTGCTGCGCATCGGTCATCCATTTGACGTCGGGCTTGTCGTAACCGTTTGGCCAATTCATGCCGTCGCGCAGGATGATGAGCAATTGATGCTGGGCGAGGGAATCGGCATTGAGGGCGGTGACTTCCTCAATGAAAGTGGCTGGAATGTTTTCCCGCACCAAGGCTTTCGCGAGATTGTCCCGGGCGTAAACCGGGCTGTGATAGCGGTCGCCGAGCAGGACCAGAGCGCGCGGGCGCTTGGCGGTCGAGTAAACCTTGGATGTATTGGAAGGCGTCTGGGCGGGCAAAGCCGCAGCCCACAGCAGGGCGATGAGAGGCACTCGCATTGTGGAATTACTTTACTACAGAAAATCCGCTTCCTACGGTCGCGGCTCTGTCAACCGGAATGTGCGCTAGTGGCCCGGCTGAGCGTAATACCAGGTGCGCCAGGCGGTGGCATCGGCGCCGAAATTCTGGCCGGTGATATCGCGCAGAGCTTGTTGCACCCATTCTTTGCGCTGGGCGTCGAGGGTCGCATCGCTGAAGAAATTCAGAAGCGCCGGCACAGCCAGCATGCGCTGCTGCTGTTGCAGCATGCCGGATTGCGCCACGTTGCAGGCGGCCCGCTCGCTGACGAACGCCGACGGATCGTCGTGAAAGATCGCCAGCAGCGGAGCCACGGTTTCATCGGTACCCAGGAGGCCAATCGCTTCGACTGCCCAGTGGCGGATGTTGGCGTCGGAATCCCGCGTGTGCTTTAGCAAAATCGGCAGCACGCGGTCCGTTTCGATACCGCGGCTGCCCAGCAAACCTAAAGTCCAAATCGCATAGATGCGGCCGGGCTGTCCCGGCTCAGCAAGCTGCGCTTGCATATCGACGCTTTCGGGGCGCTTTTCCACGTTGTAACGGGCGAGGCTGATTTCAATTGCCGCGGCGCGCACGCGCAAATCGTTCGAGTTGTATGCCGAGCTCAGCAGTGCCTCCGATCGCGAAGTGGACTGCAGCAACCCGCGCCAGTTATCGACGCGTTTGGCGATGAGATCGAGCGCGCCGTCGTAGCCGCCCATGCCGCGTTCTAACAATGTTTCCGCCTGCTGCTGCGGGAACATAGCATCGATACCGGCCATCTCGTGCTCAGAGAGCACGGGCGCCGATGCTTGCAGCGGTTTGCCGTCGAGGGTAATGAGGGTGCGAATCCGCTGCCACGCCTGCTGGGCGAAACCGGTGCGGAAGCTGAACAACGTCAGGCCGGCCATGAGCATCGCGGCAAAGGCAAGTCTGGCCAGGTAACTGCCCGCCGAACTTGGTTCGGGATCGCTGGGGCTGGCCATCATATTAAGAGTATGGAATCGGCTGGGTACGAACAAAAGTTCACTTTGGTCAACTTTCTGTCCTACTTTGTATATAGGTGGGACGATTTGAAATTGTGGCCGAGTGCCGGGAAACGCGGGCGCGCGCCGGCCTTCTGGAAACCGCGCACGGCGTAGTCGAAACCCCGGCGTTCATGCCGGTAGGAACGCAAGCCACGGTAAAAGGCCTAACGCAGCGCGATCTGGCGGATGAGCTGGGCGTCCGCATCCTGCTGGCCAATACCTATCACTTGTATTTGCGTCCGGGGCACGAGGCGATTGCGCGCATGGGCGGCCTGCACCGTTTCATGTCGTGGCAGCGGGCGATACTCACGGACTCCGGCGGCTTCCAGGTATTCAGCCTTTCCAACCTGCGCAAGATCAGCGAAGACGGCGTCGAGTTTCAATCCCATTTGGACGGCGATCGCGTGGCCTTTACGCCCGAGTCGACAGTCGATGTGCAAGTGGCGCTGGGCAGCGACATTATGATGGCGCTCGACGAGTGCCCGGAATATCCCGCGAGCCACGAGTACGCGCGCGAATCCATGGAGCGGACCATCCGCTGGGCGCAACGGGGGCACGCGCGTTTCCAGGAGCGAATGGCGGGAAGCGAAACTGAGCACGCGTGGTTTCCGATTGTGCAAGGCTCGATGTTCGCCGATCTGCGCCGCGAATGCGCCGCGCGTCTGGTGGAATTGGACACGCAAGGCTACGCATTGGGAGGACTTTCGGTGGGTGAGCCTCGGCCGCTCTCGCTCGAAATGGTGGAAGCGACTGAAGGCGTGCTGCCGCGCGAACGGCCCCGCTACGCGATGGGCGTGGGCAAGCCGGAGGAACTGGCGGAGTACGTGGCGCGCGGCATCGACATGATGGATTGCGTAATGCCCACGCGCAATGCACGCAACGGATGTTTGTTCACGTCGCAGGGGCGCATCATCATCAAGCACGCGCGCTATAAGGAAGATACCCGACCTCTTGACGAGAAATGCTTATGCCCGGCGTGCCGCGAATACAGCCGGGCGTACTTGCGCCATCTGTACCAGGCTGGCGAAGCGCTCTACGTAGTACTGGCGACGCATCACAATCTGCGTAGATACCTTGACATCATGCGTGAGATCAGGCAGGCTATCCAATTGGGCACATTCCCCGAATATTTGAAAGTGGTGCGGGCGATTCCGGTTGAAGCCGAGTAATTCCCCATCCGTGGTTCCAGACGTGTTCCTAAATCTGCTGCTTCAAAGTTCTCCGAACTCCCTGGTGGGTTTTCTACCCATTCTGCTGATCTTCGCCATTTTCTATTTCCTGTTATTTCTCCCCATGCAGCGGCAGAAGAAGCAAACGCAGAAGATGCTGGTCGAACTGCAAAACGGCAACGTGGTCGTGACCTCGGGCGGCATCGTCGGAACTATTGTGGCCATTGAGGATGACATGCTGACGCTGCGCGTTAAGCCGGACAATATCAAGCTGCAGGTGGCGCGCAGCTCGATCTCCAGTCTGGTTCCGGCCGAGGTCAAAAAGTAGCGCAATCGAATGGGGTTCCTATGCAACGAAATCTGACAACCAAGACCATCGTGATCGTCGCGACCATACTGTTCTGTATCTGGGGCATTATCGGTTTGCCGAAATCGATGAGCGAGCTCCGGGCGAACCTGGAGCACAACATCAAACTGGGCCTCGATCTGCGTGGCGGCAGCCGTCTGGTGCTGCAAGTGCAAGTACAGGACGCCGTGAAGGCCGATGCGCTGCAGACCATCGAGCGGATGAAGGAAGAGATGCGCAAGGCGTCCATCGACTTCGTTTCAATGGAAAGCAACGATCCGAACTCGATTGAGACCGCTGACACCATTCAGATAACGGTGAAAGGCATCCCCGCCGAAAAGACCACGGCCTTCCGCACCATGATGTCGGACCGCTTCGCCACCTGGGTTCTCTCGCCCCAGAATTCGACCGATTACATCATGAAAATGCGACCCACCGAGCTGATTTCGTTGAAGCGCGATACGGTGGAGCGCTCGATTCAAACCATCGAGAATCGCATCAATTCGCTCGGTCTCACCGAGCCGGTGGTGCAGCAGCAGGGCAGCGCCGATAGCGACTTCCGCATCCTGGTGCAACTGCCCGGCGTGGATGATCCGGCACGGGTCAAGGAGATTATCGGCACCGCTGCAGTGCTCGAGATCGTGGAAGTGAAAGACGGACCCTTTGCCTCGCAGGAGCAGGCGTTGTCCACTCACGGCGGCGTGCTGCCGCTGAACACCAAGCTGATTAAGAGCCCGGCACGCGGCGGCGAGAGCGTGAGCTGGTATCTGGTGAGCCGCAACGCTGTAGTGACGGGCCGCGATCTGCGCAATGCGCGCGCCTCACAGGACGAATATCGCAAGTGGGAAGCCGGCTTCACGCTGACTCAAGATGGCGCCAAGCGCTTCGAGCGTTTTACCGAGGCTAATATCGGCAACCGCCTGGCAGTGATCCTGGACAATCAGGCGCGCAGCGTAGCAACTATCCAATCTAAAATTGGCGACCAGGGCCGTATTACCAATCTGGGCAGCGAGCAGGAAGCCAGCGACCTTTCCCTGGTGCTACGGTCGGGATCGCTTCCGGCCAGCATCGTTTACCTGGAAGAGCGGTCGGTTGGGCCGTCGCTGGGCGCCGATTCCATTCGCGAAGGTATTGTGGCCGGCCTCGCGGGCCTGGCAGCCGTGATCATGGCGATGCTCGTGTACTACCGGAAGGCCGGCATCAACGCCGTGCTGGCGCTGGCGCTGAACACCGTAATTCTGATTGCCGCGCTGTCGTATTTTTCGGCGGTGCTTACCCTGCCCGGAATCGCCGGCGTGATTCTGACCATTGGCATGGCGGTAGACAGCAACGTACTGATTTTCGAGCGCATTCGGGAAGAGTTGCGCAGCGGCAAAGCGGTGGTTTCGGCCGTGGACAATGGCTTTGGCAAGGCCTGGTGGACCATCGTTGACACCCACGTCACCACCATCGTCTCCTGCCTGTTTCTGTTTCTGTTCGGCACCGGGCCGGTGCGCGGGTTCGCGGTGACCTTGGTCATCGGCTTATTTGCGAATGTTTTCACCGCGGTCTGGGTCTCTAAGGTCATCTTCGACTACGAGCTGGGCGGGCGGAAGCAGTTGACGACTTTGAGCATTTGAAGTTTTGTGATAGGGTTTGTACTCTCTGGAACAAGTTGCACGGCCCCGGTGTCTAATTTGGTACTAAGCAATATTTTGGGGCAGTTGAGCAGGCTACCGTAAAGATGGAATTATTCCGCAACACAAATTTCGATTTTCTTGGCAAAAAGTGGGCTTTCATCATAGCCTCGCTGGTGCTCACCGCGGCAGGTTTGATCAGTTTGGCGGTCAAGGGCGGGCCTTTGTACGGTATTGACTTTAAGGGAGGCACCGTAGTGAAGGTGCGTTTTTCCGGTCCACCCCCGGTCGATGCGATCCGGACGGCGATCGGCAAGCGAGTTGCTGGCGAAGTCACCGTGCAGAATTTTGAGAGCCAGTCGAACGAAGTCGCCATCGGCACCGAGCTCAAAGATGAGAAGCAGTCGGATCAAAACCGCCGGGTCATACTTGAGACCCTGGAAGCGACCTTCGGACAGGCGAGCGACGCCAAACTGGATTTCAATAATGCCGGACAGCAGGCGCTGGTAGAGCGGCTGCGCGATCCCCTGGCGCGCAATGGCGTTTCCGTCTCCGACACCCAACTCGATCAACTGGCCGCCGATGTGCTGAAATTTAAAAACACACCGCCGCGCTCCGGCCTCATCACCAATTTCGATCAACTTACAGGTGTTCCCGGCGTGAATGCGGGCGTAATCAACACGCTCAAGCAGGAATGTTCGCTCGCGCCGTTCTCAGTGCGGGAAGTGGAAATCGTAGGTCCCAAGGTAGGCGCCGATCTGCGCCGCCAGGCGGTACTGGCCACGCTTGCCGCGCTGGCTGGAATGCTGGTATATATAGCGTTTCGCTTTGAATGGATTTATGGCGTGGCGGCGGTCGTGGCGGTATTTCACGACACGATCATCACGGTCGGCATTTTCTCCCTGTTCAACCGGGAGATCACGATGACGGTGATTGCGGCGCTGCTGACGCTGGTTGGCTATTCGATGAACGACACCATCGTGATCTTCGACCGCATACGGGAAAACCTGCGCACCTCCAAGCGGGAGTCGCTCGAAGACGTTATCAATCGCAGCGTGAATCAGACCCTGAGCCGTACCATCATGACTTCGGGACTGACTTTTCTGACGGTGATCGCTCTTTTCCTATTCGGCGGTCCGGTACTGCACGGATTTTCTTTTGCGCTAGTGGTTGGTATTCTGATCGGCACGTATTCATCTGTATTTGTTGCCAGCCCGATCGTTCTGTTCTGGCATAACTGGGCAGAGGGCAGGAGAAAAACGGCGGTAGTGGTTCCCGTCGTGAAGCCGGGCGCGGCCAAGCAGCCGCTGCGGAAGGATTCAGCTCGAGCGGTGAAATAATTCAGGCTGGCGTGAACGCGGCCGGGGGAGACGAGAAATATGTTTGAACAGACTTTTGTCGATGGCGTGGGCAAAACCAATAAAACGTGGACGGTGCTGGTGTCCTTCCTTGGTCAGATGCTCCTGCTGGGGATCGCGATTCTGATCCCGATGATTTACTTCGACGCGTTGCCGCGCACGCAGCTCACCGGATTTCTGGTGGCGCCTCCGCCACCGCCTCCGCCGCCTCCGCCGCCGGCAGCCGTTCCCGTCAAGATGGTCAAAGTAATTCCCCGCCAGTTCGACGCCGGCCGATTGATGGCGCCGAAAGCCGTGCCGAAAGACATCGCCATGATCCGTGAAGACGAACTGCCTCCGCCGTCGAGCGGCGTGGTAGGCGGTATCGCCGGCGGCGTAGCCGGTGGCGCGCTCGGTGGCGTGATTGGCGGCATCGTCGGTTCGATGCCCAGCGTGGCGCCTCCGCCGCCTCCTCCGGTAGTCAAGCAGGCAGCACCGACCCGCATTCGTGTAGGCGGACAGGTGCAAGCCGCCAACCTGATCAAGCAGCCCAAGCCGATTTACCCGCCGCTGGCCAAGCAGGCCCGCATTTCCGGCGTAGTGCGGTTTAACGCTCTGATCGGCAAGGACGGCACGATTCAGAATCTGACCCTGGTAAGCGGCCATCCTCTGTTGGTGCCGGCCGCTCAGGAAGCAGTGAAGCAGTGGCTGTACAAACCGACCCTTCTCAATGGAGAGCCGGTGGAAGTCGCAACGGTTATCGACGTGAATTTCACGTTGAACCAGTAGAGCAGGCACGGGGCCAATGCCCCGTTTAGGCTTTCAGCCGTCAGCCGGCGGCATTCGAGGGAGTGCTGCCGGCTGAGCGCTGAACGTGAAACGTAGAACTAATTTCAATTCGCAGGAGAAAAGAGAACAATGTTTTTACAATTGCAGGTTTTAGCGTTTTGGCTGTTGCAAGAAGCCGCCGCGTCGGGCGGCCCTCAATGGGATCCGCGCTCGCTGTGGCTCCAGATGGCTCCTCTGGCGAAGTCAGTGGTCATCGTGATGTTCATTATGTCGGCGTGGTCGATTGGCGTCATGATCGACCGTGTCATGGCCTACAACGCCGCGCGCAAGCAGTCCCGGCAGTTCGCGCCCGCCGTCGCCGGCGCATTGCGGGAAGGCAAGCTGGATGAAGCCGTAAAGATTGCCGATCGCTACAAAAAGAGCCACCTGGCCAAGGTTGTCGTGGCTGGTTTGCAGGAATTCCAGGCGCATCAGTTGTCGAGCGATATTCCGGGTGAAGAGATCGAAGCCTCCAAGCGCGCTTTGGAACGCGCCGAAGCCATCGTTCACGCCGAATTGAAGCGCGGCGTCAGTGGTCTCGCGACCATCGGTTCGACGGCCCCGTTCGTCGGACTGTTCGGCACCGTCGTAGGCATCATCAACGCGTTCAAGTCGATCGCATCAGAAAAGTCGACCGGTCTGGGCGCGGTTTCGGGCGGCATTTCGGAAGCGCTGGTCACCACCGCGGTCGGTCTTTTCGTAGCTATCCCGGCCGTGTGGATGTTCAACTACTTCACCAACCGCATCGAAGCATTTGACGTGGAAATGGGCAATTCCAGCTCCGAGCTGGTGGACTATTTCCTGAAGCGCTCGCAGCAGCGGACAGCCGCCGCGCGTAGTAAATAATCAAAGCGCGGGAAGAAGCCGCGGTACCCGCTTCATGGCGGGAGCTGGCGGCTCGACTTGCGCAGGCCGCGGGACGGGTTTGAACCGCCCGCGGCTGAAAGGGAGACTGATATGTCCGTAATCATGAAGCACAAGGCGCCGCCGCCGGTCGCCGATATCAACGTCACGCCCATGGTGGACGTGATGCTTGTCATGCTGATCATTTTCATGGTGATCACGCCCATGCTCACCAAAGGCGTGAGCGTGGAAATGGTCAAAACCAAGAACCCCATCGCCATGCAGGCCGCCGATAAAACCGACGCCATCATCCTGGCGGTATCGCGGGAAGGCCGCAGCTATCTGGGCAACGACCAGGTGCCGGCCGACCAGCTTCCGCAAAAAGTGAAGGATTTGCTGGCGGGTCGCGCCGACAAGATGGTTTTCTTGCGAGCCGACGCGCGCGCTCGCTACGAAAAGGTAGTGGACGTTGTCGATAATCTGCGTGCCGCGGGCGTGGATCAATTGGGATTGCTGACCGAGGCGATTCCGCAGGACCGCCCAGGCGCGCCGGCTCCCACAGCGGGGGCTCCGCCAAAGGGCCAGTAACAGAAACGATAAGAGGAGCAATTCTATGTCAATGGCAGTGGGTGGTTCGGGCGGACCGAGAGCCGATATCAACATGACGCCCATGATCGACGTGTTGCTGGTGCTGATCATCATTTTCATGGTGATTACGCCGCTCACGCCCAAGGGACTGGAGACGCTGGTGCCGCAGCCGCCGCCTCCGGGTGCACAGCAGAACCAATCGGATCAGCGCACCGTGGTTATCGTGATCGACAAAGATCATTCCATGCACATCAATCAGGAGAGCACTACGGAAGCCACGCTGGGACCGCGCCTGGAAGAGATTTTCAAGACGCGCGCCGAGCGCCTGGTCTTCGTCAAGGGCGATCCGGATCTGGAGTATCGCTATGTAGCAACGGCGATCGATATCGCGCATGGCGTGGGCATCGACCGTGTGGGCCTGATGACCGCGAGGGTGGAGGCTGGACAGTAATGCACCGGACATGGTTTACTCCGCTGGCCGTCCTGACCCTGGCCGCTCTTCTCGCTGCTTTCCACAGGATGCGAGAAACTCAAGGCGCGGGACAATTTGAATAAAGGCGTTCAAGCCTACAAGAACGCTCAGTACGCCGCCGCCGTCGAACGGTTCGAAGAAGCGGTGCAGTTGGATCCTACGTTCTCGACCGCGCGCCTTTACCTGGCCATGGCCTATTACAGCCAGTACATCCCGGGCGCGGAATCCCCTGAGAACCAGCAGCATGCCGACCACGCCTTCAAGGAATTCAACAAGGTGCTGGAGCAGGATCCCAAGAACGACATTGCCACCCAATCCATCGCCTCGCTGTATTTCAACGAGAGAAAATGGGACGAAGCCGAGGCCTGGTACAAGAAGTCGGTCGAGCTCAATCCCAAGAACGCCGACGGCTATTACACCCTTGGCGTCATCGCGTGGACCAAGTGGTTCCGGCCCTGGGCGGAAGCGCGCGCCAAGCTGGGGATGAAGACCGAAGATCCCGGTCCCATCAAAGACAAGAAGGTGAGAGAGGAACTTCGCACGCAGTACTCGGCGGTGATCGAAGAAGGCCTCAAGAACCTGGCGAAGGCTCTGGAGCTCGACAAGGAATATGACGCCGCGATGGCGTACACCAACCTTCTCATCCGCGAGCGCGCCGACCTGGACGACAGTCCCGACCAGTACAAGAAGGACATCGAAGTTGCCGACAACTGGGTCCAGCAGGCGATGCAAACCAAGAAGATCAAGGCCGAGCGTAAGCCGACCTCAAGCGGTATTACCACCGAAGCAAAGTAGTTAAGTGGGGCAGGTCCCCGACCTGCCATGCAAGTACTTCGCGATTCTCCAAGGGCAGGTCGGGGACCTGCCCCACTCTCTTCACTGACACCCGATACAATTGAATCGTGTCCCCGGATTTGAGCGCGCCTCCCCTATCGCCGGTAGACCAGCTTTTTGCCGATCTCGAAGCTAAGGCACGGGAAGCCCGTCCGCGCGACGATTTCGCCACCCTGGAAAAGGCCTTCCGGTTCGCCAGCCAACATCACAAGCTGCAAACGCGCGCATCGGGCGAGCCCTACATGATCCATCCGCTAATGGTCGCCCACATCCTGGCCGA
Source organism: uncultured Solibacteraceae bacterium (assembly GCA_963825405.1). Taxonomy (GTDB): domain Bacteria; phylum Acidobacteriota; class Terriglobia; order Bryobacterales; family Bryobacteraceae; genus JACPNO01. The sequence continues at coordinate 1,282,069 of CAWGTB010000003.1, read as the reverse complement.
CATGCGCATGGACGTGGTGAGCCTGGAAACCGGCCTGCTGCACGACGTGGTGGAGGACACCAGCGTTACCGTCGAAGAGGTTCGCAAGACCTTTGGCGAAGAAGTGGCGCGCTGCGTGGACGGCGTTACCAAGCTGAGCAAGCTGGATTTCTTCTCCGCCGAAGACCGGCAAGCCGAAAGCTTCCGCAAGATGCTGCTGGCCATGGTCAATGATCTGCGCGTGATCATTGTCAAGCTGGCCGACCGGCTGCACAACATGCGCACGCTGGGCCATCTGCCGCAGCCGGACAGGCGGGAGCGCATCGCGCGCGAGACCATTGAAATTTATGCGCCTATCGCCCACCGCCTGGGCATGGGCAAGATGCGCGGCGAACTGGAAGATCTCGGCTTTCCGCCATCTCGATCCGGAAGCTTCGGCCGAGATTTCGAAAACCATCGAATCCCATCGCGAAACCAGCGAAGCGTTTCTGCAGAAAATCCGCCACACTGTGGAAGCCGAACTGCGCCGCGAAGGCATTCCGGCGCGGGTCGATGGCCGCGTCAAGCGCGCCTATTCGGTCTATCAGAAGATGAAGCGCCAGAAGATCAACATGGATCAGGTGTACGATCTGCTGGCCCTGCGCATTGTCACCGACTCCGTGAAGAACTGCTACGCGGCGCTCGGCGTCATCCATAACGAATGGCGGCCGATTCCCGGGCGGATCAAAGACTTCATCGCGATTCCCCGCCCCAATCTGTATCAGTCGCTGCACACATCGGTGATCGGTCCGGAAGGCCGTCATTTCGAAGTGCAGATTCGCACCGAAGAAATGCATCGCATCGCCGAGGAAGGCATCGCGGCGCACTGGAAATACAAGGAGGGCCGCAAGGGGGCGGGCGCCGACGATCAGCAGATCGCTTGGCTGCGCCACCTGGTGGAGTGGCAGAGCGACGTACAGGATCCGGGCGAATTCATGTCCACCTTGAAGGTGGACCTCTATCCGGACGAGGTTTACACATTTACGCCGCGCGGCCGCGTGATCGTGCTGCCCCGCGATGCCACGCCCATCGATTTCGCCTACGCCATTCACTCCGAAGTCGGCGAGACCTGCGCCGGCGCCAAAGTAAATGGGCGCATCGTGCCTTTACGTTACACGCTGCGCAACGGCGACATCGTCGAAATCCTCACCCAGCCCGGCCATCAGCCCAGTAAGGACTGGCTGGCGCTGGTGAAAACGGCGCGCGCCCGCAACAAGATCAAGCACCTGATCAACGCCAATGAGCACACCAAGGCCATCGAGATCGGACAGAAATATCTCGAGAAGGAAGCGCGGCGGCTGGGCGTGCAACTCAGCAAAATCGGCGATGAGGAACTGCAGCGCGCCGCCGGAGATTACGGCTACGCCAAAATCGAGGATCTCTACGCCGGCCTGGGATACGGCAAAATGTCCGCCCGGCAGGCGCTGCAGAAAATGGCGCCTGAACACTTTGCCGGAGAGGCGGAGGAGGCTTCCGCGCCCGCTCCCGGCGCCGCGGAGACCGCCCCGTCCACCGGTCCGCCCAGTCGCGACGACGGCGACGCAGTCATCAAAGTCCGCGGCGTCGACGACCTGATGGTGTATCGCGCCAAGTGCTGCAATCCGATCCGCGGAGATGCGATCGTAGGCTACGTGACGCGCGGCAAAGGCGTCGCCGTGCATTCCAAGATGTGCCCCAACGTGCAAAACCTGATGTATGAAGTGGAGCGCAAGATTGACGTGGAATGGGCCCGCAATACTGCCGACCCGTTCCCGGTCAAGATCATGGTGCACACCGATGACCGACCCGGCTTGCTGGCGCAGATCACGTCCATACTGTCTTCAGATAACACCAACATCCGCAGCCTGGAAGCGCGCACGGAATCGCACGCCAACAACGATGGCGCCTTGATCGAAATGACGGTGGACGTGAGGGACAAGAAGCAGCTTGAAAAGCTGGTGAGCGCGATGCGCCGCATTTCAGGAATACGCGACGTCGAGCGGATGCTCAACTGACATGGTTTCTACCGATCCCGAACACATAGCTATTTCGAAATCCAAGGGGATTTCGATCGACTGGAAAGATGGCCATACCAGCGTCTACGGTATCGACTATTTGCGCGACCGTTGCCCCTGCGCCACCTGTACCGGAGCGCATGGCACGCCGCCGCGCGTGCCTGAGGCAGCGCCTTCCGGGCCTTTCCAGATGTTTAAACCCGCGTTGAAAATGCAGAGTGTCGAGCCGGTGGGCAATTACGCCATCCGCATCTTGTGGAGCGACGGCCACGGCACGGGCATTTATTCCTTTGAACATTTCCGCAAGATTTGTCCCTGCGACGAGTGCAGAAAGGCGCAAGCATGAAAGCGGTCGGAGTTTTCCCGGAGCGGCGGACGGTGGAGTTGGTCTCGTTTGATGAACCGGAGATTACTTCGCCCGGGCAGGTGAAAATCCGCGTTCTCCAGGTAGGCGTGTGCGGAACCGATCGCGAGATCTGTGATTTCGAGTACGGCACGCCGCCGGCAGGGTCCGATTATCTGGTTCTGGGACACGAATCGCTGGGCGAGGTGGTGGACGCAGGTGGCTCGAACTCCTTTAAAGCAGGCGATCTTGTGGTGCCATCGGTGCGGCGTCCATGCAATCACGCCGATTGCGTAGCTTGCCGTGCGGGCCGCCAGGACTTCTGTTATTCGGGCGACTTCCGCGAGCGCGGTATTCGCAGCCAGCACGGTTTCATGACCCAGTTCGTGGTGGAAGCAGCGGAATTTCTCAGCCTGGTTCCGCCGGAATTGCGCGATGTCGGCATTCTCGTCGAGCCGTTGACCATCGCCGAAAAGACACTCATGGAGATTCAGACCATCCAGCAGCGGCTGCCCTGGGGCCTCTCGACCGATAGCAGCGTGCCGCCGCGCGGCTGCCATCGCGCGCTGGTGCTGGGCGCCGGTCCGGTCGGTTTGCTCGGGGCCATGGCGCTGGTGAACGGGGGCTACGATACCTACGTCTATTCCCGTTCGCGCACGCCGAATATTAAAGCCGATTTGGCCGAATCCTTCGGCGCTAAATATTTTTCCTCGCAGGAAATGACGGTCGAGCAATTGGCGGCCAGGATGGGAAATATCGACGTCGTCTACGAAGCACTGGGCGCTTCGCAGCTGGCTTTCGAGGTGGCGCAAGTGTTGGGGGCTAACGGCGTTTTCGTTTTTACCGGCGTGCCCAAACACGGCGATCCCATCACCATCGACACGGACTTGCTCATGCGTAATATGGTGCTCAAAAACCAGGTGATCCTGGGGACCGTAAATGCGGGGCACAATGCTTTTGAAGCCGCCATTCGGGACCTAAAAATCTTCAACAGCCGCTGGCCCAAATCACTGCGCGCGCTCATTACCGGACACTTCCCGATCGAGGCGTTTCGCGAACCGATCTTCGCCCGCTCCGGCATCAAGAACGTCATTGAGATGGAAGGAAAGTAGCCGCCGGCCGGTATGGCCAAAAGGCGTCGGGATAATATCCGATGCAGCTACCTGATTATCCAGAAATTGTCTGAGATATAAGGAATAATCTGTTCTGATTTCAGAACGAATTTCTTGATTTGATTATTTTTCCCTTCCACAATTGGCACCAGAATGCATTGCGACTGTAGTATTCCATGTTCTGTTCCTGGAACAAACCGCCACCAAGGGCACTGCGCCGCTGTAAACCGGCCGCGCCAGAGAGGCAGTGAAACCATCGAAGGAGCGTTGGTCACGCTGATCATGTTCGGCCTCGTTTTCCTGATTTTCGATATGGCCTTTTCGCTGTATATCAAGTCGACCTTGCAGGAGGCTGCTCGCGATGGCGTACGTTTCGCCATCACTGGGCAAATGCTACCTGGCGATGCTTACCTGAACGATTCGATCGTAAAAACCGTTCAGAGCAGCGCTCTCGGCCTCCTGTCCGGCCCGAACGACGCCTGCAAGGTTAGCGTTAGTTATTACGATCCTTACGGCGGCGCTTCGGCGGCAGCGCAAGGCGGATATGTCGTGCAGGTGTCCATCTCCGGAGTTCAGTACACGCCGCTGGCGGCGATCTTCAAGAGCTCGGCCCCGGTAAGCGTCAACGTGCAGGCCTCCGACGTCATGGAAGCTTGGCCCGTTGCCGGATGCCCCACCACGGCGAATCCTGCTCCTCCGACATGCCCTTAACGAAAGAAATGAAAGCCATGCTCTCCTCTCGACGACGACGTAACGCCGGATCCAGCACCATTGAATTCGTTCTCATCGCTTCGCTGTTTGCGCGATGAGCTGGTAATGCTGGTGCTGGATCGCTCGTCTTCGATGAATTATGCGTTCCAAGGCAGCACTGCTTGCGCCATCCTCAAGCCGGACGCGATCCAATTCCTCAACAACTTTGCTCTCGGCCGCGACATGGTTGGGCTGGTAGTCTTTGGCTCGACCGCCTATGTCGCCCCGCCGCGCTTGAATTTCGATCAGCCGGATGCCAACGGCAATACGGTGGCCTCGCTCATCAATCAGATCAGTTGTGGGGGCAACACCAACACCACCGAAGCCGTGCAGCAAGCCTACGCGCAAGTGCAGGCGATCAATTCCACCTCGCGAGCCAATGTGATCGTGCTTATGACCGATGGACGCCCCAACGGCTTCACCGGCAACTATACAAATCTGCGCACTAGCCCCGGATCCTGCGACCCGGGAAATGCTCCCTTGATCGGCACGCTGGCCCAATGGGCGGGAGGGCCGAATCCGACCGGCACAACTGCCGGCCTGATGAATTATGCAACCAACAGCATCACCAACGCCAACGAGGGCCCCACTGCCTACAGCGGCGGCTGCAACTTTGCGGGCGATCTGACCCAAGCGCGCAACGATCTCTCCGGCATGCCACCGGCGGACATTTATGGCAATGCGACCGCCGGGCCTTACAGCACCTACAATCCGAATTTTCCCTACAACGGAGCCTACGCCAATCTGACCAGCGTGACTTCTCCGCAGATGATCGAGGTTGCGTCCACCAACGTTCTGGATAACGAAGGCACCAAAATCCGCACCGACGCCACGTTGAAACCGGCGATCTACACCATAGCGCTTGAAGGCAACTCACCGGGCGATCCTCCGGACACGTTGATTCTCCGCAAGCTGGCCAACGATCCCAGCATGGAGAACGATCCGAATGCGACCGCACAGACGTTTTATCAGCAGCAAAAGGCCCAGCCGCAGGGCTACTTCGCGGACGCGCCCGATCCGTCGCAACTTTTCGCGGCGTTCAACACGATCGCCACGCAAATCGTCATCCGCCTATCACGATAATGTTGGGGCGGGTCGGGCACCTGCCCCACTTATTCGTATCTCAGCGCCACCATTGGGTCGATGCGCATGGCTTTGCGTGCGGGAAGATAGCTGGCGGCGAGTGTCACGGCAATGGTTAGCACCGCCACGACAACAAACGTCGCCGGGTCGGTCGCCCGGACGCCGAACAGCATGGCGGCAAGCACCCGCGTAGCCGCCAGCGCACCTATCAGGCCCACGGCGATTCCGATCAGCGCCAGCCGCAATCCCTGCCCGACCACCAGACGAACCACATCCCCCGGCTTCGCGCCCAGCGCCACGCGCAGGCCGATTTCATGGGTGCGCTGGCTTACGCAGTAAGCCACCACGCTGTACAGGCCCAGTACCGCCAGAAACAGCGCCAGCGCGGCGAAGCCGCCCACCAGCAGCATGCGCAAACGCGGCTGGGCGATCGAAGCCGAGAGCACTTCGTCCATGGTCTTCAGACTGGCGACGGGCAAGTCCTTGTCGATCGCCCAGATCTCCGCCTGCACAGCGTGGGAAAGCGCGACCGGATCGGTAGAGGTCCGCAACACGAAAGCGCTGAAGGTCATGGGATGCTGCGCGACCGGCAGGTAGGCAGCCGGCTGGATTTCAGTGTCCAAACTGGAATGTTTGATATCTTCGACCACGCCTACGACTTGACGCACTTCATCGCGAAAGCCGAATTGTTTACCGATCGCGCTCTCGACGGAACCGAGCAAACGCGCCATCGTGCGATTGATGACGGCGACGCGGGGCGCCGCTGCATTATCGCGCTCGTTAAGAACGCGCCCCTTCAGCAACGGGATACCAAGAGTGGAAAAATATCCCGGCGAAATCGAGCGGCTCTCGACGCACTGCAAACTATCGACGGCCTGCCCGCCGACGGTCGCTTCATTGCACAGATTGCCGCCGCTCAAAGGCAGGATGCTTACCGCGTCGACTCCGCGCACGCCCGGCAGTGCGTTCATCCGATCAATCGCCTGCTGGTAAAAGCTGCCCCGGCGCTGGTCGTCCGGATAGCGCGAGCGTGGCAGCGAAATCCGAAAGCTCAACACGTTGTCGGCGCGAAATCCCGGATTCACATGCTGCAGGCGCCAAAAGCTGGCAATCAATAATCCGGCGCCGGTCACTAAAACAACCGAAAGCGCAATTTCCGATACCACCATTGCGCGCCGAGCCCACTGCCGTGTGAGGTCGCCGACCGCGCCGCGCGCGCCTTCCTTGCAGGCTTGCGCCAGGTCGAGCCGGGAAGCTTCCAGCGCCGGCGCCAGGCCGATCACCAAACCGGGCACGATGGACATGACCAGCGTGAACGCGAGCACCCAGCCATCCACGCCAATTTCTCCCTGCCGCGGAATTTCCAGCGCGTTCACCGCCACCAGCAGGTGCGTCGTCCACCAGGCCAGCAGCAGGCCTCCCGCGCCGCCCATCAATGAAAGCAGCACGCTTTCCGTGAGCAATTGGCGAATCACGCGGAAGCGGCTGGCGCCCAGCGCGGTGCGAATTGCCATCTCCTGGCGGCGCGTATTCACGCGCGCCAGCAAAAGATTGGCCACGTTCACGCACGCGATCAGCAGGATGAACCCCACCACGGAGAACAGAATCAGCAGCAGCGGACGGCTATCGGCGACGATGGATTCGCGTAGCGGTTCGAGCCTCGCGCCGATTCCGGCATTTTCTTCCGGATACTGCTTTTCCAGGCGGCCGGCGATGGTATTCATCTCGGCCTGCGCCTGCTGCAGAGAGACACCGCGCTTCAATAGGCCGATCGCATTCAGGTTGCGCGACCCTCGCGAATTATCGACCAGCCCGCCGGGAACCCAGACATCGGTGTCGCGTGAAGGAAATTGCAGGTCGTTGGCTGGAAGGACGCCCACGATGATGCGCGGCGTGCCGCCGAGGCTCAGCGTCTGCCCCAAGATATTGGCCTGGCCGCCAAAACGGCGCTGCCAATATCCGTAGCTCAGCATGACGGGCGCGTCGCTGCCCGGCTCAAATTCCTGCCGCAAAAAGAAGCGGCCAAGGGCTGGCTCCACTCCCAGGACGGCAAAGAAATCCTGCGTGACCAGCGCCACCGCAACCTGCTCAGGAGCGCCGGCGCCGGTCACTGTTTGGCGGTCGTCATTGTAGGCCGCTAGCCGTTCAAACGAGGTATTCTGCGCGCGCCAGTCCTGCAGGTTCGGAAAGGATGCCCAGGCTCGCGTGCGGCCGTTCTTCAGATTGGTGCCCCAAACTCGCACCAGCCGGTCGGCATTCTGATACGGCAGCGGACGGAGCAGCACGGCGTTCACCACGCTGAAAATCGCAGTGTTGACGCCAATCCCGAGAGCCATGGTCGCAACCGCCACAGCGACCACGACGGGGCTCTTCACCAGGTTGCGCCAGGCATAGCGTAGGTCTTGCAGTAGAGTTTCCATCTTGTGATCCTCGTTGGGGTCTTGCGTTAGACGCTGCCAGCGGTACGAAGTCGCTAAGGAGATTGCTTGCTTCCAGTACCAGAGGCTGCTGCCCTCTACCTGGTACTCTTCGGCCAGATCGCCCAAAGCAGCATCGCGGGCCTCGGGCGGGAGGAAGATGCGGATCAACAACCCTGGACCTCGTGGCGGCGCTTTCATAGCTTGCCCAGCACGGGTTCGAGATCCTGCCACATATTCACCAGGACCCGGCGATACTCGCGCATGGCCGTCAAGCCCTGCGCCGAGACATGGAAGAGGCGCTTGGCTTTGCCGCCTCGCTGCGGCGTCGGGTCCGCAAGCGATGAACGCAGGTAACCTTTACTCTCCAGACGGTCGAGAGTAATGTAGACCGCGCCACGCGCGACCGTCCTCCCTGCCCGCTTGTGAATCTCGCGTAGGATGGTCACGCCGTAGGCGCCTTCGCCCAGGCGCAGCACTGCCAGCAGAACCACCAGCTCGAATTCGCCAAGAGCCGTTTGCATAAATGCCTACATTGTTAGCATTATACGCCCGCTTGTCAATCAGCCGTATATACTCAAGCTGGATCCGCGCTATGAAACCCGCACTCCTCTTACTTCTTGCTTTGCCCACCGCCTTTTCTCAGCAGGCGCAACGAGCCGACCTGCTTCTCACGCACGGCAACGTCATCACCCTGAACGACCAGCAGCCACGCGCGCAGGCTATCGCCATTCAAGGCGGCCGTATCGTGTGGGTAGGGTCGGATGCGGAAGCGAGGAATCGGTTCACCGCCGCCACGCGCACCGTCGATCTGAACGGCGCCACGGTCCTGCCGGGAATTGCCGATGCTCACACGCACTTGCTCAACCTGGGCGAAGGCTTTCTGAAATTGAATGTGAAGGATGTTCCGACTGAGCAGGAAGTCGTCGAGCGGGTTCGGGAGCGCGCAAAGACCGCCAAACCCGGGGAATGGATTCTCGGCTGGGGATGGGACGAAGGCGCGTGGGCCGCGCACTATCCGACCTATCGCGGCCTGACCGAAGCCGCTCCGAACAATCCCGTATACCTAACCGGCCTCCACACTTTTGCCGCCTGGGGAAACAAGAAGGCACTGGAAATCGCCGGTATCACGCGCGATACCAAGGATCCGGAGAACGGCAAAATCATTCGCGACGAAAAAACCGGTGAGCCTACCGGCGTGTTCACCAATCGCGCGCAGACCCTGGTCGCTAAATTCATTCCGCCGCTGGACAAGGACCATACCAAGCATGCCCTCGAACTGGGCGCGCAGGAATGTTTGCGCTATGGCTTGACGTCGGTGCATGAAGCTACTGTTTCGCCCAACGAATTGCAAGCGCTGCGTGAGTTGGTTCAGGAAGGCAAAATGCCCCTGCGTGTTTACGTGATGTTGGATGGCGCCAGCACGGCCCTGGTCGATGAATGGCTGAAAAAGGGGCCGGAGGTGGATGGCACGCGGCATCGCCTGACGATTCGCAGCGTCAAAGTTTTCGCCGATGGCGCGCTGGGCTCACGCGGCGCTGCCATGACCGCACCCTACAGCGACGCTCCCCAAACCAAAGGATTGATGGTGACATCCGAGGCGAAACTCACCGAGCTGACACGGCGCTGCCTGGAGAAAGGCTTTCAGGTGGCGACACACGCCATAGGCGACGCCGCCAACCACATGGTGCTAGACGCTTACGAGAAAGCTCTCAAAGAAACCGGCACCGCTGATGCGCGCCTGCGCATCGAGCATGCGCAGGTGGTCGCGCCGCAAGATATTCCGCGTTTCGCCAAACTGGGAGTGATCGCCTCCATGCAGCCGGCGCATTGTACATCGGATATGGCGTGGGCGGGAACGCGCGTGGGACCGGAGCGCGTGAAGGGCGCATACGCGTGGCGATCCATTTTGAAAACTGGCGCTCACCTGCCGTTGAGCTCCGATTTTCCTGGTGAAACGCTGAGCCCCTTCGCCGGCTGGTATGCGGCCGTCACACGGCAAGACGCTACCGGCAATCCGCCGGGCGGCTGGTATCCCGAACAGCGATTGACGCTCGATGAAGCCTTGCGCGGCTACACGCGTGAAGCCGCTTACGCCGAATTCGAGGAAAAAGACAAGGGCTCAATCGAGATCGGCAAGCTGGCCGACCTCACGGTAATCTCGAAAGACATCACCAAAGTGGCGCCCAAGGAATTACTCACGACCACCGCCCTGAAGACCTACATCGACGGCAAGCTGGTCTATGAGGAGAGCAAGAAATAATCCTAGCGGTTAGCCTGGCTCAGCACGACAATCGCCCCTACGAGGCAAGCCACGCCGCCGATCATATAACGCAGCGCGCGTTTCCCTGCCCCGGTCCATTCACCGGCGACCACGCCCACAATCGTGCTGGCCACCACAATCGACGAAAGAAACAGCGGCCAGCCGATTGATGTACCCAGCTCGCCCATGCGCGTTGTCGAAATCGCGTACAGCACGATGCTGCCGTACCAGAGCACGCCCATCAGTGCGGCCATGATCCAGTAGTACCAGCGGCTGTTACGCGCCAGTTCCGCCGTGTTGCCGTGCTTGCGCATCAGAAACAGGCAGTAAATCACGCCCGGCAGGAAGCCGGCGTAGAGACACGGCAGCCACACTGCGTTCGACATCATCGTGACGCTCGCGCCGTGCTGCTGGGCTGCGCGCTGTATCTCGCCGCCGAACGCCAGGCCGAGGCTGAATAGCGAGCCGAGAATACCCGACACGAAAGCGTACAAAGCACCGCGTACGGGATGAGCACGGCTAGCCGAAGCGCCGCTATCCCGCAGGCTGCTCGCAACACCGCAAAGGGCAACTCCCACAAGAATCGCCGCGATTCCGCTCAAAATCAGCGCGCCTTCACGCGTGGCGAGTTTTTCCGGATGCTGCGCGACCAGCGGGATCAACGCTCCCGACGCCGCCGAAGTTCCCAGGCAAACCGCAAAGGTTACCGCCACTCCCACCATCTCGATGGCCAATCCAAACAGCACCAACGAGACGCCCCAGCCCGCGCCGAAAAGTCCCATCATTGCCAGCGTCCCTGCCGGAATTTGCGGATAAATGGAAAAAAGACCGGGCACGGTCCCTACCGCCAGCGCTGTAGGCACTGCGATGACGCCCAACAGCGTGAAGGCGAACCACGAGTGTTCCCACGCCCATCGCCGGTTCAATTTCATAGGCAACGTGTAAGTGGCGTTCATGACCGCAGCAGCCAAAATCAGCAATAAAGCTTCGAGAGTATGCGTGGCCATGAAGGCTTGGTTATAATTCATCCGTGGCCTCCAGTCAATATAAACAGCTCTTCGACCTTAGCGGAAAGACCGCCCTCATCACCGGCGCGGCAGCAGGCTTTGGCGAGGTCATCTCGCTAGGTTTTGCGGAATATGGTTGCGATGTCGCGGTAGCGGATTTAGATCTTGCCGGCGCCGAGCGCGTGAGCGCCAAGGTGGCCGCTCTGGGCCGGAAATCGGTAGGCATTCGCTGCGACGTGTCCAGCAAAGCCGAGATTGTCGCGATGGTGAAAGCCGCAGTGGACAAGCTAGGCACGCTGGACATTCTGGTGAACTGCGCCGGTGTTCCGCAGCACGATCCGGCGGAGTCGACGCCGCTCGAAACCTGGGATCACGTTCTCGACATCAATCTTCGCGGCACGTTTCTATGCTGCCAGGCGGCCGCGCAGGTGATGCTGGCCAAGGGCAGCGGCAACATGATCAATTTTTCGTCGATCGCCGGCGTGGTCGGCGTGGGCCGGGGAGCGAATGCCTACTGCGCCAGCAAAGGCGGCGTCATTGCACTCACCAAGCAACTGGCGGTCGAGTGGGCGTCGCGAGGTATTCGTGTCAACGCCATCGCGCCCTGCCAGTTCCGCACTCCGGGCCTTGAGGAAGTAATGAACGATCCGCAATTCGACCCCAAGAAGCTGATGGACACATGGACGTCCAAAATACCTCTCGGGCGCATCGGGGAGGCCCACGAAATGGTGGGACCGGTGATTTTCCTGGCATCGGAAGCCTCGGCCATGATCACCGGAATTACCCTGGATGTCGACGGCGGGTATCTCGCCCTATGAGCGTTGAGCTCAAGCGGGCAGTACAAATCGGCATTGTCGTCGACGATCTGGAACGCACCACGAACTTGCTGACGACGCTGTTCGGCATCGGCCCGTTCCGCTTCATTGAGTGGCCCAACCGCCCCGACGCCCGCTTCACTTACAAAGGGAAAGAAGAGCCCATCAAGATTCGCCAGGCCTTCGTGCAAGTCGGGCCGTTGGAGCTGGAATTCATCCAGCCGCTCGAAGGCGACCGCAACGCCTACCGCGAATTTCTGGACCGCACCGGCGGCGGCATTCATCACCTGCTTTTCGAGGTGCCCGACATCGAAGCCGTCCTGAGCGAAGTTGCGAAATCCGGCGTAGAAGTGCTGCAAACGGGTACCGGCATTCGTCCCGGCACCCGCTGGGCGCTGCTCGACACGCTGCAGCAGGCCGGCCTGTACCTGGAATTGCGGCACCGCCCGGCAGGTAGCGACGGCACGTCGATCCCCACGGACTTAAAAACATGAAAGCTTCTCTGGTTTTGGATCTCTATCGCAAGATGCTCGAACTCCGTAAGTTCGAGAGCAAAGTGCAAGCGCTATATCGCGCCGGCGAATTGCCGGGATTTGTGCATCTCTACATCGGCGAAGAAGCCGTTGCCGCCGGCGTCTGCGCGCATCTTAGCTCCGCCGACATGGCCTACAGCACCCATCGCGGCCACGGGCATGCCCTGGCGAAAGGCGTTCCGGGCCGCCAGGTAATGGCCGAACTTTACGGAAAAGTCACGGGCTGTTCCGGCGGGCGTGGTGGCAGCATGCACATGTATGCGCCCGATTACGGGCTCATGGGCACCAACGGAATCGTGGGCGCGGGAATTCCGCTCGCCGCCGGCTCTGCGCTCAGTGCGCAACTGCGCAACAGCGGCCAGGTCACCGTATGTTTCTTTGGCGACGGCGCAGTGAACAGCGGTTCCTTTCACGAGGGAATGAATTTCGCGGCGGTCTGGAATTTGCCGGTCGTGATGGTTTGCGAAAATAATTTATTCGCCACGGAAATGGCTTTTGCGCGCGCCACCAAGAATCACAGTGTGGCCAGCCGGGCCGCGGCGTATTGCATGCCCGGCGTCGAAGTGGACGGCAACGATGTACTGGCGGTTCACGCCGCCGCTGGCGACGCGATCGATCGTGCCCGCGCCGGCAATGGTCCCACCCTGGTCGAGTGCAAGACTTACCGGATCGTCGGCCATCACGAGGGTGACCCCGGCACTGGCTATCGCACCAAGGAAGACGTGGAAGCCTGGAAGCAGCGTGATCCCATCACGACGCTGCGCGAGCGGGCGGTGTCGAAGAAAGTCGCCGACAAAGCGGCGTTCGACCGCATCGATAGCGAAGTGGAAGCCTGGCTGTCGGACGCCGTCGAGTTCGCCAGAAACAGCCCGGAGCCGGAAGCAGCGAGCGTGTTCGAACATGTCTAGGGAACTCACGTACGTGGACGCGGGCGTCGAAGCGCTGCGCGAAGAAATGAAGCGCGACGATTCCGTGGTCTACATCGGCCAGGGGATCGGCCCGCGCGGCGGAAACTTTCGCCAGACCAAAGGCCTGTGGCAGGAGTTCGGCGATCATCGCCTACGCGACACGGGCATCAGCGAGCTAGGAGCCACCGGCGTGGCCATTGGAGCCGCCATGGCCGGCAGCCGCGCCATCGTGGACGAAGTGTTTCTGGATTTCATCCTCGAAGCCATGACCCAGGTGATCCAACAGGCCGCCAACGTGCATTATCTATCGAACGGAAAGATCAAAGTGCCGCTGGTGATTCGTGGAGCGATGGGCTCGGTTCGCAATGCCGGGGCGCAACACGCGCACTCGTTTTACGGTTGGTTTGCCAGCACACCCGGGCTCAAAGTGGTGGTGCCGTCGACGCCGTACGATGTCAAAGGCCTCATGAAAACCGCCATTCGCGATGACTCGCCAGTGATGTTCATCGAGCATAAGGCGCTCTACAATTCCAAAGGACCGGTGCCGGAGGAGGAATATCTCATCCCCTTCGGACAGGCGCACGTCAGCCGCGCGGGCAACGACGTTTCAATTGTCGCCGCCGGCCGCATGGTGCATGTGGCGCTCGCAGCCGCGGCGCTGTTGGAAGCGGCTGGAATCTCGGCCGAGGTCGTCGACCCGCGCACGATCACTCCGCTCGATCGCGAGACCATCGCGCAATCCATCGCCAAAACAGGGCGGCTGGTAGTTGTCGATGAAGCGCCGGCTGCCTGCGGATTTTCGGGAGAAGTTGTCGCCCTCGCCTGCGAAGAGTGCTTTGATTCGCTCGACGCTCCGCCGCTACGCATCTGCTCGCTGCACGTGCCGAACCCGTTCAGCCCGGTGCTGGAAAACCAGATGATCCCGACGCCGGAGCGCGTGGCGGCTGAAATTCGCAAGTGGCTGGGCGCGTAAGACCGCGCTGTTGTTCTAGATCGCTTTCCAGCGAACTGGCGCGCCGTCCCGCACTTGCTTAAGCACGCCCTGCTGTTCGAGATGCGCCAAATGGCCATGCAGCGGATACATGAGCAGCCACTTGTTATTAGCCGGCCAATTCCCCAGCGCAGGTCCGCACTCATCGATGCATTGCCGCAGCGTGACGCCTTCGGGATGCCGCTCGACGGCGCGCTTCACCTGATCCTCGGCGCGATCCACGAACTTGCGGCACTCCGCCAGAAATTCAGCCACCTGCGGCCCGCCGTACAACGGCCAATGCGCGGAATAGATCCACTGGATGTCCAGGTTCTCAAAAAGCTGCACAGTCGAAAGATACGCCAGCACGGAAAAATACGCCGGCGGCAGCGATGGTTTGCCATCCACCGACGGGCAGCAATTGCCATGCAGCGCGTCGCCAACGAACACGGCTTTGCTAGCCGGATCGTACAGCGCCAGGTGTCCGTTGCTGTGTCCGGGCACGTGCAGAACTCGCAACACCTTCTTGTCATCGATCGCCAGTTGCTCGCCACCACGCAACGTGACATCCACACGGTGTCGCGGTCCGGCCATCTGCCTCACCCATGCCTCGGCTTCCGGCATATTCGCCAGACCCACGCCGTGCGGCTCCATCCAGTGGTTGTAGCGCGTGGCAAACAGGCGATCGGGATCCTCAATCACGGACTTGTCCATGTCGCCGCAGGCCAGCAACATATCGCCGGCAAGGCTTTTCAGCGCGGCGTTTCCACCATGATGATCGGCATCGGCGTGCGTATTGATGGCCATCGAGAGCCGCCGGGCATCGAGGCCCGCCTTCTTCAGATAGGGAACGATCACTTCCCCGGGCGTTGTCGAGAAACCCGTATCCAGGAGAATCGAATTGTCGCCGACAAACAGATATTGATGCAAATGCCGGTCGGCAATTCCGGAGCTGATCTGGTGTACTTGCGGAAAAATTTCCATGGCTTTTACCTTTTGACCAGCGAACATCCGCCGTCCACCAGCAGCACGCTGCCGGTCATGTAGTTGGATGCGGGTCCGCAAAGGAAGGCGAACGCATCGGCAACTTGCTCGGCGGTTCCGAATTCGCCCAGTGGAATGGCGGCGGTGGCGCGCGGCCCATATGCCGGGTCGGTTTCGTACACTTGTTTGCTCAAGCCCGCCATCACGATTCCCGGCGCTACGATGTTCACGCGAATGCCGCGCGGCGCTAATTCCTGCGCCATATTGCGCGCCAAAGCTTTGATGGCGGCTTTGCTGACGATGTACGATGTGCCTTCCGGCCACGGCATATCCTGCACCCAACTTCCCGTAAACAGAATCTTGCCGCGCACGCCGTGCGCATCCGGCTCCTGGCGATTCATGACCCGCGCCGCCAGTTGCGCCACGTGAAAGCAGCCCGAGAGATTCACGTTGAGCGTCTGCGCAAACGCCTCGGGAGTGATCTCGAGGAACGGCTGATTCTGCACCACGGCCGCATTGGGGATTGCGAAATCCAGCCGGCCCCACTTGGCCAGGATGGCGTCGATAGCGCGCCCGACGGCGGCGCGGTCCGACACATCGCAACCCACAAACAGCACTTTGTCGGCGGGTCCAACGGCAGCGGCTTTCTCTGCCCCAGCTACATCCAGCAGCGCCACACGCGCGCCTCGCTCCAGCAGACGCCCGGCGGTCGCGCGCCCGATATCGCCGCAACCGCCGGTGATCAGGGCTACTTTTCCCTCAAGTTCTGTCATATCGCTGCCCGTATTCTACCTTGAGAACCAATCCTGTTTATGATGGTCGAGTGCCGAATCAGCTGCCTCCATCCGCCGAACGCGCGCGTCTGCTCGAAGATGCGCAGCGCGAGAAAAACTGGAAACGCTGGGGTCCCTATCTGGCCGAACGGCAGTGGGGCACGGTGCGTGAAGACTATTCGGCTGACGGAGCTTGCTGGGATTATTTTCCGCACGATCATGCCCGAAGCCGAGCCTACCGCTGGGGCGAAGACGGCCTCCTGGGGTTGTGCGATCGCGAGGGGCGCTTGTGCTTCGCCATCGCCCTTTGGAACGGCCGCGATCCCATTCTCAAGGAGCGGCTATTCGGTCTGGCGGGTCCGGAGGGCAATCACGGCGAGGACGTAAAGGAATGCTATTTCTTTGTGGATTCCACCCCCACGCATTCCTACATGAAGGCCCTCTACAAGTATCCGCAGGCCGAATTTCCCTACGCACATTTAGTTGATGAGAATCGGAAGCGCGGCAAGCTGGATCCCGAGTACGAAATCCTGGACACGGGTGTTTTTAACGACGGCCGCTATTTCGACGTCACCGTAGAGTACGCCAAAATCGAGCCCGGCGATATCCTCATCCAGATCACCGTCCAGAATCAGGGCCCCGACACTGCCACCATTCACCTGCTGCCTTCACTGTGGTTCCGCAATACCTGGTCGTGGGGACGAACCGGCGAAGGCTATTGGCCTGAACCCAGCCTCAAACTGACGGGACCTACTCGAGTACTGGCCCAACATGCGTCGCTTGGCCCGGTTCAGTGGGATTTCGAACCTGGCGCCGAGGTCCTGTTCACCGCCAACGAGACCAATCATCAAGCGTCTGTACAACATTTCGAATAGTCACCCGTATGTCAAAGACGCTTTTCACGACTACGTAATTCACGGCCGCAAAGAGGCAGTGAATCCGGCCACCGAAGGAACCAAGGCGGCGGCGTATTACCGTTTCGATCTCGCGCCGGGAAAAGATCGCGTGATCCGCCTCCGGTTGTGTGAAGGGTCAAGCCAGGGCATGAGCACGGATTTGGATGGAGTTTTCGCTGCCCGTATCCGCGAAGCGGATGAATTTTACGAAAGCATGCCCGCCGCGGGGGTACCGGAACGGCGGATCATGCGGCAGGCATGCGCCGGACTGCTATGGACCAAACAGTTCTACTATTACTCGGTTGAACAGTGGCTCGACGGCGACCCCGCCCAGCCTCCGCCGCCCCCTTCGCGCCGCGCGGTCCGCAACCAGGAGTGGACCCAACTGTACAACCGCGACGTGATTTCCATGCCCGATACCTGGGAATATCCGTGGTATGCGGCCTGGGATCTGGCTTTCCACATGATTCCCATGTCGCCACCTGGATCCTCAATTCGCCAAGGAACAATTGATCTTGCTGATGCGCGAATGGTACATGCATCCGAGCGGCCAGATTCCGGCTTACGAATTTGCCTTCTCCGATGTGAATCCTCCCGTGCACGCCTGGGCCTGCTGGCGGGTTTACAAGATGACGGGCCGCCGCGGCCACCGCGACCGGCCGTTTCTGGTGCGCGCCTTTCACAAGCTACTCATCAATTTCACCTGGTGGGTAAACCGCAAGGATGTCAAAGGCAACAACCTGTTTTCCGGTGGCTTTCTCGGACTGGACAATATCGGCGTGTTCGATCGATCCAAGCCACTCCCTGGCGGATACCTTCTTGAGCAGGCCGACGGTACCGCTTGGATGGCTTTCTTCTGCACAACCATGCTCTCGATGGCGATCGAACTGGCGGCGGCCGATCCCGCTTACGAAGACATCGCCTCTAAATTCTTCGAACACTTCGTAGCCATCGCCGACGCTATCAATTCAGTCGGTGGCACTGGACTGTGGGACGAAACCGACGGCTTCTACTACGATCAGCTTCACGTAGACGGTCAGATCATTCCGGTCCGCGTGGGCTCCATGGTGGGCGTGATGCCCCTATTCGCCGCCGAAGTGCTGGATCAGGAAACGCTCAATCGCCTGCCCGGATTTACCAAGCGCATGGATTGGTTTCTCAAGAATCGCCCGGACCTGGCCAAGCAGATTTCCTACGCCGAAGTGGGCGGCGAGCAGCCGCACGCCCGTCGCCTGCTTGCCATCCCTTCCCGCGAGCGTCTGGAGCGTGTGCTGCGCCGCGTGCTCAACCCTAAGGAATTCCTTTCGCCCTACGGAATTCGTTCCCTGTCTCGTATCCATCTTGAGCAGCCTTTCATGCTGCAATTTGAAGGCAACGAATATCGCGTAGACTATGAGCCTGGCGAATCGACAACCGGCTCGTTCGGCGGAAATTCCAATTGGCGCGGACCCATTTGGTTTCCGGTCAACTATCTGCTCATCGAAGCACTGGAACGCTATCATCATTACTACGGCGATACGCTTAAGGTCGAGTGCCCGGTAGGCTCAGGACTGATGATGAACCTACAGGAAGTAGCCTGCGAGCTCAGCAAGCGTCTCGCCGCGATTTTTTTGCCCGACTCGAGCGGCCGCGCCGCCTGGCACGGCGACATGTCCGTTTTTGCCACCGACCCGCACTGGCGCGACCTCACCTGGTTCTTCGAATATTTCCACGGCGAAAACGGGCGCGGCTGCGGCGCCAGCCATCAGACCGGATGGACGGCACTGGTAGTGCGGTGCCTGAGCAACCTACGTTCAGGAGAGTAAAACGTGAGCTTGGCTCTCCACTATCGCGAAGTTCTGCAGGGCGTCTATTTGGTGGCCTTGCCGCTGCCGTCGTCGCTAGGTAGCGTCAATGTTTATCTGGTGCGTCTCGCCGATGGCTATTTGCTGATCGATTGCGGGATGGATACCGAGCCGTCTTTTCAGGCTCTCGATCAGGCGCTCGCAGGTCTCGGCATCGCCTGGACGCAAATTCGCCAGGTTCTGCTCACTCACATTCATCCCGACCACATGGGACTGGCTCCCAAGGTGCTTGCCTTGAGCGGTGCCCAGCTCTCGCTGCATGGCCTGGATAAAGCCTTGCTGGATGAACTGGCCGCGCACGAGACCAACATCGCCTGGGCTGGGCAGGTGATGGCGCAATGGGGAACGCCAGCCGGACTTATCAACGAGATCAGCACGGCGGCAGGAGCGATACAGAAGAATTTTCAAAGGCTGGAGCCCGGCCAATGGATTTCCGGCGGCGAGCGCGTGGCCACGGCCATCGGAGATCTCGAAGCGTTATGGACACCCGGACATTCGCCCGGGCATGTATGCCTCTATCACGCGACCACCCGAACGCTGTTCGCCGGAGACGTCATCCTGGAAGACATCACGCCTAACATCAGCTGGCGGCCAGGACAGGATGCGCTGGGCGAATATTTGCAGACGCTGGAGAACTTGCATCGCATCGAAGTAGACCTGATCCTGCCATCGCACGGCGCACCCTTCTCCGGGCACCGCAGCTGGATTCGCCAAACCATCGCACATCATGAAGAGCGCTGTGCCAGCATTCTGGCGCTGCTCGGCGATGGCCCGCTCACCCCGCATTCCCTCGTGGCTCCGCTGTGGCCTAGGACGCTTTCACCGGTACATTATCGCTTTGCGATTTTCGAAGTGATGGCCCACCTGGAATATATGGAGCGCCGAGGGCAGGTAACCTCTCACAGCCCCAGCCGGTCCAAAACAAACGCGTACTCAAACGCCGTTTCTTTCAGTCGTTCGTAACGGCCGGAGACGCCGCTGTGTCCGGCCGTCAGGTTGGTTTTGAGCAGCAGAACATTTTCGTCCGTCTTCAGGGTGCGCAGCTTGGCGGTCCACTTGGCGGGCTCCCAGAAAGGCACGGCGGTATCGTTCAGGCCGCCGGTGGCAAGGATATCCGGATAATCTCTGGCGGCCACGTTCTCGTATGGCGTGTACGATTTCATGTACACGTAATAGGCCGCGTCCTGCGGATTGCCCCACTCTTCGAACTCCGTCACAGTCAACGGCAGCGATGTATCCAGCATGCTGTTGATTACGTCCACGAACGGCACTTTGGCGATCACTACCTGCATCAGCTCGGGGCGGATGTTGGCCACTGCGCCTACCAGCAGGCCGCCCGCGCTGCCGCCCGAAATCGCAAGCTTTTGGCTGGACGTGTACTTCTGCGCGATCAGATGCTCGGCGCTGGCGATGAAATCCAGAAACGTGTTTTTCTTTTTCAGCAGCTTGCCGTCTTCGTACCAGTAGCGGTTCACGTCCCCGCCGCCCCGAATGTGCGCGATGGCGTAGATGAAGCCGCGATCCAGCAGGCTCAAGCGGTCGGAGGAGAATGACGGATCCATGCTCAGGCCGTAGGAGCCGTATCCATAGAGATAAAGCGGATGACTGCCGTCGCGCGTCATGCCCTTGCGATATACCAGCGAAATCGGAATCTCGACGCCGTCATGACCGCGCGCCACGATCCGTTCAGATGCATATTGCTCGGGATCATATCCGCCCAGCACTTCAAATTGCTTCTTGAGCTCGCGCGTGCGCGCATTCATGTCGTAATCGAAAACCGATCGCGGCGTCACCAGCGACATGTACGTGAAGCGCACTTGCGCGGTATTGAAATCCGCGTTGGCTCCCAGGAAAAAAGAATAAGCCGGCTCGGAGAATTCGACGAAGTGCTCCTGGTTGTCCGTCAGATTGAGAATGCGCATCCGCCGCAGACCGTTGTCGCGCTCGCTGATCACCAGGTGATCGCGAAACGCATCGATATCGTCCAGACTGACAGCGGCGCGGTGCGGCAGTAATTCCACCCAACGGGCGGGATCGGCTTCGCTCACCCGCGCTTTCATGAGCCGGAAATTCTTGCCGTTGTCGTTGATGCGGATGTAGAACCAGTCGCTGTGATGATCGACGTAATATTCGACATCGGCAACGCGCGCCTTCAGCACGCGAAATTCGCCCTGCGGGTCGTCCGCATTCAGGATGCGCACTTCCGTGGTGGTGTGGCTCTCAAGAGTTACCAACAAGTACTGGCGGCTGCGTGTCTTCGAGAGTTCGACGCTCAGCCTTTCATCGGTCTCTTCGTAGATCAGGACGTCAGCCGCAGCATCCGTTCCGAGGGCGTGGCGATAGAGCCGGTAAGAACGCTTGGCGTCATCCAGCGTGGTGTAGAACAGCGTGCGGTTATCGTTGGCCCAAGCCGCCGAAGCCGCTGTGTTGAGAATTCGCTCGGCCAGCAAAGCGCCGGTCTCCAAATCCTTCACATGCAGTGTGAACACGTTGGAACCGGCGGTATCGGTGGAATACGCCAGCAATTTGTGGTTCGGGCTGACCCGGAAAACGCCGATGTTGAAAAACTTGTGACCCTCGGCGAGCGTATTCACATCCAGTAGAATTTCTTCCGGGCCATCCGCGCCGCCTGGCTTACGGCAGTGAAACGGATACTGCTTGCCTTTCTCGGTGCGGGAATAATATTCGTACTGATCGAGCTTCTCCGGAACCGATAAGTCCGTTTCCTTAATCCGGCCGAGCATCTCGTCGTAAAGCGCTTTCTGCAATGGCTCGGTCGGCTTCATCAGCGCTTCGGTGTATGCGTTCTCGGCTTCCAGATAGCGGATCACCTCGGGGTTGGTGCGGTCACGCAGCCAGGCGTAAGGGTCCACGCGCGTGTCCCCGTGCAGGGTCGTCGCATGAGGAATGGGGGTAGCTACCGGCGGCGCCGGCCTGTCAGAGGCAGTGAGCACTACGTATCGCCGTATGATAACATTCCGCGTTTGAACATCCTCGTTCCCAATCTCGGCTCGACTTCACTCAAGTTCCAAATCCTCGCCATGCCCGAGGAAAGCGTTCTGGCCCGCGGACGTCTCGAGCGCGTGGCCGACTATCGCAGCGCCATCCAGGAAATTCGCACCGGCAGCACCGCGATCGATGCGGTGGCGTTCAAGGCCGTGCATGGCGGCCCGCGCTTTTGCGGGACGTTCCTCATCGACCACAATGTGGTTGCCGCGCTTGAGCAATTTCTTCCCGCCGCTCCCGCCCACAACGCCATTTACCTGACCGCAATTCACGCCTTCCGCCAAGCCATGCCCGGCGTGCCGCTAGTGGCCGCCTTCGAGACGGAATTCCACGCTACCCTTCCCGCCCACGCCTCAGCCTATGGGGTTCCCGCCGCCTGGCGCGACGGAGGCGTACGCCGCTACGGCTTCCACGGAGCGTCGCACCAATACGTCGCCGAGCGCGTGGCGGCGATGCTGGGGCGCCCCAAAGAGGCCCTGCGCACGATCAGTTGCCACCTGGGCGGCAGTTCGTCGATGTGCGCGATAGAGCGCGGCCGCTCAGTGGATACGACCATGGGCTTTTCACCGCAATCCGGGCTCGAGAACGCCACTCGCCACGGCGACCTGGATGCTTTCGCCGTGCTCTACATGATGGAGCGGAACGGCTGGACGGCCGAAGAGGTCCGGGGCCAACTGGCGCGCGGAGGGCGGCCTCGCGGGCTTGTCAGGCATTGCCGGCGGCGATGTGCGCGACATCCAGCAGGCGGCCGCCGCGGGAAACCGCAACGCCGCCGATGCCATCGAAATGTTTGCCTATCAGGTGCGCAAAACCATTGGGGCGTACGCCGCGGCCATGGGCGGCGTGGACGTGGTGGCCTTCACCGGCGGCATCGGAGAAAATTCACCGGAATTACGCGCGCGATGCTGCGCCGGCTTGGAGTTCTTGGGGATTCGCCTGGACGCGGCCGCCAACGAAACCGGCGCAGGCGACCGCGTAGTCTCGGAAAAGCACGCGCCTGTAGCTGTGATTGCTTTGTCGACGAATGAAGAATTGATCGTGGCGCGGCGAGCTCACGCGCTGCTGACGCGTTAATTGTCGCGGCGCTTCAGCGTAGGACGCTCGTCTTCGTCGCCCTTAGGCTGCTTCTCGTTGCCGTTGTCGTCGGTGATCGGACCGGTGCCGGTCGAGCCAGGAGCGCGGCGCAATCGCGGACGGTTGGCGTCTTTTTCGACATCCACTTTACGGCGATTGTGCATGGCCAGCAGACGGCCTTTGACGTCGCTGAATTCCGAAGTGCTGACGACGTACTCCGGCTTGTCTTTGAGAAGTTCCTGAATATTCTTCTGCGCGGCCTTGATGCGATCGTCGGTCGGCGGATGGGTCGAGAAGACCTTCGACATCGTTCCCGGCTTCCGCTTTTCGAGCGATTCAATTTTCTCGAAGAAGTCCACGAACGCCGTCGGATCGTAACCGGCCTTGTACATGTACTCCAGGCCCAGCATGTCGGCTTCGGATTCGAAATCCGCGGGAGAAACTCAGGAAGCCCAGCGGGATCGCCAGGCCCAAACCCTGGCGAATCGCGTATCCGGTCCAGCCGCCCATGAAGATCAGCGGGATGCTGCCGTAGTTGATCAGTTGGCCGCGGGTCGCTTGCCGTGTGCCATGGCGCGCCGCGACGTGAGCGATCTCATGAGACATGACGCCGGCCAGTTCGGCTTCGCTTTCGGCCTTGAGGATCAGGCCGGAATTCACGAAAAAGAACCCGCCCGGCAGCGCGAACGCATTCACTTCCTCGGAATCGACAACCTTGATGGTGAACGGTACTTTCGCGTCGGAATTGCGGACCAGGTTCTGGCCCACGCGGTTCACGTACTCGGCGATCACCGGGTCGTCGACAATCTTGGCCTGCCGCTCCACTTCCTGGGCCAACTGCTTGCCGAGCCCAATTTCCTTCTCGAGCGAGTAGAAGTTGATGCCCTTGCCGACGTCGCGATTCCCGATCTCATCGGGATCCTTTTTCTTATCGGTGGCGAGCGAGACAGGGGCGAACTGCGTAAGAGCGAAGAGAAACGCCAGGGGAAGTACGGAGAACCGACTCATTGGAAATCTCCTGCTAGCATTATAGGCGATCCTGGGGTCCGAGCCTCAAGTTATTATTACGCACGGCGAGCGGCCGGCGTTTCGATCAAAGAAAATCTTCTAAACGGTGCAGCACGGGTGGCTCGGAATCGGTGCCGGCTGCCGGTGCCCGTCGCAACGTGGGCTTGTCGGACTCGGCCGCCTGACGCTTCTGGTGCTGATGCGCGCGGATCAACCGCCACCGCATGTCATTGAATTCAGAAGTGTTGACCACGTATTCCGGTTTCGGCTGGAGGATTTCCTGAATGTTTTTCTGCACTTCTTTGATGCGATCGGCAGTCATCGGGTGCGACGAAAACACCTTAGCGATTGTGCCCGGCTTACGCAGCTCGAGGGCTTCGATTCTTTCGAAAATATCTACGGATGCGGTGGGATCGTAGCCGGCTTTGTCCATGTATTGCAGGCCAAGCAGATCCGCTTCGGTCTCAAATCCTCGCGAAAAACTCAGAAAACCGAGGGGAATGGCCAATTGCGCGCCTTGTTGAATGGCGAATCCGGCCCAGCCGCCGAGCAGCACCAGCGGGATGGTCGCCACGTTTACAAGTTGCTCCCGGCTCTGTTGCCGTGTGGCGTGCCGGGCGGCGACGTGGGCAATTTCGTGCGCGATCGCACCAGCCAGTTCGGCTTCAGTCTCGGCCACACGTATCAGGCCGGAATTCACGAACACGTAGCCGCCCGGAAGGGCGAAGGCATTCAGCTCGTCGGCATCGATGACCTTGATTGTGACGGGGATACGCGCGTCGGAATTGCGTACCAGATTCTGGCCTACGCGATTGATGTACTCGCCCAGAATCGGGTCGTCCACCATGCGCGCCTGACGCTCGACTTCGAGCGCGAGCTGCTTGCCAAGAGCCAGCTCCTTTTCCAGCGAGTAGAAGTTGATCCCTTTGGAGACGTCGCGCGTGCCGATTTCTTCGGGGTCTCTCTTCTTGTCTTTGTCACTGGCCGAGGCAAACGAAGCCGCCACCAGCAGGACGCCGAGGATCCACAACCGTCGCATCAAAAGGTCCGTTCGTTCTAGTATATAGTGCGCCGAGCCCGGATGGTTGAGCGCGTCGTCCGCGAGCGGAGCGAGATTAGAGAATAAAAATGTTAATTACTTCGGTAGCGCGCTGAATACCCGCCTTGCCGTAGACTCCACCCGCATTCTCCTGGCATTCTCTTTCTGGACCACCGCTGCGGTTGCACGCTGGGTAGGCGTGGAGTCATAGGCAACCTGCAGGCTGGTCGCGGACGGGCCGTTAAACTGGAGCACCACCACCGCGGAAAGCACGTCTCCGGGGCCGCCGTCGACGAGGACCTTGAAAGGACCAGACGGCAACGGCGTCGGGATAATATCCTTCAGAAGCGCCCCATACGTCCCTCCTTCCCCGTAGCTGCCTCCGCCAAGATTCTGCACAGGCGGAATCAAAGGCGTCTTGCCCGTCCCTACCAGGGTTCCCGAACCGTCGTAGACGTTGACCGTGAACCTGGTGGCGACGATGTCTTCGTTGTATATCACCAAAGACACCAGATTCGTGGCGCCGTCATCTATCCCCACGGCGGACCACGTGGACGATATCGCGAAGTCCCATGTGATCGGTACGCTCAGCGACCACGGGATAGACGGTAGCGCGGAATAGATCAACTGCGGCGACAGCCTGGCGCACGTGGCGGCGTTGGGACAAAAAAATGCAGCGTAGACTGAGCCTGTGGCGGTGGAATTGTAGTCTGGAGCGTTAAGCGTTGCCCCGACGAGGTCCAGTTCTGCAGGCTGATTGGGAGCCAGGATGAAGGCAGTTGAACTATCCGATCCAGCCAACTCACCAGTGGAGTCCATCGACTGTTCGTTTCCATACTTGTCGTAGAACAAATACACGGCTCCGACGGCGCCTGACGCGGGTGCGGCCACGCGAATCGAGGAACTCCATCCCGCGCCGGCGGCGACCCATGCGAATGTCCCGGCTATATAACATGAATAGCCGAGGATCTTCCCCGTGGAGTCAGTAACCCCAATGGGCGTTTCGCCACCCAAGCTGGTGCAATCTGGCTTCGTCGGCGAATAGTAGTGGACGGTTGTTTGGCCATCTAGCGCTGCTGCTGCCAGAGCCATCAATCCAATGAGATGCAGTGTTTTCATAGACGTTTCTCCAAGACTCCAGCAGTTGGACTCCAATTCGACAGTTCAAAGCTGGTACTAGTAAGGTATAGCGGGATTCGCGCAGAAAAAGGGACATGAAAAGTGCTTTTTCCTGGATATCCAAGAAAGCCCGCGGTTAGCGCTGTACCATGCAACGCCGAAACCGGATTATCGCCCAACTACCCAAACTTTTCCGTCTTGACGATGCCGGCGCCTTCCTTGATCCAGACCAGGCGATCGGCGGCGACCTTGCTCACCTTCTCCAAGGCGCCGTTGGGCCAGCGAATTTCGAGGTCGGCCGTGGCCGCGTCGCCCAGACCGAAGTGCAGGCGCAGGTCGTTGGCGGAATAAAAACTGGCCTGGCTCAAGACTTCCTGGGCCTGGCGCTTTTCTCCGTAAATCGCGGTGACTCGCGCGCCGATCGCGCTGCGATTGGATTTCACGCCGATCAGCTTCACTTTCAGCCAATGATGATTGCCCGAAACATCGTTGCGGAGCAGCGATGGCGGCTCGTTGAGATTGACGATCAGGATGTCCATGTCGCCGTCGTTATCGAAATCGCCAAACGCACAGCCCCGGCCGGTATGAACTGCGGCTACGCCCGGCCCTGCCTGTTCGATGAGCTCTTCAAATTTGCCATTTCCCAGATTGCGGAAAACCACGCGCGGCGTTTTGAACGCGTACGCAGGTAGGCGCTTTTCGATCTCCGGATACACGCTGCCCGTGACCAGGAACAGATCAGGATTACCGTCATTATCCAGATCGACAATCCCCGCGCCCCAGCCGACGAAGCGCGTTTCGACGCCCAGCCCGGCGCGAATGGTCATGTCGTCGAAACTGGCTTTGCCATTGTTGCGGTAGAGGATGTTGGTGTCGTCGGCAAAATGGGTTTTGAAAATATCCAGGTTGCCGTCAAGGTTGTAATCGCCGACGCCAACGCCCATGCCCGCTTGCTCCATGCCGTCTTCATTCAGTGCCACGCCGCTTTCAAGCGCGATATCGGTGAAGGTGCCGTCATGGTTATTGCGGAACAGGAAGCTCGGCGTGGAATCGCAGGCCACGTAAATGTCGGGCCAGCCGTCGTTATCGAAATCTGCAGCTACCGCGGTCATCGGATAACTGCCGTTGGCTTTGCTGAAACCCGCCGCCGCGCTCACATCCGTGAACGTGCCATCGCCATTGTTCTTGTAGAGCGCGACCGAACCAGGCGGCAAGCCCCGCGGCCCGCAATTCACCGGGACGCCCTTCCAGTTGCAGTTGCTGTTCTCGCCCGGCTTGGGGATGGCGCGCATGTCGAATTGCAGGTAGCTATCGACAAACAGATCGAGCAAGCCGTCGCGATTGTAGTCGATGAACGTCGCGCCGCCGCCCCAACGGGGTTTGGCATTTAACAGGCCGGCTTTCTCCGTGACATCGGTGAAGGTGCCGTCGCCGTTATTGCGGAACAGCACGTTCTGCCCGTAGAAGGTTACAAACAAGTCATCGAAGCCATCGTTGTTGTAGTCGCCGATGCACACCGACCCGGCCCAGCCCGCGCGTCCCAGTCCGGATTTTTCCGTGACGTCGCGGAACGTGCCGTCGCGATTGTTCTTGTACAGGCGGCAGGTCGCGCCGGGAGGCTCGCTCTCCAGCAGCCTGCCGTTCAGCACAAAGATGTCGAGCCAGCCATCGTTGTCGTAATCGATGAACGCCGCGCCGCAGCCCACGGTCTCGAGGATGTACTGCTTGTGCTCGACGCCTCCATAAATCACCGGATGGGTCAGGCCGGCCTGCGCGGCGATATCTGTGAAATGCGCGTGAAACGGCAGTCCGGAGGGCTTGCCGCGCGGCGTCGGCGTCACCGCGCGGGTGGAGACGCCTTGTCCGCTGAGACGCGTCGCCGCCCAGCGCGAAAAGACTGAGGCATTGACGGCGGGTCAACATGCGTATTTAGGCCAGCAATCCGGGCAACAGATCGCCGGCGAGACCGCGCAGCGCGCAATCCACCTGCGGGGTGAGCGGCGTTTCTTCCGGATTGATCTCGATCACCTTGCCGCCAGACTCTTTGGCAACCAACGCCAAACTCGCCGCGGGGTGAACGACGGCGGAAGTTCCGATCACCAGGAACACCTGCGCAGCGCGCGCGGCATGGTCGGCTTCGAGCAGCATGCCGTCCGGCAGCGGCTCGCCGAACCACACCACCCCCGGCCGCGCCAACCCCCCGCAGCGGCAATGGGGCGGCAGTTTGGGCAGAGGCACGCGGCGGTCCGGCCAATCCGCGCGGCAGGAGAGGCAGCGAAACCGCCAGATGTCGCCATGTAGCTTCAGGACGCGCCCGCTGCCGGCGCGGTCATGCAGTCCGTCGACGTTCTGCGTGATCAGGGTGAAGCGGCGGGTGCGCGCTTCGAGCTCCGCCAGCGCACGATGCCCGGCGTTGGGACGGGCAGCGGCAATCAAACCGCGCCGCCAGTCGTACCACTCCCACACCAGGCGAGGATCGCGCGCGAAAGCTTCCGGCGTGGCCAGTTCCTCCGGCTTGTGCTCTTTCCAAAGGCCGTCGCTGCCGCGAAAAGTCGGCACGCCACTCTCGGCGGAAATGCCCGCTCCAGTGAGTACAGCGATCGATTCCGCCGCTTTGATCCATTCGCGTGCTTGCTCCATCGAACCCATTGTCGCGCAGAAAACATTTCTCGCAGAGAACGCTCGGCGTGCCCCGGCAATCTGCCCGGCCACCCCAAGCCGGGCTAGTGAATGGGGTTCGTGTGATATACCTGGCAACGTGCAGAAACTCGGCCTGATCTTGTGGCTAGTGAGCTGTGCCGGCGCGTCGGAGGGTCCCACGTCGATCCACCTGGACTCCGTGCAAGGGCTTGAGCTTGTGAACGCCACGGCTGAGGTCGCGACTTATGATGGACACCGCGCCGTGCACCTGCAGCGGTTGCCGGATCACCCGATGGACGATTCTCTGCTGGCAATTCTCAGCGGCAGGGATTTCAAAGACGGAACCCTCGAGATCGAGGTAGCCGGCTCCCCGGCTCCGGGAACAGATGCCGGCAATCGCGGCTTCATCGGTTTGGCGTTTCGTGTTCAGGACCGCGGCGCGCGATCCGAGCTCTTTTACCTGCGTCCAACCAACGGACGCGCCGATGATCAACTGCGCCGCAATCACTCCGTGCAATATCAGTCGTCGCCGGATTTCCCCTGGCAGCGCTTGCGAAAAGAAAATCCGGGAGTCTACGAATCGTACGCGGATATGCAGCCCGGTGTCTGGACCAGGATGAAGATCGTCGTATCCGGCAGCAAGGCGCAACTCTACCTGAATGGCGCGGACCAGCCCTGCCTAATTGTGAACGATCTGAAGCTGGGAGAATCGCACGGCCAGATCGCCCTTTGGGCCTATGGCGGCACCGACGGCTATTTCTCAAACCTCACTGTGCGTTAATATTTCCCGCTTTTCTGCATATCGCTGTGTGAAAAGGTTTGCGCATCGGGACTTTTCCTTAATTCCGAAGTGAGTAGTCTACGGTATACTTTGAAGTCAACTCATGACAGTTCAGCTGCCTCCTGTGCTACAGGTTTGGCTCGCCATCGTGGTCATCACGGCCGGGATCTACGATCTGCGTTTCCGCCGGATACCGAACTGGCTGGCGCTTGCGGGATTAGTCGTGGGTCTGGCGATGAACACGTTGCTTTATGGCCTGCCCGGTTTGCAGACTTCAGGCCTGGGCTTAGGCCTCGCGTTTCTCATCTACTTTCCACTGTATCTGCTGCGTGCCATGGGCGCTGGCGACGTGAAACTGATGGCCGCGGTGGGCTCGATCGTGGGACCGGGAAACTGGTTCGTGCTGTTCATCACGACGGCAATTTTGGGTGGCCTGTTCGGTGTAATTCTGCTTCTGTTTAAGGGCCGCATTGCTAAGACTTTCTGGAACATGGGCTGGATTCTGCATGAAATGCTTCACATGCGCGCGCCCTACAAGAGCAGCGACGAACTGGATGTTCGCAGCGATCGGGCGGTAAGGATGCCTCATGGAGCGGTGATCGCGCTGGGCTCTCTGCTGTTCCTGGCAGGACAGGTTTTTTGGGGTAAGAAATCGCTGTTTTGAGCGGTTATGCCGATGATAGCTCAGGGAGAGGCGATGGTTTATGTTCAGTTATTTATCTACTTGCAGATATTGGACTTATTAACCACGCTCGTTGGCTTTAAGCTGGGCGCCTCGGAGGCTAGCCCGTTTATCCGGTCTCTGCTTCACTTTGGCCCCGTGGTCGCTGTCACCCTATCCAAATTCCTGGCCGTCGCCCTGGCGGGGCTTTGCATTGCCCTCAACCGGCGTCACTTGGTGCGCTGGATCAATTACTGGTACGCCGCCCTCATCGTTTGGAACCTCTGCAGTATTCTTGCCGTCTGAACCGCGTAATGAAATCCGAGTTCCTTGCCGAATAACCAGGTGTGTACTTAGCGCTGATCACGGCGATTTGGGTCGGCGTGTTTACTACCGTGGTGCTGTTCCAGGGCTACCGCCCGGGGAAAAAGCGGCCGGCGTGGCTGAAGGTCCTCGATCTGCCGGCGGAGGCGCTGGCGCCATCGTCGTGGCAACTGCTGATTGTAAGTGCGCTGGGGCTGTTTCTGGAACTACTGCTGATCCGTTGGATATCTTCTGAGCTCACCATCTTCGCCTACTTCAAGAATTTCGTTCTGATCGCCTGTTTCCTTGGCTTCGGTCTGGGCGCGCATCTCTGCCGGCAGCCGATCAGCACGGCGGCATTGCTTGCTCCGCTGCTCTATTTCGTGTTTCTGATCAAGCTGCCCTGGCCTGCGCTGCGGACGCTGGTGCGGGGACTCACCTCCTTGTTGGGATCGAGTACGGAAGTGGATGTCTGGGGCATTGCCACTATGGACTGGAACCTGGAAACGGTGACCGGGTTGGCCGCGGCGATGGCGATTGTCATTCCGCTGTTTTCGCTGCTGGCGGTTATCTTTATTCCAATCGGCCAGGCGACGGCGCGGCTAATGGAAGAATCCCGCGACGGCATTCGCGCTTATTCCATCAACATCGTGGGCAGCCTGGTGGGAATTTTGCTTTACACCGCGTTGTGCCTGTTCTATCAGCCGCCGGCCACGTGGTTCGCGGTGGCGGGAGTGATGATGCTGGCGGCATTTTCAACCCGGCCGATCCGCATTGCCGCCGTTGCTACCACGCTCGTTTGCGCCGCGATGGTCAGCCTGCCGGACTCCGGCCTCGCGGTGCACGAGCTGTTCACCGACAAGATGGGAATCGGCGCCGAGAAGACAGAATGGTCGCCTTACCAGAAGCTGCATTGGGCCGCGACCACCTACAAGGGCGAGACGGTGGCCCACCAGCTCACCACCAACGACAACTGGTATCAGTACGTCGTCAATCTGTCAGATGACTTTATCCGCAAGCACGAAGAGCTGTTTCAAGGCGTTCCACCGGAATCGAACGCGTACAACATGCCGTATCACTTTTTCAGCGCGCCGCCGTCGGTGCTAGTACTCGGCTCCGGCATGGGCAACGACGTCGCGGCGGCCTTGCGCAACGGCGCGGGCAAAGTAACGGCGGTCGAGATCGATCCCCTGATCATTCAGCTAGGCAAGCAGCTTCACCCCGAAAGGCCCTATGCCGATCCCAAAGTCTCCATCGTCAACGATGATGCCCGCAGCTACGTGCAAAATACCGGCGACCGGTTCGATCTGATTACGTTCTCGCTGCTCGATTCGCACACCACCAGCTCGCATTTTTCCAACATTCGCATCGACAACTACGCCTATACGCGCGAGGCATTGACGGCAGCCAGGCGGCTCCTGCAGCCGGACGGCATTCTGGTGGTGAAATTCCAGGTAGGCAAAGCCTTCATTGCGGGCCGGCTGAAAGCTACGCTCACCGGCGTTTTCGGCGTGGCGCCAGTCGAGTTTGGCGCCGACCCGTCCTTCAATCCATCGCCGGGCACATTTTTCGTTTCCGGCAATCCTGACCGCATCGCCGCCGCGCTGAGCACGCCGTTCATGAAGGATCACATCGCGAAGCATCCACTGGTGAAAATCGAGGAAGCGCAAATCACCACCGACGACTGGCCGTTCTTTTATCAGCGCGCGCCGGGCCTGCCGAGCAGCGTGATTCTGATCTCCTGCGTCCTGATCGTCGTTTGCTGGCGGGTGATGAAAAAAACGGCCGTGCCGCTCAGCGAGATTTCCTGGCCCTTCTTTCTTCTGGGCACCGGGTTCATGCTGATGGAATCGCAAATCGTCAGCCGCATGGCGCTGCTATTCGGCACCACGTGGCTGGTAAACGCGATCAGCATTTCAGGGCTGCTGTTGCTGATCGTGGGCGCTAATTTTCTCGAGCGCGCCGGTGTCTGCATGCCCACGCCCGCCGCCTACGCTGGACTCTTCGTTGCCATTCTAGCGGCGTACTTCACTCCCACCTCGGCGCTATTTTTCGCGTCGCCGGCACTCAAAGTTGCCGCCGCAATTCTGGTGTGGTCGAGCCCGGTCTTCTTCGCCAGTATCATCTTTATCCGCACCTTCGCGGCCGCCCGCTTCAGCGGCGCCGCCCTGGGATCGAACCTGCTGGGCGCACTGGTCGGCGGCCTGTTGGAGTCCCTGTCGCTTTGGATGGGGCTCCGGGCGCTGCTGCTGCTGGCCATCGTCGTTTATCTGCTGGCCTACCTGCTCCAGCGCAGGGTGCCGGTTACTGCGTACGCGCCAGTCCACGTCCCTGCCCCCGTTCACTGTAGTTAACAACGCTTGGCTATCTAGAGTCGGTCTAGACGGATCCCGCTACCCACGCTATAAAAGGGTTGGTAATACTTCCTGCCGGCTGGCAATTATCGGGGCGAATCCGGCCCGAAATCATGAGCAAAACGCGAAGAATTCCCCATGCTCGTTGAACAGCCTTGCAGGGAAGATCTCGCAAGTCCCTCTCCCGGGATATCTCAAACCGGACAATGGAGCCGTCCGATCCTCCTCCTGGTCTGCGTCGTACTCGCTCTGCCTGTAGCCGCCCGCATTGCAGGTTTCGCCGCGCGCTCCACTTACCGCCAGCCGATCATATTCAACGAGGGTTGGAATGCCTATCACGCTCATTCCGCCGCCATTGGTCAAGCGCTCTATGCAGCCAAACCCGACCGTATGGAGATCAACTACCCGCCTCTGTCTTTTCACCTGGTAGGCGCACTCGGCCGAGTGTTGGGAGATGTCAATTTTGCCGGCCGGCTGCTCTCGTTCGCTGCGCTGGCTTGGGTCACGCTCTGCGCGGCGCTGATCGTGCGGAGCATTTCCGGCAACGATGTAGCCGCAGCCTTAGCCGCGCTGTTTTGCGCGGGATGGTTCTCGTTTTTTGCGCCCGCGTATGTGGGAGCGAACGATCCGCAAATGATTGGCCACGCCCTGGTAATGACGGCGCTCCTGCTCTACACGCTTCGCCCCGACTCGTCACCGTTCCTGATCGGCTCGTGCATTCTCTGCTGCGCCGGCGGATTCGTCAAGCCCAATCTGTTCGCATTCCCTATCGCCATCAGTCTCGATTTGCTGCTGCGTTCGCGCCGGCGATTCGCGCTGTGGGCCGTTGCCGCTGCGCTCACGCTGGCAGCATTCACCGGTTTGACGTTCTCGGTAGACGGGCCTTTCTTCCTGCAACATATGCTTAGCCCGCGCGGGTATTCGTTCGCCAGAGCCGCGCTGGTCTCGCCTCTTTTCTTTCAGTTGTTCGCTCCGGCGCTTTTGGTTTGCGCGATCTGGGGAGTGTGGAGCTTCCGCCGCCCAACGGCGCGCCTGCTGGTTGTGGCATTGCTGATTTCCGTAGTCTCGGGCATCTACTTCAGCGGCGGCTCTGGCGTCAGCCTGAATGTATTTTTCGACAGCGTGATCGCGATGTCGATGCTGGCAGCGCTGGCGGTTGCCGAATTCGCGAACCTCGCCGGCGCTGGCTCTCCGCGCGGGCTTTTGGTGTTGACCATCCTCCCGTTGGTAGTCTCGAGCGCGCTGCTGATTGCGGGCCGGCATTCTTCCGTCCCGCCGCGCCATGAACTGGCCAAAACGGACCGAGTTTTCAGAAACGACGTTGCCTACCTGAAGAGCAGACCGGGGCCCGCGCTCTGCCTCACGCTGCTGCTGTGCTACCAGGCGGGCAAGCCGCTGATCTTCGACCCTTTTACTACCGGCGAACTAATGGACACCGGGCGCCTGGATGCACGCCAGGTCGCCGCGGACTTCACGGGCCAGAAATTCTCTGTAATCCAGATGCTTGACGAGGAGCATACGGGTTTCCCGCCAAGCCTAATAGCGGCGCTGGATTCCAGCTATCGAGTGGAGCGTCGTACTCCGGTGGGGGCTTTCTATGTTCCCAAATAACCGGCACGAGAAAACGGTGAAGGCTATCGTCATCGTGCCCACTTACAACGAGCGGGAAAATCTCGAGACTCTGGTGGCGCAAATCCGCCAGCAGCCGGGCCATCTACACATGCTGATCGTAGACGACAATTCTCCGGATGGCACCGGCGACATCGCGGACCGGTTGAGTGAAGAATTCCCCGATGAAATCCGCGTCCTGCACCGGCCGCGTAAGGAAGGCCTGGGGCGTGCGTACGTGGCCGGATTCCAGTACGTGCTGAAGCTGGACTACGACACCATCATCCAAATGGATGCCGACCTTTCCCACAGCCCCGCCTATCTACCTGACCTCATTCGCGCCATCGCGGACAGCGACCTCGCAGTTGGCTCGCGCTACCTGCGCGGCGTGAACGTGGTCAACTGGGATTTCAAGCGTTTGATACTTAGCAAGCTGGCAACGGAATATGTGAAATTCGTCACCGGCTTGCGGCTGAGCGACACTACCGGCGGTTTCAAGTGTTGGCGCCGGGAAACCTTGGAGGCGATCGATCTCGATCGCGTCCTCGCCAACGGTTATCTATTCCAGATCGAGACCACCTACCAGGCTCACCGGATGCA
Organism: uncultured Solibacteraceae bacterium; assembly: GCA_963825405.1. GTDB lineage: Bacteria > Acidobacteriota > Terriglobia > Bryobacterales > Bryobacteraceae > JACPNO01. The sequence continues at coordinate 1,247,166 of CAWGTB010000003.1, read as the reverse complement.
TTTCCGAATCGCCGAGGTCCCGATTATTTTCTATGAGCGGAACTTCGGCCGATCGAAGATCGATTTCAGCATCATCAGCGAGGCATTGTTCGGAGTGATCAAGCTGCGCCTGATGCGCCGCGCGGGCCGCGTACCGAAACCTGCCGATCAGACGGTCGAGCGGAATCCCCGGCCAGAGAAGGTTGCTTCTCTCTAGCGTCGCTAGCGCTTCGAAAAAGCGGCACGCCGCGGTGTGTGAACCGGAAATTCGGTAACGTTCAGCGCTTGCGGTATTACGCCATCGGCGGCGCGGTCCAGCATGATTCTCCCCAGCGCGCACAACAATAACGTTCCCAACACGCTGCCCCAGGACAACCACAAGTTATTTTGAAACAGCGGCCCGGCTAACCGCAGCGCGAAGAGCCAGCCCGCCGTAAGCGCCGCACCGCCGGCAAGTGGTACCCAGCGCAAGTGGGAGCGCATCCGCGCGTCTGAGAGTGCAAGCGCCTGCATCGCCACGGTGAAGGGCAGCGCCACCACGAGGTCGATAAAGTACTGTTCCCCAAACCCGAGCGTGGCAAGAATGGTGAGGACTGCGAACGGAATCATGAATACCTTGCCCCACGCCGGCAGTCGCCGCCCGTTCCACCAGAGCAGTAGCACGCAGGCCAAAGAAAGTGAGGGCATCGCGTTGCGAGGAACTCCCGTTACCGATACCGGCTCGATCACCAAGCCTTCAACACCCGGCAAATCGCTGGGAAACTTGTGCCCAAATGCGTATCTCGGTCCCGCCGCCGGGAACGCGCTGTATACCAGGAAGCCAAAAATCCCGACAATGAGCAGCAGCTTGATCAGATCAACGGAAAACCACCTCGGACGCGCGCGCTGCACCGCGATCAGGACGCCAATCGCCATTGGCAGCATTCCGTACACCAGCGCGGCTGCGGTGGCGAGGGGCGGCGCAAGGGAAAGCAGGCGCGCGGCCGCAGCTCCCACGGGTACTCGCAAGCTTTGATCGAAGGCGTAGAGATAAAGGTCGTAGGCCGGGGCGTGCAACCGGGACGTCATCTTTACCGCGAACGCCAGCGCGATCATCAGATAAGGCACAAAGGCCGCGGCGATTACCGCGCTCAGCCTGGCAGCGCGCCGGATCGGTTCGCAAAGAATAGCCTGAATCGCTAGAACCATGATGCTTGCAACGCCGAGCATCGCGCCGCAGACGATGGGAGCGGCCAGGAAGAATCCGCCAAATCCGTCATGCCGCCAGAAGTACAGCGCGCTGCAAGCGCTGCCTAGCGCTAGGACTGGCGTCCACTCCACCGCACGCGGACGAGTGAAAATGTAAATCACCAAAGCGCCTAGCAGGCTCGCAGCCAGCGCGCGATTCCGTTCGAAGTCCAGGACACCGTAAGCCCACGCCACGTAGACCGGCAGCGCAACCGCGAAGCACACACCGGCGCGCCCCAGCACCTCCCACGCGCTTGCCGGATTTCCCAGCCGCTGCTCAGTTCGACGCATGGAAGGAGGGGGGTTGTAGTTCGCCCCAGGGCAACGAAGCTAGGATTGTAACGGCGCACAGCAGCCACACAGCGGATGGCGGAAACGGGATCGCCCATCCTTCGCGTAACGCAAGGAGCCAGGCGATCACGATGGTCATGAACATGGCGGCGCGCTGCCATTGCTTTTCGACCAGGGCCCAAATCGCGGTGGCGTATGGAAACGAGACAATCAGATCGATGACGTAGTGTTCGCCTAAGCCGAGTGTCGCGATGATCGTCAGTAGAAACAGCAATCCGAAGATTGCGACAACCGGTTTCCGGCAATATTTCCAGGCAAACCAAAACAAAAGCAACGCCCATGCCACATGGCCGCTGGGCGTAGTGTTCAGGATCAATCCCGGCGGAAGGAAAGTGCGATGCGGTTGCAGCAGGACCGGCAGTGGTCCCAACAATCGCTCGCGAAACAGGTAGATGGGTCCGGCGCCGGGGCACAAGGCGTACAGCGGAAGAATGATACAACCGGTGCAGACAATCGTTACCATGTATTTACGCCGCACACAGTCAGGTAACAAGAGATAGAGCACAACGAACAATAGTGGCAATGACCACCACACCAGTTTGCATAGCCAAAACAGCAACGGCGATGCCAGAAGTAACTTGGCCAACAGAACCTGGGGATATCCGAAGCTGGCATCGAAGGACCACAACAATTCATCCACCGACGCTACTTTGGCGGTGGGGCAAATTTTCTGGAAAAAGAACTCGAAGAGGAACGGGAACGAGAGCAGCCAGACCTCCGGCAGCGGCGCCGGGTGGCGGATGGAGAATCGCGCCAACGAAAGCAGAACGACGCCACAGCATACAAACCAAACCCACATATCCCATCGGCGAAAGGGAATCGCGCCCGGCAATGCCTGCCATAACATCGTGATAAGCACGGAGACCGTTGTGAACACGACGGCGGTAAGCTTAGGCTGTGGAATCGCCCGACTTACTGCGAGTTGTGACTGGCTTTCCGGCATGTTACTGCGGCAAGTATACTGGACGATAGGTGGTCAACAAAATCTGCTTTCAGTGAACAGTGGTCAGCTACCCAAAGTTAGTAACTAACTTAGCCGAAGGATAGCGTTTGATTAGTTCGACCCACCGAGAGACAGCGCTGCCAGGGTTCCAATTCCCGGTGTAGCTTGGAAGCATGGAGACGCGGTAGCATCGCCAGCTCTCAGCAGGCGCGTGTCCAGCCGCCCATCCCGTAAAACAATCTGATAAAGCGGTGGGTCGGACTCTTGCACCACGTACCATCCGTGCTCGATGTCCTCCGCCACCATACTGTCCGCGACGACGACCGAATTGTTCTCCGCAGCGCGCACGCGAAAAGCTCCTGAAGCCGGCTCATAGTTGCCATAGCTCCAACATTTGCCAATGCAGACGCGGTCCAGATTGTGGGCGATCGGATGAATGCGGCTATTGTTGTCGCATAAACCGCTGATCACGCGGCTGGCAGGCGGCAGTTGCGCGACACTCTGCTCCATCAGATCTTCGATGCGGTTCTGCGCTCGCTGGTCTGCGTAGAGGAAAGTAAAATACACCGCCAAGGTGGCCGCCATCGCACGGCGCTCCCATCGCTCCGGACGCACGCTGGCTATCAGCGCCAGAAACGTAATGCCCGCGGCCAGCGACATGCGATCGTTGATATAGTCCAGGGCGTGATTGAAACCGGGTAACATCACCGCGCCAGGCAGCAGCCAGACGGTGGCGGCGATGAAGACGAATAGCTGAAACGGGATTCCTAGTATGGTTCGAACCGCCCCCTTGCGATCCAATTGCCGCAAGAACAGATAGGACCAAATCCCGAGCAGCGCAAGAGCGACCACATAATATTTGGGGCCGAAGATAAGCACCTGGTCGGCGCCGGTGATTCCCATGGCCTGTGTCGGCGACCAGCGATGGGCATAGTGGATCATGCAAAACCTGCGGGCCGCATAAATTGCCGCGACGCCGGCCACCGTCAACACCACGCGATCCCGCGGGAGAACCTGGCGCGCCAGCCACTTGTAGCCGGCGGCGCCAATCACCCAGGCGACCGGCAATGCATGCGCCACGTACGCGACCGCCAAGATGGGTAGAGCCGCCAACATCCGCACGCTGGGACGCCTGTCCCAGAGCAGAGCCAGCGCCCAAAAGCACAGACCCATCGATAAATAGAAATTGAAAAGGCCCAGGTGGAATACCCAGCCGTAAGCCAGAATCGCAATGTAAGGCAGCAGATGCCATGCGCGGCGACGCGACACCGCGGTCATCAGGGCGAATGCGCCCCAGACAAAATTCAAAACACAGAGCGAGACCGCGATCCGTTGCGCTGCAGCGAATCCGACCACTTGCAACAGTCCGGCGAGCAGCAGGTCGAACAACACATTGGTCCACTGCGTGACTACGACCAGGCCCTCTGCCCTGCCCTGCTCGATCAGCGTGGATAGCCATGCGTTGTAAAGATGGCTGGAAAGATCGCCCGCCTGGATGCGCGCCTGCCAGAAGCATGGCACTAGCACGAGCGCGGAAATCCACAGTACGCGCAACAGCCCGCTGCTCGGGCGCGGTGTTTTTGCCGGATCAATAGAATCGGGAAGAGGAATAAACTCTAGCGGTGTTTCGACGGCCTTCATAACCGAATCGATTGGAAATCAGGAATCAATTCGAAGGGGACACGTACGCTGGCGATCGATTCGCCGGTCTGCCGGATGCGGCTTTCGGCTACGCCAGTGGGTCCGCCGGCCAGTCGCAGATAATAAATTTGTGCCGGGTCAATACCCATGATGCGGCAGCAAGTGGCGTCCACGGCCACGAAATCCGCACCAGCCACCACAACGCCGACGTTTTTCGATTTGCCTTGGATGGGTCCGTTGCCTTCCATGCCTACGATCCCGTCCACCAATGCGAAATGGCGCGGAAAAGCAGCGTGCAAATCGGCGATGGTCTCATTGATGCCGGCCCAGTGCAGGACATTCTTGGGCCAGCCATAGACCCCGCTCGGGACCACGCCGAAGAAATTTTTCATGCTCAGCGTGGCGCCCACCCAATGATGGGTTTTCATTTTGGGCAACGAGACCAACAAGTCTCCGCCCAACGCGGTATTGGGCAGATACAGCGACTTTAATTGGGAATACGGCGATACCAGCTTAGTGGGCGACACTTCATCCAGGTTGAGGTCGACGAAAATATCTTCGAACTGCGGAATAGTCTGGAAATAGCCGGCGGCATCAGCGAGGTCGAGGGTATTGCGGCGGTGTCCCGGCCCTTCCGCAATCCGCACTTCGGCCGCGCCCAATGCGCGAAAAGCCTCCAGCGCGGCGTGCACCATCATGGGATGCGTATTGATGCTGGTGCCCGGATCGAACTCCACCAGGTTAGGTTTCAGCACCACGCGTTTGCCGCGCACATCCGGATTGTGTTGGGCGACGACACGGCGCACGGTGTCATAGATCGCTTGGGTATAAGCCGGCGCGCGAACGATCGAAACATTGGCCGGCGGGAGCGAGACCTGGCGCGCGCGGCCGCAAGCCGCGGCGAAAGCTAGTGAGCCGAGAGAGCCCGCGAGAACTTCACGTCGTGTAATCGGCCGATGCACCATTCACCCCAGGAAACAATTCCGGCCCGCGCAGGCAGCTTTCGCGAGAACCGCCAGCGCTTCGTCCTGCACCGTCCGGCATGGCGGAACAGGCGCCTGGCCGCGGTCCGGTTTTTGGCCATTCGCTTCGAGCGCCAGCATCAGCCAGCTCATCGCTTCGTTGGAACGGCAGCGCCGCAGATGTTCCTCCGCCGCTTTGATTGCCAGCGGCATTTGCGCCGACTCAGCGCCATGGAGGGCCAGCAGCGCGACCCCGGTTGTTTCGGGATAAGAATCCGCCTCCACGCCCAGCACGTTGCTGCGGCCATAATTCCAACCGCCGTCCCGGCACATGCGGTCCAACAAGAATTGTTTGCCCACCGCAATCCGCTCGGCGACCGGACGCTGCGGCGCGGCGCGCTGAATTTTTTCCAGAGCCAGAACCGTGAGCGCGGTGGGCGCCACCCAGGCCGCGGCTCCCGGATAAAATGGCCAGCCGTCGCGAATTTCCGAGACGCCTGCCACATTCCCCAGCAGCTTATTTCTGAGCTTGTAAAGCAGAGTGGACTCTTCCCCCTTCTGGCTCATGAGCCATCCCAGCGCGGCCCGTTCACGCGCAGCGCCTATGGAACCAGGAGGCAGCAGAGCCACCAGGGCAGTAACCCAGGTGCTCTGCGCAACCGATGCAGCCGGAGACCATCCGCCATCGGAGCGTTGCCCGGAACGCAGCCACTGCAAGGCACGCTCGAAACTCGCCGGCTCCCGCGAATCCGCCAGTTGAGCCAAAAGCGCGTAGACCGTCGGCTCCGTCCAGGAGCCGCCGCCTTTGCGATACGGCCATCCGCCGTCGCGGTTCTGCGCACCGAGTAGAAAAGTATTCTCCATCAATGAAAGACTTCGTGCTTCCTGAAGACGTACTCCGGCCTTTGGCGCCGGTTCGTAGCTTCCCGGGTAGGGGAAGCTGCAATCCCGGCGCTGTCTACGTCCCGCCTACAATCGCGGGCGGAGTTCGACGCAGCCCCCTCCATTCCTCTGAACATGGCGGGAGTGACCGGCTCAAGCCAGCAACGGTTCACCGCTTATGAGCGGTTTACTTTGCGCTTGCGCCGGCGCATCATCAGCATCACCAGCAACCCTCCTGCTGATAGCCAAAGCACCGTTTGCATCATCATGTCATTCATGATTTGTCTCCTTTCTTTATCCTTGGAACGACTTCATCATCGGGAACAGCTGCTTGAAAACCTGTAACATTCCAGGCCCCGCCGCGACGACCAACATGGACGGCAAGATGAAAAAGAAAATTGGGAATACCAGCTTGACGCCGACTTTGCCGGCACGCTCTTCGGCCTGTTGGCGGCGCTTCACGCGCAAGAAGTCCGAATGCGAGCGCAACGATTCACTCATGCTCGTCCCGAACCGGTCAGTCTGAATCAGAATCGCGACCAGCTTTTGCAACTCCGGCTCGCCGGTGCGCTCCGACAGGTTCTTCAAAGCTTCGGACCGGCGTTTGCCGGCGCGCATTTCCAGGTTGACCAGGCTGAACTCCTCGCTCAGCTCTTTGTGCGTGGTGACCAACTCGCGCCCCACGTGCTGGATGGCCTGATCCAGGCCTAACCCGGCTTCGACCGAAACCACCATCATGTCCAGCGCGTCAGGCAGCGACAGGCGCAGGATCTCCTGGCGCTTCACGATTCGCTTATCTAGCATGTAGCCGGGCAGCATGTATCCCATGAAGCCGCCGAAAAACACAATGACGATGCGCAGCACGGGGTTGGAGATACTGTCGCGAGCAAGCAGCGCCAGAATCACCAGTACGACGCAGGCGGTTACTTTGATGCCGAAGAAAACTTTTAATGCGGCTTCAGACTTGTAGCCCGCCATCATCAAATCGCGGCGGGTAGCGGAGGCATCCTCGGGAGAAAGCGGCACTTTCTCGCCAACCTGCTGAATGATGCGGACCACCCAGGCGGTGGTAGGCTCCGCGGGCATGCTCGACACCGCGCTGACGTCCGATACCGGCGTACCCAGCCGTTCCATCAGGCGCGCAGGCCGGGCGTAGCTGCGATATCCATAAAAGGAAATCGCCAGCATTAACAGCGCGAACAACGTTGCGGCAATGATTGCTGCCATGTCTAATCTTTCCGGTCCTTCAGACCTTGATGTTGATAATCTTTCGAATAAAGTAATTGCCCAGGAACTGCGCGAAAACCGCGCCGGCGATCAGGTACTGGCCGTCCTTGTCTTTCGCCATGCCCTGCAGATAGCCCGGCGCGACAATCAGCAATCCCAGCATGGTGGCGATAGGCATGCACATCAGGATGGTGGCCGTCAGGCGCCCGTGAGCGCTAGCCGCCCGCACTTGCCCTTTCAGCCGGAACCGGTCGCGAATCACATCCGCCAGCCGGGTCAGAATTTCGCTGAGGTTGCCGCCGGTTTGCTTCTGCAGCATCACCGACGAAGAGAAAAAGCGCATGTCCAACAACGGAACGCGCGTGCACATATTCAGCAGAGCGACGTCCAGCGCCGCGCCCAGGTTCTGTTCGTTGAATAGCGTGCGGAACTCCTGGCCCAACGGCTCCGGCAGTTCCTCGCCCAGCATCTCCAGGCTGATGGTGAAGGCGTGCCCGGCTCGCATGGACCGCGCCAGAAACTCAAGCGCATCGGGAAACTGCTCTTCCAACTTATTTAATCGCTTGGTGCGCGCATGCCTCAGGTAAAGATACGGAAAGAAGACGGCGGCGCCGGCCAGGGTGACGACAGTCATGGGCATGGTGAACAGCACCGGGAACCGGATACCGATGACCACACCTACGGCCGCACACATCAGACTCATCATGTAAAAGCGTCCGGGCGTCCAGTCCAAGCCGGCTTGAGTGATCAGCACCTCCAGCTTCTTGGACATGTCCAAATCTAAGAACACACGTTCAAAACCGGTGTGCTGGCCTTCTTCCGGTCCCATGAGCAAATGGCCGGTCGGAATTTCCGACTGGTCGCCGGATACCGACTTGAGCATGTCGGTGACCTGCTTCTTGCGCCGTTGATCGTAGAACCGCATCCCCAGCGTGGCGGAACCGACCACCACGATGAACAGCACCAAAAATGCGGCGATAATTGCGAGCGTCATGGTTGCCTCTACGAAATCTCGACCACCGTCTGGAAGATAGACGCCGGCAATTGCATGCCGGAAGCGCGCAGCCGCTCATAGAACTTAGGCCGGATACCAGTTGCGCGGAAACGGCCGGTCACTCTTCCCGATTCGGTGAGACCGGTTTTTTCAAATACGAAAATGTCCTGCATGGTGATCAAATCGCCTTCCATGCCGACACATTCGGTCACGTGGGTGATGCGACGGCTACCGTCGCTGAAACGCGAGACCTGCACAAACAGATCCACGGCAGAACTGATCTGCTGACGGACTGCGCGGACGCCCATGTTGGAATTGGCCATGCCGACCATGACCTCCAAGCGGCCGATGCCATCGCGCGGGTTGTTGGCGTGAATAGTGGTCAGCGATCCATCGTGACCGGTGTTCATGGCCTGCAACATGTCGAGCGCTTCCTCGCCGCGAACTTCGCCGACGATGATGCGGTCAGGACGCATACGCAAAGCGTTGATAACCAGTTGCCGGATCCTGATGGCGCCCGTGCCTTCCACGTTGGGAGGCCGGGTTTCCATGCGCGCCACGTGAATCTGCCGCAACTTCAATTCGGCGGCGTCTTCGATGGTGACAATGCGCTCATCTTCCGGAATGTACGAGGACAGCACGTTAAGCAGCGTGGTCTTACCAGCGCCGGTACCGCCGCAGATGATGGTGTTGAGACGCGCCTTGACGCAGCATTGCAGCAGTTGCAACATGCCGTCGGTCATGGACAGCTTTTTTACCAGGTCCTCGCCCTGCAGGGTGTCGCGTCCGAAACGGCGGATCGAGAGCAGCGGACCGTCGACCGCCACCGGCGGAATGGCGGCGTTAACGCGGGATCCATCCGGGAGACGCGCATCCACTAGCGGAGACGATTCGTCGACGCGGCGGCCAACGCGCGACACGATCTTCTCAATGATGCGCAACAGGTGGGCATCGTCCTTGAATTCGACTGGCGTCCGGTACAGTTTGCCCGCGCGCTCTATATACACCAGACGCGGCGTCGTTACCAGAATGTCGGAGATGGTGGGATCGCGAAGCAGCGGCTCGAGCGGGCCCAGGCCGAATACTTCATCCAGCACTTCCTCGATAACCCGGTCCTTTTCCACCAGGCTGAGGGGCGTTTTTTCTTCGTCGACCAGACGCGCCACCGCCACTCGAATTTCCGCCCGGGCCCGCTCGCCGGCCATCGACGAGAGCGCCTCCAGGTTGATCCGGTCGAGCAGCTTGCGGTGCAGCGTGAATTTTAGTTCCTGATATTCGGGCGTGTACGATTCGGTGTTGAACAGACGGTTAACCCACCCCGCCTCCCGATTCGTGTTGGTTCTTTGTATGCTGTCCGTGACGGCCATCAATTGTTCCTTTAGCTAAAGAGTGAGAACTTGCTGCGCTTGCTCTTTGAATCATCCGTAATGCCGGCCAGCTTCTCCGCCATGCGGCCCAGTTGCTTGGCAAGCTTGCCGTTGGGTGGCAACAAAGTCCCCTCCGAGTAGGAGTCGTACAAAGAGGGATAGTCGTTCGGCAGCGTCGCAAACACGGGAAGAGACATCATCTTTTCCAGTTCTTCCGGCGTAACGTCCAGCCGCTGCGGCATGCGGTTGAGCACCAGATGAACCCGGTTCTGGCCGTAGCCTGCTTCACGCAGCGTCTGTACGATCTGCTTGGCCTGATGCAGCGCCGGCACATCGAGCGTCGTCACGAGATAGGTTTCGTCGATCTCCTCGAGCGCGCTCATGGTCATCGGACTCAGGCTGCGTCCCAGATCCACGATGGAGAATTCATACTGGGAGCGAACGAAGCTCAGCATGTTCTGCAACTGATCCTGTTTGGGCTGCGACTTGGATGCCAGCATTTCCGGCGCGGTGATGATTTCCAGACCCGGCATGCCGTTCGAAATCAGGGCGCTCCAATAGTTCTGATCCAGGCGGTGAAGATTGTTGAGGGCGTCCATCACCGAGTACGGAGATTTGGTCTTCATCAGGAAGCGCACGATGCCCGCTTCGAGATCCAAATCCGCCAGCAGTACGTGCTTGCCCTGACGTCCCAATTCGGCAGCAATGTGACACGCCACCGTGGTCGCTCCGCAACCGCCTTTGGCGGAGACGAACCCCATCACTTTTCCCCTCTGGCGCAGCCGCTCGCGGCTCTTGCTGCGTTCGATCGAACGCCGCTCGAGCGCCTGGCGCAGACTGTTGCTGAGCGGCGGATGGAGGAATTCGTGAGCTCCCGCCCGCACCGCTCCGAGGATCAACTCCGGCTCGGCCGAAGTGTGCAAAGCAATGACCATCGGCTCGCAGGCGCTGGCTTTCAGGCGGCCGATTACATGCTCCAGCGGATCGCGCAGCTTGGTGACGTCGATCAGCAGGACGTCCGGACGCATGCGGTCGATCTTCTCCAGAAACTCCGGCAGTTCGCCGACCTCGTGCTGCTCGATCATGACGCGCACGGGTAGTTCCTGGAGCGTGGACTGTACCTCCTCCCACAACTCCTTGGTTTCGATTGCTAGACCAATCGTCAGCGGATACACGTAATAACCTCTGGCAAACGATCCACTACGCGCCTGCTCCTGCTTTAGGCGCTGCCGCAGCCGGCGCCGCTGGAGCGGGAGCCGCCGCCGGCGGTGGGGCCGGCTGCTGCGCGGGGGCATTCTGCAGGTTGTTCGGGAGCGGCGTGGGCATGACGTCGCTCGCTGCCGGCGCCTGCTGCACCTGGCCCAGCGTCTTCTGCATCAGGATCAACTGCTCAACCGGCATCGAATCAGTCGGCGGCTTCACGGGAACCGGGCCGGTTGTTTCCAGCCCCGGCGTACGCGGAATCACCTTCGAGGCGTCGCGCAGGAATTCCAACGGGTACTTGACCTCGGGTACCGGCTGGCCGGAGGGAATCGGCCGGACAATTTCCGGCGTGACCAGCACCAGCAGCTCGGTGTTGGTGCGGCTGAGAGCTCTCGACTGGAACAGTTTGCCCAGCAACGGAATGCTCGCCAAACCAGGAACTTTGCTTAATGTTTCAGTGGTGCGGTTATCCAATAAGCCGCCGATCACGAAGCTTTGTCCGGATTCCAGCTCGACTTCGGTCCGCACTTTGCGCGACGAGAGCGCCGGAATATTGAAGCCTTGGAATACCAGGCCGTTGGCGAAATCGAGAGAGCTGACTTCGGGGGCCACTTGCAGGCGGATGGTGCCTCGGGGCGTTATGTTGGGCGTAAAGTTGATGCGCACGCCGAACTCACGAAACTGAATGGTGACCGCGCCCAGTCCACCGCCGCCGCCTTGCAGGGTCGGATACGGGAATTCGCCGCCGGCCAGAAAGCTGGCGGGCTTTCCGTTAATTGCCATGACATTCGGCTCGGCCAGAATCTGCAGCAGATTCTTGGTCTGCAGGGCTTTGATGGTAGCGCCCAGATTGAGGTCGGGGCGGAACAGGAAAACATTCAACGCGTCACTTAGAGTGAGCTGCGTGTTGGTTGTGCCGCCGCTCGTCGAGGGAGCGACACTAGGCGGCGAATACGCGCCGGTAGTTATTCTACCGATGGTATTCGTTGCGCCGGTGCTGAAAATGTTGACTCCCAGGTCGGTGGCAACCGAGCGATCCACATCGGCAAAGCGAACCTTAAGAAGAATCTGTTGTTCCACCGGCGGGACATTGACGTTAAGCAGGTTGACGGTATTCTTCACTTGCGACGAGGCAATCGAAACGGCGCGGTCCGACATCGTTACATCCTTGACCGTGCCGCGCAGAAAAGCCGTGTCGCCTTCGACCACAACCTTCACGTCCTGGCCGAGCTCGCGATCGAGCTGCTGCTGAATAACGTTGGTGCGGCTTCCGCTGGCGCGAATCGTCAAATCGAAGAACAGCCGGTTGCCGCCCTGCTGCCAAATGATCAGGCTGGTTTCGCCGGCCACCTTGCCGTTGACCAGCACTTCTCGCGGGTTGACCGCCAACGCTTCGGCCAGATCGCCATTGGCTACCGAAACACGCTGAATGTTCACCGGGCTGTCGACGACCAGCGACTTGCCCACGGTGACGAATAGATCGCGCGCAGCGGCTTGCGGCGTCTGTTGAACCGCGTTTTCAGGGCGCGGCGCCGCCTGTGCCAATTGCGTCGTAAACAGCCCGAGGGCCAGGCTGAAGAGCGTGCGTACCATTTTTTCAAGCCTCACTGAATTGCCTCCCCGGGGGCGGCAAATTTCGATTCGACGCGTTTTGGGCCATTAATGACTTCAACAATGATGGGCGGCGGCGTCTTCACGTGGATCACCGGCGGCGCGATTACTTTGGCCTGCACGATGCGCGGACGCGGCGCGGTTTCCGGCTCCTTCCAGGAAGTGCCGGCAAACAGCTTTCCCATGGCGGTGCCGTTGGTCTTGGACACCTCGGTGTCCAGAGGATTGCGGAGCACTAACTGGATGCGCGTCTCGTTGCTGGCCAAGCTCAGGGTCTCGGCCTGCTCAGGCGTCACCAGCAGGTTCACCACTTGCACCTGCACCGGCTTGCCTTCGCTGTCTTTTTGATAGTTCTGACCGGCCGATAGCACTTCGATGTTTTGCAGCAGCGTCTTAGTCACTGTCCCCACGCTGCCGTTAGAGCCGGGAGGGTTGCCGGAAATCAGAATGTCCACGCGCATGCCGGGCACGACGAAGCCGGCGACACCGACGACCTCATTGACGCGCACTGCGACCGCACGCATGCCGGCGGGAATCGTCGCCGCCAGACCAGCGCCAGCACCTTTCGGCGCCAAGCGGTTCTCGAGCAACGGTTCGTTGGCGTAAATCGTCGCCATCACGCCGCGGCCCACCACATCTTCTTTCTTCACGACAGCGCCTATCGGCAGCGGTCCGGACCAATCGCCGGCCTTTAAGTCGGCGTCGCGGATCAAAGTTCCCAGATCCAGATTGCGCGAGGCAAGAATCACCTGAACGGTGGGCTGCTTGGCATTCGCCGACACCCGTGAGGCAATGAGCCGGTAGAGCAGGAAGCTCGCCCCCGCCGAGACGACGAATGCAAATGTAAGCACTGACAACAGACGCTGATTCATGTTTCACCTTTCCTGAGCTTTCTACAGCACACGAATCGTGCCGGCTCTGCGGCAGATTCATGCTAGACCTCCGAGTCTTGTGTGTTCCGCCGCTTTACTGTCTGCGCCGGAACCGGAGTGGTGCATTGCGGTTAAATAACGTTAACTCGCACTTGTGTTGGCGACGACAAGACGGCTGTTCCCTACACTCCAAATACCCGCGATCGAGGCGCCACCGCCTATAAGTAGAGCTGCTGAACAAAGGCATACGAACGCGATGAGCAGTGTGTACTCGATTAGATCCTGGCCGTCTTCCTGCTTCCAGAATCGTTTCAACATCGTTGCGATCACGGTTTCCTCTTTCTCCGGCTTGGTTGTCGCGCAAGTTGGAGGGGCCTGAAACCATACCAGGCCCCCGAAACTTGTTTAGCTGGCGGACGTATTGGCGGCGACCAGTCGCGAGTTAGTAACGCTCCAGATACCGGACACGCTGTTGCCAGCCCCGATGAAAAGAGCCGCCGAAGCCAAAGCCACGAACGCCAGAAGCAGCGTGTATTCGATTAAGTCCTGGCCTTGTTCGTCTTTAACGAATTGGAAAAACAACGTCTTCATGATGGTTCACTCCTTAGGTTGGTTTGTGTGACTTGCGGGTCACGGGTTAGGGTCTTCGTGACCTTGTGGTCACGCACTTTTCCAGCGTCGGGTTGGACGTCGGAAATTATTTCGCTTCCAGCGGTTTCGCTCGCGATACTCCGGAAGACAATGGCCACGCCGTCGTCATAGACGGTATGCCAGTTGTGCGATTCCTTGAGCGTGCCCGCCAGAGGCGTGTCTGTCGGCAGAAGGACGGCGTTAATGTGGTACTGGCTGAGGTTCTTTTCCCAGTCGTACTTCACATTGAGCACGTCCATGCATTTTTCACCGAACCGTGCTCCGTAAAAATCACTTCTGCCGTCGACAAAAACTTTCGTATTCGGGTAGAGGCTATAAATCAGAAAATCGCCCCACTCGTCATCGGTAAAAATCGTTCGAGCCAATTCAGGTCCGCGCAACACGGCCAGGGCTTTGGTCGGGTACCGCTTGGGATCGTAGACCGCCTTGCATTTGGCGGGCGGCGCCGGCGCGTAAAACATGGCGATCAATACCGCCCCGACGACGGCGCTGGCCAGGTGAAAGCGCACGATGCGATCGGTCGCGCTAAACTCCAGAGCCATTGATTGCAGCTTGCTGGACGCATTCCGAATCCAGCCGGCCAGCTGCAAATTAGGCAGCCACTCCAGCAGTTCTTCGAGCGCCATTGCCACCGGCGGCGCCGCGGCGATCATGAAGATCGGCACGTTGCGCTGGGCAACCAGAGCCAGGTGCGCCCAACCAAAAATCAGGAACACGTACACGAAGCGGCGCTGGGCCAGACTCCAAACTGCCGCGCCCACTCCCAACGCCAGCATCGGCTCGAAATACATCGCGACCGGGTGATGGAAATTGAACGACTGAAACTCCATGATCACTTTGAATTGATAAGGATCAGTCAGGTATTCAAAGATGTGGCGGTGCAATTGATAGCCATAAGGATTCACCAGGCTTGCCGCCATGCACCCGAGCGCCGCCCACAGATACGGCTTGCTGCGCTGGACGGCGGCCCGGCGCTCGCCGGCATCGCTCGCAATCAAGGCGTTGGACAACTCGCCCGCCGCGTAGGTGCACGTGAAGATCACGCCTACGAAAAATCCCCCGTGAATGTTGGTCCAGAGAACCGTTAGCGCCGGCAGCCAGAACAGCAGACGAGTCCGGCCTTCCTTCGCCAGCTCGAGAATCCAGTAGAAAATCACCGCGAATAACAGCGTGAATAAATGCGGACGCGCCAAATAATGGATAGCTGAGCACGCCGTCACCAGAATCATTACCGCCATGGCGATGAACACGTTGCCGCAGTGGCGCAGGATCAGGCGAAACAGCAGAGCCGAGCTCACCGCAATCACCAGCATGCTAGCCAGTACCACGGCTTCCATCCCCGCCCGCTGATGTAGCCACGCAAACATCACATCCCACAGCCATTCCCAGGCAAACCAGGGCTGTCCGGCTTTGGTGAAGGAAAACATATCCACGTGCGGAACTTGGCCGTGGGCCAGAATCCACTCGCCCGTGCGCACATGCCAGCCGGTATCGCCATCGCTCAACATGGTGGTGGCGCCTTCCATGCGCAGAAAAAGGAACGCCCAAGGCATAAGAAAGGCGACATCCGTCAGCGATGGAAGCAGTCGGACGGCGGAATTAACCCGCGGGCTGGCCATATCACGCATCGCGCGGCTCCATTCCGGACGCAAAGGCCGGCAGCTCGGGCGTCGCGGCGCCGTGCGCCGGGGACCCCGTGCGAACCGTCTGGATTTTTCCACTCATGTTCTTTGCCTGACTAAACTGGCCGGGGAACCTGGCCTGCACCGACTTCCTCATACGAGGAAACCCGGCTGGCATATTCCGTGAATTTCATCTGGCTGATGTTAAATGCCATGCGAAAAGGCTGCTCTTCCTCGCTGGCAATTCTCACAACCGTTGCCTGGCAATGGATACATTTCTTGCCAAAAACCGGGTTCTCGGGCAACTCGATTTCCACCGTTACTGTCTCGCCCAAGCGCGGGTGCTCTTCGGCCCTGTCAGCCAGGCAGAGCATAAGGATGCCATTGCGGCTAATGTTCTCAGTGACCCCCCATACGCCGCGGGGGCCGGCCTTCATTGGCGCCACGTGACATTTCAATTTGACATCCATACGAGGGTTCTCACGCCTATTCATGTCGTAAACTTATGATACTTCCGCAATTTAATGGTTTATTCCCATGGGATCAATACCGAAAATGGATGTCACCTTTTCGTGCACCAAGGTTAGCAGTCAATTGGCCAATCAGCGATATTGTGATGATGTCTTTTGGTTAATACCGTGAAATTGCGTGGCATTATTAAAAAAATTTTGAAAAATGTATAGCTTTTGGAGTACCACCGATGCTATTCTGATCAGCGAAATGACGCAGATATTGTTATTCAGCGATGAACCTGTTCTGGCGCTCGGATTAGAATCCGTACTCCGGGCCGCCGATGGCTTCCAGCTTGCGGGCGTGTGTTCCAACACCACTCGGCTGAAAGAGATCATGGAGGCCGGACAGCCGGATATTCTATTGATCGATCTCACGTCAGACGTGACTTTCAGCATTCTAAGCGAGTTGAAAAAGGCCACCATTAACTCGAAAATCGTGCTGTGGGTGCACGCTATTTCCACGGAACTCGCTCTGCAAGCGATGGCTCTGGGTGTTCGCGGAATTCTCCGCAAGACCCTGCCATCGGAATTGCTGGTCAAATGTCTGCAGCGCGTTCACGAGGGAGAATTCTGGTTTGAAAAGGCGCTGACTGACAGCTTCCTTTCGGCCAAGCGCATCGCCCTCACCAAGCGCGAGGGACAATTGGTGTCCCTGTTGAGCCAAGGCCTCAAGAACAAGGAAATCGCCACCATGCTACTGATCTCCGAAGGCACGGTGAAGGTTTATTTGTCGCGGCTATTCCAGAAAGTCGGCGTGAAGGACCGCTTCGAGCTCGCGCTTTACGGGCTTAAGAACCTCACGACCGGCCATGGGACGCTCGAGCGAAGCTCCACGCCCGTCGAGGGATCGGGCATGCCCGAGACAGCGCCAGTGCAAGACCTGCGCGCCCTGTTCCTGGAAAAGACGCCCCTGCGCGTCCCGACTTCCCAGCCCCGGCTGCGCAGCGCCAGCTAAAAGGCCGATATCGGCCGCTCGATGAACGTAAAGAGAGAAGGACATGCCGGCACTGCTTATCCTGGCCTTCATTTCCTGGCTTTTCGGCTCCGGGAAATCCCGCGCCACTACGGACACCCCCCTTTTCAATGCCCTGGAGATCCGCAAGCGTAAGCCCTGGGGCGGCTTCGCCATTTCGATGGCGCTGCATGCCGCTTTTATCCCCATTCTCTTCCTGTCACCCAATTTTCTAGCCGATGAAGACGATCAGAGCCTGCAGCGCTGGATGGCAGGGCGTGCCCTGGTTATCAAGCTACCGGACCGCCTCTACCTGGCCCAGAGCAATGGCGAATCGCCTTCAGCACAGCAAGCCCGGAAGCTGAGAATTTCCCTTCGCCGCGCCGCTCAAGGCCGCAATTTAACGGAAAATGACAAGCAATTAGCGGCGAAATTGCAAAAGGCGTCGCCCAATCCGGAGCGCTTCGCGCGCCCTGCAAAGACGGCCCGCAGGCGTTTTACGCTTCCCGACCTCGCCCGTCTCGAATTAAGAACGCAGACGTTATTACAGGCTGAATTACCGAATCTGCCGCCGGCAGTGGAGAAATCTCTGCCGCAGCTTTTGTTTTGGGCTGCGGAAGTGCCCAAACATCAGCCCATGCTACTGCCAGTGACGCCCGGTAACCGCGAGCTTATCGCTCAGCGGCCTAGTCTCGACGCGCCTCCCTCTTTGACGCCTCCCAACCGCGAGGTCTTAACCGCGGACCTGCGGATGGCGATGGCGCCCGTTCAGCCCCGGCCGGCCCTGCCTCGTCCGGCCGCGACCACCATGCCGATCCAGGTTCCCGATCCGGCGCCCAAGCCGCCGGTGCCCGGACCGCGCTCGATCGACCCGATGATGGGCGATCCGGTTCACGTTCTGGCGCTCTCGCCCAATCCAGCTCCCTGGAGTGAAGCGCTGAAGCGGCTGTTCGTGCCGGCAGGCAATCAAATGGCCCGGCTGCCCGGCGATGCCGCCCAGTTCGGCGACGGGCAAGCGACCGCAGCCAGCCGGGGTACGGCCGCCGGCACCGTCGTGGGCAACTCCGCAGGCAACTCCGCAGGCAACGCCGCAAGCGCAACAGGACCGCAAACCGGCGCAGGTTCAACCGGCGGACAAGGCTCAGGCAGCGAGAACGGCGCCATCGAGAACACATTAGCCGCGGCGAATCTTCCTGAACCAGGTACCGGTAGTTCGGAAGCCGATGTCGTGCACGCCTTGCCGGGCAATGGACAAGTGCTCGGCCTCCTCACGCCGCCAGCCCTTCCCGACGCGGCCGTGCGTATGGTGCATCCGGTGGATGGGATCTTCGACGTGGTCGTGGTGCAATCGTCGCCCTCCGAGGCTTTCCCGCAGAACTCCGCCAGCCTCTCGGGCCGCCCGGTTTATACGGTCTATTTGCAGGTTGGGTCGGCAAAGGAGTGGATCTTGCAGTACTGCGTGCCCAACGGCATGAGCGGACCAATCCAGGCCGGCAACGTGGTCAAACTAGGAAACCCCACGCCGCTGGCCGCTCCGTACCCGGTGATGACTATGCGGCCGCCGGGCGATTGGCGCAAAGGAAATGGCTATCTGCTTGTGCATGGTTTTCTGGACACGTCCGGACGCTTTCGCGAGCTGGCCGTCGTCCCCGACCCGGACAATCCGTCCAATCAGGGTGAGGCCTTGCTGCAGTATTTAGCCCAGTGGGAATTCCGCCCGGCCCTCCAGGACGGCCGCCCGGTGCTGGTCGAAGTAATGCTCGCTGTGCCTCCCGGACAAGTCTAGAACCCCCGGCCGATTGCCTGGCGTATCCTTTTCAGCTATCGTTTCATCGTGATCGTTGCGTGGGTGGTCCTGCTTTGGCTTATCAGTCTTAGTCAATTGCAGGATCAACCGGCGCCCTCATCGGCAGCCGAAGAGTCCCTTCAGAGGTTTGTTCGGGAATATGTAAAAGATTATGAGAAAGGGACGCGCTATTTCCGCGCTTTCGTTGATCTGGATGGGCATGGAAGAAACGCGGTCATCGTTTATCTTGTCGGCCGTGATTGGTGCGGCACGGGTGGATGCCCAACGCTGATTCTGGCGCCCGAGGCATCTTCCTACAGGCTTGTCGGGGAGATCTTGATCACGCGGCCTCCGATTCGAGTGCTCGCGGCGACATCGGAGGGCTGGCGGGATTTGGCCGTCTGGGTCGAGGGCGGAGGTATCCGCCCAGGTTACGAAGCAGAGCTACGGTTCAACGGCAAAAGGTACCCTAGTAATCCTTCGATGCCACCGTCCCGGCGCTTGACCGGCAAGGTGGCGGGAGAGGTCGTTATCTCCGCGGCTCCCATCGAAGCAGGGAGACCACTCGATTAGTTTGCTGCCTACTTCACTGGCAACAGTACCGTGTTGCTCTCGTGTCCGTTCACTTGCACCTTCACCGAGTTGTTGGAGCCGGAAGTAAAGCCGGGGCCGACGCTGAAGCGGATCACGCCCAAGCCGACCGTCCCTGCAGCAGGCACGGCGGACGCAGGCAGAATCGCGTCACCGACTTCGACATAAACAGGATCCATGTAGGTCGCGTTGGAGTTGGCGGGAACCGCGAAGCCATCCAGCAGCGGATGATTCGTCGGACCCACGCCGGTCGCATACAAGGTAATGGTTTCTCCCTTGCGGGCCGGATTCGCAGTCGTAACTTCGGAGCCATCCGCGTGGGTGGCGGCGGCGAAAGACTGCCCGTTCACCCATTGGCTGAACAAGCCGGGCGCATTGCGCGCGACCGTGAAGCCAGCCGAGGTATCCGGATTGCCTACCCGGCTTACAGTCAGGGTCTGATCTCCTTCACTCAGGTCAGAAGGAATCTGCAGGTTGACCTGGCTCGGCGATACGTAGAACAGCGGCAGCAGGCGGCCTGCCACGCTCGCGGTCATGTTCGCCATGGTCTGCGGCAGTGGAGTGCCGGGCGCCACTTCAGCGGTTGGCGCCAGGCTGTTGCCATAAACCGAAACCACGGATCCGGGCGACAGAATGGATTCCGGAGTCAAACCAGCGGCGTTTACAACCCCGGCTGGCGCAATGGTCGGGGTCCCGGAAAGGACCGGCCCGGGCCCTGCAACGGCCTGAAAGGTGGCTGTGTAGCGATTCACTTCACCGTTGGCGGAAGCCACAAAGTTGCGGGTGGCACCACCGGCGTTGTCAGACCAGGAAGCAAATGTATAGGACTGGCCGGTAGCATCGGTCTGGTCCATCGCCGTAACAGTGTGAGTGGAGTTGATTCCCCAGGTGAACGTCAGGTTCGGCCAGTTGGTGCGCCCGTCGACATTGAGATTCAGTCCCGGCGGGTTGGTCAGAAACGTAACCCGGGTGGCCGGTGTGAAGGTTGCCTTAAGAGGTTGGGGACTACCGAATGCCGGCATGGTGAAAGCATGATTGACGGCGCTGCCATCGCTCCACGAACCGAATACCCAGGAATTTCCAAGGCTATCGGTTTGCGGTGTTAGCGCGCCGATGTAGTGAGTCGTGCCGCTGCCCCATTGCACCGTCGCAGGGGAAAACATCGGCGTGCGGTCGAGCAATATCTGCAAGCCAGGCGGATTGGAATTAATGGTCACGTTGACAGGCCGGGCAGTTTGGAAAATCGGATAAATCGAAATTGGATTGGTGAGATGGTAGCTGTTGACGTAAGTCTGCGTCGTGTTCCCGGAGCCGGGCACCTGCCCCCAACCAACGAAAATATATCCGGGCGCAGGATGGGCTTCGACAGTAATTAAAGCGTCAGCGCTATAGAAATTCGACACATTTTGGATGGCATTGACGCCATTAATCGAAACCGTTCCCGGTGAGCCGCAGGGCTCGGGGCTGGGCAGGCAAACCCAATAGACCAGGTCGACTTCGTATTGCACGCTGAAGGTGGCTTTGATCCATGTAAGGCCAGGGTCGGCAGTGATGGTTTGCAAGTCCGTCAGATTGGTGATCGGTCCCAGGTTCGTGGACCAGCTGCTGAAAATATAGCGGGTCTTGTCAACGTTCCCGGTTTGGATGTTGCTCAGCAAGCTCAACGAGTGAGTGCTTCCCGCCGGCCAGAACAGGGTTGCAGCATCCCTGAAGAGTTGGCCGTCCACGTAAAACTTCAGGCCCACGAAAGGCGGGTCGGTGGAGATCGAGACGCTGCTTATCGTCGGCTGCTGGCCCCAAAGGGCGGCGGACAGCGCCAATTGCAAAGCAATAAAAAAGCATTTCCTCATCGGCTTTATCACGCTCATGTGGCTCATTTCCATCTGCCGGGCACGTGGAGACGCACCCCGGATTGTCAGTATAACCGGAAAATCCCAGTTTTTAATCCCTGTAAAAGGATGCGATTTAATTGTCTATCAACGGTACAGACACGCTTATATCCTTTGGTAACAAAGCATTACTACCCATTTTTGCTATTGCAATTCTTGTCATTGATGCTAAATTTACTTGGTCATTCGAAAAACCGTTTTGCTGATTTAAAAAGGATTTGAGCGATTTATGAATGGAACGAAGAAACTCGGGATTCGGATTTCACGGAGGCTGCGTTGGGCGTCGCTTTTCGCCGCGGCTGCGTTAGCTGCCTCGGGAACACCGCTGCGGGCAAGCACCTTCGGAACGGTAGTGCCGATCGGCGGGACCGCTGCGGACATCGCGCTCGACGAGCCGCGGGGCGTGCTGTATATCGCCAATTTTGGCGCCAACCGGATTGACGTGATGTCGCTGAAGGACAAGACCATCAAAACGTCTTACAACGTTGCGCCCGAGCCTGGATCGCTCGCACTCTCGCCCGACGGCCAGTATCTGGTAATCGCGCACTTCGGCAATTTCGTGGCGCCGGGTTCGCCGCAGAACGCGCTTACTGTGATCAACCTGAATGGCCTCAGCCGGCAAACGTTCGCGCTGGGATTTCCGCCGCTGGGTGTCGCATTCGGCAACAACGGCATCGCGCTGGTCGTGACCACCAACGAATTCATGTTGTTCGACCCCGCCAGCGGTTATACAAGAGTCATCGATACGGTTGCCGGCGTGACGGCCCGAACGCTACCTGTGCCGCCGGCCAACTATCCCCCGCAGATTATCGCGGCGTCGCTCGGAGTGTCCGCTGACGGCTATCATATTTTCGGCCTCACCGACACCATCGAGTTTCATTACAACCTGTTGACCCAGGTGATCAGCTCGTTCGGTTATGTCTCAACCCCGCCCCAGGGCCCGCGCGTCGTCAGTGTCAGCAACGATGGCAGCTACCACCTGGCTGGCTGGGCAATGTCTAACACCAACGGCGCCCTGATATCACAATTTCCGAACCCTTTAGGCGCACTCAATATTGGAAGCCATGCGATCGACTCCTCAGCAGGGCTAATTTATGCCCAAATCCCCCAAGGTACGGGGCAAACCTCAGCCGTCCCACCTACCACCCCCGCCACTCCAGCGGCGTCAACGAGCACTTCCGCGACGCCGCCCATCCTCCAGATCGTGGACGCCGATAATCTCAACGTCCGCGCTCAGATGCTATTGGCGGAAAATCTGGCTGGAAAATCCTTGCTGAATGCAGCTCG
Organism: uncultured Solibacteraceae bacterium; assembly: GCA_963825405.1. Lineage (GTDB taxonomy): Bacteria > Acidobacteriota > Terriglobia > Bryobacterales > Bryobacteraceae > JACPNO01. The sequence continues at coordinate 1,224,617 of CAWGTB010000003.1, read as the reverse complement.
TGACACGATGTATTCGATTTCCGACAGCGGTGTGACTGTGTTTCCCGTTGGCTCGATGAATCAGGTTCCGCGCGTCGCGACGTCGGTCGAAGACCTGGTCTTCCGCGGCAACTTCTGCAACCGCGGAGCGATCAGCCAACAATTCACGATCTACGATCCCGGCGCCAACGGCACCGATTTTCAGCTCTCTACCAATGTTTCCGGCATCACAATTTCTCCGTCCTCAGGCAGAACGCCAGCGATCGTGACGGTGACGGTTGACCCGTCCACGTTTACGAACCAGTCCGGCACCATAGCAGCGACGATACAAGTTAGTTCCTCGTTGGCCGCTAATTTGCCCAAGCCCATGCGGGTTCTGATCAACAATCGCGATCCTGATCAGCGCGGCACGTTCGTCGACATTCCGGGCACGCTGGTCGACCTGCTGGCCGATCCGGCCCGCAATCGGTATTATGTTCTCCGCCAGGACCGTAACGACGTGCTGGTTTTCGACGGCACTACGAACGCCCAGATCGCCGAGCTGCGCACGGCCAATACGCCCACGCAGATGGCCATCACCATGGACTCTCAGTTTCTGATCGTGGGCCATGAAAACTCGCAGCTGGCATACATTTACGATCTCAATTCATTCAAGACGCTGGTTCCGATCCAATTTCCGTTCGGCCATTATCCGCACTCTATCGCCGTGTCCGGGTCCGCCGTTCTTTCGGCCACCCGCGTTGCCGGCCCCACTCATACCATCGATCTCGTAGATGTCTCCGGGAGGCGCGCGGTCCAGCTTCCGACCCTCGGCATCTATGAGAACAGCATCAACATCGGCACCATGCTGGTTTCGTCGCCTAACGGCGCCTCGATCCTGGCGGCTATGGCCGACGGCACGACCATGCTCTACGATTCCAGCGCCGGCACGTTCAGCGTTGCCCGCAAGGACTTCACCGCTCTGTCGGGTGCGATGGCGGCTTCGAGTTTTGGACAGTTTGTGGTCGACAGCCACTTGCTGAACTCGTCGCTGGTGCAATCCGCGCAACTGGAAACGGGCACCGGCCTATCGTCCGGATACTCGTTCCTGGGCAATATGGGACTGCGCACCACAATGTCCACTGCCACGTCAGGTGGCGTTATCCAGCACGTCAGCCCGGCAGGGCAAAGCATCAATCCCACCCGCCTGGTGGAAGCCCCGCTGACCGATCCACCCGCAACGGTTACAATCCCGTTCACGCGGACACTGGCGCCGCTGTCAAATTCCAGCGGAATCATCTCGCTGACCACGTCCGGCTTCACCGTGCTGCCGTGGGATTATGACGCCGCTGTGGCTCCGCCGCAAATCACGACAGTGGTGAATGCCGCCGACTTTACTCAGCCGGTGGCGCCCGGCGGGCTTATTACCCTTTTCGGTACGAACCTCAGCCCAGTGAATCTCGCAACCTCGGAAGTGCCGCTACCAACGGCTCTGGGTGATTCCTGCCTTACCGTGAATGGCACGCCGGTGCCGATGCTGTTCGTTTCCGGAGTGCAGGTGAATGCGCAGCTGCCGTTTGAAGTAAGCGGCTCAGCGACGCTGGTCCTCCACACGCCAGGCGGCGTCAGTGACAATTACAACCTGACGATCCTGTCAACGGCCCCCAGCATCTTTTACACCGGTACGGCTGGGCCGAACACGGATATCCCACTGGTGATTCGCACCACCAACAATCAGTTGGTGACGCTTTCCAATCCGGTTCATCCTGGTGACCACCTGGTGATGTACGCAACCGGGCTGGGTGCGGTCACGCCCGGCGTGGCTACGGGCGCGCCCGGACCGTCGAACCCATCGGCAATCGCCCAGGTTCCGCCAATCGTTACCATCGGTGGCATTTCCATGCCCGTCCTTTACGCGGGACTGGTAGCCGGAGACGTCGGCGTGTATCAGATCGAAGTCTCCGTCCCGATTCATATCCCGGAGGGTTTCAACATTCCCCTAGTAATCAGCCAAGGGTCCTATTCGACCACGCTCCTAGTGCGTGTGGTCCATTAAAGAAATTCTCATTGGAGAAACTATGCGAACGAGTCTTAAGATTTGTGTTTTAGCCAGCGCGCTCTCCCTCCTCAGTGGAGTTGCCATGGCACAGCAGGAGTGGGAGCTGGGCGGTATGGGTAGCTACGCTTTCTTCAAGAATCAGTCGCTGCTCAGCCCGGCGGGCCCAGCGACAGCAGGGTTTTCGTCCGGACCGGCGTTTGGCGGCGTAATCGGTTACAACACGCCCAATCGCTGGATTGGCGGCGAATTGCGCTATACCTATCAGGACAGCCCGTTGAAGGTGTCCGCTGGTGGATCCGAAGCCACGTTCGGCGGCCGGTCTCACCTCGTCCATTACGATGTGCTGATCCATCCGCCGCAGCATCGGTCGCGCGTGCAGCCCTTCGCCGCAGTAGGCGGCGGCATGGCGGTTTTCCAAGGCACCGGTGATGAACAGGCATATCAGCCCCTAAGCAATTACGCCATTCTCACCCACACCCAGGATGTGAGGCCTCTCATCAGCGTGGGCGGCGGCGTCAGGTATCAGATCAGCCCGAAGCTGTTCTTCCGCGCGGAGTTTCGCGACTACATCACGCCCTTCCCCACCAAAGTGATCACCCCATTACCGGGCAACACAGTGGGCGGCTGGCTTAACAATTTTGTACCGATGTTCGGCCTCAGCTACATCTTCTAGCTTGCACCAACTCCGGCGCCGGGATCCCCTCCTCTTCTTCCGGCGCCGGATTTTTTTATACTAGTCCCCCCATCTGACCTGCTTTCCGGCTGCATAATAGACTTATCAGATAGATGTCATCGGCCACGCAAAGGAGCAAGACTGTCCTGTTGTGTCTGGTAACGGTGGGCCTGGCGATCTGGCTGGCTTCCGCCGCGGACGCGACCCGTGCTGCCCAGGACCGTCTGTGGCGCCACCGCAACCTGGGCAAAGCGTTTTACGAAAATCCCACCACCCAAAAAGAATCGGCCGCCGAATTCAAGAAGGCGCTGGATCTGGCGCCTGACTCAGCCCGCGAGCGGGTGAACTACGGGCTCGCCCTGCTGCGCGCCGGCCAAACTAAAGAAGGCGTCGTCGAGCTCGAAAAAGCGCAGAAGCAGGATCCGAAGATCCCTCACACCTGGTTCAACCTGGGCATCGCGTTCAAGAAGGACGGCGACTACGAAAACGCCATCCAGCAGTTTGAGCAGATGATCCAATTGGTGCCCGATGAGCCGAAGTCACATTACAACCTGGGCGTTCTTTACAAACTTGCCGGGAAGAAGGACCAGGCGCTGGCGCAGATCGAAACCGCCGCACGGCTCGATCCTAATCTGGGCGGTCCGCATTTTCAGCTCTTTAATCAATACCGGCAAGCGGGCCGCGAGGCTGACGCCGCCGCCGAATTGAAGGTCTTCCAGGAGATCAAAAAGCGAACCGCCGGCGCCGCCATCCCGGAAGACATGGAGTGGAGCTACTACGCCGAGGTTTATGAAACTGTCGAGGCGCAGCCGGCTGAGACGCTCGCCGTCGAGCTGAAGTGGCAAGATCGCAAACTGCCCGGCCATTTCGACCCGGCGACCGCAGGTCTCGCGGTGCTGGATGCGGATGGCGACGGCCGCCCGGACTTGCTGGCATGGTCCGCGGAGAGTGTGGTGCTGCTGCGCAGTGGCGAGACAGTGGTGGCTCACTCGGGGCTGGAGTCGCTGAAGGGCGTGATCGCCATCGTGCCGGGCGATTTCGATAATGACGGCCTGCCCGATCTTTGTGTGCTTACTAATTCGGGCGCTACGCTATATCACAATCAAAAGGGAACCTTCGTGTCGCACTCCGCGGCGCTTCCGGTGGGACGCTTCGACAACGCGGTGTGGATCGATTACGACCACGATGGCGACGTCGATCTGATTCTGCTGGGAGAGAAATCCGCTCTGATGCGAAACGAAGGCGCTAGCTTCAGCGATCAGACCGCGCATTTCCCGTTCGCCGGCGGGCACGCTGTCGCGGGGACGCTTTTTGCATTCCGCCACGACACCAGCGCCATCGATCTCGCGGTTGCCTATCGCGACGGGAATAGCGTTCTTTATCATGACCGCTTGAACGGCCGCTACGAAGCCCAGCCGTTGGCCGCGCTAAACCAGGCAACCAGCGTGGTCGCCGATGATTTCGACAACGATGGCTATCCGGATTTGGCGGTGACAACGCCCACCGGTGTGATGCTGGCAGGAAACCGGCAAGGTGTTCTGGAATCCGGGGCGACACTGTCGCAAGCCGTTGGGCCCGTGCTTTTTGTCGACCTGGAGAATCGCGGCGTCGAAGATTTAATCGCCGCAGGCGTGGTGTATAGGAATCGCGGCCGCGGATCGTTCGCGCGCTCGAGTTGCACCGAATGCCTGCCCGCGAGCGCTGCCACGGTGACGGCGGATTTCGATGGCGATGGCCGCGCAGATCTGGCTCTGGTCGCGCAAGATGGCGCGCTGCACGTCATGCTCAATCGCACCGCGACCCGTAACAATTGGCTCCGCGTCGGACTGGCCGGCATCAAAAATCTGAAACTCGCGCCCGGCGCGACGGTCGAGGTGAAGACCGGGGCCAGCTATCAGAAAAAGATTTACGGCGGTGTGCCGCTTCTGTTCGGTGTCGCATCCTATAAGGATATCGACGCGGTCCGCATCACCTGGCCTAACGGGCTGATCCAAAGTGAGGCGCAGCAGCCCGTTGGAAAATCCATCCGCTATGAAGAGGCGCAGCGCCTTTCCGGATCGTGCCCCATGATTTTCACTTGGGATGGGAAACAATTCCGCTTCATCACCGACGTGCTGGGCGTGGCGCCGCTGGGTGCCAGCTCCGGCGATGGGCAATATTTCCCGGTGGATCACGATGAATATGTGCAGATTCCCGGCGAGGCTTTGGCGTTGGTTGACGGCAGGTATGAAGTCCGCATCGCCGAAGAATTGCGCGAGGTTTCTTATCTTGACCAGATCCACCTGATCGCAGTGGATCATCCGGCGCGCACCGAAATTTTCACCAACGACAAATTCAAGTCGCCGCCATTTCCTGATTTCCGATTGTTCGGCGTTGATCGGCGGATTTATCCCGCAGCGGCGCACGATGGCAACGGGCGCGACGTGCTGGGCCGGCTGTTGAAACAGGATCGCGCATACCCGGATAGTTTCCAGCGCGACTTTTCCGGCATCGCGGAAACCCACGCGCTCGATTTGGATTTCGGGGCAGCAGCCAAGGACAGTCACGCGGTGCTGATCCTCAATGGCTGGGTGGATTGGGCCGATGGCAGCACCTTCCTGCGCGCCGCTCAGCAGGCGGGCGCGGGGCTCGTGCTGCCTTATCTGCAAGTCAAAGACGCGGCGGGCGTGTGGCGAACCGTGATTGAGGATATGGGCATTCCGGCGGGGAAACCTAAGACCATCGCCGTGGACCTGACGGGCAAATGGCTCTCGGCGTCGCGCGAAGTTCGCATCGTGACCAACCTCTGCGTTTATTGGGACGAGATATTCCTAAGCGAGAACGACGCCGCGCCGGAAGTGCGTTTGACGCACATTTCCGCCGAGACCGCCGACTTGCACTATCGCGGCTTTTCCAAACCCACCATTCATCCGCAACGCCGCCAGCCGGAGGCCTTCAATTACGCGCAGGAGACACCGGTTTCTATGTGGAATCCGACTCCCGGGCGCTACACGCGTTATGGCGATGTCCGGCCGCTGCTCGAAGCGGCGGATGATCGCATGGTGATTATGGGGTCGGGCGACGAACTGCGTTTGCTTTTCCCGGCGCAAAATCTGCCGCCATTAAAGGATGGTTGGAAGCGCGACTTTTTGCTGCTGGTGGATGGCTGGGCTAAAGACGGCGATTTCAACACGGCATATTCGCAGAGTGTCGATCCCCTTCCGTTCCACGGCATGAGCGCGTATCCGTATTCGGCAGCCGAACATTTTCCCGATGACGCAGCCCACCGGGATTATCGCGAGAAATACAATACACGGCCGGCGCTGCGGTTGCTTCGGGACCTGGCGCCGTGACCAAAGCAACGCTGACGCACTGGGCCGCCGCGCTTTTTATTCTGCTGTTACTGAACACGGCATACATCGCAGCCTTTGCATCGCCAACTGTTTTTTATATGGCGAGCGTCTTGCTGCACCTGGTTCTGGGAGTACTGCTGCTAGGAGCGCTGCCCCTGATATGGCGGAAGTTCCCAGTGGCTGGCGCGTTCTATCTTGTGGCGGCCGGGCTGGGAATATTTCTAGCGTGGCGTGGCAACGTGACGGACAATCGCTGGGCGCTCAATGCTCACATCGGCATTGCGTTCGGCGCATTGGTCGCGTTGCTTCTGGTTTTGGACAAGGGCCGCTTCCGCGCGGCTTACGTACCCGCCCTCGCGTTGATGGTGGTTCTGCCCGCATCGACATTCGTGTACCGCAAAGTTTTTCCCAATCCGAACGACCGGATTCGCAATCCGGTGAATCCGCCGGCCTCGCCGCAAGAAGAAGGCGGTGGCCCGCAATCTCCGTTCTTTCCCTCATCGGCCAAGACCAACGTGGGCGGCATCATTCCGGCCAACTTCTTCATGGATTCGGAAAAGTGCGGCGAGTGCCACAAGGACATTTACGACCAGTGGAACAGCTCGGCGCACCATTTCGCGTCGTTCAACAACCAGTTCTACCGGAAATCCATTGAGTACATGCAGGCGGTCGACGGCACGCAGCCCAGCAAGTGGTGCGCCGGTTGCCACGATCACGCGGTGTTCTTCAACGGCCGCTTCGAGCGTCCCATCAAGGAACAGGTCGATACTCCCGAAGCGCACGCGGGCCTTGCGTGTACCTCCTGCCACTCGATCGTCCACGTGGATAGCTCGATGGGCAATGCCGGCTTCACGATCGAATATCCACCGCTGCACGAGCTAGCCACCAGCAAGAATCCTATAATCCGTAAGCTGGATTATTTCCTGACTTATCTGAATCCCGAGCCGCATCGGCGCGCATTCCTCAAGCCATTCATGCGGGAAGATTCAGCAGAGTTCTGCTCGACTTGCCACAAAGTCCATCTTGATATTCCGGTGAACAATTACCGCTGGTTCCGCGGCTTCAACGATTACGACAACTGGCAAGCCAGCGGCGTATCAGGACAAGGCGCGCGTTCGTTCTACTATCCGTCCAAAAGCCAGGTTTGCGCCGATTGTCATATGCCGCTGGTCGCATCGCACGACCCTGGCAATCACGGCGGCAAAGTGCATTCGCATCGCTTCCCCGGCGCCAACACGGCACTGGCGTATGTGAATCATGATCAGGCGCAGATGGATGCCACCGTGCAATTTCTGAAATCCGGATTTCTAACGGTGGATATTTTCGCAGCCTCACCGGTAGAAGAAAAAGGTACAGCCATGATCCGCCGCTCCGGCGAAGCTCCGCAAGCCATGACTGGATTTGCCGTCGGCGAAGAAGCCGAGCAGGCAGGCAACGTGGTCATTCGCGAAGTCGGGAGAATTGCGGCGCCGATTGATCACGCCGGCGCCAAGCTTGCTCCCGGCACGACAGCTCGCGTGGATGTGGTAGTGCGCACGCGGAAGATCGGGCATTTTTTCCCTGGCGGAACGGTGGACGCCTTCGACACGTGGCTTGAGCTGCAAGCCAAGGATCGCGAAGGCCGCGTCATTTTCTGGAGCGGCCGCGTGGAGCAGAACGGCACAGGTCCGGTCGAGCCGGGCGCGCATTTCTATCGCTCGTACCAGCTCGATGCGGAAGGCAATCCGATCAACAAACGCAACGCCTGGCAGGCGCGCAGCCTGTTATATGCGCGACTGATTCCGCCCGGCGCGGCCGACGTCGCGCATTTTCGTATCAAGATTCCCAAAGACGCCAAGGGGCCGATCTCGCTTACGGCGAAGGTAAACTATCGCAAGTTTGCTCACTACTATACGCAGTTTGCGTACGCTGGAGAACCGAAGGCGAACCAGGATCCGTCGCTGCTGAGCAAGAATCACAACAGCCAGGAATATAGCTTCGACCCGGCAAATATTCCGGCAAATGTCTCGGGCGAAATCAAGGATCACATTCCTGATCTCCCCGTCGTCGTGGTCGCCGAGGCTCGCGTGGAGATGGGATTAGGCGAACCGGTTTGGAATTCCGTGGCAGCCAAACCCGACCGCGAGCGCTGGAACGATTGGGGCATCGGCCTGCTGCTGCAAGGCGATTTGAAAGGCGCCGAATATGCCTTTCGCAAAGTAACCGAGGCCGAACCGGCATACGCCGATGGCTGGCTCAACGTGGCGCGCGCGCTGATTCAGGAGGGCGAAACCGAGACCGCCAAGCCGTTCATCGCCAAAGCTCTAGGTGCCGATCCCAAACTGGGGCGTATCTATTACTTCAAAGCTTTGATCGAAAAAGCCGATGGCGATTACGATGCGGCGCTGGGCTCGCTGCAAACGGCGGCGTCGATTTATCCACGCGACCGGGTAGTGCTGAATCAGATCGCGCGTATTTTGTTTTTGAAGAAGCAGTACGCCGAAGCCCTGCGTGTGCTGGAGCGCGTCTGCCTGGTGGATCCGGAAGATTTGCAGATGCATTACACGATGATGCTCTGCTACCGAGGCCTGGGCGACGCCGCAAAATCCGCGCGCGAGGAGAAACTATTCCGCAGGTTCAAAGCCGACGAATCTTCGCAAGCGATCACCGGTCGCCGCCGCATGATCAGTCCCGAAGACAATAACGAGCGGCAGCAGATTCACGATCATGAAAGTGCGGGAAGCGAGTGAAAGCGCTCTGGATCGCTCTGCCGGGTCTGATTTTGGTGGTGCTGGCGGCCGCCATCGCACCACCGGATATTCAATTCACCGATGTCAGCGACAAGGCCGGCATCCATTTCACCCACAACAGCGGGCGTGCCGGCAAAAAGTTTCTACCGGAAACCTTAGGCTCAGGCGCCGCGTTTTTTGATGCCGATGGCGACGGCTGGCCCGATATCCTGCTGATCAATAGCAAGGATTGGTCGCCGCGCGGGCGCAAATCGCTGAGTGCGCTCTATCGCAACAACCACGATGGCACTTTTAGCAACATCACGGCCGGCAGCGGCCTGGATATCGAGATGTACGGCATCGGAGTGGCCATCGGCGACTACGATAATGATGGCCGCGACGATGTGTACATCACGGCTCTCGAAGGCGACCGCCTGTTTCACAATGAGGGCGGCGGCAAGTTCCGCGACGTCACCGCTGGATCCGGCATTCACAACGCCAACTTTGGAACTAGCGCTGCCTGGCTTGACTACGATCACGATGGCAAGCTGGATCTGTTCGTTGCCAATTATGTGCAATGGACGCCAAAGGGCGACCTCTGGTGCTCGCTCGATGGAGCGACAAAATCGTACTGCACGCCGGAATCCTACAAGGGAACTTCGTCGAAACTGTTTCACAATCTCGGCGGCGGCAAGTTTGAAGATGTGAGCCAGAAAGCTGGCGTCGGCGATCCCACCAGCAAATCGCTGGGCGTGAGCGTTTTCGATTACAACAGCGACGGCTGGCCGGATATTTTTGTCGCCAACGACACGCAGCCTAACAAACTGTATCGCAACAATCACAACGGCACCTTCACCGAAGAAGCCGTGGGCGCGGGCGTGGCGTTCGGTGAGGATGGTGTCGCGCGCGGCGCGATGGGCGCCGATGCGGGCGATTACGATCGTTCCGGCAGGCCGCATCTGCTGGTCGGCAACTTCTCCAACCAGATGTTGGGGCTTTATCACAACGAGGGCACGGGCTTGTTTGTGGATGAGGCGCCGTCGTCCACCGTGGGCCGTGCCAGCCTGCTCACGCTGAGCTTCGGTGTATTCTTTTTCGATTTCGATCTCGACGGCCTTCCGGATATTTTCGCCGCCAACGGGCACATCGAAGAGGAAATCGGGCGCGTGCAGCCCAAGGTTCAGTACAAAGAGCCGCCGCTATTGTTTCGCAATCTGGGCCAGCGACGGTTCGATAATGTCACCAGCGCGATGGGCTCTGCCTTGAACCGGCCGATCGTAGCCCGCGGCGCGGCCTACGCCGATTTCGACCGCGATGGCGATCTGGATTTGCTCATCTCGACCAATCACGGCCCCGCCTATCTCTATCGCAACGACGGCGGCAATCGCAATCACTGGCTGTCGGTGAAACTGGTGGGCACGCAATCCAATCGCGACGGCATCGGTGCGGTGGTGCGCATCGAAAGCGCGTCGGGGAAACAATGGAATGCAGTGCACAGTGGTGGCAGCTACTGTTCGCAAAGCGATCTCGCATTGACGTTCGGCCTCGGCAAAGATGCTATCGTCGCGGCGCTGGATATCGAATGGCCCAGTGGTGCCAAGCAACGGCTTACTGCGCTTGCCTCGAATCAATTTCTCACAATCGAGGAAGGCAAAGGTATCATCGCGAAATCAGGTCCGGCTGTAAAATAAAGACCAACCATGCGCGCTATTTTTCTTGCCTTTGTTTCAACAGCGGCGCTCCTCGCCCAGCAGCAACTCGAGCCGGGCGTGAAACCGTTCCTGCGCGTGAGCGCGCCGGTAATCGCCCTGACGCACGTCCGCGTGATCGATGGAACGGGCGCGCCGGAACGCCAGGATCAGACCATCGTGATCGCGAACGGAAAGATTCAAGCTGTCGGCAACGCCAGCATTATCGCGATTCCGGCCGGCGCGGAGCGCCTCGATCTGGCCAATCACACAGTAATTCCAGGCTTGGTCGGGATGCACGAGCATCTGTTTTACCTGACGGGCGGCGGCATTCCTCTGTACGGCGGGCACGGTTTCAGTTTTCCGCGCATGTATCTGGCGAGTGGCGTGACCACGGCGCGGACCGGCGGCGGCCTGGAAATTCAGACCGACCTCAATCTCAAAAAGATGATCGATGCGGGACGGATGCCTGGGCCGAAAATGCACATCACCGCCGGCTATCTGGAAGGCCACGGCAGTTTCACGCCGCAGATGGTGGAACTGAACGGGCCGGATGACGCGCGCCGGTTCGTCGAATACTGGGCCAGCCTGGGCGCAACTTCTTTCAAGGCCTACATGCACATCACGCGCGCGGAACTGGAAGCCGCCGTCACCGCCGCGCACGCGTTACACCTCAAAGTCACCGGCCATCTTTGCTCTGTCGGCTTTCGTGAAGCTGCGGCGCTGGGCATCGACAATCTGGAGCACGGCATCGTGGAAGATACCGAATTCAACCTAAGCAAGCAGCCTGATGTCTGTCCGCCTGCGTCAGTCGCACAACTCACGCAGTTGGATATGGCAAGCGAGCCGGTGCAGCGGACCATTCAGGAATTAGTGAAGCGGGGCGTCGCGGTCACCTCGACCCTCGCGGTTTTTGAAAACGCGCCGCCGCTTCAGCCTCGTTTCCTGGATGCGCTTTCGCCGGGGATGGCGCTGAGCTACCTGGCGTCCCGCGCGCGCATCACCGAAGAGCGCACGCAGCGCAGCAAAATAGAAATCAAAAAAGAATTGGAGTTCGAACGCGCCTTTGTGAAAGCAGGCGGCCTGCTGATGGCCGGCGCCGACCCCACCGGAAATGGCAGCGCCTTAGCCGGCTTCGCCGATCAGCGCAACATCGAGTTGCTGGTGGAAGGCGGATTCACGCCGGCGGAGGCCATCCACATCGCCACCTGGAATGGTGCGAAATTCCTCGGCGCGGAAGATCAGATCGGATCGATCGCGCCAGGAAAGCAGGCCGACCTGGCCGTGATTGAGGGCGACCCGTCCACTCGCATTGCGGATATCGAAAAAGTGCGGCTAGTGTTCAAGGACGGCGTGGGCTACGATTCGGCGAAGCTGCTGGAATCGGTGCGGGGCAGTGTCGGCACGCACTAAATGCAAAGCAACGAGTACCACTTCATGACGCATTGGCGCGTGGAGGGCGACGTCGAAGAGGTCGCCGATTTATTGGACGATGCGCTAGCTCTGCCGCGCTGGTGGCCGTCCGTGTATTTGCAAGTGCGCGAGGTCGAACCCGAGAGCGCCGGCCGGCCCGCGGTGATTGAGCTTCATACCAAAGGCTGGCTGCCGTACACGTTGAGATGGCGATTGCGCAAAACGGAGTCGCGCTATCCATACGGTTTTTCCATTGAAGCCTCGGGAGATTTCGACGGAACCGGCAAGTGGACCTTTGAGCAGGATGGCAGCTTCGTCAACATCACCTACGATTGGAAAATCCGCGCCGACAAGCCGCTACTCCGCTATCTTTCATTCCTGTTCAAGCCGATTTTCTCCGCCAACCATCGCTGGGCCATGGCGCAGGGTGAGACGTGCCTCCGCACAGAGTTAGTCCGGCGCCGGGCGGAGTCTTACTCGCGTCCGTAGAAGTTGTGCGGCCATGCATGGCGCCGCAAGATAGCGAGGGTCCCCGCGGACAGTGGCCCTTTTTCGGACGCCTCAGCATTGCTCTCGACATGGCGTGGGTCGCGCATGCCGGGAATTACGCTCGCAACCGCTGGATGCGACAGGCAAAAGCGAAGCGCGATTTCCGGCAATGCGCTGCGGTCAATGCCGAGCTCGCCGATGAGCGCGTCCACGCGCTCGACAACCTGCTGCTTGCGATCACCGCGAAAGTAGCGGGAGCGGAAATCGCGCGGGTCGAACTGCGTGTCGATGCGAATCTGCCCGGTTAGACTGCCTTCATCCAGAGGCACGCGGGCAATGACGCCCACGTCATGTTGTTCGGCAATCGGGAAGAGCCGTTCCGCTGCCACCTGATCGAACACGTTGTAGATTACCTGCACGGTGTCGACGAGGCCGGTGGCAACCAGTTCGAGCACCGAATCCGGCTGATGGTCGTTCGCCGAGACGCCAACGGCTTTAGCTTTGCCTGATTGCTTCAAATCTTGCAAGGCGCGCTTCCATTCATCACGGTCCAGCCACGCAGGGTTCCACACGTGGAGCTGCTGCAAGTCGACCGCTTCCATGCGCATGTTGCGCAGACTTTCCTCGGTCGATTCGATAATGTGGTCGTAGGTAAACACCTCTTCGAGCGGAACGCGTCAGGACGCGCGGGCCACTGCCGGTTTTTAGGTGGAACCTTGGTGGCGACGTACACTTTCTGCCCGGCGTTTGGCAGCGCCTGTCCCAGCAGCTCCTCGCTATGGCCATCGCCATAGACCAGCGCGGTGTCGATGAAGTTAACGCCCAACTCGAAGGCGCGTTGTAGCGCGGCGAGCGATTCGGCATCGCTGCCGCCGAACCAAAGGTTCCCGCCCATGCCCCACGTTCCGCATCCGATTTCGCTCACCGCGAAGCCGGCCTTGCCTAGTTTTCGATAGCGCACGTCAGCACCTATTATAGGAACATGCCTTTGGGTAAATCGCTGCGCATGCGGCGCCTGTTCGCTAATGGACGCGCGCTCATAGCGCCTTTGGATCACGGCGTCGAGGGTCCCGTGGCCCAGGTGCGCGCGCTGGCCCGTGCAGGGGCGGATGGCGTGGCGGTGTCGCCCGGGATTCTGGAACAGGTGGTTGACGAGCTTGCCGCGCTGGCTGTCATTCTGCGCCTCAACGGTTCTTCTATGCGCACCCCGCAGCTGATAAGTGTCCAGGGCGCGCTCGAACTGGGCGCCGAAGCCACGGCATTACGCGTGGATGCCCACAACCCACACGACCTCGAAATTCTTGGCCGCGTGACCGATGAGGCGCGGCGCCTGGGTATGCCGGTGATCGCCGACATCGTGGGCGAAGATTTGTTAACCGCAGTGAACATCGCCGCCGAATATGGCGCCGACATCATCCAGACTCATCCGGCGGGAGATGCCGCGGCGCTGCGCCATTTGGTGCGTACGGCGGGCCGGCCAGTGATGGTGGCTCCGGGCCGCCATGCCAACGTCGCAGCGCTTCTGGAACTTATCAGCCAATGTCTGGACGCCGGTGTGCAAGGCATCGTGATCGAGCCTTGCGGCGAGTCCTTGCTGGCAGGGATTCACGCCCTGGTCCATCAGGGGGTGCCAGTGAAAGAAGCGCTGGCAATGACGCAGCCCTGAGCGCGGATTACCATAGTAGTAGCCCCTATGCCTGAAGCTGTGATCGTGGATTGTTTGCGTACCGCCGTGGGCAAAGCCCCGCGCGGCACGCTGCGCACTTCCCTGCCCGACGATTTAGCCGCCGCTGTCATGCGCCGCTTATTGGACAAATATCCGCAGGTTCCCGCCGACGAGGTCGACGACGTGATTCTCGGCTGCGCCATGCCGGAGGCTGAGTCCGGCAATAATATGGCGCGCACCGCTGCTCTGCGCGCGGGCCTGCCCGACATCGTGCCCGGTGTCACCATCAACCGATTCTGCAGTTCGGGCCTGCAGTCCATCGCCATGGCGGCGGACCGCATTCGCGCCGGCGGGGCAAATATTATTTTGGCCGGAGGCAGCGAATCAATGAGCCTGATTCCGCGCGGCGGCAACAAGCTGGCTCCCAATCCCTGGTTCGTGGATCATCGTCCGGAAATTTACATGAACATGGGATTGACCGCGGAAGAGTTGCAGCGGAAATACGGAATCTCGCGAGAAGAGCAGGACGTATTTTCTCTGCGCAGCCATCAAAACGCGCTGCGGGCGCAGGCTGAGGGCAAGTTCACCGATGAAATCGTGCCCGTCGAAGTGACCACCGTAACGCTCAACGGCGCCTCGCCCAAAGTCGCCAAAAGCATTTTCGCCAAGGACGAAGGGCCACGCGCGGACACGTCGCTCGAAGGCCTCGCTAAGCTGAAGGCGGTGTTCCATGCAGCCGGCACCGTGACGGCGGGCAATTCCTCGCAGACCAGCGATGGCGCTGCCGTTGCGCTGGTGATGTCGGAATCGAAAGCGCGCGAGCTGGGCTTGAAGCCCATGGCCCGATTCGTCAGCTTCGCGGCGGGCGGCGTGCCGCCGGAAATCATGGGTATCGGGCCCGTGGTCGCGATCCCGAAAGCGTTGGCCATGGCGGGTCTCAAGCTCGAAGACATCGACGTCATCGAGTTGAACGAGGCTTTTGCCGTGCAGGCGCTGGCGGTGATTCGCCGCGCTGGGATCGATCCGGAAAAAGTGAACGTGAACGGCGGGGCCATCGCGCTCGGCCACCCGCTGGGCTGCACGGGCGCGAAACTGGTCGCCACGATTCTGCGGGAAATGCAGCGCCGCAACGCGCGCTACGGGATGGTCACGATGTGCGTCGGCGGCGGTCAGGGCGCGGCGGGGATTTTGGAAAGAATTCAATAGCTCGGAGGCGTCATCATGGCGGCAGGAACAGCTACGGTACCGAAGACCAAAGGAGGCGGGTTCCTGATTGAAGAGCGCTCGCCCGCTGAAATCTTCACGCCTGAAGATCTCACCGATGAGCATCGCGCCATCGCCCGCGCCGCTGAAGAGTTCTGGAAAAAGGAAGTCGAGCCAAACCTCGAAGACATCCAGCATCAGAAGCCCGGCCTGGCCGTCTCCATTCTGCGCAAGTCAGGTGAAATTGGCCTGACCGCAATCACCATCCCGGAGAAATTCGGCGGCATGGAAATGGATCTAGCTTCTTCCGTGGTAGTGGCCGAGCAGCTCGCGCGCGACGGTTCCTACGCCGGCTGGCACGGCGCGCATAGCGGCATCGGCACACTGCCCGTGCTGTTCTTTGGCACGGAGGATCAGAAGCAGCGCTACCTGCCGCGCCTCGCCAAAGCGGAATTGGTCGCCGCCTATTGCCTGAGCGAGCCGCATGCCGGCTCCGACGCGCTGGCCGCCAAAACACGCGCCGACCTCAATCCCGAGGGCACGCATTACATTCTGAACGGGCAGAAAATGTGGATTACCAACGGCGGCGCGGCGGACCTGTTCACCGTCTTCGCCAAAGTCGGCGGCGAGAAATTCACGGCATTTCTGGTGGAGCGCGCTTTTGGCGGCGTCACTTCCGGCGCCGAAGAAAAGAAGATGGGCATCAAGGGCAGCTCGACCTGCGCCATCTATCTGGATAACGTCCGCGTGCCGGTGGAGAACGTGCTTGGCGAGATCGGGCGCGGCCACATCATCGCATTCAACATCCTGAATATAGGCCGCCTCAAGCTCGGACCGTTTGCCGTCGGCGGATCCAAAAACGTGCTGGCGATTTCCATCAAGTACGCCAAAGAGCGGAAAGCGTTTGGCACAACCATTTCGCATTTCGGCATGATTCAACACAAGCTGGCCGAGATGGCGATCCGCATTTACGCCGCCGAGAGCATGACCTATCGCGTCGTCGGGCAGATTGAATCGCAGTTGGAAGGATTCTCCTGGGACGCGCCGGATGCGCCCGCGACCATGCTCAAAGCGGTCGAGGAATACGCGGCCGAGTGCTCGATCATCAAGGTCTACGCGTCGGAAGTTCTGGATTATGTGGTGGACGAAGGCGTGCAAATTCACGGCGGCTACGGCTATCACCAGGATTACGCCGTCGAGCGCGCCTATCGCGATTCGCGCATCAACCGGATTTTCGAGGGAACCAACGAGATCAATCGCATGTTGATTACCGGCATGCTGCTGAAACGCGCGGCGCGCGGACAACTTGGCCTGGTGCAGGCCGCGCAGGGTGTCATGGCGGAGCTGCTCAGCGGTCCAAGCGCCGTCAACGGCTCAGGCGAAGACGCTCGGTTGGTCAAGAATGCGAAGAAAATCGCGCTGCTGCTGATGGGCGTGGCGTATCAGAAATATTTGGCCGAAATCGAGAAGCAGCAGGAGATCCTGGCCGGCATCACGGACGTGATCATGGATGTTTTCGCGATGGAGTCCGCGTATCTGCGCACGCAGAAACTCGCGGCGCAAGGCAAAGGAGCGCAAGCAGCGGACATGACCGCGGTACTGCTTCGCGATTCTATTGCGCAGATCGAAAACAACGCGCGGACCGTGCTGGCGGCGTGTTCCGAAGGCGACGCTCTACGCACCAACCTGCTGGCGCTGCGTCGTTTCACCAAGTTCGAGCCGGTGGATTCAATCGCTCTGCGTCGCCGCATTGCAGGCCGTCTGATCGAGAGCGAACGCTACTATCGTGTTGTAGGGGCGGGTTTCAAACCCGCCCTTCTCAAAACAAATACAAATCCACGATCTTCTGTGCTATCTCGCCAGGCTTGCCTTCATTGCGATTCACCAGCACAATCGCTGTGAATTTGCGTTCGGGCACGCGCAGAATAGCAGTCCGAAAACCGATAGTCGAACCATCGTGCTGCACGGTATGCAGGCCGCGGTAATCCTTCACAAACCAGCCAAAACCATATTCGGTGCGCTTGCCGTTGGTCAGCGTGAAGGGCGTCCAGGCCTGTTCCAGCGATTCGCGCTTCACAAGTTTTGTAGTGTAGAGCGCCTGATCCCAGTGGAAAAGATCATTGACGGAAGTGTAGATGCCGCCGTCGCCCAGCGTGGAACTAGTCATGCTCTGGTCGGTGCGTTCGTAGCCTTTATCGCGTTGGGTGTAACCGTAGGCGCGATTGCTCACAGTTGAGATACCATTTTCGAAAGCCACGGTCTTGGCCATACCCAGCGGATCGAAAATGTTTTTCTTTAGAAACTGAGCGAAGGTCATGCCGCTGCGAGCCTCGACAATCAGCGCCAGCACCACAAAGCCGCTATTGCTGTAGCGAAATTCCGAGCCGGGCGGAAAGTTCGTTTTATCCTGCTTCTTCAGCAGTTCGAGCGCGCCCTTATCCAGGATCGGCACCTTGCTATCGGCCGGCATCAAATCCTCATAGTCCAGCAGGCCTGACGTGTGCGTCAGCAAATGGCGCACGGTGATCTGCTTGCCGTAGGCGGGAAAATCCGGGACAAATGCCGGCAGCGGTTCGTCAAGCGACAGCTTTTTGCGCTCCGCCAGCATCATAATGCACATCGCGGTGAACTGTTTGGTGAACGAGGCCAGCCTATAATTGGTGGCCGTCGTGGCCGCAACGTGCGCTTCCAGATCAGCCATGCCGTAGGCTTTTTTGTGCAAGACTTTGCCGTCTTGGATGATGATCACGCTCGCGCCGGGCACGGCTGCCCCCGTATAGTCGCGAAATAATTCATCCACCCGCGCGGATTTATCTTCTGCACGGCCGCTCACCGCGGCGCATAAAACCACAAGCAATACGAAGAGAATTTTCATGATTGATTTGAGCCGGTTTGAGTCAATCGTTGGCGCTGGCCGAGGCCGGCCCGCTCGAGACGAATCTGCCATCGGGTCCATAAGCAAAGCTGACCTGGCCCGGAACCGTCAGCGTGACGCGCCCGGTTCGCGGGTCGGCCGACTGATGATACGCCACGCCTTTCAACTCCAGATATTTGCGCGCGCCGTTCAGCGTTCCCTGCTCCCGCATCATGTTGGCGATGCGATAACCGCGCTGCCGGGCCGACCGCTGCTGCTCGCGATCGCGCTGGCGGTATTCGAATCCCTGCAGGCGCTGTTTCAGTTTTTCACGAATGCGCTTGTCCACTCTCGCTCACGCAACGGGAATATGGTAACACGCCACATCGGTAACGGAACGTGCCGTCATATCCGCTAGAATGACCGAATGAGAGTTGTCTGCGGCATTGGTTTATTGCTGGCGGGAGCCGCCATGGCGCAGACGCTCGGCAACAACACGCTCACCGGCAAATATTATCTGCGGCATCTTTCTATTTCCACCGATACCGCGGAAAATATTACGGATATTCGCAGCCTTTCCGCCTCCATTACGTTCGATGGAGCCGGCGCTTATTCTTTTTCCGGCGAGCAAACGGTCGGCACGGCGGCGCTCGCGCCTCTCAGCGGAAATGGTACGTACTCTGTCACTCCGGCTGGACTGGTCACGCTGACCAATCCGCAGCGTCCTGCGCAGAATATCAACGCGCGTTTTGGCATGTTATCGGCCGGTGAGGGCATGCTGATCGGAGCCACAACCGAATCCTCCGATAACACGTTCGACCTGTTCGCTGCGGTCCCGGCTCCTATCTCGGCCACGTCCAACGCGACTCTCAAGGACGATTACTTTACCGTCAGCCTGGAATTTCCGGCGGCGTCATCCGCCACGCTGCATGGCGGTTTCTTCCAACTTCAACCCAACGCCCAGGGAGCCTTCGCCGGCATCAGCGTTTATGGGCATTCGGTGAGTGCGTCAAGCGGCAATCCCTTCACCCAGGCCGTTACCGGTGCTACCTATTCGATTGCCAATGACGGCAGCGGCTTTGCGATTTTTCCCACACCCGCGGGCGCGGCGGCTTTGCTGAATGGCAACAAGACGCTGTATCTGTCCTCGCGGAGCAGCGCGATTCTGGGCGGATCGAGAGATCCCGGCGTGCACGACATCCTCATCGGCGTGAAGGCTCTTCCGGCAGGCGCAACCGACGCCAGTTGGACCGGTAAATTCTGGGGCGCGGGCCTGCGTTTCGAAGCCGGCGGCGTCGCCAGCGCCTACGCAGGATCGACCAACGCCATCAGCCCGCTCAGCAAAATCACGTTCAGCCGGCGCGTCCATCAATTGGAGCCGCTCAGCTACGATTTCACCGGCGTGAACGACTACGGACTGGTTGCGGATGGCTCGGGCGCGGCCGACCTGACGCAGGTGGCGGTGGGCGCGGCAGGTGCAGCGTTCGTGGGCGCCGCCGTGAGCATCGACGATCCCACGGCGTACGAAGTTTTTCTGGGCGTGCGCATTCCCGATGTGAGCGGGCCGGGCGTGTTCCTGAATCCGCAGGGAGTGCTTAACGGCGGTAGTTTCGCCCCGCCCGGCGCCCCGATTTCACCCGGAGAATTCATCACGCTTTATGGCACGGGCCTCGCGCCGGCACCGCACGCCACTATCGCGCCGTCAACAGCGGGCCTGGCGGGCGTGCAGGTTTTGATCAACAATCGACTGGCCCCGGTAAGTTACGTCAGCGCCACGCAAATCAACGCTCTGGTTCCGTACGGCACCGTCGAGGCCACCGCTACCATCACCGTCAACAATAACCGCACGACGTCCAACGCCATCGTCGTGCCGGTTGCGGCGGCGACGCCGGGTGTTTTCTCGCTGAACGAAAACGGCGTGGGCGAAGGCGCAATCCTGCACGCGAATCTGTCGGTGGTAGATGCCGGCAACCCGGCCCGCCTGGGCGAAACGGTTTACATTTTTCTGACTGGTTTAGGCGCAGTTTCACCGCCCGTTGCCGACGGCGCCGCCGGCGGGTCGAGTCCATCGAGCACGGCGACCACTCAGACGGACGTGATTATCGATGGCCAACTGGCAGTAGTTACTTTTGCCGGGCTCGCGCCCGGTGTGCCCGGCGTTTACCAAATCACCGCAACCATACCCAGCACCCTGCCCGTGACCACGCCGGGCATTTACCCGCTGGCCATTCGCACGCCGGTGAGCTTCCACGATCAGGTGGATATCGCGCTCGCTCCGTAGAGAACAGGTGTACAATACCGCCATGCGGTATGCCGCCACAGGGCAAAAGTTGATCACATTAATTGCGACTTGTTGTCTCGCTGGCTGGCTCGTTTCCGGACAACAAGATGTAACCATCCTTGACGAACAGATCAAACCCTTCTATTTCGAAAACCTCTTGTATCCGCTTGCTGCTCGCCTGACCCACGTGCAGGGAGTCGTAGTGGTGCGAGTGACGCTGGGCGAAGACGGGCGAATCGTGTCGTCTCAAGCTCTCTCCGGGGCGAAAAGCCTGATCGCGGATTGCATCGCCAACTCCAAGAAATGGCGATTCCAACCCAGTTCCGCCAAGACCGCGATCATCGTGTACGACTTCAAGATCGAAGGCTTGTGTAACCTTCCCTGTGCCAGC
Source organism: uncultured Solibacteraceae bacterium (assembly GCA_963825405.1). Lineage (GTDB taxonomy): Bacteria > Acidobacteriota > Terriglobia > Bryobacterales > Bryobacteraceae > JACPNO01. The sequence goes on along the minus strand of CAWGTB010000003.1, from coordinate 1,203,902 downwards.
CAGTGCACGTTTCGGCCGCCGAACATGGTCACAATTGTTATCGGAGAGGGAGTAGTCGATCACTCCGGCTAACCAGCGCTAGCCCCAGCCCCACAGGTACAATAAAGCCATGTGGCACGCCGCCACGCTTTTAGCCGCACTCTTCCTGTTCCAGACCGACTATCAGGCCGATGGCCTGAAAGCGCTGGATCGCAAGCAATACGACCAAGCCGCGCAGCTATTCGGCCAGGCCATCGCGGCCGATCCCAAAGATTACACAGCGCATTTCAACCTCGCGCTTTGCTACAGCCTGGCCGACAAGCCGGCGCTGGCCATTCCCGAATACCGCAAAACACTCGAGCTGAAACCGGGCCTGTACGAAGCAGAGCTGAACCTTGGCATGCTGCTGCTGTCCAACAAGCAAGCGGCCGAAGCCGCGCCTTATCTCAACGCCGCTGTCACCGCAAAACCCAAGGTGTACCGTCCGCAGTTTTACCTGGCGGAAGCGCTCGCGGCTACGGGCGATGCGGCGCAGGCTGAGCCGCACTTTCGCGCCGCGCTGGCCATCGATCCCAAAGCCGCGGCCGCCGAGTTGGGATTGGCGCGGGCTCTGGCGCGGCAGAATCGCCTGCCGGACGCCGCCGAACACTATCGCGCCGCCGCGCAATTGAATCCCGCTTTCAACGACGCCATGCTGGAGCTGGCCGCGCTTTACGAAAAGCAAGGCCAGCCTGCCGAAGCCATCGCCATTTACGAAAAATTCCCCGCCGACGTTGCGGCGCAGGAACGCAGGGGCGAATTGTTGCTCGAAGCGCAGCGCTACAGTGAGGCCATCCCGCTGCTGGAGACAATCCGTCGAAAAATCGCCCACGCCCGCCAACCGCGTTGCGCTGGCCACTGCGTATCAGATCAATCACGAGCCGCTGAAAGCCATTCCCCTGCTTCTGGAAGTAGTCAAATCCGACCTGGGAAACTACGGTCTGCGCATGATGTACGGGCGCGCTCTGCGCGATGCCCACCGCTATGCCGACGCTGCTCCGCAGTTTTTCGCAGCCACCCAGATCAAGCCGGATTCGAAAGAAGCGTGGAACGATCTGGCCGGCGCGCTTACCCTCTCCAACGAATATCCGCGCGCCTTGGCGGCGCTCGATCGCGTCCGCGCGCTCGGCCAGGAAACACCCGGCAACTCTTACCTGCGCGCCATCGTCCTCGACAAATTGCATCAGCTGAAGCCCGCGCTCGAAAGCTATGAAAAGTTTCTGGCAACCAGCGACGGCCACTATCCCGATGAAGAATTCAAAGCTCGCCAGCGCGTGCGCATGCTCCGCAAGGATCTGAACAAGTGATGACATCCTGGCTCTGCACTCCCGCTGATGCTGGCGCTGAGCGTCGCGATCCGTGCCGAAGTGCCGCGCATCCAGGCGGAGCCGAATCTGGAAAAACGGTCCAAGCTCGCATTGGACAATGCCGATCAGGCCCTTAAGCTGGCGCGCGATGCCTACGATAAAGGCGATCTTCCCAACACAGCGGGCCTGCTGGCCGAGGTCAAGGCATCGGTCGAGCTGGCCGACGCGTCGCTCAAGAGCACGGGCAAGAAAGCCAGCCGCAGCCCGAAAGCATTCAAGTATGCCGAGCTCCGGACCAGCGAGTTGCTGCGCCGGATGGAATCCTTTGCTGAGGATATGAATTTTGCCGACCGGCCGATGATCGAGCCGGTCAAAGCCACCGTCCAGCACGTGCACGACGCGCTGCTCGATGCCATCATGGAGAAAAGCAAATGAGAACCTGGTTGCTTGCTATCGGTTTAAGCGCGCTGGCGGCAACGCCGGCACTGGCGCAGCGCGATTTTCTCACCGCTGACGAAATCGATCAGGTTCGCCTTGCGCGGGATCCGAACCTGCGCATGAAGCTTTATATCCAGCTTGCCAAGCAGCGCCTGGACATGGCCACCAGCGTTTTAGCCAAGCCTAAAGAGGGCCGCGCGGCCCTGGTGCACGATGCGCTTGAGGAGTACGACCAGATTATCGACGCCATCGACACCGTGGCCGATGACGCGCTCGAGCACCGCATCGATATCTCCGAAGCCTTGGCTTCCGTCACCAAAAGCGAGAAGGAAATGCTCGGCGTGCTGGGCAAGATCGAAGCCAGCCAGCCGTCCGATTTTGCCCGCTTTTCCTTCCAACTGAAGCAGGCCATCGAAACCACGCGCGATTCGATCGAGCTTTCCCAGTTGGATATGGCCTCGCGCGCCCTTGCCATCGACGCCAAAAATGCCGAAGAGAAAAAGGAGCGGGATTCCATGCTCGCTCCCAAAGACGCGGAAGCCAAGCAGGCCGCCGAGAAAAAGGCCGCCGATCAGAAAAAGAAAGTACCTACTCTCCGCCGCAAAGGCGAGGAAGAACAGAAGTAACTGCAAACCCTTCTCGACATCCTTCCTGTGATGCGCGCGCTCGGCGAGCGCGAGGCCGTGCGCTATTCCAATGGCTTCCGCACCTGGCAGCTTTCCTATGCCGATTTGTACGCCCGCATTGGCGCATTCGCGCAATTATCTCGACACCAATGGTTTTCAAAAAGGCGAGCGGCTGCTGCTCTGGGGCGAGAATCGTCCTGAATGGCTGGCGGCATTCTGGGGTGCGGTGGCGCGCGGCGTCGAAGTGGTGCCGGTGGATTTCCGTTCCTCGTTCGCGCTGGTCAGCCGCATTCAAGCCGAAGTGCACGCTCGCCTGATCGTCACGGGCGCTGCCGTGGAGATGGAGGAAGCGCTTCCCGGCGCATCGCGGACTACTTTCGCCGAGATCGCCGCACTGCCTGACGCTGCTGGATTTCGCGACTGCGGCAATCTCCCCCGCTGACGTCGTCGAAATCGTCTACACATCCGGCACCACCGGCGATCCGGTCGGCGTCGTGCATCGCCACAAGAATATCTGCGCCAACCTCACGCCCATCGAGCGTGAGATGCAAAAATACCAACGCCTGGCGCGCCCGTTCCAACCCGTTCGCATTCTGGACATGCTGCCGCTCAGCCATCTGTTCGGCCAGTCGCTCGGCATTTTCATTCCACCGCTGCTGGGCGGGGCGGCGGTGTTCATGCACGATCTCAACCCGGGCGCGATCCTGGACACCATCCACCGCGAGCGCGTCTCCGTGCTTGGTGGCCGTGCCGCGATTTCTCAAATCGCTGCAAGGCGAAATCGAGCGCCGCTTCACGCTGCCCGAAGCGAAACAGCGCTGGAAGGGCGTGCCTGGAATTTTCGAACGCTGGTGGCGCTATCGTCAGGTCCATCGCGCATTGGGATACAAGTTCTGGGCACTGGTCGTCGGCGGCGCGGAAGTGGCCGCCGGCACCGAGGCGTTCTGGGGCAGGCTGGGTTTTTTGGTGATCCAGGGCTATGGACTCACCGAGACCAGTCCCAGTCGTCGCGCTCAATCATCCGTTTAGCGCGCGCCGCGGATCGATCGGCAAAGCCATCGCCGGGCAGGAAGTCCGTATCGCGCCCGACGGCGAAATCCTGGTGCGCGGCGAAAGCGTGATCACCGAATACATGGGCGCCCCTGTCGCCGGCCGCATCGAAGACGGCTGGCTGCACACCGGCGACATCGGCGAGATGGATGCCGAAGGCCGCCTGTATTACAAGGGCCGCAAGAAGGAGATGATCGTCACCTCCGAAGGTCTCAACGTGTATCCGCAGGACGTGGAGCCGGTGCTCAATCGCCAGCCCGGCGTGAAGGACAGCGTGGTTGTCGCCATGCGCAACGGCGACGAAGAGGTCGTGCACGCCGTGCTGCTGCTGGAGAATCCGGCTGTCGAATGCCGAGCCGCTGGTCGCCGCCGCCAATCAGCAATTGGAAGCGCACCAGCGCATTCGTAGCTGGTCCGTATGGCCCGATGAGGATTTCCCGCGTACGTCATCCACCATGAAAGTGAAGCGCGGCGAAGTGGCACGGCGCCTTGCTGGTGGAGCGAAACCCGCTGCCGCCAACGGCATCGAGGACCTGCTCACTCGCGTGACCGGCCGCCACGTCGCCGAGAACGAAGACCTCGGCATTTCCTCCTTGGAGCGCGTGGAGTTGCTCTCGCAAATCGAAAATCAATACGGCGTCGAGTTGGACGAAGACCGCTTCGCCCAGGTCTCGACGGTGGGCGATCTGAAAGCCTGGCTGCAGCACGCCGATGAGCCGCGCAAATCTGAGAGCCTGCATCCGCCGCGCTGGTCGCGCTCCTGGCCCGTGCGCGCGCTGCGCTTTGCGGCGCTCGAAGCCGCGGTGCTACCGGCGTTTCGCATTCTGACGGACCTCAAGGTGGACGGCCTCGAACATCTGGCCGGCCTCACCGGTCCAGTGCTGTTCGCCGCCAGCCATGCGAGCGATCTTGACACTCCCGCCATTTTTGCGGCTCTGCCCAGGCGCTGGCGCTCTCGCTTGGCGCCGGCAATGTCGCAGGATTATTTCCGCGCATGGCTGGAGCCGCGCGGTTTCCCACTCGCTCAGCGCCTGCGCGTCATGTGGATTTACTACATGGCCTGCTCGCTGTTCAATGCTTACCCCTTGCCTCAACGCATGTCCGGCGTGCGGCGCGCACTCAAATACACCGGCGAGCTAATCGATCACGGCTACTGTCCGCTGGTCTATCCCGAAGGCCGCCGCACGCTCAATGGCAATCTGCAAATCTTCCATCCAGGAATCGGCGTGATGGCCTTGCGGCTGCGCGTGCCCGTGGTTCCGGTTTATTTGCAGGGAATGTTTGAGGTCTATTCAGTGCACGATGAATGGCCACGCTCGGGCCCGGTGCGCGTGCGGTTTGGCCCGCCTCTGCATCTCGATCAGCAACCGGATGAGGAAGCGGCAACGCGCGTGATCGAGCAGGCAGTCAGGCGATTGGCGGAATAACTCTACTCCTTACCGCCTCTCGCAACATCAAACAACTTTGCGCGTGGGTGCAACGACCTTAGCTCCGGGTCGTGAATCGCGAGTTGGACAGGGTACCCGCTCCTCAATGCCGATCGGAGCTGCTCTTCGGCCTGAGGAAGATTGCCTGCCAATATCGAGATTACCGCCTCCTCGTACTGCAGCAATCCGTTCCCGGGGTCTCCAGCCCGTGCGGTTCGAATGGAGGAGCGCGCGTTCTCCAAATCCCCCATTTTTGCGTAATACACCGCCATGCGGCCTCGAGCGTCGGCGTCCTTTGGATTCCGGCGAAGGGTTTGCCAGCTCAGATCGACCGCCGCAAAGTAGGTTTTCATGGCTTCATCGCTCCGGCCCGACCAACGATAGCCGTCCGCCAGATTTCCTACAAGTTCCTCAGATTTTGGAGACAACTGCACCGCTTTTTCAAAGATGGGAACGCAAGACTGGTATTGCTGCAAATAAAAAAGCGCAGTTGCCAGGTTGCTGTAGTTGATCGCATCCGCCTCCAACGTCAGTGCCTTTTCAAAAATGCGGATGGCTTGCTGAAACCTGCCGGATTGAAGGTACGTGTTGCCCAGATCGGTATAGTTGTCATCGATTTTCGGCTCGAGTTCAATCGCCTTGGTGAACGCACGCTCGGCGTCATCGGTTTGGCCCAGGCGAAAACGCGCCGAACCCATGGCGTTGTAATTTAGCCACGAGCGCGGATCGAGATCAATTGCCTTCTGATATGCCGCGATAGCGCGTTCCGCATTGCCGCTGAGGAGTTGGGCTCGCCCTAAAGCTCTAAAGGCCTCGTCGGAAGCCGGGTCCATTTGGATGGTCTTGCCAAGCAGTCCGATAGCCTCCTCATACTGTCCGGTAGCCATCTGAATCTTTGCCACTTGAATCTGGGCTTCGGGTCGTTTCGGGCTCAGCATCTGCCCCTGCCTGGAGGCCTGCTTGGCTTTTTCGAACCATGAGCTCTCCTGGCTCTCCGTAAAAATAACCAGATTCGCATCCGCAAGTCCCAACCATGGATAAAAGTAGCCGGGATCGTGTTTCAGCGCCTCTTGGAATAGCACAATAGCCTGTTGAGCACCTGACGGATTTCTGCGCATTCTCAACATCAGCTTGCCCTGCATGTAAAGTTTATAGGCTTCGAGATTGTTGGTCGCATGCAACGGCCCGGATGTAGCGGGAACGTCAGTCGTGATCAATCCCAGCGCCTTGGATATGCCGTCCCAAATCCTGTCTTCTAACTGGGCCTGATTCTTAGGACTGGCTGAAAACTGCTCGGTCCAAATTTCGCCGCCGGTTGCGCGGTCCGTCAAGTGCATTGTGACAACGGTCTCGTTGTTCTTGACCGCTGACGGATCCGGTCAACAATGTATCGACGCCCGCCGGGTTAACATCCCCGGAATAGAGTCTGAGTCTTCCGGATTGGGCGGCTTTTGAAAAGACCGCTTCCGTCAAGCTGTCCGCCAAGGCGGATAAAGATCTCACGTTTCCGCTGACGCGCAAAGGAGTGAAGGCCAGTTTCTTTAGCTGTCGTTGCGGTTCGGCAGGGTTGGGACCGGATCGGCCAGGCTCTAGCCTCGGCGAGCCCGAAGACAAGATCGCCAGGCTCGCCAGCACCAACACCGCTAACCCTATGCCTTCTTTGGAGAGTCGATGCGAAACTCTGATGCGTCCGGTTTCGCTCCGTGGTATCAGTGGACTGCGGCTTGAGCTCGCTTAGTATCTCAGATGCGTTTTGGTATCGCTTGGCGCGGTCGAACTCGAGGCATCGCAGAATGAGTGATGCCAAGTGTTCCGAAACCGCAGGATTCAGTGTCCTGGGACTCTTGATTCGGCAGTGAAACCTTTCTTGCCAAAATAAGGCCGTCGTGGCGAACGAAGGAAGCTTGCCGGACACCATCTCGTAGAGGACCAGGCCCAGTGAATAGAGATCGCTTCGGTGGTCTACCGGCAAACCCAGCGCTTGCTCGGGAGACATATAAGCCGGGCTCCCAGGGTATTCTCCCGGCTTGCTAAGCCCGCTCGAATCGGTCGAAGATCTTGCCAGACCGAAGTCCGATATGTAGACGTTCCCATCGCCATCCAGAAGGATGTTCTGCGGCTTTAAGTCCCGATGAATCACCCCCTGCGTGTGGGCGGCATCCAGCGCCTCTGACAATTGGGTGGCTATGTGAATCGCACGATCGATAGGAATAATGCCTTCACGCGAAATAAGCGATTTGAGGTTTTCTCCATCGATGAAAGCCATCGAAATAAACTTGGTTCCGTTTATCTCGCCGAAGTCATAGACCCGTACTACACGCGGGTGAGAGACTCTGCTGGCCAGCACCAGTTCTCGCTTCATTCGCAACTCCGAGACGCCGTCCAGTAAAAGGTCCGGGTGAAGCAACTTGAGAGCTACGACGCGGTCGAGCACTACGTCACGGGCCTTGTATACCACCGCCATGCCGCCCTGCCCGATCATCCGCTCCACTACATAGCGTTCCGCCGGTCGAGGCTTTCGGCGCCGAACCACCTCTGCGCCCCAGGCACTGCCCGGAGAGTCTTCGGTGAACATTCGTCAGGAGTTTTAGAGCTGTCGGGCGGGAAATCGCGGTGGCCTGGAGGGATCGACATAGGTGAGCCCAGAGCGAGCCATGCTCCCGTTTGGGCAGCAGCACTTCTCGGCAGAAGGCTGTCCTTCTGCCTAATAGTGTGTGCAGCTCCAACTTTTTCTCACTCGCGGTTTGGTAGCCGTATCACCAACGGGATACGCAACGGAAAGCGCCAGGACGAGATCCAGGACTAATAGACGTTAGAATCCGAAGAATTGCCTCAAAAACTCAAAACATCCAAAGCGAGAGGAATCTTTCATGATTGGAATTGGCATACGCCAACATGATCGGCGGACGCGCGACGGGACTTTACCTTTTGTTCGCCCTATTCGCCAAGCTACTTAACTTCGTAGCCAACAAATTCCTGCAGGATGGTGTTGCCCTTGTATTCCATTTCCTGATGGATGCCGATCTCCGACGTGTAATAGGCGTGCGCGGTGCGCGCTTTGATCTCGCGAAAGAACAGCTCCGCGGGCGTCTTGGGATCACCTTCGTGTTCCGCCATGCGCGTAACGACGGCGATGCGTTCCGCCGGCGCGCCCTCCAGAAAAGCGTGCCCTTGCATCTCGCGCGCCAACGCATCCACGCGCTTCAGCCCATCCCGCCAGAGCTCTTTCGGTTCCGGTTCCAGGCTTTCAGCCAGCCGCGCGTCAATGTAAGCCGCCACTTTCGCGGCGCGCGCGCCCGGCGAATGCTCGTCGGCGGGAATAATGATTTCGCAAAGCTCGTCCACCATGCGAAATTCCTCCGGCGTGAAAAACTGGCCGCCCTTTTGTGCCGAGGCCTCACCCGCGGCTGCAATCACCGCGCCCGCCGTAAGCTGGATCAATTCGCGCCGCGTCGCCATTACAATTCTCCTTTGCGGAATTGCTCGGCCAGATAATCGCACGACCGCCACGCCAGCGCCATGATGGTCCACGTCGGATTCTGGCAGGACGCGCTCACGTGACTGCTGCCGTCCACCACGAAAAGATTCTTGACGTCGTGCGACTGCTGGAACTGGTTGAGCACCGACGTCTTTGGATCAGATCCCATGCGCGCCGTGCCCAATTCGTGGATCGACCAGCCCTCCGTCAGCACTTCGCGATCCAGGGCAATTTCTTCAATCCCAGCGGCTGCGAAAATCTCCCGCGCGGAATCCGCCATGTCCGCCGCCATGTTCTTTTCGTTGTCGCTGAACTTGTAGTGGAAGCGCAGCACAGGCACGCCCCAACGGTCTTTCACGACGGGGTCGATCTCCACATAGCTTTCGAAACGCGGCAGTACTTCGCCGAACGCGCCCATCTCGATGAACGCCCCGGCGTGATCGCGCACGGCTTTTTTGTAGCCGGAACCGAAGCCGTGCGTCGAAAGCGCGCCTGCGGGAAACATGGTCGTTCCGCTCGATCCTTCAAATCCGTAGCCGCGAATAAATTTCGGATGCCGCTCGCGCAAGATTGCGAAACCGGGGAACGTAGAATCCGGCAGGCTTCCCGTCATCCAGCGTCCTCGGCTTGCCCACCAAATCTTTCACCAGACCCGTAATCGACGGCCCCATCACGTGCTCGCAGAAATTGTGGCCCACGTGCCCGCTGTTGTTGCCGATTCCGTTGGGATGCGTGCGCGATTTCGACAACAGCATCAGGCGCGCCGTTTCCAGCGTGGATGCTCCCAGCACCACTACCTTGGCTTTGGCCTCGTAGCTGCGTCCCGTCACGGCGTCCACCATGGCCACGCCGCGGGCCTTTCCCGTAGCCGGATCGACCAGCACTTCGCGCACGATGGAATTCGTCCGCAGCGTGAGTTTTCCCGTCTCCATGGCCGGATAAATCAATCCGGTGGGCGAATCGAAAGCCGCGTGAATATCGCAGCCGCCAGGCCGGCGATTGCAGGCGCCGCGCCCGTAACAGCGGCTGCGAAACTTGTTGTGCTTCAGACCGTCCGTCGTAACACCGGCGCGATACGGCGTGAGCACCCGCCCCATGCGTGCCATGCTTTCCCGCAGGCCGACCTCGGCCGGCGTCAAGCGAATGGCCCGCTGGAACAGGCTATCCGGCAGATATGGCAGATTCTCTTTGTGGCCGGAAATGCCGAGATACAAATCGACCTTGTCGTAGTACGGCGCGATATCGGCGTAGGAAATCGGCCAGTCCACTCCATAGCCGTCGCGGCTGGCGGCCTTGAAATCGTAGTCGGAGAGGCGCAGCGCCAGCCGTCCCCAGATATTGGTTTTGCCGCCCAGGCAGCGCGCGCGCACCCAGGCATATTGCGTGCCGGTGTAGGGATGATCCTTCTCGTCGACGATGATGTTCTTGGCGTAATCGGCGCCGGACCAACCTCCGACATACGAATACACATGCTTGTACTTCTGCGCCGCGCGCATACGGCGGCTGGCGAACGGTGTACTCGTTAAATGTCAGCCCGTGGGAGCCCGGCGGAAGATCGCCGCGTCGCGCATGCTCGTACGGCCATTCCATCGACCGCAGTTCTTTATCGATGTCGAGCTTCTTGCCGGCTTCGAGCAGCAGCACGTTCATGCCGTGCGCGGTCAGCACATGCGCCGCCATGCCGCCGGCGGCGCCCGATCCCACCACGATGGCATCGTAGACCCGCGCGAGATCGGCGCCGTCTTCCGGGCTCACTGCCTACGCGCCTCGCACGCGAGCGCTGAACGCTTCATAGGCGCCGGGAGCAGTTTTGTTGTCCGACGCAATGAATGCATTGGCCACGGTCTCCATATGCCGATGCACATTGGGGCTTTTGTATGCCGCGCGCGCGGCGGGAACGATGTCCCTGATCCGCTCCCACACGAATAACAACTCGCGGCCACTCTGCAGAAACAGGTCTTCGTTCAGCACGCCAGAGGTGACGAACGACGCCGCCATCTCCCAGTAGCTGGTGATCATCCGGAACGAAGCGTCCTCTTCCGAGCCTGGCGGGCATAGCTTCAAATGCTCTTCCATGGTGCGCGCTTTGTAGGATTTGCCGAACCACGCCCGCGCTTTGCGCATGCGCTCTTCGCGGCGGATTTCGTACAAGCGGAGAATCAGATTTGCATCATCATACGTGGATTGTTGAGCCATGTGCTAATGGTAGCGCAGGGTTTAGAATAGCCGCTCCTGCTTCTTCAACGTGCCGAAGCTGCCGATATTGGCCACCACGAACGACAGCCGAAACTGGTTTTCATCGCGCGTGCCGAAGTTGAAACGCCGGTACTGCACGCTGATTCCGCAGCAATCCGTGTTGTAGGTTACTTGCGTGGTGGCGAATTGCAGAACGCCAAGGCGATAATCGTAAACCGCGTTGACAGCAGCGTTCCAGCCGCGATGGTTGGGATCGCCGAAACCGGCGCTGCCGCGAAACTGGTTGGCGTTGGGCGACAGGATCGGATCGCTGCGCACCTGGTTGTGCCCCAGGATCAGAAAGTATTTCTTGTAGCGCGCATCTACGGTAATCGCGCTGTCGACAATCTGTTTGCGCAGCGGATCGTAGTCCGTTTGCCACTCAATGCCGAATCCCTGCTTGGGGCTGGTGCGCAAAATCGATACTACCGGCGAGTAGTTGCGCGGCCCATCCAGAAACGCGAACGGTGTCAGCTCAAGCGAACTCAACACCTCGTTGCGCTGCCCCGGAATGATCGCGCCGCCGAAAGTCGGATCGAAGAAGCGCCGCTGCACAATCTCCCAGCTCACCACCTCCGCAACATCATCCCCGCGCTTGGCGTACAGCGATTGGTGAGCGAAAATTCAGCCTCGGTGGTGTTGGAAAGCAGCTCCGCTTCGTCGAAACGGACCGGCGCGTCGAAATTTGTTACGCCGCCAACGTAGCGAAAAGACGCGCGCGGCTCGATGACGTGCTTGAGCTTTTCGCCCAGCCACGTCTTCTGGTTAAAGGTGCGTTCCAGGCTGGGCATGATCAGCTCGGCGGTGAATTCGCGCGTGAAGCGGTTGAAATCCTTGCCGACCACTTCGCCGTTGTTCTGGCTATCTCCCCAGTGCGTCTCGCGAATGGAAAAAGCCGGAAGCAAATGAAAGCCCTTCCAGCGCAGCGCCGTCATAAGACGCGGCGCGAAGTCCTCGCGGTCGACAATCTGGCGGGTCTGGAAGAGTGGTTGACTGCGCCGTAAGAGCCCGCGCAGTCGAATCCAGGGAGAACCAGAAGGAAGTATCGAAGAGGGTGAATTCGTGATCGCGGCTGGCGAATTGGAATTCCGGCAGCTTGCGGATCACGATCGAATCGCCCTTGGTGGTGCTCTGGAAATTCTCCAGGCGGGCAAACTCGATATCGAAGCGTATACGACGACCAATGCTTGGTGATGAAACCATCCGAATTGCTTTCCGAATAGATGGCCTCATTGAACGACTCCGTGAAGGACTCGCGGAACAACAATGAGCTCAAGTAATTGATGTTTCCGCGGGCTTCGAAGCCATCGCCCAGGTCTGCTTTGCCGGTCACGAAAATGTTGAAGCCGCCTTCTTTGATGCGGGTTCCATCGGGTTGAAGCTGGCCGCGGTCCTGCACGCCGTAGAAAATGGCGTCGAAGTCTGCGCCTTCGTGGGGCTTACCGCGGAAATCGATGTGATGCGCCAGTCCGCGCTCGCTGAAATCCTGCAGATCGGTAGGTGACGTCGTAACTGCGGTTGAAAGCCCAATAGTAGCCCAGGCCCACCATCTTGCCGCGCGTCGAGCTGTTGCCGATGTTGGGCGTCAGAAAGCCGCTCCGCCGCGGCTCCTTCCCCAGCGCTTTGTAAAAGAAAGGCGTGAAAAAAAGCGGCAGACGCCGCAAACGGAATATGCTGCGATACGCGATGGCCCGATTGTCGGGGATGATGTCGAACTTCGGGCCGCGCAGCGTCCACCAGGGGTTGGGCAGCTTGCAGTTCGTCACCATTCCGTCATGCAGAATGTATTTGTCCTGGACGCGCTCGGCCCAAGCGCCCTCAAAATAGAGCGGCGTGTCGGAAGTCAGCATGCGTGGGCGAGTATCCACCCGGGTACGGCTCCAGCCGCGGACGTTGTAAAACTTTCCGGTCTCTTCTTTGGTGTTGTACTCCACTTTGTCGGCGCGCAACTCCTCGCCGCGCTCGAACTGTTGATAGTGGACGTTGCCGCGCGCTTCGGCGTACCCTGTATCGTCGTTGTAATCGATCTCATCGGCCTGCAGAAGGAGGTCGGTGCCTTCGATCTCGGCCTTGCCGCGCAGATAATACTGGGGCCCGTTCGATTCCCAGCGGTCGGCGCGAATCACCCATTCGTGGGCGGGCGGCGCGTCAGTCCGCTGAACCCGCAGGCGCAGGTTGGGGTTGAGGATTGGATTCACGGGCGCGGTTGGCGGCAGACTCGGTGGTCTACCGTATTGCGCCAACATCGGGCAAGCCGCGAGCAGCATCAACGCGAAACCAAGTGCCACGCGACATCGCACGGACCCCGGATTTTGATGACAAATCCAGGCGAATGTGGTACCTAAGTGGAAAGAGATTCTGCGCGCGAAAAGCCTCAATCTCGCAACGTAACACAACTGGGCGCTAGCGCGCGCATAAAACGGATGAACTGCACTTACTGCCGGAGTTGGAATGCGGAGGATGAGCATCGTTGCACGCGCTGTGGACGTTTGCTGCGCCGGGCTTCGGCATCAGGGGCAGCAGCGGCCGCCTATCCGCTGCACCTGACATCCGGGTCGCTCGCTACTGCCTCTCCGGCATCTGTGATGGACGAGCCGGAACCGGCCCAGGTTCCGCCGCCGCGCATCATTCCTTTCGAAAGCATCACGCGGCGTCCGCTGGCGCCGCCTACTTCGGTTCCCGCTCCAACCCCTCCGCTATTGATACAAGTTCCCGCTCCCAGCAAAGCGCCGCCCCGGCGGCGCACGCCGTCCGAGCCGAACGACCGGCAAAGTGAGCTGGACTTTCTGCGGGCTCCGCTTCCAGGCCCGCGCACGTTGAAGACTAGCGTCGAAGCGCTGATCATTTGCGATGCTCCTGTAGCCACTCCGCAACATCGCGCCATCGCCGCTGCGCTCGATGCCGCCGTGGTGGTGGCCGGGTTTGCCATCTTTCTGCTCACATTTCAATTGCTGGGCGGCGACCTGCACATCGACCGTAGCACCGCTCCGTGGTTCGCGGCGGCGTTTCTAACCGTGATCGTTTTCTACGGAATTCTCTGGACGCTCGCCGGGCGCGACACCGCCGGCATGCGCTGGAGCGGGCTGCGGCTCATCGACTTCGATGGCTATGCGCCCGATCGCACCGCCCGCACGCTGCGCTTGGTCGGCACATGCGTGTCGCTCTGCGCCGGCGGCATGGGCCTGGCCTGGGCGCTGTTCGACGAGGAACAGCTCGGCTGGAACGATCACATGTCCAAGACGTTCCCTACCCTGCAGGAATCCGACAGCAATTTCCTGCGCAAACGCCGCAAGTAGCCCGCTACTTCTTCGCCGCAGGCGCGGGCGGAACCGCGGGAGCGGCGGGCGTCGCCGCAAAAAAGCTCTCGTCGAGTGTGACTTGGCCGTTCTTGCGAAGATCGTCGATAGTTTTCTTCGCGATGTCCGGCCGCAAGCGTTTCTCGATCTCCGGACGCAACTCGTCAAAGGTCTTGGAATCCCGTTGCTCGACTTTGATGAGGTGATAACCAAAGCGGGTTTTGACCGGTTCGCTGATCTGGCCGACGGGCAGGATAAAAGCAACCTGGTCGAATTCCGGAACCATTCTGCCGCGTCCAAAAGTTCCCAGATCGCCGCCGTTGGCGCCTGAGCCGGAATCGTCGGATTCGGCTTTGGCCATGGCGGCAAAGTCCGCGCCGGCGAGAAGCTTGGCACGCAAATCCTTGATCTTGGCCAGCGCTTCGTCCTCCGTCAAGTCGGCCTTGCCTGCTGCCAGAGGCACCGGCGAACCCTTCATGCGGATCAGAATATGGCGCGCCCGAGCCTGTTCGAAATCGCCTTTGTGCTCGTCATAGTACTTACGGGCCGTGGGTTCGTCGATCTTGGTATCGGTCGAAATCTCCTGGTATAGCGCGTTGGCGAGCGCTTGATCCAGCTGCAATTGGACTTGCACTTTTACCGCCGACCGCTCCTCCAGCTTGCGGCGCCGGGCTTCCTGCGCCATCAGCTTCACGCGGATCACTTGCTCGGCGAACTCGCGTTTATTCGGTCCGCGTGCCCGGGCCCGGTTCTGCTCCGGCAGCGAATCGATAATCTGTTCCAACTGGCCGGCCGTGATTTTCTCGTCGCCGACCATGATGACCACTTTGTCGTAATTGGCAAGAATGCTGGAGGGAGGCGGCGGTGCCGTCTGGGCCACGAGGCCGGCCGCACATACCACTCCGGATAAAATTCCCAATAGCTTCATAAATTTATGATAGCAGCCGTTTCCTAAGCGTTTCCGCCTGGACCGGCCTGCTCGATCACTGCCGACATGGAGCCTTTGGAGCGCTCCAGGCGCCAGTCCGGACCGTAGGCGTGAATCTGGTCGCGGCTGAACTCGGCCTGCGGCAATTCACACGTGATTAAGGCCGTGCGGCCGCTCGAATCCACCTCCTCGGCGTGGCGAAAAGCCTGTTCCAGGGAGAAAATGAAAATCTTTTGCAGCATTTCGATGACGTAATCGTAGGTGTGATCGTCGTCGTCCAGCAGCACGACGCGGTAAAGGGGCGTCAGCTCATCCCGGTTCACCACTTCGACATCTGGAGCGATCGTGGTTCGCGGCATCCGACGCACCAGTATGCCATGCGGGGAGCAGCTTTTGAAGGCCTGGACGTGCTATCTATGAAGGGCAGGGCTTGAATGCTGACAAGGCTCATCGATCGGCTGGTGTTGGGCGCCTTCGGGCGATTGTTCGATATCGCGGTCTTCGTGCTGCGGCGCGTGCGCCGGTCAGGCGCCTAAGTGCAAGATGTTGAATATCATCAGCGTCGACGTCGAAGAATATTTCCATCCCAGTGAAGTGGCTCGTTTCGCGCCGATGGAGGAGTGGAACACCCTGCCCTCGCGCGTCGAAGAACCGACTCGCCGCATTCTCCATTTGTTCGCCCAGCATGAAGTCCACGGGACGTTCTTCATTTTGGGATGGGTTGCCGAGCGCTACCCGCATCTGGTGCGTGAGATTGCCGCCGGCGGCCATGAGATCGCCTGCCACAGCTATGCGCACCGCCTGGTATACGACCTAACCCCGGCCGAATTCGAGGCCGACACCAAGCGCGCCGTGGCGGCAATCGAGGATGCCTGTGGCATCTCCCCGCGGGCCTACCGGGCGCCCAGCTATTCCATTGTGACCCGATCCATGTGGGCGCTCGAAATCCTGATCCAATGCGGATTCACCCACGATTCCAGCATTTATCCGATTTCCCACGACCGCTACGGCATTCCGGGATTCGGCAGCAACGCGCGCACGCTGCTAACGCCGTCCGGGCACATTCTCGAAGTCCCCATCGCGACTGTGAAGCTCTCCCGCCATCGGGTGGCGCCGGTGGGCGGCGGGGCATACTTACGGCTGCTGCCCTATCGCTACTCGGCGGCAGGCATTCGGCGGCTGAATTTTGAGGAGCAGCAGCCGGCCTGCATTTATTTTCATCCCTGGGAAATCGACCGCGATATCCCGCGCCTGGCGCAAGGCTGGATTTCGCAACTGCGCACGTACGGCGGATTGAGTGGCATGGAAGCGCAAGCTGGAGCGGCTGCTGTCCGAGTTCCAGTTCTCGACGCTGGGCGAAGTGCATCCCGCGCCAGCGCCCTCGGCGACGCGCAGCGCGGTTTCGCCTAGCTGAGATCAATCTCAACCCAGCAGTCTATGGAAAAAACTCGTAAAACCGCTTCCTCGGTCGCGGCTCGGATTCGGCTTGCTGAGCCGCGACCAGAGGGAGCAGTCTAGCGCAGGACGACTTTCGCCAGGCCTGCATTATTGGCGCTGTCCACCGCGCGCAGCACCAGCACATGCTCGCCGGGCGGCACGCTGGTCAGGCGCAGCACGAATTTTTCCTCGAGCGAATCGATCACTCCGTCAGCGGCTTCGAGCGGCGTCCAGCTTCCGGCATCTAGCGAATATTCGCAGCGGCGCAGCGGCGAGGCGCTGTCGGCCGCGGTGAATTCCACCTCGACGCCAGCCCCAGAGCGATGCGACGACGCCACCGTGATCACCGGCGGCGTGTTGTCGATCCATACCGGCGCGCTCACTAACTCGGCGTCTCGCGCCGTCGCCGGCGGATTGACCTCGCGGTCCGACGCCGTCACCTTGAAGAAATATTTGCCGTCCGCCAGCGCGTCGCCATCCACCGCAAAAGTGGTGTCGTGGGTATTGGCTTTGAGCAGCTTCCATTCCTGTTCGCCTTCGCCGCGGAAGTAGAGATTGTAGACCAGGCGATCGCCATCGGGGTCTTCGGCCTGCCAGGCGATTTGCACCTGCTGGGTGGCGGCGCGCGAAAGCGTCTGCGTGGGCGTGCCCGCCGAAACCGCTGGCAGCGCGTCGCCCGAATCGGTGACGGTGATGCTGTAGACCCCCGTCGCCGCCTGCTGCGGCTGTCTTCCCGCCGCTGTCGCGGCCATCATGGCGGCGACCGTAATGCTCTTGACGACCGGCGCGGTGTTCTGCGGTAAGTAAGCGATGGTGGCGCTGTCCAGGCTCGGAGCCGCGCCGCGCACGCCGGCGAATTCCGCTTTCCACTGAATGTAGCGGGCGTTAGGACTAGGCACGCGGGCGCCGGCTGCATCAGAAATAGGCTCGGACCAATCGCTCCAGGTTTTGTCCGGCCGCTGCGAATTACCGGAGCGCGTGCGGAAGGTCACGGTCGCGCCCGCTGCTATTTGCGCGCGCCAACTCAGACGTCCCCACTGCGCCACCGTGCCCGCGTCGTGCACTTGCGACTCGTAGACACCGCTGGATGCCGCTTCATCGCCCATGCGGTAAATGCGTCCCATGTTGGCGGTGGCGGCCAGTACGGAGGTTCCAGAGCGCAGCAGGCGCGTGGCCTCGCCTTCATTGGTTTGCACGACCAGCGTCAGTTTGTGGTCCGGCGATAAGCGATAGATCCGGCCGTTATTGTCGGTTGAAAAGAGCAATTGCCCCGCCACCGGCAAAAGGTCGTAAACATTTTCTTCCTTGGAACTCCACAGCGTTTCGACGGTATTATCCGCATTGATTTTGTACACGGCCGATTTCTCGACGCCGGCCATGTCGACCAATTGAGCCGAGGCCTGGCTCTGCGCAGCGGGCGCGGCGGCGGCTTGCTGTGGCTTGGGCTGCTCCGCAGGCTTGATGTCGGGGCCCGCCTGCGCCGCTTCCGCTGTTACGCTGATGGATGTCGAGGTTACCGTCACCGCCTGCCCAGCCGCCGGCGTTTGCGTGGATGGCTGCGCGCCCTGCAGCCGCTTGGCCAGCGACCCGCCCATCGCAACCGCGTAGATGCTGCCATCCGGCTGCGGCAAAATCGAGCGAATCTCCGGCAGGTTGGCATCGTACAGCACGAAGGCTTTGTCGCGCGCCGTCACGCGATAGAGAATCCCGTTGGGCTCAGTCCCGGCCAGCAGGCGCCCGTCGCGATCGACTGCTAGCCCCGTCACATGCGACTGCCCAGTCGCATAATACAATTCGCCTTTGCCCGCCGCTGTGACCCGAAACACTTTTCCTTCGTCGCCCGTGCCGACATACAGCGCACCATCCGGGGCGAAGGCCAGCGACCAGATGTATTTGGCTTTCGGGGCGAAGTATTCCGCCGCTTTGCCGTTTTCGATGCGATACACTTTGCCGTCAGGCGAAGTCGAGGCGTAGACAACTCCGGCGCCATCCACTGCCAGCGCGAAAATTTCGGATTGCTCAGCGGTCCAGAGCACCGACGATTGCCCGCTGCGATCCACGCGATACAGCCGGCCGCGATGCCCGGTAGCGGCGTACAGCGTGCCGTCCGCGGCCTGCGCCACGCTCCAGATCACGGGCTGATCGGAGGAAAACACGGCATCGATTTTCGGCGCGAGCGTCAGGCGGCCGTCGCGGCTGAGCGAAACGCCCTGAAATTTGCCGCGAATGAAATCCTGATACGTGCTGACTTCCCACGCCGTCGTGCCCGAAGCATAAACGGCCGTGCCCAGCGCAAAGATCGTCAAATAGCGAAGGCTTTTCATTCTTTAACGTCCACTTGCACCGTTTTCGATCCGCTGATCACGATGTCGCCCGCCGTGATTTCGAGCTCCGTCACTTTAGAGTTGCGCGTCTGCAACGCCGAAGGCGCGGTCGCCAGAATCAGCGCGGCGGAAGGCGGCGGATCAGGCAGGTCATCCGAATCCATTTGAAAATCCGGCTCGGCGCGCCACACCCGCACGTAGGCTTTATTGTTGGTCCGCATCTTGTTCACCGCTGATACCAACTGCTCCGGCGATTTCGGCGTGCCGCCGGCGATTTGCCGGTATTCGGCGAGATTCGTCGACATGCCGTCCGCCATCGTGAAATAAAGTGGCCCCGATTGAGCGCCCACCGGCACCGTATAGCTCACTTTGCGCGTTAGTTCGGCTCCGTTCTCGCCCGCCAGCACCGCTGTTATTTCCACTTTGCCGCCGGGGCGCACTTCGCGCGGAGAAATCGAAACCTGATCGATCTGCATCTGCTTCTTTTCGTCGAACGAATCGATTTGCAGATCCACGCGCTTGACATCCAACGCGTGAAATCCACTTTGCAAAACGTAAGCCAGCGGGATGGCTGCGGAGAGCGAAACCTGCAGTGCGGTATTGGCATCGCCGGCGAAAACGTTATTCAATTTCAGCGGCGCCACCGCGCCTTGAAACTCGATCTGCCCGTGCACCGTGTAACTGGCCGCGCCGAGGGTGCGTTCCGTTGAATCGATGGCGGAGTAGAGCGCCATCTGCATCAGGAACGGTGTGAGGTAGCGATCGTTCACGATTTCCATTTGATAGCCATCGATCTTGCGGCCGGCGCGCGCCACGGTGATGTTGACCGGCGCAAGTTCCGCACGCTTGCCCAGCTCGCCGGCGATGGCCGTGTTGCGATCCTGGCGGATGACACCCATCAGCTCTTTCGGCGATGAAATTTTGAACGAGCTGTTCAGATTCGGCAGCAGCGTCATCACCTCCGAGCGCGCGAAGGGAAGGCCGGTAGGGCCTACGGCGAGAAAGCGGTGGCCGAATGCGTACACCATGTCGCCTTCGATCGCGGTGACGGTGCCGTCGGCGCCGATCGACATATCGCCCGACATAAGCTGCACGCTGATCATGGATCCGGGATGCAACGCCGCGCGATCGCCCATGCGCGGGCTGACGCGGCCGCCGCCCGAAACGCCTTGCCGCGGTTCGAGACCAAGCGCGTGCAACTGCGGCGCGAAACGTTCGATCGCAGCGCGCGTGAATCCGCCGAACGAAACCGGCGTGGCGATATCGATCATGCGCGCTTCACCGGAAAGCACTTCCTCGCGCTGCGGAAACAGGCGGCTGAGATCGGCATCGGCGGGTGAGAGCGCGGCGCGATGGGCGGTGGCAGCGGGTGAAGGGAGACTGCCCACGCGCAGCATTTCTTCGATGGGGCGAATGCCGGCAATGGGCTCGGTCGAGAACGGAAACGCCATGGCGACCGCGCCCGCCAGCTTGCCATCGATATAAACCGGACTGCCGCTCATGCCTTGCAGCACGCCGGTTTTGGCTAGCGGGCCACCCGAAAGCCGTGCCAGGATCAGCGATTGCTTGGGACCGATGTTCTCCAGCACGCCGAGAATTTCCACCTGGAATTCCTCGATGTTATTGCCCGAGAATACCGTTTTGCCGATGCCGCGCATGCCGGCTTTGACTGATTTCAACGGCAGCAGCGCAGTCTGAGCCGAGGCCGCCGCGGCGAGCGCAAGAACCGCGGCAACTACGCGATGCTTCACAATTCTAGGATAGCGCAGGGTGAGGCAGGTCCCCGACAGTCCCCGACCTGCCCTTTGAGAATTGTGGTTCACACCTGACCAGGCAGGTCGGTGACCTGCCCTACGGTTGATTTATTCGCTATACTTGAATAAATGCCCGGGCGCAGCTATATCGGTGAGATGGAGCTGATGGTTCTGCTCGCCGTCGTGCGACTGGGTGACGACGCCTATGGTGTTCCCATCTCGGATGAACTGCTGCACCTCGCCGAGAGAGAGGTCGCCCTCGGCAGTATTTATGCGGCGCTGGACAGACTGGAACAGAAAGGTCTTGTAACGTCGTTGCTCGGAGAGCCAACACCTGAGCGCGGCGGCAGGGCGAAGCGCTATTTTCGCGTCACGCCAGCGGGCGTTCGGGCGATGAAGATGACTCGCAAGGCACTCACGAATCTGTGGAGCGGCATACCGCTGCTGGAAGGAAGGCGTTTATGAACCGTGGGGAATCCAATCCGCCGAGGTCAGCCCTTTGGTTGTTGCAGCATGCTTGTCCAGGGAGTCACAACCAGGCTTTGACCGGCGATCTGGTCGAGAAATTTCGCCAAGGGCGATCGAGTGGCTGGTTCTGGAAGCAGGTCCTCATCGCCATGGCCGTGGGTGTCCTTGGCGACGTTCGGCGGCATTGGCCGCATATCAGCTACGCCATCGCCGGAACGGTAATCCCTACATTTCTCTGGAAGAGCGGTGGAAGGTGTACCGGCTTTCTTACATTGGTGGGATCTGCCGTGGCCGCTATCGCAGATCGCCTTCGAATGGAGCCGCGGCGCTCTCCTTGCATTGGCAGCGTTGCCTGTCTTAGCGGTTGGGCTGATGATCAGCCGGAACGTTTCGCTGGGTCAGCCTGTTTCGGACTGCGGTGATCAACCTGGCGCTGATCACGCTTGGCCATTTTCTACTCGGTTATCTCGATACCTTTCCGTGGTCAAGGGCTCCTGTGCCTGGCAATCCCTATCTTTGGAGGATCCTAATCCTGCCGCCGCCCTCCGTAGAGCTATTGTTCTTTTCCAGCTTCCTCGTCTCGGCGTGGCTAGGCTGCACATCGCCTCGACGCACTACCCCAACTGCCGAGCCCGTCGACACCGCGTAGTAAACGGAGCCGCTCAGGGAGTCGTTCCGCCCTGCCCTTGCGAGGTCGAATCCGCGGCGCGCCGTACCGCGTCCAGCACGCCATTCACGAAATGCACGGATTCCTCACCTGAATACCGCCGGGCCAATTCCAGCGCTTCATCGATCACCACCGGCGCGGGCGTATCCGTATTCTTCATTTCGTAAACCGCCATTCGCAGAATGTTGCGATCGACGGACGGCATGCGCTCCAAACGCCAATTATCGGCGTGGCTGGTGATCAGGCTGTCGATTTCCGCGACGTGTTCAGCGGTGCCTTTTACCAGGTTGTCGATGAACTCATCGCGCTCCGGACGGGTGCGGCTTTCCTCGGAATAGAGCGAGGCATAATACGCGGCAATGGCGTCATCCACCGGCTCTTTGCGCATGTCCCACGCATAGAGAATTTGCAGCGCGCGCTGACGGGAGCGGTGCCGGGCAGGCATGCAGTCTACTTCGCGGGCTTTCGCAGCCGCCGCATCAGGTTGGCCATTTCGATCGCGGTCATCGCCGCATCGAAACCTTTGTTGCCGGATTTGGCGCCGGAGCGGTCAACGGCCTGCTCGACCGTGTTGCAGGTGAGGACGCCGAACGCAACCGGCACGCCCGAATCCGCGGCGATGCGCGCCAGGCCGCGCGCGGCTTCTCCGGCCACGTAATCGAAATGCGGCGTGTCGCCGCGAATCACCGCGCCGAGAGCGATGACGGCATCGTGACGTTTCTGGCGAACTAATTCGCCCACGACTACGGGCAACTCCCAGGCGCCGGGAATGCGGATGATCTCGATGTTTTCTTCCGTGCCGCCGCTGCGCGTGAGCGCGTCCAAGGCGCCCGCCAGCAATCGATCGGTGATGAAGCTGTTGAAGCGGCCGGCAACAATCGCGAATTTCTTACCCGCGGCTCCCAGATCGCCTTGAATGATTTTCGACATGCCGTTTACCTGCCGGCAAACGCCGGTTTGCGCTTTTCCAGAAATGCGCGCGTGCCTTCGCGGCGGTCTTCGGTCGATGCCGAGAGTCCGAACGCCATGGCTTCGACGCGCAAGCCTTCTTCGATGCCCGCGTTCAATCCTGCGTCTACTGCTTCCATGGTGAGTGCGACAGCCCGCGGGCCATTCGCCATGGCTTTGCGCAGCCATGCGCGCGAGCGATCCAGCAATTCCCCTTGCGGCACAACAGCATTCACCAGGCCAATGCGCAGTGCTTCGGCAGCGTCGATCGGGTCGCCGGACAGCAGCATCTCAAGCGCTCTGCCCCGTCCCACTAAGCGCGGCAGCCGCTGCGTCCCGCCATATCCCGGAACGATGCCGAGCTTCACTTCGGGCTGGCCCAGCTTGGCGTTTTCGGAAGCGATACGAATCGTGCATGCCATCGCCAATTCCAAACCGCCGCCCAGCGCGAAGCCGTTCACTGCCGCGACCGAAGGCTTCGGCATGCATTCCAGCGCGCGCAGAATCGCCTGCCCGCGCAACGATAAAGCTTGCGCTTCAATGGGCGTCAGTACGGCCAGCTCGTTGATATCGGCTCCGGCAACAAAAGCTTTTTCACCCGAACCCGTGAGGATCACACCGCGCACAGCCGCATCGGATTGCGCGCGCGTAAACGCATCGGCGAGCTCGCTCATGGTCTCGCGATTGAGCGCGTTCAGCTTATCCGGCCGGTTGACGGTGATGCGCGCCATGCCTTCGGCATCGACGTCAAACAGTATGTGGCTGTACGACATGTGTGATAATTCAGAGAGGCAGGTTGAACCCCGGCCCCTCCAGCATCATACCGCATGGACCGAGAATTCATACGCAATTTCTCTATCATCGCGCACATTGACCACGGTAAATCCACGCTTGCGGACCGCCTTCTCGAGGTCACCGGCGCGCTGACCCAACGTGAAATGATGGCGCAGGTCCTTGACACCATGGACCTGGAGCGCGAGCGCGGCATCACCATCAAAGCTCACGCCGTCCGCCTGAATTACAAGGCCGATGACGGCAAAATGTACCAGTTAAATCTGATCGATACGCCCGGCCACGTGGATTTTTCCTACGAAGTTTCGCGCAGCTTGCAGGCCTGCGAAGGCGCGCTGCTGGTGGTCGATGCGTCGCAAGGCGTCGAGGCGCAAACGCTCGCCAACACGTACCTCGCCCTGCATCACAATCTGGAAATTATTCCGGTGATCAACAAAATCGATCTGCCGGCTGCCGAGCCCGAGCGCATTCGCGAGCAGATCGAATCCATCATCGGCATCGATGCCAAAGATGCGCTGCTGGTGAGCGCGAAACAAGGCATCGGCATTCATGAAACGCTCGAAGCCATTGTGCATCTGGTGCCGCCGCCCAAGGGCTCGCCCGACCTGCCGCTGCGCGCGCTGATTTTCGATTCCTGGTTCGATCCGTATCGCGGCGTCATCATCCTGGTGCGCGTGCTGGATGGTTTTCTGCGCATGGGCCAACGCATTCGTCTGTGGTCCAACGGACAGGTTTTCGAAGTGGAAGGACTCGGCTATCAGGCGCCGAAAGCCACCCCGGCGACCGAACTGCAAGCGGGCGAAGTCGGCTACCTTCACGCCAATATCAAAAACGTGGCGGACGCCAAAATCGGCGACACCATCACCGACGATGAGCATCCCGCCGCTGAGCCACTGCCCGGCTTCGAGGAAATCAAGCCCATGGTGTTTGCCGGGCTTTATCCGGTGGAATCGCACGAGCACGGGCTGCTGCGCGATGCGCTCGAAAAATTGCGCCTGAACGACAGCGCCTTCAACTTCGAGGCGGAAAATTCGGTTGCGCTCGGTTTCGGATTCCGCTGCGGCTTCCTCGGGCTGCTGCATCTGGAGATCGTGCAGGAGCGGCTGGAGCGCGAATTCAATATTGATCTGATCACCACCGCGCCCAGCGTGCGCTACCGCGTGACTACCATCCGCGATGAAGTGATCGAGATCGACAATCCCACTAAGCTGCCGAATCCCTCCGAGATCAAGCAAATCGAAGAGCCGATTATCGACGGCACCGTCATTACGCGCGAAGAATATCTGGGCGGCATTCTCAAACTGCTGGAAGACAAACGCGGCGTGCAAAAGAAATTCGAATACCTGGGCGCGGGCCGCGTCCTGCTGCTGTATGAACTGCCGCTGAACGAAATCGTGATGGATTTTTACGACCGGCTGAAGTCCGCTTCGCGCGGCTACGCTTCGCTCGATTATCATCTGTCCGGATACCGCCCCTCGCCGGTGGTGCGCGTGGACGTTTTGATCGCCGGAGAGCCGATCGATGCGCTCTCCATCATCGTCCACAAGGATTTCGCGTACGAACGCGGCAAGATGCTCATCGACCGCATGCGCAAACTCATTCCGCGGCAGATGTTCGAAGTGGCGCTGCAAGCCGCTATCGGCAACAAGATTGTGGCGCGCGAAAACATCCCGGCCATCCGCAAGAATGTGCTTGCGAAATGCTACGGCGGCGACATTTCGCGCAAGCGCAAATTGCTGGAGAAGCAGAAGGAAGGCAAGAAGCGCATGAAGCGCGTGGGGCGCGTCGAAATCCCGCAAGAGGCGTTTCTGGCGGTGCTTAAAGTTACTACGGACGACGCGGAGTAATTCCAGCACTTTTTCACCCCGAGGCGTATACTTCCCGTATGAGATCTATCGGTATCCCGGAACTACTGGTGATCGTCTCGGCGATGGCCTTTGTCGCGCTTCTGGTGATCGTACTGGTCTGGGCGGTATTCCGCGGCAAGAAAGCCTAGGGCGTCATCCTTCGATCGGCACTTCGACGGATTCCTTGGCTGTCGATAGCACGATGGTAGTGACCGTGCGCGCCACGCCGGCGACGGCTTTCAGCTTGTCGCTGAGCACGCGGTCCAAGTCCTGCGTGCTGCGGGTGCGCACTTTCAGCAAATAGTCATAGTCGCCGGTGACGTGGTGGCATTCGACAATTTCCTTCATGCCGGCAACGCGCCGCAAGAACGCCTGGCGGTGTTGCGACCGTTCGAGCGTCACTGCCACGAACGCGGTGAGCGGATAGCCTAATGCCTCCGCATTGACCAGTGCGGCATAGCCACGAATCACTCCGCGCTCCTCCAGTTTGCGGACGCGTTCGGCGGCGGCCGGCGGCGATAGGCGCAGGTGTTTAGCCAACTCCGCCCAACTGGCTCGGCCTCGGTGCATCAGTAAGGCCAGCGCCTTTGAATCAACGGTAGATAGCATATACCGCTTTATATTACACTGCATATTGTGATCTATACCGATGAATCATTGGACGCCTTTCTAGTCGCCTTTGCTGCCGGCACGTTTCCAAAGGCGAACTGGACTCACGCCGCTCACGTGACGATGGCCGCCTGCTACCTGCAGATGTATCCGCAGCCCGAGGCCACGCGGCGTATTCGCGACGGCATCCGCCACTACAACGAGTGCCAGGGCACGGCCAACACGGCGGACAGCGGCTATCACGAAACACTGACGCTATTTTGGATTTCCCAGGCCACCTATCATCTGGCCCAGTGCGGCCCCGAACTTTCACGAGCGGAGAAGGTGCAGCGGCTGGTCGACGCGCTGGCTCCGCGGCGCGATTTGTTCCGCGACTATTACAGCTTTGATGTCGTGCGTTCTCAGCATGCGCGGCGTGCGTGGGTGGAGCCGGACGTGAAGCCGCTGCCCTGCCCTATCGCGCCTTCAATGACGTTTGAATCTTCACCCGATACTCTTCCGCTTTCGCCAATACCTGCTTCGAATCGAGCGTGAGAGCGCGGCCGCCGCGAACGACCGCTCTTCCATTCACCATCACATCGGCCACGTCCGACGCCTTCATCGCGTAGACCATTTGCGAATACGGGTCGTACATCGGCGTGGCGTGCGGAGAATCGAGGCGCACGGTGATCAGGTCGGCGCGCTTCCCGGCTTCAAGCGAACCGATCTCCTTTTCCAACCCCAGCGCCCGCGCGCCGCCGATGGTGGCCATGGCGAGCGCAGCCGTAGCGGGCAGGGCTTGCGGATCGAGGGTGATCACTTTTTGCAGTTTCGCCGCCAGGTCCATTTCTTCGAACAGATCGAAATCGTTGTTACTGCCGGCAGGGCCGTCCGTCCCTAAGCCCACAGCCAGACCGAGGGCCAACATTTTAACCACGGGCGCCGCGCCGCTGGCGAGTTTCATATTGCTGGACGGGCAATGCGCGATTCCCACGCCGCGCGCTTTGAGGATCTGTAAATCGGCGTCGGTGAGCCACACGCCGTGCGCGGCCAGCGTGCGGCCTTGGAAGAATCCCAGCGAATCGAGCACGGCAGTGGGAGTCATGTTGCGTTTGGCGAGCGCGTCTTCGTTCTCGCGCCGAGTTTCGGAAAGATGAATGAGCACGGGCGCGCCGGTGCGGTCGGCGAGCGCGCGAACCTGGCGCAGGACGTCGTCCGGGACCGTATAGATGGAGTGGGGGGCGAGCGCCGGCACAATGAGGCGGTCGCCATGAAAGCGTGCGATGAATTTTTCGGCGCGCGCAAGTGCATCGGCGGGCGTTTTGGCGTCGGCAACCGGAAAGCCGATCACGGACTGGCCCAGCACACCGCGCATTCCCGCTTCGCGCGTGGCTTCCGCCACCACGTCCTCGAAATAATACATGTCGGTATACGTGGTAACGCCGCCCAGCAGCATTTCGAGAACCGCCAGGCGGGTACCCCAGCGGACGAATTCCGGATCGAGATTGCGGGCTTCGGCTGGGAAAATGAATTTCTCCAGCCACTCCTGAAGCGCCAGGTCGTCGGCGATGCCGCGAAACAGCGACATGGCCGCGTGGGTGTGGGTGTTGATCAGCCCCGGCGCGATGAGCGCGTCCGGCCGGTCGAGACGCTGGCGCGGCTGGTAGCGGCGATCGATTTCGGATTTCGTGCCGACCGCCAGAATGCGCTCGCCCGTGATGGCCACCGCGCCGTTCTCAATGACGCGCCGCTCGGGATCCATGGTGAGCACATAGCGCGCGCTCCAAATCCAGTCGGCGGATTCGGCGGCGCACAGGCGGCCCACGAACAGCAGCGCGAGCAAAAATCTAGAGAAGCGATGCATCGAAGGGCCTCGGGAATAAATCGCTGAGCTGCAGGGTTTCGGTCTTGCCGGACAGATTGCCGAGCAGCACCGGAATGTCGCCGCAGAATTCCCAAAGAATCTGGCGGCACGCTCCACAGGGCGGCGTCAGGCGCTCGGTGTCAGCCACCACCGCGATGCGGCGAAAAGTGCGCGCCCCCTCGGAAATGGCTTTGAAAACTGCGACGCGCTCGGCGCAAAGGGTGAGGCCGTAGGTGGCATTCTCGACATTGCAGCCGGTGTGAATGCGGCCTGCGGCGTCTTCCACTGCGGCACCCACTTTGAAGCCGGAAAAAGGCGCGTGCGCGTTGTCCCGAGCGGCGCGCGCAGCTGCGAGCAAGGCCTCCATTACGTTTCCAAAACCGGCAGCAGCGCTTTCAGAAATCGCACCAGAGTATCGCGCACCATGGCGCCGGCCTCCAGCACTTCTTCTTGCGTGAGTTTCTGCGGCAGAATGCCCGCCGCCATATTTGTCACGCAGGAAATCGCGAGCACGCGCATTCCCATGTGATTGGCGACGATCACTTCCGGCACCGTAGACATGCCGACAACATCCGCCCCAATCGCGCGCAGGTAGCGGATTTCCGCGGGCGTTTCAAAACTGGGTCCGAGCAAACCAGCGTAGACGCCTTCGGTGAGCGGGATGTACAACTCTTGCGCCACACGCGTGGCGCGTTCACGATAGCTCTTCGAATAAGCATCCGACATGTCGGGGAAACGCGGACCCAGTGAATCATCGTTGGGACCGGTAAGCGGGTTCGATCCCTGCAGGTTGATGTGGTCGGTGACCAACACCAGGCCGCCGCGTTCCAGTGCGAGATTGATGCCGCCGGCGGCGTTGGTCAGTACCAGCGCGCGCACGCCCAGCAGCCCCAGCACGCGCACGCCGAAGGTCACTTGCGCCGGCGTATAGCCTTCGTAGAGATGCACGCGGCCGGACATGACGGCCACTTCGAGCTCACCCAGCTTGCCGATGAGTAAGCGCCCTGCGTGGCCTACAGCCGTCGACGCCGGCCAGTGGGGAATCTCGGCGTAAGGGATTTCGACGCGCTCACTCAGTTCGTCAGCGAAGCCGCCCAGACCGCTGCCCAGCACCACGGCCAAACGCGGCCGCAGCGTGGTTCGCGATTCCAGGTAAGCTTTAGCTTCGTGAATCATGGCGCAAACTTCACACCAGCATACCGGCAATGCATGCGGACATGAAATTGGCCATGGTGCCGGCCGCCATGGCTTTGACGCCCAGCCGGGCCAGATCGGATTTGCGCGAAGGCGCGAGCGCCCCGATGCCGCCGATCTGGATGGCGATGGAAGTGAAGTTGGCGAAGCCGCACAGCGCGTAGGTGGCAATCGTGAAAGAGCGCGGCTCGAGCTGGGATTTCAACGGGCCAAGCTGCAGGTACGCCACAAATTCATTCAGCACCATGCGCGTGCCCAGCAGGTTGCCAATGGCGGCGCAGTCCTTCCACGCTACGCCCATCAGCCAGGCTACGGGAGCGAAAAGCCAGGCGAAAATCTGCTGGAGCGATGCCGGGGACCAACTCATTGCTGCGAATCCGTGCACCCAGCCGAAAATGCCGTTCACCATCGCGATGAGCGCCAGAAACGCGATCAGCATGGCGCCGATGTTGAGCGCCAGATGCAAGCCATCGCCTGCGCCCTGCGCCGCGGCATCGATAATATTGACCGCGGTTTTCTCGACGCGAATTTCGACGCTACCCGCGGTAGCCGGCTGCTCCACTTCTGGCATCAGCACCTTGGCCAGTAAGATCGTCGCCGGTGCGGTCATGATGACCGCGGTGAGCAGGTGCTGCACGTCGGCTCCGGCGATCTTCACGTACGCCGCCATCACAGCGCCGGAAATATGCGCCATGCCGCTCACCATCACGGTGAACAACTCGGATTGCGTCATGCCGGCGAGGAACGGGCGAATGGTGAGCGGGGCTTCGGTCTGCCCCATGAAAATGCTGGCCGCGACGTTGAGCGATTCGGCGCCGCTCGATCCCATGAACTTCTGCATCACGATCGCCATGCCGCGCACGAGCACCTGCATCACGCCCAGGTAGTAGAGGATCGAAAAAAAAGATGCAATGAAGATGACGATCGGCAGCACCTGAAAGGCCACCACCACGCCGTAGGGCCCGGTCTTCAAACCGAGTGGTCCGAAAAGGAACCCGCTGCCAGCTTCGGTATATTCCAGCATGGCGTTGACGGCGCGGCTGGCCAATTGAAACAGTTTTCCGAAATCGGTTTTGAGAACCAGGAAGGCAAAAACGAATTGCAACGTGAGGCCCCACACGATTACGCGCAATTGGATGGCGCGGCGGTTGGCCGAAAACAAAATCGCCACGGCCAGAATGACGATCAGGCCGAGCAGGCCGGTAAATCGGCCCATGGCTTTATCCGACGACTTCCAGGATTAATTCGCGTTCGTCGGGTTTTTGCGCGGAAACATGGAAGGCGTCTTCCACCATTTCGGCGGCTTCGTCCACGCCTTCCTCGCGCGTGTAGTAGAGGCGGCACAGCACGGCGCCTGCGTCGATTTTTTCGCCAACTTTGGCTTCGAGAATCACACCGACAGCCGGATCGATGGCGTCCTCTTTGCGATCGCGGCCAGCGCCCATTAGCGTGGAAGCGCGTCCGATATCCTCGGCATTGATGACGCTGACGTAACCGGCGCGCGGCGAAGACACTTCGCGAACGCCAATGGCATTAGGCAGCAGCTCGAATTTATCGAGCGCCTGCGGGTTGCCGCCCTGGGCCTCGATTACCTGTTTGAACTTACGATAGCCGGAGCCATCCACCAGATTCTTCTCGGCGAGGGCGCGGGCTTCTTCCAGCGTGGGAGTGATTTTGCCCAGGAAAATCATGCGTGCGGCGAGCTCCAGGCTGAGCCGCGTGAGATCGGCGGGACCCTGATTCATCAGGGTCTGGGAAGCTTCCATCACTTCGAGCGCATTGCCGACCGCATAGCCGAGCGGCTGGTTCATATCGGTGATCAGCGCCTGCACCTTCTTGTCCATGCGGCGGCCGATCCCGACCATCATCTGCGCCAGTCTGCGCGCATCCACCTGCTTCTTCATGAACGCGCCGGTGCCTACCTTGACGTCCAGCACCAGGGCATCGAGCCCTTCGGCCATCTTCTTGGACATGATGGACGACGCAATCAACGGCATCGATTCCACCGTCGCGGTGACATCGCGCAGGGAGTACAGCTTGCCATCCGCCGGCGTAACCTCTTCGCTCTGGCCGATAAAACACAGGCCCAGCGAGGCCAATTGCGCGCGGAACTGGTCGAGGGTGAGATCGGTGCGGAATCCGGGTATGGATTCCAATTTGTCGAGTGTTCCGCCGGTATGGCCCAGGCCGCGCCCCGAAATCATAGGCACGATCACACCCGCCGCTGCAGCGAGCGGCGCGACGATCAGGCTGGTCTTGTCACCCACGCCGCCCGTCGAATGCTTGTCCACCTTCACGCCGGGAATGGAGGAGAGATCCAGCGTCTCCCCCGAGCCGATCATGCTCTCCGTGAGCCGGCTTACCTCGCGGTCCGTCATTCCCTTAAAGAACACGGCCATCAGCAGCGCGGATATCTGGTAATCGGGGATCTCGCCGCGGGTGTAACCATCCACTAAATAGGAAATTTCGTCGCTCTCGAGTTCTTCGCCGTCGCGCTTCCTCTGAATCAAATCGACTGTACGCATGGAAATGAGTACCCAGGCTACCATCTTAAGGCACTGAAAGTAAAGGAAAAGGCCGGTTTTTTCCAGCTCTGCCGCTAGATCTTGGGCAGCGGCACGCGGTACTCGCCCCGGAAAATCTCGCTAAATAGGGCTAGGGTTTCGTCGTGAATGGAGCCATTGTCGGCGAGTAAATCCGGCCCTCTGAGCTGGTGCGGTTCGCCCCGCATCCCGGAACAGCGGCCACCGGCTTCCTCAACCAGGAGACGTCCGGCAGCCATATCCCAGGGGTTCAGACCGAATTCCCAGAAGGCGTCCAGGCGGCCGCAGGCGACGTAGGCCAGGTCGATCGCAGCCGACCCGCAGCGGCGCACGCCATGAGTGGCCATGGCAAGCTGATGATAAAAATAGATATTGATGTTGAGATGCCGCTTGCGGCTGGGAAACCCGGTGGCAACCAGGCTTTCGTCCAGGCGGCGGGCGCCGGAAACTTTGATCCGCCGGTGATTCAGGTAGGCGCCGGAGCCGCGCTCGGCAGTGAACATTTCGTCGCGAATGGGATCGTAAACCACCCCGGCAATCAGTTCGCCAGCCTGCTCGAGAGCCAGCGTGGTGTTGAAACAGGGAAAACCGTGGGCGAAGTTGGTGGTGCCATCCAGCGGATCGACGTACCAGCGGAATCCGGAAGTGGTTTCATGCCCGCCGCCTTCCTCAGCCACAATGCCGTGCGAGGGAAAATGCGTTTTCAGGCGCTCGATGATCAGCCGCTCGGAGGCCCGATCGGCTTCTGTCACCAGATCAAAATCGCCCTTGAGCTCGAAGGGAATGTGGCGATCGAACATTTTCGCCAGCAGAGCGCCGCTTTCGCGCGCAATTTCCACCGCGGTTTCAAGATAAGAAGGCATAAGCAGCGGAGCGCTCTACGACCCGGTCTCCATCAGATACTTGATGTCGTGTTTGAAGATGAATAAGTTCGGCATGCCGGTGCGGGTGATGCGGATGAACGACGCGTCATAGTACTCGACCACGCCGCTAACTTCCTCGTTATTGCTCAGCTTTACCTTGACCGTGACCTGATTTTCGATAAGGCGTTTGAGGAACTTCACTTCCTCGAGCGTGTGTTCGGGCGCGCGCGTACCTGGTTTACCTGTTGGCTTGGATGGCACTATCTCTCCTACCTGGTTTCCCTGGGGGCAATCGACACCCTACCCGGCCTACTGTTGGAATCACCCGTTGCTTCCCCATAATAGCCGGACCTCGCCGAGACCTGCAAACCTGGACGCTGCACATGAACTTCCAGTTGATGGAAGCGATTTTTCGTGAGCGGAACGTCTTTGGGATAGAAAGCCAGCAGGTATTGCGTGCGCAGCGCCAGGATGATATCGGAGAACGCCTTATCCAGGGCCGCGCCTACGCTGGGCGCAAACACGTGCCCTCCGGTGCCGGCGGCAAGAGTAGTCAGCGCATTTTCGCCGCCGATATTGCGTCCGGCGTCGTTGGTGATGGGCACGACGAGGATGGGATAGATCACCGCATCGGCCAATTGTGCGGCTTCGAGCGCGGCGCGAAAATCCTTGGTGCTGGTGGTATCGCCGCCATCGGTCACGATCACCATCACGCGGCGTCCCTGGCGTCCCTCAAGATCCTGCGCAGTGAGGTAAATGGCGTCGTAGAGCGATGTGCCGGCCTCGGCTTTGAGCAAATGCAGCGAACGCTCGAGCGGCGAGACGTTGCGCGTAAAGTGGTTGTGCTTGACCACCTGGTAATTGAAGCTGTAGAGCGCAACCGCATCCCGCGGGTTGCCTTCGCCGAACAGGGCGTGTAGAAAACGGCTGACGGAATCGATCTCGTACTTCAGATCTTTGGCGGTGGAACCGCTGGTGTCGACCAACAGCGCGACTGAGAGCGGCTGTTCGGTGTGACGCTCGAACACGGCGACCTGCTGCGGCGCGCGGTTGTCGAGAATCGTGAAATCCTCTTTGCCGAGAGAGCCGACAAGCTGGCCGTTGGCGTCGCGGACCGTGGTCAGCACGCGCACCAGATTGACGTTGACGCGAATATCCTGCGCAACGCACGCGGAGACCAGCGCGGCACAGGGCGAGACTAAGGACGCGCGGCATGCGGCACATCCTGGTCCCACTCGCCTTCCACCCAAACTTCTCCGTCCGTGAAATACTCCTTTTTCCAAATGGGGACCAGGCGCTTCAGCCGGTTGATGCCTTCGAGCGCGGCTTCGAAAGCGGCCTTGCGGTGGGCGGCGGTCACGATCACCGCCACGCTGGCTTCGCCAATCTCCAGGCGGCCCAGGCGATGCACCAGCGCAATGCGGTCGATGGGAAACGCCGCGGCGATTGCGCGGCCAATCTCGGCCATGGTCTTGATGGCCATCGGCTCGTAGCATTCGTAATCGAGATACCGCGTGGCGCGCCCTTTGCTGTTGTTGCGGACTACGCCTTCGAAAGTCACCACCGCGCCATCTTCGCCCCGCAGCAGGCGGGTGATGACTTCGCGCGTGTCGATAGGCTGGCGGGTGAGGGCGAAGATGTGCCCGGCGGGATCGGCGATTTCGGGCGCGGCACCTCCGCTGACCGGCGGCAGAAATGCGATCTCATCGCCATCCGCGACGGCTGCCGAAGCGTCGGCGAATTCCTGATTGCGCGCCAGGACAATGCTCGCCGCCATCGCACCGACGCGCGGAAAACGTCCCGCGTAATGATCGAAAACGGTGGAGAGGCGCGCGCCATCGGCAACGTCAAGCTGGTCCTCGGCGCGCCCGGTAATGTCCTTTAATTGCCCGAAAAACAGCACTTTCACGCGCATTCTTATCCGTAAGTGTAACAGACGGTTTTGGGCGGATTTGCGTTTCGTGAACGGTGCTACCCTGACGGCATGCAGGCAGCCAGGCCGATATCCGTGAGCGAGTACCTGTCCACCACCTATCGCCCCGATTGTGACTATGTGGACGGAAGAGATCGTGGAGCGGAACGTGGGGGAAAAGGACCACAGCAAGCTGCAAACGCGGGTGAGTGCTTGTCTAGGCGCTCGCGCAAAACAGTGGCGCATCCACGTTTTCGTCGCACAGCGCGTGCAGGTGCTGGCCACCCGCTTCCGCGTCCCGGACGTCTGCGTCGTGCTCGGCGAGGAGCCGGACGAGCAAATCTTCACCGCGCCGCCATTTATTTGCGTTGAAATCCTCTCCAAAGACGACACCATGACCCAGATGCAGGAGCGCATCGACGACTATTTGCAGTTTGGCGTGCGCTACGTTTGGGTGTTGGATCCGCGCACACGGCGCGCTTACAGCTTTACGCGCGAAGGCATGCGGGAAGCCAGCGAAGGCGTGCTCCGCACCGTCGATCCGGAGATCGTAGTTCCGCTCGCGGAGATTTTCAGTTAACCGCCCAGCCCGGATTTTCCTGCACTCAGCTATAATCTCGACCGATGCAATCCCACCAGACCCGCCTGCGCGTGCGCTACGCCGAGACCGATCAGATGGGTGTGGTTTACTACGCCAACTACCTGGTCTGGATGGAGGTGGGGCGCGTTGAGCTGTGCAAAGCCCTGGGCTTCCGCTACAAAGATATGGAGCTGGACGACGGCGTTTTTCTGGCCGTGGTGGAAGCGCATTGCCGGTATATCTATCCGGCGCGATTCGATCAGGATGTCGTCGTCGAAAGCTCCGTCGACCGGGTGACGCCGCGGCTGGTCGAGTTCGGCTACGAAATGCGCGACGGTGACGACGGCCGCAAACTCGCCATCGGCTCGACCAAGCATATGTTCTGCGGGCGCGACATGAAACCGGTGCGGCTGCCGGCGAAATACAAGATCAACTTCGGAATCGGCTGAAGATTTGGCTGTGGCCTGCGAGGATGCGCCGTTTTTCGCCTGGATCCGGCTCAAGAGTCCAGACATCGCGCTCGAAAGTGCCGCCCAGCAGAATGCCGTCGCGCCGCGGAAACATGTAGAGATCGTGCCGGTGGTAGGCCACGTAATTGACCTCGGGCTGGGGCGCGAGCACGGTCAGTTGACCCTTCACCGGCGTTAGCTCCTCATCGTTGAACAACGCCTTTGCGCCCAGCCCCGTGCAATTCATAATCACCGGCTCGGGGAGCGCGAGCACGGCATCGATCGACTCGAAGTCGCGCACGACAATGCGTCCCGCCCGCGCGGCGGAAGTCCTCTATTAAAGCGTTCAAGTAAATCGGCGGCTCAATCAGCAGATTCTGGTGGCGCTGACGAAGCGGGCGGGAAACGGATGCTGATCGGGCGTCAATTCCGTCGCCTGCGGGTAGAGATCGCGTATGCGGTCGCTCACGCGCGGGTCGACTAGAATTTCGGAATCCACCAGCGGTTCGTCGCCGAGAAAATAATTATCCAGGCGGCGGATGCCGTAGCGGTCCCCGAGCATGGATTCAAACTGGCGGTGCGAGAGGTGCATGGCCCGCTCGAAACGGTCGAAGAACGCGGGCGTGGCTCGTTCCGGATCGAAGCCGGTTCCCGGGCGAAATAAGCGCGCCGGCAATGTTGGACGTGGTGTGCGGCGGCAGATCCTTGGCGTAGATGGTCACTCGCCCGCCGCGTTGCTGTAACAGGCGTGCGGTGGCAAGGCCCACCGCGCCCGACGCCCAGAACAGCGAATTGCTTGTGGCCGGCGCAATTCCTTCCAACGCCAATTCTGCCGTGCCCCAGGAAAGCGTGACACCGCCACCGCCGTGACCATAGTTATGCACGATGGTCTTACCGGCAATCTGCTGCGTCTCCAGCCGGAAACCGCTCGGGCGAAATGGACGCAAGCCGACGACATCACGGATGACTCGATCCGCCGAGACCTGGACAGGCGCTAAGTCTCGCCGTCAGACGTGCGCCGGTCCACGCAGAATGCGGGCAGGCAGAAAGATGATGCCGGTCAACAGAGCCAGCACGCCGCCCACGGCGATACCCAAAATCCGGAATGGCAAAAGCACCAGCCAAACGAACGGATAGAGTACCAGCGCCATCAATGCCAGCGGCCAGCACAGCACCAGGAGAATGCACCACAGCAAAAACTTGACCACGCGATCCCTCCTTTTTGGCTCACTAAATTATACGAAGACGGCGTCCGGATGTTCCCGCAAGAAAACCAACAAATCGCGCGCGAATCGGCTAGCATAATAAATTCAATACATGCTTCGATTTGAGACGGCGGGCGAGTCGCACGGCGAATGCCTGGTGGCGACGCTGACGGGCCTTCCTGCCGGTGTTCCGATTTCGATTGACGCGATCAACCGCGAACTGTGGCGGCGGCAGCAGGGCTATGGGCGCGGCGGGCGCATGAAGATCGAAACCGATCGCGCCGAAATCGTGGCCGGCGTGCGCCATTCGCAAACCATTGGCTCGCCGATCGCGATTCTCATCCGCAATAAAGATTGGCAGAACTGGACCGAAGCGCTGCCGGTCGAAGACATCGACGGCGGCGAAGACAAGAAGAAACCGGTTACACGGCCGCGTCCCGGGCACGCCGACCTGGCCGGCGCGCTGAAATACAACTTTCACGACGCGCGCTACATTCTGGAGCGGGCGAGCGCGCGGGAGACCGCGGCGCGCGTGGCGGTGGGCGCGGTCGCCAAAGCTTTTCTGGGCGAATTCGGCGTGCGCGTGCTGGGCCACGTGATCGCCGTGGGAACGGAATACGCTCGGCCGGGCGGCGAGCTGGGATGAAGTTGTGGCGCTCAGCCAAGCGCAGGAAGTTCTGCTGGGCTGCGTGGATCCGCGGCCGAGCAGCGCATGAAAACGGTGGTGGACGAGGCGTATCGCACCGGCGACACCGTGGGCGGCATCTTCGAAGTGATCGCGCACGGCGTGCCGCCGGGCCTCGGCTCGCACATCACCTGGGACACCCGCCTGGATGGGCGCCTGGCGCAGGCGATCGTGTCCATGCAGGCGGTGAAGGGCGTGGAAATCGGTTTCGCGGCAGAAGGTTCGGCGAGCTTCGGCTCGAAAGTGCAGGACACGATTCACTATCAACGCGAAGAGCAGCGTTTCACTCGCGGCGCCAATCGCGCCGGGCGGCTTGGAAGGCGGCATGACCAACGGCGAGGACATCGTGGTGCGCGGTTTGCTCAAGCCGATTTCGACGCTGCGAAAACCGCTCGAATCCGTGGATTTGTTGACGCGCGAGCCGGCGCTGGCCGCCTACGAACGCTCGGACGTGTGCGTGGTGCCGGCCGCGGCGCGTGATCGGCGAGGCGATGGTGGCTATCGTGCATCGCGCAGGCGTTCCTGGAAAAATTTGGCGGCGATTCGCTCGGGGAAACGCGCCGCAACTTTGAAGGTTATCTGGATCAGGTGAAAAATTTCTAAGAGGTGCATTTGACAGCCATGGTGTACCCCATCGTTAAGTATGGCGACCCGGTGCTGGAGCGGGAAGCCGATAATGTGACCAAGTTCGACACGCCCGACCTGCACAAGCTGATCGAGGACATGTTCGAATCCATGTACGCGGCCAAAGGCGTGGGATCTGGCGGCGCCGCAGATCGGCATTTCGCGCAAGATCGCCGTCATCGATACGTCGGTCGGCGAGAAGCCCGAGGACAAAATCGTGCTGATCAATCCCAAGATGATTCACATGGAGGGCAAGCAGGTGGCCGAAGAAGGCTGCCTCAGCATTCCGGGATTTCGCGAGCAGGTCCGGCGCGCCAAGAAAGCGACGGTGCGCGCCCAGGACGTCAAGGGCAAGCATTTTGAAATGACCGGCGAAGATCTGCTGGCGCGCGCGTTCCAACACGAAATCGAGCACCTGATGGGGAAGCTTGTACATCAGCCACATCAGCGCGCTGAAGCGCGATCTGATCAAGCGCAAAATCAGCGAGCTGGTGAAAGCCGGCGAGTGGGCGTAGCCGCGGCAACGAATGCGACTCGTTTTTCTCGGCACGCCTAGTTTCGCCGTTCCGACGCTGGAAGCGATCGTGCGAGCCGGCCATCGAGGTTTGCACGTGGTGAGCCAGCCGGACCGGCCGAGGGGCGCGGCCAGATCACTGTTGCGTCGCCGGTGAAAGCAGGCCGCGCTGCAGCTCGGCATTCCCGTTTTCCAGCCGGAGCGGATACGGCGTCCGGACGCACAGTCGCACCTCGCGGCGCTCGGCGCGGAGGCGATGGTCGTCGTGGGCTACGGGCAGATCATTCCGCAATCCGTCATCGATCTTGCGCCGCGCGGCATCCTCAATGTGCATGCGTCGCTGCTGCCGAAGTATCGCGGCGCGGCGCCGATCCAGTGGGCCATCGCCAACGGTGAGACGCGGACCGGCGTGACGACCATGCAGATCAACGCGGGTCTCGACACCGGCGACATTCTGCTGCAAGCCGAAACTGCGATCGGTCCGGAGGAAAACGCGGTGGAGTTGGGCGAGCGCCTGGCTCCGCTGGGTGCAGATTTGCTGGTCGAAACGCTGGCGCGGCTGGCGCGCGGTGCAATCCAGCCGCGCAAGCAGGACGATGCGCTAGCAACCTACGCGCCGATTTTGAAAAAGGAAGATGGCAAGATCGATTGGAGCGCGCCGGCCACCGTTATCCACAATCAAGTCCGCGGCCTGCTGCCCTGGCCCGGCGCGCACACCAGATTTCGCGGTCAGTCGCTGCACATCTGGAGGGCGCGCGTTGCGAGCGAGACCACGGCGCTCACGGCTGGACAAATACTGCCGGGCACGCCAGTACGCGTAGCAGCGGCGAAACGGCAGCGTGCTTCGAGCTCATCGAAATCCAGCTCGAAGGCCGCAAGCGAATGCCCGCCGAAGTCTTCGCGCGCGGACAGCGGCTCACTGAAAACGACATACTAGGGGAAGCACGAACATGATTCTACCGCTGGGTTATCGTTATTCCGCCACGTATGCGGGGATTCGCAATGTTGCGCGCGACGACCTCGGGCTGATCGTTTCCGCCGTGCCCGCCGCGGCTGCTGCCGTGTTTACGCAAAATCGCGTGCAGGCGGCGCCGGTCAAGCTCTGCCGGCGTCATCTGCGAACTTCGCGCGGACTTGTTGGCGCCATTCTGGTGAATGCCGGCAACGCCAACTGCGCGACTCGAACCGGCGATCGCGTGGCGCTGGCCTGCTGCCGCGCGGTGGGCCGTCAACTCAAGCTGCCCCTTACGCAAGTGCTGGCCGCGTCCACCGGCGTCATCGGCGTTGAGATGGATAGCAAAAAGATTTTAGACGCCCTGCCGCAACTGATCGCCGGTCTGAACGACACTCGCTTTCCCGATGTCGCGCGCGCCATCATGACCACCGATTTGGTCCCCAAGGAAACTACTGCCGAAATCGCACTGGCTCGCGGCATGGTCCGCGTCGCCGGCATGACCAAAGGCTCCGGCATGATCCATCCGCAAATGGCCACGACGCTCGGATTCGTCATGACCGACGCGCGGCTCACGCCGGCCGAGCTGCGCCGCATCTTGGCCCGGGCGACCGAAAGCAGCTACAACCGCATCTCGGTGGATGGCGACACATCGACCAATGACACGGTGGTCCTGCTGGCAAATGGCTGCTCGGGCCTGCGTCCGACGGCGAAAGAAATCAGCAAAGTGGAAGAAGGCGTCACGACGGTTATGGAAACGCTGGCGCAGATGATTGCCCGCGATGGCGAGGGTGCGAACAAACTGGTGACAATACTCGTGGAGGGTGCAGCCAACGCGGACGCCGCCGCCCGTATCGCCCGCGGCATCGCCAATTCGCCGCTCGTGAAAACGGCCATTGCCGGGTCCGATCCCAACTGGGGCCGCATCATTTCCGCCGCGGGAAATGCCGGCGTGGCGTTCGACCCCGCCAAGGTGGATATCGATATGCAAGGCGTGGCGGTCTGCCGGGAAGGTCTGGCCGCGCGCTTTTCGGAAAGCGCGCTCAAGCAGAAACTCGATGCACCCGAGTGCGAAATCCGCTTCACGATTCGCGGCAAGGGCAAAGGGCAGGCGCGTTTCTGGACCTGCGATTTCACCGAGGGCTACATCCGCATCAATGCCAGCTACCGCACTTGAGTTCACGCGACGAACGTTTCTAGCGATGCTGGCTACGCCGTGCGCCGCTCTGCTGGCCGATCCGCCGCCACAGGACATCGTGGCGCTGTTCTCCGGAATGGCAACCGCGTTGAGCGAGAGCAATCCGGCGGCGTTTCTCAGTTTCCTCGACCGCGGCATGAAGGATTACCACAAGCTCGAAGCATACGTCACCGCGTTGACCACGCAGGCTGAGGTGTCATGTTCCGTCGAGTTTCTGACCGACGATGGCGACGAAGCCAAGCGCACGGTGATGGTCGATTGGTTTCTTCAAATCACTTCACGGCAGGACTCCGGGCCGCTCGAGCGCCGGCGTGAAAACGTGACCTGTCAATTGACGCGCAATAAAAAGTCGTGGAAGGTGATGAGCCTGGAACCGGTTGAGCTCTTTCGTCCGCCGGGTGCGGAGCCGGCTACTGCTGGGCCGGCAAATACTCCGTAGTCAACTCCTCGAACTCCGCGGGCGTGACCAGCCGGAAGTGAATTTCGAGCGAAGAAAATCGCCGCATCTCATCTTGCATAGAGTCTGAAGGCAGTTCCGGGCCCGCCACAAAAAGAAATCCCGCGGCGATCTGAAACGGAAGTACCTTCCATCGCCTCACCACTGCGGCCGGGAACGAACGCGTCACCGTGCGGGACACGGC
The DNA here is from genome assembly GCA_963825405.1 of uncultured Solibacteraceae bacterium. GTDB lineage: Bacteria > Acidobacteriota > Terriglobia > Bryobacterales > Bryobacteraceae > JACPNO01. The sequence goes on along the minus strand of CAWGTB010000003.1, from coordinate 1,163,050 downwards.
GGCAGGTCCAGGCTTGCCGAGCGGAACATTCTGCTGCAGGCTCAACGCTTCGTACAATTCCGACTCGGTGAGCTTTCCGAGTTGCACCAGATGCTCTCCCAGGCGCATGTTTGGCGGCTTGGAGGCGAGGGCAGCGTCCAGGTCCTCTTCAGATAAACAGGACGACGTAACCAGCACTTCACCCAGACGCCGTTTGTGGACCATGAGCGCGGCGCGGTTGGGAAAAGAGTGCTCGGTCTTGACCCAAACCAGTGGGCGGCCATGCACCTTCGCCGCAATGTAATCGCGATACGCGCAGAGAGTGGCGAGACAGTTGATCAGGTTGCCCCACAGAGTTCGCAACGGAACGCCGAGCGCAAATTTCCAGCCGTAGACGGAGGCGCTGGCAATCGCGCGAATCGTCAGGTGGCACAATTGCAGGCCGAACGTGATCGTGAGCGCAAGCACCAGCCCTGGTTGATGGAAGACGCGCGCCAATCCCCACTGGGTGCCGGTTTGCAAACTCCATAGCCACGTGGCGGCTCCATACAGGAACAGTAAATTGGAAATCGGCGTCACCAGGTGGCCAATCAGTCCTTTGCGATCTCTCCAGAACCAGTAGAGCTGGCGCGCGCTTTCCCGCCAGCCATGGCGTTCCCACGATTGCAGGGCGATTCCCGTAACCCAGCGTGTACGCTGCCGCACCGCGCCGCGAAATGTCCGCGGAAAATATTCTCGCGTAGCCATGAAGGCGTCCTTGGTTTTGTGGATGCCGACGAATAGCTGCGAACAGCCCAGCCGGTGCACGCGAAATCCGTTTTCATAATCCTCGGTGAGGCATTCCGGCTCGAAGATTCGATTGGAGTGAACGGCGGCGAGCTTATCGAGGGCGGAGCGCGCAAAGCCGGTGCCGACGCCGTTGGACGGAATGAATCCGCCTAAAAACTGGCGCGCCGGCAAATCGCGCATTTGGAATTCGGCGAATTCGTCGCAATAGACGCCGTGGGTCAGTTCGCGCCAGGGCGTAGGCAGCGCCAGGACGGGAATTTGCACCATCTCGTAGCGCTCCGCAAAATAATTGATCCAGCGAAAGGCATCGGGATGGATGAGATCTTCGGCGTCGTGGGTGGCAACGATTTCGAAGCGGACACCATTCTCTTCTTCGAACTGGAGCATGCGCTGAAAGATCCAATTCAGGCAATCTGCTTTTGAGGTGGGCCCATCGTGGGGGCAAACGGCGAGATGCACATTGCGATGATTGTGCTCGACCAGGCGCACTGCGGCCTGCGTCGCCGCATCGTTAGGATAAGCGCCCAGGAAGAAATCGACGCGCTCATAGCGGTTGGCGGCCAGGTTGTGCTCGAGCATCCGGCGGATCACCTGGTGTTCATGCCAGAGCGGAATGAAGACGGCAATGTGCTTCTGCGGGACGGCATCGAGCGCGGCGTCATCCGGCGGCTGCTCGGTAATGCCGTGTGCCAGGCATCCCGCCAACCAGCGCCCCAGACAGGCCAGGGCCACGGCCAGATCGTCCAGCCCGCTCACCAGCACCCAGACGGCCAGAGGGCCCAGACACAACGCGACCCATTGATCGACTAGCCCCAAACAAAGGAGTGCCGCAATGCTCCGGAAGTTCTCAACATGGGAAAATGCGGCTATGAAGCGATGGTTGGGGATTACGGCGCTGGGGCTGGCAGCGATTGCCTTTGCGCTCCCGGACAACGACTTTCACTTTGCGATCATGGGCGACCGCACCGGGCGCGCCGATGACCGCGTGTACCAGCAAATCTGGCATGAGATCGAGGCTACCCACCCTGCTTTCGTGATTAATGTGGGCGACAGCATCGAGGGCGGCGACGATGCCGGCGCTGCACGCGAATGGGCCAGTTTGCAGCATATCTGGCAGCGCGTTCCCTACCCTTTGTATTGCACGCCGGGAAATCACGACATCTGGTCGCCGCGCTCGGAGGAGCAGTTTCGCAAAGCTACCGGCCATCCTCCGAACTATAGTTTTAATTATCAGAATGCCCACTTCACCGTGCTGGATAATTCGCGGACGGACGATCTGGCGCCGGACCAACTAAGTTTCCTGGAAGACGATCTGAAAGCCAACGCCGCCCGCCGGCCCAAGTTCATTTTCTTTCACAAGCCGTATTGGATTCTGTTTCTCAAAATGGGCAGCGGTGAGTTTCCTTTGCACCAACTGGCGAAAAAATATGGCGTGAGTTATGTCATTTGCGGGCACGCTCACCAGTTCATCCCGCTAGCGCGCGACGGCATCACTTATGCGGCCGTGGGCAGCTCGGGCGCAGGCATCGAGCGCGGAACCCGCCTGGGGCAAGGCTTCGCGCAAGGCTGGTTTTACGGGCACATGCAAGCTGTCGTCAAAGGGGACGCGGCGGAGCTGACCGTTGTTGAAACCGGCGCCCCGTTTGGCAAGGGCCGCTCGTTCCAGATTCAGGATTGGGAGAAAACCGCTAAGGCCGCAGCCGAATAACCTCGATACGCTCCAGCATGCGAATGGAGCGCGCGCCCTTCTTTTCGTTTGGAACCACGAGGCGAAATGGCCCTTGCGTGGCAGGCAGCGGGTTGCCATCGGCGGCATCGGCCAGCAGAATGCGCGAGTCGGTGAACGCTGGATCGATTTCAGTCAGCGTGTAAACCACTTGATAGCCGTCCTTCGCGCTCGCCAGCACGTAGCTTGCCAGCGCTTTTCCGGATAGCTCGCTGCCGAGCGGCGCGCCGGCCTTCAGAAGCACCTCATAGAGCAGCACGCCTTCGTAGGTCACCGATTTCCCGTGATCCGTGACGGCAACAGTGGTGCGCGGCATCGCGGCGAGATCCTTGGCGGCGAGCGTGAGCGGCTGCTTTACGGCGCCGGTCACAGCCACAGAGGGCGCCTGCTGGGCCATCAGCCCCGCGGCGAACGCGATCAGCGGCGCGATCATAAATTTGCGCATCGGCGTCAGCTCCTTTGAACTTTTATACACTACACTGTCGTGTATACTATACACATTCCTATGATGAAATTCTGCCTTCCGTTGCTCCTATTATGCGCCCTACCAGTTTTTGGACAAGCGGGAAAAGCCCAGCTCTTTGGAACTATTCAGGACCCCTCCGGGCTGGCGGTTCCGCAAGCCAGGGTGCAGGCGGAGGAACAGGCCACAATGGCGCGCTACGCCGCGGTGTCCGATGAGCGTGGCGAATATCATTTGCTGGGTTTGCGCGCGGGCGATTACGTCCTTACCGTTGAACAGCCCGGGTTCAAGACATACAAACAGTCCGGAATCACGCTGCGAATCGAGGACAACACCGCGGTGGACGTGAAGCTGGAGATCGGGCAGCCGTCCGAATCGATCAATGTGACCGCCGCCGCGCCACTTCTGCAGACAGCGTCCGGCGACGTAAGTTTCAACGTGGACCAGACCAGGATCGTGACCTTCCCGCTGGATGGGCGCAATTTCATTCCGCTGGTGGCGCTCGCGCCCGGCGTTGCCCTGCCAGGCGGCGGATCGCTGCTGCCGCGCATCAACGGCAGCCGTCCCCGCACCAACGAGTACATGTACGACGGCATCAGCGTTTTGCAGCCGGAGCCAGGGCAGGTGGCTTTCTATCCCATCATCGACGGCATGTCGGAATTCCGCCTGAATATCAATTCCTATTCGCCGGAATATGGGCGGTCAAACGGCGGCACCGTGATGGTCAGCACGAAATCCGGAGGCAACGATCTTCATGGAACATTCTTTGAATTCCTGCGCAATGAAGATCTGAACGCGAAAAATCTTTTCGCGTCGCCTACGGGTCCCAAGCCGGAGTTCCGGCGTAATCAATACGGCCTGGCGCTGGGCGGCCCGATTCAGAAAAACAAAACGTTCTTCTTTGTCGACTGGCAGGGCACGCGGCTGCGAACCGGCATCCCCCGCACCAGTACTGTGCCCACCGCGAATGAGAGAAAAGGGATTTTCCCAGGGCCGATTTACGATCCGGATACATCGCCGCGCACGCCCTTCCCGAATAACACGATACCCATCAGCCGGTTCGATCCTATCGCCGCACTGATATTGCAACACTACCCTGTTCCAACCAAGACGGGAGCAGCCAATAATTTTTCACTGACGGGCGTTGAACCCGACAGCCAGGATCAGTTCGATACGCGCGTTGACCACTACTTCGGCCCCAACCACCGCTTCTTCGCGCGTTACTCCTACCTGCGCGACAACGATAATCCGGTTACGCCGCTGCCGGATGGCAGCGGAAGCCTGACATCGGGCGTCACCGGGCACGCGATTACGCGCGGTGACGGCGTCGCCGCCGAATACGATTGGACGATATCGCCCACAACCTTAAATCAGGCGCGGGTCGGATACACGCGGCGCGACCTGAATCAAACTTCGCTGCAGAACGGCGGCATCACCGTGCCCGGGCTTCCCAGCAACTCGTTCGCGTCGGTGCTGCCAATTTTTACGCCCACCGGTTTTCAGCAAATCGGGCCCACTTCCGGCGCCAATGACAATTTCACGACTTACGTTACGGAGTACCTGGACACGTTTTCGAAAGTGCGGGGGAGGCACACGATCAAAGTCGGAATCGACCTGCGCCACGAAGCGCTGAATGTGCTGAATCCGCCGAATCCAACCGGCTCGTTTACGTTTAACACAACCGGAACGAATCTGAGCACGGTGGCAAACAGCGGCAATAGCCTGGCATCCATGCTGCTGGGACAGGTGAACGCGTTTACCATCGATATTCAAAATAAGCTTTTGCAGGAGCGGGCCAACATCGCCGAAGCTTTTGTCAACGATGAGTGGAGAGTGACCGACCGCCTGGTGCTCAATCTGGGGACGCGTTACACGGTGAACTTTCCTTCCACCGAAGTGAACAATCAGGGCGCAGTGTTCAACCTCAACACGCAGGTGCTCGATTTTCCGCACACCGCCCGCAACATCTCCTGGGGCGATTTCGGGCCGCGCGCGGGCCTGGCGTATCGCATCGGCGATTCCTGGGTGGTTCGCTCCGGTTACGGCATGATCTGGTTCGAGCAATCCGGAATCACCACGCCGTTCACCATTCCGCAGTTTCCGTTTGTGCAGACGTTGGGGCAGCAATCGCAGAACAACATCAACCCTGCATTCATTCTGGCCAATGGACCGACGGTTCAAGTGACCTCGCCGAATCCGAATTCGGGCCTGGGCCAAGGCGTGTTCGGAACCGATCGCAACGTGGGGTCCGGCTATTCGCAGCAGTGGAATTTCACGGTGCAAAAAACTCTTGGCAAGAATCTCAATTTCGAAATTGGATATCTCGGCTCGAAAAATACTCGATTGGGTGTTCCGGACGCCAACATCAACCAACTGCCGGATCAGTATCTCTCGATGGGCTCGGCGCTGCTGACCAAGGTGGCCAATCCGTATTTCGGAATCATTCCGCCGTCATCGTCGCTGGGCGGCGCGACCATCACCGAGCAACAGTTGCTGCGGCCTTATCCGCAATTCACCACCGTGGCATTGTTCCGCGACAATATCGGCAATTCTTCCTACCACGCGCTCCAGGCAAAGCTCGAAAAGCGCCTCTCGCACGGATTGACCTTCACGTTCGCATACACGTTTTCCAAGCTGATTGACGACGCCTCCAGCGTGTTCTCGAACACCATATTCACCGGCCCGATTGCCAACACCGGGGTCGCCGACGCCTACAACAAGCACCTCGAGCGGGATTTGTCGACTGGTGATATTCCGCGTGTGTTCACCGGCGGCTGGGTGTATCAGATTCCCAAGCTATGGAAAATTTCAGGATGGGAGATTGCCGGCCTGGTGCGGGTGCAGGCGGGAGATGCTGTAGCTGTTTCGCAAGCCACGAATTTCGATTCCAACCTGGGCTACGGGACCCAGCGGCCCAACCGCATCGGCGATCCGAATGCATTCGCAACGCGCAGCGCGACTGAGTGGTTCAATACCGCGGCCTTCGTGGGCGTGGGTCAATTCCAGATCGGCAACAGCTCGCGCAATCCAGTGCGCGGGCCGGGATTGCAGAATGCGGATTTGATGCTTGGCAACACGTTCCGGATCACCGAGAGATTCCGTCTTGACTTCCGCGCCGAAGTGTTCAACGTTTCCAACACTCCGCCGCTTAGCGATCCGAACGGCAGCTTCGGGTCGCCGGCTTTCGGCACGATTATCAGCGCCGGCAATCCCAGGGATTTCGAGTTTGGCCTCAAACTGCACTTCTAGCCCGGGTAGAATAAAAGGCCACGTGAAACGGCTGGTGCTGTTCCTATTGCTTGCGACGAGTCTGGCTCTAGGCCAGACGTCCGCGAAAAAGCAGGTGATGGTGGCAGCCGCCGCCGATCTGCGCTACGCGATGGACGAACTCATCACGCAGTTCCGCGTGGAGCATCCGGATATCGCTGTAAATGCGTCCTATGGCTCCTCGGGAAATTTTTATTCCCAGATCGTGAACCACGCGCCCTTCGATATCGTTCTTCTCTGCCGACGTGGAGTATCCGCGCAAGCTCGCCGCTCAAGATCTCACTCTGCCGGGCAGCGAGTTTTCCTACGCCGTGGGCAGGATCGTGGTGTGGGTTCCGGTGTCGTCTCCGATCGACGTGCAGCATTTGGGAATCGCCGCGCTTCGCCATTCGAGCGTTGCGCACATCGCCATTGCCAACCCGCAGCACGCGCCGTACGGCAAGGCTGCCGAGGCGGCGATGCGGTCGCTAGGCGTGTACGCGGCCTGTCAACCCAAACTGGTCTTCGGCGAGAATATTTCCCAGACCATGCAATTCGTGCAAAGCGGGGCAGCGGAAATCGGCATCGTTGCGCTCTCGCTGGCAGTGTCGCCCGCGGTCGCAAACCAGGGCAAATACTGGGAAGTGCCGCTGAGCGCGTACCCTAAGATGGAGCAAGGCGGCGCGATCATGAAATGGAGCAAAAGACGCCGCGTCCGCCCAGGCATTGCGCGCGTACATCTTGAGTGAGCAGGGGCGCGCGGTGCTGAAGCGCTACGGATTTTTTCCGCCGGGAGAATAAGCTTTGGATTGGACGGCAGTCTGGGTGAGCATCCGCCTTTCGTTTTGGACGATGGTGGTGCTGGTCGCGCTTGGAATGCCGGTGGCGTATTGGATTGCGTTCTCGAAGTGGCGCTGGAAATTCCTGGTAGAGGCCGTGGTGGCGCTGCCGCTGGTACTGCCGCCGACGGTGCTCGGCTTCTACATTCTGCTGGCCATTGGCCCCGTAGCCCTGTCGGAAGCTTCTATCAAACCGTAACGGGCAAGCTGCTTCCCTTCTCTTTTGCCGGATTACTAGTGGCCTCCGTGCTCTACAGTTTGCCGTTCGCGGTGCAGCCTTTTGCCTCAGCATTCGCCACGGTGGACCGCCGTTTGGTGGAAGCGTCGTGGTGCCTGGGGGCGTCCCGCGCCAGAACATTTGCCCGCCTGATTGTTCCGCTCTCCGTGCAGGGGATCGTCACAGGAATGATCCTGAGCTTCGCGCATACGCTGGGAGAATTCGGCGTAGTGCTGATGGTGGGCGGCAATCTGCCCGGCATCACGCGAACGGTTTCCATTTCCATTTACGACAATGTCCAGGCACTGAACTATCAGGCCGCGTTCCAAACGTCTTTGCTCCTTTGCTGGGCGTTTCATTCGCTGTTCTGGTGGTGACGTACTCGCTGCAGAAAACCGTGTGGGCGGCATGGCCGACCAAATAGACATCGACATTCAGAAACGGTTCTCGAGCGGAGCCGTCATTGAAGCCAGCCTGCATCTTCGCTTTGGAGCCGGGCACGGTGGTCGTTCTATTTGGACCTTCAGGTGCTGGCAAGACGACTATTCTGCGCAGCATCGCCGGCCTCGAGCGGCCGGAGCACGGTTCCATCCGTTTCCGCGAAGAGACTTGGTTGGATTCGTCCCGTGGGATTTGCCTTTCACCGCAACAACGCAAAATTGGTTATCTGTTTCAGGAATTTGCGCTTTTCCCTCACCTCACCGTGCGGCAGAACATCGAGTATGGCTTGCGCGGGCGCAGCGAGCGGGCCGCGCAAATGATGGCGCTGGTCGAGATCGCCGACCTCGAAAACCGGTACCCACGGCAGCTATCCGGCGGACAGGCTCAGCGTGTGGCGTTGGCGCGGGCATTGGCGCCGGAGCCTCGGCTCCTGCTGCTCGACGAACCGCTGGCCGCGCTCGATGCACCCGCGCGCGGGCGTCTGCGCAGCGAACTGCGCGCGCTGCTTATCAAGGCCGGCACGCCCACGCTGCTGGTAACGCATGATCGCACCGAGGCCATCGCGCTGGGCGATCAAATGGTGGTGGTGGCAGGGGGGAAAATTCAGCAGCTCGGACGCGTGCAGGAAGTTTTCAGCCATCCCGCCAATCTGGAGGTGGCTCGCTCAGTGGGTGTGGAGACCATTGTTCCGGGTGCCGTGACTGCCGTAAGCAATGGTTTGGCTACGGTGCAAGTGGAACAGCACGTTTTCACAGCGGTGCCCCCCGACGATATCGCCGGCCACGCCGACGTTTTCGTCTGTTTCCGCGCGGAAGACGTCACACTGCGGACCGGCGATGCGCTCAAGGATAGCGCGCGCAATCATGTGGCGGGGCGAATCTCGGCCATCGACTCGGAAGGCGCCGTAGAGCGCATTTCCATCGACTGCGGTTTCCCCCTCGTGGCCATGGTTACGCGCCAGGCCCGCGAAGAGATGGGGCTCACCGTGGGAACCGTGGTAACGGCTGCCGTCAAAGCCACGGCGGTTCACCTCATTCCCCGGAATTGACACGGACACCCGAGGCGTTCGATGCTAATTTGACGCAATTCACCAGGAAACGGAGAGCTACAAAATGGTCACATTGAATGATGCAAGGCGGGTAATCGCCGCTGCCGAGAAGAAAGCCACCGAGATGAACCATCCCATGAACATCGCTGTCGCCGATGGCGGCGGCAACCTGATCGCGCATGTGAGAATGGACGGCGCCTGGTTGGGAAGCATCGATATCTCGATCAAGAAGGCTTACACATCGCGCGCTTTCGATATCGCGACCAAGGATTTGGCGCCGCATTGCCAGTCGGGCGCGCAATTCTTTGGCATTCATGCCTCCAACGACGGCAAGATCATGATCTTCGCCGGCGGCATTCCGCTGAAGAAAGACGGCAAAGTGGTGGGCGCGATTGGCGTGAGCGGCGGATCGGGCGATCAGGATCATGCGGTGGCGGAAGCGGGCGCTGCGGCGTTCTAGGCGCTCTCATCGCTCGGCCCGTTTGGCGCAGGCATTTCGTTTTTGCAATACCTGTGTCATATTTGTAAGACAATGCGCGTGGTGAATCATCTAGCTGCCCTCCGCCTCAAGCGCGGACTGTCAGCCGTCGATCTGGCCGCCCGCGCCGGCATCACCCGGCAAACGGTTTACGCCGTGGAAGCCGGCAGTTACGTCCCCAATACGCTGGTGGCCTTGCGCCTGGCCCAGACTTTGGGAGTGACGGTGGAGGATCTGTTCCTGCTCGAGGAACCGGAGCGCACGCCGGCCCGAAGGCAGGAAGTCGAGCTGCTGCCGGGCGATGCCGAATCCCGGCCCGGGCAGCCGGTCCAACTGTGCCGCGTGAACCGCCGTCTGCTGGCGGTGGCCGCCTCCCCCATTTCCTGGCGATTACCGCCCGCCGACGCCGTGATGATGGAGCCGAGCGCCGGCAAAGCCGCCGTGCAAACTCTGCTCGAAGAAGACGGCCTGCAAAATCGATTGCTGGTGGCCGGATGCGATCCGGGCATCTCCGTGCTGGCGAAGCATTTGCGGCTGGCTGGCGTGGAGGTGGTCGCCGCCAATCGCAATAGTTCGCAGGCACTCGATCTGCTGCGGCGTGGCCTGGTGCATGTCGCCGGCACTCACCTGCGCGACGAAATCAGCGGCGAATCCAATCTGCCCGCCGTCAGCAAGCTGTTTCCCCGCGGCAGCGCCGCCGTAGTGAGTCTGGCGTTATGGGAAGAGGGCTTGCTGGTGGCGAAAGGCAATCCCAAACGCATCACGGGTATCGAAGACCTGGCGCGCAAAGGCATCACGCTGATCAACCGCGAGCCTGGCGCCGGCAGCCGCATCCTGCTCGACCGCGCGCTGGGACGTCTAGGAATCGATGCACGGCACGTCGCCGGGTATGACCAGTTGGCGTACGGCCATCTGCCCGCGGCTTGGCAAGTCCGCAACGGCGATGGCGATTGCTGCGTGGCCACGCGCACGGTGGCGCGGGCAACGGGTCTCGACTTCATCCCGCTGGCGAGCGAGCGCTACGATCTGGTGATGCGCAAGCGGCAGCTGGCGCTGCCCGTTATACAACAGCTGCTCGAGACGCTGAATCGCTCGGCATTCCGCCGCGAATTGGAAGAATTGGGCGGCTATGACGCCTCCCAGGCCGGCGCGCGCCTGAGCTAGGCCGCGTGTATTGACAACGTTCCCCCCACGTTTCTATCATTGAATTTCACGCAATTCCGCGACCGCCGTATCTCCGGCACTTCCTGATGTACTATGGTCGGGTTCGCAAGTCTTTGGAATCTCTATGATTAAAGTCGAAGGTCTGAGCAAGCGATACGCGCGCACGCTCGCAGTCGATAACATCTCCTTTGAGGTGCAGAAGGGGCAAATCGTTGGTTTCCTGGGACCCAACGGGGCGGGAAAAACCACCACGATGCGCGTCCTCACCTGCTTTTTGCCGCCTAGCGCGGGCTCGGCGCAAGTGGCCGGTTTCGATGTGCTCGAGCAGCCTTTAGAAGTCAAGAAGCGCATTGGATACCTGCCTGAGACGCCTCCTCTTTATCCGGAAATGGAGGTCATCGAGTACCTCACTTTCGTCGCGAAACTCAAAGGCCTTTCGAACGCCGACGTTCCGGGGCGGGTGCGCGAAGTTTGCGACCGCTGCGCCATTTCCCACGTGTCGGCGAAGCTGATCGGCAAGCTTTCGAAGGGCTATCGGCAGCGCGTTGGACTGGCGCAAGCCATTCTTCACAATCCGGATGTGCTCATTCTGGATGAGCCGACTTCGGGCCTCGATCCCAAGCAGATTATTGAGACGCGCGAGCTGATCAAGAGCCTGGCCGGGGACCACACCATCATCCTCAGCACGCACATTCTTTCCGAAGTGGAAGAATCCTGCGAGCAGGTGATCATCATCAACCAGGGCAAGATTGTGGCGCAAGACACGGTGGAAAATCTCACTGCCCGGCTGCGTGGATCGGAATCGGTGGCAGTAGAAATCCGCGCAGGCACGGGCGTATTGAGTCAATCCGACGTTCGCCAAAAGCTGGAGCAGGTGGCTGGCGTGGGCCACGTGGTGTTGAAAGATACCCGCGATAATCGCGTCGTGTTCGAAGTGGAAGGCCTGCCGGGCCGGGCGATTCGTGCCGATTTAGCGCGCGACCATCGTCAGGCGCCGGTTGGGACCTGAATGAGCTCCGCACCGTCGGCATGAGTCTGGAAGATATCTTCCTCGAACTCACGGCTGCTGAGAAACGATCCGCGCCCGCGCGCTCGACCGACACCAATGAAACGCAGGAGATGAAACAATGAGGAACACACTGATCATCTTTCAAAAGGAGCTGAAGAGTTACTTCGCTTCGCCCATCGCCTACCTGCTGATGGCGTTCTTCGCGGTGATCTTCGGTTTCTTCTTTTACAGCGCGACGCGCTTCTTCATCATGCAGGGAATGCAGATGCAGATGATGGGCCGTGGCATGCCGATGGACGTCAACGAATACGTGATCCGGCCGCTGCTCTCGAACGCGAGCGTGATCGGGCTGTTCCTGATTCCCATGATCACGATGCGCTTGTATGCCGAGGAAAAGCGCTCCGGAACCATCGAGCTGCTGATGACTTCGCCGGTGAGCGATATGGAAATTGTGCTGGGAAAATGGCTGGCGGCGCTGGTGATGTACATCTGCGTGCTGGGCGTCTCCGCCGTCAACCTGGCGCTGCTGTTCGCATTCGGCAGTCCGGACTGGAAACCGATTCTGGTCGGGTATCTGGGATTGATTTTGCAGGGCGGTTGCCTGCTGGCGATTGGAACTTTCATCTCGACGACTACGCGCAATCAGATTATCGCCGGCGGGGCGACCTTCGGCGTTTGCCTGCTGCTGTGGGTGCTGGACTGGGTGAGTTCGTATGAAACGTCCGGCTGGGCCAAAGTGATTTCGTATCTTTCCGTGGTCACGCACTTCGAGCCGTTTTCCAAAGGCGTGCTGGATACCAAAGATATTTTGTTTTACGTCTCGATGATCTTCTTCGGACTCTTCCTGACGGCGCGGTCGGTGGAATCCCTGCGGTGGAGGTCGTAGCATGCAAGCCGAATGGATGAAGGCGCGCCAGACGCGGTACGGAGCGTATCTGGTCACGTACGTGCTTGTAGTGATCGCGGTGCTGGGCGCGGTGAATTGGCTGGGCAACCGCCATAATGCATCGTTCGATGCCACGTCGAACAAACGCTTCAGTCTGTCCGATCAGACCGTAAAGATCGTGAAGGGGCTCAAAAGCGACGTCAAAGTCACATACTTCGACAAGACCAGCGAATTCGCCCGAGCGCGCGACCTGCTGGATCGCTACAACAATCTTTCGACCAAGCTGAAAGTCGATTACGTCGATCCCGACAAGAAGCCGACGCTGGCGAAACAGGCCAATGTGCGCACGTACGGCACGGTCTATATTGACAGCGGCATCCGCCGGGAAGAAGCCAAGAGTGTTACGGAAGAAGAAATCACGGGCGCGCTGATCCGCTCTCTGAAGAGCGGCGAACGCAACGCATGCTTCGTAAGCGGCAGCGGTGAGCATGCCATCGACGACACCGGGCGCACCGGCTACTCCCAGGTAAAGGAAGCCTTGGAGAAGAATAATTACAAAACGAAAAGTGTTTCGCTGATTGGCGGAGCTGCTGCTGCGACTCTGGCGGCGCCCGCGCCCACCAAGATAGGCGCGCCCACCACGGGCGGCGCTAAGCCGGAAGTTCCCGCGGATTGCACCGTGCTTATTGTCGCCGGGCCGAAGTACGACTACGTCGAGCCAGAGGTTGCCGCCATCAAGGCCTACGTGGAAAGCGGCGGCCACGCGCTATTCATGATCGATCCGCCGCTGAAACTGGGACGCGACGACAACTCTGGCAGTCCCGCGCTGGCGAAAGTCATCGAAGGCTGGGGGGTCACGCTGAACAAGGATCTCGCGCTCGATACCAGCGGCGTGGGCCAGATATTTGGATTGGGCCCGGAAGTCCCGCTGGTCACGTCGTACGAATCTCACGCGATCGTCAGGGACATGAAGGACACGGCCACGGCGCTGCCGCTGGCCCGCACTGTCGAGGTCAAAGCCACCGACAAAACCACTGCAGAAAAGCTATTCTCCACTTCCGGCAACAGCTTCGCCACCACCAATCTTGGCTCCGCCGACATCCGCCTTGATCCCAAACGCGACAAGAAAGGTCCGCTGGTCTTGGGCGCCGCCGGTACGTACAACAATGGCGACAAGAGTAAAGAAGGCCGGTTCGTGGTGATCGGCAGCTCGTCGTGGATTTCCAACAATATTCTGCGTTTCAACGGCAACCGCGACTTGTTCCTCAACGCGATCAACTGGCTGACCGCGGACGAAGATCTGATTTCGATCCGACCGAAAGATCCGGAAGATCGCCGCCTGAATATCAGCGGACGCCAGATGTCGGTGATCTTCTATTCGAGCGTGATCCTGCTTCCGCTGATCGTAATCATCTCCGGGTTCATGACGTATTGGCGCAGGAGATAGTCATGAAGTTCCGGGGACTACTGGTGGCAGCCGTGCTACTGGCGGCGCTGGGCGGCGTGGCTTACTGGTCGGAAAAAAGAGGCAAGGTGGATGAAGCTAAGCCTGCCGCCGACGCGCCGCCGAAAATCCTGACCATTCCGGAAGACCAGTTCAAAACGATCCGCCTGTTCAAGAAGGGCGCTGAGGCGACGGTCGTTACAAAATCGGATGCCGGCAAATGGGATCTCACCCAGCCCAAACCTCTGGCGGCGGATCAGGATGCCATCACGTCGCTCGTCACCACGCTGGCTTCCCTCAATTCCGACCGCCTGATCGAAGATAAGGCCATCGACCTGGCCGGCGTATGGGTTGGTCACGCCGAGCCAGGAAGTGGACATCACGCGCAAAGACGGCAAGGTCCAGAAATTATTCCTGGGCGATGACACGCCCACTGGCGCAGGTGTCTACGCCAAGCTGGACGGCGACGCGCGCGTTTTCACGGTCGGTTCGTTCATCAAATCCAGCCTGGATAAATCGTCGAAAGACCTGCGCGACAAGCGCCTGCTGACCTTCAACCAGGACAAGATCACGCGCGTGGACTTGCAGGCCAAAGGACAGTCGCTCGAGTTCGGCAAGAACACGCAGAATGAATGGCAGATTTTGAAACCCAAGCTTTTGCGCGCCGACGGCATGCAGGTGGATGAGTTGGTGCGCAAGCTGAAAGACGCCCGCATGGACACGTCGGGGACCGAGGACGACGCGAAGAAAGCCGTCAGTACCTTCTTCACGAGCGAACGCGTGGCCATCGCCATGGTCACCGATTCCGGCGGCACACAGCAGCTCGAAGTGCGACGCGACAAGGACAAGAATTATTTCGCGCGCAGCTCGGCCGTCGAGGGCGTTTTCAAAGTGAACGCGGACCTGGGCACATCCCTGGAAAAAGGCGTGGACGATTTCCGCAATAAGAAACTGTTTGATTTTGGGTTTAACGAGCCGAGCAAAATAGAGGTGCGCACCGGTCCCACCGCGGTTGTGTATCAAAAGAGCGGCGAGAAGTGGATGGCGGGGGCCAAGCAGATCGATCCATCGAGCGTGCAGGCGCTGATCGATAAGCTGCGCGATCTGACGTCCGTCAAGTTTCTGGACGTAGCCGCCGGCGTAGCGGTTCTTGACGTTGCGGTCACCTCCAATCAAGGCAAACGCAATGAAAAAGTAATCATCGCCAAGCAGGGCGCCAGTTATTTCGCGCGGCGCGAAAACGAGCTGGGCTTTTACGAAGTGGATAGCAAGGCGCTAGAAGAACTGCAAAAGGCCGCGGCCGAGGTCAAGGACTTTCAGCCGCCGGCGCCAACGAATGACAAGAAAAAATAGAAAGGCCGCCAGTCTCCCGTGAGCGCGCTGCTCACCGACCTCTACGAGCTCACGATGGCCGCCGGCTACTTCGACGCCGGCATCGCCTCTCGTACCGCTACATTTGAGCTTACCGTCCGCTCGCTTCCCAAACATCGCAATTTTGTACTGGCCGCGGGCCTGCCGCAAGCCGTCGAATATCTGCTGGGGTTGCAGTTCACAGGCGAAGAGATCGACTATCTGCGCGGCCTGCCACAATTCGGCGGCGTCTCGCCCGGCTTCTTCGAGATGCTGGGCAATTTCCGTTTTTCCGGCGACGTCTTTGCAGTTCCCGAGGGCACGCCGCTGTTTCCAGGCGAGCCCATGATGACCGTGCGAGCGCCCCTCCTCGAAGCACAGGTGCCGGAAACGTATTTGCTCTCGGCGCTGACGTTTCAAACTCTGATTGCCAGCAAGGCTGCGCGTGTTGTTGAAGCGGGCGCAGGGCGCGATATCGTGGAGTTCGGGACGCGCCGCGCGCACACGCCGGAGGCTGGAGTTCTGGGCGCGCGTGCGGCCTATATCGGCGGCTGCGCAGGCACCAGTAACGCGCTGGCCGGTTTCCGCTACGGCATTCCGGTGTTCGGTACGGCCGCGCATTCCTGGGTGATGGCGTTTCCCAACGAAAATGAATCTTTTCGGCAATTGCAGAAACTGCTGGGCCCGCACACGGTTCAACTCATCGACACGTTCGACACCATCGAAGGCGCGCGCAAAGCTGCTGCATTGGGGCGTCCGCTGTGGGGCGTGCGCCTGGATAGCGGCGATCTGGTTTCCCTTGCCAAGCAGGTGCGCGCCATTTTGGACGAAGCCGGCCTGCGCGATACCAAGATCATGGCCACCAGCGATCTGGACGAATTCAAGATTCGCAATATCCTTGCCGCGGGCGCGCCGGTCGACGTTTTTGGCGTCGGTACTGAGCTCGCGACATCTGGCGACGCGCCGGCCATGGGCGCAGTGTATAAGCTGGTCGAGATGGATACGTGCGGGATCAAACGCTACACCGCCAAACGCAGTGAAGGCAAGATCAGCTCGCCGGGCGCCAAACAAGTTTTTCGACTGCCGGATCACGATGTGCTGGCGCGCTCGGGCGAGTGCTGCGGCGGCAATGGGGAAGCGCTGCTGCGCCCGGTGATCCTCGGCGGTGAACTGATTGAGCCACTTCCCACCGTGGCGGCTGCCCGCCAACGCGCGGCTGAATGCCTGGCCAAGTTGCCGCCTGCGCTGCGGAGTCTGGATATGACGGAGCCGTATCGCGTGGAGCATAGCGCCGAACTGCTCACACTGATCGAACAGACTAGCAGGAACTTGCCGTGACCACAGTTTTTTTTGACATCGACACGCAAATCGATTTTCTCTTTCCGGCCGGCGCGCTCTATGTGCCAGGCGCGGAAAAGCTGATTCCCGCGCTGATCCGGCTCAATCGCCACGCGCCGGCGGGCGGCCATCCGCTGATCTCCTCGATGTGCGCCCACAGTGAGGATGATCCCGAATTCCGCCAGTGGCCGCCGCATTGCGTCATCGGAACAGTGGGCCAGCTCAAACCCGCGGAACTGCTTGCTGAGAAGCAAATCATCGTCAAAAAAAACGAGCTCGACATTTTCAGCAGTCCGGATCTTGCGCCCTTGCTCGATCGCCTGGCGGCCGATCGCTACGTGGTTTACGGCGTAGTCACGGAATTTTGCGTGCGCCTGTGCGCGATGGGCCTGCTGCGCCTCGGCAAGCCGGTGAGCATTGTTACCGACGCCATCCAGACGCTGGACGCGGCACAATCCGCCAAAACGTTGCGCGAATTCACGGAGGCCGGCGGGCGGCTGACTACGGTTGCAGAGGTTTGCGGGCAATGATTTCGAAGTTGCTGCCGAGCCGGGATAGTAGCGGCATGCGCACTAACGCATCGTCCAATCGCCGCGCCATCGCGTAGCCCGTGCGCCAACCCGGCGCGAGTCCCGCCAGTGGCGAGGAAACAAAATCGTAAAATCCGCTTTGCACTTCGAAGCCCGCGCGGCTGAACAAGGACGCGGTCGAGGCGCGGTCCAACTGCCGCTCATCCGGCGACTGATATCTGCGCATCAAATGCGGCACCACGATCGATCCGATCGCGCCCGATAGCCGGTAGCGGCTGGGGTCGAGCGAGTAGAACTGGCCGCCCGGACGCAGCAACGAATACACGCTGCCTGGCAGGCTCTCCAGCAGCGGCTGCGGCAAGTGGTGCAGGAAGAAAATCGCGAAGATCAGGTCGAACGATTCCGATGCGAGCGCGGCTGTCTCGAGCGACCCTTCGATGAATTGCAGATTCCCCGCTCCGGCGCTGGCGGCATCCTGACGGGCCTGCCGGATCGCAGACGGCGCCAGATCGATGCCCACCAACTCCGACACGTAAGGCGCCAGCATCAACTCCGTGTCGCCGATGCCGCAGCCCAGGCTCAGCGTCCGCGCGGTCTTGGCAGTGTCCGTGACCGTGAGAATCCGCGCCACCATGTGCGCCCGCAGAGCGCGCACCGCCGGCCGCGCGAAATGCTGTTGCGCAAATCCGGCGTACAGCCGCTCATGATATTCGATCTCGCGCGCCAGGACTGGCTTGGTGTCATCCACCGTTTACAGAAACGCCCTCAGCAGCCGTTTTTGCACATCCTTCAGACTGGTGTTGGCCGTGGCCAGCTCGGCAATGGTGCTGCGCAGATCGCGCAGCAGCGACGAGCGCTCGATGCCGTTGGTCACCACCATCAGCAGCTGCGCGTTGTCCCAGGGCTTCTCGACGTACTGATAAAGCCCGACGTCATTGATGGCCTGGATGGCACTGTGCTTATCGGCGTGGCCTGTGAGCAGCACACGGCTCACTTCGGGCTGCAGCTCGCGCGCCTTCATCAGAAACTGGATGCCGCTCATACGGGGCATCAGGTAATCTGAAACCACCACGTCCACCGGATTCGACTGCAGGTACTTCACGGCTTCTTCCGGTTCCGAATACGCATGAATGGTGAATTCGGTCTCCAACGTCAGATAGGCGCGCACGCTGGTCAGCACCATCTCTTCGTCGTCCACCAGCAGCACCGATGCATTTTGCTTACCCAAATTTCACTCCTTTGGCGGGACATCCGTCCACGCGTGTTGAATGGGGATGTAAATGTGAAAGGTGGTCCCCACGCCCACCTCGCTTTCGAAACTAATCTTGCCGCCGTGAACCTGCTCGACGATGCGCTGCGAAATCGATAGCCCGAGACCGGTCCCGACGCCGGCCGGCTTGCTGGTGAAGCCGGATGTAAAAATCTTGGCGCGATCCTCAGGCTTGATGCCGCTGCCGGAATCGGAAATCGAAATGTGAACCTGATCCCCCTCCCGCCGCATGCGCACCACGATCTTCCCTTCCCCCGCGATCGCATGGCCGGCGTTCACCAACAGATTCAGGAATACCTGGTTCAGCAGCTGGGGCTGGCACTCGACCGGCGGAACATCGTCGAAATCCGTTTCGACCACAATGCGCCGGCGAAATTCTCCTTGCGTGAGCCGGAGCGTATCCAGCATCGCATCCTGCAGGCTGGCCTGGTGAAACTCGCCGTCGCCCGCGTGCACGAACGTCTTCAGTCCGCGCACCACGCTGACAATCCGCTCACAGGCGATCTCATCCACCGCCGCCAGGCTGCGGCAGGTTTCAATCAGGACGCGCGTCTTCTCCGGGGACAACGTTTCTGCCGTCAACAACTTGTCGAGCGTGCGAACGACCACTTCGTTGTTGGACAAAATCGATCCGATGGGCGTGTTGATCTCGTGCACGATTGTGGCCAGCATCCGGCCGAGCGAGGCCATCTTCTCCGCCTCTTCGAGGCGCGTGTTGGCGGCCGACAGGTCAGCCCGCAGTTGATCGATCTCTTCGCTCAGAGGTCACTCCCGCACTCACTGTTCTACCAGCTTGCGAAATCGTTTGACCAGAGTCGAGAATACCGACGCGGTGATTTCCACGTTATCCGACAGCAGGTCGTAGAAATCGTCGCGGGCAATACGCAGCAGCCGGGTATCTTCCACCGTGGTGGCCGTCACCGGCATGGGATCGTCGTCGAACAGCGCCCAGGCACCCAGCACGTCGTTCTGCTTGGCCACGTGAAGCACGTCACCGTCGCGGCTGAGCTCGACCGAGCCGTCCACCACCACTAGCAGCGCATCCATCGGCTTGGAAGGTTCCAGAATCACCTTGCCAGGCGGATGCTTCACCTCTTTCGCAATCGAGGCGATGCGCGAGAGCTGTTCCGGGCTCAAATTCTTGAGCAGCTCGACGCCCTCGAGCGCGATGACCTTCTCAATAATATTCAGTTCCGCCATGATGTTTCGCCCTCAAGCCAGTGCTACCGCCGCGGACCGCGCTACGTCCCCGACGTCTCCCACTTTGCGGGCAGCCTCGTTGATATCTGGGGCCAACCCGTGCAATTTCATTTCGGCGGCCGCCGCTACCGCGCATGCCGCCAGCCAGGAATCGCCCGAGTGCAACAGTTCGCGCAGCGCTGTTTCCGCACTCTTGGGCTGGATGCCCAGCAAAGTTCTTCCTGTTTCCAGCAGGCGGTCCGGCGCATCGAGCAGCGGCACCACCAATCGTTTCAAGTCCCTCTCGAGCACGCTGTCCAGAAATTCCACGGCGGCCGAATGATCTTCCGAACGGCGCCCGCTGACCGCACGGTACGCCGAGTAGATCTCCTGCTGAGGATAGCGCAGACCCAGCAGGCGAAACAGCTGCTCCAATGTTTGCGCCATGCGTTCTTCCAGGCTGCGTGCCAATAATCTGGCGGCTTTCATGCGTCCCTTTTGCGCACGGAAAGGATCGAGCGCGGCATTCAATTCGAAGTAGCGGCGGACCTCTGCTTGAGTTTGTTCCGTAATGAGCGGATCGTCAAAACGCAGCTTTGGGGCAGACTCGCGGAGCCGGTTCAGCGCCTTGAGCACGGCGCGCCGCAGGCCGGGATCGGGATGGCGGAGCGCTTTCGCCAGAATATCCACCGAGCGTTGATCGGGAATCAATTTGAGCACGCGCGGGATTTGGCGGCGCAAAGCAGGTAGCGCCGTTTCATCCGCCAAGGCGTCGGACAGAGTGCCGCAGACGCGTGGGCCAAACTGGGCGAGCGCTGCTATAGCTGCGCCGCGGTGGCGCGCGTCGGTCAGGCATAGGGTGAGGGCGAACACGTGGGCGCGGTTTTGCAGCAGGCCGGCAGCCACGCACGCGGCTTGCAGCACGGAGGTATCGTCGTCATCCAGAAGCTGTTGGACGATGGCCACGCCCGGCGCTCCCGCCAGTCCAGCGGCCCGCGCCACCAAAACGCGCTTGCGCGGATCCGGATCGGCAGCAGCGCTCCGCAGCCAGTCCGCGCTGATGGCATCCGGCGGCAAATCGGTCTGGGACGCGAGGGCGTCAAGGGCGCCATGCCCGCGCGCAATGCTGGGAGAATCCAGAAACGCCTTCGCAGATTCCACGGAAAGCCCCACCAGGTACGCCGTCGCGGCCCGTTCGACGATTGGATCGCCGGGCGCTGCGAGTTCCCCTTGCGCGGAAGCAACCAGGTTCGCGAATTTCAGGCCACGCGCCAAATCGTAAACCTTGGCGCGGACTTCCGGGTGACGGCTAGCCGCCAGCTTTTCCAGCAGCGGCGTGATCTCGTAGGTCGGCGTCTCTGCCAGCAGAGACAGCGCGTAAACGGCCTGGCGCGGATTCTCGCCGGCCGCAGTTTGCTCGATGAGCGTCAGGGTTTGCGGGTCGTCACAAGAGATCCGGGCTTCTTCCAAATCCAGGCGGCGCGAAGCCAGGCGCCCACGCACCGTGGCCAAATATTCCCGGCTGGCACGGACGGAGAGCGCCATCCAGGCCAGAGAAAAACCAGCCGTTACCAGCGCGATCTGCGTGGGCTTTAGGGTAAGCACCGCCGTGCAGAGAATCAGGACCATACCGCCGAGGCCGCGGCCCATGCGGTCGACGAAAATGTCCACAAAGGCCTTGGTACGGTTTCTCAATTCCGCTGGAAGCGGCAGGTAAAGCAATTCCATGCCGGTGCGGTTCAAGGTATAGCGGGAGGCCGCTTCGAGCAGTCGCAGACCGGCGCTGGAATTGACGCCCGGCAGGAAGTAGGTAGCCACCGCGGCCAGGCTGAGCGTCACCGGCATGATCTGCAGCGTCCCGCCCACTCCCAGGTGCCGGACCACAATGCCGGTTAGAAAAAATTGCAGCCCCAAGGTAATCAGATTCAGATAGACGCCATAAAAATTGCCGAGATAAGCAGTGAGGTGATCGCCCTTGTAAGCCAGTTTGGCCATGGCATTGAACTGGTACTCGATAGTGACGTCGACGATAAATGTCACCGTGATGATCCCGATGATCACCTGCAGGTGCTTGTGCTTGCCGATGGCGAGCAGAATGTCGCTGAACTGAAACTCCTCCACTTCGGTCTCAGCCCCGCGCACCGCCACCAGGGAAACACCCTTTTGCCGGATCACCACCAGAAAGGCGACATACGCCAGAACCACCAGCGCGGCGCTGGCCAGTAGCTGGTTGCGCGAGCCGATCCGGGTCACCGTCTGCGCGATGAACGTGCCGCCAAAGGCCGCGCCGGCCACCGCGCCCATCCCCAGCAATCCGTACAGACGCTTGGCTTCGCGCGCTGTGAACACATTTGCAGCTACCAGCCAGCCTTGCGACACCAGCATCACGCTGAACAGGCTCACCCAGATGTTGAACGCGTACAGCACCCACGCCTGGCCCAGGCCGATCAGCCACCACAACGCCACCAGGCAGACGACGGTCAGGACCATCGATGACGTGACCGCCACTTGCAAGGAAAAGCGCAGCATTACTTTGGTGTAGACGTAGGCGAGCAGCCCGCCCGCGACGGCAATCAGAATGTACAGGTAGGGTAGCTTGTCGATGTCGAATTTATTGAGGAACAGGGAGCGCGAAAGCGGTTTGAGAATATAGTAGGCGAACAGCACCAGCATGAGGTACAAGCCCATGAAGAGCGTGCGCAGACCCTCGCCCTCACGCACATCGAAAAAGCTTCGCCAAAGGGCCCTTACCCAGTGCATGCCGATCCAGCTAAGGTAGCTTAGCATACCGGTTTCACGCCACGCGGTTAAGAGCGCGTTACATTATGAACTATGCACTGGAGTTGGATCTGGCGGCGCCTCACGCCCGGTAATGCCGAGCGGGACGAAGCGTTTCATTCCGAAGTGCTCCGGCTGAGCCACCTGGGACTGCGGGCGCTCGGCGCCATCCAGATTGTGACTGCGGTCGTGATGTTGGCGGCGCAGACGCTCATCGAAATTCCGTTGCGTGGGCGCGAGCATATCTCGATCTACGGCCGCCTGTGGGAAGCCGCCCTGCTGATCGCCGCCGGCATGGCTACTCTGGCGGTGGCCCGAACCCGCTGGAGTCATAAGCGCGCGCGGGCGTTGGTCGGACTTTCGGCGGGATTCGCTGCGTCACTGTTGATCGTTTCGTCATTGCTGCTTACTCCGCATGCATCCGGAGGCGACGAATACATTCCGGTCGAGATCACCACCGTAATGCTGGTGGCGATCACCGCCACGCCGCTGCTTCCCCTGCAAACGCTTGCGCTGGGATTGAGCATCACCGCCGTTTACATGGCTGCCTCGCTCGCTGCGCTGAGATGGCAAGTCATGGAACCCGCCCATTGGGATCCCTCCAACATCGTATTCACGCTCATGCTAACGCTGCTCGCGACGGCGCTCAGCGCGGTAGTTTATGCGGAGCGCGTTTCCCGCCACAAAGAACATGAAGACGGCGTGCGCATCGCCGAGATGCTCGCGTCGGCGCAGAGCCGGGCGCTGCTTTCGGAAAGCGCGGTCTCGGTGGGACGGCTGGCGGCAGCCCTCACCCACGAACTCAACACGCCCCTGGGCGCGCTCAAGAGTTCGATCGACACCATGCTGGTGCTGGCCGCGAAACAGGCCGTCGCTCCGCCCGAAGCCCAGCCGCGCCTGGTTGCCGTGCAGTCCGACCTGCGCCGCGGCGTCGCCAATTCGCTCGATCGCCTGCAAAAAGTGATCGCGCGCCTGCAGCAGTTTGTAGACATGGACCACACCGCGCGCACCGATATCGACCTGAACGAATTGCTGGGCGATGTAGCCATCCTGTTCGAGCCGAGAATCAAAGACAAGATCCGCCTGGAATTTCAGCTCAAAACGCTGCCGCGTCTTTATTGCCGCCCGCAGCAACTCACCACGGTGTTTTCCAGTCTGCTGAGTAACGCCATCGATGCCGTCAACGGCGATGGCCGCATTGTCATTTCGACCGAATCCAAGGAAACGCTGGTGGAAGTACGCATCGAGGACAATGGCCGCGGCATGGCGCCGGAAATTCTGGATACCATTTTCGATCCGGGATTTCGCGTGACCAGCGGGCGAATGTCGGCGGGCAACTGGAGTTTGTTCAGCTCACGCCAAATCGTCTTCGAGCACGGCGGTAATATACAGATCACCAGCGCGACCGGCGAAGGTACCACGGTCACCGTCACGCTGCCGGCGTGAACGCTAGCGCGCCGGCAAATCGTAGAGCACGGCCGCTTCGCCCTTGGCGGCAATCTGCTCGTCGAAATATTTCACGATCTGATCGCGGCGGACCAGCATGGCCTTGATTTCGTCCTTGTTCACGAAAGGTTTCAGCTCGTCATTTAAGGTGGCTTGATCGAGTTTGCGCATCCCCGCGAGCAGTTTGCGCTCGCATTGCGGGATATTCTTGAGGGTCGGCAGCTTGTCGGTCATGCGGAAAGCGCGCGTGTGGTCGATCATCCAGGCGTTCCATTGTTTGTCGATCACCAGATTGCCCAGGTTCCGGTCGGTGTTGAAGATCAATTGGTCGAAGACGCGCACCACATACATCTGCTGATTCCAGGCGGCAGGATTGGGCGGCTGCAGGCCCTGCTTGACGCGCTCCTCCTCGGTCATCCACGTATCATTCACCCACCACGTGACCGCGCAGTTCTTGCCATCCACTTTGCGCTCTACGGAGGGCGGGATCATGCCCAAATCCATGATCTTGTCCAGCCGGTACGCGGCGATATTGAACTTGTAGGTGTCTTTGAAGTTCAGCTCGTTGCCCTTCGCGGTGGCGAAGGAAGCCTTATAGATGTCGACCGATTGCACATGGGCGTCGTGATTGATGGTGCCGTCGGAGAGTTTCGCCTTGCGGGAATTGGTGACGCCGACGCTGAGCTCGCGGATCGAGACGATCTTAGCGTCCTGCAAAAACTTCTCCATTTCGGCGCGCGTGTATTTGGGGGCGGCCTCTTGTCCAAGGAGCGCCCAAGAACCAGCTAGAGCGCAGAGTAGGATTGCAGCGCGTTTCATTTGTAAACCTCGCCTTCGGGGACTCATTTTACGCAGGCGGAGGGGTGGAACGCAATGTGGCAGGGGCGGGGCGGCACGGAAAGCGCAGGTTTGCGCGACAAGGGTGGCGTGACGCAAGCGATCACCAGAGATCCCGATACGATGCACGGCGTGCCAGTGTTCCGAGGCACGCGTGTACCCGTCCAGACGCTGTTCGATCATCTGGAGGGCGGCGATACTCTGGAAGATCCCGCGGTGCAGCACTGGAAGCGCTTGAAGAAGCCAAGCAACTGCACCGATGCGCCTTCTGATCGATGACTGCGTCGACGAGCGCTTACGCCTTCGGTTCCCCGGCCACGACTGCCAAACAGCCCGTTACGCTAATCGTGACATTCTAATTGCGCTTGCCATATTTAAGTAATTTCGGAAGGGGGCGCGCGCGCCTGCCGCTCCTCTTGGCCGCGCTGGCTGGGTGGGCAATGCAGATGGTCGACCACGTCGGCGTCTTGTAAACAAACCGACCGTATGCTTGGGGCGCCGCCCCCAAATACGGCATAAATCACGTGTATCCTACAATGAACATTGGGCATGCAGCCATCCCGCCTCTCGGTCCTGGTCCCCCTTTTCAATGAAGAAGAATTCATTGCGCCCCTGCTCGCCCGCGTGCTGGCGGCGCCGCTTCCCGATGGCATGGAGCGCGAAATCATCGTCGTCGACGATGGCTCAACCGATGGCTCGGGCGACATTGCCGCCGAAATCGCCAGCCACCATCCGGAAACCATCCGCGTCGTGCGCCACGAAAAGAACCGCGGCAAGGGCGCAGCCATCCGCACCGCCATCGAGCTCGCCACCGGCGACTTCACCATCATTCAGGATTCCGATCTCGAATACGATCCGCAGGAATACCGCCACGTGCTCCACCCGTTGGTCGAAGGCAAAGCGGATGCCGTTTACGGCTCGCGCTTCATGATCGTCGGCGAGCGCCGCGTGCTCTACTTCTGGCATTCGGTGGCCAATGGATTTCTCACCACGATGTGCAACGTAGTTGCCGATCTCAATCTGACCGACGTCGAAACCTGCTACAAAGCCTTTCGCACATCGTTTCTGAAAAGCATCCCGCTACATAGCGACCGCTTCGGCATCGAAATCGAGCTCACCATCAAGACCGCCAAGCGCAAAGTGCGCATCTACGAAACTCCCATCAGCTATCACGGGCGCACGTACGAAGAAGGCAAAAAGATCGGCATGAAGGACGCTATCGCCGCCCTCTTCGTCATCGTGCGCTACGCGTTCACCAACGAGCTTTATAAAGATTCCGGTCCCGATATTCTGCACGCGCTCTCCCACGCCAACCGGTTTAACCGCTGGATGGCCGACACCATCCGCCCCTACGTGGGCTCGCGCGTACTTGAAATCGGCGCCGGGATCGGCAATCTTACGCGCGTTTTGATCCCGAATGTGAAGTGTTATGTCGCGACTGATCTGGATCCCGAACACATGGCGCGGCTGGCCACGCGTCTGCAGCACCGTCCCAATCTCAAGGTGCGCTACTGCGATCTCACCGACCCCACCGATTTCATGGAATTCGCCGGCACCATGGATTCCGTGATCTGTCTCAACGTGCTGGAACATGTCGAAGACGATCACATGGGGCTGCGTAACATTCATTCCGCGCTCGCGCCCGGCGGTAGAGCCATCGTGCTGGTGCCGCATGATCAGGCGATTTATGGATCGCTCGACGCCGCCCTCGGCCACTTCCGCCGCTATTCGCACGAGGAGCTGAAAACCAAAATGGAGCAGGCCGGCTTCCGTGTGGAAACCATTCTGGAGTTCAACCGGATTTCGCGGCCGGGCTGGTACGTGAGCGGCCGTGTCATGCGCCGCACCACCCTCGACCCCATGCAGATGAAGTTATTCGATAAGATGGTTTGGCTTTGGCGAAAAATCGATCGCTATCTTCCGTGGCCGCCCACCTCTATCATCGGCATCGGGGTCAAGACGTAGCGCTGCCGCGCGGCAATCGCATGGGTAGAATTTGACAGCCCTTCCCGTCCCTTTGTATTCTGCTCCCGTGGAAGGAATCTGCACGCCCTCGGCGCGCTGGGCCGCGGTTTTGCCCAGGAGCGGGGGCCAGTGAACTCGTCCGCTCAGAAATTACCTCACATTCTTGTCGTCGACCCGGATCCCGGTGTTCGCGAAATCCTAAATTCCCAGTTTGTATCGCAAGGTTGGGGAATCGATCTTGCCGATGATGGACCGCAGGGTTGGGAGCGCGTCCGGGCGTCGAGCTACGATGCCGTGCTTCTCGAAACCCGCCTGCCGGGAATGAGCGGCATTGATCTGCTGGAGCGAATCCGTGAAACCCTGCCGGACATGCCGGTGGTTCTGCTGGTAAGCGAAAGTACTTCTCAGGAAGTGGTTCGCGCACTGCGCGGGCGTGCATACGGCTATTTGAGCAAACCCGTTTCTGAGCTGGCCTTGGCAGACGCCGTCCGCCGGGCGATTGCCGTGCACGACTGGATTTCCGACATCGAAATCATCTCCGCTATTCCGGAGTGGATTTCGCTCGAAGTGCGTTGCAAGCTGGAAATCGTCGAGCGCCTGCTGCCCTTCATCCGCGGCCTGGAGCAGGACCTTCCCGAACAGGACCGGGAAGACGGCATCACCGCCCTCCGCGAGGTGCTGATGAACGCGATCGAGCACGGCGGCAGCTGCAATCCGCAAAAAAAAGTGCGCGTGGCGTATGTGCGAACCACCCGCGCCATCATGTATCACGTGGCCGACCCCGGCCCCGGCTTTTCCTTCGACCGTCTCCCGCACGCCGCCATTTCCAATCCGCCAGATTCTCCACTCGGACATCATCAGGTACGCAGCCAGATGGGAATCAGGCCTGGCGGGTTCGGGCTACTGCTCACACGCAGCCTGGTGGATGAAGTGATTTACAACGAAGTCGGCAACGAAGTGCTGGTGATCAAATACCTGACGGAGTAAACGCCCCTGGCTCTCCAGGAATGCCGAGGTCGGCGGCTCGCAGCGGCGACATCGCGGCCTCCGGACAATAGCGCGCAATCATTTCGCAGGCGATCTGGGCGCGCCGCACGCGCTCGCGCGATAGCGCAACCACAGTATTTTCGATGTGTGTACCGCTCGGGTACACATCCGGCGCATTGCGTAAACCAAATTTCAGATAGATCGGCGAGGCCACGCGGATCAGCTCGGCAATTTCGTAGTAGCGGATGAAGCCGCCGATGTTGTCCGGAGCCTCGACATAGAAATCGATGGGCGCGTGAATCGCGGCGCGAATGGCGGCGATTTGGGGAATGGAAAGATCCGACGGTATATTGATGGTGCTCGCGCCCAGTAATTCTAAAAGGCGCGCCGCCGCCGGATTGGCCGGAGCCATCATCACCGAGGTCTTGATGATCATCTTCGCCGGCAAATCACCCGCGACCCGCATGTTGGCGATGATCTCCAGGCTGCCGATGTCCGACACCAGCACGCTGCGCAGGCCCAGTCGTGCC
This sequence comes from uncultured Solibacteraceae bacterium, assembly GCA_963825405.1. Classification (GTDB taxonomy): domain Bacteria; phylum Acidobacteriota; class Terriglobia; order Bryobacterales; family Bryobacteraceae; genus JACPNO01. The sequence continues at coordinate 1,135,111 of CAWGTB010000003.1, read as the reverse complement.
GCCCGCTTGGCGTCTTCCATGGCGTAGACCAACTGGTCAGCCCCGCGCAAACTCAGGCCTAACGACTTCCCAGCCGGCGCTACCACCTGCGCACCGGTATCGAACGTAGCGCGCGGACCGATAAACAGATTCACTTCCATGCCCGCCTGGCGGCCGATGGCCAGCATTTCGGAAATTTCGTCGTCGGTCATGAGCATGATGCCGCTGCCCTGGCTGACACGATGCACCGGCACGCGGCGTTTGCCGGCTTCCTCCAGCACCGCGGCAAGCGAGCGCGGCCCTTCGGTCGACGGAATCTCGATGCGGTATTGGCCGCCGTCGGGAAACCGCTTAGTCGACGTGGGGCACTCGGCCAGATCGCGGCCCGGCAATCCACGGCGTTCCAGAAATTCGCGCGAAGCTTTCACGTTGGCAATCCTTCCCGCAGTTCAAAACCACTCGCCGCCACCTGCGCCAGCATCACTTCTGAGGCATGCCCGTGCAGGGCGAAGACCTGGCGAACCAGATCGCACACGGCCTCATAGCCGCGTTCGTAGAACACCAGGATCGAAGGCCCGGCGCCGCTGAGCGCGCATCCCAGCAGACCGGGCGCGCGCAGTTTGAGGATGTCTTCGAGGCCCGGCACCAATCCCAGGCGGTACGGATGATGGAAGCGGTCTTCCAAAGCGGTAGGAAACGCGCTGGCGGTTCCGGTGGCCAGCGCCGCCATCAGCAGCGAAGCCCGTTGCACGTTGAAAATCGCGTCGGCGCGGGGATAGCAGTCCGGCAGCACGCTCCTGGCTTGCGCGGTGGGCACCACGAAATCCGGAACCACAACGGCCACGCCGAACAGAGACGGCAACTCGATCCGCACGCTGCGCACCGCGCCGCCGGATTCAATAGCGCTGGCCACGATTGAGCCCAGTACGCAAGCCGCGACGTTGTCCGGATGGCCCTCGAGGCGCGCGGCTTCGTCCAGAATGCGCAGCGGTTTCCAGCGAAGATTGAGCAAGCGATCGGCAATGACCACGCCGGCAGTGAGCGCGGCAGCGCTCGATCCCAGCCCCTTGCCGACCGGAATCTGGTTGTCGACCAGCAGTTCAATGGGCGCGATCGGCGCTTGCACCTTGGCCGCCACGGCGAGCGCAGTCTGCCAGATCAGATTGTCTGGGCCAGTGGAAATCGTTTCAGCGTCCCGCCCGCGCACCTGAATGGAAAGCTGCTCAGCCGTGCGAAACCGGCATTCCAGATAAATTCCCAGGGCCATGCCAAGGGCGTCAAACCCAGGCCCGAGATTGGCGCTCGAAGCCGGCACCCGTAAATGGTTCCAGGACATAAGTCTGCATTATAGCGAAGCATTTCTCGCAGAGACGCAGAGGGCGCAGAGAACTACCAAGACTTTATAATGGTGCACGTGTTGCATATCACCAACGGCGAATCGGTCGTCGAAGGCTTCCGTCAAGGTAGTTTGTCTGGCGATTATCTGTCTTGGATCGACGTGCTCCATGAAGGCCCGGTGCCACTCTGTTCTACACTCGAAGAGCTTTCCCGCATCCGGGGGCGCTTCGTCGCCGACATCGGCTGGGACACCCATGAACGACCTCCGGCTACTTTTGCCGAGCGGGATGGCTCTCTGCAATCGTTCCGCGAGCACCAGGAAGTCGTGTTGTGGTTCGAGCACGATTTGTTCGATCAGTTGCAGCTCATCCAATTACTCGATTGGTTTGCCAGCCATGAAGCCGGATCCACAAAGCTCAGCCTGATTCAGGCCGGCACCTATCTAGGCAGCCTCACGGGCGTCGAGCTCTTAGCGCTGCTGCCATCCCGGCAGGAGGTCACGACGCAGCAACTCGCGCTCGGCCACCAGGCGTGGCATGCGTTCTGCTCCCCGAATCCCGAGCGCTCTCTCCAGATTGGCCGCGCAAGATTTCGCCGCCCTGCCCTACCTCGCCTCCGCGCTGCGGCGATTTCTCGAAGAATACCCGTCCACGCGCGATGGCCTCTCGCGCACCGAGCAACAACTCTTGCGCGCCGCTGCATCAGGCCACGAGAAGCGTGAGCAAATTTACTTCGCTGCGGGCAAGTCCGAAAAAGCCATTTTCATGGGTGACAGCTCCGCTTATTTGCGCCTGGAACGTCTGGCGGATGGACCCGCGCCGGCGCTCGAACGTCTCCCGGACGAACTCCTACCGCATCACCAATCAGGGCAGAAAACTGCTGGCAGGCGAAGCCGATTGGATTCGCGATCGCGGCGGCATCGACCTTTGGCTGGGCGGCGTCCACTTGCAAGGCGCGGACGCAGCCTGGCGCTGGGATGCGGATCGCAAGCGCGCTGCGCGCTGCCTAACCCGGCAGCGCCGTCCGGTACACCTCGCCGGTTTCCGCCACCGAAAACCAGAACTGGCCTTGCCAAATCGGTCATGCCGTGCGGCACCAGCACGATGCCATCGGCATCCGGCTGCGTCGGCGGCAGCGTGACTTGCCGCAGGATGCGTCCGCTTTTCGCGTCCATTTTGAAAAACGAACGGTAGATGCTTTCCGTGCACCACAGCGCGCCCGCCGGATCCCAGCCAATCCCGTGCGGCCGCACGCCTGGCGCTGGAAACGAGCGAATGACGCTGCCATTTTCCGGGTTCACCACGTAAATCGTAACCGACGGCGGATTCGCCACCCACAACTCGCCGCGCCGCCATTCCAGACCGTGCGCGCCAGTCGGCTGCGGATGATCGCCGCGCGGTCCCCAGCGGACCAATCCGGCGCCGGGACTGGGAAACTGCTTCAGCGTTTTGCCGGTGCGCGCATCCACGCGAACCAGCAGGCGGTTGTAAGTTGAGGCGATCCACAGCGCTTCGCCGTCGAAGGTGATGCCGCTGCCGCGGTCGGTTGCGGTGTCAAATTCGCGGATCACAGAGCCGTCGGCATAGCGCACCAGGGACGCGCGATTGCTGCCCTGATCCAGAATCCAGAGTCCTTCGGGAGTGGCTTGCAGACCGTTGGGATTTTTGCCGGGCGTGCGGAACGCGCGTTCGACGCGGGCTTCGATGGTGGTGGGAAAATCGGCCCAGGCGGGCAAAGCCGCCAGACCGGCCAGCTTCAAACAATCGCGGCGGGAAACCATGAACGTGCCTCGCGGACTAACGCGTTTCCAGTTGCACCAGGTTCGAGGAATTGGAATTCATCGGCGGCCCGGTGAGGGTTTGCGGCGCGCGCCAGAAATCCATGTAAGCCGTATAATGCGCGCAGGCCACGGTGCACATGGGCGCGCAACTTTTCACCGTCAGAAATTCGCGGCGTATGTCCTCGACCGTATAGTCTTCCAGCGGCTTGGCCGGATAGCCGCGCTGCTGGGAGCAATAGTGCACCAGGCCGTCCTCGCAGATGTAGAGGTAGCGTGCTCCGGCACGGCAGCGCCACTTATTCTCGCGGCCATGGGCGATGTTGTCCTGGAAAAAATTCATCGCGCGCATAGCTGTGCTTGCCCTTGGTCTTCATCTGCAGGTAGACTTCGCGCTCTTCGTCCTTGAGCGGGCGAAGCTGCCCGTCGCCATCGTGGATGATGCCCACCGTCGAGCTGAATCCGAGTTCCACGGCACGCTCGCCCACCACCAGGGCATCTTTCGGATTGTGAATGCCGCCGCCCACCACCGAATTGATGTTCACGTGAAATTCGGCATGCTCTGCCAGCAATTGCAGCTTCTTGTCCAGTACCTTCAGACTCTTCTTGGAAACGTCGTCCGGAGTTGACGTTGTCCACGCTGATCTGCATGTGCTCGAGACCGGCGCGATTCAGAGCGCTTGATACGGTCGGCCGTCAGCAGATAACCGTTGGTGATCATGCCGGCGATCGCGCCGCCGCGGCGGACGTGGGAGATAATCTCCTCGACATCCGGATGCAGCATGGGCTCGCCGCCGCTCAGCGTGACGATGGTCGTGCCCAGTTCCGCCAAACGATCCAGGCGCCGCCGCATGGTCGCGATCGGCACGGGCGGGGAGAAATCGTCATACTCGTTGCAATACGTACAGGAGAGATTGCATTTCCGGATCGGAATGATGTGCGCCAGCACGGGGTGGTCGGTCGAGACCACGCCCTTCACGACCATCTGCGCTTCGCGTAAGCGCCGATGGTTGGCTTTCCGCCAGCGTCTGAAACGAAAGGCCAAGTCTGGCATAGTGAAAGAGATCCCTTATTAAACCATAGGATGCAGCGGGATCGCGATACGGATGCCTCGAATGCGCACTGTGACGGATTAAATGGCGATTCTGTCCATCGAATGAGCGGGATAAAAGTCGCAATCGACGCCTCACCGCTGCTTTTCCGCAGCGCGGGCGTGAAGACCTATGTCCACCATTGGACCCAAAGCCTGCACGATCAGGCCGGCGCAAATCAGATCACGCTTTTTCCCATGCTGGATTTCGGCGGGCGATTCGATCATGAAAGATCCGTGGCCGGCCCGGTTGGCACGATGTTGCGCCTGGCGCTATTGTACGGCGCTGGCCTCGTGCCCATTCCCTTGTTGGACTGGTTTACTTCCGGCTGGGACATCTTCCACGCAAGTCATCTGGTAAGAACCACGCCGCGCAAGGCGCGCTTGACTACCACGCTTTACGACATGACTTGCTGGCTGATGCCGGAAAATCATTCGCCGGCAAATGTCAAAAGTTCCTTGCGCGTCGCCGACACGCTCTACCGGCCCGCCGCCGCGATCATTGCCATTTCGGAAAGCGCACGAACCGATGCGCTACGCCTGCTCAATCTGGCGCCGGAGAAAATTCACGTGATTTATCCCGGAGTGGCCGCGGAATATTTTCGCGCGACACGCGAGAACGGAAAGCAGACGGCCCTGCGGTACGGAATCAGCAAACCGTATGCCCTTTACGTAGGCACGGTTGAGCCGCGCAAGAATTTGAATACTCTTCTGGATGCCTGGGAGGGGCTGCCCACCGGCTTGCGGGAGGCGTACGACCTGGCTGTTGCCGGCGCCTGGGGATGGGGCGACGATGCGATCCTGCGCCGCCTGAAAGCAGGCGATGGCGGCGTGCGCTACCTGGGCTACGTGGCGGAAGCCGATCTGCCGGCGCTCACCGCTGGCGCCGACGCGTTCGTCTATCCTTCCCTGTACGAGGGTTTTGGACTGCCGCTCGCGCAGGCCATGGCAGCCGGCGTGGCCAGCATCACCGCCAACGTTTCTTCCATGCCGGAAGTGGCGGGAGGCGCGGCGCTGCTCGTCGATCCCCGAAGCCCTGCTGAACTGCGCGCAGCGCTGCGGCAATTGCTGGAATCGGAATCGCTGCGGCACGACCTCGGCGAGCGTGGCCGCAGGCGCGCCCAGCGATTCACCTGGGAAGATTGCGCGCGCCAGTCATGGGGCGTGTTCGAGCAAGTGGCAGGCTAAAACACATTTCTCGCAGAAATGTCTTAGTAGTTTTCTGCGTACTCTGCGTCTCTGCGAGAAACGTTTATCTTAGCTACCTCAACCCAAAATTTACATCGATGAGCGTCACCACTTCCACCGGATCACCGTTCAGGAGCGTCGGACGATACACCCACTGGCGAACGGCATCGAGGGCAGCCTGCACCAGCAGCGGATGGCCGCTCAGAACTTGCAGATTTTCGATCCTGCCGTTCTTAGCGATGATTGCCTCCAGGCGAACCTGGCCGGAAATGCGCGCCTGCCGCGCCAGCGCTGGATATACCGGCGCTACTTCGTCGCAACATCTTCCCGGCCTGCACCGCACCGCCAACCCGGACTCGCGGCGGCACAGGCGCAGGCGGCTTGGGCGGTGCAGCGCCGCAACCTGCGGAGCCTCGAACAGGCTCACGCTACCGCCGGACACGATGCCGCCCGGCACGCCCGGTCCAGCGGAATCGGCGATGAAAGCCGGCTGCGGGGCTCCGTCGTCGATCAGGATGCGATCCGGAATGCGGCCGGGCTGACGCAACACTGCGATAAATATGCGCGGCGCTGTAGTCTTTGACGATTGGCCACCACAGTCGGCTGAGTTTCAACCGCACGCGGCGGCGGCCCCGGCGGATGCGCAATCAGAATTCCCGCCAGCCGCGCCGGTACAATCACGCCGGTTTGCAGCAGCGGCACCAACATCATCACGCCCACGAAAAGTGTTTGACCCGCCAACGAAGCCGCCACCGTCCACGGCCGTTTGGTTCCTGCCCGGCACTCGACGAACGCCTGCTCGAACATAGTTCCACCTTTCCGTTTTGATAACCGTTTTCGAATTTTCCGGATTAGGCGATCGCGTGTTGCTTCTACAGATTTGACTCCAGGACGGAGCCGGTTGTTCCCTACAGAACCACGACGGGATGATACATGTGCGGCAGCGCGCGCTCGCCGATGGCGATCAGTTCGCCGCCGTCGCCGATGGCTTTGACGTAGCGCGCATCGGGCGCGGCGCGAAAAGGCGAGGCCGCAAAATCGCGTCCCTGCCGGACGTGCGCGGCGCTTACGATGTCCAACATCACCGCGGGAAATTCCGGCAGCAAATCGGCGGCGGGAATCAATGCGTCCGCCAAATGCCCTGCCGCTGCCAGTTCCTCGAGCTGAGGAATGGTGCGCGCCTGCTCAATGGTGAAATCGCCGGAACGCAGTCGCCGCAATTCGCTTAAGTGCGCGCCGCAGCCCATCGCCTGCCCCAGATCGTGCGCGATAGAGCGCAGATAAGTTCCGCCCGAGCAGCGCGCCAGCACTTCGGCTTCATTGCCGGCAACAGTCGCCCAGGGTCAGCTCATAAATCTGCACTGGCACTGGGCGTTAGTTGGCGCGCCGCTTCTTCGCGCGGCATTTTGTAGGCGCGCTCGCCGTGAATTTTCTTAGCCGAAACCGGCGGCGGCGTTTGCAGGCTTTCGCCGAGAAACGCCGTTAACTGCTGTTCGAGCGCGGCGCGATCGAGAACCACGTCCACCGCAGTCGAAGTCGCGACGCCCGCACGATCGTAGCTATCCGTCGAGAAACCAAAACGAATGCGCGCCTGGTAGACCTTTTCGTTGCGCGTGTAGAACTGGGCGAGGCGTGTGGCGCGCCCGATCACCAGCGGCAGCACGCCGGTCGCAATCGGGTCGAGCGTGCCCAGATGCCCCACCTTGCGGGTGCCGGCGATGCGCCGCATGCGGCTCACCACGTCGTGGGAGGTCCATCCTCCCGGTTTATCAACGACGAGGATCCCGTCCATCCATCGCCTCGAGAACCTGCAGCAAAACTTTTCCCACTATGCTCAGGCTGTCGGCGCTGAGTTTGTCCATCGTGTCCTTGTCGGTGTGCCAGTACGCATTGCCGGGACCGTAATCGAAATCGATCAGGTCGAGCGCGTTCACGCCGCGCCGCAAAAACGGCAGATGATCGTCGGAAACCGACGAGTATTCACTCAAAAAATATCGGCCGTATCCTAACTGCTTGGCGGTATCCCAAACCAGGATGCGCAGATTGTCCGACGATTCCTGCTCGCGCAAAATGCCCAGATTCTTGTCGCCGATCATGTCCACGTTGATCAGCGCCTTGATGCGATCGAGCATGCCCTCCGTCGCCCAGCGCTCGGCCAGGTGGCGGCTGCCGTACAAGCTGTCGGTATCCGTCCACTGCGCCACGGCCTCTTCGCCATCGAACCAGACCAGGTAAACATCGTTCATGTGCGGTGTTGCCCTGCAGCGCTCGCGCCATTTCCAGCAGCAGCCCGGTGGAGGAGCCGCCGTCATTGGCGCCCACGAAGTATCTGCCGGGCATGGATTTGGTGTCGTAATGCCCGGTGAACACGATGGCCGTGCGCCCGTTGCAGCGCCGCGAAAGTGGGCGATGATGTTCTTCATCGGCGTCGGCTCTGAGCGGCGTCGTCGCGGTGAAATCGTCCTGAATCACCTCGCAATGCGCATGGCTTCAACTGGGCCAGGATGTAAGTCTGTAGCTTGCGAATGGCGGGCGAGCCGGATGGGCGCGGTCCGAAAGCCACGGCGGCGCGCGTGAATTCCAGCGCCTGCGCTCCGCTAAATTCAGCCGCGGTCGCCGACCCGACGAACGCTCCGAGCAGCAGCGGGATCAGGAAGATTTTCTTGCCGTGCATATATACCCCAGGGTGAAATTGCGCTCGCGATCCAGTCCATCGAGAAGCGGCAGCAGCAGCGCTGGCGGCCCCAGCAGAATCGCCGCCGGGAGGAATAGCAGCCAGCGCCACGCCGCCCGTGAAGAATTGCAATCCGTTCAATCAGCCGCCGCGACAGCAAACGAAAATATCCGCCCACCGGCTTAATCCGGATATCCGTCATCGCCGCCCCTTCCAGCAAATACTGCAGGCCGTAGCGCGTGTAGCGAAAGTAGTCATGCGGCGCCTGGTGCACTTCCCATTCATGCGGAGCGACCAGCAGCAGCACACCTGCTGGCGCGAGCGTTCGCGCCATCTCCTGCACCGCGCGCGCAGGCTCCCGCACATGCTCCAGAGTAACGATATTCAGACACGCCGCGAAACAGCCGTCGCGAAAAGGCAGCGCCGTCAAATCGGCAATCGCATCCAGGCGGCGATAGTTCCACGCCGCATCGCCCACGCCCAGGTCGACGCCGCAATAGCGATGCGCATGGAACAGATGCGCGTATTGCCCTTCGCCCGCGCCGGCGTCCAGAACGCGAGCGCCGCGAGGAAGTTCGGCGGCAAATTGCGCCACCGCGGCTTCGATCGCGCCCTCGAAGTGCAGCACGTGGCGGCGAAGAAAGCCGGGCAATCGCCTGGCCAGCGCGCTATAGCTCATGCGGCTTTTTGCGCCTCGATCATGATGGTGGAACCAGCTCGCGCCATGGCTTCGGCGGCCGCGAACGGCAGTGACGCCATCACCAGCGCGAAATAGAGCAGGTCCTTCACGAGCCGTGCGCCTGGAGCTTCGGCCTCGCCGCGCACACGCCGTGCCATGGGGTCGAGCGACGGCGCGATGCTGGTGGCCAGGCCCGCCGGATTGTCGCGCAGCGAGAAATATTTCTTGCGCAGCGACTTAAATCCGCACTTCACAAGCAGCTTTTCCAGATCGGAATCGCGGAACAAATGGTAATGGCGTGGCGTGTCGACGCCGTTCCAGGCTGCGCCCAGCAGCGCAAACTGCCAGGATGCCGCATTGGGCACCTGCACGATCAGCCGGCCGCCGGGACGCAGCAAATCATGCGCCTGGCGGAGATAACACTCCGGATGATCCAAATGCTCGAGCACATGAAACATGGTAACGGCGGCGCAGGTGTTAGGGGCAATCGGGGAGCGGCTCAGCTCGCCCGCCACCGCCGGCACGCCATGCCGTTTCCAGGCCAACGCTGCGGCATCCTGAGAAAGATCGAGCCCCATCGCGCGATACCCGCGCTCGCGCAGCATGCCGGGAAACAATCCGCCGCCGCAGCCGATATCCAGAATCACGCCGCCCTCTTCGACATCCTGCAACGCCCGCGTGACGAAGCGCACATGGTCGCGCAACACCCAACGGCGATAAAGTTCTTCCAGGCGCCCTGCTGTACTCTCGGCCGGATCGAACCAATAGTTGCCGGGATAGTATGTTGCCGCCTCAGACGCCGTGGGCCGCGGCGAGAGGCGAATCAATCCGCAGCCGCCGCATTCCACCAGATCGAATGTTCTATCGGTCGTGTGGTAAAGACGGTCAGTCGCACGGAACAGAGTCTTGCCGGCGCTCGATCCGCACAGGCGGCAGCCTTCGTTCATCGCGTCAACTCGCTCAGCGAAATTCGATGACTCCGCAACAGCGCGCGCACCTGGGAAGGCGTCAGCTTGCTGAGCTTGCGCATGTCACGGCGCTTGCGGAGTATGCGTGGAGCCAGGCGCAGGGCCTGCAAATCGCCGCGCAGCAGCGCGCCAGCCAAACGCAGTTTGCCGGGCATGCCCTTAAAATGCGCGGTTTCACCAGAGCCCTGCGTGCTCGACCAGGCCCCATGCGCCAATCGCGCCGCATAGTAAAAGCCGTTCAGCCACAACAGACTCCAGGGAAAATGTTTGAGCGCCAGCAGCACGCGGTTGCGCTCGATCAGCACCACGCGCCTGGACGAAGCCAGGCCCAGCGTCGAGCCGCGATGATGGCGCACTACCGCGTCCGGCATGTACAGGCAGCGCCATCCGGCGATGCGCGCCCTCAGCCCCAGTTCCGCGTCGTCGCCGTAAGCGAAGAAATCTTCATCGAAGCCGCCGATCTGGTCCAGCATCTGTTTGCGATACATGGCGGCGCAGCCATCCGGCCACAGCACTTCTTCCGATTGATCGTAGCGGCCATCGTCCGGCTCGCCGGTGCCGCGCCCGCGATTCTGGCCGTCCGGATAAATCAGGTGCCCGGCTTTGTCGATCCGTCCCGGATCTTCGTAGGTCACGATTTTCGATGCCGCCATGCCGATGTCGGGAGCAGCGTCGAAGGCCCGCTGCAGCGCGCTCAGCCAGCCGGGCTCAGCCTCGGCGTCGTTGTTCAACAATGCAACGAAGGTGCCTCGCGCCGTATGAATGCCCTGATTGTTGGCCGCGCAAAACCCGCGGTTGTCGGCGTTGCGGATTAGGCGCGTAAATCCACCAAACTCGCGCGCGACCATATCCGCCGAGCCATCCTCCGAGCCATTATCCACGACGATGACTTCGAGCTTAGCGCCCACCTGCCGTTCGAGCGACTCCAAACACGCGCGCAGCAGGGCGCTCCGGTTCCAGTTCACCACGATGACGGAAATGAGCGGGGATTCGCCGGCGCTCACATCGCGCCGCGCACTCTGGCCGCATCACCGGAAGCGCTGGCATCCTGCCGCGCCGCGGCGCGCGCCTCCCGCAGCGCCGCCAATTTGCGCCGGCGCTCCATGCGCAGCAGTTCCTGGCGCCGCCGTTTCTTGATGCGGACATCCACTTTGCGCCAGAATTTCCGGAAGTAACCCACCGCGGAAAGGATTGCGAACGCCACCACCAGCCACATCATCCAGTACGCGCCGGCTTGCAGCACCGGGTGGCGCGTGCTCAGCAGCGCAACCGAAATCGCGCCCACTTGCGCGACCATTTTCGTTTTTCCCAGATCGCTCGCGCGGATCGTATAGCCCTCCGCGGCCGCAATGCTGCGTAGACCGGAAATCGCAAACTCGCGCCCGACGATCAGAATCACCATCCAAGCGGGCACCGCGCGCACCTGCACCAATGCGATCAGCGCCGCCGAGATCAACAGCTTATCGGCGATTGGATCGAGCAGCGTGCCGATGGTAGTGACCTGCCCCCAGCGCCGCGCCAGATAACCATCGAGCATGTCGGTAGCCGCCGCGGAAAGAAATATCGCGAGCGCGAGCCACTCGTTGGTGATCACCGCGCCCCGGAAGCGCAGGACAATGCTCTCCTGCACCAGCGCTGCTACCAGCAACGGCGCAAAGAAGATGCGCGCAATGGTCAGAATATTGGGAAGATTCATCCGCCACCCCAACTATAATTCGTCCAGCCAGCCTAGAACAACTGTGGAAATCGGCTTTGTTACAGGCTCTGAGACACCGGCCTGAGCGCTGCTACTCAACAAATACCGAAATGAAACGTATGCTCCTGAATCAAAAAGCCTTAATTATGTTTGCTGCATTGTGGTTCAGGATCATTGATAAGTGCCTCACTTGCCATCTGTTACGCTGCTAAGTGGGTTTCCCACAAAGTTTTCCACAGGCCCTCTCGACACCAAAAACGCAGCGAGCGTCTTACACAGCGATTCCGGCACTTCCGCCTCGATCTCGCAGCCTGTTTCGACATAGCGGGCCTCGATCACCCGCCCTAACTGATGAAGCACGAAATGTTCGCTCCCTCATCGAGCGGAAACCGGAAGCGCGCGTGCACCAGCAAGTCAAACGGGCAGCACCGCGATCGATGGCTTCGATCAGCGCTTCCATTCCCTGCCCGGTTAGCCCCGAGACTGCGACCGACCGGGCGTCGATTTTGAGTCCGGCTTCGCCAACCAAGCGCCGCCCGATCGCATCGGCATCGATGCCGTGCGTGGCGAGCTTGTCGACTTTGTTCAACACCAGTAATTGCGGGATCGCGGCCGCTCCAATCTCCGCCAGCACACCCTGCACGTGTGCCGTTTGACGCGACGCGTGCGGCGAGGCGATGTCGATAATGTGCAGGATCAGCGCGGCTTCGGTTACTTCTTCCAGCGTGGCGCGAAACGCCTTCACCAAGCGTCGTGGGCAGGCGGCGGATGAAACCTACGGTGTCGCTTACCAGCACGCGCCGGCGGGAAGGCAGCGTGAGCGCGCGCACGGTGGGGTCGAGAGTGGCGAACATGCGCGCATCGGCCATCACCCCGGCGTTGGTCAGACGGTTGAACAGCGTGGATTTGCCGGCGTTGGTGTAGCCAACTAATGCCAGTGTGGCGAGGGGAACTGAATCGCGCTGACGCCGGTGCAAGGCGCGTCCGCTGCGCACGCCTTCCAGATCATCGCGCAGCATTTTGATCCTGCGCCCGATACGGCGGCGGTCGGTTTCGAGTTTGGTTTCTCCAGGGCCCCGCGTGCCGATTCCGCCGCCGAGGCGCGACATCTCCTTGCCGTGACCGGTCAGACGCGGCTGGAGATACATCAATTGCGCCAGCTCGACTTGCAGCCGGCCTTCCCGCGTGCGGGCGCGGTGGGCAAAGATATCGAGGATGAGCTGGGTGCGATCCAGCACCCGCAACTTCTAACGCGTCTTCGAGGTTGCGCTGCTGGGTAGGCGTGAGGTCTTGATCGAACACCACCAGGTCAGCGCGTAGGGAACTCGCCAGGGCTGCCAGTTCGCGGACCTTGCCTTGGCCCAGCAGCGTAGCTGCTTCGGGCGCCTGGCGCGCCTGGGTGACGCGTTCCAGCACTTGCGCGCCGGCGCTAGCCGCCAGCTCCGCCAATTCGTCGAGGGATTCTTCGGGGCTGCTTTCGGCGAACGCTCCGGACTTGTTTTTCAGGCCTTTCGACCCCGGCGCGCGGCCCTTCCACTCGATGCCTACCAGAATCGCGCGCTCGTGCCAAACAGCCAAAGCGCGGCTCTAACTCCCCGCCGGTTCCGCCTGCCCCGGAGCTCCGGGTACCCCGGCAACCGCAACACCATGCACCGCCGCTCCCGCCCCCGCGGCTGCGTGCCCTGCCCTGGTGACGACGACCGTCGATATGGCGTGCTTGAAAATCAATTGTTCCTGATTGTTGGTTTCGAGAATGAGCGAGTACTTGTCAAAGCTCTTGATGCGGCCTGAAAGCTTCACGCCGCTGAGCAAGTAAATCGTAATGACAACCTTGTCTTTGCGCGCATTGTTTAGAAAGCTGTCTTGAATGTTTTGCGCTGGTTTATCCATAAAAAAGTCTCCCATACCACCCGGGAAAGTCGCCCGTAAGCACTACATTTCGGTAACAATTGTACACCTAAACTTTTGCTAGTGAAGTACAAAGAGGGGATTTAGGAGATGCGGCGGCGAGCCTACTCGTCGTCGGAGGGGACGGTGCCGGCGCCGATGGCTTCCTGGCAGCGCACGCAGAACTTGGCCCATGGCACCGCGTCCAGGCGCTTGGCCGAGATGGGCTCGGAGCACTCAGCGCACACTCCGTAGCTCGAGCCATGGATGCGCCGCAGGGCTTCTTCCACTTCGCGCAGCAGCTTGAGATCGAGGGTATTGCGGTTGAGGAAAATCCACTCCTCGTGGCTCTGCTGGCTCAGATCGCCTTCGTCGGAGGGGACGTCCAGGCGAGCCACAATCTGAGCGGCGTTTTGCGCGCTCATACTGCGCCGCAGATCCTCAGCTTTCTTCTTGAGAGCCTTTCGGTAGTGGTCGAGCTTGGTCTTGGCTCCGGTCTTATTCATATCTTTGGATATCGATTTAGCCATTACGAGCCCCCGCTTTGGCGTGCAGTCCGCAGTGCGAGTCAATCGAACCAATAAGACGCTTGCAATGCAGGGAATGTTACTTACGGGAACCACCGCGCCAGAACGGTAGGTCAGTGTACCGCGCTCCGGCAATCATGTCAAATTTCCTGTATTGTTGGGGATGCGTGATTCCCCTCCGCCTGGCTAGCCCTGATCAATTCCTTCTTTTACGCGAATTTTTGGAGGCCGCCGGATACCGGCAGGATGCCGTCTGCGCGCGCCTGGGGCTGAAAAATACGCAGGGGTACCTGCACGTCAAAGCCAATGCAGGCGGCACTCCGGAGGACTTGCTCGATCTTCTCATCAGGCTATTTCTGGTCGGGGAAACCCTGGCGTGGACAGCCGTCAAGACCGCCATCGCCACTCCGGTTTTGGACGCTTTTCTGCAGACGGGGCTGTTGGTTCGGATAGCGGAAACCTGCTACGCGCCCGTGGCTCTGTATCCGGCGCGGGCACTTTACATCGTGTCTGATCGCTGGACGCCGCCGGCCGGCGTTCCTGTTGCAAAATTTGACGACATCGTCTATCCGGCTGTCACCGTACATACCGATCACCTGCTCGACATGCTGCCGGCCGAGCCGTGCGAGGCGTTTCTGGATTTGTGCTCCGGGACCGGGATTTCGGGGATGGTGGCGGCCCGCCACGCCCACCACGTCTGGGCCTTCGATGTGACGGAACGGGCCACCCTGTTTGCCGAATTCAATCGCCAGCTAAACGGGATCGCGAACCTGACCGCCGCTTGCGGCGATCTTTACCAGCCCGCCGGCGATCAAACCTTCGACCGAATCGCCGCCAATCCCCCATACATGCCTTCGCGCACTCCGGCCGAAATTTACGCCGATGGCGGCGCGCTCGGCGAACGCATCACCCGGCGGGTGGTGGAGGACCTTCCGCACTATTTGCGGCCCGGCGGCTGTTTGTACCTGATCACCGGAGGCGCGGAAAGCGACGAGCAGCCGTTCGAGCAGCGTGTGCGCGCCTGGCTGGGCGCGGCGCACTCGGGATTCGATGTCTTCGTAATTGTCCGCCAGACGTTCGATCCCGCCGACATGGCCTACCAGGCAGCGGCGCGGGTCCACGGCGGACAGGAAGAGGTGGCGGAGTTGAAGGAACTGTACCAGCGCAGCGGCGTCGACCGTTTCGTGTACGCCTCGGTGCTGATTCAGCGCCGGCGGGCTTCGACCGCGCCAGTGACAGTTCGCCGGCAGACCGGTCGCCACTTTGGCGCGGCGGAACTGGAATGGCTGCGTGCGTGGGAAACTGCTGCCGCCGATCCCGCCATGGTCAGCCGCATTCTGGACGCGCGGCCGATCGCGTCCCCCCAAGCCGAGCTACGCGTCGTACATCGCATGCAAAACGGGGAGCTAACGCCGGTCGATTTCGTTCTGACGATTGGCCAGCCCTACGACGCCGAGTGCCGCATTCAGCCGTGGACCGCGCATCTGGTCGCCCGCTGCGATGGCCGCACGACGGCGCGCCAACACCTGGCGCATCTCAAAGAGCAGCAGCTCGTTCACCCCGAAACGCCGCCGGACGAGTTCGCCGGCCAGCTGCGAATCTTTATTTCGGGCGGTTTTCTGGAGATCGATGGACACCGGCCGCCCCGCTCACCAGATACACCGCCACTTCCGCCGTCAGATTCGGAAATAACGTAAGGCGCCGCCGCCCGGCAAGATAGAAACAGCGCTCGACGGTCCAGCCTTCTTTGCGCGTGAGCTCATCGAAATCCTGAATGGTCAGGAAATGGATGTTGGGCGAATCGTACCAATCGTAGGGGAACAGCCGCGTCTTGGGAGCCTGCCCGCTGGCCAGCATCGAGAGCCGCACCGACCAATGTCCGAAATTCGGAAAGGCCACCACCGCGTAGCGGCCCACGCGCAACATCCCGCGCAGCACTTCGAGAGGCTGGCGTGTTTCCTGCAGCGTCTGGCTAAGCAACACGTAATCGAAGGCGTGGTCGGGATAGTCGGTGAGGCATTCGTCGATATCGCCCTGATAGACCGAAACGCCGCGCGCAATGGCTCGCTGCGCTTTGGCGGGGGACAACTCGACTCCGCGGCCTTCCACGCCTTTGTTCTCCGCCAGCCATGCCAGCAACTCGCCTTCACCGCATCCGAGATCGAGAACTTTGCTTTTAGGCTCGACGATCTCGCCGATGATGGCGAAGTCGCTGCGGCCCAGTAATTCGCCGACAAACGGCCGATGCGCGGGATCTCGTTGCGGCCGCCATCAGACCCGCTCCCGGGCCGTGCTGGCAAGGAAGCCGCGCACCACGTCGGTCTGCTCGGCGACATCCACCAGAAACGCGTCATGCCCGTAGTTGGACGGCAGCTCGCAGTACGCCACATCCTGATTGCGGCGCCGCAGCACGCGCACGATGTCCTGCGATTGATACGGCGGATACAGCCAGTCCGAGCTGAAGCTGATCACGAGGAAGCGCGTCTTGTCGCCCGCAAATGTATCGGCCAGAGAACCGCTGCCCTGGGTGAGATCGAAGTAATCCTCGGCCTTGGAAATGTAGAGGTACGAATTGGCGTCGAAGCGGTTGACGAACTGGCTGCCGCGATAACGCAGGTAGCTTTCCACTTCGAAATCCACCGAAAAATCGAACCCGAATTTTTCTTTCTCGCGCAGACGGCGGCCGAATTTCTCGCGCATGGACTCATCGCTCATGTAAGTGATGTGGCCCACCATGCGAGCCACAGCAAGGCCGCGCGCCGGAGGCTTGCCGCCGTAGTAGTTGCCTTCGTTCCAGTCCGGATCGGCCATGATGGCCTGCCGTCCCACTTCGTTGAACGCGATCTGCTGCGGGCTGTGGCGCGCCGTGGTGGCGATCGGAATCGCCGCGATCACGTGATCCGGATACGACACCGCCCATTCCAGCGCCTGCATGCCGCCCATCGAGCCGCCAGCCACCGCCAGCAGCCGCCGGATGCCCAGCGAATCGATCAGCATTTTCTGCAAGCGCACCATGTCGCCGATGGTGATCACGGGAAACGCCATGGCGTACGGGCAGCCGGTCTCGGGATTGATCGAAGCCGGGCCGGTCGTGCCCTGGCAGCCGCCGAGCACGTTGGAACAAATCATGAAATATTTGTCGGTGTCGAACGCCTTGCCGGGCCCGATCATGTTGTCCCACCAGCCGGGCTTGCCGGTTTCGTGTGCAATGCCGGCCGCGTGGGCATCGCCGGAAAACGCGTGCAGGATCAGGATGGCGTTGGACTTCGCGGCGTTCAGCTCGCCATAAGTTTGATAAGCGATCTCGACCGGCGCAAGACACGCTCCGCTCTCCAGAGCGATTGAATCAAAGCGGGCTGCCTGCGTCTCCACAATCATTGAAGGGGATTTTTCAATGATAACAGAGTGACTTTAGCAGCCCGTGCTCGCGGATGTCGCCGGAGAATACTGCTTAGCTTTATGTCGATACCGCCGCCTTCTTCTGGGCGCAGTAAGCAGCCAGCCATCCGAATACTCGCTGCCAGCCTTCGGTGTGGCCTTGCTGCGACTTCTGCTGTCCGGCGAATCCGGAATGGACAACGTGCACTTGCGTTCCCCGCGCTGTCGGCTCGAGCGTGTAGCGGACCGTGGTGGCAGGAATCGGATCCCAGCTCGGGTTCCAGGTGTAAGCCAAACTACGCGGCCTGTCCACCTCGGTGTAAACGCCGTGCACGGTGCTGACGGTTCCCGTGGCGCCGCGCGCTTCACAGCTCCAGTTGCCTCCGGCGCGCAAGTCGATGCGCCAGTTGCCGGTGCGGTACATGCCGTCGGCTCCCCACCACGCGGCAAGATCCTCCGGTGTCACCAGCGCGTCGAACACATCCTCGGGCGCCGCTTCGATTTCGATCTCGGCGACAATGGCGTCGCCCTGAATTTCCACTTTCATCGCTTTGTTCCCTTCCCTTCCACGTGTTTTTTTAAATTGGCGAGATTGATGCTCCAGAAGCGCCGGTACTGCTGCAGCCAGCGATCCACGTCGCGCAGCGGCTCAGGATTCAGCCGATACACGCGATGGCGCCCTTTCCGCATTTCCGTGACCAGCCTGGCTTCATGCAAAATCCGCAAATGCTTCGAGATCGCCGGACGGCTCACCGGAAATGCCTCAGCTATTTCGTTGACCGGCTTGCCGCCCTCCTGCAGACGATCGAGGATGGCGCGCCGGGTGGCGTCGGCAACGGCGTGAAATACCTGCGCTTCTTGAGTCAGCATAATTACGTAACCGTATGGTTACCTATTTATCTGGACCATGTCAAGGGAAAAATGCAGAAATTTCCGTCAAACGCTTTGACTGCCTCACCGTCTATTCTGTGTGCTCAATCGCCCGATTGCCGTCACGATGGTTCTCGGTGCGTGGCTGCAAATCATCAACGCCCAACCCGCTCCGCCAATGATTCATGGGGGCTTGCCATCGGTTTCGCCGGACGGTTCGCGCATTGCTTTCATCTCAAATCGCGGCGGCGCTGACGATGTTTACGTCATTGCCGCGGATGGAACCGGCGAAGTCCAGCTCACCCACACCGCCGAACAGAAGAGTCCTCCTGCCTGGACGGCGGATGGCCAGGTTCTGTTCTCTGTGAAAGTGGATGAAACCAGCCATATCTACGCGATCGATCCTGACGGCAAGAATCAGCGCGAGATCGGCAGCGTGACGGGCCGCAGTCCAGCCCTATCCCCAGATGGCAAACGCATTACGTATTCGGTTGATCCGTATCCCGTAGCGCGATTGATGATGGCGGGACTCGACGGCGCGCACGCGCTCCAACTCACTGACGGATCGTCGCCGGTGTGGCTGGGCAGGTGGTCACCCGACGGCAAGCAAATCGCTTTCACCTGGCGAGAGAAAAGCGGGGCGTCTGATGTCTGGATCATGAACGCCGATGGATCGGCGCGGCGTCAAATCTCACACATTCCGCCCGCGGAAGGGCATGTGGAATGGCCGGCGTGGTCCGCGGACGGCAGCCAGTTCGCTGTCCAGGTCGGCCGGTATTCCAAGCAGGAAAACATCGCGCACATCTGGATTGTGGACGCCGCAACCGGCACGGCGCGCAAGCTCGCTGCTCACGATCAACCGTATCTCGACGAGACGCCGTCCTGGTTTCCCGATGGCAAGCGCATCGCGTTTCAAAGCAATCGCACGGGGCGAGTGGAAATCTGGCTCATGAACGCCGACGGATCGGCGCCTCATCAGGTCACGCATTGAACCGGCGATTCCTTATGATGGCTGAGTGAAGTTCTCGCTCTGGCTATGCGCGGCGCTGCTGGCCGCGAGCGACCCTGTCTATCGCGAAGCTCTGCCCGGCTACCATTACAGTTTTCCCCGCGACCATTTCGAGCACCCCGAATTTCGCACCGAGTGGTGGTATTACACCGGCAACGTGCACGCCGCCGATGGCCAGCGATTCGGCTTCGAGTTGGTTTTCTTCCGGCAGGCCGAGCATCGCGGCGCGAGCGAAAATCGTTCCGCGTGGCGCGTGGACGATTTGTACCTGGCTCACCTGGCGCTTACCGACATCAACGGCCGCCGCTTTCATTCCGAGCAGCGTTTGAATCGCGCCGGGCCTGGATTGGCGGGCGCAAGCTTCGAGCAACAACGCGTCTGGAACGGAAACTGGTCGGCTACATGGGATGGCGTGAAGCAAACGCTACGCGCGACGGCCAGCGATTTCAGCTTTGAACTGCGCCTCGATCCGCTCAAGCCGCCCGTCGTTCACGGAATCAACGGCGTGAGCCAGAAGGCCGAAGGGCAAGGCCGCGCGTCGCATTACGTTTCATTTTCCCGGCTGGCGGTCTCGGGCGAGATTCACTCCGGCGGAGCCAAGCAAGCCGTTACCGGAACCGCGTGGATGGATCACGAATGGTTCACGCATCAATTGGAAGACACGCAAGTCGGCTGGGACTGGTTCAGCATTCAGCTTGACGACAATCGCGAGCTGATGCTGTTCCAACTGCGTCGCAAAGACGGCACCACCGATCCCTACTCCGCCGGAACGTATGTGGACGCGCAGGGCCGCGCGCGCCATCTCTCGCGCGAAGATTTTTCGCTGACGCCGCTCGAACGCTGGACCAGTCCGCAAACCACGGGCAGCTATCCGGTGCGCTGGCAAGTGCGCGTACCGTCGCTCAATATTTCGCTGGTTGCCGAAGCCGCGCTCAAGGAGCAGGAACTACGCGCGCTCGATGCCGCCGGCCCCAGCTACTGGGAAGGCGCGGTGCGTTATTCGGGATCGCAAACCGGCGTCGGTTATCTGGAAATGACGGGCTACGACAAACCGGTGCGCCTGGAATAAATTCAGCAAGCATTCACCCATTCCCTTGGGCTAGAATGGAAATTACCATCTCCCCTGGAGGACAGCCTAATTGGAATCAGCAATCCTTGCCTTGGAGGACGGAACCGTCTTCGAAGGCCGGAATTTTGGTGCGCCTGTAGAGCGTGCCGGCGAAGTCGTATTCAACACGGCGCTCACCGGCTATCAGGAAATCTTCACTGACCCTTCCTATGCCGGGCAGATTGTTATTCTTACCAATCCGCAAATCGGCAACTACGGCACCAACGTCGACGACGAAGAAGCCGCGCATCCGTATATCGAGGGGCTGGTCGTGCGCGAGTTTTCGCCGATGGCGAGTAACTGGCGCTCCGATCAGGAAGCCCGCGCGTATCTCGAGAAGAACAACATCCCTGTGGTTTCTGAGTTGGACACGCGCGCACTGGTCCGTCACCTGCGAACCCGCGGCGTCATGCGCGGCGTGCTTTCCGCGACCGAGCGCGACGGCGCGAAGCTCGTCGAAAAAGCGCGAAACATTCCGACCATGGCTGGACTCGATCTCGCCAGCCGCGTTTCCACCACGGCGGTTTACGAATGGACTCACCCTGTGGACGCTTGCTCGCCCTCGCAGGACGTGGGGCGCGCGCCTGAGCCGCGTTATCACGTCGTGGCCTACGACTACGGGATCAAGCGCAACATCCTGCGGCGGCTAGTGCAAGTGGGCTGCCGCGTCACCGTGGTTCCTTCGCTCACTTCCGCGGAAGATGTTCTCGCGCTCAAGCCGGACGGCGTGTTTCTCTCCAACGGCCCCGGCGATCCGGAGCCGCTGCAAGCGCAGATCGTCAACGTGCGCAAGCTCATCGGCAAGACGCCGATCTTCGGGATTTGTCTCGGCCAGCAGATTCTCGGCCTGGCCTTCGGCGGCAAAACCTACAAGCTGAAATTCGGACACCGCGGCGCCAATCATCCGGTGCTCAATCAACTCACGCAGCGCGTCGAGATCACGTCGCACAATCACGGATTTGCCGTGGATCGCGATTCGCTCAACCCTTCCGACGTCGAGTTCACCCATGTGAATCTCAACGATGAAACGCTGGAAGGTTTTCGCCACCGCCGCTATCCGGTCTTCAGCGTGCAATACCATCCCGAAGCCGCGCCCGGGCCGCACGATTCGCTGTACTTGTTTGATGATTTTTTAAAACTGATGGCGGGGAAAAATTAAGCGATGCCCCGAAGAAACGACCTGCATCGCATCCTGATCGTCGGCTCCGGCCCCATCGTCATCGGCCAAGCTTGTGAGTTTGATTACTCCGGCACGCAAGCCGCCAAAGCGCTGCGGGCCGATGGCTACGAAGTCATCCTGGTGAATTCCAATCCGGCCACCATCATGACCGATCCGGAACTCGCCGACCGCACGTACGTCGAGCCGCTGACCAAGGCTTATCTGGAAGAAATTATCCGGCAGGAGCGGCCCGATGCGCTGCTGTCCACTGTCGGCGGGCAGACCGGGCTGAATCTTTCGGTCGAGCTGGCTGAATCCGGCGTGCTGGAAAAATACGGCGTGGAACTCATCGGCGCGAAGATCGACGCCATCAAAAAGGCCGAGGACCGGCTGCTGTTCAAAGATGCGATGCGTGGGATCGGCTTGGAAACGCCGCAATCACAACTCGTCAGCAACATCGCCGGCGGCCTGGATTTCGCCTCACGCGCCGGCTATCCGGTAATTCTGCGGCCCAGTTTCACGCTCGGCGGCAGCGGCAGCGGCATCGCCTACAACCAGGAAGAACTGGAAGAAATTCTGGAGCGCGGCCTCGATCTTTCGCCCGTGCACGAAGTGCTGATCGAGGAAAGCGTGCTCGGCTGGAAAGAATACGAGCTGGAAGTGATGCGCGATCTGGCCGACAACGTCATCATCGTCTGCTCTATCGAAAATTTCGATCCGATGGGCGTACACACCGGCGATTCGATCACCGTCGCGCCTGCGCAGACGCTTACCGACCGCGAATATCAGATGATGCGCGATGGCGCGATTCGCTGCCTGCGCGAGATCGGCGTCGACACCGGCGGATCGAATGTGCAGTTCGCCATCAATCCGTTGAACGGCCGCATGGTGGTGATCGAGATGAACCCGCGCGTTTCGCGCAGCTCGGCGCTGGCTTCGAAAGCCACCGGGTTTCCCATCGCCAAAATAGCCGCCAAACTGGCCGTGGGCTACCGCCTGGACGAAATCCGCAACGACATCACCAAGACCACACCTGCCTGCTTCGAGCCAACCATCGACTACGTCGTCGTCAAAATTCCCAAGTGGCAGTTTGAGAAATTCCCCGGCGCCGACAACACGCTGGGCACGCAAATGAAATCGGTCGGCGAGGTGATGGCCATCGGCCGCACCTTCAAGCAGGCCATGTGGAAAGGCATTCGCAGCCTGGAATCCGGCAAGGCATTTGGCTCGGAAAAATTCGACACCGCGCTGATTCCGCAGAAGCTGATCACGCCGACACCGGATCGCCTGGGCTACATCCGCTTTGCGTTCGCGAGCGGCTGGACCGTGGCGCAGATCCACGAAATGACCCGCATCGACCCCTGGTTTTTGGAACAGGTCCGCGAAGTGGTGGAGCTGGAACAAAGCATGCAGGGCGGGACGCTCGCGGCTGCCGGACGCGATGAGCTGCTGCGTGCCAAACGCAACGGCATCTCGGATTCACAGCTGGCAAAGTCCTGGGGCTCGACCGAGCTCGAAGTGCGCGCGCACCGCAAATCGCTGGGCGTGCGCGCCGTGTTCAATCGCGTGGATACCTGCTCGGCCGAGTTCGAGAGCTTCACGCCGTACCTGTATTCCAGCTATGAAGCGCAGTGCGAGGCCGATCCGAGTTCACGCAAAAAAGTCATGATTCTGGGCAGCGGCCCCAATCGCATCGGTCAGGGCATCGAGTTCGATTATTGCTGCTGCCATGCTTCGTTCGCGCTGCAGCAGATGGACGTCGAGTCCATCATGGTCAACTGCAATCCCGAAACCGTCTCGACCGATTACGACACTAGCGATCGCCTCTACTTCGAGCCGCTCACCCTGGAAAACGTCCTGAATATCTACGACACCGAAAAGCCGGACGGCGTGATCGTGCAGTTCGGCGGGCAAACGCCGCTCACCCTAGCCATACCGCTCAAGAAAGCGGGCGTGCCGATCATCGGGACCGATCCCGAAGATATCGATCTCGCCGAAGACCGCAAACGCTTCGGCCGCCTGCTTGATGAGCTCGGCATTCCCTGCCCCGCCAACGGTTCGGCGACTAGTGCGGAGCAAGCTTGCGAAGTCGCCCGACGCATCGGGTATCCGGTGCTGGTGCGGCCCAGTTACGTGCTGGGCGGGCGCGCCATGGTGATTGCGTATGAAGAAGACACCGTGCGCCGCTACATGCGCGAGGCCGTGACATTCTCCCAGGATCGCCCAGTGCTGATCGACCGCTTCCTGGAAGACGCCACTGAAATCGACGTCGATGCTCTCGGTGACGGTGAGAGCGTGCTGATCGCCGGCGTCATGGAGCACATCGAAGAAGCCGGCGTTCATTCCGGCGACAGTTCCTGCGTGCTGCCCGCGATTTCGCTTAGCGCGCGCGACATGGCGACCATCGAAGATTACACCGTGCGCCTCGCGCTGGCGCTCAAAGTGGTCGGCCTGATGAATGTGCAATATGCCATCCAGGACGGCAAGGTTTACGTGCTGGAGGTCAACCCGCGCGCTTCGCGGACGGTGCCCTATGTGAGCAAGGCCACCGGCGTTCCCCTGCCGAAAATCGCGGTGGGCCTGATGCTGGGACGCAAAATTGCCGACTTCGCCTATCTCACCGGCGGCATCACGTCAGGCCGATTGCCGGTGCCGCAGAGTTTCGTGAAATCGCCGGTGTTCCCGTTCAATAAATTCCCCGGCGTCGATCCGGTGCTGGGACCGGAGATGCGCTCGACTGGCGAAGTGATGGGCGTGGGCGCGAGTTTCGGCGAAGCGTTTGCCAAAGCGCAGTTGAGCGCCGGCACGCCGCTACCGGCCAAAGGCACGGTGTTCATC
This sequence comes from uncultured Solibacteraceae bacterium, assembly GCA_963825405.1. Taxonomy (GTDB): domain Bacteria; phylum Acidobacteriota; class Terriglobia; order Bryobacterales; family Bryobacteraceae; genus JACPNO01. The sequence goes on along the minus strand of CAWGTB010000003.1, from coordinate 1,110,946 downwards.
AGCGTCAACGACCGCTACAAAAACGACGCCGTGCAAGTGGCCAAGCGTTTCGCCGATCTCGGCTTTCAGCTAGTCGCTACTCGCGGCACGGCGGCGGCTATCGAAGCCGCAGGTCTGCGCTGCAAGACGGTGTTCAAAGTGAACGAAGGCCGCCCCAACGCGGTGGATTTGCTAAAGGCAGGCTCTGTCCACCTGGTGATTTATACGGCGGCGGGCGCAGTATCATTTTCCGATGAGCGGGCTATACGTCGCGGCGCCGTGCAGTATCGCGTGCCATGCATTACGACTTTAAGCGGCGCACGCGCAGCAGTCGAAGCCATCACGGCCAGCCAGCGCGATCCGATCCGCGTCTGGAGCCTGCAGCAAATCCACGCGGAAAAGAAAACCGCGGTCTAGCCCCTCAAAAAACAGAAGGCGGCACAAGCTTTTCAGCCGGTGCCGCCTGGGAACAGGCGTTTTGCCTGCGCCGCGTCGAAATGATTTGACCCTGTGTGAGTGACTTCTTGGTCCCCTTCGCATCGGGGCACCCGCAAAGATAGCACAGCGCGAAAGTTCTTCCAAGCCGGTTATAATATTCAAGACTCCCAGGCTCGGAACGAATTGAAATTTCAATCCTTTACTAGCGATTACCTCGAACGGCTAAAACAGGGCGACCCCATCGTCGGAGAGCACTTCTCCGCCTATTTCCGCGAGCTGATTTACTTGAAATGCCGCTGGCGCGTTTTCTCTACCGAGTTGTTGGAGGACATCCAGCAGGAAACGCTCCTTCGCGTACTGAGCGCGGTCGAGCGCGGCATGGTGCAGCATCCCGAGCGCTTTGGGGCCTTCGTGAATTCGGTTTGCAACAATGTCGCGATGGAGCTGATCCGCAAAGCACGGATTCACGAACCGACCAATGGCGTGACCGCCGATCCGCCCGATCTCAGCCAGGATTTGGATGCGCCGCTGATCAACCAGCAGCACCGCCGCGAGGTGGAAGCCGTGTTGGCCGAATTGACCGAAAAAGATCGCGGCCTGCTACGCGCGCTGTTCCTGGAAGAGAAGCCCACCGAACAGGTTTGCCACCAATTCGGCGTGGATGGCGGCTATTTGCGGGTTCTGGTGCATCGCGCTAAACAAAGATTTAAAAAGGTTTACGTCCGGCGCGCTGGGGGCGCTGCATGAATTCACCTGCAGCCATGAAACGTTTCGGCGCGCCAGCTCACGATGTTGATGGGGCAGGTTAGTGATGAATCATGAGATGGCAGTAGAGCTCCACGCCACGGAGCGTTACTTGCTGGGTGAGTTTTCAGCCGAAGAACGCGAGGCGTTCGAGGAGCATTATTTCGATTGCGCGGAGTGCGCCGAAGACGTGCGCGCCGCTGCCGCGTTTCGCGCCAACGCCACGGCGGTGCTGCGGGACAAGCCGATGCCGCTCGCCGTCAGGACTGAGCGGCGCAATTTCTGGCGCGAGTTTCTCGCATTCCGTCCGGCGATGATTTCAGTTGCGGCCAACGCCGTGCTGTTGGTCGGATTGGTGGTGGCTGTGCGCCATACTGACGTTTTACACCGGGAAATCGCCGACGCCAGCGCTCCGCGATTCTATCCGCAATTCGGCCTGGCGCAAAATTCGCGCGGCGACCGCGAGAAGGAGCTAACGGCCGGTGAGCCATTTTTCGCCGCCACCGTTGACCTGCATCCCGGCCAGAAATTCGACCGCTTCTCGTACCAGATTCAGAATGAAGCTGGCGCCGTCGTCGCGCAGGGATCGGTGCCGGCGCCTGCCGGCCTGACCGCTGACACGTCATCGGAACACACGCTCGCCGTGCCGGTTGCGGTATTGAAGCCTGGCCGTTATCTTTTTATTCTGAGCGGAATCGATCACGGCCAACCAGCCGAGCTTTCCCGCCTTCACCTGATCGAGCGCTAGACTAGGACCGATGAAACCCGGCGAAAGATACATCTACGAAGCCAAGGCGGTTGCCGCCCATTTTCAGTACGTCGATGGCGATGGCGATTTCTATCCCCCCACTTTCACAGCGGAATATATTGGCGAGAAAGAACACAACCAACCCGACGATCCCGATGGCAGACGGGCAGAAATTCCCGAACGCAAGAAGGGCCAGCGCGAGATCACCTTCGACCGCTACCAGGTACAAGTCCGAGCCCATCAGGACGGCCCGGCGCACCGCACCGAGGCCACGTCGTGGATTACCAATCTCAACATCAAGGGCGTTCTCACCGCGGCGCGCATTCAAGCCACGTGATTACCGAATATCGCGAGCCCTGGTACTACGATCCCGGCCGCCCGCGTCACCCGCGCATTCTGCCCCTGCCGCCGGTATACGACGATTTGACCATCTACGGATATCCCTACACCCGCGACTTGAAACTTCCCGCGCCTTTCGCCTTTTCGGAGCGGCAGCGGGCCGATTACTTGAGCGGCATCGGGCCCGATATCCAGCCCACGCCCATCGCCAGTGATCCCGACTATCCCGGAAAAATTGCCGCGCCCAACGGCAAAGTGATCGAGGTCTCCGCGGACACCCGCCGAATTCGTATTGAAGATTTTGGTATCGTCTACTTTGCGGATTGGAAGTGGCTGCCATTGGATCACGAGTGCTGCAAAAACGCTCAGTGGGTAGAATTGCTGCGCTTCGACCTGGGAAATCCCGGTGGTGGCGGAGCCGGAGGAGCGGGCGGCGGCGGATCGCGTCCCTCCCGGCCCTTTACGCCGTAGCGCTGCTGGCGCTACTTACCTTGTTGTCATCCGCCTGCGGAATTTTTTCCCAGGCGCCGCCCGAGTCGGTTTTCAGTGACTCGGAAAAAAAGCTTCGCCACGGGGAATTGGATCCGGCTCTGCGCCAGACCGAGGCCGCCGTCCGCACCTACCGGGCCCAACCCCAATCGACGTGGTATTGGCAATTCCAACTGCTGCGATCGGAAATTCTACTGGATCGCGGCCGTACGGCGGAATCGCTGGCCTGCCTGCAGGAATTATCCGCTCTCGGCGGCACGGCTTCGCCGGAGCTGCAGGCACATCTCTGGCTCGATTTAGGCGACGCCAAACGGCGCATGGGCGGCGACGCCGAGTCCCGCAAACTATTTGCGCAAGCGCGCGAGCTGGCAATTCAGCAGAACCTTCCCGCGCTGCTGACGCGGATTGAGATCAAACTGGCCACGTCGTCGACCGGCGATGAGGCCGTCGCCACCGCCCAGCACGCGCTCGAGCTGGCGCGCACGCTTCGAGGATCCCTTTTGGATTGCGAACGCGCTCAACGTTACCGGCTACGTGCGCATGGATCAGTCGCGATTCGACGAAGCCATCGCCTGGTTCGAGCAGGCTGAATCCATGGCGCAGAGCGTCGGCGCGAGAGGCGTGGTGCAGCAGGCTCGTGGCAATCTCGGCTGGTGCTACTACCGCCTGGGCAATTTCGATCGCGCGCTGTCGCTGTTCATCGGCAGCGAAGGACTCGCCGGGCAAATCGGCCGCCAGAACGATCGCCACCTTTGGCTGGGCGACATTGGAAATATCTATCTGGTGCGCGGCGATTTCGATAGAGCGATTTCGTATTATCAAAAAGCCCGGCAGATGGCAGAGCAGACGGCTAATCGCCCCTACGTCGTCATCTGGCTTCACAATTGCGCGTGGGCCAGTCTGGGCAAGGGCGACTTGGATGCCGCCGAACAATTTAGCCGCGAAGCGCTGACTGCCGGGCGAAGGTCTCGCGGATCCCACCGGCGAAATGTACACGAAACTGGATTTGGCATCGATCGCCAGCGCCGCGGCAAGTACGAGCTCGCCGAACCCGCCTTTCGCGATCTGATCGCGCTCTCGGCGCAGCAGCCGAATATCGCGTGGGAAGCTCACGGCGGCCTGGCGCAGATGTATCAGGCGCAGGGAAAAACGGCGGAGGCGGAGGAAGAATATCGCGCCGCCATCGCCGTAATCGACAAAGAATGGCTGGCGCTCAGCGATCAATCCAAGATCACGTTCCTTAGCAACATCATCGAGTTTTATCGCGCCTACGTCGGCTTTCTGGCCGAGGGTAAGCAGATCGAGCGAGCGCTTGAGACCGCCGAAACATCCCGCGCGCGCCTGCTTGCCCAGAAGCTCGAAGGGCTTTCGACTGCGCTGCCGAGCGTTCCAGGCTAAAGATGCCATGCGCCTGGCAGCGGCGTCGCACACGGTGCTGCTTTCGTACTGGTTGGCCCCGGAGCGTTCGTATCTATGGGTGGTGACCGCGCGCGGGATCGCGCAATTCACCCTGCCGCCGGAAGGCCGCATTCAAACGCTGGTGGAACAGCACAACCGCGCCATCGCCAACCTTCAAAATCCGCTTGGACACCGGACAGGCAGCCGCGAAACAGTTGTATGACGAACTGGTCGCGCCCGCCGCGGCGCTCGTGCCCCCCGGGTCGAACGTGATGATCGTACCCAACGGCCGTCTGCACGATCTGAATTTTGAAACGCTGGTGGTGGCTGGCGGCACGCCGCATTACTGGATCGAAGACGTCACCTCGCCATCGCCCCCTCGCTCGCGGTGCTGAAGGGCGAGAAAGCCGGTAAGCGTGAAAAGCCGCGCTTGCTGCTGCTCGGCGACCCGCTCGCCGCCGACAAAGAGTATCCGCCGCTTGCCCACGTGAAAAAGGAGGCGGAACTGGTGGCTGCGCGATTCCCCAGCGCCGGCAGCGAGGCGTTCACGGGCGCCGAAGCGTATCCACAAAAGTACCGGGAAGCCCGGCCGCAGGATTTCACCGCGATTCATTTTGCGGCCCACGCCACAGCCAATCGGGAAAGCCCGCTGAACTCGGCGGTAATTTTGTCAGCTCATGAAAACCAATACAAACTCTACGCGCGCGATATTCTCGATTTGCCCGTGCGCGCCGATCTGGTCACGATCTCGGCATGCCGCAGCGCCGGCAGCCGCTCGTACGAAGGCGAAGGGCTGATCGGATTCAGTTGGGCATTCCTGCAGGCCGGCGCGCGCCACGTGGTCGCGGGGTTGTGGGATGTCGATGATGCCGCCACGCCGGTTCTGATGGATCATTTCTACCGCGAGATCGCCGCCGGCCAGCCGCCTGAGGCTGCATTGCGTTCGGCGCAACTGGAACTAATGCGGTCTGATAATGTTTTCCGCAAGCCGTATTACTGGGCCGCGTTCCAGGTTTTTACGCGTTATGCGGGGCGGTAAAGCTATCCATTCGCTGCCGGTTTCTATCCGTTCAGATAGGCGGGGAGCGTCCCCAAACGCAAACCCTCCCGCACCTCCAGTCGGCACAATCAATTCCAGGCCTACTAGTGATTGGCACACAAACTGCCTTACCAAGTGAACAGGAGACAGGCAATGAAAACCAAGACAAATATTCGAGCTGGAAAATAAAAAGCCGATGGCAGCGCTGCAGGAAACGTGGCAGCGAAATGGTCCGTGGCCCAAGGCGCAGCAGCGTAATCAAGGCTGCACGAGGTCGAAGCGCGCAACCAGCAGATTAGGTAGCCCCCTCGCCCTCTACTTCGGTTGCGGAACGATCCGCAGATAGGGCTTCGGCGACTTCCAGCCGCCCGGATACTTCTGCTTCGCTTCTTCGTCCGTCACCGCCGGCAGGATGATCACGTCGTCGCCGTTCTTCCAATTCACCGGCGTCGCGACCTTGTGCTTGGCAGTGAGCTGCATCGAATCGAGCACGCGCAGCACTTCGTCGAAGTTGCGGCCGGTGCTCATGGGATAGCTCAGCATCAGCTTGATTTTCTTGTCCGGACCGACGATGAAGACCGTGCGCACGGTGGCGTTGTTCGCGGCCGTGCGGCCTTCCGAGGTGGTTCCGGAGTCTGCCGGCAGCATGTCGTAGAGCTTGGCGATCTTCAGCTCCGGGTCGCCGATCATCGGGTAGTTGACCTTGTGGCCCTGGGTCTCTTCGATGTCCGCGGCCCACTTGCCGTGGCTGGTCACCGGGTCGACGCTGAGGCCGATGATCTTGGTGTTGCGCTTGGCAAATTCGGGCTGCAGGCCGGCCATGTAGCCGAGCTCGGTGGTGCACACGGGCGTAAAATCCTTCGGGTGGGAAAACAGAATCGCCCAGCCATCGCCGATCCATTCGTGAAAGTCGATCGTGCCTTGCGTGGTTTCGGCGGTGAAATTCGGAGCTTCTTCGTTAATTCGCAGTGACATGGGAATAGTCTAACTCAGGATGGAAGGGGATGGAAGAATTCCTGGTTCTTCTACGTCACCCGACCGACATCCCGTGACGTAAAATAAAGGGGCATATCACATCAAACACGCCGTGCTCTTTTTCCCATTCACGGCCACGAGTTTGACACCCCGAACGGCAAATTGAAGGCCAGCCTGCTCAACGAACCCGACGCTGCTCCTTCAGGTGGCGGCGTCAGCGATCAGGCATGGTACATGCTGAAGTCCACCAATGGCCAGGAACTAACACTCGTGCTATCGGACATTTCATTGCACCACGATCCCGACGGCGCTTACCGAGCGAAGGCATTTCAGATTGTCGAAGAGTGGCTTACCCATGGCGGCCCACAGAAAATCGAATTTTACGGTAAATAGCTTGAACTAGACAGATCGAGTATACGAGTATCACCACGAGGTTCTCGCAACGCCACGGCCCCGATTGCCGATCAGTGAATTCCTGCCCGGGTTTGAGTCAACTGCATGAGCCTGTCGACAAAATCGCCCGATAGTCTCATGCGAGTAATTGGATGCGGCCCTCCTATCCGACCCGCTCAGCGATAGACTTCGCCTGCAAAAACAACAGCAAATAATCCGGTCCGCCCGCCTTGGAATCCGTTCCCGAGAGATTGAATCCGCCGAACGGATGCGCGCCCACCATGGCACCCGTGCACTTGCGATTCAGGTACAAATTGCCGACGAAGAACTGCTCGCGCGCCTGCTTGATGTGCTCGGGATTGTTGGAAAAAACAGCGCCCGTCAGGCCGTACTGCGAGTCGTTGGCCAGTTCCATCGCGTGTTCGAAATTCTTCGCCTTGGTAACCGCCAGCACGGGCCCAAAAATCTCCTCCTGGAAAATTCGCGCCTTGGAATCCACGTCGGCGATGATCGTGGGCGGGACGAAATAACCATCGCCGGATGCAGACGATGCGCCACCCGTAATGCGCCGGCCTTCTTTCGAGCCCACCTCGATATAGTTCGTGATGGACTTCCGCGCGCTGTCGCTGATCACCGGCCCCATGAAATTCGCCGGATCGTCGGACTGACCTATGGTCAGAGCCTCGGCCTTCGGCTTCAGCTTCTCCAGGAAACTGTCGTACACACGCGCATCCACAATCGCCCGCGAACACGCCGAACACTTCTGCCCCTGATAGCCGAAAGCCGACGCCAGCACCCCGTCAACGGCCTTGTCGAGATCCACTTCGCCATCCACCACGATCGCGTCCTTGCCGCCCATTTCCGCGATCACGCGCTTAATCCACAACTGGCCGGGCTGATGTTTTGCCGCCAATTCGTTGATGCGCAGGCCAACGTCGCGCGAACCGGTGAACGCCACGAACCGCGTTTTGGGATGCTGCACCAGCAAATCGCCGATGGCCGCTCCGCTGCCCGGCACGAAGTTGAACGATTTATCCGGGAAGCCCGCTTCGAGCAGCAGTTCGGCAAATTGCGCGGCGATGGTCGGCGTTTCGCTCGAAGGCTTAATCACCACCGTGTTGCCGGCCACCAGCGCCGCCGTCGTCATGCCCACCAGAATCGCCAGCGGAAAATTCCATGGCGGAATGATCACGCCCACGCCCAGCGGCAGGTACCGTATCTCATCGCGCTCGCCCGGCATCTGGACTTCGGCGGGACGCGGCCCAGCCAGCCTCGCCATATCACGCGCGTAATATTCGCAGAAATCGATGGCTTCCGACACATCGGCATCGGCTTCGGGCCAGGTTTTGCCGGCTTCGTAAACCAGCCAGGCGTCCATTTCGAATTTGCGCTCTCGAATCAATTGCGCCACGCGGCGGACTTTGGCCACGCGATCTTCCGGCTTGGTCGCGCTCCATTCGCGAAAATACGCGTAGGCCGATTCCACCGCGCGCGTCGCCAGCTCAGGCGTGGCCTTCTGGTGAATTCCCACTACTTCGGACGGCCGCGACGGATTCACCGACTTCAACTTATCCGCTGTGCGCACGCGCTCACCGGCGATGATGAGGTCATATTCCTTGCCAAACGCGGCGCGCACTTTTGCCAGCGCCTGCTCCATCGCTTTGCGATTGGCGGGCTGCGAAAAATCGGTGAGCGGCTCGTTGCGGAATTCACTTTGCGTCTGTGTTTGCATAAATTTCCTGTGGAGAGATTTGCCCGTCCGGCGTCAGCGAGGCGAAAGCGACGTCTTTATCATGCCCGAAACCGCATACCCAGTTGCCGCGCGACGCCTGCTCGATCCAGCGAATTTTATTATCAATCGCTTGCAGCGGAAACAAATCGAACGCCGCAACCCAGCTAGGTGTAAGATGCGCGGCGCTGGGAATCAGATCCGAGAAAAAACAAAAGGTCCGGCCGCCGGAGGATGCGGTCAGCACCAACATGTCGCGATTGTGCCCTGGCGCCAGATGCACTTTGACCCCCGGCGCGACTTCGCGATCCTCATCCAATAATTCCATTTGTCCCGATTCCACCAGCGGATCGTAGTTGTTATCGATATAGCTCACACTGTCGCGGATGTGGCGCTCGTGAGCGTGTTCCCACTCGCCGCGCCGCGTGTAGTAGCGGGCATTCGGAAATGCGGCACGCGCCATGCCGCCGGTCAAAATCGTATTGCCGCCGCAATGATCGAAGTGGAGATGGCTGTTCACCACGATGTCAATCTTGTCCGGATCGATGCCATTGGCGGCGAGTATTTCCGGCAAGCGGCTCGTGCAGCAGCGGGCAACTTCATGCGGGCGCGGGCTTTTTCCGGCATCTTGCCGCCCTCGCCCGTCTCGACCAGAATCGTGTGATCGCCGGTCTGAATGACGTAGCAATTGAACGCCATCGCAACGCGGTTCAGCTCATCGGCGGGCGCGGCTTTGCTCCACAGAGTTTTGGGAACGACGCCGAAAATTGCCCCGCCATCCCAATGGTAGATGCCGGCTTGAATCCGAGTGATCTCGAAGCCGCCCAGAGCGAGGCGAGCCATTCGCGAATTAGAATTGCGGACGATCAGCCGCGCACGAGCTTGCGCCCGCGCTCAAAAAGCTCGGCAGCGTCGTCGGCGATTTCTTTGCCCTTGTCGTAGAATTCGCGGCCTTTTTCAAGGACTTCCTTGCCACTGTCGGCCAAAGCGTCGCGGCTTGACTCCGTTTTCTTGCTGATGAACTTGCGCGTCTCTTTGCCCGCCTTGGGAGCGTACAGCAGGGCTACGGCCGCGCCTACAATCGCACCCGCCAGGAACCAGCTCAATCTTCCGCCGTCTTCTTGCTCAGCCATACTTTCCTCCAGATTTGCGGTCTACCCTAATATTCTAATCCATTGGTTCATGCGGTGGTGCGATATCCTGGAGAGACATGTCACGGAAACAAGAACCGTCCGATCCCTCGCACGAGTTGGATCTGGTAACGCTGTTCAGCTCATCAGGACACGACGCGGAAACGGAGGCCCTGACCGTCCACGGCGTTCTGGAATCGAATGGCATTCCGTCATTTATCGTCGGACCGGCACAGATTCCGTCGCTTGAGTTCACCGTGCAGGTTCCACGGTCCCATTTGAAAGAAGCGAAGCACGCGGTGGCGGAAGCCAAAGCCGGCGGGCGCAAAGCAGCCGACGAAGCGGAAAAAGCCTCCGAAGAAGCCGGGTAATCGAGTGAAAGCCACGGTCGCGGCGCTCGCGGTAGTTGCTCTGCTGGCGCTGTGGTCTTTCGCGATTCAGCGCCGATGAATTATCAAGCCGTACTCATCAACGTTTCCCTGCTGTGGCTGCTCACGACGCCGCATGAGTTTGCCCACGCCTGGGTGGCCACCATGCTGGGCGATGACACCCCGCGCCGCGAAGGCCGTTTAACGCTGAATCCACTGGCGCATGTAGATTGGCTGGGCACCACGATTCTGCCCGCTCTGACTTCCCTGCTGGGCGCCGGGTTAATGGGCTGGGGCAAGCCGGTGAATACCAATCCCTCGCAATTGCGCTGGGGACTCAAAGGGCTGGCGCTGGTGGCGCTGGCCGGTCCGGCGAGCAATGTGGTTCTCGCGGTTTTGCTGGCGGGAATCGCGGTGTTGGCTGGCAGCGTTTTCACCGGCAGTCGCCTTATACTGCGTGCGCGGCGTGCGGCTCAGCCTCTACCTGGCGATCTTCAATCTGCTGCCGGTGCCGCCGCTCGATGGCTCGAAACTGCTGTTGGCCGCCAAGATTCCCTATTTCATCTACGCCGAATTGGCCCGCTTTGGATTCGTGCTCTTGATCGTCGCGCTGTCAGTGACTGGCCTGGGCGTGTGGATGTACACGTGGAGCGTTGACGCAGCAGGGCGAATTTTTCAAGTATTCCGCTAAGCTTCAGACATCCAGCGCTCCCGCCGCGATCAGCCCGGCAACTCCCGCGATGTCTTCCTCGAGCGGCCGGTCCCTGTCCAGAAACGCCGCCACGCCGCGCACGGTTTCGTAAATCCGCCCGCGTCCCCGCGCCCATTCGTTCGACGCCGCCGCGCAGTTCGGCAGCCTGCACCGCCGCCAGCAGAACCATCGCAGTCTCGTTGCGCAGGCATTCGAGCGCATCGAGCGCGGTAACAGCCGCGTGCATTCCCAGGCTGACGACATCCTGATTGTATTGCTCGGTCGATAGCGAGTGGATCAAACTCGGCCCCGCCATTTGACGAATCGCGCATGCCAGGCTGGTCACGCTCAACTGCATGCCCTTCATGCCGGAATTGAGTCCGGCGTCTCGCACCAGATTGGGCGGCAAGCCGTGATTGAACTTGTCGTCCACCAGCAGCGCGACAATCGAGTTGCCCCACGTGGCCATCACCGCGAAATCCATTTTCCAGCCGTCGATCAGGCGCGCAATGTGGCCGCCGTAGAAATTTCCCGGCTTTGTACAGCTCACCGGTTGCGGGATCGATCAGGGGATTATCATTGGCGGAATTGATTTCGCGCTCGATGACCGGCCGCGCGTCGGCGAGCGCCTCCCACGCCGGACCCAGGCCCTGCGGCGGGCAGCGCAGCGAGTAGCTGGACTGCGAGCTGGTCTGTTTCACCATGGCGCTGCGTTCCAGCAGCCGTCGAAAATATTCCGCCACGGCGATCTGCCCAGGGTGCCCTTTCATCTGCTGAACCCACGGCGCAAATGGTTCCGCCGTTCCCTCGAGCGCTTCGATGGACAGAGCGATCGCGCCCAGCAGCGCACGCAACACGCGGCCCGCGTCAACCCAGAGCAGTGTGGCGACGGCAGTCATCACGGTTGTGCCGTTGATCAGAGCCAGGCCCTCTTTGGCGGCTAGACTCAGCGGAACAAGGCCCGCGCGCTTGAGCGCTTCGGTGGCCGGAATGCGTTGGCCGTGATATTCCACCTCGCCCATGCCCACCAACGGGCGCGCCACGTACGCGGAAGGAATCAGGTCGCCGCTCGCACCCACGGATCCGTAGCGCGGAACAATCGGCGTCAGCCCGCGATTGAGCAGAGCGATGAGCGATTCAACAAGTTCCACGCGCACCGCCGACGCGCCGGTCGCGAACGTGGCCACCCGCAGCAGCATCGCGGCGCGGACGGTATCGGCGCCCAACGGCTGGCCGGTCGCGCAGGAAAGTTCCCGCAGCAGGTTGAGCTGGAAAAGCCCAGCCTGTTCAGGCGGAATCGGAAACGCGATGTTGCCGCCCACCCCGGTGTTAACGCCATAAATCCTCGTGCCGCGAGCGAGATGCGCTTCCAGGGCCGCGCGCCCCTGGAGAATGCGTGTGCGCGCCGCATCGGCCAGTTCAACGGCGAGCCCACCGCGGGCAACACTAGCAACGTCTTCGATGGAAAGCGCTTGCGAACCAAGCACGAGTGGGGACATACGGGTGTTGTAGCACGCCCGTACATCCGAAAGAAGAGTTTCACGCAGAGACGCAGAGTACACAGAGAAAAACTAGAAATTATTTCTTAGGGTTTCTCTGCGTTCTCTGCGTCTCTGCGAGAAACATCTTGGTTTTTACTGCTCGATACTAAAATGTTCTTTGATTTCCACCGACTGATTCCCCAGCAAGTCCCGCGCCGTCACCGCGATTGCATACTCGCCCGGGCCGGATGGTCCGCTGCAGGTTCAGGTTCATCGAACCCGGCACATACGCTTTGGGATAAAACGAAACGCTCTTCTCGACGGCTATCTCCCCTTCAGGCTGCGTGTAAATCACTTTGCCGCCGGGCCCAAGCACCGCCACGCGGTAATCCACGTGGACTCGCGTTCGCGGATCCAAGCTTGTAGCCGGTGATATCGAAGCGCGCCCACAATGTATCACCCGGTCTGTACACGGCGGCACCCAGCGGGTTAGGATCGTCCTCCCCGCGATAGAAATGGAAATTCCGCACCACCAGATTGTCGCTGGGCGGAACATCGCGGCCGCGCACCTGGAAGGCCAGTTCCTGCTCCGCCGTCTGCCCGTTCACTTCGTCCTTGACGCGTATCGCGATTTTGTAAGCGCCCGATCCAGCCAGGGGCGGAATCAACGTTTGCAGGCGAATTTTCGGCTTCCAGTTCTTGTCTTCATCGGCCAGCGTCTCCGCCACGTTGCAGGGCAAAGTTTCCATCAGGCGGATGCCCTTCGGGTCGAATGCGTCTACCTCACAAGTCAGGTTCAGTTTGCGCTCCGGCGTCGACCCATATCCGGAGATCTGAAAACTCAGAAAGAGGATCTGGCCGGGCACGAAACTGAACCCGGGTGGCATCGGTGGGACCATCTTCCAAATCGTGAACCACGGTGCTGACGATCGCCAACGGCGCGGCAGGCCACACCAAACTCGCCGCCGCAAACAAGATCGCAAGCAGACGCGCTGTCACAGGCACAAGCCCTAGCGCTGCGCGTCTTCCAGCATTTTGCTGAATTTGCGCTTTTGATCGTCGTTGAGGATGCGGTAGATGCTGCCTTTGCCGGTGAGCATCACATCCTGGTAGTAGCGGGAAAAGTCGTCCAGAATGGTGCGCATCTGGTCGGCTTGCGCAGGTGTTAGGTCCAGTTCCTTGGTGTAGCGGGCCAGCGCGGCTTCTTTGCCCGCAGGGGTCCACGGAGCGGCTTTGTGCAGCGGATTGTGCACCCCCAGATTCATCGCCACCGCGCCCACCAACGCTCCCACCAGGAACACCAGCGTCAAGGTGACGATGGAGGCAGTCTTCGGGTTCTGGAACGTCCCGGCAAGAGTGTGGGGCGTGGTCGTCGCCGTCATTCCCGATAGCCAACCAGGCTGGCCAGCATGGCGTCGGGATTCTCCGATGGCTCCTGATGCGCGATCAATTGCTCAGGGCTGGTGGGTCCGGCGGCGTACTCGGTCTCACGGGAGACCAGAAAGCTGCCCAGCAGGAACAGCGCCATCAGCGACGCAAAAGCCACACGCCTTCCGAACAGCGGCTCCCATGAAAACCAGCGCCAGAACGAGCGCGCCTGTTGGTCTTCGATCAGTATGTTCAGGCGCGCATAGAAATCGGGTGCGGGGGCCAACTCGTCGGATGATCGAAGCGCCTCAAAGGCGGCTCCGATCTCCTGCATCTCGCTTACTTCGGTGCGGCATTCGGCGCACGCTTCCAGGTGAGCCGTGAATTCGCGCGGGATGTTGGACGCTCCGGCTAGATAGTCCTCCAGCCGGTCTACAATTACCTGATGCATTTTCTTCCCTCACTAATCCAAGTCAACATGCTACATCTTCCCGCGCGGATCTTTTGGCTCGAAACCAGCCCGCTTCGGGACACGACTTTGCCTACCCTTTTACCGCCACGCCAGGCGCGCGATCCAGCCGCTGCGCCGCTTTCACCAGCTTCTGGCGGGCGCGGAACAGTTTCACTTTAATTGTATTCTCATTCATGCCGGTCATTTGCGCCAGTTCTTCCACCGAATGACCTTCAACTTCTTTCTGCATGAGCAAACTTCGTTCTTCCTCCGAAACGCGGCTCAGGAGCTTTAAAACGTAATCCCGCCGCGCCAGCGTCGTATCGGCGCCCGGCTGGCGGTCCATCGCCGGCTCGCTGTTTTCTACGCGGCGGACTTCGTCCTCGCTCAGATCGCTTTCGTAGACCAGCTTGCGCACTTTCTTTTTGCGCAAGTAGTCGAAACACTCGTTCACCGTGATTTTATAAATCCAGGTCACCAGCGAACTGCGGAAATCGAAGCTCCGCAGGGAAAAGTAGACCTTGGCAAACACTTGCTGGGCAATATCTTCCACGTCGTTGCGCTGCCGCACGATGCCGTGAATGATGGAGAAAACCTTGGACTGGTAGCGCTCGACGATCTCCCGGAATGCGGTCTGATCGCCTTCCTGCGCGCGGCGCACAAGTGCGCCTTCCTGAGAGCTTTGGTAGTCCACCCTGGTTCTAGGAGCAACCTTCGTTCCGAACGCGGGATACGGTATCGCGCCTGCCACGGTTCCCATACACCGATGCTTACGCGCCCCGTTCCCTGCCGGTTACATTTCCCTCTAGGGAAGATAGCAGATTCCGCAACTTCATAACCCGTTCCGCATCCAATCACTTGGGTCGGATGTTCACTTACGGTATAATGACATCGACCGCCACTTTGAGGGGGATTATCTCCATATGGTTCAACTGACTGAAAAAGCCGTCGAAAAGGTCCGCGAGATTCTGACCAGCCAGGAGCCGCAACCGGCCGGGCTGCGCATCGCCGTAGTTGGCGGTGGCTGCTCCGGGTTCAGCTACTCGATGGCCTTCGAAAACCAGCCGAATATGCTGGACAAGACCTACAAATACGGCGACTTGAAGGTCTTCATCGACCAGGCCAGCCTGCTGTATCTGGACGGCGTCAATGTGGACTACGTGGAGTCACTTGAAGGCTCCGGGTTCAAGTTCGAGAACCCCAACGTGAAGTCGACCTGCGGCTGCGGCAGCTCGTTCAGCGTCTAACGCGCCTGTTTTCAGCTAGCTTGCGCTAGTTGACTAAACACTTGCATCATCTCTCCGTGGGCTAGTACTACGTTCGGATCGCGCTGCAACGCGCTGAAGTAATTCTTCCCAAATCCCGACCCATCTTCCGCGGGCGTGAGCAATGCGCGCGCCTGCTTGATCGCTAGGTTAGCTTCGGCAGCATCGGCCGGCTCTTCGGCATCCAACCTCTCATCAATCCAAACCACGAATTGCGATAGCTCCCGCAGCCAGGCAAACCAAGGGTCGTGCAGTACCAACTCCAGGAATTGAGAACTGGACGTGATGCGCTGGATGTCGCGATCGTAAGCGGAGCGCTCGGAATCGAGAAGCACTTTGTGCAGGCGCAGCAGGCCGTTGCGCAGATCGGTGAGGCGTTGACGTGGCGCAGTGGCATCGGGCGGAGACGGCATAACGCTATCGTAGCGTGAGGGCCTGGTGCGCTGTAACGACGTTTCCCTTTTCCGACCGCTAGTTCTACTATGTCTCCATGAGAGCCCCAGTGCTGCTTGCCCTTGCGATGCTGGTTGAAGTCATGATGTTAGGATGTGGATCATCACCTCAAGCGGGGACTTCAGAAAGACAAAACTCCTCTTCTCGCTGCCTGCCAATCGAGATCAAGACTAACGAAGAGTCTCTGGAGATTACCAATAAAGATTCGCAGCCATGGACAGCTGTTCGCGTAATCGTCAACGAGACGGACGATTCTCCAGGATTCGTGGCCAAGCTACCGAGAATTGCGCTTGGAGCCACCGAAAAAATCTCATTTGGAGATATAGTTCGAGATGATGGTCTTAGGTTTGATCCCAAGAACTACAAGGTTCTTTACGTCTCGCTACGTGCCAATGAAGGCACGTACAGTCGAGCTCACTGCGACCCGGAAGAACGAAAGCGTTTGATCGAACGTCTTAATAAAATGGTCGACAAAAAATGATTTGGGTGAATCCCCATCGATGCTACTATGTGGCCCATGAGTGAAGAAAATCAAAAGGAAATTGCAGAGTTACTATTAAGGATCGCGTTGGCAGTCGAGGCCATCGCGGCGGTTCAAAATCCGAACTTCAAGGCTGGGGCCGAAAGCATACACCAAGGCTCAGGGATAAGGCTCGGAGCTAAAGCTTTAGTGCCTCCGAACCGAAGCCCTCCCGCTACGCCGACATCGCCACTGCCACCGGCACCGGCTTGAATTTCACCGACACCAGTTTCGACACGCCGGGCTCCTGCATCGTCACGCCGTACATCGCCTCCGCGGATTCCATGGTTTTCTTGGAATGCGTGATCAGGATGAATTGCGTCGCTGGCGGACATTTCCTCCAGCAGTCGCATCAGGCGCGTGATGTTGGCTTCGTCGAGCGGCGCGTCCACTTCGTCCAGCACGCAGAACGGGCTGGGCTGGTAGCGGAACACCGCCATCAGCAGGGCGAGCGCGGCCAGCGCCTTCTCTCCGCCCGACAGCAGCAGCACGCTCTGCAGCTTTTTGCCGGGGGGCGAGGCCACGATATCGATTCCTGAATCGATGACATTGGTTTCGTCGGTGAGGCGCATTTCCGCCAGGCCGCCGCCGAATAGCGTGACGAACATTTCGCGGAAGTGCGCGTTGATGGCTTCGAAAGCCTCCGAAAAACGGCGCCGCGAAACTTCATCGATATCCTGAATGGCCTTTTCGGTGTCGCGTATGGAATCGATCAGGTCCTGCCGCTGCGCGCTCAGGAAATCCTGGCGCTGCTGGCTTTCCTGATACTCTTCCAGCGCCTGTGCATTGATCGGCCCCAGCGCTTCGATGCGCGCCAGCAGCTCTTTGTAAGCGCGCTCGGTTTCGTCCAGCGCCTCGCCTTCGGGCAGCACTTCATCCGCCTGGGCCAGGGTTTCGACCGGCGCGGACAATTCTTTGCGGCTGGTTTCATCCAGATACTTCAGGTCGGCTTGCTTCTTGACCAGATCGATTTCGATCTCCGTGCGTTTCTGGTGGGCGGCATCTAGTTCGCCGCGAAGCTGCCGCAGTGCTTCATCCACCAGCAGCAGCGTGGCCCGCATTTCCGTCGCTTGAATCGCCATCTGGTTGATGGTGGCTTCGGCGCGCAAGATTTCTTCGGCCAGCGTTTGCGAGCGGCGATCGAGCTCGATGTTGTCCGACAGCAGGCGCGCCCGCTCCTCGCCCAGACGTTCGATCTCGCGGCGCAAATCCTGATGCCGGGCAGTGACTTCGCGCCATTGCGTGTCGACTTGGGCGAACGCCGCCCTCGCCGCGCGATGACGCTCTTCCAAACCCGCGAGGGTGACGCGCAGCGCCGCGTGCTGCTCGCCAATGTGCGCGGCCTCGGCCTCCAGCGTTTCCAGTTCCAGGCGCTGAAATTCGAGCGCTTCCTCGCGCTTCGCCCGCTGCGCTTCTTTTTCGGCAACCGCCAGCGAATTGCTTTCCCTTTGGACCAGCGACCGCTCGCGCTCCTGGGTAAGCCGCGCCAAATCGAGCCGGGCCACGGAGAGCCGTGTGTTCGCGCGTGCCATCTCCTCGGCCTGCTTGCGCATTTCATGATCGAGCGCGAGCGCGTCTTTCTCGCGATCCTGCTGCTCGACCCGCAGCCGTTCGAGCGAGCGCTCATGCTCGGCGATACGCTGTTCCAGTTCCTCGGCATTGGCGAGCTGGGTATCGAGCGCTTGCTGGGAGACGCGTCAACGCGCTCGCCAATTCGCGGAGCTCGCGCTTGAGCGCCAACGGACCGCTGGCGGTTTTCTTGCCGCCGCTCAATGTGCAGCCGTGATAGCAGGCGCCTTCGGGAGCGAGAAAATACAGCTCGGGATGTTGCTCGGCGAGCTGCTGGGCCTGAGCGGGATCGCTCACCAGACGGCAATTCGCCAAGCGAGGCAGCAGCGTCCAGGACTGATTGGTCAGGCCATTGGTCAAGCGCAGATAGTCGCTGAGGCGCGGCAACGCCGGGCCGGCGGCTTGCGCGGAATTCTGCGAATCACCCGCGCGGCCTTCGACCAGGAACGTCGCCCGGCCTTCCATGCCACGCAGCACTCCCATGCCGCGCTCGGCCTGCTCCCAGTTATCGACCACGACGTACTCCAACTCGTCGTGCAGGAATTCTTCCGCCGCCCGCTCGTATTGCGGAGACACTTCGACGAAATCCGCCAGTACGCCCAACGGCTTAAAATCGCCAGTTGGCGCACCGAACAAGCGTCGCACCGAATCGGTGGTGTAGGAGCGGTGCGACAGCTACATCGCGCAGAGAAGTTTCCCGCGCTTTCAGCCCGGAGAATTCTCCCCGCAGGGTATCGATCCGCGCACGCAACTCCGCCGACGTGGCCTTTTGCGTCGCCAAATCTTCCTCGGTGCGATGGCGCTCATGCGTAACCGTTTCGAGTTCCATCTGCCGCCGCGCCAGCGCTTGCGACAGCGCGGCTTTGGCGGCGGACAACCTCTCGATTTCCGCGGCCGACGCTTCCTCTTCCTTGCGAACGCGCAGCGCGTCGCGCACCATGCCGGCCAGATATTCGTCGATTTGCGCCAGTTGCTGCTGCAGCGCCGAACCTTCGCCCAGCAGGCGCAGCACTTCGAGACGCCCTGATTCGATGCCGGATTCCTGCTGCCGCAAACGCCCCTGCAACGTTTCCCTTGCGCTATTGGTCTCGGCCATCACGGCCCGGGTGCGGGCGATTTCCTGATCCAACTCCGCCACCGAAACTTCATGCCCGCCACGTTCGGCATGCAGTATCGAGGCGCGGACATCCAGTTCGACCGATTCGCGCTCGCCCTGAATCATGCGCTCTTCGATGGCTCCGCTTTCCCGCACCTGCGCGGCGAGAGTGCCGCGCGTGCGTTCGGCTTCGAGCTGGGTTTCGGCCAGGCGTCCGCGCTCAGCAGTGAGCAGCGCATCGGTTTCGTAGCAGGTGGTCTGCAAACGTCCGCGCTCGCCATCGTTGCGTTCGGCTTCTTCGGAAAGGCGGCGCAACTCGGCGGACGCCAGGTTCAAATCGATGGCGGCCTTGGCGGCTTCCCGCTCCAGGATACGGAAACGCGCTGCCAGCACCAGGCGCAGCTTGCCATCGAGCTCGGTCTTGAGCTCGCCATAGCGGCGCGCCTTGGCCGCTTGCCGCTTGAGCGAATTCACCTGCCGCGTAACTTCTTCTAGAATGTCGAAAACCCGCGCCAAATTCTGGCGGGCGCTTTCCAGCTTGGCTTCCGCCAGGCGCTTGCGGGTTTTGAAGCGCGTGATTCCGGCAGCTTCTTCGATAATGGCACGCCGGTCCTGCGGCTTGGAACTGAGAATTTGCCCAATGCGCCCCTGCTCGATGATGGCGTAGCTCTCCGGACCGAGGCCGGTGCCCATGAACAGGTCCTGGATATCGCGCAGACGGGCCGTCTGGCCATCGACCAGATACTCGCTCTCGCCGGATCGAAACAGGCGCCGCGTGATAGTTACTTCGCCGGGCTTGTCGGAGATCGCGGCCGTGCCGTTGCCGTTGGCGGCGTGCGCCGCGTCGCGGGCGGCCGGATCGACCAGCGTCATGGTGACGGAAGCCAGGCCCAGCGGCTTGCGATCGCGCGTGCCGGCAAAAATCACGTCTTCCATGCGCGCGCCGCGCAAACTCTTGGCGGATTGCTCGCCCAGCACCCAACTTATGGCGTCGCTGAGGTTGGATTTTCCGCAGCCGTTCGGACCCACAATCGCAGCGATTCCGCCGCCATTGAATTTGAGTTCCGTACGCTCGCAAAACGATTTAAAACCGTGGAGTTCGACGCGTTTCAGTCTTAGCAAACCCATACCTCGCCGGGAAAGCGATTGGCCTACCCCCTGATACTAATCGCCATTTCTGTAAAAGTAAAGCACCATCGTACACTGAGAAGGGTTATCGGCTGAAACCATACTATATATAGGGGGTCAACCGTCGATCTCGACCTCCATCCGGAGCAGCGCCGCGCCGAAAGTCTTGCCTTGTGTGTCGACCCGCAACGACACAGTGCCCCCGCCGCCCAGGCTCTGATGCAACAGGAAATTGAGCGCTCCCAGGTTGGGAAGTTCGTAACGGACCACGTCGCCTTTTACCATCGTGCCGAAAAACGCCTTCACGCGGGCGGCGGTCACTTCCCGGACGAGGATCGGGTAATTCTTGGCATCGTAGGCAATCACGCCGATATTCGCGGTATCGCCTTTATCGCCGGAGCGCGTGTGGGCGATTTGGGATAGCGGCACTTTCATGCGAACACCTCGACGCGGGTCTGGATTTCTTCCCGCGGGACCAGCGCCGACCAATAAGCCACAATCTCGCGCACCGGCGGACGGCCGTCGCCGAATCCGGTGGCCGAGGGCGGGCCGTTGAGCACCAGCGGAATCAGCTCGCGCGTGAAGCGGTCGACCGCTTTGCGGTCCTGGCCGCGCACGCCGATGCGAAGCTGCACTTCGGGCGGATCGGCGACAGGCTGCGCCACCGGCCCGTGGCAGGCATTCACGCCCAGGAATTCCGTGTAGATTTCTTCGAACGTCAGGCCGAGCCCGGCCAGGCGCTGCGCGCACGATGCGGTCCGCCGCCTGCGCTTTGGCCAGAGCCTGCGGCCAGCTATACACCAGCGTGCCGATGGCTTTCCACCCGTTGGCGTAGCTGATGGAAAGCTTTAGCGTTGGCGGGCGCTCACGGCCGCGAATGCCGGAGACGCGCACGCGGTCCGGGCCGGTATCGTCCAAGTGAATGCTGGTGAAATCGGCGACGCAATCCGGCGTGATGTAATTGCGCGGATCGCCCAGCTCGTAGAGCAATTGCTCCTTGACGACGTCGGAATGCACGCGCCCGCCGGTGCCGGCGTGCTTGGTGATGGTGAAGCTGGCGTCCGGCTCGGCTTCGATGATCGGATAGCCGACATTCGCCATGTCCGGAATATTCTGCCAATCCACCTGGGAATTTCCGCCGGTACACTGCGCGCCGCATTCGACGATGTGCCCGGCGATGGTGCCGGCGGCGAGCTTGTCCCAATCTGTCGCGCCCCAGCCGAATTCGTGGACCATGGGCGCGAGCGCGAGCGCCGTGTCGGTCGAACGGCCGGCGATCACCACGTTCGCGCCGGTCGCCAACGCTTCGGCCAGCGGAAACGCGCCGATGTACGCGTTGGCGCTCTGTATGCGATTGCGAATGCCGGCAATCGGCTCGCCGGTATCCATGTCGCGCATCTCGTAGCCTTTGCCGAGAAATTCGTCGAGGCGGCCGTAGACATCGTCGCCGAGCACCACCGCCACCTTCAGGCCGGGGGCGACTTTCAGCACCTGCTGCGCGCAGGCCACGGGATTCACGCCGCCGGCGTTGGCGATCACCTTGATGTTGCGCTCGCGCAAACGCTTGGCGATGCGTCCGATCAGCGGCGGAAAATCGCGCGCGTAGCCGAGTGCCGGGTCCTCCTGCTTCTGCTTTTGCAGAATCGACATGGTGACCTCGGCGAGGTAGTCCAGAATCAGATAATCGATGGGACCCTGCTCGACCAGGCGCACGGGCGCTTCCAGCCAGTCGCCCCAGAATCCCTGCCCGTTGGCGATGCGAATCACAGAAGCTCCAGTGCGAGCGGCATCGGCGCGCGGCCGCTGCATCGCGACTTCGAGCGCCAGCGCCAGCACTTCCCGCGATTCTTTCGGATCGATCATCGCATCCACGTGGCCGCGCGCCGCGGCATAGCGCGCAGTCCAGCCAGCGCTCATAATCGGCGCGCGTCTTTTGGATGGATGCCGCGAGATCGTCCGGCATCGCCTGGCCGCTCGCTTTGAGCTTTTCCAGTTCCACCGAGAAGAGCGCCTGCACGGCCGAATCGCCTTCCATCACGCCGATGCGCGCCGTGGGCCAGCTGAACGTGAAGTTGGGATCGAAGCCCTGCCCGGCCATGGCGTAATAGCCGGCGCCGCTCGCGTGATTGAGCGTGAGCACGATTTTGGGCACGGTCGTCGTACGACATGGTCTCGACCATCTCGGCGCCGGCGCGAATGATGCCTTCGCTCTCGACTTCCGAGCCCACCATGAATCCGGAAACATCCTGCAGGTAAATAATCGGCTGGCCCAGGCGCTCGGCGGTCTCGACAAAATAAGCCACCTTGCGCGCCGATTCCGTGTAGATGATGCCGCCGATGCGCGGCTGACCCTGCGCTTTCAGAAATCCGCGGCGATTGGCGATCACCGCCACCGGCCGCCCCGCCAGGCGCGCCGTGGCGCACAGCATTTCGGGCGCGTGCTCGGGCTGGAACTCCGCGTAATCGTCGCGATCGAAAATGCGGTGAATGATCTCCTCGATGTCGTAGGGCTGGCGATGATCCTGCGGCAGCACGCCATAGATTTCATCGACTGGGCGCGAAGGCGCGGCGCCGTCGTGCGTGATCGTCGGCACCGGCAACTGGCGAAAACGCTCGCGGATCATCATCAGACACGTCGCGTCGTCCTTAGCCATGTAATGCGCCACGCCGCTCACTGCCGTGTGCAAATGCGCGCCGCCCAGCGATTCGGCATCGATCACCTGGCCGGTC
This sequence comes from uncultured Solibacteraceae bacterium, assembly GCA_963825405.1. Taxonomy (GTDB): domain Bacteria; phylum Acidobacteriota; class Terriglobia; order Bryobacterales; family Bryobacteraceae; genus JACPNO01. Next base: position 1,088,425 of record CAWGTB010000003.1, on the reverse strand, counting down.
GCGCCCTTGACCAGATTCGGGCCGCCGAGTCCCATGAAGCTCGTCTTTTCCACCATGATGAGAATGTCGCTAAGCGCGGGAAGATAGGCGCCGCCCGCGATGCAAGGTCCCATCACGGCGGCGAACTGCGGCACACGGAGCTTGCGCCGCATAAGCGAATTGTAGTAGAAAATTCGGCCCGCGCCATACTGGCCGGGGAAAATGCCGTCCTGATAGGGCAGGTTCACGCCGGCCGAATCCACCAGGTAGACGATCGGCGTGCGATTGCGCATGGCGATTTCCTGCGCGCGCAGAATTTTCGTAATGGTCTCGGGCCACCACGATCCGGCTTTGACGGTCGCGTCGTTGGCCACGATCACCGCTGGCCGGCCTTCGATCTTGCCGATGCCGGTGACCACGCCCGCCGCCGGCGCCTGCCCATCGTACTGGTCGTAAGCAATCAGCAGGCCGATTTCAAGGAAACGGGCGCCTGGATCGAGCAGCCCGGCGATGCGCTCGCGCGCAGTCAGCTTTCCCGGCGCGATGCTGTTTGTCGATTTTCTCCGTGCCGCCGCCCGCGCGCAGGCGCTCTTCCAGTTGCGCGATCTGTTCGACCAGCAGACGCATGTGCGCCTGGCGGGCCACGGCCGAATGACTGTTCACAAACCCAGCGCCTCCACTTTGTCCTTCTCATACTCGTCGTCTTCGCCGGGATAGCGCAACTGGCCTCCAAAACGCCCCGATTCCTTGGCCAGAGCCCATACCAGGCTTTCGCCAGCCGGGAGAATATTCGGCTGCTTAGCGTAGACCGGATCGGCGAAGGCCTCTTCAGTGCCGATCAACTGCCAACCGCGGTTCACAAACATTTCCGCGAGGCTGTCTAGCAGTAGCGCGTTGCTGTAGTTGTAGTGCAGCAGCATCACATGCGGAATGCTGCGGCCCAAAACTTTCTGCGCCAGGGTGTCGTAGTACACCGCGCGATCCCACAAATGCGATTCGATACGCTTCGCCGTAGCGGGCCAGATCGACAGAGCGCTGCATCGACAAACGGGCGCACAGGCGCTGGTCGTAGAACCAATCGCTGGCGTCGATGGAAACATGCCCGGTGCGATAGCCTTGCTTCTGCAGGAATGCCCGGCAGGCGTCGCGCTTGGTCAGCGTGTTGCCTTCTTTCAACATCGGGAAGCGGAAGATCTTGCGAAATGCCGGAAGGTTCTCGACGACGGCTTGCCCGCGTTCAATGTCATCGGCGAAAGCCGCCGGCGTCATCTGCGGATTGTGATACGAGGTATGAGAAAACGTGTGATTGCCGATGAAATGCCCGGCGCCGCCCCAGCGCTTTAAAAGGTCCATGCCGCGCTCGCCATTCACATGACGGCCGCAGACGAATAGCGTGACCTTCAAATTCCGCTTGGCCAGAGGCTGCAGGAAGGAGTCCATGGCTTCGTCGGGCGTGAGCGTGGGGATGTCGCTCCAGGCGAAATCGTCAAAACTGAACGCCACCCGCGGGGACGATTGTGCGTGTGCCGCCGCGGCTACAAGACTGAGAAAGGTTCTCCGGTTCATCTCCTTAACGATAAAACGGATTGGTGTTGGAGTCTCTCTGCGTATCTGTGTCTCTGCGTGAAATGTGTTTAGAACGGACGGTCTGAACAAAGAATTTCTCGCAGAGACGCAGAGTACACAGAGAAAACGGACCTTGCTCTGTCTTGTTTCGCTATAGCGGATTGTGATATAGTTCCGCCATGCCGCCGCGAACCTCGCCCGATCCGGAAGAATTCCTTCCGCTTCACAAAGACACTTTTCAGATTCTGGTGGCTCTGGCGGATGGCGATCGCCACGGCTACTCCATCATGTTGGATGTCGCCGCGCGCACCGGCGGAAAAGTGCGGCTGAGCCCGAGCACGCTCTACGGTTCGATGAAGCGTTTGCTCGAGCAAGGGCTCACCGCGGAACTGGACGAGCGTCCCGACCCGGAACATGACGACGAGCGCCGGCGCTACTACCGGCTCACTCCGCTGGGACGCCGCGTCGCCATCGCGGAAGCGCATCGTCTGGAGAAATTACTGGCCGACGCCCGCGCCACCGGATTGCTTCCGAAACGGACCTAGCATGTCCTCGCGCGTCCTATCGCCGCAAGCAGAGCACATCGCCGGACGCGCGTTCGGCGCGCTGCCTGCTCTGCTATCCCGCCGAATTCCGCCAGGAGTACGCGCGCGAAATGGCGCTGGTGTTTGTCGACCGCTGCCGCGCGCAACGGTCGTTCATCGGATTGCTCGCGCTCTGGCTGCATGCTGCCGCCGGCGTGTTGATGGAAGCCCCCAAGGAGCACGGTCTCATGATTCTGCAAGATTTGACGTACGCCGTTCGCATGCTGCGCAAAGACGCGCTGGTGACGGCGACTGCGGTCGCGGTGCTGGCGCTCGGCATTGGCGCGACCACCACCGTGTTTAGCCTGGCCAACGGACTGCTGCTGCGTCCGCTGCCCTACCCCGGAGCCGGAGCGGCTGGTGGCAGTCGACGAATCCGCGCCGGCGCGCAACGTGCCCGTCATGGGCGTGGCGTTCCCCAATTATCAGGATATGCGCGCGCGCAACCGGGTGTTCGAGGACATCGCGATCTACGACTCGGGCATGGCCACGATCACCGGCGGCGCCGAAGCCGAGCGCGTACCCTCAGCGACGGTGAGCGCTGGAATTTTTCGCGTTCTCGGAATCAAGCCGCTGCTGGGCCGGACGTTTCTGGCCGAAGAGGACGTGCCCAAGGTGCCGCGCACGGTGGTGTTGGGCTACGACGTCTGGCAACGCCGCTACAGCGGCGACCGCAACATCGTGGGCAAGAGCATTCGCCTGAGCGATGAACCGGTGATGGTGATCGGCGTGATGCCGCGCGGATTTAATTTTCCGGATCGCAGCGAGATGTGGCTGCCGCTTCAGCCGACGCGAAGCTCTCGCCCGTACCGATCACGGTATGGAAGGCATTGCCCGCCTCAAGCCCGGCATGAATCGCGAGCTGGCGGAGCAGGACATGCGGTCCATCATGCGGCAGATCGCCAAGGAGAATCCGGTGACCGATTACGGCCAGACAGTGAACGTAATTTCCTTCCGCTCGCAAATCACAACCGATTACCGCAGCACCATACTGACGCTGCTGGGCGCGGTGGCATTCGTGCTGCTGATCGCGACGGCGAATGTGGCTAATCTGCTGCTGGTGAAAGCTTCGTCGCGCACCAAAGAGATGGCGATTCGCGGCACGCTCGGCGCTTCGCGCGGCCGCATGATGCAGCAGATGATCGTCGAAAGCCTGCTGCTCGGCGGACTGGGCGCGGCGGCGGGCCTGGCGCTGGCGGTAGCTGGAATCCCGACGCTGCTGGCGCTCATCCCGGTCGATCTGCCGTTGTGGATGCATTTCGAAATCGATGGCCGTGTGCTGTGGTTCGCGCTTGCGGTGTCGCTGGCCACCAGTCTGCTGTTCGGATTGGTGCCGGCGCTGGCCGGTTCGCGCGTAGATCTCACCGGCTCACTCAAAGAAGGCGGGCGAACAGGCTCGACCAGCGGGCGGCGCGGCCTGGTGCGGGATGCGCTGGTGGTGGTGGAAGTCGCGCTGTCGCTGGTGCTGCTGACGGGCGCAGGCCTGATGATTCGCAGTTTTCTCGCGTTGAGTAATCAGCGCATTGGCTTCGACGCGGGCAACGTGCTGACATTCCGCATGTCGTCTCCGGACACCAAATATCCGAGCGGCGAAAAGGGGCGTGCGCTGGTGAACAGCTTGCGGGAACAGATGGCCAGCCTACCGGGCGTGGTCTCAGTCGCGGCGGCGTCGTTCCCTCCCCTGGTCAATACGTGGGGCCGCAGTTTCACCGCCGAAGGTCACCCTATGCTCAGTTTGCAGGACGCCCCGATGATCAATCATACCGTGGTCACTCCCGGCTACTTCCGGACTCTGGGGATTCCCCTCATCGAGGGGCGCGATTTCACTGAAGCCGATGGGCGCGATCCGCTAGTCACGATTGTCGATCAGGCTCTGGCCCGCCAGTATTGGCCCGGCAAGAGTGCCATCGGAAAGCGCGTGCGCTTTGGGCCGCCGGAGGCGAATGAGCCGTGGCACATCATCGTGGGCGTGGTGGGCGAGGTCCGCAACCAGACTCTCCTTGAGCCCGACCGCAAAAGCGTTTATCTTCCGTACGGAGAATTCCTGTGGTCCGGCGTTAGCATTCTGATGCGCACCTCCGGGCCTCCGCTTCCACCAGGTTGCGGGAGTTCGCGCCCGCGTGAGCGCGATCGACCGCGATGTCGCCGCGAGCGCGTTTCTCAGTATGGAGCAGATTGTGGCGCGCTCGATCTGGCAGCAACGCTTCTTCACTACGTTACTGCTGGTGTTCGCGATCTTGGCGCTTCTGCTGGCAGCCGTCGGCCTCCACGGCGTGATGAGCTATGCGGTCTCCCAGCGCACGCACGAACTCGGAATCCGGATGGCGCTGGGCGCTTCGGGCGGAGACCTGCAACGCATGGTGATGCGGCAAGCGCTCGTGCTCACGCTAGCCGGTGTGGGGTTGGGCGGCGTGGCTGCACTGGCCCTGATGCGCATAATACGGACGCAGTTGTACCAGGTGAGTCCCTATGATCCGGCAACGTTCGCCGTGGTGGCGTTGGTTCTAGCCGCAACTGCCGCGCTGGCGAGTTACTTCCCGGCGCGGCACGCCACTCGCGTCGATCCGGTGATCGCGTTGCGCGAAGGATAGCCGTTACGACGTCTGCTTCTCGAGCACTTCCAGCTTGCGGACTCGCAGCGTATCGACTTCCAAATCGCCGATTTTGACCTTGCCGAGACGCAAGCTGCCGATAACCAGGCGCCCAATCGCCAGCGCGCCGATAGCTACCGCGCCGATGGCAACCGCGCCCACGGCTAGAGCGCCAATCGCGACCGCTCCGGCTTGGAATTTCTCGACCTTCGTCGGCACACTGAGTAATCTCACTTGGCTTTCTCCTCCTTAGATTTCTACGATAGCTCCGCTGGACCGCCTCCCTGATCAGGCGATCTTTTCGGCGGCGCGATCCCAGCCGCAGAGCTGGAGCGCGACGGCGATGGAAGCATCGCGCAATTCGTCGGCAAGCGCGCGATCTTCAATCGCCCGTGCGATCACCATGCCGCCGACGCACATCGCCGAAATCGCCCGCGCCGTGGTAGCTGCCGATTGACCGCCGCCGTTGATGTCGCGCTCAAGGAAACCAACCATCGCCCGGAACACTTTCTCGAAAGCCCGTTTAGCGGGCTTGCCGCAGCGCGCGACGTCGGTCGGCAGCGCGACCATCGGGCAGGAGTTTTCGACATCCTCGAAATGCTGGCGCGACAGGTAGGCGCGCACGATCTGCGGCGCCAGTTTCGGAGCTTTCATGTCGATGTCGATTCCATCCCAGTTATTTTTCCAATTCGGATCGGTGAAAAAGCAGGCCAGTACCTCGGCGTAGAGATGGCTCTTGCTCTTGAAATAGGTGTAGAATCCGCCGCGCGTCAAACCGGCGTCGGCCATGATCCGGTTGACGGATACGTTATCGAAGCCATGGCGGTTGAATAATTTGCGGGCCGAGCGAATGATGGTTTCACGAACCTTCTTGCGGTGGCCGGATGGATAGAGCATGGTTTCCTCAGCAAAGTATGATCTTGATCATATTTTCGCCTTGTGATCCAATTGATGGCAATTTCATGAAATTCACAGTCATCACAACCTTGCTCATCGCTTCGACCTGCTTCGCGCAATCTAACGTCAAACTAGAGCGCATGCCGGAGTCCCTGGAAACCCGCTATGCGTTGAGCGCTCTTCCGCCTCACCTGCGGGATGCCGCGACGGTGTACCTGCTCGATCCCGCGAAAGGCTACGTGGTCAGCCGCAAAGGGACCAACGGCATGAGCTGCATCGTGGTGCGCTCCGACTGGCAGTTCGCCACCCGGCCGTTCCGCGACGATATCTTTTGGCCCGTTTGCTTCGACGCGGAAGGCGCAAAAACGCTGATGCAGGATTACGTCACCGCCGCCGAATTGCGCGCGCACGGCATGAATGCCAAACAGGTGCACGAGGCCGTGACGAAAAAATTTGGCACCGCGGCCTATCCCAATCCCGCCCGCGTCGGCGTGGCGTATATGATCGCTCCGATCGTCCGCACCGTCGACGACACCAACGTGCCGGAGCCGAAGACGATGAACATGCCGCACTATATGTTCTACGCGCCCAACGTGAAGAACGCGGACATCGGCGGCAAGCCGATCAGCCAGTATCCCTTCATGCTGAGCATGAGTCCGGGCCGCGACGACTTCATCATCATGCTGGTGGGCGAGAGCGAAAAGGCAAAAATTCTGGCGGAGTTCAAAGACCTGCTGGGTGAACTGTGTTCCTATCGGGATTTTCTGTGCACCAACGATAAGAGCCGCATGCAGATGCCGACGAAGACGGGCGCGCGGTAGCTATTGCGGTAGCTATTAATGTTTTGACTCTGCCAAACTCTTGAAGGACAGATGCACGCCTTCCGAGCTGCGGTAGGAATCCTCGTATTCAGTTGTGCGACCGGATGGGCACAGAAAGAGGAGATTCCGGACAACCGATGGGAGCTGATCAAGCAAAAGAAGGCAACCTCTGATGCTCATGCCGGCCCTTTCACGGTCATGCTGCTGCGATCATCCGAGCCCACGGATACCGGCGGAGCCGAGCAGGCTCTGCACGATGTGCAACTCCTCGTTCTGCAGGGTGACAAGGTTATCTATGACTTCGTGAAGGAAGGCGTCACAACATCTGAGGAACGTAAATCGCGTTTCTACATGGACGACTACCTTGAAATCCGGGATGTGACGCGTGATGGCATTCCGGAAATCTTATTCCATTCCGGTTCTCAAGGGGCATCGGACTACGGCTCCGTCGAGCACATCCTTGCATATCAGAAGGCCAAAGGCTCCTTTGCAGATATAACGGCCGCACAGTTCTACGATTCCAGCACACACGGACTGCGGTGGTTGAACTCGGTATTTTTGGTGATCGCGGATCGGAATTGGAACGCCACAACAACTCCGTTTGAAGAACAGTGCCACTATTGCGACAGCCCTTTTCAATACGATGTTTACCAATGGAGCAGGAGGAAGATGTCTTTCGTGTTGCACCGCCACCTGTACGGCCAGAAGTCTTATTCGGACGCAAGCCAGGCGCTAGCCGGCGATTGGTCTTTCATCCAGTCCAAAATGAATCGCTGAGTCCGTTACTCGCCCGCCCGCTTCTCGAACACCTTGCGCGCTTCCGCAAATTGCGCCAGCACGGATTTTTTCTCGGCCTCTGAGCGCCAGCCGGGATGCTCGCTCGCTTGCTTCGTAATGTCGTCGATCCAGCGGATGAAGTACTCGGCATCGACGCGCGAGCGCACCAGGCCATTGCCGCAGCGGACGTAGACCGGGCTGGTCTCGGCGTACGGGAAATCGTCATCGGTGGGACGCTGGGACTTCGATCCGATCGCGCGCAACGTGTACCAACCACTTTTTGAAATCTGAATGGTTTTGCGGATCTCGGCTGTGTTGCCCGGCGCGGCCACGTTCACCGATTCGATCACCTGCCCGTTGTTCACCACCTCCAGCCGGTCGACCTGCACTACGGATTGCAGCTTGCCGTACAGATCGAGCGAGCCGCCTTCGGCTGGCAATTGGATTTCGTCGCCGGGACGGTGCAGGTCCATACGGAAATCGAGCAGCGGCCCGTTGGTGAAAAACGTCCGGCCCGTGCGGAATGCCGCAATCCACGCCGCGTAGTCCAGCTTGTTTCCCAGGTACGCATAGGTGCGATCGGCGCCGAGGATGGCCGTGCGATGAAGGCTCGAAATGGAATCTTCCCCGCCCGTTCCTGTGATACGGAAGCCGCAGTTCAAGGCGCGATGCCAGACGTCGGCGGCGAAGTTCACGCCCATCGCGCCAGTGAGCACTTCCAGATATTCGGTCAGGCCCAGTGCCAGGTCGACGGGAAATCCACGCGCGCCGCCGTAGCCGGATTTCAGAGGATCGCTGAACCAGGGATGCACGTAGCCGCCAATCGCGCCTTGCTGCCGCGCCAGACGAAACATGTCGGTGTTGCTCGGGTACAGGCTCTCGATGGCTGTGCCTTCGTAGCCGGTGGTGAACGGCGAGATTAGATTGCGGGCCATGTTGATTAGAGAAACGTGGCCGTAAAAGGGCGGGCGGTATTCCTCATTGAAATACAGCAGGCGATCTTGCGTCGACCGGGCGTCGAGCGCGCCGGTGAAGAATTGATGATCGAAGACGCGGTTGTCCTTATTGCAGATCAAATCGCCGACGACATCGTTGTCTTCGGCTGCGGCCATGAACATCATGTTTTCCGGTGTGTTGTGCAGATTGCCGCCGTAGTTCATATGGATATGATTGCTGCCGTTGTACCAGCCCTCAGGCTTGAGATTGGTGATGCGTGAGAGCGTTAGCTCGACCTTGGTAACCTCGCCGGGCTTCACGTCGATGGTTTCTTTGCGTGGCCAATATTCGAAGCCTTTGGTGGCTTCGAGTTCCAAGCGCCCGGCGGGAACTTCGAGCGTGCTGCTGCCCGCCATGTGGAAAAAATGCTCGTTGGTGCGCGGCGCAACGCGCTGATACGCATCCGTCGGCGCGTAGGTTTTTCCGTCGGACGCGCGCGCGTACAAACGGGCGGGCGTAGCGGCGTTGGTCGAAACATCGCGCACCGTCACCTGCACGCGTGCCCATGGGCCGGCGATAGATGCGGCGCCGGATGTCCACAAGCCGCTCGTCACCGCCGAAAGTGCGCAGCAGGCGCAAATCGGACAACCCGTGCTGGTTCGAAACGTAGACGATCCACTGGCCATCGGGCGACCAGCGCGGCTCGAAGTGATCCCATTCGCCGAACGTCATCTGATAGGGCTCGCCGCCCACCGCCGGCAGCACATAGAGGTTGGTGAACTGTGCGCCGCGATGTGAACTATACAGAATGCGCTTGCCATCGGGCGACCACTGCGGCATGGTGCGAAACAGCGTCTGCTCCTGCAGAATTAGACGGCCCTTGGACATGCCGTCGGGCTCGGCAGGCAGACGCCACACGCCGCCTGAGCCGAGTGGAATCGTCCGGTTGGAAAGCAGGATGAGTTCATTGCCGTCGGGCGACCACGTCGGCTCGATGTTCAAATCGTTATCGCTGAAGTAGAGGCGCGCACGTCCGAAGCGATTGTCACTGGTGATCTGGATCGGCGCGCCCGCGGTGCCGTTTTCAAACGGCATCACATAAACGTTGAACCAGCCGTTGGGCGCGGTGGAGACATAGGCCAGGCGCTTGCCATCAGGCGACCACGCCGGATCGGTGTTGACCTGCGTGCCGGCGGTGAGCGAAGTGCTTTCGCCGGTGCGCACGTTGAGCAGGCGCAGGTTGACGCTTTTGGCATCGTCATCGGCGGTGTAGGCGATCCAGCGGCCATCGGGCGACCAGGCCGGGGAAGAATCGTACGTGGCGTTGGCTGTGAGTTCATACGCGGTGGTATCGCCCACGCGAATTTTCCAGATGGAGCCGGACATGGCGAAAGCGATTTCGCGGCCATCGGGCGACCAGGCCGGGCGCCACGGCGTGCTGGCCGCAGCGGGCAGGTAATAGCTCTGCATGTACTCGCCGCCGGTCTTGGCCGCGGGATACACGGGCCGCTGGCGAGGCTGGGCGCAGAGCGCTGACGCCAAGGCGAACAGGATCCAAATCTTGCGCATGGCGATAGTGTAGGACAATCCGGTGAAGAATCTCTCGTGGAGGACCACCAAACACATTTCTCGCAGAGGCGCAGAGAGCACAGAGAACATCAACCACTTAGTTTTTCTATCTCCGGGAACAACCCGCGGAAAACCACCAACCCTTATTTTCTCTGCGTACTCTGCGTCTCTGCGAGAAATTCTTGTTTACGGGAACAGACCGCGCAGCCTCGTTGTTTCCGCTACGCGGCTGATGCCCAGCATGTTGGCCGCCGTGCGCATGCTGACTGTGCGCTCATCGCGGATTTTGACTACATCGCTAAACGACGTCGTCATCACGCGCTCCAGCCGCGCGTAAACATCGTGAGCGTCCCAGAATAAGTGCTGCTCATCCTGCACCCATTCGAAGTACGAGACAGTGACGCCGCCGGCGTTGCACAGGATATCGGGAATGATAAAGCTTCCCTTGTCCTCCAGAATGGTGTCGGCTTCAGGAGTGAGAGGTCCGTTGGCGGCCTCGGCAATAATCTTGGCGCGAACGCGCCCAGCGTTCTCGGCTTGAACGGCGTTTTCGAGCGCGGCTGGTATCAAAATTTCGCATTCCAAGGCGAGCAGTTCGGCCGCGGAAATGGACTCCGCTTCCGGAAAGCCCGCGACCGCGCCGGTCGAATCCTTGTGCATCATCAGCTTGGGGATGTCCAGACCGTTTTTGTTGTAAATGCAGGCGCGCGAATCGCTCACCGCGACCACCCGCGCTTGCGCGCTGTCGAGCAGATGCGCCGCAACCGATCCGGCATTGCCAAACCCCTGCACCACCACGCGTGCGCCCTTGATGGGAATACGCAAACGATCGCACGCGGATTGCGATGGTGTAGAACACGCCGCGGCCAGTGGCCTCGTTGCGTCCCAACGAACCGCCCAGGCTGATGGGCTTGCCGGTCACGACGCCGGAAACCGGAAACCCTTTCGTCATGCTGTAGGTATCCATGATCCAGGCCATGATCTGCGAATTGGTGTACACATCCGGCGCGGGAATATCCTGCGCGGGGCCAATGAGAGGCAGGATGGCCGAGGCGTAGCGGCGCGTCATGCGCTCGAGTTCCCCTTGCGACATGTCTTTGGGATTGCAGGTGACGCCGCCTTTGCCGCCGCCGAAGGGGATATTCACTACCGCGCACTTCCACGTCATCCAGGTGGCCAGCGCCTTTACTTCCTCCAGAGTGACGTTGGGATGGTAGCGGATTCCGCCTTTTGCCGGACCCCGCGACGTGTTGTGCTGGACGCGAAATCCCTCAAAGCGGCGGATGCGCCCGTTGTCCATGCGTACCGGCAGAGTGACGGTTAGGATGCGCTCGGGATACTTGATCATTTCCCGGATATCGCCTTCGAGTTCCAACGCATCCGCGGCCAAATCAAAGTTTTCGAGCGCGAGTTGGTGCGCGCTCTTCTCAGCGATTGCTGTGTTCATTTGGTTGAGCTTCCCTCTCTTTCCTGGTTCCCCGTTCCGGCTCGGCAAGAAGACCCCCACAGCCTCTTGCAGTCCCCAGGCAGCATATAACGGCGGAGGGTGGGCGGCAAGGCGCGATTGCGGGTCGTATACCTGCCCGCGCGCCTAACCTTTACTGCTTGCCACGCGTCTATGGTGTATCATCGAAAGGGTCCTTGAACGCTTTCTATGTCGGCTTTCTCCAGTCCTAATCCGGCGCCTCTTGAGCCGCCGTCAAAACTAACACCGCAAGCCGTGCCTCCGGCGCCTCCTGCCAGTACCCCAGGTAGGGCGTGGATCTGGTTGGTAGGCATACTAGTTATCAGCGGACTGGGCTATTGGGCGCTGAAGTCAACGCGGACAAAACCGGCCACGCAGGAAACCGTCCGGACGGCGCGTGTGACGCGTGGTCCGTTAACTAAAATTCTGCGAGTGGCGGGCGTAACCGGATCGCACAACTTCAACCAGGTTGTCGCGCCGATCATGCGCGGGGGTAATGAGGGCCGTTCGCTGGTCCTAATGAAACTGGTGCCTTCCGGCGCGCACGTAAAAAAAGGTGAGCTCATCGCGCAGATCGACGGCCAGGCTTACCGGGACCATATCGACGACCTGACCGCGCTCATCCAGCAGGCCGACGCCGACGTCAAGAAGCGCCGCGCCGAGCACGCCATTGAAATGGAAGATCTGCAACAAATGGTCCGCGCCGCCGCGGCCGCGGTGGAGAAAGCCAAGTTGGATCGCAACGCCACCGAGATTCGCTCCGCAATCGATCAGGAGATTTTGCAACTTGGCGTAGAAGAGGCCGAAGCGCAACACAAGCAAGTGCTGGGCGATGTCGCCACCACGCGGCAGAAGCAGGCCGCCGAAATCCGCATCCTCGAATACACCCGAGACCGCCATACGCGGCACCACGACCGCCATCAGCACGATTGGGAAAAGCTCACCATTTACGCGTCCATGAGCGGGTTGGCGGTGATGCAATCCATCTGGCGCGGTGGCGAAATGGGGCAAGTGAAGGAAGGCGACCAGGTGTATCCCGGGCAGCCGTTCATGAAGATTGTCGATACCTCAAGCATGCAGTTGGAAGCCAATGTGAACCAGGTCGAGAGCGAAGGCATTCGTCTGGGGCAGACTGCCGCAGTGAGCTTTGACGCGTTTCCCGGCATGCGTATGAACGGCAAAGTGGTGAGCGTTGGCGCCCTCGGCGTAGCGGGCTGGCAGCAGAATTACTACCTGCGCCAGATTCCGGTGCGCATCGCGATTGAAGGACAGGACGCGCGCCTGATTCCCGACCTTTCCGCCAGCGGCGATGTGCTGCTGGATCGCAAGGATGACGCCGTGATCGCGCCTCTCGAAGCCATTACCGCTGAAAACGGCAAAACGCTGGCCTACGTGCGCGACGGCGCGGGCTTTGCCGCTCGTGAAGTGCAACTCGGCGAACGCAACAACAACCATGTTGCCGTGCTGGCCGGCCTGAATGCCGGCGACGAGATCGCCCTCGGCCGCCCGGCTACGCTCGAACCGTAAATCTCCTTGGCCATTCTCATCGGCACTCATCCTGTTACGGAAGCGCTTCGCGCCGGCCGTCCACTGGACCGCATTCTAGTGGCTCGCGGCGCGGGCGGAGCGCGTTTACAGGAAATCATCGACCTGGCCCGCGAGCACAATGTGGCTTTGCGATTTGAAGAGCGCCCGGCGCTCGATCGCATTGCCGGCACAGCTACCCATCAGGGCGTCGTGGCGCTGGGCGCGGAGCAGCGCTATGCCGAGTTGGACGAAGTCGCCGCCAAAGCCCGCCTGCTGGTGGTGCTGGACGGCATCGAAGATCCGCACAACCTGGGCGCCATCATTCGCACGGCCTGCGCGGCTGGAGCCGATGCGGTGATCGTGCCGGAGCGGCGCGCGGCCGGGCTTACCGAAACCGTGGCGAAAGCCGCTTCAGGCGCGCTGGAGTATTTGCCGGTGGTGCGCGTGACCAACGTCAATCGGGCGCTGGAAGATCTCAAAGAGCGCGGCTTCTGGATTTATGGCCTCGACGAGCGCGGCGACGAGGACTACGAAGGCGTTTCCTACAACACCCCAACCGCCCTGGTCTTTGGCGCTGAAGGCCGCGGCCTGCATCAAATGACGCGCAAGCATTGCGACGTACTGGTGCGCATTCCGATCAGCGGCAAGATTTCGTCGCTCAATGTTTCGGTAGCCGCCGGCGTAGTACTGTTCGACTGGAAACGCAAATCTGGCGATGCGGATAAGGCTACGCCGGACCCGCAATGAGCTTGCGCCCCCCGGGCGCCGGCAGCATGTCTCCGATGTCGGGCCGGAAGATAGCCAACCGCCGCGCTAGACCGTCCAAATCGGCGCCTTCCTGAACGGGCATTTCGTGCTCAACCCAAGAGGAGAGAGGAATGTTGCGGAAGAACATGCGTTCGGCCAGCACCAGGCTTCTGCGGCTGGCAAATAGCATCCGGCGTTCCCGCACGTAGCGCCGTTCCTCGACGTGCAAATCCGCGAGAAACTCATCCAAAGCTCTGCGCCGGGCCTCTTCGGCTGAGGCGCGAACTGTTTCGTCCATGGTTTGCTTCTGGGCCTCGATGCTGGCGCGGGAAGCAGCCAGGCGCTGGCGCTCTACCGCCACCGCTGCCTCCAGGCGCGATTGCATCAGGCAATACGAGAGAACACCGGAGCCCAGCGCCGCTACCGCCGGAAGGATAAGCCAGAGCCACACGCCCATAGCGGAAGTATCGGAAGTAGGCCGAAATTCCTGTAGGGGTTAGGCTTCGGTGCTGTGAATGAAGCTACTCGTCTCAGAGATAAACTGACTTCCTTCTTTCTAGAGTGTGGCGCGGCAACCCGTGGCAACAAGCGCCGCGCCCTTCGTGACCGTCGCAGGTGGCCCGCGGCCTACATGTGATACCAGCCACCGAGGGGGGCGCACGTAACGGAGCCGACCGCGACAGAAGAGACCTATAATCGTTGCATGCTCATGCCGGGGCAGCCGCGCAAAACGGTCAACGTCTACATAGACGGGTACAACTTTTATTACTCAATCAACAAGCGGGCAACACTTCATCTGGGATGGTGCAATTTCTCGAAACTCGCCGAGCGACTCGCCGCCCGCGCATTCGAAGGTCGCTACGTAGTCGGCGCTGTCAAGTACTACACGTCGAGAGTCGACGACAATACCGAGATGAACCCTGGTGAGATCCAACGCCGAAATCTCTGGCTCGCGGCCCTGGAGCAAGGCACAGGCGGCAAGGTTGTGGTTGTTGAGGGGTATCACAAGGAAGACAGGCAAAAAGGCCGGGTAGAAAAGAGGACCGACACAAATATCGTTCTGGGGATGATTCGGGACGCGCTACTGCCTCGGTCCGTTGCAGCGCCAAGGATCCGGAAGGGCCACGATATTCACTCACCCTGTGATGCCGTTGTTCTTATGAGCGGCGATGACGATTTCTGGCCCGCTATTGAAATGATCGGCAGCGAATACGGCAGGGAGGTAGCTGTTTTTCATCCTCATGACGACGAACGTGGTGAGTCGAAAAGCAATTGGGTAAGCGTCTTCAAAGTCACTCAGGAAGACCTTGAGAAAAGTCGCCTTGACGATGTTATCTCGGGGACTTCGATCACGTGGGCAGAGTACCTCCGGCTCAAACAACTACGGTCTTAACCCCCCCCTCGTTATTTCACTCCTCAACTGATGAATCTTCGACTTGGCTCGCTATCAATCGTGGGCTGACAAACCTCACTGCAATACCAGCCTCGGCCAGCATTTCCAAGGCCATTGAGTGCTCGCCAGAGTAGCGTTCGCCCCTGTATTCGGTGGTGCGGTCGTGGTTTATGACGATTTCGACCAACCCGGCCTGAATGATCGCCCGTGCGCAATCCACGCAGGGGCTTATGTCGATGAACATTGTGCCTCCTTCCGTCGAGATCCCATGCCGAGCAGCCAGATAGATCGCATTGCGTTCGGCGTGTTCAATCCATAGGTACTTGAAGGGAGGTTCTGTTCTGTCCTGAATGGTATCGACAACGCCTTTCGGATATGTGTTGCAGGCCTCGGAGAGCATGCTTTTATCAGGACGCACGATGATACAACCGATTTTCGTCCTCGGGTCAGGGCTCTCACAGCCCTTCTGAGCGCAAAGAGCCAGCCAGCGCAGGTCGTCTTGTTGCCGTCCGGTTGTCACAGAGATGCCTATGAGATGCGAAATTGCTCTGCCTTCGCCGGCAGCTTGGGATAATGATAAATTCCATCTTGGCTGTAGCTCTTTGAACCGACGACATTCTTGAACTCGCGGTAAAACTCAGATTTCGTCATCTGGAACGTGCCACCAGGCGTCACAACCCTGAATGGATCATTCTGCCCGAGAGACTCGATCACCTCTCTACGGAAACAGAGCCGAGAAAAGTTATAGGTGGCAGGCGGCGCGGAGGCATATAGGGTGCTGGCAGACGCGGCGTGAAAAGCGGACGCTGCTTTGAGCCCTTCAATTGCGCTTCTGGAGTCCGCTGGAAGGGACGATAGGTACGACGTTGACATCAGATCGACAACCGCACCTGGAGGCCGTTGGAGCATCGCTGCCAGCGATTCAATTGCGAACTTAGTATCCGGTAAGACCAAAACGTTGAGTGGAACTCGCATGTAATAGATCCTATCACTGAATTGATCTATTGACAAGGCTGGTGCCGCAAAGTAAATAAACTGCGGCACTTCAAGCCGCCCCGACCCCATTAGGTGTCTTTTTGGGTGCCGTCAATTTTCTGGCCGCTCCAGACATAGCGCATCACCGACACGCTGCCGAGAGCCCGCAGCATACAGGCCGCGCGCGCCTTCAAGCCCGCGGCTAAGCCAAAATGTTTGCCGATGTAGGCGGCCAGGCCTAGCTCAAAATCGGCGCGAAGCAGGGCGCTGCTCACGGGGGTTCCATGATCGATGGCCGTGAACGTTCCGGCGACCTGCACCTGCTTGGCGGAGCGCTGGACTTGCCGGCACAGTTCGGCATCGCTGCCGAATTGCCCGTAGCGCTCGTCGATTTGCCGCATCGCCCGCAGAAAGAAACTGCGCACCATGAAGGCCGCGCCGCGCGCGTACTCGACCGCGTGAGTTTCGGCGCCCGGGAATGCCGGACGCCACTCCACCTCACGCACACCGGGCACGGGAAGCTTCGTCACCTGCGGCGCGCTTGAGCCATCCGGATGCAGCAACCGCGGACAGACCGCGCCCACTTCGGCCTGGGCTTCGAGCACCGCCGCCAGACCGGCGGGCGTTTCCGGCGACACTTCGATGTCATCGTGCAGGAGCAGAATGTACTCGCCCGCCGAGCTGCGAATGCCGATGTTCAGGGCTTTGGTCGAGACCGAAAGTTGCGCGGCAGGGGGATGAAGCGCACGGCGGGAAACTCATCCTTTAGCTCAGAGCTGCCGCCGGTCGCGCCATTGTCGACCACGAGAATTTCCAACTGCTCTCGCTGGTGGGATTTCTCAAGCGCCTGCAGGCATTTGCGCAGCAGCGCCGGGCGGTTGTGGGCGATGACCAGCGCCGTGATGCGGACGGCTAACGGCGGGGATTCTGCTTGCGATTCGGGTTGAGGCACTATGAGCGCATCATGTTACCATGCGGCGGCTCATTGTTACTTGAGCATCCGCTGCGCATGGTCGAGATCTTCCAGTAGCCGCCGCGTTATTTTGTCGGCTACGTCGGCGCTCGATCCGCGGAATTTTCCGCCCAGGCTCTCCTGAGTGGTGGCCCAGATCAGATCGCCCTCCTTATTCACCAGGCGGACGGAGGCGGTCGCCTCATGCTTGCGTTCATCGATGCGGCTGGATTCGCTCTCCCCTGCGCCGCCGCCAATCGAAAAGCCCTGGCGCGTGTCGCGCACGCTGGTGGTTCCGCGGCCGCGGCCGGCATTGCTGCGCGCGTTGATATTGTCGCTGGTGTTGTGCACATCGGTAAAAACCAGATCTTCGGCCGAGCCGCGCAGCGTGGCATCGGCGCCTTCCGGATTTTCCGTGATCACAAATTTGTGCGTGCCAGCCAGGCTGCTGAGGATCATGTCGCGAATCTGCGCGGCGGTGTCGCCGCCGGTCAGCTTGTCGACGAAAATACGCCGGATACGCAACAATTGCCCGAGGTTCTGTTCCTCGATGGTTATTTTTGGTGGCGCTACAGTGACAGAACGCGGCGCCGGATCTTCCGCCGCCAGCAGCAATAAAAACAGTGGTAGAAGCATGGTCATCCCTTTCCCGCCCGGCGCGCTTCTTCATCCTGATATTCGATCTTGCGCCCGGTGCGGGCTTCCAGGCTCACCAGCATGGTTCGAATATTGCCTTTAGACACTTCGAAAATCAGGGCCTGCTGGCGGCCGTGATCGTCGGTGAAATCGATGGTCAGGAAATGCCCGCGCTTCTTGCTCAACACCAGGACGGGAAATATCAACCCGGCAGCGTAGCGGTGGCTCACGTTCTGGCCATACTCGAGCACCGTGACCTGGTTGTAAGGGATCCGAATGGTGGCTTCCCGGCAACGGAAAAGGAGAGCCTCCTCGTCCGTCATTTGAATGGTTCCTTCCGTTTTGCTGGGAAGGGCGGCGATCGTTCCACCGACATAGTGGACCCGTCCGCCTGGATCGCCCGCCAGAAGCAGAGGCGGGAGTGCAGTGCCGCTCATCAAACAGAGCAGCGCCGGCAGCACGTAACGCATGTGCCCACTCCGATCAGGCTAATAGCTTATGAATTGCTTATAGCACGCGGGCACTGCCAGCGATATCCACCCCATGGCAGAAGTGGGGCAGGTCACCGACCTGCCGTTTGAATAGGCAGGTCGGGGATCTGCCCCACGATATAATTAGTTCATAATCTCATGGCCGGTAGTTTGCAATTTCCCGCAACCGTAGCTGTCGGCGTCCGCGAAAACACGCGTGCCGAGTCTGCCGCAATTCCGTGGTTTGTCTGGTGCTCCGTGCTGGCAGTCACGTCGGCCATGGTGGGCGCGCACTGGGACATCTCCTGGCACCGGTCAATCGGCCGCGATACGTTTTGGACACCCGCTCACATTGCCATCTATATGTGCGGCGTGCTGGCCGGCGTTTCCTGTGGCTATCTGATTCTGGACACCACTCTGCGCGCGACTTCTCCTCTGCGCGATGCCGCAGTAAACATCTGGGGGTTCCGCGGCCCGCTGGGTGCGTTCATCGCGGCGTGGGGCGGCATCGCCATGATCGTCTCCGCCCCTTGGGACGACTGGTGGCATAACGCCTACGGCCTGGACGTCAAAGTTCTTAGCCCGCCGCATGTGCTGCTCATCGCCGGCATTCTAGCGGTCGAGTTGGGCGCACTGATTTTGATTTTGGGGCGCATGAACCGGACCTCCGGCATCGCCCGCGAGAAGTTAAACGCGCTTTTTCTCTATGTCGGCGCCATGATCCTGGTATGCCTCATGATTCTGGTGCTGGAGTACATTTTCCGCATCTACATGCATAGCGGACATTTCTACCGGGTGGTGGCCATGGCGGTGCCGTTTCTGCTGGCGGGTGTCGCGCGGGCATCCGGACGGCGCTGGGCAGCCACCACGGTGGCGGGAATCTATAGCTTGTTCATCGCTGGATGCGTCTGGATTCTGCCGCTGTTTCCCGCTGAGCCGAAGCTGGGACCGGTATATCAACCAGTCACGCACTTCATCCCGCCCGAATTTCCCTTGCTGCTGATTGTCCCGGCGCTCGCGCTCGATATGTTGTGGGCACGGACCGAAAATTGGAATGCGTGGCGGCGTGCCATCGTCTCCGGGGTAGTTTTCGTGGCGGCACTGACCGTGGCGCAGTGGCCGTTCGCTAACTTTCTGATGTCGCCGTGGTCGCGCAACCGGGTTTTCGGCACGATGTACTTCGATTACGGAACGCCTCCCGCCAGTTCCTACTTCCGCCACGTATTCTTTGCGCTCGAGAAGACAGCTTCTGGATTTTGGATGGAGATGGCGGCGGCACTTGCGATTGCGATGCTGATGATCCGGCTGGGCCTGGCGTGGGGCGACTGGATGCGGCGCATTCGCCGTTAAAATGCGGACTCTACTGCTTTCCTGCTTGTTCGTCGGCCTGGCATGCGCCCATGTCGGCAGCCCCGACGTTTTCTACGAAGGCGATGCCGGGCCGTACCGGTTGCTGGTCACGGTACGCCCGCCTGCGGTGATTCCCGGTGTCGCGGAGATTGAGGTTCTGGGCGCCTCGCCGGGTATTCGTGAAGTGCATATCGTGCCGCTGCCGCTGCGCGGGCCGGGCGCGCGCTTCGCTCCCACGCCCGATCTAGCTCAGCGCTCGAAAGACGATGCACAATTCTACACGGGCAGCCTTTGGATGATGGCGTCCGGCTCCTGGCAGGTTCGCGTGACCGTGGACGGCGCGCAAGGAAAAGGTGAACTCTCCGTACCGGTTCCGGCGCTGGCCTCACGCACCACGACAATGCAGCGCGGTCTGGGCGCGCTGTTGTTTGCGCTCATGCTGGTGCTGGTGGTGGGGTTGGTGAGCATTGTCGGAGCGAGCGTGCGGGAAGCGCAACTGGAACCGGGCGCAGTGCCGGCACCGGCGCGGCGCAAGCGAGCAGGAATCGTGATGGCTGCAACTGCGGTGGCTGTAGTGGGCTGCCTCTGGCTGGGCAACAAATGGTGGAACGCCGAGGCAGCGGACTACAGGCAAATTGTGTACCGGCCGGTGGAGCTGGCTGCTTCGCTCGAATCCGGCAATAGACTTATGCTGCGGCTGACCCAGGATCCCGGCTGGATGGGCTTCCGCACCGTGAACGAAGGGCTGATTCCGGATCACGGCCACATCATGCACCTGTTTGTGCTGAGCTCACCGGGGATGGATCGGCTCTGGCATTTGCATCCCGACCAGGCGGGCCGCGACGCGTTCACCGACGAGCTGCCGGCGATTCCGGCGGGAAAATATCAACTATTCGCCGATATCGTGCGCAGCAACGGCATTCCGGAAACGGGCGTTACGCAGATCGAGATGCCGGAGATTGCGGGCAAGGCGCTCACGGGCGATGATTCGTCGGCTACGGCGGTGCCCATCGCGCAGGCGGATTTCGCGCGAACCACTTCCACGCTCCCGGACGGCGGACAAATGGTTTGGGAGCGCGATAGCGCGCCTCTGAAAGCCAAGCGCGTCTATTCGTTTCGCTTTCTGGTGCAAGATGCCGGCGGCAAGCCCGCCCAAAATATGGAGCTCTACATGGGCATGCCGGGGCACGCCGTGTTCGTGCGCCAGGATATGCAGGTATTCGCGCACGTTCATCCCGCAGGCTCGGTACCGATGGCCGCGCTCGACATGATCAAGGTGCATGACATGGCGGCGATGTCGCACGCCGCTGCCACCTCCGCCTTGCCTGCCGAAGTTTCCTTCCCCTACGGATTTCCGCAACCGGGCAGTTATCGTATCTTCATTCAGGTGAAACGCGCCGGCCAGGTCGAGACTGGCGTATTCGATGCCCGCGTCGAGTAAACTGAAGCTTTGCATACCATCAAAGATCAAGGCGTTCTGATCACCGGGGCGGGGCGCGGCATCGGCAAGCGTCTGGCGTTAGGTTTCGCGGCAGCCGGCGCGCGCGTCGGGCTGCTGGCCCGCACCCAGCCTGAACTCGATTTGGCCAAGCTTGAAATTGAACATGGCGGTGGCGCGGCGCTGCGGCTGCGAGCCGATGTGCGCGATTTCGAAAAAGTGTGCGCAGCGGTGGATCGCATGGGCGTGGTGTTTGGCGGCGTGCATGTATTGATTGCCGCGGCCGCCGTGCAAGGCCCCATCGGGCCGCTGGCGGAAGTGAAAACCAAGCTCTGGCAGGAGACGTTGGATACCAATATCCTGGGCGTTATGCATGCCTGCCGCGCGGTGCTGCCGCAGATGATCGCGCGGCGCTCGGGCAAAATCATCGTGCTGGGCGGCGGCGGTGCGGCCGATGCGCGCCCGGGGTTTTCGGCTTATGCGGCATCGAAAGCCGCGGTCGTCCGTCTGGCCGAAACGCTGGCTGAGGAAGTGCGCGAACACAACGTGCAGGTGAATTGCCTGGCGCCGGGCGGCTCTTACACCAGCATGACCGACGAAATCATTCAGGCCGGCGCCAAAGCCGGGGCCAAAGAAGTGAAGGAGGCCGAGGAGATTCGCCTCACCGGCGGTGTGCCGCCCGACAAGCAAATTCAATTGGCCCTGTTTCTGGCGTCGGACCGATCGAACCACATCAGCGGAAAGCTCATCCACGTCAATGACGATTGGAAGAAACTGGAGCATACCAACATGCTGCCCGCCGCCTACACGCTGCGCCGGGTACTCAAAGGCTAGTATGATTTCTTGCGAGGTCTGTAAACGATGAAAACGTGCCGTAACATCGCCCTGGCAATTCTGGTTGTGGCCATGGCCGCCTGGTCCCAGGAGCCGCCGAAGAGAAAAAAGCTACTGGCCATCGGCCAATCCAATGGCTTCCAGCACGATGCTGTGTCGCACGCCTTGGCGACGGTGTGGAAAATCGGCCAGGAGTCCGGGTTGTGGGATACCTACATCCGCACCGATACCCAGTTGCTCACCAAGAAGAAGCTCCCCAACAACGCCAAGAACTTGGATTATTTCGATGCCGTAATTTTCTACACCACCCTCGAGCTGGACATGACGGCCGATCAGAAAGCCGACCTGCTCTCGTTCGTTAAAGACGATGGCAAAGGCTTCCTGGGCACGCATAGCGCTACCGACACTTTTTACCAATGGCCGGAATACGGCGAGATGATCGGTGGTTACTTTGACGACCATCCGTGGCACCAGAAGGTCACGGTCAAAGTCGAAGACCGCGCGTTCCCGGCAACGGCGCATTTCCCTAAATCGTTCGAGATCACCGACGAAATTTACCAGTTCAAGAATTTTTCGCGCGATCGCGTGCGAGTGTTGATGAGCATCGACACCAGCTCGATCGATCTGACGAAGAAGAATGTCCATCGCACCGACAAAGATTTTGCCGTTACCTGGGCACGCAATTACGGTAAAGGCCGGGTCTTCTATTCCTCGCTGGGCCATCGCGAAGAGGTTTGGAACCGGCCGGATATCCAGAAGATGTGGCTGGAAGCGGTCAAGTGGGCGATGGGTATTACACCGGGCGATGCTACTCCCCGGCCCTGAAACGAATCACCCCTGGGATGCACTAAGTATTCGGACGTAATTTTCAAGGAGGACTTACCGTGGCAAAAACGAGAAGCATGGGTTGGATGCCCGACTTGCCGGATCATCGGGATTTTGTCTACGCAGCGCCAATGATGACGATGCGGGCGCTGCCAGCCAAGATGGACTTGCGCAAACAGTGCCCCAAAGAGGTCTATGATCAAGGCCGGTTGGGAAGCTGCACGGCCAATGCCATTGCCGGAGCGATCGAGTTTGACCAGATCAAGCAGAAAATAACGCAAGCAACACCGTCACGCCTGTTCATTTATTACAACGAGCGGGCGATGGAACACACCACGCCAACCGATAGCGGTGCACAGATCAGGGACGGCGTGAAGTCGGTGAACAAGCTGGGCGCCTGCCCGGAGACGCTGTGGACGTACGATGACACGCCGCCTCCGACCGATGGCGGGAACCTGCCCGAGCTGCAAGTTCTCGCAGAAACCGCCGGCGAGTTGCTACACCGCGGCGCTGAAACATCAGGTGCTCTCCTACCAGCGCGTCCCGAACAACCTAGCCACGATGAAGGGCTGCATCGCCAGCGGCTATCCGTTCGTATTCGGATTCACCGTGTACAGCAACTTTCCGTTTGACACCAAAACTGGCGTGATTCCCATGCCGGGCAAAGGGGATTCGGTGCAGGGCGGGCACGCGGTGCTGGCCGTCGGTTACGACGATTCGACCCAACTGTTTACGTTCCGCAATTCCTGGTCCAAGACCTGGGCCAAGGGCGGCTACGGTTTTATTCCCTACGCCTATCTGACGGATTCCAATCTGTCGGATGATTTCTGGACCATTCGCACCGTCGAATAAGCTCGGACGTCAGGTAGAATCGGGGCGTGATCCGTCTCTGGGTTGCGCGCGAAAGCTCGGTCCCGATCCGCGAACAGATTGCCGCGCAACTGCAGTTCGGCATCCTAAGCCGGAAAATTGCGCCTGGCGACCGACTTCCCAGCGTGCGCGATCTGGCGCGGCGGCTGAAAGTTCACGCCAACACTGTTAGCGGCGCGTATCGCGACCTGGCTGCTCGCGGCTGGGTGATCCAGCGGCGCGGCAGCGGTGTGTACGTGCGCGAGGGGATCGTGCCCGAGCCTTACGCCGACGTTGAGGCATTCGCGCGCGCCTGGATGGACGACGGACTGGCGCACGGATTTTCGCTCGATGCGCTCGAAGCCGCGGTGATGAAGATCGGCCGCGCGTCCCGCAGTCAGGCGCGTCCCCAGCGATTCCTGGTGGTGCACACGGACCGCAGCCTGGCGCACATTCTGGCGGCGGAACTTGCTGAGGCGGTCACGTGTCCCGTAGCTAGCGCGGGGTTTGAGGACGCCGCGCGCGGCCTGGGGCCGGAGACGTGCGTGCTGGTTACTGCCGGGTCGGCGGCGCTTGCGGTGAAGCAACTGCAGCCTGCGCTTTATCGCGTAGTCCGGCTGAAGTCCATGGAAGACGCCATCGCGGGAAAACGCGCGCCCGCTGACGGACTGCTGGTGGCTGTCGTTTCCGGATCGCCATTGATTCTGGAATGGACGGCGAAGCTGCTTTCCTCGCTCGGCCTGCCGGGCATGGATATCTTGCAGCGCAGTCCCGAGCAACCCGATTGGCAGAACGGTCTGGCGGCGTGCGACATCGTGGCTGCGGATATCGTGGCTGCGCAGAAGCTGCCGAAGAAGATCAAGGCCACCGTCTTCCGCATTGTGGCGGACGATTTTCTGGCCGAAGCCCGCCAGCTTGTGACACCGCAAAAAGTGTAATACCGCAAGATTTGATAAGCCGGTAATTGCCCCACACTGCTGCCATGGAGGATTTCACATGGCTAACAGTTGGGTAGTTCGAGCAGTTTTGATGGCGGCGGGATTGGGGAGCGCGAGTGCAATGGAGCAGATGACCTCCACTTGGGATCGATTGTGCCCCGACACTCAGCAAGGGCAACTGTCAGTCGCTACCCGCGAGGGCAAAACTGTGAACGGTTTCTGCGAATCGACGAGCGGGAGCGAACTTACGCTCCGACACAGCGGAAAGCGCGTGAAGGTTGACCGAGCGAAGATTTCGCGGATCCGGCTGCGCGTCCCCGTTAAACACGATGGGTTTCGTCAATGTGTTGAGGACGTAGGATTGGCGGTGATACTAGGTGGAGCGTGGTTGGTACCCGATGCCTTCGAACCGTTGGGAGTCGTTTTCGTTCCGTTCTTTGTTGCATTCGAAATAGCTTCCATACCAATTACTGCCGTGCACGATCTGGCCCATGCAATCGTCAACCCGAAGCGGAGCGTCGAGATCACGCTGGTTTGAGGCTTCGCTCGACCCGCACCGTAAGCCGGAAGATTTCGGCAGGGGGCTTGTCCTGCTCCCAGGCGCGGCGGTAGGCCAGTTCGATGTTTCCCGTTCCCTTGGCAACCGCTTCGAAGCGCCAGCGTCGTGTGCCACTCTTGCCGATTCCGGGCGGTGGCGCGTCGAAACTATCGCCGCGCGCGGCGCACGCCGGGTCGCCCGCGGCTCTCAGTTCCCAGCGGTATCCGGTGGTGGGATTCTCGGACAGGGAAATTTCCACCGTCTGCCCTACCGTCAGCGGGATTTGGGTATTGTTGGCGCTGCGATCGACTTGTACCATCACACCTCTCCGGCAGCCGAGAGCGCTAAGGCAGAGCCACAGCGCCAAAATCGTACGTCGCCTTATCGCTTCAGCCCCTTGAGCACTGCGCCGGCATCGGCATCTTCCAGACAGGGCGTGGTCTGGATTGGCATTAAATCAGACCATTCCGCAACCCAGGCATAGAGCGCCTTCGCATCCGTGGTTTCGACCACCGCAAAGCCGTGCCCGTTCATTCCGTGCCAGCGCCCGATCATCTTGACTCCCGCCGGCGGCAGCCCGCCTGCCTGCAGGAAGCGGCCCACGGCGGCGTTGAAGGTGGCGTGGGGCAGAGACCAACTGACGATGTATTTCATAGGCGGAAATTATACAACAACCAACCCCAAAAACATTTCTCGCAGAGACGCAGAGAACGCGGAGAAACCCAACGGTAAGGCCTTTGTCGTTCTCTGTGTACTCTGCGTCTCTGCGAGAAATGTTTTTACTGCAGCTTCTCGTATTCCTTCTTGGCCTGCACCAGCAACGGCACATCCGGGTCGGCGTCTTTCCAGAGCGCGAAGAAATCCTGATAAGCCTTGCGGGCCTTGGCGCGATCCCCGGCAAGCGCGGCCGCGCGAGCGAGCCCCACCTGCGATAGAGGGATCACCGGAAGCAAGCGCTGGAAACCTTGTGTATCCACTGCTTTCTGGAACTCTGCCACAGCTTCCGCACCGGAACCCGCTTGCAGATGCGCCGAGGCTCGCGTGTACGGGATAGCGGCGGTGACGCGTTCGTAGGAGTCGGCGGCCTTCAGCAATTCGATGGCGCGGGCCGGCTGTTTCTGCCCGAGCGCGATCACGGCGCGGATCACCGGGATCTGCACGGCATTCTGCAGGGTGTCGGTTGGGCAATCCGCATACAGCAAGTCGGCAAGTTTCTGGGCTTTGGCAAACTCGCCGCAGACGGCAAAAGCCAGCGCCAGCGGACCGGTGCCCTCATTGACCGCACCCGGCGCGGCGAATTTCCGTACCGGATCGCAAAGTCCGTATATCGCTCCCGTGAACAAATCATTTGCGTCACCCGCCACAATCGCGCCTTGCAAGCCTTGCCGGGTGGCGATTTCACGGGCCCTCTGCCGGTATTCGCGGCTCAGACGCAATTGACCCTTGGTCGCGACGGCAGTCGCCGCAATCGACCAGACGACCTCAGAGTCTTTCTCGCGGGCCCATTGCATCTGCCGGTCCACTTCGGCTTTGTCGCCTTCAACCATGGCGAGGTCCAGGGAAACCATATGCAGGAAATCACCCTGCATTCCCCGCGCGTTGGCGTCCCGAATCACGGCGTGGGCTTCGTCCAGACGGCCAACTTCGATCAGGCCAAAGGCCAGATTGGAACGCGCAGTCGAAAGCGTGGGATCCAGCCGGATGGCTTCCCGGCTCTCGACGTTGCCTTTTTCGTTCTGGCCCATCTGGCTATAGACGGCACTGAGATTGATATGCGGAGTGGCGTCGTTCGGATAGGTTTGCGCCGCCAGTTGCAGGGTTTGAATTTGCTTGTCGAGCTCCCGGGTAATGTAACCGTAGTAGTGGCCTTGCAGATAGAGCTTCTCGTGCTCGCTGACGCGGTCCACAAGCGCGAACGCTTTCTTCAGATACTCTTGCGCGCGCTTGGTCTCCCGCAGGTTCATGTACGCGACGCCCAGCTTTCCGTACGCGACAGCGAAATTGGGATCGAGCTGAATAGCTCGTTCGAGAAAAGGGATCGCCGTTGTTTCGTTGCCTTTTTCGCGTTCTGCTTCGCCCAGCGCGAAGGCCTGCAAAGCTTCGAGCGATGACGTAGTGGCCTGCTCGATGGGCATATCCAATTTGCGAATGGACGTGAGCGATTCGCCCAAGCGTTCGCGCATGCTGGAGGCGGCTTTCCCCAGCGCGCGCAGCACATGCTCTTTGTCTTCCGACTCCACCTGCTCGCGGGCCAGCGAATCGCCGGTTGCGCAGTTGAGCGCTTCCAACTGCACCACATAGCCTTTGCCCAGGCTGGCGATCGAACCGGTGAGCATGGCTTTCAGGTTGTTGCGCTGGCAGATTTCGCGTGCGATGGCGTTGGTGATGCGCTCATCCGGGGAGCGGCCCATCAGCTTCAGCGCTCCGCGTGCACGCTGCTCGGAGAGAATATTCAAATACGGCGATTGCTCTAGCTGTACCGCCAGCGCTTGCTTCAGGGTGACGTCGAAAACCGGCTCGCCGGTGGCGTTGGCGAATTCCGAAACCACGATGGTGTCCTTTTCGGTCACCAGTTTGGACCGGTGAGTGGCCCACCAGGTTCCGGCGGCGACGATGGCCAGCAGCGCGGCGCCCGCCGCCCACACCCAGGACTTGTTGCGCGATGGCATCACCGGCGTTGCCGCGGTCACGTGGGCGGTGGTTGCCGCCGCCACGACGGCCGACCCGGAATCGCGCGCCAGCCGCTTCAAATCCGCACGAAGCTCGGAAGCAGTCTGGCAGCGCACTTCGGGATCTTTTTCCAGCGCTTTCAAAATGATGGCGTCGAGTCCGGCAGGCAGACTGGGGTTTAGCGAACTCGGCGGCGGGGGTACTTTGTGCAGAATGGCATCGAAGACGGCAGCCGTGGTCTTACCGGTAAACGGCAGAACGCCGGTGGCCATCTCGTAGAGCACGACACCGAGTGAGAACAGGTCGCTGCGGCCGTTGACCTCATGGCCCAATGCCTGCTCGGGCGACATGTATGCCACCGTGCCAACGGTGAGGCCGGGTGTGGTCGAACTCTCGAGGGCTCGCGTGGCATCGTTCTCGCTGGCGGGGGAGGCAGCCTCAGCACCGGGCGTAACCACCTTGGCTACGCCGAAATCCAAAATTTTGGCCTGCCCGCGTTTGGTTAGGAAAAGATTGCCCGGCTTGATATCGCGATGCACGATGCCCTTGGCGTGGGCGGCGTCGAGCGCATCGGCGATTTGCGTGCCGAACTCGATGACCTCGGATACCGGCAGCGGCTTGCCCGACATGTGCGCGGACAAGGTTTCGCCTTCGAGCAGTTCCATCACCATGAAGGGCTGATGTTCATCCTCGCCGATGTCGAAAACTGTGCAGATATTCGGATGATTGAGCGCCGATGCCGCGCGCGCTTCGCGCTTAAACCGCTCGAGCGCATCGGGGTTGGCGGAGAGCGCCGCGGGCAGAAATTTGATGGCGACCTGTCGGCCCAGGCGCGTATCTTCGGCGCGATAAACCACGCCCATTCCGCCCTGGCCCAGGTGCGCGACAATCCGGTAGTGGGAAACCGTTGTCCCGATCATTATTAGAGTGGATTTGGAATCAGGGTAACACTTTTGGGGTGGGGGGATGATTGCTGAACCTCGGCACGAGTGCCCGGCATCTCTTTTCCATGACTAGTCTGCAATACCCTGTTGGGAAGTTCGAGAGAAAAGCCGGCTTAACAGCCGATGGGCGAGCGCAGGCCATCGAGACTATCGCGGCGGCGCCGGGCAATTTGCGCGCTGCGGTTCTTGGCCTCTCGCCTGACCAGCTTGATACGCCGTACCGCCCGGAAGGATGGACCATCCGCCAAGTTCTGCATCATGTGCCGGACAGCCATCTCAACGCTTACATACGGACCAAGCTCGCGCTTACGGAATCGGAGCCGATGATCAAGCCTTACAAGGAAGACCTGTGGGCGAAGCTGGAAGACTCGCGCTCGACGCCGATCGAGGTATCGCTAAGCCTGCTGGATGCGGTGCAGCACCGCTGGGTGCTGCTACTGCGTTCGCTCTCATCGGCGGATTTTGCGCGCGCGTTCCGCCATCCCGAAATGGGCTTGATGGACCTCGACGCGCAAGTGCAGCTTTACGAGTGGCATGGCCGGCATCACGTGGCGCACATCACATCCCTGCGGCAACGGATGGGTTGGTAAAGCTATTCCGAGCGCAACGATGCGAGCACCGGCAAGCGCGCCACCGCGATAGTAGCGGCCAGGGATGCGGCCATTCCGGTGACCAGCACGGCAAGCAGCAAGCCGGCTATGGACATCACCGAGAAACCGCCACCGCGCGAGGCCAGAGCGGGCGCGATCGCGAGCAGAGCGCACACCATGCCAATGGCCAAACCTGCGATTAACAGGAGCGCATTTTCGGCAAGCACCATCGCGATCAGATTGCCCTGCCGGTAACCGACCGCACGCAGCAGCGCCAATTCGCGGCGACGCTCCAACACGTTGCGCAGGAGCACGGCGGCCAAGCCCACGGTGCCGAGCAGCAATCCCAATCCGCCTAGTGCCTGGAACGTGGCGATGTAGGTGTTTTCCACGCGGTGGAAGCTGGCAAGACGCTCGCGCGTGGCCGTGACGTCGAACCCGAAGTCGGCGAGATCGGATTCCAGATCGCCGCTGACGGCTTGCGCCTGCTTCCGATCGGCCTCAAGCAGAAAATAGCGGAAGCCTTGCTGATCCGGAAAAACGCGCAGGAAATTGGATTCGGAAATCAGGAGCTCACCTTGAAACACACTATCGGCGAGGGCCGCGACCAGGCGTAGGCGGACGTTGCCGATCGTAATCTCATCGCCCAACTTGCGATGGAGCACGTAGGTCATGGAGTTGGCGTCAGCGATCGCGGGGACGACGCCATCGTTGGGCGCGGCGTTCAGCAACAGCCAGGGATTGGCTCTCTCGGCGGCTGTTTTCGCCAGCGATTCCTGAAATGCAAAACGCCCTTCGCGAATGAAATCGCCTGGCACGGCCAGTACGCGCGGATCGCGAGGCTGGTAAAGATTGAGGCAACTGGCATCGTCACCCGGCCGCAGGCGGAACGGCACGAAATGCACGCCACGCAATTCCGGCTGGCTGAGGTTGAGCGCTTCCCTACCCGCGGCGGTGTTGGGATCGTGAATAATGGGCAGCAGCGATTCCGCCATCAGCGCGAAGCCTCCGCTTGGACCTTGCTTCGCAAGCGACGATCCGGTGTCCACGCGGAAGGCATCGACGGCGACCACGACGAACGTCGCTGAGGCGATGAGCGCAACGCAAAGAATACTGCGGCCCGGCTTCCACGCCGCGTTGCGCAGACCCAGTTGGCGGACATTGTCCAGAGCGCCGAGGGACCCGCGCGATAGGCGAATCCAGCCGTACCAGAGCGCCGCGGCCAGCAGCAGCGTTCCTGCGCCGAAGAAGCCGGCGGTCTGATCGAGAGCGCGCGCTGCCGATGCGGCGATGAGCGCCGCACCGCCCACTGCCATGGCGAGAGGAATACGCGCGCCGTGGACGGGCTTGGCAGTGGATGATCCGAGAATCAGGCCGCGCGAGGTCACGCGCTGCAGTCCGCGCAGGGTCCATAAAATGCAGGCGACCGCGGCCACAATTCCGCCCAGGCTTCCGAGCGCGAGCACTTGCAAATCAGGATGGAGCACTAGAGACGTCACGCCTACTGCGCCGGACCAGATGGTGCGCAGGCCCAGCAGCATCAGCTTTCCGTACGCAATCGCCGCCGCCGCGCCCGCCAAGCATCCGGCCGCGCTGAGGATCGCGCCTTCGATGAGGAACAGCTTGCGGATGTCGCGCGCGGCAAATCCCAGGGCTGCGAGCGTGCCCACTTCGCGCAGGCGCTGCTCGATGCCGAGTTTGAAAAACAGACCGGCCAGCAACAGAGCCGACACCATAAGAAAGAAACTGAAATAGACGAAGTACTCGCCGAAATCGGTCGAGCCGCGCGCGGCTTGCAGACCGTCGGCTCGCGCGGCCGAGATTGTGAAACCAGCCTCCAGCGGATTCAACACGCTGCGCAAACTCTGGCGGTAGGCATACAAGGCTTCGGTCAGGTCATCACTAGCCGCAGGAAATAAACGGATCGATGTCAGCTTGCCAAAACGCGTGCCCCACAGCTCCTGCCCCTTGGCCAGCGGGATGAAGGCCTTCGGCGTGGTGCGATAGCGCTTCCAATAATCTTCGTCGCGCGGGCGCACTCGACTGAGCTCGATGGGAAACGGCGGGTCCCAATCGTGCAGGCTTTCTGACGTCGTGATGCCGGGATACTCCGGAGCCAGATCACGATCGGCGGCCGCGCCGACGATGGGCAGAATCTTGGCAAGCTGGAATTGCGCGCTGACGGTTTCCAGGCGGCCATCGCTTTTCCAAACGAAATATTCAAGCGATACCGGCGCGCCGGGTTTGACGCCGAGATCGCGAGCGGCCCACTCGTTCAGCATGATAGGCGTGGTGCCGTCGTCTTGGGCGGGTGCGGCGGGATCATCGGTGGCCGTCACCAGCGAGTACGGAATTTCATGATCGCCGGAGCGAATCGTGTTGGCCAGGTAGGTCAACACCGGCTGCGTGCGCACGTTCATGCGGGCTGCTGCGATAGTCGCGGCACGGGCCAGCGCATCGCTGATGACTGCGCCGGTGGTTTCGAGCACCAGACAGTCGTGACCTTCGAGAACGCGCATGCGGATGCCGAGATCTTCAAGTGCGAAACGCTCGCGCAGCAATTCCGCCAGCACGGGCCGAGGGCGCGCCCCGTTGACCAACAGCGTATTCACCGCGAACGGCTGTT
Source organism: uncultured Solibacteraceae bacterium (assembly GCA_963825405.1). Taxonomy (GTDB): domain Bacteria; phylum Acidobacteriota; class Terriglobia; order Bryobacterales; family Bryobacteraceae; genus JACPNO01. Next base: position 1,056,938 of record CAWGTB010000003.1, on the reverse strand, counting down.
CGAGATCTCGTTGCAAGGTTGCGAGCGGCAGGAAGATCGCGCGGACCGGGCCTTGTTGGGGACGCAGCGAAAACTCACCGAGGTCTCGCGCGGGAAGCACCCGATAGCCGGCAAGTCGAATCGTGCGCCCGACATCCTCCTTGCGGCCATGCAGGGATTCGCGCGGAATCGCTGAAGGCTTTTCGACGCGCGCCAGCAGCGCATCGCTCGGCTGGCTGGCAAGCTCCTGCGCGAGGCCTGGACTGATGAGGGGCAGTTCCGCTCCCGCCATGCCATGAAATTTCCAGAAACGCTCATCAATGCCGTAGATCTGCACGCCGTACGCACGACGGCCGCTCGCCTGATGCGTGACCACGCCCGTCAATGTGATCATCGGACAGGCGGCGTCCAGACCCAGATCGCCCGCAAGTTGCTGGCGGAAAAAACCCGTGGATGAGATGACGTATTCGGTCCTGCCGAGCCTGGACAGGACCAGATCGCGAAGGCTCGCGCGCACTGAATCACCCACCAGCAGCGCGCCTGCCAACACCGCAACCGCCGCCGCGACGCCCGCGATCACCGCCAGATTCGTGCGCCAGTAATAGATGCAGATTGCGCGTAACCAGTGAAGCGGGCCGCATCAGTAAATCGCCCAGATGCCCGGCGTGACCAGTTCCGCCAGATGGCCGTCGGGATCGCGAAAGTAAATGCTGTCACCGCCGCGCTCCCAGTGGACCCGGCTCTCGATGGCGACGCCATGATCGCCCAGACGCGCCTCCCAAGCGCCCAGGTCCGCGGCCAGGAATCGAGAAAGCGAAATGCAGATTGCCGTCGTCCGCCGTGCGGTGGAATGATGCCGCCGGGAACGGCTATGGGCTCGGTTGATCCGCCCTTCTTGAAGAGCAGCAGCACCTGCTTATCCGCCACGTTGAGCGCGCAAAAGCGGTCATCGCCCTGCAGAACAGGAAAGCCGAAAATGTTTTGGTAAAACTGGCGGGAGCGCGCAACATCCTCGACGTGCAGCGCGGTTTCGAGGATGCCGGTTACATTCATACGCGCACCAGCCGACGGTCGGTCAACTCCAATCGTATCGGAAACTTTGCCGCCAGCTCCAGGTTATGCGTCACGACAATCAGGATGGTATTGCGCGCGCGATGCAGATCGAACAGCAGAGATGCGACGGCGTTGGCTGAAGACTGATCGAGATTGCCGGTGGGCTCGTCGCACAGCAGCAGGAGCGGCTCGCGAATCAACGCCCGGGCGATTGCCACACGCTGCTTTTCACCGCCGGAAAGTTCGCCCGGACGATGATCCAGGCGATCGGCCAGGCCCACTTGCTCGAGCAGCACGCGGGCGCGCTCGCGGACGCCTTCCTGCGATTCGGCCACCAGCGTCGGGATCAGCACGTTTTCCAAAACCGAGCATTGCGGCAGCAGGCAATGATCCTGAAACACGAAGCCGATTTGCTTGTTGCGAAACGCAGCCAGCTCTTTTTCCGGAAGCGCGTACGGGTTGCGGCCATCCAGGGTGACCGTTCCGGAAGTTGGTGGCTCAAGCGCTCCCAGGATGTAAAGCAATGTGCTTTTGCCGCTGCCTGACGGCCCCACAATCGATGCCGCGTCACCGCGATTCAGCGAAAGCGAAACGCCGGAGAGAATCGGAATGGAACCGCGCGGCGCCGGATATTCCTTGGCGAGCTCAGTGAGCTGGAGCAACGGCCGCTTTCTCCTGAACGGCGCGATAAACTTCGAGCGCGCGCCGCGCCATGTTGGCCACCGGATAATGCTCGCGAACACCCTGCGCCGCGTTGCGGCCGAGCTGCTCCAGGCGTGCGGAATCTTTCCACAATGCAAAAATGGCATCGGCTAAAGCGGCGGGATCGTCCGGCTCGAACAGAACGCCGCCACCGGTTTTTGCCACGATCTCTGGAAACGCGCCGCGCCGCGGCTGGACGATTGGAATCCCCAGCGCCATGGCCTCCAGGGCAAAAACGCCCTTGGGCTCGTCGTAGGTGGCGGGCACGGAGAGCACGTCGAGATTGCGCAGAAATTCGATTTTGTGAGCGCGATCCAACTCGCCGCGATAGCGGAAATCGCCTGATAGCCCCCACTCTTTGATCTTGCGTTCGATGCCCTGCAGATAACCGCGATGCTCTGGAGCAAGATATCCGGCGACTTCGAGCGCGGCTCCGGAAAATTCTGTGTCGTGGCGGAGACGCCGGTAGGCTTCGCACAAAACGTGCAGCCCTTTTTCCGGCGCGACGCGCGCGAAATAACCGACGGTGAAACAATTCGAGCGAATGCGATAGCCGGGGTCCATGCCCTTAAGGTTGATGCCGAGAGGAACGACATGGATCTTGTGTTGCGGAATTTGCAGATAGCCACGCATGAATTCGGTGTAGTATTCGCTCACCGCTAGAAAGGCGTCCACGTGCGGTACGGCGGCGCGAATGAGTTCCAGCGCCTGCCCGCGCCAAGGCTCGCCGAGCCCTTCCAGAAACAAATCTTCGCCCTTGCAGCGTGCAGCATACCGGGCGACCCAACGCTTTTGCGAGCGGTTTCGCCAAGCCGATCAACATGGAATTCGGCAGACACACGACATCGGGCGCAGGCTGCTTAACGAGCCATGCCAGCAGCTTGTCTAGTTCTTTGCGCTGGTAGCCATCCTCGCCACGCAGCATGGAAACGGTGAGCGCGCCCAGTAAGTGCGGATTGGTGGCAATGGACCCGCGCGAGACCGCCTGGATGACACGCGCGGAATCCCACAGGCGATCGAGAATCGCCGGAGTATGCCGGAACAGCGCCATGTGCTGCTCGAGATAAACGCTGATGCCACCGAAGAAAACGCGTTTCCTGCTGACGCTGGGCTCGTCATTGCGCACCGGCGTGTACACCGGAATCAGGGTGACGTCGTGACCCTGCGCCATCAACTCCGCGGCCAGCGCATTATCGCGCAGACAACTGCCGCAATACATATTGGCAGCGCCGGCGGTGATGGCGAGAATCTTCATTCCGCCACCAATTCGCACTCCTGTTGAAAAGCGCGCCGCGCATACAGATGATCAAAAAGATTGCCTTCGTGCGGCTGATCCCAGCGGATTTGGTTGGTTGCAATCGCGCCCAAATTCAAGCGGCCGACGAGCGGCGAGCGTAGGAATCGGTCGGCCAGCTTGCGATCGGCGGTGATCACGGTCGCCACCAGTGTCGGCCCCAGCGCTTCGGGAAGCTGGTCCTGGTTCACTTGCACCACGCTGGCGAACGGAAACAGGAACTCGCGATTGGCAAGCGGATGTTCGGGGCTCGGGCAATGAATGATGGTAGGAAGCAAGTACGAGCAGCCCTGGAATACTGCGAGGCGGCCGGCTTTCCTGTGCGCGGCGGTGACGTCGCAGGCGCCATCGATCTCGCTCTCGATCATGTCGTTGATGCGCTGGGCAACTCCGGCATCGGCGAAGGGTGCGATCTGGGCGCCGGGATCGGCGGCCTCGCGCGGCATCACGCGGGCCAGGCGTTCAGCCAGAGCTTCCGCGATTTCGGCGGCATGCGACGGAACCCAAATGCCGGACGCATTGACGCAAGAGCGCCCGCCATTTTCCAGAATAGACGCGACCATCACGTCCAAATATTTCTTCCCAGTGGCCGATTTGATCCTCGCCAATGACGATCTTGCTATAGCCCGGCCCGTGCAGCTCAATGCGCGGATCATCGCGCCAGGATTTGGTCGAGCCGATGTCGCCGAACAACATGCCGCGCCCGCACTGCCGCAGAATTTCGCCGGCGCCGGCGTGATCGGCGGGATAGTAGTTGAACGCTTCGGGCGGCGCACCAGCCCGGATCAGCGCTTGCACGATGCGATACGGCGTCCATGGCTCGGCACTGCCCGGCTTCAATACCAGCAGCGTCTTCAGCGCAAACGCTGGAATCCACAGCGAATGAACGCCGGGTGAATTGCTGGGCAGCACCACGCCGAGCGACCGTCCACGCGGAAAAAAACTCAGCGCCTGCCCGTTGAGTTCGCCCGAGCCCGCATCGAGAATTTTCAGATCGAGATTGCGGGTGAGTCCAGCCAGCACGCTGCGCATCTCCGCCAGCATGCCGGTAATCTTTTGCATGTTGCGGCGCACCAGGACGTGCGGCATGCCGGTAGTCGCCGATACTTGAAGAACGTAATCCTCGGGCGATTGCGCGGTGTCGCCAAGAGGGAGCGAGCCGTTCAAAAAATGCTCTGCCGCAACACGACAGATGCGTGTAAGTTCGTCAATGGAAAATCGCGCCAGCATTTCCTGAGCGCTTTCCTGGCCCAGAAGGTCGCGACGTATTAGACCCACATTGGCCTGGCTCACTTCAACAAAAGGCTCTCGCGTTCGGTGGTGCGGGACGCGAATCGTATCCAGGCTGCGATACGGTCTCCCACTCCGCAGCAGGGGGATGTGGAGCATCAGTACACTCCTTCGACCACCTTGGATTGGAATCGGGAAAACGGCCGGACATTGCGCACGCCGTCCCAGGGATAGGCGCTGCAAGGCGGCTCGCGTTCGGCTTCGTCGCGTTCGAGAAAATACGGCATGAAAAACTCGCGCGTGAGCGTGGTCAGGCGGACGCGTCCGGTCTGGCCGTAATCCACGACGTGTTCAGGGCGGTCCGGATCCACTACCTCAATGACGGCTTTGGGCGCCGGCGGATAGTAGATCACCGCGAAATTATCTTTCTCATCGCGCGGCTTGTGGACCGCCAGACCCATCAGCGTGTTGCCGTAAGTGGGCGCGAAGTAAACGCCGTCCAGCAGCTCTTCCACGGCGAAGCGATGGAACTGCGGTGTCATTTCCGTCCCGCCGCAGAAGACGCCGCGAATGCCGGCGCGCTTGAGCGAAATTTTCTCGCACAGCGCTTCCAGCAGCTTCGGCGTAGTGAACAGGCACTGGATATTTTCGTGCGCGCGCAGCAGCGTCAAGCCTTGCTCGATGACGTGCTGCTTGTAGCGCTCGGCCATTTCGATTTGCCCCATCTTGATGAGCTTGATGACCCAGCGCGGGTCCAAATCCACCATGAAGCAAATGCCGCCGCGGTATTGCGCCAGGTGTTCAACGGCCAGGCGCAGGCGGCGCGGTCCGCTCGGTCCAAGCATCAGCCAGTCCGAGCCGCGCGGGAAGGATTCGTCCGGCAGCGTCGCGCTGAAAGCTTCGTAGTCCAGGCGAAAATCGTCGATGCTGATACGCGATTTGGGAACGCCGGTCGAGCCGCCGGTCTCGAAGATGTAAACCGGGCGATCGGCGTAGGCCTTCGGCACCCAACGGCGCACGGGACCGCCCCGCAGGCATTCGTCCTGAAAAAATCCGAAGCGCGAAAGATCGCTGAAGCCGCGGATTTCCTTGCGCGGATCCCAGTCCAGGCCACGCGCGAAATCCAGCCAGAACGGGCAGCCGGTGGCAGGGTCGAAGTGCCACGCTACCATTTCACGCACCCACGCGTCCAAGGATTCGCGTGTGGATTTGATTCGGGTTTCCAGACCAGCTTCGAGCGTAGAGGGCACGGTTTCAAGGCCAGTATAGTATAGGGAGGGGTCGCTTCGATGCTTCGCGCCGCACTGCTATTGCTCTCCGCCAGCCTCGCGTCCGCGGCATCCGACTGGCCCAGCTTCCGCGGACCCAACGGTTCCGGCGTCGCCGATTCAGCGAATCTACCAGTGCGTTTCGGCCCCGGGGAGAACGTCATTTGGAAAACGGCAGTGCCTGGCGGTCAATCGTCTCCCGTGGTGGTTGGCGACCGCATTTTTCTCACCGCCTTCGAAGGCGACAAGCTGTTGACGATTTGCCTGGACCGCAAAACCGGCAAGATTGCCTGGCAGCAGGAAGCCCCGCGCGACCGTGCTACCAAGACTCACGGCGCCAACACGCCGACCTCTCCCAGCCCTGTGACCGATGGCGCGAGCGTCTTTGTTTTCTTCGAGGATTTTGGCATCGTCTCTTACGGCATGGATGGCAACGAACGTTGGCGCCGTCCGCTTGGACCATTCAACAATCCGTACGGCATGGCGGCGTCTCCGATCCTCGCCGGCAATACGGTATTGCTTCTATGCGATCAGGACACGAACTCTTTTTTGATCGCGGTGGACGCGGGTGACGGCCGCGTGCGCTGGAAGACCGAGCGCCCGGATGCCACCCACGGATTTTCCACGCCAGTAGTTTACAAGGGAGAAGTAATAGTCTCGGGAGCGCATCAGGTGGCGGCGTACGCTGTCGCCACCGGCGAAAAGGTCTGGTGGGTAAACGGCATGGCGTGGCAGGCGAAATCCATTCCAGTGATCGACGGCGACACGCTGTACGTGCACTCCTGGATGGCTGCGGTGAGCGAGATCGGCATTCACGATGTGCGCCCCTTCGCGCAAGTGCTGAAGGAGCGCGACACAAATCACGACGGCAAACTGTCGAAGGATGAAGTCGCCGATCCCGACATGAGGACGTTGTGGTTCCTGTTCGACCTCAACCGCGACGGGTTCCTGGACGAGAACGAATGGAAAATCAATCAGTCGCGCGAAACAGCCACCAACGGCTTGTTCGCTATCAAGCTCGGCGGTAAGGGCGACGTGACCGCCACAAATGTTTTGTGGCGTCACGAGAAGTCGCTGCCGAACATTCCGTCTCCGCTGCTGTATAAAGGCGTGCTATACGTACTGCGCGAAGGCGGCGTCGTCACGACGCTCGATCCCAAGAGTGGCACGGTGCTGAAACAGGGGCGACTGACGGGCGCGCTCGACGCTTACTACGCTTCGCCCGTGGCAGGGGACGACAAGATTTATACCGTGAGCCAGGAGGGCAAGCTCAGCGTGATCCAAGCCGGCAGCCAGTGGGAAATTCTGGCGGTGAACGATATGAAAGAGGAATGCTGGGCGACGCCGGCTATCGCCGACGGCAGTGTGTTACGTGCGCACGAAGAGCGCGCTGTACCGCTTTGGCAAGGGGGATGAGGAACACGCGCGGCCTTGTGGCTGCCCACATCTTGATGGTTGCCCTACATTAGTCGAACGAGGTCCAAAGCGGGCGCGATTCGTCATCCAACGCGGCGGAGCGGAACCTGCGCACTTGGATAGGATTCATTGTCATCGCGGCCGAAGGCGACAATTCAACCTTGCCGGGCCTGTATCCTGCGAAGCCGATCGATTCTTCCGCTTGGACACTGGGCCACTGAGCTGCGGGTTGATGAAGTTCTTCAGGATGGCTTCGACGCCATTTCCATAATTCCGAGAGGTCCGTTGCCACCGTGTCGATTAAGTACCTAGTGCTGGCCATGAGGCCTTGAAGAGTATCAGTCGCGTCCTCGGTCAAGAGTAAAGACTGTGGCGAGTTCACGAATACGTCTACATCCGACCGCAGGGGATCTCGAGGCAGATGAGTAACTCTGTAGGCACGCAGGAGTCTTCGTCCGTCAGGTCCCCAAAGTGCGGTGGTCTTTGGCAGGTACTGCCCGAATTCGATTCGCCGCCCGATGAACAAGCATATCCGCAATGCGAGCATCCAGTCCAACCACCCCTGAGGCCCGGCTTCGGCAATATGGTTATTGAAGTTTTCCCAAAAAGATAGCCTGTTGCTTTTTACCGGCCGTCGGCCCGCCGTGGATCGCATGCAGAGCCCTGCGAACCACATTAAGGTCCGCGCGGATAATCGGTAGCGGAATTGCCACCACACCAATGACTGTGCCGGCCAAGCAATCCAATGCCCCGGCTAGCGCGCGAACCACGCCGGTAACATGCATTCGAATCAGCGGTGTACCGAGTTCGTCCAAGGGACATTCACAAAGGGGAGGATCGAGGACAGGCTGTCCATTGAGGACTTTGACCGCGTTTGCATGACGATCACTCTCGCGTTCCGCATGTTCCAGAAACTCTAACCAATGCAAGCCTGCTTCAGCTAAGTTGTCAGAAACGCTGGTCGTGCACGCGTACATTTGGTCACTTATGAAATCCTCCTCTTAGCGCCTGGATGAGGTACCCACCAGCCAACGCCGTACGGGAATTGCTGGGTAAAGTCCGTGAAAATCTCAGATTCCAATTGTTGCCAATGTGGGTCTGTATTCCGAGCGCCGCCAGAGGTCCTCGGCCGCGAGAATCATCATCTTCGGCATAAGGCTCGCGCAACCGTGCTAAGTCCGCAGTTGTCATCTAGAGAGTGTCTCGCAATATCCGGAAGGAGGTGGCGTACACGGAGTCAGAGACATTCCAAAGCGGCAAGGTGATTTTGCATGGCACTGCGCCTCTATTTTCCGCATCAACAGCGTCGCCTTACTTCCTCAAGGGTGGCGGAGATTGAGCTGGCTACACTGCCACCGCCGGAATCTTTCGAACCTGCGCCGCCTGCTCAAAGGCGTGCGCCAGCTGCAGGACGCCCCAATCGTCGTGGTGCCGGCCGACAATTTGCACACCTACCGGCAGGCCCTCCGCCGTGAATCCGCCGGGCACGGAAATCGCCGGATTGTGCAGCACCGAGATGTAATAGCAGGACTGCATCCAGTCGATGTAATTGCCCATTTTGTGGCCTTCGATTTCGGTTACATATGGCTGGTTGATGTCGAACGCGGGCACTTGCGTCACCGGCAGGACAAAAAATTCGTACTTGCCGAAGAACTCGCCCACGCGTTGGTACAGGGCCGATCGTAGCGCGTCCGCTTTGTTGATTTGCGGGCCGGTCAATCTGGCCCCCAGATCCACTTCCTCCAGCACCGTGGCTTTGATTTGGTCGCGATACTGCGCCACCTTGGCAGCGTGCAACTGGTGGAAGCCGAGAGCGCGCAGCGTTCGAAACGCCTCATCGGCACCTTCGAAATTGGGCTCCGCTTCCTCCACGATGCAGCCGAGTGATTCGAATGTTTTTCTGCGAGCGTCCACCACTTCGCGAACTCTACGGTCGAAAGGAACGCCTCCGAGATCTTTGAACCACGCCACCCGCACGCCCTTGAAGTCGCGTCCCAACGGCTTGGCGAAACGCGCGCCATCCTCGTGGATCGATAGAGGCGCGCGTTCGTCCGGCCCCGCCATCGCGCTCAGAAAGAATGCGCAATCAGCAACGTTGCGGGCCAATGGTCCCACCACGCCGATCGTGCTCCATGCGGAACGGGATGGCACAATCGGCACCCGCCCCGGTGACGGGCGAAATCCTACGACTCCGCAGAAGCTGGCCGGATTGCGAAGCGATCCGCCGGTGTCGCTGCCATCGGCAATCGGAATCATGCCGCAGGCCAGCGCGACAGCCGCGCCGCCACTCGATCCGCCACAGGTCTTGGACAAATCATGTGGATTCCTGGTCGCGCCGAACACCCGGTTGAACGTCTGCGACCCTGCGCCGAACTCCGGCGTATTGGTTTTGCCCAGGGTCACCGCGCCGGCCCCGCGAATGCGATGCACGATCAGCGTGTCGTAAGCCGGCACGTTGTCTTTGAAGATCGGCGATCCATAAGTAGTGCGAATGCCCTTGGTTTCCTGCAAGTCTTTGTGCGCGACCGGCAGCCCGTGGAGCGGCCCTAGAAATTGCCCGTGGGCAGCGGCTTCGTCGCACAACTTCGCCTTAGCGAGAGCCTGATCGGCGACCAGGGTCACGATGGCATTGACCTTGGGATTCACGCGCTCAATCTGCTTCAAATGTGCGTCCAGCAGTTCTCGCGCCGACAGCTTCTTCTTGTGCAGCAAATCGGCCAGCGACGTCGCGGACTCGAAGCACAGAGAAGATTCCCCGGCGGCGGCCAGCGGCGTTGCGGACAGAGAGAGGAGAGTGACAGCGGTGCGGCGAGTCATGCCGCTTATGTTACTTCTTCCTAAGATCCAGGCACACCAGCGTCTTTTCGTTGCGTATATAAACTCGCCCGTCGGCGATCGCGGGGTAAGAGCGTACTGTGGCGGACAGCACCTGCGCTTTCGCCACGGGCTGGAATGCTTTGGGCGACGCCGGAGCTAACAGCAGTTCCCCGCCTTCACGCATGACGAGCAAATATCCCGATGCCAGCGTGATAGTCCCGGCTTTGAAATCGTCCACTGACCACGCCACTTTGCCGGTTTTCAATTCGACGGCGCGCAGGCTGGGTCCATATTCCTGGCGGCCGTGGTAGCCATAGAGGTAGCCGTCCTGATACACGCTGGTTGCGTAGTGATTGGACAGCGCTTCGTCGGACGACCACAGTTTCTTGGCGCTCGCGCCATCGATTTGAAAAACGCCTGCGCCTGCGCCGTAGCTGGCGGAAACGAAGAGCAGGTCGCCAATCACCAGCGGCGCGGCAGCGTTCACCGACGAGTTATTGCGGGAGCGCCACGGGAACTGGAAACGCACTTTGCCGTTGGCGGGATCGAGATCCACCACGCCGTTGCGTGTCAGAAAAAACGCATGGCGCGCGCCGCCGATGGTGGCCGCGACCGGTGCCGAGTAGCCGGCGTCGTCGTTGGTCGCGCTCCACAAAATCTTTCCGGTGGCTGCGTCAAAGGCGACAATGCCGGCGCCGTTAGGCCCGCCGACATTCACCAACACGCGATCGCCATCCACCAACGGTGTGCAAGCCGCGCCGAAAAAACCCTTTGGAAAACCGAACTTGGCGCGCGTGTCGACGCTCCAGATTCGCTTGCCGGTCGAGAAATCTAGGCTCTGCAGCAGGCCTTCGGCGCCACATGTCACCACCCGGCCGGCGGCAATCGTCGGTGTGCCGCGCGGGCCTTCGTCAAAGCCAAAATCGTCGCGGTAGCGCGTCGGACTCTCAGTCGACCAGATGCGCTGGCCGGTCAGGGCGTTGAGACACTCCACCACTTCACTGTCGCCAACGCGGTGAAACAGGATCAACTTGCCGTTCGCCACCACGGGCCCGCTGAAACCCTGGCCAACGTCTTTTTTCCAAATCAGCGCCGGGCCGGCCTTTGGCCAGGACACGGCAAGATCGGTTGCGGCGTAGATGCCGTTGCGGGTAGGGCCGAGAAATTGCGGCCAGTCTTCGGCGCGCGCGGCCGCGCCAAGCAGGAGAAAAAACAAGACCAAGAAAGTCATGGAACGTCAGCTATAGTATAGGGTTTAGCCGCTTGGGAAGGGTCTTCATGAGATACGAACGGGCTGTGGCCTTCGCCGCGGCCGCGATATACGCGTCACTGTTGTGGCCCTCCCCGATCGAGGCGCAAACCGTGCGCGGCGCCATCGGCGGCCAGGTTACCGATAGCGGTGGACGGCTGATTGCCGCCGCCAGCGTCTCCGTTATCCAGACAGAAACTAACCGCAAGCGTGAGACTACGAGCGACGCGCAAGGGGAGTTTGAGGTCAGCCTGCTGACGCCTGGAACCTACCGGCTGGAAGTGCAGCGGGCCGGATATCACAAGTACGAACAGAGCCTGACGCTGCTGGTGAATCAGGAATTGCGCGTCGAGGTCCCGTTACTGGAAAGCGCGCGCACCGAACAAGTGCAGGTCACAGGCACGCGCGATGCCCTCAAGACCGAATCCGCCGCCCTCAGCACGGTGATCGAGAATCGCCACGTCACCGAACTACCGCTCGACGGGCGCAACTTCCTGGAACTTTCGCTGCTCGCTCCGGGCACGGCGCCGGCAGCACCAGGATCGGCAGGATCGGTTCGCGGCGATTTCGCGTTCAACGTGAACGGCGCCCGCGAGGACTCGAATAGCTTTCTGCTGGACGGCGTTTACAACGGCGATCCCAAGCTAAACACATTCGGCGTGATTCCGCCGGTCGATGCGATTCGCGAATTCGAAGTGCTGACCAGCGGCTACGATGCGTCGTTCGGACGCAATGCCGGCGGGCAGGTCAACGTGGTGCTGAAATCGGGGACGAACCAACTCCACGGCAGCGCTTACGAGTTCTTCCGCAATCGGTGACGGACGCGCGCAACTTTTTCGCGCCGGCCGGGGAAGCCAGCCCGCGGTATCAGCGCAACCAGTTTGGCGCGTCGCTGGGCGGACCGGTGCGCAAGGATCGCACTTTTTTCTTTGCCGATTACGAAGGACGGCGAGTGCGCGAAGGCATCACGCAGGTGACCAATGTTCCCACGCTCGCCGAACGCGCAGGGCGATTTTTCGCGCGGATGCGCCGGTAATCAACCCGTTCACGCAAGCACCATTTCCCGGCAACATCATTCCCCCACAATTTCAGAATCCCGTGGGCGCAGCCATCGCCGCGCTGTATCCCCTGCCCAATCGCTCGACGCCCAATCGAGAATTTCGTCTCCTCGCCCATCGAGCGAGACCGCGACGATCATTTCGACGTTCGCCTGGACCACGCCATCACGCCGTCGATCCGAGCTTTCGTTCCGCTATAGTTTCGGCGATCGCAATCTGTTCGAACCATTCACCGGCTCCGGCTTTGCGGCCGGTTCCCGGGTATCGGCGACAACGTGCCCCGCCGCGCGCAGAACGTGATGGCGAGTGAGACGCACATCTTCACGCCGAACCTGCTGAATGAGTTTCGCATCGGCCTTCAATCGCGTGGCCCTGGGTGTTTTTCAGCAGAACCAGGGTCACGATCTCAACAGCGAAGTCGGCCTTGCCACGCCTTCCACCAACCCGCGCGACGCCGGGCTGAGCCTTATCAGCGTGACCGGCTTTTCGCCGCTAGGCGACGAGTACAACAACCCGCAGCACAGCGTTTCCAACGTGTATCAGATTAACGATCAGGCGACCTACGTACGCGGCCGGCACCTGTTCAAGTTCGGCGCGGATTTTCGCGCCACCCAGCAGAATGCGTTTCGCGACGTGCAATCGCGCGGGATTTTGGACTTTCTGGGCTTGGCACCGGCAATGCCTGGCCGAGCTGCTGCTGGGTATTGTTTCGGTAAGCGGCGTCGCGCAGGTGGACAACGCCGAACACCTGCGCACGCATAGCTATCACTTTTTCGCTGAGGACACGTTTCGCGTACGCCGCAATCTGACGCTGAATCTCGGGCTGCGCTACGAATACAACTCACCGCCGGTCGACGCGCAGAACCGCGCCAACATCTTCGACATCGCGTCGCAGACGTTGATTCCCGCTGGGACTGGAGGCGTACCGCGCTCAGGTTTCAATTCGGACCGCAATAACTTCGGCCGCGCATCGGCGTAGCCTGGGCGCCCGGCGATAGAAGCCGCGTGATTCGAGCCGGCTACGGCATTTACTACGACCAATCCGCGCTCGCCAACGGCGAAGGGCTGTACTTCAACCCGCCCTATTTCGATTTCCGCCTCTTCTACTCGCTGCCGACTTTCCCGGTGTTCTGTGAACAACCCGTTTCCGGCGAATTTTCCGTTCGCCGTCACCGCCCTCCGCGCTCGCCTTCCAGCGCGACCAGCGCACGCCTTACGTCCAGCAATGGAATTTCAGCGTGCAGCAGCAGATCGGCAAAGGACGCGTCGCCGAACTGGCGTACGCAGGCACGAAGGGTACTCGCCTGATCGATGCGCGCGATATCAACCAGCCGATCGCCAGCCCGCAGCAGCCGAATCTGCGTCCCAATCCGCAGCTTCGCCGACATCGATATTCTGGAATCGCGCAGGCCAATTCGATTTACCACAGCCTGCAGGCCAGGTTGCAGCAGCGCATGACGGCGGGGCTTTCGCTGCTGGCCTCCTACACCTGGTCGAAATCGATCGACGACAGCTCCAATTTCTTTTCCAGCGCAGGCGATCCGAATTTTCCCCAGAACAGCTACAACCTGCGCGCCGAACGCGGGCTCTCCAATTTCGACGTGCGGCAGCGCTTCTCGATTGCTATGTCGTACGATATCCCGCTGGCGCGCGGGCATCGCTGGCTGGGCGGCTGGCAGACCAACGGCATTCTGTCGTTTCAATCCGGCCGGCCTTTCACCGTGGCGCTGCTGTCGGACGACGACAACAGCAACACCGGCCAATCCATCCTGGGCTTCGGCGCCAACGACCGGCCGAACGTAGCTGGCAATCCTAAGCTCTCTTCGCCTTCGCCGGACATGTGGTTCAATACGTCGGCATTCGCGCTGCCGGCTTACGGCACCTTTGGAAATTCCGGCCGCAACATCCTGACCGGGCCTTCGCTACAGACCGTGAACCTGGCGCTGGTCAAAAATACCAAGTTCGCCGAAAGGGCTACACTGCAATTTCGCGCGGAAGCCTTCAACACGCTCAACCATCCGAATTTCAACCTGCCGGATATTTTTCTGGGCTCACCCACGTTCGGCAAAATTCTCTCGGCGGGAGATCCGCGGCATATTCAGTTAGGATTAAAATTGTTATTTTGAGACCTGCGATGAGTGATCCCCAACAAGCATGGCCCGATTTACCGCTCGCAGCCTGGCAGGATACCTACGCAACGCTGCACATGTGGACGCAGATCGTCGGCAAGGTTCGCAAGACCCTCACGCCGCTGCTCAACCACTGGTGGAATGTTACGCTGTACGTGAATTCGCGCGGGCTCACCACCTCGCCGATTCCGCACCGGCTTGGCACGTTCGAAATGCAATTCGATTTCCTGGATCACAAGCTCGATATCGCAACCAGCGAGGGCGCCAGGCGCACCATCCAGCTCAAGCCGCGATCGGTGGCCGATTTTTACCAGGAACTGATGGGCGCCCTGCTGTCGCTCGGCATTAGCGTCACGATTCACGCCTCGCCGGACGAGGTTCCGAATCCCATCCCCTTCGCCGAAGACCGCACCCACGCTTCCTACGATCCCGAATATGCCAACCGCTTTTGGCGCATTCTGGTTTCGACCGAGGTCGTTTTCCAGGAATTCCGCGCGCGCTTCATCGGCAAATGCAGCCCGGTGCATCTCTATTGGGGAAGCTTCGATCTGGCCGTCACGCGATTCTGCGGGAGGCGCGCGCCAGAGCGTGCAGGCGCGGACGGCATCACTCGCGAAGCGTATTCGCATGAAGTGATCAGCGCGGGCTTCTGGCCAGGCGGCGGCGACATCGGGCCGGCGTTCTACTCGTATACGGCGCCCGCGCCCGCAGGGCTCAACAAGCAATCCATTCGTCCCGCGGCGGCGTTGTATCATCCGCAGCTCAACGAATTCGTTCTGATGTACGACGATGTCCGCCGCGCCGCCGATCCTAAAGCCGCGCTGCTGGATTTTCTACAAAGCACGTATGAGGCCGGCGCCAATCTCGCCAACTGGGATCGCGTCGCGCTGGAAAGGGCACGCTAAATGGCACGGGAATGTACGCATCTGGATCAGATCAAATTCCGCACCACTAAAACGCATCTCTGTGAGGAGTGCGTAAAAATGGGCGATACCTGGGTGCACCTGCGCCTATGCCTCATCTGCGGCCACGTAGGCTGCTGCGATTCCTCGAAGAACCGGCATGCCACCAAGCACTTTCGCGCCGTGAAGCATCCCCTGATCCGCTCCATCGAGCCTGGCGAGGCATGGATTTGGTGCTACGCGGACAATACCGAGGCAGGCGAGATTGAATCGTAACGCAATTGAAACATTTTCTTTATTGACGGATCTAATCCAGAGACTTAAGCTCAAGAGCGAGCGAGAGTTCTGGACATGGAACCAACTCGAAGAGCGTTTTTCAAGATCGGCGCCGGAGGGTTGGCCGCCTCCGTGCTTGGGTTCGATCTCCAGCCTGCCTACGCGCAATCCCGTGAACTGAAAATCGCCCGCACCACCGAGACGCGCTCCACCTGTCCGTATTGCTCGGTGAGCTGCGGCGTCATCATCCACACCCTCGGCGATAAGGCCAAGAACGTCACGCCGCAGGTGGTTCACGTCGAAGGCGATCCCGACCATCCCATCAATCGCGGCACGCTCTGCCCGAAGGGATCGTCGCTGCATGCAGGACATCCTCAACGAGCGCCGGCTGCTGAAGCCGCAGGTGCGCCGGCCCGGATCCGATCATTGGGAAGACATCGGCTGGGACCAGGCCATCGAAGAGATCGCGCGCCATATCAAGAAGACGCGCGACGAGACGCTTCATCGCCACCGACTCCCAGGGCCGCACCGTCAACCGCTGCGAAAGCATCGCCTGGAACGGCGGCTGCACCGATACCAACGAGTTCAACTACCTCGTCGTGAAGACCATGCGCAGCCTGGGGGTCTGCTACCTGGAAAACCAGGCCAGGGTTTGACACGGTCCCACGGTCTCCAGTTTGGGGCCCACATTCGGACGCGGCGCGATGACCAATGGCTGGATCGACATCAAGAACACCGACATGATGTTGATCATGGGCGGCAATCCGGCCGAGAACCATCCGTGCGGATTCAAATGGGCCGATTGAAGCCAAGCGCCAGCGCAACGCGAAGATGATCGTGGTCGATCCGCGCTTCACGCGCACCGCGGCGACGGCGGATCTGTTTCTGCAAATCCGCGCCGGCGCCGACATCGCATTCCTCGGCGGCATGATTCACTACGCGCTCGAGAACCAGCGGATCGCCAAGGAATATCTGGTCAACTTCACCAACGCCGCGTTCGTCATCAAGGAAGGATTCAAGCTGCCCGAGGACGGCCTGTATTCCGGCTTCGATGAAGGCACGCAAACTTACGACAAGTCCACCTGGAACTACGAGGAAGGCGGAAACCTCACCGGCAAGGCCGCGGTCGAAGGCCGGTCGCCCGATGCGTCTGCGGCACCTGCGGCGCTGCCGCCGAACGTCGCCTACGATACGTCGCTCGAGCATCCGCGCTGCGTCTATCAGCTTCTGAAGAAGCAGTATTCGCGCTACACGCCGGAGATGGTCGAGCGCATCACCGGGCATTCCGAAGGATCAATTCCTGAAGGCCGCCGACTGTTCACGTCCATCCGCAAAGACGGCGACACGAAGAAAGTCGCCACCATCATCTACGCCGTCGGCTGGACGCAGCATACCTTCGGCACGCAGATCATTCGCACCGCGGCCATGCTGCAGTTGCTGATGGGCAACGTCGGACGCGCCGGCGGCGGCGTGAACGCACTGCGCGGCCACTCCAACATTCAGGGCGCGACCGATGTGGCCGGCATCTTCGATAACCTGCCCGGCTATCTCAAAGTCCCCACTCCGGCGGACAAAGATTTCGCCGCCTGGATGAAGCGCATCACGCCCAAGGCATCCAAGCCGATCGGAATGGGACTCGTTCAACTACTGGTCCAACACGCCGAAGTTCGCCGTGTCGTTCCTCAAGGCGATGTATGGCGACGCCGCGACAAAAGAGAACGACTGGGCGTTTCGCCTATCTGCCGAAAGTCGACCGCGAATATTCCTGGGTGCATCATCTGGGACGACATGTACCGGGGCAAAGTGAAAGGCCTGCTCGCGTTCGGCATGAACGGCGTCGCGATCGGTCCGAACTCGCAGAAGAATATCGACGCGCTGAAGAAAGCCGACTGGCTGGTGGTCTGCGACATCTATCCCGACGAGACCAGCGAGTTCTGGCGATCGCCCGGCATCACGCCCGAGGAGATGAAGAACATCAAGACCGAGGTCTATCGCCTGCCCGGCGCCGGTTTCGCGGAGAAAGACGGCACCTTCGTCAACTCCGCGCGCTGGCTGCAATGGAAGTGGGCCGCCGTGCCCCCGCCGGGAGAGGCGAAGCTCGATCAGGAAATTCTGGCGCGCATTTTCCTCAAGGTTCGCGAGCTGTATCAGAAGGAAGGCGGAAAGTTTCCCGATCCGATCCTGAACCTGGCCTGGAACTATACGTCGATCCCGAAAATCCGTCGCTTATCGGAGGTCGCCAAAGAACTCAACGGCCGCGCGCTGTCGGACGTCACCGACGAAGCCTCCGGCCAGGTCATGAAAGCCGGCCAGCAATTGCCGGGTTTCTCCTGGCTGCGCGACGACGGCTCGACGTCCTGCGGCAACTGGATCTGGTGCGGCTCCTGGACCGAAGCCGGCGCGCTGACGCAGCGCCGCGGCACCGACGATCCGTCCGGGCTCGGCATCTATCCGAACTGGGCCTGGTCGTGGCCGATGAATCGCCGCGTCCTGTACAATCGCGCCTCGTGCGATGTCGCCGGCAAGCCCTGGGATCCGGATCGCCGTCAGATCTGGTGGAACGAAGCGCAGAAGCGCTGGGTCGGCAACGATGTTCCGGATTTCAAAGCCGATTCCGCGCCCAAGGATCACATGGGTCCGTTCATCATGAATCCGGAAGGCGTCGGGCGCTTGTTCGTTCCGCTGGCCGGCATGGCCGATGGACCGTTCCCGGAGCATCTACGAGCCGATCGAAAGTCCGATCGCCAATCCGCTGCATCCGCAGCAGTCGAACAATCCGGTGGTCAAGAAATATTCACGACCGACATGGACAAGTACGGCACTCCCGAGCAGGGCTTCAACATTGTCTGCACCACCTACCGGCTGACCGAGCACTATCACTACTGGACCAAGAACAATCCGATGAACGTCCAGCTGGTTCCGGAGCCGTTCGTCGAGATCCCGGTCGAGCTGGCCGACGAGATGGGCATTGCAGGGCGGCGAGCAGCGTGAAAGTAACCAGCGCGCGCAACACTACATCGCCAAAGCGATGGTCACGCGCCGCATCAAGGCCGATGATGATCGACGGCAAGAAGATGTATCAGATCGGCATTCCGATTCACTAGGGCTATCGCGGCATCAAGAAGATGAAGGCAAGACGGCGCTGCACTCCGGCGAACCTGCTCGTCGCCGACGGTAACCGATCCGAACGCCTACACGCCGGAGTTCAAGGGCTTCCTGGTGAAACTGGAGAAAGCCTAGGAGGCGTCATGAGCAACGGACCACTGCAAATCAAAGCCATCTCCGGACATGCCGGTACCGGTGCCCGGGCGCGGCGCACAACGGCGCGAAGGTGACGACGTCTGCAAGCTGATCGACGTCACCACCTGCATCGGCTGCAAAGCCTGCGAGGTGGCGTGTCTCGAATGGAACGGCTATCCGTTCCGCGAAACCACCTTCGACAACACCTATCAGACCATGCCGGATACGGCGTGGAACTACTACAACCTGATCCGCTTCAACGAGCACGAGTTCGAAGACGGCACGCTTTGAGCTGGCTCATGCGCAAGGACCAGTGCATGCACTGCGCCGATCCCGGCTGCCTGCGCGCGTGTCCGGCCGACGGCGCCATCGTGCAGTACACCAACGGCATCGTCGATTTCCAGCAGGAAAACTGCATCGGCTGCCAGTACTGCGTCACCGGCTGTCCGTTCAACATTCCGAAATTCAATCCGGAAACGAAGAAAGTCCACAAGTGCACGCTGTGTTCGGACCGCGTCGGCGCGGGCCTGGAGCCGGCCTGCATCAAAGCCTGTCCCACCGGCTGTCTGCATTTCGGCACGAAAGACGACATGAAGGAGCTGGCCGAAAGCGCGCTCGGCGCAGTTGCGCGAGCACACGTCGCACAAGAACGCCGGCGTATACGATCCGGCGGGCGTGGGCGGCACGCAGGTGATGTACGTGTTGCACGACATCGCAATCCAGCGGCCTACGGCGGGCTGCCGACGAATCCGCAGGTCCCGCTGATGGTGCGGCTCTGGAAGGGTCCGCTGAAGTGGCTGGGCAACCTGGCGATGGTCGGCGGAATCCTCGGCGTGGCGTCTGCATTACCTACGCTACGGTCCGAAAGAAGCCGCTGAGCCCGTGGAGCCGCGGAAATGAGCGAGCAGATTATCCGCTACACGCTGCACGAGCGCGTGATGCACTGGCTGGCGGGCTTCACGTACCTTTATCTGCTGGCTGGCGGGCTCGCTTTTTATGCGCCGCAACTTTTCTGGCTGACTGCGCTCCTGGGAGGCGGACCCACCGCGCGCTTCTGGCATCCCTGGGCTGGATTGCTTTTCACCGCCGCGATGGTCTGGATGGATGTCACGTGGCGCAGGGACATGCAGCATCACGCCCGAAGACCGGCAGTGGATGAAAGAAGTTTCCAAGTACATCGAGAACAAAGATGACGAAGTGCCTCCGGCCGGCCGCTTCAATGCCGGACAAAAGGAGTTCTACTGGGTGATGTTGGTGGGCACGATGGGCCTGCTGCTCTCAGGACTGCTGCTGTGGTTTCCCGAATCCGTGCCGCGCAGCCTCGCGTGGCTGCGCCAGGTGGCGGTGATCGTCCATGAAGTTGCCGCGCTGATCACGATCGGCGCGTTCATCATTCACGTCTACATGGGGCTGTTCATGGTGCCCGGCGGATTCACCGCGATTGTGCACGGTAGCGTCCCGGCGCAATGGGCGCGCAAGCATCATCGGCTCTGGTTCGACCGCGTGACCGGCCGGGAATGAAGCCGTCCCCCTGGGAAAAGCGCATCGCGCGCGCGCAGGAATTGGCGCGTCCGAATCCGCGCAGCCGCCGAAATTCTGAATTTTTATCTGGGAATCGCCCGTCTCCAGAAAACGGTGTACGACGATCTGCAGGCCGGCCCGAAGCAACCCGGACAAGTCCCTGCTCGATCCCCATTTCGCGGCACTGCTATCGCTGGTGAAGCGCACTGCACCGCCGCCCGCTGGCCGAGGCCGCCGAGGAACTGGCACGCGCCGGGAATACGTTTCAGCACCTGCTCGAGACGTACTGGGACACGTCCGCCGATGAAACGTACGTTTTCTTCGCACGCGCCCTGCTGCAACCCTACACGGAACTGCTGGCCAGCTCGCAGCGATATTTCGCTCGCGGGCACACCGTCGACGTGTCCCTTCTGCGGCGAAAAACCGGTAGCGGGCGTGCTGCGCGGCGAAGGCGAGGGCGCCAAGCGGTCGCTCATCTGTTCGCTGTGCGCGACCGAGTGGGAGTTCCGCCGCATTCTCTGTCCGGGCTGCGGCGAGGAAGCCGTCGACAAATTGCCGGTCTACACCGCCGGCCAGTTCGAGCATGTTCGCGTGGAAGCGTGCGACACCTGCCAGACCTACATCAAGTCGGTCGATCTGACTCGCAACGGCCTCGCGGTGCCGGTTGTCGATGAACTGGCCACGGTTCCCCTGAATATCTGGGCGGACGAGCACGGATACGCGAAACTCCAGCCAAATTTGTCTGGGCATGTAAACGGGCGGGTTGAAACCCGCCTTGCCGACCATTTTCGGACACCGCCATGCCGAAACCGGACAGCCCCGCGCCGTTTCCCTTTGCATGTCGACGCTTTGCGATGGCCCTGCGTGTGCTCATTTTCGGGCCATGGGAAGTGTTCTGCAAGACCTGCGCTATGGCGCCCGCGTGCTGGCGAAGAATCCCGGCTTCACGCTGGTCGCCGTGCTGACGCTGGCGCTAGGGCATCGGCGCCAACACCGCGATCTTCACCGTCATCAACGGGATGCTGCTGCGTCCTCTGCCGTTCAAAGCGCCGCAGAGCCTGTTCGTCATCTGGGGCCGGCACGCCCAGGAGGGTCTGGAGAAAGCTCAAGTCGCGTATCCCGATTACGTGGATCATCCGCGACCAGAGCGGCGTCTTCGACGCGACCGCCGCAATTTCCCAGGCGCAGTGGACGCTCTCCGGCGCAGGTGAAGCCGCGCGCGTCAACGGGCTCGAAGTCTCGCCCAGCGTGTTCCCGATGCTGGGCGTCGATGCCGCTTTGGGGCGCACGTTTCTGCCGGAAGAAGCCCAGCCCGGCAAAGAGCACGTTGCCCTGCTTAGCCACAACATCTGGACCAGCCGCTTCGGATCCGATCCCGCCATCATCGGACGGACCATCAAGCTGGATGGCGCGCCTTACCAGATCGTCGGCGTACTGCCGGCCAGTTTCTCACTGGAATTTCCCACCGCGGATCACGACCTATGGACGCCACTCACGCCTGCCCACGAGCTAGCGGGCAGTCGCCACATCTATGCGTTCGAAGTCCTCGCCCGGCTGCGTGCCGGGGTCACGCCCGAGCAGGCCGGAGCCGCCCTGGCCACCATCGGGAAACACCTGGAAAAAGCTTACCCGGATAGCAACAACGGCCGCAGCTTCCGGCTGTGGCGTCTGCAGGATGAGACCGTCGGCTCGACCCGCCCGGCACTATTGCTGCTGCTTGGCGCGGTAGGGTTGGTGCTGCTCATCGCCTGCGCCAACCTGGCCAATCTGCTGCTGGCCCGTGCGTCGGCAAGACAGCAGGAACTGGCGGTGCGCGCGGCGCTCGGCGCAGGTCAATGGCGTCTGGCGCGGCAGTTGCTGAGTGAAAGCGTGTTGTTGGCTTTGCTGGGCGGATCAGCTGGATTGCTGCTCGCCGGGTGGGCAATCGACGTGATGCGCTCAGCGCAAGGCTTGAACATTCCTCGTGCGGCAGGGATCGGCCTGGATGTTCGCGTGCTGGCTTTCACGCTGGGTTTATCTCTGCTCACCGGATTGCTTTTCGGCCTGGCGCCGTCTCTCGCCGCGGCGCGCGCCGATCTGAATCGCGTCATGAAAGAAGGCGCGCGCGCCACGGCGGGACGCAAACGCGGCAGCGGACGCGATCTGCTAGTGGTCGGAGAAGTCGCGCTGGCCGAGATGTTGCTCATCGGCGCGGGGCTGCTGCTCGTGAGCTTCTTCGCCCTGCTGAGCGTGAAACCTGGGTTCAATCCGGACAACGCGCTGACTTTTCAAATCTCGGTCCCGAGCGAACGCTATCCCGGCAAAATTCAGGTCGTGAATTTTTCCCGGCAGCTCGCGGAGAAAATTCGCACACTACCCGAGGTTCGTGACGTCGGCGTGATTTCGAGCATGCCACTCAGTGGCCAGAGCGCGACGTCAGGTCTAGTGATCGAAGGCCAGCCACTCGCCCCCGGCGCCGTCATGCCTTCCATCGGCTGGCAATTCGCGTTGCCGGGATATTTTCATGCGATGGGAATTCCTCTGGTGCGTGGACGGGACTTCACCGCGAGCGATCTCGACCGCCCGGCTCACGCCACCATCCTCAACGAAGCCGCCGCGCGGCGCTTCTTCGCTGACGCCGATCCCATCGGTAAGCGTGTAAGTCTCGGGCCTCCCGGCGACCATCCCGACTGGCACGAAGTGATCGGAATCGTGGGCGATGTGCGCCATGATGATCTGGGCGCCGCGCCAATTCCTCGCGCCTACGATCTACTGGGTCAGCACTGGGAGCGCAGCATGTATTTCGTCGTGCGCACCACCGGCGACCCCACCCGACTGGCTGGGGCCGTACGCGGCGCGGTACTGGAAATGGATCGCGAAACACCCGTCGCCGAAATGCGCACGCTGCGTGAAATCGCCTCCCGTTCGGTTGCCTCGCGCCGCTTCATCATGCTGCTGGTGGCGGGATTTGCCGCACTAGGTCTGCTGCTGGCGATGGTGGGAATCTATGGCGTCATTTCGTATGCAGTCAGCCGGCGCACCCACGAAATCGGCGTGCGCGTGGCGCTGGGCGCGGCGCCGGGTGACGTGTTTCGTCTGGTCGTCGGTCAAGGCATGACGCTGGCTGTGATCGGCGTCGTGGCTGGTGCTGCGGGTGCGCTAGCGCTTTCCCGCTTGATCGCCGGTTGGCTTTACGGCGTAGGCGCAGCCGACCCCGCAACATTCGCCGCCGTTTCCGTTTTGGTGACCGCGGTATCGCTGGCGGCTTGTTATATCCCCGCCCGGCGCGCCGCGCGCGTCGATCCGCTGGACGCCTTGCGGCAATCGTAATCGTATCCAGCCGGCTGATCACCAGTTATGATGGGCTCATGCGATTCTGTTTCCGCGCGCTATTTGTCACTGGAATTCTAGCGGCTTGCGCCACTTTTGCTCGTGCCGATTCGTTCGACGATCTGGCGCGCGATTTCTGGCAATGGCGCGTCCTCAACCAGCCCATCTCGTCCGACGACATCCCGCGAATTGGCCGGCCCGCCGGCTGGACTCCCTCGTGGTCCAAAGCTTCTGTCGAGAAACAGCGCGAAGACCTGGCGGCGTTTGAAGAGCGTTACAAGAAAATCAGCCCGGCGAACTGGCGCATCCCGCGTCAAGTCGATTACCGGCTCATCGGTTCAGCCCTTGCGCGCGTGCATTGGGAACTCGACATCACGCGCAACTGGCAGCGCAATCCCACCTTCTATGTCGATCAGACGTTGGGCGCGGTACTCCTTCGCCTGCTGCAGCCGCCGCCGTTCGATGCCGCGCGCAGCCGCGACATCGTGGCGCGCATGGACGCCGTCCCGCGCCTGATTGAAGAAGCGCAAAGCAATCTCACCGAGGCCCGCAGGCCTTTCGCGCAGCTCGCCATCGGCCAGTTGAAAGATATCCGCGAGCGCCTGACTACAGCCATGCGTGCGCTCGAGCCTAAGCTCGATGGCTCGAGCGCCAAAGCTCTGCGAGGCAGCACCGAGAAAGCCATCGTCGCGCTCGAAACCTATCGCGGATGGCTCACGGAGCGCGTGGATTCCCTCCCCGCCGACACCGCCATTGGCCGCGAAGCCTACGAGTACTTTCTAAAGAGCATCGCGCTTATGCCGTATACGCCGGAGCAATTGCTGGCCATGGGAAAAATGGAATGGGACCGCTCCGTCGCGTTCGAGGCATACGAAAAACAGCGCAACGCCGGCAGGCCTGAGCTTCCGCTGCCGAAAGATCAGGCCGCCTGGGTAGCCCGCGAAAAGCAGCTGGAAAACTCCACCCGCAAATATTTGGATGACCACGGATTCATGACCTTTCCGCCCTGGCTGCAGCACTACTACAATCTGCCTGAGCCGGCTTACATCGAGCCGTTTGGCGAGCTCACGGTGCATGACGATCTGACCTCGCCCACGCGCCTCAAGGAGAATGCCACCAGCTACATTGGGGTGCCCGGACCTAATCTCGGCTTCTTCGGCGCCGCCACCGCGCGCGACCCGCGCGTGATCATCATGCACGAAGGCGTGCACTACTATCAGGCTGCGCTTTCTTTCGCCAACGAAGATCCCATTCGCCAGCATTATTACGATTCCGGCGCTAACGAAGGCATCGGTTTCTACACCGAAGAGATGTCGTTACAGGCAGGATTATTCGACGACAGTCCGCGCTCGCGCGAGCTGATCTACAGCTTCATGCGGCTGCGCGCCTTACGTGTAGAGGCGGACGTCAAGCTGGCGTTGGGAACTTTCACCATCGATCAGGCCGCCGAGTATTTACATAACACCGTGCCCATGGATACGGCCACCGCACGCTGGGAAGCCGCGTTCTTCGCCACCACACCCTGCCAGGCAATTGATTATCAAATTGGCAAAATCCAGATCATGGATTTTCTGGCTGAAGCGCGCCGCGTGCAGGGCGATAAGTTCAGCTTGCGGGATTTCCACGACTTCCTGTTGAAGAACGGCAACGTGCCGATCGCGCTGCAGAAATGGGAATATCTGGGAGTCAGCCCTGACCGGGGACGTGAAGTGGACCCAACTCATCTAACACCACGTAGCCGCACGCCATGACAGCTAGGAAAACCGTGAGCACTTCGCTATCGCCGAGATTCACCTCGAAGAATCCGGCAATCAGGGTGGCAATGAGTACCGCCACTGCGCCCTGAAGCACGGCACGAGTGTCGCTGGGACCCGCGGGAAGCCGGCGAATGCCACGGCCGAAATCCAGCAGCATTTTGCTCAACCACCACATCATCAGCAGCATCACCGGAATGCCGCGCTCGGCTGCGTACTGCAAATAAATGTTGTGCAGATGCCCGTAGAAGCCTCTCGGCAGGGGCCGCGGGATGTCCGCCGGCACGTACGAATTGAAATCACGCCCAACGATTTCCGGCCCTAAACCGAGCCACGGATGCGCGCGAATCATTTGTATGCCGGTGCGCCAGGTCACGATGCGGTGCTGGTTGGAATCGATTTCTCCCTGCGGTTTATAAAACGATGTAAAGCGCTGCTGCACTCCTCGGGGCGCGACCACCAGCACCAATGCCGCCGCCACAGGAAGCACAAACAGCAAGCGCGGCTTCCAGCACCAAACCAGATAGCCGCCGGCGATGGCAATCGCCAGCCAGATGCTGCGCGTCTCTCCCAAAATCAGCGCTACCACAATCAAGGCTGCGCATCCGATCAGCACGCGGTACTCGCGCTTTCTGATCTGCCCGCCGGAAAAAAGCAGATACGCCGCCAGCATCAGCAGCGCAAACATCTCAGTCCCGCCGAACGTCATCCAGTGGCTCATCGCCCCTGTGATGCGCTTCTCCACGTAATATTGGTAGAAGCTGAGCCCCAGTTCGCGGGCCTCCCGCATCTTCTGGGCATATTGCACCAGCGCTACCGAAGCATCAATAGCGCCCACGGCCGCCCACGCCATGATCAGGCGGCGAATCCATAGCATCTCGCGAACCACGCAATAGATCGTGACCAGCATCAGGAAGACAAAAAATTTACGCACCTGCGGCATTCCTGCTGTGGGATCGGGAGAAAACGCCAGCGAAACCAGCGTCCCGGCAAGAAATAGCGCGAGCGGCAGCCACGCCGCGGGCAGGCGCCGGGTCTGGCGGGACAGCAGCATCAGCACGAATGCCAGACCCAGCAAAATTTGAGAAACAGCGATGGAAAGCAGGATCGACACCGCCGACGCCAGCGTGCAATACAGGGCGGCGCGCTCCAATATGGAAGGATTGCGTGGCAAAGTTCTCAGTATGCCAGAATGCTTTGGCTGGCAGGGAGCGGCACGCCGGTGTAACATAGGGAAGACTGCATGAAGGCTTTACTGGATGCTCTCAGGCCGGAGGATCCGGACTGGGAGTTGGCGCACGCCATTGATCCCAGCCGGCTGCCGGCGCACATCGCAATCATCATGGACGGCAATGGCCGCTGGGCAAGGCGGCGCAGCCTGCCGCGTGTGGCCGGACATCAGGCCGGCGTGGGCCCGGTCCGCAGCACGGTGGAAACCTGTGCGCGGCTAGGCGTACAAGTTCTCACTTTGTATGCCTTCTCAATGGAAAACTGGAAGCGCCCACGCGCCGAAATCGAAACTTTGTGGCGCCTGCTGCGTTTTTATTTGCGCAAAGAGCTGCCCGAACTGCAGAAAAACGATATCCGCCTGGAAGCTATTGGCCGCCTGGACGCTTTACCTCCGCAGGTTCGTAACGAACTCGATGCCGTGGTGCAGGCCACCGCAGGCAACCGCGGCCTGTTGGTGAACCTGGCCATCAATTACAGCGGCCGCGCGGACATCATCGATGCCTTCAACGCCATTCTGGATGCTGCTCGCCGTCAGGGCGCGTTGGATTCCCTGCGCATGGACGAAGAGCTGCTCACCGCCAATCTCTACACCGCGAATTCGCCCGATCCCGATCTTCTCATCCGCACGTCCGGGGAGATGCGCATCAGCAATTTCCTGCTGTGGCAAATCGCCTACGCCGAGCTCTACGTCACCGAAACGCTTTGGCCGGATTTCAACCGCTCCGAGCTGCTGCGCGCCATTCTGGAATTTCAGAAGCGCGAGCGCCGTTACGGCGGGCTGAAGGGCGAACCGCTCAACGCACGGACGCACAATCGCGAGGATCAGCTCATCGAAGCCATCGTTTCGTCGCGATGAACGAACGATGAAGAGGTTGATCACCGCTTCCCTGATGATCCCAGCCGTGCTGTACGTCACGCTGCTGGGGCCTGCGTGGTTGGTTTTCGCCGTCACCGCCCTCGTGGCCGTAATCTGCTATTCCGAATATTGCGCCGTGGCGTCGGGATACGGCGTGTCGCGATCCGGCCCGGTGGGCTATGCTGCGGGACTGCTGGTGCTGGCGGCCAAACCGGACACCGGTTTTCTGGTGATGACGCTGTTGGCGCTACTCGCGCTCGGCTTATCACTGCGCGCTCAGGATCTCACCCGTGCGCTGCCAGACGCGGCACTGTGGCTTACCGGTATCGTCTACATTTTCGGCGCCTGGAAATTTGCGATCCTGCTGCGCGAAGCCAGCCCGCACTGGCTCACCTATGCGCTGGCTCTGAATTGGGTGGGCGATGGCGCGGCTTACTATGTGGGCAGGCAGTGGGGCAAACACAAAATGAGCCCGGTAGTGAGCCCGCAGAAATCGTGGGAAGGCGCGGCGGCTTCGCTCGTCGGATCGGTGATCTTCGGCGTCATCTATCTCGGCCGTTTCTTGCCATCGGTTTCGCTGATTGAGGCGATCGTGCTCACCGCTGTCGCCAACGCGGCTGGTCAAATCGGCGATCAGGCGGAATCCGCGCTCAAACGTGGCGCCAAAATGAAGGACAGCAGCACGCTGCTGCCCGGTCATGGCGGCCTGCTGGACCGCGTGGACAGCACGCTCTTCGCCATGCCCGTGGTGTACTTGAAGCTGTACCTGGTCTCGGCATTTTTCTCCTGAGGGGGCTGAAACAATGAAAGCAATCGCCGTTTTATTTTTTCTCGGAATGTCTTTTGCGGCCGAGCCCGCCAAGCACTCCGCCACCTACATCGGTCACGAAAAAGTCGCCGCCGAGTTCGTCAAAGGCGGCACGATTTACGGCGGCGGCGCCAACTATAAGGTGCTCGCCAGCCGCCGTGATGCCGCTGGTAGGCCGGAAATCCACGCCAAGGACGCCGACATTGTCTACGTGCTCGAAGGCACTGCGACCTTCGTAACCGGCGGGACCGTTACGGGCGGTGAGAACGCCGGTCCCGGTGAAACGCGCGGCGGCGAACTGCACGGCGGCGAGTCGCGTACCATCACCAAAGGCGATGTGATTATCGTGCCTGCCGGCACGCCACACTGGTTCAAGGCCGTCACGGCGGGCCCGGTGCTTTACTACGTGGTCAAGGTTCGCTGATCCGCCTGGAAAGCCGGCATGGCCGGTGAATGGCTTGCGATCCACTCCATCACCACTTCATCTACCCAAAAGCGCGGCTTGCGCCGGGAGAGAAAGCCCAGGTGGCCGCCGCGTTCCGTGACGATGAGCTTAAGCCACGGGCTGGATTGGAAAGCGGGATGCGCGAACATTTCGAACGGAATAAAGATGTCGTCCTTCGCCTGTATGAAGAGAGTGGGGACGCGAATGGCATCCAGAAAATTTTGGCAGGACTGCGTTTGATAGTAGTGCTCCGCGCCGCTAAAACCGAATGAAGGGCCGGTGATTCGGTCGTCAAAATCCCACAGCGAGCCGCGCACCTTTAGCGTCTCCTCGGAAAAAAGCTTGGTGGCCCGTACCCGTTCCCGCATGCGGCGCAGAAAGCGCTGTTCATAGAGGCGATTCGATGGCTCGGCAAGCCGCCGCGCGCCCGCGTTCAAATCAATTGGGGTCGAGACCGCGCAGGCGCTGGTGATGATTGCGCCGGCCTGCTCGCCCAGCTCGCCCGTCAACTTTGCGACCACGTTGCCGCCTAGCGAATAGCCCACCAAGTGAACCGGCGTCTGTCCTTGGCTCTCCCACTGCCGCAGCACGGCCAGCAGATCACCGGTCAAACCGCCGTGATACAGAGTCTTCGTCAAATGCTCGGTTCCGCCGCAGGTTCGCATGTGGAAGCGATGCGCGATATAACCGGCCTGGACTGCGGTATGCGCCATCGTGCGCATGTAGCCAGCCTCGCCCGATCCTTCGAGACCGTGCACCATCACGATAGCGCCGCGCGCCGTACCCACCGGCTTTTGGGTCTGCACCAACACTTGCGTGTCCGCGTCGGTCCGGTACAACTGGGACTCAATTGGGTACAAACTAATGTCCAGATTGCGCGGCCAATAGTGGCCGAGAATCGTCAGCAGGTGCGGACTGGAAACCAGCGGCTGAAATGGGCGCACGTCCTATTCTAACGGCTCAGCGCGGAATCACCGGCAGCACCAGCGCCGACGGATGCTGCGCGTCGTGATAAATCTTCTGGCTGGCATTCACCATGCGCGTCGACGATTGAATCGGCTCACCGGTATTCAAGTTGCGATTGAAGCGCGGAAAGTTGCTGCTGGACACATACAAGCCGGATGCGATGGCCGGCCTTGAACACATTGCTGGTGGCCCAGAGGTCGATGTTGTAGCGGATAATTTCGCCGGGCGCGATCGGCTCGGCCTTCTGGGTCGAGTTGCGATAGCGGGCGCGTACGACGCCGTCGGTAAGAAAGCGCGCGTAGCCGGAGGGATCGACATCGGCCAGCAGCGCGGTGAAATCCGTATCCACGGCCGAAGTCGCCGCGTGGATTTCGGCGCGAATCCAGCCGGTCACTTCGGTATCCCGATCAAGCGGCGGCGTGGAAAAAATCAGCACGTCGGGACGGCCTTCGTTGGGGCGCTGATCCGCGGGACCGGGTGGAATCTGCCCGCCGCAGCACAGCCTGCCGCCGATGGTTGGCACCGGATTGGCCGGATCGTACTCATAGCTCTCCGGCGTTTCGCTTTCGGGGGCGGCCACGGCCAGCCCGTGTGACGAGTGCAGAAAATATTTTGTGTATTTCGTGCGCGCCAGGGGAAATTCCTTCTCGTCGCGCCAGACGTTATCGCCCATCACAAAAATACGCACCGGCGCTCCGTTGGCATATTCGTTGCGCACGCCTTTCAGGGCATAGTCGAACCACTTCAAGGCGGTTCCAGTCATGTCCAGCACGGCGTTCTTGCCAAAAACAACATCGCCGATTTTTCCTTCCGGTGATGTAGCTGCGTGCGCCCACGGACCAAGGAGCAGCCGCTGATTCTCGCCGGCAGGAGACGATTTGTGCATGCCTTCGTAATTGCGAATCGAGCCACCCAGAAAAATATCGTGCCAGCCGCCGGCATGCAGCGCCTTCACTTTCATCTCCGGGTAATGATCGGAAATCTTCCACGGACGCCAGTAATCGTCGTCCGTTTCATGCGCTACCCAGTCCTTGAAGTACGGAGCGAGCCCGTCAACGGGCGGAAAGTCCGCCATGCGTATAAGCCTCCACCGGCAGCGTCTTCGACCATTCCTTCGGATTCACTCGTGCGATTCGCCTGTCGCGTAAGCGTGTCGATCGCCAGCCCTGACGACCACGAACTGGCGAACCACTGCATCAGGCTGCCGCCCTGGTAGGTCCAGCCTTCGTAGTACTCCGCGGCGGTGACGTAGGGAAAAATCGCTTCCAGATGCGGCGGCTTGGCGATGGCGGCCAGCATCTGCGTCGCGCCCACGTACGACCCGCCGAACATCCCGACCTGTCCGTTCGAATCCGGCAACTTCGCGGCCCACTCGACGGTGTCGTAGCCGTCCTGGCTCTCATTGCGAAACGGATAGAATTCGCCTTCGGATGCGTACCGCCCGCGCGTGTCCTGAATCACGACCACGTAGCCGTGGGCAGCCAACTGCGACGCCATGCTGGCATCCGCCGCGCGATTGTAAGGCGTCCGCTCCAGCAGCACGGGAAATTGCCCCTCGCCATCCGGCAGATAAATATCGGCGCGCAGCGTGACGCCATCGCGCATATCCACCGCCATGTTGGACTGGATCAGCACCCGGTAAGGTTGCGCAAACAGAGGGATGGCAAACAGCAGCAGCAGGAGTCGCATAAGGGCCTAGTCTAATACAGCGGCCGGGGCACTGATAGAATCATTCCACACCTTTTTTATGGACGCGACAGCGGTGAAACAATCCCGGTTGACCAAGGCGCAATGGGGCGTCCTGATCTTGATGGTGTTTTCGGTATTCATCAATTACATCGATCGCAGCAATCTTTCCGTCGCAGCGCCGGATGTGAAGATGGAACTCGGCATCACCGCCGAGCAGTTAGGCCGCCTGCTGTCGGCGTTCTTCTGGACGTACGCCATTCTCCAGCTTGCGGGCGGCTGGTTGGTGGATCGCTACGACGTCCGCTGGGTTTACGGAATCGGCTTTCTGATCTGGTCGCTGGCGACCTCGGGCACCGGCCTGGCCACCAGCTTCGGAACCCTGCTTATGCTGCGCCTGGTACTGGGCATGGGCGAATCGGTGGCCTACCCGGCGTATTCCAAAATCATCGCCACCACGTTTCCGCAGCAGCACCTGGGACTGGCCAACTCGCTGGTGGATGCCGGATCGAAGTGCGGGCCTGCGCTGGGAACACTGCTCGGCGGCCTGCTGATGGCGAAATTCGGCTGGCGCGCTTTATTCGTAACGCTCGGATTTGGCAGCCTGATCTGGATTCCTATGTGGATGATCTGGGGCCCGCGCTCACAAACGCGCCAGCAAGTGCGCTCAGCGCAGGTGGTGGGTATGTTCGAAATTCTGCTGCAGCGCGATGCCTGGGGAACATTCATCGGACTGTTTTGCGGAAACTACGCCTGGTATTTTCTGCTGACCTGGCTACCGTATTACCTGGTGACAGAGCGCCACTTTTCGCGCGAGCTGATGGCGCTAGCGGGGTCGATGCCGTTCTGGGGAATCGCCTTAACTTCGGTGATCGGAGGGTGGGCGTCGGATCGTTGGATCGCGCGCGGCGGCAGCCCGACGCTGGTGCGAAAGACATTCGCCGTAAGCGGCCTGCTGCTGACGACGGTGCTGCTATTGCCGGTGGTTGTGGTGGAGGATGCGCGCCTGGCTATGGCGTTTTTGATGGCGGCCAGTTTGTCATTTGGCCTGCTGACGTCAAACGTCTGGGCGATTACCCAAACGCTTTCCGGACCTGAAGCAGCGGGAAAATGGACCGGATGGCAGAACTTCATCGGCAACCTGGGCGGAGTAGCCGCGCCTTGGGTCACGGGTCGCATCGTGCAGAAAACTGGAAAATTTTTTCTGGCATTTGTGGCGGTATCGCTGCTATTGCTGGTCGGCGCCGCGGCTTGGGGGCTCATCGTGCGCAAGGTCGCGCCGGTCAAATGGAAAGCAGCTTCTGCAACGCCGTAATTAGGGCGGTCACGGGCGCGCGATCTGGTGCATCGTATTTCACCACCGCAAAATAGCGGTCGGTATAAAACACCACGGTGTTGGCCTGCGGACGCCACTTCTGCACCATCTCGAGGCCGCCCGGCGCGGACGTCAGCTCATAAATTGCAAGGTCGATTTTTCCGGGTCCGATGTAAGTGGCGGCGGTCCAGCCGCGCGTGCCGATCGCTCGAATCATTTCGGGAGCAGTTGCCACCGGTTCCACCCGCGAACTCTGCAGCGTCCATACATTGGCCAACATTTGCGGCAGCACCAGCGGATGCGACGCGGAGCCGCAGGAAACCAGCGCGATCGTCAATAGCGAACACCAGCGGCGCGACATTGCAGAGCCGATTGTAACGATTTCCTGCTACAAAGGAGAATTGCGCCTAACCCTTCAGCACGACGCCGGCTCGGCCGAGTACGTCGAGCAATTCAAGCGCGAACGCGTCATCGAGCGCCTGCACGCGCTCGATCCGGTCGATCCGCTCACCGCTCTCGGCATGGCGGGCAGCCAGAATTGCTTCGGTGTTTTCAATCTGAGCTGGCAGGCGCGCGAACATGCGGAATGGCCTGGACAAATCGCGGAGGAAGTCGACGAGATTCGCGCGGCGATCGCGGCTACGCACGGCACCAAATTGCGCTATGTGATCTGGGCCGGCATGGGCGGCTCGATCGAAGACAAGCTGATGTACCAGGCGACGGGCCTGCTGCGGCGCGGGCCCCGTTTCTACGCGCTCGATTCCACCGACCCGGCCAAGCTGAAATATATTCTGGCGGACATTGCGCGCCGCTCCGGGCAGCCGATCGCAAACGCCTTGCGGTCCACGTTGGTCGTGGGAATGGCGCTGGGCATGACTTCCTTCGAGCCCGTGCGCAATCTCGAAAAGCTGGCCGCGCTTTACGGTAAGTACCGGATCGACAGCCGGCCGAATTTCATCTATCTGACCCTGCCCGGATCGCTGCTCGACCGCTTCGCGGGACCGCGCGGTTACCGGAGAGTGGAATTGCAATTGGACGGCGCCAATAGCACCGCCGGGCGCCACAGCGGGCCGCTGACGCGCGGCAGCCTGTATCCCCTGGCGCTCGCCGGAATCGATTTACGCAAGTGGATGCAAGCCACGTTTCTCACGCCGCGGGAGATCGATACGGGGCTGCGGCTCGCCGCTTTTCTTCACGCACAGGGCGTTGCGGGGCGCGACAAAGTCACGCTATTGCTGCCGCCTGCATGGGCCGGCGCCGCTCTTTGGACCAAGCAGGATTTCGAAGAGAGCCTCGGCAAGAGCGACGATCTGGGCGTGAAAATCGTGATCGGGGAGCGCATTCGACGCGGCCGCTATCGTCCGGATCGCGTGTTTCTTGCGGTGCAGTCCAGCTTGAAGCTGAAGGGTCATCCCGTAGCACAGCTAAAGTTCCCGAAGGGCGCGCTGCTCTCGCGCTATATGCAGTTCATGCACTACGTGGTCTTCGGCATGGCTTATTTGCGGCACATGAACTTCGTCACGCAACCCAGCGTTGAGCTATACAAATCCATCGCCAATGAATTGGATTCGGCAGCAGATTGGCGAATGTTCGTCCACCCTTGGAACCGCGACATTACGCTGTCCGCAGCTGCCCCAACAGCGGCAACATTCGCCGAACTCTTGCGGAATCTCGTTGCTTCACGCAAAGTCGAATACGCCGAATTAACCTTCTTCGGCGACACCCGCTACAGCCCGCAGGGCTGCCAAATGCGCCGAACGCTGGAACGCGCAGGAGAACGCCTGTTCCGCTCGCGTCTCAACATTCCAGTAGATATCTACGAAGGCCCGGCCATGAATCACTCCTATCACGAGATGATCATCGGCCATGGCAAATGTTTTTCCATCATTCTGCTCTCCGAAAAGCAGGAGCGCATTGCGGCCATTGACTATCGGTCTGATTACCATGAGGCCCAATTCCTGGCCACGAAAATGGCACTCGAACGCAGAGGCCGCCACGTCTTCGCCATCACCGTGAAAGATTTGAGCCCACGATCTCTCGCCACACTGGATGAATTTTTCCGCCAGACTGCTGCTAGTATCCGCTGAAGCCTGCTACTATCCATCCAATGGCGAAATTCAGACCGGCGGGATCGAAGAAGGCTAAACCCGCGCCGGTACAGGGTGGACTGCCGTGTCTGATCATCATCATTTCCGGAATGATCTTTGTAGCGATCGTCATGTACTTTGTGCTTAAAAATGCGAACGGATAACCGCCGTCCCGATCAATTGCGCCCGGTCGAAATCACCACCGGCTATCTCAAGACCGCCGAAGGATCGGCGCTCATCACTGTCGGCAATACGCGCGTGCTGTGCGCTGCTTCGGTCGAATCCAGTGTGCCGCAATTCATGCGCGGCACCGGAAAGGGCTGGGTCACCGCCGAGTATTCCATGCTGCCCCGCGCCACCGCGACGCGCACGCCGCGTGAGGTCAACAAAGGCAAACCGTCAGGCCGCACGCAGGAAATTCAGCGGCTTATTGGCCGTTCCTTGCGCGCCGTGGTCGATCTCGAAGTACTGGGCGAGCGCACCATCACGCTCGATTGCGACGTCATCCAAGCCGACGGCGGCACGCGCACGGCAGCCATTACCGGCGCCTTTGTAGCCTTAGCCATGGCCTGCCGTCAGCTTGTCGGAATGGGCGCGCTCAAGCGATCGCCTTTGCGCGATTATGTCGCCGCCACCAGCGTGGGCATCGTGAAGAATGAGGCCCGCCTCGATCTGGATTATGAAGAAGATTCCCGCGCCGACGTGGATATGAACATGGTCATGACCGGCTCCGGGCGCTTTGTCGAACTGCAGGCCACAGCGGAACAGCAGAGCTTCGATGACGCGCAACTGGGCCAACTGGTGCTACTAGCCCGGCGCGGGATAGCCGAGCTCATCGAGATCCAAAGACGGGCCACCGGAGTGGCGTGACGCTCTATTGCGCCACCGGCAATGCCGGCAAGCTGCGCGAATTCCAGCTAGCTGGAAAACGCTTTGGCATTGCGGCCGTGCCGCTGCCGGGCTTGGCTGCACTCCCACCCTGCCCTGAAGACGGGCGGACTTTCGAGGAAAACGCCGTTCGCAAGGCTTTGTACTACGGCGCGCACGCATCCGGGCCGCTGTTCGCGGACGATTCTGGCCTGGAAGTCGACGCGCTCGGCGGCGCGCCCGGCGTCTATTCGGCGCGCTTCGCCGGTGAGAACGCCACCGATGCCGCCAACAATCGCCTGCTCCTTGAAAAACTGCACGGCGTCGCGGATCGCCGCGCCCGCTTCGTCTGCGTGATCGCGTTGACCCAGCCCGGCACCGTGGCTCCGGTCACGTTTCGCGGATCCGTCGACGGGGAAATTCTGGAAGAGCCGCGCGGCGCAGGCGGGTTCGGCTACGATCCGTTATTTTATTACCCGCCATTTGCCTGCTCGTTTGGCGAGCTCTCCGCAGATCGCAAATTCGACGTCAGCCATCGCGGCCAGGCGCTCGCCGCATTGTTCGCGTGTCTGAGCGAGCGTGATAAACTCCAGTTTGGTCACGCCTAACTCCCGCCGGGAGATGCCCGACGATCCCCCGCCGTTTCTCAAAACCTGGCCGCGTGTCTACGCTGTAGTGCTGATCTATTTGGCTTTTCTAATTTCCCTTTTCTACGCGTTCACCCGGTTCTTTGCATGAGGCCGCTCGATTGGGTGGTGCTGGCGACTGCGCTCGCGTGCATCGTCGTGTACGGCCTGTACAAGGGCCGCGGCAGCAACACCATGAACAAGTACCTGCTGGCCGGCAAGACCATGCCCTGGTATGCCATGGGACTTTCAATCATGGCTACGCAGGCCAGCGCCATCACGTTTATCTCGACTACCGGCCAGGCTTACGTGGACGGCATGCGCTTCGTGCAGTTTTATTTTGGACTGCCCATCGCCATGGTGCTGATTTCCGCCACCGCCGTTCCGATATTTCATCGGGCCAACGTTTACACAGCCTATGAATATCTGGAACGCCGCTTCGACGCCAAGACGCGCGCTTTAGCAAGTACCATCTTCCTGATCCAGCGCGGCCTGGCCGTGGGAATCTCGCTCTACGCGCCGGCGATCGTGCTCTCCGTGGTGTTCGGCTGGCCGGACCGGCTCACCACTTTGATCATGGGCGCGACCATCATCACCTACACAGTCTTCGGCGGCATCAAAGCCGTCACCTGGACCGACGTCCAGCAGATGGTGATCATTTTCTTCGGGCTTTTCGTGGCCTTCGGCGTCATCATCAGCATGCTGCCGGCGAATGTGACCTTCATGGATGCTGTGTTTCTGGCGGGCGACGTCGGCAAACTCAACGCCGTGGACACGCACTTCGATCTGAACAATCGCTACAACTTGTGGAGCGGACTACTGGGGGGTATGTTCCTGTCGCTCTCCTATTTCGGCTGCGATCAGTCGCAGGTGCAGCGCTACCTCACCGGCAAATCCATCGCGCAGAGCCGTCTGGGCTTGCTGTTCAACGCTATGGCGAAAATCCCCATGCAGTTTTTCATTCTGTTCGTGGGCGCCATGGTGTTCGTATTCTATTTGTTCGAGCAGCCGCCGTTGCTGTTCCAGAAGATCGCCATGGAGCAGATCCAGTCGCCCGCCCTGAGCGCCGAGTACGCACCCATCGGCAGCCGGTTCGAGCATGCGTACGCAGAGCGAAAGGCGGCAGCTACCGGCCTGGCCGAATCCCGGCACAACCATGACGCAGCAGGACGGGCGGAATTCCTGGGGCGGTACCGCGCGGCCCAAGGTGAGATCAACGCCTCCCGCGATCAGGCAGCAAAGTTATGGCGCAAGACCAGCGGCGAAACCGGCTTCAACGATACCAACTACATTTTTCTCTCGTTCGTCACCAAGTACCTGCCCGCCGGCGTGGTGGGCCTGGTGATCGCTGTGATCTTCTCGGCCGCCATGTCGGCTGCGTCGGGCGAAGTCAATTCATTGGCCACCGTGACCGTGATCGATATCTACCGCCGTCATTTCCGCAAGGTAGCGCCGGACAAGCACTATTTATGGGTTTCCCGCCTGGCCACCGCCTTCTGGGGCGCCTATGCGGTCTTCTTCGCGCAATACGCCAAGAACCTGGGCTCGCTGGTGGAAGCCGTCAACATGCTGGGTTCGCTGTTTTACGGATCGCTGCTGGGCGTATTCGTGCTTGCTTTTTTCTTCAAGAAAGTCGGCGGGCACGCCGCTTTTTTCGGGATGCTGGCGGGTGAAGCGGCCATCTTTTCCGCCTTTTGGTTTACTGGAATCTCCTTCCTCTGGTACAACGTGGTGGGCTGCCTGGTAGTGATCGCAACCGGCGTGTTGATTTCGCTGGTGCACCGTGGGGCAGGTCCCCGACCTGCCTAGAATAGTACTTTCAAACGGCAGATCGGGGACCTGCCCCACGATTCTTCCGTAATATAATGGCCGGACCGGAAGGAGACCCTCATGCTAGTCTTCTGTCTCTGAAGTTTCTTTGCTAATAATTCACCGGCTGTAGGACACTGAGGGAGGTATGACAACGCCCTTCCCCAACATCCGGCCGTTGAGCATTCGGTCAGAGGAGTCCGGCACAGAGGATCCGGTGTCGAGCATGAATACTTTCCTCGGAGGGTTCTCGTGGGCTCGGCAGACCGGTAACGTCTGGATTGCTCTCTCGATACCCGGGGTGTTTGGCCTTTTTCTCGTTGAACTTGATCCCGGCTCGGCGGATGTCGATCGGCACATTTGGGTAGCGGTTGGAGACATTCCTCCCGCGTACCTCAGCACTGAATACGCGCTGTCGCCCGCCGAAGCGCTCGAAGGGTATTTGGCTGAGATGCGTGCATGGGTCAAAGCGGTGGAAAATGGCGAATCAGTTGACGACCTGATTCCGGTGAACGGGGCACCGACAATGGATAACGCGAAGGCCTTGAAGTCGAGACTCTCTTTCCTTGAATCCGAAATCCTTCCGATGCTGAATTGATCAGATTGAGGAGCAGCAGGCTACTCGCCGGTCTCCAGAACTGCTTTGTATTTGTTGACCTTCCGGATAATGCGGCTGGCGCTCGCGACCCATTGAAAAGGACGCGGGTTTTGATTGTAATGGCGCACATATTCGTTGATCGCCTTGATCAGATCCCTCACGCTGCGAAAAGTCCCGCGCCGAATACGTTTGCGTGTGATCTCCGCAAACCAGCGTTCGATCTGATTGAGCCATGACGAGCTGGTTGGCGTGAAATGCGCATGGTAGCGTGGGCGAGCAGCCAGCCACTTCTTCACTTCCGGGTGCTTGTGGGTGCCATAGTTATCAAGCACGAGATGGATTTCCTGCCGGGAACTCACCGATTCATCGATCCGGTCAAGAAACCGAAGAAACTCCTGATGGCGATGTCGCGGCTGGCACTCGGCAATGACGGTTCCCTCCATTACGTTAAGTGCTGCGAATAACGTCGTGGTCCCGTGCCGCTCGTAGTCGTGTGTCTGTCGCTCAGGCAGGCCGGGCCGCAGGGGAAGGATAGGCTGCGTGCGGTCGAGAGCTTGAATCTGGCTCTTCTCATCCACGCTGAGCACGATAGCCCTGTTGGGCGGGTTTACATAAAGGCCTACAATGTCGCGAACTTTCGGAGCAAACTGCGGATCGGTACTGAACTTGAAAGACTCGACGCGGTGCGGTTGCAGCTTGTGCTTCTCCCACATCCGCTGCACGGTCGCCGGGCTCACGCCTTGCGCTGCGGCCATCGTTCGTACGCTCCACTGGGTCGCATGTCGGGGCTTGGTCTTCATCGTTGCCTCGACAATCGCCGCTTCCTTCGCTGGTGAAAGACGTTTCGGGCGTCCACTGCGTGGCCGATCTTCGAAAATGGCGCTAAGGCCATCACTCTCGTATCGCCGTCGCCACAACAGTACCGTGGGGACGGAAGTAGATAGCTTTCGCGCAATTGCATGATTAGCAAGTCCCGCAGACGCCTCCAAAACGATCCTAATCCGCAGAAGAATTCCTTGCGGCATCCCACGGTGCCGGATGAGCTTCATCAGGTGAGCGCGCTCGGCGCCCGTCAGGATAAGAGGACCCGCTGGGGGAAGTGGCATAACCATTTCCAGTATGCAGCGGGTTTGCCCAATTAGTAAAGCTATTTCAGATACAGAAGACTAGCGGCCTTCACCCTGTTCCATGTCTTTTTGAGCTTGGTAGGACTTGGAACCGGACTCGTTGTCTTGTACGGCCTGCTCAGTTCGCAGCGCTACGATCGCTGGACAAAACGCTTCCTGATTACCACCGTAGCCACGAGCATCACCGGTTTCATGTTTCCGGTTCACCAGTTTCTGCCGTCGCACGGCGTCGGCATCCTGTCATTGATTGTCTTGACGATTGCGATTCTGGCGCGCTACCGTTTTCAACTCGCGGGCGGATGGCGCAGAACCTACGTGATCGCAGCCCTGATAGCGCTTTATTTCAATTTTTTTGTTCTGATCGCCCAGCTTTTCATGAAAGTGCCGGCGCTCCATGCGCTCGCGCCCAATGGCTCCGAGCCGCCATTCCAAATCGCGCAAGGCATCCTGCTGGTGCTATTCATCGTGATGACCATCCGGGCGGCGATGAGGTTCCACCCCGAAGCTAGCGCGAAAGCCTGATGACGATTTGCGTGGCGATCGTGCTGAACGCCGCGAACAACTGGGAAGGATCGGGCGCGTCAGCAAAATAGCCCTTGGGCTGCGTTTTCTGTTGCTGATAAAAGGTCCGTGCCGTCGCATCCGGATCGTTCTCCATGCTGGGATCGTTGGCCAGCTTGCGAAGAATCAAAGTATCGGGAGGATCGCCGGGCGAGTTGCCTTCGAGCGCAATGGTGTAAATCGAGGGTTTCAATGTGGCGTCGGTCCGGACCTTGGTGCCTTCGTTGTCCAGAACATTGGTGGACGCCACTTCAATCATTTGCGGCGAGCTCACACCGGTTAGCGTGGCGTTGGCTCCGTTGTAAGGAAAGTTCGGATTGTAAGAGCTGTAGGGGCCGTTGGCGGCGTTCCCATAAACGTCGGTCGCGGGCATACCGGAGAGATCATTGGGAACCTGGGTCAGGTCTCCGCTGGTATTAAAATTGCAGCCGCCGCTGTTGGCAGTGGCGCCTTCGTTGGCGTTGGTGATGCTGTTGGTCGAGTAGTTCATCAGGCCGGCGGTCGTGCCGGTCGCGTTCGGCCCTCCCGCCCATTGGGCCAGCACGCCGATCAACGGCCTGTTGGCGGAATCGCACGAACCTGTGTGCAGGCGCTTATTCGTATAGTCGCCGGTAAAGCCGTTGGGGCGCCCGTCGGTCATCAGCACGATCACATTGGCGCGGGTGGTTGAATTGACGGTCCTGATTTGCTGGTAGGCTTCTTCCATAGCTTCCGAAGTGTTGGTGTTGCCGCCGCAAGAGATTTGATTGATGAGCGAAGCGATCGTATAGCCGTTGGCATCCGGCTGATCGAAATTCGTGCGCGCCGGGGATAGATAAGAAGTGGAGCCGAACACGACCAGGCCGACCATGTCGCGGCCGGGTGCAAAGTTGCTTAGAAATTGGATGGCGTCCGGTTTGAGGATGGCGCACGCCGTGCTGCCCTGGAACGCGTAGTTCATCGAGGACGAACGATCCAGCACCAGCATCACCATGGCATCGCGGCGCGCGGCCTGCGTGGTGACGGAAATGGTGCTGCTGGTTGAACCGAAAATCCGCAGAAAATAGAGAGGCGCCTGCACGCTGGCCGTAATGGATACGGTGCGGTAGTTGGGAACCGCTGTGCTATCCACGGCTGGCGTACTGAGCGTGATGTTGGTGGCGCCCCAGAAGCCAGTGGGAAAATCGGCGTTGAAATACCGCGTGGCAATCGTCTGAGCGTTGGAAGTTTGCGTGTTGCTGTCGGAGCCCTGCGAGAGCGCGCGGGCGCCGGCCAGAGCGGCCGCATCGGCGGCTTCGTAAAGCTTCGCGCGGACAATATAGAGAGTGCTGACATCGATCCCCAGGCCCACCATGGGCACGATGACGAACATCGATAGCGTAGTCAGGATGACGGCGATGCCTTTACGCCGCGGGTGGTTGATTACGGGTGCACTCATAGTGTTTAAGCTCCGATGTCTTTAGAAAACTGCGTTCGAATACGCCGCCAGACCCGGAAACAGTCCCGGTAGAGCCAGGTCAGGAGAAACAAAATACGTTTCCGCGAAGTAAGTGATGTCGCCCGCGTTCATGGCCATCACATTGTTAAAATTGTCGGCTCTGGCGGAAACGTCCGTGGAGTAATTCGCGATTGCGCCGGTAGTCTGATTGATCAACGACGAATCCGGCGTGCCGTAGGCGCTGGTGAACTTTGCGTGATTGCCGATGACGATCCGCCTCACCAGCACGGTGTGCCCGCCGTTATTGCAGTTGTTACACGTGCCCGCGCCGATATTGGTGAAAATCGAAAGCACTACCACGCCTTTGCCAGTCATTCCGCCGGTGACGCTGCCGGAGTTACTGACCAGGCTCAATCCCTGGGCCAGCCGGTTTGCCAACAAATCCTGATTCTGCTGGGTCGAGAAATCGACGCCGCGCGCCCACATGTGGCCGACATCGCGGGTGAGCTGCACGCCCTGCATGTCACGGATAAGGCCAAACCCGACCGAGAACAGGCCCAGCAGAAGGGGCACGAGAAACACGGACGAAACAAGGACGAATTCGATGGTGCTGGATCCTCTGCGGCGCTGGCTATTTCGATTTGGCATTGTCGTCTTTTTCTTCGGTGGACTCGGATCCGTTGCGGTGGAACTCCCAGCAGCGAAAACCAGAACCGCAAGGCCGGGAGTCATTCATCCAGCCCACAGTAGCTGTCTAACAGATCCGCGCTACGTTATCCAAAAAATTCATTCATGGTGTATGAAGGCAAGCATTACGCGTCAAAATTTGCGTCAAATTCGCCAAATTCTCCTTTTAATTCCCGCCGGAATCTGCTCGCCAACGAGCCTACCTGTTCGGCCCTGTACCTATCTTTTGGGATAGCTAGTTCGCCGTCGCTATGGCCGAAGCGGGGTTTACTCCTGCACTCTGCCATTCCGTGATCTCCTGCTGGAGCAATGGTTTCGCCTCGGGCAGCAGACTCACTCGCCGATGGTTCCCGATCGGCAAACGGCTTGCTTTAGTTAAGGGTGAAGGAGCAGGCAAAGCAATGAAAACCAAAACGAACGTGAAGGCTGGCTACATCGGAGAGACCGAAAAGAACCTTCGCAGCTGAGTCAGGAAACGCGAGCCTACTCGACTTCCAGGCCCACTTTGGTGAGCAGTTTGCGCAGCGCACCGAAACCCTGGTTTCCCTGCTCCGCTGCGGCGAGCGCGCCATCCTTGTCGATCACGATATAAGTTGGAAAGATGCCGATCTGGTATGGCCGGGGCATCTCGTTTTCCGTTGTCAGGACGATCGGAAAGTCATGCGGATTCTGTTTTAGAAACTTTTCGACAGTCGCCCGATCCTCGTTCACCGAAATCCCGACAATCATGAAATCCCGGTCGCCGTACTTGCGGTACAGCTTGTCCAGCGCCGGCGCATCGGCGCGGCAAGGTGGACACCAGGTGGTCCAAAAATCGATTAGCACGGTCTTTCCTTTGAATGAGGACAGCGTGACCGGTTTTCCCTGGATATCTATGACAACCATTTCAGGAGCCGGTTTTCCTTCCAGCCGTTTTTTGATTGTCGCCGCGTTCCAGGAGGAAGCCTCCTTGACCTCGTGCATGCCGTTGGTCAACTTGAAAAGACTCGCATCCACCGGCGCCCCGTAGCTCATGCGCTTCAGCAGATAGGTGATGTCCGATTGGTATCCACCTCTTGTGCTACTGATGGCTTGCACGGTCCGCGCTGACATTAGCAGACCAGTCTCCGTATCGACCACTAGCCGCTCGGTGCCTTTTACCATCTTCGTTAAATTGGAGGGACTTCCCCGTGTCCACTTCTTGAGAGCCACCTCCAGGAAAACGCATTCGTGGGTCGATCCGGGAATCCCGCACGGCCGGCGCTCCAACTCGACCGCCTTCGACCAATCGGGATCGCTGAGACTGTAAGGGGACGGGACCGGATCTCCCTCTTTTTTGGACCGGCGTTTGGTCCGAACGAATTCGTCCCCGCCCGCATCCATCGAGTAAAGGTCCTCGCCGTCGAAGATCCGGATGTGGCTTCCGGAGCCGGAGACGGACTCCTCACGCCATTGGCCCGGAGCGGCATCGACAATAATTTGATGCTTGTTGGACTGGTCGCCGGTTGCCGTCTTGAGTGTGCGGATGTACTCGAATTCCTGATGCAGGCCGGGCAACTTTTCCCGTTTGGCCGCGAGTTCACCCCACAATTTACCGGCAGGAGTTTGCGCGCCTGCATTCAGCGCCGCCAGCAAGATCGCCACTAATACAAGGAAGAACATCAAGATTGTGGAATCCTCAGACGAACAGCGTCGACACCTCGACCGCAGAACGGTTGCCTTCTACCACCACAATGCCGCTGTCGGTCACGTGGTGGAAGCGGCGGTCATGTGCCAGATCGTAACCGATCGAGGCGTCTTCCGGCACGCGCACATTTTTGTCCAGAATGGCCCGGCGCACACGCGAACGGCGTCCGATGTCGCACTGATCGAGAATGATCGAATCCTCGACGGTCGCGCCCGCGTGGACCCGCACGCCGCG
Organism: uncultured Solibacteraceae bacterium; assembly: GCA_963825405.1. Classification (GTDB taxonomy): domain Bacteria; phylum Acidobacteriota; class Terriglobia; order Bryobacterales; family Bryobacteraceae; genus JACPNO01. Next base: position 1,012,756 of record CAWGTB010000003.1, on the reverse strand, counting down.
GCCCAGGACCGAATTGCGCACAATGCCGCCTGAAAGAATGCAGCCGCCGGAGACCACCGAGTCGATGGCCTGCCCGCGCCGGTCCTCGTCGTCGAAGGTGAACTTTGCGGGCGCATCGGAAAATCCGGTGGTGCGTAGCGGCCACTCACGGTTATAGAGATTCAATGCGGGCGAAACCGAGCGCAGATCCATATTGGCTTCGTAATAGGCGTCGATCGTACCGACATCGCGCCAGTAGGCGGCCGCGCCGGCGGGCTCGCCGGGAATCTGGTTGCTCTGGAAATTGTAGGCGTAGGCCGCCGCCCGCTCCACCAAGGCCGGCAGAATATCGCGTCCGAAATCATGCGAGCTGGCCGGATTGGCGGCGTCATCGTGCAATTCGCGCAGCAGCGTGCGCGTCGAAAAGACGTAGTTGCCCATCGAAGCGTAAACCTGATCGGGGTCGCCCGGAATGTTAGGTGCGTTGGGATCCTTTTCGTGGAAGCGCACGATTCTGCCGTCCACCCCCGTCTCGATCACACCAAATTGGGAAGCCAACTGCCGCTCCACCGGAATCGCCGCCACCGTGACCTGCGCGCTCTTGTGCTGATGGAACTCGATCATGCTGGTCAAGTTCATGCGGTAAATGTGGTCGGCGCCAAAGATCGCCACCACATGCGGATCGGCCTGCTCGATCAGGTTGATGTTCTGGTAGATGGCATCCGCGGTGCCCTGATACCAGGTCTCCCCCGGCGATCGCATCTGCGCCGGCACGGGAATGATGAACTGATTCTTGAGCAGCCCGCCAAACTGCCAGCCTTCGTTCAGATGCTGCAGCAGCGACTGGCTGCGGAACTGGGTCAACACATAAATGGAGTTGATTCCCGAGTTGATAAAATTGCTGAGAACGAAATCGATAATGCGGTATTTGCCGCCGAAAGGCACGGCGGGCTTGGCGCGCTCCTTGGTAAGCGGATAAAGCCGGCTTCCCTTTCCCCCCGCCAGCACGATACCCAGCACGCGTAGTCTCATAGAGCTAGGTTATTTTGTCAGCAGACCGGGCATGGGCGCAACTGCGCAAGGGGCACGGGAGGGATGACGGGCTCAAACTGTGTAAATTAGAAGGCGTACTTCTAATTTGCATGACTTTTTTAAAGCAGCCATCGGCCTGCCAGGAGTTGCTGAGCCGGAATCACCTGAATCCCGGGTAAAGGCGAGTAGCGACGGTCAGTCTGATTTACCAGCCACGCCCGCGTCAACTTCAAGTCGTCCATGGCGACGCGCAGGTTCTTGAAATCCGAGCCCGCCACATGCGCGCCCACCTTGATCTCGACCCCGATGCGCTCTCCGCCGCGCTCCACAATCAAATCAACCTCCTGGCCCGTGGCCGTGCGCCAGAAATAAAATTGGCTGGCCGGGTGAGCCAACTTCTCCCGCCGCACGATCTGCTCAATAATGAATCCCTCCCAACTGGCGCCTCGCTGCGGCGAAACATCCAGTTGCCGGGCGCTCTCGATTCCAAGGAATGCATGCAGCAACCCGGTGTCGGTGAGATATACCTTCGGGCTCTTGACCATGCGCTTGTTCAGATTGACAAAGTACGGCGGCAGGCGGCGCAGCAAAAATGCCTGCTCCAGAATATCGGCGTAGCGGCTCACCGTGTGGTACGACAAGCCGAGGGCGCGCCCCAGCTCCGATGCATTCCAGAGAGTGCCGTGCGCGTACGCCAGCATGTTCCAGAAACGCCGGATTTGCGCGGCGGAGACGTCCAAAGCCAACCCGGCCAGGTCGCGCTCCAGAAAAGTGCGTATGTAGCCATCCATCCAGTCGCGGCGGGAACGACGCGCCGGGTGCAGGCAAGGCTCCGGAAAGCCGCCCCTCAGCCACAGGTCCGCCAAAGTGACGCGCGTCTGCGCCACCTCGGAATAGCAGAGCGGGAAAAGATCCAGAAAACCGATGCGCCCGGCCAGCGACTCGGAAATGCCGCGCACCAGGCTCGGGTGGGCGGAGCCAAGCAGAATGAAGCGGCCGCGGGTTTTGCGGCGCTCGTCGATCAGTGCGCGCAATACCGGAAACAGCGCCGGCATGCGTTGGGCCTCGTCCAGAATCACCGGCCCCTTGAGCGTGCGCAGAGTGTACTCCGGGTCGGCCTCCAGGCGGGTTACATCGGAGGGACGCTCTAAATCGAACATCTCGGCATTGGGAAAAAGACGCCGCACGAGCGTGGTCTTACCGCACTGACGCGGCCCCAGGATCGCGACGGCGGGAAACTGCCGGACCAGGCTTTGCAGCCGGGGAGCGCTGATGCGGGCCAAGTACACATCAACAATATAGAACTGTGACTTCTAATTTGCAATATTAAGACAAAATAGTCTTATTTGATCCACCGCCTGTCTTCGGCTATACTGCGCAGCATGTCTCTCTCCCGCTTTCATACTGCCGCCGTCATCGGTACCGGAATGATGGGCCCCGGCATCGCTGTAACCCTGGCTTTGGGTGGCGTCCCGGCCGTCATCGTGAGCCGGACTTCCGAGAGCGCTACCCTTGGCCTCAATGCCGCTCACGCCCACCTGCGATCGCTCGCAGAGAATGGCCTGGCGGAGGTCGACGCAGCCACGCAAGCGGCGGCGGCTCTCAGCGCCTCTTCGGATTTCGACACCGCCATCGCGCATGTGGATCTGGTGATTGAATCCACCCCCGAGAACATGGAATTCAAGCAGGAGCTATTCGCGCGCATGGATGGCGCGGCCAGGCCTGACGCCGTGCTCGCCAGCAATACGTCCGGCCTCAGCATCACCGCCATCGCTTCCGCCTGCATCCGCCCGGAGCGCGTCCTGACCACACATTTCTGGAACCCGGCGCATCTGATGCCGCTGGTTGAAATCGTGCGCGGCGAGTACACCTCACTAGAGGCCGTGGCGGCGATCCGCGAACTTCTCGTGGCCTGCGGAAAAACGCCGGTAGTCGTGAAGAAAGACCGCCCCGGGCAATTGGGCAACCGCCTGCAAATGGCTCTGGTCCGGGAGGCGGTGCACATCGTCGCCGAAGGAATCGCCGATGTCGAGGATGTCGATACCGTGGCCAAGAAAGGCTTTGGCCTGCGTTTTCCAGCTTACGGCATTTTTGAGCATCAGGATGCCGTGGGCCTCGACATGGCTCTGAGCATCAACGAGTACGTCTCCGGCGACCTCTACAACCTGCCGCACGCGCCGGATTACTATCACGCCATGGTGGCCCGCGGCGACCTAGGCGTCAAATCCGGAAAAGGATTTTACGATTGGTCCAAGAAATCCATCGCCGAAGTGAAGGAGCGCCGCGACCGCTTTATCATCGAGTTTCTCCGCTCGGAAAAAGCGGCTAGACGTTCCAGTTCATCGCCAGATTGACGAACGTGCGTACGCACACGCCCGTCGGCCCTTTGGCCATGTAGGGCTTGGCGTCGTCCAGCCACGCCGTGCCTGCGATGTCCAGGTGCACCCACGGCGTCGGATCGGCAAATTCCTTGAGAAACATAGCCGCGCTGATTGCTCCGCCCCAGCGGCCCCCGATGTTGCCCATGTCGGCGAAGGCGCTCTTGAGCAGCTCTTTGTATTCTTCGTCCATCGGCATGGGCCAGGTCTTCTCGCCTTCGGCGCGCGCTGCCGCCAGCAATTTCTCCAGCAGCTTGTCGTCATTGGCGAAAGCACCCACATTGATATGCCCCAGCGCCACCACGACGGCGCCGGTGAGTGTCGCGGCATCGATCAGATGCGTGCATCCCTGCTGGCGCGCGTAGACTAGCGCATCCGCCAGGATGAGCCGGCCTTCGGCGTCGGTATTCAACACTTCCACGGTTTTTCCCGATAGCGTGGTCACGATGTCTCCCGGACGCTGCGCCCGGCTACCTGGCATGTTTTCGACCGCAGGGATAAAAGCCGTCACCGCAAGCGGCGGCTTCAATTGTGCGATGGCACGCATAGCCCCGATCATCGCGGCGCCGCCCATCATGTCGTACTTCATTTTCTCCATCCCGTCGGCGGGCTTGATGCTAATGCCGCCGGTGTCGAAGGTGACCCCTTTCCCCACCAGACCCAGGTGAGCGTCGCTCTTCGCGGATGCCGGATGATAGCGCAGCACGATCAACACGGGGGGCTCGGCGCTGCCCATGGCCACACCCAGCAGCGCGCCCATGCCGAGCTGCTTCATGCGGTCCTGGTCCAGCACTTCGCACTCGAGCCCTTGTTCGGCGGCCATTTGCCGGGCGCGCTCGGCCAGGCGTAAGGGCGTCATCCGGTTAGCGGGTTCGTTGCCCAGTTCGCGGGCCAGGTTTTGCGATTCGCCAAGGATGCGCCCGCGTTCGGCGGCGGCATCCAATTCCGCCCCGCCTCCCGGCACCGCCACGGTGAATTGCTTCACTGTTTTGACATCTTTCTTCTCGCTCTTGTGGACGTCCGGTTCGTAATCGCCCAGCAGCGCGCCCTCAACCGCCGCCGCCACGTGTTCGGCCGTCGCGAAACCCGCCTCCAAGAGCATCGTGATATCCTGCACGGATTTAGGTTTGAGAAATCGCACGGCCGCCGCTGCCGCCCGCCGCAGTTCCGTAGAGCCGAACTTCTCGGCCGCGCCGCCGCCCACCAGCAGCAATCGCCGGGCTTTCGATCCGGGAGCCTGGTGCACCAGCGTCATCTCGAGCGCCTTGCCGGCAATCTCGCCTGAGGTGTAAAGGTCCGCCAGCGCCGGAGCAAATCGCTCATCCCGCGCGCCTTCGAAAGCCACCACCACCAGCGCATCGCCCGTCAGTGTCGCCAATGGACTCTTCTCAACCTTGATCTGCATGCGTCTATCTGCCTCCCTGATTGGCCTTGCTTTGCCGCACCGCCGCCCGCGCCTCGGCTTCGGCTGTGCGCGCGCGCTCCGTCTCCCGCTTGTCATGGAACTTCTTGCCCTTAGCCAGCGCCAACTCGCACTTGATCCGGCCTTTTTTGAGGTAGATCTTGATCGGAATCAGCGACAGCCCCTTTTCCCGGGTTTTGCCGAGAAGTTTGTCGATCTCACGGCGATGCAGCAGGAGCTTGCGGTTTCGGATCGGCGCGTGATTGGCTACGTTGCCGTGGGAATACTCGCTGATGTGGGCATTCATCAGCCAGGCTTCGTTGCCGGCAATATTCGCGTAACTTTCGCGGAGTTGAACTTTCCCGGCCCGGGCCGCTTTCACCTCGGTTCCGGTAAGCACTAGCCCGGCCTCAAACCGGTCCATGAGGAAATAGTTGTGGCTGGCCTGGCGGTTGTCACTCAATATTTTGAAATCAGGGTCTTTATCCGCCAAGGGCTGCTCTCAATTTTCCCTCCACAGCAGGAAGTCACGCTGCGTCAGTACTTTTGATGATAGACCAGAAACCAGGCGTGTCGCACGCGCTAGTCGCCTCAGGAAAACCGGCAACATGCCTGCTTCCAATCGCTTAACTTGGATTGCAGCGGCCGGTGTCCTGCTCGTTTGCGCTTTGGCGCCGGTGGGCGTTGCCAAGACCAACCGCAAGGCGGATAAACTTATCGCCCAGGTTAAGGCCGCTGAAGCTCGCAAAGAGTGGGACAAGGCATTGGAACTCGCCGAGCAGGCGCTAAGCCTCGATCCGGCCAACATCAGCTACCAGTTGACGGCCACGCGCGTACGCTTCGAGGTCGCGCAGTTTCATATCGATCGCGGCAAGAAACTCCGCGGACAGGGGCAGCTTTCCGAGGCTCTGGCCGATTTCGAAAAAGCTTATGCCATCAACCCGGCATCGTCGATGGCGGAAGACGAAGCCCGGCGCACCCGCGGCATGATCGAGCGCAACGCGAAAAAGCCGGATATGCCGGTTGAAGAAAAGGCGCTCACCCCGGCGCAAATCTCCCGTAAAGAGTCAGAGGCGAAGTTTGCCACCATGTTGCCGCTGCCTGAGCTGAAGCCGCTGAATCCCCAGGCGATCACGCTCAAGATGAATAACCAGCCTCCCAAAGTGTTGTTCGAAACGCTGGGCAAGCTGGCCGGCATCAATGTGCTGTTCGATCCCGATTTCGTGACGCCCGGGGCCGGCAAGCCGCAGTCGATCGAGTTCAACGGTACGACGCTCGAAGAGTCGCTCGATTATCTGGCCATGGTAACCAAGTCGTTTTGGAAGCCTCTTTCGGGCAATGCCATCTTCGTTACTCAGGACAATCCCGCCAAGCGCCGCGATTTTGAAGAACAGATTGTCAAAGTTTTCTACCTGCAAAACGTCACCAAGGCCCAGGAACTGCAGGAAATCGTCACCGCGTTAAGGACCGTTGCCGAAATTCAGAAAGTGTTTACCTACCAGGCGCAGAACGCCGTCATCGCGAGGGCGGAAGCGGATAAAATCGCGCTGGCCGAAAAAATCGTGGCCGATCTCGACAAGCCGCGGTCAGAAGTCGTGGTGGACATTCTGGTGATGCAGGTTAGCAAGAACAAGACCCTCAATCTGGCGGCCGCGGTAGCGCCCACCGGCATCAACTCTCCGATTTCTTTTACACCGCGGTCCGGCATTTCGATCCCTACATCGTCCACAGGCACCACGGGAACTACAACGACGACCACAACTACGACAACAACCACCACAACCGGCTCCACGGGAAGCTCCGTGGCTCTGTCGAATATTGGCCGAATCAGCACCGGCGACTTCTCGCTCGTTCTGCCCGGCGGTCTGCTCGAAGCCATGCTCAGCGACAGCAACACCAAGGTGCTGCAATCGCCGCAAGTGCGCGCCGTAGACGGTGAGAAGGTCAGCCTTAAGATCGGATCGCGACAGCCTATCGCCTCGGGCAGCTTTCAACCCGGCATCGGCGGCGTGGGCATCAACCCATTGGTCAACACCCAGTTCACGTTTATTGACGTAGGCGTCATCGTCGACATGACGCCCAAGATTCACGGATCCGATGAAGTATCCCTGCATCTGGAAGTCGAGATCTCGAACATTTCCAACTTCGTGAATTTAGGCGGCATCGATCAGCCGGTAATCGCCACATCCAAAATCGTCAACGATGTGCGTCTCCGCCAGGGCGAAGTGAACCTGCTGGGCGGCCTGATGCAGAAGCAAGACACCAAGAGCACCACCGGCGTCCCCGGACTCTCCTCCATCCCGATTCTGGGACATCTTTTCACCAGCGATACCGTCACCACCAACGACAGCGAATTTGTGCTGGCCATCATTCCGCACATCATGCGGAGCCCGGACCTCACCGACGTCAACCTGCGTGGCATCGCCGCGGGCAACTCGACTACTGTGAAACTCAATTACGCGCCGCGTAAACAGGCGCCCGCCGACGCCGCGACAGCCCCAGCGCCGGCAAGCACCGCTCCGGTGCCCGGCAACCCTGCGCCTGGGACTACAGGCACGCCGCTCACGCCGCCCCGCACCGCGCCTACTACCTTGGTGCCCGGTTTGCCTTTTGTACCTGGAGGGGCGCCCGTGCCGCAGGCCGGTGAGCCGCCTCCCGACGTTAAACCGCCCTCTGCTCCGCTAGAAACAATCGCGCGCCGGCGACGTGCGCGTCATGTTCACACCAGCCGATGCCAGCGTCCCCTTGAACCAGCCCATCACTGTAAACCTGGTTGTCGAGAACGCCGTCGATCTTTTCTCCGCGCCGCTCACCGTCAAGTTCGATCCCAAGATTCTGCGCCTGAATGATGTGCTCCAAGGCGAGTTACTTGGAAAGGACGGGCAGAAGGTAGTGTTTTCGAAAAATGTTTTGAACGATCAGGGTGAAGCCACCATCGGGCTCAACCGTTTTCCAGGCGCCGCCGGCGTCACCGCCCAGGGCGGAGCCACGCTCGTCACGCTGGTGTTCCAGGCGGTGGGCCGCGGCGATACAACGGTCACCCTTCCCCAACTCACCCTGCGCAATGCGAAAGGACAGGCCATCACCGCCGCGGTACCGCAGCTTACGGTCCGCGTAAAATAACAACAGGTCATGACTTCACGCCGGAAAGCAGGGACCAAAGGCCTCACGCTGATCGAGCTGATCGTGGCTTTTACCATCATGCTTGTGCTCGCGACCCTGGCGGTTCCTCTGGCGAAAGCCCGCGTCCGCCGCGAGAGGGAACGTGATCTCCGCTCTGCGTTGGTTGAGATTCGGCACGCCATCGACAAGTACAAAGACGCTTCGGACCAGGGACTGCTGGGCCCCACCAAGCTTGGTTCCGAAGGCTATCCGGAGAGCTTGGAAATCCTGGTCGAAGGTGTGAAAAAAGCCGGGCAGGCCAACACTAAAATACGGTTTCTCCGCCGGATTCCCAAAGATCCCATGACCAATACCACCGATTGGGGAAAGCGCAGCATGCAGGACGACCCCAAATCGAGCGGCGGCGGCGGCCAGAATGTTTTCGACGTTTACACCAAGAGCACGGAAAAGGCTGCGGATGGAACTTCGTATTCCGAGTGGTAAGCAAACCAGGCGCTCCCTCGGCTTCTCGCTGATTGAGCTGCTGATCGTGATGTCCATCATCGTAATTCTGGTGGGCATCGCCGTGCCGCTCTATCAGAAATCCATCCTGCGCGCTAAGGAAAGCGTGCTCAAGAATAATTTGACCACCCTGCGCGCCGTGATCGACGAGTACACCTACGACAAGCAGAAAGGCCCCCAAACGCTCACCGACCTGGTGGCGGAGGGTTACTTGCGCGACGTGCCGATGGATCCCATCACGTCTTCCAATACCACCTGGAAAATTATTATGGAAGACGCCACCCAGAGCGTGAACCAGACCGAGCCCGGAATCTTCGATGTGCGCAGCGGATCGGACAAGACCGGCTCGGACGGCGTTCCCTATTCGGATTGGTGAGATAATAACGGGCAGGTTACTCCGGGGGTGTTTTTGTGACCTTTCCAACGGGATGGCGTGGGCTGGTTTTTTTGGTTGCGCTGGGAGCGTGGCCGGCGTTCTCGCAAAACCCGCTGGTGTGCATGCCCGGCGCGGTGCAAGTTCCAGTGGCCGTCGAAGGCCTCACTGAGCCGCTGGGCAACATTCTGCTGAGTTGCACGCAAGGAACTCCCGGCGCCGTGGTCAACGGCAACCTCACCGTATTTCTCTCTGTCAACATCACCAATAAAATCGGCTCGGACAACATCACGGATGCGATTGTCACGGTGGACACCGGTTCCGGGCCCGTGGTCGCCCCCGTTGTGGGCGCGCTGGTGGCGCCGAATCGCGTAGTCTTCACGGGATTGACTTTCACGGTGCCGGCATCGGGCAACGTGAGCGTGGTGATCTCCAACCTGCGCGGCAATGCCAGCCAGCTTGGCCTGACGGCGCAGAAAGCGATCACGGCCTCGCTCTCTTATAGCGTGCCATTTTCGGAACAAGGCATCGTGGCTGTTGCCATCACCGAGCGGGCTTTGCTGGCGAATGTGGTCAGCGGAACCGTGCAATGCGCCGGCTCGCCGCTGCCCGCCAGCATCAGCGTCAGCAACCTGTTCGCCGCCGGCACCCGCTTCTCTTCCATGCGGGTCACCGAGGGATATGGCAACGCGTTCCGCCAGAAGGATGCATTGAGCGACACCGGCACGCGCATCATGCTCACCTATTCTGGATTTCCCGATGGCGCGCGCCTGTTCGTACCCGACGCCATCGCCGGTTCAAGCGCGATCGAGCAGACCGCGGCGGGCGATTTGGGCGCGCCGCAATCGGGCGGACAATATGCCGGCAGCACCGATGGCTCCCTAATGCTGGTGCGCGTGCTGGCGCCGGCTGCCGACGGCTCCGGCGGAACGCTGGCGTATACGTACCCGGGCGGCACCGTGACACTGGACGGCGCGAGTGAAGTGCCGCTCAGCGCGGGCGCGGGTATCGCCGTCTATGAAGTGGTGGACAGCAATCAGTCGGTGCGGGAGAGCGCTCAGATTCCCACGTTCCTGGGGCTTTCCGCGGCGGCCATTCAGGGCAATGTGCTGGCCAACGTGAATCTTTCCTTGGCTCCTGTTTCCACGGTGGGTCTGGCGTCAGTCGGGCCAGTGCCGCGCTTCATCGCCGTCCAGCCTCTTTCCGATTGCGATGCGCTGGCAGATTGCAATGCCGCCTATTTTCCACACCTGGTCGTCGGCGGGCCGGCACTCAACTACGCCGCTCCGGCAGGCGCGTTCCTGCAAACCAAATACATCATCCTGTACAACACGGGCAATGGCGAGATGCCGTGGACAGCAACGGTCACGATTCCAGGAGGCGGCCCGCAATGGCTTACAGTGTCCCCTTCCTCCGGCTTCACAGCGCAGACCGTTCGCATTGATGCGCATCCGGAACTGGTGCCGCCTGGAACGTATACGGGCACGGTGCTGATCGACGCTGGACCGATCGCGGGCAGCCGCAGCCTGCCGGTTACGTTTACGGTGGGCGAGCCCTTCCCAACGATCACCAGCGTCTGGAATTCCGCCACGCTACAGCCGGGACCGCTGGTGGCAGGATCGCTCGCCACAGTGCTCGGGCACAATTTCGGCAACTCGAGCGTGGCCACTTTCGATGGACAAACCGCACAGCAGCTTGCGGCCAACGATAGCCAGATCATCGTGAAAGTGCCGGACGCTCTGGCTGGTAAGACGACTTCCCAAGTTGTGGTCATCAACGATGCGATCCCCGGCACTCCTGCGGCGGTGTCGCTCGCGCCTGTTGCGCCCGGCGTCTTCGGCGTGCTCAATCAGGACAACACGCTGAATGGCGCCGCGCACCCGGCCCCACGCGCAAGCGTGCTGCAGGTTTTCGCGACAGGCCTGATCTCCGCGGGCAGCGGTGCGGTAAGCGCCCGCATTGGCGGCCGCGAAATTCTAAGCCTGTACTACGCGGGGCCTGCACCGGGAGTTCCGGGAATGCAGCAGGTGAACGTGACCGTGCCGGGCGATCTGGCGGGCGTCACCACCAACGTGCAATTGTGCGCGATGGCGGGCACGCAGACAGTGTGCAGCCCACCGGTGTCGTTGGTGATCGGGAACTGAAAAACATTTCTCGCAGAGGCGCAGAGTACACAGAGAACTGCTAAGAAATTACTTCTTCTTGGTTTTCTCTGCGTTCTCTGTGTCTCTGCGAGAAATTCTTATCTTAAGTACTTCCCGGTATACGATTCCCTCACCTTGGCAATCTCCGCCGGTCTCCCCGCGGCCACCAGAAATCCGCCGCGCTCGCCGCCCTCCGGGCCCAGGTCGATCACCCAGTCCGCTGCGCGTATGACGTCCAGATTGTGCTCGATCACCAGCAAACTCGCCCCGCTCTCGATCAAGCGCTCGAAAGCCGCCAGCAGCTTGGCGATATCATCGAAGTGCAGCCCGGTCGTCGGCTCATCGAAAATATAGAGCGCGCCTTTGGAAGTCGCCTGCGCCAGGTGCGCTGCCAGCTTGACGCGCTGGGCTTCGCCGCCGGAAAGCGTGGTGGCCGATTGTCCCAGCCGCAAATATCCCAGGCCGACGTCGGACAGCACTTTCAACTTCGCCACCAGGCGCGGCTCGGCGCCGAAGAACTTCATGGCATCGTCCACCGTGAGCGCCAGCACTTCGTGAATATTCAGTCCCTGATAACGAATTTCCAAAATGCCGCTCTTGTAGCGCGTGCCTTTGCACTCCTCGCAGATCAATTCGACATCCGCCAGGAACTGCATCTCGACCGTCACCGTGCCGTCGCCCTGGCAGGTTTCGCAGCGGCCGCCGGGAATGTTGAACGAGAAGTGTCCCGCCGTGTAGCTGCGTTTGCTCGCCTCGCGCGTAGCCGCGAAAATCGCGCGAATCAGATCGAAGGCCTTGATATACGTGACTGGGTTGGATCGCGGCGTGCGCCCGATTGGCGATTGATCGATCATCACGACTTCGCGAATCCACTCCACGCCCTCGATGCGGCGGCAAGCCAATGCGGCTGATTCCGGCAATCCGCCCTCCGCGGGATCCACAGCCGTTTCCTGCTCGGCTTTGCGCGCCACGCGCGCCTCCAAGCCCTTGTAAATCACGTCGTGCACTAGCGTCGATTTGCCCGATCCCGACACGCCGGTCACCGCCACCAGCATGCCGAGCGGAATCTCGACATCCAGATTTTTCAAATTGTGCCGCTGCGCGCCAATCACGCGCAGCATTCGGCGCGGATCGACGGAGCGCGGTTTCCGGGGCGCAGCCACGCGCAAATCGCCGCGCAGGTAGCGTCCCGTAAGCGATGCGGAGCCGTCGCGCGCGATGTCCGCAAACGTGCCTGCATACACGATGCGTCCGCCGTTTTCGCCGGCGCCGGGGCCAAGATCGAGAATGTGATCGGCGGCGCGCATCACTTCGGGATCGTGTTCGACCACCAATATCGTATTGCCCAGTTCGCGCAGTTCATGGAGAATGCGGATCAGCCGGGCCGTGTCGCGCGTGTGCAGGCCAATCGAAGGCTCGTCCAGCACATAGCAGGCGCCGACCAACCGCGAACCCAGACAAGTCGCGAGTTGAATGCGCTGAGCTTCACCGCCCGAAAGTGTCGCCGACAGCCGGTCGAGCGTGAGGTAATCCAAGCCGACATCGTTAAGAAATTTCAGGCGCTGCTGGATCTCGATCAGAATCTTATCCGCGATAGCGCTCTCTTCCGGGGTCAGCTCCAAGTTGGCGAAGAACGCATAAGCTTCGGCAATGTTCAGGCGCACGACATCGCCCACGTTCTTGCCGCCCACCCGGACATATAACGCTTCCTTGCGCAGCCGGGCACCCTTGCACTCCGGACACAACGTGTAGCCGCGGTACCGGCTCAGAAACACACGCACGTGCAGCTTGTACTTCTTGCCTTCCAGAAATTCAAAGAAGCCGCGCACGCCTTTGAACGATCCCCCTCCGTTCATGACGAAATCCTTTTCGTCTTCGGTGAGCTGGCAAAAGGGAACATTGAAGCGGACTTTGCGATCCTTCGAACTGAGCACGGCCTTGCGGAGTTTCGCCATCCACTCGCGGCCTTTTGGTTTGGTCCACGGCTCGATTGCGCCTTCGTCGAGGGATGCGTTCTTGTCCGGGATCACCAGATCCATGTCGTAATCGATGGTGTTGCCAAATCCCTGGCAGCGCGGGCAGGCGCCGGCCGGACTGTTGAAACTGAACAGCGCCGGCTCGGGCTCGATGAAATCGGTCGCGCAGCGTTTGCACGCGAATCGTTCGCTGAAGCGCAGGCGGCTGGCATTCGCGGCGTTCTCGAAAATCACTTCACCCGCCTCGCGATACGCGATCTCGATGGTGTCGACCAGCCGCTGGTGCAGATCGGGTGTGGGCGCGGCAGGCAACGCTACGCGGTCGACCAGCGCAAAGACCGGCTTTGAGAAATCGATATCCAGCAGCGATTCCGGCGTCGAGAATTCGAAAATGCGGCCGCCCTGGAATAGCCGGCTGAAGCCCTTTTTGCGCAGCTCGAACAGGTGATCGCGCAGGACTTTCGTATCGGGCTGCGGCGTCTGCGTCACTGGGAAAAGGGCGTACCAGCGCGACCCCGGCTCGAGTGCCGCGAGTTCGCGGGCAACCTGATCCACCGTGTCTTTCTGAACGCGGGTGCCGCACACCGGGCAAAACGTACGCCCGACTCGGGCATAAAGCAGGCGCAGGAAATCGTAGCACTCGGTGGATGTGGCCACCGTCGAGCGCGGATTGCGGCTGGTGTTTTTCTGGCGGATGGCGATGGCGGGCGCGATTCCATCGATCTCATCCACATCCGGCTTTTCCATGCGCTCCAGGAACTGCCGCGCATAAGCTGACAGCGATTCCACGTAGCGCCGCTGGCCCTCGGCGTAAATGGTATCGAAGGCCAGCGAAGATTTGCCGGAGCCCGAAACGCCGGTGATCACGGTCATCCGGTTATGGGGAATAGAAAGCGAAATGTTCTTGAGGTTGTGGACCCGCGCGCCACGAATCTCAATAGACTCTTCCACAAAGCTGTCCTTACAGTGAACGTTCAGGAGGGTGAAACAATCTTCTATTATACCGCGCCCTCCCCTCAAGCAGCCGACCCCGCAAACAGGTAACATAGTGGAAAATGGGTTCTGTAACGGAGGGCCCGGCGCGAACGAATCTCTACGCGCTGGTGATTTATATCCCCGATCCTCTGGGGCGTTTTCTCGACGATCTGCGACGCGAGTTGGTGCCAGGCTGCATCCCGCGGGCTCACGTGACGGTTCTGCCGCCGCGACCGCTGGCCGTGGATGCGCAAGCCGCCACTGACGAGGTTCGCCGGGGTTCACGCGGCTTCGCTCCGTTCGAAGTGGAGCTGGGGCGGGTTTCGATCTTCGAAGCCACCGATGTCATCTTCATCGATCTGGCGCGTGGGGCGCCCGAGCTCAGGGAAATGTACGCCGCTCTCAACGCCGGCGGGCTGGCGTATAAGGAGCCTTTCCCCTATCACCCGCACGTGACGCTGGCGCAGGGCCTCGAGCCCGAACACGTGGAAGAGTTGCATCAAATGGCCGTGCGCCGCTGGGCCGAGTTCGCCCACGCACGTTCGTTACGCGCAGAGCGCGCCACGTTCGTCGAAAGCACCGACTGCATTCGCTGGGTGGATCTGGCCGAATGCAGCTTAGAAGGCGTGCCTTCAGCGCGCTAAACAAGTGGACGAATTCCTGCAGGCAGCGATTGCTGAGGCCAGAAAGGGTTTGGCCTCGGGAGGCATTCCCATCGGTTCCGTGCTGGTGATCGATGGCCGAATCGCCGGCCGCGGCCACAATCGCCGGGTGCAGAAAGGCAGCGCCATCCTGCATGCCGAGATGGATTGCCTGGAAAATGCCGGGAGGCTGACGCCGGCAGACTATCGCCGCGCCAGTCTCTATTCGACGCTTTCGCCGTGCGACATGTGCAGCGGCGCGATCCTGCTTTATAAAATTCCCACGGTAGTCATCGGCGAGAATCGAACCTTTCGCGGCCCTGAGGAATACCTGCGCTCGCGCGGCGTGAATATCCACAATCGTAGATAGCGCGGAGTGCTTCGGCCTGATGACGGAGTTCATAAAAAGCCATCCGGCGCTTTGGAACGAAGACATCGGCGAGCAGGACTGAGTTATTCCTCGAACAGCCCGATCTGTTCCTTGGGCACGGGCCGTTTGCGCCGCCTGGTGAGCGGGCTGCCCACCACTCCCAGCACCTGCATTTCGAGCAGCGCCTGCCGAGGCAGAAAGATTCGCTGGTTGTTGGAATTCGGCTCGGGCGGCACGACAGTAAATCCGTAAGCTTCCCATTGCAGCAAATTGTTGGACAGGATGCCGTCCATCACTTCGCCGTCGCGAAAATGCATGCGCACCCAGAGGCCGTCCATTTTAGGGCGCGTGAGGAAGACTTTGCTTTCGGGCTGATCTTCAGCCCAATCCTTAACAAAACAAACGCTTTTCAACTCCTGAAAGGGAACCTGGATCACGGCGCCCGCGGGCGTCAAAAGTTCCACGCCGGTCGCACTCAGGTAGGTTTGAGGGCTCACAAAACCTTGCAGCGGCTCGCGCTCGAAGCGGCGAACCACCACTTTTTTGGTCGTGGAGCCAGTCAAACAGACCACCTTTTATCAAGTGTTTGTTTCAAACAATTTTGCGATTATTGTATCATTGGCACAATGCTTGCCCAGGCCCCGCCGGATGTTGAAATCACGGCGTTTCTCAATTTCTGCCGAATGGAGAAGGGTCTTGCGGCAAATTCCATTGAGGCTTACACCCGTGATTTGAATAAGTTCCGGCCTTTTTGCGCAGGCGGATGCCGCCAGGCCGGGCCGGAAACCATCGCTGGTTATTTGAATTCTCTATATGCCGCGGGCCTGGACAGCCGATCCATCGCGCGTCATCTGGCCACTCTGCGGAATTTCTACCGTTTTCTGCTGCGGGAAGGCCAGATTAATCAAGATCCCACCGAAAATACACGCAGCCCCAAACAGTGGCAGAACATCCCTAAGTTCCTGAATTTAGAGCAGATCAACAAGCTCTTGGATGCGCCGGACGCGGCGCGCACAACCGGACTACGCGACCGCGCCATGTTACAGCTCCTGTACGCCACCGGCCTGCGCGTCTCGGAGCTGTGCCGGGTGGCGACCTCCGATCTCAACCTGCAGCTCGGCGTGTTGCGCGCTACGGGCAAGGGCAACAAGCAGCGGCTGGTTCCGGTGGGCCGGTCGGCCGTCGCCGCGGTCACCGCCTATCTGGAATCGGCGCGCCCCCAACTGCTGAAAGGCCGGGGCAGCCGCTACCTTTTCGTCACCGCGCGCGGCGGCAGCATGACGCGACAGGCATTTTGGAAATTGCTGGCCGGCCATGGACGCCGCGTGGGAATTTTTCACGGCTTGACGCCGCACGTGGTCCGGCACAGTTTCGCGACGCATCTTCTGGAAGGCGGCGCGGATCTGCGCAGCGTGCAAACCATGCTGGGCCACGCCGATATTTCGACCACACAAATCTATACGCACGTAATGCGCTCTCGCCTGCGCAAAATCGTCGACGAGCACCATCCCCGTGCTTGAGAAACCGGTGAAGCGCAGATGAGCGACTACATGTTCATGCTGGAGAGCCACCTCAGCGCGGATCAGAACCGCGCCGTGGCTGAACTGATCAAAGAAGCCAGCCTAGCCAATGTCAATTTGTTCCTCACCGGCGGCGCCATGCGCGACATGCTGGGCGGTTTCCAGGTGCGCGATCTGGATTTCACGGTCGAAGGCAACGCGCTGAAGCTGGCGAAGGCCGTGGCCACCCGGACCAACGCTCGCATTCTTGAAACCGACGATAACCGGAAATCCATGGAGCTGCTGTTTCCTACCGGCGTGCGCGCGGAAATCAGCATGTCGCGGCAGGAAGAGTATGCACGCACGGGCGCTCGGCCGAAGGTCACGCCTGCCCCGATTCAGGACGATCTGCGCCGCCGCGATTTCACCATCAACGCCATTGCGCTCTCGCTCAACCGCAGTTCCCGGGGATTGCTGATCGACCCCACCAACGGCCTGGCCGATCTGGGCAATAAAGAGCTGCGCGCGACCCACTCGTATACTTTCTTCGACGATCCGTCGCGGCTGCTGCGGCTGATCCGCTTCCGGGTCCGTTTTGGATTTATGGTGGACGAGCGCACCGAGCGGCAATACCAGAACGCCCGTGAAGCCAACGTGGAAAAGTATATCGGCGGTCGCCACCTGTTTGAAGAGCTGCGCTGCATTGCCGAAGAACAGAGTGCAGCGGATGTGCTTCGCGCCTTCGAGAAGGACGGCCTGCTGTCCATTTTTTCCGAAACCCTGGCCGGGCCGAAACTCAGCTTTCCGTCGCTGGCGAAACTGGAGCGGCTCAAGCGAATGTTTCCGGTCAACGAAGGCTTCCGCGTAGGCGGGCTCGCGCCGTTCCTCTCTGTACTAACCGAGAAGTTCAACCCGCGCGAGCGTGCGGCGCTGGCGAAAACACTGGAGATGCGGCGTTCCGAACTCGACGTGTGGCAAAAGCTGGAGCCGCGCGTCAAGAAACTGGAGCACGAGCTGAAGTCGGCGCGTCTGCGGCAGCCGTCGCAGATTTATCAGGTGGTTTCCAAAGCTGCCGGGGAAGAGGTTTTGTACCTGATGTACCGTTCCCAGCAGAAAATTGTGCAGGACCGGCTGCGTAACTACCTGCAGAAATACTATCCGGCGGCGCAGGAAGTCACCGACGCTGAAGTGGAGAAGGCCGGCGCCAAGCCGGGCAGTCCAAAATTCGCCAAGCTGAAGGAACAGCTCATCATCACGCGCCTGAATACCCGTAAGAAACCAACTCCGCCGGCACCACCGCCGGAATTGGTAGCGCCCGTGCAGGTGATGGCTGGGCGAGAGCGGCGCGGGTAAGAATTTTCTCGCAGAGACGCAGAGTACACAGAGAAAACCAACGCCAAAAATGTAGTTCTCTGCGTCTCTGCGAGAAATTCTTTATTCGCTGAAAAGGAGTAGAATTCCCTGAGTGACGCATGCCGTTCAGCCAGACTGGCGATTGCAGGGTCCTCAGGTACTTCCTGTTGTGTCTCGTTGCGGCTGCGCAAACCGCTAATTCTCAGGAAATCCAATCCACGGAGAACCCGGCGACGTTCAAAGCCAGAGTCAATCTCGTTTTGGTACCGGTGGTGGTGCGCGACAGCCAGGGGCGCGCCATTGGAGATTTGCGGCAGGAAAACTTCCGCCTTCTCGACAAAGGTAAGCCTCAGGAAATTATAAAATTTTCGGTGGAAAGACCAGGAAGCCGGGCCGCGGTCCAGCCTACCAATCCAGGCACCGATGCAACCGATAAACCTTCCGCCGCGGAGCTGGCCGCTTTTCCCGAGCGCTTTACCGCGTATTTGTTCGACGACATCCATCTCCAGTTTTCTGATCTGGCGCGGATCCGTGATGCGGCCAGCCGCAATCTGGCATCGCTCGAAACCACCAGCCGCGCCGCTATTTTTTCGACCTCGGGCCGGACCACGCTGGATTTCACCGACGATCGCGCCAAACTAAACGAAACGCTGCTCCGCTTACAGCCACGGTCCGTCAGCGGATTGCCCACCGGAATGGAATGCCCGAACATCACCTACTACATGGCGGACCTGATTCAGAACAAGAACGATCCCCAAGCCCTGCAGGCCGGGACCGCTGATGCCATGGCCTGTCTAAATCTGTCAGGCGGGCAGATCAACGTCGCGCAGCAGGCGGTTCGCATGGCTGCGTCGCGCGCATTGACTGGGGGCGAGACCGAATCCCGCATCGCATTGGGCGTCCTGAAGGACGTGATCCGCAGGATCTCGGTGATGCCGGGTCAACGCACGATTGTCATCCTTTCCCCGGGGTTCCTCACGCCTTTCGCCGAGCAGGACAAGACTGAACTCATCGACCGTGCTATACGCTCGAATGTGATCATCAACGCAGTGGACGCGCGTGGGCTTTACGCCTTCGTTCCAGGCGGCGATGCCAGCCAGCGGATGTCGGCTGCCCCGGCGCTCACGATGCGCTACGAGTCCGACGCCGCGCTGGTAGAGGCTGATCTGTTGGCGGAAATGGCGGATGGAACCGGCGGCACGTTCTTTCACAATGACAATGATTTGCGGGAAGGGCTTAGGCGGCTGGCGTCCGCGCCGGAATACGTGTATACGCTGGGGTTCTCGCCGCAGAATTTGAAACTGGATGGCAGCTTTCACCGCCTCAAGGTCACTTTGGAGAAACCTACCAAGCTGAGCGTGCAGGCACGCCGCGGTTACTTTGTTCCCCGCCATGCCGCCAACCCGGTGGAGACAGCCAAGCAGGAAATTCAGGAAGCTCTTTTCTCGCGCGAAGAGATGGTCGATCTCCCCGTGGAGTTGCACACACAGTTTTTCAAGCCGACCAGTGATAGCGCCAAAGTCACGGTGGTTGCTCGCGTGGACGTACGCCAGCTCAAATATCGGAAATCGGAAGGCCTGAACCACAACGAGCTGACCATCGTTTCGGCGCTATTCGATCGCAATGGAAACTTCATTACGGGAATCGAGAAGCGGGTCGCAATGCATTTGCGGGATGAGACGCTCGAGAACAAGCTGCGCTCGGGCGTCACTTTTAAATCGAACATTGACGTAAAACCGGGCAGCTACCTGGTACGGTTGGTGGTGCGGGATACCGAAGGGCAAATGATGTCGGCGCAAAATGGCGCACTCGAAATTCCATAGGTGAGGTGCAGGATGCGGTTCGCGACTGTTTTTTGTTTATGCGGCTTGTTGGCGTCAGCCCAACAGCCCCCGGCCCAGGCTCCGGCCGATTCCGGCGCCGTGCTCCGAACCGAAACCCGGTTGGTTCTGGTGGACACGGTGGTCACCGATAAGAAGGGAAATACCGTTCGCGATCTGGCGATAAAAGATTTTCGCGTTTGGGAGGACAACAAGGAACAGACCATCAAGAACTTTTCGTTCGAGGCCGATCCCGCTTCCCCTTCCAATTCCCAGAAACGTTATCTGGTACTGTTCTTCGACAACTCGACGATGGAGACCGGCGACCAATTGCGCGCCCGGCAGGCGGCCGAGAAGTTCATCGATGGCAACAACGCACCAAATCGCCTTATGGCGGTTGTTAATTTCGGCGGCACGCTGCGTGTCGCGCAAAATTTCACAGCGGATGCCGACCGGTTGAAGAAAGCCGTGAGTGGAGTGAAGTTCTCCGCGGTGTCACCAAATGGCGCAGGCGCCGGGATGGACGTTGCCCCTGCAGGGATGCCGCGGCTGGGTAATGCCGAGGCTGATTTCGGCGCGCGCAGCGTGATGCTGGCGCTGCGAAGCCTGGCGAAGAATCTGGCCACCGTTCCAGGCCGCAAGACTCTGGTGTTTTTCACCGCGGGCTTTCCATTGAACCGGGAAAACATGCCGGAGGTTACGGCGGTGATCGACGTGTGCAACCGGTCGAACGTGGCGATTTATCCCATCGACGTTCGCGGCTTGGTGGCATCGGCGGCGTATGCGCCGCGTATCGATGAAACGCTGGTTCGGCCGGTAAGTATGGCGGCGATCCGGATCCCCATGGGATCCTCGTTCGTCCCACAGCGCACTGGCGGCGGAGGAGGGGGCACAGGCGGATCGCCGGGCGGGGGGACTGGCACGCCAGTTGGCGGCACGGGCGGCGGGCGCGGCGGAACGGTTGGAACCCCGGTCTCGCCTGGACGCGGCAGCACGGGCGGAGGGACCACCGGTAATCCGGGGACCGGGAGCCGGCCCGTCTCCGGCCAGCAACCATACATGACCAGTCCCTACAATCAGCCCCGGCAAATTGTTCCTTCATTTCCGACAAGCAGCACGACCAATCAACAAGTGCTTTATCAACTCGCCGAAGGCACGGGCGGTTTCGTGATCGTCAACACCAATGACCTGCTGGGTGGACTGGAAAAAATCGCCAGAGAGCAAAACGAACACTACATCCTGGGCTATGCGCCTTCGGAATCGCCGGAGGGAAGCTGTCACACGTTGCGCGTGAAGGTGGACCGGGGCGGCACTACGGTCCGGGCGCGCAGCGGATACTGCAATGCGAGACCGGTGGACCTGTTGGCGGGAAATCCGGTCGAGAAGGATCTGGAGAATCGCGTCGCCGGCACCAAAGCGGGAAATGTGAACGCCTCTATGCGCGTGCCGTTCTTTTACACTTCTCCCAATACTGCCCGGGTCAATGTGGCAATGGAGATTCCCTTGAGCGCCGTCAATTTTGAAAAAACGAAGGGAAAATTTCATGCGAGCCTGAACATCCTGGGCATCGCTTATAGCTTTGACGGCGCCGTGGCAGCGCGCTTCAGCGATGCCGTGAAGTTGGATTTCGCGAACAAGAAAGAAATGGAAGCAGCTAAAGAGGAGCCGCTTCACTACGAGAACGAATTTGAAATCGCCTCCGGCCAATATGCTTTCAAAATCGTATTCAGTTCGGGCGGCGAGGCTTTTGGGAAGCTGGAAACACCACTTCTCATCGATCCTTATGACGGCAAGCAATTCAGCCTGAGCGCGCTGGCCATGAGCAAGGAAGTGCGCGCAATGCATGAAAATGACCTGGGCCGTGACATCGAGTTGCTGGAAGGCCGGACGCCGCTCGCGACTCAGGGCCTGCAAGTGATCCCCACCGGCACCGAGCGCTTCGATAAAAGCGGCGCAGGCGCTATCTACGTGGAAATCTACGAGCCGGGGCTTCTCACCGCGACGGCGCCGATGGTTGGCATCCAGATCCGTCTGATCGATAAGAAGAGCGGCGAGGCGAAGCATGACTCGGGATTGATGAACGTAGCGCCGTGGATTCGCAAGGACAACGCGGTGATTCCGGTCATCCTCAAAGTGTCGTTCGCTACTCTTTCGGCGGGAACGTATCGCGCGGAAGTGAAGGCCATGAATTCGACGGGGCAAACGTCCATCGTGCGCGCGGCGGATTTCGAACTGCAGTAGGGGCGGGTTTCAAACCGCGCTATCGCAGCATCGGAAACAGCTTGCGGATTTCGCCGTCGCTGGGACGCCGGCCGTACTCGCACAATTCGAACGCCTCGGCGGCTTTTACGCGCGAGGCTTTATCTGCGCCATACCATTTCTCGAGTGCGGCTCGGACGGCCGGAGTGACCTCGGGCGCGCGAGTCTTGGCCAGCCATGTTTTTCGCACCGCCGGATCTCTGGGCACTTCGTCAAGTTTTCCGTCCACCCACGGCAGCCACTCATAAACCTGCGAGACGTGGGCATCGAGCGCGGAAACTTTCTGCTGCCATACGTCATCAATGGCTATAGCGACATCCGGCCGGAACGGGTTGGGCCGCTGAAAGTGATCTTCAAAATAGAGGAACACGGGATTACGGCGCAGCGGTGGCGTGTCCGGCGCGATGTTAGGCACCACCACCATATAGGCGGCATCCTGCACCAGCACGCCGGTGTAACGGTGGTCGGGATGGTAATCGTTGGGGCGCGGCGCGAGCACGATATCGGCGTTCCATTGGCGGATGCGCCGGATTACCTGCAGACGAATATCGAGCGTGGGCAGCAATTCGCCATCGTGATTGTCGAGCACTTCGTACTCGATTCCCAGGCGCCGGGCGGATTCCATGGCCTCGGCGCGGCGACGCTTGGCCAGCGCTCCCCCGCC
The DNA here is from genome assembly GCA_963825405.1 of uncultured Solibacteraceae bacterium. Taxonomy (GTDB): domain Bacteria; phylum Acidobacteriota; class Terriglobia; order Bryobacterales; family Bryobacteraceae; genus JACPNO01. Next base: position 990,267 of record CAWGTB010000003.1, on the reverse strand, counting down.
CTCGCTCTGATGCCCGGCATCGCCATTTGTGACGGCAACGAACTTAACCGCGTGTCCCATGCGCGCGAAAAGCGCTGCTGTTCCACCGGCGCGGATATCGCAATCGTCCGGATGCGCGCCAAAAGCGATGACGCGGATTTTGCCGCTGTCTTGCGCGGGCAGTGTGCAGCAGGCGAGGAATAGAACCGCAATTCGGCTAAACGTCACCGAACTCGCCCTTCCATGTGGCTTCGCGGCCGGTGTAGATTGCAGTGCGGCCGAGAATCGCGAACAGCGTGCTGATGGCCGAGCGCTCGGCCACGTTTTCCACGTTCCCGGAAAGGACGCGCGTTAGGAATCCCTCAATGCCGTCGATGGTGATGTCGCGTTTGGATTCGATGGTCTCGACGTCGTTGACGCCGCGGGTGTGGATCATGCGCTGACGGGAAGTCGCGATCGAGCCCTTGGTGCCGGTGAATTCCTCGCCGACCCGGTTGAATCCGCGCGGCGTAAGCTGGTTGGCCTCGAAGTTGACATGTATGCCTTTGGGGAATTCGAACGTGAGCCCCAGGTGATCCAGAATCTCCATTGACGTCCGAACCTTGCGGCCGCCATAACCTACGGCGCGAATCGGACGCGCATCCAGAAACCAGTGAAGCACGTCGAAATTGTGGCAATCCTGCTCGACGATGAAATCGCCGGAGTAGTCGCGGTAGCAAAACCAGTTGCGCAGCTTTTCAATTTTCGGATCGTCGTAGGGACGGCGCGTGAACGGATCGTTGGCGATCCAGAAGCCGCGGGCATTGACCAGCTCGCCGATCTGTCCTTCGCGAATCCGCTTGAAGGCTTCCAGATAAACGGGGCCGTAGCGCTGCTGGAATCCGACGGAGAGGCATTTCTTCGGATCGGCTTTGCGGCCGGCGGCGATCACGCGCTTGGCGCCTTCGAGATCCACCCCCATCGGCTTTTCGCAGTAGATGTGCTTGCGCGCCTGGACCGCGGCTTCAAGCATGCGCGGGTGCTCAAACGGCGGCGTGGCGATGACTACCGCGTCCAGATCGGCAGCACTGAGAATCTTTTCGTAGTCTTTGTAGACGGTGGGCTTTTCGGTCTTGATCTGCTGAATGCCTTTTTCAATGCGGTCGTCAAACAAGTCGCAGAGCGCGGTGACGTGCGCACGGGGATCGGCGTGGAAGATAGCGGCATCGTACGATCCTCGTCCGCCGACGCCAAGCAGGCCGACGGCAACTTTGGAATTGGCCTGCGAGCCTCGTACCGATTCCGGCTTGACGATGCTGAACGCTGCCGCCGCACTGCCGCCTTGCAGAAAACGCCTCCGCGAAGGCGCGGGCTTTGGTTCCGACATGAATCCCTCCTGGCCGAAAAATGGAATTCTATTGTGGCACAGGCGGGCGTTTGCCGGCCCGGTAGTCGCGCCGCGCGGAGTGGGCATGGTGATGGACTTCGCCGATATTCAGCCCAGTCAGCATCAGCACCAGGGCGCCTGCGATCAACGGCGGAAAAGTGAGCGCGGCATAGGCTACCACCGAAAAACCGGCCGACGTCGTTTTGTCGACGCCCAGCAGTTTCAAAGAAAGCACTGTGAAGAATTGGAACGACCCCACGTTGCCGGGAGCGTTAGGAATTAGCGTCCCCACGCGCAATATGGTGAGCACCGCGAGGCCGGACCACAGCGTTGCGTCGAGGTCATATGCCTGAATCAATGTCCAGACCGCAGCGATTTGCAGAACCAGATAAAGCCCGCTCACGGCCGTTGCCTGCCCCAGCGTGCGCCAGTCGCCGAGACGGTGAATCTCGTCCAACACGTGGGCGAACTTGACGCCCCAACTCATGCGCGCGAGCAGCGTATGCGCGTGCTGCTTGCGGAACAGCACATAGATAAATACCAGCGAGAGCAGGGCCAGCGCGGCTGCCATGACCTCGACGCCATCGATCATGTAGCGTGGAAGATCCAGCAGGCGGGCAGTAAATCCAAACGCGGCGAGCAGCCAGAGGCCGTCGATCACTCGCTCGATCGCGCCGGAAGTGAACGCCAATGACACCGGCAGCTCATTCCAGAACGCCAACAGATAGCAGCGGATAATTTCGCCGGTGCGCAGGGGAAGAACGCCGCTCGCGAACACGCCAATGTAAATCGCTTGCACCGTGGGCCAGAAAGGCAGACGCTCCACCGGGCTGAGCAGAATATTCCAGCGCCAGGCCTGGCAAACATAAACGGCGAGCTCGAGAACAATCGCGAGCGCCATCCAGCGCCATTTCAACGTTCGAATATCGTACATCAGCTCGGCGTAATCCACGCCCCGGAAAACCCAGATGAGACAGGCAATGGAAATCACCCAGGCGATCGCCGGGATCACCCAGCGCGGCAGTTTCCGGCGATCAGGCTTCGCCGACGGAGATTCGATGCTATGAGGTGGCGTCAATGCTTTTATCATAACTAGCGGGCACGGCCGATCGGTGACGATGGTGTTACGCCAGCGGGTTCCGTCCACTGGCGTTTCGCGGTAAACTCCCCTGATGCATCGGAAATCAGTGAGGCGAGTCGCTATTCTGGGCGCGGGAACCATGGGCTCGCGCATTGCGGCCCATTTCGCCAACGCTGGAATCCCCGCCCTGCTGTTGGATGTAGTGCGCCCCGGACAGCCCAACCGTAACCAGGCGGCGCTGAGCGGGATCGAGAGCGCTTCCAAGCAGAAGCCGGTGGCCTTCTTCACGCCGGCCGCGGCGGCGCTGGTGACTCCGGGAAATTTTGAAGATCATCTGAGCAGCGTCCAGGACTGCGACTGGATTATCGAGGCAGTCACCGAGAACCTGGCGATCAAACGCGAGCTGCTCACCAAGGTTGCTGCCGCACGCACGCCCGGCTCCATCGTTTCTACGAATACCAGCGGCATTCCCCTCGCCGCCATTTCGGAAGGATTCGCTGAGGAATTCCGCCATCATTTTCTTGGCACGCATTTTTTCAATCCGCCGCGTTATCTGCATCTGGTCGAAATCATTCGCGGCGCTGAAACGTCGCCTACCGTACTGGACTTCGTCGCGGACTTTTGCGACCGGCGCCTGGGCAAGGGCGTGGTGCCGTGCAAAGATACTCCCAATTTCATCGCCAATCGCATCGGCGTTTTTTTTGGCGCGACGCTTCACAAGATCACCGTCGAGGACGATTATTCGATCGAGGAAGTCGACGCGCTGACCGGTACGCTCATCGGGCTGCCCAAGAGCGCCAGCTATCGGCTGCTCGACATTATCGGACTGGATGTCTGGGCGCTCGTGACGCGTAATCTGTACGAGCTTGCCCCCAACGATCCCTGGCGCGAGCGCTTTGTGCTGCAGCCGTTTCTGGCAGAGATGGTTCTGCGCGGCTGGCTGGGAGAAAAGAAAGGCCAGGGTTGTTACCGGCGCGTGGGCAAGGGGGCCGATCAGCAGATTCACGCGATCGATCGCAAGACGCTGGAATACCATCCCGCGCAGAAGCCGCGCTTTCCGTCAGTTGAAGCGGCGAAAAACGTCGAGGATCTGGGCGAGCGCCTGCGCATGGTAGTGGCCGCCGAAGATCGCGCCGGTGCGTTTCTCTGGAAGCTGCTCAGCGATTTGTTTATTTATTCCGCAGCGATGACGCCGGAGATTTCGGATCGCATCGTCGAAATCGATCGAGCCATGCGCTGGGGCTACGCCAACAAGCTAGGCCCATTCGAAATGTGGGACGCATTGGGCCTGGAGGCGACGGTGCGACGCATGGAGCGGGAGCAGCGCCCGGTCCCGGCGAATGTGGAACGCATGCTGGCCAGCGGCGCGAAATCGTTTTATCAAACGGCAGATGAACCGGGGCGTCCGCACACCCGCTATTACGATCTCGCCGGAAGCGGCTACCAAACCCTCGAAGACCGGCCCGGCGTTCTCGCACTGGCGCCGCTGAAAAGGGCGCGCGGCGTCGTCAAGTCCAACCCAGGCGCATCGCTCATCGACATAGGCGATGGCGTGCTCTGCCTGGAATTTCACAGCAAGATGAACACCATCGGCGAAGACCTCATCGCCATGATGTTCGCCGGCCTGGAAGAGACAGACAAGAATTTTGACGCGCTGATCATCGCCAATGAAGCCGAGAATTTTTCTACCGGAGCCAATCTGATGCTGGTCCTGCTGCTGGCGCAGGAAGGCGAATGGGATGAGATCAACGCCGTGATCCAGCGCTTCCAGCAAGGCAACATGGCCATGAAATACGCGTCCAAGCCGGTGGTGGCCGCGCCGTTCGGCCTGGCGCTGGCCGGAGGCTGCGAGATCGTGCTGCATGCGGCGCGCGTTCAGGCGTCGGCCGAAACTTATATCGGCATGGTCGAGACGGGCGTAGGCCTCATCCCGGCGGGCGGCGGTTGCAAGGAGATGCTGATACGGCTCGGCGAAGCACGTGCGGCCTTTGAGCTGATCGGATACGGAAAAGTATCCGCCAGCGCCGCCGACGCGCGTGACCTCGGCCTGCTGAGCGCCGCCGACAGCATTTCCATGAATCCCGAAAGGCTGATCGCCGACGCCAAGGCACTCGCGCTTTCGCTTGTCCCGAGCTATGCGCCGGGCGTTCCACGCGCCGATATCAAAGTTGGCGGCGATGCAGGTTACGCGCTACTGAAGCTCGGACTTTACATGGCGCGCCAAGGAAACTACATCACTGAATACGACACGGTGGTGGGAGAGAAGCTGGCTTACATTTTGAGCGGAGGCCGCGGCACCGGCGAGCAAAAAGTTTCCGAACAGTATCTGCTGGATCTGGAACGTGAAGCGTTTCTAAGCCTCTGCGGTCAGGCCAAAACGCAGCAGCGCATGCAGCACATGCTCAAAACCGGCAAGCCGCTGCGGAATTAACGCCTACATCATCCATCCGCTGGCTGCCGCGGCAAGGCCCATCACCCCGGCTATGACACCGACGATGGGGAACAGCATCTTCTTGGAAATAAAGTACAGCGACGTCAGCACCAGGGCGATTTCCAGCAAGCCTTCGCCGAAATCAAAACGCAGCGCTTTGCCCTCCACAACCACGGCTTCGTGCTCTTTCTCGCGCGCTTCATCGGACACTTCCTTGGAGTCGTGTTCGTAGCGCTCGGCTTCCTTGCGGTAGGCTTCGACCTTCGCGCGCGCTGCTTCATCTTTCGAGCCCAGAACCTCCATCAAGTCCGCGCCGAGTTCCAGGCTATGCAGCTTCATGCGCTTGGATTGGTAGAACGACCAGCGGTCGTTGGTGGATGCCTTGAGAAGGACGGCATCGGTGTGGGCGCGATGCGAGGCGATGGTCACGATGGCCAGCGCCACCGCGATCACTGCCGCCAGGATGCCGATTTTCTGGCCTCGGGGATCTTCCTTGCCTTCCTCGTGATGAATTTCCAGCTCGGCCATATTATGCGGGTACCGCCCCTTCTGCCACCATTTCACCTTTTTCCAGATGCCGCACTTTGGTAGCGAAAGCGGCGGCGTGCGGATCGTGCGTGACCATGACGATGGTCTTTCCGAACTCTTTGTTCAGGCGGGAAAGCAATGTCAGAACATCCTGCGCGGAGGCTGCGTCCAGATTACCCGTGGGCTCGTCCGCCAGAATCAAGGCGGGGTCGGTGACGATGGCCCGCGCAATGGCCACGCGCTGCTCCTGGCCGCCGGAGAGCTGCCGCGGAAAATGGCCCAACCGGTCGCCGAGGCCCACCAGCTTGAGCGCGGTCGCGGCGTGCTCCATCCGTTCGCGCTTTTTGAGATGCGTGAGTTTCAAGGGCAGCTCGACATTTTCCAGCGCCGTGAGCACCGGAATCAAATTAAAACTCTGAAAAATGAATCCGACATTCACGTTGCGCCAGTGGGCAATTTGCCGGTCGGTGAGCGCGCCCAAATCCTGGCCCAGCACGCGGATCTCGCCTCCCGTAGGCTTATCCATGGCGGCAATCACATGCAGCAGCGTGGATTTTCCCGAGCCGGACGGACCCATCAGCGCCACGAACGCGCCGCGATCGATTTCAATGTTGACGTCCTTGAGCGCCACCACGTGAAATTCGTCGCGCACAAATTCCTTCGTCAGCCGGCTGGTTTGTATGACGACTTCGCTCATGCCTTTACGCCTTCGTTCGCACACGATCGCCATCCTTCAGACTTGCCGGCGGATTCACAATGAGATCTTCGCCGCCGATTAATCCGTCGTCGATGCGCATGCCCTGGCTGGTTGTCGCGCCCGTTTTCACAGCGCGCCGTACCGCCTTTCCGTTCAGAACCACGAACACTGCATTATCGCGCACCGCGGAGGGCGGCACCAAAAAGAGGCGCGCTTGAGACGTGGTGTCAGTGGACCCGGGCTTTTCGTCCGCCAGAAACGCCACGCTGGCGTTCATCTCCGGCCGCAGGTAGTCGTCCGGTTTCAGAACTTTTACTTTCACCTGCACGGTGGCTTTCTGGCGATTGGCCTCGGGTGAAATTTCCTCGATAACGCCGTCGTACTTGCGGTCTGGAAAGGCGTCGGTGGTGACGATACCGCGCTGCCGGGAGCCGAGCTTGGCGAAATCGGTCTGGCTGATGTCCAACTCCACCTGCAGATCGTTGAGATCGGCCAACGACACGACGTACCCTTTGGCGCCGCGGTCGCCGACGAAACTGGTGGTGAGAAATTCGCCCTTCTCGACAGCGCGCTCGAGAATGGTGCCGGTGACCGGCGAGCGAATCACGGTGTTGTCCAACTGCGTCTGCGCGTAGGCAACGGCGCCGCGAGCCTGCATCACCTGTCCGCGGGCGGCGTCGATCTGTTCCTGCCGCGTGCCAAGCACGGCCAAGTCCAGCGTACGCTGCAAAGAATTCACGCGGGCTACCGCGCCATCATATTTCCCCACCGCGTCGTCATGCGCCTGTTTGGACATCACGCCGTCCATCGCGAGTTTGCGTGTGCGATCGAGCGTGACTCGGGCGTTCTCCAGGTCGGCTTTCGCTTGCTCCAGATTGGCGCGCGCCACCGCAATTTCCTCTGGCCGTGAGCCGTGCTCCAGCTCCGCCAGATGCGCCTCCAGGTTGGCAAGCTGCCCTTTCATCTGATCGAGCTGGGCGCGATATTCGTCATCCTCCAGGCGCACGATGATCTGGTCCTGCTTCACCTTGTCGCCCTTTTCGACGCCGATCCAGAGCACTTTGCCGATGACTTTGGCGGCCACTTCGATCTTGTGATGAGAAACGATATATCCGGTAGCGTTGAGAATGACGCTCGAGCCGGCAGCGCCGCCGGTGGCAGCCGGCGTGCACGCGCACGACATCAACCTCCGGCGCCGACGCGCTCCATTGGTTGTAGGCGAACCGCCCGAAGCCAAGAAGGACGAACAGAAGTACGCCGCCGATAATCCAGCGCACGGCCCAGGGCGCAGGCGCCGGCTCCTTCGCCGGTGAGCGGTCGATTCGTAAGTTCTTGAGCTCGGTCTCCACGGTGATTTAGATGTCGCGCAGGGCGACCAGGATTTGCTTATTCGCGGCTGTACGCGCTGGAAACAGGCCGCCCACAGCGCCCAGCACGGCGGCAAACGCAATTCCGCTCAGCATAATCAGCGGCGTCACGCGAAAATCAAAAGCGATCTCGCTGAACGTCACGAAGTTGCCGATGCCGGTGGTAATGCCATTCAGCGGCAGCACTAGGAGGCAGCCCAGCAGCCCACCTAATCCAGCCAATACAACCGATTCCACAAAAAAACTAAACAGAATGCTGGATTGCGAAAAGCCCAGCACGCGCAGGGTGCCGATCTCGCGCGACCGCCGCGCAACCGCCGCGAACATGGTGTTCATCGCGGCAAAACTGCTGCCCACACCCATGATGATGGCAACCAGAATTCCGAGCGATTCAATCAGCGCGCCGGAAGTGGTCTGCGCCTCGTAATAGGCTTTCTCGGTGATGGCGTCGACGTTGAGCCGCGGATCGCCGGTGAGATCGTTAATCAGCGCATTCACCGCGACCGCATCGGTAGCTGTAAGCAAGACCGAGCTGAGCGCTTCGCTGCGCTGAAAATCCGAGCTCGCCTGGTTGAGGTCGGCGAAAATTTCGCTATTGGTCGCTGACTTCCCCGCAGCCATGATGCCGACCACTTCCCACTCGCCCCGTCCAAAGCGCAGACGCTGGCCGATCCGCGCGCCGGGAAAACGCTTCTCGATCGATTCGCCCACCACGACTTCGCGTTTTCCGGAATCGAACCAGCGGCCGGACACCAGCTTGAGGCCGCGCCGCATTTCGACGCCGGCGAGCGTCAAACCGCGCAGAGTGACGTTGATCCCCTGCGGCGCGTCCACGCTCTCCAGATTGATCACGGTGACGATTTCAAGCGACGCCAGTGGCTGGCCATTCGAGCCGCGCGCAATACCTGACTTGAACTTGATGTCCTGGTACGATTGCGGGCTCATGATGCTCACCAGCTCCGCGCCCGCGCCCTTGCGCATCACCAGCACATGCAGCGGATCGCCTGTCGAAGTGAGTGATGAGCGCAGCCCGCCGATCATCGCCATCATGGCCAGCAGCACGGCCACCGTGAGCGCAATGCCGAGCGCGGTCATGATCGTGGTGGTCTTGCGCACCACCAAATTCCGCAGATTGTAAGCCAGTGGAATCGCCATGATCACTACTCCGAGCTGCGCAGCGCTTCCAGAATCGAAGTCTGCGAAGCGCTCCACGCGGGGATGAAGGAGCTCACTAACCCGATACTCACCGCGACCGCCAGGCACGCCACCACCACCGACGGGACGAGCGAGAGCCGCGCCAGATCGTCGCTGAACGCGGGCCCGTGGCGCACCACGCGGCACAATAGTTCCGCCAGGAAGCAGCCGATCACGCCGCCAATGAAAGAGATGGCCACCGCTTCACCCAGGATGACGCCCAGAATAATTCCCGGCGTATAGCCCAGCGTCTTGAGCACGCCGACCTCGCGCACCCGCTCGCGCACCGACATGGCAATGGTGTTGGCCGAAACCAGCAGGATAGTGAACGTCACCGCGCCGGAAATAATCAGCAGCAGCGCCTTCACGTTTCCCAGAAATCCAATGAAGCTGAGCGCGAACGCCCGCTCGCTTTCGGTCTTGGTGGGATAAGGCGAATTGCGGAAATCATCGTCGACCGCCTGGGCGATGCGCGGCACGGATTCCGCGCTGTCGGCCAGCACGTAAAACGTTCCGATCATGCCGCGGCGCCGCTCGCTAAGCCCCTGTTCCAGGTACTCGCGGTTGAAATACAGAATCTGATCATCGACGGGCGCTTCATAAATAGCGCGCACCGTCAGGTCTAGGTTGACGGGATAAACATCGCCCTGGATCGCGACCTTGTCGCCGACGCGCAGCCCCAGCTTGTCGGCCAGCCCCTTGCCGATCAACGCACCGGCGCGATCTCGCAGGAATGCCGTCTTTCTGATCGTCCGGTATCTGCATCTCGCCACGGATTGCCAGAATTTTCTCCGGCTCGACCGCAAAGCGCGCAAACATGTTTTGCGGATCGCGCTTGTCTTTATATACGCCGCCGTACCAGCTCGAAGTTCCCACTTCCTTGACGCCCGGAATCCTGCGAATGTTATCGCGATAGGATTGCGGCAGCGCGAAAGTGAGCGAAACTTTGTGACGGACCACCAACCGCAATGCCTGGCTGGGCGAGGCTTCGCTCATATAAAACGCGTGATAAATCGCCATCAGCACCCCCAACAGACACAGCGACACGCTGATGCTGAGAATGGTCAGCGTAGTGCGACGCCGGTTCCGCCAGGAGTTCTTGAGGATCAGCGGAAGATAGCGAAACATATCTCTCTATTCTAAGCTAGCGGTATCGTATGCACGAGGCATCGAGCCAGGAAGCTTTCATGCGGGAGGCGCTCGCCCTTGCTCGCGAAGCCGCCGAGAACGGGGAAGCGCCGGTCGGGGCGGTGGTGGTAGTGGGCGGTGAAATCCTGGGACGCGGGCGCAACTCGCCCATCGGCGATATCGATCCCACCGCTCACGCCGAGATTCTAGCTTTGCGCGAAGCCGCGCGCACCCTGGGCAATTATCGGTTGGAAGGCGCCACGCTGTATTCGACGCTTGAGCCGTGTGTGATGTGTGCCGGCGCGCTGGTAGCCGCGCGCGTGCGGACGCTGGTCTTCGGGGCGCGCGACCTGCGTTTTGGGGGAGTGCGCAGCAAGTTCCGGCTAGCTGATTCGGACGTGCTCAACCACCGGGTCGAAATCGTCGAAGGCGTGATGGGTGCGGAGTGCGTCGAACTCATTCAGCAGTTCTTTGCTGGCAAAAGATAAGACATTTCTCGCAGAGACGCAGAGAACTGCTTAAAGGTTTCTCTGCGTACTCTGCGTCTCTGCGAGAGACTTGTTTTTGCTCGCCTCAAAATGATATCATTATGATATCAATGGAGGACACATGAAAGAACGGGAACGAAATCTCATCTCAGGGTTAATCATGCTGCCGATACTGGTGGCAGTTCTAGGCTATTGCGTGTGGAGTGTCGCCCGGTCGGCGGGATCGTCCGATAATTTGGCGGTGTTTCTTTGGATTGGCGCCACTGTGATCGCGGCCATCGCCCTCGGCGGATTTTTCACCGTGCAGCCCAACCAAGGCGTCGTCCTGCAGTTGTTCGGAGGCTATTCCGGCACCGGCAAGAGTCCGGGATTGCGCTGGGCCAATCCGTTCCTGACGAAGAAACGCGTGTCGCTGCGCGTGCGTAACTTCGAGACCGGCCACTTGAAAGTCAACGATCACGATGGCAATCCCATCGAGATCGCCGCGGTCGTGGTGTGGAAAGTCGTCGACACCGCCGAAGCCACGTTCCAAGTGGATAACTATGAAAACTACGTGAGCGTGCAGAGCGAATCCGCGCTGCGAAATCTGGCCACGGCCTATCCCTACGATTCGCACGACGATGACAAAGCCTCGCTGCTAGGCCATACTGCCGCGGTCGCCGAGCACTTACAAGCCGAGATTCACGATCGTTTGAAAATCGCCGGCGTGGAAGTGGTCGAAGCCCGCATCAGCCATCTCGCCTATGCGCCGGAAATCGCCGCGGCCATGCTGCAGCGCCAGCAGGCATCGGCCATCGTCGCCGCACGGCAGAAGATTGTTGAAGGCGCGGTCGGCATGGTGGAGATGGCGCTCGAGATGCTCTCGCAGAAGAAACTGATCCAACTGGACGAAGAGCGCAAGGCGGCCATGGTCAGCAATCTGCTGGTGGTGCTCTGTGGCGAGCGGGCGGCGCAGCCCATCGTCAACACAGGCACGATTTATCAGTAGAGCGAGATGGCCGAGCGCAAGACATTTCCGCTGCGCATCGACGAACAGATCCTGGAAGGTCTGCGCCGCTGGGCCGACGACGATCTGCGCAGCCTCAACGGGCAGATCGAGTGGGTGCTGCGCGAAGCGCTACGGCAGCGCGGCCGCGTGAAAGAGAAAGCCGCGCCTACTCGACAGCGACCTTAGTGCCCTTCTTCGGATGCTCCGACAGATGCGCGATGCGGGCATCGAGCAGGCTGCGGATACCTTTGAGGAACTCAACTCGCGAGCTCTTGAAATGCTCTCGCGTGTTTTCCGGCAAAGCGTTCCCGAACATCGCCTCGAGCTGCGGACCGGCCACGGCGCAGAAGAAGCAGCCGGGCTGAGCCGCGGAGCTAGTCGCTTTTTTCCTGGTTTTCGTTTCAGCCATATCAGCCTTCTTTCATTTCGACGGTCAATATCTTATTCTGCAACGTGGCGCGAGCCGGCATGAGCGAGGCCATCGAAGTAGGCAGTCCGATGTGACGCCGCAGCGTTCCGATTTCCACCACCAGCTCGTCGCCCTTCTTGAATAGCCCCACATCGCCCTTGGCCGCGAACGGCAAGCGCAGGCGCACTTCATAGTGCCCGTTGCGTTTGCCGAAGGTGAACGGCGCTTCGGTGCGGCGCACGGCGGCGGGATCTTCGCGCGCGCTGTACAGGGCTTCGGCTAAATCCTGCAGGCGCTCCTTGCCGACTACTTCATCCGTGAACAGTGGCACTCGTTTCACTGCGACGGGCGCGAAATATTCGTCGATTTCCTTGAGTACTTTGGCTTGCGAGGCGCGCCAATGTTCGAACCAGGCGTCCTTCACGGCCAGGGGCAGCACGCGGTTGACGATAACGCCGTCCACGCTGAGCCCGTGCAGCGAGAAGTAGACGAAGGCCCGCTGCGTTTCGCGCAAAACCATGCGCTCCGGATTGGTCACCAGCCGCACGCTGGTCGTCTTGGCGTCGCTCAGCAATACATCGATGCCGTCCAGCCGCTTGAACAAATCCTGAATATTGGCGAAGTAGTTGTCGCTCGGAAGCTGCACCGGCGATACGCGATTGGCGATAGGCCGCACAGCTTTAATCAGCCCCCGCTGAAACGGAAAAATGTGCTTCATGTACCACTCGAGCGTGGTCGGCATGCTGACGAAGCGCATGGATTCCGCAGTGGGCGCGCAATCGAGCACGATGACGTCGTAGGTCTCTTCCCGCCGGAACTGGTTCACGTACATCATGGCGCTCAGCTCTTCCATTCCCGGCAGGATCGCCAGTTCCTCGGCTTCAACATCGCTGATGCCGGTGGTGCGCAGCACCGAAATCACGTAAGCAGAAATCTCGCCCCAGTGGCGCTTGATCTCTTTCTGAATATTGACTTCGTGAATCGAAAGATTTTCCGAAATCGGATACGGATCGTTGGCCACGCCCTGAAACAGGCCGGTTTGCAGGTCGAACGCATCCGCCAGGCTGTGGGCCGGATCGACACTCATCACCAGCGTGCGGTAGCCCAGGCGGGACAACTGCAGGCCGGTGGCGGCGGCAAGACTGGTTTTTCCTACGCCTCCCTTGCCGCTGAACAGAAGGATGCGCATAATTTCATTTTAGCCCGCGCAGTCGGAGCCCGAACGAGCCGCCGCCAGAGTGTAAACTGGAGAATTAAATCTCAGCAGGGAGATCATCGATTCCTATGTCCAGACTCACCGCCATCGCATGTTCCGTCGCGCTTGCCGCCAGCACCGCCGTGGTATTCGGCCAGGATAAAAAAGGCGACGCCGACAAGGGCAAAGAAGTATTTGAGCAGTGCAGCGTGTGCCACAACGCCGACAGCACGGAAAAGAAGATGGGGCCGGGCTTGAAGGGCTTATTCAGCCGGGAGAAAATGGCCGACGGCAAGAAGCCCACTGAAGCCAACGTGCGCACCAAGATCGATGAAGGCGGCAAAGGCATGCCGGCTTATAAGGACATGCTGACCGATGAGGAAAAGGAAAACCTCGTCGCGTACCTGAAAACGCTGTAGCCTATTTGGCTAGCAGCTCAAGCGCCTTCTTCAGCATCATGTCTTCGCCGGCCTTGTGCTCGGGCTCATTGGCATCGGGCTTGGCGGCATCGCTGTCGTCATCGGATTCCTGCGCCACATCCGCTTCCACCACCAGATTGGCAGGCGTCGCACCAGTGTCCTGAATGGCTTTCCCGGCCGGTGAATAATACTTGGCAACCGAAAGGATGACGGCGCCGCCATCGTCCATCGAAATCGCCTTGCGCTGGGAAGCGTCCCCGTAGGTCCGCTCGCCGACCAGTTCGGCGCGCTTGTCATCTTGCAACGCCGCCGCCGCGACCTCAGCTCCGTCCGCCGTACCGCGGTTCACCAGAAGCACGAGCGGTTCCTTGAACTTGGGTTTGGCGGCATCGGCCTGGAAATCCTTGCGTGTGACGCGCTGGCCCTGCAGGTAAGTGATGAGACCCTTCTCCAGGAACATGTCCGCTAAGGCAACGCCCTCTTCCGGGCCGCCGGTCGCGCACTGGCGCAGATCAAGCACAAACCGCTTGGCGCCCTTCTTCTCCAAATCCGTGATGGCCGCCGCCACTTCCTTGACCTTGCCACCGGCCAGACTTTCGGCGCGCACGTAGCCGACATCGTTAGCCAGCATCTTGGTTTGCACTGGCTGAGGGGCCGGGACCGCGCGCGTCAACGTCATTTTCTGCGGCTCAGGACGGCGCCGCAGCACCATCAGATCGACCGTGGTGCCGGGCAGGCCGCGCAATAGCAGCTCGGCATACGCCAGCGGCATGTCGCGCGTAGCGACGCCTTTAATCGTTTCCAGAATGTCGCCGGTAGTGAGGCCGGCCTTGGCCGCGGGCGAGCCGGGAATCGCGCTTACCACGCCGATATAGCCGAAGCGTTTGGACAGCACCAGGCCCACGTCGCCTTTGTAGGTGTCGAAATTCTTCTGGTATTCCTTGTACTGATCCGCATTGAGATAGCTGGCAAACGGGTCGATCGATTCCAGCAGCCCGTTGAGCGCGCCCAGGGTGACGCTCTTGAGGTCCGGCTCCTCCACGTACTCGCTTTTGATGCGGGAGAGGACTTCGGTGTAAACCGCCAGATGATGGTACGGACTGTCGGTGGAAGCGCTTTTGCCGACCACGCTGCCAAGCACCAACAGAAGCACCAGGAATGTCGAGCTCACGACCACGAGAATCTTCGCGCGGCTGTTCATAAAGTTACTTCCATTATAACAGGCGGTGGTGGGATGGCCGCGGCGTCGTATTCCCTGATACACTCGCGGCGATGCAACCCTGGTTAGCGGTCCTGATTTCGTTGGCGTTGTCGAGTCCTACGCTAGGGTATGGGCAGGCTGGGCGCCCTCAACCCAGTGCGAATGTGCAAGAGAACGTTTCAGCTCTCGTGAAAATGCACAATGCTTGGGGCCCCAAGGCGAGCACACCGAACGCTTTGCTCACGATCAAAGAATCGGAGCGTTCAGGGCCAGCTATTAAATTTCGCTTATATGCCACCGGTGTTCCGAAGGATGGAACTTACGGAATTGTGGCGTGGCCAGTGACTCAAAAGGGACCGGGTGAGGTATTGACGGGCGTGACGCTGAACGCATCCGGGCTGGCGATCTGCGCTGGGGTTCCCGGCACGTGCGGTAGTGACGACAAGCCCAATGACCCTATTGACCTCGGATTACAGCCCGCACCTGGGGAACCTGTGCGCCTCGGCCTGATTTCGGCCGACGGCGCCATCAAAGTGTTCGCCAAGGTAGTGCCCGTGCCATTGCGCGGAGAGGATCGAGGCTGCTCCGTTGAGGGAGTCTTGCTCACACCTGGGGCTGAAGTAGTCTTAGTTGAAGGCTCGGGCCTGCCAGCCGACAGTGAGTTGAAGATCGATTCCAACTCCGAGGGTGAACGCCACAGCGAAAACGGGAAGGCTGACAAAGACGGACACTACACCAGCGTGATGCTCCCGTATAAGCAAGGCGTCCTACGCGGGACACTGGAGGTGTCCCTGAAATCGGCCGGCTGTTCGCCGTCGGTGCGCGTTCCATGGGGCCGACGCAACTAGCTCGACAAAAAGGAGCCTGGCTGGTCAGAGACTTTCTGGTTTCAATGCTGTTCGCTTGGCGACTCTTGAAACATCCGCTGACCAACCTCGTCTTGATCGTGGCGCTCGGCATTACTCATGGCTTCGCCCGGCTCTGGCCGTAACACATCACACCGGGGAGTTCCAGCGTTTCCACTTGTCCAGGCCGTCTTCCTCCCGGTCGAGGTTGATCGTCAGATTCACCTCTTCCTCATACTGCGCACTCGAAACTCGTGCCTGGATTGCGGCCCGGTTTGTGACACCGAGGAAACTGTCACAACCTGACGCCGCTCGAATCAGGGCGAGCGTAAAATCCAGCCATGATGAAGCTGCAAAGCGCAATTGCTTACGTGGTTATGGTTGCCCTAATTCAATCATTACAGGCGCAATCCACGATGCCACCCCATACCGTGATTGTTCAGAAAGGAGTGGTTCTCAAGTTTGCAACCGTGGCGGCATTTAGCTCCGGCACCGCGAAGAAAGGTGATGAAGTTCCCCTCCGACTGACCCGTCCTTTGATGGTCGATGGAATCACCTTGCTTCCAGTTGGGGCTGAGGCACAGGGACGGGTACGCAGAGTGAAGAAGGCCGGCCCGACATGCGCATGGGGTGAGGTCGAAGTCGAGGTTTCTCAAGTCCGTTTCCCCGACGCAAGTACGGCCCGAACCGAGGTCTGGTTGAAATCGGAGCGGCCGAACTTATCGATGCCGGAAATCCGACCCGATGAGCACGAGATCCTCAACACGATTCCTGAAATCATCCTGTACGCTCCACTCGTCCCATTCTGGTTAATCTGGGCGATCATCACCGGTGACCTCTTCAGAAGCGACCCCCCGTGCGTAGCCGACGGCCGGGACGATATCTATCCTGCGGGCAGCTCGTTTGGAGTAGTGGTCGTGAAAAAACACCGCGTTCAATATTGATCGCCCGCCCGCCTACACCCGCCGCACGGCCGCGCTCACCGGCCCGGAGCCCACTGGAATCAGCGTGAACAGCGGCGCCGTCCGGCTTCTCCGCTCGGCCTCGTTGCGGCGCTGGCTAATCGCCGCGATGCGAATCACCGCCAGATCGCCCGAGCGATGATTCAGCACCAGCGCGTATTGGCTGTCGGGCGTGATGGCGATAAAGCCCGGTTCCTGACCAACAGTGAGCACCGCCAGCACGCGGCGCGTGCCAATCTCGATCACCGTCACATCGCCCGATTGCGGGCTGGCCACGAACAGATATTCGGGTTGGGGGCAAACTGCCATCGCGCCCGGCGCGCGTCCGGCCAGCATGGTTTCGCCGATCTCGGTTTCGTAGGGATTTACGATCACCACGCCGTCCATTCCCTTCCCCGTGACAAACAACTGGCCGCCATCCGGCTTAAAGCAGAAATTCGCCGGCTCCACCGGGAGCGGCAGGTGGACCACGACCTTGGCGGCCGCAGTGTCGCAGATTGTGATGCGCCGGCCAGCTTGATCTCCAGTGACAATTTGCCGGCCATCGAAGCGAAAGCGGACCAGGCGTGGGTCGCCGCCAGTCGAAATCACCCGATCCGGGCCGCGGCCGGTGAGCGGCATCACGCCAATCGCGCCTTGCTCCGGGAAACTTACGGCGGCGTGCGTGGCGCCAAGATCGAAATCCCAGGGCGCCGCAGGGAGCCGGATGCGCTCGGCGGCGGTAAAGCGATCTAACGGCAGTCGAACAAGCTGCCGCGGATCGCCCATCAGCACCCATAGCGACAACGAATCCGGAGCGAGGCGCATGCCGACCGCGGTGGCGCCTAGCCGCAACTTACGCCGGACGGCGAGCGTCGCGGCGTCCACCTCCACCACCATGCCGGTGGATGGCGTCAGAACGTAGACCACGGTGTGCTCCGGATGGGCAATCACCTCAGTAGGGGCAGCATCGAGAGGAATGCGCCGCGCCACCGAGAAAGTCGACAGATCGACAATCGCCAGCGAATGGCCTTCGGCATTGGCGACGAACGCGTAACCCGGAAAGGCCGTGCCTCGACGGCGTCCACAAGCCAGCGTCGCAGCGGATGTCAGCAGGAACCCGCGACGACTAAAATTCGCTGCCCGATTATTCTTGAGTGCCATTTTCCCTGATTTTTTTCGTCATTTTTTCAACTTTTTTCATCATGGGCCGCGCTGTGGATTATGCTAACATTCAACTAGAATCTTGTTCTTGCCCGTGAAGTTCTTTTCCATGAATCTTCGCTCTCTTTTCAGCCTCTTTTCGTCCGATCTCGCCATCGATCTGGGCACCGCCAATACGCTGGTTTACGCCAAAGGCAAAGGGATCGTCGTCAACGAACCTTCCATCGTCGCGCATCAACAAGAACACCGGCGAAGTGGAAGCGGTCGGCAAGGAAGCCAAGGAGATGCTGGGCCGCACGCCCGGCAACATCGTGGCCATCAAGCCCATGAAGGACGGCGTCATCGCCGACTTCAAAGTCACCGAGAAGATGCTGAATTACTTCATTCAGAAGGCGCACAACCGCAAGATGCTGGTGCATCCGCGCATTGTGATCGGCGTTCCGAGCGAAATCACGCAGGTGGAAAAGCGCGCCGTGATGGATTCGGCCTATCGCGCCAAGGCGAGCGAAGTGCATCTGGTGGAGCAGGCCATGGTGGCGGCCATCGGCGCCGGTCTGCCGATCACCGAGCCTTCCGGCAACATGGTGGTCGATATCGGCGGCGGCACCACGCGACGTGGCGGTGATTTCGCTCTCCGGCATCGTCTACTCGCGCTCGGTGCGCGTGGCGGGCAACGAGATGGACGACGCCATCATGCAGTACCTGAAGCGCAAGTACAACCTGCTGATCGGCGAGCGCACGGCGGAAGCCATCAAGATCGAAATTGGCTCGGCCTATCCGCTGGACAAGCCGCTGACCATGGAGATCAAGGGCCGCAACCTGATCGAAGGCGTGCCGAAGACCATCACCATCGACGACAGCGAAATTCGCGAAGCGCTGTCGGAATGCGTGGCGACCATCATCAACGCCATCCGCGTGGCGCTGGAACGCACGCCGCCCGAACTGAGCGCCGACATCAGCGACCGCGGCATCGTGCTGACCGGCGGCGGCGCGCTGCTGAAGAATCTGGACAAGCGCATTCGCGAAGAGACCGGCCTGCCGGTTTCGATCGCCGACGATCCGCTGGCGTCGGTGGTGCTGGGGACCGGCAAGATGCTGAGCGATTTCAAGCTGCTGCGCAAAATCTCGATCGAGTGAGCCGACGGCGCTTCGCTCGCTGAACCGCCTGATTTATGGACTCCCTGCTCAACCGTTACCGCAACATCACCGTTCTGCTGCTGGTCATTATGGCGCAACTTGTCCTGCTGGCCTACCAGGTAAAGAGCGGAATCGGACGTGCGCCTGATCCGGATGTGGGCGGTGACTGCGGTGACTCCCGTTGGCCCGGACGCTCGAAGTGCGTCCGCAGCGGCGTGACGCATTTCGCCGAGCAACTACCTCACGCTGCACGACACGCGGGGCGAGAATCGGCGAGATGCGCGACGGAACTGGGCCGGCTCAAGATGGAGAATCAATACCTGCGAGAACGAGCTGTCCACCGCGGACCGGGCCGAGGCGCTGAGCGTATTTCAGGCGCACACGCAATCGCGCACGGTGGCGGCGCGAGTGATCGGCGCCGGGAGCCGGCGCGGACGTCGAAGGTCGTCTTCGTCGACCGCGGCATCGGTCGCGGCGTGGAGAAAGGCATGGCGGTGGTGACGCCGGACGGCATCGTGGGGAAAGTGATGGCGGCGTATCCCAATGCTTCGCAGGTTCTGCTGATCACCGATTCCAGTTTTGCCGCCGGTGTGATCTCCCAGAAGAATCACGTGCACGGCATTCTGAAAGGGTCAGGGCTACGGCAACTGCCGCGTGGACTATGTGCAGACCGGAGGAAAAGGTGGAAGTCGGAGAATGGTTCTACACTTCCGGCGACGACCGCATGTTTCCCCAAGGGCATGCCTGCGGGACAGGTGACCGCGGTGCGTCCGGGCAGCCCGTTTCAGGAGATTCTGGTCGAGCCCAGCGGTACCGAAGAACGGCCTGGAGGAAGTGCTGATTGTGCTGGAAGGCGTCCACCAGGAGATTCCGGACGGCAGAGCCGGGAACGGACGCTCCCGTGTACCTGGCGCCGCCACCGCCCGCCGTTCCGGATGCGGAGAATCCATCCGCAGCTTCGCCCGCTGCGCCAGCCGGAACGGCAGCCGGAACCGACGCCGACCGCTTGCGCGAGCGCTACAAGGAAATCGGCGACGCGCAGGAGCATAAGTTCGGAGAGGGTCCGCCCGGATCGAAACCGCCTGATTTCAATTTGAAGATCGACGAACCGACGGCGCCAGCTGGGCACCAGTCCTGCGCCGCCGCCGGCGGCCTCCGCTGCACCGCCGGCCGGCGCCCGGCCCGTGCCTCCTGCAAGCAGCCAACCCGCGGCTGCACCTCGTCAATGAATTACTCTGACGACCGCCTCCTGATCGGCAGCCAGCGCGAAAGCCCGATCTCCCGCTTTCGCCCCTGGGTCCTTTTCGCGGTGCCGCTGGTCGCGATTCTGTTCCAGGTTTACATGCCGTTGTTCTTCACGTCTCTGGCGTATCTGGAATTGCCGCTGCATCGTGACCGTCTACTTCGCGCTGATGCGCCGCAGCCCGATCGGCGGGCTCGCCATTGGCGCCCTGGTTGGGTTGGCGCAGGATTCGCTCTCCAAGAATCCGCTGGGGATGTTCGGCATCGCCAAGACGCTGGTGGGTTATATCGCCGCTTCAGTCGGTTTGCAGCCTGGACGTGGAGCATCCGCTCATCCGCCTGCTGCTCGGATTCTTCTTTTTACGTCCTGCATCAGTTTGTCTTTTGGCTGCTGGCGCGCGGCGCTGCTGGGGCAGCAACTGGGATTTGATACACCGCGGACGCTGGTGCTCGGCGTGCTAAATGCGGTGGTGGCAGTTACCTTGTTTCACTTTTTAGATAAACTCAAGATAAGGGCTTAACGGCGCAGGCATTTGTGAGGTTGCTTCCACTCGATCACGAAACGCAGCACCACGCACCGCGGAAGCCTGCCACGCGCGACGATCCAAAGTTATCCTCCGGCCGTATTGCCGTATTTCAGTACGCAGCGGTGGCTATTTTCCTCTTTTTAATTGCAGGTTTCTGGGATTTGCAGGTGCGTAACCCGGAAATGTACAACGAAATGGCAGAGCGCAATCGGGTGAAGTACTTGCCCATTGTGGCGCCGCGCGGCAAGATTCTGGATCGCGATGGCCGGGTCATCGTTGATAATCATTCGTCGTTTCGCGTGATCCTGTCCCGGGAAGCGCTCAAGATGGATCATCTGCGGCCTATCGCCGAAGGTTTGCGTCTCGACACCGACGAGCTAGCCGCGCAGTTGCGGCGCTACCGCAGCCGCCCCAAGTACGAGCCGGTGGTGATCAAGCAGGAGCTGTCGCCCGCCGACGTGGCCTTTGTCGAATCCCATAAAGATTCTGAATTTTTCCCTGAGATGGAACTGATTCACTCGCAGGGGCGCATCTATCCGCAGGAAGGCGTGGCAGCGCATGTGATCGGGTATACCGGCGAAGTGAGCGAGGCCGAGCTCGACCTGCCCGAGTTTGCCAAGTACAACACTGGCGATGTGATCGGCAAATTCGGCGTGGAGCGGCAATACAACGACACGCTGATGGGCGTTGACGGCCAGCGCCAGGTGGTGGTGGACAATCGCGGTCGGGAACGCGAAGTGATTGGCATTAAAGAAGCAATCCCGGGCAAGAACTTACAGCTTACGATCGACCTGGATCTGCAGGCTGTGGCCGAGTTGGCCATGGAAGGGCGCAATGGCGCCGTGGTCGCGCTCGATCCGCGCACCGGCGAAGTTCTGGCCATGGTGAGCCGACCCATTTTCGATCCCAATAAATTCTCGGTGCGCATCAAGTCCGCGGACTGGAAGAGCATCACCGACGATCCAGATCATCCGCTGATGAACCGGGCGATCCAGGCGCAGTTCGCACCAGGCTCGACGTTTAAGCCTATCATGGCGATTGCCGGCCTGGAAACGGGTGCCATTGACGACACCACGAACTTCCATTGCGGCGGCGGCGCCAGCTTCTATGGGCACTATCACAAATGCTGGTGGAAGCCCGGCCACGGAGTGGTAGCCCTGCACAAAGGCATCGTAAATTCCTGCGACGTTTTCTTTTACAACGTAGGCAATCGCATGGACATCGACGATATCGCGTACTACGCCGAAAACGCCGGCCTGGGGCAGAAGACCGGCGTGGATTTGCCGCATGAGGCCGAGGGCATAGTGCCTTCGACGAAATGGAAGATTCGGATGTTCCGCCAGAAATGGTATCCGGGCGAGACGATCTCGGTTGCTATCGGACAGGGCGCGCTCACTGTGACGCCGATCCAGCTAGCGCGCGCAATCGGCGGCCTGGCGATGGGTGGCATCTGGCATCGCCCCCACCTGATAAAGGATCAGCCCGACAAACCTCACGAGCTGGAGCTGGATCCGGAGAATGTAGAAAAGGTGATAAGCGGAATGTGCGGCGTCGTGAACGAAGCGGGCGGCACCGGGGTGCGCGCGCATTTGCCCGGCGTCGAAGTGTGCGGCAAGACCGGCACGGCCCAGCTCACCTCCAACGACTACGCCAAGAGCCACGGCACCAAGATCAAAGACAATGCCTGGTTTGTCGGATTCGCGCCGCGCAAGGATCCGGAGATCGTGGTGGTGGCGCTTTTCGAGGGCGGCGAGCACGGCCAACTGGCGGCACCCATCGTGCGCGACGTGATTAAGGCCTATTTCGATAAGAAAGCCCGCGACGGCGGTCCGCTGGAAGTGCTCAGTGCGGCGACCAAAACTGCGACTCCGGCTCTGGTTCGCGCGGCAGCTCCGACATCGGAAATTCCATGAAGGAATACCTGCCGGCGCGCGACATGGACTGGCCGCTCATCGCCATCACCGTCCTGATTTGCGGCCTGGGAATTCTGCAAATATTCAGTGCTACGCACGGCACAATCTGGCAGGACGCATGGTGGAAGCAGCTATTGTGGCTGGCCGCCGGCCTGCTGTTGATGTGGATCGTTACCGCAATCGACTATCACACGCTGATGTCCCACGTGGTCGGAATGTACGTGAGTTCGCTGGTGTTACTGGCGGCCGTATTCCTGGTCGGCAGGCAGGTTTTTGGGTCCACGCGTTGGATCCCGCTGCCGCTAGGCTTTCATTTTCAGGTGTCGGAATTCGTCAAACTGGTGATAATATTGTTGGTAGCTCGGTTTATGACCGAGTTAAAAAGCGATTCCCTGGAAATTCGGGATCTGCTGAAAATTGGGGCTCTGGTGGCCATTCCGATGCTGTTGGTCCTCAAGGAGCCGGATCTGGGTACGGCGCTGACCTACCTTCCGATCCTCGCAGTGGGAGCGCTACTGGCGGGTTTGAACTGGCGATATGTGGCGGCAATCGCCGTGGTGCTGGTGCTGGTTCTGCCTGTCGCCGGTTTATATTTTCTGAAAGATTACCAGAAGGCCCGGCTCGTCAGCTTTCTGGATCCGGATCGCGATCCGCGAGGCACTGGATATCAGGTGATTCAATCCAAAATCGCGGTGGGCGCGGGCGGAATGTGGGGCAAGGGTTTGACCAAAGGGTCGCAAACTCAACTGCGATTCCTTCCCGTGCCGCATACGGATTTTATCTTTTCGGCCTTCGCCGAAGAGCGCGGTTTTGCGGGTGTTGTGCTGGTACTGGCACTGTACTTCATGTTGCTGATGCAAATTGTGAAAAACGCTCAAACGGCGCCGGACAGGGCAGGAATGTATATTTGCATGGGTATCGCCGCCCTGTTGCTGTTTCATGTTCTGGTGAATGTGGGGATGGTGGTGGGCCGCATACCGGTAACCGGTATACCCCTTCCGTTGATGAGCGCAGGTGGCTCCAGCATGCTTTCGGTATTTCTGATGCTGGGGCTGGTGAACAACGTTCGTTTACGGCGTTTCGTGAATTAGGCCGCCAGCCCCCAGGATGGGGCGCGGCTTGCAGGATGTAAATTTTAGAAGGATTGTTGGGGACCTGACAGACTCTCAGAGGCACTTAGCGTGGGCGTTATGGCCTGCGCGGCGACGGGCCAGGAGCCCGCGCAACTGAGGAGCGGTTCCCCCGGCCGGCTGGATGTCTTGAGCGTTACTCCATCCAGCGGCAACGTGAGCTTCAACAAAGCAGTTTCCCGGATCGCCGGGCCAGGAGTTTATCCGGCCAGCGAACCGGAAGTCCACGCGGGGTGTCCACGTTCCTCCCGGTTCTGAGCGTTCAAGCGGAGCCCAACGGAGGTTTTCATGTCCAAAGAGTTGATCGTCTCCGCCACGCGGCACGAGACCAGACTTGCGGTTCTCGAGGACGACCAGGTAACTGAAGTTTTCTACCAGCGCGAGAACGAATACTCGCTGGCCGGCAGCATTCACAAGGGACGCGTCACGCGAGTTTTGCCGGGAATGCAATCGGCGTTCGTCGACATCGGGCTTGATCGCGACGCCTTTCTGTACGTTTCCGACTTCTTCGAAGACAACGACGAATACGAAAAGATCGTCTCCGTCGTCGAAGACAAGATTCTAAAGTTGGACAAGGGCGAGAGCGTTGCGTCCCCCGATCAGGCGCCCGCTGAACTGGGGGATGAAGCACAGCCGGTACAGACCGCGGCTCCCGCCGCGATGGCGCAGCCGGTACAGTCGGGTGCACCGCCGAGCCAGCACGCTCCCGGCGGGGAGGGCCGCGAAGGACGCGGACGGCGATCCCGCCGGCGCCGGCCGCATGGTGGCCGCGGATTGCCGGAATCCAAATACTTCTCGCCACGGGGGCCGCGTGAAGGCGGTCAGGAACAATCCGCGCCCGAGCGAAATGCGCCTGAGAGACTCGTGGAAGCTCCGCGCGTGAGTGAGAGTGTGACGGATTTTGCCGTGCTGCCGGGCGAGTCGCTGGCCAAGTATGGACCGGGTGGACGCGCGCCGGAAACCGAGCGTGAGGAGAGGGCGCCCGAGCCCGCTCCGGAGCCGCAGGCGATCGAAGTGGAGCCGCTCACGACCGAAGACCGCATCGAGCCGTTGCCCGACCCTGAGCTTGCGGTGGAGGAACCTGCTGTTGCTGTTGCGATCGAACCTGCCGTTGCCGAAGTGCAGGAAGTTGCGGTAGAAGCGGATGACCCGTCTGAAGACTCCGCGACGGAGATGCAGGCCATGACCGACGATGGAGCGGCCGCTCCCGCCGAAAATGCAGAGCCCGCTACTGAAAGCGCGAGCGCTACCGTACGCGAGCAGAATCCGCGGTTCCTGCATCGCGTTTCCCGGCGCATGCGGCGCAAAATGCGCGGCGGCGATCGTGGCGATGGCCGCGGCGACGGCCGTCCGGAAATGCGTTCCGCCCCGGCAGTTGATGCCGTCCGCGCGCCTGAAGCACGAACCGAAGTCAAAGTGGAAGCCCGCCCGGAGCCCGCGCGCGGCACGGCCCGCCCCGAAAAGAGCGCCACGCCGTCCATCTCCGACCTACTGAAGGAAGGCCAGGAAATCATCGTCCAGATCGCCAAAGAGCCGCTGGGCCAGAAGGGCGCGCGCATCACATCGCACATTGCCCTGCCCGGCCGCTATCTGGTCTACATGCCGACCGTGGACCACATCGGCGTATCGCGAAAAATTCCCAGCGACGAAGAGCGCAGCCGCTTGAAGCGCGTCCTGCAAACTCACCGCAGCGGCATTCCCGGGTGGTTATATCGTGCGCACCGCCGGCGATGGCCGCACCGAAGAAGAATTGCGCGACGACATGATGTTCCTGTACAACCTGTGGCTCGATATCCGCCAGAAAGCCGAGAAGCGGCCTGCGCCGCGCTGCTGCATCACGATCTCGACCTGGTGGAGCGCGTGCTGCGCGATCAGTTCACTTCCAGTTTCAAGAGCGTGTGGGTGGACAACGAAGAAGTCTACGAGCGCGTGCTGCGTTTCGTCGAGCGTTTCCAGCCGGCAATGGTTCCGCGCATCAAGCTTTACACGCGCGCGACGCCTATCTTCGACGAGTTCAACGTGACCGCAGGAGCTGGAGAAAGCGCTGCGTCCTAAAGTCTGGCTGAAATCCGGCGGCTACATCGTGATCAATCAGACCGAGGCGCTGGTGGCGATCGACATCAACACCGGCAAATATGTCGGCAAGTCGGCGCGGCTGGAAGACACGATCGTCAAAACCAACACCGACGCGGTCAAGGAAATCGTGCGGCAGATTCGGCTGCGCGATCTGGGCGGCATCATCGTGGTGGACTTCATCGACATGGATGAGCGCAAGAATCGCCAAAAGGTGATGCAAGCGCTCGAAGACGCCATGCGGTCCGACCGCGCCCCGTACAAGATTCTGCAATTCAACGATTTCGGCCTGGTGGCGATCACGCGCAAACGCGTCAAGCAGAGTCTGGAGCGGGCGCTGTGCTCGCCCTGCCCGTATTGCGAAGGCGCCGGCTACGTGAAGAGCGTGCAGACCGTGATTGGCGAGATTCTGCAGGAGGCCCACAAGATCGCGCGGAGCCTGGAAGGATCGGACGCCACGCTGCGCGTGAATCCCGAGGTCGCCAAGATTTTGAAATCCAACAAGAACGATTTCCTGCAGGAGATCGAAGAGACGCTGGGGCGTCCGGTACTGGTGAAAAGCGATCCGCAGATGCACCAGGAAAAATTCGATCTGGCTTGAGGAGGACTCATGGGAAACTACGCCCATCCGGAAACCCTAGTCACCACAGACTGGGTGGCGCAGCACGCCAACGACGCCAACGTGCGCGTGGTCGAAGTGGATGTCGACACCAAAGCCTACGACGAAGGCCATGTGCCGGGCGCTATGGCCTGGGCCTGGAATTCGCAACTGTGCGACACGGTGCGGCGCGACATCCTGTCGCCAAGACCAGTTCGAGGAGTTGATGGCGGCCTCGGGAATTTCGCCGGACACCACGGTCGTCATTTACGGCGATAACAACAACTGGTTCGCGGCCTGGGCGTCTGTGGCAGATGAAAGTTTACGGGCACAAGATGTCCGGCTCATGAACGGCGGCCGCAAGAAATGGCTCTCGGAAGGGCGCGAACTTTCCACCGCACGCGCCGAAGACCGCGCGCACCACCTACAAAGCATCCGCGCCGGACCTCTCGCTGCGCGCGTTTCTCGCGCAAGTGCAGAAGCGCGCAGGCCAAGTCGGCGGCAGCGCTGGTGGATGTGCGCAGCCCGCAGGAATTCAGCGGCGAAATTCTGGCGCCTCCCGGATTGCCGGAAACCTGCCAGCGCGGCGGCCACATTCCCGGCGCGCGCAGCATTCCGTGGGGCAAGGCCTGCAACGATGACGGCACGTTCAAATCCTTCGACGAACTGAAGGCGCTCTACGCGGGCGAAGGCGTCGATGGCACGAAGCCGGTGATCGCGTACTGCCGCATCGGCGAACGCTCCAGCCACACCTGGTTCGTGCTGAAGTATCTGCTGGGCTATGGCGAACGTCGCCAATTACGACGGCTCCTGGACCGAGTGGGGCAATCTGGTGGGAGCGCCAGTTGAGCGCGGCGCCGCAGCGAGCGCAGGCGGTCGCGGTTGAAGGAAATGAAAGCGGAAGAGTATCAGGAACGCAAGGTGGAAGTCGGGGAGTGGCACGTAAACCTGACGAGCTACCGGCTGGACAAAGAATTTCACTGCAAGGCCGATAACGTTTCGCCCGGCGCAGCGCTGGCGCGGACGACAGGGGCAACGCGCGAAGAGGCGGAAGCGAATGCGATCGCGCGGGCGGAAGAACTGCTGAGCCGGACCAAGCGGCGCGCCGCGGAAGCGTAGAACGCAGGCGAGTTTGTTCGAGTACTAGCGCATTCCGTGCGTATTCGCATCAATCGGCGAAACGCGAATCGACAACAGCCAGAGAACGCTGAGGATCGTACAGAATCCTATGGCATAGAACACCCACTGCAGAAAGTGGTCCTTCAGTGATCCATGCA
Organism: uncultured Solibacteraceae bacterium; assembly: GCA_963825405.1. GTDB lineage: Bacteria > Acidobacteriota > Terriglobia > Bryobacterales > Bryobacteraceae > JACPNO01. Next base: position 962,949 of record CAWGTB010000003.1, on the reverse strand, counting down.
ACACTGGCCCGACCCACTTTTCGCTCGGATATGCAATAACCATTGCGGGCAACTGGCTATACAAAGCCATCAACTCCAAAGTGACCAAGGATCGGCCCTTGATACGGGATCGGCACATCGATTGGTGGCACTAGGAACAACGACGCCCATTCCCAAAACAGGCTGACGCCAAGGAGCCCCCAATTAGCGCGAACGACACCATACATCGATTCTGAGCCACGTCACACCTACGCCGTCTTGATCCCCGCCGCCTTACCCAGGCCGCGCGCTTCCACCTCTTGTTCCCGGATGCGGAATTTTTGAATCTTGCCGGTCACCGTCATCGGGAAGGAATCGACGAAGCGCAGGTATTGCGGGATTTTGAAGTGCGCGATTTTGCCGCGACAGAAACCGCAGATTTCTTCCTCCGTGCAAGTTTCGCCGGCCTTCAGCTTGATCCAGGCCAGCACGGTTTCACCGAGACGTTCATCAGGAAGCCCGACCACGTAGACGTCGGCGACCTTCGGATGGCCGTGGAGAAATTCCTCGATCTCGCGCGGATAAATGTTTTCGCCGCCGCGGATGATCAAGTCTTTCAGGCGTCCGGCGATGTGGAAGTAGCCATCGGGGCGCATCGTCGCAAGATCGCCGCTGTGCAGCCAGCCCTCGGCATCGACGGCGCGGCTGGTGGCTTCCGGTTCCTGATCGTAGCCCTTCATCACCAAATAACCGCGCGTGCACAACTCGCCGCGCTCGCCCACGGGCAGGGTCTCCCGGGTCGCGGGTGAAACGATTTTGACCTCGGTCTCCGGCATGGCCATGCCCACCGTCGTGACGCGATTCTCCAGCGGATCGTCAACCGGCGACATCGTGATGATGGGCGAGCTTTCCGTGAGCCCGTATCCGATTGTCATTTGCGGACAATGCATGTCGCTAGCCACGCGCTTCATGATCTCGATGGGACAGGGCGCGCCGGCCATGATGCCGGTACGCAGCGTGCGCAAATCGAACTCGTTGAAACGCGGATGATCCAATTCGGCGATGAACATGGTGGGCACGCCGTAGACGATGGTGCAGCGCTCCGCTTGTATGGCTTCCAAAACGGCGAGAGCGTCAAACTGCGCGGAGGGAAAGACCAGCGTCATACCCGCCACAAGTGAACAGAGCGACGCGATGACGCAACCGAAGCAGTGATACATCGGCACCGGGCTACACAGACGATCACTCTCGGTAACGCGTAGGCCGAGCCCGATGACGTAGCCGTTATTCACCAGGTTGCGATGCGTGAGCATGACGCCTTTGGGCGATCCCGTGGTTCCGGAAGTGTACTGAATGTTGACCACGTCGTTGATATCCAGCTCGATAGGTCCCGGATCTTCGCCGTGCGCGATCATGTCACGCCAGGAGTCGCTGCCCAGCAAAATCGCGTGCCGCAGCGCCATCTCCTGATCCCGGCGGGCTTCATTCAGGAGTTCCAGATAATTGACGCGCGCGTCTTTCTCGTGCAGGAAAATCGCTTTCATGCCGGATTTTTTCAGCACGAAACCTAACTCATGCGACCGATATGCCGGATTGACGTTCACCAGCACGGCGCCGATTTTGGCAGTGGCGATCTGCATGAAAACCCACTCGGCGCAAGTGGAAGCCCACATGCCGACGCGATCGCCCGGCCGAATCCCCAGGCCCCACAGTCCGCGCGCGGTGAGGCGGACCTGCTCAGCGAGATCCGCATATGAAAGGCGCAGCCCCTGATGCCGCGAAACCAGCGCATCGCCGTGGGGATTGCGCGCCGCGGCATCGTCCAATACTTGGCCGATGGTCTTGGTCAGTAGCGGCAAATTGGGGCCGCGGGAATAGCTTTGCGTCATATCGACTCTTGCAGTATCTGCCATGCCCGCTGCACGTGGGCGCGCGTGGTGCCCATGTTGCCGATGGCCAAGCGAATGGAATATTTTCCGCGCAGGACTGTGTTCGACAGAAAAAACTCGCCGGATGCGTTGATCTTTTCCAGCAGCTTTTTGTTGGGCTCATCGGGGCCCGTGAGGCGGAAGCAAACCGTGGAAAGCGGCGTGGGCGCCATGCGCTCGAAGCGCGGATGAGCGTCGATCTGCACGGCCAATTCCTGCGCCCAGCCGATCTGCTCGCGAATGATCGCCGCCAGCCCCTCGTGGCCGTAGTAGCGCATTACAAACCAAAGTTTGAGCGCGCGAAAACGGCGCCCCAGCGGCACGCCGTAATCCATGTAATTCATCGCGCGCGGGTCAGCGGCGGTCTGCAGATATTCGCGCTCGAGCGAAAATGCCCGGCGCAGCATTTCCGGATGGCGGGAGTAGAGAACGCTGACATCGACAGGCGTAAATAGCCACTTGTGTGGATTGGTGGTGAGCGAATCGGCGCGTTCGCAGCCGGCCAGCAAGTAGCGGAATTCCGGAACAATCGCCGCCGATCCGGCGTAAGCCGCGTCCACGTGGAGCCACAATCCGTAACGCTCGGCGATGTCGGCAATGGCGGGAACCGGATCGATACTGGTCGTCGACGTGGTGCCAACTGTCGCGCACACGCAAAACGGGCGCAGTCCAGCGGCCAGATCGCGCTCGATGGCCTCGGTCAGCAAATCAGTACGCATGCGGAATTCGGTGTCCGTGCCGATCAGGCGCACGGCGTTCTTGCCGAGGCCCAGCGCGATCGCGCCTTTCTCAATCGACGAATGCGCCTGTTCGGATGTGTACAGAATCAGGCCTTTGCCGCCGCCTTCGGTGCGGACTTCCGGCGCGGCTCTCTCGCGGGCCGCGGCGATTGCGTGCATGCTGCTCACCGACGCCGTATCGAAAATAATGCCGAATTGTTTGTCGGGCAAACCCAGCCACTGACGCAGCCAGTCGAGCGTCACCTGTTCCAGCTCCACCACAGCCGGCGAGGTCTTCCACACCATGCCGTTGGGATTGAGCGCGGCCGCCAGCATCTCGCCCAGAATGCCGGGCCCGGAAGCCGTGATCGAAAAATACGCCATGAAACCGGGGTGATTCCACTGCGTGTTGCGCGGGACGATTTGGTCGCGGAAATCCTTCAGGATCGCCGCCATGGGCTCGCCCTGCTCGGGACCGCTCGCGGGCAGGTCGTCGGTCAAATCACCGGGACGGCACAGCGGCAAAACAGGATAGCGTTCGGGATTTGCTAAGTAGTCAGCGATCCAATCGACAACTTCATGGCCAAATTGGCGGAATTCCGTGGGTGACATGGGAGGTTTCTCATTGTAGTACGCTCTCCGCATCTTTCTTCACGCACGGCAGCCACCCTCGGAACCACTCGCGAAACTCTTCGAGTAGGCGGCAACTCGCGGGCGAGAGAGGGGTGGCGAGCGGACCAACCTTCAGACCGCGCTCAGCCGCGGCCGTCTTCACGCCAACCGGTGTAGGAAATTTCTCCAGCCAGTTCAGGAACTCCTGCAGGTGAGCATCGAGCCGCTCGATTTCCGTGCGTCCGGTTGCCCCGTATGGCGCGATCCAATCCGACCAACAGCTCCGGCACCGCGCTGGCAACGCCGGAGATAATCCCGTCGGCGCCTGCCTGACGGGCCCGCGCGAAAATGCGGTCGCTGCCCACCAGCAACGTGAACGGCTTCCTGTCGCGCAAGGCGAGCAGCCGCGCGAAATAATCATAATCTCCGCACGAATCCTTGATTCCCGCAACAAGTCCGCTCGAGAGCAGATCGACAGCGGTTTCGATGGCGATCGCATTCGTAAAGATCGGGATGTTATACATCAGGATCCGCGCCGCACTTCCCAACTCCGCGGCGAACTCAAGATAGAATTCGCGGATTTCATCCTGCTGGTAGCGGAAAAAATAAGGCGGCATCAGCAGAAGCCCCGCGGCGCCGGCGGCAATCCCTTCGCGCGCCAATTCGACTGCGCCATCGAGGGTCGAATGGGCCACGCCTACCAATATGGGCACGCGGCTGCGTTTCACGGCGAGATGAACCAGACGGATGCGATCGGGAAAAGTCAGATGCAGAAACTCGCCGGTCGACCCCATCAGTGCGATGCCGTCCACGTGAGCAGCCGAGAGAAAATCGACCAGCTCCAACATCGCGCCCAGATCGGCTTCGTGGCCTTCCTTGCGGTGCGGCGTCACAGCGGCGACATAAACGCCCTGAATCGGGATGCCTGTGGTGGGGCTCACGTTTTACTTCACCAGCGGCGTAAGAAGAATTTTGCGAAATTCCACCGGCCCGTGGTCGCCTTGCAAATTTAATGGGCCCGGCTGGTCTTCGTCGCCGTTAGAGGCGATGGCGGTGAGTCCCTCGATTTCCTGCTTGTCGATGATCTTCTGATCGTTCAAAACCACCGTCACCTGGCGGCCGACCAGGCGAATATCAAAACTCTGCCACTCGCCCGCAGGCTTGCTGGCATTGACGCGCGGCGTAATGCGGCTGTAGAGCGCACCGTTGCCGTGGACGTTCGCAGGCTCACCGTAGTCTTCCAGAATCTGCACTTCATAGCGCGAACGCAGACCGATTCCGCTGTTGCTGTGCGGGCCGACGCGATACTCGACATGCAGTTTGAAATTCCAGAAGCTTTGATCCGAGACGAGATTGTTGCCTCCGCCGCCATTGCTCATCGCCCCGTCCTTGATGGTCCACTTGAATTCCTTGCCGGAATCGAGGCCCTTCCAGCCGGCGAGGTCGTGGCCATTGAACAGGTCGATCGGCTTGCCGTCGTGCCAGGAACCGTCATCGCGATCTTTGACGACGGACGCGGGGGCACCGGTCCACTTCAGATCGGCTTCTTCGGAATGCAACGAGCCCTCTAACTTGCCATCCACTATGCGGGCGCGATATTCCTGATGAATTCTAGTACCGGGCTTTATTCTGGAATCGTAATCGAAATAAAAGCGCAGTTCGCCTTTTTCGACGGCGATTTTCGGAATGTCGTTCATGTCGCCGCCGGGGAATCCCACGAACCTGCCTTTGAGATTCGGCGAGCCGGCGCCGGTGACTTCGAGCCACCACGTGCGATTGCGGCTGGGCACGGGAATGATCCAGCGGCCGTTGAATTGCGAGTCGCCGGCAAGCGCCGACGTCACGAGGAGCAGGAGAATGAGCAGGTGGCGCATCGATTTACTAGCGCTTACTGTATCACTTCCTGGCGCCGCTGTTGATGCCGGCCAGCTCCGCCAGATTTAGCCGCCCCGTATACACTGCCATGCCGATTGCGGCGTGAACATTCATGGCAAGCAGGGCGCGCACGTCGTCGAGCGTGGTGATGCCGCCGGCCGCGGTGATCTCCAGATCGGTCGCCGCGCGCAGCCGTTCGAACCAGGCAAGGTCGGTGCCCTGCATCATGCCCTCTTTGTCGACGTAGGTGCACAGAAAGCCGGAGCAATACGGCGCAAGCTCGCTCAAAACCTGCTCGGCGGTCAGTTGAGTGGCTTCGCGCCAGCCCTTCACCATGATCTTTCCATCTTTGGAATCGAGCGCGACGATGAGCCGTTCCTGTCCAATCGCCGCCGCGATCGAGGCCAGCAGATCATGGCGCACGCCGGTTTCAGAAAACGCGGCCGTGCCAACGATCACGCGATGTGCGCCTTGGGCTACGAGCGTGCGCGCACGATCCGCCGATCGCACGCCGCCTCCCACGCGAGCTCTGGAGTGCGCCGCGGCTTGCTCCACTAGCGCGTCGTTCGAGCCGTTACCGAGAGCCGCGTCCAGGTCGATCACCTGAATCTCGGCGAACGGCGAAAACTGATCCAGCATCGCGGCGAGGCTCTCCGCCTCCAGCGCTTTGTCGCGGCCCTGCACCAGTTGGACTACCTTGCCGGCCATCAAATCGATGCACGGGATGATCACGAAGTCTTCCTCACTACAATGCCGTGGCGTTCCAGATGCTCTTTCAGGCCGGCAATGGTGTGCGTGCCGAAGTGGAAGACGGATGCAGCCAAGGCGGCGTCGGCTTCACCTTCGCTCAGCACGCGCAGGAAATCATCGGGCTGGCCGGCGCCGCCGGATGCGATCACCGGAACCCGCGTGGCGCGCGAAACGGCTCGGGTAAGATCGCAGTCGAAGCCCTGCTGGACGCCATCGGAGTCCATCGACGTCAGCAGAATTTCCCCCGCGCCAAGTTCGTTTCCACGGGCCGCCCATGCCACAACATCCATGCCTTCGTCGTCGCGGCCGCCGCGCGTGTAGACGTTCCATGCGCCGGGGGCGCGCCGCCGCGCGTCGATTGCTAACACTACTGCCTGGGCGCCGAACTCTTCACTCAATTCCGAAATCAATTCCGGGCGGCGGACTGCGGCCGTGTTGATCGAAACTTTGTCCGCGCCGGATAGCAAAATCTGGCGCGCATCGGCGATGGTACGAATGCCGCCGCCGACAGTAAGCGGGATAAAAACGCGGCGCGCGGTGCGGGCGACAACGCCGGCCATGATCTCCCGCGCATCGCTCGACGCCGTGATATCCAGAAAGACCAGTTCGTCGGCGCCTTCGCGGTTGTATCGTTCCGCTAACTCGACGGGGTCGCCGGCATCGCGCAGGTTGACGAAATTCACACCTTTCACGACCCGGCCAGCGGTGACGTCCAGACACGGAATGATGCGCTTGGCGAGCATGCTTAAAAAGATTTCACGCAGAGCCGCAGAGATCGCAGAGAAACCAACTTAGTATGATTTTTCTCTGCGGACTCTGCGCCTCTGCGAGATGCTTTTTTACAATTCACAGAAGTTCCTCATAATCCTCAGGCCCACCGGGCCGGATTTTTCCGGATGAAACTGCACGCCGAAGGTGCTGCCGGCTTCAAGCACCGCTGTGTACGGCTCAGCATATGTTGCCCGCGCCGTCATCACACCGGTCTCCGGAACGTAATAACTGTGGGCGAAATAGACGTAAGGCTCAGCGCCAAGTCCAGCCAGCAAACGCGACGGCGCACGCGCTTCCAATGTGTTCCAACCCATGTGCGGAACGCGCACCTCGGCAGGAAAGCGCCGCACGATTCCCTTGTAAATCCCCAGGCCATGCAAATCCGGAGCCTCTTGACTCGCTTCGAATAGGGCTTGCAGGCCCAGACAAATTCCGAGAAATGGAACTCCGGCGCGGATTCTTTCGGTGAGCGCCACGCGCACCTGCATCCGATCGAGCGCGCGCATCATCTGGCCGAAATGCCCCACTCCCGGCAACAATATCTTGGTGGCCTTCCGCAGCGAGTCGGAATCGCGCACCAGCGTATATTCGGCGCCGATTTCATCCAGCGTGTTTTCCACCGACCGCAAATTGCCTGCTCCATAATCCAGAATGGCAATCACAACAGACCTTTCGTCGACGGCAACTGGCCGCGCAGCCGCTTGTCACGCGAGCACGCAAATTTCATAGCGCGCGCGAAGCATTTGAAAATCGCTTCGATCTTGTGATGGTTCGAGCGCCCGTAGAGCACCTTGGCGTGGAGGTTGGCGCCAGCGTGATTCACGAAACCGCCGAAGAAATCTTCCACCAGTTCCGTCTGCAAATCGCCGACGAGCCGGACTGTCACGCGATCCTGATAAACCAGCGATGGCCTGCCGCCCAAATCCAATGCCACGACCGCCAGCGTCTCATCCATGGGCAGCACAAAATATCCTGCCCGATTGATGCCGCGGCGGTCGCCGAGAGCCTTGGCGAAAAGCTGACCGAGCACGATGCCCGCGTCTTCGACAGTGTGATGCTGGTCGACATCCAAATCGCCCTTGGCGTGCAGCTTTAAATCAAAGCCGCCGTGCTTGGTAAACAATTCCAGCATATGATCCAGGAATCGTATGCCAGTCGAAATCTCGTAACGCCCCAGCCCGTCGATGTTCAGCGAGCCGCTGATCTGCGTCTCTTTGGTGACGCGCGCGATGGCTGCCTTTCTCACAGCGCACTCTCCAGTTGGTTGATGTCTTCGAGCACCGCGATGGCCTTTTCGGCGTGAAACAGCTCGATCAGTTCTTCCCGGCGCGCGCTGGTGGGCGCCGCGATCCCGATGAAAGGCACATTCGCGCCGCGCGCCGAGCGTGCATCATCCACGGTGTCCCCGACGTACCAGAGTTCGCGGCCTCCGGTCGCCGCTCGAATCTTCAGCAGACCTTCCGGCGCTGGCTTGCCGTGCTCCACGTCGTCGGTGCCGATAAGTGGATCGAAGCGCAGGGTCGGCGCATGGCGCGTGAGTGTGACGTTGGCTTCCCACTTGAGGCGGCCCGTGAAAATGGCCAATTGAAAACGCGCGGCCAGGCGATCGAACAGGCCGTCCGCCGCGATCCAGCGCTCTCGCAAGATCAATCCATCGGTGCCATCGCCGTGAAAGATAGACTGGAAACGATCCACCACCGTCTGATATTCCACGCCGACGCCTGCCTCGCGAATCAGATGTGTGGAGAGTTTCCAATCATCGTTCCAGCCGCCCTTGTTTTTGATCTCCTGAATGAACTCGCGCGTGATCCGCTTGCCCGTGAAATGCTCAACCGTCCGCTGAATGGTTTCGCGATACGATTCCGTCACCTCTACCAGCACGCCGTCCATGTCGAATACTAAAACCGGTTTTGTCATCGCCAGAATTCTTCCAGAGCCGTTATCAGCCGTCGTGTTTGCTCACGCGTACCCACCGTGATGCGCACGTGGCCGGGAACTTCGTGACTGCGATCGCGCACCAGGATTCCGCGATCGCGCAGCGCATCCCGCAATGCGGCTGCCTTTTTGCCCGCATTCACCAGAACGAAGTTCGCGCTGCTGGGCACATACGGAATCTTTAATTTCTCCAGGCCGACACATAGCAGCTCACGAGCCGCCAGGACCTCGGTGACGTAGTGTTCCACGTAGCGACGGTCGCGGACCGCCTCTTGCACCGCGAGAGTGGCGAGCGTGTTCACACTGTACGGGGATTGCGCCTTGCGAAGATAGGCGACGTTGGCCGGATGGGAAAACAAACATCCCAATCGCATGGCCGCCATGCCGAACACTTTCGAAAATGTCCGGCTCACAAAAAGATTGCGAGAGCGCTCGATCAATGGCAGCGCGGTGACGCCGCAGAATTCGAAGTACGCCTCGTCGATCAGCACTACAGCGCGGCTGGCGCGTTTCAGAATGCGTTCGATGCCGGCGAGTGACGTCCCGGTCCCCGTCGGATTGCCGGGATTAGCGATGATCACCGCGCGAGTGGAGGGCGCGATATGATCCAACAGCTCTTCCAACGGAAAATCCATGCGGGGCCGGCGATAATTCACCTCGCGGATTTTCGCTCCCGCCAGTTCCGCATAAAAGCGGTACATCGCGTAAGCTGGGCGCAGGAGGACCACTCTTTCTCCGGCATTGACATACGTGTTGATGAAAACCTGTATGGCTTCGTCGGTGCCGTTGCTGATTAAGAACTGATCGGGGCTTACACCGAAGAATTCAGCAAGCGCGTTGCGGGCCTCGCGATATTCCGGATACACCGCCAAATCTCCCGCGCTAAGTTGCCGACGCAGAAATTCGGCGACTCGCGGTGACGCGCCTACGGTGTTCTCGTTGAAATCCAGACGCAATTTTCCCGCGCGGCCTGCCGTAGGCGGCGAGTAAGGCGCCATACGCAGCACCGCTTCGCGCGGCCGTACGATTCCTTTGGGCAGCCTAGCCATCAAGCCTCGCTTCGATCGAGCGGGCATGCGCTTCCAAACCTTCGGCGCGCGCCAACGTTCGGATGGCGTTGGACAATCCGGCGAGGCCGCGAGTATTCAGTTGCTGCACGGAAATCACTTTCACGAAATCCATCACCGAGAGGCCGCCGCGCACACGAGCAGCCCCACTGGTAGGCAGCACGTGATTCGGCCCGGAAGCGTAATCGCCCGCTGCTTCGGGGCTGAATGGACCGATGAAGACGCTGCCGGCATTGTTAATTTTCTTCAGCAGCGCGTTGTCGGGAATGCTGAGATGCTCGGGCGCAATGCGATTCGCAATGTCCACCGCTTCGTCGAGCGATTGCACCAGCACGATGGCACTGTTCTCCGCGATCGCCCGCCTGGCTACGCCCGCTGTGGGCAGCGTCTGCAATTGCCGCTCGATCTCTATGGCGACTGCACCGGCAAGCCTTTTCGAAGTGGTCAGCAGGATGGCGCTCGCGTCGGCATCGTGTTCCGCCTGCGCCAGCATATCGGCGGCGAGAAACTTCGGATTCCCCGACGGCGGCGATGATCAGAATCTCAGTAGGCCCGGCGACGAAATCGATGCCGGTTTCTCCGGCGAGCAGCTTCTTCGCCGCAGCCACGTAGATATTGCCCGGCCCGACGATGCGATCGGCTTTGGGAACCGTGCGCGTGCCGAACGCGAAAGCTGCAATGGCTTGCGCGCCGCCCATTTGAAAAACGTTGGCTACTTTGAGGCGGTGCGCCGTGCCGAAAATCTCAGGCACCGCACGCGGACACGCCACACAGATATTCGGCACGCCCGCCACCTGCGCCGTGATCACGGTCATCATCAACGTTGAGGGCAGCGGATAGCGACCACCCGGAATATACGCGGCGATGGTTTCGAGTGGCCGCACGATCTGGCCCAGCCGCAGACCGGGGCGCAGCGTCCGCATCCACTCGCGCGGAAGCTGCAACCGGGCATACGCGCGGATGTTGCGTGAAGCCGTATTCACCGCGGCGCGAAACGCAGGCGAAAGATTGTCTTCAGCAGCCGCCAACTCACGCTGCGGAACGCGCACGCCAGGCCGCTCCAGGCCATCCAGCTTGCGCGCGTACTCAACCAGCGCTTTGTCGCCGCGCTTGCGGACGGCCTCAAGTATAGGCCGCACCACAGCCTCCGCCCGGCTAAGGCGGCTGGCTCGCTTCTCAAGCAGCGGACCCAAACGGCTGGCTGGAATGATCCGGATCATAGCGTCAGAGCACGATCTTGTTCAGCGGATATTCGACAATTCCCTGCGCGCCCGCCTGCTTCAGACGCGGAATAATGTCGCGCACGGTGGATTCGTCGAGAATGGTGTTGACGGCCAGCCACTCTTCATCGCTCAAGTGGGAAATGGTGGGCCGCTTGAGCGCCGGCAACACGGCCAGCACCTGCGGCAGCGAATCCTTGTGGACATTCAACATCAGCCCGACTTTACCGAGCGCATTAATCGCCCCTTCCAACAGCATCCGCAAATCTTCGAGCTTGCGCCGCTTCCAATCGTCTTTCCAGGAATCCCGATTGGCGATGAGCTGCGTGTTCGATTCCAAAACCGTGTCGATGATTTTGAGTTTGTTGGCGCGCAGCGAAGAGCCGGTTTCGGTGACCTCGACGATAGCGTCGGCCAGCACCGGCGGCTTCACTTCGGTCGCGCCCCAACTGAATTCGACTTTGGCAGTGACGCCGTGCGTGGCCAGATAGCGTTTGGTGGTTTCGACCAACTCGGTCGCGATGATCTTGCCTTGTAAGTCGGCTACGGTGAGGAACGGTGATGACTCAGGTACGGCCAACACCCAGCGCACTTTGCCGAAACTCTGTTTGGCGTAGACCAGATCGGCGACGGCCTCGACGTGGGCGCCGCTTTCTGCCACCCAGTCCAGGCCAGTCAGGCCGGCGTCCAGGATGCCGTCCTCCACATAGCGCGCCATTTCTTGCGCCCGAATCAGCATGCACTCCATTTGCGCGTCGTCAATGGCCGGGAAATAAGATCGCGAGCTGGTGGTGATAATGTAACCGGCGCGGCGAAACAAATCGATAGTGGCAACTTCCAGGCTGCCTTTCGGGATGCCCAGCTTCAGCTTCATGATTGGCTCCCGTAGACAGACTTGGGATCGTAGGCGCGTTCTTCGGAAACCTGCCATTCGCCATCATTCAAGCGCCGGTAAAAACAGCTGTGATAGCCGTCGTGACATACGCCCGGGCCCTGCGTTTCAACTCGGATCAATAGCGCGTCCTGGTCGCAATCCGTCGAGATTTCCTTGACGATGAGGCGATGTCCACTGGTCTCGCCCTTCAGCCAGAGCTTGCGCCGCGAGCGGCTGTAGAACGTCGCAAACCCGGTTTCGACAGTCTTGCGAAAAGCCTCTTCGTTCATATATCCGACCATGAGAACGCGCCCGCTCACATGATCCTGGATGACCGCCGTCACCAGCCCGTCCGATTTTTGAAAGTTCAGATCCATGCCGTTATCCAACAAAAAAGCCCGCCAGTACTGCGGCGGGCGTCCCTTCTATTTTGCTTCGAAGAAGTCAGACAAGCGCCCGCCGCCGGTGGGAGGCCAAATGATGATGATGGCGCATGGCAGCGGTGACTCGTCTCATGAAACCAACACTATAGCAGATGCGGTTATTCCAGTTCCACTTCGAGAAACATCAGCCGTCCGTCGCGCTCAATCTGCAGGATCGCCGGATCACCAGACTTCACGGAGCCAAGAGCAGTCCGGAGCGCTTCCACGCTGGAAATGGGATCGCCATTTACGGCGTAGATGACGTCGCCTGTCTGCAGGCCGCCTTGCGATCCGAACATGCTGGCGGCCACCACGACGCCATAGGTCTTGCGCAGATCCGGCAGCATGGCGGACACTTTCCGATCGATCGCGATACCCAGAATGCCCAGACGCGCCACCACGTTCTGATCGGGATTAACCATGTCGGCGAACCGCTGGGGATCATCCTTGCGCTCAATTACGGGAACTTCCACGGTGAGCGCATCGTGGCCGCGCATCACATCCAGTTTCACTTTTTCGTTCAGACTGCGGCGGTAGATGTTGACCTCGAGCTGGCGGGCATTCTCCATAGGTTTTCCATCCAGGCGCAGGATGACGTCACCCACGTGCAGTCCGGCTTTGTCGGCGGGTCCGTCGGACGCGACATCGCCGATAACCACCCCCCATTCCTGTTGCAACCCCAGTCCCGCCGCAAGGGCAGGCGTGATGGTCTGGGCGTAAACGCCGAGCTGCCCGCGATGCACGTGGCCATCCTTCTTGATTTGCGAGTACACATTCTTGACTACGTTGCTGGGAATAGCCAAGCCTACGCCTTCGCTGCCGCCGGATTGCGTCAGGATCATCGTGTTGATTCCGACTACGCGGCCATCGGTATCCAGCAGCGGGCCGCCGCTATTGCCGGGATTGATGGGAGCATCAGTTTGTATGTAAACCACCGGGTCGTCCGGCTTCAACTGGCGGGCGGTCGAGCTCACTACGCCCATGGTTACGGAATTTGCCAGGCCCAGCGGGCTGCCGAACGCGAGCACAATCTGTCCCTGACGCAACTCGTCGGAATCGCCTAACTGCAGATGCTGGAGATTTTCCCCTTCGATTTTCAACACAGCCAGATCGGTTTCGCGATCCACTCCCACCACTTTGGCGGCCACCTTCTTGCCGGCCGGGCGAAGCAGCGAGTGCCCGGGTTGATTCTCCGGAGGAGATGAGAGCTGCACCTGCAAACGCTGCCCGGATCGCACTACGTGGGCATTGGTTACGATGTAGCCATCGGCGGTGAGAATAATTCCGGAGCCCGTGCTGCGTTGGCGGGTGAGTAAACTCGCGGCACTGCTGTTTTCCTCTTCATCACGCAGCGCATATCCGGTGGAGAAAATCTGCACAACCGCGCGGCCCGCACGATGCGCCAGGGTCTGAAGTGAAGAGCTGAACTCGTGCAGAGCGTCGGGCTGTTTTGTATCCAGCGCGCCGGGCGCTTGGCAATACAAGGGCGCCGCCGCCACGGCCCAAATCAGAAGGTGCGTGCCCCGCTTCATACCAACATGATATCCATGATGTAAGCTGGAGTGCCCGGGGGTGTGAAAGACGAAGCGCAACGGAATGGATGAAAGCAGCAATCTCCGTACCAAGGTACGCGACGCGTATTCGGCAGCAGCGCTTCGCCCGGAGCAGCAGCACGCGTTTCCCGTGGGACGTCCGTTCGCCCGGAGCTTGGGGTATCCCGAGGATGTGCTTACCGCCATGCCCCCTCAGTGCGTGGAGGCCTTCACCGGCGTCTCCAACGTGTCGATTTTCGCCGATATACCCGAAAGTGGCATCGTGCTGGATTTGGGTTGCGGCGCCGGATTGGATTCCCTGATTGCGGCAAAACGAACCGGCCTGGCAGGTACGGTTCTCGGAGTAGACTTCAGCTCCGCGATGCTAGCTCGGGCGCGCTATGCCGCCGGGGATGCCGACGTGCCGAATGTACTGTTCTGCGAGGCCGCTGCCGAAAACCTGCCGTTGCGCGATGGCTCGATCACGGTGGCTATGGTCAATGGCATTTTTAACTTGAATCCGGCGAGGGATGCGATTTTCCGTGAACTGGCGCGAGTGGTAAAGCCAGGCGGCGCAGTCTATGCGGCTGAGTTGGTACTACGCGAGCCGCTTCCGGCTAAGTCACAGCGCGACGAAAAGGATTGGTTCGCCTGAATCGGCGGAGCTAAGGAAGCAGGCGCCTTCCTGGATGAGTTTCGGGCAGCCGGTTTCATCGAGGCATCCGTGCTGCGCATGATGCGCAACGCCCGTACGAAAGATCCTCACGTCCTGGCCGCGGAGGTTTGCGCGCGCAAGGCCGGACCGCCATCATGATAACTATGACGCGCACAGCCCTATGGTGGATCCTTACTGTCGCCCTGGCGTTCGGCCAGCAGACGGCCAGCCCACCGGGTCCGTGGGCGCCCCTCAGCTTTCTGCTTGGTGAGTGGGTGGGTGAAGGCGGCGGCGCGCCTGGCCAAGGCTCGGGCGGCTTCTCATTCACCGCCGATCTGCAGGAAAAGATTCTAGTGCGAAAGAATCGCGCCGAATATCCCGCTACCAAAGAGCGTCCAGCCTATTCGCACAGCGATTTAATGATCATTTATCCAGAACCAGGAGGGAACCGGCTGCGGGGCATGTATTTCGACAACGAAGGTCACGTCATCGATTACGCCGTTGAGCCTTCCGATGACAGGAGCTCGGTGCAGTTCCGTAGCGAGCCATCGGCGTCAAACCCGGGCTTCCGCCTCACCTACAAAAAGACCGGGACCAACACTCTGGCGCTTACCTTCGAAATCGCTCCGCCGGGCAAACCTGGCGGATTCGCCACTTACATTGAAGCTACCGCGCGCCGCGTTGGACCAGCAGGCGGGAGCACTTCATCAGCGCCTGTTCCAGATCGGCGATGATGTCGTCGACGGCCTCGATGCCGACCGAGAGCCGGACCAGGTTTTCGCGAATACCCATCCGCTCGCGGTGCTTCGGCGAGATGTCGCGATGCGAGCTCATCCGCGGGTAGAGCATCATGCTGTGAACGTCGCCCAGCGAAGTGGCCGGCACGATTGTGCCTAGCGCGTTCATGAACTGGAACACATCCTGCTGCTCGGCGCCGCGCAATTCAAAGCTGACCATGCCGCCATATTGCCCCTCCGGCAATAAGCGCCGTATGGTGGCAGCATCGGGATGCGCCGGATCGCCGGGAAAATAAACGCGCTCAATGCCCGCCTGCCCAGCCAGCCAGGAAGCCACCTGCTTGGCGTTCGCGCACTGCCGTTCCATGCGCACGGCAAAGGTCTTGATGCCGCGCATCGAAAGATAGCTCTCGAACGGACCAAGCACCGGACCCGAGGTACGCCCCAGCGCGCGCAGCGTTTCAAAATGCGCGGCGTCGGAAACTACTATCCCGCCCAGCACGTCGCCATGCCCGGCCAGATATTTGGTGAGGCTGTGCACCACCAGGTTCGCGCCCCATTCAAATGGACGCAGTAGTAGCGGGGTTGCGAACGTGCTGTCCACCACCAGGGCTGCGCCGGCGCTGCCGGCAATCTCCGCGACGCGGTCCATCTGCGGCACGCGCAGCAGCGGATTCGAAATCGTTTCGATCAGCACGCAGCCCGGCTTGTGTTCCGCGACGGCGCGCGCCACAGCGTCGAGATCGCAGACATCGACGAAGTTCACTTCGACGCCCAGCGGCTCGAGCATATTCATGAGCATCGCGACGGTCGCGCCATAGAGAGCGCTCGCCGCCAGCACGGATTTGCGGCGGTCCGTCAGCGCCGTCAACAGGGCCATGTGCACCGCGGTCATGCCGGAGCTACAAGCCATCGCGCCGTGCCCGTTCTCGAGGGAAGTCACCAATTCTTCGAGCGCCGCTGTGGTCGGGTTGTCGTAGCGGGCATAAACAAAGCCCGCCTCTTCCCGGCCGAACACGCGATCGAGCTGCGCCATGTCGTCGTAGAAAAAGCTGGACGCCGTGTAAATCGGCGTGGTCACCGGGATGTGCGCCCCGTTTCTCTTGCGGTCTCCGGCATGCACTGCCCGGGTCTGGATCTTCACTTTCTTTTCCATCGCACTCCGTCCTTAGTGTCTTCGAGGAGGACTCCCTGCGCTGCCAATTCATCGCGAATTTGATCGCTGCGCGCAAAGTTTCGCGCCTTCTTGGCTTGGCCGCGCTCCACGATGAGCGCCTCGATTTGCTCATCGGACACCGACCCATCCTTCGCCGTGGGGCGCATCACATCGAAGATGGCATCGAATCGCTCCAGCAGCGCGGCGGCGGGGCCGGCGTTGTCGGCGCGGAACTCGCCCGCGTCCATGGCCGTATTAGTCTCGCGCACGTATTCGAAAATCGCGGCCAGAGCTTCGGCGGTGTTCAGATCGTCGTCCAGGCTCTCGCCAAATGCGCGGCTCGCCGCGGCAGTACGCTCCAACAATTTTTCATTGCCGCCGGCTGGAAATTTCACCTGCTCGAGGCGCATCTTGTAATTGCGCAAGCGGTCGATCGCGGTAGCCGCAGACTTTAACTCTTGAAAAGTAAAGTTGAGCTGCTTTCGGTAAGGCACCGACGCCAGCAAATAGCGCACCGCTTCGGGCGCAAAGCCACGCCCCAGCACGTCGCGCAGAGTGTGATAGTTGCCGAGCGACTTGGACATCTTCTGTCCGTCCACCAGCAGGAATTCCGAGTGCATCCAGAAGCGCGCGAACGGCTTGCCGGTAAGTGCCTCGGACTGGGCGATTTCATTCTCGTGATGGGGAAAAATCAGGTCCACTCCACCGGCGTGAATATCCAGCGTGGCGCCCAGGTACTGAATCGCCATCACGGAACATTCGATGTGCCAGCCAGGCCGCCCGCGGCCGACCGCCGTGTCCCAAGCTGGCTCGCCATCCTTGGCGGCCTTCCACAGCGCAAAGTCGCGGGCATCGGCTTTGTCATACGTATCGACGTCCACGCGGGCTCCGGAACGCATCCCGCCGAAATCGTTGTGGGAGAGCGCGCCATACTGCGGGAAACTGGCGATCCGGTAATAAATCGATCCGTTGGTTTCGTAGGTGAAGCCTTTTTCTCCCAGCGTGGCTATGGCCGCCGCCATCTCTGCAATGTGCTCGGTAGCGCGAACCATTCGCTCCGGGCGTTGCAGACGAAGCGTCCCTGTATCCTCCAGAAACGCCCGCTCATAAATAGCCGTGTAGTCGGCAAGCGATTGCTGACGCGCCAGCGCGTTGCGGATGATCTTGTCCTCGACGTCGGTGATGTTCATGACGTGATCAAGTTTGAATCCGCTGGCATGCAGCCAGCGCCGCAGCAGGTCGTAGAACACAAACGTGCGGAAATTTCCGATATGCGCGAAATCGTACACGGTCGGGCCGCAGGTGTACATGCGCACCGTGTTGTCGTGCGCCGGGGCAAAGGGCTGCACGTTGAGCGTTAGGGTATTGTAGAACCGCAAAGCCATAAATTGGGGGTAACTGCTAGGATAGCAGCCGCGCCCGTGGCTACGCGATGTCGTCTTCGTTCACGCTGCGCTGGAACTCCGCCAGCAGGTCCAGTTCGCGCAGCTTCCGGCGGCGGTACATCGTGAACCAAATCAAGTAGCCCACGGTCAGCGCCAGCAGCACGGCGAAGCCGGTCAGATGCGACAGCAGGATCGAATCCCGGCGAGCTGCGACTTGGAAAAGAAACTCCACAGCAGCCAGGGAATTACGACCACCAGTTCAGCGGATAGCAGCGCATACCCAAAACGAATCATGCGCAATTCAGCCAGGCAGCGCTTGCGGGAAAGCTCCACGTAGGCGGCGTTGGATCGACCGCGGCGGTCCACAATCCACGCCCGTTCCAGATCATGAAGCCCACGGCCACCAGCGTCGCGATCCATACGGCGGCCGCCCACAGCAGCCATTGCAGCGTGGGGTGCTGCTGGGCATAAACCGCGGAAAACAGCAGCAGCGCCACGGCCCACAAGCATCCCGCGGCATAGCGAACCGTCAGCCGGCGGCCGGCGCGCGCGGCATGATGGCGGATGTCGAAAGGCGGAACGGTTTTCGCGGTTGCCGCGGCGGACTGCCACGTGGCCTGCCAATCTTTGAGTTCCTGATCCACCATCAGCGTGGCCCTCCCAGCACCTTTCTCAGCGCATTGCGCGCCCGGTTCAAGCGAACGGCGGCATTGTTTTCCGTGATGCCGAGCACGGCGGCAATCTCGGCTTGCGAGAGATCTTCGAGCGTCAGCGTCAGTACCTGGCGATAGGCGATGGGCAGGCTGCGGATCGCGTCCTGCAACCGGTTCTGTTCGCGTAAGGCAATCACCTGCGCTTCCGGATTGGAATGCGGGTCTGGCAGATCGGGCGGATCGTCGGCGGTTTGCGCATCGCGGCCGCGCTGCCAGATGTGCGTCAGGCAGCGATTTTGTGCGATGCGGAACATAAACGTGCGCTCCGAGCAATCGCCGCGAAATTTGGGAAGCGCCTTCCAGATCGCCAGCAGAATTTCCTGCAAAAGATCTTCCCGCTTGTGCGGCGCCCACTCGTAAGACGCAGCCATGCGCGCCAAAGCCGGCTGGTAGGCAGCCAGCAGACTTTCGTAGCGGCGTACGAGTTCCTCGCGTTGGCGCGCGATCATGGCGTCGGCCGCCTGCAGCGTAAGAGCATCCGGGCTGGACTCACCTGTCACGGACTACTGTCTCACTGAATCAGGTAGTCCCGGCAGGCGCAGAAACCTTACAGCGTGATATCGTGATTTCGGAGGTGCCACGTGCGGTTGTGGGCGGGCCTTCTGGCAACGATCGTCCTGTTCGCGCAGGAAAAGCCACATCCCGGCTTCGTGCGCGGCGTGCTGGTGGAATGGGATACCGGATCGTCAGGCGACATCAGCGTGCGTGCCGCAGGCAGCAATCAGATTTTCCGCTTTATGTTCGATTCCCGCACCTACGTTGAGCGCGAACAGCACCGCACCACCATGGCCGGACTGCGCCAGGGCGACTATATCGAGATCGTTTCCGATCAGGTTCCGAACGCGTCCCTGCGCTACGCCCGCACCATTCACGCCTTGATCGATGCGCCGCTGCCGCCGCGGCCGGCAGCCCCGCCCGGCACGTACCGGCGCACCCGCAGCGCCATCGACATCATCGCGCCGCGCGGCAATCTGACCTTTACCGGCATCATCGCGCGCTTGTCCGATGGCAGCCTGGTGCTGCGCACCCGGCAGGATGGCGAGAAGACTTTCGTCCGCCGCCCCGACACCTACTATTTTGAAGACGGCATCGCCGTCGAGCCCTCCGCGCTCAAAGCCCAATACCCGCGTCTTCGTGCGCGCCGGACATAACCTGGATGACGACCTGGAAGTCTACCAGGTGATCTGGGGCGAAATTCTCGAACCCAACCGCACTCAATGAAAAAACTACTATTGGTTCTGAGCGCCTGCCTGGCGCTCGCCGGCCCTGTCGCCGCGCAACCCGTCCGTCTGATTTTCGATACCGACATGGGCAACGACATCGACGATGCCGTCGCCCTGGCCATGATTCACGCTGCCCAAAGCCGCGGCGAAGCCAAGCTGCTGGCCGTCACCGTGACCAAGGACAATCGCTGGGCGGCGCCCTTCATCGACGCCATGAACACGTTCTATGGGCGGCCCGAGATCCCCATCGGCACCGTGCGCAACGGGAAAACGCCGGAAGACGCCGACATGATCCGCCTTCCCGCCACGCGCAAGCGGCCCGACGGCAAGCTGGTTTTTCCCCACCGCCTGCTGGATGGACGCGAAGCGCCCGAAGCCGTCGGCCTGCTGCGCCGCATTCTGTCGCAGGAGAACGATGGCGCGGTGACCATCGTGCAGGTCGGCTTCAGCACCAACCTCGCGCGCCTGCTGGCAACTCCTGGCGGACCGCGTTCTGGTGAAGCGCAAAGTCCGCCTGCTGGCCATGATGGGCGGAGCATTTCCCGATGGTAAGCCGGAGTACAACATCCAGACCGATATCCCGTCGGCGCAAAAGCTATTCGCCGACTGGCCCACGCCAATCGTCACCAGCGGTTTCGAAGTGGGCAACGCGATTCTCTATCCCGGCTCCAGCATCCTGAATGATTTTGGCTATGCGCCCGATCATCCGCTGGTGGACGCCTGGAAGGCCTACCAAAAGATGCCCTACGACCGCCCCACCTGGGATCCGACGGCCGTGCTTTACGCGCTGCGGCCCGCTTCATTTTCGACATCGCCGCCCGGCACGATTACCGTAGATGCCGAAGGCCGTACTCACTTCGCGGCATCCCCCGGCGGCAAGCATCGCTACCTGATTCTGAGCGGAGATCAGGGGCCGCGCGCGCTGCGCATCATGATCGAGCTGGCCAGCCGCATTCCGGATAGCCGTCCGTAGCAGCATGGTAAACTGAACAAAAGACAGTATGGCTACCAAGGAAACAGCTCCAAAAGAGCCCATGCCTCCGCTGCAGAAGTGGCTACCTGCCGTTGCGTTAGGCTGGCTGGTACCCGGCGGCGGACATTTTCTGCTGGGTCAGCGCGGCCGTGCCGCGCTGCTGGCCGCCGCCATCACCTGCATGTTTGTGACCGGCCTGCTGATGCGCGGGGCGATGTTTCAACCGCAGAGCGGCGACGTGCTCACGGTCCTCATCAATTGGGGCGGCTTCGTCGGCGACCTCTCCTCCGGAATTCTCTACCTGCTCACTTCCTGGCTGGGGTATTCGCAGGTCGACATGCCGGGCCACGCGCACGATTACGGCACCAAGTTCCTGGTTGCCGCCGGTTTGCTCAACGTACTGGCCATGGTGGATGCCTACGAAATCGCCGGCGGGAGAAAAAGCTGATGCACATGAATCTCTCCCATTTCGAAGCGTCGTTCCTGTTCTCGCTTTTCACCTCAGTGGTGCTGGGAGTGGTGAGCAAGAAAACCGATCGCGAGCGCCTGCAATATGGCGGCTACGTTTTCGGATGCTTCCTGGTAGCGCTATTCGGCCTGGGTTGGTTGATGCACTTCGGCCACGGCTAGGCTGAAGTGGAGTTGGAGCGCACCACGGGGCCGTGCCAGCATCCGCCATTGACCCTGTTTAGTGAAAACGGGGCGGGCATCCGCCGAGCGCCTTTAGGCTTCTCCGTATGTTCCCGGAGCCTGCTCACCAGCGCGTTCTGATCGAGTCGAATTCCCTATATTTTGACTGTTGGATCAAAATAGGAAACCGTCACCTGCTTTGCAGAAACGCTCCTCCAATATGGTAGCGTACTTTTGCCGACGTGCGCCAATTCGCCAAAACACGTTTTCTCGCGCTGGGAATACTGGCCAGTAGATCTCTATGCCGACGTCCTGGCCGGGTGGCGCGCCATTGCGAACGGGGATGCCGAGACCGCATTGCGGGAGTTTAAATCTTCTGCGAATCGCGGCGAGATTGAGGCGCAACTCGCTCTGGGTCATGTCTACGAGTCGAGTACCGTCGTCAAGCAAGACTACACAGAAGCAATGAAATGGTACCGCTTGGCCTCCGCGCAGGGATCCGGTGAAGCAAGCGTCGTCATCGCCGGATTGTACGAGGATGGTTTAGGTGTGAGCCCCGATCCCGCCACTGCGAACAAGTGGTACGAACTCGGCGCGAGGCAGGGGTATGATCAGCAGGAACTGACGGTCGAGTGCGCCCACCTACAGCCTGCAACGGGCGGGCTGACGATTAGGAACCTCGACGGTAGCGACGCCAGGCTTTCCGTCGTGCAACTCAAAGCGTTGCAATCTGCCGGCGTTACAGGAACGCTGACCCTTTCTGGCGGCGGCACACGGAGTCGCAAAGGGCCAAAAGCGCGCGCCCTGATCGTCCTCCGAAAACAGGTAACTTCGGAGGATCGTCTACGGCAACCGCGCCATACTGAAGTTGTTTACGTGCAGCAGGAGAACCGCGATTGGCAGCTATTTCCCAAGGACGCCTCCATGCTAAAGCGGCTGATGGTGCTTTCGCCTCAACCTGAAATGCCCGAGAATACGCTCGTAGCCGTTCAAGATGTGGACGGTTCAAGTACGGGCGGCGGCTGCGCGATGTGGAAGTGATTGGTCGGTGTATACTGCTAGACCTCAGGAGTGCCCGATGCGTTTTCTTCTAGCCTGCACGTGTTTCGTCTTCCTTGCTTCCGCGCAGAATCTGCCAGTCATCGCCAACGTCGATCACCAGCCGTTTGCCGCGCAGGTCCTGCGTCTGCTGGAAGCTCTCAGCGTCGTCGGCGAGCCGCTTCCTGCCGATGAAACTGCCGAGCTGCGCCGCTTAGCCGGTACGCCTGCCGATCGCGTGCAAGCCGTCGCCGAGATGCAGCGTATTCTCGACCGCCATTGTCTGGTGGTCGTGAACATCAATCCGGAAAGCCGCGTCAAGGTGCAGGAAGGGCCAGCCAAGCCCGAGCTGGTCGAGCAGGGCTGGCGCACTTCCTGGTCAAGGTCCAGAACGAAGCCGACATCACGCCGGTTTTAGCCGCTGACAGCCCGAACGCCGGCAGGCTGGCGGGCAGTCCCGAAGGCCTGGTCGCGCGCCGCTTCCTCGATGTCCAAATGTTCGACAAGCAGCCGATGCGCCCCGCCTCTCGGGTCTCGAACTCGAGTACCGCATCCTGCAGCTCTACTCGCGCGATGCCGGAAAGCGCGAAGCCAAGCTGAGCTTCAACGTCGGACAAGGCACGCAGGATCTCGGCTTCCGCAGCGAAGTCGATCTGCTGTTCACCGCCAGGCCGGCCACCAAAGTCACCCTGCGCGTGCTCGATTTCGACGACCATCCCACCACGGCCGCGTTTCAGATTCGCGATCGCGACGGGCCGCGTCTACCCCTCGCAGGCCAAGCGTCTCGCGCCCGATCTGGCCTTCCAGCCGCAGGTCTATCGCGCCAACGGCGACTACGCTCCTGCTGCCGCCGGGCGATTACACGATCGACTACACGCGCGGCCCCGAGTATCGCAAGAAGACAGCAGCAGCTTCGACGTGGGCGACGAGCCCATGGAGCTGACCTTCCGCCTGGAGCGCTGGATCGATCCCGCCAAAATGGGCTGGTACTCGGGCGATCATCACATCCACGCCGCCGGCTGCGCGCACTACGAAAAGCCGACCGAAGGCGTCTATCCCGCAGGACATGATGCGCCACATCCTGGGCGAAGATTTGAAGATCGGCTCCGTGCTGAGCTGGGGCCCGAGCTGGTATTTTCAGAAGACGTTCTTTCGAGGGCAAGGACAACCAGCTCTCGACCAAGGACAACCTGATGCGCTACGACGTGGAGGTCTCCGGCTTTCCCGTCCAGCCACACCGGCCACATCGTGCCTGCTCGGCCTGAAGGAGGAAGATTACCCCGGCACGAAGCGCATCGAGGAGTGGCCGAGCTGGGGCCTGCCGATCTTCCGCTGGGCCAAGACGCAGGGCGCGGTCACCGGCTTCGCGCACTCCGGCTGGGGACTCGCGGTCAAGAACGAGAAGCTGCTCACCGACGAAATGCCGCCCTTCGACGGCATCGGCGCGAATGAATACATCGTCGGCGTCACGCACGATCTGGTGGATTTCATTTCCACCGTCGACACGCCCTACGCCTGGGAGCTGAACATCTGGTACCACACGCTGAACGTCGGCTATCGCACGCGCATCAGCGGCGAGACGGATTTTCCCTGCATCTACGGCGAGCGCGTCGGCCTCGGCCGCAGCTACGTGCGCCAGACGAACGGCAAGTTCGATTACCGCGATTGGATCGACGGCATTCGCGAGGGGCGCAACTACGTGTCGGACGGCAAGAGCCATCTCATCGATTTCAAAGTGAACGATGCCGCGATGGGCGCGGGCGCAAGCGAACTGCGCTCTGGGCGCGCCCGCGCAGCGTGCATGTGACGGCGCAACGTGGCGGCGCTGCTCGACGAACCGCCCGACGAAACCATTCGCAAGACTGCCCTACGATCAGAAGCCGTATTGGGATCTGGAACGCGCGCGCATCGGCGCACACGCGCACGGTCCCGGTGGAACTGATCGTGAACGGCGAAGCGGTAGCGCGCCAGGAAATTGCCGCCGATGGCGTCGCTGCGGCCGATCGCCTTCGACTACTAAGATCGATCGCAGCAGTTGGATCGCGCTGCGCATTCTGCCGTCGTCGCACACCAATCCGATCTTCGTGCTGGTGGACGACAAGCCGATTCGCGCGTCGCGAAGAGCGCGGAGTGGTGCCTGCGCGCGGTCGATCAATGCTGGTCGCAGAAGGAAGCTCCGCAGATCCGGATCGAAGAGCGCGGCGAAGCTCAGCGCGCCTACGAATTTGCGCGTGAGGCCTACCGGCAACGCCTCGCGGAAAGCCGGTGAACCGGGTCGCTCTCGGAATCTTGTTAGGCATCGCCTTCGGCGCGATGGATGTCGGCATGACGCTCGCCGGCAATCATCCCGACCGCACGGCGGGCATGCTGCTACAGGCCTTCTCCAGCCGCTTCGCCATCGGCTTGCTCGCCGCGAATGTCTCGCTCGGCATGCATCCGATCGTGGCCGGCGCGCTGGCCGGTTTGCTGATCAGCCTGCCGGACGCCTTCGCCTTGCAATCGTATGGAGGCGTTCTCGGCACGGGCCTGCTATTCGGCGCGGCGGCGGGCTGGGCAGCCAAAAAATGGGGCAAGTAAATCCGCATGGCCACGACGTACAATCGCATCGCCGGTCATAGTGTCGAACGTCTGGCGGCCCTGAGCGACGGCATTTTCGCCGTGGCGATGACGCTGCTCGTGCTCGAACTTCACGGCCCCGCGCGAGAAGCCGTGCACTCCGAGCCAGCGCTGGCGCAAGCCTTGATCGCCATGGCGCCGCAATTGATCACCTACCTGATGAGTTTTCTGACGCTCGGAATTTTCTGGAACGGCCAACAAGCCCAGCTCAACCATCTGGCCCGCAGCGATCGGCACCTCACCTGGACTCACATCGCCTTCCTGTTCGGCGTTTCCATGATGCCGTTTTCTACGCGGCTGCTGGCCGATTTCATGGGCTTTCGCACCGCCCTGCTGGTCTACTGGAGCAACATCGTGCTGCTGGGCGGCGTGCTGTACCTTGCCTGGCGCTATGCCAGCCGCGCCGGTCTGGTGAAGGAAGACACTTCGCGCGACGTCGGTAAAGCCATCGAACGCCGCATCCTGGTGGCGCAAGCGCTTTACGCCTTCGGCGCGGCCCTCTGCATTGTGAACGACTACGCCAGCATCGCGTTCATCGTCCTGGTGCAGCTCAATTTCGCGCTCGCGCCCCGGCTTGGTTTCCTCTCCCGCTTTTAACCCCTGATAAGATGTAAAGCACTCGTATGAAATTGCCCATCCTATTTTCAACCGTGCTGCTGGCTTCGACGCTCTGTGCCGCCGCAGAACCGCCCGCGCCCGCAGTCCAGATTGCCGCCGCTGTGCTCGCCGCGCCCGCCGAACTTCGCGCCGGAGCCGCCGTCCTGGGTTACAACGCGAAAGGGCGAACTGATCC
This sequence comes from uncultured Solibacteraceae bacterium, assembly GCA_963825405.1. Taxonomy (GTDB): domain Bacteria; phylum Acidobacteriota; class Terriglobia; order Bryobacterales; family Bryobacteraceae; genus JACPNO01. The sequence goes on along the minus strand of CAWGTB010000003.1, from coordinate 937,367 downwards.
GGCTGCGCGAAGGTAAGAATGAGCTCATCTGCCTGGCCACTGATCCAGCCAGCGCCAAGTTTCACGTCGCCTGCTATCACAAGGATTTGGAACCGTACATGGCGCGCGGCCGCGAACTCATCGCCAAGAAAGTCACCGGCAACGATCGCAACGATGTCCGCTGGAAAGAAGTCGCCGACGGCAAGCTCTTCATGCCGCACGAGCCGCGCACGCTCTATGTGCTCGACGGCGCGAGCTACGACGCCGCCACCGGCAAAGTCGCCGACGCCTATCTGCGCTGGGTGATCTACACGCCTTTCGCGACGCCGGAGTCCACGGGATTATCGACCAAAGCCAGCGACGGCGCCCCGTGGCTGATGTCGCCCGGCACGGTCGGCGCGCACATCATGATCAATCCGCCGCGCGCCAAGAAGTAGGCTAGCTTGCGCGCAGCGCAATCATCGGATCGATGCGCGAAGCACGGCGCGCAGGCAGATAACCAGCCAGCGCCGCCACCGCAGTAAGCACGATCAGCATTCCAGCAAACGTGACGGGGTCGGTCGCAGTCACGCCGAACAGCAGCCCGCTTAGCGCACGCGCCAGCGCCCACGAAGCAGCCACGCCCAGCAGCATCCCCATCGCCGCCAGACCCAGCGTCTGCTTGATGATGCCCGCTTGCAAATCGCCAGCCGTCGCACCCAGCGCCATGCGAATGCCAATTTCCTGCGTGCGCTGACTCACCGAATACGAAATCACGCGCGTAAATTCCGAGCGACGCCAGAATCAACGCGAACACCGCAAACCCGCCGAGCAGCATCACCACAAACCGCCGCGGCGAAACGGCTTTGTCCACCAATTGCTGCAGCGTGCGGAAATCGTTGGCCGCCAGATTCGGATCGACCGGCTTGAGCGCCGCGCGCACCGCCCCGGCCAGCTCTGCGGGCGGCAATGTCGTGCGAACCACCAGGTCCACCGAGCTCCAGTCATTGCATTGCCGGATCGGAAGGTACATCTCCATACCCGCACCCTGTTCCAAGGCAAGATGCCGCACGTCGCCAACCACACCCACCACGCGCCGGCCGTTATCGTTGCACGCTCCCACCATCTGGCCAATCGCGTCCTGACCCGGAAAGAGCCTGCGCGCCATGGTCTCGTTGATCACGATCACCGACTCGGTGTTTGGCGTATCGCGCTCGCTAAAATCGCGTCCCGCGATCAACGGAATCCCCATCGCCCCCACGTACCCGTCACTCACCATGCGCACAAAAGCAATGGGAAACTCGCCCTTCGCATAGACATGCCCTTTGGCCGCGGCGCCCCAACTGCGATTGCGGCCGAGCGGCAGCGCATCCGTCAATCCAGCCGCCTCAATGCCGGGAATCTCTCGCGCCCGCCGCAGCACTTCGTCGAAATAAGCATTCTGCTGCGCCAGCGTCAGATTTCGTCCGCTGGGATCCACGCGCAGCGCCGCCGCGCGCTCGGGCTGAAAGCCCAGATTCACATCCAGCACGCGCAGGAAACTTCGCATCAGCAATCCCGCGCCCACCAGCAGCACGCAGGCGAAAGCAATCTCGGAAACCACCAGCGAATCGCGCGTCCAGCTTCGCCCTTTGCCTTCGGTCGATCCGCGGCTGGTATCCTTCAACGCGTCGTGCAGCGCGGTCGCCGGAATCTGCAGCGCCGGCACGAGGCCGAAAATCAGGCCGGTCAGCACCGCGATCCACAGCGTGAAGCCAAGCACGCTGGCATCGGTCCGGACATTCTGCAGCAGGGGAATGCTGATGGCGTCCAGATGCGCCAGAGCGCCCGTGCCACCGCATCGCCAGAACCACGCCCAGCGCCGCGCCGCAACACGAAAGCACCACGCTTTCGGTGAGCATCTGACGGATCAGCCGCCGCCTCCCCGCCCCCAGCGCCATGCGAATCGCAATTTCTTTCTGCCGCGTGGCCATCCGCGCCAGCAATAAATTCGAAAGATTCGCGCACACAATCAGCATCACCACGCCGACCGCGCACGACAGCACCAGCAGCGCAGGACGCAGCCGTCCGCTCACGTGCTCCGTCAGCGGGCTGAGCCGGGCGTCAATGTCGTTGCGATTCTGGTGAGCTTTGGTTAGCTGATCGGACAGAATATTAAATTCCGCCTGCGCGTCTGGATGGCCACGCCGGGCTTCAACCGTCCGACAATCGCCATCGTATTTCCCCACGGATCGGTCTCCGGGCTGAGCGGAAACGGAGAATACAGATCGATGCGGCTGCCCGGCGCAAAGATAGATCCGAAATCGAACGACGCCGGCATCACCCCCACCACCGTCACCGGCGCATCGTCCAGCGTCAGCGTGCGGCCGACGATACCCGGATCGGACGCAAAGCGCCGCACCCACAGCCCGTGGCTGAGCAGCACCACCTTCGGCCCGTTCCACTTGCATTCCTCGGCGGTGAACTGCCGGCCGAGTTGCGGCTCGCACACCCAGCAGCGGGAAGAAATTCTCCGACACCGGCACGCCGCTGAGCCGCTCCGGCTCGCCCTGCCCGGTGAGTTTGTTGTCGCCCACGCCATAGAAAGCCATATAAGCGGCGAGATCGGAGAACGATTGATTCTGCTCGCGCAGATCCAGCAAATGCCCCACCTGCGCGGTCTGGCCGGACAGGCCGTTGGTCTCATTGTGATTGGTCAGCCAGACCAGTTGGCCGGGATCGCGAAACGGCAGCGGACGCAGCAGCAGCGCGTTCACCACGCTGAAGACGGTGGAACTGGCGCCGATGCCGAGGCCGACAATCAGAATCGCAAAGGTAGTGAAACCGGCATCGCGCCGCAGCGTGCGAAAGGCATAGGTCAAGTCCTGGAACAGAGTATCCAGAGCCGGCAGGCCGCGGGCTTCGCGATGCAATTCGCGCGCCGGTTCGATGCTGCCGAACGTAGCAAGCGCGCGGCGGCGAGCTTCTTTCGGCGGCATGCCCTGGCGGATATTCTCGTCGACGGCCATCTCCAGGTGAGCCGCCAGCTCGGCATCGAGATCGCGATCCATTTTCTCCGCGCGGAAAAATGAGGCTACGCGCGCGAAAAGTTCCCTCACCGGTCTCCCCCTTCCGGCGAGAGCGCCAGCACGCTGCCCATCACGTGGGCGAGCCGCTGCCAGTAGGCTGCGTCGGCGGCAAGCTGATGCCGCCCGCGCCTGGTGATCGAGTAGAACTTGGCGCGCCGGTTGTTCTCGGAAATTCCCCACCCGGCGCCGATCCACCCGCGCTGCTGCAGCCGGACCAGGGACGCATAAATCGTTCCCTGATTGAGCAGCACCTGATCGCCGCTGATCTGCTCGATGCGCCGCGCGATTCCATAGCCATGCAGCGACCCGAGCGTAGCCAGCGTCTGCAGAACCATCACGTCCAAAGTGCCCGGAAGCAGGTCAAGCTTGGTCGGCATATCGTCTCCTGTGGTAGTACCACAGTAGTATGGCATAGTTTGTGTGGCAGTACCACAGGAATGAATTTGATGACGCTCTCAGACCTTCTTAATGCGGATATGCTCCGTGAAGCCTCGCGGGGGATAATGGACAACGCTACTTGTTTTCCAAATCGAGCTGCGATGCCCTTCGCCAGACTTTTCTTATCGTATTCAACCCTGGATAGCATTTTTGTCGACCGATTGGCATCGGATCTTCAACGGGTTAGCGTAGGAGTGTGGTACGACAAGTGGGAAATTCGAGTCGGCGATTCGTTGCTAGACAAGATCGCATCAGGTATTGAGGAGAATGACTTCCTCGCCCTGGTGCTGTCCCCGACTTCCGTACAATCCGAATGGGTCAAACGAGAGGTGAACGCCGCACTCATGCGTGAACTGAGTGAACGAAAAGTGGTTGTGCTTCCCCTGATGCTTCGGGATTGTGAGCTTCCCGTTCTACTTCGAGACAAGAAATACGCAGACTTTCGAACAACCTACGAACATGGGTTCGAGCAGTTGCTGTTGGCCACATCTCCCAAGAGTCCTTCAGTTGTCAGGCATTCCAAGGAATTTCGAACTGCGCAATATCTGATCAGTGGTCTCGCATCAACCGACGATATCGGGACGAACACTCTCAATGTCCCCCAGCTCAAGAGAATTTATCCACTTCGTGTCCCATTACGTGCATTCCTAGGACCTGAGGAAAAGCGTCTGTTGTTCTGGTCAGCGGCTGGCTTCCATCGTGTCAATCCGTTGACTCCCCCTTACATGCAGATCTCGACGCCGGTCTGGGGTTTGACTGAAGGTGCCACCGAGACCGAATGTGCGAATTGGACGGTGGACGGGCTTAGCGGCGTACTATTCGAAGACCTTATCCCACATTACCGCTGGGCCCGGAAGCAACTTGGGATTAATTCCACAGAAGGATTGAAAATCGCGGCTCTGAGTCGTGCTGACCTTGACAAAGACCTCCTTGGAGGATTGGGCCCGATTTCCCCCCGCGGTATGAGTGAGTTCCTCGTAGCACTTGCGGAAGGTGACCGTGAGTTCTTCGACGAATTCTTCTTTCCTGCAGCTAACACCGACGGTCCGTACCGTGCGGAAAGTGTCGAGGCGACGGCTTGGCTTAAGGCTCCTCCCGACGATGCGTTCTACTTCTCCTTCATTGAAAGTGGCCCTCCGGTGGCTCTTGCCGCATTCCGTGCTCTCGTGCACCTCAAAAGGCCCACGGCCGTTTCGTACCTTCGTCGTTTAAGCGAGTTGCAAAAGACGATGCCTCCAGACGTTCTCGATCGCGCATTCAGCCCCCTTGGTGAACAGACGTTCGCTGTTGAATTGCGGACTTGGTGGAACCAGACTCCTCCCACCGAGATAGGCGCGCGCATTCTAGCATCCCTTGGCAACGCGGGCCTCTGTGACTCCGCTCATATTCTGGCTTGGCTTCGCGAAATTGAAAATGACAAAAGCACCGGGCTAGGGCCAACACTGATCCGAGTCCTCGGCAACCAAGAGGATGTATGCGCAGCCCAACTACTTCCCTGGCTAGACTCAAATCCAGTCGCGGCAGAGGCGGCGGTGTTCGGCCTCTCCCATTTAAGTTCGGCAGACGCTCTAGCCGGCATTCGCCGAGCCATGCAATCGCATTCGGAGACGATCGTCTCAGCTGCAATTGAGGCAATTGCGAAGGCCGACGAAAATTCGCTTGGAGATATTAAGCCATTCGCAAAACATCCCAGCCCTATGGTTAGAGGTTCCTATTATCGGGCACTGGCACGTTTCCCAGGTTTGGATTTAGATGCTCAATTCGTCTCACTGAGGGAGGAACCTCCGCTTGTTCGGTTGGCAGCGTCACGGGCCCTCGCGCGTGTCGCGTCCGAACCTCACCTAAACTCCTGGCTGGACGATGCTGAGACGGATCAGTTCCTTCGGGTTTGCGCCGACGAGATAAGGTTTGCACCGGAAGAGTTTAAAACGGACTGGATAAAGGCCCCTAGACGATTCGATCCAGAGTTGGCCCGTCTGCCAGTGCGGCTGACTGACTTCGATCCGGGTTACACGTGGCTTGCCACGAGTCTCGACGTGAACCGCCGTGTCAATATCATGATCGGCCGCGCTACCTAGTCTCGGGTAACGGGTACAGAATTGATATGTAACAACCGATTTTGAAAATATCGGCCGACTGTACGCAGAACCCCCTACAGCACTTCCCCCAGCGCCTGATTCACCTTATCCCGATACGTCCTACTCAAATTCAACTTAGTCCCGTCCTCCAAAATCGCCACGTAATCCCCGTGAAACCAAGGCTGCAATTGCTTCAGCCGATTAATATTGATCACCGTCGAGCGATGAATCCGCAAAAACTTGGCCGGATCGAGCCGCGCCGCAATCGACCCCAGCGTCTCGCGCAGCATGTGGCTCTCCGTGCCCACGTGCAGGCGCACGTAGTTGTCGGCGGCCTCGATCCAGTCGATTTCGTCGGTCTTCAGGAACGAAACTTTGCCGGCTGATTTCACCACGATGCGGTCCGGCGCCTTTTGCTTGGCTTCCAAAGTCTCCACCAGCGACGCCAGGCGGCGATCGAAATCCGGCGCCTTCATGCCGCGAATGTGATTGCGCGCGCGGTCGAGCGCGGCCTGGAAACGCGGACGGTCGAACGGCTTCAGCAAATAATCCAGCGCCTGCACGTCGAAGGCGCGCAGCGCGTACTGGTCGTAGGCGGTGACGAAAATCAGCGCCGGCAGCCGCGCCTGGTCGAGCGTGCGCAGCATGGCGAAGCCGTCGTCGCCCGGCATCTGGACGTCGAGAAACACCAGGTCGGGCGCGCGGCCGTTGATCCACTCGACGGCTTCGTGCGCATCGCCGCACTCGCCCAGCACTTCGATGTCGTGCTCTTCATCCAAAAGCTGGCGAATTCGTTTGCGCGCCAGGCGCTCGTCATCTACGATCAGCGTTCGAATCTTGGCTGGTGTCGCCGTCATTCCCTTTCTCCCCGGAGTGGCAGAACGGTATGCGGATAGCCGCCTCCACTCCCCCCTTAGACGCGGACCGGAGCACAAAGTCATGCCTGGCCCCATATAAACGTTCCAGGCGCGCGCGTGTATTGGCCAGACCCACGCCGACGCGGTGCGTGTTCGGACCGTCGCGGTCGAGACCCGGGCCATCGTCGATCACCCAGAGATGTACCGTGTCTCCAACCATTTGCGACCGGACCTCGACCCGGCCGCCCTCGCGCCGATTGGCAATGCCGTGGCGGATCGCGTTCTCGACTAGCGGTTGTAAAATCAGGTTCGGCACCATCGCGTCGAGCGTGGCCGGATCGACGTCGAAGCACAATTCCAGGCGCTCCTCGAAGCGCACTTTCTCGATTTCCAGGTAGCACTTCACGAATTCCAGCTCGCGGCTGAGCGGCACTTCCTGAATGCCGCTGCTGGCGAGCGAGACGCGCAGCAACTCGCTCAGGCGGGCAATCATGAGCTCGGCGGCTTCGGGATCGTCGCGGACCAGCGTCGAAATCGTGTGCATGGTGTTGAACAGGAAATGCGGATGGAGCTGCATGCGCAGCGCCTGCAATTGCGTTTGCGCCAGGCGCGCTTCGAGCTGGGAGGCGCGCAATTGGCCTTGCTCGTAGCGGTTGTGGTAATCGACCGCATAGTAAACCACCAGCACGATGCAGTAGAGCAGCAGGCCGTAATCCATGCTGAAAGCGATGAGGCGAACCCAGTCGTTGAGGTAGTGAGCCTGATAGGCAGCCTGCGACGGCGGCACCAGGATGACGAACAGAATTTTCTGCACGCTGGACAGCACCACGCAGGCCACGGCGTGAATGCACAGCACCCAATACCAGCGCATGTGATCGAAGCGATACCGCCGCGCCAGCCACAGAATGGCGGGCGTGAGCAGGGCCCACAGGTAGGCGTAAGCGAACTCGGAGTGCGCCAACTGCAGCCATGTGGCGGGATGCCCCATGCTGGCCCGGACGTAGTGGCCCTGCAGGGTCATGTAGAGCGCGAACAGGGTCCAGAGTCCGAGAATCAGGAACGGCTCTACCCAGCGGCGCTTCAACATGAGGACTTCTCTCTTCCTATACCATTTACGGGAATGCGGAGGGTGAACAGTGGCGGAGCGGCGCTTATATGGGGCGAACCGCCACTGGGGTGGGACGGAAAAACGTTTCTCGCAGAGACGCAGAGTACACAGAGAAAACCAACCATTAAAATTTTTTGGGGGTTCTCTGCGTTCTCAGCGTCTCTGCGAGAAAATTTTTAGTCGTTCCTGATGTTTTTCAAATCTCCCGGGTCGCAGAACTTGGCCCCGGTTAGCCCGGGATCGATGCTGCGCAGCAAGCCGGTCAACACCGCGCCCGGCCCCACTTCGATAAACCGCTCCACCCCTTGCGCCGCCAGATAACGGATCGATTCCTCCCAGCGCACGGAATTCGGCACCTGCTCGAAAAGTCCCTGGCGCGCTTCCGCCCCGGTGCGGATTTCCCGCGCCTGCCAATTATTCACCAGCGGAAAAGTCAGATCCTGAAACGCGATCGCCTGCAAATCCGCCTCCAGCCGCTGCTGCGCGGGCCGCATCAACGGACAATGGAACGGCGCGCTCACCGGCAGCAGCACCGCGCGGCGCGCCCCGGCGGCTTTGGCCAAATCCATCGCGCGCTGGACCGCTCCCGCGTGCCCCGCAATCACCACCTGATCGGGCGCATTCAAATTCGCCGCAGTCACGATTTCCCCCTGCGCCGCGGCTTCCAGAACTCCAGCCAGCGCCCCGGCGGGCAATTTCAGCAGCGCCGCCATCGCGCCCACTCCCGCCGGAACCGCCTCCTGCATGTAGCGTCCGCGCTGCCTCACCAAACGCACGGCAGCCTCGAATTCCAGGCCGCCCGCGGCCACCAGCGCCGAATATTCGCCCAGGCTGTGGCCGGCCACAAAATCCGGCTTGATCCCCTGCTCGCGCAGCACCGCGCAGGCCGCGGTCGAAACCGTGAGAATCGCCGGCTGCGTGTTTTCGGTTAGCCGCAGCGCCTCGTCCGGACCTTCCATGCACAATTTTGAGAGCGAAAATCCAAGCGCCTGGTCCGCCGCCTCAAAAACCAGTCGCGCCACCGGATACGTCTCTGCCAGGCTCCGGCCCATGCCCGCGAATTGCGACCCCTGCCCGGGAAATAGAAAAGCTGTCTTAGCCATCTCAGTGAATTGTATGATGGACCCATGAGCACTGCCACGCCCACGTCGACTTCCACTGCCCAAGCCATCATGGATCTGGAAAGCGAATACCTGCTGCAGAATTACGGCCGGTATCCGCTAGCGCTCAGCCGCGGCGAAGGCTGCTATGCGTATGATGTGGACGGCAAGCGCTATCTGGATTTCATCACCGGCATTGGCGTCAACGCCCTGGGCCACGCGCATCCGCGCATCGTCAGCGTGATCCGCGAGCAGGCCGCGCTGCTGATTCATTGCTCCAATCTCTACTACCACCCCTACCAGGGTCCGCTGGCGAAAAAACTGGCGGAGCTTACCGGCCTGCAGCGCTCTTTCTTCGCCAATTCGGGAGCCGAAGTAATGGAAGCCGCCCTCAAAATGGCGCACGCCCACGGCCACAAAATCAGCCCGGAGAAATACGAATTGGTTTCGCTCGACAATTCTTTTCACGGACGCACATTCGGCGCGCTCTCGATCACCGGCCAGCCGAAATACCGCGCTGATTTCGAGCCGCTGGTTCCGGGCGCGAAGTTCGTCCCCGGCAACGACATCGCCGCGCTCGAAAAGGCCGTGACCGATCGCACCTGCGGCATCGTGATCGAATGGATTCAGGGCGAAGGCGGCATTTTCCCTATCACGCTCGAATACGCCCGCAAGGCCCGCGAGCTGGCCGACCGTCACAACGCGCTGCTGATCTTCGACGAAATTCAATGCGGCGTGGGCCGCACCGGCGTGCACTTTGCGTATCAGTTGGCGAAACCCGTGGTGCTGCCGGATGTGGTGGTCGCAGCCAAGCCGCTGGCCTGCGGGCTGCCGCTTGGGCGCGCTCGTCTGCAATGAAAAAGCGGCCGCCACAATTCCCGCCGGCATGCACGGATCGACTTTCGGCGGCGGCGCGCTAGCCTGCCGCGTTGCGCTCGAGTTCTTCGATATCCTCGACGGCCTGCTGCCCTCCATCAAACGCGTCGGTGATTATTTCCGCGCCCGCCTGAGAGAGATGGCCCCCGAATACCCGTTCATCAAAGAAATTCGCGGTGAGGGATTAATGGTCGGTGTCGATCTTTCAATATCCGGCAAGCAGATGGTTGCGGACGCACAAGCCCGCGGCCTGCTCATGAATTGCACGCACGACACCGTGCTGCGTTTTCTGCCGCCGTATATCACGACGGAGAAGGAAGTCGACGCCGCCGTTGCTATCATGGCAGAAGTTTTCGCCTTGCAGCCGTCACAGTAAATCGTCGCGGCCGGCTTGCTCCAATTGTTTGACGATGTCGCTCACCTGCTGGGCGTCCTCGCGGCGGGCGACTAATAGCGCGTCGGGCGTATCGACCACAATCAAATCTTCGACGCCAACCAGCGCCACCAGTTTGCCAGCCGCGTCGATGTAATTGCCCCGGCTCCCGCGCTGGATGACGGACGAGCGCGCCACATTGCCGTCGGCATCGCGCGGCATCAGTTCGTAAACCGCGTTCCAGCTCCCCACATCGTTCCAGCCAATGTCGTCGCAAGCCAGGCCTGCAACATTCCCAGCGCGCTCCAGCACCGCGTAGTCGATCGAAATGTTTTCACACAGCGGGAAAGCCTTGGCCAGCTTGGCCTGAAAGCCGCGCGCGCCGAACGCCGGCAGCGATCCCAGAATCACCGCAGTTTTGGGTTGGTGCCGGCGCAACGCGTCAAGGAGCACGTCAGCCCGCCAAAAAAACATGCCGGCATTCCAGAAAAATCGTTTAGCCGCCACGAACTTCTTCGCCGCGGCCGCGTTGGGCTTCTCGCGAAAGCGCTTTATGGTAACCGGTTCGAGCGACCCCGCCTTCACACCCGCCGGAAACTCAATGTACCCGTAGCCGGTTTCCGCCCACCGCGGCTGAATGCCCAACACCACCATCCGGCCATCGCCCGCCGCGCGAAACGCCGCACGCGTGAATTGCAAAAACCGCTTGGGCCGCTCAATCACGTGGTCCGAGGGAAACACGCCCATCACGGCGTCAGGATCGATCGAGCACAATATGTGCGCCGCCAAACCGATCGCCGGCGCCGTATTGCGCTGCACCGGCTCGGCCAAAATCTGCGCGCGAGGAATTTCCGGTAGTTGGCGGACAATCTCGTCGCGCAAATGCGGATTGGTGAGCACCCAAAGCCTCTCAGCGGGAATCAGCGGGCGCAGCCGATCCACGGTGGCGCGAATCATCGTCCGCGCTTCGACAATGCCGATCACTTGCTTGGCATGCGCGCGCCGGCTGCGCGGCCAGAAACGCGTGCCTCGCCCGCCGGCCAGTATTAAGCCGTAACGATTGCCTGGGGACATTCTTCGATGCGCCCTATTGAATGGGATACGGGTGAATCAACTGCAGCGTCCGGCTCCAGCGCGTCTTGGTGAAAAAATGCGTGGCCAAATCCATGATGTGGTCGAAGCCAATCGCCGGATTCGAAAGCCGTTCGGTGGGCGCGTCGTACGACCAATAAATGATCACCGGCTTGCCGATTATATTTTCCCGCGGCACAAATCCCCAATAGCGGCTGTCGAGCGAGGAATCGCGATTGTCGCCCATGGCAAAATAATTCCCCGGCGGCACCACCACATCGCCATGATCCACGTTTTTCTCCAGCATCACCTGCGCCGGCGGATAAAGATAGGCATTGGGCATCCCGGGAAAATTGTCGCGATAGGAATCGATGTAGTCCGTTTTGTGATATTTGTACGGCTCGTTGAGCGCCTTGCCGTTGAGAATCACGCGCTTGTTTTCCAGGCGGATGTGATCGCCCGGAACACCGATGACGCGCTTGACGAAAGTTTGCCGGATATCGATGGGATAACGGAACACGATGATGTCGCCGCGCTTTACGTCTTCGTAAGGCAGCAAGTGCGCGCTGACCGCGCCGGCCGGCGCATAGGCCAGCTTATCGACCAGCAAATGATCGCCAATCAGCAGTGTGTCTTCCATCGACCCGGTCGGGATCACGAAAGCCTGCACCAGCGTCGTCGTGCCGAACAACAGCAGCACGATGGTGACGGTCCATTCGGCGATAACACCCCGCGGCGCGTCGGCGTGGCCGGGTTTCTTGCTGGGCTCGGTAGCTGGGGCAGCTACGCTCGAATTTTGAGAATCCACGATGTTTTCATTGTATCGGAATAGGCGGAGATTTGATCGGAGAGCTTAGGCCTGCGCGGTATGCGGCAGGGAGCGGGCGGTCCTGCGCCATAACGCGCAATCCAGCCCTGTAGATGGCCGTGTTTTCAATACTTGCCGGATTGGCGGGCAAACTGCTAAACCCAGATTGAAGAGCGAGGGCGGCGTGGCGAACCAGCAAAAAAGAATCGGTGGGGAGCGGGATGCCGCAGCCGAGCGCATCGCAGCGGTCCTGAGCGAGCGCCAAAGGATAGCTACACAACGTCGCCTGCAAGAGCGGCAGATGCAGGAACAGCAGATTCAGGAGCGGCATCTGCGGCGCTGCCAACCGCCGGTCCTCCCGTCAGGCCGCGAGCTTGGGGAAAGCGTGGTACTAGAATGAACCCGATCTTGTTGATCGCCGGATCGATTATATGGCTGTGCGTGGCAGTCGTTTGCGTGCGTTACCTGGCGAGGTAAACGCCAAACCCGCCCACTAGCCGGCATTCCAGCCAACCCTTGGGGATGCTATCATCGCCCGAGGAGCCGCAGTGACGTCGACCATTCCCGGGGCGCCCGCGCCCACCCACAAGCCCTTCACGCGCTCCCAATCCATCGCCCTGGTGTTTTGCTTCACGATACTGGGCGCGGCCGCCCAGATGCTCATGAAGATCGGAACCAGCCAGCAACATGGCGGCGGGCTAATAGGTTATCTCACCAGCTTGCCGCTGCTCGGCGGCTACTGCCTCTATGGCATCAATACCGTTCTGATGGTCTTCGCGCTTCGGGATGGCGAGCTGTCCACGGTTTATCCCTTCATCGCCCTCACCTACGTGTGGGTGACCATGCTTTCGATCATGCTGTTTCACGAATCCTTCAACTCGCTCAAGGTCTTGGGCGTAACGATTGTCGTGATCGGGGTGGCGGTGCTCGGCAGGAAGCCGAAATCGTGAAGACGCCTCTGGCGTCCATGCTGCTGGTGCTGCTGGCGTCCTTCATTGGATCTTTCGGCGCTGTTTTCCTCAAATCCGGGGCGCAGAAGCTGCGCTTTGGGCTGCGCTATCTGTTCTTCAATCCGCAACTGGCGGCCGGCGTTTTTCTGTTCCTGACCTCTTCGGGCTTTTACATTCTGGGGCTCAAACGCGGCGAAGTCTCGGTGCTCTATCCGATGGTTTCACTGGGCAACGTCTGGACCATGATCTGGTCTCGCGTGTTCTTTAAAGAGCCGCTCACGCGCGCCAAAATGATGGGGGTCTTCATGATTCTGGTAGGCGTTTTCTTCATCGGCCTGGGCGCCGAAGCGCGCTAGAGTGGTAAAATCAAGGTGCCATGAGATCTGCCGGGAATGGCCAAGCCGAAGAAATCGCTACCGATACTTCGACCACAACTTTCGGCGGTATCACGGTGGTCGATACCCATATCCTGCTAAGGAAACCGCACGTCCAGCAGTCCATGGCGGCGATCAGCGCTTATGCCCAAAAAATCTTAGCGCGATCGGTAGTGATTAAACCCCAAGCAGCCTCTTAGGCAAGAATGCCGTGGAATCTGCTCCTGCTGCCTCTTCTGGCAGGGTACTGCGCGCTACATATCTGCCATTTCTTTCGCTTTCGCGCTCAGAAACAAGACGGAAACCGGCTGCTCTTTGAGTCCGCCCTGGCCGGCATTCCTCTGCTGATGTTGGGCCGCCTCACCACTTATTGGTCCGCCTCTACACCGTGGGGGAAACTGGCAGGACGCCGAATCGTAGAAATCATCGACACGCCGTTCATCGGGACCGCCCTGGTATCTCTGGTGTTCGGAATTGTCTTACCGCTTATCGTCAACGCCTTTACCAGCAAGGAGCGCGCCAAATGGTGGGCGATCAAAGCCACCGACAACGGCTTCCTGCGCCTGGCGCAAACCGCCCTGCGGCGCGAAATGCCCATTTCCTTGACGCTCAAGACCCGCAAGGTCTACATCGGATATGTCGTTCAGACGCCCAATCTCAAGTTGGCGGAGCAGTATATCCACGTCCTGCCCCTGGTGAGCGGGTACCGGGACCCGACAACCCTGGCGCTGAAACTAACTGCGGATTATGCCAGCGTCTACGCGAAATCCAATGTGAATGTCGACGATTTCTCCATCACGATTCCGCTAGCCAGCATTGACTCCGCCAATTTGTTCGACCCCGATGCCTACGAGCTGTTTGTGGAGGCAGAGGATTAAGACATTTCTCGCAGAGACGCAGAGAAAACCCAAGAAAAAAACTTTGGTCGTTAATTTTCTCTGTGTGCTCTGCGTCTCTGCGAGAAATGTTTTAGATCTTGATAACCCGGTCTTTCGCCAGGAATTCCTGTACGTGCGGATGATCCACGTTTTCGAGGCCCTCCGGGGGGCCGAAGTAGATCACTTTTCCCTCGTGGAGGAATACCACCCGGTCGGCCACGCGCTGCATCAGGCCCAGGTCGTGCGTCACCACCACCGACGTAAGCTGCAACTGCTGCTTCAGGCGCAGCATCAGCTCGGCCAGATGGTCGGACATGATCGGATCGACCATGGTGGTGGGCTCGTCGTAGAGAATGCACTGCGGCTGGGCCGCGAGCGCCCGCGCGATGGCCACGGCGCGCTTATAGCCGGTGGGCAAGTCCGCCGGATAGTCGTCGCGGGCCGGCAGGATATCAACCATCTCCAGCAGCCCGTTCACCACGTCTTCCTTGTTCTGTTCGTCGTAATCCTCGCGCAGTTCGAGTGAAAACAGCACATTTTCTGCCACCGTGAGCGAGTCAAAAAGCGCCCCCGATTGGAAAACCATGGTCACTTTCTTGCGGATCCGCCGCAGGTCAGCTTCGGAGAAGTCGGTGGTATCCTCATGCGCCACAATCACCCGGCCCGAATCCGGCCGCAAAAATCCCATAATATGGCCCAGGGTGACGGACTTCCCCACCCCGCTGCGGCCGATAATGGCGGTGGTCTGGCCCGGGTCTACCCAAAAATTCGAGTCGACCAAAACCGGCATGTTGAACGTCTTATACACATGGCGGAACTCGATGTAATGCGGATATTCTTCAGCCGTTGCCATGGCCCGTCCACTCCTGGGGGGTGTTGAGGTTTTGAAATACCGGTTCCGTCACGTGCCAGATTTCAGTGTCCAGCGCGGCCAGGCCTTCGGTCACCTTGTGAACATGGCGGGCGAGGGCGCGGGTAATGGCTTCCAGGCACCGCCGATGATAGGCGGCGCACAAAGGCTCGGGGAGGCCGGAAGGTCCGGCGGGGATCAGGCAATCGGCTCCGCCGCGCTCGGCGTGTTCCAGCAGCGAAGCCAGGAAGCCGGCGGCAAGATCCGGCATGTCGCAGGCCACGATCAGGTTCCAATCAGCTTCTGTGTGGCACAGCGCGGCATGAATCCCGGAAAGCGGCCCGCAGCCGGGAATGACGTCTTCGATCACCGGGTAGCCCAGGTGGCCGTAGGTTGCGGGATCGCCCAACAGGCTGACCGACCCGGCTGCCGTCTCGACGATCTCGGCGATATGTTCCACCAGCGTCCTGCCGCGATACGGGAGCAGCGCTTTGTCCCGGCCCATGCGGGAGCTCTTGCCCCCCGCCAGCACGAAGCCTGCCTGGATCATCCGGAAATGATACCATTAGAGATTACGCAAGTGATGAAAACGATGCAAGTTGTGTAACATCTACAACATAGCGATGCGTTTCTGTTCTATAATGCTCTCGGTGATGCTGGTTCCGGCTTTCATTCTAGCTGCGGGGCCGCCGACGGCTGCGGCTCAAGTGACCTACATCGTACGGACCGACGTCCGCACCGGGCGGCTGGTTCGCGCTGCCGCAACACCTGCGCGGCCGGCTCCCAAGGCAACCCCGCAAATTCAAATTCCGGATTCCTCCGCGAGCGCGTCCAGCAGTTGGCAGCAGGTGGTTCACCGCATCGCGCAGAAGCATGCGGTCGACAGCGACCTGGTGGACTCCGTAATTCGCGTGGAGAGTAATTACAATCCGTTTGCGATTTCCGTAAAAGGCGCCAGGGGCCTGATGCAGCTCGAGCCCGAGACCGCCAAGCGTTTCGGAGGCGGTGACGGCTTCAGCGCGGCGCAGAACGTAGATGCCGGCGTTCGCTACCTCAAATATTTGCTGGAAACCTACCACGGCGACCATCACCTGGCGCTGGCCGCTTACAACGCCGGCGAAGGCGCGGTGGGCCGCTGGGGAGGCGTGCCGCCTTACGCGGAAACGCAGCGCTACGTGTACGAAGTGGGCAAGAAATTCGGCGACGCCAAAGAAGCCAAGAAGAAGGACCAGGCCCTGGCCGCCGAGGCTCCCGCCAAAACCAGCGAGGGCTACAACCCCATTCTGTCTTTCATGGACGCAACGGGACGAATCTTCTATCGAACGCCTTGATTTATGATGCGCGCGCTTCGAGCGACGGCAGTGGTTCTGGCTTGCACCGCTATTGCGCCCGCAGCACGCCGCACGACGGGCCTCGAAGTAACTGCTGTCCGCTTCTGGTCGCTTGACGGCGCTACGCGTATCGCCATCGAAGTTAGCGGCGAATGCCGCTATCGCTCGGAACGCATCCAAGACCCCGACCGCATCTTTTTCGACCTGATCGGCGCCCGCCCTCTCATTAATGGCAAGCGGCTGCACTCGGCTGAAATCGGCGACAAGCTGATCAAGCGCATTCGGGTGGCCGAAACGCAGCCGGATGTCACCCGGGTAGTTCTGGATCTGGAAGTCCCGGTCGATTTCACGGTTTCTCAGTTGGCCAATCCCGATCGCGTCATCATCGAATTACGCCCCGTGAACCGGCCAGGGGATTCGTTGGCCACGGTGATAGGGCCACCCGCGCCTATCGCGCCTCCTCCAGCCGTCGCGCAAACACGCATCGCCGTACTGCCTCCCGCCAAAGCCGGACCGAAGCTGCGGCTGGTTCTGAACAGTCCGCCCGCGCTCAGAGCCATTCCACCGCGAATCGACGTAGCGCGCCTCGCCACCACCAAGGTTCGCGCCTGCGCCTGCGCCCCCGCTCGGATCTCTGGTGGCTGAGGCATCCACCCCTGCGCCTGTTCCCGCGCCCTTGGTCGTGACCTCCATGGCGCCCCCCAAGGCGGCGCGCCGAAACGCCGATGGCAATAGCTCGCTCACCAGGGCGCTGGGCCTTAAAGTGAATCGCGTGGTACTCGATGCCGGCCATGGCGGACCTGACCAGGGCACACTGGGCCATCGGGGCCTGATGGAAAAAGACCTGGTGCTCGACGTCACGCTGCGCCTGGGCAAGCTGATCGAACAACGCATGGGCAGCGAAGTGATTTACACCCGCACCGATGACACGTTCATCCCCCTGAATGCCCGCACCGCGCTGGCGAACGAGAAAAAAGCCGATTTGTTCCTGTCCATCCACGCCAACTCGTCCCCGTACCCGAAAATAGGCGGCGTCGAAACGTATTACCTGAATCTCACGCGCTCGCCGGAAGCTCTCGACCTGGCCGCGCGTGAAAACGCCAGCTCTGAGAAATCCATTTTTGAGCTGCGTGAATTGATCCAGACCATAACCCTGCACGACAAAGTAGAGGAATCCAAAGAATTTGCCGGCAGCGTGCAAACCGCGCTGCAGACTTTCGAAACCCGCACCAGCGGAGCCGCCAAGAATCGCGGCATCAAGAAAGCGCCTTTCGTGGTTCTGATTGGTGCATCGATGCCCTCGATTCTGGCCGAAATCGGGTTCCTCAGCAATAGCCGCGAAGAAGCGCTGCTCAAGAAACCGGAGCATCGGCAGAAGTTGGCAGAGGCGCTGTATCAGGGTGTTTCCCAATACGCCCGCACGTTGAGCCACTTCCAGGTAGCGCAGGGCACCGGCGCGTCAGAATAAAACCGCTCCCTCCGGTCACGGCTTGCAAGCGTTTACGGGCGATCGGAACAAGGTTGACGAGCCGCGACCAGAGGGAGTGGTTTCCCCTACTTCAACCCTTCCACCAAGTGCAGTTCGGAGAGGTTCTGCGTGAACGAGTAGACGTAGGATTTTCCGTCAGGGGTAAACTCGACGCTGCCCAGACGGTCCTCCAGGCCGGCACGGTCAGCGGGAGCGATCTCGCGTATCAGTTCGCGCTTCCCGGTCTTCAAATTCAAGCGATGGACCTTGGCCGGAATGCCGTTGCGGTTAAAAACGAAAATCTCCTGGCCGTCCGGGCTCCAGCCTGCGATGCGGTCTTCGTCGGTCATTCCCGGCACCGCTTTCGGCTCGCCGCCATCGGCAGGATAGAGGTGGACTCCAGCGGGAGTTCCCGCCACAAAATATTTTCCATCCGGCGAAAGAGACACCTGAGTCGATGCTTCCGGCGTCACCGGCCGCGGTTTCGCTCCCTCGCGATCGGTGACGTACACTCGGCGGCCATGCCCAGGCTCGCTGCCGCCGAACCACAATCGCTTGCCGTCCGGAAACATACCGAGCATGTTGAGCGTGTAGCCTGGCATGGGGATTCGCTTCGGCTGTCCCGGCCCCCACCGGGTAGATCACGATGTCATGAAGGTCCGGTGTGACGGTCACCACCGATTTACCGTCGGGAGCGAGCGTCCCGTTCTGTCCTGAAGGTCCCAGCAGCACGGCCGGGGCGCCATTGGTCTCCCGCAGAAAGATTTGCATCTCGGAGCCGGCTCCTTCGCCCGATTCATCGATCACGATGAACCTTCCGTCGGACGAAAGCGAGGTCACCAACGACCAGTCCAACCAGGAAAGCTCCCGCTCTTCCTTGTCGGACGGTCCGCGAAACATGGCCTTGGTCCGGGTCTCCTCATTGCTCAGCAGAATGCGACCGTCGCGCGAGATATCCAGCAGCGCCATGGCGACCGACTGCCGGAACACCATGCGCTCCCGCCCCGACAGCGTGACCGCACGCAACTCCATCCGGTCGCCCGTCTTGGCGGCAGTAAAGTAAACCTCGTCGCCTTTTGGCGACCACGCCAGACCCTGTGAAGCGAGATAGCGGCCGGCGAGGGTTTTCTTATTGCCCGCCAGGTCGACTACCGCGACAAAGCCTCCATTGTCGTTGACCAGCGGATGATCCAGAAACGCAATCTGGCTGCCGGACGGCGAAATACGCGGCTCGCTGATGTAGCCAACCGTTTTGTACAGGACCTTACCGGCGGGAAACTCGATTTGTGAGCCCTGGTCGGTCTCCCGCACCAGCGCCAGTTCCTTGCCATCGGGAGACCAATCGGCAAAAACGATCTTGTCTTCGACGGCGCGCGCCGCTCCGCCCGAAAGCGGCGCACGCGCGAGCATTCCGACAAACGCGAAAGCGGTGTGCCCGGCTTGCGTCTTTTGCGCCAGCGCCAGCTCACCGGTCGAGGAAACCGCGCGCAGTTCGGAGCCGGAAAATCCCAGCGACCTCGAGCCGGCGCTGTCGAACCGCGCCGTGAAGACCTCGCTGGGCTCATCTTCCCACTTCGCGCTGTAGACCACGCTATTGCCGTCGGGCGTGAACCGGGCGGTATGAACGGTGCCGCGGCGGAACGTCAGGCGGTGGAATTGCACGTCGGGCTTTGGACTGAACTGCAGCCACGCCAGCGCCGCGCAAGCGACAGCGAGAACCGCCGCGACTGCCCAGGGCAGGAGCTTTCTCTTCGAGGGAGCCGACGTGCTCGCGGCATTGGGACCGCTGCCGGCCTGCGTAATGGCGTCGAGCGCGAAACCAATGTCGCTGGCCGATTGGAAACGCTGCTCCGGCGTCTTTTCCAGGCAGTGCGCGACGATGCGCTGCAGCCCGGGCGATTCGATCAGCTTCAGATCGGGATCGCGAGTGAGAATCGCGCTCATCGCATCGGCGTTGGTGTCGCCTTGAAATGCGCGTTCGCCCGTCAGCATTTCAGCAAAGCACGCAGCCGAAACTGAAGATGTCGGACCGCTGATCTACCGCCTGCCCGCGCGCCTGCTCGGGCGACATATAAGCGGCCGTGCCCATCACGGTGCCGGCATTGGTGGCCACTGTGATCGTGGCGCCCTCGCGCGGCTGCGGCGTGGTGACTTTGGCCAGGCCGAAATCCAAAATCTTCACCCGGCCGTCCTTGGTTAGGTAAAGATTGTCGGGCTTGATGTCGCGATGGGTAATGCCTTTGGCATGCGCGGCGGCCAGGCCGGCGGCGATTTGCTTGCCGAAATCGATCACGCGGTTGACGCTGAGCTTGCCGCGCTTCAACCGGTTGCTGAGCGATTCGCCCTCCAGCAGTTCCGTCACCAGGTAGGGCGCCTGACCCTCCGTGCCGATGTCGTAAACCGTGACGATATTGGGGTGATTCAGCGCGCTGGCCGATTGCGCTTCCAGTTTGAATCGCCGCAAGCGGTCTTCGTCGGCCGCGAAAGACGACGGCAACAGCTTGATCGCGACGTCCCGATTGAGGCGCGTATCGCGGGCTTTGAAAACTTCGCCCATGCCGCCGGCGCCGATGAATCCGATGATTTCGTAAGGGCCGATGCGGGTTCCGTTGGCTAGAGGCATGTGAAGTGGAGTATCCGATGATACCGCAAGGTTCTCCGGTCTATCTGATTGGTTAGGGAAGTTATCTGATCGGATAGCACGCGGCCTTCATCGCCATGGAATAGGATCTCCCAGGAAACCTCGAAGGGGCTCGGTTGGTGTTGAAACAGCAGCTCTTACCAGAAAGTTCGCACTGCCCGCGCACGGGTTTTGAGCTTTGGCATGACGCTTGCCTTTGAGTGGGTGTCCCTAAGGACAAAAGGAGAAACGAAAATGACAACCAAGATCAACCTGAATGGCGAGATGGAGAACCTGAACCGCCGCGAGACCCTGGTTCGCGATAGCAAGAACATGAAGGTGAAGACCACCCTGCGCGCCGGTGCGATGAACTTGAAGCGTGGCTAGTCCGACTATCGGATCGAAACCAAACAAAGGAGAAACGAAAATGACAACCAAGATCAACCTGAATGCCGAGATGGAAAACCTGAATCGCCGCGAGACCCTGGTTCGCGATAGCAAGAACATGAAGGTGAAAACCACCCTCCGCGCCGGTGCGATGAACTTGAAGCGCGGCTAGTCCGGTGACCGATTCGAAACATAAGTTAGAATGGCACGGTGGCGGAACCGACTTGTGCCGCTAGTCGAGAAAACACATGACGCCAAGCGATCGAGAAGCCGCGACCTCCTGGAGGTTGCGAGCCGCATCCACGATGCCGCGGCTTCCTATTGCGCCCAAGGCAAGCATCTCAAAGCCCGGCCCCTCTGCCTCCGTTCCCTCCGCATCCTAGAATCCACCCTCGGCCCGAAGCACCCCGACGTAGCCAACGTGCTTCACACCCTGGCCGGCACCTACGAGCAGCCCGAACAAGCCGAAACCCTCTACCTGCGTTCGCTCTCGATTGCGGAAGCGGCGGAGCGGAGCGTTGATGTCGACACGCTTCAAATCCAGGTGCTCGGCAGTGTGGCGGATCTCTACCGGAGGCAAGGCAGGCTCCAGGAGGCCAGGCCGCTCTATCAGCGCGCCCTGGTTCTGGCGGAAGAGACGCTGGGCCCGCGGCATTCCTATATTGCAACCATCCTGAATAAGCAGGCGCTTCTCGACCGGTCGGAAAGGCGCTATCGGGATGCAGCCGTGCGGTACCAGCGAGCGCTGGCGATTGCCAGGAAAGCCTGGGGCGCCAGTCATCCGCAAGTGGCCGCCGCTTACAACAATTTGGGCGCGCTCGAACACGAACGCGGCCGCCATGCCGCGGCCGAGCCCTTTGTCCGCAAGGCATTGAAACTCCGCGAACGCACTCTGGATCCGGATCATCCCGACCTGGCCGCGAACCTGGCGTTACTGGCGGCAACTCTCGCCGGGCAAAAAAAATATCCCGAGGCCGAATCGCTCTACCGGCGCGCCATTGACGTCGCCGAGAAGGCCTACGGGCGTAACCATCTGCAAGTTGCCTCAACCTTGAATGATCTCGCCGCCATGTATCACGCGCAGGGCGACGCGAGCAAGCCGGAGCGGCTTTACAAGCGAGTCCTGGCCATCAAGGAGAAACACCTGGGTCCCGACCACCCGGATGTGGCCACCACTCTCAATAACCTGGGAGTCTTCTACAAAGCGCTGGAGCGGTTCGCCGAAGCGCGTCCGCTTTACGAGCGCGTTCTGGCGATCTTCGAAAAAAACCTGGGGGCGGCGCACCCTAACGTGGTGACCGCGCTGGTCAACTATGCGCGCCTGCTGCAAGCCGAAGCCGCGGCCGTGGAGAAACGCGCGAAGCGGCTCCAGGCTGATCTTAAGACCACCGCTACCCAGGCTGGCAAGCGCAAAATCGATAATCGCGCGGCGCGATTTCGTTTGGCGGTACGGCCTTCGAGAATCCATCGCTGGGGTGTGTTTGCTCAGGAAACGATTCCGGCCGGCGCGGAGGTGATCGAATATACGGGCCAGCGCATCAGCCGCCGAGCAGCCAAGCGCCTCGCCGGGCGCAAGCTGCACTATATCTTCCACCTGGACAACTACTGGGTGATCGACGGTCAGGTGGGTGGCAGCGGGGCGCAGTACGTCAACCACTGCTGCGACCCCAACGTGGAGGTTCGCCGCATCGACGGCCGCATACTCTATTTCAGCAAGCGCCCCATCGAAGCCGGTGAAGAACTATTTCTGGACTACCGGTTTCCGAAATTGGGGGCTAGAGTAACGTGCCGCTGCGGAGCAGCCAACTGCCGGGGAACGATCAACGTGAAGTAGAAAGCCGGCAGAAACTCAAACCTGCATATACGTGATGGTGTGATGCGCCAGCAGCCGCCCCTTGCGCCCCGCGCATTCGGCGACGCTTACAATGCCGCCGGGGCGCTCAAACGCAGGCTGAAATGGAACCGCAATCGAGCATTCCCCGTCGCCCATGGAATGAAACTGAAATCCGAAGTTTCGGGTGAAGGTCAGGCTGGCGAGAAGCTGCTGTAGTTCCGGCGCGGTTACCGCCAGCGTCATCAGGATTCCGTCTGAGCGGTCAACTGCTCAAAGACGCCACGTGCGGCTTTCTGGGCGGCGCTCTTTTTGGAATAACCCTCGGCCTGTCCGACGAACCCCTTGCCCACGCGCGCTTCGACGGTGAAGGTTTTGGAATGCTCCGGCCCGCGTTCGCGCACGGTAACGTACCGGGGCAGCGGCAGTTTACGCGCGCGGGCCAATTCCTGCAGCGCGCTTTTGAAATCCGTGAAGCTTTCGGGCAGCCGGTCCTCACCCAAAGATTCACCGGCGCCATCGCCTACCACCAGCCGGCTGATGAATTCCCGCACCCGGCCGATGCCGGCATCCAGATACAGCGCCGCCATCACGGCTTCTAGCGAATCAACCAGCAGTGTGCGTTTGGAGCGGCCGCCGGACAACTCTTCGCCGCGGCCAAGTTGCAAGTAAGAGCCTAACTGCAGCCCTTCGGCCACGCCATGAAGATGGGCGGCGCTGACGATGTGGGCTTTTAGCTTGGAAAGGCGGCCCTCGGAATAATCGGGGAAACGCGCGACCAGAGCTTCACTCACCAGGAAGCCCAGCACCGCGTCGCCCAGAAATTCCAACTGCTCGTTGTCGCAGAAGGGAACGCCATCGATTGGCGGCGGGCCTTTTTCGTGAACGTGGGAACGGTGAGTAAGAGCCCGTTCCAGAATCTCTCGATTCGTAAACCGGTGACCGATCGCGATCTCGAGAGACTCCAGATCCGAGCGCATGGAATTCCTGTTACGGCTGCTTGGCCTCGGCGGGCTTGGAATCGGCAGCCGGCTTGGGCGGACCCGCCTTGGCCTGGGCGGCACGTGCGCGCTCAGCCTGGGCGAACGATTTTATCGTCGGGTTTACGTCCGGCATGGCGATTACTTTGTTGGCCATCGCGGTCGCGTCATCATACTTGCCGGTGAGATTGTAAGCCTGCGTGAGGCGCACCATTACCCCCGCGTCTGGGGTACTGCCCAGGTCCATGGATAATTGATACTCCTTGATGGCCACGTCGTACTTCTTGCGTACGGTCGCGGCCATGCCCAGCGCCAGGTGTCCCTCGGCCGCAAAGTCCTTCTTGATCCCGTCCCACTGGGCGTCGGGAATCTGCGGGTTGGGTTTGGTCGCGGACATGGCCAGTGCAATCGCGTCATTGGCGTATTTCTCGGCACGGGTGAGCTTCTCTTCCTTGTCCAGATCGAACTCGCGGGTCTTGGCCACGATGGACTTGGCCATGAACAGCAGCGACCGGTAGAACTTGGGATCGGCGGTCACGCTTTGATCGGCATAGGCCATGGCTTTGACGTTGTCGTTCTTGGCTTCGTAAGAGATCGCGATCATGTAGAAGGCTTCGGCCTTGAATTGACTATCCGCATACTTGGCCAGGAAAGCTTCCGCGGCTGTGATCCGGGAATCCGCATCGGTCGCCTGATGCATGGCCACGTAAGCGTCGTACTCGCCTTTCGAAACCTTCTTTTGCGCCATCAGCCCCAGGCTTGTCACCAGGGTCAGGACAGCGGCGATGAGAAATCGATTCATGAAAAATTACTCCCTTCAGTTTGGTTGTTTCGAAGCTATTTCGCGCATGCCCTTCTCGGCTTCACGCAGCGCGGCGGCGGACGCGCCATTCACCGCCAGTGCGTTTTGAAAATGCGACTCCGCCTGGCTGCGGTCTCCGGCGATATCGGAAAGGCGGCCCAAATATACCAGCGCCCAAGCCTTCACATAAGGCTCGGGGGAGCACTCCAGAACTTTTTGAAAAAGCCGCTCGCCCGTTTCGGGGTCCTTCTGCAGGACGGCGATACGCGCCAGACCGTAATAGGCGCGGGCGTGCAGCGGCTGGTCGTCGGTTTCCTTTAGTAAACGCAGATAAGCCTGCCTGGCATTTTCCAGATCGCGATTCGCGTACAGGCGGTCGCCTTCTTCGAGCGTCGGATTCAGCTTCTCCGTGGGCTCGGTACGCTCGACCAGGGCAACCTTGGCGGCGCGCTCACGAGGTTTGGCAGCAAACTCAACGCCAGCCAGCCGCTTGATCTCGACCGCCGGAGTCAGCCGCTTCACCATCTCGGGAAAAGCGATGCGCATGGCGTCGGGCTGCTTTTCGAACGCCAGCAACTGTTCGGCGAAAAACGGCGTAAGAATATAGCCCTCGCGCAACGCCTCTTCCACGTGGGTCTTACTTCCGGGCAAACGGGTTTCAATGGCTTTGATCAAGCTTTCGGTGGTGAGCAGCAGAAAGTCGGATTTGAACTCGGCGGCCAGCGCCGGGGCAGGTTGCGCCAAATCGATGAGCGCCCTTTTCTGCAGCAGGTCCATGCCGTATTTCGTGGCCAGCGGGTCGAGCAAATAATGCAGGTACGCGTGCCGGACATCGTTCACCCGCGGCTCGGCCGATGCCGTCACCACCACGATATAGTCATCCGCATAACTGCGCGTCTGCACCTGATTGGGGGCGCCCAATTGATCCAGATAAACCTGAAAACGGCGACCCAGATAACCGGCGGTGGGATTGCGCAGGTACGAGTTCACTTGCAAGATCGCCAGCGACAGGGGCTCCTGATAACGCCCGATGGCTTCCTCAATCCCGGGCTGCGCCCGCCGCCACAGCTCGGCGATGTGGGCTTCCTCATAAAAGGTCTGGAGCAGGGGAAGCAAATCCTGCAGCGGCTGAACGTCGGGCGGAATTTGCGTCGATTTGAAACGCAGGTTGAAGTCCGGAGGTCCGCTGGTGGATAGAGCCAGCGAGATGTATTGGCTCAGTTCGGCCGTAGCATTGGGCGGGCGATGAGCGGCAAAGAAGCTCTTCAATTCCCTGAGGACCGGGATGTTGGTCGCCGCCAGCGCCTGGCGCAGTTGAGCCCGCATGGGATCATTATTGGGCGAGGCCAGTTCGGCGTCGTAGCCGGCCGCATTGGCGGCGGCGAGCACCGTAAACAGGCCCGGGCTGGCGTCGAGTTGACCGTGTTCGGCCGCGCCTAAACAGCCGGCAACCAGCAGCCATAGCACGGCTGGAATGAAGAATCGCTTCAAGAGCTCCTGCCTTGGACTCTACAGTCTAGCGTAGTTTGCAGCCTGCTATTATGGCAAGCGCTTCCCTTTTTCATGACCAAAATCCTGATGGTCGCCTCCGAAGCGGCGCCCTTCGCCAAAACCGGTGGCTTGGCCGACGTCCTGGGTTCCCTTCCCGCGGCGCTCGCACCCTTGGGCGTGGAGGCAGCGGTCCTGCTGCCGCGCTACCGCAGTATTCCGCTTGATTCCGCCCAGCGCGCCGGCGATTTTCCCATCTGGCTGGGTGGCAGCACCTACCAGGTGACGCTTTACCGCATCCAGGCCGGCGCTACCTATTACTTTGCCGATTGCCCGGCGCTCTACGACCGCGACGGCATCTACGGCAACGCAGCCGGCGATTTTCCGGATAACGCCGTCCGCTTTGCGGTGCTGGCGCGCACAGCGCTCGAGATGATGCGCGGCATCTTTCGCCCGCAAATTCTGCATTGCCACGATTGGCAAAGCGGGCTCGCGCCGGTTTATCTGCGAACACTTTTTGCCCGTGACCCTACCTTCATTGGCATTCGCACCCTGTTCACGATTCACAATCTCGGCTATCAGGGAATCTTCGCGCCCGATGCGCTGGCCAAAGTCGGCCTGGAGAGCAGCGTGTTTCATCCCGGCGGCATCGAGTTCTATGGCGACGTCAGCTTCATGAAGGGCGGCCTAAACTACAGTGACGCCCTTAGCACGGTCAGCCCGCGCTATGCGCTCGAGATTCAGACGCCGGAATATGGCTTCGGCCTCGATGGCGTGCTGCGCGCGCGCGGCAACGTACTGCATGGAATTCTGAATGGCGTGGATTACGCCCAGTGGAATCCGGAAACCGATCCGCACATCGCAGCCCATTACACGCCCGAGGATTTGAGCGGCAAGCGCGCCTGCAAGCTGGACCTGATCCGCGACTTTCGGGCTTCAACGAGGCCGCGATCGACCGGCCGGTGCTTGGCGTGGTTACGCGTCTGGCGGCGCAAAAGGGCGCCGATCTGATCAGCCAGATTGCCGATACCTTCGCCGGCGAAGACTTATACCTGGTCCTGCTCGGCACCGGCGACGAGGAATTGGAAACGGCGCTCACCGGAGCGGCTGCCGCTGCATCCCGGGCCGCATTCAGGTTCGCATAGGATACAGTGAGGCGCTGGCGCACAAAATCGAGGCGGGCGCCGATATATTCCTGATGCCCAGCCGCTATGAGCCTTCCGGCTTGAACCAGATGTATAGTTTGCGTTACGGAACGGTTCCCGTGGTTCGCGCCACTGGCGGCCTTGATGATACTATCGATGAGGAAACAGGGTTTAAGTTCCACGAGCACTCAGCCTGGGCTTTGCTGCAAGCCGTGCGAGCGGCCGCGGCGGCGTTTTCAGACCGCGAAAGTTGGGCGGCCAGGATGAGGCGGGGGATGCGGAAAGACTTCTCCTGGAAAGCTTCGGCGGGAGCGTATGCGGCCCTGTATAAAGGACTTTTGCTGGGGCGGACGGAGCATTGAATCCAGTGGGCTCCCAGCCAATCTAATAGCTAGGAGATATAAATGGCAGGTACCGACACATTGACTTTTACCGACGCGGCATTCGATAGCGACGTCCTGAACGCCGGCGTGCCGGTTCTGGTGGACTTTTGGGCTGAGTGGTGCGGACCTTGCCGCCAGATGGGCCCGACCATCGACACGATCGCGCTCGAGTATTCGGGCAAGGCGAAGATCGGCAAGCTGAATGTCGATGAGAACGGCCAGACGGCCATGCGCTACAACGTTCGCGGCATTCCGACGCTATTGCTGTTCAAGGGCGGGAAAGTTGTGGAGCAACGGGTGGGAGCAGTGGGCAAATCTGAAGTCCAGAAGATGCTGGACGCCCACCTCGGCGACTAAACAGATCGCGGCGCTGGCGAATCCTCCGGCGCCGCTCCTCTACCAGGCGCCGGGGCGCGCTTCTTCAGTTTCCGTCTGCTGTAAGCTTCCCAAATTCTGCTGGCAACTGACGCAGTACTTGGCCCAGGGTAATGCCTGGAGCCGCTTCGGCGGGATGGCCTTCTCGCACGAGAGACAGGTGCCGTAGTCGCCCGTCGTAATCCGGTCGAGCGCTTCCTCAACCAGCCGCAACTGCACGTAATCCAGGCTATTCAACCGCAACGAGACGAACTCGTCGTGGGAAAGCTGGGCCTGATCCTCTTCGGCAACGCGTCCCATCTTGGCCAAGGTATCGAACTTAATGCCGAGCCCTGCCAAAACACTCTTGCGTTTCTCGATGAGGATTTTTCTATATGCTGCCTGCGGGCCTGTGTCCTCCGCTGTCTTGGTTCGTTTCATCATGTACTCCTTACGTTAATCGGACGATTTCGGTTTCGCGTCCTCCCATCTGCAATATCAGAAATTTGCCGCTATCACAAATGGTTAGAGAAAGGTACCAGAAATCTCTGGGAAAATAAACAAGAATTTCTAGGGAGTTTCATTAAACGTTCGGGCTAAATCCTGTAACATCAACTTCTCAGAGGGGGAGAAGTGGTTGCGAAAGTCCTCAGAAGCCATCCGCTTTTCGCGATCTGCCTCGGACATAGGTCTTAGGTTTTGGAGTTCCTGCCGCATGGCGCGCCGCCGGTCCTCGGGGAGGGCGCGGAACTGGCGGAACAGTGCCCGCGCCTGATTCTGTTTTTCAGGCGGCAGCTCGCTGAAGCGATCATAGCCCTGGCGCAGCGCCTGCCGCTCCTCAGGCGAGAGCTGCAGATACTGCCGTATCCTCTCCTGAATCAACCGCCGGCGCTCAGGAGGCAGCTTGGCCAGGGCCTTCTGGCGCTCGGCCGGCGGCATGCGAATCCAGCGCTCAACCGGAGTTTCCTTTTGCACTATTGCCTTGGGAGCTTTTTGGGCGGCAAAACCGGGAGGGACGACGAGCAAAACCGACAACGCCGCGATGGCCCATCGCACGCGCATAAATCCCTATAACGTCTTCGGCGATGGTGCTTCCGTGCTCGGAGCGCTCGTTAATTCACGCAGCATTTGCATGTCATCCAACGCTCTTTCCACTTGTTCGGGCTCGATTTTTTCCATGCGCGCGTGAGAATCGCCCGCCGGAACGACGCCAGTACGGGGATTTTGCAGCAGTAAACCGGCAACCATGATGAGACACACCGCCGCCAACGCGAAAGCCGGACGGGCAAATGCCGGACGCCAGGACCGCGTCAGGCGCTCGATCCATGATGCTGAATCTGTTTCCCGCAGGCGCCGCTCCAGGCGCGCGTCAAACTCCGCGCTTACCGCCGGCGCGGACCACTCGTTCATGGCGCTCCACAAGGCCTGCTGCCCGGCGACGAATTCCGCGCAAGCGGCGCAATCCGCCATGTGGCGCTCCACATCGCGCGCGCTGCTTTCGTTAAGCCGGCCGGCGCAATAGTCCAGCAGCAGCGCCGCTTCGTCCTGGGACTTCATGGGGCAATGCATACAATCCTCATCGTCTCACGCCATGTGCGCCAAACGCGCGCGCAGCGTCTCATACGCCCGAAACAGCAGCGACTTCACCGCCGACTCGGAACAGCTTAACACCGCGGCAATCTGCGCGTACTCCATCTCCTCATACTTATGCATCAGGACCGCCGCGCGTTGCTTCTCAGGCAGCGCGGCCACGGCCCGGCGAATTTCCTCGGCCTTTACTTCGGCGACCATACGCTGTTCGACCAGCGGGGAGCGGTCGGCCACGTGCCGGACGCGCCTGGCGAGCTGATCATCGCCTTCCTCATCCAGACTTTCCTGAGAGCGTTCCTGCTTGCGATCGCGCAGCCAGTTGAGCGCCACGTGAGTGGCGATGCGGAACAGCCACGTGGTGAACTTCGCCGTCGCCTCGTAGGTCTCTCGCGAACGATAGACACGGAGAAAAACCTCCTGCGCCAATTCCTCGGAGATGGCCCGGTTCTGCACCATCCGGTACAGAAAATGGATGACCGACGAGCGGTGCTTATCGAGCAGTAGCGCAAAGCTCGCCTCGTCGCCCTCCTTGACCCGAAGCATCAACTCCGCGTCGGAGTCAAGAGCCATCGAGGCTCCCATATCTTCCTTAACCCGCCGGTCCATAAAAGGTTGCGGACCTTATTCCGGCTTGAGGCTGCGCTCCATAAGGCGTCGTATAGCTTCCCGCGGCGAACGGCCCTGGTGCAACATGGCGTGCATTTGCTCAGCGATCGGCATTTCCACCTGGTGGCGATGGGCCAGATCGACGGTGGCGTTGGTGGTCTTGATGCCTTCGGCCACCATCTGCATGGAGCTGACGATCTCGTCCAGCTTCTGTCCCGCGGCTAACTCCATTCCTACCGTACGATTACGGCTCAAATCTCCGGTACAGGTCAGAACCAGATCGCCCAGCCCGGCCAGGCCCGCCAGCGTGGCGGGCTTGCCGCCCATGGCGACTGCCAGACGTGTGATTTCCGCTAATCCCCGTGTAATCAGGGCTGCCAGGGCATTGCTGCCCAGACCCAGGCCGTGGCAGACGCCGGCGCCGATCGCGACGACATTCTTGACCGCGCCGCCCACCTCGACGCCGGCCGGGTCGCGGCTGGTGTAGAGGCGGAACGTAGAGCCCGAGAACGAGCTTTGCACCATCTCAGCCAGCGTCGGGTCGGCCGATGCCACCACCAGAGCCGTAGGCTCGCCGCGCGCCACCTCGCGGGCGAAGGTAGGTCCGGAGATCACCGCAATTCGGGGCTGGAATTTCGCGCAGACCACTTCGCTGATAACCTCCGATATACGTAGTAGCGTGCCATTTTCCAGTCCCTTGGTCGCGCTGACGAAAGCCATCGAGGGCGCCAGGTGAGGCAGCATTTGCTGGTAAACGGCGCGCGCCACGTGGGACGGCATCACGCTCAGCACGATATCGGCGTGATCCAGACAGGCGGGAAGATCGGAATGGATTTCCACGTTGGCAGGAAGTTGGACACCGGGCAGGTAGACATCGTTTTCGCGGGTCGATGACATACGCGCGGCCAGGTCCTTCTCGAAAACCCAGAAGCGCACGCGAGAAAATCGCGGCGCGAGGACGATCGCGAGCGCCGTGCCCCAGGAGCCGCCGCCGATCACTGCCAGATTGCTCAAAGGCGTCGCATCCTCCAATCGCCGGAGCCGTCGTCATGTTGATGATGCCGGTGCTCGCGTCCGCCAAAAGAGAACACGTGCTCGGTGCCGGCGTGGAGACGCTCGATATTGGCGCGGTGGCGGTAAACGATGAAGCCCCCAGCGATGACGGCCGCCGCCACCACGGCGAGCGGCGGTTTCTCGATCAGCCACACGGCGAGCGGAAACGTGCCCGCGCCCAGAACCGAGCCCAGCGAAATGTAGCGAGAGTAGGCCACGGTCGCGATGAAGACCACGGTCACCGCTGCCAGCGCGAGCGGCGTCAGACAAAGAAATGCGCCCACGAAACTGGCCACCGCCTTGCCGCCCTTGAAGCGCAGAAACACTGGAAACGCATGGCCCGCCATCACGGCGATGGCCGCCGCGCTCATCCACCCGATATTGTTTTGGGTGAGATATGCGGTGAGCCAGACGGCGCAATATCCTTTGGCGATGTCGAGCAGCAGCGTGGCAATACCCGCTCCGCGTCCCGTGGTTCGCAGCACGTTGGTAGCGCCGATGTTGCCGCTGCCGGCCGCGCGCACGTCGGCGCCGGTCTTCCACTTCACCAGCAGAAATCCGAAAGGGATGGAGCCGATCAGGTAAGCGGCAACGAGCGCCAGAACAGGTGTCATCACGTGGCCAGCGGAAACTCCGCAAGCTTAGTGTACACGGAACCCGCTGGACTCGTTTGGCTCTGATACAGGAAGAAGCGATCAGCGGTGAACGATCCGAACTCGAGCGACGGCAGCGCGGCGACGGCACTCAACAATCCAGGCAGGCGGCCGGGCTTGGCAAGGCGCGCGAGCGTCAGATGCGGCGAGTACGGGCGGTCCTCCTTGGCGATGCCCAGCGCTGCGGTGGCTTTGTCGGTCGCCCGCGCCAGAGCTGGCAGGCCATCGCCGGCTTTCACGCCAGCCCAGAATATGCGCGCCGCGTGGGGATTGGGAAAGAAGCCCAGCTTCGCAATAGCGATGGCAATCGGCGGCTGCGCCGGCAGGTTGCGCAAGATGACTTTCAACTCATCCAGACGCTCGCCGGGCCATTCGCCGATGAACTTGGTGGTGATGTGCAGATTTTGCGGCGGGCTCCACTTGATGGGCGCTGTGGGCTTAAGCTGTTCGAGCACGCGCTCCAGATTGGCTACCACGTCCGGCGCGAGATCGAGTCCCGTAAACAGGCGCATAAGAATTGCGAGAATGAGTGCGAATGGAAGGTCGAATTTTACCACGGGCATTTTACGCGCGACCCACGGTGGAAGTGGCACGCGCGCTGCTGGGCAAAGTACTCGTTCACGGCGCGACGGCGGGAATGATCGTCGAAACCGAGGCGTATCTGGGCGGCGACGACCTGGCGTCGCACACCGCGCGCGGTGTGACGCCACGCACGCGCGTGATTTTCGGCCCGCCCGGACACGCCTACGTGTACCTGATTTATGGCATGTACGAGTGTCTGAACCTGGTGGCCGACCGGGAGGGCACGCCGGGCTGCGTGCTGATTCGCGCGCTTGAGCCGGTTGCCGGAATCGAGCAGATGCGGAAGCGGCGGCCAAAAGCCCGCAGCGTGGGCGACCTGGCCTCTGGCCCGGGCAAACTCACGCTGGCGATGGGCATCACGCGCGCGCAAAATGGCGCGGATGTCACGCGCGGCTCGCTGGTAGTACGGGAGCCTAAGCAGGAGAGCCAGTTCAACATCTTGGTGACACCGCGTATCGGGATCAGCAAGTGCGCGGATTTGCCGCTGCGGTTTGTTATTGAGAATTAGGCAGATGAATTATGGCTTTGGCACTTCAAGATCAGAGCACCAGTATGCCGGTCTTCGGGTTGGGAATTCGAGCCCGATGGCGTAGCGTCTACGTCGCTCAAAGTGATTACGTAGGGGCGGGTTTCAAACCCGCCCTTTGATCAATCTCGCAGAAGGGCGGGTTTCAAACCCGCCCTTTGATCAATCTCGCAGAAGGGCGGGTTTGAAACCCGCCCCTACAAGAGAGTTTCCGGAAGACTTCAGGCGAAACATCGTCTGTCTCCGTTTCCGGCTTCTCCGGGGAATCCGGTCTACTTAACCCACACAAGGGTCATTCGTAACGGGAATGGTGTACAACGCGCCGCCTTCGATACCGATCGGCACCAGTCCCACCGCTTGACTGGCGCACACTATGATCGAGCCGTTGAACACAAACGGCGAGGACAAATCAATGTTGTCTCCGAAAATCAAAGGATCGGACACCACAAAGGAAGCCTGGCTATTGGCTTGTAAGCTCATTGCGAGCGAATGATTTATCGTGCCGTCCGCGTTGAGAAGAAGCACTTCGAAATTCACAGCCGTGGGATTCGAATTGGCGATGGCAAGGCCGGCATTGTAAAACAGCGGGCCGCCCACGGAAATCGGAAAACGGAACGACGGGGCGGCCGCTGCCGATTGCGCAGCTACCGCGCCGGTTATGAGTGTCGCCGGCACATTGGTCGGCACGGTGGCCGGCGCGCTGCTGTCGAACAGGGTCACAATGTTCAACACGCCGCTGGAGGTGACTTTGGCCCACATCACTACCAGCGGACCGGCGTTGCGCTGGGTGGGGTCGGCATTGAGCGTTACCACCTGTCCGGTTCCTATCACCAGGTGCTGGCTGCTCTGTAATCCCTGCTGGCCTTCCAAAGGCACCTTGCCAACCGCGCCTGTTTGCGAGAAGAACGAAACGTCCGCAGTCACATCGGCCGCGCTGCCATTCTCAAAGACCAGCCGCGTGCTCCATCCGCCTCCCAGCGGAAAATGGGCAACGATATACGTGTGCGCTGGGATGATCGCCCCGGCGGATAACGCGGTCGCGCAGAATAGAAGCAAACCAATGACTTTGAGGCCGGACCCGGATGCAGCGGATCGAGACCGAGTGCTGTTGTTCAAAAGACGCATGTGTGGCCAATCTCCTCCTGCCAAAGTTACCCCGGGCGGGGCTCGCGGTCTGTTCAAGATTGCTCAGAAATAGCGTGATAGTCTTGCGATATTGACCTTAGACGGGACCCCATGATCAACGAAGAAACCATCGGCCTGCTGAACGACCTGATCCATGTCTCTAAAAGCGGCGAGCTTGGCTATCGTACTGCCGCCGCGGACGTGCGCAATTCGCAGTTACAGTCCGTTTTTAACGAATACGCCAAGCAGCGAGGCACCTGCGTTCATCAACTGCAGTCTGAAGTCGAGCGGCTAGGTGGCATTGCCGTCGATTCCGGGACGATAACCGCTGCCGTGCATCGGGGATGGATTGACCTGAAAGCCGCGCTCTCGGGCGGCGATGGAGGCGCGATCATCGCGGCGTGCGAGACCGGCGAAGATTACACGCTGGCCGCGTTCGAACGCGTCGTGAATGCCGGCATCACCGGGGAGACACTGGCGATTGTCGAAAAGCAGTGCGGCAAAATCAAAGAGGCGCACGCCCGGCTGGTGCGGCTGAAAAGCGAAATTGCCGCAGGCGCCGAGTTTCGGCGGACTGAGCCTGAAGGGCGGGTTTGAAACCCGCCCCTACTATTCCCTAAAAGAAATGGTTTCTGGGTTCGCCGTCAAAAGCTCCCGATTTCAGGCAACATTTTTTGAAAGCGGCGGCCCGAACCGCAGGGACAGGGATCGTTACGGCCGAGTTTTTCCAACGGCTCTTTGTCGCCATGGACAATTTGGATCCCGGCCTTGACGTGCGTTTCTGATGGGTATCCTTTGCGGCGCTTACTGCTGCGCTCGAAAGGAGGATTGGTTGATATTCAATGGATCGTGCATGATATTCCTCCCGAAGGACGCTTCATCCTAGCACGACGGGCGAGGTTCAAACCCGCCCTTGCTTCAGGTAGTCGAAATCCAGGAAATCCGTTGCCGGCGGTACTGCGCCCAGTTGGCGCAGCATCGCGACCACCTGGCCGCGATGAAAGGTCGAATGATGGGCGACGTGCTGCATCATTTTCCACAGCAGGTAGGCGTAGGTTACGCCGCGCGTGTCCACGTAGCGGATTTCCTGGCGCAGCGATTCGTCGGTGACGCGGCTGACGAACTCGGCCAGTTCGATTTCGACCGCGGTCCAGCGCGCGCGTAGCGCTGCCATCGTCGACAATTCCGCGGGATCCAGCATCGCCTTGGGTGACTGGCCCAGCCAGCGCATCAGCCAAATCCATTCGGCTGAAAGGATGTGCACCAGCGTTTCGCGCACGGAGCCATGGCTGCTGTGCAGGTCGCGGGAGAATTGTTCCGCGGTCAGTTTCTCGGCGGCGTCGAGAATTCTGGCGTTGGCCCAGCGGTCGTATTCATACAGCGTTTGTATGGTCGTGGCGTCCATTCCACTGTTATCGCACGGGACGCAGAATCACGGGGTCGACGGCGCAGGTGTCGCGCACACCCGGACCGCAGGCGCGCGGCTTCAAGTCCCGCGAGAAGCAGATGCGGACTTCGCTCAGGAAGCGGCCGCTGCAAAGTGCGTGAACGGAATCCAATCCGAAACCGGCATTGGCGGCGACGAATTTCTGCCTGATCTCCGCCGGACTGGCGTTCAATTCGCGGAGGGGCGCGGTATACTCGCTGGGAATTTTCACCGCGGCGCGGACGCTGCGAATGGTTTCAAAATACGCCGTCGGGCGCCAGGCCGCTGCACGTGCCGTGTTGATCCCACTCGTGCTGGATCAGGTGCGGGCTGGGCATGAGCGGCAGCATGCGATCGACAATCGTGGAGCCGACTGGCGACGGAGCCGCGCAGGATTCCGGGAAACCCCGTTCATATTGCGGCCACAGGCCGTGCACGACGAAACCGTATTGCCGGCCGTCGCCGCACTGGGCGGCGTCGCGGGCGCCCGAAGGTCCGGCGCAGAATTGGGGCGACCAGGAGAGGCTGAATACGTAGTAATCGAAAACGCCGGGCGTGCCGGCCTCTCGATGACCCTTACGGGAACGGGCGGATGAGAGGGGAATCGCTACAAGCAACAACAACAAAATTTTCACGCAGAGACGCAGAGACCACCGAGAAGACCAACACCCAATCCTTTTTTTCTCTGTGTCTTCTCTGTGAACTCTGCGTCTCTGCGAGAAATGTTTTTCTTTCATCCCGTCACCACCGGTCCTTCCCCGCGCGCCAGTTCCGTCAGAATCAACTCCCGCCGCCGCAGCGCCGCGCTCACCGCCGAATCCATCGCAATCCAATAAAAGATTGCCCCTACCGCCGCGGCTACGCTCAATAGCGCGAAAAATATGAGCGCACTATGGAACACGTAGCGCGCCCAATAGGCCAGAAACACCGGCAGCAGCGCGACGGGAAAAAACATAAAAATCAACGCTTGCATGCGGCTCCCCGCCCCGCCTTGAGAAACTCTTTCCGGGTTCATGGCGCGCGGAAAATGGACCGAGCTCAGATTGCCGAGACCTACCAGGTAAAGGCCCACAATGCAGGTGACCACGAACGCTTCCACGATTTTTACCGTCGTCACAGGAAGGCGGAACACCACGCACACCGCCGAAACCATCAGCAATTCGACCAGAATAAATAATCCCGCGGCTAGGTTTTTGCCTGCCAGCGCTCGGCCGATCGATCCCGGCAGGCAGAAATACACCTGCGCGGCCGAGCGATCGAACCCGAAGCTGTTCAAGTAGGAAACCTGCCCCAGCAGCGTCAGCGCATACACACTCACCAGCGTGAGATAGTGCTCCGAAACCACGTTGCGGCTATTCGGATTCCGTCCCAGCAGCAGTGGCAGCCACACCAGCAGTCCGAAAGTAAATCCCATGATGAAGACCATGCGGAAGCGCGCCGTGCGGCTGAGCGTGCGCAACTCTTTTTCGACGATCACCGCCAGCGGATCGGGCAGCAGCAGCGAAGGCGAGCGGTAGAAAGCTTCCAGCCAGGGGCGGTTACGTTCCGGCCGGCCAACATGCGCGCCACCTGAAGCTTGCGCGTCGAACTGCAGGCCGCGCTCGAATTGCCAGCGTCCGAAGCGCCACGCAGCACCGGTCCAGATTGCGAGAATCGCCAGCGACATCACAAATTCACCGCCCAGCGCTGCGCTGGCTACGGCCGACCACGGCCAGAACGACCACGGCGCTCCGTTCATCCACCGCTTCAGCGGCGCTGGCGTGCTCCCCGTTGTGATCAACACTTGCGGTATAGCTGCCGCCAACACCACTACCAGCATGGCGATTTCACGCAACCGTTTGTGAGTGAGCAACTGCTCGAGCAAACTGCGCGTTCCGGCCGCCAGCAGCAGGTTGAAGATAATAAACACGGCGAATGGCAGAAGCACGCGAGGCGCCGCGTGAATGCCTCCGAACACCGGATTGCGAAAAAGTCCGATGACCACGCCGGCGAGAAACAGCACCATCTCCCCGCACGTCGTGATGCGCAGCAGTACCTCGACCACAAAAAGCTTGCCGTGAGGAATCGGATACACCAGGAGTTTTTTTAAATCGAGCGATGCGCCCAGGCTGGCCGAGACCAGGGGGGCAAGTTGCCAGTAAAGGAACACAAACATTAGAGCCGCCGGCAGCGCGCTCGGAAGAGTCGGACTGTTCTCCGCCGTGGCTACAAACACTTGCGCGGCTTGCGCCAGAAACGCCCAGAACCCGTACCAGATCAGGCCGGTCATCAGCGAAAAGATCGCTCCGCGGCGGCGTGAATCGATTTGAAAACTGCGCATGCTGAGCCACTGCGCGCGCAGAACGGCCAGAATCATGACAGGCTCACAGCCAATCCAGACGGGCGAACGCGCGGTCGGCGCCCACTACGCGGACGAACACATCCTCCAGCGTTTCCGAGCCCGCGCGTAGATCGGCCATCGCGCCTTCGATGACGACCTTGCCTTCATGAATGATGGCCACGCGGTTGCACAAACGCTCCACCACTTCGAGCACGTGCGAGGTAAGAAAGATGGTTGCGCCGCGGCGCACCTGGTCGAGCAGAATATCTTTCATCAGGCGCGCGCCCACGGCGTCGACGCCTTCGAAGGGCTCGTCCATCAGAAACAGATCCGGGTGATGAATGAGCGATGCCGCCATAGCTGCGCGCTTACGCATGCCTTTGGAATACTCGGCGATCAGTTTGCGGGGAGCATCGGCCAACTCAAATAACTCCATCAGTTCGGCTGCGCGCTCTTTGGCAACCGGACGCGCCAAGCCGTACATGCGGCCCACGAATTCCAAGAATTCCAAGCCAGTGAGGCGGTCGAACAGCAGCGATTCATCGGGCACCAGTCCGATGCGTTGCTTAATTTCGACTTCCTGGCCGGGCATGGGCATCCCGAGCAGTTCGATCGATCCCGAAGTCGCCGGAATCAGCCCTGTCAGCATGCGGATGGTGGTGGATTTGCCTGCGCCGTTGGGGCCCAGGAAGCCAAAAAAGCAGCCGCGGGGCACGCTGAGGTTCAGGCCGTCGACCGCGGCCTTGCCGCCATAAACCTTGTGCAGGTCCCGAATGGCAATGGCCGGAGCGGAATCATCCATGAATTTCCTATCGTACTCTACTCTCGTTCGGATTCTTGCTTGAGTGCGTGCGTCTAGGTACTCTTAGCATCATGCGTTCCGCTATTCTGCTGATCTCCGCGTCACTGGCACTCGCCCAGATGACCGAGCCGCCGCAAACTACCTTCGAGGAACAGCCTGGTTTTCTGCTGACCAATGGCGCAATTGAGCTGACGGTGTTTCGCAAAGGTGGTACCTTCGCCAACCTGGTACTGTCCGACGATCCCGAAAAGCTCAGCCCGCTGTGGAACCCGGCGCGCCTGTTACGCGAGGCCGGACAGAAGAAAGATTTCGGCGACGCGTTCGGGCATTTTGTTTGCGTGGACGGCTTCGGGCCGGTGTCTCCCGAAGAGCAGGCGGCCGGATTGCCGGGTCACGGCGAGGCGCACATCCAGCCATTCGCGGTGAAGCACTTCGCCAAAGAAGGACACACTCTGACCCTGGCTCTGGGCGCGCATCTGCCGTTAACGCAGGAGAATTTCACGCGCACGCTGCGCATGGTGGATGGCGAGAATGTCGTGTATGTCGAGAGCCAGCTCGAAAGTCTGGCGGGCTTTGACCGGCCGGCGTTTTGGGCCGAGCACGCGACCATCGGCTCGCCTTTTCTCGAGCCCGGCGTCACCGTGGTCGACATGCCGGCGCACCGCGCCAAAACGCGTCCCTACCAGCCCGGTGCGACGGAACTGCCGCACCGCCTGCCGTCCGACAAAGAATTCACCTGGCCCAATGCGCCGACAGTGAACGGCCGCAAAGTGGACCTGCGCGCCGCGCCCGCGCCGCCCAACTCAGGCGATCACACCACCACGCTGCTCGATCCGGCGCGCAAGCTGGTATTCGTCACCGCGCTTCATCCCGGCAAGCATTTGATGTTGGGTTATCTTTTCAAACAGCAAGAATTCCCTTGGATTCAAAACTGGGAATACTATCAGCCCAACGGCAAGCTGGCGCGCGGCATGGAGATTTCGACGCAGCCTTTCGATGTTCCCCGCCGCGAAGTGGTGCAGTTGAACTCGCTGTTCGGGAGCCCGGTGTATCGCTGGCTGCCGGCGAAATCCAAAATTGAAGCCCGGTTCCTGATTTTCTATACGCGGACGCCGGAGGGATTTCAGAAAGTGGATGACGTGCGGATGGAAGGCGGCCGGATTGTCATCGAAGATCATAAGGCGCACAAGCAAATCACACTGAACGCATCGTTGCCGTTGTAATAATGAGGCTGCCATGAAAAAACTGATCGTTGCTCTGTTCCTCACCGCCGCTCTGTACGCTCAGGACCACGCCGACCTGGCTGTCATCCAGCGAATCAAGAAAGAAGCGTTTGAAAATTCCAAGGTCATGGACCATTTGTTTTGGCTAACGGATGGCTACGGTCCGCGGCTGACAGGCTCGCCCGGCTTCACGGCCGCCGCTAACTGGGCGGTGAAGCGGCTGCGCGAGTTCGGTCTGGACAACGCCGCCACGCAAAGCTGGGGCAAGTGGGGACGAAGCTGGCGGCTGACGCGCTTCGGGCTGCATATGGTCGAGCCGCAATATGTCCCGCTCATTGCGTTTCCGCTGGCGTGGTCATCGAGCACGAATGGTCCACTGATCGCCGAGCCGGTGCTTGCGCCGCTCACGATCACCGACGGGCTGAACTTCAAAAAATCCGACGAGGAGATCGAAAAATATTTTCGCGAACAGAAGGGCAAGCTGCGCGGCAAAATGGTTCTGCTGTCCAAACCCAAGGACATGAAAGAAGTGACCGAAGCGCTCAGCAAGCGCTACAGCGATGCCGATCTGGCGAAAGAGGGCCAAGCGCCGACGCCGGAAGCCTTGCCTCCCTTCGATCCCGCCAACCCGGAGCTGCCGGAAAAGCCGGAGGAACGAACGGCGTTCTTCAACCTGGCGC
The DNA here is from genome assembly GCA_963825405.1 of uncultured Solibacteraceae bacterium. Classification (GTDB taxonomy): domain Bacteria; phylum Acidobacteriota; class Terriglobia; order Bryobacterales; family Bryobacteraceae; genus JACPNO01. The sequence goes on along the minus strand of CAWGTB010000003.1, from coordinate 897,205 downwards.
CGCTGGTGGTTCAGGAAAAACTGTTCCTGCGATTTGACGAACGGCGCAATAAGATCAATCAATTTCTAATCGATGAAGGCGTGGCGGCAGTCATTGTGCCCAGCTACAACGGCGATGGCGGCACCGTGTTCGGCGAAGCAGCGGGCTCCTATAAAGAGAGCGTGAAAATGGCCCCGCCGCGCGTGGCGCTAACAATCGAACATTACAATCGCATCGCCCGCATGCTGGATCATAAGCTTCCGGTGAAACTGGAACTAGACGTAAAATTCACTTCGGAAGGCGCGACCGGCGAAGGGATGAATATCATTGCGGAAATTCCGGGCACAACCAAGCGTGACGAGGTCGTGATGCTGGGCGCGCATTTCGATTCCTGGGTTGGCGGCACGGGCGCGACCGACAACGGCACCGGCAGCGCCGTGATGATCGAAGCCATCCGCGTGCTCAAGGCGCTTAACCTCAGGATGGACCGCACGGTGCGGTTAGGCCTGTGGGGCGGCGAAGAACAGGGATATTTTGGCTCGCTGGCGTACGTGAAGGAGACTTTTGGCGATCCGGAAACCATGCAGCTTAAGCCGGCGCACGCCAAACTTTCCGGCTACTTCAACGATGACAATGGCAGCGGCAAAATTCGCGGCGTGTATCTGCAAGGAAACGAAGCGATGCGGCCGGTTTTCGAAGCCTGGCTGGCGCCGTTTCGCGATTTGGGTGTCAGCACGGTGAGCATCCGCAATACCGGCGGCACCGATCATCAGACCTTCGATGCGGTGGGATTACCGGGTTTCCAGTTCATCCAGGATCCGGTGGAGTACGAAACGCGCACGCATCACTCCAACATGGATGTGTACGACCACGCGGTGAAGGGCGACCTGATGCAGGCGGCGGCGGTGATCGCGTCGGTGGTGTATCAGGCGGCCATGCGCCCGGAAATGCTGCCGCGCAAACCGCTGCCTGCGGCGATCAAGTGAAGAAAGACATTTCTCGCAGAGACGCAGAGAACGCAGAGAAAAACCGCAGAGAAGAATAAGCCTTAGGGGTTGGGTTTCTCTGTGTACTCTGCGTCTCTGCGAGAAATTTTTTCTTACTTCTTCTTAAAGATTAAGATGTGCTGGCGCGGGAGCACATCCGGCGTCTCCGCCAACCGGAAACCCTCCGGCTCAACTTCGGCTTTCACGCCCGCGATACTCATCTTGTGCTCCGGTCTGATCGGTACGTCCGGATCCTCCTTGCGGTATTCCAGCAGTACCAGCCGTCCATTCGGCGTCAGCGACTCTCGAATCTTGCGCAGCATTTCCTGGGGTTTGGAGAATTCGTGATAGACGTCCACTAACAGCGCGAGATCGATTTTCTCCGCCGGCAATTTGGGATCGTCCTCCGCGCCCAGCACGGTCTCGACATTGGTGATATGCCTCGCCGCCATATTAGCACGCAAGCGTTTCAGCATCCCCGCTTGAATATCGTTGGCGTAAACTTTGCCCTGCGGGCCCACGCGCTCGGCCAGCCGCCAGGTGAGATAGCCGACGCCGGCGCCGATATCGGCAACCGTCGAGCCCCGCCGGATGTGGAGTGCGTCGAGCGCAACGTCCGGCGCTTCTTCCATTTCGCGCTCCGAACGCTCCAGCCAGTCAGCGCCGCCAACGCCCATTACCTGCGCGATCGGACGACCAGTAACAGGATGAACCGGCTGGGCCAGAATGGCGGCGGACAGCGATAACCAGACTAAAATCGCTCGCGGCATCCTTCCATCCTGTCACAACTTTCTAACCATAGTTAACATTGAGTGTCTAGCGCTACTGGTCTACTATCAGAGTTAGTAATGCCGACTTACTCCGCTTTCGGATACCGCCGGTCGCGTGTGATGGCCGCTGTTGCCGCGCTAGTCACGATCATCGCGCTGGTCGACTGGCTGGTAGCCCAGGAAATTTCTCTCAGCTTCCTTTACTTCTTTCCGATTTTTCTGGCGGCGAGCTGTTTGTCGCAAACGCAATTGGCAATCCTGGCCGCCATCTGCACTGTGCTGCGCGAAGCCTTCGGACCGTTTGTCAACGACCACCCCCTACTGCTGCTGTCCCGCATGTTTCTGGCGTGGGGATCTTTCACCGCCGCCGGATGGCTGGTCCGCGGCGTGTTGAGGAATTTCCAACAAGTCAAGGAACAGTTGGTCGCAATTGAAGCGCGCGATCGCCTGCTGCACGATTCCGAGGAACAACTGCGGGTGTTGATCGAAACCAGCTCGGCCGCTATTCTCACCCTGGATCAAAACGGAGAAATCATTCAGGCCAATGGCGCAGCCAGCCGCCTGTTGGGACAGGAACAGCCTGGCTTGCTGGGCGAAGTGGTCTCCTCGTATCTGCCCGCGCTGTCCCAGGTGCCAATCGAAGCCAACTCGCCGGCTTACCGCACCACCATGGAATGCGCCGGCCAGCGTCTCAATGGCGAATCATTCCTCGCCAACGTGTGTTTCTCGACGTACGTTTTTTCAGGAACACCAAGGTTAACAGCCGTGGTAACAGAGGCGGAGGCGGCAGCCAATGGTCCGATGATCGTTCCTTTCGATGGCCTGGTAGCGCTTACGCATCTGGAACAGGTAGTGCTCGAAGGAATTTTCGAGGGGCACAGCAATAAGGAAATCGCCGTCGATCTGCAAGTGTCGGAAAGCTCGGTGAAGAGCACGATACAACGGCTATTCAGCAAAATGGGGGCACGTACGCGCAGTCAGTTAGTACGCGTAGCTATTGAACGCTTCGGAACTCGCTCAAACAATGGCGATGCGCACGCCATGAAGTCAAAAGATACCAGCAGCGCCGGCGGCCTCTGACCGAAAGATGCCTTGTCGGCCTCCGGCTGCGTCCAGTAAAACTATACCCAGACAGTATGGTTGCTCCATGATTGGGGTCTCCGCTTTGCAGAGCGTAGACCCCGCTCCTTTTTTCAAGCATCCTCAACGATCCGCTAACATATAAGTCAAATTGGAATGCGGATGGTTCCACTTCCGGCTCTAGCAGCTATCACGGTAGCTGTTACGTGCGCTGTGAGCTGGGGACAATCGCCTGGACACGTTCACGTGCAGTACCTCAGGCCGGTCAGCTGTCTCCGGCATCGTTGTTGATACCTCGGGCAATCCGGTTCCAGGCGTACGCGTCGATCATCTTGCGGTTCAAGGTAAAGCCGCGCTGGTGGAAGGATCCGCCGAGGCGGACGTTCATGGCCGGTTTCGGTTCGACACACTAGGCTCTGCCGTGGTTTTCCGGAAGGATGGTTTCGAGTCCCAGTACGCCCGCGTTCTGAGCCAGCAACCCGAAATGCGAATTGTGTTGAGAACTGCATACCCAATGGATGCAATTCCAGTCTGTCGAGCTGGCGCTGACTGCGTCTCGGTTACGACAGGTGTCTTTTGTCTTCCAAAGGCCGAAGGGGTTCAGATCGGCAAGGCTGGAAATAGCATCGATGCCTTCGAAAGATCGTTCACCGTTCGGACAGCAGCAGGGCGTTGGCACATGATTCATGGAGCCGGCCCGAGTTGGGGCGGGCCAAATCCCCGATCTCGCGAAGTCTGGTCATCGATTGGGTACAGAGAGAATATCCACAAGGGTGACGGCATTCAGGTCATGGACGCCCGCGGAACGACCTCGGACGGTAAATTATGGCGCCACTTTGGAAGGCCCGGTGAGTCGATTTTCTATCTCCACCTGGATATAGACGCGGCGGTGATTATGGATCGTGCGCTGGATGGGGTGTGTCTCATTCCGAAATGATTTTTTAACCTCTTCCCAAACCTTGTGTCCGCATCGCCCGCCTGTAAGCCACCGCGACAGCGTCGAACCGTAAATGCAGCTCGCTAGCTAAATCGAAGGGCACCCGCTCAGGGCGCTGCGACTCCGCCACCCGTTGATCCTGGCCGAAAATCACGTTTTCGAATTCCTGCAGCACGGAGTCGGGCTGCTCCATGTTGTAGTTGCGGGCAATCAGGCAGTAGCCTTCGCAGCGATCTTCCGCAGCGGGCCGGGACGCGAAGAAATACACCATGCCCTTTTCCCCGCCCCAGCCCAGGCGCAGCACAATCGTGTAGGGCAAATGCAACTCGTAGCGGCTGCGGCGCTCGGGCAACTCGCGCTGCTGGTTGGCGAACACGGGAAAGTCATCCGAGTTCGGCGCCTCCGGCCGGACGATCTCGTAGTGCAGCACGTGGCCTTCGGTGCGCACTTCATATGGCGGTACAGCGGTTCGCTCCGGATCGCCGAGCAAGCCGGGATGCACGAATGGAAAATGACCGAAATCAGTGAAATTTTCTACCTGTCGGGACGCGTCGCAGCGCCACGGAAAAGGTCCGGTGAAAACCGTTTTCCAGGTGGGCGATTCCAGTTCGGGCACTTCAGGAAGCGGCCAGCGCGGGGCATCGAGCGCTACCCAGATCAACCCGTAGCGTTCCACGCACTGAAATACCGACGCCTTGGCTTTGGCTGGAACCTGGCAGGGATCGTCCAACTGAGGAATTCGCGTGCAGGCGCCGCTCGCTCCATAGCGCCACCCGTGATAGGCGCAAATGATTTCGTCGCCTTCCACCTTGCCCAGCGACAAAGCGGTCCCGCGATGAATGCAGAGATCGGTAAAGGCGTGCGGAGTTCCACTCGAATCGCGCCAAAGTACCAGAGGCTCGGCCAGCAAATCCACGCTCACGGGATTTCCGCGGACTCGGTCCGCATACGATACCGGATGCCAGCACGCGCGCAGGGCTTGCAGAGTCATACAGCTTTCCAGATGTACCATAGGTCGAGGCGAGCTATGTACATCCTGCTGGTGACGCTACTGGCTATTTTCCTGACGAGCTGTTCGTCTTCACCGCCGGCTCAATCGGCTCCCACGGGGGCCAAGAAAGCGGCCGCGCCTCCAACCATTGCCCAGTTCTACGCCCAGCCGGCGGTTGTCCCGAAAGGGGGCAAGACGCTGCTGTGCTATGGCGTGGAAAACGCGACGGCGGTGCGTCTGGATCCACCGGTGGAGAAGGTCTGGCCGGCGATGAGCCGCTGCTTGGAGATTACGCCTGCGAAGACGAGCACCTATGCGCTCACTGCCGAAAGCGCCGACGGGCAAACGGTTTCGAAATCCGTCACGGTGCAAGTGGGGCCGGCCGCGCCGAAAATTCTTTCCGTCACCCTCAGCGCTCAGCAAGTTTCGGCCGGTGAAGACGTGACGATTTGCTACAAGGCCGAGAACGCCACTTCGGTAAAGGTGACGCCCAGCGATCTTTCCGGGCAGAGCTCGCCGTCAACAGGCTGCGTGACCGTGAAACCCAAAGTGACGACGACCTACACCGTAACCGCTAAGGGCACGGGCGGCCAAAGCGATACCGAGAGCGCTGTAATCAAAGTGCGCTAAATGGGATTTCTTCCCTGAATGACTCGAATCAGCACAGTGATGATTGCCAGAACCAGCAAGATGTGGATGAAGCCGCCGAGCGTGTAGGAGGTCACCATTCCCAGCAACCACATAATCAGCAGAATGACAGCGATTGTCCAAAGCATTCGTTAGCTCCTTCTTTCTCCGCAATCCTTAACTTGATCTTGAAACACCGCTCTTCCGCTGACCAGGCGGCGGACGCGGCATGAACTCCCATTCGCCGCCTGCCGCGGACTCAAGCCGGCTAGCGTTTGGCGGTCTTGGAAGACTGGGGCGGCGCGGTCTGTGCGTTATTCTGCGCTTCCATCCACGCGTCGGCCTGTTTCTTGGCTTCTTCCCTGGCAATTCCGTAGCGCTCTTGCAGCCTTCCGGCCAGGTTCTCGCTCTTCCCGGCGATGAATTCGAGATCATCATCGGTGAGCTTGCCCCATTTCTGCTTGGCCGTGCCCATCATTTGTTTCCATTTGCCTGCGATCTGGTCGGTATTCATGATCTGCATTCTCCTCACTGCGACAGTGCAGATCAGATGCCAAACCAATGGCCCCTTGTGCTTGCTCGGAGTTGGGTGATGGCGAGGCTGGCCCAGGTTCGCCGTAGGCAGCGGATCTTGCAGATTGCGCAAACATTACCGTCCGCGGCGCCAGGTTTGGGCTTTTACTAACAGCGTTCGCGTTGGCAATCCGTTTGCTCTCCAACAGGCAGAGTGATTACTCGCCGCGCGAGAATGCGGCCAGAAAGGAGCTGTATATGCTGATCGGAAAACACTTTCGTTCCCTGCTTGTGGCTACTGTTCTGGTGTTGCCGGCAATCACCGCCGGCTGTGCGGCTCGCGTGAGCGTTGGATATCGGACGTACGATCCGTATTACACCGACTATCACGTTTGGGACGACCACGAGCGCGTGTATTACAACCGGTGGGCCGGTGAAACCCACCGCGACGCGCATCGGGATTTTCGCAAACTGAAAAAGAACGACCAGAAGGAATACTGGAACTGGCGGCACAAGCACCAATAGGCCGGGGTGGTTTGGATCATTCGGCCGTTGGGTAGGCGAGGTCCTACTTGTATGCAATGGCCGCGCTGGATGCGCCGGCGAGATGAATTACCTCGAAACGTCTGAAGCCAGCCGCTTCGCACCACTGACGAAAATCCGCGCCGGAATAATCGAACGCATCGCCGAATTCGATGAGCATGTTCAGAGACATGAGCAAACCGAAAACGTTCTCCCGGCGCGCGTCGTCAATCAGGGCTTCTATGGCAACCAGCGCGCCGCCTGGCGGAAGGGCCTCGTAGGCCGCGCGGATAAGCTGCAGCTTCTTCTCCAAATTCCAGTCGTGGAGAATCATGCCCATGGTAATCATGTCCGCTTGAGGCAACGGGTCTTTAAAGAAATCGCCTGAGGCTGTGCCAACACGATCGTTCAGCCCGGCGGCCGCGATGTGCTTTCGCGCGATCGGTTCGACCGGCGGCAGATCAAAGGAAATGCACCGCAGATGGGGATGTGCCTTGGCAACTTCGATGCATAGCAGGCCAGTCGCGCCGCCCACGTCGCAAAGCGTCTTAAACCTTGAAAAGTCAAACTTCGCCGCGAACGCTTCGAAGTTAATGCGCGAGAGCCCGGTCATTGCGCCCATGAACTGTTCGAGTCTGGGAAGCTCTTCGTAAAGTTCCTCGAACATTCCCTTCTGGCCGTGTTTGACTTCGTTTTGCGGCCTTCCCGTGCGCAACGCCACGGGCAAGTCGTTCCAGAACTTGAAGAGCCGCTCGTTGAGCATCACTAGCCAACCGCCCACGTAGCGAGGGCTACAGCGATCGAGATAGAGCGCGCCCGCGGGCGTGTTGGCGTACTTCGCGTCCGGCCCGTCGCCCTCGCGGTCCAGGAACTTCATTGCCACCAGCGCATCGAAGAAATCGGCGATGCCGCGCGGGTGCAGGCCGGCCTGCGCACCTAATTCCGCGCCGCTGAGACGGCGATCACCGAGTTTTGTGAATACGTCGAACTCGACGGCGGTGAGGAGGACCTTGGAGGACCAGAAGGCGAAGGCCGTCTGCAGAATTGGACCGGGATCTAACTGCGGATTGCTGCTCGGCATGAATTTGCTCACTCCTTACGGTCACCAACCGTATCACGAACACTCGCGTAGATTCGTATGACGGCCAGCAAACGGCACGCCGGTCGAGCCTAGTCCTGATGACTACTGTCGACACCGATCTTCATTGGGCGACGCGTTCGCGAACGTTGAATTCGAGTTTCCAGCGGCGGCCATCGCGCGCTACGCACCACAACTGCAGCATGCCGGTTTCGGTCACGACGGTTTCGAAGGAGACCGGCACTGTGCCTGTGGCGTCGGTGGAGGTGAGGTGTACCTCCATGGGAGAAAGTTCCAGCAAGTCGTCGCCAAAATCTTCGATCAGGGCGCCGGCGGGATCGTTCTTGCGGACGGCTGATGAGAAGAAGCGAAACTCGGCGGGCTCACCCACCAACAAGCCGACCTCGCGGTTGGGAATCCGGATTGAGGTTCCCTCTTCCATCCCGAAGGGCGCGACGGTGAGTGCTTTGAGCGGCGACGCCATGCCGGGGACCGCGGGCATGGCGCTCTCGATTCCCACATAGTAGGCGCGTGGCACGCCGCCGCGGATGCGTACACCGCGGCCGTGCCGCGCCAAACCGTAGTAAGCCGCACCCCGCGCAACGGCATGCATCAGGTCCTCGCCGGTCAGCGGCTGGACCGGGCCGAAGCCTTCCACCGCCAACCATGCGTCGAGAACTTCAATGAGCCGGTCGCGAAGCAAGCTTGCGTGCAGCACGCCGCCGTTGAACAGAACATGCGTGGGAGCAGCCAGGCCGGACGGACAACGGCGGACGCGCTCGTGCTCGGCCGAAGAGGCCTGCTGGCGGAGGAACTGCGCCATGTGTTTGGTGACGGCGGCGTCGGCGGCGTACGGCAGCCCGATTTCCTGCAGGCCCGAGCGGCGCTGCCGCTGGGGCATCTCGGAGCTCGAAACCTTTGGAAAGAAGCCTTCGCCAATAACCTGATCGATTTCTTCACGGCGCAGCGCCGCTTTGATGGTTCCGCCAACAAGGCCCGCGCCCTTACCCAAAATCGTGACCGGCTGCTCTTTCGCCTTCGCGCCCGGCGCGAGCAACTTCTCTTTGGCGATGCGGCAATTGTGCCAGAGTGCGTGGAATTGCAACGTATCGATGCGTGTGCCCTTTTGCGCGAGCTGGCCGGCGATCATGCGGGCCAGCGCCAGATCCATGTTGTCTCCACCCAGCAGGATATGCTCGCCCACCGCCATGCGCTCGAGCGCCAGTTCACCCTGCTGCTCGGTGACCGCGATAAGCGTGAAATCCGTGGTTCCTCCGCCGATATCCACTACCAGAATGAGATCGCCGAGCTTGACGCGCTCGCGCCAATCCTTATGGCGCTCGATCCACGCATAGAACGCGGCTTGCGGCTCTTCAAGCAGGGTCACATCGCGAAAGCCCGCACGCTCGGCTGCCTCCAAGGTCAGTTCGCGCGCCACCACGTCGAAGGAGGCCGGCACAGTAACCAGAATCTGCTGCTCAATGAATGGCGCGTCGCGCATTTTGAGATCCCATGCATGGCGCAGGTGATCCAGATAGCGGGATGAGGCCTCAACGGGCGAGATCTGATCGACACCCTCCGGAGCATGCCACGGGAGAAGGGGCGCGGTGCGGTCAACGCCGGAATGCGACAGCCACGATTTAGCCGATGCCACCAGGCGGCCAGCGTTTTCGACGCCGCGCGTTTGTGCAAGCCGGCCCACCACGAACTGCGGCTCGGGATTCCAGGGAAGTGCGAGCGAACCAGCCGGAAAATCGGATGGGCCCGGAATGTACAACGAAGAGGGCAGCAGCGGCTCGTCGCGCACTTCGCCCGGATGGACGAGTTGCGGTACGTCCATCAGGCTTACTGTGGGTGCGTCGAAGGGGTCGGCGCCGTCTTTGATTTCTGAGTAAGCCAGGGCGGAATTGCTCGTGCCCAGGTCGATTCCTATGACGTACTTCATTCAATTTCGATTTTAGCTGGACTGACGCGGAAGTCTTGCTTGAGATTCAGCAAGAGAAAACTCGACCTGACCAGCGCGCTAACCGTTGTAGCGAAGTAGGCCGCCAGATCGTGCAGTACGCGCCCGGGCGGGCGCGACGTGCGGCTTGTGCGCGGCGCGGAACAAGGTCGAGAAAAAGCTGCGATGGCGAGCGAGATGCATCCCAAGATTGGCCCCAGTTCTTCAGGATACACTTAGGCGCGAGGTTGAGCGAGCACCCATTGGAAACATACCCGCGAGCGAAAAATCGGCAGTAGCCCATGCCGGGAGCGCCGGCTTTCTGATAGCTGTTGAATGTTAGCAGGATCCGAACCGCCTCCGGGATCCAGCTCGGCGAGTCGCAGCAGTCGCCGAAGTGTGAGTGACTGGCAAATTTTACTTCGCGTAAGATTTGCTCCATGCCTTCTGCACGCCGATACGCATGGTCGCTCAATGCTCAAGAGATCGAAGGTCCTTCCTGATGTTGCATCTGCCGGTTAGGCGGCGCGTTGGTACGGTTCGTGCAGCGACTTTAACAGGGGAAAGGGGCGTGCTCCTTTCTCAACGCCGATGTATGGTGCTCCGGTTCCGCTGAGAGCCGGAGGAGCAAATGTCGTGCGGGCTGGACAGAAGCACGCAGCCGCGGTTGCCCCGTGCCAGCCGCGGCTTCCGAGCTGGGGATCCGGAACGGAGTTGACTTATGTCGCATGATCACGGCAGTGAATATCAGATCAAAATCGTTCATGAGGACGGAGCTGAAGAAGTGAGCGAGTGGATGACTAGCGAAGAGCAGGTCGTGGAGATGGTGGCTTCGGCCCACGGGCAAGACAGCAAAGCATACTGGCTTCGCGAACGAAACGTTCTGTGTCCCAACTGCCCAGTTAGGAAACATCGAGTCGAGGAATATCTCATTGCGAATGTCCGCACGCCCCACAGTGCAGAGGCGGGACGTCACCCTTTCTAGAGGGGCTGAAGACCAGGCGGGCCGGCCGAGGAGCCGGATGGATTTTTGGCGAACGACCACACGCAAATTGCGCAAAAACGACCATACGGCCAGTAAGTTATTGAAAATAAAGTGGTGGAGGCGGCGGGAGTTGAACCCGCGTCCGAGAATGCCCGCCATGAAGCGACTACGTGCGTAGCCGATTCAGAGTTTTCGGCAGCGGCCTTAGAATCGGCAAGAACAACCGCTCCCTAGCCCGATTGATCTCGATCTACGGCTCCGGACCGAAGCCTTTGACCTATCCCGCAAAATGACGCTCACTGGCCGCCGCGCGGGCTCAACGGTTGGAGCGGCCGCTTAATTAATTAAGCAGCGTATGCAAACTGCGTATTGGCAGTTCTGTTTTTCCGATCGTTTAACGGGAGCTCGGAACCCGGCACGCCTCTCCATCACGATTCAATCCCGTCGAATCCGTTACGCCCCCCCTAGATAGTCATTATAACTCGTGGCGAGCAGGTCCGCGTCCGTCACCACGTTGAGGCAATGTTTTTCGATAACTTCCAGGAGCTTGGCGGCGCGGATGGGTTTGGAGATGTAGTCGTCCATCCCGGCCGCCAGACAGCGGTCGCGATCCTCTTTGCGGGCATGCGCTGTCATGGCAATGATGGGAATATGCCTTCCTGTTCCGTGCTCCTGCTCGCGAATGGCGGCGGTGGCCTCCAGGCCGTCCATCTCCGGCATCTGCACATCCATCAGCACCAGATCGAATGTCTCCTCGGCCGTCGCCGCGACAGCCTCCCGGCCATTGTTGGCCACTGCGACTCTGTGCCCCTGGCCCTCCAGGATGTGCAGCGCGACGCGCTGATTGACGATGTGGTCTTCGGTCAACAGAATGCGCAAGGCGGCGCAGCGCCGGGGAACTGGCACAGCAGGCGGCGCAGCCACGATCACCGCCGTCTGGCCATTGGGATGCCGTACCGGCTGCGGCAATGCGTTCGCGAGGGCGAGCTCCACCGCCGTCCGCAGCTCGGTGGGCCGCACCGGCTTGGTGAGATAAGCGGCAACTCCCAGTTCACGGCAACGCACCGCGTCGCCTGGCTGCCCTCCTGAGGTAAGCATGAGAATGGTCGCGCCAGCGAGCTGCGGCGATTCCTTGATCCGCTCGACCAGGCCGTAGCCATCCATTTCCGGCATGTGCACGTCGGTGACGACCAGCGGAAACGGATGGTGATGCTCAAAGGCGCGGCAGAGCAGCGACAGTGCTTCGGCTGCGCTCGCCACCGGCACCGGCTTCATCCGCCAGGTTCTCAGTAGATCGGTCAGAATACGCCGGTTGGTGGAATTGTCATCGACAATCAACACCGGGACGCCGGCCACCGCGATCTTCTCGGCGGGACGATCGGACGTCGTGGACGCCGCGGCCCCGGCCACTCCGAAATTGGTTGTGAAATGAAAGCAACTTCCTTTGCCGGGCGCGCTTTCCACCCAAATTTCACCGCCCATGATTCGCACCAGGCTGGCCGAGATCGTTAATCCCAAGCCGGTGCCGCCGTAGCGCCGTGTGGTTGAGCCGTCGGCCTGGGAAAAAGCGTCGAAGATGCTCTTTTGCTTGTCGAGCGGAATGCCGATGCCGGTGTCCCGGACCTTGAAGTGCAGCCGTAGCTGATCGCCCGATTGCGCTTCTACCGCTGCCTCCAGAACTACTTCGCCGTGCTCGGTAAACTTGATAGCATTGCCCACCAGGTTGACGATGATCTGGCGGATGCGCGTCGCGTCGCCGACCACGAACTCAGGCACCTCCGGTTTCATATCGCAGAGCAATTCCAGGCCTTTGGCATGAGCCTGCAGGGCCACCGTCTTGATGGTTTCCTCCAGGCTGTCCCAGAGATTAAAGCAGACCGGGTCGAGGTCCAGACGTCCGGCCTCAATCTTTGAAAAATCGAGGATGTCGTTAATGACTCGCAGCAATGAATCGGCCGAGATCTTGACATAGTTCAGGTATTCACGCTGTTCCCGCGTCAGCTCGGTTTCGAGCACCGCGTCAGTCATTCCCATCACCCCGTTCATAGGGGTCCGGATTTCGTGACTCATGTTGGCCAGAAATTCGCTTTTGGCATGGCTGGCCGCTTCGGCGCGGTTCTTGGACTCCCGCAGTTCAGCGGTTCGCGTCGCCACTTGATCCTCCAGGCTGTCCTGATGGCGCAGAAGGTCGGCGTCCCTGCGCTCGATTTCTGCCAGCATCTCATTGAACGTATCGATGAGGCGTCCCAATTCGTCATCCGCTTCCTTGACGGCCCTCACACTGTAGTTTTTTTCGAGCGAGATGGTCTTGGCAGTTTCCGCAAGATGTCCAATCGGTACGCTGATAATGCGCTGCAGCCGCGACGAGAGCCCTAGGGCCAGCAGCGATGTCACCAGCAGGACCAGCACCACCATGCCAGTGAAGCGCAGCAGGCGCGCGTGCATTTCGTCCAGGTCCGATTCGAGCGAGATGGCGCCGATAGCTTGCCGGTCCAGAATAATGCGTTTGACTACGATTAGCCGGCCGTCTTCGAACCAATTGCCGGCCGACTGGCGTAGCAGGGGACACTCCCCCTGGGCGTCGCCGCGCAGGTAGCTCGCAAAAGGCCGGCCGTCGGCTGAATAAATGCACCCCGCCACGATGTGATGCCGGGCACTGAGCTCGGAGAGCAGTTGCCAAGCCGCCTTATGATCGCCGAAGGTGAGGGCCGCGGTGCTGTCAGAGCCGAAGATCTCCGCTAGCAGGACCAGATCGTTGCGCATGGAGTTGCGGAAATCCGCGTAGTCGTAAGCCAGCACCAGGCCGCAGGCCAGCATCAGAGCCACCCCTACCGTAGCCATGATGATCAGACGCAGCTTTTGCTGAATGGACCGATTGCGATACTGGACGGGTGTGGGCATGGGTCTTATTTCTTCACGATCCGCGCCAGGCTCAGCAGCTTGGAGCTGATGCGCAGCTTTTGCCGGCCGGCGGCGTCCAGATTGATTTCAAAACGGACCCGGTCGCCCTCAAGCAGCAGGTTGATCACGCCGCCATCGGCGGCAAACCCATCCGTCTCGCCCACGGTCAGAACGCCCGACTCTTTGAGGTCTCCCAGAATGGATCGCAGCAGCTTGCGCTCGGAAGAGCTGACAAACAAAATGTGGCAGCCGGTCACCTGGCGCACATCTGCGAATTGCCGGACTACGAGCTTGCGGTCCTCCACCACCTTGCCGTCTATGGCTGCTTCGAGCGAACCGCCGAACGGATTCTGACCGAGCACGCAGATCGTGAACGGAGTGCTGCGATCGCGAAAGGCCTGAGGCGGCCATTCCACAAATTTGGCGAAGTTATAAAGGAAAGCCGCCTTCACCTGATACTCATCCACCGTCTGCCCAAGCGCTGCGGCACCGGAAACCCCGCCGATGGCCAAGGCCACCACTAGCCAACAGATTCCCCGGACTTCCCTGTCCATTAGAAGCGCCATGTGATCTTGGCTACAACGCGCCGCTCCAGGAGTATGTGATTCAGCCCGTTCTGGTCGTGGAACTCGGGGTGCGTGCCATGGAGAAGATTTTGGCAGCCTAGGCTTACGTCAACCGACTCCCCGATCCGCCATCCCAGCCGGGTATCCAGGCGGGCATAGCCGGGGGTAGGCGAGGCGCCATCGAGCGAACTCGTTCGAAACAGCGAGGTATCCCAATCCAGGCGGCGCGTCAGATTCAAAAAAGAGCGAATCTGAAATTGTTGAGCGGGCGTATTGCCGGGAGTCAGCGCCACAGTGGTATCGCCGCTATCAGAGTCCGGACTTACCTCCATGTGAATGACGCCATAGCCTGGGCTGATTCTCCAGCGCGGCGTGATGTTCCAGTTGGCGAAAAACTCGACGCCATACGAGAGGGCGTGGGCCCGATTGTCAAAGTACAGAGGAGAAATGAGCAGCGGCGTCGGACCCGTTGAAAAGAAGGGCGTCCCGGGCTCGTCGGTCAGCAGGCGGCGGTAGAAGCTGGCGTAGCTGGCAATATCCAGGGACACGCGCTTGCTGAGCTGCGCCCGGTATCCGGCTTCATAGTCCCGCAACTGCTCGGCTTTGGTATTCGGATTTCCCAACAACTCGACGACCCCAAAGGCGCCGCCCGGCAATGGGAATGTGGCTACGTCGGACCGCAGTCCGAAGTCGGCCCGGTCCGGCTGGCGGATAGCGCGCGAGGCCGAAAGCCAGATCGCTTGCCGGTCGGTGGGGGTCCAAACCAGCCGCGCGCTGGGTTCATACTCGAACCCGGTGTACGCGTTATGCTCGAACTTCGACCCCACCGTGAGCCACACCGATTTCGTCAGCCGGATTTCGTCCTGCACGAACGTACTGAAAAGGCTGGTCGTCTGGTTGAGCGGCGCAAAGGTTGTGGCGTAGCCAGGCGTGATCGAGTCCTGCACCAGGCGGTAGCCCACTCCCCATACCACGTCATGCCGCGATCCGATAGTCAGGTGATGCTGAAAATCGAAATCCACGGTGTTGAGGGTGTCGCCGCCTCCCTGCTCCCGGCGGTCGCTGCGGTCGTAGTAGATCTGCAAGGACAGGCTCGCTCCGCTCGCCAGAGTCCGGTTCCAGCGGCCTACCACGTCTACGCCGTTGGTATTGAATTGCTCGTTAAACGTGTGCGGCGCGGGCAGGGCGTTGGCGATCAGAGAAGTGATGGTCTGGGTTTCGCCGGTCCTGTACATATCGCCCTGGACCATAAAGGTGTCCCGCGGCGAGAGATCCCAATCCGCCCGGAATCCCCCGTGTGCCGCGTGCCAGCCGTCCGCGGCTTCCTGGCCGTTGGGTGCTTCGGAAGTACCTATCTTGAAACCCTCGCCGAATACGCGGTACGCCCCACTCGTTCCGATCGGGCCGCCATATTGCGCCATGCCTCGCGCCACATCCTGCGAACCGGTCGCGGCGCTGAGCAGTCCGCCCTGCGTGGCTTTGGCGCTTTTGGTGATGATGTTGATGACGCCGTTCATGGCATTGGCGCCCCAGACCGTGCCCCCTGGGCCGCGAATCACTTCGATGCGCTCGATGTTCTCCAGCGGAACGTCCTGCTGGTCCCAGTAAACTCCGGAGAAGCTAGGCGTGTACACGCTACGGCCATCGATCAATACCAGCACTTTGTCGGCATAGCGGTCGTTGAAGCCGCGCAGGCTGATAGCCCACTTATTGGCGTCGATTTGCGCTACGTCGGCGCCCGGCACCATCCGCAACAGGTCGGGGATGTTAGTCGCACCTGATCGCCTGATATCTTCCTGGGTGATCACGAAGACCGCCGCCCCGGTCTTCGAAAGCTTCTGCTCCTTCTTCGAAACCGAGGTAACCTCCAGGTTCATCAGGTCTTCCAGGCTGGCGTCCGTAAGATCGCGAGAGGCGGCCTTCTGACCGAACACTATCGGCGCTGCCATGCCCAACAGAAGCACAGCCTCGACGCACACCACGGCCCTACGCCCCATACGATCTTCTAATCGGCATTTTTCCGACTTTCCTGAAGGACCGCGATGGCTGCCGTTCCCTGTCACGGCCGCTCTAAAAATGCAAGCTGACTTTACGCAAAACCTGAGGCGTTTCAGCGCGGGGCATGGGCGGTCAATTCGAGGTAAACCGAGCGTCCCGGCTGGCGCATGCTATCCACGCGAGGATCGAGTGCGATGGGATCTGAGTAGTTCCGGTTGAACGAATTGCGAATCCCGGCCTGGACATCGAAATTGGGAAACAGCCGCCTGGAAGTGATGGTGAAATCGGCCAGGTAGACCGAACTGACTCTGGCGCCGGCCAGGGTCAGCCGCGAACTGTAATATTGCATGCCGCTGCTGGCATCGAACTTCCGGCCCAGAGGGATCGCGAACCGCAGCTTGGCCAGGTGATCCGGCGAATTCTGCAAGTCCGTCTTGGCGATATCGTCGGTGGACCTTTGGATCGCGTAGCTCGCCGTTGCGTCCAGCCACGTCCAGGACCGGCCGCTTATCTCCATCTCGAAACCGGTGGCATGAATCCTGCCGGTATTCTGGGTCTGAATGAGGCCGCGGCTGTCGTAAACACCGGCCAGAAAATCGCGCAGCCGGTAACCGTAAGCCGAGGCGATCAGATTTATCCGCGCTCCAACCCGCCGTTCCACTTCAACTTCCAAGGTGTCGACTTTCTCGGGTCGCGCTGCTGGATTAGCCGCGGCGTTCAAACCGTCGTCATAGAACAGGTCGAAGGCGCTGGGATTGCGAAAGGCGCGGCCGTAGAGAAACTTGGTGTTCCAGACGGTGGAGGGCTGGTAGATGAGCGCCGCGCGCGGCGAGATAAAGCCGGGACGGTAATGGGAACGGTCCAGGCGAATGCCCAGGTCGAGCTTCCAGTGCCTTGAGAGTTGCCGCTCGTCCTGCAAGAAGACCCCGAACGTGCGGTCACGGCGATTGATGTCCACATACTGGATGGCGGTTGGCATCACATCCTCCGAGGTTTGCAACGCCCGCAGATCGACCTTTCCTTCCAAACCAGCCGTGAGCGTGCCAATGCGGGCGACATCGAACCGGTAGGTGACGGCGGTCCCGACCCAATCGCCCCAGGAGCGCGTCCGGTTATCTTCGACCGTGGCGGCCGCTGCGCCGTTGGCATCCAGCGGATAATCGAAACGCCCGTTCAGATGGGTCTGGTTATAGTAGGTCCGCCATTGCAGCGTTCCGCCGGCCAGCTCACGCGTGTAAGCCGCCTCGACATAGTCGGAGTCTTCCGTGACGTGCGTCCCGCGATCGTTAAACACCGTGGGTCCCCACGAAATGGGCTGGATCTTGTTGCGATCCGACATGACCGCGGTGACGCTCCAGTTATGCCAGACCAGGTTTCCGAAGAAGTGATAGCCTTTTTGGCCGTCCACGCGCACCGCATTGCCGTGGTTATTTGCAGGAGTATCCAAACCCGGAAAGTAGAGGGATTCTTCTCCGCCGTCGTTAAACACCGAGGCCGAGAGCAGCAGCTTTGCATTTTGGCCGATCGCCGTCGCGCCCATGGCCTGGGTTCTTTTTTCGCCGAAACTTCCGACGCTGGCGGTCAGGCTGGCGGGGCCGGCCGGGTCGGGCGATTTGGTGATGATGTTGATGGTGGCGAATAGCCCGCTGCTGCCATACAGAGCCGAGGAGGGGCCGCGGATGACTTCGATCCGCTCCATCAGTTTCATGTCGATGGGAAAGTCGACGCCGAACCAGAGCATCGAATCGAAGATATTGTCGGCCATGTTGTGGCCGTTCACCAGCACCAGGATCCGGCTGCCGTAATCCCAGGGTAAATTGAAGCCGCGAACACCCACCGTTGTATACGTCCGGTTGTTGCTCACATAGAACCCACGCACCGAAGCCAGGGCTTCGGCTAGCGTGCGATACCCATACCTGCGAATGTCGGCAGCCGAAATAATCGTCACACTCGCCGGCGCGTCCGCAAGCGCCTGCGGGTGCAGCGCGGCGCCTTGGACTTTCACTGCCATCAATTCCTCGATGGTCATCGACCCAAGATCCGGTCCGCTACGCTCCGGTTTGACAGACTCCGGTATATTCTTTGGGGCCGCTCCCGGATCGTCGGGGAATCCGGGTGAGGCGAGCAGCAAGGCCAAGACGCATCTGTAGGCGAACGGTTTCACCAACAGACTAATCGGCGGAAGCGTCGCAAATGACTAGGTCGTGCCGGCGCGGGCCGCCAGAGTGAGCGTGCTATATTCGGAAAATCATGATGCAGATTCAGCGCAGCGCCCAGGTGCACGATGTCGTTGTCATCGGGTCGGGCGCGGGCGGTGGCACCGTGGTCAAGGTGCTCACCGACATGGGCATAAACGTCACCCTGCTCGAAGCCGGGCCTATGCTGAATCCCAACAAAGATTTTAAAGAGCACATGTGGCCGGGAGACGTGGCCCACCGCACGGCAGGCGAACATGGCGAGGTCTACTTCGGTAAGTCGCCTTATCCTTTTGGCTATTTCCTTGCTCCTAACGGATTTTGGGAAGTTCCCGGCGAACCCTACACCGTCGCCCCGGGCAGCGAATTCAAATGGTTTCGCTCGCGCATTATGGGCGGGCGCACCAACCACTACGGCCGTATTAGCCTGCGCTTTTCAGATTACGATTTCAAGGCCCGCTCCTTCGACGGCCTGGGCAACGACTGGCCCATCAGCTACGACGAGATGTCGCCCTACTACGACAAGGCCGAAGAATTTATCGGCGTCACCGGCACCCGAGAAGGCCTGCGCACCGCGCCCGACGGGAAATTTCTGCCGCCGCTCCCCCCGCGCGTCCACGAAACGCTGATCCAGAAAGCCTGCGGGAAACTGAACATTCCCTGCATTCCTTCGCGAATGGCCATGCTGACGAAATCCGTACACGGCCGCGCGGCCTGCCATTACTGCGGGCAGTGCGGGCGCGGCTGCAAGACGGCCTCGGCATTTTCCTCCAGCCAGGCCATGATCTTTCCAGCCATGAAGACCGGCCACCTCAACGTGATCACCGGAGCCATGGCGCGCGAGTTGATCGCCGATGGCTCCGGCAAAGTCACCGAAGTATCCTACGTGGAAAAAGCCACCCGCACTGAGAAACGCATTCGCTGCCGCAGCGTGGTGGTGGCGGCGAGCGCGTGCGAATCGGCGCGCCTGCTGCTGAATTCCAAATCCGGGCGTTTTTCGAATGGCCTGGCCAACAGTTCCGGCATGGTGGGGCGCAATCTCACCGATACCGTCGGCTACAGCCTGGGCGGCCAGGTGCCGGCGCTGATGAATGTGCCCCGGCACAATTCCGACGGCATCGGCGGTATGCACGTCTACGTGCCCTGGTGGGAGCTGGAAAAGAAGAACAAGGATTTCCCGCGCGGCTATCACATCGAAGTCGGGGGCGGCTTTGGCATGCCCGGCCTAGGCAGCTTCCGCGGAGACTGCGAGCGCCACGAGGGCTATGGCAACGCACTCAAAGATAATATTCGCGAAAACTACGGCAGTTACGTCGGCTTCGCCGGACGCGGCGAGATGATTCCCAACGAGTATTCCTATTGCGAGATCGATCCGCAGCAGGTCGACCAGTGGGGCATTCCCGTCCTGCGCTTCCACTTCCGCTGGAGCGAGCACGAAATCAACATGGTCCGGCACATGCACCAGACCTTCACCAACATTATCGAAGCCATGGGCGGCAAGGCTGCCGCCAAGCCCATGCCGGATCGCTCCGCCAAAGCCGTTTCCCTTGGCGGGGAAATCATTCACGAAGCCGGAGCCGTTTGCATGGGAGACGATCCGAAAACGTCGGTGCTCAACCGCTACTGCCAGGCGCACGAAGTCAAAAATCTGTTCGTGGCCGATGCCGCGCCGTTCCTAGGCAATCCGGATAAGAATGTCACCCTCAGCATCGTGGCTTTGGCCTGGCGCACCGCCGAATATCTCAGCGAGGAGATGAAAAAAGGCAATGTCTGATCAAACCGGCGATCTCTCGCGGCGCGACGCGCTGCGTCAACTTGGCCTGGGTGCCGCGGCATCGGTCTCGCTCGAAGCCGCGCAGCACGCGCATGAAGCTGTCGCTCTCCAGAAAACCAAAGGCGAGTATGCGCCCAAGTATTTCACGGCGCGCGAATACCAAACCCTGCGCCGCCTGGCTGACCTCATCATGCCCGGCTCGCTCGACGCCGGTGCAACTGAGTTCATCGATTACCTCTCGAGCCAGAACAAAGACATGGGCGAAATCTACACCGGCGGCATTTTCTGGCTGGATACGGAAATGAATCGCCGCTATAGCGCCGCGTTTCTCGACGCCAAACCCGCCGAGCAAACTGCCCTGCTGGATCTGATCGCCTTACCGCCGCAATATGACGCCCGAGCTCGCCCCCGGCATTCACTTCTTCGCCTGGATGCGCAACATGGTGGTCGATGCGTATTACACCAGCCCGGTAGGGGTAAAGGATGTGGGCTATATGGGCAATCAGGCATTATCCGAATTCAGCGTGCCCCCCGAAGCCTTGGCCTACGCGCTCAAACGCAGCCCGTTCGGTTCCTAAGGCTAAGACAAGCATTTCTCGCTGAGGCGCAGAGTACGCGGAGAAACAAAAAGCACGACTCCCTTTGGTCGCGGCTCAGAAAGCGGTCTGGACCCTTCTCAATTAAGTGCTGCGTTCGCCTGAGGCAGGCATACTAGAATAAAACCTGAATGGATGGCGTCTCATCTTCCCACGACCGGCAGGCGCCGGCCAAGATTATCGTCGCCACCACGGTCGCCCTTTCCTTTATCTCCTTCTGGCGCGCGGCCGCCATCGTCCTCAGCGATCTGGCATCCTCGGCGTTTTACGCCGGCGGCATCGCCGAACAGGCCATCGGGAAGAGCGCGCCCTGGTTCATCCTGGGCGTCATGCTGTTCAGCTTCGCGGTGCGCTCGGTCTACATGGAATCGAGCAGCATGTTCGTGCGCGGCGGCGTGTACGTGGTGGTGCGCGATGCCATGGGCCCGTTCGTCGCGCGGCTTTCGGTTTCGTCGCTGATCTTCGATTACATTCTGACCGGGCCCATCAGCGTCGTCAGCGCGGGCCAGTATCTGGGGCGCCTGCTGAACGAAATCAGCGAGCTGGTGCACAACGATTTTCGGCATCTCGCCCAACGGATTTCGCCGCTGGTTCGGCATTGCGGTCACCATCTATTTCTGGTGGAGCAACATCAAGGGCATTCACGAATCGAGCGGCAAGGCGCTGCGCATCATGCAGATCACCACCGTGATGGTGGTGGCGTTTCTGATCTGGTGCCCGATCACGCTTCTGATGCGCGGCCGGCGCACATCTGCCGCCCGCGCCGATCGCCCCGGAACCTGCATTTCAGCGACGGACGGCCTGGGCTGGTTCAAGGGCACCATCTGGCCGACGATTCCGGTCGTGGCCATCATCATCGCGTTCGGCCACTCCCTGCTCTCGATGAGCGGCTTCGAAACGCTGGCGCAGGTCTACCGCGAAATCGCCTATCCCAAGCTGCAAGAACCTGAAGCTCACCGGCAACATCGTCTGCTGTACGCGGTGGTCTGCACGGGCGTGATCACGCTGTTCGCCGGCATGATCATTCCCGACGCGCATGCGCAGCCACTACGTCGGATAACCTGCTGGGCGGCCTCGCCATGCACCTGGCCGGCCCGTACGTGCTGCGCTGTGCTTCCACATCTTCGTGGTGATGGTGGGCGTGCTGATTCTCTCGGGCGCGGTCAACACGTCCATGATCGGCGCCAATGGCGTGATGAACCGCGTGGCCGAGGACGGCGTGCTGGTCGACTGGTTCCGCAAGCCGCACAAGCGCTTCGGCACCACCTACCGCATCATCAACCTGATCGCGCTGCTGCAGATCGCCACCATCCTCGCTCAGCCGCGGCGATGTCTACCTGCTCGGCGAAGCCTACGCGTTCGGCGTGGTGTGGAGCTTCTTCCTGAAATCGCTGGGCGTGCTGGTGCTGCGCTATCACCGCCACGACCAGGAATACAAAATGCCGTTCAATCTGCACATCGCCGGACGCGAGATGCCGGTGGGTCTGGTCGTCACCACGCTGGTGCTGGGCCTGGTGGCCATCGCCAACCTGTTTTCCAAGCAGATCGCCACCATTTACGGCGTCGCGTTCACCGTCGTCTTCTTCATCCTCTTCACGATGTCCGAGCGCATCAACGCCGGCAGCTAAGACGCAAAGAAGAAAGCGGGTCTGGAAGAATTCAATCTCGATCATGCAGGCCGCAGATCGGCGCGACCACATCTGCATGCGCGCCCGGGCTGCGTCCTGGTGGCGGTGCGCGACTACAACCACATGGCGCACCTGCGATACGGTGCTGGAGAAAACCAATCTGCGGCGGCACGACATCGTGGTGATGACGGTGCGGCCGGTCTCGACCGGCGCCGGCGAATACGAGCTGAGCGACGACCCAGCTCTTCTCCGACTACGAGCAGGAGCTGTTCACGCGCGTGGTCTCGATGGCGGAAAAAGAAGGCAAGACGGTGGACCTGCTGGTGGTGCCGGGCGTCGATCCCTTCGATGCCATGGTGCAGACCGCGCAGCAAGCTGAAGGCCTCGCGCCTGGTCACGGGCGTCTCGGCGCGCATGGATTCCGAAGAACTGGCGCGCCGCATCGGCCTGGCCTGGGAGCGCCTGCCGGAGCCGCGGCATCCGTTTTCGCTCGAAGTGATCAGCCCGGGGCGGCCGTCCATCTACGTGAATCTGGGTCCGCATCCGCCGCGCCTCTGGCCGGAAGATCTCGACCGGCTGCACGAGCTCTGGCTGCGGCTCAGCGAAGACGATTTCGGATCGAAGCTGCATCATCGGGATGTGATTGGGCGTGGCGCTGCGCAGGCTGGAAAAGGATTTGTCCTGCGACCGCCGCACGGAAGCAATCAGAAGATCATCCAGCGGGAATTGCGTAAAATCTAAAACAATGAGCTTCTCGCAGAGACGCGAGTACAGCAGAGAACCCCTACATCAAATCAGGCTCAGTGACGTCTCGGCTGAATTACTCTGCGTCTCTGCGAGACATTACGTTGTTGGGTTTCAACTCCAAAGCCGATCGTGCGAACGCTCTTTGTCCCACTCCGGCGTGGGCTCGAAATAACCCGGTTCGAGCAAATGGCGCTTCACCGCGTCTTCATTGAGCGTGATGCCCAGGCCCGGCCCGCTGGGCACGGTGACGAAGCCGTGATTGACGATCGGCTTCTCGACGCCTTCCACCAGGTCGCTCCACCAGGGAACGTCGACGGAATGATTTTCCAGCACCAGGAAATTCTCCGTCGCCGCGGCGCAGTGCACGTTCGCCATGCAGGACACGCGGCGATCCCGCAAAATGCATCGCCATGGCCACGCCGTGTTCCTGAATCGCGTCGCCGATCTTCTTGGTCTCGAGAATCCCGCCTGAGGTCGCCAGATCCGGATGCAAAATATCGACCGCGTGATTGCGGGCCAGCTCGATAAATCCGTCCTTGAGATAAATATCCTCGCCCGTCAGCGTCGGGATGTCGACCGCGTCGGTGATCTTTTTCAGCAGGTCCGTATACTGCCAGGGGATCATGTCCTCCAGCCACGCCATGTTGTATTTCTCCAGCGCCTTGCCCAGGCGGATGCACGAATTCACCCCAATGTGCCCGAAGTGATCCGCCGACAGCGGCACATCCATGCCGATGATGTCACGGACTTGGCCGACGAAATCCGCCATGATGGCAACGCCCTTGGGAGTGAGTTCGGCGCCGGTGAACATGTGCTGTGTGTTGCCCGCCTCGGCCTCGACGGACGCTCCCAGCGGATGTGAAATCGTTCCCGGCGTGTCCTTCAACAGATCGACACCGAGATCCATCTTGAGCCAGGTGAAACCCTGATCGCGGCGAGCTTTCAAGCGCTCGCCAAAGATCTTGGGATCGTCCGATTCCGTGGTGTCTGCGTAGCAGCGAATCTTGTCGCGAAACTTGCCGCCGAGCATTTGATACACCGGCACGCCATAGGCTTTGCCCGCCAGATCCCAGAGCGCCATTTCGATCGCGCACACACCGCCGGCTTGCCGCCCATGAGATCCGAATTGCTTGATCTTGCGGAAAATCTTGTCGATGTTGCACGGGTTCTCGCCTAGAATGCGGCTCTTCAACATCAGCGCGTAGGTCTTGCTCGCGGCGTCGCGCACTTCGCCCAATCCGTAAATTCCCTGGTTGGTGTCGATGCGGATCAGCGGGCACGTCATAGGCGCGCCGCCAACTACAGCCACACGCAGATCGGTAATCTTTAGCGCGGAAGGTTGCGAGCTCCGATTGGTATTCTGCACGGCGGCGTCCAGCGTGTCGTCGGCCCAAAAACCAGCGCCGAGAAGGCCGCCAGCCGCTGTCAGAAACGATCGCCGATGAGTTTTCATGTTGAGCCCCTCAGCCATGATATTCTGTACGATTACATCTTCAAAGGAGAAATCACTGTGAGAGTTGGCGTATTCACTGCCTTGTTGGCGCAGCTATCCCTGGACGATGTTCTGAAAAAATTGAAGGGCCTGAACATCGGCACCGTTGAATTGGGCACCGGCAACTATCCCGGCGACCCGCACTGCAAGCTCTCCATGCTGAACAATGCGGCCGAGCGCAAAGAGTTCAAGCAGAAACTTGCCGACAACGGATTCACCATCAGCGCCCTGAGCTGCCACGGCAATCCGCTGCATCCCAATTCCGCGATTGCGAAAAAGAACCAGGAGATCAGCCGCGATACCATTCGCCTCGCCGAGAAGCTGGATGTTCCGATCGTGATCGATTTCTCCGGCTGTCCCGGCGATAGCGACAAAGCCAAATATCCGAACTGGGTGACATGCCCCTGGCCGCCGGAATATCTGGACGTACTGGCCTGGCAGTGGGAGAAAAAAGTTGAGCCGTATTGGATCCGGCAAGCCAAGTTCGCCGAGAATCACGGCGTGAAAATTGCCATCGAAATGCATCCCGGCTTCGTGGCCTATAGCCCGGAAACGCTGCTCCGCCTGCGCGCCGTCGCCGGCAAATCGATTGGCTGCAATTACGATCCCAGCCATATGTTCTGGCAGGGCATCGATCCCATCGCCGCCATTCGCGTGCTGGGCAATTCGATTTTCCACGTCCACGCCAAGGACACGCAAATCTACGGGCGCAACCTGCCGCTCACTGGCGTGCTCGACACCAAGAAATATACCGACGAACGCAACCGCGCATGGATTTTCCGCACCGTCGGCTACGGCCACGGCGCCGAATGGTGGAGCGAATTCATTTCGACGCTACGGATGTTCGGCTACGATTACGTGCTTTCCATCGAGCATGAGGACAGCATTCTGTCGCCCGAAGAAGGCTTAACCAAAGCCATTACGTTCCTGGATGGACTGGTAATCAAACAGGCGCCCGCGGCCGCCTGGTGGGTCTAAGCCGGACGGTTTATTTCTCATGGCAGCCAAACGTGTCGGCATTCTCACCGGCGGCGGTGACGTCCCCGGATTGAATTCCGTTATCAAAAGTGTGGTCTATCGCGGCAGCGAAATCGGCTGCGAGATCACCGGCATCCGCCGCGGCTGGGAAGGTCTAACCCACGTGAACCTGGAAGATCCCGCCAGCCGACTGCGCTATATTCTTCCCCTCAATCGCGACAACACGCGCACCATCGATCGCACCGGCGGAACTTACCTGCACAGCTCGCGGACCAATCCGTCGCAGATGAAAAAGCTGCCCGAATTTCTGCGGCCGGAAGATTTTCCGTCGAAGGCAGGTAAAAACGGCGCCGTCACTTATGACATGACCAAGCGCGTGCTTTCCAACTTGGAAGCGTTGCAACTGGACTACCTGATCGCCATCGGCGGCGATGACACGCTGAGCTACGCGGCCACGCTTGACCAGGCCGGCATGCGCGTTATCGCCATTCCGAAAACCATGGACAACGATGTCCGCAACACGGAATATTGCATCGGGTTTTCGACGGCTATCACGCGCGCGACTGAGGCCATCGAGCGGCAGCGGACCACGGTCGGCTCTCACGAGCGCATCGGCATCTTTCGCATCTTCGGCCGTGACGCCGGTCACACCGCGCTCTACACGGCGTACGTCACTTCCACGCGCTGCTGCATTCCCGAATACGAATTCGACTTGCAGAAATTGATCGAGATACTGATGACCGACAAACGCAACACGCCCAGCAACTACGCGCTGGTGATTCTGTCGGAAGGCGCGCACTGGCAGGGCTACAAAATCCGCGAGACCGGCGAAGCCGACGCCTTCGGTCACAAGAAAAAGGCCAATCTCGGCGAAGATTTCAGCGATGAAGTGAAGAAGGCTACCGGCGAAGAGACCATCGTCAGCGACCTGACTTACGATTTGCGCAGCGGCAACCCGGATTTTCTCGACAAGATGGTAGCGTCGACATTCGCCGGCATGGCCATGGAGTGCATCGAGCGCGGACAGCACGGCGTCATGACGGCGATTTGCAGCGGCTGTTACGCCATCGAGCCAATTCCGGATCCCTCTCTTGGACCGAGAAAAGTCGATGTGCCCACCATGTACAACACCGAGCGCTACCGCCCGAATTACGCCAGCAAACGCGGCTTACCGATTTTCCTGACACGGGCTTGAGCAGCTTCTCGAAAAAGGGCCAGCGTGGATCTCAGTTCCAGTAAAGAAATCAGCAAAATCCCAGATCTACTTCAGGAGTTGTTCGAACGTTCTGTACGACGAAGAACCAATCTTCATCAGCGATGAGGCGACAATCTGGGACGTCTCGATGGCCGCACCCGATGAATTGCTCAAGCGATGTTCCGAGTACTACGGGAAGCCCGTGTGCTTAGAAGACATGAAACAACCCTTGTGGAAATTCCTGCAGCAACTCGAGTCTGTCTGACAGCGCAGTCTTAGGCAAAACTTCCTGTAGGGGCGGGTTTCAAACCCGCCCTTTGATCAATCTTGTGGAAGCGCGGGTCTGAAACCCGCCCCTACTTAATCACCTTCAACGACGTAAACGCCACGCCATCCGCTCGAATTCCCAACCCAAAAACCGGCACATTGGAGCTCAGCGCTACCGTTCCCCGCGTGCCAGCGATGCCGGGAAACAGAACCGACAACACCCTCGCCGTGTGGCCGTTGGGCAGTACCGTCACCTGCACTCCGCTGGCGAGGACGTGCCCCTCATCATCGGTGAACGTCAGGCTCACCATCGCCGGCTGGGTCGCGCTGCCATTCGATAGCGCTATGGCCGTGGAATATCCCGGGGTGTAATCGTACGGCATGTAGAGCTGTTTGCCGGCGGAAGTGCTGAACGGAACCGCGGCTTCCGAATCCGGCTGGCCGGGGCTGGTGAGCCCGAAAATGGCTGTCCCGCTGATCGCGCCGGTCACGCTGACGGTCGCCGATCCGGAGACCATTGCGCCCGAAAAGCTGGTTTGCACCACGCGCAACCCACCCGGCTGGATGGTGTCCGTAAGACTAGCCGTTGTTCCATCGCCCACCAGCACGAGCGTAGCGGTGCTACCGCTGTCATCCCAAAATTTCAACGTGAAACTGGCGGCTTTCGTATCCGTGTTTACCAGAAGGAACGTCGTCCTCCAGCCGCCACCGCTCGCGATGTGCGCAATCGTTTTCGGCGCAGCGGTCACGCCCGTCAGCGCTTCGATCGTCGTGAAAGCTTTGCCGTTGGCGCGAATCCCCAATCCCGAAACGCTGGTGTTGGACGAAAAATGCGCCACACCGCGCTTATTCACCGTGGCCGGATACTGCATGGTCAGCACTTCGGAATAATGGCCCCGCGCGGGAACCGGGATCATTGTCGGCGCTGCCAGTGATTTATTCGAATCGTCCCGCAACGTCGTCGTCAACGTGGCGGCTTGCGTGCCGGAATCGGCGAAGGCAATGCCTGTGACGAAGCCCGGCGTATCGTCGAATGGCAAAAAGAGCTGCGTTCCGCCTGCAGGGCTGAGCGGCACGGCCGCTTCCGAGTCGCCCTGACCCGCTGTCTGCAGTCCAAAAATGGCATTGCCGTCGATGGTTCCCGGCGCTGTCAACTCCGCCCAGCCTGCTGGTTGCGATGACGCCCCGCCAGTCGTGCGAATGAAATGCGCCACCCCGGGTTGTATCGTCCCGGTGAGCACGGAAACTGTCTCGCCGCTTTCGAGCGGCAGCGCCAGCGGATTGCCGTCGTTGTCCCAAAACTTCAGCGTGAAACCCGCCGGATCAGTGCCGGTGTTGATCAGAATGATGCTGGTGCGGAATCCGCCGCCATTGGCGATATGCGAAATGGTTCGCGTCAAAACCGCGGTGCTGTTGAGTAAAACCGTCACACTGCCAACGGGAAGTTGGGTGAATACTTGCGTCAGGTCAGAGCCGCTGCCGCCTCCGACTGCCGCCACGCCGGCTACCGGCAATTGCGCGAATGCCAGATCGGCGCGGCCGTCGCCGTCGAAATCGCCTGCTACCACCGCCGTGGGAAGAAAAACCGTGCTCGTCGAAACCGCCACCGGCTTCTGAAACGTGCCATCCAGATTATTCCTGAACACCAGAATCAAACCGTTGGCAGCGCTCAAGTCGCCGGACTTGCCGGACCAAAGGGCTTCGACAATATCCGGCTTGCCCGTCCCGCGCAGGTCCGCCAGACATACCGACGCCGCGATCAGACCGTTGATTCCGTCCGCCTGGATCGACTGCTGGTCGCTAAACGTGGACGCTGAAAGCTGCCATCGCCGCTGCCGGTGAAGACCACCGTGCCGGTCACCAATTGATTGTTGACTTGCACCGCGTCCACTCCGAACAACACGATATCGGCGATGCCATCCGCATTCACATCGCCAACCATCATGCCTGAGGCCAAGCGTCACCTGGTACGACTCGTGAACGTTGAACGCGCCCTTACCGTCGCCGAGCGCAATCACCAGGTGCGGAATTCCGATATCGGCGCCTTGAGACACGATTGCCGCCAGATCGGGTACGCCATCTCCATCGAAATCTCCCGTGGCCACCGAGATTGGAAAGTTCCCTCCCAAATTCACCTGGCTCGCCGGCTGGAACGTGCCATCGCCGCGGCCGCGAAGAAGATAAGCGGCCGTTGAATTCTGTTGATTCAGAACTCCCGCCACCAGGATTATGTCGGTGTTGCCATCCTTGTCGAAGTCGGCCACAGCCAGTCCGAGCGAAGCCTCAATGAGGTTGCCGGACAGCACCGGCAAGGGCAGCGAGGTGGGTATGGCAGCCCCAAAGGTTCCATCACCGTTTCCGGGAAGAATCACGATCTTGGCGGTGACGCCGCAAACTGCCAGCAAGTCCAGATGGCCATCTTTTTTGAAGTCGCCCACGCTCAGCGAGTTCGGCACGCAGCCATTGGGGACGCTGTAATTCACGGCCGCATGAAACGTGCCATTGCCGACACCCAACAGCACAGAAACCGAAAAAGAACCGGCATTTCCCACGGCTAGATCCAAAATGCCATCGCCATTAAAATCACCGGTGACCATGGCCAGGCTGCCTTTTTGCGCCGCGTAGGTAGCCGGGGGTTGGAAAGTAATTTGCTGCGCCGGAGCCTGGACGCCGATTAACAGAAAAAACAACCCAATTGCAGCGAATTTGCCTGCGGCGCGCACTTCCCTCAAGTTTACACTTCGTGCAGGAAAGGGGACAGACGATATTTTGAAATAGGAAACAGTTGAAGAAGCAGAGAGTCTTCATGAAATGTCGTCTGTCCCCTTTTCCCTTTACAATGAAGAGCTAATGCCAGTCCATGAAATCATTGAGGCGCAGGGGCACCTGATCGATTCCCACGTCATGGAACAGATCATGGATCAGGTGGTCGAATTCGAGGGCACCTTCGACGTAGAAGAGTTCCGCGTCGGCCGCACCAATAGCGACCCTTCGTACGTGCGCATGAAGGTCGAAGCGCCCACCCGGGAGGGGATGGACCGCCTGCTACAGCAGCTTCTGGGTCTGGGCTGCACCCCGGTCGATTCCGGCGACGCCCAGTTGAGTGTAGTCGAGCGCGATCGCTGCGCTCCTGAAGATTTCTACTCGACTACCAACCATCGCACCCAGGTCCGCATCGGACAGCAGTGGATCGACGTCGACCGCCAGCGCATGGACGCGCTGGTGGTGGTGTCAGGCAATCAGGCCGAGTGCCGCCGGTTGCGCGATGTGCAGGCCGGCGATCGCGTGGTGGTCGGCATGCGCGGCATTCGCGTCGTGCCGGAAGCCAAGGAGCGCGACCGCTATTCGTTCGCCTTCATGGCCAATGGCATCTCATCCGAACGGCAAGTGGAGACCGCAGTCAGGCAGACCGCCGCGCTCATCCAGCAAGTGGTCGCGCAAGGCCAGAAAGTGGCCGTCGTCGCTGGACCAGTAGTCGTGCACACCGGCGGCGCCGAAGGGCTCACGCAGCTTATCCGCAACGGATTCGTGCACTCTTTGCTCAGCGGCAACGCGCTCGGCGTACACGATATCGAAGCCGCGCTCTTCGGCACCTCGCTCGGCGTGCGCTTGGCCGATGGCCGCCTGGAAGAGCACGGCCACCGCAATCACATGCGCGCCATTAACGCCATTTATCATTGCGGCGATGTGAAGCAGGCGGTGGACAGCGGGCGGCTCACGTCCGGCATCCTCTACGAGTGCGTGCGCCATAACGTGCCGTTCGTGCTGGCGGGCAGCTTGCGCGACGATGGTCCCCTGCCCGACACCATCACCGACATGAACGCCGCCCAGGACGCCTACGCCGCCGAGCTCAAAGGCGCCGGGTTGGTGCTGTGTCTGGGATCGATGCTGCACTCGATTGCCACCGGCAACATGCTGCCAAGCTGGGTCAAGATTGTCTGCGTGGATATCAACCCGGCAGTTGCGACGAAAGTCAGCGATCGCGGCACGGGGCAGGCCGTAGGCGTGGTGGCTGACGTCGGCCTCTTTTTGGATCACCTCGCGCGTATTCTGGTGAAAGCATGAAGCGGGCGTACACCGACGAACACGCCAGCGCAGGCCTGCAAGCGCCGCTGCCCGAAATCGAAACCTGGCCCAATCAATTCGCCGGCTACGAAATCGAAATCGTGGTGCCGGAGTTTACTTCCGTCTGTCCCAAAACCGGCCTGCCCGATTTCGGCAAGCTCACCCTTCGTTACACGCCCAACAAACTCTGCCTGGAGCTGAAATCTTTCAAGATGTACGTCCTCGCCTACCGCAACCTCGGCATTTTTTATGAGAACGTCGTGAACCGTTTTCTGCGCGATGTGGTGGCCGCGGCCAAACCGGTGAGCGCCACCGTCACCGGCGAATTCACGCCGCGCGGAGGATTGACCGCCAAAGTCACCGCCACCTGGAGCAAGCAGCATGCCCGCCGGTAATTCGACCAACCTGCAGACCGAAGAACTGGCGGCGATCATCCGCGAAGTGCGCGAGCGGGTGCGCGCCCGCTATCCCGCGCCCACTCCGAATTTTCATCCCGACGCGCATATCGTCGCCCCCATTGCCGATTTGTCCCCACTGGTCGAAGCTAGGAATTCGGCGGAAACCAAAGTAGCTTCCATCGGCACGGTGAATCCCCGGCGCGGCGGCTTCGTCAATTCGCTCATCCAAGCGTGCAAGCGGATGATTGCCCGCGGCCTGGACTGGTTTATTCGCGACCAGGTAGTCTTCAACCGGGAAGCCATGTCGTGCGTGAACAACACCATCGAAGCGCTGAATGACGTGAACCGCGCGCTCGCCTCGCTCGCCGCGCAGACCGGCGCCAAGCTCGACGTGCTACATGCCGGCGCCGACGCTCTGCGCCCCGACATCACCCCGCTGCGGCAGGAAGCGCAGGAGCTTAAAGAAATGCGCTCGCACTGGTCGCAGTGGCGCATCGAGTGGGAACACAAACTAGCCACCAACGAGATACAGTTCCTACGCAACGTGGCCGAACTGCAAGGCGCTTTTCAGCACCGCGCGACTTTGATGGAATCGAACTTTCGCGACATCGTCAAAGGCCAACACGCGGATTATCTGGGCGCGCTCGATCGCGCCACCGTCGAAATACAAAGCAAGTTGTGGACGGATATGGAAAAAATCCGCGCCGAGTACGAGCGCCTGATCCACACCGAGCTGCGCATGATCCGCCAGCGATTGCAAAGCTCAGGAGCGCCGGCCATCGCCGCTGAGTCCGCCCCGCAAGCAATCCCGGCGCTCGATTATGCCCGCTTCGCCGAGCGTTTCCGCGGCTCCGAGGAGCACGTCAAAGAGCAGCAGAAGTTCTACGTACCCTATTTCAAAGGCCGCATGCAGGTGCTCGATATCGGCTGCGGACGCGGCGAATTCCTCGAACTGATGCGGAAAGCCGGCGTGGACGCTCGCGGGATCGATCTATCGACGGAGTCGGTCGAAACCTGCCGCGGCAAAGGCCTGCAGGCGGAGACCGCAGACTTGTTTGCGCATCTCGAGAGCCTGCCCGAAGCCACGCTGGACGGCATTTTCTGCGCCCAAGTCGTCGAACATCTCGCCCCGGAACGCATTCCGGAACTGATTCGCCTGGCGGCGTCCCGTCTAGTCCGCGGCGGCGTACTGGCAATCGAAACTCCCAACCCGGAATGCCTGGCGATTTTCGCGACATACTTTTACCTCGATCCTACGCACACACGCCCCGTCCCTTACCCGCTGCTGGAGTTTTACATGCAGGAATTCGGGGTGGGGCATACCGAAGTGCACCGGCGCTCGCCGGCTGTCGAATCGATTCCTACGCTAGCTGATTTACCGGAAAGCGTCCGCAGCGCGCTGTTCGGCGGCCTGGATTACGCGATCATCGGGCGGAAACTAAGTTAAGAAAACATTTCTCGCAGAGACGCAGAGTACACAGAGAACTTCCAAGAACTTTTCCCATAGATTTTTCTTAAGGTTTTCTCTGCGTTCTCTGCGTCCTGCGAGAAAATGTGTTTGTCGCGCACCAACGCCAAGAACTACCGCGTCTCTGCGAGAAATGTCTTGCCTTCGTTACAATGGAACCAGATGTTTACGTGGATCTGTCCGCAATGCGGCCGTGAAGTTCCCCCTTCTTACAATGAATGTCCGGATTGCGCGGCGAATCCCAAGTTAGCCCCGCCAGCGCCAGTAGCGGCCCCGCCGCCGCAGCAGCCGGCCTATGTCGCTCCGCCCCCGCCGGTCGCGCCCTATAAGTCCGCTGTTCCCATGCCTCCACCTCGCGAGCCCATCGTGCCCGCGTTCACCACCCAGGAAGCGGTTCCCGCTCGCAAGCTTCCGTCCTGGATGATGGCCGTGCTTTCCGCGGCCGGTTTCATCGTGGTGGCATTCGGCGTTTTCTGGGTCATAAAATATTTCAGCGAACCCGGCCAGGCCGCTCCCACGACGCCGATCACCATGGAAAAGCCCGCGGCCGCGAGCAAGGGCAAAATACATCCGCTGCAAAAGTACATTGAGATCGTCGGCCTGCGGCTCACCGAGGAAAACAACAAGAACGCCAAGGCGCGCTTCGTGGTGGTGAACCACTCCGGAGCCGAGATTGCCGATCTGGCGGCGCAGGTCATGTTGTCCACACGCTCGGCCAAATCCGGCGACGATGCCATCGGCTCTTTCTCGTTCAAGATCGGTTCGCTCGGCGCTTATGAATCCAAGGAGTTGAGCGTTCCCCTGAATACCAAGCTGCGTGTGTACGAATTGCCGGATTGGCAGTTTCTGACGCAGGACATCCAGATCACCTCGCCGCAGTAGCCAGCCTAGTGTTTCGGCCACGTCGCCTCGCTTTGCAGTTTCTGCCAGGCCTTGGTGACTTCCCGCGCTTTGCTCAGGTTGAACGTGCCGCGCTCCACATACTCGGTGGCAAAGCTGTTCCACGCCCGCACCACATCCTGCATGCGCTTCTCCAGCCGCCTCGCCTCTTGCGCGTCGGAGCGCGTGGGAGCAGGTTCGCCCGTGCGCACTGCGGCGTTAAGCCTCCCGATCTCGAATGGTGACTGAGGAGAGCGCTGGGGCGCGGCGGCGAACACACATGTAGCCGCGATTTCGGCAATTGCCAGGAATTTCAAGGGGATTCTCGTTAGGAAAGCAGGGATGCTTCCGCCCCGACTGTACCATGCGTGTCAAGGTCCAGCCGTGCGACTATTAACAAAGAGAGCCCGCCATGGATCGGATCGGCCGGTACGAGATCGTCAAGGAACTGGGACGCGGCGCCATGGGCATCGTGTACCAGGCCATCGACCCCACCATTGGCCGCCCGGTCGCGATCAAAACCATTCGCCTGGGCGAAGTTCCCGACCCCGAAGAGCGCGCGCGCCTGCAGCAGCGCCTGTTCCGCGAGGCACGCTCGGCCGGCATTCTCTCCCACACCGGCATCGTGACCATCTACGACATGGACGATACCGGCGAAATGGCGTTCATCGCCATGGAGTTCGTGGACGGGCCCACCCTTGAGCAGCTTCTGTGCGAGCGCGAGGCGGTGTCGCCGGTCCTGTTTCTGAGCTTGCTCAGGCAGACCGCGACCGCACTCGACTACGCCCATCAAAAGGGCATCGTGCACCGCGATATCAAACCCGCCAACATCATGGTGACCTCCAACGGAACGGCGAAAATCGCTGACTTCGGAATCGCCAAAGTTACGACTTCCCAGCAATTCACCCAGGCCGGCACGCTAGTTGGCACACCGAATTACATGTCGCCTGAACAGGTGCAGGGTTTGACCGTGGATGGCCGGGCCGATCAGTTTTCGCTCGCCGTGATTGCCTACGAAATTCTCACCGGCGCCAAACCCTTCGCCGGCGATCATGTCACGACCGTAGTGTTTAAAATTGTGGCCGACGAACCGGAGCCGGCGCAGAACTTGAACTCTTCGCTTGGGCCGCGTATTTCGGGCGTGCTGCGAAAAGCTCTCGCCAAGAAGCCTGATAGCCGTTTCGTCAACTGCCTGGAATTCGTGGAGGCGCTGGAAAAGGCCAGTGCCGGAACCAAGGGCTGGAAACCGCTGGCGCGCGGATCCGACCTGAGCCTGCCCACGGTCGGCGCCACTCAGCAGGCTCCGACGCGAGTGCTCAGTCCGCTTAGCACGCAGGATACCGAGATCAGCGAGCCGCGGAAACGCTCGCGCGCGTGGCCTATCGCGGCAGCGCTGGTGGTCGCAGTAGGCCTAGGAGCGCTGCTGGCATGGCAATTGGGCGTCTGGCCGCCGCAGCAGCTACCGCCTCCGGACGCCGCGGCTAGCAACGCGCCCAGCCCGGAACTGCCGGCGCAAGCGGACGCGAAAAAGCCGAGCGCGCTCGCTCCGGCGGACACTAAGCCTACGGAAACACCCGCGGCCAGCACGGCCGTCCCGGAAACTACTGCCGCCGACAAGCCGGCCGCCGCGGCGCCACCGCGTGCCGAGCGCAAGGCGGCTCTGGGCGCAGCACAGGATGTCTGGTTTTCGAGCGAACCCGCCGCGGCAACCGTGGTGGCGGATGGCCAGCCGGAGCTCTCCTGCTCCACGCCTTGCATGCTGCCCCTTCCGCCAGGCAAACACACCGTCGCCATCACGCTCGATACGTTCCAGCCCGAGAGCCGTGAATTCCAGGTGTCGGACTCCATGCTGACGCTTCCCACCATTCGCATGCGAAAACATGGCGGTATCCTGATGCTTACTTCCACTCCGCCCGGCGCAGCCATCTTGATCGACGATAAGCGCGAATCCCAAATCACCCCCGCGACGCTGAATTTGACGCCGGGAAATCACACGGTCACGGTGGAAAAAGACGGCCGCCGCCATTCGGAGCCAGTGGTGATTCGGAATAACAATACCAGCTACTTGAAAATTTCTCTGGAGTGAGCATGCCCGTTTCGCGTCGCCATTTCTTTCAGACGTTATCCGCCGCCGCGTTGGCAAAGGGCTTACGACTGCCCGCCGCCGATATGATCGTCCGCGCCTCCCGCCCCGAAGATTTTGAAATGCCGCTCAGCGGATTCGGCACCTGGCTCACGCCCAATGAGCAATTCTTCATCCGCACCCATGTCTACAAGCCAACGGTGGACCTGGCGGCATGGCGCCTGAAAGTGGAGGGTGAAGTCGCTACGCCGCTATCGCTTTCGATGGACGATCTCAAGCAACTGCCGCGCGTCGAACTGGTGAGCGTACTCGAATGCGCCGGCAACGGCCGCAGCTTTTATCAGCCCACGCTTCCCGGGCTGCAATGGACCTATGGCGCAGTAGGCAATGCGCGCTGGGCAGGCGTGCGCCTAGCCGACGTTCTGAAGAAAGCCGGCCACAAAGCATCTGCGAAGGAAGTGCTTTTCAATGGCGCCGATGTGCCGATTGGAACTATGCCGGATTTTCAGCGCGGCATTCCCGTCGAAAAAGCCATGCACGCCGATACCATGCTGGCCTTCGAGATGAACGGACAGCCCCTGCCGGCCTCGCACGGCTTTCCGCTGCGCGTGATCGTGCCCGGATGGGCGGGAGATAGCTGGGTCAAATGGCTAACCAATATCGAGGTGCGCGATAAAGAGTTCGACGGCTTCTTCATGAAGACCGCGTATCGCCATCCCACACGCACGGTGACGCCGGGGTCGGCGGTGGATGCGTCGCTGATGACGCCGGTGACGCTGCTGGGAATCAAGACCGTGATCGCGAGCCCGGTCGAAGGCCAAACGATGGCGGAAGGGCAGGCGACGGTGCGCGGCGTGGCCTGGTCGGGCGAGTCTCCGGTTGCGCGAGTGGATGTTTCAACCGACAACGGCCGCACCTGGCAGCCGGCAAAATTAGGTGCGGATCAGGCCCGCTACGCCTGGCGGATGTGGGAGGCGCAGTGGACGCCGCGCCAGGCGGGATCGTATGTGCTGATGGCACGGGCTTTCAATCGCGCGGGCGAAACACAGCCGCTGGCGCAGGAATGGAATCCATCGGGATATCTCTGGAACGTAGTGCCGCAGGTGAGAGTGGAAGTGGGAGCTAATGCCGCCCTGCCGCAAAATCCGCCGGCCGCGCAATATGCGCCATTCCCGGAAAAAGTAAAAGCCTCCTGCGTGAGCTGCCACGGGGAAGAGATGATCAGCGGCCAGAAACTCACGCGCCCGCAATGGGAACGCGAGGTCGACAAAATGAAAAACTGGGGCGCGCCGGTGAAACCGGAAGACCGCTCCGAGATCGTCGACTATCTTCTCAGCCAGTTCGGCAAGCGATAAACAGGAGGGGCGAGGAGTTTCAGGAAATATCCCCGCCCCGGTCAGAGCAACACTTACTTCGCGGGAGCGGGAGTTGCCGCCTTCGCAGGAGCAGGCGTAGCCGAAGCAGCGGCAGCAGCCGGTTTGGCAGCGGCAGTCTTGCCAGTGGTCTTCTTGGCGTGTTTGTGCTTCTTCACGGCCGTTTTGGAGTCGGTGGTGGTTTTGGCGTCCTTCTGATCCGCAGCAAACGCCGTCCCGAGAAGCATCGCCGAACTGAGCAATAAAGCTGATAACGTTTTCATGGTTTTATGTTTCCTTTTCTGAGGCGATCGTTCGCTCTCACAATGTAAGACGTGGGGGTACATTGACCAGGCATGAACGTGCGATTAATTCCTGTTAACTGGCCGCAGTGTTAGTCTGGGCTTTGATCAATGGATTCATTAGACTTTGAGCGCTTAACAGAATTGGTAAGTTCTGGCCGTATTGATGACGCGATTCAGGAGTCTCTAGTCTTTCTAGCAAAGTCAACCGATCCAAATGAAAAAGCAAGTCTGCTACTTGGCATTGTTGTGGACTGCATGAAGCTCGGTCGCCTGGAGGAAGCGCGACGGATGCTCGGTCAACTGCAGGAATTGGATATATCGAACCTCGAAGGTCGCCTGAATGCCGAATTCTGTGAACCGTGCCTGTTGATCATGGAGAACCAACAAGAAGAAGGTCTGTCAGCCTTTGCCGCGATGCTCGAACGGAATAGCGAGGCCTTCAAGGAGGAACCGTTTCGGTATCTCTACGAGGATATCCAGTGTCGGCGTGCCTCCGCGCTAGCCGGTCTTTCCCGGTTCAAAGAGGCGCTACCCATTCTGAGAGAAGCCATTTCTTTTTCTTTTGACGAAGTAACGGAGGACCAAAAAACGCATTTTTGGCTAGGCATATGCCTTGAGGAGACAAACGACACAGAGGCCGCGAAACAAGAGTTCAATCGGGTTGTCGCCTTCGGTCTCAAGAATGACCTTGAGGAACAAGCTCGGTATCGCGTGGCGTTACTTTATTTCAAGGCTCACGGTTTTGCGCAGGCAAGGCTGCAGCTGGAAATGATCTTGCAGGACTATCCGGAGGGAGGCGTTGTCTCGCGTAAGTACGTCTACGAACAGTTGGCGCACACCTGTCGGCATCTCGGCGACTCCGAGAATGAGCGGCTTTACATGGATCTGGCGAAGCGAGCGTAATCCGTGAGCATGAAACGCGCGATTAATTCTTGTTAACTGGCTGCATGTTAGGCTGGAGTTATATGGCCTTTTCGGAGTCCTTCTTCGCTCACCGGTTTGGCATCACCCAGAGCGATCTGGAGTCGTATCTTGGGGATGCGCTTTCCCGCGGTGGGGATTACGCGGACCTGTATTTTGAATATCTCTCCACGTCTTCGATGAGCGTGGACGAATCCATCGTCAAAAGCGCAACGCAGGGCGTTTCCGTAGGCGTGGGCGTGCGCGTGATCGCCGGCGAGCGCACCGGCTACGCGTATAGCGGCGATCTGACTCCAGAAAAAATTCGCAAAGCCGCGAAAGTTGCCGCCTGCATCGCCGCCGGTCCCGCCAAAGTGGACAAGACTTCCCTCGAAGAGGGCATGCGGCGCAATCTGTATCCAGTAATTACTTCGCCTAACGAAACCGCTTTCGCCGAGCGCGTGGAACTGCTGAAGCGCGCCGACCGGGCAGCGCGCGATTATGATCCACGCGTCTTCCAGGTGCAGGCCACTTATGCCGACAATCTGCGGCAAGTGCTGGTCGCCACCAGTGGCGGAGTATTGAGCTACGACCGCCAGCCGCTGGCCCGCATTAGCGTTTCGGCGCTTGCCAGGCAAAATGGCGGACCGCCTCAGCGCGGCCATGCGGGCGGCGGCGGGCGCGTCGAATTATCGTATTTTCTCGATGAAAAACCGCCGGAATATTTCGCTGTGGACGCCGCGCGTCAGGCGATCGTGCAGCTCGATGCCGTCGAAGCCCCGGCCGGTGAGACTACGGTCGTGCTCGGACCCGGCTGGCCCGGCGTGCTGCTGCACGAAGCCGTGGGCCATGGTCTCGAAGCCGATTTCAATCGCAAGAAAGTTTCGGCGTTCAGCGGCCGCATCGGCCAGCAAGTGGCCAGCCCGCTGTGCACCGTGATCGACGATGGCACCATCCGCAGCCGCCGCGGCTCGCTCAACGTGGATGACGAAGGCAATCCCACCGCGCGCAATGTGCTGATCGAAAACGGCATCTTGCGCGGCTATTTGCAGGACCAGCTTTCCAGCCGCATTCTGGGCGAGCAGCCCACCGGCAACGGCCGGCGCGAGAGCTACGAGCACATCCCCATGCCGCGCATGACCAACACCTTCATGCTGGCCGGAGAGAGCGATCCCGGCGACATCATTCGCTCCGTCCCGCGCGGCCTTTACTGCGTCAATTTCGGCGGCGGGCAGGTCGACATCACCAGCGGCAACTTCGTATTTTCGGCGTCGGAAAGTTATCTGATCGAAGACGGCAAGCTGACGCGGCCGGTGCGCAACGCGACGCTCGTCGGCAACGGTCCCGAGGCTCTGAAATACGTCAGCATGGTGGGCAACGATCTGCAGCTCGATGAAGGCATCGGCATCTGCGGCAAGGAAGGGCAGAGCGTGCCGGTGGGCGTCGGCATCCCGACCATTCGCGTGGATCGCATGACGGTGGGAGGCACGGCTTGAGCAGCAATCACCTGCCGGAGCTGGCCGAGGACTGCATCCGGCAAGCACTCGCAGCCGGCGCCGACGACGCGGAGTGCACGATTTCGGAAGGCGAAGAATTTTCCGCCAATATCCGCATGCGCGAAGTCGAGAGCTTGAAGGAATCGGGCTCGCGCGCGGCCGGGCTGCGCATTCTCATCGGAAAAAATACCGGCTCGGCGTACACGTCAGATCTGTCGCCCGACGGCATCCGGCAGATGGTGGCCTCGGCCATTGAGCTGGCGAAAATCACTACCGCCGATCCCCACGCCGGGCTACCCGATAAAGCGGAGTTGGGCGCGATCCCCGGCGACTTGCAGCTTTATTCCGAAGACATCGCCGCGCTTGAAACGCCGCACAAAATCGAGCTCGCCCGCGAGACCGAAGCCGCCGCTCTGGACGCCGACCCGCGCATTTCCAACTCCGAAGGCGGCTCCTTCGATACCCATCTGGGCCGCAACATCTTCGCCAATTCGCGCGGATTTCTGGGCGAATACCGCACCAGCTACTGCTCGCTCGGCGCGGTTCCCATCGCGCAGCGAAGGCGAGTCCATGGAGCGCGACTATTGGGTATCGATGGCGCGCCGCTTTGCCGCGCTTGAACGGCCGGCTGATATCGGCCGCATCGCTGCCTCGCGCGCTCTGCGCAGGCTGGGCGGCAAAAAAGTCGAGACCCAGCGTGTGCCAGTAGTGTTCGAACCGCGCACGGCGGCCAGCCTGTTGGGCAATATTTTCGAAGCCGTGCATGGCGAATCCGTCTATCGCCAGGCATCGTTTCTGGCGGGCAAACTAGGCGAGAAAGTCGCTTCTGAAAACCTTACCGTCATCGACGACGCGACCAATCCCGGCCTGTTTGGAACCTCGCCGTTCGACGACGAAGGCGTGCCCTCGCGCCGGACCATTATTCTAGAAAAAGGCGTGCTGCGGAATTACCTGCTAAACACTTACACGGCACGTAAGCTTGGCATGAAAACCACCGGCAGCGCCTCCCGCGGCATCACGGGCAATGCCGGGATCGGGCACGGAAATCTGTTCATCGAAAAAGGCGCGCGCACGCCGGAATCTGTGATTGCGTCGGTGGCCAATGGATTTTACGTGACCGAGCTGATCGGCTCGGGCGTCAACGTGGTGACAGGCGATTATTCGCGGGGCGCCGCCGGCATCTGGATTCGCAATGGCGAATTGGCCTATCCTGTTTCGGAGGTGACCATCGCCGGGAACCTCAAGGATATGCTCATGAATGTGGAAATGATCGCGTCGGATTTGGAGTTTCGCGGCTCAACCGCCGCACCCACCCTGTTGATTCGGGAGATGACCGTTGGTGGCCGTTAAGCAAGCCAAGGAAAAAGTCGAGATTCCGCCCGCATATTACGTGGGCGCGGTGGTGGTGGTGCTCGGCTTGTTCGCCTGGGCGTTCACGGAATATCAGGCGCGCAAGTATCCGCCCAAGCCCGGCGTGCTCACTCCCGAAGCCAAGCAATACGTGCGCAATCTGTCGTTGAGCGATGTCGAGATGAAGGCCGCCGAAAGCTACATGAAGCAGGCGGTGGTGGAAGTGACCGGCAAGATCGGCAACAAGGGCGATCGCACGCTGAAGCTGGTGGAAATCAACTGCGTGTTTCGCGATGCCTTCGGGCAGGTGGTACTTGCGCGAGCGCGTGGCGATCGTTGGCGCGCGCACGGGCACGCTCTCGCCGGTCGACATCAAGAATTTCCGCCTGGCTTTCGACAATATTCCCGAGAGTTGGA
Source organism: uncultured Solibacteraceae bacterium (assembly GCA_963825405.1). GTDB lineage: Bacteria > Acidobacteriota > Terriglobia > Bryobacterales > Bryobacteraceae > JACPNO01. The sequence continues at coordinate 855,745 of CAWGTB010000003.1, read as the reverse complement.
ACCAGGCGCTGCCGGAACTGGTGATTGCGCAAATTGTCTTTAACTGACGTTCACTGGCATTCCTGCCGCGCCAGAATATCGTGCACCGGTTTGTTGTCCGCGTAGACCCGCCATTCCTGGACGCGCCCGTCCCTGATGACGGCTTTCCAGGCCGCTGGCGTTTCCCAACGATGCTCACCCGCGATGGTGCCGCCGGCTTTGCCGAAGATTGCGACGGTTTCGCCGTTGGCGATGATGACTTCGTGCGTGATCCAGTAGTCGGGGCAGAATTCGAAATACGCCTTCCACGCCGGGCGCATCCATTTGCTGCCGCGGATGGCCTTGCCGAGGGAATCGATGAAGGCGTGATCGTCGGTCATGAGGGCGATGAGGCCTTCGACGTCGTGGGCATTGATGCGGTCCATGAAGGCTTTGGCGATTGCGGTACTCATTCCTACCAAGTTACCAGCCGGAGACCGCGAACGGCCTGAAAGTGGCGGTCGCGGCTCACAAGCGGCAGGTTGTACTCTCGTGCGAGTGCGGCAATCCAAAGGTCATTGCTGGGGATCGGTTGTCCCGCTGTTTTCAACTCGCGCCGGATCTCCGCATACGGCTGGGCGGTATCCCTTCCAACCGCCAGCAGGTCAAGCAATGAGAGATTGGCGTTCAACCATCGCTCGTACCGGAGCCGGAACCGCGACTGGCGAATCCCGTACATGTACTCACCGAGCGCAATCACCGGCACGGCTAAGTCAGGCTGGCCTTCGACGACCCGCAAGAGATCTCCATCGCCTTCAGCCAGAGCCGACAGGGCGTTGGTGTCGAGGATCACCGCCAGTCTTCCTCATCGATGACTCCGAATTCCCGGGAAATTAAACGGTCCAGACGCTTGTTCTCGCGATGGAGATCGCGCAGACCGCCAAAGGCCTTCATCCACCGCGGCTCCGCGTCCGCCTTTGAGCGCAGCCGGTCGCGCAACGCCTCAGTAAAGAGAGCCTTCAAAGGAATCCCTCGCTGCGCCGCCGCAGCTTTGGCTTCGCGGAAGAGGCTATCAGGAATTTCGACGGTGGTCTTCACAGAACCATTTTCCCATAAATATGGGTTTGGAGTCACGCGGCTCACTTCCCGATGCAAAACGTGGAAAAAATCCGGTTCAGAATATCATCCGCCGTAGTGGCGCCGGTAATGGCGTCGAGCGGCCGCAGCGCGCCGTAGAGATCCAGCAGCAGCATCTCGTGCGGAATATTCTGCGCCACCGCGCCGCTGGCTTTCTCCAGATATTCCACCGACTCATCCAGCAATTGCGCGTGCCGCAGGCTGGTTATGAAACCGGTCTCCTGCTCAATGCCGCCATCGGGCGCGATGCTATCGAAAATGGCTTGCCGCAGCGGCTCGATTCCCTGCCCGGTCAGCGCGGACACGGCGATGTGCGAACCTTCTGGCTGCGCGAGATCCACTTTGTTGCCGACCAGCAGCCAGCGGCCCTGTCTTTGTGCGCGCTCGATGAGCTCACGATCCTCAGTAGCCAGCGGCTGCGTGAGATCCACGACGACCAACGTCAAATCCGCATCCGCCATGGCCTGAAAACTGCGCTCAATGCCCAGCGTTTCGACCAGCCCTTCGCTCACGCGAATGCCGGCCGTGTCGACCAGTTTCACGGGAATGCCTTGGATGGCGGCAACTTCAGAAACCAGGTCGCGCGTAGTGCCTGGAATGTCGGTGACAATAGCGCGATCTTGCTCGAGCAAGCGGTTGAACAAGCTGCTCTTGCCGACATTGGGGCGGCCGACGATGGCCAGGGTGAATCCGCTGCGCACCAAATTGCCAAACGCGAAGCTGGCTTTCAGGCGTGAAATGCCTTGCGCGACGGGATCCAGACGCCGCAGAATTTCGCTCGCCGGCGCCACGCTGATGTCATCCTCGGCGAAATCGATACCAGCTTCGAGCAGCGAAATCAGCTCGACCAATTGCTCCTTCAGCGGCGCGATGCGGCGCGACACCGACCCCTCGGCTTGCTGCGCTGCGACACGCGCCTGGTAAAGGGTAGCGGCGTCGATCAAATCCCGCACGGCTTCGGCTTGCGGCAGATCGATGCGGCCATTGAGATAAGCGCGCAGAGTGAATTCTCCGGGCTCGGCGGGACGCGCGCCGGCATCCATGGCCCGCTCGACGCAATGCCGCAGAACCACCGGCGAGCCGTGACAGGAAATTTCGATCACGTCTTCGGCAGTGTAGGAGTGCGGGCCGGCGAAGTATGCCACGACCACGTGATCTACCGTCGCGCCGGTAGCGTCGATGAGCTCAGCCATGGTCGAGTGCCAGCTTTCCGGTCGGCTTGGAAAGGCGGAGAATACGTCCGGCAATGGCGCGGGCTTCCGGCCCGGAAAGACGCACCACGCCGAGGCCGCCGCGTCCCGGCGGAGTCGACAACGCAACTATAGTGTCGTTAAGAATCAAAAATCAGGCGAGAATTACCGGCGGCCGCCGCGGCCTTGCATGCGCGCGCCGCGATCCCGCCCGCCAGGCGGCCTGCTGCTCTCCCGGTACGGTGGGGGCGGCGGCTCAGCAGGCAGACTCGCCATGCCCGCCGGATAAATGACTACCTGCCGATGTCCGCCGAAACCAGCGCTCTCGCTGCGCAGCGTGGTCTCGGCTCGTAAAGCCAGATGTATGACGCGCCGCTCACGGCTGTTCATGGGATTAAAGCGGAACGGCGCGCCGGTGCGCTTGACCTTCTCGGCGGCGGCGGCGGCGCTCATGCGCAGCTCCTCGATGCGGAGCATGCGGTAATCCTGCACGTCGAAAGCAATACGGGAGTGATCTTCGGAGGAGACATCCAGCGCCTCCATGGTGACCTGCTCGAGCGCCAGCAGCAGCTCGGCTTTATTGCTGAGCAGCAAATCCTGGTCGGCGCCAGTGAACTTCACCACCACTTCTGGATTCTCGAACTCGGGGTGCGGGGAGCCACCTTCGGCGATTTCGAAATCCAGCTTGAATCCGGCTTGCCGCACCAGCGGCTTCAGAAACGCCTCGATGCGCGGACCAATCACGCTGACGCTGTACTTGGTTTCACTCACTGCCGCTACCTGCCATTCCTTTTCTTAATCGCCGCCGGGGCAACATCGGCGGGCGTGATGGTCTTATTGAAAAACCATTGCTGCCCGATACTGACCAAATTGCCAGTCAGGTAGTATAACACCAGGCCGCTCGACAGATTGTAGAAGAAGAACCCCATCATCAACGGCATCAGCATCATCATGCGCTGCTGCGCGGGATCAACGCCGGCCGCCGGAGTCATCTTCTGCATGATGAACTGGGTCGCGATCATGGCGATGGGCAGGATGCGGATGGCCAGTTGCTCGGGCGTGGAAAGATCGGAAACCCACAGCCAGCTTGCGTGGCGCACTTCAATCGAAACCGATAGCACTTTATAGAACGCGATGAAGAAAGGGATTTGCAGCAGCATGGGCACGCAGCCGCCCATGGGGTTCGCGCCGTGTTTCTTGTAGAGCGCCATCACCTCTTCGTTTTCCTGCTGCTTGCGAGGGTCGCGCAGGCCAATGTTCTTGTATTTTTCCTTGATCTTGGCAACCTCCGGCTGGGCACGCTGCATCTTCTTCATCGACTTCATGTTGGCCATGCGCAGCGGCAGCAGGATGAAGTTGATGGCAATGGTGACCACGATGATGGACCAGCCGTAGTTGTGCACCCAGCGCTCGCTGACGTAATGCACGGCGAGAAACAGCGGCTTGGCCAGCAGCGCAAACCAGCCCCAGTCGACGATTTGCTCGAGCTTGGGGTTGACCTGGCGCAGAATGTCGACGTCCTTCGGACCGATAAACACGGAGTACTCGTTGCGGCCCGCGCCACCTACGGCCGCGCCCACATGCAGCTCTTCCTTGGGATTGATGGCAGTCGGCACGCTATCACCGAAGGTCATGGTGTCGACTGACCCGTTGCCCTCTGGCAAAAACGCCGCCGCGAAATAGTTGTCTTCAATGCCGGCGAAGGAGTACGAGCCGCTGGCCGGCACCGGCCCGTTCTTGGCGGATTTGGCGTCCTGCGTAATCAGCTTGGACTGGGCGAGATCGTAATGAATGCTGTGTTGCAGCACGGCCGAATTGGGGAGCGCCGAGTCGCCGAAACCGCCGCGCCAGGCAAGCAGATGCGGCACCGGGGCAGCGCTTTCCAGAACCTCAGTCGAGATCCGGACTAAGTAACTGTCTTTCAGGAAATGGAAACTCTTGCGAGCCTGTGTTTTTCCTTCCGCGTACTGGTAAGTGATGCCTAAAGAATCGGCGTCCGGCTTGCGTGGTAAACAGCGATTGGTTCAAATCCACCGCCGGTTTGCGGTCCTTGAAAACCAACTGGAACGGGTATCCGACTTTTGCGACCGCGGCGGTATTGATCAGCTCGAGCGGCTTGCCGGCGCTGTTGGTGAATTTTTTCAGCAGCCAGCTTTGCACGACGGCTCCGCGATTGGAGAAGACTACGTGATAGACATCCGTGTCCACCACGAACGTATCTTCTTTTTCGGCGGCCACGCGCGCGATTTCGCTGGCGGATGGGCCGCCGCGTTCAGCCTTGGTGGATGCTTTCAACGGGGCTACGACCGGCGCCGGCGGGTTCTCAGCCGGAACGGCGGCAGCAGCGGCCGCGGCGCTATTCTTCACCGGTGCCGTCGGGTTGGCCGACTTATAAAAGTACGGCGTGACGAACAACACCGCGCCCATCAGGATGAACGCAATGAGCAGCCGCATTTCCATGGACAGCTCTTTGCGCGGAGCGGGCGTGTTGGGTTTGATTTCTTCGCTCATGCGATCCGGTCTACGCCACCCTCGTGGAACGGATGGCAGCGGCTCAGGCGCTTCAAGCCCATCCAGACGCCGCGCGCGACGCCATGTTTCTCAACCGCCTGGCGCATGTATTCCGAACAAGTCGGATGGAAGCGGCAAGCCGACGGCAGCAGCGGTGAGATCCAATACTGGTAGCCGCGAATGAGTGCAATCATGGCGCGCCGCACCGCGAGAAGAGTTTCTCCACTTCCCGCTCCAGATCGGCAAACGGAGCGTTCTTCGCCGCGCGCCGGGGGTTGAATACTATTTCCCACTGCGGATTCAAATGGTCCAGCCGCTGGCGGACCGCTTCGCGGACACGCCTGCGGATTCGGTTGCGCACGACGGCGCAGCCCAAAGCGCGCGGCACGGTGAAGCCGACCCGGGGACCATCGATCTCCTCGCCGCGGACGCAGAACGCCGCGAACAGGGGACACGAGTAACGGTTGCCCTGGTCGTAAACCCTGCGGAAGTCTTTGGATCGTAAAATCCGGACACGTTTCGGAAATCCCGCGATTCTGCTACCCCTCGGAGCTGACCGTAAGCTTCTTACGGCCTCTCGCGCGGCGGCGCGAAATAACAGCCCGCCCGTCGGCAGTCTTCATGCGTGTCCGAAATCCATGCGTCTTGGCGCGTTTGCGGTTGTTCGGTTGAAAGGTTCGCTTCGGCATCTTGTTGTGAACCTTAAGTATAGAGCAGGGACTCGCGCCGGGCAAACCGGGGAAGACATCAGGAATAGGTAACTAGCGTGAAGAACGTGCCCCGGCGTGTCTCAGAATGAGACAAAATGCCGCGGCGCGGACAGTTCACCGGCCCACTTTGGGCGGCGCGGAAAGCATTGATAAAAACAGGGCAAAGATGACTATCCCTGCCACAAGACCCGATATCAGCATGGCATCCACACCCGCCTTCTTGCAATTTGACTGCCGAAGCCGTTTACGGCCTGGTTATGGTACGTTGCCCCTATGCGGCTGGATTTCGCTTTTGGCAAGACCGGACTCCTGGTGGATCTGCCTGACGAATTTCGTTACCGGATTTTAGAGGCCAGGTCGGCCCGTTCCCTGCCGGATGCGGATGCGGCGCTGGCGGCTGCAATGGATGCGCCGGTTGGCTGCCCGCCGCTCGAAGAATTAGCTCGCGGCAAGCGCAGCGCAGCCATTTCTGTGTGCGATATCACGCGGCCCGCGCCGAATCAACAGGTGCTGCCGCCGCTGCTGGCGCGTCTGGAACGGGCGGGCATCCCCCGCGACGGCATCACCATCCTGATCGCCACCGGGCTGCACCGGCCGGCCACGGCGCTCGAAGTCATGGAGATCGTCGGCGAAGGGACGGCGCGCGATTACCGGGTGGTGAATCACGACGCGCGCGATCTAGCGTCCCACCGTCACTTGGGGTCGACCGCTTCCGGCACACCGGTATATATCGACGAACGCTTCGTGGCGGCCGATCTGCACATCACTCTCGGCTTCATCGAGCCGCACCTGATGCTGGGATATTCGGGCGGCCGCAAACTGATCGCTCCGGGCTTGGCGGCGCAGGAAACCATTCGCGTGCTGCACAGCCCGAAGTTCATGCGCGACCCGCGCTCGGTCGAAGGCTCGATCGAAGATAATCCGCTGCATCGCGAACTGCTCGAAATCGCCCGCATGGCGCGCCACGATTTTCTGCTGGATGTCGCACTGGGCAAGGGCGCGCCGGGGAAGAGGCCCATCGCGGGAGTCTTTGCGGGCAATCCGGTGGATGCGCACCGCCAGGGCGTCGAATTCGTTTCCCGCGTGATGCTGGAAATTCTGGAAGAGCCGGTCGACGCCGTCATCACCACATCGGCCGGCTATCCGCTGGACCTGACTTTTTACCAGGCCATCAAGGGCGTGACGGCGGCATCGCACATCGTCAAGCCCGGCGGAAAAATTCTGCTGTTCGCCGCGTGCGAGGAAGGCGCGGGCGCGCCGGAGTTCAGCCGCATGTTGACCGAAAACCCGTCCGACGGCGAATTCATGCAACGCATCGCGGCGGCGCCGGTGGTCATCGATCAATGGCAACTGGAAAAGCTGGGACTGGTGACGGCCCATGCCGAAGTGTTGTTCTACGTGCCGGGCTTGCCGCGCGAGTATCACGCTTCGCTGTGGGGACGATCGTTCCCGACCGCCGCCGCGGCCATCAACACGCTGACGGCTTCCCTGCCCCGCAACGCCACCATTGCGCTAATTCCCGAAGGTCCGTACGTGCTTGCGCGCACTCGCGCTCACGATGCCGAAGAGGTGCCGGTCGCATGATCACCCGCCGATCGCTGCTTGCCACGCTTCCCGCCGTAGGCTTGATGCGCAGTCAGACGTCGGACATGACGCAAGTCAAAATTGACGCCGGCCAAGTGATTGCGCGCGTGAATCCGATGATCTTCGGGCAATTTATCGAGCATCTCGGCCGCTGCATTTACGGCGGCATCTACGATGAAGGCTCAACGCTGGCGGACGCGCAAGGCTATCGCAAAGATGTCGAAGCGGCGGTCAAGCGGCTGAATCCGCCGGTGCTGCGTTGGCCGGGCGGGTAATTTCGTATCCAACTATCACTGGGAGGATGGCGTCGGTCCTAAGGATCAACGCCCCAGAAGATTCGACACCGCCTGGTTTGCGGTCGAATCCAACCGCTTCGGCACCAATGAATTTCTCGAATATTGCCGACGCATCCACACCGAGCCGTACCTGTGCATCAACCTGGGCACAGGAACTATTGACGAGGCAGCGAACTGGGTGGAGTATTGCAACGGCGTCGAGGACACCCATTACGCCAACTTGCGGCGCAAGCACGGCCACGCGGAGCCATACAACGTCAAATACTGGGGCCTCGGCAACGAGATTTACGGCATGTGGCAAGCCGGCCACAAGAGCGCGGAGGACTATGCCAAAGTCGCGCTCGAAGCCGCCAAAATGATGAAGTGGGTGGACCCTTCGATCCACTTGATTGCGTGCGGCGCTGGTGACCAGCAGTGGAATGCCACGGTGCTCGAAACACTGGGCCCGGTGGTCGATTATCTCTCCGTGCATTTCTATACTGGCAGTGACGACTACTACGAAACGCTGGCATCGGTGAAAAATGTAGAACGGCTGCTGCGCGAGGCAGATGGCGCGATCGAGTTCGCGTCCGCCAAACTGCGCGGCAAACCGCGCCCGCCGGTCGAATTTCCTTTGCGCACGAAACGCATCGAGATCGCCTTCGACGAGTGGAACATCTGGTATCGCCGCCGCGACGGGCGCGACCGCGCGGTGAAAGCCAAGCTGGAAGAGCCCTACAATTTGCGCGACGCCCTGTGGACGGCGTCGATGCTGCACGTGTTCCAGCGCTGGGGCGATAAAGTGACCATGGCCAATCTGGCCCAAATGGTGAACGTCATCGCGCCTATCACTACCAGCCCGCAGGGATTGTACCTGCAGCCGACTTTCTTTCCGCTGGAGCTATATCGCGCGCACTGTGGCGGCGAAGTGGTGAATAGCTCGAGCACGGGGCCGGTCTTCGAATCGAAAACGATGGGGCCGGTGGATTATCTGGACGTGTGCGCCACGCGCGCGGCCGGCCGCCTGGCGGTGGGCGTCGTTAACCGCCATCAGGACCGCGCGCTGCCCGCCCGCTTCGAAATCGCCGGTGCCAAGACTGGACGCGCAGGCAAGGTCTACAGCATTAACGGACCGTCGCCCGATTCGCGCAACACGTTCGAGCGGCCGGGCGAAGTGACTGTCGCCAGCCGCGACTACGCCGAATTCGCCCCGGGATTCAGCTTTGAGTTCCCGCCGCACTCGGTGACGTTACTGGAATTAAATATTTAAGTGTGGCAGGTCCCCGACCTGCCGAGTTTCTGGCCCAGATGGCAGGTCGGGGACCTACGGCTCGTCGCGGATCAGCACCACGTCGCTGGTTTGCAATCCGCGGGAATACGCCAGGCGGCCGTCGCGCGACCAGGCCAGAGAGAAAAGCTGGCCGGTCGAGAAGTTCGACAGTGGGCGGGGCGGCGAGCCATCGAGCGGCTGGCTCCAGATGTTGCCGCTGCCGCCGCGATTATCCACGTAGGTGATGGCTTTGCCGTCGCCGGTCCAATGCAATGTGCTCTCGACCGAAACGCTGGGCGCAAACTCAAACACCTTGACCGGCGGACCACCCTCGGGCGGAATTACCGCGATGCGCCATTGCGGCTTGGCAACAGTCTCGCTATACCAGCAGGCGATGGAACCGTCCTTGGGCGAGAGCGCCGGGCGCATGCAGTTGTAATTGGTGAGTTGCACGGGCGTGCCGCCATCGGAGGGAACCTTCCAAAGATGAGTAATTCCGCCAGGAGCGGGCTGATGGTAAATCACGGATTTGTTGTCGGGCGTCACCTGCGGCCAATTCCGCTCGGTCTGATTGCCGGACGTGAGCGGCTTGGCGGCGCCGCTCGCCGCATCCATTCGCCAGATATTCCAGTTGCCGGACCGATCCGAATGAAACACGATGAACTGGCCATCGGGCGAACTGGCGGGGGCGTAGTTGCGATGCGCCGCCGCTGTGAGCTGGCGCGCGCTTGATCCATCCGCATTACGGATCCACAGATCGACGGTATCGCTGCCATCGGAGGCGTAGAGCAGACGGCCGTCCGGAGTCCAGGCCAGATCGTAATAGCGGCTGGCGGCAGGCGTAATTTGCGCGGCGCTATCCGGCAGGGCGCCGGGGCCGATCCAGATGTTGGCCAGGGTTTGAAACTGCACCGAGACCAGCATGCGGGAATCGGCGGTGAGGCTCAAGCCGAGATAATCGCTGAGGTCATTGGTGATTTTCCGCGCCTTGCCATTGCCCGCCGGCACCGTCCAAACCTGTTGAAACCGGGCCTCCGGCTCCTGTCCGATCACCAGCACGGAGTCGCCTGAGCCCAGCCAGGCCAAGCGCTCGACGAAGCGCCAGCGCTTGGCGGTCAGCGGTTTTTGCGATCCATCTTTGAGTTGAAAGGCGATGAGGCTGACGAAGAATCCCTGCGGGTCGGACACTTCGATGGCCCCGGCAATCTGCTTCCCGTCGGGCGACCAGGTGGGCGACGAAGCCCACGCGAAATGCAGCGGATGCTTGCGCGACGCAAGGATGCGTTCGCCGGTGCCGTCTGCACTGGCCACAACCAGCTCGTCGGACGATTGCGCCACATTCTGCCGCACGAAGGCGAGATGGCGGCCATCAGGTGAAAGCGCGGCGGCGCTCTGCACGTCTTCGATTACTTTTTTCTGGTGCCCACCCAGCACGGGAACCTGATAGAGCGTGCCGTGATTGAGGTTGTTCTTCTCCTGCACGGCGTAATAGAGCGAAGAGCCGTCGCGCGAAAACTCCAGGCCGCGGTAATGCACTTCGGCGGGCGGGTTGATGCGGATGCTGCTGGAGACAGTGACATGCCTCATCCACAATCCCTGCTCGCCGCCTTCCTGGAGCGCGTAGGCGACGTACTTCCCGTCCGGCGAAATTGCCGCTTGCAACGCGTTGCCGTTGACGGCGAGCCGGGTCATAGCCGTGCGCTGGAAAGTGGATGAGGTCTTCGGGCTCATCGATCGGAATAGCAGCAAGCTGACGGCGGCCAGCAGAATCGCGAGCGCGGCTGCGAGCCACAGGAAGTTCCGGCGCGGGCGAACCCTGGTTTCGGGCGGCAACACCGTGACCGCGCGAGCGCGCTCGGTTTCCGGCATCGCAGCGACCGCCGGCTGGGTGATTCCGCGAGCCGTGACGGTGTCCTCGCTCTCCAGACGGAGGCGGCGAACCAGATCGCCAAAGCGCGGATCGGGGCGCAGGCGGTCCAAACGCGGCTCAACCATCAGGAACATGAGCCACCAATCCTTTTGCTCCCAGGCGCGCTCAAGCCAGCTGAAGGCGGTATCGAATTCACCCAGCGCCGCGTAAACTCCGGCGATGTAATACGGCGGCACATGGCGGCTGGCGGACAGATCCTGCATCTCTAGCAGCACTTCGCGCGCCTCAACGGTTTCGCCTGCCGCAGCCAACGCATAGCCCAGGGTCCACAGCGCCAGTGGTCTGCGGCCGGAAAGCATCACCGCTTTGCGCGAGGCCGCGATGGCGTCGGCATACATGCCTTTCTGGCAATAGGCCCAGCCTAAACCCTGCTGGGTAACGTAGAAATCCGGCGTCTGGTGCAACGCCTGCCGCAGCTCTTCCAGGCAGCGCTCGTACTGGCGCGCGTTATAGAAAACAAATGCCGCGGCGGCGCCGAGAATGGGCGAAAGCGGGTCGTAGCGCTGCGCGGCTTCAATCTGGGTAATGGCATCGGCGTGACGGCCGCGCGCGCTGGAAAGATAGGCGTACCACTGATGAGCCGGAGCATAGGCGGGATTGAGTTCCAGCGCGCGCCGGAATTCCTGCTCGGCGCGCTCCCATTCGCGGTCGGCCGCCCACAGCGCAAAGCCTAGTGAGGCATGCGCTTCGGCGAGTGTAGGGTCAAGGTCAAGCGCCTGCAGAGCGGATTGCTTGGCGGCGGCGAAACACTCGCCGGAGGGGAGCAAGCCGTAAACTCCCAGCCGGTTGTGATAATCAGCAACGCCGGCGTGGGCGTGGGCATAGCCGGGGTCCGCCGCCAACGCCTCCATGAAGCAGACCAGCGCGTTGGCCAGCCCCTCATCGGAGGAAGAGCTCCAGTAATAACGGCCTTTGAGATACGCCTGGTAAGCCTTGATGCTCTCGGTGCCGCGCTTGTGGAGCAGCTTGCTTTCTTCCTGCGTTAGGCGCTGAACCAGCGAACCGGCGACCTGCTCGGAGATGGAATCCTCGAGTTTCAGAATGCCGGTAAATTTTTCGTCGAACTGGGCGGCCCAGACCGGCGCGCCTCCGGTTGCTCGCACCAACTGCACGGTGACACGCACATGGTCAGCAGCGCGCTGAATGCGCCCTTCGAGCACGAAGCGCACATCCAATTCGCGCGCGGCGGCGAGCGCGTCGGCTTCCACTTGTGAAAACTTGAGCACGGAACTGGTAGGCCGGACCTCGATGCGCCGAATGTTGCTCAACTTGGTGATGAGCGCGTCGGCCATGCCGATCCCGAGATAATCATCGCTGCGGTCTTCGGGATTGAGCATCCGGAAAGGCAGCACGGCCAGCGAACTGGGGCCGGTCGTGGTGCCCGTTGCGTCGCGCTCGATCGCGGCGCGCGCGGTCAGCGGGGCGCCTTCAAGGTAGCGTTGGATATCCCCGGCGAGATTTTCGACCGAATCGTAGCGATCGGCTGGCTCAACTCGCATGGCTTTCAGCACGATGTTGTCGAGCGGCCCGGGCACTTCCCGCTCCGTCCCGGCCGATTCCGAAAACCGGCTGCGGCCAGGGATAGGGCGCTGTCCGCTCAGCAATTCATACAGCACCACGCCCAGCGAATAGATGTCGCTCGCAGCCGTAGCCGCTTCACCGCGCAACTGCTCCGGGCTGGCGTATGCCGGAGTCATCATCGGAAAAGTGGCGGTAGTGAATTCCAGCACGCCGGGCGACGGGCCGGGCCCGATTAGCTTGGCGATGCCGAAATCCAGCAGCTTGGGCGTGCCGCTCGCGGTTACCAGAATATTGCCGGGCTTGATGTCGCGGTGCACCACGCGATTACGATGCGCGTAGGCGACGGCGGCGCAGACCGAGCCGAACAATTTCAGCCGCTCGTTCACGGAAAGCTTGTGCTCGTCGCAGTAGCGGTGGATGGGCTGGCCCTCCACATATTCCATGACCAGATACGGCAGGCCGTCTTCGGTGGTGCCGCCGTCCAGCAGGCGGGCGATGTTGGGGTGATCCAGATCGGCCAGGATTTGCCGCTCGTTGCGAAAGCGGCGGATCAGGAAATCCATGTCCATGCCGCGCCGGATCAGCTTGATGGCGACCTGTTTCTGAAACTCTTCGTCATCGCGCAGGGCCAGGTACACCGAGCCCATTCCGCCGCGCCCGATTTCCCGCACGGTACGATAAGCCCCGATGCGGCGGCCGATGGCGGAATCTTCGATTTCGCCGGTGGTCGCGGCCAGGGGTGGAGATTCGATGAAATCGCCCGCCTGCTGGTAGGATTCGAGTAGCGATTCCACTTCGCCGCGCAATTCGTCGTCGCCTGCGCATACGCGGGCAATGAATGCAGCGCGGTCTTCTGGCGCGCGGCCTAGCGCTTCGGAGAATACTTCCTTGATTTCATCCCAGCGCTTCGACGTCACTGCTCCGGGCCCCGGCGATTGAGTTCGCGAAACAGCCAGGCTTTGGCGGCGGCCCATTCGCGATTCACGGTGGGAGTCGAGACATTCAGCACTTCTGCCGTCTCCTCGACGGTGAGCCCGGCGAAAAACCGGAGCTCGACTATGCGGCTTTGCCGGGGATCGATTTTGGCCAGCTCTTCCAGCGCATCGTCCAAGGCCACAATATTCAAGGGGCGGCCGCCGGCCGGTGAGTCGAGAGCTTCATCCAGAGACAAAAGACACGCACCGGAGCCGCGCTTTCCGGCTTGTTTTGCGCGTGCATAATCGATCAAAATGCGGCGAATTAATTGCGCAGCCACACCGAAGAAATGGGCGCGATTTTGCCATTGCACGCTGCGCTGGTCGATCAGGCGCAGGTAGGCTTCATGGACCAGCGCGGTGCTCTGCAAGGTGTGATCGGAACGCTCGCGGCTTAGGTGGCGACGCGCCAGGCGGCGCAGCTCACCATACACCAAGGGGGTCAATCTTTCGAGTGCGTCCTGGTCCCCGTGACTCCACTCGACAAGCAACTGCGTGACGCTTTGGGCAGACGTAGACACCAGCTAGACTCAATTGGATTTCAGATTTCAGTATATCCCAGGGCCCAGAGCCTAGGATTATACAGGATTTAAGGTTTGTTTCTAACTGGACACTTCGGCAGCGGCGCTGGCCTCGAACAGGTACCCGAAGCCGCGCACAGAGCGGATCAACAGTGGATTCGCCGGGTCGCATTCCACCTTTTGCCGGAGGCGCAGCACGTGGACATCGACGGTGCGGTCGGTGACGGCGCGGTCCATTCCCCAGACCGAATCGAGCAGTTGCTCGCGGCTGAAGACGGTGCCGGGACGGCTCATGAAGAATTCGAGCAGGCGGAATTCGGTGGCGGTCAGGGTAAGCGGCTTGCCGTGGAGTTTCACGCGCATGCTGGTGCGATCGAGCTCCAGGCCCTCGGCGCGCAAGACCCGGGCCGGCGGACTCTGGGGCCGGAACTGGTTGCGGATTCTGGCGATTAACTCGCGCACGGAAAAGGGCTTGACGATATAGTCGTTGGCGCCGAGCTCCAGGCCGAGAATGCGGTCGGTTTCGGAGGCGCGCGCGGTCAGAAAAATCACTGGAATATGCGCCAAATCCGGATTGCTGCGAATGCCGCGGCAGATTTCCAAGCCGTCGGAATCCGGCAGCATGATGTCCAGCACGATCAGATCGGGCTTCTCGCGCCGGCAGAGATCGACGGCGCCGCGCCCGGTCTGCGAGCCGACCAGGCGAAACCCTTCCTTTTCGATGTTGTACTTAAGCAGCGTGAACAGATCGCTGTCGTCTTCGATCAGTAGGATAGTTCGCATGCCGCCATACCTGCCTTGAAGATAGCGCGACCATTGTTACAGAACAATTACGAAAAAGTGAACTGTCTATGACAGGTGGTGGGCAGGTCGGGGACCTGCCCCACTTTGCTTAGAATCTCTTGGCGACTTCCGCCCAATTCACCACGTTCCACCACGCGCCACAATAATCCGGACGGCGGTTCTGGTATTTCAGATAATACGCGTGTTCCCAGACATCGATTCCCATGATGGCCTGCTTGCCTTCCATCACCGGGCTGTCCTGGTTGGCGGTGGAATAAACCTCGAGCGCGCCGGCCGAGTTCTTCACCAGCCAGGCCCAACCGGAGCCGAAACGCGTTGCTGCGGCCGTATTGACCTTTTCCTTGAAGGCATCGAAGCTGCCGAAGGCGGTGTTGATGGCATCGCCGAGTTTCCCGCTGGGCGGCCCGCCAGCGTTAGGCCCCATGATCTGCCAGAACATCGAATGATTGATATGGCCGCCGCCGTTATTGCGCACGGCGGTGCGGATATTTTCCGGCACGATGGCGCAATTGTTGGCCAGCAATTCCTCGACGGTTTTGCCGGCGAGCGTCGGCGCCGATTCCAGCGCCTTATTCAGATTGGTCACGTACGCGTTGTGGTGCTTGCCATGGTGAATTTCCATGGTCATTTTGTCGATGTGAGGCTCCAAGGCGTCAACGGCGTAGGGGAGCGGTGGCAGTGTGAATGGCATATTTTTCTCCTTGTGAAAGTTTCAGCCGGCGGTCGCGCCAGCCCGTTCAAAAGCGTCGGCAAGGCGCAACATCCGCCCTTCATCGAAATGCCGTGTCAGAATTTGCATGCCCACCGGAAGTCCGTCGGCGGTCTGGCCACAAGGCACGCTCATGCAGGGCACTCCGGCGAGATCTCCGGTAATGGTGTAAATGTCGGACAAATACATGGCCATGGGGTCATCGATTTTCTCGCCCAGTTTGAAAGCAGGGAACGGCGAGACAGGGGCCACAATGGCGTCCACTTGAGCGAACGCCTCGCTGAAATCCCGAGCAATGATGCTGCGGGCTTTCTGCGCTTTGCGGTAGTAAGCTTCGTAATAACCGGAGCTAAGCACGTAAGTTCCCAGCATAATGCGCCGCTTGCATTCAGCGCCAAATCCTTCGCCGCGCGTATTGCGGTACATATCGCGCAGGCTTTCGGAGGACCGCGAGCGGAACGTGTAGCGCACGCCGTCATAACGCGCCAGGTTGGAGCTGGCCTCGGCGGTGGCGATCACGTAATAACAGGCGATGGCGTATTCCGTATTGGGCAAACTGATTTCGCGCACTTCGCAGCCCAGCTTTTTCAACACCTCGATAGCGGCATGAAGCAGCGCGCCCGTTTCGCTCGTCAACCCAGTTAGATACTCACGGGGCAACCCGAGTTTCATGCCTTTTACGTTGCCATCAAGGCCGGCGGCATAGTGCGGCACGGGCGCGTCGGCGGAAGTCGAATCCATTTCGTCGCGGCCGGCAATGGCTTCGAGCACGAGGGCGGCGTCACGGACGCTGCGCGCCAGCGGCCCAATGTGATCGAGCGAACTGGCGAATGCCGTCAGCCCGTAACGGGAAACGCGGCCGTAGGTCGGCGTCACACCTACCACTCCGCAGAAAGACGCCGGCTGGCGAATCGACCCACCCGTGTCCGAGCCCAACGCCGCCACCGCAGTGCCTTGCGCCACCGCCGCTGCCGAACCGCCGCTCGATCCGCCCGGCACGCGATCAAGCGCATGCGGATTGCGCACCGGACCGAACGCCGAATTCTCGTTGGAGGATCCCATGGCGAATTCGTCGCAATTGGCTTTGCCGATAATCACCGCGCCGGCGCGCTCCAAACGCACCACCGCCGTGGCATCGTAGGGCGGGATGTAATGTTCGAGTAGCCGCGAGCCGCAGGTGGTGCGAACACCTTGCGTCACGATCACATCTTTCACCGCGACCGGCACGCCGGCCAGCGGCCCAGGGTCGTCGCCGCGCGCCAGGGCTTGATCCACGCGATCGGCCGCCGCCATCGCCCGCACGGCAGAAAACGTCAGGTAAGCATTGGTCTTGGGATTTTCGGTCTCGGCGTAGCGCAAGGCTTCGATGGCCAGTTCCGCCGCGCTGAAGGTGCGGGCGTGCAAGCCCTTCTGGATTTCCGCGATGCTGAGCGAGGGAATGTGCATTACTTCTTGATGACTTCCGGCACTTTGAAATAGCCCGCGCCTTTGAGCGGGGCGTTGGCCAGGGCCGCTTCGTTGCCCAGCGTCCTGCGCTCGCGGTCCGCGCGCAGGGTGGCGGTTTCGTCGGCGTCGTACAACACCTGGGCCATGGGCTCGACGCCGGTAGTATCGAGCTGATTGAGCCGGTCGACGTGAGTCAGAATTTCGTCGAGATCCGTGCGGAATTTTTGCACTTCGGTGTCGGTGAGCGTGAGATTGGCCAGTTCGGCCACGTAGCGCACCTCGTCTTCGGTAATTCTCACGCCGATTTCTTTCCGCGGGCGGCCTTGTAGATGCGGCGCAGCACCGGGTCGGCGATGGCTTCGGCGTCGTCGACGCGCGCCGGTGCGGTGGTCATGGTGCGGGCGCGCTCGGGTTCACGCCGCGCGGGAACCACGCGAAACTCGATGTCTTCCACGATGCCGGCGCCGAGATTCTGCTCTAGTTTGCGGCGGATCTGATGACGCAGCGCGAACAACTGGTGCTGCCATACAGCGTCTTCCACTTCGACCACCAGGTGGGACCGGACCAGCTTCACGGCTCGCGCCTTGGCGGCAATCCGGCGGCCAACCGCCGCGGGCCAAGCCGCGCAAGCCACCTGTTCGACGCTGACCGTTTCGTCGGGGAATCTCATCTTCCCCATGACGTTGCTGAGACGTTGCATGCTGTCCGGGATAACACATTTTAGCATGTAGGAAAGACAAAAACGTTTCTCGCAGAGACGCAGAGAACGCAGAGAAACCCGTAAGAAAATATTAGGTGGTTGTTCTCTGCGTACTCTGCGTCTCTGCGAGAAATGTTTTTCTTGGCCCTGTGCTAGACTGGTCGCGAATTCCGCATGTTTTCCCGCTTTTCATGCCTCCTGCTCGCCGCCTTTCTGCTGAGCGCCAGCGATCCGGGCTATCAATCGCAGATGGTGAACTGGCGGCGCAATTATGAGACTGGCCTGAAAAAAGACAACGGATGGCTTTCCGTCGCAGGACTCTTTTGGCTGAAAGATGGCTTGAATCGATTCGGCTCGGCGGAGGCCAACGAAATTCGCCTGCCTACAGGCGCGCTTCCTCTGGCGGGCAGCTTCGAATTGCATGAAGGCAAAGTCTGGCTGAACATCGAACGCGGCGTAGAAATCCAGCTCAACGGAAAACCCGCTACCTCGCGCTACCTTGCTCCCGATACCGCGGAGGCGACGGCCATGGTCACGCTGGGGAATCTCTCCATGCAGGTGCTGGTGCGCGGGCAGCGCTTCGGAATTCGTTTGTGGGATAACGCCAGCCCATCGCGCCACAATTTTCCAGGACTTGGCTGGTTTCCGGTGAAAGAGGAATACCGAATCACGGCAGCGTTTGTTGCGTACCCCGAGCCGAAGATGATTCCGATCGCCGATGTTCTGGGCGAGACCACGCCGACCCCCAGCCCCGGCTACGTGACCTTCACTTTGCGCGGCAAAGAGTATCGCCTGGATCCCGTCACCGAAGACGATCAGCTATTCTTCATGTTCCGCGATCTCACAAGCGGTAAGCAGACCTATCCCGCGGGCCGCTTTCTCTACGCCAACATGCCGCGCGACGGCAAAGTAGTTCTGGATTTCAACCGCGCTCACAATCCTCCCTGCGCGTTCACCGCTTATGCGACTTGCCCGCTGCCACCGCAACAAAATTCGCTCAGCGTGCGCATCGAAGCCGGCGAATTGAATTTCAAACGCGAAGCGCATTCGAAATAGCGGCATGCTGATCCTGGCTTCTCAATCGCCTCGCCGCGCCGAGATTCTCAAGCAGGCCGGATTCGAATTCGTCATTCGTCCCTCGGCAGTGGATGAAACGCCGCTCACCGGCGAATCGCCGCAGGCCTGCGTCGAGCGACTGGCGCGCGCTAAGGCCCTTGCCGTCGAAGCCGGCGCGGAGGATATCGTGCTCGGCGCCGATACTGTTGTCGTAATCGATGGCTGCATTCTGGGCAAACCGGCTGACACCGCCGACGCGGCCCGCATGCTGCAACTGCTCTCGGACCGTCAGCATGAAGTGATCACCGGCGTTTGCCTGCGGCGGCAGAACGGTCTCGCGTGCGGATCGACGGTGACGCGCGTCTGGTTCGCGGTGCTTTCCGCGGAAGAGATCGCCGCGTACGTGGCCAGCGGTGAGCCGATGGACAAAGCCGGCGCCTACGCCATCCAAGGCCTCGCCTCGCGCTACATCACGCGCATCGAGGGCTCCTACGCCAACGTCGTGGGATTGCCGATCGACTGGGTTTACCAGCATCTGCGCGAACACGTACAATGAACCGAGAATCGGGAGGCCGCTCATGGCCACGTCTACCCAGCGGATGGTGCAACCGTCCTCGCTGCTACGGCAATTGGGATTCATCAGCGCCACCGCCCTGGTGGTTTCAAACATGGTGGGCACTGGCATCTTTGCCACCACCGGTTTCATGGCGGGCGATCTCGGCGATGCGCGCCTGATCCTGCTGGTCTGGACCGCCGGCGCGCTCTTCGCCCTGTGCGGCGCGCTCACCTATTCCGAACTGGGCATGAATTTTCCCAGCTCCGGCGGCGAGTACGTCTACCTCACCCGCGCCTACGGACCGACCTGGGGATTCATGACCGGCTGGGTTTCCTTCTTCGGCGGATTCTCCGCGCCTATCGCCGCTGCTGCGCTCGCATTTGCAGATTACGTCGGATATTTCTTTCCCGTCTTCCGCCAGGCCAGCGCGGCTTATGTGGTCGGCTCGGGCGAATATTCCTTCAAGGTGGGCGGCGCGCAGTTGCTGGCATCGCTGCTGATCGCCGGATTCGTCGTGCTGAACTGCCTGGGCGTGGGCCGGACGGCCAAAGTGCAGAACGCGCTCACCGGAATCAAAATCGCTGTCATTCTTGCTTTTATTTTGTTCGGATTCTTGTCGGGAGCGGGCGACTGGGGAAATTTCGCCACCCACGCGGTGCGTACTTCGACCACCACGCTACCGGTGCAGTTCATGATCAGCCTGCTGTGGATTATGGTGGCGTACAGCGGCTGGAACGCGGCAACCTACGTCGCGGAGGAAGTGAAAAATCCCGAGCGTACGCTGCCGGCGGCGCTCGCGGTGGGGACGGCGATCGTCGCGATGCTGTATCTGGGCCTGAACCTGGTTTTCATTTACGCCACGCCGCTTGAAACCATGAAGGGCGTGGTGGCGGTGGGATCGCTCTCGGCCTCGCGGCTGTTCGGCCCGAACGTGGCCGGCCTGTTCGCCGCGCTGATGGCGCTGGCTATCACGTCGACCGTCAATGCCATGGTGACCATCGGCCCGCGGGTGTATTACGCCATGGCCAAGAACCGGGCGTTTTTTCCGGCGGCGGCCAAGGTGGATCCGACGTGGCGCACGCCGGTCGCGGCCATCATCGCGCAAGGTGTGTGCGCGATGCTGATGACGCTGACGCCGTTTCCGCAATTGATGATCTACATCGGCTTCAGCCTGACGTTTTTCACCGTGGCTGCGGTGGCCAGCGTGTTTGTGTTCCGCCGCCGGCCGGGCTGGCGCACGCTGCCCGCGCTGAATTTTGCCTATCCACTGATTCCCGCTGCGTACGTCCTGGTGGGGACGGGCATGTGTGTATTCGGTTTTATCTGGAGTCGTAATGCGTCCCTGGCCGCGCTCGGCACGATTGCCCTCGGCGCGCTCGTGTACCGCTACACGTTTAAGCCCACGGCGCCAGACGCCTAGTTAGCGACAAAGGGCGGGTTTCAAACCCGCCCTTTTCTCAATTCGTCGCGTCGCCCCGATGGTGGTCCAGAAAATCCTGATCGATGGGTTTGCGCCCGGCGAAGCCTTCACTCACTCCGTGCCAGAACGTGATACCCGCTTCGCCCAGTTTCCAGCACAGGTAAACTTCCTCGCCGCGAAACAACGTGGGGAAATCCACGAGGCCGGTGTCGAGATCCTTCACCAGGCAGCCGATTTCCTGCAGTTCCTCCAGCGCGGTCTTGAGACGCTGCCCGCTTTCATCACGCCGCTCACGCATTTCGCGGATGCCTTCGCGATCCAGCACCACGCCTCCCATCAGCATCACGCGCTGCGCGAGCGATTGCAGAAACTCCTCGGCTTCCTGGTACTGCGTCTTGCTGGAAACAGCCTCCTGGATATTTTTCCGAACTGCCGGGAGCAGGCTTTCGGCCTCGATGAGTGTGAAGCGCCGCGACATCGGTCAGCGCCCCGCGCCTAACATTTCGAGCAAGCGGGTCTCATCGATCACCGACACGCCGAGGGTGCGCGCCTTGTCCAGTTTGGAGCCGGCGTCCTCGCCCGCAACCAGATGGCTGGTTTTGCGGCTCACTGCGCTCGCAACTTTTCCACCCGCGGCTTCGATGCGCGCCTTTGCGTCCTCGCGCGTGAGGCTGGGCAGCGTGCCGGTGAGCACGAACGTCATCCCGGCCAGCGGTCCACCTGCCTTGCGCTTCACGCGATAAGTGAACTGCAGACCCGCGGCACGCAGCCGTTCCACCAGTTTCTGATTGCTCGGCTCGTGAAAGAAAAGATAAATACTTTCCGCGACCTTGGGGCCGACCTCTTCGGCTAGCTGCAGCTCATTCGGGCTGGCAGCGGCGATACGGTCGAGATCGCCAAATGCTTCCGCCAGAAAAATGGCGGTGCGTTCACCGACGAAGCGAATTCCTAGAGCGTTGAGCACACGCGGCAGCGGATTCTGCCTCGACTTGTCGATATTCCGCATCAGATTGCCGGCCGAGAGTTTGCCCATGCGCTCGAGATCGGCAAGTTGTTCGATGGTGAGATCGTACAGATCGGCCACGCTGGTCACCAGTTTGCGGTCCACCAACTGATCGACCAGCGCGTCGCCCAGGCCATCGATATTCATCACCGAGCGCGCGGAGAAATGCAGAATGGATTCCTTCAGGCGCGCCGGACAATTGGTATTGATGCAGCGGCTGGCCGATTCGCCCTCTTCGCGCACGATGTGGCCGCCGCACACGGGGCAATGCTTCGGCATGTGGAAGCGCCGCCGCGGGGAGCCCTGCGTATGCACACGCACCACTTTGGGAATCACGTCGCCGGAGCGTTCGATCACCACCGAATCGCCAATACGCAAGCCCAGGCGCTCGATCTCGTCCTCGTTGTGGAGGGTGGCACGGGAGACCGTGACGCCGCCCACCTCGACCGGCTTTAGGTCCGCGACCGGGGTGAGCGCGCCGGTTCGTCCCACCTGCACGCTCGATGTTCTCAACGACCGTAACAGCTTGCCGCGCGGCGTATTTATAGGCGATGGCCCAGCGCGGCGCTTTGGCGGTATAGCCGAGCTGTTCCTGCTGCGCGACGGAATCCACTTTCACCACTACGCCATCGATCTCATACGGCAGCTGCTCACGCTTGGCTTCCCAGGAATTGCAAAACGCCAGCAGCTCATCGAAACTCTTGCACAGCTTGCGCTGCGGGTTCACTTTGAAACCCATCTCCACCAGCGCATCGAGCGATTCCCACTGAGTGGCGTGCATGGGACGGCCGTCTTGAAACAGAAAGTACGCGTAAAAATCCAGGCGGCGTGAGGCGGTGATGGAAGGGTCAAGCACGCGCAGCGATCCGGCTGCGGCATTGCGCGGATTGGCAAAGCGCGACTGGCTCTGGGCATCTCGGCTGGCATTGAGCAGCTCGAACGCGCGCCGGTTCATCACCGTTTCGCCGCGC
The DNA here is from genome assembly GCA_963825405.1 of uncultured Solibacteraceae bacterium. Lineage (GTDB taxonomy): Bacteria > Acidobacteriota > Terriglobia > Bryobacterales > Bryobacteraceae > JACPNO01. The sequence continues at coordinate 833,499 of CAWGTB010000003.1, read as the reverse complement.
GCTTCGAAGGCCGCTTTTTGCGAAGGCACGTTTAACGGAAGCGACCGGATGGTGCGCGCATTTTCAGTGACCTCTTCGCCCACCCTTCCATCGCCGCGCGTCACGGCTTGAACAAAGACGCCGTCACGATAGTGCGCGGCCATGGAGAGCCCATCCAGCTTCAACTCCGCCACGTAGCGCAACGGTGCGCCGGCCAACAGATCCCGCACGCGTGTGTCGAAGGCGCGTAGCTCATCCTCGCTCAGCGCATTGTCCAGGCTCAACATGCGCGAGGTGTGCTCGACTTTGACGAATCCCTCGCGCGGCTTGCCGCCTACGCGCTGGGTGGGCGAATCGGGCGTCGCTAACTCCGGATGCTCAGCCTCCAGCGCTTTGAGACGGTTCATCAGCGCGTCGTATTCGGCATCGCTGATCTCGGGCTTATCGAGCACGTAATACAAGTGCTCGTGACGGCGCAGTTCGGCCCGGAGCTCTTCCACTTCGCTCGCGCGCTTGGGCTTCATGCGTATTCCATTATAATGATCGGAGCATCGGGACTCACTTCACTGCAGCGTACAACCATCATTTACAACCCATTTGCCGGCGGCTTGAAGGGACGGCGCTTCCATCGGCTGGAGCAGGCACGGCATCTGCTGGCCGCGGCCGGCTACCAGGTAACTCTCGAGCCCACTACCGGCCCCTCGACCGCCGGGGACATCGCGCGGCGCGCGATCGAAGGCGGCGCGGAGCTCATCTTAACGGCGGGCGGCGATGGCACGATCAATGAAGTAATTGCCGGCATGGTGAAGTCAACCGTGCCTTTGGGAATCTTGCCTGGCGGCACAGCCAATGTCCTGGCCAATGAATTGGGGCTGGGCAATAATATGCTGGTCGCGGCGAAGCGCATTGCCGGATCGGTGCCCCGCCGTATCGCACTCGGGCGCCTGGAATCAGGCACGCGCGCGCGCCATTTTCTGCTGATGGCCGGAGCGGGGTTCGACGCCGATACGGTGCACCGGGTGAGCGACGGTTTCAAGGCCCGCTTCGGCAAGCTCAGTTATTGGGTGGCCGGCTTCGCGCAAATCGTCAATCGTTTGCCCGAGTTCGAGGTCGCAATCGACGGGCACACGCATCGCTGTTCGTTTGCTCTCACCAGCCGGGTGCGCAATTATGGCGGCGATTTTGCCATCGCGCGTCACACCAGCCTGCTGGATGATCGCTTCGAAATTGTGCTGTTCGAAGGCGGCCACGGTGCTCGTTACGTCAAATATCTGATGGGAATGTCGACGGGACGGCTGGAAGGCATGAGCGGCGTAACTTTCCTACGCGCCAGCCGGGTGGTGCTCTCGACCGTTACCACTGGGCCGGTTCATCTGCAAACCGATGGCGAGTATGCGGGCCTGCTCCCGGCCACCGTCGAGATCGTTCCGGACGCGCTGACGCTACTGATACCGCCCGATTATCGGACTCCGGTATAGTCAAATTGTGCGGTATTTTTTCAGGCGGCGGATTCCCCAATCGCCGCGGATCCTGTTGGTCGAAAGCGGGTCGCGGCGTCCGCTGGAGCGCGCGCTGCCGGCCCTGCAAGCCTATTTTGGCCAGCCCCTTACCATCGATGTGCTCACCTGTTACGGCGGAATTCCTGTAGGCCTGCACGCCGAAACCACCACCATTTTCGATGTCAACGATTATCGCGGCGCGCGCCGGGGGCTGATCAGCCAACTGCGGCGCAACAAATATGCCGTGATGGGCATGGTCTGCTCCGGCGAGCCGATCCTCACCAAATGGAAATGGACGCTGGCCGCCACGCTCGCGGCTAAGGTTTTTGTCGTCAACGAAAATGGCGATTTTTTCTGGCTGGATTACGCCCACGGGCCGGCGATCCGGCAATTTGCCAAATACCGCGCGGGTTTCGCCGGGAGCAGCGCGGCGCACGCGGCGATCGAGATTCTGCGCTTCCCGTTCATTTTTCTGTATCTGCTACTCTATGCAACGGCTGCCCATTTGCGGCGCGCCTTACGCAAAGGATTCCCATGAAGGCCATCCAGGTAAAAGAGTGCGGCGGTGCCGAGAGAATGCTATACGTCGATGTCCCGACGCCCGAGCCCGGTCCGCAGCAAGCCCGCATCAAGGTCGCCGCGGCCGGGGTAAATTTCATCGACGTCTACTTTCGCACCGGCCTGTATAAGGCGGACCTGCCCACAACGCTTGGCATGGAGGGCGCGGGCGTGGTGGACGCCGTTGGCCCCGATACCACCGGAGTTCAACCCGGCGAACGCGTGGCCTGGGCCATGACCCGCGGCTCTTACGCCGAATACGCCGTCGTGCCCGCCGCGCAACTGGTCAAGGTTCCCGAAGGCACCGACCTCAAGACTGCTGCCGCCGCCATGTTGCAAGGCATGACCGCGCATTACCTGACGCACTCAACTTTTCCGCTGAAAGCCGGCGACACGTGCCTTGTGCATGCTGCCGCGGGCGGCGCCGGACGCCTGATTGTGCAGATGGCCAAAATGCTCGGCGCACGCGTGCTCGGCACGGTGTCCACCGAAGCCAAAGCGGCGCTCGCGCGCTCGGCGGGCATCGACGAAGTAATTTTCTACACCCAGCAGGATTTCGAAGTTGAAGTAAAGCGCCTCACCGGAGGGCTCGGCGTGGATGTTGTCTATGATTCAGTCGGCGTCACTACCTTCTTGAAAGGCCTCAATTGTATCCGCCCGCGCGGCATGATGGTGCTCTTCGGCCAGTCCAGCGGCCCTGTCGCGCCCATCGATCCCAATATCCTCAACCCAAAGGGCTCCCTGTTTCTGACGCGGCCTTCGCTAGGCCACCACTGCGCGACGCGTGAAGAACTGCTCTGGCGCGCGGGTGATGTTTTGGGTTGGATCGCTTCCGGCAAACTGAAATTGCAGATCGATCGAACCTACAAATTGGCCGACGCGGCGCAGGCGCATCGCGACCTGGAAAGCCGAGCCACGGCAGGCAAGTTGCTGCTGCTGCCCGGCTGATGATGTTGCCATGAGTCTGCGGGCGCGCCTCACCCTCTGGTCGGTTATCTGGATGGGCCTGATTGTGGGCGTCGTCTCCGGCCTGGATCTGGCGCGCGAAATTTCCACCCAATTCGAATCCACCCTGGAACGCGCCGATTATTTCAAGCGCACCGCGGTGGATGTCGTGCGGCGCAATCTGAACCGCGATCTCACCCTGCCCATTCAGGAAGCGGTGTTGAAGGATCCCGATCTGCCCGGGCAGTTGCTGGATATCATGGCCGGCACAAAATCGTCGCTACTCGAAATTTCCGTCTGCGATCCGAAGGACAACATTTTGGCGAGCAGCGACCCCAGCCGCACGCTCATGCAGTTTGGGCAATACCCGAATTTCCGTCCGGTGGTGGAAGGCAGCTTCCGGGATAAGCTGAAGGTGTTATCGGGCGATCCGCAGAACTACCAGCTCTCGCAGGCACTGGCTTCATCGGGCGATCGCGCGCCGGTTCTCTTCGTCCGGGTCGTGGTGTACACCGGGTTGATGCGTAAAGACATCACGCCCACTCTGCGGTCGCATGCCGAAATTTCTGCTGCCTCTCTGGGAGGCGCCATCGTCGCGGCATTTCTCTTCTCAACCATCGCCTACCGCCCGCTAGGCAAACTGGGGCGCATGCTTGATTTGCTGGCCAGCGGCCAGTTCGAGCTGCCAGACGCCAGCCCCGCTCCCGCTTCCTCGGACGACGAGTTCCACGTAGTGGCGTCCAAAGTGAACCTGCTGGGCCAGCAGTTGCGTGGCGCGCAGTATCAGGTTTCCGACTTGCGCGGCAATTTCGAGCGCCTTATGGCCGAGCTTGAAGACGCGGTGCTCATTTTCGGACGCGACCGCCGTCTGGTGGTTGCCGCCGGCGCGGTGCGAAAATTCCTGGCGCGGGACCGCGACGATCTGCTGGGCAAATCTCTCGCCGACGTGTTCCCGCCCGCAACCTCGGTCGGACTCTTGCTGGAAGAAGCCGCTGAATCCGGCCGCGCGATCCGCAATCTGCGCGTACCGATGCCGCGTGACAATGCCGGCGATATCTTTAATGCGCTGTTGTCGGTCGAGACCGGCGATGGCCTCGGCTCCGGCGCCGCTCTAATGGTCCGGCTGCGCGATCCGGAAGCCACGCGGCAACTCGGCCGCCAACTGCAAACAGCCAATCGTCTGGAAGCCATCGGACGCATCACCGCCGGAGTCGCGCACGAAGTGAAGAATCCGCTGAACGCCATCCTTACCCACGTGGAACTCGCGCGCTTGAAGCTGGCGCAGGGTTCGACCGATCTAGGGCCGCAAATGGATATCATTGCGAGCGAAATCGTCCGTCTGGACCGCGTGGTGAAGACCTTTCTCGACTTCAATCGGCCAGTAGCTTTGAACCTGGTGGAAGTGCCGCTGGAAACTTTCGTGCGCGAGATCGTCGCTCTAGCCAAGCCGCTGGCCGACGCCAGAGGCATCGAGGTCTCGGTCGAACAGCGCGCCGAGGGGACGTTAATTCGGGTGGACCGCGATCTACTGAAACAGGCAATCCTGAATATCGTCATCAATGCGGTGGAAGCCATGCCGGCGGGGGGCCGGCTGCGTTTCGAATCGGCGGCGATGGGTGAAAATGCCGAGATTCGCATCGCCGATTCCGGTCCCGGCATTCCGCAAGCCCTACGGGAAAAGATATTCCGGCTGTACTTTACGACCAAGGAAAAAGGGTCGGGAATCGGCCTGGCCATGACTTTCCGGATCGTACAATTGCATGATGGTACAATCGACTTCGCCAGCGAGCCTGGGAAAGGCGCCACTTTCGTGATCTGCCTGGCCAAAGCCGTGGCTACAAGTTGAGGGAGCTGCTTTGAAACGGACCACTCTCTCATTGGCGTTATTGCTCGGCCTGGGGTTGGCCGGATGCTCCCTGCGGGGCGATCCGCAGGCGAAAACCCCGCCTCCGCCAGCGCCTTCAGCGGCGCGCCCATCTCAAGCGGACGCGAAGCCCGCCGATTCGGCAGGCGAGCCGTTATCGATCCCGCAGACGCAAGTTCGATTGCCCAAACCCCAGCCCATCGATCCGGAAGCGCTAGCGACCCAACCCGTGATGCTGCCAGAGCCGCCGCCTGTAAATCCGTCAGTGAAGCCAGTCCGCCGCGCTCCGGCCGCTGCACAGGCCAAGCCCGAGCCTCCTGATCCCACCGCCGACGCCACACATCCCGCCGAGACGCAGCGCGCGCGTATCGAGCCCCTGCTGCCAGCCGACGAGCGCCGCCAGCTTGTCGAGGAGACCGAAAAGCGTTTGCGCCAGGCCGAGGAAACGGTCGACCGCCTTTCTGCACGCCCACTCAACAACGATCAGCGCAGCGCGGTAGAACGCATCCGCTCTTTCACCAAACAATCGCGCCAGGCGCTGGATCGTAGTGAAACCCAGCAGGCGGTGGAACTGGCGGATCGCGCCCTGCTGCTGGCGCAGGAGCTTGAACGTGCCAAGTAGCGGCTTCCGGCAGCGCCGGAGCTTGCTTCAGCAGCGGATGACAGCAGAAAAACTGGACGCGTTCCTAGTCTCCTCCGCCGCCAACGTGCGCTATCTGAGCGGATTTACCGGCAGCAATGGCATGCTGCTGGTACTACCCGACGCCGAAGCCGTTCTATTCACCGACCCCCGCTATCGCATTCAGGCCGCGCAAGAGGCGGACTGCCGCGTGAAAGTGGGTACCGGGCCGCTGCTCGATCACGTTCTGCCCATCCTGGGCAAGCGGAAAACCCGGCGCGTGGGATTCGAGCGCGGTCGCATGAGCTTCGAGATGTACCAATCCCTGAAGGAGGGACTACCGCTCAAGAGTTCTGCCGAACCGGTCGGGGGCTGGATCGAGCAGCAGCGCATGATCAAGTCGGATGCTGAGATTGCGCTGATCCGCGATTCGGTGCAGGTGAATTCGCGTGCCTTCGAGCGGGCGGTGTCCGGCGTACGCCTGGGCATGTCGGAAAAGGAACTCGCTGCCGAGTTGGACTACCGCATGCGGCGTTTAGGCGCGGAAGGCGCGGCGTTCGAGACTATTGTGGCGACGGGTGCCCGCACCGCTTTGCCTCACGCTCAGCCCACGGCGGCCGTGTTTCGCGCCAACAGCCTGATCCTGGTAGATATGGGTGCCATGTGCGAAGGCTATGCCAGCGACATGACCCGCATGCTATTTCTGGGGCGTCCCGGCACTCGCGTGAAGCGGGCCTATGCGGCCGTGCTCGAAGCGCAACTGGCGGGCATTGCGGCGGTGAAGTCGGGTGTCGAAGCCCAAGCCGTGGACCGGGCAGCGCGGCGAGTGCTGCGCAAACATGGCATGGACCGGGCTTTTGTCCATTCGACCGGCCACGGGCTGGGCCTCGAAATTCACGAGCCCCCGCGCCTGGGTAAGCGGGACATCACCGTGCTCGCGCCCGGCATGGCCGTCACCATCGAGCCCGGCGTGTATCTGGAAGGCTTCGGCGGGATTCGCATAGAGGATACAGTGGTCGTTACCCACAACGGCTGCGAGGTGCTGACGCCGACGCCAAAAAACTTACGGGTTCTATAAGAATCTCTCGCAGAGACGCAGAGTCGTGCACCGCAGATTTGTAAGAATCTCAGAGAAACTGAAGAGAGAGAGAATTAGTTCGGTTTTCTCTGCGTACTCTGCGTCTCTGCGAGAAATGTGTTGAGGGGTTCCTGCGTCTCTGCGAGAAATGTGCTGTAGTCCCCACCACCCCTCCGCTGGTGCTAAGCTATTCCGTTGTGACACTGCATGAGATTCGCGAGCTGATCCAGCTGGTCTCGGAGACCGGGGTAGCTGAGCTGGAGTTACAGCGGGGTGAAAACCGGGTGCGTATCCGCCGCACGGTAGAGAATGGCGTGCGTGAGATCGTGCTGCCGGCCGCGCCGCAGCCTGTGGCCGCTGCCCCGGCGCCTGCTCCTGCCCCGCCCGAACCGCCGGCCAAAGCCGCCCACGCCCTGGTGAAATCGCCCATCGTGGGCACTTTCTACGAAAGCGCGTCGCCGGGCTCGCCGCCGTTCGTGAAGATCGGCGAAACGGTGCAGCCGGGCAAAGTACTCTGCATCATCGAATCCATGAAACTGATGAATGAGATCGAGGCCGACATCGCCGGGGTGATCGAAAGTAAGCTGGTTCAGAACGGTCAGCCCGTCGAGTACGGAGAGGGCCTGTTTGCGATCCGCGCCGTTTAAGAAAATCCTCATCGCCAACCGTGGGGAAATCGCTTTGCGCGTCATTTCGGCGTGCAAAGACCTCGGCATCCAGACCGTAGCTGTCTATTCCGAAGCCGACCGCCACAGCCTCCCGGTGCGTTTCGCCGATGAAGCGATTTGCATCGGCCCCGCGAAAAGCGCGCGTAGCTACCTGGATATCCCGTCCATCATCAGCGCCGCCGAGATCACCAACGTGGACGCCATCCACCCCGGCTACGGCTTTCTCAGCGAAAACGCTCGCTTCGCCGAGGTCTGCGAGGTTTCTGGTATCAAATTCATCGGGCCGCGTCCGGACGTGATTGAAGTGATGGGTCTCAAGGAGCGCGCCCGCGCTATCATGCACGACGCCGGCGTGCCGATATTGCCGGGCTCGGGCGGCGTCATACAATCCGCGGAAGAGGCGCTGGAAACGGCGGCGTCCATCGGCTATCCGGTAATTCTGAAAGCCTCGGCGGGCGGCGGCGGACGGGGCATGCGCATCGTGAACATCCCGCCCGAGCTGGCCGCATTGTTGGCGCAAGCGCAGCAGGAAGCCGGCGCCGCGTTCGGCTCCCCGGATATTTACCTGGAGAAATACATCTCGGCGCCGCGCCACATCGAATTCCAAGTGCTCGCCGACCATCACGGCAATGTCGAAGTTCTGGGCGAGCGCGAGTGCAGCATCCAGCGCCGCCACCAGAAGCTGGTGGAGGAATCCCCTTCCCCCGCCCTGAAGCCGGAGCTGCGGCGCACTATTTCGGAAAAATTGCGCGAAGCCATTCACGCGGTAGGCTACACCAACGCGGGCACGGTCGAATTCCTCATGGACGAAACCGGGCAGCTCTACTTCATCGAAGTGAACGCCCGGATTCAGGTAGAGCATCCGGTGACGGAGCTGGTGACCGGCGTCGATCTGGTCAAGAGCCAGATCCTCATTGCCGCTGGCGAATCACTACCCAGTATCCTGGCAGGCCGCATCATGCCAGGCGGGCACGCGCTTGAATGCCGAGTGAATGCCGAAAATCCGGACACGTTCGCCCCATCGCCGGGCCGCATCACTGCCTTCAATGTGCCGGGCAGCATCGGCGTGCGCGTGGACACGGCGGCATTTACGGATTACGTCATCCCGCCCTACTACGATTCGCTGGTGGCCAAGCTGATCACCCACGGCCGGGATCGCGATGAAGCCATCCAGCGCATGCGCCGCGCGCTCGAGCTTTTCATCGTGGAAGGGATTCACACGTCGATTCCCCTGCACCGGCGAATTCTGGCGGACCCCGATTTCCTGGCGGGAAATTTCGACACGCGCTTCATCCAGCGATTTATTGGCGATAACCGGGCAAAGTAAAGTGGGGCAGGTCCCCGACCTGCCAAAGAACAGTCTCTGAAAGGGCAGGTCGGGGACCTGCCCCACTTAGCTTCTGACCGCTTGTCGTCGTGCCGAAGAGGATGGATGTGCCATCAGGCGCGGGAACCAGATTGCTGGTTGGATGAGCGCAGGTCATGGAACGCGTCTGCCCGGTCTGGAGATTCCACAGCCGGACTCCTTTGCCGAAGCCGGCATATGCAACCCATCCGCCGCGCAAGACAGCAATTGTATCGACGTAATCCGAGGTGGCGGGCGATACCGCCAGAGCCGCGCTGGTCGTGAGCTTCCAGGCGTAGACCCGGCCATCCTGGGAGCCCAGGAAAATCGCGTCCAGCGCGCTGTCGAATGCGATCGGACGAAACGTGGCGACTTCTCTTTCCTTGGTGAAATGCGCGGCGAGTTGGCCTGAACGCGCGTCCCAGAGACTCGGCCAATGACCGGCACTGGCGATGTTGCGCCCTTCGGGTGTGAACAGGACTTCGCCATAGATTGTGGAACAACAGGCGTTGAGCCGGGTCGCGCCGGAACTTGTGTCGAGGATTTCGATAGCGCCGGTTCCGGTGATAACCAAAATCGTGTGTCCGTCCTCGCTGAACCGGCTGGTGCCGTAGTTCCGGCCGTCAGAACGGACAAACCGGGGAGCGGCAGATGCTTCCAGGTCGTAGAGATCCAGGCCTCGGCTGGCAATGGCGAGGACGCGCTCGTCGGGGCTGAATTGCAGGTCATTCAACGAACCTCGGGAAAAAGAGAAATGCCGTGGAACTTCTCCAGTTGTCTGGTTCCAGATCGTGATCGCCCCCCGCGAGGTTCCCGCAGCCAGCCATTTGCCGCTTCGGCTGAGGGCCACATTTTTGAGATCCTGCGCGCGACCGGCTGATTCCGCAAACCAAGGGAAACAATCCAGGTGCCGATGAAAATCGCTGCGGCGGAAAGCGTCAAAGGATCTTAGAACGGAAAGCGGCGCCGCGGCACGCCCGTCTCGCCCTTTTGGCTGGGCAATGGGCCGCCGCCATCGGAGTAGCGCGCGGAGGGATTGCTATTAAAATTGAGGTCGCTATCCTCGAAGTGCAGTGGGCGATCCAGAACCATTTCGATGGTGCTGCCTTTGGCGAGCACGGCATCCGGGCCGCGTGTGAGCAGAACGCCCATGAGCCCCGCCGCTGCTCCCGCCGCTGCGCCAATGCCCGCGCCCATTCCGTAGTGCCCCGTAGCGCCGCCGGCGATCACGCCGATGGAAGCTCCGGCAGCGGTGGCTTCACCCACCGAGCGCGCATCGCCGCCCTTGTTGCCCTCGCTTTTGATCTTGCCTTCGCTGCGATCGAAATCCTCGTGCGCCCTGCCATCCATAGTGGAAATGCGGGCGCGAAAATCGCGGGTAATTCCGTTCGGCAGAGTAAGAGAATCGAAGCGCAGGAACAGCTCGCCGCGCCCTTTCATGCGGCCCGGACGCTTCACTTCGGTAACCGTGCCGGCCACGAAACTTCCGGGCGGAATCACAATGCGCCCGTTGCTCATGATGGGGAATACGGTTTCCAGGTAGACGCGGTCGCCTTCGGCGGAATGCTTGGTGCTGATACTGTTGATCAGGCTGAGCGGAACCTTGGTGCCCGGCTCGATGATATATCCGGGAGTTGGCGCCGCATCCTGCGCAGCGAGCGTTGCGGCAACGCTCAGTAAAATCAAGACCCACCGCATAATGACCCCAGATTAACACGGATGGTCACGATGCGCGTCTCCTCGCTTTGGTTAGCTTTTTTGTATCCGAATTCGGCACCCCCCTGTATCTGTTGAGGCCAAAAGGGATGCCAGTCAGTTCTGCGGTTGGATCGGTATGTCCTCCGGACCGCGAACCTGTTCCCCGATACTGCGCAGATGCCGCGTCAGGTTTTCCGCCGCTGGCGTACTCACCCCTAGCGCGATGAGCACCTTCTCGGCATCGTCCACGGCCTCGTGAAACTCTGCCGTCGAGGTTCCGGCGCTTTGCAGCACCCTCTCTATGTCGGAGGTGAGTTGCCGCACCAGCCGGCGCACGGGCCAGCCTCTCGGAAGCAAGGCACTGGTGAGGTCATTGGCAAACTCCTGCACCAGCGCCCGCGAAGGTTGATGATCCGGCTCCGCCAGCGCCATGATGTCGTCGGCCACCGCGGTGTGGAACGCTCTTTCCTTGGGCTTGGAAGCGCTCATCACGCCGGACAGGTCGGCACGAAGCCTTTCGAGCCAGGGTGTGGTTGGGGTGATTTCGTCTCTGCGCGCCTGTTGCGCGGCCAGCGTCCCGCAGGCGAGCAGGCTAAAAGCGATCAGCCTTTTCATTTCTCTCACCGCCTTATCGAGAGTATACCTTTATGGATTACTGCGCAGCGATTTTGAGCGCGGGAGGGCTGATCTGCGCACCTAGCGCGATCTGCACCGCGGGATCGGCCGGCATCGTGTCCGGAAGCTGGGCCTGGATGAGATACAGGCCTGGAATTCCCGGCGCTACCCCCGCATAGAAGATCTGCTGCGCGCTGAGCGTCGCGGTTCCGACGGTGACGCGTAAGTCGGCGAGCATCTGGATCGGCGCCGGCACTTGCGTGATCTGGCCGTTGATGACGTCCGGATTGGTAGGCCCCAGGCCGGTGCAGTAGAACAGGACTACTTCGCCGCCGCTTGCGGGCGCGTCTGTCGTAACCCGCGAGCCATCGCTATGGGTGGCGACTATGGTATCGGCGTCCACTTGATAAATCCCAGGCGACGCGGTCAGCAGCGTGACGGTGGCGAAGGGACCGCGCGTGCCCTGCCGGGCTACAAAGACCACCACATCTCCAGGACGCAGGTTAGCCGGTATCAGGAAATTGATTTGCAGCGGCGAGACGTAATACAAGCTTGCCGGCATCCCGGCCACGTACACGGCAACCCCGGCCAGCACGGTTGGCAGCGCGCCCGAGCCAATGTCCGATTGGGTAACGCTGGCGGTGTCATAAGCCAGGTTGGTGCCATACAGCGAGGCGATGGCGTTGGGCGAAAGCGGCGCTTGGTTGCTCGCGGAATTGACGATGCCGGCGGAAGAGTAGGACGGCGCCAAGTCACTCCCTGAGCTTTCGGGCCAGAATTGCGAGACGAAAGCCAGCGTTGCCAGCACCAGCAACGCTCGGGACATACTGATGGATTACTGGGCACCAGTATACACCTGCAGGGCGCTCCACGGATCGCTAGATAGGCAGGGAACACTTCCAATACATTTCACGCAGAGACGCAGAGCACGCTGAGAACCCCACTAATTGCTTCTCTGCGGTTTTCTCTGTGTGCTCTGCGTCTCTGCGAGAGATTCTTACAAATCATCCGACCGCGAACCGCAGTGCTTTACGGGCGCTGGTACTGAGCGGAATGTCCGTTAAATCCGCCAGCGTGTGCCAGTGGCACATCTTCGGAGCACGGGCCACTCTGCCCGACAGAACCGTGAACAAAAACCGGTGGTTGGTGATCGTGTGGCGGAACGTTCCGATTGCGCGGGCGGCCCGCAAGCCGGGAAGCTGATCCGGCGCCGGCAGTTCCCAGAAACCTGCCAACCGCCCGCCCGCGGCCCGCTGCTGGAGCAGAACTTTCCCGCGCCGCTCGATCACCACCAGCGTCGCTTCGATATTGCTGGGGATGATTTTCCGCAGCTTCACCGGCAGTTGGCGCTCGGTACCCTCCAGGCGGGCCTGGCACTCGACGGCCACTGGACATAGTGGACACAGCGGGGCGCGTGGCAAACAGACGGTGGCGCCTAGCTCCATCATGGCCTGGTTGAACAGGCCCGGCTGGCGACGGTCGAGGCGCATCTGCGCCTGCTCTCCCAGTCGCGCGCGCGTACGGGCGGAGCCGATATCGCTGCTATCGTTGGTCACGCGCGCCATCACCCGCAGCACATTGCCATCGACCGCCGCGTGAGGCTCCCCAAAGCCAATGCTGGCCACGGCGGCGGCAGTGTAGGGACCCACGCCGGGCAGGCCGCGGAGGGCGTCGTAATCGTTCGGGAATTTTCCTGCGTGCAGCACGGCGCGCGCGGCGGCTTGCAGGTTGCGGGCCCGCGAGTAATAGCCCAGGCCGCTCCAGCAGGCCAGCACCCGTTCCTCCTGCGCCTCGGCTAATGCGGCCACTGTGGGAAAACGCTCCAGAAAGCGGTGGTAGTACGGGATCACGCTCTGGGCGCGGGTTTGCTGCAGCATAATCTCGGAAACGAGAATGCAGTACGGATCCCGCGTGGCGCGCCAGGGAAGGTCGCGATGCTGGCGGTGGTACCAGCGCAGAAGGCGAGCGGCGAAGCTAATCGAGCACCTGCACGAATTCAGCGATCACGCGGCATTGTCCTTCGACCAGTTCGAAGCCTTCGAATTCAGGATTGAGAGGCTCCAGGCGAACGGTCTTGTGCTGCCAGGACGCGTCTTCTCCCGCGCCCGCCGGAGCCTTCTTGCTGGTGTATTTTTTGACCGTGTAGCGCGCGGTTTCGTCGGCTGCGCCCATGCGCTCGACCAGCACCAGCTTGCCCTGCCGCGAGCCAACTACACCCGACCGAAAGATGCACAGGCTGCCATCGGCAATGCGCGGCTCCATTGACCGGCCAACCACGCGGGCCACGAACATATCGCGATGCAAGCGCAGGCGCGGCGGCGCTTTCACCCAACCTTCAGGCTCGACGGCGCGCTCCTCGCCGAATTTACCGGCCGCGGCCTGAAGCGAGTACAGCGGTAAATGGGTCTCAAATTCGCGAATTTCGCCGGCGTCTTTCTGTGGCTGCCGTGGGTTCACGTGCTCCGCATAGAGGCGAGCGAGGGTCTCGCCGAACCCGGTCACTTCGACCTGCTCGCGAGGCGTAATCCGTAGCGTATTGGAGAGGGTGTCTTCGAGCGACCGCAGAAACTCCGCGCCGCCGATCTCTTTGGACTTCAGGCGAATGTCCAGATCGAGCAATTCGAGCAGTTCGCGATCGTCGGCATCGGCCACGTCGGGCCACTCCTGGCGAATGCGGGTATAGATCTCGCCTGACGCCGGATCCAGCAGAAACACGCCCGCATTGCGAGGCTTGGCGCCGGGCAGCGCGACTTGCAGCAAGACGAATTCGCCGGACTGGCTGCCGGCGCTGGAATCGCTTCGACGCCGTCCGCGATCGATCCGTGTCACTGCCATTGGCTTGCCTTACCTGTGCCTTATCCTACCTTACCCGCCGGGCCATGAAAACAAGGGTTTCCCTTCAATGGGGGAGCAATTCACGCTTACTGGCGGTCATTGCGGAGTCTGCGGATAGTATCCCTTGCGGTAGCGGACCTTCACATTTTGCAGATTAACCGCCACCTTGATGTTGTGAAACACCTTGCCCTCAGCTTTGGCATTGCCGCCCGTGTCGGGTGTATAGCGCATAATGTACTGCGTCGTCACCTCGCCGGCGATGGCTGTGATAGCGTGAAAAACGCCATTGGCGATCTCCGACGCATAGCCGCCCGTACCCGGCGTCAAAGCGAAATTGCCTTCGTCCGACGGTGTCGATAAGTATCCCGCCACGTCTTTGTACAGCTTGTTAAGCGGGTACTCGACTCGCCCGCCGGTTTCCTCGGCCAGCCGGATCAGGTTCTTATCGCCTTCCGAGTCAAATCCGAACGAGACCGTGCTCATGGCGTAAATCGTCACCAGGTTGCGCTGGGCCACTTCCAGCGTCTCCTCCAGGGTCTTCTTGCTCGCCGTATCGTGACCATCGCCAATCACGATCAGCACGCGGCGCGGCTCATACGGCTCGCCGTTTACCAGATTGCGCGACGTGCAGGCCATGTAGATCGCGTCATACAGCGCCGAGCCGCCGCCGGGTTTCAGTTTGCGCAGCTTGTCCACCATCTTCTCGGAGTCGCTCGCGGTATTCACCTGCAGCTCCGCCTGGTTTCCGTAGGTGATCAGATAGCCGGAGTATTTCTTGTCGCCCGGCAGCATGTTGAGGATGAGTTCCATAGCCGCGTCCTGGTAGGTCTTCCAGTGGATCCGCATGCTGTTGCTCATGTCGATCAGGAAACCTACCACCACCGGCTGGCTGCGCTCGCGGCTAAAGAAATTGATCTTTTGCTCCTTGCCTTCGTCGAAGATGTGAAAGTCGTTTTCGTCGAGATTGGAAACGAACTTTCCCTGGTCGTCAACTACGGTGACCGGGACGATGACTTCGTTCACCTGCACGCGGATCGGCTTTTGCTCGTTCTGAGCGAAAAGCAGCGAACAAACCGCGAGAGCCACTAGAGGGCGAAGCGTCATAGGGATAGTGCAGATCCATTCTAACGCAGGCGGCCGAAAGGCAAATTGGCTGTCCCTCAAAAACACACTTCACGCAGCGACGCAGAGAAAACCTAACCAATGATTTCTCGCGGTGTTCTCCGCGTACTCTGCGTCTCTGCGAGAAATTCTTACAAATCCGGGTTCCGCCGAACAGACTACGCGGCAGCGTCTGGGTTGTCCTGCCGCCGGCTCAATTCCTGTTTCGCCAGTTTGCGCAGATGCGAACAGTCGAGGGTGCGGTAAACATCCCAGGTCCCGTCGACATGGAGATTTTCCATGCCAGCGGACGAGACTTTCTGGGTCGGATCGCGGCTATCCACAATCGCCTGCAGGTCGGACTCTTCGAGGCTGACAGGCGCGCCCTTCAAAATCTGTTCCAAAATTTTGAGGTCCCACGGCCCCGCGCTCTTGTTCACGAGGCTCAGCACGGCCGCTTTCCCCGGCTGCTGATCGCCCGCCGTGGCACGCGCCACCAGGGCTGCCAGCTTGTCCGCCTCGCTCAGCGGCGCAGATGGGGGAACGGCCGGCGCGCTGGCTTGAAACATTCCCAACAACCGTTCCCGGAACGACGCTGGCGGAGCGCTAACTTTGGGTAGGCCTTGTGTGGGCGTAGCACTGGTCATGCCTGGGACCGTTGCATCGCCATGGCCAAACCAGTGCTTTCAGCGTTACCTCGTCAACACCACCTGCGAAGGACTGCCTCAGAATGAGACGACTGTTCAAATTTTCGACACGCGCTACCAAACCCTACAGGCTTTGGGAGAAATCATCGGGTCGCTAGCTTTACAGGAGAAGGCTTGCTGGAACTCTTTCATGTTTTGGACCACGCCGTTGGTGCGGAACTGGCCCGGTGAATGAGGATCGGTCATGGCCCGGACGCGGGCACTGGCATCGGTGCCATTCTCACACCAGATCTGGGCGTAGCCGAGGAAGAACAACTGCGCCGGGGTGAAGCCGTCCAGCTTGGTATCCGGAATGGTCTTGTCCGCCAGAGCGCGCATCAGCGCCATATAGGCGAGGTAGACGCCGCCATTATCAGCGGCATTCTCGCCGAGGGTCAGCTTGCCGTTGAGCTTAACCCCATCCACAGGGCTGAACGCGCCATATTCGTTTACCACGCATTCGGCGCGGGTCTCGAAGTTCTTCGCGTCATCGAAAGTCCACCAATCCCGCAGGTTGCCGGCGCCATCGTACTTGCGCCCCGAGTCGTCGAACCCATGGGTGAGCTCGTGCCCAACGACCACCCCAATCGCCCCCAGGTTCACCGCCTCGTCCGCCTTGGGATTGTAGAACGGGGGTTGCAGAATGCCCGCGGGAAAGTTGATGTTGTTCTGCGGCGGACTGTAATACGCGTTGACGGTGGGAGGCGTCATGGACCATTCGCCCTTGTCGACCGGTTTGCCGATCTTGCTTAGATTGCGGCGAGCCTCGAAAGCGGCCGCCCTTTCTTCGTCGCCTAAGTAATCATCCGGCTTGATCACGACGCTCGCATAATCACGCCATTTTTCGGGATAGCCAATCTTGTTGGAAACGGCAGCCAACTTGGCGTAGGCCTGCTGCTTGGTGGCTTCCGACATCCAGGTTGCGGTCTCGATGTCGTGCTTCATGGATCCTTCGATTTCGCCGACCAACTGGAGGGCCTTGGCTTTCGCAGGGCCGCCGAAGGCGACGTCTACGAACTTCTGCCCCAGAGCTTCACCGAGCGCACGATCGGTAGCACGCACGCACCTTTTCCACCGGGGCGCCAGTTCCTTCTGACCGTTGAGCGTCTTGCCGAAGAACTGGAAATTCTCCCCGACAAACGGTCGCGGCAGAGCGTTCGCGGACCCGAGCAGCATGCGCCAGGTCAGGTAGGTCTTGAGATCGTCCAAGCTGGTTTGCTCGATGGTGCCGGCGAGCTTCTTAAAGAAATCGGGATTGCTAACGTTGAGCTTGGTGAAAGCCGGCGCGTGCTCTTCCGCGAAGTAGGCAGTCCACTCAAAATTCGGCGTGAGACCGGAAAGATCTTTGGTCGTCATGGGGTGATTGCGCGACTCGGGGTTGCGGCGCAGGGTGCGATCCATAGAGGCATCGGCAAGGGCAGTTTCGAACTTGAGTACGGCGACGGCCTTGGCTTTTGAGTCCCAGGAATTGTTCTCTGATTTGGCGAGCAGGTCGAACATTCTGGCGATGTGCTGCTGGTATTGTTCCCGGATGTCGACGGAACGCTGGTCGGTCTTCAGATAGTAGTCGCGATCGGGAAGGCTGATGCCGCCCTGGTCGATGTTGACGATGTTGGTACTGGCGTCTTTGAAGTCGGCGGTAACAGAGAATGTGAGGACACCGTTCACGCCAATCCGTTTCAGTTGGGCCAACTCCGCGGCCAGCTGTTGCTTGGACTGTAGAGCCTGGATGCTGTCCAGAGTAGGTTTGATGGGCTCGACCCCTCTGCGATCAATGCCTGTTTCGTCCATGCAGGCGGTGTAAAAGTCTCCGATCTTCTGATCGATGGCCGAGCGAGTGGGAGATACCTGCGCGGCTTTCTCCAGGATCTCGCGTTCGATCCTGAGGTTCCGCTCGCTGAGTTCATTGAAGCGTCCCCAGCGCGACTGGTCTGGCGGGATGGGGTTCTCGGCGCGCCAGTTGCCGCAAGCGTACTGATAAAAGTTCGTGCACGGGCTGACGTTGGTGTCCATGGCGCCGAGATCGAGGCCGGACTTACCCGGCCGGGGCTCGTAGCTTGGGACTTGGCCGAACGTGATGAGGGGCAGCAGGGCCAACAGGGCGGCCGCGAGTAATTTGGGCTGCATATTGGGAATTATAATGCTACGCGACGATATCTTTGGATTCCCCGCCCGCGCCCTGCGAAGGAGGCCGCCAGCGCAGCAGCCAGCGCTCGAGACGGGTGACGCCATGCCCAACCAGCAGCACCACCGCCGCCAGAACCGCCATCCCCGCAAACACGCCGGTGGTATCGAACACACCCTCCGCTTGCGCGATGGTGTAACCGATTCCTTTCGACGCCCCCAGATATTCGCCCACCACCACGGCAATGATGGCGAAGCCGATGCTGATATGCAGGCTGGAAAAAATCCACGTGAGCGCGCTCGGAATCAGGACATGGCGGATGAGCTGCCGCTCCGAGGCGCCCAGCATGCGGGCGTTGTTCAACACTACCGGATCCACTTCGCGCACGCCCTGATACGTGTTGAAAAAGACGATGAAGAAAACCACGGTCACGCCCAGCGCCACTTTCGACCAAATGCCCAGCCCGAACCACAGCAGGAAAATAGGCGCGAGCACCACGCGCGGCAGCGAATTGGCGATCTTGACGTAGGGATCGAGCACCGCGGCCAGCCAGGGCACGCGGGCCAGCAGAAATCCGCCGGCGATGCCGAGCAGCGCGCCAATAGCAAACGACAGCAGCGCTTCGGTGACGGTGACGGCTAAGTGCGGCCAGATCGCGCCGCCGGCGATCCAGGTCCACACGCGGGCGATGACGTCGCTTGGCCGGCTGAAGAAAAACTTGTCCAGCAAGTTCGCGCTCACCGCCCACTGCCACGCCAGCAGAAACGCCGCCCCCAGCGCAATCTGCCAGAGCAGAATCGGCACTCGCTTAGGCGCGGTTTCGTTCATAGCTCTTTAAGACTTCTTCGCGCAGATCGGACCAGATTGCGCGGTACAGTTCGACAAAACGCGGCTCGGTTTTGATATCGATCAGGGGACGCGGCCGCGGCAAGTCCACCGGATAGCGCCCGATCATCCGGCTGCCGGGCCCAGCGGAAAGCACCACAACTTCATCCGAGAGCGAAATCGCTTCTTCCAGATCGTGCGTCACGAAAACGACCGTCTTGTTCGAACCGGTCCACAAGCTCAAGATTTCGCTCTGCATGCGCAAACGCGTGTGAACATCGAGCGCCGCGAACGGCTCGTCCATCAAAACCATTTCGGGTTCCACAATCCAGGACTGCGCCATGGACACACGCTTGCGCATGCCGCCGCTCAACTGGTACGGATAGCTCTCCGCAAAGCCGTCCAGGCCGACGCGATGAATCCACACCTCCGCTTCTTCTTGCGCCGCGCGGCCTTCCCTCCCCCGAAACGTCAGGCCCAGCAGAATATTTTCCTGCACGGTTTTCCACGGCAGCAGCGCGTCCTGCTGGAACATGTACGAGGCATGGCGGTTGATGCCATCAAGCGAGCGGCCGAAAATCTCGATGGTGCCTTCGCTCGGTCTGGTCAGGCCGGCGGTCATATTCAGCAGCGTCGATTTACCGCAGCCGCTCGGCCCCACAATCGAGAGAAATCTTCCGGCGGGAATGTCGAGTGTAATGCCTTCGAGCGCGGCATATCCGGGAAAACGTTTGCTTACTCCACGCAGGGCAACAGCGTCCACCGTTACCTCACCGCCGCGAACTCGTTGGTATAAGTCTGGGCGAGATCGATATCGGCCGCGCGCACCCGTTCGATCGACACCGCCAGCACTTTGCGCATGGCCGCGGGCGCATCGGCCGGCATGATGCCTTCGCTTGACACGGTGGCGGCGTAGTCGCGAATGGCTTGCAGATCGGCTTCCACATCGGCAGTACGCTGATTGGGATTCATGGCCGCGCGGACCTCTTCGGGGGAATGCTCGCGCATCCAGCGCATGCCTTGCTTGACGGCGCGGACCAGCCGCCGGGCTTGATCCGGATTGCCTTGCAGCCATTTTCCCTGCGTGAGCAGCACCGCGCCCGGGTAACTGGCCACGCCGAAGACGCGCTGCGCGCCCTCCGTGCCGCGGCTATCGGCGAGAATTGCCAGATCGGGATGCCGCCTGGCCAGCAGCGGCAGCGAACTGCCCACCAGCACCGCCGCGTCCACCTGGCCACGCTCGATGGCCTCGACCGAACTTGGCCCGGTCCCGATGGATATCGCGCTGATATCGCTCGCGGCGAGTCCCCGCGAGACCAGCACATAGTTCAGAAACAAATGCGTAGGCGAACCGGGCGAGGAGATGCCTACGCGCGCGCCCTTCAAATCCGCAATCTGATGAATTTTGTTCGCCGCCGCCGGGGAAACAATGAGTACCCGCGACGTGTTCTGATAAATCACCAGAAACGACTGCACGCGGCGGCCCTCAGCGGCAATTTGAATCACCTGTTCCGCTGATCCGGCGCTTACCTCCACGCTTCCACCCAGCAGCGCCTCCATTCCTTTCGCCAGCCCGCCCACTTCGGCGAGCGCGACGTGCAATCCATTCTGCTCATAGTAACCAAGCGTCGCGGCCAGATGAACGGGGAGAAACGTGATCGCGTCACGAGGCACCGCCAGGCGAACTTCCGGAGAGCGGGAACAGCCGAGCAGGATCAGCAGTAATAGGAACGGTGCAAAGCGTGACATGCGGCGCGGCGTCGAAGCGTTAGACCGGCGAACCATCATGTCATAAGACGATCGGATTCCGCGAGGGCTGCTATGCGCGCTGGAACACCGCGGCAACCCGCTTGATCACGAGATCGTTCACAGCATTGGGCAGAACGGGCCAGAAGCATCCCGGGCCCATGAAATTTCCCGTGAGCGAAACAGTGGGATCAATCGAAACCACGTGATGAAACCAGCCGCCGGGAACGAAGATCGCTTCGCCGGCGCCGATCGTCGCCTCGACCGGATGGGCGTCCCCAAACTCCGGAGTACGCGCAAAATCCGGATCGGCAGGATCGATGGCGTATCGCGGCAAGCCCCCGGGCTTGTTGATACGCGGCCCCAGGCATCGCGCCTGATCGGGCGAAATCAGGATCCAGCGCTTTCGACCGACAATCTGCGTCATCCAGGCGTGAGTGCCCCAAATATCGGAATGAAACGGCGTAATGGCTCCCGCCGGTCCCACGAACAGGCGGGGACCAGGGCGCCGCATAAAAGCAGGCGCGCGCCCAAACCAATCGAAAAAATAAGCGGGAATGGGACAGTCGGCAAGCAATTCAGGGTGCTGCTCGAACAGGCTGTAGTAGTCGCGAATATAGTACGGAAATGACTTCCAATCCCGCGACAGAATCCCGTCGATGAAATCACCCAACAGCATCTGCCGTGTGTTGGCTCCCTGATACCATTGGCCGTCATAGCGCGCGCAGGTAACCTCGGTGGCCCCATACTTGGACCTGAAAAAATCAAAGTTCCAGGCTGCAAGCGCGCGCCAGTTCCGGCCAGCATCGGTGATGACGAGCGGCTGGTTACGCGCCTTGTACAGGCGGCTGAAATCCGCTTCGGCAATCGACGCTCGCCGCTCGATCTGCTCGTACGCAATCTTGGTTGGGGCTGTTTTCACCGCCGCGATCATCTGTTGCCTCCCGCTCTTAGGGGAAGTGGCGGAGGACACGAACTAATCTCTTCCTTTCGCGCTGTACCATGATCTGGTGCGCCTTTGGATGATCAGCATTTGGATGGCGGCAGCCTTCGCGCAAGAGGCTCAACTGGCCGATCTGCCCAACGTGCTGCCGAATTCGCCGGCGCTTATCAAGTCGCTGGGCGATGCCGCCGAGTACGTGCAGCGCTGGCAGCCTCCCGCCGATGCCGAGGCATGGCGTAAGCGGCGGCCGGCGGTCGACCGCGCGTTCCGGACTGCGATCGGCCTCGATCCGCTGCCCGAGCGCACGCCGCTGCACGCGCGCATCGTCAGCCGTCACGATTTGGGCAGCTACACGGTCGAAAACGTAGTCTTCGAAAGCCGCCCGGGATTTCCCGTCACCGCCAACGTCTATCGCTCGAAGCAGCAGGCGCCTGGAAAACGCCCCGCCATCGTTTCCCCTATCGGCCATTTCCTCTCGGCGGGAAAAACGGCGTCCGAAGTGCAAGCGCGCTGCATCAAGCTGGCGCAGATGGGATTCGTCGTGCTGGTCTATGACGCTATTGGCCAGGGCGAGCGCATGACCCTCGGCAACATTCATCACGAAGCCGGCTACGCGCTGCTGCCGCTGGGCGAAACCATCGCCGGCTGGATGGTCTGGGACACGATGCGCGCTATCGACTACGTAACCACGCTGCCGGATGTCGACCCGGAGCGCATCGGCGTAACTGGCAATTCCGGGGGTGGCCTGAACACGCTGTTCACCGCGGCGCTTGACCCACGAGTGCGCGCCGCCGCCGTCGCCGGCTTTACGTTCGAATTCGGCAACTGGCTCAAATACGCCGGCCCGCACTGCACTTGCACCCATTTGCCCGGTGTGTTCCGCGCCATGGAATGGTTTGAAATCGCGGGCCTCATCGCGCCGCGCCCGTTGCTGATGCTGCAAGGCGACCGCGATAATATCTTTCCCATCAGCGGAGCGCGCCGGGCCGGGCATAACGCCGAAAGCGTTTATGCGCTGACGGGCGAAGCAGCCTCACGCCCGCTTCGACGAACTTGCCGGCCAGCCCCACGCCTACTCCCGCCCTTACCGCGAACGCATGTACGGATGGATGGCGCGCCATCTGCTAGGGCAAGGCAATGGCGATCCCATCGCCGAAGGCGACGTCCAGCCGCTCCCCGAGAAGGATGCGCGGCTGCTCTGCAATCCGCCTGACTCGCCCGTCGGTGGTGGATCTGGCGCATGAGAAAGCCCTGCGGGCAGTAGCGAAACTGCCGAGTTGCATGGACCGCGCGCCGACGTCCTGCAATGGGTGCGTCAGCTGACGGCTCCACCGGAAGCGCGGCCGCACTACCTGGCGCCGCATGCCGGCGCGAAAACTGCTGTTCCCGGCGGGTCGCTCGAGACGATCTTCGTTTCGTCAGCGAGGACGGCGAGAATATTCCCGGGCTGTTCTGGCTGCCGGCGCCCGAGCCGACGCCTTTCCCGGCGGTGATCATCGCCGACGAACGCGGCAAGCGCGCGGTAGCGGAGTCCGACCTGGTGCTGCCACTCCTCGCAGCCGGATACGCGAGTGCTCGCGGTCGGACTTGCGCGGCAGGGGCGAAACGCTGGGCCACTACGGGCCGCGCTACGACACCAACTTTCGCCTGGTTGCCAATCAGATTCTGTTCGGCCAGCCGCTCGCAGGCAGGCGTGCTTACGACTTCACACGCGCCCTCGACTATCTCGCCACGCGTCCGGAGGTCTCCGCCGCCAGCGTAACGGTCGTGGGGCTAGGCGCCGACGCCCTCCCGGTCGCTGCTGGCCGCGGTGTCCGATAGCCGTATCGTCTCAGGTTGCCGCGGCGGGATTCCTGCATAGTTTCATTTCCCAAATGAGAGCCAAAACGCCAGAGCCCGGCACGCCGCGTCAACACTTCCTGGAACGACGCCCAGCTCAACGGACGCGTGAACGTCTCCGGCTATAGCGTGGATTTCGGATCGGTCATTCCCGGCGCGCTGACCATCGCGGATGTGCCCGATATCGTGGCGCTTTTGGCGCCGCGAAAAGTGCTCTTCTGCCAGGTGGGCGACATCCAGCCACCCGGTGCACGGCAATCCTGGTTGCCCGCTTCGAGCGTGTGACTGGCATCGGCGGGACAAGGCTCGATCACCTACGCGCCGCGACGTTCGCTGGATGGCGCCTTACTCCTTCAGTGGATGGGCAAAGAAAGGCTAGAGCGGGACTGCTTACGCTTTCGACTTCGGTTTGGACAAATCGAAATCGATCGTGCCACCATCCGATCCGGGCTTGACCTTGTGTTTGGTATCGGCCACTTTGCCGTCGATCAGTACACTAACGGTCGAACATAGCCGCCCAGCGAAATTCCCGCCTGCATCCAATGACCCTTCTTGTCGGTCTTTACCTGATATTTCGCCCGACCGTCCGTGCGCTCCAGCTTCACGACAGCGCCCTGCAGCGGCTTGCCGTCTACGCCTTTGACGTTCCCGTCCAGATACGACATTCCGGTCTGCGCGAAAGCTACGCAGGCGAGTGCGAGCGCAAGGGCGCACGGCTGCCAGATAATCGAATACTTCTCTGCATGGAAATGAGCCTCCTGGGCTCGTTGCGTTGTGAGCCTCAAGCATATCACTCCGGCGCTTCGCGGGCAACGCCACGAATCGGTAGCCGACGCCGCGCACCGTCAGCAGGTGGCGCGGATGCGTCGGGTCGTCTTCGATATAGCGGCGCAGGCGCACGATGAAATTGTCGATGGCGCGCGTGTCGGTGTCTTCGTGCAGTCCCCAGACATCTTCCAGCATTTTCTTGCGCGACACCGGCTTGCCCTCGTGCTGGATCAGGTAGCGCAGGACGTTCGCTTCCATCAGCGTCAGCGGAAACACCTGCTCGCGAACGCGCAGTTCCAGCAGATCGAAGTCGACCGACTTGTCGCCGAAGGTGAAGACGTCGCTCAGGTCGGCGCTCGGCGGTCGCAGCGGCGTGATTGGCGCGTCGTGGTCCATCGAGGCGCGCAGCCAGTCGCGCCGCCGCAGCAGGCCGCTGATGCGGGCGATCAGAATCGCCAGATCGAAGGGCTTGGTGAGATAGTCGTCGGCGCCGGCGGCAAAGCCTTGCAGCACGTCGTCGGGGTGCCCGCGCGCGGTCAGCATCAGCGTCGGAACGAACTGCCCGGCCTGGCGCATCTCGGACATCACGGTGAAGCCGTCCTTGCCGGGCAGCATGACGTCCAGCACCACGACGTCGAAAGCCGACGGCTTCCGCCGATCAGCAGTTCGAGCGCGGCTTCGCCGGTATCCGACCACGCTGCACCTGATAGCCTTCGGCCTCCAGGTTGAAGCGCAGGCCGTCGGCCAGGTGCTGCTCGTCTTCGACCACCAGGATGCGGTTCATTCTGCGACGATGGGAAATTGCAGCACGAACGTGCTGCCGCGTCCCGGGCCTTCGCTTTCCGCCCACGCGCGCCCGCCATGCCGCTTGGCGACGGAGCGCACGATGTACAGGCCCAGGCCGGTGCCTTTCACGCGCGTGGCGAGCGGCCCGGGCACGCGGTAGAAGCGCTTGAAAATCTGCTTCAGCTCGGCCTTGGGAATGCCCGGCTCCCTGATCGCTGCACCCGCACCGACGCGTATTTGCCGTCGACCTTGGCGGTCTCCACCGTCACCTTGACGTCGCTGCCCGGAATACTTCACGGCGTTGTCGATCAGGTTCGAAACCGCCGCGCGCACTTCATCCAGATCGCCCAGAATCGTCACCGGCGGGCCCGGCTACGGTAGGTCGAGCGACTCCGGCGGACACGTGATGCAGCGTGCGGGCGCGGGCCACGCACTCCTCCACCACGCCGCCCAGATCGATCGGCGACGAGATTGAGCTTGCGGCTGGCCGACGCCGATGCGGCCGGTGCGCAGGATCTGCTCGATGGTGCCGAGCAGCCGGTCGCTGTCCTCCAGCATGATGCCGTAGAACTCCTTGCGCTTGGCTTCGTCCACGGCGCGCGTCTGCAGCGTTTCCAGATACAGGCGGATGGAGGCGACGGGAGTCTTCAGCTCGTGCGTGACGGCGTTGATGAAGGCATCGTGCTGCTCATTGCGGCGGATTTCGCGCACCAGGAAGATGGTGTTCAGCACCACGCCGCTGATGATCGATGGCCAGCAGCAGGACGCCGAGAAAGAGCAGGATGCCGGTGCGCCAGTTGAGCAGCACCCAGCCGACGTAGAGCAGAAGGATGACGGAGATGAGGCCGGCGCCGAGCGCGATGAAAAAGGCGATCGACTTCTGCCGGCCGGCGACTACCATGACTCCAGCTTATGCCCGCAGGGCGCGACTCTCGAGCGCAGTAGCGCTTACAGCGGCGGCTTCGCGCTCGGCGAGCTCGCTGTGCGACGCTTGGCGACCTGAATGGATTTGGCGATGCCGAAGCGCTTCAGCAGCTTGAGCGTGATCCAGGAAGGATCGAACTCATACCAGGCCAGACCATGCCGCGCCGAAGTCGGATGCGCGTGGTGATTGTTGTGCCAGCCTTCGCCGAACGTCAGCAGCGCCACCCACCAGTTGTTGCGCGAATCGTCGCGGGTCTCGAACCGGCGTCCGCCCCACATGTGCGTGGCGGAATTCACCAGCCAGGTGGCGTGCAGGCCGAACACGACGCGGAGGCAGATGCCCCACAGCATCATCGGCAGACCGCCGATGGCCAGCAGGACGACCGCCGAGCACGACCATCGGAACCCAGTGATAGTTGTTCAGCCAGACGTAGAACCGGTGCTTTCGCCAGATCCGGCGCATACTTCGACATCAGCCGCGTGTTGTTGTGGTTGGTCTCGCCGAAGATAATCCAGCCGACATGCGACCACCAGGCGCCGTCGCGCGGCGAATGCGGATCGCCCGGCTGATCGGATTTCTGATGATGAATGCGATGCGTGGCCACCCAGAAAATCGGCCCGCCTTCCAGCGTCAGCGTGCCGCAAACGGCGAAGAAATACTCCAGCCACAAGAGGCACTTTGTACGACCGGTGCGTGTGCAGACGGTGATAACCCAGGCTGATGCCCAGCCAGTCGTCATCCAGTAAAGGAAAACCGCCATGGCGAAGGCGCGCCAGCTGAACATGAACAAGGCGGCGATGGCCCCGACGTGGAATAAGCCCATGACAATGGTGGTAGGCCAGTTCATTTTGGGCGGATCGGACTTCCTGAAGATGTCAGTGCTCACGGAGTCTCCCGGATAGGCTGAAAGTACATTCCAACCTATCAGGGATTTTGCGTGCCCTTTGTAAGACTTGTGTAATTTCAAAAACTGCGTAAGAGCCCTTAGTACCAAAGGATAGCGTGGGGCAGGTCCCCGACCTGCGGGTGTCAGAATTGGAATAAAGCAGGTCGGGGACCTGCCCCACTTACCTCTATCGCTGCACCCGCCCCGAGCCGTCTCCCTTGAGCAGGTTCTTCACTTCATCCACCGTGAACCGGTTAAAATCGCCCGGAATCGAGTGTTTCAGGCAGGAAGCCGCGACGGCGAATTCCAACGCTTCCTGGCTGCCGCCGAGGGCCAGCAGGGCGTAGATCAATCCGCCGGCAAAGCAATCGCCGCCGCCGACCCGGTCCACAATATGGGTGATTTCGTAATGCCGGCTGGTCAGAAACTGCTTGCCGTCATGCAGGCAGGCCGACCAGCCGTTATGCGATGCGCTCTTCGACTCTCGCAGCGTGATCGCAATCGTTTTGAGATTCGGAAAACTCGCCCAGCACCTTTTCCGCGAGGTGCCGGTACTGCTCGCTGTCCAGATGGCCGGATTGCACGTCCACGTCCACCTTGACGCCCAACGCCATCTGGCAATCTTCCTCGTTGGCAATGACGATGTCGGCGAACTTCACCAGTTCTCGCATCACATCCACGGTGGCGCGCCCGTATTTCCAGAGATTTTTGCGGTAATTCAGGTCGCAGGAAACCGTTAAACCGGCCGCGCGCGCGGCGCGAACCGATTCCAGCGCCAGGTCCGCCGCCGAGGCGCTCAAGGCCGGTGTGATGCCGGTGATGTGGAACCAGCCGGCGCCTTCGAAAGTCTTGGCCCAGTCGATGTCACCCGGCTTGGCCAGCGCAATGGCGGCGCCGTCGCGGTCGTAAACCACTTTGGACGGGCGTTGGTTGGCTCCGGTCTCGACGTAATACACGCCCAGACGCCCCTTGGCGCGCACGATGCGCGACGTGTCCACGCCGAAACGCCGCAACTCGGCGACTACCGCATCGGCAATAGGGTGGTTGGGCGGCAGCACCGTGACATAAGCCGCCGGCCATCCAAAGCCGGCCAGCGCCACGGCGACATTGGCCTCCCCGCCGCCGAACGTCGCCACAAACTGCGGCGTCTGCAGAAAGCGCTCGAACCCGGGAGGCGCGAGGCGCAACATGATTTCACCGAACGTAACGACTGTTTTGGGCATCCCCGTTATTTTGCCACCGCCACCACGTCCAGCGCGAAACTGGCGTCCATGGATGGCAGTCCTTCAAAGAGCAGCATGGTGCTGGCCGGCGGCCGCGCCTGGTCCAAATATTCGAAGCGCACTTTACGCACCAGGTTGGCGCTGGCTTCTGAAAGCGGATAGACGCTCGACATGGCTGCGTTCTTAAGCGAGGCGCCAACTTGCCCCAATTCTTTCTCCAGCCGCGAAAACGCCAGTTTCGCATCGGCATCCTGAATTCCGAAGGCCACCTGCGTTCCGGTGAGGGCAATGCGCGGCGCACTCACCCGCGCCAACTGCGAATAGTTGGGCGACTTCGCGAGCCCCTCAGGATTCAGAAACTCGAGCGCTACCGCAGACGACGCCTGCCCGCGCGCCACGGCTTCGCATTCCACGATGGCGCGCGCAGGCGCCCGCTGGATTTGCACGAAGTTCCACGCCGCTGCGGGAAAACTGGCTGCCACATGCGCGCGCACTTTCGCCAGATCGTCCAGGCTGCTCAGGAAGCAGGTCCCACGCAGAACGTCCCCGGGGGTGGCGCCTCCCGCTGTCACCGCGGTGCGCAGTCCGGCCAGCGATTTTTCCGCCAGCGCCGCGACGAGATCTAGCGGGCCGGGACCCGTAACCTGCTGCCCCGCCAGGAAAATTAGCCCGTGCGGATTCAGTTCCCTTTTCGCCATCGAGACCGCTTCCAGCACCACCTGCGCGCCTTCGAGCGGCAAACCGCCCACCTGCACCACGCTCAGCACAGGCAGCGGCCAGTGGTGTTCGGTGAAGGTTTCGCTAACGATGGCCTGCACGCGCCGCATATCGCCGCTGCCCGCCACAAACGCGCGCAGCTTCACAACCGTCGCGCCGCCAGTAATTCGCGGCAGAGCTTTCAGGGCTTCACGAACCTGCGCCGAGAGCAGGCCTTTGGCCGACAGCGGCGTCACGTGAAATTGCAGGCGCGAGGTTTCGGCTACGATCGCGAGTGGCGGGTCTTTGGGCAGTTGCAGAACTTGCGTGGTGGGCTCACCATCGCCCTTTTTCTTCTTTGCCAACGCGGCGTGCGGCGCAGCCAGCGACCACACCAACACCATCAGGCCCAGGGATCTCATACCAAGCCTCAAATTTTAGCAGACCTATCCGAACTCCAATCCCGCGATGGCGAACCCGAGCGAGGCGTCGTGCGGCACCGATCCCGTTCGAACCATGCGTAGCAATTCGCGGCTGCGCGCGAAGCCGTGCTCGCGGGCCGGAGTGACAGAGCCGCAGAGTACACAGAGAACTTCAAGCCCTTATTGTTTGAAAGATTTTCTCTGCGTTCTCTGCGTCTCTGCGAGAAATGTCTTGGTTTCGTTACTCGTAGCGCAAGCATACAATCGGATCCATCAGAGAGGCGCGCCGCGCCGGATAGTACCCGAAGAAGAGCCCGACTCCCACCGACATAATGACGCCCAGTGCCACCCAAAACAGCGAAAGCGTCGCCGGTATCGACGGCACCAGCGCGCGCACGGTTGCCGCGAAAATCGCGCCCAGCGTGATTCCAATGGCGCCGCCAATACTGGTGAGCGTGACCGCCTCCAGCAGGAACTGCACTTGGATGTCCGAGCGCCGCGCGCCAATCGCCTTGCGCACGCCGATCTCGGCCGTCCGCTCCGTCACCGAGATCAGCATGATATTCATCACGCCGATGCCGCCCACCAGCAAACCGATCGAGCTGATCACGCCGGTCAGCAGCGCCAGCGCGCCGGTAAGCTGGTTCCAGAGATTGGTCAGAAATTCCGGATCGGCGATCTCGAAATCGTTGTCCGCGCGATGCGGCACGCGCCGCCGGCGCCGCATGGCTTCGATCACCTCGTTGCGCGCGATGTTCATGTCCGCGTCATCCCGCACCGCGACGGCGAGAGTAGTTTCGCGAATCTCCGGAAAGTTTTTGTGGAAATTGGTCAACGGGATGCACCGCGAACTGATCCACGCCGAACCCTCCGAACAGTCCGGGATCCTTCTCGAACACGCCGATCACGTCATACGGCCGTCCATTCAGCCGCACCGTCTTGCCGAGGGGATCGATATGCGGAAACAGCGAATCGGCAATCGCCTGGCCGATGATCACTACCGAGCGCGCATGGTCCACATCGTCACGCGTGATGGGCCGGCCCTGTGCCACCGCGAACAGCGGGATGGCGCGAAAGTAGTCCGGCTCCACGCCGCGCAGGAAGAACCGCTCGACGTGTGCCGCCGCCGTAGCGAATCTCGTCAACCTGTTCGCCGAAATTGATGCGGTTCACGAAGGCCGTCGCGTAGGCGATGGAAGGGCACGTCTCCTTTAGAAACGCGGCATCGTCAGGCTGCAGATACTTCCGCAGACGGATGTTTTCCGGCAATCGGCCCAGGCGAAAGCTGAATGGAATGC
Source organism: uncultured Solibacteraceae bacterium (assembly GCA_963825405.1). Lineage (GTDB taxonomy): Bacteria > Acidobacteriota > Terriglobia > Bryobacterales > Bryobacteraceae > JACPNO01. Next base: position 803,527 of record CAWGTB010000003.1, on the reverse strand, counting down.
GCCCTACGAAAAAAGTCCGCGAGCCAAACGTCTGCACGCGAGCGCGGATGTAGCCGTTGAGCCCATCGATAATCGAGGCGACGGAAATCACCGAGGTCACGCCGATCACGATGCCGAGAATCGTCAAGCCGGAGCGCACTTTGCGCGCGGCCAGCGTGTCCAGCGCCACGCGAAGATTCTCGCCGAATTCAGCGCCAGTCATCGCATTACTCCGCCCTCAGCGCCGTGACCGGGTCCAGTTCCGCGGCTTTCATCGCCGGATAAATTCCGAAAAACAGCCCGATCACCGAGCTCAGCACCACGCCCAGCAGCGCCACCCAGGTCTGCACCGACGCCGGAAACGACGTGAACGTCCGCAGCGCCAGCGCACACGCGAATCCGATCCCGATGCCGATCGCGCCGCCGATCAAACACTGCATCACGCTTTCCGCCAGGAACTGCCGCAGAATATCCCGCTCGGTCGCGCCCACCGCCCGCCGGATGCCGATCTCCTTAGTGCGCTCGGTCACGCTCACCAGCATGACATTCATGATGACGATGCCGCCCACCACCGCCGAAATCGAGCTCACCATCACGAACACCGCGAAAAACGCTCCGCTGATGCTCTGCCACAGCGAAATATAACTCTCCGACGTGCCGATGAAGAAATCTTCCGGCCGGTCGCCGGTGATGTGGCGGCGCGCTCGCAGGATAACCCGCGCTTCGTCCTGCGCGCGTTGAAAGACGTCTTCGCCGCCCGCGGCCTTTACCTCCAGCGTCAGGCTGGAGCGCGCGCCGCGAAACCGCAAATAACTGGTGAGCGGAATCACCACGAAATTGTCCTGATCCTGCCCCAGCACCGAGCCGATCTTCTCGAACGTGCCGATGACCGTAAATTCCTGGCCCTCGGCGCGAATCACGTGTCCCAGCGGATTCACTCCAGGGAAAAACTGCGTCACCAGCGCATCGCCGATCAGGCAAACCGACGTCGCATGGTGCTCCTCGGCTTCCGTGAAGTAGCGGCCCGACGACACCGTGCGCGTATCGATATCGGCCATGTTGGGCGTGTGGCCGCGCAGGGTAGCGTCCTGAATTTCCTGATCGCGATATTTCACCGAGAGTGTGCTGTTCACCGACGCCCCCACCCACTCGCAATGCCTGCAGCCTTCCGCCACCGCCTGCAGATCGTCGATAGTGATGGGCTTGTTGCGCTGAGCTTTTACCAGCACCGTGAAATCGGTGACGGCAAAAGGCATGCGCGCCAGGCGGAAAACATTGGTGCCGAGGTTGGCAATCTTCTCCTCGACGTAACGATTCGCCCCTTGCACCAGCGTCATCACGGTGATGAGCGTGGCCACGCCCATGGTCAGCCCGAGCACCGTGAGCGCCGCGCGCAGCTTGTGCGCCCGAATGGCATCGGCGGCGGTAAGTAAAATGTCAGCCGGTGCGAGCATCGCTCATTGTACTAAGCCGCTAGGTCTTCACGATCACGCGCCGCCAGCCTTTGCCTGCGTGGATGACACATTCGCCGTCTGGCAGCGCCACTGCCAGCTCACGCACTTTCTCGCCGTCAATCTCGACCGCGCCCGCCTTGATCTTGCGCCCTGCATCGCTCACCGATTCAGCCAGGCCGATTTTCGCCAGCAGCTTGTCGATCCGGATCCCGCCCGCAGCCCTTACGCCCTCCGGCAATGCCACCGTTGGCATGTCGCTCGGTTTTTCACCCTGCCGCACGACGCGATTGAATTCTTCCGCCGCCCGCGCCGCATCCGCAGCGGAATGAAAATCGGTGACGATCATTCGCCCCAGTTCAATCTTGGCTTCCATGGGATGCAATTCGCCGCGCTCGATCCGCCCGCGCATGGCCGCGATCTCCGCCTCGCTGCGATCCGTGAGCAGCAGATAGTAGCGGAACATCAGCTCATCGCTGATCTGCATCACCTTGCGGAACATCACTTCCGGCGGCTCGGTGATGCCGATATAATTCCCCAGCGATTTCGACATCTTGTTGACGCCGTCCAGCCCCTCGAGAATCGGCACCGTGGCTACAATCTGCGGCGGCTGGCCGTAGGTCTTCTGGATTTCACGGCCCACCAGCAGATTGGTTTTCTGATCCGTGCCGCCCATCTCCACATCGCACTTCAGCGCCACCGAATCGTACGCCTGTGCCAGCGGGTAGAGAAGCTCGTGGATGAAAATCGGCGTCTGCTCCCGGTAGCGTTTGGCAAAATCGTCGCGCTCCAGAATTCGCGCCACCGTGTAGTGCGAAGCCAGGCGGACGATATCGGCAAAACGCAGCGGCTCCAGCCAATCGCTGTTGAAGCGGACCTCGGTCTTTTCGGGGTCGAGAATCTTGAAAACCTGCGCTTTGTATGTTTCGGTGTTGGCCAGGATCTGTTCGCGCGTCATGGGAGGGCGCGCGGCATTGCGGCCGGTGGGGTCGCCAATCAGCGAAGTGGCATCGCCGATCAGGAAAATCACTGTGTGCCCCAGATCCTGAAAATGTTTCATCTTGCGCAGCAGGACGGTGTGGCCCAGATGCAGATCGGGCGCGGTGGGATCGAAGCCGGCTTTGATGCGCAGCGGGCGCGCGGCCTTCGCCGCTTCAATCAGGCGCTCGCGCAAATCCTCTTCGCGGATTAGTTCCGCGAGACCCTTTTTTATGTATGCTAGCTGTTCGTTCACTATGTGGGGGCGGGCTCAAACCGGTCCGATGGTTTGAAACCCGCCGGTGGTTGGTCCCTGCTACTAACCCTTCTTCATGGAATACTTATTCAGCAGCCCCATAAGCTTCGCGGCGTCGGCGGGAGGCGCGATATCGCCCTTCACCAGGTCCGGAGTCTCATATTTTCTGCCGTACATTTCCTGGTTATCGTCCACATCCTGCCGCAGCGTGGCGCCTTGCAGCGAAATGCCGGCGAAAACTCCGCGTGACCGCGACCAGGACAGAATCTCAGCGCGCATCCAGGCGTCTGTTTGTGCCGTGGCATCCCGTCCCACCGGTCCGGCCGCGACCGAGCCCTCACCGCCCAGGGTGAACTGGCTCGACATCAGCTTTTTCATACCGCTTTCGTTCATCACCAGCAGCGCCACGTCGGTTTCGGCACCGCCGATCTGAAATCCGAAGCTCCCGCCTTCAATGCGCATCGCTGCCGGCGCCGACCACCCACCGCCGGGCTTCCGGCAGCTTACAAAACCTTTGCCATACTTGCCGCCAACGATGAACGCTGCTTTTTTCACTCCGGGGACCAGCACCACGCATTGCGATCTTTCCAGCAGGTCCTGGGGAATCGATTTATCGGGCGTGCCCATAATCTCGGAAAACATCACCGCGGCATCTTCCAGCCGCTCGGCGGTCTTGCTCTTTTTCTCGGCAAAAGCTGCCGTGGCTAACGCCAGCATCAATAGAATCGTCACTCGCATAGGTCTCTCCTATCGCTATAGTGTAACCGAAGCCCCGCCACCCTGGGATGGCCTTTTGCACGCGATGCCGTGGCGAGGTTGCGCTGGACAGGGCGGGCAGTTCAAGCTGGTACCAGTCATGAATATAGAAGTCCTGCTGACCGAGGCCGAGATTGCCAATGAGTTTGCCGAAGCGCTGGAAGCGCGCGACCTGCCGGAAAAGTTCTTCTATTGGTCGCCGCTTTCGGTGCGCGCATGGCTCGACCTTTCGCAGGACGCCGAGAACCAGCGCAACGCCTGGACGGCGGTAGGCGCCGCCGCGGAAAAGTTAGCCCGCCAGTTTCAAGGTCCGCTTTCGGTTGTAAGTTTCGGAGCGGGTGACGGAACCAAGGATGTCTCCCTGCTCAGGGGACTGCAGCGCGCCGGCCTGCAAGTGAAATATTTTCCCGTGGACGCGAGTCAGCCCTTGCTCGAACTCGCCTGCGCCGCCGGTGAAGACGCGGAAATCGAATCGCTCGGCATCAAAGCCGATATCGCCAGCCCGGTGCATCTGGTGCTCGCCTGCGACGCCGCTGAATCGCCCAAGCTCTACCTGATGGCGGGAAACACGCTGGGCGGCTTCGATCCGTTGGACCACCTTCGCCACCTCGCCGAATGTTTGCATCCTGAAGACCGCCTGATCGTCGACGGCGAGTTGTTCGATGCCTCCAGCCCCGAGCAGGACCGCCGCCCGCTCATGCGCCGCTTCGCCCTTGCTCCCCTGGCCGGCATGGGAATTTCCGAGGAAGATGGCGAACTCCGCATCGAACACAAAAAGGACGAACGCCACGCCGGCCTGCACATGCTCACCCGCCATTTCCAGGCCGGCCGCGATCTACATCTCACCGTCGGCGGACAGGCCGTCACCATGCAGCGCGGCGAGCGCGTGTTCCTCAATTTCCGTTACCTGTACACTCCGGAAGCCTTCCGCTGGCTGGTATCGCGCCACGCCGGTTTAAAAATTGTCGAAGAAATCATCGACACCGAAAACCGAGTGATGACCGCAGTCTGCTCGCGCTAGGCTTCGGGACAAATGGCGAATCGAACGCTCACGTTGATCGCCGCGATGGGCGCGCTGATCACTCCGGCTCTACCCGGATGGTCCCAGTCCGTGTGTCCTGGCGTCCCCTTTCTTACTGCTCCCGTGATCCCGGGGCGCAGCGGAGACAATATCAACGTCCTCAAGCGGGAAAGCAACGGCTCCTTCACGGCCGTCCGATTCCGGATCCCGTCCTACGAAATCGCGACGCAAGAAACTCACTTCGACAGCAAGGTGAAGACGTGTTTTCCAACCCGGGTTTCATCATCTGGCCCTCCCGCCACGCCGCCCGGCGTCGGAAGCCCGGCGCAGTTTGCCGTCGCCGGAGATTTCTTCGGGAACGGCTCCATGGGCTGGGTACAAGCGCGCACCTACGATCCCACCAACATCGACGTAGTCCAGGTCACAGATACGTTGACGGTGGTCGGCTCGTTACCGGTAGCCGTCGGCCGGAAGTTGCTCGCGGTGGACCTGAACGGCGACGGGCGCACGGATTTGGTGGTGGCAGGCAGGGGTGATTCAAACCAAATCTACGTATTGCTGAGCGGCGGCGGCCCCAACGTGTTCACTCGTACAGCTGACTTAACAGCGGGTGGCTCGCCCACATCGATAACCGCCGGCGATGTAAACGGCGATGGCAAGATCGACCTGATAGCTACCGATACCAGTTCCGGAAATGGGGACCTCTACGTTTTCTTTGGCGATGGCAAGGGAGGCTTCAAACCTGCCGGAAAACTAACGGTTGGTTCCCCTGCCGCATCGGTCGCCATCGGCGACTGGAATGGCGATGGCAAAGCCGATTTGGCGGTCGCCGGTCATGCCAGCGATCCACCACAAACTTTTGATGAGTTCACTCCCAACTACGTCACGATTTTGCTTGGCAACGGTGACGGCACTTTTGGCGCCCCCAAACGGTTCCTGGCCGGAAGTGAGCAGACCTCCATCGCGCCGGCCGATCTGAATCGAGATGGCAAATTAGATCTGGTTACGACCAACAGTTCAAACAACACCGTGATGGTATTTTTGGGCCGCGGAGACGGAACCTTCGATTCCGCTCTGGGCTACGCAGTAGGCGATGGGCCCAACTCGGTAGTGATTACTGACTTTGACGGAGACGGTATCCTTGACATCGTGGTTGGCTACGGTGAGCCACGGCTCATCCTGCCTAATTCGCCGGAAACCAGCTCGAGCTTCGATGTCTCTACAATTACCGTCCTGCTCGGCCGTGGCGACGGAACCTTCTGGGGTGCACCTGCTTATCCCCTAGAACCGTACACCGTCAAGACATCTATTGGTGACGTCAATGGTGACGGGTTCCCGGATCTGATTGCAGCCGGCGCGATTCTTAACAATGTCGAAAATATCAGCGGAGTCTACATCTCCCTTGGCCGAGGCGATGGTGTCTTTGGCGCGTTCCAGCCCGCTCGCACCCCGCAGGTTCCCGTATTCTTTACCGCATTGCGAGCCTTTCCGGGAGATTTCAATAGCGACGGAATCGCCGATCTGCTCACCGTCGGAGCGTTGGGCACCTCGGTGTTCACCGGCCAGTCAGATGGCTCGTACCAAATGTTGAATACCGCCGACATGGGTGGAGAGCCCTTCTCGGTCTTAGACTTGGACCACGACGGAAAATTGGATCTGCTGGTTCCAGGGTATTCAAATGGCGCCGGGAGCAGTGTCGAGGTCCGGTGGGGCAGCGGCGCCGGCACGTTCGAGAAGCTGGACCTTCAGCCGGCAATGATCCCCGAATGGGCCGCCGCGGCCGACCTTAACGGCGACTCGCTCCTTGACGTAGTGGCGATCGATTCAATTGGCACGATTGCTGGCGTGACTGTTTATTCCTGGCTCGCTCATGGGGACCGGACTTTTGGTCCGCCTTCCGCTGTTTCCGCAGGGCTAAACCCGATCGCCGCAGCCTTAGCTGACGTTAACGGCGACGGCAAGATTGACGTGATCGCAGTCTGCCGTTATGCGTGGAACATTGGCTTTAGTGCAAGCTTCCCGGCTCTCCTGGTCTTTCTGGGTAACGGAGACGGCAGTTTCCAGTCGCCGATAGTAATCCCTGACGTCGTTTTCGACTCACCCCAGCTAGGGCCAATTGCCGCCGTCGCCGGTGACTTCGATCGCGATGGAATTCCCGATATTGTGTTCGCCAGTCAATGTATCGGACCCTTCTGCGGCTCGACCAGCGGCAACTACTTGGGATTTCTCAAAGGTAACGGCGATGGTACATTTCGTACTGCCGTTCGCTTCTCGGTGGGTCCGAAAGTAGTCAGTCTGGCAGTTGCCGATCTGAACGGAGATCAGTGGCCCGATCTGGTGGTTGGCGGAGAGCGCGGATCGACAATAGTTTTTCTCAACCAGCCGCCTGTGCCACGTCCGTTAGTCAATGTGTCCGCAGCCAGCTTCATTGAAAGCGTTCAGTGCCCGAACGCGATCGTATCGGCATTCGGGGACCACCTGGCGACGACGACCGCAGCCGCGCGCTCTCTCACTTTGCCAACGACACTGGGTGGCACCAGTGTCGTGGTGACGGATACACTCGGGACCCAAGCTCAGGCGGAACTTTACTATGTCTCGCAGGACCAGGTGAACTATGTGATGCCGCCAGGCCTCGCCAACGGACCAGCGACCGTCACGATCCGTGCCGCGGACGGAGTTGTCAGGCAGTCGGAAATCATACTGCAGCCCACCGCGACCTCTGTGTTTGGCATTAACGCCAGCGGGCTCGCTGCAGCGGAAGTGCACCGGGTCCGCAACGGTGTCGCTCAGCCGCCGGAGCAGGTCTATCGCATTGAGTCCGGTGCCATTGTTCCTGCTCCGATCGACTTGGGTCCGGCATCGGATGAAGTTTTTCTACGGGTGTACGCGACCGGTGTCAGAAATGCGCCCGGGCTGTACGCCCTGCTGGGCGAGACCCTGGTTCCCACTGCGACTCTCGGCCCCGAGGGAACTCTTGCTGGCCTTGATCAGATCACGATGGGCCCGATCCCACGCTCCCTGGCCGGAAAAGGAAGAGCGGCGATCGCCCTCTACGGCTATCGCATCACTTCAACCGCGTTCGTCATGATTAAGTAGCGTGCTAGACTATACCCATAGACGTCTATAGGAGCATCCATGGGGTTCTTCAGCCGCCTGCGCGCCACTATCTTCCCGCAAAGCCACGAACAATCCCTCGATCACGAATTCGAATTTCACATCGAGATGCGCGCCGCTGAGTTGGAAGCCTCAGGCATGTCGCCTGACCAAGCCCGCCGCGAAGCGCAGCGCCGGTTCGGCAATCGCACCAGTGAGCGCGAGCGCACCCGCGACGCCGACCGTGTCCTCTGGGTCGAGCATTTTTTCCAGGACGCGCGCTTCAGCCTGCGCAACATGCGCAAGACGCCGCTGGTTACCGCGGTTGCGATCCTGTCCCTCGCGCTCGGCATTGGTGCGAACACGGCGATCTTCACCGTCCTCGATGCCCTGCTGCTCAAATCGCTTCCCGTGAAAGACCCCCAGCGGATCGTCTTCCTGTCCTGGTCTGCAAAAAGTTTTCCCGATGAGCTGATCTCGCTCCACGGCCGCGCCAAGTCGAGTGCCGATGGCTCAACCACCAGCACCGCGTTCGCCTATCCGTTCTTCGAAGACATCGCCAGCCGCTCGCGCGCAGTTTCCGGCCTCGCCGCCTTCGTCAACCTGAACCAAGTGCCTGTGATTCTCGACGGCAAGGCTGGCACCGCCCACGCCCAGGCGGTTTCGAGCGGCTATTACGCGACTCTCGGAATCTCCCCTGCCATCGGACGCCGCATCGACGAAAGCGACGATCGCTCCGGCGCGCCCGCCGTAGCCATGATCAGCTACCGTTTCTGGCAAAGCCGTTTTGGCGGCGACGCCGCAGTGTTAGGGAAATACATCGCGATTCATAATGTGCCCTGCGCCATCATCGGCGTCGAGCCGCCCTCATTTCTCGGACTCACCGCGGGCGATCCGCCGGACGTAACGGTCCCACTCCACAGCCTGCCCGCGTTCGGCAAGCCGTGGAGCGATGCGGAAATACCCGTCTTCTCCGCCAAAGATTATTGGTGGCTGCGTATCGCCGCGCGCCTTAGCCCCGGCGTCACTGAAGATCGCGCCCGTGCCGAGTTGGCAGCATTGTTCCGCCAGACTCTTCCGCAAGTGGAGGATCTTCCCTCACTCGATCTCCGCCATCGAGCCGAAGGCGCCGACGACCTCCGCGAGAATTTCCAACGCCCGCTCATTGTGTTGATGTGCGTCGTCGGAGTCGTACTGATCATCGCCTGCGCCAACGTCGGCAATTTGCTGCTGGCCCGCGCCCACGCCCGCCAGAATGAAACCCTCATGCGCATGGTCCTCGGCGCCGACCGCGGCCGGCTGATTCGCCAGCACCTCACCGAAGCCGTGATGCTCTCGACGGTCGGCGGCGCGCTCAGTCTGGCGCTGGCTTATTGGGCAAGCGGCGCGCTGGTGGCGGCTCTGCCTACGTTCGGCAGCGCCCTGGTCTTCGACCTTCAGCCCGATTTTCGAATTCTAGCGTTCACCGCCGCCGCATCGCTGGTCACCGGTTTGCTCTATGGATTGGCTCCCGCACTGCAATCGGCGCGCGTCGATCTGCAGCCCGCCCTGCAATCCTCCAAGCGTTTTCGCCGCGCCGGCGTCACGCATATTCTGGTGGTCGCGCAACTGGCGGCTTCGGTCGTTGTCCTCGCCGGCGCGGGCCTCTATGTCCGCACGCTGCGCAATCTGCGCAACATCGATACCGGAATGAACACGCACAACCTGCTCGCCTTTCGCGTGGAGCCGGATGCCTCCTCCGGATACACCAGCGCCCGCGCGGCCGCGCTGTACCGCCGCATCCAGGAAAGCGTTACCGCAATTCCCGGCGTGCGCAGCGTGGCTCTCTCGCAGCAGATTCCGCTCTCCGGAGCCTTTCATCGCGTGCCGGTCGAAGTGCCTGGAGTTCCGCCGCTGCCGCTCGATCAGCGGATTGCTGGATTGAATCTGGCCGGCCCGCGTTTCTTCGAAACCATGGGCATCGCTATTCGCCTGGGACGCGCCATCGACGAGCGCGATCGCGAAGGCGGCCCGCGCGTCGCTGTGATCAACGAAGCAATGGCAGCCACGTTCTTCCCCAATCAATCGCCGCTCGGGCGCCGCTTTCGCACCACCGTTGGGCCGCAGGCGCAGATGTTTGAATACGAAGTGATCGGCGTCGCTGCCAACACCAAGTTCGACTTGCTGCGCCGTTCTTTCGGTCCAGGATTTTTCGCCGCCTGGGTGCAGCATCCTTCCGAAGTGGACGGCATGAGCTTCGCGCTGCGCATCGCGAGCGACATCACGCCGGCCGCGGCCGCTATTCGCCAGGCAGTAGCCGGGATTGATCCCGCTATCGAAGTGCAAAGCCTGCTCACGCTCGATCAGCAGATCGACGAACGCTTGAAACAGGAACGCCTCTTCGCCCAACTCTCCACGGTGTTCGGCTGGCTCGCGCTGATTCTGACTTCAGTCGGACTCTACGGCGTGCGCTCGTACAGCGTGTCGCGCCGGACCTCAGAAATTGGCATTCGCATCGCCCTCGGCGCCACCCGCGGCCAGATTATTGCTTTAGTGATGCGAGAGACGGCCGCACTCACTGCCGCCGGCGTCCTCGCCGGACTGGCGGCCGGACTGGCGCTCAGCCAACTGATCCGCAGCATGCTGTTCGGCCTAGCCCCGCACGACCCTTCAACTTTCGCAGGCGCGGCCCTCGTGCTCATCGCCGTAGCAGCCGCAGCCGGATACCTACCCGCTCTGCGCGCATCGCGCGTCGATCCGATGGCAGCGCTGCGCCTGGAGTAACGATCACACCTTTTCTGTAACCGTTGATAGTAGTGTGAGTATTGATTAGATGAACTGGCTGGAATCGTTCCTGCCTGACGTGCGCTTTGGCGCGCGTCAACTTCGGCAGAGTCCGGGCTTCGCGCTGGTCGCAGTGATGTCCCTTGCGCTCGGAATCGGCGCCAATACCGCAATCTTCCAACTTGTCGATGCCGTTCGCCTACGAACGTTGCCCGTAGAGAACCCGCAAGAACTGTTGTCCATCACATTTGCCCCCAATTCGGAAACAAACGGCTGGTTTACCTCGCGCAGCGCGGCCCTAACGTACGCTCAATGGGAGCAGATCAAGACGCAGCAGCAGTCCTTCACCGGCGTGCTGGCCTGGAGCGCGGCTCGGTTTAACCTCGCCTCAGGCGGCGAAGCGCGCTACGCCGAGGGCCTCTACGTCAGTGGCGAATTTTTCCGCAACCTCGGAGTGCATCCCGTGATGGGGCGCACTTTCAGCGCCGAGGACGATCGTACAGCCTGCGCCAGCCCTGGCGCCGTGCTGAGCTATGCATTCTGGCAGCGCGAGTTCGCCGGTGACACCGGCATTCTCGGCCGCACGGTAAATCTTGACGGCCACCTATTCCCGATCGTCGGCGTCACACCCGTCAGTTTTTTCGGCGTGGAAGTAGGCAGCCGATACGATGTGGCCATTCCGCTATGTGCTGATCCTCTGCTGTCTCAGGACGGTCAAGGCCGCATCCCGAAGCGCCAACAATGGTGGCTGTCGATGATGGGCCGTCTGAAGCCGGGTTGGACGGAAAAGCGTGCGACCGCCCATTTCCGGACGTTGTCGCCCGCGATCATGGAAGCAAGTTTGCCGCCTGACTATCGGACCGACATTGCCAAGCGCTACCTCGCCAACAAACTAGTCGCCACGGCTGCGGGGAGGGGCGTGTCCGAGCTGCGCGAACAGTACGAGCGACCGCTATGGCTGCTGCTGGCGACCACCGGTCTGGTGTTGCTCATCGCCTGCGCCAATCTCGGCAACCTGCTACTAGCCCGGGCCAGCGCGCGTGAGCGCGAAGTCGCGGTGCGGTTGGCCCTCGGGGCGTCACGTTGGCGATTGGTCCGCCAGTTTCTAGTGGAAAGCCTGCTGCTCGCTTCGATGGGCGCAGCGCTCGGCGTGGCATTGGCGCAAGTACTCAGCCGCGCGCTTATTGTGTTTCTTAGCACGGCCAGCAATCCGCTGTTCGTTGGGCTCGGCATGGACGGGCGGGTGTTGGGCTTTACCGCTGCCTTGGCTGTGGGAACCTGCATCTTGTTCGGCCTGGCGCCTGCACTTCGTGCCACCCATCTGGAGCCTGCCGCGGCCATGCGCGCAGGCGGGCGCGGGACAACCGCGGGCCGCGAACGTCTTGGCCTGCGACGTGGGTTGGCCGCTGTTCAGATCGCCTTGTCACTGGTGTTGTTGGTCGCTGCGCTGCTGTTCGTGCGTAGCCTCCATAACCTTTCTATTGTCGAAGCCGGCTTTCGGCCGGAAGGCGTGCTGGCGGTGGACCTCGACCTGCGCCGGGTCGGATATACCAAGCAACGCCGCGCGGCATTGTATCGTGACCTGCTTCAACACCTGGAGGCTCAGCCAAGCGTCATGTCGGCAGCCCAGACGCTAGTCACGCCTCTACGCGGCGACGGCATTGAGGACACGATCGTTCCGGAAGGAACGAACACGGCGGAGTCAGGCAAGGACTCGGATTTCAATGTTATCGGTCCGGGATATTTCCGCACGCTAGGCACGGCGCTGATCGCCGGGCGCGATTTTGACGATCACGATACCCTCTTCTCGCCAAAAGTGGCCATCGTCAACGAAGCTTTTGCGCGCAAGTATTTCGGAGTTAAAAATCCGGTGGGCCGAACGTTTCGCCTTCACCCGCCGCCCGGCAAGCCAGACCCGTCGTACCAGATTGTCGGTCTGGTCGAGAATACGAAGTACTACGCGTTGCGGGATGATTTCCCGGCCATCGCCTTCCTCCCCATGGCTCAGGACGATGAGATCGGCGCGGGCGCAGCCACCTTCGTGCTGCGCGCCAAAGGGTCGATGGGCGAATTGATGAGCGCCGTGAAAACTGCCGTCGCCGGGGTCAGCCCCGGAATCGGAATCGAGTTCCATCCGGTGCGCGATTCCCTGCTGCGCGAGCGCCTGATGGCGACCTTGTCCGCCGCCTTCGGCCTGCTGGCGGGACTGCTCTCTACGCTAGGCCTTTATGGCGTAATCGCCTACATGGTGGCGCGGCGGCGCAACGAGATCGGCGTGCGCATGGCGCTAGGCGCGGACCGCGGCCAGGTAATTCGCCTGGTGCTCCGCGAATCGGGCCTGGTGCTGGCAATCGGCCTCACCGCGGGTGTTTGCTTGGCTCTTTGGACAGGACAAGCGGCAGCGACGCTGCTATTCGGCCTTAAGCCGCACGACCCGGGAACGCTGTTAGCAGCCATGGCGCTGTTGACCGTCGTGGCGCTCGCCGCAAGCTACGGCCCCGCCCGGCGCGCTGCCGCGCTGCAACCGATGGCAGCCCTGCGCGACGAGTAGTGGTGGGGCAGGTCCCCGACTTCCCGCTCTTGTTGCGCCGATGCCAAACCCGCCCGAACGGACCTATCGTCCCCCCGCCCCCGCGGCCGGTGTCAGCCTGCTGCGAATCTGATTCATCACATCCGACGCCAGAAATGGTTTGCGCAGTACCGGAAAATCGTGCTCCTCGCAGAGCGCTTCTTCCTCCGGCGGCAGCATCGAGCCCGTCATCACGATCACCTGCATGCGCGGCGCGGTCTGCCGCAATTGCACGCCCAGTTCGACGCCGCTGCCATCCGGCAGCATGTAATCCAGCAGCGCCGCGTTGGGTTTTTCGTTGATGATGGCCTTGCGTGCCGCCGCCGCCGATTCCGCCGTCAGCAGCTTCCAGCCGGCTTCCGCCATCAGGCGTTCCAGAAAATGCAGCAGGTCCTGATTGTCGTCCACCAGCAAGACAGTCGGATGCGCCGGCAGCTCTTCCTCGGTCGCCGCGGTGGTGCGCAGCGACAGGCTCTCGCCGCCTTCTTCCACTTCCACCCGCACGCGGCAGCCCGGCTCCACTTGCCCGGTCGCGACCATCGTCGCCAGCGGCTGCGTCAGGTTGCGATGGATCGTCCGATTCAATTCGCGCGCTCCATACTCGGCGCTGGTGCCTTTTTGCAGCAGCCACTGCCGCGTCTCGAACGGCACTTCGATGTTGAAGCAGCGGTTCTGCAGACGCGTGTTGACATGGTTCTGCAAGTCTAGAATCTGGTGATCCAAAATCGCCGAAAGCGATTCCGGCGTCAGCGGCTGATAGGTGATCACGCAATCGATGCGATTGACGAACTCGGGGGAAAATTTCTTGCGCACGGCAACTAGCGCAATGCTTTGCAGCTTGTTGCCCAGGTCCGGCCGCTCGCCGCTGAGTCCGCCCTGGAATCCGAAGTCCGGGCTGATCTCCTTCCACATCTCGCGCGCGCCCAGATTGCTGGTGAGAAAGACCAGGCTCTTCTCGAAGTTGACGGTCGAGTTGTCGCCCAGCCGCAGCACGCCCTTGTCCAGAACGCCCAGCAGCAGGCGCGTGAGCGATGGCGCGGCTTTTTCGATTTCGTCGAACAGCACCAGCGACAACCCGCAGCGCTCGCTGGTCACCGAATTCAGTTTCTGCTGGGTAAGCATGGGCTGCGTTTCGCGGTGTCCCAGATAGCCCGGCGGCGCGCCAATCAATTTCGCCACTTCGTGCTCCATCTGGAATTCGCCGCAATCCACCTTGAGAATGCTTTTCTCGCTGCCATGCAGGATTTCCGCCAGCGCTTCGACGGTTTTGGTTTTGCCCGTTCCGGTAGGTCCGAGCAGCAGGAAAATTCCCACCGGCCGGCCCTCGGGCGCGAGACCCGCCTGGAACATCTGAATGTAGGGAACGATGACTTTCGTGGCGGCTGGCTGGCCTACGACTTTCTGGGACAGAATCGCGGTCAGGTTTTCCGCTGCGTCGGGAGTCTGTTTTTTGGCTTTGGCCCCTGAGGGCGCCGGTTTAGGTCGATCCACCATACAATTGGTTCCATTATATCGGCCCGTGCGCCGTGCATAGCCTCGGCGAGCGCGATTCGCAACATTTTCTAGCACTCAATTTCAGCCGTCTGGGTCGAAGAATGAACGCCTTGCGTCAGCGCAGCCAGCTACTTCCACCGCGCCTGTGATCGTCGAGGAAGGATAAAACGTGAAAAGATTTTAGCGAATGTTTACCGGTGGCGAAAAGTGATGCGGCCTTTGGTTAAATCGTAGGGCGAAAGCTCCAGGGTGACGCGGTCTCCCGCCAGCACGCGAATGCGGTTTCTGCGCAAACGCCCGGCCAGATGCGCCAGCACGACCCGGTCGTGTTCCAGTTGCACGCTGAATAACCCGCTGGGAAATTTCTCAAGAATCACGCCCGTTACTTCAATATTGTCTTCCTTGCTCATTCATCTCCTTTTTTTGTGGAGCCGGCGGCGTCGAACCACCGGCCCTTTACCGCTAGGCTATGCTGACGTTCGCCGCTTGCAGTCCCTTGGGACCCTTGGTAACTTCGAATTCCACCTTGGCGCCCTCTTCCAGGCTGCGATACCCTTCCGACTGTATGGCCGAGAAATGCACGAAGACGTCTTCACCATTTTCCCGCTGAATAAAGCCGTAGCCCTTAGCTGCGTTAAACCACTTTACTGTGCCCTTTTCTCTCATGTGCTTCCTTCGTTATCTAGTGATCCACCCGGATATAAAAAGGGGGGGACGCGCGGGCACTCCACACGCGTCACCCCCTTGATGCACCGGACGGACGATAGCAAGAGTCAAATTCGAATTCATTATAACCGCCGCCTGCCACTCAAGGCAAAACGGCCCATCGCGCCCGCTATACTGGGAGCCTGTGAATTTTGCGTTCTTCCGGTTGCGGCTCCATTTCCGCGCCGTGGAACCGGTTCGCTTCCCCCCCGGAAAAGCCGGCAACATTTTGCGCGGCGCTTTCGGCACATCGCTGCGGCGCGTGGCGTGTGTCCCGGAATGCACCGAAGCGGCGTCCTGTCCGCTGCGCGCTACGTGTGCCTACAGCCGATTATTCGAACCGCGTGCCGCCCTGCGGGACAGGGCCTAGCGGGCTGCGCGATTGGCCCCGGCCCTTTGTCTTCCGCGCCGCGCACCTCGATGGCCAGCGCTTTGAAGCCGGCCAGCATTTCCATTTCGATGCGCATCTCTTCGATCTCGCCCAGCCCGGAATCGAGGCGTTTGCCGCCAGCTTCACACGCCTGGCGCAGGAAGGCATCGGTCCGGGTCGTGGACGTGCGGAACTTCTCGGCACAGAGTTGCTCGGCCTCGACGGCGCACCGTCACCGCAGCCGATCATCGCTCTCGCTCGAGCGCGGCGCAGAAAATGTTTCCCGGATTCTGGTGCGCTTCGTAACTCCGACTGAGCTCAAGGGCTCGGACTCGCCAGCGGCATTCGCGACGTTGTTCAGCCGCATTCGCGATCGCATCAGTACGCTGCGCGCGCTCTACGGACCAGGGCCGCTCGAAATCGAGTTCCGCGATATGGCAGAACGCGCAGCGTGTGTCGAAATGCCCCGCTGTGAGCTGCAATGGGAACGCGTCGAGCGGCGATCCAGCCGCACCGGGCAGTCCCATTCGCTGGGAGGTTTCTTGGGCGAAGCGGAATACTCGGGCGACTTGGCCGAGTTCCTTCCCTATCTCGACGCCGCCAGGTGGACCGGCGTCGGGCGGCAGACTGTTTGGGGAAAAGGCGAGATCGAAACCCGCGTAATCTGCTACTTCTTAGTACCGGCGACAATTGTGGTCACTTTGTCGGCGCTAAGAGTAACTTTCTCTTCGTGCTTGGTGTCGCCGTTGGCAGCCGCGATGCGCACCGTGTACTCGCCGGGCGGCAGCAGCAGGAACTGGTACGGATTATCGAACTCGTCCACGTGACCCATGAACTTGTTATTCACCCATACGCCGTCAAACTTGCTGTCGCTTTTGGTCTTCAACATCGCGAACGGCGGCTTCGCCAGCGGCAGCGCGGCGAGAGTGCGTTCGAGCTTCAGCGTCTTGCCGGCTTCAATCTGGATGGTGGTGCTGTAATCTTCGCAACGCGGATCGGTGAGCAGGACTTTGTGCTCGCCGGGCGTCAGGTCGTACTTGCGCGCAAAGCCGAAATTAGCGGCTGGCCCCAAATACTTCCCGTCGACAAAGACCCCCGTGCGCGTGGGGTTGACATGCGTTTCCAGATATCCCGAGCCGGATTTATCCTTGGCGGTTGCAGTCGGCAAACTGGCGCAAAACAAAATCAGTCCGAGGGCGGCGCTCACCCTTACAAGACTGCGTTGGGCTTCCATCATTGCTTGCTCTCCTTGGTGGAATTCCGATTTTAACAGATGTTAAGGCGATTGTTGCCTATATCTTATGCCTTGGGCGCCTTCGGTGTGACCTTCATGGCTTTCTCGTCCCAATAGAGCACGCGGCCTTCGCGGTAGGAATCGACCGCCATCGTGATCGTCACCTGCACGCGCAGCGCGGTTTCCACGTCCAGCATGGGCTTCTGGCGGCTGCGAACGCAGTCCAGAAAATTTTGCATATGGATCCAGTCGGGCTTGGCCTCGACGGGAATTTGGAATTCGCCCGATCCCCACTTCTCCTTGTACGCTTCACTGATCACGCGCTTCTCTGGAAGTACAGTGATGTGGTCGGTTCGCCCCTCAAACTCGCCGTGATCCACCATGATGATGCTGCCTTCGTGTCCGCGAATCAGCCCGGGAATATGTTTGGAGTTGGCCATGCGACGAGCTGAGCACCAGCGAGTGGCCCTTTGCGGATAATCGGCCAGAAGATTGAACGTATCCGGCACTTCGCGATCTTTGTAAACGTAGATGCCGCCCGAGGCCATTACGCGATGGGGAAATTGCGGCTCCGGCCAGCAGATGTTCAACGGCGCGACTACGTGGAAGAACAAATCGGTGGCGATGCCGCCCGAGTAATCCCAATACTTGCGGAAGCGGAAGAAGCGATCGGCGTCCCAGGCGCGCTTCTGCGCGGGCCCCAGCCACATTTTCCAATCGATGAAATTCTCGCCCTTGCCGTCTGGCCCGGCGCCCGGATCGATGTCCCAGTTCCATTCGCCTTCCACGCTGTTGCGATGGTAGCGAGCCCTGGCTCATCAGCATCTGGCCGATCATGCCGTCGGCAATCGCCTTCTTGGCCTTGTGCCACTGATCGGCGGATGTGGTCTGCGAGCCTACCTGCAGCACGCGCCTCGTCTCTTTCACCGTGGCCGCGAGTTGCTTGGCTTCCTCGATGGTGTGGCACATCGGCTTTTCGAGGTAAACATCTTTGCCGCGATCCATGGCTTCGAGCGCGATCTTGGCGTGCCAATGATCCGGCGTCGCCACCAGCACGGCGTCGATATCCTGGCGGTTCAGCAGCTCGCGGTAATCCAGATAGCCGTCGCAGCCGTGCTTTTCCGCGTTGGCCTTTTTGCGCTTTTCATACACATCGCAAACCGCGACGATCTTGCAGCCGTTCGTGCGCTCGCCGATTCCGGAAAAAACGCGCGCCAGATACGCGCCTCGTCCTCCCACGCCGACGACGCCGACATTAATGCGATCGTTGGCGCCGATCACGCGCCCGGTGCTGGCTTTCCCCGGCCTCGCCCCGAGCGCCCGGCTCGCTACGCCTAAGGTAGCTCCAACGGCGGAGGCCGTCTTCATAAAATCTCTGCGATTAACGGAATTGGTAGGTTCGCTCATGCTCGCGCCTTTCATCTCGCCCATTTTACTCTTCCCAGCCTTCCAGGAGGGAACCATTTGACGGACGCTGCGCCATCCAAGCCGGGTTAGACAGCCCGGCTTCCAGCCGCCAACCATCGGGCGGCAGCATCGGCGCTATCGTCGGGTCGTGTATTGAAGGCAATCGCCGCGCCTGGGGCAGCCTTATGAATCGCGTTGATGACGACTTCGAATAATGCAAGGCCCCGGGGCGGCAGGCGCACGCCGGCTCCGATTACCACACAATCGTAGCTCTTCGAAGCTAACTGACGCTCCACTGTCGGCCCAGCGGTTTCATCAGGCCGGATCAAACCAACGTCGCCCTCCCATCCGCGTTCAGCGAACTGCTTCATCGCAACCGCGATGCCGGCGTGAACCTTCTCAACGGTCATGCCTGGTGGCAAAGCAGGGTCAGAAAAATCCACAGTCTCTGGATCGTAGCCTAGCAGCAGAACCCGCGTCATGATCTCTCCCTTATTCTTGCGAGCGCTTGGCGGCACCGTCAGCTACCAGCTTCGCCAGAAGTTGACAAGCTATCACATAAAGAGGCTTCCCACGGTTCCGGACCGAAGTCATTCAGTCCCCCAACCAAAAGGCAATCAAATTGCTCTACCATCCGGCAGAGGTGAATTGAACCCATGAGAACGTTAGGGGCAGTGGTTGTTTTAGGTGGAGCGCTACTCGCCAGCGGGTGTGCCACAAAGAAGTATGTGAAGCAGACAGCCGACCCGATTCAGGCCAAAGTGGACCAGGTTGGGGAACAGGCCAACAAGCAGGGCACATCGCTCGAGGAAGCACGTAAAGACATTGAACGGCACGAGGTTGCGATCAACAACGTGAAGGAAAAGGCTGAAGGAGCCGATGCCCGTGCTGGCGATGCCATGAAGAAGGCTGGCGAAGCCGGCCAGGCCGCTACCGAAGCTCGGACTGTAGCGGATAAGACAGGACGCGACTTAAGCACCCTGCGCGCTGCTTTCGGCGACACCATCAAGAATCTGGACGACTACAAACTGCAGGCGGAAACCGCCGTGATGTTTGATTTCGGCAAGGACAAACTGACGCCGGACGCCCAGGCCAAGCTCGACCAGTTCGCGACAGAGCATGCCGGCGCTAAGCGCTATTTCATTGCTGTGGAAGGCTTTACCGACGCAGTAGGCAACACGGAATACAACGAAGCGTTGAGCCGCCGCCGCGCCGATAAGGTAGTGGCGTACCTGGTGACCAAGCACGATATCCCGGTGTACCGCATCCAAATGATCGGCCTCGGCAAGGAAAAGCCGGTGGACGAAGGCAAGAACCGCGAAGCGCGCGCCAAGAACCGCCGCGTCGAGGTGAAAATGTACACCGCCGAGGCGA
Organism: uncultured Solibacteraceae bacterium; assembly: GCA_963825405.1. Lineage (GTDB taxonomy): Bacteria > Acidobacteriota > Terriglobia > Bryobacterales > Bryobacteraceae > JACPNO01. Next base: position 784,077 of record CAWGTB010000003.1, on the reverse strand, counting down.
CTCCGGCGATGTCCCAGCTACAAGATTGAAATATTTTCCGGGAAAAATTTACCTGTTCTTCCTCCGCACGGGGCCAGATCAACTGGCCCCGTCTTTTTTTAGGCCCTCTTCCAGCTCAAATTATTCGTAGCGGAGCGCGATCATCGGATCGACCCGCAAGGTGCGCCGGGCCGGGATGTAGCAGGCGAGCAGCGCGATCAGCAGCAATCACTATCGCGACGGCAGCGAAGGTCACCGGATCGGCGGCGCTCACTGAAAAGAGCAGATTCGCCATCCAGCGGGTCAAGCCGAGCGATGCGGCAATGCCGATGACGACGCCCGCGCCGGTAATCTTCATGCCCTGCGCGAGAACCATGCGCAGCACATCCGCCCGCTGCGCGCCCAGCGCCATGCGAATCCCAATCTCATGAGTGCGCTGCGCGACCGAGTAGGAAATCACGCCGTAAATTCCGATGGCCGCGAGCACCAGCGCGAGTGCGCTGAACAGTCCGAGAAGCACCAGCGTGATGCGCCGCGTCGCCACCGAATCGCCGACCAGTTGCTCCATCGTGGCGATGGCGTAAATCGGCTGGTCTTTGTCGATCGAAGCGATCGCACCGCGAATCGCGGAAGTCAGAGCCGCCGGATCGATGCGCGATTTCACCAGCAGCTGCATTTTGCCGTGAGGCCTTTGCCGGAACGGCATGTACACTTCGAGGCGCGACGGATTCGCCAGGCCGTAGAGTTTGGTATCGCCGACCACGCCGACAATCGTGATCCATTTCGGCTCCTTGTCGGCGGTATGGCCGGCCTATCAGAAAGCGCTTGCCCACGGGATCCTCGCCTGCAAACAAGCGCTGGGCGACCATGGCATTCACCATCGCGACCAGCGGCGCGTTCTCGCCGTCAGCGTCGGTGAATGTCACGGCCGCGCAACAACTGCATGCCGAGCGTGCTCACATACTCCGGACTGACGACGTGGACATCCGGATGCGGAAAGTTGCCCGGCTTGGGCAGGGCCATGCCTTCGACAAAGATGTCGGTGCGCCAGTGTTCGTTGGTCAGCGGAACGCCGGTGCCGAGCGCCGCTGCCTCCACGCCGGGCAGGGCGCGGACCCGCTCCAGCGCCTGCTGCCAGAAATTGCGAATGGCTTCGGCCTTGTCGTATTGCGCGGTGCGCAAACTCATTTCCATGGTGAGCACGCGCGCGGGCCGAAATCCGGGATCGACGGAAAGAAGCCGGTAAAGGCTCTTCATCATCAGCCCCGCGCCCACCAGCAGCGTCAGCGCCAGCGATACTTCGGCGACCACCAGCACGCTGCGCCAGCGATTCTGCCCCGTGCGCGTGCCGGTGCTTCTGCCGCCGGCTTTCAACTCCGTGTGGACATCGGCCTTCGAGGAGTGGATTGCGGGCGTGAGTCCAAAAATCACCGCGGACAAAATGACCACGCCGCCGGCGAAGAGCAGCACCACGCCATTCAGACTCACGCTCGCGCCCGCCAGCGCGTCCATCGGGATCAGTTGCGCGATGCCACGAATTCCGCCGAGTCGCGAGCGCCAGACCGAGCAGCCCGCCGAGAAACGCCAGAACGAAACTCTCCACCAGCATCTGGCGGATGATGCGTCCGCGGCTGGCGCCGATGGCGATGCGCAGCGCGATTTCCCTGGCGCGGCCCGCGCCGCGCATGAGAAACAGATTCGCAACGTTGGCGCAGGCGATCAGCAGCACAAACATCACCGCGCCAAAAAGCACCAGGATCGCGGGACGTATCTCGCTGACGAACACATCGCGAATGGGCCGCAGGGCGACGCCGAACTGGTCGTTGGCCTCCGGATAGGCCTGCGCCAGGCGCGCCGCGATCCCTTCCATTTCCGCGCGAGCCTGGGCGAAGCTGACACCCGGCGCCAGCCTTCCGACCACCACCATGTCGCCGCGGTCGGCTCTGAGCGCCGGCATCGGAATTGTTGGTGGCCCACACGCCGATGGGCTCGAGCACATCCGCCTTGTCCAGCGAACGAAATTCCGGCGGCAGCACGCCGACGATGGTAACGGCGTTGCCATCGAGACGAATCGCGCGTCCGACGACGTTGCGGTCGCCGCCGAAATGCGACTGCCAGAGCGCATAGCTCAGCAGCACCACCGGCGCGTGCCCGCCTTTTCCTCGGAGGCATTGAAGTCGCGCCCGAGCAGAGGCCGCACGCCCAGCAGTGAAAGAAAATTCGGCGAGACGGCTTCCCCGTGGATGTTTTCCGGCTGGCTGATGCCGGCCAGATTGAAGCCCACGTCGCACACGGCGGCCATCTCCGAAAAACTGCGGCTCTGCGCGCGCCAGTCCAGAAAATTGGGATAGGAAACGCTGACCGTGCCCACTCGCGGCGTGGTCTCATTGAGCACGATCAGGCGCGAAGCATCTTTGTAAGGCAGCGGGCGCAGCAGCACGCCGTACACGACGGAAAAGATCGCCGTGTTGGCGCCGATCCCAAGCGCCAATGTGAGCAGAGCGACGGCCGTGAAGCCTGGAGATTTGCGCAGGGTGCGCAGCGCGTAGCGAAGATCCTGCAACAGACGTTTCCAACCAGATGAAGTTCCACTGGGCGCGGCTGTCCTCTAACGCAAGCGTGACGTTGCCAAGCACTCGCGATGCCGCGTGCCGGGCTTCCAAGGGTGCTGCTCCGCCGCGGCGCAGGCTCTCTTCAGCCATGTCCCGGTGGATGCGCAATTCTTCGTCAAGCTCGCTTTCAAAGTGCTGGCGATGCAGAAGATAACGCAGCCGATTCCACAGTCTCATGGGGCCTCCAAAACGCGGGCGATGCCGGCCAGCAGAAAGTCGAAGGTCTTCCGCTCCTCGACGAGCTGCTTTCGACCTGCCGGCGTGATCTTGTAGAAACGCGCGCGGCGATTATTTTCCGAAACGCCCCATTCGGCGTGGACGTAGTCGTCGATCAAGAGCCGCTGCAGCGCGGGATAGAGCGATCCCTCCCCGATTTTTAGAGTGTCCGCGGAGACCTGCTGGATATGCTGGGCGATGCCATAGCCGTGGTTGGGGCCACGGGTGAGCGTTTTCAGGATGAGCATATCCAGCGTACCCGGGAGAAAATCGGGGCTGGCATCTGGCTTGGCCATTCCCATCGATTATCGATGGGAGGGGCTAGGTTGTCAAGGGTGGCGTTAGCTTCGCAAAAACTGGTAGCTCTTCCGCAGGCTGTCGATGGGATTGCCGGGGCAATAATCCTGTTCGACAAAGTAGTGCTGCACGCCGGCGGCTTTCGCGGCTTTTAGAATCGCCGGAAAATCGAGTGAGCCCGAACCGACTTCCTTGTACGCATCGTGCCCCACCGCCTGCTCGGAAAACAACACCGGCGCGCCCGCGGCTTTATCTTTGAGATGTAGCAGCGGAATGCGTCCCGGATAGTGCTTCAGCAGCGCCACCGGATCCTGGCCGGCGGTGCTTACCCAGAACACGTCCATCTCCAATTTCACCAGCTTCGGGTCCGTGCGCTCCATCAGGATGTCGAACGGGCGCTGGCCTTCGACGGGCTGAAACTCGAACGCGTGGTTGTGATAGGCGAGCGTTATGCCGGCCTTCTGGCACAGCGGCGCCGCCTCGTTCATCTTTTCCGCGAGGCGCTTATAAACGTCGGGGCCTCCGCGCTCGCCCGGCTGCAGGTAGGGCAGCACCATGAAGCGGATTCCGGCCGCGTGCGCCTGGTCGACGGCGGCGCTCCAGGTACCCGTCGGCGGCTGTTTGCGCGCGCTCCAGTCGCCGGTAACCAGCGGCGTGTCAAAGTGGCAGCTCACCACATCCAGATTATTTTTCTTGAGCAACGGAAGCAGCGAGGCGAAGTCGCTGTTGAGCGTCGCCTCCACTTGCTTATAACCAAGCGCAGCCACGGCCTGGATGGTTTCCGCAGGAGCGGTCTTCAGGGCGTCGCGCACGGTGTAAAGCTGCACGCCGATGGGGCCGCGGAAGCCCGGACCGGCCGCAAAACTTCGCCTAGCGCCCAGTAGCGTGGCCGCGCCGAGGCATTCCCGTCGAGTAAGAAAAGTTGGCATGTTTCTACGACGCTTTCTTGGCAGCCGGCTTGGCGGATTTTTTTGCGGGTGCCGGTTCTTTCAATAACTTGTCCAGCACCGCCCGCACGTTCTTATCTTCATCTTGAAAGAACGGTTCTTCGCCGGAATGCTGCTCCCGGATCACCTGCTGGCGATCGATAAAAATGAAGATCGGCACATAGCTGCGCTTGTCCGGCGGATTGCGCAGATAGGCCGACACGGCTTCGCGCGTGCAATATCCCACGGGAAAATTCGGCTGGAACTGGGCGATGAATCCGGGCACCAGTTGCGGCGCGCCGTCGTTGAACGCGGCCCCAAGAACCTGCAGTCCTCGCGGTCCGAAATCTTTTTGAATGCCGCTCAAGACCTGAGCGGAGTGTTGGCAATGGGGTCAAGTGGTGGCCATGAAAGCCAGCAGCACCACTTTGCCGCTGTACTGGCTGGGCAGCACCTGGCCGCCGTCGCTTAGATGAACGGTGAACTCCGGCGCGGGGCGCGGGATCGGCTGCGCAGAAGCGCCTGCCAGCAGCATTGCCATTGCCGCCAGCGCGCCCAGCGTTTTCACTCTAGGACGCTTTCTTGACCGCTGCCGTCTTCTTAGGGGCGGCCTTGCCGGCTACCGGCTCTTTCAGCAAATTATCCAGCACGACGCGCACGCTCTTCTCTTCGTCCTTGAAGAATTCCTCGTCGCCGGAATGCTGTTCGCGGATCACGCGCTTGCGGTCGATAAAAATGAACTCCGGCACATACGCGCGCTTCCATGGCGGATGCTGCTGGAACTCGGTGACGCTCTCGCGCGGCGACGATCCCACCGGAAAATTCGGCTGAAAACGCGCGATGAATTCCGGCACCAGTTGGGGCGCGCCATCGTTGAAGGTGGTTCCGAGAATCTGCACGCCCTTGGACGCGTAATCTTTCTGAATCGCGCTCAAAATAGGCACGGCGTGCTGGCAATGCGGACACGTCGTGAGCATGAAAGCCAGCAATACAATCTTGCCGTTGAACTGGCTCAGCAGCACCTGGCTGCCGTTGGGCATATTGATCACAAATTCGGGCGCCGGGCGCGGAACTTCCTGCGCAAAAGCCTGCGTCAGCAGAATTCCACTCACGGCAATCAGCGTGGCAATCCGTCTCATTCCCACAGTGTACCGCAGCGATTTGAGGATAGCCCACCATGGTATTCTGGGGCTTAGTTTCCAGCCTGCAGGCCCTTCCATGCGTGAGCTACACTACACGACTCCCGGCGGTATCGGTGTCAGTCGGACCCAGTCTCGAACCAGTTTTCGCAAAGGCCTGCGTCACCTGCTGCGCGATTTGGATACATATCGCGGATTCTACTTGTCGTCGGGCTATGAGTATCCGGGCCGCTATTCGCGCTGGGAATTCGCATCGACCCGGCCGCCGCTCGAAATCGTTTCCTTCGACCGCCGCATCGAGTTCCGTCCGCTCAACACGCGCGGCCAAATCATCAATCAGATTCTGACGCCGGTGCTGGAAAACCATCCGCATTGGGAATCTTTCGGATTGGAAAGCGGCGGCGTGCTCGGTGGCACGCTGAAACCTCTACCCAAGTTGTTTCCTGAAGAAGAGCGCAGCAAGCAGCCTTCGGTGTTCTCGATCCTGCGGGCGTTGATCCAGGAATTCGGCACCGAGAAAGATTCGCGCCTCGGCCTTATCGGCGCGTTCGGCTACGACCTGCTGTTTCAATTCGAGCCGGTGGAAAAAAAGCTGCCGCGTTCCAGGCACAAAGATCTGCAGCTGTTTCTCTGCGACGACATCTGGTATGTGGATCGCAAGCGCGAGCAGGTGGAGCGCTACCAGTACGATTTCGAGCGCGGCGGGCTTTCGACGCTGGCGCTCGACCGCGGCGCGCAGCCGATCGCCGCGCCGCCGCGCAGTGCACCGGGCCCGATCGAGAGCGACCACACGCCGGACGAGTACATGGCCAACGTGGAGACGGTTCGCGAAGGCATGAAGCGTGGCGATTATTACGAGGTGGTGCTGCGGCAAACGTTTCACACGCCGTATTCGGGCAAGGCGTCCACGCTTTTCACGCGCATGCAGGATGCCAGCCCCAGCCCCTATGAATTTCTGCTGCAGTTCGGCGACGAGCAACTTGTCGGCGCGTCGCCTGAAATGTTTGTGCGCATCGAAGGCCGCCGCGTCGAGACTTGTCCGATTTCCGGCACCGCGCGCCGCACCGGCGATCCCATCAAGGACGCGGAAAATATCCGCGAGCTGCTCAATTCCGCTAAGGAAGAATCCGAGCTGACGATGTGCACCGACGTCGACCGCAACGATAAGTCGCGTGTCTGCGAGCCGGGTACGGTGAAGGTGATTGGACGCCGCTTGATTGAGGCCTACGCCGGGCTATTCCACACCGTCGATCACGTGGAAGGCGTGCTCAAGGAGGGCTTCGATTCGCTCGATGCTTTTCTCAGCCACATGTGGGCCGTCACCGTGATTGGCGCGCCCAAGAAGGCCGCGGCGCAGGCGGTCGAGAGTCTGGAGAAGAGCGCGCGTGGCTGGTATGGCGGTGCGATCGGCATGCTCTCGCTCAACGGCGACATCAATACCGGCATCCTGATTCGCACCACGTATCTGCGCGATGGCGTGGCGTATTATCCCGCAGGCGCGACGCTGCTCTACGATTCCGTGCCGGAGATGGAGGAGCGCGAAACGCGCCTCAAGGCGACCGGTTTCTTCCGCATCCTGGGCGAGGCGCCGGCGCCGGTAGCGGCACGCGCGATCGCCAAATCAGACACCGCGGGCGTGAAGCTTTTGCTGGTGGATAACGACGATTGCTTCATCCACACGCTGGCCAATTACGCGCGTCAGACCGGCGCGGAGGTGGTCACGTATCGCGCCGGATTTCCCGCTGAGCTGATTCGCGAGATTGCGCCGTCGCTGATTTTGATCTCCCCCGGTCCCGGACGTCCCGCCGATTTCGGCGTGCCCAATCTGGTTCGCGATGCCGTGAAAATGGGCGTGCCGGTGTTCGGCGTGTGCCTGGGCTTGCAGGGCGTGGTCGAAGCGTTTGGCGGCGAACTGGGCGTGCTGGAATATCCCATGCACGGCAAACGCTCCTGGGTGACGCATCGCGGCGTGGGTGTGTTTGAAGGATTGCCGGAGCGTTTTCAGGTGGGGCGCTATCACTCTCTGTTCGCCCGCCGCGAGATGCTGCCGGCGTGTCTGGAAGTGACCGCTGAGTCTGAAGACGGCGTCATCATGGCCGTGCGCCACAAAGATCTGCCGGTGGAGGCTGTGCAATTCCACCCGGAATCCATTCTTACGTTGGACAGCGATTGCGGCCTGCGCATGATGGAAAATGTCGTTCGGCTGTACGGGCGCTCTGCGGCGCACGCGTAGTTCTGACTCGGACTTGCGGGATACTAAAGGCAAGAATGTTGGACTGGTCACAATGCGTGGAAGTGGAACGCTCTCCCGGACGGGCTAGTGGTGCTTGGGTTTTTCGGGGGACTCGTGTCCCTGTCCGAGCCCTGTTCGAAAACCTGGAGGATGACGCCAGCATCGAGGATTTTCTGAAGTGGTTCCCCGGTGTCCAGCGCAAGCAGGTCGACGCGGTCCTGGAACACGCCAGCCGAAGTCTTGCCGAAGTGCCCGGACGGTAGATGCGGATTCTCTTCGACCAAGGCACTCCTGTGCCCTTGCGAAAGGCACTGGCTGCTCACACGGTCGAGACAGCTTTTGAGAGAGGTTGGGGAAATCTGCTGAACGGCGATTTGCTTGATGCCGCTCAACGAGAAGGATTTGAGGTGCTTATTACCACCGACCAGAACCTTCATTCCCAGCAGAATCTTCAAGGCTGGTCGATTGCAATTATTGTCTTGACGACAACCAGTTGGCCGCGTATCCAGCGCCAGCAAGATCGCGTCGTCGCCGCTATCGATGGCTTACGATCTGGCGACTACATTGAACTATCATTCTCCCGTTAGACGCTAGCCTTGCTCCGCCAACACCAGCCCGGACGGTAATTCTTCGCCGAAGATTTTTTCCAGCGCACGCTCGTCCTGGCCTTCCCCGCCCTCGATCGCCGCGACCAGGCGTTCTCCGTTCGGACGCGCTCGCAGCTTTTCGCAGACTTGCACGACCAGCGCCGGCGGAAGATCGCGCACCACGTCTCCAGTTTGGCGGGCGAGCGAGACTAGCGCCTCGGCGGCCAGCGGATTCGCGATGAGCGCTTCCACCCAGCGCCCGGCCGTCGCGGGCGGCAGCACTTGGTTGATGGGGCCGTAGAATAATTGCCGGGCGCCAATCCGCGACAGGCACCACAGTTCGCTTTCTTTGCCCGTGCCCGCTTTCACGGCGCGCAGCAACGCTTCGCCGAGTTCCGTTTTCGTCTGTAGTGGAAGCAATTCCAGACTTGCCGCCGCGCGCCACATTTCGCGCTGTAAGGAGGTGTTCAGCCGCTGCTTTTTGCCGGCGCGGGGCAGCAGCGCGCCCGCCAGGCGCTGATAAATGTCCACCTGTTGATTGCGATTCAGCCCGCCCGCAATGCGTCCCCAGAAAATCCACCAGTCGATTTCGCATTGTGTCTGGTTGGGATACTGCAAGCCGCCGGCGAAAATGCGCCGGGCTTGCTCCACGCGAAAATCGTCGCCCGGATAGCCGAAGCCGGGGCGCAGGCAGAAGCCGCATAGGTTGAACCAGCGCGCTTCAAATGCCGGGCTTTTTTTGCGCCCACTTGCGGATTCCAAAAATGCGTCCGCGATCTGGCGAATTGCTGAGAGCGGCCAGGACCCGCGGCCTAGCGCCATCAACTGCTCAAGGCGCGCTGGCAATTCTTCGGGCGCGAGCACCGGCTTTTCGGTCGTCGAAAAAACACCGCGGATCAGGTCCACTGCCTGGCGCACGGCCTCGTCGCTCACCACCGCCGCCGGCTTGCGCGGCGCAGCTTCCACCGCGGCTTTGCGTAACTCGAATTGCAGCCGCCAACGATGATCGCTGATTTTTGATTCACACCATGTTTCGAGTGTCCCGATTTCGGTCAGCCGCGCGCCCACGCGCACCGGAATCTGTTGCTCGCCTGTTTTTTTCCCAAAGCGGATGACGGCGTGGAGCGGGGCGTGTTTGTGCAGGCTTGGATCCGCCGCAGGAAATTCGACGACCTCGCCGGGCGCATCTTCGGTCCGAGTTAGCGAGCTATAGAGTCGAAACGAAACCGCGCGATTCGCGACAAGCTGCAGATCGGGCCGGTCGATGGTGAGCGTCGCGCCTTCCTCTGCGCCGCGCGGCACCAGACAAACAGCCGTGAGGCTTTCCCCGGCGGGTTCGCCGATGCCAAGATAGTACGCGCGCGGCAGACCGCCCCGAACCAGAATTCCAGCGCCGGTCGAGCGGACGTACGAATAATATGCCGCGCCCGCGGCGACGGCGAGATCCAGATCGCGGTTCTCCAAAATCTCCGGACGCTTGCCGAACCAACGCTCAACCACATCCGCCACACGCTGGCGGCAGATTTCAGGAATGAAGAAACCGCCGTTGAACAGAATTGCGTCGGGCGCTTGCCCTGCGCCTTCGAGAAACGCATTGAGGTGGCGCGTGATGGCCGCATCGCTGACGTAGGGCAAACCGGTTTCACGGAAGAGGCTGCGCTTCTCGTCCTTGGGCGGCTCGTTGCGTTCCGTGAACGGCAGAAAACCTTCCAGCGCCAGCTCCAGCGCTTCCTCGCGCAGGATTTCAGTCTTCATCGCGCCGCCGATCAGCGACGTTCCTCCGCCCAGTACCGTGATCTCGACGCTCTTCAAATTCGGATCGCACAGCAGGCGCTCTTTGGCCGCCGAACATTGCCGGCGCAGACCGCTACGCTGCCGAATCGAGAGCGGCTTGCCGATCTTGGTTTCGACCAGCCAGGCCAGCGTCAAATCGAGATTGTCGCCGCCCAGCAATAAATGTTTGCCTACCGCGGTACGGGTGAAATCGATGCGATCGCCGTCGCGCGCTACGCGAATCAGGCTGAAGTCGCTGGTGCCGCCGCCGACGTCGCAGACCAGAACTACTTGTCCGTCAAAGAGCAGCTTACGCGAGCGTTCAAAATTATTCGCGATCCAGGAATAGAAGGCCGCGGCGGGCTCTTCGAGCAGCGTGAGCTTGTCCAGACCGGCCTGCGCGGCGGCCATGACGGTGAGCTCGCGCGCTTCTTCGTCGAACGAAGCCGGCACGGTGAGGACGATGTCCTGCTGCGCGAGTGGCGCCGCCGGGTGAGTGCGATCCCACGACTCGCGGAACAGGCGCAGAAAACTCGCCGACACTTCCACCGGCGAGAGCACGCGTCCGGTTTCCTGCGATTCCCACGGCAGAATTTTGGCGGTGCGGTCGACGTCAGAATTCGAGAGCCATGATTTCGCCGAGTGCACCAGCTTGGTCGGGACCAAAGCGCCTTGATCGCGCGCATAGACGCCGATCGGCTGGCCGTCCTCCAGAAACAAAAACGACGGCAGCGTGCGGCGCGGCTCTACTTTGCCGGGGGCCACCGACTGCGGTACCTCGAAAATATGGATGGGCGGGAAACTGGCGTTCTCGGCTTCGCGCTCGTCGACATAAGCCAGCGCCGAGTTGGTGGTTCCTAGATCGATTCCGACCTTCATTCGACTTCGATCTCGGCGGGAGCGACGATGTTGACGTCCTGCTTGGGCGGGAGCGTGGGCAGATCGATCGAAGAAGCGCGCCAGCCTTTGTGACGCAGCAATCCGCCCTGCGGTTTGCCGGCCGGTACGTTGCCGACGAATTTCACTGCAGCCGGATCGCGCGTGGTGGGCTTGGTGAACGTGCCTTCGACACCATCGATAACGGGCTCGAGTTTCACGCAACGTACCAGCGCATCGCGGGACTGATCGTGGATGCCGCGAACGGCCGCACCGATTTGCTCGTCGGAGTACGCGGCGATATCTTCCATCAGGAAATCGACTAAGCGCGATTCGCGCTGCAGCACGCCGAGCAAAATCAAAGCACCGTCGGACGCGCGAACAACAGGCGCGGCGGGGGCTGGGGGCGGCGCGGGCTTACGGTGCGTCAGCCCGAGATCGGTCAGCACCTCATCGGAGAGCGCGCCGCCAAACAACATGCCAAAGAAACAACGGAATGCCAGAACAATGCGATTCAAAGTTGGGTAGGCTCCAGGTTTCAGGATAGCTGAAGGGCGGGTTTGAAACCCGCCCGCGCCTACCGCGACGGAACCACCGTCGATTGGCGCAACTTTTCCAATTGCCGCCGCGCGATGTTGGCCCAGGTGCCGGAGTGATCCATCTTCAAATAGGCTTTCCAGTGGCGGACGGCGCGCATCACATCGCCGGTTCGTTCGTAGAGCAGCGCCAGGTTGAAATGGGCGTCGGCGTAACTTGGGTTCAGACGCAAGGCTTGGGTGTAATGCTGCTGGGCCTGCACCAGGTCGCCTTCTTCGTCGTAGAGATTTCCCAGGTTGTAATGAGCCAGCGGATAGTTGGCGTCCACTTCGATTGCGCGCCGGTAATAGCTCTCGGCTTCGCGAAAGGCGCGGGTGCGATAGTGGATGGTCCCCAGATTGACCAGTGCGCCTGCCGCGGAGGGATTCAGCTCCACGGCTTTCTTGTACGCCTCGGTCGCCTGCTCGACCGGCGCGCCAGTTTCCTCCAGCGTCAGGCCGTGCTGAAAATAGAATTCGGCCTCCCGCTCGCGCGCGGCGGGCGTGGGCTCCGCCTTGCGGGAGAAAGGCATCAGCTTCTCCAGATCTGCCGTTTCGAAGTCGAAAAGCATCTGGCCAGTGAGCGCTTCCATCTTCTGGCCCGCGAAATGGACTGCGATCGTGCGGCCGTCGGAGAAAATCTTCAGCTCAGCGAGCGGATGCTCGACGCCGGAAAGTTTCTGTTTGAGCGCAGTCATCGCGCGACCGATCTGGCGCGACGGGATATGGTTCTCCCGCAACTTTTGCAGAGTCTTGAGCGCGATCAGGTCGGAGAAAGAAAAGCTGGCACCCTCTGGAATCAGCCCCTGGCGCTCCCAGCCACGCAGTTGCTGGCCGGTGACACCGAGCATGCGGCACACATCTTTGCGCGAATAATCCTGTTTTGGCTCAGTAGCGAGCACGCGAAAATTTTAGCATGTATCCGCCGCGTTGAATCACTTTTCCTTGAATGCGTCCGCCACGAAGGTGACGGGGCGCAGTGAACGCATCAATTCATCCAGCTTCTGTTCGCGATAGGCGGAATGAATTTCAGCGTAGGTCAACGGCCGCACGCCGGGAATACGTCCCATGCCTTCCGGCGCCCAGGTGCCGGTGTCCAGGCCGTCCACTTCGATGCGAGTCGATTCAAACGGCGGCGTGCGCCGCTGGAACATATACGCGAACGGATCGGATACCAATTGACCGGCGACGCCATCCACCATGGTGAACGCAACTTGCCGCTTGCCCTTCTGCGGTGATTCGCGGACAGCGCGTAGAAAGGCATCCAGGCGACGCAATTTTTCGCTGTTGCCCGGAATCGATTTCCAATTCCAACTGTCGATCCAGCGCAGGCTCTGGTCGAGCGCGGCGGTGAGAAACGCGGGGTCGGCCCGCCATTGCGTGGCGAACGCCGTGCCTGGATTGGTCATGAGCGTGATGGCCGCTTCGGCGGTGGCCTGCTCCATCGTCAAGCAAGCGGCATAGGCGTTGGCCAGATTGAAATGCGCCAGGCTGAAGTAGAAATCCAGGCTGGCGGCTTTTTCCAGAGGCTCGACGGAATCGCAAATTTTCCCGGCGCGCTGCAGCAGGCTTCCCTGCGCGGCGGTGATTTGTGGCGCCCACGGGTCGGGCTCGAGCGCGAGCCGGTAATGACGCTCGGCGGCTTGCTGCAGGAATGCGGCGTCGGCGCTGTCTTTCCCCGTATTCATGAGCAACTGATCGATTCGCACTGCGGCGGCGGCGTCGTAAAATCCGGCGCGGAAATCCAGCAGGCTCGCGCGGAGCGTGGAATCGACAGCCTTGCGATCCGGCTCCGCGCTGCTTCTCGCCAGTAGATAATTGGCATAATCCAGGCGCGACTGATACGAAAATATGGCGACCGCGCAGACCAGCAGCAGCAGGCCCAGCGCGTTCGACGCCTGCGCGTTCCAGTGGCGGAACCCGCTGCGCGGCGCTGCCATCACAGAGGTCAACAGAATCACCAGACAAATCGCGGGATTTTGCAACTGATAATGCGCCAGCGAGAAAACGCCGTAGCCCAGCAGTGCCAGCACACCAGCTTTCTGCAAAATCGTTTGGGCCGCGAACGCGGCCGCCAGAAAACCAATGAACGCAGCAAGGCGCAGCGCCGCTCCGACGACGCCAAATTCAAACAGCCATTGCATGGCGACGTTGTGCAGATCGGGGACGGCTTCGCCAGGAACGGAAAAGCCGGGGCTCTGAATGCGAAACGGAGGATAGTTGACGCCGACCGCGCCCGAGCCCCAGCCGGCCAGCACTTTTTGCCGGATTGCCGGCAGACTTCCCGACCAATAGCGCTCCCGGTTTTCCAGATTCAAATCCGTGCCGTAGCGCGCGATCGATTTGAGGCGGCCCAGCGATTCGTTGTATTCTGCCAGCCAATATCCGGCGCCCGCAACGGCCAGCACGAAAGCCGCCGACACCGCAATCTTGAGTGTGCTTCTCCGCCCCACGGCAGCATAGAGCAGAGCCAGCAGCGGCACGATGGCGATGGCCGCGGAGCTGCGCGTGCGAATCACTCCAACAAACAGAATCGCCACGCCCGCAGCACACAGAATGCGGCGCCACTTCGGCTGGTCTGCGTCCACCGCGAGGGCGGCAGCCAGCGGCGTAACCAAAACAAAGAGGCCGGCCATGAGTACGCGATTGCCGAGCGGCAGTGACAGCGCCTCGTGCTGCATGTATGCCAGAGTAAGGCCGATGAGGCAGCACGCCACTGTCGCCAGAACACAACTGGCAGCGAGGGCCGGCACATCGTCCCAAACGTTCAGCAGCAAATAAAACAGAATGCAGAGCGAGAGGGAGACGGCCAAATCCTCCCGGGAATTCCAGGACTGGCCGATGAGCGCGCGCCAAAGTTTGTCGACCAGGATAAGGCCGACGGCAATGTTGAGCGCCACCGGCAGTGAGCGCAACCGAAGTTCAGTTTTGCGGCGAACCAGCGTCCAACCAGCAGCCACGAAGGCTACGAAAACTACGACGTGCGCAAAAAGTTGATGGCGCCAGGAAAGTGCGCCCGCGAAGGTTCCGCCGAAAGCCAGCCAATAGAAAAGACCGATGCCGGTGAGAAGGGAAGCCTTCTTACGGGCAAAGGTCATTAGTAACGGAAATCGTGTATAACGCCCCGCCTTCGATGCCGATTGTCACCAGGCCCATCGGTTGCGTGGCGCAAACGGCGATCGATCCGGTGAACTGGGTGTTCGGATCGAAGTTCGCGTTGGGAAAAACCGTCGTATCGCTAACCACGAACGAAGTCTGGCCCTTGGCCGGCAAGGACTTCTGGGCGGTGTCCCTGGTAGTGCCGTCGGCATTAAGAAGGTGCACGGTGTAGTTGACGGTGCTGGCATTCGGATTGGAGACGGCAAGACCGGCATTGAAATGCAGCGGGCCGTTCACGGCAATCGGAAAACGGAAGGAGGTCGCTGTCGCAACCGACTGCGCGCCTACCGCCCCTGTAACAAGTGTTGCCGGCACGACGCTCGGCACCGTGGTCGGAACGCTACTGTCGAACAGGCTCAGAATGTTTAGCGGGCCGGTAGTGGTGACCGTTGCCCACATCACATTCACGCTGGTGGTGGCGTTGCGCTTCGTGGGGTCGACGTTTATCGTGGCCACCTGGTTTTTGCCCACGGCGATATGTTGGGTGCTCTGCGCGCCCTGGCCTTCCAGGGGCACGGAACCGGTAGTGCCCGTCATGGTGAAAAACGCGACATCGGCCGTAACATCTGTTGCGCCGCTGTTGGCGAAAAACAGCCGCGTGCTCCAACCGCCGCCAAAGGGAACGTGGGCGACGATATAGGTCTCGGCCTGGGCAAGCGCCGCGAAAACGGTCAAGCAGAGTATCACCACGCCGGCCACTTTGGGGTTGGACACCCCGAAGCGCCCCATTCCTGATCCTTCGGGCCGTAACCGATTATTGCCCTTGAACAAGCGCATTTGTTTGCGTTTCTCCCTGAAAACTACTATAGCGCCACGATGGAGTGCTGTCCATGAAGGAAAGCATGACGGAGTGTAAAAACATCGGCGTGAGATGCTTTACAATGGAATTGCAATCCAGTTGCCATGCCGCAATCGTTCATCATCAGCCTGCGCGAAGGTGTTGAGGCTGCGTTGGTCATCGCCATCGCGGTCGCGTACTTGCGCAAAATCGGACGCGCGGATTTGTTGCCCCAAGTTTACCGCGCCTTCGGATTCGCCCTGATTGCCAGCGTTGCAGTGGCTTTGGCTCTGGCGCGCGTCCACATCACTGAAGAAGCTTATGAAGGCTGGACACTTCTGGTGAGCGCCGCTTTCGTGCTCAGCATGGTGATCTGGATGAACCGTCACGCACGCGGCATGAAACGTCAAATTGAAAGTGAGTTGCAAGCAAAAAGCGGCGAGACTGGCTCGCGTTGGGGCGTTTTTCTGTTTGTATTCCTGATGGTCTTGCGCGAAGGCGTGGAAACCGTGCTGCTGCTGGCTGCCTCGGCGCCGCGCTTCGACACGTCCAGCGTGCTGCAAATCGCCGGCATCGTACTCGGCTTGGGCATGGCAGTCCTGTTCGGCGTCAGTTTCGTCCGTGGGACGATTCGCATCAACCTGCCCAGCTTTTTCCGCATGACGACTGCGATTCTGATGGTGGTGGTCCTGCAACTGATTATCACCGGTCTGCATGAACTTTCCGAAGGCCAGATCCTGCCCAGCAGCAGCGCGGAGATGGCGCTGATCGGACCGATTGTCCGCAACGATGTATTCTTCTTCGTGACCATCCTGGCGCTGGCCGGCACGATGCTGCTGCTGGAATGGCGCCGCCGGAGCGCGCCAGATTTGCAGGGGCTCGAAGGCGCGGCACGGCGCAAGAAAGCATGGTCGGCAAGACGCGAGCGGCTGTGGGTGGCGACGTCGTGCGCGGCCGCAGGCCTGTTCATGCTCACCATCACCGCCGAATTCATTTACGCAAAATCCGCCACGGCGCTTTCCGAGGCCACGGCGGTGGTGGTGACGAATGGCCAGGTCCGCATACCGCTCGCCCTATTCGCGGACGACTCGCTGCATCGCTTTTCCGTGCAATCGGAAGGTGTGAGCATTCGCTTCATCGCCATCCGCCGTCCCGACCAAACCATCGCCACCGCTTTCGACGCGTGCGCGATCTGCGGCAGCCAGGGCTACTACCAGAAGGGCGGCAACGTGATTTGCAAGAACTGCGCATCCGCCATCAATATTCCGACCATCGGTTCGAGCGGCGGCTGCAATCCGATTGCCCTGCCTTCGATGGTGGATGGCGATTCGATCGTGATTCCGGCGGACAAGCTTTTTGCCGGCGCGGCGCATTTTCGCGGCGGGAGCCAGTAAGATGTTCCTGCGTTTTCTGATGCAGTCGATCCGCCAATCGCCGCGGAGAAAAGTGCTGATCATTGCTGCCGTGGCCATGGGATCGGCCGTCGCTACCGCTATGCTAGGCGCGATGCTCGAAGTGGGCGATCGCGTGGCCGGCGAATTGCGCAGCATGGGAGCCAATCTGCTGGTGGTACCGAAATCGAGCGCGCTGCCGGTTGAAATTGGCGGCTTGCGCTACCGGCCATTGGGACGCGAAGAATTCATTCCGGAAAATCTGGTGCCGAAGCTCAAGTCGATTTTCTGGGGGCTGAATGTTACTGCATTCGCGCCTGCGCTCGAAGCGAGTGCGCCCTTGAGTAATGGCATTCTGGCGCCAGTGGAAGGCGTGTGGTTCCTGCGGAATTATCGAGCGCCGGGCGGCGGTACGCTTGCAACTGGTTTGCGTGCGCTGAATACAACGTGGAAGGTGCAGGGCCGCTGGGTGGAAGACGCCGAGCCCGATGCCCAATCGCGCGAATGCATGGTTGGACGCGCGCTAGCGGCGAAACTGGGCATCGCGCCGGGCTCGACCTTGAATATTTTCGGCGAACCGTTCACGGCGGCCGGAGTTCTTTCGGCCGGCGGCGATGAGGACGATCGCGTTTACCTCCGTTTGGAGGTACTGCAGCGTTTGGCCAGCCGGCCCGGGCAAGTGGATTCGATCCAAGTGGGAGCGCTCACCAAACCCGAAGACGCCTTTGCGCGCAAAGATCCCTCGCTCATGAATCCCGCTGAATTCGAGCGCTGGAATTGCACGCCTTACGTTACTTCCATAGCGCATCAGATCGAGGAAGCGCTGCCAATGACCATCGCGCGGCCCATACGGCGCGTGTCGGATAACGAAGGCCGCGTCTTGTCGCGGATCAGGGGGCTGATGCTGCTGGTGTCGCTGGCTGCGCTGGCCGCCGCCGGTCTCACCGTGTGGAGCGCCATGGCGTCAACGGTACTTGAGCGGCGCGGCGAGATCGCCATCATGCAAGCCACGGGCGCAAGCAGCGGACTTGTAGCGTCTCTACTAGGGGCCGAAGTTGTGATGCAGGGCCTAGCCGGTGGACTGATTGGATCGCTGGGTGGCGCGTTACTGGCCCGCTGGGTAAGCCGCAGCGTATTTGGCGTGGACGCGGACATTCCGCTGCTGCTAGGGCCGTTGGTGGTGCTGGTGGCAGTATGCGTGGCGCTGGGCGGCGCGGCGCTACCCCTTCGCCGATCTCTGGCGCTTTCACCTGCGGCGGCGCTGCGAGAGGGTGCCTAGTGTTCTGGCGATTCGTGGTTGCGGCCGTCGCGTTTCGCAAGCGCCGCCTGCTGCTGGCCTTCGCGGGACTGGCGGTTTCGGCTACGCTGGCCACAGTGCTGTTTAGCGTGTACTCCGGCATCGAGCGGCGAATGCGCGCCGAGTTTCGGGGATACGGCGCAAACCTGGTAATTGCTCCGCGCGGGGAGGCAGGCTCGGTCCCCCTGCGGGCGGTGGCGGAAGCCGAGCGGCTGGGCGCGGCGGCTGCGCCCTTCATTTATACGGTGGGGAAATTGCGCGGCGAATCGGTGGTGCTGGCCGGCGTCGATTTCCGGCGCGCGGCACCGCTCACCAGCTACTGGCGCGTCGACGGCTCCCCCCTTGCGGCTGCGGGCGAGTGCCTGGCTGGCAGCGCGGCGGCGTCTCATTTTCACCTAAAGTTAGGCGACCACGCCGATCTCGCGGCGGGCGCGTGCACAGTTCGCGGCATCGTCTCAACCGGCGGCGCTGAAGACAATCAACTGCTGCTGCCGTTTGAACGGGTAGCCGCTGAAGCCGGTGTGCGCGACGCCGCCAACATCGTGGAGGTGCGCGCCGACGGCGCGCGCGTCGAACAGGTTCGCGCCGCGCTTGCCGGGCACTGCCGGATAACGATATCCGCCTGCTCTACGCCGTCGCCGAGACGGAAGCCAACGTGGTTCTCAAAGTTCGCACGGCGCTGTTTCTGCTGTCCGGTCTGATTCTGGCGATCGCCGTACTATGCGTCGCAGGCAATTTCAGCACCCTGGTGATGGAGCGCGGCCGAGAAATCGGGATGCTCAAAGCCATCGGCGCGGGCGAATCGCGCATCGCCGGATTGTTTCTGGCTGAATCGCTGGTGCTGGCGCTAGGGGCCGCGGTGACCGGCTATGCCCTAGGCGTCGGCATTGCGTTTTGGATCGGGCGGCAGATTTTCACTGCATCCGCGGGCGCTGGCGGTATCGCCAGCCTCCGCGTCTTCGCGCAGGCCGCTGCAATCACTCTGGCCGTGGCCATCGTCGCAACCATGGCTTCGGCGTCGCGCATCTGGCGCATTCAACCGGCTGTCATTCTTCGGGGAGAATAGACAGAATGCCCGCCCTGGTCGAGCTCCGCAATGTTTCGAAAGAGTACCGCGCAAGCGGCTCGGAAGCTGTGAAGGCGCTGGACAACTTAAGTTTCACCGCCGCGGCGGGCGAGTGGACGGCCATCATGGGCCCGTCAGGCTCGGGCAAAACCACGCTGCTGAATATTCTCGGCTGCCTGGATCAGCCTACTACCGGCACGGTGCGCATCGGCGACGTCGAGACCTCGCGCCTCAGCCGGGGCGAGCTGGCCCGCTTTCGCGCCGAAACCGTAGGCTTCGTGTTCCAGCAATTTCATCTGATTCCACACTTGTCCGCGCTCGAAAACGTCATGCTGGCGCAATATTTTCACAGCATGACGGACGAAACCGAAGCGCGCCGCGCCCTCGACCGCGTCGGACTAGGGCAGCGTGCGCGCCACTTACCCTCGGAACTTTCCGGCGGTGAACAGCAGCGCGTCGCCATTGCCCGCGCGCTGGTCAACGATCCTCGCATCATTTTGGCTGACGAGCCCACCGGCAACCTGGACGCCGTAAACCAGGAGATCGTGCTAGGGCTGCTGGAAGATTTGCATGCCCAGGGGCGCACCATTTTGATGGTGACGCATGACGATCGCGTCGGCCGCCGCGCCGACCGCCGCGTCGATCTGGATCACGGCCGCGTTGTCGAAACCACCGTATTTTCCTTCGAAGAGAATCAGGATTTCGACGAGGTGCTGGAACAACTCTGGATCGCGCGGGAGCGCTCACCGCACCTGGAAAGCACGCACTTCAGCGAAGCCCAGCAACGGCGGCTGGTGGGCATCATGTCGCGCATCGGCCTGGTGAGCGTGGCGGAAGACGGCGTGGGTCTTACGACTAGCGGTGAGGCGCGGGCCCGTAGCGTGATCCGCCGCCATCGCCTGGCGGAGCGGCTGTTCATGGACGTACTTGCCATTCACGATGAGCCCACGGTGGAATCGAATGCGTGCCAGTTCGAGCACATTTTGAGCCCCGAGGTAACGGACCGCATCTGCACATTCCTGGGCCATCCCACCACCTGCCCGCATGGCAGTTTGATTCCGGCTGGTGATTGCTGCAACAACGGGCGGGATGCGACCGCTCCCTTCGGTCACGGCTCGTTTCGGTAGTGGGTTACTTTGGATTTTTCTGATCTCGGCGTGGCGTCGGTTGCATGGCATACTTGAGGTATGGGGCGGCGACTTGCATACACATTCCTCGGCATTGGCGCTGGCTTGTTGATTGCCTTATCGGTCGAGGCAGTTGTCAGGAAGCGGGTTGGATTTGGAACCGGAGCTGCAGGACTCGCACTCGGTTGCGGGTCCATAGCAGTCGGCATCGCAGAACGCAGGGGAAGAGTAAAGTCCCTTGAAGAGATTAATCGCCCATTGACGCTCTTTCCTGCGCCCCCCGAAAGAAAATCAAAGTAGCCCCCTACGCTCGGTTCCGAGGGCTTACCCTCGCGACGGACTCAGCATCTGGTTGACTTCCGCATAAGGCAGTTGGCCTTCGAGCATCAACTTGTACGTGCCCTGCTCACGCAGCTCAGTGGCGATGCGGCGGACAAGTCCGAGCGCGGCGCGCGCCGGTCCTGATCCTACGCTGACTCGCGCGACGCCCAGGCGCTGCAACTCCGGGACGGACGGCGTATCGACGGTGCCTAGAATATTGAGTGGTCCGCGAACCTCTCGCGCCAGCGCGGCGATGGTGGCGGCGTCGCGCACGCCGGGCGCGAACAAACAATCTGCTCCAGCTTCGCGATAGGCATTCAGCCGCTCAACGGTGCGCGCGAATCGCGTGGCGGGATCGCCGATGCCGCCGAGATAAATGTCCGTGCGCGCATTGACCACCAGCGGCAGGCCGAGCGCGTGAATCTCGCGCAGGATCGCCGTCTGGGTGGATATGTCGGCCAGTGTGTCGCCCGCCGGACCCACGGCGTCTTCGAGATTCATGCCGACCGCGCCTGCCGCGACCACGGCTTTGGCAGTTGCTACAGGATCGCCGTAGCCAGCCTCGACGTCCGCCGTCACCGGAACCGCAACCGCGCGCGCGATGCGAGCGACGACTTCCAGCATTTCGTCGCGCGAGATTCGTTCAAGATCCGGATAGCCGAGCGAGTTGGCGATTCCGGCGCTGGTGGAGGCGATAACCGGAAAACCCGCGATTTCGAAAATGCGCGCCGTGGGAACATCCCAGGCGTTGGGCAGAACCAGAATTTCCGGACGCGTATGCAGGGCGAGAAGCAGCTTGGCTTTTTCCTGTTGGGTCATAAGAGCATTATCCAACGACCCCAGGAACTGCTAAACGACCCGGCGTCCTTGAATAACCTGGATGACCACTACGATGACCGCGCAGACCAGCAAAAGGTGAATCAAGCCGCCCGCCGAATACGACGTAACCAATCCCAGGGCCCACAAAATGATCAGAATCACAGCAATCGTCCACAACATAGGCTTACCCGTCCATTTCTAAGATCGAAGATGACTCAATCTAACAGGCTTGCCTTATGGCGTCCGGTCAAGAGTGCTCAGGTATTCGAGGGATCGTGGGCGGGTTTGCCCCCCTACATCGGTTCGGAAAACGTTGGGAAATTTGCGCGATCCCCGGACAGTTCCGGATTCAGAATCCCGCGAGCCTCTTCCCTCATCGAATAGTCATGCCGGAAGCGCGGGGGCGCAGACGGTGTTACATTGGTAGTTCTTACTGTCCCCAAATATGCATAATGTCGTGATTGTCGGGTCGGGTTGCGCCGGAAACACTGCGGCGCTTTACGCCGGGCGAGCCAATCTGAAGCCCCTGGTAATCAAGGGCCACGAGGCGGGCGGGCAATTGTCGCTCACCACCCTGGTGGAGAATTTTCCCGGATTTCCGGATGGAATCAACGGACCGGATCTGGTCGAGAACATCAAGAAACAGGCCGAGCGTTTTGGCGCCGAATACATGGACGGCACCGTGGCCGAGGCCGATCTTTCCAAGCGGCCGTTCCGCCTGCGGGTCGAGAAAGAGTGGATCG
The DNA here is from genome assembly GCA_963825405.1 of uncultured Solibacteraceae bacterium. Classification (GTDB taxonomy): domain Bacteria; phylum Acidobacteriota; class Terriglobia; order Bryobacterales; family Bryobacteraceae; genus JACPNO01. The sequence continues at coordinate 762,163 of CAWGTB010000003.1, read as the reverse complement.
AAACGCGCGCGCTGATCATCGCCTCAGGCGCTTCGGCGCGCTGGCTGGGCCTGCCCAACGAGCAGAAACTGATCGGACACGGCGTCAGCTCTTGCGCCACCTGCGACGGATTTTTTCATCGCGGCAGCGTGATCATGGTCATCGGCGGCGGCGATTCCGCCATGGAAGAAGCCAATTTCCTGAGCCGTTTTGGCTCGGAAGTGATTCTAGTCCACCGGCGCGACCAGTTCCGCGCCTCGAAGATCATGCTGGATCGCGCCCGGGCGAATCCGAAGATCAAATTCCTCACCAATACCGTGGTCGAAGATATTTACGATGTCCACAAGGGTCACGTCACCAGCGTGAAGCTGCGCGACACCTCGACCGGCAAAGTCTGGGACCAGGAAGTGGGCGGCTTCTTCGTAGCCATCGGGCACATCCCGAACACGGCGGTGTTCAAGGGCCAGATCGATACCGATCCCGACGGTTATATTCTGTCCAAGGGCGGCGCGAAGACCAATATCACTGGCGTTTTTCATGCCGGCGACGTGCAGGATCGCACCTATCGCCAGGCGGTGACGGCCGCGGGCATGGGCTGCATGGCGGCCATTGAAGTGGAACGATTTCTGGAAGCGGAAGGACATTAAATGATCGAGAGAATCACACCCCCCGGCACGCCGGCTCCGATGGGCCCGTATTCGCCAGCAGTGCGCGCCGGCGATTTTCTGTTTGTCTCCGGACAAGGACCGGTCGACCCGGCAACGCAGAAGATGTCCTACGGCGACATCCAGCACGAAACCCGCATTGTGCTCAACAACGTCAAGCGCATTCTGGAAGGCTGCGGCGCGTCCATGGCGGACGTGGTGAAGTGCTCCGTCTTCATTTCCGATGGAAAAGATTTCGCCGCGATGAACCAGGTCTACGCGGAATTCTTCGGCAACGCCAAACCGGCCAGGACCACGGTCGAGACCAAGTTTGCCGATCCGAAGATGAAAGTCGAGATCGACTGCATCGCGTATAAACCCAAGGCCTAGGCCGCCGGCCGCGCATCAGCGCTCGCGCGTGAGATGTAGCGGAAACGGCGTACGCGCCACGAAAGTATTGACCGCCTCAAGCAGGCGCGCGCTCTTGTTGCGCACCACCAACACCGATTCCTCGCGCTGCCCGGGATTCAAGTCGTGGTGGTCGATCAGTGCGATATCCGGCCCGTACGACGGAATGACGCGGCCGTCGAGGGTGAAGTACTCGGCTTGCGCGATGGCATCCAGTTGGCCCAAGCTAAACTGCTGGTAGAGTTCAGGAAAAGTCGCGGTCGAGACAATCTGCACGCCGGATGGCGCGCGGCGAAGTAGATCACGCTCGGCGGCCATCCCCTTGACGGCGCCCACTTTCCGGCCGGCGAAGTCGGCAAGGTACGGTACTGCGACCTATCGGCGGCCCGAATCCGCAGCGCGCGCTGCTCATAGAGAAACGGCGACGAGAACGTGCCGCCCGGGCTGACGCGGTCCGGAAAGTTGGCGAGGTTGGTCGCGACGACATCCACGACGTCCTTGCCTGCAAGCTCCCAGGACTTGTCGAACGGCACCACGTGCCATTCCACGCGAAGGCCCAGATCGTGTCCGAGGCGCTCCGCGTACCGATACATCCACTGCTCGGGGTTGAGCGGATCGGTGACCGTGGTGCCGGTGACCGCGATTTTCAGGACACCAGGCTCGAGCGTCTGGATGGACGGCCGTTTGGGCGCGGCGCTACACCCGGCGAGGATGGTGAGCAATACGACAGGCACAACACGCGCGATCAGCAATGGTCCTCTGCTTATTTCGCTAGCCGGCCAATCCCGGCACGCCGCCCAGGGTGGCTGCGCTTCTTACCGCCCTGAGGATAGCCTGCGCCAGCGCCTCCGCCCCGGCCACGCCCAGCGCGGTGATGTCGGCCTGTGCTTCGCCCAGCGAAAGCGCAAACGTCACGTCGCCATCGAACGCGGTGTTGACGGGATAAATCGTGCGTGCCATGCCAAGCGTGGCCTGTTGGGCCAGGCGCGTAGCGCCATTCTTGGTCAACTTGGCATCGGTCGCGACCAGCGCCAGCGTGGTGTTGGTGCGCCGCGGGGCGCCTCTGGGGGTTCCGCGCTTGATTTGCAATTCGGTGTCGGCGAATTCGCGGCTGTCCGGCCCTTGGCGCGCGCCGGCGATGATCTTGCCGGTCTCGGGATCGCGCACGTCGCCAACGGCATTCACCGCCACCAGCGCCGCCACGCGGACGCCGCTGCTGAGTTCCACCGTGTAGGAACCAATGCCGGCCTTCATGGCCTGTTTCATCCCGAACAATTTGCCCACCGTCGCGCCGGTGCCAGCGCCCACGTTGCCTTCCTTCACGGCGTCGGTGGTAGCAGCAGCCGCGGCGGCTTCGCCCATCTCGCGGGTGGGCCTGACGTTAGGCTTGCCAATTCCGAGGTCGTATAGGATGGCGGCGGGCACGATGGGTACAAGTGCCGCGCCAGTTTGGAAACCTACACCTTTATGTTCCAGAAACCGGCGCACGCCGGAAGCCGATTCCAGACCGAACGCGCTGCCTCCGGACAGGACGACGGCGTGAATCCGTTCCACCGAATGACGTGAGCTCAGCGTGTCTAATTCTTCGGTTCCGGTGGCGGCACCGCGCACATCCACGCCCGCAGCGGCGCCGGCTTCGCAAAGGATCACGGTGCAGCCTGTTATGCCGTCGTAATCGGACGCGTGTCCGACTTTGATGCCCGGAATGTCCGTAAGTCCCTTCATTTGGATAGTTGTATGGTAGCATCGAGGGTCGAGGCGCCACGAAATGTTCGATTTTCTGCTGGGACCCGTCATCGCAATTCAGGATTTTTACATCCTCTTTGGCAGGGCCCTGCGCAATCTTTTCCGCCCTCCGCATTACACCGACGACATCGCTTTGCAGATGGATACGATCGGCGTGGGAAGCCTTTTCATCGTCATCCTCACTGGTTTCTTCAGCGGCGCGGTGATGGCGTTGCAGATGGCGCGCGTGCTGGCGCAATGGGGGCAGACCAGCCGGGTAGGACAGGCGGTTTCCATCACTCTGGTGCGCGAACTGGGACCGGTGCTGACAGCGCTGATGGTGGCGGGCCGCAATTCCTCCGGGATCGCGAGCGAACTCGGATCGATGAAAGTCACCGAACAGATTGACGCCATGCGCGCGTTGGGGACGGATCCGATTCAGAAACTGGTAACGCCCCGCGTAATCGCCACCTGCATTGTGCTGCCGCTGCTGACGATCATTGCCGATTTTTCGGGCATGGTAGGCGGGTGGATCGTCAACACCGTGCTGCTCGGCCTGCCCGCGCGCCCCTACTGGACATCGGTGTGGCAATCACTGTATTGGAATGACCTGACGCAGGGACTGCTAAAGCCGTTCATGTTCGCGTTCGTCATCTCGCTGATGGGATGTTACTTCGGGCTGCGCGCCACTGGCGGAACCCAAGGCGTGGGCAAGGCTACAACACAGGCGGTAGTCTGGGCTTCGGTGCTAATTTTCGTGCTGACGTTTTTCCTCACGAGAATCTTCACCAGCCAACTTGTATCTTCGTAATGCCGGATGCGCCCCCAGAGAGTGTGCTCAGGTTCGACCGGGTGACGGTGTCCTTCGACGGCGTGCCGGCGCTAAGGGACATCTCGTTCGAGGTTTTCAAGGGGCAGGCCCGCATTATCCTGGGGGCGGCTTCGAGCGGCAAGACCGTGTTGCTGAAGACGGCGATGGGCCTGAATCCGGTGGAGAAGGGATCGGTTTTCGTTTTTGGCAAGGATATTACCCGCTTGAGCGAGCGGGAGATGTTTGAGGTCCGCAGCCGGTTGGGAATGCTGTTCCAGGAGAGCGCGTTGTTCGATTCGCTGACGATAGAGGAGAACGTGGCCTATCCGCTGCTGAACCAAAAAGCGATCCAATGCGCCCCAGGCGAAGTGCAGGGCCGGGTGGAAGAAGCGTTGAAATTCGTTGAACTGGGGCAAACGCTGCGGCGATTCCCGAGCGAACTCTCCGGTGGCATGCGGCGGCGGGCGGCGATTGCCCGCGCGGTGGTAAGCCGGCCGGCCCTTCTGCTCTACGATTCTCCGACGGCGGGCCTCGATCCTATCACCGCGTACACCATCATGGCGCTCATCATTAAAGAGCGGGATTTGGCGAACACCACGACCCTGATCGTCACCCATCGCTATCAGGATGGAAACCTGGTGGCCAATTTCCGCTACAATCCTGAGAACGGCAAATTGGATCCTGCCCGGGAAAGCGAGCAAAAATTGCGAACCAAGTTCCTGGTGATGCGCGAAGGCCAACTTATTTTCGAGGGCGGGCAAGCGGAGCTGGAAGCCCAAAGCGATCCTTATATCGCCAAGTTCCGGAAGATGCAGGGCGGATAATCTATGGCGTCACCTCAACGAGTCAGTTTCGCCAAGTTGCGGGTGGGCATTATGGCCTCGGTGGCCATGCTCATTGCCGCCGTGCTTATCTTTCTACTCACTGGCAAAGGCAATTTTTTTGAACGCACGTTCGAGCTGCGCACTTTCATGGACGACTCTTCCGGAATGGCCGAAGGCACGATGGTGCGGCTCAACGGCATTCAGGCCGGCACTGTGGACAAGCTGAGGTTGTCCAACTCGAAAGATCCGGCTCGGGTAGTGGAAATCCTCATGACCATCCCGGAAGACATGCGGGCGCAGATCCCCGACGATTCGGTGGCGCGCATTAGCGCTTCCAACCTGCTGGGCGAAAAATTCGTCAACATCACCAAAGGATCGAGCCCGACGCCGGTGAAGCGCGGCGCCGAAATCCGCAGCGTTCCCAGCCAGGATATTCCGGAGCTGATGGCGCAGAGCGCCGGTTTGCTGCAGTCCTTCCAGGGGCTGCTGAAGCGCGTGGACGGGCTTCTCAACGATGTCGAGGCCGGCAAGGGCAATCTGGGAAAGTTTTTCAAGGATGAAGAACTGTACGCGCGCCTGAACGCCGCTGTGGAGCAAACCGAAAAGATCATCACCGATTTGCGGACCGGCAACGGAACGCTATCCAAACTGATGTACGATGACGCGCTTTATAAAGATGTCCGCGGCACGCTGCAGCGCCTAAACGACATTGCGACCGAGCTGCAGCAGGGCAAAGGCACTGCCGGAAAATTGCTAAAGGACCCGGCGCTGTTCGACGATCTGCGCGTAACGACCGGCCGCATCAATAAGATGCTGGAAGATCTCGACGCCGGCAAAGGCACGGCGGGCAAGCTCCTGAAGGACGAAGAGCTGTACCGCCAGATCAATCAACTGTTGGGCAAGGTCGATACCACCATCGACAAGTTGAATTCTGGCCAGGGCACGCTGGGCCAGTTGATGGTAAACCCGCAGCTTTACGACAGCCTGAAGGGCGTGACCGGCGAGATGAACGCGCTGCTGAAAGACGTACGCGCCAATCCGAAAAAGTTTCTGCGCATCAAGCTGGCGATATTCTAAACGTGAGGCGGCAGTTAATCGTGAACGCCGACGATTTCGGTTTCACGCGCGATGTGAATCAGGGAATCGTGGAAGCGCACCGCCGCGGCATTCTGACCGCAACCACGCTGATGGCCAATGGCGGCGCGTTTGAGGACGCCGTGCGGCTGGCGCGCGAAAACCCTACCCTCGACATCGGCTGCCATCTGGTGCTGGTTGGCGGAAAATCGCTTGCCGCGCCTGGCACAGCACTGCCGGCGAGTGTTCCCCGGTTACTGATGGCAATTGCGGCGAGGAAGATTCATTTGTACGACGAGTGCGCGGCGCAGGTGCGCGCCATTCTCGCGGCCGGCATTGCCCTCACGCACCTGGACACGCATAAGCATACGCATCTGGCGCCGCCGGTTCTCGAAGCCGTGGGGCGCATCGCCGAAGAATTCAAAATTCGCTGGGTGCGGCGGCCGTTCGACTTGCCGATCACCTCCGCCCGCTCCGGGGCGTCCTGGCTTACACGCGCTACTAGCGACAGCCTCCGTGTGGTGCGCCGACGATTCCAGGCGGCACTCGTCCGCCATGGGTGCCGTACCACGGATCATTTCGCCGGATTCCAAATCACCGGCCGCATGGAGACTGGCGGGCTCGCGCGCCTGCTGCTCGCGCTGCCCGAAGGGCTCACGGAGTTGATGTGCCATCCGGGAAACTTGGGCGATGAACTGCGGCAGGCGCGCACGCGTCTGAAGGAAAGCCGGGCGCGCGAGTTGGCGGCATTAATCGCCCCGGAAACACGGCAGGCGATTGCAGATGCGGGCATCGAGCTGATCAACTACCGAAAGCTGGCCTCATGACGGGCACGCTGTATCTGGTCGCGACGCCCATCGGCAACCTGGAAGACATCACGTTTCGCGCCGTGCGGACGCTGCGCGAAGCCGGCCTGATCGCCTGCGAAGACACGCGGCATACCCGCCGACTGCTGGATCATTACAGCATCGACAAGCCCGCGGTTAGCTATCACGAACACAACGAGCGCGAGCGCGCCGCCGAGTTGACAGCCAAGCTGCTGGCCGGAGTTTCGGTCGCGCTGGTTTCCGACGCCGGCATGCCGCTGGTATCCGATCCGGGCTACCGTCTCGTCGCCGCCGCGATTCAAAACGGTATCCCGGTGGTGCCGATTCCTGGCGCTTCGGCGCTGGTCACCGCGCTCGCAGCTTCCGGCATGCCGACCGATGCTTTCTATTTCGGTGGTTTTTTGCCGGCGAAATCGGGCCAGCGGATTCGCGCACTCAAGTCGCTGGCGGAAGTGGAAGCGACGCTGGTATTTTATGAAGCGCCGCATCGCATTTTGGATGCCCTCGCCGATGTCGAGCAAACGCTAGGGCCGCGCCCGGTGGTAGTGGCTCGCGAGCTAACCAAAATCCATGAAGAGTTTGTGCGGGGCGCTGCCGGGGAAGTGCGCGCCATGCTCGCGGCGCGCGACTCGGTCAAAGGCGAGATCACCCTGCTGATTGGACGGCCGGCCGAACCTCCCCCGGATTCGACACCGCTCGACGAAGCAGTCGCGGCATGCATGCGGGAAGGGCTCAGCCGGATGGATGCGATGAAGGCCGTGGCCAGGCGGCGCGGATTATCCAAGCGTGACGTCTACCGCGAAATCGAGCGGAAAACTTCGTGAAGAATACTTACTCACTCACCAGCTCGCTGTTTTTTCGATGCCTGGGCGTCATTTACCTGATCGCCTTTCTTTCCTTGAGCGTGCAGGTCACCGGCTTGCTGGGCGTGAACGGCGTTCTGCCGGTGCGTGATTTTCTGCGCGCTGTGTACAACGCAGTGGGCGACACGGCATGGCTGCACGTGCCTACGCTGTGCTGGTTCAGCGCGAGCGATTCGTTTCTACGGACCCTATGCGTTACGGGCGCGCTGCTGTCGGTCGCGACGATTCTGGGATTCGCTCAGCGCGCAGCGGCCGCGATTCTGTTCGTGCTTTACCTCTCGCTGGTGGCGGCAGGCCAGGCGTTTTTGTCTTTCCAATGGGATTACCTGCTGCTCGAAACCGGATTTCTGGCGATCTTTCTCACGCCAGTTTTCGCGCGGGTGTGGCTGTTCCGCTGGCTGTTGTTCCGCCTGATGTTTCTTTCGGGCGCGGTCAAATTATTGAGCCACGACCCCGCCTGGCGCAGTCTCACCGCGCTGCGCTATCACTACGAGACGCAGCCGCTGCCAACACCGCTCGCCTGGTATTTTCACCAGTTGCCGGGCTGGTTCCAGACTTTCTCGGCAGTGATGATGTTCACCGTGGAGCTGGCCGTGCCCTTCTGCATCTTCGCGCCCAGAAGGCTGCGGCTCATCGCGGCGGGCGTAATGGCGGCGTTCCAATTGCTCATTTTTGCAACCGGCAACTATGCCTTTTTCAACCTACTGACCCTCGCGCTGTGCCTGCTGCTGTGCGACGATCAGGCGCTCGAACACTGGATTCCGCGATGGCTAAAGGGCAAGATCGCAGCGCCGGCTGTTCCGCGATTTCCGCAGGTGGCGCGTCTGGCAACGCCGGTGCTGGTCTCCGTCATCGCGTTATTGAGCTGCCTGCAACTCGCCGAGACATTTCTGGGCGCGCTTCCCATGCCCGCGCAGGCAGTGCTCCGCTGGACATCGCCATTCGGCATCGTGAACAGCTATGGCCTCTTCGCGGTGATGACCACGACGCGGTCGGAGATTGTGATCGAAGGCTCGAACGACAACCAGACATGGCTGGAATACGAATTCCGCTACAAGCCCGGAGACGTGAAGCGCCGGCCCGTTTGGGTGCAACCGCACCAGCCGCGCCTCGATTGGCAGATGTGGTTCGCGGCTCTGAGCAGTTATGAGCAGAACCGCTGGTTCGTCAATCTAATGGTGCAGTTGCTGCGCGGCTCGCCTCAGGTGCTGGGGCTGCTTGGCCGGAATCCATTTCCGCTCGCGCCGCCGACTTACGTGCGGGCCAGGGTCTATGGTTACCACTTCACTACCTTTGCCGAGAAGCGTGCCGACGGAAGCTGGTGGACCCGGACGCTGCGCGGCGAATATTTCCCGCAGGTGTCGCTGCGGCAGTAGAATATCGAGATATAAAAGGAGCGCTCATGTCCAAGAATCCTACGCGTCGTGATGTATTAGCTGTCGCCGCAACCAGCAGCCTGGCCGCGCGCGCCGCGACTACCGAGAAGCCCGCGCTGTTGGGCGGCAAGCCGGTCCGCTCGACGCCGTTTCCCTCCTGGCCGATGATCGAGGACAACGACGAGCGCCAATGGATGGACGTGCTGAAATCCAAGCGCTGGAACCGCGTGGGCGGCAGCTACGTGCTGCAGTTCGAGAAAATGTGGGCCGAGCAATTGGGAGCCAAGCACTGCCTGGCCACGGCTAACGGCACTACTTCTCTGTTTCTGTCAATGAACGCTTTGGGTATCGGACCCGGCGATGAGGTGATCGTTCCGCCGTACACGTTCGTCGCGACCGTAAACGCCGTGCTGCTGCAGCATGCGCTGCCGGTTTTCGTCGACACCGATCCGGAGACGTTTCAGATCGACGCTCGGAAGATCGAGGCCGCGATCACGCCGCGCACGCGCTGCATTTTGCCAGTGCACCTGGGCGGCTCGGTGGCGGATATGGACACGATTTTGGCGCTGGGGCGTAAACACAAAATCCCGGTAGTGGAGGATGCGTGCCAGTCGCCGCTGGCGGAGTGGCGTCACAAAAAAGTGAGCACGCTAGGCGATTTGGGCTGCTTCAGCTTCCAGGCGTCCAAGAATTTGAATGCGGGCGAAGGCGGCGCGGTCCTCACCAATGATTCGGAGCTGTACAAGCTCTGTATGAGCTTCCACAACAACGGGCGCGGCGACATCGGAGCGGGGCTGCAATATGTCCGCAACGGCTGCAACTTGCGCATGACGGAATTTCAGGGCGCGCTGCTGTTGTCGCAATGGAAGCGGGTGGAAGAGCAGGCGCGCACCCGCGAGCAGAACGCGGCTTACCTTACTAAGATGCTGCAGGAAATCCCCGGCATTCATCCAGCGCGGATGTATGAGGGATGCACGCGCAATGCGTATCACCTGTATATGCTGCGCTACGATGCCAAGCAGTTTGGGAACCTGCCCCGCAAGCGTTTTCTGGAAGCGCTGAGAGCCGAAGGAATTCCCAGCGACGGCGGCTACACGCCGCTGAACAAGGAACCGTTCCTAAAATACACGCTGGATTCGCGGGCGTACCGCACGATTTATTCAAGCGGGCAAATTGCGGAGTACCTGGAGAGGAACACGTGCCCCGTCAACGACCAGCTCTGCGAAGAAGCCGTCTGGTTCTATCAGACGATGATGCTGGGATCGCGTTCGGATATGGAGCAGATCGTGGAAGCGGTGCGGAAGATCCATGGGAATGCTAGCGCTCTAGCGGCGTAAAAAGACATTTCTCGCAGAGACACAGAGAACTACAAAAAGACAACAACTAATTTTATTTCTAAGGTTTTCTCTGCGTCTCTGCGAGAAATTTTTTTGTTCTTAGTTTTCGGTTTCCGTCAACGGCTTCTTGTGTTTCGGCTTTTTCCGCGCCGCCTTCGGCTGAATAGTTTTAGCTGCCGGCACTTTGCCCACTCGCTCGCGCGCCAGTTTCCGGATTTCCTTACCGAGGTCGAAATGCGGCTTCTTCTTCACGACATTAAAGCATGTGCCACGCGGGTCGCCAACTGGTCGAAGGTGATGATCTCGTAGAGCGATGGATCGGACATGATGCGCGCCACCAGCGCGGCATGCATGGCGTGGCCGGCGCGCTCGGCGATCACGTGCCCCAGCAGCGGCTTGCCGATCAGCGCCAGGTCGCCGATCAGGTCGAGCGCTTTGTGGCGGCAGCATTCGTCCGGGAAACGCAGCCCTTCCGGATTCAACACGCCAGTCGCGTTGAAGCACACCGCATTGTCGAGCGACGCCCCGCGGATCAGGCCCATGTTGCGCATCTGGTCCAGCTCATTCTCGAATCCGAAGGTGCGCGCCGGCGCGATCTCGCTCGGCGTAGCGCTTCCGGAGTCACTTCCATTTCGAGCGACTGCCGGCCGACCATCGGATGATCGAAATTCGTGTCGCAGGTCAGGCGGAACGCATCGTCGGGCAGGATCGTAATGCGCTTGCCGCGATCTTCCACCGAAATCGGACGGCGAATGCGCAGATAGCGGCGCTTGCGCCGGTAATGGCGAATGCCGGCCTCGCGGATGCAGTTCCACAAAAGGCGATGCCGCTGCCATCGAGAATCGGCACTTCCAGGTTGTCGATCTCGATGTAGGCGTTGTCGATGCCCATGCTGTAGAACACGCTCAGCAGATGCTCGGTGGTCGAGATCAGCACGCCCTTGCGCATCAGGCTGGTGGCATAGCTGACGCGCGCCACATGCCGCCAGCTGGCTGGGATGGGAAAGTTGTCGAGGTCGGTACGGAGGAAAACAATCCCGGTGGACACCGGGGCGGGCGTCACACGAATCCTGACTGGAACTCCGCTATGCAGGCCTACGCCGGTAGCCTCTACGGGGCGTTGCACCGTAGTTTCAAAACGCAAAACGGATCCTTAGGTGAAGCTGGTCAGTTTTCATATGAAATCTTATATCTTGCAACCCGACAGCCGAACGTAACCCGCTGATTATACAACTATAACGACATAATCAACGTGTCCAAAACGCCACAGTTTGCCTTCCAAATGTTGTAGAAATACATCTAACGGATTAAAGCAGACACCTTAACCCTTTGGATATCATGGGACACAGTGCCCCGCCCCCGTATTTTTCTGATCGATAGTTTTGGCTTCATCTTTCGTGCGTATCATGCCCGTGCCCGCACCGGAGCCCCGCCCATGCGCACGGCTACCGGGCTTTCGACCGAAGCGGTCTACATTTTCACCAACATGCTGCGGAAGCTGGCGAAAACCTACAAGCCGGAGTACATGGCGGCCGTTTTCGAGAGCATTGGCCCCACTTTGCGCGAGCAGGAGTTTGCCGATTACAAAGCCAATCGCACCGAGATGCCGGACGATCTGGCCGAACAGATTCCGTACGTGCGGAAGGTACTCGACGGCATGCGTGTGCCGATTCTGCAATTTGCGGGGTATGAGGCGGACGACGTGATCGCCACGCTGGCGCGGCGCGCCGAATCCGCCGGGTATGAAGTCGTAATCGTCTCGAGCGATAAAGATATGCTGCAACTGGTCACCGACCGCGTCTCGATGCTGAATCCGGCCAAGGACGATCTTTGGTACGACCCTGCCAAGGTCGAAGAATTCATGGGCGTGCGGCCTCGAACAGGTGGCCGATCTGCTTGCGCTCAAGGGCGATTCGGTGGACAACATTCCGGGCGCGCCCGGCATCGGCGACAAAGGCGCGCGCGATCTGATCGTCCAGTTCGGATCGGTCGAGCAGGCACTCGAACGGGCAGGTGAAGTCGAGCGCAAAATGTACCGCGAGAGTTTGCAGAATAATCGCGAGCGCATCCTGATGAGCAAGCGGCTGGCGACGGTGGAGACGGCGATCCCGCTCGAATTCTCCCTCGATATGGTCAAGGTGCAGGAACCGGACCAGGCGGCGCTCAAAGAACTCTTCAAGGAACTGGAATTTCACAGCCTGGCGCGTGAGTTGGGTCCGGGTGAAGATTCGCGGCCGCGCGATTATCAGGCGCTGGCTACGCGGGAAGCCGTGGCGGAATGGTTGGCGAGCGATCCCTGCCGGGCGCCGCGTTATCGTGGCGGTGTCGAGAACCGAAGAAGGCGAATTCCCGCTGGACACGGTTGGCCTCGCGTGGCGGCAGGCCGAAGCGCGCGCAATTCCGGTTACGCTCATCGACGCCGTGCGGCCGTTGATCGCCGATGCCGCGCGCCCCAAGATCGGCTGCGACGTGAAATCCACGCTGCTGGCGCTGAGCAAGCTGGGAATCGATGCCGCCGGCTTTGCGCACGACGTCATGCTCTACGCGTTCCTGCTGGACGCCGAACCGGGCGGATGCTCGCTGGCGGAACTGGTGCGCCGCCGTCTCGACTTGAAGCTGGGCGCCTCGCCGGAGCAGCACGCCGACTACGCCCTTGAGCTTTCCGCAACGCTGCGCAGCGAAATCGAAACGCGCGGACTTACTGAGCTCTACGAAAGTATCGAACTGCCGCTGGCGGGCGTGCTGGCGCGCATGGAGCGCGAAGGCATCCGCGTCGATAGGGCTGAGCTGGGACGTCTGTCGGAACTGATGGAGACGGAGATTTCCCGGCTCACCGCCGAGATCCACGCGCTCGCGGGAAAGCCGTTCAACATCAGCTCGCCGCAACAACTTGGCAAGATTCTGTTCGAAGATCTCAAGCTTCCCGCGCCGGTGAAATACGGCAAGGGCAAAACCATTTCCACCGCGGCGGACGTTCTGGAAGACCTCGCCGAGGAGCACGAGATCGCCCGCAAGGTGCTGGAATACCGCCAGCTCACCAAGCTGAAGGGCACTTACGTGGACGCGCTGCCGGTGCTGATCGATCCGCTGAGCGGGCGCATCCACACCAGTTTCAACCAGGCTGGCGCGGCGACGGGCCGGCTTTCGTCGTCCAATCCGAACCTGCAGAACATTCCGATCCGTACCGAGCTGGGGCGGGAGATCCGCGCGGCCTTCATTCCGCGCGAAGGCTGGAAGCTGGTGGTGGCGGACTATTCGCAGATCGAGCTGCGGCTGCTGGCACATATGTCGCACGACCCGCTTGTTGGTGGAAGCGTTCCGCAACGGCGAAGACATCCACACGCGCACCGCCGCGGAAGTGATGGGCATTCCGCCGCTGATGGTGACGCCCGAAGCGCGCTCGCGCGCCAAGGCGGTGAACTTCGGCATCGTGTACGGCATCAGCGCGTTCGGCCTCGCCGCGCAGCTGGGCATTTCGCGCAGTGAAGCGGAGCTGTACATCCGAGGCTACTTCGAGCGCTACGCCGGCGTGCGGAAGTTTATCGACGCAACCATCGCCGAAGTGCGGCGCACCGGCGTGACGCGCACGCTGCTGGGGCGCGAGCGGCCGATTCCGGATATGAATAGCCGCAATCCCAACGCGCGCGGATTTGCGGAGCGCACGGCGGTGAATTCGCCGCTGCAAGGCACCGCGGCCGACGTGATCAAGCTGGCCATGGTGCGGATCGATCGCGAACTCGCCGCCGGGGGATTTCGAGCGACGATGCTGCTGCAGGTTCACGATGAGCTGGTGTTCGAAGCGCCCCCGGAGGAGACGGCGCGGCTGTCCGCCCTGGTGAAGCGCGAAATGGAACAGGTGTACCGGCTGGAAGTGCCGCTGATCGCCGACATCGGGATTGGGGATAACTGGCGGGATGCTAAATAAAAACATTTCTCGCAGAGGCGCAGAGAACGCAGAGTAAAACCGAACCCAGAACAAGAGATTTTTAGCGCTTGTCCATGCCGGCCCAGAGATTCATCGTGTTCAACTCTTCGCGGCCGGAGGCTTTCAAGTACAGGAATAACTGCATGCGATAGGCCGCGAATGGCACAGCACCAGGCTGACGATCATCGCGCCCCGGCTGGATTTAGCGCCGAACATCTCGATTTCAGTACGCAGATTCGCATCCGAACATGATCCCAGCAATTCCGCGAATAGCGCCGGCTGCTTGCCGATCGCGTCCTTCACCTGCTCCAGATTCATGACCTTCGCGGCCGCCTCCCCGGCGCTCCAGGCTTGTCGCCATGCGTCCATATCGAACGCGGCTGCCAGGATGCCGCGCAGATGGATGGGGCCCATGATCGTCATATACTGCAACAGTTCCAAAAGGCTGCGCTGTTTGGGGCTGGGACGATAGTCGAGCGTGGCTGGGTCAACCTTCGACGCCAGATGGAGCAAGATGCGCACCTCGCCCTGAAGGGCAGCGATGAGTTCGTCTTTCGTAAGAACCATAAATTACCTCCGCTCGAAAAGTTTGCCGCCCGCCCAGGCGCCCGGCATCGCGAGGACGATGAGTGCCAGCGGATACCATTTGGGCTCGTAGGCCGGACCGGCGTTCCATGTCGCAACGGCGCCTGCGGTGCTGGCAACAAAGCCCACGACGCCGAGCGCCAGCGCGTGCCGCATCGGCCGATTGGGCGCCAGCCGCGCCGAGATATAGCTGCCGGCGATGCTGTAGATGGTGCGATAGGCCGTTGCCAGCAGCAAGAGCGCGTCGGGCACTCGCTGTTCCAATGGCGGCAAAATGCCGGCCGTGCGGAGGGCCGCATCGGTGCCGATCGAGAGAATAATCACCGCAACGAAGCCCGCCAGGACTGCACCAATGCTTCGGATCATGACGCCAGCTTATCGTAAGAAAGGTGAGTTTTTCTCTGCGTACTCCGCGCCTCTGCGAGAACTTCTTAGCGGCTTCGCATCTCAGCGACCAGTTCCCCGATTTGCCGCCGCATCTCCGCCGCGGGCTGCCGCACGCGCTGGCCATGACCGGGCAGTACCCATTCGAAGTCGTATTTCTCGAGTAACGCCATCGAGCGCGTCTGCTGCGTCCAGGAATGCCAGCAGACATCGCGGCCGGCGTTGAGGCGCGCTTTCGTCCGGCTCCACCACAGGTGATCGCCGGTGAACAGATACCTGCCGTCGTAAAGCAGGCAGCAGTGGCCGCGGGTATGGCCGGGTGTGGGAATCACCAGGAATTGCGGCGCGATCTCCAGCGGCTCTTCGCCATCGATTACGATCTCCGCCCCGGGCTGCGAGGATAGTTCCAGCCGATGAATGATGCGCCGGGCCGAGAATTGGTGTGCGAATTTCGCGGCTTCGGCCACGTCGTCGCTATGGGTCAGAAAGATGTAGGCGATTCCGCCCAATTCCCTGAAACTGGTCGACCAGATGCGGCAGGAACTTCGGCGAATCGATGAGCCAGTTGCCGCCGGGATGCCGCACGAAGTAGCTATTGCCGCCGAACGATTTCGGCGAATTGAAGCCGCAATAGAAGATCCCGTCGGTGAGCGGCAGCGGGAAATCGGCTTTCACTTCGCGTGCGCGGTTGGGATGCAGCGTGCCGATCGAGCCGGTGGGACAGGCCAGTAGAGCCCGCAGCGCGTTGCGGACGGCGTCTTCGTTTTGCGGCTGGGCGTGGACGAACGAGAACTCGCCGGAATCGGCAAACACTTCCGGCGCGATCTGCCGGCAGGCGTCGCAATCAATGCAGGTGGAGTCCACGAAGAACTCGCCGGGGACATTTTCGGGGAGCCGTTTATTGCGGTCGGCCATATATTTATGGTGGCACAATCGCAGGTGTATCCTGATTAGTCGCATGGAACTGAAATCGGTTCGCCTGGAAATCCCCGAGGGTGGCAACATAATCCTCGGCCAATCTCACTTCATCAAGACTGTCGAAGATTTGTACGAAGCGCTGGTCAACACGGTGCCGCAGATGAAATTCGGCATCGCGTTTAACGAGGCGTCCGGGCCTTGCCTCACCCGTGTCGACGGCAACGATGATGCGCTGCAAGCCCTGGCCGCGCGCAATGCCACCGCGCTCAGCGCCGGCCACATTTTTGTGATCGCGATGCGCGAGGGCTACCCGATCAACGTGCTGGGGCGGATCAAGGAAGTGCCAGAGGTGTGTTCGATTTTCTGCGCTACCGCCAATCCGGTCGAGGTGATCGTGGCTGATAGCGAGCAAGGACGGGGTGTACTGGGCGTAATCGATGGCACACCACCCAAGGGAGTCGAGACCGCGGACGATGCCAAAAAGCGCCGCGAGTTTCTGCGCATGATCGGATACAAGCGTTGAACATTTCGTCCGAACAGTCTTCCAGCCCGGACAACGCCTGCATATCGGCTTCCAGGGGACGGACGCGAAGAGATCGACCTCGTGTGCAACGCGTACCCGCATTTGGGTGACGATGATTTTGTGCAAGAGCACCCGCATGAGTGGCTAAAATAGGGCAAGACGCGTATGAAGTTGCTGGTTGCACTCGCGTTGGTTTGCGCTTGCGCGGCGCTGGCGCAGGATCCAAACGCCGCTTGCACGATCCAGGGACAGGTGGTGAACGCGCTCACCGGCGAGCCATTGGCTAAGGTTCATGTCAAGTTAGGAGACGTGCGCGAAGGCGGCAACACAAATGCCAGTACTACGGATTCCAGCGGCCATTTCGCGTTGCGAAATCTGGTCCCTGGCACCTACCAGCTTTATGCCCGGCGCAACGGATTCCTGGACAGCCAATACGGCCCGCGCGGCGGGACACCGCTGGCGCTGAGGGCCGGCCAGGAGCTGCGCGATCTGGTCATCCGCATGACGCCGCAGGGCGTCATCATGGGAAGAATCCTGGACGAACAGGGCGAACCGCTGGCGCGTGTTGAAATTCAGGCCATGCGCTATGGGTACGGCCTCGGCCGGCGCCAACTCCAGAATTCCAATAGCGCGAGTACGAACGATTTGGGTGACTACCGGATCTTCGATCTGAACCCTGGCCGTTACTACTTGTACGCTTTCAACCGGGCTGCACCGGATGTCGTTGAAGGCGGGGGTGAACAAGCGTACCCGCCCACCTATTATCCGGGAACTTACGATGCCGCATCGGCTGGCGCGATCGAAGTCTCGGCAGGCAGCCAGTTGCGTGGAATCGATATGACCCTGGCGCGGACGCGCACCGTACGAGTCCACGGCCGCGTAACGAGCGCTCTTGGCGCGCGGAGCCGGAACATCGCCGTATTTCTGGCGCACCACAATTACCCCGGTGTGTACTCGCCTAATATGACGAACGTCCGCGACCTGGAAGGCAACTTCGAGCTTCATGGAGTAACACCCGGCTCTTACACCATCACGGCGCAGGTGATGGACGAGGGCAAAAGATACGCCGCTCAAATGCCCGTGGAGGTGGGTAACACGGATGTAGAAAATATCAGCCTGGTTGTAGCACCGGGTCTCGATCTGACTGGACACGTGGCAGTAGAGGGTACGGCGGATCTCAGCCTGTCGCGCCTTTCGGTCCTCATCACCGGGCCGCAGGCCTTTTCTCAAATGGGAATGACTCGAGCTGTCGTGAAGGAAAAGGGAGTCTTTACCTTGCAAAACGTCCTTCGAGATCGTTACCAGCTCAGTATGTCGGGCCTGCCAGAGAACTTCTACATCAAGTCCATTCGCGTTGGCACCGAAGACGCCTTCGAATCCGGACTCAACTTCACGAGCGGCGCGGTTGGCCCGATCGAAATCGTGCTCGCCTCTAACGGCGGCCGGATCGATGGGACGGTGCTCAAGGCGCAACAGCAGCCTGCGGGTGGGGCAATCGTGGCGCTGGTTCCTGAATCCCGCTTGCGTGACCAGGCGAGGCTGTTCAAGGACGTCATTGCGGATCAAAACGGCCACTTTATTATCAAGGGCATTGCTCCAGGCGAGTACACACTCTTTGCGTGGGAGGATGCGGAATCGGGCGCGTACGCGGATCCGGACTTTCTGAAGACATTTGAAAAGTTGGGAAAGGCGATCAGCCTTCGCGAAGGCAGCAAGGAAAATGCGGAGTTGAAGGTGATCCCGGCGGAGAAGTAAGCGGCTTAGCGTTTCTTCCGGGGCGGCTCCACAATTGAGAATTGCAGTTTCTGATCTACCGAGTCGACGCGATCCAAAATCACGCGCACGCTGTCGCCGATCGAAAACTGGCGGCGTGAGCGCTGGCCGATGATTTTTCTTACATTCTCGTGATACGTGTAGCGGTCGCCAGGCAGCGTGTCGATCGGAACTAGTCCCTCCACAAACAAGTTTTCCAGTTCAACGAACAAACCGAACTTCG
This sequence comes from uncultured Solibacteraceae bacterium, assembly GCA_963825405.1. Lineage (GTDB taxonomy): Bacteria > Acidobacteriota > Terriglobia > Bryobacterales > Bryobacteraceae > JACPNO01. The sequence continues at coordinate 743,965 of CAWGTB010000003.1, read as the reverse complement.
TCGTGCTGATGATCAGCGCGCTGAACTCGTCGCCCACACGCTCGGACATGAATTTGGCTTTCTTCCACTCGACGAGTTCGCGCTCGGCGTCGGCGGCGCGGCGCTCGGACAGCGAACATTCTTCGGCGATTGACGCGATCTCGGCAGGAGTCGAGTACACGCGCTTCTCGAACGATGCCGCCAGCAGGCGGTGCACAATCAAGTCCGGATAGCGGCGAATGGGTGAAGTGAAATGCGTATAGTGGTCCGCAGCCAGCGCGTAGTGGCCGGCGTTGTCGATGCTGTAGCGGGCCTGGCGCAGCGACCGCAGCATCAGGTAGCTCAGAATGCGTTCTTCTGGCTTGCCCTCGATCTTGGCGACCAGCTTCTGATAGTGGCGCGATGAAATTGTAGTCGTCGCTTGCGGCACCACCACTTCCTTGCGCTGCCTGCGGCCGTCACGTTTCTTGTCCGAATAAGCAAACTTCTTCACGGCGATGGCACCGCCGCCGAGCGAGTAGCCGAAATGTGCCGCGACTTCCTCAAATTCCATGACGCGCCGCGGCTCGGGCGGCTCGTGAATGCGATAGATGGACGCGAAGCCGGTCTGCTCCAGATGGGCCGCCACGGCTTCGTTGGCCGCGAGCATGAACTCCTCGATGATGCGGTGGGCGATGTTACGGAGCGCACGCGAAACGCCGGTCATCGCGCCCCATTCGTCGAACTCGATCAGCGGCTCGGGCAGGTCGAAGTCAATCGAGCCGCGGCGCACGCGCTTCTGGTTGAGAATCAGAGCCAGCTCGCGCATCATTTCGAACCGTCCGATCAGCGGCTTATAGCGCTCGCGTAAGCCGGCATCGCCTTCGAGCAGCAGGTGGACGTCGGTATACGTCATGCGCTCGGCGCTGCGAATCACGCCGCGCATAAATTCCTGGGCCACTAGATCGCCGCGATGATCGAACTCCAGCAGCGCCGAAAGCACCAGCCGGTCGACGTGCGGATTGAGCGAGCAGAGATTGGTCGAAAGCTCGAACGGCAGCATGGGGACGGCGCGATCAGGAAAATAAACGCTGGTGCCGCGCAGCCGCGCTTCCACGTCAATGGGCGTGCCGGGGCGGACGTAATAGCCGACATCGGCGATGTGAACATGCAGAGCGAAATTACCGTTGGCCAGGCGATCCACCCACACGGCATCGTCGAAATCGCGCGCGGTTTCGCCGTCGATGGTCACGATATCGAACTCGCGGAAATCGCGGCGGTCATCCATCTCGCGCTGAGCGATCACGTTGGGCATGGCTTCAGCCTGCTCGACCACCTCAGGCGGAAAATGGTGCGGCAAGTGATGCTTGCGGATCACGATTTCGACGTCGATGCCGAAATCGCCGGGGCGCCCCAGCACTTCGATCACGCGGCCTACGCCACGCTCACCGTCCTCGGGAAATTCGAGCAGTTCCACGTTGACGATCATGCCGTCTAAGTCCTGCAGGCCGGCGACTTCGAGCGCCTTAGCGCCAATGCGATCGATCTGCGTGGCAGGAGTAGACGCTGGCAGCGCCATGTCCGCTGGAATCTCGATCCATTGATCGATACGCGCGTCCTGCGGGACCACAAAATAGTCGCCGTGTTTGATTTGAAACTCGCCGACCACGGTGGGATGCGCGCGCTTGAGAATTTTGAGAATTTCCCCGTCAGCGCGGCCGCTGGCCTCGATGCGCGAGATGCGGACCAGGGCGCGGTCGCCATGCATGGCTCTACCCGCCGACTCCGCCGGAATGTAAATATCGCCGCTGACGCCTTGCGGAGGATGGTCGGGAATCAGAAAGCCGAAGCCGTTGCGGTGGCGCTGCACGCGGCCCACAACAAATTCTCGGCTGCCCCTGGTTAGGGCATAATGCCCGGCGCGGAATTCGACCAAATCGCCGCGCGCTACCATCCGGGCGAGCGCGGTTTCGAGCTCATCCCGATCTTCCCCGCGCGCGCCGAACTCGCGCACCAGTTGCTTGAAATTGGCGCGGGCATGCGGCAGGTTGGCGATGCGCTGGATCAGGCCCGTGTCCGTCATACTGACAATGGTGGCATGATTTTGAGGCAACGCTTGGCCCAGGCGGAGCGTCAATTCTTTCTCGGAGGTCCCATGAGAGCGCTGGTTCTGTGGCTGATGCCTGTGGTAGTTCTGGCCGGGCCCGCCCGATTCGCCCGCCTTGGCGAGATGGAAGGGTCCGTTGAAATCCAGCTTCAGGCCGCCGACGCGTGGCAGCCGGCCGTGCGCAACACGCCGCTGGTGGAATCCTCCTGGGTGCGAACCGCGGCCTCCGCAAAGATCGAAATCGAACTGGACGAAGGAAGCGTGCTGCGCCTGACGAGTGAATCGCAGGCCGGGATTTCCGACTACACACGCCTCTCCACTGGCCAACGCATCACGCTGCTGACGCTCGATCGCGGCGTAGCCTATTTCACTGGTGAACCTAAAGCGCGCGACGCCTTGATTCTGGCCCTGCCCGGCGCACAAATCTCGCTGCGGCGCGGTTCGCGCGTTCGTCTCGAAGCCCGCGCCGAGTGGAGCCAGATTTCGGTGCTGGAAGGGCTCGCGAAGTTTTCCTCACCCGGCGCGGAACTCGATTTGAAGGAAGGGCAAATGGCGCGCGTCGAAATTCCACGCTCGGCGCGATTCTTTCTGTATCGCGAAATTACTCCGCTGGATACGGACCGCTGGAGCGATGCGCGCGACCGTCTGCTGGCCGGCAGCATAGCGTCGAAACACGCGTCTGGCTTGCTTTACGGGCTTCAGGATCTCGATGCCGGCGGAGTTTGGATCGACACCAAGGAATACGGCGTGGTGTGGAAACCCAACGTCGAGCCGGGATGGATTCCGTTCCGCAACGGCGCGTGGAAATGGTACGACACGGTGGGTTTCACCTGGATCGCCAACGAGTCGTGGGGATGGCTGCCTTTTCACTACGGACGTTGGATCGAGCAGAATGTGGCGGCTTGGGTTTGGGCGCCGGGATCGAGCGACGTTTTCAAACCTGGTGATGTCTACTGGCTGCGCGACCGAAACTGGCTGGGATGGGGGCCACTGGCGCCTGGCGAGACCTGGGATGCCCGGGCGCTTCCGCGGCAGTATCTGAAAGCCAATACCACTTTCACGCTATGGGCGCCGGACGCACGCGAATTGCTGCCGGGCGATGGACCCGGCAAGCCGCGCGATCCGCTGGCTGCAGCGGTCTTCGTGATGGCGCCGCCTTCACCTGCGTGGGCAGCGATGCGTTTGGATGTCGAGAGGCCGGAGACACGCGCCGCGAATGCACACGTCATCACGTTTCTGGATCCGGTGTACCCACCGGCCGACGCCACGTTTGCGGAAGCGCTGCCTGTGCTGGCTCCGCAGCTTCCTGTTCAACCGGACCCGCCCGCGCCGCGTGTCGAGGCCTACGCGCCGGCGACCCTTGCTCCCTTGCCGGTGCCCGACCCGCTTGAAGTGTATTACCCGTTTCCGGTCTACACCGGGATTGTGATCGTGAATCCACCAGAGCGGCCGCCACGCAGGCCGCACGTGCCCCCAACAGCGCCGGCGCCCGCAACACCGGCAACACCCGCCATTCCGCCGGGCGGAGTGATTCTAGGGCCGCCGCCCGTCACGCCGCCGCATCCACCGCCGTGGCCTGGGGACAACAAGGATCGCTAAGCCGGCGCTTTGCCTTGCTGCGCCAGAATTTTGCGGTCCACGCCGCGAAGAAGTTGGCGCATCAAGTCCAGGGCCTGGGGAGACGTCGGTTCAAAATACGACGAATGAATGTTGGTGGCGTCCGCCGGTATTAACGTGGAGCAATCGATATCCCAAACGTTGTCTTCTGGAATCTTGTCGGAATGATCGAGCCCGCTGCGCCCCAAACGGCGTTTGCCGAAATGCTTGAGGCCGGCTGAAATTCCCAGGGTGTCATCGCGTCCGGTGTAGAGCGCGGTTACTCGATAGCTCAGGTTGGCGATCGCAATGCCATCGCTCTGATCGTCGCCACCGTTGGTGAATAAATCGTTGTCCACGTCCGCCGCCACCATCAGAAGCTGGCTGATCAGCGATACCAGCAGCGGCTGATTCTGGCGCGTCCAGGTAAGCTGCATGGCTTTCTGCAATAGATAGTTGCCCATGCTGTGCGCGATAACGGAAGTCTTGGCCTTGCAGGCATTGGCTGGATTTTTCATGGCGTCTTTTTGTTTCACGATCAGCCAATCGTAAAACTCGTTGAGCACGGTGGAGAGGTCGATCGCACACTCGCGCGCCGTCTCACGGTCCGGATAATATCCGAGATACGCGCCGTCGGACGGCCAGCTAAAGCAGATGCACAGACCCAAGCCGGCATCGCCGCTAAACATGTTGTTGACGATGGATTGGTAGCGCGTGATGGCATCCTGCCAGGTGTTGTTGTAGCCGTGAATGAACAGGGTGACGTGCTTTTGATCCTGCTGTTGGTTAGGCGGCAAATCGGGAAAAGCAGTCGTGGCCCGCAGCACTTCGGCTTTGAAATCGTCGGCTGACACGGTGGTCCAACTGGCGAGATTCGTAACGGTTTCGGTGTTGTTAAGGCGGAAGCTGAGATCGCCGCGAATATTAGCGAGGCCGCCATCCTGCAGCGCCCGGTTGCTGATCATGTAGTACTTGGCCATGGTGCGTCCTTCCTTTCACAAACTTCTGCCGCCCAGCGCCACCACGTCGTCCACCTTCATGGCTTCTTTCACCACGAACGGCTCGCCGTATTTGACGCCGATCAGGTTGCCGAAGTAGCGCGCGATGGCAGCCAGACGTTCGCGAATTTCCTGCTCTTCAGGGAACAGTTCCCCGCCCTGCGCTGCTCGCCCCGTACTGCGAATGATAACTCAGCAGCGCGGACATCCGGCGCTCGAATTGCGCGGAGATATCCACCACAAACGAGGGCGCGACGTTGGCGTATAAAGACGAATACAGAATTTTGTGCGGCCGGTGCGGCTCGGAGTATTCGTCAATTTTTTTCAAGCCGGCAAGGAAGCAAGCTTCGTAGCCCAACTCAGCGGCGCGGTAGTGATCCGGATGCCGCCCCTGCCAATACGGCAGAATCACCACGCGGGGGCGCAACTCGCGAATCTTCACTGCCAGCGACATGCGCGCCGAAATATTATTCTCCAGACGCGCGTCGGGGAAATGCATGTTCTCGCGCTGCGCCACCAGCATCAGCTTTGCCGCCACTTCGGACTCCGCGATCCGCTGCTCCGGTGTGCCGCGCGTGCCCATATCGCCGGCCGTGAGATCGAGCACGCCGGTGCGGTATCCCATCTCGGCCATTTTGATGAGCGTGCCGCCGCAGGTTTGCTCGACATCGTCGGGATGCGCGGCCAGCGCCAGCACGTCGAGGCTCATGAGCGCGCCTCCAGCCTTCGCAGCAACTCTTCCACGCTGACGTGATACTTGAAGGCCTTGGCGCCGTTGATGGCAATCACCGGAACTTCATCGTTATAGAGCGCGCGCAATTGCGGATCGGTATCGATATCAATCTCCTCAAGTTGAAAGGCGGCCCGGCGGCGGGCGGCGTCGAGCACGCGCTTGGCGTCATCGCAAAGACAGCAGCCTTTGCGGGTGTAGAGCGTCACAGCAGGATTCGCAGGCATTACCAATTCAAATCGTAGCGCCGCGTATAGCGTGGCCGCGTGCCCAGCACGCTCACCAGAATCATTCCAGCGATGAAACCGCCAATGTGCGCGAAAAATGCCGTGCCGCCCTGGGAGACATGCGAGTAGCCGATGGAGCCGAATCCGCTGAACAACTGAATCGCAAACCAGTACAGCAGCATCAGGACTGCCGGGACTTCAACGGTCGTAAAGAAAATGACAATGAACACGACAGAAACGATGCGAGCGTGTGGAAATTTAATCAGGTACGCGCCCATCACACCAGCGATGGCGCCGCTCGCACCCACCATGGGTATGCGCGAATCAGGGTTGAACCACATTTGTGTCAACCCGGCGAGCACGCCGCACACCAGATAAAACGCCAGATATTTGCCGTGGCCCATCACGTCTTCCACGTTGTCGCCAAAAATCCACAGGAACCACATGTTGCCGATGATGTGCATCCATCCGCCATGCAAAAACATGTGCGTAAACAGCGCGGAAAGATGAAAGTGCGAAGGGACCAGTCCGTAGACGCTGATGAAGTGATTGCGCGTGAATTCGTCCATGGAGAATTCGAACAGAAACACCAGGACGTTGACGATGATGATCAGCACTGTCACTACGGGGCGCGAGTTACTCGGCTGCGTATCTCGGATGGGAAACATCTAGTTGGAGGAGGACACACGGCTCAAATTCGCGTTGCGAACGGCGGCCGGCAGAGTTCATCAGCGCGCGCGCTTCGGCCGGGATTGCGATGCCGCCGCGGGCGCCCAGCTGCCGTGCAATTCAGCGCCGCCATGGCGTTGGAAAAATCGAGCGATTCCCGCATCGGCATGCCCTGCAACACAGCATAACAGAAGGCCCCGTGAAACACGTCGCCGGCGCCGGTAGTGTCCACGCAATTCACCACGTAAGCGGGCGAATAAATGAAGCGGCCGGCTTCGAGCGCGAGCGCCCCATGCGCGCCCAGCGTCATCGCAGCCACACGCATGCCGTATTCCTTCTGAATGATTTCGAGCGCCCGGAACGGATCGCTCTGCTTGGTCCAGCGCTCCGGAAATTCCGAGCTCGACACCAGATAATCGACGTGCGGCAGCACGCGATCGAAGCCGGGATAAATCGTGTCGACGTCCACCACCACCGGCATTCCCGCCTGGCGCGCGATCTTGCGCGGCGTGCTCGACCGCCGGGGTATCGTGTCCGTCGATGTGCAGCAAACGCGCGCAGAGAATCTGCTCCGGCGTAATTTCCTCGGGCGCGATGCGTAGACACTCCGGCCGCCGCCACAGAATAGTGCGCTCGCCGGTGGACTGGTCGATGATGATGTACGCGGATTGGTTGGCGCAGCCGATGCGCAACTGCACGTGATCCAGATTCACGCTAGACGTCCGCAGGCTTTCCATCTGGATGCGCCCGCGCTCGTCATCGCCCACCGTGCCGATATATTTCGCGCGCAGCCCCAGACGCGCGCACGCCACCATGGCGCTGGCCACTTGCCCGCCCGGACTCAGAAATTCATCATGAAACGGCACTTTCCCGCCGTACGCCGGGAAATGCGCAACCATCAGCACGGTATCGGTGGCGTTCAGCCCCACGCCCACCACATCAAATTCAGGCATTCCTCACTACTGTAACAATTCACTCAGGATGCGCATTGCGGCCTGCTTGGCGCGCGCGCCGTTCTCGCCTGCGGGTCCCACACAGGAGGGGCAGCCGGTTTCGCAGACGCATGCCGCGAGCAATTCCGCCGTGCGCCGCAGCAGAGCGTCCGTCATGCGATAGAGTGGCGCGCTTTGCCCGATGCCGCCGGGATAGTTGTCATACAGGTAGAGATTCGGCTCGAAGATGGCGAGCGATCCGGCGATGTCTTCCGTTACTGCCACGCCCAGATCGCGCGGATCGCACATCACTAGTAATGCCGCAATATTTCGCAGTGCGTGGCCGAGGCCGGTTAAGCCATCCAGCCTTTCGGTGGGTGTGAGCTCGGTGAAACGCGCCAGAAAATCCGCGGGAAAATGCAGCCAGAAAGCCGTGGTGTGCATTTCCTGTTCGGGCATGGAAAGCTTCCCCGCTCCCACGTTTTCCTGCGTGTAGAACTTGATCTTTTTGAAGCCGACCACCTGGCGATTCACGCGCACATCGCCATGCACGCGGAGCGCGGTGGCTTGCGGTTGCTTCTCGAACTCTTCCAGAACCGTCACGCGCGAGTAGTCGATAGCTTGGGTGAAATAATCGCAGTTGACGCGCTTCACATAGGCCTTGCGCTCGTCGTAATCAAAGCGCTCGACGTGGTACTGGCGGGCCTCGTGAAGATAGATGGCCTTCTCGTGCAGCGTGGTCAGCGCGGAGGGAAAATCCACTTCGGCGATCACTTTGGGCTCGCCAGTAACATCGACTACGACGAAGTTATCGCTGGTCACCGCGCGCAGGCTGATGGCGTCGGCGGGATAGGTTTCCGACGTCCAGTGCCACGCGCCCGCGGAATGGTGCATGAAACCGGATTCCTCCAGAAACCGGCACATTTCATCGGCGACGTGCGGGCCGAACTTTTCGCCATCGGCGATCGGCAGTTCGAACGCGGCGCACTTCAAGTGGCCCAGCAGAATTTCGAGATTGTCGGCGTTGATGTGAGCGTGCTCCGGCGGCTGGCCAAAAAAATAATCGGGATGCTCGACGATGTACTGATCGAGCGGTGCGCTGGACGCAACCAGCACCGCGGCAGAAGGAGTCTGGCGGCGCCCGGCGCGGCCCGCGCGCTGCCACGTGGACGCGATCGTCCCCGGATATCCGGCCATCACCACCGCGTCGAGCGAGCCGATATCGATGCCGAGCTCCAGCGCGTTGGTCGAGACGACGGCGCGAATTTCGCCGTCGCGCAATTTGCGTTCGATCTCGCGCCGCTCGCGCGGCAGATAGCCGCCGCGATAGCCGCGCACCGACTGCTCAAGCGGCCCGCGATCCATGGCCTCTTTGAGATAGGTCACCAGCAGTTCCGTGGCGAGGCGATTATTGGCGAACACCAGCGTCTGCTGGCCGCGCTTCGATGAGCTCCAGCGCCAGGCGCCGGGTTTCGTGGATATAGCTGCGGCGAATGCCGAGCCGCGCGATTGACCACCGGCGGGTTGTAGCAAATGAAATATTTTTCGCCGGAGGGCGCGCCATTCACATCCACCAGGTCAAACGCGGATTCGGTGAGCGCTTCGGCCAGCTCACGCGGATTGGCGATGGTCGCCGAAGAGCAGATGAAGCGCGGCGCCGCGCCGTAAAACGCGCAGATACGTTTCAGCCGGCGCAGCACGTTGGCCAGATGGCTGCCATAAACGCCGCGGCAGGAATGCAGCTCATCGATCACGACATAGCGCAGATTCTCGAACACTTTGGCCCAGCGCGTGTGATGCGGCAGGATGCCGCTGTGCAGCATGTCCGGATTGGTAAACACCACATTGGCGCGGGCGCGAATGGTCTTGCGGGCGTCCTGGGGCGTGTCGCCATCGTACGTGAAGGCGCGAATATCGGCGCCGATGGCGTCGGCCATTTTCTGAAATTCGTGAAGCTGATCTTCGGCCAGCGCCTTGGTGGGGAACAAATAGAGCGCGCGTGATTCGGGTTCGCGCAGCAGCAAATCAAAGACCGGCAGATTGTAGCACAGCGTTTTTCCGCTTGCCGTAGGAGTTACAACCACCAGGTTCCTCCCGGCCGCCGATAGCGCGACCGCCTCCGCCTGGTGGCTGTAAAGTTTGGCGATGCCCCGGCTCGCAAGGGCGGCTTTCAAACTCGGGTGGACGCTATCCGGCACCTCGCGAAAATCACCGATCGAGGCGGCCTGGCGCCGGATAGCGCGTATGGGAGAATCACCCTGCTGCATGAGCAGCTCAAATTGCCGCACCACCGATTGCAAGTCTTGCCGCTTGCTGATGAGAGCCGGGGTCATCGTTCCTGTTTCGCCTTATCTTCGCTACATTACACGAAATGATTGAGGAGAACAAGAGGCGAAAGCAGAAAAGGAAAGAAATTTCTCGCAGAGGCGCAGAGGACGCGGAGAAGAAACCCCGCGCCCTCCGGCAAAACAGTTAGACTACTTTGGCGAAGATGATGACTAGCGTGTAGAGAGCCAGCGATTCGATCAGTACCAATCCGATGATCAGCGAACCGCGAATGGCTGCGGAGGCGCCGGGATTACGTCCCATGCCTTCGGCAGCGGCGGCGACGGCTTTGGCTTGCGCCAATCCGCAGAGTCCGGAAGCGATGGCCATGGAGAATCCGGATGTGATCGCCACCCAATGGAAATTGTTTTCGGGCGTCGCGCTGGCGGCGAAGATCGGGCTGGCGAATACGAAAAGCGCTAGCAGGATCAAAGTGAATTTGACGTTCATGGTGTTACTCCTTGTTTAAAATTGCCTCTCAGGAGGTGGTTCCCGTCATCGCCTGTGGGATGCCGGTCTCACGCTGGAGGCTGCATGATGCCAGTATCAATGGGCTTCGTGCGGCACGGTGTCCGCCACGTACATCATGGTTAACAACACGAAAATATAAGCTTGCAGGAATGAAACGAACACGTGCAGCCCCATGAAAAGGGCTGGCGCAACCAGGTAAGTAAGACTGAGGAAGACCATGGTTACCTTTTCGCCGGCGAGCATGTTGGCGAACAAACGAATGGTGAGTGAGACTGGCCGCGCCAGATGGCTCACGATTTCGATCGGCACCATTAGAAGGGCCAGCGCCGGCATGGGTCCCGCAAAGTGCGCCAGATACTTGCCGACGCCCATTTGCTTGAATCCCAAAAAATTGTAATAGCAAAAAACCAGCACAGCGCACCCTGCGGGGACCGATGGGTTCATCGTGGGCGATTCGAACCCGGGAATAATGCCGAGCAGGTTCGAAAACAGAATGAAGATAAATAACGTGCCAAGAAAGGGCAGATAGTGCGGACCGGCGTGTCCGATATTGTCTAAGCTCTCGCCTTTCAGAAACTGGTACATCGCCTCGAAGGTGTGCTGCATCTTGCCGGGCCGATCCATCGAAAGCCGTCCGCGCAGAATCGCAAACACCACGACGATGATGAGCGCCACCAGAATTTCCATGGTGATGAAATTGGTCCAGGGCCGGCCGGGATTTTCGGCATTGACGTTCACCAGCGCCAGCAGCGATCTGCCTAGCGGAGCGAGCGAATCGTTGAACAGTCTCGTGAGCCAAATTTCATGTTCGGGCATAGATTAATTCGTACAGAATTTCGAGGATGACAGCGGCCGCCGAAACAAACAAACCCAGCAAAGCAGCCGTCAAACTCAGCGTGGAAAACCTCACTATAGCATAGCCGCCAACGGCTAACAGCAGATAGCGTACGCCCATCAGAATGGCGACACGAACACGCGGCGGCTTGGCTTCGGTGGCGGGACCGAGGGAATCCACCAGGCGTTGAAATCCGCGAAAACTGAGATAGGAAACCAGCGAGCCGGCCAGAAATCCCGCGCTCCAACGCCAGCCGCCGTGGAACCAAACAGCAACCGTGCCCACTGCCGCGAACACCAGCATGTAGCGGACGATCCGGGCGAGCGCGCGGTCGTAGAACAACGGCTCAGCGAGAGTCATCGGGCTTGTCTCGCGTGAACCTGCGAATGAGTTGCACAAATCCGCCAACCGTACCCAGGATGAGAAAAACCAGATACAGGAAGTGCGTGCCGAAGGCTTTATCCAGCAAGTAGCCGATGGCGTAACCGACGAATGTGGAGACCGGCAGAAGGAACGCCAGTTCCAGATACTCGTTGGCCAGCGCCATGGGTGTCTTTTTCATCCGCGTTTCACCGCCAGCGTGTGCCGCGCGTGGCAATTCATGCACGAGACCGCCGCCGTTTTCGACGCCGGTGCCGCGTTGCATGACGCGGGCAGCGTCGCGTGACATCGTTGACACTGCGCTTCGGTCTGCTGCGCCGCGCGCGGACTGTGTACGCCATGGCATGTCGCGCAATTCGCGGCTCTCACTTTGGCGCGCGCCAGGACCAGCACGCCATGCTTACTCGCGACGTATTCCTTCTGTTCAGCCGCGTGACACGCGCCGCACAACGCGGGCACTTCATCTGACGACGCAACTCTGTCTGGCGCGGACGCACCCGTCGAACTGCGGTGCTTGACGCTCGCACCGTGACAGGCATCGCAACTAATCCCCTGCTGAAAGTGCGGATGCTTCTGGAAATCCGCTACTTGCTGCGCATGGCAGGGCGCGCAGAATTCGTGCGTTTTCTCCGCGCGAAGCGCCAGCACGCAAACCAGCGCCGCCAGCGCGAATCTCATACGCGGCGCACCAGGCTGCGATCGATCGCGGAAAGGCGCGGTTTTCCGGCCAGCGCCATGGCGACTTTTAATTCCATGGTGAGCATCCACAGCACGCGCTCGACGCCGGCTTGCCCGAACGCGCCCAATCCCCACAGCGGCGCGCGGCCCACCTGCACGGCTTTAGCGCCGTAGGCCAGCGCTTTCAAAATATCGGCGCCGCGCCGGATACCGCCGTCCATCAGCACCGGAATTTTGCCAGCAACCGCATCGACCACGCCCGGCAGCGCGTCGAGCGTGGCCACGGCGCCATCCAACTGGCGGCCGCCGTGATTGGAAACAACGACAGCGGACGCGCCGTGCTCCACCGCCAGCAGCGCATCTTCGGGCGCGAGAATGCCTTTCAGGATTACCGGCAGATTGGCGGCGCCGCGCAGCCAGCCGACGTAATCCCACGTCATGTTGGTCGCATGCGGCTGCCACATGCCGGCGAGAGCGGGCGTGCGCGGCGCCACTTTTTCCTGTGGCACGCCGGTCTGCATGTAGCCGTAGTCGAAGCGATTGCGATTATTGCGGTCGCGAGTGGATTGGTATGGATTATCCACCGTGACCACGATGGCTTTGGCGCCGCGATCCTCCGTGCGCTTGGCGTAGCTCACGGCATCGGATTTTTTCTCGTGCCCCGCCGTGTTGGACCACCAGATGACGTTCATGCCATCGTCCATCACCTTGTCGACGCCGGAGCCGGTGGTGACCACCGTGTGGCTGGCCTCAGCGGCGCGCGCGACGATGGTTTCCGCATTCGGAATGACCAGATTCTTGCCGCCGGTGGGCGCGATGATGATCGGCTTTTCCAGTTTGAAGCCCAGCAGTTCGGTCGAAGTGTCGACCGTGCTCACGTCCACCATCACGCGCGGCACCAGAAAAACGCGCTGATAGGCTTCGATATTGGCGCGCAGCGTTTGCTCGCTTTCGGCGCCGCCGGCGATGAAGTCGTAGGCCATCGGGTGCAGCTTACGTTTGGCGATGGCTTCGAATTCATGGACGTTCACTGGCCAGGCGACGTCGTCGGGGTCAGTGGTGAGATGCGGTTCCTGCTGCGCCCAGAGCGGCGATGCGGCTGCGAACGTAAGAAAATTTTGCAGCGCGCGACGGCGATTCATCGCGTCTCCTCCACCGCCGCGTCCATGCGGGCGGCAGCTTCCTGAACCAGCACTCCCATCTTGGGATGGCTGGGCTCGAAGTCCACGCGAATATTGTTTTCCTGCAAGCGCTTCACTCGTGGTGGGGCCGATGGAAGCCACGAAAACTTTGGCTAACGCCGACCGTACGCGATCTTCCAGGCCGGCTTCGGCGGCAATTTGCAGTCAGATGATCCAACTGCACGGAAGTCGTGAAAAACACCACGTCGATTTCGCACGCCGCCAGACGCGCGGCGGCTTCGCGCAGAGGGCCAGTGTCTTCGGGCAACTCCCACTGGTACACGCGAAGCGCGGTGACCTCCGCGCCGCGCGCTCGCAAGCCAGCGAGAAATTCGGGATTCGATTTGCCGTACTCCTGCACGGCGATCGCGCCGCTCCGAGCGGCCTTCCGTGGCAGCGAGAAGTTCGCGCCAGGTATTCGGTTCGGGCACCAGAATGCCGATCGGCACATTCATTTCGCGCAGCACGGCGGCGGGCTTGGGACCGCGCGCGACTACCGTCAACTTGCGCAGGGCTTCCGCGAATCGTTCCAGCGGGATAACGCGTCGCCAGCAATCTGTCCAGAAAACGCGTGCCCACGCCAGTGAGCAGAATCATCATGTCGAATTCGCCGGCGAACAGGCGCTCGGCAAAGCGAAAAGCCTCGTCGTTGCGCTCGATGGGCACTTCTCGCATGGAAGGCGCGATGACCGGCTCGCCCTTCTGGCGGCGAATCAGCTCCGCCATTTCCGTGGCGCGCCGGCTTTCGAATGCGAGAACTTTGCGGCCGGCGAATGACATCGCCGTTATTATAGCGGGGCGCGGGCGTTATACTGTGCTTCACATGCTGCAAATTGTCGCTCCCCGGGATCCGTTCGACGCGATTGTGGTCGGCTCCGGCGCCACCGGCGGATGGGCTGCCAAGCGGCTCACCGAAGCCGGCATGCGCGTCTGCCTTCTCGAAGCCGGCAAGAAAATCACTCCCAAAGATTTCACCGAGCACAAGCAAACCTGGCAGATTCCGTTTTTCGGTTATTCGCCCACCGTGAAGCAGGACCGGCCCATCCAGGGCCTGTGCTACGCCTGCCGCGAATACAATTACGACTGGTTCGTCAACGATCGCGAAAATCCGTACACGCAGGACAAGCCGTTTCATTGGATTCGCCAGCGCGTGCTGGGCGGGCGCTCGCTGAGCTGGGGCCGCCAGAGCTATCGCATGAGCGATCTCGATTTCAAAGCCGCCAGTCACGACGGCTACGGCGACGACTGGCCGATTTCCTACGACGAGATGGTCCCGTACTACGAAATCGTCGAGCGCTACGTCGGCATCAGCGGCCAGGCCGAGGGACTGCCGCAACTGCCGGACAGCGTCTTTCTGCCGCCGATGGAGATGACCTGCGGCGAGGAAATTCTGCAAAGCCGCGGTCAAGAAAAATTTTGGCCGCACGGTCACCATCGGCCGCGTGGCGATTCTCACCAAGCAGCACAACGGGCGCGCCGCCTGCCATTATTGCGGGCCCTGCGAGCAGGGCTGCAGCACGTTCTCCTATTTCAGCAGCCCGTGGACCACCATTGCCGACGCCGCGAAAACCGGACGCCTCACGCTGCAGACCGATGCAGTGGCGAGCCACGTGGTGATGAAAGACGGCAAGGCCGCCGGTATCGCCTACATCGACCGCGCTCACGCGCGAGCCGCGGGAAGTGCGCGCCAAGATCGTGCTGCTGTGCGCGTCGACGCTCGAATCCACGCGCCTGCTGCTGAATTCCGGCATCTGCAATTCGAACGATGCGCTGGGCAAACACGTGATGGATCACATCTACGAAGGCGGCGCGCACGGCGTCATGCCGCAGATCGAAGCCAAGCCGTGGGCAGGTCCGCCGCGCCGCCCCAACGGAATTTACCTGCCGCGTTTTCGCAATGTGAAGGAAAAATCCACCAACGGATTCATTCGCGGCTACGGCTATCAGGGCGGCAGCAGCCCGGAATTTTCCACCGGCGCTCCCGGATTCGGCGCAAAGTACAAAGAAGCTGTGCGCGTAGGGCCAATGGCGGATCAATCTCGGCGTGTGGGCCGAATGCCTGGCGCGCAAAGAGAACTACGTCGAGATCGATCGCGACCGCGTCGACGCCTGGGGAATTCCGGTGCTGAAAGTCCACGCCGATTGGAGCGACAACGAAAAGAAGCTGTGGGAGGACGCGCGCGAACAGGCGGCGGAAATGATCGAAGCCGCCGGCGCGAAAGACGTGCAAAAGGCCGGCCGCCAGTCCATACCGGGTTTCTGCATTCACGAAGTCGGAACGGCGCGCATGGGCAACGACGCGGCCACGAGCGTGGTCAACAAATATTGCCAGGCGCACGACGTGCCGAATATTTTCGTGACCGACGGCGCGTGCTGGGTTTCAAGCGGCTGCCAGAATCCGACGCTCACGATGATGGCGATCACGGTGCGAGCCTGCGACTACATCACGCATGAATATGCCAAACAGATTGCTTAAGCTGACCGCAGCGGCGCTGGCGTGTGCCGTGGCGCTCACTGCGGAGACGCATCGTTTTGAGCCGCAGACGTACTACCACACGTTCTCGCGCACCAACGCGGTAGGTCTGCGCATCCGTCCGGGCGATGTCGTCACCACCAAAACGCTGGACTCCGGCGGTCAGGATGACAAAGACGCCAAGCGCTCCGACCCGTCCAACCCGCTCACGGGGCCGTTCTACGTCGAAGGCGCAGAACCGGGCGACGCGCTGCTAGTGCATTTCCGCAAAGTGCGTTTGAACCGCAACTGGGGCTGGTCAGCGTGGCGGCTGGGCTTGTTCGCGTTGACGCCGGAGTACGTGGAGAAAATCTACACCAACGATTACAAAGCCGATCTGGTTCGCAAAAATTCGTCCACGCTTGTGCCCTGGGATATCGATCTGGCGCGCGGCACCACCAAGTTGCGCGAGCCGGTGAGTAACCGCATCGCGCTCGAATTTCCGGTGCGGCCGATGCTGGGCTGCGTCGGCGTAGCAGCGCCGGGAGAATTCGCGCCGACCTCCGCGCCCTCCGGCAATTACGGCGGCAATCTGGACTACAACCAGATCGGCGAAGGTGCGACCGTGATCCTGCCCGTCTTCCACCCCGGCGGTTTGCTTTTCATCGGCGACGGCCACGCGCTGATGGCCGATGGCGAGCCGACATCCACCGGCATCGAAACTTCCATGGACGTGGAATTTTCCGTTGAAGTACGCAAAGGCGCCCGCGTGACCGGTCCGCGCGTGGAAACCGCCGACGATCTGATCAGCCTCGGTTCGCAGCCGGAATTCGCCAGTTCACTCGACCGCGCGCTGCAACTAGCTACCACCGACATGGTCCGCTGGCTGGTGAACGATTACGGTCTCGAGCCCTGGGCCGCGCATGTCCTGATCGGCGCCGTCGGTAAATACGATGTGGTCACGGCGCAAGGCACCATGGCGCTACGAATTCCGAAGCGCTACGTAGCGGCGCGATGAAACAAGGACAGCCAAACCGGATGTGGAGTCCGGCCTGACTCGCCCTTAAGACTTGTGCCTACTAACGGATCGAATCCATCACGACAACGTCGCCGTTGGGTGTACCAACGACACGCACTTTAAGCGGTTTGTGATCATTGATGGACCTGGTCCACACCTTGTTGCCCTTTACAACTTCGACGATCTTCGTATTGCTGGGGTCATCGAATCGGACATACTTGCCGTCCGGTGTCTGCAACGCAAACGTAGTAGTGGTCGTTGTCACGGGACAATCCATTACTTCGTTAGTGGTCTCCGTCTTCGTAGTGGTCGAAGTCTGATCCGGAGTTGTCGTGGTTGTGGTTTCCTTGTGTTCGGTCTGCTTGTTGACGCAGCCTGCATCCATCAGCGTCCCGTTATAGGTGGTCTTCGTAGTGGTTGTTTCAGTTTTAGTGTCCTGAGCCCAGAGAAATCCAGCAAAAAGCGGGATCACAGCCATGCTTGCGAATTTTTTCATTGTTCCCTCCCGGCCTAGCCATTGCAAGCCAGTGGCCAATGCTGTAAGAAAAAGGGCTCTTTGGTCTCTAACCCCAGCCCCGACCGACGGGTGTGCAAAAGGCAACAGGTCACAGGTTTCCGGGCTGGGTATTTTATTCCCTTAGAGCCCGCCAATGAAGCGCGTCCTCCGCGCACGGCGTCCTGGAGGCGTTGGACGAAAAAGCTGGCAGCTATTCCGCTACTACCGGATTGCGCAGCTCGCCCAGTCCCTGAATTTTGACGACGCACTCGTCGCCCGCCCTCAGCCAGCGCGGCGGAGTTCTTGAGGCACCGACGCCGGCCGGCGTGCCCGTGGACACCACATCGCCCGGCTCCAGCGTGAACGAGCCGGAGAGATACGAGATCAGCGTGGGAATGTTGAAGATCAGGTGCTTGGTGTTCGAGCTCTGCAGCGTCTCGCCGTTGATGGCCATCTGAATATCGAGCGCGTGCGGATCGGCGATTTCGTCGGCGCTCACCAGGTACGGGCCCATCGGCGCGAAGCTGTCGCAGGTCTTGCCCATCAGCCATTGCGTGGTCGCCAACTGGAAATCGCGCGCGCTCACGTCGTGCAGAATCGTGTAGCCGAAGACGTGTTCCTTCCAGCGATCGGCGGGAATGTGGCGGCCGCCCTTGCCGATCACGAACGCAAATTCGGCCTCGTAATCAGGCTTCGCGGAAAGCTTGGGCAGGATGATGTTGTCGCCGGGGCCAATCACGCAATTGGAAAACTTGGAGAAGATGGTCGGCACCTTGGGGATTTCCATGTTGGATTCGATGGCGTGATCCCGGTAATTGAGGCCGACGCAAATCACTTTCGGCGGCCGCGGCATCGGCGCGAGAACTTTCACGGTGGACAACGGCGCGATGTCAGACGCCGGAGCCTCCGCTAGCCACTTGTCGATTTTCTGGCGCGCTTCTGTACCGCCGGCGATCACGGAAATCATGTCGCCGAAGCCGGCTCCTTTCAGGCCGATTACATCCGAGCCTCTCAATACGCCTGCCTCGGCAGACCCGTTGCGTCGATAAGTCAAGAATTTCATGGGAGCTGTTATTGTATCATTGCCCTTTCACCATGAACCCTATTCAGGAACTGTTCTCCCTCAAAGACAAAGTTGCCGTGGTGCTGGGAGGCACGAGCGGCATCGGACAAACCATCGGGCGCGCGTATGCACAGGCCGGCGCTACCACTATCGCGAGCAGCCGCGATAAGGACAAAGTGCATGCTGAAGCGGCGCACTTGGAAGGCCTGGGATCGAAAACCTTGCGCCTCGCGAGCGACGTGCAGGATCGCGCCAGCCTCGAGCACGTTTGCAACGAAACGGTGAAGGCCTTCGGCCGCGTGGATATTTTGGTGGTCACCTCAGGCACGTTGCGCAAGAAGCCTGCAGCCGAGATGCCGGAAGAAGACTGGACTTACGTAATCGACGTCAACCTGAACGGAACGTTTCGCGCCAACCAGGTTTTCGGCCGCCAGATGATCAAGCAGGGACACGGCTGCATCATCAATACGGCGTCGCTCACTAGTTTCGTCAGCTTCAGCGGTGTGGCGCCGTACTCGGCAAGCAAAGCCGGTGTGGTGAGTCTCACCGAAACGCTGGCATCGGAGTGGGCGCAGCACGGCGTGCGCGTGAACGCGATCGCGCCTGGAGTCTTCCGCACGCCGCTGAACTCCGCCGCGCTGGATATTCCGGAGCGCGCCGCGCTCATCAAGGCACACACGCCCATGGGCCGCTTCGGAAATCTGCACGAGCTGGTGGGAGCGGCGGTGTTCCTAGCTTCGGAAGCGGCAGGGTTCGTCACCGGTGAGACCATCGCGGTCGATGGCGGCTTCCTGGCGCGCGGCATCTGAGGTAAAACACATGAGCTTCCTGTGGATGGCGATCATCACGCTGGCGATCCTGCAGACGTCGGTGTTTCTGACCACGATTTACCTGCACCGCGCCAAGACCCACCGCGGCCTGGAAATAAACCCCGCCCTCGGACTGCTGATGCATGCAGAGCTGAGCCTGTTCACCGGCATTGTCCCGCGCGAATGGGTGGCCGTACATCGCAAGCATCATCAATTTTCCGATGAGGTTGGCGACCCGCATAGTCCGTACCTGCGCGGCATGTGGACCGTGCTCTTCGGCAATTTCTGGTTTTATCGTGAAGCCAAATCCGACGCAAAGATGGTGGCCAAGTACACGCCCGACTGGAAAGAGGACTGGCTCGACAAAGTTCCGCATATGCATTTCGCGGTTTTTGGCGGTCTGGCTATTTTCATCGCGATGTTCGGATATCTCTGGGGCGCGGCAGCCTGGCTCACCCACGTGGTCGGATATATTCTGCTCAATTCGATGATCAACAGCGTGTGTCACATGGTGGGATATCGCAACTGGAATAACAAAGCCACGAACCTGCAATGGGTGGCGTTCCTCACTGGTGGCGAAGGACTACACAATAACCACCACGAGTTCCCTACGTCGGCGCGATTCTCCTGGAAACGCCGTGAGATCGATCCCGCCTGGCCGGTGATTCGTTTACTTGAAGGCCTGCGCCTCGCCAAAGTCAAGAAACTGCCGGTAGCCAAAGCCGCGTGATACTCTCATAGTTGTGAGCAGAGTAGCCATTCTGCTGGTCGCGGCGTTGATCCTGGGCGCGCAATGTTTTGCGGCGTGCACGCTGCTGCCCTGCACGCGCGATGCTGCTCCTTCCAGTTGTCACCACAAACAAAATAGCGCTCCTTGCGGGCATCAACTGTTCGTTGCCGAGAGCGGGCACCAGGTGAAAACGTTCGTGGCCGACGACGCAACGTTTGTGGCGATCGAGCCCGGGGCAACCGCGCACGCCAATGATGCGTCGCTTCGCTGGGAGCCGATCGATCATGCATGGCCGCCGGAGTTGGCTAGTCCTATCACCGGCGCTGAGCTGCGTATCTAGAAAATTCTTCCAACACATTTCTCGCAGAGGCGCAGAGACCGCAGAGTCCCGCGCGATGTAATGGGAGGTTTCCATGAACGACAGAAGAAGTTTTTTTGCCCGATTTGCATCGATGGGGGCTGGGCTTTGGGCGGCTCCGAAAGTTCTGGCGCAAGCCGGCCGCAATCTTCCCGTGGAGATGCCCGATCTCCCCAAGCTGCCTTACAAATTGGTTGACGGCGTCAAGGAATTTAACCTCATCGCCGAAGTGGTGCGCACTGAATTCATGCCGGGGCGCGTGGTGGATGCCTGGGGCTACAACGGCAGCGTTCCAGGGCCGACGATGGAAATCAATCAAGGCGACCGAGTGCGTGTGGTTTTCGACAATCACCTGCCGGAGATGACCGCCATCCATTGGCACGGCTTTGAAGTGCCCGTCGAGATGGATGGCAGCGTCGGCCTGGGCCAGGATCCCGTGCCGCCCGGCGGGCGCTACGTGTACGAATTCACGCTGAACCAGCACGGCACGTTTCTCTATCACTCCCACTTCGCGATGCAGGAAATGATGGGCATGCTGGGGATGTTCATCATGCATCCCAAAGAGCCCTATCTCCCCGCGGTCGACCGCGACTTCGGCATCATCCTGCAGGAGTGGGCGCTGCTGCCGAACAACACCGTTCCCAACACGCTGTCGATGGAATTCAACTGGCTGACGTTCAACGGCAAGTCCGCGCCCGCGACCACCCCGATGCTGATCAAGCAAGGCGAGCGCGTGCGCATCCGCCTCATCAACCTGGGCATGGACCATCATCCGATTCACCTGCATGGCGCGCAATTCGCCGTTACCGGAACCGAAGCGGGGCGCATTCCGCAGCATCTCTGGTACGACCAGAACACAGTGCTGGTCGGCGTCGCCCAGGCTCGCAACATCGAATTCGTGGCAGCGCGCGCCGGCGATTGGATGCTGCACTGCCATATGCCGCACCACATGATGAACCAGATGATGTCGATGGTCGGGCCCATTTCTCCCATGGGGCACGGCATGCACACCGGCGGCGGCATGGAGGAAGGCATGGGGATCATGCGGCAGGGCGGCGCCCTGGCGGAAGAGAACGGGCCTGCGCTGGGACGCGGGCTAGGCGTCGCCGCGGACCGCGAACGGCCTACGTCCAACCTGGTTGCCGCCGGACAGCAAATGCCTGCGGGCCACGATATGTCCGCCATGAAAATGCCCATGACGATGCCGGGCGACCCGATGGAGATGTATCCAAAGGACGATCCGGAAAAGAAAAAAATTCGCGGCTATCCGCAGGATATGTGGATGCCCATGGATGAAATCGGTGCCGATAAACCTGAAAACTACGGCCTGCGCAAGGGCTGGAGCGGGGCCATGATGGGCATGATGACGCTGGTTCGCGTCCTCCCCGCCGAGCTCTACGACAAGATCATGGATCTCAAAGCCAAGCAGCCGAAGGAGAAAAAAGATGAGCATCATCACGAGAATTAAGCTCCCGCTGCTCTGCTTGTCGGTGGTGACGGCGATTGCCGCGCCGCTTCGCCTGGAAGATCTCGAGCGCATGGCCCTGGCTAATAATCCGGCGTTGGGACAGGCGGCGGCCAACGTGCGCGCAGCAGCGGGAAAAAGCGTGCAGGCTGGGCTATATCCCAATCCGACGATCAGCGCGAACGGCGACGAGATTGCCCGCGGCCCCATCATTCGCGGCGGTGAATTCGGCGGCGGATTTTCCCAGCGCTTGGTAACAGCGGGAAAACTTGGCTTGAGCCGCCGTGAAGCTCAGCAGCAGCAGAAAGGTACCGAGGCCGAAGCCGACGCGCAAAAGTTCCGCGTGCTGAATGCCGTGCGCTCGCTCTACTATCAGGCCTTGGGCGATCAGCGGCTCATCGAAGTGCGCACCGATCTGGCCAAGCTGGCCCGGCGCGCCGTGGATATTTCGCACGAACTCGCCAATGTGGGCCAAGCCGACCAGCCCGATGTGCTGGCCGCGGAAATCGAAGCCGATCGGATCGAGCTCGATCTGCAGTCGGCGCAGAATGCCCGCGAGCGCACATGGCGGCAGCTTGCCGCCGCTGTTAACGATGCGTCCCTTCAGCCTGCCCCGCTCGAAGGCGATCTGGAAAATCTACCCAAGCTGGAGCAGGAAGCCGCGCTGGAAACCATCCTGAATGAAAGTCCCGAAATTCGCGCTGCCCAAGCGGACGCCACCCGCGCCGAGTTCGCCGTGAAACGCGCCCAGGTGGAAAAAATCCCCGACATTATCGTCTCAGGCGGCGTGCGCTACAACCGCGAATTGCTGGAACAAACTGCCGGCGGCGGGCTGCGGCCGGTCGGCATGGAGGGCTTTTTCGATATCGGCGTGCAGATTCCGATCTTCAACCGCAATCAAGGCAACGTGGCGGCGGCCAAGGCCGAAATGGACCGCTCCCGCCTGGATGTCGACCGCACTAAACTGATGCTCCGCGCCCGCCTGGCCACAGCGTACAAGGATTACCGGGATGCCGCCGCCACCGCCGAGCGCTACCGGTCGACCATGCTGCCCAAGGCTCGCCAGGCCTATGAGCTGTATCTCAACAGCTTCCGCCAGATGGCGGCAGCTTACCCGCAAGCGCTCATCGCCCAGCGCAACCTGTTCCAGTTACAAGACGGCTACGTGATGGCGCTGGTGACCGCGTGGCAGCGGTCGGTCGAGATCCAGGGAATGTTGCTCGGCCCTACTGCCGTGATTCTGTATCGAAGGTTGTAACGCGCCACTCAAAACGCGCATCTGTGACAGATAGCATTATGCGGACGCAAGCTGCTTTTCTTCTCTCAGTGGTATCTCTGCTGCCAGTCAGCGGCCAGCAGGATACGACCTTCTCCACCAGCGTCAAGGTAGTCAACGTTTTTGCCACGGTTCGCGACAAGCAGGGGCAAATCGTACGCAATCTGACTAAAGACGACTTCGCGCTGGAGGAAGACACGCGCCCGCAGAGCATTCGCTATTTTTCGCAGGAAATCAATCTCCCGCTCACGCTGGGCCTGTTGATCGATACCAGCGCCAGCCAGCGGCGGGTTCTGGAAAAGGAGCGGACCGCCAGCTACACGTTCCTGGAAAGAGTTCTGCGCGAAGACAAGGACCAGGCCTTCGTCATTCACTTCGATCGCGAAGTCGAACTGCTGCAGGACCTAACGCCATCCCGCAAAAAGCTGGAAGCGGCGCTGAGTAATGTTGACGCTCCCTCGCAAGGTCAAAGAGGCGGAGGCGGAAATCCATCTGGCTCAGGCGGCTCGGGCGGACGCCGCGGCGGTGGCACCATGCTTTACGATTCCGTGCTGCTCGCCTCCGATGAGCTGATGAAGAAGCAGACCGGCCGCAAAGCCCTCATCCTGCTTACCGATGGCGTGGACAATGGCAGCAAGGTCAGCCTGTCTTATGCCATCGAGTCCGCGCAGCGCGCCGACACACTTGTCTACTCCGTTTTGTTCGCCGATCCGAATGCCTACGGCGGCGGCTACAGTCCTCAGCCGCGCATGGGCGGCGGCCGGCGGGGCGGTTACGGCGGAGGAGGGCGCGGCGGATATCCGCAGCAATCCCATCCCGATGGCAAGAAAATTCTCGAGCGGCTTTCCCGGGAAACCGGCGGCGGATTTTTTGAGGTCACCAAGAAGCAGTCGATCGAGCAAATTTACGACCGCATCGAAGAGGAACTGCGCAATCAGTACAGCCTGGGTTACACCTCCGATACGGCTGACACCACAGCGGGCTTCCGCAAAATCCGCGTGTCGATTCCCAAACAAAAAAGCCTGATCGTGCAGACTAGGGATGGCTACTATCCGGCGCACTGACCTCGATGTGCTGCCCGTCGGTGCGAATCGTAATCAACCCCTGGCTGTCGGTGCGATAGGTGGCCGTGCGGCGTTCAGCCAAGCGGCCCAAGACGTCCGGGTGCGGATGGCCGTAGGAATTCTCGAAGCCGGATGAAATCACCGCAAATGCGGGATGGACCAAATCCAGAAACGGCGCGCTGGTGGAGGTCTTGCTGCCATGGTGGGCGATTTTGAGCACGTCGGCCGGTTGAATCAGGTTCTCGGCGACCATGGCTTTCTCGATGGGGCGCTCGACGTCGCCGCTCAGCAGGAACGAACGCCGGCCATAGTCCAGCCTTAATACCAGGGAATCGTTATTGCGCGCCGCTGCCGCCGGAACGTAATCGGCCAGCGGCGCGAGCACATCCACATTCACGCCACCGTAGACGAACCGCCGTCCCTGCTGCATAGGGACGATCTTGACGCCGCGGGCGATTTCGATGTCGCGCAGTTGGATCCATTCCGGGCTTTCCGGCGTCGCGCCGGTCCAAAGCTCGCGGACGTGAAAATTCTCGCACACGGCTCGTAAGCCGCCCATGTGGTCGTCGTGCGCATGCGAAAGCGCCACTACATCGAGCGTGCGGATGGAGCGGCTCCAGAGATACGGCGAAACCACATCTTCGCCAATATCCAGGCCGGTTCTGGGCCGCTTGCCGAAGCTGGGAATGCCGCCGGCGTCGAGCAGCATCAGCTTGCCATCGGGAAAGGCTAACAGGATACTGTCGCCCTGGCCGACATCGATCACCGTCATCTCCAGCCAACCCTTGGCCGCCACAGGTGCGAACGGATGCCACACCAGCAGCCCAAAGAAAACCGCCGCGAGGGCCAGCGAGGCGATTCTCACGACGCGCCAGCCGCGCGGCAGGAATGCCGTCAAAATCAGCGCGCTGGCAAACGCGGCCAGCAGCCAGACCGGCGGCGTAGGGATGCGCCAGTTCGGTTCCCAATGCGCGTGCCACGCCACGGCGCGCCGGGAAAGTTCGAGCAGCCAGCCGGCCAGAGCCGCAGCCCACGTCGATCCGGTGAAGACAGCTACAAATCCTACCGGCACCACCAGCCCGAGCAGCGGCACTACGAAAGCATTCGCGGAAAGCCCGGAGAACGATACCCGGTGGAAATAAAGCGCCATGAGCGGCGCGAGGCCGAATTGAATCACGGCGGAGGTCACGATCAAATCGTGAAAGAAAAACGCCGTTCGCGCCGGCGCCACAATCGCAAAGCCAGCCCAGCGTTCCGGCAGGCGCAGGGCCAGCGTTACCGTCTCCGCGAGCAGCCGCATCTCTACGCGGAACTGGGCGGCACGCGCGGCGAAACGCGGGTCACGAGCGGCATCGAATAAATCGCTCAATGCTCGCGAAAACGGGCCGGAGCTGTGTTCGATCCAGGGAACCGCAAACGCGGCCAAGAAAGCGACGGAGAGAAACGAGAGCTGGAAGCTGGCTTCGAACATCTGCTCGGGATCGAAGACCAGAAAGCCAATCGCCACCGCCGCCAGCAGGTTCATCAACTGGCCTTTGCGGTAAAGGAATCGTCCCATCGTGAACAGCGTAAAACCGGCCGCCGAGCGCACCACCGGCGCCTGCCAACCCGTCACCAGCGCGTATACCCAGGCAGCTAGGGTAGTGAGGCATAGCGCCGCGCCCTGCGGCACGAAGCACACTCGCAGCAGAAATAAAAAGAACGCCGCCAGCACGGCCACGTGCGCCCCGGAAATCACCAGCGCGTGAAAGGTTCCGGTGGCGCGATATTCCGTGGTCCAGACTTTTTCCAGCTTAGCCGTTTCGCCAATGAGCACGGCCTGCATCATGCCGATTTCGTAGGGGCGTCCGGCATACAGTTTTTCCAGGCGGTCGAGCGAGGCGGTTCGCAGCGCGAAGATCGCGCCCATGAATTTCGATCCGCACGCGCCCGGCAGTATTTCGAGCCGCGTCCCGGGGCTGCCCGAGGCGGTCCAATAAATATTCTGCCGCGCCAGGTAGCGCACGTAGTCGAACGATCCTGGATTGCCGAAATTATGCGGATGGCGCAGCCGCGCGTCAATCGTAACGCGCTGGCCGTAGCGCACGACCGGCGGCACTTCGCCATCTTTCAGCCAAAGACTGACGCGAACGCGCGCGCCGCGAGCGATCTCAAGCGTGAACTGATCGCGGCCCGCCGAAAGCGCCGAAGGCTCAACCACGCATCCGGTGAAGCGAACCAGCTCGCGTCCCTCGATTCCGAGATCAGGCGCGGCAGGCACCGGATGCGCAACCGCCAGCAGCAGCCCGGCAGCCGCCAGCCCCAGCAGCGCGCACACTCCGGCCAACACGCGGGCATCGCGCCACAGGCTCAGCACTCCGAGGAGAAAAAACGCCGCCAGTACAACCAGGAGTTCGCGCGTCTCGAAAGGAACAAATCGCGAAACCAGGATACCCGTGGCAATGGCAGCCAACGGCGCGAGCAAAGGGTCTCGCAAGAGGAAGTTGCCTTTATTTTAGCGCATGCGCGAATTACCATGGAGAATTCATGATCTTTTCGCGCACTGTCGAACATGCCATCCGCGCGCTCATTTACCTGGCGGACCTTCCCGAGGGCCGCTACGCCATGGTGAAGGACATTGCCGAGCATGAGAAAATTCCGGCACACTTCCTGGCAAAGATTCTCCAGCAGCTCGCGCGTCAGGGAATGCTCCGCTCGAACAAAGGGCCGACCGGAGGATTCCGCCTGCGTGAGGCGGCCGCCAACATCCGCCTGCTGGATGTTGTGGCTGTGCTGGACGGCGCCTCACCCTGCGAACGCTGCATTGCCGGGTTTCCCGAATGCACCGACGACGTCCCCTGCCCGCTGCACGACTCGTGGAAAGCGCTGCGTTCGCGTATCATGGATTATTTGGGGCGGAATACAATCGGCGGTCTGGCCGAAGCGCTTCGCGAGAAGCGCCAGGCGCTCAAACCCAAACGCAGCAAACGCCCGGCTGCAAAGTCACGCTAAGCTACTGAAACGAGAGAGGAAACGAATCGAAATGGGTCAATCTGTACTAGTCCCGATGGTGGTCGAGCAAACCTCACGGGGCGAACGTGCGTACGACATTTACTCGCGCCTGCTCAAGGAAAACATCATCTTCCTGGGCACGCCAATTGACGACAACGTCTCCAATCTGGTGATTGCGCAACTCCTTTTTCTCGAAGCCGAGGATCCGGAGAGAGATATTTCGATTTACTTGAATTCGCCGGGCGGATCGATCACAGCCGGCCTGGCCATTCTGGATACCATGAAGTTCGTCCGGCCCGATATCGTGACGTTTTGCGTGGGACAAGCCGCCTCGATGGCTGCCGTGCTGTTGGCCGCCGGGACCAAAGGCAAGCGCTACAGCCTGCCCAATTCCCGCATCATGATCCACCAGCCTTCCATGCACGGCCTGGCTGGCCAGGCAGCGGACATTGACATTTACGCCAAAGAAATTCTTCGCATGCGCGAGACCCTCAACCAAATTCTGGCGGACTACACCGGCCAGGGAGTGGAGCGCATAGCCCGCGACGTGGATCGCGATTACATCATGAGCGCCGAGCAGGCGGTTGAGTACGGCATGATCGACCGCGTGGTTTCTAGCCGCGAACTGGCTCCGGCGCCCGTCAACAAGTAACCCGCCCGCCATGCGATTAAAGGGCAAGACCGCGATTGTTACCGGCGTGGGCGCGGGCATCGGCGAAGCCATCGCTTTACGCTTCGCCGAAGAAGGCGCACACCTGGTGCTCAACGACATCCAGGAAAACGCCGCCGAGAAGACGCGGGATAAGGTCGAGAAACTCGGTGCCAAGGCAGCGCTGGTGGTGGCCGATATCTCTCAGGAATCCGGGGCGCGCCGCATTGCCGAAGGCGCCATGCAAGCCTTTGGCGCGATCGACATCCTCATCAATAACGCCGCCGATTTCACTTCGAAAAGTGTCGAGAACGCCCAGCCCGCCGATTGGCAGAAGGTGCTGGGCGTCAACATCATCGGCACGGCGATGGTTTCCAAGTTCGCCATCGAGCACATGAAGGCCCGCGGCGGCGCGATCGTGAACATGGCGTCGATGAGCAGCATCATCGCGCAGCGCGATTTCGCGACCTACAACGCCAGCAAGGGCGGGATACTCACCATGACCAAGTGCATGGCGCTCGATCTGGCGCAGTACAAAATCCGCGTCAACAGCATTTGCCCCGGCTGCATTTTTACCAGCGCGTCGGTCCGCGAGATCGAGCGCATGGGTATTACCTTCGAGCAATGGCGCGACAAGGTAGCCCCGATGCACATGCTGGGACGGTTGGGTGAGCCTCGTGAAGTGGCCAACGCGGCGCTGTTTCTGGCGTCGGACGAAGCCAGCTTCATTACTGCGGCGCACTTAATGGTCGATGGCGGCTACACAGCCTGGTAGCGCGCAGTATCTGTCGTAAGCTTCATCCCAACCTGCTGTGTTCCGTGGCTGAAAAACTTCCAGCTGCGACGAGTTCCTCACAATCGCCCGCGCCTCGGACAAACCGGACAGTTCGCCCGCGCCGATAGCCTGAATCAGCACGTTGCCCATAGCGGTGGCTTCGGCAGGGCCGGCGATCACAGTGCGGCCCGTAGCGTCGGCCACCAATTGATTGAGCAGGCGATTGCGCGAACCACCGCCCACAATATGGATCGTGGCGAAACGGCGAGAGAGCAACGTCTCCAAGCTTTCCAGCACGGAGCGATAGCGCAACGCCAGGCTTTCCAGAATCGTGCGCACGAAAACGGCGTGCGATGCGGGCTCCAGCTGCCGCGTGGAACGGCAGTACGCGGCAATGCGCGCCGGCATATCGCCGGGTTCGAGAAACGCATCGGGATCAATGACAGCGGCGAATGGCGTCGCGGCCGCCGCTAAATCCGTCAATTGCTCGTAGCTGTACGCCTGCCCGGCGAGTTCCCAGGCCCGGCGGCACTCCTGCAGCAGCCACAATCCGGCAATGTTTTTCAGCAAACGGGTTTTGCCCGCCGCGCCCAGTTCGTTGGTGAGATTCAGAACGAGCGAGCGCTCATCGATCACCGGCGCATCCAGTTCCACGCCCATCAGAGACCAGGTTCCGGAGCTGATGTAGCACCAGTCGCCGCCCTCGGCCGGAACGGCAGCGACGGCAGAAGCGGTGTCGTGACATCCCGTCGCGTATACGGGCGTCTCGCCGAGCCCCGAAGCTTCGCGCACCGCTGCCAACAGCGGCCCGAGCCTGGTTCCCGGCGCGACGATTTCGGGTAGGATTCCCGCGGGCAGCCCGAGCTTTTCAAATAAATCCGTAGCCCAGGCCCGGCGGCGGGGATCGATCATCTGCGACGTGCTCGCAATGGTGAGTTCCGAGCGCGCGACGCCCGTAAGCCAATAATTGAACAGGTCCGGCGTCATCAGCAGGGTGCGCGCGCTGGCCAAAGCCGGCGCCTCCGCCAGGCGCATCGCGTAAAGCTGATACAGCGTGTTGATCTGCATGAACTGCACGCCGGTGCGCGCAAAAATTTCTGCGCGCGGGATGACGGCGAACGCCGCTTCCGGCATACCGTGGTTCCGCGCATCGCGATAGTGGCGGGGATTATCCACCAGCGCGCCATCAGCGCCCAACAGCGCGAAATCCACGCCCCACGTATCGACGCCGATACCCTGCAGCGTCAGGCGGCGCTCACGGCCGGCGACGGCGAGACCCCGCTGAATTTCGTGCCAAAGCCGCAGCGTGTCCCAATACAGCGCCGAAAGCGCGCGCACGGGTGTGTTGGCAAAACGATGCAGCTCTTCCAGCGCCAGACGGCCGCCGGCCAGCGTGCCCAAAATGGCCCGGCCGCTTTCCGCTCCCAGGTCGAACGCCAGATACTGTGACATCGGATTTGGGCCAGTATAGCGTGGCAAACGTTGGTAGAATTTAGCTTCGATGCTGCGCGCACCCCTTTTCCTCTTCCTGCTGCCCGCTTTGTTGCCAGGAATCGACCGCCAAATTCGCCTGGAAAAGGCGTGGTCGGAGAGCGTTACGCTGGCTGCGGGCGAGACGGTGGAAGTCTCAGCGGGCATGACCGCGCCATCAGCTCTGCCCGTGAATGGCCGCGTAGCCGTCGCCTGGACCGCGCCCGTCGCCAACGCCAGCCTGCGCAAAGTAATCCATGCGCTCGATCCCGATGTGTATTTCGTCTATCGCGCGCCGGTGGCCGGCAAATATGTTCTGGCAATCCAGCCGGTGACGGATGAGAAGCCGCTGTTCAATTCGCCGCGCTGGCGGGAGAGCGGCATCGTCCCGGCAGTCGACGAATTTCCCACGCTGACGCCATGGCCCGCCGGCAAAAGCGTCGCCATGCGCGTTGCCGTCAAGCCCGTGGAGTTCGGAACATCGGCGCGCCACATGATCGTCGAGGTGGAGCCGAATAATTCTCTCGAACAGGCGCAGGATATTCCGCTCGAAGCCGGCAATCAGGACCAAACCCTGCACATCACCGGTGGCGCCGACGACATCGAATATTTCGACAACGGGCAAGTCGGCGATTCCGGTGACGACTGGTTCCGCATCGAGTACAAAGGCACCGAACCTCGCCTTTTCACAGCGAATCTGACGTTCGCCGATCCGTTGGTGGCTGCGCGCCTGCGCTTCTACACCGCCGATCATACCGAGTACAAGGAGGGCATGAACGCCAACGAGCGCGTGCACCAGCAGCTCGAAGAGCACCGTACCGAGATCAATCGCATCCTAAAACCAGGCGGCGTTTATTTTCTACGGGCGGAAGCCAACGCCCCGGGCTACGAAATCGAGCTGCGCATTCGCCGGCCCGCACCGTATACCGATCCGCGCGACGCCATCCGCCAGGGGCTTTACGATCACCTGGCGCAAGTCGACGCGTGGCTGATGAACCGTCCGCGTGGCGCAAGCGTCGAGCGCCGCATCCGCGACACCGGCAATCTGCTCGGCACGGGCTGCATGAGCTGCCACACCCAATCCGGCGTGTGGGGCTCAGCCTATCCGATGAAGCTCGGCTACCTCCCGGAAAACGTGCAGAACTTCCGCCACCTGATTAACGTGATGTACGAATCGCTGCGCCCCACTAATTTTCTGAAGGACGCGGCCAATAACACCAGCCTCGCGCCCTACGATTTGGGCGACGGACCGGCGGGCACGCGAGTTGCGGGACACAACGTGGTTACGCTCGAACAACTGCAAGCCCCGCGCAAGCTGCAATCCAAACAGCAGATTCGCACCGCGAACTTCGTGCTGCAATCGAGCGATCCGGGAGGCATTAACGCCGCTGGGCCGGGCTCGAACGTCGGCCAGGCCGTGGTCTACAACTATGCCGGCGAGATTCTGCGCGTGGCCTGGGACAAGACTCACGACGCGAAATATTTTGAAGCCCTGGAGGAAAAAGCCGAGAAGATGCTGGGCGTGCTGCCTAAGTTTACCGACGACATGGCGCACCGCATCGAATTCTTCCGTAACGTCTTTCCGCGCGATTATGCGGCTTTGAAAGGCAACACGGACGAAGCGCGCTCGTTCATGGCGCGCGTCGCAGCGCAACTGGAAACCGACGAAGCGCGTTTACGTGCATCGCAGGGCGAAGACGGCACCTGGGGGTTCACGCCGGGCGTAGTGGACCCCAAGGAAGATCCCGCCCCGACGGCACTTGCCGTTTGGGCGCTCGCTGCGCTCGGCCACAAGGATGACGATCCAGTAGTCGCCAAAGGCGTGCAGGCGCTGCTGCGCATGCAGGATCCCTGCGGCCGCTGGAACAAGAACGCGCTCACCGGATTCGTGACCACGTCGTACGCGCTGCACGCGCTGGCGCGTTTATATCCGGAAACGCCCGCGCCCATTCAACGCGCGGATTTCGTGCCGCAATCGAACGAATCGCTGAACGACACCATCGCGAGATTCCGCACGCTGGCCCAGCAGTCCGATCCGCAGTTCACGGATTTGATTCTGCCCGGCGCAACCCACGCCAGCCCGCAGGTGCGCTACTGGGCCATGATCGCGCTCGGCGCGGCGCACAGCGATGCCAGCGTTGCGCCATTGGTGCTCGGTCTTTCGGATTCCGTGAAAATGGTGCGCGAAGCCGCGCGCTGGGGCCTGCGGCAAGCGCTGCTGGACGATCGCGGCTGGAACGAAGTCAACGCCGCCTACGCGCATGGCGACGACCTCACCCGCGAGCAGGTCGCAGCGACGCTGATCATGCGCGCCGACGCTGTCATGACTGGCGCGCACGTCAATTTTCCGCGCCTGACCGCCATGCTCGACCGCATGATGAATCGCGACGCCAGCCCGGCGGTGCGGGCGTGGTCGGTACGCGCGGCATGGAATTGGTGGATATGGAATCCGCCGGTGCGGACAGCGCTGAACGCGTCGTTTCTGGCGATGCTGGAACGGCCCGAGCCCAACGTGCTAGTGGAAAACGCGCAGCGCTATCAGACGCAAGCGCTCTTCATCGCCAATGGACACAGGGCCAACGGCACTAACGAACATCAGTACCTGGAGCTGGCGCAG
Source organism: uncultured Solibacteraceae bacterium (assembly GCA_963825405.1). Lineage (GTDB taxonomy): Bacteria > Acidobacteriota > Terriglobia > Bryobacterales > Bryobacteraceae > JACPNO01. The sequence goes on along the minus strand of CAWGTB010000003.1, from coordinate 711,644 downwards.
CTCTTCGATGCCATTTCTAAAAAGCTGGATCACCCCAATCCCACCCTGGTGAAACACATCGTGGCCGTAGCCGGAACGTATTACAACATGGCCGGCGGCGACGGCGGCCCCGGGCAATTGGGCTACACCACCGAGCACAGCAAGGACATGGTGGGCAAGGCGGTGGTGGCGTACTGGAACCGCGCGGAGAATCGTCAGAACGAAAATGGCGTACGCCTGGCGCTCGAAGCCGCGGCCGGCGCGAGCTACGAACCGCTGCAGAAAAAGCTGCTGACCTTCGCGAAATCCGGGCCGGAGAATTTGCGCCCCGTCGCCGCGACTTCGATGTCCGATCCACGCTTTATCTCTTTGCCCGGGACGCAGGAATTCGTCGAGCCGCTGATCGAACAGGTGAAGCGCGGCGCAGCGGACGTCGACCGGCGCGATCAGCTCTCGAAGCCTGTGATGCGCCTGTTCAATCGCGGCCACTGGAATATTCCGGGCACTGAAGAACAGCAGCGCCTGCTGTTCGCCGCCCTGATTCCAAAACTCGATGACGGCAAGAGTGAATCGCAGCAATATTTGGCTGAGCAGCTTGGCCTGCTGCTGTCGGACAACCCGGATTTGCACGTGCCCGTGGTGTTGGATCTGTTTCCAAGAACATTTCGCAATCGCCTGGAGGAATATTTCTGGCTGCTCAACGTGAAATGGATTCTCACCTACAATTCTGCGATTCCGGAAGTGCGCGGCACCGCGCCCACGGCTCCGGACTCGCTGGCTGACGTTCGCCGGCGCGCCTTGGAATTGTTCACAAAGCAGCTTTCGCCCGGCGTGGAAGACCTGCTGCGCCTCACCGCAGTTTTTTACGTGCCGGAGACCGCGATCCGCAGCAATCCGGAAGTGATGGCCGCGCTGGAAAAGATGGAAGCCGATCCTTACAAAGATTTCGACAAGGAGCTGCACGCCGCCATCAACGCCGATTCCGCCCCCGGTAAGCCGCCGATGAACGCCACGTGGATGCGAAATCTGGCGTACTTTCGCGATTACGTCGTGCCTGAAATGAATCGCCCCAACCGCTACGATGAGCAGGCCTGCTTTGGCTGCCACGGCGTTGCGGGACGCGTGCCTTCGATGGAACTGGCTGCGCCGGCGCGCAACGGACTGATCGGCGCGAAAGATTTGTGGCGCGACTATCGCGCCCTGCTGGAACGCGTGAATGAGACCGACGTCGAGACCAGCAAACTGTTGCGCAAGCCGCTGAACGTCCAAACCGGAAAAGAGGACGGCCACCAGGGCGGCGTGCGTTACAAGCCGGATGACCGCGGCTACCAGATCATCCGCCGCTGGGTGCTGGACACGGCCGCGCTGCGCAAGAACGGCACCGGCGAACTGCTTAGTCGACGACCTTAGCGGTCAGAACCAGAATGAGTGCGTTGTCGGAAGTTTCGAGGTTGGCTTTGCCGACTACGGCTTTCTGACCTTCGCGAACATCGATGTCGGTGGTGATGCCGGCGTGGCGAATGCGCAGCTGCAGGTTGTTAATGTGAAACACGCGATCCTTGCCGTCCGCTGTGATCCGAGCTGAGTTAATGTGAAATGTATACACCACGGACTCGTGAGCATCGATCGACGGCAGGTACCCCGACAAGTCGGCCGCTTGATCTTCGCGAGTACGAACCAAGAGAGTTTCCAGTAATCGATATCCCTTGTAGTTGAAGATCGCTTTTAACTGCTTGATCGCTGGATCGAGCTCAACCGGCAACGCTCCGGCAGCGGCTTGCGCAGAAGCAATCAGCAAATGCACGGTCAGCTCAATATCCCTGGCCGGGACCGGAGGCACGTCCAGAAGTTTGATGGATTCCTCAATCGTCGTGAGAATTCTTTCTGGCGCGCGAACCGTCAAGACCTTCAGGTGGGTGTCCGCGCTGATGAACGCCCCGAAAACGTTGAGCACGTCGCGAAGCTGTTTTACATCCGCATACTTGACCTGGAACATTTTGACCGGCCAATGTTCGGATGCATCGGGCTGCCTTGCCGGCTTTTCCTGAGCCAGGCCAACCGCCGAGAAAATCAGCAAACCCGCACAAATCAAAAGCAGCTTCATGACTAATCTCCCTTACGATCCACTAACCAATAAATGACGACCTCGGGGTCGTCGGTAACTAATTTCACCAGCAGCGGCTCTGGTTTCGGCTTAGGCGGCCGTTTGCGAACCGGATTCACGCGTGCCACTGGCAGCGTAGGCGGCACTGGAACCACTGCCGCAATCTCCAATTTAGGCGGCGCTAATTCCGGACGGCGCGACATCATACCGGCCAACATCGCCATGAAAAGTCCCGCCGTCACCGCCAGCGGCGCCCAACGCAGCCAAGGCCAGAATATTGTCCGCCCAGGTTTCGGCCAGCGAACTTCCGTCAACACCGAGGGGGGCGGAGCCTCTAGCCTTACTGACTTCCACCACGCCTGGCTCGCGCGCATCTCCTCGGCAAATTGCCGGCAGCCGCTGCAATCTTCCAGATGCTGAGCCAGCCGGGCCGACTGCCGCACCGGCAGATCGCCTTCGACATCCAGCGCGATCATGCTTTCGAACCGGCCGCAATTCATGACGACCTCCGCAAGTGTTGCCGCATCTTCAGGCGCGCGTGGCTGATCTGCGACCGCACTGTTCCCTCTGACGAACCAAGTATTCGCGCCACTTCCCGCGTGGTCAGGCCTTCGAGATCGCGCAGGACAATAGCAGCGCGCTCTTTCTCCGGCAGCGTCGCGAGCGCGGCATGAATGATCCGGCTCTGCTCGCTGCGCACCAGCGCTTCGTCCGACTCCAAACAACCCGCCACCTCACCCGCCTGATCCAACGGCACGGTGGGCCGTGCGGCTCGTGCGCGATGAATGTCCCGGCAGACATTCACCGTGACCCGGTACAGCCACGCCGTAAACGCCAGGTTTTCGTCAAGCCGCCCCAGATGCCGGTGCAGTTTGAGAAAAACCTGCTGCGCCGCATCCCGGGCGTCTTCGCGATTGCCGCCCAGCAGGTGCATCGCCGTACTCAGTACACGCCGTTCGTGGCGAAGAACGATGACTTCGAACGCCCCGCTGTCGCCGCTCTTGGCCAGCTTCACCAGCCGAGTGAACTCCTGCTCATCCGGCTCCACGCGGTCGGCGGTCATCATCAACGCCAGCTCTGGCATGCGGTTCTACAGGTATATACTCACCGCGCAGGCGAAACGTTGATAGAATTCTTGAGAATCAGCTTAGTTGAGCCCAAGGAGCATGCGACCGTGAATCGTCGAACCTTTCTGCAGTCCACGGCGGCTTTAGCCGCGAGCCCGGCCCTTGCCCAGCGCAGCGTCAGCCCCAGCAACAAGATCACCATGGGCGTAATCGGCTGCGGCAATCAGGGCACCGGCGGGCTGATGAACTTTCTGAAGGACGAGCGCATTCAGGTAGTCGCAGTGTGCGATGTCAATCGCGAAACGCCGGGCTATTGGAATGGCGTGATTGGCGGCCGTGAGCCGGCTCGCGCCATCGTCGAATGGAATTACGCGCTCGCCAAGCGCTCCGGGCAATACAAGGGCTGCACGCCTTACGAAGACTACCGCGAGGTGATCGCCCGCAAAGATATCGATGCCCTGTTCATTGCCATTCCGGACCACTGGCATTCGATTCCGGTGGTAGAAGCCGCGCGCGCCGGCAAAGATATCTACGGTGAAAAGCCGCTCGCGCTCACCATCTCCGAAGGCCGCGCGATGTCGAACGCCATCAAGCAGAACAATCGCATCTTCCAATGCGGCAGCCAGCAACGCTCCGACGCGCGCTTCCGCCGGGCCTGCGAGATTGTCCGCAACGGCCGCATCGGCAAACTGCACACGGTTCGCTGCGGACTGCCGGGCGGCGCGCCCGATTTCGGGCACACCGGCGACCGCTCCGATCCGGAACCCATTCCGGAAGGTTTCAACTACGACGTTTGGCTCGGACCGGCGCCTGAAGCGCCCTACTCCCCGGCCCGATGCTTCGTGAATTTCCGCTGGAACTACGATTACTCCGGCGGCCAGGTCACCGACTGGGGCGGCCATCATCCGGACATCGGGCAATGGGGCATGGGCATGGAACTCTCCGGCCCAGTCGCGATTCGCAACATCCATGCGCAGTTTGCCAAGCACAAGATCTGGAACACCGCGACCGACTATTCCTTCGATGCGGTCTACGAAAGCGGCGTCAAAATGATCGTCTCCAACCACGAGCGCATGGGCGTGACGTTTGAAGGCTCGGAAGGCTGGGTTTGGGTGACGCGCGGCGAAATGGATTCCGATCCGAAATCGCTCATGACTTATGAGCCTGAGGAAAACGAAATTCATCTCTACAAGAGCGACAATCACTATCGCAACTTTATCGACTGCGTGATCTCGCGCAAAGAGCCCATCGCGCCTATCGAGCAGGCCCATCGCTCGATTACCGTCGCGCATCTGGGAAACATCAGCATGCGCCTGGGGCGCGAAGTACGCTGGGATCCGAAAGCAGAGCGCTTCATCGACGACGACGGCGCCAACGCTATGCTGTCGCGTCCGATGCGCAAACCGTATCACTTGTCGTAGATGCAGCTCGACGACAGATTCCGGCTACCGCGCGGCACCGTTTACCTTACCGGCATACAGGCGCTGGTCCGCCTGCCGCTGGACCAGATGCGACGCGACCGCCGCGCCGGACTGAACACAGCAACATTCATTTCAGGGTACGAGGGCTCGCCGCTGGGCGGCTACGACATGGCGCTGATGCGTGTCCGCGGATTGCTGGATGAGCACAACGTGCATTTCGTCCCCGGGATGAATGAGGATCTGGCCGCGACATCGGTGCTGGGCAGCCAAATTTTTCACACCGTGGGCGATTCCAAATACGACGGCGTGCTCGGGATCTGGTACGGCAAAGGGCCGGGCGTGGACCGCACCGGCGATGTCTTTCGCCACGCCAATTTTGCCGGGACAGGGCAGCACTGCGCGGCGATCGCGCTGGCGGGCGACGATCATATTTCAAAAAGTTCGACCATCCCGCATCAGAGCGATCTGAGTTTTTATAACTTCAACATGCCGGTGTTTTATCCCGGCAACGTGCAAGAGATTTTGGACTACGGCCTGGCCGCCATCGCGCTGTCGCGCTTCTCGGGTGCGTGGGCGGGGCTCAAAATGGTGACCAACGTCTGCGATTCGGGTGCGATGGTGGAAGTGGATCCCGATCGCCAGCCGGTCACCATACCAGACGGCTACGAAAAGCACACCGATGCTCGCCTGGTGACGCCTTACACTCTGGCGCTGGAATACGAAGTGAACACGCGCCGCTTGCAAGCCGCGCGGGAATTCGCCCGCGTCAACCGCGTGAACACCCTCATCGGCGCGCGCGGCCCGGCTCGACTGGGCATCGCCACCGCCGGCAAGCCGTACTACGATCTGATGCAGGCGCTGCGCGATTTCGGCATCCGCCGCGAAGACTTGGATCATCTGGGCGTTCGCATCGCGAAATTCGGCATGACGTTTCCTCTCGAGCCGGAGTTCGTTGCCGAGTTCGCCGAGGGCGTGGAAACCATTCTGGTAGTCGAAGAGAAGCGCAGTTTTCTCGAATTGCAATTGCGCGAAGAACTTTACAATGCTCACCGCCGTCCCGTGATCATCGGCAAGAAAGACGAGCGCGGCGAGCCGCTGCTTTCGGGCGTGATGGAACTCGATCCCGAACAGATCGCCGCCGCCGTCGCGCGCTTTCTTCCCGGCAGTCTGGCCATCGAGGAGCGGCTAAAGCGAATCGCCGAAATCGCCGCGCGCGATCACGAAAGCGTGAGCACGCGCCTGCCGAATTTCTGCTCCGGATGTCCGCACAACCGCTCGACGCTGCTGCTGGAGGGCCAAATTGCCGGCGGCGGCATCGGCTGCCACGGCATGGCAGTGAGTCTGGGACCGGCCAGCCGCGGCTATTCCTTCATCACGCAAATGGGCGGCGAGGGCGTGCCCTGGATCGGCATGTCGCCCTTCGTCGGCACGAAACATATTTTTCAAAACCAGGGCGATGGCACTTATTTTCACTCCGGGCAACTCGCCATCGATGCCTGCATCGCCGCCGGCGTGAACATCACCTACAAGATTCTGTACAACGGCGTAGTGGCCATGACCGGCGGCCAGACTGCTACCGGCGCGCTGCCCGTGCCCGCGCTCACGCGCAAGCTCGAAACCGACGGCGTGAAGCGCACCATCGTCGTCACCGATGAGCCGGAGAAATATGAGCAAGTCGCGCTGGCCGCCAATGCCAAGGTCCGTCATCGCGACGATCTGCCCGAGGTCTTGCGGCTGCTTGAGGAAACACCCGGCGTCACGGTTCTGCTTTACGACCAGCAATGCGCCGCCGAGAAACGCCGTCTGCGCTCGCGCGGCAAACTCGCAGAGCCGGCGCTGCGCCTGGTGATCAACGAAGAAGTGTGCGAAGGCTGCGGCGATTGCGTGCGCCAGTCCAACTGCATGAGCTTGTATCCGGTCGAGACCGAGTACGGGCCGAAGACGCGCATCCATCAATCCTCCTGCAACAAGGATTATTCCTGCCTGCTGGGCGATTGCCCTTCGTTCGTGACCGTGAACCTCAAGCCCGGCACGGGCGCAAGGAAAAAGAATCCGCCTGAATTGCCCGAGGCCGGCGTCGCCGAGCCGCGCGCACAAAGTTACGGCGGGGGATGGCTACTCGATCCTGGCCCCGGGCATTGGCGGCACCGGCGTCGTCACGATCAACGCCCTGCTGGCCACCGCGGCGTGGCTCGAAGGCATTTCGGCGATCACGCTCGACCAGACTGGCCTCGCGCAAAAGGGCGGCGCCGTGGTGTCGAGCATCGTGCTGAGCCAGCGGCCCATCGAAGTGGCCGCCAAAATCGGCTACGGAAATACCGACTTGCTGCTGGGCTTCGATCTGCTAGGCGCGGCCGGCGCGGAAAATTTGAGCCGCGCGCATCCGTCGCGCACTGTGGCCGTCATCAACACGGCTGAAGTTCCAACTGGCGACGAGGTTCGCGGCAAGATGGCCCTGGCAGGCCCCGCGCACGTCGCTGCCATCATCAACGCCGCAACACGCAAGGGGCACAATGTTTTCGTGGATGCCACCCGCCTGGCCGAAGGTTTGTTCTCAAGCCATCTGGCCGTCCAACGTTTTTCTGCTGGGCGTAGCGTACCAGGCCGGGTTGATTCCCCTGACGGCAGAATCTATCGAAGAAGCCATTCGCCTGAATAAGGTCGAAGCCGAGCGCAATGTGCAGGCGTTCCTCTGGGGCCGCAGGTATTACGACGATGCGCCCGCGGTCGAGCAGATTCTGGAGCCCGCACGTACCGTCGAAACAGCAGGCAGTTTGATCGAACGCCGCACAGCCGATCTGGTGTTGTATCAGGACGCGAGCTACGCCGCGGCGTATCGAAGCTTCATGGAGGCAGTCGGTAGCCGTGAGCCCGCGCTTGCCGCGCCTGTCGCCCGCTACCTGTACAAGCTGATGGCGTACAAAGATGAATACGAAGTGGCGCGCCTGCTCACCCGGCCCGAATTCGACCAGCAATTGCGCGATATGTGGGAAGACGTCGAGTCGGTCGAGTACAATCTGCACCCGCCGCTGTTGCGCGCGCTGGGCCGCAAAAAGAAAATGAAGCTGGGCGGATGGTTTGCCGATCCGCTGCGCAAACTGGCCAGTTGGAAAACGCTGCGCGGAACGCCGTGGGACATTTTCGGCTACGCTTCACTGCGCCGCCAGGAGCGGGCTCTCATCGTTTGGTATCGCGATCTGGTGGGCCGTGTGATGGATCGCGTGACCGCGGATAATCTGCGGCTGGCGATTGAAATCCTGTCGCTTCCCGATCAGATTCGCGGCTACGAAAATATCAAGATCGCCAGCATCAAAGCAGTAAAGCAACAGGCCGAAGAGAAACTGGCACAGCTCGCGCAGGTTTCCCTGCCCGTGCTGGGCCGGCCGTGAGGAAATTATGAATCGCAGAACATTTTTCAGTACCGCCGCTGCCACCGGGTTGCTGGCGCGGCAACGAGTAATGGGCGCGAACGAACGCGTGCGGGTCGGACTCATCGGCTCGGGAGGACGCGGCACCTACGTCGCCGGCATTGCGGCGAAAATCCGCGATTGCGAAGTGGTGGCTACCGCCGATGCCGTCGCAGGGCGCCGCGAGGCCACCGCTGCCAAAGTGGGCACGCAGGCCAAGGCGGTTGCCGACTACCGGCAAATTCTCGACAACAACGAAATCGACGCCGTCATCATCGGCTCGCCCGACCATTGGCATGCGCGCATGGTGCTCGACGCCGTGGCCGCGGGCAAAGACGTCTACTGCGAAAAGCCGGTGACGCACGATCTGTCGGAAGGTGACAAGCTCATCGCCGGCGTCGAACAATCCAAGCGCGTCGTAGCCACCGGCACGCAGCAGCGCAGTTGGGATCACTTCATCCTCGCCAAGCAGCTCATCGATGGCGGACAAATCGGCCAGGTCATCCTGGCGCAGACGTATTGGTATCAGAATTACATTCGCTTGAAGTGGCGCGAAGAGCAGCTCGATCCCACCACCGTCGATTGGAAAGCGTGGCTGGGTTCGGCGCCCGATCAGCCCTTCAGCCTGGTTCGTTTCCGCCACTGGCGTTTCTTCTGGGATTTCGGCGGCGGTGCGTTCACTGATTTGATGACGCATTGGATCGACGTCGTGCAGTGGTTCATGAACAGCCCCACGCTCAAGACCGTGCAGGCTTCCGGAACGACGCATGTGCTCACCGAGCTGCAATGTCCCGATACCGTGAACGCGGCACTTCTTTATCCGGCGAACTTCACCGCTTCTTACAGCGGCACCATGACCAGCTCGATCGAAGACGGCGGCATCGTGTTCCGCGGCACCAACGGCGTGATGCGGCTGACGCGCGATGGCTTCACCGTCTATCGCGAGGCAACGCCCAAGAAGAACGACATGTTCCTGCCTGATCCCGAAATCACGGTGAAAAGCAGCGGTGACGGCACCATCACTAATGTCGAAAACTGGTTGAGCTGCATTCGCAGCCGCAAATTGCCTAACGCGCACATCCGCGCCGGCGTGCAGGCCGCGCGCACGGCTCACTTGGCGAATCAAGCCATGCGTCAGGGAAAAATCATCAGCCCGGCCGGATGAAGACTGCTTACGATGAGGTGCCGTATCCGGGACAGCCGTTCACGCAGACGCATCCGGACCGCCTGGCAACTCTAGCTACGTTGCACGGAATGACGCCGCCGGCCGTCGAGACCGCGCGCGTCCTCGAACTCGGCTGCGGCGATGGCGCCAACCTCATCCCCATGGCGCTCGAACTTCCCGCCGGCAGCTTTACCGGAATCGATCTGAGCGCGGCGGCCATTGCGATCGCACAAGCCGTGGTGAGCGCCCTGGGGCTGCGCAACATTTCCGTTCGTCAGATGGATTTGACAGAGATCGGCGCCGATTTCGGCCAGTTCGATTACATCATTTGCCACGGCCTCTACTCCTGGGTGCCGCTACCCGTGCGCGAAAAAATCCTGGACATCTTTCGCGTGAACATGGCGCCCGGCGGCATCGCCTTCATCAGCTACAACACCTACCCGGGCGGCCACCTGCGCGACATCCTCCGCGAGATGTCGCTGTTCCACACGCGCAACATTTCCGATCCCAAGGAGCGCATCCAGAAAGCGCTCGACCTCATCCGCTTCCTGGGCAGCGCGTACCCCGAATCCGATTTATACGGACGGTTTCTCAAAGTCGAGATCGATTCGTTTCTGCGGCGGCCGGCCGAATATTTTTATCACGATGAGATGGCCGACGTCAGCGCCCGCCCTTACTTCCACGAATTCATCGAGCGGGCCCGCGCCCACGGACTGGAGTATCTCTCCGAGGCCGTCTTGCTCACCATGCAGAGCGGAGCCTATTCGCCCGAAGTTTCCGAAACAATACGCACGCTGGGCGCGGACGACCCCGTCCTCACCGAGCAATATCTGGATTTTCTGAAACTGCGCAGCTTTCGTCAGACCCTGCTCTGTCACGCCGATGCTACGATCGATCGCACGCCGCGCGCGGAGCGGGTTCGTGGTTTGCACGTAGCGGCGCCCTCGCGGCCTGAGTCGGCGGAACCCGATATCCGATCCGATAAGGAGGAGCGGTTCCAATATCCTTCCGGCGGTAGCATGGCCACCAACCATCCGCTGGGCAAAGCGGCACTGATGCATCTGGGCCGCACGTGGCCGCAAGCTGTCGCCTTTTCGGATCTGCTGGCGAAAGCCCGCGCGCTAACCGGCCGCGAGTCGGAGAGCCTGGAAGACGATGCGCAGTGGCTCAGCGACCTTGTGCTCAAATCTTATGCGGCTCATTTTTTGGAGCTCTACGTGTGTCCGCCCAAGTTCCGCATGACGCCGGGTGAACGGCCGGCAGCAAGCCCGCTCGCGCGCCTGCAGGCCAAGGACGGCGCGACCGTCACCACGCTGCGCCACACGTCATTGAAAGTCGACGATGAGCGCGGCCGTAATTTGCTGCAGCTCCTGGATGGCACCCGGGATCGCGCGGCGCTGCAAAGGGATTTGCACGTCCCCGCCGAAGAAATCGAAAGCAACCTCGTCAAATTGGGCCGGCTGGCGCTATTAATGCCCTAGCCCTGGCCGCCCACCATTTGAATCAGCGCGCGGATGTATCCGAACGCATAGGCGAAGGCCTGCTTGCCGCCAGGATCGCCGGCGATATGGGGCACATGATCGGGCATCATCATGCCGTCGTAGCCCACTTCTTTGTACACCTGCATGGCGCGGATCATATCCACGTCGCCATCGTCGGGAAACGTTTCCTGGAAATCCAGGAAGCGGCCTTTGATGTTGCGGAAGTGCACGTTGAAAATCTTCTTGCGGCTGCCGAAATAACGGATCACGTCGAAGACCTCGCGGCCGGGCTCCTGCAGCATTTCGGACACCGTGCCCTGGCAGAAGTTGAGGCCGTGATAAGGGCTCGGATGAATCGCGACAAAGCGCTTGAGGCCGTCCACGCTGCCCAGCACGCGGTCGACACCGCGAAATCCCTGGATGCGCGGCATGGCGGGATCGTGTGGATGGCAGGCCAGGCGAACTTTAGATTCCTCCGCCACCGGCACCACGCGATCCAGAAAATATTGGATGCGCTCCCAAAACAGATCCGCGTTGAGCGGGCCGGCCTCAGTGAGCGGCGGCTCTTGTTTCGCTTCGCGGTAGCGAAACGTGCTGTAGGAAGCTCCGCCGCGGCCCGGCGTAGGCTCGGTCCGCACCACTCCCAGCACTGTGAAGTTGTATTTGAGCGCCGGGATTCCGGCGCGGCCGGCATTGCGGATCATCTCGCAGATACCGTCGATTTCGCGGCCGCGCTCGGGATCTTTTCCCAGAATGATATTCGGGTTCTCGGCGCTTGTGATGTAGCTCGAACTCATTGGCAGAGGCGCCATTTCCAGCTTGATACCGAACGACTCAACCCGCTCGCGCAGCCGTGTCAGCGCTTCCACCGACCAATGCTCGTCGCGGTGCGGCGACGGCAGCGAGGAACAGATATGGTTCACGCCCAATGCAGCCAGCACGCGCAGGGTTTCATCGGAGGAATCATGCTGCGTCCCGGCCTTCATGAGCGCCCCGGCGGGCCTGGTGTGGGTCTTTGCGGCCATCGCGAGCGGCGGGAGCGCGAGCGCTCCGGCGGACGAAACAAACTGTCGGCGGTTCATAAGTCTCCCCAGCGATCATAGCGCCAACTCGTTGATACGGCGTGCCCCAGACATGCACTTTTGTTAACGATGACGGGTTTCCAAAGGGGCTGGATCAGGGTTTTTCTGGTAACCTGATGTCTTGCCGGTACGCCTCCCTATTTCAAGGGCATTGCTCGCCCTTCCATGCCGGCCGCACGGTACGGCATGCTAGTCGACTTCGAGCTCGTAAAACGCGCGCAGAGCGGGGATGCGGTAGCGTTCAAAGAGTTGGTGCTGGCGTATCGGAAGCGCATCTTGGGCACGATCGCCAGGTTGATCGGGCATCCCGATGATGTGGAGGATGTGGGTCAGGAAGTTTTCCTGCGCCTGTATTTTTCACTCGATCAGTTGCGGTCGCCGGAGGTTTTCGAGCCTTGGCTGTACCGCCTGACGGTAAATGCCGCGTATGACTATCTGAGGCGCCAGAGGCGGCGGAACGAGTCGCGCATGGCGGACCTGTCGGAGCAGCAGGTGGCTAAAGCCGATGCGCTGGCGGGGAGCAAAGTGGGCAAGGAAACAGAGGAGCAAGGCAGGGTCAAAGAGACAGTGGACGCCTTGCTGAAGTCGGTTTCGGAAGAAGATCGTATCTTGTTGACTTTAAAAGAAGTAGAAGGCCTTTCGTTGAAAGAGTTAGAAAAGGTGTACCATGTCAACGAGAATGCCATCAAGGTGAGGCTTTTCCGGGCACGGCAAAGGGTGTTAAAGTCTTTAGGTTCTGGACCGAAGCCTTCAACCAAGGCCAAGAGTTTTTAAGGTATTCTATGCTATTGACCGACCACGATAATCACGGTTCGATGGGTGACGACGAGAGACTGGATGCGCTATTTCGCGCTTATCGCCAGGCGTGTCCCGATCCCGAGCCCAGCGCCGATTTCATGCCACGGTTGTGGCAAAAAATAGAAGCGCGCGAACGGGTTCCGCTTTTGTTTGGCAAGCTGGCTCGCAACCTGGTCACGATCGCGCTGGCGCTTAGCGTGATGATGGCCGTGGCCGTGACCATCACCCGCATGGACACGAAGGTCTACTCCAAGCAATCCTACGTGGAAGTGCTGGAGGCCAACGATCTCCACGAGAACCTGGATAATTTTGCGCCCGTCCATGTGGAACCGGTTTCCGATACGGGGTATCAACGCTAATGAAGCGCCCAGCCATCACTACCACGTTGTACGTGCTGCTGGTATTTGCCAGTGGAATCGCCGTTGGCGGCTCCGCGCACCTGCTGTACACTTCCAACTCCGTGATTGCCAGCACCGCGCCCAGGCCTCCGGCCGAATACCGCCGCCAGCTCATCGCCGAGATGCGGACCCGCCTGCACCTCACCAGCGAGCAGGTGAGCCAGCTCGAGCCGATTCTGGACGAGACGCGCCGCCGCTATCAGGAATGCCACAAGAAGATCGACCCGGAAACCAAAGCCATCCAGGCCGAGCAGGTGCAGAAGATTCGCGCCCTGCTGACGGACTCGCAACAAACGGAATTCGAAAAGATGCGGGCCGAGCGGGAAAAGAGCCGCCAGCAAGCCGGCGGCGGATTCTAGGTCCGATTCCAGACAAGACATCTACACGCTAGGAAATGTGGGGCAGGTCCCTGACCCGCCATCTGAGACGATACGTCGGCAGGTCGGGGACCTGCCCCACTGAAGTACTAATACATCCCTGAAAACCTGGTGCGGCGTGGAACTCCGCGCCTAGGCGACTGGCTGCGCTTTATTCCCGCGGGTTTTCACGTACTTCTTCTCAAAACGGTCCACACGGCCGGCGGTGTCGATCAGCTTTTGCTTGCCCGTGAAGAAGGGGTGGCAGCTGGAGCAGATTTCCACACGGATATCGCCCTTATGCGTGGAGCGCGTCTTGAAGGTGTGACCGCACGCGCAGATGACATTGATCTCGTTATAAGCGGGGTGAATCCCTGTTTTCATGGAAGCGGGGACCTTTCGGATAATTTTAGTATAGCAAAATGACGAACCCCCGTGGGCTCCGAGGAGGCCACGGGGGCAGGTAGCCTTACGATAAAACCTGAGGCAGTTTGCTTCGCGCGACGAAGCAGCCGGTCATCAGGAACTTGGCCCCGTCACTGATTAACGGGAGCCGGCTACGTTAGAACGGTCGACTCAGCAGTCGGCCACCTCGCGCGGTCTGCTACTATCTATCATTTTTTTGGACCACCTCCTTTTTCAGTGATGCCTTCATGGTAAGCACAAGTCGAAATTGTGTCAAGAGAGCTGTGAATCGCTCAAATTCCGTTTGCACGGGCTTCGTATACAATCGATGCGTGCACCCCACGCCGTCGCGCGATGGCGCAGACCCGATCGAGCTGCCCTCGGCCACAAGCGCTCTCGCCGGGTTCCTGCTCTCCGGACTGTTGTTTGGATTCCTGGGGGCAATTCTACCGGCCTGGGGTTATCATGCGACGACCGAATTCGGCACAGTAGGAAATTTCTTCTTGAGCCTGGGCGCGGGCGTGGTAATCGGAACCGATCTGGCGGCGCGCCTGATGCCCCGGCAACCGCTGGCAAGGCTGCTGACGTTCTCTTGCTTTCTGGCCTGCGCCGCCTTGTTGTACCTGGCGCTCATTCCGCCTCTGGCGCATCCCTTCTGGCGCGCCGCCGGACTGCTGGCCATGGGATTCGCGGCGGGGTCGCTCAACACGGCGCTGTTCCAAGCCATCGCGCCCGCTTACGACCGCGATCCTGCCGCTACGGTGAATGTGGGCGGCATCTTTTTCGGACTGGGCTGCCTGGTTCTCGCCGTACTGGTGGCAGGAACGTTTTACGCCTACACGCTGCCTAGCATTTTGGTTTTGATTGCCGTGATCCCCGGCTTTTTCGCGATGTGGTATTCGCGCAGCGCCTTTCCGGCGCCCGCAGCGCTGCCGCCTCCCACGCTCGCGCAAACGTGGCAGGATTTTCGCAACTTCCGGGCCGTGCTGTTCGCGCTGCTGCTGTTTTTCCAATTCGGCAACGAGTGGTCGATCGCCGGGTGGCTGCCGATTTTCCTTATTCGCCGGCTGGGCGTAAGCCCGAGTTCATCGCTCGCGATGTTGGCCATGTACTGGCTGTTTCTGCTGCTGGGGCGCCTGGCGGCGGTGGGCCTGCTGCCGCGCCTGCGTCACGGGCGCATTCTGGTTACCAGCGCCGGCGCGGCGCTTTTCGGCTGCGTCATTCTGCTGGCCACCGATAACGTGTCTGGCGCCATGGTGGGTTTGTTTCTGGTCGGCGGCGGGTTTGCCGCTATCTATCCGCTAGCCACCGAGCGTATCGGGCACCGCTTCCGCTATTCGCATCCGGCGCGTTTCAGCGGCATTTTCTCGCTGGCGCTGACGGGTGGGATGCTGGCTCCGTGGGTGCTTGGGCACGCAGCGCAAACCTGGGGAGTAGGCGTGGTGATGGGCTTCCCGCTGATCGGGACGTGCCTGGTCTTTGTGCTGATCCTGCTGATTTGGCTGGAAGCGAAATTGTCGGGGGACGCCGGGTAGAAAACCGGGTGGTGCCTGGCTTTTCAGACGCTACCACGGAGCGCGTGTAGGTCTGGACGATCTGATAGAGTTATCGCTGTGAGATCAGTCGGACCACTGGAGTTGCTTGTTGTGCTCGCGGTGGCCATCCTGATGTTCGGAAAGAACTGGCGGGAATTGGCTGCGCGACTCCAGGAAGGAATTGACAACTTCCGAGGAGGCCCCGGTTCTCCCACCCATCCAATCCCCGCTAACGATTCAAAGCTCGTAAATCGTAAACGCAGGAGTTCCAAATCAGATCCGGCTGGCCCATCTCCACGCTAAAGCGCCATTGCCGAGATTTTGGGATCAACGTACCTGTCAGGCACTACCGAAAACCGCTCTTTAACAGTCGCGGCTCGCTTCCCTGCTGGCGTAGGTCAGGTAGACGCTGGAATTCCACGGTGGTAGTGTTTTAGCCGTATGGCGCTGGTTTTAACGATTACGCTGGTGGTCTTCTTAGTTGCGGTGAGGCTGTTAATTCCACCTGTACCTGGCCTGCTGAAGGCCAGCGTGAATCGACTGGGAAAGCGAAACACGGTTATGCTTTGCGCTGTATCCTTTGCAGCGGCCGTCGCGGTAATCCTCATTTCGAAACGCTAGCCCCCGAATCCAACGCGGTTTCTTGTTAAGATCTGAGTGGATTCTCTATGCCAATCTACGAATATCGCTGTGAAGAGTGCGGGAACAAGTTTGAAAAACTGGTACGGCGCGCCGCCGAAGTGGATGAAATGGGCTGCCCTTCCTGCGGCCAGAAGCATCTGACCCAGCAGTTTTCGACTTTCGCGGCGCGGGCAAACGGGAGCCAGGCGAGCCAATCGCTGCCCGCCTGCCCGGGTGGGATGTGCCGCACACCCGATGTATGCGGCCGTAATTGACACTGCTCCTACGCTGTCGGCGCGGTCTTCAACTTCTCACGCTGCTCGCGTAGCACGGCTTTGCGGCTGAGCTTGATCTTGTTCCCTTCGAGGGCCAAGACTTTGACCAGAATCTGGTCGCCTTCCTTCAGCTCATCGCGAACTTCCTTGACCCGGTTCTCGGCGATCTCGCTGATGTGCAGCAAGCCGTCAGTCCCGGGGAAGATTTCCACAAACGCGCCGAAGTCGACCAGGCGAACCACTTTGCCCAGATAGGTTTTGCCGACTTCCGCCACGGCCGTGATATCCGAAATAATGCGGATGGCCTTCTCGGCAGACTCGCCATCGGCGGAAGCGATGTGGATCGTGCCATCGTCTTCCACGTCGATTTTGACGCCAGTCTGCTCGATGATGCCGCGAATCACTTTGCCACCGGGCCCAATGACGTCGCGAATCTTATCGGTCGGAATGTGCATGGTGTAAATGCGTGGCGCGTAAATGGATAGCGCCGTGCGAGGCTCGGCCAGAGCTGCCTGCATCTTGTCCAGAATGTGCAGACGTCCGCGGCGCGCCTGTTCGAGCGCTTCCTTCATGATGGCGGTGGTGATGTTGGGCACCTTGATGTCCATCTGCAGGCCGGTGATGCCGTCCTTAGTGCCGGCGACTTTGAAATCCATATCGCCGTAGTGATCTTCAGCGCCGGCGATGTCGGTGAGAATGGCGTATTTGTCGCCTTCCTTCACCAGGCCCATTGCAACGCCGCTGACCGCCGATTTAAGCGGCACGCCGCCATCCATCAGCGCCAAGCTCGCGCCGCAGACCGAGGCCATCGAAGACGATCCATTGGATTCCAGAATGTCGCTGACCACGCGCAGTGTGTACGGAAACACCGTGTCGGCCGGAATCATCGGCAGGATCGAACGCTCTGCCAACGCGCCGTGTCCGATTTCGCGGCGTCCAGCGCCACGCATGAAGCCGACTTCGCCCACGCTGAACGGCGGGAAATTGTAGTGCAGCATGAAGCGCTTGGACGGGGACTCGCCCGGCTCGAGCAATTCGATGCGCTGCTCGTCGTCCTTGGTGCCGAGAGTGACAGTGACCAGCGCCTGCGTTTCGCCGCGCGTGAAGATGGCCGAGCCATGAGTGCGCGGTAGCACGCCGGTTTCGATCGTGATGGGACGCACTTCATCGAACTTGCGGCCGTCGGGGCGGCGCTTGTCCTTGAGCATCTGATCGCGGAAGATGCGCTCTTTGAGATGGTCGTAAAGCTCTGCCGCCTCGCCCTTGCCTTCTTCCGGCTCGGCTTCGAGCAGCGACTTCTTGATCTCGGCGATCTTGGCGTAGCTTTCCAGCTTGGGATATTTCTTGGTGTCCATCGCATCGGTAAGCGCAGTGCGCACTTTACCGGCGATCTGGTCGAACAGCGGCTGATTGATGGCGGGCGGCGTGTACTCGCGCTTGGTTTTGCCGATGCTCTTCACCATCTTTTCGATTACGGTGGCGATCTTGCGGCAGCAATCATGGCCGAACTCGATGGCGGCGAGCACTTCCTGCTCGGACGCCTGTTGAGCGGCGGCTTCCACCATCACGATGCCGCCTTCGGTGCCGGCGACGATGATGTTGAGCTTGGACTCGCGGCCTTCGTTATAAGTCGGATTGGCGACATAGGCGCCATTCACTAGTCCGACGCGAACACCGGCCAGGATATGGTGAAACGGAATATCGGAAATCGCGAGCGCGGCGCCGGCGCCGACAATGGCTAAGCTCGAGGGATCATGTTCCGGATCGGCCGAAAGCACCATGGCGATGATTTGGGTTTCACAGAGATACCCTTCAGGGAACAACGGACGGATGGGACGGTCGATCAGGCGGCAGGTGAGAACTTCCTTTTCCGAAAGGCGTCCTTCCCGCTTGATAAAGCCGCCGGGAATTTTGCCGGCTGCGTAAGTGTATTCGCGATAGTCGACGGTAAGCGGAAAAAAGCCCGCGTTGGGTTTGGGCGCCTCGGCGGCGCATGCCGTGACCAGCACGACGGAATCCCCGGAACGAACCAGTACCGAGCCGTTTGCCTGGCGAGCCACTCTGCCCGTCTCCAGGGTAATCTGACGGCCGTTTAAATCTACTTCAAAAGTCTGCATGTTTGGAAAAACCTCCATCGGCGCGGGCACCGGGCCCGGGCCGGGTTTCATTTACTGAGAGGGAGTTGACAGGGTTGGCGGAAGGTCCTGAAACAGGATCGGCACGGTGCCGTTCCTCACAAAGAACCCCTTAATGACGAATGGCGAGTTTCTGCAGAACGCCTTGATAGCGCTCCGGGCTGTTGTTCTTTAAGTATGTAAGCAGCCTGCGACGTTTGGCGACCATGGTGAGCAGTCCCTTGCGGGAGGCATGGTCTTTCTTGTGTGTTTTGAAATGCTCCGTCAGCTGTGTGAGGCGCCCGCTCAAAAGAGCAATCTGAACTTCCGGCGAGCCTGTATCGGATTTGTGAGTCTGATTGCTGGTCAGAATCTGACGTTTTACATCTGTCGCCAATGCCATTCTAAAGGGTACTGCTCCTTGTCTTCTCTTTATCTCGATTTTGGTTACCGAATCAGCATAACACAATCGCGGGGGCAAAATGGAAACCCGGTTGCGGGGGTAGGCGTATGATACGGGAAAGGAGACCCACCGCCATGAAACGCATCATGAATTTCACCTTCATGCTGGCCGCTGGATTAGCAGGCGGCCTGCTTTCCCGCTACCTGGCACCCACACCCGTTTTTGCGCAAGCGCCGGCTCAGGCACCGGCCCTGAAAGAGGTCCGGGCGCAAAGCTTCATCCTCGTAAACAAGCAGGGCGCCGCGCTGGGAAGAATCGGAATTGACTTGGAAGGACAACCCTACATCACCCTGGTCAACGAAGAAGGGCGAACCATTTGGAGCACGAAGGCGTCGCTGCTTCTGCAGTCCAGCAAGTACAAGTAGAGGTGTTTCAATAAACCGCGAAGCAGAAGACCTGGTTGGAGCCGGCGGGCGTGATCGAGTACTCGCCATTTTCCAGCGTCTCGTCGATTTCCAGGCGATAGAAGCTTTCGCCCATCGGGTGCAGCGATAGCCGGATCGGGCGGGCGGTTTTGCGCTTCTTGCGCGAGAAGGCCACTTCGCGGCGGCCATTCCTGACATCCAGGCGATACACTTCAAACTTTTCCGGCATCAATTTGTCGGCCTGGATCAGAAAGACAGGGCTGGCCAGCGGGGTCTTCACGGGTGAGGCGGCACCGGCGATGACGTAGGTAATCTCGTCTTTCTTGCCTTCTTCGCGGGCTTCAGTGACCTCGGTGGCCACCAGATTATCGGCATGCATCAGGTAGACCACATCGGGCTTGGGCGGCACGGGCCCTTTGTATTTCTGGGCGAGCAGGACGGCGCAAGACAACGCGAAGGCAAAAAGAAAACGCGGGCGCATGGCTCGATTATCGCGCGGACCCGGCGGAGTGCGCGCTAGCTATCTTCGTCTGCAGATTTTTCAGCCGTGGCGGGTTCAAGATCTTCGGCTTCGAAGATTTGACGGCAGTCCAGGCATTCGACATAGTCCACGCCATCGCGTCTGGCGAGGAGCTCGGTTCGCTGATGCGGACAAGGGGGCTGCATAGAGCCAGATTGGTCCTATTCTAATGATGTCAGTGGCCTTGTCAAGGGGGTATTTGCCGGATTTTCCGCATGATTCGGGTTTCCTCCGCGTTACAATTCCTCTTAGTGCCCTTTCCCACGCAGCGGATGCGCCGTTTACGGTCGGGCGAACCGATTCGCCGGCTGGTGCGGGAGACCCATCTGGCGGCATCGCAATTCATCCTGCCTTTATTCGTGACGGCAGGCGAAGGCGTGCGCCGCGAGATTTCCTCGATGCCCGGCCACAGCCAGCTTTCGATCGACCAACTGGTGATCGAATGCGCCGAGGCGGCCAAACTGGGCCTGGGCGGCGTGATCTTATTCGGCCTGCCGGAGACCAAGGACGAGATGGCTTCGGGCGCCTACGCCGAGGATGGCATTGTGCAGCGAGCGCTGCGCGCGGTGAAACGGGACGTGCCCGGGCTGCTGGTGGTCACCGACGTCTGCAATTGCGAATACACCAGCCACGGCCATTGCGGCAAGATCGTCGGTAATGATGTCGACAACGATGCCACCCTCGAGTGGCTGTCGGCCACGGCGGTTTCCCATGCGCGGGCCGGAGCCGATATCGTCGCGCCTTCCGACATGATGGACGGCCGCGTCGCGGCCATTCGCAAGGCTCTCGACGGCGCCGGGTTTCCGAATACGCCCATTGTTTCCTACGCGGCCAAATTCGCCTCGGTATTCTATGGACCGTTCCGCGAGGCCGCGGAATCGACGCCGCAATTTGGCGATAGGCGCAGCTATCAGATGGATCCCGCCAACGGGCGCGAAGCCATGCGGGAAATTGCGCTCGATCTGGATGAAGGCGCCGACATGATCATGATCAAGCCCGCCATGCCTTATCTGGATCTGATCTGGCAGGCGCGCCAGCGCTTCGATGTACCGCTCGCGGCGTACCAGGTGAGCGGCGAATTTGCCATGATCGAAGCGGCCGCGCGCAACGGCTGGATCGATCACGATCGCGCCATGATGGAGTCGCTGATTGCGATACGGCGGGCGGGCGCGGATGTCATCATTTCGTATTTTGCGAAGGCAGCGGCACGGCTGATACAGTGAAGGCTTCCATGCAACAACAGAAGAGTCTGGATGAATTGACGGTAATGGCGAAGCGCGTGCGCCGGAACATTATCGAGATGATTGGGGCGGCGGGCTCGGGGCATCCGGGCGGATCGCTCTCGGCGGTCGAAGTGCTGCTCACGCTGTACTTCCGCACCATGAAGCACGATCCTGCCAATCCGAAATGGCCGGACCGCGATCGCTTTATTCTGTCCAAAGGCCACGCCGCGCCGGTGCTTTACGCCGTGATGGCTGAGGCTGGCTACTGTCCCGCGGACAAGCTGAACACGCTGCGCAAGCTGGGCTCGATCTACCAGGGCCATCCGGACGTACGCTTTATGCCGGTGCTCGAGGCTTCGACCGGCTCGCTGGGCGAAGGCGTTTCGCTCGCGCTGGGCATGGGCCTGGCGGCGCGTCTCGACGGCAGCCCGTCGCGGTCCTACGCGATGATGGGCGACGGCGAAATCCAGGAAGGCCAGATCTGGGAAGGCGCGATGTTCGGCGCTTTGCACAAGATCGACAACGTGGTGGCTATCGTCGACTCACAACCGCATCCAGCTCGATGGCTTCGTCAAGGACATCATGGAAGTGGAGCCGCTGGTCGATAAATGGCGTGCGTTCGGCTGGCACACCATCGATGTGGATGGGCACAACATGGCCGCGCTGCGACGCTGCGTTTCAGGAAGCGGCGGCGACCAAAGGTAAGCCGACCGCGGTCATTGCCCGCACCATCAAAGGCAAAGGCGTCTCGTTCATGGAGAACAATCCGAAATTCCACGGCACGGCGCCGACACCTGATGAAGTGAAGCGGGCGCTGCAGGAGCTGCAATAATGGCGACCACCAGCACGAAATTTGAACTCAAGCTCGGCATGGCTACGCGCGAGGCTTTCGGCAAAGCGCTGGTCGAGCCTCGGCAAGGAAAATCGCGACGTGGTGGTGTGCGACGCCGATCTTTCGAAGTCCACGTTTACTTCGCTATTTCGACAACGAATTTCCGGACCGCTTCTTTTAATGCGGCATTGCCGAGTCCAACATGGTGGCGATCGGCGCGCGGCCTGGCTTATGCCGGAAAGATTCCGTTTGTGTCCAGCTTCTCAGCCTTCGTGATGAACAAGGGCTTCGAGCAATTTCGCGTGATGGTGGCTTACCCTGGACTAATCTCAAGGTCGTCGGCACGCACAGCGGCATTTCGATTGGCGAAGACGGACCGTCGCAGATGAGCATCGAGGAAATCGGCCTGGCCTGTTCCCTGCCCGGCTTCATCGTGTTCTCGCCGGCCGACGAAGTTTCGACGATGGCGCTGATTCGCGCCGCAGGCCGACCATGTGGGTCCGGTGTTCATGCGGGCGGGCCGCATGAAGGCGCCGATCATTTACCAGGCGGATCAGAAATTCGAGATCGGCAAAGCCATCCAACTGACCGACGGCACCGACGTCACGATCATCGCCACGGGGCTGCTGGTGTCGGAGTCGATTCGCGCGCAGGCGACGCTGGAGGCGGAAGGCATTTCGGCGCGCGTCCTCGATTTCCACACCATCAAGCCGCTGGATCGCGAGACCATCGCAGAAGGCCGCCGCGAGACCGGCGCGATCGTGGTGGCGGAGGAGCACCTGGTCGATGGCGGCCTGGGCGTGCGCATCGCGCAGGTAGTGGCCGAGACTCATCCCTGCGTGATGGAATTTGTGGGGCTCACCGGCTACGCCGAATCCGCCACGCCCGAACAGTTGCTGGACAAATACGGCATGCTGGCGCGCGACGTGGCGGCAGCGGCGCGCAAGGTAGTATCCAGAAAATCGCAATGAGCGTGATGTCCGGCATCCGCGACTTCGCCGTGCCGCCGAAGGCCGTCGCGATCTGGTGGCTGGGACAAAACGGCTTCATTTTCAAGACCCCCGAAGGCACGCTGCTTTCGACCGACCTCTACCTCACCGACAATTGCGCGACTGCACTTCCGGACCTTGGGATCGACGTAGCGCGCCAAGTGCCGGTGTTCATCGCGCCGGAAGAACTGGACGTGGATTGCTACGTCTGCACGCACAACCACGCCGATCACACCGACCCGGCTACCATTCGCGGCCTGCGGAACAAAGACACGATGCAGTTCATCGGCCCGCATCCGAGCTGCGACGTTTACCGCCAGGAGGGCGTGGAGAGCGGACGCATCGTGCCGGCGTGGCCGCAATGTGAGCTGGAATTTCGCGACATCCATATCCGCGGAACATTCGCGCTGCCCACCGACGACACCGACTTGAATCACATGGGTTACGTTTTCACGTTCGGCAAGGGACCGCGCCTTTATATGACCGGCGACACGGATGCGAGCGACTTGCTGGCATCGGCCGGCAAATATTCGCCGGACTTGGCGATCACCTGCATCAACGGCGGTTTCAATAATCTGTCGCATTGGGAAGCAGCCCAGCTGATGAGCAAGATCAAGCCGAAGGCGGCAATCCCGTGCCACTACGACATGTTCAAGGACAACGCCGTCGATCCGCGGCAGTTTCGCGCTTCGCTGAAATTATGCGCGCCGGGTGTGGGCTACCAGCAGTTGGAGCATGCCAAGCCCTGGTTGTTCGCGCTGGAGTAGAGTCAGAGACTGTGAGCTACCGCTCCCTTTGGTCGCGGCTCTGTTAGCGAGCGTTTCCGAACGTATTGTTGAGTAGTCTATGGGCAATAGTTGAGGGCGGTTCGCCAGCCAAGTGGCAAGTGCGCCCACCGGCGCGGCCATCCACTGTGACTGTTCCCCGCGTGTTGTGAACCCGGTACACCGCGGAGGCTCCGTGATGCGCCGCTAGCGAGGCGAGCGGCCAATCGGAATCAGCGAGCATGCGAATGCCGCCTTCGACGCCAACCAGAATCGTGAGGCCTGAACCGGCGGCCGCTATCTGCGGCCGACTGCGCGACGTCGAAAATTCCAGCGGCATCATCTAGAAACCGGCTCACCCTTTCCTTATCGGGAAAAGCGGGCGGGTTTTCGAGGGGGAAACAGCGAGAGTTTTAGCGGTGGCTGCTTCTGTACAGCCAGGCGCCGGCCACGCCGACCAGCCCAAACACGATGAGCAGCAGCATCTCCGGCGCATAGTGAATCATGCACCAGAAGAAATTGCTGTCGACGTTACATCCGGCGATCATGGGCTGCTACAGCAATTATGAGTCCGCCGGATGCCGACCGGTCAAGATGCAGTTGGTTAGCGGGGCTGTGTTATCGCGAAGATTAACTTAGGGGCCAGGGGAGCCTGGAGAATTTGCGGAGGCGTGAAAGTCGCGCCGGGGTTGATGGGGCCCTCGTCGCTAAAGTTGTCCCAACCGCTGTTGCCAATAAAGTACAGCGCCTTACCCACGACGACAGCGTGCGTCGGCGTCCCAAGCGCGGGCGTGTTGGCCTCAACCAGCTTCCAGCTTTCGGCTCGGGTAAGCGCAGGATCGAGCTGAATGCGAATGATGCGCATGGGCGACGTGCCATTTTGTACCGCGATCAACTGGCGGCCGGCGAGGTACAAGCCATCGCTACCGGCTACGCCCAGATTCTTGGGAAGCGCGAGCCAGCTCACGGCGCGGCTGGCTAGATCGATGATGGCGATGCCGCGTCCGTAGTCGGCTACGAAAAGGCGCTTGCCATCGGGAGTGAGCGCGGGAGTCTGGGGCCCGATCAGTTCGCCCGGAGCCACGAGAACTTCCAGCGTATCGCGCGCAGCCTGAATCGTGTAGACCGCGCCCGTCGCGTCGCCTACGTAGACGTCGCCGGCCGGACTGAGGGTCATGTCGCCCAGCACGTGCTGGCTGTCGGCTTCGGGGCGCAAATCATAGCGCTTGAGCAGGCGGCCGCTGCGCAGATCGTACTTGAGCATGGCGGAGCGGCCCTTATCCGCAGCCTGATAACCGAGGGCCTGCGGCATCGCGGCTGTCGACGCCCACAACACGCGCCGATTGTCGTCGACCGCGAGCGCGAGGATTCCCCACACGCCATCCTGCCCTTCGCTGATGAAATCGCGCGCGGCGCCATGAGTGTCGATTGCCAGAATTTTGCGATGGTGAATGCTGCTTACGTAAAACGTTTTGGTTTTGGGATCGTAAGCGATGTCTTCGGCGAGCAGATCTTTTTCCGGTAGCGTGAATGCTACTTTACTTTGGGAAAACGGCTTGCGGTTCTCCGCCATGCGATCGAGGATCTGCTTGAATCCGTCACTCTGGCGAACGGACGCGAAATCCTCGTCCTTGGCGATGTCCCATGCGAAGCCCATGTCGGCGTAGATGCGCAGCCATTCGAGCGCGGCGCTCTGATTTCCCAGCAGCGCCTCGGCAGCACCCTGGTTGTAAACCATGCCCGGGTGCCCGGGCGCCATGGCGTAGAGCTTGCGCAGATTGTCACGCCAGGCGGAGTAGTTCTTGGATTCGCGTGCGACCCGCGCCGCACGCCGCAATTCCTGCCATTGGGGGACTGACTGCGCGGCGAGAATACTGGCGAATAGCAGAGCCGCGCAGGCGCGCATTTTCACTGGGCCTGCAACTTGAGACCGTGGCGCTGCGCGGTATCGACGATGCGCTTCCACGTGGCGTCATGCACGGCGATGCCATCGCGCGTGCGGCGCTCGCGTTCCCGTTTCTCCGGCTCGCCGGGAACGAGAATTTCCGAAACGCCCGGCGCGCGGCGGCTGCTCTTGACGTACTCGACCAGATTGCGCGCTTCCTGCTCGAAGGCTTCTGCGCCGCGCACGCGGGCGACATCGATCACTACGGCCATGAAGCTGTTGCCGACGCGATCGGCGTCGGGGCGGCTGCATCCGGCGCCCGAAAGTCCACCCGCCAGCAGATCGGCGGCGAGCCCGAGCGCGAAGCCTTTGTGTCCGCCGAAAGGCAGCAGCGCGCCGGGCGGAGGACCGTAAAAATCGGCGGCGCTCGTGGAGGGCTTGCCTTCGGCATCTACAATTGCGCCGGGCGGGACAGCGGCGCCGGCGGTCAGCATATTGCGCAGCTTGCCTTCGGCGATCGCGCAGGTGGAAATATCCACGATGATCGGATCGCCGGATTTGCGCGGCACGCCGATGGCGATGGGGTTGGCGGACAGCCGGCGGTCGATGCCGCCCCAGGGCGCGACCAGTTTGCCGCCGCCGTGGGTATTGACGAACATCACGCAAGCCATGCCGCGCGCTGCCGCGATTTCCGGATATTCGCCGACGCGCCCGATGTGGCAGCAATTGCGCGCGAAAATTGTGGCGACGCCGGTTTTCGCGGCTTTGTCGATGGCGATAGCCATGGCCTGCCGTCCCATCACCTGGCCGAATCCCCAGCCGCCGTCGAGCACCGCGAACGATTCGCTTTCGAGGGCGACCGTCAGCTTCGCTCCCAACG
Organism: uncultured Solibacteraceae bacterium; assembly: GCA_963825405.1. Classification (GTDB taxonomy): domain Bacteria; phylum Acidobacteriota; class Terriglobia; order Bryobacterales; family Bryobacteraceae; genus JACPNO01. The sequence continues at coordinate 685,515 of CAWGTB010000003.1, read as the reverse complement.
TGACGAGGCCTTTTTCCATGGACTCGACATACTCCGGAATGCGCATCACGCCGTGCGAATCGTGTCCGGCGAGATTGGCTTCGACCAGTGAATCCGCTACGATGCGGGCTTCTTCAGGGGAAGCGCCGGCGGCTTGAAACACATCCTGGCCGGCCTGTTTCAGTCGATCCGCGGTAAATGTGGGCATGTTGGAATTACCAGTCGCGCGCGAAGCCGGCGGTCCAGCCGCCATCCACAACCAGCGTGGTGCCCGTAATGTAGGAAGCCTCGGGCGAGGCCAGAAACGCGGCGGCGTGGGCAATTTCCTCGCACGTGCCCGGACGGCCCAGCGGGATGTGGCTGAGCAGGCTCTCGGCGAGTTTCTGCTGCTCGGGATTGTAGAAAAGCGCGCTCGTGCCCTGGGTCAGAATCGATCCCGGCACGAGGGCGTTGACGCGAATGCCATGTGGCGCGAGTTCGAGCGCGATCGAGCGGCTGAAATTAATCACGGCGGCTTTGGCGGCAGCGAAAGCCGACTGGCGGCGGATAGGAACCACGCCCATCACTGACGCGATATTGATGATCGAACCCTGCTTGCGCGCCACCATGCCGGGTGTAGCTGCGCGGCAGCAGAAGAACAAACCGTCGAGATCGACGCTCAACACGCGGCGCCACTCGGCGGCCTCGTATTCATTGATGTCGCGGCGCAGCGGCCCGGGCGTGTTCACGCCGGCGTTGTTCACCAGAATATCGATCGCGCCGAATTCGCTTTCGGCTGCGGCCACCATGCGGTTTACGTCGTCGCGCTGGGAGACATCGCCGGGAATAAAGCTGGAGCGCACACCCAGCGCGCGGATGGCTTTTACGCTCTCGTCGCCTAGCGCTGCGTCCAGATCGTTCACGACGATGTGGGCGCCATTGGCGGCGAGCGCCAGCGCGATCGCTTTACCGATTCCCTGGGCGCTGCCGGTGACGAGCGCTACTTTACCGTTCAGGTCGACTTTCATTTTTATGTGGCCTCGGGCAGCAACAGCAGCCCCGGTGTTTCGAGCGTTTCGGCGAATGCCGCCAGGAATTTTGCGGCGGTCGCGCCGTCGAGCACGCGATGATCCGCCGAGATCGTGACGTACATCGTCGGGCGGACTGCGGGCGCTCCGTTTACGGCGACAATGCGATCGCGGATGCGGCCCGTCGCCACGATCAGACTCTCCGGCGGATTCAGAATAGCCTGGAACTGATCGACGCCATACATGCCGAGATTGGACAACGTGGCGCTGGCGCCGCCGAAATCGCCGGGCGTGAGTTTGCCAGCGCGGGCTTTTTCTACCAGCGCGGCTCGCTGACCCGCGATCCCGCTGAGGCTGGCTCGATGTGCGTCGCGCACGACGTGGCACCAGCAGGCCATCGTCCACCGCCACAGCAACGCCCAACGAGACGCCGGCGTTCTTACGGATTTCGCCATTCGACCAGAACGAGTTCACCGCGGGATGCTCGGCAATAGCCAGGGCCAGGGCTTTCAGCAGGAAATCGGTGACGCTGACTTCCGCCAGGCCGCGCTTCTTCATGGCGGGCGCGAGCGTTCGTTTCAGGCTGAGCAACTCGCCGGCATCCACTTCGCGCGTGAGATAAAAATGGGGCGCCGATTGGAAGCTCTGCGTCATGCGCTCGGCGGTAATGGTGCGCATGCGAGAGACCGGCTGGGCGGCAACGGGCGGAGCAGGCTTAGCCGCCGGCATCGCCGCCAGAATATCGCGCTCGATAATCCTTCCGCCTGGACCAGTCCCTTTGAGGCGGCTGAAATCGACCTGATTGGTTTCCGCAAGTTTGCGAGCGCGCGGTGAAATCGCTTGCCGGGACTTTGGTGCAGGCGTCGCCGCCTCCCCGGCCCGCGCAAAACGGGCGATCACGGTCTTGATCGGAAGCACTTGCATCGAGCGGTCCGACGATTTCGGTGAGCTGGCCGGATTCGGTGGCCTCCACATCCATATTCACTTTGTCGGTCTCGACTTCATACAACGGCTCACCGACGGTGAATGCGTCGCCGACCTTCTTGTACCACTGCAGCACTTTGCCCTCGGTCATGGTCAGACCGAGCTGGGGCATCACGATTTCACCGTTCATTGAAATACGAGCCTATCGTTTGCGGTGGGAGAGTGTCAATCTTTTGTGATGGCGCTGGCGCAGCAGCGCGTTCAAATCGCCGAGCGATGCGAACAATCCAACGTAGCTGGGATCGAAGACGCTGGGCGCGCGGCGGAGCGACTGAAAATCGCGCCTCTTGAACAAGTCCGTAACCGAGATGACAGCCGTCCCCAGGCAACGCGATTCGTAGGTTCCTTGCGCCCAGGCCACGTCGCCGGCAATCCATAAAGAGAAGCCCATCACCCGCCCTCAACCGCCTAGGTTACACTGATCGGTGACCATGGCTTTCAAACGTCTACCCATGCGCGAATCGGTGATTCGCCAAACTACGATATTGAGCGCGCAACTCGGCGCGGTGAATCTTTCCCAGGGCTTCCCCGACGACGATACGTTTCCCGAGCTGAAAGAATTTGCCATCCGTGCGATTCACGGCCCGAATCATCAATACACCAATCCCTGGGGATCGCCGGTGCTGCGCGAAGCGGTGGCGCGCAAGCTGGCATCGTTCAACAAGATTCAGGCCGATCCGGAAAAGAATATCGTCATCACCTGCGGCGCGACCGAAGGCATGATCGTGGCCATGGAAGCGCTGGTGGAACGCGGCAGCGAAGTCATCACCTTCGCGCCGATGTACGAGAATTACGTGCTGCAGGCCATCGCCTCCGGACTCGATCTGAAAATGCTGGAGCTGTGGGAGCCGGATTTCTCCTTCACGCGCGAGGATTTGGAAAAGCTGTACAACCCGCGCACCCGCGCCGTGCTGTCTGTGCAATCCCGTCAATCCTACCGGCAAGGTGTTCACGCGCGAGGAACTGCAGACGGTGATCGATTTCGCCCGCGCGCACGATCTGCTGATTTTTTCCGACGAGACCTACGAGTACCTGATCTGGCCCGGGCCATGAGCACGTGAGCACCGCGTCGCTGCCGGGCGGCGCCGACATCACCGTCACTTGTACTTCGATGGGCAAGACGTACTCCGTGACCGGCTGGCGCGTGGGGTATCTGGTGGCCGAAGAATCGCTCACCAACGAATTGCGCAAGATGCACGACTTCCACACCGTGACTGCGCCGCATCCGTTTCAGATTGCGCTGGCAACCGCCATCAATGAACTGCCGCAGAGCTTTTACGATGCCTTGCGGGCGGAATACTGGACGCGCAAGAAAATTCTCTGCGACGCGCTGGCGGCGACGGGAATCACCTGGTACGAACCGGGCGGATCGTATTTCCTGTGGTGCCAATATTCCGACTTATCCGATGAGGACGACACGCAATTCGCCACGCGGCTGCTGCACGAAGCAGGTGTGGCGGGCGTGGCCGGCTCGGTGTTTTATCCGACCACGATGAGAAACCCGAAGCGGCTGCGATTCACGTATTCGAAATCGCGCGCCACGATGGAAGCGGCTGCGGCACGGCTGGCGAAGTTTGCGGCGCGCACGGCGGTTTCATAGGGTAAGTGGGCAGGTCCTCGACCTGCCACCGCAGATCAAAATCGGCAGGTCGGGGACCTGCCCCAGTTCTCATTCAGGTAAGGCGAAAACCATGAGACTGCTGCCTGCGGCGATGGCCACGTATTGCTTGCCCTCACTCAGATAGCTGATGGGGTTGGCCCAGATCGCGCCGCCTGTCTGGAAATGCCACAGCGGCTTGCCGGACACGGCGTCCAGCGCGAAAAAATCGCCTTCCATGGTTCCTGAAAAAACCAGGCCGCCGGCTGTCGCCATCACGCCCGACCAGGGCGGCGTCTGCAAACGGAATTCCCAGCGCTTTTCGCCAGTGATCGCATCGAGCGCGCGCAACGCACCCCATGGTTCTTCTCCGGCAACGCCACGATGAGCCGCGCCCGTAAACATGCGGCCTGATTCGTACGTCGCATCGGTGCGGAAGTACACCTGTCCCTTTTCGCGAACGTTCTGATAGAAGAGATTGGTCTGCGGACTGTAGGACGGGCTAAACCAGTTGGCGGAGCCGTCGTCATCGGGATACACTACCGCGCCCTTCAGGTTGGGGATGGTTTCCGGATTCGGCACGGGCCGGCCGCGAGCGTCGATTTCTTTGGCCCAATTCTGCCTCGCAAACGGCGTCGCGCTCAGAAATTCGCCCGTGATACGATCCAGCACGTAATAAAACGCGTTGCGGTTGGCGAACAGCATTAGCTTCCGTGGCTTACCCTTGTAGACCGCGTCCAGCAGGACCGGGACTTGGTTAGCATCCATGTCATTCACATCATGCGGAACAAATTGAAAGTGCCACTTGAGCTTTCCCGTGTCGGGATCGAGGGCGATCACGCAATCTGAATAGAGGTTATCGCCGGCGCGCGTGTCGCCGACAAAATCCGGGCTGGGATTTCCCGTGCCCCAGTAGAGCAGATTAGCTTCGGGATCGTACGCGCCGGTGACCCACGTTGGCGCGCCGCCCATTTTCCAACTATCGCCGGTCCAGGTTTCGTTGCCGGGCTCGCCGGAACCGGGCACAGTCCAGAAGCGCCAGACGCGCTTGCCAGTCTTGGCGTCGTAGGCGTCGAGGAATCCGCGAATTCCGTATTCGGCTCCGGCAATGCCCACAACGATTTTGTCTTTGAGAGCGAGCGGCGCCGCAGTGATCGAGTAGGCCTGTTTGTAGTCGGCGACTTCGACGTCCCAGCGCACGCGGCCCGTCTTGAGATCGAGCGCGACGATGTGGGCGTCGATGGTGCCGACGAAGAGCTGATCGTCCAGCACAGCCACGCCGCGATTCACCTGACCGCAGCAGGCGATCACGCCGGCTGGCAATGTCCGGCGGTAGGTCCAGATGGGGCGGCCGGTCTTGAGATCGAGGGCAGTGACATCGCTCGGCGGCTCCGAGATGTACATCAGACCGTCGAAAACCAGCGGCGAAGTTTCCACCTTATGACGCGAGCCCACCTGATAGATCCACGCCGCGCGCAGACGGCCGACATTTTCGCGCGTGATCTGGTTGAGCGTGGAATACCGCTGGGCGTTGTAGCTTCCGGAGTACGTGAGCCAGTTGCCGGGCTCGCGCGCGGCGTTCAATATTCTTTCGTAAGGAACTTGCGCGGCCAAGGAGAGCGCAGTCGCCGCACAGCAATAGCGCGGTTCTCATCGGGCGCCTTCCAGCGATGCCAAGGTAAGCGATGAGATCATCGAGTTCGCCGGATGAAAGTTTTCCACCGTACGCGGGCATGGGCGATTTGCCGCGATCCTTTTGCAAATCGGTGAGGTCGGCCTTCCAATAGGAATGCAAATTGCCAGCCAGATCGCGTACCTGAATGGAGAACGTGTCTTCATTCACGCGCACGCCGGTAACGCGCGGATCGGAACGCGGCGTGACGCGCACTTGCAGGAAACCGTCGGCCACTTCCGCTTCCGGCTCGACGACCGACGCGCGAAGATGCCGCGGACTGCGGCGCGCGCCCACGTCGGTCAGATCCGGACCGATCGCGCCGCCGCGGCCGCGGATCGTGTGACACCCGGCGCAGCCATTGACGCCGTAGACCTGTTCGCCGCGAGCCGCATTTCCGGAAGTTGCCACAGGCTGAGGAATGCGCCCGAGCGATTTTACGTAGGCAACCACTCTCCAGGTTTCGGGAATCGTCATCCCGGCGCCGGGCATCTCCGTGCCTTCGATGCCTTCGTCGATAATTTTGAAAAGCGCTGGATCATCGGCGGCGTGCCGCAAGCGCGGTCTGGCGAGATTAGCGCCGCGCCCGCCTTCACCGCGTGGTCCGTGACAATGGGCGCACTGGGATTGAAAAATGCGCTCGCCGCTGGCCAAATCTTGCGATGTCGTGGTCTGGGCAACCGCAATGCCCGCCGCGATCAGGAACGCACCAAGCCAACGCATTCCAGGTATCGTATCAGGCGTTGTGGGGCAGGTCCCCGACCGCCCTTCGGAAATCGGCAGGTCGGGGACCTGCCCCACTTTACTTGCCGCTTTCGATGCGCATCCCGTAGAACGAATCGCCACACGAAGACCAGCGCCACCAGCAGAAATGCAGCGGAGAGCGCGTGCGTCAGAATCTCTCCCTCATCGCGCGCCAGGCGAACCGCCAGCTGCACCGCCAGCAATCCGAACAGCGTCGTGAATTTGATGATCGGGTTCAGCGCCACCGAAGATGTGTCCTTGAACGGATCGCCGACCGTGTCGCCGACGACGGTGGCTGCGTGCAGCGGCGTGCCCTTCTGCTTCAGCTCCACTTCGACGATTTTCTTGGCGTTGTCCCACGCGGCGCCGGCATTGGCCATGAAGATCGCCTGGAACAAACCGAACAGCGCAATCGAGATCAGGTAGCCGATGAAGAAGTACGGCTCGACAAACGCAAAAGACAGCGTGGCAAAGAACACGGTCAGGAAGATATTGAACATGCCCTTCTGCGCGTACAGCGTGCAGATTTCCACCACGCGCTTGGAATCGGCGACCGACGCTTTGGCGGCGCCGTCCAGCTTAATGTTGCTCTTGATGAACTCGACGGCGCGATAGGCGCCGGTGGTCACCGCCTGCGTGGACGCGCCGGTGAACCAGTAAATCACTGCGCCGCCGGTGATCAGGCCGAGCAGAAAAGGCGGGTGCAGGATGGTGAGATTTTGCAGCAGCTCGGCCTTCAGGCCGTCGGTGAGCGCCAGGATGATGGAAAAAATCATGGTGGTCGCGCCCACTACCGCGGTGCCGATCAGCACTGGCTTGGCCGTGGCTTTGAAGGTGTTGCCTGCGCCGTCGTTTTCTTCGAGTGTGTCTTTGGCGGTTTCGAAATGCGGCTCAAATCCAAACTTGGATTTGATTTCGGCGGCCGCGCCGGGAAGCTGCTCGATCAGGGACAATTCGAAAACCGATTGCGCGTTGTCCGTCACCGGGCCGTAGGAATCGACCGCGATGGTTACCGGGCCCATGCCGAGAAAACCGAACGCCACCAGGCCGAACGCGAACACCGGCGGGGCCAGCATCAGAGCGCCCATGCCTGCGCCGAGAGAACTCACGGCAGACGCAATCGCCATCAAAATCATGATTGCCATGCCCAGCCAGAACGCGCTGAAGTTGCCGGCGACGAAGCCGGACAGGATGCCCAGCGATGCCCCGCCTTCTCGCGCCGAGCTCACCACTTCGCGCACATGGCGCGATTCGGTGGACGTGAAAACTTTGACCAGCTCCGGGATGACGGCGCCGGCCAGCGTTCCGCAGGTGATGACGGTCGAGAGCTTCCACCACAGCGTGCTGTCGCCGCCGATGTCGGGATCATCAGATACGAAACTGCGTAGGTCGCGGCAATCGAAACCATCGAAGTGAGCCAGACCAGCGTGGTCAGCGGCGCTTCGAAGTTCATGTGGTCCACGTTGCTGTACTTGGCGCGCGCGATGGCATCGTTGATGAAGTAGGAAACGGCCGAGGAAATCACCATCACCACGCGCATGGTGAAGATCCAGATCAGCAATTGCACTTTCAGACATCGGATCGTGCACGGCCAGAAGGATGAACGAAATCAGCGCCACGCCGGTCACGCCGTAGGTTTCGAAGCCATCCGCGCTCGGCCCGACCGAATCGCCCGCGTTATCGCCGGTGCAATCCGCAATCACGCCGGGGTTGCGCGCGTCGTCTTCCTTGATGCCGAATACGATCTTCATCAGGTCGGCGCCGATGTCGGCGATTTTGGTAAAGATGCCGCCGGCCACGCGCAGGGCTGAAGCGCCCAGCGATTCACCAATGGCAAAGCCGATGAAACAGGCGCCGGCGAGATCGCCCGGAATGAACAGCAGAATGAACAGCATCAGGATCAGCTCCACGCTGATCAGCAGCATGCCGATGCTCATGCCTGCCTTGAGCGGAATCGCGTAACAAGGAAACGGCTTGCCGCGCAGGCTGGCGAAGGCGGTGCGCGAATTTGCGAAGGTGTTTACGCGAATGCCGAACCAGGCCACGCCGTAGCTGCCCAGAATTCCCACGATGCTGAACAGCAGAATGGTGACTACTTTGACCAGTCCCATCTGCTGCAGGACGCCGAAATAAATGACAATCACCGCGCCGATGAAAAGCTCCAGCAGCGCGAGAAATTTCCCTTGGGTGATGAGGTAGGTCTTGCAGGTTTCGTAGATCAGCTCGGAAATTTCGAGCATGGCGGCGTGCACCGGCAGATTGCGGAGCTGCTGGTAAATCATGAGCCCGAACAGCATTCCGCCCGCGCAAATGAGTCAGACCCCACTTGAGCAGCGTGCGGCCGCCGATGCCGCCAAAAAACGTGGCTTGGTCCAGATTGGGGAGGATCAGATTGGCTTCGCCAGACGCTTCCTGCGCGAATGCGGGCTGGGCAAACGAGGCCAGGACCACGAACACGGCCAGTACGCTCAATAGCGACAGGGCTATCCGTCCCGCTTTCGGCCACAACGCGGGCACACACGCTCGAAACAGCATCCGCTTCGATCCTCCTGATGATCCCTTGGAAAATACTACGGGTGGAAACACTCTAGGGTAGCGTAAGCGGATTGGGCAAAGCAACGTGACGATTCATCTGAATCCGATTGGTTTCCAGCCTTCTGTTGACATCCCACATGGGTCGTGCCATACTCCTGTGCAGTCCCCACAGGAGCGGCGATGGCCCACGGAAAACCGGAAATTCTGCAAGGCACTCTCGATCTGATGGTTCTGAAAACTCTGGAAGCCATGGGGCCGCTGCACGGCTATGGCATCGCTCGCCGCATCGAGCAGATCAGCGAAGATATGCTGCAGCTCAACCAGGGAACGATTTACGCCTCCCTGCTGCGCCTCCAGCAGCAGCGCTGGATTTCGGCCAACTGGGGGGTCTCCGAGAATAATCGCAAGGCTAAGTTTTACGCTTTGACGAAGTCCGGCCGCAAGCAGCTGGCCGCCGAACAGGAAAACTGGCTGCGAATCTCGGGCGTGATCGGCCGCATGCTGCAACTGCCATGTTGAACTCGTTGCTGGTACTCGCGTCCCGCCTTCGCGGCATGTTGTTCAAGCGCAGCCTGGATGCCGATTTCGATCAGGAACTGCAATCCCACATCGCCATGCTCACCGAGGAACACGTGCGGCAGGGCATGACGCCAATCGAGGCCCGGCGGCAGGCGTATCTGAAACTCGGCGGTGTGTCCCAAATCGAAGAGCATCAGCGCGACCACCGCGGCATGCCGCAGATCGAGACCACGCTCGGCGACATTCGCTACGCCCTGCGCACGCTGCGCAAGAGCCCTGGCTTCACGCTGGTCGCGGTGCTGACGTTGGCCATCGGCATTGGCGCGACCACGGCCATGTTCAGCGTGGTTCATGCCGTGCTGCTTCGCCCCCTGCCCTATCCGCAGTCCGGCCGCCTGATCGAAATCACCGAAACCAATCCGCTGAAAGGCTGGACGCACACAGTCGCGGCGCCGGCCAACTTCGCCGACTGGCAAAAGTTGAATTCAGTTTTCACCGGAATCGCAGCCTACAACGGCACCGATGCCAGGGGAGCAAGCCAGTTCGACATGTTCCTTACCGGCGACGGCGAAACGCAGCGGCTCAAAGGGCTCGCAGTCACCGCGAATCTGTTCGATGTGCTCGGTGTTCGGCCCTGGCTTGGGCGCAACTTCACCGAGGAAGAAAATTTTGAAGGCAAAGACCGCGTTGTCATTCTGAGCTACAACCTTTGGCAGACGGCGTTTGCAGGCGATCCGCGCATTGTCGGCCGCACCATCTCCCTATCCGGCCGCACCTATGACGTGCTGGGAATCATGCCGCGCGATTTTTTCTTTCCCAGCCACGATATCCAGATTTTCACGACCGTCGGATTCAAGCCCAGCGTCTTCACGGAAATGCGCCGCCCTCACATGCTTAACGTCGTGGCCCGGCTGCGCGACGGCGTATCGCTCGTCCAGGCGCGCAGTCAGATGACAGCTATTGCGCGCCGCCTGGAGCAGATGTACCCCGACACCAACACGCAGATGGGCGTGCGTCTGGACGGATTCCATGCTTCCCTGGCGCAGGATAGCCGCCTGCCGCTGCTGATGCTGCTGGGCGCGGTCGGTTTTCTATTCCTGATTGTCTGCTCGAATATCGCCAACCTGCAGCTGGGCCGCGCCATCGCGCGCAGCCGCGAGATCACCATCCGCCAGGCGCTGGGCGCGAGCCGCGGCCGTCTAGTCCGGCAGCTTCTTACCGAGAGTCTGGTGCTGTCGCTGGCCGGTGGCGCGATCGGCCTGGCGCTGGCGGCTGCTACCGGTTCCGTCCTCACTCGTTTTGCCGCCGACGCCCTGCCGCTGTACGCGGATTTGCGCATAAACGGTTGGATTCTACTCTTCAATGGGGCGCTCACGGTGCTCGCGCCGGTGCTGTTCGGCGTCATGCCGGCGCTGGCCTCTTTGCGCATCGGGGAACTTGAGCGATCGCAGCCGGACGGCGTCGCCGCGCAGCCAGTCGACGCGCGATATTCTGGTGGCCTGCGAAGTGGCGCTTTCGCTGATGCTGGTGATCGGCTCAGGGTTGCTGATCCGCAGCCTCATCCGTCTGCAGAATGTCGATCCCGGTTTCAACCAGGAGCACACGGTCACATTCAACCTGCTGCTGCCCGGCGCCCGTTATCCGGAGAAGGAGCAAGTTGCCCGCGCCATCCAACAGATTGAGGACCGGCTGCACGCTGAGCCTCAGGTGCAAGCCGCCGGCGCCACCAGCATGCTCGCACTGCGCGGCGCATGGTGGACCGGCGATGCCAGCGTCGAAGGACGTTCCCCCGACGACTTCGAGCGCGAGCTCAGACACAAATCCGTAACGCCGGACTATTTCCGGGCCATGGGCATACGCCTGCTACGCGGCCGTTTTTTGGATAACTTTGACAAGCCGCCGCGTGCGGCCGTCGTGCTGGTGAATGAAACGCTGGGCAAGAAATACTTTCGCGGTGAGGATCCGGTTGGCAAGCGAATCCGGTTTGGCCGGCCGTGGGAAGACTGGGTCACGATCGTCGGCGTGGTCGCCGATGAGAAGCAGGATGGCCTGGCGGAGCCCGTCCAGCCGGAGGTGTATGTCACCCTCGGCCAGCAGCCTTCCAACCGGATCACGTTCGTGATTCGCGGTAGCGGCGACGCGGATTCGTTGGTCGCAGCGGCGCGCCGCCAGGTGCAAGCAGTCGACAAGGATCTCGCCCTCACCGATGTCATCACGCTGCGCGAGCTGGTGCGCGATGCTGTAGGCGATGAGCGCTTCCGCACTTCCCTGCTCTCCGGGTTCGCCGCCGTAGCCCTTTTCCTGGCGGCGCTGGGGATTTACGGCGTGCTCGCCTACTCGGTTACGCAGCGGGCTCGCGAGATCGGCATCCGCCTGGCGCTGGGCGCGCCGCACGCCGGCCTGTTCGGCATGGTGGTACGCCAGGGCATGCGTCCGGTGGTGCTGGGATCGATTGCCGGCCTCGCCGGGGCCTACGCGATCACCGGGCTGATGAAGACGCTGCTATTCGGCGTGACGCCGGCGGACCCGCCCACCTATCTCGCGACCACGGCGATCCTGGCCGCGGTCGCGCTGTGCGCCTGCGCCGCCCCTGCGCTCAGGGCCGTCCGCGTCGATCCGCTGGTGGCCCTGCGCGAAGACTAGCGTCCGGCCTCCCCTCTCTACGGCCCTTTCCGATGTATGATGATGCCGATCCGGGACTCCACTAGGGAAATTCCCGTATTTGAGCAGGAGGGCTCACTATGTCAACCCGTATTTCTCCGCATGAAAATTTTTACGCTGGCGCTGGCTCTTACTAGCCTCTGCGCGCTGGCTCAGGCGGATTCGTTCTCGGCGGTCGTCGTGTACGGAGACAGCCTGTCGGACAATGGCAATCTTTTTGCGTTCAGCGGTGGCACGGTGCCTTCGCCTACCTATTATTTCGACGGCCGCAGAAGTAATGGTCCGGTAGCGGTGGAACAACTGGCTGCCGCGCTGGGAGTACCCCTGGTGGATCTCGCCTGGTTGGGAGCCACGACCGGCATCGGCAACATCGGCGATGGTGGCACGCCTACCAGTGTGGGTGGTCTAGGGCTGCCCGGTATGCAGGCCGAGTTGGCCGGCACGCCGGCGGGAGTCTCACCCCATCGGTCTCGGGCACAGGGCTCTTTGTGGTGTGGGGAGGAGCGGACGATATTTTGTCCCCGTCGCCGCTGGATACTACGCTGGCGGACATCGCCAACCGGGCGGCGAGCGATATCGACGGAATCGTGGCAACCTTGCAAGTCGCTCGGCGCGCAGCACATTCTGGTGCCTGGTATTCCTGATCTCGGGGCTACGCCGTACTTCGCCGGACTGGGACCTCTAGCGCCGCTGCAGCCACGGAATACAGCAACCTCTTCAACGCCGACCTCATCGCCGGTCTGCCCGCCGGGGCGATCTATTACGACACGGCAGAACTGTTCCAAGCCATCATCGCCAACCCGGGCGCGTATGGCCTCAGCAATGTCACTCAACCGTGCTTCGATGAAGTAACGCTGACGGTTTGCGCGGACCCAAACCAGTACCTGTTCTACGACAGTTTTCACCCGACGACAGCTGCCGACGCGATCGCCGCGCGGGCGTTCGAGAACGCCGTGCCGGAGCCATCCAGCATCGTTTTGCTGCTGACGGCTTGCGCGTTGGGAATCGGTTCGCGGAAACGGCTTTTCGCCAGCCGCTGAAGCCTGAGAACTTCCGTTGAAAGAGCGGCGTGGAGGTGTCTAATTTCTATTGACAATAAAAGTTGTCAATGATTTAATGTACCCATGCTCGCCCTGGAAGTGATCGAGGATCCAGCGGCTGCCGTGGTTGCGCTCGAGCCTGTCCGCAGCCGGCTGCTTTCCGAACTAGCCGAGCCCGCTTCGGCGGCGGACCTAGCCACGCGGCTCGGAATTGCGCGCCAGAAGATCAATTACCACTTGCGGGCTCTCGAGAATCATCACTTGGTGCGGGTGGCGGAAAAGCGCAAATGGGGCGGCCTGACGGAGCGCATGATGATCGCTACCGCCGCTTCCTACATGGTGTCGCCGGGCGCAATGGGCCTCGCCGCCGCCGACCCCGAGCGAACAGCCGACCGCCTGTCCGCCAGCTACCTGATCGCACTCGCGGCCCGCATCGTGCGCGAGGTGAAGGAACTGCTGGGCCATTCGGAAGCCACCGAGAAGCGCTTGCCGACGCTTTCGGTCGACACCGTGATCCGTTTCCGATCCGCGGCCGATCGTGCCGCGTTCAGTAAAGAATTCGCCACCGCGGTTGCGAAACTAGCCGCGATTTATCACGATGCAGCGGCGCCCGGCGGCCGCGCCCATCGCCTGGTGGCCGTCGCGTATCCCCTGCCGCACCCATCTCAAAGCAAGGAGCAGATATGAGCGTGAAGAAAGAAGCATCCGGACGGCGATCCATCCAAGTGGAAGTGGAGGTTCCCGGCACGCCGGAAGAAGTTTGGCGGGCCATCGCAACAGGGCCTGGTGTCTCGTCCTGGTTCGTCCCGGTGGAGGTTGAGGAGCGCGTCGGGGGTAAGGTGACCAGCCACTTCGGCCCGGGCATGGACTCCGTCGCCACCGTAACGGCGTGGGACCCGCCGCACCGTTTCGCTGCCGAAAGCCACGGCCTGGGGCCGCAGGCTCCGCCGCTGGCCACTGAGTGGACGGTCGAAGCGCGCGACGGCGGAACCTGCATCGTGCGGGTGGTGCACAGCCTGTTTGCCAGCACCGACGATTGGGACAAGCAGATCGAAAGCATCGAATCCGGATGGCCGGCCTTCTTCCGCATTCTGCGGCTATATCTCACCCACTTCAGCGGGCAGCCCTGCTCGCAATTTCAAGTGATGGGATTTATCTCCGGTCCGGAATCCAAAGCCTGGCAAGCGCTAAGCGGTCCGCTGGGCCTTGCCGAGGCCACGCTAGGCCAGCGCGCGGCCACGCAGCCAGGTACGCCGCCCCTCGCCGGAGTTGTCGAAGCCGTTCGGGAAGGCAGGCATCCTTACGCCCTGCTTATTGCTCGATGAGCCGGCGCCGGGCGCCGCGTTTTTCACTGCCGGCGGAATGGGCGACCGGGCATTCGTCTCGATCAGCTTTTATCTGTATGGCCAGCAGGCTGCCGCCGGTGCCGCGCGCGACGAGCCTCAATGGCATGCCTGGATCGGCCAACAGTTCCCGGCCGAGGCCGGCGCGAAGTCATAACGCGAGCGCCCGCATCACCGTCGCCGCCACAATCTGATTGCCTTCGGCGGTGGGATGAATGCCGTCGCGCTGCATGAGGTCCGGGTGGCCTCCCACGCCTTCGAGCAAAAACGGAATCAGCGGAACTTTGTGGCGCGCAGCCACGTCGCGAAACACTTTCTCGAACGACTGGATGTACTGCGGCCCGTAATTGGGCGGCAGCGTCATACCGGCCAGCACGACTTTGCTGCCCGCGCCGATGAGCGCCGTGACAATCTGATCCAGATTGGATTCGGTCGTAGCCACGGGCAGCCCGCGCATGCCGTCGTTGCCGCCGAATTCCACGATCGTGATCGCTGGCTTGAGCGCGATTACCGTGGCCAGGCGCACGACGCCATCGGTGGTAGTGTCGCCGCTCACGCCGGCATTGACGACGTGATAGTGGAGGCCGCGGCGGTCTAATTCCTTCTGCAGAAAATCCGGATAGCTTTTGCCGGGCTCGGCGCCGAATCCGGCTGAGAGGCTGTCGCCGAACGTGGCGATTACTGGGCGGTCATCGGCGGTGGCGGTTGTCTGTGTCGCCGCAGCAGCCGCGGGCGGAGGGCCGGGCTTCGGCGTGGAGCTGCATCCCAACAACAACGCGCACGCCATTAAGAGAGAGGCTATCTTCACCTAATGCCATAATAAGAAATACGGTCCAGGATTTGTCTCCCCACCCCATGATTCAGGTTCGCGGTCTCACGAAAACCATCGTGACGCCTACTCACACGGTCGAAATCCTGCGCGGCATCGATCTGGAAATTCCGCGCGGGCAATTCGCTGCGATTATGGGTCCTTCGGGAAGCGGCAAAAGCACGCTGCTGGGCTTGCTGGCGGGCCTTGATTCCCCCACCACCGGCGACATTCTGCTGGACGGCGAAAGCATCACCGGCCTCGAGGAAGACGATCTGGCGCTGCTGCGCGGCCGCAAAATCGGCTTTGTCTTTCAGTCCTATCAATTGATCCCGACTTTGACCGCAGAAGAAAATGTACTGCTGCCGCTCGAACTTTCCGGCGATTCCGCCGACGGCACCGCCCGCGCGGCCGAGCTTCTAGCGAGTGTTGGTTTGACCGATCGGCGCGATCATTACCCGGTACAGCTTTCCGGCGGCGAGCAGCAGCGCGTTGCGCTGGCGCGCGCTTTCATGGCGCGGCCTCCCATCCTGCTAGCCGATGAGCCCACCGGCAATCTGGACAGCGCCAACGGCCAGCATGTTCTGGAATTGCTGCTGACCTTGAATCAGCGCGAAGGGACGACGCTGGTGCTGGTGACGCACGATCCGCAGCTTTCCGGGCGCGCCGGGAGGCGCATCACGCTGCACGATGGCAAGGTGGTGAAGGATGAATAGCCGTTTGACCCTACGCACGGCGTTCAAAATTGCCTGGCGCGAATCGCGTGCGTCATCGGCGAAATTTCTCTTCGTGATTCTGGCGGTTGCGACCGGCGTTGGCTCACTCACCGGCGTGCGTGGCTTTAGCCGCGCTTTTCACGATTTGCTGTTGCGCGAGGCGCGGACGCTGATGGCAGCCGACCTCTCCGTGCGTTTCTTCGGCGTCGCCAGCCCGGAGCAAGCCGCGGCTATGGAGACGCTGGAACGGAGCGGCGTGCGGCGTACGTGGATCACCGAGACGCTTTCGATGGTTTCCTCGGGGCCAGTGGCGAATCCGCTGCTGGTGTCGATCAAGGCGGTCGACCCTACGGTTTATCCGTTCTATGGCGCGGTGAAGCTCGATCCGCCCGGCGCGTTATCCGAAAAGCTTACTGCTGACACCGTTGCCGTCTCCGAGGATTTGCTGCTGCGTCTCAAAATTCGCGTGGGCGATTCGGTCCGGCTGGGCGGCCAGGATTTCCGCATCGTAGCCGTGGTCACCACCGAGCCGGACCGCATGACCGGCAGCCTGAACGTCGGGCCGCGCGTCATGATTACGCGCCAGGGATTGGATCGCACCGGCCTGATGACGGTGGGCAGCCGTGCTTCCGAGCGCTATCTGTTCCGCCTGGCTCCGGGATCGCCGGGCATCGAGGAAACGCGCGCCACGCTGAAGAAAGTTTTTCCCGACGCGCTCATCACCGATTTTCGCGAGACCCATCCCACCATCACCCAGGGCCTGAATCGCGCCACCACTTTTCTGAGTTTGGTGAGCCTCATCGCGCTGATCGTCGGAGCGCTGGGCGTGGCCACCGCGATCCATGCGCACCTGCAGCAGAAGATGGATTCGATCGCGGTGATGAAGTGTCTGGGCGCGCGCTCGCGGGAAATCGTCAAGATTTACGCGCTGCAGACGCTGGGGCTGGGAGTCGCAGGCGGGCTAGTGGGAGTGGCCGTGGGCGCCGTTGTACAGGCGATTTTTCCGCTGCTGATCGCGCGCTATTTTCATCTGACGCCGCAGCGGCACTGGGATGTGCTGACGTCCGGGCAAGGCTTGGGCATCGGCGTTCTGACGGCGCTGCTGTTCACGCTGCCGCCTTTGCTCGGGATCAAACGGATTCGGCCCGGAGTGATTTTCCGCCGCGAAATGGCCGAAGCTAAACCAGCCTGGCGCGAGCGATTGCGTGACCAGCGCAGTTCGCTCGTTGCGGGCGCCTGCATTCTCGCCGGCATCGGACTCATCGCCGGATGGCTCACTATCGGGCCGCCGCGCGACGCCGTTCGCACGGGTCTGTACTTCACCGGCGCGCTGGTGGCTAGCCTGGCGGTGCTTTCGACGGTGGCGTGGCTGCTGCTGCACGGCGTGCGGGCCTTCGTCCGCAATTCGCCGTGGAAACTTCCCGCGACACTGCGCCATGGCATCGCCAATCTCTACCGGCCGGGCAACCACGCGCAGGCGGCGCTAGTCGCGCTGGGCATCGGCGTGATGTTCACGCTGACGGTGTACCTGGTGCAGCGCGGGATGCTGGTGCAAATGTTCAAGAGCACGCCGCCCGGCATGCCCAACGTCTTTCTGCTGGACATTACCGCGCAAGAGCGCGACGCCATGATGGCGATGCTGCACGCCCAGAGCGGCGTCGTGGGCCAACCCGAGATCGTGGGCACGGTGCAAGCCAAGCTGGTGACGATCGACGGCACGCCCATCGAAAACCTGCCGCTGCAGGGATGGGGGAAACGTTTCCAGCATCCGCGTTCCGTCACCGCCGCCGGGCAGAAGCCGATCTACGCCGATGTGATCGAAGGCGCGTGGTGGGATCCGAACAAGCCCTTCACCGAGCCAGAAGTGGCCGTGTCGGAAGAAGCCGCGCACGCCTTGCACTTGCACCCAGGGGCACATGTGACTTGGACCGTCGCCGGGCGGACCATCGCAGCGCGCGTGGCCTGCATCCAGCGCATCGATTCCATTCACATGAACGGGCGCATCGAATTCATCTTCCGCCAGGGCATGCTGGACGGCCTGCCGGTGATTTACTACGGCAGCGTCCGCATGGAACCGAAAGCCGTGGCCGCGCTGCAGCGCGCCAGCTACGAGCGTTTTCCCACGGTGACGGTGATCAACGTGGCAGACGTGCTCGAAATCGTGCAGCAAGTGGTGGACCAGATCGCCCTGGTGGTCCGCTTCATTTCGGGGTTTGCAATCCTGGCCGGCGCGGTGATCCTGGCTTCGAGCGTGGCTGGAACCCGTTTTCGCCGAGTGCGCGAAGTGGTGATCCTGAAAACGTTGGGCGCGACGCGCGGTCGCGTAGCTGGCATTTTCTCGGTGGAATTTCTGGTGCTCGGGACGGTGGCCGGTATCATGGGCAGTCTGCTGGCGTCCGCCTTCTCCGCGCTGGTATTGAAGCGACTGCTGGATGCCGAGTTCCATGTCGATCTGCTGCCCAATCTGATTTGCATTGTGGCCACCGGCTTGATCGCCAATATCGCAGGCTGGCTGGCAAGTTACCGCATCCTCGGGCAGAAGCCGTTGGAAGTGCTGCGGCATCAGTAGAGCGATGGATTCGCCGTTACTCTTAGATCCGGATCAACGCGCTGCGCTTTGGGACCGGCTGATCGAGCGCATCGAGGAATATCTCCATGGAGTGGATAGCACGCGCGTCGCTCCGCTGCTGGACGCGGGCGCGCTGCGCACGCTGCTAAAGCCCTACGATTTCAACGCGCCGCGAGATCCGCTCGACGCCGTGGATTTCGTGGCGCGCAATTGCTGGCAGCACCAGGTGCACACTTCGCACATCCACTATTACGGCTTGTTCAATCCTCAACCTTCGACCATCAGCATTGCGGCAGACGCGTTGGTCGCCGCGTTTCAATCCGCAGCTTGCCGGCTGGAGCCACAGCCCGTTCGCGGTGGAAGTGGAGCAGCATCTGGTGAGCGCGTTCGGCGTTCGATTTGGTTACGATGCCGCGCAATGCGACGGCACGTTTACTTCAGGCGGCGCCGAAGCCAATCACACTGCTTTGTTGTGCGCGCTCATGCACGCGTTCCCTGAATTCGCGCGCCAGGGTCTGCGCGGACTGGCGGCGCAGCCGGTGTTCTATGTCACCGGGCAGAGTCACCATTCGCTGCTCAAAGCCGCGCGCCTGTGCGGTCTGGGCACCGATGCCGTGCGCGAAATCCCACTCGATTCTGGCTGGAAAATGGACGCAGGCGCGCTAGAGTTACAAATTCGGCGGGATCGCGCCGCAGGCCTCGCGCCCTTTCTGATTGCCGGGACCGCCGGCACCACGGGCGCTGGAATTGTCGACCCGCTGCCTTTACTGGCAGACCTCTGCGCGCGCGAGGGAATGTGGTTCCACGTGGATGCGGCCTGGGGCGGAGCGGCGGCGCTGGTTCCCGAGTTGCGCTCCGTGCTGGCGGGAATCGAGCGCGCCGATTCCATCACCTTCGATGCCCACAAGTGGCTGTCGGTGCCAATGGGCGCCGGTATTCTTCTCACGCGTCACCGCGAAATCCTGGGCCGCGTCTTCCGCATCACTACGGAGTACATGCCGCGCGAGGCCGAGGGCATGGAAGTCACTGATCCTTACATTCATTCCATGCAGTGGTCGCGGCGTTTTATTGGGCTCAAAGTTTTTCTGACGCTGGCGGTGGCGGGATGGGATGGCTATGCGGCCGCCATTCGCCACCAGGCCGCGATGGGAGATCTACTGCGGCGCGAGCTTCGCGAGAATGGCTGGGAGGTCGTAAATCCGACTGAACTGCCGGTCGTATGTTTTCGCGACTCTGTCCTCGATGCCGACGCGATCGCCCGCCATGTAGTGGCTTCCGGCAAGGCATGGCTCTCCACGATACGTACTCCGGACGGCCGCCCGGTGCTGCGCGCTTGCATCACCAACTATCGAACCGGGCCCGAGGAGATTCAAGCGCTGGTGGGATATCTGAACGCCGCGCGGCAAGCCGTCGCGGCCTAACGATGGCGCAGAACGATTTCTACGGAGAGCGCTGCGCGAGGCTGCGCGCAGCTCCAGCATCCTGCAGACAATGCTTCGGCCTTTCGCGCCCGCGTGTCGCGCGGCAATAGTGCCAGTGCCAACCGCGTTTCTCCCGCCGCGCCATCCAGCGTGATGGGCCGATCCACCGGCAAATCGTAAGCCTGGTTGGCTTCCACCGGAATGGACGCCAGCAATTCATCGCCGGCCGACAGCGATAAGATTCCGGCGGCGGGAGGTTCGACGCGTACGCGCACGGCGTCACCGGCGTCTGAACAAACTATCCGCGGCTGCCTCGGTGAAAGTGCCGCTGGCGTCGCGCCGAAGGATGCGATACTGCAAGCCGCTCACGATGCCGCCGACTACGCCACCCGCCCGTTGCGCTGTCTCTTTGGACTTCGCCATCGCGTCGACTTGTTCTGAGAGCGCAGCGACAGGCGCTGGCGCGATTCTATTCTGGAGCTTCGGGGCGGCCCTCAGCGGCATTGCACGAACTGAATCCCGAAGCGAAAGCGCGGGCGGTGCGACCGGTGCTGCCACTGCGGGCGGAGTTGGCTCCGCGGGTGCAGGCAAACGCGCCGCCATTTGAACCGGCGCAGTGCGAGGTTTTTCCGGCAGCCGCATCATCACTACCGCGATCATAACGGTCGCCAGCGCCAGGCTTCCGGCCGCGGCCCAGCGCCAGGCAAGGTTGCGCCGCGGCGCGGGTCGCAACTGATCCAGAAGGCGCTGGCGGGCGTCCGGATCGTCCAGCAATTCTTTAAGACCCTGCTCCTTCACCAGCTCATCGAAAAGCTCCTGCTCGGAAAGCGCGGCCGCGAACAGGGCTTTGCGTTCCTCGTCCGCCAGATTTCCGGTGGCGTAGCCGCCGATGAGTTTGCGGGCGTCTTCCGGCGTCACAGCGCGGCCTCGCCTTCTCCCATCTGCTCCATCAGTTGCTGGCGGCAACGGGAATCCCAGGTATAGACGGTGTTGATCGATCCCGCGCCCATGCGTTTGCCAATTTCGCCGAAATTGTGGCCTTCCAATTTCAAGCGGAACAATTCGCGGCAGCGATCACCCAGACGGCTCAAAGCGGCGCTCAGCCGGTCCAAAGTTTGCTGGCGTTCGGCCATCGCCGCTGGATCCGGTTTCGGATCAGGCAGCGGAAAATCGTCCACCGACACGCTGGTGTGCTCGCCGTGCCGCACCGTCTTACGCCTCAGACCGGCGATCTTGAAACGCAAAATCTGCAGCGAAAGCGGCACCAGTTCTTCGATCGCGCTGACCTGCGCATATTTTTCGTGCAGCACGATGAGCACTTCCTGCGCGAGATCTTCAGCGGCGTCCCTCGAATAACGGTATGCCGCGAACGCAACAATCCTTTCGCGGAGTAGAGTGAGCACCTCTTCACGCTGCACGGCGAAGCGTCACCACACCCGGCACGCTTTAGCGCGAACCATGGGCTGGCCGGCCGTGCAGCCGAAGGCCTTCTGGAACTCGGGCATGTTGGAAACCACGCCGTTGACGCGGTACTTGCCTGGCGAGTGCGGATCGGTTTGGGCCAACAGGCGCGCAATTTCATCCGTCAGGTTTTCGCAGTTTCCCTGGCCATAACCGAGGAAAAATCTTTGCTCTGCAGTGAAGCCGTCGATCTTCGGCGGAGTTTTGCCGCCCAAGGTATCGAGCAGCGCCATGTACGCGATACGCAGACCGCCCGAGTCCGCGGCATTCTCGCCCAGGGTGAGCTTGCCATTCAGTTTCAAATCGTCCACTGCGGTGAAACCGGAATATTCATCAGCCACGCAAGCGGCCCGTTTCTCGAACTCGCGGGCATCCTCGGCGGTCCACCAGTCGCGCAGATTGCCCTTGGCGTCGAACTGGCGACCTTCATCGTCGAAGCCGTGCGTCAGTTCGTGGCCGATAGTGGCGCCGATGTTGCCGAAATTCACCGCATCGTCCATGCTCTTGTCGAACGCCGGGGGCTGCAGGAAACCAGCCGGGAAATTGATGTCGTTCATCTGCGCGTCGTAGTACGCGTTGACGGTGGGCGGCGTCATCTGCCACTCGTCGCGGTCGACTGGCTTGCCGATCTTAGCCATCTCGCGGTGAAATTCGAACGCATCGGCTCGCTGGGAATTTCCCAAAGCATCGCCGCGCACAATCTTAAGGGCAGAATAATCCCGCCACTTATCCGGGTATCCAACCTTGTTGGCGATGGCGCGGAGTTTCACTTGAGCCAGCTTTTTCGTGGCCGGTGTCATCCAGGAAAGGCCGGCGATGTCGCTGCTCATCGCCCTTTCCAGCGCGGCTACCATTTTCTGAACGCGCTCTTTGCTATCCGCCCCAAATGCCTGCTCGACGTATTTCCGGCCCAGGGCTTCACCCAGATCGCCATCCGCGGCGGCGACGCAGCGCTTCCATCGCGGCCGCAATTCCTTGGCTCCGGTCAGGACCTTGCCGTAAAAGTTAAACCGTTCATTCACAAACGCCATCGGCAGACTTCTAGCCTGCGACTGAACCAGGTGCCACGACAAGTAAGCCTTCCAATTTTCCAAATCCGTGGTGTTGATCAGGCCGTCCAGTTTCTTGAAAAACTCCGGCACCGCCACATTGAGGTATTCGACTTTCGGCGCGCCAACCGCTTCCAGGTATTGCGTCCACCCGAAGGACGGATTGAGCGTGTAAGCCAGATCTGCCGTGCGGGTCTTGTGATAAATCTTGGCGGGATCGCGGCGCGAAACTACATCCAGCGACGCGCGGGCCAGCGCGGTTTCAATGTCCATCACGATCTGGGCATTAGCGGCAGCGCGTTCGGCGGGCTCTCCCAGCAGCGCGAACATTCTCTGCACGTGGGCCAGATACTGCTGGCGAATTTCGATGGACTTCGCATCGTCGTTCAGGTAGTAATCGCGTTCCGGCAATCCCAGGCCGCCTTGATCGGCGCGGGCGATGACTTCGGTCGAATTCTTGGCGTCCTGCTCGGAGCCGAAACGAAACAGAGCATTGGAGCCGGCCAGGTGCAGGCTCGCAATCTCTCCGGCAAGCGCAGCCTTGTCGGGGAGTGAGCGAATGCGGCGCAGCTCCGGCTCAAGCGGCGTGAGGCCTGCTTTCTCGATGCCGGCTTCATCCATGCACGCGGAATAATAGTCGCCGATTTTCTGTTCCAGCGGACTGCGTTTGGGATCGGCGGCGGAATATTTCTCGAGAATTCCACGCAATATGATTTGATTTCGTTCGAACAGTTCGTCAAAACGCCCCCAGCTCGAACGGTCCGGCGGAATAGGATTCTTTGCCAGCCACGAGCCACAGGCGTACTGGTAGAAGTCCACACAAGGCTCGGCGCTGGTATCGAGGGTATGAATATCGAAGCCCGGAGTGGCGGGAATTTTGGGGTCTGCCGCGAAAGCCGCGCCGGCGAGAAGGACCACCGCAACACTTGTTAAACGCATCATTAATACCTATTCTTACGGTTTCGTAAATCGCGTGCACTGTCAAGCACGTCTGGCCACCCCTGGGTCCGCTTCACCCCAACGGCTCGACGGCGGCGTGCACACGCGGTTCCCAGCGTTTACACTAAAAGACAACTATGCGCAAACTGATTTTGTCTTCGCTGACCGTACTCCTGCTGACTGGCTTGACGCTGACCGTTGCGGCGCAACAGCAACGCCTGAGCCCGCACGAGCAGGTTTCGATCACCGTCGGCCGCAATAAGATCACGATCACGTATGGCCGCCCTTACATGAAAGGGCGAAAGATTTTCGGCGGGTTGGAAGCTTACGACAAAGTCTGGCGCACTGGCGCCGATGAAGCCACGACCCTCGAAACCACCGCGGATCTCCAGATCGGCGGACTCTCTGTTCCCAAAGGCACCTATGCGCTGTTTACCATCCCGGGGCAGAACGGCTGGAAACTGATCGTCAACAAGACCGCCAAGCAATGGGGCGCTTTCGAATATAAGCAAGCCGATGACCTGGGCCGCGTCGATATGAAAGTGACGCGCACCGCCCAGCCAGTGGAACAGTTCACCATCTCTCTGAGCGCCGGTGGACCCGATCAGGCGGTGCTTACCCTCGCCTGGGAGAACACCTCGGCCAACGTCGCCATTAAAGTTCTGCCTTGAACCAGCCCAAGCTTTTTCTTAGTCTCCGCAACTATAGCCAGACCGATTTCACTCACGATCTGACGGCCGGCGTTACGGTCGGCCTGGTGGCTCTGCCGCTGGCGATGGCCTTCGCCATTGCGTCCGGAGTGAAACCCGAAGCCGGAATTTACACCGCGGTCATTGCCGGATTCATCATCTCCGCGTTCGGCGGATCGAGCGTGCAGATCGGCGGCCCCACCGGCGCGTTCGTGGTGATTGTGGCCGGAATCGTCGCCAGGTTTGGTCTTTCGGGCCTGATGATGGTGACCTTGATGGCGGGCGTGCTGCTGGTGATCATGGGGCTTACCGGGCTCGGCCGCGCCGTCGAATTCATTCCCCGCCCCGTGACCATCGGCTTCACCAACGGCATCGCGGTACTCATCGCTTCGACGCAAATCAAAGATTTTTTCGGCCTCAACACGGGAGCGGGCGAAGTTCCTAGCGCCTTCATAGCGCGCATGAAGGTCCTCGCTGCCAGTGCGGGAACCGTACATCTTCCCACTGTCGCCGTGGCTGTCGCATCGCTGGCGCTCATTTTGCTTTGGCCCAAAGTCACGAAACGAATTCCGGGCACGATTGTGGCGCTAGTCGCCGCGACTGTGGCCACCCAACTCTTTCATTTGCCGATCGAAACGATTGGCAGCCGCTTCGGAGGCATTCCCACCGGCCTGCCGCACATCCATATTCCCGAATTTCGTTTTGATCTGATTCCGATACTCGCGCCGTCAGCCCTCACGGTGGCCTTGCTCGGCGCGATTGAGAGCCTGCTTTCGGCGGTGGTGGGCGACAACCTCAGCGGCGGCCAGCATGATTCCAACACGGAATTAGTGGCGCAGGGCCTCGCCAATCTTGCCTCGCCTCTGTTCGGGGGCATTCCGGCGACTGGCGCGATTGCCCGCACCGCCACGAACATCCGCTCCGGCGCGCGCACTCCGGTCGCCGGGATCGTGCATGCGCTCACGCTGCTGTTCATTCTGCTGGTGGCCGCGCCGCTCGCGCGCTTTGTGCCGCTGGCTACGCTGGCGGCGGTGCTGCTGGTGGTTGCGTATAACATGGGCGAATGGCGGGAAATCGGCTATATCATGCGCCTGGCACGGTCGGCAATTGCAGTCTGGGGCGTGACCTTTGTCCTGACCGTATTCGCCGATCTCACTGTTGCGGTCGAATTCGGCATTGTGCTGGCGGCGCTGCTTTACATTTATCGGATTTCGGAAACCACCACAGTCAGCCTGGTTACCGATGATTACCTGCAAGCCGGAGGGCCGCATGTGCTGCAAGGCAAAACGATTCCGGATTACGTGACCATCGTGCGCATCCACGGTCCGTTCCTGTTCGGTTCGACTTCCAAGCTGGTGGAGGCCACCGAAGACTTGAACGCGTTCGCCCCCATCGTGATTCTGCGGCTGAGAAATATGACCGCGCTCGACGTCACCGGCCTGCACGCCATCGAGTCATTCGCCGACCGCTTGCACAACTCAGGCCGTGAGATCCTCCTTTGCGGCGCGCGTAATCAGCCCGCGACGCTGATCGAGCGTTCCGATCTTTACGAGCATGTAGGCAAGGAGAGCGTGCTGCCACACGTCGATGCCGCGCTGGGGCGCGCCCAGGAAATCATGGCCACGCGCACACGCAACGCCGGTTAGCTTTCGCGGCCGGGTTTCGGTGTGAATTTCAGCGCCACCGAATTGATGCAATAGCGCAAGTGGGTGGGGTCCGGACCGTCGTCGAACACGTGCCCCAAGTGGGCATCGCACTTCTTGCACAAAACTTCCGTGCGGCGCATGCCAAAAGTGTTGTCGGTTTCGGCTTCGATATTCTCCTCCGCGATCGGCGCCCAGAAGCTTGGCCAGCCCGGATCCGGAATGAAACTTGGTTTCAGAGCTGAACAGCGCATTCCCACAGCACACGCAGTGATAAACGCCGTCCTTATCGAAATCGTTGTACTCGCCAGAAAAAGCGAATTCCGTATTCTTTTTTCGGGTGACGCCGTACTGCGCCGGCGTGAGCTGCTTCTTCCATTCCTCGGGAGTTTTGGCGACTTTTTCACTCATGATAATTCCCCTTCGGTCTCCAGAATCATTGAAATCCACCAGGGAGACAATCGTTTTTGCGCGCGGCGGGTTTGTGGGCTGACGGCGGCTACACGCTGCCGATGCGGCACATGTAAGCAGGAACACTCTGCGGTTGGTCGTCATGCAAGAGCGAACATGCGCGCGGCGTTGTCGTGATACACCTTGCGCAGAATCGAATCGGGCAACCCAATTCCATAGATGCGCCAGCGCCCCTGCGGGGGTACGGCAGCGGGCGAGTAGTCGAAATATTCGTCCTCGGTTTCGAGGAAACGAAAGTAACAGCGGAACATAGCGGGCTTCAAATCCTGCTGCGGAAATGCCTCTCCGCGCGGGGTGGCATCGGTGCCGAACAGAATGCGGTCCTGGTAGCGATCGAAAAACTTTCGCGACGTGCGAGGCTGGCGGCCTAGCTCACCGAGGCGCGCTCCGATCTCGACGTGCAGATTCGGCCAGCGGTCCAGCCACTCCGATACCTGGCCGAGGTCTTCGGAATTGTTGGCGACGTGGAGGCCGACAAAAGTGGTTTTTGGATGCCGCGCGATCACGCGGTTGCGGGCATCATGCAACTCGCGGCGAGTCGGATAATCCTTGCCGTAGAAAGACCAATCCGGATGATTGCCTAATTCCTCCCAACGCTCATTGAAGCGGTCGATGGGCTGGAAGAACGCCGCCGGGTCGGAAGTGTGAATCAACACCGGCAGGCCGAGTGAGCCCGCCGCTTCCCACATCGGATCGAAGCGCGCGTCGTCCACTTTAATCAGGCGGCCTTCGCTGTCGCGCAAAACCAGGCCCAGCGTTTTCAGAATTTTGAGGCCGATCGCGCCCTGCTGCTTGCAGAGAGCCAGTTCATCGGCCTGCCACTTGGCATAGCCGGACTCGTTGGCGCGCTTCCAGGTGGGCTCGGCGGCGGTTTTGAATTTGTCACCGAACGCAGCGAACGCTTGCAGAATCGCCGGAATAGTTTCCGACGTTCCGCCGGTCAGGTTGATCAACGTCCGCAGATTGCACTGGTCCATCCACGTCGCAATCTGGCGAAGCAGTTCAGCAGAGTCCGCCGACGCCGGGTCCACCTTGCGCCCCAGGCTGAACAGGTGGGTGTGAATATCGATGACCGGAAATTTCGCGCGGTCAATGGGATGCTCGGCCACGCGCAGCGTGCTTTTCGGCTGAAATTCAGGCAGCGTGATCGCGCCGCTCGCCGAGACCTGCAGAAAACTGCGGCGGTTCATCACGCCACGGCGCGCGTGTCCAGCAGGTTGCGGACGTAAGCGATGCTGGGCTCAACCAGTTCCCAGGAGCCGGGCCAGAAGCACATATCAATGCACCACCAATCGATGTTCGGCACTTCCAGCAGCTTGGGAACAACCGACGCAAAATCGACGTGGCCCTCGCCGAAAGGCCGGTGAGTGCTGGTTTCGTCGCCGTGCAGCGTGCCGTCGGAATCGATCAGATGAATCGCGCCGATGCGGCCTTTCAACATGGCCAGCAGCTCTTCGACGCCACCCGGCAAAGTCTCTTTCGCCCCATGCTGGCGCGCGCCGACCACCGCGCACATATAGGCGTGCGACGTGTCGAACATCAGCCAGAAGTTGGGATGGTTTACCTTTTTGTGGAGCGCAAGAATCTCGGACGGCTTGTTAAACGCGAAGCCCGGCTCGAATTCCCACACCAGGCGCATGTGCGCCTGCTGCGCAATCCCCGCCGCGTCGCGCCAGACATCAGCGAGGCGGTCGAACGCGGCCTGATAGTCCGATTCATCGATCGATCCCGGAGCGGCGATCGAATCCACGCGGATGGCGGGACTGCCGATATCGGCGCACATTTCTACATTGCGCCGGAACAGATCCAGGTACTTTTGTTTGTTTCCGGGGATCACTGGGTTGACGCCGGAGAAATCGGCCGCGTAACCGGAGACGCCCAGATTGTGATCCTTCAAAAATTTCACCAGCTCCTGCCGGCTTTGCTTCGTCGGATATTTTTCCAGAGTGACATGCGGCGGAAACCCGCAAATTTCGATGCCGTCATAACCGGCCTCGGACAAACGCTTCACTGTTTTTTCAAAAGGAATGGGATGATCCGCAAAGGGACCGAATGAGAACGCCCAACTGCCTAGGGATATTTTTTTCATTTCTGCCTCACTTCTTGCCGGGCTTCTTCACGGGCACCCAGCGATCGCCCGCGCAAGCTTCCATGACGGCGTCCAGCACTAGCTGGCACGCCAAACCATCGTCAAAATCGGGCTTCATGGGCTTGCCTTGTCCAACCGCGTTGATCAGGTCCGCGGCCTGGTTGCCAAACGTATGCTCGTAACCGATGGCACAGCCAGGTACCCACCATTGTTTCATATAGGGGTGCACTTCTTCCCATACCGAAATCTTTTTCCAGCCCTGCACATGCTTGGGCTCGCGAGAATCGAAATACCAGAGCCGCGACATGTCTTCGAGGTCAAAGTACAAGCTGCCGTGCTCGCCATTGACTTCGAATGTGTTGTTATTCTTGCGGCCATTGGCAAAGCGCGTGGCTTCGAAGTGGCCGATCGCGCCGTTTTCGTACTGGCACACGAAAATGGATGCGTCCTCGATTTCGATTTTGGCCTTGCCGCCTTCGGGCCGCTCACGTTCGTTGACGAAAATGCGGCTGGTCCCGGCGACGGATTCAATCGGCCCCACCAGAAAATTCGAGAGATCGACGATGTGCGAGTGCAAGTCGCCGGTGACACCGGAGCCCGCGACGTCCTTATCCATGCGCCATAGCAACGGCACGGAGGGATCGAGCGTCCAGTCCTGCAAATAGAGCGCGCGGAAATGGTAGACCTTGCCGATGCGGCCCTCGTCGATCAACTGGCGTGCGAAGGCAATGGCCGGGACGCGCCGGTAATTGAACCAGACGGTGTTGATGTTTCCGCTCTTGCGCGCGGCGGCTGCCATCTGCTCGGCTTCGGCGCCGTTCATGGCCATGGGCTTTTCGCAGGCGACGATTTTGCCGGCTTCGAAAGCAGCGATGGCAATATCGTGATGCGTGTTGTTAGGCGAGCAGATATCGACGATTTTAATTTCGGGATCGTCGACGATCCGGCGCCAGTCGTCGACGGCATTTTCCCAACCCCAGCGCTCGGCCATCTTCTCGACTTTAGGTTTGTCGCGGCCGGAAATAGTCTTCAGGCGCGGTCGTAGAGGGAGATCGAAGAACTGGCTGATCTGGCGATACGCGTTGCTATGGGCCTTGCCCATGAACTTGTATCCGATCATGCCGATTGCGATGCTTTGGCTCATAGTTGCACGTTACTGAATACAACATTCCGGGGGCGCGGCGCAAGGCGTTAGAATAAGGCTCGGCTCAATACCAGCCCGCGCGCAGCTTGCGAACGTACTCATCAGGATCTTCATCAAGCCACATGCCCTGACCCATACCGATCATGGCGCGCACGCCTGCAAGCCACTGCGACTTGTCGGTCGCCGATGGCTTTCCGAGTTTCTTCTTGACCCACGCGAGCCAATTGCTCTTGCAACTTTTAGGCACCATACCGAATCATAGTAGGAACAAGCCATGATCAATCTACGCAAAGCCAACCAGCGCGGGCATTTCGACCACGGCTGGCTCAACACCTATCACACTTTTTCTTTCGCCAGCTATTACGACCCTGCTCACATGGGCTTCCGCTCGCTGCGCGTGATGAACGAAGATCGCGTGAAGCCGGGCATGGGCTTTGGCACGCACGGTCACGAGGACATGGAAATCCTCACCTACGTTCTCGAGGGCGGCCTGGCGCACAAGGATAGCCTTGGCAACGGCGCGGTGCTGCGGCCGGGCGAGTTGCAGCGCATGTCCGCGGGCACCGGCATCCGGCACAGTGAGTTCAACCCGTCCAAGGATGAGCCGGTTCACTTCTACCAAATCTGGATGCTGCCCGAAACCGACGGCCTCACGCCCAGCTACGAGCAGCGCGAATTCAGCGACGCTGAGCGCAGCGGAAAATTGCGCCTGGTGGCGGCGAAAGAGCCTAAAGATGGCGCGCTCACCATCCATCAGAACGCGCAGGTTTACTCGGCCCTGCTCGCGGATGGTGAGAAGGCCCGCTACACGCTGCCGCCCGGGCGCCACGCTTGGGTACAAGTCGCGCGCGGCGCGATCACGCTGAATGGCGAATCGCTGGAGGCCGGCGATGGCGCGGCAGTGAGCCAGGAAGCGCTGCTGGAGCTTGTGGCGCAGAAGCCCTCCGATATTCTATTGTTCGATCTGGCGTAATAATGCCTTTCGATTTTCGCGGCAAGACGGCCGTGGTGACTGGCGGCGCGAACGGAATCGGCCTGGCTGCGGCGCGCGCTCTGGCGGCAGGCGGAGCTTCCGTTTTTGTATTCGACGTCACCGGCGACGGCGAAAATCACATCGCGGTCGATGTCACTGATCGCGCCTCCATCGAGGCTGCGCTCGAACAATCGGGTCTGCCGGATATCGTCATCGCCAACGCCGGAGTAGCCATTGAAGCGCCGCTGGCTGCAACGTCCGAGGCCGTGTGGAATCGCACGTTGGCGGTCAATCTCACCGGCGTGTTTCATACCGTGCAGGCAGCCGCGCGTCTCATGATTCCGCGGCGGCGGGGCGCGATCGTCATCACTGCGTCCACGAATTCCTTTGACGGCGAAGCATCGCTGGTCGCTTACAACGCGAGCAAAGCCGGGTTGCTGGGAATTCTACACACTGCCGCCAACGAGCTCGGACCTCATGGAATCCGTGTGAATGCCGTCTGTCCTGGACTCATCCGCACGCGTTTGACCGAGCGGCATTTCTCGACGCCAGAAGTACTCAAAAATTATTTCCGCGGTGTGCCGCTGGGACGCGGCGGCGAGGCCGAAGAAGTCGCCACGGCCATTGCATTTCTCGCTTCGGATTTGGCGTCCTTCATCACCGGCGCGGCGCTGGTGGTGGATGGCGGGCAAATGGCGGCAAAATTCGGAGCCTGGAACGAAGACACCGCGGAATTTCGCGACGGCCGTTGGCGGCTGCGTTAATTACGGCTCGGAAATCGCCAGCATTGTAGCCGGCGCGCTGCCTTCCAGCCGATTATTCACGAACAGAAACGCCACCATCCGGCGGTCGCGCGCGATTTGGATCAAGTCCCGCAACGAGGTGCGCACTTCGGGATTCGGATCGCGCACCTCTGTGTACGGCGAAAGCAGCTTCACAGCTTCCTCGTAGGACCGGCCGTGACGCAGCAGCGCCCGGCTCACAATGAAATCCGCGGTGATCGAATCCGGCAGCGCCATCTGCTGACGCAGCTCCGGCATTCGCGACCACTCATTAAAAACATGGGCCACGCCGTGGCTGCGCAGGCAATGGAAATAATCCGGATCGAGAAACTCCGGGTTGCGGATTTCCACCGCATAACGGAATTCGCGCGGCAGGGCTGCGAGAAATGGATCCAAGCGTTCCAGGAATTCACCCACGCCGCTGAAGGTGTTGCGCGCGAAGGATCCAAACTCAAATATCAGTACGCTGGCTTTAACGCGATGCTTCCACAGTGGCCTTAAGAACGAAGCCTTCAGCAATTCCGCATCCAGAAATGATTCGTTCTGGCGCCCGCCCTGCGCGCCATAGCGGGCGTGCAGGGGAAACACTTTGCAGGTGATTTGTTCCGGAATCTTGAAGGCAAACTGAAAGCCGTCCGGCACCTGCGCGAACAGCCGCTTCCAAAATTCCTCCGTCGGGAACTGATAGAACGCGAAATCCCCGCACACCGCCGGGAACGTCGCGGCGTACTCCTCCAGGCAAGTCGCTTCAAAAACCTTGCGCGAAAAACGCCCGCGTGACAAATAGCGCGAGCGGCTATATACCTGGCCGATCCAGCCTTCGTATTTCCAGGAGCTGCCGCCGATGTAGATATGCTCGCGGGCGAGGCGCGCCAGATTCGCGGCCAGTTTGTCCCGATCGAGCGACGACGGCTCGTCGAAAAGTGTATCCACGGCGAGAGGAGCTACCAGGCGCGGTCGCTGCGGAAACCGTAGGGGTCCGCTCCGACTTCCAGCGTTCCCGAAGGCAGCACGCGGATCAGCACCGGCGCGGCGCCGCTTCCCCAGCGCGAATGCATGCCCAGGTGATGCTTGCGCTCGGTGAGCGCCGACGCCACGGCAGCGCCCATGCGGTCGTCAATCGAAAGATCGCCTGGATTCATGGCATGGTTGTCGAAACTCGAAACCAGGTGGCGCGTTTGGAAGCGCGGCGCTTCGATGGCTTGCTCGGCGTTCATGCCGAACTCGGTCACGTCCAGCATCACCTGAATCAGAGACTGCTCCTGGTTGTCGCCGCCGGGCGTGGAAAACGCCATGTACGCTTTGCCGTCGCGCGTGACCAGCGTGGGGCTGAGCGTGACCCGCGGCCGCTTTCCGCCGGCCAATTCGTTGGGGTGCCCGGGCACCAGCAGAAAACTCTGCGCGCGCTGGGTGAGCGGAATTCCGGTGTCGCCGGCAATCACAGAAGGCAGCCAGGCTCCGGATGGCGTTGTAGAAAACATGATGCCGTCTTTGTCGACCGTGTCCACGCAAGTGGTGTCGCGCGCCATAAGCGCGTCATCGATTTTCAGGCGCGTCAATTCCGATACGGACGGATGCGGCGTCGGGTGCGGGCCGATTTTGCCGGGACGAAAATCGAGCGATGCTGTCTTCTCAATCTGAGTGCGGCGATCCTCCGCATATTCCCTGGACAACAATTGCACGGTGGGAACATTCACGAATTTCGGATCGCCATAGTACGTGTCGCGATCCGCATAGGCCAACTTCAGCGCCTCCACCAACGTGTGCACGTATTCGGCGGAGTTGTAACGCATGGCGCGCAAATTGTAGCCATCCAGAATGTTGAGCGCTTCGATCATCGCCGGCCCCTGGCTCCAGAAGCCGGGCTTGTAAACCTGATAGCCGTGGAACGTGGTGGAGACGGCGTCCTCCGGTTCCAGATGGAACGCGGCCATGTCTTCATAGCGCAGCAGGCCGTGGTTCTCGCGGCTGAAGGCGTCGATCTTGCGGGCGATTTCGCCGCGATAGAAATAATCGCGCACGGCATCAATCGCAGCGGCGCGGTTTTTGCCCGCAGCGAGCGCCTTGCGCTCGGCATCCACCATGGCGCGCAGCGTGCGGGCAAGATCGGGCTGACGGAAGATTTCGCCCGGCGCGGGAGCATGCTCGCCGTTCGGCAGAAACAGGCGCCGCGACGTCGGCCACATCTCGAGAAACCGGCGCGTCTCCTCGATGGTTCCGGTGCGCACTTCATCGATTGCCGTGCCGTCGGCGAATTCAATGGCAGGCGCAATCGTCTCCGCAAAAGACTTCGTGCCGTACTCGCGCAGCGCCAGCAGAACGGCGTCCACCATGCCCGGGACCAGCGCCGGCATAATCCCGGCCACCGGCACCATGCCCTTCAATCCGCCTTTTTCGGGAACCGACGTGATCTCACCCGGCTGCAGTTTGCGCTCGCGGAAAAATTCAGCGGTAGCGAGCTTCGGCATGGTGCCGACGCCAGCAATCGAGTGCACTTTGCCATCGCGCGTGCGGATCAGAATCGGCGCTTCCCCGCCAAATCCGAAGTGGGAAAATTCCGTGACGGCCGCAGTCCACGTGGTAGCGACACCGGCGTCGACCGCATTGCCTCCCTGGAAAAACATGCGCATGCCGGTGTCCACAGCGTAGTCGCTGCCGCCGGCCACCGCAAATTGCGTGCCCCGAACCGCCGGCCGGATGGGCCGCTCAAATCTCTGCCCTTGCGCCAGCGCCACGATCGTGAGAAAACACACCGCGAATTGGGTCTTCATCGCAACTTCATTCTACCCCTGGGACTATAATGGCTGTTTTCATGGAAGATCCCGTGGAGCCGAAAGTGGACGAGGAGCCGATGCTCTATTGCCCGGTTTGTTCCACGCGGCTGATCTCACGCAAGTGCAAGTTGATTTGCGAAAAGTGTGGGTACTACATGAGCTGCGCGGATTACTATTGAGTCGCCGAAAATTATGAGCGCCCTACCCGAAGTTTTGGAACGTTTCCGGCGCGCGCCGGAAGTACTGGCCGTGGTCCTCACCGGCGTGTTCGGCGAAGAGATCGACTTACACGCCGGGCCCTGGCAAATGGAGCATCCGGCAAATCATCGCGCATCTTGCGGATTCCGAGATGGTGGGCGCACATCGCTTCCGCCAAGTGATCGCCGAACCGAATCCGACTCTGGTGGCATGGGATCAAAACGCCTGGGCGCAGAACCTGGACTACGCGCGGCGCGTGCCCAAGAATTCACTCGATACGTTTCGGCGCGTGCGGGCCGAGAATTACGAGCTGCTCAAAGCTTTGCCGGAATCGATCTATGAACGCGCCGGCACGCACACCGAGCGGGGCGTGCTAACCCTGCGGCAACTGCTCGACACCTACGCGGAACATGCCGAGAGCCACGCGCGCCAGGTGC
The DNA here is from genome assembly GCA_963825405.1 of uncultured Solibacteraceae bacterium. Classification (GTDB taxonomy): domain Bacteria; phylum Acidobacteriota; class Terriglobia; order Bryobacterales; family Bryobacteraceae; genus JACPNO01. Next base: position 651,271 of record CAWGTB010000003.1, on the reverse strand, counting down.
AAACCATCCGCGAAGAATACAAAAAATCGAAAGGACACAAGTGATATGAAACTGCGCTGGCTGGCTTTGGCCGGGGTTGCCGCCATTGTTCTGGGCGCGCCGGGCGTGGATTCACACGCTGACGGAAAACGCTGGTGGTCGCACATCGTTTTTCTCGCCGATGACAAATTGGAAGGGCGCAACACCGGCAGCGATGGCTATCGCAAGGCCGCCGTCTATGTGGCGGGTGAGTTCGAGCGCTCGGGCCTCAAGCCCGCCGGCGTCTCCGGCTACATGCAACCGGTCAAGTTTCATTCCCGCAAGATTGTCGAAGAGCAATCCAGCCTCTCGCTGGTGCGCGATGGCCGCAGCGAGCCGCTGGTGTTGGGCGAGGACGCGACTATCGGCTTGCGCGTCGATCCCGCGGAATCGCTGGAAGCACCCATGGCTTTTGTTGGCTACGGGCTGACTGTCCCGGAGCTCAAGATCGACGATTTGGCCGGACAGGATCTCAAAGGCAAGATCGCCGTGTACGTTAGCGGCGGGCCGTCTTCGATTCCCGGGCCGCTTAGCTCGCATTATCAATCCGCCGCCGAACGCGGGAGGTTTTTGCAACGCGCCGGAGTGGTCGGCGTGGCTGTCATCGTGAACCCGCTGGGCATGGATATTCCGTGGGCGCGCTCGTCGCTGGCTCGCTTCCAACCGGCCATGGGTTTGGCGGCGGTTGAACTGGACGAAAGTTTCGGCCAGCGCCTGGGCGTGACGATCAACCCCGAGCACGCCGATAAGATTTTGGCGGGTTCCGGCCATACCGCCGCCGAAATTCTGGCACTGGCCAAAGAACGTAAACCGCTGCCCACGTTTTCCCTGCCCGTCTCACTAAAAGCCAAAGTAACCGTAGAGCGCAGCGAAGCCGAATCGCCCAATGTTGTAGGGCTGCTGCCGGGCACCGACCCCAAGCTCAAGGACGAATACGTCGTGCTCTCCGCGCATCTGGATCACATCGGCGTCGGCAAGCCGATCAATGGCGACAGCATCAACAACGGAGCCATGGATAACGCGGCAGGAGTGGCCACGATGCTTGAAATCGCTAAGACTCTGCACGAATCCAAAGCCAAGCTGCGGCGCTCCGTGCTTTTCGTTATCGTGTGCGGTGAGGAAAAAGGCCTGCTGGGGTCGCGCTTTTTCGCCACCCATCCCACTGTGAAGCCCGACCAGATCGTAGCCGATTTGAATGTCGACATGTTCCTGCCCCTATTCCCGCTGCATATTCTCACCGTGCTGGGTTTGGACGAATCGGATCTGGGAAAGACGGTGCAGGCGGTCGTCGAGCCGACTGGTGTTAAAGTGCAGCGCGATCTGGAGCCGCAGCGCAATGTGTTTGTGCGCAGCGATCAGTACAGCTTTATCCGGCAGGGCATTCCATCGCTGGCGTTCAAGGTCGGCTACACGCCGGGCTCACCCGAAGAGGCCATCGTCAAGAAGTGGCTCACGGACCGCTACCACGCGCCCTCGGACGATCTGCAACAGCCGGTGGATTTGAAAGCCGCGGGCGAGTTCAACGGCATCCTGCTGCGCATCGCCGAAGCAGTGGCCAATCAAACCGCGCGGCCGCGCTGGAACGACGACAGCTTTTTCCGCCGCTTCGCACAGGGCAATTTATGAATCCACTGAATCCTCCTAAACGTCTTCTGATGGGCCCCGGCCCGAGTATGGTGGCGCCGCGCGTTTATGCGGCCATGGCCAAGCCGATCGTTGGTTATCTCGACCCCTATTGTCTGGAAATCATCGGCGACATCCAGCAGATGCTGCGCGTTGCCTTCGGTACCAAGAACGAATTCACTATTCCTGTTTCCGGTACCGGCAGCGCGGGCATGGAAGCCGCTGTAGCCAATTTCACCGAGCCCGGAGCGAAGGTCGCAGTTTTCGCCAACGGATTTTTCTCCGACCGCCTCACCGAGATGGCGCGCCGCCAGGGCGGCAACGTGGTGCGCTTCGAGAAGCCGTGGGGCGAAGTTTATGGCGACGCCGAAGCCGGCGATTTCATCCGCCGCGAAAAGCCGCAGGTCGTGGCCTATGTGCAGGCGGAAACGTCGACGGGCGCTTTCCAGGGCGGCAAAGCAATTTGCCAGGCCGCGCACGACGCGGGTGCGCTAGTGATCGCCGATTGCGTGACGTCGCTAGGTGGCATGCCGGTCGAAGTCGATGCCACCGGAATCGATATCGCTTACAGTTGTTCGCAAAAAGGATTGAGCTGCCCGCCGGGACTTTCGCCGCTCACCATTTCACCGCGCGCCTGGGCCTGGCTCGAAAAACGCGCGGCGCCGATGCAGTCCTGGTACCTGGATTTGCGCCTGCTCGACACGTACTTCAGGGGCCACAAGTATCACCACACGATTTCGATTTCCCTGCTCTACGCCCTGCGCGAAGGCCTGGCGCTCGCCATCGAAGAAGGCATGGAGAAGCGGTGGGAACGCCATCACCGCAATCATCTGGCGTTCGTCGCCGCCATCGAAAAAATGGGCTTGCGCATGCACGTCGCCGATCCCAAGAATCGTCTGTGGACGCTGCAATCGCCACGCGTGCCCGCAGGCGTCGATGACACCAAAATCCGCAAACGCATGCTGGAAGTGGACGGCATTGAAATTCTGGGCGGCTTCGGGCAGCTTGCCGGACAGGTGTTTCGTATCGGCTTGATGGGCTCGTCGTCAACTGAGGAAAATATCGCCCTGGTTCTGGATTCCCTGCAGAAGGCCATGCAAGCGGAAACCGTGGCCGCAGGCAAGGGGTAGCTCTCTGCGTCTCTTCGAGAAATGTCTTGGGTTTAATCCGATGCACAACCAAGACATTTCTCGCAGAGACGCAGAGTACGCAGAGAACTACTTTAAATCCAGCGGCTCGATGTGCACCAAAACCTCGGCGATCCTCGAATCCGAAGCCAAAATCGCGTCTTTGACCAGATGCGCGATGCGATGCCCCTCGCGCACCGGAATATCGCCATCCACCACTACGTGCAGATCGACGTAGAGATCGAAACCCATTTTTCGCACAAAGCATTTGTCGAGCCCGGCAACTCCGGGCACGGCCCTTGCAACGCGGCGCACGGCGCTATCGATGTCTCCCGGCGGGGCGGCGTCGGTCAACTCCTCTAACGCGGGCCGCAGTTGGCGATACGCGTTGAAGAGCAGAATGCAGGCGGCGCCGAGTGCGGCCCAATCGTCGGCGGTCTCATAGCCTTTTCCGCCGATCAGGCCGATTGAAATTCCTACAAACGCGAGGCTGGAGGTGATGGCGTCGCTGCGATGATGCCAGGCGTCGGCGCGCACCGCAGTGCTCTCGATCGATTGCCCGACTTCATTGACGTAATGAAAAAGCCATTCCTTGATGATTGCCGCCCCGGCCAGCACGATGAGCGTGTAGGGCGCCGGAGACTGGTGCGGCGTGAGAATTTCCCGGACACTCACCACCGCTATGGTGAGCGCGGCGCCGGTGAGCGACATGCTCACCACCGTGGCGGCAATCGGCTCAAACTTGCCATGGCCATACGGATGATTCGCGTCCGGCGGCTTGAGCGACAGCCGCAAACCGAAATAAACGATGAACGAACTCACGATGTCCGAGAACGATTCGAGCGCGTCCGCCATCAATGCGAACGAATGGCCAAAAAAGCCGGCGACTCCCTTAGCCAGCGCCAGAACCACGTTGAGCATGATGCCCAACAGCGTCGTACGCATGCCCGTCAGGGCGGGATGGTTTTCGACTTGTCGTCCGCGGTTCAGTAGAGATCTTTCTTGACGATGCGTTCAGCGTTCAGATACGGCCGCAGCGCCTCAGGGATGACGACGGTGCCGTCTTTCTGCTGATAGTTTTCGATGATCGCCACCCAGGTGCGCCCCACCGCGAGCCCCGAGCCGTTCAGCGTGTGCACGAATTCGGCTTTGCTTTTGCCGGACTTGGAGCGGATGCTGGCGCGCCGGGCCTGGAACGCTTCGTAATTGGAGCAGGAAGAAATTTCTTTGTACGCGCTCTGCCCCGGCAGCCACACTTCGATGTCGTAAGTTTTGGCGGAAGAGGGGCCCATGTCGCCGGTGGAGAGCACGACCGTCCGATACGGCAGTCCCAAACGCTGCAGAATGTCCTCGGCATCGGCCGTGAGGCGATCCAGCTCGTCGTAGCTCTGCTCGGGCCTGGTGAATTTCACCAGCTCGACTTTTTGAAACTGGTGCTGGCGGATGATGCCGCGCACGTCGCGCCCGTAGGAACCGGCTTCGCTGCGGAAACACGGCGTGTAGGCGCACAGCCTGATGGGTAGGCGGTCTGCGTCCAATGTCTCATCGCGAAATAGATTGGTGACCGGCACCTCGGCTGTTGGCGCGAGCCACAAATCGTGCCCCTCACACTTGAACAGATCGGCGGCGAACTTGGGCAGTTGGCCGGTGCCGTAAAGGCTGGCGGAGTTGATCAGAAATGGCGGCAGCACCTCCTTGTAATCGTGATGGCGGGTGTGCACGTCCAGCATAAAGTTGATCAGCGCCCGCTCCAGCTTCGCGCCCATATCCCAGTAGACGGCGAAGCGCGCGCCGGTAATTTTGGCGGCGCGTTCCAGATCGAGAATGCCCAGATCGGGGCCGATATCCCAGTGCGCTTTAGGCTCGAAATCGAACGCCGGAGGCGTGCCCCAACGGCGCACTTCTACGTTGTCATCGGCGCCTGCTCCCACCGGCACGGATTCATGCGGCACGTTGGGGAACCCTGCCATCAGCTCTTTGAAAGACTCCTCCAGCGTCTTGATCTGCTCGTCAAGCGTGCCGATGCGTTCACCGATCGCCCGCATTTCCTGCTGTCTATGGCTGGTATCTTCGCCCGCTTTTTTTAGTTGCTGGATGACGGCGCTTTCGGCGTTGCGCTTGGCCTTCAGTTCCTCCGCTTCGGTGATAGCGGCGCGGCGGCGCTGGTCCAGATCGCGAAATTTGTCCAGGCCCGTAACAGGTCCGCGGGTGGCCAGGCGCGCGGCGATAGTATCCAGGTTCGCCCTGAAGTAGGCAAGATCGTGCATCTGTTTATGCTAGCGCCCCGCCAGCCACGGCTCCAATGCCGCACTGCGAAAATCGTCGATCTCGAGGTCCACTCCCGGAAGCTCATCATGCGTAGTACGTAGGCCGACCACTCGCATGCCCGCGGCGCGCGCTGCCTGAATGCCCGAATGCGAATCCTCAAATACAACGCAATTTTCAGCGGGAACGCCCAACAGCTCGGCGGCTTTCAGGTAGACATCCGGGTGCGGTTTCGGATTCGCCACCTGGTGCCCGTCCACCACAACACGAAAAAATGGCCGCAGACCGGCGCGCTCGAAAAGGAACTCGACATTTGCCGGCTCCGCGTTGGTCGCCAGACCAACCGGCACATCCTGATGGCGCGCCAGAAATTCCCGCACGCCCGGCACCAGCGCTTCGTTTACGCGCGACCCGATGATCTCGCGGTACAGCGCCTCTTTCGCCGCGCCATGCGCCGCAACCTCCGCCACCGCGACGTTGCCGCCAAAAAAATCGCGGATGATCTCGTCGTTGCGCCGTCCCAACATGCGTTGCAGCATGGCGTCATCCGTCTCAATCCCGAACCGGCGGTTGTATTGCACCCAGGCCTCGCGATGCACCGGGTTGGAATGGATGATGACGCCGTCCATGTCGAAAATGAGCGCCTGTACGGGCGCGCGGCTATTCACTGAGCTCGGCCTCCAGCCAGTTCAGGTAGTTGCTGGAGCCATCGACCACCGCCAGCGCCACCACCTCCGGCACTTCGTAGGAATGGATTTTTTCCAGGCGCGCGCATAGCCGGTCGAAACGCTCGCGCGATGACTTGATGAGCAGCACCCACTCCTCCGAGCTTTCGATCGCCCCTTTCCAGCGGTACACGCTGCGAGCTCCGGGCAGGATGTTGACGCAGGCGGCCAGACGTTCCTCCACCAGCACGCGCGCAATCTTCTCAGCTTCTTCCGCCGAAGACGCCGTGCTGAACACAACAATCTTGTCGGTCATATGCAATTTTCGCGATTCAAAATCACATTCCGATGTTACTATTTATTCTTCGGGCACCTTCAGGATGACGTTGTCTGCGGCAAAACTCAGTTACGTAGCGGCGCTGGTTGCAGCGGCAGTTTTTGCAGCTCTCACGTTAGGCGGACCGAAAGGCGTGCCCGCGCTCATCCAGAAAAACAAGGAAATCCAGGAACTGGAAAAGCGCAACGCCGACACTGGCGCGTGAGATCGAACAGCATAAACAACGCATCGAACGCCTGCGCGACGACCCCACCGAGCAGGAACTGGAAATCCGCAAGCAGGATAAGCTGGTCCGCAAGGGCGAAAAAGTCTACATCTATCCGCCGTAATACCAATCGACCAGACGTACATCGATTCCTGTGCCGGCCAGCGCCTGCGCGAACGCCTTGGTGTCCGACATGCCTTGTGTACCCCGGTAGTGGTACGGATAAACCACTTTAGGGTGGAACGCCTTCACTGCGTCCGCTGCTTCCTCGACCGTCATCGTGTATGGCAGGTTCATGCACACGAAAGCCACGTCGATATTTTTCAGCGCGCGCATCTCGGGAATGCCTTCAGTGTCGCCGGAAATATAAAACCGCTTCCCGCCATAAGTCAGGACATAGCCGTTGCCCCGGCCTTTATCGTGAAACAGTTTTCCCGGCTCGGGACCGTGCTTGATGTTGTACATTGGCACCGCCTCGATAGTCCACGCGCCGATGGTTTTGCTTTCGCCGTTGCGGATAACGGTGGCGGTAGTGACCGTCTTGGCTACGGCTTCAGGAGCCAGAATCACGGTGCCGGCCTTCTGCACTTTCGCCACGGCTTTCGGATCCATGTGATCGCCATGAATGTCGGTGATCAGGATGAGATCGGCCGCGGGCAGCCCGTCATAGTTGCCGGAACTCCAGGGATCGATGTGGATGACTTTCCCGCCCGCCTCGATCATGAACGTGGCGTGCTGGATGGGCGTGATGCGAACGGTTCCGGCTTTGGTGGAGAATTCCTGAACCGGCCGGCTGGGCGCGGCCCACACGGCGGCAACGAGCAAGAATGCGGCAGCAAGTTTCATAGCATTGCGATTGTATCGCAGGCGGTATAACAGAGGAATGGAGAACCGCACCGAGCCCAAGACCGTAGGGCAATGGATTCGCTACGTGGTGGTGGCGGCCATCGCGATTTGGCTGGTGATATGGATGCTGCGGTTGTCCGGCATCAATGTTTTGTAGCTATCCGGGAACCTTGACGTCGGCCGGGTGTTTCGTCGGTTCGGCGCCCGCCTTTACACTGGTTTTGATTTTCATCCGCATGGTTCCTTTGGTCTGTTGCGTTTTAGAAGAAAATCGGCGAAGCTACGTCAATCTTCCTAGTTATTGAGAACGGGTTGAAGGTCACTTTACCTGCCCCGACTTTCACGCTCGTCTTGATTTTCATTGCCTTTCTCCTTTGCAGTGTTTCAAAGGCAATCGGAACACCAATCGTCGCTGTGGTGTCCCGCTGAAGCGCTGAACATCGCGAAACCATTGCGCCGTAGGGAGATCGGTGCGCACTGGAAAATCGGAGTAAGTTTGGCAGCCTTGCCCGCAGAACGAGCATGGCTATCCGAGCGGATAGTGGCCCGGCCCTAACAGATAGCGTTCCCGGGGCCGTTCGCAGCGGCCTTGTCGAATGCCTGTATCCGGATTCTGTGCGGTTGACGTCAGTTGCAAATAGAATGGTTCGCGTGCGCTTCGTTTTGATTGCTGCAAGTGCGGTTTTTCTTGTTAATGCAAGCACTGCGGCGACCCTGCCCGACCCGCAATCCCGGAGTGGAGTTTGGGAAGGCGTCATGACCGACGGTTCGGGAGAAGACGCGAACCTTCGACTCTACCTCATGATCAAGACCGATGGAAAGGCGCCAGATGGGACCTTTACGGTTACGGAGATCTCCGGCCAAATCGGCCAAACTTGGCCTATATCGTCACAACCGCTTCATGGCGGTTACTGTAATCTGGTTCACCTGACGCTCACCGGAAAAGAGCTTAGCGGCACTTGTTTGCCCGGTTGGAGACCCACCGTAGAACCAGTCAAGCCGGCGTCGCTCGAGTTCGAGGCTACGTATCAGAACGCTGGTGCAACTCTAATTGGCAAGCTTTCGAGAGGTACGGAGCTATTGCCTGTTCGCCTTCACCGTTTGCATCAGGATTTATCAACCGCTGACGGAAACTGGGTGACGGCGGCCGGCGATAGATGGGCGAAGAAGGCCATCGCTACTGCCGTGCTCCACATCGCGACCGGAATCGATGGCAAGCAAATAGCGACCGCCGACTATGAGACCGCGACCCACGCAACCTGGGGTTTGGAGTTCACCGTTGTGGGTCAGCCCGATCCGATGGTCGTTTTCTTGATTGAAGGATATGGCAAAGGATCGCAGTTTCATGGCAAATTGTCGGCGGACAAAACAACACTGATCGGTTATGCTTCCGGGGGACAGTTCCTGCCCAACACGCTGACTCGGATAGCCGAAGCGGAGCGACTGGTCCCCAACTAGCGAGTTAGGTCTGTACGGCTGGTGATGCGAGCCGCAACGCGTGCTATAAAAGGAAGAACAAGCCACCCTAGCTCAGTTGGTAGAGCGGCTGATTCGTAATCAGCAGGTCGCCGGTTCGATCCCGGCGGGTGGCTCCAATATTTTAAAGCCTTTTTCGATCGGTTGGGCCTTAGGCTTGGCTCTTCAGTCTCCTCTTTTCCCAAAAAATCGAACTTTCCCCCATGAGAGTTCTGAAATCGTAGGCACTCGCTCACACTGATTTATGCCTTACGAATGGGATTTGGCCTCTCCTTAAATGGCCATTGGATTGCATTTAACTGCACTCCCGCTTGCGATGTACTGAAACCGGCCTTCGGGAGCGGGTTAGAAACAGGCCGTTGCACCACTACGAGGAGGCGGTAAATGAAAATCGCAGGGATGATGTTGCTCCTGGCAGCCATGGCGATGATCGCAAGCGCCCAGGTTGCTCCAGTTCCAGAGATCGATGCCAGTTCAGGAGCCAGTGCCTTGGCGCTTCTTTCAGGCGGGCTGTTGATACTCAGAAGTCGCCGCAAGAAATAGCTTCCTGTTTCAAATGGGGCGGACGCCCGCTGGCTTTCCGGCTGGGCGTCGGCCCGTTCCCGACAAATCCGCTTCGTCCCCTTGTTTCGGTTGGTCTGTTCTACTGTGCCTGCACCGTAATCGCCAGCGTTCCCAACGTTCCCTGCGCCGTGGCGTCGCCGTGGAGCTGCAAGTAAAAAGGCATGCCGTTAGTTACCCACGGACCGGTGGCCTGCGAGGCTTGGCCTGCGCCGGTGAAAAATACGGGTCCGCTCGGGCTGAGGATACGAACATCGTATTGGCAGGCGGCATCGGCGTTGATCGTCGTGACCGCAACCCCGTTTGGCGAAGAAACCGGGTCCGGAGTGGCGGAAAAACTGGTCACCACGCAAAGCGGCTCCGTCGCCAGCACAGGCACGGTAAGTGTTGCCAGCGTGCCTTGCGCGGTGGTGTCCCCCTTCTGCTGCAGAAAGAATTCCGCTCCATTGGTTACGGTGTCCCCTGTCGGGGCGGCAACCACGTATTTGCCCGATTTGAGGAGCGTGCCATTCGGATTGCCGGCGCGTATATCGATCTCGCATGAAGCTACAGCAGTGATCGTGGTGGCGCCGGTCAACGAGGGCGCGATGATGGGACTGGGGCTGGCGGCGAAGCTGTAAACCACGCACGGAGCGGTTCCGGGCTCCACGCCTACCGTCAACTTCTGCAGCGTTCCAGCCGCCGTGCTGTTGTCGTGTAGCTGGAGATAAAACGTCATGCCATCCGTGACCCAGGGACCGGTGGTCGCGGTGAGATTGCCTCTGGTCGAACCAAACGGAATCCCGTTAGGGCCGCCTATACGAATGTCCACACGGCAGTCAGCGGTGACATTAAGTGTCGTGAGGTTGGGAGGATCAAACACACTGATCGGATTCGGGTCCGCCGTAAAATTGCTGACGGCACAAGCGGGCGCCTCGGTACCGACAGTGACCGCCGCCGCTTGCGAAACCGCTCCCATGTAATTTTGATCGCCGCCATAAGAGGCGGTGATGCTGTTGACTCCTGGGGGCAGCGCGGATGTGGTGAGGACCGCTACTCCGATCACGTTCCGGGTGTACACATCGTAGTTAGGGAACACTCTGACCAGGCCTCCCAACGGCTTGCCGCCCAGCGAGAAGGCTACGGTACCGGTCGGATAATCGCCATAGTAGGCGGGGCCGATTTCGATGGTGGCCGTGAGAATGGTGGTCTTGGTGGCTTGCGTCGAACTGACACTGGGCTGGACCGAAATCGTTGTCGGGGCTTTAGCGATGGTGATCACCGAGGGAGGCGAGAGGCTGGGCGCGAAACTCGAATCGCCGTAATAGGTGGCAGCGATCGAATGCCGGCCTACAGGCAGAACAATATAGGTGTCCTGGCTGAGCGCCTGACCCTCCGAGTTGAGCGAACTGGGCCCTCCAATTGGGAGGCCATTGTCAGTGAAGGCAACTCCACCGCTGGGTGAGCCCTGGTGGGACCGGCCGGCCACGCGCGCGCTGAGCGTGAGTGCATCGTTGCCATATGTCCCGCCGGTGTAGAACGCATTCGCTGTGTAGAACGTGGCGAGTGCGGCTGCGCTGGTGATGCTGGCCTCCGGAGCGACAGTAACCACCACCGGCGTGGAATCGCTAGGCGCAAAGACAGCGTCGCCGGGATAGTGCGCGGTAACCGTGTAGGAGCCGCCGGGGAGCACGGCGGTAGAGCCTACGGCCGAGCCATTGGCCAGTGGGAAAGCTCCGGGGCCTGCACCCGCGGAAGTGGTGGTGAGCGCCACGTCTCCGGTGGGAGTTCCCGTTCCGCTGCGTGGCGTTACGGCAATCTGGAGGCTGGCTGGATCGCCATGTTTGAGTGTGGTGGGATTGATGGCCAGGCTGGTTTGGGTGGCGTTGAAAGCCACGGTATTCCAGTGATTGACCAGGTTGGCCACATTCACCGAGCCCAGTCCAGTGGCCAGGTCATAGCCTGCGCCCGCCTGATAGAGCGCGCCCGGTTTTCCGTATTTTGGCTCGTCGGGAACCGCGATATTGCCGGCAGTGATGTCGTTAAAGATGCAGCTGCTGGCGGGCAAAGTCTTGGTGTTGGAACCGTCGCATTGGGAATTTTGTTGCGAGGCCGCCAGGCGATAGAGGACATAGTTCGCTTGCCCCTGCCGCGATTTCATTTTCTGGTTGACCAACGCCATAACGCCGGCAAAGGCGGGAGACGAGACGGAAGTTCCACCGATCGGGACGAAACTGGATGAATCGATCGGAGGAAAGCTGCACGATTCGAAATAGCAGATCAGGTACGGAGTGTTGAGCCCCGAAGCAGCCATCGATACATCCGGCACGTCACGCGTATTCCCCGCCGGTATTCCCGCCACGCCGGACTGCCAGGAGGGCCTGGCAAATAGCGAGCTGGATCCACCGCCGCCTGCGGCGACGATCACGTTATCCTTGCCGCATTTGGCGGCATCGCAGCTATCGTTCCAGGCGGTTTCGGGCACGTAGGAAAGGGCCGAAGCCAGCGTCGTGGCCGTGTTCGCCGCCGACCAATAAGCCGAGGTGTTGGCGGAAGTGCTGAACCCCGTTCCGCCGACGGCGACGACGTAGGGAGATGAAGCGAAACCGTTGACGGAAACCGGCCCGATCGATGTATCACCGTCGCGAAAGCAGGTATAGGGCCCCGAGTCTCCGGAACTCACCATCCAGGTGATGCCCTGTGCGGCGGCCTGCTCGCGCAGCGCATCCAGAAGTTGCTGATTGGCATCGGAGATATCAGCCTCGCAGAGCCCGAAACTCTCGGTCAAAATATCCGCCACATTGTTGTCGACGGCATACTCTTCGGAGAGATCCAAACCATCGGTGGAATCGGTGTATTCGGAAGTGATGAACTTAACGGTGGCTTTGGGCGCGACGGCGCCGGCCCAGGTGACATCCAGCGTTCCTTCTACGTCGGGCATCGATGTACGACCAATAATCCGGCGTGGTGCCGTTCACGATGACCTGCGGCGGATTCTTGGGCAAACCAAAAACGCGCCGAAAATCCACGATGTCCTGGACGATGATGGGCCCAACTCCAATAACTCCAATGGTGACACCCGATCCATTGATCCCGGCCTTGTACAGGGGATTGATGTTGTAGATGGTGGCGTAGTCGGCCGGAGTCAGCCCGTGCGATCCGTCGTCCTCGTTGTATTGCGGGCGGACGCCGTGGCTGGTGGAAACGGTCGGCCACTTGCCCGACACTTTCGCCATGGACTTCGTGCGGAAGTTATGCAACTTGGCGACGCCGGCAACCACCGGGCGCAGGGCCGCGGGAATTTGCGGATCGACTGAATTGGCCCAGTGCTCTTCGCCGTTGACGACAAATTTACGGATCTCGGTGTGGAAAGCGCTGCGCACTTGGCCTGCCGTACCAGAGAACTCAATGACGGTTCGCCCTTTGGCGACGTGGTTCACGCGAAACCCGTGCGACTGGAGCCAGGTAGCCACCGCCTGGACATCCTGATCCGCGGCGCCGAACTGCTGTCCGAACTGCTCGGGCGTAAGCCATTGATGGAAACTCGATGACGAGTTATCATGCTGCGCGTCGATCAGCGCCTTCAGAGCGGACTGCTGCCGAGCGTCCCGAGTAAGCACTAACTGCATGCGCTCCATGGGCAGATTGGCAGGCGCCGCGCCGCGGTCATACTGAGGCTGAGCCAGAGGATGCGTATTTCTCTTCAACGTGACCAGTCGTGTGTCGTCGGCCGCCTCTTTTATTCGAGGAGCGACGGCGGTGGTTTGCGCGTTAGCGGTGTTGAAAACAATGAACCCCAGGGCGCTAAACACCAAAAAAGAAGACGAAAACCTGTACATTTGATGACCTCAAGTTATGACTGAAGAGACCGGTGGCGCCCGATCTGTGTAAACGCTATCCTGACACCCACCTATTTGTTAAGCGCGAATCGGACTCAAAAGGGGCCAAGAAATCGCGGAATCGACGGCGATTACTCCAACCGGATCTTCGCCGAGAGCACTCCGGGGGTTGGCGGCGCCATCGGCGGGGCCGGCGGTGTCGGCGATTGTCCCGGGTGAACGTGAACGTTGAACATCATGACAAGCTCGTTGAGATAAGCCAGTAGCTGATCTCCTAGCACTGCCGGGTGCGCGCTCGACGAGCTTCCCTCTTGGATCAGCGGCCCGTCGATGACGACACGAGCCGATGCTTTCAATGTGACGACGCCCTGGCGCAGATCGATCCCGATCTGATTGCGGCCATCGGCATCGGACAGAGTGAGCCTGCTGTGGCTGTCATCGAGCGCCAGCATCAATCCGGCGGTCGTCCGTAAGATTTTCAAGTCTGGCATCCCCGCCGCGCCCGAATTATCCGCGGGCAATTCCGCCGGACCCCACCACCCACCGGTCCATATGGGACGTGAGGAATCGCCAGCCTCGAATTCCATCCAGACATTGGCTCCAACCGGCGGAATCGCGTACCAACCGACCTGGCTCCCCGCGTACGGCGCGCAGGGCAATGCCCAGCTCGAGACCTCGTTGCCTAAGACGTCCGGCACTGTCGCCTGCAACCGGCCCTGCTGAAGCGGATCGATATTGTTAATTACCGTGCCTCGAAACTTGCCAAGAAACTGCGGTCTTGGACGCCGAGTCAACAACGCTGCTTCGTTCACTTCCGGCATAAGCGTTCCTCACTCTTCCTGACTGCTACTCTCCCGGTTGGCCACTCCGTAAACTTTCAGAATGTCATCGAGCGCGATGATCCCGATCAACTGGCGCACATTGGCGCGGCTGACGACGGGAAGAACATTCAGTCCGCTGGTTCCCATGCGTTCGAGCGCCAGGCTCAGGCTGTGGTCGGGATGAACGTGCGGAAGCTCTTCGGCGGTGGAGTGGCCGCTGCGGGAACCTTCGCGAAGAATCTCCGCCGACCTTCTTGTTCGATGCTCCCTCGGCCGCGGCCTGTTCGAGCTCGCTCGTTGCGGATCATTCCCCACAGCCCGTCGTCGTCGACGACGGGCCAGGCATCGAACGCGCTCGTCCTTCATTTGATCGAGCGCCGCCGCAATCAGCAAATCCGGCGATAAGCACCGCCGGCCTGGCACGCATCGCCTGGCGCACCTGAATCCGCTCGGCGTGAGAACGGGAATGCGCCGTGGGCAGGTGCACGCCTTCCTGGTGCGCCAGCGCCTCGTAGATCGGCTGTCTTCTGGAGCTTGTACGAAATGAAGAACGCGATCAGGTTGGAGATCATCAGCGGAACGATGATCGTGTAATCGCGCGTGATCTCGAAAATCATGATCACCGAGGTCAGCGGCGTACGCACGATTCCCGCGAACGCCGTTCCCATGCCGACCAGCGCATACGCGCCGGGGCCGGCCGTGTAGCTGGGGAACAGCGCGTGCGCGACGCCTCCCACCGCCGCGCCCATCATCGCGCCGATGAACAGGCTGGGACCGAAAATGCCGCCCGCGTTGCCGGAGGCGTAACACACCGCGGTCGCGACGATCTTCAGCACCGCGAGCAGCACCACCAGTCTTCAGAACGATGTCGCCGTTCAGCACTTTTTCGACGTAGTTGTAGCCGACGCCCATCACCTCGGGCACGAAATAACCCATCAGTCCGACCGTCAGGCCGCCCGCGACCGGCTGAAACCAGACGGTCCATTTTGGCAGGCGCATGAACCACGCGCGCAGTCCCAGCAGCAGCTTGACGAAAGCCAACCGATCCCAGCCCGCCGACGACGCCGAGCACCGCGTAAACGCCGAATTCCGCGGGATGCACCAGCCGATAGCCGGCGACGTGGAACAGCGGATCGTCGCCCAGCACCAGGTGCAGCACCATCCAGGAGGTGGCCGAGCTCAACACCACCGAGCCCAGCACCGCCGCGTGCAGATCGCCCATGATCTCTTCGAGCGAGAACAGCACCGCGGCGATCGGCGTATTGAACGCCGCCGCCAGCGCCGCGGCGCAACCCGCCGGGCACCAGCGCCTTCACCTGTTTCGGATCGAGTCCCAGATTCCGCGCGATCACCGAAGCGAGGCCGGCGCCCACCTGCACCGACGGACCTTCGCGTCCCAGCGCGATTCCGCTGGCAAGCGAAGCCGAGCAGCAGAAGAACTTTCCCAAACACCGTGCGAAACGAGATTCGTCCGTCGTTGATGAAGAGCGCGAACTTGGTTTGCGGGATGCCGCTGCCGCGCGCGAACGGGAAATAGCGCCACAGCAGATAGCCTGTGCTCAGCGAGCCAAGCGCGGGAACCAGAATGCGCCGCCAGCCGGCTCCTCCGGCCGGATACATGCGGGCCGCCAGCCGTCCGGTCAGCAGAATAAACGCCACGACCACCAGGCCGACCAGCGCGCCGATCACCAGGCTGAGGACGAGCGATAACTGGTCTTCGCGCTGGCGAAGGTTTTCAAGGCTCCTGCGGAGCTTGAGCGGCAGTTCCAACATCCATTATAGAGGTGTGCGCACGAACCTAAGGCGCGAAAAAGCCGAAGATATCCAGCACCAGTTGGGTAGGCGCTGACGCAAACGCGCTGACCGATCCATTGGTCGTCGGCACGATCGCGATGTTCGACGTGATCGCTCCATCCATCGCGTTCAGCGTGGCAGCTACGGGCTGCGCCGCCCCCTGCGGCCACAAAGCGATGAAACCTAGTTCCGCGGGAGGCACCACGGTGGCATTAAACACGTACGCACCGGCCGTGGCGAGCGCGGGACAACCGCTGGCCGCCACATCCACGTTGACGGTTCCTTGAAACGGTGGGGCGCCGGCCGGGAGCCGCGTGTCCAAAACACGGCAAGGCGCCAGGTTGGACAGCGACAACCCACCGGTCCGAGGCGGCGCGAAGTATCCGTTGATGTCGATCACCAAATCCGTATCGTCGCTGGCAACCACTGCTACAGCGCCGTCGGTGCCGGCCGTCACCATAGCGGCATTCGCTGTGATGGCTCCGGTGGGCGCGCTCATCGATGCCTCCGAAGGTTGCGGTTGCCCGGCCGTCCATGCCGTGAGATATCCCACGGGACCCTTCGGAATGGCAGCAAGGTTCAAGGAATAAGTCTCGGCATCGGCTGGTATTCCACACGCGCTTTGGCGGACCGGGAAAACGCGGCTATGATTCGCTGTCAAGCTAGGGCCCCCTAACAGACTCGTCGGATTGCGCGTGTCGACAAGACGGCAGGGTGTCAGCGGATAGAATGGCAGCGCGGCGGTATCATTCGCGGGCACAAAGTAGCCGTTGATATCGATCGCCAGGTCAGTCGGATCGGTTGCGTAGGCGCTGATCGCCCCATTGGCGCCCGCTGCGACAATGGCCGCATTGGACTTGGTGCGGCCGTCCAACGAATTCAGCGTGGCCACCAAAGGTTGCGGCTGGCCGGTGGGCCAGACGGTGAGATAGCCAAGCTTGCCGTTGGGAAAAACGGAAACATTCAGCGAATAGGCTGCCGCCGTTGACGGGATGCCACAGGCGCTATTCGGAATCACGAAGTCGAGATGGCTATTTCCGGTAAAGGTCGGAACGCCGAACGGATTGCCGTTCCGGGTGTCGGCGATTCGGCACGGAGTCACCGGCCTGAATCGCAGAGCGTTTCCCGTGATCGGAAGAACAGATCCATGCGTCTGTACCGGCAAGGCGCTGCCATCTCTGGCAGCGGCCAGCGCGCCACTCAGGCCGATGGCTGCAGCGCCGTCCCGGGTGGCGTGCGAAAGCTCAAGCGTCACAACCGCGACCACGCCGCTGGGGACAGCAGTTCCCATAAAACTGACCATCAAACACTGCAAGGCACCTGCCTGACCCAAGCATTGCAGGGTCTGGTTAGCGGAGGTGGACCCGGGGCCGGCAGCGACATGGATCGCGGCAATGTCGGCGAGCGAATAATTCAGGGTCCACTGCAATCCGGCGACGACGCTCTGGCCCGGATCGAATGTGAGGTTAAGAGAAACGGTTGCGCCGGGCGCGCCGGAGGCGGTCGTCAGGCCGAGCACCGCTTGCGCCGAGGCACAACTAACCACCAGAAACAGCAACAGGATCAGAAGTCGCGCTGATGCCCAAACTTCCCGCAGATGTCGGCCATGGCCCAGGTCTCTACTGTAGCAAAGGGTGCCCTCTTCAAATCACGTTAACCCTTGGAAACTTTGGCGGCAAACAAATGCGGTGTGTGGCACGCTTCACACGATACGGGCGTCACGCGCGAAGGCGTTGCTGAACAGGCAGTAGGCAGTTGCGCATGACATCGCACGCACTGCGCTTCCATCGCTTTAGCCGTTCGGACCGTGTGGACGCCGTGGCACGTTGCGCAATGCGGCGCGCGAATTTTGGATTGCGCCTTCAGAATTTTGCCGTGCTTGCTCTCGGAATATTCCGCCAGGATGGGCGTCGCGCCTTTTCCCGGATGACACGCCCCACACAGCGAGGGGATTTCAGCGGGCGCGGCGATTCGATCCGGCTCGGCGTGCCCTTCCGAATTCCGGTGCCGCGTGCTTTCGCCGTGACAGGCATTGCACTCCATCCCGGCCTGCGCGTGCGGATGCGCGAGAAAATCCTTCACGGTTTCGCTGTGACAGACCGCGCACAGTTCATGCTGCTTGGGCGCCGCCAACGCTATCAATGGCAGCAGCAGCACCCATAACGTGATACGATTCATCCCCTGATAGGATAAACCGTTAAGGAGGCAACGCATGAGCGCTCACGACGTCACGCGCCGCCACATGTTCGAGAATTTCCAATCGTTCATGAAAGGCTCGCCGATCATGGCGATGCAGGCCGCCAGCGCCGCGCCGACTATTGTTTACCCCACCGCTTACGCGGAAGAAGTGATGGCCCCCGCCAATGTCCTCGAATTTGAGGAAGTCGCCAAGAAAAAAGTTCACAAACTGGCGTACGACTACGTAGCCGGCGGCGTCGAAGATGAGATCACCATGCGCGCCAACCGCGCGGCGTATAGCCGCGTCTGGCTGCGGCGCCGCGTGATGGTCGACGTAAGCCATGTCGACACCTCGCTCGAACTGCTGGGAAAAAAGCTGGATTATCCCATCCTGCTCGATCCCACCGGCGGGAAGAGTCTGGTGAATCCCGACGCCGACCGCATAGCCGCCGAAGCCGCCTACGTGAGCAAAGCGGTCTATTGCGTTTCGGCCGCGGCCGGCATGATGGAAAAATTGCAGGCGGCTAATCAGTCGCCCACCTGGTGGTCGAACTCGATCGGCCTGGGCTCGAAATCCATGGCGCAGTCTTTCGCGCGGCGGTCTGAGGACGCCGGCTGCTCGGGTTACATCATCACGATGGATTACGAATACACGCCCAACAAAGACCGTAACAACCGCAATCATTACGACTACGGCTATGCGGCAACCGGCATTCCCAAAGAGGGCGAAAAGGTGACGCCGCGCTCCCCGGCCGTCGCCGCCATGCTGCAGCCGGCCGTTCCCAGCATGTCGTGGGACGTGATTGACTGGATTCACGGATCGTCTAACCTGCCGGTCGTCATCAAAGGCATTCTGCGCCCCGACGATGCGGATCGCGCTGTCAAAAGCGGAGCGCAAGCCATCGTCGTGTCCAACCACGGCGGCCGCGCGCTGGACAGCGCTATGGCAACTTTGGATGCACTGCCCGCTGTGGTCGACGCAGTGAACGGCAGAATTCCGGTATTGATGGATGGCGGCATTCGCCGCGGCGACGACATTCTGAAGGCGCTGGCTCTCGGCGCCAAGGCCGTGCTCATCGGGCGGCCCTACGTGTGGGGTTTAGCAGCATTCGGCCAGATCGGTGTGCAGCGCGTGATCGATCTGCTGCGCGCCGAGCTGGTGCTGGCGATGGGTCTGGCGGGCATGCCGAATCTGGCGTCGATCAATCGCAACCTGGTCCGGCGGGCGTGGGAACCGCCAACAAAGAAGAGTTGAGCGCGGAGGAAATTATGCGAAACCACAACACCTCACGCAGGCAGGCCTTGCAGCAGTTCGCCATGTTCGCCGCAGCCTCGCCGCTGCTCGCGCAAGACCCTCCGCCGCCCACCATCTATCCGCCGACTTACAGCCCGGACGTCATGGTGCCGGTGAACCTTCACGAGTTCGAAGACGCCGCGCGCAAAAAAATTCATCCATTCGCGTATGACTACATCGCCGCCGGCAGCGCAGGCGAGCAAACCATGCGCGCCAATCGCGAATCCTTCACCCACATCCAACTGCGACGCCGCGTGGGCGTGGATACCAGCAAGATCGATACGTCGCTCGAGTTGCTCGGCAAGAAACTGGATTTCCCGATTCTGCTCGGACCCGGCGGCGCTAAGAACCTGGTCTGCCCGGATGGCGATCGCGTCACCGCGCAAGGCGCAGCGCATACGAAGGCGGTTTATCTAACTGGACCAGCGGACTGGATGGGCAAGCTGCAAGCCTCGCGCCAGGCGCCGATGTGGTGGGCGGCATCGCTCGGACATCCGACCAAGGCGTCGGCGGAAGCCTTCGCCCGGCAAGCAGAAGAAGCCGGCGCATCGGCAATTTCCATCAGCGTAGATTATCCATACACCGCGCCGCGCGACCGCAATATGCGCAACAAGTTCGATTACGCCTGGGCGCAAACCGGCATCCCGCAGGACACGTCGGGGAAGCGGCAGACGCCGGCAATCCCTGGCATGATCCAGCGCTACACGCCCTCGCTCACCTGGGATTGCGTGGATTGGCTGCATAGCGCGACCAAGCTGCCAGTAGTGTTGAAAGGCATTTGCACGGCGGAGGACGCGCGTCTCGCGGTCGAACGCGGCGCGCAGGCGGTGATCGTTTCCAATCACGGCGGCCGCACATTGGACGGCCTGCTGCCCACGTTGTACGCGCTTCCGGAAGTGGTGGACGCGGTGAATGGACGCATTCCCGTTCTGATGGATGGCGGCGTACGGCGTGGAACCGATGTCGTGAAAGCGCTCTCTTTAGGGGCGACGGCCATCCTGATCGGGCGGCCGTACTATTGGGGCCTCGCGGCGTTCGGCCAGGATGGCGTGCAGCGCGTCATCGAATTGCTTCACGCCGAAATGATGGTAGCCATGGGCATGGCGGGCGTTCCAAATTTGAAATCGTTCGACCGCAGCCTGGTGGAGTGGGCGACCGGCACCGGCCCGGTAACGGGTTAAGCATCCAGTCGCGGATCGTGCACCGGATAGCCGATCGCGAAGTGGTAGATCACTTGCCCCTGCTGGGGCTGCAGACCGAGATAGCGATGCACCTGATCGTCGAAAAACGCGCCGATGCCGGTGGCTCCCAGGCCCAGCGCTTCAGCAGCAAGATACAGGCGCTGACCGATCGCGCCGGCTTCGAAATGGGCATAGCGGTAGCCGCGATCGCCGTATGCGCGGGCGGCGCGATCCAGGTCGGCGATCATCGAAAACGCCACGCAGGCATTGCCGGCCAGCGCCTGTCCGAGGCTTAAGCCCGCGGTCGCGACCCTCTGATCACCGGACTTGATTAGTTCCAGTCCGCTCTCCGGCCAGTAGCGATAGACGCCGGGTTCCAGACCATCAACGCGATGCGCGTACAGATAAAGCTGTACCAAACGCGCTCCGCCGAAGTCGGCGAAAAACGGCTGGGCGGATGCCGCGAGAATCGCCGAAAGCTGCGGAAGCGACATGGTTAAATCTCCGCCGCGGAAATCCAGCGCCGACCGTCGCGTCCGGACCACTTCGCCAAACGCGCGCGCGGAAACGGCCGGTGGCGGAAGTACGATCCCGCCGCGACCGGCGGGCGCAGGCTCGACTTCGCCAGCGTGCAAGAGTTTGGTCGCGGTGTGAATGCCGTCGATCGCCGGGTACGCGACGGTCTCGCTCGAAAGCCGATTAGGCTGTCCGCCGAACCAGACCGTCTCGCGCCCACGGGTTGCGCCGACGGGAATGGCGGCGCCGCGCAGCCCCACCAGCAGCATAGGCCACTCATCTCCGCTAAGCCGGCAGGTCTGCGCCACTTCGTCATCGGGAAACTGGCCAACGGCAAAACTTTCGCAGCCGATCGCGTGCGCCGCCAGCGCGAGCGATTGCCAGGCGTGCCCCATGTCATGCAGGCAATAACGATACGCCCGGCTCTGGTATTTCCAAGCTTCGCGCCACGCGATGCTGGTCAACAGAAAAACGATGGGGGCGTCAATCGCCGCGAGTACGAACTCACCCAGCGCGCGCTGCTCCGCCATATGCGAAGACGGCCGGTAATGATACAGCCCATCCGGCCACTGCTTGAGCCCACGCGTGATGAAGTGAAATTCGGTCGGGTGCAAATTTCCCGAGGACGGATTCACTCGCAGCGCATACTTGTCGCCCGTGGAAGGCACGCGCTTGGAAGCGCTAATCGCGGCCGAATAAAACAGAAGCTGGGAGAGCAGAGCGGGGCCATCCTGTGCTACCGGGGGAACTCGCGGCGCGGGCGGGTCGGCAGGCAGATCGAGCAGCGGCACGCCCTCATAGTGACGAAACGGATCGGGCATCGTCGCCCAATCCAGAAAGTGCCGCGACCGCCGCAGCGATTCCGCGCTGTGTTTGGTCGATTCGTGATACTCGCGCCACGTCAGATCGCGCGCCTCATCTCTGCGTCCTCTGCGTCTCTGCGAGAAATCCGGTTCGCTCGTTCATCGGAAAATCGATTTTGCAATCATCGCATGCACGCCCTTGTTGCCATCCACAAGCTGGGTGATGCTCAAGTCCGCCGCCACGCTGGTGAGCATGTAGGCATCGTCGCGCGACAGATGTTTTTCGGTCACCAGAAAATCGATCATCTCTTCCACGGCCAACGTAGTCGCCACTCGCAAGTCCTCGTGCAGCCCCATCGTGATGTAGTGCGTGGGCGTTTCCCCGCGCGGCCAGCGCAGATGCAAATCCTTGCGCACGATGAACTGAAACACGCCGGTGAGCGATGTTTCGAGCGCCGTGATCGTCACTTCCCCATTTCCCTGCCCCGCGTGACCGTCGCCCACCTGGAACAACGCCCCGCGCGCGTGAACAGGAATGTAGAGCGTCGTGCCCGCCACGAATTCCTTGTTGTCGAGATTGCCGGCGTGGAACCACGGCGGCGCGCTGCTGATTCGCCCCATGCCGTCCGGTGGCGCCACGCCCATGCTGCCGAAGAATGGCTTCAGCGGGATTTCGATTTTCTCCGAAAAGTGCGCGACCATCCGGTCACGATCGAGCGGAATAATCTTGATCCGCGAGTAAGGAAATTCGTCGGGCAGAAAACCAGCGCCAGGCCGGAAGGCGTTGTACGCGTACGGAATCGCCAGGCGGATGGATTGAATGCGCACTTCCAGCGTGTCGCCGGGCTCGGCATTTTCGATGTAAATCGGACCGGTGAGAATGTGCCCGCCCGGCCCTTTATCGGTGACATCGCGATAGATATCGCGCAGCGACTGTTCGACCTGCGCTGGCGGCAACGCCAGCCGCCTCCAACCGGGCGGGACTGTTGGTGATCAGCGTGTCAATCTCCACCGTCGCGCCCGACCGGATGCGCAGCACCGGCGGCGTATTGGCTGAATAGTGGCCCCAGACAATGGTTTTCGGAGTGGCCGGCAGTTTCTCCTGCGCGCCGGCCTGCAGCGCAATCAGCATGAAAAGCAACGTACGCATAGCGCCATCATTCTACATGGCGACTATATACCCTAATGTTGATAGACATACTTGACATAAGCCACCGTGTCATAGTATTCTGCCTTTCAAGGAGCTTTCTGCATGAGAAATAAACTTTGGATCGCTGCTCTTCTCACCCTGGCGCCCGCCGCGTTCGCGCAATCGGTGGCTGGACTCTGGGACGCAACCATCACGCTCAACAATGTTCAAATCCCGTTCCGCATTGAATTCGCGGGCGATGGATCGAACGTCAAGGGTTGGTTCTTTAATGGCGATGAAAAAGTCATCTCAACCGCCGGCAAGTTGGAGAACGGCACGCTGGTTCTGAACTTCGACCAATACGCGACCAAACTGGAAGCCTCCTTCAAAGACGGCCAGCTCGACGGCCAGTACAGCCCTGTACAGAAGAAAGTTGCTGCGTTTCATGCCACCAGAGCCGTGGCCACGCCAGTGGCGGACGCGCAGGCTCCATCGATCGCCGGCAACTGGGAGATCGGCGTGAAGAGTCCGAAAGGCGAATTGGCCTGGCGCCTGATTGTGCGCCAAACCGGTCCTGAAGTTTCAGCCGCAATCCTGCGCGTGGACGGCGACACCGGCGCGCTAACCGGCCGCTACGGCGATGGCAAATTTGTGCTCAGCCATTTTTCAGCGGCGCGCCCCGGCTTGATGGAATTGAAGCCGGCGAGCGATGGCACGCTTGATGTCACCCTCACCAACTTCAAAGAAACCACGCAATACAAAGCCACGCGCCCGGCCGAAGCCCGCGCGAAGGGCCTCCCCGAGCCGACCGATCCCTCTCTGCATACGCGCGTCAAAGATCCATCCGAACCGTTGCGCTTCAGCTTCCCGGACCTGAATGGACGCCTGGTGTCCAATACCGACGCGCGCTTCCAGAATAAAGTTCTGATCGTGAACGTCACCGGCAGCTGGTGCCCGAATTGCCACGACGAAGCTCCGTTCCTGGCCGCGCTCTATCACAAGTATCACGACGACGGCCTGGAAATTGTCGCGCTCTCGTTTGAAGAGGCCGATCAGTTGAAAGATCCCACGCGGCTGCGCGCCTTCATCAAGCAGTACGGAATCGACTACACGGTGCTGCTGGGCGGGGAGCCCGCGCGAAGTAAGAGACAAGCTGCCGCAAACGGTGAATCTGAACACGTGGCCCGCCACATTCTTCGTGGGACGTGATGGCCGCGTCCGCGCCGTGCATGCCGGTTACGCCGGTGCCGCCAGCGGAGAGGCGCATCGCCAATTGAAAGAAGAGATCACCGCGCAAGTGGAAAAGCTACTGGCGGAGAATCAAACATCATCGCGATAACCACACGCGCGTTTCTCGCTAGACTAAGTGAGCGGGCTTCCGGCGTCCTGCCAACACAGGACGCCGGACCGCTCATTCCATGAAAAAACTCCTCGCCCTGAATCGCGGTGAAATCGCGATCCGCATCATGCGCGCCGCGACCGAGCTCGGTTTGCGGACTGTCGCCATCTATTCCAAGGAAGACCGGCTGAGCCTGCACCGTTTCAAAGCCGACGAGGCCTACGAAATCGGCGAAGGCAAAGGGCCGGTTGAAGCGTACCTCGATGTCGACGGCATCGTCGCCTTGGCCAAAGAAAAAGACATCGACGCCATTCATCCAGGCTACGGTTTTCTCTCCGAGAATCCGGCGCTGCCGCGGGCCTGCGAGAAAGCCGGCATCACCTTCGTCGGGCCCGATGCGCGCTTGCTGGAGTTGCTGGGAGACAAGCGCGCCGCGCGTAAACTCGCGCAGAGCGCGGGCGTTCCGGTGGTGCCGGGACGGAGCGGCCGCTTACCACGGTGGATGCGGCGCGTAAAGCGGCGAGCCAGATCGGTTTTCCCCTGATCATCAAAGCGGCGTTCGGCGGCGGCGGCAGAGGCATGCGCGTCGTCGAAAAGCCCGGCGATTTCAGCGAGCGGCTGGAAGAAGCCCGCCGCGAAGCCGGCGCGGCGTTCGGCAACGACGCCGTATTTCTAGAGCGAGTATGTTCGCCACGCGCGCCACGTGGAAGTGCAGATCCTGGGCGACCAGCACGGCAATATTCTGCATCTTTATGAACGCGATTGTTCAATCCAGCGCCGTCACCAGAAAGTGGTCGAGGTGGCGCCCGCGCAGGGGCTGGCCGACAAAATCAGGCAGGGTCTGGCGGACGCTGCCGTGCGAATCGCGCGCGCAGCGGGATATAACAACGCCGGTACAGTCGAATTTCTGGTCGATGCCAAGACCGGCGAGTGGTATTTCATCGAGGTCAACCCGCGTATTCAGGTCGAGCACACCGTCACCGAAATGGTGACCGGCATCGATCTGGTGCGCAGCCAGATCCTAGTCGCGCAAGGGCACGCGCTGCATCAGCCGCCGCTGTCGCTTCCGACGCAGGAAAATGTTCCGCTCTACGGCCACGCGCTGCAGTGCCGCATCACCACCGAAGACCCGGCCAACAATTTTCTGCCGGATTACGGCAGAATTCACACCTACCGCTCGCCGGCGGGCTTCGGCATACGGCTCGATGGCGGGTCAGCTTATGGCGGCGCGGTTATCACGCCGTTCTACGATTCGCTGCTGGTGAAGGTTACCGCGTGGGCCAGCGAATTCGATCAAGCCTGCAAGCGCATGGATCGCGCGCTGCGCGAATTTCGCGTGCGCGGCGTGAAGACGAACATCCCGTTCCTGGAAAACGTGGTGAACAATCCGCAATTTCAAGCGGGCGAAGTGACGACGTCGTTCCTGGACGAGCACGCGGAATTATTCCGCTTCACGCCGCGCCAGGATCGCGCCACCAAGCTGCTCACTTATTTGGGCGACGTCATTTTCAATGGCAATCCTGAAATCGCCGGCAAGCCGCGCCCGGCACGCATCCCTGTTCCCGCCGTTCCGGTTCACGATGCCACTCAGCCGCCGCGTGGTACCCGGCAATTGCTTCAGGAACTGGGCGCCGAAAAATTCGCCGAGTGGACCCGCCAGCAAAAACGCCTGCTCTTCACGGACACCACGTTTCGCGACGCGCATCAATCCTTACTAGCGACGCGCATGCGCACTTATGATATGGCTGCCATCGCGAACTTCGTAGCGCACCGGCTGTCCGGCCTTTACAGTCTGGAGATGTGGGGTGGGGCGACGTTCGACGTCTCCATGCGCTTCCTGCACGAAGATCCCTGGCAGCGGCTGCGACGCCTGCGCGAAGCCATTCCCAATATTTGTTTTCAAATGCTGCTGCGTGCGTCGAATGCTGTCGGTTATGCGGCGTATCCCGACAATGTGGTGCGCGAATTCGTAACGGAAGCTGCACACCAGGGCATTGATATTTTCCGCGTATTCGATTCGCTCAACTGGCTGCCTAACATGAAAGTGGCGATGGAGGGCGTGCGCCGCACCGGCAAAGTCTGCGAAGCGGCCATCTGCTACACCGGCGACATTCTCGATCCCGCGCGCCAGAAATATTCGCTCAATTATTACGTCAAGATGGCCAAGGAACTGGAGCGCATGGGCGCGCACGTACTTGCCATCAAGGACATGGCCGGCCTGCTGAAACCCTACGCCGCCGCCAAGCTGGTCAAAACCCTGCGCGAGGAGATCGGCCTTCCGGTTCATTTCCACACCCACGACACCAGCGGCATCAGCGCGTCATCGGTTCTCAAAGCCTGCGATGCCGGCGTGGACGTGGCCGATGGCGCCATCGCTTCCATGAGCGGGCAGACCAGCCAGCCCAATTTGAACTCCATGGTTGCCGCTCTGGCGCACACGCCGCGCGAAACCGGGCTCGACCTCCCTGCCCTCAACACCTGCGCTGATTATTGGGAAGCCGTGCGCGCCTGCTACGCGCCCTTCGACACCGGGCCGCGCAGCGGAACCGCCGAAGTGTATCTGCACGAGATGCCCGGGGGCCAGTACACCAATCTCAAAGAGCAGGCTGAAGCCATGGGACTGGGCGCGCGCTGGCACGAGATCGCGCGCACCTACGCGGCGGTGAATCTGGCGTTCGGCGACATCGTCAAAGTGACGCCATCGAGCAAAGTGGTGGGCGACATGGCGCTGTTTCTGGTGACCCACGACATGACCATCGCTCAGCTCGAGCGCATGGGGCCGGAGCATCATCTTGCCATTCCGCATTCGGTGGTTGAGATGTTTGCCGGAGCGCTGGGCGCGCCCGACGGCGGCTTCCCCAAGAAACTGCAGCATGTGATCTTGCAGGGACGCAAGCCCGATCGCGGACGTCCGGGCGCGCGCCTCGCGGCGGTGGATCTCGAAGAGACCGCGAGCGCAGTCGAAAAAAAAATCGGACGGCAGCCTGCGCGCGATGAAGTGCTGAGCTACCTGATGTATCCCGAAGTCTTTGTGAAATTCGCGCAGGCGCAACAAATTTGGGGCGACGTCGAAGTGCTCCCTTCGCCGCAATTTTTCTTCGGCATGGAGAAGGGGGAGGAGATCACGGTCGATATCGAAGCCGGCAAGCGCTTGGTGATTAAATTTCTAACAGTTGGTGAACCGCATCCGGATGGGCAGCGGACCGTATTTTTCGAGTTGAACGGGCAGCCGCGCGAAGTGACAGTGCGTGATCGATCGCTCAAAGCCGGCGTCGAGCGGTTGAAGGCCGATGCGCATCACCGGGGCCATGTCGGTGCGCCGCTGCCGGGAATGCTCACGACAGTTGCGGTCGAGCTTAATCAGGCCGTTGAAAAGGGCGACCGGCTACTGGTGATCGAAGCCATGAAAATGCAGAGCACGGTCTACGCGCCTGTGGCGGGCAAGGTGACCTCAATTCACGCGCACGCCGGCCAGCAGGTGGAAGCCAAAGATTTGCTGGTAGTGATCGAATAGGGACGATCTGTTATTCCTGGCTTGGCGAACCGTGACCGGGACTTCCAGGTCCCCGTTAATCACGATCTGCGTCGAGCCTGGCCCAACAGCGGTGACACGACCGTCGCTGATCACAGTGGCCACGCTGGGCGATCTCGATGTGTACTCGGTAAGTTTCGATTCGGTAATATCGGTCGTGGAGCCGTCCGGGTATGTCCCAATGACCCGCAAGTGGCCTTGCTCTCCGACAGACAAACTCAACTGAGATGGTTCGACGCGTATGCTCACCGGGCGCTCTGTGCGTTCGACATTGAGCGAGATGGACTTGGAATAAACAACCTGTCCGGGCTTGACCACACCAACCGCTGTGAATTGGTAAATGCGCGAGCGAATACGCGTCGCAATCCGAATCGTAAACTCGTAGGGTGGTGCAGTAAGGAACTGGCTGTTCTCAATTGGATCCTCCGCCCCGACAATTACGCCCATCAAGACCCCGGATGCCTCGACCTTTAAGGTCACGGTTTCGCCTGGCTGGACCGTGGTGCCGTCCGCCGGTGAAGTGATCCGCAGTGTCGGCTCTGCCGCAAGCAAAACGGCCGTTGAACTCAACAGAAGCAAGGCCAGCACAGCGGATCGCGCCAAGAAACCGGTTAGACCGCTGACAGTGGTTGCCGACATCACCGAAATCAAGGCTTGGCAAGCTGCGGCGGCGTGGGCTGTGAGGCCTTCAGGTTGGCGAGAATTTCCTTCACATACGCCTCCGTCTCAGCGATCGGCGGAACTGCGCCACCAGCCGCGTCGACCTTACCTGCGCCCGCATTGTACGCTCCCAGCGCTAACGACAGATCGCCGCCGTAGCGTGTGATCAGCTCTTTCAGGAATTTCGCCCCGCCATCGATGTTCTGCTTCACGTCGAACGGATCCTTGATGCCCAGTTGCTCGGCGGTTTCGGGCATGAGCTGCATCAACCCTTGCGCGCCTTTCTGAGAAATGGCGCAGGGACGAAATCCGGATTCCTGCTTGGTCACCGCCGAAAGCAGGGCCGGCTCGAGCCCTTCCCGCTGAGCCGCTTCCAGAAACACCGGAGCGATCTGGGCTTCGGGCAGAGGATCGCAATCCAGATAAGCCACGCGATTAGCTAGACCGCCGTCCGGCCAGACCGGCGCGTTTTCGGCCGGCGGCAAGGGAGGCAAATCAAAGAACGACCGCGGGGAGCTGCCTGAGCTGCCGCCAAGCGCGGCGCGCTGTTTGTCAATCGAAGCCTGCATGGCAGCCTTGGTGGCATCGCGCTGCTTGCGGGCGGCGGCTTCCATGGACGACGGCGTGGCGACGGGAGTCGCCGGGGCAGCACTCTTGGCTGGAACCGGGTCGGGAGCCTTGGTCTGAGCTGCTGCTGGCGTCGCCGGCACCGCGACGACAATCAGCCAAAACACCGAGAAGAGCTTCATCGCCAACATAAATCGGCTCAAATGCGAGAAACTTTAGCAAAACCCCAAAAAATTGTTCATTTTAGGCCGAAGAGCCCTAATAAGGGAGCGCTGACTCAAACTGCAAAGCATCATGGAAACCATTGTTGTCGCTGAAGACGATCCGTCGAGCCGGGAACTGGTCTGCGAAATCCTCGAAGGACAGGGGTACCACGTCGTCGAGGCCAGTAATGGCCGCGACGCCCTGGATCAGATCGAGAAAAGCTTCCCCGATCTGCTGGTGATGGATATCCAGATGCCGCTCATTGGCGGCCTGGTGGCCATCGAGCGCATCCGCCAGGATCAGCGCTTCGCCAAGCTGCGCGTGCTGGCCGTTACCGCCCACGCCATGGCCGGAGACCGGGAACGCATTCTCTCCAGCGGCTTTGACGGCTACGTTTCCAAGCCCATCGATGCCGTGACCTTCAAACAGAGCGTGCGGGACCTGCTGCAAGCCGGAATTCGCTCCAAAGCTAACTTTCGATAGTACGGAAATAGTGACTGTCGGCAGACGGAGCCGGCGAATGCAAGAAAAAGTTAGAAAATTCTTTCCTGGCGGACGAAAAGACTTAGTGAGGGTTACAAACCCTCAACGAGGGCTGCCGCTATGCAAATCACGGGGGTAACTGGGTTGGGACAAGCTCCGGTGGCTGTTGCCGCGCCCGCGCCGGAACAGGCGGCGGAAAACCGTAACTTGATCCAAGCCGTGAGAGCCGTCAACTCCGCCCAAACCTTCGGCGACCAGAACGAGCTCTCGTTCACTCTCGACCGCAATACCCGGCTGCCCGTAATCAGCATCGTCGACCGGACAACCAAAAAAGTGATCGAGCAGATTCCTCCCGAGTACGTGCTGCGTCTCGCCGAACAAGCTCGCAAAGGCAGCGAGTAGTTCCCTCAAGTAGCGGCTTTCCATTCCCGGCAAAAAACCTCCAATCGGGTCGATAAGAAGTAGAGGAACGATGATGCCGAGCAATCCTTACGCTGCCTATTTCGAATCCAGCCTGTTGACGGCCGAGCCCATCGAACTGGTGCGTATCCTCTACCGGACAGCGCTCGACAGCGTCCGCAATGCCCGCACTTTTCTGGCAGAGGGTGACATCGCCGCCCGCTCGAAAGCGGTGGCCAAGTGCATTGACATCCTCCGCGAGCTGAGTTTTTCGCTCCGGCACGAAAACGAGCCGGTGCTCGCCCGCAACCTGGTGGAGTTGTACGACTACATGCAGCGCCGGCTGCAAACGGCCAACTTGAGCCAGTCGAGCGAAGGCCTGGAAGAAGTCGACGCCCTGCTCACCACCATGTCTGAAGCCTGGGATCGCATCAATCCCGACCCGCCATTGGAAGCCTCCCACGAGCCTCGCCTGAGCGAATCAGTTAGCCGGATCGCAACCGAAGCCTAGGTCGCCACGCCAAGCGGTTATACGAGTTCTATCCGCGCCTTGCTGGTTGAAAAATTACTTAACGGGGATCAAGTAGAAGTCGACAATGCTGCGGGCTACATCGGAGGCATTGGCTTCGTAGGTTCCGGCTTGGACGCTGGCCTGTATGGCTTCCAGGCGCTGCGGAGCAGGCCCCGTGGCGGCCTGCGAGAGGTTGGAAAGTTCCACGCGGTCCGCGCCGGTGGACTTGGATCGGGAAGCAGCCGTATCCGGCTGAGCCGGTGAGGCTGGTTCGACTCCGAGGCTTTTGTCCGATGGCTGGATCCGCATAAAGGCGCCTTTAGCTGTTATCTAAATGCTTATCGCCCCGGAAAGGGTAATTTTCTAAGGTTTTTGAAGCGGGGCTTGCGGTTCTGGCGAATCCGCGGATTTTGCCGAAAGGCCCTGCATGATCAGTTTGGCCAAGCCCAGTCCGCCGCGCGACGCCAGTGCCTGGGCAAATTGGTCTTCGGCCATTTCCATGGCTGCTTCGCCAGCCTGGTCATCACCTCCGCCCAGCCAGCCGGAAGAGCCGGCTTCGTGCATGGACTTCATGATTTGCCCGATCATCAACGATTCAAACTGCGTGGCGGCCTTCTCGATCTTGGCCCGCCCAGCAGCCGCCTCGGGAACAGGCGCGCCAGTGGGCGGAAGATTTTCAATGCCTGACATAATTAAATGACTTCCAGTTGGGCTTCGAGGGCGCCGGCGGCCCGCAGGTTTTGCAAAATGGCGATGATGTCGCGCGGTGTCGAGCCAATCGATGCCAGCGCGCGCACCAGTTCTTCGATCGTCGCGCCCTGGTTGAGCACCAGATTGCGCGATTTCTCTTCCTTAGCGCCCACGGCGACTTGCGGCACCACCTGCGTGGTTCCCGTCGCGAGAGGGTTGGGCTGAGACACCTGAAACGTGGTCTGAATCTGGATGTTGAGATTGCCGTGCATGATGGCCACCGGCGAGACATGCACTTCGCCGCCCATCACGATGGTTCCGGTGCGTTCATTGATGACCACGCGCGCCGGCCGGTCGGCATCGACGGTGACCTTTTCCAGCTCGGAAATAAACTCAATCGAGCGCGCGGCATACTCAACGGGGATGGCAACGCTGACCAGCGCGGAATTCTCGGCATGGGCCAAAGGCGCGCCGCTGGGGGTGAACTTGCGATTCACGGCTTCGGCAATGCGGGCTGAAGTGGTGAAGTCGGCATCGCGCAGTTGCAGGCGGATTTTCCCGTTGGGTGCGACCGATGGCGGCTGGCGTTCGACAATCCCGCCCGCCGGCACACGGCCCACGGTGGGATGATTCACGGTCTGGTTATTCCCGCCGCGCCCGGCCACGAAGCCTCCGGTAACCACTGGTCCCTGCGCAATCGCGTAAACCTGGCCATCCGCCCCGCGCAGACTGGTAAGCACCAGCAGGCCGCCTTGCAGATTCTGGGCGTCGCCGATAGCAGCGGCGGTGACGTCGATGCGCGAGCCTGGCTGCGCGAAAGGCGGCAGCGTGCCGGTGATCATCACCGCGGCGGTGTTTTTGACCGTAATGGCGGTGGGGTCGATCGATACTCCCATGCGCTGCAGCATGTTGGTAAGGGTTTGAGCGGAGAAAATAGTCTGCTTGCGATCGCCGGTGCCGGCGAGACCAACCACCAGGCCATAGCCCACCAGTTGGTTGTCGCGCATGCCTTCCAACGCCACCAGTTCTTTCAGGCGTGTCGCGGCCGGCGCGGGAAATGGTCCCAGTGAAACCGTCAGCAGAATTCCTAATGCACTGCACCTGTTCATGGTTTTCTTTAGAAAGGCATCAACCCAAGCAAAAGACGATAGAGAATGTTGGGCCGGCGCACGGCATCGTTCACCACGCCTTTACCATTGATGCGCACTTCGAGCTGCGCCAGGCTGGTGGACGACACGATATTTCCCGGCGACAGGTCTATGGGACGAACGACGCCCCGCACGATCACATTTTGCTTCTCTGAATTGATCTGTACGTCCTTCGACCCTTCGACCACCAGGTATCCGTTCGGCAGGACATGCGTTACTCGCGCCGTCACAGTGGTTGTTAGATCGGTCTGGCGCGAAGTCTGCCCTTGTCCATCCAGTTGGGTGTTCCCGCTCACGTTGGCCAGGTTGGACCAGGGGCCGGTGGCTTTGGTGATGCCTGCGAGGGCGGCAATAGAGTTGGTAGTGGTCGACTGGCGCTGAGTCTTGGTGACGCCCGTAGACGCGGCGGATGCATGCTCGGCGACCAGGACCGTCACCAGATCGTCCACTTGCGTGGAGCGTAAATCGCGGCCAAGATCGGTGAGACGCGCGGTCGTGGTCCAGATGGAGCCGGGCGACGACACCGGAACAGCCGTCGCGGCGGAACCTCGCATGGCTTCCTGAATGTACTTATCCAACGGCGAAAGCTCAGGCGGCTTGTTTTTCTTGTCGTTCTTGGACTTGGCCAGACACGGGAATGCCATGAGAGCCAGCAAAAGCAGGGTCAGTATGTGGCTCACCGAACGAGAGAATGCCATTAGTTTCCGTCCTTTGCCGCCGGGGCAGTGGCGGCGCTGAGCACGACGCGTCCTTTTGCCGAAACGTTGGCAGAAAAGCTTTTGCCGGTGCTCAAATTTCGGATGCGAACAGCTTCGCCCATGCGTCCGGCGGTCTGGGCGCGGCCTTCCAGTTTGAGACGCGCCGCTCCACTGTGCACTTCGACTTGCACCATCTCGCCGCGCTCGACATCTTTAGGTTCTTCAAGCAGGCTGGCGGAGACGGCGCTGCCGGCTGGAATGGCCCGGCGCGAGATTTTGCCCGTAATCCCGTCCAGCGATATATTCTCGGGCTGCACAGACGGGAAAGCGTCGCGCTCTTCGACGCGAACCTGCCTGGCGTCGATGCGGCTGCCGGCGGCCACATTTTCAGTGGCGATAATTCTCTTCGAACGTACTTGAATCCGGACACGCGCCCAGATGGCAAACCGCCGCTCGCCGCCATAGCGTACAAAGCCTCGCCAGATTACGGGAGTGTCGGCGCCTATCGGCAAGGTAGCGCGGGTAAAGTGAATCTCTCCGGGCGGCACCGGATAGCGGCTCATCTCCACCACTTC
Source organism: uncultured Solibacteraceae bacterium (assembly GCA_963825405.1). Lineage (GTDB taxonomy): Bacteria > Acidobacteriota > Terriglobia > Bryobacterales > Bryobacteraceae > JACPNO01. Next base: position 617,808 of record CAWGTB010000003.1, on the reverse strand, counting down.
GATGCGCGCTTCGAGGTCACCGAGGCCATGCTTCATGGCATCGGCCACTCGTTCCGGCGTGAGCATTTCCATCACGCGCTCAAAGCAGATTTCCCTGGCCGGCTCCAATGTCACGCGGTAACGCGCTGCCAGCCGTTCCAATTCCACGATGCGATAGAGACGGCGAGCGCCGGGTACCGGGGAATAGCCGATGGGCGTGTCCGGCGCTACCGACGTAAAGGCGGGCAGCGTCCGCGCCAGATCGCCAGCGGTAATGCGCTCCCCAGCCACGGTGGTGCATGCGGTAACCGGGACAGCGGGAACCGTCGCCGCGTCGGCGAAAAGCGCGATCAGCAAAGTCACCAGGGGCGTCATCGGGTGAGATTATTGATCTGCTGATACATGTCGTCGGCGGCTTTCACCACTTTCGAATTGGCTTCGTAGCCGCGCTGCGCCACGATCAGGTTGATGAATTCGTCGACCACGCTGACGTTGGATTGTTCGGTGTAGCCCTGCATCAGCGTGCCCATGCCTTCCTGACTGCCGGGAGGGCCGATGATGGCATCGCCCGAAGCGTCGGTCGGATGGTAGAGATTGCGGCCGATGCTGTTCAGACCTGCCGGGTTTTGAAACAGGGCGAGCTGGATTTGGCCGGCTTTCTGGGCCGCGCTCTGGCTCGGCAGCGTGTAGCTGACGGTGCCGTCGGGGGCGATGGTGACGCCTTGTCCATTGGGCGGAATGGTGATCTGCGGATCGATGCGGATCGCCGTCGGACGTCACGATATTGCCGTCGCGGTCGAGATGAAACGAGCCGCCGCGGGTGTAAGCCAGGTCGCCGCTGGCCTGCCGAATCTGGAAGAATCCGTTGCCCTGGATCACGACGTCGAGCGGGTTGTTGGTTTGAGAGAAATCGCCTTGCGTGAAAATGATTTCGTTCGATGACGCGCGCGTCCCGAGGCCCAATTGCAATCCGGTCGGCACCACGGTCTGCTGCCCGGCCGCCGCTCCGGGCTGAACCAGACTTTGGTAGAGAAGGTCCTGGAACTGCGCCCGCCGGACTTTGTAGCCGGTGGTGTTAGCGTTCGCCAGGTTGTTGGCGATGTTGTCGACGTTGATCTGTTGGGCGGTCATACCGCTGGCGGCGCTATACAAAGCTCGAATCATTTTGCCTCCCGGGATTGATGCATCTTTTTCTATCTTTGACGGCTATTAACCAACGCGCGCGACTTCCTCGATGGCGTGTTTGTTCATCTCCACGCTCATGGAAATGGCTTTCTGCAGCATTTCAAACTGGCGCATCACGCTCACCAGTCGTACTGCGCCATGCGCGGAGGAAACGTTGGAGCTCTCGATTTTTCCCTGCTGCACTTGCACGGCGGTGGCGGCAACGGGCTTGACGTTGGAATCCTCGAGGCGGAAATAGTTGTTGCCCTGCTTGATGACCGCGTTCTTGTCCGTAAAATCCGCGATGTCCAGTTTTCCCAGGCTTTGGCCGTCCTGGCGCACCTCGCCGTCGGCCGTCACTTCAAACGGACTCCCCGATTGGGATTGAATCGTCTTGCCGTCCTGGGTCTGCAGCGGATAGCCTTCCGCGGTAATCAACGCGCCCGTGGCCGAAAGCCGGAAGTTGCCGTTGCGCGTGTAGAGCGGGCCGGAGGGACCTTTGGTGGTGAAGAATCCGTTGCCGGAAATCGCCAGATCCAGGGGATTGCCGGTGGCGGTGAGCAGGCCCTGGGTGAAATCGGTAAATTGTTTTTCGACTACCGGGACCGTGGTCGGCTGGGAACCATCGGCGCTCGCGGCGGACGCTTCGGCGGAAACATAGGTACTGTAAAATTCGCGATCGGTTTTGAAACCATTGGTCGACGCGTTGGCCAGGTTGTTGGCCAGCATGTCGAGAGTTTCCATTCGCGAGCGTAAGCCGCTTGCCGCTGAGATAGTGAGTGCGTCCATAGTTCAGTTCCGCGGTTCTGTTTCCGGGAAGGATGCGGTGCAAGTGGAAGTCCGAAGCCGCCGGCGAGAAAATATCCTACAAAATCAATCAGCTTGGGCCGATGAGTGGATCAGGTGGACTCTGGCAAGCCGTCAGGATTTTGCCATTTGGCGGCAAAAGTCACGATCTTGACACTGTCCCTCAGTGTAAATCGCTGAAAATCTAGGGAATCCCGCTGGAGCTTTACTTGCACCTTAGCGGGCGTGCTTATCTCCAGTTCCTTCCTGGCTGCCACCGTCTGGGACACCAGCCAAGTCACGCCGCCTCCAAGCATCGCTCCGCAGACTGCCCCCGATCCATCGCGGATTCAGAACCATCCCAGCCAGCCCCAGGATCCTGCTTCGCATTCGCCGCACGATAACACGACAGGGCATAATAGCCGGCCGCGGCCTGCCGCTGATCAGAAAGATGCTGCGCGCACGCCATCTCAGCCGCAAACGCAACCGCACCGCGAGCAGAACCGGCGCGCCGCCCGCAAAGCAGCGAATGAGACCCAGCGAGCCGATAGCCAGACGCAGCCGAACGATCCATCCACCAAGCCGGCGGATGATAACCAGCCGTCGCAGTTCATGGCAATCTTAGGTGACATCCTCCCTCAAAACGCGCCTGCGCCTGTGGCGGCGAATTCGCCCAACGCGAACGCCCCGGCAGCGCCGGATACGTCGCAAGGCTTCCAGTTACCGTCTCAGATGCCGCCCCAGATGCCGTTAGCGCAGCCGCTCCCCGGAACCTCGGCAGCCGCGGTTACCAATGGGAAGAGCGCTGATGTTGCCGCTGCGGCCGCCTCGACGAATCCCGCTGCCGGACTGGTCTCTGCTGCTCTAGCTCGCACCAACAACGCCCAAGCCAATAAGGCCGTGCTTACCCCGGCTGCAGGACCAGAAGAACTCGCGGCTCCTTCCGATCCCCGCATTGACATTAAGAAAGAAGCTATTCCGGCTGCGCGGACCGGGTTGAGCCAGACTCTGAACCAGAAGCCCGCCGAAAGCGGCGAGTTGGCATTCGCGGCGCGCATCGCCCAGCAAGCGGGCGCGAAAGCCCCGATCAACTTCAACGATGCCAGCAGCGCCATCGCCGCGTCTCGATTCGAGACTGCGGGCGGCAAAGGATTTTCCGGATCGCGTGATCAAGCCTCATCCAACCCGGCTGCCACGCCGGAGAGCGCACCAACCGATGCGTCGAGCGATGCAAGTTCGCTGCCGCCGTCTCAAGTTCTGGCCGATAACCAACTCGCCCCGGGACCAGCTGCCGCGCCAAACCGCCAGTCCGCAGGCCGAGAGCGCCAGCGCCGGCGTTGCGATCGCGGGAGCACGAGTCGCGGCCGAAGCAGCAACCCCGCAATCCGCATTGCCGACGATGGCCGCTTCATCCTCCACCACAACTTCAGATGCGCGTACTGCCGGTGCAGGAAAAGCGGCTGCCGACAGTCCCGCGCCGGAATTTCTCGAGCCGCCGCAAGACACACCCGCGCGCAACGGCGAAAGCGTGAAAGATATCTCGCTGCGCCTGTCGGACAAAGATCAGGGGAGCGTGCAAGTTCGCCTGAGCGAAAGAGCTGGGGAGCTGCGCGTTTCCGTCCGCACGCCCGATACCGGCCTGACCCGCGGGCTGCGCGACGGCCTATCCGACCTGGTGGGCCGCCTGGAGCACAGCGGCTACAAAGCCGAAACGTGGCAGCCGGCCGACAGCTCTTCGACTTCGCAGGATCAGGGCCGGCAGTCTTCGCAGGATCAATCCTCCCGCCAGCAGCAGGGCGGATCGGATAGCGGCTCCGGCCAACAACAGAATGCAAGGGACCACCAGCAGCCCGACGCTCAAACCCCGCAATGGGTTGGCGAACTGGAATCCAGCCTTCAAAGGAGTGACATCAGATGGCCAGCATCACTAGCCCACTAGCATCCACGCCTACCCCGGCACCGGTAGCGCCAGGAGCACCCGGCACCGAAACGGGTGGCATCCCCGGCGCCAACGAGCAAACATTTTTGCAGCTACTGGTCACTCAGATTCAGAACCAGGACCCGCTGAACCCCACCGACAGCACGCAGTTTGTGACCCAGTTGGCGCAGTTCAGCGAGCTCGAGCAGATGACCAATATGAATACCAATGTGCTGGCCATCAGGCAGGAACTGGGCGGTATCCCTCCAACCACAACCACTCCGGCTCCCGGCACCACCGTTCAGCCCTAGCAAAAACAGGACCATAGGAGACTACATGTTTACTTCATTTTCAACGGCATTGACTGGGCTTGCGGCCGCCGAGGTTGGTGTGGACGTCGTCGGAAATAACCTGGCGAACCTCAATACCACGGGCTATAAAGCCAGCACGGTTTCTTTCTACGATTTGGTGGCGGAGTCGCTGGGCTTGGGCTCGGGCGGGTCTGTCGGGTTGGGCACGGGTAAGCCACGCACCGTCACCGACTTTACACAAGGCGCGATTCAGAGCACGTCCGGCGCTTTGGATGCCGCCATTCAAGGCGACGGCTTCTTCATCGTGAAAGATTCCTCCGGAACGCTGAACTATACGCGCGCCGGGAATTTCCAGGTGGATGCCAGCGGGAACCTGGTTACTGCAACGGGAGAAAAAGTAGAGGGTTGGACCCAAACCGGCGGCGTGCTCAACACCAACGGGGCCATCTCGGACATCACGATTCCCTCTGGCACACTGCGCGCGCCGGTGGCCACGGCCAACATGTCGCTCAACTTGAATCTGGACGCCTCGGCCACGGTCGGCCAGCCGAACGGCAGCTTCTCGACTCCGATCCAGGTTGTGGATTCCCTCGGCACAACCCACACCTTGACTGTAACTTTCACCAAGAGCGGCGCCAACGCATGGGACTATGCCGTTTCCATCCCTGGTGATGACGTGACCGGCGGCACCGCCGGCACGCCTTTCCCGATCTCCGGCGCCAGCGGCACGCTGACTTTTGACTCCAACGGCGTACTATCCGATCCGCCCCTGGCCACCGGCTCGGTGCCGGTAGCGATCACCGGGCTGACCGATGGCGCAGCCGACCTCAGCGTCAACTGGGCGCTGTACGGCGGCGATGGCACCAGCACGGTTACGCAATACGCCCAGGCTTCCGCGATCTCGTCCAACACACAGGACGGTTTGGCGGCTGCGCAGTTGACCCACGTTTCACTTTCGGACGGCGGTCAGGTCGTGGCGCAGTTCTCCAACGGCCAACAGGTCACAGTGGCGCAACTTGCGCTGGCCTCGATCCGCAACCCGGATTCGCTGGTGGCGGTGGGGGACAACAACTTCCAGATCGGCCCGCAGACGGCGGCACCTGCCATCGGCACTCCGGAAACTGGTGGCCGCGGCAAGGTATTGGGCGGCGCGCTGGAATCGTCCACTGTCGATATCGCGCGCGAATTTACCAACCTGATCCTGATGCAGCGTGGCTACGAAGCCAACGCCAAGGTCATCACTGCGACCGATCAGCTGACGCAGGACACGATCAATTTGAAGCAGTAAGATGCTGCCTCCTTCAACGCTTGAGGCAGCTGCAATATTCGCCGATGTGCCGGTGGAAGTGGAGATCGACCTGGATCGCCGCATGATGCGGCTGCGCGACATCCTGGCGCTTACCACCGGCAGCATTATCGCCATGCCCAAAGCGGCTGGGGATTACCTCGACATCTACGTCGCCGGAGCTCCGGTTGGACGCGGCGAAGTGGTTGTGCTCGAGAAAAACATCGGCATTCGCATCGCGATGTTCGAGCCGAAAGCATAAAGCAAAACGCTCATTCAATGTTTCAGCAAGCTCTAGCGATCCTTCTAGTCCTCGCGCTGCTCGCGGCCGCACTGTGGTTTCTGCGGAGCCGCGGTTTCGCGCAGTATCGCGGCGGGGTACGCCGCAAATCGACCAAACATCTGGAGGCGATTGCCCGGCTGCCGCTTACGCCGCAGCATTCCGTGCATTTAGTTCGGGTTTCGGATCACGCGGTGCTGCTGGCGCTTTCGCCGAGCGGCTGCACGCTGGTCGAACGCCTTCCCTGGGCCGCGGCGGAAATCGAATCCGCGCCCTTGTCTGCCTCCGCGATTCCATCCTCATACGAAGGAGCCGCGCAATGATGCGTTGGCTGGCTCGCGCCTTCCCGCTTCTTGCGACAGTGGGCTTAGCACTCGCAGCACCCCAGCGTGCCGCGGCGCCGATGTTCGGCATCAGCACTCAGACTGGCCCCGCTGGAAATTCGCTCAGCGTGCCGATGCAGATCGTGGTTCTGCTGACCATGCTGACGGTGCTGCCGGCCGTGGTGATGTCGATCACGCCGTTCCTGCGCATCGTGGTGGTGCTGCATTTCCTTCGGCAGGCGCTCGGAACGCAATCCACACCATCCAATCAGGTACTCATCGGCCTTTCGCTGTTTCTGACCATCCTGATCATGAGCCCGGTAGCTTCGGAGATGTACCACAAAGGTTGGGAGCCGATGGAAAAGAACGAACTGGCCGTCGGGCCCGCGTTCGATGAAGGCTCCAAACCGCTGAAAACTTTTCTGATCCGTTTTGCGCGCGAGAAAGATATCAGCTTGTTCCTGGAAGTGACGCACGCCCCGGCGCCTAAAAATGCGAACGATGTCGACCTCAAAGTCCTCATCCCCGCGTACATTCTGTCTGAGCTGAAGGCCGGGTTTCAGATCGGCGCGGTGCTTTTTCTGCCCTTCATGGTGATCGACCTGGTGGTGGCGTCCGTAACGCTCTCGATCGGCATGATCCAGTTGCCGCCGGTCATGATTTCCGCGCCGTTCAAGATTCTGCTCTTCGTGCTGGTGGACGGCTGGAATCTGGTGCTGGGCTCGCTGATGAGAAGTTTCTATACGTAAGGAACGCACATGACACCCGAATTCGTAATTCAACTTCTTCGCCAGGCGCTGCTGATGACCCTATGGCTGGGCGCGCCTCTGCTGGTCATCGGCTTTGTGGCCGGCATCGCCATCAGCTTGCTCCAGATTGTTACTTCCATCCAGGACACCGGGTTCAGCACGATTCCCCGCCTGGTGGCTTTTCTTTTTGCCGCAGTGCTGCTGATGCCGTGGATGCTCACTAAAATGACCGGCTACACAATCTTCATCCTGAGCGATCTGGGCCGCTACGCCAAATAATCGCGTGCCGACTCACCTCACATTTTCGCTGCCGATAGTCTTCGGATTCGTGCTGGTGCTGGCGCGTGTCTCCGGCGCCTTCATCTTCGTGCCTATACCGGGTTTGACCGCAGCTCCGGAAGCCGCGCGCGCCGCCTTAGCCGTAACCTTCACGCTGGCATTGTTTCCGAGATGGCCGGCTGTGAATCTGGCCGAGCCGTATCTGGGCAGCCTCGTGGTGGCTATGTGCGCCGAACTGGCTCTGGGATTGACAATTGGGGTCGCAGTCGCGGTGCTGGCTGAATCTTTCTTGCTGGCGGGTCAGATCATCGGCTTGCAGGCCGGCTACGCGTATGCGTCGACCGTCGATCCATCGACTCAGGCCGATTCGGGAATTCTGGTCGTGTTCGCGCAGTTGGCGGCGGGCATGCTGTTCTTCTCGCTTGGCCTGCATCGCGAAATCATCCGCGCGTTTTCCCGGAGTCTGGATGCTTATCCGGCAGGCACTTTTGTATTGGCGCCGGCTGGGGTCGAACAAATTCTGCGGCTTGCCTCCAGTATGTTTTCGATCGGTCTGCGTCTTGCCATGCCGGCGATTGCGCTGCTGCTGTTGATCGATCTGGCTCTGGCGCTGCTGGGCAGGTTGAACGCACAGCTGCAACTTTTGATCCTGGCGTTCCCGATAAAAATGATGGCCGCGATTGCGCTGTTGGCGACGATGGCGGTTTTGTTTCCCCGCGTCTATGGCGAATATGCCGGACAGGTGCTGCGCCGTGTGGCTGCGGTGGCGGGTTTTTGAGTAATTACCGATGAGCGATCGAGGCCAAAAGACTGAGAAAGCTACCGCGCGGCGGATGGAGCGCGCGCGCCGCGAGGGACAATTCCCCACGGCGAAGCAGTTCGTGGCCGCTGCCCAGTTTATGGCTTTCACCGCCATCGCAGGCCGATGGGGCGGAGAGTGGTTCATGCAGGCCCGCCAAACCACGCGCTTCCTGATGCGGCGCGCATTCGCTCCCGAACTGCAGATTGTGGACGTGGTTCGCCTTTCAACCGATTTGCTGGTCCGTACATTTCTACCGCTGGCGGCCGTGGGCGGCGCACTGATGATCGTCATCTTTGCGGCCCAAATGGCGGTCACCAAGTTCGGACTCAGCGCGACCAAGCTTACTCCCGACTTCACGCGGTTGAGCCCGCTGGCGCGCTTGAAAGAGCTGCCGCGGCAAAATCTCCCCGCCCTCATTCAGGCGATGGTGCTCATTCCGCTATTCGGAAGCGCGGTGTATTTCATCTGCCGCGACCGTTTCGCGGAATATTTCGTATTGCCCCTGGAGGGCGTGGAAAGCGGCGCGGTGCAAGTGGGAACGTCGCTGACGGCGCTGCTGTGGAGAGGCGCGGGTGCATTCCTGCTGTTCGGCCTAGTCGACCTGGTTCGCCAGCGCCGCCGCTATTCGCAGGACATGAAAATGAGCCGCCAGGATGTCCGCGAGGAGTTCAAGGAGACCGAAGGCAACCCGCAAATGAAGCAGCGCATCCGGCGCCTGCTGCGCGATCGCATCCGCCGCAACATGATGAAGCAGGTGCCCACTGCCACCGCCGTCATCGTGAACCCCACCCACTTCGCCGTGGCTATTCGCTATCAACTGGACTGGACGTCGGCGCCGCAAGTCGTGGCCAAGGGCAAGAATTATCTGGCGCTGCGCATTCGCCAGATTGCAATCGATCATGAAGTCCCGTTGATTGAAAATCCGCCCCTGGCGCAGGCGCTTTACAAATCCGCCGATGTCGGCCAGGAAATTCCGGCGCATCTGTACCGCGCGGTTGCTGAAATTCTGGCCTACATTTACCGCTTGATGAACGGGCGCCTGCCGGTGAGGAGCGCATAATGGCGCAGACCAAAGAACTCGCCGCACCGGCTCCCTGGAAGGGATTGAGCGGAATCAATTTCTCCGGCGCCGCCGAGCTTGCGGTACCGCTCGCAGTCCTGGCCATCATCGTTGCGCTGATTACTCCGATCCCGGGATTTGCGCTGGATATTCTGATCGTCACCGACATCATGATGTCCGTCATCGTGATGATGGTCTCGCTGTACATCACGCGTCCGGTCGAGTTCAGCGTGTTTCCTACCACGCTGCTGCTGCTCACACTATTTCGTTTGGCCTTGAATATTTCTTCGGCGCGATTGATTCTGCTCAACGGCAACACTGGCACCAGCGCGGCAGGCGACGTCATTCAAGCGTTCGGAAATTTTGTTGTTGGCGGGAATTACATCATCGGCACTGTGATTTTCCTGGTGCTGATCGCCATTCAATACGTCGTCATCAACCACGGCGCGGTCCGCATCTCGGAAGTCACCGCGCGTTTCACTTTGGATGCACTGCCGGGCAAACAGATGTCCATCGATTCGGATCTCAACTCCGGATTGATTGACGAATCCGAAGCGCGCCTGCGCCGCAAGCAGTTGGCGAATGAAGCCGAATTCTACGGCGCGATGGACGGAGCCTCGCGATTCACTCAGCGCGACGCCGTGGCCAGCATCCTGATCACAGGAATCAACATCATCGCCGGTTTCCTGATCGGCGTGCTGCAGCATGGCATGGATTTCCGCCACGCCATCGAAACCTACACCGTACTCACGATCGGTGACGGCCTGGTGACCGTGATTCCCGCGCTCATGATTTCGATTTCAGGCGGCTTGATCGTGACGCGCACCAGCTCGGATTCACGGCTCAGCGTGGATTTTCAAAAGCAGGTGTTCGGCAACCCACAGCCGCTGATGCTAGCGGCCGGCGTCCTGGTGGCGCTCGCAGCGTTTCCCGGCCTGCCGAAAATACCGTTCTTGCTCCTGGGCGCGGGCGTAGGCACATCGGCATGGCAAATGCGCAAGCGCGGCGCGGCTGCCAAGAAAGTAACGGAGACGAAAGCAGCGCCGGTCCGCGACGACATGGAGGCCGTGCTGCGCATCGAGCCGCTGGCGGTCGAAGTGGGTCTCGGCCTGGTGGGGTTGGTCGAAGGCGGCAAGAATTCGCCCCTGCTGCGCCGCATTTCCGGGCTACGCCGGCAACTGGCGGGCGATCTCGGCTACATTTTTCCGCCCGTGCGCGTGACCGACAACCTGGCGCTAAAGCCGCGCGAATATCTGATCTCGCTGAAAGGCGTCGAAATCGCGCGTTTCGAAATGCCGCAGGGCTGCGTGCTTGGAATTCCCGTGGGCAAGCCGGCCTCGCCCATCAGCGGCCAAGCGACGCGTGAACCGGCATTCGGCATGCCCGCGGTCTGGATCCCCACCGAGCAAGCCGACCGCGCCCGCCGCGCGAATTACACCGTCGTCGATGCGGTCAATGTGCTCGGTACGCATTTGGCTGAGTTGATTCGCCGCCACGCCAATGAACTGTTCTCGCGCCAGGATGCCAAGAAGCTGCTGGATCGGGTGGCGGTCGAAAATCCCAAAGTCGTCGAAGAACTTACGCCGAAACTGTTGCCGTTGGGAACCGTGCAGCGCGTGCTGCAGAATTTATTGCGCGAACGTGTTTCGATCCGCGACGCGGTTTCCATCCTGGAAGCCCTGAGCGAAGCGTCCATTTCGACCCGCAATCCGGCATTGTTGACGGAATACGTGCGCCAGGCAATTCGCCGCACGGTGGTCAAGCCCTACTTGAATTCGAGCGGCGATCTTCCCGCGTACTTCCTCGATCCGTCGATCGAGCAAGCCATCGAAGGCGCCGTGCAGCATGGCGAGCAGAACAGCCATCTGGCGTTAGCGCCGCAGGCCATCCGCGACATTCTGAATCGCATCGAGCAAAAAATCGGATCGCCCGAAACACCGGTCGTGGCGGTGACTTCGAGTGGAGCGCGTTATTTCCTGCGGCAGATCGCCGACGCGTCTTTTGTCAACGTGGTTTTCCTTTCGCACAACGAAATACCCGCGGAAGTGAGAGTAGTTTCACAAGGCCTGATTCAATGAAACGCCAATTTCAAAACCAATCCAGGAGTAGCCGGGCATGAGGATGAAATCGTTTTTCGCGCCAACGGTGCAAGACGCCATGGAACTCGCGCGCCAGGAGATGGGTCCCGACGCGCTGCTGGTGAATAGCCGCAAGGCTCCGCCCGAAGCGCAGGCGCTGGGCGAGTACGAAGTCGTGTTCGCGGTGCTGCCAGAGCAGCCTGCCACGCCCGCCGCCGAAGCTGCGGCAGCGCCTGCCGATCCCGTGATCGGCGAGCTCGCCCGCCTGCGGCACCAGGTTCAGGATATGGTGAACGCCTTGAATGCGAACGCTTCGCACTGGGCGGTGCCGGCGCCTGAGTTCGCTCCGATTTTTGCAAGGTTGGTCGAGAACGATTTCACCGTCGATATCACTCGAAAGATCCTGAGCCAAGCCCACGCGCGCTTGAATCCAAATCCAGGCTCGCGGCCCGGGCGCAAGGCGGCGTTCGACTGTGAATCGATTGAGAATGCCGTGCGGGCGGAAATCGAATCCCTGATGGATGTGGACGCGAGCCTGGCCGAGCCGTTCGCCAAGGCGCGCGTGATCGCGCTGGTCGGTCCCGCCGGATGCGGAAAAACGACCACGCTGGTGAAATTAGCCGTGCGCTACGGCCTGGCCTGCTCCCGTCCGGTGCAGTTAATTTCGACCGATACGCGCCGGATCGCCGCAGTCGAACAGCTGCGCACCTACGCCGCCATCATCGGCGCCGGGTTCGAAGCCGTCGAGACCACCCGCAGCTTGCAGCAGACCATCGAAGCCAATCGCGAGAAGGGCTTGATCCTGATTGATACGCCGGGGTATGCCGCCGGGGACATCGATGAAGCCTCCGAACTGGCCCGTTTCCTTTCGCGCCAGGCGGAGATCGAAGTTCACCTGGTGGCTCCAGCCACGATGAGAGCCGCGGATTTGAGCCGCCTCGTCGACCGGTTCGAAATTTTCGCTCCGTCGCGGTTGATCTTTACGCAATTGGATGAGGCATCGACTTTCGGCGCCGCGGTGAGCGAGTCGGTCCGCAGCGGGAAGCCGGTTTCGTTCCTGACCACCGGCCAGCAAATCCCGGACGACCTTGAGCCGGCCACCACCAGCCGTCTATTGGAGGATTTATTCGGCCGCTCACCCGAAGCGGCTTTGTCGGCGGCCTGAAAATTGGCCCGCGCCTGATGCGCGCCTATGTACAGCTATCACACTGACGAGAACGTCGAGACCGACCGCGAGCGGCTCATCCTGGAGCACCTGCCCCAGGTGCGCCTCATCGCGCGCCGCATTCATGAGCGCTTGCCGGAAAACGTCAGCATGGACGATCTGATTTCCAACGGCATCATCGGACTGATTGCCGCCGTCGATCGCTTCGATCCGGCACAAAACGTGCAACTGAAGACGTATGCCGAGCACAAAATTCGCGGCGCCATTTACGACGGCCTGCGCGAAATGGATTGGGCGCCCAAGAACAAGCGCCGCCGCGCCAAGCAGATTGAAGCCGCCATTGTTCAAGTGGAACACCGTATGGGGCGCGCTCCGGCTGAAGAAGAGATCGCGGCCGAACTGAAAGTGAGCGTTGAAGAATACCGCCAGTGGCTCTACGAAGTGAGCGGCCTCACCATCGGCAGCCTGGAATTCGCGTCGGACGAAAAGAATGGCGACTTGCTCAACTACGTCGCCGACTCTGAAGACAATTTGCCTTCCGCCGCCCTCGAACGCTCCGAGCTCGAGCGGCTGCTCGCCCACGCCATCGAGCAAATGCCCAAGATGGAGCGCACCGTTTTGAGTCTGTACTACCACGAAGAAGCCACGCTGCGCGAGATTTCGGAAATCATGGGGATGCATTTGTCGCGAATCGCCCAGTTGAAGACGCAGGGCATTTTGCGCTTGCGCACCTATATGGAACGGCGCTGGCCGCAGCGCAGCCAGGGGTCACCCCGCACCAATACTTTAGATCGAAGGAACACACGACATGACGGACATGAATAAGACGACAGTCGATTCGCCCCTCGAAGGCGGCGGAACTCTGGACCTGCTGATGGATCTCGAGTTGCCGGTTAATGTGTCATTCGGCAAGACTCAAATGCCGCTGCAACAGGTTTTGAAGTGGACCACTGGCTCGATTGTCGAGTTGGAGAACGCCGTGAATGGCCCGGTCGAGATTGTAATTAACAACTGCGTGATCGCCCGCGGCGAAGTGGTCGTCGTCGAAGGCAACTATGGCGTGAGAGTGCAGGAAATCGTGAGCCGCGCACAGCGGCTGCAAAGCACTGCCGAACCGCAGGTGGAGGCATAAACATCATGTCCGATTGGCGCGCGATGATCCATCCGATTGAGGTGGGCGGGTTCCTGACTATTGCCGGAGCCTGTCTGCTCTATGCGTTTATTCTTCATCTAAAAATGCGGACGCTGTTGAAAAACGCCCGTGAGCAGCGCGAGAGCCTGGAGAGCCGGGTCGCTCAGGCGTCGGAAGCCGTGGAAGCGCTGCGGGTGCAAATCGAGCAAAAGGCGCAGGAATCCCCTGTGCCCGTCCTGCCGGCAGGCGGGGCGCTCAATCTCAATCGCCGAGGGCAGGCGCTCCGCATGCGGCGGCGCGGCGAGAGCCCGGAAACCATCTCCGGGTCGCTGGGCATTCCCCGCAATGAAGTGGAACTACTGCTGAAAGTGCACGAAATGGCGCTGGATCACGTGGCGCAGGGCTGAGGCCCGTTTAAGCGGATTTGATCGCGACCACGTTGCTGCGAATCTCGAAAGTGCGCAGCTTGGCCAGCAGCGTGGTGCGCTTCATACGCAGCAGGTCAGCCGCCATGGTCTTGTTGCCGCCTGAGCGTTGGATGGCCTGATCCAGCATCGTGCGCTGGAAATTGGCGACCGCCAGCTCAAAATCCAATCCGCCTTCGGGAACCACGGCGTGCGAGGACATTGTGGAGAGTGGTCTGTCGCCACGCGATGGAGCCGGCGGAAAATCAGCGGGGCAAAGGTCCATGCGGCTGCCGCTCAGTACCACGGCCATCTCGACGGCGTTTTGCAGCTCACGGATATTTCCAGGCCAGGGATAGGCGCAGAGGCGGTCCAGAGTCTCACGGGAAACGCGCTTCACCGGAATTCCTTCCAACTGGCAAATCTTGTCCAGGAAATAATGCACCAAGACGGGGATGTCAGAGGAGCGCTCGCGCAGCGGCGGCATGGACATGGGCACTACGTTGAGGCGGTAGAAGAGATCCTCACGGAATCCGCCCTGCCGCACTTTCTCGCGCAGATCGACATTCGACGCCGCTATGATGCGCACGTCGACGCGAACTGTTTCCGAGCTGCCGAGGCGTTGAAACTCGCGCTCCTGCAACACGCGCAGCAGCTTAGCCTGCAAGCCAAGCGGCAGTTCGCCAATTTCATCGAGAAATAAGGTGCTGTTGTGCGCCTGCTCAAAATGCCCCACGCGATGCTGCATGGCACCCGTAAAGGCGCCCTTGGTGTGTCCAAACAACTCCGCTTCCAACAGATTTTCCGGCAAGGCGCTGCAATTAACCGCCACCATCGGCAAATGAGCTCGCGGACTGATCTGGTGCAGGGCGCGCGCCACCAATTCCTTGCCCGTGCCGGTCTCACCCAAAATCAGCACGGTCGATCGCTTAGGGCCCGCCAGCCGGATAATGTGCTCAATGTCGCGCATCGACCGGCTATCGCCCACCAACTGCCGCTTCCACGCTTCGGCTTCGTTTGACGAGGTGGATGACGTCATCGGCACGGCCGCATTCCGTAAGCGGCGCTTTTCCGCGGCTCGCTCCAGACACTCGATCAATTCGTTTTCGTCCAACGGGCCGCTCATGAAGTGGTAGGCGCCTAATTTCACCAGGCGTACCGCATCGGCGACGGTCCCTTCCGGATCGCGAATCACCACCAGTAGGCGCGGATTGATTTGCTGGATAGCCTCCAGCAATTCCGAAGGCGCCCAGCCGGCCAGCGGAAATTCCGCCAGAATCACGTCGGCGGTTTCGCCGCGCAAACGGCTTAGCGCATCCTCCACGTCATGTGCGGCGTGAATGATGAAACGATCCAGGCTTTCGACTAAATTTGTGTCCCCGGAATCTGGAGCCGCACTGCGGATCCAGAGCAAATCAGTATCCTGGCGCATGTTGCTGAATAATATCGGCTACATATTCCGGGTAATTAGAGTAAAATTCACACAATTTACGGTAAAAATATTGTTTGAATTCACGCACCTCGGTTAATAGCGCCTTTGGATACCTTTAGCAGTATTGTTCGCCGGTCAGTGACGGGTTAACCTATCTTTCGGTGCACCGCCGTTTTGCCGTCAAAAAAGCAATGCGGCACCCGAACTTGACGACGCTCCGGCTGGACCGCACCGAGACGAAAGTCCACCCATCCAGGAGCATAGGGAGAGTACAGAGCTGATGGTGGACGCCGTCGAAGTATCCGTAACGCCCCCGCCAATTCCCGGGCCGACGATGCGGTATGAGCAAGATCCGCGACATGAATTGATGCTGGCCTATCTGCCCTTGGTCGAATCCATCGCTCGCCGCGTGCATGGCACGCTGCCGTTCAATACGCGGATGGAACTGGGCGATCTGGCGCAATCCGGGCTGCTGGGTTTGGTGCGGGCCGGCCGCTCCTACGATCCTTCGATGGAAGTTCCGTTTTCAACCTACGCCCGCTACCGGATCGAGGGCGAAATTCTGGACAGCCTGCGCCGGCTGGATGTTGCGCCGCGCAGATTGCGCCGCTGGCAGAAGCAGGTAGCCGGTGTCCGCGAGGAACTTATCGCGGTGCTGCGGCGCGAACCGACGGAAGAGGAACTCTGCGGCCGGCTGATGATTTCGGCCGCCGAACTGCAAAGCATGAATGCCGCCTTGCGCCTGGCCACGCCGGCCGAATCGACAACCGCCGGCGACGGCGTGGCGCTCGACCCAGCCAGCGATCCGGATACCCATCCGGATCAAATCTGCTCGCAGCGCCAATTGCGCGACGTCCTGGATCGCCTGATCGAGAATCTTCCCGTACGTCACCGCCAAGTGATTCACCTGCACTACAGCCGTTACCGGACGATGAAAGAAATCGGCCACGAGATGGGCGTCAATGAAAGCCGCGCTTCCCAGATTCACCGCAGCGCGCTACAAGCCATGGGCCGCATGCTGAGAGATTCGGGCATCTGCTCGCCAGCCGACGTATGAGAGTCGACGATCCCAATTTGACTGGCGCAGCCGGCGCTCAAACCAACCGGACGTCGGAAACCCAGGAGACGAATCGCGCCGGGTCCGTTGGCAGCCAACGGATTTCGGAATCCACCGGCGGAGATCGCGCGGAGATTTCCAGCCTCGCGGGCCGTATTTCCCAAGCGTTTGCGGCAAACGCGGCAGCGCGCACCCAGCGCATCGCCAAGCTGACGCAGGATTATCGCGCCGGAAATTACAACGTGGATGCCCGGTCGATCAGCCAGGCAATCACCAGCGACGCGATCGAGAGGAAAACGGATGGCAGCCGATAATCGGCGCAAAAAGGGCGGCACACCAGCGCCTGCCGCCAGCCCGATCAAACCGTCGCAGGCCGTGGTGGCCGTGCTTCAGTTGCAAACCGTGGTCCGGGACGCGCGCCAGCGGCTCACCTCGCCGACCATCGAGAATCTGGATTATTGCCGCTGCAGGATGGATGAAGCGGCCGACGGGTTCCGGCAATTGCAGGGTACCCTGGCAACGATTGGGCGGAGGCCAGATGCGGCGCTCTCCTCCTCGCTCGCCGCATTGCGGGCCGAGATCGCCCGCGTAGGCATTCTACTGGACAGCGCTGCCGCGTTTCATGCCGGATGGATGCAACGGGCAGGCAGCATGGTCTCGGGATATACCGCCAAGGGAACGCCGGACCTACCCGAAAACAGGCGCCGCGTGATTTTGGAAATCTGATCTATGTCAGGCTTGTTTTCTGCGATCAATTCGTCCGCCAACGCCCTGGAGGCCTTCCAGCGGGCGCTGACGGTCGTGCAGAACAACGTGGTGAATTCTTCCACGCCCGGCTACGCGGCGCAAAGCTTGAATCTGGACGCACAGCCGTTCCAGCCAGGCGCGGGTTTGCCGGGAGGCGTGAGCGCAGGCGAAATTCAAAGCGCGCGCAATGAATACGCCGAACAGTCCGTCCAGCAGCAGTTCTCGGCACTGGGCACATTGGAACAGAAAGCCCAGAACCTGTCCGACCTGGAACTCAACTTCAACGTGAGCAGCGATTCCGGCATTCCCGGCGCGCTGAACAATTTTCTCTCTGATGTCTCCTCCTGGAGCGTAACGCCGAACGACGCCTCCGCGCGCCAAGCCGTTCTCGATAGCGCCCAGCAGGTGGTACAGGCATTCCAGCAAACGTCCGCCAATCTGGCTCAAACCACCAACAACACCAACACGCAGCTTCAGCAGAACCTGACCCAGATCAACGATCTGACCAGTCAATTGCAAACTTACAATCAGCAGCGGCTAAGCGGCGATACCAACGATGCCGGGCTGGACGCTCAAATTCACTCGACACTCGAGCAACTATCGGAATACGTAGGCTTCACGTCGAGGACCGAGACCAATGGGTCAGTGACCGTGTTGATGGGCGGCCAGACTCCACTGGTAATCGGCGCCAACCAGTACAATCTGACGCTAAGCTTTTCCACGCCCACCGGATCTCCGGCCACAGTAGCCGGCGGCGTGCCACCGGCGCGCATTCTGGATGCGAACGGCAACGACGTCACCAGCATGATCTCGCAGGGTCAGTTAGCAGGCTTGCTGGATGTTCGCAACAATGTTCTGCCGTCGCTCAGCGGCGGCGCCTACCAGCAGGGCAGCATCAATCAGCTGGCTCAGGGCTTCGCCGATCGCGTCAACCAGATTCTGACCTCGGGAAATATTTCAGATGGCCCCCCGCCGGTACCTGGAATTCCGCTGTTCACCTACACTGCCGGTAGTCCAACCGCGGTCGCGCACACGCTCGCGGTCAATAGCTCGATGACCCCGGATCAACTTGCCGCGAGCGATCCCGGGCCGCCGCCGGTGAGCAACGGCATTGCGCTGCGCATCGCGACACTGGCCTCGCCGACCAACGCGGCCGACGAGATCAATGGGGTCAGCTACGCGGAGTTTTACGGAAATATTGCTGCCCAGGTTGGACGCGAATCGGGCGATGCCCAGAATCAGCTTACGGTTCAACAGCAGGTTGTGGCCCAGGCGCGCACACTGCGCAGCCAGAGTTCGGGCGTTTCACTCGACGCCGAGGCGGCCAAGATGATCGAGTTTCAGAGAGCCTATGACGCCGCCGCCAGGATGGTCAACGTCCTGGATACCATGACGCAAGACACGATCAACATGATTCCCCTGACCTAGAAGAAATGCGAGCCTGACCTATGATATCCAGCGTCAATCCAGCGGCCGAACAGTTTCTGGCGGATCTTTCGCGCGTGCAATCGCAGATCGATCAAGCCAACCGTCAGATCTCTTCCGGCTCAAAAATATCGCAGCCGTCCGACGCTCCCGACCAACTCCAGGGCCTGATGCGGTTGCGCGCCGATATTGCCAGAAACGCCCAGGTAAGCACGAATCTGGTGGAAGTGAAGAGCGAGGCCGACACCGCCGAACAATCGCTCGAAACCGCCACCCAACTCATGGACCGTGTGACCAGTCTTGCCTCCCAGGGGGCCAATAGCACAGAGACCGCGGACCAGCGCGCCAGCATTGCAACGGAAGTGACCAGCATCCTCACGCAATTGGTGGGGCTTAGCCAAACCGCCGTGCAAGGCCGGTTCGTCTTTAGCGGCGATCAGGACCAGTCGCCCCAATATCAGATCGATTTGAGCAATGCCAATGGCGTCGACCGCCTGATGACGACGACCTCGACCCGCCAGGTTCAGGATGCGAGCGGCGTAGGGTTTACTGTCGGCCAAACCGCGCAAAATATATTCGACCATCGCAATTCCGACGACTCTCTCGCCTCGGACAATGTGTTCGCCGCCGTCAACAGCCTCCGGGTCGCCCTGACGAACAACGACCAGGCGGGCGTCACGACGGCATTGAACTCAATCCACGCGGCTAGCGACTATCTGGGCACGCAACTGGCATTTTACGGAGGGGTACAAAGCCGGATTGCCGACGCCACCGATTTTGCCTCCAAACAACAGACCCAACTGCAAATCGACCTGGGTAGCGTTCAGGACGCGGACATCACGCAGGCGGCACTCCAGTTGACGCAGAGCACCACCCAATTGCAGACCGCGCTAAGCGCCGAAGCCAAAATCCCGCACAATAGCCTATTCGATTTCCTTGCCTGAAGACGCCATGGAACAGGAACCTTCACCCAGACTTCACGCTGTGCCCGCGGGCGAAACCGCGGCTGCGCTTCACGTGGTCCCATTTGATTTTCGCAAGCCGGGGCAAACGCCGGGTTCGCAGATCCGCGCCATCTACGCGCTGAAGCAGAAATTTCTTCACCGCATTGTTTCCAGCCTGTCGGCTTACCTGCGCTCCGGCGTCACGGCCCAGTTTCTGGGAGTGGACCATCTTCCGTACAGCGAATTTCTGCACAACCTCCCCTCGCCGACATGTGTGATTTCCCTGGGGATGCGCCCTTATGAGGGCATCGCGGTTCTCGAGTTGAACCCTTCGTTGATCTTCCCGATTATCGAAATCCTGCTGGGCGGCAACGGCAAGGAACCTCCGGCGGCCAACCGGGAAATCACCGAAATTGAGCAGAACGTTCTGGATGGCTTATTCCGGATTATTCTTCAGGCGCTGGCGGAAGCGTGGAAAGAAGTTCTGCCGGTAACGTTGACCCTCGATTCGGTGGGAAAAGAAGCGCGCCTGCTGCATGCGCCTCACGAACCGATGGTGGCCGTGAGCTTCGAGATCCGGCTGGAAGATGTCGGCGGACGGATGAACCTGGCGGTTCCAACTGAAATCCTGACCATGCAGAGCGAAGAGGCCGACTCGCAGTCGGCTCCGCGCAAGGCCGAAGCCACCGAGATGGAACAGGCGCGCATGCTGGAATTGTTGAGTGACTCTAAGTTCACCCTGGAAGCGCAGCTAGAAGGCCCAACGCTACGGGTACGCGATTTGCTGGATCTGAAAGCAGGAGACGTACTGGCCTTTGAACATCCAATCGATCAGCCGCTGACCGGATTCCTCAACGGGAAGCGGAAGTTTACCGGGCAAATCGTGAGTACGGGAAAGAGAAAAGCTTTGCGGTTGGAATAGCCGCCAGATGCCGCAGCAGGCGGCGGTAGGTATCGGGCTGGGCGATATCGCCATGGGCCAGATCGCGCCGCATTTGCCTGGCGACGCCCTCCAGTAATTCCAGCCGTTCCTCTTCTTCCACGCTTACACCACTGCCGCTGCCGGATACGCATTCGGCCGAGTGGAGGGCCGCGGACAGGCCCGCCAAATCACCCTGTTCCCAGGTAGCCAGGATGCCCCGGGCGCGGGTTTCGGCATCCATTTGCTGTTGGTCGATCATCCTACACTTCTTATCGGCCGGAGCCGGACTTTTTGTTGAAAATAATGTCTGTTAACTCAGGTCATTACCGTAAATTATTTGGAATAAATAGGGTAAATTGCCGATAAGAATTAAGACGGCAACCGACCATGATCCAGCTCACACGCCTCAATCACGCTCCGCTGGTTCTGAACTCGGATCTCATTGAGCACATGGAGGTGACTCCGGACACCGTCGTGACCCTGACCACCGGCCAGAAGATCGTGGTGCGGGAGTCGGCTGAAGAGGTCGTAGAGCGGGTGATCCAATTTCGCCGGTCGATTCTTGCCGGCGCGCCAGCGTGCCCCCTGAGGCATTTTGACTCCGACCATCACGAAGCCAAGATTAAGTCGCCAGGCGAGATCGATGGCTGACGCGGCCAAGAAAAAGTCCGGCAGCAAACCCGACCTGGCGACCATTGGCGGCCTGATCCTGGCGATCGGCGGCATTCTGGGCGGCCTGGTCATGGAAGGCGGCAAGGTCAAAGATGTCGCCCAGGTCACCGCCGCAATTATTGTACTGGCCGGCACCATCGGCGCGGTGATGGTGACTACCCCGATGGGGACGCTGATCGGCGCCGTCAAGAAACTAGGGCTGATATTTTTCGCGCCCGACGAGAGCCCGGCGGCGATCATCGAAGAAATCATCGGCTATGCCGCCAAGGCGCGCAAAAGCGGCATCGTTTCTCTCGAGAACGACGCCAACGCCATTCAGGATCCGTTTCTGCGCAAAGCGCTCAACCTGGCAGTCGACGGCACCGATCTGGATGTGATCCGCAAGACCATGGAGCTCCAAATCTCGCTCGATGAGCATCACGCCGAAGCCGAGGCCAAAGTTTTCGAATCGGCCGGCGGCTATGCCCCGACGATCGGTATCATCGGCGCGGTGCTGGGCCTGATTCAGGTCATGAAGAATCTGGCCAACATCGAGGAAGTGGGACACGGCATTGCGGTTGCGTTCGTGGCGACGGTTTACGGCGTGGGCACTGCCAATCTGTTTTTTCTACCGGCCGGCAACAAAATCAAAGTCCGCATGCAGAAGGTGACGCAAACCCAGGAATTGATGCTGGAAGGCGTAGCCGGCATTGTGGAGGGTCTCAATCCCAAACTGATTCGCAGCAAACTGGAAGCCTACACGCTCCACGAACACAGCAAGAAGGCCGCCAAGGAAGCGCCCGCAGCCGCCGGGGCTCGTACCGCGCCGGCCGCAACATAGACAACCTCAGGGGTCCATACACGCACATGGCAAGACAAAAAAAACACGCCGCTCACGAGAATCACGAACGCTGGCTGGTTTCCTATGCGGATTTCATCACTCTGCTCTTCGCCTTCTTCGTGGTGATGTTCGCGACTTCGCAGACTGATAAATCCAAAGCACAGCAAGTTTCCGATTCCGTCAAGGAAGCGCTCGATCATGGCGGGATGACTGCCGCGGTGCGCGAAATCCTGGGCGGGACTGTGGACGAAAAGGGCAAGGGCAACGCCCAGCTCAAAGGGCCCGGCGGCGCGCAGAAGGTGGATAAGACCCCAACGCCGAGCGTGGTTGAATTACTGCCCTCGCTGCAGTTTCTGAACAAAGAACTGGAAGATGAAATCAAGACCGGCAAAATTCAAATGCGCCTGGAGCCTCGCGGCCTGGTGATCAGTCTGCAGCAGGCGGCTTTTTTTCCGTCGGGCGGAGACGCGGTCGAGCCGCGCAGCCTTCCCAGCATCGAGAAAGTAGCGGGTGTGCTTAAAGATTTGCCGAATCCGGTTCGCCTCGAAGGGCACACCGATTCAGTCCCGATCCACACAGCGCGTTTTCGCAATAACTGGGAATTGTCGGCAGCCCGCAGCATTACGATGCTGGACGTGCTTTCGAGCAAGTTCAAGATCCCGGCCGACCGGTTCGCCGTCGCCGGCTACGCCGATACTTCGCCGGTCGCCGAGAACGACACCGACGAGGGGCGCGCGCGCAATCGCCGCGTAGACATCGTCATCCTGAATCTGAAACGCATCTCGGCCGAACCAGAGAAGGCGGTGCTGGAGAAAGCCGCGCCGGAAAAGGCCGCCCCTGGCGAGGCTGCAAAAACGGCTCCGAAGCACGGCTAGACGGTGGTGTGAGGCCGGGGCCGCGGCGCCCAGCGAGCCAGGTAGGCTTCAGCCGCCAGAGCTTCGAATTCCCGGTCGACGGCGAGTTCCCATTCCGCGCGGCGTAAGTGACGAAGCTTTTCGAGGAACCGGAATTCGCGCCGGGCCTTGAGCAAGCGGGCGCGCTGCTGCTCTACTTTGCGCTCACTTTCCCGCAGGCGCTCCAAGCAGATCTGCTTCTCGTGCTGGATGTGTTTCTGATACGTTGCCAGCGCGCCCAGATACCCGCCGCCGACCGGGCCTGACGAATGCGCCGACGTTTCCGCGGCCCGCCGCCCGTCCTCGAGTTTCTTGAGCGTGGCGCCCCAGCGCACACACTCGGCTGTGAGGCGGCTCAAGGTGAACTGTTCCAGCTCGAGTTGGGTTTGCCGCCAGCGCAGCACTTTTTCCAGACGAAATGTGAACGTGGTCATGGCAGCAGAGTTGCCAGGCTGACGCAGGCCGGTGATGGTATCGGCCCATTTGGATTCATGCCGCGAATCCTGCTGAAGGAAACGCAGCAGCTCCGGACGCATGCGAATCACGGCATCCAGCTTGGCGTTGGTGCCCGCGACATACGCGCCCAACTGGATCAGATCCTCGGCCTGCTGATAAGTGGACAGCGCGTCGCGTAGCTTGCGCACGAATTCCAGTTGATCGGCTGCGGCGATTTGCGTCGTCAGCCGGCTCACCGATTGCAGCACGTCGATCGCGGGATAGTGGCCCGCGGCTCCGAGCGCGCGCGAAAGAATGATATGGCCGTCCAACATCGAGCGCACGGCATCGCAGATAGGCTCGTTGAAATCGTCGCCTTCCACCAGGACCGTGAAGAATCCGGTGATCGAGCCCTTATGAAAGTTTCCCGCGCGCTCGAAAATCTTCGGCAGCAAGCTGAACACCGAAGGCGGATAACCTTTTTGGCTGGGCGGCTCGCCGGCGGAAAGGCCGATCTCGCGCTGCGCCATGGCCAGGCGGGTGACGGAATCCATCACCATCAGGACGCTGGCGCCCTGGTCGCGAAAATATTCGGCGATCGATAGCGCCACGAAGCAGGCGCGCAGGCGGATGGGCGCGGGGCTATCGGAAGTCGCGACCACAACCACCGATTTGCGCATCCCTTCCTTCCCGAGGTCATGTTCGAGAAATGCGCGTACCTCGCGATTGCGCTCGCCGATGAGGGCGATCACGCTGACGTCGGCTGAACTATCGCGCGACATGGCGCCGAGGAGCGTGCTCTTACCGACGCCGCTGCCGCCGAAAATACCGATTCTCTGGCCGCGGCCGCAGGGCAGCATGCCATCGATCGTGCGAATGCCGGTGACCAGCGGTTCGGTGATGTGCTCGCGCTCGAGAGGATTGGGCGGCAACTTGTAGAGATCGTAGAAATCGGCCGCCTCCGGCGGGCCCAGCGAATCGATAGGCCGGCCAAAACCGTCGAGAACACGTCCCAACAGCGCTGGGCCAACGCCCATCCGTGCCTGCTCGGCGCGCGCCACGATAGTATCGCCCAATCTCAGGCCGTCGATCTCTTCGAGCGCCATCGAAAGCAGGTTGCCGTTACGAAAACCAATTACCTGGGTGCGAATGGCACGCCCGCTCGAGGTGAGAATCTCGCAGAAATCGCCGATAGCCGCGGCCGGGCCGCGCGATTCGATGAGCAATCCGACCAGCTCGACGACTTTACCCGACCACACAAATGGATCCAGCTTGTCGAGCCGCGCCAGATAGGAATCCAGATTAATGGCGGGCGGAGCAATTATGGTGCTCATGGGCGTTGAAACCGATCGGCCAGGCCGCGTTCGATCTCGCGCAATTGCGAATCCATGGATGCATCCAGGTTCCCGCCGGGCATTTCGAAAATCGCCGCGCCCGGTTCTTGTGCAGGATCGGCGATCACCTCTACCTTGGCGCTCATTCCCGCACGTTCCAGGGCCGCACGCATAGCCGAAACGTGATCCGGATTGACGCGTACGCGGCAGCTCTCGTGCGATTGCAAGCGTTCGAGGGCGGCTCTGACCAAGCCTTCGATGGCACCGGGATCAACCGTTAACTCGCGGCGCAACACCCGCCGTGCTATGGCGACGGATAGGCGCACTGCCTCCACCTCGGCTTGCCTGTGGAGAGTATCCCGGAATTCGCCGATGTCGGCGATGCTTTGGGCAAGCCTGTCCATCGCCGCGCGAACTTCGCCCTGCGCTTTCGCCCGGCCGGAAGCTTCGCCTTCGGTGAATCCGGCTTGGCGAGCCTGGGAAATGCGCTCTTGCGTGGCTTGTTCCAGCTCGGCATCGTGGATTGCCGGCTGCGCGGACCGGTCGGCGCCTGAATGGGGGTTGTGTGTTTCGTCTGGCGCGACCACAGACCAGGAAAAAGCTTGCACCAGTTCCGCGCGATTTTCGATCAACGCCCTAGACGACATATTGGTCGCTGCCGCCCTTGGTGCTGATCACGCCCTCAGTTTGCAGCTCCTTCACCTTGGCGATGATCTGCTTCTGGGCCTCTTCCACGTCTTTGATACGGACCGGCCCGGCAGCCTCCATGTCTTCTTTCAGCATTTCGGCGCCGCGCTGCGACATGCATGACGTGAAGTGATTCTTCAGCGTATCGCTGGTGCCTTTGAGCGCGACAGTGAGAATCTTTTTGTCCACCCGCGCCAGTACTTCCTTGATGCCGTTCGAATCCAGCGTCAGGCAATCTTCGAACACAAACATCAGATTGCGGATGCTGGCCGCGGTATTGGGATCGCGTTGTTCCACGCTGGCGAGCAGCGTTTCACCCATGCCGGAATCCAGGCGGTTGAACATTTCGGCAACGGCGCGGACACCGCCATGCGATTCCCGGCTGACATCGCCAAGGCCCTTCAGCTTGTCGGCGATCACGCTGCCGATCTTCGCGACAATTTCAGGCGCAATCTGATCCAGCCCGGCCATGCGCAGAGCGATATCGGAACGCATCTCCTCCGGCAGCGACGACAGCAGCGCCGCCGATTTAGAAGAGTCGAGGTGCGAAAGAATCAGCGCGATGGTCTGTGGGTGCTCGGCTTGCAGGAAGCGTGCCAGTTGCTTTGGCTCTGCCTTCTGAAGCGCGCTGAAGGCAGACGGTTTCTCGCCCAGTTCCGGCGGCAGCCGGTCCAGCAGTCGCTGGCCGCCATCCTGGCCGAAGGCCGTTACTAGCATCTTCTTCGCATATTCAAAACCGCCGCTGACCACGTAATCGCTGGCGAGCGTCAGGTGGCTGAATTCCTCCAGCACGCTTTCCAGCTTGTCGGCGCTGAGGGACCGCAGCCCGGCCACCTCTCTGCTGACTCGCTGAATCTCTTCCTCGGATAGCTGGGAAATGATTTTGGCGCTGGCCTGATCGCCTAAACTGATCAGGAGCATGGCGGCCTTGCGCACGCCCCCAATGTTGCCGTAATCGGCGTCGGGAATCTCGGCTACGGCCATGTTTCGCTGCGAGTGGGCTTCCAATTGGGCATTCATGAATGGTTAGTTGTTTTCATTGAGCCAGCCGCGCACCACGTGGGCCGATAGCGTGGCGTCTTTGGTAACACTGTCGCGAAGGCGCTTCACCATCACATCCGCTTTCTTGTTTTGCGTGCCGGCGAGTCTCAAGGCGTCGGAGTCGAGTTGCGCCTGCAGTTCCGCCTGCTCTTGTAACTGAGCGCGCAATAGTTCGGTGCGCTGAGCCTCAGTATCGCCGGCGGGCAATGCCACGGGAGCGGTCGGCATGGCCTTGCCTTTACCGCCGAACATGCCGGCAAAGATGCGCCGGAGCGCCATGAGCAGGAGGCCAAGAACAAAAGGTGCGCCCATCGAAATGTAGCGGTTGTCGAGAGCGCGCGACAGCCATGACGGCACCCATTTGGGCATGGTCACGTTGTTCATACCATTGGATTGCGGCGCCGGACCGGGAGGCAAAGGGGGCTCCAGGTTGAGCGTCGACTCGAAAGGCAAACTCTCGACAATAAGCTGGTCACCGCGCTCCGCCGAAAATCCCGTAGCCGCTGCCACCAGGTCGCGAATGGATTTCAGCTTCTCAGGAGCCACTTGGTCGATCACGCGATGCATTTCTTTTCCCTGCCCTTCCCAGTGAGCAGCCTGGTCAACCAGCACGGAGAGCGACATTTTCTTCACCGTGCCATCCGGCATCCGGGTGCGGCGAACGGTCCGGCTGGATTGGTAGGTGACGCTTTCGGTTCGGCGCGAGGTACCGGCCATGGTGGTCGCGGGTTTGGCGGGCGGACGCGGCAAATTGGCGGCTGTTCCGGGAACGCCCCCTGCTCCGCCGCTGCTTCCGCCGCTACTACTGGTGTCTTCGGATTTCTGTGAGCTCACCATCACGGAGCGAGTGGGATCGAAAATTTCTTCGCTCTGTTCGGCGCTCGAGAAATCGCATTCCACCGACGCGCCGGCGCGAAACTTTTCCGGCCCGAGCAGAGGCTCGAGCGTGGAGTTGATTTTGGATACCAAGTCTTTTTCGATATTCTGGCGGGTTTCGAGCAGGCGATCGCTCGATTCTCCTCCGTCCGCCGCGGCAGCCGAATGAACCCGGCTTAACAGATGGCCGCTCACATCCAACACGGAAACCGATTCGGGCGCGAGGCCCTCCACGGCGCTTGCCAGCAAATGTTCGATAGCGACGACGTTCTGCGGAACCAGGCGAGCGCCTGGGCGGATCCGCACCACCACACTGGCTTTCGCCGCCTGCCGGGATTCCAAATAGACCGATTCCTTGGGAAACGTCACGTGCACGCGCGCTTGTTCCACTTCCGCCAGCGACATCACCGTGCGTTCCAGCTCGCCTTCCAGAGCCCGGCGGTAGTTGATGTGCTCAACGAATTCAGTTGCGCCAAAGTTGGTCTTGTCGAACAACTCGAAACCAATGCGGCCGCTCTTGGGCAGTCCTGCCGACGCCATTTCCAGGCGCATCTCGGACAGCTTCGCCGAGGGCACCAGCACGGTGGAGCCGCTGTCGGAAATCCGGTATTCGATGCCGCCTTCCTTCAGCTTCTGCACCACGGCTCCCGCGTCCTCGGAGGCGAGTGTGGTGTATAGCGGACGGAAATCGCTTTCCCGTTTCCACTGGACAAACGCAAACAATCCGCCGCCCACGGCGAGCGCGGTGGCGACAATCGTCACCAGTTGCATCGCGGATAAATTGCTGAAAAGCTTTCTAAACTGTTCCATGGCGATAGGCGGACGGCAGCACTACATCTGGATCCGCATGACTTCCTGGTAGGCCGAAATCACTTTGTTGCGAATTTGTAGACCGAGCTCGAACGCCAGGTCTGCGCGCTGGGTGGCAAGGATCGCCGAATGCAGTTCCTGGCCGTCGCCGTTGAGAAAGCCTTCGACCGCCTTCGTCGCCTGATTGCTGGTGTCTTCTACTTTCTGAATGGCGCCTTCCAGCACGCCGCGGAATTCCGAGGATCCCTTGGCGTCGGTGGGCGATTGGATAGCGCGCGTAACGCCATCCACAAACGCGGGCATCGAAACAGGTGTGATGGGAGCAGGCATGGGTTTTCCGTTAACGCAGCAGATCGATGGAACGCTGAATCATGTCTTTCACCGCCGAGATGGCAGCCACGTTGGCCTGATAACTGCGCGTCGCGCTCATGAGGTCGACCATGTCCTCGGCGGGATTGATTCGCGGATAGGAGACATAGCCGTCCTTATCCGCATCCGGATGCCCAGGCAAATAGCGGCGGTCCGGCTCGCGGTCATCCACGACGATCTGTGACACCTTCACGCCTTCCGGCTGTCCCAACTGCGATTCGAATATGGAAGAGAACGGCGACTCCGCCGGTTCGCTCGAGAAGACTGCGTCTTTGCGGCGGTAAGGGCCGCCTTCCGCGGTCCGCGTGGTTTCGGAATTGGCCAGATTTTCGACCAGCAATTCCGCACGGGCCCGCTGCGCCGACATTCCCGACGCGCTGACCGAAAGCAGGGAAAACAGGCTCATCCGGTTTTTCCTTCCTGTATGGCTGCCCGAACCGTGCGAATCTGTCCGCGCAGCAGGTTGGAAGCAATGTTGAAACGCAGAGCGTTTTCGGCAAGGAGCCGGGCTTCCCGGTCGATGCTGACGTTATTGCCGTCGTTCCGCGCCGCCAGGCCGCGCACTTCGGAGGCGTTAGGCGAGCCGAGGCCGGCGGCGTTCATGAATTCGGTTTGAAAATCGATGTCTTTGGTCTTGAAACCGGGAGTCTCGGCATTGGCAATATTGGAGGCGACGAGCTTTTGGCGCGTGCTCAACAGATCCATGTATTGCTCGAGCTTGCCTGCCAGGCGGTCCAGCATGGACCCTTGTTATTGCAAGCGGGATGCCACTGGTAAAGACCTTCAATCCCGGGCTAAGTTAACCGAAGAGAGCGTTACGGATTCGACGAAGTCAGCTTTTCGACGGCGGACGAGTGTCAGCCATCGATCTTCCAATGGGGCTTGGGCAGGTCGGGATGGCAATAGCCGAGAACCGCCGAAGCCTGGTCCAGTTGATCGCGAGCCCGGGCGCGTGCCGAACGCACCACCAGCAGCGCCCAGTGCATCAGCTCATCGGCTTCGCGGGCCAGTTCGGTGGGCGGCGGAGCGTCCGGCGGCCAGGAGGCTACTGCCGCGTCCACCTGCCGGCGGTAGTCCGCAAGCGCCATTTCGACGCCCTCATAGTCTTCCGCGGCCACGACCTGACGCACCCGGGCGGCCGCGGCCCCTCGTGACATTTCGCCCGGTGTGCCGGGCGTGACTATGTTCTCCATGCTCAGAATTGCGATGACCTCGGCGCGTACATGGCCTGGAACAGGCCGGTGTAATAGTTGAGCTGCGACTCGATCTCGGAGATCGAGGCATCGGCCGCGGCCATTTTAGCTTGCAGCGAGGTTTGCAGGGCGGTGATCCGAGTTTGCTCCTCGGAAATCTGCTGATTTTCGTGCGTGATCTGATTTCCGGTCGAGGTGATGGCCGTCTGTAGGCTGCCTGTCGTTGGATCTTCGATCGCAGTGAGCGTGTTGGCCGCGTACTGTAGAAATCCGCCGCCAGTCGGGCTGCCGAGGAACGATGCGAGATCGCTCATCTGCGTCCCGCTGGCATTCGACAGCGCCGTGGGATCAAAGGTCAAATGACCATTGGTGTCGAAACTCAAACCTAGGTTCGTAAGCGAGGTGAAGCTGCCGCCCCCGCCAGTGTAATTGGCTATGCCATGGAGCGCCTGGCGCAGACCGAACACGATACTCTGGCCGTTGAGCGGCCCGGCATTTTGACCAAAACTCTTGTTCAACTCGTCCACAGAGGCGTTGAACGAAGTGACAAACGAAGAAAGCGCGTTGCTGATGGACGAAGCGCTTTGGAACACTGTCACGGTGCTATCGCCCGCCTGCAACAAATTCACCGTCAAGCCGGGAGCCACCGTCACCGTGGCCGAATTGCTGGAAATGAGCGTCGTCGGCACGCCATTCACCGTATACTGAGCAACGACGCCCGTCGTCAGCCCGGTCATCAGATTGGTTACGCCGCCCTGCAGTTGTATGGTGTCGCCGCCGAAACGGGTGCTCTGCAGTGAAAGCCGGTAATCCGGAGCGGTAGGTGGACCCACGTTGACCACCGTGGCTTGCACGCCTGCGCCGGTGTCGGCATTGATGGCCGCCGCGAGCGAGTTGAGATTGTTTTGCGCCGGCGTAATCGGCGTCTGCGCTACGCCGTTGATCACCAACGTGAAACTGGCAGCCGAGCTGACGTTCTGCGTGGTGGGGTCCGACACCGTGGTCAGGCCATCGGCGCTGATCGCAGTGGAAAATGTACCGGCCTGCGCCACGTGGATCGTATACGTCCCGGCTTGCGCTCCCGCGCCGATGCTCGCGCTAATCACGCTGGCGTTCGAAACGGATGAAGACAGCAGATTCTGGCTGGCGCCGCTCAGGTTGGTAATGGTTGTCTGCAACGCGGCAAACTGGGTATTCAATGCGGTTAGCGAGGATGACTGGTTGGTGAGCTGCGTTTGCTCGCTCTGTAGCTCCTGCAAAGGAAGCGCGGCCAATCCGATCGACCGGTTCAGAGCATTTTGCAGGGCGGCTGCGTAGCCACTCAAACCTGTGGATGAAGGGGTGGAAGGGTTATTGCTAAGATCCGGCGTAAGGGTAGGGACGCCGCTAAAGCCAACTGAACTACTGCCCACTTATTACCTCCAGTTAACAGAAAGGCGGGCTGAGCCGCGCGTTGCGGCCCAGCCTACCCGATTACCAGGACAGCGTCTTAGCCTTTGAGGAGGGCCAAAACCGCCTGGGGCATAGCATTCGCTTGCACGAGAGCTGCCACAGACGACTGGGCCAAAACCTGGGCTTTGCTCAGGTTCGCGGCTTCAGCGGCCACGTCCGCATCGCGGATCGAGGACTGAGCTCCCGAAAAACTGGCAATCTGCGACTGCGCGAGCTGGATACCATACTGCAACTGGTTCTCGCCGGTGCCGACTTTACCTTGGACCAGGCCGAGAGCCCGCACCGCGGCGTCGATCGCCGTAACGGCGTTCAAAGCGTTGCCGGTGGAGGTGGCCGAGTTGGTCGGAGCGGTGACGGCTACCGCACCCGCGGCTGTGCCGAACAAGCTGCCCGTGCCGCTGGCCGCGGCGTCGGACACGGTAAATGATTTCGCGCCTTGCAAAGCGATATGGGAGGAATCGGTCGCCACGGCATAAATGCCGCTTCCCGCCAGCGCGGTATTGAGAGCTGTGACGGTGTGGGCAATGGTGTCGCCGTTGGTGTGCGTCAGGGCCGCCACGTAGTTGGTGCCACCGGAGGTGATCGTGATGTTCTGGGTTTGGCCGGTTGCGAAGGTTACCCAAGCGCCGGGGGCGGTCTGGTAGTTGCCGCCGTTCAGGAGCGAGGTTCCGGTCGTCACCGGTTCGGAACCCGAGACCAGGCTCGTATCGGTGGCCGCAACCTGAAGCAGGCCGCCGCCGGTGAATTGCAGTTGACCGTCGGTGCCGATCTGCGCTGCGATGCCGGAGATGCCGGCGCCGGTGATGGCCGAATTGAGCTCGCTCACAAACTGAGCGCCCGTTTCGCCGGCCACGCTGGCGTTCACCGTTACGGTCTTGGATTGGACCGTGCCCGAAGCGTCGGCGTAATCGATCGCAAAGCTCGTGCTGCCCGAGCTGGCCGTCTGATTGAACACGACGTTGGGATTGCTCAGGTTGGTGACCGTGTTGCTGGCGAATTCCGATCCGCCGCCGATCACCGAGGTGGAATTCAGACCGAGCGAAGTCGCGTCCACAGCATTTGCGCTGCCGCTCAGGTCCACATTGATTTGCGTAGAGCCGGCCAGGTTGCTGGTGCGGCCGCCGCCGAGGTACACGTTCAGGTTGGCGTTGTAGCTGCCGCCCGCGTTGAGGTTGATGTTGCTCGACTGGCGCGTGATTTCCGTGATGAGCTGTTGATATTCGGTGTTCAGCGTGCCGCGATCGCCGGTGAAGGTGCCGGAGGCCGATTCGGCAGCCAGCG
The DNA here is from genome assembly GCA_963825405.1 of uncultured Solibacteraceae bacterium. Lineage (GTDB taxonomy): Bacteria > Acidobacteriota > Terriglobia > Bryobacterales > Bryobacteraceae > JACPNO01. The sequence goes on along the minus strand of CAWGTB010000003.1, from coordinate 585,703 downwards.
TTTTCATGCGGTCCAGCATCTGAGAAATGTTGTTCAAGCCGCCGTCGACGATCTGCAACTGGCTCAGGCCGTTGTTGGCGTTCTGGACGCCCTGCGTGAGCTCGGAGATGTCGGCGCGGTATTGGTTGGCAACGGCCAAGCCTGCGGCGTCGTCACCGGAGGAGTTGATGCGGTAGCCGGAGGTCAAGCGTTGGATAGTCTGGCTTTCAAACTGTTGATTGATGTTGAGGTTCTCTTGGGCCATCAGGGATGCAACGTTCGTTTGGATCGAGATCGACATAGATGAAATATCCTATTGGCGATACATCCCGAGGATCGTTCGGGTCTGGGTTCTCTTTTCAGATGCCCAAGGGTACCGCTTACAAAATCCTTATCGACTTTCCGTCAGGTGAATTCCTGAGTATTTTTGGGATAAATACTATTGGATTTTAATTGAATTCGTTTTTAACCGCGAAAACGTTGCCTTTGGTGAAGATCCAGGTGATGACTGCGGATAAGAGGCGCGTGGCGAGGCTACGCGTTGGAGCGGACTGAGCGTATTGGCTTGGTCGTGTTGAGCAAATGCGCCTCTATTTTGCGGGCAATGCGCTCGGAGAGGTCGCGCTGAACCGCGAACATCTCATCCGAATTTTGTTGATACACACCGGACCAGAGCAGGCCGCCATCGGCTACGTCGATAAGTCCGGCGGAAACGCGCAGGCTCTCGCCGTCGGAGCGCACGCTGCCTTCGACCACGGCGTCGACGCCCAATTGCTCGCCGATCGTGCGGATGTCATGCGTCTTCCCTTTGAACTGGAATGCCGATGTGCGCGCCACGACCCGCATGCCGGCAGTCTGCGAGAGCACGTGAATCAATTCGTCGGTAAGCCCGTCGCTGAATCTTTCGTTCTCATGCGGTCCGATGTTGACGAACGGCAATACCACCACCGAATGGCGCGCAGCGGTTCGCGCCGCGGGCCGTTTCCCTGCACCGCGCTAAGCGAGGCTGGGGTGGTGGCGGTCCGCGCCTGAAAAACCGGGACGTAGCCGCCGCAGGGCAAATCAATCTGCACCGGATCTGCGCTGCCTTCTGTCGCGTAATAAAGATTGAGTTTGCCCCGGAGGCGGCGCGCCTGCACACGAACGATGGGATCGGCGCCGGGATTGAACGCTCTCGCCGCGATCGAACACTGTTACTCCAATAAGGTATTCCTTCAATCGCACCGATTGATTGCGCACCTTCTGCTCCACCGCGAATTGCAGAAAACGGCACAACCCCTTCGATCGGACGAAAGTATCGCTGGCGAGAATCCGTGCCAACTGGGAGCGGACAGCTTCCGGAGAGAGACCTGCCGGAGGGACGGCTTCCAGATCAAGGTCCAGAGGTCGCGCGGCATGCTGATGAGTAGTGGTGCCGCTCATCTCTAACCTTGTAACAGTAGTAGTTCCGATTAGCAAGCGACCGGCAGGCGAAACACGCTGCGAAAGTACAGTTGAGCGACGCGTGTCTTTCGGCCTTCTTTCCGCCAGAGAATCCGCAGACAACATTTCGCCATGTTTGTATTCGTGCGAAGCAGGTGCATCGCTCGTTCCGATATTGGAACATAGCTTAAATTCTCAGCGCCAAACATGATAAATATGTTCTGAATCCAGAACGACTGAATGTCCATCCTGTTCAGAGCGCCCTATGAGAAAATGCTTCGAGCCGGACATTTCTTATGAAAAATCTAATCTGTATCCTTCTGTTGATGGGTGTTGCCGCCGTGCTCGGCGCCGAGGGCAAGGCTTCCGATGTTGACGCGGTCCGTCAGGCGGAACACGCCTGGGCGCAGGCCGCGATCAAGGGAGACGTCGCAGCATTGGACAAAATCCTGGCCGACGATCTGACCCACACCCATGGCGGCGGCCGCACGGAAAGCAAGGCGCAGTTCCTGGAAGCGATTCGATCCGGCACGCAGAAATATGAAGCCATCGACTACGGCGAGATCAATGTGCGCGTCTACGGTTCAACCGCTATCGTGACCAGCGAGCCGAATATCCGCACCGTGAACTCGGGCCAGCCCTCCAGTTCACATAGCCGTTTCCTGCATGTTTTTGTGAAACAGGGCGAGACGTGGCGCATGGTGGCGCACCAGTCCACGCGGATCACGCCTTAGCGTTCAGGTCCCGCCATCGCCTTGAGCGTATCCAAATCGAAGTTCTTGTAGAGATCGAGGCAAAACAGATCGGGCGCGGCGTCGTAGTTGACGGGCTTGTCCAGCAGCGCCCGCAGCGAATGGACACCGCCGCGGACCACCGTTTCTGAAAACAGCTCAGGCGCGCCCGCGGCCGTCGTGAGCGCGATCACCTGGCTGCGCATTCCCGAGGTTTCCAGACGCGCGTTCGGCCGGGTTGCCGTCTTGAGTCAGCCAGCGGGCGACGGCTGTCAATTGCGCCGCCTCAATGCCCAACGGCCGGTCGCCAACCGCGGCCAGGAACTGTGTGAACGCCCAGGGTCCGGGGTCGGCCGGAGCTGAATCGCCGGTGAAAACCAGGTCGAGCGCCAGCACTTGTTCGCCGCGATTGACGCGATCCGAGATTTCCTCGGCCGCGGCTTTCCGGCCCTTGTCGTTTAGCACGATCGTGGCCGGCGCAAATTCGGGCGAGGCGATCGCTTTAACCCAAAGCCCGGTGGCCGTGAGTCCGTTGTCGAATTCAAAAACGTAGGAGAGCGATTCCACTTCATGCCGTTTGCTGTTCCACAATGGCCAGGCGTTGACCACTTTAACGTCGTGGAGGCGCAACGTTTCGCGCAGTAGTGCGCGCTGGCGGGTGGCCCACTCGGCGCGCGCGGCGGCCGCTGCCGGTATCGCAGGGCGCTGGACAGCATTCGCCAACTGCTGCGCCAGTTGCAAAATCGTCAGGTTGTTCGCCGGCAGGCCTACTACCAGTTCATCGAAACCGCGCACGTCCCCGGCCGCCAGCGTCTCTGACGTAATCACGGACAAGCCGAAATTCTGCGTGAAGAAGCGATACGACTGCAGGCGGTTATCGAGCTGGTAGTTGTGGTCGGAGGGATCGGTGTTCTCATGCCATCCGAAAGAAGCCTCTCGCTCGAACAGCCGAAAAACGGGACGAATCTGATCGTACACGCGCGCCTTCACCAGCGGAGCACGGAAACAACAATCGTCCTCCGCGTTGTAGGTTAGCAAGGTGGGACGCGGCGCCAGCATCGCAACCAGGTGCGGATAATCTGTGCGCTCGAGCAAGCCGGTGGCATTTTGTTCGACGTCGCCTACTTCGCCCAGCGGCATAATCCGCGACGCCAGCGACATGAATCCGGCCACCGGAGCTGCTGCCGTCACGCGCTCATCGAGAGAACTCAGGATGATGGTCTGCCAGCCACCGCCCGAAAGACCCGTAACGCCGATGCGCGCGCGGTCGACATTGGGATGGCCGTAGAGATAATCCAGACCTTTACGCATCGCCAGATAAAAGACTCCCAGGCCATTGGCGCCGACCAAATCCAGGTGGGCTCCAAACCAGTGCAGGTTGCCCGGCTTGTCCAGTTCGCCGTACGAGAGCCATTCCAGATTAAGCGAGAGAATGCCCTGTCTCGCCTGATTGATACAGCGCTTCTGCTTGTATTCGACAGCTTTGCCCATCGGCCCCACGTGGCCGTTGAGGTTCAGGATCGCGGGCATTTTGGCGGTGAGCTTTTCGGGCTCATACAGGATCGCGCTGGAAAAAAATCCTGGCACGATCTCGTAGCGAAGTTTTCGAATACGATAGCCAGGGCCGGAAGCCGTAACGCCGAGGTCTTCAACTTTGAGAGGAGCGTTCACCCACTCCTGCGGCCAGCCATGAAAAACCACGTTGTCCAAAAGATGGCGGCGCAGTTTGGCGGATTCAATGGTCCACTCGGCGGCTGACGCAGGCTGGGGCGGCGCGGGAATCCGCTGCAGAAGATATTGGCGCAGACGCAGCGCGGATTCGGCGGGAAGCTGAATCGGCGCGTGCTCCATCAATTGGGCAATACTCTGCGGCGAGCTTTGCGGCAAAGCGGTCCGACTAGCAAGCAGCAGGAGACACAACGGCAAAATCACACGATTCATACGAGTGCTTAAGAATAACGGGCGGGAAGTGGATGCGCAACGCGGTAGGCTGCGCATGCAAGTCGAAAGAGCGGCTCGATCGAGTGCCGGCCTTCCGGTGCTTCAAGACACACGGAAAGCCGGCACCGAGTCAATCACTTTATGGATTTCCTCCAGGCTCAGGCAAGGTCGAAGCGATCAAGGTTCATCACCTTGTTCCAGGCCGCCACAAAGTCACGCACGAACGCCTGCTGCGAGTCGCTGCATCGCATAGACTTCCGCGAGGGCTCGGAGCTGGGAGTTCGAACCGAAGACGAGATCGACGACCGTGCCCGTCCACTTGAGCTCGCCCGTCGCCCGATCGCGCCCCTCCAACACGCCTTCCGATGTGGCGGACTTCTGCCACTTCGTGTTCATGTCGAGCAGGTTGACGAAGAAATCATTCGTCAACGTCTCGGGCCGCTTGGTGAAGACACCGTGTTTGGACTGCCCGAAGTTTGCATTCAGGGCGCGCAGGCCACCAACCAGAACCGTCATCTCGGGAGCGGTCAGCGTCAGCAGGTTCGCCCGATCCACCAGCAGCTCAGCCGCCGATCCCTCGTGTCCCTTGCGGAGATAGTTGCGGAACCCGTCTGCGGTCGGCTCCAGTACGGCGAACGAATGCACATCGGTCTGCTCCTGCGACGCGTCCGTGCGCCCCGGCGAGAAGGGAACCTTCACGTCGTGGCCGGCCTTCTTCGCAGCTGCCTCGACGGCTGCGCAGCCGCCCAGAACGATCAGGTCAGCAAGCGAGACCTTCTTCCCACCGGACTGCGCGCCGTTGAAATCCTTCTGGATCGCCTCCAGCTTCGGAAGAACCTTCGCCAGTTCGGCCGGCTGGTTGACTTCCCAATCCTTTTGCGGCGCGAGGCGAATGCGCGCCCCGTTGGCCCCGCCGCGCTTGTCGCTGCCGCGGAATGTTGCAGCCGACGCCCAGGCCGTCGTGACCAGTTGGGAGATGGAAAGTCCGGATGCGAGGATCTTGGCCTTCAGCGCGGCAATATCCTGCTCCCCGATCAATGCATGATCCACAGCGGGAACGGGGTCCTGCCACAGCAGATGCTCCGCGGGAACGAGCGGGCCAAGGTACCGCGAAACAGGCCCCATGTCGCGGTGCGTCAGCTTGAACCAGGCCTTGGCGAACGCGTCCGCGAATTCCTGCGGATTCTCGTGGAAGCGCTTCGAAATCTTCGCGTAGATCGGGTCCAACTTCAGTGAGAGGTCCGTCGTGAACATCATCGGGGCGTGCTTCTTCGACGGATCGTGGGCATCCGGCACAGTGCCCGCCGCAGCCCCGTTCTTGGGAGTCCATTGGTGAGCGCCGGCGGGGCTCTTCGTGAGTTCCCATTCATAGCCGAACAGGTTGTCGAAGTAGTTGTTGTCCCACTTCACCGGGTTGGTGGTCCATGCGCCTTCCAACCCGCTGGTGATCGTGTCGACGCCGTTGCCGCTGCCAAAGGTGTTCGTCCAGCCGAGGCCTTGCTCTTCGATGCCGGCGCCCTCGGGTTCGGGACCGCACATACTTGTTCGGATCGGCAGCGCCATGGGCTTTGCCGAACGTGTGTCCGCCGGCGATGAGGGCAACCGTCTCCTCGTCATTCATCGCCATGCGAGCGAAGGTCTCCCGAATATCCCTGGCCGCAGCGAGCGGATCCGGATTGCCGTTGGGCCCTTCCGGATTCACGTAGATCAGGCCCATCTGAACAGCGCCGAGAGGATTGTCGAGCTGACGGTCGCCGCTGTAGCGCTCGTCTCCCAGCCACTTGCTCTCAGGCCCCCAGTAAATGTCGTCTTCCGGCTCCCAGATGTCTGCGCGCCCACCGCCGAAACCGAAGGTCTTGAATCCCATCGACTCCAGTGCGACGTTACCGGTGAGAATCATCAGGTCGGCCCAGGAGATTTTCCGGCCGTACTTCTGCTTGATCGGCCAGAGCAACCGGCGCGCCTTGTCGAGGCTCACGTTGTCCGGCCAGCTGTTGAGCGGCGCAAATCGCTGTGAGCCGGAGCCCGCGCCGCCTCGGCCATCGGCGATACGGTAGGTGCCTGCGCTATGCCACGCCATACGGATGAAGAGCGGCCCATAGTGGCCGTAGTCCGCGGGCCACCAGTCCTGCGATGTCGTCATCAAGGCATGGAGGTCCTTGATCACGGCATTCAAGTCAAGGCTCTTGAACTCCTCGGCGTAGTTGAACGCCTCGCCCATGGGGTCGGAGAGCGGGGAGTGTTGGTGCAGGATCTTCAGGTTCAGTTGATTGGGCCACCAGTTTGCGTTGCCCGGGGCCCCAGCCAATGTGTTTGTGCGCACGCCGTCCGAGAACGGGCACTTTGCTTCGGTTGACAAGTTTTGCTCCTTCTCCATATGTGTCATCTTCCTTCGAATTAGTTAAAAAACTGTGACGAACTACGAAACCATCCTGGTCTTCCGTGGCGCGCACTTCGTGCAGAGCCCCCGAAAAATGAGTTCGCATTCGCGAAGAATGCGCTTACCGAGGGAACCCGAGGCAGGCCTGGGCACGTCGTACCACTCAATGTCCTCAACATTGCCGCAGCGGTCGCAGATGAAGTGGTGATGCCGCATGCCTTTCGCATCGAATCGCGCGGCGCGGCCCTCGACGGCCACCTCACGCACCAAACCCGCCCGCACCAAGTCCCGCAGATTGTTATAAGTAGTGGCCCTTGAAGACCGCGGATCCACGCGATTCACGGCTTCAAAGATTTCCGCAGCCGTGGGATGCCGGTTGTGTTCCATCAGGAATGACATCACGGCGTAGCGTTGCGGAGTACACCGCAACCCGCTGCCTTCGAGCGAGCGTTTGATCGCCTCGGCGTCCATTTCAAAATTAGATTATATCTAATGTGAGATTTTGTCAAGACGCCCGGGGAAGACTACGCCAGCACCTTCTTCACCACGTTGCCGGCCACATCGGTCAGCCGGAAGTGGCGGCCCTGGAACTTGAACGTCAGCCGGGTGTGATCGATGCCCAGGCAGTGCAGAATCGTGGCGTGCAGGTCGTGCACGTGCACCGGATCCTGCGTGATGTTGTAGCAGTAGTCGTCGGTCTCGCCGTAGCGTGATGCCGGGCTTGACGCCGCCGCCGGCCATCCAGATCGTGAAGCAGCGCGGATGATGATCGCGGCCGTAATCGTCGGCGGTGAGCTTGCCCTGGCAGTAGACGGTGCGGCCGAATTCGCCGCCCCAGACGACCAGCGTGTCGTCGAGCAGGCCGCGCTGCTTCAGATCCGTGATCAGCGCCGCCGAGGCCTGATCGGTATCGCGAGCTTGCGCGGCGATCTGCTCGGGCAGCTTCGATGTGCTGATCCCAGCCGCGATGAAAAAGCTGGATGAAGCGCACGCCGCGCTCGGCCAGCCGCCGCGCCAGCAGGCAGTTCGCCGCGTAACGTGCCGGGCTTGCGCGATTCCGGGCCGTAGCAGCTCGAAAACGTTCGCGGGCTCGTTGGAAAGGTCGGTCAGCTCCGGCACCGAGCTTTGCATGCGGTACGCCATCTCGTACTGGGCGATGCGCGTGGCGATTTCGGGATCGCCGAATTCGTCGAGATTGAGCTGGTTCAGCTTGGCGAGATCGTCGAGAAAGCGGCGGCGCGCGGCGTACGTTCAGGCCGTCGGGATTGGACAGGTACAGCACCGGATCGCCGACGCGAGCGGAACTTCACGCCCTGATAGCGCGTCGGCAGAAAGCCGCTGCCCCACAGCCGGTCGTACAGCGGCTGGTCGGTGGGATTGCCCGAGCCCTGCGAAATCATGACCACGAAGGCCGGCAGATCCTTGTTCTCGCTGCCCAGGCCGTAGGACAGCCACGAGCCGATGCTGGGCCGCCCGGCGAGTTGAGTGCCGGTCTGGAAGAACGTGATCGCCGGATCGTGATTGATCGCCTCGGTGTACATCGACTTGATGAAGCACAGCTCGTCGGCGACCGTCGCGGTGTGCGGCAGCAGCTCGCTGACCCACGCGCCGCGCTTGCCGTGCTGCGCGAACTTGAACAGCGACGGCGCGACCGGAAAGCTGGTCTGCGTCGCCGTCATGCCGGTGAGCCGCTGGCCCTGGCGGATCGAATCGGGCAGCTCGCTCGAGCGCATGCTTGGCGAGCTTGGGCTTGTAATCGAACAGATCCATCTGCGACGGCGCGCCGGACTGGAACAGATAGATCACGCGCTTGGCCTTGGGCGCGAAATGCGGCAGGACGCCGGCTGACATCCGTCCGCGCGCGCATCGTCCATCAACAGGCTGGCCAAGCGCGGGCGCGCCGATGCCGCGTGCTCAGCCGGCCGAAGAAATGGCGGCGAGTCAGCAATTGCAGTTTTTCGAGGCGCGGGTCCATCGGCTTATTCCTTGGTCACGGCTTCGTCCAGGTTCAGAATCAGGCTGGCGACCGTCGTGTACGCCGCCAGTTCGCCCGGATCCAGCTTTGCGTTGCGCGGCGTCTTCGCCGGCGCTCACCAGCTTCAGCGCGGCTTCGCGGATCGGTCTGGTAAGCGTCGCGATCATAGCGCAAGCTGTCGCACCAGGATACGCGCTCTTCCGGCGCGCGCGGCCGGCGGCCGTGGCCAGGCGGAAAGCGAAGCTGACTCGATCCTCGGGCGTCGCGCCGCCCTCCGTCAACATCCGCTCCGCCAGCACGCGCGCCGCTTCGACGATACGTCACGTCGTTCATCAGCGTCAGCGCCTGCAGCGGCGTGTTGGTGCGGGTCTCGCGCACGATGCAGGTCTCGCGGCCGGCGGCGTCGAACGTCATCATCGCCGGCGGCGGCGCCGTGCGCTTCCAGAAAGGTGTACAGGCTGCGGCGATAGAGGCCTTCGCCCTTGTCCTGCTTGTAGTCGTCGGTGCCCGACAGTTCCTTCCACAGGCCGGCGGGCTGATACGGCTTCACCGACGGCCCGCCGATCTTCTCCACCAGCAGGCCGGAAACCGCCAGCGCCTGGTCGCGGACCATTTCGGCCGGCAGCCGGAAGCGCGGCCCGCGCGCCAGCAGCCGATTCTCCGGATCCTGCTGCAGCAACTCCGGCGTCACTTTGGACGACTGCCGATAGGTCGCGCTCATCACGATCGTCTTCTGCAGCGCCTTGACGTCCCAGCCGGTGCGCATGAACTCGGTGGCCAGCCAGTCGAGCAATTCGGGATGCGTCGGCCACTCGCCTTGCGAGCCGAAATCTTCCACCGTCTTCACGATGCCGGTGCCGAAGTACATCTGCCAGAACCGGTTCACCGCCACGCGCGCGGTGAGCGGATTGGCGGGATCGACCAGCCAGCGCGCCAGACCCAGCCGATTGTTGCCGGCGCCGGCGGCAAGCGGCGGCAGCGCCGCGGGCACGCCGGCGTCACCTTCTCGCCCGGCTGGTCGTACGCGCCGCGAATCAGCAGGAAGGTGTCCCGCGGCTTCTCGCGCTCCTCCATCACCATGACGGTGGGAATCGCGTCGTAGAATTGGCGTCGCTGTTTCTGCAGCTCCAGAAATTCCGCTCTCGCCTGGCGAATGTTCGCCGGCGCGTGATTCTCGAGGAAGTAGCGCGGCCAGCTTGTCCGCCTGCGGCTTGGATCGCTTGGCGGGCTGCGATCGCCGCGATCGCGCTCACCGAATCCGGCGTGGCGAGCACTGCCGCTTCTGCTTCGGAGACCGCGGTCTTGTAAATGCGCACATCGTCGATCGAGCCGTGAAAGCGATTCTCCGCGCCGCCGCCGCCGCCGATGCGCAACGGCTCCGGCCCGTCGAACGTCTGGTTCAATTCGTCCAGCAGAATGTGCAGCTTTCGCGGCTGGCCATCGACGTAAATTTTCGACGCCCTTGGCTATCCGCGAGCCGTCGTAGGTCGCCTGCACGTGGTGCCATTCATTCAGCGCCAGCGGCTCTTCGGTCTCGAGGCGCAGCGCATCATCCAGCCAGCGCGTGACCAGGTTGAGCTGAACCTTGCCGTCTTTCAGATACAAGCCGTAGCCCAGCGCTTCCGACACGTCTTCGGTTTTCGAAACGATGGCGCCGTCGATCGGCAGTGGGATAAATCCAGGCGGCGAGCGTGAACTTGTCGTAGAAGCCGAACGCGGCAACGTTGCCGGCTTCGATGAAACGCTTGCCATCGAAGCTGGCGGCCTGGCCAAGTTTACCCGGAGCGAAATCGGCATCCCGCCTGCTTCCACGGCGGAGTCGCGGCCGCGCCATCCAGGCGTAGTGCGCGACCAGTGACATCCGTGAGCGACCAATCCGCCGGCACGGCTTCTGGACGGCCTTTTCCCAAGCCCGCTGCGGTCCGTAGAATTTCAGGTTGAAGCGCGGCGAATCTCTTCCGAGCCGCATCCAACTTCTGATCCAGCTCCGCCAGCTGCGCTGCTGTGCACGGTGTCGGCGCCTTGACCAACGGCGGCGAGTTGCCGTATTTGAACGCCCGGCCCATCTCCGGAACGTTGTTGAAGAAGGCGAAGAACTGGTAGAACTCTTTCTGCGTGATCGGATCGTATTTGTGATCGTGGCAGCGCGCGCAGCCCATCGTGAGCCCCAGCCAAACACGTGGACGTGGTCTCGACGCGATCGACCGACGTACTCGACCGCATATTCCTCGGCGATGATTCCGCCTTCGCCGTTGCCGCGATGATTGCGGTTGAATCCGGTGGCGATCTTCTGATCGAGCGTGGCGTGCGGCAGCATGTCGCCGGCAATCTGCTCGATCGTGAACTGGTCGAACGGCATGTTGCGGTTGAAGGCGTCGATCACCCAGTCGCGCCAGCGCCACATGCTGCGCTCGCCGTCGGTCTGGTAGCCGTTGGTGTCGGCGTAGCGCGCCGCATCGAGCCAGCGCGCCGCCATGCGCTCGCCGTAGCGCGGCGACGCCAGCAGCCGATCGACAACTTTTTCGTAAGCGTTGGGCGCGGTGTCCGCGCAGGAACGCATCCACTTCCGCGGGCGTCGGCGGCAGGCCGGTCAAATCGAGCGACACGCGGCGGATCAGCGTGGCGCGATCCGCTTCGGGCGACGGCGTGAAGCCCTCGCGTTCCAGCCGCGCCAGGATGAAAGTTGTCGATCGGATTGCGCGGCCAGTCGCGTTTCGCCACGCTCGGCAGTCTCAGGACGCACGGGCGGGATGAACGACCAGTGCTTCTGCCACTTGGCGCCCTGCTCGACCCAGCGGCGGATTAGTTCGATTTCGCGTTCGGTCAGATCGCGGCCGGCGTACACGGGCGGCATGCGCAGCGCTTTGCTGGTGGTGGCGACGCGCCGCACGATTTCACTTTTCTCCGTATCGCCAGGCACCACCGCGAAGTGCCCGTTGCCGAGATCGCCTTTCGCTGCGGCTTCGATATCAAAGCGCAGGTTGGCTTTGCGATTTCCCTTTGTCCGGTCCGTGGCAGGTGTAGCATTTGTCGGAAAAAATCGGACGGATATCGCGATTGAATTCGACAGCCGGCTGCTCGGCGAGGGCCGGGCCAAGCCAGCATCGCACACGTCAGTAATGTCCAACCGGGAAGCCGCATCATTGCTAGAGAGCCACTACTGCTTCATTGTAGTGGATTGCTCCGGCCCCGGCACGGCGTGGTAGGCTTCCCTCATGATTCCGCGCCTGATCTGCTTTCTGCTGCTCGCCCCCTTTGCCGCTGCACCCGAAACCGTGGTGAAAGGCCGGCGCTCCGTGGTGCTCGATGGCAATACCGCTCAGTTGGTTGTTGATATTGGCGGCGGCTCGATCATCGATTTCCATTTCAAGGATCAGCCCCTAAATCCGCTCACCTGGGACCCGGAAAAGGACAAGCCCGGCGTGCGCCCCATGGGGCATTTTCTCTGCCTCGACCGTTGGGGCCAGCCCTCCGCCGCAGAGGAACGCAACGGCATGTTTTTTCACGGCGAAGCCACACGCGTCGAATGGAAAGTCCCGCACGATGCAGCTGTGGAGAACGGCTTCGTGCGCGCGGAAATGTCCGCGACGCTCCCGATGGCGGGCATTGAGGTCCGGCGGCGCGTGCGCCTTTCCCAGAGTGCAGCTTTTTTCGTTGTCAACGAAACCGTCACCAATATCAATAAACTCGGGCGCGTGTTGAATATGGTGCAGCACTCGACCATCGCTCCGCCATTTCTGGATGAAAACACGCTAGTCGATTCCAACGCGCGTCGCGGCTTCATGCAATCCAGCCCGCTGCCCAATCCCGAGGAGCCTTCGGTCTACTGGCCGCAGGCATTGAAGGACGGCCAGCCCGTGAATCTTCGCCACCTCACCGACGATCCAGAGCCCGCCGTGGTCTCGTACACGATCGATGAGAATTTCGGATGGGCGACGGCGGTGAATCCGGCGCAGGGTCTGCTGATCGGCTACATCTGGAAAACGTCCGATTACCCGTGGTTCAACGTCTGGCGCGACGCCAGGAACGGCAAGCCGAATGCCCGCGGACTGGAATTTGGAACCACCGGCCTGCATCAGCCATTCGGCATTTTGGTGATGAAAGGCCGCATCTTTGGACGCCCGATCTACGCGTATCTCGACACCGGCCAGAGCATGACGAAATCCTACGCATCGTTCCTGTCCAAAGTGCCCCGCGACTTTCAAGGCGTCCAGCGCATCACATACGAGTCCGGCCGCCTGGTGCTCGAGGAACGCGGCGGAACAGCGGCGCGCCAAATCACAATTCAAGTTGGCGATTTGTTTCCGGAATAGCGCCGCAGGAAGGAATGCGGCTTGACCGTACAAGAGCTCTGGCGTTACCCGGTGAAATCCATGGCCGGCGAATCACTGCAGACGGCGGAACTCACGGAGTCCGGCATTGTGGGAGACCGCATCGTGCAGGTGCGGAACGGCGCGGGAAGAATTTTTTCTGCCCGTACTCGTCCGCTACTTTTGCGCCACAGCGCCTCTCTTAGTGCTGATGATCAAGTCATGGTGGATGGACGGCCTTGGACCGCCGAGGATGTTGCGCTCGACGTAGTCGCCGCTGCCGGGCCGGACGCTCATTTGGTCCAAAGCGATGCCGAAGATCGTTTCGATGTCCTTCCCCTGTTGGTTGAAACTGACGGAATGCTCTCTGCCGTTGGTCAGGACCGGCGGCGCTTCCGGCCGAATCTGGTGATCGCCGGCGTGACAGGGCTGACGGAACGCCAGTGGGAAGGGGCGCGGCTGCGGATTGGCCGGGTCGTCATCGCCATGGAAAATCTGCGCGCGCGCTGCATCATGACTACGTTCGATCCCGATTCCGGCAACCAAGACGTGGGCGTGCTGCAACGCATTCGAGAGGAATTTAACGGCGAGCTCGGTCTTAACAGTTATGTCGTTACGCCCGGCCGCATTTCTGTTGGCGATGCCGTCGAGTTGATCCCGCGCGCGTGAACACGTTCATCGGAGTGGACCTCGGCTGGTACGGAAAGCCTACTGGTTTGGCGTCTATTCAATTCGACGGTTCCGCGCTACGTCTTCGCCACATTGCACGCCTGGAAAACGTGGACGAAACTTTGGATTGGATTCAATCCGAAGCCGGAAACGGCAGCGCAGTGGCGGCAGTCGATGCCCCTCTGGTCATTCGAAATCAAACCAGCATTCGACCCGCGGAACGCGAGTTGAATCGCGACTTCCGCCGCTTCCATGCCGGTTGCCACGCCGCGAATCTTGGCCGTCCCTTCGCTCAGAATGTGATCTGCGTTCAGCCGCCGCTTGGAAGCGCTAGGCTTTCGCCATGGGGCATCGATCACGCCGCGACAGGAAGGCCGCTTTCAAATTGAGGTCCACCCGCATGCGGCGACAGTCAGCTTGTTCGGGCTGGACCGCATCGTGAAGTACAAGCGCGGGACGCGAGAGCAAAGAGCTCGCGGCCTTCGACGTCTTCGCCGGCTCTTAATAACGCGTTTGCCTACGCTTGATCCCGCGCTGTCGTTGAGTCTGCCCCTGGTGCCGGCAACCGGCAACATCAAACCCGTCGAAGATAAGATCGATGCCGTGCTCTGCGCTTACATCGGCGCTCACTGGTGGCGCTGGGCGAAGCAGCGGAATCGAACTGTACGGCGACGAACAGACGGATAATCATCGTCGTGCCGAAGGCTTCCTAGTGCGCCTTCAAATACTCCAGTAGATCCGCCATCTGCTGCACATCCACCTGCTTGTCGAGATCCGCGGGCATGGCCGAGAGGCTGGTCGCGTACATCTTCTTGATGTCTTTGCGCTGAATGACGTCTTCTTTGCCGTCCTCGTGGCGCAGCGTCACGGACGTGGACGTCTGTCCGCCGAGCACGCCATCCAGCGTCCCACCGGAAACCGTTTCGACCACGTACGCTTCATATCCCTGCGCGATGGATTGGCTGGGAATCAGAATGTCGGTGAGCAGCACCTGCTTCGGCTGATTGCGAACCGTGTTGAGATCGGGTCCAACCTCAGCGCCGAAATTTTCCAGGCGATGACACTTGGAGCAAACGGACTTGAAAACTTCCCGCCCGCGCGCAGCATCGGCCTTAAGATCGAGCGCCGTCTGATATCGCTTCACGACTTTCTCGCGCGCGCCGGCATCCGGCTGCAGTAATGGCCGCGCGGTTTCGCGAATGGCGGCATCGTCGTACATGATGAGCCGGCGCGTGTGGCGGAAGGCGAGCGTCCACGGCTGCACATCGCCGCTCTGCAGGGCGGCGACGAGAAGCTTAACGCGTCCCGGCTCGAGATACATGGCGTCGGCGGCTTCCATCCGTCCAGCCGGCGTGAGGGTTCTCCAATGCGCCAGCAAATATTTTCCTGTGTCGTCGCCTTTGATCTTGCCGATCGCGTGCACCGCCGCCGCTTGCACGGGTTCGGGCTGGTGCGGATCGACCAGAGCTTTGAGCATCTCCTCGCGAGAGCCCAACCCAGAGAGCGCCAGCAAGCCGATGGCATCGGCGCGCAGCTCGGGATCAGCCTGGCTGTCCTGCGCGATTTTCGCGGCGCGCTCGAGAGCGGGATCGGAGGCGGGCGGCAATCCCGTAATTTCCAGCAGCCGCAGCGAGGCGCGCCGAACACTGATCCGCGAATCGTCGAACAAGCGCAGCAACGTGAGCCGGGTCGTGCTGGTGGCGCTGAGCGTGTCACGCTTAGGACGCATGCCTTGCGCCAGGCCATCCAGGCTCGCCGCGCGCCACCATTCCGGTTTGGCGACCGCGACCGTTTGCAGTACCTTCTCGATCTCGCCGCCTTTTCCGCGAGAGCCAATGACAGCCGCCACCTGGCGGAATAGCGTGGTGCGACCCGGCGACTCCGCGCCCGCAGCAGCGGCCACTTTCTGAAACAGGCGCGGCGCGTCATCGGAGGACGCGCTCATTGCCGCGAGTTGGAACCATTTGTCTTCGATATCGCGGAACAGCAGGCGATCGCGCACCGCCTGCGATGCCGGGGTGTTCACCAGAGCCAGCGTCGACAGCAACTGCAAGCGAACATGCGGCTGCGAATCGTCCGCCATAACGAGCAAATCTTTAGTCAACTCAGCAGAACCGGCCAGCCGCGGCTCAGCGAGCACGATGGCATTCTCGCGCACACCTGTTTCCGGATCATGAAGCGCCTTCCGAATCACCGGCGTTTCCAGTTTTCCGAGACCCGCGAGCGTCCACAGCGCGTGCAGTCGTCCTACCGGCGACTGGCTTTCGGCGGCCATGCGCGCCAGCTCCGGCGACACATCGACGGCCTGCCGATCGACCAACAAGCGCTGTGCCGTGCGCCGCCACCAGATGTTGGGATTCTCCAGCTCCTTCACCAGATCGCGCGTTGGACGCGCTGCCCAGGTGAACCGGGCGTGGCGCGGGCGCTGGCGAATCCGAGGTGATGCGGTAAATGCGGCCGCGATCAATTCCCTGCGTCAATTCTTTCGAGTGATGTGTGTGCGTGGCCATCCACTCAGGATGCTCGATCACCAGGCGATAGAAATCCATCATGTACAGCGCGCCATCCGGGCCGATGGTGAAATTCACCGGCCGGAACCAGCTATCGGTCGACGCCAGAAATTCCACACCTTCATGCGCGCGCTTGGCGACATACGTCGACCCGGAATCCGATAGCAAATCCTGGTGAACCAGGCTGTGCGCGGGTTCGGCCACAAACAAAGAGCCGTGAAAAAATGTCAGGCCGCAGGCCGACGTGAACTGGCCCACGTCGGTCAACATCTCAAAACGCGGGTGCGGCACGATGGGGAAAACTTTGGCAGCAGCGCCGTGATCCGAAATCTCCTGCATCGCCGTCACGATGGGCAAATCCGGATTGCGCTTCACGTAGCGCGCCGCAATGATCTCCTGCCGCGAATGGTTCGAATTGTTGAGCGTGTAGTGATGGCCCCAGTCATCAAAGGCGTGCCCGAATTGCGACTGGCCGGATAGCGCCTCCACCTGAAACGTGTCGGGCCGGAAGCGGATGTTCCTGCCGCGCTCTTTTACAACCGGGGCATCAGGCTTCTCTGGAAAACGAATATCGCTGCCGCGATCGCCGAACTGCTCTTTGAAAATTACCGGCGTCGCCGGATTCTCATGCGCCAGGTAAATCCAATTGTCCAGCCCGTACACCGGGTTGTTCACGGTGTGCTGCGGATTGGTCACGGGAAAGCCGGTCAGCACTACTTTGCGCACATCGGCGCGGCCATCGCCATCGGTATCTTCGAGGTAGATCACGTCGGGCGCGTCGGTAACAAGGATGCCTTTCTTCCAGCGCATCACGCCGGTCGGCATCACCAGGTTGTCGGCGAAAACCGTCCGGCGATCCGGTATGCCGTCGCCGTTGGTGTCTTCCAGCAAAATGATGCGCCCAATACGGCCCTGCGTGTTGAGCGGATAGCCGCGGTCCTCCGCCACGAAGATGCGGCCGTTTTCGTCAAACTCCATCGCCACCGGCGAGAAGACGTCGGGCTCGGCAACAAATTTCTCGATGCGATAGCCGGGCTCGATGCGGAACATCTTGAGCGCTTCCTCGGGACTGTAAGGCGGGCCGGCCTTGTGGCACCCGTACAAAAACAGCAGCGCTGTCGCAAACCAAAACTTGCGCATTAGCGAAACTCCAAAATCGTGTTGGGTGGAACGGTGACCAGAACCGTCTCGCCGCTGCGGCGAAAGTAGCTACTGTCCCATCGATCAGTCGGACCCGCCGCGCGCTCGATCAGCGCCTTGCCGCCGGCCAGAATTTGAACGCCAGCGGGCGCGGCGAATTCCAACGTGATGCTGGCGGGATAAGCTTTCGCCTCCAGATTGTTGTAGACCGCAAGGCGCGCTTTGGCATCCTTGGAATCGAGCCAGCCAACCTCGGTCTTCTCGCGGATGGTTCGATACGCGTACAGCGGACCCATCGGCACGTACCACACATCGCTGCGTCCGCCGACGTAAGCCAGGTGGCGCTCGTAAAATTGATCTGCGCCGAAATCCAGCCACTGCGGATGCGACATGAAGTTGTAGATGCCCCCGCTCTGATAGACTTCATCAAACTTGGCGTTCAGCGACGGCACATCGGTGTGACCCGATTTCGCAATCCCGCCGCGCTTCTGCACGGTCTGCGTGTAAGTCGCGTTGTAGACATCGTTATCGTAGGTCTGCAGATTGGGAAGATTGTGACGGTCCTGCGCCTCGCCGGGATAATTGCGGGCTACCAGATAACCCGCGCGCGCCAGCTTGCGATGCGCAAATTCCTGGGTTGCGCAATTACCGCACGGATAGCACCACGACCACACGTACGGCTGATCGGTATTCTTCAAAATATCATCGCGTGAGCCGCTGATTTCGTAATCCGTATACGCGCGAAAGCAAAATCCGAAAGTATCCGGCCATTGGCATTGATGGCGTCGCGAATGCGATCCAATCTCATGCCCGTTGCCGATGGCTTGCTGCAAGCGCGGCCAGAGCTGGGCGATCGGCACCCGTTCGGTGCTCACGAAGACAGTCGCCTTGATACCGTATTTATCCATCGCGTCGAGCGTGTCCGGAATGAATTTGGTGGAATCGTCGATAGTATGCGTCACCACAGCGCGCGCCCCATTCAAATATTTGCTCTTGCCGAGGTAGCGTACTCCGGATTCCGCCGTCTCGCCTTTCACGTCGGCAGCCGTCAGCCCCAGCCTCGCCAGCGGATCACCGCTGAGCACGCCGACTGCGGGGCTGCCAGCCGGGAACGCGATCACATCGCTCCACGAAAGATGGCTGCCGCGCGCGTAATAGAAGAATGCGCCGGCGGTTGCGGCAATCACCAATACGGCCAGTGCGAGGATCTTGCGCATGAGTTTGCCAGGAGTGAATTCTAACATCGTGCGCTCGTTGGTCTATAATTTCATCAAATGCAAAAATTTCCGCTAGCAGTGGCTGCGAGCCTATTGTTCACCAGTGTCACCGGCTGGGCGCAAACACGTAAAGTGAGCGACGCCGAAGTGATGAAGGTTCACAAATCGGCAATCCTGATCGATACCCACAACGATGTAACCAGCCGAACCGTGTCCGGCTTCGATATCGGCGAACATTCAACGGAAGGCCACACGGATCTTCCGCGCCTGCGGGCCGGCGGCGTCGGCGGCGTATTTTTCGCGGTCTTTGTGGGCGGGAACTACGTGAAGGATAATCACGCGGCCAATCGCGCGATGCAGATGATCGATACCACGCGCCACGATATCGCCGGACGCTATCCGAAGGATTTCATGCTGGCTGTCACCGCCGCTGACGTCGAAGCCGCGCACAACCAGGGAAAGATCGCTGCGCTGATGGGCATCGAAGGCGGACACGCCATTGAAGACAGTCTTCGCCTGCTGCGCGATTTCTATCTGCTGGGCGTGCGCTACATGACGCTCACCCACGTCAATACCAACAACTGGGCCGATTCCTCAGGCGACATCGACGTCGCTGACGTCAAGCATCACAACGGGCTCACCGATTTCGGCAAGGAGGTCGTGCGGGAAATGAACCGTGTGGGAATGATCGTGGACATATCGCATGTCTCCGACAAAACTTTCTGGGACGCCCTCGAAGTCAGCAAGGCCCCCATTTTCGCTTCCCACTCTTCGGCCAAGGCGCTCTCCAACATTCCGCGCAACATGACCGACGACATGATCATCGCGCTGGCCAAGAAAGGCGGCGTGGTGCAGATCAATTTCGGCTGCGACTTCCTGTCGCAAAAATCCGCCGACGCGGCTAAATCCTTCGATGCTTTCGCCAAATACCGCGCGCTTTCGGAAAAGTATAAGGACAGTCCGGACAAACTGGCCGCCGAAATGAAGTCCCTGTTTGATGAAATGAAAACCAAAGTTCCACGCGCCACTCTCGCCGACGCCGTGGCCCATATCGATCACGTGAAGACCATCGCTGGGATCGACGCCGTAGGCATCGGCAGTGATTACGACGGCGTGGGCTGCGTTCCCGAGGGACTCGACGATAACTCGAAGTATCCGAATCTGACGCGCGCCTTGCTCGAAAAAGGCTACACCGCCGAAGACATCCGCAAGATTTATGGCGGCAATACCTTGCGCCTGATGCGCGCAGTGGAGAAAGCCGCGCAGTCTAACTAACGCGCGCTTGCAAATCCGCACCCGGCGCGCGACCATGATTCCCTGCATATGAGCGCCGTGGTGGAGTTTCGCAATGTCGGCTACCGGGTGGGCGGGCGCGAGATTTTGCGTGACTTGAGCTTCAGCGTCGGCGCGGGCGAGACGCTGGTCCTTCTGGGCCGCAGCGGATCCGGCAAGACCACCGCGCTAAAAATGGTCAATGCGCTCTTGTCGCCCACGGCCGGCGGCGTTTTTGTGGAAGGCAAGCCCACGGCGGACTGGGATCCGATTCGCCTGCGGCGCCGCATCGGCTATGTGATTCAAGAAGGCGGTTTGTTCCCGCACTTCACAGTCGCTGAAAATGTCGGCCTGGTTCCGAAGCTCGAAGGGTGGACGCCCGAACGCACGGCGTCCCGCGTCAATGAATTGCTGGAGCGCGTAGGCTTGCCGCCTGGCGAGTTCGGCGCGCGCTATCCGCGTGAGCTCTCCGGCGGCCAGCAGCAGCGTGTTGGCGTCGCGCGCGCGCTCGCTGCCGATCCCCCCGTGTTGTTGTTCGACGAACCCTTCGGCGCGCTCGACCCGGTGACGCGCCTCGACCTGCAGCGTCAATTTATGGCGTTGCGGCGTAATTTTTCCAAGACTGCCATCTTCGTCACTCACGACGTGCGCGAAGCCCTGATGCTGGCCAGCCGCGTGGGCCTGCTCCGCCAGGGTCGCCTGGAACTCTTGCAGCCGCCGGCGGAATTCGTGCACGCACGCGGCGAGGAAGTCGAAGCTTTTCTCGCCTGTTTGGACTGGAAAACCGACGATGGGATCTAGCCTCGCCGGCGAGCTGCTCTCGCTCAGCCTGGAACATTTGCAGCTGGTAGGCATCGCCATGCTACTGGCTTCCGCGATCGCGATTCCGGCCGCAATCGAGCTCACGCGCTACGCGGCATGGCGGCGCTGGGTGGTGGGTTTTGCCAACATCATGCAAACCGTACCCAGCCTGGCGCTATTTGGATTTCTGATTCCGGTGCCACTGATCGGCGGCATCGGCAAACGCACGGCCATCGTCGCCCTGGTGCTGTACGCGCTGCTGCCGATTCTGCGCAATACGCTGGTCGGTATTCTGGGCGTGGATCGCGCGGTACGGGAATCGGCGCTGGCCATGGGGATGACGGCGAGCCAGATTCTCTGGCAGGTGGAAATCCCGCTGGCCGCGCCGACTATTCTCGCTGGTGTGCGCGTGGCCACGGTCGCGACCATCGGCACAGCAACCATCGCCGCAGCCATTGGCGGCGGAGGCCTGGGCGTTTTTATCTTTCGCGGCATCGCATCGGTGGATACTGCGCAAATCCTCGCGGGCGCGATTCCAGCGGCGTTCATGGCGATCATTGCGGATGAGGCACTAGGATGGATCGAAAAAAAACTCTCGCCCTCATAATCGCGGCGTGCCTGCTAGCAGGATGCTCTTCCACTCGCCGGCTTACGGTGGGATCGAAAAATTTCACCGAGCAGCTGGTGCTGGGTGAAATTCTGGCGCAGCAGATCGAGCGGCGTCTGCAAATCAAGGTTGAGCGTAAGCTGAATCTGGGCGGCACGCTGCTCGCGCAACAGGCGCTGCAAAGCGGCCAGATCGATCTATTCCCCGAGTACACCGGAACCGCGCTCACCAACGTTTTGAAACTGCCGCCTTCCGCCAACGCCGCTACTGTCTTGGCGCAGGTGCGCAGCGAGTACCACCGGCGCTGGAATATCGAGTGGCTCGATCCCTTCGGCTTCAACAATTCTTTTGCGATGGTGATTCGCGGTGAAGAAGCGCGCCGCGGCAAATTGGAAACGCTGAGCGAAGCCGCGCACTACAAATCGGACTGGGTGATGGGCGCCGGCTACGAATTTCTGCAGCGGCCGGATGGCTTCCCTGGCTTGGTCAAGGCTTACGGTTTGTCTGTAAAAGGCACGCCCGCCAGCATGGATCTGGGCCTGCTCTATCAGGCGCTGGAGCAGCGGCAGGTAGAGATGGTCGCGGCCAGCGCCACCGACGGTCTGCTCTCGGTTCTGGACGTCAAAGCACTAGCCGACGACCGGGCCTACTTCCCGCCCTACGAAGCCGCCGCCCTTGTACGCGCAGAAACGCTCGCGGCCTTTCCCGGCCTGCGCGCCGCCTTGCAGGAGCTGGCCGGCGCGATTCCGACAGCCGCAATGCAACGTTTGAATTATCAGGTCGACGGCAAACATCGCGCAGTGGCGGAAGTCGCAGCGGAATTCTTGAAGACGCGCTGAATGACCCTGGAGCGTATCGCGAAGGCGAATTCCTGCGTTTCTTGACAATTCGCCTTGTGGGGCAGGTCTCCGACCTGCCTTCGACAATTTCGGAGGGTGCATCGAATCGGCAGGTCGGTGACCTGCGGCACGATTAATCCAGATCGATATCGCGCTTGGGGGGTGTCTTGTCGGGATTTTCCTTGGCTTGGCGCAGCAGTTCATCGAACTTGGTGTTCAGGATTCCCCCGCGTGCCTTTTCCGCGGCGATCTGTTTGCGAAAGACTTCGTCGCGCCGCCCTTCCTCGCCCTTGAGCTTAGCGACGGCAGCGGCCAGATCCTCAATCGGAGCCGGCTTCTCGGGCACTTTATGGGAGATTACGGCGCACGTGACCGGATCGACTTTAAGGGTGGCCTGGCAGCAGGGACACTCGACATCGAACAAGCCTTTGGCCATAAAACCATCCTAGCTCATCAGGCAATGTCTGGTTCACAAGCCAGCCGGAGTTCCTCCACGCACCCTTTGGCGCAAACGTCGAGCAACCCTTCCAGACTATTGGCTTCGGCATTGCCGGTGTAGCGACCCAGATCGATGCCGCGGGCCAGGTTGAACAAGTCGAGTTGAAAGCGCAGGTCGTGCAGGGTGGTGTCGGTCACTACTATTGTAATCGGCTCCCCGAGGGGGAAGCTTTAAGGCTCAAGGGACGGCTTGGGGATGTCTTGAGGAGATCAGCGGACGTTTGAGGGTAGCTGCTGGGGCAAACCGTTTATGTGGGTTGTCTCTTGAGCCTGAGCTTTCTTAGTCACGCTTACTCAAGAGCAATCGTATTTCCAAAGCCTAAGTTATTGTATTTACATGAGACGAGCCTTTGCCAGGTGTCAATTTGGCACGTGCACTGTCAATTCAGCATGCAAAGCCGGACGCTTTGTTCAAAAGTAAACACTCTCAACGCTGCGGTGTCGCGGCAGGGATCGCGTCGGGCGTCTTGCGAACTGTTCCATCGTAAGCTTCCTGCAGCACGATGTTGTTCTTGACGATGGTCTGGCCGGAGGCGCGGTCGATTTCCACGCGCGCTTTGGCGTAGTTATTGATGGCGGCTACTTCCACCTCGCGCGCGGAGGAAAGATCGCGCTGTACCTGAATCACCAGGTAAATAGTGGAAGCTCCTAAAGCATATTTCTTCTGCTCGGCGTCCAGAGTTTGCTCTTGCAGGATGCGCGACTTGGTGGCCGCTTCCATCCGCGCCCGGGCCTGCTGCAAACCGATCAGCGCGTTTCTTACTTCGAGGCGCACTTCGTTCTCTGCCTGGCGCATGCGAATCTCCGCTTGCCGGTACATCAGAATTGCAGCCGCCATATCGGCCTGCGCGGCGCGGTTGCGGACCGGAACGTTGAGCTGCACCCCGACGCTGTAAGTCGGGAAATTGCGGGAAAATACCTGCCCGAGCGCCGTGCCCAAGCCTCCTTCGAAAAAGGGAGACAACGGCGCCGCCGGACTCAATTGCTGGCCGGCCAGGGCATTATTGGTCATCGATCCAACTATATTCAGTTGAGGCAGCAATTCATTCTTCGTACCCTTAAGTGCGATGTCGGTATTGGTGACGCCGATTCTAGCCTGCGCCAGCTCGGGACGCCCCTGCAGCGCCATTCCGATCAAGTCCTGGATCGGCTGTACGGGCTCAGCGGCTGGAATCGAAAGGTGAGTGGTCGGAATGATGTGCGCCTGGCCAACCGAGGGGCTGGCAATGCCGTCCTTGCTTAGGGCATTGATCAGGATCACTTCCTGTTGCTGCACCTGGGTCTCGGCCAGGGTGAGATCCTGCTGACGGGCTGCTACTTCTGCCTCGGCTTGCACGATCGAGATGGGAGCCAGCGTGCCGATTTCCACCTGCTTCTGGTTATCCTCGTGGAGCTTATTGGCCAGTTCCAGCGCCTCGCGGACCACGCGGACGTTCTCGTTGAAGCCGACCAGATCCCAATAGAGATTGGCCACCTGAGAGACGGTCTGGATCACCTGCTGCTTAAAGAGCAAGTCGCTAGCTTCCCGATTGTTGCGGGAAATCACCAGGTAGCGCGAGTTCATCGAACGGCCGAAACCCTGGAGCAGCGGCTGCACGAAGTTCAGCGTAAGTCCGCTGCTGATCGAGGGATTGATCGTGTTGCGAATGGAATTCGAGTTGTTCGTGGCGCTGTTGAAGTTAAGACTGAATGCCGTGCCGGTGCTGAAAGCCTGGGAATAGCCCAGGGCGGTGGCTGCGCCTTCAGTGACCAGGGTACTCGTTCCGGTGACGAACGTGCTGCTCTGCGGCGTACTGTTGTGCGCCCAACCGACCGTGGTCGTAAGGACAGGGTCAAACTGAGGTATCGCCGAGCCGCCGATCAGATTGGTGCCTACCACCGAGAGGCCGCCATTGGGCGCGATGGTGGAACCGCCCGCAAACGTAGTGATCGTACTGGCGTTGGTGGTGCTGCCGATCGGGTTCACGCCCGTGCCGCCGGTAGCGGAACTGCCCGTGGAGAGACTCGATGTACCGCCGAAAACAACCAGGTTGCGAATGGCGAAACCAGCCTTGGCGCGAAGAATATCGGTGTCGGAAACCAGCGACTGATAGCGCATCCAAGCGATGTCGAGGTTGTTTTCAAGGGCCAGGGCGATGGCGTCGTCCAACGAAAGGTAGAGATTGCCATCTCGCAGCAAACGGTCCAGGCGATTGCTATTGCCCATGTTCACTTCCGCAACGTACGGCTGCTTATAAACCCGGGTAAAATGAGGCCACACCGGCGCGCCCTTGGAATAGTCGGGCTCAGTCATCCGCTGCTGCGCCGGAGCTGGTTGCGGCGCGCTGGGCGGAGCATCCTGGGCCCACATCGGCTGCATGAGCAACAGGGCGCTGAGCAGACTGGCGAATACGGCTTTCAAACGCATTTGTATCCTTCGAAACAATATTTTACGAGGACGAACGGAGACCGGTTCCCGTGTCCTTCAATGTTATAGTAGGCGTCTGTGACGCCGCAACCCGAGCCGGCCGAAGTGTTGCAGCTCTTCCGCTCAGCAGGCACATATATCAGCGGCCGCCTAGGCCTGACGCCCATCGGACAGCAGCCCGTCCGCGTGGTGGCTTCTCCAGTTATTGGTGGATTGATCATTGGCCACGAAGTGGCCCGGGCGCTGGGAGCGCGATTCATCTTCACTGATTGGGATCCATTAGGGAAAAAGACGCTCCGGAGGGGGTTCGCGGTTACACCCGGAGAGATGGCAGCACTCTTGGAGATGTTGTCACCACCGGCGGCAGTAGGCGTGAAGTGGTTGGAATACTGAAGCGGTAATGCGCCGCATCAAGATCAGCCTGGCTTATGACGGCACCGATTTTCACGGGTGGCAGGTACAGCCCGGCCTGCCCACCATCCAAGGCTCACTCGAAACCATTCTGAGCGAGATCGAAAGCCGGCCGGTAAAGGTCGCTGGATCAGGCCGGACCGACGCCGGGGTCCACGCGCTCGCCCAAGTGGCCGCGTTTTCCCTGGAGAACCCCATTCCGGTGGAGAATCTGCAGCGTGCGATTAACCGCCAGCTTCCGCCTTCCATCCGCGTGCTTTCCGCCGAGGAGACCGCTGCCGACTTCCATCCCCGCTTCGATGCCCACGCAAAAACATACGAGTACCGTATCTTTCGCGGCGCAAGTTGCCCGCCTTTCGAGTGGCGCTACACGCACCACTATCCGTTCCCGATGGATATCGAGCGCGTGATCGCCCTCGCTCCGCTGCTGCAAGGCGAGCACGATTTCGCGGCCTTCGCCGCTGCCGATGATCGCGAACTCGCCACCACGCGCCGCATGATTTTTTCGTCGCAGTGGGAGGCCAACGGCGATCGCCTGGTTTATCGCGTCCGGGGCAGCGGATTTCTCAAGCACATGGTGCGCAACCTGGTGGGCGTTTTCCTCGAAGCCGGCAAGGGGAATCTCGATGCCGCGGGTTTACGCGCACTGCTCACGCCCGCGGCCGGCCACCGCGCCGGACCCACGGCGCCTGCCAAAGGCCTTTTTCTGGTCCAGGTGGATTACGCTTAAAGGTGAGGTGATCTCATGTATCACTATGACCCTGCCATCGCGCTCGAAGAACTTGGCGAGGAAGCCGTACTGCCCCACCCGGTTCATGTCCGCGACATGATCGTGCGCTCGCGCCTGACGCCGCCGCAGGCGGTGGAATTGAACCGCAAGTTCCAGGATTATCTGCAGGCCTTCGGAGACGCACAGGCCGTAGTGAAGCCGCTGCTGGAAGAATTAGCGCACGCCGAGCGCAAAGCTTCCTGACCGGCTACGGCGCATCCAGAAACGCATTGGTATAGGTGCGAGCGACGTCCGGATTCGCTTGCCGCACTTTCTCGATCGACGCCGCCAGCACGCGCTTGACGGCTTCGGCGCCTTCCGCCGTCATCCGGCCGTCGGCGGAAAACATGGCCATCGAGTTGGCCATCGCCTGGGCAAATACTGCCGGATCTTCGCCGCGAAACCAGGCTGGCATTTTGGCGCTGATCTCTTCGGCCGAGTGGCTCTGAATCCAAGCCAGCGTGTCGCGAATCGCGTGAGCCAGTTTGCGCGCGGTTTGCGGATGGCGCGCGGTCCAATCCCGCGTTGAGTATAGGGTGGCGCCTGGATACGAATCCACGCCGTAAATTTCGCGTACTCCCTGCGCCGCGCGCGTGTCAGCCAGAATCGTCAGGTCCGGATAGCGCTGGCGCACCATGGTGACAGCAGGCTCGAACATGATGGCGCAATCCACTTTGCCGCGCGTCACGGCGGCGATGGCGCTGGCGGTTGCGCCGATGCCCGTGATGCTCACGGCGTCGCTCGACAATCCATGCCGCACCAGTAATTGGTTCAGAAAAAAATGCGAGGACGATCCTGGCGCGGTCACGCCGGCAATTTTGCCGCGCAGGTCTTCCACTCGCGTGATCTTGGACGCCGGCGACGCCACTGCTACAAATCCTGGATAGCGCAGCATGCTCACGAAGGCTTCGATATCGCGTCCTTCGGCGGCCATCTGGATGGTGTGATCGTAGAAACCGGCGACCACGTCGGCGCTCCCGCCCAGCAGTGCTTCGAGCGCGCGCGACCCGCCGGGAAAATCCTGTATCGCGACGTCGAGGCCCTGCGCGCGGTAATATCCCAACTCGGCCGCCAGTGTCACCGGCAGATACACCATCTGAGCCTGCCCGCCGATGGCAAGGCGAACCGGCGTGAGGCCTGTAGCTGCGGGTTTCGAGCAGCCGCTGGTCAACAGCCACCCAACAGCGGCCAGCAGAATGCGAGTCTTCATTCTTCGGGAAGCGGGCGTCCCATGGTCTCGGGCGCGAACCACGTCGCCACCACGCCAACCAGATACATGGATGCCAATGCCATGGCCGCGGCGCGAAACGGGCTGGCGTATCCGGAGTCCTTGAAAACCACCGTCAGGCTGCCTAGCGTAAACGGACCCAACGCAGCGATGACGCGGCCCACGTTATAGCAGAAGCCCACGCCGGAACTGCGCAGGCGGGTCGGGTACAGCTCCGGGAAGTAGATCGAGAAGCCGCCGAACACCATCAGGTTGCAGAAGCCGAGGAGCGGAATCATCCACAAAATATCGCTGGCATTGTGCAGCCGGCCGAAGGTGAACAGCGTGGCGGCGAATGCCAGCAGGAACGCCGCAATAAACGCGGGACGGCGGCCAGTTTTGGCCGTCAGCAGCGTGAATGCATAGACGCCGAAGAACGCGCCCGTATCCTGCAGCAGCGTGCCCAGGCTCACGTACCAGTTGCGGTCCGCTGCCGGAGAATTTTTGAGCGCTTCACGAATCAGCTCCGGCGTCCAGAAGCCGATCCCCCACAGACCCACCACACCCGAGATCGCCATGATCAAGCCAATGATCGTATTCCTGCGCCAGCGCGGGTCGGTCCACAAATCTTTCACCGACCCCATGGCTTTGGTCTCTCCACGCAAAACCGCCGCCCGCGCCTGCTGCCATTTCTCCGGTTCTTTCATTTTGCGAAAGATGGCCACTACCAGTAGCGCCGGCAGCACGCCCACCAGAAACATCCACCGCCAACCGAGCGGCAGGACTACAAAACTAATGGCGGAGCCAGTAATGTTGCCTACTGCCGAAAGCGCCTGCAGCATGCCAAGGGCGTGAGCGCGCGCGCTATCCGGCATCACTTCCGCCACCAGCGTAACGCCGGCCGCGAATTCACCGCCGACACCCAGGCCGGTGAGAAACCGGTATAGCGTGAAATCCCACCAAGTCGTGGAGAGCGCCGAAAGTCCCGTGAACAGCGAATACACCAGGATGGTGAGCATCATGGTTTTAGCGCGGCCCCAGCGGTCGCCCAGGATGCCGCAATAGAATCCGCCGATGGCCCAACCCAGCATGAAGATTGCGGTGGCGACGCTGCTGTACCAGGTGATGTCGGCAACCGATGTTCCCGCAGGCAGCAGCGCCGTCATCGCCGGTCCGCGCGAGAGCACGAACAGGCGCTGGTCCATCGTGTCGAACAGCCAGCCGAGTGACGCGATAATCAGCACCCACCAGTGACTCGCTTTCAATTCCCGGTACCACGGACCGGTCGCGAGCGACGCAGCGGTGGAGGGTTGACCGATCATAGCCCCTCAGTGTTCCACACTTTTCGGGTGGATCGCGAGACGCAAGCTATACTGAAGGTGCAACATGAGCAAGGCGACCGCGCGTCAGACTGAACTCGTCGTCCCGTCCACGATCCGGCGCCGGGCGGGCATTCGCCCCGGCGATCCCGTCGAATTCAAAGCGGCCCGCGGTCTGATCACGATTATTGCCAAAGAGCCGGCCGGTAAAGGCCGGGCTTACACTCCCACCAAAGCCGAACTAGCGGGGATCAAAGCTGGCCGGAAGGACATTAAGAACGGGGACTACGTGAGCCTTGCTCAACTGACCGATGAGCTGGCAAGTAGAAATCGCCAAGCACGCTCGAAAAGCCCTGCAAAAGTTTCCGGGTAACGATCAGTCCCGCATACTCCAGGCTCTCGCTGCTATGCAAGAAAATCCCTTTGGCGGGGACCTTGTTCCTCTCGCGCACCAGCGAACTGCGTGGCGCCGCCGAGTGGGCAGCTACCGAATTTTTCTTGACATCGATACCAACGCGGCGAATTGCTTATGTGACTGACATCGTTCGGCGCACAAGCTCAACCTACTGATCCCTATTTCTTGCTCGCGCTCAAATTCGCGCCCAGCTTCGCGGCTTCTGCACCGTACTCCGGATTGCCTTCCAGGTGCTTGACCTCCCGCCGGCACAGCCGCTGGTTTCCTGCCAGGTAAGAAATCTGCGCCAGCAGCCAGCAGCGATAAGCGGTGGGCGGGCCGGTCTTTTCGGCGAGGCGGGCGTCATCTAACGCGCCGAGCAGATTGCCCACCTGCAGCAGCACGTAGGCGCGGGTGGCGCGTACCGCCACATTCTTCGGATTGCTGCCGGTCAGGCGAGTCAGCGAGAGCAGGGCTTCGGCATGGTTGCCCTGCTTGATGAGCCCGATCGCATCGTCGAAAACCTTGGCATCGGCGGTGCCCAGCGTGTGAGCCGCCCCGGCCAGAGCGGCTTCGTCCAATTTGGGCTGGGGCGGAGGCATGCCTGCCGCCGCGGCCAGCCCGGCCGTGGCCACCAACAGCAGAAGCAGTCTCGTCCTAAAAACCATAGCGCTCTTCCTTCCAGGGATCGCCCCGCATGTGATAGCCATTCCGCTCCCAGAAACCGGCGTGGTCTTGCGGAAGAAGTTCCAGGCCGGCAAGCCACTTCGCGCTTTTCCACGCATAGAGCCGGGGAATGATGAGGCGCGCCGGGCCGCCATGCTCGAGCGAAATCGGCTCGCCATCGTGCAGGAAGGCGACTAAGGCGTCTTCGGCCAGAAAATCGGCGAGCGGCAGATTGGTAGTCCAGGCGCCGTCGTAGCCATGCGCCAGCACAAAGTGCGCCTCGGGCGTCGGTCCGCCAGCCAGGGCCAGAAGTTCGCGCGTGGCCACGCCTTCCCACAAATTACCCAGCCGGGACCAGCGGGTGACGCAGTGGAAATCGGAAAAAACTTTCACTCGCGGCAGACGTTGAAATTCCTCCCAGGTCCATTCCACGGGACGGGCGACATTGCCGAACAAGCGCAGTTTCCATTTCTCCAGCGCGAGCTGCGGCGGCCCGGCGGCGTCGAGCACCGGCCATTTCCGCGTGCGCGATTGGCCCGGCGGCACTCGCTCGGCGCGCAATGCATCGGGGCTGACGATCACATCCGGCGGCAAGCCTTCGGGTCGCGCGACGTCCTCGGCCTGCGTCTTCGTTTGATCCATTTCGAACATGGGCTTGAAATCATTCTATCCTTGCGGCGTCTATCCCCTGGGAACGGATGGCGCCAATATCTTCCAGATGATAGGATCGATAACCAGGAAGTCGGGGACCAGATGCGGGTGGGCGGCAAGCTTTCGGTTTGTATACTCTGCGCCGGAGTAGCGCTCGAAGCGCAATCGCTGATGCCTGGCACGGGGCCGGGCGGCGTTGTCCGAATTCTCAATACCGATTCGGCGGTGCTGGAAGCGCAGGACGTCCGCCGCGACCTCCCCTGCACGGTAACGCCCATGAAGCCACTGCTGGGATTCGATCTGCGCTTCCACGCCGGCTACGATGTAAGCCTTCCTCTGCGCGAGGCTGCCGGAAAAGACGGCTTGCTCACCACCGTTTTCCGCGTCACTCCGGCCGATCGCCCGAATGCTTCCGCCGTGTATTTCTCCCACCACATGACCGTGCCCGATATCGAGGAAGACGCCAAGGGCACAGCCTACTTGCAGGGGATCTTCGACTTGGGTGAAGGCAGCTACCACGTCGATCTGCTAATGCGAGACCGCGGCGAGCGCGTCTGCTCGTTTCATTGGGATGTCGCGGCCGACCTGCCGGCCAAGGACAAGCACCTCAACCTCATGATTCCCGCCGGCGCGGTGGAGGCGTCTGAGCATGAACCGTTCAAGCAGGAGCCGCCCATCGAGCACAGCGCCGCCCAGGAACCGCTCAAAGTGAAGGTGATGGTGAACTTCGCGCCGCAGAAGACCTATTCGGCGACGCTGCAGCCGCTGGACACCAACGCGCTGGTGTCGATCCTGCGCAGTATTTCGCGCGAGCCACGCATCGGCAAGGTTTCGGTGGTGGCATTCAATGTACAGCAACAGCGGGTGGTGTACCGCCAGCAGGAAGCCGGGCAGATCGACTTCCCTGCCCTGGGCGAGGCACTACGCACGCTGAACCTCGGTACGGTCGATCTCAAGCTTCTGGGTCAGAAACGCGGGGAAACCGATTTCCTCGCCGACCTGATCACCGAAGAAATGGGCTCCGGCCAGCATCCCGATGCCGTAATTTTTGCCGGCCCCAAGGTCATGCTGGACGAAGCTGTCGCGCCGGAAACGCTGCGTAAACTGGGAGATGTCTCTTATCCGGTGTTCTATATGAATTACAACCTGGATCCTCGGGTCAATCCCTGGCGGGATGCCATCGGCGCCGCCGTCAAGCGCCTCAACGGCTACGAATACACCATTTCGCGCCCGCGCGACCTTTGGTACGCCTGGACCGAGATCATGTCCCGCATCCTGAGATTCCACACCAGGAAGCTGGCGCAGGCCGCATCTTCGCCGTAACCGTATGGGCGCGGATCACGTAGAATCATGATGTGGGGATAGGCTTAACCAATTGGAAGACTTGGATGCTGCTGGCGGCTCTGGCTGCGCCCGCGGCCGCCCAGAAGTTCGGCAATCCGGAAGTTCTGGCGCCCGATTTCCCCAGCCCTGAAGATGTTGTCGAGAAAATGCTCTCGGCGGCACACTTGAAGCCGGGCGAAATGGTTTACGATCTAGGCTGCGGTGAAGGCCGCATCGTAATCACGGCGGCGCGCAAATTCAAGGCCAACGCAGTGGGCGTCGAGCTGTCATCCAGCCTGTACAAGCTGGCTTCAGCCCGCGTGAAATCGCTGGGCCTGGAAGATCGCGTGAAAATCGTGCACGCCAACTTGCTCAAGGTCGACCTGAAACCTGCCGACGTGGTGACGATCTATCTCTCGACTGCATCGAACGAGCTGCTGCGGCCAAATCTCGAGCGCGATCTCAAGCCGGGCTCGCGCGTGGTGTCGCACGACTTCGAGATTCGGGGATGGAAACCAAGCGCGGTTGAGCAGATCAAGATCGAAGGCGCGCGGCCGCACGCCATTTACGTTTACGAGATACCCGCCAAACTCTAAGCGCGGCGACTGCTGATTCAACTTGGTGCCTGGATTTTGGAAGTAGCGTGCTGATCGCTATCGCCGCATTTGTATGGGCAAGATTAGAAATCAACTGCTCATCTACACTCTCCTCGGATACATCGCCCTAGGGGCAATCATCGTTCTTCTTTTTGCAACCGTGGCAACGATCGTATATTGGTCCGCGTTTCACGTGTCCGACGCATCTCTAGCTAAGTGGGGTAAGTGGGCCGCCTTGGCGGCCCACACGGCACTGCTTTTTGGTTATGTGACCAAGCAACGTCGGCGATTCTGGCGCAACAGCCTATTTTGGCGTGCAACAGTAGGCCTCCTGTTAGTCCACACCGCCTGTTTTTGGGTAATTTTAGGCAGGGTAGAACACTGGAGAACGGCGTGGTTTCTTTTGATATGGCCGGTTGAGTTCGCTCTCATCGCCACCGCGCTGAACTGGATAATGGATCGATTTGACAATCAGTAGGGCGCGCGGCCGCACGCGATCTATGTTACGAAATCGCAGCGAAGCCGTAATTGCTTGATTTTGCACTGTCGCTGCTGATTGCTTCAGCGGGCAACGCACAGATGCCTACTCGATTCACTTTGCGCCCGGGAAAAGTCGGACGCAGGACAGCAGCATCAGTTGTGATCCACGATTGAGTAAAGACAAAGCACATTCGATACTCTCTGGTACGCGATAAACAGTGGTTCCGTGTTGCTTGCGACCACCCTCATTTCGTTCTGGAACGCCCCATAATCGCTCGGGTCCTTTGCGACAGCGGCGACTTGAGAAGTTTCTGCCCTCCATACCGAGAACGAACTCGTCACAGACTTGTTTTCCTCGCCGAACCACGTCCGTTTGCTGATGCCCGTGAAGGCCACCACATACCTCTTGTCGACGACTCCTACCGCATAATGGACTCCGGTCGAAGGAGAACAGTATTCACGGGTGACCGAACGTGTTGTCGGATCAACGGTCAGAACGCAGTCTTTTTTGTTGTCTGCAAAAGTGCTGGTTGCAACCAGCATTTGCCTTCCTAGAAAGGTGATCTGCGACACTGCATCTATTTGAGTGACTCTTGTACAGGCGAGGTTGGATTCGACGGAGCAGGCGTAAATGTCAGCCTTCCCCCCAGAGCGGCTGCCTACCTCTACAGCGATGCCGATCTGCCCGGTCTTTGGAGCGAAGGCAAGGCTCATCCTCTTGGCATTCGCAGCAGGCAGGACTGCCTCCTGCTGCTTGTCCCCGTTCAGCAGAGAGTAGGCAGTGATACGGATAGAACCATCTCTCCGAGCCGCCAACACAAGCAGCCTGCTACGAAGATCGTCAACAGCAAAGTCGTTGATGTACTGGTCGTCTCCCTGAGCCATTTTCCCAATCGTGCTCAAGCTGTCCGGGTCGAGAACCTCAACGTGAGAACCTGCACTGCATAGGAAAACCCGATGTAATTTCGCAGATGTTTCGACACGGCCACACGGGTATGCCGATGCACCTTGTGGATTCTCGTCAAAAACTCTTTTCGTAATGATCGAACGATGCTTGATACTCCAAGAGGACAACTGACGATGAGAACGAATCAGCAGCCCGCCATTCTCAGTTGAGAGCACACTCTGCTGGACAAAAAATATCCCGTTGTCTTCGTAGAAAGCTGCTCCGAGCACGTTCCCTTCAGGGAGAGCTATTTTCGAGCCGCTAACGTCCACGTTCTGCGCCTCCATTCGAAGCCAACCAGTTGAGTAGAGAAAGATAATGCAAATGGTTTTGATCATCTTTAGCACCCCGGGTCCAGTCTCGAGCTATTCGGGAAGAAGAGATTGCCAACGCCAAGATCCCATATCGGGGGTGGAAACGGGGACAGACGATGTTTCCGTCCGATGATTCCCCCGCTAAATATTAGAACCAATTGAAGAATAAGACGTCGTCCACAGTGAGAGATCGTCATCAGGAAATGTCGTCTGTCCCCGTTTCCCACCGCGGGAAGGATCTGTCAGCGCTCCTTTATGTCCCGCACTGTCTCGATTAGCAAAACGAGGGGATACCACTTGTGGTGGGGAGGAATCATCACATCCTTGTTCAACGGCCGGGCCGGGACATAGTCCTCTTTTTTCTGCACGTACAACACTCCCACGATAGTCGCAGATAGGTCGCGGCCAGCCGCCAATGCTTTTTCGGCCACACGCTGCGCGCGTCGAGCGGATTTCATGTCGAGTTTGTACCCTACTGGCGGGGGATGCCCCAAGGAAGCGTCCGTTGCCAGCACGTGGATCTCCACATTCGGGCACTTTGCGTCGACGAGTTCGTCGAAGAGGTCCGCTCCAGGAAACGTCTGCCGCCACACGCCCCTGATTCGAACCCGGGTGCCATCCAATTGCTCGCTAAACCTGGCTGCTTCACAGACGGAAATATTACGCGAAGTTCCGGGTGTCGAGCTTCCGAAGAGTAGTGCCAACGCGATGGGCGCTATCATTGCTGTCAACCTGGAAAAGATGGAAACTGGTGCAACATTTCCCGGTTGGTCCCGCCTGCCGGAGTAGAAACGGAGACACACGACATTCGATCATCCCCCCAGTTAAGTACTAGAACCAACTGAAGAATAAGACGCCAGCCTGAGCGAGAAATCGTTATCAGGAAATGTCGTCTGTCCCCGTTCCCCCGCCCGTTTCCCCCCGTTTCCCTTTCCGCTGAAGTGTAGCTATTGCTCCCGATGAGCCGCTTCAGTGTGACGCACGCTCCGTAATGCGAGCATGCACGGCACGAAGCTCAAAAACGTGGTGATCCCAACGATTCCCACAAATACGCCGACGAGAGCAAAGGGGCCTCCCAGTAGTGAAGCGTAGCCACCGAGTATTTGGGCAACGACCATACTCACCACCAGCACAAATGGAGTAAAGCCCGCAAACGCAATCGCCACACTTCGCGACTCACCTCGCGTGTAACGGGCCTGGAGCTTTCGAAGCATCCACCAAGCCGCGATACCGACAGGAAGGAATGCCATGAAAGCCCCTAACACCACTTGCTCGCGGTATGACATGGCATCCTTCGCACCCGATACCACCAGCGCAACGCACAGTAGTGCAGAGCATCCGATAGTAACTATCAGCGCTGCCTTCGCAATAACGGTTAGCAACCGGAGGTTGTCGTGCATAGCTCTGATCCTGGCGAAAGGACGTACACCTTCAATAACGTCCGGAAAAGGTGTCTGACCCCATTTTCCCACCGCCCGATTACTGCACCGCACCGTTTGGCAACTTGATGCGTGAGGGCTTCATGCGCACCGGCGCGTGCCCTTCGTAGACTATGACCCGCGTGGCCGCCAGCTTACTGCTAGGGAGTTTCATGCCGATCACGAAGACGTCGCGGCCAACTTTCAGATCCTCTGCCTGGCTGTCTTCCCACAGCGTGGCGGAATCATAGGCGATCTCGCGCAATCCACGGCGGTAGCCTGAATCCGGGTCCGCAGAATAGTTCTGGTCAACCTGAAACCCGTCGCGGTCAACCCGCTGGATGCGGCCTTCCACTTTGTCGATGTTCGCCCAAAGGTTGATTACCACTGCGCGCGCTGGGGAATCGTTCCGGTAGCGAATATCGACTTCGTCGCCAAGCTGGAGCACAGAGAAATCGTGATAGTCCTTGCCGCGCCAAATGTCGCTGGCCGCATCGGAATAGAAAACATGAGGCCCGGCCGAGTCTTGTACTTCAACCCTGTCACTCGACACCGCGGTCAATCGCCCCATGAGGAACCGGACCGGCGGCTTTTGAGCTATCAAAAGACCGGCTGCCGCAAGCGCAAGAACGATTGTGCACCGCATTACTTAAATCTTAATCTTGCGCGGAAACTGCTGGTTGGCTTCCCAATATGTCCGCTTCAACGCGATTTGCGGATCTTCCGCCGTGGGCTGCACCGTGCCGCGGGCGTCGGTCGCGCGGGAAACCAGCGTGTGCTCGCCGGGCTGCGCGCCTTTCCAATCGACCGACCAGAAGGTCCAGGCATGGTGCTTGTCGCGGCCCTCGCCCAGCTTGGCCTGCATCCAACTGCCGTCATCCACTTTCAGCTCGACGGATTTGATTTCGGTGCCATCGTTCCACGCCGCGCCCGAAACGCGCAGCGTGCCATCCGGCCGCTGGACCACGCGCGCCACGATGGATTTCAAATTCAACTTGCTCACCGATGTTTCGCGCCAGATGGTTTGATCGCCCTGCTGCTCGCCGCGAATGGTGACGTAATCGCGCGCCATGAATTTGCTCATGAAGCGGCGGTCGGTCACCTCGATGCGCGTAACCCACTTGGCCCAGGCGATGCCGTACCAGCCCGGCACGATCAGGCGCAGGGGCGCGCCGTGTCCCTTCGGCAGCGGCTCGCCATTCATTTCGTAAGCCAGAAACACGTTATCCGCCATGGCGTCGCTCAGCGAAAGGCTGCGCGCGAAATGCTGCGGATATTCTTTGTCGCGAATTTTTTCCTTGCCGGCATCGGCGGCGTAGAAGACCACCTCGATCGCTTCCGGCTTCAGGCCGCACTCCTTGAGTAGCGGACCCAGTGCGGCGCCGCCCCAGCGCGCGTTGCCGATACCGCCGACAAATTGTGGAAACGCCCCGTTGCCGGAGCATTCGAGCGTGGCATCATATTCACGCTTGGGCCGGGCCTTGAGCTGGGCGAGGGTCAGCGTTTTCGGATTGTTGACCAACCCGGTGACCGGCAGGTTCCAGGTGTCCATCGCCACTTCCGGCGTGTTGTAGTGGCCGACGGAGAAGAACTGATTTTGCGGCGTGATCCAGGTCGTCAGTTCATCCCACAGCAGGATGGGCTTATCGGCGACTGGCGCCTGCGCATCCAGAAACGGGATCGGTTTGTCGCCGGCCTCGAAGGCAAACAGCGACCGCGGCATATGCAGATAAGCGATGGCGGATGCGCCAGCACCCAGGAACTCGCGGCGGGCCAGGTTCGGTTTCATGGGTAGATGATACACCAAGGAAATTGCAGCTGGTAAAATCAATATCTTGCGATTATTTCTTAACCCGGGAAGGTCCCGTTGACCCCACGCAAAGCAGAAGGCCTCACAATCGAGACATCGGAGGGGAAGCTCGGCGCCCGTATCATCAAGCTCAGCGGCCTATTTACCCTGCAAACAGTTGGCGAATTTCAGCGGATGAGCCGCGAGGAAGCCGCCAAGCCCGTGGTTCTCGATCTGACCGAAGTCTCGTACCTGGATTCGGCTGCGCTGGGTTCCATTCTGGGTATGTTCGCTTCGTGCCAACGAACCCAACGCGGCTTCGCGCTGACCGGTCTGACAGAACGCGTGCGCTCGCTGTTCAAAATGACCCGCGTTGACACGCTGCTGCCCTGCTTCGACACGCTCGCCGCCGCCGAATCCGCGGTCACGAAATCGTGAGCACGGCGCGAAAGCGCGCCTTGCCGCTGGTCATGCGCTCGTAAGCTTCATTCACCTGCTCCAGCGGAAATATTTCGTTCATGGAACGCACCCCGGTCAGAACGCTGAAGGCGAGCGTGTCCTGCGAATCGATGGACGTGCCCGAATACCACCCGCGAAGCGCCTGGCGTTGCGTGAGCAACTGAATAGGCGTAATCGAGAAGGGCGCCGCCGCTCCGATGATCATGAGCTTGCCATCGATACCCAGACCACCCACGACGGCCGCCATGGCATCGCCGTTTGTGACGGTGGCCAGAATTACTTTGGCGCCGCCCAGTTTTTTCAGCTCCGCGGCGGGATCCTGCGACTGGCTGTCGATGTAGTGCCACGCCCCGAGTTGGCGCGCGAGCGGTTCTTTGTCCTGACCGCGCGCGATGGCCACCGTGCGATATCCGGCTTTGACCGCGAACTGCACGCCCAGATGCCCCAGACCGCCCAGTCCGAGCACCGCCACCAGTTCGCCCGGCTGCGCGCCGGCGTTGCGGAGGCAGTTGAACGTGGTCACGCCGGCGCACATCAACGGCGCCGCTTCAGCAGACGATAACTCCTCCGGCACGAGCGCCAGGGCTTCAGAGCGCGCAATCATGTAGTCGGCATAACCGCCGTCATGGGTGATGCCGGTGATGGCGGTAAACGTTTCGCACGCAAAGAAATTGCCGCGCCGGCAGGAATCGCAATAGCCGCAATTGCCGCCATGCCAGCCAACTCCGGCGCGCTGCCCGGGCGTCCAACGCGCAACGCCCGCGCCGACGGCATCCACCACCCCGACCACCTCGTGGCCGGGAACGCGCGGGTATTGTACCCACGGAAATGTACCTTCTTTGGTGATGGAATCGCTGTGACAAACACCGCAGGCTTGCACTCTGAGCCTGACCGATCCAGGGCCTGGCTCGGGAATTTCACGCTCGACAATTTCGAAAGGCCCTTTCGGGCGAGTGACTTGCACGGCACGCATCTTAGGCATCAGGTCTCCAATTCACAAGTTGGATGATCCAATCCGCCAGTAAGTTTCCGCGTTTCTTGCTGAGGAGAGAATGCCAGCATGAACGCCATTGCGAAGGAAATCCCACGAGCAAAGATTTTGAACAGCTCAAAACCCGACTGAAAGCGACCTGGATGACGGGAGACTACGACCTTTTCTCCCGCTACATGGAAAAAGATGCCGAGGTGTTTTTCCGCCGGCTGGGTATCCAACCGGGAACCCGTCTTCTGGATGTCGGCTGCGGCGCCGGGCAACTGGCTGTGATTGCGGCCCGTGCCGGCGCGCAGGTTACGGGTTGCGACATTTCGACCAACTGGCTGGAGAATGCCCGGGCCCGCGCGGCTGCCGAGGGACTACACATTACCTTCGAAGAGGGCGACGCCGAATCCCTGCCGTATAAGGATGGACAGTTCGATGCCGTGGTGAGCTTGATCGGGGCCATGTTCGCGCCCCGGCCCGATCGTGTCGCCGCCGAACTCACGCGCGTCTGCCGGCCCGGCGGTCTGATCGCCATGGCGAATTGGACCCCCAGCGGGTTCATCGGGCAAATGTTCAAAACGATTGCCAAGCACATCGCTCCTTCTGGCATGCCGTCGCCGGTGCTGTGGGGCGATGAATCGACGGTTCGCGAACGCCTTCATGACGGCGTCGCCGATCTGAAGCTGACGCGGCGCATGTATCATTTCGACTATCCGTTCTCGCCGGACGCAGTAGTCGAATTCTTCCGTACCAACTATGGACCGATGTCGCGCGCGTTCGCATCGCTCGACCTGAGAGGCCAGGAAAATCTGCGGTGTGAACTGGTGAGCCTGTGGTCGGCGAACAACAAGGCGGAGGACGATGCCGCCACCTCGGTCGAGGCCGAATACCTCGAAGTGATTGCGACGCGGAGCGGAAAATGACGCACTCGATGGACAAACTGAACCGGTTGCCCAAGCTGGGAAAGCTGGCCCCGGAAGCCACAACGAATTTCTGGGCTTACGACAAGGCCGCGCTAGCCGATGGCGCGATCCCGAAGAAGTACAAGGAGCTGATGGCGATCGGCGTCGCGCTCACTACGCAATGCGTCTACTGCATCGAACTGCACCGGCAGGCGGCACTGAAAGCCGGGGTGACGGAACAGGAGTTGGCGGAAGCGGTACACGTCACGGCCGCGCTGCGGGCTGGCGCGGCGATCACGCATGGGACTCATTTGTTCGAGGGGTGAGCTGACGGCGCGGCGTACGGTTTACGCACGATACAATAAGAAGTGTTTGCGTGGACCTTCGCCGCGTTCGCCCTAGTCCTCGCTGCGCAGGAAGCTGTCAGCCCCAGTCCGGAAATTCTCCTTCGCGCGAATATTCAACAGCGTAAAGACTGGGCCGTTGCGTGGCTTGGATCTCAGGATCCGCTTCGCATCGCGTGGGGCGCCTGGCTGGCGAATCAGGATCGCTTGACCGATCTGATTCCGCTGCTGACGCTGAAGGTTGCCGAATATCAGCCCGTCGAGTCCGAGCGAAACAGCGTGGAGCGGGACCAGCATGACGCGCTGCTCGTGGTTCTCGATGCGTTGATTCAACTACGCGGCACGGTGCCAGTGCAACACGCGTACAAACTCTATCCGGAGTTCGCCGCGCAGTCGATGATTCTGCTGATCCGTTCCCCGGATGATGCGACGACTGAGCTGCTGAGCATCCTCGACAAGGCGAAGGCGAACTGGAACTGGCTGGCGGCCGGAAATGCGTTGAGCAAGACTCCGACCGCCGGATTTGCGTCGCTTCTGCTAAGCCGGTTTACCCAACACTTGAAGGTGTGGGTCACGGATCGCGGCATTGGCGGTGGCGAATTTGGCGGCGGCAGTGAGTGCGGATTCTCGTTGAGAGGACCGAAGGTGGGCTGGCCGCGCGTGGGTCTTTATGCTCTCACGCAATTCCCCGGTCGGCTGCCGGCAATTGAGGCCCGCTTTCTCATCGGCGGCGAGACGCCGGTCTATTATTTGCGCGCCGATCCTGGCAATTACGACAACCCGCCGGATGATCCGTACTATTGCGACGGTGGCGACCGCGACAAGTACCGGGCGCAGTATCTCGCGCAGTTCTATACTGCCTCCTGGCCAAAGGTCGTGTTGCCGTCCTACCCGGAGGCCGTCATCGTTTGGCAGGATCAAGACGCCTATCGCGGCGACTTGCTGCGCGCCGTGGAGGAAAAGCGCAAATTGTTTGGTGACGCGATCCTGGCCTTGCAGGACCACGGGCTCACCGATGAAGAAGCCTCCTCTCTGCAGCCCCGCATCGAAGTCGTGATTCGGGACATTCGCCACGAGCGCTCGACGCCGCTTCCGGTCGTGAGTAGCGACGCTTCGATGGAAGTAGTCGCTGATTTTCGCAAACCGCTCAATTAGGGTCAGCTACTTCTCCCGCGTCAGCCCCAGCGCCCTGATGCGTTTATGCAGATTGGTCCGCTCCATGCCCAGCGCTCTTGCCGCCCCTGACACGTTCCAACTCGCATCTTCGAGCGCGCGCAGAATATGCTGGCGCTCTGCGGCGGCGCGGGCCTCGTGCACCGTCGAGTGCTGTCCGGGATCGCGCTCCAGGCGTATCTCTACCGGCACCGATTCGCGCGTCAGCCTTTCGCCCGGCGTCAGAATTGCCATGCGCTCGATTGAATTGCGCAATTCCCGCGCGTTGCCCGGCCACGGGTAGCTTTCGAGCAGCGGATACACCGCGGCATCGATGATCTTGGGCTTGAAATTATTGCGCGCGCAGAAATCTTTCAGGAAATGCTCGGCCAGCACGCGAATGTCCTGCGGCCTCTCGCGCAGCGCCGGCACGCGGATGGGCATTACGCTCACGCGATAGTACAGATCTTCGCGGAATTTCTGTTGCTCCACCAGCGCCGTGAGATCGCGATTGGTCGCGCTCACCACGCGCACCGCCACGCGAATCGTTTGCTCGCCGCCCACGCGGTGGAATTCGCCTTCCTGCAGCACGCGCAGCAGCTTGGCTTGCGACGCCGCGTGCAGGTCGCCGACTTCGTCCAGAAATAACGTGCCGCCGTCGGCCAGCTCGAACTTGCCTCGGCGCGCGCCCGCCGCGCCGGTGAACGCGCCTTTTTCGTGTCCGAACAGTTCGCTCTCCAGCAACTCGGTGGGGATGGCGGCGCAGTTCACCTTGACGAACGGTCCGGCGGCGAAGGGGCTGGAGCGATGAATGTGCGCTGCCAGCAATTCCTTGCCGGTGCCGGATTCCCCGATCAGCAGCACGCGCGCATCCGACCGCGCAGCGAGCGTTGCCTGTTCCACCGCGCGCAGAAACGCCGGCGAGGCCCCGATCATTTCCTGACCCGGACCCGCGAGCTCGCGCAGCCGGGCGTTTTCTTCGCGCAGCTTCGATTGCTCCAGTGCGTTTTTCAGAGCGACGAGAACGCGCTCGCGGCTGAGCGGCTTCTCCAGAAAATCGAAAGCACCGGCGCGGATGGCTTCGACAGCGTCGGCGATGGTTCCGTGGCCGGAAATCATGATCGCTGGCGCGTGCTCTCCGTTTTCGCCGAGCCAGCGCACCAGGTCGATGCCGTTGCCATCCGGCAGCTTTACATCCAGCAGGTAGGCGTCGGCGCGGCGCGCATCGGAATGCGCGCGGAATTCGGCGAGCGACCGGCACAGCGAAATCGCATAGCCTTCGCGCTCCAAAATCATGCGCAGGGAGCGGCCAATATTATCTTCGTCGTCGACGATAAGGATTTTTTTATTGGCCATTCGTGCCAGCGGGCAGAATCAGGCGGAAGCCGGCGCCGCCCAATTCTCCAGGAACCGGCAGCAGATCGCCACCGGATACTAGAGCGCTCTTGCGCGCGATGGAGAGACCCAGTCCGGTGCCGCCCTTCTTGAACGAAATGGTGGGCTGAAACAGCGTGCGGCGCGCCTGTTCGCTCAAGCCTGGGCCGGAATCATGAATTTCAATCTCGACGTGCCCGTTCACGGCGTGCGTAACCGCCAGAATGCTGCCGCCTGAGCCGGCGGCTTCTGCGGCGTTTTCCACCAGATTCACCAGGATTCCCTTCACGAGATCTTCGTCCGCTACCACGCGCGGCGCGTTCACTGCCAGGCGCGATTGATAGCTCACTTCGGGATGCCCGGCTTTCAGAAATGCAATGCGGTCTTCCACTAGCGCATTGACG
This sequence comes from uncultured Solibacteraceae bacterium, assembly GCA_963825405.1. Lineage (GTDB taxonomy): Bacteria > Acidobacteriota > Terriglobia > Bryobacterales > Bryobacteraceae > JACPNO01. The sequence continues at coordinate 543,108 of CAWGTB010000003.1, read as the reverse complement.
TCCAACACATGCGGGTCAAGCGGCGGCTCGGCGGCGAACTCAGAGAACGCGCGGATACGCCGTTCCAGCGTTTCGATTTCGTCCACCACAATTTGCGCGGCTTGCTCCAGAAATTTGCGGTCTTTGTCGCCATGGCGCGCCAGCATCTCTTCCACGGTGAGGCGGATGGGCGTGAGCGAATTCTTGACCTCATGCGCCATTTTGCGGGCCAGGGTTTGCCAACTGGCGAGTTGCGTGAGGTAGATCAGGCGGTCGCGGCTGCGTTCCAAATCTCCGGCGCTGCGATTGAAGGCGGCGATGGCGCGGCCGATTTCGTCGTCGCGATCGCTTTCGATGCGCGCTTTGAAATTGCCGCCGGCCAGTTCGGCCAGGCCTTGGGTCAATTGTTGGATCGGGCGGCTCAAGCGGTGAGCGAGATACACCAGGATCGCCAGCGCCGCCAGCCAGACTAAAGACGCCAGCAGCACGTAGGTATAGGTGAAGCCGCGCCGCAAATCGCGCGAACGGCTGGCTGCCACTTGTTCGCGCGCGTGGCGGAACTCCGTCGTCAACTGGTTCATGCCCACAGCCAGAGCCATGGTGTAGACGCGGATTTCCTGCGGACTGCGCACCAGGTAATCCAGCCGGTCGCCGGCGTCGCCCGAAAGCGCAAAGCGCTCCGGCTCGCCGCTGTCCCAGAAGCCCGCCACGGTCTCCGGCCAGCGGGCACGCTCGGCCAGCGTGAACTTCGCCGGCTCAACGCGTCCCGGAAACCGCCGCCACGCGAAGATTTTCGCGGGCTTGCTGGTAGTACTCGCGGCCGGTCTTTTCCAGGGATTTCGAAAGCTCATCCAGCTCGCGCGTGGATGTGTAAGTGAGGCTGCGTTCCAGCAGCGACGTGGTAATCCACAGCGTGACGCCCAGCGGCACCAGTGTCGCCGCGAGAAAAATCAGGATCAGTCTGTTGCGTAGCCGGTTCATCCGCTTCTTGCGACCCGCGGCAATTCCGCCAGCCGTACCGGACCCACTTCGGCTTCCCAGCGCGCCTGCTGCGCCCGCGCCGGGTTGCTGAAGACCTCGATGAGCCGGGTCAGGTTGATGCCGGGCTCGCCCACCACTGCCGCCTGATCCCGTGGATCCTCGGCGCGCAGCTCCAGGCGAATCCAGAAAGGATTATCGGCGGCGAGACCCGCGGTGTCGAGCGCCAGGCTGCTCAGGCACCAGGCCTCGGCAGCCGCCATGGTCAGATGAGAGACCGTGCGCCGGTCATTGCGGTTCTGGCCGGTGCGAGTAATAGAGAATTTCTCTTCCCACAGATCGTAGCTGACCACAAAGCGGTCGACGGCGCGCCGCATGGCGACCCCGTTCGATCCGGCAGACAATGAAAATTGCGCCAGGAAGGCCACCGCGGCCCCGTCCTGCAGGCGCTCCAGGGGTTTGCCGGTGAGAAATTTGAAATGGGGAGCGGCTACGCGCAGTTCCTCGCCCTCCAGACGCAGCTTGAGGGCGGGAGCCACGAGGCCCTTCAATATTGGCGCGCCTAAGCTCGCCAGGAGCCACCATCTTCGGGTGACCGGCGTCATCAATAGTTCATTCCCACCATCAGCATGGGCGTGAAGTGTCCATCCTTCAACGGAACCGCCATGGCCACTGAGAAAACGCCCTTTCGCAATCCCAAACCCAAAGAGTGTTTGACTTCCGCCGGCTCTCCCCGGTTCCAAACCGCGCCACAATCGTAGAAAGCCTCCAACAGCCCGTACCGATACTCGATCGAGTTGTACACCAGGCGGTCAGCGCCCAGGGGATCCAGATCATACTTGTTCCAACCCCGCAGAAGCGAACTGTTGCCTAAAATGTAACGTTCGTAAAGCGGCGCGCGACCATCGATGCGCCCCGCCACCACGCGCTCGGTAAGCCGATGCCGGCCGCGCGTCAACAAATAGGTAAAGTCCCAGCGATGGCGTACATACACGTAGTCGCTGCCTAACGCCCGGGTGGCCGCGCGCAGGCTATAACCTGCGTCCACATCCTGCTCGTACGGGCCAGAACCCTCCAGCCGCCGCCGATAGCGCAAAGTAATTACGGCGGCATTGGCGGCCTGGTTTCGCGCGGCCGAAGTCTCGCCTTGCAATAACTCGAAGTCGGTCCCCGCCGAGAGCGTCAAGGGCTTGGCAATCGCGAAAACCAGCGTGGGGGCGAATTGCTGGCGCGCGCTATACAGGTTGCCCACCTGGCTATTGGCGGCAGGCATGGCGTTTAGCGTGCTCGCGTTCCAATCTTCCTGAAAGCTGGCAAATTGGAAACGCAGGCGCAGGCGATCGGTTCCGAGGCTGTTGTTCTCGAAGCGCGCCATGATGCCCGTGTAGCGTTCGGCCAGCTCGTCGCCGTCGCTCACCAGACTGACCGCGAGTGTATTGTGCTCCGCGGTGAGCGCACCTTCCACGCGGCCGCTGAATCCCTGGGCGCTCTGGTAGACAAACTTGGGCACATAGGCTTCGAATTCGGCTTTGCGATGGGCCACGTAGAGCAGCACCCGCACATGGTCGGGCGCAAATCCTTTTACGACCCTCAGATGGACCGAGCGGACATGCAGTTCGTCCCGGATACGCCTGGCGAGATCGTCCAGCATTTCCGGATTGAATTTGGCGCCGACCAGCCGGTGCAGATCCTCGCGGAGGCTCTTGCTCATTCTGGATTCGCTGGTTCCCGATATGTCGATGCCCTCGACCGTATAGCGGGCGTTGACGTTGGTCTCGTCGGGCAAAAGAGCCGCCTGCTGCTGGCCGCGAGCGCACAGGAAAGCGCCGCTTATTAGCAGGATGGCCAGAGCACGAGTCATAGCCGCATAGTACAGCAATCGGAGAGCCAGAACCTAGGCCGTGCAAAATCAAATGCTTACGATTTGCAGGGTGTGGCGTGCCTTCACAGGTGTCGCGGCCTGTGTGGCCGCGAGCGATTGGAGCCGATATTACAGCGCTTTGGCTAGCTGAGTGGCAAAGGCGCTTTTCGGAGCCGTGCTGCTGGGCTCTTTACTAGTGCGCTTGACCACTTTGCGCGGACCGCGGTCTGTGCTGGCCGGCGGCGGTGCCGGTGCCCCCGCCGTACCTCTCGGCTTGGTGGGTTGGGCGGCGTTTGCGCGCAGCAGCTTGCCGTCGAGCGGCGCGCGGTCGAAGCGGCGAATGATCGCCTGCATCTCCTGCGCGGTAGGAGCTTCCACAAATGCGAAGCCCTTCGACTCTTGTGTTTCGTGATTGCGGATCACTTTAATTGAATCTGCGACCAGATCGTCGGCGGTTAGCCAAGTCTTGATATCGTCAGCGGTGACCCACGTGGGTAAGTTGCCAAGAAAAACAGTAAAGCTCATTCAGTGATCTTGCGTACTCCGTTGGTTGGATTGTGGCACTTCAAGGGGAAGGATTCCGTTCGACTGCCAACTTGATGGTAGCAAAGACCCAGCCGCTTAGCAAACGGAAAGTTGTGAGGCAGGTCTCCGACCTGCGGTTTGCAAGAAGCAGGCAGGTCGGGGACGTGCCCCAATTAAGCCGCGCAGGCCGACGCTCGCACCACCTCGATCAGGCTGTCGGCTTCGGATTCATCCACCCGCGCCACCCATAGCGTCATATCGTCAAATTGCGGCGCGCCTGCGGCAAAAGCATCGGCATCGATCATCACTTGCGCCACAATCTCTCGCGCGCGGCGTTCGCAGTGGGCCTGAACCGTTGCGAGCAGCCGGCGGTTTCCCCATTCCTCGCCCGCCGGATTCGTGACTTCCGCAACACCGTCCGTGTAAGCCACCAGCACATCGTCGGGCTGCAGCGTGATGGTTTCTTCGCGATAGGGGGAAGCTCGTAGGATTCCAATCACCGGGCCGCTCGGTTCGAGAGGAATCAGGCGGCGGCCGGAACCCGCGCGGCGCAGCACGAAAGGCGGCTCGTGGCCCGCATTCACGTAATGCAGACGATTTTCCCGTGGATCGAAGCGTCCCAGAAACAGCGTGGTGTAGCAGTTGTCCGGCGACACCCGGAAGAACATTTTATTGATGGTGGCGACCAGATCGCCCAGGCTCAGGTGCTGGGCCAGGCTCAACGCGCGCACCATGCTGTGCAGAGACGACATCAGCAGCGCAGCCGACAAACCCTTGCCCGACACGTCGCCGATGGCCACGCCCAGGTTGCCCTCCGGCAATTCGAGATAGTCCAGATAATCGCCGCTAACTCCGCGCGCGGCACGCCAGACGCCGTAATGATCGAGGCCCGGAGTCAGCGGGAGGCCCAAGGGAAACAGGCGCTCCTGCACTTCTCGCGCCACGCCCAATTCCCACTCCAGCTTTTGGCGTTCCGTGGATTCGGCTGCCAGCGCCACTCGCAGACGGCAGCTTTCCAGTGCGAAAGCCATCTCCGGAGCCACGCCTTGCAGCAGGCGAAGGTCGGCGGGAGCGACCGGTTCGTCGCCCGTCTTGCTCCCCAGGCTGAGAAAGCCGCTCAGGCGTCCGCTGGCGGGAAGGCCCACCAACAATCTGGCGCCTAGAGCGCTCAGAACCACCGCGTCCCTGCCCTCCACTGGTTCGCCCGCGACGTAGCACTTACCCTGCACCCAGGCTACGGATAGCGGTTCCTCGTGCGCCTTAAGGCGCTGAATCACGGCGCTTCTCTCCATCAGCGCGTACTCGCGGTTGCGATCTATGGCGGTGGCGCAGGCCAGCTCATAACGCTCGCCGCCATGCACCAGCAAAGATACCTGCTCCACGCGCAGAGAGCGGGATAACCAACGAACGGATTTCTCCAACATGGCGCGGGCGGCGGCTCGCACCGACGCATCCTGCTCCAAGGGCAGTGCTGTGTCTGTACGCATGGCTAAGCCGCCGCCCTTTCGAACTCCTCAGTCTCCGGCAAACGGGTGCGCACCAGGCCTTGCAACAGCAAGTCGACAACTTGGTGGCCGTGGCGCTCGGGGAAAGCGCGCTGGTGGCGGCGATGAGAGCGTCGCGCAATGGCCAGGCTGTTCATCGTCCACAAAGTTCCCATGCGCTGACCCTCGTTCAGCACTTGCTCGAACACTGAAATTTCTGCCGACAAGGGCTCGGTGTTGCAGTCGAAGAGAATGCGCGTAAGCAGCATTTCCCGAAGGCGGTGGCTCACCGAATAATCCGAAGCGGCAATGGCTCGTAAGCGATCAACCGTGGCAACGGTCGATGGCAGGGCGATGGGGAAGGCGGCGTTGTTGTATAAATCCGTGGGAACAGTTTCAAGAAAATGAATCGTCATGAGTCAGAGGCCTCAGACTTGAATGACGACGCTCAGCGCCCAATCGTTTGCCGGAGGGCGATATTTGTACAAAACTTTACTTGCGCGAAATTTGAAACTCACACGCCACGCCGCGCGTCGATGAATAAATTTCGCTAGAATCGAAGTTTGCCGGTCATCGCCATTTACCCCGGGTCCTTCGATCCCATCACCAATGGGCATCTGGACCTGATCGATCGCGCCTCGAAACATTTCGACCGGCTCATTGTGGCTATTCTGCGCAATGAAACTAAGGAGCCGCTGTTCACCGTGGAAGAGCGGATGGACATGCTGCGCGAAGTAATCGCCGGCTACTCCAACGTCGAACTGGACAGCTTCGACGGCCTGCTGGTGGACTACGCTGCCGCGCGCCAGGCCACGGTTCTACTGCGCGGCATCCGCGCCATCTCCGATTACGAATTCGAACTGCAAATGGCGCTCATGAACCGGCGGCTGCGGCCGGAAATCGAAACCGTTTTCCTGATGGCCGGTGAAGCGTACTCGTTTCTGAGTTCGCGCCTGGTCAAGGAAGTCATCTCGTTGGGCGGCAATATCACCGGCCTGGTGCCACCCGCGGTGGCGGTCCGGCTGCAGAAAAGAATGCCGCTGAAAAAATTCGGCCACATGGCCAAAACTTAAGAAAAATTATGACAGTAGAAACCAAAAACGAAATCGCGGATCGCATCTCGACGATCAGCGTCTCCTCCACCATGAAAGTTTCGGCTGACGCCGAAAAACTGCGCTCGCAAGGCGTCGACGTCGTCGATTTCGGCGCAGGCGAGCCCGATTTTCCCACGCCGGACAACATTAAACAGGCCGCGATTCGCGCCCTCGATCAGAATTTCACCAAGTACACCGCCGCCGGCGGCACGATGGAGCTCAAGCAGGCCGTCTGCGAGCGTCACAAGGCCGATTTCGGCACCAACTACACGCCGGCCGAGTGCCTCATCGGCGTGGGCGGCAAGCACGTCATCTTCAACCTGACGCAGGCGCTGGTCAACCCCGGCGACGAAGTCGTGATCCCAGTGCCGTACTGGGTGACGTACAAAGACGTCGTCAACTACGCCGGCGGCAAATGCGTTTTCGTCGAGACCGACGAAGCCAAGGGATTCGCGCTCACCGCCGCGATGATCGAGCCGCATCTCACCGCCAAGACGCGCATGATCATCATCAACTCGCCGTCGAATCCGAGCGGCGCGGTGCTCGATCAGGCAGAATTCGAAAAGATTTATCCGGCGACATCCAAGCGCGGCATCTACCTGCTGACCGACGAGTGCTACTGCCAGTTCCTCTACGAAGGCAAACCGTATTCGATCGCGTCGGTGCCCGGCGCGAAGCAAACCGTGCTGGTGGCAGGAACGCTTTCCAAGACCTACGCCATGACGGGATGGCGCATCGGCTTTGGCCTGGTTCCCGCCGCGATCGCCGGCGCCATGATGAAGCTGCAGAGCCATTCGACGTCGAACCCGACGTCGATCGCCCAGAAGGCCGCGGTGGAAGCGCTGCGCGGGCCGCAGGATTCGGTGACTACGATGCTCGCCGAATATCGCAAGCGGCGCGATTTCGTAGTGTCGCGGCTGCGCACGATTCCCGGCGTCACCTGCGCCGAGCCCAAAGGCGCGTTCTACGCCTATCCGAATATTGGCGGTGCGATGAAAGCGAAAGGCATCGCAAGCACGCTCGATTTCGCCGACCGGCTGCTGGATGAGGCGCACGTGGCCGTGGTGCCCGGCGAAGCGTTCGGCACCGACCGGCACGTCCGCATCTCCTACGCCACCTCGATGCACGAACTGGAGCGCGGCCTGGACCGCATTCACAAGTTCATCGCGGGATAGCGTTGAAAATCGCACCGTGCGTTCGTCGAGAGAATCTGGGGCTCGACGCAGCTCGCGCCCTGGTTCCCGAATCCGGCGCACAAAATCGGCGAAGTGCATTTTCACGCCGAGCCACGCCTGCCGATCCTGGTGAAGTTTATCTTCACCACGGAGAAACTGTCCGTGCAGGTGCATCCCAAAGGCGATTCCGGCAAAACCGAAATGTGGCACATTCTGCGCGCCGACCCGGGCGCGACGATTGCGCTGGGATTTCGCCGGCCAGTGACTCGCGATGAACTGCGGCGGGCGTCGCTATCGGGCGAAGTCGAAAGCATGCTGCGCTGGTTTCCCGTGAAACCGGGACGAGACCTATTTCGTGCCGGCCGGGACCGTACATGCGATCGGCGGCGGTATCGCGCTGTGCGAAGTCCAGCAGAACAATGACGTGACATACCGGCTTTACGACTACGGGCGGCCGCGCGAATTGCATCTGGAGCAAGCGCTGGCTGTGGCGGATCTGACTGAACATCCCGGAGCTACAGATTTGCCGGTGAAATGCCCATACTTCGTGACCGAGGCCTTGGATGCAACGGAACGTGCCAACCCGCACCAGCTTATTTTTCTGGATGGACCGAATTCGGGTGAAGTGTGGCTGGTCCCTGAAGGAAAGAAGATCAACGTGAGCGGGCAGGGGCGCGCACTGCGCACGTGGTCACCGTAGCATCAGCCGAACTGTTCCGAATACTGACCCTAGGGTGTCTTTCTCGTTTTCTATGAAGGGCGGATTTGCAATTAGCCGCTACTTCGGACGCACTGCGATGATGTCGATTTCCACCAAAGCGCCACGATCACCAGCGGGCAGAACCACCTGCAGCGTGGTGCGCGCGGGCTTGTTCGGTTGGTCCTTGGTGCCGAAGAATTGGGAATATCCGGCCATCATTCCGCCAAAGTCCCCCTTGCCGCCTTTCGCAGGATCGGCCCCGAGGTACACACGCATCATCACCACGTCGCCCAGCGTCAGTTTCTGCGATTCGAGGAGCTTTTGAATGTCCTTGATAATACCCACGGTCTGTGACGTGGTATCGGTGTGTGTCTTCATGTCCGGGTCGAGCCATCCGCTCACATACAGCGTGTCTCCGGCCCATACCGCCGCCGCAATGGGAAGGTCAGCATTCGAGGGGTTTTGACTGGGCGGCAGCGGAATTCGTTTTGTGTTTTGCGCCGAAGCTGTCAGGGAACCTATCAGCGCGACTGCCAAAAGAGGAAGATGCTTGATGGTCATGCATTTAAGGCTAGCCTTAAGGGTGACCACCTCACAAGTTGATTTTTCTCAATGCACTGTTGAGTGGGATTTATGCTTTCCGAAGATTCGTCAGCGCCCTATCCGATCCCCAATTCGTCGATTCTTTCCAGCACCGATCCACACTTCCGGCAGATCACTGCCCGGCAATCACCGCACACTAGTGGCTCGTCGACAGCCTGCTGGCAGGCAGGGCAATAAAAATCGGCTTTGTTAGCTGCATCCGGCATCGGCTGAATCATCGCGAGCCTTGATTGTAGCGCTCGCGAAGCGTTAAGATCTTGAGCAGGATCCTCCACGCCACCAAGGAGCGGTGTACTATGTTCCGTCTTGATGCCGACAAGCCCGTAGAATTCTGCGATGGGCTGCGCCGGCGCGATTTCCTGCACGCCGGATCGCTCTCCATTCTCGGTCTGGGTCTGACGGAGTTGATGGGCCTCAAGGCGCTAGGCGCCGTCGATCCCGACAACAAAGACGTCAACTGCATCATGCTGTTCCTGGTCGGCGGGCCGTCCCAGCTCGACACCTGGGACATGAAGCCGAACGCGCCCGATCGAGATTCGCGGCCCGTTCAAGCCGATCAAGACCAACGTCCCGGCATCGAGATTTCCGAGAATTTCCCGCGCATGGCGAAGCACGCCGACAAGTTCGCGCTCATCCGCACGCGTCTATCACACGCGCCGCGGCCGTCCACGACACCGGCCACCAGATGATGCAGACCGGCCGGCTGTTTCACCGGCGGCATCGAGTATCCGCACATCGGCTGCGTGCTGTCGCAAGCTGCGAGGGCCCAAGGGCGACGTGCCGCCGCACGTGCTGCTGCCGCGGCCCATCGGCAACACCGGCGGCAACATGCCGCACGGCCAGAACGCCGGCTTCCTCGGCAAGACGTACGATCCGTTCGTGCTCAACGCCGATCCGTCCGATCCGAACTTCAAAGTGCCCGACCTGCTGCCGCCGGATTACCTGCCGCGCGCTGCGCGTCGACCGCCGCAAGAACTGGCGCGAGATGGTCGATCACGACGGTCAGCAAGTTCGAAACTTCGCAGGACGCGCGGCTGCTCGATTCCACCTTCCACCAGGCCTACACGCTGATGTCCTCGCAGAAAGCGCGCGAGGCGTTCGAGCTTGTCGAAAGAGCCGGAAGCAGTGCGCGAGAGCTATGGCCTGAACCGCTTCGGGCAGAGCTGCCTGCTGGCCCGGCGCCTGATCGAAGCCGGCGTGCGCTTCGTCACCGTCAACATGTTCGAGACGGTGTTCGACGAGATCACCTGGGACATTCACGGCTCGAAGCCGTTCAGCCCGATCAGTTGCTATCGCGACCTGGTCGGCCCGATGTTCGACAATGGCCTACAGCTCGCTGCTCGAAGATCTGCAGGACCGCGCGGCTGCTGGACAACACGATGGTCGTGGCGATGGGCGAATTCGGCCGCACGCCGAAGATCAATCCGGCCGGCGGGCGCGACCATTGGCCGCAGTGCTGGACCATCATCGATGGCCGGCGGCGGAATCAAGGGCGGGCAGGTGATCGGCGCGTCCGACGAAATCGGCGGCGCGCCCAAAGACCGGCCGACGTCACCGGGCGAAGTGGCCGCCACGATTTACAAGGCGCTGGGCGTTCCGCTCGAACTGGAACTGCCGGGCGCGCAAGGCCGGCCGATTCCGCTGGTCGAGCGCGGCGTCGAGCCGATCAACGAACTGCTTCGTGTAAACGGACATGCGCAAATTTCTATTCTCCGTAGTTGGCTTGCTGCGGCATGCTTTCCGCCGCCGGGAATCTCAACAATCCTGCCGAGACCGTCGAACTCACCGGCCCCGAAGCGCGCCACCAATTGCTGGTCGAAGCCGACCTGAGCGATCACCAGGAAGACTGGACCCGCAAGGCGCAGTGGACGTCATCGAATCCGGCCGTCGCGACGGTGGATGCGAACGGCGTCGTGACGCCCGGTGAGCGACGGCGAGGCTTCCATCACCGCCAGCGCGCAGGGGCAATCGGCCACGCGCAACTGTGCGCGTGAAGAACGCGCAAGCCCCGTTCACCTGGAGCTTTCGCAACGACGTGATCCCGGTGCTGACCAAGATGGGCTGCAATTCGGGCGCGTGCCACGGCGCGCTGGCCGGCAAGAACGGATTCAAGCTGACCCTGCGCGGCTACGATCCCGACGTCGATTACGATACGCTGACGCGCGCAGTCGGTAGGGCGGCGCATTGTCCCTGTCCGATCCCGCCCACAGCCTGATTCTGCTGAAGCCGACCGGCGCCGTCGCGCATGGCGGCGGCAAGCGCTTCGCTCCCGGCTCGCTGGAATATCGCGTGATCTGCCGAATGGATTGCGGCCGGAATGCCGCCGCCCGGCCGATAGCGATCGTGCAGGTTACCGGCCTCGAAGTTTATCCGCCGTCCGCGACGCCTCGACGCCGGCAGCGAGCAGCAACTTGGTCGTCCGCGCCAAGTATTCCGACGGGCAAGTTCGCGACGTCACCCGTTGGGTGAAATTCAGTTCGAGCGACGAAGGCGTGGCCACGGTCGATGATCTGGGCCACGTAAAGATGAACGGCTCCGGAGAAGCAGCCATCACGCTGTACTACTCCAGCCGCGTGCTCTATTCGCGCCTGACCGTGCCGTTCGCCAACAAGATCGATGCGGCGGTCTACGAGAAATTTCCGCGCAACAATTTCATCGACGATTTCATCCTGGCCAAGCTCGAAGGCGCTCAACATCGCGCCGTCGGGAATGGCGTCGGATTCCACCTTTATTCGCCGCGCGTACATCGATGCGGCCGGCATTCTGCCCACCGCCGAAGAAGTGGAAAATTTCCTGGCCGACAAAGCGCCGGACAAGCGCGCCAAGCTCATCGACTCGCTCCTCGAGCGCGACGAGTTTGTGGATTACTGGTCCTACAAATGGTCCGACCTGCTACTGGTTTCGAGCCGCAGGCTGCGTCCGAACGCCATGTGGTCGTTCTACAACTGGATTCGCGACAGCGTGAAGGAGAACAAGCCCTGGGACCAGTTCGCGCGGGAGATTTTCACCTCGTCCGGCAACACCAGCCAGATGGGCGAACTGAACTATTTCGTGCTGCACAAAGATCCCATCGACCTGATGGAGAACGCCACGCAAGCGTTCATGGGACAGCGCATCACGTGCGCGCGCTGCCACAATCACCCGCTGGAGAAATGGACCCAGAAGCAGTACTACCAGATGACCAACCTGTTCTCGCGGGTCGGCTTGAAGAACGGCGTCGAGCCGGGCGATGTGGTGGTCTTCGCCAAAGCTTCCGGCGACATTAATCATCCGCGCCTGCTGCGGCCACTGCCGCCGACGCCGCTCGATGGCGAACCGATGTCCGCTCGATTCGACCGAAGACCGGCGCGTTCATTTTGCCAAATGGCTCACCAGTCCGCAGAATTCGAATTTCTCTCGCGCGCTGGTGAATCGCGTCTTCGCCAATTTCATGGGCCGCGGCCTGGTCGATCCAGTGGACGATGTGCGCGCCACCAATCCGGCATCCAATGAAGAGCTCTTCGCGGCGCTGAGCCAGGATTTCGTCAAGAACGGCTACGACGTCAAGCGGCTGATCCGGCTGGTGATGAATTCGGGGGCGTATCAGCTTGCGTCCGAAGCCAACGCGACCAATCAGAACGACAACAAATATTATTCGAAGTACATCGTCAAGCGGCTGCCGGCTGAAGTGCTGCTGGACGCGATGTCGCAGGTGAGCGGCGTTCCCACGCGATTTGCCGCATATCCGGTGGGCACGCGCGCGCTGCAATTGCCGGACACGCAGGTGAAATCGGAATTTCTGACTTCGTTCGGACGGCCTAAGCGGGTGCTGTGCGACGCCGCGGAACGGTCGGCGGAACCCACCATTTCACAGGCGCTGCACGTCATCAACGGCGACACGCTGAACAAAAAGCTCTCCGCGCCGGATGGCTATCCTGCGCTATCGCTCAAACTGGGACTGTCCGACAAAGACACGCTGGACCATCTCTATCTGGCGGCGTACGGGCGCTATCCCTCTGAGGCCGAGCGCGCGCCGATGCTCGCGGCGCTGCTCAGAACGCGCGCGACGACGGGTTCGACCGACGCGCAGCGCGACACGCGGCGCCAGGCTCTGGAAGACATGATGTGGGCCATGCTCACCAGCAAAGAGTTTCTGTTTAATTACTAATGCGAATTGAATGCCATATTGCGCTGCTGGCGCTGGTTTCGCTTCCCCTTGCGGCCCAGGACGCGCCGTCGTTTGCCAAAGATGTCGCGCCCGTTCTCTCGAATAACTGCGCCGGCTGCCACGCGGCAAAGGTCAAAATGGGCGGCCTCAATGTCGATACCTTCGAAGGCTTGCAAGCGGGCGGCAACAAGGGTTCGGTGCTTACGCCAGGCAAGAGTGACGAGAGCCGCCTGTATCTGATGATCGCCGGCAAAGGCGCGCCTGCCATGCCACTGGGAGGCAAACCTCTGGCGACGGGCGACATCGAAACCATTCGAAAATGGATCGACGCCGGCGCGAAACCGCCGACCGCTGAAGAGGCCAGCGCTCTCGCGGCGCGGCTGGCGGCGCCACTTATTCCTGATATCAAGCCTAAAGTTGCCGTGAAGGCGCAGATCGGTTCGCTGGCTTACAGTCCGGATGGCAAACTGCTGGCCTTGGGCAGCTACAAAGAAGTGCGCCTCGTGGACGCAGAGACGCGCGCGGCAATTGCGACGCTGTCCGGCCACGCCGAGGAAGTGCGCGCCGTGGCTTTTTCGCGCGATGGCAAATATCTGGCGGCAGCCGGCGGCTTGCCGGCGCGCGGCGGCGAAGTAAAAATCTGGGATGTCGAGAAGCGCACTGCCCTCGTCACCATCAAAGGCCACGCTGATTGCATTTACGCCGTCGCGTTTTCTCCGGATGGCAAGCTGATCGCCACTTCGAGCTACGACAAACTGATCAAGCTCTGGGACGCGGCTACCGGCAAAGAAGTCCGCACGCTGAAAGATCACATCGATGCCGTCTACGCGCTGGTGTTCACGCCCGATGGGCAGCGGCTGGTCTCGGCTTCCGCGGACCGCGCCGCGAAAATCTGGGACGTGGCCACCGGCGAGCGCCTCTATTCGCTGAGTGAACCGACGGACGGCTTGAACGCAATTGCGATCGATCCCGCCGGCAGGCGTGTCGCGGCGGGCGGCCTGGACAAAACGATTCGCATCTGGTCGCTTGGCCCCAAGAGCGGCACGCTGCTGACTTCTTTGATCGCGCACGAAGACGCCATTCTGCAACTGGCATGGTCGCCGGACGGCAAGTTGCTGGTATCGAGTTCCGCCGACAAAACCATCAAAGTTTTCAGCTCCGAAGATCTCACAGAGATCAAGACGCTGGCCAAGCAGCCGGACTGGGTGATGTCACTCGCGTTTTCGCCGGATGGCAAGAGCATCGCCGCCGGCCGCTACGACGGATCGCTCGAAGTGTATCGCGTGGCGCAATTCGCGACGCCGGCGCCGCGCCAGGCCAGCGCCGCGGCGAAATAGAGGTACTTATGAGACGAATTTTGATTCCGCTTCTGGCCGCTACCGCGGTGTTCGCACAATCCACTAATGATTCACCAACCGGCCAGCGCACCACGCCGCCGACTATCACGTCGGTCGCGCCGCTGGGAGTGGCGCGCGGCGCGACGGTGGAATTCACTGTGGAAGGTCTCAACCTGGCCAAGACCAGCGCCATTTATTTCAGCGAACCGGGAATTAAGGCGCGCATCGTCAGCATCAAGGAACTGCCGGATCTGGCGGACCTGCGCTTCGGCGGAAACAACACGATTTCCACCATCGATCTCGGTCCTCTGCCGCCGCACAATCAGGTGACCTTCGAGCTGGACGTGAGCCCGGAGGCGCCCGTCGGCATGGTCGGATTTCGTCTGCTGACACCGCTTGGGACCAGTCCGCAGGGGAATTTTGTCGTCGAGCCGTATTACGGGGAGAGTCCCGACCGCGAGCCGAACAACACACCCGAAGAGGCTTTCGAAACCTATCTGCCTACGATTCTTGTGGGAACGATTTCCCGCCCTGGCGATTTGGATTACTACAAAATTTCAGTCAAAGACGGCGAACAAATTGTGTTTGAAAACTCAGCCCGGAAACTGGGATCGAGTCTGCGTCCGGTGCTTGGAATTTACGATGAGCAGCAGAATCTGATCAAAGAGTTCACCGAAGAGGGCGGCCGCGACGTTTCGGCGTTCGCATATCGTTTCGCCAAAGCGGGCGTGTATTATCTCCGCGTCGCCGATTACGAATCCAACGGCAGCGGCAATCATTTCTACCGCATCAAAGTGGGACGGTTGCCGGTTGCGCTGGCGGCGTTCCCGCTGGGGCTGCAAAACGGCAAGAGCGCTGATATTGCGCTAAGCGGATTTAACCTGGCCCCGGACAAGGCTCAGGTGAAGGGCGAACCTTCCCGCGAAGATTTTCGTGCTGTAATTTTCCGGCCCGAGACGCCCACAGGTGCGGCGTTCAACAAGGTGAAACTGGCACTGGGCAATGAGCCGGAGGCTATGGCCACAGGCGCCAACACGTCGCTGGCGACGGCGCAGGCCGTCGCGCTCCCCGTCACGATCAACGGGCGCCTGGAAAAGCCCGATAACTATTTCCGCTTCAAAGCGCGCAAGGGCGAAAAAATTAATCTAGAGGTCAACGCCAGCCGCTTGGGGTCGCCGCTGGATTCGGTTGTGGAGGTTTTGGACGGCCATGGAGCGTCCATCGAACGGGCCACGGTTCGCTGCGTGCTCGAAACCTCGACCACGCTGAGCGAGCGCGATTCCTCCGGCCGTAGCATTCGCATTCAATCCTCTACTGGCTTTGCGGTCAACGATTTGATGATGGTCGGCCAGGAAATTCTGGAAGTGGAGGCCATGCCGCGTGGACCCGATGACGATTTCCAGTTCAAGGGATTCGGCAATCAGCGCACCACGCTGCTCGATACTACGCCCGAAGCGCACGGCATTGACCAGCCCGCATATAAAGTTCAGATCCATCCCGCCGGCGCGAAATTCGCGCCTAACGGCCTGCCGGTAGTCCATCTGCCTTATCGCAATGACGATGGCGGCCCCGGTTACGGCAAGGATTCCCTGCTGCATTTCACAGCGCCTGCCGACGGCGAATACATCGTCAAACTGCATGACGCGCGCGGCGTGGCGGGCTCTGAATATGCCTACCGCCTGACTTTGCGCGCGCCCACGCCGGATTTCCGTTTGAGCGTGAGCCCGCGCAATCCCAACGTCCCGGCCGGTGGCCGCATTCCTCTGACCGTCACTGCGCTGCGCATGGATGGTCTGGATACGCCAATAGATGTCTCGGTAAAAGATTTGCCCTCCGGCCTGCACGCAACCAGCGCGGTAATCGCTCCCGGACAAGCATCGACGACGCTGCTGTTAAGCGCCGACGCCAATGCAAAACTCGCCAGCGCCCTGCCGCTGGCGGTCTCAGGCAAAGCGGGCGCGCTAGAACGCTGGGCCGATCCCGCGGACAAGTTGCAATTGCTGGCGCTCATGCCGCAGCCGGATATCGTGATGACGGCGGAGACCAAAGAAGTGACGCTCACACCGGGCGGAACGGTCGAAGTGCAGGTGGCGATTCAGCGCAACAATGAATTCGGCGGGCGCGTGCCGGTGGAAGTACGCAACCTGCCGCCGGGCGTGCTGGTGACTGATATAGGCCTGAACGGCGTGCTGATTACCGAGACGGAACAGCGCCGTACGTTCGTGCTGCAAGCTCTGCCCTCGGCCGTCGCTATCGAGCAGCCCATCATCGTCGCCGGCGGCCATTGAGACGCGCGCCGATGGCCAGCAGACGGCTTACGCCGCGGAGCCGATCCTGGTGCGCGTGCAAAAGCCCAAGATGGAAATCACCGGCTCGATGGTGAACACGGCGCTGGGAAAATCGTCCGCCGCCGAAGTAGTCCTCAGCGAACGATCGTTACCTGCGACGCGTCGACCTGCGTAGCCTTCGTCCTGGACGATGGCCACCGCCAATGAACGCAGCGTCGTCGTCCGCTGCATCGGCAGCCGCTTTTGCCGGCCTCTTGATCACTTCTTCCCCCATCTGAATCCGAACCGTCCAGCTTTTTTTCTGGCTGTCCCAACTGACTTGGGCCTGGGCTGCCTGGGTCATGCGCGCGCCTTTCTGACCGCACGCTATCACACACGGCGGGGCGGGTTCAATCGTCGGGGATAATAGTGAGGTGGCAAAGCTGACGCTGAGCGTTGATAAATCCATCGCCGTTCGTGCGAAACACTACTCCAAGCAACGGGGCACTTCGGTGTCGAAGCTGGTGGAGGAGTTTCTGGACATCATCTCCAAGCCTCCGCAAGCCACCGATCTACCGCCTATTCTGCGCTCGCTGCGTGGAGCGCTCAAATCCGCTGACCCCGCCGAGTATCGTAAGTACCTGATCAAGAAGTATCGATGAAGCGAATTCTTCCCGGAATCATTACGATTTTCTATCCGACGCCACGACCTAATTTTCTCTGCGCTCTTTGCGTCTCTGCGAGAAAATGTTTTTCCCCGCAACTTGCGATATGCTGCTAGATCGTGTCGCACGCTGTCCTGCTCAAACAGGCCCTCGATTCCGGCCAAGGCCTTGTCCGCCTGGCGCCCTGCTGGGTGCCGCGCTCTTTTCTCATGCCCGGCGGTCGGCTCAAGCTCGATCCGCGCGATCTCTACGCGCTGGGCGCGCATCGCGGCGGCATCGACGAGCGCTGGTTCTCCTCCACCACCAATGCCGCCAACGGCCCCGGCACGCCGGACGACGAAGGCCTGAGCTACATCGCCATCGACGGCGCAGCGCATTTTGCTGCGGGAGGCCATCGAAACTCTGGGCGACGAATTCCTGGGCGCCGATGTCATGCGCGAGCAGGGCGGCTGGAACGTGCTCTGCAAGTTCTTCGACAACCTCGGCCCGATTCCGCACCACATGCACCAGACGGACGAGCACGCGCGCCGCGTCGGCCGCAAAGGCAAGCCCGAGGCGTACTACTTCCCGCCGCAATACAATTTCAAGGACAACAATTTTCCCTACACCTTCATGGGCCTCGAGCCCGGCACCACCAAGGACGACGTGCGCCAGTGTCTCGAGCGCTGGAACGAAGGCGACAACGGCATCCTCTATCACTCCAAGGCCTACCGGCTGCAGCCCGGCACTGGCTGGCAGATCGACGCCGGAATTCTGCACGCGCCCGGGTCGCTCGTGACCTACGAGCCGCAGGTGAACTCCGATGTGTTCGGCATGTTCCAGTCGCTGGTCGAAGGCCGCCCCGTGCCGCGCGAACTGCTGGTCAAGGACGTTCCGCCCGAATTTCACACGATCTGGACTACCTGATCGGCATGCTCGATTGGGATGCGAATGTCGATCCGGAATTCGCCATGCACCGCCTGTTCCACCCCAAGCCGGTGAAGCCGGCGGATGAGATGGCGGCGGGCGGATACTCGGAGCAATGGGTGGTTTACTCGACGGATTACTACTCGGCGAAAGAGCTCACGGTGTTGCCGGGCCGCAGCGCGACCATTCGCGATGCCGCGGCGTATGGTCTGATCGTCGTGCAAGGCTGGGGCGCAGTGGGCGCGATGGACGTAGAGACGCCATCGCTGATCCGCTACGGGCAAATGACCAAGGACGAATTGTTCGTCACCGCCGCGGCGGCGCAGCGCGGAGTCGTCGTCACCAACCGCAGCGACAAGGAAAATCTAGTGATGTTGAAACATTTCGGTCCGGCAAATCCGGATGCCAAAGGACTTCGCAAATGAAATTTGGCGTCAATACCTTTATCTGGACAGCGGTGTTCGACAGCGCGAACTTGCCCCTGCTCCCAAAAATTAAGGCGCAGGGATTCGACGGCGTGGAAGTTTCCATGTTCCATCCGGCGGAGTTTGCGACTAGCGTGATTCGCAAAGGCACGCAGGAAAACGGCCTGGAAGTCACCATCTGCTCCGTGATTCCGGGCGGGCTCAACATCATTTCGGACGATGCCGCCGTGCGCGCCAAGACCCGGACCCACATGCAGGACTGCATCAAGACCGCCGCCGATGTGGGCGCGCAGCTCATTGCGGGGCCGCTCTATTCTCCGGTGGGATATCTGCCGGGACGGCGGCGCACGCCGGATGAATGGAAGTGGGCGGTCGAGTGCTACCAGTCCCTCGGCGGCCTCCTTGAGCAGCACAACGTCACCATCGCCATCGAGCCGCTGAATCGCTTTGAGACGTATTTTCTCAACACGGCCGCCGACGCCGTGAAGCTGTGCGATGAGATCAACCATCCGCGCATCGGTATTCTGTTCGATACGTTCCACGCAAATATCGAGGAAAAAAATATTGCCGATGGTTATCGCACCGTAGCCCGGCATCTCAAGCATGTGCACACCTGCGAAAACGATCGAGGCATTCCCGGCAGCGGCCACGTGGAATGGCCCGCCGTGTTTCAAGCCCTGCGCGATTTGAAATATGACGGCTGGCTCACCATCGAAAGTTTTGGTTTCACACTGGGCGAGCTCTCCGCTGCCGCTGCCATCTGGCGCGATCTTGCGGCCAAGCCTGAAGACATCGCGTTCGAAGGCGTCAAATTCCTCAAGCGCAATATGGCACCGGCTCGGTAATTCACATGACAAAATACGTTCGGTATTCGCTGGGCGCCTCCACCAGCTACGGAATCTTGGATGGCGAGACGATCCGCGAGATGCGCGGCGGCCTCTTTGGCGATCATCAGGAAACCGGGACCAAGCACGCACTCTCCAGCGTCAAGCTTTTGTATCCGTGCGAGGCACCCAAGATCTTTGCGGTTGGGCTGAACTACAAGAGCCACCTGGGCGAGCGCAAGCCACCGCAACAGCCGGAAATTTTCTACAAGCCCATCAGCTGCCTGCAACACCCCGATGAGCCGGTCGTGATTCCCACGGGCGCGCTGAACGTCCACTTCGAAGGTGAACTGGTAGCCGTGATCGGTAAGGCGGTACGGCGGGTCACACCGGCGGAGGGACGCGACGCCATATTTGGAGTTACATGCGGCAACGATGTCAGCGAGCGCGACTGGCAGGGCGGCCCGAATAAAGACCTGCAATGGTGGCGGGCCAAGGGCTCCGACACATTTGGACCGCTGGGACCGGTGATTGTGCAGGGTATCGACTACGGGAAACTGGCGCTCGAAACGCGCCTGAACGGAAAAGTCGTACAAAAGCAGAACACTTCGGACCTGATTTTTGAACTGCCGTCCATTGTGAGCTGGATCAGCCAGTATGTGACCCTGGGGCCCGGCGACCTCATTTATACCGGAACCCCAGGCTCTACCAGCCGCCTGAACCCAGGCGACGTGGTTGAAGTGGATATCGAAGGCGTCGGCGTGCTGCGCAACCCTGTGGCTGCGTAACCGCCGTCCAGGCTAGTTCTGCCCGGCTGCCGCCGCCCGTGCCTTTGGCCGGGCAGTGATCTCTTCGGGTACGGTTCGTTCCCGATGACCCTGCAGGCGCGAGGGCGCCGAAACGCTGTCGGGCATTTTCACCCGAATCGCATCCCGTTCCTTGATGACCGACATGAACATCATTTCCATCTCCGGACGGAGATTCTGGACCCGCGCTGCCAAATCTGGCGCTTGGGAGTCCAATACGTTGGTCATGAGATAGTTGATGCGGAGCCGCGAGTGAGCAATGATGCGCATCGCCGTCTCCGAACAATTGGCTAACAGCACCCGATAACCCTGGCCCTCGAGCATAGCTTTCAGCAGGGCGAGAATACAGGGATCGGTGTCGACTAAAAGAATCGACCGGCGAACGCCGTTCGGAACTTCCAGGGCTTTGTGACTTCTACCCTTCATTTTAAAACCTCCAGTTTTTGGTTCAGGGTTCATTGTGAGGGCAAAGCTCGCATAATTCAACACAACTTTGACGGTATCTTTGGAGCGCTCACAAAGGCTTGCATTCGCTATAGGGACTTCTCCTGATAGCATCGGGAAAAGTCTTTGTGCGCGTCCGGAATTTTCGGTAAACATGTGCAAAACATTGTCTCTCTCAGCCGCGAAATTCCGGAAGCACATCAAGTGCAATTTTTGCTGAACCGCGAATTACGGTGATGCCCACTGGTTCTAGCTGTATTACTTCGGCTAACAATCGGTGGAGTGAATCGATTCCAGCGACCGCGCGGCCGGAAAATTCGACGATCACATCGCCTTTTTTCAGGCCGGCTCGCAATGCGGGACTGGAATCCTGCACTGCGCCAATCAACACGCCGCTTTCAACCGGCAGGTTGTGAAAACGGACGATGCGCCGATGCAGCGGAACGTCCTGACCTTCGATGCCCAGATAGCCGCGCCGTATCACGCCATCTTTCATAAGTTTGGCGGCCACAAACTTGGCGGTGTTGATGGCGGTGGCAAAGCAAATCCCCTGCGCCGGTAGAATGGCTGCGGTGTTAACCCCAATCACTTCCCCGCGCGAATTAACAAGCGGCCCGCCGGAGTTGCCGGGATTGAGCGCTGCATCCGTTTGGATGACGTTCTCGATCAATCGCCCACTGCGTGACCGCAGCGACCGCCCGAGCGCGCTCACTACGCCCGCCGTCACAGTGCATTGAAAACCATAGGGGTTACCAATCGCGATCACCAGTTGACCCGGCCGCACCAACTGCGAATCGCCCAGCGTCACTGGCATCAGATTGGCCGCATCGACACGCACGACAGCCAGATCGGTATCAGGATCGTCGCCCACCAACTCTCCGGCAGAACGCCGTCCATCGGAAAGCGTAACCTCAATGCGCTGCGCGCCGTGGATCACATGGCTATTAGTTAATAGGAAGCCGTCTGGGGTGAAAAGAAAACCGGAGCCGCTGCCGCCCGCGCGACGGCCTCGCCCCTGATGGTGGACTTCCAGAAAAACCACCGAAGGGCTGACTTTTTCGGAGGCGCCAATCACCGCGCGCGAGTAGGCGTCGAGCAGATCGTCATCGGAACGAACTTCGGAAACAAGGGTTACGGAATCAGACATACTACTTTGGTCGATGCGGCGATTGCGGCGAAAGATTCAGAGGCGGCTGGCCGCGCCTTCGATGAACTCGCCATAACGTGCGTAGCCAAGCCGCTCGTAAACTTTGATGGCTGAACTGTTTTCCTGGTTCACGTTCAACGCAACGACCTCGATCCCGATGCGCAGCAACTCATTCACCACCGCTGTCGTCACCCGTGCCGCCAGGCCGTGCCCGCGGCGATCCCGTCGTGTATAGATATTGCCAACAGCGGCGACATTTTCCGCGGGAGCAACCAGATGCGTGCCGGCGACGGCGACTAAGTCTTTCTTTTCGTGGATGCCGAAGAAAACTCCCTGTTCCAACATGGATGCAAAGAAGAACTCCGGCACTTCTCCGGCGGCTTTCCCGTCGGCATAGAGTTCGTTGAGCGCAGGAAGATCAGCGGCAACCAGCCGGCTCACCCCAGCAGTAGGCGCCGGATGGAACTTCGGTAACTCTAGTACCATGCGCCACATCGGTTTGGGATGCGGGATGTAGTAGCGCTTCTGGAGAACCGGAACAATTTCGGGCCGCACATGCAAATACACGGAAGGCGCGGCGGCGATTTCGTCCAGCAAAGTCGCGATCGACGAAGCCGGCCCCAAGGTGAATAAAATCGGCACGCGGAATCCGCGGAAAAGCATCGCCAGCGCCGGCGGTTTGGTTTCACTCTTGAACCAGACACAGTGTTCAAAAAATCCCGGAGCCAGATCGCCGAGCGCGTACACGGACCAGGGGCGGTCGGTCGAAAGCAGAGCGCGAATCGCCGCGCGGTCGTGGAGCGGTGCCATGCGAGGTCATTATAAATCCGTACGATTGCTGCCCAATGGCAGCAATCTCGTACTGCCATTCGCGCCTGATAGAATGCAAGTAAATCCAAGCCGAGGGAATGATATGCGCAATGCGATGGGAATTTTTCTGGCGGTGGCATTATTCGCGCCCGCGGCGCGTCCGGGAGAATTTCAGGACGATCTCAAAGCCCGCCGCGCGCGCATGATGGAGCACCTGGGCGGCAACACGATGTTCGTCCTGCAAAGCGCTCCGCCCAAGGTTTACTCGAAGGACATCGATTACGAATATCACCAGGACAACAATTTCTACTACCTGACCGGCATCGATCAGGAAGATTCCACCCTGGTGCTGATGCCGGGCAATTTGCATCGCAAGGAAATCCTTTTCATCCAGCCCAAGAACCCGCGGCAGGAGCATTGGACCGGACGCGTTCTGTCCAAAGACGATGCCATCGCGCAGAGCGGCATCGAAACGATTTATCTCACCACCGATTTCGACCGCTTTATCGAAACGCTGCTTGCCGGCGAGAACTTCCGCGTGCCACCCAAAAATGAATACACGGCCGACTTCAGTCCGTTCCTCAACGCTCTACACGAAGGACGGGCGCGCCTCGCGGTGGTGCTCGATCCGAAACCGAAGCTGGCCGGACCTCCGCCGCCTGCGCTCGAATTCGCCAACCGCTTGAAAGAACGCTTCGTCGGTTTCTCGGTGATGGATGCCGCCAACATCGTTACCGATCTGCGCCAGGTGAAGACCGCCTACGAGCGCAAAGTGCTGGAACGCAGCGTCGAAATTTCCAACGACGCGCAAATGGCCGGCATGCGCGCTGCTCATCCCGGCGGTTTCGAGTACGAAGTGAAAGCGGCTATCGAGCAGGTGTACAAAAACAACGGCGCCATCGGCTGGGGCTATCCTTCCATCACCGGCAGCGGTCCCAACGCCACGGTCCTGCACTACGCCAAAAGCGGCCGCAGAATGGATAGCGGCGAATTGATTCTGGTCGACGCCGCCGCCAACTATCAGTACTACACCGGCGACATTACGCGCACCTATCCGGTGAATGGAAAATACACGGCGTCGCAGCGCGATATTTATGCCATCGTGCTCGATGCCCAGCGGCAAGCGATGCAGGTGGCCAAATCTGGCGCCAAACTCCGGGACATCCACGAAAAAACGGTGGAGGTCATCAAGGCCGGGCTGCTCAAGCTGGGCCTGATCACTGACGCCTCCGGCGACCAGTACCGCACCTGGTACACCCACGGCTCGGTCCACTACATCGGCATGGATGTGCACGATGTCGGCAACCCCGATCGACCGCTCGAACCCGGCATGGCTTTTGTCATCGAGCCTGGAATTTATATTCAGGATACGGCGCTGGATGGCATGGAGAAGACGCCGGAGAACAATGCGTTCATCGAAAAAGTGCGGCCGGCGTTTGAAAAGTACCGGAACATCGGCATACGCATCGAGGATTCTTTCCTGCTGACGGAATCCGGCCTGGAGCACCTGTCCGCCCGCGTGCCGCGAACCATCGAAGAGGTGGAGCGATTCATGAGCGCGCGCCAGGCAGCCGGCGGAGCGCGTTAACAGCCACCCTGATAAACTGGTGGCCTATGTTTAGCCGAGCTCGTTTTTGCGCGTTCCTTGCCCTGGCTTTTGCGGCGGGATCGCTGCTCACTGTCCAATTTATGAAGAATGACGTTCACGCTCAGAGCAAGCGCGTTTTCGAACTGCGCACCTACCACGCTTTGCCAGGACGCCTGCCGGCGCTCCAGGCCCGCTTCCGTGACAACACGCTCAAGCTTTTTGTGAAACACGGGATGACCAACGTCGGATACTGGACGCCGCTCGACGCCCCGGCGTCCGAAAACACGTTGGTCTATATTCTGGCTCACGCCAGCCGCGATGCGGCAAAGAAATCCTGGGATGACTTCCGCAACGACCCCGAGTGGCAGGCCGTTGCGAAAGCATCCGAAGCTGACGGAAAGATCGTCGAGAAGGTCGATTCCGTATTTATGGACGCGACCGATTACTCGCCGATGCAATAGTTCGCCGAGCTATCTTAGCGCCTAAACCCGCCGCCAATCACGACGCCGACTGACGGGTAAACATACGGAGCCGGTGGGTAGGCGTACGGATAAGGGTACGGATAGCCATAAGCGTAGGGGTATACGGGTATCCGTATACCCGTACGGCGCGTAGAAGTTACCGTAGCCAAAGCCGATTCCGAAGCCCAGCCTACGCCGATAACCATAGCCGCCACGATATCCGTAACCACCACGATAGCCATAGCCACCCCGGTAGCCGCCGCCAACGACACCTCGTCCGCCGCCGGCAAAGCTCCTGGCTCCGACTGCGGCATGGCCGCCGCTAAATCCCCCATGAGCTCCGCCGCGACTTTGAGCAAAGCCAGCCACTGCTAAGGTCAACCAAACCCATGTCACGATCAGTTTGCGCATATAACTTGCCTCGCCCTACACAATTGCACGCCAGTGACCAAGTGCTAAGCATATGAAAATGCGTGCTTACGCCCCGCTCCCCGTGGCTTTTATCAGCCGCGGGCTGGTGGTTTTCGGCCAGCGGCAATGCCATCCTGGAGGAACATGGCTGTATTGTTAAGTGGCTCAGCTCTCCGCAAATCCTTTGGCGCGCGAGTTTTGTTCGACGATCTTTCGCTTAGCCTGGCAGAGGGAGACCGCACAGGGCTGATCGGGCCGAACGGCAGCGGGAAAACCAGCCTGCTGGAAATTCTTGCCGGGAATGAATTGCCCGACGCGGGCGTGCGTGCGCTGCGCAAGCAAACCCGACTGGCGTACGTGCCGCAGGATTCCCTGTTCGCGCCGCACGACACCGTACGCTCCGTGCTGTCGGCAGCCATACAAACATTGCCGCTGGACGACGCCGAGCGTGACGGCCGCCTGCAGGTGATGCTGGGGCGCTGCGGCTTTGAGAACCCGGATGCGCTGGCCAGCGCGCTATCGGGCGGTTGGAAGAAGCGGCTGGCCATCGCCGCCGCGCTGATCACTTCGCCGGACGTGCTGCTGCTCGACGAGCCCACCAATCATCTGGATTTGGACGGCATCCTGTGGCTCGAGCGCGCCCTGGCCACGGCCAACGCGTGTCTGGTCGTAACGCACGACCGCTATTTTCTCGAGAACGTAGCCACGCAGATGGCCGAGATCAATCCGGCGTATCCCGGCAGCGCGTTTCAGGTGAAAGGAAACTACAGCGAATTCCTGGAGCGTCGCGAGGAATTTTTCGAGGCGCAGTCGAAACAGCAGGATTCGCTTGCGACGAAAGTAAAGCGCGAGGTCGAGTGGCTGCGGCGCGGACCGAAAGCGCGGACGGGCAAATCGAAGGCGCGCATCGACGCGGCGGGAAGGCTCATCGATCAACTGGCCGCGGTGAATGCACGCAGCCGCAAGGCAACCGCGCAGATCGATTTCACGGCGACCGATCGCAAAACAAAACGGCTGATTGAGACCGAGAGCATCGGCAAAACTTTGGGCGGGCGCCGGTTGTTCCGCGAACTGAGCCTGGTGCTTGCACCCGGCGTGCGCGTTGGTCTGGTGGGAGCGAATGGCAGCGGGAAAACGACGCTGCTCAAAATTCTGGAAGGCGCGCAGCAGCCCGATGAAGGCACGATCCGGCGGGCAGACATGCTGCGCATCGTGAGCTTTGCGCAAGATCGCGCCGCGCATCTAGACCTGGCCACCAGCTTGCGCCGCACGCTCTGTCCGGAGGGCGATTCGGTCATGTACCGCGGCCGGCCGATTCACGTGGCGGGGTGGGCCAAGCGCTTTCTGTTTCGCGAGGATCAGCTTGAGATGCCGGTGGCGAGCCTCTCCGGCGGCGAGCGGGCGCGCGTGCTGATCGCCCGGCTGATGCTGGAAACCGCCGACGTGCTGCTGCTCGACGAGCCCACGAACGATCTGGATATTCCCACCCTCGAAGTGCTGGAAGAGAGCTTGCTTGATTTTCCCGGCGCACTGGTGCTGGTGAGCCATGACCGTTATTTACTGGACCGCGTTTCGACGCTGGTGCTGGGATTGAACGAAGGCGGCGAAGCCGGAGTTTTCGCGGACTATTCGCAATGGGAAGCGGCGCGCGGCGAGGCGCCGGTGGAGACGGCTGCGGTGAAAGAGCGGGTTTTTCCGGTTTCGCTCGATGGGCCGAAAAAGAAGCTGTCCTACATCGATCAGCGCGAATGGGACAGCATGGAAGAGAAAATTCTGGAAGCTGAACGCGATCTGGCTGACTGGCATCGCCAAGTGCAGGAAGCCGCGTCCGACGCCAAGCGCCTGCCCGAGGCCTACGCGAATCTGCAGGAGGCTCAGGCGCGCGTCGAGGAATTGTACGCACGCTGGGCGGAGTTGGAAGAAAAAGTAGCCAGGTGATATCGTAATGCCCATGCACCGCAGAGCCGCACTGCGCAATCTGGTGGCGCTATTCGGCGCCGCGCCTTGGCTGCGGGCCGCCGACGATCCGCTGCTCGAGCCCGCCAACGTGCTGGATTTTGCGCCGCTGGCCAAAGCCAAGCTCGATCCCATGGCCTGGGATTATCTCGATGGCGGCGGCGAAGAAGAGGCTTCCCTGCGCGACAATCGCGCCGCGTTTCAGCGCATCCTGCTGCGGCCGCGAGCGCTGGTCGACGTGCATCAGATCGATCTTTCGCTGGAATTGCTCGGGCAGAAGCTCGAGTACCCGATCCTGCTCGATCCCGCGGGCGGCAAGAACTGTTTTCACGCGGATGGCGAACACGTGGTGGCGCGCGCCGCTGCGGCTGCGAAAGCCCTGCACATCACCAACGGCGGCATCCAGGATCTGGCGCGCGCCGGAAAAGCTCCGGTGTGGTGGCAGCTTGAGACCGGCGGGTCGCTGCGCAATCAACGCTCCATGCGCGCGCTGGTCGAACAGGTCGAGGGCGATGGCGGTACCGGCATCTGTTTGACCACCGACATCATGTACGCCTCTCATCGCGAGCGCAATATTCACAACAAGTTCGAGCGCGCGTGGTGCGAAGTCGGGCTTACCCAAGCGCGATGCCGCGGGCAAAATGCCGCGCACCGGCGAGCCTGAGCGCGCGGGCGATTATCCTTCGCGCCCCGGCCCGACGCCCACATGGGACACGTTTCCGCGAACTACGCGGGCTCACCAAGCTGCCCATCGTGCTCAAAGGAATTCTCACGCGCGAGGATGCGGAGCGGGCCGTCGAATATGGCGCCTCAGGCATCATCGTGTCCAATCACGGCGGCCGGCAACTGGATTACGTCGGCGGAACCATCGAAGCTTTGCCCGAAGTCGTCGAAGGCGCGAGAGGCCGCATCCCGGTGCTGATCGATGGCGGAATCCGGCGCGGCACCGACATTCTGAAAGCGCTCGCCCTGGGCGCAAAAGCGGTTTGCATCGCGCGGCCTTATCTATGGGGCCTGGCGGCGTTCGGCCAGCCGGGCGTCGAGCGCGTGCTGCATTTGCTCAAGACCGAGCTGGCGCTGGATATGGCGCTGGCCGGCGTACCGAACCTGGCCGCAATCGATCGCAGCCTGGTGCGAATCCGTGGAGGTGCGTTATGAAAATCGGCCGGCGCAGGTTTTATGGCGGGACTCATCGCAGCAAGTGCCCGCGCGACGGATGCGCCGACGCGGCCCGCCAAAGTGGTCAGGCTTTTCAAATCGCCGGAGGGGCATCCCAACGGCCTGGAGACTGACGCGCGCGGTTTTTGGATTGGCGAGCAGGTTTCCGATCGCGCCTACCTGGTGGATTGGAACGGCAAAGTGCTGCGCACGCGTCGCGACCGAATCCTCCAACACCAGCGGCATCGCTTACGGCGCGGGCTTTTTGTGGATGGGCGCGAACGGCCCCGCCATCGGCAGGCCGGGCAAGCCCACCGACGCCACGACGGGCGAAATCATTCAGGTGGATCCGGAAACGGGCAAGACGGTCTCGCGCCATTTCACGCCGGGTGGCGGCGGCGTTCACGGGCTCGAATTCGCCGAGGGAACGCTGTGGATCACGTCGCTCGCCATTCAGAAGTTGACGCAGGTCGACCCCTCGGACTTCCACATCATTCACCAGATTCCGGTTCACCTGGAGCGCTCGCACGGGCTGGCGTGGGATCCGCCGGGCATCTGGGTCATGCATTCCACCGATCGCGTAATACAGAAACTAGACGCGCGTGACGGCCACATCCTGGAGCAAATTACGCTCGCGAAGGACGACCCCGACCCGCACGGCATGTGCATGTACAAAGGCCATCTGTACTACTGCGACGCCGGCATCGCGCCCGGCGGTGGCCCCAATAACAGCCACTACGCGGGCTATGTCTGCCGCATCGATTAGGGCGATACTGAAAGCATGAGTATTGCCCGGATAATGGTTGCCGCACTGCTGCTGGTTGCGCTGGCTGGCGCGCAAACCACCGAGAAAACCAAATCCAAACCCGTCGTCGCCACCATTGCCGGAAAACCCGTTTACGAAGATGAGCTGGAACCGCTGATCAAGCCCGAAGTGCAGAAGCTTCGCAACCAGGAATACGAAATCAGGAACCGGGCGCTCGAACGGCTCATCCAGGAAAAGATGTTGGATGCGGAAGCTGCCCGCCAGAACGTCTCGGTTGCAGCGTTGGTGCAGCAGGAAATCGAGCACAAAGTTTCCCCGCCGACCGATGCCGAAATGGAATCGCTCTACGCGCAGGAGAAGGAGCGGTTTGGCCGTCCGTTGAGCGAGATCAAAACTGAGTTGCGCGACGCCATGCTGAAAGATCGCATGCGCCAGGCGTTCCAGCAGTACATGGACGCGCTGAAACAGAAGAACAACGTCACGATTCTGATGGCGGCTCCGCGCATTGTTGTGGCCCGCGACGACGGCCGCGTGCGCGGCAATCCGAAAGCGCCGATCACCATCGTCGAGTTCTCCGATTTCCAGTGTGGCTTCTGCCAGCGCGTGAACCCCACGCTGCGCCAGTTGCTGGCGAAATATAACGGGCAGGTAAGCCTGGCGTACCGCGACTATCCGCTGCGCGAGATTCATCCGCAAGCGCAATTGGCGGCGGAAGCGTCGCGCTGCGCCGGCGAGCAAGGCAAATTCTGGGAGTACCACGACGCGCTATTTGCCAACTCGTCGAAGCTGGATAAGACCTCGCTCGCCGAGCATGCGCGCACGCTGCAATTGGACGGTGCCCGCTTCGACGCTTGTCTCGCCAGCGGCAAGTTCAAAGACGCCATCGAGAACGACGTCAAGGACGCCGAGCAAGCCGGGGTTTCCGCCACGCCGGCGTTTTTCGTGAATGGAATTTTAGTAGAAGGCGCGCTGCCGATGGCCGCATTTGAGAAAATTATCGAAGGCGAGCGCCGCGCCGGCACGCGCTAACTTTTCCAGCGGACTCCGGCATTCAGAGTTTTCTTGGCGTAGTCCAAACTGCGTTCGAGATCGGTGCGCTGCTGTTCCTTCAGCGCCGCTTCGATCGCCGGCGGCTGCTTCCCCGCCCCGCCGATCACCATCGGACCCATGTACGGATGGCCTTTGCGCGCCAGCGCCACGAAGCGGGCAAACTCGGCGGCGTTGGCTCTCGGGAACACGCTCCAAAAATCCGGTTCGAGAAATGGCAGCACATCCGCCGGACGTCCGGTGATGATTTCAAGCTGCATCGCGGCTTTGGGGCAGAGCCGCTGATAGGTCGCGAGAAATTTCGGAAAGTCGATGGAGCAGCCGTCGCCCAACGCCACCCATTGCGCTGCCGCACCCTGCGGATGATCGAAAATCGCCGAGTCGCGAATGTGCGTCGTCACCACGTACGGGCCTAGCGTTTCGAGGGTCAGCAGCGGATCCTCGACGACCCACATCGGATTGCCGGTGTCCAGGCAGGAGCCGACGAAATCCTTGCCGGCCTGCTCGATGATGATTTTGACTTCGCGCGCCTGCATGTCGCCAGCATGATTCTCGACGCCGATGCGAATGCCCAGGTCGAGCGCCTGCTGGCGCACGCTGCGGAGAACCTTTATCGTGGCTTCAATGCAGCGGTCAAGCTCAGGCCGGTCCCCACGCGTACCCAGGTAGCAGCGCATCGTGGACGCGCCCACGGCCTTGGCAGTCTGCATGCCTTTCAGCACATATTCGTGGGGCTCGCCGTATTTCGCGCTCCAGCTTTTGGAAGTCGGGCAGATGCAGCCGATGCCGCCATCGATGGAAATGCCCAGGCTGGCAGCGCGCTCTTTTACTTTCTGCAGATGGGCCGGCTCGAGGCTGGCATAATCTTCAAGGCTGGAAATCTGAATGGTGTCGAGCTTGAGGCCGGCCGCATATTCGATGATCTGGATATCTTTCCAATGAAAATCGCGAATGGAATAGGTATCGAATCCGAGGCGAATGCCTTCCCCCAGACCCGTTGCGCCAGCGGCTAAAGCCAAAGTGGTGGTTTGCATAAAAGTCCGTCGCAGCATTCGTTTCTTTTTATCACACCGCGGAGAACGACATGCCCGCGAAGCTGACCACGCTCTGCGGATCGATGTTCCACTGCTCGTAGCGCAGCAGCTTTCCGCGAGCCTGCGGTACCGCTTTCAGAAACGTATAGAGGGGTGCGGAGCCGCACCATTTCAGATCGTCCTGATTATCCTGCACCAGATCCCAGAAGCCGGCGGCGTCGCTGGCCTCGATGCGGTCGATGCGGCGGTGGTCGCGGTCACGCACTACTTCGAGTTCTCCGCGATCCGCGTGCGCCACAAAATTATCGCCGTAGCGGCGCCCGATGTGCGCCATATCGATGCCCAGCACCCACAAGAGCCGCTGGCTTTCGCGCGCCGCCAGTTCGCCCAGCGCGTCGAGGAACTTGTTCACGCCCTCATCTGCCTCCGGCTTTCCACCAAGGTAGATGCTGCGCGCATACGATCCGCACAGGATGGGAAGGATGCGCACGGCAGGTCCATAGAGATGCTGCAAGAACAGCACCTGGAATTCGATGGAGTGCTCGACGGCGTGGCAATAGTCTTCCATTTGAATGGCGGGCTCGGCTTTGGCGGCGAGCCAATCGACCAGAGGCAGGTCTACGGTGCTCTCGCCGAACGGCGTGACGAAGGGTTTGCGAGTCAGTCCGAACCGCTCTGGCGCGCCGTAATGCGACGTTCCGAGCACCACAAACGTGCGGTCCTTATAATCCGGGCTGAGCGCGCGGTAAGCGGCCTGGTAGGAATTCCAGCCGCCTTCCGGGCTAACGTGCGGAGCCGCTATTCCGACCAATCCATCGCTCGATGTCGCGGCCGCAGCTTCGCCCATGTAGCGCTGCATGGTGGTGTTGAGCGCGCCGATTTCATCGGGATACGCCGCGCCGGCATGGACCGCTTCTCGCCTGGGCGCGGCGACGAAATCGCGATGGCGCTCGTCTTTCATGCGCGCGAAGGTCTCGTCCTCCAGAAACCCGCTGCCGCTCAGCGTGTCGATCAGATGCTGTTCGAGATCGCCCACCTGCAAGTCCCCGGTTGCGCGGACCAGGCTTTCGCGGAGATCCAGCGAGGTGCGCTCGCCATCGAAATATTGCAGACATTCGACCAGAGGCGGCGGAATAATCAGGGTGATATCGGAGTAGCGGAAGGGATCGCGAATCAACAGCCCAGGGCGTTCCGCGACCGGCGAGGGCATGAAATCCAGGTTCCTGCGAAGCCGCGCTAAGGGCTGAGACAAGCCCCCATGGTAGCGCAACCGCGTTTATTTTTTGAAAACGGCTGCCAGTTTGTCGCGGTCCGCAGGCGAAATTCCCGAATGGTCCGGGATGCCCTTGCGAGCAGTAAGCTCACGCCGGTAACGCCCAAAATACTCAACGATATCGCCGCCAAATCCGAAGCTATACATGATGTCTTCGAATTGCGCGGTGTGCGGCAGGCCGAGCGCATGGCCGCTCTCATGCAAGCAGGTTAGATAGACCACGGTGTCGCGGAATAGCGGATCGCGTTTGGCCACCTCGTCAATATCGGGACCGAGGCGCGCCATATCAGGGATGACGAAAACAGCCGCGCCGCGCTTGCCTTCGACCACAATCGGACGCGCCTCGCCGTAGAGCGATTGCGTTCCCCACGCCCAATAAATGCGGATGCGCGCCCGGTTTTCGTCGGAAGCCGCGATCACCCGCAACTCGCCCCCAGATGCTTTCTGCCAGGCCTCCAGAGCCCACACTCCGAGCTCCGCATCGGCGGACGTGCAGCCGGATTGCTTGGCAAGATCAGGAGTGCAGGGTTCGATCCAGTAGGACCAGGTCTCGGCCACGGCGCAGCCGGCGAGCAGCAAGCCTGCCAGCAGCAGCTTCATGACTTGCGGATGGTTTCGAGCTCCAGGCGCTCGGCCAGAAAGCGAAGCTGCGTTTCCAGATCGCTCACGCGCTGCTTGAGCTCGTCGATGGCCTGGCCTTCGGGGTCGGGGAGCTTGCCGTGCTCGAGCACGCCGTTGGAATCGCGCGTCCGCACCACTCGGCCTGGAATGCCGACGACGGTCGATTTGTCCGGCACCGGGTGGACCACCACCGATCCGGCGCCCACTTTGACGTCGTCCCCAATCCGAATGCTACCCAGAATTTTGGCGCCGGTGCCAACAACTACCCGGTTGCCGAGCGTGGGATGGCGTTTGCCTTTTTCATTGCCGGTGCCGCCGAGAGTTACACCCTGGTAGAACAGGCAGTCGTCGCCAATTTCGGATGTCTCGCCGATCACCACGCCCATGCCGTGATCGATGAAAAAGCGCCGGCCGATACGCGCGCCGGGGTGAATTTCAATTCCCGTGAAGAAACGCGAAATCTGCGAAAGCACGCGGGGCAGCAGGGGCACCTGGGCGCGATACAGCCGATGCGACAGGCGGTGCATCAGAATCGCCTGAAAACCGGGGTAACAGAGAATGATTTCGACGACACTCTTGGCGGCGGGATCTTCCCGGAAAATCGTGTCGATCTGCTCTCTGATCGCCGAAAACATGAGTCACCCGATACGCCGTTGGATGCTGGTAAGACGCGTTTGGTCGCGCTATGTTATGGTCGTCTCGCAAGAAAACGTTTGTCAAGGCTGCCAAACGACTGAATTTAGGGTGGATGAGTGAAAAGATCGGGTTTGAAACCCGCCTCTGCGTGGCTAATGTCCGGCTGCGGGCTCGGTCGCAATCACCGGCGGCTTCGCGCCTGCCGGAATCGGCGCCAGCATGTCTTCCTTGCGCTTCACCAGGGTGGACGTGTTATAGCTCGCCACCTCAAAGCCGTGGCCATGCGTAATGGCGTCGGTGGGGCAGGCCTCGACGCAGTATCCGCAGAAAATGCAGCGGTTGTAATCGATGTTGTAAACCTTGGCGTAGCGCTCGCCGCCGCTGATGCGGGTGGTCTCGGTGTTTTCTGCCGCTTCTATATAGATACAGTTGGAGGGACACGCCGCCGCGCACAGAAAGCAGGCCACGCACTTCTCCATGCCATTTACGTCGCGCTGCAGCACATGCACGCCGCGATAACGCTGCTCGAGTTTGGGCGGTTCGTCAGGATAATTCTCCGTGACCGTCGGCGACATCATTTCGCCGAAAGTGACGCTCATGCCCTTGGCCAGGGCCGCCGCGGTTTGAACCAACTCTGCTAGGGGATTGGGCATCTATTCGTTATCGTAACTTGGCGTCCGACCGGCGCCTAATTTTTGGAACCTCAACCGCCCTTCATCTCCGGGACGTTTTCGCCCGGTCGAAACGGGTTGACGCCTACCCTAGCGCCCAGCGCTTCCAGCTCTTTCTTGTGGAAACCGATCAGCGACCAGGAAATAT
The DNA here is from genome assembly GCA_963825405.1 of uncultured Solibacteraceae bacterium. GTDB lineage: Bacteria > Acidobacteriota > Terriglobia > Bryobacterales > Bryobacteraceae > JACPNO01. The sequence continues at coordinate 509,161 of CAWGTB010000003.1, read as the reverse complement.
TCCCGTTTGGCTCGACTAAAAACAGCGACGGCACGTTGGTCAGGCCGTAGGCATTGCTCGCTGGATAGCCCTGCTTTTCGCCATCCAGCAAAGTCGGCATGGTAATCCCGAATTCCTGATTGAACTCGCGCGTCGCTTCGGCATCGTCCTGGGAAACGGCGAACATCCGCGTCGACGCCCTTCTTTGCGCCTTTATACATGCGCTCAATGAAAGGCAGCGTGAGTTGGCAGGTAGGGCACGTCACCTTGAAAAACGCCAGTAGCACGGGACCAGACGCCAGCGCGCCGGCGAGATTTTGCCTGGCCTTGCCGTCGAGCACTGGTAAATCGAACTCGGGAGCGTGCGCGCCTGCCTGCAGCGTGCGCGGTTGTTTCGCCGATGCCATGGCCCGGCTATTCTTCCTTCATGGCCTTGACGAAGTTCAGGATGTCGAACTTCTTCAATTTGCGATCCGGGAAGAAACTGTTGACAGCATCCTGCTCGTCGTCGAAAATTTCGAACACGGTGGCGAGCTTGGTCATCACCAACAGTTCGATCTGACGGCGCGCCAGGTTGAGCAGCTTGATTCTGCCCCCGGCCTTCTGCTGCGTGGTGAAGACCATGACCAGCGCGCCCAGGCCGGTAGAATCCACGTAGTCGACGCCTTGCATATTCAGGATGGTTTTGCCGTCACTCGCGGCCAGGTTCTTACCCAGGTACTCGCGAAATTGCGTGGCTTCATCGCCCACCGTCAGACGGCCTTTGATGTCGATGATGGCTACGCCTTCATGTTCCCGCTGATGAAATTCGATAGGCATGAGTTTCGAGTTAAACCGTAAACTTGACGCCGAGTTGCGCTTCCACTTCTTCGATAGCCACCATTTCGATCGCGTCCCAGGGACAGCCGTCCAGAAACGCGCCGTCGGGACCTTTGCTGACGCATTTCTTGCAGCCGATGCAGAGCGCGGCATCGACTTCGATGCGGCCGAAAGGCCGATGATCTTCGTCCGGCACCCAGTACATGCAATCGGCTACCGGACAATACGGAACGCAAGCGGGCGATCCGGCGCAGCCCGTGCAGCACTCCGTAATGACGGCCAACTCCTTGGGCTTCTTCTTCCGTGGCGTGAGGATGCCCTCGGATTTGGGCTCCATCTTCACGACTAATGTGGCCATGTAAAAATTATGCCACAGGTGAGAGGCGGACCGCCTGAATCGGCAGCCGTCGAAATCGGATATTCTCAAGGTATGCAAGCGGTTGCGGTCGCCGAGGCTCGCGCTGTCGTCGTCCCCTGGTACATCTGGAGTGCCGTTGCAGCCATTACGTGCGGCGTCGTTGGCGGCGTCTGGGACATTTCCTGGCACGAAAGCGTGGGCCGCGACACCTTTTGGACCGCGCCTCATATTCTGATCTACCTCGGCGGAATCCTGGCGGGGGTCACTTCGGGATACCTGATCCTGGCCATCACCTACGGACGCGAAACTTATCTGGCCGACGCTTCAGTTTCCATTTGGGGATTTCGTGGCCCGCTCGGTGCGTTCCTTTGCGCGTGGGGCGCGATCGCCATGATCACGTCGGCGCCCTTCGACAACTGGTGGCACAACGCGTACGGACTCGACGTCAAGATTCTCAGCCCGCCGCATATCCTACTTGCGTTCGGGCTCGTCGGTATCCGCTTCGGGACGCTGGTGCTGATTCTGCCGGCGTTGAACCGGGCCTATGGGGAGTCGCGGGTCAAGCTGCAAGCCCTGATGTATTACGCGCTGGTTTTCATGTTCGGCTTGACGGTGGGCATCATGCAGGAGATGACGTTTCGCAATTACATGCATGGCGCGCGCTTTTACCTGGTGATGGCCCTTACGGCGCCCGTTTGGCTGGGCGTTACTTCGCGCGTGCTACCGCAGCGCTGGGCGTGCACGATCGTCACCGCGATCTATACCTTTTGGCACCTGCTTTTTATTTGGATTCTGCCGCTGGTGCCGGCCGAGCCCAAACTCGGGCCGGTGTATTTTCAGGTAACGCATCTGATCCCGCCTGACTTCCCAATGCTGCTGATCGTGCCGGCAATCGCCTGCGATCTGGTACGGCAGCGCATGACAGGCCGGAAGCCGTGGATGCAGGCACTGGCGCTGGGCTCGACGTTCCTCGTGGCATTTCTCGCCGCGCAGTGGCCGTTCGCGAATTTCCTGATGTCGCCGGCCTCGCGCAACTGGTTTTTCGGAACCAACTATTTCCCTTTCTTCCTTCCGCCCACATCGGACTGGGCCCGCAACGTGTTCACGCAAGTCGAGCAGTCCACGGCGCAGTTCTGGCTGCGCATGGCGCTGGCACTGGCCGCCGCGGTCGCAACGACGCGAATGGGTATCGCCTGGGGCGAGTGGATGCATCGCCTGCGCCGGTAAACTTCGCCGCGCGGGTGGTAACATCGTTCGGATGCGATGGGCATTGACGCTGACCGCGGCCGTGGCGTTGGCGCAGCTACCGGATGCAAAGTTCGCCCGGCCGGCTCCCGAACAGCCGCTGCCATACAGCCACAAAACCCACGTCAGCCTCGGCTTGAAATGCGCCCAGTGCCATCCCAATCCGGAGCCGGGCGATTTCATGACGCTGCCCAAGACCGCCGTTTGCATGACGTGTCATGCCAGCGTCAAAACGGACAGCCCGCACATTCAGAAACTTGCGGCGCTCGACGCCGAAGGCAAACGCGTGCCGTGGGCGCCGGTGTATCGCGTGCCGGACTGGGTATCGTTCAATCACAGGAAACATATCGCGCGTCGAGGGCGTTACCTGCGAGACGTGTCACGGCAAGGTCGCGCAGCAGGACATACTGCGGCGCGAAAAAGATATTTCGATGGCAGGCTGTTTGGAGTGCCACCGCGCCAAGGCGACGTCGATCGACTGCCTGCTTTGTCACGACCAGCGCTGAGGGAGAGTTACCGATGAATCGACGAGAAGCGTTTCAGGGATTGCTGGGATTCATGGCGGCGTCGCCGCTGGCCAGGGCACAGTCGCCGCAATTGGATATTCCGTACTCGCGGGAACGCATCACGCCGCTGGAAGATTTGGTGAATGTGTTCGAGTTCGAACCGATTTGCAAAATGCGCCTGCCGCGGCAGAACTACGACTATATCGCCGGCGGCGTCGACAACGAATGGAGCCTGCGCCACAATCGCGAAGCGTTTGACAAAATCACCTTCCGCCCGCGCATGCTCGTCAATACCAGCAACCTGGATTTATCCTTGACTCTGTTCGGCGACAAGTTTTCGTCGCCCATTTTCATCGCTCCAACCGCCGGCCACGGCTTGGCCCATTCCGAGGGAGAGCTCGCCACCACGCGCGCAGCCACTTCCGTTCAGGCGCTGCACATCCTTAGCACGAATTCGACGCAGCCCTATGAAAAAGTCGCGCAGGCGACAAATTTTCCCAAGTGGTTTCAACTCTATCCGGGACCCGATCTGGAAGGCACTTGGGAGCGCGTCGCGCGGGCCAAAGGCGCTGGTTTCCGCGCGCTGGCTCTCACGGTCGATGCGCCCTACAATTCACATCGCGAGAGATTGCTGCTGGACCGTGCCGCGCCGCGTCTCGGATCCATTAATGAGGCCAATGAAATCGCGCCGCGTCGGCGAAGGCCGGATGAGGAAGCACCGGCAACGGTCGATCGCGCCAAACTTTACGGCGTCAACGGCACGATCGTGCGCACGCTCGACTGGAGTTTCTTCGACGAGCTCAAGAAGCGCTGGGGCGGACCGTTGCTGATCAAAGGAATTTTGACCGCCGAGGATGGCGACCTGGCCGTCAAGCACGGCGCGGATGGCATCGTGGTTTCGAATCACGGAGGCCGCTATATGGAATATGCGCCGGCCACGATCGAAGTGCTGCCGGAAATTGTGGCGGCAGTCGGCGGGAAGATTCCTGTGTTGATCGACAGTGGCTTTCGTCGCGGCACCGACATCTTGAAAGCGCTGGCGCTCGGCGCGAAAGCAGTGTGCGTCGGCAGGCCGCCGCTATGGGGCTTGGGTTCGTATGGAGAGCCCGGCGTCAAGCGCGTGCTCGAATTGCTGCGCGCCGAACTGGCGCTGGCGATGGGCCTTTGCGGCAAACCTAATCTGGCGTCGATCGATCGCTCCCTGTTGCGGATGTGATCGAAACAATTCATGCCCACTTTGAACGAAAATCCATTTGCCGTGCTGACAGCGGTGGTGGCTCCGGCCATCCTGACCAATGCTTCGTCCGTTCTCTGTCTGGGCACGGCCAACCGCATTGCGCGAGTGGTGGACCGCACTCGCGTCGTAACGGCAGAGCTCAAGGCTCTCCCCGCCGGCTGCGCAGAGTGTCAGGGGCTGCTTCGTCAGATGGAAAGCCTGCAAGTGCGGGCGCAAATTCTGCTGCGCGCACTGCGTCTTTTTTATGCCACCATCGGCTCGTTCGCGGCCGCGGCTTTGATCTCGGTGATCGGGTCTGCGCTCGCGGTCTTCGAATTTGGACTGGCCTTTCGCGCAGCCGCAACCGTTGGACTGGCCATCGGCGCCGCCGGTGTGATGGGCCTGGTTTCCGGCTGCACACTTATGGTGCATGAGACACGGCTGGCCGTTCAGACCCTCTCCGAAGAGGCGCAGGGCGCGCCCCCAATCTAGGGCGGCGCATTGCGTTTCACAGGCAAAATCGGCTAGGCTACGTCTTGGTACTGCCCGTGCTTGTTCGCTAATCGCCGATTCGTTGTAAGCAGCGCGAGCTGAAGCTCGGCGTCTGTTTACTCGAATCGCGCATCTCTTTTTCATTCCCAAATCAATTTTTTTGGAGCGAACAGACATGCAGGACGATTCCTTTGACTTAACGGCTATTGGACTCAATGACCGCGTGCTCGCCGCGTTTCAGCCTCACGCAATGATGGGCCTGACGCTGGGCCGCGTCTCCGTAGTGCATCGCGATCAGTACAAAATCTATACTGCGCGCGGCGAGATGAAATCGGAGGCGATTGGCGCATTGCTCTATCGCGCCGAAGATGCTTCTGCCTTGCCGATTGTCGGCGATTGGGTCGCTGCGCAGCTTAGCGGACCTGACGAAGCGATGATTCACGCCGTGCTGCCGCGGAACACCAGTTTTTCCCGGCGCGCGGCAGGAGATCGTGAACAGCAGCAGATGATAGCCGCCAACATAGATCTGGTGCTGATCGTGTGCGGCCTGGATCATGACTTCAATCCGCGGCGCATCGAGCGGTACTTGATTCTGGCGCGTGAGAGCGGCGCGGACGCCGCTGTCGTGCTAAATAAATCCGACCTGTGCGCGGACCCGCAATCAAGAATTGCCGAGGTCAAGCGCATCGCGCGCGATACGCCGGTTGTGGCGACGTGCGCAGTTTCGGCGGAAGGCATCGGGCCAATTATTCCGCTCATCGGCCCGGGGAAAACGGTGGCGCTGCTCGGATCGTCGGGTGCCGGCAAATCTACGCTGGTGAATCAGCTGCTCGGCGAACAGCGCCAGCCGGTCCAGGAAGTGCGGGAAAGTGACAGCCGCGGCCGGCACACCACCACCTATCGGGAACTGGTGCCGCTGCCATCCGGAGGCGCGCTGATCGATACACCGGGCATGCGTGAGCTGCAACTCTGGGCGGGCTACGACAGCCTGGACTCGGCTTTCGGCGACATTGCCGAGTTGGCAGCGCAATGCCATTTTCGGGACTGCGCGCATGGCGTCGAGAATGGCTGCGCGGTCCAGGCCGCGATTCAAGAAGGAACGCTCGCCCAGGAACGATGGCAAAGCTACCAGAAGCTGCGCGCCGAGATCGCTTTCCACGAGCGGAAGACCGACGTCAACGCCGCGCAGGCTCAAAAGCTGCGCTGGAAGAAAATCCACAAAGCGATGCGGGCGCACAAGAAACATTGCAACCCTCTGCGTAGCTCTGCGTCTCTGCGAGAAATTGTCCTGCGGTGCACCAACTATTTCGGCAGCCCCGCGATCCGAAGATTCTTGAAATCCAGATTGGTCGTAGGGTCGTGGGCTTGCAGGCTGACCGTGCCTTCCTGCAGCCGCGCTTGCTGGCGCGCGTTCATCCCCTCGGGCCGCTCGTCTTCGAAATCGCTCACCGGGTAGCCGTTGATCCAGACCGCCAGGTGCCGGCCACGCGCGACGAAAGTGTCGGCAAAATATTCGTTGTCGTTGCTCACCACTTTTCGTGCGGGCTGGCGATTGTAAATTCCGCCGGTGCCGAAATCGACCGCCTGTTTGCGGTCCCCGTCCTTATACTCATTGCGAATCTGGTCTTCGTAGCCGGTCCAGAAACCGCCATGATCGCCGCGAATGAAAACGCCGCTGTTGGGATGATGAATCGCATCAATGGCATTGGCGCGCACGTCGAGCTGCAAAACCAGATCGTCCCACACGCCTTCGGTTTCGAGCTGCCCCGGCCCTTTCTCCACGTGAATCGCGCCATCCTTCGCGGACCAAACCGGCGGCTGATCCGCCTTGGGAGCATTGGTCACTTTCCAGCCGGCGAGATCTTTGCCGTCGAAAATCGGCTTGAGTCCCAGCGGCTTGAGCTTGATGTTGCGGAACTCGACCTTGTTGTCCTTGTTGTATTGCAGGCCCACATGGCCCACACGGCTCTGGCTGTTCCGCGTATCCAGAATTTTCTTGCCATCAAGCGTGATGACAAAATGATCGCCTTCGGCTTCCATCTCCATGGTGTGCCACGAATCGGGCTTGGCGAACGATTTCTCCGCCTTCACGTGCCCTACCAGGCTGCCGTTCATGTATCCGAGGGCGTGCTCGTTGGCGATCTGCACTTCGTAGCCGGTTTTATTAGGCTCGCCTTGCCTGGCGGAGCGGAGGAACACGCCGCTGTTGCCCTTGGGGCCGGTGCGGAAATCGCACTTCAGGACGTAGTCGGCGAACGTGCTGTTTTGGCGGAGCCAGCCGTCATCGCCTGCGTCGGCAATCACGATGCCATCGGTGACGCGCCACTTGGCCGCGCCCTCCTGAGTCCAGCCGAAAAGCGATTCGCCGTCGAAAAGCAGCAGCCAGCCATCCGAAATTTCTTTTTGGGTAAGCGTGTTCTGCGCCGTGAGCGCGGAGACGCACGAGCAGAAGTATCGCAGCCAGTTTCATAGCGGAATTATCTTATCGCGTCGATGGCTTGTTTGGCGCGATAGAGCACGCTCGCGGGATCGGGATTTTCGACTCGAACAACCTCAATGCGTCCGCGGCCGGTCGGACGCCAGCGCGCGAACATGCGCGGTGAAGCGAAGCCGGCGAAGACGCTGACCAGTGGGACACCGCACGCCGCCGCCACATGCTGGCCGGCCGAATCGTAGCCGACATAAAGATCGCTGCGCGCAATGATGGACGCGAAATCGGCGAAGAGCCTTGAAAAATGCGCACACGATCGGGAGCGATGCCGGCCTGCGCCACGGCGCGCTCGACGCGCTCGGCTTCTTCCCCTCCTGCGCCCTTGTCGATCACCAGGAGCGCCGCCCGTTGCGCCAGATGCGTCAACAGGCCAGCCTCGAAGGGATCCGCGATTCGTTTGGCAGGATTCTCGCCGACGCCGAGGCTCACCGTCACCAACGGACGCTCGGAAAATTCCGGACCAGGCGCGGGCGCGATGTAAGGCGCGGAATCTTCCACGCCGAATGTTGCCGCGGCCCAGCGGCGAGCGAGCGCCGGCAGCGCATCGTCACCATCGCCGCCGAAGGAACGGCTTTCGAAGAAATAATAATTCTCTTCGGGACAGACAGGCAGCAGGCCAAGCTGCGTGAGGCGCGAATCGGGATCGATCACAATGCTGCCGCGGCTGCGTGAGCAGCGCTTTGCAATTCAGGCCAGCCCGCCAGACGCTCGCGCATGCTCCCCGAGCGGACTATGGGAACCGGAACGTGCCCGATCCGCGAATCGGCAGCGAATAACTCCCAGGCTTTTCGGCTGCCCACCAGAACCACGCTGCGCATTAGGAAAACGGCGTTTGGCCGCATCCAGCATCACGCTTGTGACCGCCACGTCGGCGCCCAGCGTCACGCGCGAAAGCACGAATACGGTCTCGACGGCATCCGCGTTTCCCTGCGAATACGCGCGGCTGCCGGACACGCTGGTAGCGCGCCAGCAATTGATCTGCGGTGAATTCGGGCAGCACGCGCGCAATCACCTCGGAAAACAGCGCGGCGTAAACATCCACCAGCTTGGGCTCGAACAGATCGGCCAGCCGCTCGACGACAATACGTATCAGCGCGTCCGCGCCTTCGGCGTCCAGCAGGCCATCCAGCAGATCCGACCGGCCATCGCTCACCGCGCAGGCAATAGCCGAGCAGATCGCGCGCGCGATCGTTAGGCGAGATACTTGCCAATCAGCAAATCCAGTTTCCGCCGCGTGGCGTCGGGAATCATTTTGCGGTCGGTGATAATGGCGTGCGCAAGCGCCGAGCCGCATTTGCAGGTGCGCGCCGCCGGCATATCGGCGACAACGCGCGCGACGACTTTGCTCGCATTCTCGGCATTCTTCGTCAGGTTGGCGATGATATCGGTGACGGTTACCGCGTCGTGCGCGGGATGCCAGCAATCGTAATCCGTGACCATCGCGATGGTGACGTAGCAAATTTCGGCCTCGCGGGCGAGCTTGGCCTCCTGCAGATTCGTCATGCCGATGACGTCCATGCCCCAACTGCGATAGATGTTCGATTCGGCTTTGGTGGAGAATGCCGGCCCTTCCATGCAGAGATAGGTGCCGCCATGTTTGACGTTCACGCCGGCGGCGATGGCAGCACTGTGCGACCACACCGGCCAGTTGCGGGCAAACGGGATCGGCAAAGCTGACGTGCGCGACCAATCCTTCGCCGAAAAATGTGGAGACGCGGCCGCGCGTGCGGTCGAAGAACTGATCGGGAATGACGAAATCGAGCGGCCGGTGTTCCTCCTTGAGCGAGCCCGACGGCGCTGAGCGAAATGATGCGCTCGACGCCCAGCGACTTCATGCCGTAAATGTTGGCGCGAAAATTCAGCTCGGACGGCGAAATGCGATGGCCGCGCCCGTGCCGCGCCAGAAACGCCACCGGCTTGCCGGCGAGCGTGCCCAACGCGAACTTGTCCGAAGGCGCGCCCCACGGAGTTTCGATGGCGATTTCCTTCTGCGCTTCGAACCCCGGCATGGAATACAGTCCGCTGCCGCCAATGATGCCGATCTGTGCCTGCAAGTATTGTCTCCTGGCTATTCCTGAATCAATTCCAATAACACGCCCCCGGTCGAAGCGGGGTGCACGAAAACGTACAGAGTGCCCGCCTGCGCCCGCGCGCGGCTCATTCAATAGACGCGCTCCCGCGGCGCGCAGTCGCTCCACTGCTGCATCGAGATCGGGCACGCGCAACGCCACGTGATGCAGCCCTTCGCCGCGTTTGGCGATGAATTTCGCAATCACCGAATCCGGGTCTGAAGGCTCCAGCAACTCAATGCGCGGCCCGCCCACCGGCAGCATCGCCACATGAACTTTTTCCTGCGCGACTGTCTCGCGCAGGCTGACGTTCATGCCGAGTTGGCCGGCATAGAAACCGAGCGCAGCTTCGATGGACTTTACGGCGATTCCCAGATGATCGATGTGAATGGCGGACGGCGGCAGAGCGACGGGCCCGCGGGCAGCGTTCGCCGCGCGCGCTTTGCCAATCGCCGCCAGCAATTCATCCACGCCCGTTCCATCGATCGCAATCGTCCGCACCACGGGCGGCACCCATCCATCCGCGCGGTGAGACAAGCTCTGCATCTGCCGGATCTCTTGCTCCGTCTGCGCCACGCCGGCGTGATCGGCTTTGTTAATCACGAAGACATCGGCGATTTCCATGATCCCGGCTTTGATGGTTTGCACATCGTCGCCCATGCCCGGCACCAGCACCACCACCGTCACGTCCGCCACGCGTGCCACGTCCACTTCATCCTGGCCCACGCCCACGGTTTCGATGATCACGAAATCTTTTCCGGACGCGGCGATGAGGCGTGCCAGATTCGCTGTCGACTGTGCCAGCCCGCCCATCGCACCGCGCGTGGCCATCGACCGTATGATAGATACCGGGGTCGTCGTGGTGCGTCTGCATGCGGATGCGATCGCCCAGAATCGCGCCGCCGGTGACGCGGCTGGAGGGATCAACGGCAACAATGCCCACCGTCTTGCCCGCGCGCCGCAATGCCCGCGCCATGGCATCCACCAGCGAACTTTTCCCCGCGCCGGGCGGCCCGGTCACGCCCACAGTCACTGAACCGGGCGGCGCCGGCCCAAGAGCGTTCAGTAATCCAGCGGCCTCCGGCGAATGATTTTCGACAGCGGTAGCCGCCTGGGCAAGCGCCCGCACATCGCCACTCGCGATCTTGGCTGCCCAGTCCTGCATCAGTCTTTCAATAACTGGCGGGCAATTACCAGCCGCTGGATTTCGCTGGTGCCTTCACCGATGGTGCAGAGTTTGACGTCGCGGTAAAACTTCTCGACCGGATAGTCTTTGATGAAGCCGTAGCCGCCGTGAATTTGCACGGCCTCGTTGGCGATGCGCACCGCCGCCTCCGAAGCGAACAGCTTGGCCATTGCGGATTCGCGGGTGACGCGCTTGCCCTGATCCAGCATCCACGCAGCGCGGTAGAGCAGCAGGCGCGCAGCGTCAATATCGGTCGCCATGTCCACCAGCTTGTGTTGAATGGCCTGAAATTCCGAGATCGGGCGGCTGAATTGCTTGCGCACTTTGGAGTACTGCAACGCGGCGTCGTAGGCGCCTTGCGCCATGCCGAGCGCCAGCGCGCCGATCGAGATGCGCCCGCCGTCGAGCGTCTTGAGGCTGTCGACGAAACCCTCGCCGCGCTTGCCGAGCAACTGGCCACCGTCGAGCGCGCAATCCTGAAAAATCACCTCGCCGGTGGCGCTGGCCCGCAAACCGAGCTTGTTCTCTTTCTTGCCGGCGCGAAAGCCGGGCGTGCCTTTGTCGATGATGAATGCCGAAATGCCATGCTGCGCCGCGGCGCGATCCGTCATCGCCATGGCCACGCACACGTCAGCGTAATGCGCGTTGGTTGTAAAAGTTTTCGCGCCGTTGAGCACCCATCGGCCGCCGTTGCATACAGCAGTGGTCCGCGTACCGGCAGCGTCCGATCCGGCTTCGGGCTCGGTGAGCGACCAGCAGCCGATCCATTCGCCCGAGGTCAGCTTCGGCATGTAGCGCTGCCGCTGCTCATCCGTACCCGCTTTAAAAATGTGATTGCTGCACAACGAGGTGTGGGCCGCGACAATGATACCCACCGAGCCATCCACACGCGAAAGCTCTTCCATGATGATGCAGTATTCGATGTAGCCTAAGCCGGCGCCGCCCAGTTCTTCCGGAAAAATGGAGCCCAGGTAGCCCAGCCGGCCCAGTTTCTTGATGACGTCCAGCGGAAAGATCTGTGCTTCGTCCCACTCCATGACGTGCGGCAGGATTTCCGCGTGCGCAAATTCGCGGACCGCGCGGCGAAGCTGGATTTGTTCCGCCGTGTACTCGAATTCCACGGCGCTAGACGATCTCCTCTCTGGAGGCGTCCCAGTGCATCGTCTTTCCCTGGCGATAGCTTTCCACCGCCATGCGGCAGGCGATCGAAACGCGATAACCCAGTTCGAAGGGGCAATTTGGCTCGTGGCCGGAGCGGATGCAATCCAGAAAATTCTGCACGTGGGCGTTGGGCGAGGTCTTGGTGAGGCCCAGCAATTCGTTGCCGTCGGGGCGGTTCACTTTCTGTGGCGTGTAGCGAATCTGCTGGCTGCGGCTGATGGTCCCATCGGTGCCGAGAACGTCTTCCGTGACGCCCAGCTCGTTGTTGCCGAAACTCGAATCCCAGGTGAACAGGATATCTTCGGGATGTTCCATGGACACGTTCATGGTGTCCGGCACTTCGCGGCCATCCTTCCACAAGTAAACGCCGCCCACCATGTTCACTGACTTCGGAATCTCCAGGTTCATCACTTTTGTCCAGAAGGCAAGCTGGTGGCACATGTTCTCATAGACGTTGCCGCCCGAATAATCCCAGAAGAAGCGCCAGTTGACGTAGCGATTGGGGTCGAACGGCTGTTCCGGCGCGGAGCCCAGAAATGATTTCCAGATAATGTTTTCCGGCGTCATGTCCGGATATACCGGCCGTGACCACTGCGGTTTCCCGTGCGGCGTATTGCGGTACATATGGGCGTGGATGGCCGTAATTTTGCCGACTTTTCCACCGGAAAGAAACTCACCCGCATCCGCGATGTGCCCCGATGAGCAGTACTGATGGCCGATTTGCACGGTGCGCTTGCCGGCTTTTTGGTAAGCGGCCCGCATGCGCCGGGCGTGGTCCACCGTGAACGCCATGGTTTTTTCCTGATACACCTGCTTGCCTGCGTCGAGCGAGGCGATAAAGTGCTCGGCGTGAAGGTGTTGAGGTGTGGCGATCAGGACGGCGTCGATGCTCTTGTCGTCCAGCAGATATTTGTAATCCAGGTAGGTTTTGGCGGCTGGGGCGGCTTTCATCGCCTCGTCCAGGCGGCGGGTGTAGACATCGGCGAAGGCGACCACTTCGGTGTTGGGGCAGGCCGCCGCTTCGCGCACCAGTTGCAGGCCGCGATCTCCGGCGCCAATGAGGCCAATACGGACGCGATCGTTGGCGCCCAGGACGCTTGAAGTGGCGAGCGTTCCGGCAATCCCGGAGGCGACTTGACCGATAAATTTCCGGCGGGAATGCATGGCACAACTCCTTCCGCTAGAACGGGTTTGATTCTATCGTAGCACTGCGGGGAGTGCCAAGACATTTCACGCGGAGACGCAGAGAACGCAGAGAAAATCTGGGGGAAATGTTTTAACGAACGTGGCGATCTAGCGGCTCGTAGGATCGATGGGGAGATCGTTGCAAGGTGAAGTGGGTTGCGGGCGGGGCAATAATCGCGATTTTCCTATTCAGCCTGGCCGTCCACATTGCTGCGGCAATTTACGATCCCTCCACGGGGAAGAAATTGCCGGATGAAGGATCTTGCGAGCGAATCCTCCTCGCCCTGGTGTCGTGGTTTCCGTTACTGTAGGCCTCGCGGCGCATTGCGGATCGGGTATCATCGCTGAGATCCCTGAATCCAGAAAATGGCCCGCCGAACGACACGGAATTCACCCGCTCCCACAACCCCGTCGAAGCCGTCGGACCCCTGGAAGATAGCTTCCCCGATCGTGCTGGTTGCTGCGTGCCTGGCATTTTTCTGGACACCGCTCACTTCGCCGCAAACTTCAATACTTTGGGACGCCGCGGATTACTACTATGTCGTCCAGAAGTATTTTTCCGAAGAAATCCTGGCCGGGCGCATGCCCTTCTGGACGCCGTACATCTGGTCCGGCTATCCCTTCCTGGCCGATCCGCAAGTGGGCGCATGGTACCCGCTGAACTGGCCGTTCTTTCTGCTCGGCGTCGGTCCGAAAACGATATTCGCTGAGAATTTCCTGCATTCACTGGGCGCCTGCTTCGGCGCGTATTTCCTGGCGCTTCGCCTGTTGCGGAACCGGCCGGCTGCGCTGTTCGCCGGCCTTTGCTACGGCCTGTCAGGTTATTTTGTGGGCCACAGCTCGCACACCACCATGCTGCAGGCCGCGGCCTGGATGCCGTGGCTGCTGCTGGCGTTTCACTACGCGCTGCATGAGCGGAAAGCGAAATACATCGCGCTGGCGGTTCTGGCGGCAGGCATCCTGATCGTCGCCGGGCACTTTCAGACGACGCTGTATTCGTTCCTGGCCCTGGGATTATTCGCCATTGCCCAGGCTATCGTGCAACCGCCGTTGGCCATCCGCTCCCTCACGCTGGGCCTGGCGATTCCCGCCGGCGGCACCATTCTTTCCGCTGTCCACACGCTTCCGGGATTAGAGCTGGTCGCCAACTCCATACGCTCAAGCTTGGAAGCCGTCACACGCACGGAAGGCTTTCTGCGGCCGGGCTCCCTGGTCACGCTTTTCTATCCGGATTACTACGGCGTATTGAGCTCGGCTTACAAAGGGCCTGCCGACATCACGCAGTTCTATCTCTACGCCGGCGTTCTGCTGGTCCCGCTCGCGGTGCTCGGCTACCGGCAGCGCGCGGTCCTGTGGGCCGGGTTGCTGCTCACCGTCGTTCCGGTCTGGTACGCGCTTGGGCATCCCGGCGGTTTGTATTACCTGATGGCGCGACTGCCGGCATTCAGCAGCGTGCGCGCGCCCATCAACGTCTGGTTTGTGCCGTCGTTAGGACTGGCGCTGCTCGCTGCGTCCGGCTTTGTCTGGATCACGGAAAAGGCGCGCCAGCCCTGGCTGCCGATCGCGCTGCTGGTCTTCACCGCGGGCGATCTCTGGTATTTCAATTCCGAAAAAAATCCAATACTCTATGCACGTACCGACTACGACACCTTATACGGTGCCGGCGAGAATCTTTTTGAACGCGCTATCGGTGTTTCGCAGCAGCCGCTCACCCGGTTCACCTGGCCGAACCGCCAGAAGCAATTCGGCGGCTTCAGCCACCCGCTGGAAGCGCGCGTGGAAGCAACCTACGGGTACGGCCCGCTGGTACTCGCGGCTTATGAAGATTTCACCACCGCCGCGAAGACCAATCCGAAACTTCGCAATGACCTGAACGTGAGCCGCTTCATGGAGAATCGCGATGGCCAGCTCAAGCTCCAGTCCAATCCGGATGCGCTGGCTCGGGTGAATTTTCCAAAGAGCGTGCAGCGAGTGGCGAACCTGGATGAAAGCCGCCGCTTGCTTACCCAGTTGGATCCCGCCGAGCAAGCCATTATTCCCGCTACGGCTCCGCAATTCCAACAGGACGCTGCCGCGACCGCGAAGGTGCTTGAGCATTCCCCGGGCCGCTACCGTATTCGTTATCGCGCGACGACCGACAGCCTGCTGCGCATCGCTGTTTCCTATTTTCCAGGATGGCAGGCGCGCATCGACGGCCGCAAGCTGGAGGTGCTGCGCGCGGATCATGCGCTGATGGGCGTCGCGGTGCCCGCCGGAGAGAAGGAATTACTTCTGGAATATCATTCCACCTATTTCCCACTGGGAGCTGCCATCAGCCTGCTGGGCGTAGCAGCCTGCGCCTTCGTGGCGTTCCGGCAGGGTACTTCGTGAAAGATATTCAGGAGCTGCTGGCGAGTTATCCCCGCCAGCGTCTCGCGCTCAGCCCCGCTCATCAAGCGATTTTCGAAGCCGAATATCGCCGCAACCGCAGCGGACAAAGCGGCCTCATGGCGATCACCGCGCGCCTGGAATCATGGATGCATCGCGGTGTAGCGCGAGGCGCGGCGGGCGAGCGTTTGCTCGATCTGGGCGCGGGCACCCTGAATCACGTACCTTACGAGCTCGATGTTGCGGTCTACGATGCCGTTGAGCCATGGCAATCGCTGTGGCAGGATAGTCCTAACCTGGCAGCGGTGAATCATCTGTATAACGATCTGGCCGCAATTCACGAGGGCAGCGAATACGATCGCATCGTCTCGGTCGCCGTGCTCGAACATCTCACCGATTTGCCGTCGATCATGGCGCGCTGCGGCCTGCTGCTCGCCCCGGCCGGGCGTTTTCTCGCGGGCATTCCGAGCGAAGGCGGTTTGCTCTGGGGCATGGCCTGGCGGCTCACCACTGGAATCGCGTACCGCCTGCGCCACGGCATTGACTACGGCACGGTCATGCGCCACGAACATGTCAATGACGCTGCCGAGATTCGCGCAGTGGTCGGATATTTCTTCCAAGATGTCACCGAGCGGCGATTCCCGCTGCCGCTTTTTCACCTGAGCTTCTATACGCTGCTGGAGGCCTCGCACCCGAATCTGGATCGCTGCGCGGATTGGCTCGCATGATCAGCATCGTGCTGCCGGCGCACAACGAGCAGGATAACGCCGCCGCAATCTACGCCGAGATTCGCAAGTACCTGCCGGATACGGAAGTCGAGATCGTATTCGTGGATGACGGCTCGACCGATGCGACGGCCGCGCGGGTGCGCGATTTGCACGCGCGCGATCCGCTAGTCCGCCTCATTCGCTTCAGCCGCAACTTCGGGCAGCAGGCGGCGCTCCTCGCCGGTTTGCAGGCGGCACGCGGTGCGGCTGTCATCACCATGGATTGCGATCTGCAGCATCCCCCCGAACAGTTGCCGCGCATGGTTGCCGAATGGAAAGGCGGCGCCAAGATCGTTCGCATGGTGCGGCACGATACCACCGGCGCGAGCGGATTCAAGAAACTCACCTCGCGCCTGTTCTACCGCGTCCTGCAAAAGCTCAGCGAAACACCGGTTGCTAAAGACGCCGCCGACTATGCGCTGCTCGACCGCCAAATCGTGGATCAGCTTCTGAAGTTCGGCGACCGGCGGCCTTTCCTGCGCGGCATGATCAGTTGGCTCGGATTTCCCGAGCTGCGAATCGAATATGTCGCGGCCGGGCGCCACGCCGGAAAGCCGGCTTACAGCCTGCGCAAGATGCTTCGCTTGTCGCTCGACGCGGTGACCAGCCTGTCCTCCAAGCCCTTGCGCATGGCGCTTTATTTGGGTTTCTCCGCGGCGGCGCTGGCCGTGGCATATCTGCTGTTCGTTCTGGTCGCCTATCAGCAGGGCAAAGTCCTGCCCGGCTGGACGTCCATTATCGGCGCGACGGTTTTTCTGGGAGGCGCGCAACTGATCTGCATCGGAATTATCGGCGAATATATCGCACGCATCTACGACCACACACGGCGCGTCCCGCCATTCGTGATCGCCGAAGACGAAAACGAACCGCCGAAATCCGACTGATGCTACATTCGAGAAGTGTTCCGCCGCGTCATCTGGATTGTGCTCGACAGCGTCGGCATCGGCGAAATGCCGGACGCCGCCGCGTATGGTGACGTGGGCAGCGATACCCTAGGAAACCTGGCGCAAGCGCGCCCGCTGCATTTGCCCAACTTGTGCCGCCTTGGCCTGGCCAACATTCGACCGTTCGCGGGACTGCTTCCCTGCCCCGCACCCGCCGGCGCTTATGGCCGCTGCGCGCTGGCGTCCCCCGGCAAAGACACAACCACCGGCCACTGGGAGATGGCCGGCATCCACCTGGCCAAGCCGTTTCCACTTTATCCGCACGGCTTCCCCGCCGAGGTGATGAACGAGTTCGAGCGCCGCATCGGGCGCAGCGCGCTTGGCAACAAGGCCGCCTCCGGCACTGAGATCATCAAGGAATTGGGCACCGAGCATCTACGCACCGGCTCGCCGATCGTTTACACGTCCGCCGACAGCGTCTTCCAGGTAGCCGCGCATGAAGACGTCATCCCCTTGTGGGAACTGTACAAAATCTGCGAGACCGCGCGCCAGATTCTGCGTGGACCGCACGAAGTGGGACGCGTCATTGCCCGGCCGTTCTCGGGCGCGCCCGGCGCTTTCACGCGCACGCCGAATCGCAAGGATTACGCGGTCCCGCCGCAGCGCGGCATGTTGCTCGATCGCCTGGAAGAGCGCGGCGTCCCGGTCTACGCCGTCGGGAAAATTTTCGACGTCTTCGGCGGGCGCGGCATCGGCGACCATGTCCACTCGAAGAGCAATGCCGACGGGATGCAGCAGACGATCGCTGCCCTGCAATCCGCCGCGGCCGGCCTGATCTTCGTCAACCTGGTGGATTTCGATCAACAGTACGGCCATCGCAACGACATCGAGGGTTACGCGCGTGCGCTCGAAGAGTTCGACGCGTGGCTGCCGGGATTTCTCGATGCACTTACGCCTGGCGATCTGGCCCTGATCACCGCCGACCATGGCTGTGATCCCACTACGCCCTCGACCGATCACAGCCGCGAATACGTGCCGCTGCTGGCCGCCGGTCCCGCGGTGCGCGCCGGCGTAAATCTTGGAACGCGGACCACGCTTTCGGATTTAGGCCAAACCGTCGCCGCGAATTTCGGCACAAAAATCGAACACGGAACCAGTTTTTTAACTGACATCTTATGAGACAACCCATCATTGCGGGCAATTGGAAAATGTACAAGAACCCCGCCGAAACTACAGCGTTCTTTGAGAAATTCCGCGGCCTGGTGGCGAGCGTAAAGCACTGCGACATTCTGATCTGTCCGCCGTATCTGGATTTGCCGGCGGCCGTCGATGCCGCCAAAGGTACGCCCATCAGCATCGGCGCCCAGAATCTGTATTGGGTCAAGGAAGGCGCGTTCACCGGAGAAGTTTCCGGGCCCATGATCCGCGCAGTGGGCTGCACGCACGTGCTCATCGGACACAGCGAACGGCGCCAGTACTGCAACGAAACTAACGAGACCGTGCGGCAGCGAACTGTAGCCGCGCTCGATGCGGATTTGACGCCCGTTGTCTGCGTCGGCGAAAGATTGGAAGAGCGCGAAGCCGGCCGCACCGAAGCCGTGCTCATCGATCAATTCCAGAACGGCATTGCGCCACTCACGCCCGAACAGTTCGCGCGCATCGTCATCGCCTACGAGCCGGTCTGGGCGATTGGCACCGGCAAGACCGCCACCCCGGAAATTGCCGCCGAAGCGCATGCCATCATTCGCGCGCAGGTGCGTCAACATTACGGCCCGAAGCCCGCCGGCCGCCTCCGCATCCTATACGGCGGCAGCGTAAAGCCCGATAATGTGAAGAGTCTGATGGCGCAGGCGGAGATCGATGGCGCGCTGGTGGGCGGCGCGAGTCTGGATCCGGTCTCGTTTGCTTCGATCGTCAATTATTTGTGAAGAAATCGCCGCTGCTGCCGATATTCCTGATCGTTGCCGTGGATGTGCTTGGCCTCACGCTCATCCTTCCGCTGCTGCCGTTCTATGCGGAAAAAATGGGCGCGACTCCCACCGAAGTCGGCTTGCTGGTTTCGGTTTACGCAGCGTGCCAACTCGTGGCCGGCCCGCTGCTGGGGCAGATGTCCGACCGCACAGGGCGCAAGCCGCTGTTGCTGGTCAGCCAGTTCGGCACCCTCGTCGGCTTCCTGATTCTGGCCTATTCGCACGTGCTGTGGCTGGTGTTCGTTTCGCGCATCATCGATGGGCTGACGGCGGGAAATCTTTCGCTCGCCCAGGCCTACATTGCCGACGTCACTGAGCCGGAAAATCGCGCCAAATCTTTCGCCGTGATCGGCGTGGCGTTTGGTATCGGCTTTCTGATCGGCCCGGCAATCTCCGGTTATCTTTCGCAGTTCGGCTATCAATATCCGATTTTCGCCGCCGCCGCGCTTTCCGCCACCAGCATTCTAGCCACCTATTTTCTGCTGCCTTCGGTCACGCCGGGTGAAGGCGCGGCATCTAGCCGCCGCCTACGCGTTCTCGACTGGGGCGCCTACTCCGAGTACTTCAAGCGCCCGGGCCTCGCGCCGCTGCTGTGGCAATTTTTCCTGTATGTATTCGCCTTCGCAACCTTCATGTCCGGCTTCGCGCTGTTCGCGGAACGGCGCTACACCTGGCACGGCAACGCATTCGGACCGCGCGAAGTGGGCTACGTGTTCGCCTATGTAGGCTTGCTCGGAATCATCCTGCAAGGCGGTCTCATTGGCAGGCTGGTCAAACGGATCGGCGAGCTGAATCTGGCCGCCATTGGCTTCGGGAGCGGCGCGGTGGGGCTCAGCATTCTCGGCTTCACGCACGAAATTCCCGGCTTGCTGATCGCCTCCGCCATCTCCGCGTTCGCCATGGGATCGGTACGCCCGGTGCTCACCAGCCTGATCACACAACACGCCCGTCGCGATGAGCAAGGCGTGGTGCTGGGACTGACGCAGTCGCTGATGTCGATCGCGCAAATCATTGCGCCGGTGATCGCCGGGTTCCTGATTCAGCGCCGCTTTCTGACTTCTTGGGCGCTGTTCGGCGCGTCCATCGATGCTTCCGCGCTGTTATTGCTGCTGCGCACGCGCGCGGTCGAGCCACAGCCAGCCGCAGTAACCCAGAACCGGGAATAGCGCCGCCGCCGCGAAAGCCGCATCGTAGCGGTGCTGATCGAAGAGCCTGCCGAAGAGCGGCGCAGTGAGTCCCACGCCCGCCGACCATGCGCCCGCCCCAATCCCTGCAATGTAGCCGGCGTGGTACGCCGAAAAAACGTGGGTGGCATACGCCACCGCCAGAATCACAAAGCCCGCCGAGAGAAACATCGCCAGAAATAATTCGCTCATCACCGCCCACAAGGCTGGCAGATACGGCACCGTGACGATCAGCACGCTGAAAAGCATGGTAAGCAGCATCAGCTTGCGGATGGCGCGAACCGGCGGGATTCCTGACCGCACGCGCCCGTCCAACACCCAGCCCCAGAAAAAGTAGCCGGCTTCCCATCCCACCGGCGGTATCCACAACACTGCGCCGATGAAGCCCTGCGATTCGCCCCGCGCCTGCGCCAGATAGTTCGCCATTTGATACAGAACGAATCCCATCGGCAGCGCGCCGAACGTGTACGCGCAGATGAAACTCCACAGCCGAGGATCGGCCCAGCGCGGGGCATTGGTTGCAGCGTGGGGAGCACGTTGCAGGTTCACATCGGGACGCCGCGAAATCCATCTCCACAACACGAGCCAAGCCAGCCCGATGAATCCTGTGAATAGAAACGCCGCCCGCCAGCCCCAGCGCAGCGCGATCGGCGTCACGATGAGCGGCGTTAAAATCGCGCCCAGCGATCCGCCGCTATAAGCGATGGCGGTGCCGCGCCCGCGTTCCGCGACCGAGAGCGTTTGTGTAACAGTCCGCAATCCGCCAGGGAAGGTTGCGCCTTCGCCGAACCCGAGCGCCGTGCGCGCCGCCGCGAAACTCCAGAATCCCGACGCGAGCGCGTGCGCGGCTGAGGCCAGCGTCCAGAAACTAACCGACGCCGTCATGCCCACGCGCAGCCCAATACGGTCCAGAAGGCGCCCCCAAACCGGATTGCTGAACATGTAAGCGATGGAGAATCCGAAGATGATGAACCCATATTGCTCGCCGGTCAGATGCGTTTCGCGGAGGATAGTCGGCGAGAGGAGCGCGAGCGTTTGGCGATCCACATAGCTGATCATCGAGACCAGCATCATTGACAGGGTGGGCGTCCAGCGGCGAAAACCGGTTGTGGCGACGGCCGGCTGGGCGAGCGAGGGCATCTGGGTATGCTAACGCGGCTCAGATTGATTCCGGGATGCCGCCCGGGGCGGTCCAGCCTAATTCGAGGATGTCGCCCAAAAAGCCTTGGGCTTGTAGGTGGGCAACGGTACTGCGCCCAGAAGCTCGCAAATATTGCCGACAATTGCCTCTTCGGTAAAAGGTTTTCTGAGAAATTGGAAACCATCGTCCCAGATTTTCAGCCGAACGGCCTGGTCGTCAACCACACCCGACATGAAGAGTATCGGCAGGCCTGGCCGAAGGTCCCTGGATATCCTGGCCAAATCCATCCCGTCCATACCAGGCATGAGCACGTCGGTCAATAGCAGATCGACTTTGAGACCGTCTTGTCCCAGCACTTGCAAAGCGTCCATCGCTCCTCGTGCCAGCAAAGCTCGATAACCATGTGTCTCCAGAATTAGCTTGAGCAAGATGAGGATGTCGTTGGAATCGTCGACAACCAAGACCGTTCTTGGTTTTATTCCTTCTTTTTGCACCATGGCGGCAGTTCTCCTTTCAACTAAGAGTGCGCCGATATCCCATAGGGGAATTCACCAGCATTTAACAGGATAAACCCTACTCAATTTAATCCGGTGATCAATAGTGCACACTCTTGGCGAAGTAATTTTCTCGCCGCGGAGGCGTCCACCTTCATGAAACGATTGGCTGTTTCCAATTGAAATACTAGACCTGGAGATCTCCACAGAAAGAAGCTTGTAAAAATTATTTGACATGAATTCAGCCAGCCACGATAGTGAGAGAAATAGCAGTTTTAGAAGCGCCCAGGTATCTGCCGATGAGACCTAAAGCACAGCCCATTTTCGAGTTGAAGAGCCTTCCGAGCAAGGTAGGCAAGGCAACCAAGGTTGCCGATTTCAGGAAGAATCAGAAAATTTTCTCGCAGGGCGATCCGGCGGATGCCATTTTCTGTGTTCAGAAAGGCAGGGTGAAACTCTCGGTCATCTCCAAACAGGGAAAGGAGGCAGTCATCGCCCTTTTGGGGGAGCGGGACTTTTTCGGCGAGGGGTGCCTGGCGGGACAGACGCGTCGAATGGCCACTGCGGTTGCGCTGTCCGATTGTTCCATCGCCCGGCTGGAGAAATCCGCCACCATCCGCGCGCTTCGCGACGATCCGGCCTTCGCGGAAAAGTTCCTCTCCTATCTGCTCTCCCGTAACATTCGAATCGAGGAGGATCTGGTCGACCAGTTGTTCAACTCCAGTGAAAAGCGTCTGGCCAGGGTCCTGCTGCTGTTGGCCAACTTCGGCAAAGAAGGCAAACCAGAGCTGATCATTCCGAAGATCAGCCAGGCAATGCTGGCGGATATTATCGGCACCACACGCTCCAGAGTCAGTTTTTTTATGAACAGGTTCCGCAAGCTTGGCTTCATCGAATACAATCACGGACTGGAAGTTCACAGCTCGTTGTTGAATGTCGTTCTTCACGACTGACAACTGTCAGGCAGGCCAAGCGTTTTCTGCGCTTACCCCATACCCACCGTCATCACCTTCGACGAAGGCACACGCTGCAGCCGCCTTTTCGGCACGCGCTGCTGCTTCTTCGGCGGCGCGGCGGCGACCGCATCCCAGGATGGCGGGCGGCCCCTTCGCGGTGAGCGCTTGAGCGCTAATTTGTGGAGATTCATCAGCGCAGCGTCCAGACATTCCCGCTCCGTTCGCAGCTCTGCAATCATTTTTTGAATATCCATTAGGTTTACTCCCTTACACCGTCGCCCGAAATGCTTTCTCCGGCCGGTGCGAAGGCATCGGCGTCGCGCCCAGAAAATCGCTAATTTTTCTCAGAAACTCCCTCTCGGTATTGTTGCCCTCGAACAAGAGCCCGGCGCCATCCCAAACTTTCAGGCGCACTGCTTCGCTGTCTTCAAACCTGGACATGAAAAGAATGGGCAAAGCGGGCCGCAGCGACCGGCTCCAGCGGGCGATCTCCGCTCCACTGGCGCCAGGCAGGAACCTATTCGTCAGCAACAGGTTGACCGCGAGATCGTCATGCCGGAGAACCCGCAGCGCAGTCTCGACCCCGCCCGCCAGCAAGACCCGGTATCCCTGGGGCTCGAGAATCAATTTGAGGAATATTAGAGTTTCAGAATCATCGTCGACAATCAGAACCGTTTTTCCATCCACGTTTGCCATTACGGCACACTCCTCTCCTGCAAATGCGAATGCCGCGCCCACCGGCACGTTCACTTCACATTTATGAAAAAGTGAGTCGGTTTCTCCACTTTCTCTTTGGGATTGCTGAGTGGGGAGGTACTTGTTCCAGCCTTAAAAACCCGGCATTCCATTTACACTGCTCCGACAATTGGCAGAAAAAACATCAATTTAATAGCTTAATTATTAAGATATATCGATACTAATTATCTGTCAATACCAAAATGTCACCGGAATTTTGGAGAGCAGCGCGATGCGCTGTGTTGTGACATACTTTGCGGATGCTGCGAAGGCTTACCTGCCTGCTGGCGCTTTTGTTCCAAGTACGGGCCCAGAACGCATCTTTCCCGCTTGAATCAGTTTCGCTCGAAGGCACCACGTTATCCAAAGAATTCGTGCTCGAGATTGCGGGCCTTCGGATCGGCTCATCGGTCGATAAAGCCGCAATCGAAGCAGCTTGCGCCAAACTTCGGGACAGCGGAATCTTTCAGTCGATTACTTATCGTTACGCGCCCGGTCCGAAACGAGGTTTCGCCCTGACGCTACTCGTCGCCGACCAAAGCACGCTCACGGAAGCCACTCTGGATTTTCCTGGAGTGGATGAAAATGCGCTGTGGCAATGGGTGGCATCGCAATATCCCGCATTCAATCGCAAAGTGCCCGGCAACGAGGCCGCGCAACAATTCATCGCCCAAAAAATCGAAGCCCACCTCGGCGCGCAGCTCGAAGGCCAGCACGTTGCCGCGCGGATGGAAGAGGAGTTGTACCCGCGCCGGAGAATGATTGTCTCCTTCCAGCCCGAGACACTCCCCCAAATCGCCTCGATGACCTTCACCGGGCAGCATGAGCTGACGTCGGAGGAACTGGCGGGTCTCCTCAAGAAAATCGTTGGGGATCGAGGCTACACGGAGCGAGGCTTTCGGGAACTCGTTGAGTTTAACCTCCGTCGCGCTTATGAAGAGCACGGGATGTACCGGGTCCGCTTTCCAAGCATTACCTCGCAGAGAGCGTCGCCGACATCGCTGACCTTCACAACGACCATCGAAGAGGGTCTGAAGTTCAATCTCGGCGAAGTCCAGTTCGTTGGCGACAACCTTCCGCTCGATGCCATGGTAAAGGCCGCCAAGTTCAAGAAGGGCGAGATCGCCAACTGGACGCAGATTCAGCAGAACGTCAGGGACTCCGAAATACCTCTAAAGCGCACGGGATATCTTGATGCATCCGGGCGGCCGGAACGGCTCCTGCATGACAACGAGCGGGTGATCGAGGTCAAGGTCTCATTTGTTCTAGGGGCGCTCTACCACTTTGGCCAGCTCCGCCTGACCGGTCTCGCGGCGGCGCAGGAAGCACAGGCGCGAAAGCTGTGGAAGCTTCAGCCGGGCGATCCTCTCGACTACGCTTACCCGAGCGATTTTTTGCGAACCTTCTTCCAATCCGTGGATTCGCGCCAGTTCGCAAAATTCAGCGCAGCCATGGCAAAGGGCGGCGGAGATCACGTGATGGACTTTAATTTGACGTTTGAGCCGAAGCCCAAGTGAAGAGCGAACGGCGCCTTACTGCTTGTAGACGAACTTGATGAGACCGTTGCGGTAATCGATGGTCGTCGAAAGATAGATGAGGGCGCGCGCACCGAGCAGGCCTCCGATATCGGTGCCCAAGTTTCCCCCGAAGTCGCTTGCATCAAGCACGGTGACGCCTTGCGAGTTGCGCTGGCGAATGCCGGCGAACTCGAGCACCGCGTTGTCAATTTCATACACCTGCCGGGTCTTGCCTTGGATACCTTTGAATTGAACGTGGGTGTCGGTTTTCACCTTGCCCACCTGCTCGGCAACCTCGCGCAGCAGAATGGTATCGCGGGCGCCGGAGTCCACAATCAGTAAAAAGGGGCCTTTATCGCTCACCTTGGTGGGAACAAGAATGGAATGCCCGAAACGGTAGAAAGGATAGAAACCTTCGGTCGCCGCCGAAAGGGTGCGCTGCGACGGCACGTTGGGGTCGGGAGCGGTTTGCATCCCCGGAAACGGCGTGAGCCCCACGTTCTCGCCGGGCAAGTCCACCGTCACTAGGAATTGCTCGAATACATCGGTGCCAATCAGGCCCGCGTCCTCTTCCACTTTTCCTTCGACAATCGACAGGGGAAAGTCGCGGAAAACCACGCCGCCGATATCCAGCTTCTTGGCGATTTCCCGGTGCCCCGTCAACCGCTTCCCGCTGCCGATGCCGCCGAGTTCAAAGTTGTGAGGATTCTCGGATTCCAGTCCCAGAGTGGCCGCCACCTTGTCATTCAAGGTGATCCCCGAAGCCCCGCTGTCGAGCATCAGGATGATCGGCTTGCTGTCATTGACGGAGATTTTCAGGCCCCACCCGCGAAAGCGCGTAGGGCTGTCGCGCATGATCTCAATGGGAATTTTCGTGGCTTGATAGGGGCTCACCAGCGTCCGGCGCCGGCGGTCACCCCATTTCTTGTCGCGTTCGATGTGCTCGCGCAGTGAAACTGCTGGTGGCGAGTCTGCCGGATAGGTGGCCAGCTCAGTCTCCAGCAGGACGATATGTTCCGGGCCTTCAGGTCGAAGGCTCGCCAGCGCATTCAGGAAAGTCCGGTTGCCGGGGTTGAGTTCGAGGGCGCGCTTCAGTGTCCGCTCCGCGCTTTGGTTGGCAGAGGCAATTTCAAACAGCCGGACCACGCCCATCCACGCCGCGGTGGATTTCGGTTCCTTCTGCACAGCCGCCTTATACGCGGTCTCTGCCTGGCGGAAATTCCCTTGCCGGAATGCCACGTCGCCAGCTGCCAGCAGGACATCGGAATGCTCGGGCGCGACTTTTTGCGCCGCCGCCAAGGCTTCATAGGCTGCAGGCTTCCGGCCCGCGAAAAGCAGTGAGCGAACTACGCCCGCCAGAGCCGTTCCCGAAGTCGGTTCGGCCGCGACCCAACTACGGTAGGCAATCGCCGCATCTTCGTATTTACCTTGATTGAACTTTTGGTGGGCCTCCGCCGCCAGTTGGGTCAGATCCTCGGCGGCCAGTAAAGCGGGCAGGACAACGAACAGGATCAAGCGGCGCATGGGGAGACCGGCCAACCGGATCAACACTTGGCCTTGAGGACGGGTTTCGACTGCGCCACGAGCGTAGCCCCGAGGAAGGCACTCAACAAAATTCCCTTGCAAGCTTGCCGTACCAGGCGCATGTGTTCTCCAAGCCGGGGCATTTGGTCGCCCCCATCTACTTAGTAAAGCGGGATCCGGACGAAAAAGGGGACACGAAATCTGATTTTTCTTATCTGGCGTTGGGCGGATGTGATCAGGCTACGTCGGGGGTCGACGACATCGGCGAGCCGCGAGAGCCCGGCTCTGTCCCCTCAAATTCCGGCAAATCGCACTGACGCGATCTCGGGCCGCTTAGTGCGCTGAGGTCAACGGCGCGGTGGAATAATACGTCAGCGTGCGCGAATCGACTTCGATTAGTTTTCGACCCTGCTCCCCGTCGCCCCAGTCTCGAGTCCACTCCCATACCGTGCGTTTTGTCCAATTCCCGATGCTGTCGAATTCGTATTCGTAGTCGGCCTGGATCCAGAGATTGCCCTCCGTGTCGAAAAGAGTGACCCGTTTGGGTTGGCGTTTCTTGTCGTCGACAAACGTGAAGGCATAGCGGGTGTAACTGCCATCCCATTTGTATTCACGCGCTTCCTGGAGATTCGGAGCGGTGTCGAAGGTAAATCCGGTTCCGTACGTTGGCGGGTCGCCCTGCGCCTGCCAGAAGCTGACGACACTCGCATCCTGCAGCGCGACATCGAGCCTTACCAAGCCATTGCGATCCAGCCCGGTGAAGCTTCTGAGGTTGTGGGTCTTAGGGTCGAAAGCTTGCCGGAAATGGGCGAAATGGTCGCCCGGGCCTTCGTCGACCTGCTCGATCACATTGCCCTGGGGATCATACGTCGTGACGTTAGCGGACGTCGCGGCGCCTGTCTGGGAGGTATGGGTCTCGCTGAGGTTCCCCTTCAGGTCGTACGAAAATTCTGTCGTGAACTCCGCGTGCTGTTCCACGTAGGTTGTGTCCCGGACTTTGCGGCCGCCGAAGAACTCCAGGCGACGTGAGACCTCGCCCTTTTCGTTCTCCCAGACCTGCTCTTGAATATTGCCGGATGCGTCGCGCACGTCTCGCGTAGCGGTCCCGTCGGCCGGCTGGATGTGTTTTCCAGCCTGATCGTACTCACAGTTCGAACAGGTCAGCGGAAAGACAAGACAGAACCCGTTCGGCTGAGCGGCTTCGGTATGAGCAATATCGATTGTACTGGCAACTGATTTGATGCGGCCAACAAGTCCGTCATTTTCCGCATCGGTGCGGACTTTTTCCAAGCCAAAAAGCGGAATGCCAGTAGAAATGGCGACAGACAGCAGCCATAACCGTGTAAGAGTTGCGGTCATCGAATCAACGCTGCAGCTATAGACACCGCGAATCGTGGGCGGGTTTCATCAGAAGGGGCGTGGGGGGAAACGAAACGGAACGAACGGGAACGAAACGGGGGAACGAAACGGGGACAGACGATATTAGCTAGTCAATCAGACGATCAGCTAGCCCTTTTGTCTCGCGCCCGGTTTAATGAGCCGCAGCGGGACGCAAAGATCGTGAGAACAATCTCGGCATGAATTCCTTATTTTGCCGAGCCGGAATCCGAATTGTCGGCGTCCTCGATCACGCGCTGCGCGTCCGCCAATCGGCCGGCGGGCACTCTGAGGATTGAAAGACCGCTACCCGGGTAACCCTCCGAAACCAACGCCGGTATGCCGCCGTCTTCCAGGAAGCTCGCGATCATCTGAACTCGCCATAGTGGGCCTGTGGTGAGGACAACCATGTCGAGGTCTGCTTCGGCCATTTGATTCTCATGGAGCGTACATCACTGCTGTTCGGTTGTACAGTTGTCCTTTCGTTTGACACTCCTCCCTGCCCCTCAGTACACTAACCTGGAGTCTTCAAGGAGTTAATACCACCCACAGGATGTTGCTCGCTCGAGAATTCGTTAGCTATCTCTCCCGCCAAATCGTTCGAAAGCTCGCGCCTGGCATTCTGGAAACGGCCAACCCGCAGGGGATCGCCGAAATCGTCGCCGCCGCTATCACCGATGAGCTGCAGGAAGAGGACCGCCTCAACGACGAAGTCCGCGAAATTCTGGGCCAATATCAGGAATACATGCGCCGCGAAGGCGTCAGCTATCAGGAAATGTTCCGGCGCACCAAGAACACCCTCATGGCGCAGCGCAAAGTGATTCGCGCGTCCGGGCGCGATACGGGCGATCACATGAAACTCTCCCGCGACAAGATCAACGATCTCTCCCACAAGCTCGTGACCATCCTGCGCAAGAATCGCGAAGTGCGCATGAAGAGAGATCCCAACGAGGTCCGGCTCGAAATCGTCCGCGTCCATGACCGACCTGCTGGTGGCCGAGGAAAAGGTCGACCGCCTGGCGCGCGATAAAGTCCGCTCGCAGAAACGCGAGATTCCCGAAGGCAGCGAAGAGTGGGACTTGCTGCAAAAACGCTACTACGCCGAAGAGCTCAAGAAGCTGGGCATCGATCTCACCTCGATGAAACCCGCCATCGTCGTCGTCGGCAGTCTGAATATGGACTTCGTCGTGTCGATCGACACTCTGCCCGCTCCCGGCGAGACCGTGCTGGGCCGCAATTTCCAGATGTTTCCCGGCGGTAAAGGCGCCAACCAGGCATGCGCGGCGGGCAAACTGGGCGGCGAGTCGGTCGCCGTGCGCATGATCGGCCGCGTGGGCTACGACGTTTTCGCCGATCATCTCAAGGCCAGTCTCGCAGCCGCGGGCGTGGATGTGGACGCGGTGCACGGCACGAAATCGCAAATCGACCGGAGTGGCCTTGATCTGGGTGGATCGCAAGGGGCAGAACTCGATCGTGGTCGCTTCCGGCGCGAACTGGCGAACTGGCCGCCGCGGACGTGGAGAGCATGCGCAACGTGTTTCGCGGCGCGCGCGCTCGCGCTTTTCCAACTGGAGAATCCCCTCGAGACCATTCCGGCCGCGCTGACCTGGCGCGCGCAGGAAGGGCTGCGAACCATTCTCGATCCGGCGCCGGCTCAGTCGCTGCCTGCCGACGTGCTCGAACCAGTCGATATCCTCACGCCTAATGAGAATGAAGCGCTGCGCCTGCTGGGACGGCCGCCCGCCCGCGTGCTGCACGGCGAAGCCGTCCCGCTGGCGCGCGCGCTGCACGAGCTCTGGGCCCGCACCGTGATCATCAAGCTGGGCGATCAGGGCTGCTTGTACTACGATGGCGTGAAGCACGGGCACGTGCCGGGCTTTGCGGTCGAAGTCAAAGACACCACCGCGGCCGGCGACACGTTCAACGCTGCGCTGGCCGTGGCCCTGGCGGAAGGCGCGCCGCTCGAACAAGCCCTGCGGTTCGCCAACGCCGCCGCCGCGATCTCAGTGACCCGGCTGGGTGCACAGGCTTCCGCCCCGGCGCGGGCGGAAGTCGACGCGTTCCTTAGGGATCGGTCCCGATTGACGGAAGCTGCAAAGCTCCGCTACACTTAATCATTACGCTACTTGTTCAGCATCCCGCCAATTTTTACCCTGGAGGACGGATGGTAGCGCCACAACGACATTTATTTACATCCGAATCGGTGACCGAGGGGCATCCCGACAAAATTGCCGACCAGATTTCGGACGCCGTCCTGGACGCCGTTCTGGAGCAGGATCCGTACGGCCGCGTGGCCTGCGAAGTGCTCGTCACCACGGGCATTTGCGTAGTCGCCGGGCGAAATCACCACCACCTGTTACGTGGACGTTCCCAGCGTCGCCCGCCAGACGATCGAAGACGGTCGGCTACACCGACGCCACTTTCGGCTTCGACTGCAAAACCTGCGGCGTGCTCAACACCATTCAGGGCCAATCCCCGGACATCGCCATGGGCGTGGATCCGGGCGGCGCGGGCGATCAGGGCATGATGTTCGGCTATGCCTGCGATGAGACGCCGGAACTGATGCCGATGCCCATCATGCTGGCTCACAAGCTGACGCGGCGGCTTTCGGAAGTGCGCCGGATGGGGTTGGTCGATTTTCTGCGGCCTGACGGCAAATCGCAGGTCAGCGTCGAGTATGTGAACGGCAAGCCGAAGCGCATCGACGCCATCGTGGTCTCGACCCAGCACGGCGATCATGTTTCCACCGAAACCCTGCGCGCCGAAGTGAGAAAGCACGTCATCGACGCCGTGATTCCTCCCGGGATGGTGGATTCCAACACCAAGTACCACATCAATCCCACCGGCCGTTTCGTCGTCGGCGGGCCGCACGGCGATACGGGTCTCACCGGCCGCAAGATCATCGTCGACACCTACGGCGGCATGGGCCGCCATGGCGGCGGCGCTTTCTCGGGCAAGGATCCGACGAAGGTCGATCGCTCGGCGTGCTACATGGCCCGCTACATCGCCAAGAACCTGGTGGCCGCCGGACTGGCCAAGCGCTGCGAAGTGCAACTGGCTTACGCCATCGGCGTGGCCGAGCCGGTTTCGGTGATGGTGAACGCGTTCGGCACCGGCACGATTCCCGAAGAGAAAATGACGGACCTGATGCGCGCGCATTTCCCGCTGACGCCCAAGGCCATCATCAATCACCTGAATCTGCGGCGGCCCATCTACCGCCAGACCGCGGCATTCGGCCACTTCGGCCGCACCGAAGCCGGGTTCTCCTGGGAAGCGGTGGACAAAGCCGACACCTTGCGTCAGGAAGCCGGCGTGGCGGAAGTCGCCGCTCGCTAACCGTTACAGACAACCTCGATCGGAGAAAAATTTCATGCCAGCAAATGCTACGACGACGACCCCGTGTGATGTAAAGGATCTGGCGTTGGCCGATCTGGGGAAGCGCCGCGTGGAGTGGGCGTTTCAATCCATGCCGGTGTTGCAGACCATCCGCAAGCAGTTCATCAAGAGCCAGCCGCTGGCCGGCACGCGTGTCTCGGCATGCCTGCACGTGACTACCGAAACCGCCAATCTGATGATCGCTCTGAAGGACGGCGGAGCGAACGTGGTGCTGTGCGCCTCCAACCCGCTTTCGACGCAGGACGATGTCGCCGCCACCCTGGCGCGCGATTACAACATTCCCGTCTACGCTATCAAAGGCGAGTCCAACGACGTCTACTATTCGCATCTCTCCGCCGCCGCCGATCACAAGCCGAATATCACGATGGACGACGGCGCCGATCTGGTCCACCTGCTCCACACCAAGCGCAAGGATCTGCTGGCCGGCGTGGTGGGCGGCACCGAGGAAACCACAACTGGCGTGATTCGTCTGCGCGCCATGGCCAAGGAAGGCGTGCTGGGTTACCCCATCGTGGCCGTGAATGACGCGCTCACCAAACATTTGTTCGATAACCGCTATGGCACCGGGCAGAGCACCATCGACGGCATCATTCGCGCTACCAACGTGCTGCTGGCAGGGCTGAACGTGGTAGTCGCCGGCTACGGCTGGTGCGGGCGCGGCGTCGCGATGCGAGCCCGCGGACTGGGCGCGAACGTGATCGTCACCGAGATTGATCCGACCAAAGCCATCGAAGCCGTGATGGACGGCTATCGCGTAATGTCCATGCATGAGGCCGCGGAAATCGGCGATATCTTCATCACCGTTACCGGCAACAAACATATTCTGGCGCGCGATCATTTCGAGCGGCTCAAAAACGGCGCCATTCTCTGCAACTCCGGACACTTCAACGTAGAGATCGATCTGGATACGCTGGGCCGCGTGGCTTCTTCGCGGCGCCAGACCCGCGAATTCGTGGAAGAATTCGCCATGCGCGATGGGCGCAAGATCTACGTCCTCGGCGATGGTCGCCTCATCAACCTGGCCGCCGCCGAAGGCCACCCGGCTTCGGTGATGGATATGAGCTTCGCCAACCAAGCGCTCTCCGCCGACTATATGGTGAAGAACCACGCCAGCCTGGAAAAGCGTGTTTATTCGGTGCCGGAAGACCTCGACAAGCAGGTCGCCAAGATGAAACTCGAAGCCATGGGCGTCAAAATCGACCGGCTCACGGTGGAGCAGGAAGCGTACCTGGCGAGCTGGGGCGAAGGCACCACGTAAAGACATTTTCTCGCAGAGACGCAGAGTACAGAGAGAACACCAACTACTAGAATTTTCTTCTTTATTTTTTCTCTGCGTTCTCTGCGTCTCTGCGAGACATCTTTTTAGGCAGGATCTTCAGGCTCGATTCGGGACCGTTTGCGCATTTTCTTAGCGGCGCTCACCGCCAGCCAGGCCACTGGCACCGCCGTTGCCCAGGCCACATAGCGCAGCTTTGATTTCGCGGGTTTTGGTTTCACCGAAAGATCCACCAGTTCTCCCCGCTGCATGCTCTTCCAGTCGTAGTTGAATTGCTTGCCGCAATCCAGACAAACGACGTAAGTTTGCGCGAGTCCGCTGCCGGTTTTGCGCGCCGGCGTGAGCGGAAACGTGGTGCGCTTGTGCGCACAGCCAAAAAACGTGTTGAGCAGTCTGTCGATCACGACCGTCTCCCGCTAAAACCACCCTACCCTATTTCGAAGCGGGGCGTTCCGTGACGGGCTTATCGCCGGGCGGCGGCAGTGGCGCTTTTGCGCCTCCATGCAGCAACGCCTCCAGGCTGGGATAAGCGTAGAGCGTCGGCGCGTGATTCTGCATCAGGCCGCCGGTATCGGCCGTTGGCCCGTAGGTGCTGTGCAGGTCGTGCCCGAACATGCGAAGCATCGCCAGCAGCTGTCCGCGATGCTGCGCCGAATGGGCAATGCGGCGGGTCATGATCCAGGCGCGAGAACGGTCGACGTCGAAGAATCTGGCATTGCCCTCCCACCAGGAATCGTCTTTCTCACGCAGCGCTGCCAGGCGTTTGCCGCTGTATTCGGCATAGCGCTCCATGAAACCCAAGCGGGTTTCCTGCGGCGGCAAAGGTGTCGCGCCCACGTCGATACCGAGCATCGTACGAAACCAGAGATCCTCGCTCACGCACTGATGCACCATCTGCTCGTGAACGCTGCGGCCGCGTGGATCGGACGGATGGGGACGGCGCGGCAAATCGGCGTCCTGGAACATGCTCCAAGCGCCAACGACCTTGATCCGCTCGGTTGCGTAGGTCTCGATGAGAAAGCCGTATCTCATAGCGCGCGTTTACTGGCCGCGCAGCCTCTCGATGCGTTTCTTGGCGCTATCGATCACCCGCTGCTTGCGGTCGGCGCCGACCTTGCTCTCGTTCGCGGCCAACTCAATCGCTTTTTGCGAGGACTCGATGGCCAGCTCTTTCTGGCCGCTGGCTTCGTAAACTTCGGCGAGGCTATCCTGCGCGTTGCACGAAGCCGGGTACCCGGCAGTGGCAAGCTTCAACACAGCCACGGCCTCTTGCTTCTTGCCGGCGGCCAATAATCGATAGCCCATCAGATTGAGCGCCGACTCCTTGAAAATGTCAGCTTCCGGATCCCTGGCCTTCACTTCTTCGAATACCGCGTGCCCTTTGTCCCATCCCTGTTCGCTGATGATGTGGACCAGTTTGGTTGGCGTCGGCGCAGGATGATAGCTGGCATTCAGAGTGCCCTTAGCTTCGGCGACCTCCAGGAGCACTGGATAAAACTGCACGAACGTATTGTCGACCGCGCCGTTAGCGGTATGGCAGGCAAAGCACCCCGCGGACTTCGGGAAAATATTAGCGCTGGCCTTCAACGCACCCGGACCTTCGCTGAATCCGAAATATCCCCATTTGTCCGGGATGTGGGCTTCATCTTTCACCGCGGCCTCGACGGCGACAACCTCGGTTTGAAAATGACCGTTCTTGTTGATCGAGCCGTGACTCGCCGATGAGCGGATCTCGAGAATGAAAATCGTCTTGTCGGGCCATTTACCAGTAGCGAGAAATGCCTTGTACGACGACGGATTCACAAAAACGTTGTCAAACACGGGGCTGGCATCGGACATTTGATTCGCCGCCAACGGGCCGTAACTCATGCCCAATCCGGACGTCAGATAAACCCATTCGCGATAATCCTTGGGCCGGATGAGCTGGTTATCGGCAGTGAACTGAGGCTGGGCAGTGGCGCCGGCCGACAGCACCAGCAATACCGGAATCAAGCGAAGCAGATGGTGACTCATAGCTCCCAGCGTAACCAAAAAGGCTTTGTCTCGTCTTGTACAAAGACAACATGGGCGCCGCGGCCATCATCGATACCCAGCTGCAGGCGGGTCAGTTCTACGGCGATGTGGCGCAGCGCCAGCGCCGGCAGGGTTTGGTTCTTACTACTCTGAATCATCAGGCGGCCCGGAAAATTCCCGCCCATTCCCATGCACTGGCGTTCTTCTGCTTGTTGTTGGATGGCGACTATCGCGAGCAGTGCGGCCGGCATATCATCGAATACCAGCCGTTTACGCTGGTGTTCCATCCGGCTGGCCTGCATCACTGCGATGAGATCGGGCCGCGCGGAGGCCGGTTTTTTAGCGTCGAAGCGGAACACCGCTGGCTGGAAACTCTTCACGATTACTCTCGCGCGCTTGACCCTGCGCCGGACGTGCATGGCGGCGAAGTACTGTGGCTGGCCATGCGACTGTATCGGGAGCATCGGATGGGCGATGCGGGTTCGTCCCTGACCATCGAGAGCCTGGCTGCGGAGATGCTCGCGGCGGCATTGCGCGCGCGTTTACCGGAAGAAAAGCATGCGCCGGCATGGCTCGGCCGCGTGGTCGATTACCTGCATAATGAATTCGATCACAAGGTGACGCTGGATATGCTCTCACATGAAGCCGGCGTGCATCCGGTGCATCTGTCCCGCGTTTATCGGAAATTCTACCGCGAGCCGCTGGGAGAGCGCGTTCACCGTCTGCGCGTGCTGGCCGCATGCCGGCAATTGCGGAACCCCGAAGCGAATCTAGCGGATGTCGGGACCGCGGCCGGTTTCGCGGACCAGAGCCACTTCACGCGGGTATTCAAAGCCATAACCGGGACCACGCCAGGCGCGTTTCGGGCGGCGATCAAGGCTTAAAAACATTTCTCGCAGAGACGCAGAGTACACAGAGAACTACATCAGTTGGTTTTCTCTGCGCTCTCTGCGTCTCTGCGAGAAACGTCTTGTTGCGTCTTTCACCGCTGGCTTAATCCACCATCAATGGCCAGCACTTGCCCGGTAACAAAGTTGGATGCCGTCAAGAAGAACACCACCGCATCGGCGATCTCGTCCGCAGTTCCGCCGCGGCCCAGCGGGGTAGCCGCGATCATGGCCGCTGCGCGTTCATCGGGTTCACCGAACGGAATCACGCCGGGCGCAACCGAATTCACGCGGATCGTTGGCGCAAAAGCCTTCGCCAGCGCGCGCGTCAGCATGATCACGCCGGCTTTGGATGCGCAGTAATGCGCGTGTTCCGCCCAGGGCCGTATGCCGCCCAGCGAGCTGATGTTGACGATCGCACCGCCGCCGGTCTTGCCCATCAAACGCGCGCCTTGCTGGCAGCAGAAAAACACGGCCTTGAGATTCACGGAATGAATGAAATCCCAATCGGCTTCGGTGATCTCCAGCGGATTGAAACGCGTAAAGCGCGCGGCATTATTCACCAGGCCGTCGAGCCGTCCCATTTTTTGCTCGACATCCGCGAACAGCTTTTGAATCGCTGCAACGCTTTCCAGATTGGCCTGAAATAGCGGCGCCCCGCCGCAATCGGCCGCCGTCTGCCGCGCTTCCGCTTCAGAATTCTGATAGTGAATCGCAACGCGCGCTCCTTCCCGCGCCAGACGCAGCGCAATCCCACGTCCAACGCGTTTGGCCGCGCCAGTCACCAGCACCACGCGGCCGGTAAGGCTGGATTGCGGATCAGACAGTGGGCTCGCCATGGACTTCCACTTCCTCCGGAGCATTTTCGAGTGGCGGCTCGGGCAAGCGCCCGGTCAAATTTGCCCAGGCCCAGAAAATAGCCGTGGTCGAGCTCAACGCTCCCGCCCAGGCGCCGATGGTGCGTGGACTGTAATGCTGCGAGGCAATTCCAGCCAGCATCATCGAAATCATCATCGTGGACCACACCATCGATTCCATGGTGGCAAACACGCGTCCGCGAAACTCATTGGGCACGTGCTTCAACAACTGCGTCATATTCAGCACGCTGCTCACCGCAACCGCCGCGCGCGAGAGTGCAATAAAAAATAGAGCCATGCCGAAGCTCTTCATCTGGCTGAAGACGATGTAAGCGCCGCCGTGAAGAATGTAGCAGACCACCACGGTCCGCTTATAGTTGCGGAAACTCTGCGTCTTGCCGATCGCGTAGGCCAGGCCGCCGCCTATCAGCAGCCCTATGCCGGCGCTGCCCCACACGATGCCGATGCCGGCAGGACCGCGGTCAAAAACAATATCGCCGAAGACGCTGAACAGAATTTGCGACGCACCGCCGCCCGTTGCCCAGCCCACGCCGATGAGCGCAATGCCCATGATCAGCGGTGTGGTGCGCATGTAGCGGATGCCCTCTACATACTCGTGCCAAGGCCGTACGACTTCAGCCTCGTTCAGCCCGCTCTTCTTGGCACGCAGCGCGTCCGGCTCCACCCGCAAACGGGAAATCGACCACGCCGAAAATAGAAAGGAAAACGAATTGAGAACGAAAGCCCACTCGTAGCCGAACTGCGTGACGCTCACGCCCGCCAGAAATGTGCCTAGCGTGAGCGTGGTCCACTGGGTGGTTTGCGTCAGTGAATTGGCGACGTGCAGCTCGTCCTGACTGGTGATGGCCGGCAAAATCGCCGAGCGTCCGCTGGTAAAAAACGGCGATGCGAACATCAGCAGGCCGCTCAGAATATACAGCAGCCAGTTATCGTTGCGGCCAATGCAAAAAATAAATCCCAAGGCCACTACGGCGCGGATCAGGTCGCTCGCGATCATCACCTGTTTGCGATTCAGGCGGTCCAGAAGCACTCCGGCGATGGGTCCGGCCAGCACCGCGGGGATGGCGCGCGACAACATTACCGCGCTCACCACCAGCCCCGATTTAGTCAGCGACAGCGCCAGGCTGAACACCGCAATATTGTTGAAATGGTCGCCAATCTCGCTGACCACCTGCCCGGTCCAGGCGTAGCGGTAATTGCGATTGGTGCGCAGCAGGTGAGTGAAGGACGACATCAGCCGCGCTCCGTGAGAACAACGCCAGTGAAGATCACCGTGCCGCCGGCTACCAGCGGCGTCGTGATGTGCTCACCTAGAAACAGAACGCCCATCGCGGCGGCAAGCGGCGGCTGAAGGTAGGAAAATGCGGACACGCGCGACGCCGGCACTCGCGTTAACGCGTAATAGTAAATCAGGTAACAGACGACCGACGGAAACACCGCCATGTAGATCAGGCTAGTCCAACCGGCGGCGGTGACGCGGTCAAACGCGAACGTCCGGAACCGCCACCACACGAAGGGCATCAGCGCGAGCGCGCTTCCAATAAATGCAAATGCGTTGACGGCGAGCGAACTGTGGCGCACGGTGGCTCGCTTTCCCAGAACGGTGAACGCGGCGAATCCCAGCGCCGCTACAAACACCAGTGCATCGCCCAGCAGCGTTGCACCGCTGCCCGTGCGGCCTTGCGCCTGACTCACCAACAGAGCTACACCCGCGAGCGCAATGCCCATGCCCGCAACCTTCATGCCGGTGATCCGTTCCTGCTTCACCGCCGCAGCGATCAACAATACGAGGATCGGACTCAAGCCAATTAGCAGCGCGGAATGCGCCACGCTGGTGAGACTCAAGCCTGCTACGAACGCAATCTGATTTCCGGTATTGAAGAATGCCAGCGCCATTAGCAGCGGCAAATCTTTCCACATGGAGTGCTGCGCCGGCGCACTCGGCTTCTTCAGCCAGTAAATCGGCGCCAGAAAAACGCCCGCAAAAATGATACGCAGCGAGCCCAGCAGAATCGCGGGAAACTCCTGCAGCGCGACTTTACCTACGATGAAGTTGGACGCCCACAACGTCACCATCAGCATGATCAGCGAATAGAGGACGATGGGGCCGTTCAACCGGCGGTCTCCTCGCGGACGGTAATCTGGCGCAAGAAATCGTGATCGATCGTGTAGCCGAATCCCGGCTCATCGCGAATGACAATCGTGCCGCGCGGCGTGGTCTCGACCGGCGGCGTGATAATGTCACGCGCCCAGTAGCGCTTGCTCGCCGAGACATCGCCAGGCAATACGAAATTGGGCAGCGTAGAGAGCGCGATGTTATGCGCGCGCCCAATCCCCGCTTCCAACATGCCGCCGCACCAAACTGGAATTCCGGCGGCTTGCGCGACGTCGTGAACCCGCTTGGCTTCGCGAAATCCGCCGACTCGCCCCAGTTTGATATTGATAATGCCGCAGGCTTTCATGGCAATCGCTTGCTCGGCATGATGGGCGGAGCGAATGCATTCATCGAGACAAATCGGCGTTTGCAACTGAGCCTGCAAGGCTGCGTGATCGATGATGTCGTCGTGCGCCAGCGGCTGCTCGATCATCATCAGGTAATAATCGTCGAGCTTTTTCAGATGCGCCGCGTCCGCCAGCGTGTAAGCCGAGTTCGCATCCGCCATCAACTTGATAGACGGAAATCGCTCGCGCACCTGGCGAACCACATCCACATCCCAGCCAGGCTTGATCTTCATCTTGATGCGCTGGTAGCCGGCTTCCAGTTCGCGCCCAATCTTTTCGAGCAACTGCGGCACCGATTCCTGAATTCCGATCGAAACACCGCACGGGATCTCGCGCCGCGCACCGCCGCCGATGTGTTTCCACAGCGGCTTGTTGTTCAGGCGCGCTTCCAAATCCCAGGCCGCAACTTCCAGACCGCCGCGCGTCATGCGATGGCCGCGGATGCCGGCCGTAAGCGGAGCCACGTCGTCCGCACTCTTGAGCGCCTTGCCCAGCACTGCCGGCGCAACGTAATCGCGCAGCAGCAGCCATGACGCATCCGTCCATTCTTCGTTGTAGAAGGGATGTTCGCCCGCCGTCACCTCGCCCCAGCCGGATGCGCCCTCGCCGATCACTTCCACCAGAATGATCTGCCGCTCGTAGGTGCGGCCGAAGCTGGTTTCGAAGAAACTCACGAGCGGCATGCGGACCTGGCGCAGCACGATCTTGTCTATCTTCATGGCTACCCTTTGCGCTCCCATCGTCCCAGAAGATACGTGCCCGTCTCCGGAGTTTTCTCGAAACCAATCACCGCCAGGCCCCGGCCGAAATGCTCCTCGAATTGCTGACCCATTTCCTGCTGAATCTGGCGCGCGCGTTTGGGATCCTCGCTGCGGATGGCGGCGATGTTCGACGGCGCGGAGATTCTCGCCTCGACCGTCGGGCGCGTATTGTCAGGCTGCCCAGCCACAACGGCCTGAGCGCGATCGCTTTCGATCCACCACTCCGCAATCAGGCGGTCCGTGGGCAAGCCGCCGTGCAAGTGGCTTCCGGTAATCCCGTATTGATTGTGAACGTAGCGCCGCACAACCGCGCCCAGCCGCTCCACATTGAAATACGCGTTCTTGAGCTCCAGCGGATCGAAAGTCCACTCGATCAGATCGACACCCTTGGCCTGCGCATCTTCCCGCTGGCGCAATTTCATCAGACGGCCCAGGCCGGTATTGCGATAGCTCCGGCAGCACGCCCAGCATGTGGCTATGCAGATACGATTTGCCGCCCGGCTTCAGGCCCGGAATACCCAGCAGAAAGCCCACCATGCGTTCGCCATCATAGGCGCCAAAAACCTGGCCGCCGACCTTGGTCGCGACCACGAACAGCCGCAACGGCAGCAGTTCGAGATCTGAAAATCCCCAGATCTCCCGCTGCAGTTCGACGGCGTCGCGCAGCTCCTGGTGCGTCGTGAGCGATCGTATCGTGACCGCGGACGGGCTCATGGCTTCGCCTCCTGCCAGAGCAGCTCCATCTCGGCGACAGTCGACTGCGCGGGCGATTTGCCGCGCTCCGCCAATTTCTTCTCAACGTAGCCGAACCGGCGGCGAAACTTGGCGTTGGATTTGCGCAGCGCCTGCTCCGGATCCACTTTCACGAAGCGGGCCAGGTTGACCAGCACGAACAGCAGGTCGCCGGTTTCCTCTTCCAACTCTTCGCGCGAAGCCTTGCGCCGGGCTTCGGCGAACTCGGCTAATTCCTCGGCGAGTTTATCGAGGACCTGATCGGCATTTTCCCAATCGAAGCCGGCTTGCGCGGCTCGCGACGAAATCTGCTGTGCTTCCACCAACGCCGGCAGCGCGCGCGGGACGGAGCCAAGCAGCGTCTGGACGCCCGGGCTGGTCTCTTTTTTCTCCTCGGCTTTGATCTCGCTCCAGCGCTTGCGCACATCGCCCTCAGTGAGCGCCGTCTCGTCGCCGAACACGTGCGGATGACGGCGGATCAGCTTCTGGTTGATTGCGTCGAGAGCATCTTCGATGCGAAACAGCTTTTCCTCCGAAGCCATTTGCGAAAAGAACACCGCTTGCAGCAGCAGGTCGCCGATCTCCCCGCTGAGCTCTTTCCAATCGCGCGCGTCAATCGCGGCCATCACTTCGTAAGTCTCTTCCAGCAGAAAAGGCTTGATGGTGTCGAACGTCTGCTCGCGATCCCACGGACAGCCACCGGGCGCGCGCAGCCGGACCATCAGGTCCACCAGTTGTTGAAACTTCTCGCCTGCGCCGGAATTTTCCATGATTCGTAAGGAGAAAACGAAGGCCCCGGGATAACTTCTAAATTAACATAGAGGCCTCCGCGTTCTCTGCGTCTCTGCGAGAAATGTTTTGTCGGGTGTTGCGTTGTAAAATACGTAGACGTGAGCGACGTTGAAAATTCAAGCGAAGAACGCATCCCGATTCCCACCGCATCCATCGAATTTCTGACGATGTCGCTGCGGACGCAAGCCGAATTACAGCTAGGCCTGCTGCATTTCGGCGAGGAGAAAGACCGGCCCCAGCCGGATTTCCAGTTAGCCCGGCACAGCATCGATCTCCTGGCCGTATTGCTGGAAAAAACCAAAGGCAACCTGACGCTCGAAGAGCATCGCTTGCTCGAAAACTCTCTCACCGAGTTGCGCTTTCGCTACATCCAGGCCGTTTCGCAAGGCCAGAAAAGCTGAATGGCCGCTGCCGGGCCCGTGAAAATTACCGTGCTCGGATCGGGCACCAGTGTCGGCGTGCCCACTCCCGGCTGTCATTGCAAAGTGTGTGCCTCCGATGATCCGCGCGACAATCGCCTGCGCCCGTCCATCCTGATCAGCTACGCCGGCCGCAACGTGGTGATCGATACCACGCCGGATTTCCGCACCCAGGTGCTGCGCGCCAAGGTCGACCGCCTCGATGCCGTGCTTTTCACCCACTCCCACGCTGACCACATCATGGGCCTCGACGATGTCCGCCCCTTCAATTTCCGTCAGAAAACGCGCATTCCGATTTTCGCCGCGCCCGACACGATGGCAGCTATCCACCGCGTCTTCCGTTATATTTTCACCGACGAAGAACGCGAATCCTCCGTACCCCAACTCGACACGCACACGCTCAACGGCGAGCCCTTCGATGTTTTTGGAATGGAGTTCCAACCGATCCCGCTGCTGCACGGCCGCTCGTCGATTTATGGATTTCGCTTCGGCCGCGCCGCGTACCTTACGGATCACAGCGAGATTCCCGCGGCATCGCTGGAAAAATTGCGCGGTCTTGATGTGTTGTTCCTGGACGCGCTGCGCCACAATCCGCATCCGACGCATTCCACCGTCGAAAAATCCATGCGCACCGTCGAAGAGTTAGCGCCGCAGCGCGCCTTCTTCACGCATATTTCCCACGACCTGGGGCACGCGCAAACCGAAAGCCGTCTGCCGCCGAACATTCGTCTGGCCTATGACGGCCTCGAACTCGAAGTGGCGGAGGACGCCTGATTGTCCGCTGATTTCCGCATCTTCCGTAGCCTCGAAGAAGCAGCGTCCGCGTTCGGTCCGTGCACGCTTACGATCGGCAATTTCGATGGCGTGCATATCGGCCATCGCCACATCCTGCGCCGCGTGCGGGAAGTCGCGGAACAAAATAATTGGAAGGCGTCGGTGATGATGTTCGATCCGCATCCCACGCGCGTGGTGGCGCCTGCGCGCGCGCCGCTGCTGATGACCACGCCCGAGCAGCGCTGCCAGTTGATGCGCTCCGAAGGTATTCGTGCAAGCCCTGATTCTGCCGTTCGATCAGGCCGTGGCGCACTTGACGCCGGAAGAATTCGTCGAGCGCGTTCTGGTGCGCGGACTCGGCGCCCGCGCCGTTCTGGTCGGTGAAAATTTTCGCTTTGGCCACAAGCAAGCCGGCGACACGGCGTCGCTCTCCGCGCTCGGCAAACGTTTTGGTTTTCGGGTTGAAGTGATTCCCGCGATCTCCTGGCGCGGCGTAGTGGTGAGCAGCAGCGCCGTGCGCCGCTTGGTCCAGGCAGGCGACGTGGCGCGAGCGTGGCGGTTGCTGGCCCGGCCCTTTGCGCTCGAAGGCCGCGTGGTCGCCGGCCACGGCATCGGCTCGAAGAAGACCGTCCCTACGTTGAATCTGGAACCCAAATTTGAAGTTCTCCCGGCAGGCGGCGTGTATGTCACGCAAACCACCGATCTCGACGACGGGCGCTTTTGGCCCTCGGTGACCAACATCGGATTTCGGCCGACTTTTGACGGCGACCAGCTTTCAATCGAGAGCTACCTGCTCGAACCATTGACCGGCGAAACGCCGCGCCGAATCGGCGTCGAATTCCTGCGCCGCGTGCGCGACGAACGCAAGTTCGCCGACCCCGAGGCGTTGAAAGCGCAGATCATGCGAGATGTGGCGTGTGCGCAAAGTTACCATCGCCGTCTGCGAAAGTGGACGGTTTGTTACCATAAAAACTTATGAGCATATCCGCG
This sequence comes from uncultured Solibacteraceae bacterium, assembly GCA_963825405.1. Taxonomy (GTDB): domain Bacteria; phylum Acidobacteriota; class Terriglobia; order Bryobacterales; family Bryobacteraceae; genus JACPNO01. The sequence goes on along the minus strand of CAWGTB010000003.1, from coordinate 466,118 downwards.
GGCAAGCTGCGCCACATGAAGGCGCTTTCCAATTCGTCGGGCGTGATCGCAGCCGCCGCCATGGATCAAAGAGGCAGCTTGCAGAAATCGCTGGCCTCCGCCAAAGGCGTCGACGTCAAGCAGATCACCGATGAGATGATGAGCGAGTTCAAAGTCGCCGTCACGAAAGTGCTGACGCCGCACGCCAGCGCCATCCTGCTCGATCCCGAGTGGGGCCTGCCCGCCGCCAAAGCCCGCAGCGCCAACGCCGGCCTGCTGCTGGCCTACGAAGCCAGCGGCTACGACAACACCCAGCCCGGCCGCCTGCCTGATCTGCTGCCGCACGTTTCCGTGAAGCGCATCGTCGACTGGGGCGCCGACGCCGTCAAGATTCTGATTTACTACACGCCCTTCGACGATCCGAAAGTGAACGACATCAAGCACGCCTTCATCGAGCGCATTGGCGCCGAGTGCGTAGACGAACGATATTCCGTTCTTCCTGGAATTTGTCGGATACGATCCCGCCGGCGGCGATGAAAAAGGCCTGGAATACGCCAAGCGCAAGCCCGAAATCGTCACCGCCAGCATGGCGGAATTCTCCAAGCCGCAATACTTCGTCGACATGCTGAAAGTGGAAGTGCCGATCAACGCCGAATTCGTCGAAGGCAGCTCCGTCTACAAAGGCCAGAAGGCGTATACGCGCGCCGAAGCGCTGGACCATTTCCGCAAAGCCGCCGCCGTCGCCACCAAGCCGTTCATCTACCTGAGCGCCGGCGTCAGCAACGCGCAATTCACCGAATCGCTGCACATGGCCGCCGAATCCGGCACGGATTATTCCGGCGTGCTCTGCGGCCGCGCGACGTGGAAGGAAGGCATCCCGGTCTACGCCAAGCAAGGCGTGAAGGCGCTCGAAGACTGGCTTTCGAAAGAAGGCGTCAAGAATATCAACGCCGTCAACGATGCCATCAAAGGCGCCAAGTCCTGGCAGGCCAAGCTGGGCGTGACGGCATCGGCGTAGCGATGGAACCCGAGAGGGCGACACCGGATTCTTTCGGCGAAGATGTAGTTCTTCAAATGTGGGGCCTGGGCAAAGAACTCTGGACGGACACAAACGCCGACGAGTACGTAGCCAGTCTGCGTGAAGGTTCGGATTAGCGCAACGTCCCGCCCTAACGCGAGGCCGCCGCCACTCCCGCTTCGCGATGGATCGCGCCAAGATCCACGCCTTCCCAGCGCGCTACCACCGCCGATGCCAGGCAATTTCCGAGGACGTTGACCGAGGTCCGCGCCATGTCCATGAACGCATCCACGCCCAGAATCACCGCCACGCCCTCGATCGGCAGGCCGAATGTGGCGAGGGTTCCGGACAGAATCACCAGCGACGCACGCGGCACCGCGGCTACACCTTTGCTAGTCAGCATCAACGTCAGCATCATGAGCAGCTGCGTGCCGAGCGTGAGTTCGATCCCGGCGGCCTGCGCCACGAATACAGACGCCAGCGCCAGATACAAAGTACTGCCGTCCAAATTGAAGCTGTAACCCGTGGGCAGCACGAAAGAAACGATGTGCTTGGGCACGCCGAACGCCTCCATATTCTCCAGCGCGATCGGCAGCGCGGCTTCACTCGACGCCGTCGAAAACGCCAGAATGAACGGCTCGCGCACCGCGCTGAAGAACGGGCGAATCGGCACGCGCGCGATCAACATCACCGTGCCCAGCACCACCACCACGAACACCACCAGCGCGCCGTACATGGTCAGCACCAGCTTGCCCAGGTTGTACAGCACGCCGAATCCCTTGCTGCCAATCGTTACCGCGATGGCCGCCCCCACCCCCAGCGGCGCCATGTACATCACGTAATTCGTGTAGCGGAACATCACCTCAGCCAGCGATTCCGCAAACTTCACCACCGGCTTGGCTTTGTCTCCAATCGCGGCGCAGGCGGCGCCGAAGATGAACGAGAACACCACCAACTGCAGCACGTCGCCGCGCGCCATGGCGTCAATCACGCTGGTCGGGAAAATGTGCTCGATCACGCCGCCCACCGTCGTCTTGGCCAGCGGCGCCACCACCTCCGTGGTGTTTTTCTCGATCTTGAGGCCGTCTCCGGGACGCGTCAAATTCACCGCGCCCAGGCCCAGGAACAACGCGACCGTAGTCACGATCTCGAAGTACAGAATCGCCTTCACGCCGATGCGGCCCATCTGTTTGACGTCGCCAGAGCCGGCAATACCATAAACCAGCGTGCCGAACAGCAAGGGCGCGATGATGGATTTGATCAGGCGCAGAAACACGTTGCTGATGGGCGCAAGCTCCACCGCGACCTTGGGCGCAAAAACGCCCAATGCGATTCCGGCAACCATGCCGATCATAATCCAACTGGTAATCGAGAGTTTCTTCATCGCTCGCCCCATTTCAATTTTTGCCGCAAAACATCAAAGAATAACATGCGCGGCGGACGTATCAGGTGCAGCGCATGCTCCGAACTCCGGCATACAATCTCATCTTCTTCCCGCAGCGGCTCGCCCACCTGGCCGTCGATAGTCAGAAATGCCTCGTCGCTTTGAGCATGCGACACAATGCGGATCACACTGCTGTCGGGAACAATCACCGGCCGGTTGGTGAGCATATGCGGGCAAATCGGCGTCATACACAACGCGCCCACGGAGGGGAAAATAATCGGCCCGCCCGCCGACAACGAATAAGCCGTCGAACCCGTCGGCGTGGAAACAATCAGCCCATCCGCTTTGTAGGTGCACACAAACATGTGATCCACGTGCGCGTCCAGATCGATCATGCGCGCAATCGACGATTTAGTAATGACGACATCGTTGAGCGCTTCGTAACAGGCGACTTTTTCGCCCGCGCGAATCAGCTCAGCGTGCAGCAGCTTGCGTTTGCCGATGCGATGCTCGCCGCGAAAGGCGCGCTCCAGCTCCGGGTAAAGCTCTTCGATGGTGATTGCCGTCAGGAATCCCAGCCCGCCCAGGTTGACGGCGAACAGCGGCACTTCCAGGCCATCCATGGCGCGGGCTGCGGAAAGCAGCGTGCCATCCCCGCCCAGCACGATTACCAGATCGCAGCCCAGCGCGACTTCGGTGCGCGGCAATCCGTGCGGCCTGTGCGCGTAAGCGGCGGTCTCCTCGTCAAATCGCACTGCGATGGAATGCGCTTCGAGCCATGCGATCAAGTTGGGAACCAGATCCACGGCTGCTTCGGAATGCGGCTTCGAGAAGATACCGACCGTATTAATGGTGGGCATACAAAAGAAACTCGCGGTTGCCTTCCGCGCCCAGAATCGGACTCTCGATCACGTTGGTCTCAAATCCCATTTGCTTTACGCACTCTTCTATCCGCTGGCACGCCTGCGCGTGTAATTCCGGCCGGCGCACAATGCCGCCTTTGCCCACTTGCCCCTTCCCCACTTCAAACTGCGGCTTGATGAGTATAACCATCCGCCCGCCAGGACGCAAAAGCGGCGCGACCGCCGGCAGGATCAGCGTCATCGAAATAAAGCTCACATCGCCGACGATGATGTCCACCAGTTCGCCGATATCTTCGAAGCGCAAGTAACGCGCGTTCAGCCCCTCATGCAGCACCACGCGCGGATCGTTGCGCAATTTCCAGTCGAGCTGTCCCTTGCCGACGTCGACAGCGTGGACGCGAAGCGCGCCACGGGCCAGCAGGCTATCGGTAAAGCCGCCGGTGGACGCGCCTACGTCCAGGCAGATCAAGCCGTCGACCGGAATCGCGAAATGATCCAGTGCGTGCGCCAGCTTGACGCCGCCGCGGCTCACGTAAGCCGGCCGCTCGGCAATCTGAATCTCGCTCGCGGCATCGACCGTGTGCCCCGGCTTACGCGCCTTCTGGCCGTCGATCATCACGTGGCCGGCCATGATGAGCGCCTGCGCTTTTTCCCGCGACTCTGCCAGACCGCGCTCGACCAGCAGGCGATCCAACCGCTGCTTCATGCTTTCCGGTGAACGATCAGGTCGGCCAGCTCGCGCAGGCGATCCGCCCGGTTCTCAAATGGCGACAAGCTCTGGTGGGCACGCTCGCGCTCCTGCTCCGCCATGCGCCGCGATTCGTCCAGGCCATACACGGCAGGAAACGTGATCTTCTTCTGCTGCGCGTCTTTGCCCGCCGTTTTTCCCAGCGCCTGCGACGATTCTTCAACGTCCAGAATATCGTCGACAATCTGGAACGCCAGGCCGACGTGCTCGCCGAAATCCGAAATGGCTTGCAGCTGGCCGGTCATCGGCGCCCGCGTAGATCGCGCCCATGCGCACGCTGGCCCTGAGCAGCGCGCCCGTCTTCGCGCGGTGAATGGATTCGAGCAATTGCGCGTTCGGCGGCTTTCCCTCGCCTTCCAGATCGGCACACCTGCCCGCCGATCATGCCGCCCACCGTTCCCGACGCCGTAGCCAGCTCCGCAATGATGCGAATTTTCCGGTCAGCCGGAACCGCGTCCATCTTCGCCAGCGTCTCGAATGCCAGCGTGAGCAAGGCATCGCCGGCAAGAATCGCCATGGCGTCGCCGAAAACTTTGTGGCAGGTGAGCTTTCCGCGGCGGTAATCGTCGTTGTCGAGCGCCGGCAGGTCATCGTGAATCAGCGAGTACGTGTGGATGAATTCGAGCGAGCATGCCGCCGTCTGCACCCCGGGCACGCCATCCGCGACCGCCTCCGCCGCGGCCAGACACAAGATCGGCCGGATGCGCTTGCCGCCCGCGAACAGGCTATACCGCATGGCGCGATGAATGGTTTCGGGCGCAGTGATCTTCGGCGGGAACCAGCCGGTCCATCTCGCGCTCGATGCGTTGCTGCTCTCGAACCAGATATTCGCTGAGGTTCACGATTTGTCCGGACGAAACGGCTCGGGCTGCAGCTTGCCTTCTTTCCGGATCAGCATCTCGACCCGCGTCTCGGCGTCTTCGAGCTGCTTGCGGCACTGCTCGCTCAGCGCCATGCCCTTTTCGAAAAGCGCGAGCGAGCGCTCGAGCGGCAGGTCACCGCTCTCCAGTTCTTTAACCACCTTTTCCAGCTCGTCCAGCGATCCTTCAAAGCTGGCGGCGGGCTGCTCTTCCGGCATCGCTACATTCTACTCCGTACTAAAACCGCCGAGACGGCTGCCATCGTAATCTCAGTTCTAAGTTGGCCGATCATAGTGATATGAAAGTCACCCGCGCGAGGCAGCAGTACTGGCGAAATTCCGGCGGATACAGGCGTCCAGAAAATAACTTGAGCGATTCGTACTCTCTCTCCCGAAGACTTCTGACGGTGCAAAGCTAATCGGCGAAGACCGCGGCCGCTAGCGCCGTGCCATCACTCCGGCACCGCCACTCCCAACCTGCCTGCCGCCTCCGCCAGTTTGTCCCACGTGCCCTGCGCCAGCGGAATCCCGTCGCGCCGCCGCTCCTGCTCCATCCGTTCTTCCGGCTCCCCGGCCACCAGCACTTCGCTGTAACCGGCTGCCGGCGCGGCGGATTTCACGTCGCGAATCACCCGGTCCATGCGCGCGCGAAAATCAGCCAGCGGGATGTAGCGCTGAATATCGATCGCCAGAAAAAATTGGGTGGGCCGCATCGGACCCGCCGTACGCAACGTACCAATTTCCATGGCCAGCGCGCCGCCGCCCAGCACGCCGCAAAGAATTTCCACCATCATCGCGAGTCCCGTGCCCTTATATCCGCCTAGCGGCGACAGCAGCAAATGCTCGATCGCGATCCCCGTGTCTGTCGTCGGAACGCCGTCCACATCCATTGCCCAGCCGGCGGGAATCGTCGCGTCGCCGCTCAGCGACGCCTTCAGAATTTTGCCCGCCGCGACGGTAGTCGTCGCCATGTCCAGCAGCCAGGCCGGCTGCTCGCCCGCCGGGAACGCACATGCAAATCGGATTCGTGCCCAGCCGCCCCTGCTTGCCTTGCCACGGCGGCACGATGGGTGAAGCGTTGCACATGACGACACCGATCATGTCCGCGGCCGCGATCCGCTGCCCCCAATACGCCGCCGCGCCGAAGTGGCTGGAATCGCGCGCGACCACCAGGCCGATACCGGAAGCGCGCGCCAGGCGCACCGCGTGATCGCAGCAAATCGCACGCGACTGTCTGCCCCATGCCGTTCTGGCCGTCGTAAAGCAGGCACGCGCCGCTCTCCGAAACTCACGCGGCCATCGGTGCGCGGGTCCACATCGCCGCGATCCAGTTGTTCGAGGTAATACATCAGCAATTGCACGCCGTGAGAATCCACGCCGCGCAGGTTGGCTGCCACCAGCGTTTCTACTGCGAACTCGGATTTCGCGGCCGGCAATCTGGCAGCTATCAACAGGTTCACGCAAAACTTGTGCAATTCTTCGTGGCGAATCAAGTGTTCGGCTGAGGACATGCGAATTCACCAGCTTAACGTAACCGATCGTGCGCAATCCGCACTGAACGCGAATGTTATAATTGAAGTTCACCACCCCCAAGGAGTTTTTTCCCATGGAAGACAAAGAGCGCGCCCGCTCGTTGGACGCAACGCTAGGTCAGATCGAGAAGCAATTCGGCAAGGGCTCCATCATGCGGCTGGGATCGAAGGACGCTATCGTGGCGGTTCCCTCCATCTCGACCGGCTCGATCTCGCTCGACGCCGCGATGGGCATCGGCGGATTCCCGCGCGGCCGCGTCTGCGAAATTTACGGTCCGGAATCTTCCGGCAAGACCACCATCGCGCTGCAAGTGGTCGCCGAAGCGCAGAAGAAGGGCGGCATGGCGGCCTACATCGACGTCGAGCATGCCATCGATCCAGCGTACGCCCGCAAGCTCGGCGTGGATGTCGACAACCTGCTGGTGTCGCAGCCGGACTACGGCGAGCAGGCGCTTGAAATCACCGGCGCGCTGATCGCGTCCGGCTCGATCGACGTGCTGGTCGTCGATTCCGTGGCCGCGCTGGTGCCCAAAGCCGAACTCGATGGCGAGATGGGCGACAGCCACATGGGCCTGCAGGCGCGCCTGATGTCGCAAGCCCTGCGCAAGCTCACCGGCATGGTCTCGAAATCGAAAACCTGCCTGATCTTCATCAATCAGATTCGCGAAAAAATCGGCGTGATGTTCGGCAATCCGGAAACCACCACCGGCGGCCGCGCGCTGAAATTCTACGCGTCCATCCGCCTCGACATCCGGCGCATCGCAGCCATCAAGGATGGCGATGTCGTGATCGGCAATCGCACCAAAGTGAAAGTCGTCAAGAACAAATTGGCGCCGCCGTTCCGCGAAGCGGAATTCGACATCATCTACGGCGAGGGCGTTTCCAAGGAAGGCGACCTGATCGATCTCGGCGTGGCTCACAACGTGATCGAGAAGAGCGGCTCGTGGTTCAGCTACAAAGGCGAGCGCATCGGGCAGGGCCGCGAAAACGCCCGGCAATTTCTCAAGGACAATAACGATATCCGCCAGGCCGTCGATACCGAACTGCGCAAGGCTGCTGGGCCTGGTGAAGCCGGTGCCCGTGAACGGTGAGCCGGTTCCCGCGGTGAAAGTGGAACCGCCCAAGCCAGCCCCAGCCGTCGGCGCCGCCCGAGCGCAGATAAGTGGGGCAGGTCCCCGACCTGCCTTTTTGAGAATTCGTTTGGGCCAGTCGGGGACCTGCCCCACTTTCCCTGAGAACAAACGCGCCGCGCCCGCACTCCCCCTGCATGGAAGAGCGGGATCGCCGTCGCGTCATTGATCAGACCTTAGTCCAACTGGACAAGCAGTTCGGCAAGGGATCTGTACTCCGTTTAGGTTCAACTAATGTAGTCCCCGTGTCGGTGATCTCAACCGGATCCATCTCAGTCGACACCGCGCTCGGCGTGGGCGGCCTTCCGCGCGGACGCGTTGTCGAAATCTTCGGTCCTGAATCTTCCGGCAAAACCACCATCGCCCTGCAAGTGATCGCCGAAGCGCAAAAGCTCGGCGGTGAAGCCGGCTTCATCGATGCCGAACACGCGCTCGACCCGGCCTACGCGCGCCGTCTCGGCGTCAAAGTGGATGACCTGCTGGTTTCCCAGCCCGATTACGGCGAGCAAGCGCTCGAGATCACCGCAGCGCTGGTCGCATCCGGCGCGGTAGACGTCGTCGTGGTCGATTCCGTAGCGGCCCTGGTTCCCAAAGCCGAGCTCGACGGCGAAATGGGCGACAGCCACATGGGCCTGCACGCCCGCCTCATGTCGCAGGCGCTCCGCAAACTCACCGGCGTGGTGGCGCGCACTAACACCTGCCTGATCTTCATCAACCAGATTCGCGAAAAAATCGGCGTGATGTTTGGCAGCCCCGAAACCACCACCGGCGGCCGCGCGCTCAAATTCTACGCTTCCGTCCGTCTCGACATCCGGCGTATCGGCGCGATCAAGGATGGCGACAGCCCCGTCGGCAACCGCACCCGCGTCAAGGTGGTGAAGAACAAAGTAGCCTCGCCGTTTCGCGAAGCCGAGTTCGATATTCTCTACGGCGAGGGAATTTCCAGAGAAGGCGACTTGCTTGACGTTGGCGCGGCCCAGAACCTGCTGGAGAAAAGCGGCGCCTGGTACAGCTTACCGCGGCGAGCGCATCGGACAGGGCCGCGACAACGCGCGGATCTTCCTGAAAGAGCATCCGGAGATGGCCGTCAAGATCGATTCCGAGCTCCGTGCCGCCTTCATTCCGGCGCCCGGATTAGAAAATGGATCCGTTCGCGCGGCCGCCAACACTGCCTCCGACTGATACCCCTTCCGCCACAACCTCACGAAACCTGCGAAAAATCGGGCTTTTTCGCACTTTTTCGCTTTACTTCCCCTTTCGCGTTTTCGTATCATTGATAACGATTTCCAGAAGGGACGGCGCGGTGGCGTTCCGTTTCTACCCTGTTTCGATGTGTGAATCCAACTCTGAGGAGGTTGAATGGCCAATCAACGAATGACGCAGACCCAACTCGTCCGGTCGCTTGCCGAGCATAGCGAGGTTCCGAACAAGACCGCGCGAGCGATGCTGGACGGATTGTCGGGTCTGGCCATCAGTGAAGTAAAGAAGAACGGTGTGTTTGTATTGCCCGGCTTAGGGCGGCTGGTTCGCGTGGACCGGAAAGCGCGCATGGGCCGGAATCCGGCAACCGGGGAAGCGATCAAGATTCCCGCCAAGAAGGTGGTAAAGTTCCGCGTGGCAAAAGCCGCGAAGGACTCGATTGTTCCCCCCAAGAAGAAATAGTCCTGGCAGCGCACCATGCTGCAAAAAGAAAACCCCGCGGACCGGATTCGTGTCCGCGGGGTTTTCTTTCTTTTCTTTAGAATCTTCTGAAGCCGAGTGAAATCCGCCCATCGTACGGGCAGCTCGTGAAGCCTAGACCTGCTTCTTCTCTTCGACCTTCTCTTCTTCGCTCTTCAGAGCGTTCTTGAAGTTGCGGATTCCTTCGCCCAAACCCTTTGCCACTTCAGGTATCTTTTTGCCGCCAAACAGCAGCACTGCTACACCTAGAATGACGAGAAGTTCAGGAAAGCCAATAGATCTCATACGGCCTCCTTCTTTAGCTTCATTGTAGGCGCATGCGAGGGACAGCGTCAAGCGAGGCACGCTATGATGGCAGATTCGGAGACATGATGAAACCAGTTCCCGTCAGCCAACAGCAAGCCCTCGTCGACCGCCTCATGAACGCCTGCGGCGGCGCCTACAGCCCTGAGAAACGCCGTAAATACTACATTTCCGGCCCGCAGTGGGCGGCTGCCTATCAGGGGCAGGCGCTCTTTCACGCGCCCACGCGCGCCGAAATCGGCTTCGAAGACGTCATTCGAGGAGTACGGCAAAATCGGCATCGGCCATTGGTGCACCCACGATACCGACGTCATTCCCAACGCTGCGCTGGGCACAGACCAGCAGTGGGCGATCGTCGACCGCATCCAGAAGAGCTCTCGAGACGCACGGCCTGGAATGCTCCATGGTGACCACCGAGACGTTCTATCACGCGGTCTGGGCCGCCAGTCCCGGCCGCCGAATCCCCCGCAAGTGCGGGAGTATGCGGCCTTCCGCGTGCAGCAACACCGTGGACATCGGCCATGAACTGGGCGCGAAGTTTGCCGTCTACTGGCCGGGATCGCTCGGCTACTACGTGCAGGGCGCGGTCGAAGAGACGCAAACCCTGCGCTGGTATGCCGAAGCGCTCAACGCCGCCTGCGAGCGCGATATCGAAGTAGCCGCCAAGAAAGGCCGCCCCACGCTGCAGCCATTGCATGGAGGCCAAGCCCTTCGAGCCGCAGGCGGAAATCCTGCTGCCCACCAGCGACGCCATGCTGGCCTTCATCGCCTCCGGTTTGCTCACGCATCCGGAGATGGTGGGCCTCAATCCGGAATATCTGCACGAGCTGATGTGGGGCGCCGCGCCGCGTGCCGCCCTCGCCGGGCGCTGGTCGCCGGCAAGCTCTGGCACTTCGACATCAATGACGGCTACCGGCTGAAGCACGACGTCGATATCGCCGTCGGCCTGGTGAATCCGCTCGACTGGCTCAACGTGCTGGTGCTGCTGCGCAGCCACGACTACAACGGCCCGTTCAACCTCGACTACAAACCGCCGCGCACCACCAGCAACCACGGCGTATTCTCGGTGAGCTTCCCGACCGCGGTCGATCGCTTCATCACGCTCTGGGAAATGGCCGGCGAAGTGCTATCCGACCCGATCATCAACGAAGCCACCGAAGCGCTCAAGGCCGGCGGCGAGCCCGTCAACGCGCGCGATGCCGAAGCCATTACCGCCGCCACGCGCGAGCTGCTGACGCTGCATGAGCTGATCGCCCACCGCCTGGTGCAGATTCTGTTAGGCCTGCACCGCGGCCGGACCTATTCGATCTAGCAACCCTGATGGGCCGCACGCTCGTCATTCTCGGCGTCACGATGGCCGCGCTCGGCCTGCTGCTGGAATACGGCCCGAAGCTGCCGCTTCGCCTGGGCCGGCTGCCCGGCGATCTCTCGTTTCACTGGGGAAGCGTGCACATCTACCTGCCGCTGGCGACGTGCATCGTACTCAGCCTGGTAGCGACGCTGATTCTCTGGCTGCTGGGAAGACGTTGAAAATTCAAAAACCGCTCCCTCTGGTCGCGGCTCTGTAACGCACGGTGATTATCGTAACGCAAGGCGATCATCGTAACGCGCGGTGATTATTCCTACGCGCCGTGATTTTCGTTACGCGGTGATTATCGTAACGCTCGGTGATCGTCGCCCGCCCATTGCGAGCCGCGACCGTAGGAAGCGGTTTCGCTGACTACCTCAGCCGCCCCATCTTCTCCAGCGGCCAGTACACAAAGACTGCTTTCCCGTAGATGTAGCTGCGCTCCACCGTCCCCCAGACGCGGCTGTCGTTGGATGAGCTGCGGTGATCCCCCAAGACGAAGTAATTGTCCGGCGGAACTGCGTGCGGCGGCAGCGACTGGCGGTCGCGATATTCTTCCGGCACGTACGGTTCGTCCAGAGGCTGGCCGTTAACCATCACCGTGCCATCAGAAATCGTGACCACGTCGCCCGGCAGTCCAATAACGCGCTTGATGTAAGACTTGGTCTTGTCGAGCGGGAACCAGAACACCACCATGTCGCCGCGTTGGATGTCCGCCGCGCCGAAGCGATAGGTGAACTTGTTAATGAAAATCCGCTCCTGATCGGTAAGCGCCGGCATCATGCTGGTGCCTTCCACTTTCACCGGCTGGTAGATGAACACGATGAGGATCACCGCCAGGACGACGGAGAACGCCAGATCGCGCAACCAGGCGAGAGCCCCCAGAACGCCCCGCCCCGTCGAATCTTTGCCGGTTTCGTTCTCCATGCGCAGTTGAGGAGGTGGTCAAGCCCCCTGATCGGAATTATAGACTACCCAACCGACGGCCGGGCAGGCTTGGGGTCGCGCGGGAAACTGGCGGGCACCGCTTCACGCTTCCGGCGCATATCGCGCAGCCGTTCGAGCGCGCGCGTCGTATCCTGGCGGGCATGGCGGACCATGGCGTTCTCAAGCGCGATCGCACCCCATAAAATGGCGACCAGCACCGCAATGGTGCGCAGTCCGGGACTGGTGATCTTCAAGATCGGCATGCAGGCATGTTTTAGCAATCCGGCTGCCATTTTGGGGCTCCTTTGTTATGTGACGCATAACCCAACAAAAGGTGTGGTATTGCGGCACATGCGGGCAGTTCTTGCCTCTATACCTACACATACGTAAAGCGATGCTCGGAGGATTGTTAAGAATGGCAGCCTAAGCAGGTAAAGCGCCGTCCGTGGCAAACCGCGCAAGCGGGTTTATCCAACTTTTCGGTGGGACGGCTGTGACGCTCGAGATAGTCCGCTGTGTGGCTGGCAGGCTTCAAGGCAGGCCCCGGCGCATGACAGGTTTCGCAACTGAACGGGTTTTCGATCTTCGCGTGACACACCAGGCAATCCGCCATCTTCGGCATCGCAGCCGGCGTCACTGCGTCGGAATCCTCCATGCCCCGGTGGCAGGCCGTACAGGCAGTGGCGGAGTCCAGATACTGGCGAATGTTGCCCGGCGCGGAAAGATAGCTCTTCGAATCGATGGCCCGCGCCAGCAACTTGGCGATATTTCCCATCTGTAAATGCTGCCGATGGCTGAAATGCGTAACCAGCGTTTGGGGAGGCGGTGGTATCATCACGCTGGCGTGGCACTTCACGCAGGCCTGCTCTGTGGGCAGGTTGTTGTCGGAGGCCTGCGTACTAGTCGCGGCGGAGGCGTGGCATCCCAGGCACTGCAAGCCCAGCTTCAAATGCAGGCGATGGGAAAAAGGCGGTGGCGTCTGCGCCGCGCAGGAGAGCGCGACCAGCCCCGCCACTAGCCAAAGCCTCAAGGGCGTTTGTAGGAAATGTGCCAGATCTTGTTGCCGCCGTCGTCGGAAACCAGCAGGCTGCCGTCGATCATTTGCATCAACGCGACCGGCCGTCCCCAGACTTCGCGTTTTTCGGGACCGAGCATCCAGCCGGTGACGAATTGCCGCATCTCGCCCGCCGGTTTAGCGTTCTTGAACGGGATGAACCCAATCGACTGGCCCACGCGTAGCGAGCGGTTCCAGGAGCCGTGCTGCGCTAGAAATGCCCCGCCCTGATACTCCGCCGGAAATTGCTTCCCGGTGTAGAAGACAAAATCGAGAACCGCGACGTGCGCTCCCAGTTGCACGTCCCCGGCGATGGTCTTGGCTACCAGATCGGGCTTTTGCCCTTTGTTGCGCGGGTCTTCATGTGGACCGGTGTAGGCGTAGGGCCAGCCGTAGAAAGCTCCCGGCTTGATGGCGGTGAAGTAATCCGGAACCAGGTCATCGCCTAGCAGATCGCGCTCTTGCACCGCGGCCCACAGCGTTTCCGTGCCCGGATACCAGTGAATCCCGATCGGGTTGCGGGTGCCGGAAACGAAGATTTCGTGGCCGGTGCCATCGGGATTATAGCGATTGATGGCCGCGCGCCGCGGATCCTCGCCTGGGGAAACATTGGATCCAGAGCCCGTTCCGACGTAAAGTTTCTTGCCCTCTTTATCGAACAACAACGAGCGCGTCCAATGGCCCTGGCCAAATCCGGCAAGTGAAACGACTTCCTCACCCGGGCCCGCAGTGAGCGCTTTGCCATCGTACTTGTAGCGCTTTACGGAAGTCGGCTCGCCCACGTAGAGATAATCTTTCCAGAACGCCAGGCCGTAGGGCCGGTCCAGCTTTTCGATCAGCTTCTTGCGCTCCGTGCCTTTGAGGGCGTAGACCACGCCTTTGTTCTCGGCATTTGCGTCCGACACCAGAATTTCACCGTTCATGCCTTGCAGCATGTAACGCGGCTTCTCGAAGCCTTCGGCGAAAATCTCCACCCGGAAACCGGCCGGGAGCTTCAACTCGGCATCGGACGGCTTCTCGATTACTTTCGGCCCGTTGTTGACGGAGGGAGTCGCGAACGGCGGCGGCAATTTCGGAATCTCGGCGGCGAACAAGACCGCTGCAGTCACGGCCGCAGTCGAGGCCAGAACGGATTTCCAAGTCATGTTTTTAGTCTATTACGCCAACGGCCACAAGCGCAGTTTAGAATGAATCTTGCTCCACAAGCTGACGAATTTCCTGATCGCGTTCGGCCCGTGGGGCATGCTGCCGCTCTCCATCCTCGATTCGGTCGGCATCCCAATTGCCGGCGCGCTGGACGCTTTACTGATTTTTCTTTCGGTCAAAGATCCTTCCCACGCTTATCTAGCCGCAGCGCTTTCGGTGATCGGCTCGACCGGCGGCAATGTTTTTCTGTTTTTAACGGCGCGGCGCGGTGGCAAGAAGTTTTTGGAAAGGTCGGCCCAGCCCGGCCGCTCCCAGCGCTTCCGCATTTGGTTCGAACGCTACGGACTGGCCACGGTTTTCGTGCCCGCGCTGGTGCCGATTCCCATGCCGATGAAGTTGTTCGTGATTTCGGCCGGCGCGCTGAATACGCGGATTGGACCGTTCATCGCCGTGATCGTGATTTCCCGCATCCTGCGTTATTACGGTGAAGCATGGCTTGGGGTAACGCTGGGCCGCGAGTCCAGTGGGTACTTGCGCGCCCACCTCTGGCATCTGGCGGCGTTCGCGGTAGCACTGCTGGGCGCGTTGTATCTGGTGATCTGGCTGGGGGCAAGACGAAAAACGCTTATTCCTCCCGAAGGGCAGCCATAGGATCCAGAAGCGATGCCCGGCGCGCAGGCAAATAACCGGCCAACAAGGAGACTCCTGCCAATACCGCCCCGGCGAGAACGAGGGTCAGCGGATCGTTCGCCTTCAGACCGTAGAGGAAGCTGGCAACGAATCGCGTGGTAGCCAGAGCTACTCCCAGCCCCACCGCGATGCCGATCGCGATCAGAAACGCGACCTCGCCCAGAACCATCCGTAGAACGCGCGCCTGCTCCGCCCCCAGCGCCATGCGGATGCCGATCTCGTTCCGCCGCCGCGCGACGTTGTAGGAGATCACGCCATAAAGTCCGATCGCCGCCAGCAATAGGGCGAGCGCGCCGAAGAACCCGGACAGCATCGCCAGCAGGCGTTCGCGGGAAAGTGAACTGTGCAGCTTGTTCGCCAGGGTGGAGAATTCAAGCGACGCGTTTGGATCGACCTCGCCGATCGCGGACTTCACGGCTGCGATCAAATCGGCGGGAGCGCCGCGGGCGGCGCGGAGCTCGAAACTCGGCTGCGGACCTGGCAAGCGCTTCTGGGTCCACTCCACGGAAGCGGTTGGCCTGATCTCCTCCCGCAGCGAACCGTATTTCGAGTCCTTCACGACGCCGATAATCTCGATCGGATCGCCGAGTGTATTGGCATCCCGAATGCGAAAGGTATGCCCCAGCGGATTCCCAGCGCCGAAATATTTCTTGGCCATGGTTTGGTTGATGATGGCGACCCGCGGCGATGTGGGGGTGTCGCGGCGGTCGAAATCGCGCCCGGCAATCATTCTGGTGCCAAGGGTTTCGAAGTACCGGTCGCTGACCCGGATGAATTCGATGGTGGCGTCTTCGCGCGATTGGGGAGCGTAGCCTGCGATCTCCACTTCCATGTCCGCCTCGCAGCCACAGATGGGCGTGATATCGGAGATGCTGGCAGATTGAACGCCAGGGATCGCGCGCAACTTTGCAAGGATTTCCTGAGATGCCGCGGTTTTTCGCTCAGGCGAATAATTTCTGTTGCGAAGATCGACATCAGTTAGAAGTACGCCGCCGGGATCAAATCCCGGGTCGAGCGAAGCGAGTTTCCAAAAAGTCGAGAGCAGTAATCCCGCGCCTGCCACCAACACCAGCGAGAGAGCTACCTGCGCCATCACAAGTACTTTGCCCAGGCCGAACCTGGCGCCTTCAATCACTCCTCGGGAATTTGCCTTCATGGCCGCCAGGGGCTGCACACCGGAGGCGCGCCATGCCGGAGCAACGCCAAACAACAGGCCAGTGAGAATGGCAACGATTACGGTGAACGCGAGCACGCGGATGTCCGGCGTCAGATCCAGAAACACATCCGTGTATCCGCCTTCCATTGTGTTACTGATCGACTTGACTAGCAGTTGCGTGCCCCACTTGGCGAACAACACACCCAAGGCCGCGCCCGCGCCCGATAGAAGCAGGCTTTCGGCGAGGAACTGCCGAACCACGCGGCCCCGCCCACAGCCGAGCGCCATGCGAATCGCGATCTCGCGCCGCCGCGCCGTGCCCCGCGCGAACAGTAGATTGGCCACGTTGGCGCAGGCGATCAACAGCACCACGCCGGTGACCGCCAGCAGAATGATCAGCGACTGGCGATATCGTTCGCGCAGATAGGAGAGTCCGTTGGCCGCGGGCTGCGCATCGAGAGTGCGGTGCAAGTATTCGTCCTGATCCTCGATCCGCCAGTTGCGCGGGACCGTCGCCTTGTAAACCTCTGGAGCGAGAGTTTTCAGGCGCGCTCTCGCCTGGTCCGGCGAGACACCCGGCTTCGGGCGGCCGATTACGCGCAGCCAGGCATACAGGTATCTATCGCTCCCGGGCGCTGCATTGAAATCGAGGCTCGTGCTCTCGCCATGAAGGATTTTTTCCGCACAGAGCGGCATCAGAACATCGACAGTCTGGCCGACGTCGACGCCGGTGAACCGCGGTTCGGTGACCCCGACAATCTCGATAAAATGCCCATTGAGTGAGATCGCCTTGCCGATAACGTCAGCGCGGCCGCCGTACTCACGCTGCCAGAATCCATAACTCAGGACTGCCGCGCCGGCGCAGCCGCGTTGGTCATCAGCCGGTTTCAACGTCCGTCCGAGCACCGCGTGCACTCCTAACGTGTCAAAATACTGGCCTGACGAAAAATGGCCGTTCACGTAGCGCGCTTCGCCTCCCGGTGCGAGATCGAATCGCCAAAGGCCATAGGCGAAGAGCCCGGAGAAAATGTCCTGCCGGTCGCGAATCTGCTCCCAGATCGGGTTGGTGAAGTATTGCGGCGTGGCCATCGTGACTTGAAGCAATTCCTCCGGATGGCTGACGGGAATGGTTTTCAGCATCAAGGCGTCGATGAGACTAAAGATGGCGGTATTGGCGCCAATGCCCAGCGCGAGCGATAGAATCGCCACGGCGGCGAATCCGGGAGTGCTCCGCAGCGCGCGAATCGCGTAGCGAATATCCTGCCAAAGAGCATCGAACATGAGCTGATCCTATAGCATAATAGCCGGGTGCGGACCCAACGCAGAAGCTTTTTGAAAACGGCTCTGGCCTCCGGTTCCGGGCTGTTTGCTGCCGACCGCCATCACCCACGCTGCCGAAAAAGACGCGGTCATCAAGAAAGTCGAAGTGCTGCCCACCAGCGTCGAATTCCGCCACGATTTCGTCATCGGGCGCGGGCGCGTCGGCGCTGCCGGACAAAGCGGGCGCTACGTTTACGTGCGCGTGGAATCGGCGGATGGCCGCGTGGGTTGGGGCGAAACCAACACCATTCCGAGCTGGAGTTACGAAACGCTGGAAAGCGTCACCAGCACCATCCGTCAATATCTGACGCCCATCGTGCTCAACCGCTCGCCGTTCGAGCAGGCCTACTTTCAGAGACAGTTTGACGAGACGCTGACTCCCGCAGTCAGCCAGGGTTTTCCATTTGCGAAGAGCGCGATGCTCACGGCCACGCTCGATCTCGCCGGCAAAATTGCGGGGCTTCCGCTGCATCGTTTCTTCGGCGGCAAGCTGCGCGACAAGATCGAGTTGAGCTACGCACTATCCATCGACACGCCTGAGGCCATGGCCGCCTCGGCACGCTCCTATCCGTTCGTGAAGTGCTTCAAGCTCAAAGTGGCCGGCGATGAAAAGCTGGATACCGCGCGCGTGCACGCCGTCATCGAAGCGCGTCCCGACGCCGACATCTGGCTGGATGCCAATCAAAGCTACCGGCCGATTCACATGGAAACGTTTCTGAAAAGCATCAGCGGACTCGCGCAGGTGCGCTGCCTGGAACAGCCGGTGAAGAGCGTGGACTGGTTCGGTCTGAAGCGCGTGCGCGACAAAACCAACTTGCCCATCGCGCTCGATGAAGGCTGCTTCAGCTCTTACGATGTCGCGCGCCTGGCGCGTATGGAAGCCGGCGACCTGGTCGTGCTGAAAGTGGCCAAGAGCGCGGGATTGTGGGGATGCCAGCGCAGCGCCATCGTGGCCGAAGCGCACGGCCTGGGCCTGCTGGGCAGCGGGCTCACCGAGACCGGCGTCGGCTTGACGGCCGCGCTGCATCTCTATTCCACGCTTGAATTGCAGCTTCCGCCCGAGTTGAACGGGCCGGAATTTCTCGCCGACCTGATGGTGCAAGGTCTCGAAATCCAGGGCTGCACGGTGACCATCCCCGACACGCCGGGCTTAGGCATTACCGTCAACGAAGAAAAAATTCGCGCCAACGCGATCCGCGTTTAGCAATCGTAAGAAATGGCCGGTCGGGGACCTGCCCACTATGCTACGCTTACACAAAAGTGGCCACGGAACTTATTGAGATCAATCCGGATCGGCCTCCTGATGACGTCATCGAACGCGCCGCTGCTGCCATCCGGCGCGGCAAAGTTGTGGCGATTCCGACCGAAGCGCTGTACACGCTGGTCACCGATCCGTTCAATCTGCACGCGGTCAGCCGGGTGTTCCTGGCTAAAGGCCGCGAGATACATCGTTCGCTCCCGCTGCTGGTGGGCGATCTGATGATGGCGGAAGAACTGGCCAAGGAACTATCCAACCGCTTCTACGTGCTGGCTCGCCGCTTTTGGCCAGGACCGTTGACCGTCATCGTTCCGGCCGCAGCCCGCGTTCCACTCAAAGTCACAGGCAACACCGGGCGGCTGGCGCTGCGGCATTCGCGCTCTAAAGTTGTCGAGGCCCTGATTTCCCGGCTGAATCAACCCCTGATTGCCACCAGCGCTAATATCTCGGGGCATCCGACCTGCCGCAGCGGCATTGAAGTATTCGGCATGATGGATGGCCGCGTGGATCTGGTGCTCGACGGCGGAGCCTGTTCGGGCCCTGGCGCAACAACCATCGACATCACCGAGCCCGCTTGGAAATTGATTCGTGCCGGGGTGGTTGGACAAAAAGAAATTGACGACTGCCTGCAGGCTTCGTAAATCCCGCTAGCGCCGTTGACTGCGGGGCCACGCGCCAATCATTGCGAAGAACGCGCCCCCAGCCAGCCACGCCGCGCTCTTGAACGGAAAAGCCGGTGTGAAAACATACGGCGTCAGGAAAAATCCCCAGATCAGCAGACCCGCGACGCCCAGGCTCCAGAGGAAAAAGATGCCGCTCAGCTGGCCGCGCAGCGCCAGGTAGATGGAGAGCAGGCCCGCCAATCCTAAGCCGCAGAGCCAATACATCAGCCGAACGCCTGTCCAGGGAAGAAAACCGAGGCTCAATGGGCTGCCGCTGGCGGCTGCGACTACGCACAGTCCTAGCATGAACAATGACAACGAGATAGCGAATAAATAGCTGTAAAAGCGCAACAGGCCGCTCAACACACCCACGAAAATCCCCCAGTTGAAGAACCTGTTATTCTATCAATACTTTGCGCTGAATCCGCCGCGCAGGTGGTATGATTCCACTAGGGATCGCTTTTTTCCTGCTATGCACAATCAGGGAATGTCCGCCGGAAGGCAGCAAGAAATACTGCATTCTATCGTGCGCGCCTATATTGAGACCGGCGAACCGGTCGGGTCGCGCACCGTCTCCAAGCGCCGTCAAAACACCCTCAGCCCCGCATCCATCCGCAATGTAATGGCGGACTTGGCGGATGAAGGCTACCTGGCGCAGCCGCACACGTCGGCAGGCCGCGTACCCACCGAGAAGGCGTTTCGCAGCTACGTGCAATCGCTGACGGCGCGTCCCATGGCTCCGGCTGACGCGGAACGCGTTCGCGCCGAATTGTGCGAAGCCGAAACGCTGGAAGAGCGCCTGGAAATTTCTTCCCACATTCTGACGCACTTGACGCGCAATGTCGGCATCACCGCTGCCCTGCCTGCTACGGAGCAAGTGCTCGACCGCATCGAACTGCTGGTGCTGGGCGATCATCGCGTGCTCATGGTTCTGGTGACGGACGATCACATGGTGCGCAATCGCGTGGTCGCGCTCGATGAGCCGGTCTCGCAGGACGAGCTCAACTCCATCCGCAATTACGTGAATCATCATTTCAGCGGCTGGACCCTGCTGGATGCGCGCCGCGAATTGACGCTCCGTATCGAGCAAGAGCGGGCGGCTTACGACGCAATCCTGCGCCGGCTTACTGTGCTGCATCAGAAGGGCCTGTTCGAGCCTGAAGCCGCGCCCGAAGTCCACTTGGAAGGGACCTCCAACCTGGTGGGCCTGGACTTGCACCTCACGCGTGAGCGTATGCGCGAATTGTTCCAGGCGCTGGAAGAGAAGAAGCGGCTGGTGGAATTGCTGGACCGTTTTCTGGAATTGCCTGCCGGAGAACTGGGCGTGCACGTTGGATTGCAGCAGGCACATCCGTCCATGAAAGAGCTGTCGCTGATTGGGCTGACGTTGGAATTGCCTGGTGGCGGCCGCGCGCGCGTTGCCGTGCTGGGCCCGATGCGCATGCACTACGAAAAAGTGATGTCGGCCGTGCTGCAAATCGGCCGCGCGTTTGAAACCCTCTAGTCAGGACCGCTCCCTCTGGTCACGGCTCCGAAGCAGCGGTTTCACGCCGTCATCTGCTAATCTAAAATCGTGAGCGCTGAAAACGAAACTGAAGCCAACGACGCGGTGCCATCCGTCGATTTGGTGGCTCATCTGGCTGCGCTGAGCGCCGATCGCGAGCGTCTGGCAGCGGAGAACAGCGAACTGCAGGACCTGCTCAAACGGCGCCAGGCCGATTTTGAAAACTTTCGACGCCGCGCAGACCGCGATCGCTCCGAATTCCTGCAATTCGCCGGCATGGAACTGGTGCGTGAATTGCTGCCGGTGCTGGACGATTTCGCCCGCGCGCTTAAAGTCGAATGCAAGAACGCCGAATATGCCCGCGGCATCGATCTGATCTACAACCGTCTGTATGAATCGCTAAAGAAAATGGGCCTCGAACCAATCGATACGACAGGCCAGAAGTTCGATCCCAACCTGCATCAGGCCGTGGACCGGGTCGAAACCGAGGACGAGGAAGATCATCAAATTCTTGAGGAGTATCAAAAGGGATACAAGTTCAAGGGTAAACTGCTGCGGCCTTCCATGGTAAAAGTTGCGGTCCACCCGTCCTGATCGATCATGCCCGTAACCAAGCGAGATTATTACGAAGTGCTGGGCGTGAATCGTGACGCCGGCGATGCAGAAATCAAGAGCGCGTATCGCAAGCTCGCCATGGCGCATCATCCCGACCGCAATCCGGGCGATCACACGGCTGAGGAAAAATTTAAAGAAGCGTCGGAAGCCTACACAGTCCTGAGCGATCCCCAAAAGCGGGCGGCCTACGACCGTTTTGGGCATCAGGGCCTGCAGGGCGCGGCCGGCGCGGGGTTCGATCCGAACAATTTCGACCTGAGCGATATTCTGGGCGAGTTTTTCGGACTCGGCGATCTGTTCGGATCGAGCGGCGGCGGGCGGCGGCGCACGCGTGCGCAGCGCGGCGATGATGTTCGCTACGATCTCGAAATCGGTTTTCGCGACGCCGTATTCGGCATGAACGCCGAAATCCAGCTACCGCGCTCGGAGACTTGCGACCGCTGCAAAGGCAATGGCGCCGAGCCCGGCTCAGGACCGACGACCTGCCCGCAGTGCAAGGGCCGCGGCGAAGTGATCTATCAACAGAGCTTTCTCTCCGTACGCCGGACCTGCGGCCAGTGCGGCGGCGCCGGACAAGTGATCCGCCATGCGTGCGCCGAGTGCCGCGGCCGGGGCTCGAAACCGGTCGAGCGCAAACTCAAGGTCAGCATTCCGGCTGGCGTCGATAACGGTACGCGCCTGCGGATGACCGGCGAAGGCGAGCCCGGCTCGAACGGCGGCCCGCACGGCGATCTGTACGTGTTCCTCAAAGTGCAAGAGCACCAGATTTTCGAGCGCAACGAATACGACTTGCACTGCACCATCCCAGTCAACATTGCACAGGCGGCGTTGGGCGCGGAGATCGAAGTACCCACGCTCGAAGAGCCGCACACGGTGAAAATTCCCGCCGGAACGCCGGCCGGGGCGCGTATTTCGCTGCGCAACCTGGGGGTGCCGCACGTCAACTCCCGCTCGCGCGGCGATCTCGTGGTTCACATCGACGTCAAAGTGCCGACAAAGTTGACGCGCGATCAGCGCCACTTGTTCGAGCAGTTGCTCGAAACGCTGCCGGCCGAGAATCAGCCCGCGGAAAAAGGCATTCTGGATAAGGTCAAAGAATACTTCTTGTAAGTGGCGCGGCGAAGTTCTCTTCTGAGTAAACAGCTGTGGCGAGGCCGCTTTCAACCCAAACACGATGGGCAACTCTGGAAAGGGTATTTTCCACTCACAATGACGAGGACGAGGAACTCCATGCACTTATCGCATGCCTCTGCGTCTTGTTTGAGGACCTTAGGATAGAGATTAGCGGCCAAGCTGCATCGGATCTAGGCGGACTTGACGCGTGCGGTGCACCGGGCCGAAAGCTCTATTTTCTCCGGCGATCAATCGCCACATTGCACGAATTCACAGCCGTACTTCTTGAGCTCGATCAGTTACCTTCATTCCAACCAATTCGAGCACGGTTTAATCCCGTCGTCCAAGCCCAGTGGGCGCGTGCGGTGGCTTACTTCAAGAAGCACCATCGCTACATCGCGCGCGTCCGCCACCATGTGGGTGGGCACTTTAACGTCCAGGGTGGGAAGCTGGCGATCGAGAATTTGCTCCCGGACGCAATCGGCGCGCTCGAAGTCCGCTTTACTAACGAAGGCGGAGGGGCGAAGCTATTGTTCGCTAGTGAAATTGCTGCGACTGGAGCTCTCATCCATGTTCCCGGCAATACGATTGCAGCGAAGTCTCGCAGATTTGTTCGGCATGCGCTTGTTGCCTACCGACTTGCGGCAAGGGCGGTCGATTGTGTCACTGTCAGCTACCTGTGCGAGAGATTTGGACGCCATTAATAGCAGCCCGGCGCCGGCGCCTCGGAAGTGATGCTGCGCCTCAGCAACGCGGGGCGTGCATAATATCCCTATGCCCGCGACCACCTTTCACAGCCGGCGCGCCTTTTCGATCGAGAACCCGAGCATTCGGGTCACGGTACTCGAAGAGGGCGGCCACATCGCTGAAATTCTGGATAAAGCCACCGGCGTCAGCCCGCTCTGGATTCCGCCCTGGGCCTCCATCGAGCCCTCCACTTATGATCGCGCCAAACATCCCGGCTACGGCACGGATTCGGAGAGCAAACTGCTCGCCGGTATTATGGGTCACAACCTCTGCATGGATATTTTCGGCGGCACCTCCGACGAAGAAGCCGCCGCCGGGCGGACGGTGCACGGCGAAGCTTCGATTGCGCGCTACACGATCGAAGGCGGAGCCGACTCGCTGCGCATGCGCGCGCAATTTCCCATCGCCCAGTTCGCCTTTGAGCGCCAGATTCGGCTGGCGGGCGGCAATGTCGAGATTCGCGAGTCCGTCGAAAATCTCTCCGCGGCCGACCATCCCACGGCCTGGACACAGCACGTGACACTAGGTCCGCCCTTCCTGGAAAAAGGACGCACCGAATTTCGCGCCTCGGCCACGCGCGCCAAAGTGGTCGAAAACGATTTCAGCGGCGGCAAGGGCTACATGAAAATCGGCGTGGATTTCGATTGGCCCAATGTGCCGCGCATCGGCGGCGGCCATGTCGACCTGCGCGTGTACACGAACGCGCCGGTTTCGGCCGGATACACCACGCCAACTGATGGACCCGCATCGCGACACCGCCTACTTCACGGCGTTTTCGCCGACCGCGCGCCTGGCGTTCGGCTACGTATGGCGGCGCGCCGATTTTCCCTGGCTCGGAATTTGGGAAGAAAATTACAGCCGGACCATTCCGCCGTGGAACGGCCGCACATTGACGCGCGGCATGGAATTTGGGGCGTCGCCCTTTCCGGAGCCGCGCCGGCAAATGATCGAGCGGGGCGGCCTGTTCGGCATGCCGGGCTATCGCTGGATTCCGGCGAAGTCGCGCGTCGAAACCCGCTACTGGGCCGCGATCGCGCGAGCCGAGCACGTACCCGAGGCTCTGGAGTGGAACGCCGGCGATGTCATCCGCTTCGCCTGACGCGCCGGTAACCATCCGCGCGGCGACGCCGGAAGATTTCAACGGCATTGCTGCAATTCAATCCGCCTCACCCGAAGCGGCGCAATGGGCGCCCGCCGACTACGAGTGCACGGTTGCCTGTGTGGGCAATGAGTTGGCCGGTTTTTTGGTATTTCCGCAAAACAGCGGCGACTGAATTCGAGGTCCTCAACCTGGCGGTTCAGCCGTTGTTCCGCCGTCAGGGCCTGGCGCGGAGTATGATGCAACTCATGCTGGAGCGCCACTGCGGCGAGGTGTTCCTCGAAGTCAGGGAGTCCAACCAAACGGCGCGTAAGTTCTATGAATCGATCGGCTTCCAGGAAATCGGCCGTCGCAGGGACTACTACCAAAATCCGGTAGAATCCGGTATTGTGATGAAGATTCTTTCATGTTAACGTTCAGTGTAGACGGACGTTGAGCGTCCGCCACTTCTATCGAAATGAGGGAAGTGAAGATTACCCACCGAGCCCGTTTGGCGCATTACCCACTCGGCGAGGCAACCTCACTCCAGGAGGCATGCCAAGATATGGAACAGAATCCACTCGAAGAATTGAAAGCGCACCTGATGCAAACGGACGAAGCGTTTCGCCAACTGGTGACCCAGCATTCCGAGTACGCCCATCAACTGGACGATCTGGCGCAACGCCCCCACCTGACCGAACCTGAGAAGGTGGAAGAAGTCCGACTGAAGAAGTTGAAACTCCATGCCAAGGATCAGATCGAAGCGATTGTGAGCCGATCCCGCGCTCAACACGTCGCATAACGGCATCGGGTGCGCGCAGTAGAAGTTGGAACACAAAGAAGCCCGGTTTGGCGCTGCCAGGCCGGGCTTTTTTATGGATGAACCGGTTCCCATCCCTATTACTGACGTTTTCGACCTGCACAGCGTGCCGCCGCGCGATGTCGAGGCCGTCGTCGAAGCCTATCTGGAAGAGGCGCGCAAATTAGGATTGAAAGCCCTGCGCATTATTCATGGCCGCGGCATCGGCGTGCAGCGGGAAATTGTGCGCGCGGTGCTGGCGCGGACGGAGGGAGTCGTGGCGTTCGGCGACGCGCCCTGCCGAAGCCGGAGGCTGGGGCGCTACGGTCGTGACGCTGCGCTGAAGCTACTTGTTCGCCTTGCGCCGCTCCAGTTGCACGCGCAATTCCTCCGCGATCACGCGGGCTAGTTCCCGTTCCATCGCCAGCGTGTCGGCGGTCGAGCGTTCATAGCTCCTGCCCCACCCCTTGTAGTTGTAGCCGCTATTCGGCTCGAGCAAAACGGTGTTCACGCGCGCGCGCCCGTCGCGGCTCTCGACCGAAACGGCTATGACCATCTCGGCGTTCAATTCGCTCGCGACCTGCTTCATCGGACGCTGCTGCTCCTGCGGGTGCTCGCGCCGGTAGCGCAATATATTCGGCCACGCGACCACGCGCCACGCCGGATCACGGGACAGCTCGATGCTGAGCGCTTCGGCTATTCCGTCCGCTAATTCGCTGGCGGTCTGGTCTTCCGCGATGGCGTCCATGGGCAGCACGGCAATCGAGATTGAATCCGCATGAGCGCCAGTCCGGCTCCACGACCAGTAAGCAAATCCCAGCGCCAACACCGCGGCGACGGCGACCCACCACAAATCTTTGCGCAGCGGCCGGGAGGTTGCGGCGGTCGGCTGCGGCAGCACCGATTCGAATACCGGAATGTAACTTCCCTTGCGGCAGACGATTCGCACTTCGCTCGCATTGCCTGCGCCGGCGTAATACTCTTCCAATTTCGCGCGCAGCCGCCGGGCTTCTACGCGGACGATGGGATCCATGCGCGGGTCGAAGGCTGCGCCCCGGTCGAATACTTCCACGCCCAGCAGATATTCCTTGAGCTGGTCGGCTTCCCCTGCGAGGGTCTTTTCGACCGTGAAACGCAGAAACCGCGTGAGGCGCTCGGAGTTCACAAACCCGTCGCTGGCCAGCACGCGATCCAGTTCGGCTCGCACCGCAGCGTCTTCCGGCATCGCCCCTACTCTGGCAAAGTCGGGCGTCGGATTCAATCGGTTACGTGCCGAATCACGCGATTTCCGGGTGCGTTTTACGGTAAGGCAACGGTTACATCACCCGCTGCTACTTGCTACTCCAGTGGATTGGCCGCACCTTCGAACCAGGAGCATGATATGCACAAACGTTTGTTCCTTCTAATGACGGTCGCAGCACTGGCCCAGGCCGGTCCACCACTGGTTTGCCACGCTTTCGACACGGGCGGCGCCAAATCCCTACCATGGGCAACTTCTGCAAATTGGAATGCGCCCGACCCATCGTACGATTTGAAGCACCTAATTCCGGACACGCTGTCCCTGCTGTCTCCAGATACAGCAGTGTTGGTCCGGATGGAAACCATGCGGCGCGCGGCTATTTATGCCAACAAAGATCCGCGCATCGCCTATGAGCTTCTCTCCCGGCTTATGGCGCGTGCCGTGGAATCGGGATCGGCGCCCGCGCTATTCGACGCCGGCTATCTGGTCGAGACGTACAAACAGGTACATTTAGCGGACCGCGCCGCAGGGTATGTTCCGCTGGCGATGGAACTGGACGGCTACGCCTGGGTAGTGAAAGCGATACGCCTGGGCGGGGATACGGCATCAATGGAATTCGCGGCAGCGCTCATGCGGGACGGGCCCTGGCCGAATGAG
The DNA here is from genome assembly GCA_963825405.1 of uncultured Solibacteraceae bacterium. GTDB lineage: Bacteria > Acidobacteriota > Terriglobia > Bryobacterales > Bryobacteraceae > JACPNO01. The sequence continues at coordinate 439,308 of CAWGTB010000003.1, read as the reverse complement.
CACTTCCGCAAGGCACTGGCGGCGTCGAGCGAAGGTTCGCTGCTGGCGCATAACATCGTCCACCAGTTTGGCGATGGGAAACAGACACTCAGCGATCTGCGGGCACGGTATGGCACAGCTAAATAGCAGGGCTCTGTGGCTGGCGATTGCTCTCGTTCCAGCGGTTTTCGCGGTGAGAATTGACCTGCCCGGCGACGCGCTGGTGGCTCATGAGTGGGGAACGTTCACTTCGGTGGCGGACGAGAATGGCGATTCGGTGAGCTGGTTCCCGCTTGCGGGTAAATCGGATCTTCCCTGCTTCGTCTATCGACTGGGCGGGCGCAATATCAAATTGGCGCCCGGCGTCGTTCGCATGGAGACGCCGGTGCTGTACTTCTACGCCGCCAAGCCGGTTACGCTCTCGGTCCATGTGGACTTTCCGCAGGGCGTCGTCACCGAGTGGTATCCGCAAGCTGCGCGGCCTCGGACCGGGAGCATCGAGTGGAGCCCGGTGGAAGTGCGTCCCGGCGAGTCTCCGGTTCTGCCGATCGAGAAATCCGCCAGCCATTACTACGCGGCGCGGGAAACGGATTCCGCGCCTATCCGCGTCGGGCAGCAGCAGGAAAAGCTGATTTTCTACCGGGGCATGGGAGACTTCTCTGTCCCGGTGCGCGCACGGATGACCAGCACAGGGAAGATGGAGATTCGCAACGGGGGCAGCGAGCCAATCGCCTTGGCGATTGTGTACGAGAACCGACGCGGCAAAGTAGGTTATCGCGTTGCACGCGGCGTGCAGGATGTGGTGACGCTGGACCTGCCGGAGCTCGCGGGAAACGTTGATCGGCTGCGGCAAGAGATGGAAGTGGATTTAACGGCGGCGGGCCTGTATCCGAAAGAAGTGCACGCGATGGTGGAGACATGGCGCGATTCCTGGTTCGAAGAGGGCTCGCGCGTGTTTCTATGTCGCTCCGCGATCCATGGTGGATGCGGTTCTACCACTAACCATTACTCCCGCGCCACAACAAATCGAGCGCGTTTTTGTCGGACGCGTCGAGGTGCTTTCGCCCGCAGTCGAGCAAGATATTGTGACCGCATTAGCCACCGGCGATGTCGCGGTCCTGGAAAAGTACGGGCGTTTCTTGAATCCGTACTTGAGCCAGATCACGGCCAAGCGGGGGGAATTAGCCAAGGCGCCGCGCGCCAGCGCATTCCTGCAAGCGGCTTTTATCCGGCTGCAGAAGGAACTGAACTCGCCGGCTTGCGTGCCGTGAGGACGCCGGTGATGCGCGCCACCGCTTCCATCAGATTCTCGTAGGAATTGGCGTAACTGAAGCGGACATAACCTTCGCCGTACTCGCCGAAGGACGCCCCGCTCAGGCCCGCTACACCGGCTTCGTGAAGCAAGAAATCGGCCAGCTCTTTGGATTTCATGCCGGTCCCGCGGATATTGGCGAACGCGTAAAACGCACCGCCCGGCAGCGCGCAGCGGAATCCCGGAATCTGATTCAAGCCCTGGCAGAACGCCGTGCGGCGCCGGGCGAACTCGGCGATCATGCGATCGACCGCGTCCTGCGGGCCGTTGAGCGCGGCGATTCCGGCGCGCTGGGTGAAACTGGCCGTGCAGGAATTGGAATTCACCATGAGCTTGTTGACCGGGTCCACCAGCCATTCCGGCATCACGCCGTAGCCCATGCGCCAGCCGGTCATGGCGTAAGTTTTGGAAAAACCGTCGAGGATGATGGTTTTTTCCAGCATGCCCGGCAGCGAGGCGATGGAGAGCGGCGGCGCGCCATAGCTCATGCGCGAATAAATTTCGTCGGAAAGGACCATGATGTCGCGGTCGCAAACCATCTTCGCGATCGCGCGAACATCTTCGTCGGGAATTACGCCGCCAGTCGGATTCTGCGGCGAATTGAGTACCAGCATTTTGGTGCGCGGCGTAATGGAGGAGGCCAGCAGATCCAGATCGAAAGAGAATCCGCGTTCTTCGACCAGCGGAATCGGGACCGGCTTGGCGCCCAGAAAGCGAATCATGGACTCGTAAATCGGGAAGCCGGGGTTGGGGTAAATCACTTCATCGCCCGGTTCGAGCAGCGCCATCATCGGAAAAAAGATGATGGGCTTGCCGCCGGGGACGATGCACACGTGCTCGGGCCCTACGCTGATTTTGCGGGTGCGCGAGATATACGCGGCCACCGCCTGCCGCAGTTCCGGATCGCCCTGAGTGGGCCCGTAGTGGGTCCAGCCGTCATCGAGCGCCTTCTTCGCGGCTTCGACGATGTGCAGCGGCGTGGGAAAATCCGGCTCACCAATTTCGAGATGGATGATGCTGCGGCCTTGCGCCTCGAGCGCCCGGGCGCGCGTGAGTACCTCGAAGGCTCCTTCGACACCGATGCGGCTCATGCGTTCAGCTAGTCTCATATGCTCTTCCTGAAGAAGGGAACGCCTTCGCGAACTTCGACCTCTTCGACCCGATCGTCGATGGCAACGCGCTCGCCTTGTATCCGGGCCGTCACGCGCGAGCCATTTTCCAGCGTGACGATAGCCACCTGGTAAGGCACCTCCGCGGCGAATGCCTCCGGCGCCAGATGCACCACGGTTTCGGTATAGACAGTTCCCGTCATACGCTCCCCAAAATGCTGACCACGCACGTCGCGCCGGAGCCGCCCAGATTTTGCGCCAAGCCTACCGAGTTGCGTTTTACCTGGCGCTCGCCGGCTTCGCAGCGGATTTGCTCCACCAGATCGCAAATCTGCGCGACGCCGGTGGCCCCGACCGGGTGGCCTTTGGATTTCAGACCTCCGCTGGTGTTGATGGGCAGCTCACCGTGAAGCGCCGTGTGTCCGGCCGCAGTGTACGGCCCGCCCTGGCCGCGCGGGACGAATCCCAAATCTTCCATGGCGATGATTTCGGCGATGGTGAAGCAATCGTGCAGCTCGGCAAACTGGATGTCTTTCGCGCTCAGGCCGGCTATTTTGTAAGCCTTTTCGGCGGCTTTGCGCACGGCCGGGAACGTGGTGATGTCCTGCTTCTGATCCAGAGCCACGTAATCAGACGCCTGAGAGATGCCGAGGACGCGCACCGGCTTGTCAGTGAAATCGCGCGCGCGTTCGAGCGAAGTAATCGCGACGGCGGCGGCGCCATCGCTGATGAGCGAGCAATCGTACAAGCCCAGCGGCTCGGCAACTGGACGGGCGTTGAGAGCCTGCTCAAGCGTGATGATCTTCCGCATATGCGCGTTGGGGTTGAGGAAGCCGTTAGCGTGATTCTTCACCGCGACTGCCGCCAGTTGCTCTCGGGTGGTTCCGAACTGATACATGTGGCGGCGGGCGATCATGGCGAACAGCGACGGAAAGGTCGAGCCAGCCTTGATTTCGCCCGAGCAATCGCCCGCCGAAGCCAGAATTTCGGTGACCCGCGCCGTCGGCTGCGACGTCATTTTCTCGACGCCGGCGACCAGCACCACCTCGTAAAGCCCGGCCGCCACGGCGGAAACGGCATGAAAGAATGCCGAACCGCTGGAGGCGCAGGCTGCTTCCACCCGGGTGGCCGGGATGCCTTCCAGGCCCAGGGCGGTCGAAACGTAGGGGGCCAGGTGATTTTGGCCGACAAACGACGGTCCGGCGAAGTTTCCGAGCCAGAACGCTTCGATCTGGGAAGGGCTAAGGTGCCCATTTTTCAAGCACTTCTCGCCGGCTTCGACCGCGAGCGAGCGCAGATCGCGATCCGCCAGGGCGCCAAAACGGGTTTTCCCCGCCCCGATTACCGCTACAGGTCTCATATAATTAGCTTAGTAAAGTATTATCCACGTTTTCCGGGCCGCGCCGTCATCCCTTTAGGCCATGGAAACGCTGTACTGCGACCTGATGAGCGACACAGTGCAACCGCCGGTGGAAGCGCTCGAGCGGCAAAACCGCTTTGTCACCGAGCACATGCGCCGCATCTTCGTGCAAATTTACCGCATTGTGGGCAACGTGGCCGACGCCCAGGATTTGACGCAAGAGGCTTTCATCAAGGCGCTGCAGCGGCAGGATCAGCTCAAAGACGAATTAAAGGCCGCGCACTGGCTTTCCCGCATCGCCACCAACACGGCGCTCGATTTCCTGCGGCGGCACAATCGCATGACTTTTTGCGAAATCGACGTAGCGCCGGAATCGCACGCCGAGAACCCGGAACAGCAGGTGCTGCGCGGGGAGCATCGCGACTATCTCGAAGATGGCTTGCGTTTATTGACGCCGCGCGAGCGGGCCGCGATTGTGCTGCGCGATATCGAGGATTTGCCTGCCGAGGAAGTAGCCCGGCGGCTGGATTGCTCGAAGGCCACGGTGCGCTCGCACATCGCCAACGCGCGCATCAAACTGCGGCGCTACATGGAGAGGAGAAAACGATGAAGACCGATCATCCTCCTGAGACCAGCTTGGCTCTCTATGCCTCGGGCGACGCCGGACCGATCGAGCAGTGGCGCATGCAGCGGCATGTTGGCGGGCTGCGCGGAGTGCCGCGAGACGGTAGCGAAATATTCCGCGCTGCGATCCGAAGTCACCGAAGCAGGTACTCCCGAGGATGTTGCCTGGAACAAGCTGGCGGCGGAGATGCGCGCCAACATCCGGCTGGGTCTGGAAGCCGGGGAGTGCGTAAATCCACCGGCGCGGCACTTTGGATTTTTTGGAGCGCGATCGCTCGCGGCCTGCGGCAGCCTGGCCGTGCTGTTGATTGCTGCGTTGTGGCTGGAACGGCCGGCGCCGCGAGCAGCGCAGAAGCAGGATGCCGATCAGATTGTGCTGGAATCCACCAGCAGCGGCATTCAAGTAACCGAAGGCGGCCAGACGCTGGGTTTGCTGAACGGACGCGCCCGCAGCGTGGATACCTTTGCCGGCGGCGTGGCCATGCGCGCGCGGTATGTGGACGCCGAGACCGGCAACGTGACGATCAACAATGTTTATGTGCAGTAAGAATCTAGCCGCGTTGATGTTGCTGTCGGCCGCTATGCTGAGCGGGCAGGACGCCCCGCTCGATCCCCACAGCTCGATCAAGATCAACCTGCCGCCCGATTCGCCGGTAGCCTTGATGGGAACCAACGTGGGCGAATCCCGCGCTACACCGCGCGGCGGGGCGATGGTGGTCGATCTGCACATGGGGCTCTCGCTGCGCAATTCGAGCGCGCACCGGATTCGCGGCATCACGCTGCTGGTGCTGGCGCAGGAAATGACGCCGGGCGGCAAAGCCTCCGTAGCCGTCCCCAGCCTGGACGTTTCGCCTTCGCAAGCGTTCCCGGTACGTATCGATTTGCGGCTGCTGCGGCCGCTCGATGCCGGGGCGGGGCCGCTGGTCGAAGTCCGCCTGGATGGCGTCTTGTTCGACGATTTTTCGTTTTATGGACCGAACCGGCTGAACTCGCGGCGCTCGCTCACGGTTTGGGAAACCGAAGCGCAACGCGACCGGCAATTCCTGCAAAGGACGCTGGCTCAGGGCGGTCGGGAGAGCTTGCAGCGTGAAGTGATCGAGAGCCTGGCGCGGCAAGATGAGCGCCCACGCATCGACGTGCGTCTAGCGCGCGGAGGCCACTCGACCGCCGTCGGCACACCGGAAAAAGTGAAATTCGCTTTTCTGCGATTCCCCGATTCGCCCATCGATCCCATGGAAGGCTGGGCTGAGATTTCAGGCGCCGAAGCACGCGCGCCCCGCATTGGCGTCGTCAACCGCTCCAACCGCGCGATTCGCTATGTCGAGATCGGCTGGCTGGTGAAAGACCGGCAGGGACGCGAGTTTCTGGCGGGCTCGGTGCCGGCTTCGGACGGCGACATGATGCTGCCGCCGGGCGCTGCCGGCCAAGTGCTGGCGGATACTACCATGCGCTTTTCGCGCGGCGGCGGTGAGCCGGTAGCCATTGAAGGCATGACCGGTTTCGTCAGCCAGGTGGAATACGCGGACGGAAAAGTCTGGGTGCCCAATCGTTCCTCGCTCGACAACACCCGCCTGCTGCGCGCGCTCGCGCCTTCCCCTGAAGAACAGCGTCTCACCGACCTCTATCGTCAAAAGGGCCTGAACGCGCTGATTGAAGAGTTGAAGAAGTTTTAGGTACACTGGCGTATCTCTTTCGCCATGCCTACCTCAATCGCCAAAGATCCCCAGCAAGCCATCGGCCGCACCCCGGACAGGTTGACGCTCGACGAGCGGTTCGCCCTGGCCGGCAAATACGTGGCGTATGAGATCTACACCCCGGCCACCCTGCCGGTACACCGCATCGAGGCCATCGGCGATTCGATCGATGAGTGCGTGCGGCAGTTGACCCAGCGCGGCCTCAATCCGCTGATATTCGAGTTCACCCGCATGGCGCGGCCTTACTAATGACCTGAGCATGAGCGCCCGTCTCTATCGCGTGATTCTTCCCGTCTCGGATATCGACCGGGCGGCCGCGTTTTACGGGCAACTGTTCGATCAGCCGGGTTTTCGCGTGTCCCAGGGCGTCATTATTTTCACTGCGGCGGCACGATTTTGGCCTGCTTCGATCCGCACGCCGATGGCGACGCGTTCGAGTCGAGACCGAACGGCGAGGGCGTCCACTATTATTTTGCAGTGCTCGATCTGGAAGCCGTGTTCACTCGCGCTCAAGCGGCCGGCTGCCAGGAACTGGACGGCGCGATCGAGACGCGGCCCTGGGGCGAGCGTTCGTTTTACGCGAGAGATCCTTTTGGCAATCCGATCTGTTTCGTCGATGAGAAATCGACTTTCACCGGCCCCGCCTGAATCCGAAAAGGAACAGCGCCGCCAGCCGCGATATCTGTGCTCCGCGTTAGTGACGCTGCACTGGCAGGTAGGCCGCGAGCGCCACAAATCCACGGTGGTTCTGGAAAACATATCCGCATTTGGGGTGTGCCTGGACGCGGAATTCGGCCTGCCAGATGGCACGCGCGTGCGCCTGGCGTGCGGCCGGCAAGGCTTTCGCGGCGTAGTGCGCTACTGTCTGGTCCGCGTGAGCGGATTCTTCATCGGCGTGGAACTGGACGCCGATTGTAGATGGTCGAAGAGCAAATATTTGCCCGAGCATTTGCTGGATCCGCGGAAGGTGCGGGCACGCGAAGTAATGTAGGGGCGGGTTTCAAACCCGTCTCTTTTGAGGCAAACGGCGAAGGCCGGGTTTGAAAACCCTCCCCTACGAGCCAGTCCCTGAGTGATGGTTGAAGTCAGACGTCAGCGCTTCCTTCGCTGCTTTGGCTGTATTGCAGTGGATGGTCACCGTGTCCTCGACATGGCGCGCGTAGCCGCCGGCCAGCACTACCGCAACCGCCGCGCCCTTGCCTAGCGCTGCGTCCATCACCAGGCGGTCGCGGCGCTTCAAGCCGTCCATCGTCAGCGCTAGCCCACCTAGTTGATCTTCGCGATACGGATCGGCGCCGGCCACGTAGACCACAAGCTGCGGGCGAAAGCCATCGAGCGGAAAGCTATAGCCTTTCGCGAGGCGGTCCAGATATTCGTCATCGCCCACGCCGTCGGGGAGGTGCACATCGACGGTTGAGGGCGGCTTAACAGAAGGGTAATTGTGGAACTGGTGAATCGAAATCGTAAACACCGACGGATCGCCGGCGAAGATTGCGGCAGTGCCGTTACCGTCGTGAACATCGCAATCGACCACCATGGCGCGCTCGATCAGGCCATCGCGCTGCATGACGCGAATGGCCACGGCGATATCATTGATCGCACAAAATCCTTCGCCGTGGCCGGCGAATGCATGATGGAATCCGCCGCCAACATTGAAAGCGATGCCTTCGTGCAGAGCCATGCGCGCGGCTAGCGTCGTGCCGCCCGCGGCCAGCCAGAAAGCGTCAACCATGCGGCGCGAGTAAGGAATTTCGAGCTGCAAGATCTCGACGTCGCTCAGCGTGCCCGCCTTCAAACGCTCGATCCAGCCTAATTCGTGCGCCAGCAGCAAGTCCGCATCGGGCGCCGGTTCCGGCGTTACGAAATCTTCCGGCGCGGCAAAATTCTCCGCCACCAGCCGCTCGCGAATCAGGCGGAATTTCTCCGATGGAAAAACGTGCGCGCCCAGATTGAGGTCGTAGCCTTCGTGATAGATGAGATGAAACGGCAGCATTACTGCGCGGTCCAGCCGCCATCGATCAGGATATCCGTGCCGGTGATGAAGCCGGCGGCTTCGGAACACAGGTAGACGGCTAGAGGCCCGATATCCTTGACCTTGCCCCAGCGTCGAAGCGGAATCTTGGCAAGGAACTCAACGCTGGCGGTTGGATCGTCCATCGCCGGTTTGTTCATATCGGTAGCGAAGGGGCCAGGGCTGATGCCGTTCACGGTGATCTTGTGGGGCGCGAGTTCCAGCGCCATGGTTTTTGTAAAGCCGAGCAGTCCGAATTTGCTGGTGGCGTACGCCGATAAACCCGGCATGGAGACGTGCGAAATGATGGAGGTGAGGTTGAGGATGCGTCCGAACTTCTTTTCCTTCATGCCTGGAATGAAAGCGCGCGTACACAAAAACGGCCCGTTCAGATTGGCCGCTATCACCTCGTTCCACTCCTGCAACGTGAAATCGCTCACTGGCTTCGCCATGATGATGCCGGCGTTGTTGATGAGGATATCCGGCGCGCCGAGTTGTTCGCGGATTTGGCCGGCGGTGGCAAGCACGGCATCCTCGTCGGTAACATCCAAAACGTAAGATTGCGCGCGGCCACCCGCCTGCTCGATACCGGACTTCACCTCTTCCAATCGCGCGGGGTCGCGCGCCACCAATGCCACGGCGGCGCCGGCCTCCGCCAGCGATTCCGCCATCTGCCTGCCGAGCCCTTTGCTTGCGCCGGTGATCACGGCGACGCGCCCGTCGAGTTGGTTCCTCATTAGCTGCCTGCCTGGATCGCGGTGATTACGGCGGCGTTGAAAATGTCGTCGGCGGAAGCGCCGCGCGACAGATCGTTGGCCGGCTTGGCCAGGCCTTGCAACACTGGTCCAATGGCGGTGGCTCCGGCCAAACGCTCCACCAACTTGTAGCCGATATTGCCCGCCGCGAGATTCGGAAAGATCAGCGTATTGGCGCGGCCGGCCACTGTCGAGCCGCGGGCTTTGGATTGACCGACGGCCGCCACCAGCGCGGCATCGGCTTGCAATTCGCCATCGATGTTCAATTGCGGCGCGCGCTCGCGCACAATACGCAGCGCTTCCACCACCTTGTCCACATGGGCGTGGCGGCCGCTGCCTTTGGTCGAAAACGAAAGCAGCGCGACAGCGGGCTCGACGCCAATCAGGCGGCGCGTGGTTTCCGCAGTCGAGATGGCGATATCGGCCAGCTCAACCGCGGTGGGATCGATCACTATGACGCAGTCGGCGAAAGCCACGAGACCATTCGCGCCGAATTCGCGATTGGGCAGCGCCATCAGAAATGCGCTCGAGACCAAGCGCGCGCCCGGCGCCATGCCTATCGCGTGCAGAGCGGCGCGCACGGTGGCCGCACTGGTGTGTGCGACGCCGCCTACGCTGCCATCCGCATCACCCGCCGCCACCATCAGCGCGGCAAAATACAGCGGCTGGCGGGCCAGGTCGCGGGCTTCGACTTCGGTCATACCCTTGGCTTTACGGCGCTCGCGCAGCAAGTTGGCGTAACACCGCGCGGAGTCACCGGCAACCGGATCGACGAACGTTACGCCGTCGGGCGCGCCAGTGGGCGCGGCTCCTACCAGTATCGGCTGGACGACTCCTTCGCGAGCCAGGCGCGCCGCTGCCTTCAGCACGCGCGGGTCGGAGCTTTCCGGAAATACGATACGCTTGCGGAGTGGGCGCGCTTGCGCAATCAACCGGGACAGAAACTCCCGCGCCGAATCGGGTTGGGCCATGGAGCTCGTCAATCCCCGAGAAACTTTCCGTACGGCCGCAAGCCTTTGACGTTATCGCAAACCGCTTTGATCCCGGCGGTGAGCGGGATGGCCAGCAGCAGCCCGGGCGCGTCCCACAGGAAGCCCCAGACCATCAGCGAAAAAGTCACAGCCAGCGGATTCAGGTGTACGCGCGATCCCACAATTTTGGGATAAAGCAGGTTGAGCGCCAGCAAGTGAAACATCAACACCACCACGCTTACCAGCAGCAAACTCGAGATCGATTTGCCAGCGGCCACGGCTACGAACAGCGGCGGCAACAACGCGAGCGGCATCCCGATGTAGGGGATCAGGCTCATAAATCCGCTGGCGGGCCCGGCTAGCAGGAAGTACGGCAGTTTGAGACCCCAAAACGCGATGGTGCTCATTACCGCCAGGAAGATGCCCAACACAAAATTGCCCACCACGAAGCCGCGCAGCATGTCGCCAATGCCTTGCAGGCTGCGGGCAGCGGCTACGCGATCCTCCCCTTCGAAGAATTGCAGGAAGGTGCGATGAATGTGGTCGCGCCAGCTCAACATGAAATACACCAGGAAAGGGATGAACGAAACCATCAGGAAAATTTGGTAGAGAGAGCTCGCTTCGGTGTAGAGATATTCGGTGAGCGGCTTGCGTTCTTCGTGAATGCGTACTTCCTGGATGGTTCCCTGCGGCGGAAGCACGGGCGGCATTGGAAGTTCGATATTCCGTTTTTTCTTGGATGCGTTAGGGGCAGCTTGGGCCGGCTGTACCTGACTCGGAACGGGACGCGCCGGCACCACCATCTGGTACGTGCGCTTTTCCATATCGTCGAGACGGACGCGCAGCGATTCCACCGCCGTGCCGATGCCTTCACTGAATTTCGGCAAGTCATCCCAGAGCCGGGCGACCTGCGTGTAAGCGCCCAGGCCGGCCAGATAAAGCAGGAACAGCGCGCCCGAACAAACCAGGAAACTGGAGACCGCGCGTGGGATTTTGAGACGGATGAACAGCCCGACGAACGGCTCCAAAATGAAAGCGATGGTCACCGCGACCATGGCTGTAATCAGCAGGACCCGGGCCCAATAGAGGATGGCCACAACCACACCGAATGCAATCACCGGGCTGGTGAGATTGTGAAACTCTTGAGCTTTTAAAGGGCGCGAAAGAATGGCCACAGCGAAAGCCGACCCCTATTCTTTCTCGAATCTACCACGCCACTGCCTATAATGTTAACGAGTAGCTTGAGAATCCTCGCGCTGGACTTGGGAAAAAGACGCATCGGCCTGGCCGTTTCCGACGAGCTGGGCATTACGGCGCAGGGTTTGACGACCCTCCAGCGCGGCAATAAACACCAGGATCTGGCCGCGCTGACCCGCCTGATCCGCGAGAAACGGATCGAGCTGATCTTGCTCGGAGACCCGCGCCATATGAGCGGTGACCGCGGACGCCAATCCCAATGGGTAGATGAGTTTGCCCAGACGCTGCGGGATTTCACCGGCCTCGAAGTGAAGCTGTGGGATGAGCGACTGACCACCGTCGAAGCCTCCCGCGTGCTGCGGGATAGCGGTATCAGTATCGAAAAGCGCGCCCGCGCCGTGGATCAGCTCTCGGCAGTAATCCTGTTGCAAAGTTATATGGATTCGCTGGCGTACGCCCGGGGAGAGCGGGATTAGCATGGCGCGGCGGGTGGCTTTGTTCTTGTTGCTGCTGCTGGCGGGCGCGGGGTGGCTGGCCTACGAATTATTCCGGCCCTATCGCGCTTTCGAGAGTGCGGTGTTCATCGATTTCCAGAGAGGCACCGGCACGCGTCAGATGGCGGCGCAACTGGCAGAGGCGGGTGTGATCCGGAACAACTGGGAATTCCTGGTGCTGCGGGCGATGGAGCGCGGGCGTAGGCTGCAAGCGGGCGAGTATCGCTTCGAAAAGCCGGCCTCCCCAATTCAGATCTTCGACCGCATTGCGCGCGGCGACATCTTCTACTACGAGCTGCTGGTCCCGGAAGGCAAGAATATTTTTGAAATCGCGGCGGCCGCTTCCGATCTCGGTCTTTTTCCCGCGGCCAAATTTATGATCGCCGCCCGCGATCCGGCCTCGATCAAAGATCTGGACCCGGACGCGCCGTCGCTCGAAGGCTACCTTTTCCCTAGCACCTATCGCGTCGACCGCCACATCACGCCCGAAGGGCTGTGCCGCATGATGACCAACCGCTTCCGCGAAGTCTGGCGCTCGCTCAACGCGGCGGGAAGCGTCCATGACACCGTGACGCTGGCTTCGCTGATCGAAAAGGAAGCAGGCATTGCGGCCGACCGCCCGCGCATCGCTTCCGTGTTTGCGAACCGCCTCCGCATAGGCATGAAGCTCGACTGCGATCCGACGACGATTTACGCCGCCTTGCTCGATTCCCGCTATCGCGGCGTGATCCATCAATCCGACCTGGCCAGCGAAAATCCGTACAACACGTACCGCCACGCGGGGCTGCCGCCCGGGCCGATCGCTAACCCCGGTCGCGACGCACTAGAGGCCGCGCTGCACCCGGCCCAAACCGAATCCCTGTATTTCGTGTTGCGCGCGGATGGCTCTGGCGCGCATACTTTTTCCAGCACGATGGCGGCGCATCAGACCGCTATCGAGCAATACCGCCGTGGCAACCACGCCAAAAATCTCAAAGAAGCGCAAACTCGGCGAACTGCTCACTGAGTGGGGGCTGCAGGCGATCGCGGAGCCGGAGTGGCGGCGCCTCGCGGCTGAGCTCGCCCCGATTTCGGAGAGCTACCTGCGCCGCCTACTGCGCGAGACCGGAGTGCCAGTCGAGCAGCCGTTTGCCGGCGTTCGCCAGGGAACTTTCGAGGAACTGGAAGCATCGCTGATCGCCATGGAGCGCGTGTATGGCCAGGCCCGGGAAGCCGGGGATCGCGTTCGTGCGCAGTATTGCCGAGGCCAGGTTATTGAGGCCAAGGATCACGCGCGGCTGTCGGCTCGCAGCGCGTCCGCATCGGCGGAAAAGCGTTCGCAGAAAGAAGAAATGATCCAGTGGATGCTGGTGTGGCTGGAAAATCCCGCGGTGTTCGAGGAGTGGGTGAAGCTGCGGAAAGGGCGGGTGTAACGCCGCCCTTCACAGCTATTGAATTTCGATGGCGCTGACTTTCACCGTATCGCCATCGAGCGTACCGGTGATTTTGGCTTTTAGATCTTTCTCTTTGCTAGTGGCCTTGAGCGCGGCGAGCGCCTTGGCATTGCCGGTTTCGTCCAGCTTGACGAATTTGCCGTCACCCAGCACCAGGCCATAGCCGCCCTTGGCGCAACTGACCGCACACTTAGTGGTGTGGCTGGCGAGATCCTTGTTCTTGCACATGACATCGACCAGCGTGCCATTCCAGGTATCAGCGAACGCCGCGATCGAGAACAACGCAGCCGCAGCCACGAAAATTGCGAAACGTTTCATAGTGAAACTCTCCTCTTTTGATCCTTACGTAATATCCACGTTAGCGGATGTGGGGGTAGCGGGCAAGCGTAACGCCGATGGTATAGTGTTGTCCGAGCTTTCATGCCACTTTCCCCCAGGTTTCTGGGTGTATTCCTCCTCTCTTTCATTTCTTACCCGCTGACGCTCGCGGCACTGACGCCCACCAGCGTCGCGATCACCGCGTCTCCCAGTACTCCTACGCTTGGTAACCTCGTCACGCTGACAGCGACTGTGACACCGGCCGCAACCGGCACAGTGACTTTCTACGATGGCGTAACAGTACTGGGAACGCGCGCGCTATCGGGCAATGTAGCAGTGTTTGCAATGCCAACCACTGTCACTGGTACGCGATCGTTCACGGCGCACTACAGCGGTGACGCGAACAATCTCGGCAGCAACTCTTCGGTAGTCCACCGGACGATAAGCGCGGTGCTCAGCTTTGGATTCACGACAACCTACCAGCCGGCCTTGGCGGCAAGTGCTGCTGCGGTAGGTGACTTTAACAACGACGGCAAACTCGACATTGTCTCGGCCTTCGGCGGTACGTTGACTGTTTCGCTCGGAAATGGAAGCGGCGGGTTCGGAACCCCCAATACGACTGAAGTCCCGACGACTCGCAGCATCGCCGTCGCGGACCTAAATGGCGACGGAAAGTTAGACGTCGTTATCTTTCACTTCGACGCCCCCAATCAGTTTTTAAGGATCCTCCTAGGAAATGGAGACGGCACTTTTACCACGGGTGCGGACTACGCGATCGATGACAGCCCAATGTTTCCAAGGGCCAGCCCCGTAGTGATTGCAGACTTCAATCGAGACGGCAAACCCGATCTGGCCGTGATTCATTCTTCGACCAGCAGCATTGACATCATGATGGGTAATGGTGACGGCACCTTCGCTGCGCCAATCGGGTACCCCGTGGGGACTGGCATCACTGACCCTGGAGTCGGTGTCACGCTGCTAACCGCCGGGGATTTCAATGGCGACGGCAAGCCCGACCTTTTGTCTTACAGTCAAGCCTACGATACCCAGACGCTGAGCGTTCTGCTCGGAAACGGCGACGGCACGTTTGCGGCGGCACTGACCTATCCTGCCAGCCTGCCTCCTTCCGTTAATTTCGATTCAATGGTGGTGGGGGACTTGAATGGCGATGGCAAACTGGATCTTGCCGCGGCCACCTGGGGTGATGCCAAGACTGCGGTGAACGTGTATCTCGGTCACGGAGATGGCACTTTTGCGCCCCCGGTAGTGTACCCGGGCCTCGCCCTGCATCCAGACTTTGATGCAGTGATCAGTAACGCGTTTGGGATCGGGATCGTCGATCTGAACGGAGATGGCAAGGCAGATGTCGTCGTCGCCCGCTACGGTTTTGAACCGGCAGTTGTCCTGTTCCTTCCAGGAAATGGAGATGGGACACTTCGGCCAGAAGCTGTTTTCTCTGTTCCTGTTTCCGTTTCGGCCATGGTGCTGGCTGAGTTTGACGGAGACGGCAGAATAGACCTTGTTTTGCCGACGTTTGGCTCTTCCCTAGCAGTGTTGCACGGTGCCGTGACACCGTTCTTGAAAGTTACCCTAGCGCATGCCGGCGACTTTCGCGCGGAGCAATTTGATGCCACGTATACCATTCAGGTGAGCAACGCTGGCGGCGCGGCAACAACCAGTGACTCCGTTACGGTGGCTAACTCGCTCGATCCGAGTCTGGGCCTCGGCCCCATGACAGGGCCGGGTTGGACATGCGATCCCGCCGGCCCTTGCTCCCGGAACGATCCATTGGCGCCCAACTCCAGCTATCCGCCAATTACCGTCACGACAGTGGTACCTAATTCGCCTCCGTCGGTTGTTACGAATGAGGCTGCTGTCTTCGGAGGGGGATCTCCGTTCACTTACGGGACGGATACAGTCAACGTGCTCCCTTATCCCGCGAATTGCACCTATGCGTTGGACACCGGAACGTTGGACGCGGGAGCGGGCCCCATACCCGTGGCAATCGGGGCCGCCGGAGGGGTTTTCACGCTGGTGATAACCACTCAGCCTGGGTGTATCTGGGGCGCCGATCCAGCTGCACAATGGGTAACGTATTCCCCCCGCTTGACCATGGGCAGCGGCCAATTAACATATACCGTCGCGCCCAACTCATCCGCCACTTCCCGCACGACGTTCTTGTTCGTGCCCGACCGGCCGCTTTACATCCTTCAGGCCGGTACTTCGTGTACCTTCCAACTCAGTGCGACGGCCACCGCCGTAGCTTCGCAGGGCGGCAGCGGCTCAATAGGAATCACAACTCCCACCGGCTGCGCCTGGGCGCCGGTCAGCAATGCCCCGTGGCTGACTGTCTCCGGTAGTCCCGGCTCTGGAATTGGCGTTGTAAACTATTCGGCGGCGGCAAACACGACGGCGCAACGGGCCGGAACGTTGATGGTGGGTGGCCAGGTCTTCACCGTGACGCAAGCGCCTTCGGGAGGTGGGACTGGACCCCCTGCCTGCACATTCACATTTGATCCTTCCTCCGTGTCTATTCCCCCGGAGGGAGGCAGCCTGTCGCAGACCATCACCACGCAGGCCGGTTGTCCATGGCAGGTGACGTCGGCCGACGCCTGGGTAAGCATCACATCCCCGGCTTCTGGAACCGGCAGTGGAACCGTAAACTATTCCTGGGCGATTAACCCTTCACCCGGTTCGCGCTCGACCATGCTTTCGGTGAGCAGCACAAATGCCCCTGCGGGTTCCATCACCATCACCCAGGCGGGAAACACATGCACCTTCCAGTGGACCCTGACGTCGGCCCCAGCCGACGCACTGGGAGGCGCGTATTCGATCGGCGTTGTGGCGCCGCAAGGTTGTCCCTGGTCAGTCAGTGCCGACGCGGCATGGCTAACTGTGACTTCCGGCAATCCGGGAAACGGCAATGGAATTGTGGGCTATTCGGTGGCCGCCAATCCAGTGGCCCGGCAGCGAAGCGGATTTCTGAACCTTTTCGGCCGGTTGTTCAGCATCACACAAAATCCCGCGGTGGCCACCTCGACCCACTTTGTGCCCATCACTCCGTGCCGGGTCGCCGACACGCGCAACGCCAATGGCCCGTTCGGAGGGCCAGTAATTGCCGCTAACACATCCCGAGACTTCATCGTTCCCAGCAGCGCCTGCAATATACCGCTGACGGCGAGCGCGTATTCGCTGAATGTGGCCGTCGTCCCGAACGGACCACTCGGATATCTGACGCTATGGCCCGCCGGGCAATCTCAACCGCTCGTTGCGACCTTGAACTCAGACGGGCGCATCAAGTCCAACGCCGCCATTGTTCCGGCCGGGACCAACGGCGCAATCAGCGCGTTCGCCACCAACCCAACGGATCTAGTGATCGATATCAACGGCTACTTCGTACCATCGAGCGATCCCGCGGCCCTGGCATTTTTTCCGCTGACGCCATGCCGTGTAGCAGACACGCGCGATCCCAACGGACCTCTTGCCGGGCCCGGCCTATCCGGCCAAAGCACGCGAAGCTTCCCCATCCGCGAGAGTGGCTGCAATATACCTGGAGAAGCACAGGCGTACGTTCTCAATTTCGCGGCAGTGCCCCGCGCTCCTTTGGGCTATCTCACCGTCTGGCCGAGCGGGCAAAACCAGCCCCTAGCCGCCTCGTTGAACGCGTTAACAGGAACCGTGACCGCCAACGCAGTTCTGGTGCCGGGAGGCGACAACGGTGCCGTCAGCGTATTCGCGTCGGATCCGACTGATCTGGTGATCGATATCTCGGGATATTTCGCACCGTTGGCCGAAGGCGGATTGGCGTTCTACAATCTCCCACCTTGCCGGGTGTCCGACTCGCGTAATCCCGCGGGGTCGGCGCCGGCATCCGGAGTGATGGTGGTTTCCATCGCTACGTCTCCCTGTGGCGCACCCACAGGAGCGCTCGCCTATGTCTTCAACGCCACGGTTGTTCCACCCGGGCCGTTTGGTTATTTGACGATGTGGCCTTCCGGGCAACCTCAACCGCTGGCAGCGACTCTGAACGCCGTGGACGGAGCGATTACTTCAAACCTCGCGATCATTCCAACATCGACGGATTCCATCTCGCTGTTTCTATCTGATCCGACTCATGTCGTGCTCGATGTATTCGGGTATTTTGGACCTGAAATTCCCGTTGGCCCATAACCTGCCTGATTCATTCCGATGCGAGTTGCCGCGGCTGTCGTCATCCTTGCTTGCTCGTGCCGCGCACAGTTCAAAAGCAACGTTCCGCTGGTAGTCGCACCCACCACTGTTACGGACTCCAAAGGGCGTTACGTGGACGGGCTCACACTCGAAGACCTGATTCTGTACGACAACACTGTGCCGCAGGCGATACACATGGATTGGATGACGTATCCGATCGACTTGGTAGTTGCGGTGCAGACCAGTGAGAATTCGGGGGCTGTGATCGACAAGCTCGGTGGTAGCGGCATTCTGCTTACGCAGCTTCTGGCGGCGGATGCGGGTGAAACGGCGGTGATCTCGTTCAGCGATGACGTGAAGCTCCGCCAGGATTTCACTGGCGATCCGGATCTCGTGATTCACGCGCTGCGCATGCTGCGCAAAGAAGGCGGGAGCGCACACATGCTGGACGCCTTGCGCCAGGCGCTAGTTATGTTGGAGCAGCGGCGAACAGGGCGGCGGCCCATCATCCTCATGATTGCCGAGAAGCGTGACCGTTCCAGCCAGGCGAAGCTGACCGAGGTGATGGAGAAAGTACAGCGCCTCAATGCCGCTGTGTATTGGCTGACCTATTCGCCCCTATTAGAGCCGTTCACTGTGAAGCCCAAAACGGCGGAAGATCTCAAACCCGAAGCGGAGCGGATCAAAATCCAGAAATGCGCCCTCTGCCCCGCGCCGGACGATACGCCCGTTCCACCAGATTTGGGGCCGGGCGGCTTCATGTACGGGATCGGCGAATTAATCCGCCTGCATCAGCCGGATCTTTCCAGCCTGTTCGCCAACGCAACCGGCGGGCGGACCCTGAATTTCCTAAAGAGGAATGCTTTGGAACAGGCCATTCAACTGGTGAGCGAAGAAGTGCATCGCCAGTACATGCTGACCTTCGAGCCGGTCGGAAGCGAGTCAGGAACGTTCCACAAAATCCGGGTCGCGGTAAAGAACCGGCCCGACCTCCACGCCAAAACGCGCGAAGGATACTGGGCACAATAATCTCCGCGATCTCCGCGTCTCTGCGAGAAATTCCTGTTTCCTAGTCTTTTCACTCCCAATGCTTCAGAGCGGCAGCTGGTGGCGGAGATGGTAGGATCAATCGACATGAGCTCTAGGTTGCGCCTTTTTGCCGGGATGCTCAGCCTCATCGCGGCAACATGCTTGCGCGCTCAAACCACCCTCTCTGGTGAAGAGATCCTTCGTAAGGTGAGCGAGAACTACCGAGCGCCCCAGCGATTTCTGATTTCGGCTACCTTACTCGACTGGTACTCTGGGAGCGAAGTCTCAACAACGGCGATTTTTGCGGCCGAGCTCCCGGATAAACTACGTCTTGAGGGCAATGGCAGCGCTTTCGGCGTGCCCTCTCTTGGGACGGGCTCGGTATCTATCGTTCTTGATGGTAACGTTACCTGGCTCTACGACAGCGATTCAAGGCTCTATTTCAAGATACCCCGCGCCTCTCCCCCAGGCGGCAAAACCGGCCTGGACGGCGGGACTGAGCCCAGCCTGGATCAGCCCGAGCAACTGGTCGCTTACTTCAGTGGAGCCCTGTTTCTTCGCTACGTGGACTACTTCGCCACAGGGAAGGTTGGTGCAACCGAGAAGATACCCGTGCATGGCAAAGATGTCGAGTGCTACGTCGTTGAACTCCAGTCGCGGCCGGGCGCTCCAACCTACACATGGTGGGTCGACAAACAGAATTTCATCATTTGGAGAGAGGACCTTTCGAAGCAGGTGTCGGGCATACAGCAACGCCTAAGTTCATCTAAATTTGAGAACGTGGTTCTGAATTCTCCCCTCCCCAAAGACACATTCGTATTCGTTCCTCCAATCGGCTCTAAGCTCGGAGAGCTTCCGGCCCCGTAGTGTTTGACCAGCCAAACGACACCTAACGATGGTAGAGAAAATTGTCATTTGCTTTCTCCGCGATCTCTGCGTCTCTGCGAGAAATTCTTGTTTCCTAGTTTCTTTCACCCCCAATGCTAGTCTGTAAACAGTGGAAGAAGAAGTCTTAGGCAAAGCGTACGACTCCCGCCTGATGCGGCGCCTGGTCGTCTACCTGGGCCCGTACAAAGGCTACATCGCGGTCTCGCTCGTATGCCTGTTGTGTTATTCCGTCCTGCAAGTCTGTGGCCCGCTGCTCACCAAAATCGCCGTCGACAGCTATCTGGTTCCCGATCGCGCACCGCGTTCCCACCTGGATCGAACCGTATCTGGCCATCGATCGCTGGAAAGGCATCACGCAAGTTTCCCTGCTGTACCTGGCGGTGCTGCTGGGCGGCATGTTCTCGCAATTCGGCGAAGCCTACCTGATGCAGTACGTCGGCCAGCGCGCCATGTTCGATCTGCGCCGCCAGCTCATGACGCACCTGCAGCGCCTCGACATCAGCTTCTACGATCACAATCCGATCGGCCGCCTGGTTACGCGCGTCACCACCGACGTCGATGTACTCAACGATCTGTTCGCTTCCGGTCTGGTCACGATCCTCGGCGACCTGCTGACGCTCAGCTTCATCGCCATCATCATGTTCCGCCTGAGCCCGGCGCTCACCGGCCTGATGCTGATCGCGATGCCGCTGGTGGTTCTGGTGACGGCATTGTTCCGCCGTACTGTGGCGCAAAGCAACCGGCGCATCCGCATCGCCATCGCGCGCATTAATTCTTACCTGCAGGAACATGTGGTGGGAATTGTGGTGCTGCAATTGTTCAACCGCGAAGCCAAGAGCCGCGCCGAGTTCGACGAAGTGAACCGCCAGCACATGGACGCCTACAAGGACACCATCATTGCGTATGGCTGGTTCTATCCGGTCGTCGAATTTCTGGCGATGAGCGCGCTGGCGAGCATTCTTTCCTACGGCGGCTTTCGCGTGGGCCAGGGCCGGCTGTCGCTGGGCGTGGTGGTGGCGTTTCTCCAATACGGCATGCGCTTCTTCCGCCCTATTCAGGATTTGAGCGAGAAGTACGCCATCCTGCAGGCGGCGATGGCGTCGTCGGAACGGGTTTTCAAATTGCTCGATACTCCCGCTGGAATTGTCGCGCCGCAAAATCCGCGACCGGTTCCGCCGGTCTCCGCCGCGGTCGATTTCGACCATGTCTGGTTTGCCTACAAAGACGAAGATTGGGTCCTGCGCGACGTGACGTTCCGCATCCAGCCGGGCGAGACCATCGCCATCGTGGGACACACCGGCGCGGGCAAAACCACGCTGATCAGCCTGCTGCTGCGGTTCTACGATGTGCAGAAAGGCGCGATCCGCATCGGCGGCGTGGACATCCGCGAGTTCGATCCGCTCGACCTGCGCCGCCGTTTCGGCGTGGTGCTGCAGGATCCGTATTTGTTCACCGGCACCATCGAGGAAAATATCCGACTGGGCACGCACGGCATCGAACGCGAGCACGTGGCTGAAGCCGCCGAGCAGGTGAACCTGATGGACTTCATCGATTCGCTGCCGGAGGGTTTCGCGCAGCCCATCCGCGAGCGCGGCAATTCGCTATCCACCGGGCAGAAGCAATTGATCGGCTTCGCGCGCGCACTGGCCCACAACCCGCGCTTCCTGATTCTGGATGAAGCCACGTCCAGCGTGGACACCGAGACCGAGTTCCGCGTGCGCGACGCGCTCGAGCGCATGGTGGAAGGGCGCACGTCCATCGTAATCGCGCACCGGCTTGTCGACGATCCAGCGCGCCGACCGCATCCTCGTCATGCACAAAGGGCAGCTGCGCGAGGCCGGGACGCACCAGGAACTGCTGGCGCTGCGCGGGATTTATTGGAAGCTCTATCAGTTGCAATACAAGGATCAGGAGCGGCTGGTGGGATAGAGTCGATGATCGAACGACCGCTTCACGACCCCGCAGGCGGCTGCCACAGCTCGATGCGATTGCCTTCCGGATCCATGATCCAGGCGAACCGGCCGTATTCCGAATCTTCGCGGTGCGGGTCGATCTCGACACCTTCCTCGCGCAAAACCTCCAGTAGGCCATCCAGGTCGTCCACGCGGTAATTCAGCATGAAGCTCGAACTGCTGGGCTGGAAGTACTCCGTATCCTTAGGAAACAGCGACCACACCGTCAGACCCTTGCGGCCGAGCTCGGTCGCATAACGCCATGGAAACACCACTGAGCTGCCATCCAGTACCCGCTTTAGGCCAAGATGCTTCTCGTACCACTCGTACATCTTTTGGGGATCTTCGGCTTTGAAGAAGAT
This sequence comes from uncultured Solibacteraceae bacterium, assembly GCA_963825405.1. Lineage (GTDB taxonomy): Bacteria > Acidobacteriota > Terriglobia > Bryobacterales > Bryobacteraceae > JACPNO01. Next base: position 417,650 of record CAWGTB010000003.1, on the reverse strand, counting down.
CCCGCCGAGGCCGGTAACTCTGTCCATGAGCTCTAGCATACCCTTGACTTGGCGATATTTTTTCTCTATGAATGAGCCAGACAGTTTCCGTAGGAGGAAAAGGCCATGACAGCTATTTCTCCGATTTACGCCATGCTGATCGCCTGGGGTGCGGTCACCACGGTATTCATCGTTCTGATCATTTACCGCTCGCTGATTTCCATGAGGGAAGATGACCAGTTATTTCTGGGCGCTGGTGAAGCCCAGCTCGAACAGGAGCAGCGTGAGGTGATCACGAAGCTGCAACGCCTGTCCCCTTACATGAAGGGATTTGGCATCGCATCGGTTGGGTTGTTGGCCGTTATGGCCGTATACGAGGGCGTCACGCAGTTCCACTCCTAGAGTGACTCTGCCCTTCCGGCGCTGGCTGGCAGAGGCGGTGGTGTGCCTTTTGGGCGTGGCCGCGGCCCGCGCGCAATCCCTCCGCGTCGTCTCGGAGTTCCAGCGCTTCGGACCATTCGGCGAAGTACTGCCTGTCGATCGCGTCGATCAGCCGCGCGAAATTCTTTCGCCGGCCCTGGCGCGTAACGCCTACACGTCGTTCCGCATCGTAGTGAACATCGCGGCGGAGACGCCGTATTTTCTCTATGTGCAAAGCAATCCCGACAATCTGTTCGAGATGACGCTGTACAAAGAGATTTTCGTCAAAGCCGGCGATCAGTGGATTCCGGACGTGCTCGAACCAACCAAGATTCCGACGTTCGGCATGCTGCCTTACCCGCCGTCGCCGATTCCCGGACAAAACACGGTGAGCTATTGGCTCGATCTGCGCGTGCCTGCTGACGCGCCCGTGCGCCGCGCCCGCCTCGAAGTGCTGCTGAAGGTGGGAAACCGCTGGGTGACTTATCCGATGGAGGTCCGGTTGGTGGAAGCACAGCCGCCGTCGATTCGTCTGACCGGCGCTAAACTACCCACCGCATCCGAGCGCGCTGACAGCGCCGTGAATGGCCCGCTTGGCGGGTATTTGTGCCGCTCCCAGGAATCCAGCGCGAAGGAGGAACCGCTCACGGCGCGCGCCTTAGTCCGCCGCAACGCGCTGCAGGATATAGCCCTGGCCAAGGTTCTTGAAAAGAAGCTCGGGCGCAACGCCATAACTGCTGAAATTCTGCGTCGTGCCGGATCTCCGAAGGCCAAGGATTGGTGCCGCGCCTACACGACTCCGGCCGAGTTGGGTGCCGAATGGTACCTGCGCGTGCGCGATTGGCTCTATCGCCAAAGTGAGTAGGCAACTGTCGGCACTGCGGTACACTGACGAATTCATGTCTGCTTCTTACCGGAAGGGGCGGCGAGCTTTGGCGCTCGCCGTTCTACTATGCGCCCCGGCGCCTTCCCTTCAAAATCCCGCGGCGCCCAATAGCGCCCGGGCCGCGCTTCCGGCAAAGGAAACCCTTTCCTATGTGGTCGGGTGGCGCCTGATCGATGCCGGAAAAGCCAAGCTTTCCTGGGAGGCCAATGCGCAACCGTCGCGGCCGGGCTGGGAGGTAAAGCTGCACCTGGAATCTATCGGCCTGGTTTCCCGGCTTTTCAAAGTCAATGACGATTACTCCGCCAGCCTGAACCAGGATCTGTGCGTGCAAACCACGCACCTCAATGCGCAGGAGGGCAGCCGGCAGCGCGAAACGCAGGTTTCCTTCGACGCCGCCCGCCGCAGGGCGAGCTATCTCGAGCGCGATTCCGTTAGCCACGCCGTCGTGCTGGCCAAGGAGACCGATATTCCCGTCTGCGTACACGACATCATCGGCGGGCTATATGCGCTACGAACACTGAACCTGGAACCCGGCCAATCGGCGCAGATTCCGGTGAGCGACGGCAAGAAGAGCGTCTCGGCAAAAGTTGAGGCTCAGCTCCGCGGAGCAGATCAAGACTCCCACCGGCACCTACAAAACCATTCGCTACGAAGTTTTCCTGTTCAACGACGTGCTCTACCGGCGCCCCGCTCATCTCCACGTCTGGCTAACCGACGACCGCCGCCGCCTGCCCGTCCGGCTGCAGGTCCGCTTGCAATTCACGATCGGCACCATCACCCTGGATTTGGAGAAAGAAGAACGGACATGAAAACCCTGGCGCTTTTGTGCGCGCTGGTACTCGCGCCGGCCGCGCTGCCGCAGGACGCTCCGCCGCCCAGCCCGCTGCTTTCAGGAGCCGACGCATTGGCGCTCGGCCATCGCGTGGTGGAACTGATTGAATCGACCACGCTGGCCATGCCGGGCATGCTGCAGGCGGGCGGGCCGGCCAGTGAAAACGTGCGCCAGTCGCTCACCACGATGGAATCCACCTCCGCGCAAAATGCTTCTCTGCTGTTTACGCTGCTCACCAACACCCGCGCCTACCTGGCGCTGACCGACGTTATGCCCAAGCCGTACCCGTTTCCCGAGCCGGCGCGGCGGCAACTGGAAGAGCTGCGCAGCGCAGTCGACCGCCTGGATTCTCATTTTCGCGCTCTGCTGGACCAAAAAGAGCTGCAAGCGCGCAATCCGGATCGCGACAATCTGAAGCGCTACGCAGAGGGGAATGCCAAGCTGGCGCCGCCGGTAGCCGAGATGCCGCGCGCAGTTTTTATGGGCGATTCGATCACCGATGCCTGGCGGCTCAACGAATATTTCCCCGGGCGCGATTTCGTCAATCGCGGCATCAGCGGGCAGATCACCGGCGAAATGTTGGGACGCATGAAGGCCGATGTCATCGACTTGAAGCCGCGCGCCATGCTGGTGCTGGCGGGTACCAACGACATCGCCCGCGGCGTGCCGATTCCAGTGATCGAAAATAACCTGGCCATGATCGCCAGCCTGGCGGAGTTCAACAATATCAAGCCGCTCTTCGCCTCCGTGTTGCCCATCAGCGACTATCACAAGGACGTAAATCCGCGTTTTGAGATGAGCAAGGGCCGCCCGCCAGCGGCGATTCTGGAACTGAACCGCTGGCTGCGGCAGTTCTGCGCCCAGCGCGGCTATCCGTACGTGGATTATTTTTCCGCCATGGTGGATAAAGCCGGCTACCTCAAGCCGGATTTGGCCGACGACGGGTTGCATCCCAACAGCGCAGGCTATCGCGTGATGGGGCCGTTGGCGGCCTCGGCGATTGACACGATCGCGGGAGCAAAACCAGCGAAGGCCGCCAAGAAACGGATGGGAATTTTCTAGCAGAAACCGCTCCCTACGGTCGCGGCTCTGAATCGGCATTTGTACTCCCTCCGTATCGTGATCGCATCTACGTACAGAGCCGCGACCGAAGGAAGCGGTTTTTTGGCAACTATCCCACCCGCAATCGCCATATCCTGAAACCTTTGCCGCGCCGGATGCGACAATAGATATATGCGTTTGGTGGCTGCCCTTCTGCTGGCTCTGGTGTGCGCTCCCGCCCAGCAGACCTATACGGTGGCGCAACTGTTGAAATTCGTGCGGTCGTCGATTCAGCTTAAGCATCCGGATAAGGAAGTAGCCGCTTTCCTGTTGAAAATAAAGCTCTCGGACCACCTGGAGGACCGCGTCATCGAAGACCTGCAGGGTGAAGGTGCTGGGCCCAAAACCGTCGCCGCGCTGAAACAATTGGGCGATGACTCGGCCAAGCTTCCTAAACCCGTGCCGGTGGCTCCCAAGCCCCCGCCGCCGGTCATGCCGCCGCCATCGTCCGAGGAACAGGCGGCCATTATCGATGAAGTCCGCGAATACGCGATGAACTATTCGCAAAAATTGCCGAATTTCATTTGCACCCAGGTGACGCGGCGCTACGCCGATCCCACCGGCATGGAATTCTGGCGCAGCCAGGACACCATTACCGCCAAGCTCAGTTATTTCGACCAGCACGAAAGCTACAAAGTGGTCATGGTGAACAACACCTATAGCGATAAGGCCATGGACGCTCTGGGCGGGGCAACGTCTACCGGCGAGTTTGGCTCGCTGCTGAAGCAGACTCTCGACCGCCGGACAGAGGCCCAAATCGAGTGGGACCACTGGGCCACGCTGCGCGGCAAACTGGCGTACGTATTTGCCTACTCCGTCAGTTCCTATCGCTCCCAATGGTCGATCGAATGGGAACACTCGCAACGGATTGTGACCGGATACCGCGGCTTGCTCTACGTGGATAAAGAAAACCACATGGTGCTGCGCATCACGCTGAACGCCGACGGTATTCCTCCGTCCTTCCCGGTGCAGGAGGCCAGCACGATTCTGGACTACGGCTATACCCAGATCAGCGGCCAGGAGTTTCTCCTGCCCTTAAAAAACACTTTGCGCATGCGGCACGACAAATATCTCAGCAAGAACGAAAGCGATTACCGCATGTACAACAAGTTCTCGGCCGATGCCACGGTGAAGTTCGATACGGACACGCCCGAAGCTCTGCCTGAGGATAAAGAACAGCCGCTCAAGGAACAGAAGGAGCAGCCGATTAAGTAGCTCTATGCCGCGACTCCTTTGCCATCGGCGACTCTGGAAGGCGCTTCTGCTGTGCGTCACGCTTGCCGCGCTCGCGGTGGTCGCGACGGCCGCGGTGCTGCCTGCACACTGGCATCCTGCCACCAGGGCCGTTAATTGCAATATCTGTTACCTGGTGCACTCGCCCGCACTGCAGTCCCCCGTGAATGTGGATACCGAGCCCTTAGCGGTTGTGAAGGGTCCCGTTGCCACGGAACGACTGGCTGGACTGCTCGAAACCATTTTTTTCGGCGAGCACGGCCGCGCTCCTCCTGCCTAGTTACTTCCCGCGGGTAGTAATCAAGAAGACAGGAGAAGATTCGTGCAAAAACGCAGTCGTTTGCTTATTGCCGTTTTTACGTTCATAACGTCCATTGCAGTCAGCAGTTCCGCCTTCGCCGCGCCGCAATCGCTGGGCGCGGCGGGCACCGTTTCCGGTTCCGTCACCGATCCTCAGGGATTGCCGGTTCCCGGCGCCAAGGTCGTCATCCACAACGCCATTACCGGATATCAGCGCGACACCGTAACCGATAGTCAGGGCAAATTTCATTTCGTCGATGTCCCCCAGAACCGCTATCACGTGCAGGTTTCGATTGCGGAATTTCAGCCGGCCGATCAGGATGTCGAAGTTCGCACCCTGATGCCAAACGAGCTGAAAATCCAATTGGCGCTGGCATCGGAGAGCACCAGCGTGGAGGTGCATTCGCAAATGGAGCACCTCATCGAGAACGTGCCTACGGCGCACACCGACGTGGACAGCAGCCTGTTTTCCAAGCTGGCCATGAGTTCACCCGCTTCCGGCTTGAGCGACACCATCACGCAGGCCGCGCCCGGCGTAGTGGCCGATTCCAACGGATTTTTTCATCCGCTGGGCGATCACGCCGAGACTGGATTCTCGGTCGATAACCAGCCCATTACCGATCAGCAGAGCAAGCAGTTTTCCTCGCAGCTTCCGCTGAATGCCATCCAGTCGCTCGAAGTGATTGCGGGCGCGGCTCCAGCTGAATTTGGCGATAAAAGCAGCCTGGTGATCAACGTCAGCACGCGCTCGGGCATGGGTCTGTCGCGGCCCACAGGCGGTTTTTCCGTTACCTACGGTTCGTTCGGCACCGTCGGGGAGAATTTCAGCCTCGGCCTGGGCAACGCGCATATGGGCAATTTCATCGCGGCCAATACCACCCGCTCCGGCCGCTACCTGGATACGCCGGAATTCGCCACCATTCACGACGTCGGCAACAACCAGACGATTTTCGATCGCTTCGATTATCAGCCCGGAGCCCACGACACGCTGCACCTGAACCTGTTCGCGGCGCGCTCCTGGTTTCAGACTCCCAATACGTACGATCAGCAAGCCGCGGGCCAGGATCAGCGCGAGCTGGTGCGTTCCTACAACATCGCTCCCGGCTGGGTGCACCTGTTCGGCGCCACCACGGCGGTGACGATCACGCCCTTCTTCCGCCAGGACCACGTGGGATATTTTCCCAGCCGGGATGCATTTTCCGATCTTCCCGCCACGGTGTCGCAGCAACGGCGCCTGACCAATGTGGGCGTGAAGGCCGACGTGGCGATCGTGCATGGCATTCACAACGCCAAGTTCGGCGTGCAGGTGCTGCACAATATCCTCGACGAGAACTTCCATCTGGGAATTACCGACCCGGCCTTCAACGCCATCTGCGTGACTGCGGCCAACCTGCCGGTCACTGCCCCGGCGCCGCTCAATCCGGCAAACTGCGCGGCGTCCGGGTTCCTGCCTAATCCGGCGCTGCAGCCCGGGCTGATTCCGATCGATCTAACCCGCGGCGGATCGCTGCTGGCCTTTCGCGGGCATACCGATATCAAGCAGGAAGCCGTATTCGCCCAGGACAACCTGACTCTCGGCCCGGTGACGGTGCAAACCGGCCTGCGCTTCGACAATTACAACGGGCTCACCCACGCCGACGGATTCCAGCCTCGCCTGGGAGTATCGTATCTTTTCAAGCCGACCAACACCCTGCTGCGCATTTCCTATTCGCGTTTCTTCGAGACGCCGTATAACGAGAACCTGATTCTCTCGAGCACCACCGGCGTTGGAGGCCTGTCAAGCAACGCCTTGGGCGCCTTCGGCACCACGGCGCTCGATCCCGGGCGGCGCAACCAGTACAACGCCGGCCTACAGCAGTCGATTGGCCGCCTGTTCATCATCGATGCCAGCTACGTGTGGAAATACACCAACAACGCTTTTGATTTCGACAACCTGTTCAACTCGCCGATCGCGTTTCCGATCGAATGGCGCAAGTCCAAGATCGACGGCCTGTCGATGCGGCTCAACCTCACCAACTGGCGCGGGTTCAGCGCTTTCACGGTGATCGGGCACACTCGGGCGCGCTTCTTCGGGCCGGAAACCGGCGGGCTGATTTTCAATTCTCCGCTGAGCGATTCCGTGTTTCGCATCGACCACGACCAGGCATTCCAGCAGACCACCAACCTGCGCTACCAGCGCGGCAAGGATGGACCTTGGATCGCCTTCACGTGGCGCTTCGACAGCGGCATGGTGGCGGGGCGCGTCCCCGATCTGGCCTCGACGCTGACTTTGACCGCCGACCAGCAGACGGCCATAGGTTTCTTTTGCGGCAACCAGTTTGCGTCGCTTGGGAATCCGATCACGCAATGCAACTCAGGAAGCTATGGTGCCAAGCTGGTCAAAATCCCGCCCGCCGGAACCGAGAACGACGATACCAATCCGGCGCGCATCTCTCCCCGCAACCTGTTCGATCTGGGCGCGGGCATCGACAACCTGTTTCATACTGAGCACCCACGCTGGACGCTGCAGTTCACGGCTTTGAACCTGACCAACAAGGCCGCGCTCTACAATTTTCTGTCGACCTTCAGCGGCACGCATTTCGTGACGCCGCGGTCCTATCAAATGGAATTTGGAGTGGTGTTCTAAACAAAGACCGCTCCCTCTGGTCGCGGCTCTGAAAACAGCGAATGGAAGCGGTTTTTCCGCAAGCCACTAAGCCCGAGGGCATGGCGGCAAGCCCTCGGCGCGGGGCATGACGTCGGTGTTCTCTGCCGGCGGCTTGGAAACCGGCATTTTCTGGCCAGCATGCGCATCGATTGGCGCAGGTAGCAAAGGTACGGCGCAAGCTTTTGGCGGCGGGCTCAGAGTCAGGTTCACGTGAGGGCCGCGCAAGGCATTGTTCCACGCTTGCAAGCGCCATGCCTCGGGCTGGGGAGTGGGTGCTTGCTGGGCCAACGCAGCCACAGCCGTCATGACGAGCAGAATCACGCTACGTTTCATCGCAGCGTGATTATGACAGATATTGATGCAGGTCGGGGACCTGCACCACTAAGCCGTGGCGAAACGGCGGCGTTTGGTTTTGAACTTGAAACCCGTGGTGGATTTCGAAGAGAAGGAATGCCGCTTAGCCACTGGCATCACAATCACCGGAGCGGTTTCCTTGGTTTTCACTTCGCGCGTCACCGCACCCGATACCGGGCGGCGCGTGAGCTGAACCTTCAGCATGCGCTCAATTTTGCGAAGGTCGGCGCGCTCCGCTGCGGTGTAGAAAGTCGAAGCGGTACCGCGAGCGCCGGCCCGGCCGGTGCGTCCCACGCGGTGGATGAAGTCTTCGGGCGCCCGCGGCATATCGTAATTCACGACATGCGCGATGCCCTCGACGTGAATGCCGCGTGCGGCGACGTCGGTCGCCACCAGCACGCGGAATTCGCCTTGCTGGAATCCGCTCAGAGCCCGATTACGCTGGCTCTGCGAGCGGTCGCCATGAATGGTGGCGGCTTTCACGCCGTCACGAGCGAGCTTTTTCGACAGGCGGTCGGCGCCGTGCTTGGTGCGGGCGAAGACCAGAAACGAGCCTTCTTCCTCTTTCAGCATGAGTTGCAGCAGGCTTAGCTTGCGGTCCTGCTCCACTTCGTAAACATGGAGGTCGATCTCGTCGGCGGGCCTGGTGGCTGAGCCGATCGCGACGCGTACGGGACTCTTGAGATGCTCGTTCACCAGATGCGCTACTGAGGATTCGATGGTGGCAGAGAAGAACAATGTCTGGCGGCCGGCGGGCAATTCGGTCATGATGCGGCGGATGGTCGGCAGGAAGCCCATGTCGAGCATGCGGTCGGCTTCATCCATTACCAGCATGCGGACAGAGCCCAACTTAACCAATTTGCGGTCCAGGAAATCGCACAGACGGCCCGGGGTGGCAATCAGCACCTGTGCGCCCTTGCGAATGGCCACTAATTGTTGATGCTCGCTCATACCGCCGACAACGACAGCGGCGCGCAGGCCGGTGCCGGCCGCGAGTTGGGCGAAGGCTTCGCCAATTTGCAGCGCCAGTTCGCGCGTAGGGCTCAGGATCAGGGCGCTTGCGCCCGCTCCCGGCGGATTCTTAATCAAGGATTCGAGCAGGGGCAGCACAAAGGCCAGCGTCTTGCCGGTGCCTGTTTGCGCGGTGGCGACTACATCGCTACCGGCCAGCGCCGGAGGGATCGCCTCGCACTGAACAGGGGTTGGCTGGACGAAGTTATGCTTCGCCAGGTTGTGGTTGAGGACAGAGGACAGGGAAAATTCGGAAAAAGTTTTCATTTAGTTTTTGTTTGAAGCGGATCAGCGAACCGACTGTCAGAGGAGAGCGGGCGTTGCGGATTAACTTCTCGTAGGTCTTAGTATAGCGTACTTCGTTAGTTTCTGCCGATGCCCATTTAAGGGGCATTACTATCTTGACAGTTAACCGGGAAGCCGTCCAGACTGGTGTCGCCCGATTATTGCCGTCTCCGGGCAGTGAGATGCGCATGCGCTTCCCCACGCTGGTTTTGACGCTGGCATCGATTGCCGCCGTGCCGTTTCAGGCCGCCGCGCAGACGCCCAGCGTGGCAGGCTGTTCCGTCTTTCCGGCTGACAACGTCTGGAATACGCCGGTAGACAAACTGCCGCTCGACGCCAATTCCGCGGCCTATGTCACGACCATTGGAGCGAGCAAGCCGGGCCATCCGGATTTTGGCTCCGGCCTGTTGGATGGCGGGCCGATCGGCATTCCTTTCGCCACCGTGCCCGGTTCGCAGGCTAAGGTCGCGGTGACGTTCGACTACAGCGATGAAAGCGACCCCGGCCCTTATCCTATTCCCGCCGACGCGCCTATCGAGGGCGGCAACGCGTCTTCCGGCGACCGCCACGTCCTGATCATCGATACCGCCGTCTGCGTCCTCTATGAGCTCTATAACGCTTATCCCAATGCCGATGGCAGTTGGCACGCGGGTTCAGGCGCCATCTTCGATCTAAAAGGTGACGCGATGCGCCCGGCGACCTGGACTTCGGCCGACGCTGCCGGGCTGCCGATTTTCCCCGGCCTGGTTCGATACGACGAAGTGGCCGCGGGAGAAATCCGCCATGCCCTGCGATTTACCGCACCACAGACCCGCAATACGTTCATCTGGCCGGCGCGGCACGAAGCGTCCAGCCTGACAGACTCGCAGTATCCGCCCATGGGCCAGCGCTTCCGGCTGCGTGCCAATTTCGATATGTCCAGCTACTCGGCGCCAGTACAGGTAATTCTGCGCGCGCTGCAGAAGTACGGCATGATTCTGGCCGATAACGGCTCTTCCTGGTACATCAGCGGCGCACCCGACGACCGCTGGGATAATGACGCGCTGCATGATATCTCGCGTCTGCGTGGATCCGATTTCGAAGCCGTGGATGAGACGTCACTGATCTGCGATCCCAACTCTGCGGCAGCGACGGCCCTTCCCACCACGCCACCGCCGCCACCGCCGCCACCTCCGGTCACTCCGCCTCCGGTAACACCGCCGACGACGCCCACAGCGCCGGTGGTCTCCTCACCGGTGGTCTCTTCGGTCGTCAACGGCGGCAGCCAAACCGGTGGAGCGGTGGTCTCGCCGGGAGAAATCGTCACCTTGATGGGGCAGCAATTTGGCACCAGCCTCACTGCGACCAAGGTCTGGTTCGATCAATTCTCCGCTCCGCTGTTGTGGGTGCAGGATGGTCAAATTGGCGCGGTGGTGCCGTACGGCATTGCCAAACAGTCGGCCACGCAAATGCACGTCGAAGCCGCGGGTGTCTCCTCGGAGACGCTGATGCTGGCGGTCGCGCCTGCCACTCCCGGCATTTACATCGTGCTTAACCACGATTTCACCGTCAATTCGCCCAGCAATCCCGTGCCGCCCGGCGGAGCTGTGGTGCTGTATGCGAGCGGCGGAGGGCAAACCATTCCCGCTGGGCAAGATGGCCAGATCGCCGGCACTGAGTGGGGCGACGTGTGGCCCCGGCCCGTGCTGCCGGTGACGGTGCAGATCGGCAACATGCCCGCCCAGGTGCTTTACGCCGGAGCCGCGCCGGGCTTCATTGCAGGCGCCATGCAGGTGAACATACTGATTCCGGCGGGGGCTGCCCGAGGATCTGTGGTGCCGCTAGTGCTTTGGGTCGGCGGCTTCCGCAGCCAGACTGGCGTCACCGTGGCTATCGGCCGCTGACGTTTCAGCCAGTTCCTTAAGCAGCGCCAGAATGGTGTCCCAGCCAGCCACTACAGCGGGCAGAATCTTGTCGCCGTTGGCGAGTTTGCTGAAATCGCCGTGGGCGATGGAGAGCGTGGTGCGCCCGTCGTGTTCGCGCAACGCGAAGGTTTGTGTGATGTCGTCCTCATCCAGGCCGGAGAGCGGCTGCATTTCCTTGGTTGTCGAGCGCACGGTGAATCGCAGTAGCTTGTTCGGCTCTAAGGCAATCACGGTTCCGGTGACGTATAGCTGGCCGTCGGCATTTCGCCACAGGACTCTGCTGCCCAGCTTCCAGTCGGAGTCAATCGGCCCTTTGGCCGCGAACAGTGCCGCCCATTTCTCGTTGAACTGCGGATTGGTGAGCACGGTCCAGACTCTTGCGGCCGGTGCGTTGATTTCGATGGATTTTTCTGCAATGAGCGGTCTCATACAGATACGGGAAGTATAGACGAAAGGGGCGGGCTTGAAAATCCGCCCGTTTCAAACTCGCCCTCCGCTGCGCCCTCTTCGGTATATCGCTTCCCCCACCCGGCGCTGCAAAAGTTCGATCCGCTCGTGGTTGACCTGCTATATCAATTTGCTGGACCCGACACCAAGAAGTGCGAATAGCCAGCGGAAAATCATGGAAATTACCAGCCCCCGGGAGGCCGTGGATCGCGTGCTACAATGGGCTGTTTTCATGAAATTGGCCTCCTTTTTTATAAGCGCCGGTGACGCTCCACTGGCCCGATGACCATGCTTGATACCTTCGCTTTGTCGGACGTGGGGCGGGTTCGCACCAACAATGAAGACTACTGCTTGGTCATGCCGGAGCTCGGCCTCTATCTGCTGGCCGACGGTATGGGCGGCGCCAAGGCGGGCGAGACGGCTTCGCGCATGGCAGTCGACACCGTGGCCGAAGTCGTGGGCCAGGCGCTGAGCCGCAACGCGCAAGTGCTGCTGCAGGCCGTGGAAGAAGCCAACCGGCGCGTGCTGCGCGCCGCCGCTAACGATCCCAAACTGGACGGCATGGGCACCACGCTGGTGGCGGTGCTCGAAGTGGGCGAAGAACTGGCTATTGCGAGCGTCGGCGACAGCCGGGCGTACCTGTTGGATGACGGCGGTTTTCGCGCAGTGACCGAAGACCAGACGTGGGTCCACGAAGTCGGCCGTCCGCTAGGTCTGGACGAAGAAAGCCTGCGCACCCACCCCATGCGTCACGTACTGACCATGGCTATTGGCGTGAGCGGTGCGCTCTCGATCCGCTATTACGTGATCAGCCTGAAGCCTGCCGCGCTGCTGCTGATTTGCAGCGATGGCCTGCACGGCGTGGTCGATCCTGCGAAGATCGAAGCCATTCTGCGCGCTCCCGAAACCGGCAACGAAGTTCTGGAGCACAAGGCGCACTTGCTCATCGATGCAGCCCTGGCAGCAGGGGCGCCCGACAACGTCACTTGCGTTCTGGTGCGGCAGCCGCAGGACTGGCCCACGCCGGTCGACCACCACTAAAGTCTTCAGAGAATTTCCAGTCCCATCCGTCACTCTCCTTCTGAAAGTCCAAGAGCTGAGCTATGCGATTTGCGTCCCTGGCGGCTGCGCTGGCGCTGGCGTTCCCGGCAGCGATCGGAGCGCAAGTGGCCACCATCCAACTGAAAGTCGTGGAAGGAGAAGGTGTGACGCATCCCGCCGGTGGCCGCGCCGTGAAGCCGTTGACAGTCGAAGTCACCGATGAGACCGGGCACCCCGTCGCAGGCGCGGCTGTCAGCTTCCATTTTCCCGAGCAAGGGCCGAGTGGGATCTTCGTTAATGGCCTGCGCACGGACGTGGTGATATCGGACGGGTCGGGCCGGGCGGCGGTGCGGGGCTTCCAGCTCAACCACAACCCGGGGGCATTCCAAGTCCGGGTCATGGCGGCGAAGGATCTGGCGCGCGCCGGCATCATTTCCACGCAATACGTTTCCGATCCGAAAGGCGGCGCGCCTGCCATACCGCCGACGCCGGCGTTGGCCGTCGCGCAGCCCACCGTCCGGCCCACGGTTCAACCCTCCGTTCAGCCGACCGTTCAGGCAACGATGCTACCCACCGTGCAGCCTGGCGTCATGCCGGCCCATCATTCTGCTAAGAAGTGGGTCGTCGTCGTGCTGATCGTCGCAGCAGCGGCGGGCGGCGCCACTATGGCCTTGTCCCGGGTTTCCTCGCTGGGGTCTACTGCCACGGCTCCCGGGTCGGTACCTGTTCCGGCCGGCGGATTGAGCGTCGGCGTACCCATCATCACGATTGGACACCCATGATCTATCGAACCTGGTTCCTTGCGACGCTGTGGGCGGCCTGTGCATCGGCGCAATCGGGCCTCGCCCCGCCGCTACTGGGCTTGGTTACGGACGCCCAGCAACAAATCCGCCGCGCTTATGGCATCACCGGCAATTTTGTTTTGGGCGATGCCGTTGCATTCCCCGAAACCGTCAACTGGGCTTTTTCGGGGCATGCGGGACTGCTCAAAACCGCGGACCAGGTTGTGCTGCTTTCCGCCAGCGCAGGCGTTGTGCGCAGGTCTTCCGCCCCGACCGGCGACGCGCAATTCGCCTTCGACGCCCACGGGCAGCCCGCCCTCTATTTTCTGGCGGAGCCTGCCGAGCTTTGGCGAATCGGCGCGAAGAGCGACGTCCGCATCGCGCTCGATCCGAATCAAATCGCGGGCGAGGTGCGCAGCATTGCCCTTGCCGGCTCGCGGCGCGCGACCCTGGCGATTTGCCGCGACAACGCGCTGTGGCTGCTGAGCATCGACCTTGCCAGCGGCTCCGTCATGTCCCGGCGCAACGCGGCAATTGCCGGCTGCCCGGCCCTGGTGCTATGGAGCGACAGGCTGGTTTATGCGACGCCCGGCAGCATCGTGATCCGAACCAGCGATGGTTTCGAGCATCGCGTGAAGTTGCCGGAACCAGCGAAAACCATGCGCCTGATCGGCGACGGCTGGATGGAAATGGAGACGGCGGGGCAGAGCCTGGCTTTGCGCCTGAACGGCGAAAGCGGAGTGCTGTTTCGCTTTCCAGGCGCGCAGCGAAAATGATGACCCGTCTTCTTCTGCTGTTGGCCGCCGCTGCCGGCTGCCTGTGCGCTCAATTCCAGCTCTACATGGTGAACGGTCCTGCGGAGACTTTGGTCGGAGCCCAATTCGACATGGGCACGCTGCAGCCCGGAGCGACTACCGACGTCCTGTTTCGCTTGAAAAACGCTGGAACGGCGCCCGCGCAGCTCACTGTGCTCTCCGCCGCCGGAGTCGGATTCTCCATTCCCGAACCGCCGGCGCTTCCAAAGACGATACCAGCCGGCGGCGCAATCGATTTCACTGTGCATTTCGCGCCCACCGGCTCCGGGTTTTTCAGCGCGATCCTAACCGCCGACGGCATCTCCGTCATTCTGGTGGGCACCGAAGCCGTCGGTACAGCGACCGGAACGGTCTATCTGGCGCAGGCGGATGGCAGCCGCGTGCCGATCAATCCCGGCGACACCGTGGACTTCGGCAGCATCCCGCGCCAGGCCACCGCCGAGCGGGATTTTCTGATCGTCAACCAAACCGCCGCGCCGCTGACCATTCTCAACGTCGCGCTGGCGGGCTCTTACTTCGCGCTGGCTGACAGCGGCGTTCTGCCGGTTACGCTCGCGCCCTCAGCCTTCGTCACGATACGCGTGGTTTTCGAGCCGCAATACGCGGGTACGTTCCAAGCGACGGTGCGCATCGAGCATCAGGATTATTTTCTGACAGGTGCGGCCAGCGATGAATTCCCGCAGCCCGGCATCTCGTTCGACAACCCGTCCCTGCAGAGCGGCCAGCAGGGCAGGCTGTTCGTGTACTTGCCTTCGCCGTCTCCGGTAAGCGGCGAAGGAACCGTGACGCTGACGTTCGTGCCCGCAGTGCCCGGCGTGGTCGACGATCCGGGCGTGGTGTTTCTCAATCCCAGCAATGCGAATAATGCCCGCAGCGTCACGTTTACGGTGGCGCAAGGCGATGTCGCGGCCAAATTCGGCGGCGCCGCGATGGAGCCTGGCGCCGATTTCCAGACGGGAACCACGGCGGGCGATCTGGTATTCACCGCTCAGCTTCCCAACGGCACCGATCAGAAACGGCTGACCATTGCGCGCTCGGCCATGGGCGTGGATACCATAGCCGCTACGCGCGTCGCGGCCGGCTTGAATGTGAGCATCAACGGCTTCGACAACACCCGCACGTCGTCGCAATTTACTTTTACGTTCTACGACGCCGCAGGCTCACCGATCGCGCCGGGTGCGATTGGCGTGGACCTCACCGCGCAGTTCAAGGCCTACTTCGCCACGGCGCAATTCGGCGGCGTCTTCGGTTTGCACGCGGTGTTTCCGGTAACGGGCGATTCCTCGCAAATCGACTCCGTCTCGGCCATCCTGACGAACACCGCCGGGAAAACCAACATCGGCAAAACCAAGTTCACCACGCCGTAGAAGCGCATGCCGAGCCGTCAACCGCATTCCTGCTATAACTCAGAGTGTGTGCTGGCTCCGTTTCCTGTGCCTGGCGGCGCTGCCGTTAGCGGCGGCCGATTACGCCGCGCCTGCCGGCAACCGGCCCGCCATCCGGCGTCCTGGAGCCGCCACCATTCTTCCCGGTGGCCGCGTGATTGTGCCTCTGGGCCAGCAGCACCGCACGGGTCCGGGACCGTTTGGCCTTGCCGTGAGCGCGGACGGCAAGACGGTGGTCACCGTAAACAACGGGCCGGAAAAATTCTCGCTTTCTATTCTGGAGAATCGCCCGAACGCTCCGGGAATGATGCGCCACATCGCGCTGCATCGCCTCAGTCCCGGTGAGCAAGCGGACGAGTCCGCCGAGGACTGGCGCAGTGTTTTCATGGGCGTGGCCTTCGCCGGCAACCGCACGGCGTACATCGCGGAAGGAAATTCAGGGCGAGTGCGTCTTGTCGATCTCGCGAGCGGCGCGCGCCGCAAGGTCTACGAGCTCAATCAGGATGGCTTTGAAGATAGCTTCGCCGGCGATCTGGCGCTGGACACCGAACGCGGTCTGCTCTACGTCGTCGATCAGGCCAACTTCCGCCTCGTCACCATCGATGTCCGCAAGCATCGCATCGCCGCGTCGCTGCGTCTGGGCCGGCTGCCGTTTGCCATCGCGCTTTCGCCGGATGCGCGCAAAGTCTACGTCACCCACATTGGGATGTTCGAGTACCAGGCGCTGCCGGGCGCCGATCGCAGCAAAGCTTCATCCACCGGGCTGCCGTTTCCTGCATTTGGATTTCCTTCGGCGGAAGCGCGCGATGGCGTGCGCCGCGAGACGGAGCGGGGCCCGGTCGACGTGCGCGGCCTCGGCGATCCCAATGCGAACGAATCCAATTCGCTCTACGTGGTGGATGTTGCCGATGCATCGGCGCCGCGCATCGCAGCCGTGGTGCGCACCGGGCTGCCCTTCGGCGGTGCCAGTTTTGCGGGAAGCAGTCCCGCCGGCGTGGTCGCCACGGCGGACCGTGTTTTCGTAGCCAACTCGCACAACGATTCCATCACGGTGATCGATGCCAAGACCAACCAGATCATCGCCGACATTCCCTTGCGCATTGCGGGCCTCGAAACTCTTCGCGGCGTGCTGCCGATCGGCATGGCTTACGACGCCCCAAGCGCCCGGCTGCTGGTGGCCGAGGCCGGCATCAACGCCGTCGGCATTATCGATACGAAAACTGCGCGCGTCATTGGGCATGTGCCGGCAGGTTGGTTTCCCACAAAGGTCGTGATCGACCGCGACATGGTTTATGTCGGCAACGCCAAGGGGCAAGGCACTGGCCCGAGCCTTCGCCAGCGCGGCTTGGAATTGGGCGACGATCCGTTCATCGACGTGCTGCACCAGGGCTCGATTTCAATTTTTCCCATGCCCGGTACTGAGGAACTGCCCACGCAAACTGCCACCGTGATGGAGGCCAACGGTTTTCGCCCGCGACGCGACGCCGCGCCTGCGCTGCCATCCACCATCAAGTACGTGGTGATCATCGTCAAAGAGAATCACACCTTCGATGAAATGCTGGGCGATATCACGGCGGCGGCTAACGGCGCAGTGGCGGGATTGCCGGTGCTGGCGCGTTACGGGCGGCGCGGGTATGCCGATGGCCGCCACAAGCGGCTCAGCGTACTAGGCATCAACGTGACGCCCAATCATCATTCGCTCGCCGAGCGCTGGAGCTTCGGCGACAATTTTTATGCCGATTCAGAAGTCAGCCTCGACGGCCACCATTGGCTGGTTGGCGCCTATCCCGACGTCTGGACCGAAAGTTCGCGCATGGCCCATTTCGCCGGCGAGAAAGATTTTCGCTTCGCCACCAAAGCCCCAGGACGCCTGCTGTTTGCCGGCACCAATTCTTCCGTGCACCCCGAGGAGCAGCCGGAAGCCGGCACCCTCTGGCATCATTTGGAGCGCCACGGAATTCCGTTTCGGAATTTCGGGGAAGGTTTCGAGCTGGCCGGGATCGCCGAGGACCAGCACTTCAAACCCACCGGCGCGCGCCTGCTCACCAACGCGCCCATGCCCGATCCGCTGTACCGCAACACGTCGCGCCAGTACCCCGGCTTCAACATCAATATTCCGGATCAGTACCGGGCTTCGCAGTTCATTCAGGAGATCGAAGAAAAATATGTGAAGGGCGGCGAACCCCTGCCCCGCCTGCTGTTCATTTACCTGCCCAACGATTATGCCGCCGAGCCGCGGCCGGACGGCGGCTATCCATTTCCTGCGTCGTTTGTGGCCGACAACGATTACGCGCTTGGGCGCATTGTGGAATTTCTATCGCACACGCCGTGGTGGCGTGAGATGGCGGTATTCGTCACCGAAGCCGGCGCGCAAGGCGGTCGCGACCACATCGATTCGCATCGCACCGTGATGATCGCGGCGGGACCGTACATCAAACGCGGCTATGTCTCGCACACCAATTCCAGTTTTCCCGGATTGCTGAAGACTGTGTTCCGTCTGCTCGGTGTGCCGCCGCTGAACTTGTTCGACGCCGCTGCGTCCGATTTGAGTGATATTTTCACGCAAACGCCGGACTTCGCGGCGTACGACTTGCTACCCGAGGATACGCGCCTTTTCAATCCGGCGGCTGCGCAATGAATCAGAGCGTGAGTTCCCAGGTTTGCGCGACCAGATCATCCCCGAAGCTGTGATGCGGTGCTTCGTGAACCAGGTGAAATCCGGCCTTCTGATAGATGTGCGTAGCTGCAACGAGGTTTTTTTGCGTCCATAGAGTAATGGTTTTGTAGCCCACCTGGCGCGCAAAACGGATGCACTCGTCGACCAGACGCCCGCCGATGCCCAGGCCGCGCGCGGAGGGCTCAACCAGCAGCAGGCGCAGCTTGGCGACGCGCGCGGATTTCCTGACGAGAAAAACCGAGCCGGCGATGGCGCCATCTTTTTCGGCGATCCAGCAGCGCTCCACTTTTGGATCGAAATGCTGAATGAAGTGGGCAGCAATTTCGGCGACCAGAGCTTCGAATCGCTCGTCCCATCCGTACTCCTGGGCGTAGAGCGCGCCGTGGCGGTGAATGATCCAGCCCATGTCGCCGGGTTGATGCGGCCGCAGCAGGTATGGTGTCTTGGATTCGACGGGCGCGCCCAGTAGTTTCTCGATCGTACGCATGGCATCGAGCAAGCGGCGTTGGTCTCCCGCCGGCAACTTACTGAGAAAGCCGGCGATTTCTGCGTGCGCCCTGGCTTCGAGCGGCGCAAAGGCTTTGCGGCCCTTCGGCGTCAAGGACAGGTGACTCTGCCGGGCGTCGGAGCGCGATGGCTTTCGGGCAATCAGGCCGCGCTTCTCGAAATGCAGCAGAATGCGGCTGAGATACCCGGCGTCGACCCCGAGGTCCTTGCTGAGCGCGGCTGCAGTCGATGTCGCGCGGTGCGCCAGCTCATAGAGCACGCGCACTTCGGTAAGTGAAAACGGACTGTCGAGATAGCCTTTGTGCAGCAGGCCGATCTGCCGGGTGTAGAACCGGTTGAAGCTGCGCACGGTTTCGACGGGATCGGCAGTCATCCCCGATATTGTCGCCCAGCTAGTTGTCTGAGTCAATGATATAGTTGACAGAATCAAGTTGTTTCTTTAGTATGTTGCCATGCAGGATTCCTGGCCGCGCATTGCCGTACTGGGCGCCGGCGCCGTGGGCTCGTACTTCGGCGGGATGCTGGCGCGCGCCGGAGCGCCGGTCACTTTGATCGGCCGTCCCCGGCACGTCGAAGCCATCACCCGCGACGGCCTTTTTCTTGACGGCCTGCATTTCCAGGAGCGCATTCCGGTTTCGGCATCGACCAGCGAGAGTGCCGCACGGGATGCCGACATTGTGCTGTTGTGCGTGAAGACTGTTGACACCGAAGACGCCGCGAAGGCGTTAGCGCCGCACTTGAGCGCGGACGCAGTGGTGATCAGCCTGCAGAATGGTGTCGACAATGTCGAGCGGATTCGCGCGGCTTCGAAAATCGCGGCGTTTCCTGCGGTCGTGTACGTCGCTGCTGAAATCACTGCGCCCGGCCGCATCAAGCATTCCGGACGCGGCGATCTTGTCATCGGGAATCTGCCCGCAGTCGCCGCGATGTTCGCGCGGGCCGGAATTTCCTGCCGGGTTTCGGAAAATATCGAAGCCGATCTCTGGACCAAGATGATCATGAACTGCGCCTACAACGCGATTTCGGCTTTGGGCCGCGCCAAATATGGCCGCGTCGTGAGCAATGAGTGGACGCGCGAGCTGATGCAGCAGGTCATCGCGGAAGCCGTCGCCGTGGCCCAGGCCGCCGGCGTGCGTTTGCCGGAAGCCGATATGAACGGCGTGGTATTTAAACTGGCGGAGGCTATGCCCGAAGCCACTTCATCGACTGCGCAGGATATCGCCCGCGGGAACCGCACGGAGATTGATTCGTTGAACGGCTACCTGGTCCGGCGCGGCGCGGAACTGGGTGTCCCGACGCCGTGCAATGAGACCCTGCACGCGCTGGTGAAATTGTTGGAGACGGAAAAAGGGCGGATTTGAAACCCGCCCCTACGGCGCCGCGGGATTTCGATGGTTCGTTGCGGGGGCGGGTTTTTGTCCGGCCGCTGCGACGCAGCCAATCGTGAAACATCGTTGACGAAGTCGCGCGCTTCTTTGCGATCGTAGAGTTCTTCTAAAGTAAAACGCATTTTACGGCGCCAATTGGGATACTGCCACGTGGTTCCAGGCAGATTCTGTTGCGCGGTTTCCTTAGTCAAATCTTCCTGGTTGAGAACCATCAGCATGGATGGGGTCGACGCCAGGAATCCGACCACTGCGTTGTGCAGCTCGCCGGTGAGCTCCGGAATCGCCGACGCCGCGCAGGGCTGCCAGTTGGGCAACAGACCTTCGGCCAGCAGCAGGTCCAGCATTTTCTGTTTGTCTTCCGCGCGGCGAATCAACTGCCCGCGATAGGTTTCGTCGTCGGAAACGCCGGCGTGGTGGCGCGCTTCGATATCTTCGCTGCGCCAAAATCCGGCGAGGGTTGGCAGGTCGTGGGTGGTGGAGGAAACCAGCGCCTGGGCGGGATAATCGCGGGCGGCGCGAAAATCGCCGGCAGTGTTGCGCTCGAAATAAAAAAGGCGGTAGCTGAGGATGCCGAATTGCGCCAGGGCCTCGCGCACGCGCGGCTCGACAGTTCCCAGATCCTCGCCCACCACAATCGCCTGATGACGCACGCTCTCCAGCGCAAGGATGCGCAGCAAATCCTCCCACTCATCGCGCACGTACGCGCCGGCCACTGCTTCCACGCCGTCGGGAATCCAGTAGAGCCGGAAGAAACGCATCACGTGATCGATGCGCAGCGCACCGCCGTGGCGGATATTCTTGCGCAGCGATTCGGCGAATAACCGGTAACCGGTTTCGCGGCGGCGCTCGGAATCGGGCGGCGGAAAAGCCCAGTCCTGGCCTTTGGGCGCGAAATCATCGGGCGGTGAGCCGACGCGGCAGCCGGCGACGAAATGCTCGCGATACGCCCACAGGTCCGATCCGCAGCGGTCGGTGGCAAGGGCGAGATCGTGATACAGACCGATAGGCATACCGCGGTCACGGGCGTGCCGCTGCGCCGCTTCCAACTGCAAGTGCACCTGCCACTGCAAATATTTGTGAAACAGCACCGCGCGCCAATGTTTTTTCCGGAACGCCAGAGTGGCGGCCGATTGCGGATCGCGAAACTCCTCCGGCCAATCCGGCCAGACCCATACATCGGGATGCTGCTTATGGATCGATTCGTCGAGCGCCGAGTAGGTGGCGAAGCGCTCCAGCAATTCGCCTTCCTGCGCCACGAATTCGCGGAACGCCTTGGCGCGCTCCGAACCGGCCCGGTACTCGCTCTGAAATCCGGCGAACGAAAGCTTCATGAAACGCAGCTTCAAAGCCGCCACGCGCTCGTACTCTACAAATTCGGATTCGCGCAGCTCGGCGATCTCCCGCTGCACGGCGGGCGCAGACCATAGCCGCCGGGCGCGCCGCGAAGCCTGAAAATCGGGCACGCTTTCGACATCCAGATAAATAAAATTCTGGTAGTAGACGGAATTGGGCAAATACGGGCTGGTGTTAAATGGCCGCCGGTTGTGGATGGCGTGCAGCGGATTCAACGCTACGAAACTCGCGCCAGTCTCGGCGGCAATCCAATCGATCAAGTCGCAGAGGTCGCGGAAATCGCCGCATCCCCAGTTGAGCCGGGAGCGCACGCCGTACAGCGAGACGGCCACGCCGGCGGCGCGGAGGTTGGTCGGCAGAAAGGCGCGATCGGGCGCCAGGATCAAGCGCATCGCAGCGTGATCGGTGCCGCAGCTTACCTCGAGATCGTGATACCCCAGCGGCAAATCGGCTGGGAGCGGAATCATTTTGCGTACGAAGCGCTTGCCCTCGAATTCGGCCGAATCCTGGTCTGGCAGTTCCGCCAGCGCAACAGTGTACGATTCCTCGCCGCCGTCCTCGCGTTGGATTCGGATGGCTGCTGCATCAGCGGAGGCGTGACTGGAGAGGGTAAGCGCGATCTCCCGCGGCTGGCGCTCGGCGCCCAGCACAACGCACGGCGGGCACAAACGCAACCACTCGCGCTGGTACCGCGCAGCGATGGCGGTTTCGATGTCTCCCTGCGCAGCGGTAGAAACACCTAACGATTGCAGGATGGCTTTCTTGGTTTCGGGAGTAGTGACGTGCAGCCGCCCAAAGATATCCCAATATTCCGGCTCAATTTTCCATAGAGCCGCCGCTGCGTCGAGAGCCTGCTCGTAGGATGAGAACTTCGTCGGCGGGATAATGCTTTCAATTCTATCAGGCGCGTTCCATGCGAAAATAACAATATGGATACGACCCCGCTGGCCAGCGGCCCCCCGGAGCTTTTCGCGCGTATCGACGAGCAGCATCTGGCGCGCACCGCGGCGTCGGAAGGCCTGATCATGACCACGCTCGACAACGTCATCAACTGGGGACGCAAGAATTCCATCTGGCCGATGTCGTTCGGCCTGGCCTGCTGCGCGATCGAGATGATGTCGATGAGCGCGTCGCGCTTCGATATCTCGCGCTTCGGCGCCGAGGTGTTTCGCGGCTCGCCGCGCCAGTCCGATCTGATGATCATCGCCGGACGCGTTTCCAACAAGATGGCGCCGGTGATCCGCCACCTCTACCAGCAGATGCCGGAGCCGAAGTGGGTGATCTCGATGGGCGCCTGCGCGACATCGACCGGCGTGTTCAACAACTACGCGCTGGTTCCGGTGAACCAGGTGATTCCGGTGGATGTGTTTGTGCCCGGCTGCCCGCCGCGCCCTGAGCAGCTGATTCACGCGATCATGATGCTGCAGGAGAAGATCGGCAACGAGACCGGCACCACGCGCGACGTCCTGAACATGGCTTAGTCCAACGCGTTACCGAGCGCTGACCAAAGGGAGCGGACATCCCGCCAGCCATCGTTTCACTTCCGGCATGATCGCCATCGCGGCTTTTTCACCCTGGTCGATCAGATACTGCCCTTTATCGAAGCCGTCCCAATGGGTGTCGGAGACTTGCGGCATGATGACGGCATCGGAAACCGCGCGCCAACTCTCCTCGGTACGCTTCTGCAGAATCTGAAAACAGCGGTTGATGACGTGCATCATATGGCGCGGTACGTCGGAGGGGCCGGGCATCGGCAGGCAAACGGAAATCACGTGCGTCGCGCCCATGTCGCGCGCCAGCATGGCCGGTACTTCCATGCTCATGGCGCCATCCACCAGCAGATGGCCGCCATGGCTTACGGGCCGGAACAATCCTGGATAGGAACAACTGGCCCGAATGGGCAGGCAAACGTCTCCCGTGTCTCGAAATAGGACAGGCTCGCCCGACGAAAGATCGGTTGCCACTACGCCTAACGGGATTTCCATCTCCTCAAATTGAAACGTTTTCAGCAGACGCTGCAAAAATTTCGACATTCTCTCGCTGCCCACCAACCCCCAGCGGCACAGGCTCCAGCGCGCCACGTCGGTAAAGCGCATGTCGCAGCCGATGCGTCCAATATCCTCGATAGAGGTGCCGCTGGCGAACGCTGCGGCTACGATGGCGCCCGCGCTAACACCTGCAATGCAATGGAGTGGGATGCCTTCGCGCTGAAAGGCCTGCAAAACGCCTACATGGGCGACGCCCCGCGCAAATCCGCCGCCAAGAGCCAAACCGATTCGGGGAACGATCAAAGACCGGGCAGGTACAGGGGCTCGCAACCGCTTGCGAAAGAAAGCCCGCAGCTTGCGCGTGACATCTTCCACGGATTGCCTCCTGGCAGGCCCCACAAATGGTCTACCATTATGTTGGATGAGCAATTTCCGTGCCAGGTTACTAGGAACATGCTTAGCATTGCTCGTATTAACTCCGGTTAATGCGCAGCGCAACCTTTCGGGAACTCCGGAAATCAAGTTGGCTCTGGAGCGCTTGCCTGTAGTGGGCAGCGTGCTCATGATCGCCGCGCACCCCGACGACGAAAACACCGCACTGCTGGCTTACTACGCGCGCGGCAGGAAGATGCGCACGGCGTATCTCTCGCTCACCCGAGGCGAAGGCGGGCAGAACCTGATCGGCTCTGAACGTGGCGCCGCGCTCGGCATCATTCGCACCCAGGAACTGCTGGCAGCCCGCCGTATCGACGGCGCGGAGCAGTTCTTCACGCGCGCCATCGATTTCGGTTTTTCGAAAACCGCCGATGAGACGTTGGAAAAATGGGGCCGCGAAAATGTGCTGGGCGACATCGTCTGGGTAATTCGCCGTTTCCGGCCGGATGTCGTCATCCTGCGCTTCTCCGGCACGCCGCGCGACGGCCACGGCCATCATCAAAGCTCGGCGATCCTCGGCAAAGAGGCGTTCGCGGCCGCCGCCGATCCCAAGCGTTTTCCTGAACAATTGCAGTGGGTGAAGCCATGGCAGGCGACTCGCCTGCTGTTCAACGTTTTCGCCTTCACGCCGCAGCAGGAAGCGGCCGCCGCAGCCACTCCAGACCGTCTGGAAGTCGACGCCGGCGCGTACGATCCGGTCCTTGGAAAGTCCTACACCGAGATCGCTGGCGCCAGCCGCAGCATGCATCGCAGCCAGGGCATGGGTGCGCCGGAGCGGCGCGGGCCATTCCGCAATTTCTTAACCCTGGTATCCGGCCAGCCCGCCCAGCGCGATACTTTCGACGCCATCGATACCACCTGGAACCGCTTGCCAGGCGGCCGCGTGGCGGGCAGTATTCTGGCCGAAGCCGCGAACTCATTTGTCCCTGAGCATCCCGACAAGACCATTCCGCTGCTGCTCAAAGCCCGCCCGTTGATTCAGGCGATCGACGACCCCTGGGCCAAAATGAAGCTGCGCGACCTGGACGAAGCCATCGCCTTGTGCGCCGGGCTGTGGGCGGAGGCGACGTCGGTGCGGGCGAGCGTAGTCCCGGGCACCTCCGTGCAGATTGAAGCTGCAGCCATCAATCGTTCCGCATTTCCCATCCGATGGACCAGCGCCGCGCTCGATGCCGATCCTTCGATCGCCAGCGGTCCGCAAGCTCTGGATTACAATCAGCCGCGGCAAGCCACGCTCACATGGAAAGTGCCAGCCGATCGCGCTTACTCGCAGCCTTTCTGGCTGCAGAAGCCGCCTGCCCACGACTTGTACACGATCGACCGCCAGGAGCTGGTGGGTCTTGCCGATTCCCCGCCCGTGGCCCGGGTCCGTTTCCATTTTCAAGTGGGCGACGCCGAGGTTGAACTCACGCGGCCGGTGGAATACCGTCACGTGGATCGCGTCGAGGGCGAGTTGACGCAGCCTTTGGCAGTGGTGCCTCCGGTAGCGGTAAACCTGCGGCAGGCGGCGCTGTTGTTCCCGGACACGCACCCACGGCAAGTCCAAGTGCAAGTCAAAGCCAATATGCCGCAAGCCGGCGGTGAACTGCATCTCGATCTGGCCGCGGGTTGGAGCGCGGAGCCGAAATCGCGGGCTTTCCAACTCACCGACGCCGGTCAGGAAGAGCAATTGAGTTTCGAGATTCGCCCGCCCGCCAAAGAAGCCGAGGGCGGTTTGCGTGCTGTGGCCAGCGTGGGCGGCCGCGAAGTCGCGTCCGGGATGGAGACCATCGCGTTCACCCATATTCCGGCGCAAACACTGTTCCCGGAATCGCGCGCGCGGCTGGAGCGCGTCGATGTCTCCACACGCGCGCACAAAGTCGGCTATGTGATGGGCGCGGGCGATGAAATTCCCGATGCGCTGCGGCAAATCGGCTGTGAAGTGACGCCGTTGAGCGCCGAAGATCTGGCCCAACGCGATCTCACCTCGTTCGACGCCATCGTAACTGGTGTGCGCGCGTTCAACGTGCGCCCCGATCTGCGCGCCAACTACCAGCGGGTGCTGGATTATGTAAAAGGCGGCGGCACGCTGATCGTTCAGTACAACGTTACCGAAGGCGGCGGGCCTTTCAACGCGCCGGATACCGGCGTGCTCGCTCACCTGGGGCCGTACCCGCTTAAGATCGGGCGGGACCGCGTGACGGTGGAGGAAGCGCCGGTGGTGTTTCCGAATCCCGACCATCGGCTGCTGCAGGCGCCCAATCACATTAGCGCGCGCGAATTTGACGGTTGGGTGCAGGAGCGCGGGCTGTATTTCGCCTCCGAGTGGGATCCGAAATACCAGGCGGTGCTCGAAACCCACGACCCCGGCGAGAAACCTTTAACCGGGGGCCTGCTCTACGCGCAATACGGCAAGGGGGTCTACATTTTCACGGCGTTTTCCTGGTTCCGCCAATTGCCCGAAGGCGTGCCTGGAGCCTACCGCATCTTCGCCAATCTATTGAGCGCAGGGGCGGTGGTACGATAAATTCGACGTAGCCGAGGAGGTTGCCGTGTCCAATCGCCGCCGTTTTCTGCAGGGTATTTCCGCTCTTCCGCTGGCGGGCCGCCTGGGTATTAGCGCAACCACTAAGAATTCCGCGGTAAAGCGCGACTATTTCAAGGAATTAGGCGTGCGGCCCTTCATCAACGCGGCCGGCACTTACACCACACTGACGGCGTCGCTGATGCATCCCGATGTGATGCAGGCGATCGATTACGCCTCCAAACAATTCGTCCACCTGCCCGAATTGCACGACCGCGTCGGCGAGCGCATCGCTCAGATGGTGGGATGCGAAGCCGCCATGGTTCCCTCCGGCGCAGCCGCTGCGCTGGTGGTCGGCACCGCCGCATGCATTACCGGCGCCAATGCCGATTTCATTCACCGCCTGCCGGATACCACTGGCATGAAGAATGAAGTGATCGTGCAGAAAACCCATCGCTATGGCTACGATCACGCCGTACGCGCCTGCGGAGTCAAAATGATCGAGGTCGAGACCAGCGCGGAGCTCGAAAGCGCGATCAACGATCGCACGGCGATGATGCTGTTCTTCAACGCCAACGAGCCCATCGGAAAAATTAAAGCCGCCGAATTCGCCGCGCTTGGCAAGAAGCACAATATCCCGACGTTCAACGACGCCGCTGCCGACGTACCGCCGGTTGAGAATCTTTCCAAGTACATCAAAATGGGGTTCGACTTGGTGACGTTTTCCGGCGGCAAGGGAATTCGCGGTCCGCAGAGCGCCGGCCTGCTGCTGGGGCGCAAGGACCTGATAGCCGCCGCCCGCATGAATACTTCGCCCAACAGCGATTCAGTGGGGCGCGGCTTGAAAGTCAATAAAGAAGAACTGCTGGGAATGATGGCGGCTATCGAGTCCTATACCAAACGCGATCACGCCGCCGAATGGCGCGAGTGGGAAAAGCGCGTCAAGTACATCGCCGACACCGTGACGCCGCTCACCGGAATCAAGACCGAAACCTTCGTTCCAGAAATCGCCAATGCGGTGCCACACTTACGCATCACGTGGGACGACGGCCGGATCAAGATGAAAGTGGCCGATGTCAAAAAGAAACTGCTCGAAGGCGAGCCGGCGATTGAAGTTCGGCCCAGTGGCCCGGATGTTCTGGAGATAGCCGTCTGGATGATGGAACCGGGCGAGGCGCAGACTGTCGCCCGCCGCATCCGCGAAGTGCTTAAAGGCGGGTAGCAGGTACACACTATGGATGGCACCGCGGCCCGGCGGCAACGTGTTGCAAAGGGCGGGTTGCTTCGCCGCATCATCGACTCGCTGCACGGCCCTAAAGCAGGGTCCAGTGAATCCGCGGAGTTGAGTCCCTTCACCAGCAGCCAATTGATTGCCATGCTCGGAGATGCGCGCAAGCGCACGCTGGACATGGTTTCCGATCTCAACCAGGGGCGCCTGGAAGTGCCCTATCATCCCGCCATCAATCCGCCGCTGTGGGAATTAGGCCATCTGGCGTGGTTCCAGGATCGCTGGCTGCTCCAACATCTGCGCGGATTGCCGCCGGTGCGTCCAGATGGCGATGCGATTTGGGATCACACCGCAGTTGCCCATGCCGACCGCTGGCGGCGCCCGCATCCCTCGCGTTCCGAGACCATGGCCTACATGCATCGCGTGCTCGAGCAGGTGGCCGACTTTCTGGCCCGGGAGCCTGACGAAATTTTCAAGAGCGTGGGATATTTTCACTGGCTCGTGATCATGCATGAAGACATGCGCGGCGAAGCGCTGGCATCGACGCGCCAGATGCTGGGCTATCCGGCGCCGCACTTGTCCCCAAGCGATAAGCCCATGTTGACCGTTACGCGCGATTATGAATCGGACGCCAAAGTTCGCGGCGGCGAGTTCATGCTGGGCGCGGCTGCGGGGTCGCTGCACGTTTTCGATAACGAGAAGTGGTCGCACGAAGTCGAGATCGCGCCCTTCGCCATTGCCCGTGCGCCCGTCACCAACCGGCAGTATGCGCAATTCATCGCCGAGGGTGGTTATGAGCGCGAGGAATTGTGGAGTCTCGAAGGCTGGAAGTGGCGCGAGGAAGAGCGCATCTGGCATCCGATTTACTGGTATCCCGACAAAGATGAAGCGTGGGCGGTACGGCTATTCGATAAGATTCGCGTCGCCGAGCCGGATCTACCGGTGGTGAATATCAACTGGTACGAAGCCGAAGCCTGGTGCCGATGGGCCGGACGGCGCCTTCCCACGGAAGCGGAGTGGGAGTTGGCTGCTTCCTGTTTCGAGGCGAAGCGCATCTATCCATGGGGCGATGAACTTCCCATGACAGGCGATGCCAATCTGGATGCCGGCACGCTGGGCTGTGTTCCGGTAGGTGCGTTCAGCGCCGGGGACAGCGCTTACGGCTGCCGGCAAATGCTGGGCAACGTGTGGGAATGGACGGCGTCGGATTTCCAACCGTACCCTGGCTTTGCGCCTAATCCCGATCGCGACTATTCGGAACCCTGGTTCGGCAGCAATTTCAAAGTGCTGCGCGGCGGGAGCTGGGCCACGCGCTCGCGCCTGATCAGCAATACGTTTCGGAATTTTGCGCTGAAGCGGCGGAATGATTTATTTGCAGGGTTTCGGACTTGCGCGCTGTAGGGGCGGTTTTTCAAACCCGCCCTTTTTCCGTTCAATTTTCCACACAAGCCGGAAAGAGCGGGTTTGAAACCCGCCCCTACGTCTGCGGGGTTGCCAGCAGTTCCCGGATCACTTCGCCGTGCACATCCGTCAGCCGCCGATCAATGCCGTTATTGCGGTAGGTCAGGCGCTTGTGGTCAATGCCCAGCAAATGCAAAACGGTGGCGTGGACGTCGTAGCAGTAGGTTGGTTTGTCGACGGCTTTGAATGACCAGTCGTCGCTCGCGCCATAGATCGCCCCGCCCTTGACGCCGCCGCCGGCCAGCCAACTCGTGAACGTGAAGGGATTGTGATCGCGCCCGCGGCCGCCCTGGCTGCATGCCATGCGCCCGAATTCCGTCGTCCAATAAACGATGGTGTCGTCCAATAGGCCGTGCGCTTTGAGATCGTGGATCAACGCGGCGGCGGGACGATCCATGCTGGTGCCCATCTCGCCGTGATCGCGCGCCAGTTCTTCGTGACTGTCCCAGTTGCGGCGGGGAAATCCGTTGTCGGCGCCGCTCCACACCTGTACGAAACGCACGCCGCGCTCCAGCAACCGCCGCGCGATAAGACAATTGCGTCCGAAATCGGCTGTGATCTTTTCGTCAATGCCGTACAGCTTGCGCGTGGCGTCGGATTCTTTGGAAATATCCAGCACTTCCGGCGCGCTGAACTGCAGCTTGGCCGCCAGTTCATACGACGCGATGCGGGCGTCGAGGCGCGAATCGCCTTCACGGCCGGCCATGTAGCCGCGATTCAGCTCCTTCATCACGCGCAGGCCCTCGGTTTCGCTTTCCGGCGTGATGAATTTGGCCGATGGCGGCGGAAACAAATCGAAGATCGGCGTGGCGCTGGAGGGCCGGATCATCGTGCCCTGATGCGCGGCGGGCAAAAATCCCGCCGTCCAATTGCCCGGGCCGTTGGGCGCAAAACCGCGCGCGTCCGGCAGCACCACGAACGTCGGCAACGTATTGTTCATGCTGCCCAGGCCGTAAGAAACCCACGCGCCCATGCAGGGAAAACCCGGCAGCACGAAGCCGGAATTCTGCATGAAAGTCGCCAGGCCGTGCACGTTGGATTTGGCAATCATCGCCGGCAGAAACGCCATGTCGTCGACGCATCCAGCCAGATTCGGCAGCAGGCTGCTTACCCATTTTCCGGATTGGCCGTACTGTTTCCAGTCCCACGGGCTCTTCATCACCGCGCCAGGAACGCTTTGGAACAGCTCGACCTTTTCGCCCGGATCCCATTTCTGGCCGCTACGCTCAATCAGCAGCGGCTTGTAATCGAAGGTGTCGCACTGGCTGGCGGCTCCCGACATGAACAACTGAACCACGCGTTTAGCGCGGGCGCGATGATGCAATCCGCCATTGAATTCCGGACGCGGGCTAGGCGTCTGCGCGAGCAATCCGTTTTCGCCCAGCAACTGCGCGAGAGCGATGCCGCCCAATCCACCGCCCGATTGCCATAGAAAATCACGCCGGTTCATGGGCATCCTCAATCCACGAATAAAAACTCATTGCTGTTGAACACCAGCCGGCATGCGTTTTCCAGGCCGTGCTGAGCGGCGTAGGCGCCCAGCAATCTGGCTTCATCCGATGAAGGCGCGCGGCCCACCGTCAACTGGTACACCAGCGCGATTTGCTTCGCCGGATCGCTTTCGGCTCGCGCGCACCCGCTCCGCCAGATGTTCAGACTGGCGCAGCATGAACGGATCGTTCAGCAGCGAAAGCGCCTGCAATGCCGTCAGCGTGGTGTTGCGCTTTGGCGTGAGCAGTG
The DNA here is from genome assembly GCA_963825405.1 of uncultured Solibacteraceae bacterium. Taxonomy (GTDB): domain Bacteria; phylum Acidobacteriota; class Terriglobia; order Bryobacterales; family Bryobacteraceae; genus JACPNO01. The sequence goes on along the minus strand of CAWGTB010000003.1, from coordinate 386,948 downwards.
ACGCGTCAGGGCAATCCAGGCTGTCCATGAACGGGTCGGACACGCTGCGCACCAGGAAACGGTAAACGCTGCGGCGACGGCTGGCCGGGCTGTCGACGTCGAAGCGAGTGTAATCGTACACCGGCGAATGATCGTCCTTGAAGAAAAATTGCTGCACCGAAGGCCCGCCCATGGTGAGATCGAGCTGGCCAGTAGACGCCAGGACCGAATCGTGTACCTCTTCAGCTTCCAGACGCTGGCGGTTCATGTGCCAGAGATAGCGGTTGCCGGAATCGATCTTCGCGTACTCGGCGTTATGCGCGGAAGACTGGCGATACACGGCGCTGGTCACGATCAACTTGTGCAGTGCTTTGAGACTGCCGCCGCTGTCGCGAAAATTCACCGCCAGCCAATCGAGCATTTCCGGATGCGAAGGCTTCGAGCCCATGCGTCCAAAATCATTAGGCGAATCGACGATGCCCGCGCCGAAGTGATAGTGCCAGACGCGATTGACGATCGAGCGCCAGGTGAGCATGTTGCCTGGGTTAACGATCCAGCGGGCCAGCGCCGCGCGGCGCGCGCCTTCGTCAGCGGCGTCATCCAGCTTGAAACGCGAATCGAGCCCTCTCACGCAGGAGACCGATCCGGGTTCGACCAACTTGCCAGGACTATCCACGCTGCCGCGCGCCAGCAGGTTTACCGGCCGCACCTGCAGCGCCGGAATGAAAAGCTGGTTCCGGTCGAAAAAATTTGACGCCGCGTACACCAGTTGCGGTGCGGGCAGAGCGGCGAGCTGGCTCTCGATGTGATCCAACTGCGGCTGCAAGCGGTCGATGGCGGCGCGCGCTTTCTCATCCAGCGCCGCATGCACTTGCGCCTTGCGCTGCTGATTCAGCTTCTCGATCTCGGCTTTCAAGCGCGCGCGAGGCTCAGCGTCGGCCGGAGCTGGCGCGAGGGCGCCCATCTTCTCGTTCAGCACTTTGCGATCGCCGTCGGTTCTCTGAATTTCTGCGTTGGTGGTTTCGGCGGCGATATCCAGAAATGGCTGAATCTCGGTGGTGAGCGTGCGCTTGCGAGCCAGCAGCGCACGGCGCGCACGGAACAAAACGGGATCGGCGTCATAAGGCCGCTCGGCGCGATCAACCCCGGCGAAAACCGCTTGCAGGCTGTAGTAATCCTCTTGCGCGATCGGATCGAATTTGTGATCGTGGCAGCGCGCGCAGTGCACGGTCAGGCTCGTGAACGTGGACATAGTGGTCATCACCATGTCGTCGCGATCCAGCAGGCGCGTGATTTTCTTGTCCGTCGTGCCTTCGCGCAATTCGACCTGGCCGACGAAATCCCACGGGCCGGCCGCGATGAAACCCGTCGCGACTACGCCGTGCGGATCGTCGGGAAACAAAACGTCACCCGCCAGCTGCTCTTCGACGAACCGCGTGTACGGCTTGTCTTCGTTGAATGAGCGAATCACGTAATCGCGATACGGCCACGCGTTCAGGCGCGGCTTGTCTTTGTCGTAGCCATGCGATTCGCCGTAGTGAACCACGTCCAGCCAGTGACGACCCCAACGCTCACCGTAGCGCGGCGAAGCGAGCAAGCGATCGACCAATTTTTCGTAGGCGTCGGCGGAGTTGTCGTTTTCGAACGCTTCAATTTCCTCCGCCGATGGCGGCAGCCCGTGCAGATCATACGTGAGGCGGCGAATCAGCGTGCGGCGATCGGCTTCGGGCGCAGGCGTGAGCTTGTTCTTGTTCAACGACGCTAACACGAACGCATCGATCGGCGTGCGCACCCAGTTGGATTCGATCGTGGGAACATCGGGGCGCGTGAGGTCTGCGAGCGACCACCAGGTCGAGCCCTCCTTGTAGGTCAGCGCCAGATTCTCCGGCCACGGAGCGCCGTCTGCGATCCATTGGCGAATCACGGCCACCTGCTCAGGGCGCGAGCGGGTCAGCCTGGCGCGGCATCAGCGGCTTCGGACCGGCGATCATCACGTACAGCAGGCTCTCATCGGGCTTGCCGGGAACCAGCGCAGGCCCGCGATGTCCGCCCGCAAGCGCGCTGGCGCGGCTGGCGATCGAAAGTCCGCTAATCTTTTTCCCTTGATCGTGACAGCGCAGACAATTGCGTTCCAGAATGCCGGCAACATTCTGGCGGAAAGATGTTTCCGGCGGGGTCTCCGCGCGAGCGACCACCATCAGCAGGAAAAATGAGGCGAGATAGCGCAACTGCCCTTATTATATAGTGATCCTGCGATGAGCTTTTTCTTCAGGACGATCTGCGTGGCGATGCTGGCACTACCCGCGAGCGCCGCGACCTACACGCTCGCCAACGAACGCATCAAGGTTGAGTTCGGCGATCGCGGCCTGGTTGCCATCGAAGACGTTGCGCTTAAGACAACATTTCATTTCACCCAGGATGATTTCTCGCTCGCCATCTCGGACTTGAACGTCAGCGCTCAGAACCTGCCGCCCGGGGAAGTACTTTCAGAGAAGAATCGCTTGACCTACCATTTTTCGATCGCGTCGTACGGCCTTAACGTAACCTACGAACTGCGTCCGGGCTGGCGATTCGTGACCAAGCAACTGATGCTAACGGCCGCCGCGGGCGCAACCTTTCGCGTGAAGGACCTGGTCGTAGCCAACATCGCGTTAGCGGAATCGGCCATGGAGACCTACGTACCTAAAAGTCGCCGCCCGGATCTTGAGACCAAAGACTATGGCGCTTTTCTGCGATTCATAGGAGGCCGCGGCTTGTTCGCGCTGGTTCAGAATCCGTTCGCAAAGTTCGCGGGCGACAAGAATCAGTTCACGTTGAGCTACTCGCCGGACATGGATTGGAAGTCGGAATATGGGCCGTTCACAGTCCGATCGTTTGTGCATTGGGCCGTACGCCTTGACCGGCATCCGCCTGGCCGCTCGCATGACACCGGAATGGAAATTGCGCACTGCCGATTCCCCCGAAGGCATGGAACCCGGCGAGATCGAAGCGGTCACCGAATGCGTGCGCGCATTTCTGGTCTACCGTCCGCAAAAGCCGCTGCGTTTCTTCGTCGGCTGGTGCGCGAACGATTATCAGATCGACGTCGGCACCCCGGCCGGCCGCGCCGAATACAAGCGTGTGATCGACCGCGCCGCCGAAATGGGCGCGGAGTATGTGCTCTTCGCGCCCGCCAATTCCGCCGTCTCGCGCCGCGAAGACAGCGCCGACGATTGGAGCTGGGAGTACGTGCTCTGGCTGGGCATGGGCCAGAAAATTCGCAGAGGCGAATGGGATCCGAAGTCCGGCGCGATGCCGCCATCCGTGCAAGAGATGCTGGATTACGCGCGCTCGAAAAAAGTGAAACTGGCGGCCTACGTTTATCCCGTGCTGCCGTTTTCGCAGAACCGCGAGTGGCTGGTCACAGGCAGCAAATTTCATACCAAGAAGCAGAATGCCAGTCTGGGTGTGCGCTCCCTCCAAGATTTTCTGATCGACAATCTGCAAGCGTTTCACCGCCGGACCGGCATTGGCGGCTACGCGTTCGACTATACGTTTCTGTGGTACGAAGGCACCAGCCGCTATGCGCAATGGTGGGGATGGCGGCGGGTGATGGAAACGCTGCGCGAGAAAATTCCGGACATCGCCATCGACGGCCGCCAGTTGTATCAGGAATACGGGCCGTGGTCCTGGCTGGCCGGCAGCTATCCGCATCCCACCGGCACCGACGAGCAGCCAGAAAGTTTCGTTCCCTTCCCTGATCTCCACTTCGACCGCGTCTCCGCCGACCGCCAGCGCTACACCGCCTACCGCTATCGCAACTTTGAATTCGCACCGTCCGAGATTGTTCCCGGCTTCATCGGCCATCAATCGCCGCGCATGGTTGACGACGAAACTATGCCGACCACCTCTTTCCGCGCGCGCGACTGGGACTACCTGGGCTGGAAATATTCGCTGCTTTCTTCGATTGCCACAGCCGGCTGGAATAACGTGCTGAACATGATTCCGGCGCGCGATCCGGAAGAGTACAAGAACTTTTCCGCCGTCGACAAACAATGGTTCCGCAAGTGGCTGGACTGGGCTGACAACAACCGCGAATTTCTCCGTCACACTCGAACCATCCTGGGCCAGCCCGCCATCGGACGCGTCGACGGCACTGCCGCCATCGTGGGAAATCGCGGGTACGTGTTCCTGTTCAATCCGAATTATCGCCAGCTTGCGGCTGAGTTCAATCTGGACCAATCCATCGGCCTCGCCCGGCAGGATTCGTTCCGCCTCAAGGAAATTTATCCGCGCGAGGGCCACTGGCTTGGCGAGTTCGGCTATGGCGATCGAGTATCGCTGCCTGTCGAAGGCACACAAGCGCTGGTGTTTGAAATTGTGCCGGCGGCCCCGGCTACGCTCTCGCAGCCCATCATCGAAACCGGCAGCGGTAGGGCGAAATTGTCGGACGGTATTCTCACGGTGACCGGCGTGCAAGGTCGCGGCCGGCACTACAGAAAAACTCACCCTGCGCGTGCCCGCGCCCGTCAATATCAAACAGGTCAAGGTCAATGGCCAGGCGCAGGTCTTCGCGCTGACGGACAACATTGTGGCCGTTACACTGCGCTTCGCCGGCGAAATGTTTGCACACGCTCAGCAAGCAGGCACCTACGATCCCAGGTTCACCGATGGGACTTTCAACGCGAATTTCCGAATCCCCGCCAGGATCAAGCAGCAGCTCAGCGCCCGCAAGAAAGCCTGGCCGATTCCGTGGACGCCCGAAGATCTGCACACCACGTGGCTCGCCCCGGAAAGGCTCTTACTCTACGTCCACATCGCCGAGCCGGACGACAAAATGAGCGTTCGTTTGAAAATCGACGGCGTGCCGGTGGAGTTGCAGCGCGCCTATTCCTCCATCCGCGTGCATGCGCCGTCTTTTGTCGGATTCTACGCCGACGTTTCGAATCTGGCTCCGGACAAAAATCACCAACTTGAACTCGCTCTACCCACACTCGCTCCCGGCCAGTTTCAAGGTGTGTTTTTCGACAATGTGGAAGACGAGTTTACGGACGCGCTGGCTGCGGCGCACTAAAACGGAAAAGTTTGGGGTACATGCGGCGGACCGGCCTGCCGTTTTCGTCCGTGCCCTGCACCATGATGCGAAATCGCTCCGCGGTGGGCGTGAAATCGAGCCGGTAAGCTCCGTCCTCACCGGGCGGCGCAGGCAACGCGCTCAGCGTCTCACCCGACGCCGCCATCACATGAAAGCTGGCAGGCGAGAGCGGCCCGACGATCGCGGCCACCATCTGTCCTCCTGGCTCAACAAAGCGTACGTTGCTTAGGCGGATCGATGTCTTCGCCCGCACGGACAAAATGAACAGCCCCTGGCCGGCGATGCGCACCTGCCAATTGCCCACGCCGGGCCCATCCACGCGCACGATCTTGCCGGCTTGCAGTTCGATGTCTTGCACGGCGTTCGCCGCCGTCACTTCCGTTCCGCCCGGCTCGATCACTGCAACCGTTTGCCTGCACTGTATCGACGCGGTAACCGCGATGCTCTCGATGCTCGCATCCACGGGAAAATCGAAAGTGCGCGTTCCCGCCAGATGCCCCACCGCGCGAAACAATGTCTCCGGATGCGTCACCGGCAAATTCATAATCACGCCAGTGTGGGCGGCTTCGTTTTTCTGTAGCAGAAACGCCTGCCCGCCCGTAGACTCGCTGATTTCAAGATAGGCAGGATCGATGGCGCGGCCGGGGACGCAGGGCCAGCCCGGCCGCGCGCCATCCTGCCCGGTTTGAGCCAGTGCGAGAACCAGCGGAATAAACAAGCGGCGCTACTTTGCGTTACCGACGATGATTTTCGGAAGCTCCGCCGAAGCTTCCTTGGCCGGCGCCGCCTTCTTGCGGCGCACAGGCTTGTTTGACGGCGCGGCGGCCGGCGCGGGAGCTTCAACCGTTGGCGCAGGCAACATGATCTGGCTGCCGTTCTCAACAACCTTCTCCTGCAGCCGCGGTTTCAGCTCGGCCACCAGCGACACGGGTTTGGCGGGTTCGACAGAGAATTGCTGCACCCAATCCTGCATACCGGCGGCGCTTACCGTGACCTTGTAGTCGCCCGGCGCGAGCTTGGTCATCATGGGCGTTCGGCCGGCGGGCATGCCGTAAAACAGTACCGAGGCCCCTGCCGGCTTGGAGATAAAGCTCACGTCGACCATCGATCCCTGCACGGGCGAAGGAGCAACGACAGGCGCCGCACCGGCAACGGGAGCCGCGGGCGGAACCACTGGCGCAGGCGCGAACGAATCGGTCACCTCCACTTTCTTGCCGGTGCGTGCTTCGAGCGCGGGCACCAACGGCCGCAGCGTGTCTTCCATCACCTCGAAGATCGCCACCTGATTGACTTGACCCTCATGGAAGGCGACGGTGAGGTACTGCGGCTTCTTCTTGAACATATTAATGGGAGCCGCCATTACCGTGCGAGCGCTTACCGATTCCGAACGCCGGCCGACTTTGTCGCTCCATTCCATGCTCGTAATGCCGGAGTAAGGAATGCTGTAAGATTCATCGCCGTGGCTGAATTGCAGCGCCTCGCCGTTGCTGGCGTCGATCACACCCAGCGTCCCTTGCGGAATGCTCAGAGTGCCCCCGATGTAGCCGGACTGGTTATTTTTGAGTGCTGCGGCAAGCGGTAGCGCAAGCACCGCCGCCAGAACAGATACAGATGGATTTTACGTGACGCATACTTCATATTAAAAACCCACTTTTCTATTATTTCAACCTAATTCTTTGTATTATTCGCCGGAATTACCTTTAGATATTACAGGAAGACTACCTTCGGGCACTCGTTTTTTCCACCACTCGCATCACTCGCAGGGTGTTGCCGCCATAAATCTTACGGATGTCATCTGCCGAGTAGCCTTTCTCGAGCAGAGCGCGGGTGAGTGCGGGAAATTTCGACATATCGTCGATGCCTTCGGGCGCGCAGCCGGTGCCGTCGTAATCCGGACCAATGCCCACCGCCTCCACGCCTGCAATCTTTACGACGTGATCGATGTTGGCGACGACGTCGGCGAGGGTGGCGCGCGGGACGCCTTCATCAAGGTTGCCCCAAAGCGCGGCGATTTCCTTGTCGCGCCGTGCCGGATCGTTGGGATAGGCGGCGCGAATCTCGCGCATGCGGCGCAGCAACTCGGTCCGCTGCGGACCGGAGACGTCTTCGGATTTCTGGGAAACAAATGCGCACAGGAAATTGATTTGAATTACGCCGCCTTTCTTAGCCAGAGCGACGATCATTTCGTCCGTCATATTGCGGAAAAAACTGGAAATACTACGGCATGACGAGTGCGACGCGAACACCGGCGCGCGGCTCACCTCCAGCACATCCCAAAACGTTTTGTCGGCGACGTGCGAGATGTCCACCATCATGCCCAGGCGGTTCATCTCGCGGACGACGTCCTTGCCGAAATCCGTCAGGCCGTTGTGGCGCTTAACGCTCGGATCGTCCAGGTCGCCCGAGGCGTCCGCCCAATTGTTGGTGTTCATGTGAGTGAGCGTCATGTAGCGCACCCCCAGTTCGTAGTACTGGCGCAGCAGGCGCAGGCTGTCCTCGATCGCGTGCCCGCCTTCGATGCCCATCAGCGCGGCGATTTTAGCCTGCTTGTGGGCGGCTTCGATATCGTCGGCGGTGCGCGCCAACATGAAATCCCGCGGATAACGATCGATGATGTCGTGGCGAACGGTGTCGATCATGTCGAGCGCGCGATGCGCCGAGCGGTTGCCATCGACATATTCGGCGTCGACATAAACGGCGAAAAACATGGCGCCGATGCCGCCCTCGCGCATCTTAGGAATGTCCGTGCGCCCGGCATGCGGCTTGCCAATGTCGAGCCCTTCGACGGTTTCGCTGGTGACGTCGTTGTGGGTGTCGATCAGCAAAGTTGAGCGATGCACCTGCCGGACCTCGGCGTCACTGACGGTGCGCTGCGCGGCTGCTGCCGCCACGAAACAAAGCAGGCATAAAGGCAGATGAATAGCGCGCTTCATGTGGAGCAGTATAGCAGCGAGGCAAAAAGTGGTTCTGGACGCTTTTGGATCTCTGCGTCATTCGTGCGGAGGCGAACTAAAGCTCTGGTCGATCAGTTCTGGTCGAGTTTATTTGCTACGTGCTTGTTCGGTAAATCCGCCGGCATTAGGAGAACCATGGCGGGGGCAATGCCTTGCGAATAAGGGAAAACGCGTCCCTTCGCATATATGCCCAGGAACACACCACACTGTCGTGATGACATTGAAGAACCTGGGTTAGGGCGTTGTTGTCCTTCTGGGAGCACTGAGCGCCTACAATCACTTCTCTGAGTTCCAGATCGACACCGAAGGGAAACCAGAACCGACCTTTATCATCGGGGGAATCATTAAGTTTCACGAATAGACGGACCTCTTGCTCGTAACTCCATACCTCGTACTTCGTTCGAAGGAGCTTATTCGCGAGGTCGTTGTTTACGTCGGCCCCGCTGCGTATCACTAGAAGATTTGGCTGGTAACACACCTCCATGTCGTGCCCTCCATCAGGCTGACCATCTGGGATGTCAAAGCCCAGACAGATGCCTGTGTGTGAACGGCCGTAGTGGCTCCACATCAAGAGGTTGTCCCAATTACGGCTAAAGCACAGAAGCCCCGTGGTTCTCCTGAACCTTGTGATGTATTCTGTGAGCGCTTGCTCAATGGCCGGGTGCGCTGTATCAATCGAACATAAATCGAACGGATCGTTGAGTTCATCGATTGTAGAGACTTTTATCCGTCGCTTTTCGAGGTTGTCCGTAGCATCTTGAGCGGAAAGGAACTTGTAAACACGATTGCTCATCAAGAATCCTGCCCAAGCAGCGTCACCTTCTGATTGTAAGACGCCTAGACTGGAAACCGACGCGGCGTTAATGCCCTGAACCTCATCAGCGTTACAATAGGGCATATTCCTACGTACCACCGGGAGGGTTGCCTTGAAGCCACGAGTTTGGGTCTGTCTGCTGAGCGCCGCTGCGATTATTTTAGCTCTGCGCCCGTTGGTCCCGGCCTTTGCCGCCCCTGTTGACCCCGCCGGCAAGCCTGTCGATTTCGATCGCGATATCCGCCCCATCCTCTCCGACAATTGCTTCGCCTGCCACGGTCCTGACGAGAAGCAGCGCAAAGTGAATTTCCGCCTCGACACGCGCGACGGCGCGTTCGCGGATCGCGGCGGTTATCAGGTGATCGTGCCTGGCAAATCCGCCGACAGCAAACTGTATCAACGCATCAGCGCCGCCAAACCGGCCATGCGCATGCCGCCTGCCAGCTTCGAGCGCAATCTCACTGAAGCGCAAGTGGACCTCATCCGCCGCTGGATCGATCAAGGCGCCAAGTGGGAAACGCATTGGTCCTATGTTCCGCCCAAGCGGCCCGACCTGCCCGCGGTGAAAGAAACAGCCTGGGTGCGCAACGCGATCGACAATTTTGTCCTGGCGCGTTTGGAGCGCGAAGGGCTCAAGCATTCGCCCGAAGCCGACAAAGCCACTCTGCTGCGGCGCGTGAGTTACGATCTCACCGGATTGCCGCCAACACCCGCCGAGCTCGATGCCTTCATCGCCGACAAATCGCCGCAAGCTTACGAGAAGCAAGTGGATCGCCTGCTCGCCTCACCGCATTACGGGGAGCGCATGGCCATGCTGTGGCTGGATATCGCGCGATACGCCGACAGCCACGGCTATCACATCGACAGCCATCGCGACATGTGGCATTGGCGCGATTGGGTGATTCAAGCCTTCAACAGCAACATGCCGTTCGACCAGTTCACCGTGCAGCAAATTGCCGGCGACTTGCTGCCCGGCGCCACGCGCGATCAGATACTCGCCACCGGATTCAATCGCAATCACATGATCAATTTCGAGGGCGGCGCGATTCCGGACGAGTATCAAACCGAATATGTCGTCGATCGCGTCGAGACTACTTCGGTCGCCTGGCTGGGCATGACGATGGGCTGCTCACGCTGCCACGATCATAAGTACGATCCCATCAAGCAGCGCGATTTCTACCGCTTCTTCGCCTTCTTCAACACCATCCCGGAAAAGGGCCTGGACGGCCGCTGGGGCAATGCCAAGCCAGTGCTGATGCTACCCACCGCGGATGAGAAGGCGCGTTTGGATCATCTCGATTCCGCCATCGCCGAGCACGAAAAAGAATTAGACGAAGCGCACGTCGCCCCGCTGCAAGCCGAATGGGAGAAAACGCGTCTGGCATCGATGCCTGAACCGCCCCGCCAGGGCTTGGTCGCTCATTATGAGATGGACGGCAACCTCGCCGATAGCTCCGGCAACTATCATCACGGCCGCGTGATGTACGGCGAAGTCGGCTACAGTCCGGCAGTCGAGGGACGCGGCGCCGATTTCGACGGGCAGACGCTAGTCGAACTAGGCAACACTGCCGCTTTTGAACGCACCGATTCCTTTTCAGTCGCTATGTGGGCGCGCCCCGATGACAAAGACCAGATGGTGATCCTGCAAAAGGTGGATCAGAATCATCGCGGCTACGAGATTCTCTTCGACGATTCCGAGCCCATCGGTGACTTGAAGCGCGGCGTCAACGTGGTGGTTCGCCTGATATCCGCATGGCCCGATGAGGCGATCGAGATCAAGACTACGCAGCGATTCGCGCGCTTCTGGACCCACATCGCCGTGACGTACGATGGCTCCGGCCAGGCTTCCGGGCTGAAGCTTTACCTCAATGGACAGCCGCGCGAGGTAGTTGCAATTCGCAACCACCTCTCCGGATCCATCCAGCAAACCGCTCCGCTGCAAATTGGAAATAAAGAACTGGGACTGCCGTTCCGCGGCCGCATGGACGACCTCCGCATTTACAGCCGCCAACTCGCGCCCACCGAAATCGAACAGCTCGCGATCCATCAGCCGACCCGCTACGCGCTATTCAATCTGGCAGCGATTCGCCTGCAGGATGAAAAGGATCGCGCCACCAAGAAGCCGGAAAAGGAAATCGACCTGCCCGATACCGACGGCATCGATCTGGAAAAGGCCGTGGAGCGCTCGGGAGACTTGAAGACTCCAATACTGCGGCTGCGCGATTATTTCCTCACCTACGACGCGCCCGAAGCCTTGCGCAAGCAGTACGCAGAATGGAAAACGCTAAGCGCTGAGAAAATACAATCTGGTGAAAGTCATCCCCACCAGCATGGTGATGCGCGAGGCCGCCGAGCCGCGTGAAACCCACATCCTCGGTCGCGGCGATTATCGCAACCTAGGCGAACGGGTTACGCCCGCCGTACCCGCCGTGCTGCCGCCACTGCCCAAGGATTCCCCGGCCAACCGGCTGGGACTGGCGCGCTGGCTGGTCGATCCCACCCATCCACTTACGGCTCGCGTGGCCGTCAATCGCTATTGGCAGATGTACTTTGGAATGGGCCTGGTGAAAACGTCGGAGGATTTTGGCTCGCAGGGCGAAGCGCCCAGTCATCCTGAATTGCTGGATTGGCTGGCCACCGAATTCATTCGCACCGGCTGGGATGTCAAAGCCATGCAGCGGCTGATTGTGAATTCCGCCGCGTACCGCCAGTCTTCGGCGGCAAGTCCTGAGCTGATCGAGAAAGATCCTGAGAACCGGCTTCTGGCGCGTGGCGCTCGTTTCCGATTGCCCGCCGAAATGGTGCGCGACAACGCGCTGGCAGCGGCCGGGTTGCTTGCCGACGACCGCATTGGCGGTCCGAGCGTTTATCCCTACCAGCCCAAGGGACTGTGGGAGGAACTGGCATTCGGCGACGTTTACTCCTCGCAAACGTATGTTCCGAGCACCGGCAAAGATCTATACCGCCGCAGCATGTACACATTCGCGAAACGCACCGCGCCGCCCGCATCGGCATCTATTTTCGATGCGCCGGATCGCGAGAAGTGCACCGCCCGCCGCGCCCGTACCAACACGCCGCTGCAAGGATTAGTCCTGCTTAACGATCCGACTTACGTGGAAGCCGCGCGCGTATTGGCGCAGCGCGTGATCCTGCAAGCGGGGCGTAATCCAGCGGCGCGCATCGATATGGCCTTCCGTCTGGCCACAGCGCGCAAACCGGACAGCCGCGAATTGAAAATTCTTGAGGAGATCGCCCAGCAGCAGACCGCCCATTACCGGGGCGACAAAGCCGCGGCAGCCAAGCTGATCGGCGTGGGCGATTCCAAAGCCGACCCCAAGCTGGATGTCGGCGAGCTGGCGGCATGGACCACGGTGACCAGCACCATCCTCAACCTCGACGAAACGATAACGAAAGAGTGAGACCATGACCTGGCAAGACGAAGTGACGATGGCGCTGACGCGCCGCCAGTTTTTCGGCCGAAACGCCGCCGGCATTGGCGGCATGGCGTTGGCCTCGCTGCTCAGCCCCGAACTGTTTGCCGCGGCAACCGGCGCCGACATCAATCCCAAGACCGGCGGCCTGGCCAGCCTGCCGCATTTCGCGCCCAAAGCCAAGCGCGTGATTTATCTTCACCAGTCCGGCGCGCCTTCGCAGCTTGATCTGTTCGACTACAAACCCAATCTGCGCAAACTGCAGGGCACCGATTTGCCGGCGTCGGTACGCAACGGCCAGCGCATCACCGGCATGACGTCTGGGCAAGCCACGTTTCCCACCGCTGCGTCGATTTTTGATTTTCAGCAACAGGGCAAATCCGGCGCGTGGATCAGCAACTTGCTGCCATACACCGGCAAGATCGTGGACGATATCGCGATCATCCGCACCGTCAACACTGACGCCATCAATCACGATCCCGCCATCACTTTCATTCAAAGCGGCAGCCAACAGCCCGGCCGCCCCAGCATGGGCGCGTGGGTCAGCTACGGGCTGGGCAGCGAAAATCAGAATCTGCCGGCCTTCGTCGTGATGGTGTCGCAAGCCAGCGGCCTCAATATCGATCAGCCGCTTTTCTCGCGGCTTTGGGGCAGCGGCTTTTTGCCTTCCAACCATCAAGGCGTTAAATTTCGCGCCGGCGGCGATCCTGTGCTATTTCTCTCCGACCCACCCGGCTTGAACCAAAGCACGCGGCGCCAGATGCTGGACGGCCTGGAGAAGCTCAACAAGATTCGCGCCGCAGCCTACGGCGATCCGGAAATCGACACCCGCATCACCGAGTACGAAATGGCGTACCGCATGCAAACTTCGGTGCCGGATTTGGTGGACTTGTCGAAAGAGCCGGATAGCACTTTCGAGCTGTACGGCCAGGACGCGCGCAAGCCCGGCACGTACGCCTCGCATTGTCTGCTGGCCCGGCGCCTCGCCGAGCGCAACGTGCGTTTCATCCAGCTCTACAAGCGCGGTTGGGATCAACACAGCGACCTGCCCCGCGATCTGGCGCTGCAATGCAAAGCCGTCGATCAGCCTTCCGCGGCGCTGGTGCAAGATCTAAAACAGCGCGGCTTGCTGGACGAAACACTGGTCATCTGGGGCGGCGAATTCGGGCGCACAGTTTACTGCCAGGGCAAGTTGTCGGAAGCCAATTATGGTCGCGACCATCATGGCCGCTGCTACACGATGTGGGCAGCGGGCGGCGGCATCAAACCCGGAACCGTGCTCGGTGAAACGGACGACTACGGTTACAACGTAGTCTCCGACAGCGTTCCGATCCACGACTTGCAGGCCACCATTCTGCACTGCCTCGGCGTCGACCACAAGAAGCTGACTTACAAATTCCAGGGCCGCCACTTCCGGCTGACGGACGTTAGCGGGGATGTCGTGACGAAAGTTCTGGTATAAGGCAACACATTTCTCGCAGAGACGCAGAGAGCGCAGAGAAAAATGTCTTAAGTAGTTCTCTGTTTCTGCGTCTCTGCGAGAAATTTTTTCTTTCCCTACGCCCCGAATGGCTGCTCGAGCGACGGACTCTGCGGCGTCAACAACTCCGCGCCCTTCTCCGTGATCAGCATGTCGTCTTCCAGACGCACACCGAATTCGCCCTTGATATAAATTCCGGGCTCGTCGCTGAACGTCATCCCGGCTGCCAGCGGCAGTTTATTGCCGCGCACCAGGTACGGCCATTCGTGGCCATCCATGCCCATGCCGTGTCCCAGGCGGTGCGTGAAGTGCTTGTAGCCGGGACCGTAGCCGGCATCGGTGATCACCTTGCGGGCGGCTGCGTCGACGTCCCCGCAAGCCACTCCCGGACGCGCCGCGGCCAGCGCCGCACTCTGCGCGCGATGCACGATTTCAAAAACCTGCTTCATCTTGGCGGTCGGTTTGCCCAGCACGAAGGTCCGCGAGATATCGCTTTCGTAGCCCTCCACGCTGCAGCCGCCGTCCATCAGCAGGATCGCACCTTCCTTCACCACCTGCGGCTTAATCGAGCCGTGCGGATTAGCCGAATATTCCGCCACCTGCACGCCGGCGCCTCCTTCGAAGCCGAGTTGCTTGTGCGCCGATTGCACCAGCGCCGCGAAATCGTTTTGCGTCATCCCTTCGCGCAGCGACTGCCAGGCCGCGTGATAAGCTTGCAAAGTCACCTGCGACGCCAGTCGCATCAACTCGATTTCATGCGCGCTTTTGATCTGACGGCATCCCGCGGTGACGGGCGTGGCGCTGGTCACGGTTATCCCCGGCGCGGCTTTCGCCAGGCCGTCCGCGAAAACAAAAAACACCTTCTCCTCGACGCCGATCTTGCCGGTCGAAATGCCGCGCTCCTTCAGCCCGGCCGCTACTAGTGCGTACGGGTCGTCGTCTTCCTGCCAGGTAAGCACGCGGGCATTTGCGCCGCCGGGACCGCTCGCAATCTGCTCGCGCGCGCGATCTTCCTCGAAGCCCGGAGAAACGTAAAACGCTTCGCCTTTCGCCGGCAGCACCATGAAAAACAGGCGCTCGCTGTTCCACCAGCTAATGTTGCTGAAGTAGACCAGCGACGTGCCGCCGATCATGCAAATGGCGTCCAGATGGTTCTCGCGCATCAGACGCCGCGCCTGCTCGATGCGTGCGCGCCGTTCATCGATGGTGATCGGGTGTGCTTCGGAAGCGCGGCTTTTCAATTTGCCAATCGGTGAATCCGAAGCTGGCGGCGTGGCGGCGGAGGACAGCGCAGTACTGGCGGCGATTCCCGCAAATCCAAGAAAATGACGTCGTGAAGCGATGACAGGCATAAACAGCAGCGTATCACTTGACGCCTGCCCGCTGCTATTTGTTGCGATGCAGAATGTCCAGCAAAAATTCGCGCACGACGTTGAATCCGGCGGTAGTGGCGATGGTGATGCCGGCGTTTTCGGCGATGTTACCTGCGCCTTTCCAACTGGCCGGACCCCAGATGCTGGAAATCGCGCTCGCTCCGATGACGCCCGACATAGCGGAAACGGAAAATTGGCTGCTGCCATCCGGGTGCCGCGCGATGAAAGTACTGGCTAGGGCATGCTTGGTCCGCGGCCAGAAGCCGTGCTTCTGGGAAGCAAAATAGCGGTTGTCTTCGCGAAACACGACGGAAGTTCCATACACGATGGTTTGCCGCACGGCGTTGTACGCCAAGTCGCTGCCATAGCGCTCCCCGAAGGCGTGCCAACCTTGTCCCCACTCCTTCGGGCGATTCGCCCATTGTCCAATGCCGGCCGCCGCCATCTCACCGATCAAAGGTACCGGACCGCCCGTATTGACCATGTAGAGTTGAAAGCGCTTCTTTTCGGTCAAATGCGTCGGTTGCCCGGGCGCGACCCAGCCGAGGACTTTATCGATTGCGCTGCCCTCGGGCGCGGCCGAAGATGACGCGGCGGGATCTTTTTGCGGAGTCTGCGCCACGGCCAGCGGCAAACAGGCAGCCACCAGAACGCTGGCACAACACCGTGGAGAGATGAAGATGCGGATAATCGACATTTGAACCGGACTAGAACGCAGTTTGAACGATTTTGGCGACCTTCTTAGAGAAATCGTAGGTGGCCCGCAAGTTTTCTCCAAAGAACCTTACCTTGCCCACCACGTCCTGATCCACAAGCATCTTCCCGGCGCGGTCGGAGATTTGGACCTTCAGGCTGATCGAGGTAGATCCGCTGACGGTTGTCACTTCGCGTTTCTTCTGGCTGCCTTTTTTGAAAGACTGCGCCACCATGCGCAGCGTGACCAGGTTGGGCAGGTTGGCCGCGTCCTTATCGCCGCTGCGATAGACCTGCTCGAATTTTCCGGTCTTCTTAATCTCCACGATAAGATTTTCGTAGACGGCCGCGCGGAAGTCCGGGGGTATCGGCAGGTCGCCGGGCTCCATCGGTTTGATCTCAATGGATGAAGCCGAGGGCTTCGCCGCGCTGGACTGCCCTAGGAGCGAACCGGCCATCAGCAGGCTGGCGAGAACCATGGGGAATACGACCGGGACGGTATATCGAGTTTGACGCTTCACGGTTTCTTCTCCGATTTGTTCGCTGTCGGTTCTTCCAGTGGAGCGCTGGTTTTGGCGCCCATCGCTACAAGCTGCTTCTTGAACGGTGCCGCTTGGCGTGGCGCAGGAAGCTCAAAAATCACGGCATGGTAGGCGCCTTTGGCGTCCGTGAACTCCAGCGTGAGCACATCCACCCCGTGTGAAAACAGGCTTAGCACTCGCCCGCCTCCGTAAGGAATGGCCATCGTCGCCAGTTTTGCCGCGCCGGTAATATCCTGCCGGCTATCCTCATTGGTGGACACGTCCAGAATGGAGGCGGCTTGCAGCTCCAGCGTGCCCTTCGCGGATGTAAATTTCAGCGCGCTGCCCTCTATCGAAAGCGTGCCTTTGGAACTCTTCTTGATCGATTCGCCGCCGATCACCAGTTTGACGTCCGCTTGCGTCACGGACTGGCTGCGCGCCGGCGCTGGGGAAAAAAGAAGAGCCGCGGCTAAGGCAAGCAGCGAGAGTCCGCGCGCCCCGCAAGGATTGGCGTCCCGGCTGTGGCGCACGGCGACAGTTGCATTGAACATTACGCTTTCGATACTCATCGTCGTTGTTCCTTAACTATGGGTTGGCGGAAGCGAAACCCACAACGAGCGGCAGTAGCATGTCCGCCCGCCTGACGTTTTGCATTGATAGATGGTATCACCGCTGGAGGACTCGAAACAGCTGGGCTAAAAACCCGCTACGGCTCATCATCTCCCCAGACCATCGCGACCCTATCGCGATCGGCTTTGTTCCGATCGTCGCGGTACGGCTGCCCGCTTCCGTTCCATGCCTTCGCACCCTGCGCCGGCCAGCTAAGGACCAGCATGTTCGTTGTGTCGGAATCTTCGTTGGGCTTGGCGTCGAACAGCCATACTCCGCCAAAGGCTTCGCGGAACGACGCCAGCATATTCCGGGCGAACGCCGATGTCATCGCGCGGTCCATCTGTGCATTCACCACCGTCTGATCCGATATTGCCCGCACGTCGCGGAAAAATTCCGTCGTCACCAGTTCATCGGGAATCCCTTTGCCAAAATAGGTATCCACAAAAGTGAACCCATAACGCGCGCCCGTTTTTCCCAGACGCCTTACCGCGAAACGAGCCGACCATGGCAGAAACCGGACCAGCGCCGGCAGCGGCTGCCGTAAAAAATGCTTCTCCGCAATCTCGCGTACCGATGGATCGACGTCAACCGCATCCACTTGCTCAACGCCGGGAAATTTTGCAGCGTCGCGCGGAAACGTGAAACCAGCCGCGCCGATTACCAGCACCCGCCGAGCGCCAGTCTCGCGCAGCATTCGTTCCCCTTCCCGCGTGTAGGCGAACGAGGTTTCTCCGGTATCGGCGTAAATGCCCGACGCGCGCCCACCGCCGACCATCATCAAACGCTCGGTGCGATTGTCGTCCGTTTTCTCTTCGACAACTCGGATCGACTGGTAAGCGCTGTCAAACGAGAAAAGATCGCCGCCAGGCGTGGTCATCGCATGCGCGAACACGGCGGACATTACGGCGGCCGATCCGATAGCCGCCGCGCGAATCTGCTGCCCGCGATCGCTCAGCATCATGCAACCCGCGAGTGCCAGCACCGCGCAGACCAGGTAACTCGACCGCGACACGCCCAGCGCCGGAAACAGGTAGACGGGCGTCAGCACGCCGCCGGCCACCGAACCGATCGTCGAGAAGAACAGCACCTTGCCCGATGCCCTGCCCGCTTTGCCGTCTTCGCCGCTGGTGAGTTCCGCCAGCATGGGCACGGTTTGCGACGCGAAATAAATTGGAACGAGAAAAAGCAGGATGGCCGTGAGCCCGATCGCCTGCGCAAGGCCGAGCGTGTTAAGCAGCCAGTCCAGCAACCTGGCCTCGAAGGGAAAAGCAATCACGCCGTAAAGCGCCGTCGCGATCAGCAGATTTCGCGCCAGCGCCTTTCTAGTGCGCGCGCGGTCCCACTGCGCGGAGAGCACGCCGCCGCGCCAGTATCCCGCGCTCAATGCGAACAGGACCACGCCCAGCATTACGCCCGTAAGAACCACGCTCGATCCGACGATAGGCACCGCGAGGCGAATCGCGATTACTTCCACGGCCAGCGTCGAGAAGCCTTCCAGGAACGCGACTACCCACGGCAGCAGTCCCGCGCGCTTGAGTTGGAGCATAGCTACTATTCTGGCGTGGAAAGTGGCGGGAGAATACGGCGATTTGAATGCGCGCTACGGTTGCGGGCTTCCCTCAGCCGATTTTGTATACCATTTGTTGGCTTCGTACTGATCCTTGGGCACGCCCAGGCCGCCCTCATACAGCGAGCCAATATTGTGCATGGCGGAGCGATTGCCCAGATCGGCGGCGCTGCGATACCACTTCATGGCTTCGGCATAATCGACGGGCACGCCCTGGCCGTTCATGTAGAGCACGCCCAGACTGTTCATCGCCAGGTCGTTCTGATGCTCGGCCGACTTGAGAAACCACTTCATCGCTTCGGCATAACTCTGCGTCACACCCAGGCCGTCGCGGTACAGCACGCCCATGTTGAACATGCCCTGGCTGTTGCCGTGAATGGCGCTGTCGTTGAACCAGCGCAAGGCGCGGTCGTATTTCTTGGGAACGCCGAGGCCCATGTAATAGAGGATGCCGACGTTGCACATGGCCTGGGCGTCGCCCGCTGCGGCGGCTTTGAGAAACCACGACATCGCCAGATCGTAATCGACGGCGGTGCCCTGCCCGCCGGAATACATCAGCCCCAGGTACATCATCGCTTCACTGTTTTTGAGGGCGGCGGAATCCTGAAAGGCCCGCAGCGCGCCAGTGTAATTCTTCTTCTCGTACATTTCGGTGGCGCGCCGGAATACTGCCTTCCCGTCAACCGGCGGAGGGCCTTGCTGATCCTGCCGCTGCGGAGTCTGCGCGAACGCAACCGTGCAGAGTAGGCAAACAAAAATCACCAGGAGCCGGATTGGGCAAGAAATCCTCACGTTTCCTCTTGTCTCCAGCAGACGCACGGGCCTCGACAGGGGTTCCGCTCCGTGGCCATCGTTCCGCAGGGCGAAGCGAGGACAAACCCCGAGCATAGCGCATCGGCGCGATCGAAACTCATGAAAATAAACCGCGATCTTTGCGAGAATATTGCCGCAGCCATCGCACCCTCTTAATACGCCGCTCCTTGACAAAAATCCAGCATTATCGCGCCCGTTATGGCTTGGCTGCGGCTGTGCGGTGTTCAGCATCGCCCTCGCTACGGGGGCCCGGCTTCTGCTCGACCCGGTCCTTGGCGAGCAAATCCCCTACCCAACCCTGCTCCTCGCGGTTCTCTTAACCGCCTGGTATGGGGGCGTGCGCCCTGCAATGCTGGCGGTCGCGCTCGGGGCGTTTGCAGGGCGTTATTTTCTGATTCCGCCCCGTGGCAGTTTTGAGTTCACGTCTGCGGCTCAATACATTGGCCTGCTCCTCTATCTGGCCGTGGGCACAGGCATTGCCTTGCTCGGGGGCTCCATGCGGTCGGCACGCTGGCGGGCGGAACAAAGCCTGCGCGACGCCGCGAAAACTCTCGCCGAAGAAGGAAAGTTTCGCCAACTGTTGGAAGCAGCGCCGGACGCCGTGGTGGTAGTGAATGGCGAGGGAAAGATTGTCCTGGTCAATGCCCAGGTGGAGAAGTTGTTTGGATACGCGCGGGAAGAGTTGTTGGGACAAACCATTGAAATGCTCGTGCCGGAACGTTTCCGCAACATGCATCCTGAGAGCCGGGCGGATTTTCACGGCGCTCCTCACGTACGGCCTATGGGCTCGGGCGGGGAATTTTACGCGATGCGCAAAGATGGCAGCGAATTTCCAGTCGAGATCAGCCTCAGTCCTATCGAGACCGAGGAGGGACCGCTCGTTTCCAGCAGTATTCGCGACGTCACTGAACGAAAGCGCGCCGAACTAGGCCGGGAACAACTGGCCTCCATCGTTGACTATTCCGACGACGCCATTATCTACAAGTCTCTGGACGGAAGGATTCTCAGTTGGAATAAAGGAGCCGAGCGGCTCTACGGATACTCAGCCAAAGAAGCCATCGGCCAACCCCTTTCCATCCTGCTGCCTCCCGGCCGCTCGGATGCGTTATCCGAAATCTTCGCAAAGCTCAATCAGGGAGAAATCATTCGGGAGGAAACCGTGCGGCGGCGCAAGGACGGCAGGCTGATTGATGTCGCGCTCACGGTCTCGCCTATCAAGAACGCCGCGGGAAATGTGACGGCGGCCTCTTCCATCGCGCGCGATATCAGCGAGCGCAAACGGGCGGACACCAAGTTCCGGGGCCTCCTCGAAGCCGCGCCGGATGCGGTGGTGGTGGTGAATGGCGTCGGCAAAATCGTCCTGGTGAACACGCAGGTGCAGAAGTTGTTTGGCTACGGGCGGGAAGAGTTGCTCGGCCAGGACATCGAGATGCTGGTGCCGGCGCGCTTCCGGAACCGGCACCCGGAGCATCGCGCCGGTTTTGCCGCCGACCCGCGGGTGCGCACCATGGGAGCGGGCGTCGAGCTATATGCGCTGCGCAAGGATGGCACCGAGTTCGCGACCGAAATCAGCCTGAGCCCGCTCGACACCGATGAGGGGGTGTTGGTTTCGAGCGCCATTCGCGACATCACCGAGCGCCGCGCAGTGGAGGATGAGCTGCGCAATAGCCGCGCCGTTTTGCAGGGACTCTTTGAATCGCTGCCCGGCCTCTTCCTGATCTTCACGCCGGACTTCAAGATCATCGCGATCAGCGACGCGCTGCTGGAAGCCACCAATAGACGGCGCCATGAAGTGCTCGGCCGCGCCCTCTTCGACGTTTTTCCGGACATGCCCGGCAGCACCGCCATTCCCGACTGGCGCGCCTCCCTCGACCGCGTGCGGCAGACCGGCGCCCCAGACACCATGGCTATCCAGCAGTACGGCATCCGCCGCCCCGACGGCGTCCTCGAAGAGCGGTACTGGAGCCCGATGAATTCCCCTGTGCTCGGAACCGACCGCAGAATCGAGTATTTCATCCATCGCGTGGTGGATGTGACCGAGTTCGTACGGCAAAAATCGCCTGCGCACAGCAAGCCGCTCAGCCGCATCGAGCAGATGGAGGCTGAGACATTTCACAACTCGCAACAGTTGAAGGCCGCCAACGACCAGTTGAACGAGGTCAACACGCAGTTACGCCATGCGCAGGGAGAAGCCGAAGCTGCAACCCAGGCCAAGAGCACCTTTCTGTCGACCATGTCTCACGAAATCCGCACGCCGATGAACGCCATTCTCGGTTATGTGCAGTTGATGTTGCGCGACCCCAGTCTCGGAACGGAGGCCAAAAATAATCTGCAGATCATCGGGCGCAGCGGCGAGCACCTGCTTACTTTGATCAATGACGTACTGGATATGTCCAAAATCGAGGCCGGCCGCACCGAGCTCAATCCAACCACGTTCAACTTTCTTCGGCTGGTGGAAGATCTCGCCGGCATGTTCCGCCTGCGGGCCGCGGCCAAGGCCCTGCGCTTCGAAATGTCGGTGGATGGGGAATCGGTGCCCTACGTGGTAGCTGACGAAGGCAAGCTGCGTCAGGCACTGATCAATCTTCTAGGCAACGCGATCAAGTTTACCCGCCGCGGCCAAGTCACATTGCATGTCGGTCTGGGCCAAAGGGCCGCCGGCCAGCTATGGCTCTCGGCGCAAGTCGAAGACACCGGCCCAGGCCTTTCGGAAGAGGAGCAAAAGACGTTGTTCGACCCATTTACCCAGACCAGCCGCGGAATTCACAGTCACGAAGGAACCGGCTTAGGGTTGGCGATTACCCGAAAATACGCGCGGCTGATGGGCGGCGATGTCACCGTCAGCAGCCACGCCGGTAAGGGCGCCGCCTTCCGCCTGGAAATCCCGATCGGGAGAGGCGACGCTGCCGTGGCCGTCAGGAAGAGCATTCCACGCCGCGTGATTGGCATCGCTGGAACGGATGCTCCCAGAATTCTGGTCGTCGACGATCAGTTTGAAAACCGCGACTGGCTGATGAAGCTGCTGACTACTATCGGGTATTCGGTCCGCGATGCAGTGAATGGCGAGGACGCCATCCGGAACTGGGAAGAATGGAGCCCGCAATTGATCCTGATGGATATTCATATGCCGGTCATGGACGGGCTGGAGGCGACGCGAAAAATCAAGGCGGCGCCTGCCGGAAAGGAAACCATTATCGTCACTCTGACCGCCAGCGCCATGGACGCGGACCGGAAATCGGTCGCCGAAAGCGGCGCCGACGATTTTCTGGCAAAGCCCTGCCGTGAGGACGAACTGTTGGAAAAGATGCGCGTCCTTCTCGACATTGCGTATGAATATGAAGACCCGAGCGAAGCGGAGGGTCACGATCCCTCGAGCCTGCTGGCGTTGAATGCGGAGCTGCTTCGTCAGCTACCACGCGAACTCGTCGAGCAACTTATGATCGCGACCTCGGCCGGCGACAAGCAGCTCTTGGATCAGTTGATTGTCGAGGTGGCCGAGAGCAAAGACACCCGTTCCGCGGTTGCGTTGCAGGAGCTCGCCGACAAGTATGAATACGATGCCCTAACCCATTTGCTGGAGGACGCATGCCGCCTGAAGTAGAGCATGCCCTGGCGCATCCCGGCGACATAATGATCGTGGATGATAATCCCACCAACCTCAAGCTCTTGGAAGACATGCTGCGGCAACAGCGGCATACAGTGCATTCTTTCCCACGCGGCAGGCTGGCCATTGCGGCGGCAATGAAGAATCCGCCCGATCTGATTCTTCTGGACATCAACATGCCGGAGATGAATGGCTACGAGGTGTGCGAACGCCTCCGGTCCAGCGAACAAACTTCCGGTATCCCGGTTATTTTTCTCAGCGCGTTGAACGAAACGCAAGACAAGGTGAAGGCCTTCGGATCAGGCGCGGTGGATTATATCGCTAAGCCGTTTCAAATCGAAGAAGTCAGCGCCCGCGTGGAAACCCACCTCAAGCTGCGCAAGCTTCAGCGCGCGCTGAAACTGCAGAACGAACACCTGGAGAAAGCCGTCGCCGAGCGTACCCGTGAACTGGCCGAAGCCAATGCGCGCCTCACCATTCTCGATCGTTCCAAGAACGAATTCCTCACCCTCATCTCTCATGAGTTTCGCACCCCGCTCCATGGCATCCTCGGCGTCGGCGAGATCATTTTGGATGGCATGTCTTCTACCGACGAGCATAAACAACTCAAAGAGGTGTTCGACCAATCCCGCCGTAGAATTCTTTCGATCCTGGACGATGCGCTGCTCTTAACTCAAATCGACGTCAATGGAAAGCAGTTCCGATCCGCCTCGGTCTCCTTGAGCGAAGCACTTCAGCGCGCCATCGCCAACACACTGGATTTCGCCGAATCCCGTCAGGTGACGCTAGTTTCTCCCCCGGCGAATCCCGGTCTGGTGGTGGGAGATGAAGATTTGCTTGTGAGAGCCTTGCACGCCCTGCTTGACACCGCTGTCAAATTTTCTGTGAAGGGTGGGACTGTGCGATTCACCCATGAGATTGTTCCCGATGCCCTGCGGCTATGTATCGAGAGTCAGGGCCGAACTATTCCCAGTGGAGCGATGTCGAAATTCTTCGATCTGTTCTCGATCGGCGACGCTATCACGCCAGGCGGAGACTTGGGCCTCGGCCCGCCGGTGGCCTATCGCATCCTGTCGCTATTCGGCGCTACGGTAAGCGTGGCCAATCGAGATCCAGCGGGAATCAGACTCACCATATCGCTACGGCCGGCTAACCCTGTGGCATGCTGAATGCTGCGTGAACAATCGACAGACAATCCGCCGGCGTGATTTGTTGAAGACCGTCCCGCAAGCCGCTTTGGTTGCGGCCACGTTCGGCAGCCTCTCCAACCCCGGTCTTGCCCAGCCGCCGCTCGATCCTGAACTGCGCTTTAACCAACTCTGGGGTGAAAAAGTCTTCGCCGATGGTGCAGGCCCGCCCACCGGCAACGGGTACTTGAGCATTCTGCGCGAAGACCTGCCCGGCACAATGCGAGCCGGCCACTGCGCGGCGTGCTCGCCGGACACGGAACAGTCGCGCATCCGGGTGGGGAACAAAACGTACGCGCACGGCATCGGGGTCGCCGCGCAAAGCACCGTGCGCGTTTCCCTCGCCCGGCCCGCCGCGCGCTTCCTCGCCGATATCGGATTAGACCGCAGCGTGGACGCCACCGTGGGCTCAGTGCGCTTTCGCGTTGAGGTCAGCGGAAAAGAAGTTTTTGTTTCCGATGTCATGCGCCCGTCGGCAAGCGCCCACATCGATCAAGCTCTCAACGGCGCGCGGGAATTTGATCTGACGGTAGACACCGGCGGCGACGGTGGCGACTTCGACGTCGCCGATTGGGCCGACGCGCGCGTAGTGCTGGAAGACGGCACGCAGGTCTGGCTCGATGAACTGGCAAGCCAATGGCAAGTGGGCACGGACCTGCCGATCTCGTTCGTCCTGGGTGGCCGCCCGTCTTCCGAACTGCTCCCCCACTGGACGCGCACCGTGCAGCGCAAAGAAATCGACGCATCGAGGCGCGGCTGCATCGTCACTCTGTCCGATCCCCAAACCGGCCTCGAGTTGCGCGCCGAAGCGATCATCTATACCGACGTACCCGGAGTGGATTGGACACTGCACCTCACCAACCGCGGCACCACGGACTCACCGGTGCTCGAACAACTCAAAGCCCTGGAAGTGGCTATCACGCCGGGCCTGGGACGCGCACCAGTGTTGCACCGCCTTCGCGGCAGCACAGCCGCGGTGGATGACTGGCTGCCCTTCGACGAAGACATCCTGCCGGGAAAACCGATCGAATTCGCGCCGCGTGACGGCAAGCCGTCGCAAGGCGCATGCCCGTTCTTCAACGTGGCGTGGCCGGGCGGCGGCGTGATCACCGCAATTGGATGGTCTGGCCAGTGGAGGGCTTCGGTCGAGCAGGAAAAGCAGGGACCGCTCAGCATCCAGGCCGGGCAACAAAATCTGCGTTTGAACCTGCACCCCGGCGAGACCGTCCGCAGCCCCAGAATCCTGCAGCTCTACTGGTTCGGCGAAGATCCGCAAGCCGCCTGCAACCTGTTTCGCCGCACCATGCTTCAGCACGTAGTTCCGAAAGTGAACGGAGCCACAGTGGTTCCGCCCATCGTTCACTTGAGCACGGCGTTTTACGAATCGAATGGCAGCACCGAGCAGAACGTCCTCGCGCATTTGCAGTCCATCAAAGGCCTGGGATTCGAGGTCTTCTGGCTCGATGCTTATTGGACCCGCGACGGTTTTCCCAACGGCATGGGTCATTACGGATTCCCGCTCCAGCGCGCCGAGCCGTCCGATCGTTTCCCGCGCGGCCTGGGGCCGATCGCCGACGCCGCGCACCGCGAACAAATGCGTTTTCTCGTCTGGTTCGAGCCCGAGCGCGTAGCTGCCGGCACCGAAATCGCCATCGAACATCCCGACTGGATCATTTCCGATGGCAGCAACAGCAGCAGCTTGTTCAACCTGGGTGTGCCGGCCGCGCGCGAATTCATGACGAAGTACCTCATCGCGGCCGTCCGCGCTTACGGCATGGACTGGCTGCGCATCGATTTCAATATCAGCCCCGGACCGTTTTGGCAGGCACTCAACCGGCAGGATCCCGACCGCGTAGGCATCGCCGAAATTCGCTACGTCGAAGGACTGTATCGCATGTGGGACGACATCCTGCGCGCCTATCCAAACCTGTCGATCGACAACTGCGCCAGCGGAGGCATGCGCATCGATCTTGAAACCTGCTCACGCTCTCTGCCGCTGTGGCGCACCGACGGCACCATCACGCCGCTCATGGGGCAGGATTTCAACCAGGCAGCCCTACAGAACCAGGTGATGACGGCGGGCCTCAGCAGTTTCGTGCCCTTCAGCACCAGCGGCGAAATGGGTGCGACGCCGTACTGGTTCCGCAGCGGGTTCAACGCGGGAATTTCGTTTTGCGAAGATTGCCGGCCAGCGGGCTACCCGCGCGCGCTGCTCAAACAAGCCATCTCGGAAGGCAAACGCATCCGCAAATACTTCTTCGGAAATTTCTATCCCTTGAACGAAGTCACGATTAGCCCCGAGGACTGGTGCGTCCTGCAATATCACCGGCGCGCGGAAGCCGACGGCATGATCCTGGGCTTTCGGCGCCATCGCTCGCCGTATGGCACCTTCCGCTGCGCGCTACGCGAAATCGATCCCGGCGCGCACTACCGCGTCACGACCTATCGCGGCTACGAAAGCAGCCGGCCGATCACGATGAAGGGTGCAGCGCTGCGGGAATTCGAAGCCACGATCGAAGACCGGCCCGGTTCATTGCTGATCGAGTACAAGAAAGTCTCGACCTAGCCTTTACTTGGCTTCGGTGGACCCGCTCTCAACCCTCGCGATGTTTCGATTTACTTCCGCGGCGTCCTTTGCCTTCGGCGACAACTCGAGGTACTTTCGCATGTGTTGCACAGCGCCGCTGCGATCGCCTTTGGCGGCGAGCACAGCTCCCAGCAGGTATTCCGCGCGCGGAATCTCATGGTGGGTATCGAGATCTATGGCCTGGCGGACGCTCTTTTCAGCGGCCTCGAAACGATTGAGACTGAAATTTGCGGTGGCGTCGTAATAGTAGATAGCCGGAAATTCGGCGGGATTCAATGCGATCGCGCGTTCCGCAATATTGGCCGCGTCTTGCATGCGCTTTTCTTCCAGCGCGAGGCGGGTCAACTGCAAGTAAGGTTTGACGTATTTGGGATCGGCTTCCACCGCCCGTTCCCAGGCAGTGCGCGCTTCCTTGGATTGCGATTGTTGCTTGAGGACCGTGCCGAGATCGCTCCACGCCGCCGCGTACTCCGGATAGATTTCAACGGCGCGCTCAAAGTTTTTTTGGGCCACCGCCCATTTCTCCTCGGTCATCGCAACCGCGCCTTTTCCGAACGCTTTCTTGGCCGGCGCCGGCGCTTTCAGGGCGGTCATCGAGACCATCGAACCTTCGCTATCACCGATCCGCTTCAGCACCACCACGCCGCCGTTGCGCAGCGTGGCCGCTATGGTCCGATAACCCTTCAGCCGGATGGTGACGGGGCACACGTCGACATTGCCAGGGTCAAACACGCGGTACCGCCCATCGACGATGAACTCGACCGTGCCGTCGCCGAACACGGTCAGAATCCGGCAGTTCTCCGCCAGGTTTTGCGAAAGTTCGGGAATGATTTGCGGGGTGGTGGGAAGAGGGCTCCCGTCTTCAGTGGATAGGGTGGCATGGTATCGCGTCTGAGCGGGCAACAGTACTGCGGCCGCGAGCGCCAGCGTGCAAAACCGTAGCAGTGAATTTGATGTCATTCCAGGCTAATTTATTCGACGTATGAAGAGAAATGCCGTTCCGCGAAATTCCGGGACGATGCGTTAGTTTACCTCACCGGTCCCAAACGTCTGGTTTTGCAACAGGTTCGATTGGCTCAACGGTTGCAGGTGTATCATGCAGACAACAGGAATTTAGTCCAACTGGCCGGCAAATGAGAGTCCAACTCGCGTTCGCGACGGTGGTTGCTCTCATCCACTGCGCCCCTGCGCTGGCCGGTTGCCCGGCCGCCAGTTTCAGAAATGTTGTCGCGGCAAACATGCAGCCGAGCGATGCCTCCCATATCGTTCTACTGCGGGAGAGCGACGGCTCTTACACGGCCTACGAGATCACCAATGCGTCACCGTATCGCTTGGTCCGCAAGACCCCGAATTTTCAGCAGCAGTTGACCGCGTGTCTGCCCAGCCATACATCGCTTGCGCCGCTGCCTTCGCCAACGAGCGCGGGAAGTGCGCCTGGCGCGCCTGGACGGCAAGAGGCGTTCGTGCGCCTTAGTTCGGGAGGCTACCTGTTCGTTGCGGCGGGCACTCTCGTTACATCTGGCATGGACGTGGCCCTGTTTGATTCCGAGCTCAACTTGATTTCCGAAGCGCAATACCCGCTCAACTTTGTCCAATCGATTACCTTGGCGGATTTGAACGGAGACGGCAAACCGGATATCGTTGCGCTCCGCGCTGTAATCGTCGGGCCTGTCGAAGCCGTGCGGGTCGAGACCACCGCAGTCGTCGACATTCTTCTGGGCACAGGCGGCGCGAGTTTTCAACAACCTGTCGAGTATGCGATCCCGGAAACTCCGGCGTCGATCGCCGTGGCCGACGTGAATGGGGACCACAAACCGGATCTGATCGTTCTCACAAATGCTTACACATTCGAGACCGTCTCCCACAACACGATTTCGCTCCTCCTCAGCAATGGCGATGGCACCTTCCAAGCCCCGCGGGCTATTCTTTCGCGCCTGGGGACGAACACCATCCAAGCCATCGCGGTTGCCGATCTCAACGGCGATGGCAAGGCGGATCTCGGCCTTCACCTTCCAGGACGATCTGCGCAACTCCATGCTCGGAGTGGAGCTACAAAATGCGGATGCCACCTTCTCTCCACCTGCACTCTATTAGGGTCGGAGGCTACCTCTCGCTCGCCATCGGAGACCTCAATGGCGACGGTATTCCGGACATCGTAACCAGCGGTGTTTCCATCCTATTTGGCGACGGGAAAGGTGCGTTTCCGCGACGCCTGGACTACCTAGCCAACAGCAACAGCGGCGTGATCCTCGCCGACCTCGATGGCGACGGCCGGATGGATATCGTGCTTGGAGAAGGCAACCCGCTGACCCTCACCGCCCTCGAACCTCTAAGGGTTCTATTCGGCTGGGACAACGGCACTTTCTTTGGTCCGCAGATCAGCCTGATTCCGGCCGTCGTCCCGCAACAGCTGGCAGCCGCCGACTTCAACGATGACGGTATCCCCGACCTGGTGTATCGGTATGACGGCACGATTTCGATCCTCAAAGGAGCCGGTGACGGCAGCTTCACGCCGGGCTTTCAGTATCAGTTTCAGTTGCCCACTTATGGAAACGCCGTGACGATTGCAGACTTCAATCACGATGGAAAGCCCGACCTCGCCATGACCACCGGCAGCCCGTCGTCTGTTGCCGTTTTCCTTGGGAAAGGAGACGGCACATTCGAACTGCCACGGAGTACTCCGGCCCCGGCGCCGTCGAGTGAATTAGTGGCCGGAGACTTCAATGGAGACGGAAACGATGGATCTGGCCGTGGTGGAGAGCAGCCACTATGGCTCAGCGGATGCCGTTCTGATTTTTATTGGCCACGGCGACGGGACCTTTGCCGCGCCCGTTGTCTTACCCGGCCAAGCTGGCGGCTGCCTCCATTGGCGTAGGCGATTTCAATGGCGACGGCAAGCTCGATCTGGTTGTCACCAATGCCGGCTCTCAAATCGATGCCAGCCAAACCGGAAGCGTGAGTATTCTGCTGGGCAAAGGTGACGGCACATTCTCAGCGGGAACCAGCTTCACTTTGCAATTTGCGCGCGGCCCCGGAGCCGGCCCGGGTGAAGTCGTCGTTGGCGACTTCAACCGGGATGGAAAGCTCGACCTCGCAATCACCCCCTATGACGAGATTCCCGGGCTAGCCATTCTACTGGGCCGCGGCGATGGTAGTTTTCAAGTCCCCGTCATCTACCCTGTCGATGCGCAGAACGTCGCCGTCGCAGACGTGAACGGAGACAGAATCCCCGATCTGGTCGCTGGTGGCAGAGACGTCAGCGGCTACCTTCTTGGCAATGGCGATGGCACCTTCCAGCCTGAGGTTCCCTTCTCGACCCAGGCCGGCCCGGTGATCACCGCGGATTTCAATGACGACGGCAAGCCCGACCTCGCGTTCTATGGCGTCACAACTTTCCTGAATGTCTCGCAGCCGCCGCCGGCGCTCACCATCGTATCGGCTGCGAGCTACGCGCAAGGGCCGCTCGCGCCGGAATCGCTGGCCACCGCCTTCGGGAACAGCCCGTCAAGATTCACCGCTTCCGCCGGATACTCCGGACCCTGGCCGACCACACTGTCCAATACCACCGTCAGCGTGCAGGATGCGACCGGGACCACACGACTCGCCCCGCTGCTCTATGTTTCGCCCGAGCAGGTGAATTTTCTGATTCCCGCAGCCACCCGCATCGGCATGGCGACTATCACTGTAGCTACCGAGAGCTTGGCGCTGAACGACACCCATTCCACCCAAGTGCAAATCGCGTCCGTGGCGCCTTCTCTGTTTGTCCTGAACGCGGCTGGCCTCGCGGCTGGTTATCTGGTGCGCATCTCCCCAGGGAAGCCGGAGTCCCTGGAGTCGGTCTTCACCTGGCAGAATGGCACTCCCGTCGCTGCTCCCATTGACCTGGGTCCGCCGGGCGACCAGGTTTACCTGATCCAGTACGGAACTGGCATCCGCAACGCGGGTGCGGCCGGTGTCACCGTGGATATCGACGGCCTGAATGCGCCGGTCGCGTTTGCCGGGCCGGAAATCGCAGTGGATGGCCTCGATCAGGTTAAAATCCTGCTTCCACCAGCGCTGGCGGGCAGCGGCGGAGTAAGCGTGGTACTCACCGCTGCCGGAATCACCGCCAACACCGTTCACCTTACAATTAAGTGAGGGTGAGCTTCCTGCCCCTTTTCCTAAAACTTCGACCTGGCGCGGGAATAATCCCCAAATCGTAGGTTGCCACACTGCGTGGAACCCAGGGTAGATCGAGCCTAATCTTTAGGTTACGGTGCAGGCTCCACCTTCTTTAAGTGGCCATTGGATTGCAATTGGCAGTCTCCCGCCGATAGTGTACCTGGAAGCGGCCTTCGGGGAGCGGGTAAGCAACAAGGCCGATGCACCTTCAAGGAGGAGAAAACATGAAACTAGTCGGGATGATGTTACTTTTGGCCGGCATGGCGATGACAGCAAGCGCCACTGCGGTTCCGGAGATCGATGCAAGTTCAGGCGCCAGTGCTCTGGCTCTTCTTTCTGGCGGCCTGCTGATCCTCAGAAGTCGTAAGTAGTTCCAAGGAGACTCACAGCATGAAAATCACAGGGATGGTGTTGCTGTTGGCCGGCATGGCAGCGGTCGCAAGCGCTGGTAATGGGGTGACGGCTGTTCCGGAAATTGACGCCAGTTCAGGGGTCAGTGCCCTGGCTCTACTTTCAGGCGTCGTGCTGGTCCTGAGAAGCCGCCGGAAGCAATAATTTACGGAGGAGATTCAGGCATGAAAATCGTTGGAGTGTTGTTGGTGTTCGCGGCGATGGCGATGACGGCAACCGCAAATCCGGTGCCGGAAATCGATGCCAGTTCAGGGACTAGCGCGCTCGCTCTTCTCTCAGGCGGCCTGCTGATCCTCAGAAGTCGCCGTAAGTAGCACTTTGGAGGAGACTTAGGCATGAAAATTGTTGGAATGATGTTGGTCTTCGCGGCCATGGCAGTGACCGCAAGTGCTGTGCCCGGAGTGCCGGAGATCGATGCCAGTTCAGGGGCCAGTGCCCTGGCGCTTCTGTCGGCCGGTCTGCTGATCATCCGAAGCCGCCGGAAGAAGTAGTATCCTGCTCTGCAGAGGGTGGACGCCCGGCAGCCGGGTTGGGCGTCCGTCTTCCTGCCTTTCATGACCAGCGGCCCCCCTCCCGTTTTGCTCCGCACCGCTGGCTCCCAGAAGCTGTTTTCCATCCGCGGACTCTCTGCGCGCATAGCATGCCTGGTCGGGCTGTTCGTCCTCGAATTGATCGTTCTCTCGATTTGGATTGATACCAGCACTCTCGACGGGAAAACCGGTCTCATCGGAGCCGTGGGCGATTTTGGACCGCGCATCCTTCAGGCGATCGTGGTCCTGGCGGCGGTTCTGCTGGTGTTTGGTTACTCAAAGGCCAAACCGCTACTCGCGCCGATCAGCGAACGGCTGACCGACACCCCTACCAACTGGCTTTTTCTTGCGGCGCATTTGGCCGCAATGGGCGCCGTGGTTTTCCTCTCCACGCTGCTGTTCGGAGGAACGCCGCGCGCCGATACCGCGATCGCTCTGGCGTGGCTGGCCGCCGGCGTCTGCGGAATTGCCACGGGCGTATTTTTCTTCATCCCGCCAAAGTTCTTTTTCGAATTAGCCCGCGGCGGTGGGTCCGCCTGGATCTACGCGGTTGCGGCCGCGCTAGCGACTCCGGTGTTCGCGGTCCCCAGCCAGCGACTCTGGAAAGCCGCCACCGGAATCACTTTCAACCTGGTCCACTTTCTCCTCGGCCCTGTCATTCCGGGGCTCATCGCAATCCCCGCCACGCGAACCATCGGCAGCCAGAAATTCAGCGTCGAGATCGCGACCGGATGCTCGGGCCTCGAAGGCATGGGGCTGATGCTGGTGTTCAGCATCCTCTGGCTTTGGTTTTTTCGCGGCGACTACAAATTTCCCCGCGCCCTGCTGCTGATCCCGATCGGCGTTTCGGTGATGTTTCTGATGAACGCCGTCCGCATCGCGGTGCTGATTCTGATTGGCAATGCCGGAGCGGCCAGCGTAGCGCTCGGCGGCTTTCATTCCCAAGCCGGCTGGATCACGTTCAATTGCGTCGCCCTGGCGCTCGCGTCGGCGACCCACCGCGTGCCGTGGCTTTCCTCTAGGCAGACGCTGGTCGTCGAGCAGGACCGTTTGTCCGAAGTTCCTCCCGCCGCATTCCTCGCGCCTTTCATGGCGATTCTGGCGGCGGCGATGCTCTCGCGCGCGGCGTCGGGCACGTTCGAATGGCTGTATCCGCTGCGATTCGTTGCGGCGGTGGGAACGCTATGGTATTTCCGGCGGAGCTATGCGAGCGTCAATTGGAAATTCGGCTGGGGCGCGGTGCTGATTGGCGGCGTGGTCTTCGTATTCTGGATCGGTCTGGATCGATTCTCCGGAGCCGCAGCCGCAAGCGCAATTCCAGCGGGCCTAGCGGCGATGTCCCCAGTCGCAAGGTTCACGTGGCTGGCTTTCCGCATCCTGGCCGCCGTGGTCACCGTTCCCATCGCGGAGGAATTGGCGTTCCGCGGCTTTCTGCTTCGGCGCCTGATTTCGTCGGATTTCGAAGCGGTCAGCCTGCAGCGTTGGACATTACTCGCGGTTCTGGTTTCTTCGATCGCGTTTGGCCTGATGCACGGCGATCGCTGGATCGCCGGCAGCATCGCGGGTTTACTTTATGCCGCCGCCCAAAAATGGCGCGGGCGCATCGGCGATGCCATAGCTGCTCACGGCATCACCAACGCGCTGGTTGCCGTTTGGGTGGTAGCAGGCAATCACTGGTCATTTTGGTAATCACTTGTTCACGAGCGTCAACGCGCTCAAACGCTCCTTGTTGATCTTGAGCACAATACCCGCATTGCGATCCGCCACTTCGCTCACTTTATATTCCGCCGCCGTGCCCAGCACCTGGCCGACTTCCGACGGCGTCAATTTATAATCGTCCCTCAGCCACTGCGCCATGCTCGCCGTCGCCGTGCGAAAGGCGTCATCGAGCGACCCTTCCAGGCCCATGGCCATAATGTGAGTCGCCGACTCCACCCGCGGACTCATAATCTGCTTGCCCGGGATGACATCGACGGTGAACTCCACATCCATTGAAGTTTCGAGCGCATCGCCGTTCAGCTCGCCATCGCCTTGCGCAGCGTGTCCGTCGCCCACATAGAGAAACGCGCCGGGCACGCTTACCCGCAAGTACACGGTTGCGCCCTCGATGATTTCGTTGAAGTCCATGTTTCCGCCCCAGCGGCCGGAGTCGCCTGTTCCGGGAGGCGCCTGCGCGGGATTCGGCGCCGTCGCCACGCAGCCCAGCATGGGCCGCAGCGGCACGGAGTAACGGGCCATGTGCTCGCCAGGCTTTTCAGGAGTGGCGACACCGAGGGCGAAATCCAAATGCCAGCGAACCGACTTGCCGGTGTCCTTCATCTTCACGGCGAAATCGCTGTCCAAGCCGCGGTCCACGATGCCGTCATCGCTCACGGCCCAATCGCGGTTGAGGCGCAGCCGCGTGAAATGGATTGCGAGCACATCGCCGGGCCCGGCGGTCTCGATGTAGAACGGTCCGGTCTCCGGATTCCCGCCGAGCACGCGCCGGACGCCCTTCTCATCGGTGCCGCCGGCATCCACCGTCGTGGTGTGGATGGTGTCGCCAGGAAAAACCGTCAGCACCGGTTTGTTGGCGGGTGAGAACTGGCGATAAAAAGTGGACGGCGTAAACTCATGGCGCTGCGGCGCGCCGCCGCGCAGCTTGGGAACCGCCGTTGCTTTGAATGAATGGGTCGACGGCTGGTCTGCACCGTCGGCGTCCGTAACCACGAAAGTCCCCGACATGGTTCCGTTCTCCATTCGCGCCCGGAATTCCACGCGGCCCCCCCGTTCGTCTTTGGCCACAAAGTGGATCGCGCCGGCCTGCAGCGTGCCTTCCAGTTTGTCGCCGGAAAACTCGCCGGTCAGCTTGTCGCCCTCCTGTTTGAGATCCAGACGAAAATAGATGGGCGTCCCGTTGAAATCCGCATCGACAGTCCATCGCCCCGCGACGGCCGTGTCAGAAGTCTGAGCTACTGCAAATCCGAAGGTCAGTACGAGCGCGCATAGAAGTTTCCGCATGTATTCCCCTATCGGATGGTATACGTTGGCTGGAGCGAAAGGTTACGGGATCACGCCTGTGCCCGTTACAATAATGGAGCGATGGAACCGCGGCCGGACGTTATTGTCGACTTCGTATTCGAAGACGGCATGCTTTTCGTCGCTGTTCAGAACATCGGCGCCGAGCCCGCGCAGCGCGTCCACACTACTTTCGAGCCGGCTTTCAAGGGCCTCGGCGGCACAGCGTCCATTTCTGAGCTGCCGCTGTTCGCCAACATCGAATTCCTCGCGCCCGGCCGAGCCATTCGCACGCTTCTCGATTCCAGCGCCGCCTATTTCGCCCGCCGCGAGCCTGAGCAGATCACCGCCACAATTTCCTATTGCGACCGGTCGGGCAACTCATTCTCCTGCGCGATTCGCCACGATCTCGCGATCTATCGCGACCTCGCGTTCGTTCCAAAATCAGGAAAGGATTCTACAGCCTATGGCCGTTCTTCGTGATCTCCCTTATGGCAACCAGCACTTTCTTGTCGATCTCGGCGATGGCGCTACGGGGCCTTCGGCCGGGTTCTCCGAAGTCGTTCTGCCGGACATTGAGATCGACGTCATCGAATACCGCAACGGCAACGACAAGGAATCGGGAACCCGCAAGCTGCCTGGACTCGCGCACTACGGCAATGTAACTCTGCGCCGCGGAATCATCGGCTCGCTGAAGCTGTGTGAGTGGATCGATCAAGTGCGCAATGGCGATGCCAACGCCCGTCGAACTGTGAGGATTACGCTTCTCGCCGAAGATCTCACCCCGGTCCTCACCTGGAACCTGCTACGCGCCTGGCCGGTGAAATATGAATTTGGAGAGTTGAACGCCAAAGGCGATGACGTGGCGATTGAAACGCTGGTCCTCACTTGCGAACGGCTGGAGATGGAATAGATCCCCCGCCAATCAAATCCAGACCGGCAATCGTTGCAGCGGGAAGTTGTAGAGTTGCGGCTCTGAGATTCTCGCGAAGATGCTCGACCGAAGATGTGCCCGGGATCAGCAGGATGTTGGGCGAGCGCCGCAGCAGCCAGGCGAGCGCTACCTGCATGGGGGTAACTTGCAGGGCCGCCGCCGCTGCGTCCAGCGCCGACGACTGTAACGGAGTGAAGCCGCCCAGCGGGAAAAACGGCACGTAGGTTACACCTCGACGTGCTAGGTCGTCGATGAAGCCGTCGTCATGCCGCTGCGCTACGTTGTACATATTCTGCACGCAGACAATCGCGGTAATCGCCTGAGCCTCCGCGAACTGAGCGGGAGTGACGTTGCTTAGACCTACGTGGCGAATCAGTCCCTGACGCTTAAGCTCTGCCAGCACCGTCAGCGGTTCTTCGATCGACCCCTCGGATGGACGCATCACCCCTCCCACCCGCAGGTTGACGACATCCAGCGTGTCCAGTCCGAGATGGCGCAGATTATCATGGACGGCATCGATCAGCTCTTGACGCGAAAGCGCATGAACCCACGATTTGTCCTCCGGGCGCCGGGCGCCGACTTTGGTGACCATCACCAGTCCATCGGGATACGGATGAAGCGCCTGCTTGATGATCCGGTTAGTCACATGCGGACCGTAATAATCGCTGGTATCGATGTGGTTCACTCCTGCCGCCACTGCCTCTCGCAGAACAGCGATGGCAGCATTGACATCGCGCGGCGGTCCCCACACTTCCGGACCCGTAAGTTGCATCGCTCCATAGCCCATTCGCCTCAACCTGATTGCCGTTCCGGGAAGCGTAAAGCTGCCGCCAAGGTCTGTCGGTTTCGTCATGTCGTGTACCCTCTCTCAGTATGATTAGATGAACATAGCTACCCTGGAGGAGTTCGCATTTGCCTCAGCGCTCTCAAGCCGTCCTGGAACCACGTAAATCGCCGGTTCAAGCCCGTTCGGCTGCCAGTGTGGACGCGATTCTGGAAGCGACTGTTCAGGTTTTGCTCCGGGTGGGAAAGCAACGGCTCACGACCACCAAGGTCGCGCAGAGAGCCGGCGTGTCAGTCGGAACCCTCTATCAGTACTTCCCTAACAAAAGCGCCTTGCTGAAAGCCGCCTTGAAACGTCACCTGGATGAGATTACCGAAGCCATTGAACTCATCTGTCACGAGCAGAAAGGGCATTCGCTCGAGCAGATGGCGGCCGCTCTGATCACGACATTCCTTTCCGCCAAGATGAAGGACGCGAAGACCAGTGTCGCCCTCTACGCCGTAAGTGCCGACGTAGACGGAGCCAAGATCGCGCAAGAGACCGGGGCCCGATCCAACAAAGCGGTCGTCGGCATGTTGCAGACCGCTAGCGAGCGGCTCATCATCGATCCTGAGCTTGTCGCGTCGATGCTCCAGGGCCTGATGGTCGGGGTCAGCCGTAGGTTGCTCGAGTCCAAGGCTCCTGAAAAGCAATTCGATGCCGTGCGGCAGGAAATGATCCTGCTTGCTAGCACGTACCTGAATGCCTGTTCCACGCGTTCCTCGGTTCAGGACCGAAGCGCGTGAACCGGCAGCGTTACAGCAATTCCTTCAACCGCGCATACCCGGCCCGGCTCACCGGAATCTGCGAGCCGTCCGCCAGCAGCGCCAGCCGCGCGTCTTTCGTGTAAGGCTCGATTTTCGAAATCCGTTCCAGGTTCACAATATAAGACCGGTGCACGCGCACGAAACGCATCGGATCGAGCGATGCTTCCAGGCTCGCAATAGTCTGCTGCTTCAGATAGTTTTTCTTATCGCTGCGCAGCGACACGTAATCGTCCTGAGCTTCCGCAAAATCGAGTTTGCCGACGGGAATCACGTGAACTTTGGATCCGTCTTTGACAACGACGCGTTCGACGAACTGGCCGGGGGCGCGCGCCGCCGATTTGAGATCCGCAGCCGCCGGCATCGGCTGATTTTCACCCAGCCTGCGCCGCACCCGCTCGAGCGCCGTCCGCAGACGATCCGCCCCGAACGGCTTCAAAAGGTAATCGACCGCAGCGGCGTCAAACGCTTTCATGGCGTATTGATCGAAAGCCGTCACGAAGACCACGGCCACCTCGCGGTCCACCAGCTCCAGCACTTCGAAGCCATCCAGCTTGGGCATTTGCACATCGAGGAACAGCAGGTCGGGCTGCTGCTCGGAAACGGTCTTCACGGCGGCGAACCCATTGGCGCACTCGGCGACAATCTCGATGTCTTCCTCGCCGCGCAGGTATTCGCGCAGAAGCTGCCGCGCCAGATCTTCGTCGTCCACAATCACGACGCGAATCTTCGAGCCCGCCCGGCGGCGCGGCCCCGGCGTCTCCCGCTCTCCTGCCAGCGTCTTCAGATCCAGCATGAGATCTTTCGCCGATTGGTAGCGCCGCTCGCGATCTTTCTCCAGGCACTTGCGAACGATTCGATCCAGTTCTTCCGGCACATCGTAATTGAAGCGCGCTATCGCCGGGGGCGATTCGGTGAGAATGCGCGCGATGGTTTCCGAAGGGTTCGATCCCTCAAACGGCAGCCTACCCGTAGCCATCTGATACAGAACCACGCCCAGGCTGAACAGGTCGGTGCGGTGATCGACGGGCCGGCCCAGAGCCTGTTCGGGACTCATGTAGACCACGGTTCCAATCAGCATTCCCGCCGCGGAAAGCGCGCGCGTTTCGATCTGGGTCTCGAGTTCGGAGCCCAGCGGTCCCGCCACTTTGGCCAGTCCGAAATCCAGCACCTTGACGGCGCCGCGCGGCGTAACGATGATGTTGGCCGGCTTGATGTCGCGATGCACGATTCCCTTGGCATGCGCGGCATCCAGCGCATCCGCAATCTGCGCGCCGATTTCCGCCAATTCCGCAACCGGCAGCGCACTGCCGCCGATCCGCCGGTCTAGCGCCTGGCCCTCGACGTATTCCATCGCCAGGAAATGGATGCCGCGGTCTTCGCCGATTTCGTAAATGTGAGCGACGTTGGGGTGGTTCAGCGCCGATGCCGCCTTGGCTTCAAGGCTGAACCGCTCCATCCGCATCGGGTCATGAGCAACGGCGGTGGGCAGCACTTTGAGCGCGACCGATCGCTCGAGCCGCGTGTCGGTGGCCAGATACACCTCGCCCATGCCGCCCTCGCCCAGTCGCGAGACGATGCGGTAGTGAGCAACCTGATCGCCCAATGCTAACGGTGCTTCCATAGCTCTCTCGATGTTATCCCTCGGCGACGAAGGGCAGCGACAGGATCACCCTGTACCGCTCGCCCTCCACTTCCACTTCCATGCGCGCCGCATTGCCGTAGCGGGCCGCCAGACGCTCCCGCACATTGGCCAGGCCGATGCCGTTCTTGCGCGTCGAGGGCGCTTCGGGATCGAATGGATTTTCGATGACGAAGCGCAGGTTGTCCGCGGAACGGCGGCCGCGAATGGAAATCTCTCCCCCGTCCACTAGCGTGGCGATGCCGTGCTTGATGGCGTTCTCCACCAGCGGCTGCACCAGCAGCGGCGGCACCTCACAATCGCCGCAGCCTTCCTCAATGTCCTGGGCGACGCGCAGCTTCTGGCCAAATCGCACCTGCTCTACTTCCAGATAAGTCCGGGCCAGCGCCAGCTCTTCGCTGAATGGAATAGTAGTGCGCTCGCCCAGCCGCAGCGAGTTGCGCAGAAAATCGGAAAGCCGGATACACATTTCCCGAGCGCGCCCGGCATCGACTGCCGTGAGCGCGCTAATCGAGTGCAGGCTGTTGAACAAGAAATGCGGATTGATCTGGGCCTTCAGCGCCCTTCAGCTCCGCTTCGCGCGCCAGCACTTCCGCCTCCCGGCGCGACTGCACGGCAAGCAGGCATAATGCAGCGCAATGGCCAGCAGGTAGAACAGAATCGACATGCCCGCAAGCACCGGCAGTGCCGGCCGGAATCTTTGCGCCAAAACCGGGAAACACGTCCGAGAAGCCGCCGCCAGCGCGCGCGCCGCCAGCAAGACGCCGCCGCTCAACACCACCGCCGCCAGCACGTGATTGCTGAGCAGCTTCCAGACGGGAGTCGCGCCCAGCGGCAAGAAACGGCAGGAATACCACGGGGACAGGCAGACAAACGCCAGCAGCAGGCTCAGCGGTGCCGTGAGCGCGGTGGTTTCTCTCCAGTCGAGCCCGGCCGGCATGCTGAGCACCAGGCCCAGCATCGCGCCCAACGGTATCCAGGCCGTCAGGTACATGAGCAAGATTGGTCCGGCTGGACAGCAGAGGATGCATTGCGGAATACCGGCAGTTAGTTCTCGAACCGCGACGCCGCCGAAAATGGCGTAGCCGGTGATGACGCACGGTAGGCGCCGTGACGCCTTCCTGAGATTTCGGCGGGATGGTCTTGTCTTCGTAGCCGCCAAAGATGCCAAAGCCGCGCGTGATGACGCGCCAGCTCTCCGGCACTTTGACTTCAATGCCGCCGAAGGTCGCGTTGGCATCAATCACCACTTCCTTCACGCTGTCGGCAATGATGGCGCGGCGCAGGTCCATTTCGATGCCGCCGAACACTGCAATCATTTCCCCGCCCTGAAAGTTCAGCGTGTCTATGCGCCGCTTCAGGCCCCCGAAGACCACATATTCCCGCAACGTGTCGGCCGACGAATGCGATCTGCCCGACGACGTGGTGACGCATCTTCCGGCGGTCGGCTTTCGCGTCGAACGATTTCATCAGCATGCTAATCGCCGAGTCCCACCAGCGCCAGGGGCCAGATCAGATGCCAGCCGATGTGATAGATCCCGCAGGCTGTCCAACAGGAAAAGCACGCCGACGGCAATCATCACGCCAGCCCACACCCGGCCGCCTGCGCCGCGGCAGTCGAACATTTTGGAGACGCCCACCGCGATCAACACAACCGGCCAATATCTCCAGAGGTTGTAAATGTGAAACAGACCGAAATTGTCGAGGAAGAGAAGGACGCCGACCCCGATGATCAGAATCGCGATGATCGCCCCCGGCGCCGGTGGACGGCGGCGCTGATTCCATGGTGCGGCGCGCAGTTCGCGCCCCGGTTGGCTCTGCTCATCATTGCTGTTATCGGTCATGGTCCTGTTCTCCCGTTACTTGCCGGCTCCACTGGAGCAGCTCGGCCAGCCCCGCCGCAATCAGGGCGAGCGGCCAGAGGTCCCACACGTGCTCGATCCACACCATACCGAAATTGTTCAAAAGAAGCAGCACGCCCGCCAGGATCACCGTAAACGCCAGCGCCGTTGGGCCCGTGCCGGAACGTCTTGATTTCTCGTGTCTCTCCACGCTTGGATAGTAGCCTCAGGCTGACCGGGATGCCCGCACGAATCGGCGAATGGCGCGTCCGTACCGGTGAGTGCCGAAAGCGACGTACGCATGGCATAATGTATATACAAAGTTTCTACAGGAGAGCGGCCATGAAGGCGACCGTAAGGAAATGGGGCAACAGCGCAGCGGTGCGGATTCCGGCCTCCATGATGGCAGCCCTGCACCTTGATCTCGATGAGGTTGTCGAGGTGCGGGAGGAATCGGGCCGCATCGTCATCGAACCAGTGCGGCGAAAAACGTACGATCTCGATGATCTATTGAAAGGCATCACCGCGAAGAATCTCCACGAACCGATGGACTTCGGGTCTCCCCAGGGCAAAGAGGTTTGGTAAATGCCGCTGCGCTATGTGCCGGACGCAGGGGACATCGTGTGGCTGAATTTCACGCCGCACGCTGGCCATGAACAGGCGGGGCACCGTCCGGCCCTTGTTCTGACTCCGGCGGCGTATAACAGCAAGACGGGTCTGATGATCTGCTGTCCGTTGACAACGCAGATCACGAACTATCCTTTTGAGGTTTTCATCGGCGGGACGCCGCCGAATGCGGTTCTGACCGATCAGGTGAAGAGTGTCGATTGGCGCAGCCGGAATGCGAAATCCAAAGGCCGTGTGTCGCCCGAGCAGTTGGCTGACGTGCGCGCCAAAATACACGCACTCATTGGATGACAGCCATGGCCCGGCAGCGTTCTCCTGTATCGGCTAAATTGAAAACGGTTCGTTATGGACGACGCACTAGCTCCTTACTCCAAAGCGCGGCGCCTGAGTGACTCCCAACTCCAACAGTTCATCCGCGATGGATTCGTACGGATCGATGCGGCCTTCCCGCGCTATCTTGCCGATCAGGGCCGTGCCATTCTCTGGCCGGA
Organism: uncultured Solibacteraceae bacterium; assembly: GCA_963825405.1. Lineage (GTDB taxonomy): Bacteria > Acidobacteriota > Terriglobia > Bryobacterales > Bryobacteraceae > JACPNO01. Next base: position 345,038 of record CAWGTB010000003.1, on the reverse strand, counting down.
AACGGGCTGCGATGAAGCTGATCCGACAACCTGGACCAAACCGGTCATCCGGCTCGGTGGTTACGGCCAGGAGCCATTTGTAAGAGCCGCGAATACGCCGGTCTTGCACCGAGCTTTCGATCAACTGGTCGGTTCGAAGCGATGGTTGCGCCCTGTGAATCTCGGGACGTTTCCCATTCGTTTTCCGTCCTCTGACGATCCGGGCGACACCGGTTGGCACGTGGATTCCAGTTTTCCGCCCCCGATCGGCGATTCCAGCGACTATTCCGATTGGCGTATCAACCTCACCTCGAAAGGACGCGCGCTGCTGATGCTGTTTCTGTTCTCTGACGTCGGGGAGACCGACGCGCCAACTCGCATTCGCGTTGGTTCTCATCTCGATGTTGCAAGAATGCTCGCTCCGGCGGGAGAGAATGGCTTATCGTTGCGGGATCTGGCCGCTAACGGTTTTGCCGAAACGAAAGCGCGGCCAGAGGTTCTGGCAACCGGAGAGGCGGGCACCGTGTTTCTCTGCCATCCATTTCTGGTGCATGCTGCTCAGCCACATCACGGCGTCCGGCCGCGATTTCTCGCCCAACCACCGCTTCTACCCGCAGAACCTTTTCTCCTGGATCGGCCTGATGGCTTGTATTCGCCTGTGGAGCAAGCCATCCGGATCGCTTTGCAGGGCGGTTGAGGCCAGCCTGTATCAATCGAGGCGCTGCGTCAATTGCCTTTAGCGAGGAATGGCAGCTTGAATGAAGAATTTCTTGTTGCAGGCCGGCTTGTAAGTCTGCGCCAATTCCCTTTGGCGGGCCTTTCGCTGCCGGGGCAGGCACGGCTCGAAGACGAACACCCTAGGTTGAAATTGCAAGACGCAGGGCACGCGGCCTGCCAGACACTCCAACAATGCGCGCTGCACATTTGGGCACTCTCCGATATAGATCCAATTGTTCCCATCGCGCAGTCCGTAGACACCAGAGACCTCTGCTGCGCTGCGGAGCACGCTAGTACGAGTCAAAGGGTAAGGAGTGTGTTCATCCCAGTTCATACGCTATGTAAAGCTTAGAAGCAGACCCGGACTATTCCAATAGAGCGATGACCATAATCTGCGCGTTATCCACGGGTGACATCCGGCTTCGCCCCTTGTACCATCTCGTCCAGCGCGGTCATTGCCAGGGCACGTCGCCTCTTCCGAGCTTGGAAGGGAATGGGGCAGTTTTCATACCAAACGACGCAGACGCGAGCATAATTGAGACATGGCGCGCATTTGCAGGTTGATCGTGGCCGGACTCTGCGCGCTCGCAGCAAGCGCGCAGCCGTCGTCCGTGGCCGGGCTTCATTATCTGGGCGAAGTCGGTCATCTAGGTACCCCTGGCGATCAACGTACATCCGTCCGGTTCGGCCACACACAGGTGATTTTGCAAGGAAATGGAAGCGCGCGCATAGAGGGCCACGACGATGACGGAAAAGCCTGGAATGCGGTTCTGCCGACGGATGGAGGTATCGGTTGGACGGACGTTTGGCAGGCTGACTTTGACCGCAATGGCCGTCCAGATTTATTAGTTGCCGCCTTTTTCCCGCCCAATGGGCGTTGTATTGATGAGATAACTCTTTCTTTCCTGCTCTTCAACGATCACGGCCAGCCTGTGCCTTGGGTGGTCCGAACTGGTATGCCGCAAGGAACCCGATTCCCGGCGATTCCAGCCATTTTCCATTGGAACCACGACGGACGACCAGAACTTGTCGTGACTGACTGCACCTACAGTGAACATCCGCGCCACGGCGAGGATCGGCGGATCACCGGCATCTATGAGGCCAAGGACGCCACATGGAGCTTAGCCCACCCGGCTGATATCGTTACCTACACTGCATTGGTACGCCGTAGCTATCGATTTCGACGGAATGACGATCGCCTGCTTCAGGCCGATTCTCCTCATTGGTTGGATCAGGGCAACAAGATGGACCTCCCCGGAGAGCCTCCCGTACAAGTGGCTGCCGTTATTCCTGCCGCTGCTGATTGTCATGGCGTCGTCCACCTTCCCCCTGTTGTGAATGGCGCAATCCAAGCTGGTTGGAAAGATCCTTGTGACGAACTCGGAAAGGATCGTATCCAACTGTCCAACGGAACCATTTGTTACGGCTGGCCGACTGTGATCCTCGACCGAGTAGATGGCCGCGAAATTGTGGCGGAACAGAAGTATTTGAAGCCCCTGCTGCGGGAACTGGTTGACCAGCGTCGCACTGTGGTTTTGGCCGGGCAAACAGAGCTGGAACGATGCAGTCCCACAATACTGTGGGCTCCCCGGACGCGAGACTAGGTCGGATCCTTCGCTGCGATCCCGATCTTGCCTATACTCCCCCCTGACAGACCGCTTGGGTCAGTTTTGAAACGCAGAGGCAGTCAGTTTTCCCAAGTGCCGAAGTCCGATGCGTTACGGAGCACGCTAGTACGGGTCAAGGGGTAAGGAGTGTGTTCATCCCAGTTCATACGCTATGCACAGCTTAGAAGCAGACCCGGACTATTCCAATAGAGCGATGACCATAATCTGCGCGTTATCGCTGACTATTATCCACGGGTGACATCCGGCTTCGCCGCTTGTACCATTGAGCCAATGACGACCAAACTTTCTGAGTCCGAAATCCGCTCGGCGTTGCGCGAGCTGAGTGGATGGACTGTTTTAGACGGGAAGCTTCATCGTGTGTTTTCGTTTGCCGATTTCGTGCATGCTTTCGGCTTTATGACCAGCGCCGCTATCGTGGCGGAATCCATCGGGCATCACCCCGAGTGGTTGAACGTGTACAATCGCCTGACCGTTGACCTTACCACCCACGATGCCGGCGGGATTAGCGCGAAGGATTTTGAACTCGCCAGCAAACTCAACGCCCTGTACCCGGAGGCCGCCGTTGAAAACGAACTTCGAGAAAATGAACAGGCTGATACAGGACTAGGCCAGCCGGGCGCAGGTGTCGAATCCGGTGGCAAGTTTAGCGGCTAGCTCAGTTCAGCCGGGCCAAGCCGGCGTCGACCTGTTGCCTCGCAGTACCGTTATTCGTTTTCCGCTTGTTGCGAAGGCTCGATGAGCTGCCGGCTCATTAGCACCGCCAGTTGTTCGAGCTGTTCGCTGGAGAGCTTGAGAAGTTCGTCGTGTAGGTGTCCGTCGAAGGTGCCTCCGTTCAGCTTGTCGAGGAATTCCTGCGCCTCGAAAACGCGATTCGTCACGCGACCAGATGTGCATGGCAACCACCAAAGGCAAATACTTTTGATTTCAGTAAGCTGCGACAAAAATTCGATTTTCCGTTGGGTCTTTACGCATAGCACTGGAGCGTTTTCGCTCAAGCTTGGCTCGATACGTTTCAAGTATTTTGCAATATTCTTCTGGTTCGCACGCGAGCACAATTTTCCGCAACCAGGTAAGAGCTGCCAGCAGGCTGGCTTCGTTTACATTCATTATCGTTTCCCTTCAGTCATTTGCGCGCGTCTGGCTGCCGATTTGCAACTGATATCGGCTAGGAGGTGCGAGCGATGGCACAGTGTCACATTTGCAATGCTGAAACCGGGCTTTATGAATGCGGGCTGCCTATCTGCCTGGCATGCGTGAAAAAGCGCGAACTGGATCGTTCGCACCCGGCTACTGAGCGCCGATCATCCGAGGCGAAGCAGCGTCACACTGCAACGCCATACGAAGATGACTGAGAACGCAGAAATGTCACAAGCAGAAACTCTATGGATGAGAATCATCGGCATCCTGCTCACCTTGCTTGGAGTGGTTCTGTTAGCTTCGCCGCTCGTCGTATACAGCAAGAGAGAAAAGATTATCGATACGCAGTCGATTCAGCTCACTGCTAAAAGGCGGAAGGGCATAGTCATCCCGCCCGCGGTCGGCGTGCTCACCATCGGAGCCGGTGTGGGCATATTCATTCTTGCCGGCAGGAAACCGCAATAAGGTCATTGCGGCGATCCTACGGCACGAAGCACCGCCATCGATGTCGATCGCCCGCTTGCCGGGGAGCATCGATGTTCCTCCTTGTGCTGCTCCAAGTTGGAAAACGCGCGACACAATGCTCTACGAGCCTCTAGCAGAGCAAGGATATAAGGCAACTCGCTCGTCCTTTCCTTAATGGCCAAGAGCTCGGCGGCTTTCGCTGAGTAAATGTCATCAATCGCATTGGCGACAGCGTCGGTGAGCCGCGCCAGCTCCGCGCAGGGTGGTTCTTTCACTTGAGTACTCCAAAACTGAGAATCCCGGTAATCTGCTGAATCTCCGGGTTTTCCGGAGTTGTGTGCCTTTGTGCTCGAACCGAGACTAGATACGATTTAGACATGCGTACGGGGCCGTTGTTTCAGATTTCTGAATTACGGACCTGCATGAAACAAATCTTCGCTTCAGCGAGTCTGTATAGGCGGAGCAGTTATGGCACAGCAGGCTATTGCAACGAACGCGGGTGCAGATCCGGCCACCGCATTCGAAATTGAAAGGGATCGATGGGTCGCGTTTTTGGCCGATTTCACGCGCGAAAATCGCGGAGCACCGGCGCGTCTGGAGGTGGTCGGTGCGGAACTCGGCCATCAAGTGGAGACCGAAGACCTGCCCTTTGATCACGTCTCGCCAGACCTCGAGGATGACGAAGAGGAGGTCTGGATCACTTTTGGCCCCGAGACCGAGGATCATCTCAGTTGCGGCATCCACAATGTGAGAGACATCTGGGTGCGCCTGCCATCAGGCGAGACAGAAACATTGCTTGAACTTGTGGCGAACGATGGGACCAAGACCGTGCTTCACTTGAACCGGCCGGTGGGACCCGTGTTGGAGGGGAGCAACTGCAAGTAATGCGATATGCCGGCGTGCGAGTGGAACCGGTTTCCCTTCTATACTTGGAAGGGAAGGACCCGGACACTATTGGCCACTCTGCTTGAGGCAATTAACATAAAACGCAAGACCATCTTCGAGTTTGAAGACGCTCCGTTCTACTGCATGGATTCAGAGATAAGCACGCCTACCGCCCGGGGCGGGCAGACCCTGGTGCGCCTGAAAATGCGCAACCTTCTCACGAGTGCGGTGTCGGATAAGACCTTCAAGGCAGGTGAAAGGTTTAAGGAGCCGGATTTACAGTTGGTTCCGGTCAGCTATCTGTATAGCGATGGGGACGGCTCTTATTTCCTGGATCAGGACAATTTCGAAACTTTGAACCTTCCCGCCGCAGTCGTCGGGAACGCGCTCGACCTTCTGGTCGAAGGCGCACTGCTCCACTTGCACAAATACAATGGCAATCCCATCAGTCTTCAGTTGCCGATGTTTGTCGAGCTGGAGGTTGCCGAAGCGGAACACGCCGTACGCGGTGACACTTCGAGCGGTAGTGGCACCAAGATGGCCAAACTGGAGACAGGGCTTAAGATCCGCGTTCCGATCTTTATCAAGCAGGGTGAAAAAGTAAAAATAACGACCGAGACCCGGGAGTTTTCAGGGCGCGCGTAAATCTGCAGCGACCCCGGATCAGGAGCTTACCGAGCGTCATCATACTAACGATTGGAGTCATTATGAGTGTCAGAACGGTTGGCAGCAAGTTTGTGGAGTTGTGCAGGCAGGGCAAGAACTTCGACGTCATGCGCACGATGTACGCGCCTGACATTGTTTCGGTTGAAGGCGACGGCAAGGAGACCGCTGGCCAAGCTCCGGTGATCAAGAAATCTGAGGATTGGGTCTCCGACAAAACCTTCAACGGAGAGACTGTGGCCGGGCCGTTTTTCAATGGCGCGAACCCGGACCAGTTCGTCGTTTTCTTTACCCTGGACGTCACGCCCAAAACCACCGGTCAGCGCATCACTCTCGAAGAAGTCGCTGTCTATACCGTCAAGAACGATAAAATCACGCGCGAGCAGTTCTTCTACGACGGCAAGCATTAAAAAAAGGGAGCCGTAAACTAATGGCTCCCAAAGGGTTTTTGGTGCGGAGAGGGGGACTTGAACCCCCACGCCCTTTCGAGCGCTAGCACCTCAAGCTAGTGCGTCTGCCAATTCCGCCACCTCCGCATTGCTGGCACCGGAAAAACTATTTCTTCTTGGATGGTACCGTCGACGGCGTAGCCGGGGCTTTCCCGGGGTTGATCAGTTCCATCTTCGGCGCCGGAACGACTGGCGGTGCGCCTTGAGCAGGCGCCGGATTGGCTCCAGCCGGCAGGCTCTGCTTGGTGGGCGCCTTACGATCCAGCACGGTGTTGCCTACTCCTCCCGAGGCGCGGGTCGCGAGAATCGAGAGCCCGAGCGACGTGCACATGAACACCACCGCCGAAATGGTCGTGGCTTTCGATAGCAGCGTCGCCGAGCCGCGCGGCCCGAAAGCCGTCTGCGAGCCCATCCCGCCGAACGCGCCGGCAAGGTCAGCCGCCTTTCCGCTCTGTAACAACACCACGATGATCAGAAAGATGCACACGATCACGTGAACCACTGTAAATAAAATCAGCAACATGGCAGACCTTTAGTATAGGCAACGCGCGTGGGAACGGTCAAACCAGCGCCTGTGATAAAATCCCCAACCAGTGAAAATCAACCGTTTGTTATGGATCGCGTGCCTGGCCGCCTGCACTGCCGGCGCGGGCTTCGCCGAAACCAAAGTCCTGCAAGGATTCACGCTCATCGATGGCAACGGCCGCCGCCCCGTGAGTCCCGCCGCCATGATCGTGAACGACGGGCGCATCCAGTGGGTGGGGCCGCAATCGCAGCTCAAAATGCCGGCCGGCGCTGAATCCATCGACCTCACCGGCAAATATGTCATGCCGGGCATCATCAATCTGCACGGCCACGTCGGCAACACCCTCGATCTGGATCAGGGCGCGAAATTCGCCACCCGCGAAAATGTGGAAAAGCAGCTCGCCATGTACGCCTCCTATGGCGTGACATCGGTGGCCAGCATGGGAACCGATCAGGCAGCCGTCATCCAGGTGCGTGCGGAACAACGCGCCGGACGCCCTCATGCCACGCGCGTGTTCAGCGCCGGCCGCGGCTTTACCGGACCCGACGGCTATCCCACCCACACTCCCGGTATGGAAGGCGTGCCTTTCGAAGTTTCCAGTCCCGAGCAAGTCGCTCTCATCGTGTCCGGACTCTCTGCCGCCAACATCGACCTGGTCAAAATGTGGGTGGACGATCATCTGGGCCGCTATAAGAAAATCCAGCTCGACGTGGCCAAAGCCATCATCGCCGAGGCGCACAAGCATCAGCTTAAAGTGGCGGCGCATATTTTTTATCTGGACGATGCCAAAGCCTTGGTCGATGCGGGTCTCGACAACCTGGCGCACAGCGTGCGTGACCTGCCGGTGGATCGCGCGCTCATCGCGGCCATGAAGAAAAACGGCAACTATCAGACGGCCACGCTCTCGCGCGAAATCTCGTTGTACTATTTTGCGCAGCCGCGCCCGGCGCTGGCCGATCCCTTCTTCATTCGCTCCGTCTCGGCTAATGTGCTCGACACCCTGAAGAGCCCCGAGTTCCAGAAAAAAACTGCCGCCGATCCGGACCATGACAAGTATCCGCAGTTCCTGGCCATGGCCAAACGCAATCTGAAAACGCTCTTCGATGCCGGCGTCAAGATTGGTTTTGGAACCGATAGCGGGCCGCCCGGACGCTTCCAGGGCTATTTCGAGCACTGGGAAATGGAACTGATGGTGGAATCCGGATTGACGCCGATGCAGGTGATCACCGCCGCTACCAAGACCTCCGCGGCATTTCTCGGCGCGAAAGATTTGGGTACGCTTGAAGCCGGGAAGTGGGCCGATCTCATCGTGCTATCCAAGAATCCGGTGGACGAGATCAAGAACTCCCGCTCGATCGAGATGGTCATGATCGCCGGCAACCGGCTTTGAGTCCGGTGTGTTTTACCTAACCAAGAGCACCTCGACCCGCATTCGCGAATCGATCGAGCCCACCCTGCGCTATGCCATGGAAACCGAGGCGCATGTCCACGCCCTGGCGTTCGCCGCCAGTGTGCTGCTGTCGTTTTTTCCCTTTCTGATCGTGATGCTTTCGATCGCCCGCAACCTGCTGCATTTGCCCGAGGCCGTCAATGCGGTGTTCCTCGCGCTCCACGATTACTTCCCCGATGAGCTGTTCGTTTTCATGAAGCGCAATCTGATGGCGGTGCTGGAATCGCGGCGGCCGCTGCAGCTCTTTTCGCTATTTCTGCTGTTGCTCACCGCCAACGCCGTTTTTCTACCGCTCGAAGTCGCGCTCAACCGCATCTGGGGCGCAACCGGCAACCGTCCCTATTGGAAAAACCAGTTGCTCAGCCTGGGTTTGATTTTTGCCTGCGGCGCACTGGCCATGCTGTCCTTCGTGCTGGCGGCGGTGAACCGGCAAGTTCTGGGCGCGATGTTCGGCGTGCGCTCCGGCGCGCCGTATTGGATCAGCGTTGCATTCTTCAAGCTGGCGGCGATTCCGGCATCCATCCTGGGCCTGTTCCTGGTTTATTGGCTGGTGCCGAATCGCAAGATCGCGCCGCTGCGCGTCCTGCCGGCGGCGATTCTGGTGGGCATCGCGCTGGAGGCGGTGAAGAATATCAATCTGGCAATCTGGCCGCTGTTCAAATCCAAGCTGCAAAGCGAGTACGGGCCATTCTATATTTCGGTGACCGTGGTGCTGTTCAGCTTCGCCGCGGCGATGGTGGTGCTGTCGGGCGCAGAATGGGCAGCACGCCGGGAGCAGCAGAGGGCAGGTTTGAAACCTACCCCTACGGATGGCGAATGATTTGTGGTTGGCCTTGTAGGGGCGGGTTTCAAACTCGTCCTGTTCAGGTATCCTGACCGAAAACAAGGAGTGTCGCTCGACTATGACGCAGCGCCTCATGCAATGGCGGGAAGCCATTTATGAATGGGCCGCGCGGGTATTCAGACGGCGGGTCCCCATATTCAATGATGAAGACCTGGGCCGGATCGTAACGGCGGACGCCGGCATCCATCCGGACGAAGTCGTGCTCGACGCCTGGGAAAAACTCGCTGCCCGCGGCGTGATCGTCGAGTTTGTCGACCGGCAGGCGGCCTTGAACGAATCCTTGTCCGGTGATCTCGTCACGGTCGCAACTTTTCGTAACTACGTAAAAGCTCAGTTGGCTCAAACGCGATTACTAACCAGTGGCATGCACGTTTTTCTCTTCGACGACAATACAATTCGGATGAACGGGCTCTGGTCGACTGCGCTCGGCTTCGTGAAACTACGCGTCCCGTTCGCCGATGCCCCGGAGGCGCTTGAGATGCTGAGGATCGAGCCCCCGATTCAGGTATCCTGACTGCATGAAAGATTGGAAGAAAATCGCCGAAGCCAATAACCTCGCCATTCCGGATGCTGATATAGATCGCATCCGCCCCGGGCTCGATCAGCTTGAAGCCGCGTTCCGCCCGCTGGCCGGGAGCATCGTGCATGAAACGGAGCCGGCGATCACCTTCGTCATCGCGCCGGAGGCCGCCAAGTGAACACCATTCTCGAAACCGCCAAAGCCCTGCGCGCGCGCAAAATCTCTTCGGTCGAACTAGCCGAAGCCGCCATCCAGCATATCCACAAGCTCAACCCCAAGCTCAACGCCTTTATCACCGTCACGGAAGATTTAGCGCGCCAGCAGGCCAAGACCGCCGACGAGGAGTTTGCACGCGGCGCGGATCACGGGCCGCTTCACGGCATTCCGGTCGCCGTGAAAGACATGTTCTCGACCAAGGGAATTCGCACCACCTGCGGCTCGGCGCTTTTCACGAATCACGTTCCCGACACCGATGCCGCCGTGGTCGAAAAGCTGGCCGGCGCCGGCGCAGTGCTGCTAGGCAAGACCGGCATGCACGAGCTGGCCTACGGCATCACGTCCAACAATCCGCATTTCGGCGCGGTGCGCAATCCCTGGGACACGGAGCGCATTCCCGGCGGGTCGAGCGGCGGCTCGGGCTCAGCCGTCGCGGCGGGACTGGTCTTCATGGCCATGGGCAGCGACACCGGCGGCTCCATCCGCATTCCGGCGTCGTTTTGCGGAACAGTCGGGCTCAAGCCCACTTCCGGCCGCGTGTCGCGCTACGGAACGATGCCGCTCGATTTCAGCCTGGATCACATGGGGCCGCTCGCGCGCACCGTTCGCGACGCCGCACTGACCCTCGAAGCCATCGCCGGTTTCGATCATCGCGACGACACGTCATCGCGGGTGCCGCCCGGCAAGTATGTCCCCGACGCCGCGCCGTCGATTCGCGGATTGCGCATCGGTCTCGCCCACAACTTCTATATGGAGCGCATCGATCCCGATGCCGGCGCCGCGGTAGTCCGCATGGCCGAAATGGCGGAGAAACTGGGCGCTCAGGTTACGCAAGTTCGCGTCCCGGATATCCTGGCGCTCAATACCGTGGGCCGCGTGATTCTGCTGGTCGAAGCCTCCGCGCTCATGGAGCGCCACATGAGCCAGCGTGACAAGTTCGGCCCAGATGTCCTGGCGCTGCTGGATCAGGGCCGCCTGCTCCCCGCCACCGATTACGTGAACGCCCAACGCCTGCGCCGCGTGATGCAGCGCGAGTTCAACCAGTTGTGGAGTCAGATCGATTGCCTGTTCACGCCCACCACGCCCATGGCCGCGCCGCGTATCGGCGAGAACACGGTGCAGTTGGGAGACGCGACCGACGACGTGCGTCTAGCCGCCACTCGCCTAGTTCGCGGCATCAATGTGCTGGGCCTGCCGGCGCTCTCGATTCCCTGCGGTCTCGACCGGCGCGGCCTGCCGCTCGGTTTGCAGATCATCGGCAAAGCCTTCGACGAAGCAGGTGTACTGCGCGTCGGCGCCGCGCTCGAAGACGCGACCGATCACCACCGGCTGACGCCGCCGGCATAACTATCCGATTGGCCCTGCTACCAGCCGATTGGATAGAGTTCCGATCGGCTCCAGCGCGCCTAACTCCATTCAGGAGAATAACCAAGCGATTGGTACGCAACTTGCATCTTCCACCGCGAGAGGAGGACAGGCAATGAAAATCAAGACACATGTGAAGGCTGGCCCAATCAACTGGCCAAATTAATTCCTCTGATCAAAGTTGGCCTTGCGAAAGGCTACACTATCAGGATGAATCGCCGCGATTTTCTCACCACTGCCGCTGCCCTGGCAGCCAACGCGCAGGCTGCACCCAACGAACGCATCACCGTCGGAGTGATTGGCTGCGGCGCGCGCGCCCATGAGCTGATGGAAGCTATTCAGCAGAATCCGGGGACAGAAATCGTCGGCGTGGTGGACGCGTATAAAGGCCGCATTGAGCGCGCCATCGATCGCACCAAAGGCCGCGCCATGTCCTACGCCAGCCATCATGATCTGCTAGCCGATCGATCGATCGACGCCGTGGTCGTAGCGACGCCGGACCACTGGCACAAACCAATCATCCTGGACGCGCTCGCCGCCGGCAAAGACGTCTACTCGGAAAAGCCGATGACTTACACCGCTTCCGATGGCCGCGAAATCATCCGCGCCGCGCAGGCCGGCGGGCGCATCGTGCAGGTGGGCAGCCAGGGAATCAGCTCACAATCGCAGCGCACTGCCAAGGAAATGATTCGCGCCGGCAAACTGGGCCGCGTCACCATGGTACGCGCCGCGTACAACCGCAACACGGCTGCAGGCGCGTGGATTTATCCCATTCCTCCGGATGCCTCGCCTAAGACCGTCGATTGGGACATGTTTCTTGGGCCCGCTCCCAAGCGGCCTTTCAGCCTGGAACGCTTTTTCCGCTGGCGCTGCTTTGAAGATTATTCCGGCGGCATCGCTACCGATCTTTTCGTGCATCTCTGCACGACCATCCATTTCCTGATGGACGCGACGATGCCCGCGCGCGTCGTGGCCATGGGCGAGCTTTACCGCTGGAAAGAACAGCGTGAAGTGCCGGACACGTTGAACGCGGTGCTGGAATATTCGGAAGGTTTTACCGTAAACCTGAGCTGCACATTTAACAATCAGTCCGCCGGCGAAGGCGCGTTTCAGTTCCACGGCACGGAAGGCACCATCTCACTGGGGTTCGGCACGCTGGCCTTCACGCCGGAAAATGTGATCGAGGACAACAACTGGATCGTTGAAAGCTGGCCCAGGGCGCTGGAAGAAGCCTATTACCGCGACCCCAAAGTGATCGAAACCGAGGTAGCGCCGGCACGCAATCGGCGCAAGGTCGAGACCCAATCTTTCAAAGATGGAAGAAGCGACTCCACCATCGAGCATTTCGGCCACTTCTTCGACTCCGTCCGCAGCCGCAAACCTTACTGGGAGGATGCCGTGGCGGGACATCACGCGGCCGCCTGCGCCCACTTGATCAATCTATCTGTCAAGCAGAAAAGGATGACCGAATGGGACTTCGAGCGGGACGATATTCGCGCCTAGTTTCAAGACTGGAATTAACAATTTACCTTCTCATATTCACCCGCCGTTCGTGGGCAAGGCCTGTTCTGAAAATACAGGGTTTATGAGTTGGTGCGAGACGTGCCCTGTTATTAGCAGTTATTGCTTTGGGTGAATTCCCAGTGGGGGGTGCGTCAGGGGTCGGGGCGGCGCTATAGAGCGCCGCTCTCCTAACGCCCGCCCAACCCGCAGAAATCCCTTTTACCCCCCTGTCGTCCTTCTGGCGCCGTGTCTGTTCTTTCCCAAAATCCTGCCCTATCAGGGTTTCCCCTACCTAGGGGTGGTGCTTTATTCTAAATTTCATACCGTTATACCCTTAAAAAATCCGCTTGACGGAATGGTTAACTGTCCATATAATCCAGGAACCAATTGATTAAAGAGCAGTTAAGTCAACTTTTTGGTTTGGTAAAATGCTTGCTTAAGTAAACCCAGTATCCCGGAGAGGAGATCGGAGACTCTATGCAAAAACGCGCGTTGTTTTTGATGTTAATGAGTATGGTTCTCGCGGCCGCGATGTTCGGACAGGCCACGGACGGTGTTCTGGTCGGAACGGTTACTGACAGCAGCGGTGCTGCAGTGCCGAACGCGGCCATCACTGCCGTCAACAAAGACACTAATGTGAAGTACACGGCCCAAACAAGCTCCACCGGCGACTACCGCATCAATAATCTTCCTGTTGGCCAGTACGATGTCTCCGCGACAGCATCCGGGTTTAGCACCGCAACGATTTCCAACGTCGCATTGCAGTTGAATCACACGTCCCAGGTAAACCTTACGTTGACTGTGGGCGCGGTCAGCGCGACGGTTGATGTGACAGAAGGAACGGTCCTGCTCGACACCTCAACGGCGCAATTGCAGAATACGTTCGACTCCAGGCAGGCAATTGAAGTGCCCAGCGCTGGTATCTCCCGCGTTCTCGGCACCTCGGGCGTTTACAACCTGAGCCTGCTGGGCGCGGGTGTAGCGACCTCGGGCGGTATCGGCCAGGGAACCGGTCCCAGCGTTTCCGGCCAGCGCCCGGAGAACAACAGCTTCAATATCGACGGCGTGTCGAATGATGACCACTATGGCACCGGTCCGCTGATCTATATCTCCAACGAAGCCATTGCCGAATTCAACCTACTGCAGAACCAGTTCAGCGCCGAGTTTGGCGGCGCATCGGGCGGCGTGTTCAACGCGGTCATGAAGAGCGGCACCAATCAGATTCACGGTTCGATCTATGAATACTTCCAGAACCGCGACCTCAACGCGGTAGACGCCATCAACGTGCATGCGGGACAGACCTCGCTGCCGCGCTTCGACAGCAACCGCTTGGGCGCGACGGTAGGCGGACCCATTATCAAGGACAAACTGTTCTACTTCGGCAACTATGAATACAACCCAGTAGGCCAGTCCGCACAGCCTGGCCAGACGGTTTTTGCGCCGACACAGGCCGGCATCGCCGCGCTGAATAGCATCCCCGGCCTAAGTGCTAACAACCTGGGGATTTTTGAAAAGTACGTACCGATCGCGCCTACCGCAACCAACGATGTTCCGACCACCGTCAACGGCGTAAACATTCCGACCGGCCCGCTGTCGTTCGCTTCGCCGAACTACAACAATGCGTACGATGCCATCGTCTCCATCGACTGGAACGTCAGCGCAAAAGATCAGGTTCGCGGCCGGTACATCTACGCCAATTCCACCGGCATCGATTTCAGCGCGGCGTTGCCTGTGTTCTTCCAGCCATCGCCTTCGGTGTCCCATAGCGGCTCGATATCAGAATTCCACAACTTCTCTCCGACCATGGAGAATGAGCTGCGTGTTTCGTTCAGCCGTACCGCCGCCAGCACCGGCTCGGGACCTTTTACCTTCCCGGGCCTGTCGGCGTTCCCTAATCTCACCTTCGACGACCTGGGACTGCAGATCGGGCCTGATCCCAACTCGCCTTTCGGCCAAATTGCTAACTCGTTCCAGATTCAGGACAACATCACCAAGACCCTAGGCCGTCATACCATCAAGGCCGGCTACCATTTCCTGGACGTCATCCTGCTTGGAACCTTTGTCCAGCGCGCCCGCGGCGACTACGATTACCAGAACCTCCAGCAGTATTTGAATGACCAGTCGCCCACCGGCGGCAACCTCAGCGGCGTATCGGGTGAAATCAGCGTCGGGGCGCCGGGCGGAGTTCCGTTTGGCTTCCTGGAGAACTCGTTTTTCGTTAACGACGATTTTCGCCTTCGTCCGAATCTCACTCTCAACCTCGGTGTTCGCTACGAATATGTCACCATGCCGGTGGGTTCGCGAGCCCAGCAGTACAGCGCCATTGCCAGCGTTCCGGGAGTGATTGACTTTAATAAGCCAACTTATTCGCCCAACGATTGGTCGCCCCGCCTCGGGTTTGCCTGGTCGCCTGGCAAGTCCGGCGTGTGGTCGATCCGCGGAGGCGTGAGCCGCGCATTCGATAACACCTACATCAACCTTAACCAGAATGCGTCTCCGCCGTATTACCAGACCACGGCAGATTGCCCCGGCGCACCCTGTCCCACGACTAATTTCCTGGGTGGCGGCGGCTTGCAGACAGCCCTGGCAGGGGGAACGCCCTCACAGGCGGACGCCCGCGCGGCGGTCGCTTCTTATACCTTCAGCGGTGTCCGTCCCTATGCGCTCACAGGCAGCTTGGGCGTGCAGCGGCGCCTGGGCAAGGATTACACCGCCGAAGTGCGCTACGTCTACACCAAAGGCGTACACCTTTGGAACCAAAGCCGGCTGAATATCGATTCCGCGGTGTCGCCCAGCTTATTCATTCCCACGTTTACCTCGCTGCCGAGCGCTTCCACCTTGGCCGGGCTGACTACGAACCTGGGTACGCTCGAGAATGTTCAGACCAACTCGCTGGCCCAATACGGCTTGACGAACAACATTACGACCTACCACCCGTGGGGCAACTCGCGCTATAACGGCCTCCAGATGCAGTTGAACAGGCGCTTTTCAAACAATCTGTCTTTTATCGCTGCGTACACCTGGAGCCACAATTTCGACGATTCCACGGCGACCAACTTTTCGACCATCCTGTCGCCGCGCCGCGCCCAGGATTTCCAGAACCTGCGCGCGGAATGGGCCTCCTCGGCGCTGGACCGCCGCCACCGCCTCACTTTCACGCCGGTTTACGACTTCAAGCCTTTTCAAGGCAGCAATAGCTGGGTGATGAAAAACGTTGTCGGTAACTGGAACATTTCCGGCACCTACACGTTCCAATCGCCGGAGTACGCCACCATCCAGAGCGGCGTCGACTCTAATCTGAACGGTGACAGCGCCGGAGACCGCGCCGTCATCAACCCTGCCGGCGCAGCCAACGTCGGCAGCGGCGTGACGGCTTACAATTCCGCTGGGCAAGCCATTCCGGCAACCCTAGCTGATGGCAGCTCTAATCCTGCCCTCGCCGGAACGGTTGCCTACGTAGCCAATAACTCGAATGCCCGCTATATCGTGGCTGGTCTGGGAGCTCTCTCCACTGGCGGACGCAACACTTATCCACTGGGCCGTACCAACAACTTCGACGTCGCCCTTACCAAACGGCTGAAGGTCAGCGAACGGTTCCGTTTCGACGTCGGCATCCAAGCTTTCAACCTGTTTAATCACGCGCAATTCACTGGAGGGTACCTCAACGACGTGAACCCGTTTGGGACGGCTAACCTCAGCCGCGCGTTCCTGGTCCCCAGCAGTTCGTTCTTTGGACAATACGACCAGTTCTTCTCCAGCAACTCACGGCAGTGCCAACTGGTCGCCCACTTCGTTTTCTAGGCGATTTAGTTTTTAACCTCCAAGGGGCGGGCCTTCGGGTTCGCCCCTTTTTATTGGCCCCCTGTATAATCGGGGATAGACCGCCCACGCCATGAAGAACCGCCTTCTCTACGGCTCCGCCCTGGTGGCGCTCATGATCACCGTAACCCTGGTGATCTGGCAGGGCTCGTTCGATTTCGGCGGCTACGGCCCCAACGGTCCGGAACAGACCTTCATTTTCTGGGCCATTTCCATCCTCATCTTCCTGCTGATGGTGACGCTGGCTTTCATGCTGGTGCGCATCGGCGTCAAGCTCTATATCGAGCGGCGCAGTAACCGGCAGGGCTCGCGCATCAAGACCAAGCTGCTGATCGGCGCATTGGCCTTGAGCGTCACGCCGATATTCTTCATGGTGCTGTTCAGCGTGCACGTGCTGAACCGCAATCTGGACAAATGGTTCAGCCGGCCGGCGGATCAGGAGCGTCTGGAGCTTATCCAGATCGCCAAGCTGCTGCAGGATCAGGCCCGGGAGAATGCCGAGGCGCACGCCGAACTGCTGGGTTCCCAGCCGGAAACCCTGCGCCTGTTGACCACCGGCCAAAAGATTCCCGGCCGCCTAAACCAGTTTTGCCGCGAGCATAATCTGGCCGCCGCCGAGATTCGCGGACCCAACGGCCAGGTGCTGGACGCCTTCGGCTCGCGCGACGCCTTGCGGTCCCAGGATGAGGACACCGTGATGGTGACGCAATCGATCGAAGCCGGCGGCAAGGTTCTGGGCGCGATCGTGTTGTCCCCGCAGATACCGGTCGATGTCGCCCAAAAACGCCAGGCCATCAAAGCCTACGACCGCTACTACGCACAGCTGGCTGGAAGCCGCCGCGGCGTGCGCCTGGGATACATTTTGCTGATGGCGCTCATCACCCTGTTCGTGCTGTTCGTGGCTACCTGGATTGCGCTATTCCTTTCCAAACAGATCAGCGTGCCGATTGCGGCGCTGCTCGAAGCCGCCGGGGAGGTGCGTAAAGGCAACCTGAGCTATCGCGTGCAAGTGCCGGCTATCGACGAACTGGCGGCGCTGGTGAGCGGATTCAACGCCATGACGCGGGATCTGGAAAGCAACAGCGTGGAACTGGACGCGCGCCGCCGCTTCACCGAAGCTATCCTCGAAAGCATTCCCACCGGGGTCATTTCGGTGGCCTCCGACGGCCGCATCCAGCGCGTCAACCGGGCCCTGAAACGCATTCTGCCCGAAGAGCAGGTGGCCCGCGCCACCCGCCTGGAAGACCTGTTCTCGCGCGAAGACACCGCTGAAATCCGCTACCTGATGAAACGCGCGCGCCGCACCGGGCTGACCTCGCGGCAATTGGAGCTACGCGGCGAGCACCGGACGCTGCACCTCTCGATCACGGTTTCGGCACTCGAAGAACGGCTGCGCTCCGGCTTCGTGATCGTGCTCGAAGACACCAGCGACCTGCTGCGCGCCCAGAAAGCCGCGGCCTGGAACGAAGTAGCGCGGCGTGTTGCCCACGAGATTAAGAATCCGCTGACGCCGATTTCGCTTTCGGCCGAGCGCATGGCGCGGCATCTGGAGCGCGTCGGTCTGGCGCCCGAATCCGCTCGCATCGTCCGCGAATGTACGGACACCATCGTCAAAGAAGTAGATTCCGTCAAGAACCTGGTGGACGCGTTTTCGCAATTCGCGCGTTTCCCGGCCGTGCAGCCGGTGCGCAGCGACCTCAACGATGTGGTGGAAAGCGCGCTTACGGTTTTCTCCGGACGCCTGGACGGGATCGATTTGCGCACCGAATTTGCGCCCGGCCTGGCGCAGGTCAACATCGACCGCGAGCAGTTCAAGCGCATGGTCGTCAACCTGGTGGACAATGCCGCCGAAGCCATGCAGGATTCGCATGTGAAGCGGCTGCTGATCGCGACCCAGCCGGGAACTGCAGATACCGTCGAGCTGATCGTCGCCGACACCGGCTGCGGCGTTACGGCCGAGGATAAAGAGAAATTGTTCCTGCCGTATTTTTCGACCAAAGGCCGCGGCACCGGCCTCGGTCTGGCGATCGTCAACCATATTCTTGCCGATCACAACGCGCACATTCGCGTAGAGGACAATGTCCCCGCCGGCGCCCGGTTCTTCGTCGAAATTCCGGCGATTGTCGAGGGAGTCGATGAACCGCGGCAGTCTGAACCGCCCGCGGTGATGGCTTCGACTGCGGGCTCTCTCGCCATTGTGCGCGCTGCCAGGGTATGAAGCCCGCGCGCATTCTGGTTGTCGACGACGAGCCTGGCATCCGGCGCTCCCTTTGCGGTGTGCTGGAGGATGAAGGCTATCTCGCCGAATCAGTCGGCAGCGGCGAAGAGTGTCTGCAGGATCTCGCGCGCATCCCCACCGAAATGATTTTTCTCGATGTCTGGCTGACCGGCATCGACGGCATGGAAACGCTGGCCCGCATTCAGGAGATGGCTTTCGCCGAGAGACCGGTAGTGGTGATGATTTCCGGCCACGCCAATATTGAAACGGCGGTGAAGGCCACCAAGCTCGGGGCGTTCGATTTTCTCGAGAAGCCGCTTTCGCTTCCCAAAGTCATCGTGGTGGTGAAGAACGCGCTCGACCACCGGCGCCTGGCGCTCGAAAACATGCGTCTCAAGCAGGACGATGATTCCAAGTACCGCATCATCGGCGAGAGCGTGCCCATGAAAGCGCTGCGCCAGCAACTGGCGTTGATGGCCTCCACCAACGGGCGCGTGCTGATTTACGGCGAAAGCGGCAGCGGCAAAGAACTGGTGGCGCACGCAATTCATGCGTTGAGTCCGCGCTTGACGGAGCCCTTCGTCGAAGTGAATTGCGCCGCGATTCCGGAAGAGCTGATCGAGAGCGAATTGTTCGGCCATAACAAGGGCAGCTTCACCGGCGCGCACGAAACGAAAACCGGCAAGTTTCAGAAGGCCGACGGCGGAACGCTGTTCCTGGACGAAGTGGGCGACATGAGCCTGCGCACTCAGGCCAAAGTGCTGCGGGCGCTCGAAGAACAGCGTTTTGAGCCCGTGGGCGCGGCCTCGTTCACTCAAGTGGACGTGCGTGTGGTAGCGGCCACCAACAAAGTGCTGGAGGACGAAATCGAGCGCGGCAATTTCCGCGAGGATCTTTTCTACCGCCTCAACGTGATCCCGTTTCATGTGCCGCCTCTGCGCGACCGCCGCGAAGATGTTCCCCTGCTGGCGGATTATTTCCTGCGCGAATTCACGCGGGCTTACGGCCGCCGTCCCAAGGAGCTCACGGCCCCGGCGTATCAACTGCTGCAGGAATACCGCTGGCCGGGCAACGTCCGCGAACTGCGCAACTTGATCGAGCGCATCGTCATCATGAACCCGCAGGTACGCATTGATGCCCGCCATATTCCGCTGCCGGCGACGCGTCGTGGCGCGGCCGAGCGCGGCGCGGAGCGCTTTGGCAGCCTGCAGGAAGTGCGGCAAGCGGTCGAGCGCGAGTACATCATCAAGAAGCTGGAAGAAAACAACGGCAATGTCACCCGCACCGCGGAATTGCTGGGGCTTGAGCGCAGCAATCTCTACCGCAAAATGAAAACCCTGGGTATCGGACCGAAAGAGTAGTGGACGCGTACGCTTCGTTCCGCTCGCGCGACTACCGGCTGCTCATCGCGGGGAATTTTCTATCCGGCTCCGGCCTGCAAATGCTTTCGGTGGCGGTGGGCTGGGATTTGTACCTGGCGACGAAATCGGCCATCGTGCTGGGCAACGTGGGGCTGGTGCAAGTCACACCATTCATCGTCTTCGCGCTGCTGGCCGGACGCGTTGCCGACCGGCACGACCGCCGCCGCGTGATCATTCTCACGCAGATACTGTTGCTGGCCGCGTCCGCACTGCTGATCTTTTCATCCGGATCGGTGCTGCTGATTTACAGCGGTCTGTTCCTGACAGCGACCTCACGCGCCTTCCAGGGGCCGTCGCGCACGGCGATGCTGCCGCATGTGGTGCCCCCGGGCGCGCTACAAAATGCCATCACCTGGAATAGCAGCGCGATGGAAATTTCCAACGTGAGCGGCCCAGCGCTGGCAGGACTTCTGATTGCGGCGGCGGGCAGCAGAACCGTCTACCTGGTGCACTTCGCCTGCGCCACCCTCACTCTCATTTGCTTTTTCCTTCTGCATTTTCGCTCCGACGCGGGCCGCGAAGTGGCTGCGCCCGACGCCAAAGCGCTGCTGGAGGGCGTACATTTCATCCGCAAAGATCCGTTGATTCTTCCGGCGATTTCGCTTGATCTGTTCGCAGTGCTTTTCGGCGGCGCCACGGCTTTGCTGCCCATTTATGCGGTCGATATTTTGCGCATTGGCGCGCATGGCCTGGGCTGGTTGCGTGCCGCGCCTGCGATTGGCGCTGTGTCTATGGCGTTCCTCATGGCGCATTCCCGGAAAATTCAAAATGCCGGGCGGGCGCTGCTGTGGACCGTGGCAGGCTTCGGCGCGGCCACCATTCTGTTTGGGCTATCGCGTTACGTATGGCTGTCTTTCGCAATGCTGCTGCTCACAGGCGTGTTCGACAACGTGAGCGTGGTGCTGCGCAATTCGCTCGTGCAGACCAAGACGCCGGATCGCTTGCGCGGCAGGGTGCTCGCGGCCAACAATGTTTTCATCAGCTGCTCCAATCAATTAGGCGCGGTGGAATCCGGGTGGACGGCGGCCTGGTTCGGACCGGTAGCAAGCGTGGTCGGCGGAGGCATCGCGACCATCGCGATTGTAGCGGGATTTGCGGCCCGATCGCCCGCACTGCGCCGGTGGCGGCAGTAAGTGGCCAGCGTTTTCCTCACCGGCGGGACTGGCTACATGGGCCGCGCTCTCGCTGCGGAATTGCTTGCCCGTGGGCATCGCGTGCAGGTCCTCGTTCGCGAAGGATCGGAGCACAAGGCGCCGCCGGGTTGCGCGATCGTGATCGGCGATGCGCTCGACGGATCTTCCTATCGCCAGCATCTTGACCCTGCCGATGTCTTCGTGCACTGGATCGGCGTGGCGCATCCCAGCCCCGCCAAAGCCGAGCAGTTTCACAGTGTGGATTTGGTTTCCATCACGGAAGCGGCGCGCGCGGCGATTGGGCCTGGTGACGTTGCGTCAGATGGTGGTGGCGCTGCGCGCCGCCGTGGAAAATCCGGGCAATGGCATTCGCGTCATCGAAGGTCCGGAGATTCGCAGCGGCTTGGACTGAGCCGCGACCGGAGGAAGCGGTTTCTCACGCGACCACGCCCGGTGCTTCGTGCCCGATTCTCTTGACGTACTCGACGTATGTTCCGGGATACACATGTGGATGGCTATCGGTGCCGCTCTCGCCTCCCAATTCCAGCACGCGCGATCCCAAGCCGCGCAGAAACATGCGGTCGTGCGATACGAAAATCATGGTGCCTTCGAAATCTTTGAGCGCCTCGACCAGCATTTCCTTGGTGGCGAGATCCAGGTGATTGGTGGGCTCGTCCAGCACCAGGAAATTCGGCGGGTTATAGAGCATGCGCGCCATCGCCAGGCGTGATTTTTCACCACCCGAGAGCGCGCGGATCGGCTTGTCCACATCGTCGCCGGAGAACTGAAACGCGCCGGCGAGCGTGCGCAGCGCACCGATAGTGTCCTGCGGGAAATCGTATTGCAGCTGCTCGAAGATTGTGCGATCGGGATCGAGCACGTCGAGCGATTGCTGCGCGAAATATCCCATGACCAGGCTGGCACCCAGGCGCACGCTGCCGGAATCTGGCGCGCTCGCGCCGGCAATCATTTTGAGCAGCGTGGTCTTGCCCGCGCCGTTGCGTCCCATGACCGCCCAACGCTCGCCGCGGCGAATGGTGAAACTGAAGCCGTCGTAGATCACGCGCTGGCCGTAGCTTTTGTGCAGGTCCTCAATCACGGCCACCTGGTCGCCCGAGCGCGGCGGCGCGCGGAAATCGAACTTGACCACCTGGCGTTTTTTCGGCAGCTCGATTTTTTCGATTTTGTCCAGCGCCTTGATGCGGCTCTGCACCTGCGCCGCCTTGGCCGCGTGGGTTTTAAAGCGGTCGATAAAGCGCTGCTCTTTGGCGAGCATCGACTGCTGACGCGCGAATGCCGCCTGCTGATTGGTTTCACGGATGGACCGCTCGCGCTCATAGAAATCGTAATCGCCGGAGTAGGCGATGATCTCGCCGGAATCGATCTCGGCGATTTTGGACACGATGCGGTTCAGGAATTCGCGATCGTGCGAAGTCATCAGCAGCGCGCCCTGGAAGGACCTGAGAAATTGTTCCAGCCAGATGATGGATTCGATGTCGAGATGGTTGGTGGGCTCGTCCATCAGCAGCACATCGGGCCGGCCCAGCAGAACGCGCGCCAGCGCCACGCGCATTTTCCAGCCGCCGGACAGCGCGCCGACATCGCCATCGATCTGGTCGTCCTTAAAGCCGAGGCCGTGCAGCACTTCTCGCGCCTGCGCTTCGAGTGCATAGCCATTGAGATGCTCGTATTCTTCCTGGACTTCGCCGAAGCGCTCCAGAATCCGATCCATGTCGCCGGCTTGCGCGGGATCGTCCATGGAGCGATGCAGGGCTTCCAACTCGTGATGCAGATCGCCCACGCGCCCGCTGCCGGCGATGGCTTCATCGAGAGTCGAGCGGCCCTTCATCTCCTCGACATCCTGCCGGAAATAGCCGATGGTGAGCTTCTTCGGTACGGAAACTTCGCCCTCGTCGGGACTTTCCTCGCCGACGATCATGCGGAACAGCGTGGTCTTGCCGGCGCCGTTGGGACCGACCAAGCCGACCTTCTCGCCGGGGTTCAACTGAAACGAAGCGTCGACAAAAATCAGTTGCTTGCCATACTGCTTATTGATATTGGAAAAAGAAATCATCGAAACACCAAGCTTAGCGGGTTTCTCCGCGTACTCTGCGTCTCTGCGAGAAAATCCGGAAAAAACATTTCTCGCAGAGACGCAGAGTACGCGGAGAACTACTTTTGATAAACTAAAAACTCAGGCCATGTTGAGCATCGTCATCCCTATGCATAACGAGGAGCGGTCTATTCTTCCGCTCTACGATCGCCTGACGGGAGTGCTCGAAACACTCGGCCGGCCTTACGAAATTCTGTTTGTCGACGATGCTTCGACCGATCGCAGCTTTGAGCTGCTGGCCAATCTGGTTGAAACCGACGCCCGCCTGAAAGTGATTCGCCTGCGCCGCAATTTCGGCCAAACTGCCGCGCTTTCGGCCGGCTTTCATGAGGCCAAGGGTAAAATCATCATCGCGATGGACGGTGATTTGCAGCACGATCCCGACGATATTCCGGCGCTGCTTGCCAAGATCGACGAAGGTTTCGATATCGCGAGCGGCTGGCGCAAAGACCGCATCGACAATGCGATCACCCGCAAGATTCCTTCCCGCATCGCGAATTATCTGATGGCTAAAGCCTCCGACGTGCCGCTGCACGATTTCGGC
This sequence comes from uncultured Solibacteraceae bacterium, assembly GCA_963825405.1. GTDB lineage: Bacteria > Acidobacteriota > Terriglobia > Bryobacterales > Bryobacteraceae > JACPNO01. The sequence goes on along the minus strand of CAWGTB010000003.1, from coordinate 321,443 downwards.
ACGACCTTCAAAGCCTATCGAGCCGAAGTGCTGAAGGAAATTCATCTCTACGGCGAGTTGCATCGCTTCATCCCCGCGCTGGCCAGCTTCTACGGCGCGCGCGTGGCTGAAGTGCCGATCCGCAACACGCCGCGCCCCAACGGCGATTCGCACTACGGCATCAGCCGGACTTTTCGCGTGATGTTCGACATCCTCACCATCAAATTTCTGTTGAAATATTTCACTCGGCCCATGCATTTCTTCGGCACATTCGGCCTGGCCGGGACTGGCCTGGGCGGAATCATTCTGGCTTTCTGCGCCGGCGATAAAATCATCACCGGTCACGACATCGTGCTGGAACATGGTCCGCTAATGTTGGCCGGAGGGCTGCTGCTGCTGGCCGGCCTGATGATGTTCTCGACCGGTTTGCTGGGCGAAGTGATGATCCGGACGTATTTCGAAACGCAGGGCAGGCGCATCTACGCCGTGCGGGAAATACTCACGCAGAAGAAGCGCGGCGTCGTGGACGAAGCCCGCTAAGCGTGAAAGCTCACTCATCGAAACGCCAGCGCCGCGCGGAAGCAGTTGCGGCCGCGTGGTCTCCCCAACAAGATTGGCTGCGGATGGCGATCCTGATTCTCGCCGCGCTCTGCCTGACTGGACTCTTCTCCACTGAAATCGCCGATCCCGATTTCTGGTGGCATCTCAAAACCGGCGAGTACATCGTCCAGCACCATTCTCTGCCCGTCCCTGACCCGTTTTCGTTTACCACAAATATGGGTAAGCCGATGTACGCGGGCGAAGAGATAGTCCGGCAGTTTAACCTCACGCACGAATGGCTCGCACAGGTAATGTCGTATGCGATTTACAGCGCGGCCGGCTTTCCGGGAATCGTGCTGTTCAAAACTTTTCTGCTGGCTGGTTTTTGCGGGCTCGCGGGATTGGCCGCCGCGCGCCGCACGGGAAATTTCTACGACGGTCTGCTGGCCGCGCTGGTTGCGGCCGCCATCGCTACGGAGTTCAGCGTGGATCGTCCGGCGCTCATCACGTTCTTTATGGTTGGGCTCTTCATCACCATTTTGGAATCCGGGCGCAGGTTGTGGGCGCTGCCCGTGCTTTCGCTGGTGTGGGCTAACTGTCACGGCGGCTTTTTCCTGGGATGGGTAGTGCTGGGCGCTTACTCGGCGGAGATCTTGCTGCGGCGCTGGCGCAAACTGGAGCAACACGATCGGCAGGTTCTGGGGATCGCCGCGCTCTCCATCCTGATTTCTGGGTTGAACCCGAATTATTTTCGGATCGTCGAAATCCTGCCGCTCTATCGCCAGAGCGCGCTCACGGCCACGCTGATCGAATGGAAGAGGCCGTATCTATGGGGCCCGCCGTATACCTTCGACATTCTGCTGTACGCCGCCGGCGCCACGCTGCTCATCTGGTGGCGCAAGGTGCGGCTGGTTGATTGGCTGCTTTTCGCGGCATTCGGCACGGCGGCGCTGCTCTCGTTTCGCAACATCATTCTGATCGCTATGGTCGCGCCGATGATCATCGCCAGCTATTTTCCGTGGCGGCCCAGGCTTGTGCCGAAGATGCAGACGGCCGCCGGTTACGCGGTGCTCGCGCTGCTGTTCGCCGGGTTCATTGTGGGCGTCTCCCGCGGCGATGGGTTTCGCCTACGCGCGGCGCAATGGCGGTATCCGGCGGGCGCAGCGCAGTTCCTGCTGGATCACCACATCTCCGGCCCTATCTTCAATACCTACGACTACGGCGGCTATCTCATCTGGAGCTTGTGGCCCCGGCAAAAAGTGTTCATCGATGGCCGCGCGCTGAACGAATCCGTCAATCAGGATTACCGCCGTGCCTTGTTGAATCTGGGCGCGCCGCTGTTTGAATTCGGCGACGCGCGCGCGGAGGTCTTCACCCGCTATCAGATTGAGGCGATCGTCATGAACTGTTTTGAGTACACGACGGGAACCATCTATCCGCTGGCACTGGCATTGGCCATGCCCAGTCAAACCGATTGGAAGCTGGTCTACGACGACGGACCTTCGATGATTTTCCTGCGCCATCCGCCGGCTGACATGCCTGTGCTGGACGGGGCGCGTGTGTTCGACCATCTGGAAGCCGAATGCCGGATGCATGTGGACCGGCAGCCGGAATATTCGCTTTGCGAGCGTACGCTGGGCTATTTGTACCAACGCGCCGGGAACCGTGAGCGCGCGCTGCGGGCTCTGGGGCTGTATCTGGCGCACCCGTACGGTGGCTCCGATCCGGAAGCCGCGAAAGCTTACCGGCAATTGTTTCAGTGACGGCTTACAGGCCGTGGCCGCGCTGCCAATAGTTGTCGAACAGGCCCTTCATCGCCTCGCCCATGCCTTCGTGATCGAAGACCAGCGCGGTCCAGGTGGGCCGCGTGATCACCGGATCGAGCAAGGCGATCATGCCGAGGCGCCCGTCAAACAGAGCCAGCTTCATCGGCAGCGACGCGAACTGGCGCACGTCGACGCCGGCGCCTGAGTACTCGCCGAGACGCATGCGGTGCTGCTCATCGAGGGTGGTGGACTCGATCAGCAGGCGGCAGCACACGCCCCGTGAGCGGGCCTGCTTCACCAGCTTTTCGTCAAGAGGATCGACGGCGTAGGGCGGCCGGGAAAATTCCAGATACTCCGCTTTTACCACCGAGAGCATGCGCTGATATTCGGCGGCGGTCTGCGCGGGCTCGGTCACGATGCGCAAAAAATCCAGCGTGCCGCGCCCGCCCTGGCCTTCCGAATACATGGCCTTCAGGTCGTCGATGAGGGCGGCGGCGACGCGGCTTTGATCGGTGATTTCGTGCTCCAGCAATTGGCGGCGGCGCGCCAGGTAGCTGGGAATGGCGAGGCTCGGTTCTACCGCCGAGAACAGCTTGGTTTTCTCCTGCACCACTTGGGCGAATCCGCGCTCGACCAGGCTGTCCAGCACTTCATAAATTTTCTGCCGGGGCACATGCGCGCGGGCCGCGAGCTCGAGCGCCTTGAAGCGCGGATGACCCAGCAGCACCAAGTAGGAGCGCGACTCGTAAGCGTTTAGGCCAAGCTGCTGCAGACGCCTCCAGTACCGCTGGAACTCTACCTCAACAAACCCGTCACCCATAGCCCATAACGATATCAAGTAAGGGGCGGAAGGGAAAGTTCGGTGTCTTTCTGATTGCAACTAAGCAATAAGCGAGGAACGCTTAGGGGTTACTTTCGTTGACCGGGTACTAGGAGGTTCCTACAATTGGGTCAGTCCGTAAGTCCTGCATGAGCGAACCTACTGTCTTGGAACCCGCCACCGAAGCGCCGGAGGAACGTAAGCCGGCATCCGTGATCCGGATCGCGATTGCCGACGATCATCCGATTTTTCGCGACGGGCTCAAGCAGATTCTGGCGCTGCAGAAGGATTTCGCGGTGGTGGCGGAAGCCCGGGATGGCGAGGAAGCTTTGCAGATCATTGAGGAACACAGCCCCGACATCCTTTTGCTGGACCTGAACATGCCACGGGCCGGCGGAATGGGCATTCTGCAAAGGCTGCAGAATAAGACCGGCGGCACCAAGGTGATCGTCCTGACGGCTTCGGATGACAAGAACGAGTTTATTCAGGCGATGCGGCTGGGGGCGGCGGGTATTGTGCTGAAGCGGTCCCCGACTGAGCTGCTGCTGAAAAGCATCCGCAAGGTGCATGCGGGGGAAATCTGGCTCGATTCTCATACGACAGCGGCGGTGATGCACCAGTTCGCCGCCGGCGACGACGGGACAATGGGGCAAGGCCGCGAACGCGCGCCGCTGAGTCCGCGGGAGCGCGAGATTGTGGCGCTGGTGGCACAGGGATTCAAGAATAAAGAAATGGCCGGGAAGATGTTTATCAGCGAGCAGACGGTGAAGAACCATCTGCACAATATTTTCGACAAGCTGGGCGTTTCCGACCGGCTGGAGCTGGCGCTCTACGCTATTCACAAGAGCCTGCACCAGGGATAGCGAGAATCGGGCGGGTTTGAAACCCGCCCCTACAACGAGTATTCGTGAAACGTACGGACCCTTTGTTACGCGCCGGTGACGTCTTTGGCGCCGTATTCCTTCAGTTTGTTGTGCAGCGTTTTGAGGCTGATTCCCAGAATATCGGCGGCGCGAGTTTTGTTGTTCTTGGTGTGCTCGAGCGTGCGTAGAATCAGGCCTTTTTCCGCGTCCGATACTGTGGTCCCTACGTTGAATTCAATGGAATCCGGCCCGCTTGTTCCGGCGGAGGCGTCCGGCACCACCAGCGGCGTTCGTCCGTAGAATGGCGGCGGCAGATGTTTCTGCTCGATCGTACCTTCCCCGGCCAGAATCACGGCACGTTCCAGAATATTGCGCAGCTCACGCACGTTGCCGGGCCAATTGTGGCGCTGGAAAGCATCGGCTACGCCTTCGGAAAGATCACTGACCTTGCAGCCATGCTTGCGATTGAGATCGGCCAGCAGCGATTCGGCGATGAGCGGGATATCTTCCTTGCGCTCGCGCAACGCAGGCAGGTGGATGTGGAACACGTTGAGGCGGTAGTAAAGATCCTCGCGCAAGTGGCCGCCGCGCACGGCTTCATCGGGGACTTTATTGGTCGCCGCGACTACGCGCACGTCCACTTCGAATTCAGTTTTGCCGCCAAGGCGGCGCACTTTCGAATCCTCTAAAACACGCAGCAGTTTGGCCTGGGTAAGAATGGGCATTTCACCGATTTCATCCAGCAGCAGCGTGCCGTTCTGCGCCACCTCAAAGCAGCCGGCGCGACGTTCGGCGGCGCCGGTGAAAGAGCCTTTCTCGTGGCCAAACAATTCCGATTCGATCAGGCTCTCCGGCAGGGCCGCGCAGTTGATGGCGAAAAAAGGTCCCTGACGGCGCGGATTGAGCGCATGGATGGTGCGGGCAGCGAGTTCCTTGCCGGTGCCGCTTTCGCCCGAAATCAGCACGCAGGCATTGGTTGGACCGGCGAGCTGCAGCAGCGAAAAAATCTCCTGCATTTTGGCGGAAGCGCCCACCAGCTCTCCCATCGCGCCTTTGTATTGCAGTTGCCGCTGCAGATTCCGGTTGGTGTTGGTGAGCTGGCTATGCGCGGCGGCGCGGCGCAGCAGAACTTGCAACACGCCGGCCTGCACCGGTTTTTCCAGGAACCAGTAGGCGCCCAGGTCTTTCACGGTTTTCACGGCGGTTTCGATATTGCCGAAAGCCGTGAGCACGATAGCCGGCGGAGCGTCGCCCGATTCCCTTAGCTTTTCGAGGAGTTGGTAGCCGTCCATGCCGTCCATGTTCAGGTCGGTCACAATGACATCGGGAGAAAATGCGGACATTTTGTCCAGGGCTTCGGCGCCGCCGGAGGCGGTTTCCGGCGTCATGCCCCAAGCGTCCACCATGCCCGCTAAACCTGTGCGTTGGCTGGCTTCGTCGTCAACAATCAGAACTCGTAATGGTTTGTCCACGTCTTGTTTCATTCTAGCGTCTGGACGTAAAATTGCGGTACCCGCCGCCTTTCCGCCCTGCGTCTGGCTGAGGGTGAGCGATAATGAAATAGGCCGATGATTCCGGAACTGATCGACGGGGCGCGCCGCCGCTATTTGCGCAATCAGATTGTCGCTCAAAGCGCCAACGCCCTCAGTGTCGCACTCGGCGGGATCGTATTGCTCCTGCTGGCGGGCACGCAACTTCTGGACTGGCGGCTGCTCACCGTGGTTCTACTCGCCACGTTTGGCCTGGTTCTGTACCGCACCGTGCGCGGCACACCGTCGGCGTATCGCGTGGCGCAGGTGATCGATCACCGTCTGAAACTGGCCGATTCGCTTTCGACGGCGCTGCATTTTCAGCGGGACGGAGCCGCGAGATGCGATGCGCACGGCGCAAATCGCGCAAGCCGAAAAGATCGCGCGGGATGTCGACATCGCGCAGGCGCTGCCGCTCGAAATGCCGCGGGCGATTTATGCCGTCGCCGCGCTGGGTCTTCTGGCTACGGGATTATTCGCCTTACGCTACGGCCTGGAGCGCAATCTGGAATTGCGCGCGCCCCTGGCCCGGCTGCTGATGGATCGTTTTGGCGCAAGCGCACCTGACGAAATCGCCCTGGGCAAAAAGAACGCCGGCAGCCGGCCCGAGTCTCCGAAGCCGACCGGCCTCTCGCTACCCGATACCGAGGCCAAGGACTCCGGGCAACTGGATCCCGCATCCGATTCCGCGCTCGACACCGTGGGCGTTCCCGACGCCGTGAACGATCCGTTGGCGAAAAACGAAAGCCCTTCGAAATCCAAAGGCTCCGCGCCAGGCTCGGAAAAGATGGAAGGCGAGGCGGGCGATTCCGCGTCCTCCGAATCGGCTGACGGCAACACGGGCGATCCTTCCGCCGCCGGGCAGGCTGGTGACAAGCAGGGCGCGCAGAAGGGCGCTGACGGAAAACAGCCGTCGGCGGCCAACTCCGGCGAAAATTCCAGCCTTATGTCCAAGCTCAAGGAAGCGATGGCGAACGTGATGTCGAAAATGCGGCAGTCGCAGAGCCCCGCCGGATCGCAGCAGCAATCTTCACCGGGCCAGAACGCGAGCAACGCCAAGCAGGGGCAAAACAATCAGGGACAGAAGGGCTCGCAGAACCCGGGCCAGCAAACCGGCAAGGAATCGGGCGACGCGCAGGGCCAGCAAGCCGAGGGTGAAGGCGAAAACGGCCAGAGCCAGCAGGCCAAGAGCGGCGGCCAGTCAGCCGATCCACAATCGGCCAGCCAGCCCGGCAGCGGTATTGGCAGCCAGGATGGCAACAAAGACGCGCGCCTGGCCGAGCAAATCGCCGCCATGGGCAAGATCAGCGAGATCATCGGCAAGCGGTCGGCGAATGTGGTGGGCGAGGTGACCGTTGAAGTCCAGTCCAGCCAGCAGCAGCTGCGGACGCAGTACACGAAATCCAGCGCAGCGCATACCGATGCCGGGGGCGATCTCAATCGCGACGAAGTGCCGGTAGTGTTCCAGCAATTCGTGCAGCAATATTTCGATCAGGTGCGCAAGCAGCCGTCCACAGTAACCAGCCAGCGCAATGATCCGGCTACGCGCGGCAAAACGGCGCCTGCCGTTACTATGCCGCCGTCAATGTAGTTGGAGTCTATTCCCAGGCGCGTTTTGCTACGCCGCGATCGCGATCCTTCACACGGTCATATTGCGAAAACGTCGAAACCGTTCCCAGCGCTTCGTTGTACAGCGTGGTGATGCCCAGGGTTTCGTAAAGATCTTCTTCGAAGGCGTGCACGGCTTCCAGTTCCTCGGCTAGCGCGGGCAAGGATTTACCGCTCGGTGTCCGGAAGAATTTCTGAAAACCTCCATCCACCAGCGATGCGATTTCGTTGCCTGCGAGCAATCCGGCGCGCTCCGCAATGCGGGGCGGCGAATCGGGGACGTCCTCGATCACGGCGGCGCAGTTATTGCGGCTCACCAGGACGCGGCCGTTAGCGGGAGTGGCCACGGTAAAGCCGGCGTCGCGCAGTTTCTGCAAGTGCTCGTTGAAAGAAAAATTTTTGGGCCGGGAACGGCGAAAGAACATTCCCCGATTATCCCACTGGGCGGAACAATTCCGGGGGATTGGCAATTTCTTCGGCGAAGCGGGTGGCTGCCGGGCCGCTCGCTGCGCGCGGACTGTCGAAGCGGATCATCGCCGTCTCGACGCATTTGGGCATTACCAGCTCGATTACGCCGTACTCGTCGGTGACCGAAACGCGAATCTGAATCGCATTGAGGAATTCGGGGAAAACAGAAACAGGACGGCGCGATCCGGCATCGTCGCGCGCGACCATCGCGAACCGCTGCGGCTCGCTGATATGGGTAGGCGTCCACACCGGCGGCTGTAGTTTGGGACGGCCGCGGCGTTTCGGACCAGTGGATGCGGCACCCTGCTGGCGCTGTGTGGACACCACTTGGTCCAGGGTCTCGCGACGCACTACGCCGTCTTCTACAAAAGGCCGCAGACCGTTGCTGCGATGGGGAGCGCGCAGTTTGCGCAGGGCTCCGACTTCGATCTGACGCACGCGCTCACCGGTGAGTTCGAGCGCTTCGCTGACTTCCTGCAAGGTGCGCTCGCGGCCGCCGCCATCGAGGCCCATGCGCAGCGCCAGCACTTTGGCTTCGCGCGGCGACAACATGCTGAGGGCTTTGGCGGTCTGCTTCTGCAGGTTGAGGTACACCATTTTCTGCCAGGGAGATACGGCAGTGGGGTCTTCGATGGAATCACCCAGACGCGAATCTTCGCCGGTGACGGCGGGCGCTTCGAGCGAAATCGGTTCCTGGTGAGCCACGCTGCGCAACTGGCGGACCTGCGGCAGCTCGAGCTTCATGCGCTCCGCCAATTCGCGGTCTTCTGGCTCGCGTCCGACTTCCTGCACAAACTCGCGAGAGGCGCGAACTAGGCGGTTGACGGCGTCCAGAATATGGACCGGCACGCGAATGGTGCGTCCGCGATCGGCGATGGCGCGGATGATCGATTGACGCACCCACCAGGTGGCGTAGGTCGAGAAGCGATAGCCGCGCTGGTAATCGAACTTATCGACGGCCTTCATCAGGCCGATATTGCCTTCCTGGATGAGATCGAGCAATTGCAGGCCGCGGCCCGCATACCGCTTGGCGATGCTGATGGTGAGGCGCAGATTGGCTTCGATGAGCTGCTTGCGTGCCGCCGCCACTTGCTGTTCAGTGCGGCCTACGATGTCGACGGCGTGCCGCAGTTCCGGCGAAGCGCTAGCGTTTTTCTGGCCAGCGGCGGAGCGCAGGCGGGCAATGAGGCGCCGTTGCGCGCCATTCTGCAGGGGCAGCACGCGAACCATGCGGCTCAGCGCGACGGTCTGGCGGCCCAGTTGCCAGCGCAAGTGACGGCGCTCAGCGGCGGAAGTTTTTTCCGGCATGGCGGCGAGCGCGCGGGTCTGGTTCAGGATTTCAGCGTGCAGCTCGGAAATGCGGGCGACGGATCGTTCGAACTCGTCGGTTTGGGGATCGACGGGTTCATCGGCGGCGGCGAATTCGGGCACCGCCAGAACTTCGCGCGCCGGAGTGGCGCCGGCTTGCACTTCTGCTGCCAGCTCGAGAATTTCCTGGATCACCACGGAGCAGCGCGAGAGCGTGCGCGAAATGCGCGCCTGGCCCTGATCGATGCGGCGTGCCGTTTCGAGCTCCCCTTCGCGAGTGAGCCGTGGAAAGCGGGCCAACTCACGCAGGTAGACCTTCATCAGGTCGCCACCGCCCGTTTCTACGCCCGGGGTCAGGTCCAGATCTTCGGCCGCCGCGTGGGCTGTTTCGCCCTTGTCCTCCGCGGTCCAGGACCATTCGGATCTGGATTCCTCGGTGACGACTTCCGATTCGGATTCGAGCAGTTCTTCGCCGGCTATCGTGTTATCAGGTTTGGCCACGTGTAAACCGCTGGGGACGAATTTAGCATTGTGGCCAAAAAAGACAAGATCGGAATTGGGTAACGCGGCCACTGTTAACTAGAGTTAGCGGCAGCGTGTATTCTGTAATAGCTCTGCATGCCATTCATTCTGTCGCTCGATGAAGGAACCACCAGCGCCCGCGCGGCGCTCTACGATCAGCAGGGGCGGCTGGTGGGCATGGAAGCGGTGGCGTTTCCCTGCCAGTACCCGCACCCGGGCTGGGTAGAGCAGGACGCGCTAGCCATCTGGGACGCGCAGATGGAGGCGGCGCGGCGCGTACTGGGGCGCACGGGAATTCATCCGCGCGAGATTGCCGCCGCCGGCATCGCCAACCAGCGCGAGACTACAGTGGTCTGGGATCGCGTGACGGGAAAGCCTATCGCTCCGGCCATTGTGTGGCAATGCCGGCGGACCGCGGATTTCTGTGCGAGGCTGCGGGCATCGGCGGATGCCGCCGGGATTACGGCCAAGACCGGGCTGGTGATCGATGCGTATTTTTCCGCCAGTAAAATCCGCTGGATTCTGGATAACGTCGCCGATGCCCGCGGCCAAGCCAGCGACGGGCGGCTGCTGTTCGGCACCATCGACACCTGGCTGATCTGGAAGCTCAGCAACGGGCGCGAGCATGTGACGGATGCGACCAATGCCTCGCGCACTCTACTGATGAACCTCGCCACCGGCGAGTGGGACGACGATCTGCTGCGCATTTTTGATGTGCCGCGCGCGATGCTGCCGCGCATTGCCCCTTCGAGCGCGGTGGCGGGCGTTATCGCGGCGGAACATTTTGGCGTCGAGATACCGATTGCCGGAATCGCCGGCGATCAGCAAGCGGCGCTGGCGGGCCAAGCCTGCTTTGAGGCTGGCCTTTCCAAGAACACTTATGGCACGGGATGTTTCGCGCTGATGCATGCGGGCAGCCGCGCGCCGGTGTCGCGGCATCAATTGCTGGCTACGCGCGCTGCGTCTCCGGACGCGACGGCACGCTTCGCCATTGAAGGCAGCGTCTTCATCGCGGGCGCGGCAATTCAATGGGTGCGCGATCAAATGGGACTGGTATCGAGCGCGGCGGATTCGGAGAAGGCTGGCGAATTCGGTGGCGGACAATGGCGGCGTGTACTTCGTGCCGGCGTTTGTCGGCTTAGGCGCGCCGCACTGGGATTCCTCCGCGCGCGGGCTCATCACCGGGCTGACGCGTTCGACCAGCAAGGCGCATATTGTGCGCGCCGCGCTCGAAAGCATCGCTTATCAGACGCGCGAGTTGGTGAAGGCCATGGAGGCGGATGCAGGGGAACCGCTGCGCGAGCTGCGCGTGGATGGCGGCGCCGCGGCCAACAATTTTCTGCTGCAGTTTCAGGCGAATATTCTGGACCGGCCGATTGTGCGGCCGGTGGATATCGAAACGACTGCGCTCGGAGCGGCGTATCTGGCGGGCCTGGCGGTGGGTTTCTGGAAGAGTGTGGCGGAAGTGCAGCAATTCTGGCGGGCGGAGCGGCGGTTTGAACCTGCGATGCCTGCTGGGGAGCGCGACCGGCTTTTCGGGGAATGGCAAACGGCGGTGGGTCGGGCGCGGAGTTAGTTCGGATCGATACTCGCTTCGATCAGCTCCAGGCGGCGCTTCGGGGTTTCGCCGTCCACTTCTTCTTTCTCAAACGCGTCCAGAATTTCCAATCCTTCGACGACTCTGGCGAATGCCGAGTACTGGCCGTCCAGATGGGGCGCCGGGCCTAGCATCAGGAAGAATGACGTCGTTGCGGAATCCGGATCGCTGGCGCGCGCCATGGATACGATGCCGCGAACGTGTTTGATGTCGGCGCGGAATTCGCCTTTGAGCGGATGCACCCACCGGTCCGCGATGTGATATCGCATGTTGGCCATTCCGCCCTGCACTACGAATTCCTTGACGACGCGGTGGAAGGCGGTGCCGTTGTACCAGCCGGTGGACGAGAGCAGAAGAAAATTGCGCACGTGATTGGGCGCCCAATCCGGCTCCATCTTGATCTTGATGGTGCCAAGGGTGGTCTTGAGCGTAACCGTCTTGCGCATTTCATCCGGGGTGGCGTTGCGGAACGGCTCGACTCTGGCAGGCTCGATGGTGACCTTGTTGATGCGCACCGGAGGCGCGGCGAACGAGATGCGCTCGACCGTGTCCATGCCTTCGACCACGCGGCCGAAGGGAGTGAACTGGCCGTCGAGGGCGGGCTGCGGGGAAACGCACACGAAAAATTGCGCGCCGTCGCTGCCGGCTTTGCCGGGAATGCCCACGCTTGAAACTATGCCGCGCTCGTGTTTCAGATCGCTCGTTTCGCCGGCCAGCAGATTCATGCCGCCCGTGCCCCAGAGATTTTTGGGCGTTTTGGGATTCTTGAGCAGCGGGTCGCCGCCCTGGATGATGCCGTTGGCCACCACCATATGGAAAGCGCTGCCATCGTAATAGCCCTGGCGGGCAAGCTTGATGAACTGCTCGACGTGGCGCGGGGCCTTGTCCGGGGCGAATGCCAATCGAAAGGTTCCGAGTTCGGTCGAGACCACGGCTTCGAGCTCGCCCGGCGCGGGCTGAGACCGGGCGGCGGCCACGGTGGACAAGACCAGAGCGATCAGGTAAGGAAAGCGCACCGAGACTTATGGTAAAACACGACGGAGCACTGGCGTGCTAAGCTGAACGGGTCTAGCTCATTACGCGCTTGAACCCTTATGGAATGGAGAAGCTTCCAAACTCGTCGATCATTCGGCTCGGTCGCCGTTCATCGCTACGTCAGGAGTTAGATCAATAATTAGGAGAGTTCTAAACAGATGAAAGAAACAGGTACTGTAAAGTGGTTTAACGCCGCCAAAGGGTTCGGCTTCATTCAACGCGAAAATGGCGAGGATGTGTTCGTTCATTTTTCAGCAATCGCAGCAAGCGGATATCGCTCCCTCGAAGAAGGCGCGCGAGTGTCCTTCGTAGTGAAGACAGGTCCAAAGGGCCTGCAAGCCGAGGACGTCAGCCCGGTCTAGTTTTTCCGGTTTCCCGCCCCCTTGGAGGCACTGTCCCCCGCGTGCCTCCATCACTCCAATCCTCAAACTGATTCATGTATACTGGCCCACACTCCCCGTGGAGGGTCTAACAATGAAACGCAACATCTACATAGGCACCGCCCTGTTTGCGGTGATTGGCGCGCTCGGCGTCGCATCGCTGGTGCTCGACAAGAAAGCTTTGGCCGAAGCTACCGGCGTACAGGCGCCGCGATTTGAAGTGGACCCCATGTGGCCCAAGCCGCTGCCCAACCATTGGATTCTCGGGCAGTCGATTGGCGTATCGGTCGACGGCCAGGACCACATCTGGATGATTCATCGCGGCGGCTCGCTTGAAGCCGGCGAGGTCCACGCCACCACCACCCCGCAAACCGCGCAATGCTGCGCGCCTGCGCCGCCGGTGCTGGAGTTTGACCAGGCCGGCAACCTGATCGGCCACTGGGGCGGCCCGGGCAACGGCTACGACTGGCCGAATTCGAACCATGGCATCACGGTCGATTACCAAGGCAATGTCTGGATTGGCGGCAACGGTCGCGGCCCGCAAAGCAGCGTGGGCGCGGTGAACGGCCAGGACGAAATCTCGCCGGGTGTGACCAAGTCCAACGACAATATGGTGCTGAAATTTACTCAGGCCGGAAAATTTCTGATGCAGATCGGCAAGCCCGGCAGCAGCAAAGGCAGCAACGACGTGGAGAATCTGCGCCTGCCGGCGAAGACGTTCGTCGACCCCAAAACCAACGAGCTGTATGTTTCCGACGGCTACGGCAACCATCGCGTGATCGTATTCGACGCGGCAACCGGCAAATACAAGCGGCACTGGGGCGCCTATGGCAACAAGCCATCCGACACCGACCTCGGCAAATATGACCCGAGCGCGCCGCCAGCCCAACAGTTCCGCAATCCGGTGCATTGCGCCGAGTTATCGAACGACGGCCTGCTGTATGTCTGCGACCGTCTGAACGACCGTGTACAGGTTTTCAAACCAGACGGGACCTTCGTGAAAGAAGTGTTCATCAACAAACAGACCCTCGGAGCCGGCTCGGTGTGGGATATCGCCTTTTCCAAGGATCCTGCGCAAAAGTACATTTTCCTGGCCGACGGCGAAAACGACCGGGTCCACATTCTGGACCGTCAATCGCTCGAGGTGCTGACCAGCTTCGGCGAAGGCGGACGCCAGCCAGGCGAATTCTACGGCGTCCACAGCATCGCCACCGACTCCCATGGCAACATCTACACCACCGAGACTTATCGCGGCCAAAGGGTCCAGAAGTTCGTCTACAAGGGTCTGGCGGCGGTAACGACGAAAGATCAAGGCGTGGTTTGGCCGAAGAAATAGAGAAGCGCCAGTCAGGAAATCTCCTAATACCTGACTTAGATCACGCGTAAGGTGATACGCATCAATCAGATGCGGGAGTCATTAACAAATCGCAACCTAGTTGTCATCTCAGGCATCGAATTACTTGAATCCGGCGACTACCGCCTGTTAAACTATGCTCTTGCAAGCACATATGAAGCGCCTGCGAATAACTTTGGTAATCGCCCTAGCGGCAACCAGCCTGGGCGCCGAGACCCCGGCTTCGACCGCCGACGAGTTGGTGGAGTCCTACACGGCTGCCGCGCGCGAGCAAAGCGCCCGTTTCCGGGGCGCGTCGATGGATGTGGACATTGCGGCCTCCCTGCCCAATCTGCACAAGAACGGCAGGATGCACGCTCTAAAGCATATTTCGCGCCTGGGCCGGATTACGTATGAGGCACTCAAATTCGACGGCGACAACAGTGTCAAGCGGGATGTGATTGCGCGCTACCTGACCGCGGAATCGCAGGCCCGGGCCACCGAAACCTCACTGGCGGTGTTGCCGGCGAATTACAAATTCAAATACAAGGGATTACAGGACCGCGGGCAGGGTCCGGTTCACGTTTTTGAGGTGACGCCTCGGAAGAAGATCGTCGGACTCTTCAAAGGCGAGTTGTGGCTGGACGCGCAATCGTTTCTGCCGGTGCGGGAATCGGGCCGCATGGTGAAATCGCCCTCCATCTTTTTGAAGCGGGTGGAATTTGTGCAGGAATTCGAGATTCGCGACGGCCTTTCGATTCCCCTGCGCATGCACACCACCGTTGACACGCGGCTGATCGGAAAAGCCGAGTTGACCGTGGATTTCCGCAACGTAGCTTTAGCCGACGAAACGGTTATTTCCGCCGCGGCAGGCGAAACCGAGTAAACTAAAGATTCATGCGAACGTTGTTTTTGAATCCGCCTTCCTTCGAAGGTTTCGACGGGGGCGCTAGTTCGCGCTGGCCTGCCTCGCGCGAAATCGAATCCTATTGGTATCCGGTCTGGCTTTGCTATCCGGCTGGCATGCTCGCCGACAGCAAAGTTGTGGACGCGCCGCCGCATAAGATCTCGATCGAAGATACGGTCGCGATGGCCAAGGATTTCGAGCTGCTGGTGCTGTTCACATCCACCCCTGGCTTTCACGTGGACGTGAAGATCGCCGGCATGATGAAGGACTCCAACCCCAAGCTGAAGGTGGCTTTCGTCGGCCCGCCGGTAACGGTCGAGCCGGAGAAGTGTCTGCAATCCAAAGAAATCGATTTCGTCGTCCGCCGCGAATTCGATTATCAGATTGCCGACTACGCCAAGGGCAAGCCGCTCGAGGAACTGCCGGGCGTCAGTTTCCGCAAGAACGGCGTCGTTGTAAATAACCCGGAAGGCCCGGTGATCGAGAATCTGGACGAGCTGCCCTGGGTGACCAAGGTTTACAAGCGAGATCTGGATATCACGCGCTACAACGTACCGTTCCTGTTGAATCCGTATATCGCGTTGTACACATCGCGCGGCTGTCCGGCGATGTGCACATTCTGTCTGTGGCCGCAAACCCATTCCGGCCATCGCTGGCGCCTGCGCTCGGCCCAGGACGTCGCCAACGAGGCGGCTTACGCCAAGCAGGCGTTTCCCAATATCAAGGAACTTTTCTTCGACGACGACACATTCAACTACCAGAAAGCCCGCACCATTGAGCTTTGCAAGAAGCTCAAGGACGTGAAGATGACTTGGTCCTGCACGTCGCGCGTCACCACCGACTACGAAACGCTGAAGGCCATGAAGGAAGCCGGCTGCCGGCTGCTGATCGTAGGCTATGAATCAGGCGACCAGCAGATTCTGAAGAACATCAAGAAGGGCGCCACCATTGACATGGCGGAGCGCTTCACGGCCAACTGCAAGAAGCTGGGCCTGCTGATTCACGGCGATTTCATCATCGGCCTGCCCGGCGAAACGCGGCAAAGCATTCAGAAAACCATTGATTTTGCCAAGCGGCTGGACACGGAAACCATACAGGTTTCAATTGCTCACCCCTACCCCGGGACCGAGTTTTTCGATTACGTGAAGAAGAACAATCTCATCACTATCGATTCGATGACCGACGAGACCGGGCACCAGCTTCCCAACATCACCTATCCAGGCCTCGACCGGGGCGAATTGGTGGATGCGGTCGAGCGCTTCTATGGCGAATACTATTTCCGCACGCGCGTGATCTGGCGCGTGGTGCGCAAGGCCATCTTCAATTCCACTGAGCGCAAGCGCCTGACCAAAGAAGCGCGCGAGTACATGGCTCTTCGCGCCAAGCGCAAGCGATTTGTCAGTAGCGAGCGCGCAGCCGCCCACGGCGCTGAATCAGGCGACTAAGCAGCCCTTCTTCTGGGACCGATGACTGCCGAGCAACACAAAAAGACACGAATCTTCACCGTGATTGTCATCCTGAGCAATGTTCTGGGCAATTCATTTCTCAGCCGCGGCATGCATGGGGTGGGCGAAGTGGTCTCGCTGTCTCCTATTCCTTACATTCAGGCGCTGTTCAACCCCTGGGTAGCTCTGGGAGCATCGCTGCTGGTGGTGTGGCTGCTCTGCCACATGGCGCTGCTGAGCTGGGCGGACCTGAGCTACGTGCTGCCGGTGACGTCGATCGCTTACGTGCTGGTCGCCCTTACCGCCAAGGTTTTTATGCACGAGCACGTCTCCGTCTGGCGCTGGGGCGGTATTGCGCTCATCGTAGCCGGCGTTACGCTGGTGAGCCGCACGGCGGCGATCACCACCGCCAAACCCAGCGGAGGTGCGGCGTGAACAAGTGGGGACTGGTGGGGCTGATCGTATTGGCCACGAGCGTGGGCGAAGTGCTGCAGTCGATGGGCATGAAGCATCATGGCGAGATTCATGATTTCCGCCCCGGCGCGCTGCGCTGCCTGGCCGCCCGCCTGGTGCAGAATCGCTTCATCATCGCGAGCGTGCTGGCCATGGCGGTATCGTTTTTTGCCTTCATGGCGCTGGTGTCGGTGGCGGAGCTGAGCTTTGCGGTGCCCGCGACGGCGTCGAGCTACATCCTGGAGACGATTCTCGCCAAGTACCTGCTGAAGGAGCACATCGGCTGGAAACGCGGGACGGGCGCGCTGCTGGTGGCCTGCGGAGTCGCGCTCCTCTCGATCTAAGTGAATTATTTTGCCATCCCCGCGCTGCTGGCGGGGCTCTATCAGTTGCTGGCGCTGGTAGCGGCGCTGCGGCGTTTCCGCGAGCGCCCGCCTGCATCCCGTTATTTCCCACCAGTTTCCATTCTCAAGCCGGTTCGCGGCTGCGAGCCAGGATTTGCGGATGCGGTGCGCTCCCAGGCCGGGCAGGATTATCCCGATTTCGAAATGCTATTCGGCAGCGGCGATCCGCGCGATCCGGCGCTCGATGAAGTACGCCGGCTGGCGGCGGAATATCCCGCGGGCCGCATCCGGGTGATCGAGGGCTGCGCGGATGTCTATCCCAACGCCAAGGTGGGCGTGCTCGAGCAGTTGGCGCGCGAGGCCCGCTACGGCGTGCTGGTGGTGAGCGATAGCGATATCACAGCGGGGCCCGGCTATCTACGCGAGGTGGTCGCGCCGCTCGAGGATCCAGCCATCGGCATGGTGACGTGCCTGTACCGGGCGACGAGTTCCGGGCTGGCCGCACGTCTGGAAGCCATCGGAGTTTCGACCGACTTCACGCCGAGCATTCTGGTTGCCCGAACCGTGGGCGTGGCCGAGTTCGCGCTGGGCTCGACCATGGTTTTTCGCGCGGAAGATTTGCAGCGGATCGGTGGATTCGCCGCCATCGGCGATTACCTGGCGGACGATTACCAGCTCGGGCGGCGAATTTGCGATCTGGGCCGCAAGGTGGTGCTGGCAAGCGCGGTGGTCGAGACGCGCATGACGGGACAATCCTGGGGCGAGGTTTGGCGGCACCAGGTTCGCTGGTCGCGGACGATCCGCGTGTCGCGCTCGGGTTACTACGGGTACGCAATTACCAATGCCACGGTGTGGTCGCTGATGGCGCTGGCGGCGGGCGCCTGGCAGGCGGCGGTCTTCGCGATGACGCTGCGAATGGCCGCGGGACTGATTACCGGACTCGCCGTTCTGCGCGATCGCCAATTGAGTGCGCTACTGGTTTCTGATTCCGGTGCGCGATTTGTGGGGCTTCGCCGTTTGGATGGCCGCGCTGGCCGGCGACGAGGTCGAGTGGCGCGGGCGGAAATTGCGTCTGCGCAAGGATGGGCGGATCAGCGCGGCTTGAGAGCGGGAGTTTTCTGCCGCAACACGGGATCCATGCCGTTAAAGTCGTACAGGGTACGGACGGGGCCGAGCTTGTGAGTTCCGAGCCTAGCAGCCCGTAAACAGCCGCCCTCTGCCCACACGAGCCGCCGCCGGTCCCATTCTGCCCACTCCCAAGCGGGAAAATCCAGTTTGCTTTCACCCGGTTGTTCCAGTTCGTAGCCGCCGTCCCATCCCATTCTCCGAAGGATCCAACCGTTACGGAGAGATTTCTCAAAGCGGCCGTCATAAAGATCCTTAGGATCCTTCTTTACCCAACCGTCCCGCTCCATCCGCGACTGACGGGGACTATAGATTTCTCGACACAGGCCAGAATTATCGCGAATGAGGAAGGTTTTTGCGGTTAAGTCCAGCCAGAACGAATGGTTCGACGTGAACATTCCGCCTCCGCCCCACGTGTCGCCTTGTCCCCAGAGCGCTGTAGCCGTCAGCGACGGCAGTTTTGAAATTGCCGTCCAAGTTCCGCCGGTTGCCGGGATGGCCCACGCCACTCCGCCCATCGCAAAATAAATCATATGCCGGCCGTCGGGGGAAAGGTCCGAGCGATCCTCAAAGATCCGGCCTTTGAACCAAGAGCCGGGCTTGAACTTGTCATTCGCTCGATTCCAGATAACGACTCGAACCAGCTTCGAAGGGCCCCGCCGCAGGACGACGCCCACGAGCGCTTCCGCTGCAAGTAGAACGCTGAGACGCGGAGGAGGGGGATGCTTCTTTACGGTGCCAGCCACAGGATCATTTTGCCCCATTCCTGGATGGGGCAGCGCCCCGACGGGAGGATCAGTGAGAAGTCAACATGAGTTCCAGGAGGTCTTTGCCTGCCTTTCCCACAAGGCGCGCGTCGTCTTCGTTATTGGACAGCACAATAGCAGTCGCGTCCTCGTCGATCGCGCGCCAGATGACCGTGCTGAAACCATTGATTCCCCCGCCGTGTCCCACCGCCTTGTGGCCGTGCACCTGCGTAATCCCCCAGCCGTAGCCGTACTTGATACCTTCCGCCCAATTGAATTTGTTTTCAGTAAACGCTGCCTCGATGGATTTTGCGCTCAGCACCTTGGTCGTGTAGAGCGCGCGGTCCCACTTGTACAGGTCAAGGACGGTCGAGTATAGGGATCCGGCTGCGTAGGGTTGGCCCATGTCCAGAAACTCGGCGTTCACATCTTTGCCGTCCTTCTTCGCATAGCCTGACGCGCGGTGTTTTAGGATTGTCGCTGGCCAGTCGTAACCGGTATCCGCCATTTGTAGCGGCTCAAAAATGTTCTTGCGCAGGTAGTCCTCATACTTTTCGCCCGAGACCCGTTCGATGATGACACCGAGGAGGAAATAACCGGAGTTGTCGTAAGCAAATTTTTCGCCGGGCTTGAACTCAAGGGGTAGACTGCTGAAAGTACGCAGGAAATCGATCGGGCTTCCGACGGGATCGCGCATGTGGGTCTGATACCCGGCTAAGCTCGTGTAGCTGGGGATGCCGCTGGTGTGCGTGAGCAGATGACGAATCGTGATGCCGTTCCAGGCAGCGGGCGCGCCAGGGATGTACTTTGAAATCTCGTCGGTGACGTTAAGCTTGCCTTTTTCCTGGAGCTGGAGAATCGCAGCCGCGGTGAATTGCTTGGTGATCGACCCAAGGCGGAACTTCGTTTCCGGAGAACTCGGGATTTCCAGTTCGATGTTCGCAAACCCGTAGCCTTTGGCCAGGACAACCTTGCCGCCCTTGGCAACCAGTACCGAACCCCTGATGCCCGCGGACTTGACGTAGGCATCGGCTTTGGCGGCAAGGTCCTGGTCATGTTGGGCGCTGAGTACTCGCGCCGTGGCGACACAGGCCAGCATTGCTAGGCGCGCACGCATTGAATCCAGTATATCGAGCAGGACTACAGCAGCAGCGTTGTCGCTTACAGCCGCGCTTTGAGTTCGCCGAGCAGTTTCTCGATCTCGTCTTCTTTGCCGAGAGCTGCGAGCTTGTCGTCGATGCTGTCGCCCATGAGTTCTGATTTCGCGTGACTCAGGGCTTCGGCGTGCTGGACTTTTTTCTTCATGCGATCAAAAGTTGCCGCCTTGCCGAGATCGCCTGCCGCCATCCGGGCATCGGTTGCACGCGACAACGCCCGGGCTCTACGGTGTTGCGCAATGAGCAAATCGCTCTTGGCCTCCGCTTCTGCCAGCTTTTGCTCCAGCTTGTGCAGCGCCTGGCGCAGATTCTCGACTTCGGTTTTCTGGTCGGCCACCTGCTGCTCGAAACCTGCGGCCATTTGCTTGCAGCTGAGAGCGCGATCGAGCGCCGCGCGGGCCAGATCGTCCTGTTTCTTGCTCACCGCCAGCTCTGCCTTGCGCATCCAATCAGTCTCGCGCTCCTGATTCTCCTCGTGCTTCTTTTGCAGGATGTGCTCGTCCGCAATCGCAATGGCCACCTGGGTCTTCACCTGCAGCAGTTGATTCTGCATATCCAGAATCACCTGCTTGATCATTTTCTCGGGATGCTCGGCCTGGTCGACCAGGTCGTTCAGATTAGCTCGAATCAGGGTTGAAACTCGTTCTAATAAAGCCATAATGACCTCCTAGGAACTCTTGGGCTCATCGCCCGGTTTGGGCGTATGATCGCCGATTGACTTGACCTTCGAGAGCAACTCCGACATCTTCATTCCGGACAACGTTTCAAACAACGCCGGGATCTGCGCGGCCATGGCGGTCATATCGCCAGTGATCTTGTTCATACCGGCGGTATCGCCGTTGCCGGTGGAGACGATGGTGATCTTGTCCACGTTGGCCAGCGGGGCCGCCAGTGCCCGTACAATTTCGGGCATGTTGGTCATCAGCTTGTCGACCACCGCGGCCTGGTTGTATTCCTGGTAGGCCTCGGCCTTCACGTTCATGGCCTTGGCTTCCGCCTCGCCCTTCTTGAAAATGATCTCGGCTTCGGCTTCGCCGGTCGACCGCGTGGACGCGGCGCGGCCATCCGCCTCAAAGATTAGCCGCTGCTTCTCGGCTTCAGCCAGCGTCTCGATGCGCCTCCGCTCGATTTCAGCAGGCTTCAGAACGGTAGCGATCAGCTCGCGCTCGCGGCGCTGAATCTCGGCATCCTGCACCGCGATCTGGCTTTCTTTCTCGATTCGCTGGATCTTCACCTGTTCGGCGATCACCTGCTGCTGCATCACGTTGGTCTGCATTTCGTAGGCCTTGTCGGCGGACGCTTTTTGCTTCTGCACGGTTTCCAGGATAGTTGGCTTTCTTGACCTCCAGGTCGCGAGTCGCTTCGGCCTGCGTGGCCTGCGAAAGCGTTTCCGCCAGCACCCGCTCCTTATCGGCCTGGGCCTTGGCGACGGCGGCGGCGCGCATGGCTTCGGCGCGTTTGATGGCGGTGTCGCGCTCGGCTTCGGCGGTGGCGACATCGGCGTCGCGCTTGATGCGCGCCACGTCGGGCCGACCCATGTTGGTGATGTATTCGTTCTTGTCGCGAACTTCCTTGATGGTGAACGAGATGACTTCCAGGCCCATCTTGTTCATGTCGTCGGCGCAGGTGGAGCGCATGCGGTCGCCCACCATCTCCGGCTGCTTCACGATCTCTTCCACGGTCAACTGGCCGATGATTCCGCGCAGGTGGCCTTCCATCACCAGGCGGATCAGCCCCTCGCGCTCCTGCGGCGTCTTGGTGAGGAACTGCTCGGCGGCGGTGTGGATCGATTCGGGATCGGACTTCACCTTGATCTGCGCGACCGCTTCCACCGTCACCGCGACGCCCTGCTTGGTGTAGAGATCCTGCTGCGGCGCGACGTCGAACGACATCAGCTCGAGCGAGAGCAGGCGGCAATTCTCGACCATCGGGAGAATCACGCTGCCGCGGCCCTTGATGATGCGGGTGCCGCGAAAACCATAAACCACCAGCGCCTCGTGCGGACCGGCTTTGCGATACAACTGGGCGAACATCGCCATCAGAAACAGGATGGCAACCACCATCAGGGCCGCGATGATCAAAGCCGATTCGAAAGTTCACATGCTCTCCTTGTCATGCTTACTGCCGTGCGTACCTGAAAGCTCTTCCCACGGCCGGACGTAGGCGATTCCGCGTTCGTAGCGCGTAACCACCACTTCGGCGCCTTTGGAAATCTCCACACCGCCTTCGCTGCGGGCCGGCGCCGAGCGGCGCGTTCCCATTTGCGAAAACATCATTTCCCCGGTGCCGGACGAGCGGATGGTGCTGCTGACTCTGCCCAGAACGCCGATCATGTCGTAATCCGCCGGGTCGAGCTCTTCGTCTTCGCGCACCAGAAACTTCGCCAGGAACCAGAACAGAATGGCGGCTCCGGCGAACCCGCTCAAGAGAGCGGCACCGAGCGCGATCAGAAATCCAACGACGTAATACTGCCGCAGCAGGTATCCGGTGCCGCCGAACCACGCCAGAAATGCGGCAATGGTTCCAATATTGATGACCGCCGAGTCCGCGTCCTCCGGCCTGCCGGCATGTGCGGCGTGGCCATGGCCTCCGAAGTGAATGTGGATATGCGGCAAATGGAAATGCACGCTTCCCGCAAGCCACGAGACAGAGACTGATGCCCAGGCCCACCAGAAAACAGATCAGATAAAAATCGCCCCAAGTCATGCCGGAATCCCTCCTCTCCGACGGCGGCCGTCTAAGCACCTGCATCAGCCGTTCGGCCAGTCCCGGATTTTCGAGAATCGCTCCCAGCAGCACCAGACAGAGGCGCGAGTCCTCGTGCCGCGCCACCTCGCAGCAGAGCCTGACTGAGTTCCGCATCGCGCCGGAAACGCTGCGCGCCGTTGATCAGCCAGAGATCGAGCTTGTTCTCGAGCCGCGCCCAGGTCGGAGATCAGTTCGGTCTGATAGCCTTCCGGATCGTCCACCAGGTAGCCGGGATGCACCTTGAAAAACTTGGCCAGCAGCATGCGCGTCGAGTTGGTCAGATGCGGCCGGGCTCCGCTTTCGAT
Source organism: uncultured Solibacteraceae bacterium (assembly GCA_963825405.1). Lineage (GTDB taxonomy): Bacteria > Acidobacteriota > Terriglobia > Bryobacterales > Bryobacteraceae > JACPNO01. The sequence goes on along the minus strand of CAWGTB010000003.1, from coordinate 298,465 downwards.
TTGCGACAGATAGGACTGGCTGATGGTCTGGCCCAGCTCCTTTTTGATGGAGCGCACGATTTCCTGCTGCGTCATCTCGCGGTCCAGGCCGCGCAGCGTGCCTTCGATTTCGCGCAGGTAGCGAAGTTTGGCTCCGAGCGTCATATTGCGATCTGCAATATGTATATCACAAATTGCGATAGCAAGTAAATCAACACCGGGAGCCTTGCACGCCAAGAGGTTCGCGCAGGAGAGGGTGATGGAATCGCGATCCCAAAAACAATGTGATTGAGATTTGGAAAGAGCCCTAGAAAAAGCGCCAGAGCGAGTCCGCCGATTTTGTCTGCTTGAAATTTCGGTACGCGCGCGTGATGAAGTACAGCGGGATCAGGCCGGCGGCCCAGATCATGTACACGCCCAGATAGCCCGTGCCCTGGCGAAACCAGATCGCGCCGACCACGGCAAAGAGCCAAAGGTGAGCCAGGTAATACGCCAGCGGCGCTTGTCCGAACACCTGCAGCAGGCGCCCCAGTCTCTGCTGGCCGAGTTGAGTGCGCTCGATCACGTCCAGCAGCAGCAAATCTCCGCCCAGCATAAACAGCGTGAAAACCAGCGCTGGCGGGTACTTGATGAAGTTCAGAAACTCGATCCACGATCCATCGCGCGGCGGGCGGATGTTGCCGAAGCCGCCGTACGCGCGCAGGGCGATGGCTAGCAGCAGCGCGCCGGCGCCAATCCAACCCAGGCTGCGAAATGCTGCTGGCCGGTCATGCACGATCCAGCGGCCGAACAAAACGCCCAGCGCTGCCGTTCCGAACCACGGAATGATCGGATATTGCACCCAGATGCCGTGGCTCCAGCGGGAAAGCATCAGCAGCGTGCGCAGGAAACTGTACGGCGTGGCGAAGTCGGCGGGGCCGGGCGTGGTGAGCGCCGTGCCTAGAAGTGCGGCGGCCGCGAGAATCGCCCACACCAGCGAGCGAAAACGGATGAAGGCCGCGCTGAGGATCATCGATCCAGCCAAGCCGATCAGCACGGTGAGCACCCACATCGGCTGCGTCATTCCTGGTATGGCCGAGCCTTGGCCCGACGCTACCTGGGCCGGCTCGGTGATCAACGCCGTGAGCCAGGCCGGTATTTCGAGGAACGTGCTGACCAGAATCAACAGCAGTCCGCGCACCAGCAGGAAGCGCGCGATGCGTCCGTCGCTCCAGCCTTGCTTTCTGCGGGCATCGGCCAGAAGGCTCACGCCCACGCCCATCAGAAAGTAGAACCCGGGCGCGCAGAAGTGGGTGACGAAACGTGTGAGAAAAGGCAGCGCACTGGTGTACCGGGTCCAGGCGCCGGCCCACATTTCGGTGGAATGGAAGCGGCCCACCATCAGGCTCACGTGATCAAGCGCCATGACGACCATGATGAGGCCGCGCAGCACGTCGATGGAAAGGAGGCGATCCTGCTTGACGCTGCTCATGCGCCGGCCTGCCGCGCGGCGTGGGCCGCCTGGGTGAGCGCCCGCATGGCGCGAAACGCAGCGTCCCAATCGCGCGGGCCCAGGATCGATTGCAGCTGCTCCTGCGCGCTCTTCCACAGCGGCTTGGCGGCTTCCAGGCGCTCGCGGCCGGCGCGGGTCAGGCGATAGCCGCGCTCGCGCTCATCCTTGCCGGGTGACGGCTCGATCCAGCCTCGCTGTTTGAGCAATTTGAAATTGCGGGAGAGAGTGGTTTTGTCCATGGCCATCCAGCGCCCCTGCACCGACTGACTGCTGCCGGGCATTTTTTCAAGAAGAGACAGCAGCGCGAACTGCGACGCTTCGATTCCGGCATCGTGCAGGCGGCGATCATAAAATTGGGTGAGAGCGCGGGCGGCGCGCCGCGAGGTGGCGCAGGCGCACGCCAATTCGGGCAAAGCATCCGGCTTAGGCACGGGGGCGCTCGCTTACTGCGCGGGCTTGCTGGGATCACTCAACAACATGCCCAGCGGTGCCAGCGGACTGAACGGGATCAGGTCGAAATCCAGCAGCTTGGCTTTGCCAAACGGCAGCCCGTCCAGCAGCGCGCGGGCCTCGGCGGCATCCTTGGCGTCCAGAATAAAAATTACGCCGCTGCGATCCGAGCGGGAATACCACTGCTTGATTTTGCCCTGCAAATACAGGCGGACGGTGGCTCGTATCTCTTCGGGAAAGATCTTCATGAGGTCTTCCCGGGAAACGCCGGGAGGCAATTTGCTGATGGCCAGCACTCCAGTGACCGGCGACGGAGGTGGCGGTGCCTGGGCCGGCAGGCAAGCGGCTGCGGCCAGGCAAAGCGCGGACAACATCCATAAACGTGTGGGTTTCATGAGATGGTAGTATATACAACTAAATGGATGGAGTCAAGCCCGTGAAGCCCGACCGCTGGTAACTTAGAAGAGTGAGGATCGTAAAACGGACCCTGGGGGTCATCCTGGGCGCAGTGATTCTTTTGTATGTCGGCGACGATGCCTCCGCCCGCTTCCGCATTCCCGGAAATCGTCCGACGTTTGGATCGGTGGAGGTTCGCCGCTCGTACCTGGTGCCGCAGAAAAATAAAAAGCTGGAATACTATTTCGATCCGCCGGAAGAAGAAACCTGCGTCAACTCACTATTTCCGCATTTCGACGTGCAGCCATGCTGGTACCTGAACCGGCACAAATCCGAAAAAATCGCGATGTAGTTTACGCCTTCTGCAGGACGCAGATCCAGTCCTGAATAATCGGCGTAACGGGCATCTGCCATTCGCCATTGGCATCCACTGCAACGGGCCCGGCGTCTTGCTCCTGGCCGGTCGCGGGATTGAAGAAAGTCGCGCGCCACTTCACGCCTGCCTCAAGTTGTTTCACTCGCGGCGCGTTGCCGGGTGCGGGCAGAAACATGATGCGCAGCTCACCGGGAATGCCTGCGGCGTAGGGCTGCATGAAATTCTCTTTGCTCCAATGCGGCTCTACCCATTCCGGATGAGGCTCCAAACGCCACCATTGGAACCGTGTGAGCAGTGTTTTAGCCATGCCTAATTGTTGCGAGCCGGGAAGCTGGTAGGCGACATCCCACGGCGTATCGCCCCAGGATCGGCCGTGCGGCGAAGGCCCGTAGGGATGCTCGGCGGTGTTGAGCTGCCAGATGCCATTGGCGCCGTAAGTATGGCCGCCCGCGCCGCTCAGAATACAGGCCCAAAACATGAAGCGCTGAATTTCCTGGCGGCTGGCTTCGAGGATGCCTTCGTAGCAAACTTCGCCATTGACCACCGGCATTTTCGGTTCGCGGACGAGCGAGCCGGTGACGCGATTCACGGTGTTGGGAATGCTGGCGCGATCGCTGTGCCCGGTCTGCAGCATGTCGAAATCGAGGACGGCCGGATCTTCCAGGGTGTCGCGCGAATTCTCAGAAGGATGAATCGTCACCGGATGATGGAAGGCGTCGATCGAGCGTACGTAGCGTCCAATCTCGGTCCAGCCGTGCTTCTGCATGGCGGCATCGCGCGGCTTGTCGGTGGAAAGATAATACGGCATCGTGCCTTCCCCGGCGAGGCACCAGATCACCGGATACGCGCCCCAGCGCGCGACCAAATAGCGCCAGTGCCGTTTCATGCGCTCGATGCCGAGCAGCGGCAGATGATATCCCCATCCGCCGACGATGCAGGGAACCAGGCCGTGCTCGACCAGGTATTGCATGCGCAGATCGGCCATATCGAAATAGGCGGGATTGATGCGGGCGTATTCAGCCTCCCAGGGGAAGCCGGCTTCATTGGCGCCACGCGGATCGAAGGCGGGCATGTCGGGATACAGTCCGGCAACGATTTGCACGACCGTGAAACCTTTGCGGACGCGGTCGGCGGCGAGGGTGCGGAAATCCGTGGGCCAGCGCAGACGCTTGGATAACGCCATCCACCAGGTATCGCCCAGCCAGAAAAACGGCGTGCCGTCGGCGTGCTCGAAATGGCGGCGATCCGCGGCGACGCGGATGGGGCCGTGCTGGAAGAGCGGATTCTGGCTCGAATCGGGCGCGACTTCGAGTTCGCCTTTGCGGCCGTGCAAATCGGTGTTGGAAGCATCGCTGCAGACGGTGTGGTAACGATAGCGGCCCGTGGCGGACGGGGCGTAGCGCACGGTCCAGACGTTCTCGCCGGCCCAGAAAGCGGGGACGCGCTGCTCTTTGCCCTGCGCATCTTGAAAGATGACGTCGAGTTCAACTTCGCTGAACGGGTCCTTATACTGCTTGCCGGATGTGTAGGACCATTCGGTGGCGTGGTGCTGGGTGGCGTAGCGGCCATCGGCGCGCGCGGCAGCGCTCAAAGCCAGGGAGGAAGCGGCAGCGCCGCAGAAGGAACGTCGGCTAAGAAGTGACATTGCAGCTACTCATTCTTCCAGAAGTAGAGCTTCGGTGGTAGCGCTCTGTTAAAATTGGCTTAAGTGATATTACGCCTTACCCTGCCCTTCGCCCTCATCTGTCTGGCGGCCGCCCAGACCACGCCGGTCGATTTTGCCCGCAATGTGGAACCGCTATTCCGCGAGCGCTGCCAGGGCTGTCATGGGGCTAAGACGCAAATGAGCGGTTTGCGCCTGGATCGAGCCGAAGACGCCATGCGCGGCGGATACTCGGGCGCGGTCATCGTACCGGGAAAGAGCGCTGACAGCCGGTTGATCCAGATGGTGGCGGGTGCCGTCGATGGCCGCATCATGCCGCCGGCTGGCGCGCGGCTCACTGCGGCTGAGATCGGCGTATTGCGAGCTTGGATCGATCAAGGCGCCGTGTGGCCGGCAGGCACCGTCGCTGCTACCACCGTGGCTCGGCCGAAATCTTCGCATTGGTCGCTACAGCCGATCCAGCATTCGGCGATTCCGGCGGTGCGCAACGCGGCATGGGTGCGGAATCCGATCGACGCCTTTATTCTGGAGCGGCTGGAATCTGAGAAGATCGCGCCTTCGCCGGAAGCCGATAAGAACACGCTGCTGCGGCGGCTCAGTCTCGATCTCACCGGACTGCCGCCCACTCCCGCGGAAGTCGCGGCATTCCTCGCCGACACGCGTCCCGATGCCTACGAACGCGCAGTTGACCGGCTGATGGAGTCTCCGCATTATGGCGAAAAGTGGGCGCGGCATTGGCTGGATCAGGCGCGCTACGCCGATAGCGACGGCTACGAAAAAGATTCGCGGCGTCCGCATGCCTGGCGCTATCGCGAGTGGGTGATCAACGCGTTCAACCGTGACATGCCGTTCGACCAGTTCACCATCGAGCAGGTTGCCGGCGATCTGCTGCCGGGTTCGACGATCGATCAAAGGGTGGCGACGGGTTTTCATCGCAACACGCTCACCAATCGCGAAGGCGGCGTGAACATCAATCAGTTCCGCTTCGAACAGTTGGTGGATCGGGCCGCGGCGGTGGGCACGGTCTGGCTTGGTCTAACGGTGGGCTGCGCACAATGCCACGACCACAAGTACGATCCCATCAGCCAGAAGGATTTCTACCAGATGTTTGCCTTCTTCAACAACGCAGAAGAAGTGAACATCGAAGCGCCGCTACAGGGCGAAATGGGCCCGTACCTGCACGCGCGCAACGATTACTACCGCGAGCGCCGCAAATTGCTGGACGAGTACAAAGTCACCGAGCTCCAGCCGGAGTGGGAACGCAAGATGATCGCGGCCGCCGACACTCCGGGCAAGTGGACCGATCTCGACGTAGCTTTCGACACCGTGCAGAAGATGGTCGATGGCGGCGAGAAGATTCTGCGCACGCCGACGGCCCAGCGCACGCGCCATCAGCAGGATGCCATCACCGATCATATGGTCCGCTGGTACTCGCAAGTCTCGGGCGACGAGAAATTCAAAGAGCTGAAGTTCAAGGAACTGCGCAAAAAGCTGGCGGACCTGGAAGCTGCGTTCCCGGATTTGAGCCAGGCGCAGATCATTGCCGAGAGTCCCGAGCGCCAGCCCACGTACTTGCGCGTCCGCGGCGATTGGCGGCAAAACGGTGTAGAGGTTCATCCGAACACGCCGGCGGTGCTGCCGCCGCTCGCGGCCGCGGGAGAAGCGAATCGGCTGACGCTGGCGCGCTGGATCGTCGGGCGCGACAATCCGCTGACGGCGCGCGTGGCCGTAAATCGCATGTGGCAGGAATTGTTCGGCCAGGGCATCGTGGTCACGTCGGAAGATTTTGGCACGCAGGGCTCGCGTCCGTCGCATCCGCAACTGCTGGATTGGCTGGCTGGCAATTTCATGGATGGCGGCTGGGGCATGAAGCGCATGGTCAAGCAGATGGTGATGTCGGCGGCGTACCGGCAGTCGTCTGCGGCGCGGCACGAGCTCGATGCGCGCGATCCGAACAACACGCTGCTCGCCCGGCAAACCGCGTTCCGCCTGCCTGCGGAGCTGATTCGCGATTCCACGCTGACCGCAAGCGGCCTGCTGTATCCCGAGATCGGCGGCAAGAGTGTGCAGCCGCCGCTGCCCGAAGCGGTGGTGAAGCTGGCATTTGGCAACAACGACTGGGTCACGTGGCAGGAAACCACCGGCCCGGAGCGCTACCGCCGCGGGATGTACATCACGTATCAGCGCACCATTCCGTACCCCGTGCTGGCGAATTTCGATGCGCCCGATGCAGGCGCGCCCTCGTGCCGGAGGCAGCGCTCCAACACGCCGCTGCAGGCGCTGAATTTGCTGAATGATCCGGTGTTCGTCGAATCCGCGCAGGCCTTGGCGGAACGCACGCTGCGTGAGGCGCCGGCTACCGCGAAAGATCGCATCGCCTACGCGTTCGAGCTGTGTCTGGCGCGTAAGCCCGCGCCGGCGGAGACCGACCGGCTGCTGGGCTATCTCGAGCGGCAGAAGACGATTCTGGCGTCGGAACCGGAATCGGCTGCGAAGCTTTATCCGATCGAGCCGGAAAAAGTAACGCGCGTCGAAGCGGCGGCGTGGGTCGGGTTGAGCCGCGTGCTGCTGAACCTGGATGAGTTTCTGACGCGGGAGTAATTCTATGAACTTTGCCGAACACGCACGGATTCAAACGCGGCGCCATTTTTTCCAAAGCTGCGCGGGCGGCATCGGCACGATTGCGCTGGCGCAATTGCTGGCCGCCGAATCCGCGCCGACCGTGAACCCGCTGGCAGCCAGGACTTCCCACTTTCCCGGGAAGGCCAAGAACGTCATTTTTCTGTTCATGGCGGGCGCGCCCAGCCAGATGGATCTGTTCGATCCCAAGCCGGAACTGATGAAGTGGAACGGGAAATCGCTGCCGCCTTCGCGCACCAAGGATCTGAAGCTGGCCTTCATCAAACCGACCGCCACGCTGATGGGCAGCCCGCGCATCTTCAAGCCATACGGCAAAAGCGGCATCGAGCTCTCGGACTATTTGCCGCACACCGCGACGTGCGTGGACGATATCTGCCTGGTTCGCTCGATGTACAGCGATGCGTTCAATCATCATCCCGGCGAATCGCTGCTGATGACCGGTTCGCCGCTCTCCGGCCGGCCGACGATGGGCGCGTGGGCCTGCTACGGTCTGGGCAGCGAGGCGCAAAACCTGCCCGGGTTCGTGGTGCTCAGCTCCGGGACTGGTACCAGCGCGGGATCGAATAATTGGTCCAGCGGTTTTTTACCCTCCACGTATCAAGGCGTCCCGTTTCGCAGCTCGGGTGAGCCGATTCTGTACGTCGCCAATCCGGCGGGTGTGAGCGTGGAGACACAGCGCGCCTCGCTCGATGCCATGCGCGATTTGAACCAACAGCATCTCGAGCACACGGGAAATCAGGAAATCGCCTCGCGCATCGCGGCGTATGAGCTGGCGTTTCGCATGCAGGCTTCGTCGCCGGGCCTGATCGATTTTTCCAAAGAATCACCAGCGACTATCGAGATGTACGGCATCAACCGCGAAGCGTCGCGCGCCTACGGCACCAATTGCCTGCTGGCCCGGAGAATGGTCGAGCGGGGCGTGCGTTTCGTCATGCTGGCCCATTCGAGCTGGGACGATCACGAAAATCTGAACAAGCATCTCAAGCAGAATTGCGACATCACCGATCAGCCGGCGGCGGCGCTGCTCAAGGATTTGAAGCAGCGCGGATTGCTGGAAAGCACGCTGGTCGTCTGGGGCGGCGAATTCGGACGCACCCCCATGACGCAAATGAATCGTCCCGATCAGGCTGACAACGCCGGACGCGACCATCATCCCAACGGCTACAGCATGTGGCTTGCGGGCGGCGGCATCCGTGGCGGGCAGGTTATTGGAAAAACTGATGATCTGGGCCTGGAAGTTGCTGAAGAAAAAGTACATGTCCACGACCTGCAAGCCACCATCCTGCATGCCATGGGTCTCGACCACAAACGCCTCACGTACCGCCACATGGGCCGCGATTTCCGGCTCACGGACGTCGAGGGAAACGTAGTTCAAAAAATGCTAGGGTAATCCCCGCTTGACGGCTTCGATTTTATTTAGTTAGTCTGAGAACAAGCTGTCGCCCACAACGGGGATGAGGAAGTCACGGGCGCTCGCAATGTACCATGACGTACATCTCTGCTAGTTGGCGAGGTTCGGAGGCTTATTGATCATCCTGCTGGTAGGATCGCCCGGATCCGGTAAGGGAACCCAGGCGCGTTTTATTTCAGAGCGGCTGGCTATTCCCACCATTTCGACGGGCGACATGCTGCGCCATGAATGCGAAGCCGAGACCGTGCTCGGCCTGGCGGCGCATTCCATTCTGGCCGCGGGCAAGCTGGTCGACGACGAACTGGTGAACGCCATGGTGGTGAACCGGCTGAGCCGCCCCGATTGCAGGGATGGATTCATCCTGGACGGCTACCCGCGCACGATTCCGCAGGCCTTCTTCCTGGATAATTTCGTCGAGGAACGCGGCTTGCCGGGCCTGCGCGTCATCCACCTGGATGTCCCGATGCCGGTGCTGATCTCGCGCCTTTCGTCGCGATGGCACTGCTCGGTTTGCCATCGGACGTACAATCTGCAGTATCAGCCGCCGGCGCGCAAAGGCCGCTGTGACGTCGATGATGCGCCGCTAGTGCAGCGCAACGACGACACCGAGCAAGTGGTACGCCAGCGCCTGGAAAACTATCACTCCCTTGCCGGCCCGCTGTTGAATCATTACGCGGCCGGAGACCGGTGCCACCGCATCGACGGCCAATGTCCGCCCGAGGAAATTTCGCGCCAGATCGAGCAGGCCCTGCGGCCGGTGGCGGCCGATGCTGCGCCAAGGCTAATCAATTTTCGAATATTGTAGTATTAATAATTGAAATTACTGCCGTATTACCGGATTCTTCTCGCCAAAATGACGCGCCCGTGGGTGCTTTTGTTTGCGCTGCCGCTGGCCCTGTCCGCTGCCGACCTTCCTGGCCGCTACATCGTGGAGCTTACCGATCGCCCGGCGGCCGTTCGCCTGGCTGGCCGGGAGCGGCGCATGATCGCCGACGGCGAGATGGCAACCCATCGCGCCCAGGTACGTTTCGGACAAAGGAACCTGCGCGCCGCTGTCGAAGCCGAAGGTGGCGAAGTTCTTGGCTCCGTGGATACGGTGGCGAACGTCTTGTTCGTGCGCATGTCCGCTGCAGCGGCGCAGCGCATGGCCAGCTCAGCCTGGCGTGCTTCGCGTGCGTCCGGAGCGCACCTTCAAGCTGCTGCTGGACCGCGCCGTAGTGGTGGACAAAGTCGTTGATGCATGGACCCTGGTAGGCGTGGACCGCGCCGGCCTGGGCATCAAGATCGGTATCATCGATACCGGGATCGACAACCACCATCCCGGATTTCAGGATGCTTCGCTTCCCTTTCCGGCCGGCTTTCCCAAGGTCAATACCAGTTCGGATGCGTCTTTCACCAATAACAAAATCATTGTGGCGCGAAGCTACGCCAAACTGTTCAGCGCCTTCGATCCCGACACTTCCGCGCGCGATCATTCGGGGCACGGCACGGGCGTAGCTATGACCGCGGCGGGCGTCAGGAACGCGGGTCCAAAGGCAACCATCACCGGCGTCGCGCCCAAAGCCTACCTGGGAAGCTACAAAGTTTTCGGCTCGCCTGGTTTCAACGACAGCGCCTCGGAGAGCGCCATCCTTACGGCCATTGAAGACGCGGTGACCGATGGCATGGACGTGATCAATATGAGTCTGGGCGATGACCTTCCCTCGCCTCTCGCCGACGATACGGAAGTAATCGCCGTCGAGAATGCCGCGACAATGGGCGTGATTGTAGTGGTCGCGGCCGGTAACTCGGGCCCGGACCTGCACACGGTGAGCACGCCCGCGACCAGCCCGTCCGTGATCGCAGTGGGAGCGACCTTCAACGACCGGAAATTTAGCGCAACCGCAACGGTGGGCGGAACCCAGTTTCTGACCATACCGGGCTCCGGTCCGACGCCGCCGGCCGCAGTAACGGCGCCGTTGAAGGACGTAGCCTCCATACAAAGCGATGGCTTGGCCTGCACCGCGTTCTCACCCGGCAGCCTGGCGGGTAAAATTGCGTTGGTGCTGCGCGGCGTGTGTTTCTTTTCCGAGAAAATCGCCAACGTGGCAGCAGGCGGCGCAGTGGGTGCATTGGTTTATACCTATGCCACTCAACCCGAGGCGATCGTGATGGATGTGGCTGCGGCGACGCTGCCCGCGGCCATGGTGAGTTACGCGGATGGGATCCAGATCAAGCAACTGGTGGCAGCGACCCCGGGGCTGAGCACCACCCTGGATTTCAATCTCAACGCGAACTTCGTCGATCCCAACCGATTGGCGGATTTCACCTCCAAAGGTCCCAATGTAGATGGCTCGATTAAGCCGGACATGGTCGCGGTGGGTAAAGACGTCTACACGGCCGAGCAAAGCTTCGACCCCAATGGGGATGTGTATAACGCCGCCGGCTACGGCTCAGTGGATGGCACCAGTTTCGCGTCGCCCATGGTAGCGGGCGGCGCGGCGGTCTTGAAGGCGGCGCGTCCAGGCCTGCTGGCGGCGCAGTACCGATCGCTGTTGATCAACACGGCAGCGCCCGCGTTCTTGACGCCGGGAGTTCCCGCGCATTTACAGGAAGCCGGCGCCGGACAACTGGATCTGGCCGCGGCTTTGACGGCGACCTCCACCGTGACTCCGTCTTCTCTGGCATTCGGCATCGGCCTGGGCGACGTGGAAATGACACGCAGCCTGACGATCGCCAACGTAGGTACCAACGCCGAAACCTTCTTGCTGTCGATCGACCCGCGGGATGGCATTCCGGGATTTGTTGCGCCGGGAAGCCGGACGGCGCAAGCCATCGATCTATCCTTGCCGACGCCGGGCCGCCGCCCCGTACTGAAACTTTCGACGGCCAGCCTTACGCTCGATCCAGGCGCTTCGGCCCCCGTCACCGTGACTCTTACCGGCGTGGGTTTGGGTTCTGGGGCGCACGAGGGATATCTGCGTATCACCGGAATGAACTCTGGCCTGGAAACGAGCGTGCCCTACTGGTACGGCGTGCCCTCTGGCATTCCCGTGAACATCACCGTGTTGGATAGTACCGACGGGCAGCCTGCTGGAAGTTACGTACCGGAAGCCATTCTGTTCCGCGTGACCGACGCCGCCGGAATCACGGCGAACACCACGCCTCACGCCAAGGTGGTTTCTGGCGGCGGCTCGGTGACTGGCGTCGTTTCGCTGAACCTGGCATATCCCGGCGTCTACGGCCTCTCGGTGCGTCTGGGACCCACGCCCGGAGCGAACGTCTTCCAGATTACGGCCGGCAGCCAGACTAATGACGTAACTCTTACTTCCCAATAGTCCGGCTCGGCCTATAATAATGGCTTGGGGCGGGCGGGCCTTCCGTTCAATGATCGACATCAAGAAAAAACTGCAGGACGAAATTACGGCCCTTGAGTACGAGCTGCGCAACGAGCTTCCGAAAGAGATTCTGAAGGCCAGAGCGCACGGCGATTTGAAGGAAAACGCCGAGTATCATGCCGCCAAGGAGCGCCAGGGCTTTGTGAATGCCCGGATGAATCAGCTCAAGCAGCGGCTGGCCGAATGGTCCATGATCGACTTCTCGAAAATTTCCCATGACCGCGTAGGGCTGGGCTCCCGCGTGGTGCTGATGGACCTGATAAAGGATGTCGAGATTACGTATAATCTGGTTACCAGCGAAGAAGCGGATGCCCCCAACGGCCGCATCTCGACCAGTTCGCCTATCGGCCGCAGCCTGCTTGGCAAAGAGGTAGGCGACCAAGTGAAAGTAGTGATACCCGGAGGCGTCAAGGAGTTTGAAATTCTAAAGCTCTTAACTATGCACGACCTGGCTGACGAGCTATGACCTTCACGCGCGCCATTGGCATTGTTTGCGGAAAGATCATCGACGGCATCGTTGGCGCTCTGGCGCTTTCGCGGATCCATCCCAACGTTCTGACGTTCCTCGGCCTGGTGATCAATACCTGGGCGGCGTTCCTGTTTGCAGCGGGCAGCTTTCGCTGGGCGGCGCTGGTGGTGATCGGCGCGGGTCTGTTCGACATGGTGGATGGGCGTGTGGCGCGGGAGACCAATCGCGTCACCCGTTTCGGCGGATTCTTCGATTCGGTTCTGGATCGCTACTCGGACCTGGCCCTGTACATGGGTTTGCTGGTGTACTACGCCTCCATCAACCGGTTCTTCTACATCGTGCTGACGGCGATAGTGATGACCGGGTCGGTGATGGTGAGTTACACGCGAGCGCGAGCGGAGTGCACCATTCCGAAATGCAAGGTAGGTTTCCTGGAACGGCCGGAACGCGTGGTGCTGATCATCATTGGCGCGTTATTCGACCGCATGGCGCCGGTACTGTGGGTGATCGCGGTGCTCTCCAACTTGACCGTGATACACCGCATGATTTACACCTGGCAGGAAGCCAAGCGGCTGGAAGAAGCGCAATTGCGCGCCGTGCCCGCGCCCAGCATGAAAGCCGCCGGCTGACCGCTTCGCTTATCCCTCAAGAATCACGTGCGCCATGCCCAGTGCTGCAGTGTGCGTGATCGAAAGCGAAACGACCTTAACTCCCAACCCTTCCGCGACGCGAGCCGCTTCGCCGTGCAGGCGCAGGGTGGGTTTTCCGGACGGCAAATTGGCAACTTCGAAATCCTGCCAGCGCACACCGCGCTTCCAACCGGTGCCGATGGCTTTCATGCCGGCTTCCTTGGCAGCGAAACGGCCGGCGTAGCGCTCGAAACGATTAGCCTTACGTTCCACATAGGCGATTTCTCCCGGAGTATAGACGCGTTCGAGGAAACGCTGGCCGTGTCTTTCGATGGCGCTGCGAATGCGATCGACTTCGGCTATGTCGATACCCACGCCGAGAATCACTTCAACTCCGCGCCGGAGGTAGTGATAGTCAGGCGGCCGTGCTTAACACCTTTAGTGGAAATCAGGGCATCCGCGACTTTTTTGACGATGGCTGCTTTGCCGCGCACAACGAGTACTTCGAGACAATTGTCGTGATCCAGGTGAACGTGCAATGTGGAGAGAATGGCGCGATGATAGTCGTGCTGCAGGTTAGTCAACTTCTCGCTAAGCAGGCGGACATGATGGTCGTACACCAGGGTTACGGTGCCTACGACATTGGCTTCCGGCGATTCCCAGGTCTTCTCGACCAGCTCATCGCGAATCAGGTCACGAAAAGCTTCCGAGCGGTTGGTGTAGCCCCGGTTGCCGATAAGGTCATCGAACTTTTTCAGGAGATCCGAATCGATGGCTACGCCAATCCGGCTGAGCTCACTCATTCAGGTTCGATTATAGCGAAGCCAGTCCGCGGATTCACCGGGGCTGGTTGCTAGCCTTTGGCGCCGGCTTGTTTTTTGCGATGTTCGGCCCAACGGCGTTTTTGGGCTGCGGCGATGCGCTTGCGGGCCGCGGCGCTCAAGGTTCGCTTCTTTGCGGGCGCAGCGATCGTCTTGCCAATGGCGGCAATTGCTCCACCAAGCTTCGCACGTATGTCGCGGATCTTGGCTTCGATTTTTTGCTTTTCCATCTCGTACCCTACCAGAGCCATAGCTAGCATACTGGTATCTTGCTCGGTTTTACCTCTTGGCATGAAAACTCCCTCGCACAATATAACATAGGCTTAACCTATACTCGTAGAGATCTGGTCGATATTTTTATGCGAATGATCATTCAGCGAGTAATAGAAGCGCGCGTAGAGTCTGAGGGCCGAGTAACTGGAGCTATCGGCAAGGGGTTGATGGTGTTGGTCGCCATCGCAAGGACAGATTCCCACAAAGATGCGGACTATCTGGCAGACCGGCTATTAGGTCTGCGCGTCTTTTCCGATGATGCCGGCAAGATGAACTTGAGTGTTCAGGATGTGCGAGGCAGTTTGTTGATTGTGTCTAACTTCACTCTATACGCAGATTGCCGCAAGGGCCGAAGGCCCGGCTTTGACTTAGCCGCCGAACCCGATCAAGCGCAGACACTCTACAACTACTTTGTGGAACGAGCGCGTGCCGGCGCAGTGCCGGTTGAGACCGGGATTTTCCGGGCCTCCATGGCAGTGCATCTGATCAACGACGGACCAGTCACGCTGCTGTGCGATTCCGTTAGCGGCGGTTAGTGGGGGAACCCGCTATACTGGTACGTTTCCATGTCCATTCCGAAGAGCATTCGCTATCGCGACGCCGGGGTCGATATCGACGAAGCCAATCGTGCCGTCGATGCCATCAAGAAGATGGCGCGGGCCACTTTTTCTCCCAGAGTGCTCACCGACATAGGAACATTCGGGGCGTGTTACTCGCTCAGCGGCTGGAAAAAGCCGGTCCTTATCAGTTCCGTCGACGGCGTGGGCACCAAGCTGAAGGTCGCCTTTCTGACCGGACGCCATGACACCGTGGGCGAGGACCTGGTGAATCATTGTGTCAACGACATCGCCGTGCAAGGCGCGGTACCCCTGTTTTTCATGGATTACTTTTCTGTGGGGAAGTTACAGGCATCTACCGCGGCGGCCGTTGTCTCCGGCATGGCCCGCGGCTGCCGTGCCAATGGCTGCGCCCTGATCGGCGGCGAAACCGCCGAGATGCCTGGCCTCTATGCGGCCGGTGAATACGACTTAGCAGGCATGATCGTGGGTGCGGCGGAACGCAGTCACTTGATCACTGGGCGAACAATACGCGCGGGCGATGCGTTGCTGGGATTGCCTTCCACTGGCCTGCATACCAATGGCTATTCACTCGCGCGCTATTTGCTATTCGACGTTGCAGGTTATACCGCCGATCGTTATCTGCCGGAACTTGGCATGACCGTAGGCGAGGGGTTGCTGCAAGTGCATCGCAGTTATCTGAAACCGCTGCGCGCACTGGCTAAAGCGGATTTATTGAAGGGCGCTGCGCACATCACTGGCGGGGGCATTACTGACAACACGCCGCGCATGCTGCCCGCGGGTCTCGCGGTGACCATTGAAACCGATGCGTGGCCCGTGCTGCCGGTGTTCGACTTACTACAGCGCATCGGTAACATGCCCCTGGACGATTGGCGCCGCACTTTTAACCTGGGTATCGGAATGATCTTCGCCGTGGCGGCAAGAGACATCATTCGTGCGCAACGGATTCTGAAAAAGCAGGGAGAGATCGCGTACACGGTGGGAACCGTAGTCAAGCACAAGCGGGGCCGGCCACGCGTGGAGTACCGTTGAAGCGCTTGGGCATCCTGCTTTCGGGCCGCGGCTCCAACTTTGAAGCCATCGCGGACCAGGTTGCCGCCGGCCGTCTGGACGCGGCCATCGCCGTCGTCATCAGCAATCGCCCGGAGGCGCGCGGGTTGGAGGTGGCTCGCCAGCGCGGCCTGCTCGCCGTCCCCTTGCCCTCCAAAGGGCTGGACCGCGAAGCGTACGATCGCTCGCTGGTCGAAGAGTTGAAGAAACATGCGGTCGATTTGGTCTGCCTAGCCGGATTCATGCGCTTGTTGAGCGCGCACTTTGTCCGCGCTTTTCCGCAGCGCATTCTCAACATCCATCCCTCGCTGCTGCCTTCATTCCCTGGACTGGATGCCCAGCAGCAGGCGCTCGAACACGGTGTCAAGGTTACCGGCTGCACGGTGCATCTGGTTGATGAATATCTCGATGCCGGACCTATCATCCTACAGGCAGCGGTGCCGGTGGAAGACAATGACACCGCAGAGTCGCTATCCTCACGCATCCTCGAGCAAGAACATCGAATTTACAGCGATGCGATCGGCATCATGCTGAGCGGCAAGTACCAGATCGACGGGCGACGAGTGATATTGCCTAAGTGACTTATTAAGCCACTTACGGCCGGGCTTCCAATACCAAATTGAACGGTGTCTCCGTGGCGCGGCGGAAATGCGTGAAACCGCCGCTCGTCACAACATCACGCAAGCGCGCCTCACCGGCCTGCGCGCCCAGCGCGAGGCCGACTTCCTGCGACAGCGACGCGCCGGTGCAAACCATCGTGGAGGCCGCATAGAACAGGCGTCCCAAGGGATGGAGGTTGTCCTCCACTTTGTCGCCGGCGAACGGCTCGACAATCATCCACGTGCCGTCTTTGGCGAGTGACTGCAGGACGTGCGCGGCAGCACCCACTGGGTCGCCCATGTCGTGCAGGCAATCGAAGAATGCCACTAAGTCGTAGTCCTTGCCGGGAAACTCCTTGGCTTTCGCAACTTCGAATTTCGCGCGATCGGCCACGCCGGAAGCGGCGGCCCGCTGGTTCGCCTTCTCGATAGACGGGCCATGATAGTCAAACCCGGTAAACGTGGAATTAGGATAGGCCTGCGCCAGCAGGATAGTCGAGGCTCCGTGGCCGCAGCCGATGTCGGCAACGCGCGCGCCTTTTTTCAGCTTGGCTTCGACGCCGTCGAGCGCGGGAATCCAGGAGCTAATCAAGTTGGCGATGTAATTGGGGCGAAAGAATCGCTCCGTACCTTCGAACAAACCCGGGTCGTGCTCGTGCCAGCCTACGCCCTTGCCGGTGCGAAATGCTTCCGTTAACTTCGGCTCGTCCTTGAGAACCGATGTCATGAGTTGAAACGCGCCCGGGAGATATGCCGGGCTATCTTCCACCGCGAGCGCAAACGCCTGCTCTTCGGGCAGCGTGAAGCGGCGCGTAGCGGCGTCGTAAGTCACATAGCCGCCGGCGGCCTGCGCTGCCAGCCATTCGCGCACATAGCGCTCGGCTGTGTCGGTTTTCTTAGCTAAGTCAGCCGAAGTCATCGGACCGGCGCCTGCCATCGCTTTGTAGAGTCCGAGCTTCTCACCAATAATCACCAAAGCGGCACTGAGCGTGGCTCCCAAATCACCGACAGCCTTGCCCATGAACGCGCCTAGCTTCTCTTGATCGATTGCCATGATTCACCTCCAGAAGACAGACAGAAATATCTTAACTTACTTCCAGCAGGGCCCATCCAGGGAGAGTTGCAGGTTGATTCTTGAGGAAAACCACACGCCGTGTTTTGGGAAAAGGCAGACCGGAAGCGAGAGCCTTGTCATAAAGAGAAAGCTTCTGCATGACTTGGCGATACTCTGCGTTGGCGGTATCGAGCCAGGCGGATTTTCCCAGCAATCCCCCGCCCCACCCGATCGAAAGCAGACACCCGCCACTCGCTTGCGCAGCTGCCAGGCGTGTCTCCAATTCTTCGATCTGATTGCCAAGCGCAGACAGCCCGGCCCACCCAGCGTACTGCTTGTGCAGGTTAGAAGGGCTGCCGCATAACGATTCGCCGCCTGAAATATTTGCGAGCGATTGGAATGGCTCTCGCCAGCCTAGCGCCCGCCGAATTTCGGCCTGATCGAAGAAGGCCTTCTCCTGCCACTGCCCTTCGAACGCAGAACCGGGCGACGCCATTTCGACAAATCCCGGCGTGCTTTCCTCCGGACGGCGGCCATCCACCGATCCGCGTTGGCTTTTCCAGCCGAGAGCGTACTCGCCCTTGCCGTGCGGCGTTAGCGTAGCCACGCGCACGAGATAGACTTTGAACGCCGCCTGAGCGACCGGTGCGGAATCCGCTGCCGCCACGGTGCGCATGCGGCTGGAACCGCCGGAGCCAAGCACGTGATCTTCCAGCGCTTCGGCGGGATGGCGCGGTGGCCGGTCCTTGGATAGTCTCGTTGCAAGATCGCGCAGCGCGCCTTCGGTAAGGTGCGAAAAGAACACGCCAGTGCGCAGCGCGCCTTTGATCGCCGCTCCGGGAAGATAAGGACCCGACGGGCCGGAACTAAAAGTGGGAATCGCTAAACTTTCCGCTGACGCGCGCTCCCAATACGCGGCGTACGCCGGGTTCTCAAACGGAATCCGGCGGCCGGCGAAATTCTGCGCGAATCCACCCCACGATGCAAAATCCAACTTGGTGGCTTTCTTCAGTTGCGACAGATAACCATCGAGCCGCGGCCCTTTGGAAAGCAGACGGAAAATGCGACGCTGGTCGAGCACATTGACGTGATCTTTCCACACCATGTAATCGATCGCGGAGAGGCGGCCGCCGTCGCCAACCAGCACCGGAGTGAGACACGTGAGGCGGTATCTCATGACGCCGCCTGCCACGGTACGGGAATGGCGAGCGCGAAGCCGGCCCGATACACCGGGTGCGGGAAGTCATCGGGCGCGACATCGGGCGCGGCTCCGGCCAGCGCGCCCGGAGCCAGCAACACCGAGCCTTCCTCTATCATGCGTAACAATTTCTTGGAGTCTCCCGATCGAGCCGGGCTATCCACACGGCCGCCGCGCGTGAGCACCGAATAGTTTCCGCCGCCCCAATCGACCGCATCCGCCGGGCCCGGAGTGAACAGCGACAGCAGCCAATGCGCGCTCTCCCGGCGGCGTCGCATCGGGCGCCGGCGTTTCGGGCAGAATCATCTCCGGCAAAGTTCCTTCCACGAATTCCGGTTCCGCGGCGCGTCCCCATCCGCGAGACCGCTCGCCGCCGAAGCCTGAGTCCGCCAGCAATCGCAGCGCGGCACGCACCGGACCCGACCAGCGCGCGCGCGATTCCTCATCAGCAAATCCAATTACAGCCCAGAGCCCTGCCCCGGCAGAAAATTCCAGGCACGCCGTGGAGTGCGGCTCGCAGCTTCCCGTCAAGCGATCAACCGCAGCGGCCGGACGCAGCGCGGGACGAAAGGGCCCGGAGCGGCCAAGCGGCGTGAGACATTCGCTGACGCCGTCCACGCTCCAGCGATCTTCCTCAAGCACACTGCCGGCCAGCAGCGGTCCCACCAGCCCGAGCGGAATGAAGCGCGCGCTTTTCCAGCGAACTTTGGTCGAATCCGGCGGAGGCCAGACGTTGCGCGGCGGCATCACGAAACCAATTTCATCGACAAACGGAAAGCAGGAGCTGAAACGCACGGCAGAGCCGGCGGGATTGCGCGCGGTAGCCTCCAGCCAATCTTCCAGATGGCCCAGCAGACGCATGGCGCCGGTACACGGCAGCGTAGAGCGAATCGCTGTGATAGGTGACGTCCACGGCATGGCGATCGCCGGAATCCGGACCGATACGCCACGGACCCGTGGGACGCAGCTTGACGACGAGGCCAGGTTGTTGCAGCGCCATCAGTCCTTCAGAAACGCCGCGCCGGATTCGTTGACCAGTTTCTGCAGCGCGGCCACATCGGCGCCGGCGATCAGTTCTTTTTCCGCCGCGCCGGAAGCGTAATATTCACGGCTGCGCCAAACGGCTTTCAGATTGGAGAACCGAACGCGTCCGCTGCCGCGCGAGCCGCCACCGCCGAGGGCATCGTCTTCGAGCAGCCGCAAGCCACGCAGCAGCACGCCTGCCAGCGGCGCATCCTCTTCGCACAAAAGATCCAGCACCATCCGCACGCGGAAGCGAGCGCCGGCGGGAACGCGTTCCAGCGTGCGAGGGTTGGCTTGCGAAGTGATGCGATCGACGGAATTTTCGCTCTTCACTTCCGTCAGCTCGTCGTCCATGTTCTCGCGCATTTGCGGCGTGATACTGTCGGCATCCAGCGGGGCGTCGTAAACTGCGAGACGCGCCGGCGTTGCGTGATGGCTCTCCAGCGGCTCACCCGCCGGACGCTCCATGCGTCCCGGATTGCGGCCGAACAACAAACAAATTTCGTCATCGGGCCGGTCGCTTTGATGGATGCGCACCTCTTGCCCTTTACGCCGGGAAAGATAAACCAGCTCAGACGGCGTGGCCATGCCGGAAAATTGCTCCAGGAGCGAACGCAGCTTGCCGCGCAGCGAACTGCCCGGAATATACGGGCGGCCGAAAGCATCCTTGATCACAGGATTATCGGACCCGCCGATTTCGAGCGACCCTTTGCCCGCGCCGACGTGCAGGCCAGTCTCGCAATGCAGCTCCCCTTCCAGCACCAGCTTGCCGATGAGTTTCAATTCCGTTTGGGTGGTGTGCGCGCTCATGCTTCCTCGTTACTCGTTGTAGGCGACGATCGCCTCGAAAAGATCTTTGAACCGCTCGTAGCCGCGGACGTCGTTCTTGCGCGTTACTTGCAGCAGCAGCCGTTCCATCTGATCCAGACTGCGCAGCGAATGGCGCGCGATGGTGTACGCCAGGCGTGCGCGCAGCATGACGAACTCATGCTGCCGCTCATTCTCCGGAGCGCGGCAGGCGCGCCGCACGGCGTTATAGAGACGGCGCAACTGGCTGCGCGTGCCGGAATCCATATCGCGCATGCGGCTCACAATGCCGTGCGCCTGGTTATCCAGATACAGGCTGTCGGCGATGAGCTTGTCGATGTCGATTTCGAGCGGGCCTTCGGGCCGGCCACCACGGCGATCATCGCCGCGATCTCCGCGCCGGTCATCGCGGGGCCCGCGATGCTCCGGACCTCTGGAATCCGGACGGCCCTTATTGTCCGGACGGCCTTCGCGCGGCGGACGCGCTTCCCGGTTTTTGACTTCCTGCTCTGGTGCCATTTTGATTAAACCTCGGTTGCCAGTCTCGCCCACTCCAACGCTACCAGCCCAGCGGGCCGGAGTTTCACGGGCTTACCCGCAGCTGCCTTCCTCCCCACGATCTCATTGACCAGGTGGGCCCGCAACTTCTGCAACTCGCGATCCTTCGCGCCGCCCAGCGCACGATGAAAACGCCGGTGAAAGCGGCCCAGCCGGCGAAGCATGGCTTCGGAATCGGCCGTGCCGCCGGCGGAGAATTCTTTCTGATAAAAACCGCGTAGCTGCGCCAGAAATTGCCGCGAGGACTCGAATTCCTCCAGCATCTTCGTCACCGTGTCTTTCATTTCGACGGCGCTGGCGAGTTGCTTCCATTCCAGCACCCGATCCAGCAGAAAGATGCAATCCTTGTCCGCGGCTTTGGCCAGTTGCAGAGTGAGTCCCGCCTCGCGATAAACGGGGCCTAAAGCGTGATCCGGCGAGGGGGCGAGCGCAAGAGCCATCGAAATGGTCTTGGCTTCGGGGCCCGGATAGTCCTGCAAATTCTCTTCGGTGAAGCGATGGAACAGCCGCTGCAACTCGCTGGCAAATTGAATCAGCGCGTCCCAGGCGCCGTAGAGCGCGAAATCATCGCCGCCCGAATAGAGAATCGTTACCTTGCGCCAGAACTCCGGCATGGAACACAGCACCTCGATCTCACCGGCGAAGAACTGCTTGTACAGCACCGACAGACGAACGTGATCTTCGATGGTCTGCAGTCGGCGCAAACGGACACCCAGATGATCGACATCGCCGCGCAGCACTCCCCATAGCGGACGGCCCTGCGCGCGGCCGGCCAGGGTTGCGATGGGAGCGGCATAGGCGCCGTCGTCACTCAATGCGGCGTGACGGGCGAGCGTGATACCGTCGAGCGACAGGTTCGACGACAAAGCCCACGTATGTTTGCCGCCGCCCAGCGAAACCGCGGCGGGAGCATCCGGAGACCAGCCCACCACCGACGCCTCGCGAACCTTCATTCCGAGGTCATCGTAAAAGTAGCGGTCCGCCGCGGAACGGCCGTGCTCCGCGGGCGCCGGAGCAAAGGGGACGAATGTCTCGGGACCGGCATGCCGCAAAGGCCTACTGCGCCAGGCTTGCAACTGCTCCGTAAGGCGTTTGCGGACGACGCTCCAATCGCCCAGATTTTCGGTGACGCTCCATAAGATCTGGATATGTCCATTGCTCAGCGAACTGGCGTGCCGCGCGGCAGCAGTCAGGAACTCTTCGGCCGCGGCACGTTTATCTCCCGGCAGGACTACCAGAAATTGGCCGCCGCCACTCGATCCCAGCAAAACGCGCGCTAAACCCAGTTCCGCCAGCAGGGCGCGCGGCAGCACTTCGCCCAGCAGGGCCAGCCACTGCGAACGGCCGGCGACAAGTTCGGCGTCGGGCTCGCGTACATCACCGGAACCGCCGGCGTGCGACGCCAGAAACTCGTCGACACCGAGGAGCTTTCCTTGCAGAAGGATCTGTTCGGACATCTGATTCGAGACCCGCGGGAATGGCTTAGTCTATCACACCCGCCGAGGGCCGTCGGCCTAAAGGGCCGCATGGGCATCATGTTACACTGGTGAAGATTTTCCGCCCGAGGTTCGAATGAAATCCTTCGCTTTCCTATCATGTATGTCAGCCGTGATTCTGCTGGCGCAGGCGCCCGAGCCTCAGGGCAAAAAGCCCGTTGTGGCCAGTGCCAACGTGGATGCCGGCCAACTCGGCCCGCCGCGCGCGGACACCGTTATCGCTACCGTCGACGGCAAGAAAATGACGTATGGCGAGTTCGAGAGCATGGTTCAAGCTCTGCCGCCGCAGATGCAGCAGAATGCGCTGCAAAACAAGAAGGCGTTCGTCAACCAGTTCGCTCTGATGCGCAAATTGGCAGAGATCGCGGCGACATCCAAACTCGACCAGGTGGCCCCCTACAAGAACGCACTCGAGTTCAGCCGGATGAATATTATGGCGCAGGCTGAGATCAACGAAGCTCCCAAACAGTTTCTAGTGAAACCGGAAGAGCAGCAAAAATTCTACGATGCCAATAAAGAGCGCTACACCAGCGTGAAGGTCAAAGTCATTTACATTCCGTATAGCTCCAATCCCGTCGCGGGGGCAGATGGCAAAAAGCCTCTCACCGAAGCGGAGGCCAAGGCCAAAGCCGAAGGCCTGGTGCAACAGATTCGCGGCGGAGCTGACTTCGTAAAACTAGTGAAGGAGCATTCGCGAGATACCGCCTCGGCGGCCAAGGACGGGGATATCGGAACATTCACTCCGGCCGACAATCTACCGGAGCCGATCAAAACCGCCGTATTCAAATTGAAGCAGGGCGAGGTCAGCGACCCCGTGGTGCAGCCTAACGGCTATTACCTCTTGAAGGCCCAGGAAATTGTGGCCAAGCCGTTCAGCGAAGTGCGCGACCAGATCTACGATGACATCCAGAAGCGGCGCATGCAGGAGTGGATGGAAGCCACCAGCAAGAGTTTGAACATCACTTACGACAACGATGCCTTTTTTGCGGCCGGGCCTCCCGCGCCTGCCGCTCCAAAAGCTCCGCCCGCTCCCGGCAGGTAGTTTCCCTGCCCCAATTCGACCCATCATGAGCCGTGCGTCGGCTTTGTTATAGTAATGCGCAAAGGAAGGACGCACCATGGAACAGGATCGTAGAACATTCATTTCCAGCGCAGCCGCTCTGGCCGCGCCGCTCTTCATCCCGCGCTCCGCGTGGGGAGCCAACGACCGGTTGAGTTATGGACTGATCGGTTCCGGCGGCCGCGGCCGGTACCTGAACACGACATTCCAGAAACTAGGCGCGCAGTGCGTGGCGTGCTGCGACGTCTACGAGCCTTATCTGCAAAAAGCTTTGACCGATTCCGCCGGCGCTAAAGGCTATGCCGACTATCGGGAACTGCTCCAGCAAAGCGGCATCGACGCCGTCATCATCGCCACGCCGGATCATCAGCACTATCCCAACCTGGCTGCGGCGCTCGACGCCAAGAAAGACGTGTATCTGGAAAAGCCCATGTCGCACTCGATCGAAGAGAGCGCCAAGATGATGGCGGCCGTGCGCAAGACGAAACAGATCGTGCAAGTCGGCATGCAGCGGCGCAGCGCCGAGCCGATTCTCAAAGGGAAGCAGATCGTCGACAGCGGCGCGCTCGGCAAGATCACCATGGTCAAGCCGCAGTGGAACTGGAACATCGCCAAGGAGCTGAACAACAACCCGCTCGAAGGCAAGCTGGACTGGCAGCGTTTTCTGGGTCCGGCGCGCGACCACGCGCTCCAACCCATGCGCTTCCGCAGTTGGCGCTACTTCTGGGATTACTCTGGCGGCAACATGACCGATCAAGGTACACACCTGATGGACGTCGTGCAGTGGTTTACCAATTCAGGGCCTCCGGTCTCGGCGCTGTCCTACGGGCAAGTGTCCAAGATGGCGGGCTCGGAAACGCCGGATGTTTTCTGCGCGGTGTTCGAATACCCGTCGTTCATGGCTACGTGGACGCTGAACTATTGCAACTCGTTCGACAACGGCTGGTCCATCCAATTTCAGGGCGATCTGGGAACCATGATCATCGATGAGGCTGGGTTCCGTTTCTGGAAAGAGCCGTGGAAAGACAATCGCGAGCCAGTGCAGACACTGCAAGCCGCCGTGCCCATCGAGTCGCACATCCAGAATTTCCTGGACTGCGTGAAGTCGCGCCAGGAGCCCAACGCCCCGGTTGAAGTGGGCGCCAGCGCCGTCGCCGCACCGCACTTGGCCAACGTGGCGTTTCATCAGGGCCGGCAGGTGAAGATGAGCGAGGTGGTGAAGGGCGGTTAGGCTGTTCTGTTAGAATCGGGGCAGATGGAAGTCGAAAAGGCTATCGAGCACATCCTGCAGATCCAAGCGGCCGCCGAGGGGCGCATGGACAAAATGGAGCGCCAGTTTGGCGCCATGAGCAATCTGATGAGGACCGGCATAAAGCTGGTCATCAACATCCGCGAAGCGCAAAACACCGCCGAATTCAAAATCAACGCTTTGATTGATGCCGGGCAGCGGACCGAGCAACGGCTGGCAGAATTGGCCAAAGCTCAAGCCGGTACCGAACGCAAGCTAGCCAGCTTCATCGACGCGCTCAAGAAGAATAAGACCAACGGCCACAACTAAGGCGTTGTCACACTTCGCGGAGGCGGAGCCGGTGCAGCTGCCAGATCGTCAAAATTTTGGGGTGGATTGTAATAGATGATCCGGCTGCAGCTTTCGCAGTACATCACTTGCTCGCCGCGTTTCAAATCCTGCGAGAACTGCGGACGTAGCGCCATGTGGCACGCCGAGCAGCGCCCCCCCACGGCTTCGGTTATCGCGATTCCGCCGCGCCCTTTGCGAAGCCGGTCATAATTCGCCAGTACCGCGGGGGTCACTTGCGCAGCGATGGACTTTCGCTGGATCTGCAATTCCGCCAACTGCTTTTGATCCACGTCGGTCCGCTGCCGGGCTTCCAGTTTTTCGGCCTCCACCTGCGCCTTTTCCTGTTTCAGCGCGACCTCGGCGGCCTTTACGTTCTTATCCAGCGGCTCGGATTCCGACATCAGCTCCAGAATTCGATCCTCGGACTGGCGGACCTCTTTTTCGCAGAATTCAATTTCGTGCTGGAACGCCCGGTACTGGTCGTTGGTCTTCGCGCCCAGCATCTGCTCTTTCAGCTTGGAAATCTTCTGTTCCTGCAGTTGGATTTCGCCTTCCAGCCGCTTGCGCTCCTTCTGGTTAGCAACCAGAGCGGCCCGGTCCGCCTCCAGCTTGCGCTGGTGCGATTCCAGTTTCTTCTCAATTTCAGCGACGTGTCTGGGGAGCGCAGAAATCTCGCGAGTCAACTCAGCGGCCCGGCTGTCCAAATCTTGCAACCGGATCACCCGCTCTATATCGGGAAGCATTCCTTAAGAAATCTTAGCACGCGCGAGGCCCAGCCGACGGAGGAGTGGCGGAAGAAGTGCGCGCATCGCCGATTCCAGCTCCGGCAACCGGCTCAGCCGGCAGATGATGTAGAAAACTCCGAGCCCGAGCGGAATGGTGACCGCCAGCTCCAGCAGCCGCATCCAGCGTGAATCGCCCAGATACATTTGCAAGCCACGGCTGACTGCAAAACAGATCACCCCCATCACCGCCGACGCTACTGCTATCTTGGCAAAGCTCACCACCAACTGGCGTCCGTCAATGCCCCCAATGCGCCGGCGAATCGCTTCCATCAGCGCCAGCGCGCTGAACGACGCGACGATGGACGTCGATAGCGCCAGCCCGGCATGGCCCAGCCCCGCAAGCCGGATCATACTGGTTGCCGCGGTGAAATTGACGGCAATCGAAGCCAGGCTCACCAGCATGGGCGTGCGCGCGTCGTTAAGCGCATAAAGCGCAGGCGCAAGTACTTTCACCGCCGCGTATCCGCAAAGCCCCAGCGCATAGCAGGTAAGGGCGCGGGCAATCTGCTGCGTGTCGGAACTGCGCATGGCCCCGCCCTGATAAACCACCGCGATCATGGTCTTCCCCAGCACTGCCAGGCCCACCGATGCAGGCACAGTGAGCAGGAAGACCATGCCCAGGGAGCGCGCCAGCGTATGGCGAAATTCGCCCATTTGTTTGGTTGCGGCGCTGCGCGAAATTGAGGGCAGCGTTGCCGAGGCAATGGCCACGCCGAAAAGCCCCAGCGGCAATTGCATGAACCGGAACGCATAGTTCAGCCAGCTCACTGGCCCATTGATCACGTGTCCGGCAGCGTCCGTGATGTTGGACGCAAAATTGGTGTTCACCATCACATTGATCTGCACCGACGCATTGCCCACGATCGCCGGGATCATCAATTGCAGAATATTGCGCAGCCCGGGATGGGAAAAATCGATGCGCGGCCGGTAAATGAATCCAGCGCGCACCAGGCTCGGAACCTGCCACAGCAACTGTAAGGCGCCGCCGATCACGACCCCGTACGCCATTCCTTCAATCCGCGTTATACCCAGCAGTGGCCCCAGCCACACTCCCAGGATCACGCCAAAAATCACTGAACCCAGATTGAAAAAGCTGGAGGACAACGCGGGGACGCCGAACTGATTGCACGCGTTCAGCACTCCCATCGCCTGGGCCGCCAGCGCCACCAGCAGCAGCAAGGGAAACATGATGCGCGCCATTTTGACCGCCAGCTCGAATTTTCCGGGCACTGCGGCGAAACCCGGCGCCATCAGGTGAACCAGTTGAGGACTGAAAATAATGCCGCAGAGGCAAACCGCGCCTACGACCATCACCAGCACGGTCGCCACGAGATTGTACAGCTCGGCCGCTTCCTGTTTTCCCTTGGTGCTCAGATAGCGCGTGAACACCGGCACGAACGCCGATGACAGCGCGCCCTCCGCAAATAAATCGCGAGTCAGATTCGGGATGCGAAAGCCCAGCAGGAATGCGTCGTATGTCTGCCCCGCTCCAAACAAGCGGGCCATGACGATTTCGCGGATCAGCCCCGTGATGCGGCTCAGGAAAACCGAAATCGAGACAATGCCTGCCGAGCGGAACAGGCGCTCCTGCTTGGCGTCGGCGGACAAAATCGGCGAGCCATCCGGCGTCACGCTACTCCACCCGCCGCACTTCCACGTGCTGGTAGATTTCTTCCGTTTGCGCGAGAGATGCGAAGCGCAGCCCGTGCAGGCGCGCCGAAGCCGTGCCGGCCGCAACTCCCCAGCGGACCGCTTCGGAAAAGTTGTGCTTTTGCTCCATGGCCCAAACGAATACCGCCGCCATCGCGTCGCCCGCACCTATGGGGCA
Source organism: uncultured Solibacteraceae bacterium (assembly GCA_963825405.1). Taxonomy (GTDB): domain Bacteria; phylum Acidobacteriota; class Terriglobia; order Bryobacterales; family Bryobacteraceae; genus JACPNO01. The sequence goes on along the minus strand of CAWGTB010000003.1, from coordinate 270,874 downwards.
CACGGCATCTACACGGGGCGGGAGAAATTCCTCGATCGTTCCGCGCGACGCCGCCACCGCGCCCCGGCTTCCGAGCGAAAGAATCACCGACTCCGCGCCCATGCCTTGGATCGTGGTCACGGCTTCCAAAAACTGCGCCCGCGTGAGCAGGGTACGGTTCAGCAGCCGCTCCGCCTCCGACTGGTTGGGCGTCACCACCGTAGGCCCTTCTTCAATGCCGTGCCGCAGCGCTTCCCCATCGGCATCCAGCAAAGTTTTCACGCCGCTATGCCGCGCCGCCTTCACCAGCTGCGCATAGAAGTGCGACGGCACGCCGGGCGGCAGGCTGCCGCAAATCATCAGCCAGGTGGCGTCGCCCAATTTGGCGGTGACCGCTTTCTCGATGCGCGCCAGCTCGGCCTTCTCAATAGGAGGACCCACTTCATTCAGCTTCGCGGTCAGACCCTGCTTATCGGTGATCGCCATATTCGTGCGCAGGGGCTTGCGGATCGGAACCAGCTCGAAGGGAAATCCGCAATTGCGCAAAAACTCCTCGAAGCGCGCGCCGGATTTTCCGCCGGCCGGAGCGATCGCCATGGTCTCACCCCCGAAAGAGTGAATCACGCACGACGCATTGATGCCGCGTCCGCCCGCCGAATCGTGCATCGACGTGATGTACGCTCTATCGTCAAACGCAAGCCGGTCGACGGTGATGGTTCGATCAATGGCAGGATTTACGGTGAGAGTGAGAATCAATGCTTCCATTCTAGCCGAGTGCCGCGGAATGTTACCCTGAAAATTGCCCGACAATCCAGGCCTGAAATCCTATTTAGCGCTGGTCTTCGTGTGCTTCTTCTGGGGCACCACGTATCTGGGGATCCGCATTGGGCTGGAGTCCTTCCCACCGCTGATGCTCATCTCGGCGCGCTTTCTCATCTCAGGATCGATCATGGTCGTGTTCGGCCTGGCGCGCGGCACCCAATTTCCCCGCGGCAAAGAACTGCGCGCGGCGGCGTTAAGCGGCTTGCTAATTCTTGGACTGGGCAACGGCTGCCTGGTCTTTGCCGAGACCCTGATCCCGAGCGGCCTGGCCAGCCTGATCATCACGCTCTCGCCGTTCTGGCTGGTGGGCCTTGAAGCCTTGCTGCCCGGCGGCGTACGGCTGCATGCGCCCACCATCTTCGGAATGTTGATCGGATGCATTGGCACGGCGCTGCTGGTGTCGCCCGGCCTGGGATCGAGCAGCTTGAATCACGGCGTCCTCTCAGGGTTTCTGATCCTGCAACTGGGCATGGCGAGCTGGTCGTACGGGTCGATCTACGTTCGCCGCCAACAGATCAGCTCACATCCCATCGTGGTCGGCGCCGTGCAGCAACTGGTCGCTGGCCTGGCCGCCCTGCCGCTGGCGCTGCTGTTCGACACCCGTCCCGCCGTCTGGAATTTTCGCGGCATCGCGGCGCTGCTTTATCTGGTCACCTTCGGCTCGATCGTCGGCTACAGCGCCTACACCTATGCGCTCGACCGGCTGCCGGTGGCGGTGCTCTCGATTTATCCTTACGTGAATTCCGTGGTTGCGGTCCTGCTGGGCTGGGCGTTTTATCGCGAGCCATTCGGCGTGAGAGAGGGTATCGCCATGGCGATTATTTTCTCCGGCGTCGGACTGGTCAAATGGCAGAGCCGTAAAACCAGCGTGCTGGTGACGGAGGTCGAAGCGTAGAAAGCTATAATTGAGAATCCGTAAATGGCCGTCAACTGGTTTCCTCTCTGGCTCAGCTTGCGCGTGGCTGCGATCGCAACTTTGATTTCGCTGGTCATTGGCTTGTGGCTGGCTGACCTGTTGGCCCGTCGCGAATTCCGCGGCAAGCACTGGGTGGAAGGCATCGTCGGACTGCCGCTGGTGCTGCCGCCCACCGTCATTGGATATTACCTGCTGGTATTGCTGGGACGCTCCAGCCCGCTCGGACAGCTGTACGAATGGGCTTTCGGAACTCCGCTGATCTTCACCTGGCAAGCGGCAGTAGTGGCCTCGACGCTCTCCGCGATTCCCTTGCTGGTGAAATCCACGCTGATTGCTTTTCAGCGTTTGGAATTGAGCCACGGACGCGCAGCACGCAGCCTCGGCGCCTCCGGCTGGCGTGTCTTCTGGCGGATCACTCTGCCGCTCGCGCGACGTGCGGTAGCAGCGGCTGGGCTGCTCGCGTTCGCGCGCGCCCTGGGCGAATTCGGCGTGACTCTCATGATCGCAGGCGGCATTCCTGGACAAACGCAAACCGCCGCCGTCGCACTCTATAACGGTGATACGCTGCTCGCCCGCGTCCTGGTACTGGCGCTTTCCGCGATCACCCTGGGCCTCTTCTTCGCCGCTCATCGTCTGGACCAGCCGCAGGTGAGCGGATGATTCGCGCGAGGCTGGTCAAGCGTTTCGCGGCCGGATTCTCACTCGACATCGAATTCGAGTCCGCCGCCGGTATCACCGGTCTTGTTCGGACCTGACGGCAGCGGCAAAACTTCAATCCTGGATGCCATCGCAGGCTTCGCGCAGCCCGACGCGGGCCGCATTCTGCTCGACGACGCCATTCTGTTCGATGCCGCCGCGCGCGTGAATGTGCCTCCACGGCGCCGCAATTGCAGCTATCTGTTTCGCAACCACGTGCTGTTCCCCCACCTGACGCTGCGCGAAAACCTGATGTTCGCCGCCGTGCGCAGGCCGCGCCTGGAACGCCACCGCCGCGTCAACGAAATTCTGGAGCGCTTCGAATTGACTGCCATTTCCGGCGAGCGGCCTCACCTTATCTCAGCGCCGCAAAGAATGCGTGGCTCACTCGCCCGCGCCATCATCGGCGGGCCGCGCCTGTTATTACTGGACCAGCCCGCGTCCGGTTTGGACGCGACGATGCGCCGTGAACTTCATTCACTGCTGCGCCAGGTGCAAGCGGAATTCAAAATCCCGATCCTGCTCGCAACGGACGATCTGGAAGAGTGCTTCGAACTCGCCGATGAAATGCTGCTGCTGCGCCAGGGCCGTCTGCTGCAGTCCGGCGAGCCTCGCAAAATTCTGGATCAACCCGCCAGCCTGGACGCCGCGCGCTTGCTCGGCATTCCCAATCTGCTCGAAGCCGAAGTGATCGCGCTCGATCCCGGCCGCAATAGCAGCCGCTTGCGCTGGCAGGATCAGGAATTGAGCGGAACTTATTTTCCCGCGCGCATGCTCGGCGATCGTGTTTGGCTTTGCATGCGCGCCGAACAGCTGCGTGTCTCCGTGCACAACGGCTCGAAACCCGGCGTCAACCAGGTGCGCGCCAAGTTGTTGCGTGTGTCGGAGAAGCCGCAGTCGCTGTGCCTGGAATTCGCCGGCGGCATCTTCGCCGAGGTTTCCCCGGAAACTCTGGCCAGCCGTGCCAGCGACAAGGAATGGCTGATCGAATTTCCCGCCGAAGCCCTGCGCATTTTGTGAATGCAGCGCTATTACATCACCGACCGGAAACCGCTAGGCGGAATCGATCCGCTGCTGGCTTCGATTGAGCGTGCGCTATCGCAGGGCATTGAGCGCATCCAGATTCGCGAAAAAGATTTGCCCGCGCGGCATCTCGCTGAGCTGGTTCGGCGCGCTCTGGAGTTTCCGAATCCCAGTGGGACGCGAATCCTCGTGAACGATCGCGTGGATGTGGCCGTCGGCACGGGCGCCCACGGAGCGCACCTGCCGGCCGGATCAATTGCGCCAGCAGTGTGGCGGCATATCACGCCTGCAGGATTCCTCATCGCCGTCTCCTGCCACTCCATTGACGACGTCCGGCGCGCCGAGCAGGAAGGCGCCGACTTCGCCGTCTTTGGCCCGGTGTTTTACACGCCATCAAAAGCTGCGTACGGCGCGCCGCTTGGAATCGAAAAATTGCGCGAAGCCGCGCACACAGTTCGCATGCCGGTGCTGGCTCTGGGCGGAATCAACCGGGAAAACGCTCCGCAATGCCTGGCAGCAGGCGCGGCCGGTATCGCGGGGATTTCACTTTTTCAACAGAAAGCTACTTCTTAGCCGGCTCCGGCTTAGCCGGTTCAGACTCCCAACCCGCCACAATCTCCAGGTTCGGCAGCGCGGCCTTCAGCTTCTTCGCCCCGGCTTCGGTGACTTTGGTCTGCCACAAATACAGATGCCGCAGATTGGTTAGGCCCTTCAGCGAGTCCAATCCGGCGTCCGTCACCGCGGTGCCATAGAGATTTAGGTATGCCAAATTCTTCAAATCCTTGAGGCTGGCCAAACCTTTGTCGGTGATCTTGGTCTCTTCCAGGTGTAATTCGGTGAGCTGAGTCAGGCCCTTGATCGACGCCAACCCAGCGTCGGTGACCGAGGTCTTGCCCAGGTTCAGATGAACAATATTTGGAACGTCGCGTAGCGGCGCCAGGCTGGCATCGGTCACCGATGCACCCTCCAGCTTGTAATTTACTTCCAGGTGTTCGTCGTTCTGCGCAATTTTCAGAACCCGGCCGCCGGCCTTCTCGACCTGGGCGATGGCCTTGTTTTCGGCTTCGGAAGCCGCCGGCTTGGCCTGCGCGGCTTGAACGAAGGAAGCCAATGCGGAAAAAACCGTTGTCTTCATCAGCAGACTCCGTCAAAAGTGTTCATAAAAATCATTGTGATTATACCGCCGTGGCGGGTTGGAAACCCATTGCGAACAACGGGCTTCCAACTGCCGGGTGAATTGCCTGCGGTTCTACTGCTTCCGGTTGGAATAGCGGCTCAGGTCAGCCGCCAGTTGGGTGCCGGCTACGGTAGCCTTCGTTGCGCCGCCTGAGAATCTGCCTATTGGTTAGCTTGCCGCCATACAATTCCGCGTTGGCTTCATGATCAGGCCGCAGTGTTGCGCCATCCAAAGCAATCCCCGCAAATACGCCGCGTGCGCGGGAGTAAGTCAGAATCTCGGCCTGCATTTTGGCGTCGGTATTCGCCGCCGCGGTCCGGCCAACCGGCCCGGCCGCCACGCTTGCGTCTCCACCCAATGTGAATTTGCTCGCCAGCAGTTTGTCGGCGCCGCGCTTGTTCATCACCAGCATGATCGCGTCCGTTTCCGAGCCGCCGATTTGGAATCCGAAGCTGCCGCCTTCCACTTTAATCGCCGCCGGCGCCGACCATCCATGCCCCGAAGCCCGGCGGCACTCGATGAACCCTCTGCCAAACTGGGCGCCCACCACAAAAGCCGCTTTCTTCATTCCCGGAACAATCACCACGCATTGCGCTCTCTCGAGCAAATCGTCGGGAATGCCTTTGTCGGGCGCCGACATGATTTCGGTCAGCACTTCCGCCGAGGTCTTCAAACGCTCCGCCGCGGTTTCGCTTCCGTACAACATGCCTGCGCTGAGGCAAATGAGTCCAAGCCGTTTTAATTTCATAATTTTCTCCCTGCTTCCTGCTGTTGGTAGCCGGCAAACGCCGAGCTCTTTTGGATATGCCGCGAGTGAGCACTCACATTGACATACGGGACGCCAAGAAATGACTTCGGAGATACCTCGGTGAACTCCACGCAATTACACTGGTGCGCTTCGACATTGCTGAGAACCTGCTTCACAGCCCGCCGCGCCGCCTGCTCTTTATCCCATCCGAAGGCAGTGATCTTGATCTCACCGGCCATGAAGAAGAATGTCCATCCCGCTTGCTGGATTGCCGTATCCAGATGGCTTGGATCGAGATCGCTCACCGGGCTCCAGCCATTCATTTTAGCGCCGCCATCCAGCCGTACCGCCGGCGGCATGGCCGCGCCGCCTTCAATCAGAATCGTTCCAGCTTTGATTGCATTCATAAATGAATTCTCTAAACCCCGGCCACAGCCGCGATCTTGTGAAACGTCGAATTGCAAACCTCAAAGATGCGCACTTCGGGTGTCCCGTCCAATACTTTGCTCAGCGCCTTCATCACTTCCGGATAGGCGTTGCGTCCGTAACTTTCCGCATTCCGCTTTTCGTCCCACAAACTGATCAGTACCGCCTCACAGCCGCCAGCGACCACAAAAGCCAGTTCGTCCTGGAAGCCTTTTTGCTTGCGCAACAGCGGAATCGCGGTTTTCTCGACCAAACGCGTAAATTCTGCCAAACTCTTGTTCTTCAGGCGGATGGAGACACTGCGAGCAAACATGTCAACCTCCCTGGGTTGGGTGGGCTAAGAGGGGGGGAATCCCAAATCGTCTGACTTAGTTCAGATAATCTGCAGATTGGGCAAAAGCGCTCAGTCGTTAACTATTATCAGTTAACTAATGTGGCTTGTCAAGGCAAACCCATTCCCACTCTCAGTTTGCTTAATCCATTGGAGTTAAGTTCCGCTTTCCCGCTTCGCCGCCGTTGGCAAGTCCGCCGCTTTTAAGTCATCCAGCCCTTTAAGCACTTTCTCCCACTCTTTCGCGTTGCCCTTGGTCGCGATCGGCGCGTTCAAATCGTGATAGAAACTCAAAATATTGCTGCGCAGTTCCGGCGGCATGCCGGCGTAATGTTCGGCCAGCTTGTCGAGCAGCTTTGCGTAGGCATCGTCGGTCAGCTTGTAGTGTCCGGCCTCGGTCGGTTCTCCGGTATCGAAGTTTTCATTGGGCAATTGCAACCGGTTGGCCTTCACTTCCCCCAGCAGCTCGCGATAGCGGTCGATGGACGCATTGAAGCTGGCCATGAACATAGTTTCCGTCGCGGGAGTGAGCCTCTTGAATGCCAGCGCTTTGAACGGCCCCACGCGCGGTACAACCCGAAAGAGGAAAGCGAGAAATTGCGAACGCCACCCCGGCTTCTGGTAGGTCGAGCCCCAGTTCTTCTCGTAGCTCGAACGCGACAGGTTGTAGAGAAATTTCTTGCGCGTGATGCCGGGATTCTCTTTGGTGATCTCGGTTTTCTTGATTTGCCACGCCACCTTGGTCATGGCCGGCAAAATCGAGCTCACCGTCCGCCGGTAGGAGCCGATCGCCAGATCGAAGCTGGTAAAGATCTGCTCGATCTTCATGCCGTAGGTGTCCGCAAACGCCCGCTCCAACACCGGTTTCGATACCTCAAATCCAATGAAGCCTTTGTAGCCGTCAGGCGCGTAGCGGCCCTTCGCAGCTTGCACCACATCGAAGCCAAATTCGGTTTTGAGGTGCGACAGGGGATCGTCGGCGTAGGTAACCAGGTTGCCGAATTTCACGCGCAGCTTGGGATAGAGCAGAGGGACGGCGGCGTTGGTCGCGATACGGTGGCCATTGTTATCGGCGGAATAGTGCGCCAGGGCTCCGAGTGAGAAGGCATACTCATTCAGGTCCTGGGAATTGCCGATCAGTCTCAGGATGAAATCGCCACTGCGTACATAGTGAGTCAAATCACTGAACAACCGATTGCCGAACGGATAGTAACCCAGATCCTGGATGATGCTGCCACCGTATGCATACGCATGAGCCTGGGTGAGTTGCTCCGGGGTGGCATCCGGAAATCGCGCCAGCAGCAGCACGCGAATCGAGCGATCCCAAACCGAATCGATAATCGCTTCGTGGGTGAGAACGGAATACGAAAATGCGTTGCCCGCGCAGATCAGCGTGAGCAGACCAACACAGAGCCGTATTCCCTTGGGTCGCAGCATTGGATCGTCCCCCGGACACCCGCCGGTTCAGTTGGCCGCGCGCGGTGAGCCGATCTCGGTGCCGATGATCTCACCGGATACCACGATTTCCACCCGGCGATTCTGCTGCCGGCCAGCCGCCGTGTCGTTCGAGGCAACCGGCACGGTCTTGCCAAACCCACGCGAGGTAACCGCATTCCCGGCCATCCCGCCCTGGGTAAGATAGTCGCGCACAGCCGAGCCGCGTTGTTCAGAGAGCACTTGATTGTAAGCCTCCCCGCCCACGCTATCGGTGTGACCCTCAACCGCGAGGCGCAGCCCGGGATGCCCCAGAATGATGCCCGTCAGTTTGGCCAGCTTCTCGCGCGCCACCGGCCGCAGCGTATACTTCGCCGTGTCGAACAGCACATCCGACATATTAACGATCAGCCCGCGCGCCGTATCCCGCGTTTCCAGAATCAGGTTGAATTGCTGCAGCAACTGCGATCGCAGCTCGGTCTTCTCGGCCTCCGCTTTTTGCCGCAGCAGGTTGGCGTCCTGGGTAGCCAGGCGCGCCTTATCAGTTTCAGCCTGCGCATCTGCCGTGGCTTGGGCCGCGCGCGCCAACTCCGCCTGGGCCGCCGCGCTCTGCGCATCGGATTGCAGCCGCAACCGCTCGGCTTCCGCTTGCGCCGAAGCCCGTTGGGCATCGGTATCGCGTCTCACCCGCTCGGCTTCGGCGAGGGCGCCGGCACGCGACGCTTCCGCTTCCAGTCGCACGCGCTCAGCTTCCGCTTGCGCCGCTGCCCGATCGCTCTCGGCGCGTGCTTCGCGATCGGCGCCTGCCTGCCGCTCAAGCGCCAGATTCTCTTCTTCCCGCTTCTTGATGGTGATGATGCGGGCGTCTTCGGCCATTTGCACGGCTTCGCGCGCCACCGTCCCAATGGGTTTCTTACCGCCCTTGCCCACCAGATAGCCCTCGGCATTTTCCAGGTCCAGCACGGCTTTCTGGAACGTATCGGCGGCGTAGCGGTCCGCACCCGCCCAGCGCGCGATTTGTACCGCATTGCGCGCTTCGTACAGCTCGATCGGCACGTGCTTGTCCAGCCGCAGCGCCTTCATCTCCGCCGGATTTACATTCAAGGTGTACTGTCCGCGCTGCAACAGCTCGTACTTGGCGTCCAGTTCTTCAATCGTTCCGGTGGTATCGTGGCGGACAAAATTCTCCATCACCACCACATCGCTCGGCTGGGTAACCGCAAAATACGGCTCCGCGGTCACGATCAACCCGAACGTCTGCAGTTCGCTGGTGGCATCAAGCTTGCTCCGGCCGCCATTCAGCAACACTTCGCCCACGTTGGTCGCCCGGCCCTCCGGCGTGATGGCCCACAGCACATACGTTAGATACTCGGGACCGTAATTTGTTGCGGGCTGCATCTTCTCCATCTGGGCATTGATCTTGATGACGCCCTGCTTGCTTTCCACCCTGGCTTCGCCGCGCGCCGCCGGCATGAGCGCCGTCCCCCGGAAACCGATCATCGTCGATCCGCTGCGGTGATGGTAATTAATCGCCTTGGTGGTACGCGCGACGACCGTCACCCGGTAGATGGGCATAGCCGCGCCCACGGATTCGGTGGGACTCAATTGCTGGACCGGGTTCGGCGCCTGCGCTGGCTGGGCCGACAACAGGCCGCACGTCATTAGAAATGCGCTGATCGTTTTCATATTGGAACTCCAATTCCTTGCGTGCAGGATAGCGGATGAGCTAGTGCTTGTTCTGTTCCGGATGACTGTGCCGCCACTTGAAATAATCGTCTTTTTCCCGGCCGTTGGTTTTGTCGAACTCACGATCTTTCTTGTGGTTTTCGCTCACGTATTGGTGATACGCCCGGTCTTCGGTCGAGTTCCACTCGTGGTAGTCGCCAGCGCTTTTGTCGTAGTACCGCTTGTTCTGGTTATCCGCGTGGTGGGCGTCGTCGGCGATCAAAGGCATTGATCCTGCCAGCGCTGCGCTGAGGAGAAGGGTGGTCAAAAAGCCATGCATGCGGTTGTGCTCCAGCTTGTATCGTAGGCCGGGCAGCCCGCGGCAGTCTGAGCAAAACTGCTCAATCGGGGAGAGGTGGCACTTAGGCTCCAGCCGAAGAGGCGCGGCTCGAGGTGTAAGGCCTTCTATTTGTTTGCCCTGGAAAGCGAGGGTCCTCGGATGCGGCCGGGTTCAGGGGAAATTCCACAACCGTCGATTCTTGCTGCTGGCAGTTGGGACAGCCAGGCGTTCGAACCTGCAGCCAATAGGCTTTCACGGGCGATCCGCGTAGCCGGGTGGTGGCTTGCATGACTTTCTCCTGGCAGTTCATCCACCCGCTCAATTCCTCGGTCTGGTCCGCATGCAAGATTCTCAACCGGAATTCGTTGGCGTGCTCGTGGGTCATGCGTTTTCTCCCGGCGAAATGAAACCCTAAACTAACAGCCGCCATGCGGCTGTGTATGTTCAAGAATGCTCACAACTGGCTATAGCTGATCAGCGCCAAGGCGGGTTAGTCGTGAAGAACGATATTCAGCAGCGAGCTGTGAACATGCAGTCCATCGAGTCCACGGTTGTACTCAATGAACCCCAGTTTGCGGAACTTGTTCATGAAGAAACTGACTCTGGAGCGAGTGGTGCCAATCATCTCCGCCAGCGTCTCCTGGCTGATCTTGGTAATCACCGGCTCCGGTTTGCCTTCTTTGCCGAAGTGGGCCATCAGCAGCAGCACGCGCGCCAGCCGCTTTTCGCTGGAGTTGAAGAGCTGATCCACCAGGTCCTCTTCAATCCGCATGTTGCGGGAAAGCATGTAGCGCCAGGAACAGCTCGGAAAAAGCCGGCTCATCGTGCAGCACCTGGATGGTGGCCGCTTTTTCCAGCCGCACCATCGAGCAATCCGACATCGCCGTAGCCGTGGCCAGGCACACCGGCCGCCCCGCCAGGCAGCCTTCGCCGAGAAAATCTCCCACGCCCAAAATGGCGATCACCGCTTCTTTGCCCGCGTTCGAAACGACGGTGAGCTTGACCTTGCCTTTTTGGATATAAAAAATGGCGCTGCCCGGATCGCCTTGCGCGAAAATTACTTCTTTCTTCGCGTAGGTCGCAATCGTCCTGCCTTCGCCAACTTTGGACAGAAACAGTTTGGGATCGAAGACCGGCTTCGATTTCGCATTGCCGTTCGGCGTTCGCGCGAGCACGGCCATAGCAGTTTCAGGTGACATCTAGAATCCTCGATACTTCAGTCTGCGGCCACCGCGGCCTGGGGTGAATAAGGGATGCGCCTAGGTTCGCAGGGTTTTGTGGGGGTATCTCTCAAAGAGCCGATCACAGGCATCTTCAGTTGGCCCCTTCTGCCCGGCCCAGACCTGCAAGGCGCAGCGGATTGGCGCCGACCTGACGGGCGCGCACGATGAAGCGCCGGGGAGCGTGGCCGACGAAGTAGAACGGGTAGCAGGTGACGAGGGTGAGCGTCATCTCACCGGGCGACGAATTGAGCACGGCGACATCGGTAGGATCGACGACCATGAACGACACCACGCGATAGAGATATTCGCCGTCGAGCGTGGTGAGCGTGATTTCGTCGTCGCGCTTGACGTCTTTCAAATTGCGGAACAAGGTGTCGCGATGGGCAGCCACGGCAACGTTGCCATTCTCGCCCGGAAGCGCGGTCGAAGTTATGTGACCCACTGCCAGGCCGAGCGTTCCCGCGTCGACGCCTTCTTTGACAATGGCCGAAATGCCCAGCCGGCGAATGCCGATCTTGCCAATCAGCGCTCCAGCTTGCAGAGCCACCGGTGGCGGCGCCGGCACCGGCGGCGCATAACGGCGCAGCGTGAGCTCACGGTCGAATTTCCAGGTCTGGTAGCCCTGGTAGACATAACGCGCCACATAGGTGGACGCGGCGACTCCCACCAGAAGCACGCCGGCGATCAGGAAAAAAAGCTGCGCGAAACGCCAGGATCGGGAGCGTGCGCGCTTGAGCATGCGTCGCCGGAAAATGTGGACTTTCACCGGTTCACCTTGGAAGCTTTACTCTCCACCGATACCGCTTCCGGCAGCAGATAGCTGGTGCGCGTCCGCACGATCAGCTTGTCGCGATCCGCCGTGGACGCCGTCACATGAACCTTGCGCAACGCGGCTTTGCTGTTGGTGCGCACCGGAATGTACCCGATGGTGTAGCGGTTGCGAATGTCCTTGGCAATCTTCTGGCAGATGGGAACAATTTCATGCAGCTCCGATGGCAGAAAACATTCACCGCCGCTCACTTTGGCCATGCGTTTGAGGACGCCAGGATTGCGGTCGGGATCTTCGGGATCGTAGATACCGACCGTGTAGATGGTGGCGCGCGATTCCTGGATGAGCTGCAGCAATTCGTTGAAGGTGCGGGAACTGACGTTGTCCCCGCCATCGCTTACTACGATGAGCGCTTTCTTGGCGCGCCGCCCGGTCTCCAGATGGGCCAGCGAATAAGCGGTGGCGTCGTACAAAGCGGTGCGCCCTTCCGGGCGGTCCCGCGAAAGAGCGGAGCGCAGCAGGTTGAGGTCGTCGGTAAACGGCAGGGAATCAGGCAGGCCGCGGCGGACTTTATCGTTGAAATTGACCACGAAGATTTGATCCTGCTGGTTGCTGGCTTCGACAAACGCCAGGCCCGCCGTAATCAGCTCGGGACGCTTGCCGCGCATGCTGCCGCTATCGTCCATCACCAGGCCGACCGCGACCGGAATGTCTCCGCTCGAAAACTCGGTGATCTTTTGCGGGACGCCGTTTTCGAAAACATGAAAGGCTTCTTTAGTTAAACCGGAGACGTAGCCGCCTTCGGGATCCCGCACGCTCACATCGAGCAGGACCAGTTCAACGGCAGTTGAAATCTTGAATTCTTCATTTCCCGCAGTGGCTGGTGGATCTTGCGCGTACATCGCGGCGAGCAATAACGGGGCCAGACACCATTTCCCCCACGTCCGGCCAGAAAACATACCCCGGCCGAACGGGCGATTAATGCGGTACGGGCGTGCACCAGTATTAGTCACGGATCGAAAGACGCGACATCAACCCAAAGGCCGCTAGCGAAAGCAATCCGAACAACGCCATCAACGGATAAGGGCTGGCGGTGTGGGGCAGCTCAGCCGGGGCCGCCTGGGGCTCGGCAGCGGCAGTGACAACGGGCGCCGGCGGCGGATCGTTGCGGGCTACGACGACTTCTTCTTTTTCGACAACGACCGGCATTTCAGTGCCTTTTTCATCCACTCGCACGATCGGAGCTTTCTCAATCTCCACTTCTTTCTCGACTACCACAGCGAGAACCGGAGCGTGGACGATCTGTGCAATTTCAATGGACTTGGTCTTCGGGTATACAAACTCCTGACCAAAATTGTCGCCCGGATAGAACCAGGCGCGCAAGGCCTTGGGCTGTCCGGCCGGAGTCTCCCAGAACTGGAAAACCGTCTTGCTGGTGGGACGCAGGCGCAAATTCGGTACGGCGAGCACTTTGGTGACGAGATGGGTTCCCTCGGCGTCGTAGATCAGCACGATGTGCCGGTCCGGATTATCCATCAAGCGAAAAACGTATTGCCCCGGCTCAAGGACCATAGTGGGCAGTTGGACCGGTTCTATAACGTGGACCACAGTCTTCTTTTCGAATTCATCCGCCATAACCAGCGGTGCGACAAACGTAGCCCCGAGCAGCGCGAGGCCAGGCAAAATCGAGATGTTACGAGCAAACATTGCAACCTCCTAAGGTTGGGTTGGCTAAGAGGAAGGGCTCAGATTGTCTGACTTAGTCCAGAACTTCTGCGGATTGGGCGGATGTGCTCAATCGTTTAACCACATTAAGTTAATTATGGCGATTTGTCAAGCCGAAACTGCAATCTAAAGCTAAGTTAGTTAATTCATATAAGTTAAGTAAAACACTGAGTGGTACCCCGATTGCAACTTCACAGGCGAGGAGCGTCAAAACAATGCCGTTGGTATACGTAGTCGGTGTGCTGATAGTGGTTGGGATGGCCTTGTGGCTCATTAACACCTACATCCCCATGGCTGGCAGCATCAAGACGATTCTCAACGTCGTCGTCGTGGTGGCGGTGGCCGTATGGGTTTTGAAGGCCGTAGGGCTATGGGCAAGCGTGACCAGCTATCGTCTTACGCAGTAGCAGGTTTTGCGCAAGTCCGATAGTTGGAACGCAAAAATTACGCGGGCTGTAATGGTCCGGCGGCACGGGGTTTTTACTGTATCCGGTGCCGCCGGAAACGCGTTATAGGGTGTTGAGAAACGCGATCAGGTCCTTCTTTTCCTGCGGCGTAAAGCCCACGTTGAACCGCTTGTCATAGAAAGTAACCACATCGCTCAACGAATCGGCCGAGCCATTATGGAAATACGGGGCCCGCGCTGCCAGCCCGCGCAGAATCGGTCCTTTGGCCTTGCCGATATCGGCCCACAGTCCAGTGATCAGAGCGCGTCCAGGATCGGTAGTCTGCACGGTGGCGCCGGAAGTTTTGTTTTGCAGCGTGATCACCGGCAGATAGCTCACGTCCAGCGGGCTGTTCAGATCGCCAACACCGATATTTAAAGGCGCGGACACTGAGTGATTGCCCACGTTGGGAGAATCGTGGCAGGTTCCGCAACTGCCGGCCAGCGTGGGAACGCCGAGCACATCATTCACTCCGGCCACGCCGGTGATGTTGATGACTTTTGAGTTGAAAACCTGTTCGCCGCGAGCGATGCTGGCGCGCGCTGCATTCGGCGAACCCGTCCAGGCGCTATACAAATTGAAGATGGCAGGATTAAACGGAGTGCCGAACGGATTGAAGCCAAAACTCGCGGGGAAGGAATCGTTGATCCCTATGTAGAAAGGCTGCGACGGCGAGCGCAACGGGGCCGCCGTTCGCGCCATTTGCGTTCAGGAAGCCCGCCTGATAGTCGATGGCCTGCGCGGTCCTCAACTGGATTTCGAAATTCACGATGTCCTGCACCTGCTCTGCAGTGGGAGGCATCACCGCCTGCGCGTGCCCGGTAGTCGCATCGATCACCTGATGGGCCAGGTCGGCAAGCAGGTCGCCTGGATTGGTGGCATAGGTGATCTTCTGCGTGCCCGTTTGCGGCGACGACTCTCGGCCATCGAACATGAGCGTACTGAGAAACTGCAGATTGGTGGACGGCAGGGGGCGGCGGTACATCGAAAGCGTTTCGGTATCACTGCAACCGTAGGGATTCTGAACGCTGACCACGTTGAACTCCGCGGTGGCGGGCACGGCCAGCGCGATGCGAATCACGCCTTTGTTGAGCAGCAGGCTGTAGGCATGGCGCCGGCCATCGATGGTCGCGGTACTGATGTTGTGGTCGCAGTTGGAACCGTCGTTGGTGCGGAAGATGGGGTCCAGGCCGCCGGTGAGGAGGAATCGGAGTTTAATCTCATCTGCGGAAACGCTCCAGCCTTCGAGTGGCCGATGGCACGACCCACAGGAACGTCCGTTGGTGCCCAGCGATTGGAAGAAGGCCCCGGTGAGATTGATGGCCGTCTTGTTGATGTTATAGGTCTCGATGAACCCGCTTCCATTCGGCAGCGGGAAGAGATCCGGAAGCGTCTGCGCGCTGGCCAACATCGACGCCATTCCCCCGATCAGTACTGCAATTACCTTAATTTTCATTTCTATCCTCCGGTGAAATAGTACGTTTTTATTTGAAATTGTTACACTTGAATCATACGGTTTGAAAAGAGGCATCAGGCTATTGTACAAGGCTCGATTATGATTGAAACTACTATAGTTAGATGGTTATTGTGATTGGTCCCACTGGTCGAGATCGCTGGCTACGTTGGATCTGAATTCATAAATAAAGAATCACGAAATACCGCGATTTGTCACGCTGAGGCGTCAAGCCGTCTCAGAACTCCAGGCGCGCCTGAAACGCGATCATGCGAGGCGAGCTGTCGCCGCCCAGTCCGACGCCCAGCAGTCCCGTCGGCGGCGACGTCGGTGTAGCTGAGCGCGCCGAATCCGGTCTGCGTGGACGGCTTGCCCGGAATGCCCGCGTACGCCAAGACCGGCAGCCCGAAATTCGGGTGATTGAACACATTGAAGAACTGGCCGTCGACGCGCAGCTTCACGCGTTCGGTCAACGGGAACCACTTGGTGAGATAGAAATCGCTCCAGAAGAAATCGGGCCCGCGCAGCGCATTGCGGCCCAGATTGCCGAACTGGCAGTTCTGGCGGATTGTCGCCGCCGGCGCAAGCGCCGGTGCTGGGATCGACCGTCGAGACAAACGCATCCGGGTTGAGCCACTGGATGCGTTCCCGGCTGCGTCACGCCAGGAATCGGATTGTGTTCGTACAGCGGCACGCCGGGAACCACGCTGGCGTACTGCGGTCCGCTGCCCTGCACGATGCCGTTGCCGTTGGCGGAGTAGGGCGTGCTCAGAACCGAGAACGGCAAGCCGCTGTGCCAGAACACCGTGCCGGAAATCTGCCAGCCGTTCAGCGCGTGCGCCAGCATGCGATTGCGAACCTTGAACGGCAACTGGTAGACGTACTGCGCGGTGAAATTGTGGCGGACATCGTAATCGCACGGGCCGTATTGCCGGCCGAGTTCGCCCGGGCAGCGGCGAGAGAATCGCGCCCGCGGCGAAAGGCAGGAATCCGCCGTTCGAGACCGTGTCCATGCAGTGGCTCCAGGTGTAGTTCGCCTGCACCTGGAAGCCGTGCGCCAGCCGCTTGTCGGCGGTCAGCTGCAGGCCGTTGTAGTGGCTGTTCGCGCCGGTGTTCAACTGCGTCACGGCGCCGAAGCGAGGATCTGCCGGCTGCCCGTAAGGAAACGGCGCGAAGCAGCCCGGGCACACCGTCTGATAGCCGTTCACCTGCGTCTGGTAGGGCTGGTTCACCGCGCGCGTCCCGACATACTGCGCGCGCAGATTGAGCGTCGCTGCCGATCTGCTGCTCCAGCGCGAAGCTCCACTGCATGAAGTAAGGCGCGTGCAGCTTGCCATCCGGAACGGCCGTGATGGCAACTGGCGGAAGGCAGGCATTCGGGATTCGCCAGCGGCGACGCGCAGGAAAGCTGGCCTTGCGCGAATCCGGAGATGAATTGCTGATTGGCCGCGACGGTCGCGTCGATCGCGCTGTTCGGAACGCCCGGCGCGATCGCCGACTCCGCCGACCGTGCCCAGCAGGCCGCCCTGAAACGTTTTCGAATACGGCGGATTGGTGCCCACCAGATCGACGACGCTGCCCGGCAGCATGTCGCTGAACAATCCGAAGCCGCTGCGCAGCACCGTGTTCGGCGCGATCTGCCAGGCGATCGCGGTTCGCGGCTGCAGGATCGCCAGCGGCGTGGCGGCGAAAACCGTACGCTGCTGCGTCTGGATCACTTGGCTCAGCGGCTGATTGACGTCGTGAGAAATGGAATCGAACGAGCCGGCAGACGCGCCACCGCGTGGTGCGGATTCATGGGATTCGAATTGTACGTATCGCGCAGGCCGAAGGTCCACGTGAGCGTTCGCGTCACCTTCCAGGTGTCCTGCGCATAGAAATCCAGGTTCAGAAAGTTGATACGGCTGCGAATTGGCCAGCGGAAACGTCGTCGAAGCCGTCGACGCGACGCCGTAGATGAATTGCGGCAGGGTCGTGTAGGTCACCAGCGGAACCGTGCCCTGCGCCGAAATCGTAATCGTTCAGGCGGAAGATGCGGCTGTTGGTCCCGAAGCGAAGTTCGTGCGCGCCCACGCGTCCAGGCCAGATTGTCGTTGATGAAGAAGCGCGTGGCGCGCCGGCCCTGCACCCAGGTGTTGTCGAGACCGCCGAGGGTGGTGAAGGGCGCGTTGGCGCCGCTGCCCTGCAGGACGATGGGAAACGCGGCCAGCGTCTTCTGCAAGTCGGCGGGCCCGAACAGGCTCTGGTACCAGGAAAACGCGGGATTGAAATAGTTCACCAGGCGTCGGCGAGAACACGTGCGTGTAGCCCGACGCGAACGAGTACAGCGGCTGCGGCGAGATCGCGTTGAAGAGCGGATTGATCGGATCGGTATAGGCCGCCTGCAAGCCGGTGTCGGACTGAAAACGGAACCACGCGATGTTCTGCGCGTTGATGTTGTAATCGATGCGCGCGGTCTGCACCTGCTCGTGATCGTTGCTCGAATGCGAGATGCTCTGGCGGTTGGCGCAGCCGTTGCCGTTGGGCGGAGTGCCGCCGGCGGCGCTGCCATTGCTGTTGAACGGGCAGCCGAGAACGGCGAGCGGAGTTCCCGCGGTGTTGCCGTAGAGCGAAAACAGTTTCTGGTAGAACGGCACGAGCTGCGGCGCCGGCTGATACGTCGATCCGGTGACCGCGTCCACGCCGCCGCGCGGCAGTTGCTGCAACACGTAATTTTGAAACGCCGGCGTGGGCACCGTGGTGGCGATTGACGATGGGCAGCGCGATCCGAACCCATTCGGAATCGAAGAAGAAGAACAGCTTGTCGTGAAGGATCGGGCCGCCCAGACTGCCGCCGAAGTGATTCACGGTGGAGCGCGGCTTGTGGTTCCCGGCCGTGGCGTTGGTGAAGAAATTGGCGGCATTGAATCGCGAGCCGTTCCACAGCTCGTACAGGTTGCCGTGAAACTGATTGGTTCCGGACTTGGTGACGTAGTTCACCTGCGACGCGCCGTAGCGGCCCTGATCGACGGCGTAGGAGAGCGTGTTGACCGTCACCTCCGCGATGGAATTCAATCCCAGAACCAGATTGGTCGAGAGCCCGCTGTTCAGATTGGTCAGCGGATCGTTGGTCTCCAGGCCGTCGACGATGTAGCCGTTGGAGAGCGACGGCAGGCCGTTGAACTGGACGTTGCCGTAGCCGTTGGTGCCGCCGACGAAATCGTTGCCGCTGCCGGCGGTGTTGATCAGCGCGCCGGCGGCGAACTGCAGCGGATAGGTCATGTCGCCGCCGGGATTGGGAAGGTTCTCGAGCGATCGGGCATTCAGCGTCGTTGAGGTGTTGGGATTGTCCGGATTGATGAGCGGAGCTTGTTCCCGCACCAGGATGCTCTGGCTTGCCGACGCGATGTTGAGCTTGAAATCGACGGTTTGCTTTTGGCCGAGTCCAGCGGCGACAGAACTGTTCTGCTGGGCTTGAAAGCCGTCCGCTTCGGCTTTCACGGAGTAGATGCCAGGCTTGAGCTGCGGAAAGTTGAATCGCCCGGCATCGTCGGTCTTCACGGATCGCTGCAAGCCATTCTCCGTGCTCACGATGGTTACCGTGGCGCCGGAGATCGCCGCTCCCGCGGGATCGGTGACGGAGCCGATGATCGCGCTGGTGGTTTCGCCCTGAGCCATCGCCGGAACACGCATCGCCAATCCGATGGCCAAAAGTACGGCCAAACGGCAGCGCCCTAATTTAGGCATGCCTAAATTTAACACAAGTCCACGCGCCGTCAAGTCAACCAGAAAAATTGCGGCCGGACGGATGACCAGAGTATTCTCAGATTTAGTGCAATCCCGAAAAAATGGACCGTTCAGCACCGAATCCGTAGACGACTACGTAAAAGCCATACTGGAGCTGGCCGGCGCCGGGGAGGAACGCGTGACCAGCAACGCCCTTGCGCAGCACCTCGGAGTGCGCGCCGCTTCGGTCACAGGCATGCTGCAAAAGCTGGCCGCGCGAAAACCGTCGTTCGTCAAATACGAAAAACACCACGGCGTGCGTTTGACACCCGCTGGAAGGATGCGCGCTTTGGAAGTCCTGCGGCACCATCGCCTGCTGGAACGTTTCCTGCACGACTTCCTGGATTACTCCTGGGACGAAGTCCACGATGAGGCTGAGCGGCTGGAGCATTTCATCTCGGAGAAGCTGGAGGATCGCATCGCGGCGAGATTAGGCGACCCGGAAACGGACCCGCACGGCCACCTGATCCCGGAGCGCAGCGGCGCGATTCCGGCCCGGCAAGAAGTGCTGCTATCCAAGTGGGCGTGCGGAATTCCCGCCATCGTCAGCAGCGTGTCGGACCGCGATCCCTCCATCCTGCGCGAGATGACGCGCCTGGGCTTGAGGCCGGGCGTGGCCATTACGGTGGAAGCAGGTACGCGCAATGCCACGCTGCTGGTGCGGATCGGCGATCGCGCGGATCGGGTACGCGTGAACCAGTCTCTTGCTGCTGGAATTTCGGTGACCGCCGCGAGGCTCTAGTATACTGGCGGCACCATGCGGCTTCCGGTGTTAGCTTGTACCGCGGTCCTGGCGCTGGCTCTCGCGGCCAATGCACAATTGTCCAGCGATGAATCGACTCTGCAAGGCCGCGTGACCGGGCAAACGCTCACTTCGCCGGAATTGCCGGGTGTAAGTCTGGACTTCGCAAAATCACTCGCCTACGGCGGCGGGCAGCGTTTCATCCTCTATGGGGTCGCCGTGGCTGAGCAACATTTTTTCGTGGAAACCGGCGCGGATGGATCGGTTCGCCGCTTCTATTGGGTGCAGTTCGAACACTATTTGCCTACCAATCAGAGTCATTACCGGTACAAGCCGGAACGAGTCGCCAAGATCGGTGATCTGGATTTCATCACCGACACCCGCGTTTTCGCGCATTACTTTGGCACGCCATCCAAGCCCGATTCCGACTCCGCAAAAGCTAAGGCATTCTTCGCAGCCAAGGGATACCGGATGCCGGACGCAGTGGCTCGCGCGCGCTGCTTCTACCTGCCGGACAGCAGCAATCGCAGCGAATTGATGATTATCTACGGCGAGGCGCTCACCCCGGCGGATCTCGATGGCGCGGCGATTCCGGCGGAAGAGTCGGCGGATGTGAAGTTCCCCAAGCTGGCTGCAAAAGTGATCGAACACGTAGGCAGCGGCGTGAGCATTCGCCGCCGCTAGTCCTTCCGTGGTCGCATCGCGACACTCGAATTCGACCGTGGTAAGCTCTCACCAGATGTCCTCCAGTAAACAGATTCTGATTGTGGATGATGATGCGGTCGCGCACGAATTGCTGACCGCGATGCTGCGTGCCGAAGGCCGCGACATCCATCACGCGAGCGACGGACAAGAAGCGCTCGACCGGTTAATGGCCCACCCCTATGATCTGGTGCTCACCGACATCCACATGCCCGGGATGGACGGACTCACGCTGCTGCAGCGCATTCGCGAGGTCCGTCCGGGAACCGCGGTAGTGGTGATGACGGCCGAGAGCACGCCCGAACACATCGTCAATTCCATTCGCCAGCAGGCCTACAGCTACCTCAGTAAGCCCCTGGCCAGCAGCACCGTGCGCGACACGGTGTTCCGCGCGCTGTCCCGGCTTTCCGACCCCGGCGACATCGAAATTTTGTCCGCGCGGCCTGGCTGGATCTCTTTACAGCTTCGCTGCAAGATGGACGTGGCGGAGCGGTTGTCGCAATTTTTTTCCGAATTGGCGGCCGACCTCAGCCGGCAGGAAAGAGACGACGTGGGCACGGCGTTCCGCGAACTGCTGATGAATGCCATCGAGCACGGCGGGCATTCCGATCCCGATCAAATAGTAAGTCTCACATACGTGCGAACCGCTCGCAGCATCATCTATTACATACGCGACCCCGGCGAGGGATTCTCGTTCGACAACCTGCCGCACGCCGCCATCTCCAATCCGGATGACGCTCCGTTTGAGCACGCCGAACTGCGGGCGCAGATGGGAATTCGGCCCGGCGGATTCGGAATCCTGCTGACCCGGAAGTTTGCCGACGAAGTGCTTTACAGCCAAAAAGGCAATGAAGTACTGCTGATCAAATATTTGGCTTAGCGGCGACCAGCGGCCGCAGCGCATCGAGCAGCACGGCTCTTCCGCCAATCGGCTTGGGCAGATACTCGTCAAATCCAGCGGCAAGAAATTTTTCGCGGTCTCCGGCCATGGCGTGGGCAGACACTGCGATCACAGGAATGGATTTGAGAACGCTGTCCGCTCGCAGCCGCTTGATGACTTCCAGGCCGCTCATTCCCGGCAGCGCGATGTCCATGATGATGACGTCGGGCCGTTCGCGCGTGAACGCCTCCAGCGCCTCCGGGCCGTTCCCGAAGGACACCACGCGGTACGTCGGCTTCAGCATAATTTCAAACAGCGCGCGATTGGCCGGATTGTCTTCCACCACCGCAGCCGTGAGAACTGCGGCGTTCGGGTTGGGCTGCTCGGCTAGGGCGGCTGGCGCGGGAGCCGGCACGGGCTGGGCGTCATCGGCAGACTGAACGGGCAACGTAAATTGGAAGCGGCTGCCGGCGCCGGTTTCGCTCTCCACCCAGATCCGCCCGCCATGCTGTTCCACCAGTCGCTTGGTGATGGTGAGGCCGAGCCCGGTGCCTGCCCTGCCCTCTTTCGAAACGCTGCTCACCTGGTGAAATTTCTCGAAGATCGCGTCGCGTTCTTCGGCGGGAATGCCGATTCCGGTATCGTAAACGGCGACGGTCAGAAACGCGTCATCCTGTGAGCAATTCATGCCAACTTCGCCGCCCTTCGGCGTGAATTTGATGGCATTGCTCAAAAGGTTGTAGAGAATCTGCTTGAAGCGAATGCGGTCGGCGTGCACCGTGAACGGCGAATTTCTGTCGACATTCAGCCGGATGTTTTTGGAGCGCGCCAGTGGCCAGGTCGTCGACAGCACTTCGGCCAGCGCGCCGGCCAACGGGAACGTAGTCGGATGCAATTCGAGGTACCCGGCTTCGATTTTGGAAAGGTCGAGGATGTCGTTGATGAGATCCAACAGGTGGCCGGATGCGCGTGAGACGTGCTGCACGTAGGACTTCTGCTCATCATTCAGCTTGCCGGCGCTTTCTTCATCCAGCAGACCGGCAAAGCCGATAATCGCGTTGAGCGGCGTTCGCAGCTCATGACTCATGCTCGCCAGAAATTCGCTTTTCAATTCGTTGATACGCTCGACTTCGCGATTGCGCATCTCGAGCTTCTGTTGGGCGTCGACCGAGCTGCGATGGGCGCGGCCGAGCGACTCATACGAAAGGCCGGTTTCACGAGCTTTTTGAAATGCAGCGCGCCGTTCCTCGAATTCTTCGCCGAGCTCTTTGACTAAGAGAAAGTTCCGTTCGTCCACGCGAATCGCCCACGCCTCCAGGCCAACCTCCTGGCCGTGGATGTCGCGCTGGGTCCACGTTCCCCCATGAAGACGGCCTTCCGAGCTCTTCCAGAATTCTTCGGCATCGACGGTGAATTCGGCCAGGTAGGGACTGGATTCGCTGAAGTCAATTTCATTTTGCGGCCCGCGCGCCGGCGAAAACACAACATTGAACCAGACGGGCGGCGTACCAACCAGCGTGAGCGCTCCGTTCGCGCTGCGTTCCAGCACGGAAATATCGAGTGCGGTCAGCAGGCTGATTTCACTCGCTTGCGGGCTCATCTTCTTCGCTCAACATTTTCTGCGCCAGGTGCAGAAATAACGGCTCGACCGATTCGCCCGTTTTCGCGCTGGTACGAAAGCAGGTCCAACCTTGGCTGATAAGGCGCTCGACATCGGCTTCCCGGATTTGCCATTCTGTGGCCAGGTCAGCTTTGTTGACAGCCAGCACGAAAGGCACCGGGCCCAGGTGCTGCGCGCTTTTTTCCTGGATCGCAATCGCCTGCGCGAGCGTGGCTTCGCGGCAGCCATCCGCGACCAGGATATAGCCGGAAGCGCCGCGTAAGTGCGAAGGCCGGATCTGCGCCAGATCGTCCTCGCCGGCGAGATCCCAAAGCACCAGGTTGACCTGCCGGTTGTTTACCAGCACCTGCTTCTTGTCGATCTTCACGCCGATGGTGGTCAGGTAGCGCTCATCGAAAATACTCTCGACGTACTTTCGCACCAGGCTGGTCTTGCCGACGGCGTAGGTTCCGAGCATGCAGATTTTTTTCTGGACTGGCGGCGTCATGGCTCCACCGGCAGCACGCGAAAGGAAACGCTGCGATTGAAGGCACGATCGCGCTCCGCGGTCCCTTTGCTTTGTGGCTCGGTAGTGCCCGCGCCGCGCGTGGACAGGCGATCGCGGAGGAACGCCGGCAGCGCTCAGGGACGCGAGGGTTTCCTTGGCCCGCTCCTGGGAAAGCTCGGCGTTGCGGCTCTCCGGTCCCGAATCATCGGTGTGGCCGACAATCTCGATGCGCACCGGTTTCCCGGATCGCTGGGCCCGCGACAGCAGCATATTGATATCGGCCGCCGAGCCTTCCACCGCATTCAGTTCTTCCAGCGCGATGTCGGCGCGATCCGGCCTGAAGTGCACTTTTCTGCTCTCCACGCTTTTTTTCGCGGCATCCAGTTCGCGCAGTGCGCCGAACGGTTCCTGCAGCGATAAATAACGCTGCCATGCAAATTTCACTTTCTCCGGCAGGCAGGCCCGCGCTCGCCAAAAGTTTGCCTGGATCCTGCGCCAGAGGGTCGCGCAATCCCGCAATGAAATATTCGCCGCCGCGCTTCTCCGCGGTCGTCAGAACGATTCCCGGCTCTCGGATAGCGCTTGCACGTACTGCTTCCACTCGCGGGCTTCTCGGATGGATACGAACAACCAAAACGCGGCCGCCAACGCGAGAACCGAAGGTACCAGCCACACCAGCATGGATTGTCCCCGTTTGGTCTTGGACGCTTGGCCAACCAGGCACGCCTTTAAATATTTTTGGATGGACTGAAACGGGGTGACGTCGCCATTGAACTCCGTAAGCTCCGCGCCGCGTTCCGCGCAGATGCGTTCGAGCGCTGGCTGTAAAACGTTTTTCAGGGTCGTGGGCGGAGTTCCGCGAACGACAGCAGCCAGAATCGCCTGCGGCGCGTACTGGATCCACAGGGTATGCTCGCCGACTCGGAGCGTTTCGAGATCCTCTCCCTGCTTTCCTCCAAATGAATCATGGACAAAATCCTGAATGGCGGTCAGCATTCCGGAAACCAGATCCGCATCTTTAACAACCGCCGATTCGGCTTCGCAGTGCGCCAGCAGCAGACCGGACTTTCTGTGAATCAGAAAAACCTGCTCCACCTTGTACAGCAAGCTGCGCAGAAGGACGATCTCGCCGAACGATTTTCCCGTTCTCACGGCTTCCCAACGCCAGCGAAAACTGCGCGCCGAGACGCTTTGTTCCAGCGTCTGGTTGAGCGTTTGTAGCATGGTCTGCAAGGCTGCGGCCACGGCCTTGCGAACGGTTTCGCTGATCAACGGAAACAGTGCTTCGGAGAGGATTTCTGGATTCCGCTGCACCGAAATGCGGATGGAATCTTCGAGAATCGGCTGTAACGCCAGCCTCAGTTTATGGCCGCGAGCCGATTGCAAACGGATTGCGTCGGGCAGCGTGCGGCTGATTTCTTCGGCACGCCCCACGCGGTCATCCAGCCGCTGCTGCAATTGCCGGATTTTTTCGCGCTCCGGCCCGACCAGGATGTCGCGCAATTCGGCCAGCGCTTCGTCGCCGGACTTGCGGCCGTTGGTCGCCAATTCGTCTGGCATTCGCGTGATACCGAACCGCAGTTAGCCTTCGGCTCCCGGCACTTGGAATTCGTCTTTGAGCCGCAGCGCGACTTCAGTCAGCAACCCGGCCAGCATGGCACGATCGGTCTTGAGATTGCGCAACTCCTGAAACCGCTTCTCGACCAGTTGCGAACCCTCTTCCTGCTTGGCGCGAATGTCGTCGCTCAAATCCTTGGACTGCTGCAGAATCTGGTTGCGCAAATCTCCCTGGGCGCGCGAAGTCTGATCGTCGAGTTCGCCGATTCGCTTCGCCAGCGAGTCGCTCAAATCCCGCAGTTCGCTGGTGAGGCGCCGCAGCGAGTCACCCCGCTCGTCGCGCTCAGATTTAATTCGGGTTTGCAGAGCTTCCATCTCGCTGCGGATGTACGCCTCAAGCGCTTCGAACCTTTTCTTCGTGTTGTCGCGCAGATTGGCCGACTCTTTCGCCAGCGTTTCTTCGAGACGCGCAAAACGGGTCTCGTAGTCCCGCATCTGCGAGCCAAACAGAATGTCCCGAATCTTGTCGACGTTGCCTCCGCCCGGTTCCCCAATCGCGGGTTTGACGATATTCTGTACGTCTTCGGGATGGTTGTCGCCAGTCGCAGTCGCCAAGGTTGCCATAGAATGATCCCCCTCTCAGCCTGACCCGCGGCCAGACAGACAGGGGTCCATTCTACTGCTTCGGGCGGGCTAAAACAAAGGTCTTGCCTAGCTGACGGAGGTCAGCGCTGCCCTCGGAATTCGGGCGCTAGGCGGTAATGCGATTTCTTCGTTGCCGGTGATTCCGTGCAATAACCGGCTCCGTTATCGCAATGCTGCCAGCAAGCTGCGCCCCAGCGCGCCGGTTACTTGGTCCTGCGCGCTGATGGCGAAGGAGCGGCTGATGTCATCCAACCTGGTGAGGTGATCGCCGAAATCCCACGCCAGATCGCGCGCTGCGCTTACGCTCCAAAATGCCAGCAGGCGTCCGATTTTTCCGGCATCCTGAACTACCTCGCCGACAATCCCGACGGCCAGAGTTTGTAGAACCTGCGGCGTCACGGCTTCCAACAGGCTGTTCACGCGCTCAAAATCGTCGTGCTCAGGGCTGGTCAGCGACGGATGAATGCCAAATTCCTGATTGGTCCGAATCAGCGCCAACGACAAATCGTGATTGATATGGGCGTTCATGCCAGCCAGCGCGAATTGGATGCGATCGATGCCGGACTGATGCCTGGCTTCGAACAAGGCCGCCCAGGAACTAGGCGAGGCTGCTATCGCCTTGTAGAAACGCCTGGATCGCCGAGAAATAGAACCCGGCAAAAACAACATCCAGCCGCGTCAGCCAGTTTTCGCGCGCCCAGCCACCCGCCGGAGGATGGTCGCGAATCTCTTTAGTCACGGCTAAATAAAGAAAGTTGAACCATTTGAGCCCGTCGCCGCTTGCCAAAGTGGCGTCGATCTTTTCCATCAGATCGATCACCTCGGCGATGCTTGCCGGCGCGGCGCTGGTTACTAACTGAAGCAGGTTTTGATCGCTCATATTCTTATACGAGTACAGGCCGGCGCGTGTGCCAGTCTGTCGCCTGTTGATAGGCGTGCGCCACAGCGAGCACCCGGCCTTCGGCGAAACGCGGACCGGCGATGTGCAATCCGATAGGCAGGCCGGCGCGCGTGAAGCCGCACGGAATCGAGACCGCCGGCAATCCATACACGTTGAACCATCGCGTGTTGCGTGCCAAAACATCTCTGCCCAGCGCGGGAGCCTGGCGGCCGGATGCCTCTTCGATGGTCATCGGCAGCGTCGGCGTGGTGG
Source organism: uncultured Solibacteraceae bacterium (assembly GCA_963825405.1). Classification (GTDB taxonomy): domain Bacteria; phylum Acidobacteriota; class Terriglobia; order Bryobacterales; family Bryobacteraceae; genus JACPNO01. The sequence continues at coordinate 244,149 of CAWGTB010000003.1, read as the reverse complement.
GAGTGATCAGCACGTCGACCGTGGAAAATACGGCGCCGGCAGCGCGTCGCAAGCGATCCATTTCTCGCTTAGCAGCGATGTACGCCGTCGTGGTGACGGCGGCGCCCTGCTTCACTCGTTCGCGCGTCTCCGGCTGGTAAAGGTCCGGCGATTTAGTGATGTACGGCTCGTGGAATGCGTATGCCTCGGCGGCCAGGATGGGTAGCGCGGGCACGGGCGGCAACTCCACGTCGCGAACTTCCCCGGTCAACTTGCGCAACACCTCAATTGCAGCTTTCACCGCGGCCTCGACCTCCGGATCGAGCTGATCAAAGAAGAAGGGCCGGACGATGCCAGCTCTCAGCGCGACTGTTTTGGAGTCAATAGCCGCAGAGTAGCGTTCGCCCGGCAAGTCCACGCTGGTGGGCTCAAGCGGATCGTAACCGGCGATTGCTTCCAGCAGCATCGCGGCGTCGGCGGCGGTGCGGCACAGCGGCCCGATGTGATCGAGCGACCAGGAAAGCGGCACCACGCCGCGCGTACTCACGCGTCCGTACGTCGGCATCAAGCCAGTGAGTCCGCAATACGATGCCGGCTGGCGGATCGAGCCTGCGGTGTCGGATCCTATGGCGCCGAAGCACAGACCGGCAGCAACCGCGGCGGCGGGGCCTCCCGAAGATCCGCCGGCGATCCGTTCGCGATTCCACGGATTATGCACCGCGCCGTAGTGGCTGCGCACCGACGTCCCGCCGTAAGCGAATTCGTGCATGTTCTGTTTACCGATCAGGACCGCGCCCGCGCGTTTCAAGCGGCGCACGACCTCGGCGTCCTCGGACGGAACGCGATTGGCAAACACAGCGCTCGCGCAGGTAGTCTTCACGCCGGCGGTGTCGATCAGATCTTTCAGGCCAATGGGAATGCCGTGCAACGGCCCGCGCCATTTCCCGGCGCGCGCTTCGGTTTCCAACTCACGAGCCTGAGCCAGAGCCTGATCCGCCATCACGGTGATGAAGGCGTTGAGCCGGGGCTGGAATCGCTCGACGCGATCCAGACAGGCGCGCGTCAACTCAACCGGCGAAATCTTCCCGGCGCGGATTTGGCTGGACGCTTGTTGCAAAGTCCAGTCGGAGGGAGATGCCGCCAAACTAGCGGCTGGTACGGCCAGCAGCGCGGCCATCGCCTCTCGCCGGCTCATCCTCAATGGCATAAAGCGGTTTTCATTGTGGCATGGTTTTTCGACCAGTACTTGGGTAGACTCGGACGAGCACATGTCCCTCACGCCCGGCACCCGGTTAGGCCCGTACGAAATCGTTGCACCGCTCGGCGCCGGCGGCATGGGCGAAGTCTACAAAGGCCGCGATACACGGCTGGACCGCTCCGTCGCGATCAAAGTGCTGCCTGCGAATTGGGTCGCCGATCCCGAACGCCGGCAGCGTTTCGAGCGCGAAGCCAAAGCCATTTCCAGCCTGAATCATCCGAACATTTGCGCGCTCTACGACGTCGGCGATCAGGATGGCATGGGCTACCTGGTGATGGAGCACCTGGAGGGCGAAAACCTGGCGGACCGGTTGGCGCGCGGCCCGCTGCCTCCCGATCAACTGCTACGTTACGCTATCGAAGCTGCGAGCGCGCTTGATCAAGCGCATCGTCATGGCGTCGTGCACCGCGATCTAAAACCGGCCAACATCATGATCACCAAGGCAGGCGTGAAGCTGCTGGATTTCGGCCTGGCGAAAATGCGGGAGAAATCCGACACGCCGGTAACCGAGACTCTCGCCACCCGAACGCAGGCGCTGACCACCGAAGGCACGCTGGTAGGCACGTTTCAGTACATGGCGCCGGAGCAATTGGAAGGCAAGGAAGCTGATGTGCGCACAGATATTTTTGCCTTCGGCGCCGTGCTTTACGAAATGGCCACGGCGCGCAGAGCCTTCGAAGGCAAGACCCAAGCCAGCGTGATCGCGGCCATTCTGGCAGGCGAGCCGGCGCCGATGACAACGCTCGATGCCACCGTCTCTCCAGCGATCGATCATGTCGTCCGGACCTGTCTCGCCAAGGATCCCGATGAGCGCCGCCAAAGCATGCACGACGTGCTGCTGGAACTCAAGTGGGCGGCGGGCGGATCTTCGCAAACCGGCGCGCTGCCGGTTCCCGCAGTGCCGCGCCGCGCGAAACGTGAACGGCTGATCTGGATCGCGGCCACGGCGGTGCTGCTACTCGCGACGCTGGGCCTTGCCGCCGTCCATTTCCGCGAGCGAGTGGCCGAGGCGAGGCCGGTGCGCTTCACTGTGCTTCCGCCTGAGAAAGTAATGTTCGGCACGCTCTACAATGACGGCCCGGCGGTGATTTCGCCCGATGGCCAACGTCTGGCTTTCGTAGGTGTCGACGCCACAGGCAGTTCCCAGCTTTGGGTGCGGCCTCTTGAATCGCTGACTGCGCAGGCGCTACCCGGGACCAAGGGCGCGACCTATCCGTTTTGGTCGCCGAACAGCAAAAACATCGCGTTCTTCGCCGATGGCAAGCTCAAGAAGATCGCAGCCGGCGGTGGCCCTCCGCAGCCATTGTGCGATGCGCAGGCGGGACGTGGAGGCTCGTGGGCGGCCTCGGCGCAAGGCGAAGGAACGATCGTGTTCGCGCCGGCGTCGATCAGCGCAATTTTTCGCGTGCCGGCTTCGGGAGGCGAGCCCGTCGCGGTGACCCGCATCGACACGGCCGCCAAGGAAGCCACCCACCGCCAGCCTGAATTTCTACCCGATGGCCGCCACTTTTTTTACGTCGCCATGAGTTCGCAATCCGGCCAGACGGCGATTTTCGTGGGCGATGCGCAGTCGTCCGCCGAGAGCCAGAAACCCCGCCGCCTGATGACCGGGGCCTCTCATGTGTCCTACACATCGCCGGGATATTTGCTGTTTGTGCGGGAAACGACGCTCATGGCGCAGCCGTTCGATCTCCAGAAGATGGAATTCGCGGGTGAGCCGCTGGCGGTCGCCGAGCAGGTGGATGTCGATCCGCTGCGCCACACCGCCGATTTTTCTGTCGCGAACAACGGCGTTTTAGTCTGGCGAAGCCAAATCGTCGGTACCCGTCATCTCACCTGGATCGACCGGCATGGACAACAGGTTCCAGGACTCAATCTGGAAGGCCCATTCCAATTCCCGTCCCTTTCTCCGGATGGGAAGAGGGCGGCGGTGCCGCGCGTCGATCCGCAAACCCGGACGCCCGCCATCTGGCTTCTGGATTTGGCCCGCAGCTCGGCTTCGCGTTTCACTTTCGGTACCGGGATGCAACAGGTTTCCACTTGGTCGCCCGACGGGAACAAGATCGCGTACAGTGCCATGCAGGGCGCCCACACGCACTACGACCTGTATTGGAAGGACACCAACGGCGTCGGCGGCGAAGAGCTGTTGCTGGAAAGCGGTGAGAGCAAGCACCCGACGGACTGGTCGCACGATGGACGTTACATTCTCTATCAGGAAGCAGATCCGAAAACCAAGTGGGACATCTGGGCGCTGCCGATGTTTGGCGACCGCAAACCAATCCTGATATTACGGACAGAGTTCGACGAGGTGTTCGCAGAAATCTCGCCGGATGGGCGATGGATGGTGTACCAGTCCAACGAATCCGGGCGGGAGGAGATCTATGTGCGTTCCTTCCTACCCGGAAGTGCACCCACCAGCGGAGGCAAGTGGCAGATCTCGACCAACGGCGGAAGCAGACCGGCGTGGCGCGCGGACGGCAAGGAGTTATTCTTCGTGTCGCCGGATCGCAAGCTGATGTCGGCCGCCGTCAAACCCGGCGCCAGTTTTGAAGCCGCCTTGCCGGCGCCGCTGTTTGACATCCCAAGCCGGTTGGACAGCTTCTTCCTTGACGCCCGTGCCGACGGCCAACAGTTTCTGGTTTCGGCGCCCACCGGCGAAGCCGTCATCCCCGTCAACGTCTGCCTCAACTGGCTGGCCGGAGCCAAGAAGTGATGGCAACCATCGCGCCGCCGGATCTTTCGTCGCGCCCGTTTCAACTGACCTGCGAGCGCGTCTTGCAGGCGTCCGCTTCCGTGCTCTTCCGCGCGTGGACGGAAAACATCGATCGCTGGTTTGCGGCCCCGGGCACGGTATTGATGAAAGGTGAAATCAACACGCCTTTCTTTTTCGAGACTCACTTTGACGGCCAGCGGCATCCTCACTACGGCCGTTTTCTCCGCCTGGAGCGCGATCGTCTCGTTGAGTTGACCTGGCTCACCGCGGCCGGCACCAAAGGCGCCGAGACGGTGGTGACCATCGTACTGACACCGCGCGACAACGGCACGCTGCTTCGCCTGACCCATGCCGGCTTTCCCGACGAGGCGTCGCGGAATGGGCACCAGGAGGCATGGCCAATGGTGCTCGCGCATCTCGAAAAGCAAATACCGGCTAACGGCTAAGCGGCTTTTTCGCGACGAACAAGCCGAAGGCCATCGCGCCTTGCGCGTACGCCTGCTTCATCAACGGGAACGATCGCACGAATCGCTGCGTGTCTTCGCCGGTGAAACGGAGAAAAAACCGGAGGGCCGGATTGCTGCCGATTCGCGAGCAATGCGACCAGGTCGGCTCGACATGGCGCGTGATGTCCTCGGCCGCGGTTACATTGAGGCCAGCGTCGCGCATCCACTGTTGATAGGCGCTGAGCGAGTCCAGGCTGGCGCTGAACATCGCCTCCGCGATGGCGTTGACCAGCGTTTGTTCGTCTTCGCGGAACGGTCCATCACGGCGAAGCCACGCGCAGACCGCCAGCACGCCGCCAGGCTTTAAGGCGCGTGCGCAGCGCTCGAAAAATCCAGCCTTGTCGCGAAAATGCTCGCTGCTTTCCATGATCCAAATCGCGTCGACGCTCGCCGGCTCGGGCTGCCATTCATTCGCGTCGCCCACCTGGAAATGCACCCGGCTCGCCAGGTTGCGGGCTTTGGCTTTGGCCGCCGCCATGCGCGCCTGCACCGGACTGATGGTCATGCCCGTGACGTCGCAGTGGTACTGCTCGGCGAGCCACATCGCCGATCCGCCCAGGCCGCAGCCGATATCGAGCACGTGAACACCCCGGGGAATTGCCGCTCGCTCCGCCAGGCGCTCCATCAATTGGATCTGCGCGCGCTCTACGGATTCGTCTTTATCCCAATAGCCGTGATGAAGATGCTCGCCCCAGAAAAGGCGATAGAGAAACGACAGTTGATCGTAATGCTTGCGAACGTGATCGGTCTCGACCGGAAACTGCGGCGTAGCGATCAAAGTCATGCCGGGCGGAGGTAGATTTGAAAATCGAGTTCCACTTCGTTTTTCACTTTGACCATTCCACCGCCCACGCTGATCGGCTTGATGCCGAAGTCCGTTTGCTTGAGCACGGTGTGGGCTGCGTAGGATTCGCCCGTCCACGTGACCATGAGGTGGACCGGTTTGGTGGAGCCGTGCAGCGACAGATTGCCGTCCACTTTCCATTGACCATCGACGATTTTTTCGACGTGAGAGGACCGGAAGGTGATCTCGGGAAATTTTCTGATCTCGAGCGTCATCTCCTCCATATCTTTTTGGATCTGGGCCTGAGTCTTGGCGTCGACCTTGGGGTCAGGCCTGACGATCATCTTCGCTGTCTGGACGGTGAACTCGACGTGCGGCGTGGGCGATTCACCAATCACGCCTGAAGCAATCGGCGCGCTCACCCAATGATCGTGGCCTGCCGCCGACAGCAGCCCGGCCCTGCTGACATGAATGGCTATCGTGCTGCGCTGAACGTCGATCGCAGAATCCTCGGCAGCGGCCATTGCGGCGAAAACCAGTAATGCCGCGCCAACTTTAGGTTCTCATAGGAATACACTCTTCGCAGATTATGCTCGAACAGCGCGGCCGGAAGGAAGCGGGTCACCACGCCACGCCCGGCGACGGCCGCGCGATTCTGCCACTGGCCGATATGGCCCATCAAGAGAGATCGTTGCTGCACGTGCCGCGTCCGCCCACGGCGCAGGGATTCATAACGGCTTAGCGCGTACTCGATGGAGCATTCGCCGGCCACGCATTTTGCCAGGACCAGCGCGTCTTCGAGCGCCATGGCACCGCCTTGTCCAAGATTTGGCGTGCACGGGTGCGCCGCATCGCCGAGCAGGGTCACGCGGCCTTTCGTCCAGCGGGGCAGCGGATTCAGATCGTAGGCGCCGTTCTCGAGAATAAATTCCGTCGCGTCGATCAAATCGGAAACCGGTTCATGCCAATCAGCGAATCGCTTCAGGAGCATTTGTTTTCGCTGGTCCGGAGAAACGGTGTCGCGTCCCGTAACATTAGCCGTCGCATACCATGTGTATTTTCCCTGCCCGATGGAAAGTATGCCGAAGCGGCTGCCGGAGCCCCAGGTTTCGCTGTTGTGTCCGCGCCGAATCGCACTGCCGGAATAAGGGGCGACGCCTCGCCAAACCGTGTAGCCGCGGCAAACCGGATCGCTAACACCGAATAGTTTGGCGCGCACGCGAGAGCGGATTCCATCGGCGCCGATCACGGCATCGTGCTCGGCGGCAGAGCCATTCTCAAAATGAACCCGAACCCTGGATCCCGCCTGTTCCAGATGCGTCAATTCGCGGCCCAGTTGTATCCGCTCAGGCGGCACCGCGGAGAGCAGTGACGCCAGCAGATCGGAGCGCCGCGTGCACATTGCAGGGACATCAAAGTCTCCCAAGGCAATGTTCATGAGAATTTTGCCGCTGCTGGTGCGGACCAGGAAATGAGTAGTGGGGCCGCTGCGCGCGGCGACGTCGTCGAGCAGCCCCAGAGCTTTCAGAACGCGCGTGGCATTGGGCCACAGCATCATCCCGGCGCCCGCTTCTTTCAGTTGGGGCGCCCGCTCATAAACCGTGGCGTGGATACCCAGCTTGTAAAGGGCGGCTCCTGCGGCAATACCACCAATGCCGCCGCCAATAATGCCGACATTCTTCATCCAAAGATCACGTGTATTTATGTCGACGCACGTCGACGCGAGCCGGTTTCAATCCGCGTGCCGGCCAAAAGCGTCTTGTACTATAGCGGTCGTTATGGGGAATGGTGGAAGAGTCCTGCGCGATTTCGCGCAGCCTCGCCGAACCACGAGGCTGAAGCAATCCGGCTAGCGGCCGTCGCCGTCGGCATCGGCACCTTTTAAGTGTGCCATCGCCGCCGGGCTGAGATGGACGGAGTCTTCCGCTTGTCCCGACGAGGTCTGCTGCTTAGTGGCCTGTGCTTGGCCTTGAACTGGCGTGTGTGCATGGGCCAAATGAGCGCCAGATACAGGTGAAATCGTCATAGGACTCTATGCTCCCTCTTCCTTATCGACCCCCGCTAAGCGGTTTTTAGGGTTTTTTGCCGAGTTATTTCTGTCTACTAACTCTAGTTATCGCCTCTCAAGGATGTGGCCGTCGTCCGAAACGATAGCTAAACGATGCCGTGGCGTAAGAGGGAAGGTAAACACCCACCATCCGTTCGACGGCCTCGCTCTCGGACGGCAGTGCCAGCACTTCGGTAGTTTGGCCGGTGTAGCCGCTCGAAATCTGGAAGTGAACGCCCGCTTGGATTTTGCCATCCTGGAAGCCTCGCATCAGAGCACCGCGAAATTCCCGCACGGGAACGCTCACGAATCCATCCCCCAACGGTTTGCGCCCCACTTCCTCGAATTCCGCGCGCGCGTGTAGATGAAACGGCAGGCGGTCGAGAGTTCCCAGAACGTCCACAATCAGGCGCGGCGCTTCCGGCAGCGGCGTGCCGTCGGAAAGATCGCGCGCATCGGCTTTCGACACCGATGCCTGCAAAAGTCCGGCGCGAAAATAATGCCGGGCGGCAATGGTGATAAACCGATTGCGGCTCGGACCTTCGTTGAATTGCAGGCCAGTATCGGCATCGATCCTGGCGAGCGAAGCCTCTTGCGTAACGTGCCCCAGCGTCACCCGCAAATCGGTATGAAGGATTGTCTTGCTCACCACTAATTGATACGCGTGTGCCTGGCTGATCAGGCTGCCTGCCTCGGTTCCAGTGCCGATCCGGGGATCGTTGGTAAAAAAACTCTGGCCAAAGCTGAAAGAGACTGATGGCAGCAACATGCTTTCGGGAGGCACGATGGCCAGCGTTGCCTTCGGGAGTTGATGCCCTGCCAACGGTGAAACGATTTCTCGAAGTGAAGCAAATCGGTGTTATCGAACCCGATCTGGTCGCGCCGCCAGCCTAAGTGATACCGCAGCCAAGGCGCAATGTTGCCGTCAATGGCTGCAAACGGCGTCACGAAATTGAGGGTCAGATTATTCGCCGTTACGGTCTAGAATGGCCCGTAGACCAAGGGATTCGTCGATGCGTAGTGATCCAGATCGTCGTGGCGCGGGGCCTCGCGAAAATAATCGATGCCGGTCATCAGCGAGAAATGCCGGTTAAACCTCCGAATGTAAGTGGCGTTGCCACCCGCCACGGTGCGGAATTCACTTTGCCGGATGAGCCCATCGCCGAAATTCGAATACAGCGACAGATTGTAGGTCCGGAAGAAACTCGAGAACTGCAACTCGCTGGTGGGCGTCAGATGCCAGACGTCGTTCAAAGCGATTTCGCCGGTGTGGGTTTGGTCACGCTGTCGCGGATCAATCGTATCGTGAAGATTGGGGACGTCGATGGGGACCAGACCAGGAATTTTCGACTGCCCGAATATCCGATGAATAGCGCGGTGAGCTTGTGGGCGCCCAGATCCCAGCCCTTGAGCGCGTTGATCTTGTACTGCTGGCGATGTTCCAGCGTATCGAGGAAGCCGTTGCCGAACGACGCCTGGATCGCCAGCCACTTCCAACCTGCGCTGACATCGACATCCCGGTAATCCGCGGTCAAAGTGGCGAATGGTTCCAGGCTGGGCCGAATAGCACACGTCGCTGCAAGATCGACCGAGTGATTCCCTTCCCGAACGTTGAATGCGCCGCCATCGGTTTGTACGCTTTCGATGATCGCGGGAACCATGAGGTTCGGGGCCGAATAGCCGTTGCCATGCGCGTTGGCGCTCAGGTTGTTAGGCATCAGGAAGCTGCCCACCTGGATGAAAGTAGCAATAGGTTCACCGTGGTCTCCGGTTACACCAGGGGCAAAATATTGTGGAGCCTTGATACCTCCCGATGCGCTCTCTATCGGCAATCCAGGAATCGAAACCGGCGCGCCGGGGCGGCCTGGATTGGCGTCGAGAATCTCATCGCGGATTAAAATGCGCTGCGCAGGATCTGGATTTTGGATATCGGGATTCTTGACGTCGGTCGTCACCGTCACCATTTCTGAGCGGGAAGCGATCCGGTCAAATTGCAAATTCACCGTCAGGGGAGCGCCATCGATGACGGTGACGGCACGGGTAATGTCGACAAGGCCTGGCGACGACGCTGCGATCCTGTAAGCACCCGCAGGCACGGAGGTAAAGTCGAACCCGCCCTCAGCGTTGCTGCGGGTTTCCCGGGCACGGGAATCATGACCCCGCCAGGTTTACCAACGCGCCGGCAGCCCGCAGTGCCGTGGCGGCAATAAGCAGCAAGACAAACCGGGATCGAGTGGCCATTGCTTTTTGGCGTGCTACGAAAATTGCAAGCGTGATACTAGCATCGGTAGCACGAAGTGTCAATAGATGTTACGAAGCGGCGCCTCTTTTTGATTTCGGGCCGGAATCAATTCCCCGGGAAACCGCCGGACGGCTCGACGGAAGCCGGGACCTAAAGAGCAGTCTGATAAACTATTGGTCAAAGCATGACTTTGAAAACGGCGATGCTTGCAGGAATGTGGCTGCTCTCCGTGAGCCACCCGGCTGCGGCCGCCGACAAGCCGAAGCTGCCCGATGGACCGGGCAAAGCTACTACCGTGAAAGTGTGCGGACTGTGCCACGGCGCCGAGATCGTGATGAGCCGCCGGGAGAGCGTCGACGGCTGGAACGCCGTAGTGGTCGACATGATCGCGCGCGGCGCACAAGGCACTGACGATGAATTTGGCGAAGTGGTCGATTACCTGGCGGCCAACTTCCCGAAGACGGCCGCGACCCCAAAAATCAACGTCAATCAGGCAGGAGCAAAGAGTCTGGCGACAGGACTCGAGATCACCGAGAAGCAAGCCGGCGCGATCGTCGAGTATCGCGAAACGAACGGGAAATTTCGATCCATTGAGGATCTGCTGCGCGTGCCGGGAATCGATTCAGCGGCCATTGCGGCGAAGAAAAGCAAGTTGGAGTTCTGACGTCTGCGCAGCACCTGCCCTTTCGCACTACAATTGCACAATACGTTTTCAAAGCTGGAAATCAGGATAACGATCTATGCAGACTAAACTCGCCGTGATGGCGATCTGCGCGGCCGCCGGTTTGGCGATCGCCGCAGAGTGGACGACCGACGGCGGCAATCCGAAACGGGACGCCTGGCAGCGGGATGAGAAGACGCTCACCAAAGCCAATGTGAAGAACCTGAAGGTCCTGTGGAAACTGAAGCTCGACAATGAGCCGCAGGAGATGCACTCGCTGTTTCCCGACGCTGATCGCCGAGAACGTCTCCATGGGCGGCGCTCCCAAACAAATCGCCATCGTCGCCGGCAGCTCGAACAACATTTACGGCATCGATGTCGATGCGGGCAAGCTCATTTGGAAGAAGCATTTTGAATATCCCACTCCGGCGACGCGCGGGCATCCCGGCGACCCGCTGTGTCCTCCCGGATTGACGGCGACGCCGCTGATCGGCCCTCCGAACGCCGCGGGCCAGCGCGTGGTCTACACCATGGCCGGCGACGGTCAGCTTCACACGTTGAATGTCGCTGACGGCGAAGAAGTGGCTACGCCCTTCCAATTCGGCTATCCCAATGGCAAGCACTACTCCCTGAATCTTTGGAACGACGTTCTGTTTACGACGACTTCGCAAGGCTGCGCCGGCAATCCCAATCAGATGTGGGCGGTCAATCTCAAGGATCCCGAACACAAGGTGATGACGTTCCATCCCAAGAGCGGTGGACTCTGGGGACGAAGCGGTGCGGCCATCGATTCGAGCGGAACCGCCTGGGCGCCCACCGGAGACGGGCGCTATGATGCCGCCAATCAGGTTTACGGCAACGGCCTGATCGGCGCACGCGTGGAAGGCGACGGAGTTGAAACTGAAGGATTGGTTCGAGCCTTCCAACTGGATGTGGCTGCAAAAGCGCGATCTCGACATGCAGGTGACTCCGGCAATCTTTCCATTCAAGGGACGCGAGCTGATGGTGACCGGCAGCAAGGAATGCCGCGTCTACCTGCTCGATACGAAATCGGCCGGCGGCGCCGACCATGTAACGCCGCTGTATCGCACCCAGTCTGCTGTGCAACGAAGAAGTGGATTTCCAGTCGGCCGGAATCTGGGGCAGCATGGCCAGTTGGCAGGATTCCAAAGGCAAGCGCTGGACGTCTGACGCCATTCTGGGGACCGGTGCATCCGGATTTCAAACCTCCCGTTTCCCACGGTCCAGTGCAGCATGGCGCGATTGTGGCTTTCACCGTGGAAGATAAGGGCGGCAAGTTTTCCCTGGCTCCCGCCTGGATCTCGCGCGACATGGATCAGGCCGAGCCGCCCGTCATCGCCAATGGCGTGGTCTACGCTTACGGCAGCGGCGAGAATACCCGGCAGGCTTATGTCGACAAGGGCCTCGCCGATTTGAGCCCGCTGCGCATCAAGGCCTCCACTCACGCCGTTTTGTATGCGCTCGATGCCGAGACCGGCAAGGAACTCTACAATAGCGGCGACGAGATTACGTCATTCGTCCACTTCGGCGCTTTGTCGGTCGCCAATGGGCGCGTGTATCTTGGCTCGTTCGACAGCACGCTGTATTGTTTCGGCTTGGCCGGCCGCTGATGTCAATCGAACTCAGGTACGGAGGCTCCTTCATGAGAAATGTCCTAGCGTTGGCGATCCTCGCGGTGGCTTTTGGCGGCGTGGCGAAGCCGCAGGCGCGGCCCCTTGATTGGCCATCCTACGGAGGCGACGCGCGCCGCACCGGATGGGCGACGAGCGACACGCGCATCACCCGCGAAAATGTCAAAGATTTCCAACTGGTGCTGAAGCGAAAGCTGGAAGGCGCGCCGGCCGGGCCGCAAGCGCTAGCACCGCCGGTGGTGATTGGCCTGCTGATTTCCCATCGCGGCTTCAAGGAATTGGGACTGGTTTCCAACAGCGCCGGCGATCTTTGGGCGGTTGATGTGGATTTGAATAAGATTTTTTGGAAGCGGCGGCTGGAAGGATCGGCTCCAAAGTCGTCGTGTTCCGGCGCTGCGGTTACCGCCGCACTGACGCCTCCGGTGACGTTCGGTGGAGGACGGCGTCCGGCCGTGCCTGCAACGGCCAAGAAGCCTAACTCGCCCAGAGTAGGCGGCGTCGGCTTCGGCTCGGCGCGATCCGTTTTCATGGTGGCTCCCGACGGCAAACTGCATCAGGTGAACAGCTCCGACGGCAGCGATCAATTCCCGCCGCTGGATTTTTTGCCGCCCGGAGCGGAAGCATCGAACCTGACCCTGGACGGTACCGCTGCCTACACCACCACCAGCGGAAATTGCGGCGGAACGCCGAATGGCGTGTGGGCGATCGATCTCAATGACGACGAACCGCGTCCGACGCAATTCGCCATGTCCAGCAGCGAAACGGGCCGGCTCGGCGGTTTTGCGATCGGTCACGACGGCACTGTGTTCGTGCAGACTGGCCCTGGCGAAATGAATCCCGCGGCCAACAAGTGGGCCAACACGCTGCTGGCTCTGACGCCGAAGGAATTGAAGCTCAAGGGATACGTCACCAATGCTGCGGGCAGTAAGCCCAACATAGGCGCCGCCACGCCGGTGGTCTTCGATTACAAGGGCCGCGATATTGTTGCGACGGCCGGAAGCGATGGGCGCATTTCTCTGATCGACCCGGCAACATTGGGCGGAGAAGATCATCAAACCATCATGCACAAGACCGCACCAGTCGCTTCCGCGGAGGGGACGATTTACGGCGGCCTATCCACCTGGCTGGACGCCGATGGCGCGCGCTGGCTGGCCGCCCCGGTTTGGGGGCCTCTCAGTGCGGATTTGAAACCGCCGATGAGCAATGGCCCCACGCCGCACGGGGCGATCATCGCATTCAAAGTAGAAGAGCAAGGGAGCGGCCTGGTTCTCACTCCTGCATGGGTGTCGCGCGATCTGAGTTCGCCGGTGCCGCCGGTGATCACATCGGGCGCCGTGTTCGCGCTGTCCACGGGCAGCGGCCAGGCTAACCAGCGAGCCACGCTGTACGGTCTCGATGCAGTCAACGGCAAGGAAATCTATTCCAGCGGCGACCAGGCCGTCGCCACCGGCAGCCTGACAGGGCTCACCATCGCCAACGGGCGGATCTTCTTCACGACCACCGATGGCACGCTCTACGGCTTCGGTGTCTTTATGGAGATTTGACGGGTTTCGGCTGCCAATCGCGAGCCCACCGCTCGGCTGCGGCAATCTGTTCGGCTGTTAGGTGCGTGCGGGTGGAATTGCGCAGCTCGAGAATGGATTCCTGGTCGCTTCCGGTGGTCCGAGTCGCCGCCAAATAGAACCACTTGTAAGCTTCCACGTAGTCCTGCGTCACGCCCTTGCCGAATCGAAACAGTAGGCCCAGGCTGGCCTGCGCGAAGGGATCGCCTTGCTCGGCAGAGCGACGGTACCAGCGTTCGGCTTCCACGTAATCGCGCTTTAGTCCCCCGCGGCCGGCTTCATAATTTTTGGCGAGATTGAACTGGGCTTCAGGATCGCCTTTCGCTGCCCGCTCGCGCAGGCTGGGCCGCGGCGCTTGCTGGGCAGCGCTCATAGCGAGCATGAAGCAGAATGCCGTAACACCGGATCGCGCGATCATTTCTTTGCTTTGATCAACTCAATATCGAGATCTATCGAAACCTCATCGGCCACGGTAAAGCCGCCGCTTTCCATGACCTCGTTCCAGACGATGCCAAAATCCTTGCGGTTGAACTTGGTCGTCGCATTCAGGCCGATGCGTTCGTTGCCGCGCGGGTCCTTCACACTGGGTGAGGGGCCATCGATGTCCAAAACCACCTCGCGCGTGATGGCGTTGATCGTCAGATCGCCGGTCATTTTTAGTTTGGACGGGCCGGCAGGTTCTACCTTTTTCGATTTGAATTTCATCACCGGATAAAGTTTCACGTCGAAGAAATCCGGCCCTCGCATCTGGGCATCTCGTTTGGCGACGCCGGTATTGAGCGTGCTGCAATCGATCGTAGCTTCGATCGACGACTGCGCAGGATTCTGCGCATCGTACAAGACCGTGCCGGCGACCCCGGTGAATTCGCCGCGAACGCGCGAAATCATCATGTGGCGCACGCTGAAGTGCGCCGCGCTATGTAGCGGGTCGATGCGCCAACTCTCCGCCTCCGCGAAAAGGGACAACGAGGCGAGCAGGACAGCGCCCAGCAATCGAACCAAAGAATGAAGCCGCATACGCATATCCATTTTAGTTTGCCAGAGTGAGCACGCCCCAGGGACTGCCGCCGGATTTGATCGTCTTGGTCACGGTCTGCGTCGCCAAATCCACTACGGAAATATCGTTCGACGGTCCATTGGCAGAGAACAGCGTCTTGCCATCCGGTGAAAGCGCGATGCCCCAGGGCCGCCTTCCAACTTCGATAGAACCCGTCACCTGGTTCGTGGCGGTATCGAGAATGAAGACCTTGTGCGCCCGCCCGCCACTCACGTAAAGCTTGGAGGCATCCGCCGACAACAGCACCATCATCGGCTTGGTCGCTCCGGCTTCGCCCAGCGGGAACGCTTTGATCATCTTTTTCTTGACCGTATCTACCAGAACCACCCCACCATCATTTTCCGCATTGACATAAGCGCGCGTGCCATCGGGCATGAACGCGATCGTGCGCGGGCGGCGGCCCACTTTGATGGACGTGATTTTCTTTCCCGCCGCGATATCGACAACGGAAACCGTTCCCTCCTCCTCGGAAGTCACGTAAACCAGCTTTCCATCGGGCGTGATTTTAACGCCTTCCGGTTCTTCGCCGGTCTTGATCGTCTTGGTGACCGCACCCGTCTCGACGTCGACGTAGCTGACGCCGGATGCGTCTTCGTTTGAGACGAACAGCGTCTTGCCATCGAAGCTTACGTCGAAGTTCTCGGGATCGGAGCCGCCTTTGATCACGCGCACCAGCTTATTCTGCGCGACATCGAACACACCGATACCATCGGCGCTCTTATCTGGCGGCGGAAGCGTGCTTTCGTCAACGCCAGGTCCGGCGGGCGGCGAACCGCTGAGCGCGACGTAGAGAGTGCGATGGTCGGGACTGGCGTGGATGCCGCGCGGACGTTTGCCGAGCGGAACCGTCGCTATGACTTCGAGACTCCCGGAATCAATCACGCTCAGGTCACCAGAAATTTCGTTGGTGGCATAAATCCGGTAGCCGCCCGGCTTCGGAGCTTCCACTTTGCTCGCCGCTTTTTCGGTCGCGACCGGCGCGCTCGAGCATCCCGCGAGAAACATCGCCGTGCTCACTGCAAGAAAAACGCGTCTCATTCATCCGCTCCTTGGAAAGTAAAATCCACCACCGCTTTGCCCGATTGCGCTACCGTAATTTGCTGGGTCTGGCTTCCCAACTTCTCCTGCCATGCCTCGATCGTGTAAGCCCCGGGCGGCAGATTGGGCAGCTCAAAGGCGCCGTCCGAACCCGTCACCGCAAAGTACGGATGATCGACAACGCCGATCCAGGCATGCATCCAGGAATGGATATTGCATTTCACCCGAATCATTACCTCAGGGTGCATGAACCGCCGGTTGATCGGCGGCTCACCCGGCGACTGGCTCTGATTCCACTCGCGATTAGCCTGCGGCCGTGGATGAACATTGTGCGTTACCGGGTCGGAGTTCGTCACCGTGAGCATCTGGCCGCTCTGCATGCCCACCACTCGCGGCTCGAACCAGCAGCCTTTCTGGTTGAGGGCGACAGGAACCGCTGGCGGCTCGAACTGTTTGCCGCCGAGCCCTTCTTTTACATAGACAAACACGTTGGCCAACGTTCCATTCCGGTTCACCGCTATCGCATCGTTGATGACTGCGGTCTTATGCAGCTTGCTGCATTGCGGATCTTCATCCATGTCGACGACCTTGCGCTGCGGTTTCTTCCCGGCGAAAAGGATTCGTCCCGATACCGTGCCGGCTGTTGCAGGGTCGGCCTTGAAATAGGCTGTCTCGCTCTTCTGAATTGGCTGCTGCCTGCCCCCGGAACAGCCCGTGAGCGCTATCGCGGCAGTGAGAGCAACGGCGCCCGGAGAGCGAAGAAAAGCAAGCATTCAGGCGAGCGCCGCCTTGTACAACGCCATGAGTTTTCCCCAGGCGCGCTCGGCATCCGGCTTGTTGTAAATCGGCGCGCCGTTGCGGAGAGGCATATCGGGCACGCACCATCCGTGGAGTGCGCCCGCGTAGACTTCGATCTCGGCGGGCACGTGGGCGGCAGCGAAAGCTTCTTTCAATTTGTCTTTGGCGTCCGGCTGCGTGGCGTCGTCGTTCGAGGCGATTCCGAAATACATCCGCGCCTTGATTTTCGGCGCCAGCAAATGCGGGCTCTCCGGCTTTTCGCTGACCAGGCCGCCGCCATGGAACGACGCCCCCGCGCCAATGCGATTCGGCAAGGTCGCGGCCGTCCTCACCACTAGCGGCCCGCCCATGCAGTAACCCTGCGTGCCGATTTTCCGCGCCTTGTCCACCTCTTTTTGCGCATCGAGAAAAGCGACGTAAGCCACGGCATCTTTCTCCGCGTTACCTGCTGCACTCACGGACGCCATCAGCGGCTGCAGCTTCGCCCGGTCCTCCGGTTTTGAGAAATCGAATTTGGATGCATCCGTGAAGGGAGCTTTCTCGACGCGATAAAAAGGATTGGGCACCAGAACGGAATATCCGTCGGCGGCCAGACGTTTGGCGAAACCGCGCATCGAGGGCCGCAAGCCGAAAGCGTCGGGCCAGATCAGCACGCCGGCGTGAGATCCATTCTTCGGGCGAATGAACGCCGCGTCGCAGGTGCCGTCGGGAGTCTTGATTTCGACAGCGGTCTCTACTACCTCCAGGCCCGCTGCCGAGGCTTGTCCCGCTGTTGCGGCAAGACCCGCGGCCATTGAGAAAGCGACAAGATCGCGGCGCGCGATATCGCCGGGCGCATCCTTCTTCGGTGAGTTCTTCTGGTTTTCCATGGCGTCTCCTCGTCACTGAGTTTATCGCTTCTTCTTGTGAGAAAATAGCGGCCTTACGTAACGCCTATGTCCGCCAACGTTTGGAGCATCGTACTGCTTTCTGCCGTCTTGCTGATTCCCATTGGAGGCTTGGCGCAAACCGACCCGGATGCTCAGATCGATCTGACTTTGGGCGGCGCCGCGCCCATGCCTACCGACGGAGCGAGCGCCGTTAAGACGATACCCCAACGTCAGCAGGCGGTGATTGCATTTATCGCCTGCGGCACCGAAGTTCAGTTTCTCGCGGCCACCCGAAGCTGGGGCGACAAGCATGCCAGTAGCAGCACCGGTGATGCCATCAATACTCCGCTGGCCAAAATGTATTGGTATGCCGGACTTCCCGACTCGAGCGGCGCCATGCGCCTGGCGCAAGCTGCACCCTGCACCCAACGGGTTCTTTTGAAGGCCAGCGATGTTCCGCCGGATGAGATCGCAGGCCCTCCCATCGGCAATGGGCTGGTGCAATATGCCAGCAAGCTCAACAGCATGGTTGGCATGCCCGACCTCACCGGACAGGGTCTCAATGCGGACTTCGCCAGCAACTTCGGCGAAGACTGCAATCAGGTCATCACCAAAGTGACCCTTAGCGATGGCGTCTACACCATCAACTATTCGGTCTCATCCTACTGCCTGCGTGAAGAATTCAACACCGCCCTGCAGCAGGTTTATGTCACCGGACAAATGGGCACGGGCGCCGGCATGCCCTGTGGCGTTTTCAAAACCCTTACCGACGCTGACGGCAATTGGGATTTCTCCACGCGAGCCCTCATGCGCGCCCTCTACCTGGACCGGCTCTACGTTAAGACCCACGGGTCGCGCATCCCTCTTCTGTTTCCGGACGTGCGCGACTACATTCGTGAAAAGCTCATCATCGCCGACATCAATCTGGGCCAGGCCGACTACGCGATCACTGGCTGCGGCGATACCGAAAATGCCCAGGGCTCGGCCACCGACCGGGTGGATGATCCGGGCTTCTTTCAGCAGGTCGGCGACGACCTCGGCGGCTTTCTGGATTGGCTGATCAAGCACTGGTACGTCGCGGTTCCGGCGCTGTTTCCGCCTCTGGCCGCGGCCGATCCGATCATCGTGGCCGCGGTGGATACGGCGGTGGCAACCGATGCCGTGATTCAATCCACCCGCGTTCCCGAGACGGAAAACCATCGCCTGATGATTGAATCCAGCCGCTATCTGAACAATCAACTGATCCGCGACGACCTGACGCGAGCCGAGGACACGGACCGTCTCAACAATCTCAATCACGCGCAAAAAGATGTGCACGATTGGCTGCTGCAGCGGCTGCAGTCGATCCTGTTGACCGATTTCACCGAATACAACGCCCGCCCGTATCAATCTTTTTCCATCGGCGCCGTCTTGAATCTCTACGACTTTGCCGACGATCCGGAGATGTCCGCCGCCGCTCGTCTGGTGCTTGAGTACGCGGTGGCCAAATTCGCGATCGGCAGCAATCAGGGCCGCCGCTTGGTCCCATTCCGGCGCCACATGTCCGACGTCCCTAAGATTATTGAGGCCGGCCAAAACGTGATGTTCACGGCCAACGAGGCCGATCATCAGGAGGCCTTAGCCTTGCTTTACAGCGGGCAAACCCAACAGTTGAGTCCGCAACCGGCGATGCGAGAGGTTCTGATTCCCGTGTTCCCGCCGCCACCTCCGCTGACGATTCCTTTCGCACCCACCTTGCTGGCGGGTGAAGCCATCTTCGCGGCCATGAGTTGGTATCAACCGAATGAACTGGTTCTCGACCTGGGAATCAGAAAATCGGATCCGTACTTCCAGCGATTCCGGCACGGCGGAGCAGAGGCTTATTCAAGCGGCAGAGGTTTCCTCATAACCGCCGGCGGCGTCATTACCGACTACTCTTCCAGCATTCTCGGCATGGGCCAGGCGGACGACAGGGGCGCCGCCGTTCCCACCACCATCATGTTTCCCAGCGGCATTAACCAAGCCACCATGTGGAACTTTCTCCAGTTTCAAGGCCTGCGGGTCCGGGTGCAGGGCGTCACCGGCGATCCCGCCATCAGCTACGATCACAATCTCTGTGTGACACGCGGCTTTGTGTGTGGGTTGAATCTATGGATTCCGCCGGATATTCAAGCCTGCCTGGTGAAGGGGCCGGGCAACTGGTCGTTCTTCGATACCACGTCCTGCGACGTTTACAAGACCGGCCCGCCGGTTTACGTAGCCCTCTACCAGAAGCCGTGTCTCGCAGCAGCGGACCATTGCAACACGTTTGGATTCCTGGAAGCCGTGGATGTAGCAGCGCCCAGTGCGGCGGCATTTCAACAATTTCAAAGCGGAGTGGTCGGCCGCAATCCCGACAATTTGATTCCCGACGCACCTGCGATGGTTGCCGGTGGCGGGGGCATAAACGCGGCCGTCTCATTGCCTTGCACGTATTTCGCCACCGATGGCCGCAAGATTGAGTTCGATCCCACCGCCAATATTCTCGACTCCAACAAGACTGGGCTCACAGCCATCAACGGCGCCGCGGAAAACGGCTGGAAAGACTGGGGCACTGCGGATGGCGATTTGGTCGACAAGAACGACTGGCCTTTGGTGCACATCAAGAATCCTCGCTACCCGGGCAAAGCCGTCACTTTGGATTTCCGCGGATGGGGAGTCGCGAACTATGTTGGACCGTAAAATCGCAGCTCTACTAGCGGCCACGCTCTTGCTGTCGGGCACAGCCTCGGCTGACGCCGTCGTCACGCTGTGCTCGGCCGACAACGAACCCGTGGCCGGCATGGATTTCCGCCGCGCGATGGCGGCGGGCGGCCACATCACGTTCAGTTGCCCGGCTGGAACCACGATTCCCATCACCATGACCTACGCCGTCAGCGTGAACACGCAAATCGATGGCGGCGGCACGATCACGCTCGATGCGCGCGGCACGATGTCCATGTTCATGATGTCGAATGCAGATACGGTACTTACCATCAACGGGCTGACACTCCGCCGCGGCATTCCTCTGCCTGCGGCCATCGGCGGCGTGATTCGCCCGGCCGGCATTGTTTCCGGCAGCGGCGCGGTTGCGATCAACAATTCAACCGTTGCCGATTCCAACTCTGCGATCAATCTGACGGCGGGCCAGATCACCGCTACCAATACCGATTTCTCCAATGGGCAAGGCATCGCCATCCACGCGCCGAATATCAGCCTGACGGGCTGCAAAATCCATGGACCGTCGGTGAATCCGATGTCCAGCCCCGGCGGGATTGTCACCATCAACAGCAGCCAGATCACAGCCAGCGGCTGGAGTACGTTTGACTCGTGCCGGCTCAATATCATCAGTTCCCAGTTTTCATCAAGCACGTCGACGGCAGTAGTTTCAAGCTGCGACACGGTCATTTCCAGCAGCCAGTTCACAGGTAATCACGGCTCGAACGGCGGCGCACTCTTCCTTTCGAAGACGGCGCCAGGATTGCAAATTTCGGGCAGCGTGTTCTCCGGCAATACGGCGGACCTGCAAGGCGGCGCGATTGCGTTCGAGCCATCCACCACCGCCGGCCGGGTGCTGCAATTCGCCGATGTTCAATTCATCGGCAACCATGCCCAGGACGGCGGCGCGATTCATTTAGGCGCGTTCCTCGAAAACAGTAACGCCTTGCAAGGCCGGGCTCTGATCTTTGCCAACAACGTGGCCAGCAATACCGGCGGCGCGATTGCCGGGACGAATTCTCAAGTGACGCTCTCGCGGGCTCTGTTTACCGCCAACGTGGCCGCAAAATCCGGCGGAGCCATCGAGGTTTCATCCTTTGCGCCGCGCAATAATGTCATCGCCAACACCGTCTTCACGGGCAATACCTCGGTCGGCGGCAGTGTGATGCATGGCTCGGCGGTTCTGTTCACCAACGTCACCATCGCCGGCAATCAAGGCGGTCCGGCCATCTCGCCATTCTGGCCGACGGCGGACCTCAATAACCCTGAGCCGTGGCGGCTGGTTAATTTTCACAACACCGCGTTCGCTAACAACGCCGCCGGCGGGTGCGACAACAATGTTTGGAAGAGCATACTGCACGATTCCGGGCAGAATCTGCAGTTTCCCGCCGCCGGATGTCCAGCGACGATTCCAGTGGCCGATCCTGGTTTCGATTCGCTGTTCACTCCGCTTTGGGGTGGTCCAGCCGTGGGTTCGGGCGACCTGACGGCGTGCCTGGCGTCGCCGGTGAATGGGGTCGATCTTTACGGCCGCCACCGTCCGCAGGGAAGTAGCTGTTCTATCGGCGCGGTGGAAGGCGATCTGCAGGACCCCGTGCTGCAACTGAACCCGAAGTACGGAAACATCCCTAAGTCGGCGCCGTCTACGTGCCAGTGCACGTCGCCAAGCCCGCTGCCGCCTAACCCGGCGCAGACCCCCTCGGTTACGCCGATCGACCCCACCTATCCGCCCGGCAGCACAACCACTTCACCCACTAACTCCTCGCCGCCTTCGCCCCAGCCGACAACCGTACCGTCGCCACCATGGACACCGTAACCCTTCCAGCCTGAAGGTTTGCTGAAAATCGCCAGGTTTTTCCACAGGGGCGAACCGAGCAGAGGGTCTGCTTTACAAAAAGTTACTTTGTTTGGCTGCTGTTAGAGCCCAGCGGGGTAACCACTCGGACTTTGTTCACCGTCAAGTCAATGAGAAACGGGGCCCATTGTTCTTAAGATTCGAAAACTCTATGAAGCGTTACATGATTTTGTTGCTTGTATCGTTGCTGATGGTTTGCTCGGTGTCGCTGCTCCCGGCGCAAACAGGCGCCCTTCGCGGGGTCGTAACCGACACCACCGGCGCGGTGGTGCCTGGCGCCAAAGTGACCGTGAACGGTCCGTCAGGCTACACCAGGAGCGTCGACTCAGGGAATGACGGGTCCTACGCATTTGTCGGATTGCCGTCCGGAGACTACACCGTGCAGGCTTCGGCGCCGGACCTTGCCCTAGCGCAGCCAGCCAGAATCTCTTTGCGGTCCGCCTCACAGACGCTGAATCTGCAATTGAAAATCGCGGCAACTAACCAGCAGGTGACGGTGCAGGACAACGCCGGACCGGCGGTCAATACCGATCCCTCGAACAATGCCAGTGCGCTGATCCTGCATGACGAAGACCTGCAGGCGCTCTCCGACGATCCGGAGGATTTGCAGGCGGACCTGCAGGCGCTCGCGGGACCTTCGGCAGGCCCCAACGGCGGCTCGATCTTCATCGATGGGTTCAGCGGCGGTGAACTTCCGCCCAAAGAATCGATCCGCGAGATCCGTATCAACCAGAATCCGTTTTCTCCCGAATACGACAAGCTGGGCTATGGACGCATCGAGATTTTCACCAAACCGGGCATGGATAAGTTTCGCGGCAGCCTGACGTACAACTTCATGAACGAAGCCCTGAACTCGCGCAATCCCTACGCCGAAGGCAAAGCGCCGCTGCGTCTGGAGGAATTCCAGGGTAACCTGGCCGGACCGATCGGCAAGCGCCTTTCCTTTACGATCGATGCGCAGCGCCACATGGTCGATAACGGCTCCATCATTAATGCCGTGGTTCTCGACCCGACGTCGCTGGCTCCCAGTCCCTTCACGGATATTCTTAAGACTGCACAGCGCCGCACCCGCATTACACCCCGCATCGACTACCAGATCAACGACAAAAACACGCTTACCGTACGCTACGCTCTCACCAAAGTGGATATTGCGGATGCGGGCATTGGCGCCTTCGACCTAATTTCCCGCGGCTACTCCATCGCCAGCCTGAACCAAACCGTGCAGGTCACCGAAACGGCCGTCATGGGCACCACCATCAATGAAACCAGGTTTCAGTATTTCCGCAGCTCGATGCAGAACGCCGACAATCTAGAGAGCCCGGAAATTCAGGTGCTGGGATCGTTCAATGGAGGCGGTGCGCAGCAGGGCGCCAGTTTCGATCGCCAAAATACCTTTGAGCTGCAGAACTACACGACCAAGGTGAAGGGACCTCATACCTTGAAGTGGGGCGTGCGCATGCGCGGTGCGACGGATACCAATGCCTCCCTGCAGAATTTTGGAGGCACCTGGGTATTCGCCGGCGGACTGGTGCCTGAGCTCAATGCCAACAACCAGCCCATCCTCAATCCGGATGGGACGGCGGCCATGGTACAGATCTCGTCGATCCAGCGTTATCAAAGGACCCTCACGTTTCAGCAGCTTGGCTACACCAACGCCCAGATTTTCGCTCTCGGCGGCGGACCGACGCAATTATCTTTGAATGCAGGCACTCCACAACTCAGCGTGCATCAGGAAGACGTCAGCGTCTTTGCGGGAGATGACTGGAAAGTGCGCCCTAACCTAACCCTCAGCCTGGGGCTGCGTTACGAAGCTCAGAACAACATCCACGACTGGGGCGATGTCGCGCCGCGCTTCGGCTTTGCCTGGGCCCCGGGCGGAAGCAGCAAGAACCGCAGGCCCAAACTGGTTTTTCGCGGCGGCTTCGGCATGTTCTATGACCGTTTTAACCTGGGGAACACCCTCACTGCCGAGCGCTTCAACGGCATCGTGCAACAGCAATATCTGATCACCAATCCAGCGCAGCTAATGACCTACCCGACTGTTCCGCTGCCGTCCACTCTGGGGGCCACGGCGAACCAGGTGATCCAGGAAGTCGACAAGAATTATCATTCCCCGTACATTATGCAGAGCGCCTTCACGGTCGAACGGCAGTTGCCGGCCAACACGACGATGGCCGTCACTTACACCAATTCGCACTCCTTGCATGTGCTGCGTTCGCTCGATATCAACGCGCCTTTGGCGGGCACCTTCAATCCGGCCGTGCCGGGAAGCGGCGACTATCCCTACGCATCGACGGCGGGAACGAATCCCCTTTTCCTGATGACGTCATCCGGGCTCTACAACCAGAACCAGCTCATCACCAATATCAATTCCAGGGTCAACCGGAACATATCCCTATTTGGCTTTTACGTGTTAAACCACGCGAAGAGCAACAGCGATGGCCTGAATACATTTCCCGGAAATCCCTACAACTACGCGGGCGAATACAGCAACGCTTCCACCGATATCCGCCACCGCGCCTTCATCGGCGGATCGGTCAATACCAAATGGAACCTTCGCCTGAGCCCGTTCATCACCCTGCAATCCGGGCTGCCCTTCAACCTCACCACCGGCCACGACCTGTTCGGCACCACGCTGTTCAACAGCCGGCCCGGCATTGCGACCGATCCCAACAAGCCCGGCGTGATCGAGACGCCCTACGGTCTGCTGGATCCCAACCCCACTCCGGATGAACAAATTGTGGCGCGCAATATCGGACGCGGCCCCGGGCAATATTCCGTGAACCTGCGCTTGTCAAAGACCTGGGGATTTGGACCGGAGGCGGGAGCAGGCCGTGGTGCAGCTCCTACTGGTGGTGGCGGTGGTGGCGGCGGGCGAGGCCCGGGTGGCGGCGCTGCGGGCGGTCCTGGCGGAGGACCCGGCGGACCAGGCGGAATTTTTGGCGCGCCGACCACCGCTCAGAGGTACAATCTGACGCTGTCGCTCTCCGCGCGCAACGTGCTGAACCACAACAACCCCGGACCCATCACCGGCAACATTACCTCGCCGCTATTCGGGCAAGCCAACCAACTGGCTGGCGGCTTTGGCGGAGGCGGAGGCGGAGGCGGGGGCGGCGGTGGCGGCGGAGTCCCGCTCTCCGAGAACGCCAACAACCGCAGATTGGAACTGCAATTACGCCTGACGTTCTAAGTCCTGGCTTCGGCGCGCATTTCTTTGAGTGCGCGCCGCTGCACTTTGCCGGTAATGCCTTTCGGCAGGCCTGGCAGAAACAGCACCCGCTCGGGACATTTGTATTCGGCCAAATGTTGGCGCGAGAAGGCCACCAAATCCTCGGCGGTGGCAGCGTGACCTGCGCGTAGCGCCACAAAAGCCAGGACCACCTCGCCCCAGTAAGCATCCGGCTCACCGATAACGCCTGCTTCGGCCACGGCCGGGTGCCGGTAGAGCGTCTCTTCCACTTCCTGCGGCGAGATGTTGGAACCGCCGCGCACAATGATTTCCTTCTTGCGCCCGCGGAACCACACGAAGCCCTCGGCATCCACCTCCACCAGATCGCCGGTCTTGAGCCAGCCGTCCTCAAACGGCGTGTGACCCCAGTAACCGGTGGCGATCGCCGGATCCCCGCACCCACATCTCGCCATCAACGACGCGCAGTTCCAGATCGCCCAGCGGCCGGCCCAGGCTGCCCGGCCGATTCGTCTCCGGACGGTTGGCCAGCATCGGCAACCCCTCCGTCATGCCGAACCCTTCCACCAGCGGGTGCCCGAACAATATTTCGTATTCCTGCTGCATGGGCACCGGCACGGTGTCGCCACCGCAGATGGCCAGACGTCCGGAAGTGATACGACGGGGCCGCGCCTTTTGCTCCATCAGGAGAGCGCGAACGAGCGTCGGCAGCGCCATGTAAAATGTCGCGCCGCTGCGCTCCCACGTGTCGAGCACTGTGGCCGGGTCGAAAACCGGAACGATGGTGACGGTGGCTCCTCTCCACAGCGTGGAAATCAGCAACATGATGGCGCCCGAGGCATGCGCCATGGATGTGAAAAGCAGCGTATGGTCGTGCGGGGTCACACCCCAGTCGTCCATATAAGAAGCGTTGCCGGCCAGCGTGCGCTGCGTATGGGTGACGCCTTTGGGGCGCGCCGTAGTGCCGCTGGTGTAGAGCAGCAACGCGGGGTCATCGGCAGTGGGCGAAGGCAGCTCGCCCGATGGCCTGGCTCGCATCGAATTCCCACAAGGGAATGGAAGTCGGCAATACGCAGATCCGGCTGCGCCAGGTAGGCGCGCGCTCCGCTATGGTCCAGCACGTAGCCGATCTCTGCCGGCGTCAGGCGATTGTTAATCGGAACAGCGATGAAGCCTGCCGCGAAACAGGCGTAGTAGCAGGTAGCCAACTCGCTACCATTGCGCAAATGCAGCGCGATGCGTTCTCCCGGCTGCAAGCCTTTGCGAAGCCATGCGCGGGCCACGTTTTCTGCGTTGGCGGCAAACTGTGCATAGGTAAGTTGCGTATCGCCGCAGACTACCGCCGCTTTCTCACCCTGCGAGGCGGCATGCTCTTTCAGCCGGTTCCAGATCAGCATCAAATCCTCTCCGAACGATTATACGGAGGACACCGCCCTATCAGATTTCCTCGTGTGTTACACATGTTGTCTACGATCCTCACGATTGATCACCATACAGTCGCCGCCATCAGTATCGGCGGTATTTGCCTGGATGTGCTGGGCGGCCTCTACCTCGCCTACGACTTGTTGGGCGGCCAGCATGGCCCGTTGCGGCTGCTTACCCGGATGGTGACGTACTCCATCGTGTTCGGAATCGGCTATGGTCTCGGCTTCGGCTTTTTCTTTGGAGCCGCCGCCGGCATCGCGACCGGTGTCACCGTCGCGATTGAACTTCAAAGGGCCGGCAGCAGGCGCGATCACTATCCACTGCCATGGGAAATCGTTTTCAGCGCCATTCGCGGATTTTCATTCGGCGTTGGTCTCTACAGGACCATGGGTGTGCAATATGCCGTCACCTTTAGCGTTCTCATTACCGCCGGACAGGCTGTAGCCTATGCGCGCGGCATGCGCCCCGGTCTCGATTATTCCGCATCCCGCAAGCCCCGCCTTACGCGCCTGCAGTTCTGGGGATCGGTCGTCCGAACCGCCGGATATATCGTCTCGGCTCTCATTTGCAGCGCCGCGGCACGGCACTTGGAGCACGCCTGGCCAATAGCACTTCGACTGGGAATTGTGACCGGCCTGGTGACCACGGTAGGAATAAGCGTGAATCCCTTCATCGAGTACTATGCGGACAACCTTCCGGAGCGGCGCCTGGGCGTGTTCGGAATCTGGCTGGTGCTTTGCGGCTTTGTCCTGCAATCACTGCAGTACTGGCTCGCCATCCTGGATGTCCAGATTACGTGAGCGCTTCAAGGGCGCAAATCCAGCCCAAACGACGGATCATCGCGCGTGCCCGTAATTTTGATGGGCAGTTCGGCGCCGGCGTTCTTCTTCTTAAACAGCGGATCGACCGCCTTAAGCAGAAAGGATTTGAAACCTGTAGTCATCTCCGATAGTTTCGCTTCCAGCCGCGCGGTTCCATGAAAATCCAGTTGCTCATCCAGAAGCCCGTACTTTCCATTCAGAGAAATGCCCACGCCGGGCACGCGGAACGAGAGCTTGCGAAACGTCATGATCCCGTCATTCAAAGCAAAGTTGCCGCGAAAGTCCGACGCCACGGTGTTGGTCTCGGGCTCCTCGGGCTCGCCCTTGCCGGCGTGGCTGAGCTTGTTCACTTTCTCCTGAACATCGAGCTGCGAAAAGCGGGCGGCGCTGATTTCAAATCCGCCGTCGAGCTGTAGTTTCTTAGGAATCTCGATTTCTCCGGGAGGAATAACTAGTTTGGTGCGAAAGCGAATGGCCCCAGTCATCGTAGGTTTTTTGCCCTTCACGCCGAGCAGCAGCATGTCTTCAAGGCGCCCGTCGTGAACGGTCACATCGAGGGTAACGGTTTTTCCCTTGACTCCCTTGGTGCCTTCGATGCCGCCCTGCGCGGTCAGGGAAGAACGGCCGAACTGCCCATTCACCGGTTGCAACAACGTGTCGCCATCGGTGCCGTCCACCACGGCTTTGAACTGAGTCGTCAAATGCACGGGGTTGCCGCTGACCTTTACCGTGAAGCCGGGCGTATCGGTGTGGCCTTCCACTTCAATATGCTGCAGCACGCCGTGGTAATTTCCATCGGATGACAGCATACCGGAGATGCCGTGAAATACCGAAAGATCGGCATTGCGAAACGTATAGTCGCCGGAAACAGGCGTGTCGCCGGGTTCGTCTTTCACCCACGGGCCAAACTTTCCAGTACTTTGGATATCGCCTGGCGGCTTCGCGTTGCGTAGCGTCGCGTGGAACGTCAGTTCGCCGTCCGAACCGGCCCCGCGCAGCCGCAATCGCCGCACGTCGTATTCCAGCGGCTCTTTCCACGCGTCCCGCGGCAGCGTTCTCAAAACAGTTCCGTCGGCGACGATTTCGCCGATGACAAAATTGGGCGTGGGCTTCCCGCCGGCAGGGCTCTTCCCGGCATTGCCATACTGCCCGCGCGGCGGCACGTTGAGCTGCAAGCCGTCGAGGGTGACACGAGAAATGCGGGTTGGTTCGGCCAGGAGTCCGAAGATATTGGCCTCCGCCCTGAACTTGCGCATGGTGATCAAAGGCGGCAAATCGGTCCGTCCCTTGTAATGGAGCACTACCGACTCGCCGGTAATCACAACGCTTGGAAATACGGAAACATCGAGGTTCTTAAAATCGAGATCGCTGGCGAAATTTTCCTTCACGGCGCTGATGGCGCGCTCGCGAGCTATCCGTGAAAGAGTACCTGACGCCATCCAGGCAGCCAAAACCGCACCGATCACGAGCAAGCCAACAATCGCCACTGCCCATCGGGCAAGCGGAGATGTCTTTTGGATCGGCTGGGTGCGCGTCATTCTCCGATATCACTGCACGGCTTGGGCCAAACCACAGGGCTGCGATATTCGCGCAGCAAAATGTTGCTAAGATAGCGCCGAAGAGCCTTTCTGGTCCGCCTCGCCCCAAAAACAGTGATCCAGCGCTTTGATGTCATCGTTCTAGGCGCAGGCGCCGCGGGGTTGATGTGCGCCATCGAAGCCGGCAAAAGAGGACGGCGCGTGGCCGTGCTCGAACATGCCGACCGCATCGGCAAGAAGATACTTATCTCCGGCGGCGGCCGCTGCAATTTCACCAACCTGCATTGCCAACCGGAGAATTTTCTTTCGGCGAACCCGCACTTCTGCAAATCGGCGCTGGCCCGCTACACGCCCGAAAACTTCCTGGCGCTAGTCGAAAAACATCACATTCCCTACCATGAAAAAACACTCGGCCAGTTGTTCTGCGATCGCTCCGCGCGGGACATCACACGAATGCTTGAAGACGAATGCGGTTCCGCCGGCGTCGCGATTTTTCTGAACATGCAGACTCGGCAAATTCGGCGAGCCACCGAATATATCGTTGCGGCCGGAGACACCGAATTTTATGCGCCCGCGTTAGTCATCGCCACCGGCGGGCTATCGATTCCGAAAATCGGGGCGACCGCATTTGGCTACGACATCGCCCGTCAGTTCGGGTTGAAGATTCGTGAGTGCCGGCCGGCGTTGGTACCGCTGGTGCTGAGCGCCGCGGATCGCGCGGCCTATGGCGATTTGGCGGGGGTCTCGGCCGAGGTGATCGCCTCCCATGGCAGTCAGCATTTTCGCGGCAACATGCTGTTCACGCATCGGGGAATCAGTGGGCCGTCGATTCTGCAAATCTCGTCCTATTGGAAAAAGCCCGCGCCCATCGCCATCGATCTGGCGCCGGAGCGGGATGTCACCGAAGCAGTGAGGAAGGCCAATCATGCACGCACTCTGGGCGCCGCGCGCACGGCCTTTCGCGACGTGCTTCCGATCCGGCTGGCGGACCGCTGGCTCGATCTGCACGCGCCCCAGAATTGGACCAACCCGGCGCTAGCCAACCTGGAGCGCCAAACACATCGCTGGGAAATTGTGCCTGAGCAAACCGAAGGCTATGAGAAAGCGGAAGTGACAGCCGGCGGCATCGACACCGACGAACTTTCGGCCAAGACAATGGAAAGCCGCAAAGCGCCCGGGCTGTATTTCATCGGCGAAGTGGTTGATGTCACCGGGCAATTGGGCGGATACAACTTCCAGTGGGCCTGGGCCTCGGGCTTCTGCGCGGGGATATCGGTGTAAGCAGTATTCTGAAGGCATGCGAGAAGCCGGCGACCATGAGCTGATCCAAATCGTGGACGCCGCCATGGCCGAGGCTGCGCGCAAGAGCGGAGACTGGCTGGTGTGCAAACCCGGCTGCGCTTTTTGTTGCATGGGGCTGTTCGCGATCAGCCCTCTTGACGCGGTCAGGCTGCAGCGCGGTCTGGCCGATCTTACTTCGATGGATCAGGAGCGCGCGGGCCGCGTTCGCGAACGAGCCCGGCAGGCGGCCTCGCGAATTTTGCACGCCTTCCCGGATGGCGCGATCGCGACGATCCTCGCCGCCGACTTCGCCGATGACCAGCCCTGCCCAGCGCTGGACTTAGAAACCAATACCTGCGATCTCTACGCTGCGCGTCCCATCACCTGCCGGACGTTCGGCCCGCCAGTGCGCTGTGGAACGGAATCCGTCGGCATCTGCGAGCTGTGCTTCGAGGGCGCGAGCGATGAAGAAATTGCCGCGTGCGAAGTCGAAGTGGATCCGGGCGGCCTGGAAGCCACGCTCATCCGCGAACTGCATGCCAGTGAGCCGGAGACCCTGATCGCCTTCGCACTGGCATGACGGCCGCCCTTTTTTTCGGGTACGATTATTGACACTAAGGAGACCCACATGAAACCCAGCCGCAGAGGATTCCTCGGAGCTTCCGGTATCACCGCCCTTTCCGCCATGGCACCCGCCACCCCCGCCGGCATCAGCGACGATGACCCGCTGGGCGTGCGCAAGGATTTCCCGGCCACCGGCGACTACACGTTCCTCAACACGGCGTACATCGGCCTGATCTCGCAGCCGGTCGTCGACGCCGCCCATGACTGGATCGAAGCGCGCGCCCGCCACACCTATTCGGTGGGTCACATGGAAGCCAAGAAGGCCGAGGCGCGCAAACTCTTCACGGGGCTGGTGGGCGCGGGCGAGGACGAAATCGGCTTTCTGTCTTCAACTACGGAGGGCGAAAATATCGTGGTGAATTCCCTCGATTTCAAGCCCGGGGACAACATCGTCTTCGACGACATTGTCTATCCGTCCACGCCGGTGATCTATCGGAGGCTGCAGGAGACGCGCGGCGTCGAGATGCGGGTGGTGAAGAACCGCGGCGGCGCGGGCACGCTGGAGGACTTCGCGAAGATGGTCGATAACCGCACGCGCATCGTCTCGGTGGCGTGGGTCTCGAACACCAGTGGTCACCGCCACGACATGAAGGGGCTGGCCGATCTGGCGCATGCCCATGGCGCCTACCTTTATGCCGATGCGGTGCAGTTTATGGGAACGGCGCCGGTGGACGTGCGGGCGCTCGGGGTGGATTTCTTTACTACGGGCACGTACAAGTGGCTGATGGCGGGATTTGGTGTCGCGCTGTTCTACGTCCGGCGCGAGCTGATGGACAAAATTCAGGCGCCCAACGTGGGCTGGATGGTAGAGAAAAGGCTTCCTGACAACGGCTATCAACCCTACAAAACGGCGCGGAAGTTCGAGTACTCGTCGCCGGCGTACGGGCAGATGTACGAGCTTGCCGCAGCGCTTGCTTATCTGAAGCGGATCGGCCTGGACAAGGTCGAGGCACAATCGATGGGTCTCGCTAAACAATTGCAGAAGGGTCTTTCGGACCGCGGGTTCCGTATGTTCACGCCGGAAGGCAATCACTCCTCGATCGTCAGTTTTTATGCCAAGAAGACGATGCAGGATGCGCAAAAGGTACTGGACGCCGAGCACATCAAAGTGAGCCTGCAAACAGAAGGCACCGAAGGCAGCAGCGCCGCGCAAGTTCGTATTCGCGTCGCGCCGGCGTTCTTCAACAACGCCGCCGAGGTAAAGCGGTTTCTCGAAGTTTCCGACAAATTGATGGCGTAAAATTCGACTTAAACACCATGGCTTGTCTTTAAGATAAGCCGCGAGTATACTTCCGCCATGGCATTTGACAAGAATTTCGCCATCAACTCCATGTATCCTCTGGCAAATGCGGCGTATTTAGTGATGAATTCACCTACGCCGGCGCTGTCTTTGCCGGATGGATTCACATCTGTCGGATTAATCCAGGCCAATCCTCCAGACGCCGCCGCAGCTATGAATACGGCTGCGCCTGACCATCAGCGCCTGGCCAATATGATGGTCTCGGAGAGCAGCGTTTTCGGGCTGGTAGCGTGGAATGACGCCACGAAAACAGCGATTGTCGCGGTTCGGGGGACGAAAACCATTTGGGACTGGCTGGCGGATATCGACGCGGCTCCCGTGCCTTTTCTGCCGAACCCCACCGCGGGTCTGGTTCATATGGGATTTCAACTGGTTTACCAGCATATCCGCAGCAGTATCGCCGCCCTTCTTAAGGCAAATTGCCAGGGAGTACAGACCATTTGGGTCACCGGACACAGCCTGGGAGGCGCTTTGGCCGTGTTGGGCGCGTTCGATATTCTCAAGAATGTGAATATGGGACCCGTGCCCCAGCTCTACACATTCGCCGGACCCAGGACCGGCGCACCCGATTTCTCTAAGAATTTCAACGCGCTCATGCCGCTATGCAACCGCGTTGTCAATTTCATGGACGTCGTTCCACAAGTGCCCCTGCCGCCGCTCTATGAGCACGTCGGACAGGAGACGCTGGTGCATGGCGGGTTCCGGCCGCTCGACGTCACCTACGCCCATCATCTGACGACGTATTTGACCGGGCTGCAGAAGCTGCCTTAAGGTTGGCTGTCGAGCAAATCCCGGAAATAGGGACTGAGCAGGCGGCCATTGGGGTCGTACTGGCGGCGTGTCTGTTCCAGAACCTTGAGCTGATCTCCAAACGCTTTGAGAACGATCGCGCGCGTCAACCGCGGCGTTTGGTTCAGAAGCGGAACGCCGCCCCGGTCGCTGCAGAACTGGTTATAAGCATCGAGAAACGGATACCAGCCGTTGTTGGCGGTGGAAACGGGATCGACCGTCATGATCGGCCCGTTGAACGAGTACGAAAGGAGCGACTGCTGGTCCTTGGCGATGCGATAACCCACACTCAACATATTCGACCGGTAGCCCTGCTGCTTGTAGTAATCCTTACTGAACTGGAAATAAGCTTTGAGAACATCCGGATAGACCTCCTCCGGAAACGCAAACAGACTGAACGTGTAGCGGCTTTCGTCGGAGGGCTGCGGATAGCGAATCGTCTGGTCGGGCGCGAGAGTGTTATCGCTGTGGATCAGATTCTCCAGATTGAAGCGTGAAATGGCGTTGTACTTGTCGATGAGCCCGTAGCGAATCGCCGGAATGGCAACGTTCTGCTCGGTGTCGTGCGCCAGGCGGGGAGCCACTTTAGACCAAAAATAATTGCGCAGATGCCAGACCTGGCGGTCCGGATCGCCGGTTGCCGCGGGGTTGTATTTTCTGAACTCCACCGTGATCTGGCCATCGAACGGGAAGATGTAAAACATCATCGCGTAATCGAGCTTCTTCAGATCCGGTAACGTGGCGATGAAGTCGTCGAGCGAAAACGTCTTGTGGTGGACGGCCATCGGCGTGATCGGGCGAGTGCGAAAGGTCACCTCATAAATGATTCCGAAAGTCCCATAACTGGCACGGACTTTCTGCATCAGCTCCGGTTGATCTTCCGTGACCTCCAGTAGATCGCCAGAGGGAAGCACCATCTTGACCCCGATCACATAAGACCCGACCTGGCCGTATTCGCCGGGAAAGGAAGAGTCCTTGGTGCCGGCGCACGCAGCGCTTCCGGCTGACAAGTTGCCGATCTCGGTATTCACATAAAACTGCTGATTGTGCTTGCGCAACTCATCGGCGATATCGATATAAATCGCGCCCGCCTCCACCGTGACGCTGTCCGCATTCACCTGAAGGACGCGATTCATCTTCATGCGGATGAGCGTGCCTCCATCCGCCACGCCACAATCGGTAGTGGAATGGTTGGAGCCCACGGCCCGCAGTGGCGACGGATACTTGTCCCTATCTTTCAAGATGGCCGCAATGTCTGCCATGGAGTTCGCGTCGACGACCACTTGCGGATGCGATATAACGTTGCCAAACCAATTGGAGACGGTAGTGTCGGGCATGCAATGACCTCGGCGCCAGGCGAAAGAATCCGGAGATTCATTTGCGAAGGACAGCGGTATTATAACGAAAACCTTACGTTATAATCACTCCACGTATGCGATTTCGATTCAGTATCAGCCTTCTGCTGGCGATACTGCTCGCGAGCAGTGCCGTTGCACAAACGTACGATTCCTACCAAGCGGGCGCGGCAAATCTGTCTCCACTTGAGAAGCGGGGCCGCGATACCTGGTATCTCTGGACGGCCGGGGATCAGCGCCTTTGGCGCAAAATCGCCATCATCACCAACGGTGTTACCGATCTGTTGCAGTACGTCGATTCGCGCCGCAATGGCAGCCGTTTCCGCGATTTGGGCGTCATCACGGAGCCTGGTTGCCGGCCCGCCACCCAAGCCGATGAATATGGACTGTGGTTCGATCAATGCGAGAGCGAGGGCGTAGCGGACATCCCGGGCCAACCGTCCGGCGTGCTAGGCTTGCGCAAATTCCCCAACCCGGATTTCGATAAATCGAAATGGTCGCTGGCGAAATATCTGCAAAATGCTAAGAATGTAGAGCCGCCGTACTTAATTGGCATGGCGTGCGGGTATTGCCACAACGCTTTAAGTCCGCTTAATCCTCCCGCCGATCCCGAACATCCGCGCTGGGAAAATATCGTTTCGGCGTTCGGCAATCAGTATCTGGAAGAGGGAAAGTTGTTCAGCCTCAGGCTGAAACCGAACGATTTTCGCTGGCAAGTCGGAAATGCGCAGCCGGCGGGAACATCCGACACTTCGCGCGTCGCTACCGATCATATCTTCAATCCCAACGCCATCAATTCGATCTTCAATCTGGCCGATCGCCCCTTTCACGCCGAGAAGATGAGCGATGGATCGATCCAGCAGGTCCATCACATCCTCAAAGATGGCGCCGATTCCATCGGCGTGGCCGGCGCGTCGCTGCGGGTCTACGTCAACATCGGCATGTGTTCGGACTATTGGCTCACTCTTCACGACGCCATCGAAGGCACTACGGCGCAGAAGCCGTTTTTGATCGACAAGGCCCGCGCGGACTGCGCGGATTTTCGCGCTACCGAGGAACGCATGCCCGCGGCCGAAGCCTTCCTCAAAACCGTCGGGCCCATGCATTTACAGGACGCTGCCGGCGGCGCGCAATACCTAACAGCCAGTGCGGACATTCTGCAGCGCGGCAAAATTGTTTTCGCGGAACGGTGCGCCACTTGTCACTCCAGCAAACGGCCTCCCAAAGACCTTGCGCCGAATTCCGCGGCGGCAATCGAATGGTTCCGGCAATCCGTCGCAGCGGCCGATTTTCTCGACCACAATTTTCTGTCCGACGACGAGCGTTATCCCGTCAGCGAAATCGGCACTAACTTCGCGCGCGCCGATGGTTCCAACGCCATCGCCGATCATATCTGGGACAACTTTTCATCAGTGACCTACAAGCAACTGCCCACGGTGGGCGAGATCAACGGGCTGTACAATCCGCTCAAGCCCTCGCATCCCATCAGCTTCAAAATTGAGGGCGGCGGCCGCGGCTACTATCGCACCCCGACACTCGATCAGCGTGTGGGCCACCGCGCCCTACTTCCACAACAACTCGCTGGGCGTTTTCAACAAGGATCCCTCCGTCGCCGGGCGCGTAGCCGCCTTTCAGGACGGCATGCAGAAGCTGCTCTGGCCCGCCAAGAGGCTGGGCACGAAGTCCGTCATGCTCACCACCGCCGCCAGCACGATCACGCGGCGCGACGGCAGCGCGCTGCAGGTGCCGGCCAACATGCCCGTGAAGCTGGTGGCCAGCGTCGATCCGAATCAGCTATTGGATCTCGGCCCCGCCGGCAACTGGCTGACGCGCTTGCTAGGCCGGCTGTTTGGCGGCAAGATTCTGTGGGATGCCCTACTCGATCGCAGCGCGGCTCCGGATTTTGTCGAAGACCGCGGACATACCTACGGCGCCGACCTGGCGGACACCGACAAAGCGGCGCTCATCGAATTCCTGAAAACGTTCTAGAATTGTCCGAGACAATCGTGACGAAATGTCATTAGTCGTCGTTGGATCGGTGGCGTACGACAGCATCGAGACGCCGCATGGAAAGGTCGACCGCATCCTGGGCGGCTCCTGCACTACATCGCCCTAGCCGCCAGCTTCTTCACGCGCGTTAAAATTGTTGCCGTGGTGGGCGACGACTTTGCCAGCACCGATGCCGCGCTGCTGGCGGGCCGCGGGATCGATATGCAAGGCCTGGAGCGCGTTCCCGGTAAAACGTTTTCCTGGGCGGGCCGGTACTCCGCCGATCTGAGCGAGCGCACCACACTCGCGACCGACCTTCACGTGTTTGCAAACTTCAATCCCAAGCTCCCGGACTCTTTCCGCTCCGAGCCCTATCTGCAGTTGGGCAACATTCAGCCAAGCCTGCAGCGCTGCGTGCGCTCCCAGATGAAAGGTCTGCGCTTCACCGGCGGCGACACGATGAACTACTGGATCCAGAATCATCGCGAAGAGTTGCTGGCCACCATTAAGGATTGGGATTTTCTCCTGGTCAACGATGTCGAAGCCCGCATGCTGGCGGGTGATCACAGTCTGCGGCGCGCTGCCGAAAGGATTCAGAGCATGGGTCCCCGAACCCTCGTAATCAAGCGCGGGGAACACGGCGCCATTCTGTTCTCGGGCAAACAGTACTTCGTCGTGCCGGGATTTTTGTTGGAAGAAGTCTTCGATCCCACCGGCGCGGGCGACTGCTTCGCCGGCGGATTCATGGGCTACCTGGCCCAGCAGGGTGTGCGCCTCGATCAGGGCGAAATCGACCACCAAGCGCTGCGCCGGGCCGTGATCTATGGATCGGTGATGGCGAGTTTCTGCTGTGAGAAATTCGGACCTGAGTGCTTCCGATCTTTAACCCACGAGGATATCGACGGACGCTATCGCGAGTTCAAAAACTTCAGCAATTTCTAAGTCTGCCTAAAATCTCACACCGTATCCGATAGGACGGATCACTGGCAGCCGTAGCCTCGCTTTCCTAGCTCCACGCGGAGCCGTTTGCCAGAAAGGTTGGCGGCAGGATGCCAGTGATCGCAACATGCCCGATTTCATTTGGCTCTCCTTTACTTGGCTTCGGTGACCGTAAGCGATGCACCGTGCTGTTCGAGCAAGCTGGGCGGCTCTTCGGTGGTGAGCACCGTCAGACAATAACGGCCCGGCTTCACGCTTGCCGGAATTCTGAAACGAATCGAGGTACCTGACTGCTGGACAATCTCGGCTTTCACGTCCTGCCCGGCAGCGGTCAAATAGAGTTCGCGAACATAGGCCGCGTCCAAATAAATTCCGGAGACGGTCAGCAGGTCGCCGGTTTGTCCGGTGGCTGGCTGTACGGAAGATAACATCGGTGTCGGCCGAGGCGTCGTTCCGCCGTTTCCCGCGGCCGCGGCGGTTAGAATCGCCAGCGAAATCACCAAAAGAAGTCCGATGAAGGTTCTCATTTTCTGTGCCATTGGTTTACCTCTCTGCCTAAGCTCAAGGGCACGCGACTTGCCATCTCAAGCCTCGTATTTTCAGGGGTTGCGCGACTGGGCTTGCCACGCCTGCGCGTACTCGCGACCGTAGCTGAGTGAATTCACACAAAGAGGTGTGCGGCTGCAAGGACGACTGGAAAAGTTGGATGGAGGGGATAGCACGGACAACAGGATCAGTCCCGCAGAGGCTGGGCTGATCCTGCGCCACTTTTCTAAAGTTAGGCGGCGGAGGCGCCTAGTAACGCAACAGCGCTGCCACCGGACCAGGTTTAGCCATCAAGCTTCCCGGCAGCCCGGAAACATGACCGCCATTGACAATGGTCAGAATAGCCGCCGCGTTGATCAGATCGGGACGGGTCGCAGAGTCGCTCTTGAATTCGGCTCCCTCGGTAAAAATCAGCTTGGCTACGCGCCCTTGCTTGGCAGCTTCCAGCACGCGCCGGACGCCGCTCAAAGCACGTTCGCGATGCGCCGTCTCTTCGAACTGCGCGAGCGCCTCTTTGCCTTCCTTCCAGCCGTCAATCTTGGCACGCTCACTCGCCATCTGGCCAATTTCGGCAAGAGATTTCAGGCTTAAATCGCCCGCCAGCCGGCCTTCCAGGACATGCGGATATTTCGCGGCGCGCCGGTAGATGGCCACTTCGTACTCTACGCCCGCCAGGAGGAGCGGCATGCCGCTCAGCACGTCGTGCAGGCCCTTATCCACAAGACGGAAGAACTCCAGCAGGCGCTCATCGTCGACTTCCCTCCCCGCGCCCGTTCCGAAATGTACCGCCCTCATGGAACCCGTGGATTTACCAGCCGCTGAGCGGGCTTCCAGGTCATGATCCGGAGCATCGAAGCCGCCGGCGTCGCGCACGCTTTGGGGCACTGAAGGCGGTATCGCGACTCTGGTGCAGGGTCCGCCGCTGTAGTGAAACAGGTGAAGATCTTTCCGGCTGACATTGAGGATGTAGCACTCCCGCTCTGCGGATAGCAGCGGGAGCAGCGGCGTGACAAAGAAGTGAGGGCCTACGACGACGCAGTCCTTGAGTTGTCCGTTGAAATGGAAACGATGGAACTTTCCCGGTGAGCGGAAGATCGCCACGCTCCCGCCGCCGGCGTCCCTCTCTTCGGAGGCCGCCAGATCCCGGATGGGCTCCAGCAAATCGATGAATTGACTGGACGTGCTCTGCTTCGCCAGTTCCCGCTCGACGGCCGGGATCGCGCTCTTCAGCCTGGCTCCCTGAGATGGCTCGCCGGCGCCAGGTTGATAACGCCCCAGAAGGATCGTGATGCAGGGCCCAGGTGACTCGCAGAGTTTGCGTAAATCCGTTATCAAGAGCATCTCTTGGGGTGTTGCCGTCATTGGTTTCATAGCGACCTCCGGTCGATACTGTTACGCTGCCCGGCCTAGATCCGCACTACCGGGCAAGGCGCTTCGCGGATAATGGCATAGGAGTTGGTTCGCAGCCCTCCAAGCGCGCTGTGCATGGAGCCCTGCCCCATCACCACAAGATCGGCATCATGGTGAAGCGCCGCGTCGCGAACGGCAGTCGCAACCTTAGCGCCTTCAATGCAAACCTTCGCTGTCGTTCCGGCCTTCTTTTGCAGCTCTGCGATGTACTCGCGCGCGGCATCGATAAGAAAACTACGGAATTTACTGTCTTCGAGCCGGGTGGGACCCTCGGCTGCCGGGATGGCGTGCACCAGGTACAGCTCCGCCTGGTAAGAGGCCGCAAGGCTCGATGCCCATTGGATCGCCGGAAGGCTTTCTTCACTCAGGTCGACGGAGCACATGATGGTCCGGCAGCCGGGACGGAGGGTTGCACTCGGTTCGTGTACATCGGTCCAAACCGGACAGTCCGCATCGTGCAGTACCTTGGCTGCAACCGAACCAAGCAGCAGCCGGCGGAAAGGGCCGTACCCGTGGGTGGGCATCATGATGAGATCGATGCCTTCCTTGTGGGCGTATTCGGTAATGCCTTCAGCGGGTTCGCCTTCCACCACCACCCTTTCTGTCTTTATGCCTTCCAGTTCGGTGGTCAGATACGCATTGAGGACGGTCTGGCTCTCCTGGATCAATTCAGCGGGATTAATCCAGACCTGATAGGGAGCACTGGCGGGATCGCCGTACCAGATCGGCCGAGTCTGCACAACGTGCAGCAGTGTCACTTGAGCGTTGAAATGTCGCGCCATTGCAGCAACTTGCCCGGCGATTGAGCTGCCGCGCTCGGAGAAGTCAACCGGGAAAAGGATCTTTCGTAATTCGCGCATGAGAACCTCCGCGGCGAGTAGGAAAGGGAGACGCCCCCTGGGGCAGCCGGTCGCGGTAGCTGCGCGGACTGACCCGGCGCTCCAGGGGGCGTTACTGCTTACTCGCTAACCACCCTAACCTTTTGCAAGTTGCTTGCCAGAAAACTGACTGTATCTAAAGAGAGCGGGGCATACGCCAGCGTGTAAAGTAGGTCAATTCGCCCAGTCCTGGGCCAAATTACACGACCCTGAACAACCGGCGGGCTCTGACCCTGGGTAATTGTGGGACAATGGCCCTATGCCCTTTGGGCGCGCCATGGAAGCCGGTGCAGTTGTGTTGGTTCTGGCAACCTTTGCCGCGACCGCGGCTGATCGCAGTGCCGTCATTGACCCCAGTTCAGCTCTATCGCCGGACACTCGCCTGCAGCGTTCGCTCCAAGGCGTAGTCGACGAACTCCAATTGAACGGCCCGCTAGCGAATAAGCACTTAGCGGTGTCGCTCGTGGATGTCACCGATCTGGATCGTCCACGCTATGCGGGACTCAACGATTCGGAGATGATGTATGCGGCGAGCCTGCCCAAAATCTGCGCGCTAGTTGCCGGGTTCGAGCAGATTCGCGCCGGCCAGCTG
The DNA here is from genome assembly GCA_963825405.1 of uncultured Solibacteraceae bacterium. Lineage (GTDB taxonomy): Bacteria > Acidobacteriota > Terriglobia > Bryobacterales > Bryobacteraceae > JACPNO01. The sequence goes on along the minus strand of CAWGTB010000003.1, from coordinate 203,739 downwards.
AAGTACACGCCGGCCATCAAAGAGATGTTCACCCGCATGATCCGGTATTCGAGCAACGCCGACGCGAGCTTGGCGATTCAAACGGTTGGGTTCGACTACATCAGCAAAGTGCTCACCAGCCCCAAGTACCTTTTCTACGATCCCAAGCAAAATGGCGGCCTGTGGCTAGGTAAAGCGTACGGCGGGCCTAACGATTACTGGCGGCTCGATCCGATACACCACCTTTCCCACGGCGCGACCACTTTGCAGGTGGCACGATTTTTCCTGATGCTGCAGGAAGGCCGGCTGGTTAGCCCCGAGTACAGCGCGGAAATGAAAGAGATTCTCTCGAAGCCTGGAATCCATCACAAATTTGTGAAGGGACTCGAGGACCAAAGCGTCGAAATTTATCGCAAATCAGGGACTTGGCAGAAATACCACGCCGATGCCGCGCTGGTGGAGCACGGTGGTAAAAAGTACATCGCGGTGGCGCTCATGGAAGACAAGCGCGGCGGTGAGATCTTCCCGCAGCTAATCCAGAAGCTCGATCACGTCATAATCAGTCAGTAAAAGCATTTCTCGCAGAGACGCAGAGAACGCGGAGAAAACCAAACCTTAATTTTTCTCTGTGATCTCTGCGTCTCTGCGAGAAATTTTTGGTTCTCGTTAGTGCGGTCGCCCTTGAATCAGCTTCTCGATTTCCGCTGCGATGTTCTGGTGTTCGGTCGCCGAGTTGAGGCGCAGCACGTTGGACATCAGGGCAATCAGATAACGCTTCTCGCCGGATTCCACCACCGCCACCGAATGCATGAGGTTGGTTACGTTGCCCATGTACTGCTTGCAGATGAATCCCGGTTCCGCCTTGCATTCGAACAGCGAGCCTGATTTGAAGAACACTGCCGCCTTGAGCAGAGACGGCGACGATGCGTAGCGATACCGGGGCCGCACAAAATAGAGCAGCTTCTTGATCTCCAGGCTGGACCATTCGTCCACAATTTTGCCTTGCTCCATTTTGATGAGCCAGCGCAGCAGCTCGTTGGGGGAGGCATAACTCGCTGTTCCAGGAATCACTTTGGAAGCGTTGCGGGTGAAGAAAGTCCCTAGGCGCATTTTGCCGGTATCGATGCCCGAACCCGCGAGCGGTTCTTCGAGGGCCGCTAGGGCGAGCTTGGCGATCTCTGTCTTCGGCGTGTCCCGGATGAAGACGTCCTCTTCCGGCTTCGGGCGCGGGTAAGCCGTGCCGAACTTACGGATCAGCATCACTTCCCGCCACACCATTGATCCCGCCGCATTCGAGCTCTGCGACAGCATGTGGTCGGCCCATTCCCACAGGCTGAAGCGGTCGCCGGGACGGAGCTGGCGGTTGACCACGGCGGGGTCGCCATCCTGATAAAAGGGCACCGTCTTGCCATCGACGTAAACGAACCCATCGGCCTCAACAGTTGTGTCGCGAAGCACGCGCTGCCGATCAGCGATTGCCGGCCAAGTGGCGGCGAGCGCGCCGAAAAGACCCGTCACCACGCACAGCTTGCCGACGCTGCCCGGAATTTTCTTGTCGTCGCCGCGCAAGGAGGCGTAGTGCGGATTTTGCGGATCGGAGATATCGGCGAGCGCTACGGCGTAGGAAGGATCGCGGCCTCCAAAAATGCGCTCCAGGCCGCTTTGCAGATACGGATCATGCGGCGCGGTGATATCGAATGCCGGGTTCACGCCTTTCAGGCGCAGGACAATCTGGTCGCTACGCAGAAGCGCCCCAGGCGGCAGCTTCACCGTGCCCTTAATCTTGCCTTCGTTCACCAGCCGGTAACCGATGAGGCGGCGGATGCCGGTGGGCGCGGCGCCATCGAGAGGATACGTGCGCACGTGGCCGGCGGTGAACAGCAGCAGCAGTATGCCGAGCTTAAGGCTTTTCATCCAGCCGCACCGGTTTGGCGGAATTCGAGCCCGCATCGAGGCGGCTCAGCGCCGCCAACGTCTGCTGCTCCTGATAGCGGGCCAGGGGTCGAATCTGGAACAGGCGCAAGTCGCCCTTTTCGAATCCGAATTCGATATCCCAGGGCAGCACATCGCCGCGAGCCGTGTGGGCCGGAGGATATTTGCGGATCACGTCCGCCACCATGACGCGTAGCTGACGAATTTCATCGGGCTGCAACACGAAAGCGCTGCCGCTGACCGGCGCGTTATTGAACCCGCCTTCCTTCCGCAGCACTTTGCGGTAGGTTCCGCGCGCCTGTTCGAGCAAACGCACCGTGCCATCCGGCTTGAGCAGCAGCGATTCGGCGACGCCTCCATCGACCACTGCGCTCACGCCCTCGCTCACGTTCACCGTGATATCGGGTTCGCCCGTTTCCAGATTCACGGTGGCAATCACGCCGGATTTATCCGACGGCACCGACCGCAGCAGCAGCACCGACGGATACACGTTGGAGCTGGCCCGCAGAATCCGGCTGCGCCAGTTCCAGGCTCGCTCCTCGAACGGCGATGCCCACACGTCGCGAAGGGATTGCGTAATGTCTTTGTAGCCCACCTGGTTGGGGACGGTGAGGTTCAATCCGGCGCCGGTAAACTCCGGCAAATCTTCCGCGTTGGTATCGCTGCGCACAAAAACGGCGTAGGTTCCGTCCGGGCCAAATGCTTCGCGCATGCGGGCGGTCAATTCCTTTTCGAACGCGGGCAGCAGCGGCATGGTCTCGATGATTTTGCGAATGCGCGCCAACTCGGGATAAATGTAGCGGCCCACTTCTGCGGCCGACGCGCCGGAATCCCGAAGCTGCTCGGCGTGCGTGTAGGCTTTGGCGATCTGCTCATCGAGCGGCGGGCCGCCATCGATCGAGCGGTGGATGTGCTCGTAATAGATGCCGAACGGAATCACCAGGCCCGGCGCGACGTTCTTAGGAAAGAAATGCGAGAGTTGCCCGAGATTGGCGGCCTTCGGGCCGGCCTTAGCGCCGGAGTCCTGCGCCGTCAACTCGGTGAGAGGGATCAGGCGCGTTTCGGAAAGCTTCAACTTGCTGGTGTCGATCGAGACCAGGCCTTTATTCGTGGTGGCCTTGTTCCAGAGTGCGATCTCGGCGGCCGGCATGCTGGCCTTTTCGTTCAGGACCACGACGCCGCTGTGGGTCACTGCGAAAAATAATTCCTTGCCCGCGTGTTCACGCAGTGACGGCAAGGAAGCCGAGGGAATCGTTGCGTTGGGAATGCCGAGGTTGGCGGCCAGCAATTGCGAGTGAGAAAGCGCGTTGCCGCTGTCCAGCGTAAGAATACCGGCCATCGGTTCCAGATCGGACAGCGTTTCAGGAATCACATAAATGTGCGACGCGTCGATGGTTTGTTTATCGTCCACGCCTTCGATGATGCCGAGCTTCCCGAAGGCAACGCCAGGATTCATGGCAATGATTCCCTGGCTCGATGCCTGGCCGAAAATCGAATGCCGGATTCCCGCGGAGCGGTTGGCATCCGCCACCAGCACTGCGAGGCGCGCCGTCATCGGCAGCGCCACCGAACCGCGCAGCAAGTGATCCACCAGCCCGCCCGCTAACGGCTCGATCGGCTCGTAATGCCGCATCACAGGTCCGAAATCGCGCCCCGCCGTGGCCCGGCTCCAGCCGGCACTGCGCTCCAGATAACGGATGGACTGCAAATAAGTGCGCGCCGGAATTTCGCTGCCGTGATTCAGCGCGTTCACTTCCGATTGCAGCGCTTCCAACTGACGGGTCGACAGCAACCCGGCGCCGGTCACGTAACGGAAATAATCCAGCAAGCTGATCAACTGCTGCCGGCGGGTGGCGGGTTCGGGCTTCTGCCCGCTGCGGAAAGCCTGCTCGAGTACTAGCGCGTTGAGGTCGAGCATGGCGAGCTTGACCTTGGCGTCGCCGGCAGAGGTTTCGAGGCGGAGAACCTCGAGCGTGAGCGCGGCCCCCGCGGACGCCTCATTTGCGGTGCCCAGGGCCGTGGCGTACTGATTGAGCGCGGCGATCACTGGCGTCGCAGCCAGCCTCTTCTGAAACAGCGCAACGCGCACCGCGTCGCCGCCGGCATACTGCTGGCGCAGCAATTCCGCCAGTTCCTGCAACTGCGGATCTTCCGGCTTATGCGTCGAGATAAACTGCGTAACCGCGGCCAGGTCTTCGGGGCCGGGTTGAGAGTGAATCTTGGCGCGGATGGTTTGAAACGCGGAGTTGCGGTCCGCGATCGAGCCCGCTAGTGCGCGCGTCTTGAGCACGGCGCTGTCCGGCACGCCGTGTGGAATCGCGGCGACCAGTTGATTCACCAGGAAATAATTGCGGCCCACCCATTCCGGATCGTTCAGCAACTGCGTGAGGAATAGCCGCCCCGTCTTCTCTTCGTCCTCCACCTGGCGCGCGCCGCGATACGACGCCGCCCTCCGGTAGATCCAGCCGCGGTCCGCTTCCACCAGATACTTCTCCAGCACCAGCTCGCGCGGCAGCCAATGATCGCGTTTGGCGTCGGAGAATTTATCGAAATCCAGGCTGGCGAGAATGATCCCGATATCCAGATTCGAAGCCGCGAGCGCCTTGGCGGCCGGGGTCAAGTCGGCATATTGAATGCCGCCGCCGCGGGTCTTGCAGGGCGTGCCGGCGGGCGGCTGGACGGTGCCATCTTTACAGAACCAGCGAATTTGCAGGTACGGTCCCTTAGGATTGGTTTTCGCATCTTCAAGCAGTTTGCGTGCCTGCTGGACCTGCTTGGTCTCGAGCGGAGGAATCAAACTATCCGCGAACAAGCTGGGGATAATGGCAAGCGCGAGCGCGCAAAACCTTCTGGAGAAACGCATAAGTCAGGCTTTCTGGTGCTTCGAGATGCTGGTGTATGCCACACGGACGAACAACGCCGGGGTCATGAAGCCCTTACCCCATTTCTCATCCAGGTCTTTGGTGGGCTGAGCCGCAAGCACTTCGTCGACACTCTTGCCTTGCTTGGAGAACGCCTCCAATCTTTCGTGTACGGTGTGCAGCATGTCTCGCGTGGCCTTTAGATCGTCCTTGGTAGCCATGGGCCCGTGACCGGGGATAATTCTGGTTTTGCTGTCGCCCACTTTGAGCAGCGCGTCGCTCGCCGCCGCCATGCCACCGATCCATCCGCCAGTTGAGTAATCAACCACCGGGTAGAATCCGTTGAACATCAAATCGCCGGTGTGGAGCACGTTTGCCCCGTGCAGGAACACGTACGTGTCGCTGTCGGTGTGCGCGGGCGCGACGTGCGTGTACTCGATTTTCTCTTTGCCAAAGGTCATCTTGCCGCCCTTGGCAAAGACCTCAACAGGCAGGCCTTCCGGTTTTAGCGGCTCGAAAGTCCGGTTCAAAGCTTCCAGCGTAACCTTCTGGCTCAGCCACTTCTTGGTATTTTCGTGGGCGATGATCTTGACGCCGCTCGCGCCCAGGGTTTCATTGCTACCTGTGTGGTCGAAATGCCAGTGGGTGTTGAATAAGACCTGGACTTTGTGGCTGTCGACTTCGGCGATGGCTTTCTGCAGTTCCGCCACCCGGTTGGGAAGCCCGCCATCGATCATCATCAAGCCGTCGGGGCCAATGACGATGGCGACGTTGCCGCCGTCCCCGGCCAGGAGGGCAAGGTCGGCGGACAGTTTGGTGGCTGTAATTGGTGGCGGAGCGGCCTGGCCAAATGCGCTGTAGGCGAAAGACATGCCCGCGGCGCCGCCAATAACAGCGCGCAGGAAATCACGTCGATTAGAATCGAAAATCGAAGGCATTACTGGTAGCCTAACACGACGGCGGAGACGCTCAGGAAGTTGCGCTGCCCTGAACTAACGGCTGGACGGCAATGCCGCTAGCCAGTGCAGAACGGCGGTGGAGAGCGCCCCGCGCTGATCCGAATAAGAGTGATCGGTACTCAGATGAAGAGCCGTCACGCGAGTGTTTCCCGCTTTCTCCAGCGCAGCGGCGAAGGCGGCGTTGCTGGGCGCCAGGCCATCATCGGAGCTGACAACTAGCGCCGGCCGACCCTTAAGGGCATCGACTTTTGCGAGGAAACTCCAGCGCGCGGCGTTGGCGAGCGTTTCACGAGCGAGGCCCTCCGGCGTGCAGCCAGCCAGTGGCGCCATCCCTTCACGGGCGTAGCCCTGACTCAACGCCTGAATCGTGGCCTGTTCTTTTTCCTTTGGTACCGTTTGGGCAAAGCGGCCGCCCAGATCGGCGGCGGAAATCAACCCAACACCGACGATGGAGGGGTCGGCCGCCCCGCCTTGTACTGCCATGAAGCCGCCCATGCTGTGCCCGATCAGGACGATACGCTTCGGGTCAAGCCGCAGCAGCTTAGTTGTTTCGGGCTGGCGCAGATAAGCGATGGCGGCGGCGGTGTCCTCGACGCCATGAGAAAAGGAAAAATCTCCCGGCGATCCCCATGCGCCCCGATAGTTGAAATACAGAACATCCCAGCCGGCGCGACGAATATCCTGCGCGAGATCCAGATTGCGCTCGTTGCCTGGAAAACCGTGCAGCAGGATCACCGCCGGATGCGGGCCAGCGCCCTCAGCGACATAAACCAAAGCATTCAGAAGCGCGCCGTGGCTGGGAATCTGAAAGGTCTGCATGGATGCGGGATTGACGCGTTCGTCGACCGCATGGAGCGGTACCAGCACGCACAACGCCAACAGCGCGGCGCGCGCTATCCAACACGCCGTGGTGTTCTTCAGGAAATCAAAATACTTCGCAGGCATTGAATCCTCACTCTTGAACGTTGCGGGAATGCCTATTGTACGACGCTTAGACATCGTAATAGAAGCGCGGCCTGTGGCTAATTCTTTCCGAGTATCTCCAGCGCTTTCCTCGTTGCCGGATCTTTTCCAGCCGCTACGTCGCTGTCGGCAAACACGGGCACTGCAATGTCGGGCGGAATGCCGGGACCATCGAACGTCGACCCCTGCGGCGTTCGAAAGACTTCGTTAGGCAGGCCGAAGTCCCAACCGTTTGGAAGCTTCCGGCCCAGAACATCGGAGAAAACTCCCTGGGTGTTCTCGCCGATCCGAGTTACTTTGGGGATTCGGCCCATCAAGGCCTGGGTAAACGTCTCGCCAGCGCTAATCGTAAGGGGCCCGGTGAGTTCGACGACGGGACCCCGAAAGCCGGGACGAACACTCGGGCGAACCATGCTCGCGTCACCGGGCGTCCATTTGTTGCGATCGACCGGATCGCTGCGGGCCTCCTTGGTGTACGCCAAATACTCGCTCGTGGCGAGACGGGACGCGATCTCGAGACCGTACGGATCTTCGCCGCCGAAGTTGATTCGCACGTCAATCACCAGCGCTTTGAGTTGCGGGTCGGAGAAAATTTCGTCGAGCGCCGTTTGCAGAGCTGCTAATCCAGCCGCGAAACCACCCTTGGCGTAGCCGGAGAACGAGAGAATTCGCAGGTATCCGGTGGTGTCATCCAAGTGACCGTACTGGAGTTGGTCATTACACCATTTCCGCAGCGGCGTCTTGAGGAGCACGCGATCCGTAATGGCCAGCAGCGCCGGCATTCCTTCGCTGCGGAACTTCGGCATGTTGCCCCTGATGACGCGGTCGGTGCCAGGTCGATAGTTGGAGAATTGACGCTTGATATCGGGGGCACTGATAAAAGTGTGGCGGTCGTGAAACGGCTCGATCATCCCGGAAAATATGTCGAACAGTTCCGCGGGTGTCGTACTTGCCGTGACCTTACGCTCATTGGCGCGGACGACCGTGTTCCAGTCCACTTTCTTTTGATCGAACAGGATGTAGTTCTCCGCCCAGGTGCGGGAAAATACTTCGAAGTTGCCGGCCGGCGTATTGGGCGTCGGATGTTCACAGACTGATGGCAGGCGCGCCAGCCGGTCGATCCTCACGTCCGAGGCGGCGCCATCCTGGTGCAGCACCCTATGGTCCGCAGTGCCGCCGGGGCGAATGAAAAGTACGTCTCCATCGGATGTTGTGAAGGTTGCCTCGCGTCCGGCAATCGCGGCCGGGTCACGCTGAGCTGTGAAACCGGGAACGCAGGTGGTCGTCGTCACTTCGAACATCTTCAGGCTTGTTCCCTGAATATCGAGGACCGCGCCGTACCCCTGGCTTCTCCATAAACCATCCAACGGTTGAGCATGTAGTCCTGAAATAAAAACCAGACTGGCGCAGAGAGCAAACGTACGCATCGAGATCGAACCAAATCCATGGTAACAAGCTGCGCTGCATCGCCGGCTGCTTCTACACTCCGTCGGAACAGCGCTTACACCACCGGAATGGCCTGGAACCTGCTTGCCCAGCGGATTCCGCTTCTGACTTGGATTCGAAAGGCCCGAGCCAACCTCGCGCCGCGGTGGGTCCTGCGCCCCAAACCTTGATGGACGCGCATGGCTCGAAATGCCCAACGGACTTGTCGAGCCCGCCGTTGACGTAAACCCAGTAACGCTTTGCGGTCAGGATGGGATCATAGCCGGCCGGGGGCGAAAAAACCGCCGTCTTTCTAAGCCTTGATTTGGTTTCCTGCAGCCATTTGGGAGGTCTTCCGCGCTTCGGCTCGCGCATTGCAGCCAAGCGCTCGATCGCGACGATCACGTGATCGACGACTTCCAGTTGAAAGCGCAAGTCTGCCAGCGCTTTTTGCATATTCATGAACCCACCATCAAACGCGCGGTTCCCACGGAGCCGGCATAATAACGTTGCACCATACCTGATAGTGGGCCCGGAGAGCCAATTTGTTTCAAAATGAAACAGCGCTAGCGCGGGGGATTCTCACCCAGTCGATTGGGCCATTTACCGCATCTTCACCCTGCCCGAGCCGTACCGCGTTGATTTGCCATTGCTTCCGTTCGGCCCGCCAAGTGCCTTTATCAACAACGTCGTAGACGTTTGGGAGGGTACTGATTGATGAAGCGATCCATGGTCACCATCGATGGCAATGAGGCGGCGGCGTATGTCGCCCACAAAGTGAATGAGGTGATCGCGATTTATCCGATTACACCCTCGTCGCCAATGGGCGAATGGGCGGATCAATGGTCTTCGCAGGCCAACTCAAACCTATGGGGCGCGGTGCCCACCGTCATTGAAATGCAAAGTGAAGGCGGGGCGGCCGGAGCTTTGCACGGAGCGCTGCAAGGCGGCGCGCTCGCGACCACGTTCACCTGCTCGCAGGGCCTGCTGCTCATGATCCCCAACATGTACAAGATCGCCGGGGAACTCACGTCGACCGTGTTCCACGTGGCCGCGCGCTCGCTGGCATCGCAGGCGCTTTCCATCTTTGGCGATCATCAGGACGTCATGGCCGTGCGCGCCACCGGTTTCGCGATGCTGGCCTCCAACTCCGTGCAGGAAGTGATGGACAATGCGCTCATCGCCCAAGCGGGCACGCTCGAAAGCCGCGTGCCGGTTCTGCACTTTTTCGATGGCTTCCGGACCTCGCACGAAGTTGCCAAGGTGGAACAGCTTGCGATCGAAGACATGCGGGCGATGATCGACGACGATCTGGTACAGGCGCATCGCGCACGTGGTTTGTCGCCGGATCATCCGTTCATCCGCGGCACGGCGCAAAATCCGGATGTCTATTTTCAAGCTCGGGAAGCCGCTAATCCGTATTACCTGGCCTGCTCCACCATCGTGCAGAATGCCATGGACAAATTCGCCCGCCTCACCGGCCGCCAATATCATCTGTTCGATTACGTTGGCGCGCCCGATGCCGAACGCGTGATCGTCCTGATGGGTTCCGGCGCCGAAACCGCAACTGAGACCGTCAATCACCTGGTGGCCGCGGGCGAGAAAGTGGGCCTGCTGAAGGTGCGGCTGTTCCGGCCATTTTCCATCGGCCATTTCATCGATGCGTTGCCGGCTTCGGTGAAGACGCTCATCGTGCTCGACCGCACCAAGGAGCCCGGCAGCATCGGCGAGCCGCTTTATCTGGACGTCGTCGCGGCAATTCAGGAGGGCTGGGAGAGCCGGCCTCCGCGGATTATCGGCGGACGGTATGGCCTCTCCTCCAAGGAATTCACGCCCGCCATGGTGGCCGGTGTTTTTCGCGAGGCGGCCGGACCCAAGCCCAAGAACCATTTCACCGTGGGGATCGTCGATGACATCACCCATACCAGCCTGGATTACGATCCGGCCTTCTCGACCGAAGACCCGGCCACCGTGCGCTGCCTTTTTTATGGCTTAGGAGCGGACGGCACCGTGGGCGCGAACAAAAATTCGATCAAGATCATCGGCGAAGAGACCGGGAATTATGCACAGGGGTATTTCGTGTACGATTCCAAGAAATCCGGCTCCGTCACGATTTCCCATCTGCGTTTTGGCCCTAAGCCGATTCGCTCCGCGTATCTGGTGACGCGGGCCAATTTCATCGCGTGCCATCAGTTCCAGTTCCTGGAACGGCTTCCCATACTGGATGCGGCTCTGCCCGGCGCCACATTTTTGCTGAATAGCTCATATAGCGCCGACGAGGTTTGGCAGCACCTGCCCTATCGCGCGCAACAGCAGATCATCATTAAGAAAATTCGTTCTACGTGATCGACGGGTACAGAGTGGCGCGCGAGTCCGGGATGGGCAGCCGCATCAACACCATCATGCAGACCTGCTTCTTCGCCATCAGCGGCATTTTGCCGCGCGAGGACGCCATTGCAGCCATCAAGCATGCCACCGAAAAAACCTACGGGAAACGCGGAGAGGCTGTCATCCGAAAAAACTTTGCCGCGGTTGACGCCGCGCTCGATCATCTTCGCGAAGTGAAAATCCCCACGCAGCCGTCCAGCACCTTCGATATTCTGCCGCCCGTGCCGATGCGCGCTCCTGAATTTGTCCGCAATGTGCAGGGGCCAATGATATCGGGCGAAGGCGACTCATTGCCCGTGAGCGCGCTGCCAGTCGATGGCACGTTCCCGACCGGCACCGCCCAATGGGAGAAACGCAATATTGCCCTCGAGGTTCCGGCATGGGATGAAGATCTCTGCATCCAGTGCGGCAAGTGCGTGCTGGTGTGTCCGCATGGCGTGATCCGCAGCAAGATTTGTGAACCCGAGTTGTTAAGCGACGCGCCGGCGACATTCAAATCCGCGCCCGCGCGCTGGAAAGAGTTCGGCAGCCAGAAATACCTGCTGCAAGTCGCGGTGGAAGACTGCACGGGCTGCGCGCTCTGCGTCACTGTGTGCCCGGCTAAAAGCAAGAGCGAGGTGAAGCACAAGGCCATCAACATGGTGCCACAGCCCCCCCTCCGCGATGCCGAACGAGTCAACTGGGATTTCTTCCTGAACGTTCCGGAGATGAACCGCAGCCAGATGAATCACTCCCTGGTTAAGGACGTGCAGGTGCTGCAGCCGCTGTTTGAATTTTCCGGCGCCTGCGCGGGCTGCGGCGAAACTCCGTACATCAAGCTCATCACGCAGCTCTTCGGCGATCGTATGGTGATTGCTAACGCGACCGGCTGCTCATCGATTTACGGCGGCAACCTGCCCACCACGCCTTACGCCTCCAACCGCGATGGCCGCGGCCCCGCCTGGGCCAACTCGCTGTTTGAGGACAACGCGGAATTCGGCCTGGGCATTCGCCTTAGCATCGATCATCAGAACACACAGGCGCGCCTGCTGTTGGAAAAGCTCGCGCCGCAATTGGACGATGAGTTGGTCCGCCGGTTGCTCGATGCGGATCAATCGACCGAAGCCGGCATCTTTGCTCAGCGGCAGCGTGTGCTAAGTCTGAAAGAGAAACTGGCCGCCTTCGATACCGCCGAGAGCCGCAACCTAGTGAGCTTGGGTGATGCGCTGGTGAAGAAAAACGTGTGGCTGGTGGGCGGCGACGGCTGGGCTTACGACATCGGCTATGGCGGCCTGGATCACGTGCTGGCATCGGGCCGTAACGTCAACGTGCTCGTACTGGACACGGAAGTTTACTCGAATACGGGCGGCCAGATGTCGAAGGCCACACCCCGCGGCGCGGTGGCCAAATTCGCCGCCGGCGGCAAAGCATCCGGCAAAAAAGATTTGGGCATGATGGCGATGATGTACGGCAATGTCTACGTCGCCCGCGTGGCCATGGGCGCCGGCGACACCCACACGCTGAAAGCCCTGGTCGAAGCCGAAGCGTATGACGGGCCCTCGCTGATCATCGCCTACAGCCACTGCATCGCTCACGGCTACGATATGGTCCACGGTCTGGAGCAACAAAAGGCGGCCGTCGACAGCGGCTATTGGCCGCTCTACCGCTACCATCCGGCGTTGGCGGCGCAGGGAAAGAATCCGTTCCAACTCGATTCGCGCCCACCGACGCTGCCCCTCGACAAGTACGTTTACAACGAGGCGCGCTACACCATGCTGCTGCATAGTAATCCCGAAGCAGCACGGAAGCTGCTGGCCGAGGCGCAAAGCGACGTCCGGCAGCATCGCAAATTCTACGAGCACTTGGCTGAAAGCTGGGAAGCGCCTAGGGAGGCACTGGTCCATGGTTGATCTCACAACAAGCTATCTGGGAATCCGTTTGCGAAGCCCACTGGTTGCGTCCGCCGGCCCGCTTTGCCGCGATGTCGACAACATCCGGCGCATGGAAGACGCCGGGCTGGGCGCGGTGGTGCTGCATTCCCTCTTCGAGGAACAGATCGATCTGGAGAGTGAGGCGCTCGACCAGGCGCTATCCGGCGGCGAAGAGAGTTACGCGGAGTCGCTGAGTTACTTTCCCGATCTCACGGCCTACAACATTGGCCCCGACGCTTACCTGGAACACATCCGCAAGGCCAAGGCGGCGGTGCGGATTCCGGTAATCGCGAGCCTCAACGGCGTTTCCACCGGCGGCTGGCTGCGCTACGCCGCACTGATGCAAGAGGCCGGTGCCGATGCCCTGGAGTTGAACATTTACGATCTGCCCACCGACCCCGACTTCAGTGGGGAGCGGATCGAGGCAGGCTACTGCGATTTAGTGCGCGAAGTAGTCGCGCGTGTCCACATCCCGGTTGCCGTGAAACTGGCGCCGTTCTTCAGCTCGATCCCGCATGTTGCCCGCCGCCTCGACGACGCCGGCGCGAAGGGGCTGGTGCTTTTTAATCGCTTCTACCAGCCTGATTTCGATCTGCAAACCCTGGAAGTGATACCGGACCTGACGCTCAGCCATCCCAGTGAGCTTCGTTTGCGGCTGCACTGGGTGGCGATCATTTATGGAAAAGTGAAAGCCGATCTGGCGATCACCGGCGGCGTTCATTCCGCGGTCGATGCACTCAAAGCCATGCTGGCCGGCGCGCGAGTGGCCATGATGACCTCTGTTCTGCTCCAGCGAGGAATTTCTTACGCACAGGCCATGAAAGAGGATCTGGTGCAGTGGATGGAAGAACACGAATACGAATCTGTCCACCAGTTGCAAGGCAGCATGAGTTATCAGTCCGTATCCAGCCCCTCGGCGTATGAGCGCGGCAACTACATGCGGGTTCTCAGCAGCTATGCGCCGCGCGCGCATTGATACGCTGCAGATTAAATAGCGCGCAGAGGCTTCGGACTCATATCCGGATCGATCCCCGGTCTCACGTCAGGGCCGGGTTCATCTGGGTTCGGACCCACAGGTTCAGGATAGGGATCTTCCGGATCCGGATCACGCGGTGGCAACGGTGGAAGCTTCGGTTCAGCCATTCGATTTCTCCTCCCCCTCCTTTCTGCACAATGAGGGCCACTCTAGTCAGGCTGGTAAATCTTACGTCTACAGCTAAATCGTCACATCGTTCAGGGGATCGAAGATCCCTTCAGATGTTGTATTTGGCGAAATGGCAAGATTCGTGCTCAATCAGAATACGAGCGTGCCCGTCGGCGACTCGCCGGTGCGGGTACGGAAGGATGGTCCGAATGTTTATCGGCTTTCTGATGCTATTGCGTATGAATCCGGCGAGTCCGGCTCCCTTTTTCGCGATACCCGTGGTAATCGCCGGGCTAGCGCTGTCGGTAATGATGATCGTGTCCGGCGTGGCGGGTCTGATTGCTTCCCCTCGGTGTTCTGTCGTCCGCAGCAGGCGCACGCGACCGCTCGTCAGCTTCAGCGGCAGCACCCGGCTCCTGAGCCTGAGTCCGTTCCGTCGCTGACTCCCCTACTTCGCGCCGCAGACGCTTGGTGTAGAATCGCAAGACGGTGCGGCTGATCACTTTTTACATATTGTTGATGTCCAGTATGGCTCTGGCGCAGGATGGCGGGCGGGTGTTCGCCGCGCGCTGCGCTGTATGCCATGGAACAGATGCCCACGGCACGGAACGCGGCCCGACGCTGGCGGGCAACCGCGAGTTGCGATCCAGGTCCGCGAGCGAGCTGCGGGACGTGATCCACCGCGGCATTCCGGATGCGGGCATGCCTGCCTTCGACCTGCCTGCAGCGGAACTGGATGCGATCACGGCGTACGTGGTATCGCTTAACGCGACAGCGTCGGGGGCGAATGCGCCCGGCGACCGCAGTGCGGGAGAGCAATTTTTCTTTGGCAAGGGCGGCTGCGCAGGCTGCCATACGGTCCTCGGCCGCGGCAAAGCAGTGGGACCTGACCTTTCCGCAATCGGCCTGCAAATGACCCTGGATGAAATTGTCCAGGCGGTTCGTGAGCCATCGGCGACGATCAAACCAGGTTATGAAGTAGTCAGCGTGCGCCTCAATGACGGACGGATGATACGCGGATTCGCGCGCAACAGAAACCGCTACAGCGTCCAGGTGCAGGATCTCACCGGACAGTTTCATTTGCTCAAGCAAGAGCAGATCGCGGAGTTGACTCAGGAACCCGGCTCACTCATGCCGAAGCCGCGCTGCAGCGCCGACGAGTGCCGCGACGTGGTGGCCTATTTGAGTTCACTCACCGGCATGACAGCGGGCATGAAAATCGTGCCCATCGAGTCTGCGGGTGGATTGACGTTCGAGCAGGTGGCGCATCCGAAGCCCGGCGACTGGCCGACCTACCATGGCGATATCGGCGGCAACCGCCACAGCGCGCTCGACCAAATCACCACGGCCAACGTGAAAAATCTCGCCATGAAGTGGGTCTTCCCCATCAACCATTTCGTGCTGGAAGTAACACCGGTAGTGGTGGACGGGGTGATGTTCGTAACCGGGCCCAACCAGGTGTTTGCGCTGGACGCGCAATCGGGACGTACGATCTGGCACTATCAGCGCGAGCGGTCCAAGACGGTGACCGGCGACCCGGCCAAGGGAACCAATCGCGGCGTAGCCGTTCTGGGCGACCGCGTGTTCATGGTGACCGACAATGCGCACCTGATCGCTCTGCACCGCGTGACCGGCCAATTGCTCTGGGACACGAAAATTCCGGACGAGTCCAACAACAACAATTACGGGAATACGTCCGCGCCCATCGTGGTGAAGGACCTGGTGATCACCGGAATTTCGGGCGGCGACTTGGGCATCCGTGGATTTCTTTCTGCGTACAAAGTGACCACCGGCGAGCGCGTTTGGCGTTTCTGGACCGTCCCGAAGCCCGGCGAGCCGCTGGCGGAAACCTGGAAGGGAAGCGCTCTGGCGAGTGGCGGCGGCGGTGGGGCTACCTGGATGACCGGAACCTACGACTCTGAAACCGACACCGTGTTTTGGGGCGTGGGAAATCCCTTTCCGCCCATTGATGGTGACGATCGGAAAGGCGACAACTTATATACCGCATCGGTGGTGGCGCTGAATCCGGATAACGGAACCTTGAAGTGGCATTTTCAGTTCACCCCGCACGATGTGCACGATTGGGACGCCGGGCAAACGCCCATGGTGGTCGACCGGCAGTATCACGGCCGGGAACGCAAGCTGCTGATCCAAGCCAACCGCAACGGTTTTCTCTACGTGCTCGACCGGACCAATGGCGAACTGTTGCTGGCCGAAAAATTTGTCGACACGCTGAACTGGGCGAGCGGGATCGGCAAGGACGGCCGTCCCATTCTGCTGCCGGGCGCCGACCCGACGCACGAAGGTACCAAAGCCTGTCCATCGGTTCTGGGCGCCACGAACTGGATGTCGATGGCGCACAATCCGTCCACCAAGCTGTTTTACCTGATGACCCTGGAAGCCTGCTACGTCTACATAAAGCCGCCGTATTTGTGGAGTCCGCATCCGGCGGTGGCAGAGCCGGGTCGAAAGTTTTTGCGCGCGATCGACATCGAGACCGGGAAGCGAGTCTGGGAAGTGCCGCAGATCGGTCCGGGCGACAGTTGGGGCGGCGTGCTGTCGACCGGCGGCGGCGTAGTGTTCTTCGGCGAGGATAGCGGGGCATTCGCCGCAGTCGATGCCAAAACCGGCAAAGACCTGTGGCAATTCCAAACTAACAATTCGAGCGAGCTCGGCGACGGCCATAGCTGGCGTGCTTCTCCTATGACTTACCTGGCCGGCGGCAAACAGTACGTCGCCGTGGCCGCCGGTCCGAATATTCTCTGTTTCGGACTGCCGTGACCTGAAGCGCGGCAAGCCCGCTTGTTACAATTCCAGACATGCGGTTCCTGGTGCTGGTTCTAACCGCGGCGGGGTGTCTGCCCGGCGCTTGGGCACAGGACCGTCAAGTGGCCGAATGGACTTTGTTCATGGGCGGCGCGGTGGGGCTGAAGGGCGGACATGGGCTGATTCGCGACGTGGCCGCACTGCCCGCCGGAGATTTCGAGCTGGAAGTGGTCGATTGGGTGGGCATGAATGTCGAACCGCCCGACCTGGAACGGCTGAGCGGCCTGCGTCATCTGAAAGAACTCCATCTACCCGGTCCCATTTGGAATCGGAATGCCGATGGCGGCAAAGACCTCAGCACCGATCTGCGCTTCATCGCGCCAGTATTGACCCTGGAAAAACTGACCTTCAGTTATCACTTCCTGGACCGCATCCGCTTTCACGATCCCGGGCTTCAGGAGATCCGCGGCCTGGTGAATCTGAAGGAACTGGTGCTGCGGCAGGCGAGCGTAAAGGGCCGCACGCTGGCGCCTTTTCGCAAACTGGAAGCGCTCGATATCACGCTGTGCCCAGTCGACGACGAAGGTCTCGAGCAACGTGAAGGGCATGGCGTCGCTCTGCACCGCCTTTGGGCCGGAGACACGCTCATCACCGATGCCGGACTGCAGCATCTGAGCGATTTGCGGAACCTCGAAGATCTGGATCTGCACGGCACGCAGATCAGCGACGCGGGTCTGATCTATCTCAAGCCGCTCACGCACCTGCGCAAACTGAACCTGATGGGCACCGGCGTTACGGATGCAGGGCTGGATCAGCTCGGCGGCATGGCCAACCTGGAAGAGCTGAACCTGTATCGCACCCGCATCACCAACGCCGGCCTCGAACGGCTGAAGCGGCTTAAGGCTCTGCGCGAGGTGGACCTGCGGTACACGCGAACGACGTCCGCCGGCGTGGACGGTCTGCGCGCGGCGCTGCCTGCGACGCGGTTGTTGTCGCTCGAAACCAGCCGCGCGCGCCGGCGGGTCGCGGCAGCACGATCCGCGTCCGGCCGGAAAGGGCGATGCTGCGGTGGCGGCGTGGATCCGATCGCTCGGCGGCTCCGCGGTCATGGAAGGCGGCAAACTCGTGGAAGTCTCGCTCGCCGCGACCGGCGTCACCGACGCGAAACTCGCATATGTTGCGGGCCTGGATCACTTGCGCAAGCTGAATCTGGAAGGCAACCGAGATCGGCGATCTGGGTGTGCGGCACCTGGCGCGGCTTGTCAAATTGACCGCGCTGAGCTTGAACAGCACCACGGTTTCCGACACTGGCTTGGCCAGCTTGGCCGGCCTGCGCCAGCTTCGAAAGCTCAGCCTGGACAACACCTACGTCGAAGGTCCGGGACTGGTCCATTTACAAGGGCTGCACGAACTGGCGGACCTGAGCCTGCTGGGATCGCCGGTCAAAGACGCGGGCGTTGCCGCTGTTGCTAAGATTCTCTTCGCTCCACCGCCTTTCGCTCGCGTCGACCGACATCACCGGCCCGGGCCTTGCGCCTCTGGAGAATCTGCCGGCCTTGACCGAACTGGACCTCACCGGTTCTGATACGCGATGACGCCGGCCTGACCCACGTCGCCAAGATCGCCAGCCTGACCGAGCTGTATCTGCGTGACTGCCGCTTCACCGATAAAGGCTTGCAGGCGTTGACCGCCCTGCAAAATCTGCGGCGGCTGGATCTGATGCGGACGCGTCTGACCGATGAAGGCCTTGATGCCGTTGGCAAACTGACCGGGCTGACCGAACTGAACCTGGATTACACCGAGGTCACCGACAAAGGACTCACCGCGCTGTCAGGGTTGAACAATCTCCAATCACTGAGCCTCGACAGCACCCATGTCACCGACAAGAGCGCTCCGGTAGTGCGCGGCTTCGGCGGGCTGACCAACCTCAATCTTTATCACACGCTGGTAACGGACAAAGGTCTCGAAGCAGGTGCGCAGCGCGCTGCCACACTGCCACATCATCTTCGACGCAGAATCCAGTTTGCCGAACCGAAGGAGGAGCTGAAATGTTGAGTGTGTGCCTGCTGTGGTTGGCGATGGCGAATGCGGCCGAGCAGAAGCCGACGCCTTTCGCGCAATGGGTCGCCGACCAGGGCGGCAGCGTGCAGCGCGATGCCCAGGCAATATCGATTCCGTCGACCTCACCTCCACCTGGATCACCGACGCCGACCTCTCCCGCATCGGAGCACTCGGCCACCTGCGCCGCTTGAACCTGGCGCATACCAAGATCACCGACGTCGGCATGCAGTACCTGAAAGAGTTGACCGGTGTCACCGAGCTGAACCTGTACTACGCCGAATACATCACCGAAGACGGCATCGCGCCGCTGAAGGGCTGGACCAGCCTCGAGCGGCTGAATTTGCGCGGAACGAAAGTCACCAGCAAAGTCTTCGATCACCTGGCGCACCTGACCGGCCTGCGCGCGCTCGACCTGGCGTACAGCCAGATCGATGACGAAGGCTTCGAGCAGCTTACCTCGCTTGACTCACCTGGAGGAACTGGCGATCGGCGGCAATCGCTTGACGGGCGGGTGTCTGCCGCTGCTCAAGCTGCTGCCCGCGCTGCGCAAGCTGGACGTGGGCGGCATCCAGCGCGTGGATTCCGGCTTGTGGGGTCTGGCGCTGACCGACGCCAACCTGGAACAGATCGCCGCGCTGACTCAACTGCGCTCCCTCAACTTGAGCGGAGCGAATCTGAATGATTTCGGGGGCGCGGACCGGCCCGAGCGTACGCTGTCGCGCACGGAATTGCGCGATATTTCGAAATTAAAGGCGCTGGTGAATCTGGAAGTGCTCGATCTGAGCAACACGCCGGTGTCCGACGATGCGCTCGAAGCGCTGCGTGCACTGCCCAAACTTCGCGAGCTGCGGCTGGGCCTGGCGAAGAACATCCATGACCGCTCGGTACCGCTGCTGATCGGCATGGCCCGGCTGGATGCGATTTATCTGACGGGCAGTGGGTTGTCGCAGGAGGGAATCGAGCAGTTACGCCAGAGCGGCCGCTTCCGGACGCTGGACGCTAAACAATTCCAGTAAGCTTGCGCTCGAACGTCGGGAATTTGCCGATGTCGGTCTTGAGCGCTTCATCGGTCAGCGTGACATACAAATCGGCGACCGTTCCGGTGGTGCGGGTGTGGAGGCCGGTCTTCATGCCGCCGGCGTGGCCCGCCACGATCAGCGCGAGGCCGTTGTTCTTGTGCGGATTGGCCTCCGCGTGTTCGTGCGCGAACATCAGGCAGGTGTGATCGAGCAGCGTGCCTTCGCCTTCCGGCGTCGCTTTCAACCGGCCAACAAGATAGGCAAACTCTTCGACGTGCCAGCGGCAGATGTCGCGCAGGATGCGCATGCCCTTGGGCGTTTCCACTTCGCCGTGGGTATACTCGTGGTGCCGTTGCGCTGTGTGCCCGAGCCACGGGAAGCGCGAAAGTCCCTGGCATTTGGTCAGCATGTACGACGCGACGCGCGTCTGATGCGAAGCCAGGGCGTGAACCAGCAGATCACTTTGCAGTTTGGCGATGCGCGGCCAATCCTTGAGATCGCCGCCGTCGGGTGGCCGCTCGACCACCTGTTTGTACTCCGGCGGAAGGCTGGCAATCGAGCGCTCCAGATCGCGCACCGACGTCAGGTATTCATCGAGGCGGCTCTTGTCCTGGCTGCCCAGCTTCGATTTCAGCGCTCCGGCGTCATCCTGCACCGCGTCCAGAATGCTCTTCTGGCGATCGACCCAATGCGCTTCCTTCGAGCCGAACAGGCGATCGAACAGCCGGTGCGGAATCATCTCCGGAGGCAGCGGCCGGTCGCGGTCCGCCCAGCTCAGGTTGCGCTGAATGCTTTCGCCGAACGATTCCTGGCAGACGCCGACCTGCAGCGAACGGAAGCGCGACTCCTGCCCGACTTTCTGCGCGATCATCTGATCGATCGATGGACCGCCCGCGCCGCGGCCCGTGTACACTTTGCCGGAAAGCAGCGCGCTCATCGATGGGTAGTGGCTGTTGCCGGGACCAGGCAGGCGCGCCGCCGGGTTGTCCAGGCCGGTGATGATGTGAATGTCCTTGCGGAACGGTGCTAGCGGATTCAGGCAGGCAGTGAATTCGAAATCTGGACCGGTTTCGCGCGGGATCCAGTATTTTTCAGGAATGCCATTGCCGTTAAACCAGAATACGAAGCGGCTCTCGATCTCGCTCGAAGCGGCCTTGCTGGTCGCCGCGTAGGCGGAACCGTTGGGGTTGAACATGCATTCGAGAGCGGGAACAGCCGATACGGATTAAGGCTCCGGACAGGCCCATCCCCCGCAGAAGCGTGCGTCGCGAAATTGCTTTGATAACAGACATTTTAGCTGCCGCCTCCGAGAAATTCCTTGGAGGTGGCAATTACAATTATAAGCTTCTGAAAGCGGAACTGCGAATCGCGAAAAGCCTGGAGAGCGCTGTCGATGGCGGGCTGGTCGGCGAGCGTCTCGGGACGGCCTAGCGCGTAGCGGAAAAGCTGCTTCACCACGCATTTCTGGCAAACCGGTTCCTTGGCGAGAACGCGATCCCAACTCTTTCGGGCTGGAGAATTCCGAATTCGGCACGCCTTTGACGAAAGCCTTGGTATCGACATCGAGCTGGTACTCGGTAGGCTTGGTTTTGACCTTATTTTTTATCTCGTCGAAGGTCGGATAGATCACGACTTTCTGCTTCTCGCGATACTTACCATCGGCATCGAAGTTTTCGAAGCCCAGGCCGATCGGGTCCACCAGCACATGGCAGCCGGCGCAGGTCGGGCTGGCCAGGTGGAACTGCAGCCGCTCGCGGTTGGTTAAAGGCTTGGCATCAGTTACAGGCGGCAGATTGGTGTTCACCCCGGGCGGAGGCGGCGGTATGACCTGGCACAGGAAATGCTCGCGTACGAATTTTCCGCGCTCGGTCGGCGACGTGTCGGAGGGCTTGCTGGTGAGCGCGAGGAAAGTGCCTTGCCCCAGGATGCCGGAGCGCTTGGAATCCGCGGGAAAGTCGACTCGTCCGAAATCCTGCCCAGGCGTGGGTAAGCCGTAGAGTTGCGCAAGATCGTTATTCAGGAAGCTATAGCGCGCGCTGAACAGCTCCATGAAATTGCCGTCTTCCCACACCAGATGGTGGAACAGGTGGCGCGTTTCTTCAGCCATCGCGGCTACCAATTCCGCGCTGAACTCGGGAAACAGGCGGCGGTCGCGAATCGTATTGCGCAGGCTGTCGAAGCGCAGCCACTGCGCCAGAAATTCATCCATCGACTGCTTCGCCCGCGCGTCGTCGAGCATGCGCCGCGTCTGCGCCTCGATCTGTTCGCGGGTACGCAACTGGCCGGCAGCGGCGGCGCTGAACAATGCCTCATCCGGCATCGTGTCCCACAAGAAATAAGACAGCCGGCTGGCCGCGCGGTAGGAATCGAATTCACCGCCAGGCCCCTGCTCCACGTGGAGCAGAAAGCTGGGCGACTGCAGCATGGCCTCGACCACCAACTGCGCGCCGGCCGTAAAATCCTTGGCGGCTGCGGCCTCCAGCGCGAACAGCTTTTCGTAACGCTTCACCTCGCGGTCGATTAAGGGACGGCGAAAGGCGCGCCGGCCGAATTCGCGGACGAAACGCTGCCCGCACACAGCATCGGCAGCGGACTTGGCCACGCACGGGATCAGATGATTGCGGTCTCCGCCGCGGAATGCGTTGCGCGCCAGTTTTTCAGCGGCGTGATTATAAGCTTCGGCCAGCAGGGGCGGGATACTCTGGCCCTCGGCCTGATTGGTGAATCCGTTGATGTAGTCTTCCTGCGGAAACTGGTCCGCGGGCCGCGTCTGGTCGCCCAGTAGATCGGCCACGGTGTGGTTGTACTGGCTGTGCGTCAGCCGGCGCACAACAAAGCTCTGGGTATTGCCCGGTCCCGCCGCAGCCGCCGCGCGAATGCGATCTTCGGGCAGGCTGGTAACGTAAGCGATCCATGCCCGCAGCGCTTTCTCTTCTTCGCTTCCGGGATGGATACGCTCTCCGCCAGTGTGCGGCACGCGGTTGGTGGGCTTGCGCATCAGCAGCGACTGCTCGGGATTGCCGCGGTCCATCAGCGCGGCAAGCCGTACGCCGAATGCGGCGATCTCGGCGGCGTCCAGCATCTTCGGCGGGAAACTGCAAACGCGTGCGCGAGCCTACGCCGTTATCGTTGTGGCACAGCCGGCATTGCGCTTTTTCAAATACCGGGTATAGTTTGTCCGCAAAATCCGGGGCAGTCTGGGCCGATACCAGGACCGGGAAGCAGAGGACGAACGATAGTACGATGGAGTTTCTGAGCGGCATTTCCTGCTACGCAGCGCACCTCAATTTTACCGCACTATGGAGCGTTGAACTTCTTCGCCTCGGTGATGCCTTTGCCCTCGGTGATAGTCAAGAACTGGTTCGCCTTGATATCGGTCACTGTATCCGACGAATTCCGAAACGGCCAGCGGATTTCGATCTTGTCCACAACCTGCGCTGCGCCCAGGCCGAAATGCAGGCGCAGATCGCTGTGCGACATAAAGGTCGAGCCTGAGCGAACTTCCTGCACCAACTTTCTGCCGCCCGCGGTCACCGTCACCCGCGCACCGATTCCATCCCGGTTGGATTTGGCGCCGACCAGCTTGACGGAAATGAAAGGCCAACGATTGCCGCCATCATTTCGCAACAGACCAGGCATCTCGTTCATGTGATTGATGAAAATGTCGACATCGCCGTCATTATCGAAGTCGCCTAACGCCAGGCCGCGGCTGGAGTGTCGCGCATTCGCTCCTGGGCCGGAAGCTTCCGTCACGTCTTCCATCTTCTTGCCGTTCACATTGTGATAAAGAATCGCGCGCTGGCGGTAGGAGGAGCCGGCAACCATGCGCTCGATCTCGGGGTAAACGTGCCCGTTCACCATGAAAATGTCCGGCCAGCCGTCGTTGTCGTAATCAAAGAATCCGACGCCCCATCCCATGAATTCCGTGTGTTTCTCCAGCCCTGATGCGTGCACGTAATCCTCGAATGACCCGTCGCCGTTGTTCCGGTAGAGATTGGCGGTGTCTTCGATGAAATTAGTCTTGACTAAATCGAGATTGCCGTCGCCGTCAAAGTCGCCGGCGGCCGATCCCATGCCGGCCTGTTCGCGTCCGTCCTCGCTGTAAGCGACGCCGCTGGTCACACCGGCGTCAGTAAAAGTGCCATCGCGATTGTTGTGATAGAGGATGCTCGGCTGGGAGTCGACGGCGACAAAAATGTCCGGCCATCCATCGCGATCGTAGTCGAGCGTGGTAACCGACAACGAATAGCGCGGGCCGATGGCGGCAATCCCAGCGCGCTCGGAAACATTCTTGAATGTTCCGTTGCCTTCATTGTGAAAAAGCTGATTGGTACCGCCGGGCAAGCCGCGCGGCCCGCACATCACGGCCACGCCTTTCCACCTGCAATCGGGCGTGGCGCCGGGCAGAGGAATTCGATCTTTTTCAAAATTGATGTAGTTGGCGATAAACAGGTCGACCTTGCCGTCGAGATCATAGTCCACAAAGGCGCAACCCGTGCTCCAGCGCTTCTCCTGCTGGAGGCCGGCAGCCTTGGTTACGTCTTCGAACGTGCCTTTGCCGGTGTTGTGGTACAGGTGATTTTGCCCGTAATAGGTGACGAACACATCGTCGAAACCATCGTTGTCGTAGTCGCCGACGCAAACGCCTTGGCCCCAGCCTGACTGCGCAAGACCGGCCTGCCCGGTGACTTTGGAAAAGGTGCCGTCGCGGTTATTGCGGTAAAGCTGGTTGGTAGGCTCCTTGCCGGCAGGAAAGCCCTCCAGCGTGCTCGCTGTGACAAAGAACACATCGAGGTAGCCGTCGTTGTCGTAGTCGAACAATGCGACGCCGCCGCCGAGGGTCTCGATGATGTATTTCTTGACGGTATCGCCGCCGCAGAAGAAAACGTCGTTAAGCCCGGCGTTCCTGGCGATGTCGGTGAACTGTACCGGCGAAACGGCGAACAGCATTACAGCGGCGAACACGAACGCGATCAGCGCAACAACCGCGTAGCGTGTTCTCGCCCTTTTCCCGCGATCGAGCACCTTTCAATTGTAGATGACGCGAAACGCGGCGCTAGGCGTTAATGTCTGGTTGCGGTTTTTGTCGGTAATCTTCATTTTCAGGGTGTACTGGCCTGGCTCGACGTTCTCGAGCGGCAATAGCTTTTCGATCGTCACCTGCTGCGGCGAAGCGCCGGGAAGCTTGGCGATCTCCTCGCTAAAGTTGAAGATTTTTTCGTTGGTGCCGTCTTTCACGACTTCATACTCGATGGTGCCATTGGGTTTCTGGGTCTTGTCGTCCGGCGAGAAATTGTAAAGCTGGAGATAAATGCCCATCTTCTCGTCATACCGGAAGGTGTCGTCCAGGCGCGGCCGAACCTTGGAGCCGCCTACCACGAACTGTCCGGTACCGATGCTGCGGGTGGGGACCTTTTCGATTAAATCTGCCAGGATCACGGAGCTGGCGGCGAGACTATCATCGTCATAGCGCGGGACATTTAGCGCCATTTCGTAGTTGTTCATGTTGCCGCCGATCACGTCCTTCACCACGAGATTCAGCCTGTACGTGCCTGGCGGCAGGGGTACGGACTTCTGGTAGAGTGACCACCGCCGGAGCAATAAGTAGGCCTGCAGACGCTCGGCCGGCGAATCGAGCGACACCGTGTCCTCAAACACGTTCGCCACGCGGCGCGACATGGTGGTGATTCGCCCGTAGATGTGGACCACGGCTCTCTGAACGCCGTCTTTCAATTGGAACTGCAAGTCCTTGTTTTCGATTTGCAGGGTGACGTTAGTCAGCACGGAGCTATTGGTCACCTTGATGTAGTCGGCTTGCACCTTCACCGGCAGAAGGTTGAAGGTGATGTGGGTGGTAACGAAGGCTTCCAGGTCCTTGAACTTAATCGGCGGCGGTTTCAGGATCTTGCTGAACAGCGACAAGCGCGAAAACTCGTCCATGCCCACAGGGGTGTAGCCATTGACCGGCGCGCCGAGGTGCGTGCCGTCCATGGTCCTCCAGAAGCGGTTGGTATCTTTGTCGACCAGGCCCATTTGCTCCGCCAGCGTAAGCCCGCCGCTCGGCGTATACAGTAGAGCGTCCTTCTCGGACGGATCCATGGTCAGGTGGAACTCATTGGTCATGGTCGTGTCAACGAACTCGAGCATGACATCGGTTCCGATACCTTCGATATAGCGATACCGCCATTGCTCAAACGGGAAAACCTTGGTCTGGCCGCCACCCTCTTCCGGCGGCCGAAGGTACATTCCGCCCGCAGTCTGCGAAGTCATGGAATCGGGCGGCCCGTAGATAATGTAAACGCGTCCGCGATCCGTCCTCCACCCGGGAAAGCCGGAGGAGAAGCGGTCGTTGGCATAAGCAATACGGCGGTAGTGCTCTTCCTTGAACTCGTTTTCCTCGGTGTCGGGCGTCGGGTCGCGGCGCAGCCAGAACTGCTCGATAAACTGCTCGCGTTCATCGTCGGTGTTCAGGCGTTTGAAAGCCAGACGCTCTTCGTCCAGGATGATGTAAGCAACATCTTCTGTCAGCCATTTCTTATAGGGCGTTTCCAGCTCTTTGCGCAGCTTGTCTTCACGCTTCTTCCTCTGCTTTTCAGTGAGAGGTTTGGCGATCTCGGGTCCAGGTTTGGGTTGGGGCGGAGCGGCTTGGGTCTGTTGAGACTGACCGATATCGGCGGTGAAGGTGACGGCGAAACAGCAGATCCAGAGACGAAAGTATTTCATCGTCGCATCCATTCGTCTGGCCGCCATTCGATCGGCGGAACCGGACTGATGACAATCATTCTACCCCATTCAAAATCGCATCCAGTCAACGGCTGATTATTTCCCGCCGGTGATTTCACCACGAGGTTTTCCTTGCGTGATTTCCTGGTAAATATCGGATATCTGACCGGGGTAGAAGGATCCGACCCAATGCTGCACGCGAATCCGACCAATTGCAGCTTGGCCTTGACCGGCTCGCCGTCCTTCATCTCCACCAGATCTTCGAGCCGCCTGTCCCTTGCTGCCATTTCCTTTTTGACCGTGGCGTAAATCGTGGTGAGAAACTGCTCCTCTCCGGCCAGGATTTCCGGGCCTCCGGCCGGGCCATGCGCCGGCAACACGCGCTTGACCTTGAGCTGGCGCGCCCGATGCACTACCTTGGGCCAGTTGGCCGCGTAGCCGTCGCCCATGCCGTTGTAGGGACCGTTGGTTACGGCGTCGCCGGTGCACAGCACCTGCTCCTTGGGAAGGTAGGCGAAACCATCGCCGCGGGTATGCGCCCAGCCGAAGAAATAAAACTCCACCCGGCGCGTGCCATCGTCGATCACATACGGGGATTGGTCGAATGTCTGTTTCGGAGGTTCCGCTGTATCCAGATTCAACTCGGCCACGTCTTTGCGATGCGCGGCGTCGGCCCGCCAGCGTGCCGGTTCGTAGCGGCGCATCTCTTCGGCCACACCCTTATAGGCGAACGTGGTGGCGCCGGCTTGGGTCCATAGCGGATTGCCGTAGGCGTGATCGCCATGATGATGGGTATCGAATACGAACTTGACGGGCTTGTTCGAAATGGTCTTGATGTCCGCCATCAGGGCGCGCGCGCCGCTGGGGTAATTGGCATCCACCACGAGCAGGTAGTCCTTCATCTCGATCACGATGTTGTTGCAGTGGCCGAACTGATCGAGATCGCCCTGGCGAAACCACACGCCTGGAATAACCTGCTCAATGGTTTCCAGTTTGGCATCCGAGCGTGTGGCAAAGAAGGCAGCCAGGGTCAGCAGAGCGAAGGGAATTACGGCGAACGCACGGATATTGTTAGATGCCGACGCGGCTCGTAATATCATCGAGCCGCGCCGGATGAGAAATCGAATCGGATTATGGCCCGTCAAAACTCTACGCGAACGTGCATTTGCACGATACGCGGGCCGTTGATCTGATAGGGCGTGGCGATAGCCGAAATTGGCTTGTCCTACGTCCTGGCCGAACTCACCGCTGGTCCAAGTGTGACGGTTGAAGATGTTAAAGAAGTCGGTACCAAACCGGATCTTCAGCCTCTCCTTGTAGACGGGAAAGTCCTTAGTGATACTCACGTCCTCGTTTAAAACCGGACACTGGCGGGCGTGAGGATCGGTGTTGGGCGTGTTACCTATCTTGAAATCGCCTTCGGGTAACGAAGGCCAGCGGTAACCCAATCGCGGCCGCCTGCGCGGCGTTGCCGGCATTAAAGAGGTATGCCTGCGGGTTGTTGGGATCGCCGTACTTGATGTTGCCGCATGAGGTACTGCTTCGTACCGGCACTCCTGACTACGCGGTCCGCACGGGAGCCGCTAGTGGTGATGCTGGGCGTGAGCGGGACCGGAATGGATTCGTAGCCGTCGAGCACGGCTGGCTGGGCCGCTCTCATACTGCTGAATGGCCGACACGGTCCATCCGCCGATTACCATTTTGCCGAAGAAGCCGGTGTTGGCAAGATACTTCTTGCCCGGACCGAACGGCAACTCATACGCGTAGCTCAACACCAGGCGGCGTGGAGTGTTTCCGTGGCGCAGCGCCTTGTCCAGCGACCGGTTGTAGTAGTCGCGCGGAATGCTGCCATAGGTGCCAGGAGACCACATAGTGTCCGAGATGTACTTCGAAATCGTAAAGTTGGTCAGGAAAGTCAGACCCGACGAGAACCGCTTCTGCACCTTGATATAGCCGGCATTGTAAGTACTGGACGTGGTGGGTGAAGCGTCGTCCACGATCTGCGGGTATTGCGGTTTTGGCAGCAACGCCCGGTAGAGCGGCAAGAGTCTGATCGAACTGCGGATAGGGCGAGTGGATGCCGTCAGACTGCATGGGCATCGACTGGACGACCGGACAGGGACTGCACGCCGGCCGAATTCAGCGGCTGCAGCAGCGTTTGTGCGCCAAGGGCCAGTACGTCGGTGCGCAGGGCGTTGATGTACTGATGGTCGATTTCGTGCTTGGAATTGTTGGATAAATACGCGACCTCCACCAGCGTGTTGTACTTCAGTTCGCGCTGGATGCTGGCGCTCCACATGTACACCTGCGGCGCTCTGTAAAGCGTCAGAGGATTTTGAAAAGTCTCGACCGTATTGTTTTTTAATGCCGGGTCGAGATTGGGGAGCGTTCCCAACAAACTCTTGCGGGAAGGGATTGTCCCAGTTGTACGCAATTCCAGCAGGGTTGGAGGGTGGCGGAATCTGACCTAAACCATAGAAACCGCTGCGATCGGCGAAATCCGCGTTGCCACTCTGGGGTCCTTGCAAAATTATGCCGACGAATGCGCGGAACACCGTCTTGTGGTCGATCTGATATGCCAGCCCGAGACGCGGGCCGACATCGTGCCAGACAACGCGGCCAGGAGTATTGGTCCGAGCCGGCCGGGGCCCGTACCGTAGAAAGCCACAGCGCCCGTTAAACCGGTGGCGTCGGGGTTGGGCAGGTTGGGGTTATAGGTCGCTTCCCGGCCCTGCAGTTCGGTGTACGGCAGATTGATGTCCCAGCGCAGCCCCATGTTGAGAGTAAGCTTCCGGGTAACTCTCCAATCGTCTTGAATGTAAGGCGCAAGATAAGCTTCGCGGATTCCGTAGGCCTGTGATTGCGCGTCCACGGTGTAATCCGGATAACCCAACAAGAAACTGGCCCAGGCGGTACCGCCAGCCTGGCTGGTGCTGGCCGGTTTCATACGCAGAAGAACCGGAACAGCCCGACCGCAGGAATAGGGGCGCCACCAGTGGAACCGCCACCGGCGTTCACATTCGAATTCCAGCGGATATACTGAACTCCGCCTTTGATGGTGTGATTGCCGTGATTCCACAGGAGGGAATCGTTGACGGTGTTGACCAGGGAGAACCGAGTCGAAGCGGAAGCGCTTCCACAGATGTCGGCTTCTCCCGGACGCAACCGGTCGACCGTGATGTCCGGGCAATTCCCGTCATAAGTAACCCGTCAAGCCAGCCGCGGCGCCCAGATTCTGGCCTAAACTGTTTTGGGCGGTGATGGAAACGTGACGCGTGAAGCCGTACTCGGCCTGATTGATTATGTTCGGCCGAATGATGTAGTTCCACTCAAACCGCATTCGATTGATAGTGTCGGAGTCATTGGTGCCGAAGAGGGGGCCCAGGAAATTGCCATTATTGTCCGTTGGTTTGGTGAACTGGTAGTAGACGGCAAACCGGTGCTTGGCGCCGGCATACTGATCGCCCTTCAAGGACACATCATTCGAGTTTCGCTGATTGCTGGCGCTGCCGACATAGTTCAGGAACGAGCCGGGCCCGATTGGGTTGCGGCAGCAAGCTCAAGAAATGAGTGGACACCTGGCTGATGCGGTCCGTGGGAATAATGTTTCCAGGGAACGGAGTCCGTTGCAGATTGCCCTGTGCGTCGGTATATATGTTTAACGCGTCGTAGAGAGTGGGGATGTCCGAAGCCGAGAAATTTCCGCGTTCGCTGATCGGCCGTTGGGAGGGTGGTCATGCTAGTGGCAGCCGCGGTTCGCAACTTATAGCCGGTGAAGTTACCCCAAATGAACGTTTTGTTTTTTCCGTTGTAGAGCTTGGGAATCCAGACAGGTCCGCCGCCGGCGAAGCCGTACTCGTTCTGCTTGTAGATGTCGCGTTTGGCAGCCTGCCATGGCCGCGCGTCCAACACGTCGTTCCGCAGATATTCATATCCCACGCCATGGTAAGTGTTGGTTGCCGGATTTGGTGGCATACGCAATCTCGCCGCCGGAGGAGCGTCCGTATTCGGCGGCCATCGAATTCAAGTTCAATCTTGAATTCCCCGATCGCCTCGACCGAAGGCAACCCCCCGCCGCCGTTGCCCATGGAATTGGTGTCGACGTCGGTGGTTTGCCCATCGACCAACACTTCGAGCGCACCGAGCGCGAACCGCCGATGGTCAACTGCATATGTGGGTTTACGGTGGGGGAGACATAAATGTAGCTGAAGGGGCTGCGCTTGTCTCCATTAATCAGGTTCGGCAAGCTCTGTCTTGAGTTTCTCGTCGACAGCCGTTCCCAGGCTGGAAGTCGTCGACTCCAGCACCACCGCGCCGCCTTGCACACTCACTTGTTGGGTGACCTCGCCAATGGTGAGCACCACGTTGACCGTGTTGGTAGTGCCGGTCGCGACTTCCACCACCGGTCGAGTGTACGTGGCAAACCCTGGCGCAGTCACGGTCATTGAGTACCGTCCGAACGGCACCAGCGGGATAGTGTAAACACCGTTGGGGTTGGATGTAGTCTCAAATTTCGCACCGATCTGCGGATTGACCAGTTCGACTTTGACGCCGGGTATGACGGCGCCCGTCGGATCGGTCACGACGCCGGTGACCTCACCACGTTGCGACTGGGCCAACATCAGCGGAATGCCGATCGCCAAAATCAACAGTGCGATCAAAAGGGAGTGGAAGGGTTTACTACTCGGCGAAAACACTCGCATTACGATGGTCGCGGCCCGCGTTGTCCATGGAGGGCTCTCCTTATAAACGACAAAGTTTACAAAAATAATTGGTTTATACTATCACAGCAGGCGAAGCTGTCAAGGCGTTTCTAGGGAAATCCACAGCCATTCCTGTGCTTATTTTTCTCCGTAATACTCCTCCGTTCGGGTAGGGATTCGGGAGCGATCTTTCTCCCAGCGATACACGCTTCGATCCTGCTGGGCTAGTGTAGAATTCATGAGCGTGGATTTCACTCGACGAACGCTGTTGGGGTGGCCCCTCTCGCTTCTGGCCGCGCCGGTACCCGCGCCGATCGGGAGCTATCCGGTCTCATTTGTCGATGTCGCGCAAACCGCCGGGCTGAAGGAACCGATCGTATACGGTGGCATCGGCACCATTAAGTACATCGTGGAAGCGAATGGTTGCGGCGTTGCCTTCTATGACTACGACAACGACGGTTGGCTGGATATCTTCTTGCCGAACGGCTCGCGCCTCGAAGGCTTCGAAAAGGGCAAGGAGCCAAGCAATCGCCTGTATAAGAACAATCGGGACGGCACCTTTACCGACGTGACCCGGGAGGCAGGCCTGGTGCACTCCGGTTGGGCCAAGCGGTTTGCATCGGCGACTACGATAACGACGGCAACGACGACCTTTTCGTAACCTATTGGGGAAAAAACGTCCTCTACCACAACAACGGCGATGGCACGTTCACGGACGTAACCGAGAAGGCTGCACCTGGGTGGCGATGCCAGGCAATGGCATGCGGGCTGTACTTTCATCGACTACGATCGGGACGGCAAGCTCGATCTCTTCATCTCAACTTATGTGGATGCGAACCTGGCCGAACTCCCGCTGCCGGGAAAAGGCGCGAGCTGTTCCTGGAAGGGCGTACCCGTGTTTTGCGGACCGAAAGGCCTGAAAGGGACCCGGAATTACCTCTTCCACAACAACGGCGACGGCACATTCACCGATGTGAGCGAAGCTGCCGGAATCCTGAAGCCCTCCGGATATTACGGCATGACCGCCACCACCGTGGATTTCAATGATGACGGCTGGCAGGACCTGCTGGTGATCTGCGACTCCACCCCCAGCATCTTGTATGGGAATAACAAAGACGGCACTTTTACCGATATCGCGGTCGAGCGAGGGGTGGCCTATAGCGAAGACGGGCGTGAGCAGTCGGGCATGGGCGTCGCCCTCGCGGATTATGACGGCGATGGCTCGCTCGATATGGTGAAAACGCTGTTTGCCGATGACATGCCGGCGCTCTATCAAGAATGACGGAACCGGCTATCTTGCGGACGTTTCCCTGCAGGCCGGACTCGGGGTTGTGACCCAATACGTGCAGTGGGGAGTCGGCCTGGTGGATTTCGACAACGATACCTGGCCCGATCTGTTTTACGTCACCGGGCACGTTTACCCGGAAATCGAGCGGGTTAATCCCGATTATCCGTATAAAGGTCCGCGGCTATTGTTCCGAAATCTCGGGAACGGGAAATTTGTCAACGCCACCAACAGGCTGCGGCAGTGGGCTGACTACCGAACACTCCAGCCGGGGGTGTGCCTTCGGCGATTTCGACAATGACGGCGACATGGACGTCCTGATCATGAATATGAACGAGCCGCCATCCTTATTGCGCGCGGATGTCAAAACGGACCATCACTGGTTGAAAGTGAAATTGACCGGCACGCAATCCAATCGCAGCGCGATCGGCGCCCGGGTGCGCGTAAAGATGCGGCTCGCACTGGCAAGTGCAGCAGGTGGAGAGCCAGTCGAGCTACTATTCGGTCAACGATTTTCGGCTCCACTTCGGACTGGGCGCCGCCAGCAAGGCCGATCTCGTCGAGATTCGGTGGCCCAGCGGGAAAACGGAACTGATTCGCGAAGTGGCCGGCGATCGCCTGGTATACGTCAAAGAGGGAGCCGGCATTGTGAAAACGATGAGCTTCAAATAGGGCCGTCTCATGCGCCTTGAATGCATACTTGCGCTAGCTGCTTGCGCCTTTAGCTGCGCAAACCCTGTGGACGCCTGAGCACTTCTGGCAGCAGGATTCTGCGTTCGCCGGGGCGCGCGCGTGCGCCGGCTGCCACGCCGACATCTATAAGAAGCAGGAAGCCAGCAATCACGCCCGGAGCCTGCGTCCGCTCGCGGAAGTGAACGAGATTACTTCTCACGTCCCGTTTGAAATCTTCGATCGCAGCTCCGGGGCCAAGCTGACGCTGGGCCGGCCAAACAACGACCGGTTGAGTTTGACTTCGACCACCGGCGCCGCCGAGGAAACTCTGGCGTTGGAATGGGCGTTCGGAAGCGGTGTGAAAGGCATTACGCCGGTTGGCCGGCTGAACAACGGGGCGTTCGCGGAGAGCCGCATCAGCTGGTACGCCTCCACAGGCGGTTTTGATTTCACCACCGGCGCTTCCAAATTTACTCCTCAGACGAATTCAGAAGGCGTGGGCCGCGCGCTCCGCAAACAGGATCTCGTCGAATGCCTGGGCTGCCACACGACCGGCACTTCTCCGGAGCATCCGGAGCCGGCGCGCAACAATATGGGCGTGCGCTGCGAGCGCTGTCACGGCCCTGGGGCGGAACACATCCGGGCCATGCAGAATCCGAAAGCTACCGACAAGAAGATTTTCCACCCCGGCACCCTCGACGGATTCGCGCAGGCGCAGATGTGCGGTGTCTGCCACGGCCAGCCCCCGCAGGATACCGATTTTCGCGCTCATCCGGCTAATCCAGGAAGCGCCCAACACGGTGCGCTTCCCCAGCCAGCGGCTGGTGCTGAGCCATTGCTTCAACGAAACCGAGGATGGGCTGCGCTGCACCGCCTGCCACGACCCGCACGGCAATGTCGCCGGCGGACGCAGTGTCCTGGAAAAGCCCTGCATCTCCTGCCATACAGCGGGTGCCCGGCGGAATCCCAAAATCTGTCCGGTGGCGAAAGAAAATTGCTCATCCTGCCACATGCCCAAGCAGCAAGTGATGGCGCATTCGATGTTCACCGACCACTGGATCCGCGTCGTTCGAAATTAAAGCTGCAGTACAATGAGGGGCAGAATGCGCCTGCTCGCCGGCATTTGTTTGATGACGAGCTTCCTGTTGGGTCAGGACCCATCGAAGCTGACAGCGGAAGCCCGCGCCTTCATTGAAGTCCATTTCCTGGCCGCCAAAGAGGCAGAACAGAACACGGATTTTGCCAAGGCGATCGATGAGTACAGCCAGATTCTGAAGAAATACCCCAAGCTGGTTCCGCCGGTTTATCAGAACCTGGGCCTGGTATATTATCTGGCGCGCAACTACGATGCGGCTATCGAAACGCTCCGCGAAGCTGTTCGGCTCGATCCGACGATGGTGGGCGCGCGACTATTCCTGGGAACCGCGTATCTGGATACGGAGCAGCCTGAGAAGGCATTGCCGCATCTCGAATACGTGCAAAAGCAACAACCCACCCCGGAAAGCGCCACAACTCTGGGGTTGGCCTATAGCGGACTGAGGCAATATGACAAAGCGGCGCGATACTTCAGGCTCGGCCTGGAGGGATCGGAGCAGAAGGACAATCAACTTTATTTCATCGCCGACAGTTACTTGAAACTAGCCGAGCGCATTGCCAACTCCCTGGCCGAACAGCATCCCGATTCGAAGTACGATCATCTGCTCGCCGCCAAGGTCCTGGAAAGCCAGGACCGCTATCAGATGGCAGCCAGAGAATACCTGCAAGCCGGTAAAAAGGACCCGTTCAACGCCGCCATCTTTTTCCCGCTGGCGCGCATGCTCGCGATTTTGGGACTGGAGAAACCGTCGACGCTGGCGCTCGAACGCTATCGGCAGCTCATGGTGGTGGACCAGCGAGCCACGCTCGATGCGAGCAAGCTTCCCAAGGGACAGGCAGCCGACGTCGGCCCGAGAACGGATTACGAAGGAGATCTGCAAGCCCTACCCCCCGTGGACACCCGTGATCTCCCGCCGCTTCCCGCGCTCAATGGCGACGTGAACGCGGAGCTCCGCAAAAGGCTCGCGGCCGACCCGGCGGCAAAATGGAAAGGCGCCACGGATCACTTGTCGCACGCGCGCTGGACCGAAGGCATCGCGGCGCTGGAACGACTCCCCGCAACCGATTGGCTCAGGGACTATCTGATCGCCACGGCGTATTTGTTGAGCGACGAGTATGACAAAGCGGGAGAGATTCTCAGCCACCCGGCGTTGAAATCTCAAACGTCACCCCCCGTGCAGATGTTGGGGTGGGCCGTGAACCAGCAGCTTTCCTACCTGTATTTCAACCGGCTCCTGGAAGAGTTTCCCAACTCCGCGCGCGGGCATTACCTGAAGGGGCGCACGCTCGACGCTCAGGGAAATAAAGACGCGGAAGCGGAATATCAGGCGGCGATCGCCGCGGACCCGTCGCAGAGCGAAGCGCGAATCGCTCTGGCCGATCTTTATCTGGGCAATTCGAAATACCAAGAGGCGTTGGCGGAGTGCCAAAAGGCGCTGGAGGTCAATAGCTTTTTTAGCCCCGCCAAAATTCGGATTGGGCGGATCTACATTCAGCTTCGCGATCCGCAAAAGGGCATTCCTTATATCCAGGCGGTGCTGAAAGTCGATCCGGATGATGCCCAGGCGCGAGCGGATCTGGCGCGAGGCTTCGAATTACTGGGGGACGTGGACAAGGCTGTCGCCGAGTATCAGCGGGCGCTTACACTCGATCCTTCGCTCAACCGCATTCATTACGTGCTCGGAAGAATTTACCGCAAACAGGGCAAAGGGGAGTTGGCGGATCGCGAGTTCAAGGTTTTCGCGGAAAGCGAGGCCAGCGAGCGCGCCAAGCACCTGACGGTTGGGAAACAGCCTCCGGAAAACTAGGCGGGTTGTCTGACCGGCTCTCGATCGGAGACGATCACGATCAGCATGTCCTTGGCGAGACCAATAACTCTGCTGCGCGGGGTCGCGGGACAATGCCGGCGACCATGCCTTCCGGCGCGGGCGCGTGAGAAAGATCTGCGTGACCTGATTCCGGCGCCCAAAATCGACCAGCGTCGAAGCAACGTCGTCCCCTTCGAGAATTCGAGTCTCAATATGCAGGTTGCGCGCGAAGTTCAAATGCCGTTCGATCGCTTCGCGATCTGCCGCGGCGCAAGCCGCTCAGATCGCCTGTGGGCTGGACGGCCACGGCGAAGCATTCCGCGCCCAGAAAGTCGCTCACGCGTTTGGCGCGCCGGATGACCATCGCCGTCTTGGGATCGGCCGTGACCAATACCAGAATCTTGTGGTGCTTGCGCAGGCTGAGACCGGCGCGCTTCGGAGGCTGAAAGTCGCGCCTCTTCGTCCACCATGCGATGCTCGACTTCATGCGCGGCCTGCCGAAGAGCCAAGTTCCCGCAGCGCGACCAGCGTCTGTTCGCGAAAGAAATTCTGCAGAGCGCGCTCCGCCTTCTCGCGCTCGTACACCACGCCGCGCTGCAGCCGATTGAGAAGCGCGCGAGGCGTGAGGTCCACCATCACGACTTCATCCGCCTGCTGCACCACCCAATCCGGGACCGTTTCGCGGACCCGAATGCCGCTGATCTGCCAGATCTGATCGTTCAGACTTTCCAGATGCTGGATGTTCATCGTGGTGAGAACATCGATGCCGGCGGCCAGCAAACTTCCACGTCTTCCCAACGCTTGTCGCGCTCAGAGTCCGGGAACATTGGTGTGCGGAAACTCATCCACGACGCACACCTGAGGATGCCTCGCCAGAATGGCCTCGGTGTCCATCTCCTCAAAGAGTGATTCGCGATACTGAATCTTTCTTCTGGGAATGATCTCCAGGCCTTCGGTTTTCGCGATCGTCTCTTTGCGGCCATGCGGCTCGAAATAGCCGATCACGACATCCACGCCGGAGGCTTTCAGATCCTGAGCTTCTTCCAGCATCTTGTAGGTCTTGCCGACGCCGGCCGCATAGCCCATGAAGATCTTCAGCTTCCCGCGCTGCTGTTCAGTCATTTTTCTATTGGGGGAACACGCACACGTCCATGCCGTGGCCTTCCCAGATCAGCTTATCGAGCGGGCTGCCTTTGAGCCGCGCCAGTCCGGTGCGCTGGCTGTGTCCGACGAACAGCTGCGTGATCCCTCGGGATCTGGCGAATTCGAGGAGCGTCTCGGCCGGGTCGTCGCCTTCCAGGATTTCGATGTGCGCACCGGCGGCGTTCGCGATCGCCAGCCTTGCGTCCAGGGCGGATTGATCCTGCGGAGAGATATTGGCCTGCTTGACGTACGCCACGATCAGTTCCCCATGAAACCTCCTGGCGACGATTTGCGCGATCTCCATCATCTCCTGCATGTTGGCGCGAGGAGTAATGCATACCAGAATCCGTTCGTGCGCGCCGAAATGCTGCCGGATGCCGTGGCGCTCCAGGTAATCGTTCAGTTGATGATCCACGATATCCGCGGTTACCACCAGAGCCAAGTTCGCGCAGCTTCGATAATCGCTCCTCGTGTTTCTGGACTTGCACCTGCTCATCCGGTGATCGTTCCATCGGCTCTTCCGGAGGCGCATCCACAATTTCGATTTCGTCCGCGCTCTGAATGAACGAGAGCGGGACGGTCTGATCCACGTGCTTTCCGGTGATGGCTTCCACCTGGTCGCGAAGTTCGCACACGTACTGGATATTGATGGAGGCGATCACTTGAATTCCGGCCTCCAGCAAATCCTTCACATCCTGCCAGCGTGTCGGGTTCCGCAAGCCCGGCGGATTGTTGTAAGCCAGACCATCGATGACACAGACGGCGGGATGGCGCCGAAGCAAGGCATCCACATCGATGGCGGTTCCGCCGTCCGATCGGCTTTCAGCGGCATCACCTCCAGCTTTCGTAACAGCGGCTCGACTTCTTCCGGAACCTGCGGCTGTATCGCGCCCACGACGACGTCTTGCCCGCGTTCCCGGCGGCGCCGTGCCTCATCCAGCATCCGGAACGATTTCCCCACGCCCGACGCGTAGCCGAGAAAGATCTTGAGGTGCCCTTTATCTTTAGGTAGTGGACGCCTCTTCCTCGGCCTGACACTCGCGCAGATAGTCTTCGGGAGTTTTTCGGCGCGTCTCAGCGGTCATGCGTCTCGTCCCTGTTTTTTGTTCGCGAACCACCATCGCCGCACCGCCACGATGGACCAGACGGCTTCTACCAGCCCGAATGGCCAGGCTCCCTGGAGAAATCCGTAGGCCGATCCAAGCAAACACGCACCCGCAAATGCCAGGATGTAGACCCGGCCGCGCGGCTCCAGCGCATAAAATATCAGCATCGCCGTAACTGCGAATAAGCCAAAAGCCGTAAGGGGATTCACGCAGCTAGCGGCGCCTCATCACTAAAATTTGACCATGACACCGACGCTGACGGTGGCTTGGCCTCGGCGAAGATCCGGGAACCAGACACTGCCCGGTCCGCCGCAGTTCGCGTACGCCGTCGACAGATCGTTCGTCCCGGCTGAGCCGCCGCTGTTGCAGACATATTGGGTCGGAGCGCCGGTATTGCCTGCCGGAGGCGTAATGCCGCCGCGGCCGGACCAGTACGGAACATCCGAGTGGCGATAGCCGACCTCCGACCACCAGGTGATGTACTGCTTGGGCATCCACTGGAGATTGACGTTCGCATCCCACATGTGAGCCCTGTCCCCGGGATTCCCCGTAAAGTACGGCGAACCGGAAACAGCATCCGCTCCGTTGATGGGCGGGAGCAGCGTCAGATAGCGGCCGGGATTGTTCATCTTGCCGCCGCCGAGCGTGATCGCGAACTTGTCTTTGTGGAACCAGATGCGGTTGTAAGCCATCACACCCAGGAACGCCTGCTTCGGTCCTCCCGCCCCGCCATGACAGGTCACGCCGCCGCCGTATTCGCAGCCCAGGTCGCCGGTGAGAGAGAATGCCATCTTGGAAATGCCGCTCGATCTCGGGATCGTTGTAAGTATCGGACCTCGATACTGTCGTCGGTGTGCAGGCGGACGCGATTGGGGTTGCCTAAAGTGTCGGTTCCGTTTCCGTAGTTGTTGAAAACGAGCTTGACCCATTCTCGCGGCATGTACAGAATCTGTCCACCGAAACCGTGATGACCGTTGGTCCTGTTATAGGATTGCCAGCCGTTGATGATCCACGGTTCGATCTTCAGTTTGTTAGTGGGAAACCACTGGATGCGCACTCCGTTGAAGAACCATGGCGTGTTGGACGACACGAATGACGGCTGGTAGGCCCAGTTGTCGAAGTTGTAATAGCTGAACAGGCCGATGTAGGACACGAAGATTCCGGCGTCGACGTTCAGTCCGTGGTTCACGTTGAAGTGATAGCCGCCGTATGCCTCCGAAACATAGCTGTACGCGCCGCGGACATCCCATTGGCCGACGCCGGAGCTCGGCGTCATTGCGCGGCGTGGTGGTCGCGAACATGCCGACCATGGTCAGAATTCTGCCGCGAACGTTGTGCCAGTGGAAATCGCCGCCGACGCTGATCTGCTCCAGCTGGACTTCGCCGGACCGGAACTGTTCGGTCGAACCGCCCATCGAGTGGTCGTCGGGTTGATTGAAATCGGTTATGAAATGAGTGTCGAATCTGACTTCCGGAGTGAAGAATTTCGTGTCCAGCACGGTGTCCTTGGTGCGGGGGCTGCCGTTGAGCCAGGTGAAGTCGCCGAATGCGAACGGCGTGAAATTATCCACTCCGGCAGTGGCCGCGGGCGATTGCAGCGCGTCCGGAATAATATGCTGAGGCAGGGAGCGGCGGGCGTTGCCGGGGCGGGTACTGCGCCTGTGGCGTGGCATCGCGGAACTGGCAATGCTGGCTGTGGCGCTACGGCAACCGGCGTCACGGGAAGCCAAAAGAACTTCAGTGCCGGGCGCAGCTTACCGGTCTGGCGCTCGCTTCCCTGGCTTCCATTGCCGCCAGACGTCCTTCCAGGCGCTCGATGCGATCGAGCAATTTCTTTTCTCTCTCGGTCAGCATTGGGCTATCCGCGATCAGGGGAAGATCCACGTTGGCCGTCCTGCTGGCCGCCACCTCGACATGCGCCGACGATTTCTGGAATCCATTTTTCGTGGCTGCGAGTTCATACGCACCGGGTTCTAGATCGGTGAAAGTAAAAATGCCGCCGGCATCGGTGACAGTGGTACGATCCGTG
Organism: uncultured Solibacteraceae bacterium; assembly: GCA_963825405.1. Classification (GTDB taxonomy): domain Bacteria; phylum Acidobacteriota; class Terriglobia; order Bryobacterales; family Bryobacteraceae; genus JACPNO01. The sequence goes on along the minus strand of CAWGTB010000003.1, from coordinate 163,768 downwards.
CCCTTGGCCAGGTTGTGCGCGATGACTTGCGCTTCCGCCACTGGTTTACCACTTCCGGAATCGCGGGCGATCCCGCTGACAAGACCGTCAGCCGCTAACCCGCTTGATGCAAAACATAGCACTACCCATAAGAGGATTGAAAACGACATGGTTTTCATGATTTCTCCTAACTTCAGAAACTGCTTATTTGCGCGCATATTGTTGGTCGAGCGCGAGATTGAGCTTCAACACATTCACCCGCGGTTCGCCCAGCAGGCCCAGGTCGGGGCCCTCCGTAAACTTGGCTATCAACTGATTCGCCTGTTCCACCGGTATGCCGCGAGCCTTAGCCACGCGGGCGGCCTGCGCTAGCGCCGAATCCGGGCTGATGTGCGGATCGAGTCCGCTGCCTGAGCCGGTCACAGCGTCAGCAGAGATCGGCGACTTGGGCTTGAACACCAACGGCGCTTTATCGTCATTGAAAGCCCTGATCAGCTTCACTTCATCCAGACCGGCATTGGCGTCTTTAAAGCGGTCCATCGGCACCGATGATTCGTAGGGAATATCGTTTTCGAGGCAGTAATGCACCAGGCGAAGATTGATGCCATCGAAGTCGACTACTTCGTTTTTCTTGTCGTCCATCTTGGTCGTACCGTTGACAAGCTTGGCGCTGGTCGGCCCGAGGTTCGAGCCGGAACTGGCAGTCGCATCGTACCCGCTGCCGGCTGAGGAAGGGCGCGGGTGAAAATACTCGGCCTTGCTGAAGTTCTGGCCGATGAGCTCTGAGCCGATCACTCTTGTCCCCTGCCTTGATCAGGCTCCCGTTCGATTGCTTCGGAAAGAGCGCCTGGGAGATGCCTGTCATGGCGAGCGGGTAAACCACCCCCAGCACGATCGTCATGAAAATCTTGATTCGAAGTCCCGGCAAAATTTGTTCCCACATAATGATTCCTTCCTACGCCAAACGAAGCGCTACCAGCAGTTGATCGATGAGCCAGATTCCTGGAAAAGGCGCGATGATTCCGCCGACGCCATAGATCAGCAAATTCCGCCGCAGCAGGCTGGCGGCGTCGACCGGACGGTATTTCACGCCGCGCAGCGCCAGCGGCACCAGCGCGATGATGATCAGAGCGTTGAAGATCACCGCCGCCAGCACCGCGCTCTGCGGCGTGTGCAGCCCCATGATGTTCAGCTTGCCGAGCGCCGGGTAAGTCGCCATGAACATCGCCGGGATGATGGCGAAATATTTGGCCACGTCGTTGGCGATGGAGAACGTCGTCAGCGCGCCGCGCGTGATCAGCAATTGTTTTCCGATGGCGACAACTTCAATGAGCTTGGTCGGATTGCTGTCGAGATCCACCATGTTGCCGGCTTCTTTCGCAGCCGTGGTACCGGTATTCATGGCCAGTCCGACGTCGGCTTGCGCCAGAGCGGGCGCGTCGTTGGTGCCATCGCCCGTCATCGCCACCAGGCGGCCGGCGGCCTGTTCCTTCTTGATGTACTCCAGCTTGTCTTTGGGCGTTGCCTGCGCCAGGAAATCGTCCACGCCAGCTTCGGCGGCGATGGCAGCCGCGGTGAGCGGATTGTCGCCGGTGATCATGATGCTGCGAATGCCCATGCGGCGAAGCTGCGCGATGCGCTCCTTCATTCCGCCCTTGACGATGTCTTTCAAATGGATAACGCCCAGCAGGCGCTTGCCGTCGCACACGGCCAGCGGCGTGCCTCCGTTGCGCGAAATGCGATCGCTCATCTCCTGGAAATTGCCGGGAATCTCGCCGCCCTTTTCGACAACGAATTTGATGATCGCGTCCGTGGCTCCTTTGCGAAGCTGCCGTCCTTCGAAATCGACTCCGCTCATGCGCGTGTACGCCGAGAAGGGGATGAACGTCGCCTCGTGTTCCGGAATGTGCCGGCCGCGAAGACCGAATTTTTCTTTGGCGAGAACCACAACGGATCGGCCCTCCGGCGTTTCGTCGGCCAGGCTGGACAACTGCGCGGCGTCGGCCAACTCCTCGTCCTTCACTCCGTCGATCGCCAGAAACTCTACGGCCTGGCGATTGCCGAGGGTAATCGTGCCGGTCTTGTCGAGCAGCAGCGAGTTCACGTCGCCGGCGGCTTCGACGGCCTTTCCGCTCATGGCGAGCACATTGTGCTGCATCACGCGGTCCATCCCGGCGATGCCGATGGCGGAAAGCAAGCCGCCGATCGTCGTCGGAATCAGACAAACCAGCAGCGAGACCAGCACCGCCACGCTTGGCACCGATCCCGAGCCCGCCTGCGCAACACTAAATGCTGAAAATGGTTGCAGCGTGATCACGGCGAGCAGGAAGATCAGCGTCAAGCCTGCGATGAGAATATTCAGCGCGATCTCGTTCGGCGTCTTCTGGCGTTCAGCTCCTTCAACCAGCGCAATCATCCGATCGAGAAACGTCTCGCCAGGGTTGGACGTGATCTTGATCTTGATCTGATCCGACAGCACGCGCGTGCCGCCGGTGACGGCGCTGCGATCGCCACCGGACTCGCGAATCACCGGCGCGCTTTCTCCGGTAATCACCGATTCGTCCACGGTGGCAACGCCATCAATCACTTCGCCGTCGCCTGGAATCAGATCGTTGGCATCGCAAATCACGATGTCGCCGACGCGCAACATAGAGCCAGCGACGAGTTCGATTTTTCCCGCGGCGCTGAGGCGTTTGGCAATCACGTCGGTCTTGGTCTTGCGCAGCGTATCGGCCTGCGCCTTGCCGCGTGCTTCCGCCATGGCTTCGGCGAAATTCGCGAACAGTACCGTGAACCAGAGCCATAGCGAGATCTGGATTTGGAACCCGATGTTTCCCGCGCCGGTGAAAATGTCGCGGATCAGGAAAACCGTGGTAAGCGCAGCGCCCGCTTCGACCACAAACATGACTGGGTTCTTCAGCAAAGTGACCGGGTTCAGCTTCCCGAAGGATGCCGCGGTCGCCCGCCCGACGATTTCCGGGTCGAAGAGCGGACGCGCCCGCACCAGCTTCTTGGGCAGAAGCGACGCCGTATCGTCTTGCGGATTCTGTGGTGTCAATTTCGGTTCTGGCATCATCGTCGTACCCATGGCTAGCTCCAACTCCCCTGAGACGGCGAGAGGATCAGGGAAAACAGCTTGCCGCCATGCATCAGGTAGTGTTCGACAATCGGGCCAAGTGAAATCGCCGGGAAGAAGGTAAGCGCGCCGACAATGATTACGGTGCCGACGAGCAGCCCGACAAATAAAGGTCCATGCGTCGGAAAAGTTCCCGCGGTGGAAGGAATCTTTTTCTTGGCCGCCAGACTTCCGGCCGCCGCCAGCAAAGGAATCAGGAACAGAAACCGGCCGATCCACATCGCCAGGCCGATCGTGAGGTCGTACCACGGCGTGTTCGGCGTAAGGCCGCCAAAGGCGCTGCCGTTATTGCCGGTGGCGCTGACGTAGGCGTACAGAATTTCGCTCAGCCCATGCGGACCGGTGTTGCCCAGGTTGGCCGTGGCCGCGCCCTGCGGATTCCAGTAACCCTTGGCAGAAAAAGTGATTACCGCGCTGAGCGCGCTGAAAACCAGAATGCTGAACGCGGTCGCGATCACCGCCAGCATGGCCATTTTCACTTCCTTCTTTTCGATCTTCTTGCCGATGTATTCCGGCGTGCGTCCCACCATCAAGCCCGCGATGAACACCGCCAGGATGCAGTACAGCAGGATGCCGTAGAGTCCCGCGCCAACGCCGCCGAAGATCACTTCGCCGGTCATGATGTTGAACATCGGAACCAGGCCGCCGAGCGGCGTGAAGCTGTCGTGCATCGCGTTCACGGCTCCGCAACTGGCGTCCGTTGTCACGGTGGCGAACAGCGCGGAATTGGCAATCCCAAAGCGCGTTTCCTTGCCCTCCATGTTTCCGCCGGCCTGTCCCGAAGTGGCCTCAGTTTGAATCCCCATTTTTGCCAGCACGGGGTTGCCGGCCTGCTCGAAGTGGTAGCAGACGAATACGCCGATCAGGAACATGACCGAGAAGGCCGCGAAAATTGCCCAGCCCTGGCGCGTGTCGCCCACCATCGTTCCGAACGTGTAAGTCAGCGCGCCCGGGATCAGGAAAATGAGAAACATCGCCAGTAGATTGCTCGCCGGTGTCGGGTTTTCAAACGGATGCGCGGAGTTGGCGTTGAAGAAGCCTCCGCCGTTGGTGCCGAGCTGCTTGATGGCTTCCTGAGACGCTACCGGACCTTGCGCGATGACCTGCTTCGCGCCCTCGACGGTGGTCACTTCCGTGTAAGGATTGAAATTCTGCACCACGCCCTGGGAGACATAGAGCAACGTCACGACAATCGAAAGTGGAAGCAGCACGTAAACGGTGGCTCGGGTGACGTCGACCCAGAAGTTGCCGATCGTTTTCTTTTCCTGGCGGGCAAAGCCGCGAATCAGGGCGACCGCAATCGCGATACCGGCGGCTGCCGATGCAAAGTTCTGCACCGCTAGCGCGGCCATCTGGACAAAATAACTCATCGTCGATTCGCCGGAGTATGCCTGCCAGTTGGTATTCGTAACGAAGCTGGTGGCGGTATTGAAGGCCAGATCCGGCGGCACGTTGCCGGCATTGAAATGCTGCGGATTGAACGGCAGCATTCCCTGCGCGCGCTGCAGCAGGTACGTCAAAAGAAACCCGAAAAGGCTGAAGCTCAGCAGCGCTGCCGTGTAATGGGTCCAGCGCTGCTCCACATCTTCTTTTACGCCGATTGCCTTGTAGGTCAGCACTTCCAGCCAACGCAAGAGCGGATGCATAAAGGTGCGTTGCCCTTCAAACACCCGGGCCATATAGGCGCCCAGAGGCTTCGCGCATACCAGAATCAGCCCGAGGAAAATCGCAATTTGCAAAACTCCAATGCTGGTCATTGTTCTCTCCTCAGAATTTCTCCGGACGAAGAAGCGCGAAGATCAGATAAATGAACAAACCCAATGCCGCGATTCCGGCGATCACATAATCCATGACTTGGCTCTCCTACAACTTGTCGCAGGCCTTCGTGAAGGCCCAGCAGAGAAGCAGAAATACACATCCGACAGCGGCGTAAAACAGGTCGAGCATGGGGGTTTACTCCGTTTCCTTGTAAAGCACTTCGTAACCCGCACTCCGCAGCCGGCGGGCCAGAATTTCATCCTTCGTTGGCCACCATCTCTTTGGCCCGCCCACAACCACGATCGAGCCGCGGTTCAGGAACGTGCTCAAAGTATCGAAGCGATTGCGGCACAGATAAATTTGCACGCTTGTCTCTACCAGGCTCTCGGCTGCTACCACGCGGAAGCGCCGCTCGCTGAACTCAACCAGCACCGGCGGGCTTTCGAGAGAAAGGGGGTAAGGCACTATCTGCGGCACCACCAACTGAATCCGTGCTCTCAGGCTTTGAGCGAGTGCGGCGGCTTCCCGCAACGCTGCCAGCGTGGCTTCCACCGACGTAAACACCACGGCGATGTTTAACTTCTGATCCGTCTCCCACTTTGCGGGTGGCGCGGAGTGTCCAGGTGCGGGTACCCAGACTTTCTCGATCGCGAGTGACATGTTGTTCTGTCCTCCCACGGTCTCAGAGTATTCAGTTAGACCTGAAGAAGTCATAGAAAAGCCATGAAGAATTCATGAAGACCCGGGCATGCCATTGAAACGATAAGCCAATATAAGGTCCGGTCGCGCTGCGCTTTCATCGCTGCGCTCTGCAACTTATGGCCCTTGTTGAGCATCTAACGCTTAGAAGATCTGCGACAGAGGAACTAAGAATATGCCCAGTTGGCCACAGCGAAAGCTGGACTCCTGGCGGCAGGCAACTGCTGTCTCGAGCGAGACTTGCTGGCGTCCCGCGGTGGACGTTTACCGCACTCGCACAGGCTGGCTGGTGAAGTTCGAACTGGCCGGCGTCAGGCTGGAGGATGTGGAGGTGGGAGCGGGCGGGTGCTGGATCCGTATCAGCGGGCAGCGGCGCGACCGGTTGCCGGTGGAAGGCTGCGTTCCGTACTCCATGGAGATTTCTTACAACCGCTTTGAGAGGGTCATTGAATTTCCAAGTGAAGTGGCGAGCGCCCGCCTGGAGTTGCAGTGGCGCGATGGCCTTTTGCTGGTGAGTGTACTGACGACGGAGTGAAAACAGGTGAGTGATATGGAAAACGTGCGAACGCTGCCGGTTCTGCCGGTTAAGAATACGGTTTTGTTTCCGAACCTGCTGATGCCGCTGTCGGTGGGTCGGCCCGGGTCCATTGCCGCGGTTGAGGCGGCGCTGTTGACCGAGGACAAAGAAATCGTGGTCCTGGCGCAACGCAGCAATGCCGCGGAAATGCCAGGAGCAGATGATCTTTACACCGTCGGCACCAAGGCCGTCATCAAGCAGATGGTGCGCCGCCAGGAATCATTAGTGGACGTGCTGCTGCTCGGAGTGGAACGCGTCGGCGTGGAAGGCCTGGACACCAGCGGACCCTATCTGCAGGCTCCATATCAAGCCGCTGCCGGTGCCGGAAGAAAAAACGGCGGAGATCGAAGCGCTCCACAAGGAAGTAGCCGAAATGGCGGCCCAGGCGCTTGCTTTGGCTCAACCGCAGGCGCCCGCCGATTGGGGCCGGGTGATCGCCAACGCCGAAGATCCATTGCGGCTGGTTTATTTTCTGGCCTCCGTGCTCAGCCTGGAGCGCGACAAGGAGCAGAATCTGCTCGAATCCGCGACCTGTGGCAGCGCGCTGCGCCTGATGCACAATTACCTCGCGCATGAACTGCAGGTGCTGGAGCTGCGCAGCAAGATCGCAAGCCAGGCCGAGAGCGTCATGAGCAAGGAACAGCGCGAGTATCTTCTGCGTCAGCAGATGCGCGCCATCCAGCAGGAATTGGGCGGCGCGAACGCGGAGCAATCCGAAGTCGAATTGCTGCGCGAGCGGCTGTCCAAGGCGGAGTTGCCTGAGGAAGCTCAGAAGGAAGCCGAGCGCGAGCTGAAGCGGCTGGAACGGCTGCCCGCCGGAGCGCCGGATCTTTCCATTGTCCGCACCTATCTGGAATTTCTGCTCGACCTTCCCTGGAAGAAGGCGTCGGATGACGTTCTCGACATCGTCGTAGCCCGCACGGTTCTCGATGAGGATCATTACGGTCTGAAGGAAGTGAAAGAGCGAATTCTCGAGCACTTGGCGGTGCTGAAGCTGAACCCGCAGGCTAAAGCTCCTATTCTTTGCTTTGTGGGCCCTCCCGGCGTGGGCAAGACTTCGCTCGGCCAATCCATCGCCCGCGCGTTGGGGCGCAAATTCGAGCGCCTGAGTCTGGGCGGATTGCACGACGAAGCCGAGTTGCGCGGCCACCGGCGAACCTACATCGGCGCCATGCCCGGGCGGATCATTCAGGCGATACGCCGGGCGGGCGTGAACAATCCGGTTTTGATGCTGGATGAAGTCGACAAGATCGGCCATGATTTTCGCGGTGACCCGGCATCGGCGCTGCTGGAAATTCTTGACCCGGAGCAAAACCGGACGTTCCGCGACAACTATCTGGACTTGCCGTTCGATCTTTCCAAGATTCTGTTTATCGCCAATGCCAACACGCTGGACACGGTGCCCGGCCCGCTGCTGGATCGCATGGAAGTGCTGCGGCTGTCCGGCTACAGCGAAGAAGAAAAGCTGGAAATCGCGCGGCGCTATCTCATCGCGCGGCAAATGAAAGAGTGCGGCCTCGCAGAAGACCGGCTTACGATCACCGAGCCCGCTTTGCGGCGCATCATTTCCCGCTATACCCGGGAGGCCGGCGTGCGTCAGTTCGAGCGTTCTTTAGCGCGGGTGATGCGAAAATTGGCCCTGCGTTCCACAGAGGGCGATAGCGCGCCGGTTGTCGTCGGACCGGAAGACCTCACTGACTTGCTTGGGCCGGAGCGAGTTTCGCCGGAACAGACACGCAAGCATCTGCCGCCGGGCGTGGTGACGGGCCTGGCCTGGACGGAAACAGGCGGCGACGTGCTCTATGTGGAGGCGGCTCTGCTGCCCAATGGACGCGGCCTCACCCTGACCGGCCAACTGGGAGCCGTGATGCAGGAATCGGTCAAAGCCGCGCAAAGTTACATCTGGGCGCACGCCGGCGATTTGGGAATCGATCCCTCTATGTTCCGGCGCTATGGTTTGCATGTGCATGTTCCCGCTGGAGCGATTCCGAAAGATGGACCCTCTGCCGGCGTGACCATGGCCGTTGCGTTGACGTCGGCATACACCAATTGCCCCGCGCCGGCAGGCATCGCGATGACCGGCGAAGTCACGCTCACGGGTTTGGTGTTGCCGGTCGGCGGCATCAAGGAAAAAATGCTGGCCGCCCGCCGGGCTGGAATCCGGCGCGTGATTCTACCCAAAGCCAACGAGAAAGATCTGCGCGAACTGCCCGATCCGGTGCGAAAAGAAATGAACTTCGTGCTGGTGGAAACCGTCGAGGATGCGCTCCGTGCAGCTCTTCCCGAAGTGCTGGAGGGACTGCCGGTGGCCAAGGCGTCCTAACTTCCTGGAGCCTGGTTCGCCAGGCGCGCGCGCAAATCGGCGCTACTCGAAAGGATGTGCTCCTTCATGGCTTGCCGCGCGCGCTCGGAGTTTCTGCTTTTTATCGCCGCCTGAACTTTGCGGTGCTCGGCAATCGACTTGTGGGCGCGCAGCTCCGAGTCGTGCGCCGGGGTACTGCTGAGCGTCTCCTTGATCCAGGTCTGCAAATAGCCCCGAATCATCCCGAGAAGTTGAAAGAGAATGGAATTCTGCGAGGCCCTGGCAATAGCGACGTGGAATTGCATATCGAAACCCAGGTAACTGTCCGGCTGCGCGGCCGATTGTTCCATCCCTCCAATGGCCGCCGCGATTTCCAACAAATCTTCCGGACCCGCTCTCAGCGCTGCCAGAGACGCGGTTTCGGATTCCAGGGTCAACCTGGTTTCGATCAGATCGTCAACCAATTTGCGGTCCAGCAACAGGCTCCACTGAAGTGTTTTTTGCAGGTACCGGCTGTTGTCCTCGGAGACGTAGGTGCCTTCTCCGGCGTGTGATTCCAGAATCCCCATCACCGCCAGCGAACGCAAACCTTCCCGGACGGACGCGCGGCTTACGCCAAACTGTTGGCAGAGTTGCTTTTCCGAGGGCATCCGCTCGCCGGGTTTGAGGATCCCGCGGGAGATGAGGTCAATAATCTGCTCCACGATTTCGTCGCTTAGGGATAGCCGCGATATCGGTTTCAGGCTATTGATCACGAAGAGCTGCTTTACAGCCGCCTAAACCCTGAATTATGCTGGTAGGGCAGCTTGTCTGACAAGTAGACATAGTAAGGAAACCCCGCCTCCGGCGTCAAGCCGGTTGCATTTCAAAGGGCTAAAGAGATGGCGATCGCGACCGAAATAGGCAGACGCATCGAACTGGTGTCGATGGACCCGCATTTTCACGACATCTCAATTGGTCTCTATCGTCAGAAGACAGAGACCGGGCCTGCGTATCTGGTCCACACGTATAGCCAGAAACCCGGGGCCGCCCAGCGCATCGAATTCGTGATCCACGCGATGGTTAAACTCGGCGGGATGCAGCAGGTTGGCCCGCGGCTGCGCTTCACGTGCGGCGACCCCCACCAGCTCACCGTGCGCCGCATCTTTATCGAAGCCTGCAAGCTGAAGCCGGAGGCCGCGCTCGAAGCGCGTCCCCTGGTCATTATGGACAAGAAGTCTAACCTGAATATCACTGTTTCGAGCGTGGGTTCGGGCGCTTACGAGATTCGCGCCGAGACCGGAGGCGACGAGGGCGGCAGCCGCGTGTCAGCCATTGCTGGCGGCCTGGCGAAACTGGCGGAGATGGTTCGCGGCGGCAGCACTCCCGAACAAATTGCCTTTACATGCAAACAATCGCACGACGCCGCGGTGGGGACGATGCTGATCCGCGCGTTGAACGTCAGGGCGATTCTGCGCGAAGAAGAAGCGGCAGCGTCCCGCGGCGTATTGGTGGCGCCGAGCGCGCAAAAGTAGCTCCGGAGGAGATGATGGAAACAGTTGCCAAAACAGTCGGTCCCATGACCAGCCGCGAGCGCGTGATGGCAGCCCTGCGGCGCGAGCCGGTAGACCGCACACCGGTCTGCAATCCGACCTCGGTAGCCACGGTCGAGCTGATGGACCTGGCCGATGCGCCGTTTCCGGAAGCCTGCCGGAAAGCTGAATCGGTGGCGCGCCTGGCCGCGACCAGTTATACCGAATTGGGCTTCGACACCATCATGCCGGTGTACTCCATCATTCAGGAATCTTCGGCGCTGGGCTGCAAGATCCAGTGGGAGCAGAAAGATAACTGGCCGACGGTCAAAATGCGCGAGCCGATCTGGGAAAAGCCGGAAGACATCAAAATCCCCGCCGACCTGCTCACCCACAACGACACGAAATGCATACTCGACGCCATCCGGATTTTGCGCAAAGAGTTCGGTAACGAAGTCGCGATCATCGGCAAGACGATGGGGCCATGGTCGCTCGGCTATCACTGTTTCGGCGTCGAACAATTTCTGCTGATGTCGCTTGACGATCCAGGCAAGACCAAACTCTGCCTGGAAAAGATGAAGGAAGCGACAGTTCAATTCGGCGTGGCGCAGATCGAAGCTGGCGCGGACGCGCTCACTCTGCCCGACCATGCCACCGGCGACCTGGTGAGCGCCGAATATTACCAACGCTACCTGCGCGATCTACACATTGAGTTCGTCGAGCGGATTCCGGGTCCGCTGATTCTGCATATCTGCGGCCGGACGGTGGACCGTATGGGATTCATCGCGGAGACTGGGATGGCGGCATTTCACTACGACTCGAAAAACCAGCCGGGCGAATCGATGGCCGCGGTTCACGGTAAGATTTCGCTGGTCGGCAATATCAACAATCCCGAGACGCTGTTTTCCAAGGGGCCGGAGGAGGTGCGCAAAGAGGTCTACAAGAATCTGGACGCCGGCGTCCAACTGGTAGGTCCGGAATGCGCGATTCCGCTGCAGACCGCCATCGAGAACCTCAAGGAAATCCCGCTAGCTGTGCGCGACTGGCATCGGGAGCACGCAACGACCAACTAGGTGAACCAAGTCTATGGCGGAACTTAAAAACATCTCCAACGATTTCATCCGGCAGGAAATTGAAGAGAACATCGCACGGCCCGAAGAGCTGACGCGCAATATCGAGTTATTTGCCCGCGCCAATCCCAAGATGCAGGAGATCGCGGCGGCGTTAATTGACGGCGACAATGACTTGGTAAACCGGCTCACGCGCGAGGCGCTCGACAGCGGGATCGACGCCCTCGAAGTGATGGATGACGGCCTGATCGCCGGCATGGGGATCGTCGGAATCAAATTCCGGGAGAACTTCATCTTTGTGCCCGAAGTGCTGGCCTGCGCACGCGCCATGAAAGCGGGCATGGCGCACATCGATCCCATCCTTTCCGCCGCCGGCATTGAGCCGATTGGCAAAGTGATCATGGGCACGGTCAAAGGCGACCTGCACGATATCGGCAAGAATCTTTGCATCATGATGCTGCGCGGATCAGGCTTCGAAGTTATCGATCTGGGCGTGGACACCGCGCCCGACCGCTTCATCGAGGCCGTAGAAGAACACGACGCGCTGCTGCTCGGTATGTCGGCGCTGCTCACGACCACGATGCCCAACATGGGCAAAACGATTGAAGCTTTCATCGACGCGGACCTGCGCGATAAGGTCAAGATCATGGTGGGCGGCGCTCCGGTGACTCAGGAATTCGCCGACGACATGGGCGCCGATGGTTACGGCAAAGATGCTCTGGCATGCGTCGCCACGGCCAAGCGGCTGCTGGGTGTAGTGGTCAAGGTGAGGGCGTAGGATTCCATGGGCAAGATCGATCCCGAAGAGTACCGCAAGCGCCTCGATCGAATCACAGAACTGTTCGCAGGCATGGTGCGCCATGCCGACGAGTTGTCCACCATGCGCTGCCCTTACAAGAACCGGCTTGACCAGTGCACGGCGCAATTCGGCTGCCAGAACAAGCGCAAGCCGCTGGCGCCGGGTCAACTGCCCATCTGCGCGAGTGACGACAAGCTGGATTACCGCAAGGCCTGGCAAACGGCCTAGCCTCGATCGCTTTCCATGGCGCTGATTTCCCACGGCGGCGACACCCGCGAATTAGCCGCGGGCAAAACTATTTTCGATTACGCCGACGAGCTCGCGGTGCAGGTACCCACTTCCTGCGGCCGGACCGGGCAGTGCCACGAATGCGTCGTCGAGGTGAAGCGCGGCATGGAGGCGCTATGCGCCCGCACTGAGCCGGAATCGTTTCTGCGCGGCGATTATCGGTTGGCCTGTCAGGCGGCGATCCAGAATACCGATTGCGATGTTGAGTTTGCCCTGCTCCGTCGGCGTCCCCAGATCCTGACCGCTACTTCGGAAAAGCCAGTCCAACTCGATCCGTTGGTGACGCGCGTCGGTGATTTCGTTTTCTACGATGGCGAGCGCATAGATACCTATCGCGGGCATCTCTACGGGGTAGCTATCGATCTCGGCACGACAACCGTTGTAGTGGAACTGGTGGATCTCGAGACCGGCGCCGGGTTGTGCCTATCGTCCTTCGACAATCCGCAGCGCTTCGGCGGCAGCGATGTGATGAACCGGATTTCCTACGATTCCGGCAAGTTCCGCGGCGAGCTGCATAAAGCCATCATCACCGCCGTCAATCATGAACTGCAGCAAATGTGCCGGGAACTGCAGTTCTCGCGGCAGGAGATCTACGAAATCGTGGTGGCGGGAAATTCCACCATGCGGGATCTCTTTTTCAACCTGGATGTGCAATCGATCGGCCAGCGTCCGTACAAATCCGTAATCGAGCACGAGTACCGGGCGGGTGAACGCCAGACCACTTCGCTAGTGGAAAAAGCTCACAAACTCGGCATCTGGGCCCACCCGCAGGCGCGGATTTTCGGTGCGCCGCTGATTGCCAGCCACGTAGGCGCGGACACGGCAGCGGCGCTCGCGGCCATCGATATGGAGTCTCAGCACGAGATCGTCATGCTGGTGGACGTGGGAACCAATACGGAAGTTGTCGTCGGGCACGCCGGCCGAATGATGACCGCCTCTTGTCCGGCGGGTCCGGCTTTTGAGGGCGGCCTGATGAAATACGGAATGACCGGCTGCGATGGCGCCATCGAATCCATCCGCATCGAGGGAGACCACATCGAGTACCGCACCATCGGCGATGTGCCGCCGCAGGGTATCTGCGGATCCGGGTTAATCGATCTTCTCGCCGAGCTTCGCCGCCACGAGCGCATGACTCCCAAAGGCGTGTTCCGCGACAAGGCCCGCGAGATCCTAGTGGCGCCCGAGTGCGGAATCACGCTTTCCCGGGAAGACGCCAGCAACCTGGCGCAAGCCAAAGCAGCCAATTACTGCGGGCAATTCATCGTACTGCGCAAGTATGGCATCAGCCCCGCCGACGTCACGAAACTTTATCTGGCCGGCGGATTCGCCAACTACATCGATATCCGCAATGCAATCGAAATCGGCTTTCTCGCTCCCGTGCCCGAAGATCGCATCGTGAAGATCGGCAACGCATCTGTTCAGGGAGCCCGCGAGATGCTGCTTTCGCGGCGCAAGAGGCAGTCGATTGAGCGCCTCGTAAAAACTATTGAGCACGTGGAATTGGAGACAACGCCAGATTTTTTTGAGGTCTTCGTGGAAGGCTGCCAGTTCAAACCGATGCCGAAAGAACTGGTTCCGTCGGCAACCATTCAGGGGAATTCATAACCGTGCAACTGGAAAATCGCGATCAGCAGTTCGTCATCATCGGAGAAAATATTCACACCACGCGCGTGGTCCTGCGCAAGGGAAAACTCGTTACCACCGCCCCGGACGGTTCCGAAGCCGTGCGCTACACAGCGGCCGACGGATCGACGCGCTATCTGGTGATTCCCGATTACATCAAGCGCACCAAGGATTACGACGAAGGCTCCGTCAAGCACATCAAAATCGCCGTGCTCGAAGCCATGGCCGGTAAGGAACCGTCCGCCGCGGAGGGAATAGAATACATCCGCGCGCTGGTGAACCGGCAGTTGAAAGCCGGCGCGGATTTCCTGGATCTCAATGTCGATGAGATTTCGCTGCGCCCCGAGGATCAGAAAAACGCCATCCGCTGGCTGGTGCGAACCGTGGAAGCCATGTCGCCGGTGCCGCTCAGCGTGGATTCCTCCAACATGGAAATCATCGAAGCGGGGCTGGCAGCTTGCGAGGGCCGCGCAGGACGGCCGCTGCTGAATTCCGCGTCGCTCGAACGGATCGAAGCATTGGAATTCGCCAAAAGCAAAAATCTTCCGGTGATTGTTACCGCCGCTGGACAGAAGGGCATGCCGGAGGACGATGAGCAGCGCGTTGTCAACGCCTCGCAAATGGTGGACGCCGCGGTGGCGAACGGGATCGCTTTGGGCGATATCTTCGTCGATGCGCTGGTGTTTCCTATCGCAGTCGACAGCCGCTTCGGCAATCATTGCCTGGAAGCCATCCGGCGCCTTCGCCAGAAGTATGGCCCGGAGATTCATATCACCGGCGGCTTGAGCAACGTCTCATTCGGGCTGCCATGCCGCCGCCTTCTCAACGATGCGTGGATCAACCTGGCTGTTGCAGCAGGCGCAGATAGCGGCATCGTCGATCCCGTAGCCACCGATGTGCGCCGCATCATGTCCATCGACACGCAGAATCCGCAATACCGGCTGGTGGAAGATGTGCTCCTGGGGCGCGATCGTAATTGCAAAACCTTCTTGCGCGCTTACCGCAAGGGAGAGTTGCAAACGTGACGCGCTATCAAGTTCTGTATTGGAAGAACGTCCCCGCTCAGGTGAAGGTGTTCCCGGAAAGCGGCAGGCCGCTAGCCCGCCAGATGCCAGACCGATTCCAGGTGGAAATCGATCGCATCGCCATGGAACAGGGACTTGCGGGCACCGACGATTACCTCAACCAATGGCAATGGACGGCGAAACTCGCAAGACCTGGCGATCCTGCTGAAATTCTCGACGCGCTCATCCAGGAACTGGAAGCCGATTGGGACACCCGCAGCTTGTAATGCGCGGTCGAGTCGATGGCATATGATAATTGCCATGAAAACCCGCGTACTCGTTTTGATGATGGCTGCCTTCTGCTGTGCCGCGAGCGCGGCGGACAACGAGTTGACGCCCGCGCAAAGCAAAGAAGGATGGTTCCTGCTCTTCGATGGCAAGACGCTGAACAACTGGATGACCAGCGACTGGCAACTCAGCAAAAAGCCGGTGGAAGACGGCAGCATCAATCCGCACGGAGCGGGCGCCTACATGATGGTCCACGAGCAGCAGTGGGAGAACTTCATCGTGGCCCTGGATTTCAAAATCAGCGCGCATTGCAACAGCGGAATCTTTTTGCGAACTTCGCCGTTGCGCGCCTATCCAGGTTGGGACGTCGGCTACAACGGGATCGAAGTGCAGATTCTGGACAGCTCGGAAGCAGGCTACTACGACACCGGCGCCATCTACGATCTATCCAAGCCGACGAAGAACGCCATGAAGGCGGTTGGACAATGGAACCACATCGAGATCAAGTGCGACCGGAACATTATCGACGTCGTGCTCAATGACGAGCACGTCAATCACGTCGACCTGGATCAGTTCACCAAACCCTACACTCGCCCCGACGGGACAAAACACAAGTTTGGTTTCGCCTACAAATATCATCCGCGAGTGGGTTATTTCGGCTTACAGGATCACGGAGCCGATTGCTGGTTCAAGAACATCCGCTTGAAGCCACTCTGATTAGGGCAATTCGAAGGCGAACAGCCCGCTGCCGGCCGGCATCGTTACCATCTGTTTGCCGTTCACTGAATAAGTGATGGCGCTGCTGGACATGTCGCCGCCCAAATTAATGCGCCAGAGTTCCCGGCCGGTTTCCGCGTCGAGCGCGAAGAAGTAACCTTCCGCTTCCTGCCGGTCGCGATTGAACCAGCCACCGCTCCCACCGAAAACCAGCTTTCCGGCCGTGGAAAGCACGCCGGCCCAGGGCTTGTTGTGGAGCTTGTATTCCCAGGCTTTGTCGCCGGTCTTGGGATCGAGCGCGCGGATAGCGCCGAAGCCGGGGTCGTCATCGAGATCGATTTTCGGAGCGCTGCCAATGTAGCGATTCCCCGCAATGTACTCGACTTCCCCTTTGCGGTAGAAGCCTTTGTTCTCCCAGGCGGTGAGATAAAACAAACCTGTCAGCGGATTGTACGAAGGCGAATACCAGTTCGTGGCGCCTTGCACGCCCGGCCACACGTACACGCCTTCTTCCGTGGGATCGATGCCCGGATTGCGAATCGGCCTTCCCTTCTCGTCCAGTCCTTTGGCCCAGGTCTGCGTGGCGAACGGTTTGCCGAGAAGAAACTCGCCGGTCTGGCGATCCAGCACGTAATAGAAACCACTGCGATGCGCCCAGTAAATCAGTTTGCGAGCTTTGCCCTGCCATTCCGAATCCACGAGTACCGGCACCTGCACGGAATCCCAATCATGCACGTCGTGTGGAACCATCTGGAAATGCCACTTGAGCTTTCCGGTGTCGGCATCTAGGGCCATGGCCGAATCGGAATAGAGATTGTCGCCCTTGCGCACATCGCCATTCCAATCCGGTGAGGGATTGCCGGTGCCCCAGATGATCAGATTCTGCTCGACATCGTAAGAACCCGTTACCCAGGTGGGCCCGCCGCCGTGCTTCCAGGCATCCCCGCTCCAGGTTTCAGAGCCTGGCTCGCCAGGCGCCGGAATTGTCCAGAACCGCCAGCGGCGCTTGCCAGTGGCAGCATCGTAGGCGTCGACAAAGCCACGGATGCCGTACTCGCCGCCCGCAATTCCCGTGATCACCATATCTTTCACGACTAGCGGCGCTGACGTGATCGCATGGCCGGTGCGGTTGTCCGCAACTTCAACGTCCCACAGCACAGCGCCCGTCTTGGCATGCAAGGCCACCAAATGTGCGTCGACTGTGCCGACGAAAACGCGGTCGCCCAGCACGGCCACTCCTCGGTTCACCTGGCCGCAGCAGACGTTGATCTTGGTAGGCAGGCTTCGCCGGTAGCGCCAGAACTGGCGACCCGTGGCTGCGTCCAGCGCAACGACGTTTGAAGGCGGCTCACTCAGGTACATCACGCCATCCACCACGATGGGCGTGGTCTCGAAGCGGTGCGTGATCGGCATCTGATACACCCACGCCAGTTTCAAATTCTGTACGTTCTGCCGGTTGATTTGCTCCAGGCGGCTGTATCGCCAGCTTTTGTAGGAGCCCGAGTATGTGAGCCAGTTCTGCGGCTCGGATTCGGCCTTTAATATGCGCTCGTAGGTCACCTGAGCATGGACCGGGCCCGCCGCCAGGCAAAGAATCAGAATCAGAAACTTCGTGGACATTAGGCCTCTCATTGCGCCGCCACCAGAGGCTGAAGCGACCAAAGGTACGCCACCAGATCATCGACCTCGGCGGGGCTCAGCCTCCCCTGATAGGAGGGCATCAGCGAAGATTTGCTGATTTCGAATTTCCGGAAATCATGTTTGGAGAGCGACAGCAGGCCGCGCGCGAAGTCCAGGATCTGCACGGCGTAAGAATCTTCGTTGATCAAAAAGCCGGAGTACTCGGTGCCATTTTCATACGTGACCTTGGCCACCCAAAATTCACGCTGCACCTGAGCATTGGGATCGAGAATCGCCAACCGCAGGTGTTCAGGAGAGCGCTGCGACCCGATCAGTGATAAATCAGGCCCGCGAACGCTTCCTTCTCCTCGAACCAAATGGCAGCCAACGCAGCCCTGTTCGTGAAAAAGCTTCCTGCCCCGCGCAAGGTCACCTGCCGGCTTACTGGTGCTGCGAGTCTCGCTCAGCGAGCGCACGTAGGCCACGATCTGCCAGACCTGATCCGGCGAGAAGAAGATGCTAGGCATGATTGTGCCCGGGATTCCGTTGGAAATGTTGGTGAACAGGTCGGGGTCCGTACTGCCGTGGAAGAACACGCCGGTGGTCAGTTTGGGGCCACGATCGCCCTCGCCCTGGCGCCCGTGGCATTCCGCGCAGTGAGAACGGAAAATTTTGGCCCCAGCGGCTACGTCTGCCGGATCCGTGTGCGGATTCTTCACCAGAGGCTCCTGGCTCAGGGCCAGGGCTGCGAACAGAATGAGGAAGTATCGCATCGCGGATTTGCCCGCGAATCAGTGTATCACTCCATCCGCGCTTGAGGGCCCTCACCGGCACGACCCTCAAGCGAGCTTTGGCGAAGGATAGGCGACTACGTGCCGATTGCCGGATCGGTCATACTGTCTTTTCCGGTTTCCAGGTGTCCCGCAAGCTGGCGCCGGAAGCTGGCATCGGAATCGACCTCAATAGTGAAATCGTACCAACCGTAAGATTTTTGCAGCTGGCTGGAGAACGTGAAGGTGTCTTGCGGATGGAGCTGGTGCTTGGTTGTCTTGCCGGAGTAGGCGTCGGCAATGCTCAGTTTCTGAGCGCTTGCGCTCTGGTTGTGGATGATGAGTACGATGCTTTCGGAATCCGTATCGTAAAAGGTCTTCACCGTGAGGTTGGCGCTTCCGTTCGCAAGACCGCCGGCGAACGCGCGCAGAAAACCGTTGGGGCCGAAGACGGAAAGATCGTAGGATGTATTGCCTCTGGCGCCAAATGTGTCGGAAGTCTGATCGCCAGCGCCGACGGTATATGTCCATGGCCCGGTAAGGCCGTCGCCGGAGCGTACATGAAACACCGCGGCAGCCTTGCCTGGATTGCGGAAGTGAAGCTGCACGGTATCTTGCGAAACGTTGACTTCGCCATCGACATACAGCGTGTACGGCAGCGCACGGGCAGGGCGTGTACCCGGTTCCTGCGCCGGCAGCGCCTGGACGGCCGGCGGAGCGGGAATGTAATCGGGATGACGGTCATTGTCTGGTGGAAGGTAGGCGATGGTGCTGGGAAGCGCAACCTTGGCGTTGTTGGGCGAGGAGAAATTGAAGGCCGACGTAAGATCGCCGGTGACCGCGCGGCGCCACTGCGTAATGTTCGACTCCGTAAGATACGGATGTTGATTGCCGAAGCGGCGCTCAATGAACTGGATGAGCGAGGTGTGGTCGAAGACCTCGGAGTTCACCCAGCCACCTTTGCTCCACGGCGAGATCACGATCATCGGCACACGCACGCCCAGGCCGTACGGTCCAGGAGGGTACGTGGAGTCGCCGGCAAATAGTTCATTGGTTGTGCTGACTGTCGAGATTCCTTCCGCTCGCAACTGCGGTGGCGTGGCAGGTACGACGTGGTCGAAGAAGCCGTCGTTTTCGTCGTACATCAGGAAAAAGGTCGTCTTGCTCCAGACTTCGGGGTTGGCGGTCAACGCGTCAAGCACCTGCGAGACGTACCATGCGCCGTAGTTCGCGGGCCAGTTCGGATGCTCCGTATAAGCCTCGGGCGCGACTATCCACGAGACCTGCGGCAGTTGGTTGGCGAGCACGTCCTGGCGGAAGATGTCGAAAAGCCCTCCGCTCTTCTTGATGTTGGTTCCGGTTCTGGCTTTCTGCGCGAGCGCGCTGTTATCGGGCGCATTCTGATACTGAAAGAAGTAAAGCAGCGAATTGTCCCCGTAGTTGCCGAGGTAGGGGGCTTCGCCGGTCCAGCCCCAGAAGTCGGCGGCGTCGAGACCGTCGCCAATGTCCTGATAGACCTTCCAGGAGATACCTGCATGCTGCAGCAACTCGGGATAAGTCGACCAGCCGTATCCGGCTTCGGCATTGTCAATAACCGGGCCGCCGCCGCTGCCATCGTTGCCAACCCAGCCGGTCCACATGTGATAACGGTTCGGATCGGTCGGCCCCAGCAAGGAGCAGTGATAGGCATCGCAAACGGTGAAAGCATCGGCCAGAGCGTAGTGGAAGGGAATATCGCTGCGGGTGAGATGCGCCATAGTGGTCGTGCCTTTCTGCGGCACCCACTGGTCGTACTTGCCGTCGTTCCAAGCCGCGTGCGTGCTAGTCCAGTCGTGCGCCAGGTCCTGCAGAAACTGCAGACCAAGATTGGGCGCGCCGGGATGGAAGGGCAGGACGTAGCCATCCGGATTGCTGGAGTCCGGCTGATGCCAGACACTCTTGCCAGAGGGCAGCTTGACCGCTCGCGGATCGCCGTAGCCGCGCACCCCGCGCAGTGTTCCGAAGTAATGATCGAACGAACGGTTCTCTTGCATCATGAAGACGATATGCTCGACATCGTTGATGCTGCCGGTCCGGCTATTAGCCGGAATGGCGAGCGCGCGGCTGATGCTTGCGGGAAAGGCGCCCGAAGCTGCGCTGGTAGTCAGAAGCTTTAGGAACGTGCGGCGGTCTGTGCTCATAAGGGGAGTTCACCTCTCTCTGGATTACCGGTTGCGGTAACCGCTTCAAGCAGCTTAAGGCCCGCTTATTGCGACAAGATGATGTTCAGATTTCGATTGTGTGATTTGGTTAGAAACTTGCGCCCCTTTTTTCGTTGTGCTGGTTGGGCGCATCGCGCGGTCGCATGCGATTCTGAAGGATGAGGTACTCGTTGGATCGTTGCGTTTCAGCGCGGCTCGCGCCGCTTGTGGTGGCCGTACTTGTCGTTGACCTCGCCTGCTCGCGGCAGAAACCACTGCAACTGATCGTCCCTCCTGAAAAGGTGACCTTCGCGGACCTTGATTCCGCGGGTCCCGGACTGATTTCCCCGGACGGTTCGCGGCTCGCTTTCATCGGTGTGGACGACAACGGGAAGAGCCGGATTTGGGTGCGGCCGCTGAATGCTAATTCCGCGCAGCCTTTGGCTGGGACCGCCAACGCGAGGTATCCGTTCTGGTCGCCTGGTAGCCGCGTGCTGGCATTCTTCGCTGATGGAAAACTAAAGACAGTATCTATCCAAGGCGGCGCGCCGCAAACTTTGTGCGATTCGCCTGACGGACACGGCGGCTCGTGGGGAAGCCGGGGGACCATCGTCTTTGCGGCGGAGGGCACTGGCGGACTCTCGCGCATTCCCGCCGCAGGCGGCGAACCGGTCCACGTCACCACGCTCGACTCCTCACGTCAGGAAGTCTCGCACCAGCAGCCGGAGTTTCTTCCCGACGGGCGCCACTTCCTCTACGTGGCGATCAGCAATCGGACAGACAACAACGGCATATTCATCGGAGACAGCCAGGCCAAGGCTGACCACAAGGATGACGAGAGGGGTAGCCGCCTGCTGTCCGGATCTTCCCACATTGGCTACGCCTCATCCGGGCACCTGTTTTTCCTGCAGGATGACAACCTAATGGCGCAAGCCTTCGACGCGCAGAAACTGATCCTCAGCGGGCAGCCTGTTGTCGTCGTCAATCGCGTGGCGCACGGCGCTAACAGCCACACCAGCGATTTTTCTGTCTCCAGCAACGGCGTGCTCGTCTGGCGCAGCCTGTCTGGCCTCACCAGACAACTCACCTGGTTCGATCGCGGCGGCAAGCAAATCGCGGACCTCGATGCACGTGGACCGTACTTCAATCCTGCGCTCTCGCCCGACGGCGAACGCGTAGCCGTGAGCAAACTGGATGCCTTGCTGCCTCCGACCGGGAACATCTGGCTGAACAAATTGCTCAGCGGCCCGGAAACGCGTCTCACCTCCGGGAGCGGCGCGCAATTGTTTCCTGTCTGGTCACCGAATGGCCACTGGATCGTGTTCGGCAAGACCGCGCCGCCAGGCTATGGCTTGTACCGCGTAGATGTCCAGCACCCCGACACCGAGGAGTTGCTGGTGAGAGCCGACGTATTTTCGGTTCCGATGGACTGGTCGCGGGACGGGCGCTTCATTTTATTCGCTCAAGTGGATGCAAAAACAAAATGGGACCTTTGGATCCTGCCTCTCGCCGGCGACCGAAAACCTCTGGCGGCAGTCCGAACCGATTTCAACGAAGGCGACGGACAATTCTCGCCGGATGGCCGCTGGATCGCCTATTGGTCCGACGAATCAGGCCGCTGGGAAGTCTATGTGCGGCCTTTTCCCGATGGCGGCGCATTGACGGCGCGCAAATGGCAAGTCTCCATCAACGGCGGCACCTGGCCGCGCTGGCGGCGCGATGGCAAAGAGCTGTTTTTCAAAGCGCCGGACGGCAAGATCATGGCGGTGCCGGTGAAATTGGGAGCCAAATTCGCCGCCGGTACTCCCACAGCGCTTTTTGATCCTCACGATATCGAACCGGACAACCTCACTTACGATATACGCCCCGATGGGCAGCGACTCCTGATCAGCCGGCTGTTCGATGAGGGCGCAGTTCGGCCGATAAATATTTCGATGAACTGGCAGACCATGATCAAGCGCTGAGCCCGCCGCGCCAACTGCACTATTCACGGCGAGCGGCTAGAATGTATCGCGAGATTTGGTCCAAGTGCGAAAGGTCGTGACCGGCCAGCATTCGCAACACTACAGCCAGCGACTCCGGGCCGCGCTCGTTGTGCTGGCCGGTGCGCTTCAGGTCCGCCGGTGACATAAGTTTCCACAACGCCAGATTGAACTGGCGGAGGGTGCGAAACATCACGACTAGTTCTGACGGCTCGCGCTGATTGTGACGTTGGGCGGCCACCCACGAATCCTGGTTTGTGCCCATGATCATTGGATTGCTCTCGCAAAGAATCAGCCTCAGTCGATATCCATACACCCACTCGCCGTCGACGAGGTGGCCGATGATCTCATTGGGCGTCCATTTTCGTTCAAACGGCCGAGTCCGCAGCACCGCCGCCGGGTGCGTCCGCACGATCTCCGCCAGTATGAACGCCGTCTGCGCCATTATCTCCAAAGGATCTTGGTCGCCCAGCAGCGTGAACAACCTTTCGCGATAAATCGATGGTCCCGCCTGCGAATCGGGTGTCATCGATTCAGACCGAGACTCATAGTCGGTCGCAGATTCAGGATCTCGACGGTCGTTTTCGCGATCAACTTGTTGACCTGCTCAGGCAGCGCCTGTTCATTCCTGCCGTCGATAATCGCCGACAGACTGGGCCGCGGACGCAGCCGGACATAGCGCGGAGCGGTTCCACCCGCCACCATCCGATACCAAAGAGTCTCACCTTGCAGTTTGGATTGGTCCACGCTGAGTGCCGCCTCGAATGCTTTTTCCGCGCTGGGCAGCAGATCTACCGTCGTGAACTCAAGCCGAGCGGTAGCTTGCGGCTCACCGGTGCCGCGCGAGAGACCGGGCAAGTATTCGTAGAGCGCGTTAGCCAGAAACTGGGCGTGCGGCGTAACGTTGGAAACATTGTCCCGCTCGTCGTCGGCCGGAGACACAGGGTTGTCCAGGCTCGCGACCGAGTGCGCAAAGGAAGCGTAGACGAACCAACGCTGCCGTTCTCCAGCCCAGAAGCTCCAGCCGTACCAGGTCCACGTATCTTTGGCCTGGCGGTGGAACTCAAGGTGGCGCATGTACCCGGCTTCGAAGTCGACCGTCTGCTCGTCGTGGGGACGCAACATCGCAATGCGGGCGTACGGGCCGCGTCCGATTTGTCCATCCTGCGCCATAAGAAGCGCAGGAAACATTGCACTAACGATCCCAAGCCAACGAAGCGTCATAAGTATGCTCAGGTATCCTAACCGAGGTAGACACGCCGTTTTCCGACACAGATGCGTCGAAATCCGCCATCGGTGCATGACGCGACGCGTTGCCGCTCGAGTTGATCATTTCCCTTTCCAGCTATTGGTAAACAGTTTCTCCCTGCTATCCTCATTTCTTCAGTGCAATGAACACACGCATTCCTGAAGCTCGTGGCCGGGTGAACTCGGTGGATGCTTTGCGTGGCTTCGTCATGATCATCATGGCGCTCGATCACGTCCGCGAATTCCACCATCGGGGCGCCATGTCGTTTTCGCCAGAAAATCTGGCCCGGACCACTGCGTGGCTTTTCATGACTCGCTGGATCACTCACATTTGCGCGCCCGTGTTCATGTTCACAGCGGGCATCGGGGCTTTCTACTGGCTTAGCCGAGGGCGCACGCTCGGGGAGCTAACCCGATTTCTGTGGAAACGCGGCATCTGGCTCGTGTTTCTCGATCTGGTAGTGCTCCGCTTGGTCATGTTCTTCAGCCTCACTTCCGGCCCCGTCATTCTGAATGTCCTGTGGGCCCTTGGATGGTGCATGGTTGCGTTGGGACTGCTGGCGCGCCTGCCTGCGGCAATTCTCGCCTCGTTGAGTATCGCCATGATCATCTTCCACAATCTGGCGGATTCGATTCGCGCGGCAGACTTCGGGAAGGCGGGCTGGGTTTGGAATCTGATCCATGAACAGGGCGCGTTTCGTGCCGGGCCGCTATTAGTGGTTTCAGCCTACCCGCTTGTGCCTTGGCTTGGAGTGATGGCAGATGGCTTCTGCTTCGGGCGAACCATGATGCTCGAACCGGCGCGGCAGCGCGTATGGACGTTCCGCATCGGGCTGGGATTGACACTCGCATTCCTGGCGATACGGGGAATCAACGCATACGGCGATCCGCAGCCGTGGTCTTCGTCCATTCCCGGTATGACGGTGCTTTCGTTTCTGCGATGCAACAAGTACCCGCCGTCGCTCGATTTTCTGCTGATGACGCTCGGGCCGGCTCTGATGCTGTTGTCGTGGTTTGGCCGCTTCAGTTTTTCAGCCAGGAATCCTCTGATCGTCTTCGGGCGGACGCCCCTATTTTTCTTCGTCGTTCACTTCTTGCTGGCTCACCTTCTGGCGATCCCGATTGCCCTCTTCCGGTATGGACGGGCTGACTTTTTGTGGCTGCCCATGCCCTCGATGGGCGGATCGCCGGAGACCTATCCACCAGGGTACGGATTGGAACTCGGCGCCGTATACGTCGTATGGGCGGTGGTCGTGGTTCTGATGTATCCCCTATGTTTGTGGTTCCGAGGGGTCAAAGAGAGAAATCCGGGGAGTTGGTTGGCGTACTGCTAGACGGGCGCACTGCTTGCCAAACCCTTCGACGCGGCGGCATAGTGAGTGGACGCATGGCCTCCACGTCCAGGAAGTCAGGCTTGCGCCGCCGGATCGTCGTTGTCGTGGTGCCTCCCATCGATGAACTCGACCTGGTTACGAATGCCAACCGTCTGACCGTCGGAGGCGAGGGCAGCGTACTGACCTTCATGGCCCGCCATCACTTCAACAAAGTCGCAGGCGCGTGCCACTCCGTGCTGCTGGTTTGTGGCCTCGGCACCGATCGGTGCGAGACGCGGCGCTCTCTGCGTGGTTGAGGAAGATGGCGGTCGACGTGCGGCGGCTCGGGGCGGTGTGCGCCGGTGCTCTTCTGCTCGCCGAGGCTGGGCTGCTGAATGGGCGCCGCGCGACCGCGCACTGGAAGTTCGGCCGCGAGTTGGCAGCGCGCTATCCGAGCGTGCGTGTCGAGCATGATCCGCTATGGGTCAAGGACGGCAACATCTACACGTCGGCAGGCCTTTCCGCCGGCATCGATCTCGCGCTCGCGTGGGTGGAAGAAGATTGCGGCGCTGCGATCGCCCACGAAGCGGCGCGCGAACTGGTGTTGTTTTTACGGCGGCCGGGTGGGCAGCCGCAGGTGAGCGTTTCGCTCGCGTCCCAGGCCTCCGATATGACTTCGATCCGCGAGCTCCAGATCTGGATTGCCGAGCATCTCGATAGCAGATTGTCGGTTGAGGATCTTGCCGCTCGGATGTCGATGAGCGTACGGAATTTCGAGCGCGTATTCACGCGCGAAGTTGGCACGACGCCTTCCCAGTATGTGCTGCAGCTGCGCGTGGAGGCGGCGCGCCGCTATCGCGAGCTGGACCAGAGGGACAAAACGCGCGTCCAGCGCCCAAAGTAAACAAGACGCCTCGCAGTCAGCGATGCTGCATCTCGCGTTAAACTTCTGACATGCGAAGCGTACTACCCCTCCTGCTGATAGCCGCTCTTGCCGCGTCCGCGCAAACGCCCAACTGGCCGCAGGTGAACGACGAAGCCATGCGCCATTTCCAGGCGCTGGTGCAAATCGATTCCACCGACCCGCCCGGCAACGAAACCCGCATAGTCGATTACGTCCGCAAAGTCTTCGACGCCGAAGGGATCCCTTACATAGTGGCGGCGAAAGATCCGGCTCGCGCCAACATCATTGCGCGCCTCAAGGGCAACGGCACGAAGCGCCCGCTGCTCATCATCGGTCACAGCGACACCGTCAAAGTGGACGCCGCGAAGTGGACTTACCCGCCATTCAGCGCCACGCGCAACGGCGGTTGGGTCTACGGACGCGGCACGCTCGATGACAAGCCGAACCTGATGGCCGCGATGATGACCATGATGCTATTGAAGCGGAACAACGTGAAACTCGATCGCGACGTAATTTTCTTGTCCGAAGCCGGCGAAGAAGCCTCAACCGCCCCCGGCATAGAGTACATCGTCAATGAGCACTGGTCCGACATCGACGCGGAAATTGCGATCGCCGAAGGCGGCGGTGTTCGCCGGATGGGCGGGCAGGTGAAATATGCCCTCATCCAGACCACGGAAAAACAACCTCGCGGCGCCCGCCTCGTTGCTCATGGACCTTCCGGGCACGGATCACGCCCCATGCGCAGCAACGCAATTGTCCATCTCTCGCGCGCGGTCGAAAAAGTTGCCATGTGGGATCCGCCGATGCGCTTCAACGACACCACGCGTTACTACTTCGAAAAACTCGCCACCATCAGTACCCCGGAAGACGCCGCCCGATACCAGGGTCTGTTCGATGCCGCCAAAGCGCCAGCGGTCCGGGAATACCTGGCTGAAAACGATCCCGGCGCTTATTCCATGCTGCATACTTCGATTTCGCCCAACATCTTCCAGGCCGGCTTCCAGATTAACGTGATCCCCTCGGAGGCCACTGCCACGCTCGACATCCGCGCCCTGCCGGATGAGAACATGCCCGCCTTCCTCGACATGCTGCGCAAGGTAATCAACGATCCCGCCGTCGAAGTAATTCCCGAGACGCGCAACCAGCGCCCCGGCGCAGCGCCATCCCGCATCGATTCCGAAGCTTTTCACGCCATCGAAGCGGCCTACAACCAAATCTACGGAGGCGTCACACTACCCGTGATGGCGACCGGCGCAACCGACATGGCATTTCTTCGCGGCAAAGGAATCCAGTGCTACGGAGTGGGAGCCATGGCCGATCTTGAAGATGCGCCCAAAGGCTTCGGCGCCCACAGCGACCAGGAACGCGTCCTTGAAGAGGCCATTTATAAACACGTGCAATTCTTTTGGACAGCAGTGACGTCAATCGCCGGGTCGAAGCACTGAACCCCGCGGATTTCGTTCATGGTTGGGATTCTGGTGCATGGCGACAATCATTTCATCGTGCGGGGACCCGAACCGGATCGAGCCACTGCGATAGCGCTGGTACGGCATTGGTCGTTTATTCAGGTGGGAGCGAAGACACCGCCGTCTCTCGAGCCATGGCGAATCAGCTCGCGGGAGTTTAGAGAAGATCTGCAATGGGCGGTGATCGTGCCTGGGGATGGCAAACCTACCGTGGCTGTCGCGCAAGTGCTGGACGAACTCACCGCACGCGGCGTCGTGATCCATGACGCAAGCCGTCACCAGTGGTGACCGATCAGCGCTGCGGCGCGCCGGCGCGGCCCATGATCGGCCACACATCGACCAACTGTTCTCCCCGGGTCACGTAGTAACGGTCGTACACATTCGTGCTCATATCCAGATTCGACGGATACAGCTCGACGCGTTGCCCGAGTTGGAAATCACGCTCGCCGTCCTTCCAAACGAGGATGCCGTATTCGGCCCCCTGGTTCTCAACCTTCACTTCAGGACGTCCTTTTACTTGATCGGTGGGCCGCAGCAGCGCCTTGTTGCCGGCGTCGATGGTGCATTGGTGCGGGTGCCGCTGGCTGATCACGGTGGTCATAACCGTCAAGGCCATGCCGAAATCCGTGTACGCGCTTGGATTGCCCTTGCCGCCAATGTCGCGGTAGAGCGTATCCATAAAGACGAATGAGCCGGCTTGAAGCTCGGTCAATCCCTTGATTTCCGGGTCGATGTTGTAGGTTCCCGTGCTGCCACCGGTGACGATCTCGAGCTGCAATCCGGCGGCTCGCGCGCTGGCCAACGTTTCCAGCATGCCGGACAAATCTTCGCGCGATTTCTTCATGCGCTCTTCCCAGCCGTGGGTGTGAGAGGCGCTACCGGAATAACCCATCATTCCAACCAGCTTCAAATTCTTAGCCGTGTCGACTTTCCTGGCCAATTCGAGCGCCTGCGTTCCGGCCTCGATTCCGTGCCGCGTCAACCCCGCATAGACATCGACCACGGTTCGAACTTTGACGCCTTCGGCAGCCGCCGCCTGCTGCAACCATTCGGCCGCGACCGGATCGTCGACCACCGTCCCGAAAGTCGGATCGTGTTTAGCCAGCGCAATCACGCGGCCGATGTTGTTCTTGCTGGTTGCCTGGCGCGTCAGCAGAATACCGTTAATTCCGGCGTGCGACATTAATTCGCATTCGGCCACGGTGGCGCAAGTGACTCCAACGGCTCCAAGCGCCAGTTGCCGTTTGGCGATTTCGACACTCTTGTGAACCTTCACGTGACCGCGCAAATGGACGCCCGTATCGCGACAGTGCGCAGCCATCTTCTGCAGGTTCGTGTCGAAAATCTCCTGGTCGACGACCATGCACGGAGTCGGCAGGTCTTCTTTGGAGATGTTCTTCAGGTCGTGCCGGGCCAGCCGCGTTTCGATCTCAGTGACTCGGTTGGTGGTCGCGCTGTTGGACCGCGCAGGGCCAGCCAGGCACGCGGCAGAGGTTCCCAGAAAAGTTCTACGCGAAGTCATAGGTGGATTCTAACACCAGGGATCTCCGGCCGCCCGGCTTAGGACAACGCTACCGTAACTTTTGCTCGAACATCCATTTGGCAAGCTCGGGATCTTCGTAGGCTTGATCCCACGAGTTGTGTCCCACGCCTGGATATTCGGTGTAGCGCACGTTGCCGCCGGCGGCCTTGAGCGCGGCGTTCATCTTCTGCGATTCGGTAACCGGGACGGAGGGATCGGCCTCGCCATGGAACATCCACACAGGAGTCTTGCCGATCTTGGCCGCGGTCTCTGTGTACGGGTCGCCTACCGCGTTCTCTTTAGGGCGCACCACGCCGCCACAGATCGGCACGGCCACCGCGAATTTTCCGGCGTGGTGCGCTGCGAATGCGAACGTGCCATAGCCGCCCATCGATAGTCCGGTGAGGTAGATCCGGTTCGGGTCGCCATGGAATTCCTTCATCGCATTCGCCAGCGCCGCCATCGCCTGGGCTTCCATTTTAGGATCGGTCCACTGAATCTCTTTCCGGCACTGCGGCATTACAATCACGGCAGGAAAACGCTCGGAGTGCAGCCGGACCGCCCGACCGATGCCGACCTGCGTCGAAGCCAGGCCGTCGTCGCCACGTTCCCCCGCGCCGTGCAGAAAAAAGATTACCGGCCACTGCCTGGCCTTGGTCCAGTTGGAAGGCACGTATACCTGATAGCGGTAAGTGGTGCCGTCCACCGTGACCGTCCGGTCGAGGAAACCGGTCTCTTTATGAGCGGCAAAGAGACTGGTTGCGAGCAGCAGTGGAATCAAGTGACGCATGCATTTAATCATATCTTGATGGGCTTCGCGCTGCCTTCAGTAATCTTCCAAATTCCATTCACGGGCAGATTCGTATAGCTATCGATGTGTCCCGAGGGCCAGCGAATTTCAATTTTGTCGACGCGAGCAGCCTTCCCAAGACCGAAGTGTAAGCGCAGGTCGCTCTGGGAATAGAAGCTTCCGCCGCTGCGCACTTCATCGATCTGTTTGTGGTCTCCGGTGACGCATTGCACGCGCGCGCCGATGGCGCTGCGGTTCGATTTGGTACCCACCAGCTTGAACAGTATCCAGTTGTTGCCCGTTTTGGATGAGCAGTGAAGCAACTGCGGCGTCGCGTTGATTGGATTCACGACCACATCGATCAGGCCGTCGTTGTCGAAGTCGCCGAAAGCGCAGCCGCGCGCGCTGGCCGGGGCCACTATGGCCGGTCCGGCGAGTGCCGAGACATTGCGAAATTTTCCATTGCCCAGGTTTTCATAGAGCACCTTGGGCTGTTTGTAGTGGGTCGGCCCGTTCACGCGCTCCAGTTCCGGATAAACGTGCCCGTTCACGTAGAGGATATCGGCCCAGCCATCGTTGTTCAGGTCGAAGAAGCCACAACCCCAGCCCAACAGGCGCGTATAGGCCACCAGCCCAGCGGCTTGAGTTACCTCTTCGAAGGAGCGTTTGCCCAAATTGCGGTAAAGATTCGGGAGATCATCGGAGAAGTTGGTTTTGAAAATATCGAGAAAGCCATCACAATCGTAGTCGGCGGCGGCGACCCCCATTCCCGACTGATTTCTGCCGTCGAGACTGGTGGCCACGCCGGCCTCCAAACCGCCTTCAGTGAACGTGCCGTCGCCGTTGTTCCAGAATAAGTAACTCATGTCGCTGTCGTTGGCGACATAGATATCCGGGCGGCCATCGTTATCGAAATCGGCAACCAGCACGCCCAGGCCGTAGCTCCGCGGAGCCTTGCCGATGCCGCTCTTCATGGTGACGTCGGAGAATGTGCCGTCGCCGTTGTTGTGAAACAGATAGTTGCGCGCGCGCGGCAGCCCTTGCGGCCCACAGTTGACGGGCATGCCCTGAAACTGGCAGGCGCCGGTGCCCGGAAGGGGGGCAGTTTTGGGATCGAAATCGATATAGTTGCTGACGAACAGGTCGAGCAAGCCGTCGCCGTCGTAATCGAGGAACGCGCAACCCGCCCCCCAGGATGTTGTCTTCGTCAGCAGCCCGGATTTCGCCGTGACGTCGGTAAAAGTGCCGTCTCCATTGTTGTGGTACAGCACGTTCTGGCCCCAGTAAGTAATGAAAATGTCATCGTGGCCGTCGTTGTCATAGTCGCCGATGCAAATGCCTTGACCCCAGCCGGACCGTGTCAGGCCGGCCTGGCGGGTTACATCGGTAAATGTGCCATCGCGATTATTCCGGAGCAGCCGGTTGGAGGGCGGAGCAGTCTGGCTGGCATTGAGGGTCGTGCCATTGACCAGGAAGAGGTCCAGCCAGCCGTCGTTGTCATAGTCGAAAAAAGCCGCGCCGCACCCTGTTGTTTCCAGAATATAGCGATTTTCGGATGTGCCCCCGTAAGTGGTGGGAACGGTTAGCCCGGCTCTGGCGGCGACGTCTTCAAAATGAACGGGATAGTCATCAGGTGGGGCGCCGCCTAAACGCGCGGGAAAAAGCGGTCCCAGGCCGAGCATCGCCTGGATGAGAAAAGAGCGCCGCAGTAATGCTATTTCAGCCTGAACGCGAGATTTGTGCGACACTCGATCCTTCGATACAATTTCGTCAACAGGATCGTTGACGACGTGTTTTCGATGTGCCAAGATTAGCACGATTGTTCATCTGTGAAGCAACCTGGCGCCAAGTCGCGTGAGTCGGCGAGCGTTCGTGTAGAACAGCATATTCGCAAGGCGATATATGGCGGCGCGCTGAAGCCGCGCGAGCGGGTAATCGAAGAGGATCTGGCCAAGCAGTTGCACTGCAGCCGCGGGCCTGTCCGCGAGGCTCTTCTGCGGTTGGAGCGCGACGGCTTGATTCTTACCGTGCCGCGGCGCGGGACGTTTATCCGCGACATTTCTTCAGAATCCATCGAAGTGGTTTTTAGCATGCGGGCGAAGTTGGAAGGCTTGTGCGTTCGATACCTTCGCGAGGAGCTCACTAAGGAAGGCGAAGCAACCCTGCGTCAGGCGTTGAAGCAGTTGAAATCCGCGGCTGCCAAGGGCGATGAGGAGCGTTTCTTGCAGGCCGACATGGAACTGCACAAAACGATCTGGCGGCTGGCTAATCGGGAACCGCTCTACCGAACCTTAATGAACGTGATGAACCCCTACATCTTCGTCGTCGCCCGGACCTACTCCTCGCAAATGCCGTTGCAACACCGCTATCAGAACCACGAACAATATGTCGAAATGATTTTGACCGCACCGGTATCACGGGTGGAAAAACTTGTCGAAGAATATTTCAGCGAGCTCTTTGACAGCCTGCGGATTCAGATTCCATCTCCGCTTTTTGTTCCCGACCTGACACCTTCTCTCGACTAGCACTCAAAGCTGGCTGACGTTACATGGACCGAGTTCTCTGGCGCGCTGCAGCGCTGTCCGGGCGCGGTCCGGCTCCCCGGCGCGCAATAGGGCGCCGGCCATTTGGCACGCAGCCTGGGCCTGACCGGGTCGAAGTGAAACCACTTTCTCGAACTCCCGCGCGGCGCCCGCCCAGTCGCCTTGTTTCTCCAGTGACACGCCGAAATTGAAATGAATCTCCGGATTCCCCGGACTGGCTTGAACGGCGGCGTTGAACGCCCGATTCGCCTCCAGCCATTTTTTTTCCGCACTGCACGCGATCCCCATGTAATGGTTGGCATCCGCAAAATCCGGCTCGGCCGTGAGCGCAGTACGCAAAGCCTCGATGGCTTCCGCGATCTGGCCTTTCTTCAGGAGATCGATCGCCTTATTGGTTTCGAGCCGCGCCTCCGAACGCCGGGCCGCAATCGCGGACGCCTCGCGAGAGCGTTGAAAGACCTCGCCGGCCTCCTGCGTATCGCCCGCCCTGCGCAGCGCGGCACCTAGCGCGCTCAGGACTTCAGAGCTGTTCGGATCCAGGCGCGAGGCTTCCCGCAGTTCGATAGCCCCTTCCCTGGGCGATTTCTGGGCCAGCAGAATGCCGTATTTAAGGCGGAACTCCACATCCCTGGGGCTGAGGCGGGCCGCTCGCTCGTAGTGCTTCATCGCGCCTGCGGAGTCTCCCATTTGGGTCAGGACTTCGGCCATATAGAAATGAGTGCGGGCAACGTCCGGCGCAATACGCAGGGCGAGAGACAGCTCCTCTAACGCTTCTTTGAGGCGATCGCTGCGCTTCAGGGTAAAGCCGAGATCGGCGTGCGCGGCGGCCGAGCCAGGGTCGATCGCCAGAGCCTTCCGGTAATTCTCGATGGCGGCGGGAAGGTTGCCCTGGTCGCGCATGGCCTGGGCCAGATTCAATATCCCGGGAACGAATTTGGCGTCGCTCGCCAGGGCTCGTTGGAATTCTTCGATGGCGCCCGCCAGGTCTGCAGCCTGGTCCAACGCCACCCCCAAGTTGTTGTGGGCTTCGGCGGAACGCGGCTGAAGGGCGGCACTCCGGCGGAATTCGCTGACCGCCCCTTGCGTATCCCCAGTCCTGGAATAAAGCAGCGCAAGCTGGGTGTGCGCCTGGGCCATGGCCGGCTTCGAGCGGATGGCTTTCTGCAGCGCTACGATGGCATCGGCAAGCTCGCCGCGCTCCGTCAAGGCGTTAGCCAACTGGAAATATGCTTCAGGAAAATCCGGGCGAAGGGCCACCGCAGCCTGTAGATTCTGAATCGCCGCAGTGTACTGGTTTTGAATGGTGAGCGCGGCGCCGAGATTGTAGAGAGCATCCGGATAGCGGGGATCGATCTTGAGGGCCTTGCGGAATTCCTCGATGGCTTGATCGACCGCGCCCCCCTGCCCCAGGGCGAAGCCATAGTAATTGTGAGCCGGGGCGGAATCAGGTTTTAGTTCGACTGCGCGGCGGAGGAGGGCAACCGCGTGCTCGGGGTCGCCTTTTCTAAGAAGAGCAATGCCTTCGGCTAGAGGATCGGGAGTGGGCTGCGCAACCGCGCAGCCCAGAAGAACTAAACACAGGACCGCACACTTCCCCATCAAAAACGTATCGTAGCACTGAGCTGGAACCTTCGCATGAGGTCGCTGATTCCGGTAATCTGTCCTGCGGTCGAAGAGTCTACAGTAGCGTTTGGATTGGCGAGATTCGTGTGGTTAAAGGCGTTAAAAGCCTCCGCCTGGATCTCCAGTCTGCCGTGTTCCTTAAACTGGAAGTACTTCATCAACGCCAGGTCCACGCGGTACAGCCCCGGCCCACGGAGGATATTCCGGCCGGAATCTCCAAAGATGTACGGAGCGGGCACGCTGAATGCAGCGGGGTTAAACCACATGGCCCGGTTTTGATTGGACACGTTCGGATCTCCGATAATATCGGGCCGGAGCGTGCAGCAATCGGAATTGAGCGAGGATGAGTCGCCGAGAACCGGCGTGAAGGGCAGCCCGGATTCGAAAGTCTCGATTCCCGAAAGTTGCCATCCACCAAAGATTTGCTTCGACGGTCCGTTGGAGTTCAAAAACCGCTTGCCAGGGCCAAAAGGCAGTTCCCAAACGTGACTGAACACGAATACGAACTTTCGATCGGTGTCCTGGAGCGCCCTGTCAAGATTCGTGTTGAACGGATCAAAGGCGTTATGGGTGCCAAAGTCGTAGGAATGCCCCCAGGTGAAGGAACTGGTGAATGACAATCCCTTGGAGTAACGTTTTTGAGCGCTCACCTGCAGAGCCTGATAACCGGAGCTGCTTTGATTGCTCTGATTATAGGCATTCGTAGTAAATCCGAAGGAATCGTAGGGGCGCCGCGAATCGAGGTCAGCACCCGGTCCGGGAAGGACGGCGTTGTAATCGCGCCTGTAAAACAGGTGGCGCTGCGCATTGCCGATATAACCGACGCTGAACGTAATGTCGCTCGGCAGTTGGTGCTGAATCGTGAAATTCCACATGTCGATGGAATTGTCCGGGTTGTTGGAGTCGGTGCCAAATGCGGCCGAGTTCGGAGTCGGGAACTGGCCGGGATTTCCGTTAGCCGCCAAAACGTCAAACCCGGAGACAAAAGCAGGAGGGCCCTGCGCCAACGTGAGCGCGGGTTGGTACAGATCGCTCTGCTTTAAATTCTGGCGAGTTGCATTGGGCCAATCGTTCGTAATGGCGCCGAAATTCGCGCCATAAAAGCCGATGGCATAAGATCGCGCGTAGCCGGCGCGAATCACGGTTTTCTGGCCCAGGCGATAGGCTAAGCCAACGCGCGGCGCAAAGTCTTTGTGATTTTGGTTGACGTTGGCCGTGTCGCTTGAATTCCCGTAGCTGCTGACGATCGTAGCGGTGTTGGAGAAGTTGAAGTTGGCGATTCCACCGGGTTGGGGTGAAGTCGGATAGCCAAGGAAATCCCAACGCAATCCCAGAGTGAGGGTTAGTTGAGGCGTAACACGCCACGTGTCCTGAGCGAAGGCGGAGGTGCGGGTGTTGTGCGCCAGAGGAAGATTGCGCGCGTAGATTACCCGGCCGAACGCGCTGGCGTCTCCGAGTAAGAACGTGGCCATCGATAATCCTGATCCTGCCACGCCTGCGCTTCCCGTGATGGTTTGGGAAAACCCGTTGGTGCCGCAAACTCCACCGTTGAAGCAGCCATATTCGCCTTGGGACGAGGTGTCGCGCCGATCGCGCCAGCCGAACAGCTCATCAGTCCCGAACTTGAACGTATGCGAACCATGCGTCCATGTGGTGATGCCGACAAAGTTGTAGCCGCCGTAGTTGTCCACCTGATGCGCGTGGTCTGTATTGCCAAAGGAAAACCCGCCGACAGGGCCGCCAATGATGAATCCAGCCAGGCCGCCGCACGCGGTACAGGCGTCGTTTAATCCTGGCAGCCCGAAGCTGGCGGAAGTGTTCGAGGCTTGATCCGGGGCATTCTGGCTCCAGTCATTCTCTGTCCAGCCGAACCTTCCCTCAAACACCAGGCTGGGGGTGAAAACGTGGGTCACGTTAGCTGCCAAGCTATTGTTGATGCCGTTGGCAACATTGCTTCCCGGGAAAATCAGCGATCCGTATGCCGGCACGTTTGAGGTCGAAGCGCCCTGCTGCCTGGTGTAGCGAATGAAAATCCGAGTGGCGTCGGTCAGAATATAATCCGATCGGATGGTGCCCAGATCCTCATTCAGCGGGCTGATCTGCGGCGCAAGAAAATTATTATCCGTCTGCCCGGGAATTGTCGGCATCGGCATCGCGGCCAACATCGCCTGCACGCTCGGGTCGAGCCGGTTGGTCGGAATCGTATTATTGGCGAACGGGGTTCGTCCGACGCCATTGGGCCCGCCGGTCAGCGGGTCGTAGATGACATGGCCGGGCAGCAGGCTGCTGAAATTGCCGGTACGAAAAGGCGCGATGGGAACCGTGGTCAGCACATTGCCGCCGGACCGGACGCGAACGCCTTCGTAATAGCCGAACAGGAACAGCTTGTTCTTCTTGATGGGGCCGCCCAGCGTTCCGCCGAACTGATTCCAGACGAAGTGGCCCGGTCCATCGGGTTCGGTAAAGGGGTTACGTGCGAACAGCGCATTCACGCGATTGAACTCATGCGCGCTGCCATGGATCTCGTTGGTTCCGGACTTGGTGGTGAAAATCTGCACACCGCCGCCTACTTGACCGAGTTCGATGTCGTAGTTTGAGGTGACCAGCTGATATTCCTGCAGAGCGTCGGTCGAAGGGACAATCGCGGCGCTGCCGCTCACACCCTCGGTATCGTCCACGCCGTCCAGAAGCTGCCGGTTTTGTTGTCCGCGCAAGCCATTCACGCTGAACCCGTAATTCGCAGAACCCTCGGCGCTCGGGATACCTTCCTGGCCGGTGCCCATGATTACGCCTGGTTGAAGGGCTGCCAGCGCCGTGGGATTGCGGCCCTCGGTCGGGAGCGATAAGAGAGCTTTCTCCGTCACCGTGCCGCCGAGTTCGACCTTGTCGACTTGCAGCAACGGGGCTTCGCCGCTGACCGTGATCTTGTCCTGAACATTGCCAACCTCAAGCTTGAAGTCGAGGCGAATGACCGACCCGATGTCCACCTGAACGTCGGACCGGGAGATCGACTTAAATCCAGGCGCCGACACCTCGACCCGGTACGAACCCGCGATCAAGTTAGGGGCATTGAAGTAGCCTGCGCCGTTGCTTTTCGTGGGGGTTTCAACGCCCGTCGACTGGTTCACCACCGCGATCGAAGCGCCGGGAAGGGCCGCTCCTGAGGGATCGATCACGGAACCTGTGATGGAACCGGATACGGATTGCGCGACGGCGTGAGGGACAACGGTCAACAACGCGGTAGCGAGCAACAGGGCTCGAAGTCTCATGCAATTCTCCTTGACTGCTTTCAGCCGAAAATGAACGGCCAATCCCCTGTGGCGTTTTGCCACCTATCAGCCCAACTGTTAACAACTATGCTGACAAGCGCTAGTAGCTGTAGATTTACTGCAAAACAGAGGACTTTGTCAAGCGCAAAAGTTGCAGACACAATATACAACGGTCGTTGGGTCGCGCTTCGTGGCAATCTGAGTGCCGGAAATTCGTCGTCATACGTGGACAGAGATCGATGACCATACCGGCGTGTTACAACAGACGGCCCAAATTACCCGGCGAGCCTTAGAGTTGCGCGGATCCGCTTCTGTGCCGTGAAACGGCCCAGCCTGCGCTTGCACGATATTTTCGGAAGCGGGAATCCCGAACCGGACCGGCTTCCAGAAAGTCCGCTACACGCAGCGCCGTGGCGGGCGTGTGAGGGCAATTCCATGGCAGATACAAAGGGCAGTGCAACCGGCACGGTTCCGATCCAGATTAGCGTGACGTTGCAGCCGGCGTCGTCCGGCGAAAAGGTTCCTGCGCCGGTGGCATACGCATTCACCAGCACAGGCCGTTTTCTTGCAAAGGCCGCGATCGGCCATCAGGGCTTGACGGTTTTGCACATTCCCGCGGCCGCATCCGCGCGAGACGTACGCATTGTGGCCGGGCCAGAAGTTACCGGTGACAAGGATCCCACGCTGTCCGATCTCACCCGGCGCGGAGCCAGCGAGCAGTTCGTGCGCATTCAGCCCGGCGACAAAATCTCTCCCGTGCTATTTGAGCTTCCGCCGGAGATCTGGCGCTGCTGGATCCGTTTCTGCTTTGTGCAGGGCACGCTGCTCAAGAGGGTCGTCACCGGCGGCCTGCCGGTCGATCTTCCTGTCTGCGGCGCGGAGGTCCAGATCTGGGAAGTCGAGCCGATCGAAATCCTTCTGCCGAAACTGCCTATCTCCGTCATCGAGAAACTGCGTCAGATCGTAATCAACCCGGCGCTCGCGCAAGTCCCGGTGTTCCCGGTGAACCCGAATCCGCCGGATCCGGCGCCATTCTCCGCAATCGCGGCGCTGTCCCCGCGTCTGGAATTGGCACAGCCGGTGCCGACGCTCTCCGCGGTCCCGACGGCATCCCACGAATTTGCGAGTCTGCAAATTCTGGCGCAGACTACGACCGCCGAATCGTTCCGCCAGTCGTTGATCTCATATATCCCCATCGTTCGCTCCTGGTTGTGCGAGTTGATCCCGCTGTTCGTCACCAAGACCCTGGTGGGAACAACCACGACCGACCGCTGCGGGCACTTCGAGGATTTCCTTTTCGTAAGCTGCTTCGCGCCGAATCCGAATCTCTACTTCACGGCCAGCATTCGCTTCCTCGATTTGTCGATCTCCATTTACGCCCCGACGCCAGTTGCCTGCTACACCTACTGGGGCTACCAGTGCGGCACCGACGTCACGCTGTACACCAGCAGCTTTTTCGCCCCGGGCTGCTCGCCGTGCGCCCCTATCAACGCGGCCAAAAATTACGTACTGGTCCGCGCGATCGGCGGCGTGGCGCTGAGTTCGATCTACGGAGCTAGTCCACTGTTGCCGGCAACGCCAACTGGGGCTGGCCGCGGGTGCGGTTGTCGCGGGCGAGGATTCGCCCTTCGGCGGGCTGCTGCTGCCGCGGGTCGAGTTCGACAGCTCGTTGCTCGACGACAGCCTGGCCAGTTATTACCAGATCTCGTACTGGGATACGGTCCAGTTGAAATGGGTTCCGCTGACCGGCGACATCAGCCGCCACTACAACGAATTCATCGGGACCACGCTGGTCACCAAACCGTACCCCCTCGGTCCGCAAACCGTGGGCACAACGCCGAACCTGTTCGCCATTCCACCGGCCCTGCCGCCGGCCGGCGATTGGGCGTTCCCCAATCCAGCCTACGACCTGGCCAACGCCCAGTTCCCGACTACGGCGCTACCAGCACCCGCCGCTGGAGGCACATTTGGGCTCTACCAGCTCAAACTCGACCTCTACGATGCGAGCGGAAATCCTGTAAACATCGTCACCGCAGGCATTACCTACTACGTGCCCTCGACCGTTGAGTCCGACGGAACCATCGACACCGTGGATGCCTCGACACTGGGACTGGTGAGCGGAAACAGCTTCATTATGAGTGTCTACGTGGACAACCGGCCGACACAGGCGCAACTGCCCGGCGTTTCGACGCCAGTCGATTCCACCGCGTCCGATCCATGCGGCATTTTGCATTACAACAGCCCGGCCGACAACGTCGACATCCAGTACGTGGCATATCAGCCCGGCAATTTCCTCGACTGGAGCCTCGGCGTCGTACGCGGAACCAGCGGAGGTGTGGCCGCAACCAGTGGCAACACCAGCGCCGGATCGCCCGGCTTGCCGGTCGACTTCAACAACACCGTGGCGGCGCTCATTGGAACTTGCCCGCAAGCTGCCTTCGGCGTGAACCTTTACTGCGCATTCCGCGGCACGGACGGCTGGAGCCGGCTGAGCGGAAACGACAGCTCGCAGTCGATCGCCTTCGCGCTGACCGTGCCGTGTCCCGAAAAAACGGGAGGCGACAAATAGGGACGTTGGCCCTACCGGGCGCAAACCTCCGGGGAAGCGGCAACCGCGGCTTCCCCGGTCTCATTTGCCGCGAGCTGGGAATCTTCCATGGCGATTGCGTACTCTGCCATTCAATCCGGCACAGACACCGGCTTCTGGATCCGGTTTGTTCTTTCCGTGCTGGCCACGTGGCGTATCTCCCACCTCCTGGTGAGCGAGGACGGGCCATGGGAGATCGTGGCGCGCTTGCGTCAGTGGCTCGGAGCCTCGGCTATGGGCAGGCTGATGGATTGTTTTGGCTGCGTCAGCATTTGGGTGGC
Organism: uncultured Solibacteraceae bacterium; assembly: GCA_963825405.1. Lineage (GTDB taxonomy): Bacteria > Acidobacteriota > Terriglobia > Bryobacterales > Bryobacteraceae > JACPNO01. The sequence continues at coordinate 123,919 of CAWGTB010000003.1, read as the reverse complement.
TGCGCCTATGAGCTTCTTTATTTTCCAGCGGCTGCCGGAGCTGTTCTTATGCTGGCTGGCGCTCTCCGGAGCCGCCTTCCTGCTGGAGCGCATGCGGCCGGAGCCGCTGGTAATCGAACGCATTTCCGACACGGCAAAGGATGACACCACCTATGGGATGCTGCGGTAAAGCAAGAGCGAATCTGAGTTTTTCCCGCGCGGCTGTTGCGCCGCCGCAGACCGATGCGTCCCGGGATAGCGTTCGGCTGGGTCTGACTCAGCCGGTATTGCGCCCGGCAGGCGGCGCTGCGCAGTCCCTAACGCTCCGTTACAACGGAAAATCCGGAATTGTTGTCCGCGGCCCCGCGACCGGACGCGCGTACGCATTCTCCGCGGGCGCCCCCGTTCACGCCGTCGACCTGCGCGACGCGGCAGTGCTGCTACGCACCAACTATTTCCGCCAAGCCTGAACTTGAGCACACGGCAACTGCTGGCTGCTCTGTGTTCCTTGCTGACCTTCTAAAGGCACAGAACACGAGTCTCGTGCTCCACCCACCACCCAAAGGAAGTTTTGCGCCATTAGATGCCGAGCACGACCATGTTTCGCTACGACAAAAACAGATGAACGCTTTTACGATCTGGCGCTTCAAACAGAGAGCGAGACACAAATCACGAAAAGCAGTTCACACAAGATGAAAGAGGATGGCTCAAATGAAAATTGAAAGCATCGAGAGTCTGTTTGAAGAAAATCTCAAAGACCTCTATGACGCCGAAAAACAGATGGTCCGCGCATTGCCGAAGCTCGCCAAAGCCGCTACCTTCGAGGACCTGACGCAAGTCTTTCTGGAACATCTCGCGGTGACCAAGACCCACATAGACCGGCTCGAAAAGGTATTTGAGCTGGTTTCCGCAAAACCCAAGAGCAAGACTTGTGAAGGCATGAAAGGCCTGGTGGTGGAAGGCCAGGAAGCGATCGAACAAGAGGGCGACGATTCGCTGCGGGACATGATGCTGATCGGGGCCGCCAAGCGCGTTGAACATTATGAAATGGGTGGCTACCAGGCGGCAATCCTTCTTGCTGAGGCACTGTCGAATGAGGAAGCCGCCGATCTGCTCCGGCAAACTCTGGCTGAAGAGGAAGAGGCTGACGGAATACTCGGGGGCCTCTGTGTACAGTTAACGAAAACCTACGCTTCGGAGCCGCATCCAGAAGCGGATAGCGACCAAAAGGGGCGCGCGCGGGAAAGCACCCGCACCCGAACTGCCGGCGCCAGGTAAACAAATTCAGAGAGGAGATCGGATCATGAATAGGAACTTGCTGTTGATCATCATCTTAGTCGTCTTGGTTGCCGGCGCTGCCCCGATGTGGCCGTATAGCGCGGGGTGGGGGTACTATCCGAGCGGCGGACTTGGATTGGTGCTGCTGATTTTGCTAATTCTCCTGATCCTTGGCAGGATTTGAACAGATTATCGGCGGCGGGCTGATAATTTTATGCATGAACTGCATCAACGAGGCTCTTCTCTGCCCGTGCTGCCTCCTTGCGGCCCTCACGGATGATGTTTGCCGCGGCATCGGACAAGTCCTCAGCCTGTTGTTTGAGATAAGCGCTTCCCTCTTTTGCCTTCTTATCGATCATTGAGCGGGTGTCGGCGCCTGCCTTTGGAGCAAACAAGAGAGCGCAGCCCGCTCCTACGCCCAGGCCGAGAAGGAAACCCAGGGTATGATCGGCGTTTAGTCTTCCCCCAACCTTTTTCCCGGCGGCACGCGCAAGGCGTTTGCTTGAAGCCACACCGGACAAAAATGAACACGCTAAGACGATTAGATTTTTCATTTTTCTCTCCTTATCTTGCCTGTCTGCGCTTCGTTCCTGCTTCAGCAGTGATTCATGCAGAACCAGACAAAGATCAGCAATCCCGGCACACCGATAGATATTTCATGAGCTTTTGCTTACCTCGCTAGATCTCAGTGCAATCTGGTGGCCAGAGGATCGTGCTGGATTCGTTATTCCCGCGGAATCGTCTGCGCCCTTAGCTTGGAGAAGGCATCGCTCCGCATGGCGGTCAAGCGCTTCAAGACATCGTCTGTCGTGAATTGATCTGCGCCCTTGAGATTCTTCAGCTCTGGCCATTCCAGGGGCACGGCTACGGCGGCACCGGGTCTCGCGCGCACTGCATAATCAGCGATGGACGTAGCCGTATAGTCATTGCGAAAGGTATCGATAAATATTCTGCCGGTGCGTTTGGCTTTGCTCATCGTCGCGACGTAAGCGTTGGGAGCGGCCGCCACCATCTCTTGCGCCACGGACGCCGCGAACTCCTTCGCCTCGGGCCATCTCGCCTTGCCGTCCAACGGCAGAATCACGTGCAGCCCTTTTCCGCCGGTGCACTTTAGCGCGGATTCCAATCCCTTTCGCCGAAGCCGTTTCCGCAAGTCCTGGGCGGCCAGTTTGAGCGCCGCCAACGGCACATCGGGTGCCGGGTCGAGGTCGAAAATCAGCCTGTCGGGATAATCGATTGCATCGATGCTCGCTCCCCAGGGATGTATCTCAACGGTGTTCATCTGGATCAACTCGAGCAAGCCCCGCTCATCCTCGATATAGAGGTACTCAAACTTTTTCCCCTTGTGGGTGAATTTGAAAACGCGCACATCCGGTCCCAAACCTCTGCCGGGATTGCGCTGATAGAAACACTCGCCACCAATGCCCGCGGGGCAGCGCAGCAGGCTCAGCGGGCGCCGCACGATCCGCGGCAACAGCAGCCGGCTCACGCTGGCGTAATACTCTGCCAATTTTCCTTTGGTGACCTGACCCTCTTCGGAAATCACGCGGTCCGGGTGAGTGATAGCGATGCCAGCGACCGTGATGCTGGCCGGTTTTTTTCGTGGTGGCTGCATAGTTGCGCCGAAACTTACTCCCGAGCGATCTCATCCATCGAACGGCCGCTTTTCACACTGGAGGACAGTTTTTTGAGAAAGGCATCGGCAGAACCGTTCTGCGCTTGGTCGTCCTTTTCCTTGATCAGTAGCCAGTTCTCACGTTTGCCATCCCCGCGCATGCGGATCAGATCCCAGCCTCCTTTCAACCGCTCGCCGTGGAGGATAAAAGCGAGATGGCCCTTCCTGAGTCCCTCGCACGGATCGATAGTCGGCTCCCAGGTTCCTTCGTCCCATAGCATCACGGTGCCACCACCGTATTGTCCTTTTGGGATGGTTCCCTCAAAGTTGCCATAGGTGACGGGGTGATCCTCGGTTCGAACGGCCAGCCTCTTGTCCTTGGGATTGAGGCTCGGCCCTTTCGTCACCGCCCAGCTAAGCAGAACACCAGTCCACTCCAGCCGAAAGTCGTAATGAAGCCGGGTGGCGTCGTGCTTTTGGATCAGGTACGAGAGCGCTTCCCGCCGGCCTTTCACCCGCCCCGGCGGTGGCTCTGGCGTCCGCTTGAAATCACGCTTCCGTTTGTATTCTTCAAGGGCTCGTTTTTCGGCCACTTTCGCCCCCGATGTCATATTGCAATTCCGGGGCCAATAATTGCACATTCTGCCAAAGTCCCTTGGAACCATGATCGTCGCCATGATCACCAGCACTACAATAAAGTTTGGATAGAGTCTTTCTGCTGTCACCCGCCAATATGTCTGGCGTCCGCGGCCGTTTGGTGACCCGCGCTGAGGCGGAGTTCGATCTCGCGGTACGCCTGCGCCAGGAAGGCGCGACGTTGGGAAACGTATTTTCTTTTATCAGCGGCCTGTATTTTAGGGGCAAATCGATGTACGCCTCTGCTTTTGCTGCCCCTCCTTCCGGTGCGCCTGCTTCCTTAGTGATTACTGCGGGACGCGGACTGCTGCCGCCGGAAACCCTGATCCGCGTAGGAGACCTGCTTGCTATTGCCGAGGTGCCGATCGATCTCGCCGACGCCCGTTATCGCGACCCGTTGGTGCGCGACGCATCGAGCTTGAACCAATCCCTCCCGCCCTCGTGCGCAGTGGTGCTACTGGGAAGTATCGCCACTTCAAAGTATCTGGAACCGCTCTTGGATATCTTCGGTTCGCGGCTGCTGATTCCCTCCGAGTTCATCGGGCGTGGCGACATGAGCCGCGGCGGCCTGATGCTGCGCTGCGCTCGCGAAGGTGCCGAGCTCGACTATATTCCGGCAGCAAGTGCGGTGCGGCGTGGCCGGCGCCCACCTAAGTTGTCAAAGATTTAGGGCGTCGGCTGGCATCCTGGCGACATCGTCGCCAGCAGGGGACCCCACTCTGCGTACTCCGCGCCTCTGTGCCAAAGCCTATTTCGATGTCAGCAGTCGCTCGTCGAGATACGATGTGATCGCCGTCGCTCTACCTCGAGGGTCAACCAGTCCCACGTAGCCGTCGGGTCGCACTAGATAGACGGCATTGCGCTCTAGGCCGGCCCGGCTCATCTCCGCGCGCCAGGGAAAGGACTGGAGCCCTAATTTTCGCTGTTCAGACACAGCCCGCAGATCTGGCGATGCATCGCCATAGACGTGGACTTGCCAGTCGAGCGATGTTAGTGGCCTGAAGTTATCCGCTTCCTCCACCCACGGCAAGCGGTCGCCTCCGTGAACGGCCCCCGCGCGCCCCTGGCTTAAGCTGCTTCCACGATAATTCACTGCCGTTTGTGAGACGGTGCGAAACAACAAACGTCGCACGGCCTTGAGCTCGAAAAGCGGCGGGAGCAAGAGTGGCACGATGTGAAGCCGAACCAGACGGGCGACCGCCCCACGGCTGGTCACACCCGTGAAGGCCTGATCGGTGGTCGCGACGAGACGCCGGGCAAACGCAATTCGTTCCGGCTCGTAGCTCTCGAGAAGGGATTTATCCGCGCGGCGATGTAGGACGGCGGCAAGCTTCCAGGCAAGATTCACGGCGTCGCCTATGCCGGTGTTCATGCCCTGTCCGCCCACGGGGCTGTGAATGTGCGCGGCGTCTCCCAGCAAAAAAGCCGAATCCTTGCGGAAATGATCGGCAACCCGATGGTGCACACGGTAGGTCGAGAACCAATTCACGCGCTCGATATCAATGCGCATCCACTCGATTACGCGCTGACTCACGTCATTCCAGGAAAGGTTCTCGCTTTCATGTTCGGCATCCTCGCGTACCGTGCCGACAAGTCGCGCGCGTCCGTCCTCCTTCAGCGGGAATACAGCAAGAAAATCGGCCGCATCGAGGCCGACGTGTAACTCGCCGTTCATCGCCGCTCCGCTCGCTTCCACGTCGGCGACATAAAACAGATGGGCGTAAGCTCCGCCCGGAAAACCGATACCCAGCGCCTCGCGCACCCTGGAGTGTGCACCGTCGCATCCCGCTATGTAGGCTGCTTCGCACGTCGTTCCGGCTCCATCAGGCCCGTTGAGGCGAGCGAGCACTCGACCGTTCGAATCTTCGAATCCGACCAGTTCGGTCCGGCGCTCGACTTCGACGTTGCACGCAGCCAGGCGATCGATCAAGAGACGCTCGTGCTCGTCCTGAGGAAAGATCAGCGCATAAGGGAATGGGCTGAGACCCGCGCCCATGTCGCCGAAGACAGCGTGTGCCGTTTTTTTGCCGGCCACCCAGAGATTTACCGCAGTGGCTTGCCTTCCGCGCGCGACAACCTCGTCCGCGAGACCGATCTGCCCGTACAACTCGAGCGTGCGTGCTTGCACGGCAAGCGCGCGGGATGTCGTCCCCGGTTCCGCGGTCTTGTCGATAATCCTCACGCGTACACCGAGCCTGGTCAGCCAGAGGGCCAACACCAAACCTGTCGGGCCGGCGCCGACGATGAGTACATCAGTGTCTGAAATCGTTTTCATACGTGGCCAGTTTCCGAGACAACCCGGACTGGGCAGCGACGGGCTTTTTAGAAATGCCCTATGGAGAGGCCCGGCGGCGCAGCCGCCCTGAGCCTACGTACGATCCACCGACTCTCATGGCGATACGGCGTTAGCCCGTTCGGCAATCCCGGCTATTGGCCGTGCCGCGACCGGCTCTCCGAGGCGCATCCGCTGCCAGTCGTAGCTGAACTCCTGGCCGCAATCCAGACAAACCACGTAAGTGCTCCGGCTGACATGGGGATCCGATCGGATTCCCTTGCGGGCCGGGCTGATAGGAAATGTCGTCATCTGGTGAGCACATCCGAAGAAGACGTTGAGCAGCGCACCTAGCATGCTCCTAAAGGCAGCAATTGTGGTGCCACGAGGGATGGCCTGAGGAACCTGTGGGTTCCAACCGTGGCCACGCGTCGAGTTTGCACTGACTGAAGGCAATTCTTGCGTACTTGTCCCGAAAACCATGCAATCCATTACACCGCGAGCCCGCAGGAGGCGCTCTCCCGGCGGACCTGCGGTGCGGCCTCAAACGGCCCCCGAACTGCACACCAAAGCAGGTGCGTAGAACTTCGTTCGCCTCGGTTATAGGTCCGTTCCGTCTGTGATACAGCCTCGTCGTTCCTCCGGATTTCGCATGGCAGCCATCCTGATCGGTGGGATAGCGGTGTTGTATTTCGCCAGGGAAATTCTTATTCCCTTGGCCTTTGCGATCACTCTGACGTTTATATTGTCGCGGCCTGTGGGCTGGCTGCAGCGGCTCCACATTCGCCGTTTTCCGGCCGTACTCGCCGTGATGCTGGTGTTGGTCACCGTTGCCGGCAGCATCGGCTACGTGATCTTCAATCAACTGGTGGAGGTTGTGAATGAACTGCCAAGCTACCGGGAGAATATCGACAACAAGATTAAGACCTTGCGAGCCCCCAACAAAGGTGCTTTGGGACGCGCGGCGCAAAGCGTCAAGGAAATCGGAAAAGAACTCGCCGCCGCTCAGGAACTGCCAGCGCCGCCGGCACCGCAAGGCAGGACGGGACGGAACAACACGACTGCGACTCCGCTTCCAGTGCAAGTAGTGGATGCACCCGCGAGCGGCCTGGTCTACGTGCGCGACCTGATACAGCCGTTTCTGGCACCGGTGGCGATGCTCGGCATTGTTCTGGTGTTCACGGTTTTTCTGCTCGTCGAAGAAGCCGACCTGCGCAACCGGTTTTTCCGTCTGGCCGGATTGGACCGCCTCAACGTGATGACGCAGGCCCTGGACGACGCAACCAGTCGAGTGAGCCGCTACCTCATGCTTCAGTTTTTGGTGAATGCGGGTTTCGGCGTCCTCTGCGGGTGCGGCTTGTATCTGATCGGAGTACCGTATGCGGCTCTATGGGGAACCGTGGCGGCGCTGCTTCGCATGGTTCCCTATATTGGATCGGTTGTTGCCGGCCTGTTGCCGCTGCTGCTCTCGCTTGCGGTCTTCGATCGTTGGGTACCCCCGCTGCTGGTGTTTTTGCTTTTTACGACTTTGGAATTGATCACCGGCAACCTGCTCGAACCAAGGCTATACGGCTCCCATACCGGAATCTCGTCGCTTGCGCTACTGCTGACCACCGTGTTCTGGGCAACACTGTGGGGACCAGCCGGCTTGATCCTTTCCACGCCGCTCACGGTCTGCGTCGTGGTTCTTGGGCGCCATGTCCCGCATTTATCTTTTCTCCATATCCTGCTGGGCGATCAACCTGTACTCGCTCCCGAAGCGCTCTATTACCAGCGACTGCTGGCTATGGACGATCAGGAAGCCCGCGCTGTGGCTGACGAGTATCGCATCGAGCATTCCCTGCTGGAGTTGTACGATGCAGTGATCCTTCCGGCTCTGACTATGGCCGAGCAGGATCGCCACAAGGGCGCGCTCGACCCCAAGCGAGAGGAGTTTCTATTTCTGAGCGTGCGGGAAATGTTGGCAGAGTTCTCCGAAAAAGCAGCCCGGGATTCGGAGCCGGAGTACAACGGGAATGGGGCAGTATCGGCCGCGCCATTACGCATTTTATGCCTACCGGTTAGCGACGAAGCGGACGAGATTGCTGCCGCCTTGCTCACTCAATTGCTGGAACAGTCTGGCTGTAACGCCGTTACCCTGCCGCTAGGTTATTCTGCTCAGAGCCTCGCCGGCTCGTACAATCCGTCAGCGAGTGACGTCTTCTGCATTTCGGCGGTGCCACCGTTCGCGTTCTCACAGGCGAGAACTGTCTATCAGCAACTTCGGTCGACATTCCCCAAAAACAGAATCGTTGTCGCAGTGTGGGGATTCGGCGGTGAAATCGCAACCGCTCTCCAGCGATTTCAACCTTCGCCTCCGGACAAGCTCGTGAGTAACCTCGCTGATGCCTTGGCGTACTTGGATGTTCCCGTTGCCGCTCCGGAGCCAGAGCCAAAGGTTTCCAGCTAGCGATCAAGCGCACAGTGCCGATTGCATGCCCCGCTTTTCCGATCGTTGGTTATGTTCGAACAGTGTCTGCAACGCTTCAGCGACCCCGGATAGCGCGCTTTGTTCCCGCTCTGCCAGTTGGCGGACAATCGGATTGCCCTCCATTCCGGCAATTCCATCCGAACAATTATGCAAGGCGTGCAGAAAACCATCCAATTCCTTCTTCGCCACCTTGTATTCATATTCGGCTGCGCGGATACGTTGCGAAATCTCTTGCTCCCCAGGGATCGACGCTGCGGTTCTGTACGACATACTCAACCTCCTGGAGGCTCGGAATTACTCGGCCTTGCACCGTGCCTCCGCCCTAACCTAACGCAAGCCGATTGCCAAAGCTCCCCGTCGCCAGCTTATTGATATTGCTTGATTTCGAGCGTGAGGTGCGAATCTTTTTCCGTTAAAATTTGCCGTCCGCGCTGCTTCTCTGCGGAGGTATTCATGAGTGCAACAGGCTGCGGACTGTCTTCAAATCGTCTACCAGACGCGCGTATTCCTTGTGCCGCTCGGCTTCATCAGGAATGCGGAGGATCGCCGAAGGGTGCACGGTCGCGATAAAGTATCGGGCCTTATCATGAGGAACCGGCCGCCCTCTCAATTTGGTCAAACGGAATTTGCGTCCCAACAAGGACATTGCCGCTGTTGCTCCCAGGCAAACGATAATTTCCGGTTTAACTAATTGAAGCTCAGCATCGAGCCAGGGCTCGCAGGCATGGACCTGGGCCGTGGACGGTTTTTTGTGAATCCTGCGCTTGCCCCGGTCTTCGAATCGGAAATGCTTCACGGCATTAGTGACGTATACATCGGCGCGCGAGATTCCTGCCTCCTGCAAAGCTCGATCGAGAACCTGGCCCGCTGGTCCGACGAAGGGGCGGCCCTTCTTATCCTCCTCGTTGCCAGGTTGCTCTCCCACAAAAACAATACGCGCCGAACGAGAGCCTTCTCCGAAAACCACTTGCGTGGCGTGACGGTAAAGATCGCATCCCTTGCATGTTTGGGCGGCATCCCGAAGTGTGGCCAACGTCCGGACTTCATGAATAAAGGCCTGTGCTCCCACGAAGCAGATTCTTGGCGAGCCACTGGCCATCCTGCTATCAGTGCATGCAATTCAACATCCAGGCGCACATTAGGTCGGTAGGCTTGAAGCAACGGTGTTCGCGGAGAGTTCTACACGGGTGGGAAGCTCCTGCGCGCGTATGCATTCGCACAGGATGAAAAACCGCCCCGCTCCACCTGGGTCCTTCCTTTCCAAGCGGAGCGGAGCAGGAGGTTGGCTTATTGCGTGCGCTTGTACCGTACGGTCATCGCGGCGAATGCGGCAATAGAAATAAGGCCGGCCACAAGCATGAGACCTTCGTCGCTGGCCGTGTGCGGCAGCTCCGCCGGAGTAGAATGCGTGATGGTTTCCGAGGGTTCTATAGGTGCCGGAGGGGCTACCGGCTGTTCCGCGGCGGCCGTCTGCACCGGTTCTGGCGGCGCAGCCGGAACAGGTTCTGCAGCAGGTGCGGGGGTGCGTTCAGCCACAGGCGGAGGGGGCGGAACCTCGCTGGCAGGTGCGGCCGTCGCGGTTTCTACCGGGACTTGTATGTTGCCATTACCGGCCGAGATCTGCGCCGACATTGCCGCCGAGTACGCAAATTCCTGCCCGAAATTGTCGCCAGGATAGAACCAGGCCCGCAGGGCGGGAGGCTGACCGGCGGCGGTCTCCCAGAACGTGAATTCCGTCTTGCCCTTCGGCACCAAACGGTAGTTGGGGATCGCAATGATCGTGGTTATAACGTGCTTCTCATCCTGGCTCAAAATCTGAACGATATGTTTGTCAGATTTTTTCCAGTCAATTAGTTTGAGTACGTAGGTGCCGGGTTCCAACACCTTGTTTGGAATCTGAATCGGCTCGCTGATGATCATCGTAGTTTTCCTGTCGAATTGATCGGCTCTTGCGGTTGGCAACGCAGCAGCCGCCAGCAGCGCGAGACAGGAAAACCAAGCATGGGTCCAAGTTAATCTTTTCACGGTGTCTGCTCCCTTCAATTGTTGGATACCGTTTGCGCAACGCCCCTCAATGAACGCTGAAATCGAAGTCGTCGAAATGCAGTCGCGAGCGCCACGACAGCTTAGGAGCATGTTGGCTGCCAGACGCGAGAACATTCGCGATATCAATACCTTGCGATCTGGCTCGGGGCAGAATGGCGCGCAAATATTACAAACCGCGCAGGAAACGGGCGTGTTACACTTTTCTCTTCGTGCCAGTATTGCTTTCTCGCCGTTCTGTACTCAGGAGCGCTGCGCTCGTGCTCGGTGCGCCGATGGTCAATCGGGGCCGCTTCCGTCTTTTTGCGCAAGACAAAGCCGAGTATTCCACCCTCACCCTCGACCTGATCCGCCAATCCACAGTGATCGATATGCTGGGCTTGCTGACATTGGATTTCGGGAAGCTGTCCGCCTGGCAGACAGAGCCAGACCGTTTTCGGCAAGCCGATTTTCAAAGGTTGAAAGATTCTGGAATCACGATTTTTCATCCCGCCGTAGGGTATGACGCCGGCGACGTTTACGCAGCTTCTTCGCGGGACATCAGCGGATGGAACGCCTTCATCACGGCACACCAGGGAGCCTTTCTGCGCATCGACGGACCAGCCGATCTGTCACGCGCCAAAGCCACGGGCAAAATCGGCATTTTAATTGGCCAGCAAAATTCGGGACACTTTCGAACCGTTCAGGATGTGGATCGCTTCTACGGCCTGGGGCAACGGGTTTCGCAGCTCACTTATCGGAGCAATAGGATTGGCGGAGGCGCGACCGGCTCAAAAGATGAAGGATTGAGTCCCTACGGTTTGAGCATTGTCGAGCGTATGAACCGCATCGGTATGGCGATTGACGTGTCCCATTGTAGCGACCGAACGACGGTCGACGCCTGTGAAGCCTCTCGAAAACCGGTACTGGTCACTCATTCCAATTGCCGCGCGCTGGTTCCGAACCGGGCCCGGTGCAAGACGGATGACGCGATCAAAAAAATGGCGGCCAAAGGCGGGGTCATGGGAGTCACCATGGTCCGCATTTTCGTGCGCTCCGGAGGCCCAGCAACCATTGAGCATGTTCTGGATCACATCGACCACATTGCCGGGCTGGCGGGTGTAGAGCATGTGGGCATAGGAAGCGATGTCGATCTCGATGGAAGGGACGGCCGGATCCGGCCCAGAAGAGAAAGCGATCTGGACGGCCTCGACTATGCCAGAAAGATTTACGACCTCACCGAGGGCTTGGTCCGCCGCAAATACTCGCGCCGGAATATCGAACTCATTCTCGGTGCGAATTTCGAGCGCGTGTTATCTGAAATTTTCACGATAGATTCCTGATTGCTATTTCATTATTCGTATCTGAGCGCCCGCACCGGATCGACGGAGGCAGCTTTTCTCGCTGGAATATAGCAGGCGAGGAAAGCCGTCCCGGCCAGCAGGAAAGCCGTGATGGCAAATGTAGCGGGATCGGTTGCCTCAATTCCATAAAGCAAACTCGAAACCGCTCGCGTCAGACCGAACGCCCCCAGGACTCCAAGGAGGATGCCAGCCAAAGCCAGCAGCATTCCTTGTCCGACAACCAGCTTGAGCATGTCCGACCGGCTTGCCCCCAGCGCCATCCGGATGCCGATCTCGTGCGTGCGCCGGCTCGCCGAATAAGACATCACCCCATAGATTCCAACCATCGCCAGAACCAGCGACGTGAACGCAAACAACCCCAGCAGTACGGTGCGAAAGCGCGGCTCGGCGATGGAATCGCCCAGAATGCTTTCCATGGTTCGGATTCGCGAAACCGGCCGGTTGCGATCCACGAATGCCAGAGCGGCGCGCAATGCCGGTGCGATCGCCAAAGGGTCGCCGGCAGTCCGCACCATGAGCACCATGTCCCGCCAGTATGGAGCCTGCTGGTAGTTGAGATAGACCATTTCCGCCGCTTCGTCTTCCAGGCCCCGTTCTTTGACATTGCCGGCCACGCCAACAATTTCGCCGGTGAAATTGCTGAAGCCCAGCTTCAACCGCTGGCCGATTGGATCCTCGCCGGGAAACCTCTTGAGCGCCATCTTTTGATTGATCACCAAGGCCTTGGGACGATCAGACGTATCTTGTTCCGACAGAAATCTGCCTTTGATTAGCGGGATTCGCAGCGTGTCGAAATACTGGGGGGTTACGGCGCGAGCCTCGGCTAAAGGGTGCGCCCCTGGCGGATAAGTCCGGCCTTCAATAGTTGCCGTTACGCCAAAATTATTGCCGCCCATGGGCGTCAGCGTTGTCGCCGAGGCATTTAGCACTCCGGGAATCGCATTGGTCTTTTCGATCAACCGCTGAAAGAACGCCGCTTTATCGACATCGTTCGGATAGGCGGCGGCCGGAAGCGAAAGGTTCATGGTCAGAATATGCGCGGGGCTGAACCCCGGGTTCACCTGCTGGAGGCGCAGGAGGCTTCGTATCATCAACCCCGCACCCACCAGCAACATCAGCGACAGGGCCATCTCCATCACCACCAGCGCGCTGCGAAAACGGTTGTGACGGAAGCCTTCGGTTGAGCCGCGGCCTCCGTCTTTCAGCGCATCGGCGGACGCAAGGCGAGAAGCCCGCACGGCAGGCGCCAGACCAAATACAATTCCTGTGGCCAGGGAAACGATTAGCGCGAAAGCCAGCACCGGCAAATCGATGCTGATTCCTTCCGCGCGCGGGAAGTTCGCGGGCAGCATTCCAGTCAGCAAATTAAGGCTGACTACTGCCAGGGCGATTCCCAAGGCCCCTCCCGTCGCGGCCAGAAGCACGCTCTCCGTCAGCAGTTGCCCTATCAGCCGCATGCGGCTCGCTCCCAGGGCAGCGCGCAGGGCAATCTCTTTCCGCCGCGAACTGGCGCGCGCAAGCAGAAGATTCGCGACATTGACGCAGGCAATCAGCAGAACGAAACCCACTGCACCCAATAACACCAGCAGCACGGAGCGCACTGAACCTGCCACCTGCGCGTGCAAGGGAACGAAGAGGACCTCCGAACCCACAAACGCCGCCGGGTACTGCTGCTCGATTCGCCGTTGGATACCGTTCATCTCCGCCTGAGCTTGTTCGACCGAAACTCCCGGCTTCAGCCGCGCGATTGCCAGCGCCGAATGCGACGAGCGGTCCGCCAGTTGCTCCGGAGACAGCGCGAGCGGCATCCACACATCAGCCGGCTGCGGCGTAAATTTATTGATGGTTCCCATTCCGCCTGGAAAACGAAAAGCCGCAGGCATTACGCCCACGATGGCCATATTTTTTCCGTCCATCAATATCGTCCGGCCGATGATGTTGGGGTCCTGGCTAAATCGCCGCTCCCAGAGCGTTTGACTGATGATCATCACCTGGCTCTTACCCGTATCTTCTTCGTCCGGGAGAAACGCGCGTCCTCTGATCGGCTTCACTTTCAACACTTCGAAAAGGTTGGTGGAAACGAGGGCGCCTGTCACCTGCTCGGGGCGCTCGCTCCCGGCCAGATCGAGGCTGAGGTTCGGAAAGTAAACGGCGACGCCTTCGAACACGCGGTTCTGGGATCGCCAGTCCGCCAGGTTTGCCATCGACGGGCCGCTTGGGCCGTATGCCTTCTTCGGGTTCAACTCCCACAAGGCGAACAGGCGCTGCGGATCCTGGAACGGGAGGGGCCGTAGCAAAACGGCATTGACTACGCTGAAGATCGCGGTGTTGGCTCCGATGCCCAGCGCCAAAGCGAGAATCGCAACAGCGGTAAAGGCGCGATGCTTCAAGAGTACACGAACGGCGTAGCGCAGGTCCTGCGCCATGGTCTCGATCATCGGAAGTCCCCTTTGACTGCGATATAGTTCCTTGGTCTGATCCACGCCGCCGAAGCTACGCCGCGCGGCACGGTGGGCATCAGCGCGCGTCATTCCTCGAGCGATATGCTCTTCAACCAGCATTTCGATGTGGGTGCGCAACTCTTCATCGAGTTCCTCATCGCGACGACTTCTGCTGAAAAGCGCCGCCAAACGTGAGAATGCGATCCAAAGCCGACTCATCTCAAGCGCCTTCCAATCCGCTTAGCGACTTTGCGATGATGCCGACCATTCGCTCCCAGCTTTCCGTTTCCGCCACGAGTTGCTTGCTGCCAGCCGGCGTGAGCGAGTAATAGCGCGCCCGCCGCTTATTTTCGGAGACGCCCCACTTGGCGGTGATCCATCGCCTCTGCTGTAGACGAAGCAGGGCAGGATAAATCGTCCCCTGGTTCAGGTGCAGCAGTTCGCCCGAGACTTGCTCAATGCGGCGGGCGATGCCGTACCCGTGAAGAGGACCCATGCTGTCCAAGGTTTTCAAAACCAGCAGGTCTAGAGTGCCGCGCAGGATATCTTCTTTGACGATGGCCATTCTTCTTCTGTTGAAATTCAACAGAAGTATACACGAAGCACATGTAGAAATACAACAGGAAAGATTCTGGCGAGAAAAACGCCTTGCTTCGTTCTAGCGCAACAGGAACAATCTGGCGGAGTTTGCCTGGATTGGAATCGAAAAACTCTTCTTGCCAGCCGAGATCGGCTCCCCATCGAAAGCATCGGTCACAGTCCGCGGGTTTCTGAGCTGGATGGTGCGATCACCGCCACGAGGCGAATAAATGCACAAGAAATCATTATTGGCGTAAACGACATCATCGCCGTCGCTAAAGATATGGCAACCCGCGGCGCGAGCGATGTTGCGCAGCAGCGCGGCCGGCAGGATAGGCGCGCTGGAATAAACCGAGGTCCAGCCTGGTTGCTTCTTCACGACCAGGCCGGCTTTGCTGAGGCCTGCTAACTTGCCTAGCTCGATGGCCTGCTGGTCGTCCGCATAGAAGCGGGGCGTGATTCGAAACCCGGGCAGATCCCTTTGCAGACTGGGATCGGATGGATCTTTGAGGTACAGACGGTGGTCGAACGTGGCCTTGATGCTTTCCACGTTCACATCGGTACCGTACGCGAATCCCTTAGGGAGCGCTCGCGTGTAAGGATGATCCGCATTGTTGATGTCAACGTGCAACTCTCCAGGAGAGCCGCTTTCGGCAAGATGAATTCCCGTGAGGCGCTGCATCGCTTCCAGCGATAATTTCTTTTCGTCGATGTAGCCCGGCGCATAGACCCAGACTGCTGTCGCGTTGTTCCGTTTGAACCTTGCCTGCAGCGCGGACGTTTGCTTGGGAGACACCTTGAATGTGTTCAGAAAGACATACAATTTGTAGTCGCGAAGAGTGGTTTCGGTAAGATCTCGAAGCCGATAGCAATCGAATGGCGCGCCGAGATAGCCGAGTTCCCACTGCTTCTGCGCCGATAACAGCGCGGTGAACAGGACCTCGCCGTCCGCGAAATAACGGAAGCTGTCTTCATCCAGGATCACTGCGACGTCCGCCGCCGTCCGTTTGTCCGTTGCCAGGTATTTCTCATCCACTTTCCGCACATCCGAAAACAGCTTGATAATGGCCGAGTCGTGGAACATGCCGCCCAGCAGGTCCATGTACCACATGGCCGTGCCTTTGGTGAACGCGTACCCGAAGTCGCGAATGAGCAGGCCCTTGGTTTCCTCGAAATTTTTGGGATTACGAAGAGAGTCCGCCCATCGCCACTGACGCTGATGCAGATGCGTCTCGGTGTCTACCTCATTGAAGTAAAGCTTGCCATGCAACGCGACAGACTCCGGCAAGGTCTGCGAGTTGTCCGGACCGCCTACTGCCCGATTATCATAAGTGTACGGCGCGGCAATGAAATCCACATCGGGTGAATCGAGAACTTTGCCGAGCCCCAAATGTCCCGCGTGATTCTGGCTCAGGTGCGGCCAGTTTGACCAGAGGTAACCGTAAAATGCCCCGACCACTTTTTTGCGATGGGTGGCTTCTTTGACCGCGCGGCACTGTTCGAGAAGTACGTCCGAGATCAAGTCGTTGTAAAACTCAAAATAGTCGGGAACCTGCGTGCTCGCCGCCGGGTCGAAGAAAATGCCGTGCTGGGGGCGCTCGCGTGCTTCCTCGCTCGGCGCGGTGGCGGTTTCAAAAGTCACGCTCGCCTCGCCCCAGGCTTGCTGAAGACCGGCTACGCTGCCGTGATATTTCTGGCGCAGCCACAATCGGAACGCAGCCTGTGCGGGCTGACTGTAATCTTCCACGCCAAACCGCGTGGGCGGCGGAGCGCCTGGCTCTATCTGCCAATACGCATTCCACGAAAACCATTCCCCGAAAATGCCGTTGCCTGGAAAATAACCAATGATCCGATCGCCGTAGCGGGCTTCCAGATGGGCGACAAGCGCCTGCAGCGCTCGAGCCGCCATCTGGCGGTACTTTGCGGACGCGAAGGATGGCCTGCACGGGTCTCCAAACGTGCCGGCCGGTGTGCCATCGGGATGTTTTGTGATCTCTTCGGGAAACTCCTTGCACCACCATTCACCGGGATCGGCGTTGAAACGGGGAAGAAACATGACGCGTTTATCTTGCTGGATGAACTGGTCGAAGACATCGTCCGTGGCTTTGAAATCGTACTTGTCGGGGCCAACCCAGGGGAACGGCACACTCATGTCGACTACAAAGATTCCCGCATCGACAAAATCCTGAAAGTCCTTTGCATTTAGACTGAATGCGATCAGAGAACTGGTGAGCTTCCCGTTGACGAAAAGCTGAGGCAGTCCTTTGTGACGCTTTACTTCGCTCTCGATCCCGCTTGCAGCGTTGCACGTGGCGCACACGAGCATCGCCGTGACGAAGAACCCACGGGCTAGTTGCTTGAACATCGTCTGAGTCTAGCTTGTGGCACTGTTGATGGCCAGTGACTTGTCCGTTGCGCAAACTTCAGCGTGCCGTTTTTTGGCGGCGCGCTTCGTGCACTGTGGTGATGAGCCTGACTGCCAGTTCATGAATGCGGCGCGGCTGGCGCAGTTCGATCGCCTTCTTCGGGATCAGGTGCGCGCCAATGCCCACCGCCGTCGCCCCCGCCAAAACGAAGTCGGCCACGTTTTGTTGGTTCACGCCTCCCGAGGCGATCAGCGGCACTTGCGGAAACGGCGCTTTGAGTGCTTGGATGTACGCGGCGCCTCCGAGTTGCGAGCACGGAAATACCTTGACGAAATCTACACCCGACTTCCACGCCATCATCACCTCGGTAGGCGTGAGCGCACCTGGAAAAAGGACGATCTTCTCGCGGGCCGCAAACTCGACCGTCTTGAGATCGAGGCCCGTGCTGGTCAGAAACGTCGCTCCCGCGTCGAGACAACGACGCGCTGTTTCTGTATCCCAGACCGTGCCCGCGCCCACGATCAACTCCGGGGCTGCCGGACCAGGTGACCAATCACGTCAATCGCTCCGGGCACTGTCATCGTGAGTTCGACGATGGGAATGCCGCCGCTGGCGACCGCCTCCGCCGCGAACAGAGCGTCCTCTGGCGAAGAAACCCGAATCGCGGGAATGATGCCGATTTCCTCAATGCGCGCTCGTACCTCTTCCCGATTCATGTTTTATTCCTGTTCATCGAAGTCCGCTTCCGGCGCCGGGAGCACGTCGCTTTCATCGAGCGATCCACACATAGAGCGTAGGCAGCAGGAAAATACTCATCACCATTGCAACCATCAGTCCGCCGACGATGACGATCGCGAACGGGCCGCTGCGAATCCGAGCCGATACCGTGCGACAGTGGCCGCCGGCAGCAGACCGAGCGTGGCAACCAGCATGGTCATCATGATCGGGCCGAAGCCGCAGTACCGCGCCTTCGACTGCACGGCGTCCACGATCGAATGGCCGCGCGCGCGCAACTGATTGATGTACTCCAGCATGATCACGCCGGTCTGCACGCGACACGCCGAACAGCGCCAGAAAACCGACGCCGGAGGAGACGCTGAAATGGGTGCCGGTGAATAGCAGCGCCAGCATTCCGCCGATGGGCGCCATCGCGACGTTGGCCAGAATCAGCGCCGCCCATTTGAACGAGCGGAACATGGTGTAGAGAATCATGAAGATCACCAGCATCGTGATCGGCAGCATGATCATCGAGCCGCTTCTGCGACCGCTTGCTGGCTGGCGTATTCGCCGGCCCAATCGATGTGGTACCCGGTCGGCAGTTTCACCTGCTGTCCTCACCTTGCCGATGGCCTCTTCCACCGTGCTGCCCAGATCGCGGCCGCGCACGCTGTACTTGATGGCGATGTAGCGCGAATTGCCTTCGCGATAGATTTCGGAAGCGCCATCGCCGACCTGGATCTTGCAGAGCTGCGCCAGCGAAACGCGTTCGCCGGAGGGCGACAGCAGGCGGATATTCTCGATCGCTTCCTTCGTGTCGCGATACTGTCGGCAGATAGCGCATCACCAGGTCGTAGCGCTGCTCGCCTTGCAGAACCTGCGTGACGGCGTTGCCGCCGACCGCGGTCTGGATCGCATCCTGCACATCCGCGACATTGATCTGATAGCGCGCCGCGCTGCTGCCGGTCCACCGTCGAGGTTCAGGTTGGGCTGGCCGATGCACGCGAAACAATCCGAGGTCCTGCACTCCTTGAATGCGTGCGCATGACGGTGACGATCTGGTCGCCTTTCTCTTCGAGCGTCTTGAGATCGTCGCCGTAGACCTTGATCGCCAGCTCGCCCTTGACGCCGCTGACGGCTTCTTCCATGTTGTCGGAGATGGGCTGCGAGAAATTCCAGATCACGCCGGGAATCTTCTCCAGTTCGCGATTCATGGCGGCGATCAGCTCTTCCTTGTTCTGGTGGAACACCGGCCGCCATTGCTCCTTCGGCTTTGAGATCGACGAAAGTACTCGGTATTGAAGAAGCCGGTCGTATCGGTGCCATCGTCGGGCCGTCCCACCTGGCTGGTCGCCACTGGTGACTTCCGGAAACGAGCCAGCAGCGATCCGAGCCTGATTCGCGAGACGGATGCCTTCGGTCGGTCCGGTGCTCGGCGCCAGCGTGCCGCGCACCCAGATGGCGCCTTCGTCCAGGTGCGGAAGAAATTCGGAACCGATCAGTCCGCTCGCCAGCAGGAACGCCGCGGCCAGCAGGCTCGCCACCGCGCCGCGCCAACGCCAGCCAACGGCTGGCGCATCGCCCAGCTCAACGCCGACGCGATAGCGCCTCGTCAGCAACGTCATCAGCGGGTTGTGCCATTCGCGCGTGCCTTCGCGAAACAGAAAGCTCGAGAGCACCGGCGCCACCAACATCGAGAAAATCAGCGCGCCCAGCAAGCGCGAACGCAACGGTCCACGCCATGGGCTTGAACAGACGGCCTTCCACGCTCTGCAGCGTGAAAATCGGCAGGTAGGCCGTGATGATGATGACGATCGCGTAGAACACCGGCCGCTGCACTTCGTGCGCCGCCTCGCGGATGCGGTCCATCGGCAGGCTTGGACGACATCCTGCCGTCCCAGATGGCGCACGATATTCTCCACCATCACCACCGCGCCATCCACGACCATGCCGAAATCGAGCGCGCCCAGCGAGAGCAGATTGGCCGGAATGTGCCGGAGGTCGAGACAGATCGACGCGAACAGCAGCGAGAACGGAATGGTCAGCGCCACGATGATCGCGCCGCGCACATTGCCGAGAAACAGAAACAGAATGATGGCCACCAGGATGATGCCCTCGGTCAGATTGTGCAGCACGGTGTGCGTGGTGTAGTGAACCAGATCGCTGCGATCGAGAAACGGAACCACCTTCACGCCGGGCGGCAGCAGGTGATCGTTCAGCTCCTTCACCTTTTCGTGGATGCCGTCCAGCGTCGCGTCCGCATTCGGCGCCCTTGCGCAGCAGCACGATGCCTTCGACCACGTCGTCGTTATCGATGATCTTGCCGTCCGCGCGATGAATCGCTTTGCCGATTGCGGCCGAGCCGGATCTTCGGGCCTTGCGCCACGGCGGCGATATCTTTGACGCGCAGCGGCGTGCCATTCTGCGTCTTGATGACCGTGTCCTCGATGTCGTCGACCGTCTTGAACCAGGCCGACGGCCCGCACGTTGATCTGCTGCAAGCCCTGCCTCGATGAAGCTTCCGCCGGCGTTCACGTTGTTGTTGGCGAGCTGCTGCTCCACCTGGCCGATGCTCAGCCCGTAAGAGATCAGCTTGTCCGGATCGACGCGAACCTGATACTCGCGCGTGAGGCCGCCGAAGCTGGCCACGTCCACCACGTTCGGAACCGACTTGAACTGCTTCTCGAGCACCCAATCCTCGAGCGACTTCAGATCCATCACGTCGTACTGCGGGTTCGTGCTCTTCAGCGTGTAGAAGTAGATCTGGCCGACCGGACTGAAGTCCGTGCCGATCTGCGGCTGCAGGTTCTGCGGCAGATGTCACTTGAGAGAGCCGCTCCAGCACCTTCTGGCGATTCCAATCGTTTTCCGAATCGTCGTCGAAAATCAGCATCAGGCTGGAAAGCCCGAAGATCGAGATGGATCGCAGATGCTGCCAGGTGCGGCATCCCGTTCATCACGATTTCGAGCGGGATCGTCACCTGCTGCTCCACCTCTTCGGCCGCGCGCCCGGGCCACTGCGTGATCACCTGGACATAGTTGTTGGCGACGTCCGGATACGCTTCGACCGGCAGACGCTTCGAACGAAATGACGCCCCAGATAAACAGCAGGATGGCGATGACCAGCACCAGGAAGCGGTTATTCAGCGCGAAATCGACCAGACCGCGAATCATTCGTCCGGCTTACTGTCCTTCGGTGTTCTGTAGCACCAGCGCGTTCGTGCACCACGCTGCTGCCCGGGCTGAATGCCCGTCGACGAATCTCCTGCATGTTGCCGGGCAGCATCTTCGCCGCCGACCACTTCTACGCGCCGGAATTGACCGTTTTCGATCGGCACGTAGACCCAGTCGCGATCGTGGAGATGCAGAACCGCACTCGCCGGCACGACCGTGTGAACCTCGGTCTTCTGG
Organism: uncultured Solibacteraceae bacterium; assembly: GCA_963825405.1. Lineage (GTDB taxonomy): Bacteria > Acidobacteriota > Terriglobia > Bryobacterales > Bryobacteraceae > JACPNO01. The sequence continues at coordinate 102,769 of CAWGTB010000003.1, read as the reverse complement.
CCGTGAAAGGTGGCTTGGGCAAACATGCCGATGCGCATGAACCCCGGGTTCTGCACTTCGAGACGAACCTTGGCTGTACGTAGATTCACGTCGAGGGTCGGACTGATGTTGCTGATCTGCGCTTTCAGAACCGTCTCCGGGAAGGCGTTCAAACGGATTTCCGCGTATTCACCCACGTGCACGAAAGCCAGATCGTTCTCGTAGACATCGCAAACAACCCAAACATGGGACAAGTCGGAAATCGTAAACGCGTTGGGCGAGGCCAGCCCTTGCGTGCCAGAGGCGGCGGTAACCTGCTGGTCCGTAATCACGCCGGAAACCGGCGCGGCGATATCCACGATGGACGACGGATGATCTTTGTCGACGCCCAGCAGTCGCAGACGTTCGGCGGTAGTTTCCACAGTGACTCGGGCTTTCTCGGCGACATCCTGGGCTACTTCCAGATCCTTGCGGGCGATGGCGCCCTTTTCGTAGAGAACGGTCGAGCGCGTGAGTTGCGCGCGCGCCAGCGTTTCATCAGCCAGCGCCTGCCGGTAATCAGAAAACGCTCCGGCGGAATCGGCGCTTTGCACTCGAAGCAGCAGTTGCCCTTTGGTCACGGTGTCGCCCAGGCGGGCATGAACTTCCAAAATGCGGCCGGACGCAATCGAGATCACCGGCACGTTGCGCGAGACATCGGCGCTCACGACTCCGGTTACGTTCAAGGCCGGTTGGGATTTGTGCTCGCCCGCCGTCGCCAGGGGGAACTGCTCGGGATGAGCGACCTTCACGATGTCGGCATTTCCCTCGCTTTCGACTTGCGCGGACTGCGGCGCCCCGTAGACCGGATTGCTCGCTGCTTTCGATCCACACCCGGACAGCAGCAGCGACAACGCGAGCGCGGCCCCCAGCGGAAGAGAATATCTCAATGAATTACCTCGCTCGCCACTGCCGTGTTCAATTGATTCGCAGCCGTCATGTAAGCCCCCACCAGATTCAGATAGCTGAGCTGGACGTTCCGGTAGTCGTTCTGCGCGTTCAGGAAGTCCAATAAAGACGCGCCGCCGCGTTGGTACGAAAACGAAACCGTGTCGCGTACTCTGGTGGCCTGGTCCAGATATTTTGATTTGTACGCGCGCAACAGAATCAGGTTGCTGTTCAGCGCGGCGAAAGCGGAATCGGCGTCGCTGAACACTTGCGCCTGGTTGGATTCCTGCAGCCGCTCGCTGCGCCGGATGTCGAGCTGCGTGCGCTCTTTCTCGCCCTGATTGCGATCGAAGATCCGCAACGGAACGGTGACACTGAATCCCAAATACGCAGGAATCGGCGGATTGCGTCCCACATCCATGGCAAACGTCGGATCAGTTGAACCATTGGCAACCGCCAACCGGTAATCCGTTTTGGCCTTGTCGACGGCTTGCATTGCAGCCTTCAGATCCGGGCGGTTCGCGAGCGCAGTCTGGTGCAGTTCGTCGAGAGACATCGACAATCCGACTGCTTCGAACGGCCCGGTCACATCGAATTGTTCAACCGGCGTGCGGTCGTTCAGCAGCGTCAGCAATTGGATCTTCGCCGTTCGCAGATTCACTTGCGCGGTCTGCAAATCGGCTTCGAACTGCACGCGCTGTAGCTCCAGGCGCTCCAGATCGACCTGCGCAATGTCGCCCGCTTTGTAGCGATCGCCGCCCACCACCAGCACACGGTCGTAATACGCCAGGTTCTCGGTGGCCAGCGCAACAACGGATTTTTGTTGCAGCGTCTGCACGAACGCGTTACGGAGGTTGAACAGCAGCGTACGCCTTTGGTCCTCCCATTGCGATTGCGCCACCGCGGTCCCCTTCTGCGCGCTTTCGAGGCGCAGTTCCCGTTTGTGCTGCCGCTCGTGAAGATAGCTGGCCGAAATCAAAGGCAGTGTCATTCCGAACGGGCGGTACGGATTGATGGTGAACGGATCGATCTGATCGAGCGTGGTCGTCAACTCCGGATTGGGGCGCAGAAAAGCCGTGACCTGCTGCGCTTTGGTCTCGTCGACGCCGATCTGGCCGGCTTGCAACGTTGGATTCGCAGCTTCAAACTGGTCCCGAACCTGCTGCCAGGTCAGCGTTTTTTGGGCGCGCGCGCTGCCGGCAAGAGCGAGCGCAATCCACAAGCAGCCTGTTAGCGAGCGATTCGATGTGCGCATGAGAAATACCTGAAGAAACGGAGCCCGATCTCTGCAAGCTACTGCCCTTTTTGAATTTAGCTGCTTCAGATGACGGTGCGGGCCTATCTTTTGACTTAAAGCGATCTATCTTTTGGCAGAATCCTTGGATGCGGCAGGGATTCAACCTAGACTTTTAGGAGGAGCACCGCGACATGGCTTTCCGACAGATGAAGGCGTCTCTGCGACTGGTACTCGCCGGGCTGCTAATCGCCATCATCGCCCTGATCGATTGGCGGGTGGACCTTGCCATCTCCTTTGCTTTTCTCTACCTGTTGCCTCTTATCCTCGTCGGTACGGTTTTGGCGCGCTGGCAGATCGTGCTCACGGCGCTGGTGTGCACGTTCCTCTCCGATTTCTTCGATCCGTTTCCGTTCACGCTTGCAACCTCGCTGCCTCAGGACATTTTGGTTTTCGCGGCCCTGGCGGGCAGCGGCCTGTTCTCCTGTGAAGTGACCAAGCGCAGCCGGCAGGAAAAAGCCGACCGCCAGCGTGTCGAGTTGGAGGTGACGGCGCGGCGTCAGGCGGAAGAGCAACTCGAATTCCTCATTGAAAGCAGTCCCGCGGCCATCCTGACGATGGGCACGGATTATCGGATTCTGCGGGCCAATTCCGCGGCGCACCGGCTCTTGGGAGTGCCCCAGGGAGATCTGCCCGGCAAGTCGATTCGCAACTACATTCCGGCGCTGGGACGCGTGTCTCCCGCCGAGCCGCGCCAGGCGTTCCGCACCGAAATGCAGTGCCGCGGCGAGCGCGAAAACGGAGAAGTTTTCCTGGCCAACGTTTTTTTCTCCACGTACAACACGGCGGTAGGGCCACGGCTCGCCGCACTGGTCGTGGATGCATCGGAGGATTTGCGGGACCGCGAAGAGTCCAGCCTGGAGCAGCTTCTGGCGGGCTCGCGTATTTTAGTGGGCGCGGTCTCGCACGAGATTCGCAACGTCTGCGGCGCGATCACGATTATCCACGAGAACCTCGTGCGTAGTGGAATCCTCAAGGGCAATCAGGATTTTGAGGCGCTGGGTTCGCTGGTTGAAGTCCTCAACCGGATTGCTTCGCTGGAACTGACTCAATCCAGCAAGTCCCAGGCCACACTGGTCGATCTCTCCGAAGCGCTGGATGATCTTCGTATCGTGCTGGAATTCTCTTGCCATGAAGCAGATATTTCCGTGACTTGGAATGTCGATCAGGAACTCCCGCGCGTTTGGGCAGACCGCCATAGGCTATTGCAGGTTCTGCTGAACCTCACCAAGAACAGCGAGCGGGCCTTGGAGGATGCGGACGTAAAGCGCATCGACATTTCGGTATCCGCGGGCAAAGAAATGGTATCGGTTCGAGTGACGGACACCGGGCCTGGGATCCGTTCTGTCGCTAAGCTATTTCAGCCTTTCCAGCAGGGCGCCCAATCGACGGGTCTGGGCTTATATATCTCTCGTGCTTTTGTGCGCTCGTTCGGCGGCGAACTTCGGCACGACCCTGCGATGCCGGGGTGTTCCTTTGTCATCGAATTGCCCATAGCCGACGCCGCGGAGCCGCAGCCTGAACGGATAAACGGGAATGGAACGCATACGGCTCTTGTTGGTTGATGACCACATTCTGTTTCGCGACGGGCTGAGCCGGCTGCTGGCATTGGAGCCCGACTTTGAAATCGTGGCCAGCTGCGGGACATCTGCCGACGCACTCGAGATTCTTGGCGGCAAGCCCGTCGATTTGGTTCTTTTGGATTTTGATCTCGGCGAAGATCACGGTAGTCACTTCATCTCTGCAGCGCGTGGGGCTGGCTACACCGGCAAGGTCCTCATGGTGACTGCCGGAATGACCGCCAAGGAATCGTCGATCGCAATCCATGTGGGAGCGTCGGGGATCTTCCTCAAGCGCAATTCGCCGGGCACCCTCGCTACCGCCATTCGGCTCATCATGGGCGGAGCAATGTGGGTCGATCCGCGAGTGATTCAGCTCATGGCCGACCGGGTAGACGAGCAAGTGGATGAAAAAGTGAACGCCCGTCTGACCGATCGCGAGCAGCAGGTTCTGCAGGGCATCTTTGAAGGCCTCACCAATAAAGAGATCGGCGCCCAACTCGGCGTGACCGACGGCGCAGTCAAGGCTACATTGCAGCAGCTCTTTCAAAAGATGGGGGCGCGAACCCGTAGTCAACTCGTACGCATCGCGCTCGAAGGTTCGCTCGCCACCACGCGCAAGTTCAGACCGCGAGACGGCGCCCAGTAAGGCCATGAAGAAACCCAAGCTCAGAGCCGGCAGCAAGGGCGGCTATGCGGAATCTTTGGAACTGCCCAATAGATGGCGAGCCATTTTGGGCGGATTCCTGATCGTTCTCGGCATCCGCGTATTCTGCTCCGACGCGGTGGGCAATCTCAAAATTCCAGCAATGGGTGAGTATTTCTACATCGCTCCGATCATGATCGTGGCGCTTTTCCTGCTTTACCTGGATTGGAGAAGGAAGACCGGTCGCGGTGCCAAGAGAAAAGCAAAGCGGGCTGGGGACTATCGCACCCTTCAGCGTTTCTGAAGACATCACGGACGCTTATCTGCTCTAGTGATATCCTGGTCGCACGAATGACGCCACCGCCTGACGCGCGACTGATGACGTCCTCTGGCCCCGCTTCTGTACAAATCGATGCCTCGATGACCTGCCAGCTCGCCTGCCCGGATTGTCCGACGGCGGATGGCCGCTTGCGGCCGACGCTGGGCGCGGGTCATCTGAAGCTGGCCGATTTTGAAGCGCTGCTCGATCGTAATCCGCAGATCGCACACGTTGAGCTTTCCAACTACGGCGAGATGTTCCTGAACCCGCAGCTCGCCGAAATTCTCGCCTGCGCCTTCGAACGCAAAGTGACCGTCAGCGGCAGCAACGGCGCGAATCTCAATTTCGCGCGTGAGGACGCCCTGGATGCGCTGGTACGCTACCGCGTGCGCGCGCTTACCTGCTCGATCGACGGCGTGACCCAGGAGACCTACTCGCGATACCGCGTGAACGGCAATCTCCATCGGGTGCTGGCGCATATCGACAAGATCCGTGAGCTGCGCGCGCAACAGCGGTCCGCCTTCCCCCTCCTCTGTTGGCAATTCGTGGTGTTCGGACACAACGAGCACGAGATCGAAGCCGCGCGCGCCATGGCCGCCGAGCGGGGCATGGAGTTTGTCCCGAGACTGGCGTGGGAAACGGGTTATTCGCCGGTGCAGAACCGCGATCTGGTTCGCATCGAGAGCGGCGTGGGCGCCGCGAGCCGCACGGAGTACCGCGAGCAGCGCGGAGCCGAGTACACACGTCACCTTTGTCTGCAGCTTTGGCACGCCCGGTGTTGAATTGGAACGGCGCCATGCTGGGATGCTGCGTGAACTACTGGGGCGACTTCGGCGTGAATGGGTTCACTTCCAGCCTGCCGGAGGCGATGGCGAGTCCAGATCTGGAGTACGCGCGGCGTATGCTGACCGGTGAAGCCGAACCACGCGCCGGCATCCCCTGCACGACTTGCGGGCAGTACGCCGAAATACGCAAGTCGGGCCACTGGCTGAGCGCCGACGAAATCCAGCAGCACCGCGGCATCGGCTATGTCGCCGGGATCCTGCTCCAGGCGGATTCGTCGGCCCGATTCGCGCAGGTGTCGATCGTCGCGGGCGCCGGCGGACAACCACGATGGGAGCCTTCGGGCCGATTGTTTCGCTTCGGCGTGGATCGGGCCGTGTATTTCGCGCCGCCCGAGCCTGGGACGTACACGGTCTTCGTCCGCCTGCTTGGCTCGCGCGGCTGGACGCCTGCCACAAGTTGGCAGATCGAGATCGCGGACACGGCCGATTTGCCAGCAATTCACGCTCACTGTGCCGGGAGAGACAGTACCCTCGGAGCACTCGAACGCGGTTGAATGTCAGCCGCTGTGGATCAGATAATAACCCCGTGGCTGAGCCAGTCACGCCTCCTCGGCCGCTGATACATCTCGGCCGCCTGATTCATCGGTATCGGCAAACCAATCGGTACCCTCAAGCGCCCGGACGTCATTATTACGTGCCACCAGGTTCCGCGGAGAATTCCCTTCAGGATCGCGGCGACTTCGAAGGCGCCTTGGCTCGACACCAACAATCGGAGGGCCTGTGCCGTGAACATTGCAACAAAGAGGGACTTGCCTATGCGCTGGGCAGCCAGGCGTTGATCCTCCAGGAACGCGGCGACAATGAGGGCGCCATGGCTTTGCACCAAGAGGCTGAGAGCATCTACGGCGAAATCGGCGACCGGAACGGAGTGGTGGTGTCGCGGCAAAACCAGGCGAAGATTCTCCAGCATCGCGGGGACCTGGACGGCGCCATGGCTCTGCAGAAAGATGCCGAGCGCCTTTGCCGCGAAGTCGAAAACAAGAGGGCCTATCCTACTCGCTGAGCAGCCAGGCGTCGATCTGCCAGGAGCGCGGAGACCTGGACAGCGCCACCGCCTTGCACCATCGCAGCACAACGCTTGTATCGCGAACTCGGTAATCGGGAAGGGATGGCCGCGTCGCTCGATAGCCGGGCGAGAATTGTGCAAGACCGCGCGGATTTCGATGGCGCCATTGCCCTTTGCGAAGAAGCGGAGTGCCTCTACCGGGAACTTGGCCATCAAGACGGAGCGGCGGAGTCGCTACAAAATCAGGCAAGAATATTACGGGAAACCAGAGATCTGGACCGAACACTCGAACTGCTTGCCCTGATTCTCTTTGCGTTTCAGGCCGAGGCTCAGCAGTTGAACTTCGTGCCATTCCATAGCAGTGGCATTTACGGCTTGGGGGAAAGAGCAGGCTGGACGGTGTCCCCGGCGCAAGTTGTCACCGCCCCCGCCGCGCAGTACACCTACGAGATCAAAAAGAACAATCTGGAGACGATCAAGAGAGGCACACTCCATTTCGCACTCCGGCAGCGCCACCATTGAAGCCACGCTCGAAGAGCCGGCAATGCTCTATGTGACGGTCAACGCTGAAGGCGCGCCGCCAGCCTCCGCAGTCCACTGGGCGCGGCTATCGCGCCCACTCAATTGCGACCATCGGTACCGCGGCCCGACGATTTCGATTCCTTCTGGACTGCGAAACTGCATGAGCTCAGGCTGATACCTCTCAATCAGGTGGTGACGACAATCGCGACCAGGGACGGCGTGGAGTTATGCAAAGTCCAGGTCGATAGCTGGGGCTCGCGCACCCATGGCTACCTCGCAAAGCCGGCCAAGCCGGGCCAGTTCCCCGCCCTGGTGAATCTTTCAATATGCCGGTGTGTATGCTCTGCGGCCCAGCACCGTCATCCGTCGCGCCGCCGAGGGCTGGCTGGCTTTCGATGTGGTTTCCCACGACATGCCTCCCGACCAGGCCAGCGGAGTAAGCAGCAACTATGAGGCGATTGGCAACACAGACCGCGAGACGTGCTACTTCCTCAAGATGTATCTTCGCGATGCGCGCGCGCTGGATTACATCGCCAGCCACCCCGATTGGGACGGCAATACTTTGGTACTAATGGGAACTTGCATGGGTGGCCAGCAAGCGCTCGTCACCGCCGCCCTTCGTCCGCAAGTAAGCGCGGTGATCGCGAACCAACCGTCGGGCGCAGATTGCAAGGCAGGTTATCCGTATTGGCCCTGCTACGATCCCCAGGTGATGGTCACCGCCCGCTATTTCGAAGTCGTCAATTTTGCCCCGCGCATCAAGGCGCCGGTGCTCGCGTCCATGGGCTTTGTCGACACCACCTCTCCGCCGGCCGGAATCTGGACGGTCCTCAATCTGCTATCTGGACCCAAGGAAGTCGTAACGATGATTGAGCTGGACCACACCAGTCGAACGCCCGAAAGGCGAGGCGTCTTCCGTTCCCGCGTGGAGAAAGTCCTCGACAGTCTCCTTCACGGCGGTTCATTCAGGCCGAACCAATAGCGGCGTGACGCCGCCGCCAGTGTTCGCGGTATTGCTCCAGCACCTCCGCGGTGGGGCCGAGATTCATCTGCTGGCCATGATCCAGCCAGATGGTCTTCGGGCAGTGACGCTCGACAAAATCGAAATCGTGCGATGCAATCAGCATGGTGCTGCCCTTGCGCGCATAGTTCTTAAAAACCAGATCGCATTTTTCGCGGAATCCTTGATCTCCCGCAGTCAAGGCTTCGTCCAGCAGGTAGATGTCGGTGACGATGCAGCGGGTCACGGAAAAAGCCAGGCGGGTTCTCATTCCGGTGGAAAGCGATTTGAGGGCCGCCTGCCGGAACTCCGTGAGCTCAGCCCACGTGAGAATTTCGTCAATTCTTTCGCGGAGATCCTGGCGCGAGATGCTATGCATGGCGCCGTAAAGATAAATATTGTCTTCCACCGTCAACTCGTCCACCATGCCGACGCCCAGGCCGGCCAGCAGCGTTTGCGCTCCGTGTGTTTCGACGGTGCCGGAGGTCGGCCGGTGAAGGCCGGCCACAATTCTCAATAGCGTCGATTTTCCCGAGCCGTTATCGCCAATCACCGCAACCCGGTCGCTGCGTTTGATTTCCAGATTGATCGAACGCAATGCCGTGAACATCTCCGGCGCCCACCGCCGCGACAGGTTTCCCATCATCAGCCGGAAAAGCGAATGCCGGCTGGTTCCCGAGGGAAAGAGCTTGGTGACGTTCTTCATCCGGATGACGCAGTCGCGATCAGACATATTCGGCAAAGCTCGGCTCGCACCGTTTGAACCAGCGGAATGCCGCCCAAAGCGCGACGGCGTGAATCGCGGCCAGAGTGAGAAAAACATTCACCGGAAACAAATGTCCTTCGATGACTGCGTTGCGCGATAGCCCGATGAGGCCGGCCAGCGGGTTGAAGCGGACCAGTTGCTGAGCCAGCGGATTTTCCAGGAATTGCGTCGCATAGAATATCGGCGTGGCGAAAAAGAGCAGCCGCAGCAACACCTGATAAACGTGCGACAAGTCCTTGACGAAAACGCGCCCCGAGGAAAGCAGGAACGACACCCACATCACGAAAAGAAGCTGCAGCGCCACGATCAACGGCAGGGCCAGCATCGCCCACGAGACGGAAATTCCCGTGAAACAGGCAACGGCCACGCAAACCAACATGGAGACGACGAACTCTACACTGGTGGCCAGTACCGAGCCGATCACCAGCACTTCCTTCGGCAGGATCGCGTGCCGGGTCAGTTGCGCCGACACGACGAGAACGTTCATAGCGGTGCTGGTGGAATTCGAAAAGTGCGTGTAATGAATCATTCCCAGCAGCAAAAAGACAGCATAGTGCTTCACGTCACGCCCGGCATTCATCCGGAAATACGCGAACAGCACAGCCATCATCAGCAGGGGGTTGAGGAAGCTCCACAGGAGACCAAGAATCGTGTTCTGATCGCGCACCGCGTACTGTGAATAGGCCACCTCGCGAACCAGGTTGCGGTACGGTTTGTCCATGAATTTCATATCAGTTGAGATGGGATCGTTTCCTATTCTATTCTGCGGCGCCGGTACGCCCGCAACGAGGAAGCCAGAATCTGTTCTACACCGTTACTCCACACGACCGCCGTCACGGCTTGCGGAATATCGACGCCGCACTCGCGCCGCAGCGCATCGAGCCTTTGCCTCTGCGCGGAGCGCCACCGCAGAAGGGCAGCTACTTTATCCCAACGCAGACCGGCGTGGCGACAAATCATGAGCGCGTCGAAACGCCAGTCGATGCCGTCCTCATGAACGCCGCCGAGCGCCGCCACCAAGGATTGTTCCGGCGGGATCGTGTACGGCGCCACCAAATCCGGCCGCAGGGCCTCAAGCGGCGGGAACACAGGGCGCTGCAAGGATAGATCGGTATTGGGCAGCGCGCGCCAGTGCACACGCACGTGGCCGCCGGACGGCGATTGCACTGTGGTTCCAGCGGCAAAATGGAACTGCTTTTTTCCGGTATCCGGAATCCCGTTCAGAGCTTTCCAGCCGGCTTGCGACAAGGCCTCGAACGCGGGCCGCACCACTGCGGGCTCGATTAGCAAATCCACCATTCCGATCGGACGAATCGCGCCCACGGGCCAGTAGAGTGCCCCCCAAACGATCGGTCCCGTCGCGGCCACGCGCTCGATCCCCGCAGCGACCAGAACTTGCACGGCATCGGCCAACAATTTTCGTTGCAGCTGATTCTGGCTCCAGGCTCGCCGGCAGATGCCTAGCAAAATCGCCCGTTGCGGTTCGTTGGCAAGCCAGTCCGGCATCCGCCCGGTCAAGGCCGGCAACAAGTGAAAGCTGCCCTTGTCCAGAGAGTCAAGATCGGTGGAAGCCCGCCAGTTGCGCCAGGCATCTTCCGCCGCTGCGGAAGGCAGCAGGAGCGCGTCCAGCAGCAATCGTTCGGACGCCGTGACGCTCATTCGGATTTTTTGCCCTGGCGCCGCACCAGTTCGGCTCGCAGAAAATTCAGGTCTGGCCGGAGGAGGTGCCGGCCGGGTTTCGAGGCGGCGCGCAGCGTGACCGTGTCGATCGCTCGCCCTGTCAGTCCGTTTTCCTGCATCCGCTGGAGCCAGGTCTGCTGTTCGCGGCCCTGAAAGAAAGGATCTGCCGGAAAGAGTCCGAACTTTCGAAACGCGCTTTTCCGAATCAACGCTCCCCGCAGCGGTTCCGGCGATTCGCTGTCATCCCCTGAGACCTTACCGCTAACCCAGGCCGCCGCCGAATCCATTTCGCTGGCGCCCGCTAGCGCAGTGAGAGCGCCCAATGGCAACCGGTCGCCGGGCTCGATCAACAACAGCAACTCCGCGAAAGATTCCCTGATGCCGCGGTTCCAAGCCTCGGCCTTCACGATGGCTTCCGTGTACGGGAAAAATCGCACGGCGCCCGGGAGGCTGGCGACTTCATCCGCCATCGCGCAAGCCGAGCCGCTGGCCACCACGACGAATTCCGTCCGCGGATAGGCCTTGCGCCTCGATCTCCGTGGCCAGGGTCCTCAGCTCAGCGCGGTCCTCCTGATGAAAGTGGACAATCACACTGAGAAACGGCAGCCACTCCGCGGGACGGCGCGGCAGTTCGCCCGTCGTCTGGGAACCTAACGCCTGTTGAATCACAGTGGCGATACGGGCGCGGTCCGTTCCGAGGTAAATCGCCGACCGCGGAACATCATGGGACACGCGATTCAAGAATTCCACGGTCTCGGCGCCAGCATGAGGCAGATGTCCGAGAGTTTCATGAGCCAGCGCGCGCTCGATGTCGAGCGGTTCCGCCGCTCCCAGCGTGGTCTCCGGCACCCCGGAAATCCACGGCTTCAGCGCCAGGTTGATCGGAAGGCTGTCTTTCAACTGCTCCCGGTATCCGTCTTCGAGAAACAGCACCACTTTGTCGAAGCCCGGCTGATAAATCGTGCGGCAGCGGGCAGCCAGTTCGGGGTGCAGAGTCAAACTGCGCGGATCCAGTTTCGCCGTCGAATACAATCGGTACGCGCGCGGCTCCGGATCGAGCGCCAGGGCGAGGTAGTCGTCGGATACGAAATCCATTCCCGCCAGCAGACACGCCAGAGAAGTCGAAGACTTGCCGGATCCCGAACGGCCCGGTATCAATACTCCTCGGCCGCCGTATCCCACTGCCGCCGCGTGCACCAATTGCCGGCCGTTGAGTTCCATCCACCAATGCAGAATGCTGCGCAACGGCGAGGCCAGGGCCCAAACCGGCACGTGCTGATTTGTGGGCACCCAAAAGACGCCCTGGCGCGTCGCACAATCCATCGCATTCACGGAACCTTCGCCCCAATGGTAGGCGGAGCGGTATCGCGGACTGTCGAATCCCCAGATGTTTCCGCGCCGGGTGAAGTCTTTGAAAGGCCGGGGTGGCGGGGCGAGTTGCAGCCCGGTGCTTTCCGAATCCCACAGACAGATTTCGCAGGTGGGCCCGGTCTCCCCTGCGGCCGCACAGTTGGCTAGTCCCGGCACGATCACCGGCAGCAGCGCTTCTCCCGCAAAGCGGAGCCGAACCAAAGTCCCAGCCAAATGAAAATCGCGAACGATCTCGCCCGTCCGCGCCGACGCCGCCAGATACCCTTCCCGCAGGCGGGCAAAGAACTGCGCCTGTTCATCTTCCGTCGCGGGCAAGAGGCCGGTTGCTGCGGAGTTCATGTGGACGTCGGTTCCACTTGCGACAACAAGGAAAAGAGTTTGCGTGCGACTTCATCGGAGCGGCTACACCGGATTCCTTCCCTCACATTGGCCATCGCCGCAGCCAGGTCGCCCTTCTTTATTTGCTCGCCAGCCAACTGGAAGGCCCACTGTGCGTAGTACTCTACCGCCCGTCGCGCCAGGGTATCCGCCTTCTCGGCGGGCAAGTAATTCCGGGCAACCTCGATCGCCGCGCGCGAATCGATTACCTGCCGGCCGGATGCTGCCAGGCGAGCGCTTTCGGATTCGCCGCTATGACGGAAGAACGCCAGCGGCGTAGGCTCATACCAAACCGGATAATGCACAGCCAGCCGCTGCCACATTTCCCAATCGAAGGCGGATTTCGCCTGGGGACAATATCCGCCCAGCCGCTCGTAGGCCTCTCGACGCACCACAATCGACGGCGTCTGTAAGCGGCAGCACACGCCGATGCGGTCCAGCCAGGAATCAATCGTGCCCGGCGTTTCGCGTTCCAGCAGCGAAAGACCGGCGTTCTGTCCATGCTCATCGATATAGGTATGGCGGCAGAAGGCCGCGCCGATATCCGGAGCCTGCTGAGTGCCTTTTTGCAATGCTTCGTAGAAACCTGGCGCGACCGAATCGTCATCGTGCAGGATGTGGACCCATAGCCCGCGCGCCCGTCGAATGCAAAGGTTGAATATCTCCGGATGCCCGGCGCGGACCGGATGCCGGTAGCACCTCCGCCCGGTCTCCCGCGATCGAACGGACCATGGCCTCGATCTCCGCTTGGATCGCCTCATCCCCGCCATCGACTCACGACTTCGATCTGCATCTGTTCCGGCCCGGGCGCCTGTGCCAGCACGCTGCGCAATGCCTGCTCCAGATAGCGGGTCCGGCGATAGACGGTCAGCATCACCGACCAGAACGGGCGCGTTTTTGCGGCACAGACCGGATCAATTTTGGGAAATGCTACGTGGCGTCAAAGCTCTCACCGGCCCGCATCACTCCCAGGCGGACCAGCTGCCGGCTGTCTTCAAGCTTCACCGAATGGGCAGGATCGTAGAAAGTGAGCGATGGTTGCTGCGACAAGCCCTGCTCGTATTCCCGATAGAGCATCGCGTCGCCGTAGTGTTCTTTGCGCCCGGCTTCCCGCGAGACGTAGTCGCAAAACGAGGAGAAATACTTGAAATGCAGCAGCGCGCCACTCTCGGCGGCGATCTGGTCAGGCGGCAGATTGGTCCAATGCTGGCCGCCGGCCAGGATGCAATCCTCCTCATACTTCAGCAGGGGAACTTTGCTCAAATAGTATCCAGGCCCGCCAAAAACCCGGTGGCGGACTCCGCCGTAGTAGGCCTTTTGGTTGCGAAAGGGCCCCGCATCCTCGTCGCACCGATGGAAGACCCGGCCGTCGAAATACGGACACACTTCTTCAAACGACTGGCCCGCCGTGTAGTGCGTCTTCTCGATCGGCGCGTCCGAATACATGTCCAGATGGATGGCGTTGAAGGCACGCTTGGCCTGCCGATCCAGGCTTCGGCATAGATCAGCGATGCTTCTGCTTTCGCAATCGGGGTAGTACAGCAGCTCATCGGCATCGACAATCACACACCAATGACCCTGTGCGTGCATGCGCAAAATCGGCTCAAACCAGCCGGCGCCGAAATTTGCCCGGTTGAACGAAAAATTGGACTCCCAAACGTAGACGTCGGGCTGCCGCAGCAGGAATTCGAGGCTGCCATCCGAGGAACCATTGTCCACAGCCAGGAACGCTCCAACGCCTTTCTTACGGTAGTATTCGAGAAAATAGGGCAGCCGCGGCAGCTCGTTTCTCAAGACCGTGCAGCAGACGATCTCGCCCGGATGCAGGTTTAAGTATTTTGAATCCTTGCGGGCGAGTCCATAGTGGCGGAAGACGGCATCGGGACCATCTTGGGTGAGCATCACATTCACAAACTGCTTATGGAGCCGAGCCTCGTTGGGATTATGTTCCAGCGCCTGCCGGTAGACGGCGAGGGCTTCATCCAGCCGCAGTTGAGCTTGGAGAGAAGCGCCCAGCAGAACGGCGGACTCAAGATGGCTGGGGTCGATCGCCAGGGCCTCGCGGTAACCCGCAATCGCCGCCGGCATCGTCCCCTTGCTGTGCCAAGCCCGGGCCAGCATGTAGCGTTTTTGAGCGGCGCGCCGGGCCGGTGAAGCGGTGTTCATCGACCCTCCATTGTAATGGCGCGCTCTGGACGGCCGCCAACGCTGCTCAGCGCGATCCGAACTTAATGCAAGCCAGCTCACGGGCCAGCCGCAGGCCGTGTAAACCGGGTAGGGACCTGGCAAGTCGGGCGGCTCTCTCATGCAGCGGCCGGTCCTCTCCCAGTTTTTCCTCCATGGTTCGCATACTTCGCCGGTAGCCGGACCAATCCGTTGCCAGCCCCTTGATGATTTGCCGCCACGGGCGTGAATGAACCAGGTAAAACACGTCCTTGCCTAGCCGGCCATGGCTCAATTGATAGTGAAAGAGCTCGGCCAGGCTTGCGGCGGAACGCCGTTCGGCGGGATTCGCCAGCGCCGACAACGATTCGGCCGCCTGGGTGGCCGTGGACGCTCGATCATACTGGCTGAGGAGAGTGGCCACGGTCAACGCGGCGACTTTACAGCGCGATTCGGCTGCCGATTTCATCGCTTCATCTAGCTTGCCGGCGGTATGTAAATATTGGAACCAAAGCCCGGCGTCCAGAAGATCCCGGCACACGCTCTCGATGGCAAAATTCTCGCGAACAGCATGATGAACGGTCAGCAGGAATCCGTCCCTGGCGTCGACCACCGGAATGTTCGAACCCATCAGATTGCATCTGGTCGCGCGTGTCAGAATCTCGTCCGCACGCAAACCGGAGCCCGCCACCTCCCAATGCAGATCAACCTCGCAACCCTGCTCACCGTGAACTGTCACCGCCTGATTACCCGCAAAGCCCGGGGATTCCTCCACAAACCGGAGGTACTGGGCGAGAGTCTCCGTGCCTTGCCGCTCAAAACCTTGCCGTCCGAGGCAGGCGAGGGCACTGGGCAAGTCTTTCTTCAGGATCAGGATGTCAGCATCCTGGATCGTCCGGTGTTTGGGATCGCCGTAAAGGAGAGCAATCGACGCGAGTCCTTTGAAAGCCACAACCGGAATGCCGGCCTGTTCCAGTGCCTGAATAGCCCCGATAGCCTTGGCGGCGCAAAACGCTGAATGTTGATAGGCCTTGAGATACGCTAACTTAAGCATCCCGGCATCGGCGGCCGCCAATTTCAACCCCGGCGAGCGGATGCGCTCGAACAACCGGGGGATTACCTTCCACTCCGTGGAAAGTTCAATCGCAGCTTCGCCAGGAGTTATCTTTGGATACCTGGAAAGCCACGCTAACTGCTCTGCTTTCATCCGCCAGCAGGAATTCCACTAGGTGATGTCTGGCGGTCGCGGTCAACAGGTTCGCCTTCGTCAGGCACCTATTATAGCGTTCCGGCCTTGGTTCGAAGGTTCGGCGCGCATAGAGCGGTTGAATGTCATCTGCCGCGGATTAGATAATAAACAGATGGCTGAACCGTGCTATCGGATTAACGCGCCAGCGGTTATCTTTGAGCGCTTCGACGAGGAACTGGTCGCGATCAATATGGACAAAGGGACCTACCACAGCATGGCCGGCTCGGCGGCGGACGCATTCGTACTTTTGGCTGATGAGGCCACCTCAGGGGAACTGGCCGGCGCTCTTTCCAGCAAGTACGCGGCATCGCCTGCAGAAATTGAAACAGCTCTCGCGCCGTTTCTGGAACAACTTCGCGGTGAACAATTGATCGTTCCGGTGGAAACACGTAAGCCGAGGGGTCCCCTTCAGATAGCCGGAAATACCAGCGGCTTGGTTTTCGCCGCGCCCACTTTGCAAGCGTTTAGAGATCTGGAAGGCCTACTGCTGCTGGACCCGGTTCACGAAGTGGGTGACGAGGGTTGGCCGCCACCCTCTGAACCAGTGTCGAAATGAACCTGGAGGCGCGGGAAGCGGCCATGCATCGGATCGTGGCATGGATGCGCTTTCCAGGACCCGACTATCTTCAGGTCTTGCGCTGGCTGCACGAAGAGTTAAAGCCGGCAAGCTACCTGGAAATCGGCGTCGCCCGCGGACGATCGCTGAGTCTGGCCATGCCTCCGACCATCGCGCTTGGAATCGATCCCTCCCCCAAAGTGGACCATCCCTGGCAAACCCAGACGCGGGTGGTGCCCATGACCAGCAGCGAGTTTTTCTCCCGGCACTCGCTGGCGGAATACTTTGGCGGCGATTCCTTTTCCCTGGCTCTAGTGGATGGCCTGCACCAATTTGAGCAGGCGATCGACGACATCTTGAACCTGGAGATTTACGCCCAGCCCGACTCCGTAATCGCCGTTCACGACACGATTCCCCTGGACGAGAAGACCGCCGCCCGCACCCGCCGCACCGAATTTCATACCGGGGATGTGTGGAAGATTGTTCCGTTCCTGAAGCAATTCCGCCCGGACCTGGAGCATGGTCACCGTTCGCACCGGCCCTTCCGGCTTGACGCTGATACGCTGCGTGAGTCCTTCCCTCAAGAAAACGCAGGTGGACGCGGACGCACTCGCCCGGTTTCGAGAATTGGGGTGGGATTATTTTAAACAGCACCGCGACGAATTCCTGGAAACCATTCCGAATGAACGGGACGCGGTAGCAGGATGGCTGTCCGGCCGCGGGCCGCAACCGTTATGATCAGCGTCATCATCCCGGCGTATAACGGCGCGGAGTATCTGGATTCGGCTCTCGCGTCGATCGAAGCCCAACAGTTCGCCGACAAGGAAGTACTGCTGATCGACGATGGATCGCCGGTCGAACTGAAGCCGCCCGCATACGTACGGTACGTTCGGCAGACGCATCAGGGACCGGCAGCGGCCTACAATCGCGGCATTCGCGAGTCGCGCGGAGAAATTCTGGCTTTCCTCGACATCGACGATATGTGGACGCCCGGACATCTCACCCGCCTTCACGCCGCTCTGCTAGCGCAACCCGAAGCGGGGATCGCGCAGGGGCGGATGCGGCAACTCTGCGGCGACCGGATCAGCGGCGCCTACCGCATGCCTTACATACAAAGCTGCATGTTTCGCCGCGAGGCACTCGAAACCTGCGGCGGACTCGATGAGACCATGCCGCTCGGCGAAGATTACGATCTGATGTACCGGTGCTGGGAGAAAGACATCGTCAAAATCAATGTCGACGAAGTATCGCTGATCTATCGCCGGCATGGCGGGAACACGTCCAACGGAAACAATCTCCGGTCGCATCTGATGGTGATGAAGCGCCGGGTGGACCGGATTAGGGCGGGACTGGTCGATCCAACCGAGAAGCGGAGCTTTTCGTTTCGTGATTACATCGGCGATCCGGAAGGGGCGAACCAATGGACAGCCTGGTCTCCGTCGTAATTCCGGCCCACAACAGCGGTCTGTACATCACTCCCGCGCTCGATAGCATTCTGGCGCAGAAGCACCGGCCGCTCGAAATCCTGGTGGTCGATGACGGTTCAACCGATGCCACCGTGGAAACGGTGCGGGGGTATGCTCCCGAAGTCCGGGTGATTGAACAGGCGCAGCGGGGCCATCCGGCGGCGCGCAACGTGGGCATTGGCGCGGCCTCCGGCGAGTTTCTCGGTTTCCTCGATCATGACGATCTGTGGAGTCCGGACAAGCTGCTGCTTCAACTCGCCAGCTTCGAGCGCAATCCTGAACTCGACTTAGTCTTCGGACACATCCAGAATTTCTTCACTCCGGAAATGCCGATGGAAGAACGCGCGCTGCTGGCCGTTCCGCTGCGGCCGCTGCCTGGGTTACTGCAAGGCGCCATGCTGGCGCGCCGCCGGTCGTTCGACCGCGTCGGCCTGTTTTCCGAGGAGCGCTCCATCGGTGATTTCCTCGATTGGTATGGCCGCGCAACGTTGGCCGGGTTGAACATCGAAATGCTGCCGGAGACGGTGGTCTACCGGCGCATTCACGCCAACAACTTTCAGCGCTCGCAGAAACACCAGCACCGGGAGTACCTTCGCGCGGTGAAAGATCTGCTGGACCGGCGCCGCGGAATTTTGGGCTAGACATCATGGCGATCGTATTCCTGGCGCTGAATGGCATGGGCCTC
Organism: uncultured Solibacteraceae bacterium; assembly: GCA_963825405.1. Taxonomy (GTDB): domain Bacteria; phylum Acidobacteriota; class Terriglobia; order Bryobacterales; family Bryobacteraceae; genus JACPNO01. Next base: position 84,358 of record CAWGTB010000003.1, on the reverse strand, counting down.
GGCCATCTGATCCGCAGCACCATCGTAAGCCACGCGCTCGCGTCCATCGGCGAGCGGCCAGTGATCTTTACGGAAGGGAAATATCGCCCGGCTGAACTGACGAAGATCCCCGTGCGGCTCGTTCCGTCATTGTGGGGCGCGACCGAAGACGTTCGAAAGCGGGTCTCGTCCGAACTGTTGTCGATGGCTGCCATCTCGCTGCCGGCGGTGCTTGTCGAGGATACGCATCCAGCCCCCATTCAATTGCCGGCTGAGATTCGCCGCGTGCTGCTGGTTCGGCCCACTTCCTTCGAATATCTGGTCCGCCTCAACGAGAAGGCGGGCGCCCTCTACTCGGCCTTCCTGCTTTGCGACTCACCGGACTCTCCGACTTGGCCCTACGACGATGGCCAGACCCGGCAGTTGACCGGCTGGAAGAAATGGAGCGTCATCGGCCCCCTCTACCGCACGCCGTCGGAACAGGAAATCCGCGAAGTAAGGATACGCAACAGCGTGTCCGACGATCAGGAACTGTGCGTCTTCACAATGGGCGGGGGCGGCGTACACGTCCTCGACCCAAAGGGTCAGGACATTATCCGTTTCCTGAGGCTGGCCTCGCAGGTGGCCGATGTCGTACAGGCGGCGCATCCAGCGGCGCGAATGATGTTCGTACGTGGACCGTACTTTCCGCCGCGCATTCCCATTCCGTCGCGATTCGAGATCGTGCAAGACGAGGCGCAAATGCCGGCGCTGCTGAAGATTGCCAAGGGAGCGGTAATTCGAGCCGGATTCAACACTACTTGGGAATGTCTCTCCGCGGGTACGCCTTTTCTGCCGATGATCGGCACCACTTACCAGGAGCCTGTTACAGCCCGGGTGGACCGCATGGCGTCGCTGGGGCTGATCCCTCCGAGTACCGAGAGCTTTTGGTTCGATGATCGTTGGCGCACGGAATATCGCCGCACGGCCGCCGGCATTGTCGCCGCGCACCCCGGCGCTCCTGATCCCACGCGAGTGGGCGGGCTGATTCTGGATCAGCGGCGGACGCGCCCGATCGCAATGTCCAAGCCGCGCGCGCCCCGTCCATCGAAAGCGAAACACCGAATGCCGTTGGTCATTCGCATCGACGATGTGGTGTGCGAAGAACCGGCACTGTGCTGGCTGCTCGATCTCCTGGCTTCGCGAGGGATGCTGGCGTCGCTCGAGGTGGTTCCGTATCTTGCCCGGCTCGACCAGACGTTCCTCGACCGCTTCGATCCGTCCGGCACGCTGTTTGAGGTTTCTCAACACGGGTATGCGCATGTTCCGCGCACCTCGGAAAGCGGCCGCCGCTGTGAATTCTCGCCCGAAACCGCAAGCCCCACAGCGGAAGAATATGAAACGATCGCGCGCGGCAAGGCGCAAATGGAGAGAGGATTTTCCAAACGATTCACCGGTGGATTTTCTCCGCCCTTCGATGCGCTTCCTGCCTGGTTGCCCGAGATGTGGCATAAGCTGGGCGGCGCTTTTGTGTCGTGTCTGCACGCCAACTCCATGCCAGGGGCGCCGCTGCCAGTCACCCGGGCGGGAGTCGACGTCTGGGATTGGGCTGCGAATCGCGCCCTAGATCCTGACGCTGTGACTCGAAAACTGGTGGTCCAACTGGCATTGGACGGTCACGCGGGGATCGTGCTGCACCCGCGGTGTCTGCGCGAGCGGCCGCAGAAATCGCAGTTGCTGCAGCCTGCTGAATCGCTTGGAGACGGAAGGCGCTGCGACGGTATCTTTGAGGGATCTCGCGCTGGGAAAAGTCGAGACCGTGACTCCGCTGGCGCGGATTGTCCCGCTCAGGAAATCGTTCCGTGAGAGATAAACCGCCGCTTTCTATCCTGATTCCCTGGTACGAGCGCGACGAACTGCAGCTCACGCTTACCGCGAATGCACCGGTTTTTCGCGCGCATGACGCGGAGATCCTGATCCTCAACTGCGGCGGCACCAGCGAGCGCTTGCGTAGCTTGATTACCGCATCGGAAGCAACCGGAGTTCGTCAACTGGATCTCTCCGTTCCGCGGTTCAATAAATCGCTGGCGTTGAATTTCGGTCTGGCGCACGCGAGAGCCGATACGGTTTTCATTCTCGACGCTGACATTGTGTTGTCAGGTCCACTCCCAATGGAAGCTTTGGACGAGGGCGTTTTCGTGACCATTGAGTCGGTACATGAGTCCGCGCCCTTCGAGGCGAAGGCGGCCCCATCGGCAAAGAGCGGTTTCCTGGAGCTCACTTTTCGGGGTGGCGTCAAAATCAGGCACCAGTTGAGTGTTCGTGATGCGTTCGGGAATGTGCGCGGGGGCCCGGGCTTGCTTCTCACGAAAAAGGCCGACCTTCTAGCGATACAGGGGTACAACTCGGATCTGGACTCCTGGGGATGGGAGGACGATGACGTCTTGGTTCGGCTGCAATACGCTCTCGGCCTGCGCCGGGTTCAAAGCGGAGCAGCCTTGCATCTGACGCATGGCGACAGCCAGCGATTCCTGCGCGGATCGCGCAGCCAGTCCGATCAGCGAAATTTCATCAAGTGCTGCCGGAATTACAACAACGGGCTATTTCTCGGCTCTTATCAATCTGATATCGCGAAGCTGAGTGATCAGATTAGCGAGACCCGCGCCGATGAAAATCCGTAACTACGGGTTACAAGAGATTTCGCGGAGAGCCTCGGTGATGATCTCAACCTCGCCCTCAGTCAGCTCCGGATAGATGGGAATCGACAACACTTCGCGAGCGGCCTTCTCCGCTTGCGGGAAGCGGCCCTCCGGATAACCGAGCTCGCGAAAACGGTCCATCAGGTGAATCGGGGCAGGATAGTGGATGCGCGTCTCAATACCCCGCGCACGGAATTTCGCGATCGCTGCGTCCCGTTGCGGTGTTCGCACGGCGAAGATGTGATACACCGGAGACGCCCATGGCTGAGTCGAAGGCGCCAGCAACTCGCTTCCGCAAATCGCGCTCCGATAGCGATCCGCCAGGCTGCGGCGAGTCTGATTCCAGTCGTCCAGGTGCCGGAGCTTCAAGCCGAGCACGGCTCCTTGGAGCGCGTCCATTCGGTAGTTGCCACTATGCGCAGTGTCACTCCAGTTGCGCAACCCTTTCGCGCGCTGCGCCCATTCTTCACGCCGGGTAACGATAATGCCAGCTTCCCCGCAAGCGCCGAGGTTCTTGGTCGGATAGAAACTAAAGCATGCCGCATCGCCGAGACTGCCGGCCCGCCGCCCTTTGTACTCGGCTCCATGGGCCTGGGCCGCGTCTTCAATTACGGCAAGGCCATGCGTCCGCGCGATCTCAATGATCGGATCCATATCGGCGGGATGACCGTAAAGGTGCACCGGCACGATGGCTCGGGTGCGGGTAGTAATCGCGCCGGCAATGTGTTCGGGGTCTATCGTGAGCGAATCCGGGCGGATATCCACCAGAACCGGCTTCGCGCCCGCGTCGACAATAGCCGCCGCTGTCGCGACGAACGTGAAGGCTGTGGTGATGACTTCGTCACCGGGTCCTACGCCCGCCGCGAGCAAGGCCAGCCGTAGGGCAGCCGTGCCACTCTTGACGCCCACACCGAAACTGGAGCCGCAATATGCCGCGAAGGACTCTTCAAATTGCGCCACCGGCCGGCCTAGCACGAACTCGCCTGATGCCAGCACGTGGTGCAACGCCGGTTCGATCTCGTGTCGAAGCCTCTCGTGTTGCCTCGCGAGGTTGACGAAGGAAATCACGCGGCCACCCGTAGTTCTTGCCACCATGCGCGCGCAAACAATGGTGATCAGAATAGCACAGAGGTATCCTCACAGATAGAATACGGTGATGAGTTCCAGACGAAGCTTCTTACAGCTGGTGGCAGGCGGCTCGCTGTGTTTGGCAGCCCAGCCAGCGAGCGCAACCGCGAAGCCACTGCGCGGGATTTTCCCCATCGCGCAAACCCCGTTCACTGATTCAGACAAGCTGGACATCCACGCGTTAACGGAGCAATTCCGGTTTATTCACCGTGGAGGAGTTCACGGCTTCGTATGGCCGCAATTGGCAAGCGAGTGGTCTTCGCTCACGGAATCGGAACGGATGGCGGGGGCGGAGGCGCTCGGTGCCGAAGCCAAGAAACTGCGGCCCGCGCTGGTACTGGGCGTGCAGGCGCCAACCACGGACGCGGCTGTGCGTCACGCCATTCAAGCGAAGAAGGTTGGGGCGGCGGCGATCATCTCGCTGGCCCCTGCTGGACGAGAAGGATCCGAAGGCCGTCGTCGCTTACTACAAACGAGTGGGGGAAGCGACCGACTTGCCTCTATTTGTTCAGGCCGTCGGGAACATGAGCGTGGCAACGCTGATCGAGATGTATAAAATCATCCCGACGTTCCGCTACGTCAAGGACGAAGCGGGAGAGCCGCTCTTGCGTATTCACGAATTGCGCGAGCAGAGTGCGGACCAACTAAAAATCTTTACGGGCAATCACAGCCGAACCATGATCGACGAGATGAATCGCGGCATTTCGGGCACGATGCCGGCGGCCTCGTTCGCCGACCTCTATGCCAGCGTCTGGGACTTGTGGCAGGAAGGGAAACACAAAGAAGCGATGGAGGTATTCGGCCGCGCCTCCATGCTGATTAGCGAAATCAGCGTCTACGGCATTGAATCGTTGAAATACATCTTGCAGCTCCGCGGCGTATTTCAGACCTACCGGACTCGCGAGAAGCCTAACGTGGGCGGCCATCTCGACGAAAAAGGCAAGGAAACCATTCGTCAGATGTTAGATGCAGTCAAACCGTGGCTGAAAGCATAGAAAGGCAAAATGGCAAGACTCAACTGGAGTACAAAGGCGTGTCTGATTGCGGGCGGCTTGGTCATGGCGTCCGGCATGTTTCGGCCAGTACCTCCATGGTCCGCCGGATAAGGAATTGATCTATGTGGCAGTCCCTGGAACGCTCGAAGGTTCCATGGACCGCAACGGCACCGGGATCGTGGTTCTCGACGCGAGGGACAACTACAACTTCGTCAAACGAATTCAGACTTGGGATGTTCCGGCCAGCAAGAACTCAGAACAGGTTTCCGGGGTCGACGCCAGCCCGGTGACGCAAATGTTCTATGTGGCGACCCGCGGCCGGCTGGCGGCCTTCGACTTGGGCACCGAGAAAAAGGTTTGGGAGAACGTCTACGACGGACAATGCTGTGAGCGCCCGCAAGTCTCGCCGGACGGCACATTCATGTATGTCGGCTCGGATCTGAAGGATTTCTGGTACGTGGTGAATCCGCGGACCGGCGCGTTGATCACCAAAGTCGTATCGCCCCTCAGCCCCGACGCGCATAACCTGAATCTAAGCGCGGACGGCAAGCTCGCTTTCATGTCTCCCAACGGCCCGGTAATGGGCATCGCCGAGACCACAAAGCATACGTTGGTAAAGACGATCACCTTCAGCGACAACATCAGGCCGTTCGTGTTGAATCATGATTCGTCGCTGATTTACGCGAACACCAATAACCTGCTGGGATTCGAGATTGCGGATGTGCAGAGCGGCAAAATTATCCAACACGTGGAAGTGCAGGGTTTCGGCTGGCCGAAGAATTGGCAGGTGAAACCGCCGCCGAAGATCCCGCACGGCTGCCCCAGCCATGGCATCGCCCTCACGCAGGATGAAAAGGAAGTGTGGCTGGTCGACGGCATCAACAACTGTATTCACATCTTTGACAACACCCAGATGCCACCACGGCAGACGGCTAGCATCAAGACCACGGCAGGTCCCTACTGGATCACGGTCGGGCTGGATGGCAAACTCGCTTATATCTCATCCGGCGACGTGATCGACATTAAGACCCGGAAGATCGTGGGCAGTCTAAAGGATGAATTTGGCCGCCCCCTGCACAGCGAGAAACTTCTGGACATGCTTTTTGCGAAAGGGAAGCTGGTGCGAACCGTCAACCAGTTCGGTAATGGAATCGAGAGTCAGGCTCGAAAGAAGTAATTAATTCTCGAAATTTCCGTAAAGGCCGGACCGCATGGGAATCCGAATCTTGCCCACGGGTTTGCCCTCGTGCCCAATCAGCCGATACACCAGGATGTCGCCGGAGTTGCTTGCCTCAAGAGGCTCCCACTTTTCCGGATGCGCCTGCACGCCCTCGTAAAGAAGCCGGCCATGGGGCGTGCGCCGGCCGTCTCCGTCGACGATGACGATGCCGACCGGGATGCTCTCCAGGTACTGCAACACCTGCTCCTGATTCTGGAACAGCGGCTGGTAATGCAAGCCCATCCAGTCGTCGGAGGCCAGCATTTTGCTGGCGCGAAACACGATGTGTCCGGGCCGGGATTCGCGCGCTGCCACTTCAGTGATGAACATACCCTCGCCCTTGGCTCCGGCCACCAGGAAGACAGAATTCTTGAGCGGGGGACGAGACAGAAGATCCTGCGCGACTTCGGAGAATCCGTAGTGATGCTTCACCGGACTCTGGTAGACGTTGAAGCTGATCAAAGCGACCAGCGGCAAGCCCGCCAACAGGGCCTTCGATGCCACCGTCATCTTTTGCCAAATGGGCCGGCGAAACCACCAACCCGCGCACGCCGCGGCAAACATCAACAGCGTCGGGATATTCACCAGAAGGTGCCGCTGTTCATAGGCGCCTATGAACAGGCGGACCAAATAAGCCCCGAGCACCAACCCGGCACCGGCGGCCCATTTCCCCGCGGCCGACCCGGAAAGGATCTGGCGGCCCAACAAGAGCAGTCCCACCGCGGCGGCAACCAGCGGGACCACGCCGAGCATGCCATCCCAGGCTGCGGGCGTCGCGAGCAACCTCGCGCGGTTAAAGTGGAGACCGCCAAATCGCGACACCAATTCGTGCTGAGCTCCCGGAACCCAAAGGTACCAGGGCCCGGCAATGCCGGCGACCAGAATCGCAGGAACCCAAAACGAAAAACGTTTGAGAAGATGCCATCGCCGGCCGACCAACACGGCGAATACCGGCACCAGCGCGAGTTGTATAGCAGTTCCCTTCGTGAGTAGCGCCAGCGTTGCCCAGACCCCAAACCACACTGCCGGCTGCCAACGTTCGGTGTCCAGATACCGGCCGTACGCAAGGACCGCCAGTAGCACCAGAAGCGCAACCAGCATTTCGGCCATTAGAAGGCTGCTGAATTCCTCGATGATCGGCAACGAAATCAGGAGCGCGGCGGCGCCCATGCCCAGCAGGAGGGAGAACTCCTCGCGCAAGGCTTCACATAGCACGGTAGCGACTAGCGCGGTGATCGCGGCCATCAGAAGCATGACGGAGGTTCGCGACGCCGTGAATAAAAGGGTCCATGCGGCTTGGACTACATAGAAAAAAGGAGGCCAGTGACCTAGCGCGACTTCAGGATAATGGAGGTAATAGTTGCGCGCGTAGGGCAAGGGTGGGCCAGGAAATCCGGCCGCGATGTAATCGCGAACCATGAGCCCCGTGATGAAGTGCGAAGGCTCATCGGCGTTGCCACCAAATTCGCTGCCAAAGGCGTTTCCTCGCCATTGGAGCAAAACCACGCAGAGGAAGTAAAAGGAGAACAACAGGATTCGCAATGCCAGTCCCTGGCGAAGCATCCTGTGTCCTGCCATATGCGATGTTCATGATAACAGACGCGCTTGTTTCAGCCGTCTGCGAACATGCTGATCCCTGATACGATGGCTGTGGCAACTTCCGTACCGGCGTAACGCGGGACGGCCCGGAGTCGCCTTATGGCCAAGAGGCTCACGCTCGCCTTGGGCCCACACAGATCATGACAACCCGAAAAATACATCTTGGCCTTTACGCGCTTCTGACTTGGATTGTGGGGTTCGTCGCCGCCCCGGCACAGGCGCAAGACGAGGCCGTAAACTGGCTCGGCGACTATCAGGAAGCCGTTCAGCAAGCCAGGCAGACGCATAAGCCCCTATTGGTGGAGTTTCGCTGCGAGGCTTGAATCTCGGGCCGGACTTTTGACGCACAGGTTGTGCTGTCTCCGAAAGATTCACCGTTGGGAAAACAACTGCAGCAGTACGTCTGCGTGCGCATCACCCGCATGGACGATGTCGACGTCGCCCTTTTCGATCGCGACTGGAATAACGCAATCTACTATTTCGTCATGAACGCCGACGAGCAGATCTATTTGAGGTACGGCGGGCGCGATTCGCAGTCAGCCGATACCTACCTCGATTTGAACAGCCTGGAAGTGGCGCTGCGGCAAGGTCTGGAACTTCATCGACAATACCAGCAAGGCGAGTTGAAGAAGGAGCAGCGCCCCAAGCCGCTGATTGCCGAGGCAGATTCCACTGCTCGTGCAGAGAACCTTTGCGCAGAGACAATGCGTCGAATGCCATCTGATCGGCGATTTCCAGAATCTGCAGCGCGAGCGGGACGGTACGCTCGATAAGCTGACGCACTTGTACCGCTCGCCGGACATCAAAACCCTCGGCATATTCCTGGATGTGCCTCAGGGGCTGCAGGTGAAAGAGGTTCGAGGCGCCGCGCAGGAGGCCGGGATGAAACCCGGCGATCGCCTTACGCGACTGAACAATACCGCAGTCTGGACTTTTGGCGACTTGCAATACTACTACGACAAAGTCGACCGCCGGGCCAGGCAGGTCCAATTTACGGTCGAACGCAACGGCCAGCCCACGGAGCTGGCGGTGAGCCTGCCCCAACGCTGGTGGTGGACCGATCTTCGTTTCAGGCAGTCGAGTGTTGACCCGCGGCTCTATCTCGAAGATCGCCCCTTGACGGAGCCGGAAAAAATCAAGCTGGGACTGAAGCCGAACGGATTCGCCAGCGAGGTTCGATTCGTGCCGTCCCTTGCCAAGACGATCAAGGCTCACGATCTGCAGGTGGGCGACATAATCTTTGGAGTGGACGGCGTGGAAAGTGACGAGTTGGCGAATACCGCCGAGTTGTATGTCAAACTTCGAAAAACCGCGGGCGAATCGGTTATGCTGTCGGTGATTCGCGATGGAAAACGGATGCAACTGCCGTTGAAAACCTACAGGATGAACTTTCGCAAATGAACAAGTTGGGCAGGCACATTACGTCAGCGGCACTGATAGTCCTCGTGGCCGCGCAGCTGGATGCAGCATCCAAGCCAGGCGACTGGACCGATGCCGTCGAGGTCTGGCACGACGAGAATTTGTGTCTTTCCTACCGGGCCAGGGTAGACGGCCCGTTCCTGGTGGTGCAGGCAAAGCTCGAACCAAGCTGGCATACCTTCGCCATGGACAATAACCAACGGGCCGCGGAGAAGCTCGCTGGCAAGCAGTCCCTGGGAATCGATCGGCCGACCGATATCACCCTGAGCGGGAGCCTGGACTTAGTTGGACCGTGGTCTCAGTCTCCGCCCAAAGATTTTTCCAAGCCTGATCTGCGCTGGTACAGTTGGGGGTTCGAACAGCAGGCTCTATTCGTTGCCAAGGTCCGGCGTTTGCGCGCGGCACCGGCCAGCATCAGGATTCGCGGCCAGGCCTGTACAGACACGATTTGCAAAAACATCGATGTCGCTCTGACGATTCCCCGAATCATCATCCAGGCCAACGCGGAGGCCGCGCCCGCAGACATCGATTTGAAGACGCTGGTCCCCGTTCGTTAGGGTTCAACGCGCAATCCAAAGATTCTCGGCGAACGGCCACTGGTGATCGATCCACTGCGCTTCGCACTGAAAGCCTGCATCCTCGGCCATTGGATACACCTCGGAGGCTGCATACTTGTGGCTGCTCTCGGTCCAGATGGTTTCGTCCTTTCGCAATCTGACCTGCAGCCCAGCGACGGGAACGCTGACGGTTTGCTCCTGGGTGGAAACGATGTGCATCTCGACGCTGCGCGCTGCGGCATTATACCGGGCGGCGTGCTTGAACTGGCGGAGGACAAAATTGCCCGCCAGCTCGCGATTGATTCGGGCAAGAAGATTCAGATTGAACGCCGCCGTCACTCCCAGCGGATCGTCATAGGCCTCCAGCACCTGTGGGATCGGCTTTTCAAGATCGGTCCCCAACAGTAGCGAATCACCGGGCAACAGAATACGGCGGATTTCGCTGAGGAACTGCTCGCCCGCGCGCCGATCGAAGTTTCCTATGGTGCTTCCCAGGAACAGGACCACGATACGCTGGCCATTCTGACGCCGGGCCGCCACCTCCAGCAGGCCGTCCAGATACTCGCGCTCGAAACCTACCATGCTCACGGAATCGATATCGCCAAGTTCGCGCCGGCACATCGCCAGGGCGGCGGACGATATCTCGATCGGATAATACGCCGTGGGATCCCGGTGGGAAAGAGCTTCGAGGATCCACCGGGTCTTTTTTCCCGAGCCGCTGCCTAACTCCGCTACGACCACGGAGCGCGGAAGCCGTGCCACGATGTCGTACGCGTGGCGCTGCAATAGCCGCTCGTCGGCGCGAGTCAGCCCATATTCAGGAAGAAGGCTAATCACCTCAAAGAGCGCCGAACCAGTCGCGTCGTAGAGATATTTGGACGGTAATTCCTTCTGGCTGCGCCGGTTGAGCCCGGCACGTACGTCTTCCGCGAATTCGGCGATAGGATCAGTGGCTACGGCATGAGTCAGCATGGCACGCTCCCAAACTCAATCAACGGCTTACACAACGAAAACCGGCGTAGACGTACTGGTAATGCGGTTGGAACCAATTGCGGAAAGAGCGGCGCAGCATACTGGCCGCTGTGCGGGCGGATCCCCCTTTGATCACATAATGCTTGCCATCGAAGAAATCGGCGGAATACCCCGGGTAAAAAGGAAACGGTTGAAAACCAACAAATGGTTCAAAGCGGGTTGACGTCCACTCCCATCCGTTTCCCAGCAGGCCAGAAACACCGAAGGCGCTGCGCCCATTTGGAAAAGCGTAAATCGGCGCCGGGTCCCATTCGTGAAAGTCAAAGTTCCCGTGTTCAGCGGTTGGCGGTTCGCCGCCCCACGGATAGGAGCGCTTGTGACCATCGGGCGTTCCATAGGCGGCCCGGTGCCACTCGGCTTCGGAAGGCAGAGCCTTTCCTGACCAGCGCGCGTAAGCGCTTGCTTCAGCGTGGCTTACGTACACAGGCCATTCCAGCGGTAGAGGCCTCTCGTCAAACATCGCCACGTAAGACCAACTATCGCCCATTCGCTTCCAGAACGCGGGATGAGTGATCTGGTGCCCCGTCTTCCACAGCCAATCGGCCTCGGTCCAAAGAGATCGGTCTTCATAGCCTCCTGCTTTGATGAATTGCAGGTATTGACCGTTCGTTACCATGTGTTCGTCAACGGCGAAGCGGGGCACGTCGACGGTGTGGGCTTCGTATTCGTTGTCCCAGCCAAAGCTGGTGGAGTCACGCGAAAGACCCAACCTTGCCGGGCCGGCGGGTATTTCCATCATTCGGGAAGTAGCCACCATCCGTCCGGGAGTACGCGGGCTGCCCTGCCCATGCGGCGGAATCTTGCGATCGATCGGCAATTGATGAAGCATGTACGTGAATGTTTCCGCATGCATCAGCCGGTGCTCAATTGCCACATTCAACAGAAGGCTAGAGGAAAACTCTTCCGATCCGTCGTGGGGCTGCCAACCGATTGCGAGCCCCGCATCGAGAGTGTGCCGGATCCTGCTTCTGTAGTCGCGAACCTGGGTCACTGTCGGCCAGTCGGCAGGCTGATCTGTCGGCAGGCCGCCACCCACTGGATCGATGCCGAACGCGAATAGCCGATCGAATTCCGGATGAAACGGTTTGGAATTCGGCAGGTGCCTGTGAAGGAGATTCCAGTCAAACGCCTCCAGGTGCCCCAGATAAAAAATGATCCTGTGCCTCTCGGGAACAGGCCTTTCGTAAAGGGAATAAGGCTTTACCAGGTCGAAGAGCCGGTCAGTTTCGGACCGCGCGTGGGCCAGGCTGGCGAGGAGGCGATGCTGAGTTCCGGCAGCACTATGAGCGGCGAGCATCTAGAGCATCCTTCAAAACTTGAGGCAGACAATCGTGTTGCAAGTTCCGTGCCGTTCCTTGGCCAAACGAGCACGCCCAATGCCAAAATTCAACCGAAGCTCAAAACCAATTGAATGGATGTAAGAATTCCCAATTCGATGCATTTTTGGGCGGATCGGCTGCACGGTCATTCCTTATTCGGTGCCTGAGGGCGTCGATTCCTGCAGAACTTTTTTCACGATGCCGCCCAGCCGCATAAATTCGTCTAGCCGGGATGGTTTGCGAAAATAGGCACGAATGCCCAACCTCGCGGCCTTTGCGCGATCCGTGGGTGAATCCGAAGAGCTCATAATAATCACCGGAACTTCGGCCCATCGGGGTGTGTCGCGCAGGTGCTCCAGGATTTCCTGACCGGTTTTCTTCGGCAGATTCAGATCCAGCAGGACAAGACCGGGAACCGACCCTCTTGAATCGGCCGCCTTAATAAAATCAATTGCCTCTTCGCCGTCCTTCACCACACGCAGATCGTGGCCGATGCCATGCTCTTTCAAAGAGGCGCGCACCAGATAGACATCGGCCTGGTTATCTTCCGCGAGCAGGATCCAGGACGGCTGGGTTTGCGTTCCGGTCACGAATTCTCCCGTGCTGGCAGGGTGAAAGAGAATGTAGCTCCCCGCCCCAACTGGGACTCGACCCAGATTCGCCCCCCATAGCGCTGGAGGATTTTTTGAGCGATCGCCAATCCAATGCCGGTGCCCGAATACTGATGGATCGTATGAAGCCGTTTAAAGATCCCGAATATGAGCTTGTGATACTCGGGCGCGATGCCGATGCCGTTGTCCTGCACCGAAAACAGCCATCGTGCCTCCTGCTGCGCCACTCCGATATGAATGTGCGGCCGCAACTCCGGATTGCGGTATTTAAGGGCGTTGCTGATGAGGTTCTGTAACAGTTGTTGCAGATGGATTTCATTAACTGGAAGGGACGGCAACGAGTCCGATGTGACCTCCGCCCCGCACTCGTCTACAGCCGTCTTCAGGTTTTCCAGTACCTTCTGCAGGACCGCATTGGCATCCGCCCACTGCCGGTCGCGTTCGATGGAAGGAATCTGAGTATAGGCGAGCAAGTCGTGCAGCAACGCTTCCATTCGGGAACAACCTTCTACCATGATCCTTAGAAATTCACCGGTTTCGTCGTCTGCGGCTCCGAGCTTTTGATGGAGCAACTGGCCGTACAGCATAATACTGCGCAGCGGCTCCTGCAAGTCGTGACTGGCCGAATACGCAAACTGGTTCAGCTCGTCGTTCAGCCGGCGCAACTCGCTATTGGCCAGGCGAAGGGCCTCTTCCGAGCGCTTGCGATCGGTCATGTCGATGAGAGAAATGATGCAGCCCAGCAGTTCTCCCATGGGATTTGCCAGGGGAGCGGAGGTGAGAAGCAATTGCAGGGCCCGGCCATCAGGCGTTATGGCCGTTGTTTCCATGCGATCGGCGCCGGCGCCATCTTTCACTTTGAGCAGCATCTGGCGAAACGGATAGGCCTGCAAATCGGAAGTTCTGCGGATGAGGAACACTTCATCGAAACTGCGCAGGAGCACCGGAACGCCCGCTAAACGATCGGCGGCGCGGCTGGCGCGAATGATTCTACCCTCCACATCGGCCACCAGCAACGCATCGGCGGCCTGCTCCAAAACCGACCGCGCCAGCTTCTCGGCGGAAACGATTTCTTCATTGCGCTTCTGCTCGCTCAGATCTGTGACGATCACGGAAACCAGGTCGGCTCCGTCCTGCCGGATGTGCTTCCATGACAGATACGCTGGAGTTGCTGCCGCGCCAGCCGGCTGAAGCTGCACCTCCAGCTTTCCATCCAGCCAAGCCTGCGGCCGGAACGCCGCCAACACATGCGCATCCTCGGCAGCGATAAAATCATGAAGACGGGCGCCGATTACCTGTTCGAGAGGTACACCTACGAGCCCTGCGAATCGCTCATTGGAAAACAGGATTAAACCATCATGGGCGACGGTGAGCGCGCCTTCTGACATCCCCTCCAAAATCTGGCGGTACGCGGCGTCGGCCCCTTTGAGCGTGTAGATGTGGTCGCCATCCGGACCCGACGTTACAATCGCGTCGACTTCTCCGGTTCGTAACGCGCGTAGGGTTTCTTCGCATTCGGCCAGGCGTGCCTCGAGCTCCTGGATACGTCCGAGAAGCTCTTCGCGCTTCTCGGGCAGAATATTCGCTTCGCGTGAGCCGGCGGCCATTACACACCTGCCGGTGGAGTGGAGGTTAGCAGAATGTCGAGCCCCGCCAGCACGCGCTCCGTATTGGACAGATCGCCGATAATCTTGCGGACTGGCAGGGGCAGCTTCTTAATCAGCGTCGGTGCGACCACGATTTGCTCCGGCTTGACCTGCTCCGGATTCTGGTAGATGTCGATTACTTCGAGATCATAGCGGCCCTGCAGTTTCTCTTCGCAAATGGCGCGGATATTCTGGATCGCGCGAGTCGATCTCGGTGTGCTTCCGGTGACGTAAAGCCGCAAGCGATAGTGCTCCGCGGGCTGGTTCAATGCGTCCTGCAATGCTTTCTCAGCGTCACTGATTCGGCTCCTCACTAGGCCCCTTTTCCCCGTGCTCGCAAATCGAGGCCAACCAGCACGCGCTCGGTGTTGGACAGGTCCCCAATAATCTTTCGGACCGGCGCTGGCAGCTTTCGGACGAGAGTCGGAATGGCCAAAATCTGATCTCCTCTGGCCAGTTGCGGATTCTTCAGCAAGTCGATGATCTCGATATCGTAGGTACCAGGAAGATGCTGTTCGCAGATCCGCTTCAGATTGGCGAACGCCTGCAACGATTTGGGAGTTTGCCCGGCGACGTAGAGCCTGAGCTCCCACGTAGGATTCTCGGCGCCATCGCCAGCCGAGTCGTCGGAAAGGCTTGCGCTGGTGTTCATTTTCTGCCTCCATTACCTCTGGCGGCCTCAACTGCCCGGGTTGTCTTTAAGTTCCGGCTGATCTTTATGTCCTTGCGATCACCCTCTAACTTCTTCAGTTTTAGCTGCTCTTGATCGATGAGCCGCCCGGTATATTGCTCTTCGCTCTCCACTCGTGCGCGCAGGGCGCTGATTTGAGCTTCCAGGGCTTTACGTTTGTGATCGAGAGAAGATTTCCGCCTCTCAATGTTCTGCCGGATGAGTAGCGCCTCGGATTCATCTTTGGCTTCCTGGGCGACACGAGCGGAACCGGTAACAAAACCGTCGGCGCCAACGTAGACCTCGCGAAGGTCGACACCGTGATCCGTCAAAACGAATTCGCGGATCTGGTTGGAATGCGATATCCCCCTGGCTTTCAGGATGTAAATACCCCGGTTGCGCTCGCCGCCGGATTCGATATTTCGCAGCAGCACCCAGGTATCGATCAGCGAGGACATACCCAGATCGGTGTGCTCGAGAGCGCCGCTAGGATCGGTCAGCGCCGTCATCACGGCGGTAATCCGTTCTCCCTTCAGAAAATCGATGGTCCGCAATAACATGTTGGTGGTTTCGGAGATGGAACCGGAGTGCAGCAGGGCGGAGATGGGGTCAATCACGACACTGGCGGGCTGAAACTCAGTCACCATCTTGTGCAGACCGATCAAGTGCGTTTCGAGACCGTGCGAGGTTGGCCTAGCGGCGTGAAAGCGCAGCAGGTTCATCTTGATCCAACGGCCCAGATCAAGACCGATGGAGCGCATGTTGCGCACCACTTCATCCGGGGATTCTTCAAAAGAGTAGATCACGCATCGCTCTCCGCGGGCGCAGGCGGCGTCCACGAAATGAGCGGCGAGAGTGGTCTTGCCGGTTCCCGCGGTGCCGCTAATCAAGACGCTGCTGCCGCGGAAAACGCCTTTGCCGCCGAACATCGCATCGAGGGCGGGAATGCCGGTCGAAATTTGCTCCTCCGAGCCGCGTGCTTGAGATCGAGCGTGGTGACGGGCAGAACGGAAATGCCTTCATTGTCGATGAGAAACGGGTATTCGTTGGTTCCGTGTACACTGCCCCGGTACTTGACCACCCGTAGGCGCCGGGTTGACACTGATTCGGTCAGCCGGTGATCGAGCAGGATGACACAATCCGAAATGTACTCTTCGATGCCGTGCCGCGTGAATCCAGGCCCGGCGCGTTCGCCAGTGACAACGGCGGTCAGGTTTCGTTCCTTGAGCCAGCGAAACAGCCGGCGAAGTTCGGCCCGCAAGACCGACTCATGGCTTAAGCCCGCGAACAAAACTTCTACGCTGTCCAGCAGCACTCGCTTGGCGCCGACCGAGTCCACGGCGTGACCCAGCCGCACAAAGAGAGCCTCAAGATCATATTCGCCGGTCTCTTCCATCTCACTCGGCTCGATATAGACGTAGTCGACGGCCAATTTATTGCGGGCGATGAGATCGTTCAGGTCAAAACCAAGCGACGTCACATTGGCGGCGAGTTCCTCAGCGGTTTCTTCAAATGAAAGGCAGACTCCCGGCTCGTCATATAGGCTCGCGCCTTGCACCAGAAATTGCATTCCCAGCAGCGTTTTGCCACATCCTGCGTTGCCACAAACCAGGGTCGGCCGCCCTCGCGGCAGACCGCCGAGCGTAATCTCATCCAGACCGCGAATGCCTGTGGGACATTTGAGAATTCCGTTTGCCGTACTGCCGGACTTCGTCGTCATCTCCACGCTCAGTAATGCCCTCCCAGCCACTCACTTTCCAAACATCAGACACAACAACCCTCAAGGTCTCCTGTACACGAGAGTTAGATAGAGCGATTGGTTCGATGTTACGGAAATTAATTTCAACCGCGAGACGGCGGAAGGTCCCGTTCGAGCTTGAAGTTACGCTGCTGATTTATTCATGCAACCAACTGATTGCAAAAGGATTTTCTCAACGATCAACTCAGCAGTTTGTCAACGATGGCTTCGACGTGAATCACGGTTGTGTCGAGAAACTCCAAACCCGGAGCGCCGGAGTCGCGCAACAACAGCGGGAGTTCCGTGCCGGCGAGGACTAGTGCCTCAATGCCGTCTTCGTTCTTCATCCTCTCGGCAATGCTTAGCATCTTCGCCCGGGTTTCCGGCAGAAATTGGTTCTTCAGCAGTTCATCAATATATTTGCGGTGAATGAATTCCCGTTCGGCCTCTGTTGGTAGAACCAGGGCGATCCCTGCCCGCTGGAATTCCTCGGGGTAAAAACTCGCTCGCATGGTAAATCCGGTTCCAAACAGGCCCAACCGCTTCAGGCCGAGCGTCTTTGCATGATCAGACGTCGCACGCACGATGCTGAGTAGAGGGATAGCCGACCGGCGCTGGACCTCATCGAACACGAGATGCGGTGTGTTGGCCGCGATGAAACCAAAATCCGCGCCAGCGCGCACAAGTGACTCTACGCCGGCTGCAAGATAGTTGGCTAACTCGCCGAGCCGCCCACCGTCGAGCAGTGCAATACCCTTATCGACGTCGAGGCTGTTGAGGATCACGTGCGGATATCCCCCATCCGGCTTCCTGGCGCGATACCGGGCAATGATCGAGCGGTAGTAATCGACAGTGGATTCGGGCCCAAGCCCGCCGATCATGCCTGCGGTTCGCATATTACCCGAACAGATGCGCGGCGGGCATTGTAAGATTCGAGTCCGTCAGAACATCGCACACGGCGAAAAAATTGCCATAATGTCCACCATGAA
Organism: uncultured Solibacteraceae bacterium; assembly: GCA_963825405.1. Taxonomy (GTDB): domain Bacteria; phylum Acidobacteriota; class Terriglobia; order Bryobacterales; family Bryobacteraceae; genus JACPNO01. The sequence goes on along the minus strand of CAWGTB010000003.1, from coordinate 66,779 downwards.
GTGGATCGCCCTGGCGGCGTTAGCTGCACACCTCAGTGCGCAAACCGCGTCTCCGCCGTTGTCCCCCGAAATCCGTGTGGTTGATATCGCGGATCATCCGGGCCAGAGCTACGCCATGTTCGTACCGTCCACTTACAACGCAACCCGCGCGTGGCCGATTCTCTACTGTCTCGACCCGGGCGCCCGTGGACGCGCCGCCGTGGAACCATTTGCAGCCGCCGCTGAAAAAGCCGGATTTCTGGTCGCTGGTTCGAACAATTCGCGTAACGGGCCGCTCGCCCCGTCGGTCGAGGCCATACGCCTGATGCTGGCGCATACCCACCAAACTTATTCGATCGACGACTCCCGCGTTTACGTCGCCGGCCTGAGCGGCGGCGCGCGCCTGGCACTGGGTTGGGCGAGCCAGAATAGCAATATCGCGGGCGTCGTAGCGAGCAGCGCCGGATTCAGCGGCTCGCTACCCAAACAAATCTCGTTCCGCATCTTCTTGACCACCGGCGTGGACGACTTCAATCATGACGAGCTTTACCGCTTGAGCCGCGAACTGGCGCGCCGCAATGTGCCCCACCGTTATGCGGAATTCGAAGGCGGCCATGAGTGGCTGCCGGCATCGCTGGCCGATGAAGCCTTCGCTTATTTTGCTGGAACCGTGCCGCCACAACCCGCGCCCGCTTCAAAAGAAGCGGAACGCCTGGCGTCCCAGTACGACGCACTGATCGCGAAGGTGCAGTCCGGCGACATTACGGTACTGAAACAGATGCGGAAGGATGCCGAGCGCTCCGAGGACTCTCCCGAGCGGCGGCTGGCGCGCCGAGTGAGAGGCGGCATCTTCGTCGAGTCCATGGAACACATCCGCGATCTCATGACAAAGAAACAGTACGAAGAGGCCGCGCGGACTGCCGAGGTCGCGGTGGCGGCGCGCGCCGAGAGCGCCAACGCCTGGTACGCGCTAGCTGTCGCACAGGCCGGCGCCGGCTACACGAAGCGAGCATTGGAGTCTTTGGAACAGTCCGTGGCGAACGGGTTTGGCAACTGGGAACTCGCCGAGCAGGAACCACTCCTGGCCAAGGCACGCCGCGACCCGCGCTATCCCAAGCCCAAGTGATTTCGATCGACGAAATGCGCGGCTGCGCAAAAAGTCGGGCATGCTAGTAGGGTGGCGATTACAGTCAGCAGAGGCGTGGCAGTTCAACTGGAGGGCGTGCGGCGCGTATTTGACAACCAGCACGTCGTAATCGCGGGCATGAACTTGCAAATTGATTCGGGTGAATTCCTCGCCGTGCTGGGCCCTTCGGGTTCCGGTAAATCGACGTTGTTGCGGATGATCGCGCGGCTCGCCGAGCCGGACTCCGGCACGATCCGCACAGAGCCGAACGGGGATCGCTTCCAGACCGCCTACGTATTCCAGGACGCGCACCTGTTGCCGTGGCGCAACGTGCTGGACAACGCCGCGCTGCCGCTGGAATTGATGGGTAAATCCAAAATCGAGCGCGACGAAAAAGCCCGCCGCAGCCCTGGAGCAAGTGGGCCTGCTCGCAGCTCTGGATCGCTACCCTGCCCAGTTATCAGGTGGAATGCGGATGCGGGTGTCGCTGGCGCGGGCGCTGGTGACGGAGCCGCGACTGCTGCTTCTGGACGAGCCCTTCGCGGCGCTGGATGAAATCACGCGCTTTCATCTGGACGTCCAGCTTCGCGAGTTGTGGCAGCGCCGCGGCATGACGGTGATTTTCGTGACGCATTCAGTCTCCGAGGCCGCCTTTCTCGCCAACCGGGCTGTGGTGATGGGGCGCAGCGGCGGAGCGATCACGCTGGATCGCATCTTGGAATTGCCTTCTGTTCGCAACAACGAACTGCGCAGCGACCCGAGGTTGGGGCAAGAGATGCGGCTGTTGCTGGGAGCGATCGAAGAATGAAGAAGACGCTGCTGCCGCCGCTTATTCCCTTTGTGCTTCTCACTCTGATCGCCGAGTTCCTGGTGCGTCAAGGCTTTGTTCGGCCGTACCTGGTGCCGGCGCCTTCCGCGGTCCTGCGGGCAATGATCGACAGCCGCGTGGAGTTGGTTCATGCTCTGTTGTCCACCTCGGCGGGATCGCTCGCCGGATTTGCCATGAGCGCGCTGACAGGAATCGCGATCGCAGTCTTGCTGTCCACTTCGCGCGGAGTGCAACGGGCGTTTTATCCCTACGCGATTTTTTTTCAGACCGTGCCGTTGATCGCAATTGCGCCTCTGCTGGTGATCTGGTTCGGATTCGGCATCCAGACCGTGATCGCCTCGGCCTTTGTGGCCTCGGTGTTTCCCGTGATCGCCAACACTCTGAGCGGAATTCTTTCGACCGATCCATCGCTGCGGGACCTGTTTCGGCTCTACGGGGCATCTCCGCTGGTCACACTGTTCAAGCTGCGCCTTCCCGCGGCCATGCCGCAGGTATTTACCGGACTGCGCGTATCCGCGGGGCTCGCTGTGATCGGCGCCATCGTGGGCGAATTCATCGCCGGTGGAGGACTCGGTTCGGTAGTGGACATCGCCCGCACGCAGCAGCGAATCGACAAAGTTTTCGCCGCAGTCCTGCTGGCAAGTCTGCTTGGACTTGGACTTTTCGGGCTGATCAATCTGTTGAGCTACCTGACGCTGCGGCGTTGGCACGCTTCCGAACAAACTCAGTGAACGCGCGACAATCATAGAATGCTTTCGCACAGGCTGCTTCGCAGAACGTTTTTGAAAACCGCGCCCGCGCTAGGGCTTTTGACCGCCTGCGGTAAATCGGCCAGGATTAAGCTGGCGTTGAACTGGAAGCCCGAGCCTGAGTTCGGCGGGTTTTACGCAGCACCTTATTCCAAGCATGGTTTGGACGTGGACATTCTCCCCGGCGGCGCGGGGACGCCGACGGTGCAGATGATCGGCGCCGGCTCGGTGGATTTTGGAATTGTTACAGCCGACGAAATAATCCTGGCGAGAAGCCACGGCAATGATGTGGTGGCGCTATTCGCGGTTTATCAGGACAGTCCCACTGGGATCATGGTGCATGCTTCGCGAAATCCCACCAGCATTGGCGACGTTCTGAAAGAAGGTACGATCGCGCTGCAAAGCGGCTTGCCCTATGCGCGCTTAATGGAACGGAAGTTCGGGTTCAGTCACGTCAAAGTAGTGCCCTCGCCCGGAGGAGATATCACTTCGTTCCTGAATGACGAAAAGTTTGCTCAGCAGTGCTACCTCACCTCAGAACCGATCGCAGCGCGCCGGAAAGGAGCAGCCGTCAAAGTGTTCGCCGTCTCTGACATCGGTTATAACCCGTATACGACGGTGCTGGCGGTAAGCGGAGAATCGTTACGCAAGAATCCGGATAGAGCGAAGGCGATGGTCGCGGCAGTGCGGGACGGATGGCGCGCGTACCTGGACGATCCCAAGGCCGCCAACCAGCAGATGAACCAGTTGAATCCGACCATGGACGCGCAGACTTTTGCCGAGGTAGCCGAAGTGCAGAAGCCCTTGATTGAAACGGAGGCCACGCGGCGCGACGGTCTCGGAACGATGTCTCGCGAACGTTGGGAAACACTCATCGGACAGTTCAAAGAGCTAGGCGACATTTCACAGACGATCCCAGCCGAAGAATGCTTCCGGCTACTGTAGCCTGATTGTCAGCCCAGCCGATCGAGATACTGTTTGACGAAATCGCAGCCCACCTCAGCGATGTAGGCATCGGTCAGCGCTCCGGGTGATCGGACCGGGCGCGCGGCCATCGCCGACCTTGGCGCCGTTGAACGCGCGCACGCCGGCGATGCAGAGGCTTGTGGAGGTAAGGAACATCTCGTCGGCGTTCGCTGCGTCAAAGAGATCGATGTCGCCTTCCATTACGGGAATTGCGAGCTTGCACGCGAGGTCGAATATCATCTGACGGCTGATGCCCTGCAGGACGTAACGCTCATCCGGAGTGTAGAGCGTGCCCTCGCTCACTATGAAGATGTTTGAGCCCATCCCCTCGGCGAGATTTCCGTTGACGTCGAGGAGCACGGCCCAGCCATCCGGATCGTGCGCTTTCACCGACTGCTCCGCGACGATCATATTCAGGTAGTTGTGCGTCTTGGCCCTTGGGCTGAGCATGTCCGGCGCGATGCGGCGCTGCGCTGGCGTCCACACGTCGAGACCGTCGCGGAACTGACGCGCGCGCGCCTTGAGCGGCAGAGGCGTGCATTCAACCACTACGTTCGGACCGCTGTGCTCAGGCACTTCATCACCGATCGGATCGAGGCCGCGGCTGACGCGCTGGCCGATCCACCAATCGCCAGCCGCGCTGCGTAGATGTTCGTTGCGCTCGACGATTTGCTCCGACACGTCGATCATCTCCTGCGGACTCATACCGGGATCCAGGCGCAGGTACCGCAGCGAGCGGTAGAAGCGGTCGATGTGCTCCTTCAGTCGAAAGGCGCGGCCGTTGAAGGTGCGCGTCATGTCGAAGGCGCCGTCGCCGTATTTCCAACTCCGGTCGCGGAACGAGATCAGCACCTGATTTTCGGGCAGGAACTCGCCGTTGAACCAGGCGAGGCGGGTATTGGTTGGCTGTGTCATGGGTCTCTGCCAATTATCAACCAGCCCTACGCCGAGTGACACTTTGACCGGGTAGGGCGGGCCGGCTTGTCCGTTTACTGAGATGGTTAGCGACGCCGGGCCGAGCGGCGCTTTTGCCGGTAGGCGCGCAGTGGCGGCCGAAGGGCTGATCGACACGATCGCCAGCGCCGCTTCACCGGCCGGACCCGAGAGTTTTGCCGACAGATCCGCCAGGTGCGTGCCGAACCGTGTTCCGCGAAGTGTCACCAGCGACCCTTGTGCGATCGCTGAATCCACCAGTTCGGATGGCGTGTTGCTCGCTGCGTTAACCACACCGTTGCGGGCGATCTCCGGCGCTTGCGCCCAAGCTCCCAAAGCTCCCCAGAGAATCCAGCCTTCGCCAGGTTCACCCGAGCGTTGCCTCACGATTACTACGCGTTATCGACCGGGCATTCCGCATTCTGTAAACGTCTGAGAAAAAACCGTTCGCTGCCGCCAAGCGTTCCAGCACAAATTGTACTAGGAGCTAGGATGCGTCATCACGCCCTGTTGTATGGTTAACGATGGCAGTGTAGTTTCTTGCTGGACAGGACCACGAGGTACTTCTAAATTCATGCGGATCCCCAAGGAGTGCAGCCCTAACGTGAAACTCTCCCACCTGACACGTCGCGATTTCACGAAACTAAATGCCGCCTCTTTGGGTATGCTGTCCGCCGGAATTGGACCGGCATGGGCGGTGGCGGATTCCACGCCGCAGAGTGCATCACGGTTGTTGGATGTGGACGTCAAAGCATTGATCTCGCGAAGCAATCTGCATTATCTAAGTCCGGTTGAAAAATCTGTGGAAGGGCAGCCCATCGGCAACGGCCGTATGGGGACTATGGTGTGGACCACGCCGAGCGCGATCCACTTCCAGATCAACCGAGCGGGCGTATTCGCAGTAAACCGGAATCATATCGGCAAGGAAAGTTTTCCTCGTTTTACCGACCAGGATACTGTGGACGTTTGTGGGGCGTGCGCGCAAATTACGCTCGACGTCGGCGGGACAGCGTTCGCTGGCAAGTCGTTTAAGCAGGATCTCTCTTTGTACGAAGCGGAATGTCAGCTCAGCGGTGCGGAGATTCAAGCCCGCTGTTTCGTGTCCGCGATGAGCGACGTGCTCGTGCTGGAAATCGAAGATAACCGATCGGCGCCGGCACCCATTCAGCTCACCCTATCGCTGTGGGGAAAACCGTCTGCCCAAAGAGGAAATCATCTCAGCCGCTTTGCGTTTACACAGAGCACGTCACCGGCCGGCGACCTGCCGGTGGTTACACGCACGTTCACCGAGGGCGAATACTATTGTGCTTCCGGGGTCGCCATGCACGCGGATGTCCCCATGCAGCGCGCGGCCGTCACGGAAACGGAGCAGACATTTCTCCTGCAGCCGTCGCCATCCAAAAAGAAGATGCGCATCCTGATCAGCAGTGCCGGCACGATGGACGCCAAGACCGACATCGCCGCGCGTGCGGTTGCGCCGATTGCAGCGGCAGCGTCCCAATCCACGGACGCATTGCAGCGCGCCCACCGGACATGGTGGGCGAATTACTGGAGCCGCACGTTCGTCCATCTTTCTAGTGCGGATGGCGTGGCGGAATTCGTCGAGCAATTGCGTACCGTGTATCTCTACGTGATGGCATCGTCGTGGCGTGGCTCGTTACCGGCGCAACTACAACGGCATGCTTTTCATCACCGAGGGCGATAAGCGCGGCTTTGGGTCTCAACATTTTATTTGGGGGCTGGAGTCGCTCGTTGTGCCGCTCTTCGCCGCCGACGCATGCGACTTGCTCGATCCCTACTTCAACATGTATGTCGCCATGATCCCGCAGAGTCTTATCGCCGCACAGCAGCGCTGGAACGCCAAGGGGATGTATGTGTGCGAGACAATTCCCTTCGACGGGCAACCCACGATTCCTGACGATGTCGCCCGCGAATTCCGCAACATCATGCTGGGCACGCCGCCGCAACCGCAGCCTATTAGTCCGCGGGCGATGGAATTTGCGCAGTATGACGCCGCGGTATTCCCCTTTGCGTTTCACACGTTCACCCGCGGCCACTATGGACAGGTCAGCCATAACCTGGCAAGCGGGCCAAAACTCGCACTGCAAGCGTGGTGGCGGTACCGCTATACGGGAGACGAAGCCTGGCTGCGCACCCACGCCTACCCGCTTCTCAAGCACTCGATCGAGTTTTACCGCAGCCTTGTCGTTAAAGAGGCAGATGGGTTCTATCACCTCTACGGCTCCAACGTTCATGAGTCATTCCTGGGAGTACACGACAGCATCGTCGACCTTTCGGCAATGCGGGCTACCCTCCCTGCGCTGATTCGTGCATCCGAAATTTTGCGCGTCGACGCCGACATGCGCAAGCCGTGGAGCGAGTTTCTGAAGCAATTAGCGCCGTTTCCCATGGGACGGGATCCTGAATCGAAGGCACTAAAAGGAGCGGTGCTGGCTGACGACGTCTGGGCCGCCGCTCATCTAGGCGACACTCCGGCCGGAGTGCGGCAGGACGAGGATGTGTGGCTTATTCCGATCTTTCCGTACGAAATTTATACGTTGGAAACACGCGACGCCGCAATGGGCCCAATGGTGAATAAGCTGATGGATCTGATACCCGTCCGCACCGGATTGTACAACGGGAAAATATTGAATAAGTTGAATACGGCGCCGCGTACTCCCATAGCGATGGCACGGATCGGGCGTGGCGAAGAGCTCCCGCGGTTCCTGTCGCATTACTACATTGGTTTTCCCGGGCGGCTTCCCAACGGCTTCAGTCTTTTTGAATCGCCGCAGGGACATAACGTTGAACCGAGCGCGATCATCACGGGCGCCGTGCAGGACGGTCTGATGCAAAGCCTGTCGCCCGCGGCAACCGAGCCGGAAGTGATTCGCGTCTTTCCCGCGTGCCCAGCGAGCTGGGATGCTTCATTTACGCTCTTGGCGCGGGCCGGCTTTCGCGTAACCTCGACGCGCAAAAACGGTGTGATTCCATTCGTCGAGATCGAGTCTCGCCTGGGCGGCATGTGCCAATTGCGCAATCCGTGGAACGCTTCCTGCTTCGTGGCGGAAGAGGGCAAGCGCAAGCAGCCACTGTCCGGAGACATCCTCCGATTCAAGACGAAAGCTGGGAAGCGATATCAGCTCTTCCCTAACGAGCTTCCAGCCCCCATCCGCATTTCTCCCGCGATCGGACCATCGCCATCGTTGAAATTCACCATGGCAGAATGGAACACAGATCACCGAGCGCTTAGGACGACAGCCCGCATAACTCGTGGGGCAGGTCCCGACCTGCCATCGCTCCGCGATTCAACAGTTGTACTCTCTGGCACGAATACCCAGCTTTGTGCTCTCACAGAATAGTCCACGTCCAACCATGCCTCGGACAGGCGTCTCCTTTTTAACTCGCTGAACGCTAAGCATACCCGGCTTTGGCAGGAAAAGTGCATCTCTTGCAGGCAAGTGTTACTGCGCATGAACTTCAGGGGTTCGCGCTAAAGACGTAAAAACTGTGAGGAAAAATTTATGAAACAAATCATCGCGCATACGATCGCCTGCTGCGTAGGAGGGTTACTTCTCGCCTTGCCTTCCGCCGCTCAGAATACGAGTAAGTTCACGTTCGATTTGGGTGGAGGCTTTACCGAGCCGGTACGGCACACCGACAACCGGCTGGATACCGGCTTCAACTTTACCGTTGGCGCCGGGCTAAACTTCACACCGCATTTTGGCTTCATTGGAGAGTTTGGCTACAACCAACTCGGCGTAAGCAGCAGCGTGCTTCAAAATGAAGGAGTTCCCAACGGCACCGGACGCATTTATTCGCTAACTCTGAATCCCATTGTTCACTTCAATCCCCGTGGCCGGTTCGACACGTATATCGTCGGTGGCGGAGGATACTACCGCCGAACCGTTGAGTTTACACAACCGACATTAGTCACGGTGACTGCCTTCGACCCGTTTTTCGGCGTCTTTTTTCCCGCTGCTATTCCGGCGGAGACCGTGCTTGGCTCGTTCGCGCAGAACAAAGGCGGCTTGAATGCTGGTGCTGGGGTCTCAGTCCGCGTACGGGGCGACAGCAACGCCAAGTTTTTCGCGGAAGCTCGGTACCACTACATGTTCACCACGCCGGTTGCAACGACCCTTCTGCCCGTTACGTTTGGCTTTCGCTGGTAAGTTTTGCAGCGGTTGGGCCGTTCGCCCGGGCGGCTCAACCGACGCCTTTCACTCTTTGCGCACACATCGCATGGATCGTGGAATTTGCTGCAACCGGCTCAACCATTGTTTGCAAATACCGTCTGGCGACTAACGTGCTTACTGTGAGGTCGGTGATGGCTCTATGAAGTCTCCATCTGTGCGGGGAGGCACTTTTTTAAGTTCGCTGTTCACGTTCGCGCTATTTTCGACTCTGGCGATAGCGCAGTCCCCGGCCGATTCGAGAGAGTTCGATCTGACGTATAGGCGCCCGACGCAGTCAACGAAGTTGCGCACCTATTTCTTCGACACGATAGGCCCGTACCCCGTTATGGGAGCTGCATTCGCTGCCGGCATCAATCAGGCTGGTAATACGCCTCCGGAGTGGAAACAAGGCGCCGCCAGTTACGGCAAGCGATTCGCGTCCAACTTTGGCATCGCAGCGGCGAGCACTACGGCGCGTTATACGCTCGCCGAAGCGCTTAAGGAAGACACGCTGTATTACCGCTGTGAGTGCAAAGGCTTGTTCCCGCGGCTGTCGCATGTTGTGACTTCGACCTTTACAGCGCGCCGCGGCGAGGACGGGCATCGCGTCTTTTCTATTCCGGCTGTAATCGCTCCATATGCCGGAACCATGACCGCCGTACTCGGCTGGTATCCCGCCCGCTACGACGCGAGGGATGCATTGCGTATGGGCAACTACAGCCTGCTGGGATATGTGGGTGGAAACATCGCGCTGGAGTTTCTCTATGGTGGACCGCACTCCCTGCTTTCCCGCATGCACCTGAAGAGCGGGCGCGGAGCACAGGATGCGAGTTCTCATCCTTAGGAGGACACTGCTATGCCAAGTGTTGTTTGGAAAGGTTATCTGAGTTTTGGTCTCGTATCGTTCCCAGTCCGGCTGCTGACGGCGGCACGGGCAGAGGCAGTCCATTTCCACATGCTGCACCAGAAAGATCTGTCGCGCGTGAAAGAAGTCTGGTATTGCGTGGAGGAAGACAAGCCGATCGACCGGTCCGAAATTGTGAAAGGCTACGAAGCCGGCAAAGGCGAATACGTCGTCGTCGACGAGGAAGAGCTGAAGGCAATCGCGCCGCCCACAGCGAGTGCGATGGAGATTCTGCAATTCGTCAAAAGTGAGGCTGTCGATCCAATTTTTTTCGAAAGTTCGTACTACGTCGCGGCGGAAGAGAGAGTCGGAAAGCCATTTGCGTTATTCCTGGCGGCGCTCACTGAGACGAAATACCATGCCATTGCCAAGATCGCGATGCACAATCGCGAGCATGTGGTTCTCATTCGGCCCGCTGAGGGCGGTCTGGTTCTGCATACGCTCTACTACGCGGACGAACTGCACCCGGCTCACAAAGCCGAGTCCCCAAAAACAAAATTCACGGCCAAAGAACTGGCACTGGCCAAGAGTCTGGTAGGCCACCTGGCGGCGCCTTTCAAGGCATCCGCATTCCATGACACGTACCGCGACAATGTCGAGCACCTGATCGAGCAAAAGCAAAAAGGCCAGAAGATCACGATCAACAAGCCACCGCGCAAGACACCGGTCATCGATCTCATGGCGGCGCTCAAGAGCAGCCTCAAATCCGCCTCTCCAGACACAAAGCGTTCCCGCCCAAACAGCAAATCATCGGGCCGCCGCCGGGCTGCCTAGCACCTTCGAAAATTCGGCTAAAACATTTGGGCGCCGAGGAGTGTCTGAGATCGACGTAACGACGCCCTCCAAGGGCCAGTGAAGGCATTTCAAACTCCCTCCGGCATCTACGCCATCACGGCGTGATCAACATCACCAAGGACGGCAAAGACACCCACGGAATGCTGGTGTCCGCCGGAGATGGAAACGAAAAGCGCGCTGCGCTGGTTGCTGGAGGCGAATGGCTTGGTTTAGCCGGGCAGGCGATCATAATCGCCTCCACGCCATGCCTCTACTTTGTGGCGAGGCGGCGCAACTCAGTCGGCTTTGTCTCTCTGCCGTGTGGCTTTTACACCTGTCAGGATCGCCAGGCCCGTCAGGATAATCCCGCCAACTGCAATCCAGCGCCCGGGAACATGCAAGATGACAGCGCCGTAAGTCAGCCCGCCGATCACGATGAGGTATCCCGCCAGGTAAAGGCCAAATGACATTCGCGCTCCACAAAAAATAACACCGGTACCGTTTGCTGTCTGTTCAAAAATGCTCATTCTTGCGGACCTGTGACCGGTGCGCAAAGGCGGTGGGCGCGGTTCCGTTTCACTCGCCTTTCTTCGCCATCGTCCCGCAGGAGACAAAGAAAGCCGGAGCCTCGTTGACCTCCTTTGAATTTGGCAGGTACAGATGGACCTGGATGAGTGCTTCGGTGATCTCGGGTCCTTCCCAGCTTATGCGCCAGTAATCGCGCGCAAGGTCCGCTGCGTCCTGGGGCGAATCAGCGTCGAAATCCATTCGATACGTCGCCGCCCACTTGTTCTCAGGGGCAGCAACGATGAACTTGGTCAAAAACTTAATCGCTCCCTCCTTTCATTTGGCGTCCCGGCCCTGCTGAGGCGCTTGCTGCGCGGGGGCGCCTGGAGGGTCAACTACTGTGTGACGCTTAAGGCAACCCGTCAGCAGAGCCCCCAAGCAGACGATCAAGAATACTTTCCTTGGCCGGCCACCTTCGGCAACCCAACTGCTCCTCTGCTCAAAATCCGTACCGACGTTAAAGTCCAAGACTCACCCGACAACGCTACAGGGAGGAAAGAGTTTCTAAGCAATTTGAAACTACCAGACTGAAGATTCGCTGAAAAAAGCTACTTTTTGAGCGTTTTCGCCAGTACTTCCTACGCGGGAAAAGAGCGCCACGCACTACGCATTCCCAGCGGACAACGCAAACCGATACACTTAACGAAAGGTCGAATAATCTAGTTTAGGGATTCATGCGGACACTCATACCCTTATTCGCGCTAGCCACCATCGCCGTCGCGGCGGATCCTTCGTTTGACGCTGACGTGAAGCCTATTTTTGAGGCCAGGTGCGTCATGTGCCACGGGGCCAAGCCCCAGGGAAAACTCGACCTGCGCACGGAAGAGGCGGTGCTGAAGGGCGGGGCTGCGGGGGCGGTGATTATTCCGGGCGCTGCGGCGAAGAGCCTGCTGCTGGATAAGGTAGTGACGCAGCAGATGCCTCCGGGCAAAGTAAAGCTGAGTGAGATTGAGATCGATGTGATCCGGCGGTGGGTGGACCGTGGAATCGCGGCTCCGGTAGTGGCCAGTGACGTCCCCAAGGAACGTGAGATTCTGGCGATCCTGCAAGTCCGGTGCATGATCTGCCATGGCGGCCTGAAACAGCAGGGCGGCCTGGATTTGCGGACCATGTCGTCGCGTTTGAAGGGCGGCAAGTCGGGTCCGGCGCTGGTTCCGGGGAAGCCGGACGAGAGCCCGATGTACAGCCGGATCGTGAAAGACCAGATGCCGCCGGCAGCGATGGCCAAAGAGCTTGCGGTAGAGCTGCCCACCGATGCGGAGACGGCAAAGATCAAGGCTTGGATTGCGGGCGGAGCTCCGGGGCCGGAAGCGGGCGTAGCGATCGCGGACACCGTCGTGAAAGAGGTCGTGAAAGAGAAGGACCGGCAGTTCTGGTCATTTCAGCCGCCCGTCCGTCCCGCGGTCCCGGCGGTGAAGCACACGGAGCTGGTGCGCAATCCGATTGACGCGTTCCTGCTGGCCAAGCTGGAACAAAAAGGTTTGACCTATGCAGCCGAGGCCGACCGGTTCGCACTGCTGCGCCGTGTGACTCTGGACCTGACCGGGATGCTGCCGACCTCCGCGGAAATTGAAGCGTACCGGCGCGACACCGCTGCAGGGGCCTACGAGCGAGTCGTCGACCGGCTGTTGGCGAGTCCTCATTACGGCGAGCATTGGGGCCAGCACTGGCTCGATTTGGCGGGTTACTCGGATTCGGAAGGCTTTGGCCAGGATGACGGAGTGCGGCCGTTTGCGTGGCGGTATCGCGACTATGTGATTCGCGCGCTGAACTCTGATAAGCCTTACGACACATTCATCACCGAGCAGATTGCGGGCGACGAGCTTTCGGCCGATTGGAAGCAGTTGAAAGGCGTTGCGCCGCAGGCGCTGATTGACCGCCTGGCGGCGACAGGTTTCCTGCGCGCCACGCCGGACCAGACCAACTCCAGCGAACGGGCGCTGATTGCGGAGCGGATGAACATTGTCTCCGATGAGCTGGAGGTATTGTCCTCGTCGGTGCTGGGGCTCACGATGGGATGCGCGCGGTGCCACAACCATAAATACGATCCAATTCCCCAGCGAGACTACTATCGCCTGAGCGCCGTCCTGCAGGCCGCCTACAACCCCTACGAATGGAAGCCGCCCAAGGAGCGGGAGTACGACCTGGCGCTGGAATCGGAGCGGAAGGCGGCGGAGGAACACAACGCACCGCTTGATGCCCAGATCAAGAAGATCGAAGCGCAAATCGACAAGCTCGCCGCGACGTTCCGCAAGCCGGGAGAGACCGGCACGGTTCGTGAGTTGGAGAAGAAGTATCCGGACCTGGCGTCCCAGACCAAGCCGCTGCACGAAGAGTTGGACACAGGCCGCGACAAACTGAAACCGAAGCCGCACGTGCGCATCCTAACCGACAATGCGGAGCCTTCGGTGAGCTACCTGCTGAAGCGGGGTGAGCCGGTGGGTTTCGGCGATCCTGTGGAGCCGGGTGTGCCGACGGTCCTGCAGAACGCCGCGCTGAAAAACTATACGCCGGTTTCTCCTTTCGCCGGCGCGAGCGGACGAAGGCTGGCCTTAGCACGCTGGATGACACAGCCGAATCACCCACTGACGGCGCGCGTGGCGGTGAACCAGATCTGGTCGCGGCATTTTGGACGCGGGATTGTTGCTACGGTGTCGAATTTCGGACGCTCAGGAATGCCGCCCTCCCATCCGGAACTGCTGGACTGGCTGGCGACGGAGTTCGTGACGCAGGGTTGGAGCATGAAGCAGTTGCACCGCGCCATCGTGACCTCGCAGGCCTACCGGCAGACTTCGCAAGTGGACGCGGTGAAGCTCGCCGCGGATCCGGATAATGTGTTGTTGTCGCGCATGCCGCTGCGCCGCATGGACGCCGAGAGTCTGTACGATTCGATGTTGACGGCAGCGGGACGGCTCGACCCCGCGATGTACGGCGCTCCTGCGGGCATCGAGGTGCGCCCCGATAAGGAAGTGGTGGTGAAGGGCGAGAAGGCGGGCTTTCGGCGCGCGATTTACATTCTGCATCGCCGCCAGACGCCGGTTTCTTTAATGGATGCGTTTGACCAGCCGCCCATGACGCCGAATTGCACGGAGCGGCGGCGGTCGAATGTGGCGACGCAGGCCCTGCACATGATGAACGGGTCCATGTCGTGGGATCTGGCGCGCTTCATGGCGGGCCGGGTGATGGACGAAGCCGGTTCGGATGTAGCGCGGCAGGTGGAAGCGGTTTATCAGCGCGCCTACTCGCGACGGCCCACGCCAGCCGAACTAGATCTCGGGTTGACAGCGATTGCCGAATTCCGGAAACAATGGCCGGCGCGGCTAGCCTCAGACAACTCGGATGCGCCCCGCGCGGCCAATGCCGAATGGCTGGGTCTGGCGAACTATTGCCATGCGATTTTGAACTCCGCGGAATTTTCGTTCATTGACTGAGGACCCAATGTCACATACTCGCCGCAGCTTCTTTTCTAAATTCGCCGACGGTATTCAGGGCGCGGCATTGGCCAGCCTGTTGGGCAACGATCTGTTCGCGGCGGACGCCGCCTCCCGCGTGTTTGACCTCAAGCCAAAGGCGCCGCAGTTCCCGGCCAAGGCGAAGTCGGTCATCCATTTGTTCATGAACGGCGGACCCAGCCAAGTGGATCTGTTCGATCCGAAGCCGACGCTGAAGCGGCTGGCGGGAACGGCCCCGAGCAAGGAACTTGCGTTCGCGATTTCGAACGGTCAGGAATCGGGCATGCTTTTCCCCACGCCGTTCGAGTTCAAGCCGCGCGGGAAGAGCGGCATTGAGATCTCGAACGCGCTGCCGCACCTGGCGGAGTGCGTCGACGATATCGCGCTGATCCGCTCAATGTACGGAGAGCATGCCAACCATGAGCCGGCCCTGTTTCTGATGCACACGGGACGGACCATCGCGAGCCGCCCGAGCATAGGGTCATGGGTAAGCTACGGGCTTGGCACGGAGAACCAGAACCTGCCGGCCTACGTGGTTCTGGACGATCCAAAAGGGTTGCCGATTAACGGAATTTCCAACTGGCAATCGGCTTGGCTGCCGCCGTTGTATCAGGGCACGCGCTTCCGGGCGGAAGGTCCGCCGGTGCTCAACCTGGATCCACGACCTGAGCTGCCTTCGCCGCTGGTCGAAGCCGAGCGGACGCTGTTGCAGCGGCTGGATGAAGCGCACCGCAAGCAGAGGCCGTATCAGCCGGAACTGGATGCGCGTATCTCGAGCTACGAACTCGCGGCGCGAATGCAGATGACGGCGTCCGACGCGCTGGAAGTCAACAAGGAATCGGAAGCGACGCGCGAAGCCTACGGCTTGAATGAGCCGGCCACGGCTTCGTATGGCAAGCGATGCCTGATGGCGCGGCGGCTGGTAGAGCGGGGCGTTCGCTTCGTGCAGTTGTATATCGAGACCCAGATTTTTGATACCCATAGCGATCTGCAGACCGGTTTGAATTACGCGTGCGGCAAGACCGACAGGCCGGTGGCGGCGTTGTTGAAGGACCTGAAGCAGCGCGGGCTGCTAGATTCGACGCTGGTGGTCTGGGGCGGCGAATTCGGCCGCCTGCCGATGTCTGAAGGCAGCGGCAAACCTGGGCGCGACCATGGTCCGAACGGCTTCAGCGCCTGGATGGCGGGCGGCGGCGTGAAGGGCGGTATCGCGTATGGAACCACTGACGATATCGGGTTCAAGGCGGCGGAGAACAAGGTGAGCGTGCATGATTTCCATGCCACGATCCTGCATTTGTTGGGGATGAACTATCGCGAGCTGTTCTTCGATCGCAATGGGCTGAAGGAGCGGTTGACGGACCAGTTCCCGGCACGGGTAGTCAGCGAGATTCTCGCTTAGCCAACTTTCAAGACAGGCTTAAAAATGAGGATAGGAAATGAAAATCCTGATATTCGGACGCGGAGTGATCGGGACCCTCTACGGCTGGGCTTTGGAAAAAGCGGGTCACTCGGTGGAATTCTACGTCCGGCCGGGTCGAGCCGCGGAGTACGGGTCCGTTTTGCCATTGAAGTTCTACGATGCCCGAACCAAACTCAAGGGTGAACTGGTCGAAGAGAATTGGGCCATTCGCATGCGGGAAGATCTTCCCGCCGATCACGACTACGAACTCATCCTGGTCAGCGTGCAACACTACCACTTCGAGGACGTGTCTGCTTTTCTCGGGCCGCGCGTAGGCAAAGCGACTCTCCTGATCTTCAACAACTTCTGGAAAGACCCTCAAGCGTCGGCATCCTCGCTGCCCATGGACCAGATAGCCTGGGGTTTCCCGATGGCCGGCGGAGGGTTCAGTAAGGACGGAGTGCTGGGCGGCGCTCTTTTTCGGGGGGTCAAGTTCGGAACGTTCGGCACCAATCCGACCGAAATAGAGTTGGCTGTTTATGATCTGTTCCGGAAGAGTGGCTTCGAGATTCAACAACACCGCGACTTCCGGGGATACCTGTGGGGCCATTTCGTCCTGGACGCCGGGCTTCTCTCGCAGGCCTTACAGGCAGGCGGGTCGATGAAGCGAGTGATGGCGTCAACCTCCCACGGCAGGAACGCGATTCTCAATATCCGCGAGCTTTTGCCTGTGCTGCAGGCCAGAGGCGTCGATCTGAAAGTTAACCCTGAGTTGGCCATCGCTAAATTGCCGCCCTGGCTGGGCAGTATGGCCCTCCAGACGATCGTGAAATTCAATGCTCCCATGCGAGCCATAGTTGAGAGCCACGCGAACCAGGAAGAGTTGCGGCGAGTCTGCCGAGACGTGCTGGATGAAGCTCGCCGGCTCGGGATCAGCGTTCCCCGGCTCGAGGCGGCAGCGCCGTTATTTCCAAGTTAGCGGTCTCCGTCCTCACTGGATAAACGAGATACCGTTTAAAGCAGCATTTCAAAGTAGATCAGCGGAGCCTTTCGATATATGGCGCGGCCAACCTCCCGGAAACCGCACCTCCGGTAGAAATCCCCCGCCCCCGCATCGGCGTCCCAGGCATCCAGCCGAATGGCATCGCTCGGCCATCGCATGGCTATTCGGCGCGCTTCCTCGATACAGAGCCTGCCGAGGCCTTTGCGCTGCTGGTCCGGGCTCACTGCCATTGCGGTCAGATACAGAGGCCGCTGGCTCGAGCTGAAATACTTCGCATCGATAGCCCACGGTTTTTTTGCGGAAAGCGTCAAGGTAGCCACTAACTGCTTGCGATGCCTGGCAACATAAACTGTCGAAGTTCTGATCGCGTAGAGCGCGCCTTTTTCAGTTAAGCCCGATGACCAGAACCCCTTGCCATACCGCGCGGTGAGATGTTCGTTAACCGCATTTCGTATCGACACCAGATCCCGAGCATCGTCGGCAGTGGCAGTTTGAAATCTCGGATGGCCGGGATCAGCGATCAAGCCAGGATGTCTTTGACTACGGTGCCCGAAACGTCCGTGAGCCGGAAGTCGCGGCCGCTGTAGCGATAGGTCAGCTTGGTGTGATCGAAGCCACAAAGATGCAGGATGGTGGCATGCAGATCGTGAACGTGGACCGGGTTCTCGACGGCCTTGAAACCAAACTCGTCAGTTGCTCCGTACACCATGCCGCCTTTCACGCCGCCACCGGCGAGCAGCATCGTGAAGCCGGCGCAATTGTGGTCCCGGCCGTTCTGCAGCGTTGAGCCTTTAGCCTCTACCGCCGGCGTGCGGCCAAATTCGCCGCCTATCATCACCAGCGTATCCTCGAGCAATCCTCGACTCTTCAGATCTTGCAGCAGAGCGGCAATCGGCTGATCCGATTGGTGCGCGAGTTTGCGGTGATCCATGATGTCGGCGTGATTATCCCAGGGCTGCTCGGCGCCGAAATAGACCTGGACCATGCGGACTCCCCGCTCCACCAGCCTGCGCGCCATCAGACACCCGCGCGCGAAATCGCCTTCGCCATAAGCCGTTCGCGTGGCTTCGCTCTCCTTGGTAATGTCGAAAGCCTCCACGCCTTCGGTTTGCATGCGGAAGGCGGTTTCCATTCCTTGAATGGCCGCTTCGAGCTGTGGCGCCGGTCCTTGTTTGGTGAGTTGCAGCCGGTTCAATCTTCCCAGAAGGTCCAGTTTTCGCTGCTGCTCAGACACACTCTCGCGATCATTGCGGATGTAAGGAATCAGCTTTTCCGGATCGCCCTGGATGTTCTGGACCCAACTGCCCTGATAGCTGGCCGGCAGGAACGCCGAATTCCAGATCTGCGGCGCCATGATCGGCAGCCCTGGAGCCAACACCACGAACCCCGGCAGACTTTGGTTTTCGGTGCCTAACCCGTAAAGCAGCCACGAGCCTAACGAAGGACGCCCCGCCAGGCTGATGCCACAGTTCATCATGAACAATCCCTGCGGATGATTTGGGATATCGCTGTACATCGAGCGGATCACACACACGTCGTCGATGCATCCACCCACTTTGGGAAAAATATCGCTGACTTCGATGCCGCTCTGTCCGTATTTCTTGAAACCGAACGGCGACTTCATCAGATTGCCGACCTGCACGATGTGACCGGCGGCATTGATGGGTTGGGCGCCTGGCATCGGCTGGCCGTTATACTTTTCAAGCATCGGCTTGTGATCGAAGGTATCGACCTGGGATGGGCCGCCATTGAGGAACAGAAAGATCACGCGTTTGACTTTGGGCGGAAAGTGCGGCACGGCCGGGCCCCCGGCATTAGACGACGCCACGCTCGCGCCCAGCATGCTCGCGAAGGCAGTCATCCCGAAGCCGCTGCCCATCATCTTCAGTGTGTCCCGGCGAGTCATCATAGTCTTTCTCAATTCTAATTGATGTAGTTGAATTCGTTCGAGCTCAGCAGTACCTCTAGATACTCGGACCAGGATTTATTCCCGGCCGACAGAAACTCTGAGCCATAGAGGACTTCGTCCTGCACAGGAGGCCGCCCAAACAAAATCTGGTATGCCTCCTTGATCTTTTCCGGTTGCGCCCCGTGGGAGGCCAGCCGTTCGGCAAGCGATTCGGCTTGCAGCCGCACAAAGTCGCTATTCAGGAAAAACAGTTGCTGCGCCGGCACGTTGGTCGCGATGCGCTGCTCGCTAGTCTCGTTAGGATCCGGGAAATCGAATAGTCTGAGGAAACGATCCGGCTTGGCGCGGCTGATCGCGCCATAGATCGTCCGCCGCGTATTTTTTTCGTCGTGCAGCCGAAGCGCCGGCCCGCCCATCTTCAGATCCAACTTTCCTGCCACGAAAAGCAGTGAATCCCGCATGGCTTCCACATCCAGGCGGCGCAGATTCGCTCGCCACAAGAGCCGGTTGTCCGGGTCGGCGGCGGAGTTGGCCTCCGAATACGTAGAGCTCAACGCGTACGTCGCCGACAGCATGATCTCGCGGTGCAACTTTTTTATCGACCAGCCATCCTCGACAAAACGGCTGGCCAGGTAATCGAGAAGCTCAGGGTGCGTAGGCGCTTCACCTAACTTGCCGAAGTTGCTGGGCGTTCGCACCAGTCCGGCGCCGAGATGATGTTGCCAGATGCGGTTCACCATCACCCGGGCCGTCAGGGGATTATTCCTGGAGCCGATGGCATCAGCCAGTTCCAGCCGTCCACTACCGTTCTTGAACGGCGCCGGCTTGCCGTCGCAAAGAATTGCCAGAAATTCTCGCGGCGCTTCTTCGCCTAGATCTTCTTCATTGCCGCGAATATAAACGCGCAGGTTCTTGGGTTTCTCTTTGTCTTTGATGACGGGAAAGTACGGGTACTCCTTGGGAAGATCCGCCTGCATCTTATCGACACGAGCCCGCAGCCCGTCGAAATATTCTTTGTAGACGCTGGTCAGGTAGTGCCCGATTTCATCTGTGGCGAAGTAGAAGGGGCCGGCCTCTTTCTCAGGCTTTTTGTCCCCTTCCTCGGCTGGTTTCTTGTCCGGCTTCGAGCTGAGGTCCGCAAGCAGATAGAACTTGCTGCGATCGATAGGCACGATCTTGGGCTCCTCGCCCTCCTTGGCCTGGGCTTTCAGCTTGGCATTCTTCGCGTCGAGCTCTCTTTTTTCTTTTTGAATATCCAGGAGCAAAGTCTGGAAGTCCGTGGCGATTTTGCCGGCGTCTGTGGCGGAACCGCCTTTTTCGAGGAGCGACTTCCAGCCATCCAGAAACTCGTATTCGCGTTTGTGTTCCGGGCTGAGAAAACGCACCCAGCGGCCGAGGACGTCCTTCTCTAGGCCCTTGTTGTTCTCAGCTATTTCTTCGAGACGCTTCTTTTCGGGGCCAAGCACTTGCCATGAGGCCATCATGTAGTCCGCTGTTTTCAGCGCAAAAATGTCGGAGAGTTGAGTCCGTTGATTCTCGAGAAACTTCTCCAGCGTATCCTTCTGCGCATCCAGAGCTTTTTTCTGCTTCTCATAGACAGCGACCACATCGCTGGGCGCGCGCGGAAACTTTTCCGGCTCCGTGCTCTCGAACACTCCCAGCAGCGAGTAGTAGTCTCGGGTGGGGATGGGATCGTATTTGTGGTTGTGGCACTGCGCGCAGGCCACTGTCAGGCCCAGAAAGCCGCGAGTAGTTGCGTCCACCCGCTCCTCGCGAAACTCGGGTTTGGGGCTCAACGAATAGAATCCGAGGCCGCCAACATATTTCTTGGCGTCGCCGTTCCCCATCTGATCCCCGGCGATTTGCGCTTTGACGAACTGATCGTAGGGCAGGTCGTCGTTGAATGCCTGCACGACCCAATCGCGATATTCAAAAGCATTCGGCAGAGGGCCATCGCCCTCGGCCGTCAATTGATGATCGGAGTAGCGCGCGACATCCAGCCAAAAGCGCCCCCAGCGCTCGCCGTATTGTGGCGACGCCAGCAGCCGATCGACTACTTTGGCAAACGCATCGGCAGATGCGTCCTTGACGAACGCGTCGACCTCGGCTGGAGTGGGCGGCAGACCTATCAGATCCATGGTCGCCCGCCTGATGAGCGTTCTTTTGTCAGCCGGGCCAACCGGTTTTAATCCGTTGGCCTCAATCTTGGCGAGCACAAATAAGTCGATTGGCGATTTAGCCCACGAAAGGTCCTTGACCCTCGGCGGCTCCGGCTTTCGCACCGGCTGAAAGGACCAGAACGCGCGCTGCTCCGGAGTGATTACGTACTCGGCTGCCGGTTCCGGGATGATCGGGTGGGAAGTGTCGCCCCAAACAGCCCCTTGCCGCACCCAAGTCTCGAGCACGGCGATTTCGTCATCTTTGAGTTTGCCTGCCGGGGGCATTTTCAAACGGGAGTCGGTGTAGCTTATGGCTTTGACGAGTCGACTCTCATCTGGCTTACCGGGTACCAGAACAGGGCCGTCCTGGCCGCCCTTCATGAAGCTTTCCCGCGTGTCCATCTGCAGGCCGCCCATCTTGGCCTGGACGTGGCAGCTAAAGCAGTTTTTCGCCAGCAAAGGCCGTACTTTGGCTTCGAAGAACTCTTTGGGCGCCGCAGCGTTGGGATCGGACTGCGCCATGGCAAGCGCCGTCGCTAATCCGGCCCACGCTAATCCAAGTGAAACGCCCATATCCCTTTCGCAACGAGACAGGCTCAGGATACTGCCTGCCTTTAAATATTGTCAACCATCTTGTCAGCAATGTAAAAGGCCCTAGTCTTCTGTATCTGAAATAGCTTTACTAATTGGGCAAACCCGCTGCATACTGGAAATGGTTATGCCACTTCCCCCAGCGGGTCCTCTTATCCTGACGGGCGCCGAGCGCGCTCACCTGATGAAGCTCATCCGGCACCGTGGGATGCCGCAAGGAATTCTCCTGCGGATTAGGATCGTTTTGGAGGCGTCTGCGGGACTTGCTAATCATGCAATTGCGCGAAAGCTATCTACTTCCGTCCCCACGGTACTGTTGTGGCGACGGCGATACGAGAGTGATGGCCTTAGCGCCATTTTCGAAGATCGGCCACGCAGTGGACGCCCGAAACGTCTTTCACCAGCGAAGGAAGCGGCGATTGTCGAGGCAACGATGAAGACCAAGCCCCGACATGCGACCCAGTGGAGCGTACGAACGATGGCCGCAGCGCAAGGCGTGAGCCCGGCGACCGTGCAGCGGATGTGGGAGAAGCACAAGCTGCAACCGCACCGCGTCGAGTCTTTCAAGTTCAGTACCGATCCGCAGTTTGCTCCGAAAGTTCGCGACATTGTAGGCCTTTATGTAAACCCGCCCAACAGGGCTATCGTGCTCAGCGTGGATGAGAAGAGCCAGATTCAAGCTCTCGACCGCACGCAGCCTATCCTTCCCCTGCGGCCCGGCCTGCCTGAGCGACAGACACACGACTACGAGCGGCACGGGACCACGACGTTATTCGCAGCACTTAACGTAATGGAGGGAACCGTCATTGCCGAGTGCCAGCCGCGACATCGCCATCAGGAGTTTCTTCGGTTTCTTGACCGGATCGATGAATCGGTGAGTTCCCGGCAGGAAATCCATCTCGTGCTTGATAACTATGGCACCCACAAGCACCCGGAAGTGAAGAAGTGGCTGGCTGCTCGCCCACGCTACCATGCGCATTTCACGCCAACCAGCTCGTCATGGCTCAATCAGATCGAACGCTGGTTTGCGGAGATCACACGCAAACGTATTCGGCGCGGGACTTTTCGCAGCGTGAGGGATCTGATCAAGGCGATCAACGAATATGTGCGCCATTACAATCAAAACCCGCGTCCTTTTCAATGGGTCGCGAGCGCCAGCCGCATTATCCGGAAGGTCAACAAATACAAAGCAGTTCTGGAGACCGGCGAGTAGCCTGCTGCTCCTCAATCTGATCAATTCAGCATCGGAAGGATTTCGGATTCAAGGAAAGAGAGTCTCGACTTCAAGGCCTTCGCGTTATCCATTGTCGGTGCCCCGTTCACCGGAATCAGGTCGTCAACTGATTCGCCATTTTCCACCGCTTTGACCCATGCACGCATCTCAGCCAAATACCCTTCGAGCGCTTCGGCGGGCGACAGCGCGTATTCAGTGCTGAGGTACGCGGGAGGAATGTCTCCAACCGCTACCCAAATGTGCCGATCGACATCCGCCGAGCCGGGATCAAGTTCAACGAGAAAAAGGCCAAACACCCCGGGTATCGAGAGAGCAATCCAGACGTTACCGGTCTGCCGAGCCCACGAGAACCCTCCGAGGAAAGTATTCATGCTCGACACCAGATCCTCTGTGCCGGACTCCTCTGACCGAATGCTCAACGGCCGGATGTTGGGGAAGGGCGTTGTCATACCTCCCTCAGTGTCCTACAGCCGGTGAATTATTAGCAAAGAAACTTCAGAGACAGAAGACTAGGTGGGCTTCCATCCGTGGGGATCTTGCCGAGTTGTAGCGCTACAATCAATGGATTCAAAAATGGGGCCCAGAACTCATGATCGCTAGTCCGGCTGCAGTTGCGTCGTATTGGCACAACCTCGCGACATCCTATCCGGCGCTTCGTTGGCCGCTGCGGCCCTCGAGTGAAGACATCCGTTTCATGGAATCGGAGGTTGCCACATGGGCTGCCGCTCATTCTGAGAGTTCGCCGAACATCCTGCTTCTTGGCGTCACTCCCGAGATTGCGGATATGCAGCTGCCGGCGGCCTCGTCGTTAACGGCAGTGGACAGCTCGATGGCGATGGCACGGGCAGTCTGGCCGGGTAACATTCCGGGAAAACGCCAGGTATCCTGCGGAAACTGGCTGGCCTTGCCGCTACGGCACTCCGCTTGCAGCGTCATTATCGGCGACGGTTCGATGAATTGTTTGCCGTATCCTGATGGCTATCGGAAACTGGCGGCGGAAGTCTGCCGGGTGCTAAGTAATGAAGGCATTTTCATCTTGCGCTGCTACATCCAACCGGCGGTGCAGGAGCGCCGGGACGACGTGTTTGCGGACATATTCCGCGAGCCCATCCCCAGCTTCCATCACTTCAAATTTCGCATCTTGATGGCTATGCAGCAGAGCCCGCACGTGGGAATCGCTGTGGATGAAGTGTACCGGGATTGGGCGGACCGCAATATAGACCCAAGGGCGTTGACCTCCCGCACGGGCTGGGAGCAGAGCGCCATCGACACCATCGAACTTTACCGGGACAGCGCCACGGTCCATACCTTTCCGACGCTTGCGGAGTATCGGTCGGTACTAGGTGATTTCTTTGATGAAG
Organism: uncultured Solibacteraceae bacterium; assembly: GCA_963825405.1. Classification (GTDB taxonomy): domain Bacteria; phylum Acidobacteriota; class Terriglobia; order Bryobacterales; family Bryobacteraceae; genus JACPNO01. The sequence goes on along the minus strand of CAWGTB010000003.1, from coordinate 42,669 downwards.
TCTCGCAATTCAACCTGCCCAGCAACCTCGGCGAGCGCTGCCCCATTCTGGTGCTGAAACCGCGCCGCCACCACAACGCTTAAAGGAACCGTTTTTTGCCCACTTCCTCTCAACCCACGGAGCTCTATCCGCTGACCTCTCTGCAGGAAACCATGGTGCTGTCGTCTATGCGCTCCCCGCGGTCAGGCGTTTATCTGTTGCAGGGAGTGTGGGAGTTGGCAGAGGAACTGAATGTGCCTCTCCTTGGGCGCGCCTGGCGCCTGATGGCACAGCGGCACCCGATACTGCGCACCACCATTACGAGCGATCGCGAAGGCACACTTTGGCAAGGCGTGCAGGAGAATCCGGAATTTTCCTGGCAGACGCTGGATTGGACCGCCTTGACGCCAGACGAAAGGCCGGAACGATTGGCGGCGTTCCTGCGCGCGGACCGTGAACGGCCATTCACCCTCGACGATGGCGTCCCAATGCGTTTCGCGGTGATGAAAACATCGGAATCCTCGTACACGCTGATCTGGTCGGTTCATCACGCGCTGATCGATGGGCGGTCGCGTCTGATCGCCTGGCAGGAATGGTTCGCACTGTACGAAGGCCTGCTCGCGGGAGAGGAAGTGCAGCTCAGCGATCCCGTCAATTTCCGCGAGCACATCGACTGGCTCGATAGACTGGATCTGGCGAAGGCAGAGCAGCACTGGCGCGAACTACTGGCTGGTCTGGAACAGACCACGGACTATCTCGTCGACCGTATCGGGCCGATTGTCGCCGGCGAGGGCATCGCCCGGGAACACGCGCGATTGTCGTTGGAGCTCACACAAGAGGTGTGGGATTTAGCGCGGCGGCATGATGTGACCGTCAACACCCTGGTGCAAGGCGCGTGGGCCCTGCTGTTGAGCCGGCATAGCGGCAGAACGGACATTGTGTTCGGCGTCACCAGGGCCGGCAGGCAGACGTCGGTTGAGGGCGCGGATAGGATCGTGGGCCCCCTGGTGAACACGCTGCCTGTCCGCGTGGCCGTGCCGGCGGATGCGCCCTTGCTGCCGTGGCTGAAGCAAATTCGCCAACAGTGGTTTGTGCTGCGCGAGTACGAGCACACGCCCCTCGACCGCGTTTGGGAATGGAGCGGACTTCCCCCGGGAATGCCGCCATTCGACACAATCGTGGTCTACGACAACATTCCGCCCGAGGAAGTTTATACGCGGCTCGGCGGCAAATGGAGCAATCGCACTTTCCGCCGTCTGCAACGGACCGAAACTCCGCTGACGCTGGTGGTCTTTGGCGGACCTCAGTTGGCTGTCGAAATTTCGTATGACACCAGCCTGTTCGGGAGCGTAACCGTGGCCGCCATCGCCGGACATTTTCTGACCTTGTTGCAGAGCTTCGTCGCTCAGCCGGACAGCAATTTGGGGGCGTTGAAGATGCTGACCGCGAGCGAGGAAGACCGGCTGATCAGAGAAACGAATCAGACCGGCGCGCCCTATCCACGAGACCTGTGCGCTCACCAGCTTTTCGAGCAGCAGGTGATGCGGACTCCCGCCAATGCCGCAATCGATTATCCCGAAGGGTCCATTTCCTACCAGGAGCTAAACCAGCGCGCCAATCGACTGGCCCGATTCCTGGCGGAACGGGGTGCCGGGCCGGAGGACCTGATCGCGCTGTGCATTGACCGTTCTCCGGAGGCGATCATCGCTCTCCTGGCTGTGCTGAAGACAGGCGCAGCCTTCCTGCCCCTTGACCCGAACCTTCCTCCGGCGCGGCAACAGGCGATGCTGGACGACGCACGGGCGAAGTTCATCATCACGCGCGATGGAAATGCCGTCGGCGACGTTCTGAATCTCAACAACCTGCAGAGTGAACTCGCGAAGCAGTCCGGGGAAAATCTTCCCTGCAATGCTGTGCCTGAAAATGCCGCTTACGCAATCTATACTTCCGGCTCGACTGGCAAGCCGAAAGCGGTGGTGTTGACCCACCGGGCATTGGTGAACCACACGCTGGCCGTGGCGAAGGTATTCGGATTCATGGAGACCGACCGCCGATTGCAGTTCGCCTCCATGGGGACGGACGTGTTCGTCGCCGAAGTCTTCAATTATTTATGTTGCGGCGCGACTTTGGTCTTCTGTCTGAACCCGCAAGGGAATTCGATCGGCGAATTTCTGCGGTTGCTCGAAGCCCAGCGCATCACGATTACCGGAGTTTCCAGTACCTGGTGGAATGAATGGGCCGCGGCGCTGTCCATGGGCCGGCTGGAATTGCCGCCGTCCTTGCGCGCAGTGATCAGCGGAATGGAACGCGTCAACCCGGCGGTATTTCGGAACTGGCGACGCACGGTCGGGAATAAGGTCCGATGGTTCAACGCTTACGGTCCGGCAGAAACAGCTCCCACCGCCATGATCTACGAAGCCGGAACCTCGGCATGGGAGGGTGGATCGTTTGTGCCGATCGGAAAGCCCATCGCCAACACCACGGCATACGTGCTGGATGGCGCGGGTTTGCCGGTTCCCGTTGGCGTTCCGGGCGAGCTGTATATCGGGGGTGAAGGTGTCGGGCTAGGCTATTTGAACGCGCCGGACCTGACGGCCCAGAAATTCCTGCCTGATCCCTTCGGCAAGAACCCGGAGCGCCCGCTGTACAGAACCGGCGATCTGGCCTTCACTCTTCCGGACGGCAACTTCGTCTTTCTGGGACGGGCGGACCGGCAAGTAAAGATTCGCGGGTTTCGCGTCGAGCTCGAGGAGATCGAAGCCGTACTCGCCGAGCACCCCAGAGTTCGCCAGAGCGCGGTCGTCGCCGCCGGCAAAGAAGGGCAGGAGAGGCTGGTGGCTTACCTGACGCCACACAACGGCGCAGCGCCGGCGCAGGACGAGCTTCGCCTGCATCTTTCCAGGCGTCTGCCCGATCATATGCTTCCGGCTGCCATCGTGACTCTCTCCGAGATGCCGCTGACTGCGAGCGGTAAGATCGATCGCCAATCGCTGCCGCCGTTCGAGCCGCAGTGGCTGCGTACCGAACAGGATTTTCAGGAGCCATCCACGCCAACCGAGAAGCGTCTGGCCGCCATGTGGCAGGAAGTATTGGGTATCGAGCGCGCCGGAGTGACGGACAACTTCTTCGAGCTGGGCGGCGACAGCCTGCGCAGCACGCAGCTCATTCTGCTCATCCACGAGCAATTCGATAAAGAGATGCCCCTGGCTGTCTTACTGCGGGCGCCTACCATAGCGCGGCTGGCATCGATTTTGGACGCGGACGGGAGTCTTTCGGATCGCGCTGGCACGCCATTCGACGGTGTCATCTCTCTGCAGCCACGCGGCTCCCTTCACCCGTTCTTCTGTTTCACCACGACTCTCGGCGGACCTTATTGCTACCGTAATCTGGCCAATGAGCTAGGACGGGACCAGCCATTCTTCCTGGTATCCCTTCGGCCTGACCAAAGTGACGTGGCCGTCGCGGAGCTGGTGCGTCAGGCGTACGACGCGATTCGCAGCGTAAGGCCGCACGGCCCGTATCTTTTGGGCGGGTTTTGCCGTGGTGGGATTGTGGCTTTCGAAACGGCGCGGCAGCTCACGGCCGCGGGAGAAGAAGTCCGGCTAGTCGCACTTTTTGATACGCCGGCGCCTGGATACCCGAAACTTCTCCGCAGCAGAACGAGTTATTGGCGCCAATTGCCCAAGCTCCTGTTCGGCGATATCAAACTTCGCGAAATCCTCCCGCATCTCCAGATGGCTGGACGGCTAATTCGAAGAAAGACGGTTTCCCAATACGTTCCGAAGCCTGCTGCGACCCCGGTGGTGCAATTCATTGCCCAGGAAGAGCCGATCAGCACCCGAGTTTTGGAAGACCCGCGGCTTGGATGGCGTGATCTGTGCGAAGGCGAATTCCGGGTTCATAATGTAAACGCTGCGCACATGACAATGTTTTCCAAGCCATCTGCGATGGAAATGGCGCCGATTCTGCGCGAGGCATTCCAAAAAGCCAATCAGCCCTACGCGGCAGCAGCCGGCCAAGTCACCAGCCGGCTCCTGCGCTAACTACTGCCGGACGGATTGAAGTTGACAGATTGTTTCGCCGAGGTAGTTAGGGCATCGCGCCCACATTCAGAGCAACAAAGCGTCCACGCGATGCGCGTGCACCATAGCCTCGCAATCGGACCATTCAAAGATTGTGAAGCGCCCATCCTGCGATGCGATCAGCGCCACGGCGTCGCGCTGATCCTGGACGAACTGCGCCGCCGAGAGGTGCCGAGTGCCGCCGAGTTGCTCCGAATGGACGACGGTGGGCTGCGCGCCTTCGATCGGCTCCGTCATCGTAACTTGCTCGACCCGTGGCCAGCCACGGCGGCGGGCGATTTTACCGCCAAAACCAAGCAGCTCATGTTGGTCTGTAAGCACTACGGCGCCATCGACCCCGGTCAGGCCGGCAATCGCATCCACTGATCGGCCAAGCGCCTCCTGCCATAAACGCCGGCGCGCCGGATCGGGAGTCTCCCGGAACAGTTGGGCGAGCTCGGAAAATGGTGGCGACACGGCGTACGGCATGGGCCAAATAATCGATTCCCGCCAGGTCTCGGAACCGGCCGGAACCAAAAGCAGTGAGCCGCCGCGCCCATGTGCGCGCATGGAGACCGCCAGTTGCACCAGCACATTGACCGAGGCAACCCAGGAGGTTGGCGATTCGTACCCGAGCAGCGAGCTGAAGACCGCCGGACAGCCCTGCAGGTTTGAGGGCGGTTCAGCGATCACTTTGATCTGGTCGCCCTCGAGTACCGCTACATTGACGAATTTGGCCACTTCATCGCCACTGTGATGCTTGACGACGAGAAGGCCGGGCGATGCTACTTCGAGCACGAAGGACAGCGTGGGGATAGTGCGGGTTGTACCCCACACGCATAGCTCGTTCTGTTCGCGCCAGACCCCCAGATGTATCCCGGAACGCTCGACCGCCAACGCCACTCGCGTGAGGGCGCTCGCGTCAAGCGGAAGAGGCCGCTCGAATAGGAGCGGATGCACGGCTTGTTCGGGCGAGAGGAACGCGAGTGAAATTCTCGGCATATAACCTTCCTCACGCCGAAGGCTGGCCCAGAACGCGGTATCAATGATGGCTTCGATGGTTTCGGCATCGGGCACGGGCGCCAGGTCTTGCTGGCCGCGGCGCATCGCCTCCGCCTGACGCTGAACAAAGTAGGCCTGCAGCTTCGGGGAAACAGTTTGGGCGGCAGCATAAGCCTCTCGCTTCATAGCTGAATTATCGCGTAGTACTCGGTAACCAAATGCAGATCTCTCCGTATTAAGTACATGATCAGCCTCGTCTCGGAGCTTCGATTCGCCCTGCGCACCCTTCGCCGCAGTCCGCTCTTCGCAACCGTGGCGATCCTTTCGCTCGCGCTAGGCATTGGCGCCAACACTGCGATCTTCACGTTGATGGATCAGTTGATGCTGCGCGCACTGCCCGTCAAGGACCCGGGCCAACTCGTCATGCTTTATCAGCGAGGCAACCACAACGGGAACAATATGGGCGACCGGATGCATTCCTACCCGATTTACCAGGATTACCAGCAAAAGGCCGCTCCTCTAGCGGAAGTGATTTGCCGGCGCCTGGTGTCGCTTTCGATCAGCGTCGCTAACCGGACGGAACGTGTGGACGGTGAGATGGTATCGGGAAATTATTTCACGATGCTTGGCGTGCCGGCGGCGGCGGGGCGGGTCTTCAATTCGCAGGAAGACGACCGCGTATATCGCGGCCATCCGGTGGCCGTGTTGAGCTACGACTACTGGGTCAGCCGTTTCGCCCGGGATCCAAAAATTATTGGCAGGACGATCCTGGTGAACAACTATCCGATGACCATCGTCGGAGTCTCAGCGGCGGGATTCGCTGGACTGGACCCCGCAGTCTCTCCCCAACTCCGCGTCCCCATTCTTATGGAACCCGTCCTGTCACCGGAGTGGTCCTGGCTCAGTATGGATGACCGCCGCAGCCGATGGGTACAGGTGTTTGGGCGCTTGAAACCGGGATACACCGTTGAGTCCGCACAAGCGCCATTACAGGGACTATTTCATCAGATTCGTGAGTACGAGATGACGCTGCCGGCCGCCAAAGACTGGTCGGCGTACAACCGCGACCAGTTCATGCGGGGCACGCTCCACATCGAGCGCGCCGCCGGCGGATATTCCCAGCTCCGCAACAGCTTCTCGACCGCTCTGATTGTGCTGATGTCAATGGTAGGCCTGGTATTGCTGATCGCGTGTGGCAACGTCGCCAACCTTCTGATTGCGCGCGCCTGTGCGCGGCAAAAAGAGATTGCGGTACGCCTTTCGCTCGGAGCGACGAGATGGCACCTGATACGCCAGTTACTGGTGGAGAGCCTCCTACTTTCCGCGATGGGTGGACTGGCGGGAACTTTTCTAGCGGTCGCCATGACCAAGGGCCTTGTGGCGCTCATGCCAACCGAAGGCAACCCGCTGCTGATCCGAACGGAACCGGATCTTCGGATTCTCCTTTTCACGGCGGGCCTGACGTTTCTCACTGGACTGATCTTTGGTCTCGTGCCCGCAATGCGCGCCAGCCGGCCGGACCTTTGGAGCACGCTCAAAGACGCCGTTGGATCGATCGCAGGTTCGGGTGGGTCATTGTTCTTGCGCAAAGGGCTGGTCACCGCGCAAGTGGCCTTGAGCTTTCTTCTGCTGTTTGGCGCCGGGCTCTTCGTGCGCAGCCTGCAAAAACTTCAGGGTGCCGACACCGGATTCCGCGATCTGGATAATCTGGTGACCTTCCAATTGTCGCCCGCGCTCAACGGCTACGATTCACCGCGTGTCGTGAATTTTTATAACGAATTGCTGGACCGTATCCGGGCTATTCCCGGTGTTCGCTCCGCGGCTTTAGCGGCGGTACCGCTTCTGCACGGCTATGAATGGGACAGCGGTATGTCAGTAGAGGGCCATCGGGCCGCGGACGGTGAGGATCAGCAGGCGTTTATGAATGCGCTCTCGCCGGGCTACTTCGACACGATGGGAACACCGCTTCTCGAGGGACGTGATTTCAACCGTAGCGATCTCCTGGAGAAATCTCGCGTGGCGATCGTCAACCAGCATTTCGCCAAGCACTTCTTTGGAGAGAAGAGCGCACTCGGACGCCATATCGGATTTGGAAGCGGTCCGGAGACGAAACTCGAAATGGAGATCGTCGGTGTCGCAGCGGATTCGCTGTATGAAGGGCCTCGCAACGGGATCCGGCGCCAGGTATTCATCCCCAATTGGGGAAACGGTGGAGTCGCATTCTACGTGCGCGCCGGGTTGGGTTCAGGCTCCGCCTACGCGGCCATACGAAACGAGGTGAAGCGGCTGGACGCCGCGATGCCGGTGTATGAGATGAAAACGCTTGCGGCGCAGCTCGACCAGACGCTGTTGACCGAGCGGTTGATCGCGTTGCTCTCGGCGGGTTTCGGATTGCTGGCCACCCTTCTCGCGTGCATCGGTCTTTACGGCGTGATGGCGTTCGCCGTAGCCAGGCGTACTAAGGAAATGGGAGTCCGCATGGCACTGGGAGCGCCACGAGGGTCGGTGATATGGCTGGTAATGAAGGAGGTTGTTCTGCTCCTCTGCATCGGTCTAGCCATTGGAATTCCGGCGGCAATTTTCCTGGGACGATACGTATCGGCTCAGCTCTACGGCGTTCAGGCCAGCGACCCCGGAATCGCTGCGGTCACCGTGATTTTGCTATCGCTAGTCGCGGGTGTGGCAGGCATGATTCCGGCACACCGCGCCAGCCGGATCGACCCGATTCTGGCATTGCGCTATGAATAGGTAAGGATAAAGCGCCACAGAGAAACCGGTCGCAACTGTTCGGCGGTAGGGCGTGATAATCTGATCGCAGCAGGAGGCTGCATGCGATTCCGGTCGGCATTGTTGCTGTTCGCCGCCGCGCTGGGCGTCTTCGGAGCGCTTGCGCGCGCAGCGGCCTTTCAAACAATACCAAGCCGCCGAATACGAGGATTTTCCGCTTCCTCCCGACTGGAACCAGAAAACCGAGTGGACCCGCGCACGGCTTCGCTATCCCAGCGTCTACGGCGAAGGCCGCTTCGGATTCGACCTCAACTGGACGATCGATTATCCGCGCTCGGACCGTCATCTGCTAGCAGGCGTGCGGCGGCTGACGCGGATCGATACGCGATCGGTCGAGCAGGTGGTCGATCTCGACGGCACCGACGACGTTTACAACTGGCCGATGATGTACGCGGTCGAGGTCGGGCACTGGGCGCTGACAGACCAACAGGCGGCCCAGTTGCGCGAGTATCTGCTACGTGGCGGATTCCTGATGGTGGATGATTTCCACGGCGACGAACCTTATCATAACGTCTTGAGCGAATGGCAAGTGTTTATCGCCGGCATGAATAAAGTTTTCCCGGACCGGCCGATCGTAGACCTGGCAAACTCCGACCCGATCTTTCACACGGTTTACGATTTGGACGAGCGCTTCCAGGTCGCCGGCTGGCAGTGGTCATCGCAGCGGCCGGACATATGAAGCGGGCGAGACGGGAAAAACTCCGCACTGGCGGGCAATCTACGACGATAAAGGGCGCGTGATGGTCGCGATCTGCCACAACATGGACCTTGGCGATGCGTGGGAGTGGTCGGACGACCCGCGGTATCCGGAGAAGTGGGCGTCGCTGGCATATCGGATCGCAATCAATTATTTCATTTACGATCTGACGCACTGACGGGATTTTAAAAGGGCGGTCGTTGCCGATGAAATCAGTGTCCGGCCGCCCGCGTTTTTACAACGTTCTATATGTAACCTCCTGTTAGTCACGATTCATGGTTATCGCTTCGGCGCTGGGAATTGCACGCCGTCAACATTACCTTGATAGAACCACGAGTGCAAAACACCAGGCTGTCCAGCTTGCGACTCCGAGACGATAAATCGAGTGTGGCCGCTGCGTTCTCCGAGCGATGCCGGAATCGCATTGACGGTCGTCACGAGACGGGTTTCGTCAGCGTTGTAAATCTGCGTGATGGTTCGAACCGCACCCTCACCGATGCGCTTGAACACGTACGTGCCGGGTTCCAATACAGTCGTCCCCACCTCGACAGGTTCGGTAATTGTGACTACCGTTTTCTTGTCCCATTCGTCGGCTTTCGCGGAGGGGACAAATGCTCCGCTTATCACAACCATGCATAAGCCGACAGTATTGATTGCAATCGACTCATAGCAACCTCCTCTGCCTAGTAGACGATTGCGGACCAGGAATGGGTTCTCCCCAGGGAAGTAAAAAAAATAAACTCCTGAAAAAGCACAAGATAAAAACTCCGAACTTCAGAGCTGCCGCATAGCGCCTGTGAGTTGCTGTCGGTAACGGCGGAGCTATTCAGCGTGCAAGTTTTTCACTGTACTGGCAAGAGGCGCCCACCGAATTGGCCGCAGCGCCCTTAAGGAGAACAGGTACCAATACTTGCGCCATTGGCATCGAGATTGCTGCTCAAACGGCTATGCTCCTTGGCACCGGCGCCATACTCGTACCGCTATGCTTGTACGTTCAAGCCATGGCGCCAGCGCCCGTGGCCGTCAAGGATCCTCTAGGGAGGGAGTCCCCGCAAGATGCGGTCTACAACTTTCTCCAAGCCTGCCAATCCAAAAATTATCATTTGGCAGCCAGGTATCTGAATCTCACTCGACTGCCGCCTGTCGATCGCGAAAAAGTTGGTCCAGAGAGGGCGCGCGAATTAGAAGATATTCTCGATCATGACGTCAGCTTTGATCTCGCCGCCCTCAACAAAACTCACGAAGGCGATCGTTCTGATGGTCTTTCTCCCGGCCTGGAACGCGTCGATTCCTTCCGGATCGGTGCCCAACCTGCCGAAATTCAGTTGGAGCGAGTCGACTTGCATCCGAATTTTCCTGTCTGGCTGATTTCGCCTGACAGCGTTGCGTTGATTCCCAAACTTTATAAGCAGCACAGCGAGTCCGCCATGGAGAAGATGCTACCAGAGCCCCTTGTAAGCTGGACTTTGCTCGATACCTCGCTATGGCGTTGGATCGCGCTAATACTATTGGCCGCAGTGCTCACCATCCTCTCTTCACTGCTTTCGCGGGGTATTCTCGCTGTCCTCGAGTCCATAGCAAAGCGGATTGCGCTAAGGGTGAGACCGCAATGGCTCCGGGTATTTGTCGGCCCGCTCCGGCTGCTCGTGATCGTGGCTGGATTCCGCGCTGGAATCGAGTTGATTGCCCCATCCGCTTTGCTTCGCCTCTATCTGGATCGAATGCTGATTCTCGTGTCGTTCTTCGCGTTCGCGTGGCTTGCGATGCGCGTGATCGACGTGGCGATCGAACGTCTGCGCGGGGCACTAGTTTCACGGCAGCGCGCGGTCACCTATTCGGTTTTGCCGCTGGGCCAGCGGGTCGCCAAGCTCACAATCTGCGTGATTGCCTTCATTTTGGTGATGAGTGAATGGGGCTACAACACCACTACCATCCTGGCAGGTCTTGGCGTGGGCGGTTTGGCCATTGCTTTGGCCGCACAAAAGACGATTGAGAATCTTTTCGGCGGTGTCTCCGTGATTGGCGACGGGCCGGTATTCGTTGGCGATTTCTGTAAGTTTGGCGACCGCAGCGGCGTTGTTGAGGATATTGGATTGCGATCCACTCGAATTCGCACTGCCGATCGAACTCTGGTTTCGGTACCGAACGCGCAATTTTCCTCGATGACCCTCGAGAACTTCTCGAGACGCGACAAGATTTTATTTCATCTCACTCTCACGCTCCGCCGTGACACAACACCGGATCAAGTGCGGCAGGTTCTTAGTTCCGTGTCCCGCTTGCTCAAATCGAGTGAGAAAGTGGAAGCCGGCACGCTGCCGGTACGCTTCGTCGGGATCGGCAGTTACTCGCTCGACGTAGAAGTTTTCGTATATATTCTGACCGCCGACGGTGACGAGTTCCTGCGCATGCAGCAGGATCTCCTGCTCCGAATTATGGACGTCGTGGAAGCCGCTGGCACGTCTCTTGCTGTTCCTACACAGGCCAGCATTGTGAGCTACGACGGCAATCCGAGTCGAGAGAGTGTGCCCGCACACAGCGTTGCAGGGTAAAGGCGTTATGAGACGCAGATGTTTGAAGAAATGGTTGACGATTGTTTTCCTTCCTGGCCTCACAGTCGCCTCGCTGGTTGCCCAAGAGACGCGAAGTGACCAGAAGGCGCAAGAGAACAATCAGGCGAGCCCCGGCACAACGCCTTCGACGCTGGGGGTAAGGCCGGGCTCACCAACAATCAAAACCAAAGACATCGAGCAGGAATCATTACTTCGACCCTGGGGACGCTTGCCCAGGTACGTCCTGAGAGACCAAAGGGCGATCTGGACCAGCCCGTTTCACACCAGCAAAGCAGATGCAAAATGGTGGGCCATTTTTGGCGGGACTACCGCGGTGCTGATCGCGAGCGATGCATGGACATCGAAACAGTTGCCGAATACGAAGAGCCAAATCACCGTTGCAACATGGACGTCGCGTCTGGGAGCGGTCTACTCGCTACTCCCCATCAGCGGCACATTCTACTTCATCGGTCTCGGCACACACGATGAGCGTTTCCGAGAAACAGGGATCCTGGGATTTGAGGCACTGGTGAATACGGAGATTCTCGTAGAAGTCCTAAAGGTGTCGACGCGCCGGGAACGGCCATTGGATGGCACCGGTAAAGGCGCGTTCTGGAGCGGAAACGCTTCTTTGTCGAGCCCCAGCTTCCCGTCTGGACACGCCATCACCTCATGGGCGCTGGCATCCGTTATCGCGCACGAGTATCCGCACCCGCTCATCGTGCCGATAACTGCTTACGCCTTGGCTGCCACTGTCTGTATCTCACGCTTCGCCGCGCGTGAACACTTTGCGTCCGATACAGTTGCGGGCGCCGCAATGGGTTGGTTTGTTGGGGACTACATCTTTGCCAAGCGCCACAACCATGATTTGGATAAGCCAGGCTCAACGCTCGAACGCGTCGTGGCGCATATACACTTAGGTGGACCTGCGGAACCCGCTCGGCTCGTTCATCCCGATGCCGAAAGATCGGCTGCGCTGGTTGCCGGCGTACCCGTCTGGGCGAACTGATCAGCCCACGACAAGAGCTGGCAACCACACAAATTCATGCCAGGCAGCGCTCTCACTCCGCTTGTTTAGGGGTGTTATCGCTATTCTGCCGGAGCGCCGCGCGTGCCCGCGCTACCAGTTCCGGGCTGCGACTCTCTATCAGATCGCCAGCCTCGCCGAGCAGGCCCTCCAGAATTTCTATCAGTTCGTGCAGCCCGCTTTCGCGATCTATCAGATCAGCGGTTGACTGCACAAGCGACGAGTTGCGCTCAATCTGCCTGGCTGCGCGCATCGCTCCTTCTGAAGGTTGGTGTTTCTGTCTGCTGGGCGTCATACAACGATGCTGCGCCTCTTTGGGCGGTTTTGCAATGGACCAAAAAATACCTGATCTCACAGCCGTCAGCAGAGATGCAAGTCACTGATTTTATTAGGGCGGCATCATTAAGGAAACACATTCAAACCGAGCCGGGTCTATTTAGGTAGCAGTGCTTTTTGGACGCCGGTGCAAGGTGCGGAGCCACCGGGCACTGAAGAATGTCCCGAGGAGGTAATGACAATGCCTACGGTTCGTTCAGCTCTCTTGATAATCCTGGTTGCCATCGCGATTCTGGCCGTCCCGGCCGTATCGCCGGCCGCGGTTTTTCTGTCTGTCTCTGTCGCTCCACCGTTACTGCCTGTGTACGCACAGCCTGTCTGCCCAGGCGATGGTTACATTTGGGCCCCCGGTTATTGGGCGTACGGGCCAGGCGGATATTACTGGGTTCCCGGCGCTTGGGTGATGGCTCCATTCGTTGGCGCACTTTGGACCCCGGGTTACTGGGGGTGGCGGGATAACGCGTATTATTGGAACGCTGGGTACTGGGGCCTGGGTGTCGGTTTTTACGGAGGCATTAACTACGGCTTCGGTTATTTTGGTTCAGGCTATGTCGGTGGATACTGGCAAAATCGCGCGTTCCACTATAACCGCGCGGTGAACAACGTAAATATCGCGCGTGTTCACAATGTCTATAGCAGGACGGTATTCAACAACTCGGCCGCAGGGCGCGTGAGTTTTCACGGAGGCGTAGGCGGCACGAGTGCCAGGCCGACCAGCGCCGAGTTGGCCGTAGCACGCGGGCGGCATACTCCCGCTACTGCGGCACAAACGCGGCTTGTTGAGACGGCGCGTCGCACGCAGGGACCAGCTAATCCACGGGTGCAGGCCCCAACCCCACGCCAGGCCGTTGGCTCTAGGACGACAACCGCTAAAGGTAACGTGGTCCAGCCTTCAAGACCTTCCCATGTGGCTGGCGTAACACGCCCGACCCACTCCATTACGCGCACGGCGCCAAGGCCACGCGAGACGGCGAAGGTTCAACAAAACCATTCAACAGCGCGCAGTGCGCCGGCTTCGCATCGTAGCGCGTCGCAGCCCCAGTACCACTCACGAAGTGTCGCTGCTCCGCGAGCCAGCGCGCCACGGGCAAATTCCACGGCGCGGTCCCATGGCCCGGTGTCGGCGCCGCGCGCTGCTCCGCAGCACCACGCCCAATTGAGCACACCACCACGGAATCAGAGCCAAAGCGCTGCTCGCTCACGCGGCGCTATGCCGGCACCCCATGGTGCCGAAAAACGGAAGGGATGACCGGCGCAGTTCAGGTTAGGAGCGCGCCCGCACGATCCGGCGAACGATAAGGACGACCACGGTCGCCAAGGCAAGAAGCGGTAGGCTGGATCGTTCGGGCGCGATGCTATACGCGATTTCAGCTTTGCCCGATTGGGCCGCCAGCGCCGCCGCTATTACAAATTGACACGTTCGCACAAGACTCTCCTGGTATTCATTGGCTGGTGGAGTCCTGGATCATTTGAACGAGCGGCACGGGATACGGAGACACCGTTTTGCAGCACTCGCCTTCCTGCTCCAAGGACTCCAAATTGGTAAGAGACTGGAAGGCGAGTTTTGTTTCACCAAGTTTTTTGGTCTTCGAAGCCCTGGTGAAGTCGTACCGTGGTAACTCTAGTTGCCGGTTACCGCGTAGTCGAAATACTCGATCGTCAATTCGGTTTTTCCCAGGATTCGGGCATTCGCGCTGGATTCATTCCGCAGAGGCAGCCAGAAAGGTCCAGTCCGCGAATAACGCAGGACTATCTTGACATCCCGGATCCAGAAGGACGGGTTCTTTGCCGGGGTTCCCTCGACTTTTGTGATGGCGTATTCCTCCGCATCCACCCAGATTTGACCTCGGACGAGATATCGATAGTTGGTCTTGGGGAGGATGTCCAGCACATAGTTCTGCCGTCCGTCAACAACCTCCGTACCAAGCACGCGAAAATTGTAGTTCTTTGGCACGATCCGATTCTGCTCGTGTTCGCCAGTCTGGCTGGCCTCGGCCTCGGCTTCAATCATTTGTCGAATGACACGATCACCGAACAGCCGGGAACCGGTCTCAGAGACAACCTGGAACGATTTGGCTCCGGCGCCTGTGCAAATCACGTGGACCGATACTTCGGCGCGCTTATTCAAACGCTTGTTCTGAAGCGTGTAGCGCCGCATTCCGGTGTATCCGGAAAACGCGGCATTTCGGGGGATGTCGGCCTCCGCCATGCGCTGGACGATGTCGGCGGCTGTCGGCTGAGGCGTTGTGGTATTGACCGCTGCCAGCAGTAGTAAACCAAATTGGGCAGTCATTCGACCTCGGGCAGCAAACACGACGCCACTGGCATCATGTCTATGGTAGCCTGCCTGGCAACAACCCCTCGTTGGAAGATTGCTACACTGCCATACCGGGGATGTCACCCAGGATGATGGAGGCTTTCTGAGTAGCGCGATGGCCACACGGAGAAATGCTTGGGCCGGGCTGAGCAGCATCCCCAACGGGATTTCTCTCGCCAGAATCGGCGCGGCTCTGTTTCTGCTGGCCGCCGCGCTGGAGCAGAACCTGAAGTACTTCCAATGGGTCCTGGTGGCTTGCATGTTGAGCGACATCCTTGACGGGTGGATCGCCCGGACGTTTGACTGGACATCACGCCTCGGCGCCAGTCTCGACTCCACCGGTGACATCCTGGTTCAGCTCATCGCCATCGGCGGCCTTTGGGTGTTTTATAAGGACACCGTACTCGCGCACCGGGTTCCAATGTTGATCGTGCTATCGCTGTATCTGGCGGAAGTCGTGATCGCCGTATTTCGTTACGGACGGATCTCCAGTTTCCATACGTTTCTGGTGCGCGTCGCGGCCAGCGCCATGGGGATCTTCGTACTTTCATTATTCTTCTGGCGGTACGTAGACTGGATTTTCTATCCAGCGATCATCCTCGGCGCTCTGGCTTACTCGGAAGAATTACTCATGCTGTACCTGCTTCCCGAATGGACACCCGATGTCGGCGGCGTCCATCGGGCTTGGATTATGGCAAAGGGGCGGGATCATGGTGGGCTGCGGCCGACTGCTGCCGCGACCTCTACGTCTGCGAGGAGCTAGCGCCGAGATGCATTCTGCTTTTATCAGGAGCGTCTCTTTACCCAATTTGATGCATTTTTTCTTTTAGTTAGAACAAATAACTGCGAAAATTATCTGCAGCGGAAAGGCGGACATCCATGAAGAATGACCAGCCGTGCGCAGAAAAGGCTCGTCTCGTTGAAGCCCTGGAAAAGGCAGTTCAGGCCACCCTTTCAACGAATGCCCATCTACTTGCAGCCCAGAAGGACAAACGGGACGCGTCATCCCACGCCGTCCAACTGATAAAAACCCGTTCGGCTGAGTTTGCGGCCATGTCCGCCCTGGAGCAGCACAGGATCCAGCACGGCTGCTGATTGAGCACTACAAGTTGCGTCGAGCTGGTTTAACGATCAACCAGAAAAGCTTTTGGAGAAAGGTACGGCATAGCTTCCTTCATGCGCCAGGCGCACGGCTTCGATTTGGTAGCACGGCGCACTGGCAAACGCAGTCGCCGCGAAAAACCAGATAAACCATCCAAGGGGAGAAAGTGCGGTCGGAATCAGGCCATGGCTCTCCGCCCACAGCGCGACGTCGCCGGCTGACGTAAAGGCCACTCCGGCCGCCATCATACCCCAGCAGCGGGCCACCAGCCCTTGCCCCATATTCAACACCGACCTTCGAATCGAGACGGCCTGCATCAGCAGCAGGGTAAGCAACGGATCGCTAAACCACAGCAACGTCTGGGTCACACTGGCGCGCTCATGCCTGACAAATGCGATAACGCCGATCTCGTATAGCTCTCTCGCCGTGAACGTGGCAATGATGGCAATGAGCATCCAATCGGCAGTGGTCAATCGGCTCAGCACTCCCAGGCGGCGTGTCAGGATGATCGCGTACATCAGGCCTGCGACTAGAAACGCCATCGCTGCGGGCCCTCCGATCACCAGGCCAATGTCGCGCCAGTTTCCCGACTGGTTGAGATGAAACAACTTGAAAACCACCAGAGGATTCCAAGGGATGTCGGCGCTGAGCACCTGTCCGAGAGCGGCACCCGTCAGCCGGCAGCACGCGCTCAGAAAGACCAACGTCCACACCATGTGCATCGGCTCGGAGAACTCAAACTGGCTGTAGGCCCGGCGAGCAAGGTAAGCCTCAATACCGGCAATGACCACAAAGAAAGCCGAACCTGGATTGCGGAAAAAGAGGACCAGCGAGTCGTAACTGCCGGTGACCAGGAAATGAATGTAGGCAGCCGATCCCAACGCGAGCAGAGCGCCGAGCGCCGCCCACAGCCGGCGCACGCTCCGCGGCGCAGCGATCATGGCCTGGCCGAATACAGTTTACGAGTCACCGCCATGGCCGCGCGTCTTCCCAGGTAATTGACGAACAGCCGATCGGCAGCTAAGAGCAACGGCCCTTTGCCGGGCTGGCCGGCAGTCGATCGCACCAATTGCAAGGCATCCTGTCCAAAAAAAGTTCGCAGCTCTGTCTCGGCGCGGCGGCTCATGGCATTCAATTGCGCGTCAGGCTGTTCGCGTTCTCCCGGCGCCCAATGACGGGTCCATCCGTCCAACGCCCGCTCCAGTTCGGCGATATTCGTCAAGTGAGCCGGATCAGGGAGCACCTCGGCGGTGGGGGGGGCGATCTCGCTCGAGTCGATTGGCCGCACACGCTTCCAAAGGTTCTTGAAACTCATGAGGAGGGCCTGTTCTTGACTGGTGATCGCAGCCGTATCTTTTGCATCGCGCGATTCAATAGCACGCCAACGGTGCCAATACGGATGCTCATTTCACTGGCAATTTCGCGGTAGTCGAATCCCTCCGCACGGAGCTTGAGGCACTCCAATTCCCGTGGCGCCAGGCCCCGCGCCGCCAGGGGAAACCATGTCGCCTGGGAAGGCCGATCATCCGCACTTTGGGCTGGTGTGCTTTCCGCGTCTTGAAGCGAAACCAAGTCCTCCGCATTTGAGGATCTCTTCCAGTCCTTAATCAGACTGAACATGACCCGGCGCAGCCAGGCGCCTTCGTCGGCAATTTTTTCACCGTGCATCTTGGTGAGAAAAAAACGCAGAAAGGTTTCTTGCAGAACGTCTTGTGCTAACCCGCGGTTGCGCGTGAGCACCACCGCGCGGGCTGTCAGGTCGCCGGCATATGCCTTATAGGCTTCGAGCACCGCCTGGCGCGCGACCGCTACTTCCTCAGCCCGACTGTTGACATCTTCCTGCATGGCCCACCAACTTAACTGCTCATACTAGCAGCCTGTTTGAACAGTCGTCCACTACTCTGTTACCCTAGGGAATTCGAAAAAAAGGCCCCAACGCCGCAGTGTCTTCGATAAAATCGAATCGTCTTCGATAAAATACGATTTGGTTCGAGCCAACCCAGCCCCGGTCGCAGTGTGTTGGCTGGGCGCGCTTTTGGGCCAGATGCCGACCCTGGCCCTGCTCTTTCTTGCCCTGGCCGCGGTCCAGCCTCTGCCCGGACAGGCTATCTCCGGCTCCATTCTCGGGGTTGCCACGGACTCCTCGGGAGCGCTGGTAGCGGACGCCCGCGTCACCGTGGTGAATACCGGCACGGGGCTGAACCAGACCGTGCACACAGGCCACCAGGGAGATTACCTGGTGCCCAATCTGCCGCCCGGCCTGTACGCGGTGACGGTCGAAAAAGACGGATTCCGGACACTCCATCGCACTAGCCTCGAGATCAGCGTCGATCAGAAACTGCGCCTGGACGTCACACTTTCCGTGGGCGACCTCCGCGAGCAGGTGACGGTTGAGGGCCGGGCTCCGCTGCTGCAGACCCAAAGCGTCGAGACCGGACAAGTGATTCAGTCGCGCCAGATTCTCGACCTGCCTTTGCTCGGCCGCAACTTCCTCGATCTCGCCAGCCTGATTCCCGGCGTGGCCGCGGGCGCCGGCGGAAACATCGCCAACTACTCGGTGAACGGGCAGCGTGAGTTTGCCAATTCCATCCTGGTGAATGGCTTCGAAGTCACCGGAAACCGGAACAACGACACCAACCTGCGTCCCAGCGTGGATTCGGTGGAGGAGTTCAAGGCCGTCACTTCCACCTATGCGCCGGAATTTGGCCGCTCAGGCGGCGGCGTCTTCGCCGTCCAGACCAAGTCCGGCACCAACGATTTCCATGGCTCGCTCTACGAGTTTCTGCGCACCCCGGCGACAACGGCCCGCAGCCCCTTCGCGCAGGATCCTTCCGGCCTGAAGCAGAATAACTTCGGCGTCTCCGTGGGAGGGCCCATCGTACGCAACCGCACTTTCTTCTTCGCCGGATATGAAGGCCTGCGCTCGCGTGACATTTTTTCTTACCTGGATACAACAGTTCCTTCGCAAATGATCGGCTACCGGGCCGATGGCAGCGTGGACCTTTCGAAGCTCATCGATCCGTACACCGGAAAACAAATTCCCATCTACGATCCCGCCTTCTACAATGCGAATTTTTTCTCCGAGCAGTTTCCGGGCAATGTGATACCGGCTTCCAGAGTCAGCCCCGCAGGCCGCCAGATCTTGCAGAAGCTCTTCCCCGCCCCCAATGTGCCGGGCATTTTCAACGGCTGGTTTAACAACTTCGACGTTCAGCAAAGATATCGATTCGATTCCAACACCGGCGATCTGCGCGTGGATCATCAATTCGGCAACAACGACCGCGTCAGCCTCACCTACGATGTCGTGGCCTTTAACAGCCTGACCGGAGATCCTTTTGCCGGAGCCATTCCAGTCAGCGGCGGCGGCAGCGCGGATTCCGCGGATGCCACCAACTCCACCAACCAGAACGCAGGCATCACCTACACGCACATCTTTAATCCGAATCAGTTCAACGAGCTCCACTTTTCCATGGTTCATGTGACCCTGGAGCAAAACGATCTGCTGAACGGCAGCAACCTTGCCACGCAATTCGGCATTGCCAACGCCAACATCCCGGGCTTTCCGCAGACCGACGGCTTCCCGCAAATCCAGCTCGCTTTCGGCCCGACCGCCGGCGGTTCAACGTATAAACCGCTCACCTTTCTCGACCACAACATCCAGGTAGGAGACAACTTCTCCTGGCTTACCGGCAAGCATAGTTTCAAGTTCGGATACGAATATCGCAACCTGGTCGCGCATCCTGATTTCTCTTTGTTCCCGGCCGGCTACCAGTACTACAACGGAGCCTACGCCAGCCTCACCAGCGATCCGAACTATAGTTCTCCGGACTACAACGCGTATTACGCGACGGGCGGCAATGAAATCGCCGACCTGCTGCTGGGCCTGCCCGGCTTCGTGGCGCAGGGACTGCAACTCACCAATCCCAAGACCACCTCCTATGAGCAGCACTTTTACGTGCAGGACGCCTGGCAGATCACGCACAAACTGGTGCTGACCTACGGAGTCCGCTATGAGTACCAGGCGCCGTATTCCGAAGCGAATAACAACGCGGCCAATTTCGATCCAGCCACAAAGACGATGCTGCTCGCCGGCCGCGGCTCCAATCTTTCATCGCTGATCCAACCCGACAAGAACAACTTCGCGCCGCGCCTCGGTATCGCCTGGCAGTTGGCGCCCAAGACCGTTATCCGGACCGGATACGGAATCTACTACACGCCCGAAAACGACGCCCGCAGCGACATCCTGTCCAAGAACTACCCCTTCTTCATTCAGCAGAACTTCAGCAATTCCCCCGGCACGCCTTTTTCTTACATCCTGGATACAGGAATTGCCCGGCCGACTTCGGTGCCGATTTCACCGGGAGCTTCTTCCATTGATCTGACCACCATCCCGAACGCTTCCACCGCAGAGCGTTTATTCCGTCGATAGCCGTTTCCGCACCGGTTATACGCAGATGTTCAACTTCACGGCCCAACGCGAGATCACGCCCTACTTCGACGTGCAGGCCGGCTACGTCGGCGCGCTCAGCCGCAAGCTTCCTTACGCTGTCGGCAATCTGAATCTTGGCAATCGCATCTCCGATCAGTTGGGCGTCATTCAGGGACAGTTTCCGGTTGGCCTGAGCGACTATCATTCGCTGCAGGTGAAGGCCGACAAGCGCTTCTCGAGCGGCTTCAGCCTGCTGGTTTCCTACACCCTGTCGAAGAATATCGACAATGGCCCGGCGCCTTTCGACCTCGGCAGAAATCACCAGCAGCCGCAGGATCCCTTCAACCTGGCCGCGGAGCGGGCGCTCGCTTCCACCGATCAACGCCACAACCTGGTGATCAGCGGCATTTGGGAATTGCCCATCGGGCGTCACGCCACTGGATGGCAGCGGATGGTAATCGGCGGCTGGCAGCTCAATGGCATCGGCGTGCTGCACTCAGGGCTGCCAGTGAACGTGGTCCGCAACGGCTCTGTCACCGGATACCAGGGGCTGCGGCCCAATGTGCTGCAGGATCCCAACCTCGACGCGAGCACGCGCACCTTGAATGAGTACTTCGATACCAGCGCTTTTTCTGTTCAGGGTCTCGGCCAGACCCAGCCCGGCAACGCGGGGCGCAACCTGGTGCGCGGGCCCGGTTTCATCAACTTCGATACATCGTTGTTCAAGAACTTCAAGGCCAGTGACAGATTCACCGTGCAGATTCGCCTGGAGGCTTTCAACCTGACCAACACGCCTCATTTTGCCGGGCCCAACGCGGATATGTCGCAAGGGCAATTCGGCTCGATCACCCAGACCATCGGGAATCCCCGTATTTTTCAGTTCGCGGCGAAAGTGAAATTCTAGCGCGCCACAAGCGCAAGAATTTCATCATGAAAACCTGCTCTGCCAACTTACTATTCTTTGACGAACCTACGTGAAAAACCTCTACACGTCAGACTCTTTTTCACCGGAAGGTGTTTTCCCTAGGGACTACCCCCTTTTGATAAGACCGCCAAGATGCCGTAAAGAAAGAACATAGCCTGGAGAAAATTATGCAATGCAACTTTGGTTCCTATTCTTTGAAGAAACGCGATGACGCCGGGAGGGAAGTGAGTTTCCTGGCGGGACGCAGATTCCACCGCCGAGGCGCGCGAGCCAACCAGGGTGGCTACGTTCTGGTGATGTTGTCGCTCGGGGTGGTCTTTCTCCTTGGCGTGGGGGGATTAGCCATTGACATCGGCCGGATGTACGTCACCAAGAGCGAGGCGCAGTCATTTGTCGATTCGGCGGCGCTATCAGGGACGTTGCAGTTGGACGGCACCGACCTCGGCATTACGCGGGCCCAAACTGCCGTTGCCAACGACCCCAAGAAATGGCAGTTTCAAAACAGTTCCTTCACGAATGTAACGACGGCATTTGCGACGGCCTCATCAGGCCCGTGGACCGCCACTCCACCGAGTCCGCCGACTAATTATTACTTCACGCAGGTGCAGACTACGGTGAGCCTGCCCATGTACCTGATGGGCGCACTGGCCGGACCCACTGCGCAGGTCGCAGCCTCGGCGATCGCAGGGCGGCAAGGAGATAATGGCGAGGTAGGCGAGTTTCCGTTCTCCCCCTATACGCGCACCGCTTCTCCGGACAACGCGGCCGATCCATTCGGATTCCAGGTAGGCAACCTATACACCTTGCGATGGGGCGCTCCGGGTAATAACACGACTTGTGGAACTGACGCCACCAAACCTAATCTGGCAGTTAGCGGTAAGGAACGCGGCTACTGCTGCGTGCAACAAAGCGCCGCAACCCTCCGGCAAGCCATCGTGGGTGGCGACACGGACCCGATGACCGTTGGTAATCCAGTCGAAATGGACAACGGCGCTCAAAATGTTCAGCCATCAGTGATGGCCCAGCGGGTGGGCATGGACTCAGATACGACGTCGGCTACGTATCCGCAGTATCTTGCCGGCGGCACGGGCAATGGCATGCGCGTGATCCTGGTGCCGGTCAACAACGGCCCACCCAATTTCATCGCGGTGGGTTTTGCAGGGTTCTTCCTCCTGAACGCGAGTTACTACAGCGGTCTCAATGGTAACCAATCGGCCTGCGGTGAATACATCGGGACCTTTGTCCATGGTGCCAGTAACCTTGCGCCGGGCGGAACCGGGGCATTCCATATTAAGTTGTTTCAATGAGATCGGTCTCACCTCATGCGCACGACCGCCAGGGAGCGCCGAACCTTTTTTGGCCGGCGTTTTTCCTTCTTAGAAATAACTTACAGGATTCGTTATGTTATTGCTAACCAAAGACATCTAGACGGTGGAGGCGAAATCAGCAAAAATTGGTCAGGCACATTTAGGAACTAATTTTGATAGCACCGGCTAGATCTGGTAAAGAGCTAGCGTGGACAGAAATCATGCGAAGCAAAGGTCCCGACGTCCAAGAAAAATGCGGCAACGCTGGAATTAACCTCAGGTTCCTGACCCGACGTAGATCCCCCCGGCGTGGAGAGCAGCCAAATTCGGCGCAGGGTGGCTACGTCCTGGTGATGATGTCGCTTGGGGTGGTCTTTCTCCTGGGCATGGGGGGGTTAGCGGTTGACGTCGGGCGGATGTACATCTCCAAGAGCGAGGCGCAGTCATTTGTCGATACGGCAGCGTTCGCAGCGGCCTTAGAGTTAGACGGTACCTCAACCGGCATCACGCGGGCTCAAACCGCGGTTACCAACGACCCTAAGAAATGGCAGTTTCAGTACAGCTCCTTCACGAATGTAACGACGAAGTTTGCAACGGCCTCATCCGGTCCGTGGACCGACACGCCACCGAATCCGCCGGCTAATTACTACTTCGCGCAGGTGCAAACTACGGTGAACCTGCCCATGTACTTGATGGGTGCTCTGGCAGGACAAAACGCGCAGATCGCAGCCTCGGCGATAGCGGGACGGCAAGGAGATAACGGCATACCGGGAGGCGAGTTCCCGTTCTCGCCCTATACGCGCAACGCCTCGCCTGACAACGCTGCTGATCCTTATGGATACCAGGTAGGGAACAGATATACGATTCGTTGGGGTGCTCCGGGTAACAACACGACCTGTCAAACGGATGCCACCCAACCCAATCTGTCAAGTAACGGCAAGCAACGCGGATACTGCTGCGTTGCTCAAAGCGCCGCCAATGTCCGCCAAGCGATTGTGGGCGGCATGACCGACCCAATGAGCGTTGGTTTACCAGTCGAAATGGACAACGGCGCCTCAAACTCCGCGCCGCCGGACATTGCCTGGCGGGTGGAAGTGGACTCAGATACGACGTCGGCTACGTATGCGCAGTACCTTGCCAATGGCACAGGCAATGGCATGCGCGTGGTCATGCTGCCGGTAAACAACGGGCCACCTAATTTCATCGATGTGGGTCTTGCAGGGTTCTTCCTCCTGAACAACAGCTACTACCTCGGCCTCAACGGTAACGACGCGGCGTGTGCCGAATACATCGGAGCTTATGTTCACGGCGCTGGCGATCATGCACCGGGCGGATCCGGGACTTTCCACATTAAGTTATTTCAATGAGCCTCTTTCTACCTCTCACGCATAAGGTTGCTAGCCGTGGACGACGGCGGGGCAGCGTTCTGATCGAACTCACGTTGAGCCTGACCTTCCTGGTGGCTCTATTCCTGGGAATCTGGAATTTTGGTTATGCCTTCTACCTGTATGGTGAGCTGGAGCAATCGGTGCGCGCCGGGGCCCGGTACGCCTCAATGCGCAAATATGATTCCGGGACTGCAACGCCTACGGCCACGTATCTGACTGCCGTCCAAAATGTCGTAGTTTATGGCGATCCGGCGCCCGCGGCCGGCGCGACCCCGGCCGCTCCCGGCCTTACCACCGCTAACGTCATTGTGACCGTGACTTTCCCGTCCGGCGCCCCGACCAGCATGGCTGTTGCCATCACCGGTTATCAGTTGCCGACATATTTTGGCAACATGACGTTAAGCGGCAAGCCCACAACATCGTTTCCATTTGTAGGCATTTTTGGCCCTCCATAAAGATTGACTATGAAACCTAAGCGATATCGACGCCAGCGAGGGAACGCGCTTGTTGAATCTGCCTTAACAGTGACGCTGTTTCTCACTTTCCTGTTCTCCATTTTCGATTTCGGGTGGACGCTGTTCTTTCACCAAACCCTGGTTCACCAGGCGCGAACCGGAGCCCGTTATGCCGCCGTCAATCCGACCGACCTGACCGGAGCCCAAAATCTAGTCCTCTATAACCAGACTACGACAGGCACGTCTGGGATCTTCGGTCTGCAGCCTGCCAACGTGACCGTCACTCGCGCGGGCACGGCTGGCGGTATCGACGACCGCATCAACGTCAACATTTCCAACTACCAATTCATTCTGATTACGTTCCAGTGGGCCGGACCTCATACCGGTAAGCCAATCAATGTCAGTATCCCGGTCGAAAACTAGAAATGGAAATATATCCGTTTCTTGAGAGAAAACCAACAGGAGAAAACGAAGTGATCATAAAAAGCTTTTTACGCGACGAACAGGGTCAAGATTTGATCGAATACACGCTACTTCTCGCGTTTGTAGCGTTGGCTTCCGCGGCATTGTTCATCGGCGCTGGCAATAGTGTTTCAGGCATCTGGAGCGTTACGAACAGCCAACTCGTCGTCGCCAACACGTCGGCCAGCTAGGTCTGGGGATCGACCGTGGCTTCCTGCCACCGGCTAACATCCATATTGAAAATTAGCAGAGACCGTAGCGAAGGCGGAAATAACAAATGGATCTCGAGGACTTCCTAACAAATGTGAGGCTCAAGTTCTTCCTGGCGAAGCAGACCGAAGGACGCAGCAGCGGAACCAATCCAGGCATGAACGTCCCCGACCGGCCGGCTGGAATTCTGGCCGCGTTGGCGCTGATGGATAACTATGCCAGCAGGCTAATGACGGGAGAGGAGATTCGCAGCCTCTTCCAAGGCCTGTCGACCAGCGGACTGAGCAACGTGGTCCGCTCTCTTCATGCCAAATCGCTCGTGGAAAAAGACGGCCTGTACTATCGAATCACTCCTGAGGGGATTGAATTTCTGGTCCGATTTGCCGAAGAGGCGCTGGGCTCCCCAGCTCCGGTTGAGAAGGAACTCCGCCAAAGCGATGCCTATCGAGAACTCATGAAGTCCGCCGAGATACTCGTCGATCAAGAGTTGAATCAGAAGTTCGAAGCCGCGATGCGAAGACGGGATGCATTCCGGGCCCGACTCAATCCTGGTATAACTCCCGGGGCTCTCGACGTTCAAGTAGCATAGGGCCGACTGGCCTGATCTTCCTGCAAAGCAGCTCCGCGAAGTACAACTTTCTGTCAAAAAATCATAGAATTTAGAACTGCGCTATTTGTGCGTCGAAGTATTTGTAAGTTATTGATAGTAAAATAAAAACTATGTAAATAACGGCATATTTGACTACCCAAAAAATGGGCACGTCCCGAAGCTTCTGATGACACTCACCCCTGATAACTAACCAGTTAACGTTCAAACAAGATCTGGTATCGAACATGCTGTACAGAGGCGAACGCACACTTCTGTTCCTCCGGAAATGTGACGGAAAATTTCGGTCCTACAAGGTCTCCTCCGATCCTAAGGGCCAAGGCTCTCGTGTCCCCCCGACGTCGAGAGCCTTCTTTTTTTCACTCATTTAAGCGATCATCCTAGCGAAGCTCGCGGATAGCCATCTGCGCCGCGTGAAAACCGCACATTCCATGAACACCTCCGCCCGGCGGGGTAGATGAAGAGCAAACATACACACCCTGCAGCGGCGTTCGATACAAGCTCCGGGTTGGCCTAAAGAGGAGTTGCCTCAAGTCCTGTGCACCGCCGGTAATGTCTCCGCCCACAAGGTTCGCATTGTGCATCGCCATTTCCGAGGCCGCAATGGTGTGGCGCGCCAGGATCGTGCCGCGAAAACCGGGGGCGAAGCGCTCAACCTGCGACTCGATAGTCTCGACCATATCCGTACTCGAGCCGTTCGGGACGTGGCAATAAGCCCAGGCCACATGTTTGCCCGCGGGCGCGCGAGTGGAATCGAACAGGCTGGGCTGAGCTAGCAGAACGAAAGGCCGGCCGGCTATCGCTCCCTGCCAGACAGCACGTTCGGAGGCCGAGATGTCGTCGAGCGAACCGCCCAGATGCACGGTGCCTGCCAGGGCGCATTCGCTCGAGCGCCAGGGAATTGGCGCATTGAGAGCCCAGTCGATCTTGAAAACTCCAGGTCCGTAGCGATAGCTCTGCAGATTGCGGCGGAATGGCGCCGGCAGGTGCCTATCAGCGATGTCCACGAACTGTCTGGGAGTGAGATCACAAAGCACCAGTTGATTTCCGACTACCTCATCGAGCGAGCGAATTCGCGTATTCGTGACGAGGTGTCCGCCCAGCGACTGAAAGTAGGAAGCCAGCGCGTCGGCGATACGTTGCGACCCTCCTCTGGGAATAGGCCAGCCCACGGCATGGGCGGCAGCGCTCAAAACCCAACCGAACGAAGCGGAGCCATAAGCCTCGAGCGGAAGGATTGAATGAGCGGCCACCCCGGCAAACAACGCCTGGGCCGCCGGCGTACGGAAAAGCCAGCGCGCGCACGATGCGGCGGGTGGGAGCGAGAGCATTCCGAAGCGGCCCAGCAAGAGCGGGCTGGCTGGAACATGTAGCAGCGGCCGCAGAATCTCGGACAGCAGTTCATCCCATCGCTGCACGAACGGAGCGATTGTCCGCCGGTAGATTTTCCCATCGCCGCCAAGCCGCTCACACGTCGTGTCCAATGATCTCGCCAGGACAGCCGCCGTTCCGTCCTCGAAGGGATGGGCGAGAGGAAGCGGAGGTTGGATCCATTCCAATCCATGCTCCGCCAAAGGAAATGCGGCAAACGCTGGCGAACTGGCGGCCATCGGATGCACGGCGGAGCACACGTCGTGCAGGAAGCCGGGCAAGGTGAGCTCCGCCGATCGCACGCCGCCGCCAACCGTCCGCTCGGCCTCAATGAGAGTGGTGTGCAGGCCGGCCTTAGCAAGAACGATCGCGGCCGTTAAGCCGTTCGGACCAGAGCCTATCACGACTGCGCTTTGCTGGCGAGCCATCCTAGCTAAATACTACGAGACCACGGAGGCGCGCGCTTCCGCGAGGAGGTAGGCTTGACGCGTTTGCTCGGTGTGTGGTATGTATCTCGCCAATATTTATGCGCCCACTTCGAAGTCTCTGTAAAGAAATTAAGCTGCGCGCGAGCCTAAGCTACTTTGGTCGCGTCTCGGCGCTCGCCCTACTGTTATTTGGGCCGTATCTCACCCACGCACAGGCGTCTGCGCTCAGCCAGAAGGTGCTCGTCGTTTATAATTCCGCAAACACGGATTCAGTTGCGGTGGCGAACTACTATATCGCCAAACGCGGGATACCGTCCGCAAACCTCTGTGCCATTACCCCACCGGCAACAACCTACCTAAGTTCGACTGCGTACAATTCCACGGTAAAGACGCCCATCCAACAGTGTCTGAACACGTTGGGGCCCCAGAACATCCTATACATCGTATTTGCTTACCAAACTCCCTACAAAATCATCGCGCCGGACAATAGCGGTTACGCGCTCGATCAATTCGTGGCCGACATCTGGGATGTATACACTCCCGCCGGCCAGTTTGGCATACCGGGCTATGCGCATCCGTATTACGTGGAAGCGCAAACTCAAGGCAACGTGTACGCGCCGTTCCTGTCGCTGGCTGCTTTCCGCAGCCAAAGCGGGACTCTGCTTTATTCCGTCTGGCGATTGGACGCGGCCAGTGCTGCTCTGGCGAACGGCCTTGTGGATAAGGCTTTGCTCGCCGAAAGCTCCGGCCTTTCCGGTCAAGTATGCATCGACGAGCAGATTGTAAGTCCGACCTACGATTACAGTACGTCCGGAACCCCGGATTGGGATCTCCGGCAGGCTGCCACATTCAGCCGGCTGGCAGGCTTCACTGTCACTCAGGACTTCAACAGCGCCGAATTCGGAACCAGCCCGGCTCCGCTTCGCTGTGACAACGCCGTTCTTTATTCGGGTGGGTACAGCCTGAACCACTATAACGATGCATTCGGCTGGAACGCGGGCGCCATCGGCTTCCATCTCGACAGCGCTTCGGGATATGATCCGCGCGGCGGAACAAACTGGTCGGCTAACGCGCTCCAAAAAGGGATCACAGCAACCAGCGGCGCGGTATCGGAGCCGTATTTCTCAGGCCAGCCTCATCCCGACGGTGTGTTCCGGAATCTTTTCGAGGGCGCCAATATTGGGGACGCCTTTATGCGGAATACCATGTTTCTAAAATGGACCATGATGAACATGGGCGATCCGCTGTATACCCCATTTCCTGCGGGATTCCCGGCTGTAACCGCGCCGCAGAATTCGCTGGGGTTGACCCCGCGCTACCTTGTCGGAGGAAATCCGTCGACAGGCACGATAACGCTAGCCGCTCCGGCGCCCACGGGTGGCATCACCGTAGCGCTGCAGAGCACCAAAACTACCGCAGCTACCGTGCAACCGACGGTTATCATCGCGGGCGGCCAAACAACCGCGACATTCCCGATCAACACGAGTGTTGTTTTAAGCGACTCGCCACTATATATTACGGCTACTTTTGGCACCTCGACGCTCACCAACACGCTGGTACCGCAACCACTGCTGGCTCAGGTTCTGGCCTCCCCGACTTCCATCATTGGCGGGAACGCGGTACGGGGCACCCTGTTTCTCAATGGCCCCGCGCCTGCCGGCGGGATCACAGTGAACGTATCCACAACCAATAGCGCCGTCATCCTGCCGGCTACCGTGTTCGTACCGCAAGGGGCTGTCACAGCGGTTTTTGGTATCGGCACCAGAGAGCTTCCCGCTACCGCAACCGGCACGGTCTCTGCGAACTACGCCGGCACAACGTTAAGCGTGACGCTGACCGTGATTCCGCTAACGCCCCTTTCGGTCACTCTGTCGCCCGCATCGGTCATTGGTGGCGTTTCTAGCACGGCAAATCTGGTAACGATGAACGCTCCCGCTCCGGATACCGACGTGGTAACCCTTTCGAGCAGCGACCCCCACGTCACCGTGCCCGCCTCTGTTACCGTCGTTGCCGGCAACACTACCTCTCCGGTGTTCACCATCACAACTTCGCTGGTCTCGGCTCCGGTCGTAGCGACCATTTCGGCCACTTTTGGTGGCGTAACCAAGACGGCCACTCTCACCGTGAATCCGCTAACGGCTTCGCCAGGCTTGTCGCCAACATCTGTGGTCGGGGGCACTCCAACCACCCTAAACAAGGTAACGCTGAACAGTCCGGCCCCGGCCGGAGGCATTGTCGTTAACCTGTCCAGCAGCGATCCTGGTGTGACCGTGCCCTCTTCGGTCACCGTGGCAGCAGGTTCAACGCTCTCGCCGTATTACACCGTAACGACATCGCCCGTGGTTTCCGTGAGTACGGTCACCATATCTGCCACCTTTAACGGCGTGACCAAGACAGCCATTCTCACGGTGAACCCGGTTGCGCTGCTGTCGTTGACCCTGTCGCCCACATCCCTGATAGGCGGCGTAGCCGCTACGGCGAACAAGGTAACGCTGAACGGTCCGGCACCGGCGGGAGGTATTGTCGTGAACCTTTCCAGCAGCGATCCGAGCGTGACTCTGCCGGCATCGGTGACGATCGCCGCAGGTGCGACATCTTCGGCCGTGTTCACGATTAACACCTCGGCGGTCGCAGCGCCCCTCTCGGTCACCATATCGGCCAGCTACAGCGGCGTGACCAAGACGGCCATTCTCACGGTGAATCCGGTAGCGCTGTTGTCGTTGACCCTGTCGCCCACATCCCTGATAGGCGGCGTAGCCGCTACGGCGAACAAAGTAACGCTGAACGGTCCTGCGCCCCCGGCAGGCGTCGTGGTGAACTTGTTGAGCAGCGATCCGAGCGTGACTCTGCCGGCATCGGTGACGATCGCCGCAGGTGCGACATCTTCGGCCGTGTTCACGATTAACACCTCGGCGGTCGCAGCGCCCCTCTCGGTCACCATATCGGCCAGCTACAGCGGCGTGACCAAGACGGCCATTCTCACGGTGAATCCGGTAGCGCTGTTGTCGTTGACCCTGTCGCCCACATCCCTGATAGGCGGCGTAGCCGCTACGGCGAACAAAGTAACGCTGAACGGTCCTGCGCCCCCGGCAGGCGTCGTGGTGAACTTGTTGAGCAGCGATCCGAGCGTGACTCTGCCGGCATCGGTGACGATCGCCGCAGGTGCGACATCTTCGGCCGTGTTCACGATTAACACCTCGGCGGTCGCAGCGCCCCTCTCGGTCACCATATCGGCCAGCTACAGCGGCGTGACCAAGACGGCCATTCTCACGGTGAATCCGGTAGCCCTGTTGTCGTTGACCCTGTCGCCCACTTCGCTGATAGGCGGCGTAGCCGCTACGGCGAACAAAGTAACGCTGAACGGTCCTGCGCCCCCGGCAGGCGTCGTGGTGAACTTGTTGAGCAGCGATCCTAGCGTGACTCTGCCGGCATCGGTAACAGTCGCCGCAGGTGCGACATCCTCGGCCGTATTCACGATTAATACTTCGGCGGTCGCGGCGCCCCTCACGGTCACCATTTCCGCCAGCTTTAGCGGCTTAACCAAGACGGCCATTCTCACTGTGAACCCGGTAGCGCTGCTGTCGTTGACTTTATCCCCCACATCGTTGATAGGCGGCGTCGCCGCTACGGCGAACAAAGTAACGCTGAACGGTCCGGCACCGGCCGGAGGCACTATTGTGAACTTGTTGAGCAGCGATCCTAGCGTGACTCTGCCGGCATCGGTAACGGTCGCCGCAGGTGCGACATCCTCGGCCGTGTTCACGATTAACACTTCGGCGGTCGCCGCGCCCCTCACCGTCACCATTTCCGCCAGCTATAGCGGCGTAACCAAGACGGCCATTCTCACTGTGAACCCGGTAGCGCTGCTGTCGTTGACTTTATCCCCCACATCGCTGATAGGCGGCGTCGCCGCTACGGCGAACAAAGTAACGCTGAACGGTCCGGCACCGGCCGGAGGCACTATTGTGAACTTGTTGAGCAGCGATCCTAGCGTGACTCTGCCGGCATCGGTAACAGTCGCCGCGGGTGCGACATCCTCGGCCGTATTCACGATCAACACTACCGCGGTGACCGCGACCCTCACGGTTACTATTTCCGCCAGCTATAGCGGCGTGACCAAGACGGCCATTCTCACGGTGAACCCGGTAGCGCTGCTGTCGTTGACCCTGTCGCCCACATCGCTGTCAGGCGGCGTAGCCGCTACGGCGAACAAGGTAACGCTGAACAGTCCGGCCCCGGCCGGAGGAATTGTCGTGAACCTGTCCAGCAGTGATCCGAGCGTGACTCTGCCTGCATCAGTAACAGTCGCCGCAGGTGCGACATCCTCGGCTGTATTCACGATCAACACTACCGCGGTGGCAACGACCCTCACCGTCACCATCTCCGCCACCTATAACGGTGTGACCAAGACGGCCATTCTCACGGTGAACCCCTAGAGGAGGCCGACGTAAGCGTTCCGCAAATTTTGAGGAATTCTTGACAATTTTTTGCACACTATACACACTGCAATGTCACGAGGCCCGGGGTATTTGTCTCCAGGACACGCCCTTGGAGAGTGGAACGAAAAGTGCCCTGCAAAGACCATCAGGAGATCTTCGGTTGTTTGCCCAGCGGACGTGTTCGCTGGCGCGCAGAGGTCACGAACGGTAAAAATCATGGCGAATAAATGGAAAGTTCTGACAGCGATCCTGGCTGTTTTGATAGGGCTGGCGGGTTGTTCGTTGAAGCCCGATCAAAAGAAGCTCATGGAGAGCGGCAAGCAATTCATGGCCAAGAGGGACTTCGGGCGCGCCAGTTTACAGTTCCGCAACGCAATACAGGCCAACCCGAAGAATAGCGAAGCGCATTACCTGATGGCGCTGGCCCAAATCGAACTGGGCGATACGATTCTCGCCTACCGGGAACTCTCCCGGGCCATCGACCTCGATCCAAAAAACATGGAGGCCCAGCTCAAGATGGCCGAGCTGTTGACAATCAGCCCCAAAAAAGAAGAGCTCGAAGAGGCCGAGGAGCACGCGAAGACGGTTCTGGACGCTTCGCCTGATAACCCGGACGCCTTGGACGCCATGGCGGCGGCTGAGCTCAAGCTTGGAAATCAGGACAAGTCACAGGAACTCCTGGAGCGGGCCAGCGATAAAGCTCCGGATGCCCCATACGCCCGGCATTGGGCCTATGTGAAGCCGGTGCGGCCGGCACTGCCGGCGGTGCGCGAGGCAACTGGCCGCGCAGGCGCGATCGATCATTTCGTGCTCGCGCGGCTCGAAGCCGAAGGGCTGGCGCCGTCGCCGCCGGCCGATCGCGAGACGCTGATTCGCCGCGTATCGCTCGATCTGACTCGGCTTGCCGCCGACGGCCGACGAAGTGCAGGCTTTCGTTATCGACTCGCGGCCGGAAGCCTACGGCGAGCTGGTCGATCGGCTGCTCGGCCAGACCGGCCTACGGCGAGCGCTGGGCCGCGATGTGGCTCGACCTGGCCCGCTATGCCGACTCGCAGGGTTACGCGCCCGACGGGCCGCGCACCATCTGGCGGTGGCGCGATTGGGTGATCGCGGCGCTGAACGACAACATGCCCTACGATCAATTCACGATCGAGCAACTGGCCGGCGATCTGCTGCCCGACGCCGACTGTCGATGCAGATCGTGGCCACGGGCTTTCATCGCAACACGCAGCTCAACACCGAAGGGGGCGTGAACCTCGAAGAGTTTCGCCACGCCGCCGTGGTCGATCGCGTGAACACGACGTTCGCCGTGTGGATGGGCACGACGATGGCCTGTGCTCAGTGCCATCACCACAAGTACGACCCGTTCAGCCAGCACGACTACTACCAGGTCTTCTCGATCTTCAACAACACCGACGACTTCAACACCGACAATCCGGTGCATCGAGACGCCGCGCGTCGGGCCAGCGACGCGGATTTCGCCCAGACAAAAGCCGACCTGGCCGCCGTGCAATCGCGTGGGACGAGCAGACCAAGGCCGCGATGCCGCGCAGGCCGAGTGGGAAAAAACGCAGCCAGCGCCGCCGCCGGCTGCGCCCGATGACTGCCGCCGAGACGACCGCGATCGAACGAAGCCCGGCACCGCCAACCCGCTGCCGAAGGAAATCGCCGACATCCTGGCGATCGCGGCCGACAAGCGCGACAAGAAGCAGCAAGACAAGCTCGCCGCCGTATCATCGCGGCTCTGTCGCCCGAGTGGAAGACGCTCGACGAGCGAGCTGCAATGCGCTCAAGCAGCAAGTTCGACGAAGTCAGCACCACGGTGCCGATCATGCACGAGGGGACGCCGCGGCCGATCGTTCATCTATCTGCGCGGCGAATTTCAAAGCCCGGCGAACCGGTGCACGCCCGGCGTGCCCGCGGCGCTGCATCCCGCTGCGGCGAGCGAAGCTCCGGAATCGCCTGGGGCTGGCGCGGTGGCTGGTCGATGCCGAGAACCCGCTGACGGCGCGCGTGGCCGTCAATCGGCTGTGGCAGGAGCTGTTCGGCGTCGGCATCGTCGAAACGACCGAAGAATTCGGCACGCAGGGCGAGCCGCCGTCGCATCCCGAACTGCTCGACTGGCTGGCCGTCGAATATCGCGAGAGCGGCTGGGACACCAAGCACATGTTGAAGCTGATCGTCACGTCGGCCGCGTATCGGCAGTCGGCGGCCGTGAGCCACGGAACTGGTCGAGCGCGATCCGTACAACCGTCTGCTGGCGCGCGGGCCCGCGCGTGCGCCTGTCGGCCGAAATGGTGCGCGATCAGGCGCTGGCCGTCTCGGGCCTGCTGAGCGCGAAGATGTACGGTCCGCCGGTGCAGCCGCCGCAGCCGTCGCTCGGCCTGGCGGCGGCCTTCGGCTCGAGCACCGACTGGAAAACCAGCGACGGCGAGGACCAGCACCGCCGCGCGATCTACACGCGCTGGCGGCGCAACCTGCCGTACCCGTCGATGATGACGTTCGACGCGCCGGAGCGAAACATCTGCGCCGTGCGGCGCATGCGCACCAATACGCCGCTGCAGGCGCTGGTGACGCTCAACGATCCCGTGTTCGTCGAAGGTGCGCAGGCGCTGGCGCGGCGCGATCGTTCGCGAAGGGGGCGAGCGACACGACAGCCCGCGCCGCTCGGCGTTGACGCCGGCCGTTGGGCGCAGACCGACGGCGGGCGAGACCGAACGGCTGGCGGAATTGTACTCGCATGCGCGGCGAGAACTCGAAGCCGACGCCGGCCAAGGCCGAGGCACTGGCGACGAAGCCGCTGGGCCCGCTGCCCGAGGGCATGAACGCACTCGACGCGGCCGCCTGGACCGTGGTGGCGAACGTGGTGCTGAACCTCGACGAGACGCTGACCAAACCCTAAGGCCGACGGCCATGCAACATCCCACCGACGCCACGCAATTCGATCGACTATTGCGGCAAACGCGCCGTCACTTTCTGCGCGACACGGCACTGGGGCTGGGGGCCGCGGCGCTCGCGCTCATCGAGCAGCGCGACGGCGCGGGCTGACGCGTCCGGAGCAGCCGCGGTAGATGCCGATCCGTTCCTGCCCCGGCCGCCGCACTTTGCCGCCGCGGGCGAAGAACGTCATCTTCCTGTCCATGTCGGGCGGGCCGCCGCATCTCGACCTGTTCGACTACAAGCCGGAGCTGGTGCGCCGCGACGGCGAGGATTGCCCCGAGTCGCTCACCAAGGGCAAGCAGTTCGCCTTCACCTCGCGGCACGCCGAAGCTGCTGGGCACGCCGCAGAAGTTTCGCCAACACGGCCAGAGCGGCGCGTGGATGTCCGAGCGCCTTGCCGAATCTGGCCGGCGTCGCCGACGACCTGACGATCATCAAGTCGATGTACACCGAGCAGTTCAATCACGCCCCGGCCGAGCTGCTGCTCTACACCGGCTTTCGCCGCGCTCGGCCGCCCGTCGATGGGCTCGTGGGTCACCTACGGCCTCGGCTCCGAGAGCCGGGACCTGCCCGGCTTCATCGTCTTTGTCTCAGGGCGATCGCTGCCCAGCGCCGGCAAAGCGGCCTGGGGCAGCGGCTTTCTGCCGTCGGTCTATCAAGGCGTGCAATGCCGCACCGGCGGCGATCCGGTGCTGTACTCTGTCGAACCCCGAGGGCATGGACCGACAGCTGCGCCGCATGAGCCTCGATGCGCTCCGCGACCTCAACGAGGTCGAAGCCGAGAAACTCGGCCAGCCCGAGACGGCCACGCGCATCGCCCAGTACGAGACTGGCGTTTCGCATGCAGATCGTCGTGCCCGAGGTGATGGACATCTCGCAGCGAGCCGGCGCATGTGCTGGCCGACTACGGGGCCGAGCCGGGCGCGGCGAGCTTCGCCAACAACTGCCTGCTCGCCCGGCGGCTGGTCGAGCAGGGCGTGCGCTTCGTGCAGCTGTTCGACTGGGGCTGGGACTTTCACGGCACCAATGCCGGCGAAGACATCGAGACCGGCCTGGTCAACCGTGCGAAGACGATGGACCAGCCGGTCGCCGCGCTGATCCGCGATCTGAAGCAGCGCGGCCTGCTCGACGAGACGCTGGTCGATCTGGTCGGGCGAGTTCGGCCGCACGCCGTTCCGCGAAGGGCGCACCAGGATGGCAAATTTCTGGGCCGCGACCATCATCCATTCTCGCAACACGATGTTCATGGCCGGCGGCGGCCTGAAGCCGGGCATCAGCTACGGCGCGACCGACGAGCTGGGTTCGGCGCCGGTCGAAAACCCGGTCCATCCGCACGACCTGCAGGCGACGATCCTGCACCTGCTGGGCCTCGATCACACGCGGCTGACCTACCGCTTCCAGGGCCGCGACTTCCGCCTGACCGACGTCCGCGGCGAGGTGATCCGAAATATTCTCGCCTGACAGTCGACCGTCGGCTCGCAAGCGGATTTCTCAGTCGCTTGGTAGTGTTGCGGTTATCTTGCGTGGATAGCCAACCGCTTCAGCATCACGAAAGCACGAAAGTTCGAAAACACGAAAAAAGAGAAAGAAAAGACAGAGCGAGCCGTCGTCAAATCGCGCTCGGCTACGCTAACCTATCTCTTCCTTTTCGTGCTTTCATCCTTTCGTGTTTTCGTGAGCTCGTCGGAGTTGGCGGTCAACTCCGACGCGGGACGAAATCTAAGACATGCGTCCTTTATACGTGCTGGCCTTATCCTCGCCGCCAGCGGTTCGCTGCTTGCAGGTGTCATATAGATCGACGGCGCTGACGCCGCCGGGGACGACCGGCGGACGCGTGCCCTGCGCCGCGAACGACTGGTCGAGCGGGCTTTCCTCCACGAACTGCCCGGCGCCGCCCCGAGATCAGCCGGTAGGCGCAGCCGCTGCGACAGCGCGTAGGGGTCGCCTTCCCGGCAGGGCCGCCTGGCCAGTCGCGCGGAGGATTCGGCGGGTCTGCTCCCATTGATCCGGGGCCTGGGAGCCCGCCGTTTATCGCTGCTGGCGGCATTCGCGGCAAGCGCCAATTCGCGTGCCGTCGGCGCTGGCGGACGAGGGCCACCGGGACCTTGCCCGCGAGTTGCGCCGTCCGGCCGGCTTACCGGCACCATGTCATGCTGCGTGAAGGTACTGCTTGCGGCGCCGGTGCGTTGTCGCTACTCTGGCCGCGAAAGATCAAATTCGGCTCTGGCCGTTTGCGTGGCGGACGCATCGGCCAACAGCGGATCGCCCGCGGGAGCCGGGCTGGCTCCGGCTGCTTGACGGCAGGGCTGCCGCTCGCGGACCCAATCAAGCCAGGAGTTTTGCAGATCGGCCAGGTTTGCGATAGCCATAGAATTGCTTGGTGACGGAGGGCCATTGCTCGCCTTGCAATCCGGCGGCGACGAAGTTCAGAAACTTCTGCCGTCCTCCCTGCTGAATCAAGAACGACGCCAGCGAATGTCCCTGCGAGTACAGCGGCATCACGTCGGCGGATATTCCTTCATCGCGAACATCGGGTGAAAGGGAATGCCGCGATTGGTGTGCAGAAACTCGATCAGCATCTGCTGCTGCTTGGTGCGCTCGCTGGGATGCTCGACCGTGGTGCAGGCCCCTTCGTCGGCCCAGCGCGGCAACGGCCGGCGAAAATGGCTGGCGAAAATCGTGTGCGTCACTTCGTGCGGCAGCACCGAATCGAGCATGCGCTCCAGCGATCCTTGGATCGTCATCTGTCCAGCCGAAGACCTCGCCGTGGTCGAACACGAAGCTCGTCGCGCCGCCGGCCCCCAGATGCTCGGCGACTTGGGCCGTGATCGGGCAGGGCTGCGACCAGTTGGGCAGCGCCTTGCCGAGCCACAGCGATCGGCCAGATCGCGGCGGATATGTTTCGGCCTGCTTGCCGATCTGTTCGGCCATCTGCGGCGTGGGAGCGTTGACCACGAAATTGGGCAGTGCGGTAGCTGGCGCCGAGTGACGCAAACGCAGCGACCAGAACGGCCGCGCGGGCCAAGCGAGCATCCATGCTCTGATCTCCTCGAGTCTGCGGTTGCAGCTCTTGCCACATCCCTGGGTCTTGGCAAGGCTGTCGGCGGTGAAGCAAATCGCGAGCCGAAATCCGCTGCCGTCTATCGCGCCTGGTGGCCAGAGCGTCCGAAGGTCTTGCGTGGCTTCGTCTGCTAGCGCGAATCAACGTTGCGGTGACGTCCGTCGCTGCCACCAGGCAACGTTGTAAAGTTTGCAAAATTTACCCAAGATGTCGCGCATGACCAATACCGTTTTCGCTTGCGCAAGCGATTGTTCGCTGCTAGCACGAGTTGCCACGCAGAGTTGGTCGTCGCGCGATCAATTGGCTGAGGACTTAGGCAGATGACGATGAGGAGCCGCTTGTAACAAGCCTTTGCACGAGCGCCGCATTCGCCGCGGGGAATTCGAATCGCGCAAGCTCAGCGGCCGGCACCCAGCGAAACGGGGCCCGCCGGTGCTTGAGCATCGCCACGAGTTGGCAGGCAACGAATGTTACTTCGACCGTGCCATAGTCGTAGGTCTTCGTGACCCTGTCGTGTACGCCGACCGCGCAGCACACGAGGCCTGTCTCCTCGTGCGTCTCGCGCTCGGCGGCTTGCGCAGCCGATTCGCCCGCGTGCCGCTTACCGCCAGGAAACTCCCACAAGCCGGCCAGCGGTGCGCCGGCAGGCCGGCGTGTCCAATCAGGTAACGCCCGTTGTTTTCCACCACGGCCACGTCGACGAGCACGGGCTGCGCCGCGTCCTGCTTCACTTCGGCCATCGTCGTGTTCCAAGCGGGCGGGCGTCTCAACGTCGCGCGCGGGTGCTTCAGCGGCAGCCAGGCGCCGTTTTGCTGTGCTGCTGGCGACGCACTGCTGGATGAAGTTCATCCCGTCGACGCCGTCGTTGACGTTCGGGTAGATCGTGTTCGGCCGCTCGAACTTCTCGCCGGCGGCCCGCAGCGACCATGTCGTCGTAGGCGGCGCGGTAGACGTTGGCGAACGCCTCGAAGAACGCCTCGGGATGGCCGCTCGGCAGCCGGCAGGCCGCCTTGCCCGCGTCGTTCAGGTACGGGGCGCCGGTCGCGCGTGTAGATCGCGTGCGGCTGGCCGTTGCGGCGGACGATCATCTTGTTCGGCTCTTCCTGGTGCCACTCGAGCGCGCCCTTCGTGCCGTCGATCTCGATCAACAGGTCGTTCTCGCGGCCGTGGCTGATCTGCGAGGCCGTGACGGTGCCGAGCGCGCCGTTCTCGAAGCGGATCACGGCGGTGCCGTAGTCGTCGAGCTTGCCGGCCCGGCTCGAACGATCTTCAGGTGGCAGCTAGATCTGCTCGGGCAGCAGGCCCGGTCATGAAGCGGGCCAGGTTGTAGGCGTGCGTGCCGATGTCGCCGAAGCAGCCGGCCGCGCCGCTCTTCGTCGGGTCGGTGCGCCAGGCGGCCTGCTTCTGGTCGCTCGGCTTCGAGCCGCGTCCGCAGCCAGCCCTGGATGTAGTACGACGCGGATGGCGTTGATCTCGCCCAGTTCGCCGCCGAGGATCATCTCGCGGGCCTGCCGCACCAGCGGATAGCCGGTGTAGTTGTGCGTGACGGCGAAGACGACGCCCGATCTTCTCGACGACCTTCGGCCAGCTCCTCGGCCTGGGCCAGGTCGAACGTCATCGGCTTGTCGCAGATGACGTTGAAGCCGGCCTCGACGACCGCCTTGGCGATCTCGAAGTGCGTGTGGTTCGGCGTGGCGACGGAGACGAAATCGATCCGCTTGTCGGCCGGCAGCTTCTTTTCGGCGTCGATCATCTCCGTGATACGAGCCGTAGGCCCGCTCGGCGGGGATGTCGTAATCGGGGGCCGAGGCCTTGGCCTTGGCCGGATCGCTCGACAGGGCGCCGGCGACGAGGGCGGCGCGGTTGTCGAGCACGGCGGCGGTGGCAGTGGACGCGGCCGATGAAGGCCCCCTGGCCGCCGCCGACCAGGCCCATGCGCAGTTTGCGATTCAAGGAACCGTTCGTCGACATCGAGAAATCTCCTCGCGGGGCCTGCGGCCGGTCGTCGTGTCGCGACCCTGCCGGTCTGTGCTGAATTGCCTGACGGTAAGGGGACAGTTTACCGTGCTGGCAGGCGGCGTGTAGGGTCAGTGGGGCAAAACCAGCGAGCGAAAGCAGTCGTCTTCGCTCTGGTCGGGATGCCCGGCGCGGTAGAATCTCTGCTATGGAACCATCTCGAACTATCGACTGCCGGCGATGTTGGATATGTGCGGGGCTGTGCGCCATGGTTGCGTTTCTAGCCCCAATAATTCAAATCCTGGATAGTCGGAGCCTGAGTCAGTTTTGGGTCGTATTTCTCAATGAAGCCAATGGCTTGGCCTTCGACGTGAGCCTCGCTCTGGCGGCGGGGTTCGCCGGCGTGGCGATCGCGAGCAGATGTTTCCGAGTCGGAAGGCATGTCGGCTTTGGAATAATCGCGGCGATCGCCATCCCGATAACAGTCACCTGGCATCCAGCAATGCGCGAATGGCGGAGTTTCGTCGTTGTAGCCTGGTGTTTCGTTGCCGTTGCCGCCGCCTGGGTCATCTTTCCCGTCGCGATACTCTCTCAAAAGGCAGCGCAATCTAAACGGCCCGGCGAGTACCAGCACCCGGACCTGAATGTAAATGCCCGCCGGATCCTGCAGAAGTTCACGGCCGCCCCGGCCCTGCGGTGCTACGCCGGCCTCCGTGCCCCGCGAAACCCAATCTGGCATCGTTTTCTGAAGCGCGGTAGTATGCGCGTTCAGGTGGTGCTTGGTCGGGACGTAAGCACCCGGCGACCCGCATACTTTCAAACGAGGAGAGGCTGTATGTCGCAGTCACTCGTGCGCATGCCCGTCGCCTGGTTGGCTGCGGGATTAGTGATTGGCGTGGCCGCGGCGGGTTTGCTACCTCACGCGCCCGCTGCATGCCGTGGCCACGGATAGCGTCGATAATTTCGCTATCGCCACCGGCGATTGATGAAGAACTGGAAGCGATCTTCTTCCTCGACTTCCTGACCGGTAGCCTGAAATATGCCGTATTGAGCACATCGACAGGCCGGTTTAACTCGGCCTTCGAGACTTCGGTGCTCGACGACCTGGGCGTTAAGGCGAATCAGATAATCCGAAGTTTATGATGGTCACCGGCAATGCCGGCTTGCGCCGCACAGGCGGACAGATGCAGCCTGGTAATGCGGTCGTCTACGTGGCCGAAACCAATAGCGGCCGCGTGGCCGCCTATGCAGTCCCTTGGACGCGCGGTCTGGCGAACGGTGTCGTCCCGTTCAAAGGGTCACTCTATCGCCTGGACGTGCTGCAATTCCGCACGGCCGCGGTGCGCGGGCAATAAGAAAGATTCACCACGGAGTCACGGAGACACTGGGAAGAATGATGAATGCAGAATGATAAATGATGAATTGAGTTCACGGTGGCGAGCAGCCCATTCATCGATTCTGCATTAACCATTTGTCTTCTCCGTGCCTCAGTGTCTCCGTGGTGAAGACTCTTAGGCACTTTCGCCGACTTCGTCGACAAAGCCGGTCAGTGCCTTGCGAGCGCATCGGGTGTTGCAGCTTGCGGACGGCCTTGGCCTCGATCTGCCGGACGCGTTCGCGGGTGACCGAGAAGATCTGGCCGACTTCTTCCAGCGTGTAGGCGTAGCCGTCGGCCAGGCCGTAACGCAGCCGGAGGATTTCGCGTTCGCGGTAGTTCAGCTCTTCCAGCACGTCGGCGATCCGCTCCTTGAGCGGCTTGCTGGTTCATCTCGGCCAGCGGATCGTCGTCGCGGTGGTCCTCGACGAACTCGCCGAAGAAGCTGTCGTCGTGATCGCCGACCGGTTGATCGAGCGACAGCGGATGCCGCGTCATCTTCAGGACGCAGGCCGTCTCTTCCAGCGACAGCTTCGGCCGCCGCGGCGGCTTCCTCGACCGTCGGCTCGCGGCCGGTCTGCTGCACCAGGTCGCGGGTGACGTTGCGGACCCGGCTCATCGTCTCGATCATGTGGACCGGCATGCGAATCGTGCGGCTCTGATCGGCGATGGCCCGGGTGATCGCCTGGCGAATCCACCACGTGGCGTAGGTCGAGAACTTGTAGCCGCGGGCGTACTCGAACTTGTCGACGGCCCGCATCAGGCCGGTGTTGCCTTCCTGGATCAGGTCCAGGAAGCTCAGGCCGCGGTTGCGATACTTCTTGGCGATCGAGACGACCAGCCGCAAGTTGCCGGCCGACAGCACGCGCTTGGCGGCGTCGTAGCTGCGACTGGTATTCGAACGTGTTGCGAATGCGGCGGGCCAGCGTGGCCGGGCTGTCGAGCGTGATCCGCATCAGGTAGTGCAGCTCGTCGCGCAGCCGCTTGCACGGCCTCGGCGGAGGCCGAGCTCGCGGCGCAGCTCGCGCAGCTGGTCGACCAGCGTGCCCATCCGCTGCGAGATTTCGATCAGCTTGTCCAACAGCGGCTGCAAACGCTGCGTGCGCAGGTTCAATTCTTCGACCAGCCGCACCGCCTTGCGGCGTCGCAGCACCAGCCGGCGCCAGGCGGCGCTGGCGTTCGGCGCAGGGGTTGCCGCTTCGAGATGGCGATGCGGAAGTCGCGGACGTTCTGCCGCAGCAAGTGGTCGAGCGTGTTCAGGTTCGGCGTCAGCAGCGACAGGATCTGCTTCTTCTCGGCGGTGTTGGTCACCGAGACTTCGATCGTGCGGTCGAGTCGCAACTCGCCGTCGCGCACCTTCTTCAAGCAGCGTGACCGCCCCTTGCAGGACGAAGTCGCTGGCCAGCATGTTGTCGCGGAAGCGGGTGCGGGTGAACTCGATCTGTAACCGAATGCGTCG
>CAWGTB010000002.1:0-295278 GCA_963825405.1 uncultured Solibacteraceae bacterium | reverse complement strand
CCCGCGCCTCGACGGGAACGGCGCTTGTTGACCCATTCGACATCCCTTTCCTGAATATGGGCCGTATCGCGCAACATCGCGCCGCAGAGATCGATGGTGGCAGGCGTGGCGTAAATCGGCCCTGCGAAGCCGTTCTTCACCAGCAGTGGCAGATTCCCGCTTGTGGTCGATGTGAGCGTGAGAGAGCACCACGGCTTCAACGGATTCCGGCGGAAACGGAAAGTCGCGATTACGCGCCTCGGCTTCCTTGCGGTGTCCCTGATACATGCCGCAATCGAGCAAATAGCGCTTGCCGCCGCTTTCCAGGTAGTGGCGCGAGCCGGTGACATCGCCGGCCGCGCCCCAGAAGACAATTTTCATGAATGTTGGCTTTTCTCCGCCAGGCCGATAACAGTAATGTGCGGCGCTATTTGCTTATCGCGATGGTGATGCTGGCGCTCGGGCCGGCTGCGCGTCTGGCGTGGAACTCGCGGGACATGCCGCATTTTGGACATCTTCACGACGATAGCATTTACTTCGTCTGCGCCAAATCGCTGGCCACGGGCGCTGGATACCGGATTCTGAGCTTGCCAGGCCGCCCGTACCAGACCAAGTATCCGCCCCTACTGCCGGCGCTGCTGTCGGCAATTTGGCGGATCGATCCGCGTTTTCCCGAAAACTTGCAGCTGGCGATGCTGGCGATGTGGGCTTTGCTGCCGGTGTACCTGCTGGCTTCGTCGCGCTGGTTTCGCGATGTGGGCTTCAGCGATTGGGGCAGCGCCATTCTCTGCGGCGTGTTTGCGCTGAGTCCGTCGTTGATGTTCTACAGCATGACGGTAATGAGCGATCTGTTGTTCTCCTGCTTTCTCTTGGCGGCGCTGATGCTGGCCGAACGCGCGGGAAATGCTGCGTCCCCGGAATGGCTGGCGCCGGCGGCGGGACTTTTGGCGGTGTGCGCCTATCTCACCAAGGCCGCCGCGCTGCCGCTGATCGCGACGGTTCCCCTGATGCTGATACTACGCGGCCAGCGCCGCCGCGCGCTCGGGTTCGTCTTGGTGATGGCGCCGGC
Source organism: uncultured Solibacteraceae bacterium (assembly GCA_963825405.1). Lineage (GTDB taxonomy): Bacteria > Acidobacteriota > Terriglobia > Bryobacterales > Bryobacteraceae > JACPNO01. The sequence goes on along the minus strand of CAWGTB010000002.1, from coordinate 294,230 downwards.
GATTGTCGCTTGGATGGCCTGGGTGCACGCACACCGCGCTACCGCGACCGATCTCACGACGATTTACTACACCGACTATTTCGGTTTTCAGCTTCTCAACGTCGGCCCGCGTGATTTGCCCTTTCTGATTTGGAAGAATCTCGACAGCCTTTTCAGCGGAATCGCGGGCCTCATCATTTTCGATGATGGCAAGTCCGCAAGTGCCGTCTATCTGGCGCGGTTTCTGGCGATCGGCGCCATTCTCGGGGCCGTGCGACTGGGGCTGCGGCGCGGCTTCACACACTATCACGCATTCGCGGCGGTGTACCTCGCCATGCTGCTGGTGTGGCACTATCCGCCCAACGAGCGTTTCGTGATCCCGGTGTTTCCGCTGCTGGCGGCCGGACTCGCAAGTGAAATCCGCCTTCTGGCCGGTCTGGTGAAGGCGGCGGCAACGACGGCCAACCGCGCGGTTGCGGGCGGCATCGCGCTGGCGCTCATCGCGCTCGCGACTTGGGGAGTACTTCTCAACTTTCGGGCGATTACACAGATCCTTCCCGCAATTCTGAAACAAGACCGCGCGGTAGTCGCCAGCAATCGCGTGGTGTATGACTGGATTCGCAGCAACGCTCCCGGCGGACCTTTTTCCGCCTATGACGATCCGGTTTTTTTTCTTTACACCGGACAGCCGGCCGTCAGCTTCCGTCTTGCGCCGATGCCTTTGTATTACGGAGAAAGAGAACTCATCCTGCGGCCCTTCCACTCGATGGCGGACTTCGCTGGTCACTGGGGCTTGCAGTATCTATTTACGACCGAGGCAGATTTTCACCGGGAACTGGCAGAAGGGGAACGCAACGAGGTGAAACAGATTCTGGCAAACGATACCGCGTTCCACTGTGTGTATCGGGGCCAGTGGAACGCGGTGTATCAGTTCAAAGCGACTGCACCGGACCCGCTTATGCGGCGGCAGCGCTTTTGAGGAGCGGACGATTTTGCACGCCGTACCATTTCAGCACCTGCGGCATTTCCAGGCGGTACACAGCGCAAAGGGAGGAGAGCTTGTAGATGGTCGGAATCATGCGGCCGTCTTCGATGTCCGCCAGGCGGCTCATCGGGATGGCGAACTCTGGGCCCAGCGTCCGGGCAATGCGCCGGGTTTTGGCGACGACGTCCTGGTGGCGCAGATTGCAGCCCTTGCGAGCTGTCTTCAGGCGCTTGCCGGCATCCGCCAGACGAGCTGGTTTGTGGCCCACTTCAAATCTGTTGATTTCCGATGGCATATCGTTCGACTCCTGCCCATGAGTTTGCAATCCAGCGGCCAATATCCAAAGTACTGCTTCTAAAGGACGGGCCCCGTTTCGGCCGCCAATTCTACTGTATCATTCTGTCCAGATTTCATACAAATGCCCAGGAAATAAACACAGGTATTCTATAAGAATTCGCCTGGAGGCGTCATCTGGTGCCCGCCGGTGTTGCCTTTGGTGATACGACCGGTTCCATTAACTGAGTGCGAATGGAGCGGGAAAAGAATCAGGTATTTCTTTATTGCTGGCGCGACGCATAGCTGAGAGTGGTCTTGTAGCGGCCGGCCATGCTCGGGTGGACGTAATAGTCGTCGACCTCCCAGGAACGAACCCGGACGTATCCCCCTACCTTCCAGTAGCTGCTGAATCTTGGCTCGCTTTTCGGGCTCGAAATTGTGCTCGATTGTAAATGCGCCGACTTGGTAGCGGTCGAGCGACAAGCCGCGCAGTGCATCGAATTCAGCGCCCTCGACATCGATATTCATATAGTCGATCCACTGGGGCGCATGGGCCTTCGCCAACAGCTCGTCGAGCGTGGCGGTAACCACCTCCACCATTGGCGCGGCGGCAAGCTCCGTTTTAAATTTCCCCAAATCTTTCTCGATGCCGCCTAAGTCGCCCGCCGCGCGGAATAGCAGTTTCTTGCCGCTTTCGCTGAAGACCGGCTGGGCAAACACCTGGCAGGTGCGCTTGGCCATGTTCTTGGGGAACGGATCGATGCAGACGCCTTTCCAGCCCATCTGGTCCAGCAGGAAAGTGTTGGAGATAAATTCGCCATCGGCCGAGCCGACATCCACGTAGTACCCGTTCTTCTTACCCTTGGCTTCGGCGAGCAATACCCACAAGTCCTGTTGGAATTGCCCATAGCTGGGTTGAATGCGCAACGTTCTGCGGAAGGCGGCCGCAACGTTGGCATCGTTCGGCATCTCGTAGACCAGGCGCTGAAATTCGTAGTGCCGGCCGAATACGCTGCCGATGTAAAAGAAATCAGCCATCGCGGCCAACAGGCAGGCGGTAATCAGCGCCCGCCGCGCGAACTTGGCTCCGGCAGATGGTTGCAGCGCGGCGTCATGGCCCGCGGTCGGAGTCTCGGGTTGTACGGTAACTGCTTCCACGTTAACGATCTTATTTCCCGTTTGGCGCCCGGCACAAGATGGCAGTGGATATTCCGGGACTACTGACTGGGGTTAACAGGAAGGGTTCTCTGAACCTCTAGCGGCTCACCAGAGGATTCACTTCACGCCAAAGAGCCTGCCGGCAGCCGCAGTTTCAGGCATTACTTTGAATCGGTCTAGCCAATTGGACCACTGACGCTGAAGGCCCCATTTGCATCAGTCAATATAACGTCCGAGTGCTGTCCGTCCTGGAGGACAAGCTGAACCGTGCGCCCAACGGCCTTTATTGCCTCGCTCGCTTTCCAGTCGGCCAGCCTTCCCGTCGCGCTCTTCAAGCCGGGTATCGAACGTCCCGCTCCATCATCCAGCATCTCTTGGAAAATCCAAATTGTGTATTTGATGGGCATGGCGTGCCCGTCTAGCAGCAAGTTTCCAGCACCTTGCAGTGTCTGGATCATTTCGAGTTTACTTTGCGCCATCAGCCGCAATTATACCTGACGATGAACTCTCGGCAACCGGAACCCTGGGGGACCCCCGTCCACACCGCCTTGCCACCTTCGGCGGGTGCTTGTGCGCGGTCCGCTCTTCACCGAGGTTTTGATTTTAATACAATTGCTGAGACATATTTCGGGAAGGAAGACGAATGAACATATTGCGGAGTGTGCGGGTTGAGGGCTTTTGGGGAACCAAGGATTTCACGCTGGACTTCCACCGCGACGTTAACTTTCTGATCGGGGTCAATGGTTCTGGAAAGACCACGTTAATTAATATGATCGCGGCTGGCCTCAGTGCTGACCTTCAAACGCTCGATCGCCTACCGTTCGAAAAATTGCAAATCCAGTTGGCCGATGTAAAGAGCAAACGCAGACCCTCTATCGAAATTGAAAAAAACCCGCGAAAGGGATCATCATTCCCGCAGGTTTCATTCCGAATCCGCGACCAAGCCCACGATCCAGGTAAGGTGTATTCTCTCGATGAATTCCAGCAAACCTCTCTTTTCCGCGAGCATCACGCACGCGAGCTGATTCGACGTCGCGCCACAACGATAGTTGAGCATCTGAGGAAGCTGACCAACGTAAGCTGGCTCTCAATCCACCGCTCCCAGGCACTGCGAACACAAGAGGACAGGAGTTTCGAATCGACAGTGGATAAAAAGCTCGATCAGATGGCGAACGATCTCGTCAAATATTTCTCCTTGTTGATTAGGCAGGGCGAAGCCGAGGTAGCCAAGTTCCAAGAAACCGTATTCTTGTCGCTCATAGATCAGCAGACTCCAGGCAATTTCTTAACAACGATTCTGAAATTGAACTTGGGGGAAGAAACGCCGCGCTGGTTCAGATTTTCGAGCAGTTCGGGATGAATCAGCAGGCTTTCGCGGGTAAGGTAGAACAGCATTTTGCACTTGTTTCATCGGCGATAGGTGCCGTGGAACAGCAGAAAGGCTTCAACACCGGACAGCTCTCAGCGTTGATTGCGATGGCGCGAATACATTCGCTTGTTCAGGAGTGGCACAAACTGGGCGAGCGACAGAAGGAGATATACGCACCCCGGGAAGAATTCCTGCGGATTTTAAACGGCATGATGACTAGAAAAACCTATCATGTCAACGAAAAGAACGAACTGATAAGCGTGGTAGCAGACTCAAATGCGAAGCTCCCTCTGACCGAACTGTCCTCCGGCGAGAAACAACTTTTAATCATTTTGGGCGAGGCCTTGTTGCAGCAAAAAGCCGCTTGGATATACATCGCCGACGAGCCTGAGTTGTCTCTGCACGTAAACTGGCAGGAACAACTGATCAGTAATTTACAGGTAATGAACCCACACGCTCAAATCCTGTTTGCGACGCACTCACCGGATATTGTCAGCTCCTACAGTTCGCGCGTTTTTGACATGCGAGAGATACTCGCATGACGTTTCGAACGGACCCCCGCGGGGCTTTCCAATCTCCATATATTTTCAGGCGTAGACGCTATTGTTTTCGTCGAGGGAGGCGAGAGCCGAACGCTCGCGGATGTGCAGTCGGGAGGATTCAATACCGAGTCGCAAGACATTGTATTTTGGCAGAGATGCTTCAGCCAACTTGGCCCCACGATCGCCGTTCAATTCCGAGCTGTAGGTTCAAAGGCAACGCTAATCGCCATCGCGCGACAAGTGGCCAGTGGCGCCGTGACGGGCGTCTATGTGGCGATGGATCGCGATTTTGATCATCTCCTCGGTCTGGCGATTAAAAGTCCGAAAGTGCTGTATACCTTTGGCTACAGTTGGGAAAATGATGTTTGGCGACAAGAAGTTTTGGAAGAAGTGTTTTACATGGTGTGCGGAGTCTGCCGTAACACAATAAAAGTGAACGAGGTGCTCGCGAACGCGTTTAGCGATTTCAAGCGAGACATGCGACGGGTCACATATGCCGACTTTCTGTGCGTCAAGCATGGCATCGCATTTGTTCCGCGTCAATCGCCACAGAAAGTCTTACTAGTGGCTCGCGGGGTCGTTCCTGCGTTGAACAAAGAGGCTCTTAGGCAATGCATGAGAACCGTAAAAGCACAGAGAACCGGTGCGATTACGGCTGGGAGCAAGGTGCGAACCGATCCGCTGACAGATTGTTGCGGGCACCTGATTGGCGCATTCGGCTACTCCTTGCTCATGTATCTGTTTCGCAAATTCTGTAAGGGCACAACGTACCCGAGGCATCTCATCGATGCAATCGCGATAGACCGACTTTTCGACAGGATCAGGCAAGGGAATCTTGAAGCGCTCCGTTTTCATTATCAGCAACAACTCACTGCGTAGCAGTCGCTTCATTGGCGTTTTCGCGCCCATCCAGCCTCGGATTTGGGACTGGCACAAACGCCGATAACTTGTCATCGGCCTTGGCCTTAGAAATCAGTTCGGGATCGGGGGTTGCCCCCATTGTTGGCGTAGAGCCTCTCTGTGTCGACATGGGCATCGAGTGTCATCCTTATGCCCATCTAAAGTATTGAAGAGTTTGGTCGGGGCGGGGAGATTCGAACTCCCGACCCCCTGCGCCCAAGGCAGATTCTGGCCACTCGGGAAAATGCCCTGTTTCCCGCTCCTTAGGTTTCAATCTGTTGCAGGAAGGATGCGGAAATTTGTTGGCCTTTGTGGAAAGAGGAAGCTTTCGCAGCTACAAAATCGTCTACAGTCCAGCCGCCGCCTTCTGATTCACAATCAGTCCTGCTTTGGCCAAAGCGTCGTGCCAAGTGCTGATGTCCTCATCGGAAAATTTGTCCTTCTTGATCATCTTGAATTCTCGTACGGCTAACTTTTTAGAAGTCTTCCCAGTGGTCTGCAACTGCCGCCTTGCGATGAAGTGAAGAGTGGCGATCAACTCGAGGTCATTCGGCGTGAACGCGCCGAGCGCCTTGACGGCTTGATGGATCTTGTTTTCATGAGGCTGCAACTCGTTGGCGAAACTGAAGAGCAACTCCTCGGCATTCGGCCCGAGACGGTAGTTTGAGTATTTTGGATTAGGGCTGTTGTCCTTTATAACGTCGTCGGCAAGGAGCGACTCCACAGCAAAGGTGACCTTGTCAGAGTATGGACCGTACGTGTAGATGCCAAACGAACAAGGGACTGGAGCACCCAAGACCTTGACGAAGTAGGTGAGCTTCTGGAGTGCAGTTCTGCCGAGGTACCCACCGGCATGATGTTCTTCAAAAGCCTTGACAATCGCTGTCAGAAAGGCAGAGCACAAGTTGTTGGAGTATACCAGCTCACCGCTTGTTGTCATAAGGTCTTCTCCAGGTTTTTGACGTGTTCACGGATCTCCTTCAATGTTTTCTCATCCCCATCCGCAAAGATTCGCACCGTACGGACTCGTTTCGGGATCTTGCTGATGATAGCGCTTTCGTGAGCCAGCAGGGTGAGATTGCCATTACGCTCCTTTATATAGAGGTGCTGCACCTGAGGCTCCTCCTGCTCTCCAGGAATTGAAAGCTTATAGATCGAGACTGGAGAGTCGTCGAGGTAGAAATCTACGGACCCAAACGAGCTCTTCAGTTGTTTCAGAATGCGTTTCGCACGCTGCAACTTGGCATGGTCTGCGTTGTCGCCTGTTTCGTGGACCACGCGATGATGTCGCCGCTCAATGATCCGCCGCGCCCATGGCTGACGCGGTCCGTCCCGGCCGACGTCTTTTCTGATCTCCATCATCACCGACATGTCGTCATGGAGCAGTACATCGTCGAGCGTCTTGTAGTTTTCCGGTCCCCAACTCTTACTGTACTCTTCCAGGTAATGATCGTAGATCCGCCGAATCTTGTGGTAGTACACCTGGACGTTCATTTGATAGCGAGCCAATATCACGGCTTCAAACATGTGCTCGCCACCACGGTCAAGCGCCAACTGCAGACGACCACTGTCGGGATCTTCAACCAGAGTAACATCCTCAACCAGCTTCGCGACATCGTAGAGGCCGTAACTCACGCCGCAGTGAAGTGAATCTCGAAGCAGGTAGTCAGCTCGATCGGCGTCCATCTCGCCTGAGACTAACTGACTCAAGAACGCGAGCTCCTCTGATTTATTCATTAGGCGCACGAGTACCGCAGAGGTGCCGGGAAAAAAAGTGCTGTCGAGAAGACTGCCAAGGACTCCTTGGATCACATGAATAGAAACCTTCTCCGTGATCCTTGCCCGGAATCCCGGCCTCTCCTGCATGCGCAAAAGCCGGATGACCAACGTCATGCAAGAGCGCCATCAAACGGATCAACTGTCTCGATTTGGCAATGGTGTGATCTGCAAGCTCCGGAACCTGCTTGAGGTCCTTTTCCATCTCGGCCCTGTGCCTTTCAAGCAAGCGGTCAAAGACTCGGGTTGCCAGTTCCATCACTCCGAGGCTGTGTTCGAAGCGAGTATGGACGCCGCCAGGGTAGACAAGGTACTCCATCGCGAGCTGCCTAACGTACCGCAGCCGTTGAAAGACAGGGTGGTCAACAATCTTTCTCTCGTTCCTCGAATAACTGATGAAGCCGTGCACGGGACACCGCACTCGCTGCGTGGGCTCGTTGTCGCCCGGCAAATAGTTCATAGCTATCGTAGGCGAAGAAAAGGCAAAAGTCCAGACCTTTTCTTCGACCTTCCTTCGGCGCTAAAGGTTTGTCCGTAATACTAACAAAAAACACGTGAAATATTTTGGTCATGTGAAAATATGGACTTCCGTACAGTGCTGACTTACGTCTCGACTGATTGAAATGGAGTGAAGGACGGTGCTGGCTTCGCCCGGTGGTCGTGCCTCCGCTCCCAGAACGGCTCACGTGGCCAACGTGCCTCCAGTAGAGCGTAAGATCGCCGGGTTTCGATGTTCGCCTTCGCCTGCTTGGTCACGATCCGTGAGTAATCGTTGATATTCTTGAACCCGGACAACACGAGGCGGGCCGCCGCAGGACCGCTTTTTAGAGCGTCGATGATACCGGCGGATGCGAGCGGGTCTAGCGCCGCCGCCGCATCACCTGCGGCGCACCATCCGCCGCCCGCCGGATTAATCAGATACGAAGTGTCCGCCAGCACGACATCGGGAGTCCGTTCGACTCTATACCCCGCTGCCAGGAACTCTCGAATGTGAACACTCCGCCTTATGTGAGAAGTAAAGCCATCGGGCGTTCGCGCCTTCAGGCGTGGCAGAAGATCGCCATCCGTAAAGAACACCACGACGCGCCGTCCATTCGGGATTCGCGCGCTGTACCACCACCCATTACGTGCCGTTTCAATCGTCGTCGTCAGATCGTCATCGGCTACGTTCTCGCCCGAGAGCACTGATACAATCGCCACCTGCTTGTCAATGACAATTCTTTTCGCCGCCTGAGTTCTTGCAAAGTGCGCCTTCCTGCCGGTACAGTCGATGACCGAATCACACTCAATGGTGTTCAACTCCGCACCACGCCGAAGGGATAGGATCCAGCCTCTTTCCGATCTCGCCACGCGCTGGAAACGGGTACCACTCAAGAGTTGTGCCCCCGCAGCGATGCTTTCACGCAGAAGTTCTCCGTCAAACTGGGCTCTATCCAAATGGACGCCACCCCCGTAAGGGTTAAGAAGTCCCGGCCGCAATTGGATTTCGTGTGAACCCCAAGCCGAGCGATTGCCAGAACATTTTATCTGGGAGACCTTCCGAAGCACATTCGGAAACCCCGCTCGGGCGATGACCGAGCTTGCAATACCGGGCAGGCTTTCGCCGACCTTGAAGGTACACCTTTCCTGTTCGTCCGCTATCAGAACGGTAAGCGATTCACGCGCCAAAGCGGCGGCGGCGGCGGAACCTGATGGTCCGGCTCCCAGGACCACGACATCATACCTGGCTTGTAGTTCCCTGGCGTTCAATGCGTATCACTCGGAGGTGTTGCCTCGCGCTCATACGTGGTGATCTCAATCTGATGGCCATCGGGGTCCAGAATAAACACTGAGTAAGCAATACCGGTATCTTCAGGAGGCTCAAAAAAGACGCCTAGCTTTCGCAGCTCGGCTTGTGCCGCCGCGAAGCCGGCGCCGTCCGTGCGAAAGGCAACATGCGTTATAGCAACCGTGTTATCGATATTGCAGACCGGGCCGGAACTGGGCCTCTGAAACAACCCAAGGCGCATCGCGTCCGTACCGACCATCCAGGTCGTCTTCCATTTGTGAACAACCCCAAAACCCAGCACCCTCTGATAGAACTCAGCGGAGGTGACTAAATCACGAACGTTCAGGCCGATATGATCGATTCGCTCAAGGTTCATTAGGTGGCCTCATCCATGTCAGTGGACAGCATCCTGTCCAAATATCTGCTTGCGGTGGAGTGGCGGTTCCTGGGGAGTGGTCGGCCAGGCGCTAATGGAAGCGCTAAGATCAGGCACTTCGCTCACGGCACCCATCAGAGCCAAGTCGATCTTGGGTTGCGCAGCTTGGCCGGGCAACGGACAACCCGCGTCGATCCAGGCTTTGACAACGGTCACGCCGTCCTGCCCACCTATCTTCACGCCCCTGATCGCCTCCTCCATCGCCGGAGCGCCTGGCAGCAGGTTTGTAATGAACTTGCTCGTTGCGGAACTACGCGGAATGATCCACCCGTTCTTAGGGTCGCCCAACGCTCCCATCAAGGCAGTGGAACCGGCCCTGAACCAATCCCCAACCGACTTCCCGCCGACCATGGAGGTCTGATGCGCCGGTATGTTGGCCGCGGTGGATGAAAGACGCTCGATGACTTGCTGGACGGCAAGGGCGGGATCTGTTGGAGTCGTAGGCGCTGTCGGCTCGTATTCTCCGCCAAGCCAACGTATCCAGTCCGCCCACAGCTTCAGTTCCGCCGTGGTGAAGATCTTGTACATAGGCCCGCTGTAAGTCGTGCGGTCTCTGAGCAAATAACTGCCGTCGGGATCGCCCTTGGAAATGTAACGGGAATTGGCGAGCTGATCGAGAAATGCGACCGGCTCTTCGAACCAATCGTTCATCCTGTTGGCGCCCAGCGTGGGAAGATTCGAATGATTCCGCTGCGCGAAATATTTCTTTTGCTGAATCATCGCCACCATTTGATCCTCTATCAGCGGAGGATAATCCTGCTGGGCCGCAAAGTCATCACTGATGTCGCCAGTTGTCTCGAAAGCCACGTATCCTGTCCATATACGCTCCCACTGGCGAGCAGCCTCCAGAGGGCCGCTTTCAGCCCGAACAAAATCAAGGTACTGCCTGACCGCGAGTTTTGCCTTGGCTCCGTGGCCGTCGTTCGCATTGTCAATGCCGATATGCATCCGGTAGAACTGAGAGTTGAAGTGCTTCGCCTCCAGGCGCTTTACTCCTGCCCACAGTCCAAGCACCTCCCATTCCAGCTGGAGGGTCATTCCGAGAATCTCCGGAAAAAAGTCCTTCGAAAATTGGGACATCAGCAACTCAAAGAGCGGATTGGTGAATGCGGATTCCAAGATCGCAAGATTATCCGCATACGCGCGGCTTCGCAGCGGCGGCAGATAGATGCCAACACTCTGCATCAGGGCCGTGTAGAGGTTGGCGTGGTTGAGCGCGGGATCGCCGTTGCCGGTTTCATCGCTCCAGATGTCAAACAGCAAAGAATTGATGTCGGCGATCGGACCGGCGTCGGTTGCGTAACGGAGCCACGCGCCATCGAGTTGATTGAACGGCGCTAGTTGCAGTATTCGCGCGACGAGTTTCTTCGGTTCCCAATCGTCGGCCGGCTTGGTGGACTGCGCCGCGAACCCCTCGTAGATTTGCTGAAGGCGCGCTTCAAAGGCCGAGGCCGAATACTCGAAGAACTCATATAGGTTGTTGGCTCGATCAGCCTTGAAGTGCTCAGTCTTCTGCAGATCACGAGCGGCCTGTAGAAAACTTAGCGCCAGTTTCCTCGCCTTCGGTTCGAAATCAGGATAGCTCTCCCAGTTCAGCATCATATAGAAGTACTCGCGGTCCTGCAGGCCGTCGTATTTCTCGCGACCGGTTTCGACCAGGATCCGCTCCGGTATCCCAGGGACACGAGTGACGAACCCCAAGGTTTTCCATTTGTGGACCATCTCGTTATCGCCTTGATATCTCTGGCGGACCTCGTAGCCGAGCTGCGTGGTGCCGGCCAGGAACGACATCCATCTGGAGTCGTCGTCGTTCAGGCGCCGCGAATAGGCGTCGAGCGTCTCTCCCGCGTCGGCAGCCGGGACCAGGGCGTCTATGAAGGATGAAAACGCACCGATAAGCTCTTCATGGTAGGCATCGGGTGTTTCGGCGGGCAGTGAATCGGGCAACCGAAACGGCCACTTTCTACTGCTCCCGTAACGGTCAAAATATTCTCGCAGGCGAAACTTGTAGCGGCCCAAGGTTTCCCCGGACTTCGGTTCGATGATTTGCCATCTGCGGCCTCGGTTGGTCCATTGGTCATTTGAAAACGCGACGAATGCCTTGCGACACGCGGCGGCGTAGTCGTCCGTAGTTTGACCTTCTGCGGGCGTGGGCCAGTTGAAGACGGGACGGAATGTCCTGTCTAATCCCACGCCGCGGTCCCATTGTTTCCTCGGAAAGAGGAGGGCGCGAACATTGCCCGCGCTGTCCTCTAGAGGGAAATCTTTTACCGCTTCATGGTAATCGTACTCGCTGACTACTGCGTCCGGGCGCTGGGCAGGCCACCAGTGCGAGCTGCTGCATTCGTAAAAATCCGCTTGCCACGGGAGCGCCATCCACTTGGTCACGTCGCCGGGCTCCAGTTCAGCGGACGGCTCAAAAGCCGATTGATAGAAGCGCTTGGATTTCGAAATGGATGTTATCTCAATGCCCGGATAAAACGCCCCCCCGACACAAGCCACCATCGCGGCCTTCGTGAGGGCGAACGGTTGTTCGGCGAGAGGCAAGTCTTCTAGCGGCTTCTGTAAACCAGCGCGCTTGGCCAATTCCGCCTTCACCTCTTTGAGGCTGGTAAACCCGGTAAATTTATTGTTGGCCCACAATTGGATCGTTTCGTACTGGCGCTTGGTCAATTTGAGCCAAGTAGCGGGTTCGCCCATCGTCGTGTCGCCTTCGTCGCCCGAAAGCTGGGGCATGAAGTTGAGATTTGCCTGTTCTTTTGCGGCATCGCCGGTGAGGTTTGGATTCCGCAGAAGATCGAGGATGTGTTGGCGGAGTTTTATCCCGTTGGGATCCTTGTGGTTTGCTAGGGGACCCAGGAGATCATCGCCGATAAAATTGCCGCGCTTTCCGGGGCCGTGACCACGGAGCGCGCGCTCGTTGACCCATTGGTAATCGACAATCCTCGCAAGAATCGGATAAACCTCATCAACGAACGAGACAGTGGAACGAATCTTGGGAGGGGGAGTAGATGCCAGGTGCCACGGAAGATCATGATCCAGGGCCGCTTCTTCCATCACGTCATACAGCGTGACGAGGTTGTCCGTGTGCGGCGCAAAATCGGGGGGCGCAACGATTGCGAAAGCCCGGCCCCGGACCGGAACTGCAGCGCCGTCCGGCATAGTGACATCAACCTCGATTACGCCGTCGGCTGTGTCATCGCACCAACGGTCGTTATTCGCATAGTGGTTGAGAAGATAACGATCATCATCCGAAACAGGTCGAGAATGACCGTGCCCTCCGAGAAACAAGAGTCGCCCGCTGCCGTCGGTGCGTAGTTCGCCCAGGTACACCGATTCGCGAAGGTCAAAGATGGGACCTTCCAGCGACGCGGAGACTTGGTCGATTCCGGAAACGGCAGCGCTGGATTTAATCACCAGGGCCCGGCGATCCGATGGCCAATCGTTATTTCGCAGTGGGGGAGTGTCCTTCGCTGGCAAAGTGCCTTCGAACAGCGCCTGCGCCTTTGCGCCTCCAGAAAATGCGTGCCAGCTGGCCTTCTTATTCGCGACGCTCGCTCTCCAGTTGATAGACTTCGTGTTCTTGGATGTCAGTTCCGCGACAACGGAGCCCGCATCGTCAAATGCGTATATCCGAAACCGGGCAGCCTGGCGCTTCACCTGCCCGCACGCATCTTTAAACCCGCTTTCGGGATGATCTTCAATGCCGGGAGATTCCGGGCCGATGAAGTAGTCGTCGGAATCCCCCACTCTGGCAACACCAATCTTGGGAAAAATGGAACAGAATGCGATGGGCCGATCGGATGTGCTCATCAATTTAGCCTTTCGTCCGCGGGCATTTAGATTATCAGAAATCTCTGTGACAAAAGTTACGGCTACAAGAAAGCTCCAACGCTATCCGTACCACGACAATCGCCACCATTTTCAACGTATGGGTCCGTTGGTTCGTCGTCTCATCTCGGCCGGTTGCTTGGCGCGTAATCGGGAACTTTACCGCAGTGAGAAATTCTCGTCCCTAGGCACCAGCACGAATCGCGATGGCTGGGAGGACGCGGCGCATTCGTCGGCAAGACCCGCAAACTGATGATTGAACTCGTTAAGCACCAGCCCCCCCTAATTTTATTGTGCGGCTACAGCTTGCAAGAGCGCGGTAGCTCCGCTGTTCACTGTCGCCAAGTCATTATCCAACCGCCTTAGTGTGCTAATACTGTCGGCGACTATTTTCGGAGTCGGTGGGGGCGCGCCCCAATGGCAGCTCAGGTGCGCATGGGGAAAATCAGAGTTTCCTTGGTTCCAGGTGAAAATAGCTTTCATCGCTTTCTTGATACTTTCATCTATAAGACCCCAAACGGCAGCCGGGAGGGGATGTCTTCTATTGTCGCTGGCAAAGGATTCAAGCAGGAGGCTGTCGGGCGCGGTATCTTTAACGTTCCAGTCTGCCGTACAGACGTTGAAAAACACGGTTATGCCACCACCAACAACTCCCAGGACATCCCCCGCATGCTGCACGCCAATACTGTTATTCAACTGAAGGCCAGTTCCCACCGCGCCTACAGTTGTACCGAGAAATGCGTTGAGGAATTTGGTGCGACGATATCGTTCTTGTTCGGTTTCCTGCTTTAGCATCAGCTGTAAAGCGAGGACGCCTTGAACTTGGCTCCGAACACGATTTGAATCGGATGCAAGCCCAGCTACTATCGCGATGACGCGCTGCCCTTGTTGCCACCTTTGAAGGTCCTCAGCGAGCAGCTTACGTTCCTCACTCCCCTTTTGAACAGCTTCGGCGACCTGTCGCAGCAGCCGATTCTCCCCGTCCGGTTGTCGCAGTAAGGTCTCCACGTCAACAGACCTAAGGGAAGCACCGGGCTCAAGCAGGACGGCAAGCGACTTTGAAGCGACCTGACCGCGATCCAATAGTTTCTGCAGATCGTCGCAAATGCTGAGAGCACTAGCGATTTTGATTATCTCTTTTTTTTCACTGTCCGAGGGCAGAGCCAACGACGCACAGCTATCCTCTGACTGTGGTCGCGTCCCTGGTTGCGCGCGGCCGGGCACATTCGTGATCACCAGAAGACATGCGCTAAGGAGTGAAACCGAAACGCGTCTCGTAATTGCTTCGGGCAAATGGCCGATGCAACGTTTCATTCTGGATCCCGATTCCTGGACAACGATACGCACCAGGCGCGACATGATGTGACCCAAAGTGGTGAGCAAATGAGCCCGCGCGGGCGCACGCCACTCCACTCGCGAATACAGATCCCAACAGTTTCTTGCATCGTGACCATTCCTTCGACACCAATCGTTAAAGATCTCGAAACCGCCCAAGGGCCCGCTAATCACTTCTTTACTGCGATGAACGAGGCTACTCGGCCGGCCGCGGAGGTGCCACCGGAATCGTTCGAGTGAGGCGCAGAACGCACAACGGAGCCAACAATCGTCTGGACCTGGTTCACCCCATTGGGCCATTGCGGAACGACTACGCCAACATAGTCGTACAGCCAATCCTTATTCTTAGTTCCGGTCCCTACGCCTTGAAAACGTACAGTTATCCAACTGCTGTGATTGACAGAGCCTTGATAGCGCATCACGTCGCCACCACCGAAGTCTCCAGCTCCACTGAGCGTCCCGGTTGGGGACTCATCAAGCACAAGGTCGCCTTCGCCAAATAGAATAGCGTTCAGGTCAGAAACAGTGTTACTTTCGTTTATGAAACTTCGGTAATGCCACGTTCCCGCTACATCATTCGGAGGGCGCAATTGCTGTGCCGACAGATCTGAGTAGATGCCTATCGGCACGCACACGCTTCCGATCACCGCTAAAGCCATCACCGCGTCTTTAAGGCTTCTGTTCATCCGACACGTAGCCCCGACACTGAGCACGACTCTCATTCGATAACCTTTAAATGTATGCTTTTTACTTCAATGCGAAATCTCTCG
The DNA here is from genome assembly GCA_963825405.1 of uncultured Solibacteraceae bacterium. Taxonomy (GTDB): domain Bacteria; phylum Acidobacteriota; class Terriglobia; order Bryobacterales; family Bryobacteraceae; genus JACPNO01. The sequence goes on along the minus strand of CAWGTB010000002.1, from coordinate 279,105 downwards.
TCTGTCGGACTCGGCCCGACTGCGGCGAGCGTCACCGAAAAGGCCTCACCTGGCTTAACCATCTTGTAAAAATTGGAATCGCCTGGCGGAATGATTACGGAAAATGAGTGGCTAAGGTCCTTTCCGTCTTCATTCACACGGCCTTCGGAGTCGAGCGCTCGAATACGCCCGATATAGTGTGAATCATGAATGCTAGTCGAACCGTTGGCGTCGGGCTTGTTAACAAAAATCTTAATGGTAAGTTTACTCGTGTAGGTGATCGGTCCGGTCTCGATGACCAACAGCGAGAGAGGGTGGGGTTGTGCAGTAATTGTCGCGCTAAGAAGGTTAGTGATCTCAGCCTGCGGAGTTATACTCACCGTAAGCGGTCTTGTAGTAAGCGTGTTCGCCTTTTGCTCAAGAGTAGCTGTCTTTTCCCTCAGAGGGTGCGGCAAAGGTGTCTGCAGCGCAGACAGTAGCGGCGCTGTCGCCGCAGGGGGGGACAGCGGCTCGATGTAGTTAACGTTTGTCATCGTCATGATAATGTCCGCCACCGTTACAGTAACGGGCGAGCCATCGATATCCGTAAAAGTGTATGGTTGTTTTCCCCAGATGTATTTGTTGGCGCCCCATGGCGCGTTGGGATCGGGCTGTGCGCCGCGATACCAGGACCAGATCCGGTCGATGTTCGCATGGTGCATAAAAAAAATCGGGTCCAAGGCGGCATAACGGAGCGTGCCCATGTCCCGGTTCTTGCCAATTCGCGAGCCTACCCAATCATGCCCATTATTGTGTGGATAGTGCTCAAGCACCCCCATTCCGTCGCTGGTGGGAATTGCCGCTTGCGGCGGCACTGCTTTGCCCGCGAAGTCTTCGAAATCGAGCTCGAGCATGTATTGAACGTACTGAGGACTCATATACAAGATGGTTTCTTCAATATGCTCCTTCGAATCTATAGTTCGCTCGTTCCGAGGGTCCATGGTAGGTTCCTGAAGGCTCGGCTTTCGATAACCGTCCCATAAGGCCAAGTTGTCGAATCCAAGTCCATCGTTTTTTACCATATTTTCTCTGGCGAGGTCGTAACCGAAGAGGGGACTCGGCGTATTGGTACCGGCGCGATCCCTCGTATTTGGGATTTCCTTATGGGTTATCCAGTCCCAATACGGCAGGGCAAACTTAGATCCGTCCTCACCAAGAATGCTGGTTATAACATTCGCGATCTGGCGTTCAAGAAACCAAAGGTAAGCCCGATGCCATGGCAAGAAGAACCAGCTCCAATGGACTTGATCGATAACACCAGGTTTGGTCTCGGTACAGTGCCTCGCATGGATCATCACCCACTGATCCCACTGGAGTGGGCTATCCACGCTCAGCGGCTTGTCCTTAGGAGTGTCTGCCCCTCCATTTCCGTTTCGCATGTAGCCGATAGCGCGGCACAGAAGGCGGACTTCCTCGTCCGACAGATCATAGAAACTCTTCCGCTGGCGACGGGGCTCGTTCTTCCATTGAAATGGACGACCAGTTGCATGGTAGTGACCCGTTTCGGGGCTTTGCGCCGATGCCATAGCGGGTGAAACGGCATTCGACACTGCCATCGATCCAGCCACAAATCCGGCCCGAACCAAAAAGTCTCGCCTGGCGCCATTGAACCCCCGAGTGCTTTGAGAACCGAGGCAATCGTTCTTTACTGACATCTATTCGCCACTCCTTCAGTGACCCTGTCTTCTCAAGGGTCGAACTTTCTTTTAACTCCAAAAACCAGATTCGTCGAGCTCTCAAATCAATGCTGGACGTCAAAAAACGCAAGGCACTTTGCTCTCACGTTCCAACAAACGAAAATTCCCACAGCTGAGTACAGCAGGTTCGATTCGGTTCTCGCGGGTCTTGTGTCCCAAATAGTTCACTATGGATGCTTGAATATGGCAAGCCACACAATCCGCCAGAGATGGAGTATATAAGTTCCCCGGGTTATAGGAGATCACGTTCAACCAGTGCCGTAGCTCGTTACATAAGGAGTGGCAGGTCTTGCGCGGCAACTCGGGCTGTTTGCCTTCCTCCAGAGATATCACACGGCATAATGGGACGAGCCGAAGCACGTTTCCTCTTCCAAACAGCAGCAAATCCTTGGGGTGTCGGCGCAGTATAATTTAAATACAATCAAAACACAAGGAAAAACGCGTCTAAATGTCAACTGTCCTGCACAAAAACTCCATCCGTTCCCCGCATCGGTTAGATGCCTCCAGAGCGACCACTCGACTCGCCGCCGCGCCCTCCGAGAAAGGCTTCCGTACGGCATATTGGCCGGCAAGGAAGAAAACGAATCAGCGTCTAGGATTCCAGATCATTTCCAATTTTACGGCCGTTCCCATCTAGTTAATAAAGCGAGAAATCGATTCGGAAAGGGCCAACAAACCGGAGAACCTCCAGGAGAGAAGCTTGGAAATACGCCTGCCAACGTCGCAGGGCAGCGATGGTTCAATCCGGTTCCGGGTCCCCATCTTGCCATCGGTGGAGAGGATTCCGCCTCTGATATATCATCTAAACCGGGACTTAGGGAGGAACGCTCTTGTCATGCTCCGGTGGTGGAAGCGGTCTATGAACACAGCGTTGCCAAGACCGTTGGGACGATGGCGTTGACAGGGTCTCAGCGCGTCAGAATCCATCTCCGACTTGCCCATCGCTACTAGCCAGCGCGGCCTCAGCCTCTTGGAAAGAGCGAGGCCGCTGTCGCCGCCGCGCGAAACCCTGGATACACGCCACGGAACTCTAGACACACGCCAGGAAGACTTGCGCTATTCGCGATTCCAACTGCCGCATGACCGGTAGCAGTTCAGGATTTCCCGGTTTGGAACACAACCGGTAGGCCAGTGAGGGGACGTTTTGCATAACCGTACACCACAGGGCAAAACGCACGCAGTCGGCCACAGTGATATGATTCATCCGTTTCAGCCGAGGAATTCGTGACGGGGCAATGCACACAGGTAGCCCCAAAAGGTGAGGAGGGCACGATGGACGCTCGTGATCGGTTGTTGACAGCAATTTCCAAGGCGCAGTCCTTTGACCAATTTGGCAGCGTCATCGTTGAAACCTGCGCGCATGAGTTCGAGGCCGAAGTTTGTACCATCTGGCGTGTCTACGTTGACGACAAGGGTGCGCCGATGCTCCGGCTCCTTGCTGCATCTGCAAAAGCTCCGCAAACTCTCGCGCAGGAGGTGACGTACGCGATCCGAGACGATCCAAGTGGCCTAAGCGCCGAGGGTGTGACCGCCTATGTTGCGCAGACGAAGCGTGAAGTACACGTATCCTCTTTTGAACAGCTCAAATCTGAGTTTGGATTCTGCTGGAAAGGGCAAATGGACAAGAGTCAATGGGCTGGCCATCCCGAGCGGCATTTCCATTCGCTCAGCGCCTTTCCTCTGTTGCTAGGAGACCACCTGGTTGGAGTTCTCAAGCTAGAGAACAAGGCGAACTCCTCCGACGGTTTCTCGGCGTCCGACAGATTTGCCGTCAGGGAATTGGCACAGAACAGATCTCTTGCGGTTCATGCTTTCAGCCTTTTGGAAAAGCATGAAGAACGATTAATTCAAGTTCCTGCAACCCTCGTCGCGGCGCTCCTCAGGCCCTTTGACCCTAGACAACAGGTAAGTGAAATCGTCAAGACCGTTGCTAATACACTCCACGCCGAAATCTGTTCACTGTGGCTTGTAGACCCAAGTGGTCGCCAACTTCGCCTCGCGGACGGCTTCGGTTTCTCAACAGAGGCGCGCGCTGAACAGGTGTATTACCTCCCCGATCCGGACGTGCCCGACAAAGATATCAAAGGTATTACGGCTTGGGTCGCCGTTCGGAAAAAGCCTTTTTGGGCGAACTCGTGGGAAGAACTCAAGGCTCATCCATCCTGGCAGGGCCAGTGGGACCAATACCTCTGGCACAATCGTAACGAAGCATTCCGCTGTCTTTACGCCGTGCCACTCCTGCGACAGGAGTCCGTTATAGGTGTGTTGAAAGTGGAAAACCGAATAGGTGCCGCCTTTTTCACCGAGTCTGACCGCGCGCTTTGTGGGGTAATGGCAAGCTTGATCGTCCTCGTCTTAGATCTGGGTCAACAACTACGTACCTCGCTTCTCTCAGATCTTGTCCACCTCATTCGTTCGCCGATTGGGCAGGTGCCGATGAATCTCAGCGCCCTGGAACGCGAGATCAAGGCCTTCAAGCCGCCTGCGGTAAAAGTATCGAGCGTATCGAAAGTGCCATTACATTTATCAAACGAGCTCTCCTGGCCGTGAATGTGACCAGCCAAACCCTGGTTGCTTTCGCTCAGAAGCCGATCGATTGGGTGCCCCGCCAAGATGTCCACCGGTTATCTCTTGCAATGCTGGTTCGCGAGCGCTTGAAAGAGTTTGAGCCGCTTCTCTACACCGGCATACGTTTAGTTCCGCACCTTCCGCCCGAAGCTGAAGCCTTTGTCATTCGCATCGACATAACTGCTCAAACTCGTGTTCAGATTGCAATCGACAACATCATTCATAATGCAATAAAATATTCAAAAGCCAATGGGGTAGTTCATGTTACTCTTCACGGGGGTGAATCGGCGGCTCATCTCACGATACAGGATACAGGCCATGGCATTTCGGATGAGGATTTACCGAGGATCTTCGAACCCGGGTTCAACTCGTCGAGCGCCTGGGCACCCCCAAGGAACTGGCATGGGGTTGACTACAGTAAAGCAGATACTTGATGGGCTGGGCTGGGCCATCCAGGTCTCAAGCAAGTCGACTATCGGAACCACTTTTATGATTATTATTCCACTGAGTGAGGCCTAATATGTCAACCACAATCTTGGTTGCAGACGATGATGATGGCTATCGTTTTCCAATTGTCAGCCTCCTTGAGGACCATGGCTTTACAGTCCTTGAGGCAACGAACGAAGAGGATGTTATTAGACACGCTCCCAACGCACAGCTCTGGATTGTCGACGTCCGTCTTCCCAGCGGTGCTAACGAGGTATCAGGGCAGTATCTCGACTCGCGACGAGCCTAACTCTGCCTGAGTATCCGGTTATCTTCATTTCAGTCCTACCGGAATCTCTAGCGCCCGGGGTTCACGACCTTAAGGCCAAGCGCGTGGCTTACGAATGGATTGAAAAACCGTTCGAATTGGAGCTACTACTATCTAGGGTCACGAGTCTTATCGGAGAACGCACATGACTCAGGCCGAAGGCCATTGGATTCTTTTGGATGCACTTCAATTTGTTAATAATCTCTTTTTGTGTGTTCGGCCAGACGAGCCACTGCCGGTAGCTTTACGTCATATCTTTACGGAGGTTATGGGCAAGCTGATGATGTATTCTGGGGCTACCCACGGCTTACACATTCTCTGTAATACTGTTCCAGGCCCCGACGCCTCGATTGGAATCTTTGAAATCGACCATTTGTACGTGGACAAATCCGTCGCCCGATATCTGAAATGCGCTCTTGAGGGGCGACAAGGAGCCGGCGCTGTATACTCGCGTGAATTGGCCCTTCCGGAATATGCCCGAGCAACTGAGGGCGATTACCACAAGGCGAAAGGCCTGCAGTCAGACGTTTTCACACTGCTCAGTCGTTGTTCCACAAATTCCGTAGTTGTTCAAGACCGACGGTCGTGGTCTCGCATCATGACAATTCTTAACACTGCTCGCCGTGGGCCGGATGTGTCGCTCGCAACGAGCACGAGCCCTCTCATAGAGTGCAACAGTGACAAAGTCTTCGTGGTTCCGCTCTCAGGTCTTTCGCAAAAGCTGCCAGCCGGCAGGCTTGGAACGTTGTTGTTGTGGAACAACGGCAAATTTGACCCAATACAAATAGACAATGTTCGGGGAGAAAGATTGTCACTTGCGACCAAAATCTTTAGTGTCTTCATAGCTCGTTTACTGGAGACACATTATGGCGCAACTTCCGAAACATATTTGCCGAGCTTTAAGGTGCCCGGCCAACGGTTCGTGGCGGTATTGTTCGCTGACCTTCGCGACTTCACGCCCTTAACTGAGATTCTGCGGAATTTTGGACGCGTGCGTGAGTTGACAAAGTTCATGGTGGATTATTGTCGAGCAATGGGGGAGATAGTCCGAGAGCACGGCGGACGCGTACAGCGTATCGCAGGCGACGGAATAATGGCGGTCTTTGGCGAGTATGGGTTGGATAAGGTTCCGAGTGTGGAGTCTGCCGTGGCAGCGGCAAGGAAGATGTGTAGGACTTTCGAGGAAATGAAGAAACAGTTCTTGGCTTCAGAACGAGTTCAAGACTTTTTGAGGGATGAATACGAACCGTTGATATTTGATTTGGGCATAGGGATCAACTGCGGGCCCGTCATTCTGGATTACTTTGGAGCAGACGGAAATCGCGTTTATGGTCCCTTGGGAGACCATGTTAATTTTGCGCAGCGCCTGGAAACACAGGCTAACAGATTTGACCAGGCCCTTATGCGACGACGTGCGCCCATCCTGGTGAGCCGTCCGGTGTGGCATTTAGCAGGAAGGCCCGAGTGGGGAACGGTTGCAATTGAAGTGAAAGGAAAACCCTACGAATATGGCGCGTACGAGGTCTGGCCAGTATAGGCTTTGATGTCAGTCGCTCGGCAGACGTAACGGGGTTCTATGAAGAGAAAGCGGGTATCTGGTTCGGAGGTGCACCGGCAGGCTCCCTCGGTATCAATTAACGAAGTTTCCTCCTCGGCGTCAGGGACGGCTCCAATCAGCACGAATCAAGTGGTTTGCAATACAAGCCAAGTAGCCGACTTGATGAACTTCTTGTGGAACGTTCACAAGTATGTTAATGACTATATCCGATTTGCAGATACCAAAGCGAACATCATTTTGGGATTCTCAGTGGCGTTGCTGGGCGTGTTGAAGGCGACCGGTGCGGCGGTGCAGCTTCGCACTCCGCCGCAGACGTGGACGCTATACTCTTGGTCCAGTTTCCTAGCTGTTGCCCTGCTTGTTGGAGCAGTGTGCTTTGCGGCTATTTCAGTGGTTCCGCGGCTTCAGAATCCGTCGGGTTTAGGGTATCTTTTCTGGGATGCTATAGGCCAACATCAATCCGGGAAGGAGTTTTGGGAAGGGCTCCAGGGTCTGAAAGGGGAGGACCTCGCCAAGGAATTGGCTTACCATCTTTTTGTGATTTGCGGGATTGCAACCAAAAAGTACAACTGGCTTCGACTCTCGACAGCCTCTGCGGTTGGCGGCGCGCTCGCGGCGGTCGCCGCCATGATTCTGGCATAGTAGTATTGCGTTCGGATGTGAGCGCCGTCTTCGGCGAAGACATCAGAAGTGGCCATTCATTACCTGAAGCTCATCCCTGGGGTTTTGGCGCGCATTCAGTGCAGAATAAGCTCTCGCGATATCGACTGGTTGACGAGTCCTGGCGTCGGCTTCGATACGAGCTCGCGAAAGACTTTCGAACGGCTTCCGTCCCCCAGTCCCTCGAAGGCGAAGCTTCTGACTTTCAGTTCCATTGCGAAGTAGAGAGCTAGTTTCAACATGTTCTCGGTCACCTCAAGTTGTTGGCCGAGTGAGCCCGAGAGCGAGCTCAGTTTCTTCGGGTTGAAATTGGTGCCGAAGAATATCGCTCCGCTATACGCCCCATGCATGTCATAGTTCATATCATTGCGTGTGTTAGTCAGCCACCGCCGGTCGCCGTTGACGGGCGTTATCGCTGCTTGAAATTTCGTTGGAACCCACGGGGCTATAGTATTGCAACCCTCGTAGAAGTAGTCCCAAAATATCGTGTGGCTTCCTGTGTAGCCGTTGGGAGAGCGCGGGCGCTTCGTAACCTTCAAGGTCTGGGCAGTCGGAAAACCTTGCTCGACATCAACAAGGCGCTCATGGTCTATCCACCCCCCGAACATTCCAAGGATTGCGTTCGCACCAAAGAACGAGGAATAGTACAACGTGACGTGAGCCCAGGGTGCATTACTCGGTATCAACATATCGAGAGCACGCCGATAGTCGGCCACTCCGAACAGAATCCATCGTTCCACAGCGTTGAGAAGGCTCACTCGATGAACGTCGAATGGCGTCGTCCCTTCGCTCAGCCGGATGGTTCTGGTGGGCAGCCCCCTATGGAATTGCGATAGTGATTGTCCAGTTCCTGGCTGATGCGCCGCCAGCGGTGTACAGAAGTGGAGCGCCTCGGTAATATCGAAGAGATGCATTTTATGCGAACACCTGATCTCTCATCACTTGGTAAAGGTCGGTTACGCCAGCTGCTCCTTGCGCAGCACGGATCACATCGTCATTCAGACTGGCCGGCTTGATTTTCTTGAGGTCCTTTAGAAGGAACATCGCAGTCAGGGATTCAAGCGCTTGTTCCTTAATGATGATGTCGGTAAGCACTCGTATAAGGGCCCGCAGAACCTTCGCCTTATAGTAGGTCGTGCCCGGATCGCCCCACCCTTGAGGATTCAGCGACCGAACGGCGGAGAAGAATCGAATGAGGAGCGTCACATACTCTTCGAACGTCGGGTCGAGTTGCCTATTTATCTTGCCTACCAAAGTCTTAATCTCGGGCGCTAGTGACCCCTGTTTGATGCTTACCTCTTTCTGCTCGCCCGTCAGATCGATGGCGTAGTAAAACGGGCTGTCTGAGCGGGTTGCCAATTCAAAAACAAGTTCCGCCGCCGTAACCGCGGCCTCGTCGCCCTCGGGCCTCACCAGTCTTACCAAGTCCCAGCGGAGAGACGATGGCACGCGACGCTGGTTGTCGTTGATTTCCAGAAATAACTCCGCCATTTCCTTCTCGGTCTTTCGTAAATGGACGATGCAGGCATACTGGCTTTCGATATCGGTGAATGTCTGCGCCCAGAGGCGATGTTGACCGTCCACAACGAGGAATTTCACCTTTTTAGGAAGGAGGATGCCATCACCGTCGCCGGAGGGTTTGAAGGCTTTGATATCAGTAGCAAGCGTTATTGCATTTGGAAATGTTCGCTCTTCATCGAGCACGGTCCGGGCAATTTGCTTGGCACGGGCTTGATTGACGATTCGCTGAAATCCTTTTATCGGGTCTTTCAGCCGCCATGAGGGCGTCGTGTGCTCAAGCAGCCACCTGCCGGGAATGACGGTCACGTAGACCGGAGGCGAGATTTGCAGTCGTAGTGCCTGAACAATCTTATCGCCCGACTCAACAGCACTCTGCTTGAGGGCCATCCTGAGAGGTCCAGTCCTTTCGAAAGAGATTTTTACAGACGGCCCTTACGTGATTCTCGCCAGAATCTTATCGACCAGAAGCTTTGCGTTGGCTTGGCTTGCGCTGCATTCGTATATTAAGCCAATCAGTTGCTCGTATGCGCGCCGCTTGGAGGAAGGGATGTCCGATAGGGCACCGGCCCGGACAGGCGCTTTAAGGATCCTGCTTACATCGCGCTCCAGCTTCTCTATGCGCCTTTTCAGCTCAGGCACTACGGCAGCCGGGAGAATGCCTTTGGTGATGATTCCGCTAAGGAAGGCCAACCCTGCCTTGACCTCCTCGGTGACCTGATATCGATTCCGCCGGCTCAGCGCACCCTGCTTGATGATGGCGGCCTTTTCCCGGATGGAGATCTCGCGCAGTTCGAAATCCCGCGACCACTTCCGCTGAATGCTGCTGGTGCGGCACTTTCTGGTGATATCGCGCGCCACGGGCGCGAGATGGGTAAGCAGGTTATGAAAATGAACGCTCTGCTCGAAGTGGTCGCGCCTTCCGTTCGGAATGATGCGCGGGTCGACGACATGCAGCTCACCGACACTCCAGCCATTGAACCGAGCTTCTGGAAATAGCTCCTCAAGCATCCGGTCGTCGCCGATCTGAATATTTCCGGAGCGTACCCTCAGGCCTCGCACACTGCATGCGGCAGGCAGCGCACCAGTATAGCCATGATGAAGGACCCAGCCTAGGCAGGCTGTCTCCCCGTCGATACCATCAATATTCAGCAGCTCAACCTCGGTGAATCGGTCGAAGGTGCCAACGCCAACTTCCAGTGCGTCGCCATGCGGCCGATAGATAGGGGTCGAATCGTCGCCGATCAGAATCTGGAGATCTCCTAAACGAACTTCTGAACCGACATGACTCAGTATCTTGTCTTTAAATGGAAAGTCCTTACGGAAGGGAACCGGCGCGACCTGGGCGAGATAGTTGTTGACCGCGGAAGCGCTCAGCAGTTGATCATTGCGATGCCGGATGATGCCGCGCAACTCGACTTCGAAGAAGCGTTCCCGCGCATTGATGGCCGGAGTGCGGCGGAGCTCAACCACCTGCCCCACCGCTTCGCGCAGATCATGATGCTCCTCGCTCGGACCGCAGTATGGTCTTAAGCTTGCGACAGTCCCAGCGGATCTCGCTGACCTTGGTCTCACCCGGAATACGTGACCGGAATATCAGTTCCTGGCAATAGCCGATGCCAGCCAGTCTGCCGACACCGCGGAACCCCCTTGCCCCTCGCCCTCGCTTCTTGCTGGCTCCGAATGCCGTCAGGCGGCTACCGAATTCTGCGTGCGCGATCCCGGTGCCATTGTCGGCGATCTTCACGTTCCGCGCGTCGAGGTCGATGCTTATCGTGACCTTGCCCGGCTCTTCAGGACCAAGCAGCCCTCCGGCGCGCGCCTCATCGATCGAATCAGCCGCGTTCTGCACGTACTCGCGGTAGATCGTCATCGGGTCCACGTACATTGAGCTGCTAAGCAGCTCCAGAATGTCTTTGCCGATAACGATCTCGTTTGCAATGGTCTGCCACGGTGCTTCCCGCAACGTGATGGGTACGATATGCGTGCTCATGCGATGGCCATAGCCTTTTTCTGCCGGACGGTCTTGCCCACTGCAGGTGGCGGGGCTTCCTCATAGTTCAGCCCGGCGTCTTCGACCCGTTCATCATCCGGCACAATGACGCTCGGATCTTCCTGTTGTTTCATGACTCTTTGCTTCGCCCAGATCTCCGCTTCTTCGTTCTTGGCAAGCGGTAGATAGTGTTTCATTATGGATCTAACTCGGCTTCGCCGTGGCGAGCTTGACCTGGCAAGGCAATTCGCGGGGATCAACGCATGGCAATGAGGCCAAGCAGCTCAGCTCTGTCACGTGACGCTCAGCTTTTTGAACTCCTTGTTGATATTCGCCGAACTGATCTCGGCCACCGCGGCATTCGTACCAGTCGCGGTTGAAGATGAAATGATGCGGGCGCAGCAGGAGATCTCCGAATTCGTTCGAACGTGTCGCCGAAGGCGCGCTTGAAGAAGGCCGGGTCGCCGCTCACTACGCCATGGGTCGCCTGCAGAATAAGTTGCATTGAACGCAGCTGGTAGCGCGTCCATTTCTCCCCGACATGCGATCGTTCCGGGAGCCAGGTCGGCTGGTAACGCATCGGAAAGGACCAGATGCGCAAGCCGAGTTCCTCATTGAGCGTCACATTCAGCCGCATGCGCTCGAACAGATCGGCCGGAGTGTCGTGGAAATTGTAGAGCATGTAGTTCGACATGCTCATGAGCCCAAACTCATGCGCGTATCGGACGGCCTGTTCGTAGGGTCCCTTGAGGCCGAGGTGATCGAACGCGATGCGCAGCGGTTTCAGACAGATACTTGCCAGCTCCCGCAAGTACACCGGGTCCTTGCACAGGATGCGCGCATCGACGCCCTGATTGAAGTCCACGCGCCGCTGGACCGGCACGCGCCCGATGCTTAGCTTGGCATCCGGCACAAATCCCAAGTCCCTGATCTCCGCGATGATTTCCCGAAAGCGCGGACTCGCGACGACGTTATTGTCCATCAGGATCAGGTCCTTCTTGGGACCGTAACGCGCTTCGATGTTGCGCACGACCGCCGTTATGGACTCGGAGTCCCGCTGATCGCCTTCGAGCTTCGGCACGCCGCAGAATGTGCATTTGCGAATGCAGCCGCGTGAGGCGTACGCGAAATAGGCGTCACGCACCGGATATTTGTACTCAATCTGGTCGAGGATGCTGTAATCGGGAATGAGGTCCTCGATCGCCGGGCCCCGATGGTCGTCGGAGTAAAGCTCCTCGGAATACTCGTCCAGCTTCAGCGCCTTCGATGGCGAACCGGTCAGCAACCCCTGAATGAACCGAATGCCCTGCCATGACGCCCGCGACGCGAACTGCTCGGGCATCAGAGACGCGGCGATGCCGCCAACGAAGATCTTGTCCGCATGGCCGTTCGCCACCTTGAGGGCGAAGTCGATGCTCTGCGCGATCCGGGAAAACTCGAACGAGAAAAGTGTCGTGATGTAGATGCGGTCCCACGCCGTGCCGAAAGACGGACGGGTCTTCTCCCTTGATGAACGTGACCTTGTCGCGCTTGCCGTGAGGGCCGTGATACTGAGCGAGCTTCATCAGCCCGAGTGGCGGGTATTTGTTCTTGTAGCCAGGCTCGATAAGAAGAATGTTCTTGTTAGCCATTCGAGATCACTCTGAGCTTCCCCTTCCCACGGCTGGACCGGATAACATTCAGCGCAGCCGTCAGCCCCCGTTTCTCCGCCAAGGCCGCTCATCGGCCCGGTATTGCTCCAGTCGATTTCCTGTATGAAATCCGCAAGCTTGTTGCTGAAGTAACGCTTGTCGATCGTGGCACTCCCGGCCTCATTCACCAGGTCACCCGCGATACCCATCAGGGCGTACACGCCCACTCCCTTGCAGAGAAGAGTCTTCCGCGGATTATTCCATGCATCGCGCAGCAGAAGCGCGACGGCCGCCCAGAAATCCAGAACCATCTGCGCGACGACCTCCGGGGGATGCTTCTGCAGGATCTTCGTCTGCGTCAGGAACCGCTTGATCGCTGTTTGCAGCGTGCGAAGCGACGCGCGTCGGGTCATGCCCGATGTGGCCTTGCCACCAAGGTTTACCTGACTGAACCAGGGGGACTGGCTGTCGTTCTTCAAGTGGATCGCGATGAACAGCTCTGGCCGGTCCGCCGCCAGGTCCGTCGCAAGGCGCGAGTCGTGAAAGTCCAGCAGGCTCGTGCTGAGTCCCTTCGCCTTGCTGTTGATCACGTTGAAGACTTCCATCTCCTCGCGTTCCGTCAGACCGAGGAAGCACATGAAAGGAAGTTCGAGCGTAAGGTCATTGAGATGCCCGAGGCGATGCTGGCAATCGACCTGCGTAAAAATTTTCGATTTCTGCGTCGGCGATGACGCATCCGCGCGTGCGGCGCACGGTCACGTTCAAGCCGCCACGCGCCGTCAGTTCGCTCTCGCGCGTTGAAGGTCAGGGGAATAGTCGAGCTTTTCTCCTGCTGGATGTATTTCCGGAAGTCGAGACTGTGGGCTGCATTAAAGCGCCGCTGGTAGCCGCGGCCGGTGTCTTCATCCAGTACGTCAGCGAAACTCAATGAATGCAGAAGGTTAGCTGGAGCGAAGCCGAGGAAGACTTCACGCCCGGCCGACATTCCCAAGATTCCTTCGAGAACCACGGATCAATAATACTTCATTTCAACGACAAAATTGCAGCGAAACAATGCAGTTTTGTGAGCTACAGGCGACACTTTCGTAAGAGTTTCAGCGTCCTTCGGGCCATAGGCTGGTTGGAAGCCGCGGCTGAGCCAAACGAAGGTGCCCGCTGAGGCGTTTTCAGTACTGTGACGACATGGCTGGCCGCCCGGTAGTGTCCACCGGCCGCCATGCCTGATACCGATAAACGCCTAGATCTGCCATAATTCATTACCAGCACGGGGACAGTCTCAATGGTAATTGGCGGCGCTTTAGAGGGCAATTACATACTTGACATACCAAGGAAAAAACCGTATTATTGATGCATGGACGGCTTCAAAACACTTCAAGAAGCGATAATTCACTTCTCGGACTTTGAGAACTGCAAGAAGGTCATGGTCCAGCTTCGCTGGCCGGATGGCGTCGTAAAGTGCCCGCGTTGCGGCGCTGAAAAGGTTACCTTCCTCGCCAAAGCGCGTGTGTGGAAATGCTACGCGAAGCACGCAAGCCCGACTTTTACGCTCAAGACTGGAACGATATTCGAGGATTCCCCGGTAGGTTTGGACAAGTGGCTTCCGGCTTTGTGGCTCGTGGTGAATTGCAAGAATGGGATCAGCTCGTGTGAACTTGCCCGCGACCTTGGCGTTACGCAAAAAACCGCATGGTTCATGGCTCATCGTCTGCGGTTCGCGCTCACTGACGGCGGAAGTGGACTGCTTTCCGGTGAAGTTGAGGCCGACGAAACATTCATCGGCGGCAAGGCTCGCAATATGCACGTTGAGAAACGAGCACGGCGCATTACCGGCACTGGCGGAAAAGACAAAACTGCGGTGATGGGGATCCTGGAACGCGGCGGCAAAGTTCGCACCACAGTAATTCCGAACCGCAAGAAGCACGCGCTTCAAACAGAAGTAAGGAAGCACGTGGAAGCCGGTTCCGCGCTCTATACCGATGCGCTGCTTTCCTATAACGGGTTGGCGGGTGAGTACGCTCACGAAGTCATAGACCACGCGGTGCAATACGTGGACGGTAAAGTGCATACGAATGGCCTTGAAAACTTTTGGAGCCTTCTAAAGCGCGGTATCAGCGGAACCTATGTCAGCGTGGAGCCGTTTCACTTGTTCCGCTATCTTGACGAGCAGAGTTTTCGGTACAACAACAGAAAAGAGATGAACGATTTCGACCGGTTCCGATTGGCGCTTTCCAAGATCACCGGGAAACGGTTGACGTATGAGCGCCTGACTGGGAAAAGCATTGAGCCACTCCCCGCAGTGGTCATTTAAAGCGACAAAACAGGGGGAAGCGAAAAGCCGGTTAGCCCTTGCGGGCTGCTAGCTTTTTCTTTTTGCTGACTGACTTCTTAAACGGATTTGGCACTGCACTCTTTGGTGTGGCGAGGACTGTCTTGAGGGCGCTTATGAACCGATGTTCGGCTTGTGGGCCTTCGATCATCTCAGGGTGAGGCTTCATCGCTTCCATTTTGCCATAGACCGGATGCCCGCTTCGTTCGGCTGACATGGAAACACGGGCGGCGGCGCGCCATGTGTGCGGCAACTTTAGGCGATTCGACAGGAACATGACTTCCTTCCCCTCGTACCTGCTGTTAGCGCTGTAGCCTAGGCCGTAAGCAATGCGACGGTGTCTCGGATAAAGCCGATGACGCACCGCTGCGTAGTCGTAGGTTACAACCCAAGCCTGTTCCAGTCCCGTAACACGATTGGATAACTCGCGATGGCCTTCCACGGTGTAGTTGTTGAGGTAAAGATCCTCTCCGTTTTCGATGTATGGCGGATCGAAAAATGCAAACGCCCTCGATAGTCCGATTGCCGCAACCACGCGGTTAGTAAAATCCAGTGCATCCATCTGATAAAGTTTGATCCGGCTGGCGTAGCGCCCGATTCGTTGGATCCTCTGAATGAGTTCACCTTTGTTGAACCGGGCATCGATACCCCACTCGCCCGTTTGGTTCTCTCCGCCGATGACGCCACCATTGATGATCCCGGACCGATTTGTACGATTTAGGAAAAATGTCGCAAAGCCAAGATCGCTAATATCAGCCGTTTCTTGGCGCATGTATACTGCGTGTTGTCTACGCCACTCAGGCATTGTCAGCTTGACGCCTTCAATTCGCTTGCATAATGCCGCTGTGTCGCTTAGGACTGTTTTCCAAAATGCGTAAATCGGTCGGCTCAGGTCGTTGATGTGGACCACGGAGGCATATTCTTCAAACAAGAGAGCCAAGGCGATTGCCGCACCGCCCGCATAGGGTTCTGCGTACTCAACATCTTTCATGCCGTTTTCTTGAAGCAACTGGGTTACGGTTGATACTAATCGGCGCTTTCCGCCCGGATAGCGCAAAGGCGTGTAATATGGCATGGCTCAGTTTAAGGTTTTCTGTCGCGCTTGGCCAGCATTTTCTTTCAAGCGCTCCACATGGCCTTGAAGAATGGCTGTAAGCTGTTCCAGGCAGCTAAAAGATCGCCGGGGGCTGGAAACGTATGCTGATTGTGAACGTAGTCATTCATTAATTTTACGGATGGCGCAAGAAAAGCGTCAGACGATACGGCTCGGTTGACTGGCTTCGCTTGTTGGCTCGTAAGTTTTGTCTTGGAAACAAGATCACTTGCGACCTCTCCTATCTTTTTGCCTAATGAAGCGTCTGGCGATATTGCGAGGCCAGCACTGACGACGTAACAATCGGCACTCAGTTCAATGAATACGCGAAGCAACACCGCGACTGCGTTAGAGTATTTTTGAACATGCAAGCGCCTTAGTTCTCCTTCAATAGCTTTCACGCGGGCATCCGAAATATTCAAAACACAATCGCTAGGGATCAGCCTCTCTCGTTGACGCAATGGCCGAATGATTTTTTTCTTGGTTGATGCGCCGCTCGTAACGGTGGCTTCCGTTAGCGCTGCTCCCTTACCGCTTTCGATTGTCGGTTTGACAATGAACTTTGATGGCAGTTTGTTCTTTATCCATGCGATCTGCTGGTCTCTCTTGTCAATTTCCCTCACCGGCGGCAAGTGCTCAACGACATACACTAGAGCCTTTGCAACGCGATCCTGATCAGCCCGAAAGAATAGTTTCTTGTTCTTCAGCTCCAGTCCAATGTGGTCACGAAATACAGGCTGCTCCATAAGCCTCTGAAAGGTGGTTGTTCTAATATTTCTCCGACTTTCCAGCGTCAAGTACCCTTGACGGGTAAGGAAGTCCAGGGCTTGCGTGTGCGGCTCAAGGATTCCTGTGCGAGCTTTGAATCTAGCGGCTTCGTCGGGATTCCAGGTTACAACTCCGGCCCCCTCATTCCAGCCTGTATGTTTAAGATCCAGCCAGTGCTCAACCTGGTCGCGATCCTTGACCAAAAAACACTCCACGTAGTCAATCGGTGTTTCGTGATACCTCTTGCTAAGTTTGCGAATTTCCTTGAGGACGCCGGAATCGACGGCTTCCGCAATCGAGTCCGGGTTTTCAAGGGCCTTTAGGGCAGTGAGGCGGCGGTTTCCTTCTAGTACGATGTAGCGGCCATCCTCCGTTGGAGTCACGACAGGCAGCTCTAGCGGGTTGAGGCCAAAATCTACGATGTCCTTCGCCAGCTTTTGTAGTTTTCTTTGCTGATCGTGGGCAAGCGCTCTCTGTGCCTCACGCTGTCCCACGTTGGGCTTATCGAGCCGTGGATTAACTTCGTCAATGAGCAAATCCGCTGGCCGAACAGGAACCGTATCAAGCATTGGCGCTCGCCCCTTCCGCGAGCGTCAGCCATTATACAGATTGTTGGTACGCCAAGTATATATTTGCCCTTTAGAGCTCATACCTGTCGCGGATATCGAGCTTGATAGAACTAACCCGAGGATACGGAAATTCCTCGAAATGTATCCGGAGGCACCCACCGCTGACCAGATCTACCTGGCGCTCGGGGCCGCGGGCGACGATGAAAGCGAGAGCAGTACCAGCTTCGAAAAGCTCCGAAACTCCATTTTGACCAATGGCGGGATCATCCATCCGGTTATTCTTAACCGTCGCGCCGACGGCTCCCTCATCTGTATAGAAGGCAACACGCGGGTAGCACTCTATAAAAATTTCATCGACGAGAAGGTTGCCGGGAAGTGGACGCACATCCATGCGCTGGTGCATGACCAGATGGATGAGAATCAGGCCGACGCCATTCGCCTGCAGGTTCACCTCGTCGGCACACGCCCCTGGGACCCATATTCAAAGGCAAAGTACCTTCACCACTTGCGAACCCAAGAACTTCTGCCGTTCTCAAAGATAGTGGACTTTTGCGGCGGCCGGCAGAAGGACGTGCTGGAAAGCATCAACGCTTATTCCGAAATGGAGAAGTACTACCGTCCGATTGTTGACGAGGGAAATTTCGATACAAGCCGCTTTAGCGGTTTCGTGGAACTGCAGAAACCCGGCGTCAAGGAAGCCATCGCCAAGGGCGGATTCTCACTTACGGACTTCGCCCGCTGGATTCATGAACAGAAACTCTATCCCCTATATACCGTCCGCTCGCTGCATCGTATCCTTGCGAACCCGAAGGCCCGTGAGATTTTCCTTAAGAAGGATGCGAAGAAGGCGATGGAAGCCTTGGACCGACCGGACCTGGACAAGGCACTGGTAGACGCGAACATCGACCAGCTATCGCAGGCCCTGAGCCGGGCCATCTATGCTTTGCCATGGACGGAAGCAGAAAAGCTTCGCAAGGATCCCGGTTCCGAACTGGCGCAGAACCTGAGCGAGACGCTCACCGCCCTGACTGGCCTGCTCACCGCCATGAGCGATGGGAGTGGATCTATTGGCTGAATCGAGCAAACACACGGCTCTCGTTCAAGTCATTATCAAGTACATCGGACGTGAGCACGCGCAGATTATGGCGCTTGGAATCATCAATGATCTGTCGAGCCCGCTCCATGCGGACAAGCCCAACCGCATCGACGGGTTCGTGCCTGACGTCTACGCCTTCGACGCACCGCTCACCACAGTAATTATCGGTGAGGCGAAGACGCGGGATGACCTTGAGACGGAGCACTCTCGCAATCAGATAAGCGCTTATCTGAAGCATCTTTGCCATCACCACACCGGCATCCTCATCCTTGCTGTGCCGTGGCAAGCGAAACGCCGCGCAAGCGCGATCGTCGAAGCCCTACGCGCGCAGACCGGCGCCACATCGGTAAAGACGGTTACTCTAGACGACATCGTCCTGTGAGCACCGATGTTGAAGACCTACCGCGAGGCCAACTTGACCCCTAAGCATCAGGGCTTCGTGTATCAGGTCGAGGCGTTCGAGGCTGTGAGGGACCTTACCTTTTCCGCTGTCTTCCATGAGCAAGGGCTTGGAAAGACGAAAATCGGCGTCGACCTGGTGCTTTACTGGTTGCGCAATGACGTTGTCGACTCGGTTATCGTCATCACCAAAAAGGGGCTGATACGGAACTGGCGTGATGAACTCGCCATCCACACCCATCTCGAAGCACGGATTCTCAGTCAGGACAAGCAGGCGAATTTCTTCGCATTCAACAGCCCGGCCAAGATTTACCTCGCCCACTACGAGGTTGTCAAATCAGAGAAGAAGCGCCTGTCCCTGTTTCTGAACACAAGGAACGTAGGGGCTCTGTTGGATGAGGCCCACAAAATCAAGAATCCGGATTCGGGTTTGACGAAAGTGTTTTTTTCGCTCGGCCCCAGCTTCAAGAGACGGCTGATAATGACTGGAACACCGGTCGCGAACCGGCCGTATGACTTATGGGCGCAGATCAAGTTTCTCGATGACGGAGCGGCGCTCGGCCGCGAATTCTTATCGTTCAAGCGAGATCTTGATTTGACGAACGACCTCACTAATGACCCCTACAAGGTCGATCGCTTCCAGCGCGCCCTTGCGGCAGTGTTCGCGAAGATTAGGCCATTCGCGGTCCGGGAGACCAAGGGAACTGTCGATATCACCCTGCCGGACAAGGAACTCCGGAACATAGAAGTCGAGCTCGAATCGCGACAGCGCGAGATATACCAGCGTTTCCGCAAGGAAATGAGCGCAATCGTGGTGCGCGAAAACAAGGCCGTGCTCGATGACGCTGAAGAGATGCTGAAGCGGCTCATGCGCCTCGTCCAGGTCGCATCGAATCCGCGCTTGGTGGATGAATCCTACCACGCCACTCCGGGGAAGTTCCCAATTCTCCTCGACCTCGTCCATAAGGCCGTCGATGCCGGCGAAAAGATGATTATTTGGACGTCCTTTACGGACAATGTCGATTGGATCGCACGCGAGTTGGCCGATTTTGGAGCCGTCCGAGTGCACGGAAAGCGCAGCTTCCTTGACCGCGATACCGCCATTAAAAATTTCAAACTGGACAAGAGCTGCAAAATACTTGTCGCTACTCCGGCCGCTGCCAAGGAAGGACTCACGCTCACGGTGGCGAACCACGCCGTTTTCTACGACCGCTCATTCAGTCTTGACGACTACCTGCAAGCGCAGGACCGCATCCATCGTATTTCGCAGTCGCGTCCATGCTACATCACCAACCTCGTTGCCAACGACAGCATTGACGCTTGGGTGGACGTTCTTCTCGCTGCTAAGCACCTGGCCGCCCAGCTCGGCCAGGGCGACATAAACCTTGACGAGTACACGCGGCAGGCGACGTACACCTACGGCGAGATGATTCGTGATGTACTCAGTTTGGATCAACCACATGGCTGAAAAAACCGACGGGAGCTACCCGGTCTTAGGCGAGGATTCGCTCACCATTCTGGGCGTCAGGGTTCCCACTACCACGCAGCTGTTGCCGCAACAGAAGCTGAAGTTCTTTGCGGACAATCCGCGAGTGTATTCCGTGGTGCGAGCGAACGGAAAACAACCGACGCAGGACGAAATACAAGAGCAGCTCAGCGAACTCGAACACGTCAAAGAGCTTCGGGAAGACATCAAGCGGAACGGCGGACTCCTGGAGCCGCTGATCGTGCGCGGTGTCTCGCTAGAGGTACTGGAGGGCAACAGTCGCCTTGCCGCTTACCGCCAGCTGGCCGATAAGGACCCCATCAAGTGGGGCATTGTCAAATGTACCGTGTTGCCCGCCGACGTCAAAGACTCGCTTGTGTTCGCGCTGCTGGGGCAGTTTCACATCAAAGGCAAGAAGGATTGGGCTCCGTACGAGCAGGCGGGATTTCTGTATAGGCGGTTCAAAGACCACAAGATTTCCACCAAAACCCTATGCACCGAACTGGGTCTCGGTGCGAAAAAAGTCACGCACCTGATCGAGACGTATCAGTTCATGGTCGATCACGATGAGGTCCATACCAGCCGGTGGAGCTACTACGACGAATATCTGAAGTCGAACAAGATCAAGAAGGCGCGTCAGAAGTATCCCGAAATGGACACGCTGATGGTCAAGAGCATTAAGACCGGCAAGATCGAGCGCGCTATGGACCTTCGAGACCATCTACCAACGGTCTGCGCTTCCCCGGCCATCCTGAAGAGGTTCGCAGAAGGAAAGGTGCCCCTCGACAAATCGTATGAACGGGCCGTGGATTCCGGCGCTGACAGTGCTCCCTACAAAAAGACTGCGGCTTTTCGGCGATGGCTAACGGAACATGACATCGATTCCTTACTTACCAACTCTCCCGAGAAGGTGCGTGACAAGCTGCTCTATGAGTTCGACAAAATTGGAATCCGGATAGCCGCTCTCAAGAAAAAGCACGGCTGAACACTGCCGCCATTGGCGGCAAACAAGAGACGAGTGCCCTGGGGCATGACTGGGTCCCAGGCGCGTATTCGGATCCGGGAAACCTGCATAGGTCGGGCGAGCCGCGCGAATGTTATTTGACGCCGTTCTTGCATAATTCACAGCCCTTCCTCTGCATAATCATCGAGCCTCCATCGAGGCTCGGATCAGACAGGCTGAGCCGCCGGTAGTTCCAGGTTCGCGGCCGCTTCATGAGCACGGTGTCGACGGCGTAGACCGCGAGCGCCCCGACCGCCTGCAGGATGTCGGCGATGGCGGGCGTCCCCGGACATGGAAAGCGGTCGTCGTTCACCATGTCCGGGAACATGCAGGCAATGCAGGGACCGTCTTTCTCCTGCACGAACACGTAGCCGTGGTCGGCGTCGCGGCTGACGGCGGTGAAGATCACGGGAATATGGTTTCGCGCGGAAGAACCAGCTCGCCGCAACGCGGGCCGGATTGTTGTCGACGCCGCAGATCGCGACATCGCAGGTGAGATCGATGCCGTAGGCAATCGCCTCCTCCAGTCGGAATGGGCGGCCGCGAATCTCGGTTCGCCAGCGATACATTCTCGGCTGAAGATTTCTGGCAAGCGCGACCGCTTTGTTCTCGCCGACATCCTTTATATAGAAGCGCTGCCGGTTCAGATTGGTCGGCTCGACAACATCGTCATCGAGCAGCGTGATCCTGCCGATGCCTTTCCGCACCAGGGTGGGCGCGATCTGCGAAATGATCCCGCCCGCCCCGACGCAGAGCACGCTGGCTCTTCGAAAATGCCGCCTGATCGAATCCCGGAATCCTTCGTCTGACGGTCGTCGGCTCCGGGGATTGCGTTGCCGCGCAAGCTTAATCGACATTCTTGAGTCGGTAAATGCCGGGCGCATAAGTGTTCTACTCCTTCTCCATAGATTTCGAGTTCAAAGTTCTGGTCGAGCCGCACGAACCGCACGTACCCGTCGCGGCTGAAGATCGCCATGAGTGCCAGGTGGCCGGCTTTTTCGAGCCGACGCTGGAAGTTCTCATCGGTGCCCGAGGGATGCGTGGCGTCCGGCCCCTTACCCGGATGGCTGTGGAAGTGAGCCAGAAACTTGTGTCCGAACTGTTCGAGCTTGATCAGCAGATTGTGGGTCGAGGGCATGTCGCCGACGACGCCCATCCGGCTCCGGCGCTGGTGCGCGAACTCCGCCCACTGGTCGAGGACGTGAACGCCCTCGACCTCCGAGCCGGTGATGAAAAAGAACTGCTCGTCCGGATCGGCTGTCAGCTTCTTGGCGCATTCATGCAGGAACAAGGAACTGACGGCGTAACGTCGCGGCTCACCCGGCTGTCCGGGTATTCTCCTCAACGATTCGGTCAAGGCTTGCGAGAAAATCGTTCGTCCGCCGGATCTGCCGTTGTCGAGGTGCGCGGTGCTCTTGCGGGCGCGCGCGGCGTCGCTGAACCGGCCGATCAGCTTTTCGCGCTTCTCGACCAACACTTTTTTCTTTTCGTCGATATGGGTGGTTTTCATTGTTGGTATGCCTCTGTAATCAGTCGTTCGATGGTGATGATTCCCGAGCTCACATCCTTGGGCCGCCGCGCCATGTGGACCAAATACCAGTCGTTACCGCGAGGAGCAAAACAGGCCCAATGGCTGTGGCGCCGGATCTCCGGCGAGGGATTGTAAAGGAAGAAATTGATGTTGCCGAACCAACGCTCCTCGATCCAGCCTTGAAACGCCGCGTACGGGGTCTGATACGATCCCGTGTAATTGTTTCCGTCGCGGGTCCAGCCGCGTTCCCGCCAGTACGGGATCTCGCGGCGCTGTACGAAAATTGCGGGGGCGTGCCCCCGCACCACCCGCGAGAAGATCTCGCGGATGGAATTGGGGGCAGGCCGGGTGCCGAGCTCTTTTACGCGCATACCGTGATGCCGACCTCGGCTTTGGTGGACGCGAAAATCTTCTCGCCGTCCTTCACCTTGTCGTAAACCGATTCGGCGGCGGCGAAGAAGGGCTCGTTCGGACCTTTGCTCAGCAGGTAGTCCGACAGGTTCAACTGGTGGAGAATGTCACCGGCGGTGGTGCCCGGCTGAATCTCCACGTCACGGATCTGGCCGGTTCCGGCCACAACAACGGATAGCTTTTTCATGGTTTAATTTCTCCTTTATATAGTGGGAGGCGGGTCCTCTCCCGCTCCGGGTTGGATCGGACACCGCCCGCAGTGGGTGGCGAATGAAAATAAAGAGGCCAAGAATTGCTTGGCCTCGGGCCGGTTATGAATCCGGCGAAGGAGCTGGTTGGTCTATGCGGACTCGAACAGTTTTCGCGCCTCTTCGAATTTCTGAAGCTGCCGGCGCTTCGCTTTCATCTCCTCTTCCATCTCGGCGATCTCGGCCTTCAGCTTGTCGGCCTGCTCCAAGACCACCTCCACGGGCGTCTTCTTCTTCCACGGTTTGCGTTCCGGCGTCTGGCCGGGTTCACTTTCGGATCGTTTGGTTTCGGAATTGGCATGTTGGTTCTCCTGTAAGTTGGTGCTGTTGTCCTTTCGCCCACGCTTCGAGCTTCCGAATAGCGCTACGCTTCGTCGGCAGTTCGATGTGGGTGTACGTTGCGTGAATCTTCGAGCCGGTGGAGTGGCCCATGAGCGCCATGCGGACTTCCTGCAAGACGCCGGCTTCCATCAGGCGGGTATTAAAGGTGTGGCGGAGATCGTGAAAACGCACGTGGCGGATGTCGGCGTTTTTCAATGCCGTCTTCCACGTGCGTTTCACGATGCGGACCGGCTGGCCGTGAAATTCGATGACGAGGCCCTCGGGTTTGCGGTCCTCATCGAGGAACTGCGTAGAGCCGTTCCGTAAGAGGAATCTCGCGTGATTCGCCCTCGGGTGTTTTCGAGTGGGTCACGGACAAGACCTTTTGGGAGAAATCCACGTCCTCCCATTTCTGGCTCGTGATCTCGCCGCGGCGCATGCCGGTGTCGAGGGCGATGAGAATCATGGCGCGGAGGTGACCCTTTGCGACGCCGAGGAGCAATGCTTCCTCGGCGACGACTCAGGATCTGGCGGCGGATGCGCCGCTCCCGCGCCATTTTCATTCGGGCCAGCGGATTCGCAGCGAGGAGCTGCTCGTCGACTGCCCAGTAAAGAATATGCCGGAGGACGCTCAAATCGCGGTTGATCGTCGCGTCCTTGATCGCCTGGTTCCCCGCATGCCGTGCCTTCCGAAATTCCTCGGCGAGAGATTTGCGTGATTCGCAGGACGGGGAAATCGGAGAAGAACGGCAGCAGGAACTTGAGATGGTAGAGGTGGTGCGGGCCGGACGGAGCCGCTCGCGATGAACCGGGCGGCGAGTTCGCCGAATCGTCATGTCGGGATCGAATTCGACGATCTGGAAACGTTGATTGTTGACTTCCTCTTTGAGCTTGGCTTCGATTTTCTCGGCCTGCTTGCGGTTGGAAGTCCCGGTGGAGTATTGGTGACGGACACCGTCCCGGTAGAGATACGCCCACCAGACGTTGCCGCGCTTGAACAGGCTCACGAAGGTCCTCCTTTCTGCTGGTTTTCGAATCCAGCGAATGATTTGGTTCGTGTAAAAGATCAACTTGCCGCTGCCGCGAGCCGGAAGTGCGGAAGCCCAGGGGCATGAGCGTCTGGCGCACGGTCCAGGCCGAGCAGCCGATCAGCGCAGGCGGCTTCGCGGATGGAGAGCGGGCATCCCCATGGGCTCCGGGGGCGGGCAATGCTGCGGGCAGCGCTGCCCTAGGCCCGAGTGGCGCGAAAGTCCAATAAATCCGTGGAGTTTCGGGTCGAACCCGAAACCCGACTTGCGTAGCACGCGGCGCCTCCGTTCCATTAGCGGCTGCCTCCGCGTTCTCCGCCGTCACGCTTCCGTCTGAGCATCGAGTAGATTGCCTGTGCGGAACCACTGCGGGATCTGCGACCAGATCGACCACAGAATTCCGAGAGCGATTCCAAGCATGATGAGCGGACCAAGCATGTTCGGGATTTGAGAGAGCTTGCTATGAGGAAGTACAAAACAAATGCAACAGAAGCGAAACTAGAGAAAAACACCGGGAATGACACGAGAGAACGAACTGCAAGAGCGGAGCCCAGAGCGGGCGTCTCGGTTGCGGCGTTGAGAGATCGCGGCTCCCGCATCGGGAGCAGGCCTCGGCGTCCGTGGATTCGGATGCATGCGGGGACAGAGCTTCACGTCGTAGCTCCGCCCGCACGAATTGCAGAAGAGTGGTTCGCCCGGTGTCAGTCGATTGCAGTTGAAGCAGTATTTCATGGCGGTTTCAAATGAGCGATTGCGGACGGGGCTCCTTCGGTCCTTTGCCAGATCGGAGACCAGAAGCCGTCCTTCGGCGATCGACTCAAAGGTCGTGAACCAGAAGATCTTGTCGGTGAGTTCGGTGGTCGCCGCTCGAAGCGATGCAATCAGCGGCGTTCCGAATTCGCGACGACCAAGCGTTCGAAACTGCGCGTGGTGCGAACTGTCGCTCGAAACTTCCCGGATACTGCGTAGCGGAGATACGACTGGATCTTTGCGTCGCCAGACGGAGCGGCTTTCGTTGCCGAGATCGACTTCGAGAAATAGCCGCGAGAGTTTTCGCTGGGTGTCGCGACTTCCGACATAGCCGTCGGGGATGAGCGGAATGCCGGTCGCATCGATTGGTTCCTGGAAACTCAGCCAGCGGACAAGCGCGCATCGGCGATCGGGATCGGTTGGTATTTCACAAGGCAGTACACCTCGTTGATCGCGAGCTGATGCGTCACGAAGAAATCCGCAACGAGGGTTTCGTCAGTCCCCGCGCGGACCACGATACGGCACCTCAACGAGACGCGGCACCTTTCGGCGAAGCGAGTAGAGCGCTTTCCTTCGCGCCGCCGTCGGTTCCGAGAAAAAATCGGCGGAGCAAGCCGGCGCGGGTGAGCGCAAGAATCCGCTGTTGGCGCGCGTGGTGGAACCGAATCCGGCGACGCACTTCGCCTGCTCGCGGTCGATGACGCGCATGACCGCGAGTTCTCGGAGCAAATGCCGGTCGCGATCCTGCAGAACGATTCCCTGGTTATTCCCAGTCATGGAGAACCTCTTTGTGTTGCGGCTCGCGACTCCCTGGCGCTCCGGATTTCCGCCTCGATGTCGCTCCGCTTGCGCGCCCAACGCGCCCGGCATCGCGCGAGAGATCGGCCGGATCGGTCTGTGGGTTCGGCGAGCGTGGGCACGAGCGCTTGCGCCAGCGGTCCGCGCCGGTTTTGACGACCATGTGACGGCGGGGCAAGATTCTTGAGAAGTTTCGGCAAGCGGTTTTCCGCCGTCGAGCGCGGTTGCGATCTGCTGGGCGTCGGCGCTCGAAAGCTGGAAGAAGATGTGTGTGCCGACCGCGAGGATCGCCGCGCGCATTTCCAGCTGGATACTGATCCAGGAATTGATTTGCCGGACACGATGCCGACGTCGCAAACTTGCGGCTTTCGCTCAACATCGTTTCGAGTCCGCTGCCGAAGGCGACGAGGTTCTGAATCTCGTCGGAGTAAATCGTGAAGAGCTCGCGGTTCGTTCGGGAGAAGAGCGCGTTCTTGATGATCGTGAGGAACAAACTGCCGAGCGTCGCCGCCTGCTCGCCGAGCTTCCCTTTGTGAAGGTTCAAGATGATCCAGCGGCCGCGATCCATCGCGTCGATCAGCGAAAACGTCGAGTGCTGCTGTCCGACGATGTGCCGGAAATGCGTGTCCGCCGTAAATGCCGAAGTTTTGTTCAAGATCGGCTCGCGCATCGTGGCGCGCATCGGCTCGCTCGCAGAGTCGTAGCGAAGCTCAAAGTACTGCCTGACCTCGGCGTTCGCGACCTTTTTCGAGGCAGCGTCGCACGAAATGTGGTGTGGCTGAGGAGAGGACGCAAGTTCAAGCAGCGTGAGACCCGTTTTCGGCGAGCACGTAGAGGAATTGCGAAGCAGCTCGTCGGTGCGCGCGCCGAACGAATCGAGATGCCACCGCTGCCTGAGAATTTGGGCGAACTCCGCGATCTGGACGAACCGGTTATTCCCGTTGCGGCCATTCGAGGGGATTGATGCCCACCGAGACGTGGGATCAGCGGGCTCGACGACGATCAGCCGGTCATCAAAATTTCGCCTGAGCACGTTCTCGGGATCGGCAATCGTCGCCGAGCAGGAACCGTGTCGCATCGCCGTGTAGATCGAAATACACGAATCCCGCGACCCGCCTCGATATCCTGTTTTGCGAGGTAGTGGAGCAGGAAGGACTTGCCGCTTCCAGTTTTTCCAAGGATAGCGATATGCTCCGCGCGGCGGTTCTGCTGGAATCTGACCCGGCCTCGCGTGATCCTCGCCGTCCACGACCCGAGCACCGAGATCCAGGGCGCGAGGCCGCGGGAGGGTCCGACGCGCCGGTGAGTGTGGCCCGGTTCCATAGGCGAGCCAAGAATTGTTCGAAGAACATTTTCATCTGCGAGCGTAGGGTGGCCCCGACTAAACCGGTAACAGCGGGGCGGGCAAGCTGCTGGTTGTGCAGGGCGGTTTTGAATCTTGAATTGCCTGGACTTGTCCGAGAGCGGCGACTCAGCGGAAATTCGTGATCAGGAGCTCAGAAAAACGCTTGCCAGCTTTTGTCTGCGAGGTGTAGTGAAAGCCAATCTCCCGGAGCGTGAAGTCGTGGAAGAGTCTCTCTCACCCGGGGCACGTCGTTCAGAGACAGAACGAACTTGCCGCGCAGAGTGACGAAGCCGATCCGCAAGAGTGACAAAGTCGTCGTCGGTGAAATTGAACTGGTACAGAGCTGCGGCCCCAGTACGGCGGATCCAGGTAGAACAACGTGGTCGGCCGGTCAAATCGCTCGAGGATCTCCGTCATATGGCAGGCATTCGATCTGGACGCGCTCAAGTCTCTTATGGGCGATGTTCAAGGAGTTCCGGAAGTCGTGCGGGATTGAAACTGGGCGGCCCACAACCGCGTACCAGTAATTTCGCCGACGGACCAGGCCCGCGAATGCATTCTTCTGCAAATAGAAGAATCGAGCGGCACGCTGGATATCGGTGAGCGACTCTGGGTTCTCCGCCTTCAAGAGCGCGAACCATTCCGCGCTGACCAGAATGAACCTGAAGTACCGGAGCAATTCCTCATGATGGAACTGGCAGACCCGGAAAAAGTTCACCACGTCGCCGTCCAGGTCGTTCAGCACTTCGACCGGCGACGGTTCCTTGTGAAAGAGCACCTGCGCGCCTCCGGCAAAGGTCTCGACGTACGTCGTGTGTTCCGGAAAGATCTCGATGATCTTCTTTGCGATACGGTTCTTTCCTCCGATATAAGCGAGGGGACCGACCATGTGATGGGTTGCGGGTGTGCGTTGTAGCTGATGTTAATTGGCTTCAACCTCGACCTTAGTTGAAGCTGAGTACAATCTTAAGCGGCACGACAGCCGCGGTGTAGATGGGTGATGTTGCTTGTGATGCAAATTTGTCGGATAGGCGGCTCGCCGTGGAGGACTGAAATCCCGTTACTGGACACTGATTCCGTGCGGTTAGGGCAGGAATATTAAAGGGTCTTTCTTGACCCCTCGTTGACCGAGGGTTGGATTATCGGACGCGGTCCGAATTGTCGCTCTCTGCTCCCACCAAAACCAGGTAAGAGTGATAAGTCGGGTTAGACGCTTACTAACCTGCCACCTCTACGGATGAGGGTCATTGGCTCGCCTAGCGCGTCGCCATGCAAGACATATAAGTCACCAGCGTAGCCGGGGCCGCCGCTCACAAAGTTGAACTTCGCCCCATAGGCCATGTCGGCAAATTGTTCTGGGGTCTCGTTCTCAAGTCCCCATGACTCCCTGACGACAGGCAGTTGCATAAGTTCTTTCCACTCCGCCATTGATAGTTCTTGTGGTTTGTTCATGTTAAGTTTATGTTATTTTTCACGCGCCGAGTTAAACCTTAAGCTATACTTTTTCAATTCATTTATTACAACGTAACAAAGTGGCTTTCAGTTACGCGCTAACTCGCTCGATACGACTGGCCGTGAATCGAGAGAACACCGACTACGGCAGCAGTGTTATCTTCCTCCCGTATGTGCCAGTCGACCCGGCAACGAAACAGTCGTCAATGCCTTGGCCTTGCTAAGTTAGAAGGCTCTATGGTTGGTACGGAGGCAAGATGGGTGCCGTTGCTTGACCCGCGGCTGCGATACTCGGTTTCCAATGCGTAATCAGAGTTTTGATAATCTCAAGTTTCATGCGGCTCTTGTCGATGCAGCTTAAAATCAAATCGTCGGACGCCCCTTGCAGCGCGGTAGGTGTGATGAGGTCTTTGTCGATAAGTCGTAGATAGTCACCGCGCGCAATCCTGTCCCCCAAGAGGTCCTCCAAATCTATTGCCACTGATGGCAAGCCTATCTCAAGTCGTGTAAGTAGACGCTCCACACGATGTCCCAGAGTCAAATCTTTCGCTAGGATCTCCGCTATTCTTCCAACCGTAGGAAGTAAATCACATGTTCTTGACTTCACTGAGCGCATCGGTCCGGCCGCTCCGCCGAAGCCACCACCAAATTGCGTTGCAGCAGCTTCGATCTCTGACATGGGCATACCCGCAATCCACATCAAACAAGCAGCCGCCTTCTTTGCCCTAAGGGTTGGGAAATGCCGTTCCGATACAAACCTCTGGAGAGAACTCAGGATGTGGCCGGGTATTCCTTGACGCCGTAACTCCCCAAACCACATCTGCGGTTCCTTTTGCGTGCTCTTCTTGTTCATCGGGAAAAGCACGTCATCCAGCTCAACCGTCAGCTGTGTTACAGCGATCAGGGTGGGATCGTTGATCTCCGCCGATGGAACGCCCAGCAGGGCATCGACCACCCGAATGACAGACTCAACCTCGGTCCCAGAGACTCCCGCGAGGCGGCCCAACTCGGTGAGGTGCAGAAGGCTAGTCGCATCGGCATCGACCAACTTATGCCGGAGGAGGTCAGCCACGGCGCTGTTAATGGCGTCCCGATCCCAGCTCCAGCTTGGAGTAATCTGTTTGTGCAGAAAAGCCGCAAAACTTTCCTCCAAGAAATCGGTAATATCGCCCGGCTGCATTCCCGACTTTGAGAATTCTGCGGTGGCGAGAACGCGCAGCACCAACGACCGCAAGTCCGAATCGGTTTGGAGGAGTTGAGAGTGAATTGATTCAGGAGAACCTTTAACATACCGATTCCAAAGATAGTGCTCGTCGTTCGGTGTTAGCGCTATTAGATAGGAAGTACCGCGCGCGGCAAGGCCAAGCCGGCCTGCGCGGCCCACAATATTCTTGTACTCGGCTATCGAATATGGTTGATTTCCCGGATGCTCAAGGCCCGTAATTATCACTGCCTCGGCGGGCGTGTTCACTCCCATCGCCAAGGTCGTGGTGGCCGCCAATACGCGCAACTCCTTTGCTTTCCGAAACTCTTCCTCAATTACTTGTCGCTCGTCGGGCGCCAAGTCGGCGACGTGGAACCCGACACCTCTCCTCAGAGTTTCCCGTAGGTCCTCTGCAGCAACAGAGACGTCGCCGGCGGGGAGCCCTTGAAGAGCGTTATGGGCGGGAGGCAGGGACAGGGCCTCAGCCAAATACTTTGCGCAAGACCGAGCTTCGGATTTTGTCTCTCGAAAGATAATGGCGCTCTTGTTTTCGCCCGTGAGCTTTCGAACCAGTGGAATAATGAGATCCTGGCTAGACCCCTTCCGGTACTCAGGCCGGATGTATGTAGGGATGATCTTTTCCTCATTGCTTGAGGCGTCCAGGTACCTGAAGCTTCCGTCTGCTCGAAGCAAGCCTTCCTCCAGGGGTACGGGCCGCTCATTTCGACGCAACAGGCGCCCGCCAAGCCAGCGCTCAAAACCATTTGTATCACCGATTACAGCCGACAGAGCAATCACTTGTGGCTCGGCACCCGTACGCCGTCGCATCCGAAGGAGTGTGATCAGAAATTCCAGGTTCACTCCGCGAGACATGTCCGTGATCATCTGGACCTCGTCAACCACGACCGTCCCGACCTGTTCTAAAAGATACGGGTTACCCAAGAGCATCGCAGCACACTTTTCATAAGTCATGAGACAAATGTCATATTGACCCCGAAGAAGGGGTAGCAATCTCATCGCTCGTGCTGTCGCCGGTCACTCGGATCGTCCGGAGGCCGAATGGTCCATACGTCTGACTGAAGTGACGCCACTTGTCATTGGCGAGCGCTTTTAGCGGAAACAGAAAGAAAGCCCGTTTACGCTGCAGCGCGCCGTTCACCGCAGCCAATTCTCCGATCAGCGTTTTACCGGAGGACGTGGGAGCAGATACGACCAAATGGTCGCCGCTCAATAGACCATAGTCATTGATCGCGTCGAGCTGAAGTTGATTGAGCGAGGGGATGAATCCCGCCCATGCAGAAATCACTAGGGAAGGGAAGCCAAAGTGGGCAAGGCACTGGATATCTGGTACGGCGACAGCGTGCTGAAGGTCGGGAAACGCTTTGAAGTACGCGGCACCTGGGACGAAAACCGGCCAAGCTAAGTCTCCGTCTATCGACCCACGGATTGATGGAGTTTGAATCTTCCCAATCAACGCGGCGCCATCGATAACTCGTTTTGTCACGTATTCAAGCAGACGGTAGATGGATAGCTTTCCTCCTTCCACAACTTCCTCTGGCCCTTGGAGTGCGTCCAAGAGAGAACGGGTTAGAAGGCCATGGCGAAATTTACCGCTCTCCCATGCGGGTTCGTTGGCTGCCGAAGCTGTAAGAATTAGGCGACCTTTTCCCGATAGCTGCTGGAGCCTACTCTCAGTTGAAGGAAGATCGCGCGGTACGGCCTCAACCTGAAGTCCCTTTACGTCCATACCGCCGGAGAAGCAGCAGTCCAGAACAAGAATGAGATTTCGAGCGGGAATTTTCGAAATCCATTCACCCAATAGTTCCAGTGGAATACTCGTGTCTGGTAGATTGATAACGTCGGCGTCATAGGTAATGAGCTCGTGCGTTTCTGAGCCGTGACCGGAAAAGGTGATAACAACCATGTCTTCTTCTGTTGCATTCTGGAGTTCTTCGAAGGAATGCTTGATTTGAAGACGAGTGGCCTGTTCATCGACTATCAGTGAATTGTTGCCGCCAAACGTGTCACTGAAAAGTGCGTGCAGGGCTGTCGCATCCCGACGCGCGCAAGACAGCCACTTGATACGGGCTGAGGCATGTCGGTCAATGCCAATGAATAGACCTCTCAGCATGCTTGTAGTGTAGAAGAGAATCGACAGGCATGCCAGTTCAGACTAAAATGGATTTAGCTTAACCATAACTCATTAAGCGGTTAGCTCAAACTTGGTTCAACCGTCTCCATCGGAGTCTATTCCGATGACTATTCTCGAACCGGCTTTTGCGCTCCGGTTTCGGCTCCTCGATTCCGTTCAAAACGTTCCAGAGCTCCTGAATTTCCGAGATTACGTGGTTCAACTTTGTGGAAGCGGAGGGCACCCCAGGTGAATTGTTGCCCGAGGATGCCGCAATTGTGCTGAAAAGAAGCCCCAACTCGGCGGTTCGACTTTTGCCATTTACGAATCCGGCCGGAAGCAGAATACGGTCGAACCGGCGGCGAAGGGCGGGGATCAATGTTCGTCGGGTCTCGGTCAGGTGGACGAGCGGAGTCACGATGGCCCTAAGCTGCGTTCGGACATTATCGAAGTTTACGGCCTGCGCATTTCTACTCTCGATCTCGCCACGGCGGTCCGTCAGGAAGTTTTTTTGATGCAGGAATTCCTGGTCGCTTATGAGACCCTGTGCCCGCATGCGGATCAGTTCATTATGTTCGCGCCGGAGGCTTGCCATGCGTTCGCTACGACGCGCCCTCAGCCCATCCTGACCAGATCGCCGTTGTTCGATCGACTTAATCAGTTGATCGCCGATCTCGCGCAGTGCCTTCTCTCTTGGTGTGACATTTTGGAGAAACTCCTCAAACTCCTTGTGCACGGTTGACGCGGGATAGCTCTTGCTGCGATTCGGGCAGGATTTAACCTTGCACCAATAATATGGATAGCGCTGGCTCCGGCCGCGCGAAAAGCCGCCCATCATATAATGCTGGCAACCGTGGCAGCGCACGAGCCCGCGCACGGGAAACTCAGGCCTCTCCTTTTGATGGCTAACGGACCGGTTTCGCCCAGCGAGGACCTGCTGCACACGGGCAAATTGTTCGAGGGTCACCATGGGAACGTGCTTGCCCTCGTGTTCTTCACCGTCCCACGGATCGACGAGGATTCCGGCATAATAGCGATTTGCGAAAAGCTGCGACAGGAACTGAGGGGTGAACGCAGGTGAGCGCGGGCCGCTCAGGCCCCATGATTGCATGCGGCGGCCCATCTCGGCCTGGGTAAATGCGCCGGTAGCGAATTCTCTCCATGCCCTTCGGAGCAATCCAAATGCAGCCTGGTCGGGGACATCTGCAAAGTTTTTCTTTTCGCTGTTGGCCGCCGAGCGTTTGTATCCGAACGGCGGCGCCCACGGAAAGATGCCCTCCTGAATTTTTCTATGCATGCCCTGGACCGTACGCACCGCGCGGATGTCATTATCGAATTGAGCGAAGCCGGCGAGGATAGTTTCCATCAGCCGCCCTTCAGGTTTTGCATCGATGGGCTCTGTCACGGATACAATGCCGACACCGTATCTACCGAGGGTCGTTTTCACGCTGAAGTGGTCCGCGACATTCCGGGCGAACCGATCAACCTTCCAAACTAAAAGTGTGTTGACCGAACCCTTGTGACCTCGGCAGAAATCGATCAGTTCGACCAACTGTGTGCGGTCGGCGAATTTCGCCGACTCACCCTGTTCGATGAATATTTTTAAAATTTCGATGTCCTTTACGCGAGCATATTCACGGCAAGCTGCTTCCTGGACTTCGAGGCTAGTTCCCTCCATTTGCTCCCTGGAGGAAACACGGCAATAGATTACACAAGTCATGTGGTTCAAATGTTATTGTTTGTGAGACCTTTCCGTTTGATCTTAAAACCGTGCTCCGGATGTGTCAAAGCATCGGCCTTCTTCGACTTGCCGCTGTGGTGGTCGTACAGGTAGATGTCGAGCAGGAGTTCGGCCATAGCCTCCAGTTCACGCAGATACTGCTCACGCTGGGCTTCGTTCCAGTTGTCCGGGTCCTGCGCGTTCATCATGTGGAGTCTACCGAAGTAATCGATCGAAGAATAGGTAACCAACTTTGTGCGACGAGCGCTGCTGTGATGATGCGTGCGTCGCCGGTGCGTTATGTCTTTGGACGCCTGATCGCTCACCTTTTCTGATCACTCACTGGCCGCAACCATGACGGGATGCTCGATCTCATCATCAGAATCATTCTTGGATGGAGCTGCGACATTCTGCTCGATCTCGTTGGACGGCCGATCGAGCACCTCGTGGCAGGCTGGGCCCGAAGGAAACTCCGGCGAAGAAGGGACCGCAAAACGGCAAAAAGCACAGCGCGCACAACGATCCCCAAGGAGCGCTGACCTTGAAAGTCACAGATCATCCACACTCGCCACACAGGTTCGTCCACCTTCACGGGAGGGTCCCCCGAACATTTGTCCCCGGTGAGCACAGATCGTCGTGGGAAACGCCAAGGATATTTGCATGGCGTGCATATTTTGCAACCTAGCGGTTGTTTTACCGCCTGGTAAATTTAATGAGAAAGGTCGAATAAACAAGCACCTTGTCATTATGAACAAACAGGTACTAGGAACTTACCTGAGAACCCATCGCAAACGATCTGGCTTGAACCAGAGAGAGTTGGGGCTGCTCCTCGGCTACAAGGATGCCGGACAGATTTCGCGCCACGAGCGATCTGAAGCCACGCCGCCGCTTATCACGGCTCTCGCTTATGAAGTAATTTTTGGTGTGCCCGTCGCGACCCTCTTCACGGGCATCCATTTGAACGTCTCCGCGCTGATCGAAACCAACATCATGGAATTTGAAAAGGGACTTCACACACGGAATGGGAAAAGGTCGTCCGCCAAACTAATTACGCAAAAACTCGAATGGTTGAATACACGCAAACGTCTTTAACTGGTGCGCGTGGTCGTTCTGTCGGCCTCCCATTATTCGAGCAGCGCCTATTAGCGCTCGAAGTCCGCCCGCGAAGGCTGGGATTTGCGGTTTTCCAGGGTGTTGCTACATTGCTGGACTGGGGCGTACGGCACTATGACGGCAAATCTGGTTCTCTCGAAACCAAGGTCAGCCGGAGGATCGAGCGCTTAATGAATTTTCACTCGCCTTGCCTCATCGTGATGCGGCTCAGAACCGGCCTCCCACGAAATCGTCATGATGCTGTTGCTCGTGTCGTACAAAAGTTAAGGTCTGAAGCGAAGTGCCGTTCTGTACGCATTCGCGTGGTGGATAAGGAGACAGTGCGAAAGTTCTTCGCGAGATATGAGTGTCGGAACAGCATCAGATCGCTTGCTTGTTGGCGGAATGGTTTGAGGAGCTCAAGTGGAAGCTTCCTGCCAAGCGTCGCCTCTGGGAGAGCGAGCCCTACAATTCACTGATCTTCGATGCCGCAGCCGTCGCGATGACGTTTTTCGGAACCGCGGACGACGTCAGTTTCCCTGGCTAAAGGTTGGCACAAAGCCGTTTCGATGGCCCCTCGCATGGCGAATAGATCCTATTAAATCCGTCAGCATTGATCGAGGGGCCATCGAAGCGGCCCGGCCTCATCTCTATCTTCTGACTCGCAGCCGTTCAACCGTAAACCACTGGAATTCTGATCAGGCGAATCCGGACCGAGTATTCGCTCCGGGTGGCGATAACAGTTCAAACGCGTAGCAGTGCAAGCAGATCCGATTTCCACCCAACCCTGCCGGCAACGTCGATAAAGAGTTCGGACGGGCAGGTGGTCCTTGAATTCACTTCTCTGTGGCCGATAATGTGTGTTTGTGACACGTACCCATAGTGGCTCCTAATAAGTGCGGCGGTCCCTTTGAGTTCAGCATCCGAGGGCCGACGATGTTCGTAATCGCCGTCGAAAACAATGGCGACACTCCGGCAATTAATGTCCCAATCGCCAGCGTGCCAGCCAATTTCTGAATCATAAAGGAGGCGCTCAGCATGTCCGTCCCGACGAATAATCCAATGATACGGCCAGAAAACCTGCTGCCCGTTGCGCACATGTCCTGAAGCTATCGCCTGACCCGTGAAATGTCGGTTCTTTTCCGACTCAGGTTGCGCAAAATACGGACCATAGAGGCGAATCAGCTCGATGGCCGAAAGGCGGCTTGGCCGCAGACCACGAGGATTGCTGGTATGGTGGATCACTACTGTATCAATCGGTTTCCGATCCCCGTCCATCGAACGAGACTTGTGTCCGAGGGCGATCTTGCCTTTGGCAAGACGCTTCTCGAAAAAGTCGTATATGGTTGCTTTGCATGCGTCTCGAACTTCGACCGGTTCGCCGTTCGCGCTCTGAATCACGCTTTGGACCTCCGGAATCACCGTAAGATACCAGGTTGGCACGAGGAGCAGCGGTACCCAACGACGACAACGGGCATTCAATTGTGACAGGAGATCAGACATCAGCCTAAATAAGGGTGCCAGCAGAAATGGACACAGTAGTGCCCGAGGGAACGGTCGCGGGCGTTCGGATCTTCTCGATCCGCGCGGACCTTTCGAGGGACTTCACTCAAAGTATAAGGGAGTGAGCCAAAAAAAACAGGCAGCTCGAGCGGCGTCGAGGCACGCATCCCGCGTTGCTCAATCGCCTTCACTTTTTCGCTGCAATCGCGGTCACAGCCTCCCAAACTTCGGGGAAACGCTCCGCCATGTACCTTTCCTTCTGGCCAGCGTCGAACTCCGTAAGATTCCTAAAGAGTCGAAGCGCGGCCACCAGGGTGTCGATCTGTTTCTCGCGAGTTCCGAAACGCTGGTACCAGAACCCCCATACCATCTTCACGTCAGCCAGATTAACCCGGTTACCGGCATCTTTAGCGATGCGCTGCGCTCGCGTGAGGAGCCATCGCGAACGGGATCGCTTGCCGTCCTCCAGATAAATCTTGCCGAGAATCATCTCCGCATGGGCATCGTCTCGTCCCAGTCTCATCAAGCGGGCTACCGCGATCGACAACAGCAACCACTGTCGGGCCTCTCTATAATGCTTCGGCCCGAGGCGATGAATGACGCTTCCGATGTTTCCACAAGTTGCCTGTACGCCGTCATAGTCGCCGATGATTAAATGCGCTTCAAGTGCCAGAACAAGTTGCTCAACCGCTCGCATGTGCATACGTTTCTTCGTTAAATAAAGAGCGCTGCGGTGCGCCAGGAGGGCGAGGGCAGATCGGTCACCGCTGTTTTCGGCCAGAAAGCTCGCTTTGGTTAGCGCAGTCTTGACCGCACGGTCCGACTTATCGCCCGTTGACGATCGCTGATATGCCCAAGCAAGCTTCAAATGGTATTTCGCCTTGAGGGAGGAGTCCGGTGTTCGACGCACGAGCGCAACATTATCCAGGAGGGTCTGACGCGCTGCGCGAAATTGGCCGAGGCGGTATTGCACCTCGACTGCCGATAGGCATGCCAGAAGCTGCAAGGTCGTGCCGTAGGATCGATTTCCTGCCATGAGCATTAGCCGGCTGTGGGCGTTATCCGGGCTCCTATTCGTCCGAGCGTTCGACGTCAACCTTCCTTGGAAAAATAGCCACTGAGCTCGTGCATACGACAAAGTGAACGCGATGAGCTCGGCCCGGCTCGTGGATGCGCCAGGCAAAACGCCCAAGTGGAGTCTATTCCGGGCCTTTTGCATCGGAATGTCGAACGCGATCGAAAGGCCATCCAGGTTTAGTCGATAGGGGCCGGCCCAGCGTGCTTTCGCAGTTACGATCTGAAAGGCGTTCAGTTGGGGGGACTGCAGATAGCGGCCGATGTTGGTCCCGACATGGTGTCGAGACTTACCTCTCCAGTGCGGGAGACGGGCTACCTCCTCCAACGTTACCCATGCCTGATCGCCAGGAGCGGTAAACCGCTTGAACGCTAAAAGGGCCAGCCATTCGAAACGCATGGCTTGTTTGGTTCGAAAAAGCCACCTTGCGCCCAATCTCACGTTCTGTCTTGCAAATGAGATCAAAAGGCTCGACATGTAATTAGCAATAACTGTAGAAAGTGTAGATGAGAGGAGCTCTTGTGGGCAATCCGCATATCGCGAACAATTCGAAGTAGACAGGCCGAATTCACGAATGTTCGGCCGAGGCCGGGAAGCAAAGATGATGCATTTACTACTGATCGACGACGACCCCAAGCATGCCGAGGACTTAACAGCCGCGCTGCAAGCGCGCGGGAATCTTGACGTGCAAGCCACTTTGAGTTCGGAGGAAGCGATCGACCAGATTCGACGTCGAGCCCATACATATGACTTAGTAGTTCTGAACGTCTCGGATGCTTCGAAACCCTGGCCGTCGATTCTCATCAGGCTTCAGGGCGCTTGCCGGTTTTCCGGTCACACTCGGGGCCCACTTTTCATTTGCGTATCGAGTGTACGGCGGGAGCCTCAATTTGAGCTCTCCCTGGAGCGCAAAGGGGCGCGATATGTCCAAGAGCGATGAGCTAGGCCCGGTGGTTGAAAAGATCGATCTCCTGATGGCGGAATTGAGGCTACTCCGATCTTCTGGTCCGCATTTCAGGATCCTGCACCGCTTCCGAGAGCCCGGCACGGATTGCGCGCCGGGAGAGGAGATTGTCGCGGTGTTTTTGGTTTTCCGCGGCCGCGCGATGTTCGTGCCGCTTTCGCTCGCCCTTCGGCTGTTCTTTGACTTTCTCGCTCGTCACTCGCACCTACCGCAGAGTGCTGCGCAGATTGCGGCGGCGGTTCGTGTCGACCCTTTTTGTCGCAAGCATGGGACGAACGCCCCATCGGGAGCGACGCTCACACGGAAAATGAGCAGGTCCAGTATCAAGGAGTTCGTGAAACGCGTTCGCCAGGCATTGGCACTGGTATTCTTAGAAGCGGGCTTGGCAATCGATCCGAACACCGTTCTTCGATCCGAGAATACGGTGACCAATGAAGTTGGCTATCGAATCCAAGCCAGCTTCGAATGGGCTCATCTGGATTAGGCAACCCGTTGTCTATTCCTTGAAATGAACGGGGCGAGAGTTTCTCGGTCATAGCGAGGAGAATCGGTATGAGAACCTCGAACCAGATCGGCCTACTGAGCCCAAGGAACGGAAAGTCTTTTCCAACCGTTCACGCCGGCCCACAATTCAGCAATGACGGGAGTTTTCTGTTCGCGGCAATTATCCCAACTATGAGTCATCAGGCCAGCCTTTTCCAGCAGCTGATGACACTCTTTGTAACTGCTGTCGTAGCGGACGTTTTGCAAAACGAACTCCGGGGTCAATTCGTACAGGGCACGGGCACCGCACGCTTCCACGCTCTCATGACTATCCAGGAGGATGAGGTCGTTGTACCGGTATATTACATTGATCTCGTTATACGGGCGGCCACCCGCGACGTTAACCTCAGATCTCGGCAAAAGAAAATATTTATAGGGAATTCCAGAGGGACAGTTAAGGCACTGGTAGCCGGCGCCCGACGTTTGCGGCGAAGTTGCAGCAGCTTGGTCAACCTTCAGAACTGCCAACGATGCTTTGGCGTACTCGTTGTTCAGGCCGC
This sequence comes from uncultured Solibacteraceae bacterium, assembly GCA_963825405.1. Lineage (GTDB taxonomy): Bacteria > Acidobacteriota > Terriglobia > Bryobacterales > Bryobacteraceae > JACPNO01. Next base: position 239,352 of record CAWGTB010000002.1, on the reverse strand, counting down.
CGGCCAATACGAAAACGCCGTCTCGGCTCTCCTCGACATGCAACGCACGGATCAAGCCGGAGCTCACATAGCGAATCTTTCGATTCCCGGTGGCTTCGATGCTGACAAGCAGGGAGGGCCACCAGAATCCGGTCGCCTATAGAGAGCCAAACCGCCTTTCGTTTCCCTTCGGGCACGACTACTATGTCGAGAAATACCCAAGGGCCGCCGAAGCTCTTGCCGACAAACTTGAGCATATGATCGGGTCTATATTTCCAGAGCAATTTTCCATTCGACGCGAAGCAATAGAGCTCGTCCCGCTCGGAGTCCTTGCCTTCGGGAAAGACCGGCGCGACAACGACCTCCCGACGCCCATCACCATCCAAGTCAACAAAACGAACGCGCCATTTCTGTTCTGCCTCCGTTAGACTTCGCGTGGGTTCATCAAAATGGTGCTCCCAAAGCATCCTGCCTTTGCCGTCCCAGGCAGAGAGCGCCGCGCCCGCCATCGTGATCCGTTCCGGGGAGCCGGAGCCTCTGAAGAAACTCGTGGCAGCGATTACGATCCCCAAAAGGACTGCGGCTCCCAACAAGTAATAAATTCTCCCCGCCGATGACTGGCGTCGCCCTACAACAGGCTGAGGAGTCTTTTCGGCTATCCCCACGCCATCCGTCGCGGGAGTAGCCTTAGGATCACCTTCCGGACTTGCCGCGGCGGACTGAATTTCACGGACCTCCGCGACAAGGCGATATCCACCAGCCACCGTCTGGATGTAGCGTGGAGCAGCGGCATCATCTCCCAGGGCACGCCGAAGCTGGCTGACAGCATGCTCGACGGTGCTCATCTCGCGGTGACCTCCCCAAACCGCGTCTAAGAGTTCGGCTTTGGACGCGACACGATGCCGGTTCTTCACGAGAAACTCAAGCGTGTTGAAAGGTTTAGGAGTCAGCTTGACCGTTTGGGAACCAATCGAGAGACGCCGAAGGTGCACATCAAGCTGGAACTCGCCGATGCCGACGATGGGCCGATCTCCCCGATTTGTATCGGCAGTCATACGGACTTTGTTCAGGCCTTCACCGGTTTTTCAGCACTTCGCGTTGAATCCGCATGGAAAACTATCGAATCCGCGGAACCGTAATCTCTCGCCACCCATGGGTGCTATCCCATGATTGAACGGTTGCGGCAGTTTTCTCTTCCAAGCAATTCTTCCACGCGTGCCCAATGAGCCCTCGCCGTTCAAGGAGTTGGTGCGTTTCCTTGTAGCCGTCGCCTCGGAGCACACGCTCAGGAACCAAATCTGCGGACAACTCCAACCAGGCGCGCGCATTGTATCCCTCGGTACCTTCCACGCTGTCGAGCAGGATGTGACGATTTCGCTCGTCGATCGAGCGGACCGTGTTATACGGCATTCCCATCGCGACATTGAGCTCAGATCTCGGGAAAAGGAAGTATTGATAGGGAAGTCCAGCCGGGCATTCGAGACATTGATAATCCTGTCCTATCGTTTGTGGTGACGTCGCGGGGGCCTGTTCGGCGCGGAGGACCGCCAATGAGGCTTTGGCGTACTCATTATTGACCCCTCCCGCCAGGATAAACGTTCCATTCGCATTCTTGATGACATTTAAGGCACGTATTAAGCCAGAACTCACGAAGCGTGTGCGCTCGTGCCCGTCAGCCTCTATGGTCACGAGTATTGAGGGCCACCAGATTTCATCGGCGAGAGCAAGCCAAACGATCTGGCGCTTTCCATCCGGCACAGTGATCATGTCGAGGAATTTCCAGGGGCCATTGAAGCTTCGGCTTACAAAGCGCAATGTATGATCGGCCGCGTATCGCCACCGCAATTGTCCGGTGGAACTGAAGCAAAAGAGCTCCTGCTTGTCGTACTGCTCCGTCTGAGGAAAAGCCAGCGCCACAAGGACTTCTGGGCGACCGTCGCCGTCCAGGTCCGTCAGCCGGATTCGCCAGGCTTGCTCCTCCGCCGATAGAACTCGGGTGGGTTGGTCGAAATGATGGTCCCAAAGCAGCTGGCCATGGCTGTCCCAAGCCGAGAGCGTCGCGCCCGAAATAGTCACGCGTTCCGGAACGCGGGAGCCCCTGAACCGATTCCCCCCCCGCATCACGAGAATCAAAACGACCGAAGTTGCAATAGCAAAGCAAAAATTTCTCCAAACCAGGCGGTGTTTGTTTTTACGATCTTTCTCTTCGGCCCGGACGATGGAATGAGCGTTTGCTTCATCGCAGTCGGCGTCATCCGCCGGTTGAGATTCCGTACGGTGCACATCAAGGCCGGTCGCCGGTGATGGCCCTTCGACCGAGGCGATAAAGCGGTACCCCTCCCCAAGGACAGTCGCGATGAAGCGGGCCTCGGCCGGGTCATCGCCGAAAGCGCGACGCAGGTTGCTAATAGCGTGTTCGACCGTGCTGATCTCGCGCTGACCGCCCCAAACCTGCTCCAAGAGCTCCGCTTTGGAGACGACGCGATTTCGGTTCTTGACGAGAAATTCCAGTGTCTTAAAAGACTTAGGGGTAAGTCGAATGCGCTCGGTGCCTCGGTGCAAGGACCGGAGTTGAAAATCCAGCACGAAACTCCCCGATGCACACGACCTGCTCACCGACGTCGCTTGTGAGCGATCTCACCGCCATACTTCAGCCGATTTCAGCACTTCTTCAGCTCCAAACGAGAACAATTATTCTATCCTCAACCGACACGGAAATGTCTATCGGGCCAATACCGGATCGGAATCCTTGCGCGGTCCGTCCGATGGGGCGCAGCCGAGTTCTTCACCGACGGCTCGGGACTGTTTGGCCCCCGGCGACTGCGCAGGGCCGTCCTCAGCGCCCATTCCCGAATGCAGCCCACTGGAAACCTTATGTCCCCAAGTCCATCTCATCCAATTTGCTGTTTGCTTCGCCGACGGCTTGCCGCGGGAAGCGCATTTATTCTGCTGATAGTAAGCTCATGTTTCTGCGCCTACGGCGATACGATCATCAATTTTGAGGGGCTGCCCGACAGCACGATCCTTGCCAACCAGTATCCAGGCCTCGCGTTTTCGAATGCCATCATCTTGACAGCGGGGATCTCCTTAAATGAATTCGAGTTCCCACCTCACTCCGGTGTGAACGTGGCGTCGGACAACGGCGGTCCGATTACGATCGACTTCAGTACGCCCGTCGCGAGCTTCGGCGGCTACTTCACGTACCTGGAACCACTGACCCTCGACGGCTTTGATGCCTCGGATACTGAGGTTACTTCCGCGACGTCAGCTTTCTCAAGCAATGACGCTTCGTTTGGAGATCCCGGCAGCATTCCGAACGAGTTTCTCACTGTGCACTTCCCAGGCGGCCTTTATAGCGTTACTATTACTGGGGACCCGGCTGGCGGTTCATTCGTGATAGATGATGCAACTTTCACGTCGGCAGTTCCAGAGCCAAAATCAATATTTCTGCTCTTCAGCAGCATCTTGAGTCTGCTCGCGGTCCGTAGAAATCTTCCATGAAAAAACGACATCTCTTCATCGTTCCCATTCTCCTCATGATCGGCGCTGCGGGCCTTTACGCTTTTCAGGCACCGACAGTTACAATTTCGCCAGCGATGCCCAGCACGATTTACGTGAACAGCACAACAACCGTTACCATAACTGCGCAGATCACGGATTCGCTGGTTATACCAAATGGCGTCAACCTTATCCAGATTGATCCGGTGACCGGTTCACAAACTGTCGTTGGCGCGCTGAGTCCCAACGGCCAAACTTTCGCGATCACCATTCAACCAGCGACCGCTGGGCCAGCTCTTTTCTCTTATCAGGTCTCGGCCGCGTTCAAAGGCCTCCTTAGACGTTCGTTGTCGTTGCCGATAACAGTAGCAGTTGCCCCAGTCGGGACAGCCTTGCCGCCAGATCCAGGTCCGGCCGGCATGGCTACCCTGGCAGGGATCGATCAAGCGACGGGGATGGCGTCAGAGATGACGTTGAGCGGTGGACTGCCATCAGCTTCTATAATTCGGCGAAGCTAAAGGCCGGTGCGACTCAATATGCTCAGGCGTTGCAGGCACTGGTTGCGGGACCCACGGACTCAAGGACCGAATTCACGAATGTGGAAACCGAAATGAAAGCAGTGGATTGCCTAACGTATATTGACTACGCCGTGTATGGAGGAATTGTTCCTTCATCACAAGACACGTACGCGAAGGTGCTTACGCAGCAGCTCAACACGCCCCAGCGGGCGCAAGCTTATTACGCTATTGATCAGCAACTGAGTGGCAGTTTTTTCGGCGATGCTCCGGGCGGTCAGCTTGGATCGGAATGCAATTTTAATCCGGCAAGCTTGCCTAATTGAAGGAGGGTGGCAATGTGCCGACGGGAAGTTATTTTAGTCCTGTCGCTGGTTGTTGCAACAGGGCTTCGAGCACAATCTACGGGAGATACTTGTCTTCCAGCACCCACCGCCATCTATTTCGGCAACGGTGTCCTGAATACGCACGCCGAAGCCCAAAGCGCGATGGGTAAGCTAGAGTTGGCGGTCAGAGCTAAATTGGAGCCCTCGGTTAGTCCGACTTCGATTCAGTTCTGTCTCGCTTACGACAGTGAGTACCAACTAGTTAATGGCGGACTTATAAATTTGCCCCTTCAACTGTTGGATGCTTTGGAGCAAGAGGGAATTGAACTAACTTCGCAGGTCTTATCATCGATTGCAAACATTGCGACCGCTTCGCCGGAGCTTCAGAACATAGCCTTAGCTTCAATTCGGTCTGCGAGCACCGTGAATCTTGCTCTTCGACCTGATCTGCAAGCACAGGAGGCGCATTACAAAGGGGACCTTGCGGCGGGACGTAAGATCATTGTTGTTGCACATTCCCAAGGTAACCTCTATGTAAACCAAGCCTATAGCGATCTCGGTCCGAACCCGACCGAGTTCAATGTGATCGCTGTCGCTAGTCCGGCAGACTACGTTGCCGGTGGTGGGCCGTGGACGACCCTCAGGAATGACATCATCACACTTGTGGCGGGAGCGTTGCTTGACAACGAATACAATACCAACACGCCAGGCTCCTGCAATCCGCCACCGGACTTGACGTCGGAAATAAATTGTCACAGTTTCACGGACTCTTATTTGGTCGGCAACAATAGCGGCGAGCGCATCGTGAGTGAGATTGTTTCTGATATCATCCCAGGCTCCGCAACCGTCACAAAAGCAGCGAGTTCGATCACGAGCAGCAGTGCAACGTTGAATGGCACCATCGACCCGAATTTTTCCTCTGGTAGCGCCTATTTCATCTGGGGGACGGACCCGACGATGTCAGTCCACAACACGGACGCTGTCGGATCTGTGACCCCGAACGGTACGGCCCAAGTTTTCACGGATTCAATTGTCGTGCTCGCCGCAGCCAAGACCTACTACTTCCAGATGCTCTTCTACAACAGCGGCAACGGCACCTCTCAATACGGACCAATCCTCAGCTTTACCACCTTGGGGACAACAACGGTCACAAAAGCAGCGACCTCGATCACGAGCAGCAGGGCAACGTTGAATGGCACCATCGACCCAAACTCTTCCTTTGGTAGCGCCTATTTCTTCTGGGGGACGGACCCGACGATGTCAGTCCACAACACGGACGCTGTCGGATCTTTGACCCCGAACGCTACAGCCCAAGCCTTCACGGATTCAATTGGCGTGCTCGCCGCGGCCACGACGTACTACTTCCAGGTGGTCTTCTACAACAGCGGCAACGGCACCTATCAATACGGAGCAATCCTCAGCTTCACCACCTTAGGGACAACAACGGTCACAAAAGCAGCGACCACGATCACGAGCAGCAGGGCAATGTTGAATGGCACCATCGACCCAAACTCTTCCTTTGGTAGCGCCTATTTCTTCTGGGGGACGGACCCGACGATGTCAGTCCACAACACGGACGCTGTCGGATCTTGACCCCGAACGCTACAGCCCAAGCCTTCACGGATTCAATTGGCGTGCTCGCCGCGGCCACGACGTACTACTTCCAGGTGGCCTTCTACAACAGCGGCAACGGCACCTCTCAATACGGAGCAATCCTCAGCTTCACCACCTTAGGGACAACAACGGTCACAAAAGCAGCGACCACGATCACGAGCAGCAGGGCAATGTTGAATGGCACCATCGACCCAAACTCTTCCTTTGGTAGCGCCTATTTCTTCTGGGGGACGGACCCGACGATGTCAGTCCACAACACGGACGCTGTCGGATCTTTGACCCCGAACGCTACAGCCCAAGCCTTCACGGATTCAATTGGCGTGCTCGCCGCGGTCACGACGTACTACTTCCAGGTGGTCTTCTACAACAGCGGCAACGGCACCTATCAATACGGAGCAATCCTCAGCTTCACCACCTTAGGGACAACAACGGTCACAAAAGCAGCGACCACGATCACGAGCAGCAGGGCAATGTTGAATGGCACCATCGACCCAAACTCTTCCTTTGGTAGCGCCTATTTCTTCTGGGGGACGGACCCGACGATGTCAGTCCACAACACGGACGCTGTCGGATCTTGACCCCGAACGCTACAGCCCAAGCCTTCACGGATTCAATTGGCGTGCTCGCCGCGGTCACGACGTACTACTTCCAGGTGGTCTTCTACAACAGCGGCAACGGCACCTATCAATACGGAGCAATCCTCAGCTTCACCACCCAATAATAGGAAATGGTGGAATGTGAATTAGCACTTGACCTGATCGTATGGACTCGGCCCTCGTAGCATTTGGTAGGGTGACGTGCAAAGGCGATCCATGGCAGCAACGAGCATTGTCGGGCTTCATACCGCGAAGGATGTGTTTCAACTCGTATGGAGCTGATCACCGAGGAAAGCTTACGTTCAAGAAATGGTTGCGTACACCCTGCGTGATTGGTTTGGAGGCAACGCAAGGAGCTCATCACCGGGCTCGCGTTCTGCAAACCCTTGGGCATACGGCGCGTCTTATTTCCCCTCAGTCTATTGTCTGCAAAAAGCCCTGGTGATTGAACAACTCGGATTCCACATCCTCGCTTTTATCTACAATGCGTTACCTGCGGCTTTCGAAATTACCAACAACTCATTTGAAATCATGGTCGGGGCGGGGAGATTCGAACTCCCGACCCCCTGCGCCCAAGGCAGGTGCGCTACCAGGCTGCGCTACGCCCCGACATGCTACATAATTGATTCTAAACCACTTTCTTGGGTCGTGCAACGACAAACCGGGCCGTGCCCAGACGTGTGGGTTTATCATCACACAGATGGGACCTCTTTCTCTCGAAGACATGCGGGTAGGCCAGCGCTTCTCCTCAGGCACGTATCTCATGGAGGAAAGCCGAATCAAAGAGTTCGCGGCGGAGTTCGATCCGCAACCGTTTCATCTTGACGAAGCGGCTGCTCAGGCTAGCGTCTTCCGTGGGCTCGCCGCCAGCGGATGGCACACGGCGGCTGCCTCCATGCGCTTGATGGTCACGGGCGGATTGCCAGTCGCGAACGGAACCATTGGCCTCGGTGGGGAGATCGCGTGGCCTAAGCCGACGCGGCCAGGCGACGTGCTGCGCGTGGAAAGCGAAATTATCGAAATTGTCCCGTCGCGCTCCAAACCGAATCAGGGGGTTGTGACCGTCCGAAGCACGACGTTGAATCAGCATGGTGAAACGGTTTACGTGTTTACTGCAAAGATTCTGATGTTCCGGCGCTCCACCGGCGAAGGCTCGGGCGCGTAGTCTCAGTGGGACAGTTGAGCAGATCGCGCTAAGTCGGCTGCGGCTCCGGGCGCATCGCCGATGGCTTTCCTGGCTATGCCGCGAATATGATACGCGTTGGCATAACCTGGATTCAGCAGGATGGCTTTATCCAGATCCACGATGGCCACGGCGCAATCATGAAGCATATCCATACCCAATGCAGAAGCGTGTGTGTAGAATTTATGCGGAAACCAGGCTGACTGGGCCTTAATTCAGCCCAGCCATGTTTCTTGCTTGCCGTGAGGAGTTGAATCTATTGGCCGGTAGCGGTAAAGCTGACGGAATTCGTAACAGAACCTGCGGTCGCCGAGTTCGCCACTGTGAGTTTGACCGTGTAAGCGATCGGCGTGCCGTATGCCTGGTCACTGGCCAAGTCGTGAGAGGCTCCGTCCGAGATATCCGTCGCACCGATCAGCCAGGTGTTGGCAGTAACCGGTGTCGCCAGCGTTGCCGCAAGGGTATAAGCCTCACTCGAACTATTCGCCACATCCACTTGAATGTCGAAAGCCGCGGCTAGAGAAATAGTTCCGGAGCCGGTTGTCTTCGTCACACCGCCGACAGTGCCATTCGGGCTAAAGGAACTGAAGCTTCCGAAAGCCAAAGATGCCGCGTTGCTGCCCGACCCGGTAAGGGCCAGACCGCCGGAGTGAGTCGTGAAAGTTATGCTGAGAGCTCCTTGTATATCGGCCCCGACGCCCAAGGTTCCCGAGCCCACTTCCCCCGCCGCATTCGCAACCCCCATAAACGCGAAAGCGGATAGAACAGTTGTCAGAATTCAGGGATATGTGATCGACGGATGCCCGGAGGAACATTACATCCGCTCTGATTTAAATTCGCATCACCCGGTTTCGCTACTCTGTAGGGCATGGCCAAGAACTTCAAAGACCTCTCCGAACGGGAGATCGTTGCCCTGGCTATCTCGCTCGAAGAAGAAGATGGCCGCATTTACGGCGATTTCATCGACGGGCTGCGCGATGTCTATCCCGACTCCGCCAAATTGTTCGAGGAGATGCAGGCCGAGGAGTCCGGACACCGCGCCAGCCTCATCGAAATGTACCGCCAGCGCTTTGGCGAGCACATCCCGCTGATTCGCCGCCAGGACGTCAAAGGGTTTGTCCAGCGCCGCCCGGTGTGGCTGACGCGTCCGCTGGGAATTGACGCCGTTCGCAAGCAAGTCGAGGTCATGGAGCTCGAAACCCGCCGCTTTTATGAGCGGGCTCTGCAACAGGTCACCGACGCCAGGATTCGTAAGCTGCTCGGCGATCTGGCCGATGCGGAGCGCAAGCATTACCGGACGGCGGGCTCACTCGACCAGAAAATTCTGACGCCGGAAGCGCGCGCGGGCGAAGACGCCGCCGGCCGCCGCCTGTTTCTACTGCAAGTAATTCAGCCGGGCCTCGCCGGACTCATGGATGGATCGGTCTCGACGCTCGCGCCGGTTTTCGCCGCGGCTTTCGCCACCAAAAGCAGTTGGGATGCTTTCCTGGTGGGGCTGGCAGCGTCGGTGGGCGCCGGCATCTCGATGGGCTTTGCCGAAGCGCTGTCCGATGACGGCTCGCTCACCGGCCGCGGCAAGCCTCTCATCCGTGGACCGGTGTGCGGACTGATGACGGCCGCCGGCGGTGTCGGCCACACGCTGCCCTTCCTGATCTCCGATTTTCGCGTGGCCATGACCGTGGCGTTGTTCGTGGTAGTGGTCGAGTTGGCCGCGATCAGCTACATCCGCCATCGTTATATGGATACGCCCCTGCTTTCCGCCGCTCTGCAAGTGGGCGTAGGCGGCGCGCTGGTGTTTGTTGCCGGAATCCTGATCGGCAGTTCCTGACCGTTGTCTTGGTACAATCCCTCTCTATGCGTTGCCTCTATCTCGTGCTCAGCGCTGTGGCGCTTTTCGCCCAGGATTCCCGCAATACCTACATCCCCAATACGGATACCCACATCGCCATGCCGGTGTACAAGACACGGGCGGAATGGGAAGCGCGCAAAGTCCATCTGCGCAAGCAGATTCTCTCCGCCGCGGGCTTGCTGCCGGTGCCGCCGAAGCGACATCTTCATCCTCAAATCTTTGGGCGGATCGAGCGCCAGGATTACGCCATCGAAAAAGTGCTGATCGAATCCATGCCCGGCTATTACCTGGGCGGCAACCTTTATAGTCCGCTTGGCAAAACAGGCAAGCTGCCGGGAGTCCTGACGGCGCATGGGCACTGGACCTATGGCCGCCTGGAGCCATCGACGCTGGGCTCGGTGCCGGCGCGCTGCATCAATCTGGCGCGGCAGGGTTACGTGGTTTTCGCGTACGACATGGTGGGGTACAACGACACCATCCAGACGCCCCACGAATTCGGCCTAACGCCGGTGCAGAATCTGTGGTCGTTCGGGCCGTTGGGATTGCAATTGTGGAACTCCATGCGCGCGCTCGATTTTCTCGAATCACGCGACAATGTCGACCCCGCCCGTATCGCCATGACCGGGGAGTCCGGCGGCGGCACGCAGACGTTTCTGCTGATGGCCGTCGATGAGCGCGTGAAATGGTCGGTGCCGGTAAATATGATTTCCGCGTTTTTCCATGGCGGCTCGCCTTGCGAGAACACGCCGGGCCTGCGCGTGGGCACGTTCAATCTGGAAATTGCGGCCATGATGGCGCCTCGCCCCATGCTCATGGTTGCCGCTACCGGCGATTGGACCCGCAATACGCCGCGCGAAGAATATCCGGCCATGCAGCACATGTATGAGCTGTACGACAAGGCGCCCGAGGTCGAGATGGTGCAAATCGACGCGCCGCATAACTACAACGCAGCCAGCCGCGAAGCCATGTACCGTTTCTTCGGGAAGCGCATTCTGAACGAGACGGATCCCGCCAAGCTCACTGACAAGAAAGTCGACCTGGAGAAGATCAACGACATGCTTGCCTTGCAGGGCCGCGCGCTGCCGGCCAACGCGCTCGACTATGACGGCGTCTTCGCGCAATGGAAACGCATTGCTCTCGAACAGGTGGAAGCCAGCGACGAAGCCGGCCAGCGTGAGCACCTGATGTACGCGATGGGCGTTGAGTGGCCCGCGAAAGTTTCGAGTGAAGGCGAAGGCCAGAAGCTGGTACTCACGCGTGCCGGCAAGGGCGATCGCATTCCGGCTGTTTGGATTCCCGGCAGCGGCGCGCCCGCGCTGGTGGTCGATGAAAAAGGCGCTGAATCGGCACGGCACTCGCCGGCGGTGGAGGCATTGCTGCGCGCCAAGCGGCCCGTGCTGCTGATCGATGCGTTCCAAACGGGCTCTGCCGTTGCGCCGCGCGACCGGTCGCACGTTTATTTTCTGACGTTCAATCTCAGCGACGACGCCAACCGCGTGCAGGACATTCTCACGGCGCTGGCTTTTCTCAACGCAAAGCAGCCCGGGAGAGTGGAACTGGTGGGGTTAGGAAACGCGGCTGTGTGGAGCTTATTCGCAGCCGCGGTCGCGCCTGCGGAGTTGAGGCTGAATGCCGATCTAGCCGGATTCGAAGGCCGCGACGAGGATTTCACCGGCCATTTCTTCGTTCCGGGCGTGCAGCATGCCGGTGGCTTGAAGACGGCGATACGGCTGACAGAACGCTACCGGTGAGTGGGGCAGGTCCCCGACCTGCCGATTCTCAATCTCAAATGGCAGGTCCCCGACCTGCCCCACTAAGGAAGCGGACGGTATCACGGCAGCCCAAAAGCCAGAATATTCGATCCCGCCGCGATGGCCACAAACTGTTCGCCGCCCGCCAGGTACGTCATCGGGGAAGCTTTCCAGAGCTCGCTGGTATGAAAGTGCCAGAGCGGCTGGCCGCTAGTAGCGTCGACGGCCGCGAACGCGCCGCTATCTTCGCCGAAAAAAACCACGCCGCCTGCGGTGGACAATACGCCGCCCCATGAATTGGCCGCGCCGGTTTGGGGAAATTCCCAGACCACGCGACCGGTCTCGATATCCAGGGCGCGCAGGAATTTCTGCCCCGGCTCGCCGGGAATTTCGCGCGCGTCGCCGCCGTAGTAGGATTCACCGGCCTTCCACACCGCATCCGATTTCGTAAAAATGTTGCACTTCTCGAGCGCCATCACGTAGAAAAGTTTTGTCGCCGGATTGAATGCGGTGGACATCCAGTTGGAAGCGCCTTCCACTGACGGACAAACTTTCACGCCTTCCGGAGTAGGAACGGAACCAGCCAACACCTGCGGCTTGCCATCGGGGCCGATGCCGCTCGCCCAGTTCATCAGTTTCACGAACGGTTTCGCCAGCAGCAGTTTTCCGTTGGTGCGGTCCAGCACGTAGAAAAATCCGTTGCGATTGGCTTGCATCAGCAGCTTACGCTCGTTGCCCTGGAATGGCGCGTCGGCCAGTAGAGGCGTCTGCGCGGCATCCCAATCGTGCAGATCGTGGGGCGTGAACTGGTAATACCAGCGCAGCTTTCCGGTTTCGGGCTCGAGCGCCAGCACGGAATCGGAATACAAATTGTCGCCGCGGCGTTCGTCGCCGTTGTAATCGGGACACGGGTTGCCGGTGGTCCAGAAGAGGAGATTGAGTGAAGCGTCGTATGTGCCGGTGAGCCAGGTGGCGGTGCAGCCGTGTTCGGCGCCTTTGCCACCCCACGTTTCCGCTCCCGGCTCACCCGCCAGCGGCGCACTCCAGAAGCGCCAGAGGCGCTCGCCGGTCGAAGCTTTGTACGCCGAGATGAATCCGCGCACGCCTTCGTCGCCGCCGGAGGTGCCGGAGATTATGAGATCTTTGACCACCAGCGGAGCAGACGTCGCGCCGTAATTCTGATGGGAATCCGCCATCTCCACATCCCAGAGCAAGCTGCCGGTGCGGCGGTCGAGCGCCAGCAGGTGCGCATTATCGGTGACCAGAAAAACGCGATCGCCCAGCAGCGCCACGCCGCGATTGATGCCGCCTGCTGCGTCGCCAGCCAGCTCCTTCGACCGTGGGCGTTGATAGTGCCAGATCTGCCGGCCGGTGCGCGCGTCGAGCGCCACCGCTTCGTTCACTGTGGTCACGTACATCACGCCATCCATCACTACCGGCGTCACTTCCAGCTTGCGCGAATTACCCAGCGTGAAGCTCCAGCGCGCGGCCAGATGCGCGACGTTGCCGGCGTTGATCCGATCGAGCGGGCTGTGCCGGTTGCCGCCCAACACGCCGTGATAGGTCGGCCAGTTCCCAAGTTTGGGATCGACGATCTCCGCGAAGGACGCGCCACCGGTAGTCGCGCCTTCGGTCCCGCCCGGAGCTTTCATTTCCGATAGCCGGCTGAGATACGCCACCAGATTACGGAATTCCGTTTCGTCGGCCGTGACCGGCGGCATCAGCGATTTCTTCTCGCGCTCAATTGCTACTACGGCCCCGGCATCGAGCAGATGCATCTGGCCATCCAGGCTCTGCAACTGCACATCAAAACTGCTTTCGTTTTTCAGCAATCCGCGAATGGCGCGGCCGTCGCGCAGTCGTACCATGGCTGGCGTGTAGCCGGGCGTGTGCCGGTCCCCCGGGCTGCGCAGCGCCTGCTCGATTTCCGCCAGACTGCTTTTCGCGCCAATTTCGGAGAGATCCGGGCCGATCCAGCCGCCGCGTCCATTCACACGATGGCACGAAGTGCAATTGCCTTTGCCCTGAAAAAAGCTCTCGCCCGCTGCTACATCGCCCGCCGGCGCGGTATCGTTGGCCGCAGGCCGCAGCGAGTGAACGAAGGCCGCAATCAGTTGAATTCGCTTAGCGGGCAAATTGAACGCCGGCATCCCGCCCTGCAGGTTCCCCTTGCGGATGATGTCGCGTATCTCCGCTTCCGTTCGGATGCGCGCGTCCCCACGGCCGACGATGGTTGGGCCGCGCTCGCCACCCGTGCCGTCAGCTCCATGACAGCCTGCGCATAAGCTGGCAAAAAATTGCTTGCCGTCCTGTGCGGAAGCAGCGGCTGCGAAAAATAGAAAGAGGATCGGTTTCAAGGGAATCACTTTGCAAAAATCACCGTGCCGAAATTCTCCGGCACATGGTTGGGATCGCGGTTCACCACACACGTCGGCTGCCAGCACATGAAATGCCGACGCTCATCCGGTCCCTGCCCTTCGATGCGATACAGGTTGGCGCGCCATTTGACGCCCGCCTTCACCGGCTCGACGCTCACCGAACGCAGCGGAATCCGCGCCGCCGCATACCATACGTGCGTTTTTTCATCGATGCGCGACAGCGTCAGCCAGCCGGAGCGCCAGTTCGGCTCGGAATTTTCTTTATCCAGATCGATCGCCAGGTCGATCCAGTCGCCGGTGGGCGCGATCTCAAATTCGCGGTAGTGCCGGATGTTCTTCCAATCGTCGCCCAGAAACATTTCCACCACGTCGCGATCCCATAGCTTGTCGCGCGGCCCTCCGCCTTTGGCCGGCAGGAACAAATTGAGCGTTTCGTAGGGGCAAATGAACAGCAGGTAGAGATCGGTCGCGGTCCAGAACCCGCGCACTTCGCTATTCAGCTTGGCGTAGTCGAGCGTGTGCGTACAGTCGCGCACGATGTGGCCCGTGCCGGTGTTCGACCAGGTTTTCGAGTGCGGATCAGTATTCAATTCCGGCGCAGTCTTGACGAATGGCACCGAAAAACTGGCGGTAGGAGAATCGACCTTGCATACGGGCTGCGCATAGAGCGCGGCCACAGGCGCAAGCAGAACCAGTGTGATCAGTCGCATGCTCGTTCAAGCCTTAATATACCCGCCGGCCTGCAATGCGGTGTAAATCTCCCGCGTGGCGGCGCTGCGGTTGAGGGTGTAGAAATGAATGCCTTCTGCGCCATTCTGCAGCAGATCAATGCATTGCGCGGTGGCATGCGCGACTCCGAGCTCCAACACCGCTTGCGCTTCATGGCGGCGGCGGTCGAGCTCAGCCGCCAGTTCGAAAGGTAACACCGCGCCGCAGCTCACCGTGAACCGCTCCACCTGGGCCGCATTAGTGATCGGCATGATACCCGCCAGGATAGGCACCTTGATGCCGATTTGGCGCGCGCGCTCGACAAATTCAAAATAACGCCGGTTATCGAAAAACAATTGAGTGATGACGAAATCCAGTCCCTCATCCACTTTGCGTTTCAGATTAGCCAGGTCAACGGCCGGATTGCCGCTTTCCGGATGCTTTTCCGGATAGCACGCGCCTCCTAGGCAAAGTGTCGAATTGTGATGATCCCGAATGAACCGGACCAGTTCGCTCGCAAACTGAAATCCGCCTTCGACCGCGGTGAATGCCGTCTGTCCCTTGGGAGGGTCGCCGCGCAGGGCCAGGACGTTTTGCACACCCGCCGCCACCAGCCGTTCCAGCACGGCGCCAATCTCATCGCGAGTCGCGCCGGAGCAAGTCAGGTGCGCCATGGCCTCGATGCCGGTCTCGCGCTTGACCCGTGTGACCACCTCGATGGTACGCTCGCGCGTGGATCCGCCGGCGCCGTAGGTCACCGATACAAAGCTCGGCGTCAGAACGCGCAGGTCCGCAATGGTTGCCTCGAGCTGCCGCGCAGCATCGTCGGTCTTCGGTGGAAAAAACTCAA
This sequence comes from uncultured Solibacteraceae bacterium, assembly GCA_963825405.1. GTDB lineage: Bacteria > Acidobacteriota > Terriglobia > Bryobacterales > Bryobacteraceae > JACPNO01. Next base: position 224,105 of record CAWGTB010000002.1, on the reverse strand, counting down.
AAGAAAAAGTCGGCCGGCCGCGCGCCAACAGTTCGCGAATCTGCATCAGTTCTATTCATTGGTACCAGAGTAGGCGCCTGCCGCGCCAGATCCGGACCTCAGAATTGAAAGCGCAGGAACATTTCGCTGGCCACTTTTTTGTTGCCGACATAAGCCGGCTCGAACGTCCACTGCTGGGCCGCGTCGACGGCCAGCTTGCCCAGCATCGTGCCGGCGAGCGTCTTGGGACTTCGAGGCGCCGCGCCCACGACCTTGCCTTCGGTGTCGATTTGCACCAGCACATCGATAAGCACCGGCTGGCCCTGCCAGACCTTGTTATCTGCTGGCACTTGCGGCATCACGCTATGGGTTACGCGCGGCTCGACCAACGCACTGCCGGCGTCCAGCTTCACCACCGAGGCATTCTGAACTTGCGCCGCGGGCGCGACGGCCGGCGCTGCTTCGCCGGTCTCGCGGGTCTCTGCGCCCATGGGCAGGGAAACGGCGTGAGTCGCTGAAGGAACCGCGACCTTCTGCACTGAGGCAGGCATATTTACGACGGCAGCGGGATCCGGCGGCTCAAGTAAGAAGATAGCCGAACCGGCGCTGGAGTTGGTTACGGGGGCAACGAACGGAGGGGACTCGCGATCGGCCGGCGCATCAGCCTCTTGGGGGACGCGGCTGTGTGCGGTCAGTCCGGCGCCGCCCGCAGGCTCATTAAGGCCAGCGATCACCGTGTCGACCGCGGCCGAGCCCTGTCCTCCGCGCAGTAGCACTTCCATGCGGAGCTGCACTTCACCCTTCGAATACGGGTAATACAACAAATGACCTTTGCGAAGCTTGGGCAAGTCCAGGTAATACTGTTTGCGCGCTTCGCCTTCCTGAATGAACAGCAGAGCGCCGTCGCCATTAAATACCCGCGCGTCCTGGTTCCAACTCACTTCCAGGCCTTGGGAGAGACGCGTGCCTTGCAGCGCAACCGCCGAGTCCGCCGATTGTCCGAACCACTGGAACAACTCGACACCCAACGCCAGTACGGCCAGCGCGGCGCCCGCTGCAAACCAAATCCACTGGCGATCGCGCGCTAGAGTTTGCGGCCTGGCCACTTCGACGCTGGATGCCGGCTCCATTGCGATATGGCGCGCGGGCAGCGCCTGGACCGTGTCTTCGGCAATCGATTCTTCCAGCGTTTTGGACGGCGCCAGCATGCGCGGCGCAGCTCACCGGCAGGGTCTGGGCCGTGGAAGCACCCGCCAAATCGCTCAACGCGGGGCGCTCGGCCGCCAGTTGTTCGCGATCGAAGGGGAATCTGCCAAAGCTGAAACGGGATTTTGCCTCGCCGCCCAGTGCGAAAAAGAAACCGGCGGTGGCCACGCTGGTGGCGCTGGGCTTGACCAGCATCATGAGTGCAAGCGATTGGGCGAACTGCGAGTGAATCAGCAGCAGGTCGTCCTGGCTGAGCGCGAAGCCGTCTCGCGACTGGCTGCGATAATAGCCCACGACGCCAAGTTCCGGATCCGCTTTGGCCGCCCACTTGGTGAGTACCGGTTTCAGTCTCTCTTCGTTCTCACCGCCCTCCACGCGTTCAAAGTCATCGACGATGATGGCGCCGTGCGGAATCACCCGGCCCAACAAAACTCCGAAGAGCTGGGCTTCAGGATTGTATTGATACTGCCAAAGGAGCTGCCGTTCTAGATCAGCGACCACCCCAAGGTGCAGGTGGACTCGCGCCGGCGCTCCGGGAAATTCCCACGCGTAATAGTCCGAGTGCGGGGAATGCGATCGGCCGCTGAGCTGGACACCCGAATGCATTACTGAATCCTCCTCAGCATGGGTTTGGCCTCATAATATCGTGGATTTATCGGTAAATCCACAAAAAATGCACAATCAGGCTTGATTTAAAATCGGATTTACGAGAGAAAACAGCGGGCTATTAACTCTGGTCAGGACTGCCGTGCTATCGGGCCTTTAGCTCGACCGAGATCACTTCGAATGCCTGGTCGCTGAGGTTCACTTCCTGGTGTTGGGCAGCCCCGGCCCAGCGGACCTCGCCGGCCGATCCGCGCACTTCCTGCGTCCCGCCGTCGGGCAGCGTGGCATGAACGTTCTGATCGGTAAGAAAGACCACCACGCGATTGGCGCCGTGCTCATGCATCGGCCCCTTTTCGTGCGGGCCGTAGCGGGCGCGCACCACCCGCACCTGGGCATTTTCGAATTCCACGCGATAATGCTTGGGATCCAATTTGACCGGATCGAGTGCCACCGCCGGAGCGCTCTCGCCGCCCGCCGGCTTCTTCAATTCGATCTCGACGATGCGATACGGTTTGTCGCTGGTGTTTTCGCTGGTGTGCAGCCCGCCGCCGGGACTCCACAGGACTTCGCCGGCCTTCCAGTGCGATGGCGTGACTTTCCCCGCTGGATCGGTGAGCGCCTGGCTGCCGGCGTCCAGATAAATCATCACGCGATTGTCGTGGTGCTCATGCATCTTGCCTTTCACATGCGGCACCGAAGTGGCGAACAGCACGCGCACTTGCTCGTTGTCGATTTTGACGGGAGTGTCTTGAGCCGGAAGCAGGCTGGCCGCAAAGACGAGAAGAAAGCCGAAAACTAGGATTGCCGATCGCATGTGAAAGAGAATATCAGATGTCAGCGCAGGGCATCGCGGATGAGGGAAATCGCTATCGCCCACATGGTCACGCCGATCACGACGTCCAGCACGCGCCACGCCGCCGGACGGCGGAATAGTGGAGCGAGTTGCACGGCGCCATAAGCCAGCCCGAAGAACCAGACGGTCGAAGCCAGCATGGCGCCGGCGCCGAACCCAACGCGCTGTTCCGGCGGAAAGCGCGCGCCTACGCTTCCGATCAGCACCACGGTATCCAGGTAGACGTGCGGATTGAGCAGACTGAATCCCAGCGCCGCCAGCAGCGTCGCGCCGAGCGCGGGTGGATCGGCTGCCCCCGCTGTGGATAGCGCGCCCGGGGCAATCGCCGCGCGGAACGAGCGCGCGCCATAGATCAGCAGAAATGCCGCGCCTCCCCACGACGCCGCTGCCGAGAGCGCTGGCAGTCGCGTCACCAGCGAGCCCATGCCGCCCACTCCTAATGCGATGAGCGTCATATCGCATAAAGTGCAGATGGCCGCCGTAGCGAAAACGTGACGGCGCTCCAGCCCCTGCCGCAGCACAAACGCATTCTGCGCGCCGATGGCGATGATTAAGCCGGCGCCGAGGCCGAAGCCCTGGAGCAGAGGCGCGGCTAAGGCCGGTGCCGTGAGCATCGTTGTAAGATAACACTCCCGTTTACATGATTAGTAAACGCTCAAAATTAACCTAATATCAAAAACAAATGGATTGAATTAGAGAAAAAAATGATGATATACTCCCTCCACAAAATATATATTCGGCCTTGGATGGCCGGCGAAGGTGATGAATACGGGACGCGCGGTCGGGGCGCGCCGTTGCCAGAAAGGCTGTCATGCGCTTTCTTAGACAGGCATTCTTCGTGATCGGATCGGTTGGCATTCTAGCTGTCAGTTCACTCGCGCGGGCCGACTCCTACATCTATACGGCTCTGCCCGGAGTCCCTTTCGGCATCAACAACAGCGGACAAATCGTAGGCGTGGGCGCGGGCCAGGTTTTTCTTCGAAACCCGGATGGCGCCGTTCAGTGGTTCAACATGCAACCGGCTCCAGGCGGAACAGGATACCTTGGCGGATGGCCGGATATTGGCGGCGTTGCGATCAATGATCTCGGTGAACTCGCATGGAGCGATGGCAATGAAAATGGTTATCTCCGCGATCCTGACGGCACGATCCATTCTTTTGCAGTCCCGAACGGCACCAGCATTACCGGCCTCAACGACTCGGATCAGGTAGCCGGAACTTCTTTCTCATCGGACACCTGCCCCGAATACGTTTGCGGCGTCGTCGGCGATATGCATGGCAATTTCGTCACATTCAACGTTCTGTTTGAAACCTTTGTCTATGGCATGAACAACCTGGGACAGGTGGTTGGCCTGGCACACAACGACGAAATCGGCTTTGTGCGCAACCCGGACGGCGGCGTGGTGAATGCCATCGGAGGTTTTCCCGAACTGGGCGCGCTATACGGCATCAATGATGCCGGAGAGATCGTAGGAGCGCTGGCGCAGGGTCTTATCGGCAATGACGTGATCGACGGTGTTCTTGGGAGCGGACTCTTCGACTATCCCGGAGCTGTGCAAACCCTGCTGACCGGTATCAACGACCACGGACAATTCATCGGCCAACACGATGGGGTTGGGTTTCTGGCAACAACGGTACCCGAGCCCTCATCGCTGGCCTTTCTATTGACGCTGATTGTTTGCCTGGCAGTAATCGCCCGGCGCAGACATAAGCTCAGGTAATGGTGGCGACTTCAGGTCCAGTAATTCCGGTCCAGACTCCGGTACTGCACCGCCTCCGCCAAATGCTTGGCGGTCACGCCGCTGGACTGGTCCAGATCGGCGATGGTGCGCGCCACTTTCAGAATGCGATCGTGCGCGCGAGCGCTGAGTCCCATTTTGCGAACGGCCATCTGCTGGCGATGATAGAATCCGGCCAATGAATCTTCCTGAGCCAATCGTTTTTCTCGCGATCGAGCCGAAGACCAAGGCGGACCAGGAAAAACTCGGTCAGGGGCTGCAGATTTTGATGGCCGAAGACCCGACCTTAAGGGTTGACACAGACACGCGGACTGGCCAGACAATCATTCGCGGGACGGGCGAGTTGCACCTCGAAGTCATCGCCGACCGCCTAGCGCGCGAGTTCAACGTGTTGGCGGAGGTCGGCAAGCCGCAGGTGGCGTACAAGGAAACGCTGACGCGACCGGCAGAAGGCGAAGGGCGGTACGTACGGCAAATCGGGGGCCGTCAGTCAGTACGGTCACGTGAAGATTCGGCTGTTGCCGGGCGGGCCGGGCACTGGCTACATCTTCGAGAACCGGACCGTCGATGGGGCGATTCCGAACGAGTTCATCAAACCCATCGACGAAGGTATTAACGAGGAACTCACCCGTGGCGTGCTCGGCTATCCGGTCGACGATGTCCGGATCGAGCTGTACGATGGCTCATTCCATGACATCGATTCGTCGGAAATGGCGTTCAAGATCGCAGGGTCAATGGCTTTCCATGATGCCGCCAAAAAGGCCGAGCCAGTGCTGCTCGAACCGGTGATGCTCGTCGAGGTTGTCGTGCAGAAGGCGCACATGAGCGACGTCACGGGCGACCTCTTGAGGCGGCGCGGACAGAATCCACTCGCAGGAAGACCGCGGCAGAACGTCCATCGTCTCGGCGCGCGTGCCGATGTCGGAGATGTTCGGCTACGCGACCGACCTCCGCTCACGGACACAAGGGGGCGCGAGTTACTCGATGCACTTCGATCGATACGAACCGCTAAGCGCCCGTCCGGATACTGACGATGATGACCGCAGCGCGCCTGTCACCTCGCCGCGCACTCCTACGCCGAAAGGCCCTGAGGCACGTGTGGCCCTCCCTGAGCCAGACTGACGCTAGTCGGACGGCAATTGTTGTCCACCTCCCGCCGCCTTGGAGGCGAGTTCAGGTCCAGTAATTCCGGTCCAGGCTCCGGTATTGCACGGCCTCCGCCAAATGCTTGGCGGTAACGCCGCTGGACTCGTCCAGATCGGCGATGGTGCGCGCCACTTTCAGAATGCGATCGTGCGCGCGAGCACTGAGGCCCATCTTGCGAACGGCCATCTCGAGCGTACGCTCGCCGGCGTCGTCTAGCGCACATTGTTTGCGGATCAATCGCGCCGGCATGCGGGCGTTGTAATGTCCGCGCGACTGCTGCACGGCCCGCGCGCGATCTACGCGGACTCGGATCGCAGCCGACGATTCGGTGGCGCCGGTCGATCGTAATTCCCGATACGGCACGGCGGGGACTTCAATATGAATATCGATGCGGTCGAGCAGCGGGCCGCTGATCTTGGCCAGGTAGCGCTGAATGATCGCCGGCGTGCAACGGCACTCGCGCGTGGTATCGCCATAGAATCCGCAGGGACACGGATTCATCGCCGCCACCAGCATGAAGTTGGAAGGAAACGTTAGGGTCATATTGGCGCGTGCAATGGTGACCGTGGAATCCTCCAGCGGCTGACGCAACAACTCCAGGACGTTGCGGGGAAACTCGGGAAATTCATCCAGAAAGAGCAGGCCGTTGTGAGCCAGACTAACCTCGCCCGGCCTCGGCGCGCCCGATCCGCCGCCAATCAGCGCAGCGTCCGAGATGGTGTGATGCGGCTCACGGAAGGGCCGCTCGCGCAGCAGCCCTGAGCCTGCGGGCAGCAGTCCTGCAATGCTGTGGATTTTGGTGGTCTCGATCCCCTCGGCGAAAGTGAGCGCAGGTAAAATACCCGCGAGCCGCTTGGCGAGCATGGTCTTGCCCGATCCGGGCGGGCCAATCATTAACACGTTATGCCCACCAGCCGCAGCCACCTGCAGCGCGCGCTTGGCGGAGCCCTGGCCTTTGACGTCCTGGAAATCGAAAGCCCAGGCTTCGCGCGTCGAGTCCGACAAGCTAGGCGGCGCCGCGGGCGAGAGAGTCTCCGGCCGGGCGAGGAACGCGACGACTTCAGCCAGATGCCGTACGCCGAACACGCGCACGCCCTCCACCACCGCCGCCTCGGCCGCGTTGTCCCAAGGCAAAATCAGGTTCGCGATGCCTTGCCTCGCGGCGCACACCGCAACGGAAAGAGCTCCGCGCACAGGGCGGATCGAGCCATCGAGAGACAGTTCGCCTACCAGCAGATGCTGATCTACGCCTGACACCGTGCCCATCGCGCCCAGAATGCCGATCGCCATCGGCAGATCGAAACCCGCGCCCTCTTTGCGCACGTTGGCGGGCGCCAGATTGATCGTAACGGCTTTGTTGGGATAGCCGAATCCGGAGTTGATGAGCGCGCTCTTGATGCGCTCGCGGCTCTCGCGCACAGCGGTATCGGGCATGCCGACGGTAATGAAATCGCGCGCCGCGCCAGACTTGTACATGTCGACTTCGACATCGATCAGATGAGCATCGATGCCATAAACGGCGGCGCTGCGAGTCTTGAACAGCGCCATGAGGCGGGTACGTCCTCAAGTATAGCGGAGTTTAGCGCTCGGCCTGTTCGAGCCAATACACCGCGCGCTCGGCAGATTCGCGGGTGACGTGGAAGATTACTTCGTTATGTTTCTCGGTGCGTGTCGCGTCTGACGGCAAGGCAGTCGACTGCTCGATCACCAACTCCGGCCGGACGCCGCCCAGCCGCACCACTCTGCGCCACTCTTTTGTGCGCATCACCAGACGAGCCTCGCCCTGATCGTTCTCTACCGCGATCTCAACCGGACCTTTGCCCGCGATCGCTCCGTCTTCGGGAAGCACGTTGAGCCCGGAATCTTTCCAGACAAATTCCAGCCAGCGCCCGCCGTCCTGGGGCGTGAACACCGCGCGCACGCGCTGATTTTCCAGAACCCATTCCGGTGAGCCATCGCCATCCAGATCGGTGGAATACGCCACGGCTTCATTGCGCGGGATCGCGACGAAGCGCAGCGGAAGATCGACGTCGGCTGAGCCGCTCAGATGCAACCGCCAGGAGCGAAGCCCGCCAGTTTTGTCGTTCGCGAAGACGCGCACGTCGATATCGCGCTCCATATTCGCGCCGATCGAAATCTCCGAATGCGGGCGGGAAAAATTGCAAGCCGTCGCCCTGCGCCTCCAGCACATAGTTGCGAATTTCCGGGAAGTTATTGCGGATCGTCACCGTCAGATTGCGGCCCGCGGTTGCGTCCAGCGGAACCAGCGGCGGCGATATAGCGAGCTCGGCTTGCTTGCCGAAATGCAGGCTCATGGCTTCGCGCACGCGCAGCGATGCAGGCCGCAGCACCTGCAAGTGCGCACGGCTCAGCAGCACACCATCGGCTTCGAGCGCCAAATCCGCCCATTCGCCGTGAAGCATGGTAGGCGGCACGCGCACCTGGTAATCGATTTCCGTGGGCGATTTGGGCTCGGCAATCTGCTGGAAATTTTCCGGAACGCGCAGCCGGGAGCGCTGCGCCACCTCCTCGGACGAATAGCTTCCGGCAAGGTGATTGGTCTCACCCAGAATCAGGCGGGTGGCATTCACGAAAAAGCCGGAAGCCTCCGGCGGCTGAATGGCCAAGCCGATGCGCACGCGGTAGAGCGGAGCTTTGCCGGCGGGCACAGGCAGATCGCGCGCGCGAAGTTTTTTCGTCCCAATCGAATTTCACCGGACGCCCGGCCGCGAGCAGCGGGCCGCTCGGTTCCCGCGCAAGCTGCAGCACCACTTCGCCCGCGGAGACCGCCTCAAATTCCATGGCCAGAATTCCGTTTTCATATTCCGCCGTGGTCAGCTCCGCGCGTGGCGTAGACGATCTGGTCCAGCTTGCCGAAGGTGGAGCAATCCCGGCAAAACGCGGAATCAGAGAGCGGCACCGCAACGGGAAACCAAAGCGCAGCGCCCGTCGGAACGGTCACCATCGGCAGCAGGATGCCGCGTTTCAGCGGCGGATAGTACGCACGCAGTTGGCCGTGGTAGGGCTTGCCGCTGGTATTCACCAGGCTCACCACCGTTGCGCCTGCGGGCGAAATCAATTGCCGCGCCGCTAACGCCAGCCGGCAGCCGGCCCTCTTCCGGATGAACCGCGCGCGGCTCGGCCGTCCCCAGAATCGATCGCCAATAGCGAGCCACCAGCGCGCCGCTGCGCAGCGCCGCCACATTGACCCGCTCCTCGCCGGCGAACGAAATCGCGCCGCGCTGAAAAAGCGGGCCGCCCGGACTTTCCCAGCCAGGGGGAGTCAGCGCGTCCTCGACGTTTTCCCAAATAAGCGCGCCGCGGCCCAGAGCCATCGCCTCGCGGCTGCGCACCAGGGCGGCGGGGTCGGTCGCGGAAACGCGCGTGACGTGCGCCGGTGGAGCAGGCACGGCGAAAATTCCCGCGCCGCCTTCTACCAGATAAATAGGGCCCCCGTGCGAGGAGAATTGCGGGGCTAAGTCTTGCTCCAGATGCCGCAGCCATGCGCGCCGGTCAGGTTCGCCACCGGTTGGAATGCCATCGCCGACCCAACCCTTCACCGGCCCCAGCGGCCGAATCCACGCCCGCAGCCCTACTCGCTTGAGCAGCCGCACGAAACCCATGAGGTCGCGGCGCGGACTGGTGCGCCCGCTTAAATCCAACTCGCCGTCTTCGAGCTGATGCCAGTTCCACGGGATGGAAAACACTACGGTGTCGATGCCGAGATTCTTGAGCCAGACCAGCTCGCGCTCCCACAGCGGCTGCGGAAAAAGATAGTAGGGAAATTCGACGGCCTCGACGAACGCCGGGGCTTCCGCCGCTTGTGCCAAGCCTGCCAGTGCGAGGAGCAAGGCCAGAAAGCGCATCACATCGCGTCTTGCGGAAGCCGGTAATCTTCGACCAGCGGCATCTTCACTACGCGGCACATTTCGAACAGGCGCGAACGGGCGCGCTCGCCAACGCGATCAGCCAGCGTGGTACGGTATCGCATTCTGTCCCGAGTGGTCCGTTGATCGCCGCACGATGGCATCACCGGCGCCCGCGTCCGGCAAGTTGGTGGTGGCGATGAGCGGCTTCTTATTATTGCAGCGGTACGTGATGATGGAAGTGATCGTATCCTCCACCCAGTCCGTGACGCGATGCGCTCCCAGATCGTCGAGCAGCAGCACTTCGGCGTCCATGGCGAAACGATACGCTTCGCGGTCGCTCGCGCCAGACGCGGCGTTGTAGCCGGAGCGGATGCGATCCAGCAGATTCTGGTAATCGAAAAACAGGCCGGCGAAGCCTTTGTCGATGATGCGGCGTAGCGCGGCCACCGCCAGATGCGTCTTGCCCGTTCCCGGCTCGCCGATGAGCAGCAATCCAGGCCGGTTATCCGACTGGAAACTTATTGGCGTACGTCATCACCATCATTCGAATATTGGTGAGCTCACTGCCGCGCCATCTCGTTGTCCTTGGGAGTGATTGAGAAGTTATCGAACGAAGCCTTCTGATAGAGCGGCGGAATGCCGGCCTGCTCTTCCAGGCGCGCCGCCCGGCTCTCGCGGGCGCACTCGCAGTGCTCGGCGCCGGAAATCTCTTCGCGCTCCACGATCTTCCAGCCGGAACCGCCGCAAACGGGGCAGACTTCCTGTGCCATGTCCCTCTATTATCCTTTACTCAATGACGGCCAGAATATCGCCCGCGCTTACCGTGTCGCCTTCATGCACCGGGATAGAGGCTATGCGTCCCGGACGCGCCGCCTTCAGCTCGTTTTGCATTTTCATGGCTTCCATCACCACCAGGCCCTGACCGGCGATCACTTCATCGCCCGGCGCCACCAGCAGACGCACGATCTTTCCCGGCATGGGCGCGGTAACCTGCAGCGGGCCATCCGCGCGGCGGCCTCGGGATTTGCGGCTGGCACGGCGCGGATCTTCCAGCTCGACGCGCAGCCTGCGTCCGCGAATCGTCACGTACGCGCCGTCCTGTGCATTTTCCACCCGTGCTTCGTAGCTGCGGCCATCGAGCAAAATCGAAAACACGCCCGGCTCGATTGCCAGCACGTGAGCGCGTCGCAATTCCCCATCGCCGAGCGGAACTCGCGCTGCGCGCCGTCCTCGCGCACGTCGAGCGTAGTTTCGCGGCCGTTGATCTGGACGTTGAAGCTCATCGCAGCAATCCCTCGCGCCCTGACGCCCGCCAGCGGGATACCGGCGCTGCCGCGGGACCATTCGCAGTTTGCACCGAGGGACGTGCCGCGTGCGCCGCCAGCACCGCTACCGCTTCCACGTCGGCATCGGGAGCATGCGCCGGGCGCCGGCGGAAAAATTCATCCAGAAACGCCGTGCTCAGCTCGCCGCGGACAAACGCTGCATCGCTGATCAAATCCGCGAACAGACTCAAGTTGGTCTGAACGCCGCCCACGTGATACTCCTCGATCGCCCGCCGCATGCGCGCGATGGCATGCTCCCGCGTGCCCGCCCACACGGCCAGCTTAGCCAGCATGGGGTCGTAATCCAGCGGCACGTTCCATCCGGCGTAAATGCCGGAATCGAGGCGCACGCCCGGCCCCGACGGTTCCGCGAGCGCGGTAATCCGGCCCGCCGAAGGAAAAAACTGATTGTCCGGATCTTCCGCATACACGCGGCACTCGATAGCCGCGCCCTGCCATGCCACATCTTTTTGCGCGATGGTGAGTTTTTCCCCAGCGGCGATTTCCACCTGCCAGCGAACCAGGTCCAGGCCTGTCACCAGTTCCGTAACCGGATGCTCCACCTGCAGGCGCGTGTTCATCTCCAGGAAGTAGAAATTTTCATTGTTCTCCACTAGGAATTCGACCGTGCCCGCGTTGTAATAGCCGGCGGCGCGCGCAGCGCGTATGGCCGCTTCGCCCATCTTCTGGCGCATTTCCGGCTTCGTCGCCAGCAGCGGCGAAGGGCACTCTTCCAGAATCTTCTGATGCCGCCGCTGGATGGAGCATTCGCGCTCACCCAGGTGAATCATGTGGCCATGCTTATCGCCGAGAAGCTGGATCTCAATGTGCCGCGGATTCTCGATCAGCTTCTCGATGTAGACCGAGCGCATCGCCAAACGCACGCCCGGCCTCGCTCGACGCATCGCGAAACGCCCCTTCAAGATCCTCATCGCGATCCACGCGGCGCATGCCTTTTCCGCCGCCGCCCGATACAGCTTTCAGCAGCACCGGATAGCCACAACTGCGCGCGAACTCGCGTGCTTCAGCCGGCGATTTCGCGCCGTCACGCATGCCTGGAACCACCGGCACTCCCGCCGCAATCGCCAACTCGCGCGCGGCGGTCTTCGATCCCATCTTGCGAATGGAATCCGCCGGCGGGCCGATGAACACGATCCCGGCACTCTCGCAAGCCGCGGCGAATTCCGCATTCTCGCTCAGAAATCCGTAGCCGGGATGAATCGCCTCAGCGCCATGCACCCGCGCCGCTTCCAGAATGCGATCGATGCGCAGATAGCTCTCTCGCGAAGGCGCAGGTCCCAGATGAAAAGCTTCATCGGCCCAGCGTACGTGAGGCGCGGGGCGGTCCGCATCGGAATAAACCGCGACCGTACGAATGCCCATCTCGCGCAGCGTGCGCATGACGCGCACGGCGATTTCCCCTCGATTGGCAATGAGAATTTTTTGGAACACTACTCGACCCGGTAGTTGGGTGCTTCCTTAGTAATGATGACGTCGTGCACGTGGCTTTCACGCAGACCGGCTGGCGAAACGCGCACGAACCGGGCCTTTTCCTGCATGGTCGGAATGTCGGCGCAGCCGCAATATCCCATGCCCGCGCGCAAGCCGCCAACCAGTTGATACACCAGATCGCCCAGGGGGCCCTTCGATACCACCCGTCCTTCGATGCCTTCCGGCACCAGCTTCGCATTCGGATCCTGCGAGTAGCGTTCGCTCGAACCCTGCGCCATCGCGCCCAGCGAACCCATGCCGCGATATGTCTTGAACGTGCGGCCCTGATACAGAATCACTTCGCCGGGGCTTTCGTCCGTGCCCGCCAGCAGGCTGCCGATCATCACCGCATCCGCTCCGGCCGCAATGGCCTTCGTGATATCGCCGGAATATTTGACGCCGCCATCGGCAATCAACGGAACGCCCGCGCCGCGCGTCGCTCGCGCACACTCGGCAATGGCCGTGAGCTGCGGTACACCCGCGCCGGTCACCACGCGCGTGGTGCAAATCGAGCCGGGCCCGATGCCGACCTTAATGCCATCCACGCCGAGCGAGATGAGCTCGCAAGCCCCTTCGTACGTCGCTACGTTGCCAGTGATGAGCTGAACTTCAGGAAATTTCCGCTTCACGGCTTTCACGGCTTCGATCACGCGCCCGCTATGTCCGTGCGCCGTGTCGATAGCCAGCACATCCACTTTGCGCTGGACCAATTCCGCGGCGCGTTCCAGAAAATCGCCAGTCGCGCCCAGCGCCGCGCCCACGCGCAACCGGCCTTGCGGATCCTTGGCGGCATTGGGATATTTCAGCTTCTTCTGAATATCCTTGACCGTGATCAGGCCCTTGAGGTTGTAGTTGTCATCAACCACCAGCAACTTCTCGACGCGGTGATGATGCAGGATCTGCTCGGCTTCTTCCAGCGTCGTCCCACCGGCACGGTGATCAGGTTGTCCTTGGTCATCACCTCCGAAATCGGCAGATCGCTGCGCGTTTCGAAGCGCAAGTCGCGATTGGTGAGAATGCCCACCAGCTTGCCGCCGCGCGTCACCGGCACGCCGGAGATGCGGTAATGCTTCATCAGATCCAGCGCATCGGAAATCTTCTTGTCCGGCGCGATGGTGATGGGATCGACGATCATCCCGCTCTCACTGCGCTTTACGCGGTCCACTTCTTCGGCCTGCCGCTCGATCGGCATGTTGCGGTGGATGATGCCAATGCCGCCCTGCTGCGCCAGTGCAATCGCCAGGTGCGATTCGGTCACCGTGTCCATTGCAGCGCTCACGATCGGAATGTTCAGCGGAATCTTGCGCGTCAGCCGCGTGCGGGTGTCCACTTCGGCGGGCAGAACCTCGCTGCGTGCCGGCCGCAGCAGAACATCGTCGAAGGTAAGACCCTCTGGTATGCCGTCAACGATCATAAAAGTGATCTATGCATCATAGCGTATGCGCGGCGAGCGCTCAGTTGGTGACCTGCGTGGACCGGCTTTCCTTGCGAATCGGCTCGTAAACCTTCATCCAGTCCTTGTGCGCCTGATGGTCCACGTAGCGGTCGGCCGCGGCCTTGTCCTCAAACTCGATGGCGAAAGCGTAATGGTATTCACGCGGCTGCACGCGGATGGATTTGATCCAGATGTTCTTAATGCCGGGAATTTCCCCGGCCATGGTCTTGATGCCGTCGATGGCCGCCTGGCGCTGCTCCGGCGTGGAATCGGACGTCCATTCTCCCGTGGAAAGATGAATGATGGTGTTAGGCCGCCCATACTTATTGGCGCCGACCAGCAACCCAGCCCCGAATAACGCGAGCGCGGATAGAGCGACAACTGCCGCCTTCAAACGGTGTGAAGCAATCATGCTGTCTTCTCCTGGATTGGATACTGAATACTTCAATAGTAACCCAACATTGCGCGGCGGGTGTAAGCTTGAGACTGATTTTTGCTCGCTGCACGAGGTGCTTTATGAAGATCTCGCCGCCGATTTTCGTGTGCCTGGCTGCTCTAGTTTTTTTCCGCCTGCCAAAACCGTGGTGCCATGCCGCAATCGGCTCAACGGGCCACCCCACCCGACTTCACCCTTCCGGACGCCAACGGCGCTGCCATCACACTGTCCGCCTATAAAGGCAAAGTGGTCCTGCTCGACTTCTGGGCCACCTGGTGCGGCGGATGCAAAGTGGAAATCCCGTGGTACATGGAGTTCGCGAAAAAGTACGAGCCAAACGGGTTAACAGTCATCGGTGTCTCGATGGATCAGGAAGGCTGGTCCATCGTCAAACCATTCATAGCAGCTAAGCAGATGAACTATCCCGTGGTGATCGGCGACGAAAATCTGGCCAAGCGGTTCGGCCTGACCAGCATGCCGCTCACGCTGCTGATCGATCGTGAAGGCAAGATCGCGCTCTCTCACGCCGGCGTCGTCGATAAGACCGCCTTTGAGAGCAAATTGCGAGAGCTCCTCGGGCCAGTCTGAAATTATCCGCGCGGCTGGGTCACGCGCAAGCCGCTCCACTGTTCGCACAGCACGATGGAATTGGCGGGATTGCGTGCGTCGTATTTCACCGAAACCGGTCCGAGAGAAGTCCATGCGTCCGCCGGTATGATGTGTGCCAACTCGGAGACATCCTGGGTGGCATGGTATTCGACGCCGCGCACCGCGTAGGAATAAAACATCAGGCCTTCGCGCAGTTCGATGAGGTTGGCATCGCCCATTTTGCCGTTGGCAAACAGCATCGCCCGGCGGCGGCGCTCCAGTTCCGACGCGGAAGGACGCCGGCGCAAGTAAGCGCGGACACCAAAAACCCCGCCCGCCACCAGCAGTACCGCTCCCGCCAACAGACTTACTGTGCCGCTTCTCACTAGCCGGCTACCGGAGTCTCCTGGAACGCCTTGGCGTAGTCCTTGAGGAACTGCTCCAGGCCTTTGTCGGTCAAGGGATGATTGAACAGCATGTCGAGCACTTTGAAAGGCAGCGTGCCGATATCTGCGCCCGCCAGGCCGGCATCGATCACATGCGTCGGCGATCGCAGCGAAGCCGCCAGCACTTGTGTCTTGTAGCCGTAGTTTTTGTAAATCGTCATGATGCTGCGGATCAGCTCCATGCCGGTCCAGCCGATATCGTCGAGCCGTCCCACGAACGGGCTGATGATATACGCCCCAGCCTTGGCGGCGATGAGCGCCTGTCCGGCCGAGAAGCACAGCGTGACATTGACGCGCAGTCCGTCTTTGCTCAACGCGGAGGTGGCTTTAATTCCGTCGCGCGTGAGCGGGCATTTCACCACGATGTTTTTATGGATGCGCGCCAGTTCGCGGCCTTCCCGAATCATGGCTTGCGCTTCAGTGGCCACCACTTCGGCGCTGATGTCGCCGTCGACAATGTCGCAGATGGCGCGAATCTGCTCGGCCATCGGCTTGCCCTCTTTGGCGATCAGCGAGGGATTGGTGGTGACGCCGTCCACGATACCCCAGGACGCGCCTTTTTTCAGTTCATCGAGATTCGCGGTGTCAAGAAAGAATTTCACGGCAGGTTCCTTCGCTTAATTATAACATCCGCCTTGCGCACGCTTTGTCCTGCCGTCGCCGCCAGCAATTCACGAATCGTCCGCCGCGTCACCGGGTCGCGCAGCTCCGGCGCCAGATCGGCCAACGGAGCCAGCACGAACCGGCGCTCGCTAAATCGCGGATGCGGAATTTCCAGCGTGGCCGTCTTCACCACTGCGTTGCCGTAGAGCAGAATATCGATGTCAATGGTGCGCGGCGCGTTCTCAGCCAGCCGCTTGCGCCCCAGCTCTTTTTCGATCTTGCCGATCCGCCGCAGCAATTGCAGCGGAAACAGTTCCGTCTCGGCTTCGGCCACAGCATTCAGAAACCAACGCTGGTTGCGGCGCCCCTGCGGCTCAGTTTCGTAAGCCGGCGAGATTCGCAGAATGTGCAGATCGCGAGATTCGAGCGAATCGACAGCGGCTTGCAGCCAAGCCTCCCGATCGCCGATGTTAGATCCCAATCCGAGATAAGTAGTCTTCAAACTCTGCGTTCTCTGCGTCTCTGCGAGAAAATGTCTTTAGAATAATCCCGGCTGATCCCCAATCCGAAGCCGACGCTGCACCTTGAAATAATCGAACGCGCTCTCGGTCGCCACGCGCCCCCGCGGCGTGCGATGCAGAAATCCAAGCTGGATCAGGTAGGGCTCGTAAACTTCTTCAATCGTCTCCGGCTCTTCTCCAATGGACGCGCCAATAGTATTCAACCCCACCGGCCCGCCGCCATAATTCTTGAGCACCGTCATCATGATCTTCTGATCGATTTCATCCAACCCGAAGCGGTCCACTTCCAGCAGATCGAGCGCCGTCTCCGCCGTCTGCCGCGTAACCTTACCATCAGCCCGCACCTGCGCATAATCCCGCACGCGGCGCAGCAAACGATTGGAAATACGCGGTGTCCCCCGGCTGCGGCGCGCGATTTCCGCGGCGCCTTCGTCATCCATATCCACGCTCAACAGCCGCGCCGAGCGCTTCACAATCTGCTTCAGCTCATCGACGCCGTAATGGTTCAGCCGCAGCACTAAGCCGAAGCGGCCGCGCAGCGGCGCACTCACCAGCCCCTGCCGCGTCGTTGCTCCGATGGCCGTGAATCGCGGAATCGAAAGCGAATGCGTGCGCGCCCCGGGTCCCGCGCCCACCAGAATATCCACGCGAAAATCCTCGATCGCCGAGTACAGCATTTCCTCCACATCCGGCAGCAGGCGATGGATTTCGTCGATGAAGAAAACCTGCCGCTCGCGAATGTTGCTCAGCACGCCGGTCAGGTCGAGCTTCTTCTGCAGAATCGGTCCAGCGGTCTGCTCGAATTCGACGCCCAGTTCTTCCGCGATGATAGCCGCGAGCGTGGTTTTGCCCAGTCCCGGCGGGCCGTAGAGCAGCACGTGGTCCATGGCTTCACCGCGCTGCTTGGCCGCCGCGATCGCAATCGCCAGATTCTCTTTGAGCTTGGTTTGTCCGGTGAAATCCGCCAGCCGCCGCGGCCGCAAGCCAACTTCGAATTGCGCCTCATCTTCCAGAGGCGCCGCGGAAACGATGCGGGGATCGGCCATCGTTGTCAGCTTACCTTACCAGTTCCAAAGCGCGGCGAAACAACGGTTCAAACTCCACGGCAACGCCGGCCGCACGCGCTTTGCGTACTGCGGTTTCGGCGGCCGGCCGCGCGCAGCCCAGGTTCAGCAGCGCCGACATCACATCCTGTTCGATCGATCCCAACGCAGGCGCAGCGGCACCCCCGCCATCCCCCACCGGCAGCGGCAGCTTGTCGCGCAGCTCCAGAATCATGCGCTCGGCCGTTTTCTTGCCGACGCCGGGAATCCTCACCAGCCGTTCGACTTCACCTTTGCGAATCGCTCCGATCAGTTCCACCGCCGCCAGACCGGAGAGTACTTTGATTGCAAGCGAAGGCCCAATCCCGCTCACGCCGATCAATTTTTCGAACAGATTTTTTTCGTCTTCCGAGAGAAAGCCGTAGAGCGCGAGCGTTTCTTCCCGCACATGCGTGTGGATTCGCAGGCGCACTTCGCGCCCCGCTTCCGGCAGCCCGGTGTACGTGGACACGGGAATATTCACCTCGTAGCCCACGCCCCCGACGTCGACGATCGCCTGGTTGGGGTGTTTCTCCGTCAGCACTCCGCGCAAAATTGCGATCATAGGGAAAGGCCGTGCCACAACAGTATGCCATGCAAGCGGTGACAGCGAAATAATCCATGGCGCGTCGACGCTTCTTCGTAGACCGTGTGCACGACGGCCGCGCCGAGCTAACCGGCGACGATGCCCGCCATTTGTCCCGAGTGCTGCGCGCCTCCCCCGGCCAGCGCTACGAAATTTCCGACAATCGCGCGCTATATCTCGCCGAGATCACCGAAGTCGCCGCCCAGCGCGTGGCGTTTCGCGTCGTCGAGGTGATGGAATTCGCCCAGCCGCCGGTCGCGATCACGCTCCTCGCCGCGCTCATCAAGTTCGATCGCTTCGAGTGGATCGTGGAAAAAGCCACTGAGCTGGGCGCCGCTAAAATTGTCCCGACGGATTGTGAGCGCAGCGAAAAAGGTTTAGCGCAGGCGGCGGCGAAGCGCCGGGAACGATGGCAGCGCGTAGCGCGGGAGGCCAGCCAGCAATCGCGCCGCGTCCATTTGCCGGAGATCGCCGCGCCCGCTGCGTTCCAGCAAGCTCTCAAAGAGCCGGCAAGCTACCGCTTCGCGCTGGAAGAAAATCCAGGCGCGCCCCCGTTGTTGAGCGCAGTAATGGCTATCGACCGCCGCGGCGGAGACACAGTAGCTCTGGCTGTCGGTCCCGAAGGCGGTTGGACGGATGACGAACGATCGCACCTGACGCGCGCCGGCTTCATCGCCGTCTCAGCCGGTTTCCAGATCATGCGCACCGAGACCGCCGCGATCAGCGCGCTAGCCGTGCTCACGAACGCGTGGCTCGCGGCGATTAGAATAGAAGCATAGGGAGTGAATGGGAATACTCTTCGGACGCACGCTGGACACGCTTGTCTACCTGGTGATGGCCTTCGTGCAATGGCGCATCGGCCGCGGCATTCTGGCGTGGGCGGCCAAGGCGGCCTGGCCAGTAAAGGCATTGCGCAGCGTGCTGGTCGTGTGCGCGGTCACCGTCGCGTTCGGCACTCTGCTCAGCTATCACATCATTGCCGCTTGGATTCCGCTGGACTATCGCGTGGGTGGCGCTCTCCGCGCGGCGGCATTCATTTGGGGCTGCGGCTCAACGGCCGGCTGGGCCATTTACCATTTCCTGCGCGTCGCCAAAGTCTGGCCAGAGCCTGAAGCGAATCCCTCGCGCCGCCGCTTGCTCTTCGCCGCCGGCAGCGCAGCCATCGTTTCCCCATTCGCCGTCATGGGCTGGGGAACCTTCCTGGAGCGCACCGACTTTCGCATTCGCGAAGTGGATGTGCCCGTCGCCGGATTGCCGGATGATCTCGCCGGACTTCGCATAGTCCAGATCAGCGACATTCACCTGAGTGCGTTTCTAAGCCCTGCGGAATTTGCCCGCGTGGTCGACGCCGCCAACGAATTGCACCCGCATCTCACGCTGGTCACCGGCGACCTCATCTCCATGCATGGAGATCCGCTCGACGCCTGTCTCGATCAACTTGCCCGTTTGCGCGCCGACGCCGGCGTTCTGGGCTGCCTCGGCAACCACGAGCTCTACACCGGGTCGGAAGATTACGTTACCCAGCAAGGCGCGCGCCAGGGCATTCTATTTCTGCGCTCGCGGGCGCGCCAATTGCGCTTTGGCGGCGCAACCCTCAACATCGGTGGAGTGGATTAT
Source organism: uncultured Solibacteraceae bacterium (assembly GCA_963825405.1). Taxonomy (GTDB): domain Bacteria; phylum Acidobacteriota; class Terriglobia; order Bryobacterales; family Bryobacteraceae; genus JACPNO01. The sequence goes on along the minus strand of CAWGTB010000002.1, from coordinate 204,578 downwards.
CAGAGAATGTCTTCCCGGCGGCAATATCTCCAGGGCGCCGAGCAGATGCTAGTCCCGGGCGCTGTGAATCTCCTGCTGTCCCATAATCCTGACGTGTTTCCAGTGGCAGCCAAACAGGGTTGGGACGTTACCGTCGCCGGACACACACATGGCGGACAGGTCACCGTTGAAATTCTCAACCGCTCGCTCAACGCCGCACGATTTTTCACACCTTTCGTGTACGGATACTACAAATCGGGCCGTAGTTCGCTCTTTGTAACGCGCGGCATCGGTACCATCGCCATGCCCACCCGTATCGGCGCGCCGCCCGAGACGGCGCTACTTCGCTTGAGGAAGGCCTAGGACCGGCATTTTGCGATATCTCATCCTCAGTGACATCCACGCCAATTGGGAAGGCCTCGCGGCCGTGCTGGAATCCGCCGCCGGCCATTACGACCGCATCATCTGCTGCGGTGACCTGATCGGCTATGGCGCCGACCCCAACGCCGTCGTCGATTGGACCCGCGCCAACGTGGCGCTCGTCGTCCGCGGCAATCACGATCGCGCCTGCACTGGCCAGGAAGATCTCGAGTGGTTCAATCCCGTGGCGCGCGCCGCCGCCATCTGGACACAGCAGGCGCTCACCCCCGAGAACGTCGCCTATGTGCGCGGCCTGCCGCAAGGTCCTCTGCTCGCCGGGGGCTTCGCAGTCATGCATGGCTCGCCGATGGACGAAGATCAATATGTCGTAGAGGCCCGCGATGCCGCGCCAGTCTTTTCTTACCTCGAAGCGCCAGTAGCCTTCTTCGGACACACTCACCTGCAAGGCGGCTTTGTGTGGATTCGCCAGCGCGCCCGCCAGGTTCGCATTGCCGCGGAAGGTCCCGACACGGGACTGCTGGAGTTGGAACCGGATTGCGCCTATTTGCTCAACCCGGGATCGGTCGGGCAGCCTCGCGACGGCAATCCGCGCGCCGCGTATATTCTGTACGATCCCGAGCAGCGCGTCGTCCATTACCACCGCGTGGTGTACGACGTAGTCACCGCGCAGGAAAAAATTCGTCGGGCCGGCCTGCCGCAGGTTCTGGCCGACCGGCTCACCGTAGGAAGGTAACCTCTCCATGCCCCACGTGAAAGTGACAATGACCGGCGAATTGGCGGACTATCTCCGCAGCGTCTCGCTTCAGGAACCGGAAATTCTCCAGCGCTTGCGCGAAGAAACAGCCGCCCATCCGATGGCGGGAATGCAGATCACTCCGGAGCAAGGGCAATTCATGGCCGTGCTGGCGCATCTGCTGAATGCAAGCTCACGCTCGAAGTGGGCGTGTTCACCGGCTACAGCTCACTTGCCGTCGCGCTGGCGCTACCTGCCGACGGCAAGATCATCGCCTGCGACATTTCGAGCGAATACACCGCCATCGCCCGCAAGTACTGGCGCGAAGCCGGCGTCGAATCCAAGATCGACCTGCGCCTGGCGCCCGCTGTCCGAGACGCTCGACGCGCTGCATCGCCGAAGGCCGCGCCGGCACGTTCGACTTCGCCTTCATCGACGCCGACAAGGAAAATTACGCCAACTACTACGAGCGCGCCCTGGTAGCTGCTGCGCCCCGGCGGCCTGATCGCCGTCGATAACGTGCTATGGCACGGCCGCGTCATCGACCCCGCAGCCAACGACGCCGACACCCTAGCCATCCGCGCCTTCAACGAAAAGATGCACACCGACCAGCGCGTCTGGCACAGCATGCTGCCAGTAGGCGACGGCCTGACGCTAGCCGTGAAAAAAGGGCGGGTTTAAAAACCCCCCTACAACTGCGGCGTTGACACCCCACCATCGAGACCAACGAATCGCATCGTAGGGGCGGGTTTCAAACCCGCCCTTCGCCGCGCGCGCTCACTGCCGCGTAATATTCCCGAATCCGTTTTGCCGCCGCCGGACCCGCCATCTTCGCCAATTCCTCTTCGCTAGCCGCCCGCACCCGCTCCGAACTCCCAAAATGTCGCAGCAACTTCTGCACCGTCCGCTCCCCGACACCTCGAATCTGCTCCAGCTCCGAAGTCAGACTCTGCGCGTTGCGCCGCGTGCGGTGGAACGTCACCGCGAACCGGTGCGCTTCATCGCGAATCGTCTGGATCAGATGCAGAATCGGCGAGAAGCGGTCGAGCGCGATCGGCTCGTCCTCCTGCCCGTACACGTAGATAATCTCCTCGCGCTTGGCGATCGACGCCAGCGGCTGGTTGATAATCCCGAGCGATTCGAGCGCCTCCGCCGCCGCGTGCAACTGCCCGAGTCCGCCATCGATCAGGATCAGGCCCGGCAACGGCTGGTTCTCCGCCTGCAGCCGCGCATAGCGCCGCGTCACCACTTCGCGCATGCTGGCGAAATCGTCGTTGCCGATCACCGTGCGGATGATGAACTTGCGGTAGTCGGACTTCTTCATCCGGCCGTCTTCCCACACCACCATGCTGGCCACTTTGTCGGTGCCCTGAATGTGCGAGATGTCGAAGCACTCGATGCGCTTGGGCGGTTCCGGCAAGCCCAGCGTCTCCTGCCAGCGCCTCCTGAATCGCTTTCGACGATGGCTTCATCACGCGGAAACGCTGGTCGAAGCTGTGCTTCGCGTTGGTCTCGCACCAGATCCAGCATGGCCTTCTTCTGCCCGCGCTGCGGAGTGTGGATCTCCACTTTCCGATTGCGCTTCTCCGACAGCAGTTCCTCCAGCGCTTCGCGATCTTCGAAATCCACCGGCACGTGGATCACCGCCGGGACGTACTGCTGGTCGAGATAAATCTGCTTCAGCAGCGACGAAGAAGAACTCCGAGGGATCGAACTCGTGTCTGATCTTCCCAGAAAAATTCGCGGCGGTCGACGATGCGTCCGTTGCGCAGATGGAACAGGTTCACCGCCACCAGCGGCGGCTCGGCGTAGTACAGCGAAAATGTCGATGTCGTCGCCCGCTGCCGCCGCCATCTTCTGCCGCTCTTCCATCTCCTCCACCGTCGAAAGCAGATCGCGCAGCGAGGCGGCTTCTTCGAAGCGCGTATCTTCGGACGCCTGTTCGCATTCGCTTGCGCAGCTCGCCGGCCAGATCCGTCATGCCGGCCTTCCAGAAACAGCCGGACGTCGCGCACCGCGGTCGCATAGTTCTCGTCGGTCGTCAGGCCCTCCACGCAAGGTCCCAGGCAGCGATGAATGTGGAACTGCAGGCACGGCTTGCGGATGGAATCGCGTCAGATCCACCTTGCAGGACGGCACCAGGAAATGCCGGTGGATAAAGTTGCACCAGCCGATGCGCCAGATTGCCCGGAAAGTACGGACCGAAGTAAGTGGAGCCGTCTTTGCGCAGCCGCCGCGTCACGTACACGCGCGGATATTTTTCGCTGGTCAGCTTGATGTACGGATAGGTCTTGTCGTCGCGCAGCAGGATATTGAAGCGCGGCTTCCACTGCTTGATGAGATTGTTCTCGAGCGCCAGCGCCTCTTTCTCGTTGTCGACCAGGATGTAATCGACGTCGCGCGGCTTCCGACAGCAGCGTGCCGGTCTTGACGTCGGCCAGCTTGTCGTCGGAAAAGTAGCTGCGCACCCGCGCGCGCAGGCTCTTGGCCTTGCCGACGTAGATCACCGTCCGTTGGCGTCCTTGTAGAGATACACGCCGGGAGCCAAAGGAAGCTGCCCAGCCTTGTTCCGGAGTTCCGGCGATGGTGGCAATATAATTAAATTATGTCACGCGCCGGTGGGTCACCGCCGTCCTCGCCTCCGGCTTGCTGGCTCAAAAGAAGCCGCCCGCGCCCGACCCCGCGCGCCAGGAACAGGCGCCCGCCGAGGAAGACGAAGCGCTCAAACCGAAGGAATACACTTTCAATCCCATCCAGGCCGAACGGGAACTGCGCATCGGCAATTACTACTTCCGCAAGGGAAGCTATCGCGCCGCCGTGCAGCGCTTCCGCGAAGCCACCCAATGGAACTCGCAATTGGCCGAAGCCTTCCTGCGCCTGGGCGAAGCCGAGGAAAAGCAGAAGGACACGAAAGCAGCGCGCGAAGCTTACCAGAAGTATCTGGAGCTCGCGCCGGAAGCCAAGAACCGCGCCGAGATCGAAAAAAAAGTCGCGCACCTCGCCAAGCGGTAATCTCATTTCGCCATCCGCGGTCTGATCTGTTTGCGGATCACGCTCAGGATGCGCGCAAAGCCACGATCCCAGCCGGGAAACAGATCGATGTACTGCGTCTCGCGCTGGATGCTCACTGGAACGCAGCACGCGTCCAGGCGCACCGGGATCAGAAAAATGTCGTCCAGAGGAATCCGGCGCGCGCAGTCCAGCGCATAGCGGATTTCCGCCTGGAATCCGCCCTTCTTGCTGACCGAGTTCTGCGAAAAACAGGCGATCACGAACTTCGAAGTCTCAATGGCCTGCTCGATGGATCGCGGCCAGTTCTGGCCAGGCATCAGCTTGCGCCGGTCCAGCCACGGATCGAACCCCCGCGCCCAGAGGCCATCGAAGATTCGGTCAGCCGCGCTGGCGTCCTCCTGCACGTAAGCCAGGAAGACCTTGGGCTGAGTGCGCGGGACGAATCGCGCGGCTTTGCGCGGACTGGGCACGAAACGGCCCAGGCCATCGATTTCCACAGCCTTGCCTTCCTTCAGGCACTGCCGCACCATGGCGGCCACGCTTTTGGCCGAGGACCACTCACTTGCCATGAGTTTTGCCAAGTTTGGGCTCGAACTTGAAGCGCAAGCTCCGGCCGGCTGTGAAAGTACCCAGCCCTGGCAGTCGCGCATTCTGCCCTTTTTTCAGGTGGGTGAGGATCCCGTTGACCACCCGGTCCAATTGGTCCGCGGCCTCGGCGGTGGAAACGCCGGATCGTTTAGCCAGCCGCCTCGCCAGGTCTGCCTTTTTCATCGTTTCCAGCCTACCAGCCAGACCAGTCGGTGTAACACGAGTTACAACGGAAATGAGTCGACAAATTCTTTTACTTCATAGGTTTACTCGAAGGGAGGGGCGATTTCGAAAAGTGTGACCCAAAACTGTATCAAAATGAACAGATTTTAATACCACCTTAAGACCGGGTTCATCTGCGCTTCGCTATGATACCGATGACGATCGTATCGTCATATCACAAGGAGAACTCCAACAAATGAAGAAATTGATGATCGCAATGCTCAGCTTGTCCTTGCTCACCGGTCTGGCCAGCGTTTCTTTCGGCCGCGACGACACCAAGACGACTGACAAGAAGGAAAAGAAGGGCAAGAAGAAGAAAGACAAAAAGACCACCGACGAAAAGAAGTAGTTGTTCGTGGCGGTTTTGCCGCCGATCAATTCGTGGGATAGCCGTGTAGTTGCTCCTCAGCGCTGCGCGGCTGTCCCCAGTATCTTCCCTCCTCATCCTTGACTGTCTCCCGCATTTCGCATAATCTCTAGTTGAAAACAGGAGATTGCCACTTCCCACACGATGTACATATCCGTTAAGGGCGAATACGCGCTGCAGGCTGTTTTCGACCTGACCCTGCAAGCTTCCACCCGCCAGCCCGTAAAGATCGCCGGCATCGCGCAAAGGCAGAAGATCCCACAAAAATTCCTGGAGCTGATCCTGGCCAGCCTCAAACAGGGAGGCTTCGTCGAGTCCCGCCGGGGCGCGGATGGAGGATATCTGCTGGCGAGGCCGCCGGAATCCATCAAAGTCGGTGAGGTGCTGCGCTTTGTCGAAGGCGCCCGCGACGAAAAATCGCGAGCGCGCCGGAACTATGATTCACCGTTTCACGAGCTGTGGGAGCGCGTCAACGGGGGTATTTCGGAAGTACTGGATCAGACGTCGTTCGCCGACCTCCGCCGCACGTGGACGGAAAAGAACGCCAAATTCGTGCCCAACTGGGAGATCTGACAAGCGTGATATTCGATGACAATTCACTAAGCATCGGCCGGACGCCGCTGGTGCGTTTGAACCGCATCACTCAAGGCGCCGGCGCGACGGTGCTGGCAAAGGTCGAAGGCCGCAATCCGGCGTATTCGGTGAAATGCCGCATTGGCGCTTCCATGATCTGGGACGCCGAGCGCCGCGGCATTCTGAAGGCCGGCAAAGAACTGATCGAACCCACCAGCGGCAACACCGGAATCGCGCTGGCGTTTGTGGCCGCCGCCCGCGGCTATCCCATCACGCTTGCCATGCCCGAGACCATGTCCATTGAGCGCCGCAAAGTGCTGGTGGCTCTGGGCGCCAAGCTGCTGCTTACGGACGGCGCGCAAGGCATGAACGGGTCCATTCAGAAAGCCGAGCAGATTGTAGCCTCCGGACCCGATCGCTATGTCCTGCTGCAGCAATTCAAGAATCCTGCCAACCCGGAGATCCATTTCAAAACCACCGGCCCGGAAATTTGGAACGACACCGATGGCGCGATCGACGTCCTGGTAGCCGGCGTGGGCACGGGCGGCACCATTTCAGGCGTCTCGCGCTATATCAAGAAGGAAAAGCGCAAGGCGATCATTTCCGTGGGCGTGGAGCCCAAAAACAGCGCAGTGATCACCCAGACTCTCGCCCGGCAGCCTATACGACCCGGTTCCCACGGCGTCCAGGGCATCGGCGCCGGTTTCATCCCCGACACCCTCGATCTGGCCATGCTGGACCGCGTCGAAATGGTGACCAACGAAGAGTCGATCGAGATGGCGCGCCGCCTGGCGAAAGAGGAAGGCATCCTGTCCGGAATTTCCTGCGGAGCCGCAGCCTCGGTAGCCGTCCGCCTGGCTCACGAGCCTGAGCTCAAAGGCAAAACCATCGTCGTGATTCTGCCGGACTCCGGCGAGCGCTACTTAAGCAGTGCTTTATTTGAAGGAATGTTTGGCGATTAAACAAAAAAGCAGCGGGCGCGCAATTGGGTGATAGGGGTGAGTCGCGCCCGCTGTTGTAACGGGGATTTGTAGAATTAGACGATGTAAATACCCCCGCTGTTACATTTCGGGATAAGATTTTTTTTGTTACAAACGTAAGTTCAAGCATAATATCGCCAATCCCATAACCGCGCACTTAAAAGAGCTAGAATCGTCGGCAGCGTGAGAAATATCGGGTTCATCCTGCTGGTGTCGTTGCTGCCGGCCATCGCGCAAGAGACTCCGCCCCCCGCCGCCCCCCTGCTGGAAAATACCGGCCGCCCGATGCTGCTCCCATTCCAGTGCACGCCCGATGACATTCAATCGGCAGGCATGACATGCTCAGAGGAGGAGCCGTGCCCGGTCTATCTGGAGATCGCCTCGGTGGGGGCGGTGCTGAACCGGATCGTTCTAGCAGGCAACATTCATTCCGCCGAAACCACGCTGTACTCCGTGCTGCTGGTGAGCGAGGACGGCGGGCATACCTGGCGCGAGGCGTATCCGCGCTTACGCGCGAGCGGCCTGGATCATATCCAGTTCTTCGATTTTCAGAATGGCTGGATCAGCGGCGGCTTGCAAAGCCCGCTACCCCGCGACCCTTTCCTGCTGGCCTCGACCGACGGCGGCAAGACCTGGCGGGAGCAGCCCATTTTCAGCGAGAGCACCGGCGGCGCCATCCTGCAATTCTGGTTTGAAACCTCCGCCTCAGGCACGCTGCTGATCGATCGCATGCAGTCCGCCGACGCCTCGCGCTACGAACTATACGAATCCTCAAACGGCGGCGAAACGTGGAACATCCGGCAAGCCGGCAATCGTCCCATCCCTATCAAGGGCCGCACTACCCCACCGGTGTGGCGGGCACGCGCGGATTCCGCCAGCAAGTCGTACTATATCGAGAAACTAGAATCCGAGCGTTGGAAAAGCGTGGCTAGTTTCCTGGTGCCAGTAGGCCTTTGCAGGCCGCCGGCCCTGCCTGCGCTGCCGCCTCCGGATTCGTCCGACACCGCGCCCTCGCCACCTAATCCGCAATGAAACCCGACCCGATTGAGCTGGAATTATTTCGCAATATTTTCGTTTCCATTGCCGAGGAAATGGGCGCGGTGCTGCGCAAAACGGCTTTTTCGGCCAACATCAAAGAGCGCCGCGATTATTCCTGCGCGGTCTACGATGCCGCCGGCGAGACCATCGCCATGGGCGACCACATGCCGGTGCATCTCGGCGCCATGCCGCTTTCCGTGCGCCACGCCATTGACGCATTCGCGCTCGGGCCGGGCGACGTAGTGATTCTCAACGATCCGTTTCAGGGCGGAACGCATCTGCCCGACATCACCGCCGTCTCTGCTGTTTTTCTGGATGGCCGGAAACGCCCGGCGTTTTATGTAGCCAATCGCGCGCATCACGCCGACGTCGGCGGAATGAGCCCGGGATCGATGCCGTTAGCTCGCGAGATTTACCAGGAAGGCATTCGCATTCCGCCGGTGTTGCTGGCCCGCGGCGGAAAGCTGGATCAAGGTCTGTTGCGCCTCATCCTCGCCAACGTACGCACGCCGGAGGAACGCCAAGGCGATCTGCTGGCGCAGATGATGTCCAACCGGCGCGGCGCCGGCCGGCTATCTGAAGTCACCGCCAAATATGGCCTGGCCCGCGTGCACCGCAACGTCCGCCAGCTTCAGGATTACAGCGAGCGCATGATGCGCGCCGCCATTCGCAAGCTGCCCGATGGCGTTTATCACTTCGCCGATTTTCTGGATGACGACGGCGTTTCCGCCGAGCCCGTCCGCATCCAGGTGGCAATCACCATTCGCGGCGATTCGGCCAGCGTGGATTTCACCGGTTCATCGCCGCAGGTAGCCGGACCCGTCAATGCCAATTACGCGGTCGCGGTTTCGGCAACGATGTACGTCTTCCGCTGCCTGCTCGCCGAAGACGTTCCCTACACGGCGGGCCTGCTGCGCCCAATCCGCGTGATCACGCCGGAACGCTCGGTGGTGAATGCCGGTTTGCCCGCGGCCATGGCGGCTGGCAATGTCGAGACGTCGCAGCGCATCACCGACACGCTGCTAGGCGCGCTCGCCAAAGCCGCGCCGCGCGCCATTCCCGCGGCCAGTTCGGGCACGATGAACAATCTCAGCTTCGGCGGCTGGGACACATTGCGCAAGCGATCTTTCGCCTATTACGAAACCATCGCCGGCGGCATGGGCGCGTCTGCCCACGGGCCGGGCGAGAGCGCCGTCCACACGCACATGACCAATAGCTGGAACACGCCCATCGAAGCGTTCGAGCATCAATATCCGCTACGTGTGCGGCGCTATGAAGTGCGGCGCGGGTCCGGTGGACGTGGCTCCAATGCAGGTGGTGATGGTATCGTGCGCGAAATCGAATTTCTGGATTCCGCCGATGTCACGATTCTTTCCGATCGCCGCCGGCGCGGGCCATATGGGCTCGCAGGCGGCAAGCCCGGGAAGCCGGGACGCAATTCGCTCACTCATGCCGGCCGCATTTCTGCCGTCGGCAGCAAAGCCAATTTTCAGGTAGCTGCGGGCGATACGCTGCGCGTCGAATCGCCCGGCGGTGGCGGTTGGGGACGCGCCTGAAATTCGCCGAGTACTTCGGCTTGCGGCGCAACCTGGTGCTGCTGCTCGCGGCCGTGGTCCTGATCGGAGCAGGCGAGGAAACCTGGTCGCGTTTCGTCCCCAAATATCTGGAAACTCTAGGTGCGACCGCCCTGATCATCGGCCTCTACGATGGTCTGAAAACGCTGCTGGGCGCGCTCTACGCCTGGCCCGGAGGCGTGCTCACCGATCGCTGGGGGCACCGCCGCGCGCTCGCGGCATTTAACGCCATCTCCATCGCCGGCTACGCGCTGGTGCTGTGGATTCCGCATTGGACCGCGGTGATCGGCGGCATGTTCCTGTTCCTCGCCTGGAGCACATTGTCGCTTCCCGCCATGTTCTCGCTGGTGGCGGCGAGCCTGTCGCGGGAAAAGCACACGATGGGAATCGGCGTGCAATCGCTGGTGAAGCGCATTCCAATTATCGCTGGACCCATCATCGGTGGCGTGCTGATCGACCGTTTGGGAATCGTGGGCGGCGTGCGCGCGGGTCTGGTGATTTCGATCGCCATGGGTCTACTCAGCCTGTTGCTGGTGTGGCGCATGGAGGAAACGCCGCCCATCGCTGCTCCCGCCAGCGGCAGTTTTCGCAGCGTGGTGCACGGCTTCGATCATCGCCTCCGGTGGCTGCTGGCCAGCGATATCATGGTGCGATTCTGCGAGCGCATTCCCTACGCCTGGGTGGTGATTTACGCCATGGACAACGTCCACGCCAGCGCCATGCAGGTGGGAATTCTCACCGCGGTTGAAATGGTGGTGGCCATTGCCTGCTACATTCCCGTGGCGCATTTTGCCGATCAGCACGGACGCGAACCCTTCGTGGTGGCGACGTTTTTTTTCTTCACCGTGTTCCCGCTGGCGCTGGCCATGGCTCATTCCTTCCCTTGGTTGGTGGCGGCGTTCGCCATTCGCGGATTGAAAGAGTTTGGCGATCCCGCTCGCAAAGCTCTGATCGTCAGCTACGCCCGGCCGGAAATGCGCGGACGCATGATCGGCGCGTATTACCTGATTCGCGACACCGTGGTGAGCGTGGGGTCGCTGGCCGGTGCGCTGCTCTGGAAAATCTCCCCGCAAACCAATTTGCTGACCGCGAGCGCACTGGGCGTGATCGGAACTCTCGTGTATTGGCGATGGGGCAGAGACGCCGCCAGCCGCGTTACCATGCAATAAGAAAAATTCATGGCAGATTCGACAACAGGTCAGGATCACATTTTTGGCTTCGCCACGCGCGCCCTGCACGCGGGCCAGCGGCCGGATTCGGAAACCGGCGCGCGCGCCGTGCCCATTTACCAGACCACGTCGTACGTCTTCGACGACACCGAGCACGCCGCCAATCTTTTCAACCTGCAGCGCTTCGGCAACATCTACACGCGCATCATGAACCCGACGACGGCGGTGTTCGAAGAGCGCATGGCGTCGCTCGAAGCGCGGCGTGGGAGCGCTGGCGGTTGCGAGCGGACAGGCGGCGCAGTTCATCGCCATCACCAGCCTGCTCGGCCAGGGCGACGAAATTGTGGCGGCCAGCACGCTCTACGGCGGCACGTACACGCAGTTCGATGTCAGCTTCCGGCGTCTCGGCATTCAGACCACGTTCGTCGATCCGGACGATCCGGAAAATTTCCGCCGCGCGATCACGCCGCGCACGCGTTTGCTCTATGCCGAGACCATCGCCAACCCGCGCATGAACGTGCTGGACATCGCGGCGGTCGCCGAAATCGCGCATGCAGGCCGGCATTCCGCTGGTGATCGACAACACGTTTGCCTCGCCGTATCTGTGCCGGCCGATCGAGCATGGCGCGGACATCGTGCTGCACTCGGCAACGAAATTCATCGGCGGGCACGGGACATCGATCGGCGGCGTCATCGTGGATAGCGGCCGTTTTCCCTGGGACAAAGGCGTTTTCCCGCAGATGCTGGAGCCCAGCAAGGGCTATCACGGCATCAAGTTCTACGAAACGTTCGGCGATTTCGCGTTACATCATGAAAGCGCGCGTGGAGGGCTTGCGCGACTTCGGCCCGGCGCTGAGCCCGTTCAATTCGTTCCTGTTTCTGCAGGGTCTGGAAACGCTGAAGCTGCGCATGGAATGCCATTGCGCGAACGCGCAGGCGGTCGCCGAGCATTCTGGAAAAGCATCCGCTGGTGGCGTGGGTGAAGTATCCCGGACTCGCCTCCAGCCCTTATCACAAGCTCTCCGCAGCGCTACCTGCCGCGGGGCGCGGGCGCCATCATGACCTTCGGCATCAAGGGCGGTTTGGATGCCGGACGCAAATTCATCGAATCGCTGCAGCTACTCTCGCATCTGGCCAACGTGGGCGACGCCAAAAGCCTGGTGATTCATCCCGCTTCCACCACCCACCAGCAGTTGTCGGATGAAGAGAAGCTTGCCGGCGGCGTCTCGAACGACATGATCCGCCTGTCGATTGGTCTGGAGGAGATCGACGATATCGTGTGGGACTTGGATCAGGCGCTAGAGCGATCGCAATCATGAAACCGGCATCCTGCAATTTTTCGTTTGCCGATGGCGTCGCTGCGAACTCGCAAGTGAATCGCAGCCGCTTCGCCACCACCGCGCACGATCGCCTGCGGATTCTGCAGCAGTACAAGCGCATTGCGATGGTGGGACTTTCCGGCAATCCATTCCGGCCCAGCCATTTTGCCGCGATCTACATGCTGGCCGAAGGCTACGAAGTGACGCCGGTGAACCCGCGGGAGAAGTCGGTGCTCGGCCAGCGCTCGTACGCCGCGCTCGCGGACGTGCCCGGGCCGGTTGAGATCGTGGATATTTTTCGCGAAACCAGCGCCGTGCCGGCGATTGTGGACGAGGCCATCGCCGTGGGCGCCAAAGTGATCTGGATGCAACTGGGCGTCATCCACGAGGAAGCCGCCGCCCGCGCGCACGCCGCTGGCCTCGAAGTCGTCATGGACCGCTGCGTGAAGATCGAACACGCGCGCTTTTTCGGCGGCTTGAGCACGATTGGGTTGAACACGGGCGTGATTTCGTCCGCGCGGCGTTAAGTGGGGCAGGTCTCCCCGACCTGCCACTTTGGAGAATAAAACCGAACCGGGCGGTCGGAGACCTGCCCCACTTCTTGCAACCGCCGGGTGGCGGCCCCGATCCTCTGCAGCGCTGCGGGAAGAGTAATCAAGGCAGTTTCCGCCCTCCCGTGCGCAGAATTTACCGCCCGCAAGGTGGCTGGCAGGCGTTCGATGTTGTATATGTTTGAAAAATAATCTCAGGCTAATGGCATGTGAAATGCTAGGTTGGTTTCCATGTATCGCCTTTCGATTCTTACAGCAGCGGCTTTCGCCATGATCGCTGGAACACTGTCCGCCCAGGTTTCTGAGCGCAGGGCATCGATGCGGGGTGGTGGCGGTCCCGAAGGGGGCAAGTGCACGATCGAGGTGGTGGTGGATGGCGCCGCCGAGGTCGAGATTCGGGGAGACGTCGCGGTACTGCGGACTCTCCGCGGGCAGCCCGCACAATGGCGCCGCTTCGAATGCGACGGCGTCCTGCCGCGCAATCCGGCCAATTTCCGTTTCGCCGGGGTCGACGGACGCGGCAGGCAGGAGCTGATTCGCGAACCTCGCGATGGCGGATTTGCCGTAGTGCGCATCGAGGATCCCAACGGCGGAGCGGAAGGCTACACCTTCGATGTCTTCTGGGGTGGCCGCATGGGACCGCCTCCCGGCGCGTACCGTGAGCGGCGGGCGATTGGCGCCGAAGAAGCGGTGAAGATCTGCCAGGACGACATCCGGCACCAGGGAGTGGAACGTTTTCACGTGCCGGTAGTTGATTTTCACAATACCCGCGTTGACGACAATCCGGGCCGCAATGATTGGGTGGTCGGTGAAATCGAAGTTCATCCGGGCGGAAGACCGGCGGAAGTGCACCGTTTCTCGTGCTCGATGAACCTGGCAACCGGTGAGTTGCGTTCGGCGCAGATCGAGGGCGCGCCGCCACCCACGTCGCCGGGCCGGGCCGCGTTGTCGCAGGACAGCCCCGCCATTCCGGCATGCCAACAGGCGGTCGAGAGGCGTTTGCGGCGCGATGGCTATTTTCGGGTCAGCGTCGGCCAGATGGCGGTGGATAATCGCCCTGGAACCGACGACTGGATTGGTGGCGTTGCCACCGCCGAACGCAGAGGCCAGGAGGATCGCTACGAGTTCTCCTGTTCAGTCGACCTGCGAAGGGGCACGGTCCGCGCGATAGACCTCAGGCCGCGCTAAACTGCTCCACGCCGGTAGCAAAACGCGGCGATTGCGGCGAGACAGACGCCCAATAGGGGCAGTGTGCCTGGCTCAGGAATAGCCGTCGTCCCCGGCGAGAATTCCGTGAGCACGCGAACATAGTCGCCTGGCGAACTCGCTACCGTGTCGAACAGGATCTGCCGGGGGCCGCTAATGGTCACGGAATCGCCCGGCTCCAGACCCCGTTCGGCTGGATCCAGGTAATTGACCCCAGTATTGGCCAGAAAGTCGCTCGCCGCCAGATTGGCCGTACCGGTGATAATCGCAATCACGTCGGAATCGAAGTTCACGGTGCCGATTACATGTTCGGTGGGGCCGGGATCGAAGAATATATAGTGGCTGGCAACGGTCATTCCTACGGTGGGAGCGGTTCCGGCATCCACCCCAAGCACGGTTCCAATGTTCCAATCAGGATGTTCTGATCCTCGTCGAACCCGTATAGATTGGGGCTCTGGAAATCGTCGTTGCCGACGCTGTCGGGCGGGCCGAAAAGATTGGGCAGGGGCGGGGTCAGTTTCACGAAAGTCCCGCCGGCGGTGAGGGCCGTTCCGCCCGTTACGGCTCCACTTATGATCTCGGCGACAGCCGGGGCCGAGACCAGCAACGGCATGAGACCTCCGAGGAATAATGCTGCCTTGCCATTCTTCATTTGACGCCTCCAAACTGGGGTCATTTGCATCAAAAGATAGACAGGCAGCGCCGAAGGTTATTTCACCTTATAATGGAAACAGAGGAATAAAGTGTCTCTGCGTAACTACTTGCGCCTTGCCGCGCACATTCAGATGATGCCGGTGCTTGAAAGCGGGGAAGAGACCCTGGTGGGCGGGCAGGCAGTGATGGAAGGCGTGATGATGCGCGCCCCCCATAGCTACTGTGTGGCGGTGCGCCGGCCTTCGGGCGAAATCGTGACCGAAGAAATGCCGGTCGCGCGCATGTCGGAGAAATATCCGCTTTTCAAATATCCGATTCTGCGCGGATTGGGCACGCTGGGCCAAGCCATGTCGCTGGGGATAAAGGCTTTGCGCTATTCGGCGAATATCGCGCTCGAAACGCCGGAAAAGCAGAATGAAAAGCCAGCCGAGATTTCCTCCTGGGCGCTGACACTGAACGTAGTCATCTCGCTTGCGTTTTTCATTTTCCTCTACAAGTTCGTACCCCTTTACCTGGTGACATCGCTCGGCAAAGTGTACCCGGCGCTCACCGGCCGCTTGGCGTTCAATCTGGCCGACGGCTTTTTGCGCATGGGCATTTTCCTGGCTTTCCTATATCTGGTTTCGCGCTCGAAGGACATCCATCGCGTGTTTGAGTATCACGGCGCGGAACACAAAGTGGTTTTCAATTACGAATCCGGCAAGCCGGTGAACATTCCCAACGCGCAATCGTTCAGCACGTTTCATCCTCGCTGCGGCACCAGCTTTTTGCTGGTGGTGATGGTGATTTCGATGATCGTGTACGCGCTGGTGCCTTACAACACGTTCGGCATGCGGCTGCTGTCGCGCATCGTGCTGCTGCCGGTGATTGCCGGGCTGAGCTACGAGCTGATCCGGTTCGCGGCTAAACGCCGCGGTTCCTTCATGGCGCTGCTCACCGCTCCCGGCCTCTGGCTGCAGCGCGTGACCACGCAGCCGCCTTCCGACGAGCAGGCCGCGGTGGCCATCGCCGCGCTCGAGCACGCCATGGCGCTCGAAGCCAAGCAGGGCGGCGAGCTGGTAATCGCTTAACTAGCGGCCATGCAATTCAGAGACAGACTGGACCAGACCGAGGTGCGCTTCGAGGAAGTGACGCGCCAGCTCGCCGACCCTGCCGTGATCGGCGATAGCGACCAGTACCGCAAAGCCGCCAAGGCGCATAGCGAGTTATCCGAAATCGTCAGCCTGTATCGCGAGTGGAAAAAACTGGCGGCCGATCTCGGCCAGGCCCGCTCCATGATGACGGAGCCCGATCAGGAACTGCAGCAGATGGCGGCCGAGGAAGTGACGCGCATCGAGCCGGAGCAGGCGCGTATCGAGGAAGAGCTGAAGGTCCTGCTGCTTCCCAAAGATCCGAACGACGAGAAGAACGTGGTGCTCGAAATTCGCGCCGGCACGGGCGGCGACGAAGCTACGCTGTTCGCCGACGAAATTTTCCGCATGTATTCGCGCTACGCCGAAGCGCAGGGCTGGAAGATCGAGGTCACATCGTCGAGCGAATCGGCGGTGGGCGGTCTCAAGGAAGTCATCGCGCTGGTGAACGGCAACAAAGTTTTTAGCAAGCTGAAGTATGAAAGCGGCGTACACCGTGTCCAGCGCGTTCCGGAGACCGAGCAGCAGGGGCGCGTGCATACGTCCGCCATCACGGTGGCGGTGCTGCCCGAAGCCGACGAAGTCGAAGTAAAACTCGAAGCCAAGGACGTGCGCATCGATACGTTTTGCTCATCCGGGCCGGGCGGGCAATCGGTGAATACCACCTACTCCGCGGTGCGCATCACGCATCTGCCCACGGGGCTGGTGGTTTCCTGCCAGGACGAAAAATCGCAAATCAAGAATCGCGCCAAAGCCGAGCGCGTCCTGCGATCTCGTCTCTACGAGATGGAGCTGGAGAAACAGCAGGCGGCGTTAGGCGCCGAGCGGCGGACGATGGTGGGCACGGGCGATCGCAGCGAGAAAATCCGCACGTACAATTTTCCGCAGAACCGTGTGACGGATCACCGCATTCATCTGACGCTGCATCAGCTCGACCAGGTGATGGAAGGCAGGATCGATCCTCTCATCGACGCCCTGATTTCGTACTATCAGACCGAGAAGCTGAAAGAAGACGGCGAAGCGGCCTGACGCGCCGTGATGAACCTCAAGACCGCGCTGCTGCAAGGGACGAAACTCCTCGAAGACGCTGCTATCATTGCGCCTCGCCTGACGGCGGAGGTGCTGCTGTGCCACGCGCTACAGTGCGAGCGCCCGTATCTCTACGCCCATTCCGATCGTGAGTTGGCAGAGGTCGAGTGGATTCATTACGGCCGCTATTTGCATGAGCGGCTGCAGGGCAAACCCACGCAATACATTACCGGGCGGCAGGAATTTTATGGCCGGGAATTCCGCGTGACGCCGGCGGTTTTCATTCCGCGGCCCGAGACCGAAGGCGTGGTGGCTGCGGCGATGGTTGTCGGCGGGCGACGAATTTTGGATGTGGGCACTGGCTCGGGCGCGCTGGCGGTTACGCTGGCGCTTGAAACTGGCGCGCAGGTTTCTGCTGTCGACATTTCGGGGGATACGCTGGCGATTGCGGCGGAAAACGCGCGGCGCTTGGAAGCGCCAGTGGCATTCTTTCGCGGCGATTTGCTGAGTGCGGTGGCGAGTGGGTCGATGGACATGATTGTTTCCAATCCGCCATACGTGCCGCGAACGGATAAAGTTGGACTGCAGCGCGAAGTGCGCGATTGGGAGCCGGAGGTGGCGCTCTACGGCGGTGAATCGGGGCTCGATGTGTACGAGCGCATCACCGAAGGCGCCGCGCGTGTGCTGCGTCCGGGCGGCTGGCTGATTATGGAGCTCGGCTTTCAAAGCAGGGACGGCGTGGCAGAAATGCTGCGTGCTTGGAGCGAGGTGAAGATCGAGCCGGATCTGGCCGGCATTCCGCGCGTGATCGCGGCGCGGCTGGCGTGACAGGTTATTATTCTCCGTCGATGACGCTATCCTGATACTAAGCGCCGACAGCCATGCGCACTTACTTCCACGTCGACATGGACGCGTTCTTCGTCTCGGTCGAGGAATTGTTCGATCCGTCGCTCAAAGGCAAAGCCGTAGTAGTGGGCGGGCGGCCCAATGAGCGCGGCGTGGTTTCGGCAGCGTCGTATGAGGCCAGGAAGTTCGGTGTCCACTCAGCGCTTCCGCTGCGCACGGCTTACAAATTGTGTCCGCACGCCATTTTTGTGGATGGGCATCCCGAGCGCTATCGCGAATATTCCGCCAAAGCCTTCGAAGTCCTGAACCAGTTTTCTCCGCTGGTGGAAATGGCGTCGATCGACGAAGCGTATCTGGATATGACCGGCACCGAGCGCCTACACGGGCCGCCGCTGCGCGCCGCGCACTCGCTGCACAACACCATGAAAGCTGCGACGCAACTGAACTGCTCGGTGGGAATTGCGGCGTCGCGCCTGATGGCCAAGATCGCTTCGGACCAAGCCAAGCCCAACGGTGTGCTGTGGATTATCCCAGGCGCCGAGGCCACGTATCTGGCGCCGCTCGACGTGCGCAAAATTCCCGGCGTGGGAAAAGTCACGGAACAAAATCTGCACGCGCTGGGCATTCGTAAGATCGGCGACCTCACAAAATACGACGAACAGTTTCTGGAAAGCCGCTTCGGCAAATGGGGCCTGGCGCTCGCCGGCAAAGCGCGCGGCCTGGACGCAGGCGGCTGGTACGACGTCGAAATTGGCGGCGCGAGCGAGGCCAAATCCGTCAGCCACGAGCACACGTACAACCAGGACACGGCTGAAGTGAGCGCGCTCGAAGCCACGCTGGCGCGTCTTTCGGAGATGGTGGGCCGGCGCCTGCGCGAGAATCATTTGCACGCCCGCACGCTCCAGCTCAAGCTGCGCTATTCGGATTTTTCGACCATCACGCGCGCGCATTCACTCGAGCGGCCGACGCAGATCGATACCGAGATTTCCGAAAACATCCGCGCGCTGTTTCGTAAGAACTGGAAACGTGGCGCCGCGGTGCGCTTGCTCGGCGTGCAGGCATCGTCGTTCGTGGAGGAGGCAGCGCAGCTCGATCTGCTGCCCGAAGATCCGCATGACCGCTGGAAGCATGCGCTCGCAGCGGCTGATCGCCTGCGCGATAAATATGGCGACTCCGCGGTGTCGCTGGCTTCAGGAATGAAGGCGCGGTTTCGTGAGCGCGTGCACGAAAATCCGGCCGACCTTCCAGGCAAAGGCTCGTCGGGAAGCGGCCAGTAGCCGATGCCGCCGGGCGATTTCCTCTATTGCGATGTCAGTTTGCCGGTCCCTCTGGACCAGCTGTTTACCTACGCGCTTCCGTTGACGCTGCGGCACCGTATGCGGCCCGGCTGCCGCGTGCTGGTGCCGTTTGGTCCGCGCAAAATGACTGGCGTGGTGCTGCGTTGCCACGATGATGCTCCTTCGATGGCGGCGCGTGAAGTGCTGCGCCTGATCGATGCAGCGCCGGTGCTGGATGCTGCGCTGCTATCGCTCGCGCGCTGGATTGCGAATTATTATTGCGCGCCGCTAGGTGAAGTGTTGCGCGGCATGCTGCCGCTCGCGGCCGATATCCGGTCAGGCAAAATCTATTCGTTGACTGACGCGGGTCGCGACGCCGCCCGCCAGTTGCTGCTGGACGCATCGCCCGAAGATCCCGTGGCCGCGGTGCTGCATGCGTTGGAGAGCCGTCCGCTGTCCGCTGCGTATCTGACCAAGAAGCTACCGCTGGCCGACAAAGCCATTCGCTCACTCGAACGCAAGGGCTTCATCATGGCCGAGCAAGTGCAGACCGATCGCGATCCGCTGCGCGCGCCGTCGGAAAAATTGCGCGTTGAACTTTCCGGGCGCACCGTCGAAGGCAAGCTGCCCAAAGCTGAGCGGGAACTGCTGGCATTTCTCGAAATGCATCCGGGTTCGCATAATCTGAAAGAGCTGGAAGACGTGGTGCGCCACGCCAGCACAGCGGCGCGGTCGCTCGCGCGCAAGAAATATGTGGAATTGGCCCGCGAGCCGCTTGGCGGCGTTAGCGGCGGCCCGGTACGCGCGCCGCACAATCTGAATCCAGCGCAGCAAGCGGCTTTCGACGCCATCCGCAAAACCATTGAAGCGAAACAATTTCACACATTTCTGTTGCACGGCGTGACCGGATCGGGAAAGACCGAAGTCTACCTGAACGCTATCGACGCCACGTTAGCAGCGGGCCGCAGTGCGTTACTGCTCGTCCCGGAGATTGCGCTCACACCCGCTGTAGCCGGACAATTTTTTGGACGATTCGGCGATCGTGTGGCCATTCTGCATAGCGCTTTCGCCGATAGCGAGCGCGCCGCCGAGTGGCGCAAGATTCGCTCGGGAGCGGCGTGCGTGGTGGTGGGCACGCGCTCCGGCGTATTCGCGCCCGTCGAAAATCTGGGCCTGATCGTGGTCGATGAAGAGCACGACCAGAGCTACAAGCAGGAAGAGACGCCGCGCTATCACGGGCGCGATGTCGCCGTCGTGCGCGCGCAAGCTGCCGGCGCGTGCGTGATTCTGGGATCGGCCACGCCGAGTCTGGAGAGCCGCTACAACGTGGAGCGCGGAAAATATACGCTGCTGGAGTTGCCAGGGCGCATTGAAGCGCGGCCTATGCCGGAGGTCGAATTGATCGATATGCGCGTGGAGTTTCTGGAAACGCGCAAGGCAGCAACGTTTTCACGTCGTCTGCTGGAAGCTATCGGCCAGCGGCTGGATAACGGTGAACAGACGATGCTGTTTCTCAATCGCCGTGGATTTTCCAGCGCGCTGGCCTGTCGCGCCTGCGGGCAGCGCGTGGAATGCCGCAACTGCGCCGTCACCATGACGTTTCATCGCCGCGATCACCGGCTGCTTTGCCACTACTGCAACTATGCAGAGAAGGTTCCTTCAAAGTGTCCGGCGTGTCAGAGCGATCACATCTACTTTCTCGGCACCGGCTCGGAAAAAGTGGAAGAAGAGCTGCATCGCGATTTTCCCAAAGCGCGCATTGCCCGTCTGGACCGCGATAGCGTCACCGGCAAGCGCCATTACGAGGCCATTCTCGACGGCTTTCGCGACCGCCGCTTCGACATTCTGGTGGGCACGCAGATGATCGCCAAGGGCCACGACATTCCCAACGTGACCCTGGTGGGCGCGGTCTCGGCGGATATCGGGCTGGGCCTTCCCGACTTTCGCGCCGCTGAGCGCACGTTCCAACTCCTTACACAAGTTGCCGGGCGCGCGGGCCGCGGCAATCTACCCGGCATCGTGCTCGTGCAGACCGTCAATCCCGATCACTACGCGATTCGCCTGGCGGCCGCGCAGGATTATCCGGCATTTTACGAAAAGGAATTGGGCTTCCGCCGCGCGATGCATTACCCGCCGTTCAGCGCCATGGCCAATCTGCTGGTGCGTAGCGAAAAGCAGGCGGAAGCGCTGCGCCTGAGCACAGACCTCGGACGCCACTTGACGCCCGCGCCGGAGAAGCTGAGAATCCTAGGACCGGCCGAAGCTCCCGTGAAGCGGCTCAAAAGCGAATTTCGTTACCAGTTGCTGGTGAAAGCCGGCAGCCGCAAAACGCTGAACGAGTGGCTGGGGCGCGCGCGGCAATTCGCGCTGGATAGCAAATGGCCCGCTACCGCGCTCGTCATCGATGTGGATCCGCTGACGTTGATGTGAAAAGGAATGCTATGGCAAATTCCGTGAATCGGCAAACCGTGGACTTGAGCCAATACCCGGATCTGGTGGTGATCTATCTTGGCATGCGCGCGAATTCGTTGCGCGGGATTGCGACGCTGGCGAAGTTCGGTCCCCGGATCGCCGCTGCCGTGGCTGCTAAGCCCGATGGACTCTTGTTGCACGAGAACTTCCTGCTATCGCTTTTCCCGCCGCACGCAGGGATGCGGCAATACTGGCGCGATTTCCAATCGCTGGAAAATTGGTCGCGCTCGCTGCCGCATCAGCAATGGTGGAAAGACTTTCTGGGCGATTCCAGGGGAACCGGATTTTGGCACGAGACCTATTTCATGAAGGGCGGCATGGAAGCCATCTACGATGATCTGAAAACGCCTCTGGGATTGGGTGGATTCGCGCCGCTGACACCGGCGCGCGGACCGATGTTCTCGGCGCGCAAGCGGGCCGGGTTGGCGGGAGAGCCGAAGTTGCCGGATCCGGTGAAGGAATCGCAGGGGCGGGTTTGAAACTGTTTCAAACCCGCCCGCTTCCTACTTCGGTACCGTCAGCGGCTTGCCTTTTTCCGTGATCAGGAATGCCAGAAATTTTACCGGCTCGGTTTTACTGGCATTTCTGGCGATGGTGTGCAGGTGCATGGGCAGCTCGTAGAATGTCTGGCCCGGCTTGTAGGTGATGGTTTCGCCATCGTCCAGTTTGTTCTCGAGCGCGCCTTCAAGCACGTAGACACACACCGGCCCTGGATGGCGATGAGACTCCGAACCGCCGCCTGGAGGGTACACGACTTCGACCAAGGAGACCGTCCAGTCTTTGCCATCCATCTTCGGTAGATCTTGCTGGAGCAGCGTTCCGGTCTTGGTAGCTGGCTTGGTCTGCGCGTTGGCGCTGAGCCTTGCGCCGAGCACCGCGGCAGCCATTTGAAAAACGTGTCGTCGGTTCATGGCGCCATGTTATCAAACTTTTTTGCTGGTATTTCTCTTTTTGTTCGCCTACAATGGACCCATGGCGCTGACCAAACGGCAGAAGCAGGTGCTGGATTTCGTCGCCGGGTTTGTGCACGAGAACGGCTACAGTCCCAGCTACGAAGAGATCGCGCGCGGGTTAAACCTGGCCTCGCTAGCCACGGTTCACAAACACATTTCGGCGCTGGACACGAAGAACTACCTAAAGCGTGGATTCAATCGCAGCCGTTCGCTCGATCTGGGTCCGAAATATTTGCAGGAACACCGGCAGTCGCGCTCGCTCGAAGTGCCGCTGCTGGGCCGCATTGCCGCTGGCGCTCCGGTCGAAGCCGTTGAACAGCGCGAGACACTGAACTTCGCCGATTTCGCCGGCGGCTCGAACACGTACGCGCTCGAAGTCCGCGGCGAGTCTATGATCGAAGACCACATTTGCGACGGCGATATGATTCTGCTGGAGCGCACTTCGGAAGTTCGCGACGGAGAAATCGTAGTCGCGCTGGTCGCGGGCATGGAGACTACGCTCAAGCGCATTTATCGCGAAGCTGGCGGTAGCCGCATTCGTTTGCAGCCTGCCAATTCCACGCTCCAGCCGATTTACGTTCCGGCCGAAGATGTGCAAGTGCAAGGCCGCCTGCTGGCCGTTCTGCGGAAGTACAAATAAAGCCCGGCGACGGAGGGTTCTAGCATGTCATTCGAAGTGGTGCTCTCTGATCTAAGGAGCATCTTTAGTGAAAAAGAACTTGGGTCCAAGAAGCCAAGGCGTTTGATCGAAGACGACGTCCAGAAATGGATGAAATCTACAGGCATGTCCGAAGCCGCTTTGTACAGCAAGATCGTCCTTTACTTGGCGCATGGTTTTCACGCCTCGGAACTGACCTTTGAATACTGTGACGCCATTATGAACGATATTTTTGGTCTCGTCGTCGCATCCCATCAGCAGATGGCGGCTGATGTCTCTGAGGTCTACCGCGCCTTTGATGAGGGGGAATACTATCACCAAGACAGGCCGGACGCCGACCCTGTGGACGCGTACACGCGACCATTAGTCCCGGATCGTAGCCGGTAGTTCAAACTGAGACAAGTACCGGGGAAATTGGCAGGTGTATAGTGGTTGTACCGTTGTTGCCACTGCGTTTTGCCATTTTCGTTTACGCCACGGTGCTGGCGGGGATCGGAAACGCCGGGCCGCGCGTTCTGGCCGTCAACCTGGATGGCGTCGTTCATCCGGTCACTACGGAAATTGTCACCCGCGCCCTGGATCAAGCCCAACAAGAACATTTTGAGCTGGTACTCATTCGCCTGAACACGCCCGGCGGCTTGATGGACGCGATGCGGCAGTCGATCGAGAAGATCGTAGCCTCGCCGGTTCCCGTGGCGACTTTCGTCGCGCCCAGCGGCGGCCGTGCCGCATCCGCCGGATTCTTTCTGCTCGAAGCGGGCGACGTGGCAGCCATGGCTCCCGGAACCAACACCGGCGCGTCGCATCCCGTGTTGATGGGCGGCGAGATGGACGCCATCATGAAGCAGAAAGTGGAAAATGACGCGGCCGCTTCGCTGCGCAGCCTGGCCGACAAGCGCGGCCGTAATAGCGACTTGGCGCAAAAGGCCGTGCTCGAAAGTAAATCCTTCACGGAGAAGGAAGCGCTCGCCAATAATCTGATCGAACTGATTGCCGCCAACGACGAAGACCTGCTCGCCAAGCTCGATGGCCGCGAGATCACGCGTTTCGACGGCCGAAAGCAGACGCTGCACCTGGCAGGGGCAACCGTCGTCGCCTACGAAAAAAACTGGCGGCAGAAAGTGCTCTCGGCGATTAGCGATCCCAACATCGCGCTAGTGCTGCTGGTGCTGGGCGCGCTGGGAATTTACGTGGAGTTCTCGACGCCTAGCCTGATTCTGCCGGGAGTGGCCGGGGCCATCATGGTGCTGCTGGGCCTTTCGGCGCTTGCCATGCTTCCTATCAATTGGCTGGGGGCGGCGCTGCTGCTGCTGTCGTTCACGTTTTTTGTTCTCGAAGCCAAGTTCAATTCGCACGGCGTTCTGGGCGTGGGCGGCACGGTGGCCATGATTCTGGGCGCGGTGCTGCTAGTGAACAGCCCGCTGCCGGAAATGCGCATCCGCCTTTCGACGGCGGTGGCGCTGGCGATTCCGTTTTCGGCCATCACGCTTTTTCTGGTTACGCTGGCGGTGCGGGCACGCGCCGGCAAAGTCATCACCGGAAGCGAGGGAATGATCGGCGAGATCGGTGTCGCCGTCGAAGACCTCGCGCCGGAAGGTCAAATCCTGGTCCGGGGAGAGTACTGGAATGCCGTCTCGCCGGTGCCACTGCAAACGGGAGCGCGGGTCCGCGTGACGGCCTTGGACCGGCTCAAGCTCACGGTCGAACCGGCGGCCGAGTCAACGCGAGGCTGACATGTTTTTCGAATTGCCAACGATCGTCGTAATCATCGTGGTCATCTACCTGCTCTCCTCGATCAAGATCCTGAGGGAATACGAGCGCGGCGTGATCTTCCGGCTGGGCCGCGTGCTGCAAGCAGCCCAAGGGGCCCGGCATCGCGCTGGTCTTCGCGCCGCTCGACCGCATCGTGCGGGTTTCGCTGCGCATCGACACGCTCGAAGTGCCCGCGCAGGATGTGGTCACGCGCGACAACGTGACCGTGAAAGTAAACGCAGTAATTTATTTCCGCGTGGTCGATCCGATTCTGGCCGTGATCGAGGTTACGAATTTTCTGTACGCCACCTCGCAACTGGCACAGACCACGCTGCGCAGCGTGCTGGGCGAAGTCGAGCTGGATGAGCTGCTAAGCCAGCGGGAAAAGCTGAACGTGCGGTTGCAATCGATTCTCGACCAGCACACGGCGCCCTGGGGCGTGAAGGTCTCGATGGTGGAAGTGAAGCAGGTGGATCTGGCCGAGCAGATGATCCGCGCCATCGCTAAGCAAGCCGAAGCCGAGCGCGAGCGCCGCGCCAAGATCATCCACGCCGAGGGCGAATACAGCGCGGCTGAGAAGCTTGCCATGGCCGCCGAAGTGATTCAGAAGCAACCGGCGGCGATTCAATTGCGCTATCTTCAGACCTTGGTCGAAATCGGCACGGAGAAAAATACCACCATCGTGTTTCCGCTGCCCATCGATGTCATCAGCACTCTGCAAAACGCCCTGGAGCGAATGGGCGAGCGCAACAGATAGAGGATTATGGCCAAGACTGACGGCGAATACGAGCTGGTGCTGGGCAACCGCCAATTGCTCAGCGCGTTTTTCATTGTGGTAATTCTGTTTGCACTGTTTTTCACGATGGGCTACATCGTGGGTCGCAATTCCGCGCCCGCGAGCATGGCTGCTGCGGCGGCCCCGGCGGCAACCACGCAAAATCCGGAGAGCGCGCGGCCCGCTCCGCGCTAACTGCAACGCCGGCTCCCACCACAGAAACCACGAGCGAACCGCCCAAGGCAACCGAGACCGCCGCCGATGACGACAAAGCGCCCGCGCCCGCCACACGGTCAGTAGTGCCCGCGCCAGAGAAGCCAACGCCGCGCGAAACACCTGCGCCAGTTGAGCCGCGTCCCGGACAAACGTTCCTGCAAGTGGTTGCGGTTGCGCAGCCGCAAGCCGGTGTTGTGGTCGAGACATCTAAAGGCCAAAGGATTTCCTGCGCGATTGATGCCGGGCCCCAACAGCACCATTTTTCGCGTGGTGGTAGGGCCGTATGCCGATGCCGCCACGCTGGGCAAAGCCAAAGCCGATTTGGAAAACGCGGGCTTCCATCCCATCATGCGAAAATAGGCGCGTGAGCGACGGCTTCGTCCAGATTGCAGGAACCTCTCTTATTAATGGCCCGCGGCTGCCTGAGTGGGCGCGCAAAAGTTCGACCCATTTCGAATCCTTGAACCGCTTGAAATCCGAATTGCGGCGGCTCAATCTGCATACCGTTTGCGAATCGGCGCGCTGCCCCAACATTCACGAATGCTTTCACCGCGGCTCGGCGACGTTCATGATCCTGGGGAATTACTGCACGCGCGGCTGCGGATTTTGTTCCGTGCCAAAGGGTTCGCCGAGCAAGCAGGACATGCGTCTGGATCCGCGCCGAGCCCGCCAACGTGGCGCGCATGGCGGCGCAAATGAAGCTGCGGCATGTCGTCGATCACCAGCGTGAATCGCGACGACCTTGCCGATGGCGGCTCGCGCCACTTCGCGGAAACAGTGGAAGAGGTGCGGCGCGCGCTGCCCGAAGCCCGCGTTGAAGTGCTGACGCCGGATTTTTGCGGCGACACCGCCGCGGTCGCGCGCGTGCTGGACGCTGGCCCGCACATCTTCAATCACAACATGGAGACCGTGGCGCGGCTTTACCGGCGGGTGCGGCCGCAGGCGGATTATGAGCAATCGCTGCGCGTGCTGGCTTTCGCGCGGCAGTATCGTCCGGATGTGATGACGAAATCCGGATTCATGGTGGGCCTGGGTGAAACCGCCAGCGAAGTGCGGGAGCTTCTGCGGCATCTGCGTGAGCACGGCACCGACATCGCGACCATCGGCCAGTATCTACAGCCCACGCGGCGCCATCTTCCAGTCGCGGCCTACATCGAGCCGCAGCAATTCGAGGAATACCGCGAGTCACGGATTGTCGCTCGGTTTCAAAATGGTCTTCAGCGGTCCGCTGGTTCGCAGCTCCTACATGGCGGACCTGGTGAGCGAGCAGGCGGAGCGGGCCAGGCATTGAATTTCCTGCTGGCGGCGGCCACCGCCGTTCTGCTCATCCTCGTCGTTTCCACGTTTCGATTTCGCCTGGCTCGCACCGATCGCGCTCACGCCGCTGCTAGTCGCGCTGGCGCGCGAGAAGCGGCCGCTGCACTGGTTTCTTCTGGGAGAGTGCTGTGGAATCATCTATTGGTGCGGCGTCTGCTACTGGATTCAGAGCTGTGCTGGCCGATCACGCCGGCATCTCCGCGGGCGTTGCGTGGGCGGCGTTCGCGTTGTTCTGCGTGGCCAAAGCCATCCACATGGGCCTGTTCGCGTGCGCCGCGGGGTTATTGATTCGGCGCCCGTGGGCGATAGCAGGAGTTGCGGCGGTGTGGGTGGCGGTCGAGGTGACGCATGGATCGCTCGGGTTTGCCTGGCTGACGCTCGGCAACGCGGGAATCGGCATGAGCGTGCCGATGCGTCTCGCACCATACACCGGCGTGTACGGAATTTCATTTTGTTTCGCAGTGCTGGCGACGGCGCTGGCCGTGGCGATTCTACGGCGTCCGCGCTGGCAATTGCTGTGGCTGATTTTGCTCGCGCCTATCGCGGTGCTGCCGCGTCTGCCCGAGTGGAAGCGCGGCGAGCAGACCGCCATCCTGGTGCAGCCGCGCGTCTCTGAAGCCGAGGACGTGGACTCCCGCGTTCGTCAACAGAGTGGAGCGCGGGCTGGTTTATCTGTCCATGCAGGCCGTGCTAACGGACAAGCAGCCGCCGGATCTGGTCGTCTGGCCTGAGGTGCCCGCGCCGCTTTACGACGACGATCCGCGCTTTCGCGATGTGGCTGCAACGCTGGCGCGGGAGGCCAAGACATACTTGCTGGCCGGTGTCGTAGGCCACACGCAGAAAGGCGACCCGTTGAACTCGGCCCTCGTGGTGGGGCCTGCGGGCGAGCCGTTGGGGCGCTACGACAAAGTGAACCTGGTGCCGTTCGGCGAATTTGTGCCGTGGCCGTTCGGATTCATCCGCAAGATTTCGAGCGAGGCCGGCGATTTCCAACCGGGCAACAAGATCGTGATCTTCCCCGTGGAGAACCACAAGATCGCGGCGTTCATCTGTTATGAGTCGGTCTTCCCGGATTTCGTGCGGCGGTTCGCGAAGGGCGGCGCCGAACTGCTGATCAATATTTCGAATGACGGATGGTATGGCGACAAGCGCTGCGCGCTGGCAGCATCTCAAGATTGTGCGCATGCGCGCCGCAGAAAACCGTCGCTGGCTGCTGCGCGCTACCAATGACGGCATCACCGCTACTATCGATCCGGCGGGGCGCGTGTTGGGAACGCTGCCTAACTTCGCCGAAGCGGCGTCACGCACCGGGCTACTCTTACATCGCGGAAACTACGCTCTACACGCGTTGGGGCGACTGGTTTTCGCTGCTCTGCGCGCTGTCGAGCGCCGCGATGCTGGTGTGGGAATGGCGCGACCAGGCGTCTACTTTAGCGGAATGGCATTTTTCTGGACATAACTGCCTTCGCCGGCGAGGGGGATGTAGTGGAATTCCTCGGCGTACTCCATGCCGTGTTTCGCGCCGAGCTGCCTTGGCGCGCTCGCGAACCTGAATATCTATCAGCCGATTGACTGTAGCTTCATCGACCTTATCGAGCAGCGGCAGTCGCAGATTGGCCTGCGCTAGCTTTTCCTTCGTAGCGAGACGCCGTGTGCCGCATCATGGTCTTGTGGGCTTGAACGGCGCGAATCTTCGCTCGATGGTGGCGCGGATGTCGACTATTTTGTTGGCGTCCGGAACTCTCCAGCTGGCGCGCCCAGTAATAACGATCGAGCACCGCCCACCGCCTCAGTCCCAGCGAGAACTGCTCTTCGCAAAAACAGATGCCCGGCCGCCGTCCACGCCGCGTCCTCCGCGGCGCGCGCGGTCTTCTTGTGGTCCGGGATTCTCTTCGTACTTGGCGGACGGATCGAAGGTGAAAATGGTCCACGGCTTGAGTTTGCGGAACAGCAAAATCAGGCGCGCGCGCACTTCGGTTTCCGGAAAGCGCATCCATCTCATCGTTGCGGAAATCAAGCGAGTAGATATCTTTGATGCCGATAATGTCGGCGGCAGCGCGCAGCTCGGTGGTATTGCGATGGCTGGTCTCGCCGGCGGAAAGATCGTAGGAATCCTTCTCGTCGTTGGTGATGCGGATCAGGTGCGCCGCGTAGCCTTCGGCGATCATTTTGGCGATCGTGCCGCCGGCGAAAATCGTGAAATCGTCGGCGTGGGCGGTGATGACGGCCATGGTGCGCCCGTCATAGGGCTTGGCGTTCGCGAACCGTTGCCGCGGCTGCCGCGCTAGCCAAAAACCCGCGGCGCGAAATCGATTTCATGCAGCACCTCACCCGTGCCGGATCACCAGCACGTCGCCATCCTTGACGATGTATTCCTTGCCTTCCAGGCGCAGCAAGCCCTTTCTCGCGCACGCCCGGATAGCCGCCCAGATCGACCAGCGCCTTCCAGTTCACCACTTCGGCGCGAATGAACTTCTTCTCGAAATCGGAGTGGATCGCGCCGGCCGCCTTCACCGCCGTGCTGCCGATCGGAACGGTCCAGGCGCGCACTTCGGTCTCGCCGGCCGTCAGAAACGACATCAGCCCCAGCAGCGGTAGGACTGGCTGAGATCAGCCGCTCGCAGGCCCGGATTCCTTCAGCCCGTAGCTGGCCAGATATTCGCGCGCTTCGTCGGCGGCAAGCTCCGCCAGCTCCGCTTCGATCTTGCCGCACACTGCCGTCACTTCGGTGTGCGCGCGGCCCTTCAGCGCGCCGGCGCGATATTCCTCCTCCATCTCGTGCAGCCGCGGCGCATCCGCCTCGCCGAGGTTCAGCACGTACAGCATCGGCTTCTGCGAGAGAAACTGAAAGCCGCGAATGCGCTTCTCGTCGTCGGCATCGAGCTCCAGCTGCCGCAGCGGGCTGGTTGGCCTCGAGCGTCGCTTTGCACTTTTCGAGCAGCTCGAACTCGCGATCGAGCTCCGGATTCTTGATTTTCTTGCGATCTTTATCCAGGCGCTCCAGCCGCTTCTCGACCACCACCAGATCGCTCAGCATCAGCTCCGTCTCGACGTCTTCCAGATCGCGCAGCGGGTCGACGGAGCCCTTTTCGTGCGGTACGGTCTCGTCCTCGAAAAGGCGCAGCACGTGCGCAAACGCGTCCACCACGCGCAGGCTGGCCAGGTAGCTCGGGTCGCGCAGCGTTCTCCTTGGAGATCGCGGGCATGTCCACGATACTCCACCGTGGCGTGCGTGATCTTGGGCGGCTCGAAAAGCTTCGCCAGCGCATCCAGACGCGCGTCGGGCACCTTGGCGACGCCGGTGCGCACGGCGGTCGAGCCGATGCGCGTCTCCTGGTGGACGCCGGTCAGGATCGTGAACAGAGATGTCTTGCCCACCATGGGCAGGCCGATAATGGCAGTTTTCATGTATGGGATACGGACTTACAACGGAACGTCGATCTGGCTCAGAATCTCTTCGATGATGCGGTCGCCCAGATCGCCGCGCCGCTGCGCCAGGGCGGCGCGCGCATTCACCACGACGCGATGCGCGAAGACCGGCACGGCCAGCCGCTTCACGTCGTCCGGGATGGCGTAATCGCGGCCTTCGACCAGCGCCAGCGCCTGCGCCGCGCGAAACAGCGCCTGCGAGCCGCGCGGGCTCACGCCGAGCGCGAGCGATTCGTGCGCGCGCGTTTTCTCGACGATGGCGAGCATGTAATCGACCAGCGATTCATCCACCGTCGACGCGATGCACCATGTCCTGCAGCTGCAGGACGTCCTCGGCCGGAAAGCACGCGCTCGATCGGCGTGCCGTTGACGTCGGCGAAATTGCGCAGGATTTCGCGCTCGCTCGCGGCATCCGGATAGCCGATGCGCAGCCGCATCAGGAAGCGGTCGAGCTGCGATTCCGGCAGCGGATAGGTGCCGTGATGCTCCACCGGATTCTGCGTGGCGATCACCATGAACGGCGTGGGCAGCGGTGGGAGCGGCCGTCGATGGTGACCTGGCGCTCGTTCATCGCTTCGAGCAGCGCCGATTGCGTCTTGGGCGTGGTGCGGTTGATCTCGTCGGCCAGCAGAAAATTGGTGAAGATCGGCCCGGGCTTGAACTCGAAAGCCTCGGAGTGCGCGTTGTAGATGGTGACGCCGAGCACGTCGCTGGGCAGCATGTCGCTGGTGAACTGCAGGCGGTGAAAGCGGCAGTCGACCGCAGCGCGCCAGCGCCTGGGCCAGCGTGGTCTTGCCGACGCCGGGCACGTCTTCGATGAGCAGGTGCCCGCGGGCGAGCAGGCAGACCAGCGAAAGCCGCAACGACTTCGGCCTTGCCGCGAATCGCCGATTCCGAGCGCCGCTTCGAGCTCCGCCAATTTCGCGAAAGCGACGGGTGGGGCGAAGCGACCGGCGGGGCTTCCATGTTTCCCGCTGGGGCATTAACGCTATAATACTAAATTCGCCGCCAGCGCACGAATTTAGGGCGCGTAGCTCAGTTGGTTAGAGCGCCTGCTTCACACGCAGGAGGTCGCAGGTTCGAGTCCTGCCGCGCCCACCATTTAATATCCAACATCCCAGGCGCAACGATACGCCCAATCCCGCGCAAACATCGGAAGGGCGGAATAGAGCCAAGTTATTCAACGGCCAATGCCCGCCGTACAGCGGCCGGCTCTCGCGCGATAACCGTCAGATACGCACGTGCGGCCGAATCTGGCTGACGCCCGCCCTGCTCCCACTCCTGCAAGGCGCGCTTGCTGATGCCATAGGCTCGCGAGAATTCGGCCTGAGACATTTTCACCCGCTTGCGAATGGCCTTGACGTCGATCGGCCTCGGCCAGACCTGCTCCAGCTCAACCTTACCCCGTTGGTGCGCCAGAACCAGTTTCATTCCCTCGATCAGGTCTGCGCCGAAGGTTGTCTTTTTCACGCCGGTTTTCTTAGGCATTCTATTGCGCTCCTTTCAGATGGGCCGCGATTTGCCGCAGTTGTTTCTTCTCGTCCGCGGTCAGATCCGTTTTGACGTTCTTGGCGTAACACCGCATCAAGTAAATGCGGGCCGCAATCACAAGATACAGATAGATGATCCGCGCGCCGCCGCGCTTCCCCTTACCCTTCGCTGCCCATCGCAGCTTCCGAACACCGCCCGATCCCGGTATCACGTCGCCAGCATCAGGATGGTCAATCAGATAAACAGCTACGGCTTCGATGCCATCCGTTCCGATCAGCGCTGTGGACTCGGCCTTGAACTTTGGCAGTTGCAGTACCGTGATTTCGGGGGCATCATCCACTGTTCAATAGTATACCGCAATGCGGTATAGCCGTCCGGTGTGTGCCCGGAAAATCGCATTCCTGACTTCGGGGAATTTCCAGCGAGGAATGTCTTTGCGGCAGTTATGAGAAATCGGACGAGCCCTCAGAGTTTCAACTCGGAACGGTGACATTTGCCGGGTGCTGCGTTCTTTCTCCGGCCTTTAAGTTCGTCTTGGTTTTCATAGCCTTGCTCCGCTCAACTCTTGCCCGCTATTCAGAATGGGTTGAAAGATACTTTGCCCGCGCCTACACCCACAGACTGGCTTCCGATGCTCAGCACTTGCTCGATATCAAGATGCTCGATGGTTTCAAAACCCGCCTTCACATTCGTTTTGATTTTCATTGCTTTCTCCTCTCTAACCTTACTCAAAAGCAGTTGATGTGCCAATCGCTCAAGTCATTGCGGCGCTTGGAGATCATGAACCACCGGAAAGCCAAAGCCACGCGCCAAACTATCCAAACGTGTAGTCGCGTGACACGAACAGATAGCGCCGGCTGTTTTCATCAGCTTGCATTACTTCCCCGGCAGCGCTATGGTTTGGGGCGGTGAAAGACAACACGATCATCTGGCTGGTGGTTGGCGCTATCGTTTTTTGGCTGGCCATCTTGTTCCCGGATGCCACCGGGCAGGTTTTCACAGCGATTAAGCATGTCGGGCAATCGATGATGTCGCCGTTTTCTCGTTGACGAGTTAACCAAGGTTCACGCTCGCCCGCTATCCGGCTAACTTCCGCTAGCACGATTCCGCCAACCAAATGGGGTCTATGCCGTCGCATGAAAATGGTTTCTCCTGGTACATGCGAATTTTGAAAAGCCGCACTAGAGCAGCGCTGCTGACTGCGCTCGCCGCGGTTCTGGCTGCGCGCACCCTAGAAGCTTCGGGTGTGTGCACGTATTCGCTCGCCTCGGCGGGCGCGGTATTTGCGTCCGCGGGCGGCAATGGAAGCGTCAGTGTCATCGCGCCGCCGGGTTGCGTGTGGTCGGGATCTCCGGACACCAACTGGGTCGCTGTCGCAAATGGAGGAAACGGCTCCGGCAGCGGCATGCTGCATTACCAGGTTGCCGCCAACAACGGTGCCGATCGCACGGGAGCGATTCACATTGGTGGCGTCACGTTCAGCATCGAACAAGTCAGCAGCACCTTGACGAATGGCTCTGTTGTCGGATCGATGGCGCACATCGCTTCAGCCGGTGGTTGGAAGACCACGTTCACCTTGATCAACCCGGGCACGGCGGCGACTGAAATCCGTCTGAACTTTTTCGACGACAACGGCGGTCCGTTGATGTTGGCTTTGACATTTCCCCAGTCTGTCGAGAACCCGGGACCGCTCGCCGCCTCAACCGTTGATCGGACGTTGAATCCCGGCGCATTGTTGGTCATCGAGACGGCGGACGCAGACAGCGACCCCGTGCTCACGGGTTGGGCGCAGTTAGTCTCAACCGGCGTGGTCACCGGATTCGCCACGTTCACGGTGACGGCCTCGCATCAGGAAGCGGTAGTGCCGCTGGAAATCCGTACGGCGAGCGAATACGTGCTGGCGTTCGATAATACCGGCGGCGTGGCAACCGGCCTGGCCGCCGCCAACACCTCGACGCAGCCCGCTGTATTCTCATTGATGATTCGCGACGACGCTGGAGTTCCTCTCGCCACGCCCACAATCAATCTACCGGGGCATGGACATGCGTCGTTCCTGCTCACGCAGAACTATCCGGCGACTGAAGGGAAACGCGGCACCATCGAATTCCAGATGCCGTTGGGCGGTCAGACCAGTTTCCTGGGGCTGCGTGCCGATGCCGGCGCGCTCACCACGCTGCCGCTGCTGGCTGACGTGACGACGGCGGGAGGCTCGATGGCGCAAGTCGCCTCCGGCGGCGGCTGGAAGACCACTTTTACGTTCGTCAATACCGGCCGGGGCACGGCCCAGTTCACTTTGAATTTTTCCGATCAGAATGGCAACCCGCTCTCCTTGCCGCTCCATTTCCCGCAGGCGGGCACCAGCGTGACAGGGGCCGCTTCGGTGACCAAAACCATGATCCCGAATACGTCGGTGATCATTGAAACGCAGGGTCTCGACTCGCAGCCCGTCGTCGTGGGCTCGGCGCGCCTAACCACCACCGGCGACGTCGGAGGATTTGCTATCTTCCGCGATGGCGGATCGGGACAGGAAGCCGTCGTACCGCTCGAAACCCGCACCAGCGGGAGCTTCATCATGGGTTTTGACAATACCCACGGCGTGTCTACCGGAATTGCGTTAGCCAACATCGCCAATCAGGCGGCAGCCGTCAACACGATTCTGCGCGACGACACTGGCGCGCTGCTGGGCAACCCAACCATCAGCTTGGCTGCACACGCGCAAGCATCGTTTCTGCTGACGCCAACTTACGCCGTCACCGCGGGAAAACGCGGCACCGTGGAATTCGACACCACGTCCGGCGGACAGATCACAGCTTTAGGGCTACGCGCCACGCCTAACGCAACGCTGACCACCATTCCGGTTCTGACCAAGTAGCGCAACCGATGATAGATTTGTCTGATGCGTTGCCTGCGCTACGCGGCCGGGCACTTCCGATGAAAATCCAAAGTTGGAAAATCCACGCGCCCGACCAGCGATTCCACGTGCTCCTGGAATTGCGCAGCGAAGACGGCGTTACCGGATGGGGCGCCGCGTATTCCGAGCGGGGCCAGGTGGTGGGCGCGCTGAACTGGCTGGAGCGATTTGTGGTGGGCAAGAATCCGCTGGATATCGAACGGATCACCGAAGAGCTTCACGCTTTGACGTTCTGGCCGGGCCGGGGCGGCGCGATGACGCACGCCATCAGCGCCGTGAATCTCGCGCTCTGGGATCTCGCGGGCAAACTGTTGGGGCAACCGGTGGCGCGCCTGCTCGGCGGCAGCTATCGCAGCGCGGTCCCTGTCTACGGGTCGATTCTTTTTCGCCCGCTCGAAACGCTGGAGCAGCGCATCGCGGAAATGCTCGCGCGCGGTTTCCGGGCCATAAAGGTTGGCTGGGATCCTTTTGGCCGCCAGCCGCTCGCGCAAGATCGGGAACTGGTTCGCATCGTGCGCCACGCCGCGGGTGACGACACGCGGATCATGATCGACGCCGGCGGCAGCGATCCATTCTGGAATCTCCGCTACAAAGACGCGCTGGAACGCGCCCGCATGCTGGCTGACTATGCCGTCTACTGGTTCGAGGAACCGCTTCAGCCCGACGATCTCGAAGGCTACGCGCGCCTCACCGATGCGTCTCCGGTGAAGATCGCGCACGGCGAAGTGTTGACGCGACGGCAGTCCTTCACGCCGTACTTTTCCAAACGCGCTATGGACATTGCCCAGCCGGATGTCAGCAAAGTCGGCGGACTGTCCGAGATGCGACGGATCGCGTGGCTGGCCGAGCCGCATGGCATCGAAATTGTGCCGCACGGATGGAACACGGCGATCGGCGTAGCCGCGGATATTCATTTTGTCGCGACGCTGCCGGAACGCTCGTTCGTTGAGTTCAACACCGGTAACCCATTGGTGGAGGAATTGATTGTGCATCCGTTCAAGCTAAATGCGGACGGCATGCTGAACGTTCCCGATGCTCCTGGATTGGGCATTGAGATCGATCGCGATCGTCTCGCGCATTTTGCAAAGTCCGACTTCGCCAGCGGCACATGGACCTGGGACGAATCCGGCCGCTTTGAAGCGCCGGAATAATTTAGAGCTGTGGTCCGTAAATCGGAATCGCGGCGCCGCTGATTTGCGCGCCGGAAGCAGAAGCCAGAAAAATCACAGTGTCAGCCACTTGCTTGGGTTGAACCCACTGGGCAGTGTCGGCGCCGGGCATGGCTGCGCGGTTGACGGCAGTGTCCATGGTCGCCGGCAGTATCACGTTGGCGGTTATGCCCAGATCCTTGTTCTCGAGCGCCGCGGTACGCATGAGCGAGACCAGGGCCGCTTTCGACACGTTGTACGCGCTGAGATTGGCGGCCGGCTCGACCGCATTGCGGCTGCCGATCGCAATGATTCTCCCGCGCCCCGCCTGCCGCATGTGCGGAATCACGGCCCGCAAGATATAGAATGCCGAGTGCAGGTTCATGCTCATCATGCGTTCCCAGGTTTCGTCGCTGGTTTCCGCAATGGACTGGCCGCCGGCGAATCCCCCCATCACGTGCACCAGCACATCGATCCTGTGAAAACGCTGGATCACGCCAGCAGTCAATTGCCGTGCGGCATCGGCGCTGGTCAGGTCCGCTGCCATGCCGGCGAAACGCGGATTGGGAAAATCCGCATCCGAAATATGGCGCGACGTTCCCGCGACGGTAGCTTCCGCCGCCAGAAACGCTTCAGTCACATTACTGCCCAGCCCGCCTTTCGCTCCAGTGATCAGCACTACCTGATTGGCAAATTCACTCATTTGAGTAGGATGCATCGTCCGGCGCACAGAATGCAAAACGCCACCGAGTTGTATACTCGACGGATGCCGGAGGTGCTCTATGAAACGCGTTGCAAAATGGGTTGGAATCCCCATCGCGCTATTGATCGTGGCATTGGTGAGCCTGCCGTTGGTGATTAACGTGGATCAATTCCGGCCGACGCTGCAGGCGGAGTTGAGCCGCGCGATGGGCCGCGAGGTGACTCTGGGAAATCTGCACCTCAACATTTTGTCCGGTGAAGTGACGGCCAACGATCTCGCGGTCTCCGAAGACCCGGCTTTCGGCAAGCCTGCATTTCTGCGGGCTAAATCCCTGCGTGTCGGCGCGGAAATCTGGCCATTCCTGTTCGCGCGCAAACTGATCGTCACGGATTTGCTTCTCGACCAGCCGCAAATTGCGCTGGTGCAGTCACCCTCGGGCGATTGGAATTTTTCCAGCTTGGGCGGCAAAGCAGCGGCGCGCGGAGCCAAGCCCGCCCAGCCGGCGCCACCGTCATCCTCGCCGCGCATGCCGCTCGATCTCTCGGTAAAGCTGATAAAAATTAAGGACGGCCGCGTGACTCTGAGCCGCACCGTGGGCCACTGGAAGCCTCTGGCGCTAGAGAAGTTAAACATGGAAGTCCGTGATTTTTCCAGCGCTTCCGCATTCCCCTTTTCGCTCGCCGCGCAGGTGCGTGGCGGTGGCGCGATCAAGCTGGATGGAACAGCCGGTCCGATCAATCCGACGGATTCCGCCATGACGCCGTTGAAGGTCGGCCTGAAAGTGACGCAGCTGGATCTGGCGGGCTCCGGGGTCACCGATGTCGCGCCGCATCTCGGCGGCATCGCCTCCTTTGACGGCAGCGGCGAATCCGACGGCGTCACCATGCGTCTCCAAGCCAGGCTCAAAGCCGAAAAACTGAAGCTTGCCAGGAACGGCAGTCCCGCCACTCGCCCGGTCGAGATGGATTTCTCCGTGCAACACGATCTGCGAAAACACGCCGGCGTCGTGCATCAGGGAGATATCCACATCGGCGCCGCCGTGGCGCATCTCACGGGAACCTATGCCGAGCAGGGTGAATCGATGGTGGTGAATCTCCAACTCGCCGGCCCCGAAATGGCCGTACAGGAGTTGGAAGGATTGATGCCTGCCGTGGGTGTTGTGCTGCCCGCCGGGACTTCGCTGAAAGGCGGAAGCGTGAGCGCTAATTTTTCGATGCAAGGTCCGGCGGATCGCGTGGTGACAACGGGCTCGCTGGCTCTCAACAACACGCGGCTGGTTGGTTTCGATATCACCAAAAAGATGTCATCGATTGAGAAATTGGCGGGAATCAAAGGTGGGCCGGATATGGAGATTCAGGTTCTTAGAACCAATCTGCGGGCAGCGCCTGAAGGCTTGAGCACGCAGGATATGAAACTGGTGCTACCAGCAATCGGCGAACTGAGCGGGGCGGGCACCGTCAGTCCAGCCAACGCCCTGAATTTTAAGATGAGCGCGGTCGTCCACGCCTCCGGCCTTTTGGCCGTAATCGGAAACAAGCCGATTCCCTTCGATGTCGAAGGTACGTGTGCCGAACCGGTGATCAAACCCAACATCGCAGGCATCGCCACCGAGGAAATCAAAGGCCTCGGTGGCAATGTGGGTAAGGCCGCAGGCGGAGTAGTCAGCGGGTTGTTGGGCGGGAAAAAGAAGAACTAGCCGCTAACCCGCCGTACCCGCTAAGGCACTGCTGGTACACGTTGCATGGTGACACTCGCAGGCGATGGACGGCTCATCGCCGAGGCTCTCGCAATAATCGCTGCAATGCTTCTTTCCGGGTTGGACCGGGCAGTTGCACCCTGGATGCGCGCACTTTTCAATTTTTGTGTTTTCCATATGTTCTCCTTACCTGTTCTGTCACGCAGAACGTGCTGGTATCGTGCAGATTTTGCATGATTCCGGGCTTATCGAATCTCGACTTTGAAAGACGAATCCGGGTGTTCATGACGCCATCTGAAGTATTCCTGCTGGCGTACAGGTTTGATCTGGTGAAACTCCCGATACTCCTGATGCTGTTCCCCCAAATAGATGCGGTAGGCATGATCTTCGCCTTCGTTCCACTGATGATAGTCCTTGTGGTGCTTGTCGTAGTAACGCTTGTCATGATGGTCATCCGCGGTCATCACTACCGGGGCCATCAAAGCGAAGCTCGCCATCAATCCGCTAAGTATTAGAAAACGCCGCATGTCTGTTCAGTTCCCTCGCCGTCTCTACAAGCAGGTGGATAACCACTCGCCGTCCCAGTCGAAAGTGCTACACTGTCTTCCTCTGAATTAGCCCTTCCCCGTTCGAAGGACCTGCTGACGAGGAAGCTCTTATGGCGGCCACCGAGCGGCAAAGCGCGCTCCCAGCTCCGTTTCAACAATACGAACTCGATCACGCCCACGACGAGATGGTGGACTCGGCGGGAGCCATCCGTCCGCATTACGAGCATCTGTATCAGTCCCTGCTGGAACTGCCGGCCGAGGAGATGCGGCGGCGCCAGCAGGTTGCCGATCTTTCCTTCCTCCATCAGGGCATCACTTTCACCGTGTATGGACGCGAGGAAGGCACCGAGCGCATTTTTCCCAACGATCTGCTGCCGCGCATTTTAACCAGCGGCGAATGGTCACACATCGAGCGCGGCCTGGTCCAGCGCATCACTGCCCTCAATATGTTCCTAAAGGACGTCTATCACGAGGGCCGCATCCTCAACGACGGCGTGGTGCCGCGGGAAATCGTTTATAGCTGTAAACATTTCCGGCGGCAAATGCGGAGTTTTTATGTCCGCAAAGACGCTTACGTCACCGTGGTAGGCACGGACCTGATTCGCATGCCCTCGGGTGAATTCGTGGTGCTCGAAGACAATCTGCGCGTTCCCAGCGGCGTTTCCTACATGCTGGTCAGCCGTGAAGTGATGAAGCGCATCTTCCCGGTGCTGTTTCGTAAATGCGGCGTGCAGCCCATCGAACAGTACAGCCAGGCCTTGCTGGCCACGCTGCGGGCGCTCGCACCCCAGGCTTCCTCAGAGCCGACGATCGTCGCTGCTGACACCCGGGCGTCTACAACTCCGCCTATTTTGAGCACGCGTTTCTAGGCCGTCAGATGG
The DNA here is from genome assembly GCA_963825405.1 of uncultured Solibacteraceae bacterium. Lineage (GTDB taxonomy): Bacteria > Acidobacteriota > Terriglobia > Bryobacterales > Bryobacteraceae > JACPNO01. The sequence continues at coordinate 165,000 of CAWGTB010000002.1, read as the reverse complement.
GCATCGAGCTGGTGGAAGGCCGCGATCTGGTGGTCCACGACAATTTCGTTTACATGCGCACCACAGCCGGGCTGCGCCGCGTCGACGTCATTTACCGCCGCATTGACGACGACTTCATCGACCCGCTGGCGTTCCGTTCCGATTCCATCCTGGGCGTGCCCGGTCTGTTCAACGCCTATCGCGCCGGCAACGTCAGCATGGCCAACGCGCTGGGCACCGGGGTGGCCGACGACAAAGCGATCTACGCCTACGTACCCGCGATCATCCGCTATTACCTCGGCGAAGATCCGGTGCTCAACAACGTGGAAACGTTTCTAATGTCCGATCCCACGGCGCGGCAGCACGTGCTAGGCCGCATCGAAGACTACGTGATCAAGGCGGTGGGCGAATCCGGCGGATATGGCATGTTGATCGGCCCACAGAGCACGGCGGAGCAGAGAGACGAATTCCGCCGGCGGGTGTCGGCCGACCCCCGGAACTACATCGCCCAGCCCACCATCCGGTTCTCCCGCGCGCCCTGCCTCATCGATGGGAACGTAGAGCCGCGCCACGTCGACCTGCGTCCGTACATTCTGTTTGGCGATAAAGTCACCGTAGTGCCGGGCGGGCTCACTCGCGTGGCCCTGCGCAAAGGATCGCTCGTGGTGAACTCGTCGCAAGGCGGCGGCAGCAAGGATACCTGGGTGCTGCACTAAATGGCCATGCTTTCCCGTGTTGCCGACAGCTTGTATTGGATGAGCCGCTATCTGGAGCGGGCTGAGCACACCGCGCGCGTCATCGATGTACAGCTCGACCTGATGCTCCAGCACGGCACAGGCCCCGACGACCCTCACTGGGCGCGCGCGCTGCGTTCGCTGAACGTGGAGATGACCGAATCGCAGGAGCTCGATGCCCAGGAGCTGGCTCTCAGGCTGATTCATGACGACGCCAACCCCTATTCCATCGTGGCTTGTGTGGCGGCCGCCCGCGAGAATGCGCGCCAGGTGCGCGAGCAGATCAGCTCGGAAATGTGGGAGCAGCTCAACCGCCTGTTTCATGAAGTAAAACGAGCCCGCCCCGCCAAGATCTGGGAACTGGCGCCGCTCGATTTTCTGCAAACCATGAAAGCCGGCGCCCACATGTTCCAGGGGATCACTGACGCAACCATGACTCACGGCGAGGGCTGGCAATTCATTCAGGCGGGACGATTTCTGGAGCGCGCGGTGGCGGTGTCGACGCTGGTGGGCGTGCACTTCCGCGAGTTTCACCGCTCTTCCCAAACTTTCGGCTCAGGATATTTCGAATGGATTGCCCTGCTGCGCTCCTGTACCGCGTTCGAAGCGTATTGCAAGGCCTACACGGCGGAACTGGGTCCAGACCGCATTGCCGAATTTCTGGTGCTGCACGCCGGCTTTCCGCATTCGATCCGTTTCTCGGCCGACGCGCTCGAAACGGCGCTCAAGCAGATTGGCGGGGAAGTGTCGATGCGCAAATCCTCGCCGGTCGAGCGCGTGGCCGGCCGCCTGCAGGCGACACTCGCCTTCGGCCACATCGAAGAGATTATGAGCGGCGGATTGCACGCCTACCTCGGATACCGTGCTGCGCCAGTGCGCGCAGGTGCACAACGCGCTGCATCGAACCTACATCACGTATCCTATTGACGCGGCCATCGGAGCCTGACGACTCATGTTCTATTCCATCCGCCATCTCACCCGATTTCGCTACGACTCGCCGGTCACCGAGAGTCAGATGGAAGCGCGCATGCATCCGCGAACCGAAGGGCCGCAGCGCTGCCTGTCGTTTCAATTGACAGTCAACCCGCGTGCCGCCGTGCACACTTATCGCGATTACATGGGCAACAGCGTCCATCACTTCGACGTGCCGGGACAGCATACCCAGCTACGTATTCTGGCCGAAGCCCTGGTCGAAGTGCAGACGCAGCCTGAAATTCCGGAACGGCTGGACAACAACGCCTGGGCACAGATCGAGACCCTCGCCGGCGGCGCCGATTATTGGGAAATGTTGATGCCCAGCCAGTTCGCGCGGCCCACGGAGGCGCTTACGGATCTGATCGGCCAACTCGATCTGGAGAGTCGTGGCGATGACCCGCTCACCTTTCTGCGCGAGTTGAACCAGGCTATCTACTCCTGGTTCGACTACGTGCCTAAAGCCACCCGCGTCGATTCTCCCATCGACGATGCCATTCAGGCGCGCATGGGCGTTTGCCAGGATTTCACTCACATCATGATCGCCATGGCGCGCCATGCCCGCATTCCGTGCCGTTACGTCAGCGGCTACCTCTATCCGAGCGAGGATAATCTCGACCGCTCACCGGAAGGCGCGTCGCACGCCTGGGTGGAAGCGCTGCTGCCCGGCCTGGGCTGGACCGGCTTCGACCCCACCAACAATCTGATCGCCGGCGAGCGCCACATCCGCACCGCCATCGGCCGCGATTACGCCGACGTGCCGCCAACGCGCGGAATTTTCAAAGGCAACGCCGCCAGCGAACTGACAGTGTCAGTGCAGGTGGCGCCATCCGACGCGCCGCCGATGGAGATTGAGCCCAGCCCGCCGCCGCAATGGGTGGCTGCGGAGAACGAGCCGGTCGACCTTCAGCAGCAACAACAACAGCAGCAGCAGCAGTAACCGCTCCCTCTGGTCGCGGCTCTGTTAAGTGCTGCGGTTTACGAATGCCGATTCAGAGCCGCGACCACAAGGAGCGGTTTCCGCCTCACGTCTCCAGCACTTTGTGCTGGCTCACGTTTTCGCCGTCCCCGCTTTTCAACTCGCTGAAAATAGCGGTGGACAAAATCGTCAAACCGCCCAGCACTAAGAATGCTTCGTGGACGCCGTGAATCATCTGCGGCGGGCTCTGGTGAAAGCGGTCGGGAATGAAGAACGCGGTAGCCAGTGACGCCACGGCCACGCCGAAACTGATCGACATCTGCTGCATGGTGCTGGCAATGGAACTGGCGCCGCTGGTCTGGGCATCCGTGACATCGGCGTAAACCAGCGTGTTCATGCTGGTGTACTGCAGCGAGCTGAAGAAGCCGAAGCAGAACGCCAGCGCCACGATCAGCCAGATCGGCGTGCCTACTCCAATGATCGCGAACAGCAAAATGAGCACGCCGAGAATCACGGTATTCGAAATCAGCACGCCGCGGTAGCCGAAGCGGTTAAGAATGCGCGGCATCGTCATCTTGAGGCTCATGGCGGCAAAGGCTTGCGGCATCATGAGCATTCCGGATTGAATCGGCGTGAATCCCATACCAACCTGATACAAGCAGCGGCAAAATGAACGGGATGCCGCCGATGCCCAGGCGGGTGAAAAAGCTGCCGTTCACTGCCGCACGGAACGTCCGCAGGCGGAACAGGCTCAGCGTCAGCAAAGGAAATTTAGTCTTGGCCGCATGAAATCCATAGCCGGCGAGCAGCGCGATCGAAATCGCCAGCAGACTCAGAATCTCGCGCACGCTCAGCGTGTGTTCACCGAAAACTTCGAGCACATACGAGAGCAGGGCGATGCCGGATCCAAACAGAATCAGGCCGACCGTGTCGAGCGGATCGGATTTCTCGCGGTAATCCGGCAGATGCAGATACACCATCCACAAACCGGCCAGGCCGATCGGCAGGTTCACGAAAAAAATCACGCGCCAATGAAAATAGCCTACGATCAGCCCGCCCGCGATGGGTCCGAGCATGGGGCCGATCAGGCCGGGAATGGCCACGAAGCTCATCGCCCGTATCAGCTCGGATTTGGCAAACGTCCGCACCATGGTGAGCCGCCCGACCGGCACCATCATGGCGCCGCCGCAGCCTTGCAAAACCCGGCACGCCACCAGCACGTGGATGTTGCTCGAAATCCCGCACAGAAACGACCCCAGCGTGAACAGGCCGATCGCCGACGCAAACACCCGGCGCGTGCCGAAGCGATCCGCCATCCAGCCGCTGATCGGAATGAAGACCGCCAGGCTCAGCGTGTAGCTGGAGAGTACGGCTTTCATGCTGAGCGGGGCCACTTTCAGCGCCTCGGCGATCGTCGGCACGGCAGTGTTGAGAATGGTCGTGTCGAGCGATTCCATGAAGAACGCGACCGCAACCAGCCAAGGCAATAACCGTTTGGCGGAGGAAGTGGCCGTGCCCATCACGCCATGCTAGCAGGGTCGGTCTTCCCCGGCGTTTACAAGCATTTACAAAACTTACCCGCCGGGCAGGTGTTGGGGCGAAACGCGCGCGGGTTGCCTACCGTCTGGCTCAACATCATGAAAAATAAGACCGTCCTGCGAGTCGGCTTCGCGGCCATGGCGTGTGCCGTCGCTTTCTGCGCTTCCGACGTTTGGAACAGCAAAGAGTCTACCGACTGGACCAGCGACGACATCAACAAAATCCTCACCGATTCACCGTGGGCGAAGCAGGTGAACGCCTCGTTTGACTCCAGCGGCCGGGGCGGTGGCGGGGGCTATCCGGGCGGTGGCGGCGGCCGTGGCGGCGGCATGGGCGGCGGTGGCATGGGCTACCCTGGCGGCGGTATGGGCGGTGGCGGAATGGGCGGTCGCGGCGGAATGGGTCGCGGTGGCGGCGGCATGGGTGGGCCTGGCGGTGGTGGAGGTCAGTCCCGCCAGTCGATGAGCGTCCTGGTTCGTTGGGATAGCGCCACGCCCATTCAGCAGGCGCTGTCCCGGCGCGGAGACGCCGCCACGCCGGCGCCCGAGCCGAAAGCAGCCGGCGAGGCGTCAGCCAAACACTATGTGATCACCGTAGTTGGGTTGCGCATGCAAGGGCGGCGCGTCCGCAGTGACAGCTCGGATTCCAGCAGCACTGGGACCGACGGCGAGTCGCGCGGAACCCGCGATCCGGATCTGGTTCGCGAAGAGTTGATGAGCAGCACCGAGCTGCTGCTGAAAGGGCGGAACTCGATCACGCCCGACGACATCAAAGTGACCGGGCGCGACACCGCCGGCGGGATTCAGTTTTTCTTCCCGGTCACCATGGACCCGATTTCGCTTGATGACAAAGAGGTGACTTTTCAAACCCACCTGGGCTCGGCGAAAGTGGAGAGAAAATTTAACCTCAAAGACATGAAATTTAAGGGGAAACTCGATCTCTAGACCGGTCCGCGCTCAGTTTTTTTGCAACTATTGTTGTAACTATTAAGGCTGCGGTATCATCACACTCTCCAACGCCCCGAAAGCGTTGCCCGGAGAAGAACGTGAGCTCACCGCGATTTTTGCAATGCTTGACGACGTGTCTGATCGTCATCTGCCTGGCTTTTTCACTGGCCTGTTCCAATAACACCCAAGCTGCGAAACCTTCCGAGCCGCTGCCGGTTGCCGTAGCGCAGGTCGAGCAAAAGGATGTTCCCATCTACAGCGAGTGGATTGGCACGCTCGACGGCTTCGTCAACGCCGACATCAAAGCCCAAGTGTCCGGCTATCTGCAGAAGCAGGACTATACGGAAGGCTCGTTCGTTCAGAAAGGCCAACTGCTGTTTGAAATCGATCCGCGGCCTTTTCAAGCCGCGTTCGATCTGGCGTTGGGCCAGCTTGCGCAAGCCAACGGGCAGTTGGCGCAGGCCCAGGCGCAACTCGCCCAATCCCAAGCGCAGGTGGCCGTATCCGAGGCCAATCAAGTCCGTACGCAGCTAGACGTGGACCGCTACATCCCGCTGATGAAGCAGCAGGCCATCACCCAGCAGGATCTGGATAACGCCACCCAAAACAATGTTGCGGCCAAAGCCCAGGTGCAAGCCGCGAAAGCGCAGGTGGAAACCGCCAGGGCTCAGATTCAAGGAGCCGACGCGACCGTTCAAGCCGCGGAGGCAACGGTCGAGGCAGCCAAGCTCAACCTCGGCTTCACGCGGCTTACGTCACCGATTGACGGCGTCGTAGGCTTGGCCCAGCAGCAGGTGGGCGCGCTGGTCAATCCCTCGAGCGGTCCAGTGACCACCGTGTCCACGGTCGATCCCATAAAGGTCTACTTCACGGTTAGCGAGCAGGAATATCTCGATTTCCATCGGCGCTACTCTACACCGGCCACGCTCGACGCCGAGAGAAAGCAGCTCCGCCTCGAGCTGATTTTGTCGGATGGCAACACCTACCCGCAGAACGGGAGCTTCTACTTTGCCGACCGGCAAGTCAACCAGGGCACGGGCGCGATTCGCGTGGCGGGCCTTTTTCCGAATCCGGGAAATCTGCTGCGTCCCGGGCAATATGGACGCATTCGCACCTCCACGCACACCAGTCAGAATGCGCTACTGGTGCCGCAGCGCGCCGTAACGGAGCTGCAAGGCGCCTACCAGGTTGCGGTAGTGGAAGACGGCAACAAGATCGCCATTCGAACGGTGAAGCCTGGGGACCGCGTGGGCAATCAATGGATCATCGACGACGGCCTGAAGACCGGTGAGCGGGTGGTTGCCGAGGGCGTGCAGAAAGTCCGCGCCGGCACGGTGGTAAATCCCAAGCCCTACGCGGCGCCAGCGGGACCCGCGGGAAAGTAGCGCTCATGTCCAAATTTTTCATCAACCGCCCGATCGTGGCGATGGTGATTTCCATCCTCATGGTGATCGCCGGCGGAGTTACCATCGCCGGCCTGCCCATCGCCCTGTTCCCGCAGATTGCGCCGCCCGAAGTCCAGATAACCGCCGTATATACGGGCGCCGACGCCCTGACCATCGAGCAGTCCGTTGCCACGCCCATCGAACAACAAATGAGCGGCGTGGACAACATGAACTACATGTATTCGCTGAACGCGACCGCCAATGGCGGGTTGCGGTTGATCGTGGATTTCGATGTCAAGACCGATCCCAATACCGATCTGATCCTCGCCCAGTCGCGCGAGACCCTGGCCGCCTCGCAGCTTCCTGCGGAAGTCAACGCGTACGGCGTCACGGTGCAAAAAACTTTGACCGCGCCCCTGATGCTGCTCAGCCTGTACTCTCCGCATGGCACCTACGACGCAAAATTTCTGGCCAACTACGCTTATATCAATCTCAACGACCAACTCACGCGCGTGCCGGGCATTGGCAGCGTGCAGGTTTTCGGCGCCGGCCAATATGCGATGCGCCTGTGGGTAAAGCCCGATCAACTCGCCAAGCTGGGCATCACCGTACCAGAGATCGTCAGCGCGCTCCAAACTCAGAACACGGTGAACCCTGCCGGCCAGGTGGGCAGCGAGCCGGTTCCGCCCGGGCAGGATTATACGTATTCGGTGCGTGCGCGCGGGCGGCGGACGTCGCCCGAGGAATTTGGCCAAATCGTGGTTCGCGAAACACCCGACGGCGGGATCGTGCGCGTGAAAGATGTGGCGCGTGTCGAGCTGGGATCGCAGGATTACACGATTATCGGCCGGTTTAACGGTCAAGCCCAGCGCCGTGATCGGCGTCTACCAGTTGCCGGGTCCGAACGCGGTCCAGGCCGCCGAAGGCGTCAGAAAGCTGATGGCTGATGCCAAGAAGCGCTTTCCGCAGGACATGGATTTTGCCACTTCCCTCGACACCACCCGCGCCGTTACCGAGGGAATTCGGGAAATCGTCGAGACCCTTGTCATCGCGATCGTCCTGGTGATCGTCGTAGTTTACGTTTTCCTGCAAGGATGGCGCGCCACCCTGATCCCGCTACTGGCGGTCCCGGTTTCGCTCATCGGCACGTTCCTGTTTTTCCCGATCTTCGGTTTCTCCATCAACACGCTTTCCCTGTTCGGCCTGGTGCTGGCCATCGGCCTGGTGGTGGACGATGCCATCGTCGTGGTGGAGGCGGTGGAGCGCCACATCGAAGACGGCATGGCGCCCAAAGACGCGGCCCTGAAAGCGATGGAAGAGATCTCGGGTCCGGTAATCGGCATCGCCCTGGTGCTGTCGGCGGTGTTCGTGCCCACCGCGTTTATTCCCGGCATCACCGGACGGCTCTACCAGCAATTCGCCGTGACCATCGCCATCTCGGTGATTCTTTCGGCGTTCAACGCGCTCTCGCTCAGTCCCGCTCTGGCCGCGCTGCTGCTTAAGCCGAAGGTCGAAAGCCACGGCTGGCTCCGCAAGTTTTTCGATGGCTTCAACCGGATCTTCGGGCGCGCCACTGATAGCTACGTCCACTGGTCCGGCGTGCTCATCCGCAAGAGCGCCATCGCGCTGGTCATGCTGGTGGGCTTTGCACTTGCCGCCGGATTCTTCGGCAGCCGGCTGCCTTCGAGTTTTCTGCCCGATGAGGATCAAGGCTATTTCTACGTCAATCTCCAGCTTCCCAATGCCTCGTCGCTGCAGCGTACTGACGAAGTTGCCAAGAAAATCGAGAAAATTCTGGGCGATACGCCGGGCGTCGAAGCCAGAACCAGCGTCATCGGTTTCAGTTTGCTCAGCCTGGTGCGCACCAGCTACAACGCATTTTTCTTCGTGAATCTAAAAGAGTGGAAGGATCGCAAGACCCGCGAGCAACAGTTTCAGGTGTTGAAGCAGCGCCTCAACGCGGAGCTTAGCAAGATTCCGGAAGGCGTGGCATTCGATTTCTCGCCGCCGGCCATTCCCGGTGTCGGCACCGCCGGCGGATTCACCTTCGTGCTTGAAGACCGCGCCGGCAAAGACGTGCCGTTCCTGGCGGCCAACCTCGAACACCTTCCTGACGGCCGCCCGCAAACGGCCCGAGATCGCCGGCATAAGCACGACGTTCCTCCCCAGCGTGCCCCAGCAGTTCGTCGATGTCGACGAAGACAAAGTTCTCAAGCTAGGGCGTGCCCGTCGGCGACGTCTACAAGACGATTCAGGCTTTCATGGGCGGTTTGTTCGTGAACTATTTCAACCGCTTCGGCCGCCAGTGGCAGGTTTATGTCGAAGCCGAAGGCGACTATCGGACCAAAGCGTCAAACGTCGGCCAGTTCTACGTTCGCAACAGTAAGGGTGAAATGGTTCCGCTTTCGGCGCTGACCAAGTTTGAGTCGCGGCCCGGGCCGGAATTCACCATGCGCTACAACATGTACCGCTCGGCGCAGATCAACGGCAGCGCTGCGCCGGGATACAGTTCCGTCCAGGCCATGAAGGCGCTGGAAGAAGTTTTCGATCAAACCATGCCGCCCGAAATGGGTTACGACTACCTGGCCATGTCGTTCCAGGAGAAACTAGCGGAGCAGGGAGTTCCGCCCGCTGTGATTTTCGGGTTCTCCCTGCTGTTCGTTTTCCTGATCCTGGCTGCGTTGTATGAAAGCTGGACTCTGCCGTTCAGTGTTCTGCTGAGCACGCCGATTGCGTTGTTCGGCGCCTTCGGAGTCCTCTGGCTGCGCCGCGTGCTGCTGGGAATGTTCCTGCCGGCTTATCAGGTGCAAATCGAAACCGACGTGTATTCGCAAATCGGCCTGGTCATGCTCATCGGCCTCGCGGCGAAAAACGCCATCCTGATTGTCGAATTCGCCAAGGAAGAATATGAGCACGGCAAGGATTTGGTCGACGCCGCGCTCGAAGGCGCCCGCCTCCGCTTGCGTCCCATTCTGATGACGTCGTTCGCGTTCATTCTGGGCTGCGTGCCGTTGTGGACCGCATCCGGCGCCGGCTCGGTGGCCCGCCAGATCATGGGTACCACCGTGATCGGAGGCATGCTGGCCGCGAGCATCATCGGCATATTCTTTATCCCGGCGATTTTTTATGTGGTGGAGCGAGCCTCCGGAGCAACCGGCAAAGCAACGGCCGTGGTGCCTGGAAAACCCGCGCCGGCGGAGGGGGATTGAGCCATGCGGAAATCACTCATTCTGCTTTCCTTCGCCGCGATCTTTCTCACCGGATGCGCGGTCGGGCCGAATTATCAAAAGCCCACGGTCCAAACGCCCGCCTCTTTTCGCGCGCCAACTCCACCCGCCAGCGACCCCGCGTCCCTCGCCGATCTCAAATGGTTCGAGGTTTTCAAAGACGAGAAATTACAAGAGCTGGTGCGAACGGCTCTGGTGCAGAATTACGATTTGCGGGACGCGGCGGCTCGCGTAGAAGCGGCGCGCGCCAATCTCAGCATCACGCGATCCAATCAATTTCCGAACGTCGGTGTTGGCGCTGAGATCGATACCCTACGATTCTCGCGGAATGGTGCACAGGCTATTCCGGTGTCGCTTGCACCCTCGCAGAATCGCACGTTCGGGCAAGCCACGCTCAACTTGCTCTCGTTCGAGGTGGACATCTGGGGCCGTTTGCGCCGCGCCACCGAAGCGGCGCGTGCCAATTTGCTCAGCGCGGAAGAAAATCGCAAAGCCGTCACCACTACGCTGGTGAGCGACGTCGCCAGCGCTTATTTCAGCCTACGCGAGTTGGACTATCAGTTGGAAATTTCCCGGCGCACCCTGGCCACTCGGCGCGATTCGCTCACTCTGATCAGTAACCGGCAAGCCGGCGGCGTTGCCACGCTGCTCGATCTGCGCCAGGGCGAGCAACTTGTTTACACCGCGGCCGAGACCATTCCCCTACTGCAGCAGCAGATCGAGCAGACCGAGAACCAGATCAGCCTGCTGCTCGGCAAGAATCCGGGTGACGTCGTGCGCGGTCGTAGCCTTACCGATCAGGACATGGCGCCCGACGTGCCCCCCGGCTTGCCTTCCGCGCTGCTCGAGCGGCGGCCGGATATTCGCGCCGCCGAGCAAAATCTGATCGCCGCCAACGCGGAAATCGGCGTCGCCAAAGCAGCCTATTTTCCGCAAATCAGTCTCAGCGGATTTCTGGGCGGCCAGGGCACGCAGCTCTCGAGCCTGTTCGCCGGGCCCAGCAGCGTTTGGTCTTTCGTCCCGCAGGTGACCCAGCCCATCTTTACCGCCGGGCGCATCAAATCCAACGTGAAGCTGACCGAAGCCTTACGCGATAGCGCGCTGATCCAGTACGAGAAGGCCATTCAGACGGCGTTCACCGAGGTCTCGAACGCGCTTATTGCGCATCAGCGTGTAAGGGAAGCCCGCGAACAGCAAGTGCTGCTGGTGGCCGCGCTACAGGATCGCACTCGGCTCGCCTACGTTCGCTATCGCGGCGGCGTCGACACCCTGCTGAACGCGTTGGACGCCGACCGCGACCTGTTTACCGCCGAGTTGACTCTTTCCCAAGTCCGGCTGAACGAACTGGATAGCGTCGTCCAGCTCTACAAGGCTCTGGGCGGCGGCTGGCAGTAGGCGCGCGCCTACAAAAAGACCAGGTGGCGCACTTTGGGCTCATCGCGCGTGCAGGTGCGCAGGAGTTCTTCCAGGTGGCTATCGGCGCGCGTGATACGGTCATGCTGGCGCAGATGCTCCGCCCAGGAACTCACCACAAAAGTTTCGATGTAACGATCGGGTATCTCAAGGTCGCGGCAAATTCCCCATCGTGACGCGCCATCGCGCCGCCGGACGCGTCCGTATTGGTGCATGGCTTTGATAAACTCCGCCGCTTGCTTGGGGTCCACGTGATATTCCACCGTCACCAGTACGGGACCGCCGGCCTCCACGCTCGGATCGACGACGGCGGGCAGGCGCCAATGGTTCCACGGCGTCAAATCAGCGGTCACATCCGGCATGCGCAGAAATAATCCCAGTGCCGTGGAAAGGATGGCTCCGATACCGCCGAACAACAGCGCGTTGCCAATGCCCGAACGTGCCGCCAGCGCTCCCCACACCGCGCTGCCGCCGGCCACCGCGCCTTGAAACACCAGCATCGAAACCGCGAGTACGCGCGCCCGCACCCAGTCCGGCGTTTGGTTCAGCACTTGCACATTGAAAAGCGAGATGAACGATATCCATGCCCCGCCGCCCACCAGCATCGCTGCACCCAGCGGTACTAGCGAGTGCAGCATTCCCGCCAGAATTGTCGTGGCGCCGAAAACGGCGATGCCGCCCGCAACCACTACGTCGGCCGAAAAATTTTCGCGAGCGCGGTTCATAGCTAGCGCGCCCAGCACCGCGCCGCAGCCAAAGCATCCCAACAGAATTCCGTATCCGATCGGATTATCCGTGATGCTGTGCGCGATCGAAGGCAGCAGGGCCAGCAGCGCGCTGGCAAAAAACATCGCGGCGCCCGCCCGCACCAGCACCACGCGCACCGCCGGTGAGTAGCGAACGTAGCGGATCGCGGCTACAGTTGCGCCGCTCACAGTCTCCGGCGGCGTCGCACGTTTGCGCACCGGCCGTTTCCAGCGCGACACTACCAAAAGCACTCCGACAAAGGATGCCGCATTGACCAGAAATGCAGTGCCAATGCCCGCGGCGGCGATCACCAGGCCGCCCAACGCCGGACCTACTGCGCGCGCGAAATTGAATTCGATGCCGTTGAGAGCCGACGCCGCCGGCAGGTCGTCTTTGTGAACCAGTTCCGGCAAAACCGCGCGCCAGGTGGGTGTTTCGAATGCATCGCCCGCCGACAGCGCGAAAGTCAGGATAAGGAGCAGCGCCGGAGTCATCATGCCGGCGATCGTCATCCCGGCAAGCACCAGCGCCACCGCGAGCATCCAACATTCCGTGAAAAGAATCAGTTTGCGGCGATCGACAATATCGCCGACAGCGCCAGCCGGCAGCGCCAGCACAAAGAACGGCAGAGCGGATGCAGTCTGGGTGAGGGCGACATACAGGGGGCCGCCGTGCAGCGACACCATCAACCACGCCGCGCCCACGCCCTGCATGAACGTCCCGACATCTGAGGCAACATCCGCGATGAGCAAATTGCGGAACACCGGCGATCGCAAAGGGTGCCAGAGATTGGACGAAGCGGCCACGAATTTCTCCACTGTAGCAACATCTTCCCTGCGCTTCGCACTACAATCTCAACTGGCACATGGGCCTGAATCTCACCCTCCTCGACATCGTGATTTGTTGCGTGGCGCTCGCGGGTAGCGTTGCGGCCGGTCTTTTCATCGCGCTGCGGCGCGGCTCCTCCGAGAGTAGCTCGGAGTTTTTTCTCGCCGGACGCCGCTTGACCTGGCCGGTGGTAGGCGCTTCGCTGTTTGCGACCAACATCGGCGCCGAACATCTGGTGGGGCTCTCCGGCGACGCCTACCGCTATGGCATTTCCGCCGGCACCGTCGAACTCACCACCTGCATTTGTCTCGGTTTCGCGTGCGCGGTGCTGTTTCCGTATTACATCAGCAATAACGTTTTCACCATTCCCGAATTTCTTGAACTGCGCTACAACCGTACGGCGCGCGTCTTCTTCTCCACGCTGATGCTCATCATTTGCATCATGACCAAGATGGCTTTCCACCTGTACGCCGGGGCGCTGGTGCTGCACGGCCTGCTGGGCTGGGACGTGATGTCCATGGTCGCGTTGATGGGCGTGGTGGTCGCCGTGATCACGATGATCGGCGGCTTCACCGCGGTGGCTTATACGGATTCGCTGCAAACGGGAATCATGCTCCTCGGCTGCGGGCTTATGGTTCTAGTTGGGCTGGGAAAGACCGGCGGCTGGCACGGGCTGGTCGCCGCGCTACCCTCCGCTATGCATATCGCCAAGCCTTATGACGATCCGAATTATCCGTTCTGGGGAATCATTGCCGGCGCATTTTACGGGGGCACGTTTTACTGGGGCATGGATCAGGTGAACGTGCAGCGCGTGCTGGGTGCGCGCGATCTGGCGCAAGCGCGCGCCGGCGCTATGTTTGCTGTGCTGCTGAAACTCAGTCCGGTCTTTGTGTTCGCGCTGCCGGGAGTGATTGCCGCGGCACTCTATCCGGGGCGGGATTCCAAAACCACATTCGTTACGCTGCTGAATGAGCTGCTGCCCAATGGCCTGCGTGGATTGGTGCTGGCGGCGCTGCTTTCTGCCTTGATCGGCTCTTCGTTATCGGTGATGAACTCGGTCTCTACGCTGGTGGTCCGCGATTTTCTCGTGCAGTTCCGGCCGCGCACCAGTGAGAAGACACAGGTATGGTTTGGGCGGCTGGCCATCGCGCTCTCTACGCCGCTTGCCATCGCCGCGGCATATCTGATTTACCTGACTCCCGACGGACTCTATAAGTATCTGCAGACTATCTCCATCTATCTGGTGATGCCGGTGACTCCCGCGATCTTTTTCGGCATTGTAAGTAAGCGGGTGACTGTCAAAGGTGCTCTTGCGTCCGTATTGCTGGGCATAGCTTTGGCGACGGTCTATGTTACCGATCAGTTAGTAGGGCCCGCCCTGGGTGCGGCATGGTTTCCCTGGTTACACACGAAGCTGACTCTCAACTATGCCTATCGCGGTCTATGGGGAACTCTCATCGTCATCGCCGCTTTGTACTTAGTCTCGGCAATAACTGAAAGAAGAGCGCCCGCAACCCTGGAAGGGCTGACCATCAACTGGCATTCGCCGATGGAGCCGTTCCGCGGACTCCGCGACTGGCGCCTTCAGCTGGCGGTTCTCACCCTAGTCACAGTCGCACTCTACGCGTGGCTTTGGTAGAGCATGTGCGTACTTAGGATTTCGCCGCCGCGCGATCCGCAACAATCGCAGCCCGGCGCCGCCGAACTGCGTCCGGCCGGAATGGAGACATCGCCCCGGCGCAATCGCGCCAGCATGGGAGCTTTTTCTTCCCCTGTCACCAGCCATAGGATGCGCTGAGCGCGATTGATTACCGGGTAAGTCAATGTCATGCGCCGGCGTCCCTGATACTCGCCGGTTAGCGCTACATCAACGTCAGTAACATCAAGTATCGGATCGCCGGGCACTAATGACGCGGTATGTCCATCAGGTCCCAGGCCCAAGTGAACAAGGTCAAGTTTTGGCGGCGAACCGGAGATTTCGTTAAGAGTGGCGGCGTACTGCTGAGCCGCCGATTCCAGATCGGCCAATTCCACCGGCATGGCGTGAATGTTTTCCGCACGCATCGGCGAATGTTCGAGCAGGCTTGCGCGCAGGTGGGTGAGATTTCTGTCCGGATCTCCCGCCGGCGCTACGCGTTCGTCCACCTGTACGACATGCACGCTTTCCCACGGCACTTGTTCATCGGCGAGGGCGCGCAGCATGATCCAGGGTGACCGCCCGCCGCTGACAGCCATTACGAAACGTCCTCGCGCAGCCACCGCGGCGCGCGCTTCCGCTGCAATCATCCCCGCCGCGGTCCGTGCGGCAGATTCGGCGTCGGCCAGAACTGAAAGGTTCATTTCGGTTTTTCCACGTGCCCGCCGAATTGATAGCGCATAGCCGACAAGACTTTGTTAGCAAAGTCCGCTTCGCCGCGCGAATCGAATCGCTCGTAAAGCGCGCTGGTCAAAACCGGCACCGGCACGGCTTCATCGATCGCGGCTTTGATCGTCCACCGGCCTTCGCCTGAATCCGACACGCGGCCCTCGAACTTTGCGAGCTGCGGGTCTTGCAGCAGAGCGGCCGCTGTGAGGTCCAGCAGCCAGGAAGCAATCACGCTGCCACGCCGCCAAACTTCCGTAATGTCGCCGAGGTTTAAGTCGTATTGATACCGCTCAGGATCTCGCAGGGGTGTGGTCTCCGCATCGGCCGCGCCGTGGCCTTGCTTGCCGACGTTAGCCGCGCGCAAAACACCCAACCCCTCGGCGTAGGCCGCCATGATTCCGTACTCAATCCCGTTGTGGACCATCTTGACGAAATGTCCTGCGCCATTGAGACCGCAGTGTAGATAGCCTTGCTCGGCCGTGCCGCCGGTTTTGTCTCGCCCGGGTGTACGGGAAATGTCACCGATTCCAGGAGCCAGAGTAGCGAAGATCGGGTCAAGCCGCTGGACGATCTCCGTCTCGCCGCCAATCATCATGCAGTAACCTCGCTCCAGTCCCCAGACACCGCCGCTCGTACCCACATCGACATAGTGAATCTTCTGCGCCGCAAGTTGCTTGGCGCGGCGGATGTCATCCACATAGTAAGAGTTGCCCCCGTCGATGAGTATGTCCCCCGCTTCTAAGTGAGGAAGCAGGTCAGCGATCGTCTTGTCGACCACTCCTGCCGGAACCATGAGCCAGATAGCCCGCGGCTTGTCGAGTTTCTTGACTAACTCAGCAAGTGACGAGGCGCCCACTGCCTTGTCCGCCACTAACTCGCCCACTGCCTTCGGCGACATGTCAAAAACCACGCAATCGTGACCCTGATGCATCAGCCGACGCACCATGTTTGAGCCCATTCTCCCCAGACCGATCATGCCGAGCTGCATGTTTCTCTCCTCTCTGAAGCATAACCCGATTGGCGAACACGGTACTCTAGAAACACGTCATGCCCATTTCACCGCTAGCGGGAAAACCGGCTCCCAAGGAATTGCTGGTCGACGTGGCTCGTCTGGAGCGCGATTATTTTGAGCGCCGTCCCGACCTGCAGGATCCCAATCAGCTAGTGAGTTTCGGCACCAGCGGGCATCGCGGCACGCCCTTCAACGGTACCTTTACTGAGGCGCATATTCTCGCGATTACCCAGTCCATTTGCGATTACCGCCACGAATTTGGACCCGACGGCCCGGTCTACATGGGCAAGGACACGCACGCGCTCTCGGCGCCCGCGCAGCGCACAGCGCTCGAAGTACTCGCGGCCAACAACGTCGACACGATCATCCAGGAGGGCGATGGCGTCACTCCCACGCCGGTGATTTCGCGCGCCATTCTCGTATACAACCGAAGCCGCACCGCACATCTCGCCGACGGCATCGTAATCACGCCGTCGCACAATCCTCCGGAGGATGGCGGTTTCAAGTACAACCCGGCGAATGGCGGTCCGGCCGATAGCGACGTCACGCGCTGGGTCGAGGCCCGCGCCAACGATTTGCTGCGCGCTGGAAACGCAGGAGTCAAACGCGCTCCGTTCGCCGAAGCTCTCCACGCCGCGAGCACCCATCAGGAGGACTTGATCCTGCCGTACGTTCGCGATCTCAGCAATATCGTGGATATGGATGCGATTCGCAGCGCCGGGCTCAAGCTTGGCGTCGACCCTCTCGGCGGCTCATCCCTGCCGTACTGGGAGCCGATCAACGCAATCTATGGCCTGGACGTTACGGTCGTCAACCCGGCGATCGATCCCACGTTTTCCTTCATGACCGTCGATCACGACGGCAAAATTCGCATGGATTGCTCCAGCCCGTACGCCATGGCGAGGCTGGTCGCCCTAAAAGATCAGTACCGCGTAGCTTTCGCCAACGATCCGGATTCCGATCGCCACGGCATCGTCACGCCCGGCGCCGGGTTGATGAATCCGAACCATTACCTCGCCGTGGCTATTCGCTATTTGCTCACGCATCGCGCGCAGTGGCGCCGCGAATCTGCGGTTGGCAAGACGCTGGTGAGCAGCAGCATGATCGATCGCGTGGTTCACCAACTCGGCCGTGAGTTGCGCGAAGTGCCGGTAGGCTTCAAGTGGTTTGTGGCGGGTCTCTTCGATGGTTCCTACTGCTTTGGCGGCGAAGAGAGCGCCGGCGCCAGTTTCCTGCGGCGCGACGGCACGGCCTGGTCGACCGACAAAGACGGCTTGATCATGGACTTGCTGGCGGCTGAAATCACGGCCACCACCGGCAAGGATCCCGGCGAGCACTTTGCTGAACTGGCAGCGGAGTTCGGCACGCCGTACTACACGCGCATCGACGCCGCAGCCACGCCCGAACAGAAAGCCAAACTGCAAAAGCTCTCGCCTGAAGCGGTGAAAGAGTCGAATCTCGCGGGTGAGCCCATCACCGCCAAGCTGACCAAAGCCCCGGGCAATGATGCTCCCATCGGCGGTCTGAAAGTCGTTGCCGGCAGCGGCTGGTTTGCCGCGCGCCCCTCGGGCACGGAGAATATCTACAAAATTTACGCGGAAAGCTTCACCAGCCAGAGCCATCTGAACGCCATCGTGACCGAAGCGCAAGCCATTGTGAACAATGCGCTCAGTTCCTCGTAACCTGATCTTAATCGAATTGTAAGCAAACCTTGAAACGCAGCGGCTATTCTCTGTTGACCAAGGAGAACTATGGCTTCCGCCGCACTGTCACCCTCTAAATCTGTCCTTGATTCCAAGCTATCCAAGAGTCCCGGTAAGATCGGCTTTCTCATCGGCGGGCTGGTTCTCATTGCGGGCGTCATGTACGCCGGCTACAACCTGGTGACTGACCTCGCCGACGTGAAGCAGACGTCGATCTTTCCTTACCTGCTCCTGGGACTGGCCCTTTTCGTCGCGCTTGGCTTCGAGTTCGTCAATGGATTTCACGACACCGCGAACGCCGTCGCAACCGTAATCTACACCCATTCGCTCGAGCCGCACGTCGCCGTGGTGTGGTCCGGTTTCTGGAACTTCGTGGGCGTGCTGGTATCGAGCGGCGCGGTGGCGTTCGGCATTATCTCGCTGCTGCCGGTGGAGTTGATTCTGCAAGTCGGCAGCACGGCCGGGTTCGCCATGGTGTTCGCATTGTTGGTTGCGGCGATCATCTGGAACCTGGGGACGTGGTACTTCGGTCTGCCTTCCTCCAGCTCGCACACGTTGATCGGCTCGGTGATTGGCGTCGGCATTGCTAATCAGCTCATGGCCGCCAAAACCGGAACCAGTGGCGTCGACTGGTCGCAGGCCAGCAACATCGGCAAATCCCTGCTGCTTTCTCCCCTGGTCGGATTCGTTTGCGCCGCCCTGCTCCTGCTTCTTTGCAAACTGTTCATCAAGGACAAGCAGCTCTACGAAGCGCCGGAAGGCAACGCGCCGCCGCCTTTCTGGATTCGCGGATTGCTGCTGCTCACCTGCACCGGTGTCAGTTTCGCGCACGGTTCCAACGACGGCCAGAAAGGCATGGGTCTCATTATGTTGATCCTGGTCGGCACCGTGCCCACGGCGTACGCGCTCGAC
Organism: uncultured Solibacteraceae bacterium; assembly: GCA_963825405.1. Classification (GTDB taxonomy): domain Bacteria; phylum Acidobacteriota; class Terriglobia; order Bryobacterales; family Bryobacteraceae; genus JACPNO01. The sequence continues at coordinate 146,318 of CAWGTB010000002.1, read as the reverse complement.
CACGCGGTAACGGCCAAGCAGTCGGAGGATTTCGTGGCGGTGTCCCGGCAGGCCGTGGAATCGCTCAATCACTACGTCACCGGGGCATCAGCAAGCGGCGAGCCGCGCGAGGAAGTCACCGAGTTCATCCGCACCCGTGAGTTCAGGCCCAGCACCATGGTTGCGATGCGCGAACTGGTCAACGATATCGCTAACGAAATGTCGATCTTCAAGTTACTGGCGAAAGTTCCACCCGACCGCGCCCGCAACTTCCGCAACGACATGTACCTGGTGAGCGAAGCCCTGCGCATCACGCAGAAATCCGGTACGCCCAAATTCTCCGCCGCCGATGAGGATGTCCTGAAGAACTACAAGAAACACATCGACCTGTCCACTCGTTTTATTCCCGGCTGGGTCAAGGTCGCGGTCGCTCTCGCGCTCGGAATGGGCACCATGATCGGTTGGAAACGCATCGTGGTGACCGTCGGCGAAAAGATCGGCAAAGATCATCTGACTTACGCGCAAGGCGCCGCCGCTGAAATCACGGCCATGTTTACGATCGGCGCCGCCGACGCCTTTGGCCTGCCCGTCAGCACCACGCATGTGCTGTCATCCGGCGTCGGCGGCACCATGGCCGCCAATCATTCCGGACTGCAATGGTCTACCGTCCGCAGCCTGCTGATGGCCTGGGTGCTCACGCTGCCCGTTTCCATTCTGTTGTCCGGATTCCTTTTCTGGGCGTTCCGCAGCATGGCGACTTAAGACCGGGAATCTCTATGGACAACGCCGAGTTGGATCGTCTCCGGCAAGATTACAAAACCGCGGTGGACGCGTGGATCATGGCTATTCGCGATGAGGAATCGCTCGCGACACCGGATCACTCTGTCCACGCCTGGGATCGATGGGAGCACGCCGGCTTCACCGAAGAGGAAGCCAGGGGCAAAGTGCAAGCCGCCAAGAAACTGTATGAAGACGGTCTGCGCGAGGCCGACTACGGAATTTAGCGCCGCGCGAAATTATTCACCAACCCTTTACCCGCTCCTCACCGCGCCGTGTTGGACGGCGCGTAACATCGGCGTTGAGGAGAAAACCCCATGTCGCAGCACAAAGGCGCTGAACATCATCGCAAAGCAGCCGAGCATCATGAAGACGCGGCCAGGCATCATCGCGAAGCCGCTCGCCACCACGAAGATGGCGATCACATCCGGGCCGGCCACCACGCTCACGTTGCTCACGGCCACACCATGCATGCCGTAGGGCACGCCGAAGAAGCCGTGAAGCATCATGCGGATGAGCATTCCGCCGACTTGCACGTGGCGCACTCCTAACGGTTCAGGCTACGTGCGCGGCTGGCGAGGCTGCCGAACGGGCGCGGCCCGCGGCTTTTCGGGGCACCGGCGTTTTCGCCTCGACACCGCGCAGATAGCGTGTCCACTGTTGCGCTTCCTTGGCACCGGCCAGCGTTTCCTGCCACTTGGCGGCGAAATCGCGAGTCTTGCGGCGTTGGCGCTTGCGCAGCCGCGCGTCAAATGCGTCGCTGCCCTCCCAGGCCGCGATCAGGTCGCGCGCCGCGCGGCAGTCGTTGACGTCGCCCAGCAGTGTTTGCACGGCCCGGATCGGTTCCAGGCGCGCGCGCAGGCCAGACCCGTAAACCGGCTCCAGCAGTTCCAGCGTGTAGCGAAACTTCTTGCCGGTCAAGCGAAACTCATGCAGCTTGCGGGCGGACGCCTTGGCCTCGGCGGCGCGGTTTCCCTGGGTGAAAAAGTCATTCGCCATGCGTGGCAGAGTTCGCCCGGCGATGTTTTCGATCGTGCTCGCGGCTGAAATTCGGATGAGCTGCCGCGTCCGCCTCGGCCAGACGGGCGCGCCATTTCGTATACCAATGGCGATCGGCCTGGCGCTTCAGCAACGCGATCAAACGGCCACACGCCTCTTTACGCCGCGCCTCAATTTTCTCCTGGAGGGCTGGCGATTTCGCAGACCGGGCCAGCAAATGGGCGGCGATATCGCAGTTCCGCACTTCTCCCGCCAATGCCATCAGCCGTTTCAAGCGGCGGCCGGTCTTCTTGGTATCTTTAGCCGGAAAACACGGCGCGAAGACGACCAGCGCCTGTTGGAACCGCCGGATAGCCACGCGCAGATCGTGCACCGCATCCGGACCGGGAGAGCGAAGCACGCGGCCAATCACAAACGCCAGACGGCCCAGGAGCCGGTTGGCCTGCGCAACCGCAAACGGAAACGTCTCCGAAGCAGCGGCGGCTTCAGAAGCTCGACCTGGAGTTCTCCTGGTGATCGAAGTATTATCTAACAGGCTGGAGGCTTAGGGGGTAGTCCGCGGGCCTAGGCGCAGATGGCTGTCCACGCCGCCGGCGGTCTGGCTACGCGGCGAGCGCAAGTAGCTGCCGTCGCTTTGCATTTGATAGCCGTTGACGCTGTCGGCCAGGTACACGCCTAAAATTTCATCTTTGAGGCGCCGCACCAGCTTGGGATTCTCCACCGGAAACACGATTTCGACGCGCCGGTCCAGATTGCGCGGCATCAGATCGGCGCTGCCGCAGTAGACTTCTTCCTGCCCGCCATTACGGAAATAGTAGATGCGGCTGTGTTCCAGAAACCGGCCGATAATGCTGGTCACGCGAATGTTTTCGCTGATACCCGGAATGCCCGGCCGCAGGCAGCACAGGCCGCGCACCAGCAGATCCACCTGGATTCCCGCCTGCGACGCCCGGTAGAGCAGCCGGATCATTTCCGGATCTTCGAGCGCGTTCATCTTGAAAATCAGATGCCCCCGCTCGCCCGGCTTAGTGGCGCTTCAGTTCGCGCTGGATCAGGTGCTCCAGGTGCTTGCGCAAATTGATGGGAGCGGCCACCAGTTTGCGGAAATGCGTTTTCGCCGAATAGCCGGTCAGGTAATTGAACAGATTGCTGGCGTCGGCGCCGATCTTCTCGTCGCAGGTAAACAAGCTCAAATCCGTATACAGGCGCGCGGTGAGCGGATTGTAATTGCCCGTGCCCAGATGCACGTAGCGGCGCATCACGTCGCCTTCGCGGCGCACCACCAGCGCGATCTTGCTGTGTACTTTCAAACCCACCAGTCCATAAATCACGTGGACGCCCTCGCGCTCCAGCGCCCGCGCCCATTCGATATTGCTCTCTTCGTCGAAGCGGGCCTTCAACTCCACCAGCACCGAAACCTGCTTGCCCTCCTCCACCGCTGCCAGCAGCGCTTTCACAATCGGCGAATTGCGGCCCACCCGGTAAAGCGTCATCTTGACCGCCAGCACGTCGGGGTCGCGCGCGGCGCTGCGAATGAATTCCACCACCGGCTGGAACGATTCGAACGGATGATGCAGCAGAATATCTTCCCGCCGGATCATCGTGAACAAGTCTTCTTTGGCCTTGGGCTGCAGGCCCGGCGGAGTGAACGGAGACAGCGGTTTGTAGCGCAGGTCGGGGCGGTCCAGGCCGTGCAGTAAGCGCAGGCGGCTCAGATCGAGCGGCCCCTCCACCCGGTAAATGTCGCCCGGCTCCACTTCCAGGTTCTCCGTCAGAATGTCGAGGATGCGCGGCGAAACGGTTGCGTCCACCTGCAGGCGCACCACAGCGCGAAACCGGCGGCGCCAGACGGCTTCCTCGATGGTCTCGAGCAGATCGTCGCTTTCCAGTTCCTGAATGGCCACTTCCGCGTCGCGCGTGACGTGAAACGGATGCGCTTCCACAATCTCCAGGCCTGGAAACAGCGATTCCAGATTGGCCATGATCAACTGCTCCAGCCAAACGAAACCTTGCGCCGGCTCGCCATCGTCGCTGCGCAAAGCGACCGGAACCAGTTGCGGCAGCGTATTGGGAACCTTGACGCGCGCGAAATGCTCCACGCCTTCCGCGTCGCGCACCACCACCGCCAGGTTCAAGCTCAGGTTCGAGATGTGCGGAAACGGCCGGCCCGGATCGAACGCCAGCGGCGTCAGCACCGGGAAACACGGTGTCGCGGAAATAGGCGTCGACGGTGGCGCGGCTGGCGGCATCGAGTGCCGAATAATCCAGCAGATGCACGCGGACGCGCTGCAGCGCTGGAATCACTTCGTCCTTCAGGCTCGCGTAAGCCTGGTCCGTAAGGCGGATGATGTCGGCGCGAATGGCCGCCAGCAGTTCCGTGCCGGTAAGACCGTCGACGCTGACCTCCTGCACGTTGGACGTGGACCGCTGCTTCAGCAGAGCCACCCGCACCATGAAAAACTCGTCGATGTTCGAGCTGAAAATGCTGAAGAACATCAGCCGTTCTAGCAGCGGATTGGCCGGGTCCCGCGCTTCCTCCAGCACGCGTTTCTGAAACGCCAGCAGGCTCAGCTCGCGGTTGATGAAGATACGCGCGTCATCCAGTTTGGGGAGGGGTGCGGCCTCCGGCGTGAAGCCGTTGAGTGCGGATAGCTCGCAAATGACTTTGGTCAGGACGGCTATTGCGTCGCTCTCATGTTCGTCAGGCATGGTTTCCCCGAGGCACCCTCATTATTTTTGCATAGCCAGGTTAAGGGCGAGTTACGCGCGCCGGCTTAAATAGAGTGGCTACAGCGGGCCCTCGGTGAGCGAGCTCAGACGCAGGATTCGCATGCACGGCGACAAGGCCTGTAGTTGCTGGGCCAGCTTCACCCCGCCATTGACGTTCAGACGGAAATCCGTGAGCAGAAACTGGATCGACTCGGAGTGCGCCTGGCAAGTCTCAACGGCTTCATCGGCGGTTGCCGCCTCGAGGACCGCATAGCCGCGCGATTGCAGAATCATGGAAAACGCGATCAGCCTGGCCGGATCGTCTTCGACCAACAGAACAGTCTTCATGGATCTCGCTCCACGCTAGCAACGCAAGGTTGCGTCTGCGTGAACTGGTAATGAAGTCTGCGTTTCGCCCACCGGCCCAAAAGAGAAAAAAATGGGGAAGGCCGAGGCTATTATTTCGGAAATCCCCCTCGTTAAATAGGGTATATAGCACTTTCTTTCTATTATATATCTCGTTTAGTTTAAGTTAGTTAATAGATATAACTGGATTCTGTATGACGCTGGTGTTACAATTGCCCACTAAATTAGTGGACATATGGAGACACTTCGCTTGGCGATCAAAAACTGGACTATTTTATTGCTTTTAATTGTTGGCCTGACCTCACTCGCTTGGGGACAGGTCGTGGGTGCATCCTTATCCGGCACCGTCACCGATGATTCCGGCGCAGGCATGCCCAAAGCTGCCGTAACCATCACCAACCTCGAAACAGGGGCCGAGCGCCAGCTGGTGACCGATGAAGCCGGCCGCTATTCCGCGCCTTCCATTCCTGTCGGTCCGTATCAGGTCTCAGCCGAAAAGGCGGGCTTCAGCACGCAGGTGAAGACCGGAATCAATCTGGTAGTCGGCCAGAAGACCACCGTGGATCTGATGCTGCCGGTCGGCGAACTCAAGCAGGTCGTCACGATTGAGGAAGCGGCGGCGGTGGTGAGTGTCTCCAACCAGGCGATGTCGGGAGTGGTGAACGAACGCCAGGTGAAGGATCTTCCCCTGAATGGCCGCAGCTATGACGGGCTGATGGCCCTGAATCCCTCGGTGGTGAACTACACCTCACAACGCTCCGGCGGCACGGGGACGTCTAATTCCGCTCTCGGCAACATGTTTGCCGTTTCCGGCCGCCGTCCGCAGGAGAATCTTTACCTGTTGAACGGCATTGAATACACCGGCGCGTCGGAAATCAATGTCACGCCGGGCGGCGCGAGCGGGCAGTTGCTGGGCGTGGATGCGGTCCGCGAATTCAACGTGGTAGTCGGATACCTATGGGGCGGAATACGGAAAGCGTCCCGGGGGTCAGGTAAGCATCATTACCTCGTCCGGAACCAATCAACTGCATGGAACCCTCTTCGAATTCCTGCGCAACAGCGATCTGGACGCGCGCAATTTCTTCGATCAGGGCCCGATTCCGCAATTTCAGCGCAACGAGTTCGGCGCGGCGTTGGGCGGACCGATCGTGAAGAACAAAATCTTCGTCTTCGGAAATTTCGAAGGATTCCGCCAACACCTGGGGTTGAGCGACGTCACCCTGGTTCCCGACACCCAGCGCGCCTGGGCTATTTGCCCAACTCCGCGGGCGTTTTGAAAAACGTGGGCCTCGCGCCCGGCGTCGCGGCTCTGTTTGCGCTGTGGCCCGTCCAGAATGGTCCGGACCTGGGCTCCGGCATTGGCGTAGCATTCAGCCATCCGCTGCAGACCATCCGCGAAGATTTCGGCACGGCGCGCTTCGACTACTACCTCTCGAGCAAGGACACTCTCGCGGCGGTTTACACGGTGGACGACAGCGCCGACAACACGCCGTCCGTGAATCCGTTGAGCTCGGCCATCGAGACTCTGCGCGAACAGGTGGTGAGCCTGCAGGAGCAGCACATCTTTTCGCCCACGCTTTTGAACACCGCGAGGATCGGTTTTTCCCGCGCCAGTTTCTTCTTTGACGGCGAGACGCCGGCGAATTTGCCGGGATGGGTGCCCGGGAATCCCATCGGCGCGGTGGTGATCGGCGGCGGCACGGCGCTGAACGGCGCATCGCAGATCAGCCTGGCCGGCACCAACGCGGGAAGCAACTTGTCAGCCACGCGTAATCTCTTTACGCTCGACGATCACATTATGTGGACCCACGGCATCCATACGATCGAAGCCGGCGTGTGGCTGCAGCGCATTCAGGCCAACGATAATCTGGCCCAGTATCAGAACGGGCAGGCTTCGTTCGGAAGCCTGGCTAGCTTTCTGGCGGGCACCATATCCACTTTCACCGTCGTGCCATCACCCACGGCTCTAGGCTGGCGGTCGCTCGAAGGCGCCGGCTTCGTGCAGGACGCCATCAAGCTGCGGCCGAATCTCGAGCTGCGGGTCGGCTTCCGCTTTGAATCGACCAATGGCTGGAACGAAGTGCACGGGCGCGCCTCCAATTACGTCTTCGACGCGAGCGGAATTATCCAAACGAATCCAGTCGTGGGAAATTCCGTCTTTACCGTGAACCGCGCAAAGTTCCTGCCCGAACCTCGCGTCGGATTGGCGTGGGATCCGTTCGGCAAGAGCAAGACGGTGATCCGCGCCGGCTTCGGGATCTATCGCGCGCTGCTGGATAACATCGACTACCGCATGGACCAAACGGCCCCGTACAACACTACGCAGTCTTTCAAGAACATCCAGCTTTCGGACCTGAACATCGTTCCCGGCGCAGCGGCCCCCGCTGGAAGCAAGATTTCACCGAGCGGCATACAGCCGGACGCCTATACGCCAACCGTCATCTCGTGGACATTCAAAATCGAACAGGAAATCGCCCACAATACTTCGTTCGGCATCGGGTACGTCGGGTCTCACGGATATCACGAGATGCTGTCGCTCGATGCGAACATCCCCATTCCCACGCTGGTTGGAGGGACGATCTTCTTTCCCAAGACCGCCCCACTCGCGAATCCCAAACTGGCCAACACCACCACCTGGTTCTCCGAGGGGCTGAGCTCATACAACGCTTTGCAACTGGATCTGAATCGCCGCTTCAGCCAGGGCTTCCAGCTACGAGGCGTCTACACATTTTCCAAGAGCCTCGACGACGGCACGGCGTGGAACAGCAGCGTCGGCGCCAACTCCCCGGGCTTCGTCATGTATCCTCTGAACCCGAAGCTGGACTGGGGCCCTTCCAACTCCGACATCCGCAATCTGGCGGTGATCAACGGAAGCTACGAGCTGCCTTTGGGAAATGGCAAACGATTTTTGCATAGCTCGAGCGGGTGGGGCCAGAAGCTGGCAGGCGGCTGGTCGTTGAGTGGAATCCTCTCGCTGCAGTCCGGGTTTCCGTTCACGCCCAGTCTCGGGTTCAACCCGTCCAACGACGGCGACAGCCGCAACCCGGTGCGGCCCTCGCTGAACCCGGCGTTTACCGGCAACGTCATTCAGGGCGGCCCGAATCAGTATTTCAACCCGAATGCCTTCATTATTCCCCCCGCCGGGACCTATGGGAATTTGGGCCGGAATACCTATACCGGTCCTGGCCTCGCGGAGCTTGACCTGTCCGTCTTGAAGAACACCGCCATTTCGGAAAGAATCCATCTCCAATTCCGGGCGGAGCTGTTTAACGTCTTGAACCGCGCCAATTTTGGCACGCCGAACACGGTCGTATTCGCATCGGCCACTCCGACGCCGTCGCCAACGGCGGGCGTCATCACCTCAACCTCCAGCACGTCGCGGCAGATTCAATTCGGCTTGAAGCTGTTGTGGTAGGCAGCTGTCCACTAAAAGCGTCGTCAAGCTGAGTTATACTCTAGATCCAAAGCGATTTAAGCAATTGTTGGGCGGTAGAGTTTTCCGGCGCTATGCGGACCATTTCCAAACGCACCCAGTACGGTTTGAAAGCCATCCTGGCACTGGGCAGGCGTTTTAGAGAGGGCCCGGTGCTCATCGCCACTCTGTCCAAAGAGGAATCGATTCCACTCAAGTTTCTGGAAGTGATTCTTCTCGAATTGAAAGGGCAGGGCTTGCTCGAGAGCAAAAAAGGCAAAGGCGGAGGGTACCATCTCAGCCGGCCGCCATCCACCATCACGATCGGCTCAGTGATTCGCATGATGGAAGGGCCGCTCGCGCCCTTGCCGTGCGCCTCGGAAACGGCTTTCCAGCCCTGTAAAGACTGCCCGGATGTTGAGAGCTGTGGCACCCGCATCATCATGCGGCAGGTGAGGGACGCGATGGCCACGGTGCTCGACAACACCACCCTCGCCGACTTGCTGCGGCGTGTGGACGGCGTCCGCCAAAGCCAGAGCAGCGGCTGAGGGCCAGTCATGAATTTTCCACTGGTACTGATGAGTTTCGGCGTGGGGATCCTGATCGGGCTCACCAGCATGGGCGGCGCGGCCCTGATGGCGCCGTTTCTCATTCTGATTTTGGGCGTGCGGCCGGTCACTGCCGTCGGCACCGACCTGGTTTACGGCGCTGTCACCAAGATCATTGGCGCGTGGGTGCACTTCAAACAGGGCACCGTCGAGATGGCGGTCGTGAAAAGGCTGGCGTATGGCAGCATTCCCGGCGGCCTGGTCGGCTCGCTGCTGGTGATTCTGCTGCCCCACATCACGCACAACGCCGAGCATTATGTGAAGCGGGCCATCGGCGCGCTGCTGGTACTGGTCGCCATCATTCTGCTGGCTCGCATGTTCACACGATTTTCCGAAGCCGCTCCTTCCGCGAAGACCATGCAATTCCTGAACGGCAATGGCACGGTGATCTGGGGCGCGGTGGTGGGTCTTTGCGTGGGCGCGACGTCGGTGGGAAGCGGCTCGCTGCTGGCTCCGTTTCTGATGCTGCTCTTCCCCGCGAAACCTTCGAAAGTGGTGGGCACCGACGTTTTCCACGCCGCGATACTGGTATCCGTCACGGGAATCGCCCACGCGACTTCCGGAGGCGTCGAGTGGACACTCGTGCCGTGGCTGCTGCTCGGTTCGATTCCCGGCGTTCTGCTGGGCAGCCGCATTGCCGCTCACATTCCGGCCAAGCCGCTGCGCACGTGTCTGGCCGCCGTGTTGCTGTTCACCGGCTATTGGATGTTCTAGAAAAGGACTGAACAGCGTGCGAATCTGTGTGGACGCGACCGCGCTGCTGCAGCAGGGCGCGGGCATCAAGACTTACATCTATCAGTGGACGCGGCACCTGCGGGCGGCCGCGGGCACTAACGAAGTCGCGCTATTTCCCTGGCTCGATTTCCCGCAGGATTGTCCGCTCGACAGGTCGGTGATCGGGCCCGCGGCGACCGCGCTGCGACTGGCGGGCGTGTTCGGCTTCAACAACCGCATCTGCCGCGCGCTCGGTGTAAGCCCGCTCGACGCGATGGCCCGCCGTTTCGACGTGTTTCACGCCTCCCACCAGATGCTGCATCCGCCGCGCGGCGCGTGCCTGACGGCGACGATTCACGATCTCACCGCATGGTTGATGCCGGAATTGCACACGCAAGCAACCACGCGCGGGCACCAGGAATTTGCCGAGCGAGTGCTGGCGCCCGCCACGGCGGTGATCGCCATATCGGAAAGCACGCGGCAGGATGCCATCCGCATTCTTGGCCTCGCGCCGGAAAAAATCACAGTGATCTACAACGGCGTCGCGCCGGAGTATTTCGGGGCCGCGGCCAAACCACCCGCCGGCTTGACCAAGCCGTACATTCTTTTCGTGGGAACCATCGAGCCGCGCAAGAACGTGGCGGCCTTGCTGGACGCTTACGAAGCTTTCCCGCGCGCCGAGCGCGAGGCTTTCGACCTGGTCGTAGCCGGTCCGCCGGGTTGGAACGAAGAGGCGACGCTTGGCCGTTTGCGCAAGCCGCCGGCGGGCATTCACTACCTGGGTTATGTGCCGGAGAGCGATCTGCCGGGCTTGACGGCAGGGGCGGTGATGCTGGTTTATCCGTCGCTTTATGAGGGCTTCGGGATCCCGGTGGCGCAGGCAATGGCAGCCGGAGTTCCGGTGATCACCTCCAACGTTTCATCGCTGCCGGAAATCACTGGCGACGCGGCTCTGCACGTCGATCCGCGCAGCGTCCCGGCGTTGAGCGCGGCCATGCAGACGCTGCTCGGCTCATCCGATTTGCAGCGCCAGTTGCGCGAACGTGGTATCCGGCGCGCGGAAATGTTTCGCTGGGAAACCTGCGCGCTGAAATCGTGGGAGTTTTTCGCGGCCGCGGCGCAGCGATACAATCAATAATCCAGCAATGCAATTCCACGATTTTCTGCCGGTCGAAAGGCGCGCGGTGGAGATGCCGGAAGCTCTTGCTTTGGCGGCTCCCGGGCGCATGCCGCTCAACTATCGGGAGTTGGCGGAGTGCCTTAGCGCCGCGCGCCGCGCATTGAGTGCGGCGGGCGTTCGTCCCGGCGAGGTTACTGCGCTGGTTCTGCCCAACGGGCCGGAGATGATTACGGCATTCCTGGCGGTTTCCGCCGCCGGAGCCTGCGCGCCCCTCGACCCCACGCTCACCGAAAACGAGTACCGCTTCTACCTCACGCGATTGGGCGCGCGCACGCTCATGGTTCAGGACGGCAGCGCGCCATCGGCAGCCAAGGCGGCGCGCGAGCTGGGCATGCGGGTGCTGCGAATCCAGCCTGCGCTCGACCGGCCCGCCGGTGTTTTTACCGTCGCCGCTCCCGGGGAAGCGTCCGCCGTGCAACATGCCCGAACTACCGACGCCGCATTGTTGATGTTCACGTCCGCCACGACCGGCACTCCCAAACTAGTTCCGCGGACCTGGACGCAACTGCACGCGATGGCGGGTCGCGAGGTGGACGCGCTGCAGTTGAGCCGGGACGACCGATTCCTGAGCATGACGCCCTTATTTCACCAGGCCGGGCTAGGCTCGGTGCTATCGCAGTTGTTTTGCGGCGGCATGGTCATCAGCACGGCTGGCTTCAATCCCGCCGGGTTCCTGGCGTGGCTCGCCGAATTCCGGCCGACGTGGTTGAAATCCAATCCGCCGCTGAACCGGGCGCTGTTGGCCATTGCGCGCGAGCATCCGGAAGTTTTCCAGCACACTTCGCTGCGCCTGATTCTCACCAGCGGCGCGATGCCGGAGCCGGAGCTGATTCCATTGCTCGAGCAGGCGACGGGCGCGGCAGTGCTGAACGGCTACGGCTTGACGGAGACCGGCGGTGTGACGCGCAACACGCCGAGTGCGCGCAAGCCAGGGTCCACCGGAAAGACCAGCGGACTGGAACTGGCGATCCTGGACGCGTTCGGGAATCCAGCGCCTGCCGAAGCGGAAGGAGAAATCGTAGTGCGCGGGCCTTCGGTGATGGCGGGATATCTCGACAATCCGGAAGCCAATGAGACCGCTTTCCACGGCGGCTGGTTTCATACCGGCGACCTCGGCCGGCTCGATAGCGAAGGATTTTTATTCATCACTGGGCGCTTGAAGGAAATGATCAACCGGGGCGGCGAAAAAATTCTTCCCCAGGAAGTGGATGACGTACTGCGCTCCCATCCCGCGCTCGCCGATGCCGCCGCTTTTGCAGTCGCCCATCCCACGCTGGGGGAAGAGATCGCTGCCGCCGTGGTTTTGCGCCAGGGTGCCGATGTGGCGGAGAGGGAGCTACGCCAGTTTGCGGGGACGCGCCTGGCTCCGTTCAAAATCCCCCGCCGCGTGGTCGTTGTCGATCGGATTCCGCGGACCGCGACCGGCAAGCCGCGCAGAGGCGTGCTGGCGGAGCAGTTTCATGATCTGGTCGCGCCGCCTCGCGAGGCTGCGACGTCGGTTGAATCGACGCTCATCGAGATATGGCGCCGCATCTTGCGGGTGGAACAAATCGGCGCAGACGACGATTTCTTTGCGCTGGGCGGCGACTCGCTGGCCGTGGCCGTGATGCTGATGGACGCGCAGAAAAGTCTGCACGTCAGCGGCGAACTGCTGGAGCGCGTGGAGTTCTTCGATCATCCGACCGTCGCGTCGCTCGCGCGGATCATCGCCGAATGCGGCGAGCAGGTGGACGCGGAATGGGAGCGCAAGGATTCATCCGAGGCCGGCATTCTGGGACTTCAGCGCCAGGGATCGGGCGTGCCGATTTTCTGTTTTCCGGCAAATGCGCGCAACCCGTATTATTTTCGCTACCTGGCCAAACACCTCGGCGGTGAGCAGCCTTTCTACATCGTTCTCCACGCCGAACCGGTTCGTGACGGCCTCCTGCTGCCGGTGGAGGAGCAGGCTCGCCTTGCGGTTGCGGCAATCCGGCGGACGCGTCCGCAAGGGCCGTACCTGCTCGCCGGCCATTGTTATGGAGGCGTGATCGCATTCGAAGCCGCGCGGCAACTGATGACGCAGGGAGAGCGGATCGAGCACCTGATTCTGTTCGACGTGCCGGCGCCGGGAACAACAAAAATTCGAACGCAGTGGAAGCGATACGCGGCGGGCGCGCGCGATATCGCCATCTCGCTTGCCCGCGGCGGTAAAGGGCTCACGGTTCGCGCGGTGCTGGAACACGCACGGGTGCTGGGCCACATGGCGACCCGGCGGTTTACGGCACGTGCGAGCCGCGCGCTGACCGCCGTGGGATCGGACGCGCTGGTGGCGGGGCGGGGAATCAAGAAGCTGCATGCCATGGCGATGTGGGAATACGTGCCGCGCGATTTTGCTGCTCCCATCCTGCACTTCATTGCTGCGGACCAGCCGGTGAGCACGCAATTGCTGAACGATCCGCGCATGGGCTGGCAGGAATTTGCGCGCGCGGGCCTTGAAGTGCGCCGGCTCAAGGGCGATCACAACTCCATTTTTCTGGGGGCAAGCGCGAGGGCCATTGCCGAACAACTGCAAGCGCATCTTCGCCCTGGAAAAATGCTGGCTGCGGCTGCCAAGAATTGATTTGGAACCTGAAACTGACGCGCGTATGCTGGAAGGACACACATCCAAACTAGGGCTAATGAATAGGAATGGACACAGTAATGGCCAGCCGGGCAAATTGCTGGCTTATTTAACCGGCGCGCATTCGACGGCAATGGCCGCGGGACGGCCGTTAATCGGCGTGCTCGAAGGCACCGGCATCGGTCCGCACGTGATTGGCGCGGCACTGCAGGTGCTGGCGGCGGTCGAGCAGGCGATGGGTCTCGGCGTTCGATGTGCGGCATGGCGGCAAGATCGGCGAAGAATCCGCGGCTCAGCTGAACCCTTGGCTGCCGGACGATGTGGCGGAATTTTGCGCGGGAATTTTTCAGCAGGGCGGCGCGGTGCTCAACGGATCGGGCGGCGGGCGCTACGTGTACGACCTGCGCCGGCGCTTCGATTTGTTCTGCAAATTCGTTCCCGTCCAGCCGTGGCCGAGCTGGCGCGCGCCGGCCGGATTGCTCCGCAGCATTTGCAGGGCGTGGATATTCTGATCGTGCGCGACAACACCGGCGGCGTCTATCAGGGCGAATGGGGTGAACACGCGACCGACCAGGGGCGCGTCGCGGAGCACTCGTTCCGCTACACGGAGGCCGAAATCCATCGCCTGGTGCGAAGTCGCTGCGCGCGCTGCCCGTGGCCGCCGCGGCAATCTGCACGTGATCGTCAAAGAAGGTGGCGTCCCCACCGTCAGCGCGTTGTGGCGCGAAGTCGGCGTCGGCGGCGGCACGGAAACAGGGCATCGAAGCGGCGTTCATGAACGTGGATCTGGCGGCGTACGAATTGATTCAGAATCCGACGCGATTCGACGTGATTGTGGCTCCGAATCTTTTCGGCGATATTCTCGCGGACATCGCCGGTGTTTTGGTTTCCTCGCGCGGCGTGACGTTCTCCGGCAACTTCAATGAACATGGCCATGCCGTTTATCAGACCAACCACGGATGCGCCTCGGATCTGGCGGGTACCGATATCGCCAACCCAGCGGGGCAGATCTTGTCGCTGGCGATGATGCTGCGCGAGAGTTTCGGACTGCATGAGGCTGCCGCGCTGATCGAGAATTCTCTCGCCGCGGTGTGGCGTGAAGGCTGGCGCACCGCCGATTTGGCCGAGCCCGGCTGCAAGATTCTCGGCACGCGAGAGATGACTGACCGCCTGGCCCGGCAGATTTTGAATTCGTCGCTGCTCGGCGTTGTGTATGAAGCCCGCGCTACTGCTGATTGATCTGCAGGGCGACTATCTAGCGGCATCCGGGCTTCAGCCACCGGCCGAAATCGTCATCTCGCGCGCGGCGGCTCTGCTGGATGGCTGCCGCAAACTCGGCGTTCCCGTCATTCATGTTTGGACCACGGTAAATCGCGAGAATGATCAGCGGCTGCCTCACTGGCGGCGGGAAAATCGCTGGCAGTGCGTTGCGGGAACTGCCGGACATCAGCCGCCATCGGCCCTGCAACGATTGAGCGGCGAGGCCATCGTTCACAAAACCGGCTTCAATGCATTTGCTGATGGAGCGCTCGACGCCGAATTGCGGCGGCTGCAATTCGACACCGTGATTCTGGCCGGCGTGCACCTGCACGCGTGTGTGCGCGCGGCCGCCGTGGAATGCCTGGAGCGGGGCTATGCAGTGCGTGTCGCCGAAGACGCCGTGGCGAGCAACGATCCGATTCACGCTGCGTCTACACGTCGCTGGCTGGCGGAACGATGCGTGGAATTTGCACCGGTATCGGTGATTCTCGGCCGCGCGCCCGGGCTGGTTCACTATTCTCCGCGCGCGACAGACGAGTTGTTGTTCGAGGTACCGATTGACGGCGCGAGCGAGGTTGCCGTCGCCACCGCTGCGGCGCGAAGTGGTTGGGAGCAGTGGCGCCGGATTGCGCCGGCTATACGGCGGCAATTGCTGGACGAAGCGGCGAACCGCCTGGAAGCGGCGGCGCCGGACCTGGCGCGGCAGATGGCGGTTGAACTCGGCAAACCGCTTGCCCACGGTCTGGAAGAAGCGCGCCGCACGGCGGGAAGCGCGCGCGATGTGCTGCGCCGCGCGGGGGCGTTTGAATTCGAACGGCACGAAGCGGCGGGGATGGTGCGCTATCAGCCGTTGGGCGTGGTGGCGATTATTTCGCCGTGGAATAATCCCGCGGCAATTCCCGTGGGCAAGATTGTACCAGCGCTGGCATATGGCAACGCCGTGGTTTGGAAACCGGCGCCGGCGGCTACGCGCATCGCGCAAGTGATTTTGAAATTATTTTACGAAGCCGGCGTGCCCGCTGACGCGCTGCGCCTTTTGACGGGCAATCACACTACGGCCCAGCATCTTGCCGCGAACGAAAATATCGACGCCGTCACGTTCACCGGATCGCTCGCGGGTTGGTACTCCGTGCAGGAAATCTGTGCGCGCCGCGTGGTCCCTCTGCAGGCTGAGTTGAGCGGCAACAACGCCGCCATTGTGTGGGACGATGCCGATCTGCCGCACGCCGCCACCCAGATTGCGTGGGGAGCTTTCGCATTCGCCGGGCAGCGCTGCACAGCCAATCGCCGGGTTGTCGTGCATGCGTCACTTTTCGAAAAGCTTCTGCAGGAATTGAAAACGGCGGGCGATCGATTGGTTTGGGGCGATCCGTTGGAAGCTGCGACTGACATTGGTCCCGTCATTCATGCGGCCAAGCGCGACGAGACCTTGGCGCTGGTTGCCCGGGCAGAGACCGACGCCGACATCCATCGCGTGGAGCGTCTGCAGCAGACGCGCGCGCGGGAACCCTGGGCGCGAAGTGGCGCGTATGTGCAGCCCGCCATCATTTGCTGCGACCAGCCGGATCACGTGCTGGTGCAGGAAGAGACGATGAGTCCGCTGCTCATTGTGCAGCGCGCGGAAAATTTCGAGCACGCGCTGGCATTGTGCAACGGCGTGCGCCACGGGCTGGCAGCGGCGCTGTTCAGCAATTCGCCGGAACTGCGGCGGAGATTTCTGGATGACGCCAAAGCCGGAATACTAAAATTCAATTCGTCGACCGCGGGCGTGGATGCGTCGCTGCCGTTTGGCGGCTGGAAAGCTTCCGGACTGGGCCCGCCCGAGCACGGCGAAGGCGACCGCCTTTTCTACACGCGCATGCAAGCCGTTTACGGTTTGGAAAATAAATCCTAATTTTTCGACTATTGCCCGCAACTTTACCTCGCCATCCGCCTTTGAGTCGATAAGCAGTCTGAGCCCACCCGCGCTGGTGAGGGCGTGAAAAAGACGGAGGAGTTGCATGCCTTATCGGAGGACATTTGGAAATGCGCTGGGCTTGCTGCTGATAGCGGGGAGGCTGGGCGCGCAGAGCACGGCGGCGCCTGCGGTGAGCCCTGCTGCCGCGGCGCGCTTTCTGGATCAAGCCAGTTGGGGACCGACGCAGGCCACGGTCGCGGCCGTCGAACTCGCGGGTTTTTCCAAGTACATCGACGCACAGTTTGCGGCTCCGCTGTCGCCTCTGCCGGACGTGCCGCCCAACGCGATGGGGCGCGAACCGATGCTGCCCGTGCAGCAGCAGTTTTTCGTCAACGCCAATGAGGCCGCCGACCAGTTGCGCCAGCGTGTGGCGTTCGCGTTGAGTGAGATTTGGGTGGTCTCCGCGGTGAAGCTGCACACAGCGGATGAGGTGGTGCCATATCTGCGTCTGCTGCAAAAAGACGCCTTCTCGAACTATCACCAGATCATGACCGATGTAACGCTGAGCCCATCCATGGGCCACTACCTCGACATGGTGAACAACGACAAACCCAACCCCGCGACCGGCACAGAAGCGGATGAAAACTACGCGCGCGAGCTGCTGCAACTGTTCACCATCGGATTGAACGAACTGAATGACGACGGCACCTTGCAGCTCTCGAACGGCCAGCCGATCGCCACTTACGATCAGACGGTGATTCAGGGATTCGCGCGCGCATTCACGGGATGGACGTATCCTCCCAAGCCCGCGGCCACGGTGTCGCGAATCCACAATCCTCCGTATTTCGAGGGGCAAATGGTGGCGTTCGACAGCAACCACGACATGGCGGCGAAGACATTGCTCGATGGCGTCGCTCTTTCCGGCGGGCAGGGCGCGCAACTGGATCTGACCGATGCGCTGCAGAACATTTATCATCATCACAACGTCGCGCCGTTTGTTTCGCGCCAATTGATCCAGCATCTGGTGACCGGCAATCCCAGCTCGGATTACGTGAAGCGCGTGGTGACGGTGTTTCGTAGCAGCAATGGCGACATGAAATCCGTCGTCAAAGCGATACTGCTGGATCCGGAAGCGCGCGCCGGAGACACGGCCACGCCGTATGCGGGCGAGGGTCATTTGCGCGAGCCGGTTCTGTTCATCAATTCGGTGTTGCGGGCGCTGAACGCGACCGTCACCTCCGACAACACGCTATCGGTGCAGTCCAACAACATGGGGCAAGACTTATATTTTTCGCCCTCGGTGTTCAACTATTTCTCTGCCGGCTATCGTTTTACCGCCGCGGGCAATCCGGTTCCGGTCAATTCTCCGGAGTTTCAGATTTTGAGCACGTCGACGGCGCTGCTGCGCGCCGATTTCGTCAACCGGATCGTGTATGGCAAAATTCCTGGCGTCACTTTGGACTGGACGCCATACGTCAATCTCACCGCCGCGCAACTGCTCAACACGCTCAATGCCCGCCTGATGCGCGGGACGATGTCGCCGGACATGCGGAATACCATTCTCACCGCGGTGAACGCGCAGAATTCGAATTTGGCCAAGGCGCAAGCCGCCGTGTACTTGATCGCTACATCCTCGCAATATCAGGTGGAAAGATGAACTTCATTACCAGACGATCCTTCATGCGCGTGAGCGCCGGGTTGGGCTCGCTCACTTGGGCGGGCAGCTTCAGCCGCTTTGCACTGCTCAATGCGGTGACGCCCGCATCCGGCGACTATCACGCGCTGGTTTGCATTTTTCTGTTCGGCGGCAATGACAGCAACAACCTCATCGTGCCGATGGATACGGCTTCGTTCGACGCCTACACCAATATCCGCAAGGGACTGGCGCTCGCTTCCAGTTCGCTGCTGCAAGTCGGAACATCGAACGCCGTTTACGGTTTTCATGGCAAGCTGCCGGAATTGCAAAAGCTGTACCAAGCAAATTCGCTGGCTGTCGTGACCAATGTGGGCACGCTCGTTCAGCCTCTGACGCGGGCGCAGTATCTTGCCAACCAGGCGCTGGCGCCTAGCAATCTTTTCTCCCACGCCGATCAGCAGATGCAGTGGCAGACTACGGTCTCGCGCGGGGCTTCGAGCACGGGTTGGGGCGGGCGTTTGGCGGATGCGATGTCCTCGATGAACCCGTCCAACAGTTTGCCGCCTTTCATTTCGATGGCCGGGAACAGTCTGCTGGGCACTGGTGTCGAGACGCAGCCATTCAGCATTGCACCGGGGGCACCGCTCGGTTTGCAGGGCTTTAACACTTTTGCTGCGTCGGAGGCGCGCATGAATTCCTTGCAGGAATTGCTGACGCTCGATTCCGGCGTCACGCTGATTCAGCAGGCGAGCCAGACGATGCAGAACGGAATCGCCGATGATGCCTTGCTAGCCAAAGCGCTGGCCGGTGTGCCTGCGCTCACCACGCAGTTTCCGGCGAACAATGGCCTGGCGGCGCAGCTCGAGCAAGTCGCGAAGATTATACGGATTCGCCAGACGCTGGGGATGAACCGGCAGATATTTTTCTGCTCACTTGGCGGGTTCGATACGCACACGGCACAGCTCAACGATCAGGACAACTTATTCGCCGAACTGAGCCCGGCCATGAGCGCGTTCTTCGCTGCGACGCAGGAACTGAGCATGGAGAACAAGGTCACGACATTCACGGAATCCGATTTTAGCCGCACGTTCCAACCCAATAGCAACAGCGGTACCGACCATGCGTGGGGCAGCCATCAACTGGTGATGGGTGGCGCGGTGAAGGGTGGACAAATCTTCGGCAGCTTCCCGGCGTTCGTGCTCGGCGGTCCGAACGATGCCGGCGCCAACGGCCGCTGGATTCCGCAGTTTTCCGTCGACCAGTACGGCGCCACGCTCGCGGCGTGGTTCGGCGCGCTGCCCCAGCAATTGGACAGCGTGTTCCCAAATCTATCCGCTTTCAACGGCGCGAACAATCTCGGCTTTCTCGGATAATTTGATTGCCCGCGGCCTTGTAGAATAGGGAGCGGACATGCAGAACTATCTGGATCTCACGGGCAGAGTGGCGCTGATCACGGGCGCTTCGTCGGGAATTGGCGCGGCGACCGCGGGCCTTTTCGCTGAGCTGGGTGCGTCGGTTGCGATCGGCTATCACCGCAATCAAGCGGGAGCCGAGCAGGTGCGCGACAGCATCACGGGCGCCGGCGGAAAAGCAATTGCGATTCGCGCCGATGTGCGGCACGCAGCGGAAATTCACGCGCTGGTCGATCAGGCTCGTAATGCGCTCGGACCGATCGACATTCTGGTGAATAACGCCGGGTGGCTGGTGGGGCGCTATCGCATCCAGGAGATGACGGAGCAGAATTGGGACGAAGTGATGGATCTCAACTTGAAGAGCGCGGTGCTGTGCTCGCAAGCTGTGGTGGAGTCCATGATCGAACGGCGTAGTGGTGCAATCGTCAACGTGGTTTCGATAGCCGGTCGCAGCGGCGGCGGAGTCGGGGCTGGTCCCTATGCGACGGCAAAGGGCGGCCTGATCACGTTCACCAAAGCTCTGGCCAAGGAACTCGCGCCGCAGGGTGTGCGCGTCAACGGCGTTTCGCCGGGAGTGATTGACACGCCATTTCACCAGGTTTTTTCGACGCCCGAAATGATGCGGAACTTCGTTGCGTCGATTCCGATGGGGCGCGTCGGCACGTCGATCGAAGTCGCCAAGGTGATTGCGTTTCTGGCGTCCGATGCCGCGAGTTACCTGGCCGGGGAAACGATTGAAGTTAACGGCGGGCAGTTGATGCTGTAGGTGTGATGAGAATTTCCATTTACGTTGCGGTGGCGTTGTTGACGATTGCGGTGGAGGCTGGTGCGCAATCTTCCCCTTACTCGGTGTGGCGGCATGTGGTTTCGGTCGGAGGCACGGGGAAAAAGTTGGAGATCGACGAATTCCGTGGGCGGAGAGCCAACGGGGACACGGTGGAAATGTTTACTGGCCTGCGCCGGCGGCTCGAATCGCCGTTGCATGGAATTGCTGTGCACATCGACGACACCCTCAAAATTACCACCACCATGGGCAGCGGCTATGGGGAAGCACCGCTCGACCGGCGGGACTGCAGGGAGGGCGGCGATCCCGACAAGCCGGTTCGTCCAGAAGATGTGAAGGTGATTCTTGGTTTTAAGGTAATACGGATGGTATCGGGCCAATTCCATCTCGCAAGAAGAGACATGGCGCGCACCATTCATTTCTTCGAGAACGGACAGCCTGACGGCTTCACGCTGTACACAGCGACCAAGGCTGTGGCGGCTGCTCCCGACGAAACCTTGTATGCGGTGCCGGATGGCGCGCTCGAAATGCCCACATCGAGGTATCTGTCGATCGCCGGCAAATCCCCGGTTAGACCGCACGACCTGAAAGTGTTAGCGATGGACGATGTGCTCTACGAAAAGCAACTCGCGCAACGGCAAGCGGCGGGCGTGACGTTGGATGTGTTCAAGAGGACTGGGCCGTGAGAAGCTTCCGCTCCCTTTGGTCACGCTCGTGAAGAGATTTCCGAGTTTAGTTGAGCTTGGTCGCGCGGACTACTATGTCGTGTTGGAACGGCGCTAGATTCATGGTTACCGTTTTTCCGCCGTTCATCGTGACGGGCTGTGCGTACGTTCCATCTACCGGCGAGTAGAGCTTTACGGCGAAGCGGCCTGGCGGCAGATCGAATGCAATTTGGCCTTGCACGGTATGGCCGTAGGCGCCGTCGTTGGCTTCGCGCGGGTCGGCTAAATACGCGGCGTAATCCTTGCCTGGAACGGCCAGCGCGGAAATTACCAGATTGCCGGGGTGGCTTGAAATCCAATGGGGCTGCGGCTCGGAGTGAATAAAATCGAAGCTGGCGATGAATTCGGAGAGATGCTGCATCCACGCTCGAATGGCTGGGCCGGATGCGCGCGTGCCGCTTTCGCTGCCGACGGTGATGGAAAAATCGATGTAGTCGTAATGGCTGCCGTTCATGACCGAGGTCCAGGCGCGCTTGCGGTGGATGGTCCAGCCGATGGGATCGCGATAGAGGCTGGCGGTGTTGTCTTCGTCGAGTACCGAAGGCTTTCTTGCGCTGTAAGTCGCGCGGCAGAAATCGGCGACGTCGGCTAGCTGCAACTCTTTCGACATGAAATTGCCTAGCTGATAATTGTGGCCGCCGAATAGCGTTTCGGGCAACGGGTGCACGTTCACGATATCGAAGAGCGCGCTGGAAAAAGATTTGTCGAGCGGAAAGCGATTGGGCGTTCCGTAGGTGAAGGCTTCCTGGCCGGCTACCAGATGTTTGCGATTGAGGCGGCGCAATTCTTCGCGGACGACGCGCGCGATGTGCTCCTGCCAGGCGTCGACGTCGGCGGGCGTTACGTGGCCGGGAGTACCGCCGCCGGGCTCGTTGCAAATTTCGTAATACACGTTGTCGAACCCGCTGGTCTCCTGAATGATTTTGCGCACGAAGGCGGTCTGGCGCTCGACGAGCACGGCGTCTTTGAGCGACGTGTATTCCTGCCACTCGACGTTGCCGATGCCCTGCTTGTTATTTTGCGCGCGAAGCGGGTTCAGCCGCCAGATATTTTCCGCGTAGGTGTTGCTGAGCAGCGTCAGTTCCACGATGATTCCGCGATCCGAAGCCATTTGCAGGAAGCGGTGAAGGCGGTCGAAGAATTCCGGATTCCAGCGGTCGAGATCGTAGATCGGTTCGCCGTCCATGGCGTTGCCGGGCCCGGTGCGCGGGTAGGGCGCGATGTAATCGGGCGATTCCGGCTTGCACGGCGAGGACGGATTGCGCGCGCCCTGCAATTCGCGGAAGAGCAGGAAAGTACGGGTGAGGGTGATCTTCCGAGCGGCGGCATCGTTCAGATATTTTTCGAAGTCGAAGGGCCTGTTGATCACGGAGCCGTAGTGTTCCGTCGCGGTTACGAGGACCAGTGGCTTGCCGCGAAACAGAAAATATTTTGGATTGTCGGGATGAATCTGGATGGGCTGCGCGGCGGCGAGAGATGCCAGCGCGAGAAGCAAAGCGCAAACTTTCACAGTGAGAATCGTACCAGACCAGGGCGGTCACGGACAGAGCCGCTTTGTTTGCGATCGGTATGTGCTCTTTTTCCAGGCACTTGCTTTCGCGAAGTGTCTTTAAAGGGCCGTGGGGAGCAAAAGCCGGGAGTAGGATCTCGACAGGAGATACAGGATGAGCTTTGACATCGTCCAAACGCCTACTTTGCAGGCGGTGGCGACGCAGGACGAAAAGCAGCTCGCGGACCATTTGCAGAAACGCGTGGACGAAGCGATCAGCCAGGCCGAAGCGCAGCCTGGTGTGGAACGGGCGATTGCGGCGCACGGGGCGGCCGGCGAACGTCTCAAGAAATTGCAAAAGGCGGAGCGCGTTCTCAACGCCTATGCCAGGGCGTCGAGGGATCAGATGACGGCGAGCGGTCCGGCGGTGTTGGACGCGATTGTGGAATCGGCCGCAGCGGGCGGCAAGCCGGATTTCAAGAAGCTCGATGAACTGGCCGCGCTGGAAGATCAGAACAACTACGCAAGCCGCGCGATTCAGCGGGTGATCGAGCATCTGATCCCGTTGGCGCAGATTGCGCTGCTGCGCGAGGAATCGCATGCGCTGACGTCGAAGGCGAGAGCGGTCGAACGCATCGCGCAGGAGCGGGCCGAGAAAGTACTGGGGCATTTGCGCGACGCGGTGAGCGAGGAAGTGGTGCTGCCGGTGGATATGTCGAAGGGCGTGGCGGGGGCGCTGCTGGCGTATGCGGCGGGGTATAAGCTGCGGGCTGCGCAGGCTGCGGAGAACGCGGATCAGGTGGAAAAATCGTACTGCAAAATCCGGGAGGCAGCGAGGGAATGGTGAGCATGCGCGCCAAGTTCGAAGCGCTGGTCCGCGATCTCGACAAAGAGGCGCTGGAGCAATTGCGGAGGTCGGTGACGTCGGAAATCGAAGGGCGCCAGGAGGCGCCGGGCGCATTCCAAATGGAAAACATTCACCCGCGGATGACGGCTGAGGAAAAAGACGCGGCGGCGAAAGAGATCGTGCGGGTGCTGCGGGAGCAGGGAAGCTGATGCCTGACGTGCGGCGGTACTGGCAGGAGATTCGCGCGATCGAGAAAACGCTGGCGGAGTTCGTGTGGCTCGCCGGCGCTGAAGATAAGAGCGGATCGATCGTGGAAGTGGCGGCAGCGCGGGCGGCGCACCTGCTGCATGCGAAATCACACCGCTTTGCTACCGAAGCGGAGATCGCCGCGCGGCGTGCTGCGGAGACGGTTGCAAAGGACTGCGTGCGCCAGGAGCGCTTGCGGCGTCAGGGAATCGCGATCGTGACCGTGAAGGCGTAAGTTAACGCTGAGCGGGTACGTTCTTGCCGAGCGCTGTTGCCAGGGCGATTTGGTGATCCTGCTCGTCAATTAAGATCTCGCGAATCTGTTCGCTCAGGGAAAACTCACCGAGCAACTCGCATTGACGGACGCGGTCGCGATAATTGCGAATGGTTTCAGTTTCGTTATCGAGATCGAACTGCAACATCTTGACAGCCTTTTCCGACGTCTTGACGGGCTTGGGTTGCACGGTCGGCATGCCACCGAGATAGTCAATCTGCTTGGCGATGATGAGGGCGTGGCTCAGTTCCTGGGCGGCGTGCTTTTCGAGTTCGCCGGCGATATTCATGTACTCGGCGCCCTTCAAAACCTGCGAGTAGACGACGTAGGCGATGATCGCCTGATATTCACGCGCCAGGTCTTCATTCAACAGCTTGATCAGTTCAGATCGCGACACTTTCTTGACCCCTCCGGAAGCGGTTTTATTTTTTTTCAAGGCGCTCTTCTCCGATTTATTCAGACTTGGCTCAACCTATTGATGGTATACGGGGCAAAAGTGTTTCAAGAAAACGAGAGGGGATTCATCGCCAATCCTGCGCACCATGATAGATGTGGAGAATCTGGACGGCTTCGGCTTTCAGTGAGTAGACAACAACATAAGGAAGGGGTGCGAGAGCAAGTTCCCTGGTGCCGGCAATGTGACCGGGTCTGCCGAGTTTAGGAGAGGTTTTTAGGAGACGGACTTGCCGATAGATGGTGCGCACGGTTGGTTCGGCGAAATGCGGATGGTGCTGCACTAGGTAATTCCTGATACTGTCCAGATCGTAGGCGGCTGGAACGGTCCAACGAAGGCGCATTAAGCCTTGAACATGGCTTCAAGGCGGGCGTCCATTTCATGCTCTTCAACAAACTCGCCACGCTCGGCTGCTGCTAGTCCGTCTTGCACGGCGGCAAGAAAGCGGGCTTCCTCATCCAGATAGCGGGCAACCACTTTTGTAGCCAAGCGCTCGGGGACGGTTCCTGCCCTGGCGGCGATCTGCGCAAGCTGGGCTTGTTGCTCGGGAGTGAGGCGCACTTCCATCGCCTTCAGGGTACGCAAAAGTCTCCAATGTAGCAAGCCACCCAGACGCCACCCATTTTCGCCTATGATCGTATCCTTGGACAAAGTGAACCGGTGGTGTGCGCGATGAATGCGAAGACAGTTCGTTTGACGATGGGGCAGGCTGTTGTCGATTACTTGCAGGCGCAGTATAGCGAGCGGGATGGGGAGCAGCGGCGGCTGATCCCGGCGATGTTTGGGATTTTCGGACACGGCAATGCCACGGGTCTGGGACAGGCGCTGATGGAGCGCGGCAAGGCGCTGCCGTTTTATCAACCTTGCAACGAGCAGTCGATGGTACACACGGCCATCGGCTATGCGAAGGCCACGTTCCGGCGCGCTACGCTGGCGTGCGCATCGTCGATTGGTCCGGGGTCGACCAACATGATTACGGGCGCGGCGACCGCTACGATCAATCGGCTGCCGGTGCTGTTGTTTCCTGCCGACTATTACGCTACGCGGGCGCAGGGGCCGGTGCTGCAGCAACTGGAGCATCCTGTCTCCGCCGATGTTAGCGTGAACGATTGCTTCCGGCCGGTGAGCCGGTTTTTCGATCGCATTACGCGGCCTGAGCAACTGCTCACGGCGCTTCCGGAAGCGATGCGGGTGCTTACCGATCCTGCTGAGACTGGGGCTGTCACCGTTGCGCTCTCGCAAGATATACAGGCGCACAGTTTCGATTATCCGGCGCATTTTTTTGAGCGGCGGGTTTGGGAGATTGAGCGGCGGCTGCCGGATCCGCGGCGGAATGAGGAAGCGGTCCGGCTGCTGAAAAGCGCGCGGCGGCCCTTCCTGTTAGCTGGCGGGGGCGTGCATTATTCCGAGGCTTGGCGGGAGTTGCAGGCTTTCGCCGAGCGGGTTGGAATTCCCGTTGGAGAAACACTGGCGGGCAAGAGTGCGATGCGGGTGGACGGCGACCTGACGCTGGGCGGGCTCGGCGTGATCGGGAATCCGGCTTGCGGAAAAATTGCCAGCGAGGCGGACCTCGTTATTTGCGTGGGGACGCGGCTCAACGATTTCATTACCGGGTCGCACTCGATTTTTCAGCATCCCGACGTCAAATTTATCAGCATCAATGTGAACGGGCACGACGGCTATAAGCTGGGTGCGCTGCCGATTATGGCGGATGCGCGCGAGGCGCTGAGCGCGCTGGATCGCGCGGCGCAGGCGGCGGGGCTGCGGCCGGATTCGGCGTATCTGGATGAGGTCGCGGCTGTGAAACATGCGTGGATCGACAAGGTGCACAACGAGGTCTACCAGCAGATTCCGAATGAAGCGATGAGCCAGGGGCAGGTGATTGGCGTGCTGAATGAATCGGCGCGCGCGGGGGATACGATTATCGCCGCGGCAGGCAGCCCGCCGGGCGATTTGCACACTCTATGGAACGCGGCCAATGGCAAGTTCTGCCATCTGGAATTCGGCAATTCGTGCATGGGTTATGAGATTCCGGCGGCGATCGGAGTGCGCATGGCGCAGGCCAAGGCGGGCGCCGAAGTTTATGTGCTCATCGGCGACGGCACCTATCTGATGAATCCGACGGAATTATTCACGGCTGTGCGCGAGCGTCTGAAAATCACGGTGGTGGTTGCGGAAAACTACGGCCATCAGTGCATACGCAATTTGCAAATGAACCGGACCGGGGAGAGCTTCGGCACGGAATTCAAAACTAGAAACGCGGAGACGGCGCGGCTGGATGGCGAGTACGTCACACTCGATTTTGCAGAGAACGCCAAAAGTTTCGGGGCGCGCACGTGGAGTGTCAGCACGCCGGACCAGCTCTGTACCGCGCTGCGAGAGGCTCGCGCGGAATCCGGTCCCTGCGTGATTGTGGCGGCGGCGGAGAAGCACCGGCTGGTTCCGGGCTCCGGCGTGTGGTGGGATGTTGAAGTGGCGGAGACTAGCGGGAGCGACGTCACGCGTAAGCTGCGCGAGCAGTACGAAGCGGATCGCAAGCGGCTGCAGCGTTTCTTTTATTGAAAATGTATTGACCATGAAAGTTTCCACGCGAGCCTGGATTCTGGTTGGCCTCCTTTGGGTGGTGGGGCTGCTGAACTATCTCGACCGGCAGGTGGTGTTTTCGGTTCTGCCTCCCCTGCAAAAAGAGCTGGGAATGTCGGCCTTGCAGCTCGGCTTGCTGGGCTCAGTCTTCCTGGCGGTTTATGGAATATTCAGCCCGTTCGCTGGATTTCTTTCCGACCGTTTCAGCCGCAGAGGCATCATTTTTGCGAGCTTGCTGGTATGGTCCGGAGTGACCTGGTGGACGTCCTACGCCCGCAGCGCATCGGAAATGATGTGGGCGCGCGGGTTGATGGGCGTGAGCGAGGCGTGCTATTTACCGGCCGCGCTGGCGTTGATTGCGGCGCATCACGGGGAGAGCACGCGATCGCGCGCCAACAGCTTGCACTGGAGCGGGCTTTATGTCGGCGTCACGCTGGGGGGCGCGGGCGGTGGATGGATCGCGCAGCATTATGGCTGGCGCGCGGTATTCTCGATTCTGGGCGTGGCGGGGGTGGCGTACTCGCTGATTTTGGGATTGACGCTGCGATGGATTCCGGAATCGGTGAAGCAGGTGGGTCAAACGGCTGCGAGTCCGATGCCGCGCTTGTGGCCGGCGTTCAGGGAACTTTGCAGCATTCCGAATTTTGTGCGGCTGGGCAGCACTAACGCCATCAGCTCGATTGGTTGGTGGATGGTTTACACGTGGCTCCCGCTGCATTTGTACGAGCGGTTTAACATGAGCCTGGCGCAGGCGGGTTTCACAGCGACGGTTTATCTGCAGGGAACCAGTTTTGTGGGTGCGCTGTGCGGCGGGTGGCTGGCCGATCGCTGGAGCCATACTAATGATCGCGGGCGTTTGCTGACGCAGGTTATCGGATTACTTCTCGCCGGACCGGCGTTGTTCGTGGTGGGATTCACGCATTCTTCGCCAGTGTTGATCACGTGTCTGCTGCTGACGGGATTTGGGCGTGGGTTCTACGAAGGCAACCTCATGCCGGTGATGTGCCAATTTACTCGCGCGGAACTGCGGGCAACGGGGTATGGGATTTACAATTTTGCGTCGTGCGTGGCCTCGGGCACGATGATCGCGTTGGCGGGCGCATTGAAATCGACGCTGGGATTGGGCGGCGCGATTGAAGTGTCGGCGTTCATCGTGTTGGCATGCGGATTTTACATGATGCGGGTGCGGTTTTCGCCGGTGGTGGTTGCGCCGGCGCCAGTGGCGGTAGTTCCTGTCTCCTAACCTCAGCGCGAGGGTATGACATCAGTCGACATCACCGATCAACCGAGCGACCTCACCATTAGCATTCAGCTGCGGCCCAAGGACGTGCGTTGGGCCATGTTTCTTTACTGCCTAACGGCGCCGCGGTTAGCATTCTATGCGGTTCTCGTCTGCGGAAGCCTCTATTCGGGTAACCCGCGACTGGCTTATTTCGCGGTTGCCGCGGTCCTTTTCGTTCTCGTGCTGCTGCCCTGGATTCAAGCCGGAGCCGCGATGAGAAATCCGATGATGCGATCTCCGATCTATCACACTTTTTCCGCCTCGGGCATATCCAGCAAATTTCAGGGTGGGAGCCTCGGATTGGAATGGCCGCTGTTGCGAAAGGCCCGAGAAACGCGTCACTACATCAGTATTTGGGGAAAGCGGGGGACGCCGATGATCGTTCCGAAGAACCAGCTCAATGAGGTAGAGCTGGCCTCTCTCAGGAGCAACCTTCGGTTCTATATGCAGGCCAGAGCGAGCCTAAACGAATCAAACTGAAGTTTTCGCCACGTTGGCGTAGGGCACGCGGCGCGAGTCTGCGCTATCTTAAGGCAATCATCAAATTATGGAAAGAGCCATTCGATTTCGGGAAAAACTGCGCCAGGGAGACGTATGTCTGGGCGTGATTGTTTCGTCCAATGACTGCGCGATTACTGAGGCGCTTTGCCGGGACTTGGACTTTGTGTGGATCGATGCCGAACACAGTGCGATGTCGCTGGACATTGTGCAATCGCACGTCATGGCGACCAAGGGAAGCAATGCGGCGCCGATCGTGCGGGTGGCGTGGAACGATCCGGTGCGGATCAAGCCGATCCTGGACATGGGCGCGGAGGGGATCGTGGTGCCGCTGGTGCGCACAGTGGAAGATGCCCGGCTCGCGGTTGCGGCTTGCAAATATCCGCCGGAGGGAATTCGCGGCTACGGCCCGCGGCGTCCTTCGGATTATGGCCGATTGGGCGGGCCGGAATTCTGCCAGCGCATGAACGATTCGGTGCTGGTGATTTTGCAGATCGAACATATTGACGCGGTGAACGACATTGACGCGATACTTGCTGTGCCGGGCGTGACCAGCCTGGTGATTGGCTCGAACGATCTTTCTGGGTCGATGGGATTGCTGGGGCAGCCGCGGCATCCGAATGTGCTGGCGGCGATCGATCGCGTGATTGCTGCGGCGCGGAGGACGAAAGTGTTTGTCGGGATCGGCATTGGCAACGACGGCAAGATCATTACGGAATGGATCGGCAAGGGTATGCAGTGGGTGGCGATGGGCAGCGATTTTTCGTTGATGCTGACGGGGCTCGAACAGGTGTCGCAGGAAGTCGGCGCGTATTTGGGGAAGAAGCGGTGAGGCCGTTCCAAGCGGCTCTGGTGGGTCTGCTGGGCGAGGAAGTGCCGGAGTGGGTGCGGCGGGCGTTGCGCGACGAAGGCATCGATTTCGTGCAGCACGAGTGTCACAACGCGAGAAGATCTCGAGCAGTATGCGGCGGACGCGGACCTGGTTTGGGTGTGGGGCAGCCGCGTGATTACTGGGGACAGGCTGGACGCGCTGAAAAAATGCGGGGCGATTCTGCGCACCGGCACAGGCACGGATAATGTTCCTGAAGCGGAAATCACCGTCGAGGAATATTCTGCTGACTAACACGCCGGAAGCGGTGGCGGAGGAAGTTTCCGATCATGCGATTGCGCTGCTGTTCAGCGTGATCCGGCAGACGGCCGCGCAGGACGCGCTGGTTCGCGCCGGCGTGTGGGAGCGGCGCATTCACAAGACGCGCTGGCATCTGCGCGGATCGACGCTGGGCGTGCTGGGATTCGGCCACATCGCGCGCTTGCTGGTGCGCAAGATGAGCCAATTCGAATTGAAGATTCTGGTGCACGATCCGTACATTGCTCCCGAACGGATTGTGCAAGCCGGCGCGGAGCCTGCGAGTTTTGAGCGCGTGCTGGCGGAGTCGGATTTCGTTTCCGTGCATGTGCCGCTCAAGCCGGAGACGCGGCATCTGATCGGCGAACGGGCGCTGCGGAGCATGAAGCCGCACGCGGTGCTGATCAATACGGCGCGCGGTCCGGTGGTGGATGAAGGGGCGCTGATTCGCGGGCTCACCGAGGGTTGGATCGGCGCGGCGGGGCTGGATGTTTTCGAGGATGAGCCAATCGCCAAGGACAATCCGCTGCTGAAACTGGACAATGTGGTGCTGACGCCGCACACCGCCGGTTATTCTGATATCTTTTACGATTGCTTCTGGCGTTATTCGGTGGAAACAGTGATTGCCATTGCGAATGGATTCTGGCCGCGATCGCCGTTGAACCGGCGCGAGATTACGCCGCGCTGGGCGCTCACCGACACCGCGTGGCCGGCTGAGCCTCCGAGGTACGCGCCATGAATGTGAAAGTCGGCACGGCTCCCGATTCGTGGGGCGTGTGGTTTCCGAGCGATGCCAAGCAAACGCCGTGGGAGCGCTATCTGGATGAAGTTCGCGCGGCTGGCTATGAGTGGACGGAGCTTGGTCCAATTGGATATTTGCCGACGGATCCGGAAAAGCTGCGCGGGGAATTGGATAAGCGCGGGCTGAAGCTGACCGGCACTTTCGTGATGCGGCACTTGGAAGATACCGCGGCGTGGCCGGATCTCGAAAAAGATCTGGATATCGCGGGGCGCGTGCTTACGGCGTTGGGCGCGAAGCTGCTGGTGCTGATCGATGACACGTATACGAATCTGTTCACCGGAGAAGGCAACTCGACCGGCGCGCCTGGATGCCGATTCGTGGAAGCGGCTGATCGACACTACGAATAAAGTTGCGAAAGTGGCGCGGGACCGCTACGGGCTGAAGCTGGTGTTTCATCCACACGCTGAGACGCATGTGGAGTACGAGGACCAGATAGAGGCGCTGCTTGCGCAAACGGATCCGTCGCTGGTGTTTCTCTGCTTCGACACGGGGCATCATGCGTATCGCGGCGGCGATCCGATCGCGTTCATGCGCAAGCACCACCGGCGTATTCCTTATCTGCATTTGAAGAGCGTCGACGGCGGCATTCAGCAACAGGTAGCGCGCGAAAATATTCCTTTTGCCAAGGCAGTGGCGATGGATATGTTTTGTGAGCCGGCGCGCGGCATGGTGGATTTCATTGCCTTTCGCGACGTGCTGCAGGAAATTAATTACGACGGTTGGGCCACTGTGGAACAGGACATGTATCCGGCGCCTTTCGATAAGCCGCTGCCGATCGCGAAACGGACGCGCGAATATCTCCGTTCGATTGGACTGGGATGAGCGGCCACTGGAAAGTACTCGTTACCGACTACGCCTGGGACGACCTGGCGGAAGAGCGCGCGATTTTGGAAGCTGCCGATGCTTCGCTGCTGGTTGCTGAAACCGGGGAAGAAGCGGAACTGACCCGGCTGGCGGCGGACGTCGACGGTATCCTGACCAACTGGAAGCGGGTGACGGCGGGCGTGCTGACTGGTGCGCCGCGGTGCCAGTCGGTGGGACGTTTGGGGATCGGACTCGATAACATTGACGTGGCTTGCGCCACAACGCTGGGCATGGTGGTGACCAATGTTCCAGCGTATTGCCTGGACGAAGTTTCCGATCACGCGATGGGAATGATTCTGGCGTGCTCGCGCAAGATTGCTTTTTACGATCGGGCGGCGAAGAGCGGCGCATACGATTTGCGATCGGGCACGCCTCTTTACCGGCTGGCGGGAAAAACTCTAGGCATTTTCGGATTTGGCAAGATCGGCCGAGTGCTGGCGCGCAAGGCTGCGGCGTTTGGCATGCGTGTGCTGGCGAATGATCCGCTGTTGACGCCCGATCAGGCGCGCGAAGCCGGCGTGGCGCTGATGAGTTTCGATGCGCTGCTGGGCGAGAGCGATTTCATTTCGATTCATGCGCCGTTGATGGATGCGACCCGGAGGATTTTCTCGCACGATGTTTTTCGGCGCATGAAGCCCACGGCGTTTCTGATAAATACAGCGCGGGGCGAGATCGTCGACACGGGCGCGCTGATTGCGGCGCTGGATGAAGGCCTGCTAGCGGGGGCGGGATCTGGATGTTTTTCCCGTGGAACCGCCGCCGGCCAACGATCCGGTGTTGCGGCATCCGAAGATTGTGATTACGCCGCATGCGGCATTTAATTCCGTTGAATCGCTGATCGAGCTGCGGCGGATTGCCGCCAAGCAGATGGCGCAGATACTGGCTGGCATTCGACCCGGATTTCATCGTGAATCCGCAGGTGCTGGGACAGGCGAATCTGCGGGCGAAGTTCCAGAAATAGCTTTTTACTCCGAAATATCAATGTTTTACCGCTTTGCTATTGAACGTCGATAGGAGTTGATTTAGACTGATATCGACGGTCGATAGGAACATGGCGGAATCCTCTGAAATTCTACAAGGCACGCTGGACTTACTCATTCTGCGGACGCTGGAGCTCGGGCCGATGCATGGCCTGGGCATCTCGGACCGCATCAAGCAAATCACGCGCGGGGTGTTTGTGGTGGGTCCGGGATCGCTGTTCCCGGCGCTGAAGCGGCTGGAGCAGAGCGGCTGGATCGAAGGCCGGTGGGGCGAATCGGAAAACAATCGCCGTGCCCGGTACTACGAGCTGACGCGAACGGGGCGCGCGCAACTGGTTGCAGGAAAAACGCAACTGGCGCAAAGTGTTCAGCGCCGTGAACCGGCTGCTGGAATCGGAGCCCTAGCCGTGTCCTGGATGAGCCGCGCCGAGAGCCTGATGCATCTTCTATTGCACCGGCAAAAGGAAGAGGACGATCTCGACGCCGAGCTGCGGCGCGTATTTCGGAATGCTGGTGGACCGGCAACTGGAGCGCGGCTTGACGCTGGAACAGGCGCAGCGCGCGGCGCGGATTGAGTTCGAGGGCCTCGAGCAGACCAAGGAAAAAGTGAGGGAGGTGCGTGTGGGCGCAACTATTGAATCCGTGCTGCGGGATGTGCGTTATGCGTGGCGGGCGCTACGCAAGAGTCCGGGCTTCACTGTTGTAGCCGTGCTGACATTGGCTCTCGGCATCGGGGTGAACACGGCAATTTTCAGCGTCGTTTATGCCGTGCTTCTGCGTCCGCTGCCGTACGATAAGCCGGAACAACTGGGGCTGATCTGGTCGGATTTTCAGCAATCGGGCGCTTTGCACGCGCCGACGTCCGGCGTGATTTTGGGCGAGCTGCAGCATCGCAGCCGACTACTGCAAGATGTCGCGGGAATCTGGGTGGGCAGCGGGACATTCACTGGCGAAGCGAATCCGGAGCAGGTGAAGGTGGGGTATGTCACCGCGAACTTTTTGCAATTGCTGGGAGTGCGGCCGGCGCTGGGGCGGGTGTTTGCGGCGGACGAAAAATTTGGTGGGCGTCCTGCCGTGGTGCTCAGCAATGGATTGTGGCGGCGGCGTTTCGGTGGGGATCCGGCGATCGTCGGCAAAGGCGTCCCATTTCAAGGCGTGAGCGTGACCGTGGTGGGCGTGCTGCCGGTGGATTTTCAACTGCATTTTCCAGCCGGCTCGAATGTTCCGGCGGATGTGCAAGCCTTCATGCCGTTTGGGTACGACATTTACCGCGCGCCGCGCACGCTCTATTTCATTCGCGTGCTGGGGCGTCTGAAGCCGGGCGTGAGTTTCGATCAGGCGCAGGCGGACTTGAATGCAGTGGCCGACCAGATTCGCGGCGCTTACACGGAATTCGCCGCTGAGAATCTCAAGTTTGAACTGGCGTCCATGCAGGCCGATGCGGTGCGCGACGTACGGCCGGCGCTGATGGCGCTGTTTGCGGGCGCGGGATTTGTGCTGCTGATCTGCTGCGTGAACGTCGCCAATTTATTGCTGGCGCGGGCCAACGACCGCCGCAAGGAAATCGCGGTGCGGGCGGCGATGGGCGCCTCACAAGGGCGCATCCTGCGGCAATTGCTGATCGAAGGGCTGGTGCTGTGCATCATGGCGGGCGCGGCGGGGCTGGCGCTGGGCTGGGTTGGAGTGAGGGGACTGCTGCGCATTCGTCCGGATTATCTGGCGCGAATGGGCGACATCGGGTTGAACTGGCCGGTGCTGGCGTTTGTGGCGGCGGCATCGTTGACGGCGGTATTGCTGTGCGGGCTTGCACCGGGGCTGGAATCAATGAAATGGGATCTGATACAGACGCTGCGCGAGGCGGGACGCAGCGGGCAGACGCCAGCGCGGCGGGGCGTGCGCGCGGTGCTGATTGTCGGAGAGATCGCGCTGGGTTTTGTGCTGGTGATTGGCGCCGGACTAATGATTCGCACGCTCGCTAAGATTCAGCAGGTGCGGCCGGGCTTTGAGGCGCAGCGACTGCTGACGTTTGAGATCGAACTGCCGGGGTCGCGCTATGGCGATGATAATGCGCGGCGCAATTTCGTCAAGGAATGGGAAGCCAAGGTGCGTTCGCTTGCGGGCGTCGAATCCGTAGGCGCGGTTTCGCATTTACCGCTGGACGATTATTCAAACTGGTACAGCCCGTACCGGCCGGAAGGCGTGCCCGCAGACCAGACGGCTACTTTGCTGGCGGATCATCGCAGCGTGACGCCGGGCTACTTGCGCACTATGGGCACGCGGTTGATTGAGGGGCGTTATTTCGATGATCAGGATCGCGCCGATGGGCATCGGGTAGTGATCGTCGATGAGATGCTGGCGCACTCGGCGTGGCCGGGCACGAGTGCGGTCGGCAAAAAGATTGAAGTGGAAAAATTCACGAATGGACAATTCGAGCCGGGTTGGGCTGAGGTGGTGGGCGTGGTGGAGCACGTCCGCAATCATTCGTTGTCGCAGCTAGTGCGCGGCGAAGTATACATTCCATTCGAACAAGGCGCGCGCCCGCACCTGAGCTACGTAGCGCGCACGAGCGTCGATCCGCTGGCGCTGGCGGGCACGATCCGGGAAGAGCTGCGGAAGCGCGACCAGGATCTGGCGATTTCGAAAGTGCGTCCCATGACCGCCTACATGGAGCGTGCTAAAGCGCCGGTGAGTTTCACGGCAGTGCTGGCGGGAATTTTCGCGGGCCTCGCGCTGCTGCTGGCGGCGATCGGTATCTACGGCGTTGTGTACTACTCGGTGTCGCGGCGGATGCACGAGATGGGCGTGCGCATGGCGCTGGGAGCGAACACCTCCGACGTGATGCGCCTGGTGATGCGCGAGGGCCTGGTGTTGACCGCGATGGGCATGCTCCTGGGTTTGGCGGGCTCGCTGTACACGGCGCGATATTTGCAAGCGCTGATTTACGGGATCCCCGCCATTGACCCAGTGACTTACGGTGTGGCGTTGGCGGTGATTCCGGCCGCAGCAATTCTGGGCTGCTGGCGGCCGGCGTGGAAAGCGGGCGCGGCGAATCCGGTGGACGCGATTCGCGCCGAATAATTAGCGGGTGGCGGTGCGGGCGGCGGCCATGCGCTCCTGCATCTGGCGGGTCAGGTGCGGCACGATGCCCAGCATGCGCTCGATCAGCATGAGCTGTCCGCGGTGGTGCATTTCGTGCTCCTTAGCGCCCAGCAGCATTTCGAAGCGGGTCTTGACTGGCGGCGTCATACCGGCCGGAAATTTCACTTGCTCGCCGAGAAAATCGTCGGACTGGCTCTCCAGCCATTTGGTAAAGCGCTCGCCTTCTTCGCGCAGCAGGGTGAGGATTTCGGCTTTAGTGCGGGGCTTCTGCTCTTCCGCGATAATGCCCTGAAACACTGCCGGAAAATCGAACCCTTCGAGGCTGGTGCGGCGCTCGGTGGCGTGGATCTGTTCCGGCAATCGGGGAACGACGGCAATGTGAGTGAGGAGCTGGGCTACCGTGCGCGTGTCGGGCGCGGCCCTGAAACTGTAGCGGTCTTCAGGGATTTCTTCGGCGATGATAATCGTATTTTTACGGACAGTGCGCATGCTGTCCGCCAGGTCTTTGGCGCCATAGTAGGTCATGGAGTGATCCTTCCTTTTGTGACTGTGGAACTGCTTGGAATCTTCAGTCTATCGCAGGAGAGTCGACCGCTGCCGCTTTCGCCTTTTTGCGAAATTCGCTGATTCGGCTTTGCAGGGTGCGCAGACTGATCTCGAGAATTTCGGCGGCGCGCTTGCGATTGTAATTCACGTACTCAAGCGTCAGTTTGATGTAGGCAGCTTCCGCTTGCGAGAGCGGCTGGCCGGGCGCCAGAGTCAAGCAGCCATAGAGCGGGGTTGATTTGGGTGAATGCAGGCTGGAACTCCTCTCAGCGTTGGGAAAAGGCAGGTGATGCAGGCGAATCGGGCCCGTATTGGCCACGATGGTAGCCCGCTCGATCACGTTGCGCAGCTCTCTGACATTGCCGGGCCAATCGTGGGTTCGAAAAGATGCGAGCACTTCCAAATCGAAGCCGGTTACATTGGCGTTATGTTTCCGGTTTACATCCTGGAGGATGGCTTCGGCGATGAGCGGAATGTCGTCGGCGCGCTCGCGCAGAGGAGGCAGCACGATTTGAAACACGCTCAAACGGTAGTAGATTTCTCCGCACAACTGTTCGGCCACCGAATGGCTGGTAGCGGCCAGCACGCGCGCATTCACGGGAATCTCGTTCTTTCCGCCGAGCCGCCGCACGCGCAGGTCTTCGAGAATTCGGAGAAGCTTGGGCTGCCCCGATGCCGGCATGGCGCCGATTTCATCCAGGAAGAGGGTGCCTCCGTGCGCCTGTTCAAAGCAGCCGGCGCGGCTCTCCAAGGCACCGGTGAAGGCGCCTTTCTCGTGGCCGAACAACTCGCTTTCAATCAGGCTTTCGGGTAAGGCTGCGGCATTAATCGGAACGAAAGGGCCGGCGCGGCGGGGGGAGAGGCGGTGGATTTCGCGCGCGACCAACTCTTTACCGGTGCCGGTCTCGCCGCAGATCAATACCGGGACGGACGTGGGCGCCACTTGACCGATGGTGGCAAAAATCGCTTGCATCGCCGGAGACGTTCCCACGAGTTCCCCAAGGGTTCCGCCGAGGGCCGTCTCGTGGTGCATGGGGTGTTGCCGGTGCATTTCGTGGGCCCGAATAGGGAAGGCCTTGTGAATGCCAAAACGAGACTCAGCTTGCCTGGTAGGGTCCATGGCTGGCGGATAGTTAGGCTTCAATCTAGCAGACCCCTCGCCGGGATACTGTTCAAGATTGCTCACATCCGCCTAGAAAGCTGAGTGCGCGCGGGCGGTCTAACTGGATTTCGAAACAGCGCCTTGCAGGTCGCCGTTATGCGCCGCTTCGGCTGTGACCGTGTCCGGAATGGTGAAGGAAAATGTCGAGCCCTCGCCGGGGATGGAATCGGCCCAGATCCTACCGCCGTGCCTCTCGACGATTTTTTTGCAGACCGCCAAGCCGATACCGGTGCCGGAATACTCCTGCCGGGTATGCAGCCGCTGGAAGATCATGAAGATCCGGTCGGCCTGCTTGGGATCGAATCCAATGCCGTTATCGGTGATGCGGAACAACCAGTTCTCTCCGTCACCGTCGGCTTGGATGCGAACCTCCGGATTCCGGTCTTGCCGGTACTTGATCGCGTTGCCGATGAGGTTCTGGAATAGCTGGACTAGTTGACCGCGATCGGCCATGACCATGGGCAGAGTGGCGCAATCCACCCGCGCCTGGGACTCTTGGATGGCCATTTGAAGGTTGGCAATGGCCTGCTTCACGACGTCTCCCAGTTCGATGGGCTTGAACGAAGTCGCGCGCGAACCTACCCGCGATAACGAAAGCAGGTCGGTAATGAGCAACTGCATCCGTTTGGCGCCGTCGACGGCAAACCCGATGAAGTCGTCGGCATCGGCGTCCAGCTTGCCTTTGTAGCGCCGGGCGAGGAGCTGGGTATAGTTCGAGACCATGCGCAGTGGCTCCTGCAAATCGTGAGAGGCGACGTAGGCGAACTGCTCCAGCTCTTGATTGGAGCGTTCCAACTCTACTTTTTGCAGCAACAGCGCCTTGTTGGCTTTTTCCGCGGTCTCGCGAGCCAGACGGAGATCGCGATTCATGGCGCGAAGCGCTTCGACAGCTTTGCGCTTCTCCAAATCACGGGCCACCACACCGATAAAAAGCAAAGTGCCTGCAAGCAGGGCCGCCATTTCGATGGCCGCGCGGTAAAACGCATTGCGCACATTGCCCGATTGGCGCGCGGAATCGCGGTCCAGTTGATCCTTGAAGCGATGGAGCGCGTCGGAAGCGGCTTCGAACTTCTGCACGCCTTCATGCATATCGAGCATCAAGGCCTGCTTGATTTCTTCCTCAAGAATTCCGGCGATGATCTCGTCGCGAACACTGACATATTCCTTCCAGCGATCGGCGAAATGGGTGGCGGAATTGCGGGACTCCTGGCTCAAATCGAGCGCCAGCAGGTTCTGCACGAGGCTGTCCACGCGCTGGGATGCGGTGCGCGCCTGGTCGACGAACGGCAACTGCAGATTCGGATCGTTGGTGGTGAGCGCGTAGGAGACGGTGCGCCGGCTCTCTTGGGTGAAGAACTGGATTTCGCCCTGGAGGCTGACTCCCAGAATGCCCACCGAATAGAGAGACTGAGCCTGGCGAATGGCGCGCAAGAAATCCCATCCCACGAAGGAGGCACTGCTCAGGACCAGCAGCCCGAGTACAGCCAGCATGGCGGGCGTGACTTTCAGCATGGGCTCGTGAGTTGGCGTGCTCATTGAATGCTATAGCCGGGATCGTCCGGCAATTTGCCTTCGATTCTTACTACCTTCACCGGCACGGCGCCGCTACCGACGGCCTCCGACTCCACCAGCGCGACGGCGCCTGGCACGAAGGTCACAAACCGGCAGGCGCTTTCGGCGGAGTTCAGTACTTTGAGCGGCGGCGCAATTTCACCGCGAAACTCTACACTCATCCACTGGCGGCGGTATTCCGCCTCCGACATGCGCAGCACGGAAGTCAGCATGGCGTGGAAGGCGGGGCTGGCGGCGTCGCGCACGACAAGCGTCAGCCGGGTTTGATCCGGCCAGTAGCGCACCTGTCCCAAAAGCATTTTGCGCACTTGCCCGCGCGACAGATCGTCAACCGGGTTGGACCGATGTACAACGATAGCCAGACGAGGCCCGGGCCCGACGCCGGCCGCGGCCGTTATCAGCAAAACCGGAATGAGAATGGCAAGGCGTCGCATGTTCAGAGCCGGTTCAGAAAGTGAATGCCACCTGGAGATCCAAGCCATTGGCCGGGGCCACGACGCGCTGATACAGCCGGTTGTACTGAATTTTGAGCGCGGCGTAGTTGGTGTAATCCATGCGCAGTCCGGCGGAGGGACCGTCGTAGCGGCCGGTGAAAATATTGATGGGGTCGGCGCTGGGCACATTCACGTACTGGTAACGAACGAAAGGCCGGTACCGTCCGAACTTGCGTGAGACCTGCGTGTAAACCAGTGGTGTGTTGTAGCTCTTGTCCTGGCCATCCAATTTATTGCTGAGCCAGACGCCCTCGTTGAGAAACTCCCAGTCCGAGTTCATGTAGACGGCATAAAGACTGGCGATGTTCTGGTTGACGTGCGGGATACCGGCGGGAACCATGCGGTCGCGATAAAAGGAGCCGCCGACCTGCAGCCCGGGAACCCACTGAGGCTTGATGTAGGCCGCGAGATTGAAGTCTTTGCGATTCTTGTCAGAGAGAAAATTCTGAACCGGCGCGGCCGTGAACGACGAGCTGCGCCCATTGCCAATCTCCGCCACCCAGTGCAATCCCAGTTTGCCGGTACCCGGAACGAGGCCGCTGGTAGATACGCCCACGCTATGCACGGGCAGGATGCCGCCGCTGTCCTCAAAGAAATACATGAACGGGCGTCCGGTAGCGGTTTGGAACCAGGTTCCGTGATGAAAGGCCGTGTTGTAGTAGCCGATGGCGGTGTGATATCGGCCGCCGCTGATCTCGAAGTACTGGCTGGGCCGGTAAGTCAATTGCAATCGCTCAATGTCGAGCCCCCAGGCGTTGGTGGGGTCGGAGCCGATAATCACTTCGCTGAAGAAACTGAGCGTGTCGGATAGTCTAGATGACACGAATAAATCAAACTCGCCATTCTGGAACGTGTTATGCGCTGGAGCATTCAACGGGAAGATCAGCGGGTTGGCATCGGAACCGAAGCCCAGATTGAAATCCATGAAGCCGCGGAGTTTCAAGGTTGGTCCTCCGCCGGGCAGGTCCATCATGTGGGCATGCTCATCCAGGTCGTCTGGCGGCATAAGGTCCGCGGTGGCGGGTGGCGCGGGCGCAGGGGCTGCCGCAACGGCGGCTGGAGGCTGGGCCGGCGAAACCATGCTCATCGGTTTCTGCGCGCTTGTTCCGTTTTGCTGGGCCAACTTCTCTTCCAATTCCTTGATGCGAGCTTCGTGCGCGGCTAGCCGGGCGATGAGATCGTCAATCGTCTGTTGAGTGATGATGCGCGGCTTTTCCGGTGAGACGTCAGTCTGCTGAGCCAAGGCGGGCGCAACTGCCAAGAGCACCACGACTATTGGCGAAATGGTGACGCTCAGGGAAAACATGTGCCTTCTTAGCTCCTGTTGGCTCTATGTCAGTTCAAGCCGGTGTTGGGCACGTGCGCGAAGCACGCGGCGGGTAGGTAACCGCACGAGACAACATCACCAATTTTGAGTAGTTTGATGAAGTATTGTCCACGCTGTCTTTTGTTATCAGGAGCGTGCCAACAAAGCGCCATACGAAGTGTTACTGGAATTGGCTCGCGGGCGAGCGCCGGGCAGCGCAGCACCAGGCCGCAAATGATAAACTGACTGCCTCGTCAAATCGCAGACCCATGACCACGGACCAGCACGGAGCATCCGGCGCGCCTTATCGCTGGTATTTGGTGGGGCTGCTATTTTTTTGCGCCGGGCTGAACTATGCGGACCGCGCTGCGCTGGCCTCTGTGTTCCCGCTGCTTTCGCGCGACCTCAGCATGTCCGACATGGCGCTGGCGTCGACCGGATCGTTTTTTCTGTGGTCCTACGCGGCGGCGTCGCCGTTCGCGGGATACGTGGCGGATCGCGTTTCCCGAAGCCGGCTGATCGCGATTTCACTTGCGGCGTGGAGCATTTCTTCTGGGCTGGCAGGATTCGCTGCCAACGCCAACCAGCTTCTGGCGACGCGGGTGCTGCTGGGACTTTCGGAATGCATGTACCTGCCGGCGGCGGTGGCATTGATCGCGCACCATCACCCGATTCGGACCCGGGCCACGGCCATGGCCATTCACGTCGCGGGGATGAGCGTGGGAGTGATTGGCGGCGGATTTCTGGGCGGCTATCTCGGCGAACATTTTGGATGGCGGGCGATGTGCTTCATCCTCGGATTCGGCGGCCTGGTGCTAGCCGTGGCGGCACATTTCACCTTGCGCGATGGACCAGCCCGCGAGGCGTCATCGGCGGTGATTCCGCGCGCCAACCTGCGCGATTTGCCGAAATTGCTGCGCACGCCCACGTTCGTCGTGATAATTCTGGAATCGATGATCATCTCGGTGGGCACGTGGATTTTCTATAACTGGCTGCCGCTTTTTTATCACGATACATTCGGATTGAGCCTGGCCGGGCGCGGGATTCTCGGGCACGTTCATGTTGGAAAGCTCGGCGGTGCTGGGCATCGCGTTGGGCGGAATCCAATCCGACCGCGCCGCGGCGCGATGGCCCGGAAGGCGCATGCGGCTTATGGCGATCGCTTACTGGCTGGCCGCGCCGTGCCTGTTGGTGTTTGTCTTCAGCCGGAGCTATTGGCTGATCAGCGCCGCGCTGTTCCTGTTCGCGCTGCTGCGGTCGGCGGGATCGTCCAACGAACATCCAACCGTGTGTGATGTGCTACCGGAAGCTCGACGGTCGACCGCGGTGGGGATGATGAACTCGGCCAATTGCTTTGCGGGCGGGCTCGGCGTCATGGCGGCGGGCTATTTCAAGAGCGCCATTGGCCTGGCGGGCATCATGAGCTCGGTTTCGGTGCTGATGGTGGTGGCGGCCATGCTGACCCAATTCGGCTACGCGAAACTGATTCGCCGGGACCTGGTGGACGCTGCCGCGGCGCGGGAGCTGGCATGCTGACGAGCGCACATTTGGAGATCACGCCGCTTGCGCGCGGACACAAACATCGTCTGGCACTCACTGTGGGAACTGCGCCGGACCTGTTGGAACTGCCCGTGATTGTGCTCCGCGGCGCTCGCGACGGCAAGACGTTGGTGGTTACGGCCGGCGTGCACGGCGACGAGTACGAAGGCGTGCGCACGATATTCGACATCGTTGACGAACTCGATCCGGCCGCGATGTCCGGCGATTTGCTGTGCGTGCCGGTGGCGAATCCGCCCGCATTTTGGGCCGGCACTCGCAGCAGTCCTTTGGACGGGAAAAATTTGGCGCGGGTTTTTCCCGGCGCAGAAGATGGCACGATCAGCGAACAGATTGCCTACTCTCTGGGCCGGGAGGTCATTGCGAAAGCGGACCTCTATCTTGATTTGCACAGCGCTGGTGTAAAGATCGAGATGCCGACGCTCATCGGCTACGATTCGGAAGATCCGCGCGGGCGTCCGGCGGCTTTGGCGTTCGGAGCACCCATTTTATGGGGCTCGCCGTATGATGCGCCTGGGCGCACGGTGTCGCTGGCGAAAGAGCGGAACATACCGGCGCTCTATGCGGAAGCACGGGGCGCGGGGCGAATCGATGCATCCGATCTCGCGGTTTACCGGCGCGGGGTTCTGAATTTGATGCGCTATCTGGGCATGCTGGCGGGAACTCCGGACGTGCAGCCGATCGAATGGGATTTGGAAGGCGGCGGCGATATCGATGGCAGCATTGCCGGTTCCAGCCGTGGTTTTCTGATCCCGAAAGTCCGTTTGCTGGATCGCGTGCGGCGGGGCGATGAGCTGGGCACGATCGGCGATTTGCATGGGCAGCCGCTCGAAAAGCTGCTGGCGGATCGCGACGGGATCGTGGTGCTGATCCACGCGTTTCCAGTGGTCGAGCCGGGTGAACCTTTATTTTTTGTCACGGGAGAACGATGAAAGACGTTCGCGCCACGATGGGGGAAGGTAAGACTCCGCTCATTCCCAGCGCGTGTTTGGGGCCGGACGCCGGCTATCCCCGGCTGTTTTTCAAACTCGAAAATTGCAATCCGAGCGGCTCTTATAAAGACCGTTTCATCGCCGCTGAGGTCACGGGGATTTTGCAAACGGGCCGCCGCGTTTGTGTGGGCACTTCATCCGGGAACACCGGCTCGGCGCTCGCGGCGTATGCGGCGCGGTACGGCATCCGCTGCGTTATTTTTGTCAACGAGCGAACGCCGGCCGGCAAGTTGACGCAGATGCGTTCGTATGGCGCGCGCATCGTGCGGGTGCGCGGATTTGGCGAAGACGCGGCGATCACGGAGGCGATTTGCAGCGATCTGGAACGGCTCAGCCAGGAGCGCTCGGTGCCCCTGGTGATTTCGGCGTTCCGCTATTGCCCGGACGGCATGCTAGGCGTGTCGAGCATTTCGCAGGAGTTGTTGGAACAGCAGGCGAAGCCCGCGATCGATCACGTTTTTGTGCCGGTGGGTGGAGGCGGATTATTTTCCGCGGTGGCGGAAGGCTTTCTGTCATTGCGCGCGCGCCCGCCGGCGATTCATGCAGTGCAGCCGGAAGGATGTTCGACGGTGGCCGCCAGCTTTTTGGCGGGACGCGACACGATTGAGCCGGTGGCCAGCTCGACGCGCATCAGCGGGCTCTCGGTACCGTTCGATATCGATGGCACGCTGGCTTTGCAATACCTGAAACGCTGCGGCGGAACTGGATTGACTGTATCCGACGAAGAAGTGTTCACTGCCCAGAGCCATCTGCTGCAGCGCGAGGGGATTTACTGCGAACCGGCAGGGGCAGCGGC
The DNA here is from genome assembly GCA_963825405.1 of uncultured Solibacteraceae bacterium. Taxonomy (GTDB): domain Bacteria; phylum Acidobacteriota; class Terriglobia; order Bryobacterales; family Bryobacteraceae; genus JACPNO01. The sequence goes on along the minus strand of CAWGTB010000002.1, from coordinate 102,292 downwards.
CCTGGCGGGCTTTCGCAAAGCTGCCGAGCGCGGCCTTATTGGTCGCGAACAAGTGTCGGTTTGCCTGGTCAGCGGGCACGGCTCGAAAGATCCCGACGCCATTGAGCGGGTGGCGAGTGGAAACCGCGAGCGGCTCATCGACGCGCGCGATCTGGCAGGCGAGTTCCGGCATCTGGCTGCGAGCTGACGCGATGCCACAAATTGAATACCTGGAACAGCACACGGTATATGACAATCCGAAACCGCACGTGCATAGCCGGCACGGCTATTTTCCAGGCATGGCGCGGCTGGCTTCGGGCGAATTAATCTGCATGCACACGATCGCTGAGGCGTTTGAGGCGCCCAACGCCACCACGTGGATCAGCCGCTCCGGCGATGGCGGTCGGACCTGGCAGTTGCAGGGCGTGGTCTACGACAAGTCGACGGTGGGTTTCGAAACTTCCGATTATTTGAAACCGACGGTGCTGCGTGATGGCTCGCTCATCGCCATTGGCTATCGTTATCACCGGCACGATCTCGAATCGCCGATTGCGATTCCGGAGACTGGCGGCCTGCTGCCTGGTGACGATTTGGTTACCTTCTCGCGGGATGACGGCCGCACCTGGAGCGTGCCGGATGTGTTGAAGACGCGGTATCCGGAGCTGCTGGAATTATCGGGGCCGGCGCTGGAACTGCACTTCGGTGATTTGGTGGCCGTGGGCGCGCCGCTGCCGATGCCCGATGGTTCGACTCCCTCTGGCCACGTGGGTGTGTTGCTGCGCAGCCGGGATGCGGGCCGCACCTGGAATGATGCAATTCGTTTTTTCGAGATGCGGAAGAAGTCTGTGACGCCGTTCGAGGCAAGGATTTGCGAGATGCAGCCGGGGCGTCTGGCCGTGATCGTTTGGGCGTATGACCATGGTCGCAACGAGCACATGCCGAACCAAGTGGTGGTTTCACACGACGGAGGCTGCACTTGGGCCGCCCCGATTGATACCGGCCACATGGGCCAGGCCTCTCATTTGATTTGGATGGGCCGTGATTTGCTGCTCACGATTCACGCCCACCGCGGCGATGCGCCCGGCATCTACGTTCGCCTGGTCGATTTCAGCCGGGATGAATGGAAGGTGCGCGCGGAAACGGTGATCTATGGCGCAGGTGCATCGTCGCAAACGCGCGGCGGCCAGCAGATGGCGGAGATGTTCAAATCGCTGCGCTTCGGCCAGCCTTCGCTGGTTGCACTTGATGACGGAGAATTCCTGGCGACTCATTGGTGCATTGAAGACGGGCAAGGCAAAATACTTGCCCACCGGCTGCGGGTGCGGCCGTGAAAGGACTCGCTGACAGATGCTGACTCTCGAAGGATGCCGGGCGCGCCAAGGCAGGCTGCTGGCGCAGTTGGAATCCAATCGCTGCGACTTATTTGTGACCAGCAATTTTCGAACGGTCTACTATTTCACGGGCATGCTGGTGGCTGCGGATACGCCGGTGATTTTTGGCGCCTGGCATGATGGTTCAACGGTTCTGGTTGCGCCGGCGCTGCGGGAAGCGGCTGCGGATGAAATCATCACTTTCGAAACGTATTCGATCAATCGCTGCATTACCATGCCGGCGCACGACGCCGCAGCGCGGTTCGGCGAATATTTATCACGCAACTCGGCACGCACCATTAGCCAGTGCGCTGTGGAACGATCTGTTGTCTCCGGGCATTTAGAATACATCATTCCTGCGACTGATTTTCTGGACGCCACGAATTGGGTTTTGACCCTCCGCAAGACGAAGGATGAAGACGAAATCCTGGCGATCCGCGAAAGCCTGCATTACTGCGCCACCGCCTATCGCGCGGCGAAGCAGACTATCGCGCCCGGACTAACCGAGCTCGACGTGTACAACGCCATGTACAGCGCCATCGTGCAAGAGGCCGGCACGGTAGTCTCTTTTCCCGGCGATTTCGCCTGCGGCACGCGCGCCATCAAAGAGGGCGGCCCGCCGACGCGACGCGTGATTGCACCGCACGATCTGTACACGCTCGATATTTTTCCCGCGCCAGCGCTTTACGCCGGAGACACCTGCCGCACTTTTGCAGTGGGCCAGCCTACCGATGTTCAACAGCGCGCCTGGGAGATTGTTTGCCAGGCGGTGCAGCTCGGCGAATCCATGATCAAGCCCGGCGTTGCTGCGAGCTACGTCTATCGCGGCATCAAGGAATTTCTGGATTCCCACGAATTGTCGCGGAAAAGCTTCTGGCACCACGCGGGGCATGGCATCGGACATCATAGCCACGAAGCGCCGCGCATCATTCCCGGTTCCAGCGACATTTTCGAAGTGGGCGATGTGATTGCGCTCGAGCCCGGCATTTACGGCGAACATCTGCAGGGTGGCATCCGGCTGGAAGATAATTACGTCGTGCGCGAGAACGGGCTGGAGAATCTTTTCGATTTTCCCAGGGATCTCTAGGCCGGCGAAATCTTAACGAAGCGCACGCCCTGGCCGTCGGGTTGAACGCACCAGAAGACCACCAGCCAGGAACCGTCCGGGAGAGTTGTGATGGCAGGCTCGCCGAACGCGAAGCCGGTCCAATCGGCATGATCGGGCGAAGAATCGCCGAGCATGGCACGCGGCGCACGCCAGATGATCTGGTTCGACTCGATGCCGAACGCCGACGCGTCCGGGCGCGCGATCGCCAGATACACGCCTGCTTCGCCGTACTTGCGCTGGTTGTAAACGAAAAGCGCGCGCCCGTCCGGCAATGCCGCGAGCGCATTCGATTGGCCGATGATTCCGGTCGACGCAGTTGGCTGCCACGTGTCGCCGCCGTCGAGCGAGATCGCGTAGGCATTGGGATAATCCACCTTGCCGGCGAGATCGATGTGCCATGCCGCGCCGAGCAAACGTCCGTCAGCGAGCTCAATCACCCACGCTTCGGCGCCGCCGGAATGCGGCTCGGCAAAGCGCAGCATATCGCGATGGCGCCAGGTGCGGCCTTCATCGTCGGAGAACGCGACTACCACGCGGCCGCGGTCGACCGTGATCGCTGGGTCGAACGTGTTGTACGGGGAGTAGCAGACCAGCCAGCGGCCTGCGCGCGTGCAGCACAAAGTTCCAGGCGCTTCCACCGAGCCGGGCCCATCGAGCGGAATCGCGCGCGGCTCACTCCACGTCGCAGCGCGATCCCGGGAGCGCGACCAAATCAGTTGGTTGGGCTTCATGCCTTGGGTGGCATCGCTCCAGAAAGATTCGCCGGCGGCATCGATGGTCCAGCGCATTCCGGTGAGAAACAGGTCATCGGAATTGCTGCGGCTGATGGAGCAGAATATCGACTCGCGACCTTCGCGCTCTGGCCAAACAGGCCGTGCTTCATCCCACGTTACGCCACCATCGCGCGAGCGGGCGATCATGGTGGCGAAATCGTTTACGCCGAGGGCGGACTGCACCACGAAACTACACAAGACTTCGCCCGCCGCTGTGGCGACGCAGCGGGGACCGGCGGCGATGGCGGTCGGGCTCGATGGCTGGCGGCGCGAGATGTAGCCTTCGGCGAGAATGGAAATCATGTTTGTGAGACTGGCGACAACTCAGCCCATGTGCCGGGATTCAACAGGTTTTCCTGGTCGATCGTAATTTTGGCGATTTGCGCGATGAGATCGTTGCCTAGCGGCCCGCCGGCGGCGGCTACCTGATCTAATTCAGCGATGCTCGACGCGCCGGCGAGTGCGGTGTCGGGCGGCTGCCGGCTCAGCACGTAGCGGTAGGCCAACTCAACCAATCCATCCGCTGAAACACCAGCCAGCGCCATTGCCTGCTCGACTGACTTGCGAAGCGCTGAGAGACTCTCCGGAAGATGACGGTAGCGGTGCGTGAGCGCGCCTTTGAGCAATACCGAACGAGCGATGATGCCGACGCCGGCTTCGTGAGCGCGGGCGAGAATCTGTTTTTCCGGCCGCCGGTCGAGGAGGTTGTAGGCGATTTGCAGGCAGTCGTAGCGGCCGTCGGTGATAGCGGCGATCGCCGCTTCCTCGCCATAGACGCTTGCGCCGAGCCAACGCACGTGGCCCTTGCGCTTCACCTCCATTAATATTTCCATCACCTCGCCGCGCAGTATTACGTCGACCGGCGCGCTGTGGATCATCATCACGTCGATGACTTCGGTCTGGAGCGAACGCAGGCTTTCTTCCACCGAGGCGAAGATACGCTCGCGCAAGTATGTCGCCGGTAAGATTTTCGTCGGCGAAGTTGGGGACTTTCGACGCCAGAAAATATTCCGCGCGGCGGCCACTGCAAAGCCCGTCCGATGATCTCCTCCGCAGTGCCGTAGAGGCGCGCGGTGTCGATGAAATTGATGCCGATATCGAGCGCCCTGTTCAGAAGACGCGCCGCGGCGTCTTCATCGGGCTGGATCAGACGGCCCGCTTCCGGGATTCCGTACGGCAGTCCCAACTCGACCGTGCCGAGCGAAATCTCCGAGACATCGAGACCGGTCCGTCCGAGCCGGCGGCGCTTCACGCGAGATTCCGCCAGTCGAAAACCGCCGCCACCAGATCTTTGGAATGCGCGTGGGCCAAATCGTAGGCTTCACGCATGCGGGTTGCCGGCACACGGTGGCTGATGATCGGCTCGAGATTCAGTTCCCCCGTTTGCATCAGCGCGAAGATGTATTCCATATTGCGGCGCAGGTTGAAGCGGATGGCGGCGGGTGCGCAGTCGATGCGCGGCGCATAACCGGCGCCGATCAGCGTGAGCTGCTTGCCGTAGAGCCATTTCATGTCGAGCGGATTGAAGTCCGGCGCGGGTTGCGCGCGGCCGGGAAAGCCTAGAATGCTGATACGACCGCCATAGCGAGCGATATCGATCGATGTCCGGTACGCTTGCCAGGTATTGGCGGTCAGGATGACGATGTCGGCGCCTTCGCTGCCGCAGACCGCGCTCAAGTCCGCCGGGGAGCGCGCTTCGTCCGAACGCAAGGCCAGATGTGCGCCTACGCGCCGCGCACGCTCCGCGCGACTGGCGGCGTTGGCTATGGCAATCACGCGCGCGCCCATCGCACGGGCAATGCCCACCGTGCTCAAGCCAATTACTCCCAGGCCGACCACCGCGATGCTTTCACCGGCTTCGTACTTGGCCTGCCGCATGGCCGCGACGCCGAGTTCGATCAGATAGCCCAGCGACGCCTGCTCCGAGGAAACATTCTCCGGCACCGGAACCAGCAGCTCATCTTTCTGCGCGATGAAGGCCGAGAGATGCGGCCGCATGGAAAACACACGCTGGCCGGGCTTCAAGTGCGTGACGTCCTTGCCGGCGCGCACGATGCGGCCGACGTTCGAATAGCCAACTCCGCGCGGATAATCCGGCGCGTCCGGCACTTCGCGCGAGCGTCCTTCGAAGTTGCCCAAATCCGTTCCTGTCGAGAGAGCCGTGACTTCGGTCTCGACATAAACCTGGTCGGCGGCTATCGAATCGGGATCGAGTGGACATTGCTCCAGGCGCAAATCGCCTGCGCCGTACATGATCGCTTGCAGCATTCTGGCTATCATACGTGTTGAGATGCCTGAACTGAAGTTGGCCGGAAAAGTTGCGATTGTCACCGGAGCTGCGCGCGGAATTGGCCGCGCTATTGCGCTCGAACTGGCGGGCTGCGGCGCTGATGTTGTCGTCAATGACAAGGGCCACGCCGAGCTGGCTGCCGAAGTGGTACGCGAGATTGAAGCGCTCGGGCGCCGCGCGTTTTTCTGTCAGGGCGACGTGGGCAATCGCGCCGACGACGAGCGGATGTTCGCGGAAACCGTCGCCCGTTTCGGCAAGCTGGACATCCTGGTGAGCAATGCGGGCAAGGGCTTGCGCAAGCCGATGCTCGAACTTGAAATGGCTGACGTGGAAGGACAGATGTCGGTGCTGTTCTGGGGCGCATTCCACTGCGGCCAACTCGCCGCTCGGCAGTTCGTACGGCAAGGCGGTGGCGGGAATATCGTTTGCATCACGTCGGTGCACGCGTTCCGGCCGTATGCGAATGCGAGCATTTATAACGCTGCCAAAGCGGCGGTGAATCACATGGCCGCAACCTGGGCAGTGGAACTCGCGTCGCACCGCATCCGGGTCAACTGCATCGAGCCCGGCTGGACGGACACGCCGGGTGAGCACGAGCAGTTTAACGACAAGCAAATCGAGGAGTGGGGATCGCAATTGTTGCTGGGACGCCTGGCCCGGCCCGCGGAGATTGCCAAGGGTGTGGCGTACCTGGTGTCGGATGACGCCTCGTACGTGACGGGCTCAGTGCTGCGAATTGATGGGGGCTTCGTGCTGCCCAACCCGCGTTAACTTTATGGATCTGATTCTTCGCAATGGCCGCGTGATCGACGGCACGGGCGCGCCGGGCCGCGAAGCTGACGTGCTGATCCGCGGCGGGCTCATCGCTGAAGTCGGCGTCGTGGGAGAGGTGGCGGACCTGCCGGAGATCGAGTGCGCGGGGATGGTCGTTGCGCCCGGCTTCATCGACGTCCACAGTCATGGCGATCAGGAAGTGCTGCAACACCTGCCCAACAAAATCCAGCAGGGCGTGACTACCGAGATCGTCGGCAACTGCGGATTTTCTCTGTTCCCGACTCGTCCGAATCCTAGTGGCGAGCGCATGACAGGGGAGCTGTTCGATGGCGAACCGCCCGAAGGCATGGAGACGGCCGCTGATTATTTTGCCGCAGTCAAGCAGGCCGGCACTTACGTAAACGTTGCGGCCCTGACAGGGCACGGTCCTCTGCGGATCTGGGGCATGCAGATGCGCGCGGGCTCGCCGCAGCCGGAAGAGCAGGCCGCGATGGAGCGCGCGCTCGATGCGTGTCTGGAAGCTGGATCGATCGGACTCTCGACCGGCCTCAATTGCATGCCGTCCAGCTTCGCGGATACGGAGGAGCTAGTCGGGTACGGCCGTGTATTGCGACGCCACAATGCCTTCTACACTACGCACATGCGGGACTACAAATTTCGCGTGGTGGAGGCGGTCGATGAGGCGCTTGAAGTGGGCCGCCGCGCCAAATCCCGGTGCAGATTTCGCACCTGCAGGTCGTCGGCCAGAAGAACTGGCACAAGCTGGAAACGGTGATCGAGCATATTGAAGCTGCGCAGCGTGCGGGCATTGATGTCGCGATGGATGCGTATCCGTATCTGGCCGGCTCGTGTTCGTTGATCCAACTGCTGCCGGCGTGGTGTCAGGATGGCGGCGTTTCCGCCTTGCTCGCGCGTCTCGAATCGCCCGCGGATTTCGACCGCATCGCGCGTGAAACCGAGGATGGAATGTCCAATGGTTGGGATGACATCGTCGTTTGCAAGATCGCGGCGGGCGCGGATGCCACCCTGATGGGCCGCTCGATTGCGCGCATCGCCGCCGAGCGAAATCATTCGCCAGCCGCGACGGCGCTCCACTCTGATTCGGGAACAGCAAGCCGGTGTGTGGATCATCTCGTTTAATAATCACGACGGCAATTTGCGGAAGGTGCTGGCGCATCCGCTCACCTCGATCATCACCGACGGCCTGGTGGTCGACGGCATTTCTCATCCGCGCACTTTCGGGACCTATCCGAAACTGCTGGGTGAATTCGTCCGCGAAAAGGGCTGGTTCACGTTGGAAGAGGCGGTGCACAAGTCGAGCGGTCAGCCTGCAGAACGCTTTCGACTGCGCGGTCGAGGAACGCTGGCGGCTGGCCAGGCGGCGGACATCGTGGTATTCGATCCCGCGACGATTGGCAGCGACGGTGACTACGAGCATCCGGCGCAAGCTCCGCACGGAATCAAGCAAGTCTTGGTCAACGGGCGTTTCGCCATTCGCGATGGAGCGTTAACGGGCGAGAAGGCAGGCGCCGCACTGGTTCACGCAGGGTAGGGAATATGTGCAGGAACATTAAAACTCTTTTCAATTTCGATCCGCCGGTAACACCTGAAGAAGTTCAGGCGGCGTCGCTGCAATTCGTGCGAAAAATCAGCGGCTTCAGCAAACCGTCGAAGGCCAATGAAGCTGCGTTTCGGGCGGCGGTCAATGAGATCGCCGGCATTTCAGAGCGCTTTCTCTTTTCGCTCGAAACTAATGCACCGCCCAAGAATCGCGAAGAAGAAGCGGCGAAAGCCAAAGCTCGCGCGGCCGAACGATACGGTCCTTAACTCTTCTGGCATACAATAGCCAGTTCATGACTAAAAGCCGCGTACTGAAAAAACTCCGCGCCGGAGAGTGTGTCAAGATTGCCGGGATCAGCCGCCTTCCCGACCCGTGGCTGGCTGAAGTAGTTGGCCGGATCGGCTACGACGTGATCTGGTACGACCTCGAACACCGCGAATTTCCCTACGACACGATCCTGCCGATGTCGCTCGCGTGCCGCTATACCAACATGGATTTGATGGTCCGCATCCGCAAGCATGGCTATGACAGCGTGATGCGCGCGCTCGAATTCGGCGCCAACGGGATCATGGTGCCGCACTGCCGCAGCGTGGAAGAAGCGCGCCAATACGCCGAGTGGACTCGTTTCCCGCCGCGTGGCAAACGCGGCTTGGACGGCGCAGGTGCTGACGCGGATTGGGCGCTCGCCGACACCATGGAACATATTCGCAACGCCAATGAGGAAACGTTCTTGGTGCTGCAGATCGAGGACAAGGAAGCCGTTGAGTGTGTGGATGAGATCGCGGCTGTGGATGGCGTGGACATTCTCTTCGTCGGGCCCGGCGACCTTAGTTTGTCCTACGGCGTACCGCTGCAGTTCGATCACCCGCTGCTGGTGGAAGCCCGGCGCAAAGTGGCGGACGCGGCTCGCAAGCACGGCAAATGGTGGGGGACGACGACGGCGAATCCGGCCAAGGCGCAGAACATTGTCGATCTCGGCGGCCGTTTTATCACTGCCGGCGGCGATCACGGAGCGCTGCTCGATCACTTCCAGAATTCGTTCAAAGCATTTGAGAGCGTCACCGTGAAGAAGTGAGGATGGCGTGGCGGCCAGCGATCCGCGGTACAAGTGGCGTCTGGTCGCGTTCCTGTTCTTCGTCGCGGCGCTGAACTACGGCGACCGCACGGCAACGTCTTCGGTCTTTCCGCTGCTCCGGCGCGATTTGCGGATGTCCGATCTGCAACTGGCGGCCATTGGTTCGTTCTTTCTGTGGTCGTACGCGATTGGATCTCCCGTTGCCGGCTACCTGGCGGATCATATTTCGCGCAGCCGCTTAGTGGCCTGGAGTCTGGCAGCCTGGAGCCTGATCACGCTGGCAACGGGCATGGCGCCCAACGCAGAAGTTTTGCTAGCCACGCGCGTGCTGCTTGGTTTCGCCGAGTGTATCTACCTGCCGGCGGCGATCGCGTTGCTTGCCGACCATCACGCGAGTGACACGCGCGCAACGGCCATGGGTTTGCACATTGCGGGACTGAGCGTGGGCTTGGTCGCGGGCGGCGCGATGGCGGGATATTTCGGTGAACATTACGGATGGCGGCTAAGCTTTTATCTGCTGGGCGGGTTGGGTCTCGTGATGGCCGCGGCCGCGCCTTTCGTACTGCGTGATGCCGCGCTGAAACCTGTGGAAGCGGTTGCCGGGCCGCCCGTGGGCAGCAATCTCGGCTTGATTGTACGAATACCCAGTTTCTGGATCTTGCTATCGCAAGCAATGATCGTTTCGATCGGCACGTGGATTTTTTTCAACTGGCTGCCGCTGTATTTCAACGAGACGTATCATCTCAGTCTGGCTGGGGCCGGGTTCTCAGCGCCGCTGGTGATTCAGGGTTCTGGTGTGGCCGGCGTGGCATTTGGCGGCTGGTTCTCGGATCGCGTGGCGGGCACGCAGCCCGCACGCCGCATGCTGGCGCAGAGCTTGTTCTACTTCGCCGCTGCACCGTTTCTGCTGGCGTTTTTAAGCCGGCCGGCCTTCGCAATTTTGATCGCCTGCATTTTTTGTTTTTCGATGCTGCGCGCTTTGGGAGGCTCGAACGAGAATGCCATGCTTTGTGATTTGCTTCCGCCCCGGCTGCGGTCGACAGCAGTCGGCCTCACCAATGCGGCGAACACGTTTGCGGGCGGTGTGGGCGTCCTGCTGGCTGGCTATCTCAAGCGCGACTACGGCCTGGGCGGCGTCTTCGGTGGAATCTCGGCGATCATGGCGTTGGGCGCGCTGCTGCTACTCATCGGCTATCTATATTTTGTGCGGCGCGATCTGGCGCGGCTCACGCCTTCCACTTTCGCGCTACACTGATTTTCTTGCCGGAGGACCGGATGCCGACAGCTACCGCCGATGCGGTTGCCGCTCAGTTTCAGCGCGACGGGTTCGTCATTCTCGAGAACGTATTCAGGCCGGCTGAGCTGAATCCGATCTCGGAGGAAATCCAGCGCGTGATCGACGGCAGCGTGGACTACGTCCCCGAGTCCGATCGCATCTACGAACCGGGTTCCGATCCGCCGCGTTTGCGCAACGCATTTCGCCTGCACCAGTACAACCCCTTTTTTCTGAATGTTGCCGGGCATCCGCGCGTGGTCGAGGTGATGAAGGCTCTGCTGGGCGCTCCTCTGCGCTTGTATGGCAGCCAGTTGTTCGCCAAGCCGGCGCGCGTGGGAACAGCGGTGCCGTTGCACCAGGACATGCCGTACTGGCCGTTCGATCCGCCCGAACTGATCAGCGCCTGGATTGCGCTGGACGATTCCAGCGTGGCCAACGGCTGCGTGCGTTTTGTGCCGGGATCTCATCGCTTGGGAATGCTGCCGCACGCGCCGTCCGGCGTCAAAGGCAATTCGCTGGGATTGACGCCGCATGCACAAATTGAAGCGCTGGGCGAGGTGGCGGTGGAGGTGAAGCGGGGATCCGTGGTCCTTCATCACTGCCTGACCGCGCATCGCAGCGAACCGAATTCGAGCGAACAAATGCGCCGTGGCTTGATCTACGTCTACATGTCACGGAACGTGCGGCTGACTGATCCATCCAAGCTGAAAGGCATAATCGATTTTCCGGTGATTAATTATGCGACGTCGTGAAGCCCTGTTGACCGCCGCGGGCCTGTTCGGCCTGGCGCCCGCTACGGCCAAAGCCGCCCTCGAAGTTCCCGCCCTGCCCGATGACAAGCTCTTCTCGCGCGACCCCGAAAGCTACTGGCTCAGGCTCCGCCGCGAGCAGTTTCTGCTGCCCGAGGGCCGCGCGTTCTTGAATGTTGGCAGCCTGGGCGTGGCCGCCAAGCCCGCGCTTGCGGCGGCGTTCGCTTACCTTACGCAGTCGGCATCGCTCGAAGGCCTCACCAGCGATGGCCTGCCGCGATGGGGCGGGGAACCCTTCGACGACTGGCGCCAGGAGCTGGCTGACTTCGTCGGATGCAAGAAAGACGAACTCGCGTTCACCCGCAACACGACCGAGGGCATGAACACCATCTGCCAGGGCCTCGACCTCAAGGCCGGCGACGAAGTGCTCCTCACCGACCAGGAACATCCCGGCGGCACGTTTCCCTTGGATGCAAAAGCAGGCGCGCTTCGGCGTGCAGGTCCGCTATGTGCCGATCGCGATTCCGCCGAAGAGCCCGGCCGAGATTACCGATCGTGTGATTTCCGCCATCGGACCGCGTACGCGCATCATCAGTTTTAGCGGCATCACAACTACTACTGGTTTGGTGACGCCGATTCGCGAAATCTGCCAGGCTGCGCGCGCAAAAGGCGTCCTGACCCTGATTGACGGCGCTCACATGAACGGACAGGTGCCGGTGAACCTGCACGAGCTTGGCTGCGATTTCTTCGCCGGCAGTCCGCATAAATGGATGTTCACGCCGTGCGGCTGCGGTCTGCTTTACATCCGCGAAGAGCATTTGGACAAGCTTTGGGTGCACACCGCGACATTTAATTGGGACAAGTATGATTTGAAGGCCGCCCGATTCATGATGGTGGGCACCAACAACCGCGCCATCTTTGAAGGCCACATGGCCGCGCTGCGTTTCCTGAAGCAGGTTGGACCGGACCGCGTGTACGGCCGCATCCACCAGTTGGCGCGCGGCGTGCGCGAGCGGGTAGCCAAGCTGCCTCAGCTTGAACTGCTCACCCCCGACGATGACGGCCTTTATGCCGGCATGGTCACTTTTCAGTTCAAAGGTGTCGACACGAAGCCGCTTTATGCGCTGGCGCGCAAGCGAGGCATCTGGCTGGCGGGTGCGGAGCGTCTGCGCATTTCGACGCACATCCATACGCGCCCGGCGGATCTTGACGCCTTTTTCCAGACTATGCATGAAACGCTTGGCATCGGCTGATGCGAATCGTCTCTCGCGGCGTTCTCAATCCCTGCGCGGCCGGCGGCGATCGCGCGGTCTCTGCATTTCCTAGCGTGACTTGCCTGCCGGATGGCTCGCTGCTCGCGGCGTATCGCGTCGGGAAGAGCAAGGTGGATGAACAATCTGTGATCGAGCTGCGGCGATCCACCGATCTTGGCCAAACATGGAGCGAACCCTGGGCGCCGTTCGATACCGCGCTCGATGGTGTGCGTGGCTCCCTGTGGGTCTTGCACACCACGGTAATCGCGTCGGATCATTTGATCGCGTCGTCGATGTGGGTGGATCGCGAGGCATATCCCGGCCAGCCGTTATTCAACCAGGAGACGGAAGGCTGCTTGCCGATGGCGATCCTTCTGGCGGACTCACGCGATAACGGCAGTACATGGAGCGCCTGGCGCCGCGTGCCTATGACGCCGGATATCGGTCCGCCTAGTCTCACGTGCCCCGTTCTGCGGCTTACGAGCGGCCGCTTGGCGCTCAGCATCGAAAGCAACAAAAATTTTCTCGACCGCAGGCAGTGGTTCCAGAAAGTGGTTTATCTGCATTCGGATGACCAGGGCCAGTCTTGGACGCAGCCGGTAACTGTGTGCCAGGATCCGTCCGGCCGCATTTTCAACTGGGATCAACGCACGGCTGCGGCTCCAGATGGCACGCTAGCCAGTTTCACCTGGACTTACGATAAGCCAGCCAATCGCTACCTCAACGTGCAGCGCCGCTTGAGTCGCGACGAAGGCCGCACCTGGACGCCGCCTGACGATCTTGGTTTTGCGGATCAGCCTTCGCGTCCAGCGTTTCTGCCGGATGGCCGCGTTGTGCTTGCTTGGGTCGACCGGTTCGGTTCGCGCTCGATCCGCGCCCGCATGGCCATGTCCAATGACGGCCCGTTCCTGCTCGATTCGGAAACCGTCATGTGGGAGAGTCCACGCCCGCAGCGGGAGACCGGAACTACCGGTGAAATGTTGGCCGATATGGCGTTGTGGAGCTTTGGCCTGCCTTTCGCCGAATCTTTGCCTAACGGCGATGTAATTGTCCTGTATTACGCGGGCGCGCCTGACGCGATGCAAATCGAGTGGGTGCGGCTGGGATTAAAATAAAGACTGGGCGGCGGGAATAAATCCGGCGGCCCTCGTCTTTACGTCTATAAGAGTGAGAATATGCTGATCAAACGCCCACCCGACCTCCGCTACTCCGATGTTACGCCGAAGGATGCGTACCTCAACCGCCGCCGGTTCCTGGCGGGTTTGCCCCTGGCGGGCGCTGCGTTTCTCGCCGCCCGCGCCCAGGCTGGCGCCAAGCTGGAGGGGGTCGTCAAGAGTCCACTCAGCACCAGCGAAAAGATGACGCCGTTCAAAGACGTCGCCAGCTACAACAACTACTACGAGTTCGGCACCAGCAAAGACCAGCCGGCCAACCTGGCGCATACGCTCAAGCCGTCTCCCTGGACGGTTTCGATCGAAGGCGCCGTGAATAAGCCCGGCGTGATGGATATCGACACGATCATGAAACTGGCGCCGCTGGAGGAACGGATTTACCGGCATCGCTGTGTTGAAGCGTGGTCGATTGTGGTGCCGTGGATCGGCTTTTCCCTGAACGCGCTGATCCAAAAAGTGGAGCCTACGGCCAAGGCGAAGTTCGTGGCATTCCAGACTCTCTATGATTTGAAACAGATGCCGGAATCGCGCTACGCGGGTATTCCACTGCCGTACGTGGAAGGCCTGCGCATGGACGAGGCAATGCATCCGCTGGCGTTGATGTGTGTAGGTTTGTACGGTGAAGTATTGCCCAACCAGAATGGCGCGCCTCTTCGCTTAGTGGTCCCGTGGAAGTACGGTTTTAAGAGCATTAAGTCGATTGTCAAAATTCGTTTCGTCGAAAAGCAGCCGCCGACCTGCTGGAACCTGGCCAATAGCATGGAATACGGCTTCTATTCCAACGTGAATCCCGAGGTGGATCATCCACGCTGGAGCCAGGCAACCGAGCGCCGCCTCGGTGAATTTCTGAAGCGCAAAACGCTGCCGTTCAATGGCTACGGGGACCAAGTAGCTTCACTCTACACCGGCATGGATCTGCGCAAGAACTATTGACATGCGGTGGTTGAAAATCACAGTCTTTGCGCTGTGCCTGGTTCCGTTCGCGCTGCTTGGTTGGAAAGCGTATCAGCAGGATTTAAGCGCGAATCCGATCGAGTACATCACGCACTGGACCGGCGACTGGACGCTGCGCCTTATCGTCATCACGCTGGCCATCACGCCGCTGCGCAAGCTGCTGCGCTGGCCTGACCTGGTCAAAGTTCGCCGCATGATCGGACTGTTCGCGTTCTTCTACGGATGCCTGCACCTGACGACTTACCTGTGGCTGGACAAGTTCTTCGCCTGGGGCGAGATCGTCAAGGACATTGGCAAACGCCCGTTCATCACCGCTGGATTCGCGGCGTTCATCACGATGTTGCCGCTGGCGATCACCTCGACCGCCGGCTGGATTCGACGGCTAGGAGGCAAGCGCTGGCAGATGCTGCATCGGCTGATATACTTCAGCGCTTGCGCGGCGGTGGTGCATTACTACTGGCTGGTGAAATCGGATATTCGCAAGCCGGTTTTCTATGGAGCATTGGTGGCTATTCTTTTGGCTTACCGCGCGGTCGTCGCGCTGCGGCGCCCCCCCAAGGCCGCGATCATGGCGACTCCCGTCAGTTCTCTCTCCCGTTGAACTAAAATAGGGCGTTGCTCCGCGCCCTGTCGATTCTCGCCGGCATTCTGTTGCTCCTCTCCGTCGCCGGCGCCGCTCAAGCGCCGCCCAAAGGAAACGTAAAGCCCATGCACACGAACCGACTGATCCACGAGAAGAGCCCTTACCTGCAGCAGCACGCCCACAATCCGGTGGATTGGTACGCCTGGGGACCGGAAGCCTTCGAGAAATCGCGCAAAGAAGACAAGCCGATTTTTCTTTCGATCGGCTATTCCACCTGCCACTGGTGCCACGTGATGGAGCGCGAATCGTTCGAGAACGAGCAGACTCGCAGCGATCATGAACAAGTACTTCGTGTCCATCAAGGTGGATCGCGAAGAGCGCCCCGACGTGGACCGCATCTACATGACCTACGTGCAGGCCAGCACCGGCAGCGGCGGCTGGCCGATGTCGGTGTGGCTGACGCCGGATTTGAAACCGTTCGTGGGCGGGACCTATTTCCCGCCGGAGAACCGCTACGGGCGCGCCGGGTTTCCGATCATGCTGGAGCGCATTGCGGAGGCGTGGCGCGCGGATCGGCAGAAGATCGTCGATTCCAGCCAAGCGGTGCTGGAGCAACTGCGCAAGCAGACCGAAGTGGCGCCCGTAGCCGGCTGGCTTGCCGGGAGCTGCGGCGCTCGATAGCGGGTTCTCCGTGTTTCGCCGCAGCTTCGATTCGAAGCTCGGCGGATTTGGCGATGCGCCCAAATTTCCGCGCCCTGTAGCTCACAATTTTCTGCTGCGCTACTACGCGCGCACCGGCAACAAGGAAGCGCTGGAGATGGTGCTGGCCACGCTGCAGAGCCATGGCGCAAGGCGGCATGAACGATCAGCTTGGGCGGCGGCTTCCATCGCTACTCCGTCGACGCGCGCTGGTTCGTGCCGCACTTCGAGAAGATGCTCTACGACCAGGCGCAGCTCGCCATCTCTTATCTGGAAGCGTTTCAAATCACGCATGACGCGTTTTACGCCGGCGTCGCCCGCCGCATTTTGGATTACGTGCTTGCGCGACATGACCGACAAAGACGGCGGCTTCTACTCGGCCGAGGACGCCGATAGCGTCATCGATCCCGCCCATCCCGAGGAAAAAGGCGAAGGCGCATTCTACATCTGGACGCAGGCCGAGATCGAAAAAATTGCCGGCAAGCCGGCTGCGGCGTGGTTCGGCTACCACTATGGCGTTGAGGAGCACGGCAACGTAGCCGAGGATCCGCACCAGGAATTCACCGGCAAGAACATTCTGTTCGAAGCGCACACGCTGGAGGAAACGGCGCAACACTTTGGCAAACCGGTCGAGGAAATCCGCCGCGCGCTGGAAGACGCGTCGGCAAAGCTGCTGGCGGAACGCTCCAAGCGAGTGCGTCCGCATCTGGACGACAAAGTTCTCACCGCATGGAACGGGCTCATGATCTCGGCATTCGCCAAAGGCGGCGCGATTCTCGCCGAGCCGCGCTATTCAGCCGCTGCAAAGCGCGCTGCGGATTTCATTCTCAATCGCATGGTGGACGCCAAGACCGGCATTCTGCTGCGGCGCTATCGCCAGCAGGAGGCAGCAATTCCGGGCTTCCTGGACGATTACGCCTTCTTCACGCAGGGCTTGCTGGATCTGTACGAGACGCAATTCGATGTGCGGCATCTGGACGCGGCGTTGAAGCTGACGGAAAAACAAATCGCCTTGTTTCTGGATAGCAGCAACGGTGCATTCTTCAGCTCCACGGCGGGAGACGCCGCGCTGGTGATGCGCATGAAGGAGGACTACGACGGCGCCGAGCCTTCCGGTAACTCGGTTGCGGTGATGAATCTGCTGCGCCTGGCGCAGATGACCGACCGTCAGGATTTGCGCGAGATTGCCAACAAAGCCTTCACGGCATTGGCATCGCGACTCCAAAACGGGCAGGTGGGCGTTCCGCAACTTATGGTGGCGTACCAGTTCAGCTTGTCCAAGCCCAAGCAAATTATTTTGGTGGGCGATGTCTCTGGAGCCGATACGCAAGAGCTGCTGCGCGTTCTCCACGGCAGATTCGTGCCGGAAAAAATCGTGATGCTGGTGGCCGATGACGCTTCGCGCAAGACGCTGGCGGGCTATTTGCCAGTGGTCGAAACCATGACGCGGCTGCACGGCAAAGCCAGCGCCTACGTTTGCGAAAATTACACCTGCAAACTTCCCACTGCGGACGCGGCCAAGTTCGCCGAGTTGCTACAATAGCGAGTTACCAACAAAATTCAGGAGGAAAAATGGAAAGACCAGGAGCTACGACGATGCGGGGCAACCCGCTGACGCTGATCGGCCCCGCGCTGGCGGCAGGCGAAAAGGCGCCGGATTTCAAGCTCGTCGACAACAGTTTGAAGGACGTTACGCTGGCCGATACCGCCGGCCAGGTGCGCATCATCAGCGTAGTGCCATCGCTCGATACGCCGGTATGCGATGCTCAGACCAAGCGCTTTAACGAGGAGGCCGCCAAGCTTCCCGGGGTGAGCATCATCAGCATCAGCATGGATCTTCCGTTCGCGCAGAAACGGTGGTGCGGCGCGTTTGGCGTGGACAAAATCAAAATGCTTTCCGATCATCGCGATGGCTCTTTCGGCTCGAGCTATGGAACCCTGATTAAAGATTTGCGCATTGAGAGCCGCGCGATTTTTGTTCTTGATAAATCCAACGTCATCCGTCACGTGGAATACGTGAAGGAAGTTGCGGACCATCCGAACTACGATACAGCGCTCGCGGCAGCCAAGGCTGCGGCCGCGTAAGGACGTGACCTGACCACCGCTCGCCCCACTCGTCCCAAGCTTGCTGCCATGGCTGGGGACGTGCTCGGGCGGGCAGTGGAGAATCCGCTGGTCCGCGGCGGCCTCACCATCACCGCCGGTCTGCTGGCCGGTAATCTTCTCGGCTTCTTCCGCGTTGCTGCGACGGCGTATCTTTTAGGCACACGCTCCGATGCGGACTCTCTCGCCGTGCCGATGGGGTTTGTCGACGCCGTCAATCCAGTTCTGATCAACACCGTCATATTCGCCTTCGTGCCCATGCTTGCCGCCCGCTCGGGTGCCGCACGGACCGCATTATTCCAACAGTTGAAGCGTCTTTTTATTCCTGTGTTCTCGCTGCTGACGCTGACCGTAGCAGTGCTGGCGCCGTGGTTAATTCGCGCGCTCGCGCCCGGGTTAGCAGCAGGGCCGGCGGCAACCTCCGTCGTAATCTTGCGGATCGTTGCGCTCTCTTCCACGGCGGCGGGTGCCGGCGCGCTTTACGCCGCACTGCTTTTCACGGAGCGGCGATTCGCTCCAGCATCGTTTCATCAAGCCATACTGAACGTTTTCACGATTGCCGGCGCGCTGCTGCTGTGGAGTTGGCTGGGTGTGTACGGCTTCGCGATCGGCTATGCGCTGGGCGCATGGGCGCAATTGGCGATCGTGTATATCGCCGTCGGCCGCGCGACGGAAGAGCCGGCCCGGTGCGACGCGGATTGGCGGGAGTTGGTCGCCAAGCCTGCTGCCTTCCTGTTATACGGCGGGCTGCTTGCCTCCAACCTGCTGGTGACCCGCGCCTATGCCACTCACATCGGGCCTGGCATGGCGGCTGCGCTCGATTACTGCATGCGCTGCATCAACGTGCCGCTGGCGTACTTGATTAGTCCGATTTCCAATTCGCTGCTGCCGGAGATCGCGCGTCTCCGTAGCCGGTCGCAGGTTCGCGAAGCTGTCGATCTGATCGACAAGACGGCCGGCTTCATCGCTACAGCCGCAATAGCGGCGTGCCTCGTGGGGATCGCGCTGCGAGAGCCGCTGATCGCTCTGCTGTTCGAGCGCGGCAGTTTCACGCCGCATTCCACGCGGCTGGTGGCGGACGTTTTTCTGGGGCTTGCGCCCACGCTGATTGGTTGGAGCCTTTTAGAGCTGACGGCGCAGATCGCTGTTTGCGTTGGACCGGCCCTGGCTGCCCGTGCGAGCGGCATTGGTGCCGGTCGCGCTGAACATCGCGTTCGTGCTTCTGGTCCCCGCGCACACGCCGCGGCTGATCGGCGTTGGGCGCTTCGGTGGGACTGTTTGCGGGGTTCGCGCTGCTGTTCGGGTGGATGCAAACCGGCCGGCGCCGCTGGACCGCGTAGCTACTGCATGTTCGCGATCACCGCGCTGGTGAAATCGCTGGTCGATGCCGAGCCGCCGGTATCGCCGGTGAGATGTTTGCCATCGGCGTAAACTTTCTCGACGGCCTTCTGCAACCGTCGCGAGGCCTCCCGTTCGCCGATGTGGTTGAGCATCAGCGCGGCGGATTGCATCAGCGCCGTGGGATTCGCTTTGCCTTTGCCGGCCAAATCGGGCGCCGTGCCATGAACCGCTTCGAAGACGGCATCGGTGACGCCGAGATTGGCGCCGGGCACGATTCCCAAACCACCCACCAGCCCCGCCGCCAGGTCGGAGACAATATCTCCGTAGAGATTCGGCAGCAGCAGCACATCGAATGTTTCCGGCTGCATCACCAGTTGCATGCAGGCATTGTCTACAATCAATTCGTCATAGCCGATCTCGGGGAATTCGGCGGCGATTTCACGGCAGCAGCGCAGAAAAAGGCCATCGCTCATCTTCATGATGTTGGCCTTGTGCACCGCCGTCACTCTTTTGCGCTCCTTCCCGGCGCGCATACTCGAACGTGGCGCGGGCGATGCGTGCCGACGCCGTGCGCGTAATCACTTTGAGGCTTTCGACTACGTCCGTCACCACTTCGTGCTCGATGCCGGAATACAAATCCTCCGTGTTCTCGCGGAATATCGCCAGGTCAATCGGAAGATCCTGGAAGCGGGACTTCAGACCCTTCAGCATGCGCACCGGCCGGAAATTGACGTAGAGATCCAGCTTTTTCCGCAGCGCGACATTCACGCTTTGATGGCCGCCGCCCACGGGCGTGCCGATCGGTCCTTTCAAGCCCACGTGCGTCCGCGCCAGAGACTGCAAGACCAGCTCCGGCAGCAGTTGTCCGGCCTCCGCCCGCGCCTGGGCATGGGCTTCGACGCGCTCCCATTCCACAGCGACTCCGGTGGCCTCAACGGCGCGCACGGTGGCTTCGGCCACTTCGGGTCCGATGCCGTCGCCGGGAATGAGCGTGATTCGATGTGCCATTCTCGTTATTATACGGGCGGGCGCGATTATGATCCCGGACTGGCCAGCGGAACGCCGGCAAATGGTGGAGCGCCAACTACGCGCGCGCGGCATAAGCGATGAGCGCGTGCTGCAAGCGGCGCTGGAAATTCCGCGCGAGGAGTTCGTTCCAATTGAGAGCCGCGTGCTGAGTTACCGTGACGATCCGGTGCCCATCGGTTTCGGGCAGACGATCTCGCAGCCATACATTACGGCCCTCATGGCGGAATGTCTTGAACTGCGTGGAACCGAAAACGTGCTGGATGTCGGCGCGGGCTCGGGCTACTCGGCCGCACTGCTGGGTGCGCTCGCAACGCGCGTGTTCGCGATAGAGCTGATCCCGGCACTCGCGGCGCAGGCCCGCAAGAATCTCGAACGCGCCGGACGCAATGGGAACATAGTCGTCATCGCGGGCGATGGCTCACTCGGGTATCCGGAGTTTGCGCCCTACGACGCCATTTCCGTAGCCGCGGGCGCGCCGGATGTTCCGCCTGCGCTCCTCGAACAACTGCGCGATCCCGGACGCGCTCGTGATTCCTGTCGGCCCGATGGCGGATCAGGAACTGCGCGTCGTGACCAAGCGCAGTGGGACGATCGAATCGCGCGTAGTCACGCTGTGCCGCTTCGTTCCCCTGCGCGGCATGCAGGGATGGCAGAGTTAACTTATGCGTTTGCGCACTTCGCAGAACCGGCTGAAGATTGAGCACAGCATCATCGACGGACTGCGCGCCGTGCTGGAGCGGTTGCTCAACGCCAATCCGGAAATCCGTTCCGTGATTCCCGGTGTGATACGGCCGGTGCGTGATGCCAAAGGTAAAATTCGCGTGCGCGTAACCGTGCCTACACAGAATGGCTGGAAAGCGATCGCGCTGAGCGCCGGCGCGCGGCAGGAGCTTTTTGTGAGCACAGCGCTGGGGAAGCCGGAACTGGAGCAGGCAATTGAGCAGGCGCTGGAACGCTAGGCGCTACTTCACTCCGACATGCAGCGCGACGGTGCCCGCGGTCATGCGCAGAAATTCGACCGACCGAAATCCCGCAGCTTGCATGCGCTGCGCCATTTGCTCCGCCGTGGGGAATTTCCGGATTGACTCCGGCAGGTATTCGTACGCGTCCCTGGAGCCGGATAGCGCGCCGCCGATCGCCGGCAGCACGCGCCGCGAGTAGAATCCGTAAAGAGTGGCGAACACAGGGTTGCGCGGCTGGGAAAATTCCAAAATGGCCGCTATGCCTTCCGGCTTGAGCACGCGGTGCATTTCGGCGAGGCCCTGCTCGTAATTGGCGAGATTGCGGAATCCAAAAGCGACCGTGATGAGATCGAGCGATTCCGCAGCCAGCGGCAACTGCAGCGCATCGGCTTCGAACAGCCGCGACGGCATCGCGCGCTTTGCCAGTTTGGCATGCGCTGCGGTCAGCATCGGATGGCAGAAATCGCTGCCGAACACCTGCCCTGCCGCTTCGCCGGACAGCGCCGCCAGTAAATCGCCGGTGCCGCAGCACACATCCAGCACGCGCGTTCCGGGCCGCTTCAAAATTTCCCGAACGCGGCTCACAGTTACGGCGCGCCAGTGACGATCCAGATTGAAGGAGAGCAGGTGATTTGCCAGATCGTAGCGTGGTGCGATGCGCCCGAACATGGAGCGCACCCAGGCGGATGCTTCACGCTCGCTGGCTTGTCCTCGCGGCGTGGTACCAGTCATGCCAGCGCGGCCTGAATGGCTTCGAGCACCGCCGTGCCGTCGATCCCCGAGACCACGGTAACTTCGCCAATGCGCTCCGGCAGCACGAAGTGCACATTGCCCTGAATGGTTTTCTTGTCGCTGCCCAGGCGCGCGGCCAGACGCTCAGCGGAAATGCCGTTCGCCGCTGGGATCGGCCCGTACTTTTCAATGGCAGCGCGAATCTGCGCACTCTCGCCGGCGGCAATCCGTCCTGTCGCTTCGGCAAGATGTACCGCCGCGCGCATACCGAAGCCCACCGCCTCTCCGTGAAGATAACGCGCGTACGAAGTTTCCGCTTCGAGCGCGTGGCCGAAGGTGTGTCCGAAATTCAAAATGCGCCGCACACCATTCTCACGCTCATCGGCGGACACCACTTCCGCTTTGATGCGCACCGATTCCGCGATGAGGTGATCGACGACGTCCGCCCGCTTGGCCAGCACATCGCTTTGCCGGTCCACCAGCAAACGAAATAGCGGCTCGCTGCGAATCACGCCGCACTTGATTACCTCAAACAGGCCCGCGCGATATTCGCGATCCGGCAGCGAATCCAGCACGCCCGGATCGATGAGCACCGCCAACGGCTGGTGAAAACTACCAATCAAATTCTTGCCGGCCACCAGGTTGACGCCGGTCTTGCCGCCGATCGCGGCGTCCACCTGCGCCAGCAGCGTGGTCGGAATCTGGATCACGGGAATGCCGCGCATGAAAATGGCGGCGAGAAATCCACCCATGTCGTTGGTGATGCCGCCGCCAAAGGCGATCAGTACGCTCGAGCGGTCGGCTTTCTTGCCCACCATCTCTTCGGCAAGGCTTTCGATCTGATTCAGCCGCTTGCGTTCTTCGCCGCCCGGGAGAATCAGGACCTCGTGCGCCGCGCCGCCAAGACCGCGCGTGAGCTTGTGTCCGTGCAGCTTCCAGACATCTTCAGTGGCCAGCACGAAGATGCGTCCGGAGCGCGCTCGGCACGAACTCCGCCACGCGTTCCAGGATGCCGCGCTCCACGTGCGCGACATAATCGCGCTGCGGGGTTTTGACGTTAAACGACGGCATAAAAGAGTTGTACCACGCCCGAATGCTAGAATCGCTAGTTTGCGAATGGATGCGGATTTCCTCGTCATCGGCGCGGGCGTGGCCGGTCTGCGTGCGGCCATCGAACTGGCGCAAGCCGGCGACGTGCTGGTGGTCGCCAAGGACACCTTGCGCGAATCTTCCTCGACGTACGCGCAAGGCGGCATTGCCGTCGCGCTCGCCGACGACGACAGCGTCGAACTCCACGAGCAGGACACCATCGCCGCCGGCGACGGCCTTTGCGATCCGGCCGCGGTGCGCGCGCTTGTCGAGGACGGACCCGCCGCTATCCGCGAGCTGATCGACTGGGGCGCGGCGTTCGATCGCGAAGGCGGTCGTCTGGCCTTCACGCGCGAGGGCGCGCACAGCCGCAACCGCGTGCTGCACGCGCACGGCGATTCCACCGGCCAGGAGATCGCGCGCGCGCTGTATCACAAGGCGGCTGTCGCTGCCGAATGTGCGCTTCGAGAGTTACTCGGCCAGCATCGATCTGCTGATGGCGGACGGCGCGGTGAGTGGCGCGCTGGTCTATCGAGGAATCGGCGCGCAAGCTGATCCCGGTGCGTGCTCGCGCCGTTCTGCTGGCCACCGGCGGACTGGGCCGCGTGTTTTCGGAAACCACCAATCCCGCTGTCGCCACCGGCGACGGCGTGGCGATGGCCTGGCGCGCCGGCGCGGAAATCTCGGATATCGAATTCGTGCAGTTCCATCCGACGGCGCTGCACGTGGAGGGCGCGCCGCGCTTTCTGCTCTCGGAAGCGCTGCGCGGCGAAGGCGCATTTCTGATCAACGCCGCCGGCGAGCGCTTCATGCAGCGCTACCATCCGCTGGCTGACTTGGCGCCGCGCGATGTGGTTTCGCGCTCCATCGTCGCGGAGATGGCGGCGCACCGGCGCGCCGCACGTGTTTCTCGATTTGACCCATCGCGGCACGGCATTCATCCAGGCGCGCTTCCCGCGCATCTATCGAGACGTGCCTGCGATCATGGAATCGATCTCGGCACGCAGCCCGCGCCGGTGCATCCGGCGGCGCACTATGCGATGGGCGGAGTCCGCACCGATCTGGACGGCCGCACCAGCCTGCCGGGTCTGTACGCGGCCGGCGAAGTCGCCTGCACCGGCGTGCATGGCGCCAACCGCCTGGCCAGCAACTCGCTGCTGGAAGGCGTGGTATTCGGCGCTCGCGCGGGCGTGGCCATGCGCGCGCTCGGAACAATCCCCGTCGCACAGCGGACAGCGACATTACCGCCCTGCTTATTTCCTTCCATGGCGGAAGAGCCATCTGCGCCGGCTGGCATGGGAGGCGTGCGGAATCATCCGCCGGGGCGATGCTCTGCAGGCGGCTTGCGAACGCCTGGCATCCGGCGAGATGCGCCTCAACCCGGCGGCCCGGCGCCAGGATTTCGAGTTGCGCAACATGCACGCGGTGGCGCATTTGATCGCCCGCTGCGCGCTGGCCCGGCGCGAAAGCCGCGGCGCGCACTTTCGCTCGGACTATCCGGAAAAGCTCGCGGCGTTCGCCAAACATTCGGTTGTAAGCGGGACAAGATGAAGTCCAGTTCCGATAAGCCGCGGCAGGTCTTCGCGCCTGTCTGCATGCTGTTGCTGCTGGCGGTTGCGCCCATTCAGTCAGAAGGGCCGTCAGCGATTCTATGGACCGCGCCTTGCATCCTGGTCGCCGCGATGCTGATCGCGTGGGCCGCGGAATCGGCGCAGTTTTTCATGGCGCAAGGATTTGCCCTGGCCATGCTGGCCTGGCTGCAAACGCTGCCCGAATTTGCCGTCGAAGCCGTGCTCGCCTGGCATCAGCAAAGCACTCTGCTCATCGCGAACCTCACCGGCGCGCTGCGCCTGCTCACCGGCCTCGGCTGGCCGATGATCTACGCGACCGCAGCCATCGCCTACCGGTCGCGCAGCGGCAAGCCTCTGCGCCGCATCACCCTCGAACCCGCCCATTCCATCGAAGTGATCGGACTGCTGGCCTGCATGGCATACGTCGCGGTGATCTGGGGAAAGGGCTCGCTCGATCTGATCGACGCCGTCGTGCTGATCGCAATCTACGTGGCATATCTGCTGGTTCTACGGCGCATGCCGCCGGAAAGCTCCGAAGGTATTGAAGATCTAGAACGCATTCCGCGCAGCATCGTGCAGGCGCGCCGGCCGGTGCGAATCGCGCTGATCGCCGGACTCTTCATCGGCGGCGGCGCGCTGATCTATTTCACTGCCGAGCCGTTCCTGGGGAGCCTGCTGGCCGTTTCCGCGGTCGCTGGGAATTCCGAATTTTGTTTTCGTGCAATGGGTGGCGCCATTCGTTTCCGAATTTCCCGAAAAGGTCTCCGCGTTCTATTGGGCCCGCACCGTGGAGCGCGCGTCGATGGCGCTGATGAACATGGTTTCGAGCAACATCAACCAGTGGACGCTGCTCACAGCCATGCTGCCGATCGTGTTTTCGCTCAGCAGGGGCGCGACCACGGCCATCGTTTTCGATTCGCAGCAGAAACTGGAACTGCTCATGACCCTGGGCCAGTCCGCCGTTGGGCACGCTTTTCCTGGTCAACATGGAACTGGCCTGGTGGGAAGCGGCGGTGCTGTTCGCGCTCTGGCTGATTCAATTTCTGCTTTCTCCTGTCCCGCAGAGCGCGAGCTTCTGGGGAACCCTGGCCACGCACATTCACCGCTACGTGACGTGGGCCTACTGGGTTTGTCGCAGCCGTTGAAATCGCTCCGCCTGCTGATCGGCTGGCGGAAGCCGGTAGCGTTTGCTCATTTCGCCAGGATGTGGCGCGCACACGTGCGACAGTAATCTGCACGCACGCGCATATGCCACAATAAAAAGAACCCATTCCCATGAAACAGAAGATTCGATCGACCACGGTGCTCTGCGTCCGCCGTGATGACAAGGTCGTCATGGCCGGCGACGGCCAGGTCACGCTTGGCCAGGAGGTGCTCAAGGGCACTGCCAAGAAACTACGCCGTCTCTACAACGACAAAATCCTGGCCGGATTTGCCGGCTCCACCGCCGACGCCTTTTCCCTGTTCGCGCGCTTCGAATCCAAGCTGGAACAGTTTAACGGCAACCTGCCGCGTTCCGTCGTCGAGCTGGCGAAAGATTGGCGAACCGACAAAGTGCTGCGCCATCTGGAAGCGCTGCTGCTGGTTGCCGATCCAAAGAATACCTACATCGTCAGCGGCAACGGCGACGTCATCGAGCCCGACGATGCGGTAGCTGCCATCGGCTCCGGCGGTCCCTTCGCGCTGGCCGCGGCCACCGCGCTGCTGCATCACACGAAGCTCACCGCCAAGCAAATCGCCGAGGAAGCCATGCACATCGCCGGCCGCATCTGCATTTACACCAACGAAAACATCACCTATGAGGAGTTGGGCTAGCCATGGTGATTTATCTTCCCAGCCAGTCCGTCGATTCCGAGCCGATTCTCGACGAGCTGACGCCGCGCGAGATCGTGCGCGAGCTGGACAAACACGTCATCGGCCAGAACGAAGCCAAGCGCGCCGTGGCCATCGCGCTGCGCAACCGCATCCGCCGCCAGAAACTTCCGCCGGAAATGGCCGATGAGGTGATGCCCAAAAACATCCTCATGATCGGCCCGACCGGCGTCGGCAAAACGGAGCTGGCGCGGCGTCTGGCCAAGCTCGCCAATTCGCCGTTCATGAAAGTGGAGGCCAGCAAGTTCACCGAAGTCGGCTACGTCGGCCGCGACGTCGAATCCATGATTCGCGATCTGGTGGATATCGCCATCGACATGGTGCGCGAAGAGCGGCTGGACGAAGTCGCCGAGCGCGCCGAGACCAACGCCGAAGAGCGCCTGCTCGACCTGCTGATGCCGCCGCAGCCCGAAGCGAGCGAATCCGCCGAGCGCACTCGCGAAAAACTGCGCGAGCGCCTGCGCGACGGCAAACTCGACGAGCGCATGGTCGAGATCGAAGTCAAAGAGCGCGGGCCGACGTTCGAAGTCGCCACCAACAGCGGCATCGAAGAGATGGGCATCAATCTCAAGGACATGCTGCCCAATCTTTTCGGCCAGCGCAGCCGCAAGCGCAAGCATGCGCGTCGCCGAAGCGCTCGATTACCTGGTGCAGGAAGAAGAGCAGAAGCTCATCGATATGGAGCAGGTCACGCGCGTGGCGCTCGAGCGCGTGGAATCCAGCGGCATTATTTTCCTGGACGAGATCGACAAAATCGCCGGCCGCGAAACCGGCCACGGCCCCGACGTCAGCCGCGAAGGCGTGCAGCGCGACATTCTGCCGATCGTCGAAGGCACCACGGTCAACACGCGCCACGGTTTCGTGCGCACCGATCACATTCTGTTCATCGCCGCCGGTGCGTTCCATGTCTCGAAGCCGAGCGACATGATTCCGGAGCTGCAAGGGCGCTTTCCGATTCGCGTGGAGCTGAAATCGCTCACCGTGGCGGATTTCATCCGCATTCTCAAAGAGCCCAAGAACGCGCTCTCCAAGCAGTACACGGCGCTGCTCGAGACCGAGGGCATCAAGCTGCGTCCTCACCGACGACGCGCTGGAAGAAGTGGCGAAATTCGCCGCGCAGGTCAACGAAAGCTCCGAGAACATCGGCGCGCGCCGCCTGCACACCATCATGGAAAAGCTGCTCGAAGAGATTTCCTTCGAAGGTCCCGACCTGAAGAAGAAAACGGTGAAGGTCGACGCCGCCTACGTGCGCAAGCAGCTCGCCGACATCGTCAAGGATCAGGACCTGAGCCGCTACATCCTCTAAGCCATCGCCAGAATCTGATCGAGCGCCGCGGAGACTTTGCGTGGCTTGTCGGGATCGTTCGGATCGTGATCGATTTCCGGCGACAGAAATCCGCGGTAACCGGTTTTGACCAGCGCCGCCATCACCTGCTTCCAATCCACATCGCCCTGCAGCAGGTCGACAAAATGGCCCTGCTCGGCGCGCGTCGAGAGTTTGTAGTCCTTCACGTGAATCCGCCGGATGCGCGAGCCCAGCGTGAGAATCCAATCCTGCGGATAGCCGTATTGCATCACGTTGCCGATATCGAAATGCGTCTGCAGCCAGGGACTTTGAAACTGATCGACGAACGCGCGCATTTCAAGCGGACTCAACAGAAATTTGTTCCAGACATTTTCCGGCGTCAGCAGCACGCGCGCCGCCTGCGCCGCCGGAATCACTTTCTTCAACTCGACCGTCACGCGCTCCCAGGTAGTTTCATAGCCCACCTGGAAATTCGGGCCCGATCCCACGCGGCAAGGGTAGAGCAGCAGCGCGCCGCAATTCAGATAGGTGGCGAACTCGATAGCTTTTTCGATGGACGCAACACCGCGAGCCCGCGCCTCCGGGTCCGGACTGTTCAGCGGATTCGGCCCCAGCGTCTGCGCCACCCACATGCTGGCGATTTCGATGCCGGCGCGCCGGGCCGCCTCGCCGGTTTGCTTCACCTGATCCGGTCGTCCAGTCCGGCGAAATTTCGGATCCGAAACGCAGTTCGATGCCCTTGAATCCCGCGTTGCGCGCCTGCTGGAATTTCTCGGCGAGCGGCATGGCGGCGGGAAACATCGTCGAACAAATGCTCTTGACGAACGGACTCGCCGGAGCGCCCTGCAAGCTCGCCGCGGCGCCTACCGCCAGGAATTCGCGTCGATTCATTCGGGCACCTCAGGTGCGATAGTAGCAGGATGGGCAAGGCCTGTCGGGCTTTGGAGTTCAATAATGCGCTCAGTTTTGGTTGCCTTTGGTTGCGGGCTCGGTTTCGTGTTGTTGCTTTTCGCGGTTATGCTCGTTCCGAGTGTCGGACGTCTCGGCGAACTACTACTGGGACCAGGCTATGTGGCCTGAAGCTTATTGGGGTGCCGTCCACGACCCGCTTCAACTCCTTTTGGCCTTCGTGCTGAATGTGTTGTTCTACACCGGAGTTTTCTCGGTCGTGTTGTGGGCGTGGAAGCGGCTGCATTCAAATTCCAACGAGTGAGATATTAACAACATGACCCTCGGACTGAGCATGGACGAATTCCTCGCCTACACCGCGGGCGAGCGCGTGAGATGGGAGCAATGGTTTCGTGTGCACCCACCCGCCGCGCTCGAAGCCAGCGTGCAGCGCGGAGGCCGGTTCTCAACAGTCTGGGCGCTAATGGATCACATCTTCATCGTGGAGAAGCGGCACACACAGCGACTCATGCAGGTCTCGTCTTTAGCGGAGGAAACGGGCGTAGCGCCAATGGACACTCCCGCGCTTTTCGCCTACGGCCGCGCGGCGCATGAGCAATTGACGGCCTACGTCGCGTCGCTATCCGATGCCGACGCCGCCCGCGTGCGCGAATTCGTGATGCTGACACGCACCTACTCGCTGACGCCGCGCAAGCTGCTGTTCCACATCCAAATACATGAAGTTCGGCACTGGGCGCAAATCGCCGCCGCGCTTCGCAACACGGGATTCGAGCCGCCCGGCGATCACGATCTGCTCTTCAGCAGCGCTCTTCCGTAAGCCGCGCTACTTGCGCAGCAGTGTAGCCAGCGCTGCGGCAATCTCAAATTCACTCTGCATTTCGCGCGTGCGCAGATTGTCGCGCATATGCTCGAGTTGCGTAATGTAAGCCGAAAGCGCCTGCTCGATGGCGGCAGGGTTGGTGGCCAGAATATCCCGCCAGACGTCGTACGAGCTCAGCGCGAGGCGCGTCGCGTCAGCCAGACCAGGGCCAGCAACTTCCAGACGATTGCGCGCGTTGCCGGCAACCGTGGCTGCGAGCGCCGTCGAAGCCAGTTGCGGCAGGTGCGACGTGAAGGCCACGATTCGATCATGCTCGGCCGCGTCCAGGATCACGGGCACGGCGCCGATACGACGGATCCAATCCAACAACGAAACCGCTGTGGGAGTTTCCAACTCGTCGCCATCAACGGGAGTGAGTACGTAGACGCGGCCCACGAACAAATCTGCGTCAGCCTCGGCCACGCCGCGAGTCTCTTTGCCCGCCATCGGATGCCCGCCGATGAACCTTGCCTTCCGCACATGCTGGCGAGCCGCGGCAACGATGGCGCCCTTGGTGCTTCCGGCGTCCGTGATTAGGGTGTCAGGGCGCGCGAGCGTGTCGACGTGGCGCAGGGTATCCAGAATCCGCCCGATGGGCTGGGCCAGGTAAAGCAGGTCCGCGCGGGCCGCGGCGCCGGCCAGCGAAGCCGCCTCATCGATCGCTCCCCGCTCCAGTGCGATGCGCAGAGTCGGCTCGGAACTAACGCCCAGAATCCGTCCGTCAAAGCCAGCCTTCTTGAGCGCCAGCCCAAACGAGCCGCCAATCAAGCCTACGCCGACAATGCCGACCGTACCGATCCCTGTCATTACGGCCGCGGATCCCCAGGGTCGTCAGCTTGCATGCGCTCGCGCTGTACGGCCCGCATTTCTGCAATGATGCTCTCGAAGATGCGCTTCACTGCATCTGACGATAGCGGTCCTGCGTTGTGTCCGGTCACATTGCGCAGGACGTCGTCTTCGCGGCCGGGTTCTACGATCGGCATGCTGCATTCGCGTTTGAACTGGCCGATCTGCTCGGCAGTACGCGCTCGCTCGTTGAGTAGCGCCAGGATGCGGCGGTCGACGGTGTCGATGCGCTCCCGGCAATCGGCAATCGCCTGGCGCGCCGATCCAGGCGTCATGACTTCACCTCCGCGGCGGCCAGTTGGAAGCCGTGCTTCAGCTCGCGTGCGAACGATTCGAGCTGAATTTCGAGCGACGGATTATCCAGATTGCGTTCAATCAGGTGAACGATGGCGCTGCCCACCACAACCGCTTCTACCTGGTGCCCCAGTTCCGCCACATGCTCCGGCCGCGAGACACCGAAGCCCACCGCCAGCGGCAGCGTCGTCACCGCGCGCATTGCCCGCACCAGCGGCTCGACGGCTCCCGACAAGGATTCCCGCTCGCCAGTGACGCCGGTTCGCGAGACCAGATAAATGAAGCCGCTCGAGTACTCGGCGACCAAACGTAAACGGCGTTCGGTGCTGGTAGGCGCGGCTAGAAACACCGTATCAAGCGACGCCGCGCGCATGGCGCTCACGAATTCGCCAGCCTCTTCCACGCTGGCATCGGTGAGCAGGCAGCCGTCTATACCCGCAGCCGCGGCATCCTGCGCGAGGCGCTCCAGGCCGTAGCGCAGCACGGGATTCAAATACGTGAACAGCAGCAGCGGGATTTCGGATCGCTTGCGAATCTGGCGGGCAATCTCCAGAACCTTGGCCAGCGTAGTCCCCGCGTGCAACGCCCGCTCGCCGGCGCGCTGAATCACGGGGCCGTCGGCAATCGGATCAGAGAAGGGAACGCCGAGTTCGATCAGGTCGGCGCCGCCGCGCTCGAGCGCTTCTACCAGCGCGGGTGTTCGCTCGGGCGATGGATCGCCCGCAGTCAGAAAGGCAATCAGGCCCTTCTGGTGGTTCTGTTTCAAAGTGGCAAAGAGCCGGGAAATGCGCGTCATGCGTTATCGGTCGAGCTCCGGGAAATTTTCGCGGTAGATATCGATGTCCTTGTCGCCGCGGCCGGAGACATTCACTATGAAAACCTGATGCTTGGCGGCCGGCGCACGATGGATGGCTTCGGCCACCGCGTGAGCCGATTCCAGCGCAGGAATGATGCCTTCGGTTTGCGACAACCGGCGCGCCGCCGCGAGCGCCTGCTGATCGTCGATGGAAACATACTGCGCCCGCCCGCGCTCATGCAGCCACGCGTGCTCCGGCCCGACCAGGGCGTAGTCCAGGCCGGCCGAAACGGAATGAGTCAGCGATACCTGGCCGAATTCGTCCTGCAGCAAATAGCTGCGCGCGCCATGCAGTACGCCCGGAGCGCCGCCGGAAAATCGCGCCGCATGTTCGCCCAGGCGCGTGCTCTTGCCGCCGGCTTCCACGCCCGTCAACCGCACGTTTTCGTCGCCGATGAATGCGTGAAAAATACCGATGGCGTTACTGCCGCCGCCGACGCAGGCGATTACTTCATCCGGCAGCCTGCCTTCCGCTTCCAGAATCTGCGCGCGCGCTTCCTGGCCGATCACCTGGTGAAAATCGCGCACCATCAGCGGGTAGGGATGCGAGCCCAGCGCGGAGCCCAGCAGATAGTGCGTGCTGGCGACATTCGTCACCCAGTCGCGCATGGCCTCGCTGATGGCGTCTTTCAAAGTCCGGCTGCCGGTCGCGACGCCGACAACTTTCGCGCCGAGCAGCCGCATGCGAAAGACGTTGAGCCGCTGCCGGCGCATGTCTTCCTCGCCCATGTAGACGATGCACTCCATGCCGAACAGCGCGCAGACGGTGGCAGTGGCCACGCCGTGCTGGCCCGCGCCGGTTTCGGCGATGATACGCTTCTTCCCCATGCGGCGGGCGAGCAAAACCTGGCCCAGGCAGTTGTTGATCTTGTGCGCACCGGTGTGCAGCAGGTCTTCTCGCTTGAGGTAAATCCGCGCCCCGCCCAGCGTTTCCGACAACCTCCGCGCGTAGTAGAGCGCCGTCGGACGGCCAGCGTAGTTGTGCAGCAGGTCGTCGAGTTCCTTGCGAAACGCAGGATCGGTGCGCGCTTCGATGTACGTCTGCTCCAGTTCTTCGAGCGGGGACATCAGCACTTCAGGCACGTAGCGCCCGCCGTAGGTTCCGAAATGTCCGCCTGCGTCCGGTTGTGAAATCATGATTGGCTCGCTCGCCACGCCGCTTTCAGAAAGGCGGCCATTTTGGTGTGATCTTTTTTGCCGGGAGTGGATTCGATGCGTGAACAGGCATCCACGCCCCACGGCCGTGCTTGCTCGATGGCGCGCGCCACGTTGTCCGAATCCAGGCCGCCGGCTAAAACGATCTTGCATTTGCTGCCGGTCGCACGGCTCCAGTCGAAAGTCTGGCCTGATCCGCCGTAGAGGCCGGTCGCGCCCGAGTCCAGTAAAACTGCCTCGACGGGCAGAACGGCCAACGCCTCGGGATTGAATTCGGCATCCACGCGGACGGCTTTCCAAACGCGCATCCCCGCTGGAAACTGGGCGGGCGTTTCATCGCCGTGAAGCTGCGCCACATCGAGCGCGAGCGCGCGAGCCGTCTCGGCAACCTGCTCAGCCGCAACATTAACAAAAACGCCCACTTTGCAAACCGTCGCCGGAAGCGACGCAATCACGCGGCCCGCATCCTCGGGCGGTCACGAAGCGCGGACTCGCCGGGAAAAAATTGAAGCCCAACGCCGTCGCGCCATTTTCCACGGCGGCCCGCGCATCATCCAAATTCGTGATGCCGCAAATCTTGATCATCATGACCGCCCTACCAGCGCGCCCAGCGCCGCGGCGGGATCGGCGGACTGCATCAGATGCTCGCCCACCAGGAAAGCGTCGAACCCCGCGTCAGCCAGACGCGCCACATCCGCAGCAGAATGAATGCCGCTTTCGGCAATTTTCAGCACGCCTGCCGGGATTCGCCGTGCCAGCCGGATCGAAGTGCCCAGGTCCACCGTGAACGTCCGCAAATCGCGGCTATTCACGCCGATAACCTGGGCGCCGGCGGCGAGGGCGATATCCAGTTCGTGATCGTCGTGCACTTCCACCAGCGACGCCATTCCGAAGCGATCCGCCGCCGCTCGTAGAGACCGAATGCGCGGTTCGTCCAAGATGGCCACAATCAGCAGGATAGCGTCGGCGCCGTGGGCGGCGGCCTCAACAACCTGATATTCGTCAAGGGTAAAATCCTTGCGCAAAACAGGCAGATCCACAGCGGCTCGGGCGGCGGCAAGGTCCGCCAGGCTGCCTTGAAAGAAGGATTCGTCGGTCAACACCGAAAGCGCCGCCGCCCCGCCTCGCTGATAATCCCGGGCACGGGCTGCCGGATCGAAATCCATTGCCAATACACCTCGGCTAGGTGAAGCTTTTTTCAACTCCGCGATGATGGCCGGGGACCTTTGGCGGAGGGCGGCGCGAAAATCCCGGCGGCTGGTGGTCACCTTCAACGCCTGCTGTTCCAGGGCGTCGATGGGGACACGCCGCAGGGCGCGTTCCTCCATTTTTCGGGTGACGATTCGTGCCAAAATACCGGGGGCGACTTCGGTCAAGACGGGCCTTTCGGGTAACGTATATGGTAGCAGACCTGTAACCATGGCTAGGTGTGCGAGAGTCTGCTGTAGTATGCTGGTATTTCAAAAATCACTATATAGGGGGGGCTTATTTTAATGGCCACCAGGATTCAATCTCGGGCGTTAGCGGTTGTGGGTTCGCTCGTGCTGGCTGCATTTGCATGGGCGCAGAGCGGGACATCGTTTATCGAAGGGACCGCTGCCAGCAAGGACGGCAAGCCGCTGGTCGGCGCTTTGGTGAAGATCGAGCGCACCGACGTCAAGGGCAACTATCAGGTGAAGACCGACAAGAAGGGCAAATGGTTTCACGCCGGTTTGCCGCTGGGCGGCAATTTCACGATCACTCTTCTCGTGGACGGCAAGCCGGTGGACCAGGTAGCAGGCATCAAGACCAAGATGGACGGCACCTCCGACATCAAACTGGAGGAGAGGGCCGGCGCGCCGGCAGCTGCTGGCGCTGCGCCTAACGAGTCGGGCCGCGCCATGTCCGCCGCCGAGAAGGCCGAGTTGGACAAGAAGCTCAAGGAACGCGAGCAGGCAATGGCGAAGAACAAAGCGCTCAACGATGCCTTCACCGCCGGCATGGCTGCCTTGACTGCGAAGCAGTATGACGAAGCGATCACGCAGCTCACCAAGGGCACCGAACTGGACGCGACCCAGCACGTCGTCTGGGCGCAATTGGCCGCCGCGGATGTCGAAGGCTCAGCCACCAAAACGGGCGCGGATCAAGCCACCATGTTGAACAAGGGCTTGGAAGCCTACGCCAAAGCCATCGAGCTGAAGCCCGACGATCCTGCCTATCACAACAACTACGGCCTGGCCCTGGCCCGCGCCAAGAAGATTCCCGAAGCCCAAGCCGAGCTCAAGAAGGCTGCGGAGATCGATCCCGCTGGCGCCGGCCGCTACTATTACAACTTAGGCGCGCTGCTGGTGAACTCCGGGCAGATGGACGCTGCTGCCGAGGCCTTCAAGAAGGTGATCGAAGTCGACCCCAACTACGCCGACGCCCACTATCAGTACGGAATCTTTCTGCTCTCGAAGGCTTCCACGGACGCCAGTGGAAAAGTGACGCCCGTCCCTGGTACCCGGGAGGAGTTTTTAAAGTATCTTGAGCTTCAGCCTACCGGCCAATTTGCCGAAGCCGCCAAAGGGATGCTCGCCAGCACGGAATCGACCGTCGACACCCAATACGTGAGCCCCGAAGCAGCTGCGGCCGCGAAGAAGAAAGCCGCCAAAAAGAAGTAATCGCCTGGACGT
The DNA here is from genome assembly GCA_963825405.1 of uncultured Solibacteraceae bacterium. Classification (GTDB taxonomy): domain Bacteria; phylum Acidobacteriota; class Terriglobia; order Bryobacterales; family Bryobacteraceae; genus JACPNO01. The sequence goes on along the minus strand of CAWGTB010000002.1, from coordinate 67,098 downwards.
AACTGGCCCGGAGGCGGGCCTCAGATGCGCGGACTCTTTCGTTTTGTAGCGCTCTTAGTGTTTTTTGCAGTGATCCGCTATGTCGTCGTCACTGTCGCGCGATTTTTCACCCAAACAATGAGTTCGGGCGCGACGCCTGCGGAGGCCCCCACCGAAGGCGCTCCTATGCGCGGAGAGCTCAAAAAAGATCCCGTATGCGGGACCTTCGTTTCCACCGGCACATCCGTCAAGCAGATGGTGAACGGAGAGCTGGTGCACTTTTGCTCGACTGCCTGCCGCGACAAATTCCGCGCGGCCTGAATCAGCCGCGTCGCCGCGCCGGAATTCGAATGAGCACCCACGCCACAGCCGCAAAGCCCGCGAGCGACAGCCATCCGCCCCACGCCGGATAAAAGCTTAGCTCGTCGCGGCCGGTAAACAGGTGCGTGATCGAGCTGATTCCCGCCAGAAACGTCACCGCAGTGAGAATGCCGACAATGGCTTCTCCCGCAATCAGCCCCGACGCCAGCAGCGTGCCACGTTCTTCTCCGGCCAGACGCTCGGTCGCAGAATAATTGGCCATAAGACGATCGGCGATCCACTTGATCGCGCCGCCCGCGAAGATTGCGGACACCGTGTCGAACGGCAGGTACATGCCGACGGCCACCAGCATGGGCGCGCGCGCCCCGCACAACGTCAGAGCGATGCCGAAAGCCACGCCGATGGCAATCAATCCCCACGCCATCTGGCCGCCCACGATGCCTTTGGCCAATTGCGCCATCAGCCCGGCTTGCGGCGCAGGCAACGCGCGTCCGCCGATCCCGCCCGTCGCCAGGTTCGCCTGGTGGAGCGCAATAATCGGCAGCAGCAGAAACACCGACAGCAGAATCACCGCCAGGATCTCGACCACTTGCATTTTCCACGGCGTGCCGCCCAGCAGGTATCCGGCTTTCAAATCCTGAATCAGCGTGCCGGAGACCGAGCACGCGCACGCTACCACCGACGCCACGCCGAGCACCGCCGCCACGCCCGACATGCCGCGCGCGCCGATGGCCAGCATCACCACCGCCGCCAGCATCAGCGCCACTAGCGTGAGTCCCGATAGCGGCTGATTGGAACTGCCCACCAGGCCGGTAAGGTATCCGCCCACGGCGGAAAGCAGGAATCCAGTGATACTCATCACCGCTGCCGCCATTAGGGCAGCAGTCCAGCTTTGCGTGAAGTGGTAGTAGATACCGGTGATGGCTGCCGTCAGCACCACCGTTCCCAGCACCAGCCAGCGGAAGGGAATATCGCGATCGATGGCCGCGCGCGTATCGCCGCCCTCGCGCCCCGCCGCGCGCGAAACCGCCAGCGCCCCGCGAATCGATTCCGCAATCGACCCGCGCATCGAAAACAGCGTGTTGGCACGCGCCCACCAGCATCGTGCCCACGGCGATGGGCCGGACGATGTTGTACCAGACCGTGTACGCCGTCACGTCCCACTGCGGATTAGCTCCCGCCCCCAGACGCCGCGCCAGATCGGGATCGAAAAACAGCAGCAGCGGGATGAGCACCCACCACGCCAGCACGCCGCCGGCAAAGTTAATGGCCGACAGTTGCGGGCCGATGATGTAGCCGATCCCCATAAGCGCCGGCGAAAGATTCGGAGTGGTCCAGTAAATTCCGCCGTCGTGCACGACGTCGCCAATCGGCTCCCGGCGAAAATTGAAGTGGTGGACCACCGAGCGCGGAAACGCAAAAAAGCCCTCGCTGTATTCGCGAAAAATCTGCAAGCCTTTGTCGCTTTTCAGAATCTGAAGCAGGCCGCCAAAGGCCATGGCGCCAAAAACATATTTCGGCGCATCGCTGCCCTGCTCGCCGGCTTTGACGATTTCCGCGCTGGCCACACTCTCCGGAAACGGCAGGTCCGAATCCACGCACAGCGGCCGCCGCAGCACGATGATGAACAGCACGCCGATCAGCCCGCCCACCAGCAGGATCATGGTGGCTTCCCAGTAGTGATGGCGCAGGTCGGTCCACAAGCGCACGCCGTCGATCTCCACCAGCACGAACGCCGGAATCGTGAAGATGGCGGCGGCGACCAGCGCCTCACCCACGGATGCCGCGGTGCGCACAATGTTCTGCTCGAGCACCGTGCCGCGGAACGCCGGCAGACGAAAGAGCGCGATGGCAATCACCGCCGCTGGTATGGTGGCGGCGATAGTCTGCCCGGCCTTCATGCCGAGATAGGCGTTGGCCGCGCCGAAGATCAGCGACAACAGCAGTCCAAGACCCACGGCTTTGAACGTCATCTCCGCCGGCGGTCGCGATTCAGGCATAGTCTTAGATAGTAATCCCGTTTTGCTTTTTAGTTAGACAGGCCAGTACAACGCTTCGCGGATCCATCGCACAGGAGGAGGACGCTAACGAGAGATGGATGGGCGATTGTAGCAGAGGCCTAAATGTTTTCTATCATGCATAAATAAGGAGACAGCTTTGTGTCTAACCGCCGCTTGCCCCCCGAGCCACAGGATGTCCCAATGACGGTCGATCAAATGAAGCAGGGCATTCGGCGCATTCAGAAGCGCATCGTGGAGCTTGAGGCATTCGATCCGAGGATGGTTTCGGAGCGGTACGGTCCCGAAGTTAGGCCGCTCCAGACTGCTATTGAAGCAACGCTCACCGCGATCTTTGGGCCCAACACCGTGAAATACAACCGATACAGTCGCGCCACCGAGCTTGATCACGGTGGCGTGAGCATGTACCGAGATACGTCCCTCGAAGCAGTACGACACTACGTCGCACAGGGGAAACAGGAAGCGATTGCGCTTCTCGGCCAAGCCATTCGCGATCTCGAGGAAGACATTCTTGACCATGAAAGCACTTCAGCTTCGCGAGCGGTCCAGCCGCCGACTGGGAAACAACGAAATCTATCCGGCGTTTTTATCGTGCACGGGCATGACGGCGAAGTTCGGGAAGCCGTCGCTCGCTTCATCGAGAGGCTTGGCTTTGAGGCAGTCATACTCCACGAGCAGCCGAACAAGGGACGAACAATCATCACAAAATTCAGTGAAGAAGCCCAGAATGTTGGGTTCGCTGTAATACTGCTAACTGCCGACGACATTGGCAAGGCGAACAATGCGCCGGATCTAAGACATCGCGCCCGGCAGAACGTGATCTTCGAGTTAGGTTTTTTCATCGGAAAGCTCGGGCCAGCGTGCGTTGCACCGATAGTGAAGGGCGAGATCGAGCTGCCTTCGGACTTTGACGGTGTGGTTTACATCTCGTTCGACGGCGAAGACTGGCGAACGAAGCTGGGACGAGAGCTCCAGGCGGCGGGCTATAAGATCGACTGGAACAAGGTTATGGGATGAGACCGGCCGCATCGGTCATGCGCCGATTCCGCCGGTGGGCGCGATTCAGGCATAGTCTTAGGTAGTAACCTTTTCAGCTAGACTGAACTTAGGATGGGAACGTTCTACAGCCGCGCCGACCTCCTCCGTGCGCGCGCGCAATGGAAAGCTGCCGGTAAAGTCGTCGTGCTCACCAACGGCTGCTACGATCTGCTGCATCCCGGCCACATTCGCCTGCTGGAGCAGGCCCGCTCGCTCGGCGACATCCTGATCCTGGCGCTCAATTCCGATGAAAGCGTGCAGCGGCTGAAGGGTCCATCGCGACCGCATGATCGCCGAAGCCGATCGCGCCGAAGTGGCCGCTGAGCCTGCAGCCGTGGATGCCGTCACCCTGTTTCGACGAAGACACGCCGCGCGAACTGATTGCCGCAGTTCTGCCCGACGTCCTGGTGAAGGGCGCCGATTGGGCGCACTGGATCGCCGGCCGCGAAGAAGTGGAAGCCGCCGGCGGCAAAGTAATGGCCATAGCTCTCGAGCCCGGCTATTCAACCACCGGAATTGTCGAAACGATTCTCGCCCGCTAATACCTTGATTCATCCTGCAATTCGCGACCTGTTTTCTGGACTGGGCCGGCATCCGGCATTTCAGGAATTGCTGCAGCGGCTGCCGCGCATCGCAGCCGCGCCGCATTTCGCTCTCCGGGCTCACCACCACGGCCAAAGCGCTCTACTCCGTGCTGCTGTGGCAGTCGACCGAGCGCCCGCTGATCATCGTCACCGACGGCAACAAACAGGCGGAATCGCTCGTCGACGCCATCGCAGACGTTCTTCGAACTGCTGGTCGCCGGGCGCGATCGCATGCCGCCCCAGCTTCTGCCCGCGCTCGATGTTGTGCCTGCTCAGGGCATGTCGCCGCACGCCGAAATTCTGGCAGAGCGCGCCATCGCGCTGTGGCGGATGGCACCGGCGGCCGGTCCCGATCACCGTGACGTCGATGGCCGCGCGCTGCTGCGCATCGAGCCCGCCGAGTTCTACCGGCAGCTCTGGCGCTAACGCTGCGCGTCAGCGACGAAATCCCGCTCGAAGATCTGATCGCGCATCTCGAAAGCATCGGCTACGAGAAGCGCGATCCGGTCGAAATGGTGGGCGAATATTCCGTGCGCGGCGGCATCCTGGACGTGTTCTCGCCGGAAGCCGCCAAGCCGGTGCGCATCGAGCTGTTCGGCGACCAGATCGAATCGATCCGCCGCTTCGAGGTGGAATCGCAGCGCTCGGTGATGAAGATCCACGAATGCACGCTGCTGCCGCTGACCGAATTTCAGAAGTCGCGCCGATGCTGGCGATGACGCGCAATTGCGCGAGCCGGCTCTGGCGCGATCGCCGCTACCCGGCGAAACGATTCCCCGGCTGGGAATTGCTGCGCCCGCTGGTGCGCCCGCGTGCTGCGCTCGCTCTTCGACTTGCTCGAAAAGCCGCGATCGTGATCCGGGACGAGCCGGAGCAGATCCGCACCGCCGCCGACCGGCTTCTGGAAGCGTCTCGAAGATCCCGAGCGCCCGTCGCTGTGCCCGCCGGAGCAGGTGTTTTTCCGCTGGGAGGATCTGCGACGCGCGCGGCGCAACTCGAACTGCGCGAGCTGCGCCATCTGAGAGCCGGCGAGCCCGGCGCGCGCTTGCACATTCCCACCCGCCCGTCGATGGCCTTCCACGGCAACATGCAGGTGGCCATCGCCGAGGCGCGCAATCTGGTCGAAGCCGGTGGCCGCGTGGCATTTTTCGCCGCGTCAACGGGCGAGAGTCGAGCGCCTGGCCGACATTTTCAACGAATACGGCATCGCCGTACCAGCTCGGCATCGACCAGTCCGATCGGCACGCCGCAGTATCTGGCGGAGCGCGCGTATCTGGCGGGATCGGTGGCGAGCGTCTATCTCATTCGCGGCGGCAGTCGAGCGCGGCGCGGTCTTTCCCGATGCCGAGCTGGCCGTCTTCGGCTCCGAAGATCTGTTCGAAACGCCGGAACTGGTCGCGCGTCCGGCCGGCGCAAAATCGCACCTGGCGACTTTCTCCGCCGATACCTTCGATCTCAAGCCGGGCGATTACGTGGTGCACGTCGAACACGGCGTGGGCCGCTTCCTCGGCACTGCGCGAGATCGAGCAGGGCGAAGCCAAAGGCGATTACATGCTGCTCGAATACGCCGGCGGCAGCAAGCTCTACGTGCCGCTCACGCGCATGGATCTGGTGCAGCGCTTCCGCGGCGACGGGCGATGCAGCCGCCAGCGCTCGACCGCATGGGCGGCGCCACCTGGACCCGCACCAAGACGCGCGTCAAAGCCAAAATGCGCGACATGGCGGAGGAGCTGCTGAAGCTCTACGCCGTCGCGCAAGCTGGCCGAAGGGTTTCGCGTTTTCCGCCGACAGCAACTGGCAGCGCGAGTTCGAAGACGCGTTCGAGTTCACCGAGACGCGCGACCAGCGCACCGCCATCGCCGACATCAAGCGCGACATGGAAAGCGCCGCAGCCGATGGACCGCCTGCTGTGCGGCGACGTCGGTTTCGGCAAGACCGAAGTCGTGATGCGCGCGGCGTTCAAGGCGCTGGGCGACGGCAAACAGGTCGCCGTGCTCGCGCCCACCACCGTGCTCTGCTTTCAGCACTTCGAAACGTTCAAGCAGCGCTTCCAGCCGTTTCCCGGTGCGCATCGAGATGCTCAGCCGCTTCCGCCCGGCGAAGGAAATCAAGGCAGGTGCTCGTCGACGTAGCCGAAGGCAAAGTGGATATCGCCATCGGCACGCACCGGCTGCTTTCGAAAGATGTCGAGTTCAAAGATCTCGGCCTGGTGATCGTCGACGAAGAGCAGCGCTTCGGCGTCAAGCACAAAGAGCGGCTCAAGCAGATCAAGCAAACGGTGGACGTCATCGCCATGAGCGCCACGCCGATTCCGCGCACGCTGCACATGTCGCTGCTGGGGCTGCGCGATATGTCGGTGATCGAGACGCCGCCCAAGGACCGCCTGGCCATTCAGACCGTGGTCGCGCCGTTTCGCAGCCGGAGCTGATCAAGTCAGCGCTCGAGCTGGAACTGGAGCGCGGCGGGCAGGTCTACTTCGTGCACAACCGCATCGATTCCATCTGGGAGCGCGCCGCCATGATTCAGGAACTGGTCCCGCAGGCGCGCATCGGCGTGGGCCACGGCCAGATGGGCGAGGCGGAGCTGGAGCAGCACCATGCTGCACTTCATGCGCCACGAGTACGACATTCTGGTGTCGCACCACGATCGTCGAAAACGGCCTCGACATTCCGCTGGCCAACACCATGATCATCGAGAACGCCGAGCGCTACGGCCTCTCGGAGCTGTATCAGCTGCGCGGGCGCGTGGGCCGCTCGAACCGCCGCGCGTATGCGTATTTGCTGATTCCAGCCCGATACCGAGCTCTCCGAGATCGCGCGCAAGCGCCTCGCCGCGCTCAAGGAGTTCAGCGATCTGGGCGCGGGATTCAAGATCGCGGCGCTCGATCTGGAACTGCGCGGCGCCGGCAATCTGCTGGGCGGCGAGCAGCACGGGCACATCAACGCCGTCGGCTTCGACATGTACATGCGCATGCTCGAAGAAACCGTGCGCGAGCTGAAGGGCGAGGAAGTGCCGCTCGAGATTCACTCCGCGCTCAACCTGGCGCTCGATATTCGCATTCCCACCGATTACATCGCCGACGAGAATCAGCGCCTGCGCGCCTACCGCCGCATCGCCAGCGCGCGCGATGCCGCCGAGCGCGAACGAATCGAGAAGGAACTGGAGGACCGCTACGGCCCGGTGCCCGAAGCCGTGCGCAACCTGCTGGAATATTCCAGCTTGAAGACCGTCGCCGAGAATCTGGGCATCGAGCGCATCGACCGCCGCAATGGCGCGCTGCAAATCAAGTTTCATCCCGAGACCCGCGTCGACGCCGGCTCGAACTGATGAACCTGGTGAGCCGCAACCGGGAGCGCAGTTTACCCCGGCCGGCCTGCTGCAAGTGCCGCTCGATGGCAAGCTTGGGCCGGCAGCCGTACTGGCACACGTGCGCGATCGTCTGAATGAGCTGCAAGGGTAGGCCGCTAGCCGTTTTGCCCCTATCCCGCGTGCGATAATATCCATATGCCTCGAAGATGTTTAGCTGGGCTGCTGGCGCTTGTAAGCAGCGCTTTGTACGCCGAAGTTCGTCTGGTCGAACAGATCGTCGTCAAGGTGGGCAACGACATCATTACCCAGACCGAGCTCAACCGCAGGCGGCAGACGATTGAGGCGGAAATGCGCCAGCAGGGGCTAAAAGGCGCTCCCTTGCAGAAGGCGCTGGAAGAGAAGGAGCGGGACGCGCTGCGCGATCAGATCGACCAGTTGCTGCTGGTGCAGCGCGGCAAGGATCTCAACATCAATGTGGATTCCGAGGTCACCAAACGCCTGGCCCAGATCCAGTTGCAGAGCAAAATCACCGATCCCGACAAGTTTCATGAATGGCTCCGCGAACAATCCGATGGCATGACGTTCGAAGATCTCAAGCTGCAAATACGCAACCAGATCATGACCCAGCGCGTGATCGGCCAGGAAGTGGGCTCGAAGATCAACGTGCCACGGCCGGAAATCGAGAAGTACTACGAAGAGCACAAGACCGAATTTGTGCGTGACGAACAGATTTTCCTGCGCCAAATTCTGATCTCGACCGAAGGCAAGGGGCCCGATCAAGTGGTCGCAGCCGAGAAAAAAGCCAAAGAGATCGTGGCGCGGGCGCGCAAAGGCGAAAAGTTCGGCGAGTTGGCGCGGGATTATTCCGACGATGCGGAAACCGCCCGGAGCGGCGGTGAGATGCCGGCTTTCAAGAAGGGCCAACTGCGTAAGGAAATCGAAGAAGTCGTGTTCAAGGCCAAGAAGGGATTCGTTACCGATCCCATTAAAATGGCCAACGGCTTCCTGATCCTGAGAGTGGAAGACCGCTACGAGGCTGGTCAAGCCTCCCTCGCCGATGTCGAAAGCGAAATCACCGAAGTAGCTCTACAATCCGCGCATGATGCCGAAGCTGCGCGATTACCTGACCAAGCTGCGCGAAGAAGCGTTCCTTGAAATCCGCGGCGGCTTCGTAGATAGCGGCGCGGCTCCCGGCAAAGACACGAGCTGGAAAGATCCGGCGCAGCTCAAGCCGGAGACCACCACCAAGGAAGAAGTCGCTGCGCGCAAGAAACGCAAAATCCTGGGCGTACCCATGCCGGGGAAGACCAAGGCCAGTAACTCCGATGGCACGCCCGCTCCCGCAACGCCGGCTGTCACCCCCGTGCCCCCGGCTCCGGCGCCCGCTCCCCAATGAAATCGCCTTACGTCCGCGAACTCGAAGCCAACCAAACGATCACTACTTCCTTTCTGGTTCGCACCAAAGAGATTCGCGAGAAGAAAACCGGCGAGCCTTATCTGTCCATGTCGCTCGGCGATCGTACCGGCGAAGTTGACGCCAAGATGTGGGACAACGTGGTCGAAGTCATGGAGACTTTCGAGCGCGACGACTTCGTCAAAATCAAAGGCCTGATTCAGGTCTATCACAACCGGCAGCAGCTCACGATCCACAAATTGCGGCGCATGGAAGACAGCGAAGTGGATTTCGCGGATTACTTTCCCGCCTCTATGCGCAACCGCGAAGAGATGTTCGCCGAGCTGCTCCAGTTCGTGCGCAGCATTCAGGATCCGCACCTGCAGGCCTGCTGCAAGCGATTCTGAACGATCCGGATATCGCCCGGCGCTACCGATCGCCCCCGCCGCAAAGCAGATTCATCACGCGTACTTAGGTGGATTGGTCGAGCATGTTCTCTCCCTGTGTCACCTGGCGCGCACCATAGCCGTGCATTATCCCAACGTGGATCCGGACCTGCTGATAACCGGCGTGGTTCTGCACGACATCGGTAAAATCTACGAGCTCAGTTACGACCGCAGTTTCGGCTACTCGACCGAGGGACAGTTGCTGGGCCACATGGTGATCGGGCTGCGCATCGTTGCCGACGCTCTGCGCGGTTTGCCGGATTTTCCGCCCCGCCTGCGAACGCTGCTCGAACACATGATTGTCAGCCATCACGGCCGTCTCGAGTTCGGCTCGCCCAAATTGCCGCAATTTCCGGAAGCGCTTCTGCTGCATTATTTGGACGACATGGATTCCAAGATGGAGTGCATGCGAGCGCTGGTGGAAAACGACAAACTGGTGGACGGCAATTTCACGGTTTTCAGCGGGCCTCTGGAAAGAGTAGTCTTAAAGAAAGCAAAATATATGGCGCCGCCACTCGCCACCAACTCCATGGATGCCATGCAGCCGGAACCTGTAGCCGCCGTCATTGCCCCCGCCGACGTCGCGCATCCCTTATTCCAGACTAAACCGGATCGGGAAAACTGAAATGGCCAGAGCCGCCGCTGCCCGCGAGATTCCGCCTCCCCTGGAATTGCTGTGTCTGCAGGCGCTGTGGTCCGCCGGCGAAGGCAATGTGAACGATGTGCGCCGGATCACGGCCCAGACCAAACCGCTAGCCTACACCACTGTGATGACCCTGCTCGAACGGCTGGCGCGTAAAGGCATGGTGAGCCGGCGCAAATCCGGCCGCGCCTACGTCTACACTCCGGAACTTTCGCGCGACCTGGTCCAGCGCAACGCTTTTCGCGAATTCGTGAATTCCTTCTTCGACGGCTCCGAGGATAAACTGCTCGAGTGGCTTGGGCACCAGCCGTCTGAAGTGAGCGTCATGGCCGCGCCGGCCATCGCGGTGGCTGTTGCCGCCGTCGAGCGCCTGGACACGGCGCTGCTCTGATCCACGCAGCCTTGTATTCCAAAATTCTCATTCGCGCCACCAACTGGATCGGCGATGCCGTGATGTCGCTGCCGGCGATTCGCGCTGTCCGCGCCCGTTTTCCCCAAGCCCAGATCGCCGTGCTGGCGCGGCCCTGGGTGGGCGATTTGTATGCTCGCGAGAAGTGCATCGATCGCGTGCTGCCGTATCTGCCGGCAAAGGGAGCCAGGGATTTTGGAGCGAAGTTTCGCCTCGCCGCCTCGCTGCGCCGCGAGCAGTTCGATTGCGCTATTCTCTTGCAGAATGCGTTTGAAGCCGCCGCCGTAGCCCGCCTTGCGGCGATCCCGCATCGCATCGGCTATGCGCGCGATGGTCGTGGCTGGCTGCTTACCGCGGCGGTCCCGGTGCCGCGCGCCGGCCAAATTCCCCGCCATGAACGTTTCTATTATCTGGAACTGCTGCGGCGCGCCGGCATAGTGGATGAAATTCCGCTGGTTCCCGTCATTCAATTAGAAGGCGCCGACGCAGCCGCGCGTGAGGGTGCCGCGCGTTTCGAGCAGATCGGCATTCCGCCGGCGGCGATCGGCGTCAGCCCTGGCGCAGCTTACGGCGGTGCCAAGCGTTGGTTGAGCGAGCGATTCGCCCAGGCGGCGCGGCGCTTGCAAGAGGCCGAAGGCGGTCCGGTGGTCTTGTTCGGCTCGGCGGATGAGCGCCAGCTCTGCGAAACCGTGGCGGAATCGACACGAGCCGCAGGCGGCGCAGTGTGGAACCTAGCCGGACAGACTTCGCTTGCCGAGTTTATCCAGCTCGCGGCCGCCTGCCGCGTGTTTCTCACCAACGATTCCGGTGCCATGCACGTTGCCTCCGCGCTGGGAGTTCCGACCATCGCTATTTTCGGCGCGACCGACGACTCGACCACCGGCCCGGCAGGCGAGTGCGTTCGCGTCATTCGCCACGCGGTAGACTGCAGCCCGTGCCTGCTGCGCGAGTGCCCCATCGATCACCGCTGCATGACCGGTGTCACCGCGGAACGGGTCGCCGAAGACAGCCTGGTGTTATTGCGAAGCCACTATGGACACACGTGAAAAAATAATCGGCCCGGCCCGAGCCATCGAAATCGCGCGCTCGCAGAGCCCTAACCTCAGGCTGGTCACAGGCTACTTCGATGTGCTGCGGACCAGCCACATTGCGCGACTCCGGCAGTTGGCTGAAGCAGGCAAAGGGCTTATGGTCGCGATACTCGATCCTCCCGCGCCGATTCTGTCGCAGCGCGCCCGCAGTGAGCTGGTGGCTGCGCTTGCCATGGTAGACTACGTTGTGCCCGCCGGGCAGGACGGCTTGCAAGATCTGCTCAACGCGTTTCCCGCCGATGCTATCGCGCGCGAGGAGGTTTCCGACCTGCCGCGAACTCAGGAATTAACCGCGCATGTCCAGCGACGCCACTCACGGTAATTCCGGGCCGCGCATTCTGGCGGTCCGTCTGGGCGCCATGGGCGATATCCTGCACGCTCTTCCCGCAGTGGCCTCGCTCAAGAGCAGTTTTCCCGGGTCGCGAGTGACGTGGCTGGTTGAGCCCAAATGGGCCGCGCTGCTCGAAGGCAATCCCTTCGTGGATCGCGTTCTGTTGTTTCACCGCGGCAGCTTTCAGCAATGGATGCGGAACTGGCGCACGCTGCGCGCCGAGCGCTTCGATCTCGCCGTGGATTTTCAAGGGTTGATCAAATCGGCGATCGCGGCTTCGGTGAGCCATGCGGATCGCCTCTTCGGCTTTCACTCGGCGGAACTGCGCGAGCGGCCCGCGGCCTTGTTCTACTCCAACCGCGTCGCCAGCCGGCTGCCGCATGTCGTGGAGAAGAACCTCGAACTCGCCTCGGCCGCCGGTGCCTCGAGCCTGCTGCGAACTTTCGCCGTGCCGCCCGGCCGCCCGGAGGGCGCGCTTCCCGAATCCGGTTTTGTCCTGGCCAGCCCGCTCGCCGGATGGCCTTCCAAGCAATGGCCGCTGGAATATTACGGCCTCGTGGGCCAGCGCCTCGAGCGTGAGCTTGGCATTCCGTTGGTGCTGAACGTCGCGCCCGGCATGGAAAATAGCGTCGCCGGAATTCCCGGTACGCGCGTGCATGTTTCATCCGTCGCTGGGCTAATCGATGCCACTCGCCGCGCGGCGGCCGTGATCGGCGTCGATAGCGGACCGCTGCATCTGGCCGCGGCGCTCAGCAAGCCAGGCGTCGCCATCTTCGGCCCCACCGATCCGGCGCGCAACGGGCCCTACGGCGGATCGATCGCCGTCCTGCGCAGCCCGACCGCAGTCACCAGCTACAAACGCGCGCGCGAAATCGACCCCAGCATGCGCGCAATCGATCCCGCCGGCGTTTTCGAGGCATTGAAGGCCCAGCTCACGCGCCGGTCCGCGGGCTGCGCAGTGGAATGACGCATCTGTTTCCCAAGCCTTATGCGGATGCGGTGGCGCGCCTGCGGGTACCTACCGGATTCTTACTAGTGGCCGGCTTTGCCTGGTTCTCCGCGCCTACGCCGGTATCGCTGGCCATCGGTCTACCGGTTTGCCTCTGCGGGTTGGCATGGCGCGCCTGGGCGGCCGGCCATCTCGCCAAGAACCAGCAGTTGGCTACTGGCGGGCCCTACGCATACTCCCGCAATCCGCTTTATTTGGGAACGCTGTTGGTCGCGCTGGGGCTGGCTATCGCATCCCGCAGCGCGGCATTGGCATTGCTGTTTGCCGCGGTCTTTGTGCTGGTCTATCTTCCGGTGATCTCGCTCGAGGAGCAGCACCTCAGCGCCTTGTTTCCGAATTACCGCGATTACGCCAGCCAGGTTCCGTTGCTGGTGCCCGGACGGCCCCGCCTTACGGGAGCAGAGCGCTTCCGCCTCGCTCTCTACATGAAGAACCAGGAGTACCAGGCGCTAGCCGGATTCTTAGTGGGAACCGCGCTGCTTGCCTGGAAAGCTTGGCGCTAAAGTGGGCAGGTCCCCGACCTGCCTCACTTCATTTGGATTTCGCCGCCAGCATGCGGTCCAGCTCAGCAAACAACCCCCGGCCCTCGAAAATATCCTTCGTCAGCGGCGAGTACGCGTAATCGTTGCGGATCATGCCCTGCGGGTCGATCAGAAACACATGCGGCACGCTGATGGCGCCGCTCTGCGGTCCAGCCTTCAGATAAGAAGCCGCCGCCTGTCCACAATCGAAAAGGACCGGTACGGTGATCTTATGCGCGGCGATGTACCGCTTGACGTCGTCCATCTTGTCGGGCGGAAGCGTGATAGATAGCACCGCCACACGCCCTCCATACTTGGCGACGGCTTCCTCAAGAATGGCGGAAAATGCGGCGCAATGCGGACAGGTGGTCTGCATGATCTCGACGATCAGAACTTTGCCCCGGTAATCCTGTGTGTCGTGCTGCTTCATAGTGAGATCGGGAAGCGAGAAACCCGGCGCGCGCCGGTTGGACAATTCGCCGGCGGCAAATAGAGACACAGCGGATAACAAAACACTCAAAAGTGCACGCATATTACGTCCACCTTAACATGCCGGTCGTGCCGGGAAGGGCTTAGAGCGAGGTGGCTTCGGAGCGCAGCTTGAGCAATTCGGAAGGCAATTCCGCCAGCGTCGCGCGGCAGGCGGCGAAATCGCCTTGCGCGGCCTGCTGCTCGATGGTCTCTAGCGCGGAGGCGAGCGAAACCGCGCCCAGGTTGAAGCAAGCTCCCTTGACATAGTGGGCCACGCGTCGGCATTCGCCGCTATCGTCATGCTCGATGGCAGCGCGCAAGGCAATCAATTGCAGCGTGGTGTCGTCGAGGAGGCTAGCGACCAACTCACGCATTAACGCTTGATCGTCCATGCAGGCATCACTCAATTGTTCGTGATCGAGCACCGCGGCCGCGTCGTTGTTTCGCATCGGAGAGCGCTACGGCGATAGTGGCAGAAAAGCTGGTCAGCGCCTATACGCACAAAACCTTAACAGGGCCGACAATTCCACTTTATCTGGGCCGCGGATCTCCGAACGTGAACCACGCGCGCCTCACCTGCAACTGGCGATCTAACTCGACAGTAACCACGAAGCCAGGCGACGACGGGTCCGCGAAGCGCATGTCCATCGCTTGCACCTGGACCGCATTTTCGCCCTCGCCGGCAGAAGTTTGCCAGAGCGGATATTGCGAGAACCGCAGAAATTCGCGGAAAGCCTCCGTCCGGTTGGCCACATCGATGGCGGCGCTGCCTTCGGCTTTGAAGAATTCGCGTCCACCGGCCGCGTCAAAGTCCTCTGCCAGGTTTACTTCCTGGATGCGGTAGGAGTTCGCCGTCTCGATCACTCCGCGCCAGCGCAGCAGGGAAAAGGGGCCCGGTACAGCCGCCACTCGCCGCGGCGGGCTGCCGCCATAGACGTGCGATTCGAGCGTCGCCACCGCCCGCTCGTGCAGGATGAACCGGCTGCCATCGTACAGCAGCAGAAAAGCCAGCGCCGCCACCGCCGAGGCGCGGCCCGGATAGCGCTTTTGCGCGCCTCCCATTTCGCTCTGTACCAGCTTGGCTAGCAACGGCGCAAGGAACGCTAGCAGCAGCGCGCCCCAAATCCACAGGTCAATCACGTTGGTGATATCCAGGCGGAACCAACGCGCGGAAAAGGGCAGTAGCAGCCGCACGCCGTATACGTTGGTCAAATCCAGCAGCAGGTGGCTCGCCACGCCAATCAGGGCCACAACGTATGCCTGCTTCCAGGCGATCGGCCGCCGCGCCAGCAGCCGCACCGCCAGCACGCACGCCGCCGCCATCACGGGCAGCAGCAGCAGGGAATGCGTCAAATAGCGGTGGTAATGCAAGTAGGTGAGTGAGCCCCCCAGTGCGCTCGACACGTCAATATCTGGCGCGTTGGCCGCCAGCAGCAGCACCCATGTAGCCTCGGGCGAGATTCGGTTGAGTCCGGCCCGGCTCAGCATCAGGCCGGTCAGAGTATGAGTGATATTGTCCACGCGGTCGACAGTCTAGTGCGGCTTGGCGTCGAACAGGTGCGCGATGTTGGTGTAGCCGTTCATAGCCAGACGGCAGGAAGGTCCGGTGCCATAAAAGCGCGGGAGGTGGAAAGTGAACAGCGGCACATACACCACGTCGCCTTCATCTGCGATGATCACGCCCTGCCCTTCGATGGCATAGCGAATCTGGCCGGCCATGATCAGCCACGATTCAGCGCACTCCGGATGATAATGCCCGCGGTTGGCGGGATTGATCGGATCGAGCTCTTTCTCATAGCCGTAAATGATGTTGCTCACGGCCCGGTCGTCATGCACGAAACGGCTGCCGCGGTATTTCGGGTCCTTGGCCAGCTCGTACAAATTAATGTGCGGCTGGTTGCCGTGATCGTAAGGCCCGGCCTTGCGATTCAATGTCACCGGTATCCACTCAAATCCCGGCAGCTTCGGAGGCTGGACGTCCTTGGGATAAAGGGTTTTGGCTTTGGCGATATTCACTTCATAGCGCAAGGCCGGCTTTGCGCCTACGGTCTCGATAGAGTAGACGGTCTGCATCGGCACCTGTACCATCGATCCTTTGGTAGCGACGACCGGCTGCTGCCCCTCGATCTCGAACTTCAGCTCGCCATCCATCACCACCCACCATTCGCGCGTATCCGGGTGAAAGCGCCGGGAAACTTTCGATCCCGGCGGCGACAGAATGTACTCGGTGTGTAGATGATCGTCGTCGACAACCACCTCCCGCCACTCGCTCTGTCCGGCGTGTTTGGCTTTCAAATCCGCCAGCTTGGTAATGGGCTTATTAGGCGGCGCATATTTGGTCAGGGCTGTCGGCTTGAGCGCCCAGGAGAATTCCTCCTGCTGGGCGAAGCAGCCGCACGCCAGAATCAAAGGAATCGCCGCAAACAAAAAAAGGACTGATTTCATGGCTGCTCCGTCGTGTGCATGTGGATTTTATCACACGACGGAGAGCCATCCTGCTTAAGCGATCTTGCGCAGCGGCGGCGCGAGCGGCCTTCGTCCCGGCTCCTGTGTGGACGCGCTTGAGACTTCGAACCTACGGACCTTGCCGCCGAAATATTCGTCCAGCGGGTAAAGGCTGTACGGCTCCAGTTCCCGGAAAATCCGGCCTAATTTCTGCTGTATCCGGTAGACAGCGTGAAAAAAGGTACCGCGATCGATCTTCATTTGGCGGCAGCACAGCTTCCAATCCGCGCCCAACAGGAAGTGAAAGCGGAATACTCGGTGCTCGAACTCATCCAGCGTCCGCCGGCTTACCAGACAGAAGTCGGCGACATAATCCTCGTCTCTCCGCACCCAAGTGAGCCTGCGGTCCTTTCCGGCGCAGAAGGCCAGCGTCACTTTGCTCATATACTTCTCCTTGCTGGCGCAATAGCGAAAACGCGCATAGCAGGCGCGAAAAATCGCTCGTAACACACAATTGCAAGCACCGGAATTACCCCGCCGCCCTTTGCGCAGTCCATCACCGTGGCACTGCGTGCAGCACGTCTTGGCCAGAGCCAAGGTTTCAGATCGGTTCCACTCCATTTCGCTCCATGTCCTCCTGCGGGGGGCCCTCGACTTGCGAGGAGAGCGGCGCCGCACGAATCAACCCTCTCAACTGTAGAGCGCAACCGGAAAGCGTCAAGACACGCCGTAATCTTTTTGTTATCTCTCCTTCCGCGCGGAGCGTATTCGAATGGCGTAAGAAGTTTGCCGAACGCTACTTACGCCATTGGGTGTATAAGAAATGAATTTTCGTTTTAAATTGGCGCTTTTTCTCGTTTTACTCAAACAGAACTACTCTATTCCTAGAAGGAATAAGCGCCACGGATATTGATGCTGTTTAGCATCCTACAGATACGGTTAGTCGCCACCCTGCAAGCGAGGGTGCGCCGGGGCGAAGTGACGGAACGTGGCCTGGCACGCCAGACGGGAATCTCACAACCGCATATTCACCACGTTCTGAAAGGCGCCAAGGCCCTGTCGACGAAATCTGCCGACCGCATTCTGCGCCATCTCGGCATCACCATTTTGGATCTTCTTGAACCCCACGAATTGGAGCGGCACGCCATCCCCTCTGTGGCAGCGCGTACGGTTTTTCGGGGGGTTCCGGTACTCGAAGGGCTGCTCGGGCCTGGCCACCCATTCCCTCAGCACGTCGTTCGCGCCGACAGCTACCCTTTCCCGGAAGCTGAAATCGCCGGGCTCGAGAGTCCGGCAGTCGGCCGGTTGGCGCACGACCCGCTCATGACTGGTCTCTTCACAGCCGGCAGCCGCGTTCTGCTCGATCGCGCCGGGCCTCAACGCAGCCAACCTGTCAATGGCGGCCTGTATGCGCTGAACTGGCGCGGGTACGGGCTGCTGCGGTACTTGAAGCGCGAAGGCTCCCAGTTACGGCTGATTCCGGCTGGCGCCGCGCACAATTCCGCCTCCTGGGACTCGATTTCTCTCTCCGATAAGAATATTCTGGATGTGGTGCAGGCCGAAGCCATCTGGATTGGCCGGCGCCTGGAGCCGATCCCTATTGCAGAATAACCGGTTGAAGAAGTTAGCCGAGACCATCGATGCCCTGGCCGTAAAAGACGCAGCGCTGATCGAGAAAACTCATCGCATCGAGGCGCTGCGCCGCCGCGCCGCCACTGAGCTGCACGCCATCTGCCGCAGTTTCGTGGGCGAGCTAAACCGGTACCTCACGCAGACGGAGTTGTCCTTCGATCCCCCTACCTACCCGCCCGAGGCTTTTCAGGATCCAGGCGCCAATCTGCTTCAGATCAACGCCCGCGGCCGGATTCTGCAAATAGAATTCTCCGCGACCGATCTGCTGGTATCGACCGAGAATTTCCGCGTCCCGCACATTCTGGAAGGCGCCGTGCGCTGCTTCAATCAGGACCTGCTGGAACAGGCCGTGATTGAGGAGCAATATGTCTTCTATTGCCTGGAGAAGCGCCAGAACCAGTGGCGCTACTTCGATGCGCGCACGTACCGATCCGGGCCATTCGACGAAGATTATCTGATTTCGTTGATGGAACAATTGTTGTAACTGGCGGAAACCGCTCCCTCTGGTCGCGGCTCCGATTGGCGCATCGGATTAAAACTGCGCGCATCGCGCTTAAACCCGCGTACATCGTGCTTACAACGCCGAACCGTCGATTATCTTCCGCCGG
This sequence comes from uncultured Solibacteraceae bacterium, assembly GCA_963825405.1. Taxonomy (GTDB): domain Bacteria; phylum Acidobacteriota; class Terriglobia; order Bryobacterales; family Bryobacteraceae; genus JACPNO01. Next base: position 48,850 of record CAWGTB010000002.1, on the reverse strand, counting down.
CTTCCTGATAAATCTCCAGCACTTCCCGCGCGGTTCTCTCCCAACTGAAGCGCGCCACCCGTTCGGTGCCGCGACTCACCAGTGTCGCCCGTAAGTCCGCGTCCAACAGCACTTCGCGAATTCCGCGGGCGATATCGAAAACGTTTTCCGGATTCACCAGCATGGCGGCATCGCCCACCGCTTCGGGCAGGGAACCGACATTGGACGTGATCACCGGCGTGCCCGTCGCCATGGCTTCGAGCGGCGGCAAGCCAAACCCTTCGTAAAGTGACGGGAACACGAACGCCTCCGCCGACTGGTAAAAGGCGCGCAGCGTATCGAAAGGCACAAAGCCCAGAAAGCGCGCCCGGTTCTCGACGCGGCTGTGCAGAATCGCCCGGCGCACGGCGGGGTTACGCGCAATCTCATCGCCGATAATGATCAGCCGCAAATCCTTATACACCGGATGGCTGGCCAACTCGTTGTAAGCCACGGCGAACGCTTCCACCAGACGCGGAATGTTTTTCTGCGGCCGGATGTTGCCGGCGTAAAGCAGAAACGGATAGGTGATCTGGTAGCGCTCCAGTACCCGTTGGCGTTCGCGCTCCTCGGTCTGCGGACCCGCCGCGCGAGCGTCAGCGGCATGGCCGTGCCGCGAGAAATCCGGGTCGGGCGCGTTGTAGACCAGGCGGACCCGCTCGGCCGGGATTCCTAGATAATTTTGCACGTCGCGCCGGGTGGACGCCGAAACAGCGATCACGCGTTCTGCCTGCTGCAATCCGCGCCGGAAGCGCCAGCGATGGAGATCGGCCCGAATGCCGGTTTGCTCCGTAAACAGCAGGCTGGCCATATCGTGGATGGTTACGATGTACGGCTTGGGCATCCACACCGGAACGCGGTTCAGCGGAACGTGGAACAGATTGGCCGAGAAGCGGCGCAGAAACCAGGGGAAAGCGGCGTTGTCTTTCGGCCGCTCGTCACTGCCGGCGTAGGTGGCGACCTCGAAATGACTCGGCAGGCCCGCGAACGACCGCGCTTCGCCGGGTGACGTCACCAGCACATAGCGGTTCGTCTGGTCGACGTGAGCCAGCGCATTCACCAGATTGCGGATGTACGTGCCGATCCCGAAATCCCGGATGCGCCGGACGTCGATAACGATCTTGAGCATAGGCCGGGCTGCCGCCGCGGCTTAAGGTGCCGCCGGTGCCCGCTCCAATTTCCAACTGTACAGAGGGAACTTCACGGTGAGCGCCTCGACTCGCTTGCGCACGGCGGCGATGGTTTCTTCCGAGTCGATATGGCGCAGCACTTCGGCGATCAGCGCGGCGGTCTCACGCATTTCCGCGGCCCCGAATCCACGCGTGGTGACGGCTGGGCTGCCCAGGCGAATGCCGCTCGGATTGAGCGGCGGATTCACGTCGAACGGAATCGCGTTCTTGTTCACCGTAATGCGCGCGCGATCGAGCGCCGACTCGGCTTCCTTGCCGCGCACGCCTTTGGAGAACACGTCGATGAGCATCACATGCGTGTCCGTGCCGCCCGACACCACGCGATAGCCCTCTTCCGCCATGCCATCAGCCAGCGTCTTGGCGTTAGCGATCACTTGTTTCTGATAGGCGATGAACGCGGGCTTGGCGGCTTCCAGAAAGCACACGGCCTTGGCGGCGATCACGTGCATCAGCGGCCCGCCCTGCGTGCCGGGAAACACGGTCTTGTCGATGGCCGGCCCGTGCTGGGCGCGCGCCAGGATGAGTCCGCCGCGCGGCCCGCGCAGTGTCTTGTGCGTGGTCGAAGTGACGATGTCGGCGTAATGGCACGGGTTGGGATGCAGGCCCGCTGCCACCAGTCCGGCAAAATGCGCCATGTCCACCACCAGGAGAGCGTTGACGGAATCGGCTGCCTTCCGGAAGCGCGCAAAATCCAAAGTACGCGGATACGCGCTGCCACCCGCGATGATCATCTTCGGCCTGTGCTCGGCGGCCAGGCGGTCCAACTCGTCATAGTCGATGGTCTCGGTTTCGCGCCGCACGCCGTAGGGGACGATCTTGTACGTCTTACCGGAAAAATTCAGATGATGGCCGTGAGTGAGATGTCCGCCATGTGCCAGATTCAGCCCCAGCACGGTATCGCCGGGCTGCAGAACCGCGGCATACGCGGCCTGGTTGGCTTGCGAGCCGGAATGCGGCTGCACGTTGACATACTCGGCGTCGAAAAGCTTCTTGGCGCGATCGCGCGCGAGATTTTCGACGTTGTCGGCATACTCGCAGCCGCCGTAGTAGCGCTTGCCCGGATAACCTTCGGCGTATTTGTTGGTAAAAATACTGCCCACGGCTTCGAGGATGGCTTCGGAGACGAAATTCTCGCTCGCGATCAGCTCGAGCTGCCCGTGCTGCCGCTCGGTTTCGTGGCGCAGTGCGTCGGCAATCTGGGGATCGACTTCGGCCAACGGCCGCGACATCTGGAAGTCCATAAGGGGAACTCAATTTTAGCATGCTAAAATGAAGGCTTTCCCGAACATCCTGACTTATGCGTTGGAGCCAGCTATTCATTCCCACCTTGCGCGAGAACCCCGCCGAGGCCGAAGTCGTCAGCCACCAGTTGCTGCTGCGTGCCGGATACATCCGCCAGCTTGGCGCCGGTTTGTATAACTATCTGTTTCTGGCGCAGCGGTCGCTGCTGAAGATCACGCAAATCGTGCGCGAAGAGATGGACCGCATCGGCGGCCAGGAGATGCTGCTCGCCGCGCTGCATCCGGCCGAGCTGTGGCAGGAATCCGGCCGCTACCAGGTTATGGGCGACAACATGTTCCGCCTGAAAGACCGCTGGCAGCGCGACATGTGCCTGGGCATGACGCACGAAGAAGTGATGACCTCCATCGCGCGCGGCGAGCTGCGCAGCTACAAGCAGCTTCCCCAGATCTGGTATCAGATCCAGAACAAGTTTCGCGATGAGGCCCGCCCGAAATCCGGGTTGCTGCGCACGCGCCAGTTCACCATGAAGGACTCCTACACCTTCGATATCGACGCAGCCGGCCTGGACATCGGCTATCAGAAGCATTACGACGCCTATTGCAAAATTTTCGACCGCTGCGGTCTGCAATATGTCGTGGTGGAGGCCCATTCCGGCGCCATGGGCGGCAGCCAGTCGCACGAATTTATGGTGGCCTCCGATGCCGGGGAAGACTTCGTGGCCATTTGCAAATGCGGATACTCGGCCAATCTCGAAAAAGCCGTCGCGAAAGCCAGCGATCCGCGCGTGCCCGATCCGGAAGGCGATCTGGAGCCGGAGGAATTTCCCACGCCCGGGCGCAAAACCATCGCTGATCTTACCGAGTTCACCGGTCTGCCGGAAACCTCGCAAATGAAAAGCCTGGTGATGGTGGCCGATGGCGAGCCCGTGCTGGTCTTAGTTCGCGGCGATCATCAGTTGAGCGAAACCAAGTTAGGCTCAGCGGTCACTGCGGCTGAGATTCGCGCCGCGCGTCCGGAGGAAATCCGCAATTGGTTCGGCGCCGACGCCGGATCGCTCGGCCCGGTGGGCGTCAAGAATATGCCCATTCTGGTGGACGAAGCCCTGCGCGGCCGCCGCAACATGATCGCCGGCGCCAACCGCGACGACCATCACCTGCGCCACGTCACCCCCGCCGAAGATTTCCAAGCCGAATATCACGACCTGCGCCAGGTGGCCGCGGGCGACCCCTGCGCGACGTGCGGCGAGCCGCTCGAGCTGAAGAAAACCATCGAGATCGGCCACATTTTCAAGCTTGGCTACAGATATTCCGACTCCATGGGGCTGCGCGTGTTAAATGCAGCCGGCGAAGAAATCCCGGTCATCATGGGTTCGTACGGTATCGGCATCGAACGCATTCTGTGCGCCGCTGTCGAACAATCGCACGATAACGATGGCATGGCATTGGGGCCGACAATCGCGCCGTTCACGGTGGTGGTGACGCCGGTCAATCGCGCCGACGAAGGCCAGCGCACCGCAGCCGAACAAATTTACGGGCAATGTCTCGCCCTGGGCATGGACACGCTGTACGACGATCGCGACGAGCGCCCCGGCGTGAAATTCAAAGACGCCGACCTGATAGGCGTGCCGTTCCGCATTACCGTCGGCAAGAAGCTCGCCCAGGGCATGGTGGAGCTGGTCGAACGGCGTGGCAAGAAAACATCCGACGTCGCGGTGAGCGATGTGGCGGCAGCCGTGAAGAGCCGGCTATGACCGATTGGAAAGCGGTGCGCGCGGAATTTCCCGCGCTCGCCAATTGGACCTACCTCAACACCGCGACGTTCGGCCAAATGCCGCGGCGCAGCGTCGCGGCCCTACAGAAACACTTTGCGCGCCGCGATGAACTGGCCTGCTCGGATTTCATGACCTGGTTCGATGACATGGACGCCGTCCGCGCTTCCGTTGCGCGTCTCATTCACGCTGCGCCCAGCGACATCGCCTTCATCCCCAACGCGGCGTCGGGTCTTTCGCTGCTGCTGGGGGGTATCGATTGGAAGCCGGGCGATCGCATCGTCACCCTCGAAAACGAATTTCCGCATCACTACTACTATCCGTCCATGCTGGCGAATCGCGGCGTCGAATTCGTCGAGACCAGTTGGGACGGCTTCTACGATGCCCTCACGCCGCGTACGCGCCTGGTGGCCTTCGGCATGATGAGCTACTCAACCGGCTTTCGAGCGCCGCTGGCTGAACTGGCTCCCCGTTTGCGGGAGCGCGGCATCATACTGTGCGTCGACGGCACGCAAGGCCTGGGCGCGCTCGAGTTCGATGCTGCCGCCATTCGCCCCGACATGTTCATTTGCCACGGCTACAAATGGCTGCTCTCGCCCAACGGCGCCGGATTCATCTATGTCGATTCCGAATTGCGCCGCCGGTTGACGCCGAACGTGATCGGATGGCGCAGCCACAAAGACTGGCGCGGTACCGATTCGCTGTTCAACGGGATGCCCGAGTTGCGAACCGAAGCCGAGCGGTACGAGGGCGGCATGCTCAGTTTCGCGCTGCTGTATGCCATGCAGGCTTCGGTGGAGATGATGCTCGACATCGGTCCGGCGGCGATCGAGAAACGCGTTCTGCAGATTGCCGATGCCACCCGCGATGTTCTGCGGCGCGCCGGCGGACGTCTGATTGCCGACGAGCGTCCGCACTACGATTCGCCCATCGTTACGGCGAGGTTTGAGGGGCGCGACTCCTCCGACCTCGCGCGCGAACTGCGTTCCCGCCGCGTACTGGCGGCCGCGCGCTGCGGCAATCTGCGCGTTTCACCGAGCTTCTACAACGACGAAGCGGATTTGGAACGGCTGGCAGCGGCGCTCAAGGAATTGTTGTAGCTCGCCGGCCGCACATCGCGCAGCGTTGCCGCCCAATTCGGAAATCCATTGGCCGCCGAGTAGGCGTCTTCTTCCAGCGTGAATGCGGCGTCGACGCGAGCGCCCTGCTGAAATTCAGCGGCGCGGCCAGCGAAATTCCAGGCCTTCATCCACACGGTGCGGCGGCCCTGGCGAAGCGCCACGCGCAAATGCTTTTCCTTCCAGACGACCGGCGGGGCGGCAACTTCCACGTCCAGCGCCGCGAAAACCGGCAGCGGATTTCCGCAGCCGAACGGGCCGAGCGATGCAATTTCCATCACGCTCCGTTCGGAAATTTCATCGAGCGAAATGGACGCATCGATTTCCATTCGCGCGACGAAATCATCCGGTGTGAGCCGCGCCCCAGCGAATTTCTGAAAGCGGCCGCGAAACTCTTCGAGCTCGCCCGAGCCCATAGTCAGACCAGCCGCGTACATGTGGCCGCCGAACTTCAGGAACAGCTCCGGCATGGCTTCCAGCGCTTCCAGCAAATGGAATCCGTGAATGCTGCGTCCGGAGCCCTGCGCCAGGCCGTCTTCCGCGTTCTGGCTCAGCACAAAAACCGGCCGGTGAAAGCGCTCGACAATGCGGCTGGCGACGATGCCCAGCACGCCGCGATGCCAGCCTTCGCCCGCAAAAACCAGCGCGGCATGCTGATCTTCTACAGGCGTCCGCGCGCATTCATCGAGAATCGCGGCCAGAATTTCGGCTTCGGCTTTTTGACGCTCGGCATTCAGCTCGTCGAGCTGCCCGGCAAGCGTGCGGGCGCGATCCGAGTCCTCAGTGAGAAACAGCTCGATGACGTCGTTGGCGGTAGCCATGCGCCCGGCGGCATTCATACGCGGCGCAATGCGGAACGCAACCTGTCCCGCCGATGGGAACGCTCGCGCCCGTAAATCCAGCGACGTCCAGTAGCGCACGCAGGCCGGGGTTGCGCACATCGCGCAGGCCCGCAAGGCCATGCTTTACGATGATGCGATTCTCGCCGGTGAGCGGCACGACATCCGCCACGGTGCCGATCGCCACCAGCTTGAGAAACGACTCCAGCACGCGGCGCAGTTTGTCCGGCGGCCAGTCAAGCCCGCCCAGCAACCCTTGCACCAGCTTGAACGCCACGCCCACGCCGCACAGATTTTTCTCCGGGTAAGCGCAATCCGGCCGATTGGGATTCAGCACCGCGAGCGCCGGCGGCAATTCCGCTTCCGGCAGGTGATGATCGGTAATGATGACGTCGATCCCCAGCTCCGCTGCGCGCCGCACCACGGCTGCTGCGCGAATGCCGGTATCCACGCTGATGATCAGCGAGACGCCTCTGGAGGCGGCCTCCTCCACGACTTCGGCGCGCATTCCGTAGCCGTCTTTCAGGCGATTGGGCACATGGAATTCGGGCATCCCGCCAGCCAGTTCGATGGCGCGTTTCAGAATCACGACCGACGTAGTGCCATCGACATCGTAATCGCCATAGATCAGGATTTTTTCGCCAGCGCGAATGGCCCGTCGCAGGCGGTCGAGCGCAAGGTCCATGCCAGCCAGGCCGGCCGGATCGTGCAGATCTTCCAGCGAAGGATCGAGAAAACGCCGCGCGCTGGCCGCATCCTGCAGGCCGCGTCCCCACAACACCGCAGCCGCCGGCCGTCCGATGGCGAGCGTCGCAGCCAACACGTCCACGGCTTGCGGATCGGAATCCTGTAACCAGCCAGCGCGCGGCCATTAATTATTCGAGTAGTCGGGATAGAATCCGCCGCCGGAAGTATCGTCATCCTGTCCGGCATCCGGCAATTGCGCCACGATCTCGTCGCAGGTGGCCAAGAAAGTCTTCGTACCAATCGGGATGAAGTTCGTAAACGTACATGCGCGCGTGATGGTCGAAAGCCAGTTCGAGCGAACAGGCCGCGCCCTCGTGGGCCCGCGTCTCGCGCAAACGGCGCTCGTAATCCCGGCGTTCTTCGCGCTGCATTGCGCAGTCCTCGAGCTGCGCGATGGCCTCCTCAATTTCTTCAACTTCGAAATCGCGGGAAGCGAACAGGATGAGCTTGACGCCGACTTTGCGCGCAGCGTCGAGAAACATCTGGTAATCGGGAAAGCGCTCGCAATCCCACATCACTTTCGGCAGGCCTTCAAGGCCGCCCGGCTGGCTGCGGAACACGGCGAATCCGGAGGCGTCCAGATATTCGAGGATTTCGTGCTTCAGAGTTCCTAGATCCAGATCCACGATTCAGCCCCTGCGCTCGGCCATCACAAGAATATCAGAGCGCTCCCCGAACTCGCGGGCCAGCGGCGTAACAATGGTGTGGGGTCCAATGTAAATTTTCCGGCCGGCCTGCAGCGCCTGGCGGACATCGTCTTCGCAGACGAAATCGACCACGGTGACTGCCGGCGCGGGTGCGAACCGGGGGCGCGGAACAACTGGGCGCCGGAGTAACGGATGAGCTTCGCGCGCCGCCCTGCCGCTTCTTGACGAAGCGGTCCACCACATCGCTGGCCGTTCCCGAGGATGTTGCCGTCGCCGATATCCCGCGGCCGCTCAGATAGCGCTCGACGGCGGCCACCAGCGTTTCGCGTTCGGTTTTCTTGGTTTCCGATTTCACCGCGGCGCCCGCCGGCTTCTCCGCAGCGAACGCCTCTTCCGGACGCCGCACCGCATACGCCAGCCGCTTGATGTTGATCAAATGCAGCGGCCCGATATTGTCGCTGGTGACGTTTCCGGCGATCGCGCCGCAGCCCAGCGTCATCGACGGCCAGCACGTTGGTCGTGATGCCGGTCGAGCCCTGCGGCGCCGGCGTATTCACCAGCACGCGAAACGCCGGCATGCGCAGCGCGTACTCGCGGATCGCGCGCGTCGTCCTTGCGAATGGATCACGCACGTGTGCCCCAGCCCGCCGAACCGCAGCAGGCTTGCGCAGACCTTCAACGCCGGCCGCGAAATCCTTCACGAAATATAGTGACAGCACCGGCGAAAGTTTCTCGGCCGAGAGCGGATGCTCCTTGCCCACGCCGTCCAATTCCACCACCAGCACCGGCGTATCCGCGGGCACTTCGAATCCGGCCATCTGCGCGATCTTCGGCGCCGGCTGGCCCACGCATTTCGGATTGACGGTCGAACTGCGGCGTCAGCAGCAGCTTGCGCCAGCGCGTCTTTCTGCGCCGCATTGCAGAAAAATGCTTTGCGCGCTTTGAGCTCGCTCGACAATCGCGCTCGCGCAACGGCTCTTCGGCCACCATGGCCTGCTCGCTCGAACAGACCGTTCCGTAGTCGAACGATTTGCCCTCCACGATTTTGCCGATCGCATCGGCGACGTCGGCGGTGCGCTCGATCAGCACCGGCACGTTGCCCGGTCCCACGCCGAAGGCCGGCTTGCCGCTCGAATAAGCCGCCTTCACGATGCCGTGCCCGCCGGTCGAGAGAATCACGCCCGTGCGCTCATGCCGCATCAAGGCATTGGTCGCTTCGATCGTCGGCGTCGTGATGCAGCGGATGATGTCCTCGGGAGCGCCGGCCTCGAGCGCCGCGCTGATACAGCACGCTCGCCGTCTCGCACGTGCAGCGCTTGGCATTCGGATGCGGACTCAGCACCATGGCATTGCCCGCTTTGAGCGAGATCAGAGATCTTGTAGATCGCCGTCGAGGTCGGATTGGTGGTGGGCAGAATGGCCGCGACCACGCCCACCGGCACGCCGATCTCGATCACCCTCTCTTCCGGCATCTCGCGCAGCACGCCGACCGTCTTCATCCCGCGCATGCGTGCGCGGCAGCAGATCGGCGCACAGCAGATTCTTCGCAAGCTTGTCCTTGCGCGTTGCCGTAGCCGGTCTCTTCGACGGCCAGTTCCGCCAGACGGCGCGCGTGCGCGCGTCCGCCGCGGCCATGCGCTCGACGATGGCGTCGACCTGCTCCTGGCTGAAGTGCGGTATTTCTGCCAGGCGGCGTAGGCCTTTTCAACCTTGGTGCTGCACCTCTTGGATCGAGATGAGGTCCTTATCCGAGTGCATTTACCCGAGCGCTTTTTTGATGGGGCCCGGCGCCGGGAAGAATTTTCTCCACCTCTTCATGCAGCGCGGAATCACATGGACGCTCACCAGTTCGCCCACCCGCCGGGCCGCGGCGGCGCCGGCGTCGGTGGCGGCCTTGACGGCGCCCACATCGCCGCGAACCGTGACGGTGACGTAGCCGGCGCCGATATATTCCTTGCCAGTGAGCACGACGTTGGCCGTCTTCACCATGGCGTCGGCGGCTTCGATCGCGCCAACCAAACCCTTCGTCTCAATCAGGCCGAGAGCCTCCATGCCGCCTCCAAATTTCGTTGAACACTTCACGGTAACACAAGGCAGTTGGCGGCGGCGTGCCACAGACTTAGAACAACTTGTTGCTGGGCTTGTCCACGGGCTTCGTGACCACGATCTCGCTTAGGCCCGCCTTCAGGTTGGTTTTGATCTTCATCGCCTTGCTCTCCTTGAATGATTAGAAGAGCAATCTTTCTGCCACTCGACGGCGCGCTGAGTCGAAAGAAGATCGAGTCTTCCGCAGGCGCAGAAGCCTATCTGTACGGATAGTGGGCCAACAGCACTGGATAGCTCAGTCCGGGACTTGCCAGATACTGATTTCCTTGTCACGATCCGATACCGCTACGGTCTTGCCATCCGGCGCGAAGGCGACTGATCCCACATGGTGGGGGGAGGGTACCGATCTCTTCCTCTCGCCGGAAGCGACGTCCCATAGATGAGCTTGAGCCGGCCGCGTTCCGGAGAACTCACTCGAACCGCCGCTCAGGAGCGTTTTGCCGTCCGCTGAAAAGACCAGGCTGGTCACCATCTCGGCTTGTCCGGATAGCGTGCGGAGCACTTTCCAGGTCTTGGTATCCCAAAGATAGATCATGCGATCCGCTCCACCGGATGCGAGTACCTGGCCGTCCGGCGAGAAAGCCAAGGTAAACGTGCTGAGTGCCAGATTGTCCAAAGTGCGCTCCAGTTTTCCGGTGCGCGCGCTCCAGACTCGCACGCTGGTATCGCTGTTGGATGCCACCAGGATTTCGCCGTCCGGCGAGAAGGTGGCGGCGCCCGAATCGCCCACGCCATCTTCGAGGGTGAACTGCAACGCTCCGCTAGCCACATCCCAGAGGCGCACCGTTCTGTCGTAGCCCCCACTGGCCAGACGTTTGCCATCGCGGGAGAAGCAGAGCGAACCCAGCTTTTTCTGGTGACCGGGCATTTGCCGGATCATCTCACCGGATTGCAGATCCCAAATATGGATTACCTTTTCCCGGCCGGCAGAAGCGAGCATTCGTGCGCCCGGTGAAAAAGCAACGGGACGCTGGTCCTTGCTCCACGTGACCGTCCGGCTAAGCGAGCCGGATTGCGCATCCCAGAATTTGACGGTGCCATCGTCGCAGGCGCCCGCCAGCAATTTCCCGTCCGGCGAAAACGCGACAATGGACACTTTGGCGTCCAGGCGGATCACATGATCGCCGGGCAGAGTTTGCGCGCCGGCCGACGCCGCCAGCAGCGCTAGCAGGAGTGTTCGCATATCACGCCTTTTGCAGACACAGCTCGAACATTACTTCGGCATGGGCGGACTCCGCCTGCTCGACCAGCGTCACCGGCCGCACCAGTTCGCGATTCTCAATCAACGGATCTCTGGTGTAGTTCCTGTCGGGGTCGCCGCCGAAGACCGAGTCGGTGGCGAAATAAAGCTGGGTGACCAGCGTCTTGTGACCGGGCGCCGTCACCATGTAGTGAATGTGCTGGCAGACGCGATCCGGATAATGCCCCGGCATTACGGTTTCGAATGCATACGCGCCCGCGGCGGAAGGCGTGAGCTTGGCGCGGTAGCGGTATCCCTTCAGATCGTAGAGCCCGTGATGGTCGGCCTGCCAGACTTCGGCGTGCGCGCCTTCGATGGGCTCTCCGCGCGTGTTGATGATTTTCCCCGACACGCGCAGGGGAAAGCCGGCGTCGCCCGGCACTCTCAGCATCGCAGCTTCCGGCGCGCCTTTCTTGAAGAAAGGCCCCATCTCATTTTCCGGCGTCAGCTTCGGAGTGCGGGCCTCCCCCTGCTGCCAAAACGCGAGAAGCTTCGACTGCGATAGCGGAATACTCGCCACCAGCAGTCCGCGTACAATGCAGTTCTCCAGAATCTCGCGTCGCGTGAGCGGTCGGAATCTCATAATGTGAGAGTATATACCCGCCGTTTCTAGAACGTAATTCCCAGCAGAACCCCGGCTTCGTTCTTGCGATTGAAAATGCCGTCGGAGCCGCCCCAGCGCGTGTAGCGGGCTTCCGGCGCGAAGGCCACGCGTCCAACGCGGTACTTGACGCCCGCCGCGAAGACCGCGCCCACATCCACGCCGCTTTGAGAACTATTGTGGAATGTGGAGGTGCTGGTCACGCCCGACGAATCCGTGTTGGTCACGCTGCCGTTGGTGTGCAGCCCGCTGGTGCGCATGGCCCAGCCGGTTCCGATAAATGGCTGCCACGCCGCCGTGCGCGGGCGCAAATAATATTTGCCAATCACCGGGAACTCCCACGAATTCGCACGCGTACGGTTGATGGCGGAAACGGGGAGCGGACCGTTGACTCCGGGGCCGATGACATTTCCAAAAAAATTGAATTGTGATGTGTTTCCCAGGCGCTGGTAGAGTGCGTCCACCTCAATCGCGAAGTGCGCCGGCAAACGGAATTCGATGGACGGGCCCACTACATACGGCCGCGATTCATCCTGGCCGCTGCTCCCATCGGTGAAGCGGATGCCGCCCTTCACGCCGAGCGATACCAGCTGCGCGGATGCACAGCGCCCGCCCATCATGATCAATAATCCGAAAAATAAAATGCGTTGTCTCATAGTGGGATTGCACAGCACGCGCCATTCCATCAGTGGCGTTGATTGTTTTGTTCACATTCACCGCGCCGCGGCGTGACTGGCGCGCACGGGTGTGGCGGTACTAGAATGTCAGGCACTCGATAGGAGTGAGTTTATGAATAAACGCTTCTGGATCTCGGTCGCCGTCATGTTCGTGATGTTCATGGCCCTAGGTTTTTTGGTGCACGGCTTCCTGCTCCGAGCCGACTACATCGGGCTGCCCAATCTGTTTCGCCCCGAGCAAGATCAGATGGCGTTCTTCGCGTTCATGCCGATTGCCGATCTTTTCGCGGCGTTCGCGTTCGTGTGGATCTATGTTCGGATCAAGGACGACAAACCGTTTCTGACCCAAGGCATTTGTTACGGCCTGGCCATCACCGCGCTGATGACCGTCCCCAAATTTCTGATCTACTACGCAGTGCAGCCGATGCCCGGCATCACGGTAGCCAAGCAGATTGCGTTCGATGTAGTGGGCGACGTGCTGAAGGGAATCGTGGTCGCGCGCCTGAACAAATGAACAAGACGCTGATTCTCAGAATAGGTTTCGCTGGCGCAAGTCTCTTGCTGTGGACCGCGCTGGATGGCGCTCCGCAACCCGCTTCCAACGGCTATGTCCTCGGGCCGGACGAAGGCGAAGTCTTGCGGGTGCGCAACACCAAGGTGATTGTGAAAGTGGACCCTAGAACCGGCTCGCGCAGTATGGCCGCCGGCACACAGGACTTGGGCCTCGGCGCAGGCATTCCGCTCCACAAACACGACAACGCCGACGAAATCCTCGTCGTGCAGAAAGGCGCGGCGGTGGCCATCTTGGGCGACGCGCACAAGTCGGCCGGTGCCGGCTCGACCATTTTCATTCCACGCGGAGTGTGGCACGGCGTCGAACCGGTGAAACAGGATAGTCAGGTTTTGTGGGTAGCCTCACCGCCGGGTCTGGAGGGATTTTTCCGCGAGATGAGCGCGAAGCAATTCACGCCCGCCGAGATGCAGGACATCGCGCGCAAGCACGGCATGGTGCTCGGACCTCGGTGAACCCGCCCGCTTCACTTCACCAAGTGATATTCCGTCTGCCGTTTCAAAATCCACGACATCTTTCCCGATTCATCCAACTGCGCGTCCTCTTCCTGGCCCACGAACAATTCCTTACCGCCCCACTCCGGCACCGGCGTATTTGCGGCGAGCTCAATCGAGAACCACGTCCCCGGCAGCAGCGTCACATCGCCGCGCCCGGGCACTCCCTGCTGTCGATCCCACAATCCAATCAGCGGACCGGCGGCATGCCCGTGATCCCCGATCGGATGCGTATAGATCGAGCCCTTGATCCCCGCCGACTGCATCGCCTCCAGCGTATCCGCCAGCACCTGGTTACCAGTCTTGCCGGGCCGCATGCGTTCCAGCAGCAAATCCTGTAGCCGGTTGCCATTCTTCAGCGCCTGCTGGATCCCTGGGGGCGGCTCGCGCTCACCATCGCGCAAAACGTAACCCATGTGCTGCGTGTCGGTGTTCAGGCGCAGCGCGGTGATACCGAAATCCACGTGCAGCACATCGCCGCGCTCGATCACCACCGCATCGTCCTCGCTCAACATGCTCACGCCCGCTTTACCCGGCTTCTGCACGCGCACCGACGGCTGGAACCACGTTCCCAGCCCCGCATCGTTCACGCGCTGGCGCAGCCACCACACCACGTCCTGATTGGTAGTCTTGCCCGGCGTAATCACTTCGTTGGAAAAAGCGCGCCCGATTAGCCAGTGAACGGTCTCCATCATCTGCCGGTAAGTGGGCAACATTTCCGGAATACGCAGTTCCTGATATTCCAGCGCCAGATTTTCGGCGCGCACCACGCGGCGCAGCAAATCCGGGCCTAGCGTCGCCTCCAGCTTCTCGCGCTCGCCCGACGACAGGCCGTCCGAAAAAGCATGTGTCTGCGAAATATCGACAGCAATGGTGGCCGGGTTGCGCTCGCTGATCAGCTTCTTGAGCAGCGTCCACTGGCCCTCGCCATAAATCTCACGGCCCCCGGCGTCAGGATCGCGATAGACCGTGTAGAGCCCGCCGTTCGAACCGCCGCCCAGCGCGAGACGTTCGACGCCTTGTCCCTCGCCGCGATCGTAGAAAACATAAATCGTGCGGCGCCGCGCAGCGAACACCGTGGGCGACACCAGAGAAAAGAACGCCGGGTCCTCGGCGTATTCGCGGCAAATCACCAGCCACATGGCTACGCCGTGCTTGCGCATCAGCACGGGTAAGTGGCGTTCCAGACGCAGTCGCAGCCATTGCTGCTGCAGTTCCGCTTGTTCGCGCAGAAGAGGCAGCGGCTTGGGCGTCTCAGCCCAAACGCCGGTAGCGATCAGGATCAAGACCAGCAGGCGTTGCATATTCACATCCTCGGAAATGTGGGTTTCAATGCGGGATACAAATCGCGGTAAACGGCGTGGGCTTCGCGGTACAACTCGGCTTCCTTCGGGCGCGGCTCCGTCGTTGCCGTTTCGCGAATCACGGCGCGGCAAACTTCGGCGGCCGACGCGTACTCGCCCGTTCCGACCATCGCCAGCAGCGCCGCGCCATACGCCGAGCCCTCCTGCGTCTCCAGCGTGACCACCGGCTTCGCCAGAATATCAGCCAGCAACTGCCGCCAGAACGGACTGCGCGCGCCGCCGCCGGAAACGCGCACCGAGCGCACCTGAATACCAAGCTGCTCGATGATATCCAGGCAATCCTTCAGGCTGTACGACACGCCTTCGATCAGCGCGCGAACCAAGTCGGCGCGCGTGTGGCTGGCGGTCAGCCCGATCCATCCGCCGCGCGCGGCAGCGTCCAGGTGCGGCGTTCGCTCGCCCATCAGATAGGGCAGCCAGAAAAGTCCTTGCGAGCCGGCGGTCGCTGTGGCCGCCTCGGCAGTGAGCGCGTCGTAGGAAACTCCCGGCGCCAATTGATTGCGAAACCATTGCAGACTCAACCCCGCGCCCTGCGTGACGCCCATCACGTGCCACTTGCCGCGCACCGCGTGACAGAACGTGTGGACGCGACCAGCCGGGTCGTAAGCCACCTGCTCCATGTGCGCGAACACCACGCCCGAAGTGCCAATCGTGCAAGAAACCACGCCGGGTTCGACGATGCCGTTGCCCACCGCGCTCGCCGCCTGATCGCCAGCGCCGCCCATTACCGGCGTGCCAGCGGCGAGTCCCGTCAGTTCGGCGATCGCAGGCGTCACGGAGCCCGACACGTCGCTCGACTCGTAGCATTTCGGCAGAATCGCGCGGTCGAGCCCCAACTTGTCCATCAGTCTCATGCGCCCACTCGCGCTGCACCACATCGAACATCGCCATGCCGGACGCATCCGAAACATCGCTCGCCAGTTCGCCGGTCAGACGAAAGCGGATGTAGTCCTTGGGCAGCAGCACATGGCGCACGCGCTCGAAATTTTTCGGTTCGTGATCGCGCACCCAAAGCAGCTTGGGCAGCGTAAATCCGGTGAGCACCGGATTGGCCGTCCACGCCAGAACATTTTC
The DNA here is from genome assembly GCA_963825405.1 of uncultured Solibacteraceae bacterium. GTDB lineage: Bacteria > Acidobacteriota > Terriglobia > Bryobacterales > Bryobacteraceae > JACPNO01. The sequence goes on along the minus strand of CAWGTB010000002.1, from coordinate 33,154 downwards.
CACGCCCGCCGTGCGATTGATGAAATCGACCTGCTCCTGGCTGCGCTGGTCGCACCAGATCAGCGACGGCCGAATCACCTGATGCGCGTGATCCAGAATCACCAGCCCGTGCATCTGGCCGGAAAGTCCGATGCCGCGGATTTCGCTCGCAGCCACACCGCTTTCCGCGAGCACGCCGCGAATCGCCAGCACCGTTGCGTCCCACCAATTTTCCGGACGCTGCTCGGCCCACAGCGGGCGCTCCATGCGCATGTCTTCGTGCGGCGCAGTGAAGCTGGCGCGAATGCGTCCCTGCGCGTCCGCCAGCAGCGCGCGCGTGCCGCCGGTGCCGATGTCGATTCCCAGCCACATCGCCATCAGCGTCCCACCCATGGCAGATACGCCGCGCCGTATAAGCCGGCCTCGTTGCCCAGCGTGGCTTTTTCCACGCGCGTATCGGTGGTACGAAACGTGTACGAGCGCCGGCGCATTTCTTCGATCATCGGGGGCGCAAATAAATCCCAAGCCGCCAGCACGCCGCCGCTCAGAAGGTAGAGCGGAAAATTAAACGTGTTCACCAGCATGGCGAGACCGATGCCGAGCGCCTGCCCCACGGTCACGAAAACCGTGTGCGCCTTTTCGTTGCCCTGCTTAGCGAGATCATAAACATCAGCCGCGGTAAGATTTTCGCCCAGCCCCAACAGCCGCGCCATGCCGACGATCGCCAACGCCGACGCATGCTTCTCCATGCAGCCCTGATTGCCGCAGCCGCACGGATTGCCGTTCGGCACAACAGTCAGATGTCCCAGCTCCGCCGCCATTCCCAAATATCCATGCAACACTTTGCCGCCGGAAATAATTCCGCCGCCAATGCCGGTGCCAAGCGTGAGCAGCACCAGATCGTCGACCTCGCGTCCGGCGCCCATCCATTTCTCGCCCAGCGCGGCAGCGTTAGCGTCGTTCTCCAGAATTACCGTTGCACCCAGCCTGCGTTCCAACTCGTCGCGAATTGGAAAATTTTCTAGAAATGCCAGGTTGTTGGAATTGCCAATCACGCCCTCTTTGAGCCGTATGAAGCCCGGAACCACTACGCCGATCCCCGCCAAACCGTCCGTGCCACAGCGCGAACGCACCTGGCTGATAACCGCCACCATGTCGGCCAGCACGGGTTCGCGACCCGCCGCGAGCGGTGTCGCTCCAGAAACTTTTTCCAGCAATTTGCCGGATTTGTCGATGGCGCCGGCGCGCAAGTTGGTGCCACCTAAGTCCAAACCGATGGAGTACTCAGCCATGAAGGGGAGATGATATCAAAGGTTAGTCGGGAAATTCCCCCAATACATTTACACGTTTTCATGTTACATATGAAACAGGAACGCCCTGTTAGCGTCGATAAGAATAGAGGGACCTGTATGGAAGTTCGCAGGTACATCGACATTCCGGGTAACGGCACGCACGAGCTGCCGCCACTGCTCGTGCATAGCGCACCCGAAGCCACTCCGCTCAGCGAAGTCGTCGGCATGGCCGCCGGCATCGTCGAAGCCGAAGACATGCTCAACGACGATCCTTCAGGCGGACCGTCCACTTTCGAGCAACGCAAATTCGATCTGGCTATTCACCTGGCCGAGCAGTATCGCGGCTTGGTCACGCATTGGAGCATGGGCGATTCGATTCTGGAATGGATCCGCCAGTGCGAAATCACCTTCGACTCCGTCGCGTCGTTGCGAGATCTTCTGCATCCCGATGTGTGGCCGCACGCCGGCCGCGCCAGTTTCGTAAGCCTGCTGGTGGACAAACACGTTCCCGCGCACGGCATGGGTCTGGAGAAAGCCGTAGGCTTGCGTCTGACATTTCGCCAGCCGCCGCCCATCGACTGCTTCTCGAATCAGTTTCTGTTTTATTTGAATTCGCCGGTGGCGGACAGTGCTTATCAGGCCTGGTCCCACATGGTGGCAGCGCCCCCAGCGCTGCTGCCGCCCGACCGCTTTCATTTCGAGGTGGTCGAGTTGGCGGAGGAAGACGAATAAACCCGACCGCTCCCTGTGGTCACGAGCAATCGTAGGGGCGGGTTTCAAACCCGCCCTTTGCTGACGCCCTACAGCCCCTTCTTAACCAGAAATTCGACCAGGTCCACAACCCGGCACGAATAGCCCCACTCGTTGTCGTACCAGGAAACGACCTTCACCAAATTGCCGCCCATGACTTTCGTCAGGTCCGAATCCACAATCGAGCTGTTGGAATTGTGCAGCATGTCCGACGACACCACCGGATCCTCGGTGTAAGCCAGAATCCCTTTCAGCTCGCCTTCCGCCGCTGCTTTCAACGCTGCATTGACTTCAGCAGCCGTCGTCGGCTTTCCGGTCACCACCACCAAATCCACCACCGAGACATCCGGCGTCGGCACGCGCATCGCATAGCCGTCCAGCTTGCCGGCCACTTCCGGGACCACCAGCCCGATGGCTTTGGCTGCGCCGGTAGATGTCGGAATCATGTTGATGGCGGCGGCGCGGGCGCGGCGCAAATCCTTGTGCGCAAAATCCAGAACCGGCTGATCGTTGGTGTAGCTGTGAATGGTCGTCATCGAGCCCTTCTCGATGCCGAATTTTTCCTGCAGCACTTTGACAAGCGGCGCCAGACAGTTAGTAGTACAGGAGGCGTTGGAAATCACATTGTGTTTCTTGGGATCGTACATCCCGTTGTTGACGCCTAACACCAGCGTGACGTCTTCGTTTTTAGCCGGCGCGGAAATAATCACCTTTTTGACCGAGCCGCGCATGTGCTTGGAGGCGTCTTTGGCATCGGTAAATCTGCCAGTCGATTCCACAACGATTTGCGCGCCCACCGAAGTCCAATCCAACTCCGCCGGATCTTTTACCGCGAAAACTTTGATGCGTTTGCCGCCGATGGTGATCGAATCCGCGTCGCAGGTCACAGTCTGGTGGATCGATCCGAGCACAGAATCGTACTTCACCAGGTGCGCCAGCGTTTTGGTATCGGTCAAATCGTTGACCGCAACGAACTCGACATTCGGGTTATTGATACCCGCCCGAACCACGTTCCGGCCGATGCGGCCGAAGCCGTTGATGCCTACTTTCACTGCCATGGTGTGGATGCTCTCCTCGAAGAAAATGGGGTTGAATCTAACAGGATAACAGAGCGGGATTTAGCGCGGCGTTTCCGACGGCTCGGCAGCGGCGGCGCCGAGGCCGGCGTAGGCTTCCTTCACTTTGACAACTTTGCTGCCGGCGAAAGTGACGAAAGTGATGCGTCCCGGCGGCGTGCCGTAAATCCAGTCTTCGAGCTCGACGCCTTCCTTGGTTTCGCGCTGTTTGTAGCGCGCCACGCCCAGTGCGAGCACCACCTGTTCCCGGTCCATGCCTTCCATGGCGCGCTTTTCCGCGATGGCCTTCTGCACTTCCGGCGGCAGCGACTGCGCGTACAACTCCGTCGCGGTTCGCCGCTCGAATTCGAAAAGCGGCGACAGGATTTTCTTGACGTCGGTCGATTTGATGCCGGAAATGGACTTGCCAAAATTCACTTCGATGATGGTGCCGGTCTTGGCCGTGATCTCGCCGCTGGGAAACCGGGTTGTTGCTTCGCTCCCATGCCCACTTCCACGCCGTCGTACCATTTGCGCCCGCTCTTCAGGCCGCCATTGATCTCGAGCACGATCTTCTGTTCCTCGATGGTCACCTTGGTGAATTGCACCAGATCGCCCAGCCGCGCCGCCGGGCCGAACTCCGCTGTGGCCGCCTCCCATTTGCTCTTATCGAAAGTGCCGTCGGCGGCAAAGGGCAGGGGTTTCTTCGAGCGGGGAAGCGGTTGCTTCACCGTGGCGTACTCGGCCATAAGCCCGCGCATAAGCTCCACGCGCTCGTCGAACGTGAGTTTATCGGTGCTCCGCAGGGGAACCGTGAGGGCGAGAATGGCTACCGCGGCCGCGATGGCGCGCATTTCATGGCTCCACGAGCCCGTCGATCAGTGGATTCTCCTGACGCCGTACCGGAGCCATGCGCACGAAAGCGAACAATGCGAATAGCACTGCCGAAGTCAGCAAACTAGCTTCCGGCCCATATTCACCGCCACTCCACAGCGGCCCGGCGTTCCACTGAAGAACGTAACCCGTCACTCTTATTGTAATCCCGCTGACATTAGCTCCGAAAAGTGGAAGTGTTACATTCCAGGCGAAGTGCAGGCCGATCGGCAGCCACAGATCGCGGCTGCGCAGAAACGCATAGCCGAAGATCATGCCGAAGCCGGCCGTGTTGATCAGGCCCAGCGCTGAGGCGTGCGGGATTGGTCGAGTGCAGCGCGGCGAACAGCACGCCTACCGGCAAAATCGTCGCGTAGGGGCCGAAGTTTCGCAGCAGGATTTGAAATCCGTAGCCGCGAAACAGCATCTCTTCCCCCGCCGCGCCAAACAACAGCATCACCGCGACGTAGAGCAGCGTGCGCAGGTTGGCTTCACTGCTGGCCAGCGGCACAATCGCGGCCGCCCGGCTGATGAGCGGCAACGCCATCACCAGGATCGCCGAACCCGCGCCTCCCGCCAGGCCCAGGCCAAGGTTGCGCGCAGCCGCGCGGTTCCAGGGAAACCCGATGTGCCACATCTGCCCGCCCTCGTAAATGCGCATGCGCAACGAAGTTGGCGCCGAACGCCGAAAGGAATCCGCTCAGCGTGACTCCGGCCAGATAGCCGAAGCCCCAAACCAGAAATCCGGTGGCAAGGAGGAACAGCAGATAGAAAAAAACAAACAACCCAACCTGCAGGAAAATGCGTAACGGATCGCGGCCTGCCGGCATAGATGAGGCCTATCCGGCGCTGACCTTGACCGAAACTCCGCGCGGGGCAACCGACACCGGCAGCACCGTGCCGCCTTCCGCGGCGATGGCCTGCGAAACGCGTTCCTTGGCGCCGCGCTCCACCAGGAAAAATACGCAGCCTCCGCCGCCCGCGCCGCACACTTTGGCTCCCACGGCTCCAGCGCGGCGCGTGACGGCGATCAGCCGGTCGATGAGAGGCGTCGTAATTCCCGGCGCGTTGGTGCGGCGGTTGCGCCACTCCTCGCGCAGCAGCCGGGCGACTTCCGGCCAATCGGCCTTCTCGAGCGCCGCGCGCATAGCGATCGCAATGGCCGCGATGCGGTCGAAGTTGCGAAAAACCGCGCGATCGCCATCGATGTGCGCCTTCATGACTTCCCAGTTGTTGATGCCGGAATTGCGCGGCACGCCGGTATACGCCAGCACGATGCGCTGGTTCAGATCGTCCAGATCGACCGCCACCGGCTTGCGCACGATTCCCGCCTCGCCGAGTTCGATCGCGCTCACGCCGCCGTACATCGCCGGATAATAATCCTGCGCGCCGGTGGGCACGCGGATAATCTGCGCTTCAATATTCTGCGAAATCTCGCGCAGCTTTTCGATCTTGTGGCCAGCGCCAGTCAGCCGGTTGAGCGCCGAGGAGACGGCGATGATCAGCGTCGACGATCCCGCGATCCCCGCGCCGGCAGGAGCTTCGGAATCGGTCGACAGCTCGATGCCGATTTCCGGGCGCGAAAAATTTCACCAGGTAAGCCAGCAGCGGCAGCTTGTAGCGGCGCGCGCCGCTCAGCTCTTCCAGCGACGCGAACGTCTCCTCGCCGCCCAGGTCGCGCGAGCGCAGGACAATGCGCCGGTCTGTCCGCGTCTGCACCACGCAACTGGCGTAGCGATCGACGGCGAAATTCACCGTGACCGCGCCGGGATGATACAGATACAGCGGCCAGATATCGATAGTGCCGCCGGCCATATCGACGCGGCAAGGCGCTTGGGCGCGTATTCTCATGCGGAACACTCGAACATAACACAGGGGCCTCTTTCCGCCTAGAAAGCGGCGTCCCCAGGTCCGATAAGACACCGGAGGCGCATGAGAAAAGCTCTAGCTATCAGCTCTGGCTCCATCGTAGCGATGGTTTCCACCCACGGATTGGTTTACTCCGGGATACAACTGGACCCATCCAAGCCGCTACCTCTCTCGACCTATGCAGGCCTCTTCGAGCGCATTCTACTATCTGTCTGGCGCGCCTGGAACGCTCTCCACGGATGGCAGCCGATGAGCCACGCTGACGAGTTCGGACGATTCCTCGCCCTCGCAACTTTTCTGCTTTGCCCTCTGCTCGGATTCCTGGCGTTCTGGCTCGCCTCGCGGCTGACGCTACCCGGGACGTGGTGGAAGCCGCTGGCTATAGCGATCGCCTTCGCTACTCCACTGCAATTGGTGCTGTCCGGGGCCTTCCGATCAATCGGGATGGACACCGCTCAGGCCGAGGCCGCGCGCGCATTGGTGGTGTTTCTGCTGATGGCCTGGAGCATTGGCGCTATTGGCTTCCCGAAGCGCGAGCCATCCGATTCCCGCCATCTTGCAACCCCGTCCCCGCGCCCCGCATCTTAAGACATGTGCAACGTCGAACCGTCTTGAGCGCGGCAGGCTTGGGTGTAACCGCATTGGGTGCAACAGCTTATAACGCTGCACCGGCATTCTGGCAGCAATACGCGAGAGAAATGGGACGGCCCATGCCGCTCCCACAGGAGCAGCCGGCCCCACTGCAATGGGCCGATCGCGGCCTGCACGCCGCGTGGCTAGGCCACAGCACCGTGCTCCTCAAGGTGGACGGCATCACCATCCTTACCGACCCCGTCTTCAGCGCCCGCGTCGGCCTCAACTTCGGTCCGTTCACGCTGGGGCTGAAGCGCCTGGTAGCTCCGGCTCTGCTGCCCGCCCAACTCCCGCCGATCGATTTGGTGCTGTTATCCCACGCGCATATGGATCACATGGATCTGCCCAGCCTGCGCGGCCTGGAGAGCCGCAAGACCGCCGTCGTCATGGCGTCGAAAACCTCGGATCTGATTCGCGTTAACCGCTATGGCAGCGTGAAAGAGCTCGGCTGGGGAGAGCGCGCCGTCGCTGCGGGTGTCGAGGTGCGAGCGTTCGAAGTGAATCACTGGGGCGCGCGCATGCGCACCGACACCTATCGCGGCTACAACGGCTACGTGATTGAAGCAGGACGCTACCGCATTCTGTTCGCCGGTGACACCGCCAACACCACCACGTTTCGCAACGTGCGCTCGTCGCGGCCGATTGACCTGGCCGTGATGCCGGTGGGCGCCTACAATCCCTGGATTTACTATCACTGCACTCCCGAGCAGGCCTGGCGCATGGGCAATGAAGCCGGCGCAGAGCAGTTCATTCCCGTGCACCACCGCACGTTTCAACTCAGCCGCGAGCCGCTGGGCGAGCCGTTAGAGCGATTTTTAGGGGCCGCAGGGAATCACGACGATCGCGTTCCAGTCCGCCACATCGGGCAGGAATTTCACGCCTAAGACCAAGAATTTCTCGCAGAGTCGCAGAGTACGCAGAGAAAATCTTTAAGAATTGAAGTTCGGGTAGTTCTCTAGTTCTCTGCGTCTCTGCGAGAAATGTGTTGGTTGTGTACTCGATAGAGCGTTAGCGAGCCGCGGCCAAAGGGAGCGGTCCTACGGCGTGAGCCCGTTGGCCAACGCAGCAGTCGCCCACGCCGTGGCGGCGGCTGAAATCCACTGATCGTGGCCATACGGGAATCCGCTTTCGAAATACGGCTGGAACTTGGGCGCGCGGCTCTTCACATACCAAGATCCATCCGGCTTTTGCGTCTTCACCAGGAAAACCAGGCCGCGCTGATAGGCCGCGTCGCCAGCCGCGAGCATCCCCGATTCGTGGAGCCCGTACAGCGCATCGCCGGTTGCGTACGCATCGCTCGCCAGATGCGGCGTCTGCGCCCAGCCGCCATCGGTACGCTGTTCGCTCAGCAGCTTTTGCGACAACACTTGCAGCTTGGCCTGAGCTTCCCCGCACCACTTCAATCCAGCCAGTTGCATGGCGCGATCATCGGTGGTCTTAGCCTGCGCATCGAGCAGAAAAGCGCACGCCCGCGCGATGTGCTTGTCCAACTCCGGCTTCAGCGCCGGCGGCCCGAAGGTCTGGAAAGCGTGTACTCCCAGCGCAGCGCGCGCCAGGTTGCTTTCCTCAATCGGAGAGCGCGACAGCCCGAAGCCATCCCAGCTTCCTGTGGCCATTCTGCAGCCCTGCCAGGTTGACCACCATGGCATCAGTGACCGCATCCGGAGGGTAGCCCGCCGCGGCCAGACCAAACAGCGAATAGGCCACTGAATCCGCCCCGCCCGGCGCATCCATGCGCTGAACGAGCGTCTCCCGCCGTCCCGCCCATTCCAGCTTCACGATTTTCAGATGCTCCGCCGCCGCCGATTCGTCCACAGCCACACCCTGGTGGCGCGCCGTCGAGACGGCCAGCGCTCCCAGGTTCTGATGGTGGCAGCCTACACAGGCGCTTTTCTTGAAAAACTCCGTGCTGGAGCTTTGCAGCAGCGCCACGCTCTTGGCGGCAGCCTGGCGCAGATCGGCCTGGGCGACTGTGTCCAGCCCCGTCAGGGGGCGCGGAGCAGCCGTCGGCTGGCCTCCCTTCATTAGTTGCAGGACCGCCGGATTGCCGTACTTCCTGGCCCAATCGACCGCGGTTTCGTTCACGGCGCTCTTTATCTTCACGTCGGCGCCCTTGGCAAGCAGCATTCGCACTACTGCTGGATCCTGCGTCTCGGAGCCCACGGCGAGCATCAGGGGCGTCATAGCGCGCCCATCTTGACCGTTGATCTGAGCGCCCGCCTCCAACAGCGTGGCGACGAGCTCCGGGGAAGCGAACGGGGCCGCCATCATTAGCGGCGTGAGATTGCGCAGCGCAATGGGTCCGTTGAGCACGGTGCCCCCTTCGATGTTGGCGGCGTTCACGCGCGCGCCCTTGGCCAACAGTAATCTCACGGCCTCCAGGTTCTGCACGCTGGCCGCGTTCATCAAGGGCGTGAAGCCGGCCTTGTCGGCGGTGTTGACATCTACGCCCTTCTCGAGGAAGAGCCGCAGCAGTTCGTTGTCTTCGGCGGCGGTCGCGGCGAGCAAAGTGGTCGTGCCGAATTCGCTGGTGGCTTTCGGGTCGGCGCCTTTGGCCAGCAGCAGCCGCACCACGTCGATTGAGCCGAAATTGAACGCTGCGATCAACAACGGCGTGCGGCCTTTCTTCGACCGGGCGTTCACGTCGGCGCCGGCATCCAGCAGCAGCCTTACTTTAGCGATGTCCTGCACGCTCCACATCAGCGCAGTGGCGTCGACGGCATTTCGGGCATTGACGTCCGCCCCGGCGGCGAGCAGCAGCTTCATCGCATCGACGCTGCCCACCAGGGCCGCATACATAAGCGGCGTGCTGCCCCGGCGGTCCTTGGCGTTGACGCCGGTGAGCGCTTTCAGTTGGACCAGGTTGTTCGTGCGAACAGCGGTATAGATATCGTCGCTGGAAACTTCAGTTGGCGCAGCCATCGCCAGAACTAGCGCGGCTACAATAGTGATCCCCATGGAAAACAATCTTACCCCACGGGGATGGGATGAATTAACGCGCGGCCATTAAGGCGCGGAGGCGCCGAGCGCGTTCCGGCGCCCGCAGCTGCCGCAGGGCTTTGGCTTCGATCTGCCGGATACGTTCGCGCGTGACGTCGAACTCCTGGCCGATCTCTTCCAGCGTGTGCTCGCGCTCGCAGCCGATACCGAACCGCAGCCGGATCACTTTCTCCTCTTTGGGCGAAAGCGTTTTCAGGATGCCGGCGGTTTCGTCGCGGACGTTGCCTTCGATCACCGCATCGACCGGCGAACCTACCCAGCGGTCTTCGATCAGATCGCCCAAGGCGGATTCTCCATCGCGGCCCACCGGCGTTTCGAGCGACACCGGGTCGCGCGAGATGGTCTTCAATTTCTGGACCTTCTCGACCGGAATATCCATGCGGCGGCTGATTTCATCATTGGTCGGCGTTCGGCCCAGCTCTTTTTCTAGCTCGCGAGAGGCGCGCAGAAACTTGTTCATGCTCTCGTTCATGTGCACCGGAATACGGATGGTGCGGGACTGGTCGGCAATGGCGCGCGTGATGGCCTGGCGAATCCACCAGGTGGCGTAAGTCGAGAATTTATAGCCGCGTCGGTATTCGAACTTGTCGGCCGCGCGCATCAGGCCGATGTTGCCTTCCTGAATCAGATCGAGCAGATGCAGGCCGCGATTGACGTATTTCTTGGCGACCGAAACCACCAGGCGCAGGTTGGCTTCCACCAGATCTTTCTTGGCGCGCTCGGCTTCGTGTTCCCCGTGACGGATGACGGTAAGCGTGTGCTTCAGATCGACCAGCGGAACGCCCGCCGCCGCTTCCCGCTTGCGCATTTCGCGCCGCAACTCGCGGACTTTGGCCTGCGCCGCTACGCCGCCGCGCGATTCGGCGCGCTTCAGCTCGCGGTCGAGCTGATTCAACTCCTCGACGGCGCGTTCGATTTCCTTGGCAAATTCTTTCCAGCGCGAACCCAGGTACGGAATGCGGCGGATGGCTTGCGAGGTATCGACCTTGGCCCGGTTCAGCTTGGCGCACAGACGCCGGCGCACCCGCTTGTTGCTCAGCGCGGTGGCTTGCACCTTGTCGGAGATTTGGATTTCTTTTTTGTGCAGCGCCGTCAGATCGACGAAATACTGCTTCAATTCGCCGCGGCGTTTGGTGTCGGCGAGTGTACCCTCTTCGAGATCGCCCAGGTCGACCAGATTGTCGAGCTCTTCCAGTCCTTTTTTGAGCTGCTCCGCCTGGTCCACCACCACGCGCTTCACCAGCGCCGAGCGGCTGATGGCCTTCTGCATGCGCAGTTTCCCGCGCTCCATGCGGCGGGCCAGATCGACTTCGCCTTCGCGGGTAAGTAGGGGAACGGCGCCCATTTCGCGCAGATACACGCGTACCGGATCGTCGGTGTAGATCGACTCTTCCACCACCGGCTGAGGATGGAGAAAGTCGGGTTCCGCCGCTGCTTCCGGATCGAAGAACTTTGTGGCTTCTTCGTCGAAATTGATGCCGAGCGGACTCTCGTTCAGGAAATGATCTTCAAAATGATCCACTAAGACTCACCTCCCCGGCACGCAAAACAGCCCATGCTGTTGTTTTGTGGCCTCGGGGTAAAAGCTGTTGATTGGCGGTTCTTTAGAGCGCAAACGCCTAGCACGACGACACTTGACGGAGCTTTGCCCAGGCGCCACCCGGACCAGATGATAGTAGCATGGAACTCTTTCGTTGTTAACTCCTATGTTTAAAGATGGTTCAGAATCCTAAAGGTTACAATTACTTGCATACGAACTTCCCCGCCACAACTCAAAAGTGGGTTAGGACTATAGGCTCTTTTGCCGCATCAAATTCTTCAATTCATTGAAGAAAGCCTGCTCGTCCTGGAAGTCCCGGTACACCGACGCGAACCGGACATAAGCAATTTTATCCAGCTCCTTCAAGCCTCCCATCAGGATTTCTCCTATTTCGGTAGTAGATATCTCACGGTCGGGCGAATCGATCACCCTCGCCTCCACCTGGTTTACCAGTTCCGAGAGCTTACCCATTCCAATCGGCCTTTTTTCGGAAGCCTTCAGCAATCCCTGTAAAACCTTCTGGCGATCGAACTTCTCGCGCCGTCCGTCCTTCTTGATAACCATGTAAGGCACTTCGTCGATACGCTCATAGGTGGTGAAGCGGCGCTCGCACTTCAGGCACTCGCGCCGGCGGCGGATGGCACCGCCTTCCTTGCTTTCCCGGGAATCGACAACCTTGTCTTCGAGGTGGCCGCAAAAAGGGCAGTTCATGTCAAATCTCCCTTTCCAACTTCCTAATCTTCCGCCAACTGACTCCCTCGTAAAGAGATAGCCCAATTCCGAAGGGGACAATTACGACAAAAGTAATAATCCAAATCAACGCCGCCATCGCGGTAGCGGTTTCAATGGGAACGCCGAACAACTGGGTGAGCACTAATACCGAGACTACTTGCACGCCGCCGCCGATTCCAGGAATCTGCACGACCGCGCCGAAGGACGTAAACCCCATGAAAATAATGACATCCACGAAGCGAAAATGCAGGGCATCGCCAAAAGCCTTAGCTATACAAAAGTAGCAGCCGGCAATCACCAGCCATTCGAGCAAGGTAAAAGCGATGAGGAGGAAGATCGCCCGGTCGCTGCGCGTCGATTCGACGCCTTGCACGAGGGCCTGCAGCATGCGCTCGGCGCGTCCCAGGTGATGCTCGGAAAGGAAGCCGAGGGCGTCCATAATTCGCTTGCGCAGCCGGTCGGAATAATGGCGAATGGCCAGCAGTAGCGCCAGGCACAGGACGCTGGTTACGCCGACCACCCATCCGCCGACCTGCAGAATCCAGGCCAGCGCCGGACCGACGTCGGCTCCCGATGCCCGCACCTGGCTTAGACCGAAGCCGAAAATCAGCAGGGCAATCAGCAGGTCGTAGATGCGCTCCAGCACCCAGGCCGCGATTTGCGACGAAAAAGGCACCTGATTGCGCACCGCAATCAAGTACGGTCGGACGAATTCACCGGCGCGGCCCAGCAGGGTGATGGCCGCAAAGCCGATAATCGTCGCTGAAAACAGTCCCCACATGTTGGGGTGAGGATGCAGCGGCTCAAGCAGCACCCGCCAGCGCAAGGCCCGGCCATAATAGCTGGCCAGGGCGAATACCACCGCCGCCACCAGCCACTCCCACTGCAAGGAGGCGATGGTGGCGACCAGCACCCGCCAGCGGAATCCGGTCTTGCGCAGCTGGACGGCCAGCACCCAGACGAGGCCCGCCAGCAGGACCGCGCCGAAGACGAGCCATCGCCACTCCCGTTTTCCTATACGCCCTCCTCAGCCAGACAACACGCTGAAAAAACGAACCTATCATCATAGAACCTCGTAACTTGAGTTGAAAGGCCGGTTAACAAGAATCGGCGCGACAAAAGGAGATTTCGAGGTAAACTATGGCAACCGCGGCCATGTCCGCAGCACGATATGCCCCCGGCCTTGCATATCCGGCGGGGAGTGCTGCGGGATTTCGCGGGAGACTGAGCTTGGATCTGGATTACACCCTCGTTGAACGCTGCCTGAGCGGTGACTCTGCGGGCTGGGAGGATCTGGTGCGGGCGCATTCGCGGCGGGTGTACGGTTTATGCTACCGCTTCACCGGCAGCGATGCGGAAGCCCAGGATCTGACCCAGGACGTTTTCCTGCGCGTTTTCCGGTCTCTGAAAAGCTACCGGTCGGCGGAAGGGACGTTCACCACCTGGCTCGCCCGGCTGACGCGGAATCTGCTGATCGACAATTACCGGCGCACGCGGCAGGACCGGGTTACCGATTCGATCGAAGAGCAGCTGCCCATTTTGGAAGAGGGAGTCGCGGCGGCCGCGGCGGCGCGTCCGGATCGCATGGTAGCCGGCCGCGAAGCCAGTGAGATTTTGCAGGCAGCTCTGCAGCGCCTGTCGCCGGAGTTGCGGGAAACACTGATCCTGCGCGATCTGCAGGAGATGGAGTATCGTGAAATCGCCCAGGTGTTAAAGATCCCGGAAGGCACGGTGAAATCACGGCTGAACCGGGGCCGGGCGGAATTGGGCCGCATTTTGCGGAAGCACAGGGACGCGCTATGACTTGCGCACAACTGGAAATCCTGCTCTGCGACTACGTAGACGGAGCGCTCGCTCCGGCGGAGAAAGCTGCCGTCGAGCAGCATCTGGCTACGTGCGTCGCGTGCGCGGAGATGGTCCGGGACAGCGCAGTGGCGATGGAATTCATCGGACGCGTAGCGGATGTCGAGCCGCCGCCGGCGCTGGTCACGCAACTCTTCCACGTTCCCTCGCTTGAGCCGGCGCATCCCCAGGTCCGCGGCGGATTCCGCGGCTGGCTGCACTCGCTCACTCAGCCGATGCTGCAGCCGCGCATGGCCATGGGACTCACGCTGACCGTGCTGTTCTTCGGCATGATGGCGCGCTGCGCCGGTTTGCCGGAACGCCATTTGACCAGCGCCGATCTCGATCCGGCGCGCGTGTTGGGCACGCTTGAAGACCGCGCCAACCGCACCTGGCAGCGCTCGCTGAAGTTCTACGACAGCATTCGCCTGGTTTACAAGATTCAGACTCAATTGCGGGATTGGAAAGAACAGCAGGACGCCGATGCCGCGGCCGAAGCCACTGCGGACGACCGGCGCTTGCCCGCGCCTGCTAACCAGCAGGCAGCGCCGGCCAAGGCATCGACGGAAGCGAAACCTTAGGGGATTCTTATGAATTGCGCCACTCATCCGGAAACACCAGCCACGGCGTACTGCCGCAGTTGCGGTAAACCGCTGTGCGAGATCTGCAAGCGCGTCTCGGCGGGCACCATCTTTTGCGAAGAGCACGCCCCCAACGCTGCGGCGCAGGGCGCGCCGTACTCGCAGCCGGTGTACACGCCTCCGGCCGTGGCCGACCCCAGTTCCTCGCCGGGCCTCGCTCTGTTTCTGGGATTCATTCCGGGAGTCGGCGCTATTTACAACGGCCAATACGCTAAGGGATTGATTCACGCCATCATCTTCGGAATGCTGGTGAGCATCGTCAGCTCTAATTACGTGGGCGCGCTCGAACCGCTGTTCGGCATCATGATCGCTGTGTGGGTGTTCTACATGGTGCTCGAGGCTTATCACACCGCGCGCAAACGCCGGGCCGGCGAACCGATCGACGAATTCTCGAGCTTACTCGATCTGAGCGGCGGCTCGACGCGCTTCCCGGCTGGAGCCGTGCTGCTGATCCTGCTGGGCGGCGTACTGCTGCTCAGCACCACCGACATTATCTCGATGGAGCGCCTGATACGCTACTGGCCCGTGCTGTTGATTGTGGCCGGCGTATATATGCTGTACGCGCGCATGTCGGCCGCCCGCGCCGCGGATCGTTCGGAGGCACCCCATGGCCAACAGTAGCGAATTGATTCACGCGGTTCGCGGCCCGATCATACTCATCACCATCGGCGTCTTATTCGCGCTGGATAATTTCACCCCTTACGGGTTTCATCAGACCTGGCCGGTGATTCTGATTGTCGTGGGCGTGCTGACGTTGCTCGCCAGAGCCAGCCGCACGGGCTCTCCATCCGGCCCCACGCCTGGGTCAACCTCTGGATCAACCCAGGGAGGCGGCGTTGTATGAGACGGAATTCGGTTGTTGGTCCCATCCTGCTCATCCTGATCGGCCTGCTGTTTCTCACCAGGAGTCTGTGGCAGCAGATACCGATGTTCGATCTGCTGGCGCACTACTGGCCGTTCATCTTGATTGGCTGGGGCTTGCTCAGGCTGGTCGAAGTCGCCGTGTTGGCGATGAGCGACAAGCCGGTCAACAGCCGCCTTTCGGGCGGCGAAATCATGCTGGTCATCCTGCTGTGCCTGGTGGGCTCGGGCATGATGGCCGCCAGCAATCACGGCATTCGTATTCCACCGCTCGGTGAAAGCGGCGTCGAGATCTTCGGACAGCAATACGACTACGATCAGAACGCGGAGAAGCCGGCGCCGGCCACGGTGCACGTGGTGTTCGACAATCTGCGCGGCAACGTGCGCATCACCGGCTCCGACCAGCCGCAGGTGAAAGTCGAGCTGCACAAGACCGTGCGCGCCATGCAGAAATCGGAAGCCGATCAGGCCGACCGCGAAACGCCGCTCGAAATCATGACCGAAGGCGACCGCATCATCGTGCGCACCAACCAGGAGCGCGTTTCCGGCAGGCGCCGGATTGCCGACGATCTGGAAGTCACCGTGCCGCGCGGCGCGAGCATTGAAGCCCGCGCGACCTACGGCGATTTCGATATCACCGACATCACCGGAAGCGTCGACATCAACAGCGCCAACGCCGGCGTGCGTCTCAACAAGATTGGCGGCAACGTCAAAATCGATTTGGGAAGAAGCGACATCATTCGCGCCGTCGACGTGAAAGGCGCGCTCGACCTGCAGGGCAAAGGCTCCGACATCGATCTGGAAGACATGGCGGGGCAGGTGACCATCAACGGCACCTACTCCGGCACGCTGCAATTCAAGAATCTGGCCAAGCCGCTGCACTTCGAATCGCGCCAGACGGATTTGCGCGTGGCCCAACTGCCCGGCTCGATCACCATGGACCTGGGCGATTTCACCGCCAACAATGTGGTGGGCCCGATGCGGCTGGTCACGCGGTCGCGCGATATCCGCATCGAGGATTTCACGCAATCGCTCGAACTCGAAAGCGAGCGCGGCGACATCGAGCTGCGTCCGGGAAAATCTCCGCTGCCTAAGATCGATGCCAAGGCTCGCAACGGCAAGGTCGACCTGATTCTGCCCGATGCGGCCCAGTTTGATTTGCGGATTTCCACCAATCGCGGCGAAGCTCACAACGAATTCGGGCCGGCGATTAAGACCGAGATCGACGGACAATCGAGCACGCTCAAAGGGTCGGTGGGCAAAGGGCCCACGATAAATATCACGACCGAGCGGGGAACGGTCTCTGTCAAGAAGAGCTGACCCGATAGCCGCGCCCGCCGCGCGCACGCTGGCAGTGCTGTTCGCCATCAACGTTTTGAATTTCTACGACCGGAACGCACTGGGCGCCCTCGCCGAGCCGATCCGCAAGGAATTCCATCTCTCCGACACCCAACTCGGAGGCCTCACCACGCTGTTCACGGTGCTATACGCGGTGGTCGGGCTGCCGCTCGGGCGCTTGGCGGATTCCGCCAGCCGCAAGAAACTGCTGGCAACGGGAATGGCGGTCTGGAGCGCGCTCACGGCGGCTTCGGCATTGGTGGCGAGCTACCCGATGCTGCTGCTCACCCGGCTCGGCGTGGGCGTGGGAGAAGCCGCATGCGCCCCGGCGTCCGCCAGTTGGATCGGCGATCTTTTTCCAGCCGCCAGACGTTCGCGCGCGCTGGCGATCTTCATGTTGGGCGTTCCTCTCGGCAGTGGACTGAGTTACCTGGTGAGCGGCCCGGTGGCGCAGGCCTACGGTTGGCGGATGGCTCTAGTCGTGGCGGCCCTGCCGGCGCTGGTGCTCATTCCGATGTTGCTGCGGCTGCCCGAGCCCCGGCGCGGCGCGGTGGAAGGCGGAACGGCCGCGGGAGCAAGCTGGCGCCTGCTGCTGCGCATCCCGACGCTGTGGTGGATTATCGCCTCCGGCGCCCTGCTCAACTTCAATCTGTATGCACTGGCTACATTCCTGCCGGCATTTCTCACGCGGTTCCACCATCTCTCCGTAGGGCAATCGGGCTGGTGGACGGGCGTGGGCAGCATCGCCGGCGGATTGTTTTTCGCATCTGCCAGCGGTGTGCTGGGCGATCGTGCCATTCAGTGGCGCAAGGACGGCCGCATGCTGGCCGCAGCGGCGGCAATGGCGGCATCAGCACCGCTGGCATTGCTCGGAATTCTACAGCCGGCGGGCGCGTGGGTGGCGTCGCTGGTGCTGATTTCGGCGGCCTACGGTGGGTTGAACATGTACTACGGCTTTGTGTACGCCGCGATTCAGGATATCGTCGCCCCCGCCCTGCGCGGAACTACGATGGCGCTGTACTTCATGGCGATGTATCTGTGCGGGGCGTCTTTCGGGCCGGTGATTACCGGGCGGCTCAGCGATGCGATGGCGAGGCGCGCGGCCGGCTCGGCGGTCCTCACCGAAGCTGCTAAAGCCATCGGACTGCGCCAGGCTATGTTCGTCGTGCCGGCGCTGGCCTTGGCGCTGGCGCTGGTTTTGTATGCCGGTTCCCGAACCATCGCCCGCGATATGGCGCGGCGCGATGAGCTGTTAACCATCCCCGCCGCTGAAGCGTTATAGCGGGTGAGGATGGAGGTAACGAATGAGCACCGATGTCATTCCGATGATCATGTTCCTGGGCTTGTGCGCGGCGGTTTGGCGCGTGGCAGTCACGATTGCCGAGTCCCGGCGGCGCCAGGCGATAGCCAGGATGCAGAGCGACGTTCACCATAAGCTGATCGAGAAATTTGCTTCCGGACAGGAGTTGACGGATTTCCTGCAGACGCCCGGCGGCGTGCAGTTGATTGGTTCGCTCGATGATCCGCCGGCCAGGACGCGTCCCGCCGAAGGCATTCTGCGATCCACGCAAATCGGAGTGATTCTGACGCTGCTGGGGTTCGGCTTCATGTCCATCCGGGGAGTGATTCACAGCGATAAAGAGGGGCCGGTCGTGATCGGCCTACTGACTCTCTCGCTGGGGATTGGTTTTCTCGCGTCCTCGGCGATTTCTTACCGGTTGTCGCGAAGCTGGGGTTTGCTTCCGCTGAATAAGTAAATGACGCGCGCGGTGGTGGTCCCGGAGCTTGCGGCTGAAAACGGCGGAGCTGTCGCCGCGGCGGCCGAACCCCTGGACGCAGCCGCGTTTCAGAGTTTCTACCGGCGCACGGCTCCCGCGTTGCAGGCTTACATCCGGCGCGTTTCCGGAGACCCAATCGGCGCCGAAGACCTGCTCCAGGAAGCCTACCTGCGGCTGCTGCGGACGCACTTGCCGCCTCTGAGCGAACCGCAATTGAAGGCGTATCTGTTTCGCGCGGCTACCCGGCTCATCTACGACGAGTGGAAACACCGGCGTCTCGACGCGCTGCGTTCGCTACAGTTTTTATTCCGCAAGCCAACGCTTGCAAATCCCAACCTCAAAACCGACATGGAACGCTTTTTCGGCGAGCTCAAGCCGCGGGAGCGCGCGCTGCTCTGGCTGGCTTACGTGGAGGGATACGATCATCGCGAGATGGCGGAGATTTTGAATTTGGCAGAGAAGAGCGTGCGCGTTTCGTTGTTTCGGGCGCGCAACCGGCTGGCAGGCATTCTGCGACGGCATGGATTTACGGAAGGTGAGGCATGAGAGATCCGGAAAAACTGGTTGCATTGGGAATGCGGAAATTGGCGGAGGAAACTGCCGCGCCGGCGCTGCCCGATCCCGTGGCGATCTGGCTACGCGCCCAATGGCTTGAACGGCGAAATGTCGAAGAGCGCGCGCTACGTCCCATCGCCATCGTGCAAAAAGTAGCGGGGATAGCGGCCGCGCTCGGCCTGCCCGGTGTCGCGGTCTGGTATTGGCCTGCGATTCACTCCTACGCCGAATTGCATTGGCTGTTGCCGCTTGGCCTGGGCGTCACGCTGCTCGCGGCCACGGCTGCTTTGCTTAATTTCCAAGAGCCAAGCGCGAACACATTTCTCGCAGAGACGCAGAGAACGCAGAGAAAACCGTAAGCAACTTCAGCGACCTCCCACCAGAATCAGGTGGACGTCCATAACGTTGGTGCCAGTTGGGCCGGTGATCAGCAAATCGCCCAGCGGTTGGAAAAAGTGATAGGAATCGTTCTGCGCGAGCGCATGCTGCGCACTCAGGCCTTTCTCGATGCCGCGCGCCAGCGTGTGTCCGTCGGCGATGGCGCCCGCGGCATCCGTTGGGCCGTCGGAGCCGTCGGTGCCGCCGCTGAGGATCACGACATTTTCCCGGCCGGCAATATCGATAGCCGCGGCTAGCGCGAATTCCTGATTGCGTCCGCCCAGGCCAGGCCCGTGCAGCGTGACGGTGGTTTCGCCGCCGCTGATTACGCAGGCCGGCGGCTTCACTGGCCGTCCGCGGCTCAAAATTTCCTTGGCAATGGCGGCGTGCATGCGCGCGACGTCGCGCGTTTCGCCTTCGATTTCGGTCGACAGAATGAGCGTGCGATAGCCCAGCTCGCGCGCCTTCGTTTGCGCGGCGTCGACCGCCTGCGCGTTGCTGCCGACAATCAGGTTCTGCGTGCGCGCAAACGCCGGATGACCGGGCTTGGGAGTCTCCGGAATCTCGCCGCGCATGCCCAGCGTGATGCGTTCGCGCACGGCCGCCGGCACTTTCTTCTCGATGGCGTACTTGCTCAAAATGCCCTGCACATCGGCGAATGTGGATGCATCGGGCGCGGTGATGCCGGAGCCGATCACGTCCAGATCGTCGCCCACGACGTCGGAGAGAATCAGCGCCAGCACGCGAGCCGGTGACGCCATAGCGGCCAGTTGCCCGCCTTTGATGCGCGAGATGTGTTTGCGCACGGCGTTGATCTCGTGAATGTTCGCGCCGCAAGCCAGCAGCAGTTTGGTAGTGGCCTGCTTTTCTTCCAGCGTGACCGGCGCCGCGGGCAGCGGCAGCAGAGCGGAAGCGCCGCCGGACATGAGGCAGATCACCAGATCGCGCGGCCCGGCGTCCGTCGCGATTTGCGCGATGCGCTCCGCGCCGCGCACGCCATTGGCGTCCGGCACCGGGTGTCCGCATTCGTTCTGCTCGATCCAGCGTAGTTTCGGGAGCGCATGTCCGTATTTGACGTTGAGAAACGCCGCGCCCTGCTGTTTTCCCCACGGCCCCGCTTTGGCTGCCATCGCCGCCGCGGCTTTCCCAGCGCCGATGACGTGAATCTTGTCGAAGTCGCGCAAGCGGTAGCGCGTTTTACCCGCGATCAGTACGCCGTTTTGCACGCGCAAGTGGCGCGCGACGGCTTTACCGGGATCGGCCGCGGCGAGCGCGGCGCGAAAAATCTGCTGCGCATGCTTTCGCAAGGTCCGTTCGCCGCTCATGCCAGCTTCAACAAAGCCAGAATGGCGTCGACGGCCACGGCCGGATCGTCCGAAGTGATTTCGATGCGGCCATCGGCGCGCGCGTAGAAATCGCGCCGCGCCGCGTAGCAGCTCCTGAAATTTTGCGCGGTCGCGGGCCAGCGGCCGGTGCGACGTTTCGGCCACGCGCCGCCAGGCGGTTTCGGCGGGACAATCCAGCCAGATAGCGACGCCGTGATCGGATACCAATTGGAAGTTGGCATCTTGCGCAAAGGCTCCGCCACCCAACGCCACCACCGTCGCCGTGCCCCGCTCAACGGCGCGGACGCGGTCAGTGAGCGCCTCGTTTTCGATACGGCGGAATTCGGCTTCGCCGCGCGTGTCGAAGATTTCGGCGATGGTCCGTTGCTGCTGCGCTTCAATGTCTTCATCGAGATCCACAAAACGCCAGCCGAGGTGCTCGGCCAGCCTGCGTCCGATGGTAGTTTTGCCGGCGGCCATGAAACCCACCAGATAAATGCCCGGCGTGCGCTTGAGCTTCAGGATCATGGAAAAGACTACGGCGTGCGATTGATGGCTGCCATGCGGCCTTCGACGAAACCAGGCGCCAGGCGCGCCGCCGCAATTAGCAGCCATAGCACGCGCGGCACCAGCACCGTCCGCTTGTCGCGTTCCACGCCGCGCGCGATCGCTTCGGCGCACTTATCGGCGGTGATGGCGAGCGCGCCCTTGGCATTTTGAATGAAGCCAGGCGGCCGGCGGCCCAAAGCGTGCGCCTGAAAATTGGTGTCCACATATCCCGGACAAACCATCATGGCGTGAATGCCGGAAGATTTTAGCTCGCCGCGCAGCCCATCGGTGAAGGCGCCCAGCGCGTACTTCGACATGGAGTAGAGCGTAAACCAGGGCAGATTGATTTTCCCCGCGACTGAGCCTACATTGACGATGGTCCCGCTTTGCCGCTCACGCATATGCGGCACGACCAACTGAACCATGGCCAGAGGCGCGAATAAATTGAGCTCGAACATGCGGCGGGCGTCGGGCAGCGGAGCCCGCCAAGCCGGCGCATAAAATCCCATGCCGGCATTATTGATCAGCACGTCGATCGAGCCAAAATGTTCCAGAGTGCGCGTGACTAGAGATTGCCGCGTGGCATCGTCGGTAACATCTCCGGCGACGCGCAGGGTGTCTGGTCCACCCACTTGCGCCAACTTTGCCTCGTTGCGGGCGATCAGGGAGAGGCGAGCTCCGCGGCGTTCGAAGGCTCGCGCGCACGCGGCGCCAATTCCTTCCGATGCGCCTGTAATTAAAACGACTTTACCTTTGATATCCATGGATGCATCACAAAACCTGGCGGCGAAAAGTCATAATAGTATCATGCGGCCGGACCTGCTGCCCCTGTTTCCGTTGCAAGTCGTGGTTTTTCCACGCACACCCCTGCCGCTGCATATCTTTGAAGAGCGCTACAAGGAGATGGTCGGCGAAGCCATTCGCGCCCACTCCGAGTTCGGCGTGGTTCTCTCCAAAGACGATGGTATCGTCAACGCCGGCTGCACGGTGCGGGTAGAAGAAGTGACCAAGCGCTATGACGACGGGCAGATGGACGTGCTCACGCGCGGCTGCCGCCGTTTCGAGGTCGTCGGCTTGAACGAGGAGAAACCTTACCTGCAAGGCGAGGTCGAGTTCTTCGACGATGACGACCCGGGCCCGGCTGCGCTCGAGCTGCAGGAGAAGGCGCTGGTGCAATACCGCGACCTGTTGGCGGCGGGGGAATTTCAGCAGGCGCCCGACCCGGTGGTGACCGATCCGCAGCTCAGCTTTCAACTGGCGCAGGCTTTGGAAGACTTGGATTTTCTGCATTTGCTTTTGCGCAACCGCTCGGAGAGCGATCGGCTCAAGCGGCTGGCGTCGTACCTGGCCAATCATGTTCCCAAGCTGCGCCACACCGCCCGGGTGAAGAAATTGGCGCCGCTCAATGGACATAGCACCATGCCGCCTGGATTATGAGACTGCTCGTTCTCGCCGCCGGCCAGGCGCCGCCTGGTTCGGGGCCACGGCCGCTGCCGATCGCATTCTCGCTGGTCGTTCACGGCGCCGTGCTGGCGCTGGTGGTTCTCGGCCCGCTTCCGGAGCGGCAACGGCCTAAGTCTCTGTACGAGCAGGTAATCGCGCCCAACGAGCGCAAAATTGTCTGGTACGATTTCCGCAAACAGCTTCCGGCGGTCTCTTCGCGCGAAGCAGACCCGCATCCCGTAGAAAACGCCGAAGTGCGCATGCCGCAGAGCATCGTGGCCAACCCGCCCGACGCCCCTTCCGGCAAGCGGCTGGTGTGGCGGCCCTCGCCGCAGATCAAGCCGGAGTTGGAGACGCCGTCGCCCAATCTGTTGTCGTTCCGGATGCCGCGCATTCTGCCTCCGCCGCCGGGGCCGCCGCGGCGCCTGTTCACTCCGCCGCCTGTGATCAAGAAAGCCGTGCAGCCCGCGCCGGAGTTGCCCGCGCCTCCGCCGATAATGGCGAAGACGCCGAAGATCGAGCCGCTGGTTTTCGCCGCAGCCAAGGTTGCCCGGCCAAAGCCCAAGGATTTTGTCGCTCCCAAGGCTGCGCCGCCGCAAGTTGCCAAAGCGCCAACAGCGCTGCCGGAGGCGCCTGCGATCGCCAGCACGCTGCGCTCTGAGCGCACGCCGCTGCTGGCGGAAAATGTCGCAGGTGCGCTGGCCAATAAGCCCAAAGCGAAAAATTTCGTGCCGCCTGCCGCGCCCTCCGCTCAGCCTGTTGCTCCCGCGCAAGCCAATTTGCCGGATGCGCCTGCGGTCCGAGCGGCCTCGTCGAATTCTGCCGGCGGCGCTGTTACCGGAGTGGCCGATGCTTCGCTCGCCGCCGCGCTGGCCAATAAGCCCAAGCCGAAGAACTTTGTGGCGCCAGCAGGATCGAATGGCAAGACAGGCGGCGCTGCGGGAGGCGATGCCTCGGCTCCGGCATTAGATGACGCGCCCTCGCTCAATGCCGCGGCCGCTTACGGCAATGTGGATATCGCCGTCGTGGGATTGAATCCCTCCGGCAAAATGGGAGCCTTGCCGGATGCGAGCGGCGCGCGTTTCTCCGCAGGACCGAACGCTAACGGCCTGGTGGGTGGAACCGGATCGACCGAAGGCACACGGCTCTCGGTACCGGGTTTGACTATTCGCAACGGCGAGGGCTCGGCCGCGAAGCCCATACTGCTGGCTAAACTTGCGCCCACGTCTCCGGAAAACGTGCTGGCGTCGATCCATTCGCTCTCCCCCACGCCGGCGTCATCGGAAAATCCGCTCGACGCGCCAGGGGCCATTCGTCTGACGCAGGCGCCCGATCCGCGCTTCAACGGCCGCGAGGTTTACACCATGGCCGTGCAAATGCCCAATATCACCAGTTATGAAGGGAGCTGGATTCTCTGGTTTGCGGAGCACGAGCCTTCCACCAGGCAGAACCGTGGCCTGCGCCCGCCCATGCCGCTGCATAAAGTCGATCCGAAATATATTCCCGCCGCCATTGACGAGCGGGTCGAGGGGAAGGTCCGGCTTTCCGGAGTGATTCGTGCAGACGGCCGGGTGGAAGAAGTCCAATTGCTGCATGGTGTGGACGAGCGCCTGGACCGCAGCGCCACCGAAGCGCTGCTCAAATGGGAATTCTCTCCCGCCGAACGCGACGGCAAACCGATGCCGGTGGACGTGGTGGTCGAAATCCCGTTTCGCCTGGCTCCCCGCCTTTCCCGCCGATGAAGCCCGCCGGCCGGCAGCACCTGCTTATCGACGCGGACGACACACTGTGGGAGAACAACGTGTTCTTCGAGCAGGCGTTCGATGAATTCGTGGAATATCTGGACCATTCCTCGCTCTCGGCGCCGGAGATTCGCGCCGTACTGGACGAGATCGAGCTGGCGAACATTAAGACTCATGGCTATGGCGCGGCCAATTTCGGCAGAAATTTGCGGCAATGCTATCAGCGGCTGGCGGAGCGGGAATACGCCGAGCATGATCTGGCGCGCATCATGACACTCGCGGAGCGCATTCTGGATCACCCGATGGAACTGATGGCGGGCGTGGAAGAGACGCTCGCGTATCTGGCGGGACGGCACGATTTGACGCTGTTCACGAAGGGCCATCCTGAGGAGCAGAAGCTCAAGATCGATCGCAGCGGCCTCGCGGCGTACTTTGGCCACACCGCCATCGTGAAGGAAAAAGACACGGCTGCCTATGCGGGTCTGGCGGCTGAGCGGGAGCTGGATGCGGCGCGCACTTGGATGGTGGGCAACAGCCCGAAGTCGGATATCAATCCAGCGCTGGCGGCCGGGCTCAAAGCGGTCTTCATCCCGCATGCGCGAACATGGGGGCTGGAGAAAGAAGCCGTGCCGGAGAATCACGAGCGGCTGCTGGTGTTGGAAAGTTTCGGGGAATTGAAAGTGCACTTCTAGGTACTAAAGAAGGGACAGGGTGTGATGCGAAAAATCGCGTGCATGGCTTTACTTACGGCGCTCAGCCTTTGGGGGCAGAGTTCGGAGACGTTCAATACATTCACTGGCCGCGCCTGGACGAAATCCATGTCGCTCCAGCAAAAGCTGATGTATACGGAAGGCATCAAGGAAGGGATGCAGATCGCGACATCGTATCTGAATGGAGAAGAACGGCGTCGAGTGCTGGAGGAAGTGCAGGCGAAAGGCTTCTCTCCGCGCGACTACGTGAAGGAACTGGACGAGCTCTACCAGGATCGCGAAAACCTGCCGATTCCCATCACCACCGCCTACATGTGGGTCAACCTGAAGCTGAAAGGCGAGGTCTCGAAGCAGGAGTTGCAGCGAAAACTCATGGAGCTACGGAAGCAATCGCCGAAGAGCCAGGCGTAAATACATTTCTCGCAGAGACGCAGAGAACGCAGAGAAAACCGTAAGAAACAACTAGGTCTTAGTAGTTCTCTGCGTACTCTGCGTCTCTGCGAGAAAATCTTTAAACTAATTAGTATCAATATCTTACAGCTGTAGTGCCGCGTCTTGGACCTCCCGCTGTGCGATACTGAAACATAGCGATAACTTCTTCCGCATGACGCAGTTAGACGAGGCCATCAGCCGTTACAACAAACTTCTTGAGACTGGTCCTTACCGGGATTTGGCGTGGGCCCATGAGCTGCAAGCGCGCATGGAGGCTGGGCGCCTGACATCCGGTGGGCGGCTGCTGTGCCCTTTTCTGCGTCCGAATCTGGTGATGCGGCGGCAATATGACGCGTTGGTGAAGACCAGTGAGTCGCTGATTTCCGCCATCGATCGCATGCAGCAGATGGTGATGGCGTCGCCGGCGCTGCTGGCGCGCATCGAACTATTGCCGGCCGAAAAAATGCTGGCGGCGCTCGCGCCCGGTTATCAAACTACCGAAGTTTCCGCGCGCTTCGACATGCATTTGTCGAACGATTCCATGCAAGTGGTGCAGCTCAATGCCGATTCGCCCAGCGGCGTGGCCTACGATGAGGGCCTGGCTGAGCTGTTTTATGAGTGCGCTCCGGTCAAAGACCTGCGCAAGAAGTTTCGTCTCGCCCGATTGGGCGGCAAGAAGCACTTTCTGGCATCCCTGCTGAAGGCTTACAAGCAATTCGGCGGGCGTAAGAAACCCAACATCGCCATCGTCGAATTGCGTGCGCCGTTTCCGGCGGCGCGGCAGAGCGAATACGAATTGTTTCGCGATTATTTCCGGGCTGAGGGATATGTCTGCGAGATCGTCTCGCCGGATCAGTTGGAATATCGCAATCAGGTGCTGCGCAGCGGCAGTTTCGAAATCGATCTGGTCTACCGGCGCATCAACGTGCAGGAATTTCTGACGCGCTTCGACCTTTCCCACCCGCTGGTGGAGGCTTATCGCCAGCACAAAGTTTGCGTGGTGAATAGTTTTCGCGCGGAGCTGGCGCACAAGAAAGCCATGTTCGGGCTGCTTACCGATGAGAGCCTCACCGAGAAGTTTCCGGCAGCCGAGCGCAAGGCCATTCGCGAGCATGTGCCATGGACGCGCGTGGTCAGCGCCACCAAAACGAAACATCGCAACAAGAGCGTAGACCTGCTGGAATTCATTCGCACGCATCGTGAAAAGCTGGTGTTGAAGCCCGACGACGGCTACGGTGATCAGCACAGCGCTTTCGGGCTGGACATGGACCAAACCGCCTGGGAGCGCACGCTGCGGGAAGCACAGCGGACTCCCTTCGTGGTCCAGGAGCGCGTCGCGCCCGCCACTGCCATGTTTCCGCTGGCCACCGACGGCCACCTGGAACTGCGCGAGATGCGCGTCGACCTGCATCCGCAGGCGTATTTCGGGAAAATCGCGGGCTGTTCCAGCTGGCTCTCGGCGACTTCGCCCGGCCCCTATTCGACTTCCGCGGGCATGGCGCCCACGTTTATCCTCGATAGCAAAGGATAGGTCACATGCTGCGACGGGATTGGCTGCGCGCTGCCCTGGCATTGCCGCTGGCCGGGCCGCTCGGCCGTCTCACCGCAGCCGATCGCGGTAAAGTCAAAATCACCGGCATTCAGATCAAGCCGGTTTCGCGGCTCTCTCATACTCTCATTCGCATCGATACAGATGCCGGCGTCTCCGGCTTCGGCGAATCAGGCGTCAATGGCGACATGGCGCGGGCCTGGCTGGGGCGCTACAAACCGCTGCTCATCGGCGAAGATCCGCTGGCCATCGAGCGCCACTTCCACCGCATGTCGACCATGATGCATCCCTACATGGCGAGCATTCCGGCGCTGAGCGGCATCGACATGGCGCTGTGGGATTTGGCCGGGCGGCTGAGCGGCTATCCCGTGCACACGCTGCTGGGCGGTCCGTTTCGCGAGCGCATCCCGCTGTTCATCAATTCCGAGCCGCGCGATTTGCTGGACCGCAGCGTGGTGAGCGAATGGGCGGCGCAAATCCGCGCACATCCGCAGGGATTTCGCGCGGTAAAGGTGAACACGACCGCGCCGATCGGCAAAACGCCGGCGGTGTACTCGACCACGCTGACTGCTCCCGAGCTGAATAAAATCCGCACCGGCTTCGAAAACGTACGCGAGGCGCTGGGCGCCGATTTCGAAATCATGGCGCACTGCCACAACGAATACGATTTGCCGAGCGCCGTCGGCGTAGCGCGCGCCGTCGAGCCGATCTCGCCGAAGTGGCTGGAAGACGCGCTGCCCGTGCCGTTTTCGGATAGCTGGGTTTCGCTCAAACGCGAGAGCCGCGTGCCGCTGCTGACCGGCGAGAAACTGGAATTGCCGCAGGGCTTCTATCCTTTCCTGAAAAATCAGGCGGTCGATTTCATCAATCCCGACATCGCCTTTTGCGGCGGGCTGACCGGCGTGCGCAAGATCGCGACCGTGGCCGCGCTGTACCGTATTCCGGTGGCAACCCACAACGTCGGCGGCATTTTGCTCACTATGGCTTCGGTGCATTTTGGCGCCTCGATTCACGACTTTCTCATTACCGAGACGCGCCTGGGCGGACAGCAAACCATTCTATCTATGGCCGCGAATCCGCCAGTCGTTGAACACAGCGCCATTCAGTTGACGCACACGCCCGGGCTCGGAGTGGAGTTGAGCAACGAAGGCGTGAAAGCGTGGCAATTGCCGGAAGATTCCGACTGGGTGGCGATCGCCTAAATCCGCTCGACGCTGGCGCGCGCGCGCAGATTGGCGACGCCGGCAGTCACGCGCTGGTCCGTCACTGAAAACGCCACTGCCTCTTCCAGCCAATCGTGCCAGACACCGTCGGGATCGTGGGAAGCGACGGTGATCGTGTAATGCTGCGGGCAAAGATCGCAGCGAAAAACAAACGAGAGACGCAGGCTTTCGCCGCCGCTGCACGGTCCGAACTTGAGGCGCTCGAGTTCCGTGTTGGTACCGTAAACATTGAGTCCGAGGCGCGTGCGGATCAGGATGCCGACGACCGGATCGGCCACCGCGCCGTTAAATTTCAGGGACACGCGAATCACGGCGTTCTCGCCGCTTCGCCAGACGGCGGTCGATTTGCCGTTCTCGCCCAGCGTTTCGACGTTCAGAATTTCTGCCCGGCCGTCGCCGCGCCGTAGGGTGGGCGTGAGCGGGCTCGACACCGATTCGCCCCACGCGCGAATGCGCTGGGCTATGTGCTTGCGATAGGCGGCGAGGGTTTCGGTGGGATCGCCGCGCCCGGCGAGCACGCCTTTATCCAGCCACCAGACTTCGTCGCAGAGGTCGCGCAGCAGATCGTCGTCGTGAGAAACCAGCAGAATGGTGGCGCCACCGCGGCGCAGGCGGTCGAGCGCGGCCACGGCGCGGGCGCGGACCAGCGGATCGTGCAGAGCGAGTGTGTGTTCGATCAGCAGCACGTCGGCGGGCGCAAAGTTCAAGGGGTCGGTGGGACCGAGCAGACGGCGCGTGCGGCCTGAGGCTACCGAGCCGGCGTCGGCGTTATCGATGCCCGCAGCCAGGCGCAGCAACTGGCTTTGTCCGGAGCCATCTTCGCCCACGATCCCGATGACCGCGCCGTTGGGAGCGAAGGCGTCGAAGGCACGCAGCGGAGTGAACGTGATTTGCCGGAAGGCAATGGCCATTGCAGATAGGATAACCCGGGGACGAACAAGACATTTCTCGCAGAGACGCAGAGAACTACGAAGAAATAAGAACCTATTTTATTTTCTTAAGGTTTTCTCTGCGCTCTCTGCGTCTCTGCGAGAAATGTGTTTTTTCCGGCTACAATGGCAGCGCATGGATTCCCCCGATGTACTCGCGCGGATGCGGTCGGATTGGGACGGCCGGGCGCTTGAGGATGCGTATTACTACGTTGCTTTCGGGCGCAAGCATCAGGCTGAAGACGAGTTCTTCGCCACTGGCGTTGATACCGTTCGCGCGCTCGAATCCGAAGTAAAGCGCTTGGATCCGGCGATCCCGCTGGAGGCGCGCCGCGCGCTCGAGATCGGTTGCGGTCCGGGCCGGCTGATGCGCCCGCTCGCCCGCAATTTCGGCGAGATTCATGGCGTGGACGTCTCCGAGGAAATGGTCCGCATGGCCGCCGTCAGGCTGGATCGTCTGCCGAACGCGCACGTGCAGGCTTGTTCCGGCGCCGACCTCAGCGCGTTTCCCGCCGAGACTTTCGACTTCGTTTATTCCTACGCTGTTTTTCAGCACATTCCAAGCCGCGAGGTCGTGTGGCAATATCTTACCGAGGCGCGGCGCGTGCTGAAGAACGGCGGCATTCTGCGCTGCCAGTTCAACGGCCTACCCGATACGGATCGCGAAACCAACACCTGGGAAGGCGTGCGCCTGTCCGCCAGGGAGCTGAGTCAATTTTCCCGCGTTCATGATTTTCAACTGCTCGCGCTTGAAGGCGCGGGCTCGCAATATCTGTGGACCACCATGCGCAAGCAGCCGGACGGTTGGCGCCAGCGTTTGAAAAGTCCCGGCACGGTGGCGCGCATCCGCGGCGCGGCGAATTCGCAAACCGGCGAACCCGTCGTGCCGGCCAGCGGCTGTTTTGCCGGCTGCACTATCTGGCTGGAATCCATGCCCGCGGATTGTGACTTGAATCACCTTGCGGTCAGCTTCGAGGGCGTGCCTGGCATGCCAAGTTATCTGGGGCCGCCGGTGTGGGATGGCGTGGTTCAGCTCGACGTTCAGCTCCCGAAAGGTACCCGAACCGGAATAGTGCGCGTGGATGTGATGTGGCTGGGAAAGCCGGTGGCCCCGCCGGTGTGGCTGCGGGTGATTCCGCCGGGTCCGATTGCGCCGCGCGTGGGCTCGGTGGCGGATGGCATCAATTTCCTGGCGGGGCGCCGCGTGGAGTCGGGCTCGGTCAAACTGGTGATGGAAGACATCGCCGACAAGAGCGCCTTCGAAGTGACGGTGGATGGCCAAGCGGTTAGCTGAAGTTCAGTGGGTTCCTCGCAATACCTTGACGATGAGCTACGAGCTGAATTTCCGTTTGCCTGAGGGCATGCCGGCGGGCGTTCACCGCATCCTGCTGCGCAACGGGGCGCGCACGCTGCCGCCGGTTGAGATCGAGGTGGCATAGTTGCGGCGCGCGCTGGCGGCTTGCGCTGTGATTGCCGCCGCGCTCGCCTTGCTGATTCCCACTCCCGGATCGCGGGCCGAACGTGCCTTGCGTGCGGCACTGCGCGCCGGAACCGGCGTGGTCGAGCTTCCCGACGGCTTGATCGAAATTTCATCCGGTTTTGAAATTCCCGCGGCGGCGCATGATCTGGAGATTCGCGGCGCGGCTTCAGGCGGCTCTGTGGTGCGCGCCTCGGCGCGTTTTCGCGGGCGTGCTATTTTCCTATGCGAGCGAGCCAGCGGAATCCGCTTCAGTAATTTTTCGATCGATGGCAACCTGCCGGCGACGGAAGCGCGCACCGGGCTGCCGCCTTACAATGTGCCATTCGAAAAATTCACCCAGGCGAACGGGATACTCGCGGCCGGAGTCAACTGGTTGAATGTTTCACGGGTGCATTTCACGCGCATTTCCGGCTTCGCGATTTTAGTGAGCCGTTCGCGCGATGTCACGATCAGCAGCGTCACCGTGGACGACAGCGGTTCGCGCAATGCACCCGGCGGCAACAATGCGACCGGCGGCATTCTGATCGAGGAGGGCACCGCCGATTTTCGCGTGACGGATTGCACGCTGCGCAATATACGCGGCAATGGCATCTGGACGCATTCGCTCTACACTTCGCCGCGCAATGCCAACGGCCGCATCGCGGGGAATCATTTCGATACCATCGGCCGGGATGCGATTCAGGTTGGTCACGCAACGCACGTGCGGGTTGAAGAGAACTCCGGATCGCGAATCGGATTTCCAAGCCAGGCCATCGATGTCGAAGGGCGCGCCATTCCGGTGGCGATCGACACCGCCGGCGACACCAGCCAGTCCGCTTACATCGGCAACCGCTTCGAGGAAATCAACGGCAAATGCATCGACCTGGACGGGTTTCATGACGGTGAGGTGCGCGCCAACCACTTCGTGAATCGCCAAGCGGCGGAGACGTATCCGTATGGCAATTACGGCATCGTGATGAACAACGGCAACCCGGATATGCAGTCGGAGCGAATCACGATCGAGGAAAATGAAATCGACGGCATGCTGTTCGGAGGCATTTTCGTGATTGGTTCGGGTCACCGTATTGCGCACAATCACCTGCGGCGCATCAACCTGGCGCATTGCAACGAGAACGCCGCCAAGTTCGGCTGCTACTACGCTCCCGGTCAACCGGATATTCTGCGCGCGGGCATTTATTTGGGAAGCGGCGCGGAGCGTCCGGCGCCGGCGCATGATAACGTAGTCGCCGACAATGAAATCTCTGGCTATCACATGAAGCAGAATTGCATTCTCGCCGCGCCAGGTGTTTTGGCCGGCAGCAACAAATTGGAGCGCAACGTTTGCCGTGATGAAGACGATTAAGTCGGAAAAGGGGACAGACGATATTTCCATTTCCTCTATTTCCCCTTTTCGTCGCAGCGCGGAAATGTCGTCTGTCCCCTTTTCCTTTCCTGGACAGATTGGACCTCGATGCCTGCCGTGACGAAAACTACTGAACTGGCGCGCACGCTGAGCTTAACCGATTCGGTCGCGATCCTGGTCGGGATCGTAGTGGGTGGTGGAATTTTTCTGCTGCCGAGGCTGATCGCGGCGGAACTGCCGTCGGCTCCGGGAATCCTGGCGGTGTGGGCGGCGAGCGGTGTGTTGTGTTTTTTCGGCGCATTGGCCTACGCGGAAATGGGCGCGATGATGCCGCTGACCGGCGGGCCCTACGTTTTTCTACGCGAATGTTACGGGCCGCTGGCGGCGTTTCTGAGTGGCTGGACTTTTTCCCTGGTAGTCTCGGCGGGCGCCATCGCCTGGCTCGCCGTCAGCTTCTCCATCACGCTTTCGTATTTCTTCCCGTTGGGACCAGCGGCCTCGAAACTGCTTGCCGTGGGCCTGATCGCAGCGCTCACGGCGGTGAATTATTGCGGAATCAAGCCCGGCTCTGCGGTGCAAAACGCCTCGACCTGGCTGAAGCTCGCAGGGATTGCCGTGATTGTCGGCAGCGCCTTCCTGCCCGGACGCCCGCGCGCGGCCATCGATTGGTGGCCCGCCGCTTCGGGATTTAGCTGGAGCCATTTTGGCGTGGCGATGCTAGCCACGCTGCTTTCGTATGACGGCTGGAGCAACATTAGCTACGTCGCCGGTGAAATCCGCGAGCCGCGGCGCAATTTGCCTCTGGCCTTGGGAATCGGACTGGCGATCGCGGTCGCGGTTTACCTGCTGGCCAACCTGGCTTATCTGCGCGTGCTGCCGATAGCTGAAATTGCCGCCAGCCCACGTGTGGGCGCGGATGTTGCCGCGCGAACTCTGGGCACGGCAGGCGGCGCTGTCGTGTCGATCACGATTTTGCTTTCCATTCTAGGCGCGGCCAATGGCCATATTCTCACTACGCCCCGGCTGCTGTTTGCCATGTCGCGCGACGGGCTGATTTTCGAAAGCCTGGGGCAAATCCATCCGCGTTTTCAAACCATGTCCTTCAATATCGCCATGCAGGGATTGTGGGCGGCGGTGCTGGTGGTGACCGGTTCGTTCGAAACGCTGGTTACGTATGCCATGTTCGCGGCGTTTATTTTTTACGGACTCACTGTGCCGGGCGTCATCATTCTGCGCCGCAAATATCCGAACCGCGAGCGCCCTTATCGCATGTGGGGATATCCGCTCACACCGGTGTTGTTCACCGCCACCGCC
>CAWGTB010000001.1:0-764862 GCA_963825405.1 uncultured Solibacteraceae bacterium | reverse complement strand
GACGAGCGGAACACGTCCACCCGGATCTCGTCCTCGTTGATCTCCACACGGTCGGTCTGCTCGACCACGGGCACCACGTCCACGCCCGCGAAGGACGTCTGACGCCGGCCCTGGTTGTCGTACTTCGAGATGCGAACCATGCGGTGCGTGCCCTGCTCGCCGCGCAGCGTGCCGTAGGCGTACGGTGCCTTCACCGCGAACGTGGTCGACTTGATGCCCGCCTCGTCGTAGGAGACGTCGTAGACCTCGGTCGGGTAACGATGGCGCTCCGCCCAGCGCAGGTACATGCGCTGCAGGTTCTGCGCGAAGTCAGCCGCGTCGGCGCCGCCGGCCGGAGTTGATCGTGATCAGCGCCTCGCGAGCGTCGTACTCGCCGCTCAGCAGGGTGCGGACCTCAAGCCCCTCGACCTCCTTGCGGAGCGTGGCGATCTCGCCCGCCGCCTCCTGGCGGGTGGCGTCGCGGACTGTCAGGTCAGTCTCCTCGTCGGCAAGCTGGAACAGCACCCGCGTGTCATCCAGGCGCTGGCGCAGGCTCCCCAGCCGCGTCAGCTCCCCTTCCAGGTAGGACAGTCGGCGAGTGACCGCTTGCGCCCGGTCCTGCTGCTCCCACAGCGTCGGGTCAGCGGCCTGCTCGCGCAGGTCCGTCACCTCGGTTCGCATCGCCTCCGGGTCGATCACGGCCTCGATGCTGTCGAGCTTTGACGACAGTTCCGATATCTCATCGGTGGGATCGGTAGCTGCCATGCCGGAAGCCTACTCGGTACAGGCAGTGTTATCCCGCGCGGCTGCATCCTCGCCGCCTCGCCCAGCCGCGCTCAGCCTCCGGCGCGCTGCAGCGCGGCCTCTTCCCTCGCTGCGCTCCCTCGTCCCTCGGTCCTCCACTCAGTCCATCGGACAGGGAGCGCCGTATGCAGCAAGCGCTGCTGGCGCTTCCGTCCTTATCCGCTTCCCGGTATCCTCGCCATCTGTGAGCCCCTCGCATGGCGCCCGGCCTGGCGCTCGTCGCCATGGCCGCGCTGCCGCGGCGGCATGGCGGGCCTGCACTCGGCGCGTCGAGCACCGTCGCGAGCACGCGATCAGGCGAGCCGCTTCCGCTATCCCCGCCTCGCCGCTGACCTTGACCGAAGCGCAGGCGGCGTACCGCGCTTACATCGCCACCAGCGACCGCGCGTCCGCCATCGGGAACCGTTCGCTGGCTCTGTCGGTCGTCGACGACGTGCAGGCTGGCCATCGTCGGACACCCAGTTCGCGATCGCGCGGCGTCAACGCACGCCGGCCGCCGTACCCGCGCTACTCCTACGGCGCGCCCGCGATCTTCCTGCCCGGCGGCATCGCCGGCGGCAACCCGCAGTACTTCGTGGCCGACGTGACGCGCACGCCGGTGCCCGGCACGGTGGCGATGACCCCGTCCAGCCAGGACGTGACGGCGGGAGTGCAACTCCCCAGCGCCGGCCGCGTCCTCATGGTGTTCGAGAAGCCCGGCCCCGGCCACTTGTGGTGGGTCGCCAGCGTCTCGCAACTCGCGCCGGGTGCGACCGTCCCGGCGCTCGCCACCGACAGCAACGGCTACGTCATCACGGAGCGCTTCAGCTCGCCCGGCGCCGCGCTGCTGGTCCGCCCGGCACTCGCGCCGCCGCTGCAGGCGACGGTCGTCGACGACGGCCCGGCGAGCGCCGCGTCTGCGGTCGTGGCGAACGGCCCGCTCACCACCGGCCTGTACCAGTCGGCGGTCAGCTCAGCCCAGGGCATCACGGCCCCGCCCGGCGACGTCCACCAGTGGCTCCTGGAGGGGGCGAGCTACGGCCGCCTGGCGCTCAAGACCACCGACGGCGGCGTGCTGGTGCTGTACTCCATGTACCTGAACGACACCGTCGAGACCATGTCCGTGCTCAACCAGGCCATCCCGGTCCTGCCGGGACCGCCGATCAGCGTCCCGGACTACGTGAAGCCACTGCTGAGGCACCCGGACAGCATTCCCCGGACCCGGCTGCAGATCCAGGAAATCCTGTCCTTCGCCGCCATCGACCCGCCGCGGCCACCGCAGCGGGGCGGCGAAGATCCAGGTCATCGCCATCGGCGGCGGCCTCCACACGGCCAATGCCCGATGATTTTCGTTACGCCAGCACGGTAGAGATTTGGACTCTCGTAGGATTTTTGTCGCTGGAACGACCACTTCCCTACCTGAGTCCAAAACTCTTCCGGAGGATGCGGAGCTGGCCCGCGTTCGCCGTCGCGGGAAGTCGCGGGAACAGGTGGGGTCCCAGGGGGGCGAAGCCCCCTGGGGTTACGGCACCTCCGGGGAGCCTGACGAGGCGGTCGTGGAGGTGACCAGCGTGCGGATTACCCGTGAGGCGACCGACATCGTCGTGAACGTGAACTGATCGCTATCCCAGATCTCGGTGAGCGTTGCGGCCGCCCGGGCGATGGCCGCCGAGTTCCGCTGCTCCCATGCCGCCAGCCGGTCGGCCACGCTGCCAACCGAGCCACCCCAGGCGCTCCAGTCATCAGGGCTACCCCAGTCATCAGGGCCACTCGAGCCAGCAGCGCCACTCGAGCCAGCAGCACTACCCAAGCCAGCAGGGCGGCCCCCGCCGGCGCCACTTTCGAAGGCGAGCACGTCCCGGGTCAGCGCGGCGTGCGCGGCGTACAGGTCATCGCGCAGCGCCGACCGCGCCATGGACGACCACCGGTCCTCGCGGGGCAGGGCGACGATCAGGTCCCGCAGCCGGCCCAGTTGCAGCCGGTCGGCCAGGGCGAAGTACACCGCCGCGGTCTCCTCCACGCCGCTGCCCGTTAGCGTTGCGCTGTGCACGATGTCGCAGGCCGAGTACGACGGCACCATGGCGGCCACCTCATCAGCGAGCCGCGCTGGCACCCCGCGGGCAACGAACGACTCGCGACGCTCGGTCGAAGCCGACAAGGTCCCGTCCCGACAGCAGCTTCGGGAATCCCGAGCGTACCGCCGCGACTCCGCCGCGCAGCGACTCGACCGCGTCGGCGATGTCGAACGGCGGCCGCCGGTTGACGACCAGCCAGCGCGTGGCGCGCTCCACGAGCTTGCGGGCTTCCAGCACGATCGAGACCCTGGTGTCCACGTCGATGGAGCTCGGCCAGCCCACCCAGCTCCCGCCAGAACGCCGGCATGGCGAACACCTCGCGGGCGACCAGCCAGGCGCGGGTCAGCTCGGGCACGGACGCCCCGGTCTCCTCCGCGAGCCGGAACAGGAACGTGGTCCCCCCGGTGTCCACCATCTGGTTCACGACGGACGTCGTGATGATCTCCCGGCGCAGCCGGTGGCCGTCCATCCGCATGGCGAAGCGCCCCCGCAGCGGGGCCGGGAAGTAGCGCGCGAGCTCGCCCCGCAGGTAGGGGTCATCGGGCAGTTCGGAGGCGAGCACCTCCCGCGCGGCGGCGATCTTCGTGTGCGCCAGCAGCACCGACAGCTCTGGCGCGGTGAGGCCCTGGCCCGCCTGCCGGCGCTCGGCGATCTCCTTGCTGCCCGGCAGCACGTCCTGGTCCAGGTGCAGCCTGGCCGTCACGCACGAGCTTGCGAATGTACCGGGCATGGACGTGCAGCAGCCGGCGGGCCTGGTAGCGGGCCACGGCGAGCGCCATGTTCTGCGCGTCGTTGTGGGCCAGGACGTGCGCGGCGACCTCGTCGGTCATCTCGTGCAGCAGCGCCCCCCGGTCGGCTCCCGACAGTCCCTCCCCCGACAGCAGGATCTTGATGTTGACCTCGTGGTCCGAGGTGTCGACGCCCGCCGAGTTGTCGATGAAGTCGGTGTTCACCAGGCCGCCGGCCCGGGCGAACTCGATCCGGGCCGCTTGCGTCAGCCCGAGGTTGCCGCCCTCGCCGACCACCTTGCAGCGCAGCTGGGTCGCGTCGATCCGCACCGCGTCGTTGGACCGGTCCCCGGCGTCGGCGTGCGCCTCCCTGCTGGCCTTCACGTACGTGCCGATGCCGCCGTTCCACAGCAGGTCGACCGGTGCGGCGAGGATCGCCGAGATCAGCTCATCCGGGAGAGAGGGCAAGGACATCCTCGTCCAGGCCCAGAACGGACCGGGCCTGCGCCGACACCGGAATGCGACTTCGCGCTACGCGGCCAGACCCCGCCGCCGGCCGAGATCAGCGACGGGTCGTAGTCCGTCCCAGGACGACCGCGGCAACTCGAACAGCCGCCGCCGCTCGGCGAAGCTCGCCGCCGGGTCGGGGCTGGGGTCGAGGAAGACGTGCCGGTGGTCGAACGCCGCCACGAGCTTGATGTGCCGTGACAGCAGCATCCCGTTGCCGAACACGTCGCCGGACATGTCCCCGATGCCGGCCACCGTGAAGTCGTCGATGTCGGGGTTGATGCGCAGGCCCGCGAAGTGCCAGCGGACGGACTCCCAGGCGCCCCGGGCGGTGATGCCCATCGTCTTGTGGTCGTAGCCCTGCGAGCCTCCCGAGGCGAACGCGTCGCCCAGCCAGTACCCGTAGCGCTCGGCGATCTCGTTCGCGACGTCGGAGAACGACGCGGTGCCCTTGTCGGCCGCGACCACCAGGTAGGGGTCGTCGCTGTCGCGGCGCACCACGCGTGGCGGCGGCAGCACCGCGTCCCCGACGATGTTGTCGGTAATGTCGAGCATGGCGGAGATGAACGTCTGGTAGCAGGCGAGGATCTCGGCCTGGTACGCCTCGCGGTCGGCCGGGTCGGGCAGCCTCTTGCAGACGAAGCCGCCCTTCGCACCGGACGGGACGATGACCGAGTTCTTGACGTCTTGCGCCTTGACCAGGCCGAGCACCTCAGTGCGGAAGTCCTCGGGCCGCTCCGACCACCGCAGGCCCCCCCGCGCCACGCGGCCAAAGCGCAGGTGGACCGCCTCCAGCCGGGGCGAGTACACGAAGATCTCGAACTTGGGCCGGGGCGCGGGGACGACCTCCACGTTCTCCGTCGCGAGCTTGAGCACGAGGTAGGACGCGGGCACCCCGTCCGTCAGCTGGTAGTAGCTCGTGCGCAGCGTCGCCTCGACGAGGGCGAGGTAGGCACGCAGGATGCGGTCGTGGTCGAGGCTGGTGACCTCGTCGAGCAGGCCGCGTAGTTCCTCGGAGATCGCCGTGCACACCTCGTCCGCGGAGCCTTGCTTGTCCGGGTCGAACCTGGCCTCGAACAACCGGACCAGCAGCCGGGTGATCCTGGGGTTGGCGAGCAGCACCCGCTGCACGTAGTCCTGGCTGAACCGGAGGCCCGCCTGCCGCAGGTAGCGGGCGTAGCCGCGCAGCAGCACGACCTGGTGCCAGGTCAGCCCGGCGTCCAGGACCAGCGCGTTGAACCCGTCGTCCTCGGTCTGCCCGTTCCACAGCGCGGTGATCGCCGACTCGAACTCCGCGGCGGCCGTCTCACGATCGGCCGCGAGCGGCCGGGGGCGCGGGGTCGTCTCACCGGGCGCTACCTGGCTCGCCGGAGGCCGAAGTCGTAGATCCAGAACGCCCGGGCGGGCGTGGCGGTGGCGCCGCCGAACTGGTACGGGTGCTCGTCGACGACCTCCAGCCCCATGTGCTGGAGTTGCGGCAGGACTTCAGACAGCGTCATCGGGGCGTCCGCCCGGTAGATGCGCAGCCGTATCTGCTGGTCCCCCTTGGCCGACAGGTACAGGTGCAGCGCGAAGGGCTGGCCAGACCCCTTCAGCTGGCCGACCGTGACGAGGTCGGTGACGGCGTCGCAGGCGGGCACGTCCGCCTTGTAGGTGTCCGGGATGCCGGCGCTGCCGAGCTCGGCGATCCGCGCGGCCTGCGCACTGCCAAGGACGCGCTCGGCCTCCTCCATCAGGTCCTCATCCCAGGACCGGGTGGCCGCCGCGATCTTCGCCTGCAGGCCGGCGGCGTCTACCTGGTCGAGCGGGGGCAACGGCTTGCCGGGCTGCCCGTGGACGACGACGTGCAGCCGGGCGAGAGCGGAGTTGCTGACCATCGCGCTGTAGTCGACCGAGGCCCCGTCCAGTGCCGCCCGCAAGATCTCCTGGGCACGCAGCCGCACCTGCGTGGTGTACCGGTCCCGGGGCAGGTACACCAGGCACGACATGTACCGCCCGTACGCGTCGGGCCGCAGGAACAGCCGCACCTGCTTGCGCTCGCCGAGCCGGAGGACGCCGAGCGCGATCGGGGTGAGCTGCTCGGCGGAGATCTCGAACAGCTCCTCGCGCGGGTAGCCCTCCAGGATCTCGATGAGCTCCTTCCCGTCGTGGCTGTCGGCGAGCAGCCCGGCCGCGTCGAGCACCCGGTTGAGCTTCTGCCGCAGGACCGGGATGCGGGTGATCGACTCCGTGTAGGCGGCCTGCGTGTAGAGCCCGAGGAAGCGGTACTCCCCCGTGACCTGGCCGGCGGCGTCGAACTTCCGCACCGCGACGTAGTCCAGGTAGCTCGGCCGGTAGACAGTGGACCGCAGCGACGACTTGGCCAGCACGAGCCGCCGTGGCATCCGCTCCTGGTGCAGCCCGCCGGGCGGGGTCGCCAGGTGCGAGTCTGGCCCGTCGTGCCGGAGCAGCCCAAGGCCCGTTCCGGAAACTGGCTGCAGGGATCCGCCGCGCAGGTCGTACTCCCGGTAGCCAAGGAAGGTGAAGTGGCCCGCCGACAGCCAGGCCAGCAGTTCGCCCGCCTCGGCCTCCTCAGGCCCCCACGTGGCGGTCAGCGCCGCGTCGGCGAGCGTCGCGACCAGCTCGCGGGCGGCACCGCGCATCCGGCGCTGGTCCTCCATCGCGACCCGACAGGTCGTCGAGCACCCGGCGGAGATCGGCTTCCAGCCGCGGTTCGTCGGCCACGTTGGTGGCCTCAACGTGGATCCAGGACTCGGGCACGGTCCCGGCGGCGGCAGCGTCACCGGGCAGGCCCCCGGCACCCGCGATGCCGGGATCCATGCCGGCGATGCCGTGCGCCACCCCGGCCACGTCCCGGCGGACGGTCAGCAGCGGATGCACGATCAGCTTGACGTCGGCCGAGTGCCGGTTCAGCTCCATCGTGACGGAGTCGACCAGGTAGGGCATGTCGTCGGTGACGATGTCGACCACGGTGCTCACGTCCGTGATGGCGGCCTCGTCATCGGCCTTCGCGACGCTGACGACGGCCCGGCCCTGCGGACGGCATGCCCCGAGCGCCACGTGCCGTGCCGCCACGGCGGCTGCCAGTCCCGGCCCGGCGGGCGCCAGGTCCTCCGTTGCCACCAGCCGGTAGTACTCGCGCAGGAACCCGGGCACGTCATCAACGCCCAGGACCCCGGCAGGCTGAGCTCCCCCAGGCTGCGCTCCAGCAGGCTGAGCTCCGGCCGGCAGCGCCCCAGCAGGCTGCAGCTCCGGCAGGCAGCGCTCCGGAAGGCAGGGCGCCGGAGCCGCCGGGCTGCGCCGCCACCTCCGCCCACGACTTCGCCGCACCGTCGAGCAGTGCTTCGCGTTCCGCCTCGTCCGACACCCGTTTGTCCGACACTGCCGGCATCGCCGATCCACTCCTTGTCCTTGGCGAGTTGCGCCCTGCCTCGGCGACACCGTGCTTTGGCGACACCGTGCTTCGGCGACATTGCCTCGAAGCGCACGCGCATGCGGCAGCCGCCGCCTCTCGGCGGCGACTGCTTAATGTGAGTATGTGATCACTGCGAGTACGGGCGCGCTGTGGCGGCGAGTACTGTGTGCACCGGCACCGCGCGCCTGTATGCCCTCCCGTCATGACAGGCTAGTCTGCCCCGAGACCTGCTGAGAAATAACTAGCATTCCGGACTGGCGGCTGGGTCTTCGCGCGGACCTCGTCCTCGTCGACGCCGGGCGCGAGCTCGGTGAGGACGAGGCCATCACCGGTGACGTCGAGGACGCACAAGTCGGTGATGATCCGCTGCACGACGCCCTTCCCCGTGTAGGGCAAGGAGCACTCGTCGACGATCTTGAACGACCCGTCCTTGGCGACGTGCTCCATCAGCACGATGACCTTCTTCGCGCCATGCACAAGGTCCATGGCGCCACCCATGCCCTTGACCATCTTCCCGGGGATCATCCAGTTGGCGATGTCTCCCTGCCGGGAGACCTGCATGGCCCCGAGGATGGCGGCGTCGATCTTCCCGCTCCGGATCATCCCGAAGCTGGTCGCCGAGTCGAAGAACGACGCCCCGCGCAGCACGGTGACGGTCTCCTTCCCTGCGTTGATCAGGTCTGGGTCTACCTGTGAGTCCTCCGGGTAGGGCCCCACGCCAAGGATTCCGTTCTCCGACTGCAGGACCAGGTCCACGCCATCCGGCACGTAGTTGGGCACCAGCGTCGGGCGCCCGATCCCCAGGTTGACGTAGTCGCCGTCGGACAACTCCGCCGCGGCGCGCGCCGCCATCTGCTCTCGTGTCCAGCTCATTCGCCTCGTCCTTCCGCTGGCTTCGGGGCGCGCGTGGTGCGCCTCTCGATCCGCTTGTCCGCGGCCTGCTCTGGAGTCAGGGCGACAACGCGCTGCACGTATACGCCCGGGCAGTGCACGTCGTTGGGATCGATCTCGCCCGGCTCGACGAGGTGCTCCACCTCGGCGATGCTCACTCGCCCGCACATCGCCGCCACCGGGTTGAAGTTGCGCGCGGCCGCGGCGAAGACCAGGTTCCCGTGCCGGTCTCCCTTCCACGCTCGCACCAGGCCGAAGTCGGCCACGATGGCGCGCTCGAGAACGTACTCGACCCCGTCGAACAGCTGCGTGGGCTTGGGCGGCGAGGCGACGGCGACGTTGCCCGCCGAGTCGTAGCGCCACGGCAGGCCGCCCTCGGCTATCTGGGTCCCTACCCCGGTGCGCGTGTAGAACGCCGCGATGCCCGATCCGCCGGCGCGCATCCGTTCAGCCAGCGTGCCCTGCGGGGTGAGCTTCGACCTCAAGCTCGCCCGCCAGGTACTGCCGGGCGAACTCCTTGTTCTCCCCTACGTACGAGGCGACCATCCGCCGAAGCCGGTGCGCCCCGAGCAGCAGGCCCAGCCCCCACCCGTCGACCCCGGCGTTGTTCGAGACCACCTCAAGCTCGCTCGTCCCGGCGTCGAGCACCGCCTGGATCAGCACCGAGGGAATCCCGCACAGCCCGAACCCGCCCACGGCAAGCGTGGCGCCGTCCGGGATGTCAGCGATGGCCGCCGCGGCGTTCGCTACAACCTTGTCCATGCAACCAGCATCTTGCTTCGGCGCGAGCCGCGCAACGTGACAGACAGCGCAACCCGCTCGGCGCAAGCCCAGGGCCAGGCCACTCGGGACCCACGGGACTCGGGACCACAGACTCGGCCAGGACTCGGGACCACGGACTCGGGCCCACAGACGGGCCCACAGGACTCGGGCCCACGGGACTCGGGACCCACGCCACAGGGATTGGAGTCCTGAGGTCTTGCCCGCTTGATCACTCTCGGCGTGGCTGCGGGCAAGCCGCCAGCCAGTCACCGGTTCCCGCCGACCCTGGCTCGCTCCGGACCTTCCTGCCCCACCAGCATCAGGATTTCGCTTTACCCGTAACCCTGTCGCTTTTCAGCCTGAATTCGGCCAGGAATACGACCGGCTCGCGGGGGAAGCGAGCAGGAGGGGCTGCCGTGACTAACGTGACTCACCGTCGGTCGACGAAGCCGGCCATGCTGTCGATCAGGCCCCTGATCTTGCCGCTCATCGACCCGGTGGTGTCAAAGACAATGCAGA
Source organism: uncultured Solibacteraceae bacterium (assembly GCA_963825405.1). Classification (GTDB taxonomy): domain Bacteria; phylum Acidobacteriota; class Terriglobia; order Bryobacterales; family Bryobacteraceae; genus JACPNO01. Next base: position 755,203 of record CAWGTB010000001.1, on the reverse strand, counting down.
TGTCGACCAGGCGCCGCACCACGGCACGCGATGGAGCGCCGACAGGCGGTGCGGCTGATTCTGGGGGGCTTGCCGGGGCGGGATTCGCCGGAGTGGTGGGTTCCTTCGCGCGACGACGCCAAATGGGCATGCTGATCCTCGCTTCCAGCCCCCCGCCTACGCGATTCAGGGTAACCCAGCAGGGGAATGACGGCGGCGGCTGCACGGCCCGCGATCTCCGCCAGCCACTGTGGCTCATCGCCGCGGCGGCGGCACCTTGCGCGTCGCCGTCGCGTTGTTCGTTGCGTGGAGCATTACCTGATCCATGCGATGGGAGCGCCGGATGGCGGACTGGCCCTGCCTGACTTGCCTGACCTGGCGGGCGTGGTGGCGCTGCTGTACCGGGCGGACTGGACGCGGCTGTCGCTGGCCGGCAAGGTCAGCGGACATGGCGGAGCGACAGCGACGACTGGCCCGCCGGTCACCCTGCACGTCGCGCCCGGCAGGCGATTCCGCCGCGACGACGGGGAACTGGTGATCGGCTGCGATGGCGAGCGGGTCTGGCAGTGGCTCGCGGACCCGCCGCCTGGCGGTGAGATGAGCTGGAAAGGCACCAGCATTCCGCCGTTCGCGACGCTGTTGTGCCCGTCGTGGCTGCTCACCAGCTATGACCTCGAAGTCCTGGGCCCGTGGATGGCATGCGGGCGGCCGGGCATCCGGGTGGCCGGGACGGCGCGCGACCCGCTCACGAGGACGCCTGGGCGCTTCGCCATTCTCGAGGTGACTCGCGGCCCGGGTGACGGCGGGCGCGTCGAGGTTGTCATCGACGCGGAGCTTGGCATCCTGCTGCGCTGCAAGCAATCCGGCGGCGCTGACGGTGCCAAAGGGTGGGCCAGCGCGCTTGAGTTCCGGCACCTAGAGGTGGGCGTGGTCGCCGATGCGGAGACGTTCGGCCCACCTCCGGGCAGTCACGTGACCAAGGCCAAGGGAACGGGGCGGCAGCCGGCCTCCAACCTTTTCGCCATCTCCGAGGCAGCCCCGTTCGGCGTGCCTCTCGGGCCGGTCAAGACCGTCGCCGGGCTGGCGGCCGGCGGGCTCGGCGCGGCGATCCGGTACACGCCCGTGAGCTGGCTTTTCCGGTACGAGGAGGGCACTGGCGAGCCGATGCCTGACGATGATCCGCCACCCGGCCCTGCCGGGGACGGGGCACCGGTCAGCGACGAACTGCTGTACCTGCTCTACCGCAGCGCTGGCGACATCCCGACGTTCACCGGCACGGCGCACCTCTGGGTGGATGGCGGCGCGATGCTGGCCAGCGTCCCGGAATCGGCGCGCAAGACCGGGCTCGGCGGTGTCGGCTACCTCCTTGACGCGCTGGCCCGCGATCCGCGCAATAGCCATACGGCGAGCAAGGTCCGGATGGACGGGTGGCAGAGGTACCGGATCGAGCCGGCCTGGCCGCCGGGCCCTCCCCGGAGGGCAAGCGCTCCGGCCCGTCGCTCACCGCCTGCGACGGCGAGCGGTACTGGGAGGTGCACGAGGACCGGGTAAGCGTCGGTGACCCGCGCCCCGCGCCGGCTGAGCTCGCTTACCTGGCGGACGCGTCCTGGCTACTGGGGTGCGAGCTGACTGGCGGCGAGCCGGTCACCTTTGACGGCAGGGCGGCGTTCCGGCTGTCGGTGCGGGGAGGGCGCGCGCAATCACAGTTGCTGTGGCCCGGTCTTCCCGCGGTGGCGGTGGCGGACGCGCAGACCGGCCGCCTCATCCGGCTTACCTGCTACAGCGGCCCGAAGCCGGCCTGCCGGTACGAACTGCGGGACGTCACCCGTGCTTCCGAGGGCGCCCTTAACGACATCGTCTACTCAGTACCGCCAGGACTGCGGGTCGTCGACGCCGAGTCCGCCCCCGGCCCCCCGGACCCGTCCCGGATCGCGGCCAAGGCCGCAGCGGCCGCCGCCGACGAGCTGCGCCGTCAGGCAAGCGAGAAACTCGCTGCCGCCAAAGGCTTCCTCGGATCTCTGGGCAAGCGACGCTGACCAGAATCGCCCGCTCAGGGAGAGCACCCCGGCCCGCGATGGCATCATCGCGGCAGGCCGCAATTGGGGGTCAGTCCCCATCGCGGGCCGCCGCCAGGGCGTGCTTCTTACCGTCGCGGCCAATGGCATCCGGTGGCGCGAAAACCGCAAGGAAATGCGCATCCAGTTCCCTGCTGTCAGCGCCTACCAGCCCGCATAGGCAGGTCAGCGGCTTGCCCTCCTCGTGCGCCTGGCCGTCGCTCCCGATGCCATCCTCCCGCGAGAATGCCTGAAGCAAGTGGTCGGTCATCGTCTCGTCGGCAAGCTCCATGAAGCCGCACGAACATTGCGCACGAGCTCATGTCATCGCCTTTCTAGGAATGGTTCCGGTAGCTGGAATATGAAGGAAAGGGCGTCACGGGGTGTCGATAACCGCCCAGGTGACCTTTCCGGGGCAGCGCGCCGGGTAGTAGAACCCGCGGTCGGCGCTCAGCGCGGCGACGATCGCCAGGCCCCGCCCGCTCTCCTCTTCGTCCCCGGCGGCGCGCGGGACCGGCGCGGTGACGGTCGCGTCCCAGGCCAGCAGGGCCACGATGCCGGGACCGCCACGCAGCCACAACCGGACCGGCGGCACCTGCGCCGTCCACCGCACGCCGGCCGTGGCGACCACGGAATTGGTCAGCAGTTCGCTGGCGATAAGCGCGGCCACGGTCTCGAATTGCGGCAGCGACCATTCCGGCAGCCGACGCGCGATCCGGCGGCGCGCGGCACGGGGCGCGGTATCGTCCGCGCCCGTCTCCAGGTAATCGCGATGCGGAAGGCTATCCAGCAGCCGCATATCGGGTGATGACGGCTGAGGGAGCGGTTGAGGGTGCATGACTGGTGTTGTCACGGCGCGCGTGCTTCTGGCGTTCACGACAGTTCCCCTTGGGAGGCGGCAGAATGACCTGGCCGGCCTCCCGCCGAAGCAGGGGAGCAAGCGGGAGGCCGCCCGACCATGATGGCTTCGCACGTGACCGGTTAGGGCGTTTTCGCGGCGCACAGTCGTGAAGTACGGATGGGACGCGATCGATGACCGCGGCTGTGTGCCTCACGGATTAGGTTGTGCGACTGGTGATCATGAATGCCTGCCGCCTACTATCCGATATATGACCGCTAGAAAGATCTTCGCTGACCTCTTGCGCGGCTACCGTGACCAGAACGGCTGGACCAGGGCATATGCCGCGCAACGGCTCCAGCTGTCAGAATCTCTGCTGGAAAAGCTGGAGCGAGCCGAGCGCCGCCCGCAGCGCCACCACCCGAAGACCTTCGACGAGGTATTCCGCACGCCGAAGGTATTCGCCCGCGTCTACGAGGACGTGATCGCGGAACCGTACCCCGCGTTCTTCGGCCCCCGGGTGGTGTACGAGAACAAGGCCGCGACGATCACGCAGTTCGAGCAACGGGCGGTGCCGGGCCTGCACCAGACCCGCGACTACGCCCGCGCGACGTTCCGCGCGGGCAAGCCGTACGCCACCATGGAGGTCATCGAGGCGGACGTTGACGCGCGAATGGAGCGCCAGGACATCCTGAGCGGCGACGACCCGCCACGGCTGTGGACCGTGATCGGCGAGGGAGCGCTGCGCCAGGTGGTCGGGTCGGTCCCGGTTACCGTCGCCCAGCTTGACCATCTGCTGGACGTGTCGGATCAGCCCAGTATCGTTCTGCAGGTCTTGCCGTTTACCGCCACCGACGCGCCCTCGCATAACGGGCCGGCGGTGCTGTTCGAGTTCGAGGACGAGCCGCCCGTCGCCTACCTGGAAGGCTGGGGCGCAGGCCGGGTGCTCGATGACCCTAAGGACGTGGCCGAGATCAGCACAGCGCTTAAGATGATCACGGGGTGCGCTTTGTCCCCAACGGACACGCGCACGCGCCTAGCCAAGATCCGAGGAGAGCTGACCGCATGAGCAGTGAGTGGCGCAAGTCGTCCTACAGCGGCGGGGACACCGGGTCGTGCGTCGAGGTAGCGACGGCCGGCGCGGTGCTCGTCCGGGACACCACCGACCGTGGCGGGCGCACGCTGAGCCTGCCGGTGCCCGCGTGGCAGGCGTTCATCAACGAGATACGGGTGCACTGAGACTGCGGCAAGTTCTGCCTGTCAGTCCTCGAAGACGTCCGCCGCCGTGGTGGCGGACAGCGCGCGGCCGTACCACTGGTCCAGTTGGCCGAGGTCACTGCAGGAGGTAACCCGCTCGCGCTGCTCGGCCGTGAGACCGATGCCGCGCGCGTTAACCGGGTGGCCGGTGTTGATCGCCACGCGGCACTTCTCGGCCTCTGCCTCGTCCCAGCAGACCACGATCAAGATGGCCTCGGGGCACTGGTTGGCCTTGCGGAGGTTGGTCACGTAGGCGGGCCACGAGTACTTCTTCGTGGGATCGTCGCGGCCCTGCGGCTCGACGATCACAGCCAGCATGCTGACCCTGACCGCCGTCGCTGCGGCGCCATAGCAAAAGGCGTTAGACGTGCCCCGATTGCCCAGGTCGAACAGATCAGCCGAAGCGGCCGTGGACGTAGTCGGCGGTGCGCGGGTCCTGGGGGTTGTCGAACATGGCGTCGGTGTCGCCGTGCTCGACGATGTAACCCGGCTGGCCCTGCTCGGCCAGGAAGAACGCGCACTGCTCGGAGACGCGCTGGGCCTGCTGCATGTTGTGGGTGACGATCACGATCGTCACCTCCCGTACCAGGTCCGTCATCGTCTCCTCGATGACCCGCGTGGACGTCGGGTCCAGCGCGGAGCAGGGCTCGTCCATCAGCAGCACACGGGGGCGGATCGCCAGCGACCGGGCGATGCACAGCCGCTGCTGCTGGCCGCCGGACAGCGCGCCACCGGGCTGGCGCAGCCGGTCGCGGACCTCGCGCCACAGGCCCGCCTTCGTCAGGCACTCCTCGACAAGGGCGTCTCGCTCGCCGCGCCTTGCCTTGACGCCGGTCAGCCGCAGGCCCGCGATCACGTTGTCGTAGATCGACATGGCGGGGAACGGGTTGGGCTTCTGGAACACCATGCCGATGTCTCGCCGGGCCTGGGTCAGCCGCACCCGGGGGTCGTAGATGTCGACGCCGTCGAGCAGCACCTCCCCGGCCATCGCCGCGCTGGGGACCATCTGGTGCATCCGGTTGAGGATCCGCAGGAACGTCGACTTGCCGCAGCCGGACGGGCCGATGAGCGATGTGACCTTGCCGGCCGGCATGGTCAGCGATACCTGCTCAAGCACCATGCGCTCGCCGAACCACGCGGTGATCTCGCGGGCCTGCAGCGCGGCCAGTGAGCCGGACGGGGCTGAGGCGGACAGGGCTGAGGCGTTGATGGGGTACACCTCGGTGGGAGCATCGGCGGCGGGCGCGTCAACGTTGGTCACGAGGTCAGCATCCTTGGGGGGTGGCGGCGGTGGCGAGGTTGTCATTCGGGAGGCTCACATCAGGTTCGGCAGGAGGCGCGTGACCTCGTTGGCGACGTTGACAGCGAGGAAGCCGAGCACCGGCAGTGCCACGATCCAAGTCTGCCAAGTTCCCCACCTGCGCCACAACCAGCCCGTGGCCGCCGCGCAGATGAGCAGGCCCTGTCCCCACAACACGATGGGCACCCAGGCGATCGCGTCGGTGCCGAGGATGTTCTCCCCCGGCGACAGGTTCGCGGGCCGAGGATCATCGTCGGCGCTGAAAACGGCTTGGAGGTCAGGCTGGCGTCCACCCGCAGCACGCCAGTCGGGGCGAACGGGAACCCGTCGGCGGTCACCAGGATGAGCCGCCCCTCGCCGGCGGCGGGCGCCGCTGGCGCCGGGTCCCCGCCCCGGCGCAGGTCCAAGACGGTGTAGGTCGCCACTCCCTGGCCAGTGGTGACGGTGATGGCGGCGCCCGGGTTGAGCGTGCCGAGCTTGCCGAACGGGCCGCCGTAGGCGGTGCGCCGGCCGAAGATCACGCTGACCCCCGGCTGGCCGGGCATCTGGCTGTCCCGCAGATGGCCAGGGCCGTTCTCCAGGACCTGCGGGGAGGTGCCCTGGAACACCACGGCGTTCATGCCGAGCGCGGGGATGTTGAGCACGGCGACCGGCGCCCCGGACGCGAGCAGCGCCTTCGGATTCGCCGGATCGGTCGGGCCCGTCGGCGCGGTCGCTTCGGCGAGCTCGGCCCGGAAGTCGGCATAGGAGGTGTGCTGCGCCCGGTCGTACTGCAGCCCGGACAGGAAGGCCAGCCACACGCCGAAGCCGAGCAGGCATACCGCCAGGATGATGATGGTCGTCCCGGCAACCTGCCGGACCACGCCGATGGGCGGCGGCGGCGGAGGCGGGACGTACTGGCGGCGGCGCCGCCTCTTGCGGGCTGGGCTGGCCGCCTGCCTCTCCATCCCCGTCCGGCGCGACCGGGGCCTGCGACGGGGGCATGCTAGCCACGGTCACGCCTGCCACCCGGGGTACTCGCCAGCCATGGTTGACGCTGCCACGCCTGCTGCTCGTGTGGCTGGGGATCCGGCGATCGGCCTCATCCGGCCGCGCTTCCGCCATCCGGACCGGTACTCGCGGTGCCGCTGCCGGTGCCACTGCCATCAGCACCGGTGCCGGCGTCTCCGGAACTGGCACTGGCACTGGCAGTGGCACTGGCGTTGGCCGGCTGGCTGGCGGTAGCCAGGCGGCGCTCGGTCTCCCGGCGGGCACGCTGGATGGCCTCGGTCACCTCGGCTGCGCGCGACCGGCGACGCCAGCGCAGCAGGTACCAGGCGCCGATCCCGGCGGCGACCAGCAGCGCGATGACCCCGAGCAGCGACCAGGGGACGGCGAACAGCGACGCGGTCGCGCTCGACGCCGTCAGCGCCAGGGTACTGACCGGGACCTCGGCACGCGGCCAGTACGGCGTGATGGTGACGTGCGCGTCCATCGGGCCCGCCGGGAACAAGCCGGGGGCAACTGCGGTGACCCGGATCGAGTCGCCCGGGCAAGATGACCGGCAGGCTGGGCGCCTTGGGGAGCGACGTCATGCCGAACGGGCCGGTCACGCTCACGGCGGCCGCCGCGTCGATCCGCAAGTTGCCGGTGTTCGCGATGGTGTAGGAGACGACGGCCGAGCCGCCGCCGAAGGGGTTCAGCGAGTTACCGAAGCCCGTGGAGACGGACTGCACCTGCAGCCCCAGGTGATAGGGGCCCTTGACGCGCAACTCGATCGGCACCGCGATCCGGTTGTAGAGGATGACCGTCGTGCCCTGTGGAGGTCTGGTGCGGCACGCCTACCTGGACCATCACGGCCCCGGTGTGGTCACCCGGCGTCGCGTAGCTGGGGACGGAGATGGTGAAGGGAACAAGGATCCCCTTGCGCCCGCCGACGATGACCGACAACTGCGGGGAGTTCTGGCTGCCCAGCAGGAAGTGCTCCCACGTGCCGATGTCCTTCGGCTTCGCGCCGACCTTCAGCCAGGTGATGACGTCCTGCCCGGTCGTACCGGTGGAGTCGGTCGCGTAGATGGAGAACGACTCGCTGCCGGTGCTCTGGTTGACGACCGCGAGGTGGTCGTTAATGACCGACCCGGGCCGGATGTCGTAAAAGACGAACTTGGCCCGGTGGTCCGGCCCCTGGGCGCTGCCCGGGGATGCCGACCACGTGATCGACCCCGGTTTCCCCGGCTGGGGAGCGGTCCCGGTCGCCATCGCGGGCGTGCTCGCGTCCCTAGGCGCGGCGACGGTCACGGCGCGGCGACGGTCCTGGGTGCCGCGATCGCCGCGGGTGCCACCGCACCGGCGGCCGTGCCTGCGACTGCGGCGACGGCGCCGAACAGGAGCGCGCTGGCCAGGATGCGGCGCGGGCGTGGGAGGCGGATCGGTCCACTCATGACTGCGGTTCCATTCACGACGGGCTCGGGCAGCACGGGCTCACGGACGGGGAACGCGTGCGGAGGCTTGCGAGAGATGCGGCAGCGGTACGGCCGGACCGCGCCGGGGGCCTGCCTGGCTGGCAGTCCCCGGCGCGGCCTAGCCGTTAAGCGGCTGAGCTAGGCAGCAGCCGTGGTGTAGGAGATGGACAGCGCGCTGCCGTACGTCGCGGCCGGGGAACCGGCCGGGATGTTCAGCAGGAGGTTCGCGCTGATCTGGTCACCGGCGGTCGCGGTGCCGCCGTGGCCAGCAGCCGCCGACGCCCAGACCTGAGCGGCGCTCAGGCCACCAGTGGTGGTGGTGGTCGGGGCGACCACCGGGCCAAGGGTGGCGTCGGTGAGGGTGCCGGTCGGAGTCCAGCCGAGCTCAGACGCGGCGATCTGGCCGGGCTTGACCGTGGTGCTCTCGGTGAAGTTGTTCGCCTGCGCGGAGACCGACCAGCCCGGGAAGAAGTTCCGGGAGTCCAGGACCGTGACGGGGTTCGCCACGCCAGCGGCGGTGGCACCGTTGGAGGCAGGCGCGAGGGTCACGGTGCCGGAAGCCACCGTGACGTTGAACGTGCCCGACTGGGCGATGGTCAAGGTGATCGGCTCGCTCAGCGGGCCGGCCACGTTCTCCGCGACGTTCCCCGATGCCGAGGCCCCGAAGGTGGTGCCGGTCGGCGTGTACGACGCGGCCAGCTGTACCGTTCCCGGGTTGGTGAATGTCGTGGTGGTGGTGGCCTTACCGGTCGCGTCCAGCGTCACCGGGGACCCGATGGCGGAGCCGCCAACCGTGAAGCTGACGGTACCGGTCGGGGTGCCGCCGGTCGCCGTCACCGTCGCGGTGAGGGTGACGGTCTGGCCGGTGCTGGCCGGGCTCGGCGACGCGGTCAGCGTCGTCGTGGTGGGCGTCGTGGTGGGGCCCGCCGCGGTCGTCCACGAGGTGCCGTCCGCCGACCAGGTGATGCCGTTGGCGAGGTTGACGTAGTTGCTCACGCTGCCGGTTGCGTTCGCACCCGAGTAGCACTGGACGAGGATCTCCTGGGTACCGCCAGCGCCGATGTCGCCGTTCTGCTGGATGGCCAGCAGCGAAATGGTGCTGAGCAGGGTTCCCGAGAACGGTGTCGCCACGGAGAGGTTGTTACCGGAGACGCTGTAGGTCGAGCCGTCCGAGTTCACCGCGCGAAGGATCGCCGAGCCCTGGAAGCCCGAGGGGCAGGCGGGGCTGTTGTAGGTCACCGCGGAACCGAGCAGGCTGGTGGAGCCAGAGCTCGGGGTGAAGGTCAGGCCCGGCCCGGAGCCAAGAGCCGCCGGGGCGGCCTTGGCCACGGTAGCGCCGAGCAGCGAGGCCCCGGCGATCGCTCCGGTGGCACCCACGATCAGCGCCATCCGGCCAACGCGTGAGGGTTTGAGCCTCATCGTCGGTATACCTTTCATAGAAGGGTTCCTTTCCCGCTTCCTAAAGGTGGGGCGGGCGCGCCCTGTTGCGCGCCCGTCTTTGTGCGGGGTGTCCCGTTTCCGGGACGGTGCCCTGGGGGCCTGCCCGGACATACCGGGTCCGGGCAGGCCTTCGCAGGACGATGAGGGACCGCTCGCTACCCGTTCGCGAAGGCGCGCAGGCTGGAGGCGGTAGATCCGCACGTGTCGGTCGTGGTCGCCGACAGCGTGGCGAAGCCGTAGGAGTGGATCTGCAGGGAGTCCTGGCAGACGAATGAGCTGGTGCCGACAAGGAGGGCCACCAGCCCGGGGTCCGCACTGGCGCCAACGACGCGGCTGTACTGGACGACGTTGTAGACCTCGCGCACCAGCGGGAAGCTGGTGTTGATCGTCCCGGTCGCCGGGTTGCCGTTGTTGAACGGCGAGACGCCGCTAATGCTCGTGAGGACGGCACCGTGGCGGCGGTCGTTGTGGCCGTTGCGCTGGCCGATCCACTGGCTGGCCGAGAACGGGCCGTAGCCGTCGGTGTCGGTGGCGACGGCCTTGCCATCGTGCTCCTCAACCGCGGTGCCAGCGAGCGTGCCCTGGAGGATGGTCTGGTTCACGCAGGCCGGCAGCGCGGTCGCGGTGAAGTCAAGCTGGCCCGCCCAGTAGCTGAGCGTGCCGGACCCGGCTGCGGGACGTACAGGTCGATCTGCTGGTGTGCCGCGTGGGCTGGGTGATGCCAGCCTGGAACGGCCAGTACGTGACGCCACCCTCGGTGACCGTCCCGCAGCTGTCGTACATGGTCTTCAGGTCGGCCAGGGTGAACAGGTTGGCCTGGGTGATGCTGGTCGCCACGGAGGTGACGCCACCGACCACGCCGCCGGTCGCCGGGCCGACGAGCCAGGCCACCGCGTCGAGCGCGAACGGGATGTAGATGAACTGGCCCGTCGTGCTCGCGTTGGTGCCGGGCCCGCTCGACGAGCGGCCGATGTCAACGCAGCCCGCCTGCGGCGACGGGGTGGGCGGCGTGGCGCCGGAGCCGGAGTTGACCGAGTAGCGCAGCGCGGCCACGCCCTCGCCCGAGCCGTTCGGCCGGGCGAAGCTGCACAGCGTGCCGGTGGACTTGACCGGCGTGATGACCTCGTGCGCGGCGGCGGTGACCGGGTTGACGGCGTTGTACGAGCCGAGGAAGTTGCCGGCCTCGTCAAGGCCAACCTGGTTAATGATGTCCTGGATGGTGTCCGAGCCCGTCGCCACGTACTGCACGGTCGGGTCAGCCATCGCCGGGGTGGTCTGCGCCACCGCCAGGCCGGCGAAGCCCGCCACGGCCAGGGTGGCCGCCGCGATGCCCTTCCGGCTGATCCCTCGCAGGTGGAGGTTTGGTTTGGGTTGCATTCCCAATCCCTTCTCGTTTGCCCTCGGGCGTAGCCTGGAGGCAACGCCCAGCTGTTGCCCGCCCTCGTGGAACTGGCCGGGCTGGGTGTTCCTTGGCCGGCAGTCCAGTTGCCGGCCAAGGCCCTTTAGCGGGGTCATGGGCGTGGGGTGCCGCCGTCCGCCGGGGCCGTCCCGGCCACCCCACTCCTGCGCGGCGCTCATGGCCCGGCACCTCCCGGGCGCCGCGGCATTCGCGGCAGCCGAGCCGAGCGCAGCAGGATGCCCGCTCCCGCGCTGACTAGGCCGGCGATCACCACCGAGATGATCGCCCAGCGAACAGAGCCGACAGGGTCCTTGGGCGTAGTGCCCGCCACCAGTTGCGCCGTCGGCGCGATGACGGTCGGCCCCTGCTCCGTGGGGCTCGCCGCGGCGCTAGCCGGAGAATTCGCCGAGGGACCCGAGCTGGGGTTTGGCGTGCTCGTGCCCGTGCCGCTCCCCGTGCCGTTCCCCGTTCCAGGGGGCTGCGTCGTCTGGCCGCTCGTGGTTGACTGGGCTGGCGACGTGGTGGTCGGCGTGGAGCTCGGCGAGCCTTGCTTGCTGGCCAGCTGGCGCAACTGCGCCGCGACGGCCTTGGCCTGCTGGGCCAGGTTGGCCGGCAGCGGCAGGTAGCCCGCCGGAAGGTTGCCGGGCGCAGAGCCTACGGTCTGCCCGGTGCCGGCCGCGTAGGAGATCAGCTCCGCGTACCGGTTGAGCTGCGCCGCGCTCTGGGTCACGGGCACTGCCGCGTAGACCACGTCCACCAGGGGATACGCGCCAGCCTTGACGGTGGCCGGGTTGACGTGCAGCAGGCCCGAGCTATCTGCCTTGGCCGTCCCCAGGGCCGCGGTGATGCTAGCCGCGCTCAGCGAGACGCAGTTAGTACCGGTCCCATCGGTGCCATCGCTGCTACACATGGAGGCAGGGATGAGCCCGTAGGCGGCCATCGACGGCGTGTCGGACAAGCCCCAGATGAACCGCTGCCCCACCGCCTGCAAGGGCAGCGAGTCCCAGTAGCCGTTGCCCCCCTGAGGGTTCTGGATGTTGGGGTCCCAGCCAGCGACCCCCGGGTTGCTGGCCAGCAAGACGTCACTCGCCGAGAGGTCGAAGCTATCGACCTCCGGCAGCAGCAGACCGCTGCCCTTGGCGGTGGCGGTCGACGGAATTTTCGGGTCGGTCGTGTGATCGAGCACCCCGGCGTAGTCACGCGGGAACGTGGGCGACGGGAACTTGCCCAGCTGCGGCTTGCTGGACACGTAGTCCGGGTCGGCCACGATGCCGTACTGCTTGTCCGTGGCAGTGCCGTCCAGCCAGGCCGCGGTGGCGGAGTTGGCGTCCACCCACTGCCACACCTGCTGGATCAGCGCGGACTTGCCCGTGATAAGCAGCGGGGCGAGGGGCGAGCTCGACGAGGTGAGTGGCGTGATTCCCGGATTCAGCTTGACCCACTCGGGGTCGACGGCGATGTCCACCGGGTTCTTCTGCAGGACCGTGCTTTTCCCGTTGTCTGTCGGAAGTATTTGGTCCGCGAGGTAGTAGTCGGGCAGGTCCCGCAGGTAGACCTGGGTGAGCGCCTTGGCTAGCAGCATCGGGGGACAGCTTCATCGACGAGGTGATGAAGCCCGCCGAGCTGTCGTTGATGTTGAAGCCGAACCCGAGGCCGGTGACCGCGACGGGCGCGTACAGCATTTTCGGTACCTTGCCAGGGGGCTTTTGGTCCTCGGTGGTCTCGCTGCCGATCGGGATGGTGGTGAACCCGAGGCCGACCCCGCTCGTCCCGGGGCTGCTCAGGTCGGTGGTCACCTCGGACTCGCCGTTGGTCCCGAAGCTATACAGCGCGCTGCACTTGTCCTGCTGGGCAAGGGCCAGCGCCCAGGACAGCATCGCGCGGCTGGCGAGCTCGGTGCCCTCTGTCAAGGTGACGGGCGTGCCGAGCGGGCAAAACTGCCCGTCGGGCGCGTAGCTCAAGTGAACCTGGATGCGCTGCGCCCAGTTGGACACGGCCAGCGGCGTGGTGTTGAGAACGCCGTTCGATGCCGTCGAGTTGACGTTGAGCTGGTACCCGTTGGGCTCGTACTCGCCGCGGGGCACGATAACCAGCCAGCAGCTGCGGACCTGGCCGTCGCTCTCCGTCTCGCCGCAGCCTAGCCCCTGCGACTGGGTGCTGGTCACCGCCTCGAACTGCACCTGGCCGGTGCCGTCCGAGCCGGTGATCGCCTGCTGGATCTCGTTGGAGTCGGACTGGCCGAAGTAGTTGCTGAGGTCGGGCTGGTACACCGCGTCCTGGGCAGGCTTGGTGGAGCCGGCGGGCACGAAGGGGATGGAGTAGATCCCTCCGGCGCAGGTCTCCTCGGTCGTGACCGTGCACGGCGATGGCAGGTGCGCGGCCACGTCCGTGGTGACCGGCTCATACGTGTCGCAGCCGGCGACCGAGTTGTCCCCGTTGAGGCTGACCGGCGTCTTGTCAGTGGGAAATCCGGGGACGGGAACGGACCCGGGCACGCAGATGTCCCCGACGCGCTGCCCGACGTACGGGTTGTCGATGTTGCCCCCGTTAAGCAGGCCCGGAGTCCCGTACTCGCAGCCCTCCGGGGTGGGCCCGGTGCTGGCGTCGCCGTAGCACTCCATCATCTGCAGGAAGTCGAAGGCGGCGGTGTTGTCCGTCACCGTGTGTCTGCTTTCCGCCGGTCCACGAGACGGTGACGCCCTGGTGCCCGGATGTCCTGCGTCTGGCTGACCGTGACCTGGAGGTTCTTGAAGTCGGGGTACATGAACGACAGCGGGCTAGCGGGGCTCGCGCTGCCGCGGTCGGAATTCGGGCTTAGCTCGCCGGTGGTGCCGCTCAGCGGCTGGTTGCTGGAGTCCAGCAGGCCCTGCGTCCACTTGACGGTGACGGCGGAGGCGGTTTGTCCCGCCCCGGTGATCTGGTTGTAGCCCGGGGACCCCGCCTGCGCGGATCCTGGCAGGCCGACGCCCACGAGCGCGGCCAAGCCGACGGCGGCGACCGCCGCGCCCAGTATCCGCAGCCGCGCCGCGATGGCCTCGCGCGGCGTCCGTCGCGCTGGCCTGCCCAGGCGCCTCGCCCGGCTCCCCCTCATCACCGGGCTCATCGGTCGCCATCCTGGTTGAAGTAGGAGTCCATCCGGCGCTGCCGGCGTCTCTGGCCTGCTTGCGCGAGCAATGGCGGGAACAGGCCAAGGCCGAGCAGCATCGCGGCGGCGAGGACCATCAGCGTCACCTGGACGCCGTCGCCCATGCTGGTCGCGGAGGAGACCGGTACCCCGTTGACCGTCTGCCCGGCGGCCTGGCCAGTTCCAGTTCCGGTCCCGGTACCGGAGGTCCCGCCCGTGCAGATGCCGGTGTTGGCATCGCAGGACGGCGTGGCGCCGTTGGTCCCGGTCCCGTTGGTGCCCGTCCCGTTCGTGCCGGTGCAGCTGGGTGAGGGCGTCGTGCTTGGCCCGGCGCTGGGCGAGCCAGACGTTGTCGGCGGGCATGTGCCGTTGGCGCCCGTCCCGTTGGCGCCCGTCCCGTTAGCACCCGTCCCGTTGGTGCCCGTCCCGTTAGCACCCGTCCCGTTAGCACCCGTCCCGTTGGTGCCGGTGCCGGTTGAGTTGACACTCCCGCCGCCGGGCGGCGCGCCCGCCGCTCCGCCCGTCGGGGTGCCGCACGGGGTCGGCCCCCTGCTTGTCGCACGCTTGCGGCTGCGGGTCGGTGTCGGCCAGCAGGTTGACGTGGCCTGGCGCGAACGTGGGGTTGCCGCACTGCTCGGCAAGCGCCTCCGCCGTCGCGGGCACCTGCAGCGTGCTGCCGGGCATCTTCGCCAGCTCGTTGTACCCGTCGAAGACCAGGTTGTAGGGCACCGCCGAGTAGCCGATCGAGTCCACTTGGTTCTGCCCCTGGCACAGCAGGAACTTGCCGAACTGGGCGAGCGTATAGCCCTTGTTGGCGACGAAGCCTTCGGTGCTGCTCTCGGGCAGGATCAGGTACGAGTAGGACGACAGCTCGTAGGTGCGCGCGTCCGCGTCGTTCCAGACGTTGGTCAGGTTCTGGGTCAGGTACAGCGCGTCAGCCGGGTTGGTGTCGATCTGGGCCTGCAGGAGGGAGACCGCGACGTTCCCGGCGGTCGGCAGGGTGTAGTAGCCGTCCTTGTTGAGCACCTTCGCGACCGGGTAGTGGTAGTTGATCGCGTAGGAGTACTCGACGTACCCGATCGACCCTTCGGCCTTGGAGTTGGCCACGTAGGCCGCGACGCCGCCGTCCTTCGGCTGGCCCACCATCTGCGAGCCCGACAGGATCGGGTAGGTGGAGGTCTGGGTGCACGGCGAGAAGTGGACCTTCGAGCAGTAGGCCGGCCAGGCGTTGCCCTGGGTCCCGAGCATCCACTGGGTGAACTGGGACGTGGAGCCGGACCCGTCGGAGCGGACTACCGGCGTGATGACCTCACTCGGCAGCGCCATGCCGGGGTTATCGGCCTTGATCGCGGGGTCGTTCCACCGGGTGATGGTGCCGGTGAAGATGCCGGCGATGGCGGACCCGGAGAGCCGGAGGTTGGTTATCTGGGTGTTGCCGATGTGCAGGTTGTACATGAACGTCGTGCCGCCGGCCGTATCGGGCATGTACGCGTACTTCCGCGAGGTGGGCGGCGGGTCAGAAGACGTGCCATCCGGCAGGCCGTAGGGGATCTCCGAGGCGGCGAAGTCGACGAAGCCCTGCTTGAACTGGGTGCGGCCCGAGGTGGAGCCGTTGGGGGTGTAGTTGACCGTTATGCCATTGGTGGCGACGTCGTGGACCCACGTGTTGATCGCCGGGTAGGACCACGATGACCCGGCCCCGGAGATCGTGGCGTACGCCGCGGCCGGGACCACCCCGGCCGGCCCCGTAGACGCAGCCGGCGCAGCCGTCCCGGCTGCGCCGGCCGCGTGGGCGGCCTGGACCGCGCCCGGGGCCAGGCCCGCGAGCGCGCAGGCGGCCAGCACGGCCAGCGCCCGCACGCCGGACCAGCCGAGCCCGCGGGACTTCACCTTCACGTTAATCACGACATACCACCCGGGAATCCTTGCGAGAGCGCGCCGGCCGACCGCGCGCGGCGCTCGTAGCGGGCCAGGTCCCGCCGCGAGGCTGCCATGCGTCGGCGCCGCTGCCGGCCAGACAGTTGGCCCGGGCCGCGGCCACCGATGGCCCGGGCGGCTGAGAACAGGACGAGGACGAGCGCGAGGAGGACAGCCCCGGCCCCGAACCCGCGGGCGATGTCGCTGGCCTGCGCCTGCGAGGTCTGGATGTACGTCATCAGAGGCAGTGACATCATCGGCCCGCTGAAGGGGTTGAGGTTGAGGTTGTCGGTCACCCCGGCGGTCAGCAGCACGGGGGCGGTCTCGCCGATCGCCCGGGCGGCCCCGAGGATGATGGCGGTCGCGAGGCCGGAGCGGGCGGTCGGCAGCGTCACGAGCCGGACCGTGCGCCACTGCCCGGCACCGAGAGCGTAGGACGCCTCGGTCAGCCCGCCGGGCACCAGGCGCAGCACCACGTCGGCCGCCCGGCAGATGATCGGCAGCGCCGTGACGGCCAGCGCGCACGCGGCCGCGAACCCGGAGTACCGGGGGGCGAGGATGAGGAGCACCGCGTAGACGAACAGTCCCGCGAGCACGTCGGGCACCGCGGTCATCGCCTCGACGATGGTCCGCACGATCCGGGATAGCCGCCCCGGCACCTCGGCGAGGAACACCGCGGCCAGCAGGCCGAGGGGGACCGCGACCGCCATCGCGATGCCGATCTCGATGAGCGTCCCGGCCATCGCGTGCAGCATCCCGCCCTTTGTCAACGGGTCGGTCGCGAGGGCCGTGTGCATGTCCTGTGTGTAGAAGTTGGCGTGCACCAGCGCCGCGCGGCCCTCGAAGAAGGTGAAGATGATGATGAAGGTCAGCGACCCGAGGACTACCACGCCGAGCGACTGGACCACGACGGCGGAGATCCGGTCGCGCATCGTCGGGCGGTTCTCGTCGAAGGAGATCAGCACCGCGTAGAAGAGCACGAACAGGCACCAGGCCACGACGACGAAGCCGAGGATGCCGGTGAACGGCGCGAGCTCCGTCCACAGCAGGGCGGTGGTGGCCAGCGCTGCCGCCAGCGCCCCGATCAGGGCGAGCACGTCCCCGGCCCGCAGGATCGACAGCGGCCGCGGCTGCTGCGGGCGTCCCCGCTGGGAGCGGACTGGCACGGTGGTCCGCGGCTGGGCACCATCAGGGGTCGCGCCAGCCGCAGACGCCGCGCTGGGTGCCGAGGTCGTGACCGAGGTCGTGGCCGGGGCCGAAACGGTGGTCTCAGGCATCGCTCACCGCCCCGGACCGGGAGCGCGCGACGATCTGGGCGGCGAAGAGGTTGACGACCAGCGTGAGCGCGAACAGCGCGAGCCCGGCCGCCATCAGCGCGCTGATGCCGAACGGGGTGGTCTCCTGGTAGTTCAGCGCGATGAGGCTGGAGATGGAGCTGGCGCCCTTTTGCAGGATGTGCGGCTGGATGATGTAGTCAGGCGAGATGATGAGCGCCACCGCGATGGTCTCCCCGAGCGCCCGCCCCAGGCCGAGCATGACGCCGCCGATCATCGCCCCCTGGCCGAACGGGAGCACCACCGAGCGGATCATCCCCCACCGGGTCGCGCCGAGGGCGACGGCGCCCTCCCGCTCGCCGATCGGGGCCTGGCTGAACGCCTCGCGCATGATCGAGCAGGCGATGGGCGTGATCATGAGCGAGACCACGGTGCCGGCCATGAAGGTCGACGACGTGTACGTCGTGGCGGGCACCGTCGGGTCGCCCCGCTGGACGCCGCTGACCTGGAAGATCGGAATCCAGAAGAACCAGGTGCTGATCCACTTCGACAGCGCGACCATCTTCCACTGCAGCAGGTAGGCAGCCCCAGAGGCCGAAGACCACGCTGGGCACCGCCGCCATCAGGTCGACCAGTGAGGCAAGCGGCCGCTTGATCGCCAGCGGCGCGTACTCCGAGATGTACAGCGCCGCGCCGAGCGACAGCGGGATGGCGATGACGACCGCGACTAGGGCGATGAGCACCGTCCCGACCAGGACGGCCGCGATCCCGAAGCCGCCGGATCCGGGATTCCACTGCTGGGTGGTGAAGAACGACCAGCCAGCCTTCCTGAGCGCGACGTTGGCCTGGTAGAAGAGAAACACGCCCACCAGCAGCTCAAGCACGAGGACGAAGACCCCGCCGCCCCGCAGGATGCCCCGGAACACGAAGTCGGACCTGCTCAGCCGGGACCGCAGGCTGCGGCGGCGCGGCTCCGGGCGACCCGGCGCGGCACCGCCCCTGGGTTTCCCTCTAGGCGTGCCCGGCGGTGGGGGCACCTCACGGGACGGGAGCCCAGGCCCTCAAGCCCCGCGTTATCGCCAGCCGTCGGCGACTCGTCGCTGTGCACGGAACGGGTCCCCTCCTGCGTCCGATGCGCTCGCTGGCGTCGGCCCGCAGGGGCTTCATTGCCAGCGCAGATGTTGTTTTAATACAGTTACGAGGTACCTAGGTACCTGTCTACGGAGCTGATTCAACCACTCGGGCTGCGGCGATATGCGACCTGAGGTGAAACCGCCGGTGAACAGTGGCTTTCACACCGGCTGACCGGTTTATGGTTCCGTTACCTTGGCAGCGCGCCACGCCGGACCAGCGCAGCCGCGCCCGCCGCCAGCAGGCTGACCGCGATGCTGGCCGCGACCGTGATGGCCACCACCGCCAGCATCCGCTGCGGCATGCGATGGGCCACGGCGAGGCTGCCCGCCACGTCCAGGACGCCGGCGACGACCCCCCGGCCAAGCCGAGCGGCAGCGCGTCAACGGCCGCCACCCAGGCTAGCCCGCGCGCGGACCAGCCCATGGCGCGCAGCGTGCGCGACTCTCCTGCCCGTTCCAGGGCGGCCAGCCACCCCAGGTCGCCGACGGTGCCCACCGCCAGCGCCACGATGACCGCGACCGCCACCCAGTCGGCGACGCTTGTCCGCCACGCCCCCGGCTGGCCTGGCACCGGATGCCTCAGCCAGGCCCAGTGCACGGCCAGCTGCAGGCTCAAGGCCATCCCCGCCCCGGCGACCAGCGTGCCCTTGAGCAGGGTGCGGGATACTCTGCCCGCCGTCCCCGCGCCATCCCCCGTCATCGCGCGCACCGGCCACCACGCCCCGGCGACCATCATCCCGAACGCGCCGGGCATGCTCGCCAGCCGCCAGCCAAACTCGGGCGAGCCAGCTGACCAGCCGCTCCCGAGCAGCGCCTGAGCCACCCAGGCAAGCAGCAGGGCCGCCATGCCCACGGCGATGCCGATCAGCCCGAAGGAGCGCATCAGCTTCCACCGCACCCGCCATGCGGGCCATCCCAGGGCGCGGAGCGTGGCGATGTCGCGGCTGCGGTCGCGCAGCGCGCCCATCGCCCCGACGACGATCGCGACCTCGGCCGCGACCGTCGTGAAGATGGCGATCACGATGCTGCCAACGTCTGGTCCCTGCGGCGCGGTGACGGCAACGCCGAGCACGGTGTCCGCCGCCGCCACCGCGATCGCGGCCAGCCAGACGCTCACCCGCCCGCGCGCCGTGCTCAGGTACCCGCGCGCTAGCCGCACTGGCGCCGTCGCATCGGTCCGCTAGCGCCCGCGATGCAACCATCGCGGGCGTTATCAGGTACGTGCTGGTACCAGCGACCCCGCGATCCGGGAGCCGTGCTGGCGCACTCGCAGTCGCCCAATCCCTGGATCAAGACAGTGGCCCGAGTCGTCGCGCAGCGCACGGCTGGTCAGCCGATCCGGTCGATGCGGCCGCGCGTCCACGGGTCATCGCCGCCGGTCAGCTCGTCATCGGTGACGGCCCCGCCAGACAGCGTGACCATTCGCTGGCAGCGGATGGCGGACGCCGTCCGGCTGGTTGCGACCAGCAGCGTGAATCCGAAGACCGCGTGCATGTCCGTCAGCAGGTCCCAGATCGCCGTCGCGGCGCGGGCTTCCTTGCCGGATGCGCGCAGGACTTCCGCCGGGTCCTCAACGAGCACCAGCCGCGGAGCTGGCAGCAGCGCCCTGGCCACCTGCACCCGCCACTGCTCCTCGGCCGTCAGCGTACTCACCGGTGCCTCCAGACCCGTGGCACCGGTGAGTCGCAGCAGTTCCGCTGCACGCCCCCGCGCCCGGGCATCAACCCGGCCGGAGGGAAGCGCGGCCAGCACGTTGTCGAGGACGGATCGGGAGGGCAGCAGCGGGAACCGGGGCGACAGCAGCCCCCGGCTCGCGCGGTAACGATCCAGGCCGGCCCCGCGCAGCCGGTCAACGGCAACCCCGTCCACCAGCGCACCGCCCGCGGGGTCCGCGTTCGCCGGGCGGCGCAGCCCGGCGATCACGTCCAGGACCCGACCGCCGCCTCCTGCGGCTGGCTCAGCAGCGCCACGCTCTGGCCTGGCGGCACGTCCAGGCGGAGGCCAACGGAAACGCGTAGCTCCGCTCCGGGCTGCAGTGCCCCGCCACCGTCGTCTGGCGGCCTGCTCTCCACCACGCCGCCATATTGCCTCATGTACCCACTACCTAGGTAGTAGTTGCCAAGGTATCTGGCTACTACGCGATGCCTGGCCGAACGTGGCACAGCGGTTACGGTCTGCTTTAGCGCGGCCGGGTCCGGGCACTGCTCCGGTAGGGTCGTCAAGTGGCCTTCCAACACGTGATCCTCGCGCTCCTCGAGGGCGGACCCAGCCATGGCTGGCAGATGAAGGTCCAGATTGAGGCTGCCCTAGGCCCGGAGTACGGCGGACTAAATAAGGGTTACATCTATGAGGTAATCCATAAAATGGAGCGTGAACAGCTCATAACCTCCCGGGTGCAGCCACAGGAGGGCATGCGGCCGGACCGCTCGGTCCTGGAGATCACCGACGTCGGCCGGGAGCAGTTGACAGGGTGGCTAGACGAGCCGGTGCGGCGCAGCGCCGGGTTCCGGGACGAGTTCGTGCAGAAGGTGCTGGCCGCGAGCCTGCGCGGCGAGGAAGCGGTCCGCCAGATCTGCCGCACCCAGCGCCGGGCACTGCTGGCGGAGTCCAAGACCCTGCAGACGCTGCGCCGCGAGCGCGCCGATGACCCGGGCGCGGCGTTCACCATCGAGGTCGCGATCTTGCGCACCAACGCCGAGCTTGAGTGCGTCGAGGCCGCCGAGTCCCGCGCCGCCCAGCGCCTCATCGACCTCTCGGCCTCTGGCGCGACCGACCAGGCCGCCGAGGAAGCCGCCGAAGAGCACTCAGCCCGGCGCAGCCGCCGCCGGGCGTTACCCGACGCTGCTACACCGCCGAGAACCCGAACATAAGTAGGGAGCGGACGGAACGCGCAAACGGTCCGCGGCCCAGCAGACCGAATGCGCTAACAACCACGCGCTAACCTGCACGGACGCGCATCCCAACCGCCAGCGAGCAGAGCGACCGCGCGTTCCGCTTCCCGGGCAGGGAATCAGATGTGCGTTCGCACCGCTGCCACGCGCACGGATTGCGCGTTTGCTCCCGAAAGAGCGGCATCGGAAGCCCATTCCATCCGTTTGCCAGTGGCTGGAATGCGCATTCGAGCCGCTGGGCGTCGTGGCGTGTACGGCGGGAGGCATCGCGAGGCGAAGCGAGCGAGCGAGCTTCGAGCGATCGGGCGAGCCCGCGGGCCCCGGCAGCGAAGCGCGAGGGGTCCCGCGCGGCGCAGCCTGATGGTACGGCGAGGACCCGAGCGGGTGGGGGTCCGGGGGGTTGGTGTGCACCCCCCGGGAAACTCAGCGCAAGTCGCCGTTGGTCATGCCGGACGGGGCGTCGGGGTAGGTGACCAGGCCGAGCTCGGCGCGGCTGGACAGCAGCGGGTGCTTGGGCACGACGCGGACCGTGTAGCCGAACGGGCCCGGGCGGCCCAGTTCCACCGGCCCCAGAACCTCACCGGGCCGCCAGGGTCGCTGTCCTCGGCCTGTCAGCGTCGCGTAGGACGGCTCGATGATCTCGTCGTCATCCCCGGCGTGGCCGTAGACCACCTCCACGCCGACGTCCCCGCTGGTCAGGCCGTCAAGCGCGACCGTGACGTGCACGTTCAGCTGCGAGCCGAGCGACAGCTCGCGCCGGGTCGGCCTCGACGTGCTCGATGTGCACCGACGGCCATGCGGCACGGACCCGCCGCTTCCACGCGGCCAGCTCCCGGGCGCGCCGACATCGAGTCCGCCGTCAGCGTCCGCGACGCCTGGGCGGCCGGGGTGTACAGGGCCGCCACGTAGTCGCCGACCATCCGGTCCGCCTGGACACGCGGGCCAAGGCTGCGGAACATGTGCCGGACCATCTCCAGCCAGCCCTGCGGAACCCCGTCTGCGTCCCGGTCGTAGAACAGCGGCGCGACCGACTTGGCGAGCAGCTCGTACAGGGCCGAGGCCTCAAGCTCATCGCGACGAGAGGGATCGGCCACGCCGTCGGCGGTCGGGATCTCCCACCCGTTGCCGCCGTCGTACCACTCGTCCCACCAGCCATCCCGGACGGACACGTTCAGCCCGCCGTTCAGCGCCACCTTCATGCCGGAGGTGCCGCAGGCCTCCAGCGGCCGCAGCGGGTTGTTCAGCCAGACGTCGGCAGCCCGCGACCAGGAAGGAGGCCATGGCCATGTCGTAGTCCGGCAGGAACACGATCCGGCGGCGGACCGTCTCGGAGTCGGCGAACCGGACCATCTGCTGGATCAGCCGCTTGCCGCCCTCGTCCGCCGGGTGCGCCTTGCCGGCGATCACGATCTGGATGGGCCGGTCGGGGTCGAGCAGCAGGCCAGTCAGCCGCGCCGGGTCGTTCAGCATGAGGGTCAGCCGCTTGTAGGACGGCACCCGGCGGGCGAACCCGATCGTGAGGACGTCTCGGGTCGAGCACGCCGTCGATCCAGGTGCAGCTCGGCGCCGGACGCGCCGCGCTGCCGCCAGGACTCGCGCAGCCGGCGCCGGGTCTCGATGACCAGCCGGGCGCGCAGCTCGGCGGCGGACCTGACCACAGCTCGCCGGCGTCGGCCTCCGCGGCGGCCGACGGCGTCGCCGAGGTCGGCCATCTCGCGGGCGACCCAGGTCGGCGCGTGCACGCCGTTGGTGATCGACCCGATCGGCACCTCGGTGACGTCGAACCCGGGCCACAGGCCGGCGAACATCTCCCGGCTGACCTGGCCGTGCAGCACGGACACGCCGTTGACCCGCTGGGCCAGCCGCATGCCCATGACGGCCATGTTGAACACGTCCGGGTCGCCGCCGGGGTAGGTCTCCGCGCCGAAGGCGAGGACCCGGTCCAGCGGCAGGTCGCCGGCCGCGCCGGAGCCGAAGTACCGCTCGACCAGGCTGCGCGGGAACCGGTCGATGCCGGCGGGCACCGGGGTGTGCGTGGTGAACACGGTGCCGGCCCGCGACAGCTCGACCGCCTCATCGAACGCCAGGCCGGAAGAGACGTACTCGCGGATCCGCTCCAGCCCGAGGAAGCCGGCGTGGCCCTCGTTGGTGTGGAACACCTCCGGCTCGGCGTGGCCGGTGATCGCGCAGAACGCGCGCACCGCCCGGACGCCGCCGATGCCGAGCAGCAGCTCCTGGCGCAGCCGGTGCTCGGTGCCGCCGCCGTACAGCCGGTCGGTGACCTCGTGCAGCTCGGGGTCGTTCTCCTCGACGTAGGAGTCGAGCATCAGCAGCGGCACCCGGCCGACCTGGGCGACCCACACCTGCGCGGTGAGCACCTTGCCGTCGGCGAGGTTCACCGAGACCTTGACCGGGCAGTCTCCGTCAGCCACCGCAGCAGCGTCAGCGGCAGGCCGTTGGGGTCGTCGGCCGGGTAGCGCTCGGCCTGCCAGCCGTCGGCGGACAGCGACTGGGTGAAGTACCCGTGCCGGTACAGCAGGCCCACGCCGATGAGCGGCACGCCCAGGTCGCTGGCCGACTTCAGGTGGTCGCCGGCCAGGATGCCGAGGCCACCGGAGTACTGCGGCAGCACCTCGGTGATGCCGTACTCGGGCGAGAAGTAGGCGATCGCGGCGGGCAGCGCCGCCAGCGGAGCCGGCCTGCGCGCCCGACTGGTACCAGCGCGGCTCGGTCGTGTAGGCGCGCAGGTCGTCCACGACGCCGTGCAGCCGCCGCAGGAAGTCCTCGTCAGCCGCCAGCTCGCTGAGCTTGCCCGGGCGCAGCGAGCTGAGCATCGCCACCGGGTCACCCCCGCGGCGGCCCAGGCGGCCGGGTCGATGGACGACAGCAGCTCCACCGTCGGCTGGTGCCAGGACCAGCGGAGGTTGAGCATCAGGTCCTGCAGCGGCGCCAGCGGCTGCGGCAGCGTCACGCGGACGGTGAAACGTCGGATCGCTCTCACGGGGAGCCATCATAGGGTCCCGCTGTTGCACCTGCGAGTGGCGATGGCATTGGATTGCGTAAAGCTCCGGTCAAGTGAGCGCCACGGCCAGTGCCCGCGCACGCGCCGGTCCGCGCTGCCCCCGCTTCATAGGCGTTCTCAATCAGCACGGGCCGGCGTGAATTCGTGAATCGCAAATGGGTACGGTAACCGGGTGATCGGACGCATCCCCATCCTTGACATGCAGCCCGCGGTGGAGTGCGGGCGCCGTCCCGCCAAGGCCGTCGCGGGAGAGACCTTCGAGGTGACCGCCACCGTCATCATCGAGGGGCACGGGACGCTCGGGGCCGGGGTGGTGCTGCGAGATCCGAAGGGCCAGCCCGGCCCGCTCGCGCCGATGCACCGAGGCTGGCGCCGGGCACGGACCGGTACGGCGCGGACGTCACCGTCGGGGATGAGGGCCTGTGGACGTTCCACCGTGGAGGCGTGGAGCGACCCGATCGGCCACTGGCATCACGACGCGGCGATCAAGATCCCCGCCGGCCTGGACGTCGAGCTGATGCTGACCGAGGGGGCGCTGCTGTTCGAGCGGGCGGCCCGGGCCATCAGGCAGCCGCCGGGCGCGGCGAGGCCGGCGGCGGCCCGCGCGGTCCTCACCGACCTGGCGAAGAGGCTGCGCGACCGCTCGCTGCCGCCACTGGGACCGGCTGGCCGCCGCCGCAGGCGCCCCAGGTGACCGCCGTCCTGGACCGGTACCCGCTGCGCGACCTGGTCACCAGGTCGGCCAGGATGCCGGTGCAGGTCGACCGGCCAGCGCGCGCTGTTCGGGTCCTGGTATGAGTTCTTCCCCCGCTCGGAGGGGGTGCAGGTCGACCCGATGGGCCGCCGTGAGCCGGTGTCGGGAAGCTTCCGCACCGCCGCGCGGCGCCTGGAGGCGATCGCGGAGATGGGCTTCGACGTCGTCTACCTGCCGCCGATCCACCCGATCGGGACGACGTTCCGCAAGGGGCGCAACAACGCGCTGCAGGCCGGGCCGGGCGACCCCGGCTCGCCCTGGGCGATCGGCTCATCCGATGGCGGGCACGACGCGATCCACCCCGACCTCGGCACGTTCGCGGACTTCGCCGCCTTCGTGGCGCGGGCGCGCGAGCTCGGCCTGGAGGTCGCCATCGACCTGGCGCTGAACGCGTCGCCCGACCACCCGTGGGCCAAGGAGCACCCGGAGTGGTTCACCATCCGGGCCGACGGGACCATCGCCTACGCGGAGAACCCGCCGAAGAAATACCAGGACATCTATCCGCTTTAACTTCGACAACGATTTTGAAGGCCTTTACCAGGAAATTAACCGGATCGTCCGGCTGTGGATGGATCACGGCGTCCGGATCTTCCGCGTGGACAACCCGCACACCAAGCCGGTGAAGCTTCTGGGACCGGCTGCTGGCGGACATCCGCGCGACCGACCCGGACGTGCTGTTCCTGGCCGAGGCGTTCACCCGGCCCGCGATGATGGCCACGCTTGGGCAAGGTCGGCTTCCACCAGTCGTACACGTACTTCACGTGGCGCAACACCAAGGACGAGCTCACCGACTACCTGGCCGAGCTGTCGGGCCCGGCGGCCGCCTACATGCGCCCCAACTTCTTCGCCAACACCCCGGACATCCTGCACGACGTACCTCGTGCACGGCGGGCAGGCGGCGTTCAAGATCCGGGCCGTGCTCGCCGCGCATGCTCAGCCCGACCTGGGGCATCTACTCGGGCTTCGAGCTGTGCGAGAACATCCCGGTACGACCCGGGCAGCGAGGAGTACCTGGACTCGGAGAAGTACCAGTACCGGGTCGCGCGACTGGGACGCGGCCCGCGGGACGGCCTGGGAATCGCTCCTTTCATCACGACACCTCAACAGAATTCGCAAAGAGCAACCAGGCGCTGCACTGGCTGCGTAATCTACGCTTCCACCACGTGGATCAGCCTGAGCTGATCTGCTTCTCCAAGAGGGTGCCGGGCCGGAGAAAACGGCTCCTGGGACGGGTACGGAGAGCACCTACGGGGCAGGTACCATCACGGAGAGATCCTCCGTACAGGCGGCGCCGCAGGCGGGGGAACAGGGCGGCGCGGCCTTCAGCACGGGAACGACCGACGCGGTTTTGGCACGCACGGTCCCCGACCGGGGGGCTGACGTCGTCCTGACTGTAGTGAATCTTGATCCGCATCAGACCAGGGAAGCCACGGTCTGGCTAGACATGCCCGCGCTGGGGCTGGACTGGCACGAGGGGTTCACCGTCACCGATGAACTCACCGGCGAGTCCTTCCGGTGGAGCCAAGCCAACTTCGTGCGCCTCGACCCTGCGGTGCGGGTCGCCCACATCTTCACCGTCACGCGCGACTAAGCGCCCGGCCGGCAACGCCCGGGCCTGCGAGGGCGAAATGCCCTAGCAGGAGGGGTTAGCCTGGCATGCGTCGGTCGCGCATATTCCAGGAGACTCCAGCAGTGACAGAGCACGAGCCGCCGCCGCCGAGGTTGTTGTCGTCTCACCGCCATTCGCTACCGCGCCCGGTGAGCGAGTGCCCGATGCCCCGCTAGACCGGCCGCGAGACCCTGAGTGGTACCGCCGCGCCGTCTTCTACGAGGTGCTGATCCGCGGCTTCCAGGACGCCAACGGCGACGGCACCGGGGACATCAAGGGCCTGACCTCGCGGCTGGACTACCTGCAGTGGCTGGGCATCGACTGCATCTGGCTGCTGCCCATCTACGAGTCCCCGCTGCGGGACGGCGGTTACGACATCGCCGACTACATGCAGATCCTGCCCGAGTACGGGAACGTCGCCGACTTCGTCGAGCTCGTGGAGCAGGCGCACAAGCGCGGCATCCGGGTCATCGCCGACCTGGTCATGAACCACACCAGCGACGCCCACCCGTGGTTCCAGGCGTCGCGCAGCGACCCGGACGGGCCGTTCGGCGACTTCTACGTCTGGTCCGACACCAACGACAGGTACACGGACGCGCGGATCATCTTCGTCGACACCGAGACGTCCAACTGGACGTTCGACCCGGTGCGCGGCCAGTACTACTGGCACCGGTTCTTCTCCCACCAGCCGGACCTGAACTTCGAGAACCCCAGGGTCCAGGACGCGATGATCGAGGTGCTGCGGTTCTGGCTGGACCTCGGCATCGACGGCTTCCGGCTGGACGCGGTCCCCTACCTGTACGAGCGCGAGGGCACCAACGGCGAGAACCTCAAGGAGACGCACGAGTACCTCAAGCGGATCCGCGCCGAGATCGACGCCCTCTACCCGGACCGGGTGCTGCTCGCCGAGGCCAACCAGTGGCCCGCCGACGTGGTGCAGTACTTCGGCGACCCGGAGACCGGCGGCAACGAGTGCCACATGGCGTTCCACTTCCCGCTGATGCCGCGCATCTTCATGGCCGTGCGGCGGGAGCAGCGCTACCCGATCAGCGAGATCCTGGCCCAGACGCCGAAGATCCCGGGGGGCTGCCAGTGGGGCATCTTCTTGCGCAACCACGACGAGCTGACGCTGGAGATGGTCACCGACGACGAGCGGGACTACATGTACGCGGAGTACGCCAAGGACCCGCGGATGAAGGCCAACATCGGCATCCGCCGCAGGCTGGCCCCGCTGCTGGACAACGACCGCAACCAGCTTGAGCTGTTCACCGCGCTGCTGCTGTCGCTGCCCGGCTCGCCCGTCATGTACTACGGCGACGAGATCGGCATGGGCGACAACATCTGGCTGGGCGACCGGGACGGCGTCCGCACCCCGATGCAGTGGACCCCGGACCGCAACGGCGGCTTCTCCAGCTGCGACCCGCAGCGGCTGTACCTGCCGCCGGTCATGGACCCGATCTACGGCTACCAGTCGCTCAACGTGGAGGCCCAGCAGCGCACGCCGCAGAGCCTGCTGCACTGGACCCGCCGGATGATCGAGATCCGCAAGCGGCACCCCGTCTTCGGCCTCGGCGCCTACGAGGAGCTGGCCAGCAGCAACCCCAGCGTGCTGGCCTTCGTCCGCGAGCACGACCCCTCCACCCGCAGGCGAGCGGGGTCGCAGTGGGACTTCGACCCGGCCGACCGCATCCTGTGCGTCAACAACCTGTCGCGATTCCCGCAGCCGGTCGAGCTTGACCTGCGCCGCTTCATCGGCGTGACGCCCATCGAGTCCATGGGCGGAGTGACGCTTCCCGCCGATCGGCGAGCTATCCTACCTGCTCACCCTGCCAGGACACGGCTTCTACTGGTTTCAGCTCCCGCCCCCGAGGGAGGATCTTGAACGTTAGCCCGGGCCGTCCCGGGCAGCACCCCGGGGGAGCATCGACTCGGGGCGCGCCCGTGAGCAAGGCTGGCAAAGAGCTACTTAAACGGGAAACGAGGCCATGGCTTTCGAGGACGCACTAGCGACGTGGCTGGTGGAACAGCGTTGGTTCGCCGGCAAGGGACATGGCCTACGCGATCTCGCGATCGTCGCCAACACCAGGGTCGTCGCCGGCGACCCGGAGCTCCGGCACCTGATCGTCGCCGTCTCGCAACGGCACGACGGTGGACTACTACCAGGTGCTGGTCGGGTTCCGGCGAGTACTGCCGCAACGACTTGAGCACGTGCGCATCGGCCCGGACGACGACGGCAGGATCGCCTACGACGCGCTGCACGACGCCGACCTGACCAAGGCACTGCTCGATGGCTTCGCCACCGAGGCCACCGTCAACGGCATCCAGATGCGCAAGATCCCCGGCGCCCGATTCGCGACGGGACTGGACAGCCTCGTGCTGTCCACCGAGCAGACCAACACGAGCCTGGTGTACGGCGAGGAGTCGATCCTCAAGGTATTCCGGCGGCTCGCGCCCGGCCCAACCCGGACCTTGAGGTGACCGCGGCGCTGGCCCAGCTCGGCTCGTCGCACATCGCCGAGCCGCTCGGCTGGGCCGAGGAACGGCTGGAGGGCGTCCCGACGATCCTCGCGATCTTGTCGCGGTACCTGCGGCTGGCCACCGACGGCTGGACGCTGGCCGCCACGAGCGTCCGCGACCTGTACGCGCTCGCCGACATCGGGCTGCGCCAGGCACTGGGCTTGACGGCACCAGGCCTGCCGAGGCCGTGCGCGCGGCGAGCGCCGGCGGCGACTTCGCCGGCGAGTCGCGCCGGCTCGGCGCCGCCACCGCGCAGGTGCACGCGGACCTCGCGGGCGCCTTCGGGACCGACGAGCTGCCCACCGAGGCGGTTGGCGCGCTGGCCGAGCAGATGTTCCGCAAGCTCGACCTCACCGTCTCGGCCGTACCGGAGCTGGCCAAGTACACCGAGATGATCGGCGGCACGTACTCCACAGCTTGCCAAGCTCAAGGGGCCGTTCCCCGTGCAGCGCGTGCACGGGGACTACCACCTCGGGCAGGTGCTGCGCACGGAGACCGGCTGGGTGATGCTCGACTTCGAGGGCGAGCCCGCCACGCCGCTGGCGCAACGTCGCGCCAGGTCCTCGCCGCTGCGGGACGTCGCCGGAATGCTACGCTCGTTCGACTACGCGGCACGGCACCAGCTCATCGGTCACCCGGATGCCGAGGCGCTGAACGGCAAGGCCCGCGACTGGGCGCGACCGCAACACTGCCGCCTTCTGCGCCGGGTACGCCGAAGGCCGGCGGTGCTAGACCCCGGCGGCCAACGGTGTCCTGCTCCGGGCGTTTCAGCTAGACAAGGCTGTGTATGAGGTGCTGTACGAAGCCAGGCACCGACCCTCGTGGCTGCCCATCCCGCTTGAGTCCCTAGCGGACTTCTAGCCCGGTACCAGAACCGTGAGCCGACATGACTGACCTTCAGAATGCATGAACCACCATCGACCCAGGCGGCGGGAGCATCCCACCTGACCAGCGCCCCCAAGTGCGATCCCGGTGCCGGACGCAACCGGCACCCCGTCCCGGACGCAACCGGCACCCCAGTCCCGGGCGCAACCGCCACCCCAGTCCCGACGCAACCGCCACCCCTGTCCCGACGCTCACGGTAGCAACGCCTCGCCAGACCTGCACCTGCTCGGCGAGATTGACCGGATCGTCGCCGGGCACCACCACGACCCGCACTCGATCCTCGGCGCGCACCTGTCTGCCGGACGAGCACGGCCCCACCGGCGTCACGCATCCGTGCGCTGCGCCCGCTCGCCGCCTCGGTCACGGCCGTGCTCCCCGACGGCAGCCGCTATCCCGATGCCCCACCTGCACCAGGGAGTCTTCGAGGCGACCCTGCCCCAGGTTGTCTCCGCCGTCCCGGACTACCGGCTCGCAGGTCCTACGGGAGACGGCAGCGTAACGGACCCTGGTGACAGTTCATCGTCACCCCCCTGCAGGATGACCCCTACCGGCACCTGCCCACGCTCGGCGAGATCGACCTGCACCTGATCTGGGAGGGCCGGCACGAGGAGCTCTGGCGAGTGCTCGGCGCACGGGTGCGGCGATTCGAGACGCGGCACCACGGGTGCGTTCGGCGAGACGATCATAACGGGCACCTCCTTTACCGTCTGGGCGCCCAACGCCCTCGGCGTCCGCGTCGTCGGCGACTTCAACGTGTGGGACGGCCGGTCGCACCCGATGCGGTCGCTGGGCTCGTCCGGCGTCTGGGAGCTGTTCGTGCCGGGCGTTGCCGCCGGGCACCCGGTACAAGTTCTCGATCTGCGGGCCGGACGGCACATGGCGGGAAAAGGCCGACCCGATGGCCGGGTACGCCGAGGTGGCGCCGGCCACCGCATCGGTCGTGTTCGAGTCGGACTGCACGAGTGGGGCGACGACGGCTGGCTGACCACGCCGGGCGCAGGTGCAGCCAGTCACCTGCCCGATGAGCATCTACGAGGTGCACCTCGGCTCGTGGCGGCCGGGACTGTCCTACCGGGAACTGGCCGACCCAGCTCACCGCAGTACGTGACCGACATGGGCTTCACGCACGTGGAGTTCCTGCCGGTCGCCGAGCACCCGTTCGGCGGCTCGTGGGGCTACCAGGTCACCTCGTACTACGCGCCGACGTCGCGGTACGGGAACCCGGACGACTTCCGCTACCTGGTCGACGCGCTGCACCAGGCCGGCATCGGGGTGATCGTCGACTGGGTGCCGGCGCACTTTCCCCGCGACTGCCTGGGCGCTGGCCCAGTTCGACGGCACGGCGCTGTACGAGCACGCCGACCCGCGGCTGGGCGCGCACCCCGACTGGGGCACGCTGGTGTTCAACTACGCCCGCCGCGAGGTGCGCAACTTCCTGGTCGCCAACGCGATCTACTGGTTCGAGGAGTTCCACATCGACGGGCTGCGGGTGGACGCGGTCGCCTCGATGCTGTACCTGGACTACTCGCGCAAGGACGGCGAGTGGCTGCCGAACGAGTTCGGCGGCCGGGAGAACCTGGCACGCCATCTCGTTCCTGCAGGAGGTCAACGCGACCTGCTACAAGCGGGTACCGGGGATCATGATGATCGCCGAGGAGTCCACCGCGTGGCCTGGGGTGTCCCGGCCGGTGGACCACGGCGGCCTCGGGTTCGGCTTCAAGTGGAACATGGGCTGGATGAACGACACGCTTGAGTACATCGAGCGGGACCCGATCCACCGCCAGTACCACCACAACGAGCTGACGTTCTCCCTGGTGTACGCGTACTCGGAGAACTTCGTCCTGCCGCTGTCGCACGACGAGGTGGTGCACGGCAAGGGCTCGCTGGTCGGCAAGATGCCCGGCGACGAGTGGCGCCGGTTCGCCGGGCCTGCGCGCGCTGCTCGCCTACATGTGGGCGCACCCGGGCAAGCAACTGCTGTTCATGGGGTCGGAGTGGGGCCAGCAGTCCGAGTGGTCGGAGAGCAACGGCCTCGACTGGTGGGTGCTCGAGTACGGCGTCCACTCCGGCGTGCAGCGGCTGGTCCGCGACCTGAACTCCGCTGTACCGGGTCGTCGCCCGCGCTGTGGTCGCAGGACACGGTGCCGGAGGGCTTCGCCTGGATCGACGCGAACGACGCCGCCGGCAACGTCTTGTCGTTCCTGCGGTTCGGGACGCCGATGCCCGGTCCCGGCATCAGCGGCCCGGTGCTGCCGACGCTCGCGTGCGTGGCGAACTTCTCCGCGATGCCGCACACGGAGTACCGCGTCGGGCTGCCGCGACCCGGCCGCTGGCGCGAGGTGCTGAACACCGACGCGGCGACCTACGGCGGCAGCGGCGCTCGGCAACCTGGGCGCCGTCCACGCGGTCCCCGAGACCGTGGCACGGCCAGTCCCGCCTCCGCGACGATCGCTGTCCCGCCGCTGGGCGTCGTCTGGCTAGTCCCCGACTAGCACGGTGCTGGCCCTTTCACGCCGAAAGCGGTCAGGATAACGTGCCGAGGAGCAATTCGGTCAGGCTGAGGTCCGTTACGCTTGCTGGTCATGCAGACGTGGGAGGCGATCCGGTCCCGGCGGAATGTTCGCGAGTTCGCGAGTCAGCCAATCGCCGACGATCATCTCGACGAGATCCTTGAATCGGGCGGCGGGCACCGTCATCAAGGAATTCGCAGCCGTGGGACTTCGTCGTCGTCCGCGATCGCGGGCGGCTGGAGCAACTGTCCCTCGTGTCGCCGGGCGCTGGCCACGTGGCGACGGCCGCGGCGGCGATCGCGCTGGCCACTTACCTGCCAGCGACCGACCTGCAGAAGAACCGCGTCCAGTTCGACCTCGGCCAGGTCGCCATGAGCTTGATGCTCGCGGCGGCCGGCCTGGCCATCGGCAGCGGCCAGACGGGCGTCCAGGACCAAGACCTGGCGCGTGACCTGCTCGGCTTGCCCGAGGACAGGTCCTGTGCGTACGTGATCTCGCTCGGCTACCCGGCGGACCGGCCACTGGCGCTCATCCGCCGCCCGGATCGCCGCCCGCTCAGCGAGATCGTCCACCGCGAGCACTGGTTACCCCCGGGGGACGCCCCCCCTGTCGACCCGCCCGCCACTCGCCCGCAAGCAGATGGAACGCGCTGTCCACCACGCACTAGCCCACGCGAACACGCAACCCACCCGCTGGCCAGCGGACCGGCCACGCATCCCAGCCGCCGACCAGCGAACCGAACGCGCAACCCACCCGCACCCCAGTAGACCGAACGCGCGTTCCACCACGCACTTGCAAGCACAAAAGCTCATCCCAGCCGCTCGGCAGCAGACCAAAAGCGCGCCCCAGCCGCTCGACAGCAGACCAGCAGCAGACCAGCAGCAGACCAAAAGCGCAGCCCAGCCGGGAGGCGGAAGGAGGCGGACGGCGTTACGTTACCGCGACGATGGTGGCGTTGCGCAGCTTCCCGTCCGCGATGTCAAGCAGGCCGATCGTGCCGGCTGGCTGCCGGCGGCGGTCGGTCGGCGACCCCGGGTTGAAGATCCGCAACCGCCGTCCGCCGACTCATCCAGCGGAATGTGCGAGTGCCCGAACACGACGAGGGCCGCGTCGGGAAACCTGCGCCGCATCCGGCCCAGCCGCCGGCGGTGGCCCGCTGTCGTGGATCATCGCCACCGGCAGGCCAGCGATCGTGACCTCGGCGGTCGGCGTCGCGCCCCACGCGGCGACGTCCGGGCCGTCGTTGTTCCCGACGACCGCCGTCACGGGCGCGTACTGCGCGATCTCCGCCAGCACCAGCGCCGTGCACGCGTCCCCGGCGTGCACGATGAGGTCCGCGGCGCGCAGGTGCTCCGCAACCCGCGGCGGGCAGGACTTCCAGCGACTCGGCCCGTGGGTGTCCGAGAGGACGACAACACGCATCACAGCGCTGAGCTAGGCCACCTTGCGGGGGCCGCGGTCCTCGTCGCCCGCGATCGCCGGCAGCACAGCGGTCAGCGCGGTGCTGACCTCCTCCTGCTCTCTTCGCCGAAGCCCATCCTTCTGCGCCTTGCGCGCGGCGGCAACCAGGCGGATGGCGGCTGCCCGCCTCCGGCGGCCCTCGCTGGACCGCCTTCAGGCCACGGTCCAGCAGGAAGAAGCAGGGCCGCGATCAGGGCAATCGCGACGACAGAAGATCACATACATGCGCTCAGTTTCCGGTCGGTAGCGGACAGGCAGTTATCTCTCCGAGGGGACGCCCCCCGTACCCCAGACGTCACCAGACAACAGCGCGAAGCAGGGATACAGGGTTGAGGGGGTTACTTTTACATTACAGGTCTACAACAGCCGCAAGAGCCACCGTGGCCCCGCGACGACGGCTCCAACCTCCTCGCACCTCCGTCGAAGTTCCCGGTCAGCCGTTGTCACGACACAACGTCCTGGCAGGTCAGATGCCTCACCGACGATGGTGTCGTCACCAGGACCACTTGCCAGCACGAGCCTCGCCAAACCACCAGAAGCCGCCAGAATCTGATGAGACGCATAGCTTCCGGCCTCAAGGCAGAGGGAATCCGCAGCCTCCCGTGCGCGCCCCTCGAGCACTATCACCCACGTCGGGAAGCACCGGGCCTGCGGCCCCGGCAGGACTCCCGCAGGCAGTTCCCCGGTCGCCAGTCCCCGTGTCGCCACGGCGACCACCTCCTGGCACAGCCGCAGCGCGGCGCCCGCCCGGTCCTTCCACCAGCCGTCGGCTCGGGCACCGACCACGTTGGCAGCGTCGACCACGATCGTCAGGTCTGAGCATTCCGGGATGACAGTCACCACTTTCCGTTCTGGAGGAGTAACTGGATCAGTAACTGGATCAGTAAGGAGAGTAGCCCTCTTGGCGCGGACGTAAGCTTGGCCGCATGGCAGACGCGCTCTCCAGCCAGATCACAAGCCAGATCACCAGCCAGCTCACCCGGCTGAACAGGCGCCGGACCGGGCCGCTGATCCTGGAGCTCGACCTTACCGACGGGCTGGCCGAGGGGCCGCCCGGCGACCCGATCTCCGCCGTGCTGACCATGCGCCGGCTCCGGCTGCCTGACATCCTGGAGGCCCTGCGGCGCGCCGCCACGGACGACCGCGTGAAGGTGCTCGTCGTGAAGGTCGGCGGGAGCCGGATCGGGCTGGCCCGGATCCAGGAACTGCGCGATGCCATCACGGGACTTCCGCCGCAGCGGCAAGCTGGCCATCGCGTGGGCGGAGACGTTCGGCGAGTTCGTCCGGGGGAACCTGCCGTACTACCTGGCTACCTCCTTCGACAAGATCTGGCTGCAGCCGTCGGGCACGCTCGGGCTGACCGGGCTCGCCATCGAGCAGGTCTTCCTGCACGACGCGCTGGCCAAGGTCGGCGTGGACTTCCAGAGCGCCAAGCGGCACGAGTACAAGTCCGCCGCCGACCAGTTCACCGAGACCGGGTTCACCGGCCCCGCCCGCGAGGCCGCGGAGCGGCTCCTGGAGTCGGTCGCCGAGCAGCTCGCCGACGGGATCGCCGTGGCGCGGGGCACGACCGTCGAGCAAGCCCGTGCAGCTGCTTCGCGCGCGGCCCGTTCCTCGCCCAGCAGGCCCTCGACCAGGGGCTGGTCGACGAGCTGGGCTACCGCGACGAGGTCTACGACGCCGCGCGGAAGGCGGCCGGGCCCAACGCGACCCTGCTCTACCTGCAGCGCTACCAGCGGGTGCACGCCCTCGCTGGCGTCCAGCGCCGCATTCAGGCCGGACCGGGCGGCGAGCGGTACGTCGCGATGATCTACGCGCATGGCCCGATCCGGTCCGGGCGCAGCGGCCGGGGGCCGGTCGGCGGCGGCGGCATCGGGTCCGACACGATCGGCGCCGCGCTGCGCGCGGCGGCAGCCGACGATAAGGCCCGCGCGGTCGTGCTGCGGGTCAACAGCCCCGGTGGCTCGGCGACCGCCTCGGACACCATCTGGCGGGAGGTGGTCCGGACCCGCGCCGCCGGCAAGCCGGTCATCGTGTCGATGGGTGATGTCGCGGCGTCCGGCGGCTACTTCATCTCCGCGCCCGCCGACGTCATCGTGGCCCAGCCGGGGACGCTGACCGGCTCGATCGGGGTGATCATGGGCAAGCCAGTGCTGCGGGAGATGTTCGGCCGCGCTGGCGTGAATAGCGAGGTCATCGCCTCCGGGGAGAACGCCACGATGTTCTCCCTGTCCCGCCCGTTCACCGAGGATGAGTGGGAGCGGATCAACGTGTGGCTCGACGCGATCTACGCGGACTTCACGCGCAAGGTTGCCGACGGCCGGCGGCTTCCGATTGACCGCGTGGACGAGCTCGCCCGCGGCCGGGTATGGACAGGCGCGGACGCCGTGGCCAACGGGCTAGCGGACGAGGCGGGCGGCCTGCGGGACGCGGTCGAGATCGCCCGGCGCCGCGCGGGGTTGCCGGCGGACGCCCCGGTTCGGGTCTTCCCCGGCTGGGCCCGCTGGATCAGCTCCGCCCCGCCGAGTCCAGCGAGGCAATGCCGGCCGCGGCTGCTGGCCTGGGGCTTCCCAGCCTGTCCGGGCTCGCCGCCGCCTTCACCGACGGCTGGGGTCCTGCCTGGCACATCGCGGCCCGCGCCGGCCTCCCGCCGTATGGCCCGCTGACGCTCCCCGGGGCATGGCGCATTTCCTTATCCATAACGAACACTCCCCCCGGTAACTCCCAGACGACGGTGCCAAGACGGTGCCAAGTCCGGGCTGGGCCGGGCAGGCCGGCGGCTAGATCGCTACTGGCTGGCCCGACTTCCAGACGGCGTGCACGAGCGGGACGCCCGGCCGGTAGGCCAGGTAGGCATGGGACGGGGCGTCGAGGATGACCAGGTCGGCCAGCGCCCCCGGGGCCAGGTAGCCGACGTCGGGGCGGCGCAGTGCCCGCGCGCCGCCGGCCGTGGCGGCCCAGACCGCCTCCGTGGTGGTCATCCGCATGTCCCGGACGGCCAGCGCAATGCAGAAGGGCATGCTGGAGGTAAAGGACGATCCGGGATTGCAGTCTGTTGCCAGCGCCACGGTGACGCCTGCTTGAAGCAGGCGGCGGGCGTCCGGGTAGGGCTGCCGGGTGCCGAACTCGGCACCCGGCAGCAGCGTGGCGACCGTGCCGGAGGACGCGAGCGCGTCCACGTCGGCGTCGGTGAGGAAGGTGCAGTGATCGGCGGACGCGGCGCCCGCCTCGACCGCGACGATCACCCCCGGTCCCGGGCCTAGCTGGCTGGCGTGCACCCGGGGCAGCAGGCCGCGGGCCTGGCCGGCCGCGAGGATGGCGCGGGCCGCGTCCGCGTCGAACGCGCCGCGCTCGCAGAAGACATCGACCCAGCGCGCGTGCGGCGCGCAGGCGTCGAGCATCTCCCCGCGCACGAGGTCCACGTATCCGGCCGGGTCGCCCGCGTACTCGGCGGGCACGACGTGCGCCCCCAGGTAGGTGACTTCCGGGGTGGCCTCCGCCGCGATGGCAACCGACCGGGCCTCGTCGTGCACGGTCAGCCCGTATCCCGACTTGCACTCGAACGTCGTCGTCCCCTGCCGGAGCATCTCGCTGGCCAGGCGGTTCAGCCCGCGCCTGAGGTCGTCGTCGGTCGCGGCGCGCGTCGCGGCGACCGTGGTCCGGATGCCGCCCGCGGCGTATCCCTGCCCGGCCATCCGGGCGGTGAACTCAGCGGACCGCTCCCCGCGAAGACCAGGTGCGCGTGCGAGTCGACGAAGCCGGGAAGCACGGCCCGGCCCCCGGCGTCGGTCATGGCGTCCGCGGCCGGGGCGCGCGCGGCCGGGCCGGTCCAGGCGATCCGGTCTCCCTCGATGACCAGGGCCGCGCTGGCGACGGCGGCGAACTCATCCAGTGCCCCGGCATTCGTGACGAGCTCGCCGATCCCGGTGATGAGGGTGCTCCCGGCAGGCCCCGCGCTCATCAGCCGACGACCGCGCGGATCGCGGCGGCCATCTCGCCCGGCACGTCGTCGACGAGCAGGTGACGCCCGTCGCGCACGATGTCGCGGCCGGAGGCGACGACATGCCGGACGTCAGCGGCGGTCCCGGCGGCGAAGACCGCGCCGAGCGGGTCAGCGGCGGCGGCCGCCCCGCGAGCCGCGGGGTGTCGAGGGTGAGCGTGACCAGGTCGGCGTAGGCGCCGGGCACGACCTCCCCGGCGTCCGGCCAGCCCAGGCAGGCATGTCCGGCCGCGGTGGCGGCCGCGGCCTGGTCGGCGGCCGTGAAGTGGCCGCGGCGGCGGGAGACCAGGCGCTGCGACAGCTCCATCCAGCGAGCCTCGGCCAGCAGGTCAATGGCCGAGTGGCCGTCGCTGCCCAGGCTCAGCGCGCACCCGGCCGCCGCCAGTTCCGGGGCGGGCCCGACGCCGTCCGCGAGGTCGGCCTCGGTCAGCGGGCACATGCACACCGCGGTACGGGATTCGCCGAGCAGCGAGATGTCCCGTTCGGTCAGGTGGGTCGCGTGCACCATCGTGGAGCGGGGGCCGAGCACGCCCGCCTCCTCGAGCACCTCCGACGGCGTGTGGCCGAAGGCGGCCCGCGTCTCGGCGTTCTCCAGCGGCTGCTCGGAAAGGTGGACGTGGACTGGCGCGCCATGGTGGTGCGACCAGCCCATGACCTCGGGCATCTGCTCGGGCGGCACCGCGCGCGCCGAGTGGATCGCGGCGCCGATCCTGGCGTGCGGGCCGAGCATGCCGTGGGAGTCGCAGCTGAAGTCCGCCATCCGCGCCGTCCAGCCCGCCGCCGAGCCGTCACCGAATCGCTGCTGCACGCCGGTCAGCGGCCGGGGGACTCCGCCCGGCTCGAAGCCGCCCGCCAGGTAGCACGCGTCCAGCAGCGTGATCCGGCAGGCCCGCCAGGCCGCGGCGCGTCGATGACGCGGCGGCCGACCTCGTTGGGATCGGCATAGGGCGTGCCGTCCGCGTCGTGGTGAACGTAGTGGAACTCGCCCACGCAGGTGATCCCGGCGAGGGCCATCTCCGCGAACGTGGCGCGAGCGAGCGCGTAATAGGTGTCCGGATCCAGCCGCCCGGCGACGGAGTACATCCGGTCTCGCCACGTCCAGAACGAGTCTCCCCCAGTCCCCGCCCCGCCGCGCAGCGCCCGGTGGAACGCGTGGGAGTGCGCGTTCGCCAGGCCCGGCAGCGTGATGCCAGGCAGCCGCGTGGTTCCGGGCGGCGCCTGGGCGGCCGGCACGCCGGGCGTGACGGCGGTGAACCGCTCCCCCGTCGCCTCGATCAGGACATCCGCGGCAAGTTCCCCCGGCCCCTGGCCGGGCGCAGCCCAAGCCGGCGGCGCCAGCCAAGCCAGCTCGGCGTGCCAGCGGCGGGCGGCCGTGGTCACGGGCCCGCCTCGACGTGGACGGTCAGCGAGTTCGCCGCGGCGACCCGCTGCGCCGTCTCGTAGCCCGCGTCCGCGTGCCGGATGACACCGGTCCCCGGGTCGTTGGTGAGGACCCGTTCCAGCTTGGCGGCCGCCAGTTCGGTGCCGTCGGCGACGGTCACCTGGCCCGCGTGGATGGACCGCCCCATGCCCACCCCGCCGCCGTGGTGGATCGACACCCACGACGCGCCGGAGGAGGTATTGACCAGCGCGTTCAGCAGCGGCCAGTCGGCGATCGCGTCGGACCCGTCGGCCATCGCCTCGGTCTCCCGGTACGGTGAGGCGACCGAGCCGGTGTCCAGGTGGTCGCGGCCCAGCACGATAGGTGCCGCCACCTCGCCACGGGCCACCATCTCGTTGAACCGCAGCCCCGCAAGGTGCCGCTCGCCGTAGCCGAGCCAGCAGATCCGGGCCGGCAGCCCCTGGAACTTGACCTTCTCCGCCGCCAGGCGCAGCCACCTGTTGAGCGGCTCGTTGTCCGGGAAGAGGCCGGCCACGGCGCGATCGGTCGCCGCGATGTCCTTCGGGTCGCCAGACAGCGCGGCCCACCGGAACGGCCCCTTTCCCTCACAGAACAGCGGGCGGATGTAGGCCGGCACGAAGCCGGGGAACGCGAACGCCCGCTCATAGCCGGCCAGCTGCGCCTCGCCCCTGATCGAGTTCCCGTAGTCGAACACCTCCGCCCCGCTGTCCAGGAAGCCGACCATCGCCGCGACGTGCTCCGCCATCGATTCCCGGGCCCGCGCGGTGAACCCCGCCGGGTCCTCGGCGCGCAGCGCCGCCATGTCCTCGAACGCGACGCCCTTCGGCAGGTACGTCAGGGGGTCGTGCGCCGATGTCTGGTCGGTGACGATGTCGACGGGCGCCCCGGCGGCCAGCATCCTCGGCAGGATGTCCGCAGCGTTCCCGACGAGCCCGAGCGACAGCGGGAGGCCGGCGTCCCGCGCCGCCACGGCCTTGCGCACGGCGTCGTCCACGTCGTCGGCCTGCTCGTCGAGGTATGCCTGCTCGATCCGCCGCGCCACCCGTGACGGATCGCAGTCCACGCAGATCGCCACGCCGCCGTTCATGGTGACCGCCAGCGGCTGCGCGCCGCCCATTCCGCCGAGCCCGGCGGTCAGCGTGATGGTGCCGGCCAGCGAGCCGCCATGCTTCTTGGCGGCGATCGCGGCGAAGGTCTCGTAGGTGCCCTGCAGGATGCCCTGGGTGCCGATGTAGATCCATGACCCGGCGGTCATCTGCCCGTACATGGTCAGGCCGAGCTGCTCAAGGCGGCGGAACTCATCCCAGTTCGCCCACTGCGGGACCAGGTTGGAGTTGGCGATCAGGACCCGGGGTGCCCACTCGTGCGTCCGCAGCACGCCAACCGGCTTGCCGGACTGGACGAGCAGCGTCTCGTCCTGCTCTAGGTCACGCAGCGTGGCGACAATCGCGTCGAACGCCTGCCAGCTGCGCGCCGCCCGGCCGGAGCCGCCGTACACGATGAGCTGGTCGGGATGCTCCGCGACCTCCGGATCGAGGTTGTTCATCAGCATTCGCATGGCGGCCTCCTGGGGCCACCCCTTGCACGTCAGCGAGGCGCCCCTCGGCGCGCGTACCACCCGGCCTGTCATGCCCCTCATCATCACCCAGACGCCTCTCCCGCAACACCCCGGGTTGGCCAACGAGCGCCGGAACGGCGCTACCCTCGTCGGGGTGAGCGATTCCTTTCCCGCGCCGCTTCCGTTGTCGGCCTACGTGTCCGCTGTCGAAGGAAGCGACCTCGCCGCCGCGCTGTCCCAGTGGGCAGCCGGGGTCACGCTGGTCACGCTCGCCGACGACCGCGACGACATCGGGACGACGGTGACCGCGTTCTGCCCGGTGTCGCTGGACCCGCCCATGGTCCTCATCTCCCTCATCGCCGGCTCTTACCCGGCCGAGGTGCTGAGCCGTCCCTCGCTGCCCGCCGCCCGGTTCGCCGTCACGCTGCTGTCGGCCAGCCAGCGCGTGCTCGCCGGGCAGTTCGCCGCGTCCGGGCGGCCCTCCGCCCGGCTCATCCTCGAGGACGCGGCGCACGTGCGCGGCGCGACGTCCGGCGCGCTGATCCCGCTCGGCGGGCTGGCGGCAGTGGAG
Source organism: uncultured Solibacteraceae bacterium (assembly GCA_963825405.1). Taxonomy (GTDB): domain Bacteria; phylum Acidobacteriota; class Terriglobia; order Bryobacterales; family Bryobacteraceae; genus JACPNO01. The sequence continues at coordinate 713,867 of CAWGTB010000001.1, read as the reverse complement.
TGCGCAGTTGCCCGCCGCGTGCCTGCCGGTGACCACCTGCTCGTGATCGCGGCGGTCACCGGCGTTGCCTACGTGGCTGAGTCAGGCGACCCCCTGGTCCGCTTCCAGGGCCGCTATCCCGTGCTTCCCGGCTAGTTTCATGCGAGCAGGTCAGGCGGGGCCGCCGGGTCGCCGCGCGTCACCAGGCCGACGACCGGCTCCAGGTCGGGCGGCAGCATCCCCCCAGAGTGGACGAACGGGACGATCTCGCGGACCATCCGGTACGCCCGGTCGGTGCCTGCGCCGAGGCCGCCGGCGCCGCCCGCGGCCCTGCGCAGGTCGATCGCCTGGGCGGCGACCACTAGCTCGATCGCGGCGACCCGCGCGATGAGGCCGACCATCTCCGCGAGACGGCGCGCGGACAGCGGTGCCATCGTCGTGCGGTCCTCGATGCCCTCGGCCTTCGCCGAACTGGCCAGCTCGTAGGAGACCGGCCCGGCTAGCAGCCGGGCCTCGGCGGTGATCGCCTGGCCCGCGACGGCCAGTTCCGACAACGCGTCCTCCCCGGTCTCCAAGCCTTGCCCCGCGGTGCCCGCCAGCCCCGTGGGCAGCCCGGAGAAGGGTGCCTGCAGCAGCTTCACCAGGCGCTCGTTGGCGCTGGTCACGACCGGGGCCAGCGCGATGCGGGCGAAGTCGAGCGCGGCGGCGAGCGGGCCGATGTCGAAGTTCCCGACCGAGACGATCCGCCCCTCGTCGAGGAGCACGACCGGGTTGGCCTGCGAGGAGTTCAGCTCGGTGTGCGCGGCGGCCAGGGCGTACGCCAGCGCGTCGCGGGCCGCCCCGTGCACCTGCGGGATGCACCGGAACGTCAGCGGGTCCTGCAGGAACCGCGCCGCTCCTGGCCCCCAGAGGTAGCTACCGGAAAGCAGCGAGGTCAGCCGCCGCAGCGTGAACGCCAGCCCTGGGTACGGCCGGATCTCCCCTATCGCCGGGTGCAGGCTCGTCACGTTCGCGCCGAACGCCTCCAGGTCCAGCGCGGCCGCCACGTCGAGCACGTCCGCTAGCCGGGACGCGTCCGCCAGCGCGAGCGCCGCCCAGGCGGTGGTGAACGCGTTGCTGTTGACAAGGGCGAGCCCCTCATTCTCCGCCAGCACGACGCCGCTGCGCTCCAGCAACCCGTGCGCAAGGTCCGCCATCGGCCCGAGGTCGCCCTGCCCGATCGATCCCAGCGTGCGGACGACCGGCGCGAAGCCGGCGTTGAGCAGGCCGATGATCATCTCGCACAGCTCGGGCCGGACGCCGGTGACGCCCTTGGCGTAGCTGTTGGCAAGGCAGAGCATGGCCCCCCGGACCACGTCAGCGGGCGCGGGGGCACCCTGGGCGATCCGGTGATTGTGCACCAGTCGCTGGCTGAACCCCAGCCGCTCAGAGGGGGCAAGGAGGACCCGCTTGCGCTCGGCGACACCCGTGGTCAGGCCGTAAACCGGCTCGCCGGACCTGAGCGCGGCCTCGACGACGCCCCGGGCCGCGAGCATCCGGTCCCGGGCTGCCGGGTCCAGGGCGACCGGTGCACCGCCCCGGGCGACCGCCACCACGTCCGTAACAGAAAGGTCACTTCCATTGACCATGATCGTCATGTCTTGCTGGCCCATCTCTAAAGCAGTTAACCTGTGGGATCACTAGCGATTCGCTAGTGGCGGCGCGGTATTAAGATGGCGGCCCTGCATCAAGGAGGCCAGAAATGGCGATGTTCCTTGTGAGGCGCCTTGGGCTCATGCTGCTCACGCTGTGGATTCTGAGCGTGATCGTATTCTTCGCGGGGCAGGTCCTGCCAGGTGATCCTGGTCGCGCCATCCTCGGCAACCTCGCCTCGGCCAGCGCGGTGCACGCCCTTGACCAGCAGCTTGGCGTCGGCCAGCCGCTGCTCGGCCCGCTACCTGAGCTGGATCGGCGGGCTGCTGCACGGGGACATGGGCATCTCGTACTCCTACCGGTCCCCGGTCTCCACGCTGGTCGGCGGGGCGCTGCTCAACTCGCTGAAGCTCGCCACGCTGGCGTTCGTGGTAGTCGTCCCGCTCGGCATCGCCGGCGGCGTGGCCGCCGCCCTCAGCAACGGGCGGCCACTGGACCGGATCATCTCGGTCGCGGGCCTGTCCGCCGCCACGGTGCCCGAGTTCGTGTCCGGAATCGTGGTGATCGTGATCTTCAGCACCGGGCTGCGCTGGCTGCCGTCCAGTGCCTCGGCCGGGCCCGGAGCGGGTGACCTCAGCCAGTTCCGGCACCTCATCCTGCCGGCAATACCGCTGGTCCTCGTCCTATTCGGCTACATAGCGAGAATGGCTCGGGCCGGCACCATCGAGGCGCTGGACTCGGACTATGCACGGACCGCAATCCTTAAGGGCCTGCCCGCCAGCACCGTCATCACCAGGCACGTGCTGCGCAACTCGCTGCTGCCCACCATTACCGTCGTCGCAACCCAAACCGGGTACCTTATCGGGGGCCTGGTCGTTACCGAGACGCTGTTCAACTACCAGGGCATCGGCAACCTCATTTTCAAGGCCGCCACCGCCAAGGACTTCCCCATGCTGGAGGCCGGGGTGCTCACGATCGGCGTGGTCTACGCCCTCGCCACCCTCGCCGCCGACCTGCTGCTCGCGTGGCTCAGCCCGCGGCTGCGGGCCAGCCTCTCGGGAGCCGCGTGATGACCGAGACCGCTCCCGCCCCTGCCCTGGCAGCCGCTGCCGCCGCAGGCCAGCCCCACCACCTGGAGCCTGCTGCTGCGCAGGCCGACCTTCCTGATCGGGGCCGGCATCCTGCTCTTCTGGATCGTGTGCGCGATCTTCGGCGGGTCGATCGCCCCGGACGACCCGCTCGCCCAGCAACTGCTCGCCACGAACGCCGCCCCCTCCGGCGGCGCACTGGTTCGGCACCGACCAACTCGGCCGGGACGTGCTCTCCCGGGTGATCACCGGGGCCAGGGACATCCTGTACGTCACGCCGCTCGCCACGCTGCTCGGCACCGCCGCCGGGACCGCCCTCGGCCTGGTCATGGGCTACTTCGGCGGCGTCTTCGACCTGCTCGCGAGCCGCGTCCTGGAGGCGGTGCTCGCGCTGCCCGCCGTCATCGTCGCGTTCCTGTTCCTGGTCGCGCTCGGCCCGTCAACGGCCACCCTGATCATCGTGATCGGCGTCATCTTCACGCCGCTCATCGCCCGCACGGTGCGCGCCGCGGTGCTGTCCGAACGGCACCTGGACTACCTCCCGGCTGCCCGCCTTCTGGGCGAGGGGCCGGGTGGGTCATGGCGCGCGAGATCCTGCCGAACGTGGCGCCCGCCGTCCTGGTCGAGTTCACCGTCCGGCTCGGGTACGCCATCTTCACGGTGGCGACGCTGTCCTTCCTCGGCTTCGGCATCCAGCCGCCAACGCCGGACTGGGGCGCCGACATCTACGCCAACTACGTCGTGCTGCCCGCCGGGTACTGGTGGTCGACGCTGTTCCCCGCGCTAGCCATCGCCTCCCTGGTGACGGCCGTCAACCTGGTCGCCGACTCGATCGAGCAGGTGCTGAATGGCTGAGCCCGCCCTGCGCGTCAGCAACCTCGATGTCAGCTACCAGGTCCGGGGTACCGCCCGGCTCGCGCTGCGGGACGTGTCGTTCGAGATCGCGCGCGGCGAGACCTACGGCCTCGTCGGCGAGTCCGGGTCCGGCAAGTCCACGGCCGCCCTCGCCGTTGTCCGGTACCTGCCGCGCAACGGGCGGGTCAGCGCCGGGAGCATTAGCATTGGCGGCAAGGACGTGCTCACGCTGGGCCGCCGCGAGCTGCGGGACCTGCGGGCGCGGTCCGTCTCGATGGTCTACCAGGAGCCGGGACGCGCCCTGAACCCGTCCATCCGCGTCGGCCGCCAGCTCACCGAGGCGTTCACCGCGAGCACGAGCCTGAATGCCGCGGCGGCGGCCGAGGCGGCGCTGGACATGCTCCGCAAGGTCCGCATCACCGATCCGCGCGGCGTGCTGGACCGCTACCCGCACGAGCTGTCCGGTGGCATGGCCCAGCGCGTCGTCATCGCGATGGCGCTGGCCGCCGAGCCGGACCTGCTGATCCTTGACGAGCCGACCACCGCGCTCGACGCGACCGTGCAGGCCGAGGTGCTTGACCTGCTCGCCCCGCTGCGCGATGAGTTCCGCACGTCGGTGCTGTTCATCAGCCATAACCTCGCGGTGATCTCGGCGATGTGCGACCGGGTGGGCGTGCTGTACGCCGGCCAGCTGGTAGAGGAGGGACCGGCGAGCGAGCTGCTGACCGGGCCGCGCCATCCCTACACGGTAGGCCTGCTGCGCTGCGTCCCCCGCCCCGGGCAGCGCAAGGACCGTGACCGCCTGGAGGCGATCCCCGGCTTCCTGCCGCAACCCGGGGACAAGGCCCCGGGGTGCGTGTTCGCGCCGCGCTGCGCGCTCGCCGTCGAGGAGTGCCGCGCCTCGCCGCCCCCGCTGTTCGCCATCGGCCCCGGCCGCTCCTCCCGCTGCTACCGCCACGCGACGCACCCGGCCTGCCGCTCGCCAGCCCAGGATCAGGCCCTTCCGGCCCGCAGCGACCACGTCCCCCAGCCGCCCCTCCTCCTACGGTCGACGGCGTGTCGAAGACCTTCCATGGGCGCGGTGGCAGCGTCCCGGCACTGCGCGACGTCAGCCTGGCGCTGCGGGCAGGCGAGACCCTCGGGCTGGTCGGGGAGTCCGGCTCGGGCAAGACGACCCTGGCCAGGGTGCTGCTGGGGCTGACCGCGCCGGACCCTGGCGGGGCGGTCACCCTCGAGGGGACGCCGCTGGCCCCCGCGCTTGCCAACCGCCCGCTGGGGACCTGCGCGACCTCCAGATCGTGTTCCAGAACCCGGACTCGGCGCTGAACCGCCGCCGCACCGTGCGGTCGCTCATCACCCGCCCGCTCGTGCGGCTCGCGGGCCTGTCCGGGACGCGAGCTGGCCGCCCGGCTGGCCGGGCTGGTCAGCGCGGTCCGGCTGGAGGACCGGCACCTGCCGCTGCGTCCGGGGCAGCTGTCGGGCGGGCTGAAGCAGCGGGTGGCGATCGCCCGGGCTTTCGGTCGCCGGGCCGCGCGTGGTGGTCTGCGACGAGCCGACGTCCGCGCTCGACGTCTCCGTGCAGGCCGCGATCCTCAACCTGCTGGCCGACCTGCAGGCCGAGGGAGAACGCCAGCTACATCTTCATCTCGCACGACCTTGAGCTGGTCCGCTACCTCTCGGACCAGATCGTGGTCCTGTACGCGGGGCGAGTACTGGAGTCCGGCCCGGCCGAGGCCGTCTTCAGCGCCCCGCACCATCCCTACACCGAGGCCCTGCTGTCGGCCGTGCCGGCGCTGCCCGGCGCGCCCCCCGTCCCGCGGATCCGGCTCACTGGCGAGCCGCCCGCACAGGCTCCCGCTGGAGGGTGCGTTTTCCACCCGCGCTGCGCGCGGAAGCTCTCCAGCGGGATCTGCGAGACCACCGAGCCGGAACTGACTCACGCGGCACTGCTCGACGGCGAGCCGGGCCACCTCATCCGATGCCACATTCCGGTCAGCGAGCTGCGCCTGCTCCAAGGCGGACGGCCTAGCCCGACCGAGTTACCCAGGGAGAAGCCCGTGAAGGACGACCGTCTCAGTGGCCTGCGCAAGGGCCGGGGCGAGATAGCCAACCATGTCATCGACGAGTTCGCGGCGGGCCGGATCTCCCGTCGCGACTTCATCCGGCGGGGCAGCGTCATCGGGCTGTCGATGCCGGTGCTCGGCGCCATCATCTCGGCCTGCGGCTCGAGCTCGTCGGGGTCACCGGCCGTCCTCGTCGTCTTCCGGCTCGGGGTCGGCCCCGGCGGGCGCCGCCGGCGCGACCATCAAGGCGGGGATCGTCACGCCCACCGGCGCCATCAACCCGGTGACCGTCGCCGACCAGGGCGGGCTGGACATGCTCGCGCAGACCGGCGAGTACCTGTGCCTGTCCGGACAGGACCTCACGCTGCAGCCAGTCCTCGCCGAGAGCTGGACGCCGAACGCCGACCGCGGACGTGTGGACGTTCAAGATCCGGCAGGGCGTCAAGTTCCACAACGGGTCCTCGCTGACCGCCGACGACGTGGTCTACACGTACAAGCTGCACACGAACCCGAAGGGCACGGCCAACGCGCTGTCGGCGCTCGGCGGCGTGCTGCTCCCGTCTGGCGTGGTGAAGAAGGACGACTTCACGGTGGAGTTCCACCTGGAGGCGCCGAACGGCAACTTCCCGTACCTGACCTCGTCCGACAACTACAACATGATCATCTTGCCGAACGGCTACGACCCGGCCAAGTGGGAGGGATCGTTCATCGGCACCGGGCCCTTCACGCTGGCCTCCTACACCGCGAAGACCGGGGCGTCGTTCACCCGCAACGAGTCGTACTGGGGAACCAAGGCGCTGCCGGCCGCGACGCAGTTCACGTTCTACGACACGCAGTCACCGTCCATCCTCGCGCTGACCAGCGGCTCGATCGACGTCGTCGGGCAGTTCTCGGTCGCGGGCGCCGAGCAGCTGCTCACCGGCGGCTACAACATCATCAAGCTGAAGTCCAGCGCGCACCGCGAGCTGTCGATGCGGTGCGACACCAAGCCGTTCACCGACCCCCGGGTGCGCCAGGCGATCGCGCTGTCGCCTGGACCGGCAGGCGATCGTGCAGGCCCTCTTCAAGGGGTACTCGGACGTGGGCAACGACAGCCCGTTCGCGCCGGTGTTCCCGTCCACGAACACGTCGGTGCCGCAGCGCGCGCAGAACATCGCGATGGCCAAGTCGCTGCTGTCCGCGGCCGGCTACCCCAGCGGGTTCTCCACCTCCCTGGTGACCGAGCAACTGCGGGAGATCCCGCAGTACGCCCAGGTCGTCGCCCAGCAAGCGGCCGCCATCGGGGTGAAGGTCAACCTGAAGGTGGAGAAGCTCGTCCGCGTACTACGGCAAGGCTACCTTCGGCAACTCCGACTGGCTCGACGGCGCAATGAGCCTCGTCGATTACGGCCACCGGTCAGTGCCGAATGTCTTCCTGACCGCTCCCCTGGAGACGATCAGCGCCAAGACCGGGACGGGCGCGTGGAACGCGGCCCGCTTCGCCAACGCCAGCTACGACAAGCTAGTCTCGCAGTACATCGCCACCAGCGACCTGGCGACGCAGCGGTCGCTCGCCGGCCAGATCGAGACGCTGCTGCTGGCCCAGACGCCAGTCATCTACGGCTACTTTTACAATTATCTGACGGCGACGGCGACCGGGGTGGGCGGCGTGTACCCGACCGCAATCGGCCACCTGTTCCTGAGCAAGGCAACCAAGGGATGACAGGGCACAGTTAGGGGCGTTACCCGGGGCCATGACGACCAGCGACAAGCCAGGCACCAACAGGGCCGACGAGCCTGGCGGCACGGTGCAGGCGCCCGAGCACGAGCACGAGCACGAGCACCGCGACGTCTCCGGCGGCTGGCTGCGCCCGGCCGTGTTCGGCGCGATGGACGGGCTCGTCACCAACGTGTCGCTGATCGCCGGCGTGGGCGGCGCGGGCGCGTCCAGGCACACGATCGTCTTGACCGGACTGGCGGGCCTGGCGGCCGGCGCGTTCTCGATGGCGGCCGGCGAATTCGTCTCAGTCTCCTCCCAAAACGAGCTTGTCCAGTCGGAAGTGGACAAGGAGCAGCGCGAGCTGGAGACCAACGCGGTAGCGGAGCAGGCCGAGCTGGTCGGCATGCTCCGCGCCCGCGGTATCTCGGCGGCCACCGCCCGGCAGGCTGCCGCGGAGATCTCCGCGCACCCGGACAAGGCCCTGGCCGTGCACGCGTTCGAGGAACTCGGGGTCAACCCTGCCGACCTGCCGTCGCCGTTCGTGGCCGCCGGCGCCTCCCTCGCGGCGTTCGCCTGCGGCGCGATCATCCCGCTGTTCCCGTACCTGTTCACGTCCAACGTGATGTGGCTGGCCCTAGTGCTGTCGGCACTGGCCGCGATCATCGGCGGCGGCGTGGTCGCCCGGCTCACCGCGCGGCCATTCTGGCGCGGCGCCCTCCGCCAACTCGCGCTGGGCGCGTTCGCCGCCGGCCTCACGTACCTGATCGGCCTGGCCGTAGGCGGCGTCGCGGCGTTATTTCCCAGGGGGATATACGCGGCGAGCGAGCAGCCGGTGCACAGGTGTTGAGCCGCGCGGGATAGCCGAGCTACTAGGTGGTAAGGTTCCCCGTGGCCACTCTGAATCCTCCGCTGCGCGTCGCGCTGCTGTCCTATCGCAGCAAACCGCACTCCGGCGGCCAGGGTGTCTACGTACGGCACCTGAGCCGGGAGCTGGCCGCCCTCGGGCACCACGTCGAGGTGTTCTCCGGTCAGCCGTATCCCGAGCTGGACGAGGGTCCCACCCTGCGCGCCGTCCCCAGCCTCGACCTCTACCGGGATGAGGACCCGTTCCGCACCCCGCGGCCCGCGGAGATCCGGGACTGGGCCGACGTGCTGGAGACGGCCATGATGTGGGGCGGGGCGTTCCCCGAGCCGCTGACCTTCAGCATCCGCGCGCTGCGCGCCCTACGGGCCAGGCCGGGGGACTTCGACGTCGTCCACGACAACCAGGGCCTGGGCTACGGGATGCTCGGCGTGCGCCGCCTGGGCCTCCCGCTCATCACCAGCATCCACCACCCGATCACCGTTGACCGGCGGCTGGACATCGCCGGCCGCTCCCTGCTGCAGCGGCTGAACAAGGAGCGCTGGTATGGCTTCGTCCGCATGCAGGGCCGGGTCGCCCGGCGCGCCGGTCCGCTGATCACCGTCTCGGAGTCGTCCCGGGACGACATCTGCCGGGACTTCCGGGTCCCCCCGCAGGCCGTGCACATCGTGCCGCTGGGCGTGGACACCCGCCGCTTCCACCCCCGGCCGGCGCCGCGCGTTGCGGGCCGCATCGTGACGGTGACCAGCGCTGACACTCCGCTCAAGGGCCTGGCAGTCCTCCTGAGGTCCATCGCCAAGCTAGCCACCGAACGTGACGTCCACCTCCTCGTCATCGGCGTTCCCTCGGAGGCGACCCGCGCGCTCATTGCCCAGCTGTCGCTGGCCGGCCATGTCAGCTTCGCCCCGGGGCTGCCCGACGATGAGTACGCCCAGGTGCTCGGGTCGGCGGAGATCGCCGTCGTCCCGTCGCTGTACGAGGGTTTCTCGCTGCCGGCCGTGGAGCACATGGCCTCCGGCACGCCGCTCGTCGCCACCCGGGCCGGGGCGCTGCCCGAGGTGACCGGCGAGGCGGCGCTCCTCGTCAGGCCGGGCGACCCGGAGGAGCTCGCCGCCGCGCTGGGGCGGCTGCATGACTCGCCCGCCGAGCGCGCCGAGCTGGCCGACCGGGCGCTGCACCGGGTCCGCGAGCGATTCGCCTGGCCGGCCGTGGCCGCCGCGACCGTGGAGATCTACCGCGCGGCGCTTTACCACGGTCGCCCCAGCGCCACGATGACCGCATCCCAGCCGGGTCCCATGGCCGAAGCGGGTTCCACAACCGAACCGGGCTCCCTCCCACCCGACCTTACGGAGTCGCCGCGTGCTGACCGTTGACTTCAGCCGCTTCCCCATAACACCCGGCGAGCGCCTGCTCGACCTCGGCTGCGGCGGCGGCAGGCACGCCTTCGAGGCCTACCGGCGCGGCGCCCGGGTTGTCGCCGCCGACCTCGACCGTGGCGAGCTGGCCTCGGTCGGCGGCATGCTCGCCGCGATGCGACAGGAAGGGGAGGCCGGTCCCCCCGGTGCGGGAGTGGCCTTGCTGGCAGACGCGACGGCACTTCCGTTTTGCTCTGGTGCCTTCGACAAGGTCATCGCGGCCGAGATCCTCGAGCACGTGCCGGACGACCAGGCGGCGATGGCCGAGGTCGCGCGGGTGCTGCGGCCCGGCGGGATCGCGGCCGTTACCGTCCCAGCCTGGCTGCCGGAGCGCGTCTGCTGGGCACTGTCGGACGAGTATCACGAGGTGCCTGGCGGCCACGTGCGGATCTTCACCCAGGGCGAGCTGATCGCCAAGCTCACCCGGGCCGGGCTGCACGTGACGGGCAGCCACCACGCGCACGGGCTGCACTCGGCGTACTGGTGGCTGAAGTGCGCGGTCGGCGTCGGGAACGACGCCCATCCGGCCGTGCGCGGCTACCACAAGATGCTCGTGTGGGACATCATGCGCCGCCCGGCGCTAACCCGATACGCGGAGGCAGCGCTGAACCCCCTGATCGGCAAGAGCCTCGTGGTCTACGCGGCGAAGGCGGCCCGGTGCCGCCGGTACCCGAGGACGCTGCACCGGAGGACGCCGCAGCCGGGAGCGCTGTACCCGGGCACGCTGCACCCGGGCACGCTGCAGCGCGGCCAACGGCCTGGACGCCACCGCATCCCGCCTCGAGCATTACGAGCTGCAAGACCTGCTGGCCGGCTGCCGGCAGCTCATTCGCCGGAATCCAGCCGGAGCTTTTGCGGCTGCGGCCGCCATTGGATTTCTGGCTGCCTCGGCCGCCCGCCACATCCTGCACACGTGTCCTAAGCAACCCAAAGGCGATTGAATCTCGTAGTCGAAACAAACTAGCAAGTCCCCATAAACTGCGTTCATATCCTGCCCCGTATAGGCTCTCTGGCCTTTCCCATCGGGCTATTTCCCTATTGGAAGCAAATGCACCAGAGGTTATGTTTGGGGCATAAGCACAAAAAGGCGAGCGAGTCGTAATCCGTTCGCGGGGGTGTCGGCGAAAGCTGGCAGGATCGGACCCTTCTGCTGTGGCGAACGTGAGGAGATCGGCATGAGTTCCTACGAGCGGTTCAAAGACAATTTCCTGGCCCGGCTCAACCGGCTTGGCGAGGACGGCTGGCATGTTCGAACTTCGCTGCTGGCATTCGACTACGGTGTTCCCGAGGCTCAGGTCCGCACGATGCTGGTCCAGTGGGCCCAGGATGGCCTGATCTGGCTCGGCGCCGACGATGGAGCCGAGGTTCGTCCCTGGAACCAGTGGGCGAGCGCGGACGAGATGTTCGCAGCGCCGGTCGACGGCGGCCATATTCGCATCAAGATCCGGCCGCCCAGCGCTGAGTCCACGGAAGAGGCGCCGAAACACTTTCAGGCGGCCGCTAGCTAAGATCGGGAAAATCTGCCTCCGTTTGCGCACGTTCGGAGTCTGGTGGGTTCGGCGAACTCTAATTTGGAAGCTATCCCGAATCCTAACCAAAAGAGAAACTTTTTGGTTAACGTTCTCTGACGTAAGCACCCAGTTAAAAGCTGTAAAGAAATCAGTAAGGAGTTGATAAATTCAGTCTTAACTCAATTATCCACTTAGCTTTAGCAATGGAACGTCGATTGCACGTTGTGTGACGCCACTTCGCATTTTAAAAAAAAGTAGGGCACGATTCTTAATCGGGGGAACTGTGAAAAAACATCTAAAGGTACGTGTGCTCGTGGGCGCCTTGCTGTGCTTAGGCGCAGGCATGACCGCGAAAGCGGATTCGTTTAACTTCAACTTCAACACATTGGCGGCAAGTAGCGGAACCAACAGCGCCGCTGCCATTCAAACTTACATGAACGCCCAGCTTGCGGCTCAAGGCTGCTCCGGTTGCAGTGTGGTTGTCGGGGCGGGCGCGGTAGTTGACACCACTTATAGCGCGGACGGTCACGTGGTCGGAACCAACAGCAAGTCGCTGACTCTCGGCACCTCAGACGGCGCGGGCAATAACGCTGTGGCGCCAGGGTCCACGACCGACGCCTTTCTTGCCAACACCAACAATTCGGGCGGTACTTCCACCGATCGGATCACGTTTGTATTCACAGGGATCTCAATCACTAACATCGCTTTCGACTACGAGATCTTTCCGGACAACACCTGCCAGCAAGTCAATTCCGGTACCAGAGGCGACACCAGTTGCGGTGGCGCGGGAAATCCGAATTTGCCGGATTTCGAATTCACCGCGGGTAACGGCGGCTCGGATTCGGCGATTGCAAGCTTCGGCTCAAGCGGCACGCAATATGGCGTGGTGCCTGGTAGTGGTGACGGCAACAATCACGTCTCGCCGCTGTCGAACAATGAGAAGGCTCCGCAGTGGATCGGGACTTATTCCGGTTCCCTCGGTGGCGTTCATGACTTGAACTTCATCGACTGGCCGGCCACCATCGGCATCGACGACCTGGTAATTTCCAGAGTTCCGGAACCAGGTTCGATCATGCTGCTTGGCACCGGGCTGCTGGGATTGGCTGCCTTGGCTCGGAAGATACGAAAAGCCTAAAACCTGCCAGTTCCCAACGGATCACCGAGGGCTGCCGGAACACCGGCAGCCCTTTTGTTTTTTAGGGTTTGATCAGGCGACGAAAGCGTGATTAGGCGATGAGAGCGTAGCCAACACCGAGTAATCCAACGAGTGCGGCGCAGCCAAGGATGATGCCCCAAAGCGGGCTCGTAGTGCGTTTCTCTTCGACGGCGGTCTCAAACATAATGGTTGATCCTCACTCGTTACAGACGAAGAAACTGGCGATAGGGTTCGCCGTCTAGCTCGACACCTGCCATCGGTGTTGCAACAAATTGCTGAAACAAATGGGTAAAATAAGGACTTGAGGGCTCTGGAAGTGTTTCGCCGCTTCATCGGTTTTTCGGTTTTGTTGACAGCGGTTCTCTTCGCCGCCGATACCCCAAGCACTAAACCCAAGCCTAAACTGTGGCCGCTTCAGCCCGTGGTTCGCCCCGACCTGCCCTCGGGCGTTACACAATCGGCAAATCCGCTCGACGCTTTCATCGGCGCCAAATATAAGGAGACGGGGCTCCACGCCAACGGTCCGGCCGACAAACTTACGCTACTGCGCCGCGTGTACTTCGACCTGGTAGGCCTTCCACCGACACCGGCTGAGCAGGATGCATTCCTCGCCGATACATCCCCCGATGCCTACGAAAAAGTAGTCGACTCATTGCTCGCGAATGAGCAGCATGGCGTGCGCTGGGCGCGCTACTGGCTGGACGTGTTGCGTTACGCCGATCTCGACGGGCTCGACGGCTCGGTGATGCCGGCCGCGCCGGGCATTTATCATTGGCGCGATTGGGTAATTGCGGCGCTGAATCACGACATGCCGTACGACCAGTTCGTGCGCGCGCAGATTTTGGGCAATCGCTATCGCAGTCACACATCGCTTAGCGCCACCGGCAAGCGTGCGCGCGCCGAAGTCAATCCGCAGGACCAGTTCGCGATGGGTTTTCTCTCCCGCGCCGCGCTCACTCGCAAAAATAACGATCAGGACATCGCGCTTGCCGCCGTCGAAACGGTTTCCTCCGCCTTTATGGGCATGACCGTGGGCTGCGCTAAGTGTCACGATCATAAATTCGATCCCATCAAGCAGACTGACTTCTACGCCATGAAGGCGTTGTTCGATCCGCTGGTACTGCGTAAAGTGACGATCGCGACGTCGGCAGAGATCTATGCCAACGGCCAGGCGCTGGAGGCCTATCGCGCAGAGAAAGAGCCTATCGAAGACGCCATCGAAAAACTGGCGGCTCCTTACCAAAAGAAGCTCTTCGATGAGCGGGTCGCGATGTTGACGCCGGATGTCCAGGCCATCATTCGCAAGCCGGAACGAAAACGCACGATCGCCGAGCAGAAGATCGCTGACGATTATTCGCCGATTCTGCGCATCGATCCGCCCAAGATCAAAGAGATCATGCCGGCGGACGAGATCGAAAAATACGATGCTCTTCTAAAACGCCAGAGCGCCCTTCGCCGCCCGCCGGACCTGCCCGCAAACTGGGTGGTGGAAGAAGACAGCGCTCTGCTCAAAGAGAAAACCTACATTCTTACTTCGGGCGATCCGGCCAAGCCGGAGAAAGACAAGCCCGTCGCGCCCGGCTTTCCTTTCCAGCCGGAAGATTTGGATTTTCGCGATGGCCGCCGCGAAGGCTTTGTCGATTGGCTGACTGCGCCCGACAACCCGCTATTCGCGCGCGTGGCTGTGAACCGTATCTGGCAGTGGCATTTCGGGGAAGGGCTGCAAAAGACCGCGAGCGACTTCGGCGTTCTTGGTGGCCGGCCCAGCAATCAGAAACTGCTGGACTATCTGGCCGCGGAATTCGTTGCCCACGATTACAGCATGAAGTGGCTGCACCGGCTGATCGTGACCTCGGACACTTACAAAATGGCGTCGCAGGCCGACCCGCGCTATCTCGCCGCGAACCAGAAAATCGATCCCGCCAACACCTATCTGTGGCGCTTCCGGCTGAAACGCCTGGAGGCGGAACCGCTGTGGGATTCGATTCTTTCAAGTGCAGGTGAGCTGGATCTGGCGGTAGGCGGGAAGTCGTTCCAGTTGGTGAAGCCCGATAGCAAGCAGAGCATTTTTCTGCCGCGCGACGAAACGTTTGAAACGCAAGCCAATCGCCGGGGCATTTATATTGCGCGCGGCTTCATTCCCAGCACGGACGTGATGTCGAACTTCCTGCAAACGTTCGACGTCGACGATGGCCGCACGCCGTGTCCGCTGCGCGCGCAAACCATTACCGCGCCGCAAGCATTATTCGGCATGAACGACGATCTCATTGAAAAAGCCACCGCGAAAGCCGCCGACCGCGTGCTGCACGAAGCTTCCGGTGATGTGCGCGCCGCCGTTGAGCTGTCGTTCCGGCAGACGCTGGGACGCCCGGCGTCGAGCGCGGAGCTCGATCGCGCGCTCAGCTACGTGGACAACGATCCGCAAAAGCTCAAAGGCCTGGCCTGGCTGCTTTTCAATCTGGACGAATTCATTTTCGTGAAGTAGCATGAGCGACCTGCGCCAACTCTATCCCTGCGGCCGCATCGCCCGGCGGCGTTTTCTGTTTGGGATGGCGAACGGTTTTCTGGGCTCGGCGATTGGCGGGCTTTGGGCTGCCGACGGCAGGATGCCCGAAGCCATGTTGACTGGCAAGCCGCGCGCCAAAGCCGTGATCTATTTGTTCATGTGCGGCGGCATGAGCCACATCGATACCTTCGATCCCAAGGACAACAAATACGCCGGCACCTTAATGGATGCCATCGGTTTCGGCGATAACAATGCGCCCATGAAGCGACCGGTGATTCCGATTCTGCGCACGTATACGCGCTACGGAGAATCCGGTATCCCGATTTCCGATTGGTTCCCCAACGTGGGCGGAGTGATCGATGAATTCGCCGTGGTGCGCTCGATGTACTGCCATCAGACCAATCATTTCCCGGCGGTCATTGAGCACACGACCGGCAAGCCGTTGCGGCAATTCGAGCATCCCTGCCTGGGCAGTTGGGTGACGTACGCGCTGGGAACGGCCAACAAGAATCTGCCTTCGTTTGTGAATATCGGGAGGCCGTCTTCGCCGGTGCAACTGACAGGCGGCTATTTGGGAGCTTCTTATTCCGCCACGCCCTTTCAACCCGGCGATACACCGATTCCGGATTTGCTGCCTCCGCAAAATTCCAATCGGCAGGAACGCGACCGGCAGATGCAGATTCTCTCAGAAATGAATCAGCAGTTCCGCCACGATTACTCGATCGAAAGCGAAGTGGCTGCGCGCGTGAAGGAGTACGAACTGGCTGCGAACATGATGATGACCGCGCCCGCCATCGTCGATTTCAGCAACGAGCCGCAGCACGTGAAAGACCTCTACGGCATCGGCCCCAAGGACACGGACGATTTCGGGAATCAATTGTTGTTGGCCCGGCGATTGGTCGAGAATGGCGTCCGCTACATTCAGATTTGCCACGCCGGCGGCGGCAACGGTGCCTGGGACGCGCACGGCGACATGAAAACGCACGAGCCGTTGTGCCGCTCAGTCGACAAACCGATCTCCGGACTGATTCGCGATTTGAAGCAGCGCGGATTGCTGGACAGCACGCTGGTCGTTTTCACCAGCGAATTCGGGCGCACGCCTTGGTCGCAGAATACAACCGGCCGCGATCACAATGGCAAGGGATTTTCGACCTTGCTGGCGGGCGGCGGCGTGAAGGGCGGCATCGTTGAAGGCGCAACCGACGAGGTGGGATACAAGGCGGTCGACAGTCCGCATTACATCAGTGATCTGCAGGCCACCATCTTGCGGCAGCTCGGCTTGAACTACAAAAAGATGGATTTCACAGCCAACGGCCGCGCGTTCCACCTCATTGAGGAAGGCGGCGGCCCGATGATGAAGATTCTGAGCTAGTCTGCGAAGCGATCAGCGCCAGATGGTCTCTAAAGCGCTCGTAATAATGGGCCGGAACCATGCTCCATCGCCGGCGCTCTCCTGCAGGAACATCAGGAATGTTCTTTTCGAAAGTGCGTGCATTCATCGCAATCGCAGATGGTAATCGGTCCGTAGAACGGGCTGGCCGGAAAGGCTTGACGGATCTGATCCCTCAGGTCTTAAGCGGTCATCGTCTCGCCCCATTCTAACTTCACGTTGACAAGCTGTTTGCGCTCACGTGAGGATAATGCCATGAAGTTTTTCGCGCTGGTAGTTTTCTGCTCTTTCGCCGTCGCCTATCAAGCTCCCCTGTCCTGGAAGCTGAGCACCGCTGACACCGCCGTGGTCGTTGCGGTCGAAGCGGGCCGGCCGGTACTCAAGCAATTGAGTTCGCCGGGAACGACCGCGAACTGGCTGCCCGCGGGGTCGCCGGAAATTCTGATGCCTTCCGTCATGCGCCAGGGCGCCGCTGTGCCAACAGCGTGGAAATTTCTCGGCGGCGCCTTGGACGCGGCTACCGGCGAACTCACCCTGCGATTTTCCAATGCCGATCCGGCGCTCGAGCTGCACTCGATCTGGCGCGCTCGCCCGGGCCACGGTCCGATCGAACATTGGTTGACTATTGCCAACAATTCAGGCGCGCCGGTCACCGTCGCCAACCAGGATAGCCTCGTGCTGAACGCGCTATCATTGCCGGCCACGTCAGCCGCCGACGCATGGTGGATCAATCGCGGCGGGAGCAATGCGAGTACCGAAGGCGGTGTGCTCACCGAAAACATCAACGATGATTTCGATCAGGTGCTAACTACCGATCCGACTGAAGGCTCGAGCCCGGTGCCCTGGATGGCGATCCAGATCGCGCGTTCGCACGGCCTTTACGTAGGCTGGGAGTTTTCCGGAATCGGCCGCATCCACGCGCGTACCGCATCGAAAGGCTCTCACCGGATGGACGTCCGTGTGGGCAATGTGCCGGAGTTCAAGACAGATCTTCCCGCAGGTGAAACGTTCCTCGTCCCGCCGGCATTCGTCGGTTGCTACGCGGGAGATGTCGATGACGGCAGCTATACCCTGCACCGCTTCGTGATGGAAAAATTGCTGCCCGCGCCGCCCAAGGGGCAGCCTTTCCCGACTCTCGCCTACAATTTGTACCTGGATAGCGGTGGCAACGAGGCGAAAGAGGCCGATGTGCTGCGCAGCGCTGCGACCTCTAAGGAACTCGGCTTTGAAACATTTGTGCCCGATGCCATGTGGTTTCCGCAGGCCGGCGACTGGCGTTGGGATCCTGTGCGTTTTCCAAATGGAGTCCAGCCCATCGAACAGTACGTTCACAACAACGGGATGAAGTTCGGACTTTGGGTTGCCTGGACGCAGGGCGGCGATTCCAAAGATCCGGGCGCGATGGATGTGTTCCGCCACCCGGATTGGTTCGTCCGCGAGTACAAGCCAGGCGAGAAATTGGAATACCTGCACTGGGACCTGATGATCGATCTAGGTCACGATCCAGTCCGCGAATGGGCCGTTAAGGAGACTACACGTGTCGTCTCGGAGTACAAACTGGATTACCTGAAGCACGACTACACGCCCATCGTGACCAAATGCATCCAGACCAATCACCGCCATCACTACGGCGTCGATGTAAGTTACTGGTCGACGATAGCTTATTACGACGTGCAGGAAAAATTGAAACAGAAATTTCCCGACTTAGTGCTGGAGGGCTGCTCGGGCGGGGCGCATATCAAGGACTTCGGCTACCTTCGCCGGGTGAATTACATCGTCACGACGGATACGCTGTCTGCCCTTCCCGACCGGCAAAGCATGTACGACACGACGTACCTGATGCCTCCCGCGATTTTGCAGGCGTACACGTACGAAAATCACTACAACAAAGATGGCGACCGTCCGCTGCCCTATTTCTGGCGCTCGGCCATGATGGGCGCGTGGCAGATCGATCCCACCAAGACCGCCGACTGGTCAGCCGAAGAGCGCGCATCCGCCAAGAAGGCCGCTGAGGTTTACAAATCCTGGATTCGGCCGATGCTGAACGACGTCAAAGTGCACCACATCCTGCCGCGCCCCGACGGCTATCATTGGGACGGCATGTTTTACTGGAGCGAACCGATCAAGCACGGAACGCTCTACATTTTTCGGCCGAACAGCGATCAGTTATCGCAGCGCATCCGCCTGAAGGGCCTTGATGCAAACAAGAAATATCGCGTGCGGTCGGAAGATGGCTCAACGCCCAACGACGTTCGTTCGGGTGCGGCGCTGATGACCGAAGGGCTCATGATCAAGCTGCCGGCCAAGAACTCGAGCGACCTGGTGTTCATCGAAGAAAATTTGTAGTTGCTACGCGTTCTCACTGCGTCCGCTCAAGTAGTAATGAACGGACGGCGTCACGATCAGCGACAACACCATCGACGCCACGAGCCCGCCGATGACGGCGATGGCGAGGGGCTGCAACATCTGCGAGCCTGCGCCTATCGCAAGCGACAACGGAATCATGCCCGTAATCGTAGCGAGCGCGGTCATAAGGATGGGCCGCAGCCTTCGCTCGCCAGCCTCGATCATGGCGTCGCGCGCCGAAGATCCTGCCGCGCGAAAACGCTGATCGGCATCCAGCAGCAAAATGCCGTTTTTGGCAACGATGCCGATGACCATGATCAGTCCCATGAACGACGAAATATTGAAGGTGGTTCCAGTGATGAGAAGAGCAAAGAATACGCCGCAGGTCGAAAGCAGCGCGGACGCCAGAATCGCAGCGGGCGCAGCGAACGTCCGAAACTCGAACAGCAGAACCGTGAACACCAACACTACCGCTAGGGCGAGCACGACCAGCAGATCGCGAAACGATTTCTGCTGCTCGGCATAAGTGCCGCCATAGACCACGCGAATCGATGGCGGAATGTTCAAATCCGTGACCGTCTTCTGCACCATCTCGATGCCCTTGCCTAGGCTGAGGCCTTCGAAACGGCCGGTGACCGCGACGTAACGCTGCAAATTCTCGCGCAGGATTTCGGTTTGCCCGGCCTCATCCTGAAACTGGGCGAGCGATCCGAGCGTGGCGGATTTGCCGGTCGAACTGCTCGTGATCAGGGTGTTGCGAATCTGATCGAGAGTGGTGCGCGTGTTCTCCGGGAAACGCACCCGAATCGTGTAGGCGCGGTCGTTGACAACCACCGGCGTCGTTGCGGGCTCGCCCTGCAGCATGGCGCTGGCATCCAGTTCGATTTCCTGCGGAGTGAAGCCCGAGCGCGCCGCGACTACCGGATCGACCTTCATGACAATCGCCGGCCCGCTGATGGTGTCCTCGATGCCATCCTTGACGTCGACGACGCCCTTGATCTTCTTGATTTTCGCGGCGATCTTCGGAGACCATTGCTTCAGCAGATTCGGATCTGGCGAAAAAAGCTTGATCTGGATCGGCTGGGGCGAACTGGTAAGGTCGCCGATCTGGTCCTGCAGTTGCTGAATGAAATCGACATCGAGCTGCGGGTACTGCTTGTTCACCTTGCCGCGAATCTCGGAAATAATTTCATCGATGGGACGGCGTTTGCCACGCTTGAGCTTCACGGAAAAATCCCCATTGTTGGCTTCGGTCACGGCGGCGAGCCCGAGTTGCAGCCCGGTTCGCCGCGAAGTGCCTTCGACTTCCGGCGTCGATGTAAGAATCTTCTCGACACCCAGCAGGACCTCGTTGGTATCAGCCAAGGCGGACCCGGCGGGCATGAGGTAGTCCAGGATAAAGCCGCCCTCGTCCATGGCAGGAAGCAGGTCGCTTCCCAGCGCGCGGTAGCAAAAGAAAGAAGCGACAATCAGCACCACGCAGCCTGCCGTCAGCGCAAAAGGAAATTCCAGCGTGAAGCGCAATGCACGGTCGTAAGCGCGCGTGACATGTCCCATTACGCCAGTCGTTGCGGCGTGATCGTGGCTCGAAGGATTCTCCGATGGGCGGCGCCGCAACAGGTAATGGCTGAGGGTTGGGGTCCAGGTGACGGCCAACGCGAGCGAGGTGAGCAGCGCCGTGCCAACCGTCAGCGCCAGGGCGCGAAAGAACGTTCCCGTGACGCCGGTAATCGAGATCAGCGGAAGGAACACGACGATCGGCGTTATCGTCGAGCCAATTAGCGGCAGGCGAATTTCCCGTAGCGCGCTGCGAATCGCCTCAGGGCGGCTTTGTCCGGAGTCGCGATGGAGCACGATGTTCTCGACCACTACGATCGCGTCGTCGATGATCAAACCGACTGCCGCTGCCAGGCCGCCGAGGGTCATCAGATTAAAGCTCTCGCCCATCAGGCGCATGGCGATGAACGTGATGGCGATGGTCGCCGGAATCACCAGCGCGGCCACCAGCGAACTGCCCCAGTCGCGCAGGAAGAGAACCAGAATAATCGCGGCAAAAATCAGGCCGATCAGAATGGCGTCGCGCACGCTATCGATAGAATCGCGCACCAGGATGGACTGATCGTAAAATGTTTGCACCTTCACGCCACGCGGAAGCGTTTGGCGAATCTGGCTCAATTCCAGCGCCGCCGCATCCGCCACGGCCACGGTATTGCTCTCCGGTTGGCGGAAAACATTCAGCAGCACGGCGGGCTTGCCGTTGGCCGTGACGATGGTGTACACGGGCATGATCGAGGGATGAACGGTGGCGATGTCGCCGATTCGCACCGGCACGCCATTGGGCGTGGTGCGCACAACGATATTGGCAATCTCGCCGGGATCGTGCGCCTGGCCGGTCACCAGCGTCAGCGCCAACTCGTGATTGTTTTCGATCAGGCCCGGCGAATCGATCATGTTGGTTTTAGCGACCGCGTCCAGAATGCCGGGGACGCTCACCTGAGCCTGCAGCAGCTTCGCCGGATCCGGCTCGATTTGAAACTCAGGAGTTTGCCCGCCCTGCAGCACCACCATCGAGACGCCATTCACGCGGTTGAGACGCGGTTTGATGGTGTAATTGGCAAGTTCCCATAGTTCTGTCTGCGTCATGGTGTCGGAAGTCAGGCTGTAGCCCAGGATGGGAAACGCGGCAAACGTCGACCGGTTGGCGGTGAGCTTGGCCGTGGAGGGCAATGACGTCTGCACGCGCGCCAGCGCCGCGTTCACGTATTGCAGCGTCTGGAACATATTGACGTTCCAGTTGAAGAACAGATTTACGTCGGCCGAGCCGCGGCTGGTGATGGAGCGAACCTGCTCCAAGCGCGGGCACGCTGTTCATGGCTTCTTCGATGGGCCGCGTCACCATCACCTGCATCTGGTTGATGGGCGCGACGCCGTTATCGATGCCGACCACGATGCGCGGGAAATCCGTCGCGGGAAAAACGGCAACCGGAATCGTGAAGGCGAGATAAGCGCCGATCGCGATCAGCGTGATGATGACGAAAATGATGGGCCCTGAGAAGCGCGCGGTCCAGTGCTCAGGGGCATTCAGGACGGGCGGGGTCATTTCTTCTCGTCGTCCTTGTCTTCCTCTTCCTCCTCGGTCTTCGGCTGCTGGATGGCAACTTTGGCTTTGTCTTCCAGGCCGAGGCCGCCGGAGGTGACCACCTGTTCGCCTTCCTGCAAGCCGCTGGCGATCTGCACGCGATCTCCCTGGCGCACGCCGACCGAGACTTTGCGCTCATGCGCAACTGAATCTTTGGTGACGACCATCACCTTCTGGCCGCCCTCGTCGGAATTCAGCAGCGCCGACAGCGGGCACGACGATGGTGTTCTGCAGCGTCTCGGCGATGATCGACACGCGCACGGTGCCGCCGGGCTTCAGCTTCTCGCCCGGATTGTCGCAGCTCAACCCAGACTTCGACGGTGGTCGTATTGGGATCGACCGCCGGGCTGACCACGGTGACCTTGCCGGCGAGATCTCCCTCGGGTCCGGTGATGCGCGCCGGCCGGCCGACGTGAATCGACGCCGCTTCCTTCACCGGAACGTTGGCGCGCGCCACCACCCGCGAAATATCGACGATCGAAATGATCGGCGTGCCGCTGGCGGGCATTTCGCCCGGATAGACAGATCGGTCGGCGACGATGCCGTTGATCGGGCTGCGAATCTGCGCGTAGGAGAGCTGCACCGCCGCGTTTTCGTAATGCGCCTTGGCGGCGTTCAACTGCGCCTGCGCGCCCGGCGATGGCGTTGCGCTGGCTCACCTGGTTCAGCGCTTCCAGATGGCGCTGCGCCGTTTCGAACTGGCTCTGCGCCTGCACCAGCGCGACCTTGGCGTCATCGACCAGCTTCTGCGCCAGCGCTCCTTCCTTCTGCAGAGCGACGCGATTGTCGTATAGCTTCTTGGCGGCGTCGAACACTTGCTGCGCGGCTCTGCACATCGGCTTCGGCTTTGGTCTTGTCGTCGGGAACGGTGGCGCCGGTAGTGGTTTGAAATGCGGCCTGCGACTGTTCGTACTGGCTCTTGCTCTCGTTGGCGGCCGCGGCCAGATCGGCGCTTTCGAGTTCCGCGAGCGATCTGTCCGGCGCGCACGTGATCGCCGCGATTCACCAGCACGCGCTTCACCGGAGCGCTGATCTTCGACGTGACGTTGGCCTGATTGACCGGATACAGAACGGCGTCCGCGGTGACCATGTGATCGATCGCGCCGCGCACGGCCGTCTCCACCGTGACTGGCGTCGCAGCTTCGGCGGCTCTCCTCTTTCGACTTTCTCCTTGCCGCATCCGGCCAGCAGAGCGGCCGCGAAGATGGCGCAGGCAATGGTAACGCTACGTTGGATGGACATCGGCTAGAACGTTCCCGTCAAGGTTTGCAGATTCGCCAGCGCCAGACGGTAGCGCACCAATCCGTCATCATACGCGTTGCGCGCCTGCGTGAGCGTAGTTTGGGCGTCCACCAGTTCGAGAATCGTGGCTTCTCCGGCTTCGTAGCGCAAGCCGTTCAGCCGCAGGCTCTCTGCGGCGAGGTCGGCCGTGTGACGCAGCAAGTCGGTCTGCTCGCGGGCGGTTTGCGCTTCCTGGTAAATCGCGCGCAGATTTCGCAACAACTCACGCTGGGTCGCGCTCAATTCCACGCCGGCCTGCTGGCGCTTGCTTTGCGCCTGCCGCAGCTTGCTCATACGCGCGCCCCAATCCCAGACGGGCATGGTCATCGAGACCGTCAAAAAGTATCCCAGGTTGGGCAGCAAACCTTCCCTGGGAGCTGCCGCCACGGTGCTATGCAGGGCGAATGCGTTGGCCTCGATGCCGTACGCCAGGTCGGCCGTGAGCGATGGCAGAAACGCCTGACGCGCGATCGAAACGTCCAGAGTTGCCGCCCGCACAGAGATGTTGGCGGCTTGCAGATCAGGATTCTCACGGCCGGCCATGGCGCGGACTTCCTCGAATGAGGGGAGCGCGGGAGCGAGGTGCAGGTCGTCCACGATGGCGAAATTCTCATCGAAATCACGGAACAGAAGCACCGCCAGATCGAGGCGCGCGTTGCTCATTGCGAGCTTCGCTTCCCGGTACGCCTGATCTTGCGCAACTGACTGCAGCTCGGCCTTGACGGTGTCGCTGTGCGATACTTCGCCGCCGCGCTCCAGCTTCTGGCTGATGTCGAGCGAATGCCGGGCCTGTTCGAGAGCCTGCTGGGCCGTGGCGTATTTTCGCTGCCCGGTGAGCAGTGCATAGTAGGCCTTGGTCACCGTAGCCGCCAGGCCGCGGCGCGCAATCTCCGCCTTGGCCTTAGAAAGCGCCTCGCTCGCGGCGGCGCGTTGATAACTGGTTCTGGTGAGCGCGGCCGTGAAATCCTGATGCAGCGTGGCCCAGTCGCGATACACGTGCACGCCGTCGTTGGTGACGAATCTTCCGGATGGAAGCACGCCATTGCCTTGCGTGCCCAGATATTCCGATCGCACACCGAGCGAGGGCAGGAGGCCAGCCTTAGCCTGTCTCAGATCTTCATGAGCGCTTTTGGCGTCGTTCAGCGCGGCAAGGAATTGCGGGGCGTTCTGCTGCGCCCGCGCCAGCGCGTCCTGCAAAGTGAGCGTCAGAGGAGCGGCGTTGTCCTGCGCCCGCACCGCCACGGCAAGGAATGCGAAACATACCAGCCATCTATTGTTGCGCATGATTCTCTCTGTCCAGTAGACCATTTCATCCTGAAGAATCGCTGAAGATGCTACGATTTTGGGGTGCAGATTCTGGTCGTCGAGGACGAACGGCGCATGGCCGAACTGCTCCAGCGGGCTCTCCACGAAGATGGCCACCAAGTGGTCGTGGCTCGAGATGGCCGCGAGGGATTTGAATTTGCCAGTTCCTCGCAGTTCGATGTCATCGTGCTGGACGTAATGCTTCCCGGCATGGATGGCATGGCGCTGGCTCGCAAGCTGCGCCAAAATCGCAATCAAACCCCGGTCTTGATGTTGACCGCCCGCGGCGCCCCCGCCGATGTCGTGCATGGCCTGGATTCCGGCGCCGATGATTACCTGACAAAACCGTTTTCGATCGACATTCTGCTGGCCCGTCTGCGCGCCGTGAGCCGCAGGGGCGCAATACCGCGGCCGGTCTGCCTCGAAATCGCCGACTTGCGGCTAGACCCGGCCAGCCACCGCGTCACCCGCGGCGAGGATGTGCTCAGCCTGACGCCGCGCGAGTACCGGTTGCTCGAACTGCTTATGCGAAACGCGCGGCGGGCGATTAGCCGCGATACGATTCTCGAATCCGTTTGGGGCTTCGACACCGACGTCAACGAGAATACGCTCGAAGTTTTCATGCGGCTGTTGCGGGGGAAAGTGGATACGCGCGAACCGAAGCTGATCCACACCGTGCGCGGCTTCGGCTACATGATGAGCGAGCCCTGATGCTTTCAGCCAATCTTCAGGTTGATCTCTTACCTTATAGACGACAAGGAGTCGACTGATTCATGAAAACGCCTCTGCTGCTGATGCTGGCGGTTGCAGCTCTCGCTGCGCCCACTTACAAAGTTGTCGGAAAGATCAAGATCGGTGGCGCGGGCCGCTGGGACTACGCGTACGTCGATAGCGCCAATCACCGCCTGTACATCTCACACGGCACCCAAACTGAAGTGATCGATACGGCCACCGACAAGCTTGTCGGCACGATTCCCGACACCAAAGGCGTGCACGGCATCGCCATCGCCGCCGATCTCGGCCGCGGGTTCACCAGCGATGGCGGCGACAACGATGTCACGGTGTTCGATCTCAAAACGCTGAAGGTCCTGAGCAAGGTGAAGACCGGCCAGAATCCCGACGCGATCATCTACGAACCGGTCTCGCATCGCGTCTTCACATTCAACGGCCGCAGCAGCGACTCGACAGCGATCGACGCCAAGACCGGCGACGTCATCACCGCATCGATTCCCGTTGGGGGCAAACCGGAATTCGCGCAGATCGACGGCAAGGGGCACATCTACGCCAACATCGAGGACAAGAACGAGATCATCGAGATCGACGCCAAGAACGCGCTGGTTGCCAAGCGCTATTCCATCGCCCCGTGCGATTCGCCGAGCGGCCTGGCAATCGATCCCAAGGGCCGTCTTTATTCGGTCTGCGAGAACAAACTGATGGTGGTGAGCGATCCGGCCGCGGGCAAAGTGCTGGCCTCCGTCGCGATCGGCGGCGGTACGGACGGCGTTGCCTTCGACGACGGCCACGCGTTCAGCGCCAACGGCGCCGACGGCACCATCACAATGGTCGGCGAAACATCGCCGGGCAAATTCGAGCCCGTCGCTACCATTCAGACCACGAAAGGCGCGCGCACCATCGCATCCGATCAAAAAGCGCACAAGCTCTATCTGCCGGCCGCCGAGTATGGCCCGCCGGCCGAGAGTAAAGACGGCAAGAAAGGCCGCCCACAGGCACTGGCGGATACTTTCCATATCGTGGTGGTCGGCCGTTAGTTCGCTGACACCGCGCGTTGACGCGCATGATGGCCAGACTCTCCACACGCACGCGGCTCACTCTCTGGTACGCGGCGGTTCTGTTGCTTGGTCTTGCGCTTTTCAGCAGCGGACTCTGGTTTGCGGTGAAACAGCGCCTGCTGGCCGGCGTGGATGACCGGCTTGCACAGCGCGTTCGCGGCGTGCAAACCGTACTCGAGATCGAAGGCGTTACCAACAACCGCCGGCGGATGGCGATTGAGCTCTCCGAGTTCGCACGCGAAGTGCCGGACGGCACGCTGATGCAGGTTCGCGATGCTGAAGGTCAATATATTTTGCCCTTGACCGGCCGCCCCGCATCATCCGCATTCCAATTGCCCTACGCGGCCGAGCAGCAGCCGCGCTATCGCGTAGTAGAGGAAGGCGGACGGCCGTTCCGTGTACTCACGATGCGCGTGGAGGATCGCGGCCAGCAATACGACGTGCTGGTGGCGGGACCGCTCGATGACGTCTTCGCCGTGACGCGCGATTTACGCAATTTGCTATTGACCGCGATCCCCGGCGTGCTGCTGGTAGCCTGCTTCGGCGGATATTGGCTGAGCCGCCGCGCGCTCGCACCGGTCGATGGCATCACGCGCGATGCCAGATCGATCAGCGTACAGAACCTCTCCAAGCGTCTGGCGGTACCGCACACCGGCGACGAGTTGCAGCGCCTTTCGGAAACCTGGAACGACATGCTGGAGCGGCTGGAGGCGGCTGTCAAGCGGATCACGCAATTCACTGCCGACGCTTCGCATGAATTGCGCACGCCGATCGCTATCATCCGTACCACGGCGGATTTGGCGCTGCGCCGCGAGCGCGACACCACGGAATACCGCAAGGCGCTTTGCGAAATTGCGCTCGAAGCGGAGCGAATGGGCCGCCTCACCGAAGATCTGCTGGCGCTGGCACGGGCCGACTCCACCGCCATCGAGATGCCGCTCGCCCCCGTCGACGTCAATGGCGTTGTGGCCGAAGTGATCGAACGCAGCGAGGGCCTCGCGGAAGCGCGCGGCGTGCAGATGGTGGCCGATCTTTCCAGTAGCGCTGCCGCAGCCACCGCCAATCAGGCCGCCCTGCGCAGGCTGCTGCTGATTCTGATCGACAACGCGCTCAAGCATACGCCGGCCGGCGGCACGGTGAGAATTGCCACTCGAGAATGCGGCGGTGGAATCAGCCTTTCCGTGATGGATTCGGGAGAAGGCATCGGCCCCGAAGCGATCCCGCATATTTTCGACCGCTTCTATCGGGTTGATTCGGCGCGCAGCGGCAATGGCGGCACCGGCCTCGGATTGTCCATCGCTCAGGCCATCGCCCAAGCGCATGGAACGAAGATCGAGGTCGAAAGCGAGCCCGGTGCAGGCGCCTGCTTTCGCCTGGTACTGCCTGAGTAGTTACCGCGGCGCTTGAAACATAATCAGGCTGATACCGCCCAGACGCCTTCCGCATAAAATTTTGGCGCCATCCGGCGACCAGGCCGGAGAATCATCTTCATCGGCGCCGGTTGTGATCTGCCGCATCACGCTGCCATCGCTTTCCCGGGTTGCATCTAGAAGATGCACTTTCAAGCCGCCATGCCGGCTGGAGATCAGAACAATCTGCCGGCCGTCGGGAGACCAGGAAGCTTCGTAATCCACCAGGTATGTAAACGCAGGGACGCGCTTGAGCGGGAAATCCGGCTCAGCTCCAAAAGACAAACTCGCACCGAGCAGGCTCACCACGGTCAGACGCATCGCCAAGGCAGTCATCGCCTGACTACGTTAGACGAAGGCGTGGGGATTTCGGCTCGCCGCGCGCGATCAACTACTCGAACGGATACGGTGGCGGCAGAATATTTTTGAGGCGCAGGTAAACCTCGGCCTGTCCGCGGGTGTGCGCCATGTGGGCGTAAGCGCCGTCGAGCGCCTCGCGGCCGGTCATCTCGTACTTGCCGACTTTGACGGTTTTGGCGAGTTGCTCCTCGGTGATTCCTGCCAGCGCTTTATCACAAAACTCCGCGGTTTCTTTGAGGTATTTCAACACTACGTCTTTATCGGTGGTGCCTTGCGCCGGGGTTTCCGGCGGTTTGGCGCCGGTTACCAGGCCGAACATGCCGGCGTTGAATCGGCCAATGTGGATGATCTCGCCAGCGTAATTCCGTTCGGCCGGCGTGGCCGTGGAAGGCGGGACGTAGCTGTAGCCTTCGGCGGGCATGGCTTCGGCGACAACGTTCGTGAACGCAATCGAGCTTTTCCAGTGCTTGGCAAAATTGGTTTTCCAGTCATAGTCGGCTGCCGCCAAAGGCAGAGCCAGGAATGCGCAAAGCGCTAACGGGGCGCTCCAGGATGTTTTTTGCATGGATTTACTCTACTACGGTTTCCCGGGCCGCGGCCGAGAAAAGCTGGGACGAGCCGCCCACCCCTGGCAACCGTCTTCGGGTTCGTGATATTGTCATTTGTTAATGTCATTGTCGTTTTCAGAAGACAATCGCCCGCAGGCGCCCGACATTGCAGGCATGGCGGCCACGCTGACTTCTTATGACCATATGTTCGGCCCGCAGCACCCGCAGACCCTGGCGGTAATGGGTCATCTGGGCCGCGCCTTGTGGCGCGCCGGCGATCCAGATCGCGGCAGAAAGCTTCTGGAGCGTGCCGCGCATGGCTTGAGCCAACGGCTGCCCCGCTCCCATCCGGCCAAAATGCTGGCCCTTACGGCCTTGGGGGAACTTCTGTTTGCCGAGCGAGACTTCATGGGGGCATGCCTCGTTCAGCGAGAGGTGTTAAAGTGCCGGATGGAAGCTGGCGGACCCGACCATCCGGATACGGTGGCGGCCAAGAGTACTCTGGCAGGCACCCTTTTCGAACTCGGCCAAGGAACGCCGGCAACGGGTTCTTTCACACAACCTGGAAAGGGAAAATATGGCTACGCTACTTTCACCGATCGATAGCAACGTCACGGTCAGGGCCACGCAGCTTCTGATCAATAACCGCTGGGTCTCGAGCGAGTCCGGGCGCACGTTCGCCACCGTCAATCCATCCACCGGAGAAGAAATCTGCCAGGTCGCCGAGGCCGACGCCGCGGACGTCAATAAAGCCGTCAAAGCGGCGCGCGCCGCGTTCGACAAGGGTCCGTGGCGGCGCATCTCAGCGGCCGAGCGCGGGCGATATTTGAACCGCCTCGCGGATCTGATCGAGAAGAACGCCGATGAACTGGCTCGCCTGGAGGCGCTCGATAACGGCAAGCCTTTCGCCGTCGCCAAGGCCGCGGATCTGGCGCTCACCATCGCCTGCTACCGGTACTACGCCGGCTGGGCGGACAAGATTCAAGGCAAGACGATTCCGATCGCCGGAGACTATTTCTGCTACACGCGCCACGAACCGGTAGGCGTGGTCGGACAGATCATTCCGTGGAATTTTCCGCTGCTGATGCAGGCCTGGAAGCTGGGGCCCGCGCTGGCCGCGGGCAATACCGTGGTCCTGAAACCGGCCGAGCAAACGCCGCTGACGGCCCTGCGAGTCGGCGAGCTGATTCTCGAAGCCGGCTTCCCGGAAGGCGTGGTGAATATCCTGCCCGGCTACGGCCCCACCGCCGGCGCCGCCATTGCCCGCCACATGGATGTCGACAAAGTGGCGTTCACCGGATCGACCGAAGTCGGCCACCTGATCATGGAAGCGGCCGCGCAAACCAATCTGAAGCGCGTCACGCTGGAACTGGGCGGCAAGAGCCCGAACATCGTGTTCGCCGATGCGGATCTGGATCAGGCGATCGAAGGCTCTCACTTTGCGCTGTTCTTCAATCAGGGCCAGTGCTGCTGCGCCGGCTCGCGGCTCTATGTCGAAGAGAAGATCCACGACGAATTTGTGGAAAAGAGCGTGGCGCGCGCGAAGCGCCGCACGGTGGGCGATCCGTTCGATCCCAACACCGAGCAGGGGCCGCAGGTCGACGAGGCTCAGTTCGACAAGGTGATGGGCTACATCGAAGCGGGCAAGCAGGAGGGCGCATCGTTGTTGTACGGCGGCGGCCGCGTGGGAGATCGCGGCTATTTCATCGAGCCCACAGTGTTCGCGGACGTGAAGGACGACATGAAGATCGCCAAAGAAGAGATCTTCGGCCCGGTGATGAGCGTCATCAAATTCAAGAACCTCGACGACGTCATCGAACGAGCCAACAACACGACGTACGGACTGGCAGCGGCGGTGTGGACCCGCGATATCAGCAAAGCCCACGCCGTCGCCAACGGTGTTCGTGCGGGCACGGTGTGGGTGAACTGCTACGACGTCTTTGACGCGGCGGCGCCGTTCGGCGGCTTCAAGCAATCGGGCCTGGGCCGCGAACTGGGCGAGTACGGTCTGCAGCAATATACCGAGGTCAAGACCGTAACCGTCAAGCTGTAGAGTTTTGCAAGATCGCCGTCCCGGGTGGCTATCGAGGCCCGGGGCGGCGGTCATCATATCGGAATCGGAGGAGATGACTTAATGCGGCGCGCCACGAAATCTCTCGCCTGCAAGCCACATGCCGAGATCCCGGCTGACCTTGTCTCAGCGATCGATTACTTCGGTGACCCGCAATTCTGCCAGCAACTTGTCGCTTCACTCCGCTGGACAGGCGGCACTCCTGTCTGCCCACTCTGCGGATGCAACCGCTCGTATTACTGCTCCACGCGCCGTGTGTGGAAATGCAAAGATTGCGCCAAGCAGTTCAGCGTAAAGCTGGGGACGATATTTGAGGACAGCCATCTCACCCTGGAACAGTGGCTTCCCGCGCTGTGGATGATGGCCAAGGGAGCGCGCGGCCTCAGTTCGCGCAAACTTGCGCTCCTGCTCGGCACCACGCATCGGACCATCTGGTTCATGCAGCATAGAATCCGGCTGACCATGCGAACCGACAGTTTCAAGCGCACTGCCCCAGCAAAAAGAGAGTTAGGAAGAAGCGAGGCCGCATGAAATCAGTTCAGGATATCGAATACGCGCGCAGGGTTTTCCGGGAGTTTGAAGAATTGATGCGCTGCTTGATTGCGGTACCACGGGTGGAACTGGAAAAAGAGATCGCCGAGTATGAACGGAAGAAAAAGCAACGCAGGACAGGCGGCCGCGCTGTTTCAAGTTTTTGAGGTAAATTGAACTTATGGCGCTATCCGCACGGAACCAACTGAAGGGCAAGATCACGGAAATTCATGTCGGCGAGATCATGGCTCATGTCGTGGTGAGGATCGGAAAGAATACGATCGATAGCGTGATCACGCGCAAGAGCGTCGAAGAAATGGGCCTCAAAAAGGGCGACACGGTTACCGTCGTCATCAAGTCCACCGAAGTGATGCTGCAGAAGTAGCCGATCAGCGATTCCAGGACCGAAAAAAAGCAATATTGTAAGCCTGCCAATCGCGCTCTGAGGATGAGTAGCGCGGCGTGTCGTACTCGATGTAGCGATTGTGATCGGTATTGACCACCGGCTTGCGCCGTGCCACCAGGTCTTCGACACCGGCGGTGCCGAGCAATTCTCCGAGCAGTAATCTCATCGAGGATTTCGCTCGCCCGGCCTGGCGGCAGATCGGGAGATTTGCCCAGCCGTTCCGCCAGCCACGCCTTTCGTTCCGGATTCATCACCAGCGGATGGTTGCCGGCGACAATCATTCCCTGTCCCCCGTAGCTCCAATACGCCACATACGGGAACACCGCGCGGGCGGTGGCGAGGGCCGAGCCGATGGCATCGGGACCGATGCGGTGGAGCTGCACCCACTGCTGCAGAATGCCGTCGGAAGTGAGCCGCTTACGGGCGAGCTCATAGAACTCGCGCGAGTAGAGATTGGTGGCGCCTGAAAACCAGATGGTGCTGAGTTCCACCGTAATCAGACCGTACTTGCGGCCGGACTCGACCAGCAGCAGGTTTCGGCCGTCTTCCAGGATCACGCGCACAGTGGGATCCGCCAGGACATCATGATTGATGTGCGTGAAATAGGACGAAGCCGCGCGCACGATGCCCGGCGAAAATTCGGCGATATCGACTTGCTGAAATCCAGCCTGCTTGAGCAGCCACGCACTCTGGCCGGAGCCCAAACCGATGAGCAGCGCGTTGTCGAATCCGCCGGCAAACATGGCGGGCACGAACGCGATGCCAAAGTTCAGCCCGAATTCGCCGTGCAGATCGTCGTTCCCCTGCAGCTTGCCGTTGCTGTAGACCGAGCGAACACTCGTGCCTCGGGATTGGTCCACCGGCGTGACATCGACAACCGTGGTGAATCCGCCCTGAATGTGCTCGTCCTGAAAAATCACGGAGCGTTTCATGGGCACGCTCGCGTCGCCGCGCTTGCCGTCATATTCGCCGAAGTACATGGGGGCGCCGGAGGTCAGATGAGCCCAATCCCAATGAATCGGCACGGCGAGGACCGCGGGCAGCGCAATCACGCCGGCGGCGACCAGGCGGGCAGAGAGCGCGTGACTGGTTTCCTGAAACAGGAAGTACATCGCCATCACGGCGAAGGCGATGACGACGGCTTTCAGAGAATTCTCCGAGCCGAGCCAAGGCACGAACAGAAAGGTCGCGCCTAGCACTCCGAGCAGACAGCCCAGCGAGTTGGAAGCGCTCAGGTAGCCGGCAAGCCACGAGTTGTCCTCGCGCTTTGCCGAGCGGGCTGCGGAGCACGCGAGGATAAATCATTCCCAGCAGCGTCGCCGGCGGAACGATGAGCAGCATAGCTACGAAGAGCCGGTACAACTCGCGCGTATAGAAACCGCGATAAATGGTTGGCCCGGGAATCACGAACAGAACGCCCACCGCATCCCAAGCCTTAAGCTGCACGAGCAGAGCGAGGGCGCAAAAAGCGAGCAGCGCCCAGGTGGGAAGCCGTTCTTCCTCACCTGCCCAGTGGACTCCGGCAGTGCCAATCCAGAGGCCCATGAGCACTGCGGCCAGCATCGACGAAAATGCGTAGACGCTGCCGCCGATGACGGCGCCGATGAGGTGAGTCCAAATCACTTCGAGCGAAAAGAAGGCCAGGCCGGAGACGAACGAAATCACCAGCAGCAGTGAGGCGTCCCGATCCAGTCGCGGCACGGGAGGCTGGCGCGGCATCCGCTGCGGCGGGCGCGGGTGCGGGATCGGCAAGGAACTGGACAGCGACCGCAATCGAGGCACAGATGGCGAAGCAAAGCCACATGCTTCCGCGCAGCCCGATGGTGGGCAGGATCAGATACGGCGCCAGCAGCGCCGCGACCAACGCGCCCACCAGGTTGAAGCTATAAGCGACCGACCACTTGCGAGCGCCGGATTGCGCGTTCATATCGAGCACTTGAACGATCAGCGGAAAAGAAGCGCCCATCAGCGCGGCAATGGGCAGAATGAGAAGGCAGGCGCAGGCGAAGCGAACCATCTGCCGCGCAAGGTTCCGGCGACCATGTGCTGAAGCGGAGCGAGCGCCTCCATGGCAGGATGGAAAGCGTACGTAAAGACCGCGCAGGCAACGCCGACGGCCAATTCCGTCAGACCGTAAGCCCACAACGTGCGCCGGAGAATTCCACGTTGGATGAGCTTAGCCGCGGCGAACCCGCCGATCGCGAATCCGAGGAAGTACGCGAACAGCACCACCGCGGAAGCCGACGCAGTGATGCCCACCAGCAGCGTCGTGTACTTTTCCAATCCCTGCTCCGCCAGCAGCCCGGTGAAACCGGACAGGGCGTAGAGCAGCAGCACCGGCGTTGAGGAATTTCTCCTCATGCGGCGATGCTGCGAAGCAGGTTCACAATCTCGTCCACGGAATCAAGCTGCGACTGATCGAAGCCGTCCGAAAAATCGACGCCGAAGCGTTCTTCGAGGAAAGTCACGATCTCCAGCACATCCAAAGATTGAAAGCGCCCGCTAAGAATCAGCGAATCGGTGTCGCTGAAGCCGCGCGTGTCGCTGTTCTTTTGGAGAATTTCCTGTAGCAAGTGGCGAATGGTTTCGCGTGTGTCGTCCATATGGTTGCTTTCTCAGAGCCCGAATAACCGGCCCACAAAGACAAAGTGTTCGCGCAGTCCGTATGCTCTGTTGGAGTCGTCGAAGATATGCAGGAAGCAATAGAATCCGGATACGCAGACGACCGGTACCAGATGGCGGCGGAACCAGGATCGCGACGGATCGTCCTTCCGTTTGGCGCGCAACTGGGAGATGGAAATGCCCGGCGCCCAGAATAAACGAGTAGAAAAGATACGTCTGAAAGCCTCCGGCGGCGCGCCACCAGCCCCCTTCCGCAATGAAAGAGAGGTCGCGCAAGAAAATGAAAAATCGCATTGCCGGCGCAGGCGGCTGCCATAGTCGCAGCGGCCATCCGCAGCCGCGGGTGCTTCTTGAAATAGCGCAGATAGGTGGGATAGAAAAACATATCCACCAGGAGTTCCTTGAAATAAAAATAGAAGCGATTCCAGAACTCGGCCAGGGTGCGAGATTGCAGTGGCCGGTAAGTATTGCGCAGGGCGCGGAATCCGGCCATGCGCGCGCAAGCGATGATCTGATGCCCCCAGACACTCACCTGCAGCAAGCTGATGAAAAACGCGGCGACCAGGCTCAAGCAGTTCCAATACCAGGCGAAAGGCTGCCCGGCGGCGCTGCGGGCGAAGGCGGCGTCAAATTCCGGAATACCCAACAGGCGATAAACGACGTACTCAGCTGAAATTTGGCAGAGCTTCAGAATGAGCGCCCACAGCAGCAGTTTCAGACCTTTGAGTTGCGTGATGGCAAGTTCGTCGGCGTTGCGCGCCTCGATCTTTCGAAGGTACGCGGCTCCCTTGGCGAACGGCGTGCCGGAATCAGTGCTCGCCATCCAGGCTGGCCGCCAAAGCCCGGCCTGCTTCGGCACGGCGTCACGGTCGCGGGAATCGCGATCGGCCAAGGTGTAGCAGAAAAACCAAAGCATGCGGGCGATTACGACAAGCGCGATCCAAGCCGTGACGCGGCTCTTGCCCGTGAACGGCGCCATCGAAACCGCGGCGATGAGCGCGACGAAACACAAAACGGCAGCGATCACAGGACGGCGCGCTGCCAGGCTGCGAGGAAAACGAAATACCAAAGCCGCGAGCCCAGCGAGTAAAACAAAAACCGCCGCCACTACCAGGCGCACGACGACCGGCGGCAGATGCACCAATCCTTCCTGCGCGGCCAGGCGGTCCAGAAACGGAAGGTCCAGCCAATTGGGATTCGCGATGGCAATCACGACGCTGACCGCGCTCACCACAACGCGCCGGTGCTCCGCGAAGGCCGTCGTAAGGGCGAGGAATGCGGCCATCGCCAGCCACTGGCTGCTGAGCAGAATCAGCAAGAGCGTGAACAGCGCCACGAGTAGCCACTGCCCGGCGGGTTGCTTACAGCGCGCCACCAGCGGGGGGTAATTTTCCAGGCTTGGGATCAGCCTGACGCTCATGCGGGAGTTTCCTGCCGCGCGACCGATTCATCCAAAAGCCGAACCAAAGCCTGCCGATCGATCTTGCCGCTCGAACCGAGGGGCAGCGCATCGAGTTTGATAATGCGCCGCGGCACCATGTACGGCGGTACCAGCCGGCAGACAGCTTCGCGAAGCTGCTCGGACGGTGCCTTCACACCGCTGGTGAAAGCGACAATGCCCGCAGCCACACCGTCCTGCATCGGCCAGGCGACGGCAGCTACGTTGTCGGATCCGGAAACGGCGCGCAGGTGCGCCTCAACTTCTTCAAGTTCCACGCGCTGGCCCAAAATTTTGACCTGATGGTCGATCCGCCCCAGGTGATGAAACACGCCGCGCTCATCCTGACAGGCAAGATCGCCGGTGAGATACCAGATCTTGCCGTTGATGACCGGAAAACGTTGGCGGGTGAGTTCGGGCTCGCCGTAGTAACCCTGCGCGAGTTGGCCGCCCGAAATTGCAAGCTGCCCTTCGCGGCCCGATGGCAGGAACGCGAGCGACTCATCGAGAATGGCCGCCTCCAGACCGGGCAGCGGCAACCCGCTGGGCACGGTGTCACGGCCGGGCGTCGGCGGAAAATCAGGTCCGGCGGTCGCGCCCAGGCAGTAGACGGTGGCTTCGGTTGGGCCGTAAAGATTCTCCACGACGCTCACGGGAGCGGCCGTCTGCCATGCGTCTGCCAATGCATAGGACAGTGCCTCTCCAGCAAAAACGCTATAGCGAAGCGAGGGAAACGCGCCGGGCTTGAGCATCTTCATCCGCCGCATGAAGGCGGCGATGGAGGGAACCGATGACCATACGGTAAGTTTCTGCTCAACGATGAAGCGGGCCGGCGCCATCAATTGATCGGCAGGAACCACATGGACCGAAGCTCCGGCGCCCCACGCGCTAAACATCTCAAACACGCTTACGTCGAAGGTGAGCTCTGAGGTCTGCGAAACGCGATCTGCGGCGACAGGGCAGAAGCGCGGGCGCATGGCATCCAGGAACTGGGCCACGCTGCCGAGCGTAATCATGACACCCTTGGGCACACCGGTCGTTCCCGAAGTGAACAGAACGTAGGCGAGTTCGTGTGCTTCGCGATGAACCGGTGCCGCCAGGCTATCCGCGGGAAGGGACTCCATGCGGCCGGAAAGATCGAGGATGAGGCGCGGCGCGATGGCTCTAAGGGCGGGCGTCAGACGGGCGAGACCGATTTCATCCACAATCAGCGCGTCGAGCGAGACGATCTGAAAAATACGCGCGAGCCGTTCGTCGGGCAGTTTTGGATTCAGCGGGATGTAAGCAGCGCCGCACCATGCCGCGCCAAGCACGCCCACGTGAGCGCCCAGACTGCGCGAGGCAAGCACCCCGACTTTCCGCGCGGGACCCAGCGCCGCGGCAGCGCGCCCCGCCCAACCGGCCAATTCGCCATAAGAATAGGAAGCGCCGGCAACATGGAGTGCCATGCCATCCGGCTGCGCGCGGGCCTTCTCGTGGAACGGATATGCCAGGTTGCAGTTCATGGCAAAAGCGAAGCAACCCAAATCTAACAGTTAGGGTGAGGACAGTCTAGATTCCAATTAGTTGGCGGGGTTAGTTATCTTTGGCTAACTAGCAGCGGCTTCTTTATTTTTCCTGAGCTTGCAGCGGCGATCCATCGCGAATCTCATCGGTGGCGCGTTGAACGACCTTCTCCCCGGCGTGCAAGGCCCCTGCTACTTCAATAAGGTCGCCATCGGCTGGGCCTTTCTTAACGTCGACCCACTCGGCGCGGCCGTCGTGTTCGCGGATCACGAAGGTTCGCTCGGTGGTGGTAACTACGCTGGTGCGCGGCACCAGCAGCGCGGGACCGGGCTTGCGAACCGGCCACTTCACCGTGGGAAACATCCCAGGCGAGAGTAGTCCGTTGCCGTTCACTACGTCTAGCTCCACCGCCATCGTGCGTGACTTTTGATCCAGTGAGTGCGCGCTCCGGGCGACCACTCCCGAAAAAGTCTGCTCAGGAAAAGCAGGCACCACAAAAGTGACCCTCGCACCATGCGCGATGGTTCCCGAGTGCTCCTCGGGGACAGCAACCACTAACCGGAGCGTGGAAATCTGCTGCAGAATCACCAGCGGCGAATTCGCTCCGGGACCGACCAGCGCGCCCGGGTGGACGAAACGATCGGTCACCACACCATCGAAAGGCGCGATAATCCGCAAGTACGATTGCATCTCCTTGAGCGCTTTCACGCTGGCTTCCGCAGCGTGCACAGCCTGCAGGCGGGATTGAATCAAGGCCTGCCCGGCCTCAGACTGTTTCTGCAATTGCACCAGCTCGTTCTCAGCGATGGCTCCCGGCGTCTGGGCCGCTTTCTGGAGCCGCTCATACGTGCTCTGCGTCGCGGCCAGCTGCGCTTCGGCTTGCAGACGATCGGAATCAGCAGCGTGTACTTTGGATTCCGCCTCCGCAATTTGAGCCGCCATTTCCGGCGCGCTCAGCTCCGCCAGAAGCTCTCCCTTTTTCACCACGCTGCCGCGATCCACCAGGATGCGCTCGACGTAACCCGGCACTCTCGCGTGCAGAGACACGCTCAGAAACGGCTGAAACTCACCCGGCAGATCGACCGTACGCGAAGTTACTTTAGCCACCACGGTCGCGAACGTGACTTTTTGCGTCCACGCTGGCGTCACAGCGAGAGACAGCAGGATACACGGGAACAGCAGAGAGTCAGACCGGCTCATAATATCGGCTCGTTGGGTCCATGGGATTCAAAGATGGCGAAACCGCAGATGCCCGCGATTGCAGAATGGCGTAAATGGAAGGCAGAATCGTGAGCGTGGCAAATGTCGACACGATCAAGCCGCCGACCACCGCGCGGCCGAGGGGCGCGGATTGAGCTCCGCCTTCTCCAAAGCCAATGGCCATCGGCACCATGCCGAACGTCATCGCTGCGGCAGTCATGAGAATGGCGCGCAAGCGGCTGCCCGCGCCCAGCCGGGCTGCATCCAGTAAGGGCGCACCCTCACGCCGCATGCGTTCCGCGAAGTTGACCAACAAAATCGAATTCGCCACGGCGATACCGATCGCCATGATCGCGCCCATGAAGGATTGGATGTTCAGCGTGGTGCCCGTTAAGCGCAGCATTAATAGCACGCCGCACAGCACAGCGGGAATAGTGAGCAGAATCGCCAGCGCCAGGCGGATCGATTGGAAATTAGCGGCCAGCAGCAGGAAAATAACCAGCACCGCCAGCAGCAGCCCGATTTGTAGACCGGAGATGGTTTGCGCGAGCGCTGGAATTTGTCCGCGATAGCTCACGGTCACGCCGCGCGGAGGCGCTCCGGCCTTATCCACCGAATTTTTAAGTCTTTGCGCAGCTTCGCCGAGCGTCACGCCATGAAGATTGGCAGTCAGGCTAACCACGCGCTGGCCATTGTCCCGCTCGATCAGCCCCGGCATGGTTCCCGGCTTCAGCGTGGCGATGTTTTCCAGGCGCGTTTCCTCGCGGCCGTTGGCCATCACCGGAAGGCCGCCTAATTCATCGATGCTTTGCATGCGGTTCAGCGGAAGTTCCACCTGAATTTGAAAAGCATTGCCAGAGTTGGGGTCGCGCCAATAATTCGGCTGCGTGAACCGCGACGAGGATGTAGCCGGCACCACGGATCGAACGACATCCGCCATGGTCAGACCGAACTGCCCCGCACGTTCGCGGTTGATGTCGACATCCAGAGTCGGATAATTGATTTCCTGGGCGAATTGCAGATCGCGCAGAAACGGGAGCGCCGCCATCTGGGCTTGCACTTTGCGGGCATAGGCGAAATCGTCCTGCAAATTGACGCCGCGAACCGCCACTTCAATCGGCGTAGGCGATCCAAAGCTCATCACCTGGCTCACAATGTCACCAGCCTCAAAGGAGATTCTGGTTCCCGGAAGTTCATTGTCCAGGCTGGCCCGCACGCGCTCGCGTAGAGCTTCTCCCCGGGGCGCGTCAGGTTTCAAAGATACCTGGATAATCGCTTCCTGCGGGCCGCTGGTGAACAAATGAATCAGGTCGACCGGATAGCTGGACGGGACCACGCCTACGAAATCGCTGGTGATTTCGACATTCTCCGGACCGCACTCCTTGCGGATCAGGTCCAGCGCTCGCAGCACTACACGCTCAGTCTCTTCCACGCGGGTTCCTACCGGAGCACGCAACCGGATGCGAAACACCGGCGCATTCACGTCAGGAAAAATTTCCGTGCCCATCGTGGGAAGAAGCAGGAAGAGCACGCCGATGGAAACCACTAGGTAGACGAGGACCAGCGGGAACCGGAATCGTAGGACCGCGCCCAGATAGAGTTCGTACCAAGAACGAAAAGATTGCTCCTTTGATGCGCCGGCCTCCTTCATAAGCCATGTCGCGAAGACCGGTACCAGGCTGTTGGAGAGCAAGTAGGAAGCGATCATGGCAAATCCCACCGCGAGCGAGAGTGGAACGAAAAGCTGCCGGCTCACTCCCAGCATGAAAAACGACGGCACGAACACAGCCAGGATGCACAACATCGAAACCAGGCGCGGCAGCGCAGTTTGGCTGGAAGCCTCGAGTACCGCTCGCGCGCGCGAGACACCCGGCTGTAGCTGGCTATGAATATTTTCAATGGAGACGGTGGCCTCATCGACGAGCACGCCGACCGCCAACGCCAGGCCTCCGAGCGTCATGATGTTGATCGTTTGTCCCGTCGCCCAGAGCAGAATCACCGCGCTCAGCAGGGCGAACGGAATATTCAGGACCACGATCAGTGCGCTGCGCCAGTCACGCAGAAACAGCAACACCATCAGCCCGGTGAGCACGGCCCCCAGCACTCCCTCCAGAGCCAACCCGCGAATGGAATTGGTCACGTAAGGCGATTGATCAAACTCCAGGCGCACGTCGACATCGTCGGGGACAACTTTCTTGAATGTTGGAATCGCGGCTTTCACCGCGTTGATCACGGCCAGCGTCGAGGCGTCGGAGCGTTTAGTGACGGGAATGTAAACCGTCCGCTTTCCATTGACGTGCGCATAGGCGGTAACCAGGTCGGTGCCGTTCTCGATGGTGCCGATGTCGCGCAGATACACCGTGGCGCCTGCCTTGGGCCGGATCGGCGTGCTGAGTAATTCCGACAAGATTGCCGCCCAGCGCCGCGTTGGTCCGGGCGATGCGATTGAGCGTGCCGGTACACATATTGCCGGACGGCATCACCAGACTGGCCTTGCTCACCGCCGCGATGGCTTCGTCCGGCGAGATTTGATACTGATGCAGTTTGTCCGGATCGAGCGTGATCACGATGGTCCGTTGGTTCCCTCCAAACGGCGGCGGAGCCGACACGCCCGGCAGCGTCGCGAACAAAGGCCGCACGCGGTTGAGCGCAAAATCCTGAAGCTCTCCTTGCGTGTGCGTGGCGCTGTCAAAAACCAACTGACCAACGGCGACGCTGCCCGCATCGAAACGAGTAATGAACGGAGGCACAGTTCCCGGCGGCATGAAAGCGCGCGCGCGATTCACGTAGCCCACAGTCTCCGACATCACCTGGTTCATGTCGGTGCCTTCGTGAAACACCAGCTTCAATAGCGTGGCGCCTTGAATCGTCTTGCTCTCCACGCGATCAATTCCCGTGATGTAGAGGAAGTGATACTCGTAGTAATACGTGATGTACCCTTCCATCTGCGCCGGGTCCATGCCGCCGTACGGCTGCGCGACATAAATGGCCGGATCGCCCACCTGCGGGAAAATATCGACCGGCATTCGCCGCGCGGCCAGCACCGCAAAGAGCGCGATGGCGATGAGCGCCACGACTACCGTGATTGGCCTGCTAAGAGCTGCGAGGACAAGGCGCATGAGCGTTTACTTGCTGGCCTCGATCAGAAACGGCTGCACGTCGCCGGCGGCGGTCGCCAGTCCGAGCAGCGCCCGCCAGACGCCCAGATGCGCGAGCGCATCGTCGATTTCCGCCTGCGTGAGCAATCGCTGGGCTTCGGCGACCTGATCGATGGTGGCGAGCCCCGCTTCGTAACGAGCCGTGGCCTGCTGCGTTGCGGTGCGCGCGGCGGCCACTTGTATGGGCGTGTTCACCGCGACCTGCCGGGCGCCCCGCAATTGCGCCAGCGCGATATTCCAGCGCGTTCGTAGTTCCGTCACGATCAGCTCTGATCTTGCCGTCTGTGCGCGAACGGTGGCGGACTGCGCGGCCTCACGCGCGCGCGTCGCCGCCAAATCCATGATCGGGAAAGTCACGCTGAAACCCACGGCGTAATTCTGAACGTTGGGAGCTAAGCCGTTCAACCCTCCCAGGCGTCCGCCGTTGAG
The DNA here is from genome assembly GCA_963825405.1 of uncultured Solibacteraceae bacterium. Lineage (GTDB taxonomy): Bacteria > Acidobacteriota > Terriglobia > Bryobacterales > Bryobacteraceae > JACPNO01. The sequence continues at coordinate 672,172 of CAWGTB010000001.1, read as the reverse complement.
TTCGTCGCCGGTGCCGCGCGCATAAGCAGCGCCCTCCAGCGCGAACTTCGGAAAATACGAACGCTCGAGCGCCCGCAGTTGAGCCCGGGCCTGATCCACGGTGGCATTTTGCTCGACGGTAATCGGATTCGCCTCTGAAATCGACCGGCTCGGGCGCCCTCTCCGGCGGCAATTGCAGCAACCCCGGCGCATCGATAACAATCTGGGCTGGATCGACGGCCACGAATTGCGCCAAAGCGGCGCGGGCGACTTCGACAGCCTGCCGGGCCTGAATCAGTTGCGTTTGCGCCGCCGCCCGCTCCGCCTCCGCCCGCGACGAATCGGCTCCCGGACGCAATTGCGCGTTCACCTGTGCATGAGTGGTACGCACGACGGCATCCGCCCGATCGACGCCAGCCTGCGCAGCCTTGGTCGTTTCCTGGGCCGCTGCCAGCGTGAGGTAAGAGTCGAGGGTCGCCGTAGTGACTTCGAATTGCGTGCGCTTCAGGCTGGCTTCGGACTGGACTCTCGTCGCTTCCGCCACGCCGACATTCGCCTGGCGGAGGCCGAAATCAAACGGCTCCCATCTCACCAGCCCGCCCACCGCGCTGCCCCACGCGGTACCCAAATTGTTGGTACCGAGAACTGGCCCCGACATCGACGGAATCACGCTTTGCGGCAGCAGTATGCCGAAGACGTTATTTCTAGTCGCGCGATTCATCACCGCCAACGCATCGATGCGAGGCAGATACGAAGTTCGTGCCAGGCGAATGCCGGCGGCCGCGGCATTAATTTGTTCTTGCGACACCCGGATAGACGGGTAATTCTTCGCCGCCGCTTCCACCGCTTGCTGGAGTGTTAGGGGAGCCTCAGCCAGTAGAAACTTTGTACTAATCAGTAAGGCGACGGCGTAGAGGGTGGGCTTGGCCGGCACGCCGTTAGTCTCCCTCGATCAATTCGTGAAATAGCTCACGAACCTTATGTTTGGCTGCCACCAGCGCCTTGCGGCCAAGAGGCGTGGCCCGATACACCGTGCGCCGGGACTTTCCTTTGACCTGCTCGCTAGAGCGCAGGTACCCCTTCTTTTCCAAACTGTGCAGCAGGGGATACAGCGTGCCGGGGCTGATGCGATAGCCGTGCCGCGCCAGCTCCTCGATCATGCCCAGGCCGAAGATGGGCTCTTCCACCGCGTGATGCAGCACGTGGAGGCGAATCAATCCGGAATAAAGATCCTGGTCCGCTGAGACTTTATCATCGATTATCGTTTTTGACATTCGATTACGATAATCGAATTCTTTCACGTTCCAATGACCGGAGTCAATTGGAATGCCAGAACTCAGGGTATGGCCGGGGCGTCCTTCAGCTTTTGGATGACCAGGGAAGCGTTCGCGTTAGCTTGTGTGCCGCCGGCCAGAGTCTGCAGGGTTACTGCCGCCGACGACGTGTGATTGCGAAGGGTGAGCACATCCCCCGCAGCCAGCGTGAGGATCGCATGCCCGGTGGTTTGCTGCGTTCCGGCGCCTGATCCATAGATAGCTGACGCGATCGCCGTGCCATTCACAGCCAATCCGAATTGGTTGGGCTCGACGCCCGTTACGATGAACGTAACTTTGTAATCGCCGGCGTTGAGAATCGTAACTGCGGAAGCGCCGAGGCCGTGGGTGATTCCAGCGCTTAGAGGGCCGTTGGAGTCAAAGACTACATCCGCCTCCAGGGCGACGGCCTGGTCGCCTGTGTTGTAGACGTACGCGTAGTCGGGCGACCCGCCACTAAGTCCGGCTGGCCCGGCGGGACCGGCTGGACCCGACCGGACCGGCAACGCCTCGCGGACCCGGGGCGTCCCTGTAAGCCCTGCGGACCGGCAGGCCCTGCTGCAGCCGCGATGAAATACCCGTTCATGTCGATGACCAGGTCGGTATCGTTGGTGGCCTGGACGATGATTCCGCCATCCGGACCCGCCGCCACGACGGCTGAATTGTCCACCTTTCCGCCTTGCACCGCGTTGAGAATCACGGTCCCGGGCCATGGTTTGTCATCTTCCCAAGCCGCGACCCAGGCGACTGGCTGGCCAATGGGGGTGACCGAAACGATGTTCAATGAATAAGCCAGTGCCACCGGCACCCCGCAATTGGAGGCAGGAATCAGAAAAGTGCGGGGTTGTCCGCCCACCAGTCCGGGGGGGCCAAACGCACCTGTTTTCCCTGACCCTATGGAGCCCACCCGCGTGTCTGCAACCCGGCAGGGGGTAATCGCAATGAATAGCATCCCCGAAGAGGAGACCGGTGTATTCGTGGCGCTGGCAGCGCTCTTGTTCGTCTGGCTCGCGACGGGCCAGTTTTTCAACGGGATGGAGTCCCGCTGCATGCGCTGCGCCGGGCTTGCTGGTATGAGTACCGCCGCCATAACCAGCGCCCAAGGTGAAAATCTCACTCTCATGTGACTCTATTCCTCCCCTAAAATTGGATTGAATATTCAAGGTGCCGTCTCCGCGCCGGCATTCTCAAAAAAATGTTCCGGCTCATTTTCTCGCAGAGACGCAGAGTACACAGAGAACTACTAAGAAAACTACAATCCTTTTTTGTGTTCTTAAGTTTTTCTCTGCGTTCTCTGCGTCTCTGCGAGAAATATTTGTGTTTTGGCTTCGCATTTCGAAATGGCGAAGATTCCATTAGATGTTCTAGTAGAGATCAGGTCGGGAAACAGAGATAATCCATATTCCGTAACCTTTTTCTCTTTCGACAGTCTAGTAGTAGTACATGTCACGGAAACCGACCGGCACACCACCGCAGGGTGAAATGCTTCAAGGCACGCTCGACCTGCTGATTCTCAAGACATTGGCTCCTGGCGCGGCCCATGGCCAGGCCATTGCAAACGTGATTGAACGGCAGTCCGAGGACTTCCTCCAGGTAGAACACGGGTCTCTGTATCCGGCCCTCTATCGGCTGGAGGATCGGGGTTGGCTCGCCTCGTTCTGGGGAACTACCGAGAACAATCGCAAGGCGAAATATTACCGTCTGTCCGCAGCCGGGCGGAAACAGTTGGCGGAACAGACCAGCCGTTGGGACCAGCTGGTCCACGCGATGAGCCGGATTCTACATCCGGCTTCGGAATGAACCTATGGGTTGGCGGCGTTATTTTGGCCGGAGCCGGGCGGATCTCGATCACGCCCGCGAATTTCAATCGCACCTGGAACTCGAAGTGGACGACAACATCGCCCGCGGCATGTCGCCGGAAGATGCCAGGCTCGCGGCGCATCGCAAGTTCGGCAACACTGCCCTTATCCGGGAAGAGGTTTACGAGATGAACGGCCTTGGATTTATAGAAACGGTCAATCAGGACCTACGGTACGCCGCGCGGACGCTGGCGCGCAGCCCCGGCTTTACGGCATCTGTGGTGCTCTTTCTCGCGCTCGGCATCGGCGCGAACTCAGCGGTCTTCAGCGCTCTCGATCAAACCGTCATTCGCCCGTTGCCTTATGCCGATCCCGGCCGCCTGGCAATGCTCTGGGAAGATTTCTCGGCTTTCGGTATGGCCAAGAGCCGCGTCTCCCCGGCAACATTTCTCGACTGGCGTAGCCGCAGTCAGACGTTCGCGGAGATCGCTTCGTATGTCGGTTCCGGCACCATGGATCTCTCCGGTTCGGGAGCTCCGGAGGAAGTGATCGGCCAGGCGGTGACGGCGAATCTGCTGCCTATGCTCGGCGTCCCGCCGCTGCTGGGGCGCACGTTCACCATCGAAGAAGAGCATCCGGATAGCGCGTTGGTGGTCCTCAGTTACCGGCTGTGGGAGCGCCGCTTCGGTGGCGACCGGAATCTGATTGGCAACACCATACTGATAAACCGCGTGAAATATACAGTCGTGGGCGTGATGCCGCCCGGGTTTCAGTTTCCCGATCGCCAGACCGAGCTGTGGGTTCCCATGGGTTTATCGCCTCAGGTCCGGACGAGCCGGAACAGCCATTTCCTGAAGGTGGTCGGACGCATGCGGGGCAGTGTTCGCGACGCACAGAGCGACATGAGCGCCGTGGCGCGCCAACTCGCTTCCGAATTTCCCAAAACCAACGCGCAGATCGGCATCACAGTGGTGCCGCTCCAGGATGAACTGCTCGGCGAGACCCGGACTGCATTCCTTATTCTGCTGTCCGCGGCAGGCTGCGTGCTGCTGATCGCCTGCGCCAACGTCGGTAATCTCCTACTCGCCCGCGGGTCGGCGCGCAAGCGTGAAATCGGCGTGCGTGCCGCTTTGGGAGCCGCGCCTGCTCGGTTGCTGCAACAGGTGCTGACTGAAAACCTTCTGCTCGCCACTATGGGCGGCGCTTTGGGCCTGCTGTTTGCGAAATGGAGCATGGTGGCGCTGGAAAGGATGGTCCCGCCAGGTCTCGCGGGCGGTCTCCGGCTCGATTGGCGCGCGTTCGCATTCACTAGCGCTGTATCGATTCTCACCGGCCTGCTGTTCGGGATGCTTCCGGCCATCCGCCTGGCGAAAGTGCAAGTGTCAGGCCGCAGCAGTATCGGCCAGGGCAGCCGGATTCGCGACGTCCTGGTCGCAGCGGAAATGGCGATTGCACTGGTGCTCGTCATCGGCGCCGCGCTGCTTATCGAAACCCTGGTGCATCTACGCGCAGTAGACCCAGGGTTTCACTCCCAAGGCATTCTTACCGCCGAGATCAACGTGCCATCCACGAAATATCAGGGCAAGAATCAACGCTTTTATAACGATCTGTTGGCGCGTGTGCGATCCATTCCTGGCGTGAAATCCGCCGGCCTCACATCGGACCTGCCCTACACGTCGCGCGGCAATACCATGAGCCTCGCCATTGAAGGCAAGCCCGCGCAATACGTTTTGGGGCAGGACGTGTTATTCCGCCTGGTCAGCGCCGGGTATCTCGAAACCATCGGGGCCCGGCTCATCGAAGGCCGTTTCCCCGACGCCCGCGACGCAGAAGAAGCCACAGCCGTGGTGGCGATCAATGAAACGCTCGCGCGGCAATATTGGAACGGTGAAAGCCCGCTCGGCCATCGCATCGATACCGGCACCGGCGATGGGAAGCCGCGTTGGATGACTATCGTCGGCGTGGTGCGCGACATTCGCGAGCGCGGACTCGACCTCGCGCTCAAGGGCGCCGTTTATGTCCCGTTTCCGCAGGTTGCGATCACCTTTTTCCAGCCATCCGAAATCGCGATTCTCACCGCGCGTGAACCGCTTAGCCTTTCGAACGAGCTGCAACAAAGCGTATGGGCGATGGATCCCGAGCAACCGGTAGCCAACATCCGGACGATGGAAGCGATTGTCGATGATGAACTCGCCAATCGCACCCAAGTCCTGCAACTGCTGGGCGTTTTCGCCGCTCTGGCTCTGGTGCTGGCAGCACTCGGGATTTACGGAGTGCTGTCGTATGCCGTTTCGCAGAGAACGCGTGAGATCGGCTTGCGAATGGCGCTCGGAGCGGGCCGGTGGGACATCGCTCGCGGGATTCTCGGATATTCCGCTCGCCTCACCGGAGCGGGGCTGGCGGTGGGAGTTGCATTGGCTGTCGCGGCAACAAGGCTGCTTGCCACGCTGCTGTACGGAATTTCTCCGCTCGACCCTGGCACGTTCGCTGTGGTCGGCGTTATTCTGGCGGCGGTGGCTTTTCTGGCGTCATATCTGCCAATGCGCCGCGCGATCGCCGTGGATCCGCTTATCGCTCTCAAAGAAGAGTGAAAAGCGCGTTACACCAATTTTTTGACCGCTTCGCCGCTCACATCGGTGAGTCGGCGAGCGTCGAATCTAAGCCCCCCTTTTGCGGGTAGCGCCTTAGCCTTGTATTCAGGCACGACTGCGAGTATGCTTATCGCCTCTAATGTTTCGAGTGCGGTAACGGAGTCTGTAATGCGCTCAACTCAACTCATTTTTGCTGCAAATCTACTGATTGCCGTTTTCGGCGGAGGATCAAAGGCTGTCGCCGATTCTTATGTGTTCACTCCGATAGGCGGCACGCCGACCGGAATCAATAACAGCGGACAAATTGTGGGAACCGGTGCTGGTGGGGACTTCTTGCGTAGCCCGACCGGTAACATGCAGTGGTTTGATGTGGCGGGCGGGACGACGGTTGGCCCTAATGGTTACGACAGTGTTTGGCCTTTTAACGTTGGGCTTGGAATAAATAATCTAGGGGAGGTTGTGGGCAACGGAGCACAAGGCGCATTCCTGCGTGCGCCGGATGGCACAATCCAATGGTTCTCTGTACCCGATGGAGCGCTCGTAACCGGAATCAATGATTCACACGAAGTGGTGGGATATGTAGACGACTCATCATTTGCGACAGACTTGTCTTGTAACCCATGCGGTCTGGTTGGAAATCTCAATGGACCCTTCACTGCGTTCTTCGATATGGAGACTTATGCATTAGGAATCAATAACAGCGGTGCGGTTGTAGGTTTGTCTCGAAGCCTATTAGCTGCCTTCTTACGCAACCCGGACAGCACGGTGAACCGTTTCTTATGGGGCGAATCAAACTACTATCCCGGTGCGCTGGGCATCAATAATAACGGCCAGATCGCCGGGGGCGCGTTTTGTGACTTCTACTTTGACCCTAGCCCTTTCGGGCTCGGCTGCCAGCCATTCGAAATCGCAACCAACGGCTTTATCAGACAGACAGATGGGTCTTTTACATTTATCGACTATCCTGGCGCGCAGAACACAATCTTAACCGGCATCAATGACCACGGCGAAATCATCGGATACACGTGGGGAGAAGGTGCCGTAGGTGGCTTTCTTGCAACGCCAGTGCCAGAGCCTGCCTCGTTGTTTCTATTAGGCGCGGTCCTTGCTTGTTTAGGCGCATTCCTCCGAAGCCGTAAAGCACCCCGGCAACATACTGTCCCTACCCCACCAGCTTCTTGACCACTTCCCCGCTCACATCGGTGAGGCGGAAGTCGCGGCCCTGAAACTTGTAGGTCAGGCGGGTGTGGTCGAGGCCCATCTGGTGCAGGATGGTCGCGTGCAGGTCGTGAACCGACACCGGGTCTTCGGCGATGTTGTAGCCGAGGTCGTCGGTCTTGCCCACGGTGACGCCGGGCTTGATGCCGCCGCCCGCCATCCACACGGTGAAGGCGCGCGGGTGATGGTCGCGCCCCAGGAATTTGGATCCGCTGCGGGCTTCGTTCATCGGCGTGCGCCCGAATTCGCCGCCCCATACCACGAGAGTTGAATCCAGCAGGCCGCGCTGCTTCAGATCCTTGACCAGGGCCGCGGCCGCGCGATCAGTTTCACGGCAGAGCTGCGCCAGCTTGTTGACGATGTCTTCGTTGTTGCTGGACCCGTGCGTATCCCAGCCGCGGTGGAAACAGCTGCACGAAACGCGTGCCGCGCTCCACCATTCGGCGTGCCAGCAGGCAGTTGTTGGCGAACGACCGCGTGCCGGGCTGGGTGCCGTACATCTCGTGGATCGACTTCGGCTCCTTGGCGATATCGGTGAGCTCGGGCACGCTGGTCTGCATGCGATAGGAAAGCTCGTAAGACGCGATGCGGGTGGCGATTTCCGGATCGCCCACGTCCACCTGATGCTCCTTGTTCAAATCGCGGATCAGGTCGAGCGAACGGCGGCGCGTTTCCGCGCTGACGCCTTCCGGGTTCGACAGGAACAGCACGGGATCGCCCTTGGAGCGGAATTCCACGCCCTGATATTGCGTAGGCAAAAAGCCGCTACCCCAGCAGGATTTGCCGCCGTCGGGCTGAGCCAAGCCAGAGAGCAACACGACGAAGCCCGGCAGATCGTGATTCTGCGTGCCGATTCCGTAAGTCAGCCACGCCCCCAGGCTGGGACGGCCCGGAATCTGGTGCCCGGTGTTCAGAAAGATCTGCGCCGGCGCGTGATTGAACTGCGTGGTGTGCAGCGTTTTGATGATCGAGACATCGTCGACGATTTCCGAAAGGTGCGGCAACAGGCTCGAAAGCTCAGCGCCTGAGCGCCCGTATTTGGCGAACGTGTGCGGAGTCCCCAGCAGCTTCGGCACGCCCTTGATAAACGCGAAGCGCTCGCCCTTGATCACATCTTCCGGACACGGCTGCCCATCGAGGCGGGTAAGAGTTGGCTTGTTGTCGAACAGGTCGAGCTGCGAAGGTCCGCCAGCCATGAACAGGAAAATAATATTCTTGGCCTTGGGCGCAAAGTGCGTGCCGGTCTGAGCCAGCAGGCCGCGGTCCAGAAGCGATGCCAGGGCGAGCGAGCCGATGCCGAATCCGCTCTGTTGGAAAAAGTGGCGGCGGGTGAGGTGCAGGAGTGGTTCTTTCGGCGGGGTCATCTCATTTACTCCTTGGTCAACGTCTCGTCCAGGTTGAGCAGCACATTGGAAAGCATGGTCCAGGAAGCCAGTTCCGGCGCGCCGGCCAATTTTTGGGCCTCTGCGGGATGGGCCGTGAAGTACTGCAGCTCGTTTTGCTGCCAGCTCAGGAGGCGGTCCACTTCATCCGGCTTGGGACGGCGGCTCATGCACAAGCGGAATGCCAGCTCCGCGCGCGCGTGCCCGTCCGGACCGCCCTCCGCGACAACGCGCTTGGCCAGCGCCTGCGCAGTTTCGAAGAAGGCGGGATCGTTCAACGTGGTCAGCGCCTGCAGCGGAGTATTGGTGCGCACGCGGCGCACCGTGCAGCTCTCCCGGCTGGGAGAGTCGAACGTCAGCATGGTGGGATATCCGGCGGTGCGGCGGACGAAGGTATAGAGCCCGCGGCGGTAGCGGTCTTCGCCTTCGCTGGTTACCCATTTGTCGTCGGAGTACGGAATGTCCCAGATACCTTCGGGCTGCGGTGGAAACACGCTTGGACCGCCGATCTTGGAACTCAGCAGGCCGCTTGCGGCTAGCGTGACGTCGCGAATCATCTCGGCTTCCACGCGGAAGCGCGGGCCGCGGGCGAACAGGCGATTGTACGGATCGCGCTCCACCAGCTCGGGCGAGACTTTGGAGACTTGCCGGTACGTCGCGGAAGTCACCATCAGGCGCTGCATGGCTTTCATGCTCCACTTGCGGTCGATGAATTCCACCGCCAGCCAGTCCAGCAACTCCGGGTGCGTGGGCCGCGCGCCTTGCGTGCCGAAATCTTCCGAGGTCTCGACGATGCCGCGGCCGAAAATCTGTTCCCAGAAGCGATTGACGGCGACGCGCGCGGTAAGCGGATTTTCGCGGCTCACCAGCCAGCGGGCCAGGCCCAGGCGGTTGGGCATTTCGTTTTCCGTGAGCGGGGGCAGAAACGCGGGCACGTTGGCATAGACCAGGTCGCCCTTGGTGAGAAACGCGCCGCGCACGCGCAGATAAGTCGAAGGCCGCTCGAAGCCCGGACGGTCACCCATGATCAACGTGCTGGCGATACCCAGTTGATCGAGATCCTTGCGCAGCTTGGCGAGCTGCTGCCGGGCCGGCTTGAGCGTGGGCGTGGTCGAGATAGTAGAACTCGCTCAGATCTTTCTTCTGCTCCGCCGTGCGGGCGCTTTCCGCAATGGCGAGCACCGGGCGCAACTTGTGCGAAACCGCGACGATGGTCGTCGGATCGGGACGCCGCAGTCACCGACAAGCGGAAATGGCCGATGCCCTGGCCGTTGAATTCCGATTCATGGCGCAACCGCACGCGCAGCAACGTTGTCCGCCGGCGCCGAACGGCTTGGCGGCGACGAACACGATCTGGCGCGGCAGCCGCTGTATCTTCCGGTGAAGCGTCCACTGTCCAGAGCTGGGCGTTGCGCTCTTCTTTGACCCGGCCGTTATCCGCCACGATCTCTTTGAACGCCATGGGTTCAAACTGGTCGGGCGCGCTAGCGGCCGCCGCTTCCACTTCGACAGCGGTCAGGAAAAAATTGCCGTACGCGTCGCGCCCTGGGCCGCCGCGAGGCAGCTTGGCGTGCGGGATCGCTTCCAGACGAATGGCCGGTGATGCCGCTCACTGCGGTCGTGCCTTCGATCAAGTAGGTCTCGGCGCGGGGATTGGTTCCGGAGGCCAGCACCGCGTCATCGCTCTGCCGGCGTGAGCGTGGTGCCGCCAACCGTGCTCGAGCTTGGCCGGCACGAGCGTCGTCCAACTTTCTGCGCCGCCGCAACCGAGCTGTTCCCACTCGGCCTGCTCGCGCGCCAGCTCCGGCGTGGGAGTTTTGACGGTCTTTTCCAGATCGTCGATCTCCGCCTTGAGTTTGGCGCGCTGCGGTCCTGCTCCGGCGTCGGCAGGTCGAGCTGCGGCTCGATATACTTTTCCGAGGTATCGCCGTAGTCCTTCACGTCCATGTCGGAATTGCCGAAGAACGCCATGAACTGGTAATAGTCTTTCTGCGTGAAGGGATCGTATTTGTGGTTGTGGCACTGCGCGCAGCCGAGCGTCGAGCCCAGCCAGACGGTGGACGTGGTATTCACCCGGTCGATCAGGTTCTCGTAGTGGGCTTCTTCCTTATCCACGCCGCCTTCCTCGTTGAACATCGTGTTGCGGTTGAAGCCGCTGGCGATTTTCTGGTCCATAGTGGCATTCGGGAAGCATGTCGCCGGCAAGCTGCTCGATGGTGAACTGGTCGAAGGGCAGATCGCGATTCAGCGCCGTCAATTACCCAGTCGCGATATTTCCAGATGGCGCGCCGATGATCTTTCTCGAAGCCGTTGGTGTCGGCGTAGCGTGCCAGATCGAGCCACGGGCGCGCCCAGCGCTCGCCGTAGTGCGGCGAGGCCAGCAGGCGGTCCACCAGCTTATCGTACGCGTCGGGACGCTTGTCGGCGACGAACGCGTCGACTTCTTGCGGTGTGGGCGGCAGGCCGATCAGGTCCAGGCTCACGCGGCGAATCAGCGTCTCGCGAGAGGCTTCCGGGGAGGGCGCAAGCCCTTCTTTTTCCAGGCGCGCCAGCACGAAAGCATCGATGGGATTACGCACCCATGCCTGATTTTTCACAGCTGGGCAAAGCCGCGCGCACGGGTTTGACGTAAGCCCAGTGTTTGCCGCCGCGCATCTGGTCCGGCCAGACGGCGCCCTGGTCGATCCAAGTCTTGATCAGCGCGATCTTTTCCGGCGCCAGCGGCGAACTCGCCAGCGGCATGCGCGTTTTGCTGTCGTCGGTGAGCAAGCGCTGTAGCAGCGGGCTACCAGCGCTATTGCCGGCCAGAATCCCCTTGGCGGACAGCACGTTGGCCTTCGTATCGAGGTGGAATCCGGCCATAGCCTTGTCGCCTTGATGGCAGGAATAGCAGGAAGCGCGGAAAATAGGTTCGATCTGGGTGGCGTAGTCGACGGGCGGATCGGCGGCGCGAGCGCTCTGCAGCGTCCAGGCGGCCGCCAGGACGGCCAAGACCGGTCACACCACAGGCAGCTATCCACCAGCGGGCATTGCGTTTCATCCGATCAAACCTCCTTGGCAACATGGCCAGAGCTACGCTAGCAGCTATTGTAACCGGGACCGGCCTCCGCCATCAGCACTAAGATCTGCCCGGCCGCTTCGCCATCCAGGAAACCAGGCAGGCTCCCAGCAGACGTCGTCGCCACCACGGCGGCACCATGGGCCGTCAGCGAGTGCGCTGGCGAGGATATGGGGCATGCCAGCCGCCAACTGGCGTTCACAATGATGCCTGCGCTCGCTCCTGCAAGAGCACCCGCAAGCGCCGGGCGTGCGGCCAACGAACGGCCAAGGAAGCGCCCTATCAGAAGCACCAGCAGCGTCCCGGCGAGCGTGCCGCCAACGCCGCAGAACAATCCGATGCGCCAAGGGGAAAGCCGCGAAGGCACCACAGTCGGGCTCGCGGCGAAAGTCCACAAAGCCACACCGGCAACCATCAGCAAGGCCGCTGTCAGTGCCGCGAGGACCATGCTTTGGGGAAGACGATGGGCGGGCGTGCTCTCGCGAGCGGCAATCCATATGAGCGCGACGCTGGCCGCCAGTTGCATGATCGAAAAGCCCCATGCGCCGAGTGGGCCGAGCACCACCGCGTCCCGGCGAATACCCATGACCGCCAGCACGGCAAGCGCGGCCAACAGAGCCAGGGGAATCAAGCGGAACGCCTGTCGCGACGGCACAGGCGACGGCCGCACTGGCCGTAAATCCCGGGTTACCGCAGCCAGCAATTCTTCCGATGGCCGCGAAGGATTCTGGGTCATGGGCCTACCCTCTTCAGTTGATTCAACGCGTCGCGAAGTCCGGCCATGCCCCGGCTGGCACGCGCCCGCACGGCGACCGCGCTGGCGCCGAGCATTCCAGCGATCTCATCGAACGTAAAACCCCATTCGTGGTGAAGCAGCAGCGCTTCGGCCTGGTCCGCAGCCAAGCCGGCGATGCATCGCCGAACCTCATCCGCCGGGCCCAGGCGATCCACTTCGGGCGGAACCGGCACCTCAGGCAAATCGCCGCCGGGGCTATGGACCGCGGTCCATCGCCGCACCGCGCGCCGGTTCATTAAGAACACATTGCGTGCCAAGCCAAAAACCCAGGGTTTCACGGCATAAACGGGATTGTAGGCTGCCCTGGACCGGTGTAAATGCAGAAAAGTCTCCTGCAGCAGGTCGTCCGCGGCATCCGAGCCGCGAACCAGATAGCGAAGGTAACGCTGTAGTGCCGGCGCTAGATTGGCGTAAATGCCCTGAAATGCTTCCAGTGACCCGCCTTGATACTCAACCATCAGGATGCGCAGCGCTTCGTCATCCTCACCCACTGCTGGATTCTTTGCCGTTGCCCGGTTATTTGTGACATCTTGTTCACTACGGCCGGTCACGAGAGCAAGTGTGTCACAAAGGCCCGGAGAGCGGCAAAGTCTCTTGCAGAAGCTGTTCACAAAGGAGAAGTAATGAAAACTTATTCGACGACGATATTGGCCGGCGCCCTGTTTTGCGCGAGCGGCTTGCACGCGCAGAGCGCCCACATTGCCGAGGGAAAACAGGTGTTCGGGGGTATCAAGAACAACCTGATCCAGATGGCGGAGAAGATGCCGGAAGAGAATTATGCGTTCAAGCCCACGCCCGACATCCGGAGTTTTGGCGAAATGGTCGCGCATGTGGCCGACGCGCAATCGTCAATTTGCTCGATGGCTGCGGCCGAAAAGAAATCGGTAGGCGCGGCATCCAAAACCGCCAAGGCGGACCTGGTAGCTGCTCTGAAGGAGTCCTCCTCGATCTGCGACGCCGCCTGGGACGGCCTGACGGATGCAGCCGCCGCCGAGAGCGTGAAGATGGGTGGCATGACGCGATCGAAGCTGGGCGTGCTGGAGTTCAATTCCCTGCACTCCAACGAAGAGTACGGATACATGGCCGTTTATCTGCGCCTCAAGGGAGTCGTACCGCCTTCCACCGCCAATCGGAAGTAATTCTGAGCGGGGCTGTCATCTGGCCGCGATTACGAAGATCCGCGGAAATCGCAGCAATACCTGCCCGTCAACGCGGGCTTTATAGTGGCGGGCGATTTCCGCCGTGTACGCTTCCAGAAAACGGTCTGCCTCTGGTGCATCGAGCGCGGCGAGAAAAGGCCGCAGTGCGGATCCCTTGAACCATTCGACAATGGCTTTCGGCCCCGCCATGACGTGGTTGTAGCTGGTGTGCCAGATTTCGACCCGTTGGCACAGCGGTTTAAGCAGGTCGTAATAAGATTCCGGGCTGGGCAAATCCAAGCGTGGGGCGTCGGCCAGAGCCGATTGCCTGGCCCACGGCCCACGATTTGCCACTTCCTGCATGAGCACGTGCGAGGGTTCCCTGGTGTTGTCGGGCATCTGCGCCGCCAGAATGCCGCCAGGAGGCAAGGCTTCGACAAGCCGCTTCATGACCGTCTGGTGATCCGGCACCCACTGGAGCACGGCGTTGGCGAACAGCAGGTCCACCGGTTCCTGCGGCGTCCATGTGGCAAGATCGGCTTCGATGAACTGGCAGCGCGGCAGCCGCTCGCGCGCTTGTCGCAACATGTCCTTGGACGAATCCAGCCCGATCACGGTGGCATCCGGATAGCGGTCAACGAGCAGTTCGGTGGAATTGCCTGGCCCGCAACCCACATCGATCGCCATTCGCGCCTGCCGCAGCGGCACCTGTGCGAGCAGATCGCGGGGCGCCCGGGTTCGCTCCTCTTCAAATTTCAGATATTGGCGTGCGTTCCAGTCATTCAAGGGTGGCGGAGGAACGCTCATGGCGCCATTTTATCTTGATAGAATCGAGCGACGCCAGAATCACGAAAATGATTGCGCCGCCCTTCGCGACTCCAAAAGCTCCGCCCGTGGCAACCGACAGCCGCTTGTTGCGAGTGCTGCCTCCGCTCGCCGCGCTTGCGTATCCGGGACTGATCTGGTGCGGCTCAGCAATCAGCCCGATTTTCCTTGTGATCGCCATGGTGGTCCCGTTCCTGGGTCTGCTCATCGCCCATCGAACCGGAAACACGTTCACTTATCCGCGTTCGCGTGGGATTGCGCTGGCCGTTGTGGGAGCGCCTCCGTTGTACAGCTTTCTGGGAGGCCTGCTGGATTTCCAGCACACGTTTCCGTTCAACGGTTTGCACGTCTGGATGGTTCTATGGGCCGGGCTAGCTTGGATCGCATTTTCAGAACGCCCTGGCAAGCCGCGGACCGCAGCTGCGCGGAATGAGCGACTGGCGCTGGCGCATGGAATTTCGGCAATCCTGATCGCATCTTTCGCAGCTTTTCATCTGGCGAATCATCTGGGTGGACTATGGGGAGGCGCCCGCCACATTGCGATCATGACGGCACTACGGCATGTGTATCGCAATCCATTGGTCGAGGTAGTGCTGGTGGGCAGCGTCGGATTTCAGTTGGTGAGCGGCCTCCGATTGTTGCAAGGCAAAACGCCGCGGCCCGGTGAGTGGATTGATTCGCTGCAAGCGGGGTCGGCAGCTTACCTCGCGCTGTTTTTCCTGTCGCACTTATCGGCGGTTTTTCGCGCGCGTTATCTCAGGAACGTGGATACGAACTGGGTGTGGCTCACCGCCGACAGCCTGGTGAGAGACCCTTGGAGTGCGCGTCTGGCGCCTTACTATTTTCTGGCCGTCATTGCTCTGGGGATTCATGGCGCGGCGGGTTTGCGCAAAGTGATGATGATCCACGGCCGGTCCGAGGCGCTGGGGAATGCGATGTTTTATGGGGTGACCGGAGGCGCGGCCCTGTTATCGGGATTGATTATGACGGGCCTGATTCGAGGGTAGCGGTGCCGCGGGCTTCATGTGGTTAACTCGCGGATGCAGTAACAAATCGCAGGTGATATGACCCATCTTGCCAATTCCGACTTCGCTGAATCTGTCACGGCCAGTTTCAACAGGCAAAACGCCATGCATCTGATTCGGGCCACATTGCAGGTTGTGGAACACGGGCGCACTGAAATCCATGTGCCGCACTGGGATGGTATCGAGCAGCAGCACGGCTTCGTGCACGGAGGGGTGGTGGGGATGATTGCTGATTCCGCCGCTGGTTATGCGGCAATGAGTATTGTGGCCGCCACCGCTTCGGTATTGACGGTCGAATACAAAATGAACCTGGTTGCACCTGCGGACGGCGAGAAGCTAATTGCCCGAGGACAGGTTGTCCGCCCGGGCAGGACATTGATTGTGACCAGGGCAGATGTCTTCACCGTCAAAGAGGGCAAGGAAACTCTTTGTGCCCTCATGCAGCAGACCGTCATGGTCATGCACGGAAAGAGAGAGAAATAGTGTCCACTGCATTCGTCAATCGTGAAGCTTGTGGCTTTCGCAACTGCGAAAACTTCATGCTAACGGCCTAGAGCCTTCACCGACAAACGCAGAAGCCCGGCTAGCCGCTTGGTCTCGCTGAACGTGCCCGAGGCATCGACGAGTTCGGCTGTGGCTTCGCTGGCAATGCGATCGCGCCAGTCCTTGATCCGTTCATCTCCCGATCGGCGAATCTCTGCTGTGTTCACAGTGCCGCAGGCGATCGACCGCTGAAAGCGTCGTTAGCGTGTCAACCAGAGCAGTAGGTTCGGGTTCACGGAAGATGCAGAGCCTCGCGAGCGGCCAAAGAGTGCGGCCTGAATTCCAGAAAACGCTGAAAAACCTGATCGATAGCTGACGAATTACTGCTTTTGCCGTAAACCTCCGCCAAGCGGCGATAGGCGACCTCTAATGATGGGTCCAACTCAATCGCATGATTCAGATGCCGGATTGCGCCTTGAAGGTCCCCCGAGTCCATGAGAGCGGTTGCCAGATTGACCTGGTACGCGGCGGAACCTGGCTCCAACTTGACCACCTGCCCGAAGAACTGTGCCGCGTCGCCATACCTCGCGTTGCGCAAACATGCGATCCCTAAGCCGGTCAAGACAGCAGGGTCAGAGGGAAAAACGGCTTGCACCGCTTGCAACAGATGCCCGCCGCTCTCGACATATTGCGCCAGGCTTTGGCCCTCTCCCACCGCCAGATAAGCCAGTGCGAGATTCCGTTTTCGAAAAACCTCGGGTGGCTCGCGCCAGGCAACCAGGCGTTCTGTTGCCGGCTCCACTCCGTCCGCGGGGCGGCGCGCGATGCGATGGTCGGTGAACACCGTATGGCCTCCGTCAACAGCGGGGCGTGTGGGCATATGGCAACCGATACAGTCTTCTGAAGGTTTGGGATGTTTTCTCACCAGCTCTGCTCCATGGCAAGAGAGGCAACGGTCCCGGTAATAGCTCTTTATCTCGACAGGCTCGGTATGCGGATCGTGGCACGTTCCGCACCATAGCCGCTCGTGACTCTCCCGGGCGCAAACACTCTTGCGTAGCTGTTCGGCGTGACTGATGACTTTGATGGAACCGTCGGACTTGGATCGTTCGTGGTCGAAGACGTAAGTGGAAAAAACACCTTCGATGGCCTCGCCTGGCTGAAAGTCACTGACCTCTCGCCCGGGATTCGCCACCCGCACTTCGCCGGAGAGGTGACACTGTTCGCAAACGCTGTCCCTTGCGGCTGGGACCAGGCGTGCCGGATTGACTATGTTTTCGCGCGACGGATTTCGGAGATGTGCTTCGCCAGGCCCATGGCAGCGATCGCATGATATTCCCAAAGAACCGACGTACGGCGGCTTGAATCGATTCAATGTGCCGCTAACCGGAAGGATGCTTCCCGCGTGGCAAAGGAGGCATTCGGCTGTAACGGGACGCGTAAAATCCGGGAGATGATCCTGCTCAAACCCCGGCGCCATATCCCAGACGTTTTTTCTTGTGTAGTACGACACGGGCGATTGGAAAAGATAATCCGCCATCCGAACGACATACGCATAGGCGTGACTGCCGGAGCCGACAACGTAAGCGACCGGATATTTTGCGCGAATGCCTCGCCTTTCGGCGGTTTGAGTCAGGCCCGCGGCGCTCGAACGCATTTCGAAGGTGGTTCCGGAGACCTTGTGGCCGAAGCTACCCGACGGCTGTTGTCGCTGCTCAGGAAGAGCGAGTGACCGCGCCATACCGGTTCGGGCGTAACCCTCGACCTGTTTTGGGTGGCACACGGCGCACGGGTGGGCCGCGAGCACCGGCATACACGAAGCCAGAAACGCCGTGAAGGCTATGGGAGACCGCATGTGTCTGGTGCCACGCCGGCGACCGCGGGCCACGGTGTGCTGGCAAGAAAGATGCGGCGTTCAGTGCGCGGCATAACGAATCAGAGCCTTTCGCGCTGCGACGCTTTCCGGCATGAACTGGAGATAGCGCTTGTACACCCTGCGAACGCCATCCTCATCCTTGGCCTTCGCAAATATTTCACCCAATGAGCGATACGCGGTTTCTAAAGAAGGATCAAGCTGAATGGCACGCTCCAACTCGCTGACCGCCTTATCCGTTTGACCAGCCTCCTTATAGGCGTTCCCGAGATTGGCGTGAGAGCCAGCCCGGCTTGGATCCAGCCGCACGGTGTATTCCAAGACTTCGATGGCGTCGGATGTCTCGCCTTTGCGCAAAAGCACCAAACCGACTTTGGTGAGCATCACCGGGTCGGGCGGAAGCGACTTCATGGCTTCAATCACCTGTCGGGCGCCTTCCTCCATGTGTCCGGTCGAGTGGTCGCGTTCCCCGATATCTATGTTGGCCAGTCCCAGATTTCGCAGTGCCAGGGAGCCGGCGGGTGCATGCCAGGCCGCCAACTTCCCAACCGGTGGAATCACGGGTGACTTGTCATCGGCAGGCTCCGGAATTCGTGCAATCTGGTGATCCGTAAAAACGGTGTGGCCACCGTCTTTGGCCTTGCGCCTGACCATGTGGCAGGAGATGCAGTCGCCGACAGGTGATGCATGGGTTTGCAGAATCGCATTGCCATGACAACTCAGACAGCGTTCGCGATAGTATGCCGCGGGATTCCCCGGCTGTTCGTGTGGATTGTGGCAGGTCCCGCACCATAACTTACCGGCGCTCTTCCTGACACAATCGCTTAACGCCAGTTGCTCCACATGACTGATGACCTTGATCGATCCCCTCGATAAGGATGGATCGGAATTATCGCGAACATAGACGGAGAAAATATCCTCGAGTTCTTGCCCCGGTTGAAAATCACCGAACTGGCGTCCCGGGTTGAGCACGCGCGTCTCGCCGCTGAGATGACACTGCTCGCAGATGCTATCGCGGGCTCGGGCTGGGAGTCTTTGCGGGTTGACAATGTTCTGGCGACTGGGGCTCTGGAGGTGCGCGGCCGGGTCGCCATGACAGCGGTCGCATGAGATAGTTTCGACGGAAAAGGCCGGCGTCTCATAGCGGTTCCGCGTGTCTTTCACCGGTCGGGGATGACCGGCGTGGCATTCGACGCACTCGGCGGAGACCGGCCGGGAAAAATCCGGCTCAGGGTCGGACTCATACCCAGGGGCCATGTCCCACGCTCTACGCTTTGCGTAATATGAAATCGGCGCCTGGAACAGATAGTCGCCGATGCGCACCACATATCCATAGGCATGGCTACCCGATCCAACAGCGTAATCGGCCTGGTATGTGGCCGATAGCCCATCGCGCCTCATGGTGATTTGGATATTGCCGCCGGCGGGCTTTACCGAGAATTCCGTTCCGGAAAAGGCGTGGGTGAAGCTGCCCAACGGTTGGTGAGCGGAACTCGATAACGAACGCGCCATCGCCGTCTTTTCGTATCCGGCGACTTGTTTGGCGTGACACGGCAGGCAGGGGCTGGCCGCAAATACCTCAACAACCGGGATACATACAAAAATAAGGCGAACCAGGCACACTGTCCGCCCTGGAGACATGATGGGTAGCACTCTATTTACAGTTTGGAGAATAGCCAATCTTGGATATTTAAAAAAGGAATCAATTCCTTGTTGTATAGGGACTTTGCACGGGGCTCGTAGCCCTCAAAAACCGGTTCGACTCCTTCACCAGCGGGAGAAATGTTTCCCACCCGGTGGTATTTTGGTTTCATGTTTGTCCGGTGGGCGCTGCTGGCGGCGGTGATCGTTTCTCCGCTGACGCCTCAGACGCCAGCCGGCCCCCTTCAACAAGCGCTGGGGTTGTTCAATTCCGGAAAGTATGAGGAATGCTTCAACGTCGTTGCTCCCTACGTTGTTCAAAATCCCAACAGCGCCGCGGCGCATAAACTGCTGGGTATGGACCAGTTCATGCTCGGAAAGGCACGTGAGGCGCTAGTGGAAGTGCAGCGCGCGACCGAACTGGATCCCACCGATGCCGAAGCGTTCTATTACCTGGGCCGATTGAATTTCAGCACGGATAACGCGGCGGCGGCTTTGCAGGCATTTCAGAAATCATTGGAATTGGATCCAGCCAGCGTTCGATCTCACAATAATCTGGGCCAGACCTATGAATCCTTTGGGCGCTCCGCCGATGCGGAAAATGAATATCAGAAGGCCATTGCACTGCAGCAGGATCAGGCCAAGAAATCAGAATGGCCCTACTACAATCTCGGATTGCTGTATTACAACAATGGCCGGGTGCAGGATTCGATCCCTTATTTCCGGCGGGCATTGGAGTGCAATCCGGCATTTGCTGAGGCCAAGATCAAACTGGCAGTCGTGCTGACCAACCAAAAGAGCGGGCCTGAGGCGCTCGAGCTGTTGAAGCAGGCGATCCAAACCGAACCACGCAACGCCGAAGCGCATTATCGCATGGCCCTGCTGCTGTCCCAATCGGGAAAGCCGGAAGAGGCTCGAGAGCATTTCGCGCTTTTCGAGAAGTATCGGAAGCAGTGACCGCAGGAGCGCTGTCCTCTTTGACTACCGTTTTGCGGCTCTCTGCTTCTGTTGAAAGATAGCCAGCTCCTTTTCGGCTTCCTGGGTGTTGCCGAGTTTGCGGTACACGGCCGCCAACCGGTAATGCAGCGTTGCGTCTGAAGAATCAAGCTCCAACGCCTTGCGGAGATGCTCCAAAGATTTCTGGTATTGGCCATCCTGGGTATAAATTTTCTCGAGGGCAAGATGCGCTTCGATGATAGTTGCGTCGAGCTTCAGTGCCCCGAGAAAATATTTTTCCCCTGCCTTCGGATCGCCACCGTACACGGCGATATCACCCATCTCGTAGAGAGCCTGCGGATGGTTGGGATTGAGACGTAACTCCTTCTGCAATTCCCCCTTGGCCTCATCGAAGCGCAATCCCTTCCAGTAGATTGAGCCGATGACGAAGTGGATATTCTGTAGATCGGGTTTTCGTTTGAGAACATCGCGGTATTCGGCGATCGCCTCTTCGTCTTTGCTGGAGGTCTCCAAGAGTTGGGCCCGAAGCTGATGCGCGCGGTATGAGTCCGGATCCGATTCAAACACCGCGAGCGAGGTCAGGTAGGCGAGCACCTGGTATCCTTCGCCGGCAAAATAGAGTTGTTGATCGGTTTTCGGCTCCCGTACGGCCCGCACCTTCGACTGCCACCGGGTGATTTCTGCCTTGAGCTTCTCGCCGGATACTTGCGAATCTTTATAAGCCAGTGACCCGTCGATCAGTTCGTCAGCGGCTCCGGTATCTACGGACGGATTCCCGTTCGCCGTCTTGGCAGCAATCCACTGCACTTTCCGCTGAAGGCGTGCATTTCCCTGCATCGTCTGTAGCGCCAGGCTGTACTGCTCGCCGGCATCCTTCCAGTTTTCAGCGGATTCGAAGGCATGAGCCCGCACGAGAAAAAAGTATTTGGACTCAGGGAAACTTCTCTGCAGATGGTCGACAGCGTCTTTGGCCAAATGGCTATACGATTTGCTCAGGTGATAGAGCACGTCGATGTCGGCGGCCTGTAGAGCGGCCGCCTTCTCCAACGCGTCCGCGGCGTCACGAAAATCCGAACGCGCGTAATACGTATAGCCCAGATACGAATAGATCAGCGGGTTGGAGTTCTCTAGAGCCGCGGCCCGCTGAAGGAAACGCAGAGCCGGCGAGAGATCATGTTCGCCGAATGCGATGACGCCCAGGAAAAAATACGGTCCCGCCAAGTCCGGCTTGATCTGGACCGCCTTTTGATAGGAGGCCTTGGCTCGGTCCGGCTTTCCTTGTTGGTAGTAAATGTTTCCCAAGTTGGCATGTGCTTCCGCCATGTCAGGCCGCAAACGAACAATCGCCTCGTATTTTTGGCTGGCAGTCGCAAGGTCCCCTGCCACCTGGGCCTTTTTTGCCGCCAAATAGAGCTGGGCAAGATCATCCTGCGAGGGACAGGAGGCGACAAAGCCAAGCACACCAGCCGCAATTCTTAGAGCCCAAAAATACCTGCGCACGGTAGCCTTCCTGTTCGATATCCTTCCATCATAACCGAGGCGGAAACCCGCAGAACCTCGATTGATTTACGGCAGCGAAGCGGCATATTGCTTGCTCCCGATTAACAAAGTAAGCTGGTCTCATCAGGTATTGGGCCACGTGCCATGTCATATTTGCTGGTCCGCTTAGGAATCGTCACGGGCATCCTGGCCTTGAGAATCGGCGCTGCGCAACCCTCCAACAAAGACGTCGAGTATTTCGAAACGAAGGTCCGTCCCGTGCTGGCGCAGAATTGCTACCAGTGCCATGGTCCTGACGCGAAGATTGCTCTCGGCAATTTGCGGCTGGTAAGCCGCTCCGCGCTTCTGAAAGGCGGCGATTCCGGTCCGGCTCTGGACGGGGCCAATCCCGAGCAAAGCCTTCTACTTCGCGCCATCCTCTATGAAGGCCCGGTGAATATGCCGCCGACGGGCAAAATGAAGCCGGCAGACGTGGACGCCCTGGTTCAGTGGGTGAAAATGGGAGCACCGTGGCCGGAAGCTCCGGCGGGGACTGCTCCGCCTGTTTCCTCAGCGGCCGGCAAGAGCGTTGAGGAACGAAGGAAAGACCACTGGGCGTGGCAGGCCGTAAAGCGAACCCCGCCGCCGGCAGTGAAGAACGCTGACTGGGCCCGCAGCCCGGTGGATCGATTTATCCTTGCGAAACTGGAAGAAAAGGGGCTGAGCCCGGCGCCCCGCGCGGACGCCTACACACTGCTTCGCCGCGTCTATTTCACGCTCACCGGACTTCCGCCCAAACCGGAAGAAGTGGAAGCCTTCGCGAAAGATCCGTCCGATTCGGCTTTCGCTGCGACCGTTGACAAATTGCTGGCATCCACGCAATTTGGCGAACGGTGGGGAAGGCATTGGCTCGACTCCACTTATTTTGCCGACACCATGGACATCGGGCGGAGAATCCCGGCCAAGTACGCCTGGCGATACCGTGACTATGTCATCGATTCGTTTAACCACGATAAACCATTCAACCGATTCGCTCTTGAGCAGTTGGCTGGGGATTTGCTGCCCTACACGTCGGATGACCAGCGGCGCACCCAGTTAATAGCAACCGGATTTCTGAGCCTTGGACCTTGGGCGCTGGTGAACGCCGACAAAGATCAGTTGAAGATGGACGTGGTAGACCTGCAGATCGATATGATTGGCAAGTCGCTTCTTGGCCTGACACTCGCCTGTGCACGCTGTCACGACCATAAGTTCGACCCCATTCCGCAAAAGGACTATTACGGTGTCGCCGGAATCTTGGCCAGCACCCAGACGCTGAAGGGCATCATGACGGACGTATTCAGCGATCTGAATCGTGTGCGGCTGCCCGAAACGCCGGCCGAGGCCGCCCAATTCGAGAGGGAGAAGGCAAAATACGACGCCCAGTTCAGCGAACTAAAGGGACGCGAGACCCGGCTGGATCAACGCAAGCAGGAAAAGGATGCGCAGTTGGCTGCCCTGCGCAAGGCTCAGCCGGAAGGTGGCGCCAAAGCGGAAAAAGCGGAACAGGACGGGCTCACCAAAGCGATTGGCGAGATCGAGTCTCAGTTGAACGAATTGCGTGGCCGTATCAAATTGTTGGAGTACGTGAAGCCAACCCTGCCGGAAGCATTCGCGGTGGAGGATGCCGAAAAGCCGTGCGATACCCGCCTCACCATTCGCGGCAATGCTCACACCCTGGGCGACGAAGTGCCCAGAGGATTCGTTCAAATAGCCACGCTGAGCCAGCCGCCTCCCATCCAGAAGGGCAGCGGCCGGTTGGAGTTGGCGCAGTGGGTGGCCAGCTCATCGAACCCGCTGACGGCCCGGGTTTATGTGAACCGTGTCTGGTATGACGTGTTCGGCGAGGGCATTGTCCGAAGCGTGGATAATTTCGGAATTCGAGGCGACGCGCCGAGTCATCCTGAACTGTTGGATTATCTGGCCGTGAAGTTTGTCGAGCAAGGCTGGTCCGTGAAGAAGCTGGTTCGCGAGATGGTACTTTCGCAAACGTTCCGAATGGCGAGTTCCGCGAGCAAGGCAGCGATAGACGCCGACCCGGAGAACCGCCTGCTTTCCCGGATGAACCGCCAGCGGCTCTCCGGAGAGGAGATTCGGGATGCCATGCTGCAGATCGACGGGCAATTGGAGACCGGCGCAGGCGGACCCTCCCTGGCCCTGGAGATTCCCGGCAATCTGAAGCCCTTCGAGCCAACCTTTGTCGATGAGAAATTGCGCCTCCCGGAAAACATCAGGAATCGGCGGACCGTGTATCTTCCGGTTCTGCGCAAGAGCCAGATGGATACGCTGGACATGCTGAACCTGTTCGGATTCCCCGACGCCAATCAGATTAACGGGCAGCGCGCGAACACCAATGTTCCCACCCAGGCGCTATACCTGATGAACTCGCCGTTCTACCACGAGCAGTCGAAAACAATGGCACGGCTGATGGAGGAGCGGCTCGGGCTTTACGACCGCGCACGGGTTGCGGATCTAATTTGGCGAGTGTACAACCGGCCGGCCACCGACGAGGAAGTTCGTGAAGGCCTCGACTTTGTTTACGAGATCGAGCGGATGCTGCGGAGCCAGCCCCATCCACCGGCTGACGCGATCGAAGAGGCGTGGACCCGCTATTGCCAGACGCTGTTCGCCTCCAGCGAGTTCTTATTCAAGGGATAAGGAGCAGAATTCCATGACACCTCCGAAAACGACATCCGGACTTTCTCGCCGGGAGCTTTTGAGTAAGGCCGGCTGCGGATTTGGGTCAGTGGCGATTGCTGCTCTTTGCGCGGAACAGGCCGCTGCTTCTGTCGCCAATCCCCTGGCTCCGAAGCCAACTCACTTTCCCGCCCGTGCCAAGCGGGTTATTTTCCTCTGGATGCAGGGTGGACCCTCGCACGTGGACCTGTTCGAGTACAAGCCGCGGCTACAAAAGCAGAGTGGCAATCCCCTGCCCTTCGACCTGCCGAAAACGCGCATTCTTACGGACAGCGTGAAAAACACGCAGCTCATGGGGCCGATTTCGAACCTGGTGCAGCGGGGCCAAAGCGGGCTGTATATATCGGATTGGCTGCCCCACCTGGCGGAAAAGGCGGATGACCTCTGCCTATTGAGCGGGATGAATACGGATAGCGAAGCGCACGCCCCGGCCGTTCGAACGCTGCATACGGGAGCCAGCGTCTTTGTCCGGCCGTCCATGGGTGCGTGGGCGACGTACGGGCTCGGGACCGAGAACCAGAACCTGCCCGGCTTCATCACCATCCGGCCCGACCTGTTTGGTGATGGCGGCAACCAGCAGCTCTATGGAAGCGCGTTTCTTCCGGCGGCGTATCAGGGAACCCCTTTGGGCGAAGCGCTGCGCGGGCCTTCTGCGGCG
This sequence comes from uncultured Solibacteraceae bacterium, assembly GCA_963825405.1. Lineage (GTDB taxonomy): Bacteria > Acidobacteriota > Terriglobia > Bryobacterales > Bryobacteraceae > JACPNO01. Next base: position 647,220 of record CAWGTB010000001.1, on the reverse strand, counting down.
ACGCCGCCGAGCCCCGATATCCGGTATTTGCAGGATGACTCCATCAGCAACGCGGTGCAACGGCGGCAGCTTGACTTCCTGCAGACGATGAACCGGCGCCAATTGGAGAAACTGGACGGAGACCGGGAAGTGGAAGGGCTGATTCAATCGTTCGAGCTTGCCTTCCGGATGCAGGCGGAAGCGCCAGTGGTACTCGATCTGGCAAAAGAGTCCAAAGCCACGCAAGATCTATACGGCATTGGCGATAAAGACACCAACGAGTTCGGGCAACAGTGCCTGCTGGCGCGCCGGCTGGTGGAAGCGGGCGTGCGGTTCGTTCAGATCACGTCAGTAGATTGGGATCACCATGCCGGGATCAAGAAGGGCTTGCTCTCGAAATGTAAGTCGGTGGACAAGCCGATTGCTGGGTTGCTGACCGACTTAAAAGCTCGGGGACTGCTGGACGATACTCTGATTCTCTGGTCCGGGGAGTTTGGCCGTACGCCCTACCGCGAGCTGAATCCGAAGGTGAAACAGGTGGACGGCATGGAGGGCCGTGAACACAATCCGTATGGGTTCACGTGCTTTCTTGCCGGCGCCGGCGTGAAGGGCGGCATGCAGTACGGCTCAACCGATGATTTTGGATACAGAGCTGTGGAGGGCAAGACGGATATGCACGATCTCCACGCGACAATGCTGCACCTGTTGGGCCTCGACCACGAGCGTCTAACCTATCGCTTCGCCGGCCGTGATTTCAGGCTGACGGATGTCTATGGGACGGTGATCCAACCGATTCTGAGTTAGCGCTTCGGTTATAAAATGATCAGCGTAACCGAGGCGAGCAGCAACATCGCGAGCCGTTATTCGTAAGTGGCGCCAGCTTTAATTTTTTCCCCTACCTTGCCTGGTGCCCCTGTGGCTGCATTTGTACAGCTCGCCGGCCAGTCCTTCACTTGGGCGTGTGGCTTTGATACCACGACACAGTACTTTCCGCCGGCGAAGCCGTCATTGACGCCATGAGTCTGGTTTGGTCCGATCACGAAATTCGTGAGATAGGCACCATCCGCTGGGGTCACGGAGAATGCGCACTCGTCGGCGGCTTCCGCTTTACAAACAAACTTAATCTCAGCCGTTGCCCGTGAGGCAAGAGCAATAAATGTGGCAATGCTCGCGAGGAGCAACCGGGATCGCATTTCAAATCTCCTTTGCTGTGCCCTCGAGCTAGTGCTTCGTGGGCAAGACTCAGCGTATCAGGCGATCTGCTCACTGGTTACCTAAAACGTCATAGATTGTTTCTATCAGGCCAATACATTTTTCTCGAAGCAGCAAAACTGAGCCGGTTGAAAGCACGCACAGCACCCGCTATTCATAAGGAAAACTATGCCTCCTGAAGGCTATCGCGAACGGAACTGGACGTGCTTACGAAATCAGTGGAGAGTATCGCGAGACTAAAGAAGCAGGCGCAGGCTGACCCGAAACTCTCTGATGCGCAGGGCCGAAGGAAAGATTTGATGTATGTTCGCATCGGTTGCATCGCTCCTGGCAACACCGCTTGTCACGGGCTTTTTCCTTGGGTGGTCGAAGGTATCCCGTGCTCAGGAGGATTTCCAAGCCTTGCTCGCCCGAATGCGGCAACGGTTGTATCCGGAGACCCTTCCGGCCCTTGCTTCTTTTTGGCTCCAGACCGTCTGTGCGAACGGCTATAGCCTCCGGTTGTGGAAAGAGCTGCATCACTTGTTGAATTCAGCTCTGCGTGAACAGCTCCTGGACGATCCCTCGCGGGAAGTCATCATTGAGATTAAGAATTGGATCCAGGAGAGGGTCTTTCGAAGCGGCCAGAGACCCGAATCCGTGCCTCAACTCCTGGAGCCGGTTCGGGCCAGCTTGGATTCCGAGCGGCTTACAGCCTTCATCATTCGTCTCTTGAACGAGTGGGTGCCGCTGGAAGTAGCTCGCCTGCTGATCGATGAGGGCCAATCCACGGTTGCTGAAGACAGCGGCATTCCGGTTCTGACGATTGGCAGTGCGATCAAGCGTCTGCTAGTTCGAGAACACCTTTCGCGGGCGACGCTGGAGATGATGCTCGAGCCCGAACTGCTTTCTCCAGAATACGTTTACCCTGCCGATCTGGAGATGCTGCGAGACGTAGTGCTGTCGCTGCTCGGCCGGACACAGGCACCAACGCCATCCGTGATGCCCGCCACATTGTTATGTGTAGCCCCGAACTCGCATCTCCCAGCCGACTACCGGGAAGAGCTTCGTCATGCCTTCGTGATCTCGCGGCCAAGGGGCGAAGAGGTTCATGTTCCAATTGCACCGGCGCGGACTCTCGAAATGATTGTGGACAGACGGATCCGTATTGGCTCAATCATCGTAACCATGGATGGACGGTGGTGGGAGTCTGAAAACTTCCTGTGCGACGAGCAGCATTACGTCGTCTATCGGCCGGTCGGGCGTCTTCGAATCGATTACTCAAAGGAGCATGCCAGGCTTCGGGTGCCATGGCCAGAGACCAGGTTGTACTGGTCCGGCGGCGACGGTTTTAGAAAAACTTTCAAGATCTTTGGACGCGAATGGCACATCTCCAAATGGGAGGTAGACGCCGAACGCACCTGGCTCCATTTGGTATTTTCCCGTGTGCTGCCAATGTCCGAGATTGTCCCCGCCGCGGATACAGGGCTCTGGCGGTTACGGCCTGCCTCCGTTGATATGGCGTGGGCCGCGCTGGAGGGCGCTCTAACAAGTTCGCTGGTCCAGAAGAGTAGCCAGCCGATCGAACTGCTGCGTCACTCCGATTTGATCCCGCTCGGGCACTCGCTTGCCGGACTCGCAGAATCGGTTATGAGCCGCGGCCCGCAAACTTATGAGGCGATTGAAACCCAGCTAACCGGCCTGCGCGATCTGGAGAGTCCGATTGTCTCAACGTACGGCCGAGTTCCGTGGAGAATCCTTCCCCAGCCCGTTCGCGCAATCTTGCTTAGAGTCCGAGGTTACCCGGTCCTTCTCGGGCTGTTGGATGAAGTGTTTGAAGGACTACCAGAAGCACTCAGCCAAGCGACAGACGTAAGCTCGACCGCGCGTAAGCCCGTGGGCCGGGCGGAGGAACTGAGAGAAGAAGGGGAGTCGGAACGACGCGCTTAAGCGCGCAAGAATTCGATCCGCCGCTAAGCGGCATCCCGCATGGTCTGAAAATCTCCGGATCGTTAACAAGCAGTTCCAAGGGGCTATGGACCGGCTTGCCTCACGGAGATCCGCAAGACCGCCGATAGGCAAAGATGAAGCAGTTCATGCTTTGGGGGCCATCGTCCAGACGTTTGGCCAGCCGGCAAGACAGGGGTTTGCATGCGATGTAACCCTTTGGTCGGTTCACTTGCGGTTCTGCGCATTCTCATCGTTGATGACGATAAGAACGTTGCACCGTTATTTGGGAGAATTCTTGAGAATGCCGGATACGCCGTGTGCAGCACCCTTTCGGGAAAAGAGGGGCTTAGGGCCATTCAAGAAGATGCGTTTCAATTGGTGATCCTCGATTTGGCGATGCCGGACGTCGATGGCTTTGAGATTCTGATGGCCATCCGCGATTATGTACCAAAGCCAAAGGTCCTCGCTGTTTCGGGCGTTTTCCCGGCATTGCTGCACGTAGCGAAAAAGTGCGGAGCCGACCTTGTACTCGACAAGAGCAGAGTTGCCGACTCGCTGGTAGCGTCGGTTCGGAGCCTTATCGAAGCTGCAAGCTGATCCTCCTCTAGAACAATTTAGCCGCCTCGATGAAATCCGCGCGGCGTGCGATCCAGCGATGTTCGGCCACGCGTGATGAATGGGGACGGCCATCCGGCCGAGGCCGGCCTTGCACACTGCCTTTTTTAAGACAACGTACAATCCACAGTCTGTTTTATACACAGTCTTTGAACACATCACACGGCGGAAGCAGCTCATTTCAGGCTGGAACAAACTTGTGGAAAACACGGCTCGCAGTCGGCTTTAGGTTGGACACGTTTGCCGCAACCTGTTACAAAATGTCCAGTCCCTTGCACGCAGATGCGACTTCATTTTATTGAACGCATGAATTGTCCCCGCACGATCGGGAGACCCAAAATGACCACGCGATGAGTGCCGCCAGACACATTCGGACCCAGGAAATGTTGGCGCCCGGGTTCGGTCAGGCTCTCGAGTCGCCCGGCCCACGGCGACCGCCGTTGGCTCGCATGGGGAAATACGACATTGACGAAGAGGTAGGCCACAGCTCCCCCGTCGCGGTGTTCCGCGGGTTCGACCGGGAGATTGGGCGCCTGGTTACGTTGAAGGTTCTGATTGACGTCACCGATAAACCAATCGCGGAGCGGTTTCGCCTTGACGTTGCCAGAGCCGGCAACCTGCACCATCCAAACATTATTACGGTTTACGAATTGGGTGATCATGGCGATCTCCCTTTCGCGGCAATGCAGCATCTCGGCGACGATGACGTAAGGCTAGCCGTAAAAACGCACAAGTCTTTCAGTCTGCTTCAGAAGATGCTCATCATGTGGCGGGCCGCGGAGGGAATTCGCGCTGCCCATAGTGGAGGTTTTTCTTTTGTCGGCATCCAACCTTCCGGAATCGCACTGGCCGGCGATGGAAGCGTAACCATTCAGGACTTCGGCATCGTGCGTCCGGCCCGCGTCGGGCAATACGGCGGCATGTCCTACGCCGCACCGGAAGAGGTTACGGTTGATTTCCAGCCCGATGCGCTCTGCGATATTTTTGCGTTCGGCGCCGTCTACTACGAGCTCATTACCGGAACTCATCCTTTCGTGGATAATGAACCCGCTCCGCTGCGGCAGCTAGCGCCAGAGTGTCCGGCGGCACTGGAACAGCTCGTTCATCGCGCCCTGGACTGGCATCGGGAGAGGCGGTACCAGAGCTTGGAAGAGTTGCAGTCTGACGCCGAGCCGATTCTTCGCGATCTGAAACGCGCACGGGCCGCGACGCTTTCTGCAAATGCCCGCCGCCTGATGAGCGCGCATGAACTGGACGATGCGCAGCGCGGCGTGCGAGTGGCGTTGGAACTGGATTCGGGAAACCGAAAGGCCCTCAAACTCAATCGTGTACTTCGTGGCCTGATACAACGCCGTAACACGCGGGTACGACAGGAGGCTTTGTTACAGGACGCGGAGGAACAGGCAGCGGCGCGCCGATTCGGGCGGGCTGTCGAGATTCTCAGCGAGGCAGTACGTCTCGATGGCGCCAATCTGGCGGCAAAAACCCGATTGGAACAGATTTGCGAGCAGCATGCACAATGCCAGCGGTCTGCGCAGCTCGTCGCCGATGCCCGGCAACTGCTGGATCAGCAGGATTTGACGGAAGCACACCGTAAAATAACGGAAGCACTCGAAAGAGATCCGCAGAGCGCCGAAGCGGCCGGGCTGATCCTGCTTATCGTCGAGGCAAGGGAGCGCCAGGAAAGGCAGGCAAGGGTCGAGGAAGAGTTAGCGAAAGCCAAATCGCTGCTTCAGCTTGAGTCGTTCGCCGCCGCCATTTCTATTCTTACCGGATTGCGGGCGGAGTGTCCCGACGCCACGCACATCGAGCAACTGCTGGCGCAGGCGCGTGCCCAAAAAGAGGAGACGGAGCGGCAGGCGCGCATCCAGGCGCAACTAAGCAAAGCCCGGTCGCTACTGGCGCAGCAGCGGTTCACCGATGCCGTAGCGAGATTGGAGGCGGCGAGCACTGAGTATCCCGATGAGGCGATGTTTGGAACCCTGCTGGCGCTAGCTCGGGAGGCGGAAGAGCGGTCACAAAACATCGCTGAGGCGTTGGCACAGTGTGATCGATTCCGGCAAGAAGAACAGTTCGAGCGAGCTCTTGAAGTGCTGGACGCCGTTCTGGCTATCTATGCACTTGAACCGTCTGTGCTGGCCGTTCGCGGCGAGGTGGAACAGCAGTGGCGGGACTTCAAATCCGCAGCCATCACGCGCCCGATTTTGGATGAAGTCGAATGGCTGCTCCAACAGGATCGCCCCGATCTGGCGGCCCACTTTTTGCGGGACAAGTCTGCCGGGCTTGCGGATCAGCCCATTCTTGCAGCCCGGCTCACGGCCATCGAGGAGTTGCTGCCAGGCTGGGAGAAAGGCCGCTTCATTCAAGATTCTTTGGCTCAAGCCGCTTTTCTGGAGCAGCATCAACAGTGGCCCGTGGCCCTGACGCTCCTCGAACAAGCAATGGAAGCTTGCCTTGGCTCGACGGAATTGTTGGCGGCGGCCGAACGGCTCCGAGGCCGTGTAAACGAACACGAGCGTGAGAAAAGACTGGCGCGCAGGCTGGAGTTGATTGAGCAGAAAATTACCGCCAACGCCTGGCCACAGGCTCTCTCTCTTATTGAGGCCGCCCAGATAGAATTCCCGGACGAACAGAAGCTGCTCGCTCTGCGGGAGCAAGTCCAAGGTGGAGTGAGGCGCTCCCAATGTGAAAGCATCATCCTGGAAGTGCGGCAAAGGCTTGCCGATGGTGAAACCGGCGACGCCGAAGAAATTCTCAGCAAGGGCATGGAGTCTCTGCGTGCCGAGCCCGCGCTGCAGGCGCTTCGGGAAGAATTGGAAGCTGAGAAGAAACAACGAGACGAATGGCGCCGGGCGCAGATCTTATTCAGCCGTCGCCAGTTCGAGGAGGCTGAAGCGATCCTGGCTCTGTTGGCGAAGCAGAACCACCCGGATGCCCGGGCGCTACTGGAAACCGTCCGTGAGACACGCGCCGCCAGCGAGGAATTGAACTTTTACACGAACGGCCGCGAGAAAGCGCTCAAGCTGATCCGTGAGCAGCATTTCGACCAGGCTGCCGACCTGCTTCACAATCTGTTGTCCCTGTTTCCAGGCGATCCCATCCTGGAGCGAGACCTGCAGGCTATCGGCGGGGCCCGCGGTAACGATCAGAATCAGGCCGACGTCGCCGTCCAGCCAGCGTTAACGGATAAACAAAATGAGCCTTTGCCGGCTCCTGTGCTGCCATCCACAATCGGAAACAGATCGGGCCGTGGCGTCACCGCCAGATTGGCAGGGCCGATAGCGGCCATAGTTTTGCTGGCCTCGGTGAGTGCTGCTGTTTGGATGACATCTCGGAAGTCTGCTTCCGACCAGAAGACGTCCGGTTCGTCCACTAACTTGCTGACCGCTGCCAGCCTCCCCGCGCCTGCATCGGACGAGGCCGAAAATGTCGTGACATCGGAGTTGCCGGTCGGCTCCAATTTTCAAGTCCAACCAAAGTTGATCGATGGTCCGGCATTCGTCGTACCTCGAGTGGCCAGGCAGCACGGCATTTCGGGCGAGGTGAATCTGGTAGCCACGGTAGACGAATCGGGCGCAGTCACCAATGTGACGGTGTCGAGCGGAGACACGCTGCTGGCGTCCGCCGCGACCACCGCTATTATGAAGCGCCGTTATCGTCCGGCTCGGCTCGACGGTGAGCCGGTGGAGAGCAAGGTTCGGATTCAAGTGATATTTCGACCAGGTAAAGAATAGATGATGAGTCAACCGCTCGCTCAACTCAGTAACCAAGTTACTCAATTCGTGTTCAGCGCGATGAAGTATACGCGCTGCGCTCCGGCCATGGTGATCGCCGTGGTGAATCTCAAAGGGGGCTGCGGAAAATCAACCATCGCGGTAAACCTGGCGTGCCAGTTGGCCTCAAATGGGGACTCCGTCCTACTGCTGGACAATGATTCGCAGGGAACATCCAGTCATTGGTTGAAGCATGGCCGTTTGCCGATCCGGGGTGAATTCATGCCTTTAGAGAATGACGAGGACGGAGAGCGACTCGTACGAGCGGCGGCAACGAGAGGCGAGCGCTACGTGGTGCTGGATGCCCCCGCCCACGTAGGTGCAGCTTCACAGGCAGCCGGTAAGATCGCGGATCTGGTACTGATTCCTGTCACGGCCAGCGGGGTGGATCTAGTCGCCACGCAAGCCGCCGTGGAGTTGATCCGGCAAGCTCGAACCAATCGTCGCGGCGGAGGCCCAAGGTGTCTGATTGTGCCGTCGAAAATTGATCGCCGAACCGATGCCGGCCGTCAGATCGAGGCCCAACTCTCCTGCTTCGGTGAAACAGTAGGCCCTACGATCCATCAGCGCACCGCTTTTGTTGAGGCTTTCGGCGCCGGCAAGTGGATTGGTGACTACGCGCCCCAAAGTTCCGCACATTACGACATCACTTCGCTCGCCATAGCCGTCAAGCGGAGTCTGCGGGTATGAGCCCAACAAAATTGCGACGCTTAGCGAAGAACGGGACGGCGGCGGGAACCAATGGGACACGCCCGCGCTCCATGCCTGTGTCCGATGTTAGCTCGGGAGCAAGTCCTTACGGACAGGAGTTGGCGCGTTTACTCCCGGTGGAGACTCGGCCTCAGGACGCGCCGATGTGGCCTGCGCATCCTATCGTGTGGTTGCAGCCGGCATTGCGGCCGGCAATTCCTGATTCGAGCGGACTGTCGATCGAACGTCACCTCCGGGTTCCAGTTGGCGATTTCTTGAATCCCGGCGTCACGCCGGTTTCTCGGGCGCAGTCGCTGGACAGCGAGTGTAATCCGCTTACACCCGATCTGGCCCTAGTGCTTCCGAAAAGCGGACTGCAGCCTCTGGGCTGGGATCCCCGTGAGCATTGTCGTGAACATGGTCGAAAAGAAGGCAATCAATGAGTGCGACTCTTACAGAATCAATAGTCAAGGCCGCTTCCCTCCAAATGACTGGAAATGTCGAGGGCGCCCTCGCCGAACTCTGCCATGCCCGGGACGCCGGTGACCAATCTCCGAAGCTGTATGGTGCGATTGGCCACCTCCATTTTGAATTGGGGCAATTCGAAGCTGCAGCGACGGCCTACGAAAGTGTGCTGCGGTTGACTGAAGACGATTCAATCGCCCACTACAACCGGGCCGTATGTTGGGAAAAACTTGGCGACTGGGAGCAGGCTGCCAAGGCGTTTCGCAAGGCGACCGAGAAAGACCCGAGACGCGCGGGAGCGCACTTGGGCCTTGGGATTTCCCTGCTTCACTTGCAGCAGCCGCAAGACGCCCTGGACGCGTTCGAAAAATGCCTGGAACGCCAGCCCTTTCGCGAGGCTGCGCTGCGGGGTAAAGCCGCGGCCCTGCAGCTTCTGAACCGGCACGCCGAGGCCTCGGAGCTTTACCATCTCCTTCTATCGCGCGATCCTCAGTCGGAAGAGTTGCTCGCCAACACCCTCGCATTGGCAATCACGGTGGGCGATTACGAACTGCTCATCCAATGTTCCCACCGTCTTCTGGAGGTCCGCCCAGATTCGGCAGAGGCTCTGGAGTGCCTGGCGCTGGCTGCGGCCGCAAGCCGGGATTATGACGGCGCCGTCCGCCTTTACAAGGCATTGATCGAAAGCCATCCTAATCATTTCGCTGGCTGGTTCAACTGCGGTGTCGCGCTCCAAAAGCTGGGCCGTTTTCAGGATGCAGCCGATGCCTATTCACGGGCCGTGACATTGAATCCTGGATCGTCGGAGGCATACCTGGGGTTGGGTACGGTACTTCACGAGCTCGAACAATGGGAGCCCGCGAGGGAGTCTTACGAGAAAGTCCTGGCGCTGGATCCGGCGCTAAAGGCCGCTCTTTGGAACCTGGCTCTGCTCTTCGAACGAAGACAGGAATTGAGCGAGGCTGCGAAGCTTTATTCAAATTTGGTGGCGCAGCATCCGGAGGCTGAAGATGCCTGGTTTCGCCTGGGCTACGTTCGCCTTCAACTCGGCGATTATCCCGGGTGTATTCGAGCCTTTGAGTGTTGCCCGAACCTCCAAAAACAAGGCCCCGAAGTGTTGCTGAACCTCGGTATTGCCCAGTGGAAGGTTGGAAATCTCGCCTCGGCCAAGGAGGCTCTTCGCCAGGTGCTGATCGCCACCCCGGCGTCCGTCGAGGCCCTGCGCATCCTGGTGGCGATTGCTTTAGAACATAAGGACTTCGAGAAGGTTTCAGCGCTCCATGCGCAGCTACGGGAACTCGGAGAGCCCAGCCCGGATCTGCTCTACAACACTGGTTTGGTATTGCAAAAGCAAGGTCGCGCCCCTGAGGCAGTCGGATATTATCGCCAGGCTCTCGGCCACAAGCCCGACTTTCCGCAGGCCTTGTTGAACCTGGGTCACGCCTTGATGACTTTAGGAAAACCCGAGGAAGCGCATGCGAGCTGGCAGGCCGCCCTCCGGGGCCACGTAGAGCTGGCAGAACATTTCTTAGTGTGATCACAAACAAGAAAGGAAAAGACTATGGCAACGAATGGAATCGAGATCGAACACAGGCTGGAAGAGGCGGTATTTCGTCCGCGAAAAACGGACGCTGCGAGCCCTGCATCAGCGATCGAGAACGGACAGGCAAATAAACCCGTCCCAGAGAACCTGGGATCGGGGACGGAAGAATTGCGGCGCACCTTCCTTGGTATTCCCAAGGATGTCGGCCAGGACCTGACATTGGCGCCACTCGTGGACAACGTTGCGTATGGCCTCGCCAGCGTGCTGGTGGTTGCGATCCGCGGGCTGGAAAATCATATCGCCAGCGAGACTCGCAAAGTAGGAGATACAGTTGGCCGCCGCCTCGATACTCTGCAAGCTGGCTTCCAAGACCTGACCGACGCTATCTCGGAACAACGGTCGATGAACCTTTTGGTCCAGGACAAGTGCCAGCAGTTGTCCGCTGCGGCCGTATCCATGCAGGAATCCCAGGCACGGCAGGACGCGGAACTGGCCACTCTCCGCAAGGAGACGGGCGAGTTTTCGGCTTCGGTTTCCGAACGGATGGACGTGATCTTCAAAGAGCTGGGTGTTCACCAGGAAGACATCGCCGCCGTCAAGGGTACCCTTTCCGGCCTTTGCTCGCGAGTGGATGCGATCGTAGAGCGGTTGGACAAGCAAGCGGCCGCACTGCGTTCCATGTGCGCCACTTATGCCCATCGCGAAACCGAAATCGAGCAACTGGTGGATGGTTTGGCGAGGCTAAGAGCTTACCCGGCTCCCGCGCCCACGAACGGCTTATAACTCAAGGCTTCGGCACGATCGTCTTGATATCGACGAAGTCGTTACGAACACGCTCCAGTTCGCGATGGTAGCGTTCGGCGTCACCGTAAGCGAAGAACCGCTGGTAGCGCGAATGGGGAGAGCGCAGGCGCTGCGCATGCTTGATGGGGCACCAATGCTGTTCCGTTCGCGCCGCAATCTCCGTAGCATACCCGCAGAGACCGTTAGCATAGGAGCAGTAGGCGCAGTTCAAGCGTTCCAGAAAGTTAAGGTAAACTAGGCGTCCCCGATCGAAGAAGATATAATCCCCTCGCCTGACCTTGGGAATACCATAGGCGGAGAAACAGACAGCCTGGTAGATCGACAAGGAAAAATCGAGCAACGCGAACGGAACAACGCAGAGATAGATCAGCGGGGCTGTCAGCACCGCCATGGCGCGGCCATGCAGGACATATCCCAGCAGTCCGACCTTTAGTTTTTTGTGCTGGCGAAGAGCCTCATCTTCAAATTTAGCTTTACCGCGCAACCAACGGTAGCGGAAAGCCTGCTCTTTTTCTTCCAGTTTCTCTTCCAGCTCCCGCTCCAGCGTCTTGATGCGGTCTATCAGGTCCTGCGTGGTTGGGGTCAATGGGTCCCTTTCGGTGCAGCAGCGATGCTCTTTTTGCGGATGTCCAAGCCAATGTGATCATACCGTTCATAGGTCCGATAAGGTCACGAACTCTCAAAAGGCGCCTTGAGCGTCAAGTACTTTCGCGCCACCTCCTCAAACGCGCGCACCTGCCCTGCCTCCCACGCAGCGTCGCGCCCCAGTTCGCGAGCCATCAGCTCGGCAACCCGTGGCGCCATTGCGATTGCTGCCCGGGCATTCAGAAACAACGCTCGCGTGCGCCTCGCCAACGCATCTTCCACCGTGCGCGCCATTTCATTGCGTACCGCCCAAACCACCTCCGCGCTGCAATAGGGCAAAGCCGGATGCAGGCGCTCGCCTAGGCGAGCATCGTCGCGAATCAGCTCCTGAATGGCGGGTGCGTCCGAACCATAGACAGCCAACTCGCCGAACGCGGCGGCGTGTTCGTCGAATCCATGGATGGCGAGGCCGCGCGTGACGCATGGTTTTTCCGGAAGGCCGGCCAGCGTGGCAGCCTGGTTGACGCAGTCTTCGGCCATACGCCGGTACGTGGTCCATTTACCACCGCAAATCGTAAGCAACCCCGTGGTATCGACATGGATGGTGTGGCCACGCGAAAGCGCGGCGGTGTTCTTCGCGCCAGCGGTCTTGACCAAGGGCCTGATTCCGGCAAACACGCTCAAGACGTCGTCGCGTGCCGGCGCCCGCTCGAGATAAGCCGCGGCAGTGCGCAGGACGAAATCGATTTCCGCTTCGAGCGCCACCGGTTCGAGCGAAGCTTCCTCGACGGGTGTATCCGTAGTGCCCACTAGCGTGTGGCCATGCCAGGGGATGGCGAACAACACGCGTCCGTCGCTGGTGTGAGGAACCATGATCGCGCTCTCGCCCGGCAAAAAAGAGCGATCAAGGACCAGATGAATGCCCTGGCTCGGGGCGAGCAGTGGCGCAGTGCCTGGATCCGCGAGGCGGCGCACGCTATCGGCAAAGGGTCCGGCGGCGTTGATCACCACGCGGGCGCTTGCCCGGAATTCCCGCCCGCTCTCGGCATCGAGCGCCAGCACGCCATCCAGAAAGCCCTCGGCGTCCCGCGTCACGGCGGTGACCGCGGCGTAATTAAGCGGGGTGGCGCCCTGTTCGGCCGCCGTAGCCACCAGATTGATGAGCAGGCGCGCATCATCGAACTGGCCGTCGTAGTAAACCACGCCTCCCAGTAATCCCTCGGTCTTGATGGTGGGGAGGCGCGCGAGGGTTTCTTCCCGCGACAGAATCTGCGACGGTCCGAAGCCGTACCGGCCCGACAGCAGATCGTAGATCTTGAGGCCCAAGCCAAAGAACGGCGCTTCCCACCAGTCGTAGCTCGGTACGACGAAAGCCAGATCGCGCACCAAATGCGGCGCATTGCGGCGTAGAAGCCCGCGCTCTTTCAACGCCTCGATCACCAGCGGAATGTTGCCTTGCTCGAGGTAGCGCACGCCGCCGTGCACCAGTTTGGTGCTGCGGCTGGAAGTGCCTTTGCCGAAATCGCTTTGCTCCAGCAGCAGAACTTCGTAGCCGCGGGAAGCAGCGTCCACGGCGACGCCGACGCCGGTCGCGCCCCCGCCGACAATCACCATGTCCCAGGGATGGGACCTCGCCGTCGCGCGCCGCAGCATGTCTGCCCGGTTCAAGACCTACCGCACCTTGACGACGGCCCGCCTGTCAAAACTTGCAGACTTTCTCGCATGGCTCGAGATCCACACGATCATACGCTGAAACGCGTGGCGACAGAGGCGAATAATAGCCGTCAGACGGACCCGGACCGCGCGGCCGTGGTCATCGCATCCAACGCGGCGACCTTATAAAGGGCACCGAGTGTTGGAATATTGAAGCACGCTTCATCGAATATTGCTACGCCGGAATCGGTCAACAATGCCATCAGCCCCACATGGACGAGTTCGGTTGCCTGTTCTCCGATCGCATGCACACCGAGTAATTTCAAGTCGTCGCGCCGGAACAGCAGTTTCAGGAAACCGCTGGAATCGCCGATGATCCGGCCGCGCGCGCTCGAAAAGTAGGGAGCGCGCCCCACGATGTAGTTGACACCGTCACGCACCAAACACTCTTCCGTATCGCCCACCATACTCACCTCGGGAATCGTATAAACCCCGGTAGGAAACCGACCCGATGCGCGGCCGGCGAGATCTACACCGAAAGCGTGCCTCACGGCACGGCGCGCCTGCTCCATACTGGTCGAAGCGAGTGCCGGAAAGCCAATCACGTCGCCAGCCGCGAATATGTGGGGGACGTTCGTCCGGTAGAGATCGTCCACGGCTATGACGCCATGCTCTCCCGCGGCCACCCCGGCGGCGCCGAGGTTGAGCGTGGCCACGTTGCTTTTCCTGCCGGCTGCAACCAGAACCGCATCGACGCTGAGCGTTTGCCCCGAGCGCAAAGTCAATGCGACCTGGCTTGATGCCCCCGGCTCGCACTTGCTCACTTGCTCCTTCCAATGAAAAACAATTCCGTTCTCTTCCATCGCGCGGGCTAAGACACGTGCGACTTCAACGTCCAGAAACGAAAGCAGCGCCTCGCGCCCATCGACGATGTGAACTGCGGTTCCGAGCGCGGCAAAAGTGCAAGCGTACTCGCAGCCGATTACGCCAGCGCCTATCACCGCCATTTTCCCGGGCAGACGTCGCAGATCGAGGATTGTGTCCGAATCGTAAATTTCCGCATTGTCGAAGGGGAAGCCTTCGGGGCGAACCGGAACTGACCCGATCGCGATCAGGATATGCTGCCCTCGCAACAACAAGTTCGGATCTCCCTCTGCCAGTGGCCGAACCCGGACAGTATGGGAGTTCTCAAACGATCCCGTTCCGCAATAGACGGAAATGTGCGACGTTGCCATCCTCTGCGACAAATCGTGATTCAGGCCTGCTTTTACGTTTTGTTCGTGCCGAAGGAAGTCAGCTACGGTCGCTTCTCTGCGCAGGGAAAGATCTACTCCGAAAAGATTGCGCGATCTCATTCCCGAGAGGGCCAGCGCCGTTTCCCGCAGCGTCTTACTGGGAACCGTACCCGTATTGGCGCCAGCGCCTCCCAGTTCAGGGTGACTATCGACCACCGCCACACTCTTTCCGAATGCGGCTGCGGTGATGGCGCCGACCATTCCAGCAGGTCCACCTCCGATGACGATCAGATCAAAGTCTTTTTGGTCTTCAGGCATCGGGTACTCGCTTTGGAACGGCTTTCGCAACACATGATTTGCAACCGAACAAGCCTGGTCCGACGTGGCGGCTTTTAGTACAAGTGAATGACTTCCGAGTTGCTAACTTTGAAGGTTGGATTATTTCGATCGACGTAGGGTCACTCCATCCGTGATCGAGAATGTCTGCTCTTAGCGATCCATCTGCAACAGCGCATCTGCCAGATCGTTGATCACGTGCTCTTCCTCGCTACGGCTTGCCTCGCTGCGGGGTAGAGACGCCAGTTCCAAATGGATCAATTCATGCACGACCGTAAACTCCATGTCCTTCAATGTGGCGCGCAAGGGCATATGGTAGTCGGACGCATCGAGAACCTTGATCACAGCGGTCTTGGTGGTTGCGTCCCAGCGGATGCTCCCAAGCGTCTTTTGTCTCAGAGCGGCTGGGTGACTCATCACGATGGAGATCCTCCAGTCCTGCAGCTTGAGACGTCCTTGCCAAAGAGGCAACTTCTCGCGGACGTATTTCTCGGCGAGGAGTTTGCGAGCGCCGGAATCGGGTTCACGTGGAGTTTCTGGTGCGAGGCAGCTGCCGACAAAAGCTCCAAACAGGAATACAGTGAAGAGAAAACTCCTCACCTGGTGAGGAAAGTGGCGGTACCACATTTGACCTTAGAATATCACACGATACCCCTGCCTTCTTCGCCAAAATTTACAGCCTGAGGTCCCCGTAAACACTCAGCGCGAAAAAGGGGAGTTGCCTCGTACAGCTCCCCTCATTCTCTTAGCAGCAGTTCACTGCACGTCAACGTTCTCGACCGCTATGGTCCCGCCTTTTTCGGTTCCGTCGACCTTCGCCATGACTTGAGTCGACTGCGGCTTGTTCGGGTCGGCTGCTCGATCAGCCCGGCTCTTTAAGGCCGTAGAGGCCTTGGAGTTGCCGGCAGCGTCCAGTTTGTAGACTTTCCCGGAGACCTCTAATGCAAAAGCGGTCGTGGTGCTCATTGCATCGCACCCATCGGCTTTCTTCTGTTGGCTGTAGCACGAAGCGTCGATCAGCCTTCCCGACCAGCTCTCAGCCAAAGCCAAGGTGGAAAAGACCACTGCAAACGCCAGTAACGACAGAATTCTCTGCATATTTTTCTCCTCTTCAAACGTCAAGATTCGGCAGGCTCTTGTAGCCGCTTAAACACTGGCAATCGACGTTCCATTTGATCTGCAACCCCCACCGAGGAACTTGATTTGGCGGTCAGTTTGCCTGAGTCAGCGTGAGGAAGGCAGTGGGCGCCTCGCCAAGTGGAATGATATGGCCGACTCCATCGAATTTTCAGACAGGTGGCAGGCGTTAGCGAAATGCCCTTTTGCGCGGAACACTTTTACGGCGGCATCGTGGTTGGCGCATTTCACCTGCGAAATTTCCAAACGGTTTAAGCGCCTCTTGCCGCGGTTGCGGCCGGCGGTGGCGCCAAGCGTGATATTTGCTACTGGAATTGGCGTGTGGCGCCTTGCTGCGGAAGACGGCTGGGTTAATAACTCTCTGCTGGCCAAGGGACTGCTTTCGCACTGGCAGCTGTGGTTCGCGATTGCTCTAGGTGCGCATTATCTCCGCAAGTTGGGAAATCAGAATGGAAATCTGTTAGCGACCGGGTTGGAGGCGCAAGCCAGCCCGGTGAAAATAGCCCGCAAATTCAAGCCGAAGAATGCAAGGAGCCGGAAGCGACGGCGATGCCGAAGACGCGATGCTGCGTTTGGGCTTGCGTCCAAGGCCGGTGCCCGGCTAAAATCGCCCGGTCCGTAGGCCGGAAAACTAGCAAAAAGTTCCCGAAGCGCTGCAAGTCTCTGGTAAGAAATACCCACGCAAAAATTGCTGGCTTTGCGGTCACAGTCCGCGTTGTCGGCGCGTCAGACCTTCCACTTGTAATAGTAGAAGAGCACCGGGACCTTGCCAGTGTTGGTGATGCCGTGGGTCTTGTTTGCCGCACAAAACATCATCGAACCGGGCTTCACCTTCACAGTTTTGCCATCGACGAGGATTTCAGCGGTACCCTCCGCAATCACCATGAACTCCTCCTCCTCATGCTGGTGAGGTGGGTCGCTCTTTCCAACCGCGAGCAGAAGGCTGCCCCCGACCATCGACCGGACCTGATCGGTCGCGCCATCGAAGTACACATGCGCATCGCCGAAGGGAAGTTTCTTCAGCGGGGCCGTCTCGGGATCGACTACCGTATTCGGCAGCTTGGATGCGCCCGCTGCGGAGAGGGCAAAGGAGGCGGCTGGTAACAGTTTCAGCAAATCGCGTCGTCTGGCCATATCATTCTCTGTCTGTGGCCCTGAGAAAAATGTCTTTTTTGGCCACTGGCTCGATTGTCTCGCACTTCCTGGCAGTGAATCCAGGGAGATTCACGCATATTTTCTGGTTGCTGTCGTCCTAGCTCTCGCCCTGAAGGCTTAACGAACCTTGGAGACTCCCATCTCCTCTGCACTTCGCCACAATCAAAGTGATGTCATCGTGCTGTTCATGTGGACTGAACCGCTGAATCTCATCGACAATCGACGCGATCACGGCCTGTGGCGGCAGGTCTCGATGCCTCTGCAGCGCTTCGATCAGCCGCTGTTCTCCGAACTCCTCTTCAGCATCGTTGAACGATTCGGTTATTCCGTCGGTATAAAGGACGAGCGTGTCCCCCGCGTGGAGCCGGCACTCCGTTATCGAGCAATCCCATTCTTTAAAAATTCCCAGTACCGTAGAAGTGGAACTGAGCCTTTCAATGGTACTGTCGCACCGCAGAAGCAACGCGGCGAGATGCCCACAGTTCACATAGCGTAACCGCCGCGTGTTGTCGTCATACTCGGCAAAAAAGAGTGTGGCATAGGAGCTCTCGTCCGTATTTTCGTAAAAGAGCTGGTTCACCGAGCGTAAAAAACGCTCGGGCTCTTCCAAGGCGATCGCCGATTGACTGCGGAGATTCGCCTGCAAATTGGCCATTAGAAGAGCAGCGGCGATTCCCTTGCCCGAAATATCGGCGATGACTAATCCGAAGCGCCCTCGACCCAGATCCAGGAAATCGTGGTAATCGCCGCCTACCTGACGGGCCTGGATGCAAGCACCCGCATATTCGAGGGTTTCTATGGGCGGCAGTCTTTGAGGGAAGAGCCTGGCCTGTACCTGCTTGGCGATCTCCAATTCTTGTGCGGCGCGGCGTTCAGAGTCCAGTTTCTCGGCGATCCGCTGCCGCTGCGCTTCGATTTCCCGATTTACCTCGTCGAAGGCCACCAGCGCAAAAGAGTTTCCATCCACATCCTTGAACCGGGTGAATACCCCGCCCCAGGCTGGCGCCTCCTGCTCTTCGGGCGTACCGGGCGGGGCCGTGGAACGCGGAGCCGGCTCCTGGCGCCCATACTTGACGCGTCTTAGTCGGGGAGTAAAAAGAAACCGAACGCCACGCCTGCGCCATTCTTCATATTTGGCGATCACATCCTCGGCAACGAAAACAATGCCAGTGGGCCGGCCGATGAGTTTGTACTCGCTTGAATCGGGCGCAGGCGCGACAACCGCCAGGACAGCCGTCCCATCGGGAGGCGCGACCGCTACCCACCGGTCACCAGATTGCAGCCGCGCGTCAAAGGCCAGGTCGAATCCGAGTTGCTCCACATAGAATCGCAGGCTTTGGTCCTGATCTCGAACGAAAACATTTACCGCATGAATTCCGAGAAAGGAGCGCGGTCGATCCAGGCCCATCGCAGAAGGGAAGCTTTTCATTGCAGCGATTATAAGCCTTGATCTTGGGTGGGCGAGTGTACTACCCGCCCACAGCAAGTCGCGAGCTATCGCCGCGGCGTGAGCGTATAAGTTTGATCCCAAGACGCCCGGCCGCCGATCGGATCGCCGGAGACTACGATCTCGACGCGTCGATTCTGTGCGCGGCCGGCGGCTGTACTGTTTGCCACCGCGGGGCGCATTTGGCCGAAACCCAGTACGGAGATTGCCTGCGATGGAATTCCATCGCGGCTTAACACATCCCGCACCGCGGAGGCGCGCACCTCCGAGAGAAGCTGACCGTCGCCGCTCTGGTTGTCGGCATGGCCATCGACCTCCAGCCTAAGACCAGGATGACTGTTCAGAATCACTGCAATCCGGGCGAGCCGATCCGATGCTGCCAGACCCAACATCGACGACGTCTGGAACATCGAATCCGGAACGATTACCAATAAGCCACGGGGGCTATCGCGAGTTTCAAGAATCGGGCTTAGCTGGCGGAGCAGGTCCATGCGAAGAGCTTGCTGGTCGGACTGCATGGTTCTTTGCCGCCGATCGGACACGGCGATTTGAGCGGCGGCATCGCGCGCCGCTTCCGCGTTTGCGGCCTCCTGGCGAGCCAGCGCGTTGGCGCGTTTAGCGTCATCCTCGGCCTGTTCTCTGGCCGCGCGTTCGCTTTCGGCCTGTGCCCGCTCTATTTCCGCGCGCCTTTCGGCCTGCTGGGCGCGTGCATCGGCTTGGGCGACAGTCCGTTGTTCGGCGGCCAGGCGTTCTTCATCCAACCGCCGGACTGTGATGGCGCGAGCATCTTCCGCGGTTTGGGCCGCCTCGCGCGCAACGGTGACGACCGCCTTCATGCCGAGCTTCTGCTCGTGCCGGTTCCTCGCCTGTTCCAGCAATAGGACGGCTTTCTGGAAGGTCTCGGGGGCATACCGGTCGGCACCAAGCGAGTTCGCGATCTGGATAGCGTTTTGCGCTTGATAAAGCTGAACCAGCGCTTCGTATTCATCCGAGGAGACCTTAGGCGCATTGGTCCCTACTAAGATCGTGTCGGACGGCTTCACGTACACATATTGCCCCCTCTTCATGAGCTCGTATTTTGCTTGAACTTGCTCGACTCTGCCGATCGTGTCCGGGCGCACTATGTTTTCAAGCAGGACAACATCGCTCGGCTGGCTCACCGCAAAATAGGGTTCGGCAGTCACTATCAATCCGAAGATCTGCAGATCAGTCGTGACATGCAGGTCGGCGTGATCGGAACTGTCCCTCGTGACTTCACCGAGGTTCACGGCGCGGCCCTGAGGCGTAATGGCCCAGAGCACATAAGTGAGGTACTCATTTCCGAATCTTTCCGGCCGCTCGAGATGAGTGAACTTTGAGTCAATCTCGATTCGTCCCTTCTTGCTTTCGACGGTGGCCTCGCCCCGCGCCGCCGGCATTAGAACGGTCCCTCTGTAATCGATTTTGGTCGGGCCGCTGCGATGTTCGTAGTTGACGGCGGATAAAGTTCGGGAAACTACGGTGACGCGGTAGATAGGCACCGAAGCCTGCTGTTGAGGCTGAGCAATTTGGGCCCTTGCAAACCCCGCATACAAGAGGAGTAGGGCTGCAGTTGAAAGCAATAGCCTGGTCATTTTCTTCCCCCTAGACATTCAGGTGCAACCCGAAGGCCTTTTAATATCTCTGCCGTTTTCAGAGCGATAGAAGCATCGCCGAACAAGCGAAGGCTGTGTAGAAAATTCTTAGCGAAATGTCGTCCAGGAAATACCTGCGCAGACCGCTTGGACCTGCTCGAATTCGCCGCAGCATCGCTAGCCGACCGACGTTCGGGTACACCCCACCTTTTGCGGGATGCGTCATAATCGGGAGGAAGCGTAACCTGATGAAACGGATTTTCGTGCCCATGCTGGTGGCTGTGCTTCTGCTGGCAACAGATCGTCCCGGGGTTCGGCCGCGGGCCGCGGCCAAGGATTATCCGGCATACGACAGCGCTGATGGAATCACGATTGCCGCCGCGGTGGTACCCGCAGCGAAGGTGCAACATCAACTCTCGCGCGAAATGGTCAAGGCTGGGTACGTAGTTTTAGAAATCGCGGTATATCCCGGCCCTGGGAAAAACGTGATTGTCTCTTCTGACGATTTTTCGATCACGGTCGGATTGAATCCGGACGTGGCGCGCGCGGAGACTCCCGCGGTGGTGGCCGCGTCCATCGAATCTGACAAGCGCATGAAGCCGCCGCAGATTCCGGTGCGCGTGCCAGTTCATGGGGAGGAGACCATCGGCGTTTCCAGCAGCGGACGTGATCCGGTGACCGGGAGGCGCTATCCCGGCGGTGTGTACACCGAGTCCAGCGTCGGCATCGGGACCGGTGATCCGAGAGTGGGCGACCCGCCACCGGCCGACCCGAGGTATCCGCCGGGCGATCCACGAAATCCGGACCCGGGGCTTGGGGGAGGAGCGCCGCAGGGAGCCGCGCCGTCGGTCTTTAACAGACTCGCGGAAAAGGCGCTGCCCGAAGGCAAGACCATGAAGGCAGTAGCAGGATACGTTTATTTCCCACAAGTCTCTCCGCGACTCGTAAACTCAAACGAGCCGTACCATGTCATCTACCAGCAGCCGACTGGAGAGATTCATCTGACGGTGCCGGCGAAGTAACGCTTCTAGTTTGGACCGGCGACTTTGCTGGGCTGAATAATCTCGCTGAGTTGGGACTCGACTTCAACAGTACTAATCCGGTCCGCGACTGCCTGCTCCGGTAGCCTGCTGCGCCAATTCTCAATGCCGAATAGGCAGCGAAAAAAATCCAACAAGCCGTTGGGCATCGGCTCCTCTTCCATCAGCCGGCCAAGCGCTTGATGTCCGTGTTCAAAGTTTCGTTGGGCGGCTTCCAGAATCGCGATTCTGCCAGGATCGGTTTCGATTTGCAGTAGCCTACCAATGCCCATGTAGGTTGCGTTGGCGTCAAAATAGCAACTGCTCAATGTTGATCTCATTGTGGATAGAGTCGGGCGTAACAGCCAGGCGCTCCTCGAAACGTGGTTGATGGTACGTCGAGGTATTGAATTATGTCAATAGAGTTACAATCTCATTTCGGCACCGCCCCCAAATGATATTCAGTGAATACCCCAAAGATGGGTAATGGAAACTATCTTGAGCCTCATGCTGGTTGCCGCCGCCATTAAGGCGACGCGTGAACAAGTGGGCGCATGTGGACACCGGCGGATAACCCCACTACGCTGGATTTCTTTGAAAAATAGTTGATGTCCCCGCAGCCGGAGCCCGAGTTCGGTCACGTTCTTCTACGCGTCCGTGCGTGCGGCCATTGCCGGACGGATCTACACATCGTCGAAGGCGAACCTGCGGCCGCGCCGCAAGCGGCAGCCCTTCCGTGATCAGTCGCCATTGTCGCGGCGAAAACCGAACCGGAGCAGACCGTGCTCCGGCCATGCTTGCTGCAACCATCGGAATCGCGTTCGGATCTAACAGCGACATTACCCCCGAGGCCGCCGATGCGGTAATTTTGGAGACATCACTGGCCAAAGTGGAGGAACTCATTTACGTCCGAAGGGAATGCAAACCATCGCTCAGCCTGACAGGTATAATGGCGGCGGCCCAGGAAATTATCGATTTTGCCGCCATGCTGAACGCCGTGCGCTTCGCGTTGCCGTTTGACGATATGGCCGATTTCGAGGACGTGAGGTAACTCGATGCCAGGCCCAGAGGCGAACCCGGCAGTTGCCCAGCGACGGGAACCTGTTTCCGATTTGATTAGTTCCGAACGCGGCTCGCTCGATGTGTTCTTTCAGCCGCGCAACGTAGCCGTCATCGGCGCGACCGAAACCGCCGGAAGCGTGGGACGCTCCGTTCTCTGGAACCTGATCCGCAGCCCTTTCGGTGGAACGGTTTTTCCAGTCAACCCGAAGCGGCTTGGCGTGCTCGGCATCAAGGCTTACCCGCGAGTTGGCGATGTTCCGGATACCATCGATCTGGCCGTGATAGCCACGCCGGCGTCCACCGTGCCCGGCGTGATCGGCGAATGCGTAGCTGCCGGCGTCAAGGGCGCGGTCATCATCTCGGCGGGTTTCAAGGAAACGGGCGCGGCGGGCGCGGAGCTCGAGCAGCAGGTCCTCGATCAGGCGCGCCGCGGGCGCATGCGCATTATCGGCCCCAACTGCCTGGGTGTGATGAGCCCGCTCACCGGCCTGAATGCCACCTTCGCCAACGCCATGGCTCGCCCCGGCAACGTGGGTTTCATCAGCCAGAGCGGCGCGCTCTGCACGGCAATTTTGGACTGGAGTCTGCGTGAGCTGGTGGGTTTCAGCGCGTTCGTGTCAGTCGGCTCGATGCTGGACGTAGGCTGGGGGGATCTGATTCAGCACCTAGGCGACGATCCGCGAACCGGCAGCATCGTGATCTATATGGAATCGATTGGTGACGCCCGCTCATTTATCTCCGCCGCGCGCGAGGTAGCGTTCCGCAAGCCCATCATCGTCATCAAAGCCGGTCGCAGCGAGGCTGCCGCTAAAGCTGCTGCTTCCCATACTGGCGCGCTCGCGGGCAGCGACGATGTCCTTGAAGCCGCCTTCCGCCGCAGCGGCGTACTCCGAGTGAATGATATCTCGGATCTTTTTTATATGTCCGAGGTCCTCGCCAGGCAGCCGCGCCCACAAGGGCCCCGGCTCGCCATCGTCACCAACGCCGGAGGCCCAGGCGTGCTGGCGACCGATGAGTTGATAGCCCAAGGCGGCGAACTGGCGCCGCTATCTCCGCAAACGATGGCGGCGCTCAACCAGTTCCTGCCACATCACTGGAGCCATCGCAATCCCATCGACATCATCGGCGACGCTGAGCCTGAACGCTTTGCCAAAACCCTGAGCGTGGTGACCCGCGATGCCACGAGCGATGGCTTGCTGGTGGTGCTCACTCCGCAGGGCGTGAGCGATCCCACACTGGTGGCCGAGCAGATAAAAAAATTCGCCCGCACCGAGGGCAAGCCGGTTCTGGCGAGCTGGATGGGTGGCGCCGATGTCACAGCGGGAGAAAGGATTCTTCACCAGGCCGGCATCCCGACCTTTCCGTATCCGGATCTGGCGGCGCGCGCGTTCTGCTACATGTGGCGCTACTCGTACAATCTGCGCACCCTGTACGAAACGCCGGTCGCTACCGTTGATGTGGGCGCCTCCGCTGCCGGGCGCGACGCCGCCAGCGCATTCATTTCAGCCGCGCGTGAAAAAGGGCGCACCATCCTGAGCGAAGCGGATTCCAAGCATCTGCTGAGTCTCTACGGCGTCCCGGTACTCGAGACCGTGGTGGCGCTGGATGAAGAGCAGGCCGTCGCCGCGGCCGCGCGCCTGGGATATCCGGTGGTGGTCAAGCTGCACTCGGAAACCATTACGCACAAGAGCGATGCCGGCGGCGTCCGCCTGAATCTTGCCGACAGGGAATCCGTTCGTCAGGCGTATCGCGCGATCGAAGCCGCGATTAGCCCGAAGGATTTCCTCGGCGTTACCGTGCAACCCATGCTGACCCTCGAAGGCTACGAGATTATCCTGGGCTCGACCACCGATCCGCAGTTCGGTCCCGTGCTGTTATTCGGCACGGGCGGCCGGTTGGTCGAGGTGTACGGAGACCGCGCGCTCGCCTTGCCGCCTTTGAATACCACGCTAGCCCGGCGCATGCTCGATCAGACCAAAATCGGCACGGCCCTGAAGGGAGTCCGCGGCCGCAAGTCAATCGATATGGCGGAGCTTGAGCGCCTGCTGGTCCGCTTCAGCCGGCTGGTGGTCGAACAGCCCTGGATTCGGGAGATTGACATAAACCCGCTGATGGCATCGCCGGACAAGCTGATCGCGATCGATGCCCGCGTGGTGCTGCACGCGCCGGGCACGGCCGATGCCCAGTTGCCGCGGCCCGCCATCCGCCCCTATCCGAATCAGTACGCCGATGAGTTTCGCATGAAGGATGGCACGGCCATAGTCATCCGGCCCATCTCGCCTGAAGACGAGCCGCTGATGGTGGAGTTCCACGGCAAGTTATCCCAGCGCAGCGTCTATTTCCGGTACTTTTATGCGATGCAACTCGATCAGCGCGTAGCCCACGAGAGGCTGACGCGCATCTGTTTCATCGACTACGACCGTGAGATGGCCCTGGTCGCCGAGCGCCGCGACGCCTCGACCGGCGCGCGCGAAATTCTGGGAGTCGGCCGGCTTACCAAGCTGCGCGGGCTCACCTTCAGCACACCGGAGGACGCGGAATTCGCCGTAATCATCAGCGATACCAGCCAGCGGCAAGGTCTGGGGGCAGAGCTGCTTCGCCGGCTGATTACGGTGGCCCGCGAGGAAAACCTGCGACGGATCGTAGGCGACATCCTGCCTGAGAACCACGCCATGCAGACCATCTGCGAGCGCCTGGGATTCCGGCTTCAGTATTCGCCGGAAGATTCGGTAATCAAAGCAGAGCTGTTGCTGGAGCCGCGCTAGAGATTATATTTGCTGAGCTTGTAACGCAAGGCGTCGCGGCCGATGCGGAGTAACCGGGCCGCCTGGGACTGGTTGCCGCCGGCTTGCGCCATCGCCTTTACGATGAGCGTGCGCTCCTGGTCCTGCAGCGCGCCGAGCTCGGAGGCTGCCCCTAGAGGTGCGTCAACGGGCTGAGGCTGCGCACCGCCAGGCGCCTGCAGATATTCCGGAAGATCCTGCACATCGATCGTATCGCCCATCACCATCATGCAGGCGTGCCCGATCACGTTCTCGAGCTCGCGCACGTTGCCCGGCCAGTGATGCACGGCCAGCCGGAGCTGCGCGCGATGAGTGAGGCCGCGAATTTCCTTGCGGTATTGCTCGCGCGAACTTGGCCACGAAGTGCCGTTCGAGCAGCGGCAGGTCTTCCTTGCGCTCCGCCAGCGTCGGGATGTGAATCTCCACCATCGACAGCCGGTAGTACAGGTCCTCGCGAAAACGTTTTTCAGCAATGGCGGCGCGCAAGTCGTGGTTGGTGGCAGCGATCACGCGCACATCCACTTGGCGGGCGGAGAGCGAGCCGACTCGCTGCACTTCCTGGTTTTGCAAAACACGCAACAGCTTGGCCTGCGTCGAGAGCGGCATGTCGCCGATCTCGTCGAGAAACAAAGTGCCGCCGTGGGCGTGCTCGAACATCCCGGCTTTGTCCTGAGTAGCGCCGGTGAAGGCCCCCTTCACGTGTCCGAACAACTCGCTCTCAAACAGGGTTTCGACGACCGCCGAGCAGTTCAGCACCACATAATGTCCCGATGCGGCGGGGCTAAGGCGGTGGAGCGCGCGGGCGACTAAATCCTTACCGGTCCCGGTCTCGCCGGTAATCAGCAGCGCGCGATAGTGAGGAGCCACGCGCCGGATGCGCGAAAATGTTTCCCACATCTGCGGGCTGCGCCCCACGATGCCTTCGAACTCGGAGCTGGCGAGCAGCTCGTCTTCGAGCTGAAACGCTCGCTGGCGCCGCTTGGCATCGTCGACTAATTTGCCCACGCGCTGCCGCAATGCCGCGAGCGGTACCGGTTTGTTCAGGTAATCGCAGGCGCCTTTCTTGATGGCTTCGACCGCCGACTCTGAGGAGTAATGCGCAGTCATGAGAATCACATCCGTTGACGGATCGATTTCCAGGATCCGCTCCAGCACTTCGATGCCGCTCATTTTGGGCATGACCAGATCGGTAAGAACGATCTGCGGACGCTTGCTGCAAAACACATCCAATCCTTCTTCGGGATCGCCAGCCGTGTAGATCTCCAGACCGGGCTGGGCGAGCGCGGTGGAGAGCATCTCCAGGCTGCCGGCGTTGTCATCGATGATCAGCAAAGAGGCAGCGGGTTTATGCGACATGGTCATGTCAGCAGACGGGCTAACTCGCTTCGCAACAGGCCCAGGCTGATCGGCTTACTGATGTAGCTGGTGAAACCGAGCGCCAAGGCTTTCTCCCTGTCGCCCTGCATGGCGCTCGCAGTGAGCGCCACGATGGGCGTGGCGGCAAATTGCGGATCGCGCCGAAGTTCCTGGAGCACGCCATATCCATCCAGCTCGGGCATATGCAAGTCGAGGATGATGAGATCGGGCCGAATTTCCCGGGCACGCCTCACCGCCTCTAAACCGTCGGCAGCTTCGCTGACTTCGTAATTCGATTTTTCGAGGACCGTCCGGACCAGCTCGCGGCCCGTCGCTTTGTCATCGGCAATCAGAACCTTTTTCATTTTTTGGCCCCTTCGCCCGAGAGAGGCACAGTGAAAGAGAATAGGCTGCCTTTGCCGGGCTGGCTTTCCAGCCAAATTCTACCGCCGTGTTCCTCCACCAGCCGCTTGGTGATGGCCAGCCCCAACCCGGTACCCTCGCGGACCCCTTTGGTCGTCGCGCCGACCTGGTAAAACTTATCGAACACGGATTGGTGCTCTGCGGGGGGAATCCCGATCCCGGTATCGGCGACGGAGATCTCGGCGAATCCACCGCGCCGCGCAGCTTCCAAGGAAATTTTCCCGCCCGCCGGAGTGAACTTCACCGCGTTGCTCAGCAGATTGAGCAGGATCTGCCTCAGACGGATGCGGTCGGCGCGCAGCGAGAGGCCGGCTGGGATATTGGTCGTGACGCCAATCGACTTCGCTTCCGCCTGGGGCAGAATGCTGGCGCGCACTTCCTCGACCGAAGCGTCCAGCAGGAAGTTCTCCCGCCGCAGTTCAAGCCTGCCGGACTCAATCTTGCTCAAATCCAGAATGTCGTTGATCAACTCCAGCAGGTGCAGCGAATCGTTATGAATGTGGTTGATGAAGCGCCGCTGCTTCTCATTGACCGGCCCTTCCAGCTCCTCGGCGAGAATCTCGGAAAAGCCGATGATGGTGTGGAGCGGCGTGCGTAATTCGTGGCTCATGCTGGCCAGGAACTCGCTCTTGAGCCGGTCCGCACGCTCGATCTCCAGGTTGCGGCGCTCCAACTCCTGATTCTTGACCGATAGTTCGGCGGCGAATTTTTCCTGAATGGCGCGCATCTGATGTTCGATCTGTTTGCGATCGCTCACATCGCGTATGATCGCCGTGACACGAAACCCGTCTTCGGATTTGACTGGACTCAAACTGATCTCTACCGGGAACTGCGTGCCGTCCTTACGACGCCCGTAAAGGGGCAGCCCTGTGCCCATGGGACGACTGGACGGATGGTCCCGGTACTGAGCGCGATTGCTTACATGCTTGCCACGAAGCTCGTCCGGAATCAGCATCTCGACCGGCTGGCCCATCAGTTCCTGGCTGCTATAACCGAACAGCTTCTCAGTGACCGGGTTGAACAGCACGATCCGGCCTTCGCCATCGGCTTCGATGATCGCGTCAGGAGCAGCTTCCAGCAGTTCACGGAAACGCCGTTCGATAAGGGCCTGCGTCCGGGCTTCTTCTTCGCGCGCCACTAGCTCCACATGCTCACGCTGCACGGCGCGGTGAAGCGTAATGTCTTCAATGAACGCAAGCGTACCCTTCTGTTGGCCTTGGGCATCCCGAATCGGCTCCGTCCACACCCTGACCTCGACCAGGCCCCCACCTTTTGCCGGAAGTTCACCCTCATCATGCGTTGTCCCCCGCAAGTGAGCTTCCACCCGTAGCGGGAGTGCGGTGCTCTCCTTCCAGAGTGTTCGGCCACGGACCTCTTCAGCCTTCCATCCAAACATGTCTTCCGCGCGGCGGTTCCAGATTGAAACCTCACTCCGGGTATCGAACGCCACCACGGCCAGCGGACAAAAATCAAGGAGGAGGTTGAAGTCGGGAAGTGGCATTTGGCGATCGACGGATTAGTCCGCCATCGCAACATTCTTACCACTATTTGGTGGGCTTACGCAGAACGCTGCGCGAAATGGCGCAGGTTTGGGCCATCTCTGCGCGAAATACCATACCTCGGCGGGCGGCGCGCGCCTTACTTGTCGAGCCCGATATCGGCCAGGATTTTGGGCGCGGCTTCCTCCATCGCCAGGACGTTGTGACAGGCATTGCAGTCCTGGGTGATCTTGGCGCCGCCGGCCGCCACATGTGAGTCGTCGTGACAGCGAAAACAGCCGGGAGAATCGGTGTGGCCGAGATGATTGGGGTATGTGCCCCAGTTAATTTTCATTTCCGGGAAGACGTTGCGGCTGTAAATCGCCAGTAGCGCCGCGGCCGCATGGACGATCTCCGGGCGCCGGCTCTCATAACTGGCCGGCTGTTTCTGCCGGTAATACGCCTCGAAATCGGCCGGAATTCGCGTGGCGGCATCAGCGCCCGAAGTATAGGGCCGGTTCAGAATTTCCATGCTCTGCTGCTTAGCGAAGGGTAGAGATGCGGAAATCGCCCCAGTTGCCAAGGCGCGATCGACGGCAGCTTCCGGCATTTCGTAGGTATGACTGGGCCGATTGTGGCAGTCGAGGCAGTCCATTTCGCGAATGGGTAAGTTGCCAGGCAGCGGCGCTTTGGCGTCGCTCGCCGCAAAGACGGTGACGCGCCCGCCGCCGTCCCGATGCTCGACCCACGGAATGTTCTGCCGCTGGCGGTCGGAGTACGCATAACGAACGCGAACGCCCGGGCCCAGATGCGCTCCATGAATTCCCTGCGCGCTCCTGCCCCCGCCGACATGCATCATCAGAACCGTCTTGACCGGCGGGTTAGCTTCGCCTGCGCCATATTTCGCGACCACCCGCATGTGGTCCCCGGAATCAATGTTGGAGGCGTGGCACTCGCCGCAGGTCTCCCGCGCCGGCCGCAAATTTTCGACCGGCACGGCAATTGGACGCGAATAGGTGTTGGTAATCAGGGCGAACAGTTGACGGGTTCCGGCCATTTTGCTGCGCACAAATGAGCCTGCGCCAGGACCAACGTGGCACTTGACGCATTCGACATTCGAATGAGGCGCGACCTGGTGCGCCGTAAACTCGGGATTCATCACCGAATGGCAGGCCTGCCCGCAGAAGCCGGTACTGTCCATATAACTCACCGCGCTGTAGCTTAGCTGTCCGGCAATCACAACATTGACAAATGTGGTGAGGACCACGAAGCTGCCCAGACGCCGCAGTTCCAGATTGCGAAAATCCAGCGGCGGAAAGCTCTCCGGCAGCTTCCCGGAATGCCGTTCACGACGCCTGCGCCAGGCAATTCCCAGCGGGATGAGAATCAAACCGGCGAAAAACACCGCCGGCAGCGCCAGGTAGAGCAGAATGCCGGAGTAGGGGTTCTCCACGCCGCGCAGCGAAGCCGGCAGCATGAAGAGCCAAAACACCGTGGCCGAAGTGACGATGACCACGCCCGCCAGACTGATCCAGTTGTTGGCCAGGTAAATAATGGGAGCCGCCCAGCGGCGCAACTCCGAAGCCGTCATAGCGCAGGCATGATCAGAGGAGCGGACACACCGGCCGGCACGTGATCGAAGGTCTTGCCGGTGGCTTCTTCCAGCGCACCGACGACCAATACCAGGTATGCGTCCAGCGCGCAGCGGACCTGTTCCCGGGTTTCACAGGAACCGTCAGGAAGAGCGTCGCGGCAGATCAAGCAAACGTTTTCGCGAATGGCGCGTACGTACTCGCGAATGTCCTCGCTATCGGTGGCCTGAATGGCTCTGGCGGTTTGGGGCAGCATCCGGAATAACGCGCAATCCTCCGGGTCTTCCAAGCCGCAACTGCCATCTTCCAGCCGGTCCGTGCAAACACTACAAACCTGCGTCCGCAGTATCTTTTCCAGGTCTTCCAAAGAGCGTTGCATGACGCCCCCTTTCGCTGGCCTACGCACTTGCACGTTCACGTCCACAGCCGGAAGCGAGGCTGTCTGGGTTATTATCCGCGATGTGAGTCGCCTCGAAACGCAATAATTGCACCTAATTTGGGCCATTTCACCCAGGTCTGGGGCAAATTTCGCACCAACGCGAATGGGCATTTACTGGAAAATCGAACAAAAACCCTAGGAAACCGGCACATTAATGGCGGGAGAACTTTGGGGCTCCACCTGCACTAGGAGTGCGGGGAGAATCGCATGGGAAAACAGATGGGTGTAGCGAGGGCTGTGCGTTTTGTCTCCCTCGTGGCCTTCCTACTGGGTACAGTGGCGCTGATCAGCGCGCCCAAGCCGCACTTCACCAAGCGGCAGAAAGCCTTCTTCGCCGACCCGGGTATTGTCGCGTTCGTCCGGCCAGGTCTGGTGGTCCAGATTGAATCCGCCAGCGTGGCCGCCGATGGCACCATCACGGCGAAATTCAAGCTGACTGATCCGGAGGGCTTGCCGCTTGACCGCACCGGCACCCTTACTCCAGGCACAGTCAGTACCAGTTTCATCGCCGCCACCATCTCAGCTGGACAGCAACAGTACACCGCCTACACGACACGGTCACAGAAGAGTCCGATTAACGGCGTCTCAGCCATTCAAGCGGGGACCGATTCGGGCGGCTCCTACCAGCAGGTCGGTAATGGCGAGTACGTTTATACTTTCCACACCAAGGCTCCGGCGACCATCGATCGCACCGCGACCCACAGCATCGGCGTTTACTCCTCGCGCGACCTGACCGGCTTCAACCTGGGCACATTCTTCGCAGATAACGTGTACAATTTCGTTCCCAACGGCACGGCGGTGGTGACCACCCGCGATGTCGTGCGGACCGAAGCCTGCAACACGTGCCACGATCAACTGGCAGCACATGGCGGCGCGCGGCGCAGCGTCGAACTGTGCGTGCTGTGCCATACTCCCCAAACCACCGACCCCGATACTGGTAACACGGTCGACTACAAAGTCATGATCCACAAGATCCACATGGGATCGAGCCTGCCCAGCGTCATCGGCGGGAAGCCTTATCAGATTATCGGCTTCAATCAGAGCGTGAGCGATTGGTCGACGGTGGTTTTCCCGGCCGATGTCCGCCGCTGCGAAACGTGCCACTCGCAAAAAGCAGGCGCGACCCAGGCCACCGCGTATCTGACCAAAGCCAGCCGCGCCGCCTGCGGCGCCTGCCATGATGACGTCAATTTCGCCAGCGGGCAAAACCATCCCGGCGGTCCGCAATTTGACGACAATCTTTGCACCACTTGCCACATCGCCCAGGGCGAGATTGACTTCGACGCCTCGATCAAGGGCGCGCATGTGGTGCCCGTGGATTCCACTCTGCTCTCCGGGTTGGTGGTCAACATCACCAGCATCACCAACGGGACGGCTGGCAAAGCGCCGGTCGTGACCTTCACGGTGCAGGATAGCAAGGGGAATGGGGTTCCCCTGTCCGCGGTGGCGACGTTGAACGTAACCATGGCGGGCCCGACCACCGATTACGGCTACACCAGTTTCGGCAGCGATGTAACCACGCCTGGATATGTGCAGGAAAGCGCCATCAAGGCAGCCGTTTGCGACTCCTCCGGAACCTGCACGTACACCTTCAAACACGCCGTTCCGGCGGGCGCGACCGGAAGCTACGAGATCGGCATGGAAGCGCGGCGAACCGAGACCGTTCTTGCCAATACCACTATCCAGCAAAGCATTTCCTACGGAGCCAAGAACCCGGTGATGTATTTCTCGGTCGACGGATCGCCAGTTGCGCCGCGGCGGGAAGTGGTTGCGACGAGCAATTGTAACAACTGCCACGTGGAACTTTCCCTGCATGGCGGGCTGCGCAATCAGACCGAGTACTGCGTGATGTGCCACAATCCATCGAATACGGACGCTTCCGTGCGTGGCAACGCAGTAGTGGCCGCCGACAAGGCGCTCCCCCCGCAAGGCATCAACTTCAACCTGCTAGTTCACCGCATCCATACCGGCGACAACCTCCCCGCCAACCGGCCTTACGTAGTGGTGGGGTTCGGCGGCAGCCACAACGATTTCAGCGGCGTTCGTTTTCCGGCAATGAGCCCCCAGGGAGAGCCCGGCGACACGCACAATTGCTCGCTGTGCCATGTCAACAGCAGCGAGCAGAACGACCTGACCCTAACCGGCTTGAATGCAGTCGTCGACCCGCAGGGTCCGATCAATCCGATTCAGGCGATTGGCTCGGCTTGCACCGGATGTCACGTGGATATCCCGACGGCTTCGCACGTACTCTCGAATACGACCTCGCTCGGCGAAGCCTGCGCGGTCTGCCACGGTACCGGGGCGCAGTTTGCTGTCGATCAGGTGCACGCGCAGTAAGCGATTACCGTCATGCGGGCGGTAATTGCCATCCTTTTCGCCGGGCTTGCCGCCGCACAGGCGCCTGCGCCACGGACCAATGCGTCTGCCGCACCCGCGCCTCCGGCGCCCCTCACATATGTGGGCTCGGAGGCCTGCCAGGTCTGTCACGAAGACATCGCCAAGGCCTTCACCAAAAATCCACACAACGCCGTTGAGAAGGACAAAAAGCGCGGGTGGGAGGGACGCTCCTGCGAGTCCTGCCATGGCCCGGGAAGCAACCACGTCGAAAACCCCTCAGCGGAGACGATTCGCAATCCCATGAAACTGCCCGTGGCGGAGGCCGATGCGGGCTGCCTGGGTTGCCACCGCAACCAGCCAACCCATGTGGGCCGCATCCAAAGCGGGCACGCGCGCAACCAGGTGAGCTGTGTCGCCTGCCATACGGTTCACAAGTCGGCCGAAGAACTTGGTCCCGCGGCGGCGGGCCGCGGTTAATGCCGCCTGCTCCACCTGCCACCTGGCGGAACGGGCATCGTTTCAGCGGCCCCACAAGCACAAGCTTCCCGAAGGCGCGATGTCCTGCGTCGACTGCCACAATCCGCACGGCAGCATTCTGCCGCACTCCATGCAAACCGTTTCCGCCAACGAGCCGGGCTGCCTGAACTGCCACGGCGACAAGCGCGGGCCCTTCGTTTTCGAGCACGCGCCGGTGCACCTGGAAGGCTGCGCGGCCTGTCATGAGCCGCACGGCTCGGCCAATCCGCGCATGCTAAAACGACAGCAGGTGAGCCTGCTCTGCCTGGAGTGCCATTCCAACATGC
The DNA here is from genome assembly GCA_963825405.1 of uncultured Solibacteraceae bacterium. GTDB lineage: Bacteria > Acidobacteriota > Terriglobia > Bryobacterales > Bryobacteraceae > JACPNO01. Next base: position 613,757 of record CAWGTB010000001.1, on the reverse strand, counting down.
CGGCTACGGCGCTGGCGTCCGGCACGCTGGGAGGCATCCCGCCGGCGTTTCACGATCTGCGCAACCCGCGCTTCCAGAACTGCACCAATTGCCACGTGAAGATTCACGGATCGAATGTGAGCCGGGAGCTGCTGCGATGAGACTCTGCCTCGCCGCCCTGGCAGCTACGGCGCTGATGGCGCAGGAAGCCGCGCCCACGCCGGTGCCGGCGGCCGATGAGCCGGCAGTCACTGGCAGCGTCGACTTCGGCTATCAAGGGCGCACCGGCGTCGGCGGCAGCTTCGACAGTTACCGCTCGGTGGTCAATCTGGGATCGGGCCCGCGCCTGTTCGGAGTCGATCTGACTATCCAAAACCGGAACCCGGCGCGCCGCTGGTTCGATCGCATCGACATCCGCGCCAACGACTGGGGCGGCGATCCCTACAACACCGCTCGTGTCGACGCCACGCGGCGCGGCTGGTACAACTTCAGCTTCGATTACCGCAACATTGCGTATTTCAATGCCCTGCCGTCCTATGCCGATCCAACCATTGGCCGCGGCCTGTTTCTCGACCAGCGCTCCTTCGACACCCACCGCCGCATGGCCAATGTGGAGTTGGAGCTGCTGCCCGGCAAATGGATCGTGCCCTATCTGGCCTATTCGCGCGATTCGGGCTTCGGCAACGGCATCACCGATTTCGTCAGCGACGCCAACGAGTATCCGGTGGCGAACCATTTGCGCGACAAGACCGACAACTTCCGCGGCGGCGTCCGCCTGGAGCTGAAACGTCTGCACGTCACGCTCGAACAGGGCGGCACCACCTTCAAGGACGATCAACAGGCCTTCACCAGCGACCAGAATACGGGCAATCTGACAACGCCGTTTTTTGGGCAGCAGCTCGACCTCACCAACCTGGTGCAATCGTACGGAATACGAGGCAGCAGCATTTACAGCAAAGTGTTGGTGAGTGCCAGCCCCTTTTCCTGGCTCGATATCACCGGCCAGTTTCTTTACAGCCAGCCGGAGACCAGCGTCAATTTCTTCCAGGCGAACACCGGACAATTCGTGGATCTCAGCACACTGCTGTTCTTTAACAGCCAGCTCGATCTGTTGTCGGCGGAAGCCAAGCAGCCGCACACGACCGCTTCCATCGGCTTCGAACTCCGGCCGATGCGGCGTCTGCGCGTGATCGAGTCGCTGATGACCGACCGGCTGCACAACGCCTCCTCGGCGCTGTTGACGGATCAGATCCTGCAGCCGCCCGGCGCCACTCAAATTTCCAGTTTCATGGGCCCGCTGGTTTGGAACTATAACCAGGAGCAGGTTGACGTGATCTTCGATGTAAGCAAGCACCTGACCGCGCGCGGCGGCTATCGCTACGTGTGGGGCGACGCCCAGACCCAAGGCGGATTTCTTACCGAGGCGGCCACGGAATCGGGCGTAATGAGCCGGCAAGTCGGCCTCGCGGGGCTTACCTATCGTGCCGGACAGCGCCTCTCGCTGAACCTGGACTTCGAAGGCGCATCCGGGGATCGGGCTTACTTCCGTACCAGCCTACAGAATTACCGCAAGGCGCGACTGCGCGGCCGCTACCAGGCGACGAATTCGCTGGTGGTGAGCGCGGTATTCTCTATTCTCGACAACCAGAATCCAGCGCCCACGGTCAATTACGATTTCCGCAGCCAGGATGCCTCTCTGTCGGTTCTGTGGACCCCGCAGAGCAGCAAGCGCATCACGTTTTCGGGCGAATATTCGCGATCGACGCTGCGCTCCGACATCCTGTATTTCGTGCCGCAGACACTCGATACGGCCCAATCCTTTTATCGCGACAACGCGCATGTGGGCAGCGCCCTGATGGACATCGTGCTCCCCGGATTGATGGGACAGCAGCCGGGGCGGCTCAGTGTGGGCGGGTCGTTTTTCACTTCCTCGGGCAGCCGGCCGACGCGGTATTACCAGCCCTTGGCCAAGCTTTCCTGGCCCATGCGCAAGGGCGTTTCGTGGATCTCCGAATGGCGCTATTACGGCTTCGGAGAGGCGTTCTACACTTACGAAAGTTTTAGGACGCACATCATCTCGACGGGTCTGAGGCTTAGCAGGTAGGAGATGGAAATGTTGAGCGCACTCGCCATCGCCGCCGCACTCTTAATGAACGCCGACGTGGACTCCGCGCGCGGCCAGCGCATATTCTCGGATCAATCCTGCATTCAATGCCACAGCATCAACGGCGAAGGGGCGAAGATCGCGCCTGACCTTGGCCGGCGCATCGACCGCAGCTACACACCCGCGCTGCTGGCCAGCATCATGTGGAACCATGCCCCCACCATGTGGACCGCGATTGAGGCGCGCGGAATTGCGCGGCCAGTGCTCGACGAGCAGGGCGCGGCGGATCTGTTTGCGTATTTTTACTCCGCGCGGTTCTTCGACAAGCTCGGCGACGCGGGCCGGGGCAAGCAGGCGTTCTCCACCAACCATTGCGCCAGTTGCCACGGAATCACGGAAGCGAAACCAGGCGCGCCCAGGCCGGTGGCGCAGTGGGCGTCGCTGAACTCACCCATTGATCTCGCCGAGGCGATGTGGAATCATGCCGCCAACATGAGGCAGGAATTCGCCAAGCAGCGCATCCGCTGGCCGGATCTTACCAGCCGCGATCTTGCCGACATTCTGGTCTATGTGCGCAACCTGCGCGAGACGCGGCACGCGGCCGGCAGTTTTCAGATGACCAGCACCGAAGGCGGCGCAGCGCTGTTCCAATCCAAAGGCTGCGCCGGCTGCCATGTTGGCAAGCTGGAGCTGCGGCCGCGATTGCGGGGCAAAACCCTCACCGACATCGCGGTGGACATGTGGAATCACGCGCCGAAAATGGCGCAGCCGCCGCCAAAGCTGGAGCCGGACGACATGCGCCGGATCGTGAGTTACCTGTGGTCCGAACAGCTTTTGACGCAAGGCGGCAATCCAGCCCACGGGAAACAGGTATTTAGCGGCAAGCAATGCGCGGCCTGCCATAATGACCCGGCAAGCGGCGCGCCCAGCCTCAGCGGGCGAAAGGGCGGCTTCTCAGCCGTCACAATGGTGGCGACGCTCTGGCGCCATGGTCCGCAAATGCTGGAGCGCATGAAGGCGAAAAATATCGCCTGGCCGCGGTTCACGGCGGACCAGATGTCTGACCTGATCGCGTATTTGAACGCGCAATGACAATATTTCAAGGAGAATGGAAACGATGAAAAAGATGACCGCAGTTGCCATCACCTTTCTGGTGTTGAGTGTGCCGCTGGCAGGCGCCGACGGGAAAGCTGTCTACGATAAATCCTGTAAGTCCTGCCACGGTCCGGACGGTGCTGGGAACCCGGCCGTAGCCAAGATGATGAAAGTCGAGATGAAGCCATTGGGCTCGAAAGAAGTACAGGTAAAATCTGACGACGACCTGAAAGCCGTCGTTACTAATGGAGTCGGCAAGATGAAGCCGGTCGCGACCGTAACCGGAGACCAGGTTTCGGCTGTGGTCGCTTTTGTGCGCACTTTGAAGTAGCGGCAAAGCACGCTGCGCAGGATTGTAATGTCTTCAATGAAGGCAAGCGTGTCCTCGACAGCTTTGATACTCCGTAAGCGCTCGTGGCATGAACCGGAGTACAATCAAGGCGGTTGACGTTTCGCCGTCCTAGCTTACGGTCGTTTGCGATCCTGCTGCTGATCGCCTCCACGCTGTCGCTCCAGGCGGCATGGCTTTCGTCCGATCATTCTACCGCTCACCTCACTCATTGCTGTGCGTTCTGTCATTTCGCGCATCTGGCGATGTTGAACCCGGCTCATGCGGTAGGAGTCCTCGCTCTGCTGGTCTCCGAATGGTACGTCGCTGCTCAGAAATGTTCCGGCTATCCGGAAACATTGGTTGCCATCGGCCAGTCTCGCGCACCTCCTCCTTATCTCCACTTGGCCTTCATCAATTGTTGAGTTGGCAAGAATCTTAAGTGGGTTTCGGATCCTAAGAGAGTAGAACTCGCGGCGCGGCCCACGGCAATGGTCCCTATTTCAGGAGGCTTGCCGTGCATTGACAGATGCCGCAGCCGTTCTGTGCCGAGGATTGGGAGTATGAAGAGAGCAACCGCGTGGTGGATCTTCCTTTTGTTTCACACGGGCGCGCCGTGCGCTCAGCAGACGGCGCCGAAGCAGGGCGCTCCGCCCGGCACGCGCATCACGCTCGATCAGGCCATCGAGTTTGCGCTGCAACATAACCATTCGCTTCTCGCGGCTCGCTCGACCATCCTGCAAGGGCAGGCCTCGGAAATCACCGCCAACCTGCGGCCCAACCCTTCGATTTCTGCGGACTCGCAGTTCCTTCCTCTTTTCAATTTTCCGCAGTTCAACGCGACCTACTCTCAACAACAACGCTCAGTTCGATATCGGCGTCGACTAACCTTCGAGCGCGGCAGGAAGCGTCCCCATCGTCTTCAAGCGGCGCGGGATCAGACGGATGTAACGCGATCCCAAGTAGCCGACAACGAGCGCCAGCTTAGCTTCAATGTCGCGCAACAGTTTGTGGCCGTACTTCTGGCGCAATCCACTTTGGAACTGGCTGATGCGAACCTGGCAAGCTTCCAGCAGACCGTCAGCCTGAGCGAGTCGCGTAACAAAGCCGGCGACATGAGTGAAAGCGACTTGATCAAGATCAAGTTGCAGGTACTGCAGTTCCAGACGGATGTCTCGGCGGCGAAGCTGGCCAAAGTGCAGGCGCTCGCCCTGCTGCGGCAGTTGGTGGGTTTTGAATCGGTACCGGAGAACTATGACGTCGAAGGGAAACTCGACTATCTGCCCATTCAGGCCACGGCTCGACGACTTGAAGGCGCTGGCAATGCAATCCCGGCCCGATCTACTGGCCGCGCAGCGAGGCGTGACTTCGGCGCGTAGTCAGGAAACGCTGGCTGAAGCCAACGGCAAACGGGATCGTGAATGCGGGATTGAGCTATAGTCACGTCGCCGGCTTCAACACCTTGACGCTCTCCTTCAACATTCAGCTCCCGATCTTCGACCGCAATCAAGGCGAAATCGCCCGGACGAATTATGCCATCACCCAGTCGCAGGAACTCTTCAATGAGGCGTCCGAACAAGTAATGTCGGACGTCGTAACTGCCTACGAGAGTCGTTCACACTAACGACCATATTGTGACGCTCTATCAGAGCGGCTATCTCGACCAGACCACCGAGTCGCGCGACATCAGCCTGTATGCTTATCAGCGCGGCGCCGCCAGCCTGCTCGATTTTCTCGATGCCGAGCGGACTTATCGCGTCAATCAACTGGCTTATCGCCAGGCCCTCTCCAACCACATGCTGGCAGTCGAACAAGTGCGCCAGGCAGTAGGAACAAGGAGGCTGCCATGACCATCGAGCGCTTTAACTCGTATCCTCCCTGTCACGATTCTGGCAGCAGCGTTGAGCCTGACAGGCTGCAGCTCGCGGCCGGGCGCCAGCACCTCGCAGATGACGTCTTACACAGCGAGTGAGCCGAAATCGGAAACCGCCGAGCTCTTCAATGTGCCCAAGGACCAGATGGCGCACGTGCAAGTGACGCCGGTCGTGAAAACGCAGCTCCCGCGCGTCCTCCGCCTCACCGGTTCGGTTGCCTATAACGCATTGGCCACCACGCCGGTTTTCAGCGCCGTGGGAGGTCCCGTGCGAGAAATCCTGGTTACGCCGGGAGACATAGTGCACGCCGGGCAGACCCTGCTAACCGTGAACAGTCCAGACTACTCTCTTGCCCGCTCTGCCTATCTCAAAGCGCGGGAAGCTCTGCAACTCGCCGACAAAAGTTACAAGCGCGCGGTGGATCTCTACGCGCACAAGGCCATCGCCGAGCGGGACCTACAGCAGGCGGAAGCCGATCGCGCGGCGGCGCAGGCGGACGTGGAATCGACCGCGGATGCCTTGCGAGCGCTCGGCGTAGCCGACCCGGACTCTCAGGTGAAGCTGGTGACGACACTGCAGATCCCGCTTTTGGCGCCGGTGTCCGGCGAAATCGTCGAGCGTCTGGTGGGGCCGGGACAACTGCTCCAGGCAGGCGCCACCCAGTGCTTCACCATCTCCGACGTAACCACCGTTTGGGTTTTGGTGAATGTTTATCAAAGCGCTATGGGAAGCGTGCGCATCGGCGATACGGCGGACATCACTACGGACGCTTATCCCAGCGTCTTCCACGGGCGCATTTCCTACGCCGCGCCGGCTCTCGACCCCAACACGCGAACACTGCAGGAACGCATCGTCACCGACAATCCGGGGAATAAGCTGAAAAAGGACATGTACGTCACCGCGCTTGTCCATTCCGGCGCCATCGCCGACGCGTTAGTGGTCCCCGATGCCGCGGTGCTTCGCGACACAGAGAATCAACCGTTCGTATACGTGGAGACGGGCGCCAACCAATTCGCCCGAAGACTGATCACTCTCGGCGACTCAATCAATGGCCAAACACAAGTCGCCAGCGGCCTCAAGGAAGGCGAGCGCGTCGTTGGCGATGGTAGTCTTTTTCTGCAGTTCAAGAACTCGTTGCAATAGCGACCGCACATCATGATTCATCACATCGTCCAATTTGCGCTGCGGCAGCGGTTCCTGATCCTGATGATCGCCGTGCTCCTGATCTTTGCCGGCTCCTATTCCTTTCAGCGGATGCCGGTGGACGCCTATCCGGACCTTTCGCCCCCAATGGTCGAGCTGATCACCCAATGGCCAGGCCACGCCGCCGAAGAACTCGAACGGTTGACGACCTTGCCGCTCGAGCTGGTCATGAACGGCACTCCGCACCTTGAATTCATGCGCTCGATTTCTCTTTATGGCCTCTCCGATATCAGGCTGACATTCGAGGAAGGCACCGACCCATATTTCGCGCGCCAGGTGATCTTCGAGCGGATCAGCGAGGCCAGCCTGCCTTCCGGTGTAACGCCCAGCATGGCTCCGCTTTTCAGCCCGAGCGGGCTGGTTTACCGTTATGTGCTGGAAAGTCCGGACCGCACGTCGCAAGAGCTGAAGACTTTCGAGGATTGGATCATCGAGCGCGCTTACCGCAGCGTGCCCGGCGTAGCTGACGATTCCGGTTTCGGCGGCACCGTAATGCAATACCAGGTGTTGCTCGACCCGTTGAAGATCTACAACTATCACCTTCCTGTGGTACAGGTGCTTAACGCGCTGACAGCCAATAATGCCAACACCGGCGGCGGCTTCTACTCCAAAGGCGGACAGTTCTACTATGTCCGTGGACTCGGCTTGGTCAAAACTACGGAGGATATCGGTGAGGTCGTTGTCGGGAGCGCCAACGGAGCGCCGGTGCGCGTCAAGGATGTGGGCCGCGTGGTGATTGGAAATGCGCCACGCCTAGGGATATTCGGATTTGAGAAGAACGACGACGCCGTCGAAGGCGTGATCCTCATGCGCCGCGGGGAGCAGACTCAAACCGTGCTCCAGGGCGTTGAGAAGAAGACCGAGGAGCTGAACCGCTCGGTGCTGCCTCGCGACGTGAAGATTCGCCCGTACTACGATCGCAGCGACCTGGTCCGCGTCACCACCGATACGGTCGAAGACAACCTGCTGCGCGGCATGGCTCTGGTGGTGATTGTGCTGCTCTTCTTCCTGATGAACGTGCGCGCGGCGGTAATCACGGCCCTTACCATACCGCTGGCCCTCCTGTTCGCCTTCATCTTTCTTGCACGCCACCGGCGAGGCGGCCAATCTACTTTCCATCGGCGCAATCGATTTCGGCATCATCATCGACGGGACCATCGTCATGGTCGAGAATATTTACCGCGAACTCGGCCTGCGGCACGGCCAGAAGTTTGATGTGAAGGAGGTAATTCTGGCGGCGGCGCGCGACGTGGACCGGCCCATCTTCTATTCCGTCGCCGTCATCATCGCCGGTTATCTTCCGATCTACGCGCTTCATGGTCCAGCTGGACGGCTCTTCCGGCCCATGGCCAACACCATGGCCTTTGCGTTGGTGGGTGCGCTGCTGCTCACCCTCACCATGGTCCCGGTGCTGGCATCCTATTGGTTCAAGAAAGGCATCCGTGAAAAACCTAATCGCGTTTTCGACGTGGTGCGGGACTTCTACGGCAAACAGCTCGGCTGGTACCTCAATCACCCCAAGTTCACTTTGTTCGTGGCGGTGGCCATCTTCGGAGCGGCGCTGTTGTTGGTACCGCTCATCGGCGGCGAGTTCCTGCCGCACCTGGATGAAGGAGCGCTTTGGGTGCGTGCCACCATGCCCTACACCATCTCATTTGAAGAGGCCGGCAAATTCGCTCCGAAGGTGCGCGAGATCCTGAAGGCCTACCCCCAAGTCACCGTTGTCGGCTCCGAATTGGGGAGGCCGGACGACGGCACTGACCCCACCGGTTTTTTCAACTGCGAATTCTACGTCGGACTGAGGCCCTACGCCGACAAGACCTGGACAGCAGAGCTCCATTCACAGCAAGGATGATCTCATCGAAGACGTCCGGAAGAAGCTCGAATCCTTTCCGGGCGTGATCTTCAATTACACGCAGCCAGCCGAGGATGCGGTAGACGAAGCCCTCACCGGACTAAAGAGCGCTCTGGCCGTGAAGATTTATGGCACGGACCTGGCAGTGCTCGAGAAGAGCGCCCTCGATATCAAGCGCGTGCTGGATCGCACCCCCGGCTTCACCGAGCTGACGGTAGTGCGTGAGCTGGGCCAGCCGACTCTCACCATCGAAGCCGACCGGCCGAAGATCGCCCGCTACGGCATCAACGTTGCCGATGTCGAAACCGTCGTGCAGGCAGCCATTGGAGGCCAGGCCGCGACCCAGGTCATCCAGGGTGAAAAGCTTTTCGATCTGATCGTCCGCATGGAGCCGCAGTACCGCTCGAGCGCACACGAGATCGCTAACCTGCTGGTGCCCACGGCGGGCGGCTCGCAGGTTCCGCTCTCCGAGTTGGCGACCATTAAGGAGACCAGCGGAGCTTCCTTCATCTATCGCGAAAACAACTCGCGCTACATCGGAATCCAGTTTTCGATCAAGGGACGAGACCTTGAGGGAGTAGTGAACGCGGGCCAGGCTGCCGTCAACAAGGCCATTCACCTCCCCGAGGGCTACCGTATTGAATGGGGAGGCGAATATAGTGAGCTGCTGGCGGCCAAATCCCAGTTCATTGTCATTGGTCCGCTCGCACTCCTGTTGATCTTTCTGATCCTGTTCGCACTCTACGGCAACTTCAAGTTCCCGGTGACGATTGCCCTGGGCGTTGTCCTCACCGAGCCCGTCGGCGCGCTGGTTGCCCTCAAACTAACGCACACGCCGTTCAGCGTTTCGAGCGTGCTCGGGCTATTGGCCTTGCTTGGTGTTTCGGTCGAAACCGCGGTCATTTTGGTGAGCTACATCAACAAGCTGAGGCTTAGCGGCATGAGCGTCCGTGACGCTACGCTCGAGGCTTCGCTGTTGCGGCTGCGGCCCATCATGATGACGGCGCTGGTAGCTTGCCTCGGCTTGCTACCCGCGGCAATGGCTACTGGCGTTGGCAGTGATACGCAGAAACCTTTCGCAATTGTCGTTGTCGCCGGACTGATTTCGCGGCTCCTGCTGGGCTTCTTCGTCAACCCCGTCCTTTATGAGGTAGTCGCCCGCGACGGCGATGTTCTGCAGGTGTAGATACTCACTTTTTCTTAGGCGCGGGCGCGGGGTCCTCCATCTTGATTGCACCTCGAGGGCTGATCGGCAGTTCCGGGGCATTCGTTCCACACCCGGGAGTATCGGTCTCACGTCCGATATGCGCGGCGAAATGTGCGTACGCATCCGGATTGTTCATTCTCAGCGCGGCCGTCTGTCCAGCGGGCGGTGCCGCCGCCAAATTTGGGTAATCGGCGCTCCCACGATTCGGCGGATGGGTGCCGCCGTTCCCAATGCCTACGGCGTGAGCCGCCTCGTGGATGAGGGTGATCGCCCGGCAGGGCAGCTTGTCGAACCAGAACGCGGGACAAAGAACCGACGGGCCCACCCCAATCCCTGTCTGCGTTGGCGTGAATGCGAGATCGAAGCCACCCTCGGTCACCTTTTCGCATTCGTCCAGCTCCGTGTCGCTGGCGGCGCAGCCGAAGTTTTCCGGCTTCAAGTGAAACCAGATCCTGCGAAAATTCCTGAAGATGTCTTTTAGGTCACTAAAAGGCGGGTTGATGAAGTGCCTTGCGAGCGCGGTGCGATAGGGCTCGCTCTTGTCGTTCCTGCCGACCGCGCCGATCGCTGCATCCACCAGATCGCTCGCGAAAGTGAGCGCTCTAGCCAGTTCCTGATTGGGCTTGTCGGTCAGAGTGTTATCCGGCGTGCAGCCGGAAAACGTGGTCGGCTTAGGCGCCTCCTTCCTCTGCACCAGGCCGGATATCACACGCGGCGTTATCGCCGGTGCTTCAGGAAATACACGGATCGAGCGGAGGTCATGGCCAAGCTGACCCTGCGAAGAGTCCGGCCCGGTTCGTCGTGCCGCCAGCGCAGAAGGTGGATACGTTTGTCTGTCACTTCGCAGGCGTGCGGCAGGGGCTGAGTGCTGATTGCTGCTCCTGGCCAACGTCTCTTGAGATTTCATCCGTCAACCCGCGAGCCGCGGCCTACTTCAAGCCGTAGACGGCCAGATAGTAATTGCCAGGGCCGGGAGCAGGCCGCGCGCCGCCGTAGCGCTGAAGAGGCTCGGCATCCCCGGCGGTGCCCACAAAGACTTTCCCATTCGCAATCGTCGGCGGGTTAAACCGTGCCAAAAGGCCAAAGCTATCCTTCGTGTCGGATAGTCCGACATCTTGGCCCTGACTTCGCCAAATTTCCTTTTTCACGTCCTCGGCATTGTAAGCGACAAGCATTCCCTTGACGCCACGGCAGCTATTTGAATCGCCATTTGCCGGCACAAGAGCCCATACGATGCCCGTCCCCTGCGCCGTTCCGTTACTGGAAATTCCGAGCAACCCTCCCGGCATCCACATTCCATGATTTGCCTGCGACTGGCACGCCGGCACTTTATTCAGAACCGGCTGGCTCCATCCCCCTTGCTGCATCGCCTGAACATTGAACTTGGCGCCATCAAACGGGAATGCCTTCAATCGGTCGCCTTCGCCCATGATGTATAACCAGGACTTGTTTCCCGGGCCCTTCCACACGATGGGGGCCGAATGAATGTGGCCAATCGAAGCCCGCCATTTCTGAATCAGGTCGGGGCCATCGGTGCAATCGGGTTCGCCGGGCATGCAGGCCGCGGCGGGCGGTGGGAACGGGCCGGGCTGATATCCCGCCATCTTGTCTGTGCGCATCAGGTACAGCCAACCGTTCTTGCCTCCCGCGGCGATGAACTGATCGAACAGAACCGCCCCGGACGACCCCTGATCGAGGTCGCATTGGCGGAGCAGCATTTGATTGCATGGAGCGAAGAACCCGGCAACGGACAGCGCGCCATTCTGAAACTGAAGCTTGATGATGCTGTCGCCGTAGCTCTGTGTTGCCGGGGCGAGATCGCCATCGCCGCTTTGCAGATAAACGTTGCCCGCTTCATCGGCTGCGGGCGCGTCGCCGGCCATCCAGATGCCGCCGTTGCGTCCGTTGGGCGTCGGACTCCAAACCGTCTTCTGCGCCAGCGTTGCGGCATCGTACACGAACAGCCAACCTGCCAACGAGTCCTGGTTGTCGCCGCCGAACCCGATGTACAGCAATCCTTTCGACAGCAGCAGCCCGGCTCTTTGCTTCCGCCGCTGAATCCATCCATTGGTATTGGGGGCGAAAGTCTGGCCGCCGACGGTTCCCTGAATCAGCACCGGTCCTTTCTGGATCCGGCCGGTGGTCAGGTTCAGATTGTAGAGCCGATACTGCTGGTCGTTGGTCCAGGTAACGGCGTAGAGCGAGTTGTTGGCGCGATCGATAACAGGCGTGCTAAGAATGCCCCACCAGGGATCATCCACGGCCCACATATCGAAGTTCCCACTGCCGTTCTGCGGTCCGGTCGCGCCGCACTGGCAGGCATTGCCATCGCTCAAGTACCTGGCCCAAAGCAGCGTGTCGCTTTGCGTAGTGGGCTTCTGGTCGGCCATGTAAGCATAGAGAGTGCCTTTCATGGTCGCGAAGATCACCACGTTGCAGCCATTCACGCACTTGGCTTTCGCCGTCGCGCCGATGATGCTTTCCTGCGGAGCCTTGAGATTCGAAACGTAGAGCGGCTGGGCCATGATCTTGGCATCCGCATAAAGAGTCCATAGCTTGCCGAATCGGGTATGCACGCTGTTTTGCGTGAGTATCGTTTCCTGCGCGTTCACGCCGCTGCGGGACAGATCGTTGCGGCGCGTGGGGACATCTACCTGGGCGAATGCCGTTGCGGCCAGAAGCACAAAGGCTAAACCTCGCAGCATCATATTTATCCTCCTCCGAGATGTTGCGTGCCGGAGTACGTAACTGCCAGCCGGAACGGAGTCGAGCCGGTAGCCGACGAAGTGACCATCAAGGTGTGCCAGCCGCGAGCCTGCGTGTGGCCTTTGCCGCTATCCAACGCAACTGGCTCGCCGGCGGGGTCGTTAAGCGAAAAGGCAAGATGCGGGGCGGCGGACTCCGGCTTTAGCTCTACCGGGAATCCGGTATCACACCAAACCCGTCCGATTATCGTATCTTTGCCGGCGATCGCGGGGCCGATATCAAGATCAGCGGCGCCTTCAAATACCTGCGTGGTGGCATGGCGTTGGACGGTATTCGGTTTACTGAGTTCGGCCCGGCTATAGCAGACGTAGCCGAGACCGTTGGTGTTCTGCGGTATGCCGATGGTGACGTTTCCCTGCCCGTCGGTCCACACATCGCCGGCGTGTCCGGAGTAATCGTGCAGCTGCACGTTCGGTCCAAAGCCGGTCTGAACAGTGACAGTTTTCCAGCCGTTGAAAATATCATTATTCAACCCAACCAGCAGATTCGGCCACCCCAGCCGCTCGTACACGACAAACTGGAAATCCTTCCAGCGGTATTGAGTGAAGCCGTTGGCCAGATGCTCATGGATCCATACCAGATTGTTGATGTCCTCTTTCAGCCCGTAGCATCCCGGATCGGTTGAATAGTCCTTGTAGTAAACGCACGGGTAGCCTTCCGATGTCAGGATGTAAGCGTAGGCCAGAAGCTTGTTCCAGATGACCGGTGAATTCAGATCCGTGTCGTGGTTTTCGACGAAAGTGACGGCGTGCGCCGGATCGCGTCCGGCATATCCCAGATGATCCAGCTGCTCCATATTCCAGCGGCTGCCATTGCTGCACATCCCCGCCAGTGCGAAGCGGAGTCCAAAATCGAAGGTGCTCGCCCGGCCGTTCATACCTGAATTCCAAACCCACCAGTTCAACGTGTCAGGGTTGCCATCGAAATATTCACCGACCGCAAATTTACCGGCCATCGCTTTTGAGTTGAGAAAGCTATTCACGAATCCAACCGCGAGGCCTTTGGTGTCATCCAGGCGGTAGCCTTGCGCATCGAGCGCGCGCGTTTGCCAATCCACGGCATTGATGAGGCCGTCACGCACATAACCCTTGGGCTGGGCATTGAGCGGGGCGAGTTCGTCGCCGAATCCAAAATCGTCCTCCACCGGGCCGGCAATCGGATCGCGCGGCACGTTCGGAAAAAAACACTTTGGATCTTTGGGAAAGCGCCCGATCCCTGCAGTTCCGTCCGCTCCTTTATACCGGTAAACGAAGTTGTTGCCGCCATCGCGGTGATGGAGAACCGTGTCCAGATAGACATCGATGCCGTTGGCGCGCATGATCGCGGTGCAGCGCTGCAGGCGCTCGCGAGGACCAAAGCGCGTCGGGATCGAGAAAAACTGATTCTTGCTGCCCAGGTCGTAATCGTCAAATGGCCCGTAGCCATCGGCTCCCGGGAACGCGCCCGCATTGGTCTTCAGCGCTGGAGGTAGCCAGATTGCGGTGAAACCCGCTTGCCGGAACGCATTCGCTTGGGCCGCGATATGATCCCACCACCAAGGCGTTCGCCGGTTTCCGTCAAAAGGAGACGGCACGGTGTGCCCGCCGGGCAGCTTGTAAGTAGCTTGCAGAATTACGCCCATTGAAATCGGCCTCCCATTAAGTCAGCACCTGCGCGAACTGTTCGTAAAATGTCCAGCCGTCGTCGTCGATCATGCGGCGGACTTCAGAAGTCTGGCGCGGCTGCCATGCCGGATCTTGCGTCCTCTTGGCGCTGGTGTTTTTGGCATGAACGGTCGCAATGTAAAACCGGTGATCCGCATGGGCGACAACATTTGCGTCATTCAAATTCCACACAAAGACCGTATCGGCGCCCTCGTTCATATCAGGAAATCTGTGACCCTCCCAAAATGTCTTGTAGTAACAAAATGTTCCACCGCTGACCCACGGCTTGCCACCCGGCGGATACACATATTCCCAGGCGCGGCTGCCAGCCGGCTCATAGAAAAACAGGCGGGACAGCCCGCACAAAGACGCCGGCGATTGCCGCGCAAGCTCTTTGACCTGGTAGGAGACGCGCCAATTGGCGTGCCAGTCGTCGTCGTCCCAGTGCACGATCACTTCGCCGCGCGCAAGCTCACACCCAAGATTGTGCTTGGCGCCCATCGTCCGTTTCACCGGGAGGCGAACGTACCGGATGTTCTCGTCGCAAGGAATCAGGTCGGCGATGTTATCGGCGCCATCGTCCAACACGATGAGTTCCCGTTTCGGATAATCCTGACGCAGGAAATGGCGGATGGCCTGCGGCACGAAAGCACGCCGGTCGGCCGTCGGCATGATGCACGAGACCAACGGCTCACTCGCAAGGACGTCCATCGGGCGATCGCAAGCCGCCAGGATCATCAAGCTCCGCACGCATTGCACCTTGCGATAGCACTCCGTCCGCAGCAACTCGTCGACGAACCTTTTCACGCCCGGAAAGTAATCCGCATAGTCGTGGAAAGCAACCAATCCCCCGGGCACGAGCCACTTTTCGAAATGATGAAAGTCGCGCGCCACGCTCGGGTAGTCGTGCAGGCCATCGATCAGCAGCATCCCGATGGGCATATCCCAGGCTACATCAGCCGAATCGCTCTGCAGGGTGCGGACGACTGCGCGAAGGCCATTTTCGTCGATATTGCGTTGGAAAATATCCAGTGTCGGCCTTGTGACCCGAATTCCTTGATCCAGCGCGCCTACCCTGCCGTCATGGCGGTCGATGGCATACACCAACGAATCCGCGGCGAGCGATTTGACAACGCCGCCCAGCACCACCGTGCCGCGGCCACAGAAACTTCCAACTTCGACCACCGCCGAACCGGAGGGCAGCGACGTGATGGCGCGGGCCGTGGCGGCGATCAGCAGCTCACCTTCGTCCTCTTCAAGCCAACCCTCGACTCGTTTCATTTGCTGCAGGATGGGCGATGATTCCACGGCTCCCAATGGGATCGCGGAGGGCTTGACTCCATAACAACCAAACTTTTTTCGAACCTGGCTGCGCAGCGAATCGTCATACTGGCGAGCGATCGGATGCAGCCAGTACACGTCGGGCCGTAAAAGTGCGGCTTCAACATGTCCCGGCGTGAAGCTGACACGATACTTCACGAAATCGTAGCTGCACGGATTCGCAGCGATCTGGTATCCGAGCAAAGCCGTAAGAGTGGGAAGAATCACTTCCTCCGTTGCCCAGATACGAGTGCGGCCCATGATGTCCTGCAACTCCGCGTCAGTTGCAAACAGCCGCGTGAGATCGCGGGCGGCATCCGCTGTAAAAACCGTCGAGGGCCAAAACGACCAGTGGGCAAATTTCTGTTCCCCATCCGGAAAACGGCGCAGCAGCGGACGCCAGAGATCGATTTCCTGGAATGCCACCTGGACCGGACCGATCTGGCATGTCGAAGCTAGAACCGCCGCCGCGCTACTGAGCAATCCAACTCCGGTGCGTCCCGCAAGTGCCTGGCTCAAGTGGTCCGAGTAACCGGGGCGCGCGCCCAGTTGATCGGAATCGACGATCGTAAGCGTGTCGAATGCAAAGTTTTCGAGCGCGAACTGCATCGCATCCAGGGCGAATTCGTGGAGGCGCCCCCAGGCCAACCGCTTCGGCGCAGGATGCACAACTGCGTGATAGTCATCGGCGGGGAAGCCAGGGCCGAGCAGCGCGGGTGTTGGTCCACCGTTGTAAAGCAATATTGTGGAAGACGGGTCAAGATATTGCAGATTGCGTACCAGGTCGATGACGCACTCTTGGCTTTCGTGGACGAGGCACGCGAAAACGTTGCGGATCATGGTTGGGACACCGTGATGCGGGACTCCGGCTGATCGGCAGCGCTGATGCCTGTAAGTAAATCGACGACCGACCGCCCGATCGGAAGACCGGTTGCGCTTTCGTAATAGGTGAAACCAGGCGACGGATTCGCTTCAAAGCAATACCACTCGCCCTCGGGCGTCCTGCGGAGATCGATTCCGACAAAGGGCAGCTCAAGGACGGCGGCGGTCTTGAGGCAGAGGTCCTCCACATCGAACGGAAGAGCACAGGCATTGACCTCGACGCCCCCTTCCCCGGGATATCGGTAGTCGTCCGCCTCGCTGCGAACTTCACAAGCGAATACTTCGGAACCGACGACATGCACCCTATGATCAGTGCCGCGAATATACTGCTGAAATTGCGTAGGACAAGATGAGATGCAGTCGAATCGCTCGAGATGCTGCGGCCGCAATCGCGATACCTGGCTGCGGATGCCGCTCACCGATTTGTAGATGACATCGCCGTGATGTTTCCAAAACTCGCGAGCCGCTTCTGCATCGGTCGTGATCAGCGTCTCAGGAACGTTCCAGCCGATCCGGCGAAGCTGTTCGAGTTGATACGGCTTCGAGCTGTTGCCGGACATCGCTCCCAGCGGATTGACCAGCAACGCAGGAGTAACCTCCGCCCAGCAGAGCAGAATATCGTCCACTTGCACGGCGTGTTTCCAAGCCGCGCTATCGGGACCGGCGCTGGCGATACGAGAAATCCCGCAGGAGCGAAACGGCCGAAGATATGCCGCCGTTACCTGGCTCAAGTCGAACCACTTGTTTTGAACGCGAATCGACGCGTCGAGAGTTTCACCCACCGTCATGTGGACATCGATGTCCAGAACTTCCCGCTGATTAACAAAAACCGCCGGAACGCCAAGATCCTGCAACTCGTCTCGCACCCGAGCGATAGGGGAATCCGTGTCGAGACCCCAGAGCAGGATCAGCATACTGCCGCCCCTTCGAAATACTCGATGACCGCTTCGCCGATATCGTCCGCCGATACGTCGGGACAAAGGTTCACGCGCATAAACCTGCCGCCGCGGCCAGGGCTGGTGAACCGGACTTCCAGCAGGCCCACTCCGGCGGCCGCGGCCAATCGGCGCGCGTGATCTGCGAGGCTCGAGTCGACCGCCCCGAAGCATCGCTCGCCGACTACCGTGACACTAGCCGCGAAAGGCTCGCAGCCCGCTGATGAATCGTCCCGGGAATCCCGGTGAACGGGCTGGACCGGAATGCCGAGCCCGGCGGCGAAACGGATCCATCGCTCGGCGCGCCACGTTGACCCGCAAAGGGATTCGGGCGCCGGCCGGTTCAGCAACGGACATGCCAGCGTGGAAAGCCACGCCAGCAGAAACGCTGTCATTTCCGAAGCGACATAAGCCGCGTCTTCCGGCGCGACGTGATCGAGCTCGCCCGGGTCGACGCCAGCCAGCCGCGTCAGCACGCCAGTGATTTGCCGGTTGGCAACCACGCGTCCGCCCGCAACTGCTTGGCCCGAGCCGCGCGCCGGCGCGTGGAAAATCCAGCCTGCCTCCGACAGATCGTGCGCGGTGAGCAGAGTCGCGCCGTGGTCCGCCCAGCGCTCGGCCAACGAGCGCGCGGCCTGGTCGTGCCGGCTCGCAAGTACGACGATCACGGAACGTTTTCTCCGTCCGGATTGAGCGCGAAGTTCTCCACGGCAGGCCGTTCCTCCGGACGAATAAAGGCGCGAACCTTCGAACCGTTGGCGCCGGTAGCGATATCGCTGGTCTTGCCGGGCGCACCCGTTGCGCTCGCATCGACCAGCTTGCGATCAGCGATCTTGTTGTCGGTGACTTTCACGTTGTCGATCGCCGTGATCTTTTCGGCAACGATCTCCTTTTCCTTCTCCTTGATCTCCTTGACTCTGTCCTTAATAATCTCCTTGGGCTTGGCTCTGACGGTGATCAACGCCGATAGCGTTACTCCCGCAAGAGTTGCCGTAACGGTTGCCGTTCCCGCGGCCTTGCCGGCCACGCTAAATGTGGCGCTGGAATCTCCGCTGGCGACAGTAACCGTCGCGGCAACCGTGGCGACTCCGACATTGCTGCTGGCCAATGTCACAACCAGGCCACCCCGGGGAGCCGGCCCGCTCAATGTGACGGTACCCACCGACGACGCTCCGATGAATATCGCGGCTGGGTTGAGAGCTAATTGACCCGTGAGGACCGGCACTGCCTGAACCACCAGAGTCGCCGCCACCGTTTGGCCTCCCACCGCGGGGAACGTTGCGGTGATGTTGGTCTGGCCCACCGCAGCAGCCGTGACCTGGAAGGTCACCAGAGTCGCGCCCGGAGGAACCGGAATTGCGGCGGCAGGCACAGGAGCCACCTGAGGATTACTGCTCGCAACCTGGATCGCATTGCTTCCTCCAGGCGCGGCCGCGCTGAGACCGACTGTGACCGTTGCGGTGTCCCCGACGAAGACTTGAGCCGGTAGGACGGTCAGAACCGTAGCCACAGATGGCGCGGCAACAATCCAGAACCACACATCGAAATCACCACCGCGCCGCCTGTCGCCGCTGGGCAAGGTGAGTGAGATGGCGTTCAGCCCGCCTGTGTGCGTGCCAAAACCATCGCCATCGAGGAACGAACTGGGATCTTTCGCCGACCAAATGAAATTGCCCCTGAGGTTCAAGTGCGCCAGAATGCCTCGTTCCGCCTGGTTCAACGCGACCAATTGCGTAAGAAGATCTTGCGTGCCCGGAATTGGGCGCCATGAGATCGTGCTGCCCTGGGCGGTCACATTGCCGCCGAGGATGAGGCGGGAGTACGCGCTGGCCACGCCCTGGTTGCCGGCATCGAATGGAAAATCAGCCGTCAGGAAGCACGTGGGACGCGCAATGCTCGCTGGATCGATCGCGTCGTCGCATTGGACGTCGATGCCTGCCGAACGCATTGATCTGAACATTCGTATCGTTAAGCAACTGAGCCGGTGGACCGCCGCCGGGGTCAACGACCACCAGTCCGGTGACGTGAACTCCTTTATCGACCTGCGGAAAATTAATCAGCGACGGGAAAATTCGCCGGCAATCCTGAATCTGCATTGCAACGCCGGCAGGCGGGCTTGATGGCGGGCTGGTACTCGGCGGCGGTCCCCAGGTGACCACAGCCAGAGGAGCTCGGAATCGAGTGATTCCGGAAGGGGGAGCGTTCAGCAGCGGCTCGACCGAACCGTCGGCGCTTCTGGCGGTGAAATTCCAATAATCGCCGGCGCGTAAGCCGGAGCCGCTGAACTGGATGTGCACACCATCGCCCAGGTTCATCCCAGGTGTCTGGATGTCATCGTAGGTGGAGATGGCAGCGCCGGCGCCATCCCAGCGCCGCAGCACAAGGTGACGATTGCTTTGCGCCGTCGACAGGGGTGGGCTCGTAACTCCCGCGCCGCCAAGCACGAATGACGCGGGCAGCGGATCGGCGAGCACCACCGTGAACTGATCGGGATCCGGCCCGGCGGCAATTTGCGTCAGGTGGCCGCGCGCGGGGCCGAGTTCGCTTGCGTCGTCGGAGATCTCAACCAGGTCGCCTTGCTGCAATGAAGTTGCGGCATCACGGCCCAGGCTGGACAGCGTGAGCGTAATTCGGTCCTGATTGACACTGGTTACGCTAACCGCGAAGGCGGCGTTATCACGCGACCATTTGAAGCTCGCAACGCCGCCCGATACCGTCGCGGCATTGGCCGTCGTGTAACTGTTCTGGAGCGCATGCCCTAAACCAGGCCCGTCGCCGGGGACCCAATCGAGCTCAGAGCCACTCTCTCGCTGACTCCCGAATTATCCGCGATCGTGACGAATCCATTGCGCAGCGCGGCGGCCGACTGATTCGGATTGAGCGCTGTCGCCAGCGTGACGGAAGTGGCGCCTGCATTGACGTTTGCGGCGAGGGCAATTTGAAATGACGAGCCCGAGCTATCGCCAATCACATCACCGCTATCGTGAATTTGCACGCGATAGAGGTGATTCTCACGCCCCGTAAAGTTCGCTGGATCGGGCAACTGGCACAGGCTTTGAAGCTGCGAGACGGTGGGTTGCAGAGTAGTGAGACCGCCGCGTCCGTCAACCGGAAGCGCTTGTGCTGCCTGCGCGCACGTGATGTTGGCTGGCGGATTTGGAATCACCGCTACCTTCACTTGCACCACCGTCTTCAGCCGGGTGGACGTGTCGGGACCACCGAGGGCGACCTCGCGCAGCGATTCGTCTTCGAGATACGTGATCAACCGCTGCCAGGTCTCGAGGTATACCAGGGCCGTCAGCGTCGAGCCATCCGTCGGAATGGGGATGCGAGGCGGGTCGATCAGGTCGGGTTGTGTCAGATACCCTGCGTTAGCTTCCAGCTCACACAAGATGCCGTGCACGTAGCAGCGGCCTGCCAGGATCTGGAAATTATCCAGGT
Organism: uncultured Solibacteraceae bacterium; assembly: GCA_963825405.1. GTDB lineage: Bacteria > Acidobacteriota > Terriglobia > Bryobacterales > Bryobacteraceae > JACPNO01. The sequence goes on along the minus strand of CAWGTB010000001.1, from coordinate 593,125 downwards.
TGTTGGGATCGGTACTCGGCGAAAGTTGAAATGCTGTGCCGGGCGAGGGCACGCCGGATGGGCCAACGATGTCGATTAGCTGTTTCTGCAAAAGAGCGAGACGCTCCAGCACGTCTTCGTTCCAGTCCGAGTCCAGCCAGACACGGCCCTGCTGGTGCATCACACCCGCGTAGTGTTTGCTCGGGTCAAACGTGAATCGAGAAAAATCGCCCTTCATGGTTTCTCCTAGATACTTTTACGTTTCGGCGACAATTACCCCGGACAGGCCCACCGGCATGAATTCCTGCAATTTCGTGGTCAGATTGCGCAAGCGGATGGTATTTTGCGTGCCCGCAAACGCGCCCACTTCGGCGCCATTCTCGCTGGCGCTGAGGATCTCATCGGGACAGCCTCGCGCAAGCTGCGCATAAGTCGGCCGGCCGAACAGGCGTGAGTTGAATGCCGGTGCGAAACAACGCGTTTGCCCCTTGCAGGATGCAAGCTGGGTCTCGTTCGGTATGCACTGGTACCGCGGCGGGAGGACTGAACCCTTTTCAAATCGCGTGAATCGTACACAACCGGATTGCTGGTCCTCTACCAACGCGACATCGTCGAAAAGGCATTCACTCGCCCGCAACACTTCACAGACCATGGCGCCGAAGACGGTGACCCGCTCCAATTGAACAATCTTCGCCGCGTTGTCCGATTGCAGGCCTAGAACCGCCGGCGGACTGGTCAATGCCGCCAGCCCGGCGATCGCGAAGCCGTTCTTCTGGTCCACGATGGAATCCGAAACCGTGAGCTGACCGACGCCGGGTCCTGCGCGCAAGCCACCGGCGATGGAACGGGAAATCAGCCAACTGGCAGCGCTATCCGGGCCTGTATCCACCGCGACCAGCGATTGCGATGAACCGGATTCCGGATCGAGCGTGCACGAAGTCACGGTGAGTTGTTGCACCCGGCTTTCGATGAACATCGCGCCGCCGCTCACAAGCAGACCGTCCAGCGCCAGCGACGTCATCGGAGCCGTAACCAAAAGGCTCGCCGCTGCGGGCGTATTCGCCGCACTATAGAAAGTAAAGCAAGGCCGCTCACCCGCGGCAGCACGGATCGTCAAATCTTTCACCGCTGCATTGTTCAGCACGATAGCAGCCGGAGCGCTGTAGGTCGCGCTATCCACGATCTCGATTACATCCCCGTTCCCCGCGGCGGCGATGGCGTCGGCGAGGCTGCTATGTACGGGAGCGCCGTCGAGCACTTGCGTCAAAGCGCTGTCGGCGTCACCTGATTGCGACACCAGGCGGGTAGCTGGATTTGTGGACGCCAGTTCCCGCTCCGAATTCGCGCCAATAGCGGCGCTGAACGCTTCGATGTAATCGACGGTGAAGTTGCCTTGCGTAAGCGCCGGATCGGCAGGCGGCAGCGCGAATCTTCCTAATTCCGGGTCGATGCCGAGTTCACCAATGCTCAGCAAAGACGCTCGCTCGGCTCGGCAAAGGTTCTCCGCCACCGGTATACGCTGCTGCAGCGGCCAGAGTCCGGGTAGCGGCAGCGTCTGCCCCGCTGACGCCCGCGCGAGGACCAGTCCGTTGAACGATTGCTGCTGGAGAACACTCTGCTGCTTGACGCTGTCGGTTGGCATGAACCAGGTGCTGCCGTCGTCCGCGACCAGCAACCGGACACCAGCAGCATTGGCACCGGAGACTTCGGGAAGATAAACCAGCAAGCTGCGCCCGGCGCGGTTCATGACCACGAGCTCCGCGGCAGGAATAAAGTCGCCCGCGAGTGGGCGCACGAGAATACTCAGCATGCCGCTCGACGGGATGGCTCCGTTCATAGAGGCGACGCTGGGCGCATAGGTGAACGCGGGCCACGTGCCGGCAGGAATGCGTAGGTTCGGAAAGCCCGTGCTCGCCTGATCCACGGTAGCAATGGCTCCCAGCGTCTGGAACTGCGTGGGGCCGGTGAAAAGATCGGCCTGCAGGAAAATTTGGGCGCCGTTGAAGCGGGCGCGATCCGGAAAAACCATGCCGCCGGGTTTTCGGTTCAGGACCGCAAAAGAGTCCGCGGGCCCGATGCTCGCGCCGGCAATACGCGCGGGATATACCTGGCCCTCCGAGGCGCGCGCAAGTTTACTCAGCGCAAGCGACGGATCCGTGTACGTGCTGCCGTCGTCCGCGACGAAATACTGAATTCCGCCGCCTGGAACCACCAAAGAAGGTGGCAGGTAAATATAGAGTGCATCGCTGATGTGCAGGGCGCCGGTGTGGGCCGCTCGAATCGCAATCACGGCCCCTGGAAACCGCGCCGCGGGCGATGCAACCAATCCCGTTGGACCGCCGGCTCCTGCGCGGCCCGTCTGCACGGTGATGGCAAGTTGGCCCGAGCCAGACGCGGCCGCCGCGGGCGTGAACGATGCTTTACCGCCGGCGGCGAAAAGCGTGCTCAGCACGCCGAGTGGAGCTGTCGTGTTGTCTGCGCGCCGCCACTGGGCGGTAACAAGAAAATGCGCGGAGCCAAGTTGAAACGCCCGCGGTTCCATCAGCCGCATGCCCGCAGCCGCATCGAGCGTAATGCCGGAAGTGGCGCCTCCGAACGTGAACGCTTGCTGGCTCATCGCGGCTTCAGGCGCTTGCGGCGTGGTTTCGGCCGCAAGAAGGACACCGAACTGCCGCACCGCGATGCTCGATTGATCGCCAAAAAATTCCCCTGGATTCGCCCTGAACGCTGCCCGCGTCACTGGCACGCCCGAGTCCTGTTCAAAGAGCGGCGCATCCCGAAATAGCGGATTGAAAGTAAAAAGCGAAGCGCCCGGGGACGCCGATCCGCCCGCGACGGCAGCCGCAGGTGTTGCGCCGCGTACCGCAAACGGCTGGAGGCGTCGGACATAATAGCCGACGTTCTTGATCTGATAACGCCCGGGAGTGCCAAATACCGCAATCCCCATGCCCAGCGACTGCGGCGTGACGCGGCATTGATCGACCGGCCCGGTGGGCTTGAAATCCGCCGCATGTCCAAACGGATCGGATGGCATGCCCCAGAAGGCGCAGCGCCAGAGGATTGCGAAGATCTGGTGTCAACGGGCGGTCGAGCCGCACGTGATTCATGTTCTGCGACCAGCCCATGGACTGAAAAAACTCCGCCAGATCGGACGGCCATCCGCTAATCGATTGCGCCAGCGCGTCCAACATTTGCGGCGTGCCCTTGCTGCGGCGCCAGATGACCGTGTTCCAGACGTCGAGCCGATTGCTCTGCCCCACCGGCTGCTGCAACAGATTCGTTCCCACCAGAGCGCCGATGTAAGGAACTACCCAATCGTCACAAGTCTCAATGAAGAAGTTGTCCCACAGCGCATCCAGATCCTGCCGGACATTGGCCACCTGCTCGCCAACCACCACCAGCAGAGCAAATAGCGGCTGCCCGCGCTCGGCGTCATAGACGCGATAGTGAGCCGGGATTCGCGCGTACAGCCTTTCGGCAAAATCGCGAGCGTCATTGCGGCTCATGAGTCGGCAAACCCTCCCTGCCCCGTGATTGTCAAGGTGCTTTCGGGATTGCCGCTGCTGTCGAGAGTCACAATTTCAGTCGGGCGAATCACGATGTCATGCGGAGGTAGCGATGCCGGATCGCTGAATCCGGGACCCACCCGCCGCAGTATGGTGATGGTGGCATCCTGCACTCCATCCACTGCCTGAATGACGGCATAGAGCGAGCTCAGGAAAATACCCTGGCCGAACTGCAATCCCTCAAAGGCGAAATAACCCACGCTGCCATCCGGATTCAATCCGGGGTTGAGCGCGGCCTGCACGCGATTCAAAGTCGCCTGGCGGGGAAACCGGGGATCGATATCAATCCCCACAGCCACTGCGATGTACACCGGTGTGAAGTCCTGAACCCGCAGCGGAACATTCGGGTCGCGGTGGCCATCCAGAAAGCGGCGAAGCTGGCCTGCGAGAAGCGTTCCCTGGAAGGGCACACGATCGACGGTTCCGGCTGTAAGCTGCACGTAGGGATGCGGAATCGCTTGCAAGGTAACCAGGTCCTGCAAAACCCAGGTCGCGCTTGCTTTTGCGATGCCGGGATAACTGAGCGCCAAAGCCGCATAGTCTGACGCGCTTACGGCACGGCCGAAAGTCTGCAGGCTACCAGGCGCGAGTTCGCGGATGCGCGCCGGACTGGCGGGGTCGTCTCCGCCGCTCGTAGGTACGGGATTAGTCACCTTCTGAAGATTGGGGATGCTGTCGACGAGTTGCTGAACACCGTCGATCGGCGCGTTGCCCGATCTTCCCAGACCCTTGCGATAGCGCGCGTAAATATTGTTTACGCCGCTCGGTGGGCACGCTCCGTTATAGCCGTCGCCGAAGACCACCGTGGTTTGGCCGGAGTCGTCCAGCGTGGTGGTATAGTCCTGCGCACCGGAGGCACTGTTCACCAGGTTTGTCTGCTCGCTCCAGGCGATTCCGTCGACCGTCACGATGAGGGTGCTGGTTACGGCTGAGAGACCATCCGGATTGTCCGACGGCAGATAAGTGAGCGGTTTCTTCTTGAGCGGGTACGATTGGAATGCCGTGCCATCGCCGCTTCCCAGAATCTCATCGCTCACCGTTTCGCCCTGGGTCACTGCGACAATATTTGCCAGCAACGTGCAACTGGCGCGGACATACTGATTGGCAAGCGGCCGCTTCAGGCTCACGACCGTGATGTTGTTTACCAAATCAGGTTGAGGCGGACCATCCAGGATCGCCGATTCGCCGCCAGGCTGATTAGTAGAGAAGAGATTCCCCCGCAGCGCCACCGTCTGGCCGTCCTGAAGGCCAGTGTGGATGCCAGTGAGAGTCAGCCTGGAACCGGAAAGTGGATCGGAAAGCGGCAGGCTGGTCTGAAGCGCCTGGCGCGCGTTTCCGGTCAGCACGGTGGTATTGCGAAGGGGAAACGTGAACTCGTTAATCGTCTCCGCGAAAGTCAACCGCGTCGACTTCGCACTCAGCGAGTACGCGGCCTTGGAAATCTGGCGCGCATCCGTAACATGAAATGTCTGAAACATACCGCCGTCGGTCAGCAACACTGTCCATCCTGGATTCGCCTGGCTGTATTTGAGTTGGCTATAAGCGCTGTCAAGAAACAACTGGTTTCCTGGATCGGAGGGCAAGGGCACGAAGAACATTGGATTGGGAACGAAATTCGCGACGGGAGCAGTACCGGCTACGGAAAACTGGGCTTTGAGCGCCGAATCCCAACTGTCCTGATACGGCGCGTTGGGAGTCTTGCCGTCGGAATTGGTGAGACCCGGCGGAAGCGTGTCAAAGCGCGGCGCCGCGTCGCCAAAAGGCGCGGCATTAACCTCAAACACATAGACGTTGACTTGTTTCGACGCTTGCTGGTACTCGCCGTTCACGTCCTGCCAGGCGATGGTGGTCGTATTGGCGCTCTTGTCGACGCTCACGCTTGCAATTCGCAGCAGGAACGGGGCTTCGGCCGTAGTTCCCTCATTTTCAACCGCCAAAAGAAAATCATTCACCGCCAGGCTGTTGTTCACGCCCTGAAGAACGAATGCGCCCGGCGCATAGGCCACGTCGGGAGAAAGCAGCGCCAGTGGTATCGCGCTGTTGTCGCCGGTGATCGTGACCGCCGACATAGTCTCGAACACTACGGCCGGTTTGCCCGCCGAAGCCCGGCTCCCCGCGCGGAATCCAGCGGGCACGGTAAGCGACTGGTTCTTCGCGGCCGTGAAAGCAACGAGCCCGCTGGCGGCAGCGCCCGGGCTTGGGCGATAGTCGATCAGACTGACCAGGCGGAGTAGCGAGTCGCGTTGCGTCGCGGTTCCCAAAAACGCCTCATTCGCAATCCGCTCCTGATAAAACGTGAGCACGTCGGCGAGATAGGCCCACAACTCGACGAACATGGTCTGATAGTCGCTATCGATTCCTTCGTGCCAGGCTGAAAACGGATTGGCGGGATCGAAGATCACCGCATCGTCTTTCGAGTGCCCGCCGGCCGGAGAACCGCGCGTCACGATCCAGTTCGTAGGATCAACGCTTCCAGTGACCAGCAGATATTCGGCGCCAATTTTGACGCGGAACGGCGCGGTAGCGGGAAAACCGGTGGCGTCGAGGATCGAAATGCTCTGCTCCGTGGGTGCGACGTCTTGAACCAGGCTGGTGACCGCTCCGGACATCAAATCGGGCAGCGCGATTTTGTCGAGCATCGCGCGCCTGAAAGACGTGAATGTACCGATTCGATATTGAATCGCGGCGAGGCCAGGAGGGTTTGAAATCAAGCAGCGGCGCTGCCGATGAAGGCGCAGACGGCGAACAGCAAGTGTTATTCGGCGAGGCGAAAGCCGTGCTCATACCATGGTTCCTTGCGGCTGGACCGTAATCGTTCCGAGCTGCGGGAAATTGCGGTCATTGTCCAGGCGCACAATCTGATCGAGGCCAACACTGAGAAATCCACGCGCCAGGTTCGCCGCGGTTTCCTGATCCGGATGTGCCGCGTGCGAACGTGCCAGCCGGGTGATCTGCGCGGACCGGACGCCAGGCACTGCCATCACAGCGGCAAATATCCTGCTAACGAAAACGCTAGAGCCGAACGTAAAGTTGTCGGGATGAAAAAAGCCCTTGGCGCCTCCCGGCAGAATTGCATTGCCGAGCGTTTGCAGGATGCTTTGTTCCACATCGGCTTGCTGCGCTCCGGCGGCTGTGGTGAATCCGATTTCCAGGTCGATGGGAACGTAAATGGGACCGGTGACCTCGAGGTCGTAGCCCGCAAGCCGCTTAGTGTCAAGGTAAGTGGAGAGTTGTTGGCGTAAATCCGGAGTCAACCCTTCGGCTGCCAACGGATCGGCGGCAACCGTCACAGTCAGCCAACTGCCGGTCCAGCGAAAATTCGCATGGGCGCGCTGGATGACCGGCTTTCCATTACTTTCAGCAAGCGAAACCGCGGCAGTCTCATAGTCGGCGGCGCTCACCGCGACCAGCGGCTGATGGAACGTAGCCGGGCCAACACGGCGCGCGTGATCGCGAGATTCAAGATCCCGTCCGCCCGTCGCGGGTACCGGATTTGTGACGGAGATCAACCATGGCGCCGGAGACTCGGGATGCGCGAGTGTCAGCGTACCGGCCCCGACGTTGCCCACGGCTCCGCCGCCCACACGATAGGTCGCCGTAACCGTCGAGGTTTCAGGCGGACGCTCGCCGAAGACTCCATCCCCGAAGACTACGGTCGCCTCGCCGCTGTCGTCGATCTCGACGCGAAAAACCTGATCGTCCCCCGAGCTTCCGAGCAAACTGGCTTGCTCGGCCCACGCCACCCCGTCAACAAGGATTTGCAGTGTGCTGATACTTCGGCGAAGGCGGGCGGTAAAGCTCTCGCCTGTTTGCGGAATGTTTTGAACGCCTGGCGCAAATTGCAGCGTTTCCGGATCCAGATGTGCCAAAGGAGCCATCGAAAGCTTCAGCCGTTGACGCGGGACCCTCTGTCCCGGCGCGCGCGCGGCGATCTCCGCTTGTGTCTCGGCCTTCTGCTGGTCAGAAAGCGAACGCAATTCTTCCGACACCGTTTCGCCATGCGTCGCCGGGACCATGTTTCCGCGGACGATCGTATTTTCGACGGAATAGCAGGCGCCGAGCGGAGTGGCATCGGACCAGTTGACGACGGTCACGACGGTCGACGGCGGCGAGGTAGCCTGCATGACGGGCACAAGCTGCGGCTCGCTAGTGAGACGCACGACATCGCGATTGCCGCTGCCATCGTCGAATAACAGATAATCGCCCGCCGCGAGACGGTCGAAGCTCCCGACGAGGGTAGCGCTAAAAGCGGTTGCGGGCAGGCAGCAATTCGCGTTGCCCCAATCGTAGAGGCGCATCCCGTTGTGCGCCGGGTCCAATGCGGCAGATCCCATGGTCTCGAAAACAATTACGGGGTCGGTTGATGAGCTTGGCGTGTTGCCAACCTTAAATCCGGGATTCGACGCGAGCGTCACGGCTTCGGTCACTTGAAACTGCAGCCACGTGTGGGCTGCCGCGCCCTCATCCATCTGGTAGCCGATCAGCGACAGATGGCCCGCCACGCTGCGGCGTTGGGTTGCTGTCGAAAGAAAAGCCTCGCTCGCAATGCGATCTTGCATGTAGCTGAGGTTGTCCGCTGTGGCTGCGAATAATTCCAGCAGCATCATTCCAATGTCGGCTTCGCTGCGCTCGGTCCAGCCGGGCAGGCGCGTGGGAATGAAATCGAGCAGCGCCTGACGGAAGCTGGCGTAATCTTTCGTGAGGTAGTCGATCGTTACGGGCAATTCGGGTTCAATGGCTGTGGGTGCAGCGGCCTGGCGGCAATCGAAGCGGTCGTCGCAGGCAAGCCGGAAGCGCAGTTTGGCGCTGCTGAAGAACGGATCGATTTTAGGCCCGCTGACGGTCAGCGTGTAAATCGAAAAATCGCCCTCGCTGTCGAGAGTGAGTATCACGCTTGGATTAGAAGAAGGCGGGCTGGTTGGCGGGGCTACTTCTGCTTTTAGGATGCGCGGAAACAGACGTTGGCCGCCGGTCAAACTGTAGCTGAGCGGGTTCAGAAGAAACGCCTGATCCGGCAGAACGATGGGCGCCAAAAACACCACCGTCAGCTTCGCGTTCGCATCGTCCACCGCCACGCGAACAATGCCCTGCGACCCCGGGCCTGGCACGGGCGCCGGACATTGAATCGATGGTGTCAGTAGATTCTGGGCCACGATTTATACCTGCACCTGCAAGCTTTGCCGCTGCTGAGTGGCATTCAGCGTGTATACGATTTCGATGTTGACGGTCTCTTCTTCGCCAGGCTCGCTGGTCACCAGAACCTGACTGACGTTGATCCGGTCGCCCAGCCAGCGCTGCAGTCCCGTCGAAATCAGGAATTGCGCGCTCGTTCGAAGAGCATCGCTATTTGGCGCAAAGACCAGCTGCTGCACACCTACGCCGAATTCGGGCAGGTTGACGCGCTCGCCGGGATTGGTGAAAAGCAGCTGCAGAATCAGATCGCGCAGATGGTCATCAGGGCTGGTGGTGTTCGGCGCACCCGTGCTGCCGGCCGTGTACGGATAATCGAGAAACCGCGTCGCGCGAGGATCGGATTGAATCTGGTCTGCCATAAAATTCTCCGGTTCTTCTCAGCCCGTCTTCACCTTCGTCGACAGCAGCGATGGCTGGGGCGGCATCAGTGGCGGCTGCGGCGGCGCGGGCGTAACGGGTACGGGACCCGCCATCTCACCCGGATGCATGTGGCTCGTATACGTTTGCACCACCTGGTTTAAGTACTGCAGCAGAGAGTCGCCGAAAACCAGTGGGTGCTGCGCGCTGTCGACCAGCTCGATTTGCGGCGCGTCGACGACAATCTTCGTCGCGTTCCCCGCCGTGATATGGATCGTGCTGGAGTCCATCTTGATGGTGTTGCCGTTACTGTCGGTAATTTCAACGCTGCCGCCGTCGTCGTCGAACACCAGCTTGTGGCCGCTTTTCGTCTTCAACACTTTCTGCGCCGGTTTCGCCGACTCCGGAATATCGCCTGGCGCATACCATGTACCTGCCCATATCGGATAGCTGAGATCACCGCCTTCAAACTCGATCCACACGCCCGCGCCCACATCCGGCACAGCGAACAACCCCTGCTCCGATGCGCCGCCATAAGCAAACGCCGGCAGGGCCCAACCGGTCTCGACATCCCCCAGAGCCCTCGGCACCTTGGCCTTGACCCGGCCCAGATCGTCGGGATCGTTGTTGTCGGTAACGTGCCCGCGATACTTACCGAAGTAGCGGCTTTCGACCCGTTCAATCAAGCGCGCCAGAATTTCTTCGGTTGGATTCATTGCGTTCAGGCCTGTTCGCTTCCGTCGAGGTCTCGCGCATTGCGGCGCGCCTCGAATTTCTGTGAATAGTTTCCGTCCACGCTGATTTCATGCACTACCTTGGTGACGTAATATTTTCCGCTGAAGGAATTACCCGCTCCTTTGACCAGCACCAGCCGGCGCGGCCGCAGCACTGCCTGGTATGCATCGCTGTTGACTTCGCCGGTCGCCGTGATCAGCCATCCGGCTTCGTCGCGGACGGCCTGGGCAATGGTCGTCAGCTCGGTGGCATCGCTGGTAGGCGTTCCCAAAACCAGCATCTGCACAGGCGCATCCTTAGGCGTCACCAGGCTGCCAATCGCGCCACCGATCAACGTGCTGGCATCCTTCTCGCCGAGCGCCGCCAAAGCGATATCGCTCACCTGCGCCACATTTGCGCTGTTGGACTTTATGTCCATCTGTTGGGTCTTCACGGTAAGAGGCCGCTGTCCGGATAAGTGGACGGAAAAACTTTTGAGGTTGCTTTGGTCGCCGAGTTGGATGGTTAGGTCCGGTTGCGGCGTTGCGTCGAGTTGGGGCGCTTGAAAGAAGCCGGTGACGTTGCCGGTCTGGTCGTCCGTCTCAAAGTAAAATTCCAAGCCGTTTTTCCGCGCCAGTTCGCGCACGAATTGGATGTCGGTCGAGCGCTGCAAAATAGTCGTGTCGCTATCCTGATGAACGGTGGAGGTGGTATCGGCGGTCACTTGCACGCCGTAATCACCCAAAATTTGCTGCACGATATCGCTGTCGGCCATGTTCGGCCACGGAGCGATCTTTTCTTCCAGGCTCATCAGCACACTGGTGTCCATGCCGCTGACTTCGACGAATGTGGTTGCGGGCGTGCTGCCGAGGTTGAGGTCCATCGCCGTGATATATCCGTCGAACACAGTGGCAAGACCGCTGTTGCTGTCGCCAGCGCCGAATAAACCACCGATCGTTCCTAATAATCCGCCGCCACCCGTGAAGCCGACCTTGATCGCGACCTTGTTGTACAAAGCAAAACGGTCGTCCTCCAGATATCCCCAGGAGCCGTCTTCCTGCATTCTGCTGATCATTTGCAGAGTGAAAATGCCCGGCGCCGAGACGCTCTCTTCAACCGTCAATGACACGACGTCTCCATAAAAATCGTTATCGACCGCTTCGCCTCCAAAAAAGATTTGATATGCCTTGTTGGCCATCTTCAGGTCTTGTCCGGAGGAATCAATAACTGCCGGCCCGGCTCCAACAGGTCCTCCGGATCCATTTCCGTATTGGCATCGGCGATCAGCCAGAACTTTTCCGGATTGCGATAGAACCGGTAAGCCAGGATGTCGAGCCGCTCATCCGCCGTGAACGTGTGATAAAACCCCGCCGGCGTCGAGGGAATGAATCGAATCCTGAGCGCGCTGACCTGGCGCCCGTTCAGGGTGACTTGATAACTGCTCACGTTCTGATAACGGCTGCCTTTGAAAATCATGATCGTTACATTGAGAACGAGATGGCGGAGCTCACGCCGAACTGTACGGCGTTCGCTGCATTGAGAGCCGCCATCACTTCTTTCACTCCTTGCGAATACTTGTAAGCTCCGTTGGCGATCGTGTCGCCGGCCAGTTGTGACGGAATGAGTACTTGTAAGCCGACCGAAACGTCGGCTCTCACCGGATTAAGCAGCGTGTCGTACTCCGTCTCCGTGATCGTCATGCTCGTGATTACGACCGGCACGATGCGAAAGGGTCCCCAGAAAAAGAGAACCGTCGGCAGCTTGTTGGGCGGCAGTTGGAACGGCGCAGCGCTGCCCTTCACCAGGCTGGCCAGGTTAATCTGCATCGCGCTTTGCGGCACCATCAATAGCTCAAGCGCCGATAGGGTCGGCAGTATCCCGTTCGCGGCAGCGATTGGATTGCCCTGCGCGAGCAGCTCGTTGGCATCCAGGCGCAATGAGAAGCTGATCGTCTCACCCGGCAAGCTGGACTGTTGCAACGCATCGGTGCTGCCCGAACTGTCCATCGGCGGCAGAGGTTGCGGCAGCGACGGCGTGCGCGTCACTTGCGTCGGGTTGAATTGAAACACAACGATATTCGGCAGCGCCCCGAGCAATCCCGCGCCAAAACTGAGAAACGCGCCTTTTAATGCCGCCATGAGTAAGTCCTCACTGTTTCAACCTCAATGCCAGAGCATCCAGCCAGGCTCTGGCAATGCTGCGGGCCGCCTGTTCGTCGCTGGTGCGATTCAGATCGAGGCTAACCGGCTGCCCGCCCACACTGCCGATGCTTCGCGACGAATACGATCGTCCGCCGCCATAACGGATGTCGATTTGCTCCGCGAATAGCGCAGCCGCTCGTTCCGCGATTCCGCCGATCCGATGCTCATGCCCCGCGGCGTCGTTGACAGCAATCTGCAGGCGTTCGATTTTCAAATCAAGCATTTCAGATCCACCCTCCCACTTCGCTCTCCGGCAGTGGCTTTTCGATTTTTGCGAATTCGCTACGCGCGGCGTGCGCCAGGTGGTGCATGCGGACCGGCTCTCCGGCTTCGGCAGCCAGGAATGCGGCATTGAGAGCGATGTTGCGAATGTTCCCACCCGCGACCCCCAACCGGGCCAGCTTGTCGTGATCCAGTCCCTCGGTCGGGGTACTGCCCGGAAAGACACGCCGCCAGATATCGGCACGCTGGGCCATTTCGGGAAAAGGAAAAGTCACCACAAAACGGATTCGCCGCAGGAACGCCGGATCGAGCGCGCTCTTCATGTTGGTCGCCAGAACCGCCAGCCCGCGGTACGATTCCATCCGCTGCAACAGATAATTGATTTCGATGTTGGCATAGCGGTCATGGCTATCCTTCACCTCACTGCGCTTGCCGAACAAGGCATCGGCCTCGTCGAAAAACAAAATAGCGCCGCCATCTTCGGCAGCGTCGAACACGCGCCGTAGATTTTTCTCGGTCTCACCGATGTACTTGCTGACCACTCCCGATAAGTCGATGCGGTATAAATCCAGCATCAGCTCGTTGGCGAGCACCTCGGCGGCCATCGTCTTTCCGGTACCACTGGCGCCCGCAAACAAGGCGCTAATTCCGAGCCCGCGGCTGCTCACCGCGCCAAAGCCCCAGGCGGTATACACCGTTGATCGGTTGCGTACGTGGGAACCGATCGTCCGCAGCATCGATTTCTCGGCCGCGGGCAGGACTAGCGCCTCCCAATCTGCCTTGGTCTCGATTCGTTCCGCCAGGTCGTCCATCCTGGGTCGCGCCTGCGCGCGGCCAGCGTCCCAAAGAGCGCGCATCAACGTTTTCTCGTCGGCGCCTGATTCCCGAGCCTCTGCAACCGATGCATGAATCGCGGGTACGGTCAGATTGAATTGCGATACTAAATCAGCGACGTGTCCGTTGACCCCCGCCGTTGCGCCGCCCAAGCTCGTCTGCCAGACATTGCCTTGCTCTTCAGTTGTGGGTTTGCCGACGTCAAGTGTCCTCACGGCGCGCCGCAATGGCCGCCAGCGGTCGCGCGTGCTTAGAAACACGGGACCGTGCAGCAGTTCCAGCAGGCGCGAAACCTGCTCGACGATTCTTACATCACTGCGATCGATTGCATCCGCCTCGACAAACAGTGCGCAGGAGCTGAGCACGGATTCGCGCTCCCACAAGCGCAGGAAACTCTCGAGCTCTACCGCACCGCCGGGAATCTGGCCGGCCGGAAGTGCGTAAAGTCGAAGACCTGCCGCGCTTGCGCTCGCGGCCGCAATTGATTGCTTGCTAACTTCGTCGCCGCGGCAGAGTTGAATGACCGGCAGCACCGCATCCGTGCGGCTCCATATTTTCCCGATAGTGTCCACCAGCATGCCGTGCGATGGCACGAGTTCCTCGGTCGAAACAACGGCATGGATGATACCCGCCAGGCGCTCATCCTGGTAGTGGACTCCCGCCAGGTAATGGAGAATTCGTTCGTCGATTCGTAGCGGACTTGTCGTAAGCGGAGTTCCCGCTTGATTCTGCACCTCAATCAACCGCCAGCGCCGCAGGGGCGCCCCCGGATTCAGCGCGCTCCAATGCGCTTCATCGAACACCGCCAGCGCCAGGCTGAACGTTGGATGCGTTCGCGACGCGTCACCTTGGGCCATTCCACAAAGGCCCGCAAAAGCGGAATCCAGCTCGATCGCGGCGCAGAGCAACAAAACGGCTCGCTCGAATCTTGACAATCCGAAAGCGGTAGATAGCCCTTGCAACTGCGGCGGATCGGGTACGCGCGCGATTTCACCCGCTCCTTTTCCGGCCGCGTGCTGTTCCAGAATGACGCGCAGCTCTGCGATCGCCGCGGTCAGGCCCCGCTGATTGATCTCAAGCCGATTCGCCGCCTCTGCCGGAATCACTACGAAACCTCCAGATCGACGCTGTGCGATGCATTCCCGTCGGCTACTAGCGCAACCGTGTGCTCGCCCGAGTCGAGCTTTCGTCCCAGCGAGAAGACCAGTTGATTGGCATTGGCATTTGCGCCGGCGAAATGCGCCTCGCCATCGACCAGTACGCGAACGTCGGCGCCGTTGAGGCGCGCGCCATTCATCGTGAGCTGATGTACCTGCGTGCCGCCGGTCGCAGTCACGATCGCCAGGCCGATCGGGCTGGCAAGCAGCGGAATCACCTGGAGCTGTCGTACGTTCGTCGTCTGATTTCCCGGACTCGCCAGCACAACACGAACGTCGTAAAACCCGTTCTGCAGCGCAGCCGGAAGAGTTACCTTCACCTCCTGATCGCTCGGTGCTCCGGCAAATGCAGTGATGTTCGTCGTTCCGCCCGGACCGTCGAGCCGGACCGCTTGCGGAGCCGTCGTCAGCCCCTGTCCCTCCAGAACCAGCAGCGGCGCCGGAGGACCCGCACTGGCGTCGAGCGCTGTGCGAATCGGCGTAATTCTGGAGAGCCATGGGGTAATCGCAAAAGGAAACGGGGCGCTCGTCTTGCCGTTGAGCGAGACTTGCACGTCATTGCTCGGCCCGGCATCGACCGTTTCCGGAAGCGTAAACGTAAGAGCGTTGCTTGCCGGCGGTGGAGCGCTCGAGACCGTGACCGCCTGTCCGCCGAAAAGCACTTGAGGAGCAAACCCGGGCAGCAGCAATCCCGATCCCGCGATCGTCAGCAGATTTGCCACGACCGCCCCACTCCCATCGATGTGCGCCAGAGCCCCAGCCGCCTGCGACAGGCTGTTTAACAGAGGAGGCGTCCAGGTCACGATGTTGAGCCCGGTTGAAAGCACCACGGGTCCGGTGCCCGAAGGCGGTAGAGTCGGGGTCAGTTCCACCAGAGAGACTTCGTAGGCAACCGAGAGCCGATAAGGCTGATTGATGGTTGCCCAGATCTTGGAGAGCTCATCCAGGCTCGTCGTCGTGAGCCGGATCTTGATCTGCTCGAAGCTGTTCAACAACGCCGGCGAAAGCACCGTATCTGCGTCGAAGCCCTTAATGTGAACCTTGTTGAGAATGGGGTTCTCGTGGAACGCCAGCATGGCGGCCCCGAGCATCGTGTGCGCATCATCGCCATTAGACGTCGACGGGTCCGGAGCAGGCGCGAATGGAGTCACCAGATAGAAAAGATCCAGTCCCAGCGCGGGCGAAGTCGAGGGTGCGGTCGCGCGGTCGCCCGGCCAGGGCTGGTTCTTGGTGAACTGACTTTCCATGATGCGGTACAAGTACAGGTTCACGCCGAGGCCGGTTGGCAGCGCGTCTCCGGGCGGCAGCAGGCTCACCTGGGCCGTCGAGCTTACTGCGCCCAATTGGCTCAGAAGCAGCACCTGCAAGCCTCTGGTGACGTCCTTGATTGCCGCGCTGCTCATAAGCGCCCCATCAAGGCCTCAGTGGAAAACGGCTCAGATGACGAGTCTCAAGAAAATTCGATCGCGCGCCGCCTGACGGCGTGCGGTTCGCAACCGGAGCACGAGCCGGCTGGTGATTATTCACCTGCACATCCACTTTGCCGATCGTG
Source organism: uncultured Solibacteraceae bacterium (assembly GCA_963825405.1). Classification (GTDB taxonomy): domain Bacteria; phylum Acidobacteriota; class Terriglobia; order Bryobacterales; family Bryobacteraceae; genus JACPNO01. Next base: position 577,350 of record CAWGTB010000001.1, on the reverse strand, counting down.
ATCCGGCTCTGCCTTGACGTGCCGCGATCTTCGATCGCCGCAATCGGGCTGGCTGGCGATTGCGACGGCCTGGGCTTGATTTGAATGGCCGGGAATTCCGGCGTGCCCATCGAGGCTTCGGGTTTCGGCTGAGGCGCCGGGCGAGAGGTCGCTTCGCGTGGCAGGTTGTGTCTAAATTCGACGACGGCGCTGCGCTCCCCGACGGGAGTATCAAATGCTGCAACAGGAGTATCTGCAGTCGCCATGAGATTTGTGGCTTCGATAGCGGGTGAACTCATCGGCGGTGCCTCCGGCGTCGGCGGCGTTTTCAGCGGCGTTCTCGGCAACGGTCTCAGCGAGGGCGGACGAAGCGCTCTGGGCGCCCGGATGCGAGTTCCGGAACTCATCCGTGCAATCGCGACGGACAAGGGTACGGGCCGATGAGTTGGGGGCGGCGCGGACGTTTTCGCAACCGAAGGCTCCGTTACCGCGGGTGTGTTCTTCTCGAGCCGCTTGTTCGGGAGGATCCGCGGGCTTTGGCGGCGGAGAAAAGATCCGGCCCGCCACGTCGCCCACCTCGCCGACCGGCCGTATTTCGCCGGCAGGCATTGGAGGAGGCGCGAGATTTAATGAACCGATGCCGGCGGATGGAACGATGGCGGGAACCGGAACGGGCGGCTTCGCTGATGACTGGATTTGCGCTCCGGCGGTGAGTATTCGCTGCAGGTAGTTCGCCATGTCGCGCCTATGACTCCTGCCGCAAGGCCTCGCTCAACAGCGCCAGATACTCGCGCCGGCGTGCGCGCTGCAGTCTGAGTATCTCGGATTCGCTCCAGTGATAGTAAAAAGCCAGAGTATGCACCTCGCGAAGCAATTGTTTGCTGTTTACTTTCATCTCGTCGAAAAAGAAGGCAGTCGTATCGAAGGGCGCGACGAAGGAATGGCTACATTCCGGGCAGGTCATGTCCAGCTCGAGTTCCACCCGCGGCGCCACTCGTTCCATTTCGTCGACCACAGCCGCTCGTTCCTGCTCCGACAACGCCTGGCCGCCCGCGTCCAGAATGCACCGATCCAGCAATTCTTCCGCCGCTTCCTCCGGGTTTGCTCCCAGCAGGTCCTCTTGATCTCCGCCCGTTGGAAGCCGGAAGCGGATCAGGCGCTCCGCAGCCGGCATGGTGTGAGACAAGGTTTTTTGAGATTGCCCTTCCACTGGCACCTCGCTCACCCGAAAACTTACGTCCATCGGCGCGCTGCATGCCGGGCAGGTAAGCACCGCGGCCACCTCATCGCCCAGCGACAGCCGGCGGAGCTGCAATATCAAGTAATCCCTGTCGCCCACCAGCAGCTTACGCACCAGGCCCGAGGTTACCGGCTCGCCGCCCAGCGATACCAGGCAGGAACTGAGCAACCGCGTTACTCTCGCGCAGTTCGGAGTATGGGTAGCGTGCGCCAGCCATTCTTCCTCGCTTCCTAACAATGGCCGCAGCACTGCCCGGGTTAAGCACCGGCCCTGGTCCACCGCCAAGCCGCCGGGCAACTCGAAAGCCGCCTCTCCGAAGCAAATCGGTTGTCATTGCCCGATCCGCTCAGTGCTACGCGATCCGCGCCGGTCCCGCGGCTTCCTGCACAGCCGCATCGCGCTCAAACCATTCGTACTCCAACTTAATGGTGGTGATCGCGACGGCATTGGCGCCGGCGTCAAGATCGGGAAGGGCTTGGTACTCAGAAACCCAACAGCGATAAAGGTTGTACGATATCGCCTTCTGCCCGGCCTCGTTGAAAACGTCGATGGTGATGTTCTTGCGAAACTCTCCGAGGCTGGTAATACTGTGGCTGGCAAAATCGTTTACAAGATTGGCCCAATCCTCAAAAGCGGTATCGTAAGTAATTCCGGCTTCCAAATTGACTGCCGTGTAACTGGTCTTGCCAGGCAGTTTGCGGCTGGTGATATTCTCGCCGGCTTCGCGAAATTCCACCATCTCCGTACTTCGTTTCAAGGCGCCCATTTTGCTCAGGCCGGCCACATACTGCCCGTCCCATTTCACTTTGAATCGAAACGTGCGATAGGGATCGAAACGGTTGGTTTGGGGGGTCATTCTCGGCATGTTTGCGATTCCTCCTTACGCAGCGGGCTGGTTCACCTTTTGGCTGAGCTTTAGGACCACGAACTCGGCTGGTTTCAACGGAGCAAAACCGACCAGGATATTCACCACGCCATTATCAATATCCTGCTGTGTAGTTGTGCTGCTGTCGCACTTCACAAAGAAGGCGTCGTCTGGCTTGCCGCCCTGGAAAGCGCCGGCTCGAAACTGGGTGAGCATGAACGCGCGAATGTTCAGCCGCAAGCTGGCCCAAAGCGGCTCATCGTTCGGCTCAAAAACCGCCCATTGGATACCGTTGTAGATGCTTACGCGCAGAAAGATAGCGATGCGACGCACCGGAACGTAGCGCCACGAAGCGTCACTCGCAAACGTCCTCGCGCCCCAAACGACCAGGCCGCTGCCGGGTACGGTGCGCAGCACGTTCACCATGACGGGGTTGAGTTGATCCTGCTCGGTGTCGCTCGTGAGGACAAAAGGCGAGAGCGCTCCCGCCACGCCGGCTTCGGTGCCGGCCGGCGCCTTGAACACCCCGCGAGAGTTATCGATTCTCGCGTAAATCCCCGCCATGAACGGCGAAGGAGGAAGCAAGATACGCGGGTTCCGGCCGGCGCCAATCGGGTCAGTCGCCCAAACCCACGGATAATAAATCGCGCCGTAGTCGCCCGCTGACCGGTCGAGCAACGCTCCGTTGATCCCACTGGTCGCGAACGCTCGCGCGCCGGCGATCGTGCTGACGTCGGGAGTGGCATCATCTCTGCGCGCGGAAGGGACGCTAGTAGCGCTGCCAATATCGCCAATAAAAAAGCAATCCTGCAACGGCCGCTGGTTCTTGCAATACGCGATACCCGCATTTACCGTGGCGATATCCCCCTCACCTGGGATCGCGATCAGATTCACATCGGTGATTTTGTCCAGCGCGAACAGACCGGTGCCGGTGAGTATGTTGCTGGCCGCCGGGGCGCCGATGAAGTTTACCGTGGTAGTATCGCCGTCGCTTCCACCCACGAGAGGGGCCAGTTGCGGCGTCGAGCCCGGACCGGTTAGCGGCGTGTCGGAGGGCCGGGCGGTGAAATCGTTGGTGATCGCGATGTACTCGGACCGGCTGTTGACGACCGTACGCGCAAAATCGGCGGGGTGAACCGCGCCGGGCAGCAAAGTCGGACTCAGCGAATACGTGAGGTTGTCGTAAGCCTCCACCACGTTTCCCTGCGCTTCAGCCAAGGTGGCGCCATACTTCACCAGCAGCTTGAAGTTATCCGCTGCGCCATCCGAGCTGGGCCCGATCTGTATCCAGATGTTGTTTCCCCATTGGCCTTGGTTGGCGGCGGAAAATTGCACGGCTCCGTTGCCAGTCCCAACCGTAGCGCCGGCGGTCCCAAGGGCAGCCACGGGCGGACTGGATGGCGGGCTGGATGGAGGCGGCGGCGCCACGCGGATAATGTAAAGTCTCTGGCCTCCGTTCTGAAAAAACGCCTGCACCGCGTACGTCAGGAAGCTATCCGTCCGGAACCCGCCATAGCGCCGCGTGTAGTCGGTAAAACTGGTGACCAGTCCCGGATAAGCGGTGCGGCCGGTGGGTAACAGCGTTCCAGGAACCGGCCCTTTATCGGCGATGCCGACGAACGCAGCGGTTGAAGTGCTCACTCCCTCGATCGGGCGTACTACCGAAGGAACTTCCTGAACGTAAACGCCCGGGTGCAGATACTCTGCCATAGACAAAAATCCTCTTCATTCCGCGCGCATGTGCGAAGATGCGCGCCGCGGTACGTTGTTCACGCAATCGTCCGAGGACTGCGAGTTCGACCCAAAACGATAAACCAAATGCCAAGACAGCTCTTTATAGAAAAAGCTGCCGAATCGCAAATTTGAGTCCTGCGTATTCCTGAAGGGCGCTGGTTACAACCTGATAAAGGCGAACTGAAAAGGCTGTAGTCGGAATCATGCCTGAGTTTATTATTTTCGTCAATCCCTGAATTTGCTGAAATTTACCGTGCGCAGTTTCTGCGGTCTAACAGATCTTTACGCTATTGCATAAATTTTTTACTGCGCAAGAACCCACTCTGGACTGGTGTTTAAGGCAGGGAAAAATTCCGGAATCCGCGTTCTTTTTTTCATCTGCCCGACTAAGGCCGCTCTTTATTTTCTTGTAGTATGAGGCGGATTTTGTGAGCACAGCTTTAACATCAGCGGGCGATGTTGAACTAGGGGACAGCGAAAACCGGCGGGGGAATTGAAGCCATTCAGGAGCGCGACGAATTGCGCATAGCAATGGGCATTGTGCTGGTTCGGTTGGCCCCAATCGTTGATGAACTGGAAGGTAATATGCATGACCTCGTGCATCCAGACCCGGCCGCGCTGGTCGAGGCCGAGCGCCCAAAAGTCAGGACAGAGCACGAGTTCGACTGGGTTGGCGTGGCAAGAGAACGCTTCAGTACCAGCCGCGCACGCGCTGTTCGCACAGCCGGCTATCGTATGTCCAGCGCCGCCGTTGGGAATGCAGGTCACGGTGAATACCACCGAATCGATATAGTTCTTCGCAGCGTGCAGGCGGCGTAGGATCACTGGCAATCTTACGTCCGGGGCTGGCGCGGTCCAGGTGGCGGCATTTGCGGCATCGAGGTGGAACACAGTATGGAGCGCGGTGCCCACGGCGGCTGCGTCGGGATCACCGGGTGTTGCCGCGCGGGCGGCCTGCGCATTAGTGATCCGGGTAATCGCGTGGTCGAGCAAGCCGGAGGCCTTGCGATCCGCGCCGCCTGTTTGCGGGTTGGCGATTCCGGTGGCGGCGGCCGGGCAGGTCACGCTGGAGGTCCGAACGAGGCGCTGCACCTGGCGATCTCCTGCCGTCGACCCGACGTCGTCTGAGCCTCCGCTCTGCTGCACGACATGAGTTAGCTCATGCGCCAGAAGATGGCGGCCTTCAGCCGATTGCGGATCATGGTGGCCGTGACCGAATGCGAACGTGACTGAAGTCAAAGCCGAAGCGTGGATCGAAGAATGCGCGCGAACACGCATCCAGCGACTGGCCGGCGGAGCGTGTCACCGTTTCGACGTCAGACGACACACCCTCTGCCGAATGCTTGGGCTCGACAGCTTTCCTCAGCACCTCACCGCGTTCATCCGCCTGGCAGTGCGAACACGTGCCACCGCACGCGCATGCGCGTTGAAGTAAAGGTTCCGGGGCGCTCATTGCGCGGGAGGCAACACGCTCAGCTTCCTGTTCAAAAATATCGCCTGGAGCGCCGATTCTAAGTTTTGACTGAAGCCGGGCCGGCGATCTTAAGGCAGTTGCGGTACTTGAATGCTCCAGCAGCCTAGATCGGTTTTGGTTCCCGAACGGGTGTCGCAAAGGAAGAGATGCCCCATCGGCCTTTTGAGTGCCTTTGGGATCCTGTGCGAAAGTGCGCAAGGTCATCTCCTTCCCGGGCCTTCTACTTTTCGTCCATCATTTTATATCGAACGGTCGTTTTCCAGTGTGATATCTTCCTGACAGAAGCCGTTGGCGCATGCGAACCTTTGCACAAAAGCCGGATCCACATCCGGAACATACATCCTCAAACCTGGTTCGCGGTAAGATCGCCGCGCCGTGGCCGTCGCGAATCGACACCGGCTCCCTATCGCGTTCCATCGGGCATGATTTTGGCCGGATGGCCATACATTCTCACCAAGCAGGCGCGATTCAAGCGAAGCTGACAATCAATGCGCCAGGAGATCCATACGAGCAGGAAGCAGACCGCATCTCTCAGCAAGTGATGCGAATGCCCGAACTTCAGCTTCAGCGCGCTTGCTCTTGTGGCGGAACGTGCTCCAAGTGTGAGACCGAACAGGAGCAAATACAACGAAAAGCGGTGACAAGCAGCGACGCCGGCGGGTCTTCGGCGCCTCCCAAAGTGCATGACGTGTTGAGCTCATCCGGGCAGCCGCTGGACGCACAGACGCGAGCTTTCTTCGAGCCGCGTTTCGGATACAGCTTTGATCAGGTCCGCATCCACACCAGCGGGAAAGCGGCAGAATCGGCCGAAGCGATTGGCGCCATGGCTTACACGTCCGGCAGAGAAATCGTATTTGGAAAGGGAAAATACTCGCCGCAGACTAGCGAAGGAAAACAACTGCTGGCTCACGAGTTGACCCACGCGATACAACAAGGCTCGTCGAGCGTGGCTGCCGTGCAACGCGCACCTGAAGTCCAGGTCGAACCCGGCGCCGCTTGCAACCTGGACCAACATCGAAAGATTGAGCCGGCAGCCTACAAAGCCCGTGATTGGCTTTCACGCGCGCTCCCTGCCCTGGACGCGTTCATCAGCGGCGCGAAGACGAGGGAGGCGCAAGCGGTGGCAACCGCACTCGGCAAGCATTTCCATTCCACCGACATAGCAGTGGGTACGTACGTACGGGATCGACTGAAGACAATCCTGGACGATATCTTCCATCGTGAAAACTTCCACGTCGAATGCAGGCCCGCCGACGATCCGGGATGTAAGACCGCGCGGAAAACCGAGGCGCTCACCGCTTATGTCCCGGCCGGGAATCCGAATGCCCTGGTCTTTTGCGGATCTTTCTTCGACCGCGGCGAGGAGGATCGCGCCAGCACGATTATCCACGAGTTCGGGCATGCGCAGCTACACCTGACTGCCAAACAAGACATCATCGATCGCGCATATCAATGGGATGCCTACTACCCTTACCTGACTACCGCCGAGGCTCTGACCAACGCCGACTCTTACCCCATGTTCGTGCGGGAGGCTGCGGCTGGAACCGCTCCGACGAAAGGCGTGATTTCCGACGACGAAACGAATTGTCCAGCAGACTGGAATTCGCTCATCGTCGACGCGATGACGAAGGCCCGGATGTGGAATCACCGGGCCGCTAAAGTGCGTGGCGGCGCCCCTGGCGAGTTTCCAGAGGCGTTCAAAAAACTCGATGCGGAACTAGCTTCCAACGTTGGTTTCAAGTGCAAACCGCATGGCGGCGGCCGCTGCGACAAAGATACCGATTTTTTCTGGTACGCTCTCGGCGACCTGCGTGTCTGTGCGCGATGGACTCAAGTGGCCTCGCCAGACGAACGCGCCGTAAGCATGCTGGCGGCGCTGTACGGATACAAAGCAGGCGTCGATGGAGACGACAAACGGGACAAGATGGCCAGAGAAGCGCAGATGCTTCACTTGCGCACCCTGCCTTCGACAGATGATGTTCTTAGCGGGAAATGATTTCTGAACCCGAACTCATCTGCTGCGACCGAAAATGCTTACGTTGAGAGCCGAGCCGCCCTTGGCGATGTTCACAAGAGCCGTCCCGATCCGCACGCAGTCGAGCGTCCAAGGCTTGTTCTCAAACCTCGCGAGATGCTCAAATCCCTGCTCCGTCACGGCAATCGATAACGCGGAGCCGTCTTCTAAAACGGCAAGAAACGAGCCCGGTTCGGCAGCGAACGGACGAGCGAGGCGAACTACTGAATGCTGGAGCTGCAAATGGCGATCCTCGATCTGCGGACTCCGCGGATGAAGATAGTTGCAGAGGCTGATTCTGTTGTGGCTTGCGACAACCAGCCGGCCTCCCGCCAGCAGAATACTCGAGGCCCGTTCGACACGAATGCTCGCGACACCGCATAGCCGCCGCGAATAAACTTTCAACTGCCCCGGCGCTATCGCGTAGACGTAGCCGCCCACATAAGCTGCGGCTTCAATCTCGGCGGCGCAGGCATCGGGACCCGATGTTCTGCCTCCGCCAGCGTCTATCGCCTCGAAGCCGTCCTCCCCAAAGAGAATAAGCTGGCCGTCAAGGCTGAGGGCCCCGCGGATGCCTGGTTTTCCCCACGATCCAGTGATCACGGGCATTTGTGGATTCGAAAGATCGAAAGCCGTTACCGAATCCTTCATCACTGCCAGCAAGCAGCGCTTCCCCTGGACCGTGGCGGTTTGCAGGCGCAAGCAGGGCTGCGGAAGAGGAATCGATCCCAGGCGAATCATCAGCCTCTGAACAATGGCGATCCCGCGTGTTGGCGATTTTCCCGTCGATCGGGATTCCTCAGTTCGAAACACTTCGGCCGGAGCCTGGATTTGTCCTCCAGTTCCACGCACGATGGACAACTCGTTTCCCCCGGCTTCCAGGAGCGGTTGGAGCAATGCGGAGACTCGCGCTGGAGTGTTTCCGCGCGCCCGCGCTTGCACCAGTTCCCGTCCTCGCGAATCTACCAGGGAAACCGTTTCGCCTGCCGGCAGTCCGTGGACCTCAACCTCCCAAATGTGTTCCACGACGCGATCGAATGGCGGGTCCACCAACCAATGCGGATTGAGACGGTGGCCGTGGTACCACTGATCGACAAGCTTTTCGCAGGCGACAAGCTCCGCAAAGAGCGCCACTTTAAGGTTGTCGATTGTATGTTGATCCAGATGCGGAAGTGGCGGAATCCGCGCCAGCCTCGTCCCCGCTGTTGTCGATATCAACAAATCGCACGGATAGGGGCTTGCATAGTAGGCAGGGCCGGGAATAGGTGGATGGACGGTAAAGCTGATAACCGGGCCTACCTGAGAGTCAGGCGCAATACTGCCGGCGGGAAAAACGTTGAGCGGGTCGTTGATAACCGTCACGCCGCAGAGGTACATCGGAACGGTGCCGCTGTTCTCGAGCGACACGGTCGCATGCAGAATGTCGAAGCTGTTGGGCGATTCGGCGAAGAGAGCCACCAGTTCCGTGCCGGCGGGACCGCAGTTGATGTGCGGCGGCTTGAATGTAAATTCCCGCACAGTGACATCGAGCTTAGGCTGGGTGAGAGGAAACTCGTAAATCGTCCCGGCCAGTGAGATGCCATCGTCAAGCGCAAGCAACGTTTGGACATGCGGCACCAGATTACCGAGCGTCGGGCGCGGGATGCCGATCTTGCACACGATATCGTTGGGCGTGGTGCGATTGCAGCCGCTCGGATATGCCGGTTCTTTGATGTCCTCGATCAGGGAATGGACGCCTGCGGCCAGGAGCACTCCGAGCGGTCCTAGAAAAATCTGAGCAAGACTAAGGAACGGCGCCGATATTTGCGCCGCGAGATCCTTCAATTCCGGAAGTTTGATGTCGAGCTGCAGGACATCGGTGGTGGGCACGGACACTATGGTGGGAATGCTCAGATTCACGTCAATCGTGCCTAAAGGGTCTGGTAAATCGTAGACGCCCTCGATGGTCGCGGTAATCAGCGCGGTGCCGCCGGCATTACTGTACTGGGCTCCAACGTACGTCTCCAGGTCGTCAACCTTGACACCTGAGAGTGCGTCCCTGACCTGCGCCTGGACAGAGCTCTCGATGTACCCTCTATCGACCCACAATGACCACTGAGAACCGTCCAGCCGGTCCGCCACGTAGCCCGAGAAGAAATTTGTCCACGGAACATCAGCGTCCGTGCCCGGCACGGGGATTTGGACGCGAAATGCAATTCGTTTCATCAGGCCGTCGACGCTTACACCTGCGTTCGCCAGATTGGTTCGGGCCGGATGGCCGGGCAACTTCCCGAAGATGGGCACGGGAGTCTTGGTATCGGGGATCAAGCCGGCGATGAAGGCGTTCACCTTTTCAAGAAACTCATCCCGCGTAAAAGGCAGCGGAGCATTGAACGGATCGAAATTGGCCGGCAGGAAGGGTAAAGGGCCTGGCTCGAGGGCGACAAAATGCGTGTAGAGGTAACAGTTTTCGTCACCCAGATCGCCGGAAAAAAACTGCAAGCTCACGACGATGGTGCCCGACACCGGTACAGTGATCAGGGGCGCTTGATTTGGATGCGCCTTCACGTCATTGAGCGTGGTCACATAAACGGTTACGTCCTGAGCGATCTGCGTCACAAAACCTTCGGCATCGAGAAAACCGGTGTCCCCGAAGTATGGATAGACGACAGTGAACGTGCCGGGAACGTTGTGACGCAGGTGATTAGCGCCAAACTCGACGCGATCGATAAGCAGGGTAACGGGCCCGATCGGGATCTGCGTACCAAGACAGATCTTGCTGGCCTGAAGTGCGCTCCGCTGTGCAAGCAGGAAAGTATCGATATCGAATTGCAGCTCGAAAAATGACAGGAATCACCTCCGGGTGAGAGGGCCCCGACTCGAGACCCGAGACAGTATGTTACACCGAGTGGTGATTGTTCTTGCGTCAGTGTTTCGGATCGTTTGGTCCGGGACGCTCATTTTGCTGCTGAATCCACTCTAAAATATCGTAGTGGCGAATCGCGCGGTCGGGAAAAAAGCTGTTTACCGCTTCCTGCTCGTCCGTGAAACTCTCGAATACCGTATCCAGCTTTTGGAGGACCATCAGGCTTAAATGAGGCGGGAGATTAAGCAGTTTTAGCGCCCCGCCGGACTTGGCGATCCGCGCGTAACAGAAGATCAGCGCGGCCAATCCGTCATCGTCAATATCCGTTACGTCCGCAAGATTGAGGATGATGTTCACGCAACCTGCTTCCGCCAGCCTGAATAGCGCAGCACGCAGGGTCGCTTCCGAATCGCCTATTGTGATTGGACCCTGCCAATCGAGAATCCAAATCCCTTCTTTTTCGCGCTGATGAAACTGGAGAGTCATAACAGAGCTGTCTTTGTCCAGAGCACGCGGCATTCCAATTTCCGATCGCCAGAAAATCCAAGCCTCTCTGTGTCAGATCTTTGAAGCACGCAACACCCAGCGCAGCCTGGACTTAGTGGTGAAGCGGGGCCGCTAAGTCAACTTGGACCCTTTTTCGCTGCATCTTTAATGGGGCGTAAGGCATCCGCAGAAGGAGGTGAGGAGACGGGAGTGGGAAGCACGGTGAGCGCGAGACTCGAAGTGCCATCAAACCAATCAGTCGGAGCGCGCTATGAATCGCTGATCCGGCTTGCCGATTCGATCCGGGCTCAACATGAGACCGAGGCGCTCTTCCGCGTCCTTGTGGACGAATTGAAACCGGTGATTCCCTTTGACGCGATTGCGCAATTCGACGAGCGATCGAACAAGGTGAATTGGCACTTTTGCGAGAGCTGCGAACCATCCCGTCCTCGTTCTGCCGAAGGCCCGATCGAGGAGACGCTTGCCTGGTGGGTGTCCGAAAACCAGCAGGCGGCGGTCATAACCGATGTGTGGCAGGAGACTCGTTTTTCTCATACCGCGGAACAGTTCAAAAAAGCTGGGCTGCGATCGGGGTGTGGGCTGCCTCTCACCACAGCGCATCGCCGGCTGGGTAGTCTGGTGATCGCGAGTCGAAGACTTGACGCCTATTCAGAAGATGAGGTGCGCTTCCTATCGCTGGTTGCAGGCCAGATCGCACTGGCCATGGACGATGCTATTAATTTTCAGGCATCGCGGCGCTCCCAGGAACGCTTGGAACTTCTGCTGGACCTGACGAACCGCGTAGTCTCTACGCTGGACCTTCGGGATTTGCTTCGGGTGATCGCGGCGAATCTCCGCCGCGTGATGCAGAGCGATGGCGTTGGCATTGATTTACCCGACGCGGAAGACGGCAGGCTGCGGATCTATGCGATGGACTTCCCCGGAAGTAACAATGTGATTCGCGAAGGGTTTGAGCCACCCGCCGACGCGACGTTGACGCACGTTTTTCGATCGGGAGAGCCCATGCTCGCCGGCGCTCGGGAACTGGCGAACAATCCAGTTGCCGCAGAGCTCGGAATCAAAACTGTTTGCTTTCTGCCACTCACCAGCAGGGATCGCGTCCTCGGCGTTCTAGGTGTGGGTAGCGTGCGGGAGAATGCATTTTCCCAGGACGATGTCACGTTCCTCACTCAGTTTGCCAGGCAGGTGGCGATCGCAGTGGACAATGCGATTGCATACGGCCACATCTCCGATTTGAAAGAGCAGCTCTCGCAGGAGAAGCTTTACCTCGAAGATGAAATCCGCAGCGAGCTGAATTTTGAGGAGATCGTGGGGAAGAGCGAGGCCTTGCGACGTGTCCTGACACAAGTGCAGACGGTTGCGCCCACCGATTCCACAGTGTTGATCTACGGCGAAACAGGGACCGGGAAAGAATTGATCGCGCGCGCCGTGCACAATCTGAGTTCCCGGGGTACAAACGCTTTCGTGAAGCTGAACTGCGCTGCCATCCCCACCGGATTGCTGGAAAGCGAACTGTTCGGGCATGAAAAAGGAGCGTTCACAGGCGCTATTGCACAACGAATCGGGCGGTTTGAGCTGGCGCACCGCGGAACCGTTTTTCTGGACGAAGTCGGCGAGATCCCTCTCGAATTGCAGCCCAAGCTTCTCCGGGTCTTGCAGGAGCGCGAGTTCGAACGGCTGGGGAGCACCCGCACGCAGCGCACGGACGCTCGGCTGATCGCTGCCACCAATCGCGATCTCGAAACACTGGTCACCGAGAACAAGTTCCGCTCGGATCTCTACTATCGTCTGAACGTTTTCCCGGTACGTGTTCCGGCCCTGCGCGAGAGGCCGGACGATATTCCAATGCTGGTGCGGCACTTCGTCCAGCAATTCAGCCGGCGCATGAACAAAAGCATTGATACGATCCCTTCGGAGACCATGACCACGCTGGTGCGGTATCACTGGCCTGGCAATGTACGCGAACTGCAAAACGTCATCGAGCGGGCTGTCATCCTCTCGAACGGACCGGTTCTCAAGGTACCGACGGACGAACTGCACTTTCGAATCGATGCGCCGCTGGTGAACAATCACGGCGATGGGAATTTGCGGGCGGCCCTTGACGACGCGGAACGGCAGCGAATCGTCGCCACTCTCGAGCAGACCAACTGGAAGGTGGCCGGACCCAACGGCGCCGCGGTTCTCCTCGGGCATGCATCGATCCACGCTGCAATCTCGTATGCAGAAGCTCGGCATTCGCGTGGCGCGTACGGCCACGTAAGATCAGTGCCGAAAAGCCGGTAACCCCCAGATTTTCGGCAGCGGCGTTCGGCACTTTCGCTACATTCGCACCCACCAACGCGCTTCAACGCACCGGGTATCAGCATTTCCCGGCTGCGGGAACGACCGCGCAGACTGGCTGCCGGAATGCACTCAGGATGAATGATAGAGATGCGGATGCTCGAAATGGCGAGGCAGGATTTCGATGAACCGGCCACTGCCGGCCAGAAGACAGCCTCAAAACTGGGGGCCATGTGGTGCGGTATTATGCATGACTCACCGATGTGGCCGATTCATGGCCAATATCAATGCCGAATCTGTGGCCGCCGTTACCATGTGCGGTGGGCAACCAACGGATTCTCCCCGGAGCGCGGTAAGCTCACTGTATTATTGCCGCTGATCGTCATGATGCTGGTGATGCTCGTGCCCACGAATCTTCGGGCCATGGATGCACTCACCGTGAACTCCGACGATCCAGCCGCAATGGCCTTTTCACGCTACATTGCCGGTCTGGCACAAGCAACGCCCTGGAGTGTGGAAGCGGTCGAAATCGATGCTTCCCTGCCCAAGGTCAAGAAGCAGGGGCGCATGCGCGCCATCCGTCGTTTATTGCCGCGGGGGAAGCCGGAATATCAGGTACTCGAATTCGTGGGAGATCAGACCGTAAGGCAGCAGGTGATCGTTCGTTATCTGACCGCAGCGACGCAGGCCGCCCTCGTCCCGGCCTCCTCAGTTGCAATTACTCCGGCGAATTACAAATTCAGTTACAAGGGCGCCGCGGAGACTGCGGGCGCCGTCGCGTATGCTTTCGTAATCACACCGCGCAAGAAGCGGGCCGGCCTGATCAAGGGCGAATTGTGGATTGATGGTGAAACCGGCGCGGTGGTGCGGCAGTCCGGGAGGTTAGTCAAGAACCCTTCGATATTCCTGAAACGCATCACCGTGACTCAAGAAACAGCCCTACGCGACGGACTTGCCGAGGAACGGACCACGCATTTGTATGTGGACACCCGCCTGGTTGGACAAGCTTTACTGACTATCCATGAACATCCCTATACCGATCCCGTTGGCGTTTGCGGGCAAGGCATTGAGGAATGACGTACCGTAGCACACTGCCGAAAAGCCGGTAATCCCCTGATTTTCGGCACCGGTGTTCAGCACCTTCGTTGCGTTCCCTTTCCCTAACAGATTTCAACCCGCAGGAAATCAGCGTCTTTCGACGCAGTCGCACGGACGCCGCAGAATGGCCGCGCAAATGCATTGACCATGAGCAAGGGATGGCAATGCTCAGGATCACAAACAGCGCGACCGCTAACGAAGAGAGATGGATCTTGTCCGGGCAACTCGCGGGTCCGTGGGTACCGGAGCTCCGCTCGAATTGGGACCAGGTACGCGAGCGGTCTTGCGGCCGCAGGTATGTGATTGATTTGAGCGATGTCACTCTCATCGATGACAGCGGAGAAGGATTACTTAGCGAACTCAGGGAAGAGGGCGCCGAGTTCGTGGCGAGGGGCATGTATACCAAGCACCTTCTCGAAAATCTCAAGTGCAGGGAAAAGCCGCCGTTCCGGAGGTGACAAACAGATGAGTGCACTAGCGATTCTACGAAGAGCAATCCCGCATCAGCGGAGGGGGAGAACGAGAACGACAATGGAAAGCCTATTAAAGAACGGCGGGGCCATCGCGGCGACGGCTGCACTGACTATCGCGTTGTTGACCACAGCGGCTTGCACGATGAAAACATCGGCGGCGGGGCCACCGGCTCCGGCGGAAGTGGAGGTCGCAACGGTCGAACAACGCGACGTTCCGGTCCATCGCGAATGGATTGGCACGTTGGACGGCATGGTGAACGCGGCGATCAGAGCGCAAGTGACGGGATATCTCCTGACACAGAACTACTCTGAGGGCTCGTTTGTAAGAAAAGGGCAGTTGTTGTTCGAGATCGATCCGCGACCGTTTCAAGCCGCGGTCGCTCAAGCGCAGGGACAACTCGCGCAGGCAAGGGGACAGCTTGCCCAGGCCGAGGCGCAGTTAACGCAGGCACAAGCTCAACTCGCGCAATCGGCGGCGAATCAGGGAAGAACACAACTGGACGTCGACAAATACACGCCGCTAGCCATACAGCAGGCCGTCTCGCAGCAGGAACTGGACAATGCTGTGCAGAACAATATCGCGGCCCAGGCGCAGATCGAAGCCGGAAAAGCTAGTGTCGATACAGCCAAGGCGCAGATTGAAGCGAGCAAGGCGGCGGTGGAATCTGCTCAGGCCGCGGTGGAAATAGCCAAAGTGAATCTCGGCTTCACGCACTTGACCGCGCCGATCGATGGAATCGCCGGGCAAGCTCAAGTGCAAGTCGGCAATCTGGTCGGTACCAGTAGCGGGGTGATTACTACCGTATCGACGCTCGATCCCATTAAGGCGAACTTTACGGTCGCCGAACAGGAATATCTGAGCATGACGCGCGACGGCGGAAGCGATCTGGCGAAGTTGCAACTCGAGCTGATCCTGGCTGACCGAAGCACCTATCCACATAAAGGTAAGTTCTCCTTCGCGGATCGCCAGGTGAATCAGAACACCGGGGCGATTCAGTTGACGGGTCTCTTCCCGAATCCTGGTAACACGCTGCGGCCGGGACAATACGGCAAAGTCCGCGCAGCGGTCGGGACCAACGCGGCGGCACTGCTCATTCCGCAGCGCGCGGTGACGGAACTGCAAGGTGGCTATCAGGCCGCTGTCGTGGACAGTACAAACAAAGTCAGCATTCGGACGTTGAAGGTCGGCGAACGGATCGGCTCGATGTGGATAGTGGCCGAAGGATTACAGGCGGGCGAGCGCGTGGTGGCCGAGGGCGTCCAGAAGGTTCGCGCCGGCAATCAAGTCACTCCGAAGCCGTTCGTGGAGGGAAACTGAGATGTCTAAATTCTTCATCAACCGCCCGATCGTGGCTATGGTCATCGCAATTTTGACGGTGATCGTGGGAGCGGTCACGATCGCAGCCCTGCCAGTAGCCCAATTTCCGAATATCGTACCTCCTGAGATTCAGCTGCAAGCCACGTATGTCGGCGCCGATGCGCAGACCCTCGAGCAATCCGTCGCCACTCCCATCGAGCAGCAAATCAATGGCGTGGACAACATGAACTACATGTACTCGCTGAACGCGACGGGCAACTCCCAAACCACGCTGATTGTGGACTTCGATGTTAAAACCGACCCGAATACGGATCTGATTCTGACCCAGTCGCGCGAACAACTGGCCGCCGGTCAGCTTCCGCCTGACGTCAGCACTTTCGGGGTCACCATCAAAAAGTCGCCGACGGCTCCTCTGATGCTCGTCTCCTTATTTTCGCCGCAGGGTACTCGCAACGCGCAGTTCATGGCCAACTACGCTTACATCAATCTCAACGATCCCATCGCACGCTCGTACGGTGTCGGCCAGACGACGGTCTTCGGCGCGGGGCAGTATGCCATGAGGCTTTGGGTGAAGCCTGACCAGTTGGCGAAGCTGGGAATTACGGTCACCGATATCGTTAACGCCGTGCAGGCACAAAACACGGTGAATCCCGCCGGTAAGGTTGGCGGCGAGCCCGCTCCCAACGACCAGCAATTCACCTACTCGGTTCTTGCGCAAGGCCGCCTCGCCTCCCCGGAGCAATTCGGAAACGTCATAGTCCGCGAAACCCCGGATGGTGGAATTGTTCGCGTGAAAGACGTCGCGCGCATCGAGTTGGGCGCTCAGGACTATAGCATTGTCAGCCGCTTGAATGGCAAGAACGCCGCGATCGTCGCCGTCTACCAATTGCCCGGCTCTAATGCGGTCCAAACGGCCGCAGGCGTCCGGAAGCTGATGTCTCAGATCAAACAGCGCTTCCCCGACGACATCGATTACACCATCTCGCTGGACCAGACGGCCGCAGTGACGGAAGGCATGAGGGAGATCGTTGAAACCCTTGTGATCGCCATCGTGCTGGTGATCCTTGTGATCTACCTTTTCCTGCAGGACTGGCGCGCTACGCTCATCCCATTGCTGGCCGTGCCTGTTTCGTTAGTGGGCACATTTGTTTTCTTCCCGTTATTCGGTTTCTCAATCAACACGCTCTCGATGTTCGGGTTGGTGCTGGCCATCGGTCTGGTGGTGGATGACGCCATTGTGGTTGTCGAAGGCGTCCAACGCCATATCGAGGAGGGTCTCGCTCCGAAAGATGCTGCTCGAAAAGCAATGGAAGAGCTCTCCAGTCCCGTCATCGGTATTGCCGTGGTTCTCTCGTCGGTGTTTGTACCCACGGCCCTCATCCCGGGCATCACTGGAAGGCTCTACCAGCAATTCGCCGTCACCATCGCCATCTCGGTGGTGCTCTCCGCGTTTAACGCTCTCACGCTGAGCCCGGCCCTTGCAGGGCTGCTGCTGCGGCCAAAGAAGGAGAGCAGCGGGCTTCTCCGAAAGTTCTTCGACGGATTCAATCGGCTTTTCGGACGCGGCACCGAGCTGTACGTCCGTTTGTGCGGCAGCTTTATTCGGAAGAGTGCGCTGGCGCTGGTGGTGATTGCTTCCTTCACCCTGGGAGCGGCTTTCTTCGGCACCCGTCTGCCCTCGAGCTTCCTGCCCGATGAAGACCAGGGTTACCTCTTTGTCAACATGCAGCTTCCCAATGCGGCCTCGCTCGAGCGCACGGCAGCGGCATCGAAACAGGTTGAGGCGATCCTCGCCAGTACGCCCGGCGTCAAGTACACGACGAGCGTGGCTGGCTTCAGCTTGCTCAGCTTTGTCCGAACCAGTTACAACGCCTTCTATTTTGTCACTCTGAAGCCCTGGAGCGAACGTAAATCGCGGGCGGAACAATTTCAGGAGATCAAGGCGCACCTCAACAAGGAACTCGCCAGGCTTCCGCAGGGAACCGTTTTCAGTTTCTCGCCGCCCGCAATCCCTGGAGTAGGCACTTCCGGCGGATTTACGTTCGTGCTTGAGGACCGGGCCGGCCGGGACGTGCAGTTCCTGGCAAACAACCTGGACAAATTCCTGGCGGCCGCTCGCAAGCGTCCCGAAATCGGCTCGATCAGCACCACGTTTCTGCCGAGCGTGCCGCAGAAATTCGTGGATGTCGACCGGGAAAAAGTGCTGAAGCAAGGTGTAGCAGTCAGCGATGTTTACAGAACTATTCAGGCGTTCATGGGAGGGCTGTTCATCAATTACTTTAACGATTTCGGCCGTACATGGCAGGTTTACGTGGAAGCGGAAGCGCCTTACCGGTCGAATCTTGAGAACGTAGGGCAGTTCTATGTACGCAACAGCAACGGCGAGATGGCGCCGCTTTCCGCGCTGACGAAGTTCGAGTCGCATGATGGCCCCGAGTTCACCATGCGCTACAACGAGTACCGTTCGGCGCAAATCAACGGCAGCGCCGCGCCCGGCTATAGCTCAAACCAAGCCACGGCGGCCCTGGAAGACGTCTTCAAACAAACCATGCCAGCCGAAATGGGCTTTGACTACATGGGCATGTCGTATCAGGAACAGAAGGCGCGGGAGGGAGTGCCGGCTCTAGTCATCTTCGGTTTCTCGTTGATGTTCGTGTTTCTAGTCCTGGCGGCGCTCTACGAGAGCTGGTCATTGCCGTTCAGCGTGCTGCTGGGCACGTCGGGAGCGGTGTTCGGAGCTTTTGGAGTCTTGTGGCTGCGCCGCGCAGTGGGCAATGCTTTCTATCCGGCATACATGGTGCAACTCGAGAACGACGTTTATTCGCAGATCGGCCTGGTAATGCTGATCGGTCTGGCCGCCAAGAACGCGATTCTGATTGTCGAGTTTGCCAAGGAACGGTACGAAAGTGGGACACCTCTGGTGGATGCGGCGCTCGAAGCGGCAAGGCTTCGGCTGCGTCCCGTTCTGATGACCTCTTTTGCGTTCATTCTCGGTTGTGTACCGCTGTGGACAGCATCGGGCGCGGGGTCAGTGGCGCGCCAGATCATGGGCACGATCGTAATCGGCGGCATGCTGGCCGCGAGCAGCGTTGACATCCTGATCGTTCCGGCAATCTTCTATCTGGTGGAGAAGATCTCCGGCGCTGCGCGGGCGAAAGGGGGTGCACCCGAGATGCTTCCCTCACCTGGGCAAGGAGACTGATATGAATTACCGAGCGACGGCTGTATTGATTGCCGCGGGTTGGATCACTGGTTGCACGATGGGACCGAATTATCACCGTCCGGCTGTGCAGGTGCCACAAACTTTCCGCGCTCCCGACCCACTGCCCGCCCCGCAGGCAACATCGCTGGCGGATCTCAAATGGTGGGAAGTCTTCAAAGACGAAAAGCTCCAGGATCTGATTCGCGCCGCGGTTGCCGCGAACTACGATCTGCGCGATGCCGTGGCTCATGTGGAACAGGCGCGGGCCAACCTCGGCGTGACGCGCTCGAACCAATTCCCGCAGATCGGCGCGAGCGGAGACATCCAATTCACGCGGATTTCGCGCGACGGCCAGACACCTTTGCCGGCTTCGTTCCTGCCTTCGCAGAACCGCAACTGGGGCGAGGCGTCGCTGAACCTTCTCTCATTCGAATTAGACATCTGGGGACGGCTGCGGCGCGCCACGGAGGCAGCGCGCGCGAACTTGCTGAGCGCGGAAGAGAACCGCAAGGCTGTGCTGGTCACTCTAGTGAGCGATGTCGCCACAGCGTACCTCCACTTGCGCGAACTGGATTACGAATTGGAGATTTCGAAGGCAACGCTCGCCACCAGGCAGGATTCGCTAGGTCTCACGAAGAACCGTCAAAGCGGCGGCGTTGCGACCCTGCTCGATCTACGCCAGGCAGAGCAACTGGTGGATACGGCGGAGCAGACTATCCCCGGGCTCCAACAGCAGATCGAGCAGACCGAGAATCAAATTACTTTGCTGATGGGGCGGAGCCCCGCCGGAATCATTCGCGGCAACGATTTCATGAAGCAGGAACTGCCGCCTGAGGTGCCCGCCGGATTGCCGTCCGCTTTGCTCGAACGGCGGCCGGACATTCTCGCCGCGGAGCAAAACCTGGTCGCGGCCAACGCCAACATCGGTGTCGCGAAGGCTGCGTATTTTCCGCAGATCAGCCTCAGCGGACTGCTCGGCGGGCAAAGCACGCAACTGTCGAGCCTGTTCAGCGGGCCACATAGTGCCTGGAGCTTTGTGCCGCAGATTTCGCAGCCAATATTTACGGCCGGCCGGCTTAGGTCGAACGTAAAGTTCGCCGAAGCCGTGCGAGAGAGCGCCCTCATCCAGTATGAGAAGTCCATTCAAACCGCATTCACCGACGTCTCGAACGCGTTGATCGCTCATCAACGGGTGCGCGAAAGCCGTCTCAAGCAGGAGGCGTTAGTTACAACGCTGCAGGATCGGACACGGCTGGCGTACGTGCGTTATCGAGGGGGAGTCGATACACAGCTTAATGCGCTCGACGCCGATCGGGACCTGTTCCAGGCACAGCTCAATCTGGCGGAGATTCGCCTCAACGAGTTATTGAGCGTGGTGCAACTTTATAAGGCGCTTGGCGGAGGCTGGAGTTAAATGCCGGCGTACAGCCAATATAGACGGATAACGGTCCTTGCGCTGTGGAGGTTGTCCGCTGGGGAGTGGCGTGCGCTTTACGACACCTTGAGGGAAAAAATGAGAAAAACTTTGGGGCTCATCCAACATGAAGATAGGAGCGACGTTCCGGCCGTGGCGGCAATCGAACGTCTCCGGCGCCTCGCTAGTCCGGATTGGCGCTCGCAACTGCTCCGGAGCGCGGCAACTCAGTTCGCCGTGACAGGATTGCGTGGGACCACTACGTCCATGCTCGCCCGGGCCGCTGGAGTTTCAGAGCGTTTTCTCGACGCCCACTTTGGCAGTAATGAAAGTTTGTTCCGGGAGGCAGTTGAAGACAATATCCAGACGCGCCTTCAGTTGCTGGAGGCGCATGCCGTGCCTGCCCTATTTGCGAGTGAGACCGCCGTCATTGAGCGCATCGCGGAAGCGACAGTGACAGTCTGTGTTGAGGGCCCTGGGAATTCGATCCTAACGAACTGGGCTCTTCTGGAAGATCCAGACTATGCAGCCGACCTCTACCGCGATGAGATCGGCTCGGTCGAGATTGTGTGGAACCGGCAATTCACAGAACGTTTTCCGGATTCGCGCTCACGCAGGATTCTGTCTATTCATCTTGTCCCTTACGCCGTTAGCGCGTGCCTCGCCTACGGGTTCTGGCTCGCTACGCTTCGTCACGATGCGGGGAGCGCTGCGGCGCTTGCAAAGGGGTTCGCGGCGGGGATAGCGCAGGCAGCTGCGACCCTCTTATCGCAACAAAGCTAACAAATAGTGAGGCCCGATTCGGCGAGGTAGAGACCGGCGGGGTTGTCTTCCATCGGCACAAAAGTGGCGTTTTCATGCCGGGCCCTCCGTATCTGGAATTGTAAAGTGGAAGGTTGAGCCCTCGCCATAAATCGATTCAGCCCAAATCTCTCCTCCACACCGCTCCACAATTTTCTGACATATCGCCAGCCCGATGCCGCTGCCGGAATACTCATCCAGACCGTGCAGGCGTTTAAATGGAGCAAAAATAGCTTTTAAATACTGCGCTTCGATGCCGATACCGTTGTCGGCTACAGAAAAATGCCAGAAGCCGGGCTCCCTCTGGGCCGAGATGTGAATCACGGGTGGTTCACCCTGGCGGTGGTATTTAATCGCGTTGGCGATAAGGTTCTGGAACAGCAACTTCAGAGGAACCTCCTCAGCCATGACGGTGGGTAAGGGGCCATGGGTGACTTTTCCACTACTTTCTTCAAGGTGAGCGCGAAGCATCTCGATTGCGCCGTCGCAGAGGGCAGCACAGTCAACCGGAACCGGATGCTCAAGCCAGTGCTCGTTAACGGACCAATACTCCCGAAGGTCCTTCAACAATCGCTCCATGCGCGAGGCGCCCTCGACCGCATAACCGATAAACTGGTCGGCGGTACTATCGAGTTTTCCCTTGTACTCCTTCTCCAGCAGTTGGACGTAACTGATCACCATGCGCAGCGGTTCCTGCAGGTCGTGGGATGTTGCGTAGGCAATGTGCTTCAGTTCTTCGTTGACCCGCAGGAGCTGCTCTTTCGATTCCGTGATATCGTCCAAAGCAAGAAGAATCAGAGGAGCCTCGTCTTTCTGAGGCTGAATCTGGCGGGCACTCACGAGGATGATTCTCTTCGCCACGCCGGGGGAATCGAGATCGACCCGAAAGTCCCTCACCGCTTTCCTCTGAGGAAGCACCTCACCGAGCATCCGCCGGAGTTCTGGAAGGTTCCAAAGCCCATTGGCGATGTCGAACAAAACTTTACCCTCAACCGTGTCATCGGATAACTTGAACAGTTCGTAGAAAGACCGGTTGGCCGACTGCACGCGCATGTCCCCGCCCAATACGAGCAGTGGTTGCCGCACCGTTTGGACGATGTTCTCGGCATAGATCCTGGCAGCCACGGCGCGCTGCTCGGTTTCCTTGAGCCGAGTCACGTCGAAGAATGTCACGACCACGCCGTCAATCACATCATGGGTCGTGCGGTACGGCAGAATGCGCATCTGATAATATCGCCCTTGTGTTCCAGTCAGAGCGCGTTCGCGCATGGAAAGAGTTTGGAGCACCTCTTTCATGTCTTCGACCAGGCCGCCCTCCGAGAATTGGGAAGCTAGGTCGGCGAGGGGCCGGCCCACATCGCCGGGAATAAGCCGGAAGGCGCTGGCTGCTGTCGGGGTAAAACTCCTGATTCGCAAGGCCGAATCTAAAAATATTGTTGCAATCTGCGTACCGTTAAACAGGTTCTGCAAATCGCTGTTGGCGCTGTCGAGTTCGCTTACCTTTCGATTGAGTTCCGCGTTGACTGTTTCCAGCTCTTCATTGAATGACTGGAGCTCCTCCTTGGACGTTTCCAGCTCTTCATTCGTCGACTGATATTCTTCGTTCGCGGACTTTAGCTCCTCGTTTGACGTCTCGAGCTCTTCGTACGCTGCCTGTGCATGCTCGCGTGCCGCCCTGAGCTCGCTTTCTAACTGCTGAATCGTTTGCTCAAGGCCACCGTTGGCTGCCGGCGCGTCGCCCGGCTGCGGGCTGGTGCGTTGCGACGCCTCCTCGAAAACGATCATGAAAAGGCCCGTATCCCCGAGTTCCACGAACGGTTCAATCGTGAGGTCAAGGTTTGTCAATTCGCCCTCGGCTTGGACGACAACGTGTTTCTCGACGGCTCGCGCCTGGGCTGTCACCGCTCTATGAAGCGACGTGCGCAGTGGAATGCGAAGTCCTTCGCGCGCCATATTGAGCACGTTAATTTCCGGCGTGCCAGTGGGCTGCTCCAGATAGCGCCCGATTCGACCGGAGAAGTACACCGCGTCCCCGTTTTCCCTGACGAGCGCGCAAGCGGGCCCGTAGCGTTGCAGGATGATGCGCTCCAGTTGCTTCGGGACGTGGCGGTCCTCGAGGCGCTTTTCGCCGGATTGGGGAGGGCCAGGAATCTGCGCGAGCGGGAATTTTACGGCCGGACGGGGGACCGTTTCCTTCCGCTGGAAAATCCGGTGCGTCTTGTCCGTCGTCCGAAACAATTCCGGATTCGAGGAAACACTCTCTGCAGGTCCTAGAAAGAGATACCCACCGGGACGGAGCGCGTAATGAAAAAGCGGGATGATATTCCGCTGCAGATCCGGCTCCAGATATATCATCACGTTCCGGCAACAGATCAGGTCCAGGCGCGAGAACGGCGGATCTTTAATAAAGCTGTGGGCTGAAAAAATGCAGATTTCGCGGATTTCACGCTTAACAAGGTACGTGCCATCCTGCTGTCTGGTGAAGAAACGCTCCAAGCGCTCAGGGCTCACCAAATCCGCAATGGTTTCCGGGTAGCTGCCTTTGCGCGCCATTCCCAAGGCCCGTTCATCAATGTCGGTCGCGAAGATTTGGAGTTTGGGCCGAATGTTCAAAGTGCCGGCATGCTCGGACAAAAGGATAGCGATCGAGTACGCTTCTTCACCCGAAGAGCAGCCAACAACGCCGACCCGAACCTGGTCACCCGCGCCCTTGCCCTCAAACAATTTTGGAATTACGACACGCGCGAGAGCCTCGAATGCGTTCGGGTCGCGGAAGAACTCGGTAACGCCGATCAGCAAGTCCTTAAAAAGCTGCTCGGATTCTTCCGGCCTGCTCTCCAGGACACCGACATACTGGCTAACGGTTCCAATCTGCAGAGCCTTCATGCGGCGCTCCAAGCGCCGGGCGAATGTGCTCCCTTTGTATTGGCTGAAATCATGACCGGTTCGGCGCCGGAGTAGGGCGTGAATCTTTGCCAGGTGCGTGCGAATCTGATCGCGAATACGATTCGGCTTGCCGTCGAGAGAACTCAGATAGGCGGCATATTTGGCTAGTTTCGCGGGCATGTCCTCTACGGGCAGAACGTGGTCCACCAAGCCTGTGCCAATGGCACTTCGCAGGATGGCATCGTGCTTGGCGGATTCAGGGGTTTGGGCCATGGCCATGCCGCCATGCTCTTTGATGGCCCGCAGACCCAGCGTACCGTCAGAGCCCGTGCCCGACAGCATGATGCACACGGCAAGCTCACCGAGATCTTCGGCGAGGGAGACAAAAAGATTGTCGATGGGTGTCCGGTAGCCGCGCGGTTCAGTGGGGGGCATCACCCGCAAGACGCGGTGTTCGATCGTCAGCGTCGCGTTCGGGGGGATAACATAGACCCGGTTGGGAACCACGGTTGTTTGGTCGTGAACCTGCTCCACGGACATCTGGGTGTCTCTGCCCAGCAATTGCGCGAGCGCACTCTCATGATCGGGCGCAAGGTGCATCACGATGGCGAAGGCGATGCCGGCGTCGGGAGGCATGTGTTTAAAAAAGGTTTCACAGGCTTCCAGACCACCAGCCGAAGCACCCAACGCAGCGATTACGAACGGCTCGGAATGCGCATGGTTTGCCACGTTTCGATTCTCCGAGATCGGCGGAGCATCCCGCCGTTGTTGGGCTGTGGGTAGTGATTTTTTCTTCGCCATCCTTGCGCTTTACCGGCCCGGGATAAACACCTATTCCTCATGATACTCCGCCTCGATCGTATTTCCGCGACGCGCCAGTCCGCGCCGCGGACAGCGCTAGGACCCAGAGCCTTCCATGAAAACCTGCAGGACTCTTCCTTAATTTCCCTGAGAAAGAGCTCCCGGCGCGCCCACTACCACACTTGGAATTGATGTCAGCTCACACTTTTCGATCGTTCCTCATTTTGACAAGGCATTTGATTGCCGGTACGAAGCAAGGAGGTTACGCTCCGTTTTGGCATGAGCCCGCCAGAACGCACGTAAGGTCAACAAACTCCAGCCGTGCTCGAAAAGAACAACTCGCCGCGGAAGCCGCGGGCGTCGGCTTGATCACTCCGCCAACTCGGACGGTCGTTCAAGGAAGGCTCATCTGGGTCATCTTTTCTCTCCTAACTTTTTCGACCTCAACGCGCGCGCTGGCGCAAGATACGCGCACTCCGCCGAACTTTACGGACATGAGCCTTGAGGAATTGATGTCGCTCAATGTGGATACCGTCCACGGGGTCTCCGGCTACAAGCAAAAAGTGACTGAAGCGCCCGCTTCCGTCACCATCATTACAGCCGAAGAAATTCAAAAATATGGCTACCGTACGCTTGCCGACATTTTAAGAAACGTCCCGGGCTTCCAGGTTAGTTATGACCGAAATTATAGCTACCTGGGGGTGCGAGGTTTTGGACTTCCGGGACAATACAACAACAGCATCGCCCTGCTAATTGACGGCCACCGGGTGAACGACAACATCTTTGACAGTGCTCTGATTGGAACTGAGTTTCCGCTTGACATCGACCTGATCGAACGCGTGGAAATCATTCGTGGACCTAATTCTTCTCTCTATGTCGCCAGCGCTTTCTTAGGGGTTATCAACATCATTACAAAACGAGGGAAGGATCTGCCAGGACTAAGTGTGGCGGGTAATGTAGCGAGCTACGGTACCTACGAGGGTCGCGTCAGTTACGGCAACACGTTTAAGAATGGTTTGGAGCTGGTTCTTTCCGGCTCATTCTATGACTCCCATGGGCAGGGGCGACTTTTCTTTAAAGAATTTGACAATCCTGCCACTAACAACGGGATTGCCGTTAACGCAGATAATGATGAGTTTCACCAACTCTTCGCCAATGTCTCCTGGGGCGGTTTTACATTGCAGGGAGTATTTGGATCCCGTGATAAGGGGATTCCCACAGCTTCGTTCGGAAGTGTTTTCAACGTCACCGAAACCCGCACCAGCGACGCGCGCGGCTACCTGGATTTGAACTACGAACGGCAGCTTAGTCACGGATGGAACCTCAACAGCCGAACGTATTACGATCAGTTCAGCAACGATGGCACTTATATTTACGATTATTCTGTTTCTGGTGGACCTGCGCGAGTTCTGAATAACAATTTCGCCCACGGGAAATGGTGGGGCGAAGATGTGACTTTCTCCAAGCAGCTGTTTGCGACGCAACGATTGAGTGTCGGCGGCGAATTTCGCGACAACTTCCAGCAGGATCAGGGCAATTATGACGTTCAACCCTTTGTTCAATATTTTAGCGACAGCAGAACCTCGAATGTGTTTTCCCTTTACGCTCAGGACGAAATTCACCTTCGCGAGAACCTGATACTGAACCTGGGCCTTCGCTACGACCATTATTCGATATTCGGCGGTACAACCAACCCGCGGGCCGCTCTGATCTACAATCCCAGGGATAAAACAACTGTCAAGTTTCTTTATGGCCAGTCGTTTCGTGCGCCCAATTTGTTTGAGCTTTTCTACGATGCGCCTGGAAATGAGGCCAACCCATTCCTGTTGCCGGAAAAAGTCAAAACCATGGAGTTGGTATGCGAGCAATACCTCGCCAATCACTTCCGATTCATGGTCTCGGGGTTTTATTACCCCATCCACGGCCTGATCAGCCAGCAAGTTGATCCGGCAAGCAATGAGGCTTATTTCGCCAATACCGGATCGCTGAATATTCGCGGTCTCGACTTTACCTTAGCGAAAAGTTTGTCGGAGGGACTGGAAGGGACAATCAGTTATTCTTTTCAGGACTTAACGAACACAAACACGCGAATGGCCGTCGTCAATGCTCCAAAACACCTCGTCCAGGCAAGCCTTAGCGTACCGGTAATCAAACAAAAAATGTTCGCGAGTATGGATCTGCAATACGTCAGTAGCAGGGCGACTCTAACAGGCCAGTATGTAGGATCCTACGTCGTTCCCAATTTTACAGTGTTCACTCGAAATGTTTTGGACAGATGGGAAATCTCTGCCAGCCTCTATAACGCGTTTAATCAGAAATATGCTGACCCTGCCGGTAACGGTCTCGCGGAAAACGTTCTCTTTCAGGACGGGCGGATGTTTCGAATCAAGGTCGGGTATAAATTCCAATGATGAATGTTCGTCCATCGAAGCGTCATGAGAGAAGATCGGGGTGCAGCCTTGGCTTTGTGGCCAGTATTGATTCGCGCCGTATTCGGCGATTGTGCTTCTTCATAACTGTCTTCTGGCTCTCCGACAATGTCTTCCCTAAAGTCCTTGCGGCGAGTGAGGAAAGCGCGGAATACTCAATCAAACTTGCTTTTCTGTACAATTTTGGCAAATTTATAGAATGGCCTTCTGACGCATATCCGTCTGCTGATGCGCCCATGGCGATATGTATCGTTGGTCGTGATCCCTTCAGCCCATCTGTTGAGGGCGAGTTGGGAACGCGGACGCTAGCGGGCCATCCGGTGAAGGTGCTGGCTCTAAAAACAACCGACAAGTTGACCGTCTGCCGCATGGTATTTATCCCGGCGACGGAGAAGGCCCAAGCTGACAAGATTGTGAGAAGCCTGATGGGATCCAGCACTTTGACCATTGGCGAAACCGAGGGGTTCACCGTGCTGGGCGGCATCATCAACTTGACCGTCGACGGAAATAAAGTTCGCTTTGAGGTCAACCAGTTTGCGGCGAGGCGGGCTGGCCTGAAGATCAGCTCGAAACTCCTGAGCCTGGCGAAAACCGTCACCGACACCCAAATTGAACCAAGCCGCTAAGCAACAGCCTAACCCCGTGACGTCTAGCGGGCGCAGTTCGGGCTAGTGGCCTCGGATTCGGCGGCCTCTACTATCGTCACGGTTGAGACCACGCGGCGTGAGACTACATGGCCCGCGCTGATTTCGATGCGGCTGTTGCACGTTCTGAAGCCGGAAGACCCATGCGCGCGCCGCATGGGTCCACGACTGCCCAGAGAACAGAAACGTCCCTTGGGGCGCCCACGGCTTGTCCGTCAGGCACCCGGTCTGGTTTTGGCGACACACCGCGAACGCTAGAACCGGCTGGAAGCAGATTGAGTGTCCACGCCGTGTGAACTGACCGTTTTTTCCCCGGCGGATGAGATGTCTTCCGCTCCGGTCTGCTTTAACAAGTCCTTCGCCCTGGAGATGCTGTCGGATGTATCGCAGTGCACCGATAACAGCACACCTCCGTCTTTGACTCGTCCCTCGTACCGCTTGGCCTCATATTCCGGAATTCCCATTCCAACCAAGGCTCCAATCAATCCGCCGACTGCGCCGCCAACGCCCATGCCGGCAAGCGCCGCCATGATTGGACCGGCCGCAATGAACGGGCCAACACCGGGGATGGCCAATGTGCCAATTCCAGCCAATAGCCCCAGTGTTCCACCAACCACGCCTCCCGTTGCCGCGCCGGTGGTTGTTCCCTCGGGAGCCTTGGTGTTCTTCTCATGTGCGAACTCTTTAGAACTCTGGGTGTCGGGCAATAATACGGAGATGTCGTTGTGCGAGAACCCGACTGCGACGATGCGATCGACGGCTCGCTCTGCCTGGGCGCTGCTCTTATAAATACCGAATACCGCTGTGTTTTTGCCTGCCATTTGTAGCTCCTTATAGATATGAAATATTCCTACTGCTTAACTGAAATCTGATCGGTTACTTTATCCGCGCTGCCGGCGACTGCGACGGCCTTTGCCACAACCGTCGTTTTTTCGTCATTTGACTTGACCGGGCCTTTTAAGATCACAGCACCGTTCTGGCTGATGATCTTAATGTTGTGGGCATAGGTGGATAGCGACTTGTCGGCCATGATCGAGCGCCGAATCTGGCGGGTCATCTCCTGGTCTGCCGCGCTGGTTTTCTGCTGGTCCGCAGTTGCTTCGCCGGCGTTTCGATCGCGCTTGTTGAGTTTGGTGTTATCCGGTTGGGTGCTGCTCGAGTCCGGTGCCTGTCCGTTGGCAATGAAG
Source organism: uncultured Solibacteraceae bacterium (assembly GCA_963825405.1). Taxonomy (GTDB): domain Bacteria; phylum Acidobacteriota; class Terriglobia; order Bryobacterales; family Bryobacteraceae; genus JACPNO01. Next base: position 548,159 of record CAWGTB010000001.1, on the reverse strand, counting down.
GCGCCGGCGCAAAACATCGCCGTTAAAATGGCTTTGGAGTGTGTCATCAGGTTATGTCCTTGCAGAACGCGTTAGGCGTCCTGAAGTTTCTTCCCCCCTTCCTTCATCTTTTTGCCGCCCTTATGGGCAAGTTCCTTGGTCTTGTCGACCACTGAGTCGCTTGCTTTTTTGGCCCCTTCGGCAGCATCGTCGATCTTGTTTCTGACTTTGTCTTTCAAATCACTCACGGAGGCTCCTTCGCTGTTTTTCATAACGTCATGAAGCACGCGAGGGGCCTTTGTAGAAGGACAATCAACCTAAGAGTTTTTCTCGGCTTTGACGTCATCGCGTTAATTCGTGCGCACTTTTTCAGCAGACGCGCGCACGAATATCATCGCGAGGCGGTCGACGCAGCACGATCACCGCAACGTTTGGCAAGAGGCTTTGCACTGCTGCTCCCTGTGCTCCTCTGAAATTCTTAACGCCGAAACAATAGGTATTTTCTGGTGTCATACCGGTTAAGGAGATTACAAGATGAGTTTGTTTCAGGGAAACGATCGTTTTCGACCGGTTGGATCAGGAGTTAATCGACTAAAAGGCATCGGCCTGATGTCGTGCCTGACAATTTTTGCCGCTCTCGCGCCGGCAGAAACGTACATCATTCCGCACATTCCTGTGGGGGGCGGGTGGAGTACCCGTCTGCTGTTTTCCAATAGCGGGGCAACCGCTGTGACCGCCGACGTGACGTTCTTCACACAAACTGGCACGACCGGCACCGTGACGCTAGAAGGCCAGCAAGGTACGCAAAGCACCCAGCACCTTATTATTGGTCAGAACCAAGTGGAAGTACTCAACCTCGACCCGACGCTGCGCAACGCCGGCCCTCTGGTGGTGACGTGGGCCAAAGTCACGACTAGCGGCCCATTAACTATTTTCGTTATTTTCGACAGCAGCACTCCCACCCTCGTGCCCACTACCATCCCCGCGACTCTGATTACGGGCACGGTAGGCGCACAAGCTGTGCCGGCAGCAACTTCTTTCCGCTTTCCATTTGCCGAGGCTGGCCCACTCCATTTCAATGCCGGACTGGCCATTGCGAATCCAAATGCCACAGCCACGAATTTCACCATCTTCCTGCTCAACGCCGACGGCACCATAAACCATTCACTTCAGATGAGCTTACAGGCCAACAGCCAGACTTCATTCGTACTGTCCGATCCAACTATTTTTGGAAACAACATCGATTCTTCGTCTCCGCTTCTCTTCGACGGTTCCATTGCCATTTGTGCCAGCCAGCCAGTTGGCGTGGTACCGATTGGAATTGAAGGCGGAGCGTTGTTCACGATTCCTGTTACAAATGACGTGTTTGCGAATTCTGCCTGTCCGGTAATGTAAAGAAGGCCGTTCTTCCGGTTAGTAACTTATTTATAGCGGGCTGGTGTTTGTTCCGTCGACGAACTCCGGCCCGCCTGCGCAATCAATGAAGGCTCACAATCGTCCGAGTCAAATTGAGAAACGGTTCCACGTTGATCCGCATTGCCTAACTGAGCTATCCTCCGCATCGTGAGTTCGCGGCTGGCAGGACGGCCTCGACGGTCCATTCACGTGTCTACCTCGCGCAGACGTCCAGTCACAGGAGAGAAATCACTTGCCGGCGCCGTCGCTGTCGTTGCCGGCGCGACACGCGGCGCAGGCCGCGGCATCGCTCGGGCGCTCGGAGAAGCTGGCGCGATAGTCTATTGCACGGGACGAAGCGTGCGTGGCAACCGCTCTCGTTACAATCGTCCTGAAACGATTGAAGAGACAGCCGAAATGATCAGCGCGGCCGGCGGCTCCGCCATCGCGCTTCGCGTCGATCACACGGTGGAGGATGAGGTTGAAGCCCTCTTCCAACGAGTGGCACGCGAGCGTGGCCGCCTCGATGTGCTCGTGAACAGCATCGCCGGCGAAGACCCATTGATGGCACAGTGGTGCTCTTTTTGGAAGACGGATCTCAAAAACGCCGAGGCAGCCCTCCGCCAGTCGCTGCTGTCCCACATCATCACCGCCAAGCATGCGGCTCCCTACATGATTCGCAACCGCCGCGGGCTTATTGTCGAGGTGACGGAAAACGACGTCCTCAGCGCCGCAGGCAATCCGATCACACAGACGGTGAAGCTCGCGCTCAAAGGGTTGGCTCTCAACATGGCGGCAGAACTAAGTCCGCATGGCGTCGCTGCGGTTGCCGTTACTCCTGGTTTTCTTAGGTCGGAGACGATGCTGGAGCGGTTCGGCGTCACCGAGGAGACCTGGCGCGAAGGCGGGAAGAAAGACCGGAACTTTCTGGAATCAGAATCGCCGTTGTTCGTGGGTCGCGCTGTTGTCGCATTGGCCGGGGACCCGGCGATTTTACTGCGTTCGGGGCAGCTTTTCAGCTCTTGGGAACTCGGGCGCGAATACCGATTCACCGACACCGACGGACGCCGGCCGGACTGGGGCGCAAGTAAAATCGACTTCTCAAAGCATCCGGAAGAATTGCTCCAGCTACTGAGAACTGGTTCGGAGATCCAACTTCGGTGGTTGAGCGAACTGCGGCAGAAGACGAAGCACTTTCTCACGCGGCTACCACAGACGAAGACCAAGGCTGTCCGCCAGGATTGATGGTCCGGCGCTGCTCAACACGGCAGTCAACTACAACTACATTAGCGGCTTCCACTCGGCCCTTCGGAGGCAGTAGGAAGTACAATGAATGCCAACCAAGAGCAAGAGAAAGGAAGCCAGATGGCGGAAACTGCCCAAGCCTTAGCCTCTTCAATTCCATCTACGAATACACCCGAACGATGGAGCCTCCTCAGCCGCGTACTGTTCCGTTTCGCCTTCGTGTATCTGGTTTTCTATTGCTGGCCTGAGGCTGGGCGAACAAGCCTGCTTGATGCGATTCCCAGCTATGGCGACGGCGCGGCCAACGAGGACGATTCACTTGGCCTGACCAAGCTGGTCGAGGCTCCGTGGCATGCGCTTACACCATGGGTCGCTGTCCATGTCTTTCACCAGCACGGCGCCGTAACTCAATACCACGTCAGCGGCAGCGGCGACCGAACTCTTGACTACGTTCTGGTGTTCTGCTTTGCGATGATCGCCGCCTTCGCGACACTTATCTGGTCTGTTATCGACCGGCATCGTCCCAACTACAGAATCCTGTACGCATGGCTGCGGCTCCTGGTTCGCTTTACGCTGGCATTTACGATGCTCTCCTACGGTTTCGCCAAGGTGTATCCGCTGCAATTCGGTCCGCCCTACCTGTCGCAGCTCACCAGAACTTATGGGGAATCATCGCCCATGGGTATTCTCTGGACCTTTATGGGCGCGTCGGTTGCGTATACAAAGTTTTGCGAACTGGCCGAAGTCCTGGCTGGAATCCTGCTTTTGTTTCGCCGGACAACAACCGTTGGAGCTATATTGGCCGCGGGCGCCATGTTAAATGTGGTAGCGCTGAATTTCAGCTACGACGTTCCCGTAAAGCTATATTCATTGCACCTGCTCCTGATGTCGCTATTTCTGCTTATCCCCGATGCCAGCGCGCTGATGCGTTTTTTCCTGCTGCATAAGCCGTCCCAGCTCGAAGGCGTGTGGCTGCCGAGGTTCGAGCGACGCTGGTTGCGGGCCGCTGCAATTGCGTTGCAAGTCCTGGTGATCTCCTCGGTTCTTTACAACAGAATCTGGGGCGGATACAAAACTGTTCGGGAGTCCTCAAGCACGTATCGCAAACACGCACCTATCTATGGCGTGTGGAACGCCGATAGCGCTACCGGAGACATCGCAGACGCTGGGCGCTGGCGTCAGCTAACCAGTCAGTTGTCGAGGGGGCTCTCTATCCGCGATGCCAGCGGCGAGCGGATCAATTTTACTACGACGTATGACGAGCCTACTCACAGCGTCAAATTGAGTTCCAGGCAATTGAACAAAGAAGGCAATCTTACCTACGCCCAGCCTGATGCTGAGCACTTGATTCTTCGCGGGAGCTTGGATGGGCACCCGATCGCGGCAGAGTTCCATCGTTTTGACGACTCCCGGTTTCCGCTCATCAGCCGGGGCTTTCATTGGATCAATGAAGATCCATTCAATCGTTAGCTCCTGCACACGGCGTTCTGCCCCCGTCCTTGCCTCAGGTCGGCAATTTCTGCGCTCGGGCCCGAGAGGGCGGAATTAGCGTTGCAATGCGCCAGAAATGTCAGCGCGGCGAAAACTTGCTGCTTGCCAGCAGACGGACAATCAGATACACCAGTAATTGGCATGTCAGGAATGTTATCGGAGGAAATATGCGCAAGCGCACACTGACCGAACTTCTGACGCGCTCATACGCTTCATGGCAAGTGACGGGATCGAGAGAAATTCGGCTCTCTTCACTCGTTATAGACGGCATCTACACAGAGGTGACGAAGGATTTTGATGCAGTCGCCGGACGCGGAGCCGAAGCTGGAGGAATTCTTCTCGGCAGGCGTGCTGAAAATGAAATTGTGATCGACGATTACGAGCCGGTCCCATGCGAATACCGCTTTGGCCCTTCCTTTCGTTTATCCGATGGCGATCGCATCGGCCTGCGCGAGATGCTGGAGCGTCTCCGTAAACTCGAGGCACTTTCGATCATTGGCTGGTATCGAAGCGACACTCGCCAGGATTTTGCGCTCGGCGAGGAAGATCGCGAGTTGCTCAACAACGAATTGCACCAGGAGAGCGATGTCACCCTGTTGATTAAGCCGGGCAGGTCGCAACCGTATGAGGTGAAATTATTCCTTCGAGAAGAGGGGCGACTACAACAGGCGACGCAAACCACGCGCTTCCCGTTCGAGACCCTCGGCGACTTGTTGCCAGCGGAGCCTCCGGTTGAAGGAAAGTCCACTTCACGGACGCAAGCGACAAATAGTTGGATCGAGCAGCAGCTTTCGAATCCCCCCATTGATGGTCCCGAATCCTTCGACCCAGTCAATAGCAACGCCGCTCAATGAGGTTCACCCGGCCGCTTCGGCCGAGCCTCGAAGAATCCCATTTCCCCATGCTGCCAGCGCGGCCGCTCGGGAACTCGAAGATCGAACCCGAACCGGAACTCCCTCTCATTCAGCCGACATCCGAACACGAAGAGCCAGCTGCATTGGGTGTGCGTGCAACTGCTGAAGCGCCAAAACCTCGGGGCGAGTTCGGGTCCAGACGGATTGCGCGTGGAACTGCCGCCACCGCAACGGAGGAACCGCAAATGGACCCTCGTGCTGGGTGTCCTCTTGTCTATCGCGATCGGTGCAACGGTTGGGTATTATTCGGTAAACTCACGACCCATCGCTCCGGCATCGACGCGGCGAGAAGAGCAAGTTCCTGCGCCGACCGCGGCAAACCCAATAGTTCAGGCGCCACAACCAGTCGCCGCTTCATCGACGCCGCCCGCTTCGCCCGACCCTGTGGTGCAAGTCCCGAGTCCTAAAGAAAATACGCTTGTCGCGAGAGAGACGGAGCGGCAGGTCCGCACATTCTTGCGTCAATGGGTCGATGCGGAAAAGAGTACGAACATCGACGACCTCACGGCTCTCTACGCTCCACAGCTCAGCAGTTATTTCACGAATGAAAGCGTCACGCGTGCCGGTGTGCGCGCTGCCCGAGAGCTGGATAATGCGAAATATGGAAGATTGATCGTCTGCGACATCAAGGACATTAGTGTCAAGATGCTCGATCGGGGCCACGTAGCCGCAACGTTGCGCAAACGCTGGCAAACCGCCGGTCCAAACGTCTTGATGGGCGAAGCGCAGGACGAACTCACACTCGTTTTTGATCGGGGGAAGTGGCAAATCGCAGCGGAGAAAAGGATTAAGTTGTATCGCGAGCGGAAAGAGTATTACGCTCCCGGATCGCAGCGAACAGCAGCGCCGCCGAAAAAGTAAGGGGTGCGAGAAATATTTCTCAGTGCGCGTCCTGGGTCTCGCCGGCAGACATGATCCTGGCATCGCCGCGGAATTTCCGGTAGTCGCTAAAGGTCACGTCCTCGTCGATATTGAGGTCCTTCATCAAAGCCACGCGCGCGTCTGCTTTCACTGAAATGTGTCTCGGCAACCACACTTCATCGTTGATCCGGATCTGCTCGACTACGGCCCGCGAGCCCTTGTGCAGGCGCAGCAGGAACAGCCCAATCGACACCGTGTCAATGCACTCCACATCGACCTTGCGCCATTGCGAGTCGCTCCGGTCGATCCATGCGCGGAAGCGAAACTTCGGTAGGATGTGGGCTTCTTTGAAGTGCGGCTGATATCCCGGCCTCGGCTCGGCATCAATCACGTATGTCGGCCGCCCTTCCGGCGTTTCAACGCCGATGAGGCGAAAGTTGTAAGCGTCAGCCACTTCCCGCACGAACCGGCGACCGTCCTCGCGCTCTTTCTCTTCTTTTTTGTTGCGCCTCTCGCGGTCGCTTTCCGATTCGTTCTTGCGCTTGTCCATCAGTTTCTGGATTTTTTGCTCTTCTCTGGCAGTCTCGTTTGGAGATAAAGGCTGGTCGTTCCTGGCGATCAAGCGGGTAATCTGCTCACCATAGAGTTGCATGATCTCGGAGGTCTTCGATTCGCTGGATTTCAGTCGGTGTTTGGCATCGAGCTTGTGTTCTTCCCGGCGCATCGTGAAGGTGTAATCGCGCTGCTTCTTGTCGTTTTCCAAATCTTTGTCGGCAACCTGGCGGATCAATTCACGAATCTGTTCGCGCGTGAGCGACGACGTATCAAGGCTTTCCGGTTTCGACAGTTCACCCGCCGGTGGCGCGTTGCTTTCTTGAAGGGGAGAAATACCTGATAAGGATGCGAGAACGATTGCGAGAACGCCGGCCCACATATCTTCAATGATAAATAAAGAGATGATCGCGTGCGGATGCTGACATCAGGGCGGCAGTCGCTTGGATCGTTGTGCGAGTGGCGCCATCCGCCCGGAAGCGTTACCATCCTGAAAGGCGCGCGATGCAATGGGCTGCATCGCGATTTGTGCTGTATCGTTAAATCGCGCTACCGGTTGCCGATGCCGTTTGAACCCATCGAAAACTACGGTGTGATCGGGAACATGCAGTCAATCGGGCTCGTTGGAATGAACGGCTCGATCGATTTTCTGTGCTACCCGAACTTCGACTCTCCAACCATTTTTGCCGCTTTATTGGACGATCAAAAGGGTGGACGTTTCGAGATTCGTCCTCAGCTGACGAACGCGCGTGTGCGCCAGATGTATCTTCCCGAGACGAACATTCTGATCACACGGTTTCTGGCCGAGGAAGGCGTGTCCGAACTGACGGACTACATGCCAATCGACAATGACGGCGGGGAACCGAATGAGATCGTACGCAGAGTAGCGGTGATTCGGGGCGATGTGCGTTTCCAGATGTGCTGTGAGCCGCGATTCTCTTACGCAACGTGCGGCCATCAACTCGAACTTTCAGAACTATGCGCAACTTTTCGTCCGTTTTCGAGCGACTGCCCGCCAATGTCGTTGCAATCCACCGTCAGGCTGGAGCGGCGGGACGATGACGTAACTGCGGATTTCCGCTTAAAGGCCGGTCAGACCGCGACGTTCCTGTTGGGCAGCGCTCGCGTTGGAGAAACTCAGCCGGAACTGGATCTTCTCGACCAACGCTTCTTTAATACTGCTCAATTCTGGAAGGCGTGGATTTCAAAATCGAGGTATAAGGGGCGATGGCGAGAGATGGTCCACCGTTCGGCTTTGGTGTTAAAGCTGCTTATCAGCCGTAAGCATGGCTCACTGATCGCGGCGCCCACATTCTCCCTACCCGAAAATATTGGCGGCGTTCGAAATTGGGACTATCGGTTTACCTGGCTGCGCGACGCGACCTTCACCCTGTATGCGCTCACCCGGCTTGGTTTCGTCCACGAAACCGAGGCCTTCATCGAGTGGCTAAAGGGCCGTTTGAGCGACGATGCTCAGCGAGGTCCATTGCAGGTCATGTACGGCGTAGACGGCAGGCAGGATCTCGAGGAGGTCTCGCTGGATCAGTTTTGCGGTTACGAGAATTCACGACCGGTTCGGATCGGTAACGCTGCCTACAAACAACTGCAGCTCGACATTTATGGCGAGATGATGGATTCCGTCTACCTCGCGAATAAGTATGGCAAGCCCATCTCACATGCGGACTGGCAGGGTGTTCACCGTCTGTTGGAGTGGCTGCGGAACAATTGGCGGCGTCCTGATGAAGGTATCTGGGAGGTGCGCGGCGGGCCCAGGGAATTCCTGCATTCACGAGTCATGTGCTGGGTGGCATTCGATCGCGCGTTGCGGCTCGCTCAGAAGCGGTCGCTTTCAGGGCCTCTCGATGTCTGGCAGGCAACGCGAGATGAAATCCGGAATGACGTCTTCACGAATTTCTGGAGCGATGAACTGCAATCGTTCGTGCAAGCCAAAGGCACCAACGACCTGGATGCCGCAGCGCTGCTGATGCCGATGATGCGGTTCATTAGCCCGGTGGACCCGATGTGGCTTTCCACGATGAAAGCTATCGAGGAGCAGTTGGTCGAAGATACGCTGGTACGGCGTTATCGGGTCGAGCCCCAAGTCGACGGCCTGCCGGGAAGCGAGGGCAGTTTCACGCCCTGCTCGTTCTGGTACGTCGAGTGTCTGGCTCGTGCGGGTGAGTTGGAAAAGGCACAATTGCTGTTTGAGAAGCTGTTGGGCTACGCGAACCACCTCGGCCTCTATTCAGAAGAGCTGGGCGCGGACGGGCGGCATCTTGGGAATTTCCCACAGGCGTTCACACATCTCGCCCTGATCAGCGCCGCGAGTTATCTCGACCGGGCTCTATCAGGCACAAGCGACGAAACGTGGCGGTAGGCCGAACCAAGCTCGCGCGACCTGGCCGTAGTCGCATTAGGAGTGATGGTACCCGCGGTCTGCGCACCATTTTCACTGGAGACCGAGACGACCCGCATCTGGTAATTCCCGTAAACCAATCAACCTCTCATAGAGACTGATCGCTAAATGTCTCAGAATTAGACCCTTGGCGCGCTGCCGGCATCGAGAGCGGGTCTTTTACGTGCGCGGCAAAAAATTAGGCAGGCGAGAACTCGGAGGGCTTGTCGATCGAGAGGCCCTTCGTTCGACGTCTAAATAGAGACGGACATTCAAACCGGCTCATACTACAGCACAGGAGCTACCACAATGCGAGTGATGGTCATCGTTAAGGCAAGCAAGGAATCTGAGGCTGGGGTTCTTCCGGATACCGAACTCCTGGCGAAGATGGGGAAGTATAACGAACAGCTCGTAAAATCGGGCGTCATGCTAGCGGGCGACGGGTTGCAGCCGACCTCGAAGGGAAAACGCGTCAGGTTCTCCGGAGAGAGTCGAACCGTAATCGACGGCCCTTTTACCGAAACCAAGGAGCTGATCGCCGGCTATTGGCTTTGGCAGGTCCGCTCGATGGACGAAGCCGTGGAATGGCTTAAGCGCGCTCCGTTCGATGGTGGAACCGAGATCGAAATTCGCCCGGTGTACGAGGCCGGCGACCTGGGCGAGAACTTCACTCCCGAACTCAGGGAAAGGGACCAGCAACTGCGCCAACAGATTCGAGGAAGAGAGTAAATATATGGAGGCAACGATGAGATTCCTGAGTATCTACAAGACGGTTGAGCGCAACACCCCACCCGCGCCGGAGGAAATGGCCGCGATGGGCAAGCTTATCGAAGAGGGCATGAAGGCCGGCTGGCTGGTTTCTACGGAAGGGTGCCTTCCCGCGGCATTGGGCGCCCGGGTCCGCCGGTCCGACGGAAAGGTGACAGTCACAGACGGCCCATTCACCGAATCGAAGGAGGTAGTGGGTGGATTCGCCATTCTGAAGGCGAACTCCAAGGCAGAGGCGATCGAGCTCACCAAGCACTTTCTGGGCCATGTGGGACAGGGTGAGTGTGAGTTGCGACAGCTTTACGAGCCTCCTTCTGCGGGGTAGAACTATGGGGCAGGCGCAACAACCGAGGTTGCCTGGAACGGAACGAACGTGATGTGATCGGTAGCAGTGACCGCTGCCGAGACACATCACGCGATCGAGGCGGTATGGAGAATCGAGTCGGCTCGCGTGATTGCGGGGCTCGCGCGCATGGTTCGCGACGTTGGCGTCGCCGAGGACCTTGCGCAGGACGCCCTGGTCGCCGCCCTTGAGCAGTGGCCGGAGTCAGGCATCCCCCACAATCCGGGAGCTTGGCTCACGGCTACGGCGAAGCATCGCGCCGTCGACTATTTCCGGCGGAACGCGCTGATTGACCGCAAGCATCAGATTCTCGGCCTGGAACTCGCCGAACGCCAAAAGGCAATCCCTGACCTTGGTGCTTCCTTGGATGACAATATCGGCGACGACCTCCTTCGCCTGGTTTTCGTCGCCTGCCATCCGGTACTCTCGACCGACGCCAGAGTCGCCCTCACCCTACGATTGCTGGGCGGCCTCACGACCGACGAAATTGCGCGTGCATACCTGATCCCGGAAACCACCATCGCGCAGCGAATCGTTCGAGCGAAAGCGGTCCCTTGCGGAAGCGCGAGTCCCGTTCGAGGTTCCGCGCGGAGCTGAGTTCTCCGCTCGGCTCTCCTCGGTGCTCCAAGTCATCTATCTGATTTTTAATGAAGGCTATTCGGCCACTTCTGGCGATGACTGGATGAGGCCAGCCCTGTGTGAGGAAGCGCTAAGGCTTGGGCGAATTCTGGCCGAACTAGTGCCGGAGGAGCCGGAGGTGCACGGCCTGGTGGCGTTAATGGAGATTCAGGCATCGCGATCGAACGCGCGAGTGAACCAGTCGGGTGAACCGATCCTGCTCCTGGACCAGGACCGGGCGCGGTGGGATCAGTTGCTCATCCATCGCGGTCTTCGGGCGCTCGATCGCGTCGAGCAGCTTGGTGGAAAGCGTGGTGGGTACGCCATACAAGCAGCCATCGCCGCGTGCCACGCGCGAGCTGTTACCGCTGCCGTTACTGACTGGGCGCGCATCGCGGCTCTCTACGCGGAACTTGCCGAAGTAGCGCCGTCCCCGGTTGTGGAGTTAAATCGCGCTGTTGCCGTTGGCATGTCGTCAGGCCCGGCTGCGGGTCTTGAATTAGTCGATCGCTTGCGTGATGCTCCTGTTCTTGGCGGCTACCATCTTTTACCGAGCGTCCGTGGCGACCTTCTTGAGAAACTCGGTCGCTTCGAAGAAGCTCGTGCGGAGTTCGAGAAAGCAGCGTCCATTACGCGAAACGAACGCGAACGCCACCTGCTAATGAAGCGAGCCCGCATTTGCAGTCACCGACAGGGATAAAGTCTTCCATTACGAGGATCCCGTGTCGGATGGCTCGGATGGTAAGGGTATGGTGTTCGATTGTCCCATTGACTCTTCCTTTGCTGGAAGTACGACTTCGAACGTCGTGCCCCTGCCGAGGACGCTATGGACGTTGATTGAACCCTTATGGCGAAGAACAATACCGAGAACTGCCGCGAGGCCCAGACCACGGCCCATGAACTTGGTAGTGAAGAAGGGATCAAAAACCCGCGACTTCGTCTCGTCGTTCATACCGCAGCCCGTGTCCTGGACCTCTACTACGACGTAACAACCCGAGGGGATCTGCTCACCACCGATGTCGCCGAAAGAGTCGGGTCGCTCAATTTCGCGTGCCCGGATGGAAACCAGGATCGTGCCCTCGTTTTCGCCGATCGCCTCGGCTGCATTGATGACCAGGTTCATTAGAACTTGCTGGATTTGGCTGCGGTCGCCTGCTAACGGCGGCACATTGTTGGCGAGGTCGAAACGTAAATCTACTCGCTTCGGAATTGACGACTGCAGCAATTTGGTCATATTACGGACCACTTCTGAAAGGCTCAGCAGTTCGATGGTGAACTCGCCCTTGCCGGAATAGGCTAGCAGTTGGCGCACCAGTGCGGCCGCTGCTTCACTGGCGCTGATTACGCCTTGAAGGTTGTCATGGGCTGGATGCTCAATGGGCAGGCGCTTCGATGCCAGGCTAGCGTTTCCGAGAATGACAACCAGCAGATTATTGAAATCATGTGCCACGCCACCCGCCAGGACGCCGATACTCTCCAATTTCTGCGACCGCCGCAGCTTTTCTTCAAGGCGCTTCTGATCGGTAATGTCGTGCGCTACTACAGAGGCTGCGGTGACCTCACCCGTGTGGCTCTTGATAGGGGAAACTGTCACGGCCACGTCGATAATCGTCCCGTCCTTCCGACGACGCTTGGCTTCATAATGGTCAATTTTCTCGCCACGACTTGGTTGTTCTAATATCGCTGACATCTCTTCATCGCTCCCGGGCGGCGCCAGCATTGAGATCGAACGGCCAATCGCCTCGGCGGCGGTGTAGCCATAAATTCGTTCCGCGCCCGAGTTCCAACTTTCAATCACACCATCGAGGCTTTTGGAAATAATTGCATCGGCAGATGATTCAACGATCGCCGCCAGGCGCAGCCGAGCCTCCTCGGCGCTCCGCAGCTCGGTAATGTCGTTGCTCACCTCAAGAATAGCTTCGGGTTGACCATTTTTGTTTCGGTATAACACCCAAAGGCTCGCTACCAGCAACCGCTGACCGTCACGCGTCTGATGCTCCAGCTCACCTTGCCAATACCCGTTGGCGAAAAGCTTGGCACGGCATCGCTCAAGCGGCTCCGGAAAGCGCGTCCGCAGCAAAACATGGGAAACTCTTCCGACAGCCTCCGATCGATTGAACCCGTGGAGGCGTTCCGCGCCTGAATTCCAAGATTCTATGCGGTCGTCCATATCGCGCACCAGCACCGGCGCGAGATCGAGAAGTTGTGCTTGCCGCCGCATAACTTCGGCCTGCCTGTCCAGCGACTGCTCATGCCGCCTGCGTTGGGAAACCTCGGCGCCCACGGCCAGGATCGCTATGGAAGTTAAGCCGAGGTACGCTTGCAGTTCCAACAGTACGTACGCTGGACTGAATTGCCCAGACATGTTGCCCTGCAGCCATCCCCAGATCGCAATGCCCGAAACCACCAGAAGCGTTACGACGGTCTCGCGTTGCCCGAAGCGAAACGCCGCCCAAAGTAGCGCCGGCGTGCATAGGAAGGCAAGGCCCAAGTCAACCGGTTTACCCGGTAAGAGCACGTTGGTGAAGGCGGCAAGAGCAAGCGCGCACAGGGCAAGCAGCAGGAACGCCGCTTCAATTGCCCGGGAGCGATCCCACTGCAAGCGCCAATCCACCGCCCAGAGGATCAGCATTGGCGCAAAAATGAGGTCTCCACCGGCATCGCCAATCCACCACGTGGCCCAGATGGCCGGAATGTCAGTCCCTTTGGCAAGCCCGGCAACCCACACGCAGGTTACGCCCATTGTGGCGCTCACCATTGTGCTGATGAGAGCTGCAAGACCCGCGAATCGAAAAACATCCCGGGCCCGATCGAAGGCGCGACGACCGCCTGCAAAGTGTCTAATTAAGTGGGCGCCCAGCACGGCCTCCAGCGTATTTCCCACAGCAATCCCGATGGATGCGAGCGCTCCATTGATGGTGATGCTGTCACCGGTGGTCACATTCGCGACAATCGCCCCTATCAGCACTCCTGGCCAAAGCCGGGTGCCCCACAACAGCAGGGCCGCCAGTGCGATGCCGGTCGGGGGCCACACCGCCGTCGCATACTGATTGACGAGCGCAAGCTTCAAACCAAACTTAGCGGCGATCAGATATGCGAACGCTAGTATGGCGATGGAGAGCATGAGCGGAATCGACCTGATTCGCCTCATCTTAACCCAGAGCAATGATGGTATTCGCCGTGATTTTTATCTCCTGGTTCATAAGCGGTGAATAGGTGCATTCCCGGATGAAAATGAGTTAACGCTGGGCCGACCAGCCGAAGCCGGGTGGCAGAGGAGATAGGGGCCTCGTGCCGGCAAAGGGTTTGCTGCCACACCTGTCGCGCTCGGGGGCCCGAGAGCGCAGAAAAACGCTATACTTCACAGGCACTAAATTCAGGAGGACCCTCGCATGCTTTCAGAAACGGATATACTGCGGTGAAGAATAATCTCCCGATGCGGATATTTTTGACTGAGCACAAATGAAAAAAAAGATCATCCTGATCGTTCTCGGTTCATTGTTCGCGATTGTGGCGTTCCTCGCCGCATTGTTCTATGTAAAGGGTCCCTTCGTCGGCTTTGCCGGGAGCCGCACCGCGGATGGCTCGCGCGCCGTCAGCGACGGCGGCGTCAAAATTGCGGGTTGGAACGGCGTGGTGGATGCTGCAGAAGAAAGAGCGGGCATGAGCATCACCGATGCGAAGCTGTCGCAGGAAGGTGACTCCCTCCACGCCACCACGGGTCCCGCCGCGACCTACTGGATGAACGGCGCAAACGCCTCCGGGGACTACACGGTGAAGGCCACATTCCTTGAGCCGAAGTACATGAACCTCAACACGCATCCGCACCCCTACGGGGTGTTCATCGGCGGCAATGACATGGGAACGCCGGGCCAGACTGACCTCTACTGCGCGGCCTACGGAAACGGCAAGTTCATTGTGCGCGGATTCGGACCGGCGCCGTTCAAAATGAATGGCTTTCGCGGCGACGCTAATGACGCGGTTCACAAGGCTGCGGGACCAGGTCAGCCCGTCAGTCAAGATGTCGCGCTCTCGGTGAAGGGCAGCAAGGTGGAATGCTCCATCAATGGGACGGTGGTGGCCAGCTATGACAAGGCGCTGCTGGTAACGGGCGGCAAACTGAAATCAACTGACGGGACCTATGGTCTGCGCTTCGCGCACAACACCGATGTCATGGTGACCGGTCTGACGATGACAAAGAACTAACGTGGCTCTGTCGCAAACGAGTTGAATGCACTCTGGTAGTGTGAACCAGCGGCCGGCGGTGTTTCGCGGGCGACACTTTCAAGATGAGATCATCGTCCTGTTGCCTTCGTTGGTAATGGGTCAGCCCTCGTAGCCCGGCGCCGTTATCATTCTCCTTTAGGATCCGGTCCGTTCCATACCCGGAGTCGCATGTTTTCTTGCAACAATCAACGTTTGCGTCAACAACAATGGCCATAACGTTTTGGTTGTGAGTACATCGCCGTATTCCTCGACGGACGCGATCACTTCGTCTGGCGTTAGGGCGCGTTCATCGGGGAATTTCCACTTCCCCAATGATTCGATCAGCTTTCTCGTGATCCGATAGAGCAGCGTCGGCGTCGGGAACGAAAGGATCATGAGGCCACCCGGCCGAAGTACATCGAAATGGGCGTGAACGGCCTTCCGGGTATCGTCAGGATCGAAGTGTTCGATTAAGCCTACGCTAAATACCAAATCCGCCTCCGCTTGCATTCGCAACTCAAGCACGCTCTGCCGATGCAGCCGCAGCACCTTGCTGCCTACCAATTTTCCGGCCAACAAGGAGAGTCCGTAATCGTTTGTGTCAACTACGTCATAGGAACGGCAGCCGATTCCTGATAGGATCGGGTCCAGAAAGCAGCTATTCCCGCCACCGATCTCAACAATCCCCAGGCGCCCGTCTCCATTCGCAGCCGACGCGTGAGTTCGGATCGCGTCCAGCAGCACCGACGTCGTGTATCGTCTAGTCAGCTTTGCCGTCGAAGGCACGTGAGCGTAATACGCGCTCCAGTCGGTCGCCCTGCCAGTAGGCCGTTGCCTCGTAAATACAAAATCCCTTTGCAAAACGAAGTTCACCACGAAAAGAAACCCCTCCGCCACCAGCTTCGCAGGGACTACCTGCCAACCCAGACCATCGTGCAGTCCGCGAATTAAGAAGTACGACAACAGTCCATTTCCCAGCACAAGTAATACGTACTTTGGTAGCACCACTGCATGTCTCTGCTGTGACTGGAACACCACCCTGCGCGCGCCCAGATAATTGAACGCCATTGCACACAGCCGGGCGGCGATCTGCGCTTGCGCGATACTCCCGTTGCTGCGGAACGCCAGAACAAAGACCAGATTGTCGAGAACCGCGGTGAAAAAGGATACCGTTCCAAAGCGAAACAGCAGAAAATAGATCCGCATCGAATCCAACACCGGGCGGAAATGCGAGCTTTGATTTCCTTGCGTGTAAATCGTGCGAATCGGCTCTTCCAGAATTGGGTGAGCCCGGTGCTTGCACGCAATCAGCATGTCCAGTTCAAACTCATAGCCCTGGGACGCGGTCTTGAGCAGGTGAGGAATCAGCGCAGCCGGGATTCCTCGCAACCCAGTCTGAGTATCGGAGAGCTTCTGCCCCACCATCAAGTGCAGCAGCATGCGGGTCACCAGATTGCCCAACCGGCTCTTCCAGGGCACCCGCTTCTCCCATTGCCTCACTCCCAGGATGAGTGCCTCTTGATGTTTTCGTAGCCGGTTTGCAACGCGAAGGATGTCGTCCGCATCGTGCTGCCCGTCAGCGTCCGCGGTCACCACACCCAGAATGCCGGGAACTTCCGCAAGGGCGAAGTTCAAGCCGGTCTTGAGGGCCGCACCTTTGCCCAGGTTCACGGCGTGACGCAGGACGTGCACCGCACCGCGCTGTGCGACATCGTCGAACCACTTGGCGAACGCCGGCCCGCTGCCATCGTCCACCACAATGATGAGATCGACGCCGCGTGCCACCAACGCATCGACCAACGCAACCAGCGTCGCGCCTGGCCTATACGTCGGAATTACAATCGGCACACTCGGACTATTGTTGAGGCACTCTACGTCCTTGTTCATCTCTATGCTAAGTCACCGTGCTTCATTCGCCCAGTCTCCGAGAATTTCAATGAAATCGATATCGACAAAATGGCCGGTTGCGCTGGCGTTCTGTTGGGCCAGCGCGCGAATAACGATGTCATGCACGCCGGGTACGAGTCCCGCAATCGTCACCTGCGCCTGCCATAGGTTATTGGGGCTATACAGATCAACCACTGCCTCCCGTGACGAATCAACCAGGATTTCGGCCATCCCGCGGTTGGGAGCTCCCGTGTATCCGTAGCGAAACCCCCGGCCCTTCAGCTTGAATCTGACCTGTGCGCCAGCACGTCCGGTAAATGCCACTGCGTTTTGATAGGCAAGCGGCAGATTCCTCACCGACGTCCAATTGCCTATGAATGTCAGCCGCGCATCGGTCTCATCATATTTGCCGCCGGACAGCGGCTCTGTGGCTACTGCCCGCAGTTTCGCTTCGCAGCCCGGCGCGATCTCCACAACTGCGTATCCAGACACTGAATACTCCGGCTGGGCACACCTCGCAAGGAACGTCGCGACAAATTTTTCCTCCACTTGACTCGGCACCAGGAGGCGTCGGACACCCAACTGCGCCAGCATGTGATAAAACTGCTCCGGATCCTCGCTAGCCTCTGCCTGCTTTTGAAATGCATAGTTGTGCCAATGAAGGGCGTAAGCCGGAGCGATTAGATCGGCTAAAGCGGAACTATCGATAAAAACCACCGGGTGAATTCGGTCCACGCGGTTGAGGTAAGCGACCAGTTCCCGCACCGGCGCCATTCGCTGCAAATACTTCTGCCGGCCTGCTTCCGAAAACAACGGCACCGAAACAAAGTCTTTGTGATACCAGCCAGAAGCCGGAAGCAGATAGAGATTTAGTAACCCAGCTCCCAAGCACGCCACTAGACTAAACTGAAAAATCCGAGTCCGGCGGCTTGCGATCTCCCCCAACGCCGCGGTCGCCCCAAGAGCGAGGAAGGGCAACACAGGGTAAAAGTACCGCGCGTTCGGCAGAGTAGCGGCTATGATCAACGCGCCTCCCAGACCAATGGCCGCTGCCGAGAGACCAGCGAAGGATCGCATCGAACCCAGGCAGACAAGCGTTAGGGGCAGTAGCAAGAGGTACTGGAGGCCAAACGATCCATCTTGCCCCTCATAGTACCGGCTGGTATTGAAGGTCAGCTGAAGCGGCGTCCACCACGACACCGGTTCTGCATAACGCGGATCCTTAAGATTTTCATTCGCGTAGTCAGCAGAATGAAAACGAACGTTTTCAAACGGAAAAATCGGATTACCGGAGCGCCCATACGCGTACAGGTAAGGCATCGCGGCGGTCGCCAGCAGAACTACCGCTGCGCTCACCTGAATCGTCCTGCGGATTCGCCTACGGTTACGCCAGATCGCCATCGCCAATAACGGCACCATTACAGCCCCTAGCGCCAGCGTCCCCAGTTTGAGCGCAATCGAAGTGCCGAGTAGAAATGCCGTCAACATCAACCATCGAGCCCGGCTTTCTTCCCAAAACTTCCACAGCGCCACTGCGGCGCCCAAGCACATCGCCGCGACAAAGTTCTCCACAAACAGGGAACCAGTCACGAGTTGAACCAGCGGCGTCGATAAGAACAAAAACACCATGAACATCGCCACTGCATTCGAGACGAACCGTCGCGCCGCGCCGAACAACAAGAGTCCAATTACCGCCAGCAAGGCAAAATTCAACAACCGCGCCGCATATTCGCCGCCCAGAACGTAGACGACGCTGTAACACCAATCGGCTCCCATGGGCATCAACGCCCAGATGAACCGGTGGAAATCGATCGTGAACGCGTGGTGGAGGGCAATATTCGATGCAGTGGCTAAGTGCATCGCTAGTCCGTCAGCGCCAACCTCCGGCTCTAGCACCACCAGCCAGTGCGCCGCGGCAACGAACGCCACCAGAAAGACAGAAAGGAATTCAGGTAGCGACGGAGTCCTTGATGGCCGCAACAGATCTAGCCATCCGCTCGCCAGCCTCCTGGCAATTGGATAGCTGATGGCCAATGGCAGGGCTAATGCTACCAAATAAGTCGCCCGGTAATGAACAGGCAAACGGGCGATGCAAGTCATGATCAGAATCCAGATCGCTGTTCCACCAAGAACCGCAACCGGGCCTTCCAATTCACGCCCAAACACCAGTTTCCCCAGGACTGTCGCGGAGAAAATGAAGAGCAGCACTGCGCCCACTGCGGATGGGCCTACCGCAATCACCGTTCCGAGTATCATGGCCCCCAACGTCAACGGGAGCAGGTACTGCTTCCGAAACAGCAACCCCGCACCAAGGCACGTAAATATAAGCCCGAGCCAAAGGAAGCGTTTCAGGCCCTCAGCAAACCAGATAGGCTGTTGAAGGATGTGAGAGGCCCGGAAACCGGAGATCTCAATCAGTACGGCCGCAAGTAATGCGACCCATAGCAAAATCGTGAACGGTCTGGAGAGGCCTTTCCCGACCCAAGTTTCGCTCACGGTTTCTCAGCCAATAGCAATTGCAAAATAGCTAACTTCTGGCACAATGTCCTCCCGTAGCGTAGTTCGAAAAGGATCGGAACTAACGAAGTTGGCCGCGCGCTTGATTTCGCTTGATGACGCGGCATTGAGAAAGAGAACTGCCGGGTCTGGAGCAGATTGACACAGAGCCTGAGTCCGTGTGCAACAGCAGCATACCGAAGGAGAGTCGACTCTATGAGACATGTGGAACCAGTAGTGCCGATACAAGCAGGTTTCGGTCCGTTAAATTGCACGGCCTGGGTCTGCGGACGCGGGGAGTAGTTGTACAGCCCAATAACGTTGCAATTAGGCAACCCTATGAATGGAGTTCATTGCCGCTCCGGGACCCTGAATAAAGCCTTTGCGGCATCCGGTGTGCTGATTTCCACTCGTCCGCAATGAGTCGAGCGAGTTCATGGGCAGCGTCGATTTTCCAACCTGGGTTCGGAGCCGAGGCGAAAAACTGCTGAAACCAAAACTGTCCTCCCAGTATCTGAATGTTCGGAGTCCTTGATGCAAGAAGGTGAGTTGGGCAAGCGGGTGCCATCCATGCCCCCGTGCAACTCGTCCAAAATGTTCGAGGACTCCACTGATCAGTTAGTAAGCTCTCCCTGAGACGGAATCAGGCCTAGCGGCTTACCCCGTGACCAGGCTGGTCATGTGCCGCGATTTGCTGGTTGCGCACGCAAATCTCATGACTCTTGCGGCAGGCAACGAGCCGAGCGGGATAGCCTTCGATGGACAGTATATGTGGGTGACGAACCAAATCGACAATAACGTGATGAAATTCAATACTGTCGATTTCTCACTAGCGGGCACGTTTCCAATGGGTGCGAGGCCGGCTAATGCATTGTTTGATGGTGACAACATCTGGGTCAGCAACTACGACGGCGGGACCGTCACGAAGGTCCGCGCCAGCGATGGCGCAACTATTGGAACATATACTGCCGGCCCACAACCTGCAGGCGCGGTTTTCGATGGAGCGAACGTTTGGTCGCAATCGGCGGCAGCAACTATGTCCGAAAGTTCTAGCAGTACATTTGCAGAGGAGCACCAGTCATCTCCTGTTTCGCCCTGATGCGGTACGGATGGAGAACAAATGTTCGCCGGATAACCACGACATGTTGACCATGAAGGCCGGCGACAAGTTCAACTGCGATTTGTCGATCCGCTTTCCGCCCGGAGCCCATTCCTCGTGTTCTACCGGCTGGAGATGGATCCGACGCTGCTGAACGAGCCTGAGACGCAGCAGGCGCAGGTCTCGTGCAATGCCGCCAATTCCGGTGGCTGCAGCGATTGGTTCATCGATCCCATACCGGTCGTGAACTCCGACGGCAGCACAAGTCCCGGGCGAACTCGCGCGCGCCTCGATCTGGTGGACTCCAAGGGTGACCTGACGAACGAAGGTGATTTCTACTTGACGTTTCACTTCCATGTCACCCGCCCGTGAACGCAATACGCTGGACTTACCTTAGGAGGCTGTATGCGCGCCTGTGAGTGATTTTGTTACTGGCGGTGGCCGCAACTTCGGCTGCCGCGGCTGGTGGCGGTCTAAACGGCGCAGAGATCCGGTCGCGGTTGCTAAATGCGTATAGCGGAATTCCGCTCAGCTTGGAAGAGAATCGCCGGAAAGCAAACAGGAGCGGAGTTTGACGCCCTTCCTCGATGCTAGCGCTTTGCGAAACAGTAGAGCGCCACGCGCGTGCGCACGTAGATCCGGCCATCGAGAATCGCGGGCGTGGCGAAGGTGTCCTCGTCGAGACTGTTGATGGCGAGAATCTCCCATTCCGGAGCAGCCCGCAGCACGACGACTTTCCCGTCTTCGCTCGCCACAAAGATCCTGCCGTCAGCGGCGACGGGCGAAGACCAATAGCGACCGAGTGCGCCGGCGAGACGGGCCTGCTTGAACACCGCGCCATTCTCCGGGTTCAGGCTCGTAAAGATCCCATCGCGGACTAGATAGATCACTCCCTCGTACAACAGCGGCGATGACGTGTTCGGCAATGCCTTGCGATATCTCCAGAGCACGTGGCTCTTGGTGACATCGCCGCGGCCGCCGCCTCGAATCGCGACCAGGCAGTTCTCCGCGGCATTGCGGGTTTGGTAGAACTGCCACTCGCGCTCGTCGATGTATCCGTCATGGTTGAGATCGGCTTCGCCGAACCATTCAGAACCATAGCTTGGGGGCATCTCGCCGGGCGAGAGCTTGCCGTCATGATTCTTGTCATACTCCGCGAGAGCTTTCGCGAAATTCAGGGATCTTACTACGTTTTTCTTGATCGCCACCAATTTCCCAACCGCTGACAAATATGCGATCGCGGTCTATGACCGGCACGGACTTGAGTTGCCACGCCATGCCGCGCACCCACCACAATTTCTCGCCCGTCTCGATGGCGTACGAGGCCACTTCGAATGATCCCGGAACGATTAACTCTGCCGGCCCGTTCCTTGGCCGGTAGACCGCGGGTGTGGCGTAACCGCGCGTGTATTCCGGCCGCATTGTCTTCCACAACACGCGCCCACTCGTGGCATCCACGGCAAGCAGGTACGAGCCAGTGTCCTGATCGCAGATCAGCACCAGCCTTCCATCGGCGAGGATCGGCGACGAGCCGTGGCCGTTTACGTTGTTGAAAGGACCTAGAGGCAGACGCCACCGTTCGTTGCCCTCCGGCCCGTAGGAGAGCAGCCCGAAGTCGCCAAAGAAAACGTAGACGTTGGCGCCGTCCGTGACTGGTGATGGCGACGCCGGTCCGTTCGTGTTCTGGAAATGACTCCTCGCGTTCACGCGGAGCCTCGCGCCGCCAGAGCACCTTGCCGCTGGCGCGGTCGAGGCAGATCGTGAGCAACGTCTTGCCCTCGAACGCGGTGACAAAGATATGATCGGCCGTGAAGACCGGTGACGAATGTCCCTGGGCAGCGCCGTCCTCCAGACAACATTCTTTTGCAGGTCGAAATGTTCCGGAAGGCCTTTGGAGGAAGAGACGCCGGAGCCGTTCGGCCCGCGGAATTGCGTCCAATCGGCCGCTGCAAGTGTAATTTGAATCAGCAGCCAGCCAAGCCAACGCATAGCAATCAGTGTACATTGGCATCCGCGTGACGTGGCGCCGGCGATCGGTTGTTCTAGGCCCTGGCACCACAAGCACGACGCCGACAGGACCCGGTCCGACCCGCAAGGTGCCCGGTCGCCACGGCATGACCTATGAAGAGCAAGACTGGGTCGACCACGACGCCACAGCGCATCGCAGAGTGGATGAGTAGCCGCCACCGAACATCAAGGTCTTCATTTTATTATTAATTCGCCATGGACAGGTGGCCCAAATTGGACCATTCTAGGCCGAATGTGCACAAACGGAAGATATCGCGAAAGTTACCAGAAAAGAATCTGGTACGCCCGAGTGGATTCGAACCACCGACCTTTTGCTCCGGAGGCAAACGCTCTATCCAGCTGAGCTACGGGCGCACGCTGTTGTAATTGTACCTCAGTGAAAATCGTGCGACGCCGCGACGGCCGACTTCGCCGCCAGCCCCTCAATGCGCGCCGCCTTCACGGAAATCACACGATCGATATTTTGCAGCAGTCCTTCCACCAGCAGGAACGGCTCTTGCAGCAGCGCGAAGCGGTATTGATCGAACAAGTCCGGGGTGACGATTGCGTTGGCGACGCCGCTCTCGTCTTCCAGGCTTAGAAACACGAAACCTTTGGCGGTACCGGGACGCTGGCGCACGATCACGGCTCCGGCCACGCGCACAAAATCGCCGTTGCGCATGCGGCCCAGATCGGCGGCGCGCGTCACACCAAGCGCGTTCATTTCCGGGCGGCGGTACGCCATGGGATGTTTGCCGATGGTGAATCCGGTGCCGCGATAATCGGCGGTGAGGCGCTCTTCGAGAGTCATCTGCGCGAGCGGCGAGGCGGCATCCGTCTCCGGCAATTCGCGCAGCAACGGGCCAACCGGCTGCGCGGCGCGGCCCGCCTGCCACAATGCATCGCGGCGGTGACGCGCGCGGATCTGGTTCAGCGCGCCCGCCTCGGCGAGCCGGGTCATTTCGTCTTTGCGCAACTCGCTCACGCGACGCGCCAGATCGTCCACATCCTGAAATGGCACGCGGGCGCGCTCGGCAACCAGCGCGCGCCCCGCATCGGCGCGCAAGCCTTTCACGTACCTCAGGCCCATCCGCAGCGCGAGTCCAGCGGGAAGATTTTCCAGCGTACACTCCCAATTCGATTGCGCCGCGTCGATGGGCAGCACGCGCAGCCCGTGCCGCTGGGCGTCCTTAATCAGAACCGCAGCCGAGTAAAACCCCATGGGCTGATTGTTGAGCATGGCGGCGGTGAACGCAGCCAGGTAATGGCACTTCAGCCATGCGCTGGCATAGGCGATCAGCGCGAAACTGGCCGCGTGCGATTCGGGAAAACCATACAGCGCGAATGAGCTGATGGCCTGGATGATGCGGTCCTGCACTTTACCTGTAATGCCTTTTTGCTCCATGCCCGCGCGCAGCTTCACCTCGATTTCGCGCATGCGTTTCTCGGATCGCTTGAAGCCCATCGCGCGGCGCAGCTCTTCTGCCTGGCCACCGGTAAATCCAGCGGCGATCATGGCGATGCGCAGCAGTTGTTCCTGAAACAGCGGAATTCCCAGCGTGCGCCGCAGCACCGGTTCGAGCAAAGGATGCAGGCACTCTGGCGCTTCCCTGCCCTGGCGTCGTTTCAAATAGGGATTCACCATCTCACCCACAATCGGACCGGGACGGATGAGCGCGACCTGCACCACGATGTCGTAAAACGTGCGCGGCTGATGGCGCGGCAGGCACGACATCTGCGCCCGGCTCTCCACCTGAAACAGTCCGATCGTGTCGGCATTCTGCAGCGCGGTGTACACGTCGGGATCGTCGGGCGGCAAGTGCGCCAGATCGACTTCGTCGCCATAACTTTCGCGAATGCGCACCAGCGATTCCTCGAGCACGGCCATCATGCCCAGGCCCAGCAGGTCCACTTTGATGATGCCCATGTCGGCGCAATCGTCTTTATCCCACTGGACGACGACGCGGCCCGGCATGGTCGCGGGCTCGAGCGGAACCACCGAATCCAGTTGCCCCTGGCAGATCACCATGCCGCCGGAGTGCTGGCCCAGGTGGCGCGGCAGATCCTGCACGGCCTGGTAGAGCTCGAGGAATTTTTTAATGTGCGGATGATTCCGATCGAATCCGGCATCGTCGAACTGGCGCTGCGGCGTGTCTTTGGGATCCTTCCACTCCCAACTACGCACCAGCCCCGACAGCCGTTCGATGGAGCTGATTTCAAACCCCAACGCCTTGCCTACTTCGCGCGCCGCTGAACGGCCGCGATAGGTGATCACATTGGCGGTCATGGCCGCGCCCAGTTTTCCGAAGCGCTCGTAGACGTACTGAATGACGCGCTCGCGCTGATCGCCGGAGGGCAGGTCGATATCAATGTCCGGCCACTCGCCACGCTCTTCCGACAAAAATCTTTCGAAGAGTAGCTCCATAGCCACTGCATCCACCGCCGTAATTCCCAGCGCGTAGCACACTGCGCTATTGGCGGCTGACCCGCGGCCCTGCGCCAGAATGCCGTGCTCGCCGCAGAACTTGACGATGTCCCAGACGATGAGAAAATAGCCCGGCAATTTCAATTTTTCGATGAGCGCCAATTCCTTCTCGATCTGCCGTTGGGCGCGCTCGTAATAGGGGCGGTAGCGCCGGCGCGCGCCTTCATCGGTTCGCTGGCGCAGAAACGACATCATGGTCTCGCCCGGCGGCACGGGATAGCGGGGAAATTCGTAGCCTAGATCGGCCAGCGTGAAATTGAGACGCGCGGAAATCTCGCGCGTGTTGGCAATGGCTTCCGGCAGATCGGCAAAGAGCCGCTTCATTTCCGCGCTGGATTTGAGGTGCCGCTCGCCATTGCGGGCCAGCAGGCGCCCGGCATTATTCAACGTGACTTTGTTGCGCACGCAGGTGAGCACGTCGAACACTTCGCGCTGCTCGGGCATGGTGTGGCAAACGCCGTTGGTTGCGACCAGCGGCAATTGCAAGCGGCGGGCGGCGTCGATCATGGCCTGGTTGCGCGCTTCTTCCTCGCGATTCATGTGCCGCTGCAGTTCCGCGAAAACATTGCCGCGGCCAAACATGTTCACCGCGCGCTCCAGGCCGCTGGCAGAGGGCGCGAGACAAATCAGCCCCTTTGACAATTCCGTCATCTCTTCCGGCGTAGCCGCGCCTTCGCCTTTCTTGGCCCGCAATTTCATGCGCGTGATCAGACGGCAGAGGTTCTGATAGCCAGTGCGATTCTCCGCCAGCAGCGGATAGCAAACACCGTCTGTGCAGGTGATTTCGGCGCCGATGTGGGCGCGAATGCGGGCTTTTTTGGCTGCCTGATGGAAGCGCGGCGAGCCGTAGACGCCATCGCGATCGATCAGCGCCATGGCCGGATAATTTAATTGCGCGGCTCTTTCCACGAGGTCTTCGGGCAAAGAAGCAGCTTGCAAAAAGCTGAAGGCGGAGCGGGCGTGCAGCTCGATGTAGCTCAATCGTAATTCCCTTCCACATACCAGCGGCCGGTCTGGCAGTCGCAAAAAATGCGGTATAGCGCGCCATCGCTTAACGCCACGTCCCACTCGTCGCGATTCCAGGATTGCGTGGTCCACCAATCG
The DNA here is from genome assembly GCA_963825405.1 of uncultured Solibacteraceae bacterium. GTDB lineage: Bacteria > Acidobacteriota > Terriglobia > Bryobacterales > Bryobacteraceae > JACPNO01. The sequence continues at coordinate 522,314 of CAWGTB010000001.1, read as the reverse complement.
CCCGCGGTGCGCCAGGGACCGGCGAGAGAAATCACTTTTCCGTGAATGCCTGCGGCCGAAATCCATGCCGGCCGGCCGGAAGAAGCATTTGCCTGCGCGGCGCGCGGCGGGCGATACACGCGAAATGCCAGGCGGGTGCCGCGATCCGGCGTCGGCGTTTGCGCGCGTGTTTGCAAGGCGCTGAACGGCCGCATCCTAAACGCATCCGGCCGGTGCGTATCCAACAATTCCGGCGACCCGATATTGTGCTTACCCACCACGCCGCCGATGCGTGCCAGCGTCAGCTCCAGTTTTTCCGGCTCGGGAGCCAGCGGTATGAACAAGCCGTTCTGCGTGACGCGCGGTTTCAAGGGCTCGGTCAAGAGCCAGATATACACGACGGGCGCTTGCGGTGGCCGTTCGTTCAAATCCAGTTGCAGCAATTTCAGAAACGCTTTCCAATCCCGCATGGGCACTGGCAGACTCAGGCGGGTCTCGTGCACACCGCCGTTTTCCATCCGCATGCGCAGGTGCAATTCGTTGGTCGAGAGCGCGCGTTCCGCCAGCCGCGCGCACAGCGTGGTCAGCATTTGCGCCAGCAAAAATGAAAGCGGCTCGAGCAAATCCACGGGATATTCCGGCTCCAGTTCCTCTTCAAACCGCAGTGGATCTTCGATGGCGTGCAGGCGCCGGCTGCCTTCTCCGCGCGCCAGTTGCTGCAGCCTGACGCCTTCCGGACCCAGCCGCGCCGCGACACCCAGCTCCGGCAGTGCGGCCAGATCGCGAAACGTGCGGATGCCCCAGCGCTCCAGCGTCTCCGCCATTTCGCCTTCGACGGACAGCAAAGCAACCGGCAAGCTGGCCAGATATTTGGCTTCGTCGCCGTAGGGAAGGATGCTGATGCAGGAGAATCCGAGTGCCGCGTGATAGGCAGCATCCGGATTCGAAGCCAGGGCGATGTTTGCCTGAAAACCCAAAGTGGCGGCGCGCCGCGCAATGGCGTTGGCGATGTCGTGAGGCGTGCCAAATAAGTGCGCCAGACCGCGGGCATCCAATAGCGCTGTGTCGAGCGTAGTCTGTTCCACGCGCGGCGAAAATGCACGCGCGCATTCCAACAACGCGTCGCTAGCTGATGTTGTGTGAATGCAGGCGAACATGCATCACTCCAGTGTGCGCGCCCACCGGCTTGAGTCTCTCCGCTACGCACGATACGCCGCGCAGCAAATGCGAGCATCCGGGCGTGCCCGACCAGTGAATGCGGCCACCGCGTAAATCGAGCGCGAGCGATGCGCAGGTCTTGGCATTGGGCTCGCGTTCCAGCGCGACCAGCACCGTAGGCGTGTGTTCCACGACGCGGCGCAGCCGGAACCAGGAGGCAAGCGAAATCCGCCGGGCGGTGTGCGGCGCGACATCGCCCAGATCCATCGCTACTAAACCGAAGCCGCCACTTGCGACCAGTAGATCGGTCGCCTTGAGCGCATGCTCGGCATTGCCGGCGCAACGTATCCACAACAGCCGTGACAAATCGACGCCCGCCGCATGCGCGCTGGCTGGATCGAGCGAATCCGTGGCATCCACCAGCGCGCAAAATTCCTGGCGGCGAGTGGCTTCAGCGAGCAGCGAAAGTAGAAGGCTGGTTCGCCCCGAAGATGCCGGCCCGTAAATCCCTGTTAAAGCGCCGCGCGGAAACCCGCCGGTGACCGCATCCAGTTCTGCAATGCCAGTGGGAAGCAGGTCTGGGGCGGGGCGTTCCTGCCAGCGAGAATCCAGATCAAAACGGGCACGGGGAATGGCTAGGGCGCTCATCGTATTTTCGCTTTTTGTTCTCTGTACGGTAATTATGCAGCGCGGCTTGGGATCCGTCAATAGGTAGTACTTTGAGATTATGTTATACTTCTTATCATGGTAGAACTTATTGAAGCTCGTACTACCGAAAAGGGTCAGGTAGTAATTCCTGTTGTCATACGCCGCAAGTACGGTATCAAGAAGGGGACCAGGATCCAATTCATTGAAAAAGAAGGGCAAATCATCCTAAACCCGCTCACTCCAGAGGTCTTTAGACGCAAGCTTGAAAAGCTGCGCGGCATCCTCAGGGGCGGGCCTTCGTTGACCAAAGAATTGGAAGCTGAGCGCGCCCTGGATCGCGAAAGGGAGGAACGCAAGATTGAACGCTGGTCTGGTCCTCGATAGCTGGGCGTTGCTTGCCTATATTCAAGACGAACCCATGGCTGAAGCCGTGGAATCACTGCTCAACGATGCCCAGGATCGCGGCATAGCGCTGTGGATCAGCAACATCAATCTTGGCGAGATCTGGTACAGCCTGGCGCGCAGGCAATCGCCACAATTCGCCAACCAGCAACTCCAGGCACTCGAAGAACTCGGCATCGAGCGTATCGACGCTGATTGGCCACTCACTCTACAAGCCGCGCACTACAAATCCCGCCATAAGATGTCCTACGCGGACGCGTTTGCCGCGGCCTTATCAAAATCGCGCAACGCGCCGCTGGTCACCGGCGATGCGGAGTTCCGCCCGCTGGAAAAAGAGATCAAAATTCACTGGGTATAACTCTCGCTACAATCGAAAGTTTCCATGACCATTTTCAAGATCGCTGTAATTGCCGGTGATGGCGTCGGCCAGGAAGTCATTCCCGAAGCCAAGCGGGTACTCGAAAAGATTGGCCCGCGGCATCAGGCCTCGTTCGCGTTCGAAGATTTTGATTGGGGCGCGGACTATTATTTCCGCAACGGCCGCATGATGCCTGCCGATGCGCTCGATCAATTACGCCGCTCGGACGCCATTCTGCTGGGCGCTGTCGGCCACACTCAGTTGCCCGATCACGTTACGCTCAACGGCTTGCTGCTGCCCATCCGGCGCGCTTTCGATCAGTACGCCAACGTGCGTCCGGCGGTTCTGTATCCCGGCGTCGAGTCGCCGCTGGCGCTGCGCAAAGGCGAGCAGATCGATTTCGTGGTCGTGCGCGAAAACACCGAGGGCGAATATGCGCAGGTGGGCGGCTTCGTTTATCACGAGCAGCCCGAGGAAGTCGCGATCCAGACCGCGGTGTTCACGCGGCGCGGCATCGAGCGCATCATCCGCTTCGCATTCGAGCTGGCGGTGAAGCGCCAGAAGAAGCATCGCGTGACTTCTATCACGAAATCCAACGCGCAGGGCTTCGGCATGGTTTTGTGGGACCGGACTTTTCAAAGCGTTGCCGCGGAATTTCCGCAGATCGAAACTGAATCGCTGCTCGTGGATGCGGCGGCCATGAATTTCATTCGCCGCCCGGAGAGCTTCGACGTCGTGGTGGGCTCCAACCTTTTTGGCGATATCCTGAGCGACATTTCGGCAATCATCGTCGGCAGCATGGGCCTTGCGCCGAGCGCCAATCTCGACCCGCTGCGTCGCTATCCATCCATGTTCGAGCCGGTGCATGGTTCAGCGCCGGATATCGCAGGCAAGGGCATCGTGAATCCGCTGGCGACGATTTTGAGCGCCGCGCAAATGCTGGATCATCTCGGTCTGACTGCCGCGGCCCAGCAAGTAGAGCAGGCGATCGCGGCGGTGCTGGCGGGGCGCAAGATCCGAACGCCGGATCTGGGGGGCGCGAGCACAACCCGCGAAGTGGGCGATGCAGTTCTGGAAAAATTGGGCTGACGTCTAATTAACCGCGTAAATCCTGGAATGCTTCCTCGGCTTGCCGCCGGGTTTCGGGGGTTGGTACGGTCAACGGCAGCCGCGGCGGGCCGCCATAGTATCCGTTGACGTCCATCACGTGCTTCAGGAGCGGGATGCCGTCAGCGCCCTCGACGAATGCGGCGGGCCCGGCGACACGCGCTTGCCAGTCGCGTCCTGCCTCCTCCTCGCGCGTCCGGTACGCTTCCCAGATGGCGATGGCAGCGTAGGGAGCGGCATTGGCGAACGCGAGAATTGCGCCGCTCGCGCCTGCGTTCAGCGATGACCACAGCCGTCCCGCCGTGTTGGCTACGGCTTGGAAATCCGGCTGTGTGGAGCGCAGCAGAGCGCCGGCATCGTTTGTCGCGGCTGCCACGATGTTCGGATGCTGCGAGAGCGTTGCTGCAATATCCGTATCCGTACCGGCAACAATGACTGGCACGGCCGCCCGGTCGGCGACCGCGCGAAAATACGTCAACAGATTCTCCGGGGAATTGTACAGGCGCGGCGCTTCAATGAACGCGGCTTTGTATCCCAGCTCCGCGGCATGCTTAGTTAGCCGCACGGTTTCCTGCACACCCTCGGCGCCGCTTGCGGCAATGAGAGTTTTTTCCGGGTCCGCATACTTCGCCGCGAGATCCCACAGAGCCAGCTTCTCATCATGAGCCAGCAGCGCGCCCTCGCCAGTAGCACTCGCGATGACGTAGCCGGCGAGCGTGGTCCGGTTCCATTTCTCCACGTTGTGCTGAACTTTAATTTTGTAAATCTCTCCGTTGTGGTCGAATGGAGTAGTAGCCGCGACGAAAATCCCTTGGAGCTTCATTCCGAACCATGTTCTCTCTAGAGCTTGATTGTAAGCAAGAGGAGCGCGATCTCCTCATCGCCGAATTGTGGGAGCAAGGCTCGAGCGGCATCCAGGAATCCGACGCCGGCAACCGCCTGCGCGCCTTCTTCGACGATGATGCCGACCCCATCGCCCTGGCCATGCATTTCGATGCTTACCCGCTACGCTGGCGCGAGGAAGAATCGATCGATTGGGTCGAAATTGCCAACGCCAAGCTCACGCCCATGTTGGCCGGCGCGCGATTTTTTCTGGTTCCGCAGTGGCGCAGCGATCCCACGCCGCCGGACCGTTTGCGCATCGAGGTCAACTCCGGGCTGGCATTTGGAACCGGCGCTCACGAGTCGACACAGCTTTGCCTGGAAGCTCTGGAGCGCGTGGTGAAGCCCGGCATCACAGTGCTGGACGTCGGCGCGGGCTCGGGCATTCTTTCGCAGGCCGCCAGGCTCCTTGGACGCCGGGCGGGTGATCGCGTGCGACATCGATCCCACCGCAGTGGAAGTGGCGCGCGCCAACGGGGTGGCATGTTTTGTTGGCTCGGTGCAAGCCGTAAAAGCCGGCGCGGCCGACATCATCGTCGCCAATATCAGCCCGGAAGCCATTTGCGAACTGACGCACGAAATCCTGCGCTGCCTGGCACCCGGCGGTTTGGCGATTGCCAGCGGATTTGAGAATCACGAAGCGGGCGAAGTCACCGGCGCCATCGCAGCAGCGGGCGGCCACGTGCGCGAGTCCCATTCCAAAGGTGCGTGGAGCGCGATCCTGTTTTCAGATTGAGAAGCCCGCCGGCCCGGTCCACGGACCACGCGCCTCTTCGAGTTTCACCGCGGTTTCCAGAATCAGCTCTTCTTCCCACGGACGGCCCACGATTTGCACGCCGATCGGCAGGCCATCGTGCGACATTCCGTAAGGAATGACAGCGGCAGGCAGGCCCAGCAGATTAAACGGGGTCACCGGCATCATGGCCTCAAATAATCCGATTTTTTTGCCATCGATTTTCCAGCTTCGCTCGCGATGGTGAAACGCAGGGACTCCGCACGGCGGCATCAGCAGCAGCGGTACGTGCTCCATTTGGCGCAACAAGGCGGCGCGCATCGTGTCGCGGGCGCCGAGCGACGTCACCACGTCCGTGGCCGTGGGCGGCGGCAGTTCCAGCGCGCTCTTGAGAAATTCAGTACCGCTCCAATGCGCATCTGCTTCACGGCCTTCAAATGCTTTCTGCGTGAACGGCGCGGAGAGTTGTCCAAAGAAAAACCACCAGAGATTGGGCGCGCGTTCCAGGCCCCTCGGTTGGAAGGCGTCCACTTTGTATCCGATTTCCTGCAACGCCGTAGCCGCGCGGGCGACAGTGGCTTTGATCTCGGCGTCGACGGGGACCTGGTAGAACTGCTCGACCACGCCGATGCGCGCTCCGGCCGCGCCCGGCGCGCGCAAGGGAATAGGCGCCGAGAACGGATCCTGTGAATCGTAACCGGCGAGCACTGCAAACAACAGGCGGACATCCTGCGCCGTGCGCGCCATCGGACCCGCCACGCCCAGCAATCCGCCGGGATGCTGCATAGCGGGAAAATGCCCTGCGCCCGAGACGCGTCCCGGCGTGGGCTTCAGACCGGCGATCCCGCAAAAGTGCGCCGGAACGCGGATAGATCCGCCGCCATCGCTGCCGATTCCGCCCGCCGAACAGAATGACGCAATGGCCGCCGCTTCGCCGCCGCTCGATCCGCCTGCCGTGCGCTCCTGGTTCCAGGGATTATCGGTGCGGCCGGTGATGTAGTTATCGGATTCGTAATTCGAAAGAAACTCCGGACAATTGGTTTTCCCCAGAATGATCGCACCCGCGGCACGCAGGCGCGCGACAGCCGCTGCATCTTCGGCGGCACGATGTCCCACGCGCAGGCGGCTCCCGCACAGCGTGGGAACTCCGGCCACATCGAAACTGTCTTTTATGGTGAGCGGGATGCCATGCAGGAGCCCCAGAGGCGCGCCCCGCATCACCGCCGATTCGGCATCGCGAGCCGCGGCGCGCGCCTGCACTTCCAGCACGACAACGAAGGCGTTGATGCGCGGATTCACTGCCGCAATCTGCCGCAAATGCGCTTCGAGCAGCTCGACCGGAGAAATTTGGCGCTCACGTATCATGCTGGCCAGCAGGCAGAGCGAGGAGCGATACGGCATTTGTCCAAGCTAACATGACGGCATGTTCTCCTCACGGCTTCACTGGGATGCTGCGCCCAACCGGCTGGCGCGTCTGGTGGCCGCTCAGCGCCAGGCGGGTGCCGAGATTCTGGATCTCACGGAATCGAATCCAACGCGGGCGGATTTGATTTATCCGGCGGCGGAAATCGTCGCGGCGCTGGCCGACGAACATTCTTTGCTGTACGACCCCACTCCCGCAGGAATGCCGAGCGCTCGCGCGGCGATTGCGGAACGATGCGGCGTTGAGACGGAACGCGTTTTGCTCACCACCAGCACCAGCGAATCGTACGCGTGGTTGTTTAAGCTGCTGGCTGATCCGGGCGACGAGATCCTCGCGCCGCGCCCTTCTTATCCGCTATTCGAATTTCTGGCGGAGCTGGACGCGGTGCGCATCACGCAGTACCCGCTGGTTTATCACCATGGCTGGTCGATCGATTTCGACGCCCTGCGTGGTGCTATCACGGACCGCACGCGGGCTATTGTGCTGGTGAATCCCAACAATCCCACCGGCTCTTTTCTCAAGCGCGGTGAGGTGGTCGAACTGGCGGCGCTCGCAGCCGAACGCGGCCTCGCTCTGATTTCCGACGAAGTTTTTAATGGCTACGCCTTCGGTCCTGACCCGCAACGCGTCGCAACGCTAGCAGGCGTGGAGCAGGCCCTGACTTTCTGTCTGGGCGGACTTTCGAAAATGAGCGGATTGCCGCAAATGAAATTGGGCTGGATTGTGCTCGGCGGGCCAGCAACCGTGCGCGCGCAGGCGTTGGAACGGCTCGAACTCATCGCTGACACGTATCTTTCTGTGGGTACGCCAGTCCAGCATGCCCTGCCCCGTCTGCTCGCGGCCGGTGCCGCCGTACAACAGCAAATTGAAGCGCGCACGCAAGAAAATTTGACGTGGCTTCGCGGTGCCATCGTCCCGAATTCTCCGATGCAGTTGTTGGATGTCGAAGGCGGATGGTATGCCACATTGCGCGTGCCGCGTACGCAAAGCGAAGAGGAATGGTGCCTGGAATTGCTGGAGCGGGATCACGTTCTGGTGCAGCCCGGCTACTTCTACGATTTCGAATCCGAAGCGTTTCTGGTGCTCAGCCTGCTGACGCCGCCCGCGATATTCCGCGAAGGCGTCCGCCGCCTGCTCAACAGGTAGAATGGCTTTGTGCCCACGATGACCTTTGAACAGGCGCGGGAGTGCGTCATCCAACAAGTGGGGGCCGCGCGCCAGCGGCCTGCCATGGAAGAAGCAAATCTGGAATCGTTGGCCGGCCGCGTGCTCGGCGTGGACGTGAATGCCGATCGCGACATTCCGGCGCTCGCCCGCTCAGTCCGCGATGGGTTCGCGGTGCATGCCGCCGATGTTCCGGGGACGCTCGAAATCATCGGTGAAGTGCGGGCAGGCGGCCGTTTCGATGGAGATGTTGGGCGTGGACAGGCGGTCGAGATCATGACCGGAGCGCCCATGCCGCGCGGCGCCGACGCCGTGGTTATGGTGGAGCATGTGACGCGCGACGGTACCGCGAAATTCCACACCGACCGCGCCGCCGAGCCCGGTCAATTCATCAATCCGCAAGGCTGCGAGGCGCGCGCAGGCGAAATTCTGATCCCCGCCGGCAAGCGGCTGACCTATCCTGACATCGCGCTGCTAGCCGCCATCGGGCGCACGCGTGCGCCGGTTTTCGTTCAGCCCAGCGTGGCAATTCTGGCTACCGGCGACGAGATCGTGCCAGTGAGCGAAACGCCGCAGCTGCATCAGATACGCAACTCCAACGCCTATTCACTGGCCGCGCAAGTGGCCCGCGCCGGCGGCGCGCCCGCGCATGCTGGCAGTCGCGCGGGATGAGTACGCCCACACCCGCGGATTGGTCGAACAGGGGCTGGCGTGCGATCTGCTGCTGATCTCCGGCGGTGTCTCCGCCGGCAAATACGATATCGTCGAGCGCGTGCTGGCCGATTGCGGCGCGGAATTTTTCTTCGATCGCGTGTTGATCCAGCCCGGACAGCCGCTGGTATTCGGCCGCGCGCAGGGGAAATTTTTCTTCGGCCTTGCCCGGGAATCCGGCGTCCACCATGGTGACGTTTGAACTATTCGCGCGCGCGGCGCTCGAATTGCTCGGCGGCCAATGTGAAACCGCGCTGCCCTTCATACAAGCCACGCTCACGCAGGATTTCCGCCATCGCACCGGCATCACGCGATTTCTTCCCGCGCGCCTGGGGCCAGGCCCGGCCGAGCTTACGCCGCTGCGCTGGAGCGGTTCAGGCGACGTGCCGGCGCTCTCGCGCGCCAATGCCTATCTGGTCGCCGCCGCCGATCGCGCCGAATGGAAAGCCGGCGAAAATATCCACGCGCTTCTGCAATGAAGAAAAAACTCTCGCATTACGATGCCGCCGGCAGCCCCCGCATGGTGGACGTTTCAGCCAAGAAGGAAACCAAGCGGACAGCTCGCGCGCACGCGTTCGTCAAGATTTCGCGAGCGGTGCTGGCGCGTCTGCACAAGAATCCCAAGGGCAATCCGTTGGAGATTGCGCGCATCGCCGGCATCAGCGCCGCCAAGAAAACTTCCGAGCTGATTCCGCTGTGCCACCCGCTGGCGCTCACCCACGCCGATGTCGATGTGACGGTGGAAGCGCGTGGAGTAAGAATCGTCGCGTCGGCATCCACGACGGGACAAACCGGTGTCGAGATGGAAGCACTCACCGCCGCGGCGGTCGCCGCGCTGACGGTATACGACATGACCAAGGCGCTGGACAAATCCATCGCCATTGAAAACGTGTATCTGCTGGAGAAAACCGGCGGAAAGAGCGGCGACTTCCGCCGGAAAAAGGGACGGTAGTGAAAACGGCGGCGGTGTTCACCATCAGCGATTCCTCCCATGCCGGAACGCGGCAGGACCGCTCCGGCCCGGCGGTACGCGAGCGGCTGCAAGAGTTGGGCTGGACGGTAAGCATTCTGGAAGTGATTCCCGACGATGCCGCCCGTATCAGCGAACGCCTCCGCGCGGTTGCCGATGGCGGACAGGTGGGCGCAATTTTCACCACTGGCGGCACCGGGTTAGCCGCGCGCGATGTCACTCCGGAGGCCACACGGGCTGTAATCGACCGCGAAATTCCAGGCATCGGCGAGACCATGCGATCGGAAGGCCGCCGCTCGACGCCGCTGGCTTCGCTTTCCCGCGCTTTAGCCGGCACTCGGGGCCAGGTGGTAATTGTTAACTTGCCGGGCTCGCCGCGCGGCGCGGTAGAGTCGCTCAATGCTATCGTTGAATTGGTGCCTCACGTGCTGGACCTGTTAGCGGGACGCACGGAGCATGCGGCGCCAGCGGAACGAAGCTACAAGCCATAACGTCATATGAATATGAGATTTCTCCGCGCCGGGCTGTACCTGAGCACAATCTCGCTGTTGGCCGCGCAGCAAACCACCGCGCCGGCCGATGACCCGATCCGCACCACCGTGCAAGTTGTGCTCGCGCCAGTGACGGTGCTGAACCGCGACGGCAGCTATGTCAACGGCCTGGAGCCGCGCAACTTTCATCTTCTGGATAATGGCAAGCCGCAGAACATCAGCGTGGACGTGGCTTTTCAGCCCATCTCAATGGTGATCGCCATTCAGGCCAACGACCAGGTGGAAGCGATGCTGCCGGCGATCAACCGGATAGGCGGCCTGATTGGCCCGCTGGTAATCGGGGACCAGGGCGAAGCTGCCGTGATGGCCTTTGATCACCGGTTCCGCAAGATGCAGGATTTCACTTCCGATCCCGCCCAGATCGCCGATTCGATCAAGAAGATCACTCCCGGCAGCACCACCAGCCGCATGATCGACGCCGTGGTGGAGTCGGTGCGCATGCTGCGTTCGCGTCCGGCCAATCATCGCCGTATTCTGCTGCTCATCACCGAAACGCAGGATAAGGGCAGCGAAGGGAAAGTCCGCGAGGCGCTGAACGACGTGCAATTGCACAATGTCAGCGTCTACTCCGTAAATATTTCGCGCGCCATGGCCGGCCTGCTGGGCCGTCGGCAGCCGCCGCGCCCCGACAACCGGCCGCCCGCCTCGAGCGCCGCGCTGCCGCCCAATGTGCCGGCCACGCCCAACAACGTGATGCAGGCTACCGGCAGCGACGGCGGATCGGCGCAATTTGTCCCGTTGATGGTGGAAATCTTCAAAGACACCAAGAAAATTTTTGTGGATAATCCGGTGGAAGTTTTTACCAAGGGCACCGGCGGCACCGAGTACTCCTTCGCCAAGCAGAAAGGCTTGGAGGAAGCGATTGCCAAGATCGGCGAAGAGATCCACAGCCAGTACCTCATCAGCTACAACCCCAACAATAAGCAGGAAGGCGGGTTTCACGAGATCACCGTCCAAGTCTCGACTCCAGGCGTGAAAGTGCGCACGCGGCCAGGCTATTGGATGGGCGCGGGCGCGAACTAGAGATTCGCCTCGCAGCAATTCAAATAGATCTCCTCGGCCTGCTGTAACCCTGTTGACATATTTCTCAATTCCCACTATTATGATGGAGTATAGGGTAAATGAGAAACGGACGTAAAATCCGCACCTAAATCCAATGAGATCAACATTGAGCAATTGCTACCTCGATTCGACCGCCGCCTATATTGGCGTCGGCAGGCTATTGCAGCAGGAGACTGACCCAGGGCGCATCGTGGCTCTGGAGGCGGCACAGCGCCACCTGGAGCACGGACACCAGATGCTCGGCAGGCTGATGGAAGAGGAGCCCATGCCCACCGGCATCGTGGAATTTGTCCGGTGTCTGTTCGGGATGGAGAATTGGCGCAGCCGGCTGCCGGAGCAAGCCATCGCCGAGCGGTCTCAAACCAAAGCTGAAATCGGCGAATTCACGCCGCGCGAGGTAAGTTGCCGCAGGCGGTCCAGAATGAGGTCGATGTCGGCCGTGGCCGTCCGATAGTTCGTCACGCAGGCGCGCATTCCGAATCGTCCCGCGATGCGAACGGGGCCTAGCAACGCCGTACCTTCGTCAATCAACCCGGTCAGGATTCGTTCGTTTTCCGCTTCGCTAGCGTTTCGCAGGCGAAAGCAAACCGCGCTCAGCGTTACCGGAGCCATCAGCTCAAACCGCTCGTCGGCCTGAATTTTGTCGCCCATGTAGCGGGCGATATCCAGCATGTGCTCTACCGCATCGCGAAACGCCTTCAATCCGAATACCTGGAGGGCGCACCAGATTTTGAACGCCTTGAAGCTACGCGAGAGTTGTGGGCCGTAGTCCATGAAATTGGTGAACAACGGATCCTCTTGTTCCGGGATGTAGGACGCGGTGAAGCCGAATGCCTTTCGCAGTTTCTCGCGGTCGCGCACGAGGACGCAGCCCGCCTCTAGCGGGGCGAAGAGCAATTTGTGCGGATCGAGCGCGATTGAATCGGCCTTGCCGCACGCCAGCAACTGATCCTTGATTCTCGGGCTCAGGACGAACAGCGCGCCGTACGCGCCGTCGACGTGAAGCCAGAGATTCTGCGCGGCGCATAGGTCCGCAATTTCACCAAGTGGATCAATGGCACCGGTGTTGATGGTCCCCCCGGCAGCCACAACGCAAAACGGCTGTTTGCCGGCATCCCGATCCTGGCGGATCGCAGCGGCCAGCAGATCCGTGCGCATGCAAAATGCGGAGTCGACGGGAATCTTGCGCACGTTATCCAGCCCGAGGCCGAGGATGGCGGCGCTCTTTTCCACGCAGCGATGCGCCTCCTGCGACGTATAGACGACCAGCGGCGCTGCGAGCGATTGCAGACCCGCTTTGCGAAAATCGCCGGGGAATTTGTCTTGGATGGCCGTAGCCATAGCCACCAGCGTAGCCATCGAGCCGCCGCTGGTGATGATACCGCCGGCACTTTCGGAAAATTCAAAGAGTTGGGCGAACCACGCAATCACTTTTCGCTCGATGACACTAGCGGCCGGGGAAAGCTGCCAGAAATTGCAATTCTGATTTAGTGTGGCGGCGATGGCGTCGGCAAATGGCGCAATGCCGTTGGGCGGCCCCAGCACGTACGCCAGATAGCGCGGATGGGCGATGGTCGTCGAATTGGGAACGATTTTGGCGGTGATCTCCTGGAACAATTGATCGATCCCGATTCCCTCTTGCGGAAATGGGCGATCGCGAAGCTCTTCCAGTACGGCGCGGTCAAGCGGCGGCAGCACCGGCTTGGCATCCAGCGACTGCTCAAAGTCACGCAGAAACGCGGTCAGCAGATTTCCCGCGCGCTCGATTTCCGCGTCGTCTAAAGCGAGACCGCTCACTGCGGTTTGCGAATGGCGATGCCGAGATCGCGCAACTGGCGTTCAGGCACGGTGTTGGGCGCTTCGCACATCAGGTCGGTGCCGCGCGCTGTCTTCGGAAACGGAATGACGTCGCGAATCGAAGTCTCGCCCGCCAGAATCATCACCAGGCGATCGAGGCCGAGCGCAATGCCACCATGCGGGGGCGCGCCGTATTCCAGAGCGTCCAACAAGAATCCGAACCGGTGGCGCGCTTCTTCGTCGCTGAATCCGAGCGCGGCAAAAACTTTGGACTGCACGTCGCGGCGGTGAATACGAATCGAGCCCGAGCCCAACTCGACGCCGTTCAGCACGATGTCGTAGGACTTGGCGCGGCAGCGCGCCGGATCCGCGGTCAGTTTTTCGATGTCTTCATCGTGCACCGAGGTGAACGGATGATGCGCCGCGCCCCAGCGGTTCTCTTCCGCGTTCCACTCGAACATGGGGAAATCGGTGACCCAGAGAAATTCGAACTTTCTTGGGATCAAGCAGCTTGTGGCGGTCGTTGTATTTCTGCGCGACGAACAGGCGCAGTGCGCCACAAGCCTGGTAGACAGTCTCTTCAGGCCGATGTCCCGCAGGCTCGCCCGCCCAGCCGGCGATCACCAGCAAGTCTTCCTCCGTGGCACCGGTACGCCCGCGCACCTGCTGCATCGGCTCAGCATAATCGCGCTCCAGGCGCTTGACGTCATCGAACACACGCAGGCCGCGCTCAGTTCCAAAAGCCTTCAACTCGTCGCGCTCCTTGCGGCTGAGGGCGCCGGTCTTGGGAATGTGGATCGCCATCAGAGGCAGATCGGGGGTCGTCAGCCCCGGCGGGAATAAATCGTCCACTGGATGCATGGGCGGAATGCGGCGGTCCGGCTTATCGCTGCCGTACTTGCGCATGGCGTCGGCGTAACTCAAGCGCGGGAACGGCGCTTCGACATGATACCCGGCCACCGCGCACAGCTTGGCGAGCATTGGCTCGATCACTTCGAAGACGCGCTCCTGCTGCGGGAACGACATTTCCAAATCGATTTGCGTGAATTCCGGCTGGCGGTCGGCGCGCAAATCCTCGTCGCGGAAACAGCGGACAATCTGGAAATATTTCTCAAACCCGCTGATCATGAGCAACTGCTTAAAAATCTGCGGTGACTGCGGCAGCGCGTAGAAGCTACCGGGCTGCACGCGGCTGGGGACCAGATAATCGCGAGCACCCTCGGGCGTCGAACGCGTCATGTAGGGCGTTTCAATTTCGAGAAATCCCTGCGATTGCAAAAACTCGCGCACGGCGAACGCCATCTTCGCGCGCAGAATGATATTGCGCTGCATGCGCGGCCGGCGCAAGTCGACATAGCGGTACTTGAGGCGCGCGTCTTCGGAAACATCCACCGCATCTTCCATGGGAAACGGCGGCGTGCGCGATTCGTTCAGGATCCAAAGCTTGTCAGCAACCAATTCCACTTCGCCGGTTTCGAGATTCGGATTGATGGTGTCCGGCGTGCGCTTCCGTACCAGTCCCTCGACAGCCACTACATATTCAGAACGAAGCAATTCGGCCTTGGCATGCACTTCGGCAGCGGCATCCTCATGGACGACGATCTGGGTGACTCCATCGCGGTCGCGCAGGTGAATGAAGATCACCGCGCCCAGATCGCGGCGGCGATGCACCCAGCCCATCAGCAGCGCGCGCGAGCCGGCGTTTGCAGCGCGCAACTCACCGCACGAGTGCGTGCGCCGCAATTCGCCGAGAAAATCCAAAAGTACACTTGGCATAGTTATCTTGTGACTTATTTCGTCGTGGCAAGCTCGCGGGCAAGTTGCTCGCGGCTCACAGGTTCCTGCACGCCGGACTGCATATTTTTCAACGCATAACGCCCGGACGCAATTTCATCATCTCCCAAAATCAGCGCGAAACGCGCGCCCAGCTTGTCGGCCAGCTCCATGGCCCGCTTCAATTTTCCTTCCGGCGCGACTTCGGTCGAATAGCCTTGACGGCGGACATCGCGCGCCAATTTGCCGGCTTCCCGCTGCGCCGCGGCGCCTAGAGGCGCGATAAATAAATCCAGCGCCGCGCCGTGCGCGTTTTCTTCCAGCAGCGACACCAGCCGGTCTTCGCCGATCGAAAAACCAATTCCCGGCGCGGGAACTTTCGACCCCAGCGATTCCGCCAGACCGTCGTAACGCCCGCCGCCCAACACCGAATTCTGCGCGCCTAGCGAACCGTGCAGCACCTCGAACGTCGTGCGCATGTAGTAATCCAGACCGCGCACCAGGCGGGGGCGTACTTCGTAAACGATGCCGCGATCGTCCAGAAACTGGCGCACGCTGGCGAAATGCAGCCGGCAAGGCTCGCAAAGATGTTCCAGAATCGTCGGCAGCTTGTCGATGATGGCCTGATCCTCGGGCACCTTGCAATCCAAAACGCGCAGCGGATTGGTAACGGCGCGCCGCTGGCAGTCTTCGCAAAGCTGTCCGGCCACGCTGGTCAATTCATTACGCAGACGCTCCACGTACGCGGGACGGCAGTTGGAATCGCCCACGGAATTCACCAGCAGCGTGAAGCCTTTCAAGCCAGCCTGCTCAAAAAATTCCACCACCATTTCGATGACTTCGGCATCGACGGCAGGCGATTCCGAGCCGATGGCCTCCGCGCCGATCTGATAAAACTGCCGGTAGCGGCCCTTCTGCGGGCGCTCGCGGCGGAACATCGGCCCCATGTAATAAAACTTTTGCACGCCCGGACGCTGGTCCAAACGGTGCTCAATATACGCGCGAATTACCGAAGCCGTGTTCTCCGGACGCATGGTGAGCGAGGTGCCGTCGCGGTCTTCAAACGTGTACATTTCTTTGGTGACAATGTCCGTTTGCTCACCGACGCCGCGCGCAAAAAGCTGTGTTTCTTCCAGAATCGGAGTGCGAATTTCCTGGTAATTATAGGCGTGAAAGACGCGCCGGGCCACACTCTCCACGTGGTTCCACGCGGCGGTAGATGGAGGCAATAAATCCCTGGTTCCTTTGACGGCCCGAATCAAGCTGGTTCCTTAAATTTGCTTTGAGGGAATGAGACCATGCTAGCATGCCGCGATACAATCGGGTGATATGCGCGTAACACTGAGACGGGCGTGTGTCTGGCTGATGTTTGCCTCGGCCCTGGCTGCGCAAAAAAGGCCATTCGACGTCAACGCTTTGATGCGTTTGTCACGCATCAGCGATCCGCAGATTTCACCCGACGGTCGCAGCGTCGCATTCACCGTGCAGACCATCGACGTCGAAAACAATCGCCGGCCGCAACAAATTTACGTTGTGGGTCTGACCGGCGGCGCGCCGCGCAAAATCGCTGACGATGCCGAGCGCGCCCGCTGGTCGCCGGACTCGCGCCAAATCTTTTTTGTGTCCGCGCGCAGCGGCTCCTCGCAACTTTGGGCGATGGACGCCGATGGCGCGAATGCCAAGCAGATCACGAATCTAGCCAGCGAAGCGAGCGGCGTTCTGGTTTCCGCCGATGGCAAACTGCTGGTATTCACCAGCGACGTCTACCCGGAATGCGGCGCCGACGACGCCTGCAACAAGCAAAAACTGGATCAGGAGAAGGCCAACAAAGCTACGGGTCGCCTAATCGACACGCTGCTCTATCGCCATTGGAACAAGTGGCAGGGTGCGCGCCGCAGCCATGTGCTGGTGATGCCGGTGGCCGGCGGCACGGTCAAAGATCTCACGCCCGGCAAACACGAAGTCCCGCCTTTTTCACTGGGCGGCCCGGAAGATTACGCGATTTCTCCGGACAGCACTGAAGTCTGTTACACGATGATCTCCGACGAGGTTGAGGCCCTCAGCACGAACACCGACCTCTATGCGGTCTCCGTAGCCGGTGGTACGCCGCGAAGGATCACGGTCAATCCGGGCGCCGATAGCGGTCCGCAGTATTCGCCCGACGGTAAGTACATCGCATATCGCTCGCAACTGCGCGCCGGCTACGAAAGCGATCGCTGGCGGCTGCAGGTGCTGGAACGCGCGACCGGCAAGCTCACCAATCTCACCGAATCGATGGACCGCTGGGTATCCAGCTTCACCTGGTGGCCGGATTCGTCGCGCCTGTTTTTCACGGTGGAAGATCGCGGCCGCCAGTCCATACAGTACGTGCCGGTTACCGGTGGCGGCGCGCGGATGGCGCTGAACGGAGACAGCCATTTGGACGACCCGCAGTTCACTCCCGACGGTAAGACCATGGTCTACACGCAGCAGACCGGGTCGAGTCCGGTGGAGATTTTCCGCGTAGCTTCGACCGGCGGCGCCGGTACCGCGCTCACCCATCTCAACGATGCCGTGCTGGACGAGCGCCAGCTCACGCCGCTCGAAGAACTGTGGGTGGACGGCGCGGAGGGCACCAAAGTGCAATCGTTCATCGTGAAGCCGCCGGATTTCGACGCGGCCAAAAAATATCCCGTACTGATGCTGCTGCATGGCGGGCCGCAAGGCGCGTGGGGCGAAAGCTGGACCTATCGCTGGAATGCCCAGGTTTTCGCGGCCGCCGGCTACGTGGTCGTGATGCCGAATCCCCGCGGCTCGACCGGCTACGGGCAGAAGTTTGTGGACGAAATCAACAGCGATTGGGGCGGCAGAGTTTACGACGACGTGATGGCAGTGTGCGATGCAGTGGCCAAGCTACCGTACACCGATAGCGCGCGGATGGTGGCGGCGGGCGGCTCCTACGGCGGCTATTTGATCGACTGGATTCTGGGCCACACGCAGCGTTTCAAAGCGCTCATCTCGCATGCCGGTGTTTACGATTTGCGCAGTGAAGCAGCGGCGACCGAAGAGCTGTGGTTTCCCATCTGGGAATTCGGCGGCATGCCCTGGGACAATCCAGAGACATACGCGCGCTGGTCTCCCAGCCAGTTCGCCAAGGAGTTCAAAACGCCCACGCTGATAATTCACGGCGAGCAGGATTTCCGCATCCCTTACAGCCAGGCCCTTGAGCTTTTCACCGCGCTGCAGTTGCAGAAAGTTCCGTCCCGCCTGCTGCTGTTTCCCGATGAAGGGCATTTCATTCAGAAGCCGCAAAACGCGCTGCTTTGGTACCGGACGTTCATCGAGTGGATCGACACCTGGACCAAGAAATGAGGAAGCTGGTCATCCTGTTTGTTCTGGTTGGCGTGGTCCTGCCGGTCATTCTGTTATTCCTTTCCAATGGCACAACGCTGCGGCTCGATCCGCCGGTAAAAGTAATCGGCGTATCGACGCCCATTCAGATTGAGATTACGAATCCGCATGGCATCCGGCGCATCTCGGGCTCGATCGAACAGGACGGAACGCGCTATCCGGCTTTCGATTTCAATGAGCCGGCGCAGCGGTTCCTTTTCTGGAAAGAGCGCCGCCGTCCGCGCTTCATGAGCTTCGACGTGGGTAAGAATGTGGTGCCGAAGCTGCACGATGGCGCAGCCCGGTTGATCATCGAAGCGGAATCCAACGATTTGCGCGGCGCTTCCGACGATTTCGATACCGACGTGCAAGTGATCCTGGCCCCGCCGAAAGTGACGGCGGACGGCGCGCAGCACTACATCAACCAGGGCGGCTCGGAGCTGGTTTCATTTACCGCATCCGGCTATTGGACCGAGGCTGGCGTGCGCGTCGGGCCTCGCACGTTCCGCAGTTTTCCGCTGCCGGGGCAGCGGCCGGGCGAGCGTTTCGCGCTGTTCGCCTACTCGTGGGATTTTCCGGAGGGCATCGA
Source organism: uncultured Solibacteraceae bacterium (assembly GCA_963825405.1). GTDB lineage: Bacteria > Acidobacteriota > Terriglobia > Bryobacterales > Bryobacteraceae > JACPNO01. The sequence goes on along the minus strand of CAWGTB010000001.1, from coordinate 503,638 downwards.
TCCCAAAGTGTTCGTCCGCAATCCAGCCGGAGCAGAGGCCACTGCGGGTTTCTGGCACAAGGTGTTTCCCAAGAAATTCCATTCGCGCGATCTGGTAATCGACGATGCTTTCCTGCAAAAGGTGGTAGGCCAGATCGATCCCCAAGGCTCCGGCGATCTGCTCGATCGTTTTCTGCACATCAATCGCGACATGCGCCGGCGCAACAATCAGGTGCTCGCCAGCCTGACGCTGAAAACGGCGGATCATTTCCTGTGGTCCGGGCCCTTTCTGCAGATGATGAACACGCAGGTGGAATCTTCCTTCGCCGACAAGCGGTCGTATATTTACAAAGGCAAGAAAGTAGACGAGCAGGTTCATCTCGGCTTCGATCTGGCGTCGACCCAGCACGTGGCGGTGCCCGCGGCCAACGACGGCAAGGTGGTCTACGCCTCCGATCTCGGAATCTACGGGAACTGCGTGGTCGTCGATCACGGCTACGGCCTGCAATCGATTTACGGCCACTTGAGCGAGATCGGGGTCAAGATCGGCGACATGGTAAAGAAGGGGCAGGCGCTGGGGAAATCGGGTTCGACGGGCTTGGCGGGCGGCGATCATTTGCATTTCAGCATGCAGGTGGACGGCGTGCAGGTGAATCCGGTGGAGTGGTGGGACGAGCACTGGATTCGCGATCGCATCCTGAGCAAGGTCGGTGGCGGGTCGTAGAGACTGACATGAGCTTTCAGGAGCGGGTCGCTTTCATCTGGAGCCTGGCGGACCTTCTCCGCGGCGACTATAAAGACGCCGAGTACTCCAAGGTCATCCTGCCTCTAACCGTTCTCCGCCGCTTGGACTGCGCGTTGGGCTCTGGCAGTTTGGCCAAGCTGCAGGAAGGGCAGGACGATTTCGACTCCGCCGCGAATGACGTGGTCGAGTGCTTCGAATTGCGCGATCAGATTCCGCGTCTGCGCCAGGCGGGACTTCTGAATCCGCTGATCGAGCGTTTCTCGCAGGTAGACCTTCATCCCGGCGCCGTTCCCAATCACGAAATGGGTTCGATTTTCGAGGAGCTGATCCGGCGCTTTTCGGAACAATCCGGAGCCAGCGCCGGCGAGCACTTTACGCCGCGCGAAGTGATCCGGCTGATGGTCGATTTGCTATTCGACCGGGAAATCGGCGACGGCCCACTCACTCTATATGACCCGGCCTGCGGCACCGGCGGCATGCTTTCGGTTGCCGAGGACGCCTTGCGCGAGCGGAATGCCAACGTGCGCCTGGAAGTTTTCGGCCAGGAGTTGAACCGCGAATCCTATGCCATTTGCAGAGCCGATCTGCTGATGCGCGGCGGCAATCCCGATCACGTTCACCTCGGCAACACATTTCTACATGACCACTTCGACGGCCGGCGCTTCGACTATATGCTGTCCAACCCTCCCTTTGGAGTGGAATGGAAGAAGGCCGAAAGCGCGGTTCGCGATGAGCATCAGCGTCTGGGATTTGCCGGCCGCTTCGGCGCCGGGCTGCCGCGCGTCAACGACGGCTCCCTGCTCTTTTTGCAGCACATGCTGTCCAAAATGAAGCCGGAAGGCTCGCGCCTGGCGGTGGTGTTCAACGGCTCACCGCTCTTCGCGGGTGACGCCGGATCGGGCGAAAGCGATATCCGCCGCTGGATTCTGGAAAACGATTGGCTGGAGGCGATTGTCGCCCTGCCCGATCAACTCTTCTACAACACCGGCCTCTCCACCTACATCTGGGTGCTCACCAATCGCAAGAGCGCGCCCAGGAAAGATAGAGTGCAGCTCATCGACGCCACCGGTTTCAGCCGCAAAATGCAGCGCTCGCTCGGCGCCAAGCGCAACGAGCTTTCTCCCGAACATATTCACGACATCGTTCGCCTGCACACGGAATTTTACGACGGGCCGGACTCACGCATCGTAGACAAAGAGGAATTCCTGTACCGCCGCATCATCGTGGAGCGGCCGCTGCGGCTGAATTTTCAAGTGTCGCCGGAACGCGTGGGCTCGCTCGACGCCAGTACTGCCGCGATTCTGGATGGCATGGACGCCGCCGTGTACAAAGATCAGTCCGCCTTCGAGCAAGCGCTAGCCGCGCAGTTCCGCGACGCCGGCATAAAGCTTGGCCGCGTTCTCAAGAATCGGATTCTGCATGCCCTGGGCGATCGGGATCCGGAGGCCGCCGCCTTTCGCGGGCCCGCCGGCAGGCTCGAAGCCGATCCCGAACTGCGCGATTCCGAAAACGTGCCTTGGGGCGAAGAGATCGCGGCGTGGTTCGCGCGTGAAGTTCTGCCACATGCGCCCGACGCCTGGATCGATGACGCGCGAACCCGCACAGGATGCGAGATCCCATTCACGCGAATTTTCTATCAGCCGCAGCCGCTGCGCGATCTGGCAGAAATCGACGCGGAAATCAAAACGCTGGACAGCGAAATCCGATGCCTGCTGGAACGCCTGCAGCAGTAGCCCCGCTGTTTCAAAACGCGCCCGCCCACTGGCGCTGGACACGCCTCAAGCGTACCGTCACCGGCTGCCAAAACGGCATTTGGGGCGATGAACCGCAAGGTGGCAGCAGCGACCGGATTTGCGTCCGCGTCGCCGATCTCGACCGTGTACGCCTGCGCGTGTCACTTGACGATGCTACCTGGCGCTCGATTCCGGCAGCCGAGTGCCGCGGACGTCTGCTCCAGCCGGGCGACCTGTTGCTGGAAAAATCCGGCGGCGGCGAACTGCAGCCGGTGGGCGTCGTCGCGCTCTACGATCATTCCGCAATTGCGGTGTGCTCCAATTTTCTGGCGCGGATGCCGGTGGCCAGCGGCTTCGACCCGGCATACCTTTGCTACCTGCATGCCGCGCTCTACCGCTACGGCGTTAATAAACGCTCCATCAAACAGAGCACCGGCATTCAGAATCTGGATTCCGATTCATACCTCGCTGAACCTGTGAAAGTTCCGCCACTCGCCGAACAGCGGCAGATCACGGAGTGGCTGGATGTCCAAACGAAGATCCTGGCCGCCCTAGTCGCGAAACAGCAAAGCCTCGTCGCGTTGCTGCGGGAGAAGCGGCTCGCGCTGATCAGCCGAGCCGTGACGCCCGCAGGCGCCGATCCAACCCGGCTCAAATTCGTGCGCGTGGGTGCCCTGCTCTACGGCGCTAATCAAGCCGGCGTCGCGGAAAATCCCGCATGGCCGCGCTACATCCGCATCACCGACATCGGCGCCGACGGCCGGTTGCGCGAGGATACCCTGCAATCGCTCGCTCCGGAATTGGCCGCGCCTTATCTACTGGAAGACGGCGATATCCTGCTGGCGCGCAGCGGCGCCACCGTGGGCAAGGCGTTCCGCTATCGCGCAGAGTGGGGCCGAGCCTGCTTCGCCGGTTACCTGCTGCGGCTCCGCCCCGACCGCCGCAAAGTGCTTCCCGGCTACCTGATCTATTACACGCAAAGCCACGGTTTCCGGCAGGAAGTGGCGCGGCAAACGATCCAGACCACCATTGCCAACGTGAGCGCGGAGCGGTTTTCAAATTTCGCGATCACGCTGCCTCCGCTCGCCGCGCAGCAAGCGATCGTGGAAACATTGGATCGCGAAACGGCGCTGCTGGACGCACTGATCTGCAAAATCCAACTCCAAGTTGAGAAGCTTTTGGAATATCGCGATGCGCTGATTGCCGGTGCCGTGATGTCAGGCGCTCGGGGCCGCGGCTAGTTCGGCGCCCCGCTTCTCAACTCCAGCAGTTTGGGTGATGTCTCGCCGCACGGGCAATCGCCGGTCGCGATGGATCCGGCGAATTCAGTGCGCAGCCGCACCGCTGGCCTTCGCAGATCGGTGAGCGAAGTGATGAGCAGTTGATGCTGATCCGAATCCTCGATCACGGCGCGCGTCGGCAGAAGATGGAGGCCGCGGTGGGCTTCGCATTCCCAAGCGACGACACGGCCATCGGGACCCAGATGCTGCTCGAATACCGGCAGTTGAAAAATGCGCCAAAACAGCTCGCGGTCCGCCTCCTGCAAGCAATCCGTCCGACCACTGGCCGGTAAACGCGACCACGGCGTATTGCAGCGAAGGCAGGCGGCCGCGTCCGTTGTCGATGGCCTTGGCCAGCATCCGCAACACGCCGACGGAAGCCGCAAGTGCTTCAGGGCGGAACTGTGTCAGCAGCGCCCAATTTGGCGGCAGAACCTTGACGCTCTTGGTCTGCTCGAAGCCCGGCATCAAGACCGCCGTGCGCGGCGAACAGCGGAGCGGAAGCAGGAAGGGCCGCGGCCCGGGGGGGAAGGCGCCGGCATTTTCGAATTCCGCCGGAGAATTGCGAAACTCCCCGATATCGGTGATGGGGAGCAAAGGCAAAATCGACTCCACGGCGCCGAGCGACTTCACGGCGTCGGGGTTGGCCAACCCGGCAGCGCGCAGGTACTTGCGATAGCCGTAGACGTTTTGGGCCGCCAGCAGTACCCTCTTGAAGCGTGCCAGACGTACCTCCGCCGGGAGCGAGCCATGCGACCTGCCGTAACGGAGATAGACTCTCATTGCTCTACCTAGATAGGTACGAGCGTTTGCAGATAATTCTCAGGGCAAAAGTGGGGCAGATCCCGGACCTGCCATGCAAGAAGGGTCTTACCGGTCCGCAGGTCCCAGCAGCCGGCGAAGATTTTCGCCGAAGATCAGGCGTGCATCGGCGCCGCTAATCCCCAGCTTTTCGAGAACCGCGGCTTGCGCCTGAAAAATAGCTGCATGCCAGCCACGCGGGAAAAATGAGGAATCGGTCCCAAATAGCAGCCTTCTGGGGCCGACCACGTCGAGTGCCCGTCGAAAAGCGCCCGCGAGGTCCAGACCCTCGGGCCTGATAGCGCAGCCAGCTATTGCTGCTGGACGTGTCGAGATACACGTTGGGGCAAAGGTCGCACAGCATCAGTGCTTCCCGGAAATATCCGGCTCCGAAATGCGGCACCACAAAATTCAATTTCGGAAATTCCAGCGCCACTGCGTGCAGGTCGAGCGGGTTGGAAAAACTCATATCGAACGGCGAAGGCAGGCCCAGCTTTGCGCGCACGCCCACCGTCAGCACGCCGCAGTGCACGAAGACCACGACGCCCGGCTTGCGCCGCGGCAACCTCGAGAATCGCCCGTACGCGCGGCTCCCGCATGGAAAATCGATGCATGGCGGGAAACAGGCAAATCCCCCGCAGGTGCGGCCCGGCCAATGCACGCTGCGCACGGTCGGCTGCATCGGGAGCGGCGGCGTTGAGCATGAAGTAGCCGTGAAATCGCGCCGGGAAGCGAGCCACGGCGCGCGCCACCGATTCTTCGTCGCCGGGGAAGCTGGCGATCAGCGAGGCCTGCGCGACGCCGCAGCGATCCAGCTCACCCGCCCAAATCTCCGCCAGTTGCTCGGGTTCGGACGGCGGCAATTGCCAGCCTAGCGTTCCGCCGATTCGCTCGAGCGTCTGTCCCGATTGCACCGCTAGCGAACGAAAGAATGCGCTAGAGAAGAAATGGACGTGGGCGTCCGACACCTCGATTTCGCCCCAAGCGGTGTGCACGCTCTTATTATTGCTTTTGTTCGAAACGAGGAGCCTCGCCCCAGCGGGCCAGACCAGCCGCCAAAGCGATTTGCACCAGGCCGGCAACGTTGCTGACACCCAGCTTTTTCATGACCGCCTTGCGGTAGCTGCGCACGGTCTCCACGCCCAAAGTGAGGATGGCGGCAATCTCCTTGCTGGTCTTGCCTTCGGCGATGAGACACAGCACCTGGCGCTCGCGCGGCGTGACTTTGTCCAGCACCTGGCTGCGACCCCTGGTTTCCAGGTCGCCGCTCTGGATGCGCGTCAGCAAGCGGTCGGAAACATGGGAGCCGAGATACGACCCGCCATGCGCCACCGTGCGCAGCGCGTCCATCAGGTCTCCCGAGGAAGCTTTCTTGAGCACGAACGCGCGGGCGCCGGAGCGTATCGCACTGACCACCGACTCCTCATCGTCGTACATCGAAAGCATGATGACCTTGACCGCCGGCTGCTGCCGCATCAACTCCTTGACCGTGTCGATTCCATTCAAGCCGGGCAGAGCGATGTCCATTACGACCAGGTCGGGATGAACGCGTTTGCAAACCTGGATGGCGTCGGGGCCGCTATCGGCTTCCGCTACTACTTGAAACTCGGGGCTGCGCTCAATGAGGGCTTTGACGCCGTCGCGCATGATTTTGTGATCGTCCACCAGCAGGATTTCGTAGGGCATGCGGATTAGGACCCGGGCCTGAGGTGGGCTGCATTGAACTCCCGAACCCGGCGCAGCGCTTCGTCCAGCAGGCCCTGTATTTCGGCGGTCCGCGTAGCGATTTCCGGCACGGTCGATTCCAGGTCCATGCGCAGCAGATCAAGCTGCAAGCCCGCGACGCTCAACGATTGCGCCACGTCGTCATGCAGAAAATCAGCCGTCTTGGCGCGCGACGCTTCTATTTGTTGGAGAAAATCGCCGTTCCAGGGTTCGGGCTCTGCTTCCCATTGGCGCGGATCGTGAGCGAATCCCGCCGCGAATATTACCTGGCCCTCTGCATCGCGAACCGGTAGATGAGTGACAAAGTATTTGAATTCCGGATTGCCGAACGAAATTTCCTCAACCAGCGCTTCGCCGGCAAACACTTTCCCCAATGCCAGGCCCCAATGCAACGCCATGCGGGGGTTCGAAACTTCGGAAATTCCACGGCCTGTCAGGTCGTCGGGCGATTGGTGGAAAAGCCGGCCGGTGTCTCCGGCGGCTTGTGTGAAACGGCAATGTTTATCGATCGCCCAATGACAGAGCGGTCCCATGCGAAGCAGTACCTTCGCGAACTGATCGATGGCTGGCGGCGCTACCGGCATCGGCCTAATTCCTATGTCCTGGTGCCCAAAGGATACCGCCGGACTTGTATTCTTGCAAGCTTTCCTTGAGAATTCGCGCGGATCAGATGTGGGGGTATTGCTTCAATGCGCGGCTAAAGAGCCTGCCGGACAGCGGCCTCGATGGCTTCGGGATGGGCGAAACCTTGAAAACGCTGGATGGCTTTTCCGTGCCGATCGAACACAATTGTTGTTGGCAGCGGAGTAGGTTGAAATTTCTCCGAAGCGGCGTCAGAGCCCAACGCCAGCCGGTACTTTATGGGATGCTTACTCAGGAACGGCTTCACCACGCTCGCGCCCTCTTCATCCTGTGAAACTCCGACCACTTCCACGCCTTTGGAAGCCCATTCCTCGCTAAAACGATTGAAATTGGGGATTTCACGAATGCAAGGCACGCACCATGTCGCCCAAAAGTTGAGAACCAGCACTCGATCCGATACCAGAGACGGGTCGAAGGCCGCCCCTTCCAGGGTTTTCAGCCCCAAATCCGTCAGAACGCTTGGGGACGCGGACGGGGAAGTGGCCGCGGCAGCCGATGGCGCAGACGCCGGAGCCGGTTGATTCAGGAACGCCAGAAACTCCTGCGCATTGCGCGTCTGCCCGGGAAAACTCGCCAGCACTTTGCCGTCGCCATCGAAAATGCCGTAAAACGGAATCGCGATCGTGTGGAAAAGCTTCTGCTCCAGTTCCTGATTCTGCTCGGATGCCGGGTCAGAGCCATCCGTATAAAGCTCAACCAGCACAAACTGCTTCATCGCCGCCGCGATTTCCGGCCGCGGGAACATATTGGATTTCATCCAGTGGCAATTGGTGCAGGCGTAGCCGGTAAAGTTGACGAATACCAGCTTGTTCTCGCGCTTGGCCCGTTCCAGGCCCTCCTGGAATTGATTCTTCATCCATGCGATGGCGGTCTCACCGCCCGCGCCGCCGGCTGCGCCGAAGCCGGATTGTCCCGTTGGCAGTGGCACGTACGCGTCCAGCTCACCCAGCCTTGCGCCGAACATTCCCGGCACCAGGCTGATGGCGAAGATCACCAGGAACGCGCCGGTGAGCAAACGTCCCAAGCCCAGCGTTTCGTCTTTGGACACGCCTTCCATGCGCAGGAAGCCCAGCAAGTAGATGCCGGCCATGGCGAACAGGACCACCCATGCGGCCAGGAAGCGCTCGCGCGTGAGCACGTTCCACTGCAGCACCTGGTCCACGCTGGAAAGATATTTCAGCATGATGGCCAGAATGATGAAGCCCATCACGACTTTTACCCGCGCCAGCCAGCCGCCGCTCTTGGGCATGCGCTTGAGATAGGCGGGGAAGATCGCCAGCAGAAAGAAGGGCGACGCCAGTCCAGCGGCGAAGACTGCCATGCCCGCCAGCGGCCGCATGCCGCCGCCCTGCACGGAAGCGGCCAGCAGCGTCCCGACGAACGGCCCCACGCACGCGAAGGATGCCAGCGAAAAGGTCAGCCCCATGAGGAGGGTGCCCAGCGTTCCGCCCTGCTGCGAGACCCGGTCCAGGCGGGTCAGGATCACGGACGGAATCGTAATTTCGAAGGCGCCGAGCAGGCTCAGCCCGAACACCAATGAAGATCACGGCGATCAGCCCATTGACCCAGGGATTGGAGCCCAACTGCACCACGCCGAACGGACCGAGCACCGCGGTCGTCACCAGGCCCAGGCCGGAGAACAATACGATGATTCCGAGGCAAAATATCGCCGCCTGCGTGACTGCCTGCCGCCGTGTGGATTCCGGACGATTCAGGAAGAACGACATGGTGATCGGAATCATCGGGAACACGCATGGCGTGAAAATGGCCAGGAAGCCGAAGCCGAATGCGGCCAGTAGAAAAATACCCAGGTCCTCGGTGCTTGCCGGCGCAGCCGTGCCCGTTTGGGCGGCCGCTGCACCCGCAGGCTTGGCCTCGCTGTAGCCGGGAGGAATGGTGAGCGCTGCCGCAGGGGCCGCCGGGTCGATCGCCAGCGTTGCCGTAGCCCGCCGCTTTACCGGCGGTATGCACAGCTTATCGCTGCACACCTGATAACGAATTTCGGCTCCGATTTCGGCGGGACCGGCGGGTGCGTCCTTCTTCACCGCGAGATCGAGCAGGAACGCGACCTCGCCTTCGTAGGTCTCCGTATCCAGGTTGAAATTGGGATCGTGGGCGCGCTTCGGCTTGGGTTCGAGAATGCGCTGGCTTTCGACGGCGGTCGGCGTCCAGGAGCCGAATGGTCGTGGGGATGGGGCCGCCCTTGGGCGTCGAAAGCGAATAGAGATGCCAGCCGGCGGCGATCTTGCCCTCCAGCCGCGCCAGCACCTTCGATCCGGGAGCCGCCTTGGCAGGTTCGACCGTGAGCGACCATTCGACCTGGTTCTGCGCCCGCGCAGAGCCGGCCAGGAGGATCACCGCTAGAAGGAACGCCGCTTTCATTCTGTTAATTCGATCTATCGATTCGACGAAAAGTTGCGCCTTATGTCACTGCAACTTCGGCCCACCGCCTAAATTCAGTCTCGATGCCTTTGTTAATCTGGCCGCTTGAAAACTCAGCCGCCACCCGGATGGCATTGCGGATGGCGTTGGCGTTGGAACTGCCATGGCAAATGATACACACGCCCTTGACGCCCAACAGCGGAGCGCCGCCATACTCGGAATAATCCACGCGCCGCTTGAAATCGGTGAACGCTGCGCGCGAGAGCACGTAGCCGATTTTGCGCGTGATGGTGGCCGCGAGCGATTCGTGCAGCATGTCGGTGATCATCTCGACCAGGCCCTCGCTCACTTTCAGCGCCACATTGCCGATGAATCCATCGCAAACAATCACGTCCGCCTTGCCGGAATAGATATCGCGGCCTTCCACGTTGCCGATGAAATTAATGGGAAGTGATTTCAGCAGTGGCGTGGCGGCGCGAGTGACCTCGTTGCCTTTATGCTCTTCTTCGCCGATCGAAAGAAGTCCGACCCGCGGATTGTGCTGGTGAAGGATGACGCGCGAGTACATCTCGCCCATCACGGCGAACTGCGCCAGCATGCGCGGCGAGCAATCGACATTGGCGCCAACGTCCACCATCACTACCGGTCTGCCCGACAAGGTGGGAAACACGCCAGCCAGGGCGGGACGCTCGACGCCAGGAACCAATCCCTGCACCATCTTGGCCGTGGCCATTACCGCGCCGGTATTGCCGGCGGACACAAATCCCTGAGCATGGCCTTCGCGAACCATGCGCGAGGCCACCCGCATGGAGCTGTCACGCTTGCTGCGCACCGCCTTGGCGGCGCTGTCATGCATGGTGACCTGCTCGCTGGCGTGCTGAATTTCGATGGGAAGCGACCGGTAGCCATCCTGCAGAGCCAATTCGCGCTCCAGGACATCCTGCCGTCCCACCAAAATGACCTTCACCCCCAGGCTTTTGGCTGCCCGGACGGCGCCTTCGATTTCAGGCTTGGGAGACTTGTCGGCGCCCATGGCGTCGACGGCAATCGTCACCATACGCGAAAGGGTGGGGCGCAATGGCCGCGCATGTTACGCCTCGGCGACTTCGATAACTTCCCGCCCTTTGTATTGACCGCAATGCGGGCAAACCCGGTGCGGAAGCTTGGCCTCGTGGCAGTTGGGGCACTCGGAAAGCGAAACCTTTTTCAGGCTGTCGTGAGCGCGCCGGTTACCTCGCCGCGCGGCAGAATGTCGTCTCTTTGGATTAGGCATGTTCTCGTTCTCTCTGAATCTACAAATTGCGGAGCGCGGCCCAGCGATCGTCGCCCGGATGCGTCCGGCACTCGCAGGAAACCTCGTTCCGGTTCCTGCCGCACACCGGACAAATGCCCCTGCAATCCGTGCGGCAAGTGCGTTGCATAGGAAGCATCAGCAGGACCTGCTCCCTTAGTATATCCTCCAGTTCCAGCCCGTCGCCTTCATAGAAGCCAATCTCGGCTTCCCCCGGGTCGATAGCGACTTCTTCTTCCACGGCGATCTCCGCCATAGGCTGGTAAAACAGGTCAAACGGCGCGTCGATGGGAAAAATCGCCTGAGCCAGGCAGCGGTCACATTCCGCCTCCATCACCACGGTGAGGTTCCCCTTGATGCGAATCTCATCCGTGTTGTCCAACAGCTCAGCCTCGCCCGTGGCCCGCAGCGGACCAGCCTGTTTGACGCCGGCATCGACAAAGTCGATCTCACCCGGCGGGAAGGTCTGGTCAAACTTAACCTTCCGGACTTCCATCTCCTTGATGCTGAGGAACATAACAGGCCCAAGCTGCCGGGGAAACTTCTATTATATACCTATGAGAGCCGCCTTCATCGCGTGCCTCGCCATTGGGGCGGCCTGGGCCCAGGATAACGCCACTGTGATTCGCGCCGGGCGCCTGCTCGATGGCAAGGGCGGCATCCTGCGCAACGCCACCATCGTGGTTCGCGGAACGCGCATTGAGAAGGTCGACGCCCAGTAGCAAGCTGCCGCCTACCTATGACCTCAGCCGCCTCACCGTGATGCCGGGCTGGATCGACACCCATGTCCACATCAGCTGGTATTTCGACCGCAATCAGCGGCTTTCCCCCGATGGCTCGCCGCTCGACGCCGCCGGCAACGCCTACGCGACGCTCATGGCTGGTTTTACGACAGTGCAGAGCCTGGGCGCGCTCAGTGATCGCGATCTGCGCGGCGCCATCGATCGCGGCCAAATTCCGGGGCCCCGCCTGATTACCTCCCTCGGAGCGGTCGGTGAAAACACCGGCAGCCCCAGTATGATCCGGCAAGTGGTGCAGCAGCTCAAACGCGAAGGCGCCGACGTCATCAAGCTATTCGCCACCCGAAGCATTCGAGATGGCGGTGAGCAATCGATCAGCGACGCGCAAATTCAGGCAGCGTGCGGCGAGGCCAAAGTGCAGGGCTTGCGGGCCGTAGTGCATGCCCATTCCTCCGACGGCGCGCGGGCCGCAGTGCTGGCCGGTTGCACGTCGATCGAGCACGGAACCATGCTCGATGACAGCGTGCTGGACCTGATGCGCGAGCGCGGCGTGTATTTCGATCCGAATTTTCTGGTGCTGCATAACTATCTGGAGAACAAGCCCAAGTTTCTGGGAATCGGCAACTACACCGAGGAAGGATTCGCGACCCTCGAACGGGCTGTGCCGCTGACGGCCGACGTGCTGCGGCGGGCGATAGTGAAGGGCGTGAAAGTGGTGCTAGGCACGGACGCGGTGGCGGGGGCGCATGGGCGCAACGCCGAGGAATTCGTGTACCGCGTGCGCGATGGCGGCCAGAAGGCGATGGACGTGATCGTGAGCGGGACGTCGCTTGCGGCAGAATCGCTGGGAATGGCGGATCGTATCGGCACGGTGGAGCCAGGCTTCGAGGCAGACCTGGTAGCAACCGACGGCAACCCGCTGGACGACATCACCTCCGTGCGCCGCGTGCTGTTCGTGATGAAGGGCGGCAAAGTAATGAAAAATGTTTCTCGCAGAGACGCAGAGAACGCAGAGAAAATCAACAAACAATAAGAAGGTGTTGGGATTCTCTGTGTACTCTGCGTCTCTGCGAGAAATGGGGTTTTCATTTCAACCCGCACCTCCGCCGTCGCCAGAAAGCGCGGCGCCTGCCTTGCCTTCACGGCCTGCTCGAAGCTGTACGCCAGTTTGAGCAATACCGGTTCGCTCCAGGCCGGCCCGAAAAAAGAGATGCCGACCGGCAGCCCCTGAATGAAGCCGGCCGGCACGGTGATATGCGGATAGCCAGCCACGGCCGCGGGAGTCGAACAGCCGCCGCTATCGTGATCGCCATTCACCAAATCCGTAAGCCAAGCCGGACCGGCGGTAGGTGCGACGATGGCATCCACGCGAAACTGGGCGATGACGGCGTCAATGCCCTCGGCGCGGGATTGCTGCTGGCACTGGGCCAATGCGTCCAGGTAGGCTTGCTCCGTCAGCGGCCCTTTGACCTCGGATTTCACGAAAGTTTCCTGTTCAAAGTACGGCATCTCCTGGGCGCGGTGCTTCTCGTTGAACGCGATGACATCGGCCAGCGAGTGCACCGGAACTGATGCGCCGAGCGCGCCGAGATATGCATTCACATCGGTCTTGAACTCGTAATGCAGCACCTCGGATTCCGCATCGCCGAACTTGCCGTGCGACGGAAGATCGGCGGGGTCGATAATCTCCGCGCCCTGGCGCTTCATCTCCGCCAGACAGTTCTCCATTACGCGATCGACGGCGGCGTTGAAGCCGAAAAATTTTCGCGCGACTCCGATGCGCGCGCCTCGCAACCCGGCGGGATCTAGAAACTTGGTGTAATCCGGTTGGATGTGGGCGGCGCTGGCGTTGGTAGCGGCATCGCGCGGGTCCAGCCCGGCCAGCGCGCCCAGCAGAATGGCAGCATCGCGAACCGTGCGCGCCATCGGGCCGGCGGTGTCCTGGCTGTGCGCGATGGGAATAATTCCCGAGCGGCTGATGAGGCCCAGAGTCGGTTTGATCCCGACAATGCCGTTGATCGAAGCCGGGCAGACGACAGACCCATCCGTTTCGGTGCCGACCGCCAGCGCGCAAAGATTGGCCGCGACCGCCGCGCCCGATCCCGAACTTGAACCGCACGAATTGCGGTCGAGCGCATAGGGATTGCGCGTGAGGCCGCCGCGGCCGCTCCAGCCGCTGATCGAATGCGACGACCGGAAATTGGCCCACTCGCTCATGTTGGTCTTGCCGAGAATGACGGCGCCAGCCGCGCGCAGCCGCTGGGCGACGAACGAATCCTGGGCGGCGATCGAGCCCGCGAGCGCGAGCGATCCAGCCGTGGTGTTCATGCGGTCGGCGGTGTCGATGTTGTCCTTGATGAGTACCGGGATGCCATGCAGCGGGCCGCGCGCACCTTTCTGCTTGCGCTCCTGATCCAGTGCGTGCGCAATACTGACCGCATCGGGATTGATTTCGATCACGGCATTCACGCTCTGCTTATCGATCTTGCCAATCCGCGCCAGGTAACGCTCGGTAATGGCGCGCGCGGTGTGCTTGCCGGATTGCAATGCCGCAACCGTGGCCTCATCGAATTCGAAGGAGCTTACTGCGGCGGTTAACAGAGCGGTCTCGATGAATGTGCGGCGAGTCATGGCCGAAAGGATACTCTACTTTCCGAAGTAAGTGGGGCAGGTCGCCGACCTGCCGTTTTATTGTTTGGCAGGCCGGGAACCTGGCCCGCTTTGCTTTTCGAACAATTCCCGCACGCGCTCGATGGTATCGATCTCTTCCGCAGATTTGTCAGGACGCAGTCGCACGATGCGCGGAAAGCGCAGCGCGTAACCGCTGTCGTGCCGGGCGGATTGCTGGATATTGTTGAACGCCACTTCGATGACGACGTTAGGCTCGACCGTCCTGCGGAAGCCTTGGTCCGTAATCGTATGCTCCAGGAAATATTGCGTGAGGCGCCGAATTTCTTCGTCGGTCAAGCCGGTGAACGCCTTGCCGATATTGACCAGCCCATCCTTGCCGCGCACCGCGAAAGTGAAATCGGAGAGCACGTGGTGACGTTTGCCGTGGCCGTATTCGACCGCTGTGACCACAACGTCGAGAGTGGCCAGCGGCTGCTTCCATTTGAGCCACCAGCGGCCGCGTCGGCCCGGCAGATAGAGAGAAGCCGGATCTTTGATCATGACGCCCTCATTGCCACGGGCGAGCGCAGCGGCGAAGGCAGTCTCCAGCGCCGCGGGCGAATTGGACGATACAGTCTGCGCCAGTTGCACGGCCGGGGCTTCGGCGCGTGCCAGAATTTTTTGCAAAAGAACGCGGCGTTCCGCCAGCGGCCGGTCAAGCTGCGGTTCGCCATCCGCGTACAGCAGATCGAACGCCACGAAGCTCACTGGAATTTCGAGCGGCAGCCACAACTCCGGCTGTTTGCGCCCGAGGCGTTGCTGCAACTCCGTGAACGGAAGCGCGCGGCCGTCTCGCCACGCCACTACTTCGCCATCCAGAACAAAATCGCCCGGCAGGGCGGACAGCGGTTCCATCAGCTCGAAGAACTCGACGATCTCATCCAGCGTGCGGGAAAACATGCGCACCACGCCGCCGCTCTTGTGGACTTGCGCGCGGATGCCATCGTATTTGTCCTCCATGAGCGCGCCTTGCGGAAACTGCGCCAGCGCTTCAGCGGCGGACTCGACCGGTGACGCCAGCATGAAGCTGATGGGTTGGAACAGGCGCAGCCTGGCGTCAGCCAAAGTGCCTGCAGCGGCCATGCGCAACGCCGTGCCGATGTCGCCGGTGAGCATGTTGGCGCGCCGGACGGCGTCGGGCGGTTGATCGAAAGCGCGCGCAATCGCCTCCTCCACCAGACTTTCCTTGAGGCCGATGCGCAGATCGCCGGTCATGATCTTGATGATGTATTTCGCGGTGAGGGCATCGGCGCGGCTGAGCAATTCCTGCAGCACGGTGCGCTTGGCGGCAGGGAGGCGCGTGTCCGCCAGCTTTTGAAAAGCCGACGCCACATCCGCAAGCGAAAGCGTACTGGTGACCGGGGCGTTCGCCAGTAGTTCTTCCGCCATTGCGCCCAGATCGCCGTGCTTGCGATACACGGCCTCCATGCCGCCTGGGGTAGCACCGGCAAGGTGCGTGACCGCTTCCCAAATCATCGAGCCGCCTGCCGCGAGCACTGTCTCGGCGCAGCGTGGAAAAGCACGGCCGCAGAAAAAAACCGCGGCGCGGGCGGCATCGTCGAGCGGCAGCGACTTTAGATATTCGCTGACCAGGCGCACTTTTTCCTTCTTGCTCGAAGTGCTCCCGACGGCTTCGCCCGCCTCCGCAAAGCGGCGCATACAATCTACTTATGGCACATCAGTTCACTACTTCCTATCTGGCCGATTCGCTGGCCGTGCTGCGCCAATACAAGTCGCTGGCCGAGCGAGCGATGGCGCAAGTCACCGATGCGCAGCTCACGCAGGTACTCGATCCGGAATCCAATTCCATCGCCACGCTCGTCAAGCACATGGCGGGCAACATGCGCTCGCGCTGGACCGATTTCCTGACCACCGACGGCGAAAAGCCGGACCGTCAGCGTGATGGAGAATTCGAAACGCCGCCGGCGACTCGCGCCGAGATCATGTACATGTGGGAAGCCGGCTGGCAATATGTTTTTCGCGCGCTCGAGCCGCTTTCTGACGCCGATCTGGCGCGCACGGTCACCATCCGCGCCGAGCCGCATTCAGTGATGCAGGCCATCAGCCGGCAGATCGCGCATTACGCGCAGCACATCGGCCAGATCGTGTTTCTGGCGAAACACTTTCAAGCGGCGGATTGGAAATCGTTATCGATTCCGCGGAAGCGGTAGGCCACTATTTTCCGGCGGCCGGCAGGAATCGCCGGATGCCGACGTCATACGCCGCCGCGCCCAGAATCGCACCCAGAATCGGCCCGACAATCGGTACCCAGAAAACCATGCTGCCGTCGGTGAGCCCGTTGTTCTTGAAGCCGGCGACGACGGTAAACAGGCGCGGCCCAAAATCGCGCGCCGGGTTGATCGCGTAACCGTGCAGCCCGCCGAAGGACATGCCGATCGCCACCACCACCGCGCCAATCAGCACCGGCGTCAGGTTCGCGCCGATCGGCTGATTCCGATTGTCGGTAAGCGCCAGAATCATGAGCATCAGAATCGCGGTGCCGATCGTTTGATCCAACAACCCGGCGGAAGGCATCTGCGGATACGTGGGAAACGTGCTGAAAACACCGGCAGTCTTCTCCAGCATCGGATCCATAGCGCGAAAGGCCGGTAGATAATTCCAGAACACCAGACCGGCTGCGCAGAATCCGCCGGCAACTTGTGCCACGATGTACGGCACGGTCTTGCGCCAGGGAAAGTCGCGATAGATGGCGAGCGCAATGGTAACGGCCGGGTTCAGATGCGCGCCGGAAATCTTGCCGGCCAGATACACGCCCATGGTGACGCCCAGGCCCCAACCGAAGGTGATGTTGGTGAATCCGCCGTGCACGACTTCGCCCGGCGCACCCGTGCTAAACAGAACTACCATCGCTACAACGCCGTTACCCAGAAGAACGAGTACGAGCGTGCCGAGAAACTCGGCCATCACTTCCGCAAGAAGATTTTTGGACATAGCAGCGGGAATTCTATCACGCCGCAAGGCAAGTGGGGCAGGTCCCCGACCTGCCCTCTGTGAAAGGTTTTAGCGGTTAAACAAAAATGCGTTGCTGTTCAGCAGCGCCCAGAGCAGGTCTTGCGCGCGCTCCGTCCGATTCATGCCGCGAGCCAGATAGGTCTGCGCCAGATCGATTTCGCGCGGCTCCGGCGGCCGGTTGAGGGCGGCCAGGTACAGCGCTTCGACAATCTTGCGGTCGGATGCGCCCTGCAGCACCAGCTGCGCGATGCGGCCTTTTTCGTCGGCCACGGCATCGGCAATGGTTCCACCGTTGACCAAGCTAAGCGCCTGCACCAGGCTCACGTCGGTACGCCGCTCGCATTCACAACTGGTTTGCCGCTCCGGCCGGCCGAACAAATCGAGGAAACCGCCCAGGCCGATATTCGGATCGGGAAGCTGATCGGCGCTGAAATCCCGCGGCACTTCCTTGAAGAAAGGCTTGCTGCCGGTAGCGAGATAGATGCCGTCGAATAATTCCTCGGCGCCCAGACGGCGCGGCGAAGCATGCGAAAAATTGATTTCGTCGTCGGCATTCCACTCGTTGCTGCGGAAGCTCAACTGATAGGTGCGCGAGTTGACGATGGTGCGCATCAGGTAGCGCAGGTCGAAATTGTGATCCAGAAAATCTTTGGTGAGCGCGTCGAGCAGCTGCGGATTCGACGGCGGGTTGCTGGCGCGAATGTCGTCCACCGGATCGATGATGCCGCGGCCAAAGAAGTAGCTCCACATGCGATTGGCCATGGACTTGGCAAACAGCTCGTTTTGCGGCGAAGTGAGCCAATCCGCCAGGCTGTCGCGCAGATCGGTCTCGCGCGGGGCGAGCTTCTCGCCGCCGAACAGGAACTTGGCGTGCATGATGCGCCCGTCTTTGGGATGCTTGATCTCGTTGTCGTCGCGCTTGTCGTAGATGATTTCCTCGGCGCTGTCGGTGCCGTCCTTAATGCCGACGCCGCCGAAGAATGCCGTCAACTGAAAATACTGGTTCTGGGTCCACTTCTCGAACGGATGGTCGTGGCACTGCGCGCAGACCATGCGTACGCCCAGAAACAATTGGGTGGTGGTCTCCATCGCCAGTTTGGGATCGCGCGTAAAGCGGAAATAGTTCGCCGGCGGATTTTGGAACGTGCTGCCGCGGGCGGTTATCAGCTCACGCGTCATCTTGTCCCAGGGCTTGTTGCTGGCCAGCGATTCGCGAATCCATTCGCGGAAAGCCCACATGCCTTTATCGCCCAGACGATTGCGATTCACCTGCAGCAGGTCGCTCCACTTCACTGCCCAGTGGTCGATGAATTCCGGCCGCGCCATCAGCTTGTCGATCATCTTGGCGCGCTTCACGCGGTTGTCGGTCTTGTCAGCCAGAAACGCCTGGGTCTCTTCGACGGTTGGCGGCAGGCCGATTAGATCGTAAGAAATGCGGCGCAGAAACTCGGCATCGGTGGTCAAATCGGCTGGCGTCAGGTGCACGCGCTCGAGTTTGGCGTTGATGAATTTGTCGATGTAATTGTTCTCGGCGACGACGGGGAATTTAAAGCCGGGCTTGTCGTTCAGAATGGTCACGTTGACCACGGCCAGCTTGCCCTCGTAGCGAATCAGCATAGCCGCTTCGCCCTTGCGCACTGCCTTCAGATTACCGCTGTCGGAAATTTCGGCGATGGTCGGCGTGTTGCTGGAGAAAACCGTTTCCTTGCTGACGTCGCGCGTGGAGTTGTCGGCGTAATGCGCCACAACCTTGAACTGCTGCTCGCCGCCGGGTTTGTTCATCAGCACTTCGGGCGGCGTGACTTCGAGCTTGGAGATCTGGGCCGCGACCGGGTCGCCGAAATCGGTGCCTTCTTCGATCCACTGCTTGATGATCTTGTAATACGCGGAATCCACTTCAAAGCGCTGCCCACCGCCGTGCGGAATCTGTTGCGTGGGCTTGAGCAGCATCAGGCTGCGGCCGGGATCGGTGCGGTTGAAGCGCCGGCCGGAGAGATCCTGAATGAGCGCGCGGTAATCGTACTCGGGATCGTAGCCGCGCAGGGAAAGTTTGAACCCTCCCTTGCCTTTCGCCGCCCCGTGGCAGGTACCCTGCGTGCAGCCAACCCGGTTGAGGATAGGCATCACGTCCTTGACGAAACTGATCTTGGTTTCGGCGCCATAGGCCGCAACACTTCCCGAAACGGCTACCGCTAGAAGTAAGAGATGTTTCCGCATTGCCCTTTTCCCTCGATCACTGTGACGCGCGGGTTGCCCCGGTTATCACCAGTTTACCGTCCAAATCCGCGATTTTGTAATCAGCCTTGTTCTTACGCCCCGTATCGGGCGCCGTGGAAGAGATACGCACCGGGAACGTACCTGGCTTGGCCCCGGCCGCGGCTTCGCACGCCAGCGTGAACTCCGTTTGATCGGCGGAAACTTCCACCATCGGACATTTCACGCCATCCGGCAGATCCTCCACCTGGACTTTTATGGCGCCTCCTTCAAAAGTAGGTTCGCGCCGCACTTTGCCGGAGACAGCGACCTTGCCGCCCGGCGTCACTTCCATGTTATTTTTCTGCAACTGCACTTCATAGCCGGGCACGATCTGGACCACGATCGTGGGCGAGTAGATGGTTTCCGTCTTGCCGTCGATTTCCACATCCGCCTGCACGGTAGCGTCGAAAATACTGACCGGCGAGGCAAAGTTGGTGTTGAGCAAAAAAACTCCGCTATCGGCATTCTTACCCGGCGGGCCTTTCAGAATGCGTAAATTCCCCACGGCGGCGTTAATTCGCTGATAGGCTTTCACGTCGCCTTTCATCGTCGCGCCGCGTTTGACCTGGTACTCGATGGGAAATTCGAAACCCTGCGCGATGCGAACCAACGGAACTGGACTGGTCAGATTCACCGGCAGCGCCGCCGTAACGGCGATCGGCAATTGCATATCCAGCCAGGGCGCCGTGACGGCTTTCTGGTTGTTGCCGCGAACCGGCGTCACCATGCCGGGGCCGCGGGCTGTGCGGCGAAGGACGCCTTCTTTCGTAACCGCTTCGGCGACGATGGTCAGCTCGGCTGCGACTGGCTTGAGGTCGGGATCGGCGGTGACGGTGATCACGCTGCGCGCTCGCCTGCGTCCGGCATTCTCATTGTTGAACGATTGCTCGGCGGCTTCGGAAACTACATGTCCGCCTGCCCAGGTAAATCCGGACGGCAGACCCTGCAATTCCAGCGTGATTTCTCCGTCGTAGCCGCGGCGCTGAATATCCACGTTGATGGCCGCCGTGCCGCCCGCTGGCACGTTCAGGAACGGGGTGGCGATATCGACGGTAAAATCCGGATGCGCCTGCGCCGCTTTCAAACGATAGCTGTAGGCCGGGCCGCCGCGCTTCAACAAATCCTCCACTAATACGGTCACTTGGTGGACGTCTTTCGGCACAGTGAATGGCAGCGCCAAATCGAATCCATCGGTATCGTCGCCCACCGCGATTTTCTTGCCCTTCTCGTCATTGACGGTGACTAGCGCGTCCAGGCGTGTCGTGCCGAGCGAGGCGCCACCCAGATCGATCACCCAGCTTTGCCCGGGCGTCACAGCGAGGGTGAACTTGTCCACCTCGGCAGGCTTGGCGATGCGGCCGTTGACGATGGTGCCTTCAACCAGGGCCATGGGGCCGCCGGATTCCGGTACCAGCACTTCGGGTGCATCGCTGAGCGCAAACTGCAGCGGCAGGCTAGCCGATCCCGGGACTCGCACGCCAACCGAAGCCGATTTGGCGCTGACGTCGGGCGACACTTTCACCGGTTGTTCCAGATTGCCGCCAAAAAGCGAAGCCTCCACCGGCTCGCCGCGTCGCCAACCCAGCGGGAACACGGCATCGGCGTAGTCGTAGCGGCCAATATGCAGGCGATAGAAGTTCTGCGATTGCTGGCTGAATTTGGAATCGTGCACCGTGACGCGATAGTCGCCGGCTTTGGCAAATGTGTAGGTAAGACGCGCATCCACGCCCAAGCCGGGACCGTCATCGTTCTTCACCAATTCGTGGCCGGTGGCGTCGTAGATCTCAATGGCGGGGTCGACCGCTGAGCCCGCGCGCCGCGCCTCGACTTCGAACACCAGTTTTTGACCTGCCTTCGCAGTGAAGATGTAGTTGTCGATGTCGGCGGCGGGTCCGTCAAGCGTGCCATTGATCGTCACCGGCACGGCCACGCGCTGGGCGTCCTTGGCTTGGTCGTTCGAGAGTTTGGGATTCTTAGATTCGGCTTCGTCCACTTCTGGCAAATCGCCCACACTGAACAACAGCACGTTGGATATGCCATCGGGGGAGACGACGCGAATGGGATACAAGCCAGACGGCGCATCGCTCTTCAACGTCAGTAGGAAAGGCAGTGATGAATTGGGCGCCATCGACGCCAGGTTGGATTCCGCCGAAGGATCCTTGGTGAGCGTCAAGCGGGAAAACACGCCGGGTAAAGTCGACTGCACGCGCGCCGCCTGGGTCAGATTTTCGCCGCGAAGATACAGAGTGATGGTCTTGCCGCGCTGCGCGCCTCGCGGGGAAAGTTCTTTCAGTGTCGGAACGGCGGCTTGCAGCGCGCATCCTGCTGCCAGCAGTCCGATCGCCAGAACTCGTGTCTGTCTGATCATGTTCTATCTCAGTCCGGCCACGGCTTTGGATTTAGCCGGATCCATGGGCACCGGCACGAAGGCCTGCTCCATTTTCCCGGTTAGATCGTAGACGCGGACGGTGCCGTCAAAACCCGCTGCGGCCACCCGCTGGCTGTCCGGAAAGAATTGCACAGTATAAATGCCGCCCTTATTGCCGGAGCACTTCGCAATCTCGTCGCCGGTCTCGATATCGTAAATCTTCACGTCGCCGATGGCGCTGCCGACTGCAATGCGCTTGGCATCGGGACTGATGGCCAGAGCCAGAATAGGGCCGTCCTGCTTGTCGAATTTGCGAACTAGCGTCGAATCGTCGGCGATGCGCATAGCGCGCGGCCGGTCCATCATATAGAGATACGGAATGCGCTCTTCGCCGCCGATGAGCACCCAGTCTTTTTTGGGATGGCGGGCCACGGCGCTGAGGGCTTCCTTAAGCAGGTTGACGTTTTCGATGAACGCGCCGGTGGAAGAGTCGGTGAGTTTGGCGGCGCGGTCGCGGCTTACCGAAACCAGGCGCTTGCCGTCCACCCCCCAAATGGTCCCGAACACCCAATCCTCATGGTGATCCATCTTGCGAATTTCTTTGC
Organism: uncultured Solibacteraceae bacterium; assembly: GCA_963825405.1. GTDB lineage: Bacteria > Acidobacteriota > Terriglobia > Bryobacterales > Bryobacteraceae > JACPNO01. The sequence goes on along the minus strand of CAWGTB010000001.1, from coordinate 481,448 downwards.
CGGTCGCAAGGTCGTAAATGCGGATGGATTTATCGGCGCCGCCGAAAGCGACCCGAGTGCCGTCGGGCGAGATAGACGCGCCGAACAAAGTGTCGCTGGTGACGACGACGGATTTCTTCTGCTTGCGCGTGGCCACATCCCAAATCTGCAGTTCACCGAAACGCGCCGGGCTGCCGCCCACTGCGGCCAGCGTCGCCCCATCGGGCGAAAACACCAGGCTGTGGATGCGATCCGAAAGCCCTGGCAGGCGCGCGATCATGCCGCCGCTGGTTTTGTGCAGCAGAATTTCGCGATACCCGGAAACCGCCATCGTCTGGCCGTCGGGTGAAATCGCAACGGCGGTAATCACGGGCGCGGCCTGATACACCGCAGGTGCGCCGGCAACTTCGGTCTCCACGGCATCGGGTGGAGAATCATCTTTCGCGCCTTCGCGAATCCAGCGGCGGAACAACTCGATTTGATCGTCCGCCAGTGGCTTGCCGCCAAACGGCATTTGCGGCTTCGCTTCACCGGTGAGATAGGTGATCACCACACTTTTCTCGGGACTGCCCGGCACAAAAGCCGCGCCTTTCTTGCCGCCGGTTTTGAAGTCCGTAAAATTCGCCAGCGAGAGATCGGACTGGCGGCTGGTCGATTGGTGGCACCCTTGGCAACTGCGCGCCAGGATGGGCCTGAGCTGTTTGTTGAAGCTGACGGGCTCCTGAGCCCAAAGCGAAACAGCGACCAGTGGCAAAAGCGGTAAAACGGCGGATCGATACATAGATGGTGGCCTAGCAGCCATATGATAACTGAATTCGAGAGGCACGAGGGAGCATAATGCAACCCTTTCAGCGAGCGGCCCAGAGGCCGGGCAGGCTGCCGTTGGTAGGGCGCTAAATGTTGGTTGATGGGCTGTAGCCCTGTTTAGTTTGACTTTTCCTTGTCGAGACACTCTTTCATCTCGGCCTCAATAATCGGTCGCCAGTTGGACTCTGGAATATTTTGAAAGGCGTAACTTTCGGCGTGTTTGACTACTTGCGCGCGGCAGGGCGAAAGGGGCTTCTGCCGTTGGCGGCAGGCCTGCGGTATCAGCGATAAACCCGTGATCACGGCGGTGCGAAGAAAAATCGATTGTGATGTCAATTTCACGACCACAATAGCGCACGCGGTTGGTTGGACCGCAAAAGTTATAGCTGCAGGTTCTTTGACGACCGCCGCTATGGGTCAACCAAAATCCCGCGCATTACCCTGCCGTTGACAAGGGCTCCTCGCCGTAATATCTTGTTAAAATACTGATTCGTTTTGGTTTGTTGGTGGCCTGGCGTTATGGTTTCGGCTGGAGAGCTCACGGGTCTAGCGTTTTGCCGTTCACTTCCCCTATCCGCTTCCTTATTCCTGAATTCAAATTTCCGCTGCGCCATCGATAAATCAGTGACCCTGGAGACTTGGGTATGGCCGTCGATCAAAACAGCGGGAATCTAAATCCAACCAACCCGCCTAACAGCGGACCGGAAGATTACGAACATCTTCTGGACGATTACAGCCATTTCTCGCCGCCGGCCGAAGGCGAAGTCCTGCAGGGCAAAGTGCTGAAGGTGACACCGCAGGATGTGATCGTCGATTTCGGCTACAAATCAGAGGGTTCCGTGCCCGCAGTCCAGTTCGCCGGTCCCGATGGCCAAGTGACCGTGCAGCCCGGCGATGTGGTGGATGTGATCATCGATCACGGCCCGCCGGTCGAGGGCTATATTCTGCTGTCCCACGAGAAAGCGGCCCGCCTGCGCGTGTGGGACGATCTCGAAAAAGCATTTCAGGATCAGCTCATTATTTCCGGCCATGTGCTGGGCAGAGTGAAGGGCGGCCTTTCGGTCGACGTGGGCGTGCAGAGCTTCATGCCGGGATCGCAAGTGGACAGCCGTCCGCTGCGCAATCTGGACGTGCTGGTCGGGCCAGGATATTCCGGTAAAGATCATCAAGCTGAATCGCCGCCGCGGCAACGTGGTGGTGTCGCGCAAGCTGGCGGTGGAGCAGGAGACATCGCAGCGCAAAGGCATCACGCTCGAACATCTGGAAGAAGGCGCCGTGCTCACCGGCGTGGTGAAGAACCTCACCGAATACGGCGCGTTTGTCGATCTGGGCGGAATTGACGGGCTGCTGCACGTCACCGATATGTCCTACGGGCGCATCGGCCATCCGTCGGAAATCGTGCACGCCGGCAGCGAAGTGACGGTCAAGGTTCTGAAATTCGATCGCGCCAAAGAGCGCGTGTCGCTCGGCATCAAGCAACTGGAGCCCGACCCCTGGTCGAACATTGCCGAGCGCTATCCGGTGGGCGCGCGCGTGGTGGGCCGGGTGGTGAGCGTGCCCGATTACGGCGCCTTCGTCGAGCTCGAGCCGGGAGTCGAAGGGCTGATTCACGTCAGCGAAATGACGTGGTCGCGGCGCATGAAGCATCCGTCGAAAGTGGTTCACCCGGGAGATCAAGTAGAAGCCGTCGTGCTCGAAGTGCATCCCAAAGAGCGCCGCATTTCGTTGGGACTCAAGCAGCTTGAAGCCAATCCCTGGACCACTATCGACACGCGTTATAGCGTGGGCTCGGTGGTAGAAGGCCGGGTGCGCAACATGACTGATTTCGGCGCATTCATTGAAATCGAAGAGGGCATCGATGGCCTGGTGCATGTTTCCGATCTCTCCTGGACCAAGCGCGTGAAGCATCCCTCGGAAATCCTGAAAAAAGGCCAGATCGTGCAGGCCGTGATCCTGGCGATCGACGTCAAAGGCAAGCGCCTGTCGCTCGGCATCAAGCAGTTGCAGCCGGATGCCTGGGAGCGCTATTTCCAGACCCATCGCGTGGGAGACATTGTGCATGGGCGGGTTTCCCGGCTGGCCGGGTTCGGCGGGTTTGTGGAATTGGCCGAAGGGGTAGAAGGCCTATGCCATTTTTCGGAGGTTCCGGGCTATTCCGGGCGGCGTTCGGAAGAGCGCCCGATGGTGGTAGGTCAGGAACATGACTTTAAAATCATCAAGATGAACGAGGCCGAGAAGAAAATCGGCCTGAGCCTCAAGGCCGTCACCGATGATGAGGAGCGGGCCCGCCTGGAGGACTACCAACGCCAGGCGGCGGCTGCAACTTCAACAATCGAAGAGGCTATGAGCGCCCGGGACAAAAAGGGATAGGCCGGGCGAGGTACACTGTAATTGACTGATGTAGGTGAGTTTGTGGGATGCTAACGAAGGAGGCGTAGCCGATGACCAAGGCCGATTTGATTGAAGAAGTCTCACGCGTCGTTGAGATGACGCGCAAGGAGTCCGAGGTCATTGTCGAGGCGATCTTCGACAGCATAGTCCGATCGCTACGCGGCGGTGACAAGATCGAGATACGCGGCTTCGGCAGCTTCCGTACGCGGCAGCGGCAGCCTCGCGTGGGGCGCAACCCCAAGACCGGCGCGCGCGTGGAAGTGCCCGCCAAGAAAATCCCGTATTTCAAGCCGAGCAAAGAACTTAAAGACGTCGTCAATACGTCGGGCGGAACTATTGCTCCGGCGCCCGCAAACCAGTTGCAGACTCCCTAATCGTTTCGCGTCAGCCCGCGGCTGATTTACATGGACCATCTCTGGAGCCCGTGGCGGTACCAGTATCTGACGGAGCACCGGCCCTCGGATGGGTGTCTTTTTTGTCAGGCTCGCGACGGCGCCGACGGCGAGCACCTGGTAGTGCATCGCGGCCAGAGCAATCTGGTGATGCTCAATCTGTATCCCTACACCTCAGGCCATTTGATGATTGCGCCCTATGAGCACGTGGCTTCGCTCGAAGCGGCGTCAGAAGAAACGGCAGCTGAAATGATGCGCCTGATGCGCGACTCCGAAAAAAAATTGCGCGCGATTTATCATCCCGGCGGGCTGAATATCGGCATGAATATCGGCGCCGCGGCAGGCGCGGGCGTGGCCGGACACATCCATATGCACGTGGTCCCGCGCTGGGCCGGCGATTCCAATTTCATGACCACGATTGGCGAGACGCGCGTGATGCCGGAAGACCTGGGTGTGACTTACCAGAAGCTGAAGCAGGCCTGGCGGCTATAATAAGCGAAGTGCGCCCGTAGCTCAGTTGGATAGAGCGGCTGGCTTCGAACCAGTAGGCCGGGAGTTCGAGTCTCTCCGGGCGCACCATTTAAACCAATCAGCGCGGCGGTACATCATTGCGAGCGCAATTGGAATTTGCAATCCTGCTCACGTGCACGCCGTGCTCTTCCCTGTGCTGGTGTGATGTGGGTGCATCGGTGATCCACAAGGGGCCGCCCCTTGCAGCCCAGCAAAAAGTAGAATGACATGCCACCAGGGGCTAATGGCCGATGACGATGGCGCTTTACTTTATCTGACTTCCCTAGCGGCCAACAGGGGCGGATCACATCTCCGAGATGGCAACTATGCCCACCAAGTGGCACCCAGGAGCGGTGGTGACACCGCGCGGATCGCACAACGCAACGGTCGGGTAGCCGGCGGACCTTTCCGTGCGGGTTATTATCACAGTGCGGCGCATGATCGGAGCCAACACATTGCCAGTCTGCTAATATTCTACCGAAAGGTACTCTTCAGGCCGTGGCGTCGGTTTATCAGGTCACCTTCTAATCGGTCAGAACAGCGGCTTGAGATCGGAGCACGGCTTGGCTTGGAGATTCAGAAGATCGAAGCAGCTTCTTGGAGGCTTTCGGCTGAATCTGTCCAAGAGTGGTCTCGGCTTCTCGTGGGGCTTTCGAGGGTTTCGTATTGGGCGTGATACCCGTGGCCGTGTCGTTAGAACGGTCTCAATTCCAGGCACCGGACTCTACAAGCGACAATACTTGAGTGGCGGCGTCACACCACAACAGAATTCCCCGCCGCAGAGTTCCGGGATGGGTTGCGGCGGCTGCGTAGCAACAACCTTCTTCATTCTTTTAGTCTTCATGATCTTCCGAAGCGTCGCTGAAGGTGGCAAGACAGCCGGCTTGATCCTGCTTGCCATCGTTGTTGGCGTCTACGTGATTTGGCAATTTCGAGACAAACCAACCGTCAGGCAAGCAGAAGTTACGCCCCAGAATTATGAGTGGCTCGGACTAGAAGTGAAGGCGATGTTCGTTGATCTTTCCGTCCCGGTCAAAAACGAACTCCGCAAGTCTCGTGGTGCGTCTGGCTACGAAGATATTTTTACTATGGACTTTTTTTACCTCATCTGCCGATTTGCCGCACTTGATGGCACCATCCACGCCTCAGAGGGTAAAGTGTTCTTGGATATTTTCAAAGTCCTTCAGCCAATAAAATATGGGGGGTTGTTAGCCGAAGACGGGGCGGCCCTACTCGAAGGGCATCGCCAGAGGCACCCGGAGACTCTTCAGGTGCCCATCCTAAAGTCCTTGCTCTTCACGCTTACTCAACAAGTAGGTGAACCGTTTGTTGGCAAGCTGAAGGAACTGATGTACAAGGTCGCTCTCCAGGTGGCTCTTGCGGACGGCCCATTGTCGCCAATTGAAAACGCCGAACTTGAGGCGCTGCGAAGTGGTCCAGGGGCCAAGGAACAGCTACACGAGGGCGATCATGTACTTATGCCGAATGCAAATGCGGCAACAGCGACACCGGGACTGGTGGACGAAATCGCAACTGCTCCAGCAGAGCAGCTGGGTCAACATCCGATTATCGAGCCGCAGTTTACGTGTGCTACCGGCCTCGTCACAATTGATATTCTCAAGGAGAAGACGAAGGAGTTGATCGAATTGTTGGAACCGCTGCTGAAAGTAGAATTGCGGAAGACACAACAATCCAGCATGGCTCGTGATCTGGTGGAACAGGACATACGAGCGATCATCGCTCGGGGCGGCTTCACCAATGGCTCCGTATCGCCGTATGCCGCACATCTGTACCTGGAAATTTTCAAATACCTGCACCCGAGAATCTACGCAGGGTGGACGGTTGATTCGACGCTCAGCTTCTTTCAACAGATCATTGAAAAGAACAGGGAGACCTATCTCGGGGTCCTGAAGAAGCCTTATACGCTTGAGGTTGCCGAGCGCCTAGATGTGGCGCACGGCACGGGCATCACGAAGCCGACTCGCGATATTTTCTTGATAATTGCCTTTTTTGCGGCGTCGGCGGATGGCAAGGTATCTGAGGCGAAGGCTGCTGAGATCGGTCGGATGAAGGCGATCTTTGAGGCGACTGCGTGAAAGGGTTTGAATATTCCAAGCGGGGTAGCCGCTAAGGTTAGGCAAGTTGTGACGGTAACTGCGGTCCGTTCAGGAGAGTTCTCGAATGGAGAGAATCAGTTATACATCGCTGGAGAGCTTCTGGATAGCACCGCCGGACGCAGGCTTAAAAGTTTACTGACCATCGATGGCGATTTCGATTTTGAAAGCGCTGCACCCGGCCTTTACTTCTTGAGTTTGACATCTGGGTTGAGGGGACTGGTCCCAGTGGTAGTCGACTCCGGCGCACCGACGGATCATTTGGACGTTGATGTGGGGTCGACGAGTTGTGGCATGTGGTACGCGGATCAGAGTAAATGTCCGCATAGTGATGTGCTGATCGACCAGCTTTCCGGTCAGGTTCTTGACGCCTCTGAAGCGTCGATTGCGAATGCGCAGATCCTTCTGTTCGATCTCGCCGGGGCGCTAGTCGAGCGGCTGCAGAGCAACAGGGAAGGCAAATTTACTTCGACTCATCGGTTGGCGGGGACCTATCAATTGGTGGTGAGCACACCAGGATTCACTCCTCTGCGCAGAACGATCCACGCGGAATCACCTAATCCCACCCAAGCTCTGACAGTGCAACTCGGGCTCATGGGAAGTTGCAGCGCCGCCAATGCGACGAGTCAGCGATGAAAACCAGCGGCGTATGACCTCGCGATAGACTAGTTGTGTTCGCAGCAGGGAAATACCATGCAGCTTGATCCCGAATTTTTACGCCAGCACTATGCTTTGCTCTCCGACGAAGCTCTCCTGGCAGTTGACCGCTCAGAGCTTGTCGAAATGGCGCAAAAGATTTTGGATGAGGAACTCGGGCGGCGGGAATTAGCTCAGCCCAGGGACAGCCGGCGCAGGCATGAATCCCCTAGCACTCCCGGGCGGACCGATCCGCCTGCCAGGGAAGCGGAGGTAGACGACGAACCTGCTGCCGCCGGAGAAAAACCGGGCTGGCTGGAAGGAGCCGCGGAAGTATATTCACGCCTCGACTTTCCCGGCGCCGCAGCCGCGCCTGATCTGGCCGACGCCCGCGAAGTCTTGGAAGCCGCCGGGATCCCCTGCTATTTGGAGCTGTCCGATTTATTGCCGGAGGAGAACGTTTCTCAAGCACCGAAACGTCAATGGCGGCTCATGGTGCCTGGCGAACTGAACCTGCAAGCCGCAAGCATTTTGGACCGCGACATTTTCAACGCGGAGTTCGAGGCCTCATGGAAAACCCACCTGGAAGCGCTCTCGGATGACGACCTGCGCGCGATGAGTCCGGAAGTCGTATTCTGTGGCCTGTTTGATCGCATCGAGCGCGCCAACAGAGTTTATGACGAAGAACTAACGCGCCGACGTCTGCCTTAAAAGGCTCTCAATATCACCGCGGCACGTATAGAAAAACCGTCTCGACATCCCGCCCCGTATCCCGGCTGGAGACCGAAGTTCCGAAGGCATACCAGGTCTCGAGCGAACGCCATTCCACCTTTCCTATGTTGACCGGTCCCGGATCGTACACCTTCACCATCAGGCTTTCGGTATCGATGCCCGCAATCACCACGATATGGGTCTTGCCGTTTACCCAGAGCGGCCCGTAGACCTGCAGCCATTTTTGAAAAGTCTCCGGGGTGGGGCTTAGCGGCGGGACGGCCTGCAAGCCGAGCCGCTTGGCCATTGGCACGATCTGCGGATTCTGGATGCCGGAGTTGCCGTCGCGAATCGCCACGCACTGCGTGTCCAAATCCGGCGGCACCAGCCCGGCGATGGATTGCTGGACCTGGTCCTGCCGCCACTGAATCAGCATTTGCGCGCTGGCGTACCAGCAGGACATGGTCAGCTTCTGGGGAATCAGGGTCATGCCCGGAACTTCGTAGAAGCCCATGAACCTGATTCTATTGCTTAACGATGATCGGCGTCGAGGTGAAGCTGCCAAATACGTTGAACCGCAGTCCCAGGCCGGCAATGCCTCCACCCGAGGTATCCAGCAGCTCAATGGTTCCGCGCTTGCCAACCGCCGCCGGGAATTGGGTTCCGACCGCAAATGAAGTATGTCCATTGGCTGGCAGCGCTGGCAGGATTGTGGGCGCGCCCAGTTCGGTCCCGCTGTCATCGCGCACCGTGACCGTGATGGACGCCGCGCTGGTGTTGGAAAGGTTTACGAAAGCCGCTCCAGTGGTGAAACCAGCCGTCTCATCGAAGGGCAGAATCAAATCGTAGGCGGCGCTGGTGTCGAGCGGCGCGGTGCCCTCGGATGATCCCGTGGCGCTGCTGGCGCCGAAAATTGCCGAGCCCTCTACCGGCCCCGAGCTCAGTACTTGGGCCCAGCCAACGACTGTAGGCGCGTCTGGCGCTTCCGTCTCGATGAGCAAAGTGCCGCCGGGAGGAATGGTGCGATCCAGGGTGGAAGCGGTCACCGTCGTCGAGGCGCCTTGCAATGTCACGGTCATGGGCAAGGTCAGAGGAGCTCCCGAATCCGCGCGAAAATTGACGCGCACTTCGTTCCCGGTGGGCTTGAGACTGACCAGAGTGATGGTGGTCTTCCAGAAACCGCCGGAGGCAATATGGGACAAGATCCCGGCTGGAGCAAATTCCCGTTCGGCTGATCCGGTGACGATGAAGTTAGCGTCGCTCTGCAGGAACTGAATCTGGCGGCCGGATGAGACCACTGTGAAATTCGCGTGAAACGATCCCAGGTTTGGATCATTGAAGGTGGCGAGACCGGTGCAATTCGAGTTGATGGCGTAGGTGCCGGGAATGGTTCGGCTGGTGACGGTTCCGGACTGGCTGATCGCATCCGTCAGGGCCAAGGTCCCGTTGCCATTGGCAGACATCCTGCCGGCATCGACCACTGCCTGCAGCGTGTTGCTCGCAATATAAAATCCGTGGATGGCGAAGGCGTAGGAGCCGTTGATGTCCTGCACAGTGCATGCAGCCCGCCGCCGCTGGGCTTCGCCGGCAATGATGGAGCCCGCGTCGGTTTGCATGAATTGAACCGCTTCCCCGCCCCCACCGACCAGCAGGTTGAAGTGCGCGGCGTTCCCCAGGCTGTCCGCAAACGCCGCGGTGCCCGTGCAATCGCTGTTCACCGTATACGTGGCGGTGAAGGTACGCGCAGTGATCGCGCCTTCGGTCGCGGAATCAGAACCGGTGAAATTTCCGTTGCCATCGGAGGTGAAAATGCCGGCAGCCGCAAATGCCGCGAAGCCGCCGCTCGATGAGAGCAGCCCGCTGACGGAATAACCGTAGTTGCCCATGATGCTGGCATTGGTGCAGGTGTGGGTCACGGACTGGGCATTGCCGGCCGGCGAAGCGGGAAAGAGCAAGATCGACAATGCGAAAACCGAAGCGAAGGAATATCTCATAAGATGATGGCGGTCCTTATTGCTGATTTTGTTACCTTTCCCCGAATTCTCTCACACCGGTAACAACACAGACGCCTCCCGACCGCGCCGCGTTTCCCAGTGTCTGGATACAGGCAAATAAATTTTGCCAGGGGGGAATGGGACGCGCGCAGAGAGCGCAAAGCTATTTATGTTCTGAATTCAGAACATAAAATATAAAACTTGATTTGCTTGATTACTATACCCCCCGTGGGTATACTACTTTCTGTTCTGAATACAGAACAGAATGAACCGTGACGGAACAGAGGAGATACTGTTTCGCCGCAGTGCCACCGGGTCAAACACTGTAATGGGTGATAAGGAACATTCGGGAGCCAAGATTCGGCCGCTCACGCAGGCCGAGATAGAGCTGCTCGCGTGGGAATTCGGCAACGCGCCCTATTGCCGTTCCAAAGGCTGTCGCGAGATGGCGCGCTGGTGGTGCAGCGTCGACTTGAGTGGCCAAACCGTACTGGTTCCCTGCGAATATTGCGACCGCCACGCGCGCGAATTTGCTATTGCCCACGGACTGGATCCCAACTTCTAACTATTTTTCCCTTGTTAACCTTAGTGCAGGTTCGCTCCGCCGCGAATTTTGCAATCATTGGGCAGGAGTACTGCTTGAAAGACAAGAGCATTGTCTGGCTCTCAGTTGGCGGCGTGATGTTCTGGCTGGCGATCCTGAATCCGGGACCCACCGCCAAAATTCTGAAGGCGAGCAAACAAGTCGTGGATTCCATGGTCTCGCAAGTGCGCTTTGCCGGCGGGCAAGTCAGACGAAGCGGCTCCTGAGCCTCAGTTTTTCGGAAATTGCGGATCGCTCCTGATCTCGCCAATTTGAGCGGCATGGCGTGCGGGGTGCAGCGCCAATAGCAGCAGGCACCGGAAACAATCGATTTCCCCCAACAGCGGATGCACGGTGAAGTGCTGCCGCAAGTCCAACTGGCAGTGCAGCGTGTAGGCCATCGCCCGCTCGTGGCCGTCCAAAAAATGAGCGCGGGCGTCGGCGATCGAAGCAAAGCGGCCGGTGGGGCGAATGGATTCCGGAGCCGGGAAGCGGCGCGCGCGGTTCACTAGAGCTTCCGCCAGGCGTCCATATTTTTCGGCCTCGAGCGCAACGCCCTGCGGATTCACTACTCCCCGTTGAAGCAGCGCCAGCAGAGCGTCGCCGGTAACGACGACATGTTCGGCACATTCGGCAATCGACCAGCGCTCGGGATCCGGCTTGAAACGCGCCTGTCCTTCCGAGACGTCTGCGATGGCCGTCAGCAGCGCGTCGCGCCCTTCAATGAGATGCTGGACAGCAAGTTCCCGTTCCGTATCGGTCATGCGTGACTGATAACCTCCTTCTTTGCCGGTTCAAAATACGATCGGATATAGCCGCTGATTTTCGCACTGGCGTGGCCGTCGCCATAAGGATGATGAACGCGGGCGCGGCGGGCGTATTCAGCCGGATCATCGAGCAGGCGCGTGGCTTCGCGAACGATCTCGTCCGTATCCGTTCCCACCAGCACAGCAGTGGCGGACTCGACCGCTTCGGGGCGCTCGGTCTTCTCGCGCAGCACCAGCACCGGCTTGCCCAGCGACGGCGCCTCCTCCTGAATTCCGCCTGAATCGGTGAGCAGCAGGTACGCGCGGCGCATCAGGTCGACGAACGGCACGTAGTCCAGCGGGTCGATCAGAAAAACATTTGGACTGCTACCCAAATGCCGCGTGACCGGATCGAGCACGTGCGGGTTGCGATGCACGGGATAAACGATTTGCACATCGGGCCGCGCCGCCAGGCGGGCCAGCGCTTCACACACGCGCTCAAGGCCGTCACCGAAACTCTCGCGGCGGTGGGCGGTTACGACCAGAAGCTTTTTGTGAGGATCCAGACGCCGCCAGTCGCCGCCGGGCATTTCGCCGTTAGCGAGCCGGTCGCGAACCAGCAGCAAGGCGTCAATGCCGGGGTTGCCGGTGACGTAGATGCGGGCGGGATCAATGCCCTCCTTCAACAGATTGCGGGCGGCCCAATCGGTGGAAGCAAAGTGCAGCGTCGCCAAACGCGTGGTGACCACGCGATTCATTTCCTCGGGAAACGGCTGGGCCATGTCCCAGGTGCGCAGGCCCGCTTCCACATGACCGACGGGCACATGCTGGTAGAAGGCAGTCAACGCGCCGCACAGAGTGGTCGCCGTATCGCCCTGCACCAGCACCAGGTTGGGCTGCTCGCGGGCGATGACGGGCTCCAGGGCGGCGATGATGCGCGCGGTAGTCTGGGCCAGCGTCTGATCCGGCTGCATCACGTCGAGATCGTGGTCCGGAACAACATCGAATGCGGTCAGAACCTGGTCCAGCATGGAGCGATGCTGGGCCGTGACACAAACACGAACTCGGAAATCCTCAGGCTGGCGGCGCAGTTGGAGGACTAAGGGGCACAGTTTCACGGCCTCCGGCCGCGTACCCAGTACGACCAAAACCCGGATCATAATTCAGTATCAACCAGACGCGATCAAGTTGCCGGTCGAATCGATGTGGAACTTCCAGCCTTGCGGGATCAGAGTTGTCGCGCCGTAATCGAGAACTAGAGCGGGACCCTGGCGGCCGGTGCGTGACAAAGCATCGCGCGAGTAGACCGGGAGCGTCAGCCATTTGCCGCCGGTGAATACGCGGCGCTCAGCGGGAACGGACCGCGAGCGCGACTCGCTTCTACGCAACGCGGGCTTGCTGGTTTCGATCGCCGCGCGCACGCGCACGGTCACGATTTCGGTGGGCCGCGCCGGATCGGAATAGCCGTACGCGCGCTGGTGGGCGGCGTGAAACGACGCGCCCCACGGGATGGTGAGCTCGTAGCTCTGGCCGGCATAGCGCACGTCGGCCAAACGCTCGATCGCCGCGCCCGGCATATCGCGGCGGGCCGCGCGTTCGAGCGCGACGAAGCGCCGCTCGATGTCCGCTCCCAGCGCCCCCGCCGAGTAATCACGCACGCGATCTGCCAGCAGCATGCCAAGCGCCGAGAGCGCCCCGGCGTATTCGGGGACGATCACGGTTGAAATGCCCAGCCCCTCGGCGATTTCGCAGGCATGCAACCCACCGCAGCCGCCGAATGCGACTAACGGAAAATCGCGCGGGTCGTGGCCACGCTCGATCGACACCACGCGAATCGCCCGCTCCATATTGGCGTTGGCCACGCGCAGAATGCCGGCCGCGGCTGCGATGGAATTGATGCGCAGCGCCGCTGCCAGGGGCTTGATGGCAGCGAGAGCGCGCTCTTCGTGGATGCGAATTTCCCCGGCCAGAAACTGATCCGCCGCGATGCGCCCCAGCAGCACATGCGCATCGGTGACGGTAGGCTGGCGGCCGGTGCCGTAGCACGCAGGTCCGGGATCGGCGCCCGCGCTTTCGGGGCCGACGCGCAGCAGCCCGCCTTCATCCACGCGCGCGATCGACCCGCCGCCTGCGCCCACCGTGTGGATATCCACCATGGGAACGCGCACCGGGAACCCGTCTACATAGGCTTCGGTAGTCAACCGCGGCGCGGCTTCCGAGAGGCTGACGTCAGTAGAAGTTCCGCCCATGTCGAAAGTGAGCGCGCGTTTGAACCCGGCGGCACGCGCTACCGCGGCTGCTCCCACCACGCCGCCGGCCGGTCCGGAAAGAATGGTGCGGACGGCGTGGCGGCGCGCTTCCCGAGCAGTGATGAATCCGCCGTTGGATTGCAAAATCGAAATGCGCTGCTTGGCGCCGCGGTCGAGTTCAGCCAGATACGCGTCCATCAGCGGCCCGACATAGGCGTTGATGACCGTGGTGGAGGCGCGCTCGAATTCGCGGAATTCCGGCGAGACTTCGTGGGAGGCGCACACATATCCCAAGCCCTGCAAGCGAGCGACAGCCGCGCGCTCATTAGCGGAATTCTGGTAAGCGTGCAGGAAGCAGATGGCAACGGCTTCGACGCCCGCGCGCCGCAGCTTCGCGCGCAGACGGTCAAGTTCCGCGGCCGATGGCTTGCGGGCGATCGCGCCATCGAAGTGGGTTCGCTCCGCCACACCGAAACAGAGCGCGCGCGGCACAAGGTGGCGCTTGAGCAGCGGCGTCAGATCATAAAGACGCGAACGATTTTGCCGGCCGATTCGCACCAGATCGGCGAAACCTTCGGTAGTGACGAAAGCCGTGCGAGCGCCTTTGCGCTCAAGCAGCGCGTTGGTGGCGACAGTCGAGCCATGCACCACGTCGGCGGCAGGGGGCGCGGCAATCCGCCGCAAGCCTTCCAGAATCACCCGCGCCGGCGCAGAGCGGCTGGAGCGCAATTTGAAACTCTCCAAACGCCCGTCGTCGTGCAGAACGACAAAATCTGTGAAAGTACCCCCGGCATCGATCCCAATTCGCACTCAGGAAATGGTAGCAAACCGCCTCAAGCCGGCTTTTTTGCGCCGTCCTTCGCGAACCGAGCCAGCGAGAAGAACGGCAGCGGAGATTTCTTGCCTTCCACCAGATCGGCCATCATCTCGCCCACCGCCGGACACGATTTGAATCCATGCCCCGATCCGCCGCCGGCGATCCAGGCGTTATCGCAGCCCGGAAGGCGGTCCAGAATGTAGTTTTCATCCGGCGAGTTTTCATATTGGCAGACAAAAGACTCGACCAGGGGCGCATTCTTCATCGCCGGAAAGCGAAAAGCAAGATACTCGCGCGGAGCCTGGAAGCGGTCCGGCGGAACGATGCGCTCCGAAGCTGACGGATCCCAGGGATGCGCCGGATCGTAATCATCACTCAACGTGTGGCCGACAATCTTGATGCCGCGAAAATTGTTGCCGGGAATGCCGTAGTACGAGCCGGCGTCGAGCCACACCGGGCAGCGCGATTCCTGCAGCGCTTCGGCGCCCGAAGGCAATCCGAAAAACAAACCGAGCTGACGCGCCGGTAGCACGCGATCGCCAATCTCGACCGGGAACAATTTCCCCAGCCACGGCCCGCAGGCGAACACGTACTGATCGGCGCGCAGCGTCGAGCCATCGGAAAGCGCAAGCCCCTGCATTTGTTTCTGCTGAATCGCGCCCGGCTTCACGGACAGGCTCTTGTAATGGCCGCCTTCTTTGACGAACCCCTCCATCACTACTTCGCAGGCGCGGCGGGACGTCAGGTAGCCGGCCTGCTTCTCGTAGACCATGGAATCGCGGCCTTCGAAATTGATTTGCGGAAACCGTTTCCTGGCTTCGGCTCCGGTGAGGTGATCGAACGGCAGGCCGGCATCGCCCAGCGCTTTCATCGATGCGCGCTGGGATTCGTCTTCTTTAGGCGCCATGAAGAGCGCGCCGATTTCGTGAAGCAACTGCGTATTCCATTTCGCCTGATTTTCCCGCCAGAGGACTAATGCTCGCGCCACCATTTGCGTGTAGATTGCCTTTACGCCGTAGGAGCCGCGGATTACACGGCTCTCGCCCCCAGCCGAGCTGGCGCGCGCATTGCCCGGGCCCCAGGCGTCGAGCAGCGTGACGTCGAATCCGCGCCGGACCAGATGGAGCGCGGTCCAGCCGCCGAACGCGCCTGCGCCGATAACGACCACGCGTTTGCCGCGGTTCTGGGCAAATGCCATGCTGGCCGTCGAAAGCGCGGTCGCCGATTGCAATAGCGAACGCCGGGATAGTTCGCCGGACGGTTTCATGGCAACTCCCTTGTCGAGTTCGCAATTATAACGTGCGTGGGGCATGTATACTCATTTTTCGGATGACGAAACTTAATTGCATCATGATGGCACTACTGCTCGGCATGCTCGCGCGGGCCCAGCAGGATCCCGCGACGCCGGATCTGCCCGCACCGAAGATCGATCGCGTCGGCTATCCCAAGGATTACAGGGATGCGTTCATCCAAATTCGCGTTTCGGACCGCCCCGATACTAAGACGACGGCAGTCATCTATGGCAACCTGCCCGGTGCGGCCGTCAAACCAGGAGCGAAGGGAACGTTTCCGTTCGGAGCCATTCTCGTCAATGAAACCTGGAGCACATTGCAGGATGCTCAGGGCAACGTCCTGCTTGACAAAAAGGGGCACTACCGGCTGGACAAGCTGCTGCGCATCCACGTAATGCGCAAGGATCACGAATTCGGGGAAGCCTACCAGCAGAACCGGTCCGGCGAATGGGAGTACGTTTCGTTCGCGCCGGACGGCAGCTACCTGACACCGCCAGAGAAATCCGGCGCGTGCGCGCAGTGTCATATGCAGTATGCGGGCAAGGCCAAAGACTGGGTTTTTGGCGCCTACGAGAAGCACTGAGGACCTATGCGCCCCTTTCTTATTGCCGCAGTTTTCGCAGCCACCGCTTTCGCCGCCGCGCCCGCCAAAATTGTGCTGGTCGCAGGCACGCCCAGTCACGATCCGCACGAGCACGAGTTCAACGCGGGCATTCTGCTGCTGGAGAAATTCCTGCAGCAGAACAAGGGCGTCGCTACGGTGGTGGTAAAGGGCGGCTGGCCGCAGGACGAATCGGTCTTCGACGGCGCGCAGGCGCTGGTTTTCTATGAAGACGGCGGCTCCGCGCATCCCATGATCCAGGGGAATCATCTGGAAGTGCTGGGCAAATTGATGCAGAAGGGCGTGGGCTTGGTGTGTCTGCACTACGCGGTCGAAGTGCCTCGCGAAAAAGGCGGACCGGAATTGCTGGAGTGGATTGGCGGCTTCTACGAGCGGCCCTATTCCCAGAATCCGATCAACGATGTCGCCGTGACGCAGGCCTCGCCGCAGCACCCCATTTCACGCGGCTGGAAAAGTTTTCAGGGCCGCGACGAATGGTACTACAAGATCAGATTCCGCCCGGACGACAAACGGGTCACGCCCATCCTCACCACCATGCTTCCCAAAGACGCGCCGCAGCGCGAAACCGTCGCCTGGGCGGTGGAGCGCGCCGATGGCGGCCGCGGTTTTGGCTTCACCGGCGGGCACTTTCATAACAACTGGGGCATTCCGGATTTCCGGCGCATGATCGTCAATGCGATTTTATGGAGCGCCAAAGTGGAGGTTCCCCGCGGCGGCGCCAAATGCGACCTCGCGCCCGGGGATCTGGCCAGGAATCAGGACGACAAGCCGCCAAAGAAGTAAGATGGTTACTCCAGCATGAAAATGAATAGCTACACCATCACCCAGGGCCGCGATCGTGCGCCTGCCCGCTCTTTTCTCAAAGCCATCGGATTCACCGACGCCGATCTGAAAAAGCCCATCATCGGCGTGGCCAATACCTGGATCGGCACCATGCCCTGCAATTACAACCTGCGGGAACTGGCGGTGAAGGTGATGGCCGGCGTGCGCGCGGCCGGCGGCACTCCCATGGAGTTCAACACCATCGCCATCAGCGACGGCATCACCATGGGCACCGAAGGCATGAAAGCGTCCCTCGTCAGCCGCGAAGTGATTGCGGATTCGATTGAACTGGTGGCCCGCGGCCATATGTTCGACGGCATCATCGCGCTGGTGGCCTGCGACAAAACCATCCCCGGCGCGGCCATGGCGTTGCTGCGGCTGAATATTCCGGGCGTGATTCTTTATGGCGGGTCCATACTGCCCGGCCGCCACAACGGGCACGACATTACGATTCAGGATGTATTCGAAGCAGTGGGCGCGAACGCCGCCGGCAAGATGTCGGATGCCGAGTTGCTGGAAATCGAGAACAGCGCGTGTCCCGGCGCGGGCGCCTGCGGAGGCCAGTTCACGGCCAACACGATGGCGACGGTCATGGAGCTGATCGGCCTTTCGCCGATGGGCACTGCTGCCGTGCCGCAAGTCGACCCTCGCAAGAACGATGTGTCTTTCCGCTGCGGCGAGATCGTCATGGACGTCGTCCGCGCCGAACGCAAACCGCGCGACATCGCTACTCGCAAAGCATTTGAGAATGCCATCGCAGGTGTCGCGGCTACCGGCGGGTCGACCAACGCGGTGCTGCACCTGATCGCCATGGCGCGCGAGGCCGGCGTGGCGCTCGAACTCGACGATTTCCAGCGCATCAGCAATCGCACGCCGCTGTTCGTCGATCTCAAGCCGGGCGGCAAATTCGTAGCAGTGGACGTGGATAAAGCCGGCGGCATCGGCGTCATCGCGCAACGGCTGGTAGACGGCAAATATGTCGATGGCTCCGCGCTGACCTGCACGGGCAGCACCTTCGCCGAGGAAGCTGCCAAAGCCGTCGAGACGCCGGGACAGGAAGTGATCCGGCCGCTGTCGAAGCCGCTGAAACCGACCGGCGGCCTGGGGATTCTGCGCGGCTCGCTCGCGCCGGAAGGCTGCGTGATCAAGCTCTCCGGGCATAACAAAATGACGCATCGCGGCCCGGCGCGCGTGTTCAATTGCGAGGAAGATGCCATGGCCGCCGTCACGCGCGGCGCAATCAAAGCCAACGACGTGGTGGTGATCCGCTACGAAGGCCCGCGCGGCGGACCGGGCATGCGGGAGATGCTGGGCGTGACCGGCGCGATCGTCGGTGTGGGCCTTTCGGAAAGCGTCGCCCTGGTGACCGACGGCCGTTTCAGCGGCGCGACCCACGGCTTCATGATTGCGCACGTCGCGCCCGAAGCCTTCAACGGCGGGCCGATCGCCGCCGTGGAAGAAGGCGACATGGTTTCGATTGACGTCGCCACGCGGCCGCCTCGATCTGGAAATTCCGCCGGAAACCCTGGCTGCCCGGCTGCGCAAGTGGCAGGCTCCGGCGCCGCGCTACGCGACCGGCGTCTTCGCCAAGTACTCGACGCTGGTGGCATCGGCATCGGAAGGCGCCGTCACGTCGAAGTTCTAGATGAAGATCCTTTTCATCGGAGACATTTTCTCCTCCGTGGGACGGCGCATCGTCGCCGACCATTTGCAGGATATCCGGGAAACGCAGGCCATCGATCTGGCGATTGCCAACGCCGAGAATTCCGCCGGCGGCTTCGGCATTACGCCGGATATTGCCGATGAGCTGTTTGCGCTCGGCCTGGATGTCCTCACCAGCGGCAACCATATCTGGGACAAGCGCGAGATTTACGAGTACTTCGCGCGCCGTCCCCGGTTACTGCGTCCGGCCAATTACCCGGATGGCACACCCGGCGCCGGCGTGGTAAAAGTGAAAGCGCGAAACGGCGTGGAATGCGCCGTCATCAACCTGCAGGGCCGGACGTATATGCCGTCGACGGATTGCCCTTTCCGCAAGGTCGACCAGATTCTGGAATCGCTCGGCCCGCTGGTTAAAGTTCGCTTTGTGGACTTTCATGCGGAAATCACCAGTGAGAAGATGGCGATGGGGTGGTATCTGGATGGACGTGTCTCCGCATTGGTGGGAACGCACACGCACATCCCGACCGCCGACACGCGTATTTTGCCCGGCGGGACCGCTTACCAGACCGATGTGGGGATGACGGGGCCCTATGATTCCGTGATCGGCGTCAAGAAGGAGATCATATTGGAACGCTTCCTGACTTCCATGCCGGTTCGCATGGAAGCCGCCAAAGGTTCGCCGGAATTGCATTCGGTGGTGCTCGAAGTGGATGAGACCACCGGGAAAGCGACTCACTTCAAGCGCCATACCGTGCGGGGAGATTGATTGCAAACTGCTGCGCCGGATCTGATCGGGTTGGCTGTCCAGACGCTGGGCACGCTGCTGTTCTTCGTGCTCTTTCTGCTAGTGTGGCGGCAATCGGGGATTGTTTCGTTCGGTTCTTGGAGCCTGGCGTGGCTGCTGCAGGCCATGGCGCTGGTCTTCGTCTGGTTCTACTTTTCGAGCGGCCAGACGGCCTGGCTTACGCCCTACTCATTTCTTGAATATTCCTACGCCCTTTCCCTCGCTGCGGCGGCGCGCATGGAGAATCTGGGCGCTTCGCAAGATCTGGAACAAGTCCTTGCGCGCCCTGGTGGGATACCCGGTGTTTCTGGCGATCGCTTACGGCCTGGGCCTGCAACATCACTTCGAGACTTTTCATGCCCTGCACTCCCTGGTGCTGGCCGCGATTTATCTGTACGGCGCGTCCCGTCTCCACGGCAGCGCCGGCGGCGGCGCGCGCTGGTTCCGCTACGCGCTCACCGCGATGTCGGCGGCGTCGCTCTGGCACGCGGCTATCTTCTATTCGGTCTATCGCCAGGACGGCCCGCTGATCTGGCCGGGATACCTGCGCTACTACAACCTGTACGACCTGGCCCTGCAGACCGTGCTGGCGTTTTCCGCCATGGCGATGTGGATCGAAAACCAGCGCTACCGCATTCTTTCACTCGGCGCGGAACTCGACCGCGTGCGCAGCGAGACCCTGAAGGATCTGGACCGCGACCGTCTCACCGGGCTGCGCAACCAGGCGGCTCTCGAGAAGAGCCTGGAGAGCATGGAAGGCTTCAGCGGCGTGGTGGCGGTGTGCGACATGGACAATTTCAAATCCATCAACGACCGCTTCGGCCACCTGGTGGGCGACGAAATTCTGCGCAACGTCGGACACCTGCTGCGAGCCTCCATCCGCCAGGAAGACGAAGCATTTCGCTGGGGCGGCGACGAGTTCGTGATCCTGTTTCACAATCAGAGCCGGGCCGTGGCCACCACCCGTATGCGCGCTCTGCGCGACCGCCTCGGCAGCTTCCAGGTGCGCGGCTTCGGCGTCATGCCCATTTCCTTCAGTTGGGGAACGTCAGAGGTGCAGGGTGGGTCGCTGCGCAAAGCCGTGGACGACGCGGATCGCGAGATGTACGCCAACAAGCGCCAGCAGGCCCCGGCGGATCCGTCCTCCCGTATGGGTAGGGCTGAAACGCTGAGCAAGCCAGGTCCGCAGGATAAGGGTTAAGGCTTTGGCTTCGCTGGCGCTTGCCTCAGAGCCACGCGCAGATCTTTGTCGGCGCTCTCCAGGCACTCCTGGATTTCTTCGACTTTGGGAACTTTAGACTCGTCAATGTCGGTCAAAGAAGCGCGCGCAGACTGAATACTGTGCACGCTGTCGGTAATCTTAGCGCGCTCACTTTTTGTCAGTTCCATAAAATGTTGAGCAGCGGTGAGTGTCCAGATGCTGTATGTAGGCGTACTTGGCTAAATGCTTGCGTTCATTCGCCATGTGGATTAAATCCTCGAAGCGCGCACTGTCTAAATCGCCTTCAACAAGCGCCTGGAATTGTGCCTCGTGAAACCCCACCAGCTCGCGTATCGCCTCAGCGAACGCGTCCAGCAACTCCCGAGCCTGCTCACAATACACCAGGCTATTCACGATTTACGCCATCCTCACCGCAAAACCCCTCCCTCAACGAAACTTGCAATTGGTATGCCAACTGCCCCGAAGGTCAAATCCTGCTCAGTTCCGACCAAGTTTGACTCTTTGGCCTTCGCAGTGTTTCGCGAAAAAATTGACCTATGCTGCCAAGCCACCCCGGTTGACCCTCTAGCTCCCACCCGTTATCATTGAGTAGATTCCCTATTTGGAGGCAAATACAAGATGGGTCCGCTAGGTTGGCAGGAGACGGTCTTCATCTTTGTCCTCGCTCTTCTCATTTTTGGGCCGAAGAAATTGCCTGAACTTGGAAAGAACCTGGCCAAGGGGCTGGCTGAGTTCCGTCGCCATTCGAACGAATTGAAATCCACGTTCGAACGCGAAATGAAAGCCCTGGAGCGGGAGAACGAATCGTTGAGCACGTCGCTAAAAGAAGTGACGAATAACTTCAGCCTCAACGAACACCAGTACGACTATTCTTCCTATTACGACGGGAGCGCTCCTTACGGCTCCGTGTCGCACGATTCCCCCGTGTCCAGTCCAACCACCACAAGCGCATCCGCACCTCAGGGCGCTGAATCAACGGCATTGGCAGCAGCGGCAGTCCCTTTACTGGGCACTTCCGAATCCGTTCCTCCGGTAACACCGGCAACTTCGGTGGCTCCGGCAACTCCGGCACTTCCGGTGAACGGTGAAGCAGCAGCCGAGCATCCAACACTGAAGACTTAGAATGGCATCACCTGAAGACCCCAAGGGAGCGCAGGCTCCCGACAGCGGAAATGTGTCCGGAGAGCCGCCGGTACAGGCGCCGGTGCATGAACCGGTGTATGACCCGATGTACGCCGCGGGCATCGCTACGCCGGCCAACACAGTATTTCCTCCGGAGGCTCCGCCGCCGCCCTCGAGCCCTCCCGCCATTGCCGGCGGGGGTGGGCCGAAGGCTCCCCCTCCTCCGCCACCACCTCCCGACGACGATCACGATGAGGACGGCATGCTGCGCATGTCGTTCCTGGAACACCTGGAAGAGCTGCGCCGCCGAATCTTCCTGATGCTGGTGGGCGTGGGTGTGGCCTTTGCGGCCAGCCTCACGTTCAGCAAAGAGCTGTGGAATTTTGTCAAAGCGCCGGCGGTCGAGGCGCTCACCACGTTAGGCATCAAGGGCATCAACGGCGGGCCTCCCCAACTCACCCAGATCACGCCTATGGAGGCGTTCAATATCATCTGGGTGAAGATGCCGATTCTGGCGGCGATCTTTCTGTCGTCGCCGTGGATTCTGTACCAGGTGTGGGCCTTTATTGCTCCCGGCCTATACAAGCGGGAACGGCGCTGGGCCACGCCATTCGTAATCTGCTCGGCTGGCCTGTTCCTTTTGGGCGGCGCATTCGGCTACTTCGTGGCCTTTCGCTACGGGCTGACTTTTCTGCTGGGCCTGGGTCGCGATAACGGCGTCACGCCCCTGGTCTCGTTAAGCGAGTATTTCGATCTTTTCGTCAACGTGATGCTGGGGATTTCGTTAGTATTCGAAATGCCGATCCTGATTTTCTTCCTCACGCTGCTGCACATTGTCAGCCCGCGTTTCCTGATCGCGCATAGCCGCTACGCCATTCTGGGGATTGTGATTATCGCCGCCATCGTGACGCCCACGCCGGACGTCTTTAACCTGGTACTGTTCGCCACCCCCATGTGTGCGCTATTCTACGTAGGGATTTTCGCCAGCTACTTGCTGGTGCTGCATCGCGAAAAACGTAAGTTCCCGTGGGCCAAGGTGCTCAAAATAACCGTGATCGTGCTGGTGGTGCTAGCCGTGGCGGTTTATGTGGCCATGCTGGTATTTCATTTGCGGATCGTGCCGCACTGGCCATTCTTGATACGGTAGACCTCGACTCGACGGATGCTGGAGGCGTGGATGAACATCCATCAGGCCATTAAAGAACTGTTGGCTGAAAAGGAACGGCTGGACCGGGCCATCGCGCATCTCGAGGGAATGCAGAAGCAGCGGGTGGATGGCGCGCCGCCCGCTCAAAAGAGGCGCGGCCGCAAGACCATGGATGCGCAAGCCCGCCGCGAAGTCTCCGAGCGCATGAAACGCTACTGGGAAGCCCGGCGCAAGAACAGCGGGAACGGAGCCTCACCCGGCCCAGACTGAAGCGCTAGGCGGGAGTTTCCGGATTCTTGAAAAACCAGAGCCAGAAGTGCTGCTCGCCGGCGCCGATGCGGTAGCGCGCCTCGAAGCCATTGCGGGTGGCCATCTCCACGGCTTCCTCGTCGGTGAAAGGCACGCCCAGCCAGGTGTTGTCCGGCGACGAGGTTACCGCCGTATAGCCCTGCACCTGGAATTTAAACAAGGCGCCGGGGCGCAGCACGCGGCACACTTCCCGCACATAGCTCTCGATCACTTCGCGGCGCGGAATGTGCTGGAAAACGATGGTCGAGAAAGCGAAATCGAATTCCAACGCGGGCAGCACCTTGAGATCCATGCCGTTGTTCTGAAAAACCTGGGCGTTGGGGCGTTCTGCCAGCGTGACGCCCGCCTGGCGGATCATTTCCGAGCTGATATCCACGCCGTAAACCTCGCCGAACAGGTGCGATAGGGGAAGGGTCACACGGCCCACGCCGCAGCCGATTTCAAGCACCCGCATCTCGCGCGGATTCCGGCCCTGGCAGATGTTGGTCATGTCGGTGAGAATCTCTTCCGCCACAGTTTGCTCGCCGCTGGAGAAAAATTCCTCGTCGGTCCAACTGGCGCGGGCCGTGTTGACGTAGTAGCGCGCATTCTCGCGAGCGCGCGCATCCCATTCCTTGCGCATTTTCTGGAGCTGCCAGTTCAGGTCAGGCTGATGCATTTTACTGAAGATTTGGTGGACGAGATGGGGGTCGAACCCACGGCCTCCGCAGTGCGAGTGCGGCGCTCTCCCAACTGAGCTACTCGCCCATTGACGGAAAGGAACATAACCATAATGCTATCAAAACCCTGTTGGTCGCAACTATTCGGGAATGGCGTTTAAGACGCCCGTGACGGCGGAGGAGAGGCGGCTCCACTGGTCGCGCTCGAGCTGCAATTGTTTGCGGCCTGTGGCGGTGAGGCGGTAGAACTTGGCCTTGCGATTATTTTCCGATTCACCCCATTCGGAGGCGATCCAGCCCTGATGCTCCAGGCGATAGAGAGCCGGGTAAAGTGAGCCCTGCTGAATTTGCAAAACCTCTTTCGAAATCTGTTGCAGGCGCAATAGGATGCCGTAGCCATGCAGAGGCCCAAGCGAGACCGCTTTGAGGATCAGCATGTCGAGAGTGCCTTGCAAGAGATCGACTTGTTTGCTCAAAATCGCCTTCCTAGAGCGTCTAGAGGTAGAATACGACGGTCCTCCTAGACTGTCAAGGAGAAGGGGCAAAGGGCGGGTTTGAAACCCGCCCCTACAAGAGTGAGACCCATGATGCCACCGGCAATTGGTCACGCGGAACGCGCGCGGGGCGTACTCGGAGCCGCCGGCGATGCGAAACACGCTCGTAGGGGCGGGTTTCAAACCCGCCCTTTTTGCTACCTTCCCGACGATCCGAATCCACCCGCACCGCGCACGGAATCCCCCAGCTCGCCTTCTTCCCACTCCACGCGCTCATAGCGCGCGATCACCATCTGCGCGATCCGGTCGCCCGGCTTGAATCTCGTACGCCGCATGCCCCAGGTTCAGCAGAATCACGCGAATCTCGCCGCGATATCCGGGATCGATCGTTGCCGGACTGTTGGGCAGCGTGATGGCGTGCTTCAGCGCCAGGCCGCTGCGCGGGCGCACCTGCGCTTCATAGCCCGGCGGCAGTTCGATGGCGATGCCCGTGGCCACCATATGCGGCACGCCGGGCGCGAGCGTCGCCGCTTCCACGGCGCGCAAATCCATGCCGGCGTCCTCCTCGGGGCCGTGCGCGTACTCTGGCAAAAACGCCGCCGGCGACAACCGTTTGATCCTGATCTTCATCGCATCCGATAATAGCGTGGTCCCCATGGCGGACCAACCAAGCGCGTCATCACCGTGGCGCCCATGCCGCCGGAGAAATGCGCCTACGCGCTGGCTCGCTACAGCCGCTCGCCGGATTCCATCCCGCAGTCGCTCGAATGGGTGCGCACGCACAACTCGCAGAAGTTTCTGGAGCATTACTATTTCCAGTACGGCCACGCCTCCATCGCCGATCTGGGCCACACCGTGCTGTGCTTCGAAGGCATGTCGGAGCTGGCGGCCACCGAGATCGAAGACGAAACGCTGTGGGACGGGCAGGCGAAATCGTCGCGCTATCAGGATTTCTCGCGCTCCGGTTTCGTCACGCCGCCGGAGTTCGGCGAAGCGGATGCGGCCGCGTATCAGGCCGCCGGGCGATGCCCTGCTGCGCGCCTACGGCGAAGTGCACGCGCGCGTGTTCGAACATCTGAGCGAAAAGCTGCCGCGTCCCGCCGAGATGAAGCCCGACGCCTACGAGCGCAACCTCGCGGCGCGCGCCTTCGACGTGGCGCGCTACCTGCTGTTCTGGGGCGTGCCCACCAATGTCGGCCAGGTGACCAGCATCCGCACGCTGGAAAAGCAGATCAAGCGGCTGCGCGCATCCGAATACGAGGAGCTGCGCAGCTTGGGCGAAGAGATCGCGGCAGGCCTGCGCGGCCGAGCCGGATTGCATGTGGGACGAATCCGCCGGGCGCGAGCCGCTCGCGCCCACGCTCGCGCGCCACGCCGAGCCGGACGAGTATCTGACGCAATCGCGCGAGGATCTGCAGCTGTTGGGCGGCGCAGAATCTGCCGCCCGCGCGCAGGGACTGCTGCCGGAGCGCGTCGATCTGCTGCGGCCCGACCGATGTCGCCTCCGAGATTGTGGCGACGCTGCTCTATCCGGTCACCGACCGGCCCTTCCGCGAGCTCTACGAAATCGCTGCGCGGCTGGAGCGCGGCGCGGCGCGCCGAGGTGATCGACGTGGCGCTGCAATCGCGCAGCCGCCGCGACGACATGCTGCGCGCGTTTCCGCGGCGGCCTGTACTGCTTCGACATGGTGATCGACATCGGCGCGTATCGCGACCTGCACCGCCATCGCCGCTGCCAGCAGTACCGGCAGGCGTACAGCGGGCAGTCTGGGATTCGATACGCCCGAGGCTGGTCGCCGACGCCGGCGCCACCGAGCATTTATCGAAGCCGCCATGCGCCAGCGCGTTCGACCAGATGCACGCGCCTGCCCGCGCCGGCTCGCATTATCTGCTGCCCTTCGGCGCGCGATCGCGGTTCCTGTTCAAGATGGATTTCGCCGAGGTCGAATACATCTGCGCGGGTGCGCAGCGGCGTGAAGGGCCACTTCAGCTATCGCGAGATCGCCTGGGAAATGAAGCAGAAGATGGAAGCAGCTGGAGCCGGAGCTGGGCCGGCTGATCGAAGCCACGCCGCCCTGGGTGGAAGATCCGCTCAAGCGCTAGTGGGGCAGGTCCCCGGCAGTCCCACTAAACTCCTGCTGAGCCCTGCGTGCGGAATTCGTAACGTTCGATTTCGATCACGGCTTCTTCAAAATTGGACCGGATCACCCGGCCCAGGGCGACCAGCTTCAGCTGGCAGGTGGCGTTCAACAGCGCAGGCCAGCTTACTGCCAGCTCCAGCCTTTTGCCTTCCGTCAATCGCTCCTCACTGCGGAAGAGAATGGCGCGAGAGCTCATGTTGACCGTGCGGCATTTTCCGGTGAGCGGTGTGGCGCGCGTGTCCAACACCGTAAAGCGTGCTTCGCGCTCCAGCGGAAAGCGGTCCGCGGCCCGTCGATTGTTTCGTTGCGTGGCTTGCATCGTAAAGGCCTTTCGGCTGCGTTGTTATGATGAGATCTATCGCCCGCCCTCACAATAGCCGGAAAGGTTCATTCCGCGGCTAGTACGCGGGTTTGCAGGGGCGGTACGAAGGAGAATCCCAATGGATGCAGCCGGAGCGAACAGCCTGGCCGCCAGGAAGTGCGTGCCTTGTAAGGGCGGAACGCCTCCCCTCGAAGGCCAGGAACTACAGAAATTGGCCGCGCAATTTCCGGATTGGAAAGTTATAGACGGGCACCACATCACCAAAGCCTTCAAGTTTGGGGATTTCAAAGCTGCGCTGGAATTCGTCAATCGGGTCGGGGCCGTGGCGGAGGAAGAATTCCATCACCCCGACATCCTGCTGGCGTGGGGACGCGCCGAGATCACGACCTACACCCACAAGATCAACGGCCTGAGCGAGAACGATTTTATTCTGGCGGCGAAGATCGATCAGGCGTTTTCGGCGAAGTAGCCTTGCGCCTGGCGTAATTGCGAATCACGCGCGCGACGTAATCCCGCGTTTCCTGATAGGGCGGAACCCCGTCGTAGCGTTTGACTGCGCCCGGCCCCGCGTTGTAGGCCGCGAGCGCCCGGCTCACCTGATGATCGTTGCCCTGATATTTCAGGAGCAAATCGCGCAGGTATTGCGCGCCGGCATCGACATTCTGTTCGGGGATGGACGCATCCGCGCCGTAAAGTTTCGCCGTGGCCGGCATCACCTGCATCAGGCCGATTGCACCCTTCGGCGAAACCACATTGGTCTGGTAGCCTGATTCGGCGGCTACCACGCTGTGCAGGAATTCCGGCGGCAAACCGTGTTTGCGAGCCGCTTCCTCGACCAGCGCGCGCGGACTGGGCGCCACGGCTAGCGGTGCGGCTACAGCGGGCGGCTCGGGAGCTTTCTCAGGGACGATCTCATCGGCCTCAAAACCCGTAATGGCCGCTACCGCCAATTCCGTCACGCCGCCACCTGAATAAAGCCGAACCACGTTGCCGTCCGATTGATGGCGGTCCACGTGAATGCGGAACCCGGAGCCCAGCACGGCGTATTCGCCGGCAAAAGCCGAGCCCGCCAGAGCCAGGATCGCAGCTAACGTCCTAACCATGCCTGTTTCCAGTAAGATAGAAAAATCGCCTCATGGATACTCTATCAGCTTTGACGCATCTGGAATGCAGCCTGTGCAAACAGAAGTTCGAATCCGGAAAAATCCATAATCTCTGCCCGTGCGGCGGGCCTCTGCTGGTCCGCTACGATCTCGCCCGGATTCGCCAGCGCTGGACCCGCGAGCAGCTCGTTAGCGGCCCCAATAGCATGTGGCGCTATGCTCCGGTGCTGCCAGTGACCCGTCAAGCCTCTATTGTCTCACTGGGCGAGGGGATGACCCCCCTGGTGCGTACGCCGCGCCTGGGAGCCCGCCTGGGGGCTCAGCACCTGTGGGTCAAAGACGAAGGCCTCAACCCTACCGGCTCCTTCAAGGCACGCGGGCTCTCCTGCGCCGTTTCCATGGCCGTGGAGCTGGGGATACGCAAGCTAGCCATTCCATCGGCCGGAAACGCTGCCAGCGCTATGGCGGCCTATTCTGCGGCCGCGGGCCTCGAAGCTCACATTTTCATGCCGCGCGACGTCCCGCAGGCCAATTTCGTGGAATGCAAGGCCTATGGCGCCCATGTGACCCTCGTCGACGGGCTGATCAGCGATTGCGCCCGCATGGTCGCCGCCGGAGCCGAAAAAGAAGGCTGGTTCGACGTCACCACGCTAAAAGAGCCGTATCGCATCGAAGGCAAGAAGACCATGGGCTACGAACTCGCCGAACAGATGAACTGGGAATTGCCCGACGCGCTGTTTTATCCCACCGGCGGCGGAGTCGGCATCATCGGCATGTGGAAAGCCTTCGCCGAAATGGAAGCGCTGGGCTGGATCGGTCCCAAGCGGCCCAAAATGATCGCCGTGCAGGTGGAAGGGTGCCAGCCCGTCGTGCGCGCCTTCCAGCAAGGCGACGCCCGCAGCACCGTTTGGCAGAACGCCCATACCGTGGCCAGCGGGCTGCGCGTGCCCAAGCCGCTGGGCGATTTCCTGATTCTCGACGCGGTGCGCTCGAGCGGCGGCACAGCCATCGCCGTTAGTGACAGCGAATTGTTCGATGCCGGAATTCGACTCGCTTCCGACGAAGGGCTGTTTATCGCGCCGGAGGGTGCAGCCTGCGTTTCGGCGCTCGAGAAATTGCTCGCCGACGGCTTCCTAAAGAGCGAAGAGAAAATCGTAATCTACAACACCGGCGCGGGATTGAAATATCTGGAGGCGTATTCGACGCGCTTTCCGCGCTCGGCTGCAGGTGAGCAGGACAAACTGGGCGGCTTGATCACGCCGCGCTGAACGCCCCTGGTTGTACACTGTAAGTGGAGTTCTCGTTGCACACGCACAGCCATGGCCATGGGACTGGGAAAGTTTTGGCATGGTCCCTGCTTGCCACTTCCCTCTTCGTACTGGTCGAATTCGTAGCCGGCATTCAGGCGCATAGCCTGGCTCTGATCTCCGACGCCGGCCATAACGTTACCGACGCTCTATCGCTCGCGCTTGCCTGGTTCGGCTTCTATCTGCAATCCAAACCCGCCGACGAGATCAAGACTTTCGGCTATCAGCGCGCCGGCGTGCTGGCGGCGTTCGTGAACGCGCTGACGCTGCTGGTGCTTTCCGCCTGGATTTTCTACGAAGGCTATAACCGCCTGCTGCATCCCGTCGCGGTGCAGGAGCGAACCATGATCGCGGTCGCCGGGCTGGGCATCCTGCTGAACGCGGGCATCATGTGGGGCCTGCGTATCGCGCGCCAGAACGATCTCAATGTGCGCAGCGCATTTGTCCATATGCTGGGCGATCTGCTGGGATCGATCGCCATCATCGTGGGCGCCGTGGCGATGATCTACACCGGCTGGCACCAGATCGACCCGGCTCTTTCGATGGTGATCGCGGTGCTGATCATCTGGACAGCGCGCGACATCATCAAGGAATCGCTGAATATTTTGCTCGAAGGGTTGCCGCGCGGTATCGACCTGACCTCCGTGGTCGGGGCCATGCGCGGCGTCGAAGGCGTGCTGGACGTGCATGACCTGCATATCTGGAGCCTGGGATCGAGCACTCACGCGCTGAGCTGCCACGTACTGATCGAGGATCTGCCGCCGTCTGCCAGCGACCGCACGCTACGCCAGTTAAATCAAGTGCTGTGCGACCGCTTCCATATCCGCCATACGACGGTGCAATTCGAGCATGTGGGTTGCGAAGTAGCGGCGACAGGCTGCGTGATTCCGGTAGTGGAAGCCGGACATAGTCACCATCACTAAGTGGGGCAGGTCCCCGACCTGCCATTTCAGGAAAACCGGCAGGTCGGGGACCTGCCCCACTTCACTTCAGCAGACCGTCCAACTTTTCCATACCTTTTTCCAGCCGCTGCAAATTCGTCAACACGCCGCTGAAAAGATCCCCAACGCGCGCGAAACGGTCCATCGCATTGCGAATGGTGAACTGCGTGGGCAGCAGGCCGGGCGTCACTTCCCGCCATGCCAGCGGTGTCGCCACCGGCGCACCCGGATGCGCCCGCACCACGTACGGCGCGGCGATGGTTTTCGATTCTCCGTTCTGCAAGTAATCGAAATATACCCGGCCGTGCTGGCGCTTTGACACCGCGCGCGGCGTGGTGAACAGGTCGGGCCGTTCGGCGGCGACCAGTCGCCCGATGATCTCGGCGAAGGTCCGCGATTGCTCGTAGGTGTAGACCGGCTCGAGCGGCACATAGATGTGCATGCCGTCGCCGCCGGTGGTTTTTGGATAGCCTTCGAGTCCCACCAGGTCCAGCTTCTTGCGAACCAGTTGCGCGGCTTCGATGATTTTGTCGTACTCGCAGCCCTGCGGGTCGAGATCGATCAGAATGAAATCCGGATGTTCGAGCGAGCCCACGCGGCTCATCCACGGATTGTGATCGATGCAGCCCAGATTGGCCAGATACAGCAGACTGGCGCGATCTTCGGCCAGGGCGTAACGTATGGGTTTCTGCCTTGTGCTCGGAGGGAATCAGCTCGGTCCGCATCCAGGATGCGAACGACGCGGGAACGTCTTTCTGAAAAAAGAAATCGTGATCGATGCCATCGGGGTAGCGCTTGAGCGAGAGCGGGCGGTCCTTGAGATAAGGCAGCAACAGATCGGCGACGGCGTCGTAGAAATTCAGGAGGTCCCGCTTGGTATAGCCGTCGGCGGGGAAATAAATCTTGTTCAGGTTGGTGAACTTCAGGTGGCGGCCATCGATGGTCATCGCCACTTCGGCCTGCTTGCCGGTGAGCAGGGGCGGGCGCGCGGCCGGCGCGGGAGTATCTTCAATGGGATCGTCGGCGGCAGGCAGTTCCCTTTCCCGCACGCATTCTTCGGGACGTACGTCGGGCCGCAAGCCGAGAAATACGGGCGCGCGCAAATGTCCGTCCTGGGTCCAATTGGCGAACTTGACCTCACAGACCAGTTCAGGACGAACCCAAATCGCAGCGCGCAGCATCGCCTCTTTTTTGGCGAACGGCGAGCGCGCCGTCACGAGTGGCGTTAGGCGGCTGTGGAGCAGTTCGAGCATCGTGTTGTCGAAACCCGTGCCCACGTTGCCCACCCAAACCAGCTTGCCTTTTTCGTAGAGGCCCAGAATCAGCGAGCTGAAATAATCGCGCTCGCCTTCGGTGTAACCGCAAATGACGAATTCCTGCTGTGCCACCACTTTGAGCTTGAGCCAATTCCGGCTGCGTTTCGTTTCGTAAGCGCTATTCGGCGTTCTTGGCGAGAATGCCTTCGAGACCGGTCGCGCGCGCGGCTGCCAGCATTTCCGCGCCATTGTTAGCGAAGTGCTCCGAATAGCGCAGGACCGGCGAAGGCGTCACGATCGATTCCAGCAAACGCTTGCGCTCGATCAGCGGCACGCTGCGCAGATCATAGCCATCCAGATACAGCAGGTCGAAAACAAAATACACCACCGGCGTTTTGCGCGCCAGGTGCGCGATCGAGTTCGGATCGGCAACCGAAATGCGCGACTGGATCAGCGCGAACCGCGAGACGCCTTGCGGATCGAGCACGGCGATCTCGCCATCCAGCACGGCTTGCTTCGCGGCGATCTGATGGCCGATGACGCTCAGCTCCGGGATACTGGCGCTCGCACGGATTCCCGTTGCGCGAGACCAGCCGGACTTTGTGATCCTCCAGAAAGCAGATGGCGCGAATGCCGTCCCATTTGATTTCGAACAGCCACTGGTCGCCTTTCGGCGGCGTGTCGACCAGGAACGAAGTCATCGGCTCGATCGACTTCGGCATCGCCGCGCGCACCGCGCCCTTCGAGCGACGGCGAGTTTGACGTGGGCATGCTCGCCGGCATCGCGCGTGACGCCTTTGGCGATCTCTTCCTGCGTGCGGCCGGTGAGCACGCTGCGGGCGAATTCCTCGATATCCCAACCGGGCCGCGCTTCGGCATCTTTTTTCTTGAGCAGCAGCCACTCGTTGCCCTTGCCGCGGCCCTTCATGAGCACGATGGCGAATTCACCCTTGAGCTTTTCGCCGTGCAGGCGGAATTTCAGATCGCCGCGTTGAATCTGCTCTTCACCGGTCTTGTCGCCGAGCAGTTCGTACGTGCCGCGGTCCCACAGCATGACGCTGCCCGCGCCGTAATTGCCTTTGGGAATGGTGCCTTCGAAGTCGCCGTAATCGAGCGGATGATCTTCCACCATCGCCGCCAGCCGCTTGGGCGCCGGGTCGAGCGTCGGGCCTTTGGGAACCGCCCAGGACTTCAGCGTTCCCGACATTTCCAGGCGAAAATCGTAATGCAGACGCGAGGCGTCGTGGCGCTGCACGCAAAAACTGAGCCCCGCGTGGGCCGGTTTTAGGCGATTCCGCCGCCGGCGCGGGCTCCGGCGTGTTGCTGAATTTTCGTTTTCGCGCGTATTCCTCGAGAGGCATCCTCGGCTTGAAAACCTCGACGTCCCATGATATCGGTGTTAGAAGCGCTTCAATGTGAAGCTGCACAAGTGAGGTAACAAACGTGGCCAGCAGCGTATGGAAAGGGCATCTGACTTTTGGTCTCGTATCTTTTCCCGTGCGCCTGTTTAGCGCGGCGCGCGGCGAGACGGTAAGTTTCAATCTGCTGCACAAGGACGACAATTCCCGCATCAAGCAAGTGACTTACTGCCTGGCTGAAGACAAGCCGGTGCCGCGCAGCGACTTAGTCAAAGGCTACGAGTACGAGAAGGATCAGTACGTCGTCATCGAAGAGGAAGACATCAAGAAAGTCGCTCCCAAGACCGCCAAGGTGATGGAGATTCTGGAATTCGTCAAGGCCGATCAGGTGGATCCCATTTATCTGGAAAGTTCTTACTACATGGCGCCGGATGAAGGCGGCGACAAACCCTACGCGCTGCTTTTCCAAGCCATCCGCGAGAGCAAGTATTACGCGGTCGCCAAGCTCGCCATGCACAACCGCGAGCACATCGTGATTCTGCGCCCGGGCGATAAAGGCGTCGTGCTGCACACCATGTTCTACAACGACGAGATTCGCCAGGTGGAAGAATTCCGCACCGACACCAGCGTCGTCCAGGACAAGGAACTGGCGCTGGCCAAGATGCTGATCGAAGCGCTGGTCGCCGATTTCGAGCCGCAGAAGTACAAAGACACCTACCGGGAAAACTTGCAGCGGATGATCCAGGCCAAGCTGGAAGGCCACAAGGTGGTGGCGACGCCGGCGCCGCAGATCGCGCCGGTGATCGACATCATGGAAGCGCTGAAGAAGAGCTTGGCGGAGCAGAAAAAACCAGCGCGGTCGGCAACGGCGGTGTCAGCGGAAGAAGAAGCGCCCGCGACTAAAAAGCGGCGTGCGCGATAAGCAAAACACAATTTCTCGCAGAGACGCAGAGACCACAGAGAACTACTAACAAATTCTGGTTGTTGATTTCTGGTCTCTGCGTCTCCGCGAGAAATGTCTTAAACCAGAATGTCTTTGACGACTTCCCCGGAAACCCCGGTTAGCCGCGCATCCATTCCCTGAAACTTCACTGTCAACCGCAGATGGTCGACGCCCAACAAGTGCAGCATGGTCGCATGGAAATCGTGCACGCTGACCGGATTTTCCTGCGCCGCGTAGCCCATGTCGTCGGTCGTGCCGTAGCTGAGCCCGCCCTTGATGCCTCCGCCCGCCAGCATGTAAGAGAAGCCTTTGATGTGATGATCGCGTCCGTCGCCGCCTTGCGACATCGGCGTGCGCCCGAATTCCCCGCCCCAGATCACAAGGGTGTCGTCCAGCATGCCGCGCTCTTTTAGATCGGTGATCAGCGCCGCGGTGGCCTTGTCGACTTCTTCCGCCTTGATCGCCACGTTCACTTTTACGCCGCCGTGATGATCCCAATCGCGATGATAGAGCTGGATGAAACGAACGCCGCGCTCGGCCAGCCGCCGCGCTAGCAAACAATTCGAAGCGAACGAGCCATCGCCGGGTTTGGCGCCATACATATCCAGCACGCGCTGCGGCTCTTTGCTCATGTCGACCAAGCCAGGCACGCTGGTCTGCATCTTGAACGCCATTTCGTACTGCGCGATGCGGGTGAGAATTTCCGGATCCTGAATGGTCTTGTTGCGCGTGCGGTTCAGCGCGTTGATGGCGTCGATGGAATCGCGCTGGATATCCGCGTTCAGCCCTTTGGGATTCTCGATGTACTGCACCGGGTCGCCGATCGAGTTGAGTTTGACGCCCTGAAACTTGCTCGGCAGAAATCCGGCGGACCACTGCCGCGCCGCGATCGGCTGCATCTGCCCGCCCCGGCCCGCCGACATCAGCACCACGAAGCCCGGCAAATCTTCCGCGTCCGCGCCGAGTCCGTACAGCATCCAGGAACCCATGCTGGGCCGGCCGGTAATGATGGAGCCAGTATTCATGACCGTGTGCGCCGGGTCGTGATTGATCTGCTCGGTGAACATGGAGCGGATGATGCAAACGTCGTCGGCGACGCTGCCGATGCGCGGGAACAATTTGCAAATCCGCTGCCCGGATTTTCCGAACGTTTCAAACTCATGCTGCGGGCCGAAGCAAATTAAAGGCTTGCCTTGGAGTTGCGCAATCTGCTGTCCCTTGGTGAAGGAGTCCGGCATCGGCTTGCCATGCATTTCGGCGAGCTTCGGTTTGTAATCAAAAGTTTCGATGTGGGAAGGCCCGCCCGCCTGGTAGAGAAAAATCACGCGCTTGGCTTTGGCTGGATGATGCAGCGGCTGCACTACGCCGCGCCAGCGGCCATCCGCGTCCGCTCCAAACAGGCGGGGATTCAGAAGAGAATTGAGCGCCAGGACGCCGAGACCCGCAATGCCCCGCCCCAGAAATGTGCGGCGATGAACGTCGCGAGTGAATGAATCGAACTGGTCACTTTGGTGCATTGGTTTCCCCTTAATTCCTCGTAATCACTTCGTGCAGATTGAGGATCACGCGCGCCACGCTGGTCATAGCCGCGAGGTCGCTGGTCTTTTCGCTGGGATCACCCGGCGCCTCACCCGCGCGGGCCAAGTCCCCAGCGCTGGTTGCATCTGTCCGGTAGCGCGCTAGATTTTTGCGATGCAATTCAGTGAGGATGCGCCGCTCCTCCTGAGTAGGCGTCCGGCCGAGCGCGCGCAGAAAGGCCCAATCCAGGCGGCTCTTCAGATTGTGCCCGCCCTGCTCCAGAATATTTTGCGCGAATACGCGCGCGGCCTCCACGTAAATCGGATCGTTGAGCAGCACCAGCGCTTGCAGCGGTGTGTTGGAGTTCACCCGATTCACCGTGCATTCCTCGCGCGTCGGCGCGTCAAAAGTCGCCAGGCTGGGATGCAGGAACGTGCGCTGCCAATAGGTGTAGACGCCGCGGCGGTAGAGATCGTCGGCGTGGCTCGCGGCATATTCCCGCTTGGGGAAATTCAGCGCCGCCAGATATCCATCCGGCTCGTACGGCTTCACGCTGGGGCCGCCGAACTTTTCCACCAGCAGCCCGGAAATTTCGAGCGCCGTATCGCGCACCACTTCCGCATCCACGCGTACGCGCGTTTGGCGGGCCAGCAGGTGATTGTCGAAATCCTTTTCGTCGAGTTGCGGATTGCTTTGCGACGATTGCCGGTAGGTGTGGCTCATCACAATCGTGCGAATGAGGTGCCGGACATCCCAGGCGTGCGCGCCTTCGGCGGCGACCGAGGGCTGCATGAATTCCGCGGCCAGCCAGTCGAGCAAATCGAGATGCGTTGGCCACTCGCCCTGTGAGCCGAGATCCTCCAGAACTTTGGTCAAACCCGTGCCGAAAAATTCCCGCCACGTGCGATTCACGAACGTGCGCGCCGTAAGCGGATTCCCGGGCGACACCAGCCAGTTGGCCAGGTCGAGGCGCGTGGCCCGGCGGTCGCCGGTTTCGAGCTTGCCCAGAAAAACCGGAACAGCCGGCTCAACGATCGGGCTGGTCTCATCCATCCAATTGGCGCGCGGCAGAATGCGCGTCTCGCGCGGCTCGGCGGCCTCCGTCACCACCACTTTGGGGATCGCCGTATCAAGCAGGCCGCGCTCCGTTTCCAGCTTGGCGAGATCGATGCGCATCGGCACCAACTCCGCGGCCGACCATTCGAAGTGATCGCGCACGGCATTGTTCTGGTCGTTGTCGCGATCGGCTTCAGGAACGCGCATGGCGCGATAGACGCGCAGCGGCAGCCCGCTATTGAGCGGCGTGTCCGGCTCCTTCGTCTCTTTTCTGCGTGCCGTCTGATTCTGCGCTTCCGGCCATGAAAATTCACCCGCGGAGAGTGCCATGCGAAAACGCCCAATCGTCGCACGGCGGTATTCAGAATCCTGATGCAAGCGCACCGTGATCACGGAATTCGGCCGCGTTTTCACTTTTTCCGGGAACCGCAACGCAAGAAACGGATCGCGCACGCCGCCATAATTGGAAACGCCCCAACCGGTTTTCGGATTGCCATCGATCGCGCCCAGGGCGGGCAGATCGGCCGCCGCGTTGGCGTTGGTAGTCGCCAGAATGAAAGTCAGTTTTTGCGCTGGCTGCGCGCCATCCAGTGACAATTCCGCTTCCAGTTCGTTCAACACAAAACGATCCGAGCCGCGCGCCAGGGACGCGCCAGGCAAACTTTCATCGCTATCGACTTCGAGGCCCAAGCGCCGTCCAGGCGCCCTCGCCGGGCTTGAAGCGTGACGGTGTACGTGTCGTTATCCGGATTCGGACCGCTGGCAATCACCAATCCATTTCCGGGAACGCGGCGGGTCACCAAAGTCGCGCCCTCATTTTCGTTGGCGTCGACGAGTTCGTCGTTGTAGACGGTGAGCTTGGCTTTGGTCGCAGCCGCCGAAACCGGCCTCTGGAAATGCCAGTTCAGCTCGCCCGCCTCGTAGCGCGCGAGGATATCTTTCTCCCAATCGCGGCGCCGCGCCATCAGATTTTCGGCCTTGTCATCCAGCTTGCAGCGCGTGTCGAAGACTTTGTGGGTGAGCGCTTCAAGCCGCTGGCGCTGCTCCGGCGTGGGTAGCGCAAGCTGGCTGCCCCAGGCATCCGGACCCTGATCCGGCACCAGCCCCGTTTCCTTGATGTCAGCGAAGAATGCCTTCATCGAGTAGAAATCTTTGGACAGAAACGGATCGAACTTGTGGTCGTGGCATTCGGCACAGCCCATCGTGCTGCCGAGCCAGACGGCGCTCAACGTGCGCACGCGATCGGCGCCATACTTCGCCAGGTATTCTTTAGGTTGCAGGCCGCCCTCTGCCGACGTCCGGTTCAGACGGTTATACGCTGACGCAACTTTTCTGCTCGACAGTTGCGTTCGGCAACAAATCGCCAGCCAATTGTTCGCGCGTGAATTCGTCAAAAGGCTTGTTGTCGCGAAACGCCCGCAGCACGTAATCGCGATAAGGCCACGCCGGCAGCGGATTGTCGCCGTGAAACCCGCAGGTATCGGCATAGCGCACGGCATCGAGCCAGTGCATGGCCTGCTTTTCCGCATATTGCGGCGACACCAGCAGCCGGTCCACAACTTTCTCGTACGCGTTCGCCGAGCGGTCTTTGACGAAATCCTCCACTTCGCGCGGCGACGGCGGCAGGCCCGTCAAATCGAGCGTCACTCTTCGGATCAGCGTGCGGCGATCGGCTTCGGGCGATGGCTGCAAACCTTCGCGCGCCAGACGCGCCTGCACAAAAGCATCGATCGGATTGACCACCGGCGCACCGGCACTCACTTCCGGCACTGCGGGCGGCTTCACCGGCTGATACGCCCAATGCCCTTCGTACTTCGCGCCCTCCGCGACCCAGCGCCGGACGGTGTCCTTTTGCGCCGCCGTCAGAATCTTGTGCGCATACTCCGGCGGCATGATCCGCGCGGGCGAGGTTTCAAAAATGCGTTGGATGATCACGCTATGGTCCGGATCGCCGGGAACAATCGGCGTGCCCGCTTTTTTCGGCTTGAGCGCTTCTTCGCGAATGTCCAGCCGCAGCCCGGCCATGCGCGCGCCTTTGTCCGGCCCGTGACAGCGGAAACACGTGTCCGACATGATCGGGCGGATGTCGCGGTTGAAACTCACCGGCGCAGCACTGGCAAATCCGGCCGCCAGAATGGCAACAACAAGAACTCGCAGCTTCAAAATCGTCACTCCCATGGTGCTGATTGCCATCCTATCATCGTCGGCTCTGCCCTAGCGGCCCTCGGCGTGCTCCTGCAGGGCGGTGACGACCTTGGAAAACCCGCGAAGTTCGGCCGGGGTGAACCGAGATAGCACCGCCCGCTCGAGCCGTTCCAGCCATGCGGAAACCTTGGCCGCGGCTCGCGCGCCCGTCGGCGTCATGCTGATGCGAAACGTGCGCCGGTCTTTTGTGTCGCTCTCCCGGACGACGAACCCGCGCTCCGCCAGCCGGTCGAGAATGCTGGTCAGAGTCGAGCGCCGGTGCGCCAGAGCTATGTGTAACTGCGCGATGGTCGATTCCCCCTCGCTCGCCAGATGCGCCAAAATGTGCGCTTCAGCCTGGGTGACAGAGAGCCCAGGCGCGCGCCCGATGTACAGGCCGATGCGGTGGGTCGCGCGATGAATCGGAGGAATCAGCCGTAGCGCCATAATCGTATAGTACGATATCGTAATAATATGTACACGGCTGATGATGATTTTCTGGACGCGGTGGAGAACTGCACCCTGCCCAATACGGCCTTTCATCACCGCGATCATCTCCGCCTCGCCTGGATCTATGTTCGCCGCTTTGGATATGAGGCAGGAAGCGAGCGCATGGCCGCCAGTATCCGGCGCTACGCAGCCCATCACGGAGCCACGGAAAAGTATCACGAAACCGTCACCCGCGCCTGGATGGACTTGGTGCAACACGCCGTGTCCGGCGGCAATTTCGATGAATTCATGGCCGCCAACGACGATCTCGCCGATCCACGCGCCCTCACCGCCTACTATTCCCCCGAGCGTTTGGCCTGCGCGGCCGCCCGCCGTGAATGGGTCGCGCCCGACCTGTGCGCCTTGCCTTCCAAGCCCGCCATGTAAAATGGTTGGTTCGCGCGTGGTTACTGCGCAAGGAGTTTCATTCATGGCGAAAACAACCGGCCCGCGCCTCACCCAGCCCATGATCCGGGAGAACGACGTGCTGCGCCCCGCCACCTGGGACGAAGCCATGGATCGGGCCGCCCGCGGCCTGCAAACGCAAGTCGCGCAGCACGGGCCACAGGCGTTTGGCATGTTCAGTTGCTCGAAGACCACCAACGAACTGAATTACGTCGCGCAGAAATTCGTGCGCTCGGTGATCGGCAGCAACAACATCGATAGCTGCAACCGTACTTGACACGCCCCCAGCGTCGTCGGTCTGGCGACGGTATTCGGATTGGGCGGCGGCACGAGTTCGTATCGTGAGATCGAGGAGACCGATCTGATCATTCTCTGGGGCTCGAACGCGCGCGACACGCACCCCATCTTCTTCCATCACGTGCTGAAGGGCGTGCACAACGGTGCGAAGCTGTATGTCGTCGACCCGCGGCGAACCAGCTCCGCGCAGTGGGCGGACATGTGGCTGGGCCTGGACGTCGGCTCCGACATCGCACTCGCCAACGCCATGGCGCGCGAGATCATCGTCTCCGGCCTGGCCAATCGCCAGTTCATCGAACATGCCACCAGCGGATTCGAAGCCTATCGCGCCTGCGTCGAGAAGTACACGCTGGAGCGCGCCGAGCGCGAGACCGGCGTGCCGGCCGCCGTCATCCGCGAAACTGGCGCACGCCTACGCCCGCGCCGACCGCGCGCAAATCTGCTGGACGCTCGGCATCACCGAGCACCACAACGCCGTCGACAACGTGCTGGCGCTGCTCAATCTGGCGCTGCTCACCGGCCACGTCGGCCGCTACGGCAGCGGGCTCAACCCGCTGCGCGGCCAGAACAACGTGCAGGGCGGCGGCGACATGGGCGCCATTCCCGACCGCCTGCCCGGCTTCCAGCACGTGGAGAACGACGAGCTGCGCGCGAATTTCGAACACGCCTGGGGCGTCAAAATTCCGCCCAAGCGCGGCATGCATCTGAGCGACATGTTCGACGCCATGGAGCGCGGCGAGCTGACGGCGCTCTACGTGATTGGGCGAAAATCCCGCCGATTCCGAAGCCGACCGCCACCGCAGCTTTGAAGCTGCTGGACGGCCTGGAATTTCTGGTGGTACAGGATCTGTTTCTCACCAAGACCGCCGAGATGGCCGACGTCGTCCTGCCCGCCGCCGCGGGATGGTGCGAATCCGAAGGCACCGTCACCAACAGCGAACGCCGCGTGCAGCGCGTGCGCCGCGCCGTCGCCCCGCCGCCCGGCGTGCGCGACGATATTGAAATTCTTTACGACCTCGCCCGCCGCATGGGCCACGATTGGGGACACGCCGATGTCCGAATGAATCTGGGAAGAAGTGCGCGCCTCAGCCCGATGCACGCCGGCATGAGCTACCAGCGCCTGGAAGAGATGGACGGCATCCAGTGGCCGTGCTACGACGAATCGCATCCCGGCGAGCTGTACCTGCATAGCCGTCTGTGGGCAGACGCCGCTGATCGGCCCGCGCGCGCCCTTCAGCGTGGTGGAGTTCGAGCCGCCCGTCGACACGCTCGATGAGCGACTTCCCGATTGCGCCTCACCACCGGCCGCCGCCTGGATTCCTACAACACCGGCGTGCAGACCGGCCGCTTTACACTCACCCTTGCGCCGCGGCGAGACGCTCGATCTGTCGCCGGAAGATGGCGCGCGCTACGGCGTTCGCGGAAGGCGAGAGCGTTCGCATCGCTCGCGCCGCGGCTCGGTCGTGGCGCCGGTGCGCTTCGATCCAGGTCTGCGGCCCGGGCCTGGCGTTCATGACCGTGCATTTCCCCGACCAGGTAGCCACCAACGATCTGACCATCGACGCCGTGGATCCCAAGTCGGGAACGTCGGAATTCAAAGCCACCGCCATCCGCATCGAGAAAGCACCAGGAGAACTAATTGGATATTCACCTCAGCGCTGCACAGCCCACCGAGGAAGAAAAAGCCGCCGTTGACGCAGTGCTGGGATCTCCCGACTCCGGTTGGACCGGCGGCGTTCGCGATATGGACGTCGATGGTCGCACAGCCGTCGGTGGCCACGCAGCGAGAGCGAGCGGCACCGCCTGTTGCCCGTCCTGCACGCCATTCAGGCACGCGCCGGCTGGATCAGCCCGGGCGCGCTCAACTACGCCTGCCCAGCGCCTCGACGTGCCGCCAGCCGAAGCCTACGGCGTAGCTTCGTTCTACGGAATGTTCTCGACTGACGCCGCGTCCGGCGGTCGTGATTCACGTTTGCGACGACATCGCCTGCCTCACTCAGGGCGCGGACGCGATCTGCGCGCGAACTGGAGACGCAAGCTAGGGCCCGCCCGGATCGACGTGGCTGCGCAGCCCATGCCTGGGCCTCTGCGAGCGCGCGCCGGCGCGTTGTTCGCGGAAGCGGGTGAGCATCCGCGCGAAGAAGCGGTGGCTCCAGTGACAGCGGATGCGATCTGCCAAATTGCAAGCGACAGGCGCGATCCCGTCCAGCGATCCGGGAAATTCCGTGCCGCAAGCCGGCCAGCCGCAATTGCGTCTTGCTCAAGCGCATCGGCAAAGTCGATCCGCGAAGCCTCGACGATTACCGCGCGCACGGCGGCTACGAAGCGCTGCGCAAGGCCATCGACATGGGTCCAGCCGCAGTGATCCAGCGAAGTGATCGAATCCAAACTCGTAGGCCGCGGCGGCGCAGCTTTTCCCGCGGGCAAAAAGTGGGAAGCGCTTCACAACTCGCGCGCCAACGGCCGGCCGCATTACCTGGTCTGCAATGCCGATGAATCCGAGCCCGGAACTTTCAAAGACCGCGTCATCATGGAGGACGATCCATTCGCGCTGATCGAAGGCCATGACCATCGCCGGCTTCGCCATCGGCGCCGCACGCGGCTACATCTACATTCGCGGCGAATATCCGCTGGCCACCGAGCGCCTGCTTCATGCCATCGCCGAAGCGCGCGCCCACAGCCTGCTCGGCGGCACTATGCATTTCGACATCGAGCTGCGCCGCGGCGCCGGCGCCTACATCTGCGGCGAAGAAACCGCGCTGTTCAACTCCATCGAAGGCTATCGCGGCGAGCCGCGCAACAAACCGCCCTATCCCACCGCAGGCCGGACTCTTCGGCGAGCCGACAGTCGTCAACAACGTGGAGACGCTGATCAACGTGCCGGACATCGTGCTCGAAGGTGGCGCCGCTTACGCCGCAATCGGCACCGAGCGCTCCACCGGAACGAAACTGTTCTGCCTCTCCGGTCACGTTGCCCGGCCGGGAGTGTACGAAGCCGCATTCGGCGCGACACTGCGCGAGTTGATCGATCTCGCCGGCGGCGTCGGCGGCAGCGGCCGCTTGCAGGCGGTCCTGCTCGGAGGCGCGGCCGGCGCCTTCGTCACGCCAGCCGAACTCGACACCCCGCTCACCTTCGAAGGCACGCGCGCCATCGGCAGCCTCGCTCGGATCGGCCGTCGTCATGCTCTTCGACGACACCGTCGACCTGCAGAAAATCCTGCTCCGCATCGCCGCGTTCTTTCGCGACGAATCCTGCGGACAGTGCGTCCCCTGCCGCGTCGGCACCGTCCGTCAAGAGGAGATCGTTGCACCGCCTGAGCCGCGCAACCACGCGTTGGTTTCAGTGACACAGGAAGTCGCCATGCTGCGGCGAGATCGGCCAGGTGATGCGCGACGCATCCATCTGCGGCCTCGGCCAGACGGCTTCGAGCGCCATCGAATCCGCCCTCAAGCGGTGGAGCATTTTCCATGAGTGATGCACCCAATCCGCTGATTCCGATTCCCCGCGGACCCGTGCCGCTCGCCCCGCCGAAGGCCGCGAAGCGCCAAATCGAGATCACTATCGATGGCCGTAAAATTTCCGTGCCCGAAGGAACCACGCTGCTCGAAGCCGCGCGCAGCATTGCCATCGATACGCCCACGCTCTGCTATCTGGAAAATCTGACGCCGGTAAATGTCTGCCGCGTCTGCGTTGTGGAGCTGGAAGGCTCACGCACGCTGGTCCCGGCGTGCTCGCGCAAGGTCGAGCCGGGTATGTCGATCAAGACCGATTCCGAGCGGGTGCGCCTCAGCCGCCGGCTGGTGCTGGAATTTCTCGCGTCGTCGGTCGACGTCTCGACAGCGCCGTCCCTGCGCGGTTACATCGACCGCTACGACGCCCATCCCGAGCGCTTCGGCCCCGCCGCGGCCACCGTCGCCCAGCCCGTCAAGATCGACAACGAGCTCTACGTTCGCGACTACGGCAAATGCATTCTCTGCTACAAATGCGTGGAAGCCTGCGGCGAGGATGCGCAGAATACTTTCGCCATTGCGGTCGCCGGACGCGGCTTCACCGCCGGTATCTCGACCGAATTCGAAGCGCCCGCTTCCCGAGTCCGCCTGCGTCTACTGCGGCAATTGCATCGGCGTGTGCCCCACCGGCGCGCTGATGTTCAAAAGCGAGTTCGACATGCGCCAGGCAGGCACTTGGGATGAATCCAGGCAAACGCAAACCGACACCATTTGTCCCTATTGCGGCGTCGGCTGCACGCTCACCGTGCACGAGCAGGACAATCAGATCGTGCGCGTAATGTCGCCGCTCGATCAGCAAGTCACCGACGGCCATCTCTGCATCAAAGGCCGCTTCGGCTGGCAATTCGTGCAGATCACCGCACCGTCTGATCCGGGCCCAGCGTCCACGCCGAAGGATGTTGCGTGAACCCGGTGTGCGGATAATACTCCGCCGCTTTCGGCGCAGCCAGCAGAATAACCCGCGCCTGCCCGCCTTCGCGCTGCGTAATGCGCATCAGTTCTTTGCCGATTCCCAGCCGCTGATGCGATAAGCGCACGGCCAAATCGGAAAGATAAGTGGCGTAAGCAAAATCGGTGAGCGAGCGCGAAATTCCCACAAGCAGCGCGCCATCCCACGCAGTGATTACCAGATTGGCGTTGGCCAGCATCGCCGCCATGCGCGCACGATCTTCCACAGGCCGCCGCTCGCCCAGCGTGGAAGCGCGATACAACTCGATGAACGCATCCAAATCCAAATCTTTTCCTACGCGGTATTCGATCATGGATTCAGTTTGAAAGTCTTGATCTCGTAAGGATGCAGGTCGAATTGAAACGAGCCGTCGCGAACTTCGACTGCGCCCGCAGCGTCTTCGATGAGGTTGGCTTCGTGAACTGCGCTCAAACCCGCGTGCAGCTTAACGCGCACGCCCACAGCCGGCCTTCCGGAAGATTCATACACCCGCAGAATGTTCGCGCCATCCGGCCCAGGCTTCAGCGCCGTAACCACCGCGCTGCCATCCGACACTTCGAGCAGCCCCCAGCGCGCAGGCAGCGTCCCCGCATGCGGCGCAACGGCCTGCGTGATGAGCGGATTGTTGAATTCCAGACCTGCCCGCGCCGTGCCCGCCCGCTGCCAATCGCCCGCGTGCGGCATCAGCGCATAATCGAAATTCAGCCGCTTGCCCAGCTCGAGCGCCGTG
Organism: uncultured Solibacteraceae bacterium; assembly: GCA_963825405.1. Classification (GTDB taxonomy): domain Bacteria; phylum Acidobacteriota; class Terriglobia; order Bryobacterales; family Bryobacteraceae; genus JACPNO01. Next base: position 436,875 of record CAWGTB010000001.1, on the reverse strand, counting down.
TCCGATCCGACGCCCGGCTCGAATCCGCCCACGTAGCCGTACGAAATCAGCCGCGTCGATCGCATCAGCGAAAGCATAAGCGTGCCATCGGCCACGTTGTTGCCCGGCAATCCGCGATTCAGCAGAGACACGCCGCGCGCGCCATCGCCGTAGTCCACCCAATTCTGCGCGGGAAATTCGCGCTTGGCGGGCCGCTCGATCGCGCCGAAAGCAATCTCATGCGTGCTCGTGCCGTTGGCGATCGACGTCGGAAACAACACGCGGTAGCGCACGAATTGGTCGTTGTTCACAATCTCGCTGCGAATATCGACCCGGTGCACGCCGCGATACAGCCGCACCGTCGTGGCAAATTGATTCGCGCCAAACGGATGCGAAATGCGAAATTCGGCAAACACCGGGCCATTCGTCGTACGACCGCTGCCGCCCACGTTTTGATTCGTGAACTCGGCGCGGCCTTTCTGGGGAGCCGGAATTTCCTTGGTCATAGCCGTGAGACGCCCGCCGTTCAACGTGCCATAGAGTTCCCAGAAATCGCCGCCATCGGGCTCGCGCGCCACCACGTTCGCCGGCGCCGAGAGCGATTCCCAATCACCGTCCTTCACGATAAGGCTGGTCATCTCACCGGTCCAAAGATTAAACGAAGCCCGGTAATATTCGTTCTCGATGGTGCCGCGATCTTCATACCTGCTGGCGGAATCGTGCGCGCCCGGCATCGCCGCGCCGGCACCCGCGCCCGGCGCCACGCGATACACCGCATAGCCCATCGCAGGAACATCGCGCGCCACAAAAATAACGTGCGCCTGCCGGATGCCGCCATCGCCATTGCGCTCCGAGGTCACAATCTGCATCGGCACCGCTTGCCCATCCGGACCCGTCATCGCCAACTCGCGAATCCCGGTCTCAGAAAATCCCACGTCCGCTTCAGCCACATCGGTTCGCGGCCAGCCAAGCAAGTTGAACACGGCCACCGGAACGCCCGCGCCCTGCGTGTTGATCTTCGCCGCGACTGCATCCAGCCGCGTGTGCAAAATCTCCTCGCCCAGCCGCCGCGAAAAACCGTAGCTCGCCATCGAGTCGTCGTAAACTTTGTCCACCATCACGCCCGACGCCAGATCGTGCGCCTGATTGAAAAGCACCGGCTCCCACGCCCGCTCGATTTCGCCGTGACTTGTTTCCCCCGCCAGCACCGTAGCTTTTTCGGCGCTGGTCAGAATGCGTTCCAGATCGCGCATGGTCTGCTTCACTTCGATGCGCGTGCTGTAAATTCCCTGGAACACCGGATTCAGCTCGCCTTTGATTACCGGCCGATCGGTGCGCCGCGCCACCAGCGCCTCATATTCCGACGGAACCGCCAGCCGCAAAGTAACCGGCGACGCCGCGGCGTGGCTGTATTGCTCCACCATGCGCGGCAGCGCTTCCTCCGGCTCCCACACATCGGCGCCCGCCATCAACACGCGCTCGCGTCCCTTGGCGAACGGCGTCAACTGATCGAATCGCAAACGCACCATGCGATCGAATTCCACCGGGTCGCTCGAGACATTGTTGATCGGCCCGTACGAAATGGCGAGCCAGAATGCTGGAACCTGCGTGCCGTCGATCCCCTGCCACATAAACTCCGCCGGCGCGTCGACCGAAGGCCCGCGCTGGAACCAGTAGGATTTCATGCCCGCCAATTTCAGAATCTGCGGCATCTGGCCGTTGTGTCCGAACGTGTCGAGGCCCCAGCCCGTCGTCACGTCGTAGCCCAGCCGCTCGCGAAAGAAACGCTTGCTCAGCAGATACTGCCGCACGATGGATTCGCCCGACGGCATGTTGTTGTCATGCATCGAGTCCGTGCCGCCGGCAATCTGCAGCCGACCCTCGCTCAGAAATTTGCGAAACGCCGGAACCTCCGCCGGGTAGCGGTCCAGAAACGGTTTCACGTAACACATCTGGTCCAGCACGAACCGGTAATTCGGATACGCCTTCAGCAGCGTCAGCGCTTTCAGAATGTGCGGCAGCCCGATTTCCAGATACTCTTCGCGCGTCTTGAAAACCGCGCCTTCCCAATGCGTGTGCGGGACCACCAGCACCAGCGGCTTCGCGGACCCGGCATCCTGCGCGTGAACCGGGCAAGCAATAGCCGCCACAAAAACAGCAACTACGCCCGCGCGCCAGTTCACTTGGACGCCACCGGCACAAACGCCAGCGATACCGGCTTCGGCGTTTCCACGATCTTGTGGACCGTTAGCCGTCCGCTGTGCGAATCGATGCGGAAAATCGTGATGTTGTCGGTATCCTGATTGCCAGCGAGCAAATATCCACCCGACGGATCGATCACGAAACCGCGCGGCGTCTTGCCTTGCGTCAGCGCCTGCTCGACCGCGGTCAACTTGCCGTCCTTGGCGTTGATCGCGTACACCGCGATGCTGTTGTGGCCGCGATTCGAAACGTACAGAAATCTGCCGTTCGGATGCGCTTCGATCTCCGCCGTAGAATTTGTGCCCTTAAAATCCTGGGGCAGCGTAGAAAGCGTCTGTATGCTATTCAGCGCCCCGCGAGCCGCGTCATAAGTGAAAGCCGTCACCGTGGACAACATCTCGTTGTTGGTATACCCAAACTTGTCGCTGGGATGAAACGCGAAGTGCCGCGGCCCCGAGCCGGGAGCAACTTTGGCGAACGGAGGATCGTTGGCAGTGAGCGCCGCCTTCGCCGCGTCCAGCTTGTACACCACCACTTCGTCCAGGCCCAGAGTCACCGACGATTGCGAAACGATTATCGGCCGAAGGGTAAATCGAATGCGCGTGCGGCCCGTCCTGGCGTGCTTTGTCCACGCTCGATCCCGTGTGCTGCACGAATGCCGAAGCCTCGCCCAGCTTGCCGTCTTCTTTAATCGGAAACGCCGCCACACTGCCGCCATAGTAGTTTGCAACCAGCACGCACTTGCCCGTTTTGTCTACGCTCACATGGCAAGGCGCGGCGCCGCGCGACGAAACCTGATTCAGGAAAGTCAGCTTGCCGGTCTTGCCGTCGATAGCAAACGCGCTCACCGATCCGGCTTTTTGTCCGCCGAAATTATCGGTCTCATTCACGGCATACAAAAATTTGTGATTGGGACTCACCGCCACGAACGACGGATTTACCGTCTCCGCCATCAAGCCCATCGGCTCCAGCGTGCCTCCTGTCGTGTGGAAGCGAAAGCCGTAAATGCCTTTGCTTTTAGCGTCCGTGTAAGTACCGGTGTAGACGAAATATTCGCCCCTGGGAGCAGCTTGCGCCAGCGACGCCAGCATTATCACTGCCGGCAAACAAAATTTCGAAATCCATTTCATGCGTATCATCAGAACCCATCGGACACCTGAATGCAACCGCCTCTACTTCCAAAAATCCGGCGCTTCCGGCACCGCCGCCCCATCTTTACGCGGCGATGACGCCCCGTAGTTCACCCCCGCCGCGGCATCGTGCAGCACCGCCTGTCCGCCGCCCATCGACCCGGAAAATGCCGCCAGCACTTCGATCTCATGCCCCATCCCAGCCAACGCCGCGCGCGTCTCCGCCGGCACGCGCCCTTCCATCAGCACATCGCAGCCGCCAAAATTCAGCTTGGTGAAGCGCGGCGCTTCGAGCGCTCCCTGAATGTTCATGCCGTGATCCACAATGTTCGAAACGAACTGCGCGTGCGCCTGCGCCTGGTTCAGCCCGCCCATGATGCCGAAGCCGATGTGCGATCGCGCCGCGCTCCATGAACGCCGGAATGATGGTCTGAAACGGCCGCTTCCGTCCCAGCCAGCGCGTTGGGATGCGCCGCGTCCAACTCAAACAGCGCCCCGCGATTGTGCAGATGAAATCCCCAATCATCGACATAAACGCCTGATCCGAAGCTGTGATAAATGCTCTGTATCAGCGACGCAATATTTCCCGCGCTATCCACCACCGCCAGGTAAATCGTGTCCCCTGTAGCTGCCAGCGGATTGCCGGGCCGCGCGCCGCGCTGTGCCCGCTTCGGATCAATCAGCGCCGCCCGCTCCGCCGCGTAGCTTCTTCGAAAGCAGGCCCGCCACCGGCACCGCCGCATGTCGCGGATCGGCCACGTAGCGCAGCAAATCCGCATACGCCAGCTTCTGCGCTTCGATCTTCACATGCAGCGCATCGGCGCCGGCCGCATCCGTACCCACCAGCGGAAACCGCTCCATCAGATTCAACATCTCGAGCGCCGCGATGCCCTGGCTGTTGGGCGGAATCTCGTAAACCGTCCAGCCGCGATACTCGGTCGCGATCGGCTCCACCCACTCCGACGCATACTCGTCCAAATCAGCCGCTGCCATCGCGCCGCCCAGACGCTTCGACGTTGCCAGTATCGAATCCCCGATCGGCCCGCGATAAACAGCGTCCGGCCCATCCCGCGCGATCAGTTCCAGCGCGCTGGCGCAGCGCCGGGTTGCGGAACATCTCGCCAGTCGATGGCGCATCGCTCCCGCATATCGACCGCTGCCAGGTATCGGCAATAATCTCCGTCACCGGAAATCCGTTCTCCGCATAATAAATCGCAGGCCGGAACAGATCCGCCCACGCCATGCCGCCAAAGCGCTGATGCAGCTTCTCCCAGCCATCCACGCATCCCGGCACGGTGACGGAATGGATGCCGTCCTGCGGCGTGGCAAAAATCCCCCGCGCATTCAGAAACGGAATATCCAATGCCGGCCGGCGCCCAGCCGCTGGCGTTCAACCCGCTAAGCTGCCCGCTCTCCGCCTCCCAATAGAGCGCGAACAGATCGCCGCCGATCCCGTTGCTCATCGGCTCGACCACGCCCAGCACCGCGTTCGCCGCAATGGCCGCATCGATCGCCGATCCGCCCCGCGCCAGCACCTGCGCCCCCGCCTGCGACGCCAGCGTCTGGCTGGTAGCCACAATCCCCTGCCGCGAAATCACCATGGACCGCGCTTCGCTTCGCTCCATAAATGCCAACCTATCATGCCGATATAGCGCTCCGCCCGTGCGCTGTGATACTTTTGCATCTACAGGAGGCAGTATGAATCGCCGCGATTTCTTTGTGCGCAGCGCTCACGGCGCGGGCGCAGCTCATGGCGCTTCCCCTATTCGCCGAACCCGTCAAAAAGTTCGCCACCGACCGCATCAAGCTCGGCCCGCAAGGCGTCGAACTCAGCCGCCTGGCCATGGGCACCGGCACCAATGGCGGCGGCGGCAGCTCCAATCAGACCAAGAAACTCGGCGTGCAAGGCCTCGCCGACCTGATGAAAGCCGCCTACGACGAAGGCCTCACGTTCTGGGATTCCGCCGATCAGTACGGCTCCCATCCGCATCTGAAAGAAGCGCTCCGAGCGTCCCGCGCGAAAAAGTCACCATCCTGAGCAAGACCCACGCGTCCACCGAGAAGGAAGCCAAGGCCGACATCGACCGCTTCCGCCGCGAGCTCAACTCGCGATTACATCGATATTCTTCTGCTGCACGGCATGATGGATGGCGATTGGCCGGAACGTAAAAAAGGCGCCATGGCGGCCATCGAAGAGGCGCGTGAAAAAGGCATCGTGCGCACCCACGGCACATCCTGCCATACGCTCGAAGCCCTGCAAACCGCGGCGCGCACGCCCTGGGTGCAGGTCGACTCTGGCCCGTATCAATGCCCACCAGGTAGCCATGGACGCCGAGCCGCAAGTCGTCATCAAGGTGTTGCGCGAAATGAAAGCCGCCGGCAAAGGCGTCATCGGCATGAAGATTCTCGGCGCCGGCCGCCTGCGCGCCAAAGCCGACGAGAGTTTGCAGTTTGCCCTTTCGCTGGATTGCGTGGATTGCTTCACCATCGGCTCCGAAAGCCGGGCCGAAATGCTGGATTTGGTAAAGCGCATCCCCGCCGCCAGCATGCGCGGTTGAGAGTTCCAACAAGATTAAGGAGAAACGAATGACCAACAGATTGAAAGGCGTGTTTGCATTTGTAGGAGTGATTGGATTGGCCGTGGCGCTCAGCGCTGACGAAAAGAATGCCGGCCAAGAAAGTTTCCGCGAAAGCAGCGCGGGCGGCGTCCTGCAGCCGCAGATGGCTCCGGAAGGCGGATGGGAATCGGGCGGCACGCTCGGCGAAAAGCCGGGTCAGCCGTGGTCCGCAACCACCGTCGGCGCAGCCGTCGATGGCAAACCCGTGATGGGCAGCGTTACCACCGTCACCGGCGAGATCATCGACTTTTCCTGCTACCTGCAACTCGGCAAGCATGGCGAAAAGCACAAAGCCTGCGGCCAGAAATGCCTCAACAACGGCATGCCCATCGGCCTGCTCACCAAGGACGGCTCGCTCTACATGCTGATGGAAGAGGAACACGATCCCCGCCGCGACGGCATGGGCGAGTTCCGCAAAGCCGCCGGCGAGCATTTCGCCCACGTCATGGAAGTCACCGGCACGGACAGCACCGTGCGCGGCTATCACGCCATCTACGTTTCCGGCTTTTTGAAGAAGTAGCAATGGGGATGAAGTCTCGCGGTTGGATGGCCGGCGCGCTCGTGCCGGCCATTTTCTTGTTGCTCAGATTCGCCGGCGCAGCCGAGCCGCCCGTCAAGAAAGCGCGAGAACCGTTGGGCCTGATGCCCATCATCTGGCCGGCCGACAATCCCTACACGCCCGAAAAAGTCGAGTTAGGCCGCCTGCTCTATTTCGATCCGCGCCTCTCCGCCGACGGCTCCGTCTCCTGCGCCAGTTGCCATAGTCCTAAATTTGCGTTCACCGACGGCGCCGCCGTTTCCACCGGCATCAAAGGCCAGAAGGGCGGCCGCAGCGCGCCCACCGTGATCAATCGCGCGTACAGCCTCGCCCAGTTCTGGGATGGCCGTGCCGCCACGCTCGAGGAGCAGGCCAAAGGTCCCATGGCCAATCCCATCGAGATGGCGAACACCCATGACGCCGTCGTCGACACCGTCAAAAAGATTGCCGGCTACCGCGTGCTCTTCGCCAAAGCGTTTGGAACCGAAGACATCACCATCGATCACGTTGCCAAAGCCATCGCCACCTTCGAGCGCACGATCCTCAGCGGCAACTCGCCCTACGATCGCTACAAAGCCGGACAGAAAAACGCGCTCACGCCGTCGCAAGTGCGCGGCCTGCAATTGTTCACCGGCAAAGCCCGCTGCGACGAATGCCACGAAGGCATCAACTTCAGCAGCAACGCCTACGCCAACCTCGGCATCGGCTCCGACAAGCCCGAGCCCGACGTAGGCCGCTTCGCCGTCACCAAGAATCCCAAAGACTGGGGCACGTTCAAGACGCCCACCCTGCGCGAGATCGCCAACACCGCGCCTTACATGCACGATGGCAGCTTGAAAACGCTGGAAGAGGTCGTCGACACCTACGACAAGGGCGGCGTCCCCAATCAAAATCTGGATTCGCGCATCAAAGCCCTGCACCTCACCGATCAGGACAAGAAAGATCTGGTAGCCTTCCTGCGCTCGTTAAGCGGAGAAGGTTGGCAGCAAATCAAAGCCCCGGAGAAACTCCCCGAATGAGCAAACGGACGCGGATAGGTTGCCTGTGCCTGGGTCGTCGTTGCTGCTGGCCTTTTCGAGCGCATGCAATCGCCAGACCAAGAGAAGAATCGCCGTCATTCCCAAAGGTCAGGCCCACCTATTCTGGCAATCCGTGCACGCCGGCGCAGTCGCCGCATCGCGCGAGTTGGGCGTCGAAATCATTTGGAACGGACCCGCCGGCGAAACCGATTACACCCAGCAACTGCAAATCGTGGACGCCATGATCACCCAGCACGTGGACGCCATCTGCCTCGCGCCCATCGACAAGACCTCCATGGTGAGCGTGGTCGAGCGCGCCGCCAAGCAAAACATCCCCGTGATCATTTGGGATTCGGGCATCGATACCGAGAACTTCGTCTCCCAGGTCGCGACCGACAATTACCGCGCCGGAGAAATGGCCGCCGAGCGCATCGGCAAAATTCTGAACGGCAAGGGCAAAGTGGCGAGTCGTGGCCGTAATGCCCGGCGCAGCTTCCACCATGGCGCGCGAGCAGGGCTTCGAAGATGCGGTCAAAAAGAATCTGCCGGGAATCCAGATCGTCGACAAGCGCTATGGCTGGGCCGATCGCGCCAAGTCGCTGGCCGTCGCCGAAAACATGCTGACCGCCTACAGCGATCTCGACGCCATGTTCGCCTCCAACGAATCGAGTGCCGTAGGCGCAGCGCAGGCGTTGAAGTCCCGCAACAGCAAAGTGCGCCTGGTAGGCTTCGACTCCAGCCCCAATCTCCTCGACGACCTGAAATCCGGCGCCATCGATTCCCTGGTAGTACAGGATCCCTTCAAAATGGGCTACGAATCCGTGAAAGCCGCAGTAGACAAAGCTAAACGGCGGCACGCCCCAAAAGATCATCAACCTCGCGCCCCTGGTAGTCACCAAAGAAAACATGTCCGACCCGGCAGTAGATCAACGGCTCCACCCCGATCTGGATAAATATTTGAAATAAGAAACAAGATTTCACGCAGAGAAAATCTTAAAGAAAAAAGGTTTTGGTGTTTCTTCTAGTTCTCTGCGTTCTCTGCGTCTCTGCGAGAAATGCCTTTGTCTTACGGGTTACTCTGCGCCGGATACCGAATCACACTGAAATTCCTTAACGAAATAGTCTCCAGCGTAGTAGTCAACATCTTCGCCTGGAAATCCACCGTCAGCGGAGTAACAATCGAATCCGAAGCATCCGCCACGCCCACCGCGAACCCCAGCAGCGTCCCCCAAGTCTCCGCCCGCAACTGCGTCCCTGCCCCGTAAATCCCGGCTTCCCCCCGGCCCGCGACCATGAAGTCACCCGGCGCCGCGCTGCGGTCCACCACCACCGTCGCACCCCACAAAACTAGAAACTCAAACCCGGCCGTGGTCCCCTGATGCGCCAGGTCGAAGCGAATATCCAGCCGGTCCCCGCTTTGCAACACCCCCTGCGGAATCGTGCATGTGCCCAGGCTGGCGAAAGCCAAAGCACTAGTAGCCGTGCCGGCGGCGCTGCAAATCACCTGCGCGCCGGGAAATTGCGGCGGCGATCCCGGCGACGTTGCGCCCCCAGCCGGTACGACGCCAGCAGCGTATCCGCAGGCTGCGGAATCGCGCCGGTCAGATACGTCACCGTCGAGCCAGTCAGCGTGTAATCGAATCCCACTTTTTGCAGAATGCCGTTGCGATACAGCGCCAGGCTGGCCGCCGGATTGGGCGCGTTCGACGTCGTGAACACGGCATTTCCGCCGTCCACAATTCCGCCCAGCGCTTCGGAATCGATGAAAGCCGGCCCCGCGCTGCCGCTACACGGACCCGACGTGCCATCCACCTTCACGCAATCGTCAGGATTTCCGCTGACGGTCTCGATTCCGCCATTGGCGTTGATCACCGCCGCGCGCCCCACGCCGAACCCCGGCCCCTTCGACGGCCGCAGCGACAAATCGTTCACCAGCCCCACCACGTCGGATTCCAGAATCGGCGTCTGGCTGGGCGGCTCCAGCGGATTGGTCTGCGTCACCGTGCCCCGCACATCGCGCACCCGCAGCGGCGTCGTGCTCGGCGGCACGTTCCAGGTTTCCTGGAATTGCACTTTGCCGTCGCCGTTGTACGTCACCGAATAAAAACTCGCCGGATTCGCGTCGGTAGTCGAAACCAGTTGCACGCGCAAATTGCCGTCCACGATTTTCACCGTGATGCTTTGCGTCGCGATATTCGAAGTATTGGCAGATTCGAAACTGGTCCACGTGATGATCGCGATGCCGTTGAAGCGCGTCCCGTCCGCCTTGTAGAGCACGTCCTGAATCGTGGTCAGCGGCGGTTGGGCCAATGCCATCCCGGCCAGCCAAAACACCAGGACTGCCGTGCGAGCGGTCGTCATCCTTACCTCCACCTCTGCGCACAGTCTAGCCCCACTGTCTGCAGCCACCCCGCATTCCGGCCCGCCCGGCGAAGCTAAGTTATACTTTTCCCTGAACTTGCAGCAGCCGTTTTCCCTGACTTCGATTGTGAACGGAGCATCGCCATGAAGAATCGCAGAGCATTTCTAGCAGCCGGAGTCGCCGGCGCCGCTGCCACCGCCGGTGTGGCCCGCGCCCAGTCCGGACCCGCCCGAAAAATTCACTATCGCAATGGCAAGCCCAAGGATCAGCCATTGTTCAACGGGTCCGTATCCTACGGCAATCTGCTCTTTATCTCCGGCCGGGGCGCCCACTTCGAAGGCGATATCAAAGCCCACACCAAGCATGTGCTCGATGAAATCCAGGCCGAGCTCGAGTTCGCCGGATCGTCCATGGACAAAGTGCTGAAGTGCAATGTCTACCTGAACGATCTCAAGGATTACGCGGCCATGAATGAAACGTTTAAAGGCCGCTTTGGCGACACCCCGCCGGTGCGTACCACCATCGCCGCAGCCGGCGGCATCCCCGGCAATTCGCTAGTCGAGATCGACGTGATCGCCTTCATCTGACGCCGCATCGCGATAGAGATCGTTGCGGCGAATGTATTCGCGCACGCCGGGCGCAAGCTCCGGCATCGGCTCGCCCGCCGCCAGTTTGCGGCGAATTTCGGACGACGAGATGTCCAGATTCACTCCGTCCAGCCGATGCACGCGCACGCCTTCAATCGGCTGGTACTCCGCGCCGGGCCGCGTTACCACGATGAATTCCACCGCATTCACGACCTCGCGCCAGCGATGCCAAGTGCGGATTTCGGCGAAAGCATCCGAGCCAATCAGGAAATATAACTGATCGTGCGGACGCAGCCCGGCGCGGGCGCGCTGTATGGTCGAGATGGAATAACTGCTGCCGCCGCCTTCATCCAGGCGCGAACGTCTGGCACAACGGCTCGCGCTGGCAGGCGATCTCCACCATGCGGAACCGGTGCTCGTAGGGAGTTCGCGTCACGCCTTCTTTGTGCGGCGGCCGTGACGCCGGAATCAGCAGCACACGGTCCAGATGAAACTGCCGCGCCGCCTCGCGGGCAATCTTCAGGTGCGCCTCGTGGATGGGATCGAAGGTGCCGCCGAACAGCGCAATTCTCAACGGACGCCCTTACTTCAGGACTTGAATCCGGATGTTTTTGAAGTACGCTTCCATCGGCGGCCCGGCGTGCAACTGCAGCGCCAGGATGCCGCTGAGGCTCAGCGGAATCGTGCAAATCCGCAGTCTCGACGCCATTCAGCTTCAACGTGATGTGATCGCCCTCGGCCCGGATTTCGTAAGCGTTCCAGTCTTTCAGCTTCACGATGGGCTTAGCTTTTTCCCAGCCGTTCACCAGCAGGCCGCGCTTGCCGCGCTCTTCGTAAATACAGCCCCAGTAATTGTCTTCCGCCATGTCAGCCTGATAACCGGACACGATCCACTCGGGACTGGCCACGCTGCGAAACTGGATGCCGCTATTGTGATTGCGCAGCTTGGCATCGGCGCGCAAAATGAAATTCCCGAACGATTCCTTGCTGATCAGGAATTCATTGTGCTTGAGCGGATTGCCCTCCGTCGACCCCACAATCATGCCATCGCGCACCGACCACAGCTTCGGATTGCCATCCCAGCCGGTCAGATCTTTGCCATTGAACAGCGGCCTAAAACCGTCTTCGGCGAACAAAGCCACGGAGCAAACCGCCGCGAGCAGCAGGAATCGTTTCATAACTAGTCTCCTAAAATCATTTCTCGTAGGGGCGGGTTTCAAACCCGCCCTTCTTGCTTCGCCGCGTTCTCTGCGTCTCTGCGAGAAATTTTTTCTTGTCTTACGTCTTCTCAATCTTCACAGTACGAATCGTTACGTCGGTCTTCGGCCGGTCGCGCCCATCTCGCGGAACCGTGGAAATCTTCTTCACCACGTCGTACCCTTCGACCACTTCCCCGAACACCGCATGCTTGTCATCCAAAAACGAAGTATTCGCCACCGTGATAAAAAACTGGCTGCCGTTGGTGTTAGGTCCAGCGTTGGCCATCGACAACATTCCCGGCTTCGAATGCCGCAAATCTTTGTGAAATTCATCCGCGAACTTGTAGCCCGGCCCGCCGCGCCCCGAACCCTCCGGGCATCCACCCTGAATCATGAAATCCGGAATCACGCGATGAAACACCAGCCCGTCATAGAACGGCTTGCCGGTCTTCGATCCATCCGCCAGGCCGACAAAATTTTCCACCGTCTTAGGCGCCTTATCGGCGAACAGCTTGATCTTGAACTTGCCTTCGGAGGTGTCGAATACCGCGAACGTTTCATTGGGCATGATGCAAATTGTAGCGTACTCGCGCTAGCGGTTCGCTACCGGGTTGGTCGCGTTACACTGGCAGGAAGCCTGACAGTGACTACGTTGGCGAAGTCCATCGTTGTTTACGCCCTGGCAGGATTTGGTCCAGCCACTTTCTGCATCGTGCTGGCGCAGTTGTATACGCCTGGCGGACCGTCAAGTTTCCGTACCACTGATTTGTTCTATTGTCATTCATTGCCGCAGCAAGCTTTGGCTTTATGCTTAGCGGCCGCGGAAGCACCGTCGTTGATGGCGTTTTTTGCGTTAGGTGGTATTTGCGCAGGTGTGATCGCGAACGCGATTTATGATTTCGGCGTTAATCAGATCGACCACAATCTGTTTCCGTTGGAGATCATTTTCACTGCAATCCTCATCATGCCCGGAATGCTTTGCGGGCTGACGACGGCTTGGGCAATCAGGTATTACCGGAAGAGAAAGAAAATGATTTGAAACTGAGACGCTACTTGCTCGCTACCTGCTCGCGCGCCGCGCGATTCGCCAGTTCGTCGGCGCGATTGTTATCGTCATGCGACGAGTGCCCGCGCGTCCATGTCCAGCGCGTTTTGTGGCGGCCATTCTGCGCGTCCAGCGTCTGCCACAAGTCGGCATTGGCCACCGGCTTCTTGTCGCTTTTGGTCCAATTGCGCCGCTTCCATCCGTGAATCCATTCCGTGATGCCCTTCAGGACATACTCGGAATCGGTCACCACTTCCACCTCGCACGGCTCACTCAGCGCGCGCAGGCCTTCGATCGCCGCCGTCAGCTCCATCCGGTTGTTGGTGGTTTCGCGCGCGTGGCCGAACAATTCTTTCGTGGTCGAATTGTGCTTCAGGATGCACGCCCAGCCGCCCGGGCCGGGGTTGCCGAGGCATGCCCCATCCGTAATCAACTGGACTTTTTTCAGGAAACCAGCTCCGGCTCCCTGCTCGAAGAAGGCGTCCACCAGATCGAGAATCGCGCGCGGCTCGTGAGCGTGATAAATATCCGCCCGCAAACGCGCGCCATGGTACACGCCGTGCGTGAAATAAGTGGCGAACTGCTTCATCTTGCCGACGGTATCGCGCTCGTCGCGCTCGATCAGCATGGCGTAATACATCCGCATCATGGCGTGGCGATCGCGCTCGGTCGGCTGATCGTAGCGCCCGGTCGGCCAGATATTGCGCAATCTGCCGGAAGATCCACGGATTCGACGACGCCGCCCGCCCGATCATCACCGCGTCGCAGCCGGTCTCAGCCACCATGCGCACGGCATCTTCCGGCGTCAGTGATGTCGCCGTTGCCGATCACCGGAATCTTCACCGCGGCTTTCACTTCGGCGATACGCGTCCAATCCGCCTTGCCGCTATAGCCCTGCTCGCGCGTGCGAGGATGCAGCGCGACCGCCTGCAGGCCGCAGTCTTCAGCCAGTTGCGCCATTTTCACCGCGACCAGTTCTTCGTCGTTCCAGCCGGCGCGAAATTTCATGGTGAACGGAATCGAAATCGCCGCGCGCACCGTCTTCAGCAGCCGTTCCACCAAAGGCAAATCGCGCAGCAGCCCCGACCCGCCATTGCATTTCACCACTTTGTTCACCGGGCAGCCGAAGTTGATGTCCAGAATGTCAAAGCCCAAATCCTGGCAAACGCGCGCGGCATTGGCCATCACTTCCGGATCGGCGCCGAACAGTTGCGCCGAAATCGGATGCTCTTCCGGCTCGAACTCCAGATATTTCAGAGTGCGCGTGGGCTTGTGTGGCGCGCAGCGACGCGCTGACGCCGTGCGAGCTGGTGAACTCCGTCATGATCAGCCCGCATCCGCCCAGATTGCGAATGAAGCGGCGAAACACGGTGTCGGTGACGCCCGCCATGGGCGCCAGCACCGTGGCGGGGCGAACCGCCACGCCGCCGATCGCGAAATGGGTGGGGAAACGGATCATTGCAAGCCTGTTTTTCATTCTATCGTGCAGTGCCGCCTGAAACGAAACAGCGGTACAATCCGTCAACGGCACTTGGAGCCACGGGAATGAAGCCAATTCATGTAGGACTTTTAATGATTACGGCCGCGGTCGGCGGGGGCCTGCTCGTGAAATGGCAGACCAGCCGTCCCGCCGCGGATGCGCCTCCGGTAGCGGCTGCCGCGCCCTGCGCCTGCCCCGCCAGCACCGGCTGCCGCCCCGGTTGAGCCTGCGCTGCCGGCGCCTGTTGCGATGGATCAGGCCCCGGCCAAGACCGCGCGCCCGCGCAAGCCGCACCCGATGCCGCCCGTGGAGCGTGCCGAGCGTGTAGAACGCCCCGAGCCCCTGCAAGTCGCCCAAAATGTCCAGCCTCCCAGCCCGCCGGTGGTAGCGGAGGCACCTGCTCCGGCGCCCGTTGCGCCACAGGCCGCGCCCGAGCCGCCGCCCGCTCCCGTGCAGAACGCGACCACCGAGACCGCGCCTCCTCCGCCTCCGCAGGTCACACTGACTGCCGGAACACTCATCACTGTCCGCACAGTCGAAGCGCTATCGAGCGAACGCAACCAGACCGGCGACACATTCACCGCCACGCTCGATCAGCCGCTGGTCGCCGACGGCTTTGTGATTGCCGAACGCGGCGCGCGCCTGGAAGGCCGCATCGTGAGTGCACAGCGCGCCGGCAGAGTGACGGGCGTGTCCGATCTTTCGATTGAGCTGGTGCAGTTGAAAACCTCCGACGGACAGCGCGTGCCCATCGAAACCCAAACCTTCGTGAAGCACGGCGAAACTTCCAAGGGCCAGGACGCCGCAAAAATTGGCACCGTGGCCGCCATCGGCGCAGTAATTGGCGCCGTCGCCGGCGGAGGCAAGGGAGCAGCGATTGGCGCGGGCGCCGGTGGCGCAGCCGGAGCCGGCACCGTGATGGGCACTCGTGGTAAAGCCGCCATCCTGCCGCCGGAAACCAAAATCAGTTTTCGCCTGCGCAATTCGATCACGCTCACCGAGCGTCAGCCGAGCCGCCAGCTCTAAGACCGCTGACTTCCGCTGCGAGCCGCGACCGAATGGAGCGGTTGTGTCACTCCTGCCGCAACGCAATGAGCGGATCCACGCGCGCCGCGCGTCGTGACGGAATCCAGGCGGCAACTAATGCCGCCGCCAACAATAAGGCGAGCGCAATTCCCAATGCCAGTAAGTCCTGATCCGGCACCTGGAACAACAGCGCTTTCAGCCAGCGGTGCGCGACGAACGATCCCGCCACTCCGGCTACCGCGCCCGCGAGTGTCCAGCGCGCGGCGTGTCCCAGAACCAACCTGCTAATGGCCGCCGGCGTCGCGCCCAGCGCTATGCGGATGCCGATCTCCTGCGTCCTCTGCGCCACCAGAAATGCGACCACCCCGTACAACCCAATAACCGCCAGCAGCACGCCCATCGCCGCAAACAATCCAAGAAGAGCGGCATTAAAACGTGGCCGCTGCGCGAGTTTGCTCACCCGCTGATTCATGGTTTCGATGTTCAGCGGCAATGCCGGATCGAGCGCCGCTACTTCGCCGCGCAACCACTCCGCCATCGCGCGCGGTTCCATCGCACTACGCACGATGACGCTGGCGCGCCGCCATCCATACGGCGGCTGCTGATTCTGAAAAACGCCGTCAGCAACGTGTTTGCGGACCACATAATATTCCGGATCGGCCTTTTCCGCGAGACCGCCATTCTTGACTTCCCCCGCGATGCCGATCACGGTGCCCACCCCGAGACGCCGGCCCACCGCATCTTCCCCGGGAAACAACCGCGCCGCGAGCGGCTGGCTCAGCACCACGGCGTCTTCGCCAGGATTGCGGTCCGCTTCCGCGAAAGATCTCCCGCGCAGAATCGGAATGCCGAGCGCGGCAAAATATTCCGGCGTCACGTAACGCCAGATCACCGTCGCCCCCGAGCCCTCTAGGGATGGCGTCAGCGCCGCGATCGGCCGGGAGACGCACTGCGCCGCTCGGCGGAAGCGAATCGCTGATGGCCGCCGTGCCTCCCGGAAGCCGGCTCAGCCGTTTTTCCAATTCATCGAAGAATGCAATTTGCTGGGCATCCTGCGCATAACGCTGCGGGCTGAGAACGAACGACGCCGTGACCACATTCTCCGCGCGCATGCCCAGCGGGTCGTTCTGCAAATTCCACAAGCTGCGCAGCAGCAGGCCGGCGCTGGTGAGCAAAATCAGGGAGACCGCAATCTGCACCGCGGTCAAGCTTTGGCGGAACACGTTGCGCGATGGACGCTCGAACACCGGAGCCATTCCAAACAGCACGCCCGCCAGCAGCGATCCAATTAGAGTGAACCAAAGCACGCGGGCATCGAGCGCCGCTTGCCCCAGCCGCGGAATTCCTTCCGGCGCGATGGCCACAAAACCGCGCAGCAACACGTACGCGAGTGCGCATCCCGCCACGCCTCCGGCCAGCGCGAGCGTCAAACTCTCCGTCAGCATCTGCCGGATTAGGCGCGCCCGTCCCGCGCCCAACGCCGCGCGGATTGCCATCTCCCGCCGCCGCGCCACCGATCGAGCCAGCAGCAAATTGGCCACATTCGCGCAAGCGATCAGCAGCACCGCGCCCACCGCCCCGAGCAGCATCGACGAGGCCAGACGCGCATCCGCCACTTGCCGGTCGCGCAGAGAGCGCAGGCGGAATTTCACTTCTTTGCGGAAAGGCGCGGGAATGAATTGCTGCGACCGCGCAAATAAAGGCTGCATCTGTGCCGTTGCCTGGGAAGGCGTAACTCCCGGCTTCAGGCGCGCGAAAGCCCGCAGCAGCTTGCCAATGTTGGGCCGTTGTTGACGCCCTTCGTCTAGCGCCTGCGGCATCAGCAAATCTGCGCTCGCCAGAGTAGGAAGCTCAAAATCCGCCGGCAGCACGCCGATCACCCTTGCCGGCGCGCCATCGAGCGTGATCGTCTGATCCACAATCGCGCGGTTCCCGCCGAAACGGCTCTGCCACATGCCGTACGAGAGCAAGACCACGCGTGCCGCGCCAGGCCGGTCCTCTTCGCGCGTAAAATTGCGTCCGAGCATTGGCTGGATTCCGAGTGTCGGCAGGAAGTTGGATTCCACCGCCGCGCAACTCAACCGCACCGGATTGCGCTCGCTGATATCGCAATCCGTCGTGCCGCTCCAGGTAGTGATCGCGCTGAAAGGCGTTTGCGCCGCGCGCCATTCCAAGTAATCCGTGCCCGGCAGAAATTCCTGCGGATCGATCGGCGCCGCCACGAAGCCGAGCGATACCAGCCGATCGTCATCAGGATAGGGAAGGCTGCGAAACAGAATGCGGTCCACCACACTGAAGACCGCGGTGCTCGCACCAATGCCCAGGGCGATCGCTATGACCGCCGTCAGCGCGAACGCCGGATTGCGGGCGAAGCCGCGCAGAGCGTAACGAATATCTTGCGTGACAGTTTCCACGCTGCGATTTTACTTCAGCGTGAGGTCGCCCGCGCCCACGTGGGCATGCAGCCGATAGTGCCCCGGGCCCTGGCGCTTGAAGGAATTAAACAAGCCGCCTTGGGAATTGGCGAACGGGCCTGCGCTCAAGTCGCCCGCATAGACCGAAGCATCGATCGGCCCGTATTCCTGCGGATCGCCAACCCGCAGCGTCAGGCTGCCGCCGGTGAGTTCGACATCCTTGTCGCCCACAATGCCTTCCACGTGGACATCACCGCCGGGAACACGTACCTCGATGCCGGTTTTCCTCGGAATCTGGATCAGGATCCGGAATTCGCTCTTGGGTCCGCCGCTAATCTCCAGTTCGCCGCGCGATCCCGTCGTCTGCAGGCTCACTTTGACGTTCTTGAACTGGTCCGCATTGGCGCCTTCATACCGGATGAGTATCTTGTTGTCATCGCCGCCGAAGATTTTGATGTCGCCGCCGCGTATCTTCAGCCGGAGCGCGCCACCCGAGGGATAGCTGGCTTCGAAGCGCTCTTTGCCCACTTCGGTGACGCGCGAATCCGAAAAGGCACTGGCCGGGATCAGTAATAACGCGAGAAACGGAGCTGCGTAATTCATGAACAAAGCATACGCAAGTCTTCCGTGAATGGTTCCAACCGCTTAACTGCAGTCGACGATAATTTCCGTGACCTCGGCGGTGATCTCGCCGTCCTTGCCGACGGTAACGTGCACGGTCTCATGCAGCAGTAAATTGCTGCCCGCGCCGGCGCTGATCACGTGGAAGTTATTGATGAATGTAAATTCGCTTGTCCCGCCAGTGGCGGTCGAGGTGAACCGGTTGTTGCCCGTACCTTGGTACTTATCGCCGGTGGTCAGACCGACTCCGGCAACATCCTGATTGTTAAAGTGCGTAGAAACGTGCATGCCGCCATGGCCATCGACCGTTGCAGTGAACACCGCGTGCACCTGGCCTAGCAACGCCACCATTTCACCTGCGCCCTCGACCGCGCAAGGATTCGAGACGACCGTATTCAAAGGCATTTCGCTGCGTGCGATCAAGTGTCCACTGATGACTGAAGGGGTAGTGAGAGTTGCCAGGGCGGCCACAATCCAACCAGTTGTCCACGTTAATTTCATTTTGAAGCGGCTTTCTTTTGTCCACGTAGTATGCCAGCGCAACCACACCGATGCTTATCGGATTTCGCCTGTGCCTGACGCCGGATTTGGCGAACTCACCGGTGGCAGATGCCGATGCGGTGCAAGTACAGTGACGGCACAAAATGAGTGCCAATGCGGGAGCCTCCATCCCAAGTGACCGTGCAGGCCCATGCTACAATCACTTCCCGTCATGTCCCCATCGGTCGACCGCGATTACTTATTGCGCACGCTGACCGGTCTGGTGCGCATCAATTCCGTCAATCCAACGCTGGTTCCCGGCGGCGCGGGCGAAGCCGAAATTGCCGCCTACGTCGCCGATTCGCTCAAGAGCTGCGGACTCACCGTCAGCACTTACGAGCCGGAGCCGGGGCGTCCCAGCGTCGTCGGACGTCTCGCCTGGAAGTGGCCGCGGCCGTTCGCTGATGCTTAATGCGCACTACGACACCGTCGGCGTGGACGAAATGCCCGAGCCTTTTTCCGCTGCGGTTCGCGACGGCAAACTGTACGGCCGCGGCGCGTATGACATGAAAGGCAGCCTGGCCGCCTGCATGACCGCCGCCAAAGCGCTGGCCGATGCCGGTGCGCCACAGGCCGGTGACGTGCTCGTCGCCGCGGTGGCCGATGAAGAATACGGCAGCCTGGGCACCGCGAGCGTCATCGCCAATGTGAAGGTCGATGGCGCGATCGTGACTGAGCCTACGTCACTCAAAATCTGCCTGGCGCACAAAGGGTATCTCTGGATTGAAGTGGAAACCACGGGGCGCGCCGCGCACGGCAGCCGCTTCAACGAAGGCGTCGACGCCAACATGCGCATGGGCAGATTCCTCGGTGAATTGGACCAGCTCGAGCAAGAACTGCGCGCGCGTTCCCCGCATCCCCTGGTCGGGACCGCCCTCGCTGCACGCCGCCATGATCAACGGTGGCAGCGGTCTCAGCACCTACGCCGCGAATTGCAAATTGCAAATCGAGCGGCGCAGCGTTCCCGGCGAAACCGAAGCGCAGGTGATGCAGGAAATCCAGGAATTTGATCGACCGCTTGAGCGCGCGCGACTCCAGCTTCCACGCCACCGCCAAGGCGTTCTTCGTGCGCGATCCGTTCGAAGTTTCACCGGACGCCGCGATTGTGCAGGCCGTCGATCGCGCAGCTACGCAAGTGATCGGCCGACACCCCGCACGCTTCGGCGACACGCCCTGGATGGATGCGGCGCTGCTTTCCGCCGCCGGCGTCGAGACCGTTGTCATCGGCCCGCACGGCACCGGCGCGCACGCGATTGAAGAGTGGGTGGACGTCGAATCCTGCGTTCAACTGGCCGAAATTCTGGTGCAGACCGCGCTGGATTATTGCCGCTGAAATGCGTTTTCGCTTCAATCCGTATCTCACACCGGGCGTGGCCTTCGAGCCTGCCGATCCTGCCGTGCTGGCATTTCACGCGTCACTGCCCGGCTATCAGCCCACACCGCTGCACGCGCTGCCGGGCCTGGCGGCCCAGTTGGGTCTCGCCAATATTTTCGTCAAGGATGAATCGCACCGCTTCGGCCTGAACGCGTTCAAGGGCCTGGGCGCATCGTGGGCCATGCATCGCGTGCGCCCCAAACCCGCGGTGTTCGCTTGCGCCACCGACGGCAGCCATGGCCGCGCGGTGGCCTGGGCAGCGCGACTAGCTGGATGCAAAGCGGTGGTGTATGTTCCCAAGCACATGGCACAAGCGCGCATGGAAGCGATTCGCCGCGAAGGCGCCGAAGTCGTCGTGGTCGACGGGCAGTACGACGATGCCGTGCGCCGTGCCGACACCGACAGCAAAACCAACGGCTGGCAAGTCATCGCCGACACCGCCTATCCCGGCTACATGGAAATTCCCGGCTGGGTGATGGAGGGTTATCGCACGCTCTTCGAGGAGGCCGAGCGGCAGATCGGCGAGTTCTCCATGCTGCCGCCGGGGCTGGTGATTCTGCAAGCAGGCGTAGGCGGAATGGCCGCCGCCGGAGTCCAGCATTTCCGCCAGCGCGATCGCAGTTATCGGCCCGCCATCGCCTGCGTGCAACCGACGTCGTCGGATTGCCTGGTCGAATCCATCTTTTCTGCGGACGGCACGCCGCATGAAACGCGAGGCAAGCAGGACAGCATCATGGCGCTGCTGAATTGTGGCATGCCGTCGCTGCTTTCCTGGCCGGTGCTGCGCGCGGCGGTGAAATTATTTTTCTCAATCGAAGACCGTTTCGCGATGGAAGCCGTCAGGCGCTTGTATTATCCGGTGGCCGGCGACCCGCGGGTTATCGCAGGTGAATCAGGCGCGGCAGGGCTAGCGGGACTGATCGCTCTGTGCACCGCGCCGGAATTCGCGGAGGCGAAACAAAAAATCGGCATTTCCAAGGGATTGTCGGTAGTAGTGATCGTGACCGAAGGGCCGTCCGATCCGGTGAGTTTTAACAAGATCATTTCTCGCAGAGGCGCAGAGAACGCAGAGAAACACACTTAGTTGTTGGGGTTTCTCTGCGTCTCTGTGAGAAATTCTTTATAGCTCTCCCAGCACGGCTTCGAGCTTCTCCGCCGACGGCACCCCGCCCTGCGCCATGCGACTGCTGCCTCCCCCGCGTCCCCCGTGTTTCACCAAGAGCGGCTGCAACATTTTCCCCGCATCGATGCCCGCATCGGCCGATACCGCCAGCAGCACCGACGGCGGTTGTTCAATCGCGGCAATAAATACGGATTTGGATTGCGCCGTGAAGCTAGTGGCGAGCGGCCGGACTTGCTCCAGCGTGCCGGTGGCTAGTTTCCGCACCACGCGACGCACGCCGCTTGCGTCTGCCTCGGTAGCCGCATACAACTCGCGACCCTGATACGCCGCCAGATCGCCCTGCAATTTCTTATGCTGCTTTTCCGCGTCGCGTGACGCCTCCAGCAGCGCAGCCACTTGCTCCGGAGTTTCACCCGGCGCAGCAGAAAACAATTGCGCAATGCGCGACACCGCATCGTAGTCCGCCCGCGCGCGCCGCATCGCCCGCGATCCACAAACGAACTCCACCCGCATCGTATTCCGCACTTTTTCCAATTTCCCTAAGAGGATCGCCCCGATCTCGCCGGTCGCCTTCACGTGCGTGCCGCCGCACGCGCAGCGATCCAGTCCTTCGATCGTAATCACGCGCAGCGTCCCTTCCCGCCCCGAAGGTTTGCGCAAGTCCACCACCGCGCCCGCATCTTCGTAGGACACCGTGACCGGCCGATTTTCCAATACCACCTGATTGGCCAGCCGCTCGGCCTCCAGGATTTTGGCGTGATCCAGCGACGGCGTCTCCAGATCGATGGTCGCGCTCTCCTGTCCCAGATGAAAACTCACCGTCTTCATATGGAAATGCTCCTGAAACACCGCTGAAAGCAAATGCTGGCCACTGTGCTGCTGCATGTGATCGAAGCGGCGGGCCCAATCGACCGCACACTGCGCGGTCTCTCCCACCACTGGCACAGCCGTACGATGCGCGATCTCCTCGCCTTCATCGATCACGTCGATCACCGCCGCGCCGCCGATCGTTCCCGTGTCAAAAGGCTGCCCGCCGGACGATGGATACAGCGCGGTGCGGTCCAGATAGACGCACGCCCCATCTTCGCTGCGCCGGATAATGCGCGCCTCAAACTCGCGCAGGTAGGAGTCGTTGTAATACAGCCGGTCAGTCATTGGGTTCACTTTATCGTGAAAAACGCACGCTTGGCGCCGTGCCTCGATATAATGGTTTTATCGGTTCAATGAGCCTTCCCCGTCTGGAGCTCCGTCGTGCCTCCAAGACGTATCAAAGCAATGGACAATCTTTACGGGCGCTTTATGACGTCTCTTTTACTGTCGAGGCAGGCAGCGTGACCGCGCTAGTGGGCCGCAGCGGCTGCGGGAAAACTACGCTTCTCAATCTGGCGGGCGCGATGGATTTCCCGACGTCGGGCGAAGTGCTCATCGATGGCCAATCGACCAGCACTCTGAGCGAATCCGCCTTGACGGACCTGCGACGCAAGCGTATTGGTTTCGTGTTCCAATTTTTCCAGCTTCTGCCGGCGTTGACTGTGCTGGAGAATGTCGAGCTTCCGCTGCTGCTCGCCGGTGCGCAGGATTCCCAAAATGCCGCGCGCGAGCGTCTGCAATGGGTGGGCCTTGAAGACAAAGCTTCCTCGCTGCCCTACCAGCTTTCCGGCGGACAAGCTCAGCGGACCGCGATTGCGCGCGCGTTGGCGCACTCTCCCGACATCCTGATTGCCGACGAACCCACCGGCAATCTCGACACCGCGAGCGGCGAGCAAGTGCTGAATTTAATCCGTGCATCCGCGGAAAAATTGGGCGCGGCCGTGCTCATGGCCACGCATAGCTCGGAAGCGGCGGCGATCGCGCAAACCCAAATCCGGCTGCGCGATGGCCGCATCGAGGAGACGCTCCGGGCGTAGCCGGAATTCATGCGACCTGTTCTGCAACTGTTCCGGACGCTCATCCTGCGCCCGCTGCGCCGCGATCTGCTGCGAACTGCGCTCACTGTGCTCGCAGTAGCGCTGGGCGTGGCCGTGGTGATTGCGACAAACCTGGCTGGCGACGCGGCTACCGGCTCGTTTCTCTCGTCACTCGAAACTCTGGTGGGCCGTACGGATCTCGAAATTATCGCTAACGGCGGAGTGGATGAGGCGTGGGTCGGGCGTCTGGCTGCGCTGCCGGTGAATGCCAGGTTCGCGCCAGTGATCGAAACGCAGGCCGGCATCGAAGGCGCAGGATCGGTCACGGTTTATGGTATCGATGCCGTGGCGCGATGGCGCGACAGCGAGGCCGCGGTAATCTCGACAGCGCTAGCGCGGCGTTTGCACCTGGAGAAGAACAGCAAACTCGCGCTCACGCTGAATGACGCCGCGCGCGAATTCCCCGTCGTGGACATCGTCGCCGCGAAAGACGCCGAGTTCGTCCTGCTCGACATCGCCGCCGCGCAGCAGGCGCTCAATGAATACGGCCGTCTGGATCGCATCGAAGTTTTCGCAGCGCCGCGACAGGATTTCGCAGCGCTCGAGCGCGCGATCCGCGCGACCCTGCCCGCCGGTTACGAAGTCCGCAAGCCGGGAGCGCGCAGCGATGAGAATCAGCGCATGGTGCGCGCGTTCCGCTGGAATTTGCTGGTGCTGAGCTATGTATCGCTGGTGGTGGGCGCGTTTCTGATTTACAACACGATTTCGATAAGCGTGGTGCGGCGGCGTCCCGAGATCGGCGTGCTGCGCGCATTAGGCGCGGGACGCCGGTGGATTCTGTGGCTGTTCCTCGGCGAAGCGCTGTTGTTCGGCATCGCTGGCTCGGCCATAGGCCTACTCCTGGGCCGCGTGCTGGCGCTGGGCGCAGTGGGGCTCATCGGGCAAACTGTGAATGCGCTTTATGTGAGCAGCCGCCCGGCGCCGGTCACGCTGCACGGAGCGGATGTCGTGCTGGCGATTCTTTCCGGAGTTTCCGTAGCGTTCTTCGCTGCGCTGGCGCCGGCGCTCGAAGCCATGCGCGTCGCGCCTACCGAAGCGATGGGACGCGGCGCACGCGAGCATCAAGCCCGTCTTCGCTGGCGGCGCGATCTGGTGTGGGCCGCTGTAATCGCGCTCATCGCCATCGCTGTTTCGCGGATTCAACCGATCGATGGCAAACCAGTCGCCGGTTACGTGGCCACGTTGCTCGCCATCGCGTCTGCTGCTCTAGCCGCCCCGGCGTTAGTGATGGGGGTGAGCAGCGCGCTGCGTCCCGCTTCACGCGCGTTGGCTGGCGCGGAAGGTTTGCTCGCCGGACGCGGTTTGTCGGCGTCTCTCGGACGCACGGCAGTAGTCGTCGGCGCGCTCTCGACAGCCATCGCGATGATGGCGAGCGTCGGTATCATGGTCGGCAGCTTCAGGGAAACTGTAATCGTCTGGCTCGACACGCAATTGCGCGCCGACCTCTACGTGCGCCCGGCGGCGCGCGGCGGAGCAGGCCAGTTCCCCGCGCTTTCCCCGGAAATTTCGCCGTTGATCGCAACCACACCAGGCGTCGAAGCAGTCGACATTTTCCACGGCCTCGAAATTCGCTACGGCGGTTTGCGCACGACGCTGGGCGCAGGCAACGCCGATATTGTCCGCCGCTATGGGCGTCTGCGCTTCCTGCCGGGCGAAGATCGCGACACCGCGCTGCGCTCGCTCATCGGCCAGGACCGCGTCATCGTCAGCGAGCCTTTCGCGTACAAACACAACATTCACGCCGGCGACGCGCTCACGCTGCCGCTGGGCGATCGCAACGTCGCGCTCACCGTCGCCGGAATTTATTACGACTACTCGAGCGAGCGCGGCCTGATCATTCTCGATCGCGGCACGCTGCTGAAATATCTGCCGCGGCAGCCCGTTACCAATCTGGCGATTTATCTGCAACCCGGCGCGGACGCCATTGCCGTGCGTCACGACATCGAAGCCCGCACTGCCGGCCGCCATATTCTGATCGCGCCCAACCAGACGCTGCGCGAAAATGCCGTAATCGTGTTCGACCGTACCTTCGCCATCACCTACGCGCTTGAGGGCGTGGCCATCGCCGTAGCCATGCTGGGCGCGGCGAATTCGCTGCTGGCGATGGTGCTCGACCGTCGCCGCGAACTCGGTCTGCTGCGCTATCTGGGCGCGGCGCCGGCGCAATTGCGCCGCATGATTCTGCTCGAAGCCGGCATGGTCGGCTTCATGGCGAATGTACTCGGACTGGCTCTGGGCTTTGCGCTTTCGCTGCTGCTGGTCTACGTGATCAACAAGCAAAGTTTTGGCTGGACCATTCAATTTCATCCGCCCGCCGGATTACTGGCAGGCGCGCTTACGCTAGTGTGGGCCACCACGATACTGGCCGGCTTTTATCCTGCGCGCGTGGCGTCGCGCATCAACCCAATCGAAGTGATACATGAAGAATAGAAACGAAGGCATTCGCAACATCGCCATCATCGCGCACGTTGACCACGGCAAGACCACACTCGTCGACGCCATGCTGCGGCAGAGCGGCATCTTTCGCGACAACGAAGCCGTTGTCGAACGCGTCATGGATTCGAACGATCTGGAGCGCGAGCGCGGCATCACCATCCTCGCCAAGATCACCGGCGTCCGCTATGGCGGCGTCAAGATCAACATCGTCGATACGCCGGGCCACAGCGATTTCGGCGGCGAAGTCGAGCGCGCGCTCAAGATCGTCGACGGCGTCATGCTGCTGGTCGACGCCAGCGAAGGTCCGCTGCCGCAGACCCGCTACGTGCTCACGAAAGCGCTCGAAGCGCACCTGCCGCCCATCGTCGTGATCAACAAGATCGATCGCCAGGACGCGCGTCCGCAGGAAGTGCTCAACGAAATTTACGACCTGTTCATCGATCTCGACGCCACTGTCGACCAGCTCGATTTTCCGGTGCTCTATACCAACGCCAAGGCCGGCATCGCCAAAACGTCGCTCGAAGATCCGTCGACCACGCTGCAGCCGCTGTTCGACGCCATCATCAAACACATTCCCGCCGCCCGCCGGCGAGTCCGAAGGCCCGCTGCAAATGCTGGTGGCGAATCTGGACTACAGCGATTATCTTGGCCGCCTGGCCATCGGACGCGTTTTTTCCGGCACGCTGAAATTCGGCGACGACGTTTCGATCTGCAAGCTGGATCACTCATTCCAGAAGACGCGCATCACCAAGCTCTATTCGTTCGAAGGCTTGAAGCGCGTGGACGAAACCGTCGGGCATGCCGGCGACATCATGGCCATTGCCGGCGTCGAAGGCATCACCATCGGCGAGACCGTTGCCGATGCCGAAAATCCCGTTCCGCTGCGCGCATATCCAGATCGACGAGCCGACCATCGCGATGACGTTCACCATCAACACATCGCCGTTCGTGGGCCGCGAAGGGAATTACGTCACGTCCCGCAATCTGCGCGATCGTCTGGACAAAGAACTGCTCACCAACGTCTCCATTCGCGTGGAAGAAGCCGGCGGACCTGACGCTTTCAAAGTGATGGGACGCGGCGAATTGCAGCTCGCCATTCTCATTGAAATGATGCGCCGCGAAGGCTACGAACTGATGGTGGGCAAGCCGGAAATTTTGACCCGCACCATCAACGGCAAACTGCAGGAACCGCTCGAACTGCTGGTGATCGATTGCCCCGAAGCGTATCTGGGCGTGGTAATCGAGAAACTGGGCGCGCGCAAAGGCAAGATGACCAAGATGATCAACCACGGCTCGGGCCGCGTGCGGCTGGAGTTTCATGTTCCCTCACGCGGGCTGATCGGATTGCGCAGCGAAATTCTCACCGATACGCGCGGCACCGCGATCATGAACACGCTGTTTCACGGCTACATCGAGTGGCAGGGCGAGATCGCCGGCAGGCCCACTGGATCGCTGGTTGCAGACCGTTCCGGCACAGCCACCGGCCACGCCATTTTCAATTTGCAGGAGCGCGGCGAGATTTTCGTTTCGCCCGGCACGGAAGTGTACGACGGCATGATCGTCGGCGAAAATGCGCGCGACAACGACCTTGACGTCAACATCGTCAAGGAAAAAAAGCTCACCAACATGCGCGCCTCCACTTCCGATGATGGCCATCCGCCTGGTTCCGCCGCGCGTTTTGAATCTGGAACAGGCGATCGAATTCATTCGCGACGACGAGTTCGTGGAAGTGACGCCGAAATCGATCCGCTTGCGGAAAAAGATTCTGCAGGCCAACCAGCGATAACATTGAATGGTGGCCGCGCCCATTCACATCATCGGCGGCGGGCTCGCCGGTTGCGAGGCGGCCTGGCAAGTTGTGCGCGGCGGTTTGCGGGTGGTGCTGCATGAGATGCGGCCCGCGCATCCGACGGCGGCGCATCAGACCGATCGGCTGGCGGAGCTGGTTTGCAGTAATTCGCTGAAGTCCGATCAGGCGCCTTCGGCTTCGTGGCTCTTGAAGGAAGAACTGCGCCGCTTCGAATCGCTGCTGATTCGCTGCGCCGCCGCGGCGCGCGTTCCCGGCGGACACGCGCTTACGGTGGACCGCGAACGATTTGCAGCAGAAGTTACAGCGCGCGATCGAGTCCGAGCCCGCCATTGAATTGCGGCGCGAAGAAATCGCGGAAATACCGGATGGCCCGGTGACCATCATCGCTACCGGCCCGCTCACCAGCGACTGCCTTGCGCAGTCCATCGCGCGGCTTACCGGCGCGGACCGGCTATTTTTCTACGACAGCATCAGCCCGATTGTCGATGCCAACACCATCGACATGACGGTGGCTTTTCGTGCGTCGCGCTATGGCAAGTCGCTCGATGGCAGCGACGATTATCTCAACTGCCCGTTCGATCAAAACACAATACGAGCGCTTCGTCGACGAGCTGCTGGCTGCGCAAAGCGTGGAATCGCATATCCCCGGCGACGTGCCGTTTTTCGAAGCGTGTCTGCCCGATCGAAGAGATCGCGCGGCGCGGCCGCGAGACGCTGCGCTTCGGTCCCATGAAGCCGATGGGCCTCACCGATCCGCGTACGGGGCGCCGTCCGTACGCGGTCGTGCAACTGCGCCAGGAGAATCTGCGCGCGGATAGTTTCAACCTCGTTGGCTTCCAGAATCATCTGAAATTTCCGCGAACAGGCGCGCATTCTGCGGTTGATTCCCGGCCTGGAAAACGCCGAGTTTTTTCGCTTCGGCCAGATTCATCGCAACACCTACATCAATGCCCCGGCGCTTCTGGGGCCTACGATGCAGTTGCGCAGCCACCCGCGTATTTTTTTCGCGGGACAGATTTCCGGTGTGGAGGGATATGTCGAATCCATCGCCACTGGATTGATGGCGGGCCTGCATGCCGCGGCCCTTGCGACTGGCGGCGAACTCCGGGCTTTCCCGCGTGAGAGCGCACTCGGGTCGCTTGCACATTACATCTCCGGCGCGGACCCGGCCCATTATCAGCCGGCAAATATCGCCTTCGATTTGTTTCCCGCGTTAGACGAAGCGACGCGCGTCAAGCACAAGCACGACAAGCGCGAGCGGCACGCCGAGATTTGCCGGCGAGCGTTGGCGAGTCTCGATGAATTTCAGCACGCTTATGTCTGAGCTTGAGACCCAAATCGCACGGTTCCTCGATGAACTGAAACGCAACAACGTTTCCGTGCATACGGCAAAAGCTTATGGTTCGGACCTGCGCCAGTTCTCGGAATACTTCGCCGCCGCGCAGTCCCGCGGAGTTCGACGTCATTCACGTCCGCGAGTGGCTGGCGGATTTGTACACGCAAAAACTCTCCGCCGTTTCCATCCGCCGAAAGCTGGCGGCGCTGCGGGTTTTTTTCCGTTTCCTGGTGCGCGAAGGGCTGGCCGCCAAAAATCCGGCGCGCCTGTTGCGCACACCCAAGATTCCGAAGACCCTGCCGCAGGTGATGAGCATCGAGCAGACCAACGCGCTGGTGGACGGCGTGGCCGCGGGCAATCTGGAGCGGCCACACCCGGCGCGCGATGTCGCGATTCTTGAATTGCTCTACGGATGCGGCTTGCGCGTGAGCGAACTGGTGGGGCTCAGCCTCGAAGATTTGGATCACACCGAGCGCTGGGTGCGCGTGCGCGGCAAGGGGCGCAAGGAGCGGCAGGTGCCTTACGGCGGCAAGGCGGCTGCGGCGCTAGAGCGGTATCTGGCCGTGCGCGGGGCGTCGCGGGAGACGGCGATTTTTCTGAATCATCGCGGTGGAAGGCTCACCGATCGCGGCGTGCGCGGGATCGTGAAACTCTACGCAACCCTGATTGCGGGGGATTCTTCGATTCATCCGCACAGCTTCCGGCATGCGTTTGCGACGCATCTGCTGAGTGATGGCGCGGACCTGCGGGCCATCCAGGAACTGCTGGGGCACTCGCGGCTGTCCACGACACAGAAGTACACACAGGTATCGTTGACGGATTTGATGGCAGTGTATGATCGGGCGCACCCGAAGGCTTAAGACCAACACATTTCTCGCAGAGACGCAGAGAACGCAGAGAAAAACTAAGAGCTACCCCTACTTAGTTATTTGACGGATGAACGAGATTAGCGGGAAGATCGTGGACTCCGCGTATCGGATTCACTCGTTCGCTTGGGCCGGGATTACTGGAATCGGTGTACGAGGCTGCCTTGGCCCTTGAACTCGATCAATGTGGCCTTCAATTCGCTCGCCAGAAGGCGATTCCAGTCGTTTACGCGCAGCAGCGCCTGGAGTTGGGCTTCCGCGCGGACCTCATCGTGGAAGATGCAGTAATCGTGGAAATCAAATCAATCGACGTGATTTCACCAGTCCACAAGAAAGTCCTACTGACGTATTTACGCCTAACCGACAAGCGAGTAGGGTTACTCCTAAACTTCAACGTAAATCTGATCAAGGACGGAATCACAAGAATAGTTAATGGTTTTGTTGCTTAAGGTTTTCTCTGCGTTCTCTGCGCCTCTGCGAGAAAATGTTTTATTTCCCATACTCCTCGAAGAAGTGCGCCACCGTCTGAATCCCTTTGTAGTAATTCTCCAGCGCGTACTTCTCGTTCGGCGAATGCAGCCCGTCATCCGGCAACCCGAAGCCCATCAGCACGGTCGGAATCCCCAGGTGATTCGCGAAATCCCCGACAATCGGAATCGATCCGCCCGATCGAATGAACACCGTGGGCCGTCCGAAAACATCGCTGAACGCGCGCGCCGCCACCTGAATCGCCGGATGATCCGGATTCACCATCAACCCCGGCGAAGCGCTCAACACACGCAATTCCAGACTCACGCCCTCCGGCGCATTCTGCGCCAGAAATTTCTTGAACGCTGCGATCACGCGATCCGGATCCTGCCGCGGCACCAAGCCGAATGCTCACCTTCGCCGTGGCCTTGGCGGGGATCACGGTCTTGGCGCCGGCGCCGGTAAATCCGCCCGCGATGCCGTGAACTTCAAGCGTGGGCCGCGCCCAAATGCGCTCCAGCACCGAAAGCCCGGGCTCGCCGGTCAGCCGCGTCGAGCCCACCTCGTTCTTCAGAAACTCCGCTTCCTCGAAACGCTAAACTCGCCCAACTGTCCTTCTCCGCCGGCGCGGGCGGCTCGACGTCATCATAAATTCCCGGCACCTGAATCACGCCGTGGGCATCCTTGGTCTTCGCCAGCAGTTTCGATCAATCCGAAAACCGCGTTGGGCGCCGCGCCGCCGTACAAACCGGAGTGCAGATCGCGCATCGGTCCGGTCGCTTCCACTTCCATGTAGACCAGGCCGCGCAGCCCGATGCACAGAGTCGGGCATGCCCGGCGCGTATAGCGCGGTGTCCGACACCAGCGCCACGTCCGCCTTTGAGCTTCGCCGGATTCTTCGCGACAAACTTCGCGATCGACGCCCCGCCCACTTCCTCCTCGCCTTCGATCAGGAATTTCAAATTCACCGGCAGCGTTCCGTTCACCGCGCGCAGCGTTTCCACCGCCTTGATGTGCATGTACATCTGCCCTTTGTCGTCGGCCGAGCCGCGGGCGTAGATGTTGCCGTCGCGAATCGTCGGCTCAAACGGCGGGCTCTTCCACAGCTCCAGCGGATCGGCCGGCTGCACGTCGTAGTGGCCGTAGCAGAGCACCGTGGGTTTGCCGGGCGCGTGCAGCCAATCGGCGTACACCAGCGGATGCTTGGCGGTCGGAATGATCTCGACGTTTTCCATTCCCGCGGCGCGCAGGCTATCCGCGACGAACTTGGCGGCGCGATCGATATCGGCGCGATGCTCGGGCAGCGTGCTGATGCTGGGAATGCGAAGAAAAGTCTTCAACTCTTCGAGGAAACGGGATTGATTGCTTTGGACGAACGCGTCAGTTGCGGCAGACATGGGTTTTTCCTTGTGCGGGAAAAACCATTATAGAGTGGCAACTGCCTCGCGCTCGCAGCGGCCTGCGAACAGGCGTTCGACAAGAATACGGCGCACCTCGGAGGCCGCGAAAGGCTGTGGTATAAGATCGTACGCGCCGAGGTTGAGCGCTTCCGACCAGAACCGCACGTCGGCATGCGGTTGGGTGACGATGACCTCCGGGCTGGGCGTTAGCTGCCGCGCCAGGGCCAGCACGCTCAGCCAGGTTCCATCCGGAAGCACGGCTTCAGTGAGAATCACCCGGTAGCGCGCGATCCCTGCACTTTGGCGTGTAAGTGCGCAAAGTCTGCAACATGTTCGAGATGCAAGGCGAGCGGGCTCAGCATCTGAGACAGCAGGTCAGCATCCTGCGAGCGCGGGGTCACAAAAAGCACTCCCGGTCTCATGGAAATTTGCCCCACTTGTAAGGTAGACCCGGCGGCGATTTATTTCAAGAGAATTTCGCGTGACGTTTTTCGTAAGGATTCGTTACTCGCGGTCCTGCTTCAGAACTGCCACGTAATTGAGATTGCGGTAGAGCTGGTTGTAGTCGAGTCCGAAGCCGATTACGAAATGATCCGGAATTTCAAAGCAGCGATATTCCACCGGCACTTGCACGATGCGCCGCGAGTTGCGGTCCAGGAACGTGCAGACCGCAAGCGAGTTGGGGCCGCGTCCGGCCAGCGTCTGTAGCAGGTAACGCAGGGTGAAACCTGTGTCGACGATATCTTCGACAAGCAGTACGTCTTCGCCTTCGATGCTCTCATCCAAATCTTTGGCGATACGCACCATGCCTGGCGCGCCGGATTTGTTGGAAAAGCTCGAAATCGCCAGAAAATCGATTTTGACCGGAACCTCAAGCCGCCGTGCCAGCGCCGCCAGAAAGAACACGGAGCCTTTCAGCACGCCGATCAGCTTCAAGCTTTTATTGCTGTAATGGCGGGAGATTTCGGCAGCTAACTCATCGATCCGCGCTTCAATCTGCTCCTGCGTAAAGAGAATGCGCTCCACTTCCGGCGGAATTTCGGCGATCACGCTTTCACCACCAGCCGTTCAGCCAGCCCGTATTTAAAGATCAGGTTCTGAAAATCTTTCTGATAGTAAACACCTGAATGTTAATATGCGGATAAAGCTGGCGCAGCAGTTTCACCTTACGATTTTTCTTGGTCACAAGCGACTGCTTCATGGTGGTGAGTTCGACGTACAGGTCGACTTCGGGCAGATAGAAATCCGGCGTGAATGCTTCGGCGGCTTTGCCGTCGCGATCCCACTGGATCGGGAAGCTGCGCGGCTCATATTCCCAGGCGATGCGGTAAAAATCCAGCAGATTGGCGAAAATTTGTTCGCTGGGATGGGCGAAGGACTTGCGCGGCAATGCGACTCGGTCCGGCGGGACAATGCCGTAACGCGCAAGGCGCAAGCGCACTCTGAACTGCAACAGCGCTTCGGCTTCGGCTGAGAGGAACCCGCGCTCGACCAGGCCGAGCGATCGCGCGGTGGCAACTATCAGTTCCGCCGTCTGCTCGCTATCCAACGATTCGCTGTTAAGGATGACATCGAAGAGATGGGCCGGAACGTTGGCTTGGCCGAAGCGCCGTTTGCGCTCGGTCTTCTGGCGGAATTCCTGATCGCGCAGCCATTCGCGCGCCGCGGGACGCTCCAGCCGCTGGTCCAGCATGACGTTGCCAACGCGCACGGCATCGGGCGCCACCATATGCACGCGCAGCATTCCGGGAAACTGGCTGGCCAGCAGTTCCATGCCTTCGGCGCAGAGCACCACGTGATGCCCAGCGGCGATGCGCGCGACGATGGAAGCCGTCAAATCCGCATACGCCTTGCCGGGCAGTGCAGGCATGGCGGGCGTCAGCGCGAATTCCTGTTCGATCAAGCCGGCAATCCGGGAACCGGTCACCAGCTCAAACGCCAGACGATGCGCGGTGATGCGGGCCACTTCCTCGAATCGGCAGCCGGGCTGGCCGGAAATCGAGATCAACCCCATGTCATTGTGCCCATGATATCGTACCCGGAATGGCAGTCCTCGGAATTGATATTGGCGGAACGAAGATCGCCGGCGGCGTGGTCGCGGAAAATGCCGAAGTGGGCGCGACGTTCCTGCTGCCCACCCGCGCCGCGGAGGGCTACGACGTTTCCCTCGCCCAGGTTTACGCCGTGATTGAGCGCCTCTTCACGCCGGGCACCACGGCCATCGGCATATGCGCGCCGGGTCCGTTGAATCCAAAAACCGGCGTGGTGATCAATCCGCCCAACCTGCCGGGATGGAGCAATGTGCCGCTGGCGCGGGACGTGGCGGCGCGATTTGGCGTGCCCTGCCGGCTGGAGAACGACGCCAACGCAGCCTGTCTCGCGGAAACATTATTCGGCGCCGCGCGCGGCTGTGCCAGCGTGTTCTACGTGACGTGGAGCACCGGCGTGGGCGCGGGCATTGTGCTGGATGGAAAAATTTATCACGGCAAAAACGGCTTCGCCGCCGAAGGCGGACACGTCACCATCGATTACGCGAGCGATGCGGTCTGCAACTGCGGCTCGCTCGGATGCATCGAAGTGATGGCGTCGGGAACGGCGATGGCGGAGCGCGCCGAGCGGCTGATGGCGGATGATCCGGCGACGTCGATGGTAGCGCCTGTTACCGCCGAGATGATTGGGCGCGCTGCCGCGGCCGGCGATGCGCTGGCGCTGCATGTGCTCGATGAATCCGCGCTTATGATGGGCGCGTGGTTAGGCAGCATGATTTCGATTTTGGATCCCGATATCATCGTGATCGGCGGCGGCGTCGCGCAAATCGGGGAGCCGCTGTTCTCGCGCCTGCGCAAAATCGCGCCTACTCGCACCATCAATCAATTCGCGGCCTCGACGCCGATTGTGCCGGCCGAACTTGGGGCGAGCGTAGGCATTCTGGGCGCGGCGGCCGTGGTCATGGAGCAACATTGATGCGGAGAATGCTGATGCTAGCGCTGGTCCTGATCGGATGCGGATCCCCGCCGCCGGTTGTCGAGAAAAAAGTGCCTGCAGCGCCGGTCAAGCCGGTGGACGAAACCCGCCGTTTTCCGGTGGCGGATCAGGTGAGCATCGAGCTGGTGAACGACAAGCTGATGGGCAAGGACTTTTTGCCCGGCGGCAACCTGGCGCAGTACAAGCACGGGAGCAAGACCTACCAGCAGTTTCTGGTGCACGGCAAATCGCCGGAGGACGCCGCAGTGCTGCTGTTCGATTACAAACAGACGCTGCGCGACGCGAAGTTCATCGCCCACATGGGGGGATACTTCGGGTTCGATGGGGATCGGCCGGTTTACATCTTTGCGAAAAAATCGGTGCTGGCTGGAATTGTGGGGCTGCCGGAGAACGAGGCGGACGTGGTGGGGCGGCAATTTGCGGCACGCCTGGAGTGAAGGCAAGAATTTCTCGCAGAGACGCAGAGAACGCAGAGAACTAGTAAGAAAGATTTTCTCTGTGTACTCTGCGTCTCTGCGAGAAATTTTTTCTTATACAAGTAGCATCAACCGCTTCCTTCGTTCGATCCAATCCTCGCTGGTGAAAATCCGCGGCCCGGCTTCGATCAATCTCGGCAGCAGTTCAAACACCGACGAGGGGTTCCACAAGAAGCCGGCGCGTGTGCGATGATTCTGGCGATTTAGCTCGTCGGCTATCCGCGAAAGCGGATGATCCTGCACGATCAGTTCCATGGTGAGCATCAGGACTTTGCGCTCATCGGCATTCTCTTCCAGGTGGCTGCAATCGGTTGAGACCTTGAGACCGTAAGGCACATCCAGGTCCATAATCGGCGCCAGGCCTTGGACCTGTCCGATGTCCCGCTCCCAGATAATCGCCACCGGACGCCATCCCAGTTCGGCTTTGCGCTTCAGGTAATCCAGGCTGAGCGGCGCTGAAAGCTCCTCCCGCACCCGTTCCACTTGCCCCATACGCACACCTCCGGCGCGGATATTTGCAATCCGGATGCCACGCTAAGTGATTGGTGCTGTGTGCGGCGGGGGCGAAACGTGTTCGTGCGTGGGATTGGGCGTCGCGCGGTCGGGACGCTTCTACAGCCCGTCCAGCAAATGCCCCATCTTGATTTTCTTGGTGCGCAGGTAAGATTCCGTGGAATCGACGGCAGCGATGAGGCAGGGAATCCGTTCCACCACACGAACTCCGGCGCGCTCTACCGCCTCCACTTTTTCCGGATTGTTGGATAGCAGGCGAATCGCCCGCAGCCCGAAATGGCGCAGAATGGCCCCGGGAAGCTGATAGTTGCGCAAGTCGGCATCGAAACCCAGACGCTGGTTGGCTTCGACGGTATCGGCGCCCTGGTCCTGCAGTTCGTAGGCGCGCAGCTTGTTAAGCAGCCCGATGCCCCGCCCTTCCTGATGCTCGTAGATGATCATCCCCCGGCCCTCATTGGCGATGCGGTCGAGCGAAAGCTCCAGTTGAGCCCGGCAGTCGCAGCGCAGGCTATGAAAGACATCGCCGGTCAGGCATTCGGAGTGGATACGGACCAGCGGCGGATCGCCGGTCACAACGTCTCCCATCTTTAAAACGACGGCTTCTTCGACGCGATTCGGGGTATGCCCTGCGAATCCAAAGATCCGGAAAGAGCCATATTCGGTCGGGAAATCGGCTTCGGCTACCTGTTCGAGCCGAAAGGGGGAAGTCTGCATTGGGCCGTGGTTTGCTTGGTCCTTCTATTATAATGATCTGCGAGTGGAACGGCATCTGGTTACGCTGCTGGTCAAGCTGGGCGTGGTCGCCTCCCTGGCCAGTATTCTCGTGAGATCGAACGCCGTTCAGCGCATGCTGCTGCGGGAATCGCGCACGCTCAACCAACGGCTGCTACTGGCCTTATGGTTCGGCGTTATCTTCTCGCTGGGCGCGGCCGCGCGGCTGTTAAACCCCTCCTACGACGCCGTGGATCTCAGCCTGGAAGGCAGCCTGCTCGCAGGAATTTTGGGGGGATACGTCAGCGGAATGCTGGCTGGAATCCTAATCGCAATTCCCGGCATGACCTTCGGGGAAACGCTCAACATGCCGCTGCTCGCGGGCATCGGCGTACTGGGCGGACTGCTGCGCGATTGCGCCCCGGATACTGAAGATATCTGGCGCTTTTCGCCGTTTCTCGATCTCAATGTTTACCGCCTGATCCGCAGCCAAAAGTACCGCCGCAGCGTTTTCCACGTCATATTCCTAGTGGCGATTCTGGTGGCCGAATTTCTGCGGCAGATCATGGGCCGGTTCTTCGGCGCGCGTGTCTTTTTCCCCGACACCACCTGGAGCGGCAATTGGTTTGGCGACGTTGCAGTGTATACGACAACGCTTTTCGCGGTAGCTCTGCCGCTCAAGGTGTGGAACAGCACCCGCAACGAGATCAAGCTGGAGGATCACAAGCGGCTATTGGCGGAGGCGCGCTTGCAGGCTTTGAGCAACCAGATCAACCCGCACTTCCTGTTCAACACCTTGAACACGGTGACGGCGCTGATCAGGGGCAAGCCGGACGAAGCGCGACTTGTGGTCCTGAAGCTTTCCCGCATCCTCCGGCGTCTACTGCGCAAGCATGAGAACTTCACCACTTTGCGCGACGAACTGGATTTCATCGAGGATTATCTGGCGATCGAAGTGGCCCGGTTCGGCGATAAGCTGCGCTTCGAGAAGGAAATCGAGGCGCAAACATTAGACGTACTGGTGCCAAGCATGCTGCTACAGCCGCTGATCGAGAACTGCATCAAGCACGGCCTGGCCAGCAAAGTGGAAGGCGGCGTAATCCGCTTGAGCAGTCGCCGTGTGGAGGGCCGTCTCTACCTGGTGGTGGAAGACGACGGCGTGGGCATTCCCGAGCCTCGCCTGGCCACGCTGTTTGAGGCCGGAATCGGCGTCAGCAACGTGAATGAACGCCTCAAAGTCCTGTTCGGAGACGACTACCGGCTGTGGGTGGATAGCCAGCCCGGCCGGGGTACCCGAATCGAAATTGAAGTTCCCGAGTTGCAAACACACTGGGCGGCAGTTTCATAATAGTCAGGCGAGACCCGGCTGGAGGGTAAGGCACGAATGGAGAACGACTTCTTGAACAAGTTACTCGATTACCCTGCCCCCTCGTGGGCCCCTAACGGGCTGCACGCGACGCCGGCAGAGCTCACCCGCCGCTTATACGACTGGGCGGCGCCCGTATACGGCGTGACGACGAATTTCTTCCATTCTAATGCGCATCGCCGGGCGCTCGAGTTCTGCGAAATCCGCGATGGCGCGCGCGTGCTGGAGGTGGCCACCGGTTCAGGCGAGATGTTCCGGCGTCTAGTTCGCGTCAATCCCAACGGCGCGACGATTGGCGTTGATTTGTCGCCCAATATGGCCGCGCGCGCGCAAGGCCGTGTGCGCCGCGAATTTCCGGCGGCGAAAGCGCAATGTAATGCGGTGGATGCGCGCCGCCTGCCGTTCCGCGACGCCACGTTCGATACCGTGGTGTGCTGCTATTTGCTGGAACTGCTTTCTGGCGAGGATATCTGGAAGACGCTGGGTGAGTTCCATCGCGTGCTGCGGACTCGCGGCAGCCTGGTGCTGGTGCTGATTGGACAGAACACGGCCATGTTTAACAGGATCTACCGCGTGCTGGGCAAGGTAGCGCCCGCATTCTGGGGCCGGCAAGTGGAAGAGCGATTGCCGGAGCTGATTGAAGCCGGCGATTTTCGGATCGAGCGGGATGCGGTAGTGCGCCAGGTGTTTTATCCGTCGCGGGTTTTGGTGGCGCGGAAGTAGAGACCGGTTGTTTGCCCCAGCGGAAGTCGAAGCCGCATTGGCTCCCCTCGTCGGGCTGCAACTTTCCTTGGTACATCACGCCGGTAACATGCGGATGTTCCATTTTGGAGAGATTACGGAGACATCGAGGGGCACTATCGGCCAGTTCGCGATGCACATCCAGTGTCCCTGGAGAATTCGGCGAGGATCAGAAATAATCACCGGCCTGGACGATTGGTACCAGCGTGTCGAAGGATTTGAGCCGCCAGACGACTGGGAACCCAGCACCGGCAATAGTTTGCAGGAACAGCGTTTCCGGCTTCTCTTCAATTGTTCTGCTGAAGACGGCCGGCTGCTTGTAAACCGGACTAACAATCTCGTCGTGACGACTGTTGCAGCGGATTCTTTGGGTGGCTGTCAGATCGCATTGTCTGGTGGTTGCACCCTCGAAGTCTTTCCGTGTGCGTCCGCTAGTGAAGCATGGCGGCTGTTTGAGCCACGCGGAGGCAAGCCGCACTTTGTAGTGGAATTGCCTGAGCGTGAGTCGACGAAAGCTCCCTCCAGAACTCGTATCAAAGTTGGGGACCGAGATGGCCAAGGTCGGGGCGGCCACGTCGCGGACCTCGATGTTCAACCGCATCTACGTGTTGGGAAGGTTGCGCCCGCATTCTGGGGCCGGCAAGTGGAAGAGCGCCTGCCGGAGCTGATTGAAGCCGGCGATTTCCGCATCGAACGCGATGCCGAGGGCGGCAGGTTTTCTATCCGTCGCGGGTGCCGGTGGCGCGGAAGTAAAGCGCGCGGGGCAGTTCATCCTTGCAAATGTCAAAGCTGCATTAGCCTCCCTCGTCGGGCGCGAGTGGTGAGATCGACACCTGCTTCGGCTCCCTGCGTCTACTCATCATCACTGCTGCTCCGTCTTCTTTTCCCCGTTAAGATTTGAAGCCCCACCGACGCGATCCAGCTTGGCTGGCCATTGGTCCGGGTGACGGTGACAATGCTGCGCCCTCCCATGCCCATCAACCAGAGAGATCGATTTCCGGCAACAGGAGTCCGTGAGCCGATGCCGAGCGTTGTTTCACGCGTTTTCGGTTCTTCGATGGTGGCGCGGGTGGCAGCCTGATCGTAGAGTTCGAGGTAAAGTTCCGTTTTACTTTTAAACTCGTGACCAACGATTACCCCTCGTATCCACGAGTTCGGTACTTTTGCGTTCGTGAACCAATATCCATATTCCCCGGAGATGCGGATGGGACCGATTTTGGCGTTGGCTTCCACCGGAAGGAGAAATTGGGGGCCGGGTTCCACGATGTCACGACGTACTGAGCCAGTGGGATTATTCAACAAGAGCTGAGGGTAAGTCGAGATCCCGAAGTTGGCCTCCTTCTTGTCGATTTGACCGGACTCTTCCGATTTTGGATGGTGCGCGTAAAAGCGCCACTTAACCCCCAGCAACGAGTTCCCAAGGCCCGCGGCAACGTGGCCTGAGGGGCCCCGAGATTCCTCAATGGCAAGAGGCAATTCGAACTTGAGTTGGATCCTATTGCCCAAGCCGTAATTGAGGTCAATGTTGGGCACTGAATACAAGCCTTCGAAGGGATTGCGGTCGCCCTCGAACACGGTGTTGATCTCCCATCTCTTGTTGCCGGGAGTGTCGGGATCGTCGGATCGAAATGGCGGGCCGCCCTGGGCCAAGGCCAGTGACCTAAAGCACATCATGGCGGCTACGATCACGGAATATGGAGCGACGCGTATCATGACGCTTGTTCCTTCGCCACGAATCCCAGTTACTTTGATGAATCTGCGCTTCTGGGTTTTGCCCAGCCGTACCCGCTCTGTAGACGCTGTGCATTGGTTCGCGGTGTGGAAAGGTCAGAGTTGAAATCAGCTCGTCCGGAGACCGATTCTTGGCTGACACTGATTCTAAACATCTTGTACTTTCGCTATATGTTCGCCTAAAAATCAATATATTGTGGTGTCCGTTCCTGGTATCGAGCCCGTAGTGCGGCGCTAACCCTTCTGATGCCAAATATTTCCGAAAGAAATCGCTTGCAAAGGGAAAACTAGCGTGGCACAATTTGTTGTGGCCAGAAGTGGCCTAAAAGTGGACAGAAAATGGAGAGCGGTCAAACTCCCGGCACCAACACAGTCGAACTGCCTCGCGGCAGGTATCCCGGGCGTTTGGACGACAAAGGCCGCCTCAAATTGCCGGCAGCGTTCAAAGAGTTCTTTGACGGGCTGCCGGAGAAGAAGCTGTTTGTGACTAGCCTCGATCGCCGCATAGCTCAAATATATCCGATTGACGTCTGGCGGCATAACGAAAAGTTTTTTCACGATTACCGCGAGAATCCGCGGCGGGCGCACAACGTGGAATTCAACGCCAACGATCTTGGGCGCCGATGTCGAGATGGACTCGCAGGGCCGCATCCTGTTCAACCCGGAACTGCGGCGCGAGCTGGACATGGAATCGCAGGAACTGCACTTGATCGGTCAAAAAGGCCACGTGCAGGTTTTAACGGAAGCGCTGTATCAGGAACGCAAGCAGCAGGCGGCGAAGGCGGCGGCTGAAGATGTCGAGTTCCTGGAGCAGGCGGGATTGCTGTGATGCATGGCCCACTTTCCGGTGCTCAGCGCCGAAGCAATCGAACTGCTGGCCGTGCAGCCGGACGGAATCTATTTGGACGCGACTGCGGGCCTTGGGGGCCATTCGGCGGAGATCGCCAGGCGGCTGACTACGGGACGGCTGATCGCGAACGATCGCGACGCCGATTCGCTCGCCCAGGCGCGAGCCAATACCGCCGAATGGGCGGAACGCATTCTATTTCATCAGGGAACGTTTTCAACCTTGCGGGAAGCAGTGGCAGTAGCCGGCGTCCGGCAGGTGCACGGCCTGTTGGCCGACCTGGGAGTGAGCCGCTACCAGCTCACCTCTGCGCCCCGCGGGTTTTCGATCTTGGCCGATGGTCCGCTGGACATGCGCATGGATCAATCTCAGGGCATGACTGCGGGCGATTTGGTCAATTATGCCGCCGAGAAGGCACTTGCCGATTTGATCTATCAATTCGGCGAAGAAAGGAGGGCGCGGAAGATAGCCAGAGCAATCGTTCGGGCGCGGCCAATACGGAGCACACTACATCTGGCTGGTGTAGTGGAGCGGGTCGCGCCCCGAACGGGCCATCTGCACCCCGCCACCCGTACCTTCATGGCGCTGCGAATTGCGGTCAACGAGGAGCAGCAGGAGCTGGACGCGCTGCTCGAACTGGCCCCGGATTTAGTGGCGAGCGGCGGGCGGATTGTCATCATTTCTTTCATGTCGCTCGAAGATCGAAAAGTGAAACAGAAGTTTCGCAGCCTGGCGCAGGAAGGCCGCGCGCTGATTTTGACCAAGCGGCCCTTGCAGCCTTCGGACAATGAAATTTACCAGAATGCGGCGTCGCGCAGCGCTAAGCTGCGGGCCGTCGAGATGAACTAGCGGAGGTTATCGACAAGCATGGCAACACTGGCGACACAATTCAATCGGGCCGAGGCGCTAGCCCGCCCCGTGGAAGGCGTTCGCGCGCCGCGAGTGGCGCACACCAATCCCTACCGGCTGCGGGCCTTGCCGAACGAGGATATCTGCCTGTTCACGAAACCGATCGATAACGCCCGCCTGGTGAAGGAAGCGGACCCGGCCGGCGGCGGACGATGCTGGTCGGCCATTGGCGCCGGAACGCTCGCTGCCGTATTGCTGATGGGCGTAGCTGCGCCGCGGACGGCGTGGGTGGTGGCCGGCTATCATTTGCAGTCGCTTCGCCAGGAACGCACGCAGTTGCTGGAAGAGCGCACCCGCTTGCAGGTGGAAGAAGCCACGCTGCTGGCTCCGGCGCGCCTGGAGCAGTTGGCCGGCACGCACAAGCTGGCCAGCCCGTCGCCGCGCCAGATCGTTCATCTGGACCCCAATGCGGACGGGTCGATGGCGCTGAATCTTCAAAAGTAAGACGGGCTTGGAGATGAGCCTGTGGACACCCCAGCCAATGTACAATCCCTTCGGCGGCTGACCTGGCTCGCAGGCGGCGCACTGTTGTGGGCCGCGCTGATTCTGGGCAAGCTATTCTGGCTGCAAGTCATTTCCCACGACCAGTACACGCGCATGGCGCGCCAGCAGCAGGAGCGCGTCGTCGAGATTCCGGCGCAGCGCGGGTCGATTTTCGACCGCAATGGCAGGCCGCTCGCGATCAGCGTGGCGATGGAATCGGTGTTCGTCAATCCGCGGCATGTGCCTGATCTGCAAGTGGCTGCGGGCCTCTTCGCGCGCCTGCTCAGCCTGGACCGCGGCGACCTTGACGACCGCATGCGGCAAGCTTACGACGATCATCGCGGCTTTCTCTGGGTGAAGCGCAAAATCTCGCGCACGGAAGCCGATCGCCTGCGCAGCCTGCATCTCGAGTGGATCGGCTTTCAATCCGAAAATCAGCGGCATTATCCCAAAGGGCAATTGGCGGCGCATGTGCTGGGCTCGGTGGACCACGATGAGAAAGGCAATGGCGGCGTGGAGATGGCCCTGAATGGCATATTGCGCGGGCAGCCTGGATCGGAAGTCATGTTGAGCGACGTGAAGCGCCGCGGCATTGATGCGCAGCTCTCGGCCGAGGCCCATGCCGGCACGCCGGTTACGCTGACCATCGACGAGCGCATCCAGTTCATCGCCGAACGGGAGCTGGCCAAAGCCGTCGAGCTGCATCATTCCAAAACCGGCACGGTGGTGGTGATGAATCCCCACACCGGCGAGATTCTGGCGCTGGCCAACTTCCCGACGTTCGACCCCAACATGCCGCCTAAACCCAACGAAGATCCGGCCAGGCGCTTCGACCTGGGCGTGTCGGTGCCGTTCGAGCCTGGCTCGATCTTCAAGGTGATCACGCTTTCGGCGGCTCTTGAGACCACCGACTTGCGGCCAGAATCGCTCATCAACTGCGGCAACGGAGTCCTGCGGCTTCCCGGGCGCATCATACATGAAGCGGGCCGCGGGCACGGCACGATTCCAATGTCGCTGGTGCTGGCGGAATCGAGCAATATCGGCGCGATCCAAATCGGGCTGAAAGTGGGGCCGAAGAACATGTACGAGTACGTGAGGCGCTTCGGCTTTGGCTCGACGACCGGGGTGCCGCTGCCCGCCGAATCGACCGGCGTGTTCCGCAAGCTAAACCGCTGGGGGACGACGTCGCTGGCCTCGATCGCCATGGGCCATGAGGTCACAACCACTCCGGTGCAACTGGCGCAGGCGTGCTCGGTGATCGCCAACGGCGGATTGCTGATCAAGCCGAGGATCGTGGTGCAGCCGGCCGGCGCGGCCGCCGAAACGCCGCAGCGCGTGCTTCGTCCGGAAACGGTAACGACTATGCGCCGCATGATGGAAGGCGTGGTGGTTCTGCCAACGGGTACAGGCAGGCGGGCGCGGCTTGAGGGCTATACTTCGGGCGGCAAGACCGGGACTGCGCAGATCTTCGACATCAAAACCCACCACTACACGCACGCGTACAACGCGTCGTTCATGGGCTTTGCGCCCGTAACGAATCCGGCAATCGTCATCGTAGTGACACTCAATGGAACCACCGGCGGCAAGGGCGCTTACGGCGGACCGGTGGCGGCACCCGTATTCAAGGCCATTGCTACTGAAGCCCTGCGCCTGCTGGACGTCCCGCGCGATCTGCCGG
Organism: uncultured Solibacteraceae bacterium; assembly: GCA_963825405.1. Taxonomy (GTDB): domain Bacteria; phylum Acidobacteriota; class Terriglobia; order Bryobacterales; family Bryobacteraceae; genus JACPNO01. Next base: position 392,894 of record CAWGTB010000001.1, on the reverse strand, counting down.
ATGCGCCTACGGCTGAAGAGCAGAAGCAGGAGGCGGCTGAGGAATCCGACGACCTAGCCATCGCCGATTTGGGATCCGGGGAGCCGAACGTCGTGGAAGAGCAAGCCGCCGGCGGCGAACCGGTGCTGACTGTCGCGGACGCAGCCGTTCCGGATGGTCCAACGGTGCCGAATTTTCGCGGTAAGACTATGCGGGCAGTCCTCGAGCAGGCAGCTTCGATGGGCCTGCCTTTACGGCCGGCGGGCAGCGGAGTCGCGCGCGGGCAGATGCCGCCGCCGGGCAGTGTTTTGCGCCCCGGCGAGCGCATCCGCGTGCAGTTTTCGCGATGAAACCTCTGGGCCGGGTGCTCGCCGGCGTACGCACCCGGCAGCCGATCCCGGCGCCCCTGGCTGAAGCTGCGATTTCTGGTTTGGAGTACGACTCGCGGCGGGTGGGGCCGGGCTTTTTGTTCTTTGCTTTTCCGGGCGCGCGCGCTGATGGGCGGGATTTTGCCCGCCAGGCGGTGGTGCGGGGTGCTGTCGCGGTGGTCAGCGAGTTGCCCGCGCCGGCTGGTTTTAGCGGCGGCTGGATTGAAGTGGAGCATGGCCGGCAGGCGCTGGCGCTGGCCGCGCGCAATTTCTACGATGCGCCGGACGAGCGCATCCAGCTCACCGGCATTACCGGCACTAACGGCAAGACTACGACTTCCTACCTAATCGATTCGATCCTGCATGCCGCCGGCAAAACTACTGCGCTGATCGGCACCATCGAGTACCGCCTGGCCGGGCGCGTGCTGCCGGCGGTGAATACCACGCCCGAATCGCTGGACTTGGTCCGCTTGCTCGCCGAGCTCGAAACGCTGGGCGGCACCCATGCCACCATGGAAGTTTCCTCCCACGCTCTGGCATTGGGGCGGGTCTACGGCCTGCATTTCCATACGGCCGTATTCACCAATCTGACGCGCGATCATCTGGATTTTCACCCGACCATGGAGGATTATTTCGCCGCCAAGCGGCAGCTTTTCGCCGCGCCGGTGGCGGCAGTACTCAATCGGGACGACGAGTACGCCGCGCGCATCGAGCCTCCGGCCGGGACGCAGGTTTTCTGGTACGGCCTGGGCAAGGACGCGACCGTGCGCGCCCGGCGGATCTCGTCGAGCTTGCAAGGGCTGCGCTTCGAGGTAACACATGGCAGCGAGGCGTTCGACATTCAATCTGCGCTGGTGGGGCGGATCAACGTGTACAACATCCTGGCGGCTTCGGCAGCGGCGCTGAGCTACGGACTGGATACGCAGACCATCGCCCGCGGCGTGGCCGACTGCCGGGCGGTGCCTGGACGTTTTGAGCGCGTCGACGAGGGCCAGCCGTTCCTGGTGGTGGTGGATTACGCGCACACCGATGACGCCCTGCGCAATGCCATCTCGGTGGCGCGGAGCCTCGAACCCAAGCGCGTGATTACCCTGTTCGGCTGCGGCGGGGATCGCGACCGCACCAAGCGGCCGATCATGGGGCAAGTGGCGGCGGAGTTGAGCGATTTCGTGGTGCTGACCAGCGACAATCCGCGATCCGAAGATCCGATCGACATCATGAACGATGCGCTGGTAGGCATCCGCCGCAAAGACACGCCGCACCTTGTGGAGCCTGACCGCGCCGCGGCCATCAAGCGTGCGATCGAAGAAGCGCGCGACGGCGACGTCGTGCTGCTGGCGGGCAAGGGGCACGAAACGTATCAGGTTTTGAAGGATCGCACCATCGCATTTGACGACCGTGAAGTGGCACGGGAAGTGCTTCGTAATTTTGGGTACCAGCGGGACTCCCGATAACATGACCATCTCATTGGGCGACGTGACGCATGTGCTCGCGGAGCAGGCGGGCGTGCTGCCGAACGTGGCGGTGACGGGTTGGAGCATTGATTCGCGCACGTTGCAAGCAGGCGATCTTTTTTTCGCGCTGCGTGGTCCGGTGCACGATGGGCACGTTTATGTTGACGCCGCGTTCGAAAAAGGCGCGGTGGCAGTGGTTGTCGAACGTGCGGACGGAGGGCCGCGCGAAATCCGCGTAAAAGATACTCTGGCGGCTTTACAGACCTTAGCTGCCTGGGCCCGACAAACGTGGGGCGGCAGAGTCATCGGCGTGACCGGCAGCGCGGGTAAGACGACTACCAAGGACGTCATCGCTCACCTGCTGGCGTCGCAATTCGAAGTCGGGAAAACTGTTGGGAACCTGAACAACCATTTCGGCGTCCCGCTTTCCATCCTTCGCCTGCCGGATGGCGCGCGGGTTGCGGTGCTCGAAATGGGCATGAACCACGCCGGCGAGATTCGGGAACTGGCGCGGATCGCCGCGCCGGATATTGGTGTCGTGACTAACGTGGGGTACGCGCACACGGAGAACTTCGCGACGATCGACGACGTGGCTCTGGCCAAGCGGGAATTGATCGAAGGGCTGCGGCCAGGCGGCATTGCCGTGCTGAATGCCGATGATCCCCGGGTGGCTGCGTTTCGCCAGATCCACGCCGGGCCGGTGGTTACGTTTGGTTTCGGCGAGAACGCTGACGTGCGCGCTGAGGAAGTTGCGTTCGAGCCGGATGGCGCTCGGTTTCGTTCTGGCGGCGTCTGTTTCGAGAGTCCTCTGGCAGGGCGGCATGGCGTTTCGAACGTACTGGCGGGGCTGGCGGTAGCGCGCATGTTCGACATCGCGCCGGAGAAACTGCGCGACGCCGTGCGTAGTCTGACGCCGGGCCGCATGCGCGGGGAGCGCATCGAAAGAAATGGCGCGATCCTGCTGAACGATTGCTACAACTCCAACCCCGAAGCCGCGCGCGCCATGCTGGATGTGCTCCGGGAGACACCGGCGCAGCGCCGGATCGCTGTACTGGGCGAGATGCTGGAACTGGGCCGCGCTTCCGAGGAATTGCATCGCGGCGTGGGCCGCTACGCCGCCGAGCGCGGAATTGACGTGGTTATCGGCATTCGCGGCGATGCGCGCTGCATCGTGGAAGAAGCCGAGCGCGCCGGATTGGCGGGACATTTTTTCCAAGATTCCGCGACCGCCGGCGAATTCGTGCGCGCTATTATTCAGCCCGGCGACGCGGTCCTGTTCAAAGGCTCGCGCGGCGTACAAGTGGAACGCGCCCTGGAAAAGGTGATGGCTTAAATGCTCTACTATTTGCTCTACGAACGCCTTTTTCCCTACGTCAGCCCGTTCCGCGTGTTTCGCTACGTGACGTTTCGCACAGCGTTTGCCAGCCTGACGGCGCTGTTTCTGTGCATTGTGCTGGGGCCGTGGCTGATTGCGAAACTGCGCTCGTTTCAGATCAAGCAGCACATCCGCGAAGACGGTCCGAAATCGCATCAGAAGAAGGAAGGCACGCCCACGATGGGCGGCGTGCTGATCGTTATCTCCATCGTGATTCCCACGCTGCTATGGGCGGATTTGCGGTTTCTGTACGTCTGGATTGCGATCCTGGGTTTGCTGGCGAACGCGGCCATTGGCTTCGCCGACGATTACCTGAAGGTTTCGCGGCGGCGCAATCTGGGGCTTACCGCGCGCGCGAAATTTCTGCTGCAGATTGGCGTGGCGTTCGGCCTGGCGAGCCTTCTTCTCGTCATGAATGTTCACGGCATGTACAACACCAAGATCAACGTGCCTTTTCTGAAGCAGTACAAGCCGGACTTGCTGATCGACACGTTTCTCGCCCATCCCTACCTGTTTCCACTGGCTTTCGTGCCGTTCTTTTTGTTTCTGGCGCTGGTGGTGGTGGGGTCTTCGAACGCGGTGAATCTGACGGACGGTTTGGATGGCCTGGCTATTGGCCTGATGGTGATTGCGTCCGGAGCGCTGACGATTTTGACTTACGCCGGCGGCCACGCCGAACTGGCGAGTTACCTGCAACTGGAGCGCAGCCCGCACACCTCGGAGTTGACCATCTTCTGCGGATCGATGACCGGCGCGAGCCTGGGATTCCTCTGGTACAACGCGCATCCGGCGGAAGTTTTCATGGGCGACGTGGGGTCGCTGGGACTGGGCGGCGCGATGGCGGTGATCGCGATTCTAATCAAGCAGGAAATTTTGCTGGTGTTCATTGGAGGGGTTTTTGTGATCGAGGCGTTGTCGGTGATCCTGCAGGTGGGGAGCTATAAACTGCGTGGCAAGCGAATTTTTAAAATGGCGCCGCTGCATCATCACTTCGAAGCGCTGGGCTGGCAGGAATCGAAAATCATTGCTCGGTTTTGGATTGCGGGGCTGGTGATGGCGCTATTTGCTTTGACGACTTTGAAGTTGAGGTAGGGAAAGAAAAACATTTCTCGCAGAGACGCAGAGAACGCGGAGAAGAAAAAGTTGGAGTTGGTGGGCGAAGCGCGGCGTTAACGTCCAGGCTTCCGTTGACGACTTTGAAATTGAGGTAGGGCAAGAAGGGCGGGTCTGAAACCCGCCCCTACATCGGACGCAGAGAACGCGGAGAAGGCAAGAGTTGGAATTGGAAGGCAGGAACGCTTTGGTGGTGGGCTTGGGGAAATCCGGGCTGGCTTCGGCGGAGCTCTTGGTGAAACACGGGGCGACTGTCCGGGCTATTGATCTCGACGCGCCTGCGCCTGAGACTGCCCTGCGGCTCGAGCAATTGCGTGTGCCCTTCGCTTGGCAAGCGCCTCAGGAATTCCTCCACTGCGACCTGATCGTGCTTTCGCCTGGGGTGCCGGCTCATCTGGCGCCGCTGGACGAAGCGCGAGCGCGCGGCGTGGACGTGATCGGCGAAGTGGAACTGGCGGCGGCGTTTCTGAAAGGCCCGATTATTGGTATCACCGGATCGAATGGCAAGACCACTACCACGGCGCTTGTAGGCCATATTCTGCGCGAAGCCGGGGCGCTGGTGCAGGTGGGCGGCAATATCGGAACGCCAGCGACCACGATGATCGATGCCTCGCGCGACGACCAATGGAACGTGCTGGAGCTTTCCAGCTTCCAGCTCGAAACCATTCGCGAGTTTCGCGCACACATTGGCGCTGCGTTGAACGTCACGCCGGATCATCTGGACCGGCACGGCACCTTCGCCGCCTATGCGGACGCCAAGGGGCGCCTGTTCGAGAATCAGAAGCCGGAAGATTTCGCCGTGCTCAACGCTGAAGACGCGGTCTGCGTGGCGTATGCGGCGCACACACGAGCTCAACCAGTTTGGTTCAGCAGCCGGCGCGCGGTCGATCCTGGCGTCTGGCTGGAAGAGGGTACGATCCGGTTCAACGGCGAAACGCTGATGCCGGCTGCTGAGATTCCGATTCGCGGGATGCATAACGTCGAAAACACAATGGCGGCGGCCGCGGCGGCACATCTGGCGGGCGTGAGTTTGAAGGCCATTGCTTCCGCGGTGAGCACGTTTCGCGCGGTGGAGCACCGCCTGGAATTCGTGCGGACGCTCGACGGCGTGGACTTTTACAACGATTCAAAAGCTACCAACGTCGACGCCACGCTCAAAGCTCTGGACGCTTTCGCGGGCGGGTTGTGGGTGATTCTGGGCGGCAAAGACAAGGGCAGTGACTACACCGTGCTGCGAGTGCCGCTGGCCGCGAAAGCTCGCGCCGCGCTGCTGATCGGCGCGGCGGCGCCCAAAATTAGCGAACAGATTCAGGGCGCCGTTCCGCTGGTGGATGCCAAAACTCTGGACACGGCGGTGCGCGAAGCTTATGCGGCGGCGCGTCCCGGCGAAACCGTATTACTCGCGCCGGCGTGCGCCAGCTTCGATCAATTTCAAAACTACGAGCATCGCGGAAGAGTGTTCAAGACCCTGGTGCAGGAACTGGAGAGCAAGAACTGACATGGCGCAAAAATTGAAAACGGACAGCATCCTCTTCGCCACCGTGCTGGCGACGGTATTGTTCGGGGTCCTGATGGTTTATAGCGCGTCGTCGGTGATGGCGGAGCTGAAATTCGGCTCGTCGCTGCACTTCCTGTGGCGCCAACTGGCGTGGATGGCGGTGGCTTTCGTCCTCATGATGGCGCTGAAACGCACGCCGTACCAGCGGCTGCAGCATCCTGTGGTCGCATTTACCGCAATCGGGCTCACGTTCCTCCTGCTGTTGGCGGTTTACTTCGCGGATGGGCAACATCATCGCTGGCTGCGCCTGGGGCCGGTGGGCATTCAGCCCTCGGAACTGGCCAAGCCGGCGCTCATTATTTTCCTGGCGTTCTTTGTCGCGTTGCGGGCGAAAGCCATCAACACGCATTACACGCTGGCGCCGATTGCGATGACCGTGGGAGTGGTTACTGTGATTGTCGGCATTGCCGATCTGGGAACGGCGGTAGTCCTTGCGGCGACGGCGGCGGTGGTGTTTGTCGTCGCGGGCCTGGAGCGGCGTTACTTCATCATTGCGGCGACGGTCTGCTGCATGGGCGGTCTTTTTCTAGTGGCTTCGAAACCCTATCGCCTGGCGCGCGTGATTCAGTATGTGGATCCCGAATACAAGATGCTCGACCGCATGGACCATGGCGGAAAACTGAAGGCGTACTTGCTGCAATCGACGACGTCGCGCGACACCGGCTATCAGGCGGAGCAATCTAAAATCGCCGTTGGGGCCGGCGGGCTGTGGGGACTGGGGCTGATGCAAGGCAAGCAGAAGCTGCTGTATTTGCCGGAGGCGCACACCGACTTCATCTACGCGGTGATCGGCGAAGAGCTGGGATTATTCGGATCGCTGGCCGTGCTCGCGGCGTTCGTGGTGATTCTCTGGCGCGGCCTGCGCACGGCGGTGCTGGTGCGCGACGATTTCGGCCGCTATGTGGCGCTCGGCATCACCGCGATGCTGGTTTTTCAAGGCTTCATGAACATGAGCGTGGTGCTGAGCATGATGCCCAACAAGGGGATTCCGCTGCCGATGATCAGCTCCGGCGGCAGTTCGCTGGTGAGCACGCTGGCCTCGCTCGGGATCCTTATGAACGTTTCAGAGCACGCGGGATAGGACCCGGGTGGCTCTTTTTATCATGGCGGCGGGCGGCACAGGCGGGCACGTAATCCCGGCGCTGGCCGTGGCACGCGAGTTGCGGCGGCGAGGGCACGAAGTCGAGTTCATCGGGTCGCGAACCGGGCTGGAGACACGTCTGGTTCCGAAAGAAGGCTTCCCGCTGGAGCTGATCGAAATTGGTGGTCTGAACCGTGTGGGGATGGCGCAAATGGCACGCACGCTATGGCAATTGCCCGCGGCGATTTTTCAGACAGCGCGGCGGTTTCGCGCGCGGCGGCCGGCGGCGGTGTACAGCATGGGAGGTTACGTGGCGGGGCCGACGGTGATTGCGGCGCTGGCGGGCCGGATTCCGGTGGTGGTGATGGAGCCGAACGCGGTGCCGGGATTTACCAACCGGCGTATGGGGCGGCTGGCAACGCGGGCGCTGGTGAGCTTCCCGGAATCGTCCATTTATTTTCCGCACGGCAAGACCGAGCAGACTGGACTGCCGGTGCGCGAGGAATTTTTTTCGATTCCGCCCAAGCCGCGGGTGGGCGTGTTCAGCTTACTGGTTACAGGCGGCAGCCAGGGGTCGCGGACGCTGAACCGGGCGGCGCGCGAGAGCTGGCGTCTATTTCGCCAGGCGGGATTTCCGATACGGTTCGTGCTGCAAGCCGGGCGGGCGGCAGCGCCGGAACTGGCCGCGGAATTCACCGATAGCGGGTTGGCCGGGGAAGTGAAAGATTTCATCGAAGACATGCCGTCCGCATTCGCTGCAGCTGATTTGCTGATTTGCCGCGCGGGCGCGGGGGCGGTGGCGGAGGTGGCGGCGGCGGGACGGGCGTCGATCCTGGTGCCGTTTCCGCACGCCGCCGACCAGCATCAATTGCGCAACGCCGAAGCGTTCCAGAGGGCCGGCGCCGCGCGCCTGGTGGTGGACTCGGAATGGACCGGCGAGAAGCTCTTCGAAATGGTGCGGGAACTGGCGGCGGGCGTGGATACGCTCGAGCGCATGGGGGAGGCAGCGCGGCGGCGGGCGCGGCCGGGCGCGGCGGTAAGGGCGGCGGAGATTCTGGAAGAGATTTCCAGCCGAGATTTACGTTGACAGCGGCGGAAGAAGCCGAAACAATAAGAGGTTAAAATGTTTTTTAGCCGGCAGCACCTCCATTTCATCGGAATCGGCGGAATCGGCATGAGCGGCATCGCCGAGGTGCTGCTCAATCTGGGGCATGTCATCAGCGGATCCGACGTCAAACTGAGCCCGGTGACGGAGCGGCTGACCGGCCTTGGCGCCACCATCCACGAGGGGCACGCGGCGGCAAATGTGGCCGGGGCGCAGGCGGTGGTGGTGAGTTCGGCGGTCGACGAGCACAATCCGGAAGTGCAGGAAGCGCGTCGTCTGCAGCTTCCGGTGATCCCGCGCGGCGAGATGCTGGCCGAGCTGATGCGGCTCAAATATGGCATCGCTGTGGCCGGCAGCCATGGCAAAACGACTACGACGTCCATGATTGCGACCATTCTCAATCACGCCGGCCTGGATCCGACAGTGGTGGTGGGCGGGAAAGTCGCGACTATGGGCGGATCAAATGCACGCGTGGGCCGCAGCGATTTCCTGGTGGTGGAATCCGATGAGAGCGACCGCTCCTTCCTGAAGCTCGCGCCGATCCTGGCGATCGTGACCAACATCGACCGCGAACATCTGGATTGCTACTCATCGCTCGACGATATCCGCGCGGCTTTTGTCGAGTTCGTCAACAAAGTCCCGTTCTACGGCGCGGCGGTGCTGTGTCTGGACGACGAAAATGTGCAAGGCATCATCCCGCTGATCCGGCGGCGCATCATTACGTACGGCCGCAGTGCGCAGGCGGACTTGAAGGCCGCCGCAAATCCAGTGCGGGCAGTTCGCGAGCGACTTTTGCCTGCGGTACCGCGACGCGGATATCGGCCGGTTTCATGTCGGCGTGCCCGGCGAGCACAACGTGTTGAACGCGATGGCGGCGACCGCCGTCGCGCTCGAGTTGAAGGTCGCACCGGACGTGATCCGCGAAGGGCTAGCCGCTTTTACCGGAGTGGACCGCCGTTTCCAGGTGCGCGATTCCGCATGGGGCGTGACGGTGATCGACGATTACGGGCATCATCCCACGGAAATTCGCGCTACTCTCGCGGCGGCGCGCCTGTGCGGATATCGGCGGGTGCTGGCCTTGTTTCAGCCGCATCGCTATACCCGCTCGTTTCATTTGATGGACGAATTTGCGCGCTCGTTCTTCCAAGCCGATGGCGTGTTTCTGATGGATATTTACGCGGCCTCGGAAAAACCGATCGAGGGAGTCACCGCCGAAGTAATGGCGGAGCGGCTGCGGCAGTTCGGCCATCGCTGGGCTGAATATGTGGGCACGATGGACCACGGCATCCAAGCCGTTCTCGACGCCGTAGAGCCGGGGGATGCGGTGCTGACCTTGGGCGCAGGCAGCGTATGGCAGGCTGGCGACCAGATTCTGAACAGTCTGCGGGCGCGCGAAAGCGGCGAGGCGAAGAACTAATATGGCGCGCGAGGAAAAATCGACCGGGCTCGGTTGGGGATTCTGGGTGCGGGCAGTTCTGTGGACCGGCGTACTGATCGTCAGCCTGACGGTGATGTACAAAATCCGGCAGTTCACTTTGCGGGATGCGCGATTCACTTTGCACGGACCCGACCGGCGGGCCGACGGCCTGATCATGGAAGGCCTGGTGTACACGTCGCGCGCCAAAGTGCTGCATAATTTCGACGCCGATTTTGAGCGCAGCATTTTTGAATCGCCGCTGGCCGAACGCCGGCGACGCCTGTTGGGAATCGATTGGGTGCAGGACGCCTCGGTATCGCGCGTGTGGCCCAACCGGTTGATTATTCGCGTAACGGAGCGAAAGCCGGTGGCCTTCGTGAATCTGCCGCGGCCGCGTGGGCGTGACGGGCGAGTGTTGCTGATCGACGAGGAAGGCGTGCTGTTGGAGCAGCCAGTACAATCCAAATTCAAGTTTCCCGTCCTGCGCGGCATCCGCGAAGAGCATACCGACGCCGAGCGCCGCCGCCGCGTGATCGCCATGCTGCACGTAATGGACGAGCTAGGGCCGTTCGCCAAAGACATCTCCGAAGTGGAGGCTTCCGGCACGGGCGACATCACCATCGTGGCGCAGGTGCAGGGGCGAGCCGTCGAACTGATGTTGGGCGATCGCAATTTTACTAATCGCGTGCAGAATTTTTTAACGCATTACCCGGAGGTCCGCCGCCATTCCGCCGCGGCTCCGGTTTTCGATTTGCGGCTGGATGACCGGATTACCGCACGGGAATAATACATGACTGATAAACCAACACTGGCGGTGGGAATCGACCCGGGCGGCGCCCGGACCCGCTGTGTCATTTGCATTGTCGAAGATATGCATCTGCGGTACCTGGGCCACGCGGATGCGGAATCACGGGGCTGGGTGAAGAGCCGAATCGCGGATCAGCAATCGATCAGCGAGACGGTGCTGGATGTGGTGCGCGAAGCCGAACGCATCGCTGGAGTCTCGGTGGAATCGGCGGTGGTGGGCATTGGCGGCATCGAGGTTCGCGGAGCCGTGAGCCGCGCCGGCATTGATCTGAACCGGCCTCGCGAAATTCAGCAGCGCGACGTGAATCGCGCCATCGACCGCGCCGCCAGCGTTCCGCTCAAGGAAGATCGCATGGTGCTGCAGTTGTTTCCCCAGGATTTCATGGTGGACAACTACCCCGGCCATCGCGATCCGCGCAAGATGCTGGGCCAGCGCCTGGACGCCAACGCGCTGCTGATCACTGGGTCCATTCGGGAACACAATTGCCTGGTCGGCGCCATCAATCAGGCGCACCTGGCGGTGGAAGAAACGGTTTTCGATCCGATCGCCGCTCACTTTGCGGCGGTGCTGCCGGATGACCGCCGGCAGGGAATGGCGCTGGTGGATATCGGCGCGCAATCGACGCACGTGGTGGTTTTTTACGACGAGAGTTTGCAGCTAGCCTCGAGCCTGCAAGTCTCCGCCGACCATTTCACGCGCGATGTCGCGCTGGGCTTTCGCATCAATTACGAAGACGCGCTGATGGCCAAGGAAGAATTCGGCTGCGCGGTCTCGGCCTTCACAGCGGCCAATAGCGTGATCGAAGTGGAAGGCGGGCCGGATCGGGAAGCGCGCGATCTGCCACGCCGCATGTTGAACGAAATCATCGAAGCCCGCGCGCGCGAGCTGTTTGAATTCGTGCGCAAGGAACTGATGCGCGTCGGCATGGAACGCTCGCTGGTGGGCGGCGTGGTGCTGACCGGCGGCGGCGCGCGCTTGAACGCGCTGTGCGATGTCGCGGAGAGTGTGTTGCGGTGCCAGGCCAGAATCGGGCTGCCGACCGGAATTGAGGATTGGCCGGATGAACTGCTGGACCCCACCTGGACGGTTGCCGCGGGCCTCTCGATGTACTCGGCGCGGCTCAAGGTGCAAGGGGAACTGGAGCGCCAGTCGGTGGGATTGCTGGCGCGAATATTGCGTTAACGCGGGAAAAGCGGGAAAGGAATTTCTGTGGATCTACTCGATTCCGATATCGGTGATTTGAAATACGAATTTCAGGACGAGATTCGTAAGGGCGCGCGCATCAAAGTGATCGGCGTCGGCGGCGGCGGCTCGAACGCGGTGGCGCGCATGATTCACGAAGGTCTGGAGGGCGTAGAGTTTTATGTCCTGAATACGGACATGCAGGCGCTGCAGGCTTCGAAAGTTCCCAACAAACTACAGATCGGCGCCAAGATCACCAACGGGCTGGGCGCAGGCTCTGACCCCGCCGTCGGCAGGCAGGCCGCGCTCGAGGACACCGAACGCATTCTGGAACTGCTGCACGACGCCGATATGGTGTTCGTCACCGCCGGCCTGGGCGGCGGCACCGGAGCCGGAGCAGCGCCTGTCGTGGCATCGCTCGCCAAAGAGCTCGACGCGCTCACCGTTGCCGTGGTGACTAAGCCGTTCATGTTCGAAGGACCGCGGCGCAGACGGCAGGCCGAGAAGAGCCTGGCCGAACTGGCAGCTACCGTCGATACGGTGATCGCTATTCCCAACGACCGCTTGCTCGCATTGGTTCCGCGCGGGGCGAGTTTCTTCGAAGCCTTTCGGCTCGCCGACGATTTGCTGCGCCAGGCCGTGCAAGGCATAAGCGACATCATCACCACGCCTGGGCTGATCAATCGCGATTTCTCCGACATTCGCGCCACCATGCTGGGCATGGGCTACGCCATGATGGGCACGGCGGTGGGGCACGGAGAGAATGCCGCCGTCGAAGCCGCGCGCGCGGCTATCAATTGCCCGCTGTTGGAAGATTCGCGCATCAGCGGCTCGCGCGGCGTGCTGATCAATATCACCGGGTCGAGCAAGCTCGGATTGCACGAAGTCAACGAGGCTTGCCAGATCATTCGCCAGGCGGCCGATTGCGACGATGTGCAAATCAATTTTGGCGTGATCCTGAACGAATCCATGGACGACGCGGTGAAGATCACGGTGATCGCAACCGGGTTCCAGCCGGAAAATGAACCGCGGGTGGAACGAAATGATTCGCGGCATATCGTGCGGCAGGATACACCGCCGCCGGTGATTCAACCCCGCGACTTGTACGTGGCTCCGCCGCCTGCCCCAGAACCTGAGCCCGAGCCGGAACCCATGGTGGCCGAGGAAGAAGTTGCCGCAGCGGTGTTCGATCAGGACGATCTGGATACGCCCGCGTACTTGCGGCAGGGCAAGCTGCTGAATTAAAGCTGTAGGGATGGAAGCGCTTCCCGAACCCTGGCTGCGAGGCCCGGCCGCCGGAGTGGACCCGCTTATCGCGCCGATTCTGTTCGCGTTTCAACAGGCGCGCGAGGACATCGCAAAGTTCACGCATGCCGCTGACCACCGAACAGATTTGGGCCACGCCGTACGGCTTCGGCTCGGTAGGTTTTCATATACGTCATATCGCGGGCAGCACGGGGCGGCTGCTGACCTATCTGCAAGGCAAGCAGCTTTCCGTAGCGCAGATGGCGGCGTTGGACGCGGAGCACCAGCCCGGCGCGACGCGCGCAGGAACTGCTGGATCAATTGGACGCGGCGTTCCAGCAGGCGGAAATTCTGGTGCGCTCGCTCAACCCTGCTACACTGGCCGAGCCGCGCGAAGTGGGCCGTAAGCGGCTGCCGACGACCGTCATCGGATTGCTGACGCACATCGCCGAACACACGCAGCGGCACGTGGGGCAAGCCATCAGCGCCGCCAAACTGGCGCGGGAGAAATCATGAAGACCTGGGAATTCGAGACGCTGGATCCTGCTTACGGCGAGGTGTCGGAGGGCCCGGCGTGGGACGGCTCGGGCGTGCTCTACACGCGCATCCAGCACAGCCGCATCATGCGCTATGACGAAGCCACCGGCGCTTGGTGAGCGTCTATCGCGAGAACACCAATTGCTCGAACGGGCTCACCTTCGACGCGCAGGGGCGGCTCTACGCATGCGAAGGCGGCGCGACTGCGGATGCGCGACGTGTAGTCCGCTACAACCTCGATGGCAGCAAGACCGTGCTGGCCGATTCGCTACCAGGGCAAGCAGCTCAATATTCCGAACGACATCGTGGTGGATCTTGAACAGCGCGTCTGGTTCACCGATCCCTGGTACGAAGGCGCGGCCGGCCCGTGGAGCGCGACGCGCGTCGACAAAGAAGCTGGATCACGATTCCGTTTACCGTCTGGATCCGCAGGCGGACGGCAGCCACAGCATCACGCGCGTCACGTTCGATACCACGCGTCCCAACGGGCTGCTGTTCTCGCTCGACTATCGCACGCTCTATGTTGCGCAGAGCGGCCGCGAAGCTACGGAGGCGCGCCAATTGCGGGCGTATCCAGTGAACGCGGACCGCACGCTGGGGACGCCGGTGATCCTTCATGACTTCGGCGCGAACCGCGGCATCGACGGTATGCGCCTGGACACCGAGGGCAACATCATCGCCACGGCCGGCTGGGAACGCGGCGGGCCCGGTCCGATGATTTACGTGTTTTCGCCGTCCGGCAGAAGTGCTGGAGATGCACGCGGTGCCGTGCACGCGGCCGACTAACTGCGCATTCGGCGGCAAGGATCGGACGACGCTTTACGTCACCAGCATCGAGGGCTTTCTGTTCAGAACGCGCACCGAGCGCGTGGGCCGTTTGCTGTATCCGCCGGCCTAGCGCAGGTATTTCTCGCGCAGAATTTTGCGGTGATGCAGTTCGTGACCGGCAGTGCAAAACGCCAGGCCGCGAACCGTGACGTCAAACTTGTTGGCGACGCCGCGGCGCATCCAGTCTTCAGGCTGCAAGTCTCGGAACAGCGCGACGGTGCCGGCGCGAACCACGCGGAATTCGTCCAGCAAACTCGCGAACGTGCACTGGTCGAACGGACCGAAGCGCACGTAATCATCCTGCTCAAAGCCGGGCAGCGGCGTGGCGTCGTTGCGGGCCACGCAGAGGGCGCGGTAGGCGAAGACGCGCTCGGCATCGATGATATGGCCGAGCACCTGCTTCACGGTCCACTTGCCGGGCGCGTAGGCCGCGGCAGAACCTGTTTCGCCGAGAGGGTGGAGCAAGGCGATGGTTTCGTCAACCTGGGTGCGGAGAGCGTGCAGAACGTCGTCTCCGGCGACCAGATCGACATAAGCTTTGGCGTAAGCGGCGTACTCGGAGGAATCGGGGCGGCCGGACATAATTCTTAAACTAACACGAACACATTTCTCGCAGAGACGCAGAGTACACAGAGAACTACTAAGACTTTTTTCGTTAGATTTTCTCTGCGTTCTCTGCGTCTCTGCGAGAAATGTGTTGGTGTTAGTGCGTCATCGCGTAAACCACGTAATTTACGCCTAACCGTATCGCGAAGTCCGCGATTTTTTCCGGATACGCCGGGTCGTCCGCATACTCCCACGCATCGCCGATGTCAGAGTTATAAGAGATCGCGATCATGATTCGGCCCTGATCGTCATAGATTCCCCGCCAATGCGCGCCGATGCCGTTGTACTTGTATCCCTGCCGCAAGTGCGCCCGGCCGGGCACCTGGTAGCGCTGATCCAAATCGTAGACGGTGTGAAAAATGGAGTCGGCGTCCGGGATTTCGACGATCGGCCGATCCGGGAAAACCTGCTTGATCCTGCGCTCGAACTCCTGCCACTCTTCGGTGTCGTGGAAATCGTCGGCCATGAAAAAACCGCCGCGGAGCAGATACTCGCGCAGCACCTTGGCCTCGGAAGCTGTGAGTCCCCATTCGCCCACCTGGACGGCGTATAGCCACGGCCAGTGAAAGACTTCGTCGCCATCCTCGAGATCGACAGGCTGCTCGACAGAACGCACGTGAATGCGCGTCAGGCGCTGCACGGCTCGTGAAAAATGGCGGTCGGCGCGCGGATAATCCTGCGTCCAGAGCGAGAGTCCCTGCCGGAAATCACCGTCGAAGCGGCCGCGATAACCGTCCAGCGGGCCGGGCGGAAACATCAGGCGCGCGAACGCCCACTCGCCATTCTGCGCCCAGTCCGAGGGCACTTCGAAATTCGCGTATTCGACGCCGGGGAATTGATGGAATGGGCGCTGGAAGGCGTACAACGCACCCAGAAAAGCAAAGCCACACACGAATCGCCAGAGCGCTTTGTAGTGAAACACGGATGCGCCTTCTCATCCGAGGATATCACCTGTCACTTCTCTGACCACACCGCCAGCTCATTACCATTGGGATCGGTGAAGTGAAATCTGCGCCCGCCTGGAAAGGAGAAAGCCGGCTTGACGATGGTTCCGCGCGCGGCTTTTACTTTGGCTTCTGTGCCGGCTAGGTCGGCGGCGTAGATGACGATGAGAGGGCCTGACGGCTGCACGGGCGCGGCTTTGGTGAAGCCGCCGGCCAGGCGTCCATCGAGAAAACTGGTGTAGTCAGGGCCGTAGTCCTCAAATTTCCATCCGAATACATCGGCGTAGAAATGTTTGGTCGCGGGAATGTCGGTGGCTGGAAATTCGATGTAATCGATGCGGCGGTCGTTGGGATTGTCGCTCATGAGTCCAGGCTACGCGATGAAGCGCCCGCCGCGATTGGAAAAAACGGTCATTCCACGAACGCACCTGGAGTGCGGCCGGCAAAATCGTGGAACTCATTGATGAAATGGGCCTGGTCGTAATAGCCGCAGTCGAGGGCGAGTTCGGCGAGAGCGCCTGCCTGGCATGGAACGCGGGAAAGCGCGTGGCGAAACCGAAGGACGCGCGCCAATAGCTTAGGCGGCAGCCCTGTCTGTTCCAGACAAATACGGCGGAACTGGCGCTCGCCTAAACCCGCGTGACGGGCAAGCTCGTCCGTCCGGACGCGGCCATGGCGGCGCTCCATCCATGCGATCGCGCGCTGCACCGGACTGAGTTGCTGCTCGACGGGAAGACACGCTTCGAAGATTCCGGTGCATTGTTCGACGGTGGGCGCCGCGGCTAACTGGTCTAACAAATGTTTGGCGCGCACGCCCCAGAGCGCATCGAGCGGCAGCACGCTGTCGGTGATGCGATCGCCGGGAATGCCCAGATGCGCCCGCCACATCCCTGGACGAAAGCGTACGCCGACGATCAGATTCCCGGTTGGAAGCGTAAAATCCCGATAGCGCGTCATCGGGCCGACCACTTCGAGCGTCGCCGCACCGCCGCTGCGAGAGAAAATAATATCGGCGCAACCATCCGGCAGAACACGATGCGCCGCGCTAGGACCGGTTAGGTGATTGCTCCAGAAGCACTCGATGGCACCGGCAACTTTCGCTGCGGGCGCGATTTCGCGATACTCCATCGCCATTCATCGTAACTGAACTTCAGGATATACTCGGCCATGATTTTGCTCTCCGCGCATCTGGACCGGGTCATTCAGGACTATGAGCTGCAATACCGCAACGGCAATCACATCGGGCTGCTGGATAACGCCATCGGCGTGCTGCTGACGTATCTGACGCTCTATGACGATCCGAATCTCATTCGCCTGGAAAAGCGTGGACGGCTGCGGGTTTGGCACGGCAAATCCGAGGAGTGGGGAGAGCTGATCGGCGCGCCGAAGGTCATCAGCAAAGATTTTGTGATTGTGATCGACGTCGCCGCAGGCAAGCAGTATCGCAACATCGATTTCGGCCTGGAAAATATTTCGCTGGTGACGCCGGGGCAGTTGCATGGCATCAAGGAATCGCTCGAAAATGAGGGCTTTCGCTTGCGTGTGAAGCGCTACAACGGCGACGCCGAAGACGCCGATGAGGCCTGGCAATGGCGCGCTCTGAAGGTGCCGGTGCTGAGCTTTATCGTTCCGATTCAGGCCAAGAATGATGGATGGCACCGCATCCAGCAAGACAACACGGTCTCGGCGGAAACCATGATGAAATGCCGGCAGGGCTTGAAAAGGCTGATCAACATTCTGCGCGACGATTACTAGTCCGCGCCCGTTCCTGTGACCTGGCGCGCGCGCATCTCTTTCAGCCGGTCGCGTAGCTGCGCGGCCTTTTCAAATTCGAATTTGCGCGCGGCTTCGCGCATTCGCTCTTCCAGTTCCGCCATGAACGTGTCGCGCTGCTCGGCGGTCATTTGCTCGACTTCGTCTTCCGATTCCAGCGGCACGGTCACGTAATCGCCTTCGGCAATGGCGACGAGACTCATGTCGATCGGTTTAATGATGGATTGCGGTGTGATGCCATTGCGCTCGTTGTAGTCCACCTGCGTGCGGCGGCGGCGATCGGTTTCGTCGATGGCGCGGCGCATGCTATCGGTCATGACGTCGGCGTAGAGAATAGCCCGGCCTTCGATGTGGCGGGCGGCGCGGCCAATGGTCTGAATCAGAGAGCCGCTCGAGCGCAGGAAGCCTTCTTTGTCGGCGTCGAGGATGGCCACCAGCGAAACTTCGGGCAGGTCCAGGCCTTCGCGCAGCAGGTTGATGCCGATGAGCACGTCGAATTCACCGCGGCGCAAATCGCGCAGAATCTTGATGCGGTCCAGCGTGTCGACTTCGGAATGCAGATAGCGGCAGCGCACGCCGACTTCGGCGTAATATTCCGCCAAATCCTCGGCCATGCGCTTGGTGAGCGTGGTCACCAGCACGCGCTGGCCGGCCTCCACGCGCTTGCGAATTTCGCCCAGCAGATCGTCGACCTGCCCCTTCACCGGGCGGATTTCGACTTCCGGATCGACCAGACCCGGTGGGCCGGATAATTTGCTCGACCACCACGCCGGCCGAGCGCGTAAGCTCATACGGACCAGGTGTCGCCGAAACGTAAACCACCTGATTGACGCGGTGCTCGAATTCCTCAAATGTGAGCGGGCGATTGTCGAGCGCGCTGGGCAAGCGGAATCCGTGGGCGACGAGCACTTCCTTGCGCGACCGGTCGCCGTGATACATGCCGTGCAATTGCGGCACAGTCTGGTGGCTTTCGTCGAGGAACAGCAGTGAATCCTGCGGCAGATAATCCAGCAGCGTGGGCGGCGCTTCACCCGGCAGACGCCCGGAAAAATGACGGGAATAATTTTCGATGCCGTGGCAGTAGCCGATCTCGCGCATCATCTCAAGATCGAACATCGTCCGCTGATAGAGACGCTGCGCTTCAATGCTTTTGCCGCCGTGAGCCAGCTCTTTGCGCCACCATTCCAGCTCGGTGCGGATGCCGTCCATGGCCCGTTCCCGCGTCGCCGCCGACATCACGTAATGTGTTTTGGGGTAGATGGGCAAGCGCAGAAACGTCTTGCGCACCTGACCCAGTAGAGGATCGATCTGGGAGAGGCTCTCGATTTCGTCGCCCCACAATTCGATGCGGTAGGCGTAGTCTTCGTACGTCGGATAGACTTCGATCACATCGCCGCGCACGCGGAAAGTACCGCGGCGGAAATCGACGTCGTTGCGTTCGTACAAAATGTCGACCAGCCGGGAAACAATCTGATTGCGCGAAATTTTCTCGCCTTTTTCCAGCATAAGCAGCATGCCGTAATACGCTTCGGGCGAGCCCAGGCCGTAAATGCAGCTCACGCTGGCGACGATGACGCAGTCGCGGCGTTCGAACAGGGAACGCGTGGCGGAGAGGCGCAGCTTATCGAGCTCCTGATTGATGGTGGCTTCTTTTTCGATGTAAACGTCGCCGGAGGGAATGTAGGCTTCGGGCTGGTAGTAATCGTAATAGCTGACGAAATATTCGACCGCATTGTGCGGGAAAAAAGATTTGAACTCGTGGTAGAGCTGGGCCGCCAAGGTCTTGTTATGGGCCATCACCAGCGCCGGACGGCCGGAGGCTTCGATCAGCTTAGCCATGGTGAACGTCTTGCCGGAGCCCGTAACGCCGAGCAGGACCTGGTGCTTTTCGCCGTCGCGAATACCGCGTGAGAGTTCCTCGATGGCGTTGGCTTGATCGCCGCGCGGGCGATAGTTCACCACCAACTGAAAGCTCATACTTCTAGTATGGAATATGCTGGAGAGCATGCGTTTGCTCACTCTCTTGCTTGCGGCGGTCATTCCGGCCGCCGCTCAACAAGCCGCCCCGCCCACGATTCCGGGCGATCTCATTTGGGAACCGGATCTCGGAATACTCCAATCCCGCGACGCGCCTGGCTCTGGATATTGTTCGCCCGCGCGCCGCGGGCCAGCCGCTGCCGGCCATCGTGCTGATTCATGGCGGGGGATTTCGCGCCGGAACTCGCGAAAGCTATTTGCCGCTTTGCATCAAGCTGGCCCAGCGCGGCTACGTGACCGCCACAGTGACGTATCGCCTGTCTCCCGGCAATCAGTTCCCCGCCCCGGTGTATGACGTGAAAGCCGCGGTGCGCTTTCTGCGCGCCAACGCCGGGCGATTTGGGATCGATCCGGACCGCATTGGCGTAACCGGCGGCTCGGCGGGCGGAACACTGGCGCTGTTCGTGGGATCTGACGCCGGGCGTCGCCGAGTTGGAAGGGCCGGTGGGCAATCTGGAACAGTCCAGCCGTGTTTCCTGCGTGGTCAATTTTTACGGCGCGACGGATTTCACGAAATCCTACGGCAAGAGCGTGGACGCGGCCGACGTGCTGCCGCTTTTTCTGGGCGGCGATTTGGAACACGCCCGTGCAGCGCACCTACGCGCCAGCCCGCTTTATTGGGTGTCGCCGAATGCGGCGCCGGTGCTTTCGATCCACGGAACCGTTGATCGCTACGTGGCGCATGAGCAATCCGAATGGATCACGGAGCGCCTGCGCGCGGCGGGAGTTGAAGCGGAACTTGCAACCATCGAAGGCGCCGACCACGGCTTCAAAGGCGCCGACGAGGAACATGCCGAGCAGCTCATGTTTGCGTACTTCGACAAGCACCTGGCTCGCGCGAAGCAACGCAAGCTGCTAGTTGCCGATCATGGCCTGAACGGCGAAGTACTGGAGCTCGAATGGCCTTCCGGCAAGGTGCTGAAGCGCATCCCGAACCTGCATGGTCACGATGTGCAGCCGCTGCCCGATGGGCACATTCTCTACACGATTGGCGCGGCCCGGCGGGTGGTTGAAATCGATAAAGACGGCAGGGAAGTATGGACCTACGGCGCGGCCGAAGGCCTGGAGCATCCGCTCGCTGCCCAGCGCCTGGCCAATGGCAACACGCTGATCGGCGACGCCAAACTGGGCCGCGTCATCGAAGTGGATCCGGCGCGGAACATCGTCTGGAAGTATGAGAGCGCCGATCTCGCCAACATGCGCATGCGCAATTCGCATCGCACCGATTCCGGCACGACGCTGATTGCAATCGAGGCCGCCAGCAAGATCATCGAAGTGAATACGGCGGGCGAAATCGTGTGGTCGTACCAGGCTCAGGGCGAGAAGCGCGTGCCTTATCAGGCGCGCCGCCTGGCCAATGGCAACACGCTGGTGAGCCTGGCCAATCCCGGTGAAGTGGTTGAGGTGGATCACGCCGGCAAGATTGTCCGCTCGGTCGGCGGCACCAATATGGCGCTGCGCCTGGGCTGGGCTTCCGGAGTTGCTCCGCTGCCCGATGGCGGTATGTTTATTTCGGATTACACCGGCAAGCGGCTGCTCGAAGTGGATGCGGCCGGGCGCCTGGTGCATGAGTTGCGCGACCCGATGCGCGGTATTGCGACGGTGGCGATAGAGCCGTAAAGTTAATAACGATGCGGTCGTTACGCTCACGATGGCTGGTGGGCTTGCTGGTGTGCTTCGGCGCGCTGGCTGCGGATTCGTTTGCGCCGCTGCCAAAGTACACGCCCGCCGAGCGGCGTCATTGGGCGTTCCAGAAGCGCGCGCATCCGGATGTGCCCGTCGTGGCGGGCGCCGCCAATCGCGGTCGATGCATTCGTCTATCGCCGGTCTCAAGAAGGCTGGCCTGCATCCCTCGCCGGCGGCCGACCGCGCGACGCTCATCCGTCGCGTCTCCTTCGATCTGACCGGATTGCCGCCGACGCCCGCGGAAATCGCCGCGTTCGCGGCGGATCGCTCGCCCGACGCCTACAACAAACTGGTCGAACGCCTGCTCGCGAGTCCGCACTACGGCGAGCGTTGGGGGCAGCACTGGCTCGACGTCGTGCGTTTCGCCGAGACCGACGGCTTTGAATACGACACGCACCGGCGCGACGCCTGGCGCTATCGCGACTACGTGATCCGCGCGTTCAAGAACGACAAGCCGTACGATCGCTTCCTGGTGGAACAACTGGCCGGCGACGAAATCACGCCCGCAGAAGACGAGACGCTCATCGCGGCCGGCTTCAACCGGCTGGGCCCGCTGCGTAAGAATGCCGGCAACCAGGAAGTCGCCAGCTCGCGCAACGAAGTGCTGACCGAGATGACGAACATCGTCGGCTCGGCGTTGCTCGGCGTGACGCTCGGTTGCGCGCGCTGCCACGATCACAAATTCGATCCCTTCCGCCAGAGCGACTACTACCGCATGCAGGCGTACTTCGCGGCGTGTGCATGGCAACGATATACCCAAGGCCACGCCGGAAGAGCAGCGCGCGTGGAAAACGCGCAGCGATCTGGTCGATGAGGAGCTGAAGCGCATCCGCGCGGTGATGAAGGACGCCGCGGCCGCCGAGAAGCCGGAGCTCGAAAAAAGGCTGGCGGAGACCGAGGAGCTCAAGCCCGAGCCTTTGCCGGCGCTGTTCAGCGTGGCCGACGATCCTCAGAAGCGCACGTCGATCAATCTACTGGCACGCGGCGATTATCAAAATAAAGGCGACCGCGTGGGCATGCGGCCGCCGGGTGTCTTGCTGCCTGACGGCGTCCCCGAAGCTGCGCCCGACGCGCCCGCGCCGCGCGCCGAGCTTGCCCGCTGGGTCACCGATCCCGAAAATCCGCTGACCGCGCGCGTGATGGTGAATCGCATCTGGCATTATCATTTCGGACGCGGCATCGTCGGCACGCCCAACGATTTCGGCCGCATGGGCGAGCGTCCCACGCATCCCGAGCTGCTGGATTGGCTGGCCAACGAATTCGTCGCGAGCGGCTTCAGCGTCAAGCACATTCACCGCCTGATTCTGGAGAGCAACACGTACCGGCAGTCGTCGGGCGCGAGTCGACGCCGCGGCGATCGAGAAGGATCCCGACAATCGCCTGCTGTGGCATTTCAGCCGGCGGCGCCTGGAAGCCGAAGAGATTCGCGACGCCATGCTGGCGGCTTCGGGCAAGTTGAATTTGAGCGGCGGCGGGCCGAGCGTGATCGTGCCCATCGAAAAGGAGCTGGTGGACGCGCTGTACAAGCCGTCGCAATGGGCGGTGACGCCGGACCCGGCCGAGCACAACCGCCGCAGCGTGTACCTGATCGCGAAACGCAACCTGCGTCTGCCGTTCATGGAAGTTTTCGACGCGCCCGATATGCTGGTGAGCTGTCCGCGGCGGGAATCGAGCACGCACGCGCCGCAGGCGCTGGAGCTGCTGAACGGCACGATGGTCCAACCAGCAGGCTGCGGCGCTGGTGGAGCGTCTGGCAACAGAAGCGGGATCCGATACGCGGCAAGCAAATCGACCTGGCTTATCGGCTGGTGGCGGGCCGTGCGCCCAACGCCGCACGAGACTGCGGCTGGCAGTGACGTTTCTAGATCAGGGAGGCAAGCTTCGTCAATTCGCGCCTGGCGATGTTCAACCTGAATGCATTTCTGTACGTGGATTGAAGCCTATGCCGGAACACGCTCGAATCACTCGTAACCGCCGCGAATTTCTTTGCGATGCCTTCTGCGGATTCGGCGCGCTGGCGTTCGGCGCCATGCTGGCGCAGGAAGATCTGCGCGCCGGCCAGTGGCTGAATCCGCTCGCGCCCAAGCCGCCGCACATGCCGGATAAAGCCAAGGCCAAGTCCGTCATCTTTCTGTTCATGGCGGGCGGGCCGAGCCACATCGAAACGTTCGATCCCAAGCCGCTGCTCAACCAGCTCAACGGGCAGAAGCGTCCGGCGGAATTTGGAGAAGCCAAGTATCAGTTCATCGCCGGCGACGCCAAGCTGCTGGGCACCAAGCGCACGTTCCGCAAGTACGGCAAGAGCGGCATCGAAGTGTCCGACCTGCTGCCGCGCACCGCGCAATGCATCGACGACATCGCCGTGATTCGCTCCTGCCATGGCGACATGGTGGTGCATTCGGCGGCGCAGTATCAGCTGTTCACCGGCCGCGTGATTCCGGGATTTCCCAGCATGGGCTCGTGGGTGATTTACGGCCTGGGGTCGGAGAGCGAATCGCTGCCGGCGTATGTCGTGATGCCCGATCCGAATGGCGCGCTCGAAGCCGGCCAGCCGATGTACACCAACGGATTTCTGCCCGCGGTCTATCAGCCCACCATGTTTCGTCCGGGCGGAAAGCCGGTGCTGAATCTGGATCTGCCGCCGGGCGTTTCGCTCGACGAACGCCGCAAGACGCTGGATCTGATTCGCGGGCTGAATCAGGCCACATTGCAGCCGGGCGACACAGAACTCGCGGCCCGCCTCAACGCCTACGATCTCGCTTTCAAGATGCAGACCGAAGCCCCGGCGATTTTCGATCTGTCGAGCGAGCCCGCAGGAAACGCGCGAGATGTACGGCATCGGCAAAGAGCCGACCGACGATTACGGGCGCCGCTGTCTGCTGGCGCGGCGGCTGGTTGAGAAGGGCGTGCGCTTTACGTGCGTCCGGTTTCCGGCGGCGGCCCGGGAAATATGCAGTGGGACGCGCACGAGGACATCGAAGAGAATCACTTGCGCATGGCGGCGCAGACCGATCAGCCGATCGCCGCGCTGCTGACGGATTTGAAACGCCGCGGCCTGCTGGATTCGACGCTGGTGCTGTGGGGCGGCGAATTCGGCCGCTCGCCCGAATCGCAAGGCAGCAACGGGGCGCGATCATCACAACCTCGGATTCACGATGTGGATGGCGGGCGGCGGCATCAAAGGCGGACAGGTTGTTGGCGCAACCGACGCCATCGGCTTGCGCGCCGTCGATAAGCCCGTACCACCTGCGCGACATTCACACGACCATGCTGCGCCAGCTCGGGCTCGATCAGGATGCGCTCAGCTACCTGCATCAGGGCCGCAAGGAGCGGCTGACCGAGATTCAAGGCAAAGTGATCGATCAGATCGTCTGACGCGCAGCTTGCTCTAAAACCTGCAAGGTGGCTCGCGCAGTTGCTTCCCAGGAAAATTGCGCCGCGCGCGGCGGGCCGGCCGCGGAAAGGCGTGCGCGCAAATCGGCGTCGGTTGCCAGCGCGCTCATAGCTTCGAGAATGGCCGCGTCGTTGGCGGGTTCGAACAGCAGCGCGGCGCCGCCAGCGAGTCCGACCAACGGCTCGATGCGCGAACACGCGGCAGGCAAGCCAGCGGCCAGAGCCTCCAGTAGCGGCAACCCGAAACCTTCGAACGTCGTGGGGTACACAAACGCGAACGCGCCCGCGTAGAGCTCGTACAATTTTTCGCGCGAAACCCAGCCGGTAAATTCGACCGCTATCCGCCAGGCCCAGCGAAAGACGCAACTGCTCCAGCTCGCGCGGTTTGGAAACCGCGCAACCCGGCGATGATCAAGCGAAACTCCGGGCGAGTTTTGTGAAATTGCGCGAAGGCACGCAGCAGCCCGTCCAGGTTTTTATGCGGATGCAATGTGGATACTGCCAAAAAATAATTCCGCGGCGAACGCCTGATCCCGAAAAAGTGGGAGTCCACGCCGGACCATACTACGGCGGCAGGCAGCCGGTAATAGCGCAGCAGATCGTCGCGGGTGGCGGCGGAGACCGCGATCAATCGCGTCGAAAGATGCGCCGACCAATACAGCAGCAGCCGCCAGAAGGGCAGATCGAACCAGCGGAAATGCTCTGGATGGCGCTTGTGCTGCATATCGTGGAACACGGTGACCTGCGGGCAGCCGCAAAGAAGCGGCGCGGTGAAGCCGGGATTCCACAACACGTCGAGCCCACGGGCGGCGGCGCGCAGCGGCAATCCGGTCTGCTCCCAAAGAATGCGCGCGGGCCGGAATCGCGCGCGCACCGGCTGCTGCTCCACCGTGAAGTTCTTCTGATCCGGTACCAGTCCGGCGCCCGTTTCGCGATTGGTGAATACGACGTAGTGATTGTCGCGATCGACGGCCGCGAGCGCCTGCAGCAGGCTCTGCAAATAAATTTCGGTGCCGCCCACTTCGCCGGGGATCAGGTACAGCGCATTTACGCCGATGCGAAGCGGAGGCATTTCGTCGCTACCGGTTTCCGAGCTGGCGTTCCGCCATGGAGAGCGCATCGCGCGCAGGCTGATTCCCCGGATTGATCGCCAGTGCCCGCTTGAAATCGGCGGCAGCCGCCGCGGGATCGTTCATCGCAAGATGCACTCCGCCCCGGTAAACATAGCTCATCTCGAAACGCGGGTTGAGCCTGATTGCGGTGTTCAATGCCGCCAGCGCCTCCGGATTTTTCCCTTGCTTGGCGAGGACCATTCCGATCTGCGAATACACATGACCGTCGGGGCGCAGGACGGCCGCCTGACGCAATCTAACCAGCGCTTCTTCCGGCTGGTGCAGACAATCGAAGGCCAGCGCCCAATCCACCAGCAGCATATCGCCGGGAGTTTCGAGTTGCGCGGCAATCGCATACTGCGCGGCTGCCTTATCGCAGGCGTGCTCCAGATAATAGGCGTGCCCAAGCTGAAAATGCGCGCGTCCGTCCCGCGGCGATTTTTCGACCGTGTCTTCCCACAGCGCCACGGCGCTGTTCCAGACGGCGCTGCGCCGGTAGGTGGCCACGCCGGCGGCCAGCAGTATGACCCCCATCACGACCAGCGCTGCAGTCCGCTGCCGCTTTCCAGCGGCGCAGAAATTCCACCACGATGAACAGCAGCCCGATCATCGGCAGATAGAGCCGCCGCTCGGCCACGGTATCGCGAATCGGAATGAAAGACGACGTGGGCGCGAGCAGAATCAGGAAAACGAAATATCCAAATGCCGCCAGACGGATATTTTTTTCGAAAATAGAATGCCGCGCATGCGCCTGCCAGCAGCGCCAGCAATCCAAGCCACGCCCCATGTTCCAGCAGCGTGTGCGAGATGGCGAAATCATAGTCGGCGGCCTGCCCCACCGGCAGCAGGAACAGACGTACATACACCCAGATTGCGCGGCACTGGGTGAAGAAATATTCGTACCAGGTGAACAGCTTGACGGAGAATCCGGCGGAGGTCGCGTTGCGCAGCGTGCGCATGACGAACATGCTGGCCAGCGCTCCCGCGACCACCATCGGAGCGTACAAGCGCCAGTTGCGGCGTATGCCGGTGAAGGAAAAGCCTGGGTTCCAGAAATAATCCGTCAACAGCAAAAGCGCCGGTAGGGTTACGGTGTGCTCTTTGGTGACCGCAGCCGCGCCGAACAAAAGCAGCACAGCAGCCGCGCGCGCTCCAGGAAATTTCCGTGGAGCGCCGGTACAGAAAAGCGGCATAGGCGGCAAAGAAGAAAAGCCCGCTGAGATCTTCCGATCGGCTCGCAATATACGCCACCGATTCCGCCTGTACCGGATGCAGCAGAAACACCCCGCCGGCGAAGCCCGCCAGAATGTCCAACCGCTCCTTCTCGACGCCCGCCCACTGCAGAATCTTGCGCACAATCAGAAAAATCAGCACGGCGTTGGCGGCGTGAAACAAGACGTTGAAGGCGTGATAGGAAAACGTCTCGAAGCCGGAGAGCTGGTAATTCACCCAATACGAAAACATCAGCAACGGCCGCACGCCGCTCAACCAGGGGCGCAGCGCCTCCACCTGAAAGCGCGGCAGCCGGAAAGGCAGGTAGTTGTCGTCAAACAGAAATGGTCCGTACAGTGCGGGCTGGTAGACCTCAAACACGATGGCGATCGCGAGAAACAGGCCCAGCACGTACAGCCAGCGCCGCGAATCCGCCGGAGAGACCGGCTGGGAAATGGTCGCGCCGGCGGTCTTGCGGATGTCTTTTTTCTTGGATTTCATGCCTGAGGGCTAGCCCGCAATCCGGCCCTTCCCGGTGCGCAGGTGATATTCCAAAATGGCCACCCGTTGAGCGAGCGCGATATTGTCATCTTTCAATTTGGAAATGATTACCGAGAAGCGGTAGAAAATAATCAGAAACACGAAGCCTGCAATCAGCACCAGCGCCACCGGCGGATAGGTAATGCCCATGCGCTCCGCCGCGTAGTTGAGCAACTGGGGCGCGCGTGAAAGCACCAGCAGGGCCGCGGCGCCGAGCAGCCAGCTCACTGAATATTCCACGCGTATATGCGCGCGGCGCACGGAAGCCAGCACCAGCACGATCAGCAATATGCTGAGCCCCGTCATGATGTCCATTAGCCGGTACACGTCACGACCTCCGCTTTGGCTTGGGCACGCGTCGCTCGTACTTCAGCACGTTGACGAACACGCCAAGCAGCACATGAAGAATATAGTAAATGGATTTCAGCGGCGTGATGCTGGAGCGGCCGGTGCGCCGCGGATGCATCTGGCACGGCACTTCTTCGAAAACGAAACGTCTGCGCTGCAGCACCACCAGCGCCTCGATCTCCGGATATTCCAGCGGAAAGCTGCGGCTGAAAACCTGCAGCGCTTTGCGATTGACGCCCACGTAGCCGGAGGTCGGATCGCGCACCGGCTTGCCCAGAATGGGCCGCAGCACCAGGCGGAAAAATTGGATTCCCAACGCGCGCAGCCAACTGGTGTTCGAGCCGTTGGCCTCGGCAAAGCGCGAGCCGATCACCATGTGGCAGCCCGTGCGGAGCAGGGTTTCGTAGATGCGGGGAATGTCGCGCGCATCGTGCTGGCCGTCGCCATCCAGGCGAATCACGTATTCGAAGCCCAGCTCGAACGCCAGCTTGTAGCCCGCCTGCACGCAGCCGCCGAGGCCCAAATGATGCGGCATCGGCAGCACCTCGGCGCCGGCGGCTCGCGCCTCGGCGATGGTGCCGTCGGTCGAACAATCGTCCACCACCAGCACCGGCGTGCCGGGAACCGACTTCGCGAATCGCCCGCACCACGCCGCCGACCGCGCCTTCTTCATTGAGCGCGGGCACCAGGATGAGCAGCGAATCTTTGGGTTTGGCCGTCATTAGAGTTCCGCCAAATGCCGCGCGCTGATTGCATGCGCGGCCAACAATTCGTCGAAACGCTGTACTCGACATACGGGCCGTGCGCTGGATTGCGCGCCGTTTGCGCCAAAGGGCTGACGCAGCGCCAAAAGCACGCTAAGTGCGCCCGAATTGCTATCCACACCAGCAGTAGCGCGCCGCCTTCGTCCTCACGAAAACGCGCGGCGGCACCACGGCGAACCAGCATCCAACGCAGGTGCCACGCGTAGCGCGCGATCGTCACGAAAGGCGCGAGCAGCAGCATCCCGGCAGGGAAATTCTTAGCGATCACGAATAGCCGGTTGCGCTCGACGTAGTACGCTTTGAGCGCCGAGGCCCGTCCGGCGGAATGCGAATAGTGATGATCCACCACGGCATCCGCCACGTAAAGGCATTTCCAGCCGGCCCAGCGCGCGCGCAGGCCGAGATCCGTGTCCTCGCAATACAGAAAAAAATCTTCGTCGAACAGTCCGATCTCCTCCAACATCGAGCGCCGGTAAATCGCCGCCGAACCGCTGGGCAGCAGCACCTCTTCGCGTTTGGCCGAAACGTTCCCAAGGCGCTTCCGTGGCCGCGCTGGCGGCTGCTTCCGTCCGCGCAAATCAGCATGCCGGCGGAATCCAGGGTGTCCTCGCCGAACATCCGCACTTGCGATGCGCACATGCCGACATCGGTCCGCGCTTCCATCGCCGCAAGCAGCGCTGCCAGCCACTGCGGATGCGCGACAGCGTCGTCATTCAAGGTCGCGAGAAACCGCGCGCGCGATCGTTTGTACCCCAAATTGATGGCGGCTCCGAAACCGACGTTGCGTTCCGGCTTCACGATCGCCGCGCCGGTTTGCTTCGCGAAATCCAACGCCGCTGCGTCCTGCTGCTTCCCATTGTTCACAACGATGATTTCGAAATCCCGCCGCGACTGCCGCTCGAGCGACGCCAGGCAATCCAACAGCTTCTGATCCACGGCAAGCGTGGGGATCACGACGGTAACCGAAGGTTCGGGCAAGCCTCGATTCTACCGTGGGCCCCGATTTTCATACCACTTCAAATTGGCCGTGCCCTGTCCGATGCAGGCAATGTCGGGATGTCCGTCGCCATTCAAATCCGCCACGGCACAGGCGGCCGCCGCCATTCCGCCGCTATCCAGCACTTGCTTCGACCAATGGGCGCCGCGAGCATCGTCGGCCGAATAAATGAAAACGCCGCCGCCCGAGCCGCGAAATCCGGCAACAATCTCATCCCGGCCGTCAGCGTTGAAATCCGCGGTGGCGATTGTGTGGCCATCGGTCAGCGCGTTGTCGATGAGCGTACGCTGGCCGTCCTGGTACACCGCAACTTGATTGCCGTGCCAGGGCTCGATGGCCGCAATGTAGCGCTGCTTGCCGAGATGCCCCACCGCTACGTCGCTTGAACCACCTTTGGGCCAAGGCGCGGGATCGCCTTTCGCAATTTCGGTGCGCGTCCAGCCGCCGTCTTTGCCGAAGCGGTACAAATGAATTCCCGTGAAACCGGCGGTGAGGATGCGCATCGCGGTCCGGCGCCATCCCAATCGACGATCGCAATCCCGTGGGTCACGCCTTCGTTTTCCTCGCCGATCACATGCCGTTTCCACTCGCCCGGCTTGTAAAACACCAGCGGCGTGTGCCCGCGATAGTCCGGAGCTTCGGCTGCAGGGCCAGTCAGCGGCGCACTGATCAGAACTTTGCGGCCATCGCCGGCGATGTCCGCCCAACGGAGGCGGTGCGAAGTCGGGATGCGGTCAATCTCCGTAATTTTCCATGGCCGGCGCGGATCCCCGTCGTGCTCCAACCGCGAAACAATGCCCAGGCTATCCTTCGCCTGATTGGAAAACTCGTGCGCCAACACCAATTCCGGTATGCCGTCGCCATCCGTGTCCCACGCCGCCACGTTGATCATGCGCGAAAGATTTCCGGCGATCACGTGCCGCTCCCACGTAGGATTTTCGTACCAGACCAGCTCCTGCATGCCCATCGCCACCACCAGCAGGTCCGGCTTGCCGTCTTTGTTCAGATCGACGGCGACCACCTGATAGCCGCCCTTCAGATCGCGCGCAATGGTGTGCTCGACAAAGGCGGCAGGCGGCTCGGAGCAAGCCAAACCCGCGAAGCAAAGGGCGAAAACGACGGCGCGCACGCCTCAGTATAGAATGAATGCATCAACTTTATGAGACTTTCGTGGATCACTTTGAGCGTGCTTTGCGCGGTCGCGTTTGCCCAGACACCGCCTCCGTCGCCCCACCTGAGCAACATCAAGCAACTGACTTTCGGCGGCCAGAATGCCGAAGCGTATTGGGGGCCGGACGGCAAGCGCCTTATCTTCCAGGCCACGCGCAAACCGGCCGAGTGCGACCAGATGTACATCATGAACGCGGATGGCTCCGACCAGCACATGGTCTCGAACGGCAAGGGCCGCACCACCTGCGGATTCTTTTTGCCGGACAACAAGCACATCATCTACGCCTCGACGCACGGAGCTTCCGATGCCTGCCCCACCCCGCCCGACCGCAGCAAAGGCTACGCCTGGGGCGTCTTCCCCGGTTATGACATTTATCTGGCAACCGATGACGGCAAGATTCTGAAGAACCTCACCGATTCTCCGGGTTACGATGCCGAGGCTACGGTGAACTATCGCACCAAGCGCATCGTTTACACCTCGCTCGCTTCTGGCGATCTCGACCTGTGGACCATGGAACTCGATGGCTCGAACAAGAAGCAGGTAACGAGCGCAGTCGGCTACGACGGCGGCGCAGATTTCTCGCCCGACGGCAAAAAGATCGCCTGGCGCGGCAATCATCCGTCGACGCCTGAGACCATGTCGCGCTATAAGGAACTACTCAGCAACAACCTGGTCACGCCCATGAAGATGGAGTTGATGATCGCCGATTCCGACGGCAAGAACATGAAGCAGATCACCGATTTCGGATGCGCCAGCTTCGCACCGGCCTTCACCAACGACGGCAAGCAGATCGTGTTCGCGTCCAACAAGCTCAACTGCGACGGCCGCAAATTCGAGCTGTTCATCATTAACGTGGACGGCACCGGCCTCGAGCAGATCACCAACTTCGGCGGGTTTACATCGTTCGCGGATATCTCGCCGGACGGCAAAAAGCTGGTCTTCGTCTCGGACTACAACGCCAAAGAGCGCTACGAATTCAACGTTTTTACTGCAGACTGGAAGTAAGTGGGGCAGGTCCCACCTACTCGTATCTCAGCGCGATCATCGGATCGACTTTCGAGGCCCGGCGCGCCGGCAAGTAGGCGGCTAGCATCGCAACAGCCGCAACCAGAATCGGCACCACGGCGAAGGTCAACGGATCGGCCGGGCGCACGCCAAATAGCAGGCTCTGCATCCACGCGTGACCGCGAACGCACCGGCCAAGCCGATCACAATTCCAGCCAAAGTGAGCAGCAGCCCCTGCCGCACCACCATGAAAAGCACGTCGCCCGCCTGCGCGCCGAGCGCTTTGCGGATGCCGATCTCGTGCGTCCGCTGCGACACGCCATAAGCGGTGACGCCATACACGCCGATCAGCGCCAGCAGCAGCGCCGCGCCGCCGAAAATCGTCAGCAGCAGCGTGGAAAACTTGCGGCGCGCCAGCGTCTCGGCGATGAATTGGGGCATCGTCTGGACGCGCACGGTCACATCTTTGTCGATGGCGTGTATCTCGCGTTCGGCGGCGGCGGCAAGGCGGTCGGATCAGCGGCCGCTCGCACCATCAGCACCTGGGCTGCATTGGAACTCTGCGCGGCCGCCATGAACATTTCCGGCTCCTGATCTTCATCCAGCCCCATCTGCTTGACGTCCCCGACCACGCCGACAATCTCGTAGGCCTGACCGCGCTCTTCCGCCTTGCCGTAGCGGATCTGTTTTCCCAGTGGGCTCTCGTGCGGCCACCACCGGTGCGCGATGTTTTGATTGATGATGACCACCGGCGTCGAACCTTTGCCGTCGGACTCCGTGAAGTCGCGCCCTTCGATGAGCGGAATTTCCATCGCGCGAAAATATCCCGGAGCGGCGACATTGAACAGCGAGAGCGGCGTGTCGGCTGGTCCTGGAGCGGGGCGATCAGCCGGGAAGTAGAAATAATCCCCGCAATCGCCTCCAAGCGGCGGACAAAAGACGGCGCCTGCCGCGCGCACTCCCGGCATGGCCCGCAGACGTTCCAAGGCATCTTGAAAAAAGGCTTGCCGCTGCGCGTCCTGATGGTACTTGGGATTTAGTAACGTCACCCTCACGGACATCACGTTGGCCGGATTAAATCCCGGATGCACGCCTACCGCTTCCAGAAGACTGCGAATCAAAAGGCCCGCGCCGATCACCAGCACCAGGGCCAGCGCGACTTCCGCCACAAAGAGACCGGAGCGCAGCCGCTGGCGCGCTGGTCCCGACATTGATCCGCGTCCGCTCTCTTTCAGCGCGCCGCTTAAATCGAGTTTGGAAGCCTGCAGCGCGGGGCCGATCCCAAAGAAAATGCCGGCCAACAGCGAGGCGCCGAACGTGAAAAGAATCACGCCGCTATCGACGCTCGTTTCGGCCAGCCGCGGGATATCCTGCGGCGCCAAGTGGATGAGCATGGGAATTCCCCAGTAAGCCAGCAGCAGACCGGCGGCACCCCCGAGGATCGATAGCACCACGCTCTCGGTAAGCAGTTGGCGGAGAACCCGGCGACGTCCGGCGCCCATCGCGGCGCGAATGGCGATTTCCCGCTGGCGCGAAGCCTGGCGGGTAAGCATCAGATTGGTTACGTTCGCGCAGGCGATAAGCAGCACAAGGCCGACGGCCGCCAATAGCGTGTACAGTGCCGGCCGCAAGTCTCCCAGCCGGCGTTCCGTCACCAGCCGAACCAACGCCCCCAAGCCGGTATTGGTCTTGGGATACGCCAGTTCCAAGCGCTTCATGATAGTGTCCATCTCCGCGCGAGCCGCGGTAAGGGAAACGCCGGGCCGAAGACGGCCTAACACGCGCAGACTGAAGTGCCGGCTACGGTCCATCCAGTCCAGGTTGCTGGCTGAGAGGCCCACGGGCACGTAAACGTCCATAGGCTTGGTGAAAAACTCGACGCCGGGACTCAGCACGCCAACCACTTCGTAGCGCGCCTCATCGAGAATGACCGGCTTTCCGATGACACCAGGGTCTGACCCAAACTGGTTGAGCCACGCGGAATATCCGAGCACCACCACGGCACTCGCACTGGGCTTATCGTCTGCTTCCGTAAACATGCGGCCGAGTGCCGGCCTGGCGCCGATCAGCGAGAAGAAAGACGCGGAGACCTTAGCGCCGCGCAACCTCGCAGGCTTCTCGACGCCCGACAAATCGTAGGTAGCGGTGTCGTAGGCGGCCAAAGCTTCGAAGGAGCGGCTCTGCTCACGCCAGTCCAGAAAATTCGGCCAGGTAACACTGATGCCGCCGCCGCGCGCCTGCGACTCTTCCAGGATCACCAGGCGATCGGGATCGAGAAAAGGCAGCGGCCGCAGCAGGACGGCGTTGGTCACGCTGAAAATGGCGGTGTTCGCGCCAATACCCAATGCCAACGTAGCCACCGCCACCGCGGTGAAGGCAGGATTCTTGCGCAGCAACCGCGCGGCGTAGCGAATATCCTGGCGCAGTTCTTCCAGCCACATCAGGCCGCGCGCTTCGCGGCATTCCTCTTTGCGGGCCTCCAGGCCGCCGAATTCCACACGCGCGCGCCGTTCCGCTTCCAGACGCGGAATTCCGGAGCGAACCAGGTCCTCGGCGTGACGTTCGATGTGGGAACGGAGCTCATCGTCCATCTCATGCTCCTGGCGGGAGCGGTGGGTGAAAGCGTTGAACAGCGATTTCAGGCGAGCGAGCATGAGCGACTCCTAGAGTGCCTAGGAGAATCATATAGCAGCTCTCCTAGACAGTCAAGGAGAGGAACCCGAAAAACATTTCTCGCAGAGACGCAGAGTACACGGAGAAAAACAGAAAACTAAATAGAGTTGGGGGTTGGGTTTTCTCTGCGTACTCTGCGTCTCTGCGAGAAATGTTTTGTTTGTGCTACCTTGCCAGCAGATGAAGGCGCTCTTAGGCTTGCTAGCCGCATGTTTGCTCGTGCACGCCGCGGATTGGCCGCGTTTCCGCGGTCCGAACGGTTTCGGTGTCGGCGAGGAAGCCGCGCTTCCCGCAGAATTCGGCCCAAATAAAAACGTCATCTGGAAAACCACACTGCCGCCCGGCCACTCCTCGCCGATCCTCAGCGGCAAGCGCATTTTTCTTACCGCCTTCGAAGGCCAGAAGCTTTTTACCATCGGCCTGGATCGTGCTACGGGGAAAATCCTGTGGCGCACAGAAAGCCCGCGCACGTACTTCGATCCCGTTGACAAGCGCAACAGCCCCGCATCCCCCAGCCCGGTGAGCGATGGCGAAAACATTTACGTTTTCTTCCCGGATTTCGGGCTGCTCAGCTACGATTTCGCCGGCAAAGAGCGCTGGCGCGTGCCCCTCGGCCCCTTCCACAACGTCTACGGCATGGGCGCGTCGCCGATCGTGGTGGAGGGAAAAGTCATTCTGGCGTGCGATCAAAGCCAGGGATCGTTCATTGCTGCCTATGGCAAAGACGACGGCAAACTGCGCTGGAAAACGCCGCGCGCCGAAGCCCTTAGCGGCCATTCCACGCCCGCGCTTTATCAACCCAAGCAAGGCCCTGCGCAACTGATCGTGCCCGGCTCATTTCGCATGGATGCGTACTCGATCGAAACCGGCCAGAGCGTCTGGTGGGTATACGGCCTGGCGTCGGAAATGAAATCCTTGCCGGTGATCGCCGGCGATACGGTCTACATCAACGGCTACAGCTCACCGGAAAACGACCCCGGCCGCCAGGTATTCATTCCGCTGTTCGAAGACGTGCTGGCCGCGCGCGATACCGATAAAGACGGCCAGATTTCCAAAGCCGAAGCCGACGAACGCACGAAGCAAATGTTTCTGTTCATCGATCTGGATGGCGATGGCAAAGTGAACGCCACGGAATGGAAGATGTACCGCGCCATGATGGCGACCGAAAATGGTCTACTGGCGATTCGCGCCGGCGGGCATGGCGACGTCACCCAAACCAGCCTGCGCTGGAAGTACCAGCGGTCCATCCCGCAACTGCCTTCCCTGCTGCTCTACGACAACGTGCTGTACATGATCAACGACAGCGGCGTGCTCACTACCCTCGACCCCGCGACCGGCACAGTACTCAAGCAGGGACGCCTACGCGGTGTAGCCGAGCATTTCTATTCCTCGCCCGTAGCCGCCGACGGAAAAATCTTTTTTGTCAGCGAAGCCGGCGTCGTCACGGTGCTCAAAGCCGGAGGCGCGCAGGAAGTTCTCGCCGTGAATGAGTTGGACGACCTGTGCTCCGCTACGCCCGCCATCGCCGATGGGCGCATTTACATTCGCACACGCAGCGCGCTATACGCGTTCGGCAAGTAGGTAAAACCGGTCACTTTTTCGCGCGCCGTTTCATCCAGTAGCGAATCCCGAGGCCGATCAGCGCAACCACGACCGCGACCATCGCGATCTCTTCGGCGCGGCCTTGTATCTGCTTGCCGATGCGCGACCATTCCTCGCCCAGAAAATACCCCAGCGTCAGAAATGTCGACACCCACACTAGCGCACCGGAGTATGCGAACAGCGCAAAGACCGGATACTCCAGCGCCGAAGTGCCGGCGATAACCGCCGTGAAATGGCGAATGCCCGGAATGAAATAGCCGAAAAACAATCCCCAGCGGCCGACCCGCTCAAACCAGGCGTGCACGTAATCCAGGCGTTCCGGCGTGATGTGGACGTAGCGGCCGTATTTGTGGATCAGGAAGAGACCGCCGGTGCGGCCGATCAGGTAGCTGCCGCTGATGCCGCAAACGCTGCCGGCAAAAGCCGCGGCCAGAGTGGTTGGAAAATGCAGATGGCCTTTGAAAATCAGGTAGCCGGAGAACGTCAGCAGCGTTTCATCGGGCACCGGCAAGCCGATGATCCCCAAAATCAATAGGAAAAAGAGCGCGACATCGCCGTACTGGCTTACCAGTTGAAGGGCGGTTTCCATGCGCGTATCAGGTGCTACGGATTTCGGCGTGAATCTGTTCCACTGCTTGCACCGGATCGGCCGCGCGCGTCACTTGCCGGCCGATGACCAGGTAATTGGCGCCATCGCGAATGGCCTCTGCGGGCGTCGCCACGCGTTTCTGATCGCCTTTGCTCGAGCCTTCCGAACGCACGCCCGGCGTCACGAGAATCGCTCCCGGACCCGCCAGCGCACGCACTGCGCGAGCATCGATCGGCGATGCCACGATGCCGTCGATGCCTGCGTCCATGGCTTTGCGCACGCGCAGGGCAACGAGATCGGCGACATTACACGGATAGCCGAGATCGGCCAAATCCTGCTGATCGAAGCTGGTCAGCACGGTAACGGCCAGCAGTTTGGTCGCGCCCGCGCCTCTGCCTTCGACGGCGGCCTGCATCACCGCGGCGCTGCCATGCACGGTGAGGAAGCGCACGCCGCTGCGCGCCACTTGCGCCACCGCGCGCTTCACCGTTTCGCCGATGTCGTAAAACTTCATGTCGAGGAAAACGTCCTTACCCTGCGCCATCAGTTCATGGACGAAATCCATCCCGGCGGCGGCGTACAGTTCCATGCCCACTTTGTAGAAATTGACGTGCGCGCCCAAGCGGCCCACCAGTGTGCGGGCTTCGTCAGGCGAAGCGACATCCAGCGCAATGATGATCGGTGAGTCTGTCATAGTAAGCGGATCGATTTGCCGCTGGCCGGCAGAACGCGGCCAATGCGGCGCGCGCCTTCCAGCTTTTGGACCAACTGCGCCGCGTCTGCTTCCGGAAGCGAAATGAGCAGGCCACCGGAAGTCTGCGGATCGTAAAGCAAATTCTCCAACTCCACGGAGATCTCGCGCGTTTTCTCCACGGCGCCGGAAGCATATTCTCGATTGTTCTTGAGACCGCCGGCGAGCGCGCCCTGGCGCGAATATTCCAGCGCCCCTGGCAGCAGCGGTACGCTGGCGGCATCGATCTCGATCGTCACCCGGCTGCCCAGCGCCATTTCGCGCGCGTGACCAATCAGCCCGAAGCCGGTGACATCCGTACAGCCGTGCACGTCGAAGGCGATCATGGCCTCGCACGCCGCGCGGTTGAGCGTCAGCATGGAATCGATCGAAGTCTGGACATCCGCATCGTGCG
The DNA here is from genome assembly GCA_963825405.1 of uncultured Solibacteraceae bacterium. Lineage (GTDB taxonomy): Bacteria > Acidobacteriota > Terriglobia > Bryobacterales > Bryobacteraceae > JACPNO01. The sequence goes on along the minus strand of CAWGTB010000001.1, from coordinate 355,247 downwards.
GCGATGCCGCGCTTCAGCGCCGTGGCAATCACGCCCGTGCCCAGCCGTTTGGTAAGCACCAGCGCGTCGCCCGCCCGCGCTCCGGCGTTGGCGAAGATACGCTCGGGATGGATGGTTCCAGTGACGGCGTAGCCGAATTTAATTTCCTCGTCGGCGACGCTATGCCCGCCCAGGATGACGCACCCCGCTTCATGAATCTTGCTCGCGCCGCCCTTCAGAATTTCCTGCAAATCTTCGATTTCGCCTGCAGCCGGCCAAGCCAGAATCGAGAGTGCGGTAAGCGGCCGGCCGCCCATGGCGTAGACATCGCTCAACGCGTTGGCGGCGGCAATAGCTCCGTAAGTGTATGGATCGTCGACAATTGGCGTGAAAAAATCCACCGTCTGCACCAGAGCAAGCTCCGCCGTCAGCTTGTAGACGCCGGCATCGTCGGCGGTGTCAAACCCAACCAAAACGTTCCCGTTTACAACGCGCGGAATGCTCGCCAACACTTGGTCCAAAACCTTTGGACTCAATTTGGAAGCTCAACCGGCGGCTTTTACATGTGCTGTCAGCTTTTTAGACACGCGATCACAAACTATAATAGGGCACTGGAGGAAGTATGCGCCGATCCGTGCCGCTGCTCGCCGTGCTGTTGCTGTTGGGACTCGCGTTCACGCTGGTATCGCGCGAGCCGCAAATCGATACGCGCCTTAAGAAAGCGTTTCGCAAGCCGGATTTAAACGGCTGGACCTTCGTCCATCTGGAAGGCTCGCCCGCCGAGATCGGCTATCAGCACGGATACTTGCTGGCTCCTGAGATTCGCGACAGCCTCAAAGTGATCCAGCTCGAAACCACGCACGATACCGAAAAGACCTGGGGCTTCTTCCGCCACGCCGCGCAGGAAATGCTGTGGCCGCACATCGAGCAGGAATATCGCGAAGAGCTGCAGGGCATCGCCGACGGCGCGGCCGCGCACGGCGTCAAGCTGGATGTGTGGGATGTGGTAGCGCTCAACGCGGCGGAAGAGTGGAGCTACTACGTCAGCGCGTACAACAAAGAGCACAACATCAAATCGCCGCCCACTGTTACCGCGCCGGAGCATTGCAGCGCCTTCGTCGCCACCGGCAGCTACACCAAAGACGGCCGCGTGGTGATGGCCCACAATAACTGGACCGGCTACATGGATGGCGAGCGCTGGACCATCATCTTCGATGTCGCACCGGCGAACGGCAGCCGCTTCATCATGGACGGCTTTCCCGGCTTACATCCATAGCGCCGACGACTTCGGCATCAACGCCGCCGGAATCATGATCACCGAAACCACCATCTCCAACTTTCGCGGCTGGGATGCGAACGGTATTCCGGAGTTCGTGCGCGCCCGCAAGGCCATGCAGTATGCCGCCTCGATCGACGACTTCGCGCGCATCATGAAGGAGGGCAACAACGGCGGCTACGCCAACAACTGGCTGGTGGCGGATCGCAAGACCAACGAAATCGCCAACCTCGAATTGGGCCTGAAGAACGTAACTCTGCAGCGCAGCAAGGACGGCTACTTTGTGGGCTCGAACTTCCCGATCGATCCCAAGCTGGCGGCGGAAGAAACCGACTTTCCCGTCAACGATCTGGGCGAGAGCGCCAACGCGCGGCATGTGCGCTGGGAGCAGCTCATGGCGGAAAACAAAGGCAAAATCGATGTCGCCGCCGGGCAGCGCTTCATGGCCGATCACTACGACACGCTCCAGAAAAAGATCGAGCCCAACGAGCGCACGCTTTGTGGGCACATCGATCTTTCGCCGCGCGGATCCAGGCACTGGCAGCCGCCCTACGGCATCGCCGGCACCGTGCAAAACAAGGCCGCCGACGCTGCCATGGCGGAACGCCTCACGCTCACCGCAGCCGCCGGCCACTCATGCGGTATTCATTTCAAGGCGGCCGAGCATTTGCGCGCGCATCCCGAATTCGCCTGGCAAAAAGAGCAGCTGCGGGATATGAACGCCAATATCTGGACCACGTTCAGCGCGGCGCAGTAGGCGGCTAACGCGCTTTGTGCCGCCGCTCGTCGCCCTGCTGTCCGGAACAGGCGATCGATGCGAGACCAGTCGAATCCGTAGCCCAGTTGTTTTTTCAACGGGAACCAATCCACGCCACCTTTGCTTACTCGAAGCGTGCCGAATAAGGCGTCGTCTTTGCTGACGCGGAAGACAATGTCCCGCTTTCCCAGTTGCCGTTCAGGAATGCTGAAAGCCACTTTGTGAGCCATTTTCGCTTCTCCGCCGCCGCCGCGGGCAGGCCGCTCCGATTGTACAACGCGATGCTATAGTGAAAGTTCCCCATGCAACTCGAGAAAGTGTACGAGCCGCAGCGGTTCGAACCGCACTGGGCACAGTGGTGGATTGACCTCCGGCATCTTTCACGCCTCCGCAAAAGTCGTCGGGCGCGTGTTTTCGCTGGTGATTCCGCCGCCCAACGTGACCGGTTCGCTGCACATCGGCCACATGCTGGAGCACACCGAGATCGACGTCACGATCCGTTGGCGCCGCATGCTGGGCGACAACACCCTGTGGCTCCCCGGCACCGACCACGCCGGTATCGCGACCCAAATGGTGGTCGAGAAAAAGCTCGCCGAAGAAGGCATCAGCCGCCACGATCTGGGCCGCGAGAAGTTCATCGAGCGCGTCTGGGAGTGGAAAAAGCTCTACGGCGACACCATCAAAAGCCAGATGATCCGCATGGGCGCGAGCTGCGACTGGAGCCGTGAGCGATTCACTTTCGATCCCGGGCTCTCGCGCGCCGTGCGCGAAGTCTTCGTGCGCCTGTACGAAAAGGGGCTCATCTACCGCGGCGAGTACATGGTCAACTGGTGCCCGCACTGCCGCACCGCCATCTCCGATCTCGAAGTAAAGCACGACGACACCAACGGACATTTGTGGCACATCCGCTACCCGGTGAAGGATACTGGCCGCTACGTGGTGATTGCCACCACGCGTCCCGAAACCATGCTGGGCGACTCCGCCGTGGCCGTCAATCCGAACGATGAACGCTATGCGTGGGCCCGCGGGAAGCACGCGATCCTGCCGCTGATGAATCGCGAAATTCCAATTGTTCTAGATGAGCTGGCCGATCCGAAATTCGGCACCGGCGCTGTCAAGGTTACGCCGGCGCATGATCCCAACGATTTCGAAGCCGGCAAACGCCACGACCTGCCGCGCATCAAAGTGATCGACGAAACCGGTCGCATGACTTCCCGCGCCGGCAAGTACGCCGAACTCGATCGCTTCGCCGCGCGCAAAGCCGTCGTCGAGGATTTGAAGAAACTCGATCTGCTGGAAAAGATCGAAGACCATGCGCTCAGCGTCGGCAAATGTTATCGCTGCAACAGCATCGTTGAGCCGCTGATTTCGATGCAGTGGTTCGTCAAGATCAAGCCCCTGGCGGATAAAGCCATCGCGGCGGTGGAATCCGGCAGTATTGTTTTTGTTCCAGACAATTGGACGAAGGTTTATTACGAGTGGATGTACAACATCCGCGACTGGTGCGTGTCCCGCCAGTTGTGGTGGGGCCATCGGATTCCCGCATGGCATTGCCAGAACTGCCAGGAAATTATCGTAGCCCGCGAAGCTCCTGAAAAATGCCCGTGCGGCGGCCCGGTTGAACAGGACAACGACGTGCTCGATACCTGGTTCAGCTCGGCGCTGTGGCCGTTTTCCACGCTCGGCTGGCCGGACGAAACCGAAGACTTGCGCGTGTTCTATCCCACGGCATTGCTCGTGACCGGCTTCGACATCCTGTTTTTCTGGGTGGCGCGCATGATCATGATGGGCATCGAATTCATGGGCGAGGTGCCGTTCCGCCAGGTCTACATTCACGGCCTGGTGCGCGATGCCGAGCATCAGAAGATGTCGAAATCGCGCGGCAATACCATCGACCCGCTGGTGATTACCGAAAAATACGGAACCGATGCCGTGCGCTTCGCGCTGCTGATGGGCGCGGCTCCGGGCACCGATATCGTGCTCACCGAAGAGCGCATGGAAGCCACGCGCGCCTTCGCCAACAAGATTTGGAACGCCGCGCGCTGGCTGTTTCAGAACATGGAACGCTCGCGCGTCGAGCCTTGGGTGCCGCAGCGGCTCGAAGAGTACCGGCCGCAAGCAACGGACAGCCTCGAAGTGCCGCTCGAGGATCGCTGGATTTTCAGCCGCCTGAATCACTGCGCCGAGCGCGTCAACCGGTCCATCGAACAGTACCGCTATCACGAAGCCGCGCAGGAGCTCTGGGAATTTTTCTGGCACGAGTTCTGCGACTGGTATCTGGAGCTGAAAAAGCTGCGGCTCATGGAAGATTCCGGCCTCACCGGTGACTGGCGAAATTTGCTCGCAGCTTTCGAAACCGCGCTGCGCCTGCTACACCCGGTAATGCCGTTTCTCACTGAAGAGCTCTGGCAGCGCCTGGTGAAAGATGCAGTGGCCCGCCCGGTTTCCATCGCCATTGCTGGTTACCCGCAGTACAACGCTGGATTTACCGACCTCGCCGCCGAGCGCGAAGTCCAAATCTTGCAGGACATCATCAAAGAGGCGCGTATTTTGCGTAGTGAAATGAAGCTGGATCCCAAGGAGCAACTGCAGGGCGTGCTGTATTCGCGTTCCGCCGCGCTCGAAGTGGGGCGTGCCAACAATGAGGCCATCGTGCGCCTGGCGGGGCTGAAGCTCGAATTCCGCAACGAGGCGGCCACGGCATCCGGCGCCATGCGCTCCCGGCCCGAGTTCGACCTGGTGATTCACGTTCCGACCGAGCATGTGGACGCGCACCGCCGACGTCTGGAAAAGGAAATGGAGCAGTTGGAGAAAACGGTGGCCAATTCCAACCGCCAGCTCTCAGATGAGAAATTTCTGAGCCGCGCGCCTGCCCACGTGGTGGATGGCCTGCGCGCCAAACTTTCCGATTACGTGACGCAGATCCAGAAAATCCGCGGCACGCTCGGCGGCCTCGGAAAATTCGGAAAATAATGATGGACGTCTCCCATCCGGAGATCGTCGACTGCGTTCGCCGCGCTCTGGCAGAAGATATCGGCGCTGGCGACGTCACGTCGCAGGCCTGCGTCACCGAGGATGTGCGGGGGCGCGGAAAATTTCTGGCACGCGAGCCGCAAGTAGTCGCCGGCATCGAGCTGCTGCCGCTGATCTATCGCATTCAAGGCGGCGTGGACGAACTGCGTTTGGAAAAGCAGAGCGGCATGTGCGCGGGCGATGGTGACGTGCTTGCCACAGTAACCGGAAGCGCCCGCACGCTGCTCGAATGCGAGCGCGTGGCACTGAATTTCCTGCAGCGCCTGGGCGGAATCGCCACTCTGGGCAAGCGCTTCGCCGATGCCGTTGCAGGGACCGGATGCCGCATTCTGGACACGCGCAAGACCACGCCCGGCCTGCGGCGTCTGGAGAAAATGGCGGCCGCGGCCGGCGGCGCGGTGAATCATCGCATGGGCCTCTTCGATGCGATTCTCATCAAGAACAATCACATTGCCGCGGCCGGCGGTGTACGCGCGGCCCTTGAGCGCGCCCGGGCTTCCAACCTGCCCATCGAAATCGAAGTGAGAACCAGGCAGGAACTGGAAGAGGCGCTGGCCGCGGGCGCGACGCACCTGTTGCTCGATAACCTGACGCCCACCGAAGCCGCCGACCAGATTCGGCTCATCGCCGGCAGGGCGACGGTCGAGCTTTCCGGCGGCATTACGTTGGAAAATGTGCGCGCCTACGCGGAGACCGGCGCGAATTTTGTTTCCTCTGGTGCCATCACCCACTCCGCCCCGGCGGTCGATATCAGCTTTCGCCTGGAGCTGCTCTCGTGAGTCTGGACATCGAGCGCGTCCGCCGCAGCCTGCCGCAGCGCACGGTGCATTACTTCGCAACGCTCGTCTCGACCATGGCCGAAGGATCGCGCTTGGCGCAGAGCGGATGCGTAGCAGGAACCGCGGTAGTAGCGGGCGAGCAGACCGCAGGCCAAGGCCGCTACGGCCGGTCATGGCATTCAGAAAAAGATGCGGGCCTATACGTTTCCGTAGTGCTGCGTCCCGTAATTCCGACGGATGCCCTGCCCGCACTCACGCTAGCGCTGGGCCTGGCCACAGCAGAAGCCATCGCGCGCGTCACCGGCCTCGGCTGCGACCTGCGCTGGCCCAACGACGTCATGCTCGGCGGCGCCAAAGTCGCCGGCATCCTGGTGCAATTGCAGGATTCCTGTTTCGTCGCCGGCATCGGCATCAACGTCAACCATGCCGCGTTTCCGCCGGAAATCGCCAAAGAAGCAACCTCGCTTCGCCTGGCAACGAATCAGGAGCAATCGCGCGAGCAGCTACTCATCGCCCTGTTGCCCGCGGTCGACAGTTTTGTCACAATGCTGGCCGAAGGCGGCAGGCAAGTGATTCTCGATGCATTCTCGCGACGTTCCAGTTACGCGCGTAACAAACGCGTGCGCGTGGAACAAGGCACGCGGCATTTACTCGGCACCACCGCCGGCCTGGATGAATCCGGCTTTCTGCGCCTGCGCGCCGACGATGGCAGCGAGAGCGTGATTCTGAGCGGAGGCGTACGCCCGGCGTAATATGCTGCTAGCCCTCGACGTTGGCAACACCAATATCACGATTGGCGTCTTCGAGCGCGGCGCCATGATCGACCACCGCCGCCTGCGCACCGTGCGCGATCAGACGGCGGATGAGTGGGGCGTGCTGCTGCGAAACTTGTTTGCACTGGGCTCGCTCGACATCGCCAAAGTTGACGGCATCATCATCGGCAGCGTGGTGCCGCCGCTTGATTCATCGCTCGCCCTGATGGCCCAGCGCTACTTTCACACGGAAGCGATGTTCGTCACGCCGCGCACCGACACCGGCCTGACGATTCGCTACGATAATCCGTCCGAAGTTGGCGCGGACCGCATCGTCAACAGCGTGGCCGCGTTCCACAAATACGGCGGCCCCTGCGTAGTCGTGGACCTCGGCACCGCAATCACCTTCGACGCCGTCTCCGCGAAAGCAGAATACCTAGGCGGCATCATCGCCGCCGGAATCGGCATTTCGATTGAAGCTCTGTTCAGCAAGACCGCTCGGCTGCCCTTCGTCGGTTTTCGCGAGCCGGAGAAGCTGATCGGCACCAACACCGTGGCCAGCATGCAGTCGGGGCTGTATTACGGCGCGCTCGAAACCATCGACGGCATTGTGGGCCGGCTGGTCGCCGAACTGGGCCCCGAGACCCGCGTCGTCGCCACCGGCGGCCAGGCGCACCTCATCGCCAAGGGCTCGCGCTATCTCAAACAGATTGACGAGCACCTGACGCTCGAAGGGCTGCGCCTGATATGGGAACGGAATCACCGGCCGTGAGCCCGCAGCCGGATAATCCGGAAAATTGGGGCGCCAACTACTTCAACTATTTCACGGAAATCGAAGAGGGATTTCAGCGGGCGCGCGGCACCAGCCTGTTTCTCCTTTCGCCGCTCGATTGGGCGCTGATCGAAAGCTGGAAAAATGCCGGCGTGCCACTTGAGGCCGTGCTGCGCGGCATCGACGCCGCATTCGAAAAGTGGCGCCAGCGGAAATCGAGAACGCAGATGGTGAATTCGCTGGCGTTTTGCGCGCAGGCAGTCCTCACCGAGGCACAACGCATGAGCGGCGCCGGCAGCGCGCGCGCCACGTCGCAGCCAGCGCCTTTTGCCTCGGATGAATTGCGCGCGTATTTGGCGGGCAATGCCAACGCTTTGCGGCAAGCGGGCCTCAGCGATATCGCCGATTCGCTAGATCGGCTGGCGGGCGAGACCGATCAGGCCGCAGGCGATCTGGAATCGCTCGAACAGCATCTCACCGTGCTGGAAGAGAAAATGCTGGCCACCGCGCGCGCCGGCCAGACGGAAGAGCAGCTCTTGCAAGCGCGGCGCGATTTGGATTCCGAACTACGCCCGTACCGCGGCAAGATGACCGCCGATCAGCTTACTATGCTGGAACGGCAATATCTCGACCGCAGGCTGCTCGAGCGCCTGAGTTTGCCTCGCTTGAGCCTGTTTTATTTGCGTTAGGCTACATCGCCGGCGCCGGGGGACCATCGCCGTTGATCATATCGGCGGCAGGCTTCCAAGTGCCGTCGGCCTGCTTTTTGTAAACCGTGATGTACTTGCCTTTTTCCGTGACCGCCTTCTTCGTCTTCGGGTCCGTTAGCGTCATGGCGTAGGCACCCTGGCTGTAGGCGATGTCGCTGGCCTTCGAAACTTCGATCTTGGTGGCAGCGAAGGTGATGGCAAAATTCTTGTCCTCAACCATCGGCTTCAGCGCGCCCTTGATCGCGGCAAGTCCATTGAGCACGGGCATATTCGGCAGGAGAGCCGATGAGTCGTCGGTGTAAAACTGGCCGATCTTATCCACGTCCTTGGTGGCGAATGCCTGCATCCAGCCAGTTTCAAAGTCGCGAATCGCTTTCGCATCCGCTTCACGGGTGTCAGGCGCGGGCGGCGGCGCCTGGTCGCAGCCAGCAAGAACGACCGCGAGCGCAATCGCAGCCGGCAAAGAATATCGTTTTTGCATAATCCCCCTCCAACAGGCCGTCTAGCATATCACGGCGGTACAATTGCGGCATGCGCTGGCAACTCCGGTTGGCCGCTTTCGTCGCGCTGTCTCTAACTGCTTGGGGTCAAACCGTGAACAACGGTGCCGAACAGCGGATTCGCACAGAGATCTTCGGGGGTATCGTCTCCGGTATAGCCGTCAAGGAACAAAGCCGAATGGGCGATGCCGCTGCCGTATTGATCGGCAGAGTCATTGACGGTCAGACCCTCAGCGCGGCTGATATCACCAAGATCCTTTACATCGTGCACGGAGCTTTCGGACGCCCAGCCGCGCTCGAAAACGTCGCCGATCGGGAGCCGAAACAAACGCTGCTCCTTCTGGAACAACTCGATCGCGCCACAACAGACGCAAGCGTGCGAGCCCAGATCGCCGACGAGAGGAAGTTTGTCCGGGATCAGTTCGCGGCCGCCTCTGCCAACGATTCCCCCGACTGTATGCTCGCCAACTTCAGCGCGGCTCGCGAAGATACCAATTTTGGCTACCGGCTGACCAAGGTTTACCTGTCGCTCAGCGAGCCCTCGCGCCGGCAGCATATTGGCGACGACGTCGCGGACTATCTGAAAACCATTGTGGGCGACTGCACGCTGCGTCCCGACGACACACGTAAGGTTCTGGCGATGATTCGCACAGCTTTCGGGAGACCGCAGGCGATTCCGAAGCCCCAGAAGGTTTTGTCTCTGCTGGACCGCCTGGATGCTTCGACTCCAGACGCGACCCTGAAAGCCGAAGTCGCTGAAACTAGGCGTTATGTTCTGGGCCCGCCGCTGACTCCGCAGTGAACGAACTTTCCCGCCCGGACGCGCGTATTATGGTTTGGTAGCGGGAGGGAATGCATGTTTTGTACAAGTTGCGGCCGCGAGATGGCTTCTGAAGACGCGTTCTGTCCGAAATGTGGAACCGCCAGCGGAGCCGCTCCCACCGTGCGAGCCGCCGCCGCGCCGCATCAACGGCTCATGCGGTCGGTCCGGAACAAGAAGATTGCCGGCGTCTGCGGCGGCTTCGCCAACTACTTTGGCATGGACGTGACGCTGGTGCGGGTGTTGTGGCTGCTCACGGTGCTCTGCGTCGGGACCGGCATTCTGGCGTATATCGTCTGCTGGATCATCATGCCGGTGGAAGATACGCAGGTCGCCGTGACGACGACGCCGCAGCGGGTCTAAAAACCAAAATTTCTCGCAGAGACGCAGAGAACACAGAGAGCTACGAAGACCTTTCGGTTTTGACGGATCTGATTTATTGATGCCGCATCATGGCCACCGCTGCATGTGCACGGTCATCCAGGATGAACGCATAAATTGCGACGATCATGCATTCGGTATTTGCCAAGCCGAGCAACCAATACCCCTTTCGGCCAATTCTCCGCGAATTCGCGAATCGCAGCGCCAAGGTCTCCACTCCCGAGCGGGTCATCGGTGCCAGCACGATCAAGGCGAACCAACTGAACCAGCTCTGTAGCAACACTGATACGCCGATCGCAGATCAAAGCCCTTCAGGAGCAGCTCGAGGTATTGAAGCATTCTGTAGAATTGGACACAAGCAATACGTGAAAGGCCACAATAATCGTCAAAAGACACACAGAATCTCTGCGTACTCTGCGTCTCTGCGAGAAATGTCTTGTTGGTTTATCCGTTTCGCTTCAACTGTCCGCAAGCCGCGAAAATATCCAGGCCGCGCGGCTTCCTAACGAAGCACGGCATCGCCCGCCGCACCAGTTCCTGGAAAGACGCCACCCGCGCAGGCGCCGGCGTTTCGTACGGAATTCCCGGCCCGGGATTCAGCGCGATCAGATTCACCTTGGCGTTCAAATTGGCCAGCAGTTTCACCACCCGGCGCGCGTCGGCGTCCGTGTCGTTCACGCCTCCCAGCAGCACGTACTCGAAGGTCAGCTTCTCCCACGGCCGCAGCGGATAGGCCTTGCACGCCGCCAGTAAATCCTTCAAATGATATTTACGCGTGATCGGCATGAGCTCCTGCCGCATCTCTTCGGTCGACGCGTTCAGCGACACAGCCAGTTTCGGCCGCACCGGCGCGCGCCCCAGCTCCGCAATCTGCGGAATCAGGCCGGCGGTGGAAAGCGTGATGCGCCGCTCCGACAGCCCGACGCCTTCCGCATCGGTCAGGATGCGCGTGGCTTTCAACACGGCTGGGCAGGTTCAGCAGCGGCTCGCCCATGCCCATCAGCACGATATTGAGCCGCGACTTCTCGCCCAGCCAGCCGTTGTCGCGCGCCGCGAACAGCACCTGCCCCACAATCTCGCCGGCGGTCAGGTTGCGCTCCAGGCCCATCAGCGCTGTCATGCAGAACTTACAGTCCACCGGACAGCCCACCTGGCTCGAAATGCAAATGGTGTCGCGGCTTTCCTCAGGCATCCAGACGGTTTCGACCGTGCGGCCGTCCTCCAGGCGAAGCAGATAGCGCCGGGTGCCGTCGGTCGAGTCGAAACGCCGGTCGAGCTCCGGCAGACCAAGGCTGTGCGCGTCGGCCAGGGTCCGGCGAAGCGCTACGGGAAGGGTCGAAATCTGCACCAGGTCGCCCACCCGCTGGTGGTAAATTGCGTTGTATACCTGGCTCGCGCGGTACGCCGGCTGGTCCGGACCCAGGGCTTCCCGGATCTCCGTAAGTTCCATTCCTAGAATAGGTTGCGCCACTTGTTCCTAGTTTAGCACGGCCGCGATCCTCCGCCCGAGTGCGGAAAACAGCCGGAAAATGGTATAAATAGTTGAGGCAGCCCCCTCCTTCTGCCATGAAGACCCCTTCTACAGGCGTTCGCGAGATCGAAACGACCACGCTACCAAGCGGGGTGCGCGTCATCACCGAAACCATGCCCCATGTCCGCTCCGTCTCGGTGGGACTCTGGGTCAAGGCCGGTTCGCGGCGCGAATCGCCGGAACAGAACGGCATCTCGCACTTCATTGAGCACATGCTGTTTAAGGGGACCACCAATCGCTCGGCCGAAGAAATCGCGCGCTCCGTGGATCGGATCGGCGGCAACCTGGACGCGTTCACCGCCAAGGAACTGGTCTGCTACAACACCAAAGTCATGGACGAGCATCTTCCGCTGGCCTTCGACGTGCTGGCCGACCTGGTGCTGCGCCCCCTCTTCCGTGAAGACGACATCTCCAAGGAAAAGGGCGTAATCCTGGAAGAGCTGAAGATGGACGAGGATCAGCCGGATTACCTGGTCCACGAGATCTTCTCCGCCAATTTCTGGAAAGATCATCCGCTGGGCAAGCCGATTATCGGCACCAAGGACACCGTCAAGCGCTTCGACCGCGTGGCTGCTCGAGAGCTATTACCATCAGGTCGTATACGCCGTCGAGCGTCGTGATCACCGCCGCCGGCAATTTGACCCACAAGGCGCTAGTGGATTTGGCGGGCGAGCAGTTCAACACCATGCACAAGAACGGCTCGGCGCCGGGGGAAGCAGCTCCGGCAACCCATGCCCGCAGTCGCCCTGCGCAACAAGAAAGCTCTGGAGCAAGTGCATCTCGTGCCTGGGCGTGCCATCCTATCCCGCTCCGCACGAAGAGCGCTTCGCCTGCTATGTGCTGAATACCGTGCTAGGCGGCGGCATGAGCTCGCGCCTGTTCCAGAATATTCGCGAGCGGCAGGGGCTGGCCTACGCCGTGTTTTCCGAGCTGAATCCGTATCGCGACACCGGCCTGCTCTCCATCTACGCTGGCACCTCGCTCGAATCGGCGCGCCAAGTGGTTGAGTCCATCCTGAACGAGTTCAAGCAGCTCAAGCAGGAGCTGATCACCGAGGAAGAGCTGCGCCGCGCCAAAGACCACCTGAAGGGCTCGCTGATGCTGAGCCTGGAATCCACCTCCAGCCGCATGTCCAACCTGGCCCGCCAGGAAATGTACTTCGGGCGCTTCTTCACTCTCGACGAGCTCACCGAGAGCATCGAGCAGGTGACGGCCAACGGTGTGCAGCGCATCGCCCAGACGTTCTTCGAACAGAAACAAATCGCCCTTACCGTGCTTGGAAACCTGGATGGGTTCCACATCGGACGGGAAGATCTGGTCTGCTGATAGAATCAAACCTCGGATGAAAACACTACGACGGCTGGCTCTGGCCACGCTCTGCACCTTGAGCGCAGCTTGGGCGGTCGATTGGAAAGCGCTCAAGCCGCAGGGTTACGTCAGCGATTTCGCCAATGTAGTGGACGCCAGCAGCCGCGCCGCGCTGGAACGCTATTGCGCGCGCGTGGAACAGCTTACCGGCGCGCAGATGGCGCTGGTCACGCTGCCGACTCTCGAAGGCGAGCCCATCGAGGACGTCACCAACACCATCTACCGGGCGTGGGGCGTCGGGCAAAAAGGCAAAAACGAAGGCATCATGCTGCTGCTGGTGGTTCGCGACCGCCGCAGCCGCCTGGAAATCGGCTATGGCCTGGAGCCGATTCTGCCCGATGGGCTTTCCGGCGACGTGCTGCGCGAAATGCGCCCGGCGCTGCGCCAGAGCCAGTACGGCGCGGCCATGATCGCGGCTGCACAGCAGATTGGCTCGATCATCGCCAAGGCCAAGAACGTTTCGTTCGATGTCGAACTGCCGCGGCGCATGGTGCGGACGGCCGCGCGACTCGATCCCCTGGCCGCTGATCATTGGCGGAATCGTGATCCTGTTGTGGCTGATGCGCTCGGGCGGCGGCGGATTCGGCGGATTCCTCACCGGCATGCTGCTCGGCAATATGATGGGCGGACGCGGCGGTCGGGTGGGGCGGCGGTGGCGGTGGAGGCGGCGGATTCGGCGGTGGCGGCGGATTCGGCGGCTTTGGCGGAGGCGATTCGGGCGGCGGCGGAGCCTCCAGCGACTGGTAAGATCGATAACTGCATGGAAAACGCACTGAACCAGCTATTGGAGCGGCTCAACAAAGCCTTCGGCGACCGCCTGGTCTCCGTCGTGCTTTACGGCTCGGCTGCGTCCGGCGACCATCACGAGGGATTTTCCGATCTCAATGTGCTGTGCGTGCTGCAGGAAGTGACCACGCGGGAACTGGCTTCGTCGGAAGCCGGTTTTTCGCTGGTGGCGCGAGAAAGGCAACCCTGCGCCGATGCTGTTGAGCGAGCATGAAGTGCTCACTTCGACCGATTGTTTCGCCATCGAGTTCCACGACATCAAGGCGCATCACCGCCTGCTGCAGGGCAAAGATGTGGTTTCCGATCTGGTAGTAGACAACGCGTTTTACCGGGCGCAAGTGGAACACGAGCTGCGCGCGAAATTGCTGCGGCTGCGGCAGAAAGCTTCGAGCGCGCTCGCCGATAAAGACGTGCTGCGCCGCCTGCTGCTGGATTCGATCTCGACCTTCAGCGTGCTGTTCCGCCACGCGCTGCTGTTGCACGGCGTGGAAGTATCCACCAAGAAGCGCGAAGTGATGGCAGAGGCGCAGAAAACGTTCGGCATCGATCCGCAGCCGTTCCAGAAATTGCTGGATGTTCGCGAAGAGCGCATGAAGGCCCGGGAATTGGAACCTGAGCCCCTGCTGGATTCGTACTTGAAACAGATAACCGTTGTGATCGACGCTGTCGATCGCCTGGAAAGGTAAGTTAACCATGAAAATTCTTCTTATTGTTCTCGCGGTACTGCTAGTGGTAGGCCTGATGGTTGGCGGAAAATATGTCGGCATCCGCAATGAGCTGGTTACGAGCAAAGAGGGCGTTGCCGCAGCGTGGGCCCAGGTGGATGTGGCGTTGCAGCGCCGTTCTGACCTGATCCCGAACCTGGTGGCAACCGTGAAGGGCTTTGCCACCCATGAGGAAAAAGTGATCGCCGACGTGGCCGCCGCGCGCGCGCAGTTAGGCGGCGCGCGGACGCCGCAAGAGAAGATCGACGCCAACTCCCAACTGGACGGCGCGCTCGGCCGGTTGCTGGTAGTCGTGGAAAATTATCCGAATCTCAAGGCCGATCAGAACTTTCTGCGCCTGCAGGATGAGCTGGCGGGCACGGAAAACCGCATCGCCATCGAACGCCGGAAATATAACGAAGTGGTGCAGGCATACAACACGAAAATCCAATTGTTTCCCGACAACATCGTGGCTTCCATGTCGGGATTCACGCGCGAAGACGCCTATTTCAAGACCGACGCCGGAGCCCGCACCGCGCCCAAAGTGGCTTTCTAACGCCCATGAACGTTCCCACATTCGCAAATTACATCGACGGAGAATGGGTTGAGAGCACCCGCACTTTCGAGGATCGCAACCCGGCCAACACGGATGAAATCGTAGGCCATTTCGCCCGAGGCACTGCCGACGATGTACGTCGCGCTGCCGCCGCCGCGCACGCGGCATTCCCAGCGTGGTCCGGCATGGCGGCGCCGGCTCGCGGAAATATTTTGTACAAAACCGCCGACCTGCTGGACCGACGCTTCGAATCCATCGCCGCCGAAATGACGCGCGAAGAAGGCAAGACGCTGCCCGAAGCCAAAGGCGAAGTGCGCCGCGCCATCAACATTTTCCGCTACTTTGCCGGCGAAGGCTCGCGCATGCCCGGCATGCTGGTTCCCTCCGAGCGCGATCGCGTGCACATGTTCGCCGTGCGCAAAGCCATCGGTGTCGTGGGATTGATCACGCCTTGGAATTTTCCGATTGCGATTCCGGCGTGGAAGCTCGCGCCGGCGCTGATTTGCGGCAACACCGTCGTGCTCAAACCGGCGTCTGCTGCGCCGTTGAGCGCGTGGCGGATTGTCGAAGCGCTGCATGAATCCGGGCTGCCGCGCGGCGTGGTGAACTTTGTGGCGGGGCCGGGCGGCGAATTGGGAACGGCGCTGGTCGAGTCTCCCGCGCTGAAAGCGGTGTCGTTTACCGGCTCCTGCCAGATCGGCAATTGGCTGCACGCGGAAGCATCGAAGCGCCGCCTGCGGATTCAGCTCGAAATGGGCGGCAAGAATCCAACGATTGTACTCGCCGACGCCGATTTCAATTCCGCGGTCGAGAATGTAGTCAATGCGGCATTCTTTTCCACTGGCCAGAAGTGCACGGCCACCAGCCGGGCCATCGTCGAAGATGCGATCTACGACAAATTCCTGGATGCTCTGGTGGAGCGCACGCGCAAGCTCAAAGTAGGCGACGGCATGCAGCCGGGCATCGACATCGGCCCGCTGGTCGACCAGGGCCAGCTCGATACGGTGCTGCGCTATATCGAAATCGGCCGCAAAGAAGCGGGTGCGCCTAAAATCGGCGGCAATCGTTTGACCGGCGGCGCATTCGATAAGGGCTATTTTGTCGAGCCAACCATCTTCGCCGGCGTCACCGAAAAGATGACCATCGCGCGCGAAGAAATCTTTGGCCCGGTGCTGGCCGTGATGCGCGCCAAGGATTTCGACGATGCGATGCGCCTGGCCAACGACATTCCGTTCGGCCTCTCGTCGTCGATTCAAACCACCAACCTTTCGCGCGTGTTCGAGTACGTATACCGCGCCGAGGCGGGGCTGCTCACGGTGAATCTGCCGAGCGCCGGTGTAGAATATCAGTTGCCTTTTGGCGGCAGTAAGGATTCCAGCTTCGGTCCGAAAGAACAGGGACCGGCCGCCCTCGAGTTCTACAGCGACTACAAGACGATCTACCTCAAATACTAAACATGCGACTGGGACAAATTAAACAGGAAGGCCGGGCGGTGGCCGCGATTTTCGAAGATGGCTTGGCCCGGCCCATTCCGAACCACACGCTCACGGATTTGATTGCGCACGCCGAGGCCGAGCAGATCGCTTTATGGGATTTGGCGGGCCGAATCGCCAGCCGTCATGGCGTAGAAGCCGCGCCCATCATTCCGATATTTCCGGTGGAAGTCTGGGCCTGCGGCTGCACCTACGAGATGAGCGCCAGCTTCCGCGACGCTGAGCATGGCACGCGCGAAGGCATGTATGCGTACGTCTATCGCGAAGCCCGCCCCGAGATTTTTTTCAAGGGAACATCGCGCGTGTGCGTAGGTCCCGGCCAGCCCATCGGTCTGCGCGCGGATTCGAAATTTACGGCTCCGGAGCCGGAGTTGGCGGTGATCCTCGGCACTAAGGGACGCGTGCTCGGCTACACTTTGGCGAATGACGTTTCGGCGTGGGATATCGAGCGCGAAAATGCGCTGTATCTGCCGCAGTCCAAAGTCTACACGGCGTGCTGCGCGCTGGGGCCGGTCATCGTGACCGCCGATGCCATGGTGGATCCGTACAAGCTGAACATGGCCTGCACCATTACGCGCGACGGTGAGAAGCGCTTCGAAGGCCAGACATCGACGTCACGCCTGCACCGCAAGATCGAGACGCTCATCGAGTACCTGCTGCGCGCCAACCCGGTGCCATCTGGCTCCGTGCTGCTCACGGGAACCGGCATCATCGTGACCGCGGAATCCGCGCTGGCAGCGGGCGATACGGTGAGTATTCGAGTGCCGGAAATCGGGGAGTTGAGTAATACGGCGATCGTGGTTGGCTGAAAACTCCAAAGACATTTCTCGCAGAGACGCAGAGAGCGCAGAGAAAAACGTGTTGGTGGTTCCCGCGTTCTCTGCGTCTCTGCGAGAAATGTCTTAGGGTTGCGTGCCCTCCGTCGCCTGGGCTAGCATTGTTTTCCCGGAGAGGAAAATTCATGGCTCACTATTTATTGCAAGTCGGTTATACGGCCGAGGCCTGGGCATCGATTATTGCGTCCCAGCAGAACCGCCTCGATGCCGTAAAACCGGTCATCGAAAAGCTCGGCGGAAAAATCGAAGGCGGTTGGCTGGCGTTTGGCGAATACGACCTCGTCACCATTGTGCAGATGCCGGGCAACGTCGAGGCCGCGGCATTCTCGCTCGCTGCGTCGGCCGGCGGCGCCGTGCGGTCCATCAAGACCACGCCGCTATTGTCGCTGGATGAAGGGCGCGATGCCATGAAGAAGGCCGCGGGCGTCGGGTATAAGCCGCCCGCAAAGAAAGCCCGCTAGATCTAGTGCGCATCACATCGGTCGAGACCATACACCTCGCCCGCGGCATCACCGTGCACGCGGGCCCGGTGCAGTGGCTGTGGGTGCGGATTCATACCGACTCCGGCCTGGTTGGCCTGGGCGAAACTTATCCACATCCGGAAGCCGAAAAAGCCGTAGTGCAGCGATCGCTCGCGCCGATCCTGCTGGGCCGCGACCCGCTACAAATCGATCGCTTGTGGGCCGACATGTTCCAGGCCATTGCCTATAGCGGCTGGGCCGGCGCCGAGATGCGCGCCATCAGCGCGGTCGATATGGCGCTCTGGGATTTGGCGGGCAAAGCCGCCGGCATGCCCGTTTATCAACTGCTCGGCGGGGCGTCGCGCGATTCCATTCGCACCTACAACACCTGCTACGACCAGATCGATTTCCTCACCGAACCGGTGCGCCTGGCGCGCGAACTGGCTAACTCCGGTGTGCACGCCATGAAGATCTGGCCGTTCGACGGCATCGCGAAAGAGACCGGCGGTCAATACATCACCGCCGATCAGATGCGCCGTGGCATGGAACCGCTGCGCCTCATCAAGGAAGAATTCGGCGACTCGATGGAAGTGGCCATCGAGTTTCACGGCTACTGGAATCTGCCGTGCGCGATCCAGATTGCCCACGCGCTCGAACCATACAAGCCGATGTGGCTGGAAGAAATGCTGCCGCAGGATAACCTCGCCGCCTATCGCGAGCTGGCTTCGGCGACGCCGCTGCCGCTGTGTCTGAGTGAGCGTCTGATGACGCGCTGGAGTTTTCGCGAGCTGCTGGAAAATCGCGCGGCGCGCATCATCATGCCGGATATCTGCTGGTGCGGCGGCATTTCGGAGGCGAAGAAGATCGCGTCGATGGCGGAGACGTATTACCTGCCCGTGGCCCCGCACAACTGCGGCGGACCGGTGCTGCACGTGGCGTCGGCGCACCTGGCGGCGAATCTCACGAATCTCTGCATTCTCGAATCCGTGCGCCGGCATTATCTCGATGAATACCGCGGCCTGGTGACGACCACGCTGCCCGTTGCCAATGGCGTGGTGCCGCTGCCGGAAGGGCCGGGATTGGGCGTTGAACTTACGCCGCAAGTGTTCGCGCGGCCGGACGTTACGGTGGAGCGGATCGGCGCATAAGTTGACAACCCCGCACCGCGCTCCCTAAAATCGATCTTAGTAGGTTGATTAGCTTGGGAGGTGGGTCTTCTCGAGTAGTGGCCTGGTCACAGACGTTTCGGTTTCGTTCCCCGTAATCCTTCGCAAGACTCCTTACGCCCTTTTTTCTCTTTTATTTCCGGATGAATGCCGCATCTGCCAGCAGACTTTAGGCGGATTTACGCGCATCCCGGTGTGCGCCGCCTGCCTGCGCGGTCCGGAGCCGCTGGCCGCGGAGTTTTTCTGCGTAAGCTGCCGGATGCCGTTCCAGAACCGCTTTCCGCTGGATGACGAAGGGCGCTGCCGGCTGTGCCGGTCGGGCGCGCTGGGCTTCGATGCGGTGTATTGTTTCGGATCGTTCGAAGGGCCGCTGCGGGAGCTGATTCACTTATTCAAATACGCCGGCATGAAAGCGCTGGCCAAACCGCTCGGCGCTCAACTGGCGGCGGCGCTGCCGCGCGATCAGCGATTCGATATTGTCGTGCCCATGCCGCTGCATTGGAAGCGCCGGTGGCAGCGCGGTTTTAATCAGTCCGAATTGCTGGCGCGATTTACGGCGCGGCGCTGCGGCATTCCGGTGATCAACGCGGTGCGCCGCACGCGTGCGACGCGCAATCAGGCGGGCCTGAGCAATGCCAAGCGGCGCGGCAATGTCTCGGGAGCTTTTGGCGTTACCAAGCCGGATGCTGTCGCGGGCCAGCGGGTTTTGCTCATCGACGATGTCATGACGACCGGCGCTACTGCCAGCGCCTGCGCGCGCGCTTTGAAACGCGCTGGAGCGAAGTCCGTAGCTGTGCTAACCCTGGCGCGCGTCGATCGGCGTCTGGCCGATCTGGGAGCTGCATGAATATGACCGGCACGAACAGACTGCAGAAACCCGTGCTGGTGCTGAATGCCAGTTACGAACCGATCCACGTCTGCGCGGCGCGGCGCGCGCTGGTGCTGGTGCTGAAGGGCGTGGCTTCGGCGGAAGAAGAATCGCAGATGGCCGTGCACTCGACGCGCCGGACCGTGCGGCTGCCCTCGGTAATCCGGCTGCTCGAATACCGACGCATTCCGCATCAGACACGCGCGCTATCACGCAAGAACATCCTGATGCGCGACCGCTACACGTGCCAGTACTGCCATCGCACCATGCCGTCATCGGAGCTGACGCTCGATCACGTGATCCCGCGCGCCCGCGCCGGCGAATCCGCGTGGGAAAATCTGGTGGCCTGCTGCCATTACTGCAATAACCGCAAGGGCAGCCGCACGCCGGAAGAAGCCGGGATGAAATTGGCGCGCCAGCCGCGTCCGTTCAGCCTGCACACCAGCCGCCACCTGATGCGATTGCTCGGCAAGAGCGACGCGCAGTGGCGCAAGTATCTCTTCTACTAAGCAGCCCTCACGCACAAAGTTCGTAGGCGTCGCGGAGCCAACCCAGCAACTCGGCATCGATGTCCCCAACAGACGCTAACTTTACTTCCTCGTGCCAGCGGCTCTTGGACACCTGCTCGCTCTTGACGATTCTCTTGCTGCGAATCGGCTTGGCCGCCTTGATAGTCAGAAGCAGATATTCTTTGCGAGGATGAACGCCGGCGAATGCCGAGCTGCGCGCCAGGTGGATGGAAGTTTTCTTGACCTCCTCCTTGAAAGACCCGAGCGGCTTTAGCGCGCGCATCAGCTCCTTGTACAGCTCACGGGCTACGGGACTCGCCGCGGAAAGCGCATCGGCCGTCACGGCTTTACCGCCGCGTTCCACATCTCCTGCTGCACTTTCCACGCACCGTTGGCCTCGCGATGAAGCACCAGCGCCATCTTGCCGTAGCTTTCGATTGGCGGCTTGCCATCCGGCGGCTGCACCACCTGATGCTCAGTGGCCCACTCCGAGGCCCAATCGCCGCACACGTGAATGTCGTGGAATTCCATTTCCTGCCTGGTCACTTTGTAACCCGGCATCTTGGCCAAGACATCTTCCACCCATGCCACAATTTTCTTTTTTCCGATTAGAGGCCCGTCTCCTGGCATCAGATCGACGCCGTCTTCAGCCCAGAGCGCGAAAATCCCCGCGGTATCCATCTTCTGGTGCAGCTCGACGTAGTGCTGGTTGAACGCATCGATTTCTTTGCGCCCGGCATCGTTCTTCGGCCGGGCCGCCGCGACCAGCAAACCAGCCAAGCATGCCCCTAGCATTGCTTTTTTGACCAGATCCATCCGGCCAGGATATCAGGGTACCCTGTAAGAATCGCGCATGGAACAGTTTGCCCTGGAGTTCCTCCCCGAACGCCGCGTCTTCACGGTCACCGAGCTGAACTCGGCTATTCGCGGCTTGTTGGACCGCGAGTTTCAGGACGTCTGGGTGTCGGGCGAAATTTCCGGCGTCAAGCTGGCCGCAAGCGGCCATTACTACTTCACGCTGAAGGAACGTGAATCGCAGTTGCGCTGCGTCTGCTTTCGCTCGACGGTGCGCTTTCTGAAATTCAAGCCGCAAGATGGCGTGGCCGTTGTGGCGCGCGGCCGCATCGACGTATTCGAAGCGCGCGGCGAATATCAACTGCTGGTCGAGCTGCTGGAGCCGCAGGGCCATGGCGCGCTGCAACTGGCTTTCGAGCAGCTCAAAAAAAAGCTGTCGGCTGAGGGCTTGTTCGATCCCTCGCGCAAGCGCGCGCTGCCCCGTTTTCCGCGCCGCATCGGCCTGGTGACTTCGCCGCGCGGCGCCGTGATTTCAGACATGATCGGCATTCTCGAGCGCCGTTTTCCGGGCCTGCATATCCGGCTGTTTCCGGCGCAGGTGCAGGGTGAGAGCGCGGTAGAGGATGTCTGCCGCGGCATCGAATATTTCGGCCGCACCGGCTGGGCGGACGTGGTGATTGTGGCGCGCGGCGGCGGATCGCTCGAAGACTTGTGGACGTTCAACGAGGAAGCTGTGGCGCGCGCTATCGCCGCGTCGCCGGTGCCCATCGTTTCAGCGATCGGCCATGAGACCGACACCACCATCGCGGATTTCGTCGCCGACTTGCGCGCTCCCACGCCCTCGGCGGCAGCGGAGCTGATCGTCTGCACGCGCCAGGAATTGCTCGACCGCATTGAGGCTGCCCGCCGCAAGCTGGCGCAGGCGGCGCGCTATCGCCTGGCGATGGCGGCGCGCTGGCTCCATCAACAAGGCATCGACCGCGCGGTCACCGTATTTCATCGCGCCATCGGCCGCCGGTTGCAGAGAATCGATGATTCCACGCGTCGGCTGCGCGACACGATGCGTGAGCAAGTGGAAGCGCGCCACAGAACATGCAGGTCGCTCGAAGCGCGTCTGCGCCATTTCGACTTGCGGCCCAAGCTGGCACGCGACCGGCGGCGTTTGGAATCCGCGAATCAAACGCTGGAGCAATTACTGCGCATGCAAATGCTGCGCCGCGCCGGGCGCATCGATTCGCTCGCCGCCAAGTTGTCGCAACTCAGCCCCCTGCGGATTCTGGACCGCGGCTACGCCATCGTCACCAATGACGCCGGGCAAATCGTGAATGCCAGCGGCATGGCGCCGGTGAAATCCAACATCAGCGTGCGCCTGGCCAGCGGCCATTTGGAAGCCAAAGTCACCAAGAGCCAGTAAGCGTGTGCTATGATCCACAGCCATGAAAAGCAACGTAGCAAGACTTGTAATCGGGGTAGCCATCGCATCCGTTGTGATGTTCGCGGCTGACAGTTCCGTTGGAACCTGGAAGTACAACACCGCCAAATCCAAATCCACCAGCAGCAAGGCCATTAAAAGCCAAACCGATGTGCGGGAGGCAACGCCAGACGGCGGCGCCAAGCTCACCCGGACGACCGAATATGCGGACGGCAGCACGGTAAATTACAGCGTCACCTTCAAATACGACGGCAAGGAATATCCGGCCACCGGCGCACCGTACGACGCGTGTCGGTCAAACGGATCGATGCCAACACGGTAGCTTTTGAAACCAAAAAGACGGGCGGCAAGTACCACATGACTGGCAAGAGCGTCATTTCCAAGGACGGCAAGATGCTGACTCAAACCATCAAAGGCACCGACGCTCAGGGCAAGCCGGTCACCGCAACAGCGGTTTTCGACAAGCAGTGAAGGCACCGCAACTTCGCCGCCGTGCAAAATAGAAGCGCCGCGGCTAATAAGCACCAGCTAGCCGGCTCGGGCACAGCGGTTGTGAACCCGCTAAAAGACTGCTCCAGGTCCGACACTTGCATCTCGCCGCCATAGTAGTGAGCGAGGGTGAATTGCGCGTCATAAGTTCCGAAGTAAAGCCCTTCGCTCTGCTGGAGAAAATCCGCCATTTCAGGCGACAGGCTGAACTCGATTGGTCCAGTAAGAACGTAAGTGTCCCAGGACAAATCACTGTCCCCGGTATGCTGGGTATGCGTCACGGTCACCGGACCAGTGAAATAACCTTGCGCTTCGTTGGGAACGAAGCACCCGCCGAATGGATCGGGCTCAAGCGCACCGCAATCGGTGAGCCGCGCTGTAGTCTGACCGCTCTCCCGCAGACTGCCTCCGCCGGCGAAAGTCATGATATCGCCTGATGTTCTCAGCAGCGCGCCCGTCTGCGCTTCCAAGGTGCAGTAGTTCCAGCAAATCCCGTCAGGCGCAACGATGGGGATCGAGTCGCCTTGATACCCCAAAGTGACACCGCTATCGGCAATGGAAGCCCAGACGTCGGATCCCCAATCCGGATACGGCTGACTGAAGTTCGCAAATTGCTGATCCGCGCGCGCCACGCCCGCCAAGAACCCCAGCCCCGCCAGGATCAAAATAGCCGCCGTCCCTTGCCTTATGCTCCGCATTTCACTCCGCCCGATTTCCGTCAATTCCAGTTGGCACCGGCGGCAGGCGCGGTTCAATGGACGCTTGGTTTAACGCCGCGTCCGGCAGTTCTAGTACTTGTCATGCCGCGGCGGTGTTCATGGTAGAGTCAGGGTATGCTGACCGCCTGTATCCGGGCGTAGCTGGAAGGAAAGTATGGCCCTCGAGTCCATCAGAGGATCTCTCAAAGAGCGAGGCGTTCGTCCCACCCGACAGCGCCAAATCCTTTTGGATCTACTGGACAAAACCGGCGACCATCTGGATGCCGAAAGCCTCTTCCAGATGGCCAAGCAAAAGGATCCAAAACTCAACCGCGTGACCGTCTACCGCACCCTCAAACTACTGAAAAAAGGCGGTTTGGTGGACGAGCTGGACCTGATGCATTACGGTGGGGACCAGCATTACTACGAAACCCGCATGAAGCAGGAACACGCTCACGTGATCTGCCTGCGCTGTGGCAAAGTAGAAGAATTTTTCGGCGAGCCGCTGCAGCGTTTGCGGCGCCAGATCGAAAGCCATTTCGGCTTCCACATTCTGCTGGCACGCACCGAAGTCGGCGGATACTGCTCTCATTGCCAGTCGCTGCGGGCTCGTGAAATGAAGCAGGCTGTCGAGCAGGCTCCTCTAGAACCGAACGGTGTCACTCCGAGGTCGCGTCCCCGGCGCTCTGCCTGATGGCCGGAGCCGAGACACCGCGTAGCGCCCCCTCCGCATCGCTCATTGTGGTGGATCCGAATGGAGCGCGCACGCGCGTTCCCATCGATCCCTTGCCCTTCCGCATCGGCCGCCAGGCGGACAGCGAGCTCATCATTCGGGATAGCCGGGCTTCGCGGACCCATGCCCGCATCGTGCTCGTGGCCGACAAATATTTCGTCGAGGACGCCGGCAGCCGGCATGGCGTTTTCGTCAATGGGGCACGGGTCGAGAAGCACGCGCTGAAGAGCGAAGACAAGATCGAGTTCGGCGTCAACGATTCCTACCAGCTCATTTTTGCTGAAGACGGCGCTCAGCTTGGGCGCCTGATGGAGCAGATTCCGGCCAACGAAGACAGCAGCGCCAAGCCCATCGTCGGCGGCAACCTGGCCAAGTTGCGGGCGGTGCTGGATGTCGCGCGCGCCTTGCAAACCGGCTTTTCCACGCAGGACGTCCTCACCTCTGTGGTGGACGCGGCCCTAACTGTCACCGGCGCCGAGCGCGGGTTTCTCTTGCTTGGCAAGGGTACCGATCTGGAATTCCGCGTGGCCCGCAACCGGCAAGGCCGCGCGTTGGCGGAAGACGACCTGCGCGTTCCCCGCAAAGTGATTCAGCGCTCGCTCGAGCGCCGCCGCGAATTGCTGTCGATGACCTTCGAGCCGGCCGGGCCGGCGGGGACCGAGGGAGCGTCGCCGGAACACAGCGTGGCCGCCCTTGAGCTGCGCAGCGTGGTCTGCGTTCCCCTGGTGCGGATCAACAGCTCCGGTAGCCAGGATACCGGCATGGTGAGCACGGGAGCCGCTACCGTGGGCGTGTTGTACCTTGATTCGCGCCTGGGATCGGCCGACCTGGCGGCGGGAAATCGCGAACTGCTGCAGACCCTGGCCATCGAGGCGTCGACCATTCTGGAAAATGCCCGCCTGCTCGAAGAGCAGGTGGCCAAACAGAAAATCGAGCAGGAGCTGAACGTGGCGCGCGCCATTCAGCAGAGCCTGCTCCCGCGCGCGCTACCGGCTGACGGATGGTTCCACGCCAGCGGCTCGAGCGTGGCTTCGTATCAGGTAGGCGGCGATTATTTCGATGTGCTGCCGATCGACCAGGACAACTGGGGCGCCGTAGTTGCCGATGTTTCCGGAAAAGGCGTTAGCTCTGCGCTACTGGCTTCTTTGTTGCAAGGTGCATTTCTCAACGTTTCCCACAGTTCTGCCGACATGGAAAGCATGATGGCGCGCCTCAGCAACTTCATGCATGAGCGTACCGAGGGCGGCAAGTACGCCACCATGTTCTATGCCCTGCTGGATCGCGCAGGCCGGCTGCGCTATTGCAATGCGGGCCATTGCGCTCCCATCGTGCTGTCGGCCAGCGGCGCTTATGAATATCTGGAAGCTACCGCCATGCCGGTAGGCCTGATGGGCGGCCTGAGTTTTGCGGTGGAGGAGCGGCAGCTTGCTCCCGGCGACAAAATCGTGGTCTACAGCGATGGCGTAACCGAAGCGGAGGGTGCGGAAGGCAAAGACTTCGGACGCAAGCGCCTGCGCGAGATCGCTGTCGCGGGCCGCGGTCTTTCCTGCCTGGAGCTGCACAACTCACTCACCCAGGCTGTGAAAAATTTCACCGGAAATTCGCCGCAAGCCGACGATGTCACGCTGCTAGTGCTGGAATACCGGCCGGATTAGCGGGAGGGCGGGTTTGAACCGCCCTACGAGCGGTCCGAAATTCGCGGAATTCGCCGAAGAATAGGGCACGTTCAATCCGTCTGTAGGGGCGGGTTTCAAACCCGCCCTTTTTACTTCCCGCCCAGCGCTTCCCGAGCGCGCTGCTCATCGCCAAACATTTCGGCCGTCGGCCCCGACAACTGCAGGAATAAGCGATAGTTTTTGGCTGCCTCCTCGCCTTGGCCGGACTGACCTTTCAGGAAGAAAAACCGCGGATAGTAGAGCGATGTGAAAACATCGATCCGCTGCCGCGTTGGGCACCGGGTTGCGCGCCAGCAGTTTTCCGGCCTCCTGCGCCTGCTTGGTTTCAAGGCGCGTCCAGGCCAGCAGGACCGGAAGCGCTTCTTCGGGAGTAGGCGTGGCGTGATCGAAGGCTTCCTGCAACAGCGGAGCCGCACTGGCGTAGTCGCGCGCGAACAATAAGGCGTAGATCGTCGCCAGATTTTTCATGCGGGCTTGCCGGGCATCCGGGAACAGGCGATCCAGTTGCGGCGCGAGTGCGGCGAGCGATCGGCGGAGCGTCGGCGAGCAAGCGCACCACGGCGGCGATGCCCGCCGATGCGGGACCTGCGCTGGCTTGGGCATTCAACGCGAACGCCCGGGCTCGGGCGCGATCGCCCAAACTCAGATTCCAGACGACGAGCTGGGAGTAGGCTTGCGACGCGCGCTCCCGAGAATCTTTAAGCGCTGCGGATGCGAATGCTTCCAGCCGCGCGAGAGCCTGCTTCCTGCGGCCGCTCAGATATTCCCACTCCGCCCGGCGGTATTCGATGGTCGCGTCTTTCGCGGCAACCCGGGCCTGGGTGTATTGGGCAAAGACGGTATCGGCGGCGGCGATGTCGCCCGTAGCCAGGCGGGCGTGTGCCGCTTTGAGCAGAGAACCACCGGCGATGAAGTTGGGATCCTTGGCGAAAGCGTCTTTATAGTTCTTTTCAGCCTCGGCGAAGCGGCCGAACGCATAGTAGGCATCGCCCATCGAATCGAGCGGATTGGCTTCGGCCGGGCGCAGCGCCGCATAACGCTGAAGCGACTGCAGCGCACCAGCCAGATCACCGGCGTAAACCTGTGCATACGCCAGTTGGTTCCACAGAATCCCATCATCGGCTTGCAGCGCGGAGGCCTTTTGATAACTCACCACGGCCTCGTTGAAGTGGCGGCGATTCAAATCTGCCTGGGCAAGCTGCCGGTAGAGCGACGGATCGGCGGGCGTCAACCGGGCCAGCGTTTCGAGCGCGGCTGCCACTTCGGCTGCGTTGTTGTGCAGGCCGGCGGCAACGGTCGCGAGACGCGCCCGGTCGAGTTCGGCAATCGCCTCGCCTCGGCCATGGGCAAGCGCCAGCACACGTTCCGCTTCCTCAGCATTCCGTTGGCCGACCGCTAAACGGACCTGGCTGAGATACGCAGCGCCAAAATTTGGATCGGCCGCGAGCGCGCGAGCCAGTCCCTCGGCGGCCTTCGCGGTGCCGGTGGCTTCGAGCGCCTGCGCATATTCCCGGATAGCGGCCTCGCTACGGGTGTCGAAGGGTCGCACGCCGCCACCCAATTGTTTCACCAGGGAATCGGCCAGCGGAAGAATGCCGCCCTCCGCCGGACCGTCGACTGCCAGCGTGCGCTCCACCCGCTGCGTGCGGGCGTCGTAGAGCGAGGCGTCGATGCGCAGCCGGTCGCCGGCACGCGATATCTGGCCGTAGAGCACGCGCGTTGCGCCCGCCGCCATGGCTTCGGAGATTTCGGTCGAAATGCCGGGAGCGCTGGCTGGACGGGTACCCAGCACGCGGTCGAACTCGTGCAATGCGCCTAAGGTGATGACGTGCCCGGTTTTGGCGCCGGTCAGTTCGAAGGCCACCACTTCCGGAGCGGCGCGGCCCATCCAATCGAGCGACACGTCTCCGCTGAGATTTTCAAAGCGCAGAACAGCCAGCCGCTGCGGAATGGGCGCGGGCTGACGGGAACAGGAAACGAAGACCAGCAATGCGGCGGGCGCCAGGCCCAACAGCAGCCGCCTAGAGGACGCGCGGTTCAGTGGCGACCAACTCCTTGAATTCCGGCATCTCGCGCAGACCGGCGAATGCAGGTTCGCTCAACATCTTTTTGCGCTCGGTGAAACCCTCTTCCAAAGCCTTGCGGATGTATTGCAGCGCCCGGTCGACCTGGCCGCGCTTAGCGTAGTTCATGGCCAGAGAGTAGTGGAATTTGGCGCGCTCCTCACCGGTGACGGTTTGCTCCTGCAAAATCACGCCGAATGAGCCGCGGTGCTCGAAGACCTCCGGATCGATTGACATCGCTTTCTGAATTGATTCCGAAGCCTCCTTGTAGTTCTTGCGCTTGAAGTAAGCCATTCCAAGGTTGCCATAGAACGAGGCTGTTTGCGGTGCCACGCGTATCGCTCTCTTGTACTGCGAAATGGCCCGCCGATAGTTCTTGCGGGCGAAATAGACCGTGCCGAGGTTGTTTATGGCCTCTGCGTAATTACGGTCCAGCTTCACCGCCATTTCGTAATATTTCCGGGCCAGCTCGAACTGCAACATCTGGTGATAGGCGATGCCGGTTTTGTTGCGGACTACAGCCGTCACGGGCTTTTGCTCGGCGTACATTTCGGTGGCTTCGCGGTACATTTTGCGAGCCATGAGAATGTCGCCGCGCTGCTCGGCAGTCAGCGGCTTAAGGGGTGGATTAGACGATTGCGCGAAAGCGCTTGCGGACAGCAGCGGGACAGCAAGAAGGACGATAGACCAACGTGGGGAAACCATCTCGGCCTCCAGGCTCTTATTTAAACACATCCAGGAGGCGGCGAAAGACTCCCTTGCGTTTGGGAGCGCCGGAAGGCTGATCCGGCTGTCTCGCCGGCGGTGCGTTGGATGCCATTGCGCCCGGCTGCCGGGCTTTGGGCGGCGAGCCATCCACCGCGCCCGCAGCCGCGCCGGCGGGCGTCTGAGCCGGCGGCGACTCCCATGACGTGGCATAGGTGGCGCCCCGGCCGCCGTGCAGCGGGCATGTTCCCACGGGCTGCGTTCCGGCGATGAAGACTTCGCTGCGGGTTTCGGGGCAAAACGGCGTGGCCGGCATGCCGGTCAGCGCGTCTACCGTGACCGAGACTACGCCGTCCGGCGCCTCAAACGGCTTGGCGTCGCGATACTGGCGGGATTGCAGGGCCCGCTTCATGAATTCGGTCCAAATCGGCAGGGCCGAGTGCGCGCCTTCCAGTTTCAGATCGCTATTGTCGTCGAACCCGACCCAGACCACGCACAGCAACTCGGACGTGAATCCGGCGAACCATCCGTCGCGGGAAGAGCCCGTCTTACCGGCCGCCGGCACCGTGAAACCGCGGGCGCGCACCGCCGCCGCCGTCCCGCTGCGCATGACTTCTTCCAGCAGATTCACCATCAGATACGCGACGCGAGGGTCGAGCACCTGCCGCGTTTCCGGCTTGCGGGCGTAGAGCACGGAGCCATCTTTGGCGCGTACCGAGGAAACCCAGTTCGGTTTGACGTACATGCCCTGATTGGCAAAAATCGTGTAGGCTCCAGCCATCTCGAGCGGCGTGGTTTCGTAAGCTCCCAGCGCCATCGCAGGCGTCGCCTGAATATCTTCGTTGAGGCCGGCTGCCTTGGCCAGGCGCACTACCGAGTCATAGCCCACCATCTCAGCCACTTTGATGGTGGCGATGTTCATCGATTTCGCAATGGCTTTCCGTAGCGTGACTTGCCCGTGGATATTCCTGTTTGAAATTTCCCGGCTCGTAGGGCTTGCCGTCGAACCAGAACGTAGTGGGCTCGTCCACCACCGTGGACGAATTGGTCAATAGCGGCGTGCCGCCGTTCACAGCCGAATCCAGCGCCGCAGCGTAGACAAAAGCCTTGAACACCGAGCCCGACTGGCGCATCGCGACAGTGTGGTTCAACTGGCTTACGCCGTAATTGCGGCCGCCCGTGAACGCCTTGATTTCGCCGGTGTGCGGATCGATCGCGATCAGCGCCGCCTGCGCTTCCGGAAAAGCCACGTTGCGAAAACGTTTCTGCTTCTTGAGCTGGTCGTCGACATTTTCCATGCCGATGCGCACGGCCTCTACCGCGGCGCGTTGCAGCTCAATGTCGAGAGTCGTGTAGATGCGATACGACGTGGTCTTGAAATCGGTGTCCTGGAACCGGGTTTGCAAATCGTCGTTCACCAGATCGACGAAATACGGCGCTTCGGCCGAGTCGGAGCCGCTGGGCGCAAGTTTAATGGGGGAATCGCAGGCCTGGGCGTATTCGCGGTCGGTGATGTAACCGTTCTGGCGCATCAGGGAGAGTACGATGTTCCGGCGGTCGCGCATGCGTTCGGGATGGCGGAACGGATTGAAATAGCTGGGCCGCTGGACCAGGCCGGCCAGCATAGCCGCCTCGGGCAGCGTGATTTGGCGGATGTCTTTGCCCAGGTAGGCCTGCGAGGCTTCGCCGAAACCGCGGATGCTGAACGTGCCGCGGCGGCCGAGATCGATCTGGTTGCAATAGAACTCGAAAATCTCTTGCTTGCTGAGTTTCTGCTCAAGCTCCAGCGTGATCATGAATTCGGCGGCTTTGCGAGTCCAGTGCTTGTCCTGGGTCAGCCAGAACATGCGCGCCAACTGCATGCTCAGCGTGGAGGCTCCCTGCGCTTTGCGGCCTTCCTTCATGTCCTCGAACGCGGCTTTGCCGATACGGAACGGGTCGAAGCCGGCGTGCTGGAAGAAGCGCTTGTCTTCGGCAGAAACCACGGCGTCGATCAACAATCGCGGGATATCGGCGAATTTGACGAGGCGGCGTTTCTCGCGATTGCGATCGTACAGATTCGTGATCAGGTGGGGTTCGAGCTGAAACTGGCCGCGATCGGTGTTGTCCTGCAGGGAAATAATTTTCGCGATGCGGGTGCCGAAAAACTTAACGACGCCGGCTTCCTGTTCAAAATATGATTCCTTGCCAGGGAAGATCTCGACCGCATCGGCCCGCACGTTGTACCAGCCCATGGGATTACCGCGCGCCTCGCCATAGCCGCTTTGGCGCAGATCGAGGACCAGTTCCTCCGGCGTAAGTCGGTCCCCGACGGCGATGGTCCGCGGTGCGGCGAAGATTTTGGAGGTGTTAGCGAACGGGCCGGCGCGCAGCTTCTGATCGATCAGCCGCGAATACTTAACGTAGTAATAAGTGAAGCTTAGGACACCGAGCGTCACGCCCACCACGACCAGCGCCAGCAGGGCTTTCCCGACCGGACCGAGCAGGAAACGCGTCATGCGCGCACCGCTCGCCGCGCGCAGTTTCACTGCTTTTTTCCGGGGGGTCATCCACTATCCATTGTATCAGTGAGGCCTGGCTTCACCGCTCGTTTTGGGAGTCGCGCGAGGTGGACACAAGCTCCTCCCACATGTCCGCGTGGGCGGTCCATTCCGGATTCTCGATGCCGGAAATTTGTAGTTCCTCCACATTGAGCGTGCCGTGGCCGTACGGGCAAATATATTCCATGCGCGGCCGGCCCATAAACAGCATGCGGCTCCAGGAACCGGTCTCGACCGGCATCCGCAAACGGCGCAGGCACACGCGGCAGCGGTAGCGCTGATCCAGCACACAGAGATAAATCAGCCCCGAAGTGAAGAGGAACAGCAAGCCCATCACCGATGTGTACATCAAATCGAATAGAAAACGCGGCGGGCGGGTATTGAACACCAGCGGAGCTGGCGGCCAAAAATGGTTGATCGTGGTTAGGATTCCGTAGGAGATACCGAACGCAAGGGCGAGTTTGCCAGCCAGATATCCCCAATACCGCACATGCAATTGGACGCTCGCAGCCACGAAAAAGTTTCTTTCTCCGGCTAGTCTCGCCATAAGTTACGCGCCAGAAAGAGCAGGTTCGCAGGACGTTCCGCCAAACGCCTCATAAAATAGGGATACCACGCTTTGCCAAACGGAATGTAGAGGCGCAGGCGATAGCCTTCGGCCACCAGGCGGCGCTGCAAGTCGCGCCGGATGCCATACAACATCTGAAATTCGAAACGATCCGGCGCGATTTGGTGGTCGCGCGCGAAGTTTTTGGTTTCGGCGATCATGCGTGGATCGTGGGTGGCGATGGCGGGATAGATTCCTGTGCTGAGTAGCGTTTGCATCAAGGTCACGAAATTGCGATCCACATCGGCTTTCTCAGAGAATGCGCGATCGGGCGGCTCGAGATACGCGCCTTTGCAGAGACGGACGCGGATTCCTTTGCGGCAAAGCGTCGTGATGTCGGCGGCGCTGCGATGGAGGTACGCCTGGACGACGGCGCCCACCGGGCCGATGCGCGCGTGCAGATCGACGACCAATTGCAGGGTCCGATCGGTATAGTCGCTATTTTCCATGTCCACGCGCACAAAGCTGCCGATTTCGGCCGCGCGCCGGACCAACTGCTCGACGTTGGCGTAGCACTTCTCCTCGGAGAGATCGATCCCGAATTGGGAGAGTTTGAGCGAAACATTGCCTTGGATCCCGTTTTGCGAAAGCTGGCCCAGCGATTCCATGTACACATCGCGGCTGGCGGTAGCTTCTTCGAGTGACGTCACGTTCTCACCCAAATGGTCGAGGGTGACCGAAATGCCCTCGCTGTTGACCCGGCGGCTCACCGCCAGCGCTTCGGCCAGCGTCTCTCCAGCCACGAATCGCGACGAAACTCCCGCGCGCCAGCCGGGACGTTTCCATCCAACGACGCAGGCCCTGTTGCCGCGACAGAAACAAAAGCAGGCGGCGCATGCTCCTTGGCTACGACTCGAACAGCGTCAGCTCGCGCGGAACCGTTTCGATCGGCTCCGGCGCCGGCGGCTCCGCGGCCGTGGTCGCGCCCAAATCGCGAATCTTCCTCAGCGACGGGAACAACCGCGTTTCGAGCGACGCCACGCAGCGGTTGAACGCATCCACAGCTTTACCCAGCGAGCCGCCAATCTCGGAAAAATGCGATTGCACGTTGACCACGCGGTCGAACAATTCGGCCGCCAGCTTGCGAATTTCTTCGGCGTTATGCGCCAACTGCTCCTGGCGCCACCCGTAGGACACGCCCTTCAGCACCGCGATCAGCGTCGACGGCGTCGCGACAACGATTTTGCGGCGCGCGGCATCCTCGAACAAAGTGGGCCGAAGCTCAAGCGCAGCGCTGAACAAATGCTCGCCTGGCAAAAACATAACCACAAATTCCGGCGCGGGCTGAAACTGGCTCCAGTACGCTTTGCCGCTGAGCTGCTCCACGTGCTTGGTCATCTGTTGGCTATGACGGACCAGGGCGGCGCGGCGGGCGTTGTCATCAGCCGCACCGACGGCATCGAGATACGCAGCAAGCGGCACTTTTGCATCCACCACGATGGTGCGGCCACCCGGAAGTTTTACAGTCATGTCAGGGCGGATGCGGCCGCCCTCGTCGTTATCGTGGGATTTTTGCTCGAAGAAGTCGCAGTGCTCTACCATCCCGGCCAGTTCCGCCACCCGGCGCAGCGTGATTTCACCCCATCGTCCACGCACTTGCGGCGCGCGTAAAGCCGTCACCAGCGAAGCCGTCTCTTTCTGCAGCAGCAGTTCGCTCTGCGCCAGAGATTGCAACTGCTGCTCCAGGCTGCCCATGGCGTGTTGCCGGGCCAGTTCCAAATCGTGAATCTCGATTTCCAGGCGGCCCAATGATTCTGTAAGCGGCCGCACCAGGCCATCCATCGAAGTCTGTCGTTGCGCCAGATCGGCGGTCATCTCGACGCGCACTGTTTCGAGGGTGCCGCGAGCAGCCTCCAGAAACGACTGCTGATTGGAGCGCAGCGCCGCGTCCGCCAACGATTGAAATGTTTCCGAGATTTTGCCAACCACCGATTCGGCCGTCGAAAGCTGCGCTTCAGCCATTCGGCGCCGTGCTTCCGAATCAGCGACGCGGCCCAACATCCAGAACGCAACTACGATGGCGCCCGTCGCGAAGCCAACGATGAGCAGGCTGGCAGCGAATAGAGTCGATACAGGCATCCTGCCCTCACGTTAGCACGCAAGCCGTAGCTCTAAAAGAGGTGACAGGTCAACTTCAACGATTACTTCGTTTACTCTGGTATACATCTGGATGTATCCAAATTACTAAGTGGTCCCGGAGTTCTACGGAATGAAATATCGCCGCGCCTCTATGGCGCTTCCTCTCATGATGCTGGCCGGACTGGCGCTATTCGCCGCAATTCCCGTCCCTAAGCTGGAAACTCTGCAGCCTGTCGCTCCTGGCGTTTGGTTTCGCCAAGGCGATCCGGATCGTTTCGGCCATTGCAACAACGTCGTGATCGAGATGAAGGACTATCTCATCGTGGTCGACGCCAACTTCCCAAGCGGCGCCCGCGCCTTGATGGCCGACATCAAGAAGATTTCTTCCAAACCGGTGAAGTATGTTTTCGACACCCACCATCACGGCGACCACAGCTACGGCAATTCGCTCTGGACGCAGGCGGGTGCAACCACGCTGGCGTACAAAGGCGTCTCCGAAGAGCTGAAACGCTACGAGCCGGTGAACTGGCGCAAGACCTCCGCGGGCCGGCAGGATGTAGCCGCACTCAAACTCACTGGCCCCGAGCCTCCGAAGCAGACCTTCGACAAATCACCTTTCGTGCTGCAAGACAGCACGCGGCGGGTGGAATTTCACTTTTTCGGCTGGGCGCATACGCGCGGCGATGGCTTCGTCTACTTGCCGAAGGAGCACGTGCTTTGCACCGGCGACGCCGTGGTGAACGGCCCTTACAACGGCACCGGCGATGCCAACATCGGGAACTGGCCCAACGTCATTCGCCAGGCGATGAAGCTGCAAGCCACCGTCGTGCTGCCCGGCCACGGCCCGGCGGGCGGCCGCGAAATTCTAGTGGGTCAGGAGAAATTCCTGACCGAGCTCTACGCTACCGTGAAGAGCGCCGTTGCAGACGGCAAGCAACTGGCAAACCTGGTCACCATCCAAGCCAAGGGGCCGACCGATCCCAAAATCAAGCTCTCGCCTGCGGTGCAGGCATGGGTGGGCAAATATTTCCCCTACCAGATCAAAGACACGTTCGAAGAAATTGCCCTGCACAAGCCGCACGGTGAAATCACTGGTGGCAAGTAGCCCGCCGCGATGCGTAAAATCCAACTGGTATTTTTCGATGCCGGGGGCGGGCATCGCGCAGCCGCCAACGCACTGGCCCAATCCATCGCCAGCCAGCAGCGGCCGTGGGACGTCCGGTTGGTCAATCTGCAGGAGCTGCTCGATGAGCTGGACATCTTCCGCAAGCTGACCAGTATCCGCCTGGAAGACATCTACAATTTGCTGCTGCGCAAAGGCTGGACGCTGGGCTCGGCGCAACTGGTGCCGTTGATGCATGGCATGATCCGCCTGTATCATTCCGCGCAAGTGCGCATGCTTTCGCGATTTTTCGGCGAAGAGCGGCCCGACCTGGTAGTATCGCTGGTCCCCAATTTCAATCGTGCTTTGCATGATGGCTTGCACAGCGCGCTACCGGACACGCCGCTTGTGACTGTGATGACCGACCTCGCCGATTATCCTCCGCACTTCTGGATCGAGCGGCAGCAGCAATATCTGGTGTGCGGCACCGATCGTGCCGTCCGCCAGGCGCGCGCCGCGGCGTACCCCGAGGATCACGTGTTCCGAGCGTCCGGCATGATTTTGAATCCGCGATTCTACGAAGAATTGCCGATCGATGTCGCTGCCGAGCGCCGTAAACTGGGCCTCGATCCCGATCTGCCCACGGCGCTGGTCATGTTCGGCGGCAGCGGCTCAGGTGTGATGGTGGACATCGCGCGCACGCTCGACCGGTCCGGCCTGCGCCTGCAATTGATCCTGATCGCGGGACGCAATCCAACATTAGAGCGCAAGTTGCGCGCGCTGCCGCACCAGGTTCCGATGTTCGTCGAAGGATTCACCAAAGAGATTCCCTACTACATGCGCCTCTCGGATTTCTTTATCGGCAAACCGGGCCCGGGCAGCATCAGTGAAGCGCTCGCCATGAAACTACCGGTTCTGGTGGAGCGCAACGCCTGGACTTTGCCGCAGGAGCGCTACAATGCCGAGTGGATTGTAGAGCAGCAGGTCGGCCTGGTTTTGCGCAACTTCCGCCGCGTTGATCAGGCCGTCGCCGAGCTGCTGCAAGCGGAAAACTACCGCCGCTTCCGGGCCAAGGCCGCGGCGCAAGTGAACCGCGCGGTGTTCGAGATTCCCGATTTCCTGGAGCAGATCCTGGGGACATGCGAAACCAAATCCTGATTTGCATTCTCTGCGCAGCGCCGTTGCTGGCGGAAGATCGCCTGCTGCCCTGGATGGATCGCATCGCCCAACAGCAGCTTGCGGCGCGCGAAGCCGCGGTCGCTGCCATACATTCGGTGAGCGATGCCGAGAGCCGTAAGACCGAAGTGCGCGAAAAGATCCTGCGGCTCATCGGCGGCTTGCCGGATTACGCCGGGCCACTGAACGCGCGCGTCACGGGCCGCATCGAGAAGCCGAAATACATCATCGAAAAAGTCGTGTTCGAAAGCCTGCCCCAGGTTTTCGTCACGGCTAATTTGTATCGACCGCGCGCCGCCGGCCGCTACCCGGGCGTGCTCATGCCGCTGGGCCATTGGGAAGAAGGCAAGCCCGCCGTGCAGCGCATCGCCGCCAATCTCGCGATGAAAGGCTTTGTGGCGCTGTCGTTCGATCCGCTCGGCCAAGGTGAGCGGCAGCAGGCGTATGACCGGCGGCGCGAAAATTCACTGGCCGGCGGCGCAACCGATCAGCACATTCTGGCGGGCGCGCAAAGCATTCTGGCGGACGAGAGTTTCGCGCGCTATCGCATTTGGGACGCAAAGCGTGCCCTGGATTATCTGGTGAGCCGGCCGGAAGTGGACGCGGAAAGAATCGGTGCAACCGGCTGCTCCGGCGGCGGCACGGTCACCACTTATATTGCGGCGCTCGATGCGCGCATTAAAGTCGCCGCTCCGGCCTGCTACATGAACACGTTCGCGCTGCTCTTCAGCGGGCCCACCGGCGATTCCGAGCAAAGCATTCCCGGATTTCTCGCTGCCGGTCTGGACATCGCTGACTATGTGGAACTGTTCGCACCCAAGCCATGGCTGATGGTTTCCACTGTGGGTGATTTCTTCCCGATCGATGGCGCACGCCGCGCCTACGCCGAAGCCTCGCGCTGGTATCGTGTATACGGCGCGCAGGAAAAAGTTCGCTGGTTCATCGGCGGAGGTGGGCACGGCACGCCTCTCGAAGCGCGCGAAGCCATTTATGAATGGATGATCCGCTGGCTCAAAGACGGCAAGGGTGACGCCGCCGAGGAGCCAGTCGAGATGGTCACCAACTTCGAGCTCCGCGCGACCGAAGCCGGCCAAGTGGATGGCCGCGATATCTTCGAAGTCATTCGCGAAAACTTCCGCCGGAAACAGGCAGAAGGCAATCCGCAGCAAATGCTGGCGGAACTTCGTAAGTGGTGCCAGTTGCCTGAAGCCAAGGGTCTGGGCGTTCGCGTACTGACCGAAAATGTCACGCCGGATTTCCGTGCGCAACACATCGCCATCGAAACCGAGCCCGGCCTGGAGCTAGCCGCCACATTGTATTTGCCCAACACGCGCGGCCGAAAACCTGCGGTGCTGCTGATATCGGGTTCGCCTGCGTTGGGCGCACAGATTGCAAAAGGCGGCCGGGTCGCGCTGGCGCTTGAGCCGCGCGGGTTGCCTCTGGAAAATTCCGGGGGCCGCCTAATCGGCGATTGGATCACCAACACCCGCGCCCTGCTGATTGGCCGCAGCCTGGCGGGAATGCGCGCGGGCGATATCATTCGCGGCGTCGACGTCTTGGTAGCGCGCGGCGACGTCAACGCGGCTTCCGTGCGCGCGATAGCCTCGGGAGTTTCCGGAATCTGGCTGCTGATGGCCGGCGCGCTCGACCCGCGCATCGGCGGCATCTGGCTGGATCGCACGCCCTACCGCCTGCGCGCCGCTCTGGACAATCCGCTGCACCGCGATCTGCACGACGCGCTCATCCCCGGTTTCGCGCTGCGCTGGGATTTGGACGACGTGACGAAAGCAGTGGCGCCGCGCAACGTGCTCTGGAGCGATCCGGCCGATTGGATGGGCGCCGTCGTCCCTAACCTGCCCGGCTTCACCTATCGCACCTTCGGCGAGCCTGACGATCGCTTCCTTAAAGCTCTCCTGCAGTAGCTACTTCACGATTTTGAAATTGAATTGCGCCGTCCCCAGCACGCCCATCAGGCGCATCCACAGGGCGATATACATTTCCGTGCCGCGCGCTGTCGTGATGTTGCCTAGATCGATTGGGTTCTTCCATCCAAACGAGCGAAGAATTCCGATCACCTTACTCTTGGCGTTAGAGTCGTTGCCACTTATAAGGATTTCGCTATCGTCTCGTAACATGGAAGGATTCACCATCACCTCGCAGTTGATGGTGTTCAGAGTCTTGACCACATAAGATGCAGGAATTAGTTTCTGCAGCTCCTCACCCAGAGAGTTCGTATTGGTCAATTGTGGAATCATTGACGGCGGCATGCCTTTAGAAAAATCCAGTGGGTTAGAAACATCGATGACCACTTTACCTTTTAGGTTGTCAATGCCGGCTAATCGCACTGCATCCAGCGTCACGTCTCCTTTGGTGCAGACGAATACCATTTCGCCGAAGGCCGCCGCATCCGCGAATGTGCCTTGCGAGGCGCCTTTACCGGCCTGCTTGACCCATGCCGCGGCCTTCTCATTGCTCGCGCTGCGCGATCCCATCTTGACCTCGTGACCCAAACTGATGAGCCTGCCGGCAAGCGTCGCGCCGACCATACCCGTACCCATAACTCCAAATTTCATACCTGAACTCCTCTCTGATGCAGTGTAATTTGCCTCTAGCTGGCGGCGAGTCCGCGGCGCAGGTCTTCGATCAGAACGCCAAGTTGATCCAACCGCGCGATCACATCTCTGTGGTGGCGCTCTCCGACGGGCGGCGTTTTAGGTTCAAAATAGAAGACTCCGCCGGGCTCCAGCTTGCAGGTCTCGATTTCATCCAGGCTGGCGTATCCCTGGCGATGCGCCACGCTCGTCAGCTCAGATGTCGTAATCAGCTCCTTGGCCAGCGCCGGCGGGCACACAGAGCCCTTCTCCATGAGCACCGTGGGCACGCCTTCGATGATCTCGTCCAGGCGCCGGTGCTTGAACAGAAACCGCACGACTAAATAGTTCATGGCAAAAAGGGTGAACGCGCCAATCAGGCCGCCCGTCACCGAATTGTCCTCCCCGATGATGGCGTTCTGCACCGTGTTCGAAACGGAAAGCAGCACCACCAGGTCGAACGGATTGAGCTGTGCCAACTCGCGTTTGCCAAAGACACGCAGCAAAAGCACAATGGCAAAATACACAATGATGGGACGCAGCATTTTTTCCACGATGGGCAGCGGAAGCCGAAACATGTTCTCGAAGATTCCGCTCCCGGCGAGAAAGCAGGCAAGATCAGGCATGGGTATAGCTTGCCCGATGCGCGCGCTTGCGGGCAAGCCTTGCCGGGAGGAGAATCTGGCATGCAAGTGACGCCGGAAGACATCGACGCATTTCAGCGCGACGGCGCGGTGTGCATCCGCCAGCTACTTAGTGCTGATGAGATCGCTCTGCTGCGCACGGGTATCGAGGCCAACTTGCAGCATCTCAGCGCGCGCGTCAAAGTAGCCAGCCGTCCCGACGATCCCGGCTATTTCGTTGAAGATTTCTGCACCTGGCAGGACAACCAACACTATCGCCGATTTGTTTTCGAATCGCCGGTGGCCGCGGCCGCCGGCTTGCTCATGGCCAGCAACACCGCGCGTCTGTATCACGACCACATGCTGGTGAAAGAGCCGGGCACGCGCCAGCCGACGCCATGGCATCAGGATCAGCCGTACTACAACATCGAAGGCAGAATGAATTGCAGTCTGTGGATTCCGGTCGACCCGGTGCCGCGCCGCTCCACGCTCGAGTTCGTCGCAGGATCTCATCAGGGCCCGTGGCTGATGCCGCGCACTTTCATGGACAACCAGGCCAAGTGGTTCCCGGAAGGCTCGCTCGCCGATCTGCCAGATATTTCGAGAGCGCGCGATCAGTACAACATTCTCGGCTGGGAGACGGAACCGGGCGACGTCGTTTGCTTCCACATGCTCACGCTGCATGCCGCCGGCGGCGTGGAGGGCAAGCAGCGACGCCGCGTTTTCTCCGTGCGATTTCTCGGCGACGACATCACGCACGCTCCGCGCCCCTGGGCTACCTCGCCAGATTTTCCCGGCCTGACGGAGGAACTGCCCGCCGGCGCGCCCATGAATCATCCGTTGTTTCCACTCCTGTGGGAGCGCGGGGCGTAATCTATTTGCGCTGGCGAGCGATCCACACGCGAATCTGGCTCTCCAAAATATCGAGCGGCAGCGCGCCATCGGCCAGCACGGCGTCGTGAAACTCGCGGACATCGAAGCGCGCGCCCAGTTCCTTTTCCGCCAGGCGGCGCAGTTCCTTGATCTTGAGCTCGCCGATTTTGTAGCTCAGCGCCTGCCCCGGCCAGGCGATGTAGCGGTCCACCTCGGCGACAATGTTCTGCTCGCTCAGCGCCGTGTTGGCTTTCATGAATTCGATGGCGCGTTCGCGCGGCCAACCCATGGCGTGCATGCCGGTATCCACCACCAGGCGGCAGGCGCGCCACATCTCAAAGCTCAACTGGCCGAATTTCTGGTAGGGATCGCGAAAGAAGCCCAGCTCTTCGCCCAGGCTCTCGGCGTAGAGCCCCCAGCCCTCGATGAAAGCGTTTACATCAAGATTGCGGCGAAAGTCGGGGACGCCGTCCAGTTCCTGAGCCAGCGCAACCTGCAGATGGTGGCCGGGCACGGCTTCATGCAGCGCCAGCGCCTCCATTTCATACTTCGGCCGGCTTTCCAATTTGTAGGTATTGACCACGAAATATCCGGGCCGCTTGCCGCCCAGCGCGCCTTCCGTATATTCCGCTGAGGTCTGCGAGGGAGCACTGAAATCGGGGAACGGACGGACGCCATATTGCGCGCGCGGCAGCTTGCCAAACAGGCGCGATAGTTCAGGATCAATGCGTTTGCAGAGATCGCGATACGCCACCAGCAATTGCTGCGCATCGGTGAAATAGAAACGCGGATCGCTGCGAAGGAATGCCTGAAAGGCCGGGAGGTCTCCTTGAAAGCCAGTGGCGCGAATCGTCTGGTCCATCGCCGCGCGAATGCGCCGCACTTCGGCCAATCCGATTTCATGAATCTGCTGCGGCGTGAGCGCGGTGGTCGTATGCTCACGAACATCGGCGGCGTACCAAGTGGCGCCATCCGGCAGCGCGGTGCGGGCGATGGTACTTCGCGCGCGCGGAATATAGGTCTCAGCCAGGTAGCGGCCGAGCTTTCGGAACGCAGGGTTGACTCCGCCATCGAGTGCCGCCGCCGCTTCCCGCGTCAGGCGCGTCCGCTCTTCGCCCGGGATCGCCACCGGGAAAATTACGGAATGCCGCAGTCAACGGACTTGCCGCAGGATCGGCGCCGGCCAGCTTATTCAATTGAGCGGGAATGTCGCGCAGAATCACAGCGGGCAGCGTGACGCCACGGCGCAGGCCTTCCTCGAGCAATGCGATGGTCTGATCGATAACTTTCGGCGCGCTGCGCAAACGCGCGAGCTGGTTTTCGTAATCGCGAACGGTTGCAGCCGGGGCGTCCTCCAGCGTTCGCGGGATGGTGGCCGCGGGGCCGCGGAATAGCGGGTCGATCGCCAGCAAGGCATTCGGAAAATCAGCTTTGCGCGCCCGCTGGCGAAGATCGAAGGCGAACAAATCGTAGTTGAGCTGATCCTTCGCATCCAGGCCGGCGCGGTCGATTCGTTGTAATTCCGCGAGACGGCGCAAGTCAGCCTGCTTACGGCGCTCGACAGCGTCAAGTGAACGGTCGGTCCACTGATCGTCGGCAGGACCGCGGCCTAGCAGAGCCGTGGCAAGCTCCGGGTCTTCCGCCAGATGCTCGGCGAAAGTGGCTGCCATCAGCGCGTCGAGTTTTTCCTTGTCAGTTTGGGCCAAAGCCAAACTCGACCAGAGAAAGCAAATCGCGATAGCTGCACGCATGGTTTACTGCGCCCCCACCAGATCCAGCAACGTCAACGCCATCACCTTAGCCGAATTCACGATGTCCTCGATGGCGCACCACTCGTCCGGCTGATGCGCCTGCTCCAGCACGCCGGGGCCGTAGGCGACGCACTGCTCGACGCCGGCGATGCGGGCCACGTGCTTGTGATCGTAGGTGCCCGGGCTCGCCACCAAATCCGCTTTCCGCCCCAAAACTCTGCTGATCGCTTGCGCCAGCGTCTGCACCAGCAGCGAATTCGGCGACGTCCGCGTGGGCTCCACCACCATCAGATCTTCCAGCTCATAGCGGCGCGACGCATCCTCTCGCATCGCTTCTTCGATCAACCGGACAATGCCCGCGCGCGCCGCGTCGAAGCCTTCCTCGATCAGAAACCGGCGATCGAAAATAGCTTCGCAGCGGTCGGCTACGCACGGCGTCTGGTAAGCCTCGCCCGCCTGCCCTCCGCTGATGGCATTGGTGTTGATGGTGGCGAAGCGCGCTTCGGGCGGCACCACCGGCATCGCGGTCTCACGCAATTTCAGCGATGGCCCCAGCTCCGTGCGGATTTTTTCCAGCAGCACACCCATGTGGTCGATCGCATTCACGCCCTGATGCGGCATGCTGCCGTGCGCGATGCGACCGTGCGCCGTAATCTTGAACCAGTAGACGCCGCGATGCCCGATGCAGATGCGGTGCGGACTGAACGGCTCGGGAATGATCACGTAATCGGTGCGCGCGGCTGAGATTCGCCCGGTCTTTGCCAGGAAACACACGCCGGCGAATCCGCCGCTCTCTTCATCCACCGTGCCGCTGACTTCGATCGATCCGGCAAGCTCGGCACCCGCACGGCGCAACGCCTCAGCGGCGTACATCGCCGCGGCCAGTCCGGCTTTCATGTCGGCGCTGCCGCGTCCCCACAAACGCCCGTCGCGAATTAATCCGCCAAAGGGATCGACAGTCCAACCATCGCCGGCCGGCACGACATCGAAGTGTCCGTTGAGGTGAACCAGCGGCCGAGCGTGGCGTCCGTGCCGGATGCCGACTACATTGGTGCGTGGATAGCGTCCGGCCTCAGCTTCCGGATAGTCGACATCAAATCCGAAAAGCGTCAGCCGCCGGCCAATGAGTTCGGCGCACTCGCGGTAGAACGCGCCGGGCGGATTGACGGTGGGCACGCGCAGCAGCTCAGCGGCGAATTCGACCAGCTCCGCCTGGGCCGCGTCCACCTGCTTGAGCACGTTTTCCGCAAGCGGCGTCATTCGATTCATAAGATACTACAGGGAAGACAGATGCCCTATTCATCCTCGTTCGATCTCGAAGGCAAAATTATCGCTGTAGTGGGCGCCGCTTCCGGCATTGGCGCAGCCGTCGCCGAAGGCTGCGGACGTCATCGCGCCAAAGTGGTGTGCTTCGACGTCGATGCTAAAGCCGCCGAGGCCGCGGCGCTGCGCATCACGCAAGCCGGCGGCATCGCCGAGGCGTCCGCTTTCGATATTCGCGATGGAGCCGCGGTTGATGCCGCCTTCGAGGGCGTGCGCACCCGCCACGGACGACTGGATGTCGCCATCGCGACGCCCGGCGTCAACGTCCGCAAGCCGCTGCTCAACTATACCGACGAGGATTTCGATCGCGTGATCGGCGTCAATCTCAAAGGCAGCCTGCACGTGCTGCAGTCGGCCGGCAAGATCATGGCCGCTCAGGGCGCCGGCAGCATCATTCTGTTTTCGTCGATTCGCTCGCAGGTGGTCGAGCCTGGACAAGGCGTCTACGCCGCCACCAAAGCCGGCATCAACCAGATGGTGCGGACGCTCGCCGCTGAACTGGGTCCGCGGGGGGTACGGGTCAACGCCAT
Source organism: uncultured Solibacteraceae bacterium (assembly GCA_963825405.1). Lineage (GTDB taxonomy): Bacteria > Acidobacteriota > Terriglobia > Bryobacterales > Bryobacteraceae > JACPNO01. The sequence goes on along the minus strand of CAWGTB010000001.1, from coordinate 311,424 downwards.
CGCTCCAGGCGTGGTGGCAACGCCGCTGACGGCGCCCATCCGCAATCATCCCGAATGGCGTCAGGCTTATGCCAACAAGAGCGCGCTGGGCCGCTGGGCCGAGCCGGAGGAAATGGCTGGCCCGGCTATTTTCCTGGCCTCCGACGCAGCCAGTTACGTCACCGGCAGCGTGCTTTTCGTAGATGGCGGCTGGACCGCAGTCGACGGAAGATTCCAGCCACCCGGCATGTAAGTGGGGCAGGTCCCCGACCTGCCCGAGGTAATTTCCTGAAACGGCAGGTCGGGGACCTGCCCCACTTAGGCTATCCAAAGAACTTTCAGATCGTCCTGTTATCATGGTGACCGCCATGAAACGCAGGCATTTCGTCCCGTTACTCCTGGCGCCGGTATTGCGCTCGGAAGAGACCGCCCCCGATTGGCCGCAGTGGCAAGGGCCCGATCGCAACGGCATTTCCAAAGAAACCGGGCTTCTCAAAGCCTGGCCCGCCGCCGGTCCGCCGGTGGTTTGGACCATCGCCACTCTGGGCGAAGGCTACGGCTCGCGTCTGCATCCGCGGCGACCGCATCTACGTTCATGGCGTGGAAAACCGCAACAGCGTCGTGTTCTGCCTGAATCGCCGCGACGGCAAAACCGTTTGGACTTCGGCCCTCGCGGGCAGGCTGGATCAGGACATGGGTCCTGGCCCGCGCGGCACGCCCACGCTCGATCAGGATCGCCTCTATACGTTGGCCGAAAACGGCGAACTGGCTTGCCTCCGCACGCAGGACGGCTCCAAAATCTGGCGGCGTAACATTTTGCAGGATTTTCACGGCCACAATCCGCGCTGGCTGATCAGCGAATCGCCGCTCATCAACGGAAAAAATGTAGTTGTAACGCCTGGGGGGCCTGACGCCACTATTGTTGCGATGGACAAAATGACCGGCCAGACGGTTTGGACCAGCCAGGGGCTGAGCGATGGCGCCGCCTATGCGTCCTGCATTGCCGGCGTGGTGCAGGGCGTCGAAGTCATCATGAACCTGACCGAGCGGGCCGGCGTGGGTGTGCGCGCCGCGGATGGAAAGCCGATGTGGCGCTACGAGCGGGTGGCCAACCGCACCGCCAACGTCACCACGCCGCTTTTTTACGACAACAAAGTTTTTTACACGTCGGATTATGGAACCGGCTGCGCCCTGCTGGGGTTGAGCGCGCAGAACGGCACAGTGAAAGCCGACGAAATCTATTTCAACCGCGAAATAATCAACCATCACGGCGGCGTGGTTCTGCACGACGGCTATTTGTACGGCTCTTCCAATGCCATCCTCACTTGCATGGAGTTCGCCACGGGCCGCGTCGCGTGGAAAGACCGCAGCGTGGGCAAAGCTTCACTCACCTACGCCGACGGGCATCTGTATTTGCTGAGCGAGAACAATGTGGCCGGACTGGCGGAAGCCACGCCGGAAGCATATCGCGAAAAAGGACGCTTCACGATTGCGGACCAGGGCAAGCCCAGTTGGGCGCATCCCGTGGTTTGTGGCGGACAGCTTTATCTGCGCAACCAAAGTACCCTGACGTGTTACAACATAAAATAATTCGCCGGAGGAGCCTGTAATGAAAATGATTCTACGCACTCTATCCCTGGCTATGTTGGCCTCGCTGAGCGGTGTCTACGCGCAATTGCTGGTGATCCCGCAAGTGGCGGATGGAGGCGGTTGGGCGACGACGATTGTCCTCACCAACACGTCGGCAACGGTTCAGACGGTCGCCCTCTCATTCAATAAGGCAACTTCTGGCGGCGCGACAGCGCCCTGGACTCCACCCTTCATGGAGACGGTAACACTTAGTGCGATCAGTCTTCCCGCCGGTGCCACGCTTTTCCTGCATACGCCAGGAACGGCGTCGACTCTCACTCAAGGTTGGGGACAACTGACGGCTGCCGCGAGCGTAGTCGGCTACGCCATTTTCACTTCGCACGCCCCCGGGAATCCGGCTCAGGACGCTACCGCGCCCGCTGTTGCCGCAAGCAGCCGTATCCTTGTACCGTTTGACAACACTTCCCACTTGATTACGGCGGCCGCGCTGGTGAATCCTAACGCCACGGGGGAAACGGTCTCCGTCAACATCAGAACCTCGGACGGCACCATCACTACGGGCTCGGCCAACCTGCCGGCCAATGGGCAGCAGACATTCCTGATGCCGACGCAGTTTCCGGCGACGGCAGGGAAAAGCGGACTCGCCGAGTTTTTCACCAATACCGGCACGATCTCGGCCATTGCTCTGCGTGCCAACCCCAGCGGAGCTTTCACCACCGCGCCGGTTTACCCGGAATCGGGCGCGCCGGTCATCGGAGCGAACGATACACCCATCGACATCGGCGTCAGCGCGCTCCGCAGGGTTTCCGTCAGAGAGTTCATCCCCGCGCCTCAAGTACAAGTGATTCCGCAGGTGGCGGATGGCAATGGCTGGGCATCGACCATTGTGCTGGTCAATACTAAGTCAACTTCTCAGATTGTCTCGCTGACGTTCCATCAGAGCACTGCGGGCGGGGGGACGTCGCTGTGGACGCCGCCTTTCGAGGAAAGCGTCTCGCTCACCAATTTGAATCTTCCAGCCGGCTCCGCGCTCTTTCTGCACACGCCCGGCACGGCGGCAACGCTCACGCAGGGTTGGGGAGAACTGGATGGCGACCTCGCCGTCGCTGGCTACGCCATTTTCACTAGCGCCGCACCTGGCAATCCGGCGCAGGACGCAACCGCGCCCGCCGGCGCCGGGACCACCCGAATCCTGGTGCCTTTCGACAACACTTCAGGCTTTATCGCGGCAATAGCGGTGGCGAATCCGAACGCGCTTCCCGAACCCATCTCCGTCAACATCCGCACATCGGACGGCTCTACCAGCACCGGCGCGCTCCCCAGCCTGCCCGCCGAAGGGCAAACGACCTTCCTCATGCCGACGCAATTTCCCGGCACTGCCGGGAAGAGCGGCTTAGCCGAGTTCTTCGTGACCTCCGGTTCGTTTTCGATTATTGCGTTGCGCGCCAATCCGAGCGGGGCGTTCACCGCGGCGCCGGTTTACTTCGAATCGGGACCGCCCATCATCTCAACCGGAGCAGGCGGCACGGGCCCGTCTATGGTAGTGGGAGCCTTCGTTGTCGACAAAATCACAAGCTCAACGCTTGGCTCATCGATTGAGCTCGACCTCATATCCGGAGGTTTCTCGCGTTTCTCCACGGCCGAATACGACGTCTTCCAGGGACAGATCCATGTCGGCCCATGCTACATCAGCGACTTCACCTATGATCCCAACGGAGTCGCGCCCAACGCCCCGGACGCGTTGCTGAACGCGGGTACCAGTATTCCGGTCAGCGGTCCCAATTTGCCTTCGGGCAGTGCCATGCTGCCTCTCCCGGGTGGCACTGGACCGACATACTCCCTAATGCCGGGAACAGGTGTACTCGACTCTGGCACCTACACGATGGCCGGCAATGGCGGGACGGATATCGGACCCTTCACCGTTTCCGGACACTTCCCCGACGACTTTACGGTGAATAATTGGGCTTCGTACACCTCGATCGATCGGGCGACGCCGCTCACCGTCTCATGGACGGGCACAGGTTTCAGCAGCGTGCTTATTGTCATTAGCAGCCAAGTCTTCAATGCGACATCCAATCACACGGCCTCCGTGTCATGCAACGTTCCGGCCACTCCGGCTTCGTTCACCTTTACGACAGACCTCCTCTCCCACCTTCTGGCCGTCGACATCACAACTTTTAGCGGCCTTGGGTTCATGGAAGTCGCGGGTAGCAACCTGGTCCAGTTCACAGCAAAAGAGGTGAAGACGGGCGCTAACGTCGACCAGGCCGCCCTGCAACTGGCACGCATCTACCAGACGAGCCTGTCGATTAAGTAGTTAAGGGCTGTTTAAGTATGGCTCTGCACGCCCAATATCGATAACAGCTACCCAGTGAGCTGCCCCGTTAACTAGGCAGCCGGGCAGAGTGATACAACCTTTAGGTAAGCCCCAGGAGGGACTTGCAATGGGAGCTCTCCGCAATTTCACTCCAGCAGCCTGATAGTCACAGGTCTCAAAGGCGGCCTTTCGGCAACGATTTCACCTGAGTCGTGGACGCAGCAAAGATTCCTGCCGATGCTGGTGGGCGGCGGACAGGCCAACTACGGCGCGTTTTGCGCCGTCCATCACCTTTGTGACGCTACCGGTGATTCAGTAACTGCGGCCTAGCTGGCGCCGGCTACCATCACGCGTGGTTCTTTCACCGCGGGAGTGGCCGGCGCCGGAGCATCCGCCTTGCCATTCACTTTGACGATGTCGATGCTGCCTTTGAAGTAGGCGCCGTCCTCGATGATGATGCCTGCCGTCTTGATGTCGCCAACCAGCTTGCCGTCCTTGCGAATGGCAATCTTGTCCTTGGCTTCCACGTTGCCGGTGATCGATCCCATCACCACGGCCTCGCGCGCCTTAATCGAGGAACGCGCCTTTCCGTTGGGGCCAACGGTAAGGCAATGCTCTTTCAACTCGAGCGTGCCTTCGATTTCGCCATCCACGTACAGATCTTCCTGGCTATAAATCTCGCCCTTGATCCGCATGGCTTTGCCGATCACCGCAGTGCCTCCGCGCGACGGCTCAGGCTCCGCACGCTTTACCGGCGGAGGCGGCGCGAAAGCCTGCTCCTTCACAACCGGGGCCGGGGCTGCAGTATTTGCCGGAACCGGCACGGGGGCCGATGGCGGTCTGAATTCTTCCTTGCGCTTCTCCCACATACGAACAAATCTCCTTTCAAAAATAGGTGCCGGGCAAATTCGCGTAGTTCGTTTTTACCTGACAGTCGATTTACGTCGCGCCGGATTCCTTCATGAACCCAACCGCCCGTGCCGCGAGATGTTTGATAAGACGTGAGTTCGATTGGCTCGAAGCTCCACCGTGAATGTCCGGACTTCTCTGATTTGCAGCTAATGATTTCTACTCAGCAGGTTGGGTGCCACTTAGCGTTTGACGAAACGCGCCGCAACGGTTTCGCCGGCGTCGGTTTGAATGGCCAGGATTTCCTTGCCCTTCAGCACCAGAAAGCCGCGCAGCTTAATCGGTGTCAGCTCCAGACGGATTGTACAGTCGGAATCGATTTCGTACGTTCCCACGGTTGCCAGCGGCGTGGTGGAGTCGGCGCGATCGAGTGTGTCTTTCACCGTGAATTTGCCGGCGCCATCGGCCTGAATTCTGCCCGCGGAAGAGACCGGCGTAGTTGGTCCGGCGTTTTCCATGGGAACGGAAACTCCTGACAACGACACGCTGTACTCACCCTGGAAATCCAAGATCTGGCAGGCGTCAAAGGTACGCCGAATGACGCCGCTCTCCTTGGTGCCGGGGTCGGTCTGGCGAAACTCCGCGCGGTCGCCGCCGGGCTTCACCGTTCCGCCGAAATGCTGGAAAGCGCCGGAATCGTCCTGCAGACTAAAGGTTAGGCTGCAATCCTGCTTTACCTCGTAGGTCCCGCTCACCGGGTTGCCCAGTAGGAGGCCGTTGAAGCTCACCGAGGAGTAGCCGCTAAGCACTCCGTCCCCGCTGAAGACGACGCGCGCCACGCCTACCACTTGTGTAGGCGATCCGGTAATCGTGGTGGTGCCCGAGAGATGCATCGCGTAGGGGCCCTGCAACTCGGTGGGAGAGCAAATGTCGGCCGCATGGAGTGCAGGGGCAACAGCCAGGACGATCCAGGCAATTCGCGAAAACATGAGGCCCTCAAAGTGGGGCAGGTCCCCGACCTGCCCACTCCTCTAGGATCCCACGACTTCGTCGTAGCGGTGGCGCCAGGTGATTTCGCCGGCGGTTTGAAATATGTTGAGCGCCTGCTCATAGCCATCGCGCGGAATCTCGATGGTTCCCTCCCAGCAGCCCAGCGCCTGATAGCGGGTGATCGCATCCGCCAGAGCCGCCGGCGCGCTGCCAGGAAAAAAGGAAGCCACGGCAGCGGCAGCTTCGGTCGCAGGCGCGCTTCGCACCCACTCCCGGGCGCGCGTGTAGGTGGTGAGAAAGCTTTGATAGGGCGCAGTTTTGAGGAAGCCGCGCGCGCAGCAGAGGCTGCTGAAGGCTACCGCCGGCACCGACGCGCCCACCGCCGCCACGACTTCCCCAGCCCCCACCGGCGCTTGCTGGTGCAGATAATCTCCCGAGCCTGCGATGAACGCCGCTTCCATCTTTTCTGGCGTGCGCGCGTCGACGACCTTGATCTTGTTCCAGTCGGCGCCATTTTGCTTGACGGCGTATTGCAGCATGACCAAAGGCTGCAGACCATGATCGGCCAATAGAGTCTTGCCCTCAAGCTTCTTCCACTCGAAGGCGGAGTCAGGCTGGCGGCCGACAAGAAAGAATCCATCGCGGCAGTTGATCTGGGCAAAATGCACGGGCAGCGGCTCGACCCCGCGCTCCCTTGGCTTCCAGTTCGACGATACAGCGGACTGCATAATGTCCACTTCGCCATCGCGGATCAACACGTGGCTTCGCTGGCCGGCCGCGAGCACGCTATAGGCAACGTCCTGCCCTTCGTCGCGAAGAAATTTGATGGCGCACAGCAGCGGACTGTAAAACGCGGAATGGCGCGAAGCCATGATGCGCAAGGGCATGACTCACTATTCCATAGATCTCCACGAATCGCTGTGATATAGTCCTGCGCCAGTGGAGGCAGTTCCTATGCGAAGCAAATGGCTCTTGTTGTTCCTGTGTCCCGTTCTCCTTTGGCCGCAAGGCAGAACTGCGGCGCCAGCCCCGCCGCCGATCACATCCAGCAGAGACAGGCAGCTCGAGCAGGATCAGCGGAACGCCCAGAACGGGGAAGTCCTGCACGACGCACGGCATAAAACGGAAGAACAACAGCGCGCCGCGGCGGAATCATTGAAGGCGCTGCAGGACGACGTGGATCGCCTCACCAAGCTGTCGCAGGAATTGAAAGGCGCGTTGACGGCCACCAACCCTGACCTGCTTTCCGAAGATTCGTTGAAGCGCAACGACGAAATGGAAAAGCTGGTGAAGAAAATTAAGTCCACGATGAAAAAGGCCGCCCGGTAGCTAGTCCTGCCGTAGAGCCGATACCGGATCGATCCGCGCGGCCCGCCAGGCCGGGATGCCGCCTGCAACCAGCGCCGTCGCCGCCAGGATCGAAGCCACCGTCAGAAACGTCGCCGGATCGTTCGGCGATACATCGTAAAGCAGATCGGCCACTAGGCGCGTGAGCACGAACGCCACGCCGACGCCGAGTGCAATGCCGGCCAAAGCCAGGCGCATGCTTTGCCCGACGACCATGCGCATCACGTCGACGGAACGCGCGCCCATCGCCATACGGATGCCGATTTCGCTAGTGCGCTGCAAAACCATGTACGCCATCACGCCGTAAACGCCCACCACCGCCAGCACCATGCCCAGCAGCCCGAACACGCCGAACAGTCCAGCGGCCAGGCGCGGAGCCCAGAGCGCCTGATCGATCACGTCGCGCATAGTCGCGGGATTGAGCAGCGCCAGATCGGGATCGAGCGATTGCACTGCCGCCATCACAGCCGGCAGCACGCGCTGCGGACTCGTCGACGTGCGCACGTGCAGTACGGCGAACGACTGGTAGGCCTGATCGAACGGCAGATACGCCACCGGCTGCGGCGTCTCGCCGATGTTGAACACCGTGGTATCGCGGACGATGCCCACCACTTCATAAAGATCTGGCCCCGTCGGAAAATGGAAGCGCTTGCCGACAGCCGGCTGTCCCGGCCAGAAATGCCGTGCCATCGCCTGGGAAAGAACGGCCACGCGGCGGGATTCGGCGCGATCGAATTCGTTCAGCGCGCGGCCCTCCAGCAGGCGGATACGCATGGCATCGAAGTAGGCGGGACGTCACCGGCGCGGTAAGCGTCAGCAGGCCAAGGTGCGAATCCACCGGGTCTCCTTCGCGAAATGCGGTTCCCAGGAATCCGCCGCCCAGGGGCGGGTTGGCGGCGATGGCTGCGGTCGCGACTCCGGGCACGGCACTCACTTTCTCCAGAACCGAGCGCAGGAACTGCCGTCCACGCTCCTGCGTCATTTGCTCGGCGCTCAAATCGAAGCTGACTACGGCCAGATCGCGGGTTTCAAATCCCAAGTCGATGCGCTGCGCGTGTTGCATACTGCGAATGAACAGCCCCGCGCCGGCGAGAGCGACCAGGGCCAGCGCCATCTCGCAAACCACCAGCAGACTACGCAGCCGGTTGTGCCCACCGCCCTGAATATTTCCGCGACCAGCGCTGTTGAGTAGCCGGGCAACATCCGGCACGGACGCGCGAAACACGGGAGCAACGCCGAACAAGACGCCAGTGAGCAGGCTCACGCCCAGCGTGAAGGCGAACACCGGCAGATCCATTTGGAGAGCGACGTCGTTCTGCTGCAGGAAGGCCGGACGGAATGTCCAGAGCAGGCGCGCTCCCAGCCAACCGATGACCATTCCCGCCACGCCACCGCCCAGGGCGAGCATCTGCGCTTCGGTGAACAATTGGCGAATCAGCCGGCCGCGAGGCGCGCCGAGCGCGACCCGAATGCCCATCTCCCGCGCGCGTTTGGCGGCGCGGGCCAGGGACAGATTGGCGATGTTGGCGCAGGCAATTAGCAGCACGAATCCCACGGCGGCGGTAAGAGCGAAAGCCGCGGCCATGGTTTGACCCCTTGGGAAGAAACCGAGCGCAGCCTCCGAGAGCGGCGAGGTTTCAACGCGTCCGCCCCTGATTATCTTTGGGAAAAGCCGCTTCGAGCCGCGCGGCGATGGTTTGCAGGCTGGCCAGCGCCTGGCGCTCGTCGACGCCCGGCTTCAGGCGTCCGAACGTGCTGAGAAACCGGAAGCGCCGGTTGTTAAAAAATTGCTCCAGAGGCCCTGCGAAAGCTTGGGCGTGCATGCTGAGCGGCAGCCATAAGACGTCGGGCGGGCCCACCGTGAGCGTGCCTTTGAAACCAGGAGGCGCCACGCCGATCACCAGATACGAAACCGAATTCAGATTGATGGTGCGCCCGATGGCGTTGCGATCGCCGCCGAAAAGCCGCTGCCAAAGGCTGTGGCTGAGTACGGCAACGGCATTTCCGCCCGGCGCGCGGTCTTCATCGGGACGAAACATCCGCCCCAGAACCGGTTGCACACCCAGGACATCAAAGTAATTCGCTGAGACCACAAACGCTGTTTCGAGCGTCGGCTTACCAAATCCAGTCAACGTGAGGCCAGTCTGCGTGAAGCCGGCGAGGCCGGAGAAGACATCGTTTTGCTCGCGGAGATCGACGAAGTTCGGATAAGAGAGCGGCGTTTGCGCAAGATTGGGTGCGGCAGTGACGGTGGCATGATCCACCGCGAAGATCTCCAGCACCCGCGACGGCTCGCGCACTGGCAGCGAATGCAGGAACACCGCATTAGTCAGCGTGAAGATCGCCGTGTTGGCGCCAATGCCGAGGCCCAGCGAAAGCAGCGCCGCAGCCGTATAACCAGGGCTGCGCAGCAGCGTGCGCACGGCATACTTCACGTCGTGGAGAAAAGCGCTCATTTCGATGTGGGACGAACCGGATGCAAGAAAGTTACGCCCGTTTGATAGACTTTCTGGCACCAATGTATCCGCGATTGCTTTTGGTCCTCGTTATAGCCGGCATCGCCAGAGGGCAAGGGAACCTGGACGACGTCGTCAAACGCACGTTGCAGGAGTTCGACGTGCCCGGTATGGCGGTGGGCGTGATCCAGGACGGCAATGTCCAGATGCTCAAGGGTTACGGGGTGCGCAAACTGGGCGGGAGCGCGCCAGTCACCGGCAAAACGCTGTTCGGCATTGCCTCCAACACCAAAGCTTTCACCGCGGCGGCTCTGGCCATCCTGGTCGACGAAAAGAAAATCGATTGGGACCAGCGCGTGGTCGACATCCTGCCTTGGTTCCAAATGTCGGATCCCTATGTTTCCCGCGAAATGCGCGTGCGCGATTTGCTGGTGCACCGCAGCGGACTGGGCCTCGGCGCGGGCGACTTGATGCTGTTTCCTGCCGCCACACTCACCGCGCGCGAAATCATGCAGCGCCTGCGCTACGTTCCGCTCGCGACCAGTTTTCGCAGCACCTACGCTTATGACAACGTGCTCTACATCGTGGCCGGCGCGGTGATCGAGCAGGCGTCGGGGATGGCCTGGGACCGCTTCATCCGCGAACGGATTTTCCAGCCCCTCGGCATGACGCGCAGCCGCACCAGCGTGAACGACGTCCCGCCGGGCGAAGATTTGGCGTGGCCTCACGTGCCCACCGAAGGCAAATTGCGCGTGATCCAGCACACGAAACTGGACCCGGCGGCGCCGGCGGGTGCGATTCAATCGTCAGTTGAAGACATGTTGAAGTGGGCCGCCATGCAGCTCAAGGAAGGCGAATATGCGGGCGGCCGCCTTTTTTCCGCCAGGCAGTCGAAGGAAATGTGGACCCCGCATATCTTCGTGCCGATTCCCGCCGACCCGCCCAAGGAACTGGCCGCAGCCTCACCTTTTTTCGCGGCCTACGCGCTGGGCTGGATCATCCGCGATTATCGCGGCCAGCGGATTGTGTATCACACCGGCGGCCTGGGCGGCATGGTGACCCGCGTTACCCTGGTGCCCGCTAAGAAGCTGGCTATCATCGTGTTCACCAATCAGGAAACGACCTCCGCATTCCAGGCCGTCACCATGACCATTCTGGACCATTATCTGGACGCCCCGGCAGCGGATTGGGTGAACGCCTACAGCGCCGTACGCAAGCGTGACGTGGAGAAAGCGCACAAAGCCGAGGCGGAGGCAGGCTCCGAACGCAACGCGGCATCGAAGCCGTCTCTGCCCCTGGCCAAATATGCCGGACGCTACCGCGATCCCTGGTATGGCGATGTCTGGATCGAAGAAAAAGAGGGAAAGCTTTGGATGCGCTTCACCCATTCGGCGCTGGCCGGCGTGATGGAGCACTTTCAATACGATACGTTCATCGCCCGGTGGAGCGACCGCTCCTATGACGCCGACGCGTACGTGACGTTCACGTTAAATCCTGACGGCTCGCCGCGAGAAGTGAAGATGAAAGCTGTGTCCTCGCTGACCGATTTCAGCTTTGATTTCCATGATCTGGTGTTGACGCCGGCGGCGAAGGACGCGCCCGCGTATTAAATAAATAATATAGGCCGAAAAAGATTGAGTTTCCCCTTTGCTTCTGTTCCGCGCCCGTATAGACTATATCGTCATGACTGATCGAAGCCTGGAAGACGCCATTTTCCATTTGCGCAGAACCAACCCGGATCAGAGTATCCAGAAAGTGGTGGACGAAGCCGCCAAACTGATGGCGCAAGGCAGGCAGATCGAAGCAGGAGCGCTCATCGAAAAGGCCGAAGCGATGAGCGGCGCCAACGGCCGCGTCGAGGAGACTGTTCGCGTGGAAGAAAATGGCCGCCCCCAGGAGAAGGTGATGAACCGCATCAACGAAAAACTCGCGGGGAGCCTGGCAGAGGTGCTGGCAGGCGCGTTTCACGAGCTGGAACAGCACATGATGGACGAAGGCCGGAAACTCACGCAATCATTCCAGCATCAGATCGACAAGCTGCAAACCACCGTGGAAAGCCTGGGCGCGCTTAAGGAAAGCCTGGAGACGCTTGCAGAGACGGTTTCCCAGCACAAGGCCGCCAGCGCGTCCCAGGAGCAGTACAACAAACTCGTTGCCGAGATTGCGCTCTTGCAAAAAGCCGATAGCCGGCAGGATTCCGATATCGCCGAGATTCGCAATAAAACCGCGCAGATATCGTCGGAAATCAACCGCCATCAGACGGAACTGGCGTCGCTCAAGGCAGCGGTGTCCGACCGCTCTGAGAAAATCGCTTCCATGATTGAGACCATCGATAAGCAATCGGAAGTGATTCGCTCACTCAATGAGGCGGAGACCCGGCGCGCGGCCGCTCTCGAGCAGGCGCTCGGCGTGTTTGCGCAGCTCAGCACGCCCCTCAAAGCGCGCGCGCAGTCGGCGTAATATTACATCTGGTTGGCGTCGAGCAGCTTGATTTCGCCGATTCCCAACTCGCGGATTCCGGTTTCTATTTTGGATCGGTCGCCAACCACCACCCAAACCATGTTGTCGGGGCAGATTACTTTGTGAGCGACATCCGCTATATCCGATAACTTCAGAGCCCGCACTTTTCCCGCATAGGTCTCGTAGTAATCGTCCGGCAAACCGAATTGGATCATGCTGCTGATCGAGCCGCCCACCGCGTTCATCGTTTCCCTCGAACCCGGCAGCCGCAATGTTTCGTTGGCCTGGGCCTTGGCAAGCTCCTCGGCGCTCACCGGCCGGTTGCCGAGAATTCCGCGAAACTCCTTGTCCATTTCGGCCATCGACTCTTTGGTCTTATCCGTCTGCACCGGCGCGAGCGCCAGGAAAGGGCGCTGTCCGCGCGCGCCGAACAACAGGCTTTGCGCGCCGTAGGACCAATGCTTGTCCTCGCGCAGGTTCATGTTGATGCGCGCGCCGAAATTCCCTCCCAGAATATTGTTCATGGTCTCGATAGCGATCTCGTCCGGATCGGATGTTGGCGGCGCAATGTGCCCCGCGAAGATCATCGATTGCAGCGCGCCCGGCTTGTCGATCAGATAAATCACCGGTTTCGGCTGCTGCTGCACGGTTCCGATGTTTTTGTGCGGTGTTTCGCCCGGCTTCCAGCCGGCGAAGATTTTTTCCAGACGCGGCTGCATCTCGGCGAGCGTGGTGTCGCCCACCACGATCAGCGTGGAATGATTCGGCTTGAACCAGCTCGCGTGAAATTTGACCAGATCCTCGCGCGTCATTTTCGCGACGCTGGCTTCGGTGCCCGATCCGGTCAGCGGATTGCCATAGGCGTGATCCTTCCCGTAAAGCAGGCCGGGAAAACGCGCAGCGCCATTTGCAGCGGCGTCACTTTTTCGCGTTGGATGCCGGCGATGCGCTGCTTCTGCTGCCGCCGGAAATCGGACTCCGGAAACGCCGGATTCAGAATCACGTCGGCAAAAACGTCGAGCGACGGATTCAAATTGGTTTGCAGCGCCGAGAGAAACACCGTGGACAGATCCAGATTCGAATTGGCCGTTCAGCTGCGCTCCCAGCATCGCCAGTTGATCGCTGATTTCGAGCGCCGTGCGCGTTTTGGTGCCGCCATCCAGCAGCGATGTAGTCATGCTGGCCGTACCCGGCGTGGCGAACTGGTCGGCGGCATAACCGGCATCGACTTTGAGCCAGAAATTCACCACCGGAATCTCATGACGTTCCGCCAGAATGATCTTCAAGCCGTTCGACAGCGTGGCGCGCTGCAGTTTGGGCAGCCGCAAATCCGGCGGCGTGCCGGTCTCCGGCAGCTTGGAGCGATCCGCGCTCGACGCCACGGTCTTGTAGCTGCCGAAGGGATGCACTTCGAGTACGTACACGCCATCGGACAGCCAGCGATTGGCGGCGGACTTTAAGTCCTCCGCCGTCGCTTCCCGCACGCGCTTGAGCTGCATCTTGTAAGCATCCGGACTTCCGCGAACACCTGGCTGCGCGCCAGCACGTCGGACTTGCCGCCGAAGCCGCCGATGCGTTCGATGCCGCGAATGAAAGTCGCCAGGTACTGGGTCTTCACGCGCTCCAGTCTCGTGTGCGGTTGGTCCGCTCTGCAGAAATCGCGCCACCTCTTCGTCCATGGCCTTCTCCACTTTGGACAAATCCTCGCCCGGCCGCGCGGTCGCGCGAATTTCGAACTGCCCGCCGATCTCGCTCCGGATTCACGGTCGCGCTCACGTCGGTCGCGATCTGATCGTCGTAAACCAGGCGCTTGTAGAGACGCGAGTTTTTCCCGCGCGCCAGGCAATCGCTAACCAGGTCCAGGTAGTCGTCGTCCGCCTGGCCGTATTCCGGAATGTTCCAGACCTTATAGATGCGCGCCTGCGGAACGCGATCCTCCACTGACCCGCGATGCGTGCCGGTCATCTTCGCGATCCACTCGCGATGCGTCGCTACCGGCGGCCCGGCGGGAATGTCGCCGAAATATTTCTGCACTTTCTCTTTTGCCACCTGCTGGCGTGATGTCCCCGGCCAGCACAAGCACCGCGTTGGACGGCCCGTAGTAAGTCTTGAACCACTCCTGCACGTCGCTCAGCGAGGCTGCGTTCAGGTCGTCCATGGAGCCGATGGTGGTCCACGAATAGGGATGTCCCGCGGGATACGTATTCTGCGTCAGCAGTTGTTCGGTCACGCCGTAGGGCTCGTTCTCGCCCTGGCGCTTTTCGTTCTGGACCACGCCGCGCTGCAGATCGAGCGTCTTCTGATCGAACGATTTCAGGAAGTGGCCCATGCGGTCCGACTCCAGCCACAGCGTGTAGTCCAGCGCCGACGTTGGCACATTCTCGAAGTAGTTGGTGCGATCCGAGTTGGTGGTGCCGTTCAGGTCAGTGGCGCCGATCTGCTCCATGGCGTCGATATACCGGCCGTGAAAGTTGTCGCTGCCGCCAAACATCAGATGCTCGAACAAGTGAGCGAAACCGGTCTTGCCAGGCTTTTCGTTCTTCGACCCGACGTGATACCAGATGTTCACGGCGACAATGGGCGCTTTGTGGTCCTCATGAACGATCAGGGTCAGCCCGTTGTCGAGAACGAATTTCTGAAAAGGAATTTCCGGATCAGCGGCCTGCGCCACTGCCACCAGCAGCAAGACCAGAATCAAGGGAATCGCAAGACGAAAACGCATAAAACCACCTTATCCCAGATTGGCGTTCTCGAATAGGGCCGGTGCCGCCAGCCGGTCTCCCCGGGGGGTGGCTCGCGGATGTATACTTCCAGCAGCCGGGATCCGAACGGAATTGCCGGCCTGAGGAGAAAATAGTCTATGCACCGTCGAAGCTTTTTTCAACTGGCGGCGGCTGCGGCCGCCCTGCAAGAGGTGGCTGGCGACCGAGTCAAGGCGGCCACGACGTACGTCAAGGGCCGGTCCCCGGAAGACGTTGCCGCGGATGAAGATTACTGGGCTGAAATCCGCAACGAGTTTACCATCGACCGCACCGTCATCAATCTCAACAACGGCCATGTGAGTCCCGCGCCCCGCACCGTGCAGGAAGCCATGCGGCGGTATCTGGACTACAGCAACATGGGGCCGTATCACACCATGATCCTGGAGCTGGAGAAGAAGGTGGAGACGGCGCGCCGCCGGGTGGCGGAAGTGGCGGGATGCGATCCGGAAGAAATCGCCATCACGCGCAATTCCAGCGAGTCGCTCGAAATCGCCCAGATGGGCCTGAACCTGAAAGCCGGCGACGAAGTGCTCACCACCACGCAGGACTATCCGCGCATGATCACCACGTTTAAGCAGCGCGAGGCCCGCGAAGGGATCGTCCTCAAAATGATCTCCTTCCCCGTGCCAGTCGTCAGCATGGACGATCTCTACAACCGCTACGAGCAGGCTGTCACCCCGAAGACCAAAGCCATTCTGGTGTGCCATATTACCAACCGCACCGGGCAGATTTTCCCCATCAAGCGGATTTGCGATATGGCGCACGCGCGCAACATTCCCGTGATCGTGGACGGCGCGCACGCGTTCAATCATTTCCCGTACAAGCTTTCCGATCTGAACTGCGACTACTACGGCGTCAGCCTGCACAAGTGGACTTTCGCGCCGGTAGGCACGGGGTTCCTGTACGTCAAGAAATCCCGCATCAGCGGAAACCTGGGCGCTGATGGCGTCCGGCGACAGGAACAAAGACAACATCCGCAAGTTCGAGGAAATCGGCACGCATCCGCCGGCCAATCACAATGCGATCGTTGAAGCGATCACGTTCAACGAGAATATCGGGATCGAGCGTAAAGCGGCGCGCCTGCGCTATCTGCGCGATCGCTGGGCCAATCGCCTCGCGCAAAATTCCAAAATCAAGCTTCTGCATAACCCGAGTCCGGAGATGTCCTGCGGCATCGGCATGCTGGGCTTCAACGGCGTGGACGGCAAGAAACTGGCCGACACGCTGCGCACAAAATACAACATCTACACCGCGTGGTCGGCGCACGAGGAATACGTCGGCGGCATGCGCGTCACCGCCAGCGTCTACACCACCCCCGGCGAGGTGGATTACTTCTGCGACGTCATGGAGAAGGAACTGAAAAGCGCCTAGCGAAAACCGAACGTGGGGCGGGTTTTCAAAATCCGCCCCGGCCTCTTGCCTCGTGTCTTGACCCCGATGTTATACCAGGGTATTATATTTATACCAGGGTATAATTGCAGTGAGCGAATTCCATCCCACAAGTTGTACCGCCTTCGCAGGCACGAAGCGGGTCGCATCCGGCAACCTGCTACACGTTGCTCTCAAGGCAAAAGCGCTATCGGATCGAGACCGGTGGGCGCAGGTGCTGATCTTCGACGATGTTACCAGCGACTTAATCGAGGTGGACTTTCGTGGAACGGCCGCTGATCTGGCGCGACGCCTCGCCAAAGAGGCCATTAACGCGGTGCCTAGCCCTGAGTCCGCCAGTCCGGAGGGCGATCCGCGGCGGCCCGGCCGCCCGAAACTGGGCGTTGTGGGCCGCGAAGTGACCCTCCTGCCTCGGCATTGGGACTGGCTGGCGAGCCAGCCCGGAGGTCCCTCGGTGGCGCTACGGAAATTGGTGGAGCAGGCGCGGCTGGCCAATCAGGGTAGAGATCGCCGGCGGCGGGCGCAAGAGGCGGCCTATCGGTTCCTGTCTGCGATTGCGGGAAATGAACCGGGCTTTGAGGAGGCAATCCGAGCCCTGTTCGCGGGCAAGCAGGAACGCTTCAACGAGATGGTCAAGCCCTGGCCTCGGGATATCCGGGATCATGCGAAGAAGCTGGGCGCTGTTGCATTCGCCGAACCGAATCCGGCGTGAAGGAGGGACGCACGGAATGCAATCGAAAGCAGCCAGAAAAGAAGCCATCAAGAAATTCAAGGAGCAGAAACCTCTTCTGGGCGCTTTCGCGGTGCGGTGCACGGCCACCGGCCGGGTCTGGGTCGGCGCTTCCCGAAATCTGGATGCAACAAAGAATGGCTCCTGGTTCTGCCTGCGCAACACGAGTCATCCCGACCGGTCGCTCCAGGAAGAGTGGAACGCCCACGGCGAGTCCGCGTTTCGCTACGAGATCCTGGAGAAGCTCGACGACGACCTGCTGCCCCTTGCAGTTCCGGATCTGCTCAAGGACAGCAGGCGCCGCTGGATTGCGCTGTTGGGCGCGCGGCCACTCTAAAGGCTCGGCTGTACGGGATACCAAAAGATGGGCGGCTCCCAGTGAGCCGCCCATTCCTGCGCCCTCACCCCTACTACAGCGAGCGCAGAAAGTTCAGAAGATCCTGCTTCGCCGACCTCGTTTTGCCATTGAAAGCGTCAATCACGCTGTTGGCTTCCGAGGCGCTGCTTTCATGCGCTTCGATCGCCTGCAGCAGGTCGTTGGTTCTCCCGTCATGCAGAAAAAACAGCCGCTGGCCCAGCCCCCAAAGCGGCGCGGTGCGAAACTCGTCCGGACCGGCGGAGCCTTGGATGATATCGTCGGCCAGGCCTTTGCCCATGTTGTGCACCAGTAAGTCGGAGTACAGATTCACACTCTGGTTGCTCAACGCCGGGCTCGACGATAACCCGGTCTTCAGCGACGGCGTATGGCATAGCGTGCATCCCAGCGTCGCAAAAAGCGCGCGGCCGTTGGCGATCGATGACGTGTCCGGAGCGGGCGTAGGCGGAGCCAGGAAGCGCATGAAAGCGGCCTGCTTCATGATGTCGCTCACCATGTCCCCAGGGTTGGTCATATCGAAGCTACTGTCATCTTCGGGCGTCCCGTTGAAAGCGCAGCCGGGAGTTTCGTCGCGCTCGTTGGTGAAAATTTCATTCGTCACTCCCTGTTCGACGTTGTAAGCCTCGCCCGCGAAAAGCGCCAGTGATTTGTTCTGCGCCTTCCAACCGAATCGGGTGATCCGAGCCGTCGTTGCCGTTGCGATTCTCGTGCCCGGAAATGTTGTGGCTCGACTTCGCACTGCGGTTGGCGTTCATATTGGCCAGAATCGTCGAGTCCTGAATGGCTTCGATCAGTCCGGCGCCGTAAGTGGGGGTCGGTATGCGGAAGGAAAGATTGTTGCGCGCCATCGCCGCCCAAAATCGGGCTGCTGAATATTGCAGCCGACTGCATCCTGCCGGCCGGAAATAACAAACAGATCATGCACGCCGCCATCGCGCGTCCCATCCGCGTTGTATTTGAACCGCGCTTCCCGAACCGGACCATTGGTATGAATAAAGAATGGCAGCGCGTTCGAGCCGCCGTTCTTGCTTCCAGCCGCGACTTGCGGATTCACTGAAGGACTGGTTCCGCCCGCCGCCGGCTGCGCGTGGCAACTGCCGCAGCTATCCGAATTGAAACGAGGCCCCAGGCCAAGTTCCGTATTGTTGGTATCGGCCTGCCCCACCTGGGGTCCACTCACCGATTGCGTTTGCTGGAAGTCGCCGAGGCCGGCCGCACAGCGCGGCCTCCGCTGGACTCAAACCGGAAATAGGTAAACCAGCGCCGGTTGTACCGGACCTGGGCCCTGGGTCGCTCTGCGCACCCAACACCGACGCGCCGGCAAGCATGATCACAGACACCGCGATCGATGTCCCCGTTCCTTGCATGACGAAAGACCGTTCTATGTTTTTTGTTTCTCCTTTTTGCGCGATCTTCGAGTAACAATCTGAAGCGGCCTGTCTGCAAATACTAAGTGGCTCATCTGCAGAAATTAAGTTGCAAAGTGGCTAAATCTTGGGCTAACTCACCGTAATAACTGAGAAAACAAAGCGGCGTCTGGCTGGCACTGGAGCTACGAGTCTTCCGGGACAAGGTTCCGCGATCGCGCGAGTATTCGACTCATCGCGTCGACATACTTACGCTCACGCGCCTGGCATTTGGCAGCGGCCGTTTCGCGCACTCCGCGCACGGTTTTCTAAACGGCCTTACCGACTCGTAGAAATCAGTTATATCACCCAGTTGTTTTCCTGGAACTGAGCACGCTGTTAGCCACGTTCCTATATATCTTGGAATGTTTTTGTTGAGGCAGGCGGACGGCGAGCGCGCGGGAAATGGCGAATTTTTGCGGAAGCGATTTCTACTCCATGGTGTAGAAATGCTCCGCTAATCCAGGTGAATTTTCTAGTGGGTCATCGCGTAGACGACGTAATTGACGCCAATTCGAATGCCGAGCGCGGAATATTTCTCCGGATACTGCGGATTGTCGGCATGCTCCCAGGAATCACCCAGATCCATGTTGTGGCAGATGGCCACCATCAGGCGTCCGCGGTCGTCGTAGATGCCTTTCCAGTCGGCCTCGAAGCCATCGAACTCGTAAATGCGACCGGAGCGGAGGAATTGCGCGCCCGGCACCTGGTAGCGGTCATCAAGATCGTAAATGGTATGAAAGATCTGATCCGAATTCTGGATGTTGACGATCGGACGGTCCGGAAATACGCGCATCATGCTGGCCTTGAAGACTTCCCACTCGGCGGTGCCGTGGAAATCGTCGCACATGAAAAACCCGCCGCGCAGCAAATATTCGCGCATCTTAGCAGCCTGCTGCTCGGTCAGATCCCAGTGGCCCACTTCGACGCCATAAAGCCACGGCCAGTGGAACACTTCATCGCCATCATCGAGATTCACCGGCTGCTCGACCGAGCGCGCGTGAATACGCGTCAGGCGGCGCAGCGCAGCGGAGAAATGCCGGTCCGAGCGCGGATAGTCCATGGTCCAACTCGAGCGGCCCTCCCGCCAGTCGCCGCCCCAACGCCAGCCGCGATACCCACCGATGTTGCCGGTAAAGGGAGGATACATGAGCCGCGCGAAAGCCCATTCGGTTTTTTCCTGAAAGTCCTGCGGTATCTCGAAGCCCTCGTACTCAAGGCCGGGATATTCGCGGAAAGGACGCTGAAACGCGGAGAGCACGCCGAAGAGCAACACACCCGCAAGTACGGCAAAAAGAGTGTTCCGCGGACGCATCTGCCACCTGAAAGCCAGAATAGCAGATCGCGTAGTACACTGAAGACGCAGAGGCGATGGAGTTCGCCACAACCGCCCTCACGGGCTGATGACTCCTACGGCAGTTTAATCTACCGTGGAGGTTGGCTCGTGAAGGAAGCGATTTGGATCTCAATGGGCGCGGTCCTGGGGGCCAACGCCCGTTATCTTGTCAGCAACGTTGTTTCCAAGGCGCTCGGCTCGCCGTTTCCGTATCACACTCTGATCATCAACGTAACCGGCAGCGCCGCGCTCGGGTTCTTCCTATCGTGGACCACGAACCGGGCGATTCTCGATCCCTCCTGGAGATTGCTGTTTACCGTAGGCTTCTTTGGCACCTACACTACCTTCTCCACATTTGCCTTTGAGAGTGTCGCTCTTCTGCAGAGCGGTGACCTTTCTCGTTTTGCCATGAATGTAATCGGTACCAACGCGCTATGTCTGCTTTCGGTTGCGCTCGGTTCACGATTAGGGCGCTAGCTGGACAACTGCGGGGCAGTATGATATGAAACACACATTGCTATAGAGGATAGCCGACCCTGTCAGAAAATAATCTCGGCCCTCACTCCAGGAGAAGAGAACAGATATGTATCAAGGGAAGAGTAATGGACTGAAAAAGCTACTCGTGCCAGCCCTGTCGCTGGCCGGTTGCCTGGCGTGGATGGCCGCGCCGGCGCCCGCCCAGTCTCATGGCAAAGACACTGAGTGGCCAACCTATGCCGCCGATTTAGCCGGCAGCCGCTACCGGCCGCTGGATCAGATCAACGCCTCCAATTTCGGCAAACTCGAAATCGCCTGGCGCTTCAAGACCGACATGCTGGGCAACCGTCCGGAATTCAAACTGGAAGGCACGCCGCTCATGGTCAACGGCGTTCTTTACGCCACCGGCGGATCGCGGCGCGCCGTAGTAGCGCTGGATGCGGCTTCCGGTGAGCTGCTTTGGGTGCACGGTGAGCATGAAGGCGCCCGCGGCGGCGCAGCGCCCCGCCAACTCTCGGGCCGCGGTCTGGGTTATTGGTCCGACGGCAAAGAGGAACGGATCCTCTACTTCACGCCGGGCTACCGGCTCGTTGCGCTGGACGCGAAAACCGGCATGCCGGTGCCGTCATTCGGCAAGAATGGCATGGTCGATCTGAAGCTCGACTTCGATCAGCAAATCTCGGCCTGGGACGCCAACGGCAAATGGGTCCCGGATTTGGTCAACGGCGAAGTCGGCCTGCATTCCACGCCCATCATCGCCAAGGATGTGGTGCTCGTCGGCGCCGCCTTCCGCGAAGGCATGACGCCCAAGAGCATGCGCAATAACAAGGGCTATGTCCGCGGCTACGACGTTCGCACGGGCAAGCGGCTGTGGACCTTCCACACTATCCCGATGAAGGGCGAGCCCGGCTACGAGACCTGGGAAAAAGGCTCGGCAGAATACACCGGCAACACCGGCGTGTGGACCCAGATCACCGTCGATGAGCAGCTGGGATTGGTCTACCTGCCGGTCGAATCGCCGACCGCGGACTATTACGGCGGACATCGCCCCGGCAACAACCTGTACGGCGAGAGCCTGGTCTGCGTCGATCTGAAAACCGGCAAGAAGAAGTGGCACTACCAGGTAGTGCATCACCCGCTGTGGGACATGGATTTGTCGTCGGCGCCTTTGCTGATGGATATCAATGTGGACGGCAAGCCGGTCAAAGCCGTCGCCCTTCCCAGCAAGCAGGGCTTTCTGTATACCTTCGATCGCGTGACCGGCAAGCCCGTGTGGCCTTTCGAGGAGAGGCCGGTAGAAAAAGGCAACGTTCCCGGCGAGTGGTATTCGCCTACGCAACCCTTCCCCACCAAGCCGCCCGCCTATAGCCGCAACGGCGTACTGCCGGAGGACCTGATCGACTTCACGCCCGCCATGCACGACCAGGCGCTGACCATCGCGTCCAAATACAAGCTGGGCCCGGTGTTTACGCCGCCCTCCGAGAGCAAGGTCGATGGACCGATCGCCACCCTCACGCTGGGAACCGCCAGCGGCGGCACCAACTGGCCCGGCGCTTCCTTCGATCCGGAAACCCATATCGTGTACGCCTATGCGTGCAACGCATGCCTCACGCCGATTGGCCTGGTTCCGTCTCCCAAGGAAGTTTCGGATGAGGACTATGTAATGGGCACGGCGGGACAGCCGGTACGAATCGCGCGCGGCCCTGGTGAAAATGCCGGCGCCGATTCGCCGCCTCCACCGAAAGCCGAAGGCCCGAACGCCTTCGTCGCGCAAGCCCGCCGGCTCAGCGTCGATGGGCTGCCGTTGATCAAGCCGCCCTACGGCACGATTTCGGCAATCAATCTGGACAAGGGCGAAATCATCTGGCAAGTAGCTCACGGCGATACGCCGGATAACATCCGCAATCACCCGGCGCTCAAAGGGATGAACATCCCGAGAACCGGCCAGTCGGGTTATAACGTCTGCACGCTGATTACGAAGACGCTGGTCATCGCCGGCGACGGTCAGGTAACGACGACGCCCGAACATCCGCGCGGCGCCATGCTGCGCGCCTATGACAAGGCAACCGGCAAAGAAGTCGGCTCGGTTTATATGCCGGCACCGGAGACTGGGTCGCCCATGACTTACATGCTGAACGGCAAACAGTACATCGTCATTGCCGTTAGCGGCGGCGCGTACTCGGGCGAGTATATCGCTTTCACTCTGCCCACCGAGGAGCATCCGCAAAGCGGCGGCGGCGCCCGCTGAACTTTCCCGCTTCACGAAGAGGGTCCGCCGCGAAGGCGGGCCCTTTTTTTCTGCGCGGACAACGATCATGAATGCCAAAATCACAGCAGTAGCAGTTATTGTTTTGGGTGCGCTCGGCGCGTTTTATCCGGCGCTGCACGCGCAGGATGACGCTTCGTCGTCGCGCTCCGTGTGGGATGGCGTGTATACCGAAGAGCAGGCCAAGCGCGGCCAGCCACTCTACACCCAGCATTGCGCGTCCTGTCATGGCGACAGCCTAACCGGCGGTGAAATGGCTCCCCCGTTGGTGGGCGGCGAGTTTTTATCCAACTGGAACGGCCTGACCGTGGGCGATCTGTTCGAACGAATTCGCACCACCATGCCCCTCAGCAAGCCAGGCAAGCTGAGCCGCGACGTGAACTCCGATATCACCGCCTACATGCTCAACTTCGCGCAGTTCCCCGCCGGTCAAGCGGAATTGCCGCGCGATACCCAATTGCTCAAGCAGATAAAGATCGAAGCCACTAAACCAGAGAAGAAACAATAAGCGTCGCCACGTATAAGGCATGCCAGTCGCTCTGCGTGCTGCCACGCGGTGCTGGATCATCGGTTGGTTGATACAGCTTCTTGCGCAAGCGCTGCTGGCGCAAAGCGTGCACCCGCTTCCCGGCCGCTGGGTCGATAGTAGCGATCGCGAAACGGTCCGGCAATTTTTCCTCTCGGCCTATGTGCCCCTTCAAAATTTCCCGATGAGCTGGACCGGGAATCTGGCCGCGGGGAAGGCAGGCGACACATCGACGGCATACAAGTACGCAGTGATCTCGATGGTCAACTTCTTTCGCTCGCTGGCCGGCGTGCCTCCCGTCATCACCATTGACCTGGCACGGAGCGCTAAAGCCCAGGGCGCCGCCTTGATGTTCGCCGCCAATAACAGGCTGTCTCATGCCCCGCCCGCCACCTGGCTCGATTACACACTCGAAGGGGCAGAGGCCGCCGGTAAATCGAACATTTGCCTGGACACGCGGTTGCCGAACCGGCCTGGCTGTGTCGAAACCTATATCGAAGATTCCGACGCCGCCAATTTTGCGGTTGGTCACCGCCGATGGGTTCTGCACCCCCAGACCCTCCGGATGGGAACGGGCGATATTCCCCCCGGTGATCAGGCCCACCCATTTGGCGCCAACGCCCTTTGGGTAGGGGACGCCCGCGAAGATTTCGGGCCGCGGCCGGCAACTCGCCATCCTTTCGTCTCCTGGCCTCCGCCCGGCTACATTCCCCGGCAATTCGTTTTCCTGCGTTGGTCGTTCTCCTTTTCCGGCGCCGATTTCGACGCCGCGATGGTGACTCTAACCCGTGACGGATACCCGGTCCCGCTGCATCTTCAGCCAGTCCGTTTGGGCTTTGGAGAAAATACACTTGCCTGGGACGTAGCCCGCGATACGCCCACGCACGCCGCCGATGTCACCACTCACGTAACCGTGAGCAATGTGATGATCAACGGAGCCCCGTATCGGTTCTCTTACGAAGTGACCACCTTTGATCCCGCGCAGGCTTCAACCAGCGCCAAATCCCACATCGCCGAGTCACGTTGACGCAAGTGCTAGTCTAGGCTTTGGGCGTTGTTTCAGCCCGTCATCTCCATGAACATGTATCAACCCGTGCCGAGAGTACCCGATTTCCCTGCCATGGAGCGCGACATCCTGCGCTTCTGGGAAGAGAACCGCATTTTCGAAAAGCTGCGCGCGCAGACTGCGAACGGCCCGCGCTGGTCGTTCCTCGACGGACCGATCACGGCCAACAATCCCATGGGCGTGCATCACGCCTGGGGCCGGTCGCTCAAAGACATGTACCAGCGCTACCACGCCATGAACGGCCAGCGCGCTGCGCTATCAGAACGGATTCGATTGCCAGGGACTTGTGGGTGGAAGTCGAAGTCGAAAAGAGCCTCGGGCTCGGAACCAAGCGCGAGATTCGCGATTACGGCATCGAAAA
Source organism: uncultured Solibacteraceae bacterium (assembly GCA_963825405.1). GTDB lineage: Bacteria > Acidobacteriota > Terriglobia > Bryobacterales > Bryobacteraceae > JACPNO01. The sequence continues at coordinate 286,741 of CAWGTB010000001.1, read as the reverse complement.
GTTCGTGCGCGCCTGCAAGGAGCGCGTGCTGACCTTCGCCGCGCGGCAGACCGAGCAATCCATCCGCCTGGGCTACTGGTGCGATTGGGACGATCCCGAAGGTGCTGCTCGCGCTGCGCGACGCGCTGGCGGATGGCGATCGCGTGGTCACGGTGAAGCTGCCCAGCGGGCTTACCGAGACAGCGCGCGCGAGCGAAATCATCCGCAAGCTCGGCTCGGCGGAATATGGCGGCAGCTACTTCACGTTTTCCGACGAGAACAATTACACCATCTGGGCATTCCTGAAGAAGTGCCACGCCGAGGGTTTCATCTATCGCGGCCACGACGTGATGCCGTGGTGCGGACGCTGCGGCACCGGCCTGTCGCAAATGGAAGTGGCGGAAGGCCGCCGCATCACCACGCACACGTCGGTGTTTCGTCCGCTTCCCGATCAACGGCCAGGAGCACACGGCGCTGCTGGTCTGGACCACCACGCCCTGGACGCTGACGTCGAACGTCGCCGTCGCGGTGAATCCGGAGATGACGTACCTGAAGGTCCGCCACGGCGACTGGACCTACTACGTCGCCAAGGCGCAACTTCGAGCGCGATCGCGTGCAGGATCTGCAAGTGGAAGGCAAGCACGAGACGCACAAGCTGCCGTCAATCCGCACCATTCTGAAAGGCAGCGGCGGCGGTCGAAGTGCTGGAGGAGCTGCCCGGGCGCGATCTGCTGGGACTCACGTATACACGGCCCGTTCGACGAACTGCCGGCGCAGAAGACTGCCCGGCGGCCTGTTTCCCTATGGCGAAACCGGAGGCGGACGAACCGCCGCCGAATCGCATCGCGTGATCGCGTGGAACGAAGTGAGCGAGGCGGAAGGCACGGGCCTGGTCCACATCGCGCCGGGTTGCGGCGCCGAGGATCAGCAACTCGGCAAAGAGAACAATCTTCCCGTTCATCGCGCCGCTGGACGAGAGCGCGATCTTTCTGGATGGCTTCGGCCCGTTCACCGGCTGCAATGCCAACGATGTCGCCGACGAGGTGGTCGCGGCGCTGAAAGCCTCCGGATTTCTGGTGGCGCGCGAGCGCTATCCGCACGTCTATCCGCACTGCTGGCGCTGCAAAGCAGGAACTGGTCTTTCCGTCCGGTCGACGAATGGTTCATCCGCATGGACTGGCGCGACCGCATCCAGCGCGTGGTCCCAACCATCAAGTGGATTCCGCCCGAAGGCGAAGCGCGCGAGCTGGACTGGCTGCGCAACATGAGCGACTGGATGATCTCGAAGAAGCGCTTCTGGGGACTCGCGCTGCCCATCTGGGTCTGCGGCGAGTGCGAGCACTTCATGGTGATCGGCAGCCGCGAGGAGTTGCAAAGCGAAAGCGGTCGAGGGCTGGGATGTCTTCGAAGGCAACTCGCCGCACCGGCCGTATGTCGATGCCGTCAAGATTCGCTGCGAGAAGTGCGGCGCGCTGGCCTCGCGCATCGAAGACGTCGGCAATCCGTGGCTCGACGCGGGCATCGTGCCGTTCAGCACGATGCGCTATTCACAACCGATCGCGCGTATTGGGAGAAGTGGTTCCCGGCCGACCTGGTGCTCGAAAGTTTCCCCGGCCAGTTCCGCAACTGGTTCTATTCGATGCTGGCGATGAGCGCCATGATGGATGGCCGCGCGCCGTTCAAAGCGCTGCTCGGGCACGCGCTGGTGCGCGACGCGCGCGGCGAGGAGATGCACAAGTCGAAGGGCAACTCCATCGCGTTCGATGAAGCGGCGGAAGTGTTGGGCGCCGAGGTGATGCGCTACATCTACGCCGAGCAGAAGACCGCGCAGCATCTCAACTTTCCCGATCTGCATCCCGCCGGCAACACCGGCCAGACCATCGATGCCGACGCTCGGCGCAAGCTGCTGACGTTCTGGAACTGCTACAGCTTCTTCGTGATGTACGCGACCGCCGACGGCTGGAAGCCCGGCGGCGCGACGCTCCCGGTCAACGAATGAACTGGACCGCTGGGTGCTGAGCCGGCTGCAACGCCTGGTGGCCGCGGCCCACAACGCTTTCCAGAACTTCGAGCACTACCGGGTGATCGAAGCCTTTCAGGAATTCGACGACGCAGTTCTCGAACTGGTATCTGCGCCGCTCGCGCCGCCGTTTCTGGAAAAGCGACAGTCGAAGCCTATCAGACGCTCTACACCGTGCTGACCACCGTCACGCGCGTGATGGCGCCGGCGCTGCCGTTTCTGACCGAGGAGATCTATCAGAATCTGGTGCGCTCGGTCGATCCAGCGGCGCCGGAGTCGGTCCACCTGACGCAATATCCGCAAGTGGATGCCGCGCTGATCGACGAAGCGCTCGAGCAGAGCATCGAAGCCGTGATCCGGCATCAAGAATCTCGCCTTGAATCTGCGCACGCAGAGCAAAGTAAAAATCCGCCAGCCGTTGAGCACGCTGTATGTCCGTCCGAAAGATGACGCCGACCGCCGCGTGCTGGAAAATCCCGACTACGCCGCGCAGATTCTGGAAGAAGCCAATCTCAAGCAGCTCGCTCTGATCGAAGACGAGACCGACGCTGGTAAAGATGCGCCTCAAGCCGGACGCCAAGAAGATGGGTCCGCGCGCCGGCAAGTATTTGAAGGCGATCGCGCAGGCGCTCGAGCAGGCCGATCCGGAAGCGTGTCTTGAAGGGCAGTCCGTATACGCTGGAAGTGGACGGGCAAGACATTCGAGCTGGCGCCCGATGAAATCATCGTCTCCTACGAAGGCCCGGCGAATCTGAAGTGCAGCGCTCGAGCAAGGCACGTTCATGGCGCTCGATACGGCGCTGACGCCGGAACTGGTGCAGGAAGGCGTCGCCCGCGATTTCAACCGCCTGATGCAGGATCAGCGGAAAGCGCTGAACCTCGATATCTCCGACCGCATCGTGGTGAGCTATACCGCGTCGCCGCGCATCGCCGAAGCGATCGCCGCGCACGAGGAGTATCTGCGCAACGAACTGCTGGCGGAACGGCTCGAGCCGGGGAATACCCAGAACGGCGCCGCTAAATTGTCGCTTGGCGGCGAAGAAATCCTGGTTACCATTACGAGGGCTATTTAGACTGCGGAATTTTTCGCGGGTTCGCTTCGTCAACCATCTGGCGAAGGCGGCTAGCCAGCGACTTGGCCATGCTCATCTCCGCGGGAATCAACTTATAGCCGGGCATTTTGGGATCGATGAATTCCCTGCGGAATTGCTGATCGGAAACTAACGTAGCCAATACCTTGAGTTCTTCAGGAGTAAGCTCCAAAACGATTCGTTTCATGCGATTGCCATTGCTCCTTGAGTGCCCATTGGTTGAGGGATCCACTGCCTTATGCCCTCCGGACCAGGGCGTGATATAGCACCAGCAGCAGCACCGATCCCACAACCGCCACCAACAGACTGTATAGATTCAGGCCCGTAACGCCCGGTTCCCCTAGCGCATTGAACACGAAGCCGCCCGCCAGGGCGCCGACAATGCCCAGCACGATGTCGAGCACCAGGCCTTCCCCACTCTTGTTAACCAGCTTGCTGCCGATGAACCCGGCCAACAAACCCAGGACGAGCCAAGCCAAAATCGACATACGTTTTCTCCGTTTCGTAATGTTGGCTAAGGAGAAGAATTAAGATAAGCTGACTTAGTTCAGATCATCCATAGAGTGGGCGGAAGCACCCAGTCGTTAACTATTATAAGTTAAGTGCCTGAGCGGTGTCAAGGGAGCGGACGTGGCTTCAGACCGGCGTAACTTTTTGAAAACAATGGCAGTGTCACCACTTATGTCCGCCAATATCGACGCACAGGAGCTTACCCGGCACACTCCCGGAAGTACGTACGATGTCGCCGTGGTCGGCGCCGGCGTCTTCGGCTCCTGGACCGCCCATCATTTGCAGGCGGCCGGCAAAAAAGTCATTTTGCTGGACGCGTATGGCGCAAGCAACTCCCGGGCTAGCTCCGGCGGCGAATCGCGCATCATTCGCATGGGCTATGGCGCCGACGAAATCTATACGCGATCTTCCAAGCGTGCGCTCGAACTCTGGAAGGATTTTTTTCAGCGCACCGGCAATCCCCTTTTTCATCAGACCGGCGTGCTGTGGCTGGCGCGCGAAAACAATGACACCGTTCCCAACACTGAAAGAATCCTGACCAAACACGGCGTCCGCCACGAGAAGCTGTCGCAGCGCGAGCTGGAGAAGCGCTTCCCGCAGATGTGGTTCGGCGATGTCGCCTGGGGCCTGTTCGAACCCGACAGCGGCGCCCTGCTCGCCCGCCGCGCGGTGCAAGCCGTGGTGCGGGATGCCATCAGCCGTGGCGCGGACTATCTGCCCGAGCCTGTCGCTGCGCCCATCCGGAAATGGACGGATCACCTTCGTGACGACCCGTTCCGGTACCCGCATCGACGCCGGCGCGTTTGTGTTCGCCTGCGGTCCGTGGCTGGCCAAAGTGTTTCCCGCGGTGCTGGGTAATCGGATCTTCCCGACGCGGCAGGAAATCTTTTTCTTCGGATCCCGCCCCGGCGACCGCCGCTACGCGCCGCCCGCCATGCCTGCCTGGATCGACGTTCGTGACCTGTACGGAATTCCCGATCTGGAAAATCGCGGCTTCAAAATCGCCAATGACAATCACGGCCCCGCCTTCGACCCCGATCTCGGCGATCGCTTCGTAACCAAGGATCAAATCGAGGAAATGCGTAAGCGCGTGGGCGAGCGCTTTCCCGGCTTGAAAGACGCGCCGCTGGTGGAGAGTCGAGTGTGCCAGTACGAGAACAGCTCAAACGGCGATTTCCTGGTCGATCTGCATCCCGGCATGGACAACGTCTGGCTGGTAGGTGGCGGATCGGGGCACGGTTTCAAGCATGGCCCGGCGGTAGGCGAATACGTTGCCGCGCGCGTGCTGGGACAAGGCGCTGCGGAGCCGCGCTTCAGCCTGGCTTCGAAAGGCACCGAGCAGAAACGATCGGTTTTCTAATCGGCGCGTTCTTTGAGCAAAGTCCAGATCCAGCCAACAAAATTAAGAACCAGGACCGGGTACGCGAAGAAGGGCAGCGGCGATGACGTCGGCGTTATCTGCTCGCCGTGAAAAATTCTGCCCGAGGTAATCGCGAATAGCAGTGACGCCAAGATTCCCACCAGGCGAATGCCGATCGCGAATCCCGTAGGAACGCTGGTGAGCAGCAGCGCGGCCGCCCATAACGCCGTGCCGGCCGCAAACGCAGGAACGCTTCCAGCCGGACCCGCTGCCGTCCCGGATAGCATGACGCCCTCGCCAATCGCGAATACCAGGAATCCGCCGGCAACCAGATCGTTGCCCTTGCGGAAGAATTTCAAGGACAGCAGGGCCGTAGCCACCACCAGGCCGGCGCTATCGATTGCCCATAACGCGGCTTGAAGATTGGGCTGGGAAACGAATGTCCCCGCCATGCCAAATACGGCACCGAGCACGAGACCTATGACGGCGACAACATCTGAAGGAGTTTTCCTTATTGCCATGCGCGAACCATCATAACAACGCGTGGCGGCGATAGAACCAAGCCTTCACCGCCTGCACCAGGCACAAATAAGTCACCGCCAAAAACGCAATGGCGCCCAACAACGACACCGGCAGCGGGGTCAGTTGCAGCAATCCACCGAGAGGCGTATAAGGCAATGCGGTCGCGATCGCTACGATCACGAACACACTGATTAACAAGGCTCTGCTGGGGTGGCTTCTAAACGGATTGCCCGCGGTCCGGATCACAAACACCACCAGCGTCTGAGTTGCCAGCGATTCGACGAACCACCCGGTGTGGAACAGTGGCGCGTTTTTGGAAGCATGGAACACCCACAGCAATAATCCGAATGTCAGGAAATCGTAAATCGAACTGATGGGACCGATGATGATCATGAATTGGCGAATGAACCCGATCTGCCATCGCTTGGGTTTTCGCAGCAGCGCAGGATCGACATTATCGCCGGGAAGCGCGATCTGAGAAATGTCATAGAGAAAATTGTTCAGCAGGATTTGCGTTGGCAGCATCGGCAGGAAGGGAAGAAATAGCGAGGCGGCGGCCATGCTGAACATGTTGCCGAAATTTGAGCTCGTGCCCATCACGATGTACTTCATAATGTTGGCGAAACAGCGCCGACCCTCGATGATTCCGTCGTTCAGCACGGCCAGGTCTTTTTCCAGCAAGATGATCTTGGCAGCGTCTTTGGCTACTTCCACGCCGTTCATCACCGAGATTCCCACGTCGGCCGTGTGCAGTGACGGTGCATCGTTGATGCCGTCCCCGATATATCCCACCACGTGCCCGTGCGATTTGAGCGCCAGGATGACGCGGTTCTTCTGCTCCGGCGATACGCGGGCAAATATCGCGCCATGCTCCGCCTGATAGGCCAGCGCGGCGTCATCCAAGGCGTCGGCTTCGCTGCCGAGCACGATGCGGTCAGTGGCCAGCCCCACGTCATGTGCGATTTTCTGGGTCACGTACTGGTTGTCGCCGGTCATGATGACGATGGATACGCCATTCTGCTTGAGCGCCGCGAGAACAGCGGAAATCCCTTCCTTGGGCGGATCGAGAAACGCGGCGAACCCGGCCAGCGTCATGCCCTGCTCGGCAGTGGACCGGTAGGCTTCCTGCTTGGGCACCGTGAGCACCGCAACGCCCAGGGCCCGGTAACCATCAGCGCTCAGCTTCCGGAACGTTTCCATGGCTTGAGCCCGGCGGGCCTCATCGAACGGCTGTGGAGAGCCATCAATGGTCACCGTCTGACAAATGGCCAGAACGCTTTCCGCCTCGCCCTTGGTGACCAGCAGGTGCTCATCGCCGCGCCGCACCACTACCGAAAGGCGTTTGCGGTTGAAGTCGAATGGAATCTCGTCGACCTTTTCGTATTCCACGATGGCAGGGCGCCGGTATTTCAAAATCGCGTCGTCCAGCGGGCTCTTGATCCCTGCCTGAAAATAACTGTTCAGGTAGATAAGCCGCAGCACGTCCTCGCTATCTTTACCCGAGACATCCACGTGCCGGTCGAGGACGATCTCGCCTTCGGTGAGCGTTCCCGTCTTGTCGCTGCAAAGAATTTCCACGCTGCCGAAGTCCTCGATGGCCGCCAACTGCTTGACGAGAACTTTCTTCTTCGCCATCCGCCGCGCGCCTTGGGCCAACGTGACGGTGATGATCATAGGCATCATCTCCGGCGTCATCCCAACGGCGAGCGCCACCGAAAAAAGGAAAGACTCGAGCACCGAACGGTGGAAAACGATGTTGACCAGCAAAACGAAAAGCACCAGGAGTAGGATCAGCCGGGTGAGCATCAACCCGAAATGCCGTATGCCGCGGCCGAACTCCGTCTCCGGCGGCCGCGCGGCCATCCGTTGGGCAATGTCCCCGAAGGCAGTGTCTTTGCCGGTGTAAACGATGACCGCGGTGCCAATCCCCGTCTGCACCGCCGTGCCCAGGAAGACGCTGTTGGCAGCGTCGGTGATGCCGTGTGTCCCGGCTGGAAGATCATCCGCCGTCTTCTCGACCGGCAGGCATTCTCCTGTTAGCGCCGACTCGCGCACGTTCAGATCTTTGGCGCCTAACAGACGGCAGTCCGCCGGCACACGATCTCCCGCTTGCAGACGGATGACATCGCCGCGGACCAGCTCAGCAATGGGCAGTTCGCGTTCCTGGCCGTCGCGCAGCACGACAGCGGTGGTCGCAACCTGCTTGCGGATCTCCTCCATCGCATGTCCCGCCTGGTACTCCATGAAAAAGTTCAGCAGTACGCTGAGCAGGACGATGCAGATAATGATGATCCCGCCTACCGGGTCGCCCAGCACCCAGGAAATGGCGCTGGCCACCAGCAGGATGATCACCAGAGGATTGGCAAAGAAGCGGAGAAAACTGACCAGAGTCGCGAAGCGCGCTTTACCCGCCAGGCTATTGGGTCCGTAGAGACGTAAACGCCGGCTGGCCTCAGCGGCGGTTAAGCCGGCGGGCGTCGCTTCGAGCTGCGCCAGCAATTCCGGCAGCGGCCCATCCCAAAAGGCCTTGGCTATTGGCATGGCTCGTGCGAATGCGCGGGCGTCACTTCACCTGGATCTTCTCGATGTACTTGGCGAGGTTGTAGATGCGGAGCTTCCCCAAATCCTGATCCCACGCAATTTGCGAAAAAATCGGCCCCCAGACGGGCATCGCCTGCGTCCCATGCCCTTTCGGCAGTTGCTCTTCGCCCGCAATGATCTTCTCGATGCGAGCGGAGGGAAACTTTCCATGGTTGCGCGCGGTGACGTGAGTCAGATCAGCCACTGCGACCTTCAGCGAAGAAGCCATGGGGCCATCTCCCTTGCCGTCCTTGCCGTGACACACGGCGCAATACGCCTTGTACAACTCCGCGCCTTGAGTGGATTCGATCAAGCGGACCGATTCCGGGCGCTGGTCCTCCTTTTGCGCCAAACCGGCAGCGCAAAACATCAGCAGCCCGCAAACCATCAAACTACCGGTGACTCTGCCGCTCATCGTGTGAACTCCGTTCGTTGTTCTATGGTCGCGCAAACGATCCCGGATTGCTGGCGCCCGGGGAAGTCGAAGGCTTCGGACTGTCAGGCAGGCTCACTGGGATAAACCTTCGTAAATTGAATAAAGATACCTATTTAAATTAGACAACGCACCGGCAATAACTGAAATTCAGGAGCCTTCACTTTCAATGTATAACCACTTGTTAACCTTTGATAACAAACCGATAATGCCTATGGTATTCAGGTTTTATATTGACAAGTATTTTTCTTACTTTTTTCGCAAAAAAAGCGGCTTTTGAGTATTAAATTACCGTTTTTTTCTCTTATAATAGACTCGGCCTGGAGGAAGGCAAAGACCGTGAAGTGTCTGTATTGCGGAAAGGGATTGTGGCCGTTACGGGGTCTGATTGATTCAGACTTCTGCAGCCGCGTCCATCGGCAGAAGTATCACGACCGGGTGCGCAAAGCGCTCGATCGCCTGCCGCAATTCGAGACTGCGGCCCATGCGCCGGTGGGGATGTCGGGGTTTGTCGCCGCAGGCCCGAACGCATTCCAGACGCTCGCTTCGCAAGCCGGTTCCGGCGATACCTGGCAGCCGGTAACCTCTACCCATCTTCCTGAAGTTCCGCCACCCACCGAACCCGTGCTCGCCGAAGGCAGTTTCTCCGGCTACACCCCGGAAGCGGTCGTTCGCAACACGCCGCGGGTAGCGGCCGAAATTGCGGCACAGGATTTTGCGCAAGTTGCTGCAATGGGAGAACTAAACGCCCGCCTCCACACCCATGGCGCGCTGGCAATTGCACGGGCCCTCGAAGCGCCCGCGAAAATCGCGTTGCGTCCCATCCTGCTTCCGGCTAAACCTCATCACACGGCCGCCGGCATGGTGATGCTCACCGGCACCAGCAGGCCGGCGGTATTGGATATTCAGGCAGCCGGGTTGAAAGCCGCGGGATTCCGGACACCAGCGAACCGCCCCGGCACAGGTCCGGTAACACCCTCCGGAGCAGCCCGCCATTTTGCCGGCCCCGCCGGCTGATGCTCACCGGCACCAGCAGGTCGGCCGTTTTGGATATTCAGGCCGCCGGATTGAGAGCCGCCGGATTCCGAACATCAGCGAGCCGTCCAGGCACGCGTCCAGTGACGCCCGCGGGAGCAGCCGCCATTTTGCCGGCTCCGCCGGTTATCTCGATTGCGGCTTTCACTCCGTCGCGCATGGCGCCAGCCCTGCCGGCATCGGCTGCACGCGAGATTCGCCCCGTGGCGCAGCTTGGCGTGGCGCGCGCAGTTGCCAAACAAACGATCGAAATCTCCGCGATTCCGCTGGCCCTGCCGTCGCAAACGCCGCGGACGCCGGAAGTTTCATCCGCCGCCGACCTGGCATTTGTGCTGCCCGAACTGGCGTTCCACGCAGGCGGCCATGTCCGCTCGGAACATCCGGCAGCCTGGCCGTTCAAGGTGAATGGCTTTGCGCGTGACGAAAAGCAATCGCGCGTCCGCTCGGCTGAGCCGGCTCTGCTCGGTTTCTCCGGCCTTTCGGTCCAGCCGGTGCAGGGTGCCAAGCGCCTCGCCAACGGGCAGCCGTTGGTCTGGCAGATTGCGACCCAGGGCGCCGTACCGCAATCCGCATTCCAGCCTGGACTGCAAGCGCCGGCTGCGCAATTCCGCCTGACGCCTCCGGCCGCCCGTACCTGGAAATGCTCGCCGGTGGCATCTCTCGATCCTACGTCGACTCCTGGCGCGTTTGCCTTGCAGCTTCCGGATTTGTCGGCGACGCATCGCCTGCCCCTGGTTCCCTCGGCGCTGTCAGCCGACCTGATGCCGGGTCACGCCGACGCCTTCGGGCCGCAAACCAAGATTGGGGAAACGCTGCTGCCGCGCGGCACGGGCTGGTTCCCGATGGAAGCCCAGTCCATTCTGCCGGAAACTCCGGTATTGGGACCCTGCGCTCCTGTGAGCGCGGGCTTCACCTCAGCGCCAACTCTGGGCGCCAAGAAATCCGAAGCCGGCCTGACCAGCAATTCGGCCGAGTCTGTAAATCCGGCGCTGCCGATCCAGCTCCCCGCAATCGCGACGCAGTATCACAGCGGTCTGGCGTTTTCGGCGGTCGAGCCCAACAGCGCACCCGGCGACGGCGCACCGGTGGTTGCGGATCAGTTTGCCCAGGGGCCGCTCTCGACCGGCGCGCGCGAAGTTTCGTTGGGCCTCCCGCAATTCCCCGCGATGGCCGCCGTTTCGACCGCGCCGCGCATGGCGCAAGGCCAGATGAACGTGGTGGAACATGTTTCCGCGTTTGCCGTAACCACGGTCCATGTTCCTCAAATGAAGTTGGATGTGGGGCAGTTGATCACCGGAACACCCGCCAAAACGGACTTGCGGGCCGCCACTCCGAAGATCGGCATGCCGCGCGAGATCGATTGGCAAGCGCTGCCGATAGCTTTGCGGCTCCCCGTCATCGAGCATCGGCTGTATCCGCTGGCGCTCAAGATCGCGCTGCCTGAGCAGGAAAACCACACCACCATCGTCACCGAGACAACGAAAGCGCCCGCGCCGACGCCGGAGCGCATCCTGCCGATTACCACCGAGCTCAAGAAGAAATCCTGGCAGGAGCGCATTCCGAAATCGGCTTATCACTGGGCGCGCGGCATGGCGGCGGCAGTCGCGATTGCGTCGTTCCTGTGGTTCGGCGCCTCGCAAGTGAAGTTCGGCGATGGCTCCGGTCCCCGGCAGTGGGTGGCCAGCACGCTACAGCAGCGCGCCGCTTACGAATCCGAAGACAACTTCCACGCCGGCCTGGCGGGTTGGAACGGCGCGGCGAATTTCGCCAAGACCTGGTCGTTCGACAAAGAAGGCTTCATGCGCCCCGGCAAGCTGGCGCTCTACAAGCCCTCCAAGGACATGACCGATTACCGCCTGGAATTTCTGGCGCAAGTGGAGCGCAAGAGCGTGGCCTGGGCATTCCGCGCGACCGACGAACAGAACTACTACGCCATGAAGCTAACCGTGGCGCAACAGAATTCCCCGCGCGTGATGGCATCGCTGGTGCGCTATATGGTGGTCGACGGCGCGAAGAGTCCTGAAGTGGAAATGCCGCTGCAGATGATGCTGCACAACAATCGTCCCTATCGGGTGCAGGTGGATGTGAAGGGCAATCAGTTCAGCACTTCCGTGGAAGGCCAGTTGGTGGATACCTGGAGCGACGACAAGCTCCGCGCCGGCGCGGTCGGTTTCTTCGCGGAAAACGGCGAGAAGGCTCGCCTGTATTGGATGCGGCTTTCGAAAAATACGGATTTCCTGGGACGGCTGTGCGCCATTCTCGCCCCAGGCGGGCTCCCCGGTGTCTGGATGCCGTTCGTAATGCCACCCATGCCCGGACAGGAGTGGTAAGGCACGGGATCGACGGTAGCCGATGAGAAAAGAAGAAAGAGAGCAAACCATGAACACTGTCAATCGGACTCCGGTAGAATCCGGACCGTTAGGCCGCATCTCTTTGGTAGGCCGTACTGCAGCGGCCAAGACCAACGGCCAAAAGGCGCCGGCGAACGGTGTAGCTGAAGCGGCGGGCGACCGTGCGGGTCACTCGAAATCGCTGGCTACCGCCGTATCGCTGCACCTCGAAGGCCGGACCGAGGAGGCGTTGCAGGAATTGCAGCGCGCCGTCGATCGCGGCGAGAATTCTCCCGCCCTGTATTCGGCCATGGGGCACATCCAGTACGAACTGCAACAGTTCGAACAGGGGGCCAAAACCTATCAGCAGCTGGTGGTGCTCGATCCGCATCATCGCACCGCCTACTTCAAGCTCGCCGTGTGCCTGGAAAAACTCGGGCGCTGGGATGAAGCCGCGGCCAACTTCCGTAAAGCGCTGCAGATCACGCCGGCCAACTCCGAAGCGCAGGTCGGGCTGGGAATTTGTTTGCTCCACCTGGAGAATTCCGAGCAGGCGCTGGAAGCTTTCGAACAGCATCTGAGCCAGGATCCGGATCAGGAAGAAGTGCTCTTCGGCAAAGCCGTAGCCCTGCAACAAGGCGGCCGGCTCAAAGAAGCGCGCGACATTTACACCACCCTGCTGCGCAAGAACCCGCAATCCGAAGAAACGCTGGCCAACTTGGTCGCTTTGGAAATCGCTAACAAGAATTATGAAGCGGTGCGGGAATATTCCGAACGCCTGCTGGCCATTCGTCCGCATTCTCAAGCGGCGCTGGCGGGCCTGGCCACTTCCGCGTTTTCGACCGGTGACTTCGACGCGGCTGCCAAGCTCTGCACCAAGCTCGTCGAGATGATGCCGGACAATTTCGAGAACTGGTTCAATCTCGGCGTCGCCTGCCAAAAGACCGGCAACTATCAGAAGGCGGCGGAAGCCTATTTCAAAGCCACGCGCATTCGTACCGATTCCGCGCAGGCGCAGCTCAACCTCGGCGTCACCTATCAGGAACTGGGTGAGCTCGAGAAGGCGCGCACTGGCTTACGAAAAAGCTCTCGAGCTGGACCGCAACCTGCCCGCGATTCTGTGGAACCTGGCGCTGGTGCTGGAACAGCAGGGCCATCATCCGGAAGCAGAAAAACTGTACGGCGACATTCCCGAGAAGGATCCGGAATGGGATGACGCGCGTTTTCGCCTGGGCTATCTGCGCCTGGAACGCGGCGATTTCCGCGGCAGCATCGACGCTTTTGAAGCTTGCCTGAGCCGCCGTCCGGATTGGCCGGAAGCGCAGCTCAACGCCGGCATCGCGTACTGGAAGATGGGCGATGCGAAATCGGCCCGCAAGGCCTTCGAGCAGGTGCTCACGATTCGGCCCGATTCGACCGACGCGCTCCGTGGACTGGCCGCTCTCGCGCTCGCGCGGGAAGATTACGACCAGGCCCTTTCGCTCCACACCCAACTGCTCGAAATGGGCGAACGCAGCCCCGAGCTGTTCTACAACGCGGGCCTCATCTGCCAGAAACGCGGCCAAATGACCGAAGCCGCGCGCCATTACGAGCAAGCGCTCACCCAGCAACCAGCCTTTGCCGAAGCATTGCTGAATCTGGGACACGCCCGCAAAGCCATGGGTGACGAAGACGCCGCGCGCGCCTGCTGGCGCAAAGCCGTTGAAGCCAAGCCCGAGCTGGCCGAAAGCTATTTCGAGCCGGCCGCCGCACAGTAAGCTGCATAAAACCGCTCCCTCTGGTCGCGGCTCAGTAGCGCCAATGAGCCGTGACTGAAGGGAGCGGTTTTGTTTTTCCGCCCCTGTGGCGGTGTATACTACCCCCCTATGAGCGCGGTTGCCGTGGACGCAGGCATGCAGAAGCTCGCCGCGAGTTCACTCCGCTACATGACGCTGATGCGCGAAGTCGAAGAGCGCATCGAGCGTAAGCTGTATCGCCAGGGCAAAATCGTCGGCGGCGTGTACGTGGGCCGCGGCCAGGAAGCAATTCCCGTTGGTGCAGGCCTGGCGGTTGGCCCCGACGACGTCGTCTGCCCCTCGCATCGCGATCTGGCCATCTTCCTGATGCGCGGCGTGACCCCCGGTGAAATTTTCGCGCAATACATGGGGCGTGTAGGCGGATTGACGCGCGGGCGCGACGGCAACATGCATATGGGCGATATGCGGCGCAATATCGTGGCGATCATCAGCGCGATGGCGGCGTCGGTGCCGGTGGCCGCAGGCTGCGCCCTGGCGCTCAAGTACAAAGGCACGTCCAACGTGGCGCTGGTATTCTTCGGAGATGGCGCCACCAGCCGCGGCGACTGGCACGAAGGCGTAAACTTCGCGGCCGTGCAGAAGCTGCCGCTGGTTTTGGTCTGCAACAACAATCAATACGCGTATTCGACGCCGCTTAGCAAGCAGATGGCCTGCGCCAATGTGGCGGACCGCGGGGCGGGCTACGGCATTCCGGCGGAAATCGTGGACGGCAATGACGTGCTGGCGGTGCATGAAGCCGCCGTGCGGGCCGTGGCGCACGCGCGGGCGGGCCTGGGTCCGACGCTGATCGAGTGCAAGACGTTCCGCATGACCGGCCACTCGGCGCACGATGCCGCCGACTATGTGCCGGCTGGCCTGAACGAAGAATGGGCGGCCAAGGATCCGATTGAGCGTCTGGAGCGGAAAATGGTGGAGCACGGATGGGCGTCGGCGGAAGAAATTGAGCGGGCGCGCACGGCGATTCGCGAGGAAATCGACCAGGCCGTGGAATGGGCGGAGAAGAGCCCTTTTCCGGATGCGTCCGGGTTAACCGACGATGTCTACGCTAGTGAGTAAAACAAGAATTTCTCGCAGAGACGCGGAGAACGCAGAGAAACCCAAGAAAGATTTATTTGTTGGGATGTTCTCTGTGTACTCTGCGTCTCTGCGTGAAAATTTTTCTTAACGTATGTCCACTACCTACCTCGAAGCCATCCGCGAAGGGCTCTCCGAAGAGATGGATCGGGACCCCAACGTCTTTCTATTGGGTGAGGACATCGGCATCTACGGCGGCGCGTTCAAAGTAACCGCCGGCCTGCTGGAACGTTTCGGCGAAAAGCGGGTGGTCGACACGCCTATTTCCGAGGCAGCTATCGTGGGCGCGGCGACCGGCGCGAGCCTGATGGGACTGCGGCCCGTGGTCGAAATCCAATTCTCCGATTTCATCACCTGCGCGTACGATCAGATTGTCAATTTCGCCGCCAAGTGCCGATACCGCTGGTCGGCTGGTGTGCCCATCGTGATTCGCGCACCTTCCGGCGGCGGCATTCACGGGGGACCGTTTCACTCGCAGAATCCGGAGACGGCTTTCACCCACACGCCCGGCCTCAAAGTGGTGGCGCCGGCAACTGCCTACGACGCCAAAGGCCTGATCAAATCGGCTATCCGCGACAACGATCCCGTCTTATTCTTCGAGCACAAAGGGCTTTACCGCCGCATCAAAGAAGATTTGCCGTCCGAAGAGTACACCGTGCCCATCGGCAAGGCGGCGGTGGTGCGCGCGGGCGCGGATCTCTCGATCATCACTTATGGGGCAATGGTCTACGTGGCGCTCGAAGCCGCCGAGACGTTGCAGCAGGAGGGCATTTCGGTCGAGATCGTCGACCTGCGCACGCTGCTGCCTTTGGATGAAGAGACCGTGCTCGCGAGCGTGCGCAAGACATCGAAAGCCCTGCTGCTGCACGAAGACACGCTCACCGGCGGCTTAGGCGGCGAATTGGCCGCGCGGATTTCGGAAAAAGTCTTCGAATATCTGGACGGCCCGATCGTGCGCGTGGCAGCACCCGATACGCCAGTCCCATTCAGCCCGCCGCTCGAACAGGCGTTCCTACCCAACGCCGTTAAGGTCGCCGAGCGCGCCCGTTGGCTGGCCCGGTATTGATGACCGGATCGCGTTCTGACCCTGAGCCAGCTTTACCAGATCGAGAAGATGCCGCGGGCGGAATTGGCTTTTGCTCCATTTATTGTGCGCCGCGAACTGCACGCCGACGCAGTAGCCGATGTCGCGAAAGAAACAGTAGCGCACCGAGCCTTCCAAGCGTCCTTTCGGAAATGTAATCCGCAGAGTAGTTCCCAGCGGAATGGGTGCGTCGGTTTGCAGCGACGCCCCGGATCGGGAAATATCTTCCAGCATGGCTGCCGACCAGCGTTTCCAGCTGGATTTGTCGCGCCAATATAACCCCACCATATCGGCGCACATCGATCTTGGTTCGGAGCGCTTCTCGCCCATGCACCTTTCATCGGCTGGTGGCGATTGCGGCTTTAGCAGGCGCTATACTGCCGGGGATGCGTGTCATTGGCGGCGAATTCCGTTCGCGTCGGTTGAAGAGCCTTGCCGGGCAACGCGCTGCGGCCCACGCCGGACCGCATGCGCGAGACTTTATTTGACGTTCTCGCCGCGCGCATTCCGGGCGCGGTGTTTCTGGACGCCTATGCCGGGACAGGCTCGGTGGGCATTGAAGCACTGAGCCGGGGCGCGGCGCGGGCGATTTTCCTCGAGAAGCACAAGCCTGCGGCGCAACTGATCCGGGAGAATCTGGCGGCGCTGGGCGTGGAAGATCGCGCCGAAGTGGCCGTGGGGCCGGCGCTGGCTTCGATCGCTCTCTATCCCGCCGCGATTGTGTTTCTCGATCCGCCGTATGACCTGGAAAGCGAATACGCCGTGGCTTTAGAAAAATTGGGACGCAAGCCGCCGCCGCTCGTGATCGCGCAGCACTCGGTGCGCCATGCGCTGGCGGACGCCTATGGCAAGTTGCACCGCACGCGCTCCATCCGCCAAGGTGATAATGTGCTGAGCTTTTACCAGGAGCTGGACCCGGTTGCATGAAATTCTGCGGCACGTAGCGGCGTCGGGACGCGTCCTCGACCTGGGCAGCTCGACGGGCAGCTTCCGCCACCAGGATTTCCCGTTTACGACCGTGCGCGTGGATCTGGAAGCGGTGGGCGTCGCGCCCGGCGTGGCTTTCGTGCAGGCCGACGCGTCTCAGTTGCCGTTTCGCGCCGGGGCGTTCGACGCGGTAGTCTGCAATCACAGCCTGGAGCATTTTGTGCGGTTGGAGGCGGCGCTGGACGAAATTGGCCGCGTGCTGAAAGCGGGCGGCTGCCTGTTCGTTTCCGTGCCGGATGCCAGCGCGTTCAGCGACCGGCTGTTTCGCTGGCTCTCCGGCGGTGGCATTCACGTGAATGCGTTCGTGGACGTGGCGCAGCTCATTGCGGCGATCGAGCAGCATACGGGCGCGCGGCATGTTGCGACACGGCCGCTGTATGCTTCTTTTTGCTTCGCTAATCCGCATAACCGGACGGGGCGGGCGCCGCGGCGCTTCTGGATTATTGCTGGAGGACGTGAAGACTTCCTGCGCGTGGGCACGTGGGTGCTACGGCGGCTGGATCGCGTGTTCGGAACGCGGCTAAGCGTCTACGGGTGGGCGCTGTTCTTCGGACCGGTGGCGGAAACAGTTCGCGAGGATGGCTGGAGCAATGTGTGCGTGCGCTGCGGCTCAGGGCATCCGGCGGAAGAGTTAGTGCAACTAACGCGCTGGGGGATGTATCGCTGTCCTGCGTGTGGCGCGCGCAATATCTTCACGCCGGATATGTAGGGGTGGGTTTCAAAACCCGCCCGGACTTGTGTGCGTATAGAATCAGCAGGGCGGGTTTGAAACCCGCCCCTACAATTGAGTTCCAAATGACACCGCGGATCAAGACATTGTTGTGGAGTGCAGTTGGCTGCTATGCCGTTGTCAGGGGTTATGCACTTTCGGAATCCATCGCCGGATGAATTGTGGCTTACACCTTACGTCTTTGTTACGACCGCAGGGGCAGCGTTCTATGCCGCACTCGAAAGCTATCGCAACAAGTCCGAACCCGCGAAACGCCTGACACGATTCGAGAGAATCGGCCTCAAGACCAGCGGTGCACTCGTAGTCTCAATCGGGCTAACGTTTCTGATTTTCGCTTGTCGGTTGGTGCGCGACCAGTGGATCAGTGTGACGCGATGGCCGCGTGCGGTGTCGGGTTCCGCTGGGGTGATGAGAAAACGGTGCGGGCCACTCTCGAATCCTTTGAACCCGGGAACGTCCAGAGAATTAGCTACGATCAGGAAGATCCTCGCCGCGTCGAAACTGTTCTCGGCTACAGTTGGGACTCGGTTAAAATCGAAGTTTTCGGAATCGCGCTCGGCGTACTTATCGTCGCCGGCGACGTGTACAACTATTGGCGACCATCCGGATAGCAGGACGCTCAGCGCCGCGGTTTAGAAAATGCGCAGTTCGCACGGCGCGCCCGCTCCGCATCCCAGGGCTTTGGCGGCTGAACCCTGGCTGGCCGACACTTCGTAATATCCCGAGCTGCCGGCGATTACGATCAACTCGCCCGGGCGGCAATCGGCGTAACTGCGTGCCAGACGCGTCACCTGCTGCATGCCTACGGTGAGCTCGAAAGGGCGCTCGTGAAGATTTGGGAAATCGGCGGCGGGGAAATTGGTGATCAGGTTGCCGAAATGGTCCTGCTTGAGAATGGTGCCAGTCCAGCCCGCGGCGCGCGGTGCGGTTCGGCTTTTCGAAATGCAGGCGCAGGTAATCGTCGATCGGTTTGCCCAGTTTCGCGGGCGGCAGACCTTTGGCGAGATGCGCGCCGATCGGCGCGAACACGTCGCGTCCATGAAATGTTTGGCTCAGCGGCTTCAGGAAATATTTGTCGGCCGTGATCACGCGCACTTTGTGTTTCTCCTGCGCGAAGATCATGGACAGCACGCCGTTGTCGGGTGCGACGAAATATTGCCCGGCGGCCTCGGCCACAATCGGGCGGCGGGAAGTGCCCACGCCGGGATCGATCACCACCACGTGCACGGTTTTTTTCGGGAAAAAGCGATAGGCCTGGGCCAGCACGAAAGCGGCCTCGGTCACCTCGTACGGCGTTACCTGGTGACTGATATCAACGACTTGCGCGGTTGGGCACAGGCGCAGGATGACGCCTTTCATGGTGCCCACGAAGTGGTCGGAGAGGCCAAAATCGGTGAGAAGAGTAATTGTGGGAGAACGCATTGCTAAACTAATGTAAAGTGCTGCGCCATTACTTCGACCACAACGCTACGACTCCGGTTTCGCCCGAAGTCCTGCGGGCTTTAATGCCCAGTCTGGCCGAAGTGTATGGCAACGCGTCCAGTATCCATCATTTCGGCCAGTTGGCGAAACAGCAGCTCGAAATCGCGCGGCGGCAGGTGGCTGCGCTGATCCACTGCAATGCGCCGGAAGTGGTGTTTACCAGCGGCGGCACCGAAGCGGACAATCTCGCCATCCTGGGCACTGTGCGGCCGGAATCGCCGGGTACAACCCAGCACGTGATCACGACCGCCATCGAGCATCCGGCCGTGATGAATACCTGCGCGCAACTCGAGCGCGAGGGTGTGACGGTGACGTACGTGCCGGTGGCCGCAAGCGGAATCGTGGATCCGGATGCGATTCGGCGGGCGCTGCGGCGGGACACGGTCCTGGTGTCGGTGATGCACGCCAACAACGAGTTGGGAACGGTGCAGCCGATTGCCGAGATTGCGCGCATCACGCGGCCGGCCGGCGTCTGTCTGCATGCCGATGGGGTGCAGGCGCTGGGAAAAATTCCGGTGGACGTGGCAGGCGCTGGGCGTGGATTTGTATTCCATGTCCGGGCACAAGATTTACGCGCCCAAGGGCGTGGGCGCGCTCTACGTGCGCAAGGGTACGCGCATCCACTCGATCGGCTTCGGCGGTCATCATGAGCGCGAGCGGCGGCCGGGCACGGAGAACGTCCCGGGCGCGATGGCGCTAGGCCGCGCGGCGGAGTGGGTACAAGAGAATCTGCACGCCGAGGGCGAGCGATTGAGCGCGCTGCGCGATCGCCTGGAGCATGGAATTCTTGGCCGGATTCCGATGGCCGGCCTGAATGGCAGCGAGCCGCGCGTACCCAACACCAGCAATATTTATTTCGATCACATCGAAGGCGAAGCGCTGGTGATTGCGCTTGACCTGCGCGGGTTTGCGGTATCGAGCGGGTCGGCGTGTTCTTCGGGCGCGGTGGAGCCTTCGCACGTGCTGCTGGCGATTGGCTTGACGCCGGAGCGGGCGCGCTCCAGCATTCGTTTTTCGCTGGGGCATTCTAATACCGCCGAGCAAGTGGACGCGCTTATCGATGCCGTGGTCGATGCGGTGGGCCATTTGCGCAAGATTTCACCGGTGACGCATGCCCATGCCTGAGACACCGATTGCGGTAGCCATGAGCGGAGGCGTGGACAGCTCGACCGTGGCAGCGCTGCTGGCATCGCGCGGGACGCCGATCATCGGGCTCACGATGCAGCTTTGGAACCAGCGACGCTTGCCGGAGCTGGCCTCCGACGGCGGCGCGGGCCGCTGCTGCTCGCTCGACGACGTCTACGATGCGCGGCGCGTCGCGGAACAGTTGGGCATTCCGTATTACGTCGTCAATTTTGAGCGGCAGTTTGAAGAGCATGTGGTTGAGCCGTTCGTGCGCGAGTATCTAGCCGGGCGCACGCCGATTCCGTGCACGCTGTGCAACAACTTCATCAAGTTCGATCGCTTCATGGAACTGGCGGATGGCGTCGGCGCGCGGTTGATCGCGACCGGGCACTACGCGCGCATCACGCACGATGAGGCGAGTGGCCGGTATCAGTTGCGACGGGCTGTCGATGAGGGCAAGGATCAGACTTATTTTCTGTTCGGGCTGAAGCAGGAGCAGTTAGAGCGCTCGCTGTTTCCGCTGGGCGAAATGACGAAGGCGGAAGTGCGCGCGCTGGCGCGGGAGCTTGCGCCGGCGGTAGCGGACAAGCCGGAGAGTTACGAAATTTGTTTCGTGCCCAATGGCGATTACGCCGCGTTTCTGGATGCGTACTTGCGGCAGAAGGGTGAAGCTGCGCTCGAAACTTCGGGCGAGTTGGTTGCCACCGATGGCCGCACGTTGGGCCGTCACGCCGGCGTGCATCGCTTCACCGTCGGCCAGCGTAAGGGTCTGGGCATTGCGACGGGCGAGCCGCTTTACGTGATCCAGACTGATGCCGCTTCGCAGCGGGTTACGGTGGGTTCGGATGCGGAGTTGCTGTGCGATCGGCTGACTGCCGCTGCGATCAATTGGGTTTCCTGGCCGGGGCTTGCCGCGCCGGCGCGCGCGCGGGTGAAGGTCCGCCATCGCCATGCTCCCGCGCAAGCTACGCTGTATCCGACGCCGGATGCGGATCGGGTGCAAGTGCGTTTCGATGAGCCGCAGCGCGCCGTGACGCCGGGACAGGCCGCCGTTTTTTACGACGGCGATTTGGTTCTGGGCGGCGGATGGATAGAATGACGTGCGATGTCCTCACGCTCCCGCCTGCGCGACTCCGCTGAATACTGCGCCGCGCTGGCGGTAGTCGGATCGCTCGCGCTCACGCCGCGGCCGGTAGCGTTTCGTCTGGCTGGCTTCTATACGCGGCTGCTCGATCGAGCGATACCCCGGCTGCGGCGGGTGGCGCTGCGCAACTTAGAAATCGCGCTGCCGACGCTGAGTGCCGCCGAGCGCGGGCGCATTGTGGATGGCGTGTTCCGCTCGATCGCGCGTTTGCTGGTTACGTTCGCGCGCTTTCCCGGGCTCAGCCGCGACAATCTTTCCGCCTGGATTCGCTACGACGGATTCGAGCACTACGAGCGCGCGCTGGAACGCGGCAAGGGCGTGCTGTTTGCAACTGCGCATTTAGGGAATTGGGAGCTAAGCGCGTTTGCGCACGGACTGCTGGCCAAGCCGATGGGCGTGGTGGTGCGGCCACTGGATAATCCACGCATTGACGCGGTTGTGGAGGCGCGGCGCACGCGCGGCGGCAACTGGCTGATCGAGAAAAAGGATTTCGCGCGCTCGATTTTGAAGGCGCTGGCGGCGAATGAAGCCGTGGGAATATTGATCGACCAGAATGCGTCGCTAGATGCGGGCGTCTTTGTGGATTTTTTCGGCATTCCGGCCTGCGCCGGGACTGGCTTTGCGAAACTTGCCGCGCACAGCGGTGCGACAGTGATTCCGGGATTCGCGCTGTGGTCGGACGCGGAGGGGCGCTATGTGCTGCGGTTTTTGCCTCCGCTCGAGATGAGCGGAGACACAGCGCAGGATACAGCGCGCTTGCAGAGGGTGCTGGAGGGCGTGGTCCGCCAATATCCGGATCAATGGCTCTGGATTCACCGGCGCTGGAAAACGCGCCCTCCGGGCGAAACGGAATTGTACTAGTCTCACCCCTCAGTGCTTTGCGATCTCTCGGAATTACACCGACAGGAGGCGCATAAAGAACGACCGGTAACGCTGCAGAGCTATGCGGAGATCTTCTGTCGACACATTGTCGCCGCGTCCCCACTGGGATTCAAGCTTCGTGCGCTCCTCAGAAAACATTTCGGCCAAACGCTTCATGGCTGATGCGACCAGATTGTCGGCGCCTTCCACCGATTTTCGGGGCTCATCAACGAACGAGGTCTGAATCGAGTCCCAACGGGTCCGAAGATCCTGGGCTTCGGTGCTGGCGAACAATGGATCGAGCTGCTGTGCTTTTTGTGGTTCTTTCGCCGGCTGGGCACCACCCAACGAATGCCTGCTCCTTTCCGTATCTTCCAATACCGGCCCGCGGGCAATGTCGGCAGTTGTAAGCGCTTGATTGTCGTCGAATGGACTATTCATCTCTTCACCTCAATAGTTTCAAGTAATTCATCAAACAGCCGGCGGTAATAGACCATGGCTTGACGGAGATCTTCAGTAGTTGCCTGGCCACGCTTGTGCCGCAACGCAATGTCAGCGGCGGCGCGATAATTCTCGACTACGTGCGGATGGTCTACTGAGATGTCCGCGGCGCGCTGCTCAAAATCCGACATCGGGTAACCGCGGGTCTGCATGACATCGGTGACGAGACGATCCGCTTCTGAGACCGCCCCTTGGGGATCATCTACAAAGCGAGACTGATCCTTTTGCCAGGCTTGGACGAACCTGTCGCGCTCATTCGGGGCTAGCGGTCTGATATGGAGCCGTTCGACTCGTTTCTCACGGGTTGCAAGAATTTCCTCGGCACGCCTGGGGTTGCTAGATTCCTGAATCACACGGTCGTACTCAGGACCGAAACGTCCGCGGAGATGTCGACTGCGCCGCCTGCTTATAATGATCCAACAAGCTCCGGCGATAACAACGCCTGCCAGTAAGATGATAAGCGCTATGGCCCATGTGTGCATATGTTTCTCCTTTCTCCAATTTCCTTCCCGCTCTGCTGGTCGTTAGACCTTTGGGAAGCGTTTTGTGTTTCGCGATTTTCGGAATTCTCAGATGACGTTTAGGTTGCTGAATTACTTGGCCGTCAGGCAGGTCAGAAGAAATTGTATTAGGCTGCTGCTAGGAGAGCTTCATGACTCATGAGGTCGCACGAAGAACATTTTTAGCTCAGCTTGCGGTACCGGGGCTGGTAGCGTTTGCTCCCGCCGCGGAGGATTCGGATGCTGCGGTGTTTGTGGCGGCGCGGAAGCAATTTCTGTTTCCGGAGAACGTCACTTACTGCAACACCGGAACGCTGGGGGCTTCGCCGCGCGAAGTTACTGACGCGCTCGCCGGGGGCATTCAGCGCATCGAGCGCGAGCTGCCGGACTGGCCGTATTTCCAGGCCGACGGCGAGCCGCTTACCGGTTATCAGCCGCTGATGGAATTTCGCGCGGAGGTGGGCGCATTCCTCAACGCCACGGCGGAGGAAATCGCTTTCACGCAGAATGCCACCGTCGGGATGAGCATGCTGGCGAATGGGCTGGAACTTGCGTCTGGGGACGAAGTGCTCACTACCAACATGGAACACAGCGGCGGCATCGGGAGTTGGCAGTTGCGCGCCAAGCGGCAGGGGATCGTGGTGAAAGAATTGCCGCTGATGCCGGTTCCTCAAAAAGGTCCTGACGGAATTGTGGAACAATTTGCTGCGGCGATTACGCCGAAGACGCGCGTGGTAATGTTCAGCCACATCACGTCGGGCCTCGGCATACGGCTGCCGGCGCGTGAGCTATGCGCCCTGGCGCGGGATCGCGGGGCGCTTTCGATTGTGGATGGCGCGCAAGCTGTGGGGCAGATGCGCGTCGATATGAAAGACATTGGCTGCGACGCGTATGTGGCGAGCCCGCACAAATGGCTGCTTGCGCCTAAGGGCACTGGCATTTTGTACATCAAACGGGAAGTTCAGCCGCGGGTCTGGAGCACGCTGGCTAGCGGCGGATTCGACGATCAGGCGGCCGGCGCATTTCGCTTCATGCATTACGGCACGGGCAGCCTGGCCACGGTTTACGGGCTGCGGGCGGCGCTGCGTTTCATCAACAATATCGGCATCGCGCGGATTGAGCGCTGGGACGCGATGCTTACCAAGCGGCTGCGCGACGGGCTGGCGCGCATTCCCGCCGCGCGAGTGGCTTCGCCTGCCGATCCGCGTTTTGCAGCGGCGATCACGACCTTCGGAGTGAACGGCCGCACGGGCCGGCAATTGCAGGACGCGTTGTGGGAGCGCAAGATTCGGGTGCGCGCGCAGGGCGGCAATGTGGGCGTGCGGCTATCCGCGCACTTGTACGTCAGCCCTGCCGATATCGACCATGTGCTGGAGGTTGTGTCGTCACTTGGGTAATTCGGTTTCTAGCATCGACATCACGACGAGCGAACGGTAGGCCTCGCCGCGCTTGATGCATTCGCGCAGTACGCCCTCTTCGACAAATCCGAGAGAACGATAGACGTGACGGGCGCGGCTGTTGTCCTCAAACACGTCCAGCCACAAACGGTGGGCGCGGAATTCCCCGAACACCTTCGCGATGACCGCCTGCAACGCCTGACGCCCTACGCCTTGCCCGGGCTCGGCGATCACAATGCGCTTCAATTCCACGCTGCCGTTGGCGGAAGCGAGGCCGCGTAGGATGGCATAACCGGCCGGCGAGCCATCCACTTCGATCAACAAATACAGGCAATCCGGATCGGTCAACTGGCGGTGGTGGGTTGACTGGTCATCGCCGCCCACAAAACCTAGACCGCGAAATTTCTCCTCGTGCTGCAGGATGAACGGCAGGTCAGCAGGGAGCGCGCGGCGGAGAATCATCGACTGTCAGCGTAACATCGGATTAGGCGCCCCAGACGACGACTGCGATCGGCTGCGATTTGACGTGATCCGGAGCGCCCCTAAAAACCAAACTCAAGCTAGCAATGAACGCGAGTAAAACTAATTTTGACAATCTCATCCTCATCAATTCCCCGATCGCCTCCCTCGATTACTTTTCGCCATCCGTACTGCTACCCCACGCGGCCGAACTTCCCCAAGCCGCTGAGCTGCCCCACGCCGCCGAAGTGGATCCGGGCGACATGCTGCCCCATGCTGCTGAGCTTCCCCAGGCTGCAGAACTGCCCCAAGCAGCCGAGCTGTCCCAGATGGCTGCCGCGCCGCCGGCACCGTTCAAGAGTACGGTTGATCCCCAGACCGCGGAGGTGTTCAACCCCGGGCTGCTCCACCAGGTGGATGAGGAATTCGTAACCAGATACGCCATCGCATGCAGCAGGTCGTAGCGGACGCTGGGCGACAGTGCCGAACCGTGCGCCGTATCGGAGTCTCTCAGTGCACCAGCGATATCCAGATACCCGGCGCCGATCGTGAACATGTCGTAGGTGCTGGTATAGGTATGGCCTGTGTCCGGGTCGGTCGCGGTGCTGTATGCCGGAAAAGACTTGGTTGCGGTCTTCATCAGGCGCGCTTTGACAGTGTCCGGCGTGAGGCCGGGAGTTTGCTGGAGCATCAGCGCAACGGTTCCGGAAACCACCGGCGTCGCCATGCTGGTGCCGCTGAGACGGAAATACTCGGACGGGCCTGCGTTCTTTGCGGATGTGTAATAAGACGGCGCGACGATATTTGCCGGATACTCAGCCGACAATGTCGATCCGGGCGCAAGGAGTGACACAACCAGGTTGCCGGGAGCCACCAAATCGGGCTTCACCGTCAGATCGATATAGGTTGGGCCTTTCGAGCTGTAGCTGGCGATGAGATCGTCGCTGCGCGGATAGGTCTCCTCGGTCTTCATGCAGCCAACGGTGATGGCGTGCGGGCTATTGCCGGGGGCGAGAATGGTGGCGTAGCCGTTGCGACCGAGATTGCCTGCTGCGGCGACCACGACGATGCCGCTCTTCCAGGCTGCTTCGGCGGCCTGACAGAGCGCATCGACGTTGCAGCTTTCGTAGATGGGCCGGCCCAGCGAAAGGTTGATCACGCGCACGTTGTACTTGTTCTTGAGTTGGACTGCTTGCTGTATCGCGGCGATAACCAGGCTGTCGGAGCTCATGCCGTTTTTGTCGAGCACCCGAAGATCGAGCAGATTGGCATTGGGAGCAACGCCGCGCAGCAGGTGCAGCGATCCCGGCATGGACGATGATTTTCCGTTGCCCGCAGCGATGCCCGCGACGTGAGTGCCGTGGCCGTAATCGTCAAATTGCGCCGCGCCTGCGACGAAGTTCTGGCGGTAAACGACGCGTGACTGGCTGGAATGGGCGGCGCCGAGATCGGGATGGGCGTAGATGCCGCTATCGATAATGGCGATGCCGACTCCAGTTCCGTCGAGGCCAGCATTCCACGCAACGGGCGCATTAACGGCGCTGGTTGAGTAGTCGAGCAAGGCGGCTACCTGCCGGTCGAGTGAAATATAGCTGACGTTGGACTGATTCGACAGGGCGACCACGTCGCCGGCGTGCATCGTTCCGCTTATCGCGTTGATCAGTGAGAAGACGGTGTGAACCACGACGCCGACTACATTCGCAACTGTGCAGGTGACGCCACCGAGGAGGCCGCCCACCAACCCGCTGCCACTATTGCAGGACTGCTGCGGGGTGGTGTTGTACTGCACGATGACATTGACAGAGCTCGACGGATTGGACAGCAGCGGCAAAAGGTCCGGCGAAATTTTGGAGTTGTCGGCGAACGCCGAAGCGGCGAGCAGCAAACTGAGCCAGAGACCCGCGCAGCGAACGGCTGGTTTGGTGGATTTAGCAAAGGCGATCATTGCGATCCTCCATCGCGCTGGGACAGAATTTGACGGGCCCTCCGGATACCGCGACCATCGGAGACGCAGAGTCTGCCTGCGTCACGCGGACCACGCTGGCATTAAAGAGCATCCATCGCTGCCCGAATGTAGGATTAACAGGCAGCTTCAGCTTCACGAACAGGACCTCGCCGACGGCCGGCGGCGTATCTTGACCACCACCCCAACGAATCAGCATTCCGCTGCGGCTAATGTTCTCGATGGATTTCCAGGCGGGGCGATCCAGTTGCCCGGGGCGCTCCACGCGGCACTTCAAACGCAGGGCCACGCGCGAGCGATCGCGCCTTTCCAATTCGGTGCCGCTTACTGGCGCCTGTACGTCATCTCTCATGCAATTAACCTTCAGACTCTCCGTATGCAATTGGCTCTCCAGGTTTCCGCTGCTGTAATCAGTAGCTTTGTGGTTGCCCACGCCCTCGCCGGCGAGAAGCCTTGTCACTTGAGGTGACACGCTGTCAGGCGGTAAAGAGACTAGCGCGAAGGTCGGGGAGTGTTTCACCAGAGCATTTATAGCTGGCCTCCGGCGCAGGTAAAATATGGTTAATTCCTCATATCTTCGGTTAATTCGCGGGGTAGCGGCTGAAAAATTAGGGATTTGACGTGCCGAATTCAGAAGAAAGCACTTGTTTGCGTCTCGAAATACAGTTAATTAGATTACGTGGTTATCCCAACAGCCAGATCTGGCGTCCTGCCGGAGCCCGTATCGGAGGCTCTGCCGATCATGGGAATCCAGGCGATAATCCGCAGCAAGAGCCTGCTCGATTTACTGGCCTCCGCCAAAAAAGTGGCCCGTGTACAGAACGCAGTGCTTATCACGGGGGAGAGCGGCACGGGCAAGGAACTTGTCGCCAGGGCCATTCACCAGTATTCTCCGCGGGCTGCGAAGCCTTGGATCGATATCAATTGCGCAGCGATTCCCGGGCATCTGTTGGAGAGCGAATTATTCGGCTATGAAAAGGGCGCGTTCAGCGGCGCTGAATCGAGCAAGCTGGGAATGTTCGAGCTGGCGAACGGCGGCACGTTATTCCTGGATGAAATCGGGGAGCTCGAACTGCAGCTGCAAGCCAAACTGCTCCGGGTTTTGGATGGCGCGCCGTACTTTCGCCTGGGCGGCACGCGCAAGAACACGGTCGACGTGCGCATTGTCGCAGCCACCAATAACAATCTGAAAGAGCGCGTGAGCGCGGGAAAGTTTCGCGAGGATTTGTATCACCGGTTGAACCAGATCCATCTGCGCGTGCCTCCCTTGCGGGAACGGCTGGAAGACATCGAAGCGCTGGCGAAGCATTTTCTGGCGCAGCAGGATCCTGGACTGCGCTTTTCGGCGGATGCGCTGAAGCTCCTCCGCGCTTATGCGTGGCCGGGCAACGTGAGGGAATTGCGCAACGCGGTCACGACGGCATCAATCTTTGTGGAGGGCGGCGAGATTCAGCCGTTCGATCTGCCACCGGAGCTGTGCAGCAAAGACGTCCGCGGCGCTGTGACCGGCACCCGTTCTTCGCTCCGCCTTGACGACATGGAACAGGAGCTGGTGCGTAAAGCGCTTGCGCAGACCAAGGGCAGGCAGGACCGCGCCGCCGAGCTGCTCGGCATTTCGCGCCGCACGCTGATTCGCAAGATGAAGCTCTACGCCTCGAGCGAAGATCCAGCGGAAATCGGAAAATGAAGACCGTCGCCAAACTTTACATAGGCGCCGTCTGCCTGGCAGGCATCGCCATTGTGGCGTCGCAAGCCGGCCAGTGGCAGTCGCACGACATGGTGCGGTTTCTCTGTTACCTGGGTATCGCAGTGGTTTCTTCCGGGCTCAAGGTCAACTTGCCTGGAGTCACCGGCAACATGTCGGTGAACTTTCTATTCGTCCTCATTGGCATCGTGGATATGAGCCTGGCCGAGACGCTGGCGATCGGCTGCATCGGCACGCTGGTGCAATGCACGTGGAGACAGAAGTTTGGATTCAAACCGATTCAGGCGGGATTCAGCCTGGCGAACACGGCCATCTCCATCGGTATCTGCTACAGCCTTTATCATTGGCGCGTGCTGGGAGGGCTGGAGAGCACGCCCGTCCTGCTGATTCTGATTGCGTTGATGTTTTTCGTGGTGAACACCGGTGGCGTCGCGCTGGTAATTTCGCTTACGGAACGGACACCGCTGAGCAAAGTTTGGCATGGCTGCTATTTCTGGACATTTCCCTTTTACCTGCTGGGGGCGTCGGTGGCATGGATTGTGAGCGTGATGAGCCGGCAGGTTCAATGGCACAGCTCTATCCTGCTTCTGCCCATCATCTTTTTTATTTACCGCGCGTATCGCGATTACCTGGGCCGCCTGGAAGATGAAAAGAAACACGTCGAAGACATGGCGGCGCTGCATCTGCGGACGATCGAAGCGCTGGCGCTGGCCATTGAAGCCAAGGATCACAACACGCACGAGCATCTGCGCCGGGTCCGAACCTATGCGGTTGAGATCGGGCGAGAGATGGGGCTGGGCAACTCGGAGCTCGAAGCGCTGCGAGCCGCGGCGCTGCTGCACGATATCGGCAAGCTGGCCGTGCCGGAGCACATCATTTCGAAACCCGGAAAGCTCACGCCGGAAGAATTCGAAAAGATGAAGATTCACCCGACCGTGGGCGCCGAGATTCTGGAGCGGGTGCAGTTTCCGTATCCTGTGGTGCCGATTGTCAGGGCACATCACGAAAAGTGGGACGGCACTGGCTACCCGACGGGCCTGAGAGGCGGGGAGATTCCGCTGGGCGCGCGAATTCTTGCCGCCGTGGATTGCCTGGATGCCCTGGCTTCGTATCGGCCGTACCGGCCGGCGCTGCCTCTGAACGAGGCCATGGATTATGTCGCTAAGCTCGCCGGCAAGAGCTACGATCCGGTGGTGGTAACGATTCTGCAGCGGCGTTATGTGGAACTCGAGCAGTTGGCGAAATCGCAGCCCGTCCCGAAAGCGACGCTGTCCACGGACGTGAAAATTGAAAAGGGCGAGCGGCCGGAAGCCGGGTTCGAAACGCCCAGAAAGATCGATTTCCAAACTTCCATTGCGGCCGCCAGACTAGAAGCACACCTGTTTTTTGAACTCACGCGGGACCTGGGAAATTCGCTGAGCCTGGATGAGACGCTATCCGTCGTCGAGACCCGGCTGAAGCAGATGGTCCCGTACGATTCGCTCGCGGTCTACTTCTGCAAGAGCGGCCGGCTGGTGCCGGAATACGTCAAGGGCGAAAACTTCCGGCTGTTTTCATCGCTCGCGATACCGGTGGGTGAAGGGCTTTCAGGCTGGGTGGCGGAAAACAAGAAGGCGATTCTGAACGGCAACCCATCGGTTGAGTCCGGCTATTTGGATGACCCCACGCAGTTCAGCACGCTGCGCTCAGGGCTGGCCGTGCCGCTGGAGGGCGCGAACGGAATCATCGGCGTCCTGACGCTTTACCGGGCGGCGAAGGACGCTTTTTCGCAAGACGACCTGCGCGTGCTGCTGGCGGTGAGCTCGAAGATTTCCCAGTCAGTCGAAAATGCGCTCAAGTTTCGCCAGGCGGAGAACTCGGCAACGACGGATTACCTGACCGGGCTAGCTAATACGCGCTCACTGTTCATCCGATTGGACAGCGAAATCGCGCGCTGCCAGCGCATGAGTCAACCATTGACCGTGCTGGTCTGCGATCTGGATGGATTCAAAAAGATCAATGATCGCTACGGCCATCTGGAGGGCAACAAAGTGCTGCGGCGGGTGGCCGACGCGCTGCGGGAAAATTGCCGCGAATACGATTACGTCGCGCGCATGGGCGGGGACGAATTCGTCCTGCTGCTTCCGGGGACCGATCGTGAAGTGATGCGGCAGCGCATCGCGCAGTTGAAGAATATCGCCGCAGTCGCGGGCAAAGTGACGGGATCGGAAACGCTGCTGATGAGTGTGGGAGAGGCTTGCTTTCCCCACGACGGCAGTGACGCCGAGCAACTGTTGTCCGTCGCAGACCGGCGAATGTATCAGGCTAAACAGTCGGGCGATGCGGCTGAAAGCAACCTGGCAGCGGCAGGCTAGGCTGCAGAGAGCTGTCGGAGCGGATGTCCACAAAAACCAATTCCACTACGTTAGGGCGCAAGCTGGCGAAATCGCTACTGGCTTTCGCACTTACGCTGCTCGCCGGCGGATTTGGGACAGCCACGATGGTACGGCTCAGCCCTGGATTCACATCCGATGAAGAGCTTCTGGATGTCCGGCTCGGAGCAGCTAGTCAGAATGCCATCCGGGCGGAACACGACGGCGAAACGAACGTGGCGACTTTCTACTTCCGCTACCTGAAGGGCATGCTTCGCGGCGATTTCGGATTCTCGCGCTCGATGCGGCTGCCGATTTCGGATCTGCTCGCGCCCCGGGTTGCGGTTACGGCGAAACTGATTGCGCTGGGCATTACCGGCGGGTGGCTGCTGGCAATGGCGCTGGCAGTGGCCGTCACGGTGCAACGAAGCGCGTCGTGGAACGCCGGGGCCGCCATCGTGACAGGGTTGCTGCAGAGCGTTCCTTCCGGAGTGATCGCGCTGCTGGTGTTCTACTACGGAGGGCCGATTCGCGCGGTTGTCGCGCTGGTGCTGTTCCCGAAAATTTTTCAATACGCGCGCAACATAATCGGGCAGGCGCGGATGCTGCCCCATGTGCTGGCGGCACAGGCGAGAGGGCTCGGCCAAGGACGCATCTTCGTGTGGCATGTGATGCCGGCGGCGCTTCCACAACTGCTGGCGTTCGCGGGAATTTCGGTGAGCATGGCGATCGGCGCCGCTATTCCCATCGAGGTGATTTGCGATGTGCCCGGTGTCGGCCAACTGGCGTGGAAGGCTGCACTGGCGCGCGATCTTCCGCTGCTGGTGACGCTGACTTTTCTGGTGGCGGCCTGCACGCAATTCGGCAATCTGCTATCCGATTGCGCCATCGCGGTTTCCGGCAGGCGTGCGGCATGAAAATTCTTCGCAACGTGGTACTCGTTTTGCTGGTGGTGATTCTGACGGTGTCCTTGTTCCCGGAATTGCTGGCGCGAGCTTCGTATCACTTCCAGTTCCGTGAGTTTCCGAATGCCGCGCCATCGCGCGCGTTCCCGTTGGGCACGGATGAAGTGGGGCGCGACCGGCTGGCGCGACTGCTCTACGGCACGCGTTTGTCGCTGCTGCTGGCGCCGGCCGCGGCTTTGTTGTCGCTGCTGATGGCGTTTGGGGTTGGCGCTGCGGCGGGATATCTGGGTGGATGGTGGGACCGTCTGGCCACACGGGCAATCGACCTCACGCTATCGCTGCCGTGGCTGTTTCTGCTGATAACGGCGCGTGCGCTGCTGCCGTTAAACGTGTCGCCGCTGGCTTCGCTGCTGATTACGTTTACGTTGCTCGGCCTGCTGGGCTGGGCATCTCCGGCGCGCGTCATTCGCGCGGGCGTGCGGGCGCTGCGCGATTCCGATGTAGTCTTGCAGGCAAGAGCGTGCGGCTGTCCTAACTGGCGGTTGTTGTTTATTCACATTCTGCCGCGTCTCAAGCCAGATCTGACCGCGCAGTTCTGCACCGCTGTGCCGTTCTTCATTTTGAGCGAGGCGAATTTGAGCTTACTGGGCGTGGGCGTCGCTGAGCCGATGCCGTCGTGGGGGAATCTTCTGCGAGGCCTTGAAAATCAGTCGAGCCTGGGCATTGGTCCGCTGGCGCCACTTATCTTACTAGTGATCGTGATCAGCAGTTTTCAACTTGTGTTTCCGGTGGAGGATTACCATTCATGAAACGCTGTCTTCTTCTCGCACTGATGGTTTCCGTCTGCTCCGCGGCGAGCCTGCCGAGTGGAGGCGAGCTACGTTTCTGTCTGCATGCCGAGCCGAAGACGTTCAATCCGCTCCTGGTGGACGACGATGCTTCCGAGACCATTCGCTACCTGACTGGCGGCGTGCTGATTCGTATCAACCGGCACACGCAGGAATTGCAGCCAGAACTGGCGGAGTCGTGGAAAATTCTGGATGGCGGACGAACCATAGCGTTTCGGCTGCGCCGGGGTGTGACTTTTTCTGATGGAACGCCGTTTTCGGCGGAGGATGTCGCTTACACGTTCCGGGCGTTGATGGATCCGAAACTGCATTCGCCGACGGCGGATCCTTTTCGATCCGATAACGGCGCGCCAGAGGTTCGTGTCGGCGCGGCGGACCAGGTCGCGATCAAATTTCCGGCGCCGGTTTCAGGACTGGAGCGGTTGTTCGATCAGGTTGCGATTCTCTCGTCGCACTCGCCAGCCAAGGAGCGCGCGGTGCTGGGACCATTTGTTGTGGCCCACTACGAGCCCGGCACGGAAGTGCTTTTGAAACGGAATGAACATTACTGGAAAAAAGATGCCGCCGGCAAAGCGTTGCCGTATACGGAATCGATTCGCTTGTTCATTCAGCAGAACCGGGAATTTGAGATGGTACGTTTCCGGCGCGGAGAACTGGACCTGATCGACGGCCTGTCGCCTGAGGTGTTCGAGCAGCTATCGCGACAAATGCCGGAAGCGGTTCGGGACGTGGGGCCGTCGCTCGAATCGGAGATGATGTGGTTCAACCAAGTGCAGGCCGCACCGATTCCGCAGTACAAGAAGGCCTGGTTCAGATCCGCCAATTTCCGGCGAGCTATTTCGGAAGCGATCAATCGTGCCGACCTCTGCCGCCTGGTGTACCGGGGCCACGCCACTCCGGCTGCCGGACCGATCTCTTCGGCGAATCATTTCTGGTTCAATTCGAAATTGGCGCCACATCCGTTTGATCGGGTCGACGCGCTGCGGCTTCTGGCCCTGGATGGTTTCCGGATGCAGAATGACACGCTGGTGGACCGGGAAGGGCACGCGGTCGAGTTCTCGCTCATTACGAACGCCGGAAATACTTCGCGCGAAACCATGGCGACGATGATCCAACAGGATCTACGCAGCATCGGCATCACGCTAAATGTGGTCACACTGGACTTCCGCTCTCTCATCGAGCGGATTAGCCAGACGTTTCAATACGAGGCCTGCCTGCTTGGCTTAACCAACCTGGACCTGGATCCGAGTTCGCAGATGAATGTGTGGTTGAGCTCGGCGAGCAATCATCAGTGGAATCCGAATCAGAGCACGCCGGAGACCGCGTGGGAAGCCGAGATCGACCGGCTGATGCGCGCGCAGGCATCGGCTCCAGACCGGCAGAAACGCAAAGCGTCGTTCGATAGAGTGCAGGAAATCGTATCCGAGCAGGCGCCGTTTTTCTATCTGGTTACGAAGAACGCGCTCACCGCAATTTCGCCGTCGTTGCGCAACGCAGAGCCGGGCGTGCTGCGGCCGCAAACCTACTGGAACGCGGAGAGCTTGATTCTGGCCAAGAGCCGATGACGCAATATTCCCCATCGCTGCTGTCGGTCGATGTCTCGATCGATTACCCCGGTAAGACGGACGTGCTTCGCAACGCACGGTTCGATATTGAGCCGGGCGAAATCGTTGGACTGGTAGGGAGAAGCGGTTCCGGCAAAAGCAGCATTGCCTTGGCCATTCTGAAACTGCTGGAAATGAGAGGCGGCAAGGCGCGCGGTCAAATTCTATTCCGTGGGCGCGACCTGGTTCTCTGTCCTGAAAAAGAAATGCGCCAGATGCGCGGGCGCGATATCGGGCTGGTGTTGCAGAGTCCAACGTCGGCGCTGAACCCGGCGCTGCGCATCGGCACACAGCTTGCGGAGGCATGGAAAGCGCACGCAGACGGCAGCCGCGAGCGGATGACCAATTATTTGCTCGACCTGATGAACAGCGTGAGCTTGCCGGCAGAGGAATCTTTCCTGCGGCGCTACCCGGCGGAGCTGAGTGTGGGGCAGGCGCAACGCGTGGTGATCGCGATGGGAATTATTCATCGCCCCGCGCTGTTAGTGGCTGACGAGCCCACCAGCGCTTTGGACGTAGTAGTGCATGCCGAAATCCTGAGCCTTTTCAAACGCCTGAACCGGGGGCTGGACATGGGAATCCTCTATATCTCGCATGACTTGCTATCGGTGGCTTCTTTTTGCCAGCGGGTGGCGATTCTGAATGAGGGCGAGATTGTGGAATTCGGCGCGACTGACCGCATTTTCGGGGATCCCCGGCATCCGTATACCCGGCAGTTGATTGAAGCGATTCCAGCGCGGCCCGCGACGTTACAACTGGCGGGCCGAGTCTGACTAGCTAGCCAGACTGACGGGACGCGCCGGGGCTAACCACAGGAGTGACTTTAGGAGAGGATTGATCTTGTCGCTTTCGTGGAATCGAATCACCACGCGGCAGCGCCGGGCCTTTCGGGGCCGCTCCACCAGCGGTGCGGTTACTTTGCCTTTCGCTTGCTCGACCGCGATGCGGAGGCCGGACAATTCAAGCTCAGAGATCAGATAATTCAGATTCGCGGTTACACTCCGGGCCTGAGTGGCATCGATCGCGAACGAGACATCGAGCGCGGCGCTTACTTCCGTGCCGGATGGCAACTTGGACTGGAGCACGCTCCCCAGCCGGTTCCAGTGTTCGGGTGGCACATTCCCGCTGACACGCAATAAGGTGTGATTCCCTTCCGGAATCTGCGCAGGCTCGGCGGCCGGTACAGGAGCCTCAGGATTCCCCATTAACCATTTCCTGATGCCGGTGGCCATCGAACTCTCCTCGGCGCGCCAGTCCCGTTCCGAACGCCGCCGGTCGATGAGCAGGGACAACAGGAGCATGGCGGCTAGCAATATGGCAATGAACACGGTTGGATTCATGATTAACCTCGTCGTTCTCGCCTACGCGGCGGTGGCCGACGCCAGTCCTGCGTGCTGGACGCCGTACCATTGCAACACCTGGGACATCTCAATGCCGTAAACGGCACAGAGAGAGGAGAGTCTCCACATCGTCGGACGGACGCGGCCGCTTTCGATGTCGGCTAAGCGGTACACCGAGATTGCGAATGCGGGGCCGAGCTGACGCGCGATGCGGCGCGTTGCAACCGCCACGTCCTGGTGCCGAAGGTTGCAATGCAAGCGGGCGGACATCAACATTTGTGCTGCCCTAGCCGAGTTGGCGGTAAATTCCGGCTGGTTGCGATAGTTCATAGGTAATGTATCTAACATTTAATGGCTCCTTGGATTGACTGTCCGGGCAGCGTCGAGGCGGCTGAGCGCGATCAGATAGTCGAGCTTAAGCCGTTTGCAGAGCGGGCAATGAACGCTGAGCGGGCGCGGCTTCGGTTGGCACTGGGCTTTGCGTCTTGTGAGTGCTGGCTTCATCGCCAGTCACTCTTGCATGACTCATGCCATTTGGACAGCCAGGGAAAAGTAATTGAAACGACACGGTTTGGAAGCCCGGCTAATATTGCTGCGGGCAAATCTGGCGGACATGGCGCCTGCCAAGTGACAGAGCGTCACTTGATCCGGTTATTCCTGGTGCAGTGCGTCCATGGGGTCGATCTGGGTTGCATGCCGCGCCGGAAGGTAGTTGGCCAGAAACGCCACCGTAAGGAGCAGCACGGCGACTCCGGCCATCACGGCGGGGTCGAGAGGCTCTACGCCGTATAGTAGCGCTCGCAAAGCCGAGGTCAGGGCGGCGGCTGCGGCCATTCCGATCAAAAGGCCGACAAGCGCGGTCTTCATGCCGTGGGCGATGACGAGCGATTGCAGTTGTCCGGGCGTCGAGCCCAGCGCCATGCGAAGTCCGAACTCGCGAGTCCGCTGGGCGACTCCGTAGGAAACGACGCCGTGAATGCCGAGAGCGGCTAGCAGCACCGAGATTCCGGCGAAGGCCGCCAGCAGCACCGTCGACATGCGCGGCGCCGTGCTGGCGAGGGAAAGATATTCGTCCATGCTGCGGATCTGAAACACCGGCTGGCCCGGATCGACCGACCACACGGCCTGCTTCACGGCTTTCACCACGGCTTGGGTTTCCATTGCGGTGCGCACGGTGAGCACCATGGCCTTGTTCGGCATCTGCTCGAAGGACGCGTAGATGGTGGGCTCCGGCTGTTTTTCCAAGCCATAATGATGCACCTGGCCCACGATGCCGACGACCTCGCGGAATTGGCCCCACAACAGCATGCGCTGCCCGATCGGATTCTCGTTGGGGAAATACTGATGCGCCAGGGTTTCGTCGATCAGGATCACCGGCGGTGCGTCGCGCACATCGCGATCGGAAAGCAGCCGGCCCTTGAGCAGCGCGATTCCCATGGTGGTTAAGTAGCGCGCACTGATGCGGCGAAAGTCGGCGACCAGCGACTGCCCGGCCGGCAGCGGGCGGTTTTCGATGGTGAAGTATTCGCGGTCGTTCTGCTGGCCGAGGGGAAGGACATCGGTGAGGCCGGCGGATTGAATGCCTGGTATGTTTTCCACGCGGTCGAGCATGCGCCGGTAGAAGGCGGCCTGCTCGCGATCGTTCTTGTAGAGATTGTCGGTGGGCAGGCGCATGCGAAACGTCAGGACGTGATCGGGCCGAATGCCGGGATTCACGTGCTGCAGATTCACGAAGCTCTTCATGGCGAGGCCGGCGCCGATCAGCAGCATGGTGGCGAGAGCGACCTCTCCGGCCACGAGCAGGCGCCACACGCCGGCCCGGCCCGGCGATGGGGAAGACGTTCGGCCGCCTGATTTCAGCGCGTCGTTCACATCGGCATTGGCGACATAGAGCGCCGGAATCAGCCCGAAAATCAGCGCGGCTCCGGTTGAGATCAAGAGCGCGAAGGCGAGCGCGCGGGCATCGACGTTGATAGCCGGGCGCATGATTTCTGCGCCGGCCTCAGCCATGGGAAGCGTGTTGGGCAGGACCGCGCTCAGCAGGTCGACGCCCCAGACGGCGAAGAAGACTCCTAGCGCGCCGCCGATCAGGCTGAGTAGCAGGCTTTCGCTCAGTATCTGCGCGATCAGACGGCCGCGCCGCGCGCCCAATGCGGTCCGGATAGCCATCTCTTTGCGGCGGCCGGTGACGCGCGCCAGCAACAGACTGGCCACGTTCACGCAGGTAAGCAGCAGCAGCAGACCCACCGCGCCCAAGAGCAAGAGCAGCGCGGGACGGATGTACTCGAACAGGGCCTGCTTCATGCCAACCACGCGTCACATCCCAACCTGCCAGCCTTGGCGTCTCGGCATCGATGCGGCGCGCGATCGCGCTCAACTCACCCTGCGCCTGGGCGATGGTGACGTTGGGCTTCAGGCGGGCGATGACGCCGAAATCGTGATCCACGCGGCTCTTGGCGCGCAGTTGCGCGAGCGGCCAGGGCACGTAAAGATCGGCGGGCAGCGGCTGCCAGAAATCCGGTGCGAGTACGCCGATCACGGTGTACGGCTCGCTATTCATGGAAAAGGTTCGTCCGATGACGCGCGGGTCCGCATGCGAAGCGGCGCTTCCAGAATCCGTTGGTGAGAACGGCGACCGGGTAGCGCGCTTGGCCTTCGCCCTCAGCCGCCGTAAAGCCGCGGCCCAGCACCGTTCGCGCACCGAGCATCGACAGGAAATTCGTAGTTACGCGCAGACCGACTACCTGCTCGGGCTCGCCTTCACCGGTCAGAGTGCCGGTGCCGACCTCGAGCAGCGACATTTCCTCGAAGGACTGGCTCTGCTCTTTCCAATCCAGGAAATTCGGACCTGACGGTCCTTCACGCTTGATGCCGTCTTTGAAATCCGTCTCCCAGATCAGGGCTAGGCGATCGGAACCGGGATAGGGCAGCGGCCGCAGCACCACCGAATTGACGACGCTGAAGATCGCGGTGTTGGCTCCGATGCCCAGCGCCAGAACCAGCAAGGCCACAATGCTGAAGCCGGGGGCCTTGCGCAAGGTGCGCAAAGAGTAGCGCAAGTCCCTCAGGAGAGTGAGCACATGGTTCAAAATGCAAGCGAAGGTCCGTTCCCGGGACGCGGCAAATGACTGAAACAATTGATGGGAATGGGCGATGCGGATCGCGTAAGTGTCCGCTTTTGAGAATTATTTGTTTGGTTGTGGTCTATCGAAAACTTGTATACTCACGTCCTAGGCAGATATGGAAAACAGGTCGCGCATTGCATCGATGGATTTCGTGCGCGGCGTGGCGATGATTTTGATGGCGATCGACCACGTGCGGGTGTACTCCGGACTGCCTGCAGGGGGGCCGACGCCGGGAATCTTCTTTACTCGCTGGGTCACGCATTTTGTGGCGCCGGCCTTCGTCTTCCTGGCGGGCACAGCGGCGTACCTACACGGGAAAAAGCTCGCCAACCGCACCGCGCTGGCCAAGTTTCTGCTGGTCCGTGGGGTCTGGCTGGTGCTGCTGGAACTGACCGTGATCCGGGTCGCCTGGACCTTTAACTTTGATTTCGCGCACTATATGTTGGCAGGCGTGATCTGGATGATCGGTTGCTGCATGATGCTGATGGGAGCGGCGATTTACTTGCCGACCGTTGCTATCGCAGTGATTGGCGTGGCGATCATAGCCCTGCACAACATAATCGACCTTTTTGCCGGACCCTTGGCCAAAGCTTTCGGCGAGAACGGGCCGAACTGGCTGCTGAAGATTCTATATTTCGGCGGAGGGTTCGAGCTTGGCAATTCCGGGCCGCCGCTGCTGATTCTGTTCGTCATCGTGCCGTGGATCGGCGTGATGATGGCCGGATATGCGTTCGGAGTTGTCATGCAAATGCCGCCTGACCGCCGCCGCGCGATCTGCCTCAAGCTGGGACTGACGCTGACCGTTCTCTTTTTTGTGCTGCGCGGGCTGGACTTTTACGGCGATCCGCGCCCGTGGCGAGCGGCGCCCGGTGTTCTGGCATTTCTGCGAACGACGAAATATCCGGCATCGCTCTCGTTTCTATTGATGACGCTGGGGCCGATGTTCATCCTGCTGGGTTTTGCGGAACGATGGCGCGGCAAGCTGGTTGATGCGATCGCGACCTTCGGACGCGTGCCGCTGTTCTACTACCTTCTGCACATCCCCGTCATTCACCTGGCGGCGTGCATCGTTTCGCTGATTCGCGAGGGACACGTAAATGCGTGGCTTTTTGCGAACCATCCGCTGGCGCCGGGCCGCGTGCCGCCTGGATACACATGGAGCCTTGGCCTGCTGTACCTCGTGTTCGCTGTGTGCGTGATCGCGCTGTACTTCCCGTGCCGCTGGTTTGAGCGGCTGCGAGCAAAGCGGCGATCGGCCTGGCTCAGTTATTTGTGATGCAGTTCAGTAGTTTTCGGCTTGTTGAGGCTGACTCTTGCCAACATCATATTTGAATGGAAGGATGCCCGGCAAAACGGATCCGCCTCTGCTGCTCCGCGCAGATTTGGCTAGGGCTCTTACCGCAGCGAATGTTTTTTCCAGTAACTGCACCTTTTCCTCGAACTGGCGCTGAAAGACTTTTGCGATCTCGGCGTCGGTCCCTTCGGGTATCAAGTACGGACTCGTGGTAACCGTTCTGGCCCAGGACCCGTTCTGTCCCCAGCGATCGATATTCTTCGCGTAGCCGCTGTCATCCATGTCGTATCCGAAAAACTTCTGTAGCCAATAGGCGTGAATCAATCCAAAGTGGCCTAGCTCATCGTCGTCCAGGATGTGAAAAATGCTGGCCATGGAATTCACTAAAAGCTGGCATCCAATCAGCAGCTCCGAAGTCCGCGCAGGCGCGATCTTTACTTTTCCCTTGAGATAGCGCCATAGCTTACCTTGCTCGTCTGGTTCCTCGACGTAGTCGTCAAGGAATTTGGTCCAGGCCCGGATTTGCTCGTCGGCATAGAAGGCGCGGAGGTGAGCCAGGAAGGCGGCAAATCGTATCGCGCCATTCGCGCGCGGCTCCGGCGGCTCGGCTGCGCCTAGGCCGGACATTCCCACGCGGGCGGCCAGCATCGGCACAGCCACATAGTCATAAGCATTCACAAAATGTCGCGCCGCCGGGGACCAAAGCAGATTGGAGAGAATATTGCGCGCGGGTTGTTTGACAGCATCGCTGGGCAGGTAGCCCGTCTGAACGGCAAGCTCGTAGAGCTGCGGCAAAATTAACGCGTTGTCCAAAGCATCGCGGGTTTGGATTTCTATGGGACTGGTTATCGCCTCTTTATATGCATAGTGAGGGCGCAGCACGGTTGCTAGCCTACGGTTACGCCGGATATTCGAGGGCGAGAGCTTAATCTTGTCGAGGGCAAGAAATCTGTCCCGTGACGCCCGCATGGAAATGCGATCAACTGGCGCGAATATCCGGCGCGCCTCGGCTACGCCTTGCGCCCAAGGGCCGCTCGACAGTGCAGCCAGACGCTCATCCAGCTCTTCTTTGGAAATGTCACTCATTGCAACGCGCCTACGATCTCGTCATAAATACTGGAGCCGGTCCAATTGGTTGGCTTGACGAGGGTTCCGTGATCGAAATTCAGCAAGGCGATGGGCTTTGCGTCACCAGCGAAGTCGATGAGATCCGAATATTTGTTTCCGACGACCTTATCGTCGGTTCCAAGAACCACGCGTACGCCGCGCCAGGGAAGATAGGAGTGCACGGTTTCGTTCCAGGTCCGGAGCATCCTCAACTGCGGGTTGCCTTCCCGTAATGCTTCGGCAACCGCGCCTCCGGCAAACTCCGCGCCCTTTCCAGCGAGTGGGCTTCCGTTCAAAGGCGTACCGAAAAGCGTGATGCTGTGCATTGCCTTGAACATCTGCGGCGGCTGCAGCGTCCCGGCGCAAAGCAACTGACGTATGCCGAGAGTGCCGAGGGAGTGGCCGATGAGGGCGAAGCGAGTATACGCGCCGCCAAACGGCGGCCT
Organism: uncultured Solibacteraceae bacterium; assembly: GCA_963825405.1. Lineage (GTDB taxonomy): Bacteria > Acidobacteriota > Terriglobia > Bryobacterales > Bryobacteraceae > JACPNO01. The sequence continues at coordinate 245,053 of CAWGTB010000001.1, read as the reverse complement.
ACCCTTGGCCGCGTTGTCCCACTGGGTAGCGATCAGTTTGGCGATGTCGAGATACGTATCGATCTGGCGAGTCGGGTAGCCGATAAACAGAAAATCCCAACCCATGAGTACCGGATGACTCTGCGCGTGTTCCTGCAGCAATTCCGGCGAGCGTCCCCAGGTTGACCAGTAGTCGCCCAGGAAGCCATGGACAAAGATGGCGAGCGACCTTCCGGCGCCACCGTTGGCTTGACGCAGCAAGGCCCAGTCCTCTCGCTGGCGATCCAATAATTCCAGTCGCGCCATGGCAGCAGATAACGACAAGCCAAATATATCACGCAGGTGAAAGGGGCGAAACGCGGGGCTCGGCGTGGGCCGAAGTCAGGAACTGTAGCCACTCGCTCATCCCCGCACCGGACTTCGCGGAGACTTTCAGCAGGGGCATACCCGGGCGCACACGTTGAACGTTGGAATCGGCGGCGGTCAGATCGAATTCGACCGCTTCGGCCAGGTCCATCTTGGTGAGTATCGCCAAGTCAGCGGTGTTGAAAATGGTCGGATACTTTAGAGGCTTGTCTTCTCCTTCGGTTACCGAGAGCAGGACTAGCCTTAGATCCTCGCCCAGATCGTAGGAAGAAGGACACACCAGATTCCCCACATTCTCGATGAACAGAAAATCCAACTCTGTCCAACTTCCATTCGCTTCAAGGCGTCGCGGACCATGGCAGCTTCCAGATGGCAGAGCGTGCCGGTCGTGATTTGCTTGACGGGCACCTGCGAGCGCGCCAGCCGGACCGCGTCGTTGTCGGTCGCGAGATCGCCCACCAGAGCCGCGACGCGGTGAGTTGGGCCGCAGGAGCGTAAGCGTCTTCTCGAGGAAGGCGGTCTTGCCGGAGCCCGGGCTCGACACCAGGCTCACCACGAACACTCCAGCTTCCTGAAAGCGCTGCCGGAGCTCGCGAGCCACGATGTCGTTCTGCTTGAGAACGTTCTGTCTTACTTCCACCAAGGCGGGGCTGCGCACTCATTCCTGTATCTCCAGAGCGGCGACTTGGAGTTCCCGCCCGTGAAGTACTTCCGATACGGGGCTCTTGCATTCGGGACAAACGAACCACTGCATCGAATCCAAGTGCGCGGCGCCTCGCATTGCGGGCAATACACCACGATGGGATCTCTTCGATGACCAGTTGCGATCCTTCCAACTGCGTTCCCTCGCAGGCCAGCTCGTAGGACGACAGCAACGCATCCTTGACGACGCCCGAGAGCGGGCCGAGCTTCAGATGCACGGCGTTCACTTGCACGCCGCCTCGCTGGTCGGCCTCTTCCTCGGCCATTTCGACGATGCTCATCGCGATGGATAGCTCATGCATGAGCGTGCCTCGATTCGTTCCGGTACGCGAATGCCGCCAGTGCGGCCTGTCCCAGGCTGATGCCTCCGTCGTTCGGAGGCACGGCGTGATTGGTCCAGACGTCGATGCGCCGATCCGGCGATGAGGGACTTCACATCCTGCAGCAGCAGTTCGTTTTGAAAAACGCCGCCGGAGAGCACGACCGTATCCAGCGCGTGGGCCTCGCACAAGATTGTGAGGGCGTTCGCAAAGGCCTTTCGCGATTCCCGCGCTGAAAGGCGCGCGCGCACTGTGCGGCATCCCGGCCGCGATGCCGGTCCTACGCCAGTGCCGCGAGCAGTGGACGGAAATCCAGCTCTCCTGCGATGAACGGAAATGGATACGGCTCGGCGGGCGAGTGCGGTGCGAGCCAGATGCTCCACCCACATGGCGGCCTGACCTTCGAAGGTCACTTCGCGCGTGAAGCCCGAGCAAAGCCGCAGCCGCGTCGAAGAGCCGGCCCACCGAAGTGGTCGTGAAAGTCCGCAACGCCTCTGCGAATCAATTCCAATGAGTTCTCGATAGCGCTCGGGAAATCGGAACGGCTCCGCGCTGAGATCCGGCAAGCCGTCGATCTGGGCCAGGAATCCGGCGGCGGCCTGGACGGGATAGCGCGCCGCGGCGTCGCCGCCGGGAAGCGCCGCCGGCCGCAGGTGCGCCACGCGTTCGAAGCCTTCGAGAATGCTTCCGGCGAAGAATTCGCCGCCCCAAATGGTTCCGTCGTCTCCGTAGCCGGTTCCGTCGAAGCTGACGCCCAGCACTCGCTTGTCCCACGCGCCGCGCTCGGCCAGAACCGAAGCGACGTGCGCGCGATGGTGCTGGATCGGCGTACGAGGCAGCGCCCGGCAGCTCGAGCGCGTGTAGCCGAGGAAAGATACTGCGGATGAGCATCGTGAGCCACGATCAGTTCCTGCCGTGGAACTTCGTACATCGACATCAGGTCGTCGATGGTTTCGCGAAACGCCTGCAGGCACTCGTATTGATCCAGGTCGCCGATGTGCTGGCTCACGAACGCCTGGCCGTTCACGACCAGCGTGATGGTGTTCTTCAGGTCGGCGCCGGTGGCGAGAATCGGCTTCGAGATTGGAATCGTTGTCACCGCGGAGGGTGCATAGCCGCGGGAGCGGCGCAGAATCACTGGGCCGAATGTGCCCGCGCGGGCGATGGAATCGTCCACGCGGCGCGCGATGGGCCGCTCGCCGATCAGGAATGCATCGGCGATTCCGGCGAGCTGCTGCGCGGCTTCCTCATCCTGATACGCAATCGGCTCGCTGGAACGATTGGCGCTGGTCATCACCAGAACTTCGGGCGCGCCTGCGGCAAAGAGCAGGTGATGCAGCGGCGTGTAGGGCAGCATGACGCCGAGGTCGTCGTTCCCGGGAGACACGTCGGCAAGCTGCATCTTGGCGGGAGCCAGAACGATCGGCCGGGCCGCCGAAGTCAGCAGCGATTCCGCATTCGGCGAAAGTTCCACCAGCTCGCGCGCGATCTCAATGCTTCCGACCATCAGCGCGAAAGGTTTTTCCTTGCGAAACTTTCGATCGCGCAAGGCCTTGACCGCAGTCGCGTTGCGCGCATCGCACGCCAGATGATAACCGCCGATTCCTTTCACCGCGACGATCGCGCCAGCGTCGAGCAGCTCGACGGCCCTGGCGATGCTAGTCTCGTCGCCGGTGACGATTTCGTCGCCCGCTCGCAGGTAATAGTGCGGACCGCAGTCCGGGCAAGCGACGGGCTGCGCGTGGAAACGGCGATCGGCGGGATCGCCATACTGGCCGGCGCAATACTCGTCCAAGCGGCCACTCTTGCATGGTCGTGTTGCCGCGATCGTAAGGCAGGCTCAGGATCACCGAATAGCGCGGGCCGCAGTTGGTGCAGTTGATGTAGGGATAGTGATAGCGCGGGTTGGCGGGGTCGAACAGTTCTTGCGAGGCACGCTTCGCAGACCGGCAAGTCCGGCGAAATTCGGACGGTGGGGCGGCCTGTGCACGGCTGTCCCGAATCGTGAAATCCCTGAACCCCGCGGGCTGCGCGGCGTGAACATCGATGGCGTGAATACTGGCGGCGGGCGGGCGCTCGGCGACCAGGGATCGAACAAATGCGTCCAGCGCAGGCTCGGCGCCTTCCAGATGAATCTCGACTCCCTCTTCATCGTTCAGCACCCAGCCGGCGAGCGTATTGGCCTGGGCCAAACGGAACACGAAGGGACGGAAACCGACTCCCTGCACCACGCCGCGAACTCGAATATCGCAGGCACTGGTCATGGATTCTATGCGGCAGACCACGCAGCCGCGGCCCTGCCAGCCGATCTGCACCACTTCGCCGTCCTCCACCAGAATCGGCACGGTGCGCTGGCCGCCGGAGATGGCGATCATGCGAGCGCGAGCCTCGTCATCGCTCTCCACGTCGTATTCGACGTACTCGTGGCCTTTCCATTCGAGCCACTCCCGCATTTCCTGCGTGTAAGGGCAGCTTGCGGTTCCGAACAGTTCGAACTTAGGCACGGGCGAGCACCTCCAGCGTTTCGCGAATCACGTGATAGGTGGATGCCTGCACTTCCTGAATGCGCGGGATGTAATCGGAGCGGACCACCAGCGGAAAGTCCGCCAGCCCGCGGCGCAGGATCTCGCCGCCGTCATAGCCCAGCAGCGCCACGGTCAGCAATCCCCGCTTGCGCGCTTCTTCGAGCGCCATGATGATGTTGCGCGAGCCGCCGCTGGTGGAGATCCCGATCGCGACATCCTCCGGCCGCGCGTGCGCAATCATCTGGCGCAGAAAGATCAGTCTCGATGCCGACATCGTTGGCAATGGCCGTGAGGTTGGCGGGCTCCATCGACAGCGAAATTGCCGGAATCGGGCGGTATCCGGCGGGCGGCAGCACGCAGTCGATGGCCCAGTCGTTGGCGTCGGTAGCCGATCCGCCATTGCCGAAAATGATCAGCTTGCCGCCTTGAGCTCAGGCGCTGAGTGAATGGCGCGGCGGCGTCGGCGATTTGTTCGGATTCCTCGCGGGCCACCTGGGCTCGCAGGCTGCGCGTCCTCCTGCGCCTTGGCTCGAATGGATGCGGCGACTTGATCCACGATATCGCCCGTCTGTTGTTTCTCTTCGCCCAGAAAAGGATAGAGGAATGCGGAATCGCCGACGTCGTGTCCCAGCTCACGATGCTCGAAGAAGACGTGCACCGTTTCCCACAGCGTGTGATACAGAATCTCGATCAGCTCCTGATGGATGAAATGGATCCTGCGTCGGCGGCTCGAACGGATACGAACCGCCGCGGCCCGGGCAGCGCGAAAGTCATGGCGCCGCGCTTGTGCGCCGCGGCGAGCGCGTCCGCGACTTCCGCATCGCCCTCCGGTGGTCCGAATCCCATGACAATGTCCTCCGGCTGAAGGATCGCGTCCAGCCAGGGACGAAAGAGAAGGGAGAGATCCAGCGCCGGCAGCGCGCGCTTGCCGACGATGATCGGATGGACGAACTCGACCGACACGTGCTGCGCATCGGTGGCGTAAGGGCCGCGTCCGAATGCCAGCAGGCGCCCGCCCTGGAGAAAGCGGTCCGACATCTCCCGGCAAGCCAGCGCGAGCGGACGCGCCTCTTGCGCGAAGAAGTCTTCGAAGATCCGATTGCGTTCGAGAAGCCGTTCTTCGACTGTCGCTCGCCAGATCGCATGTCTTGACCATCGCTTGGCTCCTAACAGATTCTCGGCAGCGGATCGCCCACCAGCATGTCCACGATCCGGCTGCCTCCGTAAAGCGTCGTGACCAGAACCGAGCCGGCGGGCTGTTCGCTGACTTCGCCGATCAATGCGGCCTCGCGCCCGCCCGGAGTTGCGCGCAAGGCATCGAGCGCGGCCTCGGCTTGTTCGGCGGCAACCACGGCCAGAAATTGTCCTTCGTTGGCGATATGCAGCGGGTCGAGACCCAGCAACTCGCAAGCGCCGCGCACTTCATCGCGAACCGGAATTCGATCTTCCGAGAGCAGGATGCCGAGGCCGCAATCGTGCGCCAGTTCGTTGAGCGATGTCGCGACGCCGCCGCGCGTGGGATCGCGCATCCAGTGAATCGCCGGCGCCGACGGCCTCCGCCAGCGCCTCCACCAGCGGCAGCACGGAGCGCGTATCGGAGCGGAGATCGGCCTCGAGATCCAGTTCGCCGCGCGCCAGCAGAATCGTGATGCCGTGGTCGCCGATCGGACCGGACAGCAGGATCTTGTCGCCGCAGCGCACCGCCGCCGGCGAGACGCTCACGCCCGGAATCAGGTGGCCGATTCCGGAAGTCGTGATGTACATCTGATCGGCCTTGCCGTGTTCGACGACTTTGGTGTCGCCGCCCGCGATGACCACGCCGGCAGCGCTTGCGGCGGCGGCCATGGCACGAACCTCGGCTTCGAGAATCTCCGTCGGCAGCCCGGCTTCGAGCACGTAGCTGACCACCAGCGCCTGCGCTCTCGCGCCGGAAACCGCCAGATCGTTGACCGTTCCGTTCACCGCGAGTTCGCCGATGGAGCCGCCGGGAAACGCAGCGGCCTGACCACGAAGCTGTCGGTGGTGATCGCCACGCAGGTTCCGTTGATGTTCACGTGGGCGGCGTCGCCCAGAGGCGCTGGAGCCGATCCGAACAGAATCGGCGCGAACAATCCGTCGATGAGCCGGCGGCTCGCCTTGCCGCCGGCTCCGTGAGCCATCTCGACCTGCGGATCGCGGAAACGGATTTTGGAAACGACGCTCGTCATTACGCTCCTAAAGATGTTGGCATCGACACATTCGTTAACACCTGCGTCTTGCGATGCTCGTAGTTGTAATAGGCCGCGCATGAGCCTTCCGACGACACCATCAGCGCGCCCACCGGATGCTCCGGAGTGCACTCCTTGCCGAACAGCTTGCACTGCGCCGGCTTCAGCACGCCCTTCAACACTTCCCCGCACTGCGCGGCCTTCGGATCGGTGACGCGCACGCCGGGTACGGAGAAGCGCCGCTCGGCGTCCCATTCCGCATACGATTCGCGAATCCGCAGTGCGGATTGCGAGATGAAGCCTAAGCCGCGCCATTCGAAGTACGGCCGCAATTCGAACACTTCGGCCATGGCCTTGAGAGCGGCGCGATTTCCTTCCCACGGCACGACGCGCTTGTACTGGTTCTCCACTTTCCTCTGGTTTTCGTTCAGCTGGCGCAGCAGCATGACGATGGATTGCAGCACATCGAGCGGCTCAAATCCGGCGACCACGATCGGCTTGCTCTTCGTTGTTCGCAATCCATCCATAGGGCCGGCAGCCGATCACGGTGGAGACGTGGCCCGGGCCGATGAACGCGTCGATGCGCATATCGGGAGAATCGAGGATCGCGCGGATGGCCGGAATGATCGTCACGTGATTGCAGAAGACCGAGAAGTTGCGGATGCCCTCCGCTCTTGGCGCGCATCAGCGTGAGCGCGGTCGACGGCGCCGTGGTCTCAAAGCCGATCGCGAAGAACATGACGTGCTTGTCGGGATTCGTTCCGCGCGAGCTTCAGGGCATCCGACGGCGAATAGACGATGCGCACATCCATCCCGCGCGCTTTGTGTTCGAGCGGGCTCCCGCGCGTGCCGGGGACGCGCATCATGTCGCCGAACGCGGTGAAGATCACGTCGGGCTGCTCCGCCATCGACAGGCCGTCGTCGATGCTTCCCATGGGAAGCACGCACACCGGACAGCCCGGGCCGTGGACCAGTTCGATGTTCGGCGGCAGCAGATCCTTCAGGCCAAAGCGGTAGATGGCGTGGGTGTGGCCGCCGCACACTTCCATGAAGCGGTAATGGCGCGCGGGATCGGCCAGCCGGCGGATCTCGTCGGCGGTCCTGGTGATCAACTCCGGTTCGCGAAATTCATCGACAAATCGCATGGTCTTATTCCTCCGGTCTCAGCGGCGCTCGCCGGCGTCCTCCGAATCGCCCAGGCCGTACCCGCGAACTTCTTCCATCGCCGCGTCGCTCTCGCCGAGCTCGGTGAGCATGCGCAACTGATCCGAGCGCGTCCGCTTCGCTGATCTTGCTCATGGCAAAACCGACGTGGATGAGCACCCAATCGCCCGTGGCCGGAGGATCGTCCTGCAACAAGCCCGAGATCCACCTTCCGCCGCACGCCCAGAACGTCGACCACAGCCAGGTCGCGATCCTCAGCCAGCAGCTCGACGATTTTTCCGGGTATGGCGAGACACATGTTTCTATTCCTGCTTTCGCGCGACGATATCGAATGTGAACTTCAGCTCATCCTTCACTTTCAGCGCCCCGCCGGCAACGCTGACCAGCGGTATGCCGTAATCGCTCTGCAGAAGGGAGAACTCGCCGGAGGCGCGCAGCATGTCGCCCATCAGGGTCACCTGCGCCGTCACCGGGAACGGTGCCGCGTCGCTGCCGTGCAGCGACAGATTGCCGTTCAGATGTCACCTGGTAACGTCCTTCGCTCAACTGCGTCGGCGGACACGCCAGTCGCTCTCGAAAGTGATCGTCGGATACTTCGCGCTCTCGAGCACCTTCTCGTTCATCGTGCTTTCCATTTCCCGGCGATCCTTGCTGCTGATGTCGTCCGTCACCTCCAGCGAATCCGCCCGGATCTGGATGCGCAGCGAAGCTTGCTCCGGAGCGGCCGGATCGAAATTCGCCTCGCCCGAAAAGTCCCGGATCGCGATGGTCGGATTGTGCCCGAGCGCCGAGAGCATTCCGCTGGCAAACGCGCGCACGGTAAATCTGCTCGCGCCCTTGTCGAGAACGATAGTGCCCCACCGCAGTTCCGGGTTGCACCTCGGTCACATGGACCTCAGCTTCATGTATCGTTCGAAATCCGGGATCGCAGCCTGCATCAGGTTCCCGATTCCCGACGCCGCCCAGAGAGCGCCGGACCATCGGCGTGGACAGGATGAGTCCGGCGCCGAACAGCAACCATGGCAGCGCCGCCCAACAGGAATAGCGTGTCCCGGGCTTCGGTTCGCATCCTGACCATTCGTGTGTTCCGTCAGTTCCATTGACATGACGTTCTCCTTGTTCAATGTGTTTGCAAAACTTCGTTCGCTGCCGGTCCGACCATCGTTTTCGAAACCAGCGTCTCGATCAGAGCGATTGCTTCGTCGATCGCGGCCGCAACTGGTTCGCTCAAGCCCAGCTTGCCTTCTTCTCCGATCCAAGGTCGGCAGGCTCGCAGCCTACGATCAGAATCGCGGCCTGGCGCGCCGCCCATCGACTTCACCATGCGCAGCACGTTCATCGGATTCATGCCGTGCGCGTTCAAGGCGGGCCGGAACAGCGATCTTCAGCTCCGACGGCGTCCGGCTCGATCAGATAAACCGTGCCCGGCTCGCCGCCGCGCGGGCAGGCGTCCACCAGGATGACGAGTTCGTAGGGATCGAGCAGCGCGTACGTGAGATCGAGGCCGCGAATTCCGAAGTCCTTCAGGATGACGCCCGGCGGCAGCGGGCGGCTGCGCAAGGCGGCGAGCCACTTCCATGCCGAAGCCGTCATCGCCCAGGAAGATATTTCCGATGCACGCGATGAGAATCCGCGGATGCGTCATACGCGGTTCGATCTCCTCGACATTGAAGAAGAAGCGGTGGCCGGGCTGGCGCAGCATGCCCAGGTCCTTGCCGGGATCGTCATCCATCACGACCGCCACCTGTACCTTGCCTTCGTAGTCCTGCTCGATGCTCTCGATGATCCCGATCTTCCCGGCCAGCGCGACGTCCATAATGTCGCCGCCCTGGCGCGGACGCAGGCGAACACGATCGCCGATCGCTGAACTCGACGCCATCGACGGTGACGCGGTCGAGCGCCGGCTTGTCCTCGAGCAGTTGCCATTCCCACTCGTTCATGGCGGCTGCTCCGGACTTGCGCGCAGACCGCGCAGAGCCCCGTGCAGCTTCTGAAAATGTTCCGGCGGCAGCATTTCGGTTCGTTCGAGAATCCGGCGGGCGCGATCGTCGCCGTTCCGCACTTCCGAGTTTCTCCGCGTCCGTCATGGTCAGGATCCGCAGCGCCAGAATCTCGTCGATTTCGGTGCCGTCGAAAAGATCGCCCGGGCTCTCCGGCGCGATCTGCGGATAGTCGTAGAGAATGATCGGCGCGGACAGCACTGATATCGCGCTGCCCCTCGTCGCCCGCCAGCACCGGCCACGTGCCGATGTTGCGGCACTCCGGCACGCCGCGCGATACGTGCTCCGGCGGATCGAGCAGACGAAACAAACTCGCCGCCGTCGACATGCAGAATGCTGTGCACGGAGACCAGCGAACGCAGCAGCACCTCGTCGCGGTTCATGTCCGCGCTGTTTGCCGAGCGACGCGAGATTGCGGACGATCGAGCGTGATCCTGAAGCAGCCATCGCTCGAGCCGTTGCGCGCGTAGTTCCAGCTCGCCATCTGACGTCCACTTCAAACGCGAAACTTCTGCCGAAGCGGCTGCGACGTCAAGCGATTCGAAGACCGGCGGCGAGCGTACAAACGTCGCGCTCCACGCCTTCCTGCCGATCCTGCTGCGTCGACCAGTTGCAGGAACCGCACCTTCACTTCGACAGTGCGTGGCCGCATTGTCCGAGCACCAGGCACTCCGTCTGCATCTCCCAGGCTTCCGAGCCCGTCTGCAGTTCGCAATACTCGCGCGGATAGAGCACTCCGAAGTTGAAGCGCTGCTGATTCTTCACCGCCGAAGGCCGGTAGGGATACAGCATGTAGCCTTCGTAGAGCACTGCGTTGGCGATCTTCTCGACCGACATCGGTGATTCATGACAGCGCACCGGCTTCCTCGGCTTGCAGTCAGAATGTTGTTCGATCGCCTGCTCCCAGGTCGGAATGCCGTGCTCGACTTTGAATCGATGCAACTCCTCGAAGACGTCCCGGCGCAGGCAGAGCCACGCGCTGTTGGGATAGTACGCATCCATCATGTCTTTCCAAACCTTCAGCGGCAGGCGGAATTTCGTTTCCTTGTCCCAGGAGATCGGCGCCACCTGCAGCGCTCCCGTCGGCGTCCGCGTAGAAGACCGTGCCGCTGAACATCAGGCAGACCGGAATCTCGCCATCCGCCAGGCCGTTGAAGTACTTGGTCGTCGCGACGCTGAAATCGAAGGTGCAGGGCACCTGCAAGTCGACGGTCGTGACGCCGGTGAATTGCGGGATCACGGCGCTGGTGTTGGTCCACAGCAGATTGCGCAGAGTTTGGCCCCAGCGCTCCGGCTCGCCGAAAAGATCGCGCAGCCGCTCCTGGTCCGCGGCGGTGTATCGGCGGCGCGTCACTTCGATCTGAATCTGGCAGCGCAGCACGACGGTGTGGATCGTCTCAGCCGGATCGGCATTCGCCACGCGCAGCTTGAACGCCAGCGTGGGAGACGCCGCGAAGGGAACAACCTCGGCTTTCTCGACCGTGATAGCTGAGATCAGGCATGGGATCTCTCCGCGACTTGCGGCGACCTCGCCTTCAGCTCGGCGAAGAATTGCCGATCTCCCGCCAGACTTCCGTCCCGCCGGACAGACCCTGCCAGCGGCTGCGGATCAGGCCGACCAGTTTGAAGCACTCGTCGATCGGCACCAGGTAATATTCGGGGCTGGAGAATCCGCGCGCGTGGCCGATGCGATTCACCAGCAGCGCCTCGACATCCGCTTCCATCTCCAGCAGCACCGGATTTTCGCGCTCGATCTCCTCCCAGGTATCGAACGACAGCAACGACTCGGTGGCGCCGGCCGGACTCGGGTACAAGCGCGATCACGCGGTCCTGCGGCGTGCTCTTGAAGAAGAACGCCATGTTGATCGGCATCATCAGGCCGTCCCACTGGCTGTCGGTCATGCTGAAAGTCCGGCAGAAAGCGGATGCGCCGCGGCACGCGCTTGTACTTCGTCTGGCCCTGGCTGTTGAACAGGATCGCGCAGGCATCGCACGCGCAGATCAGCTTGCGGCTCAGCGGTTCCAGAAGATGCTGGTGGTCGGGCGCCAACTCCTTGCTGCACATTTCGCAGCGCTCGGCCGGTGAAGGACGGCGCACGAACTGGCGCAGAACGCCGAACGAGCTGCCGGCTCACAGCGCTCACTGCTCGCCACGGCGTCGAGCCCTGCAACATCTCGAGCGGCACGAAGCCCTGGCTTCTCCTCCGCGCCTTCGATCGACCAGAGTGGTGATATCCGGAGCCGCCTGATAGACCGCCTCCTCGACCATCTCCTTCAACGCCTGCGCGTCGAGCCGCATCCGTGGCCGTTGGCCTGCAGGCGCAAGCGGACCGCGCCGTCTTCGATGCTCAGCAGCTCCACTGCGCCGTCATGCGAGCGCAGGCGCGAGCGCACCTTATCCAGCGCCTGCGCGACCCGCGTCTTCGAGACTCCAGCGGATGAAGCCCGTACAAGCACCAGAAGGCTCGCCACCAGGTCGTCCCGCCCCAGCTTCTGGATCAGATTCTCGCCACCGTCGCCGGTGGCGCGGATCAGCTCCAGCATCCGCTCCAGCCCGGCGCCGTGCAGGTCCATCACCAACTGCACCAGTTCCTGCACGGTAGTTCGCAGGTTCGGATCGGCGGCCGCCTCGATCTTGCCGAGCAACTTTTCGATCGACTTGAGCCGCTGCTGGAATTCCGGTTGTGCCGGCATGATCGCCGTCCTCAGCCGTTCAAGCCGAACATCGGCGAATGGCGCGTCTCCAGGATCTTGCCGCCGCCGTCGTACATATGCACGCCGCAGGGAAGGCAGGGATCGAAGCTGCGCACCGCGCGCATGATGTCGATGCCCTTGAACTTGTCCCGCCCGTTCTCCTCGAAGATCGGCGTGTTCTGCACCGCATCTTCGTAGGGGCCCGGCGTGCCGTAGCTATCGCGCGGATTGGCATTCCACGGCGTCGGCGGATAAGGATGATAGTTCGCGATCTTGCCGTTCTTGATCACCACGTGATGCGAGAGCACGCCGCGAACCGCTTCGTGGAAGCCGCAGCCGATGGCTTCGTCGGGCACCTTGAAATCGGACCAGGTCCGCGTCCTGCCGGCATGCAGTTCCTTGAGCGCCTGCTCGGCAAAGTACAAGGCGGCAGCCGCGGCGTAGGCCTGGAAGTAGGTGCGGGCGCGATCGCGCTCGATGGCGTTGCTCCACTTCGGAATCTTCCATTCGAATTCGACTTCAGGCTTCGACGCCGTCTTCGGCAGATAGATCTTGACGCTCTTGCCGGTGGCTTTGATGTAGCCGATGTCCACCAGGCCGGCGAGCGCCGTCGCCCAGAAGCGGGCGATCGGACCGCCGCCGGTATCGAGCGCCAGGTAGTCGCCGGTTCGCTTGTCGAACCAGCGCGGAGACATCACCCAGGTGTACTTGTCCTTGAAGTCGCGCTTCTGCGGACGCGGAGTCGTGGTCTGGTTCCAGGGATGGCGCTGATCCACCGGATTGCCCAGCGGATCCTGCTTGACGAAGGTCTGGCCGTCCTGCCAGTCGTCGTAGTAAGAGCTGCCCAGCAGGATGCGAATGTTCAGATTGATGTCGACCAGATCGGTGGTGACCAGCTCGCCATCCACCACCACGCCCGGGGTGACGAACATCTTCCGGCCCCAGTTGGTCATGTTCTTGTAGGTGTAATCGCAATGCTCCGGATCGTTGAAAGAGCCCCAGCAGCCCAGCAGAATGCGCCGGCGTCCGACTTCCTCGTACCCCGGCAGCGCCTCGTAGAAGAAGTCGAACAAGTCGTCGTGCAGCGGCACCACCTTCTTCATGAACTCGACGTACTTCATCAGCCGCACGATGTAGTCGGTGAAGAGCTGGACGGTGGGAACCGTGCCGACGCCGCCCGGATAGAGCGTCGACGGATGCACGTGCCGGCCTTCCATCAGGCAGAACATTTCGCGCGTCATGCGGCTCATCTGCAGCGCTTCCAGATAGAACGCGCCGGTGAACGGATTCAGCGCGCGCATGATATCGGCGATGGTCTTGATAGCCGTGCAGATTGGCATGCGGCGACGCCGTCGTTCTCCGCTTTCGCCAGCACGCTGGGATTGGTTTCCTTCACCATCTGCTCGCAGAAATCCACGCCCACCAGGTTGTCCTGGAAGATGTTGTGGTCGAACATGTACTCGGCGGCTTCGCCCAGATTGACGATCCATTCGCCGAGCGCGGGCGGGCGGACGCCGAACGCCATGTTCTGCGCGTAGGTGGCGCAGGTGGCGTGATTGTCGCCGCAGATGCCGCAAATCCGGCTGGTGATGAAGTGGGCGTCGCGCGGATCTTTGCCCTTCATGAAGATGCTGTAGCCGCGAAAGATCGAGGACGTGCTGTGGCACTCGGCCACGTGGCGATTCTCGAAATCGATCTTGGTGAAGATGCCGAGGCTGCCGACGATCCGCGTAATCGGATCCCAGTTCATCTCCACCAGATTTCCCGATCTTGCCGGGCGTCTTAGTTTCGGGTGCTGTGATTGTGCTCATGGCGAATTCTCCTTCTCCTCAGTACGTGCTCGGACTGATAGCCGGTGGTCAGCTCGGCGCGCGGATGTCGCCACTTCGGTTCCTTGTTGACGGTGTCGTTGGTGAAGGAGCGCAGCGCGCGAATCGCGCGTCCGTAAACGCCGATCGTGCCGGCGGAGACTCTGGCGCCGGGCGGCTCGTCCATGAAAGGCATGAATTTGTCGGGGAATCCCGGCATGGTGCAGCCGATGCAGATGCCGCCGACGTTGGGGCAGCCGCCCATCCCGTTCATCCATCCGCGCTTGGGCACATTGCAGTTCACCACCGGACCCCAGCAGCCCAGCTTGACGATGCATTTCGACGAGTTGTAGTCCTCGGCGAAATCTCCCTGCTCGTAGTAGCCGGCGCGATCGCAGCCTTCGTGCACGGTTTTGCCGAAGAGCCACGTCGGCCGCAGTTGATCGTCGAGCGGAATCATCGGAGCGAGGCCAGCCACCTGATAGAGCAGGTAGAGCACCGTCTCCATGAAATTGTCCGGCTGCACCGGGACATCCGGGAACGTTGACGATCGGCAGGCCGGCCTTGGATCGCCAATCCCATCCGAGATAGTCGGCGAGTCCCATGCAGCCGGTGGGATTTCCTTCCATCGCGTGAATGCCGCCGTAGGTCGCGCAGGTGCCCGCGCACACAATTGCCAGCGCTTTCGGCGCCAGGCGATCGATCCATTCGTTGGTCGTGATCGGCTGGCCGGTCTTGCGAATCGGTGCCCAGCGCCGCCCAGTAGCCTTCCTTCTTGATCTTCTCGTTGGGGATCGATCCTTCGACCACCAGAACGAAAGGCTCCAGCTTGCCCTGCTCGGCCAGATACCAGTACTTGAGAAAGTCGTCGCCGTTTTCGTACGCGAGAACCGGGATTGTGCAGATGGACTTTGGGAAGCCCGGGAATGGCGCCCAGAATCACGTCTTCGATGCTGGGCTGAGTCGCCGCGGTGATCGAGACGGAATCGCCATCACAGCCCAACCCGGCGGTGATCCACAGAATGTGAACCTCGGCGACGGGTGAAGGCGTTTGGGTCTTCCGGCCGTAAGGAACAGTTTCGGTGGGCATACGTGGCTCCTTTTGAACGTCGCGGTTCTTTACGTTAGATGCCGAACTGGCGCGCTGATTACCGCTTTATTTTGGAGCGCTACAGCCCGAGACGCTCAAGCGGAGCGATCCTGAATTAATCATTCCTGGAAACCACTACGCAACTGCCAGGGATTCCCCGATGGACATTCGGCACCGGTATGTTGAGCCGGACGTGATCGACGGCGGTGCTTGTTCGCGACCGTCCACTGAATCGCACGCTGAACCAGTTCGCGGGCATTTTTCAGCGACAGCTTCTCTTTGATGTGGGCCTGGTAGGACTCAACCGTCTTCACGCTGATGTGAAGTTCTTCGGCGATCTGGCGCGTGCCGTGCCCTTCGCCGATCAACCGGAAAACTTCGAGTTCGCGATCGGTCAGGTCGGCGATGGGAGATCGCTGCTCGACCTGACTGCCGCCGACGAATCGATGGAGCATCCGGTTGGCCATGCGGTCGCTGACATAGATCTCCCCGCCGAGGATCCGGCGAATGGCCACCAGCACCCGCTCGGTCGCCTCCTGCTTCATGATGTAACCGCTGGCGCCGGCACGCAGAGCGCGCTCGGCATAGAGCGATTCATCGAGCATGGAAAGAATCAGCACCGGCAAATTCGGATCGCGCGCCCGAATATCTTTGAGAAGATCCAGGCCATCGGGTCCATTGAGAGAGATATCGACCACGACCAAGTCGGGCTTCAGCTCTTCGATCCGGCGCAACGCGGAGCCGGCCTCCTCGGCATCGCCGCACACAGCAAGATCCGGCTCGCGGTTGATGAGCAGCGCCAATCCCTGGCGGACAATCGGATGATCGTCCACGATGAAGACTCGTGCTCCTGGCCGGTTTGGGCGCGCTTCATGTGGCATTTTGTGCCTCTAGGTGGACGCTCGGAAATCGGGAACATGCACCGCACCACGGTTCCACCGTTCGGTGACGATTGCACACTCAGCGATCCGCCAATCATTTTGGCGCGATAGTTCATGATCCGCAGCCCCAGGCCGGACTGGCTCTTCGGAGCGACATCGAAGCCGCAGCCGTCGTCCCGGATCGTCAGCACGCCGCCGCCTTTCACCACCGCGAGCCCGATCGTGATGTTTCTTGCGTGCCCGTGCTTAATGGCGTTGGTCACCGCTTCCTGCGCCAGACGATAAAGATGATCCGCCAGGACTTCGTCGTGGACAAAAACAGGATTCGGCAGCACTCGAAGCGGCAGTCGATGTGAAACAACTCGCTCACTTCAGCCGCCCAGTGCTCGAGCGCCGACATCAGACCGTGAGCTTCGGAAACCACCGGCAACAGGCCCCGCGCCAGCTCGCGCGTCATCTTGATGGACTCGTTCACCAGCTTCACGATCTTGGCCGCTTCCGCCGCTTCGGCGAGCGACGATTCCGCCAGTCGCTCCTCCAGAACCTTGCCCATGAACGCGACCCCCGTCAGGTGCTGGCCGAGACCGTCATGCAAATCCTGGCCGATTCTGCGCCGCTCCGTTTCGCTGATTTCGAGGATCGTCTTCTCCAGACGCTTGCGCTCGCTGATATCGCGAATCGCGCTCGAAACCAGCATGCCTTCTTCCGTCTCGAGCGGGCTGAGGCTGATCTCCACCGGAAACTCGTGGCCGTCCTTGTGTAAGACCGTATAGCTCCACGCCCGCGCCCATCGGCCGTACGCGAGGCTCGGCAATGAAACTGCCTGCGGTGGCCCGGGATGCTTGCCGCGCAGGCGCTCCGGCACCAGTTTCTCGATCTCTTCGCCCAGCAGCTCCTGCCGGCGGTAGCCGAACAGCTTTTCCACCTGGGCATTCACCAGGACAATCTTCCCGCTCTGGTTGACCACCACGACCGCATCGGGCGCGGCCTCCAGCAGACCCCGGAACTTGGCCTGCGCGCGCCTCTGCTCGGTAACGTCGATCCCCGAAGCGATGATGTAGGTTGGTGTTTGTTTGGTGCCAGGCAGCACCGCGGCCGACCACGCAATGATTCTCTGTTTCCCGTCGCGCGTGACCCAGCAGCTTTCGTATTCCGTGCGCGACAGCGTGTCGCGAATCTGGAGGAACAGGTTTTTGAAGTCCCCGGCTTCCTCCGGAGCCACGAACAGATCCCACATGCACTTGCCCTTGGATTCCTCGACCGAATAGCCCGTCATCTGCTCGCAGGCCCGGTTGAAGCGCACGATTCGTCCTTCCCGATCCAGCACGATGACCAGCGCGCCCGACGGTATCGAAAATCGCCGAGACCACGTTGCGCTCTTCCTGCAGTGCCTCCTGCACCTGCTTGAGTTCGGTGATGTCGAATCCGACGCCGTGAATGAACCAGGGCTCGCCGTCGTCGCGCCGCACCAGCCGGGCTTCGCAATGAAACCAAACCACCCGGCCATCGCGAGCCATCACGCGATACGACGATCGCAGCGGCTCTCCCGGAAAGGAACATTTCCGCGGCTTCCATGCTCCAGCGGCTCTTGTCGTCGGGATGGATTTGCTGATACCAGCGCACCGGATCTTCCAGCCATTCCTCTTGCGAAAATCCGAGCGTCGCTTCAATCTGCGGACTCACGTAGGCTTCGCCGATTCCCTGATCCAGGTACGCCATGAACACGACCGCGGGAATCTGATCGAGCAGCACCCGGTAGCGGGCTTCGAGCGTCGGTCCGTGGCCGTTCGAATTCCGGGCGGACTTCGGTCACCGGGCGCCGCCTGAAAAAATACGCCGGCAAGATTCGCCAGAATCGCTTCGGCGTCGCCAGATGCCGGTCGCAGATCGAACTTCGAGTGCACGCTCATCGCGTCCGGCGCGCCCCGCCAGCTCGGCTCTTTGTTCAACGACGCCTGCGTAAATCGCCGCAGCGCATGAATCGCGCGGCCGTAAGTCATCACCGCGTTCGACGAAAGCAGCGATCCCGGCGGCTGATTCATGAACGGCATGAATTTGTCCGGGAAGCCGGGCATCGTGCATCCGATGCAAATGCCGCCGACATTCGGGCAGCCTCCGATTCCCGCCATCCAGCCCCGCTTGCCGACGTTGCACTGCACCACCGGCCCCCAGCACCCCAGTTTCACGATGCAGGTGCGCGATCCGTACTCCTCGGCAAATTCGGCTTGCTCGTAATATCCGCCGCGGTCGCAGCCTTCGTGTACCGTCTGCCCGAACAGCCAGGTGGGCCGGAGCGCGTCATCGAGAGGGATCATCGGCGCTCGCCCGGCGGCCATGTGCAGCAGGTAGAGCAGAGTCTCCATGAAGTTGTCGGGCTGCACCGGACATCCGGGAATGCACACGATCGGGATGTCGGCCTTCGATTTCCACTTCCATCCCAGGTAATCGGCCAGTCCCATGCAGCCGGTCGGATTGCCTTCCATGGCGTGAATGCCGCCGTAGGTCGCGCACGTTCCGGCCGCCATGATGGCCCACGCTTTGGGCGCCAGTCGGTCGATCCATTCGCAGGTCGTGATCGGCTGGCCGGTTTCGTGATCGGTTCCGAAGGAGGCCCAGTAACCTTCGGCTTTATTTGTTTCGTCGGGAATCGATCCTTCGACGACCAGAATGAAAGGATCCAGCTCGCCTCTGGCGGCCCGATGGAAACGCTCCAGAAACTCGTCGCCGTTTTCGTAAGCGAGGAACAGATTGTGAAAGTTGACTTTGGGAATCCAGGGCAATGCCCCGAGGACAAGGTCCTCGATGCTCGGCTGCGTCGCCGCGGTCATGGCGATGGTGTCGCCGTCGCAGCTCAGGCCGGCGTTGATCCAGAGGACGTCGATCTCGGCGATCTCGTTGGGCATCCGGCGTCCCTTACGTCGAATCCAAAGGCGGGCAGCACAACCGCCTTCTGACAGGATTCTACTCTATTGACCGTCTTCACGCTCACGGGCAACCAGCATGCCGCGCGGGCGTATGATGAGAGTTATATGAGAATCTCAAAATTAGTCGGAGTGCTGATTGTGGCGGCGGTGACGGCGATAGTGGTGGTGAACCTGCCGTCTATCAGGCGATATATCAACATCAGCACGATGTAAGCGCGGTCCGTTGCCATGAACAGCTTTTTTTTATCGCGGTGCCTTCCCGCATTGTGTCTCATAATTTCGACGACCTCGTCGAATGAATGCGCGGCAAGAGCGAAAGGCTCCAGTCAGGCTGACATACCCTCACCAACGTCCATCGTGATCGGATTCGTCGGCGGACACGTACGGCATGACGATCCTATCCATCAGGAAGTCCGGCTTGCCACCCATCTGCGGAAAGATTACTCGTCAGGCGTGGAGGTGCAGATATTTGAGAACCGCTTGGGGCCTCAGGCCCATCGCGAGATTCTGCGCCTGCTCGACAGCGATCACGATGGGACGCTGTCCACAGAGGAAAAGGCCAAGGCTCGTATCGTCCTGTATGGCCATAGCTGGGGAGCTTCCGAAGCGGTCAGCATGGCCCGGACCCTGGAGAAAGATGGCGTGCCGGTGCTGCTGACCATCCAAGTGGACAGCGTTTCCAAGCCCGGCAAGAATGCCCGGTTTATCCCGGCAAACGTCGCGCAAGCTATCAATTTTTACCAACTCAATGGATTGCTCCACGGGCGCCGGCAAATTGTAGCGGACGATCCCTTGCGCACGACGATTCTAGGAAATTTTCAGTTCGATTATAGGACCAAGCCAGTGAACTGCGACGGTTATCCCTGGTACGCCCAGATGTTCATGAAGCCCCACATTGAAATCGAGTCTGATCCAGTCGTCTGGAATCAAGTCGAGTCTCTCATCCGGTCGAAACTGCCATCTCTGCAGGAATGACCGGCTAATCGAAACCGTCTGCGGGCAACATCCGTCCACTTTGAGGGGAAGCAACGTGTTGCCAATCTCTAACTGATGCCCTAAGGACAGGTTAGGAGATTGGTAAATGGCTTGCTTACACCCTAGTGGGACAACGCCGTGCGGAAGCATCGACTGACAATTATCGGACTCCTTTTACTGAGCGCTGGCATGGCGCACGCCAGCGTGACGTTGTTGTTGGAGGAGCCGTTCGGCACCTTCGGCGGCATGAATCCGACGGGACACGCTGCGGTCTATCTTTCACGTGTTTGCGCGGCTTCTCCGCTTTCCCTGCGGCGATGCCAACCGGGCGAACAGGGAGTGGTTATCAGCCGTTATCATCGCGTGTCCGGATTTGATTGGGTTGCGATTCCACTTCTCCCCTACCTTTATGCCGTTGATCAGCCGGAACAAGTTCCGTCGACGGTAAGCCCAGAAAATGTTGCGGCCCTGCGTAACGCCTATCGCCGCATCAAACTGACTGGGGTGGCCCCGGATGCTGAAGATGGCAGCCCACCCGAGGGAGATTGGATTCAATTGGTGGGCGCCGCCTACGACCGGACCATCTATGCCTTTGGGATCGAAACCACCCAGCAGCAAGACGACGCGTTCATCAAGGCGTTCAATTCCCGCCCCAACAAGCGTCATTTCAATCTGTTGTTTCACAATTGCGCGGACTTCGTCCGGCAGGCCGTCGACTTTTACTATCCGGAAGCGCTGCATCGCAATTTCATCGCTGATATCGGCATCATGACGCCGAAGCAGGCTGCCAGTAATCTCGTGAGTTACAGCAAGCGGCATCGGGATTTGCAGTTCTCGACTTTCGTTATCCCGCAAATACCCGGCACGGTGCCGCGCAGCACGGCGGTCCGCGGAGTTCTGGAATCTCTGGTCAAGTCCAAGCGATATGCGTTGCCGTTGGTGTCGATGGCGGCGCTGCATCCTTATATAGGCGGAAGCCTGGCCTTGGCGTGGCTGGAGGGTTCACATTTCGATCCCCGCCGTATCACACAATCGCCGAATTCACCCACGAATCCCGCCGCAATCGCCGTCGAACTGCACTCCAACCTGCAATAGAAATCTGCGACTTGTTGGAAACCAGCGTCTGCTCGCCGATAACCCGCTACTTTACAATAGCCAGATGCCGCGATCCGGGGTCTTCGTCCTCCTGCCGATCCTGAACGAAGCGGATTGCATCGAGGAACTGCTGAGCCGGATTGATTCCGTTCTTGCGCCGTATTCTTTCCTGATCGGAATTCTCGACGATGGTTCCACCGATGGCACGCTAGATCTTGTCGAACGCTGGATGTCGGCCCATCCGGGCAAAGTCCATTTGATCCGATCGAGAAAAACCGCGGCCGGATGTCAGCGGGGAGCAGCCCTCAATCACCTGATGCGCTGGGGGCTGGAAAACACGCCCCATTCGATCTTCCTCGAAATGGACGGAGATCTGTCGCATCTTCCGGAAGAGATACCGGAGGGGCTACGCCGGATCGAAAACGGCACCGACGTCGTGATCGCTTCCAAGTACCTAAGCGGCTCGCGGGAAGTCGATCGCAATTTGATGCGGCGAATCGTGAGCGGCATCAACACGCGCGCGGCCGCTTGGCTATTGGACCCGCGCATCACCGACTATTCCAACGGCTTTCGATTCTACACGCGCCCGGCCGCCGAGCTTTTGGCCGCCGCCAACATCCAGAACAGCGGCCCCGTCTACCTCACTGAAGTGCTTTCGCTCTGGCTGCGCCACGGTCTTCGCATTGAGGAATTCGCTTCGGTATACGTTGGCCGCAAGACTGGCTATTCCAAGGTGATCTTCTCCGATGTGGTCCGCGCCGGCATCGCTTTTCTGAAGATCGCCGCGCGCCATCGCTTCACAGGCTCCGCTGCGCCGCCATCCCGGCGCGACTTCTGGGCCACTCTGCCGCTGGCGGCTTTGGTTTTCCTTTTCCTGATACACGCTGCCTGCGTGCGCCCCCACCTGGCCGGCATTGATGAAATCTCGCTCTACAATCCGGCTTACATGCTGGCCCATACCGGCCGGCTTGGGTATCCCGCGTACGGATTTCCCAGCGGAATGTTCGTTCATCCACCCATAAAAACCGGAGCTGTTGGCGAACTACTAATCGCGGGACTGTCCCGCCATCAAGCCGAAGCCGCCGTTTCCCTGGCGACGCTGCTGCCCGCCGTTGTGTGCGCGACGTTACTGCCCCTTTCGGCGATGATTCGTATCGCCCTTCTTGCGGGCTTGCTGGCAGGCACGGTGTTTTTAGGCGACGTCGGCCAGTACCGTTTCGCCGTCCACCATGAGGCGGGGTTCTCCAACTTCACCATGCGCCCCGATATCGACGTCTACGGCGCGTGGGTTCTCGGCTTGCTGCTGCTTGAACGCGGCCGGCTCACCAGCTGGAACCGCTATTGGCTCGCTGCCGGCGCGTTCTTTCTGACGCTGGCTTCTGGAACCCATTACTATGCTCTGCCGGCAATGTCCGGCGTGCTGGTTTATATGATTGGAGCGTGGGGCCAACTCGGCCGCGACAAGGCGTCCACTCCCGTCAAATGGCTGATCGCCGGCGCGTGCGCCTTCGGCATTCCCTACCTTGCCCTTTTTGTCATTCCTTACTGGCGCCAGATCGCATCGGTGATCGCGGGGAACAGCGCCGTCGGAGGGCCCATCACAGCGTTGCGCGCAAGCATCGCCGCCTACAACGAGGTGTTCCACGATTCTGCTCCGTTTGTTACCGCGCTGGCCGCTCTGCCTTCCCGCGGGATTTTCCTGCTTCCTCTTGCTGTTTTGCCTCTGGCGATAGCGCGGTCCACGCGTCTTCTGCTACTGGCGGCGCTGCCCCTGCCGCTATTCGTGCATCTCGGCGCCACCCACAAGCAGCCCGAGTATTTCTCTCACGAGATTTTTCTGTTCGCCGCTGCCTCGATGCTGGTTGTCGGCGCCGTGGTCAACCGGCTTCTTCCCGGCAGGCCCTTCATCCTCGCCGCGGTCTCCCTCCCCCTCTTTGTCTGGATCCTGTCCGGCGCCGGCCTGGCCCAGTTGCGCAACTGGACTCCACCGCAATTCGACGAGATGGAAATCGCCCGCGCTGCGGGCAAGCAGATGCTTGGCCCGGACGCGCGCGTCGGTTACCGGCTCTCCTTCTGGTATGTCGGCGGCGAGGCTCGCCGGTATCTCATCGATCCCGACCTTCATTGGCAGCCGAACCTGCGCGTGGATCTCGACCATTACCTTCCGGTCTTCGATGCCATCGCGGTAAACGCGCACTTCTCCGATCAAACCAGCAGTCTCGACGGTCTCTCCACTTCCGCGCTCTTTGCCCGCGGCCGTCTGCAGCTCCGTGGTTTCTTTTGGGCCGAGCAGGATTTCAATTATGGCTATCTCCTGCTGGCAGCCAAGCCGCCGGAGCACCTTGTTGGCTACGCGCGCCGGGATGGACGCCTGTTCCGCTACGAAGAGGATCCATCCGGCTCTACCACGCTGATCTCGGCGGATTGCCCCGTGGGCGAGGGAGAAAGCGGCTTCCGGCAGCGAGCCCGCTTCTGGCATTTCCTGCTGCTTCCCCCTGCACAAGGGGAAGGGCGCCGCATCGTGTCGGTGCTTTACGATCAACCGCCGTCCTTACCCGCTGGATGCCGCGAGTTGGTCCGCGCGCGCGGAGCATTGCGCGAGCAGGATACGGGAGAGCTGATACGCTGGCTTCAAGCAACGGACCGGTTGGTGAAGTTCGACCAGGACTTCATGCAATTCGCCGGCCCGGAGCGCGAAGACGACGCCGCCCGCGCGAGAGCCGCCAATCAACAGCGTCGCCGATCCACGCCGCGCTGAAACGACATCTATGACTTCCTTTGCAGGTAATGCCCGCATCAAAACCGCACTGATGTTCGCCGCGAGCTTCCTGGCACTGGCCTGCCTGATCATGCTCGCGAGTGAGTTCGTGGGAATCGTCGGCGCCATCTTCAGTGAAGCTATGATCGTCGGCTCGCCATTTTGCTGGTGGAATGATCCCGTCAGGTACCTTCTCGGGTTGAGTCAAGCCTTGCTCTATCCGCTGGTATTGGCGCCTTATGCGCTCCTGGGCGGGCTGATCGGATATTGCTGGCCACTCCGCAATGCCGGGGTGGGTAGGCTCGTCCGCTCTGTGTTCCTGCGCTTCGCGATGGTCTGGGTCCCTATCGTCGCGATCGGAGTCCGGCGGGTTTTCACACAATAAACGGCAAACCCTATTAGAGTCGGTTGTCAGCGATCATGTCCCGTGATACCTTCAGATTCGAACAAAAACATCTCGAAAGCGGGGCCTAGCGGATGACCTGCAACCAAGGCAGTTGCTGTCTTCTCTTACTTGTGGTTACCGGATTGGTCGGCTGCTCCAGTGGGCCGTCAGCCAAAGAACCCACGAAAGCCCGGACTGCGCCGGACAAAATCCAGGGAAAGGCTCAGGTTCTGGACGAATCGACCCTGACCGATGCCACTCTCAACGCCGGTGGACCTTCCGTGTACCTTTGGGAAGGCGTGCATCGCTACCGCCTGTTTTTCAAGACGGCCATTCCGGTAGTCCACGGAAAGGAATATATAGCCGAGGGCGTCAACGCGCAAAAAGCCATTGACGAGATTGGCGATCCCGACAACGGCAAGAACGGCTATCCGCTCCCACTAAGCTGCGAGCGTGCCGTCAAGATGGCCTGGAGCGGTTTATCCTTTGATGAGCTGGATGTGAAAGTCGAGGCCTTGCGCGCGAAGGTGAAACGATATCCCGCCAGAACCGTATTCCTGGTTACGCGGCTGCAGCCTGTCACATCCACTGAGAACGGCGCCGATTCGAAGAAAGACGCCGACGATAGTGAGAAGGACATCCCCGAAGTGTCGGTTGCGGCGGATAAGCAGCGCGCTCTTCTAATTGAGGGTGCAGCCGTTCAGACCGCGCCGCTTTGGGAGCCTGCGGGGGGAACGGTTCGCTGCAAAGTCGTCATCGATCCGAAAGGGAAAGTCTCTGAGCTCACAACCGGGAACCAACTCTGCGAAGCGGTGCCATGGTCTCAGTTTCGTTATCAGCCTCCAGTCGACCGGGGCCACCCCGTCAAAGTGAAGACCGAGGTTGAAGTGCGTTTCGAACCGCGCAAGTAAAAGCCTCAATGTAAATAAGTGCGCGACCGTCATCCCCACACAACCCAGGAGGTGCGATGAACACCAACGAAGTCCGTGGTAACCGAGTCGATATGAAGCTTGAGGTCGTCGTCATCCCCGTCTCGAATGTCGACCGCGCGAAGGAGTTCTACGGGAAACTTGGGTGGAGGCTCGACGCCGACTTCCCCTTCGATAATGGCTTCCGGGTGCTCCAGTTAACGCCGCCCGGATCGGGGTGCTCGATCCAATTCGGCACGAAGATCACGTCCGCTGCGCCCGGTTCCGCCCAAGGCCTCTACCTGATCGTCTCGGACATTCAGGCTGCGCGCGACGAGCTTGTCGCCCGCGGTGTCGAGGTCAGCGAAGCGTTCCACGCCGGGACGCCGGGGGCCCAGTTCCAGCCCGACGGCACAGCCGGCCGCGCCGCCGGGCCCGCGCCCGATCACGCCACCTACAGCTCTTTCGCCACATTCAGCGACCCTGACGGTAACGGCTGGCTGCTGCAGGAGATCACGACCCGGCTGCCGGGGCGCATCGACACTGCCGTGAGTGCGTTCGGCTCTGCAAGCGACCTGGCGAGCGCGCTTCGGCGTGCGGAAGCCGCCCACGGCCAACACGAGAAGCGCATCGGGAAGCGCGACGAGAACTGGCCCGACTGGTACGCCGCGTACATGGTGGCGGAGCAGGCCGGCAAGGAACTGCCATCATGAACTCGCGCCGGTCCAAGTCAACCTCATCGCTGCCAGCTTCGTCGACACACCGTTGTCAGCATCGCTGCTTGCAGCAGTTCGCCGCCCACTAGCTTTAGGAGGGATATGCACCGCATCAGCGCTCTGATCTTCATCGCCGCCCAGCTTTGCACTGCGCAGGAAGGCACCCGAGTCTATATCGAGCACTGCCAGCAGTGTCACGATCAGAACAGCGATGCGCATGCCCCGTTGCGGGAAGCGTTGGCGGCCAAGTCCTGGGAGCAAATCGTCAAGGCACTGGAAACCGGCAGCATGCGAGCACAGGGAGTCGCAGCTCTCGCCGGAAGACCGCCGGGCGGTGGCGCGTTACTTGGGAAAAGCCGGTCCCGCTGTCTTCACTCCCATGACCGGATATTGCGCCGCTGGGGCGAAACCCAAGCCCAGCAAATCGTCCTGGAACGGATGGAGCACCGACAACCAGAATGCTCGCTTTCAGTCCGCCGAAGCGGCCGGGCTGACCGCGGAGCAAGTGCCGTCGCTCAAACTCAAGTGGGCGTTCGGATTCCCCGAGACGGTCACGGCGTATGGCCAACCGACCGTCGTCGACGGCCGGGTCTATAGCGGCAGCAACGACGGCACCGTGTACGCGCTGGATGCGCAGACCGGGTGCATCTATTGGATGTACCAGGCCAAAGCCATGGTTCGCGACGCTGTCGATTATTGGTCCCGGAGCCCGTGCGTACTTCGGAGATCTCGAGTCCAACTTCTACGCGCTCGACGCGAACACGGGCAAACTCGTTTGGCAAAAGAAGTTGGACGATCAGGCGTTTACTCGCATTACCGGCACGGCGAAGCTCCATGACGGGCGCCTCTACGTGCCGATTGCTTCTCAAGAGGAGAACGCCGGTGCCAATCCCTTTTACTCCTGCTGCACGTTCCGGGGCAATCTGGTCGCGATCAAAGCCAGCGACGGATCGGAGATCTGGAGAACCTTCATGTCGCCGGAAGCCAAGCCGACGCGGAAAAGCGCCGCCGGCGTTCAGTACTACGGACCTTCCGGCGCGACGATATGGTCTTCGCCCACGCTCGATCTCAAGCGAAAACTGGTCTACGTGGCCACCGGCAACGGATACTCCGGTCCTGATATCGAAACCGCCGATGCCATCGTCGCCATGGACATGAAGACCGGCGCGATCCGCTGGATCCGCCAAGCTGCGCCCGACATGTTCAATTGGGATTGCGGCGGTCAAGGCGCCCAAGGCCCGCAGAAAGGCAACTGCCCTGAAAATGCCGGTACGGATGTCGATTTCGGAGCCTCGCCCATTCTCGTGGATCTGGACGGCGGACATCAGATGCTTCTCGCGGGCCAAAAATCGGCCGTCGTGTGGGGCTTCGATCCGGGACAGAAAGGCAAAGTCATCTGGCAAACTCGCATTGGCAAGGGAGGTCCCGGCGGCGGCATTCAGTGGGGAATCGCTTACAGTCCTGCTCGATAAGCTGGTCTTCGCGCCACTTGCCGATTCGATCGCAGCGATCCCGCATCGGGAGGCGGACTGTTCGCCTTGGATGCCGCGACTGGAAAACTCGTGTGGCACACACCGCCGCCGAAACCATCCTGCGCGGGCCAGCCGGGTTGCTCCGGCGCACAACGGTCACCGCCCACTGTCATTCCAGGCATCGTTTTCTCACCATCGATGGACGGACATATTCGCGCATTTGAAGTAAAGACAGGCGCGATCGTTTGGGATTTCGACGCCGTTCGCGACTACACGACCGTAAACGGCATCCCAGCGCGCGGTGGATCTTTCAGCGCGACTGGCGCCACCATTGTGGATGGGATTTTGTACGTAAACTCCGGCTATTCGAGCATGCCTGGAAACGTGCTGCTCGCGTTCAGCGTGAAATGAATATCGAGTTCTCTGGCGATCGCGTTACTTGGAATATTTTTGGTGTCCGTGCTGCCCGGCGGCGAAGACGCTCGATTTCTACACGATCGACGTCGAAGGCGGTAAGTCGGTTCTCATTGTTTCTCCGTCCGGTGAGTCGATGCTCTTCGATGCGGGTTGGCCCGAATTGCCCGGCTACAATGCGTCGGTCGACCGGATTGTCGAAACGGTGAAGGCGGCAGGCCTGAAGCAAATCGATTTCCTGGTGATTTCACACTTTGACCTCGACCACATGGGAGACGTGCCGCAACTGGTAGCGAAGATTCCCGTCCGTCGCATTTACGATCACGGAGAATTTCAACCTGCGCCTGGAGCGGAGGCAGTGCCGCAACGCTTCAAAGCTTACGACGAGGTTCGTCAAGAGAATCGGCCACACCGTTCTGAAGCCTGGCGATACCATTCCGATCGGAGGCGTGCGTGTCGATGTGGTCGCCGCGGGCGGGAAATTCATTGAGAAACCGCTGAGGGGAGCGGGCGCGCCGAACAAGTTTTGCGCAGCTAACCCGCAGGCCCCGGTGATTCCAAGCGACGTGGAAGACAATCTCTCTATCGGTCTCCTGTTCACACTGGGCAAGTTCCGAATGCTGGATCTGGCTGATTTAGAGGCGCATTACAATCGTGAGCTCGTCTGCCCCAACAATTTGATCGGGACCGTGGACGTGTATCACGTGAACGTGCACGGCCAGTTCAAGGGCATGTCGCCGGAGCTGATCGGCGCATTGCGGCCAAGAGTCGCGATCGTGGGCAACGGCGCCAGCAAGGGTGCCGATCCGCCGAGCTGGCCTATTCTGCGCGACACCCCGAGCCTGAAGGACATCTGGCAGGATCATTATTCGGTTGCCGGGACAAAAAATACCAATCCACCCGACGACTTCATTGCCAATCTCGAGCCTACCGATGGAGGACGGTTGATCAAGCTCTCCGTGGAATCGAACGGAACGTTCACGGTAACGAATACCCGGAACGGGTTCAGCAGGACTTACCAAGCGGGACCGTTGGCCGTGCGAGTGCGCGTGCTCTAATCGAGCGGTTAATTCTTCGGCGCGTATCCCTGCCATACATACTCCAGTGCCAGGGGCAGCGTCTGTGCCTTCACGCCGCGGTCGCAGTGCACAGCGTTCTTCGCAAAGACAAATTGGTAAGGATACCCCTTGGCGGCCAGAGCCTTGGCCATGCGCTCATTGGCGAGGACCCAGTCGTGATAGTTGTCGCGGGTGATGAGAATGTCTCGATCGCTGACATGCATCCAGATGCGCAGCGGCTTCTTCGGGCTGTTGGGAATGAGGGTTTCATGGAATTCCCATGCGCCGTGCGGGGTCTCGGAGTTGTACGGCCACTGCTGGTACACGAACGTGCCCGAGTAGCTCAGAACACGGTGGTAGAGATCCGTGTGATACCAGGCCATCGCCATCGCGGCCGCTCCGCCGGAGCTGCAACCCGTCGTCGCCCGCCCGTCGGGATCCTTGGTGAGCTTCACGTTGTATTTCTTCTCGACCAGGGGCAGCACTTCCTTCTCCACGAACTCCGCGTAAAGCCCGGACATCGTGTCGTACTCCAGTCCCCGCTGGCTGCCCTGAGCGTCGCCGCTGCCGTTGCCGATGGAGATCGCAATCATCACCGGCACCCGGTGCTCGGCGATCAGATTGTCGAGTGCGGTGAACAAAGTCTGGTCAGGTCCATCCGCCCCGACGATGAACGGCGCCTCCGTGCCGGGTACGTATTGTTTGGGAACGTACACCGCCACCCGGCGCGTATAGGGAGCAGGATAGCTGTTGACGATCACCTTGTTCGGGTCCGCCGGGTCCAGGCACGGCGAAGGTGTTGGGCTCGCGCGCGATGCCGGGATAGATCTTGCTGTCCTTCGATTCCATGGTGAATTCAAAGACGTCACCCTTGGGCACGCCTTCGTTCGCGGCCATTTCCGGCGCGGGATTGTGAGTGGGGCCAATGATGAAGTTCCCGTCTTCCTTCGCCGAAGGGATGGCGCCGTCGGGCAATTCCTTCGCTTTGACGTACCCGGGCGTGTTCGGATCGCGGGTGGGATCCGGCGGGCGAGTTTGCGCCATTGCCGGGCCCAAGCCGGCCATCAGACAGATCAAGAACGCGCTGGTTGGAACACCGAACATGCAGAACTCCTTTCCACCGATCTTAACCTACCCATCTTGTGAGGCTGCGCCTTCCACCCGCCACGCAGGCGGGAGAGTATTCTATATTCCAACATGTCCTTTCACCTCGTCCTGGCCCTGGGTGCTCTTACGGTCTTGTCTCTCGCAGCCGCTGACTATGATCTCCTCGTCCGCAATGCCCGCATCGCAGATGGTACTGGAAGCCCCGCCATCACCGGCGATGTCGCCATCGCAGGCGGCAAGATCATGGCAGTGGGCAAACTCACCACCGCAAGCGCTACCCGCATCATCGATGCCCGCGGCCTTGTGCTGGCTCCGGGTTTCATCGATGTCCACACCCACGTCGATCTGAAAATCGGCTATGGCGCGCTGGGTGCAATTGAAAAGATGCCTCTGGCGGAGAACTTCATTCGCGACGGAGTCACCACCCTCATCACCGGCAATTGCGGCCACTCCGAGACCGATCTGCCCGACTTCTTTTCTCGCCTGGAAGCCGCCCGTCCCGCCACCAATGTTGCTTCCCTGATCGGTCACAACGACGTGCGCCGCGTCGCAATGGGAGAAGCCAACCGCAAGGCCACGCCCGCCGAAATCGCCAGGATGAAAGAAGTCGTCGCCCGTGCCATGCAGGCCGGCGCCGTGGGCTTCTCAACAGGATTGATCTACGTGCCCGGCACTTATTCGGACACCGAAGAGGTCCTCGCGCTGGCAAAGGAAGCCGCGCGCTACCAGGGCGTCTATGCGAGCCACATGCGCGACGAAGGAGCACACATTACCGAGGCGATTGACGAAGCCGTGCGCATCGGCCGGGAAGCGCACATGCCCGTGCAGCTTTCGCACTTCAAGATCGACAACAAACGTCTTTGGGGCGCGAGCGACAAGACCATCGCCCTCGTCGAACGCTACCGCAAAGAAGGCATCGACATCACAGTGGATCAGTATCCGTACGACCGTTCGAGCACTATCCTTGGCCACCTCGTCCCAACCTGGGTCCTGGCCGACGGCGAACGCGCCATTCGCGAACGGCTTTCCAACCCTGCGACCCGCGCCAGAATCGCCGCCGAAATGCGCGAGCAACTCGAATCCCTCGGCCACCAGGACTACTCCTGGGCGATGGTTGGCTTCAGCCACGTTGACCCCTCAGTAAACGGTAAGACCATCACCGAGATTAATGGCATGCATTCGGGCAAGCCCGGTGTCGAGGGTGAGATCAATACGATCCTGGACATGCTCGCGGCCGAGCCTTCCGGAACCAACATGATCTATCACCAGATGGGAATGGTGGATGTGGATCGCATCATCCAGTACCGGAACACCGCCATTGCGAGCGACGGCTGGGTCATCGAATTCAACTCGGGCTCACCCCATCCCCGCAGCTATGGCACCAACAGCAGGGTCCTGGCCGAGTTCGTCCGGTCGCGGCGCGTGCTCACGCTGGAAGACGCTATCCGTAAAATGACCGACTTCCCAGCCAGGAAATTTGCTCTGCGCGATCGCGGCCGCATCAGCCAGGGCTACGCCGCCGATCTCGTCCTGTTCGACCCGAACACCGTTCAGGACCACGCGACGTTCGTCGAGCCGCACCAGTACAGCACTGGATTCGAGCTTGTCATCGTCAACGGCCGCATCGAAGTCGAGAACGACAAAGTCACCGGCGTGCGTGCCGGCCAGGTCTTACGAAAGAAAAAAGAGTGACCGGCCTAACTCTTACCAGAGTTGTGGAACTTGCCGTACCAATATGCCGCCGGATAGTACGCCAGGGCATCGCCGCTGAGCAGGTTGGTCATGTATCGCAGCGGCTTTTCCAGCGAATTCTCCGGATCTATCATGTACCGCAATTGTTCCTTGTCGAGGCTGGCGAAAATCCGCTGGGCCAGGGCGTTGGCTTCCGGCCGATGCTCCTGGCTGCGATGGGCCAACATCGCCGAACTGAGCGATAGTCGCGCCGCCACCTCTCCCCAGCAGACCGGAAAAGTTCCGTTCTGCCACATCGATGGACTGTTCCACTGCTGCCGCGGCTTGATCGATTTCGGCAATGGTCGCCACGCTCCGGTCAGCGTATCGAGTTCGATGTAGTAATACGAAAAAAGATCGTCACGCAAACCGATCTGCGCGAATTTCCACCAGTTTGCCATGGCACGCAAATAGCGGTCTCTCGCTTGCGGTTCAAGATCGATCAGTTGGCTGGCGACCGAAACTTCTTTATCGTGGAAAGCGCGGTCCTCTGTACTGATGTACTTCTCACGGCCGAGGCCGAGGTTGGTCTGCTGCGCCGTCGGCATGCCTCCAAAAAGCGCATCGAGCCGCTGAAACTCGCGGCGAAATCGTTTCTCGCCGGTTACTTCGAACGCAATCCGGTTCACCCACGCCCACACAGGCATGTGGCGCTGGGCGCGGGGCATCGATTTTTCGAATTCCCAGATTTCGCCGAAGAAATTGATTTTGTAACCGATCTGGCTCCACAGGTCGGCCACGCTGGCGATCATTTGGTCGATGCGCGCCTTGGTGGTTGCCGGCGCCAAACCGCGGTACAGATACAATCCCCACAACGGGCCAAAGTTCTGCTCGGTGCTGGTCTGCGTCGTCAAAGTCTGGCCGTAGGGTTTACAAATCCACCCGGGCCGAGCGACGAAGCGGTCGTTCGGATCGATGGAGCCGGCGCGCTGCATAAGAATGCCGGGGCCTTCGGCCGCAGCCTCACTGAGGCTATAGTTCACATCGATGGAGCGGAACGCCTTGGCGGCATATTCCAGCGCCTCCGGTTCCCTGGTGGTCATGTAGCGATAGCATTGCCCGGCCAGGAACATCCCGGAATTCATGGCACTGTTTTCGTAGTTGTAGAGATCGTGCTCGGGGATGCCGAGGTTATTAGGGTCCGCGTCGGCCAGTTCCCCCGGCGCATGCGGACGCTCTTCTTCAAAATTGATGTGGGAATAGAGCAGGCCGATCTTGTCGTAATAACGCTCATGCACAAACGTTTGAATCAG
Source organism: uncultured Solibacteraceae bacterium (assembly GCA_963825405.1). Classification (GTDB taxonomy): domain Bacteria; phylum Acidobacteriota; class Terriglobia; order Bryobacterales; family Bryobacteraceae; genus JACPNO01. Next base: position 212,521 of record CAWGTB010000001.1, on the reverse strand, counting down.
CCGGATACGCTCCGCAAGCGGCATGCTTCGCTGCAAACTCCGCAGAGACAGGCTGGCGGCCGCAGCGCTGGAACTCGCCAGAAGCGAAGCCCCCGCGCTGGCACGAAGAAGAAAGTCGCGACGGTTCATTGGCAGCTATTGTCGCCGAGATCGGCGCCTCGAAGCCAGTCTCAAGGCCGACCTGGGTTACACTACTATCGACTCATGATTCGCATCATTCCGCTGCTAGGGGCCTTCGGCGCGATATGTCTTGCGCAGGACCCGCTCGCGCCGCACTCCGCTTTCGAGCCGCCAGCGGCTAAGGCAGCCGCGTCGTTGGCCGCGAGCGCCAGGGAGGCATCGAGCGATCTGCTCACCACGGGCGAGAAGTCGGATTGGAACCAGACCGCCCCGTATGCGGAGGCGGTTGAGCTGGCGCACCGAATGGAGCGCGCGTCGCCGTTTGTAAGAGTCCTCGACATGGGCACGACGCCGGAGGGTCGCACGATGATCGCCATCGTCGTGTCGAAAGATCGCGCGTTCACGCCGGAAGCGGCGGCCAAAACGAACAAGGCGCTGATCATGATCCAGAGCGGCATTCACTCCGGCGAAATCGAGGGCAAAGATACGGTCCTGATGCTGGTGCGCGACATGATCGCCAACAGCAAACGCTTTGCCGGTTGGCTTGACCGGGCAATATTCCTCATCATTCCAGTGTTCAACGTCGACGGGCATGAAAACCGCAGTCCGTATCACCGGGCAAGTCAGAATGGGCCAAAGGAAACGGGCCTCCGGCCTACAGCGCAGGGGCGGAACCTGAACCGCGATTACATCAAAGCGGATGCTCCGGAAATGCGCGCGTGGCTGCGGCTGTTCAATACCTGGATGCCTGACTTTCTGATCGACAATCATGTAACTGACGGGTCGGATTTTCAGTACGACGTGACCTGGGACATGGCGCGCAACCAGGATTTAGCGGAGCCTGCAGGCGCCTGGGTGCGCGACCGGTTCGTGCCCGAGCTGGACCGGCGGATGGCGGCGGACGGCCACTTGGTGGCGCCGTATGGCGCGCTCCGCCCAGCGGCGGGCGGCAAACGTGAACTTTTCATGGAGGTGTTTTCTCCGCGCTACTCGCACTTGTACGCGGCGGCGCAGAACCGCCCATCCCTGTTGGTGGAGACACACAGTTTAAAGGCAGCGAAGACCCGGGCTTGGGCGCACTACGACATCATGCGGCATTCGATCGAAACGATTCTGCTCGATCCCGAAGCGTTGCGGCGCGCGGTGCGCGAGGCCGACCGGGCCATGGCGTCGCGGGCTGGCGATCGATCCGCCGCGCCGGTATACCTCTCCGGAAAGGTCAGCGACCAGAGCCGGCCGATGGTGTACCACGCCTTAAAAACCGGCCCGTTTCAGAGCGAGATCACAGGCGCAATGGTGACGAAGTATCTGCCCGAGCCGGATGACCTCGATACGCGGATTCACGATCAGATCGATACCACGGCGGAAGCGCGGGTGCCTTTGGGGTACCTGATCCCTATCGCATGGAAGGAACTCGCGGACGTGTTGGCGCTGCACGGGGTTGAGATGGAGCGCACGTCCAAGCCGGTCGAGCAGGAGTTCGAAACCTATCGCTTCTCGGGGACGAAGTTGGGGACGACTCCCTACGAGGGCCGCGTAATGGTTGACTTCGAAGCCGTGCCGGCTAAAGAGAAGATGACGATTCCGGCAGGGTCGTTCTGGGTGCCGATGAAGCAGCGGCGGGCTCGTCTGATTTTGGCGATGCTAGAGCCGCAGGCGCCGGACTCTCTGGCGCGGTGGGGGTTCTGCAATACCGTGTTCGAAGGAAGAGGCGGCGCCGGCGAGTATATACTTGAGCCGGTAGCGCGCCGCATGATGGCCGATTCGCCTGAGCTACGGAAGCAGTTCGAGGAGCGGCTGGCGGCTGATCCGCAGTTTGCGGCCAATCCGCGTGCCAGGCTGATGTGGTGGTATCAGCAATCCAAATACAACGCTGGGGATGCCGGCAGGTATCCGGTGGTCCGGGTTTGGGAGAAGACGTGGTAGGCGAGGGCCATACGATCGACAAAAAGATTAGTTTCGGCTCGCGCTGACGCAACTCCATCGTCTTGTTATTGGGGCCAGTCTGTTCACGGCCGTCCGTCTTTTTTACAACCCTCCGATCCATGCACAACAGATCGGCGTTTCCTGCCTGGACTCGTTTGCCGTATTCGAGCAGAGCTCGGGCGGCGCCGCCGAGAGCGCCGCCGTCCTTACCGCGATCAGTGCTTTAGGGCCGATTCTTCAAACACCTGCGCCTGCACCGTAAAGAATTTCTAATGCTTTCGGCCTTTGGTGGAATGGCGGAACTCGAATCCTGCGCGCAGCCTTCAGGACTGCCCGCGTCGGGCATTATCCGCGTCCTCTGCCAGATCGCGCATGAAGGCAGCGAACTGCGCCGACTGGCCGATGAAAAGCCCCATTGCCGTTAAGAACTTGAGCGCGCCCATAGCAGCTCCCTTTGTCTCGGTAGGACGAATGACCGAACAGGCCGGGAGCTTACGGTCGAGGAATGGACAAGGCTCCGGCATGATCAGGTTGGTTTGAAAGTCCTCGCCGCCGAAAGGAGGTGCGTTCAGGTCCGGAAACACCAATCCATTGGTAGAGTCAGTCAAAGGAGGCGCATTGCCCGCCTTGTCGTGCCAAGTCTGGAAGTGAGCTGTCTCGGTTGGACCGATACTGAGCAGAATTCGCAACACTTCAGAATGGGTCACCCTTTGAGCCAGCGACGGGTAGAGGCTATTTCCACCTTGCTCGATGGTCGGAAAATGGAATCCAGCCGTGTTGGCGATGGCTTGGAGATGGTCAGCGGGAGCAAGATCGGCATCGGTTCGGGGAATAGCGGTAAATTGCCCGGTACTGAGACCTGGCACCGCTTGGGGAAACACGAATCCAGGATCGAGATCCGGGTTATTGGCACGGCTGCGGTACCGGGTCCACCAACTGGTGTCCAAGGTGAGCTGCATGAGATTGGTAAGCCGCAGCTTTCCGCTGGATCCAGTCGCCGTACTGCCCGGCAATGTACGAAACTGATCCAGATTGGCGGTTGCCGCGCCTTTGGAAGCAAGGTACGCGTTGAGGAAGTTCTGGTGGGTGAACTCGTCCTCGGTGTTGTCGTGGATATATTGATCCATGTCACCATCCAGAACTTTAAGGGCAGCGGTGTAGGGTGCATTCCCAGTTCCACCTGGAACCTCGCTGTCCTGGATCCCTCCGAGCTCGTTGTACTGTACCCAAAAGTCAGTCTCGAGGATTTCGGCCGCTGCCAGAAATCTGAGAATTGCCGCGTCTCCCTTGGTGAGCTGACCACTGTGTTCCTCATCGTTCTTGCCGAAGGCGCGATTGGACAACAAACCGGCGCCAGCCGTTGCGGAGCCGACGGCCGCCAATCCCTTTTTGATGAAGCCGCGTCGGTTCGCGCGACCCTTCAAACCGTTTGATATAGCGTTCATAGAATTTATCCTCTCTTTCCTCTAAACGGCCCTTGATGAAACGGGCCTTCCTGACGACTACCAACATTGACCTCGTAGGGAGCTTTACACGTGTGAAGAACGCGTAAACTCCGATCTCAGAAATACTGCCGGTCGCCAATCTGAAGTCCTCGACCGAATTTGGGTTTTGATAAACTGAGGGCGAGAGGCGCCGTGAGCGCCGGACACCAAAGACCAAGGAGCATTCGGATTATGTCGAAACAAGAAGAGGCCGGTCTTATCCTCAGACTTTACGAACTACGGCGCGACGAGACGATGCGCAAAGCACGAGACTGGTATTTTCGCGAGTTTAATCCCGAATCACTAGCAGACTTCAATAGCGCGATTTTTGGTGATCAGAGTGGATATATGCGCATGGTTATCAGCTACTGGGATATGGCGGCAGCTCTGGTAAACGACGGGGCGATCAGTCTGGAGCTCTTCAATAACAGCAATGGCGAGCATATTGGCGTCTTCTCAAAGATCGAACCGCTCCTCGGCGAAATTCGAGCTGCCTATGGACCCCAATTTGCCGCCAGTCTCGAGAAGCTGATTGACGCATCGCCGGACGGCCGGAAACGAGTTGCGGTTGCTCGCGAACGGATGCAAGCCATCCGCGCTCAACTTGCAGGTAAGCAGGCGAAGGCCAGTACAACGTAGTCAGCACTCAAATCCGCGGGCCAGGCTGATGTGCTGCTATCAGCAGTCCAAGTATAACGCCGGGGATGCCGGCAGGTATCCGGTGGGATGGGCAGGATGCTAGGTAACACGTCCCCTCCCGGGACAATGATCCGGCCTGCGGACGAGAACTTCTTTCGCTTTCCTCAAACCCGCTGGTCGTTCTCGAATCTCCAGAAGCTTCGCCCGACGTGCGTAGTGTCTAGCGGGGCCGCGACAGCCAGTGAAATGCCGAGAGCCGAACGCACTGATATCGATGCCGTGCGGTTCCAGCCGATTGGCGGAGCGGGGCCTATGACCTGGGCACAGTCACTCTTGGCCAACTACACAGACGGCATCCTGGTCCTGCACGGAGGCCGGATTGTGTACGAGCGATATTTTGGTGCACTCACATCCGCAGGGCAACACATCGCGTTTTCCGTTACCAAGTCATTTGTCGCAACTATCGCGGCGACGCTGATGTCGGAAGGCGTTCTCGACGAGCGAGGCACCGTAGCAAGCTATGTCCCCGAACTAAAAGACAGCGGGTTCGCCGACGCGACGATTCGCGAGATGCTGGACATGACCACGGGCATTGGGTACACGGAGAACTATCCGGACGAGCTCTCGCCGTTTTGGGATTTCTGCCGTGCCAACGACTTCCTGCCCCGGCCAGCGGGTTACAGCGGCCCCGAAACCTCGTACGCATATCTGCAGGCTCTCGAGAAGCGATACCCGCACGGCGAGCGCTTCGTGTACAAAACAGTCAATACCGATGCCCTTGCGTGGGTGATGTCACGCGTCACCGGCCGGTCGATCTCCGAACTCCTGCGAGAACGAATCTGGAGCCGCCTCGGCGTGGAGCAGGATGCCTATTTCACTGTCGACCCGAGCGGGACTCAGTTTGCAGGCGCCGGGCTCATACTGAGCCTCCGCGACCTGGCGCGCTTCGGCGAGATGATGCGGCTTCGCGGCCGCTACAACGGCCGGCAGATTGTGCCAGCCGCAGTGATCGACGACATCTGCCAAGGCGGCAGCCGGGAACGGTTCGCACTGGCCGGTTACAAGACACTGCCTGGGTGGAGTTATCGGAATATGTGGTGGGTGTCGCACAACAGCCACGGGGCTTTCACTGCGCGTGGCATTCACGGTCAAGGGATCTACATCGATCCGAAAGCGGAGATGGTAATCGCCCGGTTCGCCTCCCATCCCATGGCAGCCAACGTTAACCTCGATCCGGCATCGTTGCCGGCCTATGAGGCCCTGGCTACGCATCTGATGGGCGGAGTGTGCTGAGTCAGAGAAAATTCAGGAAGCATTTCGGGGAGATGTAGTAAGATCCTATCCAAATGACGCGTAGAAACTGGATGTCGGCTGCAGGAGTATTACCGTTCCAATTTCAGGCATTGTCGGCCCTTCAGGGGGCTCCGGCGGACGCGGAGGGTGCCACCAAGGGCCCGTCTCTAGTGACGCTTGGGCCGCCGCCTGCTCTCCCGGACAAGGCAAGCTTTCCTAACCTTAAAGGCACTTACCTTAATGCCGCTTCCACACATCCCAGGGTAGGGGGCGCGACGGAATTGGTGAGGAAAGCGGCCGCTGCCGAAACCGGGGACCCCGGCGCTTTTCGACCCAACCAGCGGCGGATAGCGGAGAACTTTGCCAAGCTGATCAACGCCGATCCGGACGAAATCGCATTCGTTCCGAGCACGCAGATCGGCGAGTCCTTCGTCGCGACCGCTCTTGGGTTACCGGAAAAAGGCGCGCATGTGGTCAGCGATTATCTGCACTTCGCCGGCTCACAAATGATGTACACCGATATGAAGCGGCGGGGCGTCGACGTGACTTGGGTCAAGATTACAAAAGACGGCCGCATCTCGCTCGATGACATTGACAAGGCCATCGTCAAGGGAAAGACCCGGCTGGTCGCAATTTCCGCGACATCATTTGTGAATGGTTTTCAGCACGACGTCAAGCGCGTTTGTGAAATGGCTCATGCCAAGGATGTCATGGTCTACGCCGACATCATTCAGGCAGCGGGCAATGTGCCTGTTGACGTCAAGGACTGGGGCGTGGATGCGACCTGCTGTGCAACCTATAAGTGGTTGATGTCGTCTGGCACGGCGTTTCTCTACGTTCGCAAAGCATCGCAGGCGCGAATGCGGCCGCCGTATTCTCATTGGACTCAGTTCACGACATTACCAACAACCCACATGTACCCGTTCGACACGCCGGCGAGCGAGATCGTGGACACCTACACACCGAAACCTGGCGCGCCCGGGATGTTCTCCATGAATTACGAACCCAATCACGCCACACTGGCCGGCCTCGAGTATTCCCTGCCCTACATTCTGAATATCGGCGCCGCCAACATTCAGGCGCACGCCCAGCCGCTCATCAGCCGGCTGAAGGAAGAACTGGCCAGGCGCGGGTACCCGCTGCTCACGCCAGTCGACGCCCGATCCCCGATTGTGACGGTCGCGGTCGACAATTCCGAACGTCTAGCGCCGGTGTTTCGAGCGGCAAACGTAAGTGTGACCACGCGTTGGAATCACATCCGGATCGCGGCTTCGGTCTTTAACGATATGAATGACGTTGAGCGATTGCTAGCCGTGATGCCAAAACCTGCATAGAAAGCTATTAAAATCGGCCGGCCACGTACCGGATTTAAAAATCTGAATTCCGGTCAGATGCGATCCGCCGAAGGTAGTCGCGCATCAGCCGATTCTCGCTGATCGTGCTTCGTGCCCTCAATGCCCGCGCGATTGCAATGATGGCGCCAAGGCCGATCACGCATCCGAGGGCGACCCACATAGCGGATAAATTATACCTCTCGACCGGCACCAAAGCCGCACAACGGCGTCGGCCGGGTGGTGGTTCCGCTGCCCTCTCCCGATGAGCTGGCGTTAAGATTGAAGAAGGAGCGTACCAATGTTACGGATTGGTCTTCTCGCCCTACTGGCAGCTTCAATGGTTGCAACGGCCGCCGAAATACCAAAAGGGGCCCACATCGCGCTTCGCATGGTGAATTCCATTAATACGAGAACGGCACAGGAAGGCGATTACGTTTACCTGCGAACGGCCACCCCGCTAGCGGCCGATGGCCAAATCGTGGTGCCCGTGGATGCTTACGTCCAGGGTGTCGTGTCACACGCCAAGCGCAGCGGACGTGTTTCCGGCAGGGCCGAGTTGGGTATACGGCTGGAGACGCTCACGTTTCCCAGCGGTAAGGTTTTCAAGTTCTCACCCCGATTGAGTTCGGTAGATTCGAACGAAACCGAGCAGAAGGTGAATTACGAAGAGGACATCATCAAACAGGGCCCGACCCACGGCCAGGATGCAGCCCGCATTGCGATCCTGGCGGGTAGCGGCGCCTCGATAGGTGGTATCGCCGATCGAAGCTGGAAGGGTGCCGGGATTGGTGCTGGGATCGGCAGCGCTGTGGGGCTAGCCACGGTAATGCTCACTCGCGGCCGGGAGACAGAACTTCGCCAGGGAGCCGTCCTTGACGTCGTGTTCGACCGCATCGTGGCGCTCGACTAACTCACTCGGCTAACCACTACCGGCGTGCCGGTCTTGCGCACCTAGTTGACCGAAAAGGTCCCTGTTGCCGTGAACTCCACGACGCGATTCAGCACATCCGCGGTCCGCTGGTACAAATTATTGGCACGGACCATGGGCGTATTAAACACGATCGGAACTGTCAGAACCAGATTGCCAGCCGTGTCGGCCACCGTTGCGCCCTCTGTGTTGATCGAACAGGCCGAACTGGTCAACAGACTGGACGCTGTGCCGGGTGTCACCGGCCCAAGAAAGAATCCCTCATCGCCGGAGTACATCCATAGTCCATTGCCGGTGCGGTCGTAGTGCACGTAGCAGAACGGGTTGCCTCCACCGTCGGCGGCGGTTGCAACCAGGAACTGTTCCCAACCAAACGCCGCGCCCGCAAAGCCCGGCGGGTCCGGGTACGTCAACGTAAAAATCTGCTCCGTTCCGTTGCTGATGCCGCCCGAAGAGGGAGCCACCGTCATCGTTTCCAGGGGGGCCGCCACCGTGGTCCATGTTCCCTTCTGCACCCATCCCGTATCGATACCTTCCAATGTGTACCCACGGACGTAAAGGTTGAGGGCCAGCGCTTGCTTGAATACCAAGTTGGCGTTGATCGTCAAGTCAGCCCCGCTTCCGGAAACACTAGACCCCGAGGTGTTCAGCGCGCACAACGATCCCTGCAATATGTTGGTGGCGACGCCCGGCGCCATCGGCCCGACAAAAAAGCCCTCAACGTCGCTGTACAGCCAAAACCGATTCGCCTGCACGTCATAGTGCACAAGACAGAACGGCTGGCCGCCGCCGTCTGTGGCTACCGCAAACAGCATCTGCACCCATTGCAGGTCCTTGTAATCACTCGCCGTCGTCACAGTGTCGGTAAACATCTGCGCCGCTCCGCTTCCCAAACTCGGACTGATTGTTCCCACAACCGGAGGCGCAACAAACGCGGCGTTGATGGTCAATGGGATGGTTCCCGAGTGTATTGACCGAGGATTTGCAGTAGAACTCAAACCGGCGTTGACCGTAGACCCGCCGAAAACGTAAAGAAGACTTGAGAACTGTTGCTGATTTGGAAAATACACGCTGCAATCCGTGTTCACATTCCACACCAGATTCGCGGGCGTTGCATAGTTCCCCGGAGCGCAACCCGTTCCGCTCACAGTGAATGCCGCGCCCGACGGCGACGAAGTAACTGTGACCTCGTTCGGAACTGGCGGTGGTTGCCCGAGCAGGACGCTCACGTTGTTGGTGCTATTGGTCACGACCAGGTCCGCCTTGCCGTCCCCGTTGAAATTCCCCACCACCATAGAGCGCGGACCGGTTCCAGCGCTGTAATTCATTGCCGTTTGGAAAGTACCGTTTCCGTTGCCCAGCAGCACGTTCACGTTGTTGCCACCACTGTCAGCCGTGGCGAGATCCGCCTTGCCGTCACCGTTGAAATCCCCCACTAATACGGATGTCGGATCGGTTCCGGCCGGGTAGTCCACCTTTGCCTGGAATGTCCCGTCACCTTTGCCCAGCAGAACGCTCACGGTGCCGACGCTGGCGTTGGCCACAGCCAAGTCTGCCTTGCCGTCCCCGTTGAAGTCCGCCACCGCCACGGAATCCGGTGATACGTATGGAAAGGTTGCCAGGGTGTAGTTTAGGCTCGCTTGGAATGTCCCATCACCGTTGCCCAATAGCACGCTCAGGCTGTTGTCAGCATAGTTGACGGTGACGAGGTCCGCCTTCCCGTCCCCGTTGAAATCCCCAACTGCCACGAATTCCGCAGCGGCTCCGGCGAGATAATGTACCGCAGTCTGGAAAGTCCCGTCGCCGTTGCCCAACAGAACGCTCACGTTGCCAAATAGGTTGGCGGTGGCAAGATCCGCCTTGCCGTCGCCGTTGAAATCCCCAACCGCCACCGATGCCGGCGACATATAGGGATACAGCAAGCTTCCCACGCTGTAGTTCGCCGGCGATTGGAACGTCCCGTCACCGTTGCCCAATAGGACGCTCACGTAGCTTGGGCCGTCGTTACCGTTGGCAACAACCAAGTCCGCTTTGCCGTCCCCATTGAAATCTCCTACCGCCACAGACACCGGTTCAGGTCCCGCGCTATAGTCCACCTTGCTCTGGAAAGTCCCATTGCCATTGCCCAGCAAGACGCTCACGCTGCTGTCATAGTAGTTGGTCGCAACCAGGTCCGCATCGCCGTCTCCATTGAAATCCCCCAACGCCACAGAACCCACAGAACCTGGACCAGTTCCCACCGCGTAGCTTGCCGGAGCCGCGAAGGACCCCCCTGGCACCGCTGTCACGACATACGTTTGAGCCGCCGAGTGGCTGGCCAGATAGCCGCCCTTACCCCCGTATACCGCCCTGATCGAATGGGTTCCCGTTGGCAGAGTAATGGTTTTCGTTTGCGCGATCCCGCTGGCGTTCAGCGTGCCTACGCCTACCAGGATTCCTCCATCCATGAAGGACACCGTACCAGCCGAGGCCGGGCTCACATGCGCCGTCAGCGTCACTACTTCCCCGAACACCGGCGCGTCCGGCGCAAGACTGGTAAGCGTAGTGGTGGTTGCGGTCTCAGCGCGCAGGATTCCGCCAAGCATAAGCCAACTAATTGTCAAAGCCGACTTCCGCAGCATCACGCCTGACTCATCCTCACATTCCGCGCGCTTAATTCACTGTCCAAGTCCCGGTCTGTTCGAAACCGGTGTCACGATTCAGCACATCCAGCGTGCGCTGGAACAGCTTATTGCCGCGGACCATAGGCGCTTTGAACACGATCGGAACCGTCAGGAGCAGGTTGCCGGAGGTGTTCGCCACAGTCGCGCCTGCCGTGTTAATCGAACAGGCCGAACTGGTCAACAAACTCGACGCGGTGCCGGGCGTCACTGGTCCCAGGAAGTACCCCACATCACCGGAATACACCCAGAGTCCGTTCCCGCCGCGATCGTAGTGCACGTAGCAGAGCGGATTGCCTCCACCGCCAGTGGCTGTTCCAACCAGGAACTGCTCCCAGCCAAACGCCGCGCCCGCAAATCCCGCCGGGTCCGGATACGTCAGCGTGAAGATCTGCACTAAGCCATTCGCGGAGTTGCCTGAAGCGGGGCTTACCGTCATGGTCCCCAGCGTGCCGGTAGCAGGCGTCCACGTCCCCTCCTTTATCCAGCCCGAATCCACATTCTCTAAATTATGCGACCGCAAGTAAATGTTGCGTGCACCTGCTGCCTTGAACACCACACTGGCATTCACTGTCAGCGTTGTTCCGTTTCCGGATACCGTCGATGTGGAAGTATTCACCACGCAGAGTGAGTTCTGCAACAAGTTTGACGGAGTTCCTGGCGTAATCGGCCCCACGAAAAACCCGCCGTCGCCATAAAGCCAAAACGCGTTGCCTTGCACGTCATAATGGACGAGGCAGAACGATTCGCCGCCGCCATCTGTGGCTACGGCATACAGCATTTGCACCCACTGCAGATCCTGATATCCTTTGGGCGCATAGTAGGCGCCAGCAAAGGTCTGCACCGATCCGCCTCCAGAGTTGGGAAGGACCACGACCCCACTGCTATCAGCCTGAACAACCGGAATGTTCACAGAGCCGATGGTCATGGTAGCGCTTCGCGTTACATCGCTCGGGTTGCTGGCCGCTGCTAGCATGACCACGCCGTTACCGGAGCCGGTCCCTCCTGAGGTAACACTCAACCAGGAAGGCAGGCCGCTGACGGTCCAGGCGCAACTGCTGGCTGCTGTCACGGTGATAGATAACACGGTTGCTGGGGTCCAGTCATACAGTGCGGCCGGGGAGACGGAATAGGAACAAGCAGAGGCGATGCGCTCGACGAACAGGGCGCCATACTGCGGAGAGCCCGACGAAGTTGCGCCATTGGCGAGGGCGAATTGGCCGGGCGTCGTGCTGCCCGTGAGGAAAGCGTCGCTCCCGTTGGTGGTGAAGCCGAGCGGAACATCGGGCAACAGCGTGGAATATTGGAAAGCGGTGCCGTCGGCAGTCATGCGCCCCAGGAAGCCAAAAATTTTCGGTGACGCGACAGCCCAGGCAGTGTTTGGATCGGTAGGCGAGACGGCGACTGCAATCACGCAGACACCAGCCAGATCGGGGAAGGACGCGGTCCAGGTCTGGCCTCCATTCTTGGTCAGCGTGGCCGTTCCACAAGGCTGGTCGGGGTCGGTGACGGCCCACACTGCAAGATCATTAGACGGCGCAACGGTGATGCGGGCAATGGCCCCGGCCGGAGACTGTGTTCCGGTGCTCCAATGGGCGCCGGTATCGGCGGTCCGGTACAGCGTGCCACCCCTCGCTGCATAAAGGACGTTGGCGTTGGTGGCGCTCACGCCTAGCGAAGTCGTCGATGGCTGGCCGGTTCCGCCCGATCCGGGACCGATAAACGTCCAATGGTCGGGGGCGCCTTGCGCATCATTCTTGATCACTTGGAGAGTTGGGCCGCTAGCGTAAATCACCCCATCAATTCCCACTTTCACAGTAGTGAGAAAGAGAGAGCCTCCAAACCCAATTAGAAGGGCGTTCGCGGACCATGACAAACCACTCGCGTGGGTTACCTGGTAAATCCGACCATCTGAGCCGACTGTGTAGAACGTATTTGGATCTCCTGGAACAAGGCTCAAATCGACGCCGGGAGTTCCGACAAACGACCAGGTCACACCTCCGTCCGCCGAACGTTCGATTGGATTTGCCCCTGCCCAAACAATGGAAGAGTTCGACACATCGCGCGTCAAGAACTCGCGGTTGGAGGGGTTTATGGCGGTAAAAAAACCAGCGAATTGTTGCTGCCAAGTGGCGCCGTTGTTGATACTGCGATACAAACCGCTGTCTGTCGCTGCGACTAATGTTCCGGGACTGGGGTCTGCTGAGATGCCAAGAGCCAAGCCCGGTAGGGATGCATCGGCCCTGTGCCATGTTACGCCGCCATCGGTGGTGGCGAACAAGGACAGGGACTCCGCGGCTGGCGGATTTATAATTGGATTCACCGTTGGAAAATCAGCCGACTGGGTGGTTCCCGCAATAAAGACGCTGTTGTCGGATGCCACCGCCAGAAAGCCGGGGAATTCGTCGCGCTGGCCACCGAGATACGACAGCACGGATATGGCCGTGCCTGCATTATCCATTTTCGCGATGAATCCGTCATACCCACCTGCATTGGCGGAAGCGAATGCGCCAGGTGTCACGGGCAAACTGGTGGAAGTGGTGTAGCCAGTCAGCCAGATGTTGTTGTCCGGGCTGGTGGCAATGGCTGTTCCCACGCCTGCGACATAAGCGGCCCACGTTAGACCGCTGCCGTCTGGCTTCATGCGGGCAGCAAAAGCGGCGCCCTGGGAATTAGGCGCCGGCCCGATGGAAGAGACACCTGCGAAGGCCGTATTGACCCAGCCGGCAATATAGACATTGTCGGATGGATCGAGTGTGAGGGCCGTAATCTGGCCATGAAGGAAATCGAGGAGGGTCGTCGCATAGACCTGGGACGCGCTCGGCGTCAGTTTGAAAACCGTTGTGGTGCCACCGAGGTACACATTGTCACTGCCATCAACAGCGATCGCTATCACCTTATCAAAGAGCCCGATACTAGCCACAATGGCATCGCCGGCGGGACTGAGCTTGTACACCAGTCCGTCTGCCACCCAAACGGCCCGGCTGCTATCCAAGGCAAGATGTGAGGAGACGTAAAGGTAACTGATCCACAGCATAGTGCCGCCAGGATCCAGCTTCGCGACGAACGGGGGAGAGTTCTGACCGGCGCCAGGCGTCACTAGCGCGCGCTGCGGGACCGAAGAAGCAACATCGGGAGGACCGCCGGAGCCGCCGACGTATGTGTTTCCATCGCTGTCCACCGCAATGGAACCCTGCGAATAAGTGACGGCGGAAGAACTGCCGATGGTGCCGGCCCAGACGATCACCGGATCGATTACCAATGCGCGCGTGTGGTCGTAGGCGCCAATCGCGAAGGAAAGCGCATTGCCGGCGTCCACGCGATAACCGCCTTCGATCGGTTGCCGCGCGCCGTCCATCTCCTGATACAGTGTGGGAGCGCGCAGGTGGATCGCGGTATCGGCGGCTTGCAGCACGGCATCGCCGGCCGCGTCCAAACGGACCGGCTGCGAGCCGTCGATGCGCAGGCGAATGACGGACGGATCGGCATCGGGCGCGACCACGAAATCGTATTCCAGTTGCGTGCCCGTTCCGTGATAGATCAAATCGATGCCCGGATACACGCCAGGGTAGCGGACGCGCTGCCATGTGGATATGTGAGTAATCCACTGATCGCTGGTCCCAAGCAGGTAATTCACTTGAGCGCGCAACGGAACCAAGGAGTCAGGGCGAACGGAACGCGCGCCTGCAAGAGACATGCGGACCGTGCCGCCCGGAACGACCAGCTCGGCATGAGTGGCAGAGATAAGGATGCTCCGGCCCGCAGCGCGAGTGATATAGTCAACCCCGTTTGGCGCCTGCCCGCGATTCTGTTCGAAATATAGCGGAATCGACCCCAGCAATTCGGTCGTCTTGGGTGCAGCGGCCTGAGATATCCCCTGGGAGGCGAACAGCGCAACGGCGATCGCCGAAACCTTACGAAACGTGTTCAGAGTTTGCCTTTGTTTGTTGATGATTATACATGCCAGCCGAACTGGGCCTCGGAGGTCATGATTGTACGGTACCCATCAAACACTCCAATCGCAGATCCGGCGTTGCAGTGTTGACGGGGAGATCGACCCTCCGACCTTGTGTTCTCAAGCGCTTAATTGACCGTCCAAGTCCCGGTCTGCTCGAAACCGGTGTCACGATTCAGCACATCCAGTGTCCGCTGGAACAGCTTATTACCGCGGACCATGGGCGCTTTGAACGTTACCGGAACCGTCACGACCAGGTTGCCCGAAGTATTCGCCACTGTCGCTCCTGCCGTGTTGATTGAACAGGCCGAACTGGTCAACAAGCTCGACGCGGTGCCGGGCGTCACGGGTCCCAGGAAGTACCCCACATCACCGGAATACATCCAGAGTCCGTTGCCACCGCGATCGTAGTGCACGTAGCAGAATGGATTGCCTCCACCGTCAGTGGCTGTTGCAACCAGGAACTGCTCCCAGCCAAACGCCGCGCCCGCAAAGCCCGGCGGATCCGGATATGTCAGCGTAAAGATCTGCTGCGTTCCGTGTGTGACGCTGCCCGAAGATGGAGCAACCGTCATCGTTCCCAACGCCGCTGCCACCGTGGTCCAGGTCCCCTGCTGCACCCATCCCGTGTCGACGCCCTCAAACGTCAACCCTCGCATGAATATCTTGACGGCCACTGCCTGTTTGAAAACCACGGCGGCGTTGATCGTCAAGTCAACCCCGCTCTCGGAAACACTAGACCCCGAGGTGTTCAGCGCACACAGCGATCCCTGCAGCAGGTTCGAGGCGACGCCGGGCGATATCGGCCCGGCAAAAAAGCCTTGAACATCGTTGAACAGCCAGAATTTATTGCCCTGCACGTCATAGTGCACAAGGCAGTACGGCTGACTGCTGGTAGTGGCCCCGAACAGCATCTGCACCCATTGCAGGTCCCGATATCCTTTGGCGGCGGCGTACCTGCCGCTGAAGGTCTGCAGAGCCCCGGCCCCGGAGTTGGGGACGACGGAAACCGGAGCAACCACCGGCGGTAGCCCCTGGAGCACGACCACTGCGTCATTTCCCGGGTCGGTGACCGCAACATCCGTGCGACCATCTCCATTGAAATTTGCCACAACAGCATGCAGAAGGTTCGATGACTTGGAAGCATAACCACTGCCGACGGCTTGGGCAAATCCGCCGCTTCCGTTACCCAGCATGATTGCCACTTCACCCTTGGATGTCGACGAGGGCGTACGGACAACGAACAAGTCGGGTTTCCCGTCTCCGTTGAAATCCCCTATGCTCACTGAACTGATGCCGGTGATCGACCCTGCGCCAGGCACAAACGGACTTCCGGTGGCTTCTGTGAAACCTCCGCTGCCATTCCCGATCAACACCTCGATTCCTGTGGCATCGTAAGTAACGAGATCCATTTTTCCGTCGCCGTTGAGATCGGCCGCCACAATTCCCTGCGGATGGATGGTCGACGTGATGTTCACCAGCGGGTTGTAATCTGTGTCCGCTTTCAGCAAGATCCCCACCGTACCCGCGATATCGGAAAACGCCACATCGAACCTTCCGTCGCCATTAAAATCTGCGGCGGCGATTCCCGAACGCGATCCGCTAGGCAGGGAAATAGTGTCGGTGAAAAAGTTCCCGAACATATCCCGTTTCAGCCGGGTAAATTGGGTGCTGGCAAGGCCGGCAACGTACACCACCGGCGTTCCATCCTCGTTGATATTCCCTACGACCAAAGAGGTCGGGTTAAATCCAACCGCGAAAGGACTGCGCGGCGCGGGCGCGAATCCGCCGGCGCCATTGCCGAATAGAACCGTTAGCGTGTTCACGCCCTGATTGGCAATAGCGAGATCCGGTTTGCCGTCGCGATTGAGATCCGCGACCAGGAGCGCTACCGGCGAACTTCCCGTCTGAAAAGGTCCGCCACTGGACGCCGTGAATCCTCCGATGCCGTTGCCAAGGTAAATGGTGACGGTATGCGATTGCGAATCCACCACGGCAATGTCCATCTTGCCATCCGAGTTGAAATCTCCGGTGGCCACAAGGTAGCCCACTCTACTGCCACCGAGAACCAGCGGACTCGACGCAAAGGGCGTAAGCGAAGCCGATGGTATCGCGTTTACGGTGTGCATTACGAACGGCGAATAGCTGTAGGTATAGGGCTGGTCCGGCACAAAAACCGCCCCCAGTAGCCGCGTTCCCGGGGTCATAAGGAGCGTGTTGAGATGCGCCGTCCCGGAACTTACCGGTGCAGTGCCAAAAAGTGTCGCGCCATCGGCGAACACCACATAGCCCGTCGCGCCCGAAGGTGTCACGGTCGCGCTCAGCGAAAGATTTTGGCCAAAAATCGATGGATTGGGCGAAGGCGCGGGAGTCAGCGTCACCCCGGTTGGAGTCGGTGCATTGGTTTCGTCGCTGGCGGTATTGTTCAAGGCGTGCACGTCACCGGCATTGCTCACCGTCACCAGGTTGAACTGGTCGGGGAACATCAAAGCGGTTGTATTCACATTCAACGTGATCACGGAGGACGCGCCCGCGCCTATGGCGCCGGAATGAGTACAGCTAGCGCCGACGCTCACACCGCTGCAAACCCATCCGGTTCCACTTCCGGAAGAGAAACTCATTCCGGCGGGAAGCGTGTCGACAACCGTGGTCGGTCCACTCATGGATGCTTGCCCGACGTTCGTAACGGTAATCGTATAAGTGCCCGGCGACCCGGCGGAGAAATCCGCCCCATGACTCTTGGTAACCGTGAGATCGGCGACGCCCCGCGCGACGGGGGCTGTCGGGGTAGGGTTGAAAATTTCCGGGCTGTCGCCCAACTGGCCGCTATTGTCGAATCCCCATCCCCAAACCGTTCCGTCCGTCATCACTGCGAGACTGTACGAATTCGCGCTCACTGAACTCGGCGTCTTGCCCCCAAATCCAAGGATGGGAATCGGATTCGGCGTGCCGAGACCTATTGTTCCGTTCCCGAGCTGCCCGGTGCTGTTCGTTCCAAACCCGCCTACTACAACAGACCCGATCTGGATCATGAACAGGCTGTAGCCGTTACCCGCAGAGACCGAAACAACGTCGGGAAGATTCTGATTCTCCGCGGGCGTGAATTGTTGAAAGATGCCCCCAAGCCCCAACTGCCCGGCAGTATTCGCACCCCAGGCCCACATCGATCCGTCGCTCTTTCGCGCCAGGCTAACCTGATTGCCCGCCGAGATAGCCGTAATACCTGTCAGGCCAGCAACCTGGACGGGAACAAGGTGGTTGGTAACGGTGCCATCTCCCAGTTGCCCTTGGAAGTTATTTCCCCACGCCCAGACTGTTCCATCGTTCCTGAGGGCAAGGCTGTGATTATTCCCGGCAGCCACCGCCGTGAAGACTCCCGACAAGCCGGTTACCGCAACCGGAGCCTGCCGAGTTGTCGTGGTGCCATCGCCAAGTTGTCCCGCTCCGTTAAACCCCCAGGCATATACCACCCCTGTACTATCCACGGCGAGACTGTAATCATTGCTGCCGCTGGCGGAAATGCCGGCGATGCCCGTTAAGAAACCGGTACCTCCTACACCAACAACCTGGACCGGAACCAACTGCTGCGTGGTTGTATTGTTGCCCAACTGGCCGCTCGAGTTGTCTCCCCACGCCCAGACGGTGCCATCGTTCTTGCGGGCCAGGCTATGGGTGTTTCCGGCAGAAATCGCAGTGATACTCGTGATCCCGCTGACCGACACGGGAGTCAGGCGGTTCGTCGTCGTACCATCCCCGAGTTGTCCGACTGAGTTATCCCCCAGTGCCTTAACCGTGCCGCCGCTTAACAGCGCCAGCGTGTGGAAACCGCCGGCCGAGGCTTGAGTGACGCCGGATAATCCGCTGATCTGTATCGGCACTGGCCGGATGTCTGAATTTCCGTCTCCCAGCTTTCCCGGGCCCTCGCTACCCCATGTCAATATTTGGTCGCCTGACGTGCGCGCAACACTAAAGTTGTTGCCGGCGGAGATCTCGGTCGCGCCGCTTACGCCAACCGCCTGGACCGGCGCCATCGCCTGGTTCGTCGTGCCATCTCCCAACTCGCCGGAGGAATTATCCCCCCACGTCCATACCGTGTTGTCGCTCTTGAGCGCCATGCTGTGATTGTTTCCGGCGGAGACCGCGGTCACCCCTGTGATCGTGTTTACCTGTACCGGAGCCTTTCGCTGCGTCGTCGTGGTGTCGCCCAACTGTCCGGTCCCATTATTTCCCCAGGCCCACGCGGTTCCATCGTTTTTGACCGCAAGACTATGCAAGCCTCCGCCGGCAATCGCGATCGCGACTCCGGTCAGGAGAGTGATCTGAGTCGGAACGAGCTTCGTTATGGTAGTGTTATCGCCCAATTGGCCGCTCCCATTGTTTCCCCAGGCCCACACCGTTCCGCCGGTCTTTATCGCCAGGTTGTGATTGGCTCCCGCGGCGATGGCGGTGACGCCCGTCAAACCACCCGAGCGTCGTTACCGCCACCGGAGAGAGCTTCTGTACCGTGGTGCCATCGCCTAACTGGCCTCCTCCATTGGCTCCCCATGCCCACACCGTTCCATCGTTTTTCAGAGCCACACTATGATTCTGTCCTGCCGCGATCGCGATGATCCCGGATAGCCCCGGCACTTGTATTGGAGTAAAGCGAAGGTTAAAAGTCCCGTCTCCCAATTGCCCATTCGAGTTGCTTCCCCACGTCCACACCGTGCCGTCGCTTTTCAGCGCCATGCTGTGACTGCCGCCCGCGGCAACGGCGGTTACTGAACCAATTCCCAACACCGGTAGGGCAATGGCGTGGTTCGCGAATGTACCATCGCCCAGTTGCCCGCTCCCGTTGTTTCCCCACGCCCATATGGCCCCGCCGGTTACCACCTGAAGAGTGAACCCACCTTTACTGGCGGAGATCTGCGCTGCGCTGGACATTCCGGCGAATGCGAAGCAAAGTGTGGATAGAATCGAAATACGGCGGAACGTGCTAGACATGGACATGTCACTCCCTGGCTCTTGTCAGACGTCAGGAGCGTCTTCTGACTGCTGCATGAATTGACTTGGCTGACGATTATAATGCAATTTATGCCTACTGTGCGATCCGCCAAGACTTGTCGTTCCAGCCGGCCATCGGTGTTGGGTCGCAGGGAGAAGACGCTGCTACTTGTCGGCCCCAGCGATTGATTTGGCGCATTCTGCCGCTGCCCAACTCATCTAGGGCTAGCCGTGCGTCGAACGCCGCAACCTCAATCCAGAAACTATCGAGGCATTGTTTTAATGGTGTCGAGACGGCAGCGCTGGGTGCCCGCACCGCGTTTGGCGGCAATGCTCGAGCCCAAAACCGAAAGAACGTGGCCTGTTGGCATGTTGCCATGCCGGAACCAGACGCACATTTCTCGCCCATGGCAAACCTACTTGCTCAAGTAATTGAGGAATTTGGGCATGCAAGGCGGCCCCGGAGGTGGGCCTGCTCGTTGAGACGCCACTAGACGCGCGGCGACCCAATCAGTGATGGGAAAAATCTATGCCGATTGCCAGTAGCCACGCCGCCCCAGTGAGAAGCCACAACAGACTTCTCTTGGATTCCCTAGCACGTAAGAGCAAGCCTCCCCATACGACATTTGCCAAAAGGAAGGCTCCCAACACGGGCAGCGCTAGAACCCATACGAAAGGCTCGCCTGTGACAGGAATCATCCCATGCTCCTCCGGCATTCTCCAGCCACGAGATGCAAGCAAAAGGTAAAGTACGATCCCGACCGCGTTGGCGGCCATGAACGCGACATCTAGAGACTTCACGAAGCCACCTGCTGAGCGATCTTAGGGTGTGATTGGCACGAGTATGTCGCCTTTCCAGAAGCCAGAGGGACAGACGACATTTCCGGTCGTACTAATTCCATCAACGGCAGTTCGACGAATCGCTAACCCGGCCTGATAACCCGAACTTCGCCCGGCCGACAGTATTACATGCTTCCCGCGCTAGCGCAGCTGATCACCAGGTCGAACGGGAGGCACTTTGCACATGCTCCCGATTCAAGTCGGGACACCATTGCGGATGCAGACCCGACCTTATACTCCGCTTCCGGGGATCAATCTTCTTCAGTCACACTGGTGAATCTCTTTCACGGACTGAAGCACAAACGCCGCCTCTAGTGTCCCGTGTTCGCCAAAACCGTTTCCAAACGAGATACCGTTGTCATGGCGCAAACGAAACCCTTTCTTATAAAATACTTGACCGGAAAGGACTCCGCACGCGAACGCTTGATCACCCGTCGTGCGGAAGAATGGCCGTAGCTGCGATATCGCCGACGGGTCAACGTCGAATCTAACTGGCGGTGCAGTGCGTTCCCCCGGGAAAAGCAGCGCGGCACTGTGTTGCCCCTTGGTCACGCAGGAGTCGCCCAAGAGATAGATTCCGTGCATCGTGAAAAGCAGTCGGCTGCGGAGCGAGATCAGCCTTCCCTCAAAGCCATGTGAAGCCAAGTCACAGAGTGTGATGTCGCGAGCTTCCGTGATCACTCCAACGGAGATCGAGAAGGCTAGCCAACAGAGCACTTTCCCACATCCTTTGAGGTTTGCTGCGTTTTTTGGGAGAGAAACGGGGACAGACGACATTTCCGGTCGATTTGTGCTTAAGCCTCGGCGCCGACCTCTATCGCCATTTTGAAAATCGGCCGGATCGTGAAGGTAAATATTGCTCCTCCACATGGCAAACTCGTTTGCTCGAGTGATTGAAGAATTTGGTGGACCTGGTGAGATTCGAACTCACGACCTCTTCCATGCCATGGAAGCGCGCTCCCAACTGCGCCACAGGCCCATCCGGGCAACTCTATTACTATAACATTGGCAGCGCACATTACCCATCAGCCGGCGCGCGTGCCATTCGGCACTGCAGCTTCCGGAACAGCCAGCACGGGACGAACGCCGTCGGCATAGCCGATATCGAACAGCATGCCTTCGGAGATCACGCCTCGCATTTTGCGCGGCTCCAGGTTCACCACAAAAAGCGCCTGGCGGCCTTCAATTTCCTTGGGGTTCGCCCGCTCCTGTTTCATGCCGGCGACGATAGTGCGGGCGTGATCGCCGAATTGCACGCGAAGCTGCACCAGTTTGTCGGATCCCGGCACCTCTTCCACCCGTTCGATGGTGCCAATACGAATGTCCACCTGGTTCAGAAGGTCGATCGAAATCAGCGGTTTGACTGGCGCGGGGGTCATTCGACTCATTGTAGTGCTCCGCGCGCGTTGACAGGCCGTAACGACGGCTGCCTACAATAAATTGATGAGGAGCTCCCGCGCCGGGCTGACGTTTGTCGTGTGTGCATCGGCTTTGCTGTCGACGTCCTGCCTGGCCCGCCGCCGCGTCATCACCCGTCAGGGCAACAGCCAGCCGGTGGTGCTGCTTACCGCCGATAAGGCGTCGCTGCTGAAACGCATCGCCGTGCAGTACCAATCCATCCGCTCGCTCAATGCCACCGTCGACATGGTGCCGGCCGTGGGCAGCGTCAACAAAGGCAAAATCACCGAGTACAAGGACGTGCGGGCCTTCATCCTGTTTCGCAAGCCGGCCGATATTCACCTGATTGGGCTGTATCCGGTGGTGCGGAATAAAGCCTTCGACATGGTTTCGGATGGCAAGGGGTTCCGCCTGTACGTTCCGTCGCAAAATCGCTTTCTGTTGGGTGAGAACGAAATTGTGACACCATCGCCCAACAAGCTGGAGAATCTGCGGCCCAGCGTTTTTCTGCAAGCGCTGCTCATACAGACCCTCGACCCAGCCAACGAAACCGCGGTGCTGGAGGATTTCACCGATGAAGACAACGCCGCCTACATCGTGCAAATCCTGCGAAAAAATGCCTCGGGCGAGCTGGTGCTGGCGCGCAACGTTTGGTTCGAGCGGGTGGCGCTGGCCATCGTCCGGCAGCAAATTTTCGACCCGGCCGGAGCGATTATTATGGATGTGCGCTACAGCACCTGGCAGAATTTCAACGGCGTGCCCTTTCCTTCCAAAATCGACATCAACCGTCCCAAGGACGAATATGGCATCGTCATGACATTGATCAAAGTGGAAATCAATCAGCCCATCGCCGACGATAAGTTCGTGCTGGAACAGCCCGAAGGCACGGAGCGCCGTATTCTGGGGGCTGGCCCGGGGCAGGCTGTGCCCAAACCTACTGCGCAGCTCGAGTAAAAATTCGTGACCTTCAAACTGATTTTCGAAAACCTGCGGCACAGGCCTCTACGAAGCCTGCTCAGCATGCTGCTGATCGCGATTCCGGTCACCTTAATTCTGACGCTGGTGGGGCTGAGCGAGGGCATGCTGTCGGAGACCGAACGGCGCATGCGCGGCGTGGGTGCGGATATTCTGGTAAAGCCTCCGGGCGCGGCGCTGCTGAGCTTCAGCGGAGCGCCTCTGCCGCAAAAACTGGTCGATTCGATTGCCACCTACCCGCACGTCACGATGGCTACTGGAACCATCATTCAGGCATTGGGCGGCGGCATCAGTAATGTCACCGGTGTCGATTTAGCTGCCTTCAATCGCCTGAACGGCGGTTTTAAATATCTGGAGGGGACGCCATTTCAGGCACCCGGCGAGATTCTGATCGACGATTATTACGCCCGCCAGCAAAAAGTTCGCGCAGGAGGCACCGTAAACGTTCTCAATCGGGACTGGCACGTGGCGGGAGTTGTGGAGGCTGGAAAACTCGCACGCATCGTCCTGCCGTTGGAGGTGCTGCAGGATTTGACGGGCAACACGGGAAAGGTTAGCCAGATATTTGTCAAAGTGGACGCACCCGAAAACATTCCCGTCGTGATCGCCGAGCTCAAAGCCAAGCTGGAAGGCTACCCGATCTACTCCATGGAAGAATTTACCTCCCTGGTTTCGATCGACAGCATCCCGGCGCTGCGCCCTTTTATTCGCGTGATGATTGCTATCGCGGTCGTGATTGCCTTCGCTGTTGTCTGCCTTTCGATGTACATGGCCGTGCTGCAGCGCACGCGCGAGATCGGCATTCTGAAGTCGCTGGGGGCTTCGCGTTCCTATATTCTGCAATTGATCGTAGCGGAGGCGGTGATCATGGGTTTGGGCGGCACGCTGGCCGGCATCGCCCTCAGTTTCGGAGCTCGCTGGCTCATCATGACATTGGTGCCGGCATCGCTCCAGCAAGCCATTGTAGTGGCATGGTGGCCGCGGGCTGGCGCGATTGCGCTGTCGGCAGCGCTGCTCGGATCACTTTATCCCGGCTGGAGCGCGGCCCGGCAGGATGCTATCGAGGCGCTGGCCTATGAATGAGCCGCCGATCATTCAGATCCGCGGCTTGCGCAAAATATACCGCGTCGGCAAAGTGGATGTGGAAGCGCTGCGCGGCGTGGATCTGGATGTCGCGCCTGGCGAATTTCTCTCGATCGTGGGCCCTTCGGGCTCGGGAAAATCCACGCTGTTTCACATCGTAGGCGCGCTGACGCCGCCCACCTCGGGCAGCGTGCGCGTGGATGGCCGCGATCTCGCCGCGCTGTCCGATGCCGAGCGGACCAAACTGCGCAAATCAACGGTCAGCTTCGTGTTTCAAAAATTCAACCTGCTGCCGAATCTGACGGCGCGCGACAACATCGCGCTCGCGCAGCATCTAGCTGGAAAAAATCACGGATATCCAGCGGGCTTTCAGCAGGTGCTCGATCTGCTGGGAATTTCCCAGCGCCTCGATCACAAGCCAGCCGCGCTTTCCGGTGGCGAGCAGCAGCGTGTGGCCATTGCGCGCGCCATCGTAAATCATCCCGCCATTCTGCTGGCCGACGAACCGACCGGCAATCTGGATTCGGAAAATTCGCGCGCCGTGCTTAGCATTCTGCGCGATCTGAACCAACGCCTGGGGCAGACGATTCTAATGATCACGCACAACCCGGAAGCGGCGGCCTACGGACACCGCATCGTCCACATGCAAGACGGGCGGCTGCGGCCTCCGGCATAGCAAAACCGCTTCCAGCTAACAGAGCCGCGACTGGAAGGAACGGTTTCTTAGCGCGCGTGCGCCTTGCGTAGAAGCGCAACCATCTCCGGATAGCCGTGCTCGGCCGCCAGCTTGAGAGCCGAACGGCCCTGTTTGTCCGCAGTGTTGATCTCCGCGCCATTCACCAGCAGCAACTCGACCGCGGCGGTGCGATCCGCTCCCGCCAGGACGGCATTCATCAGCACGGTGCGCCCGGCGGCGTCTTTGGCATTTATATCCGCGCCGCCTTCGAGCAGAGCTTCGGCGGTCGCCGTATCCCGCAGCGTGGCAGCGAACATCAGCGGCGTTTGATCGAATTTATTGCGCGCGTTCGGGTTGGCGCCCTTGGCAATCAGATCCCGAACCATGGCGGTCTCGCCATATTGGGCGGCGTGCATCAGCGCGGTGCGGTCATCCAGATCCTTGGCGTCAGCGGCAGCGCCTTGTTCGAGTAAGAGCGAAACCACTGGAGCGCGCCGGGCCCACGCCGCGGCATGCAACGCAGTCCAGCCCATCTTGTCGCGCGCCTGCATGTCGGCGCCTGCCGCGAGCAACGCAGCGACCGCGGAATATTGGCCCGTGTAGGCTGCCCACATCAGGGGCGTCTTGCCATCGATGTCCGCACCGTTAATCTCAGTACCCTTCTCAATCGCTAGCTGGATGGCAACCGCGTTTCCGGATTTCGCCGCCGCGATGAGAACGCTAACCAGCGCGGCCTGCTCGGGCGTGAGCGACTTGGGAGGCGCCGCAGGATGCTCAACCGCCGGGGCAATCGGCGCTGGAACGACGGGTGTGGTCTTACGGATCGGGCGCGGTCACCAGCGGCGGCTGCTGTTGGCGATCGAGCGACCGGCACAACACGAAGCCGGCACTTATGCTGCACCATTCCCCATCGCCGCTCACGATCGAGTAACGCACAGTCACTGGGTCGCCCTTGGCCAGCGTGCGCACTACGTCGCTGCTGGTCGACATCTCAGAAAAGACGGTGATTGAATCGGTTTTGACAGTGGCGCGACCTTCGTCCTGGCTCCAGGCAACGGAGCAAAGACAGCCGTAAACAAGCACGCCGGGCCCAAACCGCACCATGTCCGGATAGTAACAGAGGCTCGTAAATTCGGCATGTTGGCTTTGGGTAACATTAGGTCGTGGTATTTTGCGGAGAAAATTCGACATGGGCGTAACGCGCGTCGCCGTGGTGCAAGCCGGTCCAGTGCCGTTCGATCGCGAACGCACCTTGGAAAAAGCTTCGACGCTGGTCGCCGATGCCGCCGGGCGCGGCGCGCAGGTGGTCGTATTTCCCGAGGCGTTTGTCTCGGGCTATCCCAAAGGATTGGATTTCGGCGCGCGAATCGGGAGCCGCTCCGCCGAGGGCCGGCGCGACTTCCGCCGCTACTTCGAGAGCGCGGTCGAAATCCCATCGCCGCAAGTGGAGCAATTGGGCAAGGCTGCCAAACAGCAAGGCGTATACCTGGTAATGGGTGTGATCGAGCGCGATGGCGGCACGCTTTACTGCACTGCGCTGTTCTTCGCGCCCGACGGTTCATTGCTGGGAAAGCATCGCAAACTGATGCCGACGGCCATGGAGCGCCTCATCTGGGGATTTGGCGACGGCTCGACGCTGCCGGTTTTCGCTACGCCGCGCGGCCGCATCGGCGCCGTCATTTGCTGGGAAAATTACATGCCGCTGCTGCGCAGCGCGATGTACGCCAAAGGCGTAGAGCTTTATTGCGCGCCGACAGTCGACGATCGCGATTCGTGGATTCCCACCATGCTGCACATCGCGCTCGAAGGCCGCTGCTTCGTGCTCTCCGCGTGCCAGTACATTCGGCGCGGCGCGTATCCGGCGGACTACGCTGCCATTCAGGGCGCCGATCCGGATACAGTGCTGATCCGCGGCGGCAGCGTGATTGTGAGCCCGTTGGGAAAGCTGTTGGCCGGCCCATGCTATGACGGCGAATGCATTCTCACCGCCGAACTCGATCTGGGAGAAATTGCCGAGGGCAAGTTCGATCTCGACGTGTCGGGCCATTACGCGCGGCCCGATATTTTCCGCCTGACGGTGAACGAAAGGCCCGCGCCGGCGGTGGAGTTTCGCAGCGATTCCGAGCCGCTGGAGTAGCACTAACCCGATTTTTGCAACACTTCCCGGATTTTGCCGACAAATACCTCAGGCGTAAATGGCTTGGCGATGAATGCGTCTTCCGGGTCGAACTCCATCTGTTTTTCGACCACTTCGTGCGCATAGCCGGATATAAATAAGGTTCGCATTCGCGGCAGCATCAACTTGACTTGTTGCGCCAACTCGCGGCCGCTCATATTCGGCATCACCACATCGGTGACCAGCAGATGAATGGAATGGCGATGCCGCTGGCAAAGTTGCAGAGCCTCGGCAGCGCTGGCGGCCTCGAGCACGTTGTACCCTTGGCGTCGCAGCGCCTGGCGAACCATCCGACGAACCCCGGGCTCGTCCTCCACCAGCAGAATCGTGTGCGCGCCGCCAGGTTTGTGAGCGGATGTAGGCGGCTGCCCAGGCTCCGGCAACTCCTCGGTCTTCGGCAAATAAATCTTAAAAACCGTTCCCGAGCCAGGCTCGCTCGACACGGAAATCGTGCCGCCTGCCTGCCGAATGATTCCGTAAACGGTGGAGAGACCCAGCCCTGTGCCCTGCCCGACTTCCTTGGTTGTGAAGAATGGCTCGAAAATATGCCGCAGCGTTTCGGCATCCATGCCATGACCGGTATCGCTCACCTTCAGCAGCACATAGTTTCCCGCGGCAACGCCGAGACGCTCGGCGGCAACCGTATCCAGCAGATCCGCTGTGTTACTGGTTTGAATGGTCAGCCGTCCGCCCTCCGGCATGGCATCGCGGGCGTTCACCACCAGATTGAGGAGCACCTGCTCCATCTGCGTGGAATCGGCTTTCACCCGATCGAGCGGAATATCCACGCCGGTAAGGAGCTCAATGTCCTCGCCCACGATACGCCGCAACATCCGGTCTATGCTGGAAACCACATCATTGAGATTCAGGACTTGCAGCTGCACCATCTCGCGGCGGCTGAAAGCCAGAAGCTGCCGTGTGAGTGCGGCGGCACGCTGGGCGGATTCCAGGATTTCTTCCGCGCTCTCGGATGACATACTCCCCTCCGCGACTTCTTCGCGAAGCAGAAAGGCGTGGCCGATGATGACCGTGAGCAGATTGTTGAAATCGTGCGCCACGCCGCCCGCCAGGCGGCCGATCGCCTCCATTTTCTGGGACTGCCGCAATTGCTCCTCGAGAAATTTGCGATGGATCACGGCACCCAACTGCGCCGTCACGGCGGAAATCAGCCCCACCAGACGATGATCCTCGGCGCGCGTTTGGGGCATGAAGAATTCCAGCACCGCGATCACTTCTCCGCGAGCGATTACTGGAAAAGCTACACCTGAACGTAACCCGGCTGCCGCAGCAGCCTGGGCGCGATGAAAGTTGAGATCGCGTGGCAAGTCCTCAATCCATTCCGGTTGGCGTGAAGCCCAGACGCGGCCTGGCAACCCCTCGCCGGCGGGGAAGGACCTGTTGCTATCCCCTAAGAACTCCTCCAGGCCAGGGGTGGAGCCGCTCCATGAAGCGCGGCTACAGACCAACGAGCTTTTCTCGCTTGAGTGAATCCAGGCCTGGCCCAGCGTCCAGCCGGTAGACTCGCAAATGCGGCGCAATGCCACGTTGAATGCGGCGTCCAGATCCTGAGCCTCGCCGATTTCGACAGTAATGGTGTGCAACAGCCGGATCTCTTCCTCGGCTCTCCTGCGCGCGCTGATATCTACGATCGCGCCAATCACGCGCAAGGGTTTTCCGGAGGAATCGCGCTGGACGTAAGCCCGATCGGACACATAGACATAAGATCCGTCCGCCCGGAGATAGCGGTATTCGTCGGACCAGAATTGACGGCCGCCGGCGATGACTGCATCAAAATTGGATTGGATTCGTTCCCGGTCATCCGGATGAATCCGTTCGGAAGCTTTGGCGCGACTGGTGAGCAGGCTGCCGGAAGGATATCCGAACAGGCTTTGCCCCTCCTCATTACGCCACACTTCGTCGGTGGCCAGATCCCATTCCCAGACTGCATCGTTGCTGGCGCGCGCCACCATTTGGAAACGTTCGTCGCTCTTGCGCAACTGTTCCTCGGACTCTTTGCGCCGCAGAACGGACAGCAGAACGTCGGCCAGCACCACCAATGGAGCGATTTTGCCCTCAGGCACGGACGTCATTCGTTTCCGCCAGAGCAGGGTGATTCCTCCCCCGGCTTCTCCGGAGACATGCAAGGGAAACCATGCCGCCGATCGCACACCCCAAAAACGCAGACGGTCGCGCTCCTGTGCGGCCTCTGCTGGCAGTTCATCGAGTGAGCGCACGAACAAGTAATCGACGCGACTCAGATGCTCGTAAAGCCAGGGAACCGTACTTACGGGAAATTCCCCCAGCAGATTGGGGATCGGCTCGACACCGTCGGCAGACCAATAGTGTGAGCGCACGACACTTTGCCCGCCCGCAGGCAACTGCGTAATGTAAGCCGCATCCGCGCCAACCAGCGCGCCCACCTGGCACAGTGCATCTTCGATGGCATCGTCGATTTCCAGATCGTCCGTAAGAAAGCGGTGGGAAATTCTGGCCACCAATGCCTCTACCTGTACCCGCTGCCGTAAAGCCTCTTCGGCCCGGCAGCGCTCCGTGATGTCGCGGGAGGTAATCACTACGCCGTTAACGGCCGGATCGTCCAGCAGATTATTGCGCACAAATTCCATCACCCGCCAGGATCCATCTTTGTGGCGAACGCGAACCTCAAAAGGCCCGCGCGGACCCGATTGCGACAACCCCATGGCGAACCGCCAACGTACCACACCCAAATCGTCGGGATGAATCAGATCGAAGCCATTCCTGCCGATGAACTCTTCGGGTTTGAATCCCAGCACCGGTTCCACGGCTGGACTTTCGTAGCGAATGACTCCATCGCGATCCAGGATCGAAACGACGTCGGAGATGTTTTCAATGAGCGCGCGGAAATAACTCTCTCGCCGCGAAAGCTGGAATTCGGCTTGCTTGCGCTCGGCAATTTCGGCTTGCAACGCCTGGTTGGCGTTGGCCAGTTCGGCGGTGCGCTCCTGAACACGCAACTCCAACTCTTCGTGGGAACGCCGCAGAGCCTCCTCTGCCTGCTTGCGCTCGGTGATATCGGTCGAGATTCCCCCGACGCCAAACGGGCGTCCGCTGGCATCCACCAGGGGAAACTTGGTCGAGATATAGGTGTGCGTAGTTCCATCCCGATGGACGACGACACTTTCAAACTCGCGCCGGCTTCCCTCATCGATGACGATTCGATCACTGACACGAAAGGCGTCAGCTATTTTTTGGGGAACCATGTCGTAGTCGGTTTTGCCAATCGCCTGATTCGGCGCCAGCCCGAATAACTCCTCATAGCGGCGATTGACCAGGAGAAACTTTCCCTCTAAATCTTTGAGGTAAATGACCGCGCCCGTGTTATCCAGGATGGCCTTGCGTTGTGATTCAGCCTCCTGCTTGGCGCGATTCGCCGTCTCCCACTGCGCGGCGCCAGGAAGCGCGAGCACCTGTGGAACCAGGCGAACGAGCATGACCGCCGTTCCTGCCGACAGCAATCCGGTGATCAATTTCACTAGACCATCCAGACGGTACATGGGATTCCAAAGCGTCCAGATGCTCATGGCGTGGGTCGTTCCGCCAAACAGAATGAACAAACCAAACAGCATCAGCATCCAGCGAAATGCCGGATCGCGACGTCGCCGGACAAAATAAAAGAGCGTGACGGAAATGAACAGGTAAGCGAGCGCTATCAGCGCATCGGAGGCGACATGAAGCCAGACGATCTCCGGCCGCCAGAGGTAACCGTGTCCGTGCGGTATAAAATCCGAACGGAAGAGGTTCTGGAAAAACTCGGACATAGAACCACCCCTTGCGTTGGAGAGCGTAGCATATATTCAGGCGCGTCACATGTCCCAGAACAAAGTTATCCGCATTGAGCACGACTCACTCGGCGAGGTTGCGGTCCCGGTCGACCACCTCTGGGGCGCGCAAACGCAGCGGTCCATCCTGAACTTTCCCATCGGTGTGGAGCGATTTCGTTGGGGCCGTGCCGTGATCCGCGCGCTCGGCATCGTTAAAAAATGTTGCGCCCTGGCCAACGGTGAACTCCGCCAGCTGCCCGCAGACAAGGTTGCAGTCATCATCCGCGCGGCGCAGGAGGTGATCGACGGTGCGTGGGATGACGAATTCCCACTGGTGGTCTTTCAAACCGGCTCGGGCACGCAGAGCAACATGAACGCCAACGAGGTGATCGCCAATCGCGCCAATCAGATGGCAGGCGGTGTCCTGGGATCGAATCAACCTATCCACCCCAACGACGATGTGAACCGAAGCCAGTCTTCGAATGACGCGTTCCCCTGCGTGATGCACGTCGCCGCCGTTGAGCAGATCGAGAGTTCTCTGATTCCCGCCGTGGGGGTTCTTCGCGACACGCTGGCTGCGAAGTCACAAGCCTATTCCGATGTGGTGTTGGTGGGCCGCACCCACCTGCAGGACGCGACTCCGGTAACGCTCGGCCAAGTCATCTCGGGCTGGGTGGCTCAATTGGATCAGGCGACGGACGGGATTCGCCACGCGATCCCGGGCTTGTGCGAACTTGCCATTGGCGGTACGGCCGTCGGCACCGGCGTGAATGCTCCCGCAAGGTTTGGCGAGGTGGCAGCGCGCCTCATCGCGGAAGAAACCGGCAAGCCGTTTGTCCCGGCGTCAAATAAGTTCGCCGCGCTGTCGGCGCACGACGCGATCGTCGCAGCCAGCGGCACGCTCCGCACGCTGGCCGGAGCGCTCATGAAGATCGCTAACGACGTCCGCTGGTACGCTTCCGGACCCCGCGCCGGTATCGGCGAGTTGCTGATTCCCGACAACGAGCCTGGCTCCTCCATCATGCCCGGGAAAATTAATCCTACGCAGTGCGAGGCGCTGACGCAGGTGGCCGTGCAGGTTTTCGGCAACGATCATGCCGTGGCATTCGCCGGCTCACAAGGAAATTTTCAGCTCAATGTGTACAAGCCGGTGATGCTGCACAATCTGCTCGAGTCCATCCAGTTGATTGCCGACGCCTGCCGCTCTTTCGAAGAACGATGCGCCCGTGGCATCGAACCTAACGAGCCGCGCATCCGGGAACATTTGCAAGCCAGCCTTATGCTGGTCACCGCGCTCACTCCGCACATCGGCTACGAGAAGGCAGCGAATATTTCACTCGCCGCGCACCACGAGGGCACGACGCTGCGCGAAGCGGCGCTCAAACTCGGTTACCTCACCGGCGAGCAGTTCGACCAATGGGTAAATCCCGCGAATATGACCCATCCGTCATGAAGACGGAAGTATTTGTGAGGCGGACGCGCATGTTGGCCCCCGCCGCAGAGGTTTTCCGTTGGCATGACCGGCCGGATGCCTTCGAACAGCTCACTCCGCCGTGGGAGCATGTGCGCGTGGTCGAACGAACCGGCGGCATCGCCGATGGCCGCATAATTATCGAGATGCATGTGGGTCCACTGCGCTGGCGCTGGATCGCGCAGCACGTCGATTTTCGGGCGGATCGCCAGTTTCGCGACGTGCAGATCGCAGGACCGTTTGCCCGCTGGGAGCACACCCACACCGTCGAACCCGACGGCCCTTCGGCGTGCTATCTGGAGGATCGCATCGAATATGCGCTGCCATTCGGCTGGCTAGGCAGGTTTTTTGCAGGACCGTTCGTGAGAAAAAAGTTGGATCGCCTGTTCGAATACCGTCACCGCATCACCGCTGAAGCAATGCGGCCAGTTGATCCAAAAAGCCGGCCTGCCCTTTGAGAATCTTTTCGTGCGCCGCGTCGATGGAAAACCACCCGGCGCGATCCACTTCCGGAAACTCCCGCATCTTGCCGGATTTCGGCGGCCATTCGAGCGAGAACGAATTGCTGCGAATCCGTGTTGGGTCCAAATCACCTGCAAGCGCCCACGCCCTGACGATTTTGCCGCCAGGCTGACGACGATCGCCAAGCGCGATGAATTCGCCTTCCGGCCTGGTGCCGGTCTCTTCTTCAAATTCACGCTTCGCCGCGCCAAGCGGATCCTCACCGGTGGTGTACTCGCCCTTCGGGATCGACCATGCGCCCGCATCTTTCTTCTGCCAAAACGGACCGCCCGGGTGAACCAGCAGCACTTCAACCGCCTCCCCGCGCTTTCGAAACATGAGTACTCCGGCACTGAAGACAGGCACAGGAAGGCATTGTCCCACGTAGTGGCGGGTTTCAAACCGCCCTTTGGTATTATATGAATATGAATTCATCTTCTTATTCATTCCTGGTCACTGGATTTGTCGTCTGGCTGATCGGCACCATTGGCCTGCGATTCGGCGGGCAATTCCTTCTGAAACCAGGACATACAGAATCCACCGGGTTGCTGTTCCTAATCAGCTTCCCTTTGATGGCTTTGCTGGTCCGCAGGATTTGCCAGCGCATTGGCGCCGCCAGAGACTTGTGGCCTGCCGCCGGTATTTTTATAGTTGCTCCGACGCTCCTTCTCGATCCATTCAGCACGCTGCATTTCACAACCGTGTTCCCCAATATGCCGGCCAACGCCGCCCCGCTTTTCGCAGCCTGGATGCTCTGGTGCTGCGCCGGAGGCCTCGCCGGAGCGGTGTTCAAACGGTGACGCCCTCACCCGTCCGGCCGGACTTGCTGGCTGGCGAAGACCTGCTCCCGCTTCCGCGCCAAAAGCGCAGCCTCCGCAAGCGCGCCGCCCTCCTCCATGCGGGCCGGCACTTGTTTGCGGAAAAGGGCTTTGAGGCAGCATCCGTGGAAGAAATCGCCGGGCGCGCACACATTGCCGTCGGCAGTTTCTACCAGCACTTCCGCTCGAAAAAACAGTTGCTGCTGGCATTGATGGACGAACTTCTGGAAAAGCTCAGCGGCATAACCCTGAAGATGGCAGCCGGCGAAGCGCGCGCCGGAATCCTCGAAATGCTGCGAACCGGTTTTGAAACAGAAGCCGCTTACGCAGGCGCCTATCGCGCGTGGAAGGAATCCGTCCCCAACGACACTGCCCTTTCAAAAAAAGACGAGGCCATCCGCCGCTGGACTACCGCTCGCCTCACCCTGGCCCTGGCGTTCATGCAAAAGCTTCCGCATGCGCGTCCGGGCGTCAATGTGCCTGTCCTGGCGAATCTGTTGGATCGCTTTTTCTGGGAGCTGCTCGGACAGCCGCTCGAGCATGGCGGCGCGTCACTCGAAGCGGTCACCGATATGGTCTATCACTCTATGTTTGTCGACATGGACTAACTTGCGTAGGGGGACACTCTCGCGGCATACTCACTCAGGGTCCATTGAGCGAACTAACACTAGACCGTGAAGTAATCGTTCTTCTGGCCGAAGACGATCCAGAAATCCGTGACATGTTGGAGAAGCTTCTGAAGCGCGGTGGTTACGAGCTGATCGTCGCCTCGGATGGTCAGGATGCTATCCACAAGGCGGATGACCACAAGGGACGAATCGATCTCCTGGTCACCAAGCTGCAAATGACCGGCATGAGCGGACCCGATCTGGGAGCGGCGCTCAAGAAAACTCGGCCCGATCTCCGCGTGATGTTGCTGTCTTCCTACCCGCAAGGTTTGCTCGTGCTCGATACCGGCTGGCACTTTTTGCAGAAGCCGTTCTTGCCCGCGGTGCTTCTAGACAGGATCGTTGGGCTAATGAATAAACCGGCGTCGCCGAGCACGGACCGCAGCCCCGCGTGACCCCGCAGGCCGGGCAAGCGCGCATGACGGGCGGCGAGGCTCTGGTCAAGCAGCTCTACCGTGGAAGGCGTGCGCGTAGTGTTCGGACTGCCCGGCGTCCAACTCTATGGCGTAATGGCAGCCTTGCGCGACGAGCCCGGCATTCGCTTCATCTCCACCCGCCATGAGCAAGCCACCAGTTTTATGGCCGATGGCTATGCGCGCGCAGGCGGTGGATTCGGCACGGCGCTGGTCGTGCCCGGTCCCGGATTGCTCAACGCCTCCTCCGGCCTGAGCACGGCTTACTCCGCGTCTTCCCCTGTGCTCATGATTGCGGGGCAAGTGCCGTCGGCGCGAATCGGCAAGAACATCGGCGTGCTTCACGAAGTAAACGACCAATTGGATGCGGTCGCTCCGATAACCAAATGGCGGCGCCGTGTTCTCGCCATTCGCGATATCCCCGCCGCGGTTCATGAAGCCGTGCGCCAGCTCAAGACCGGGCGGCCGCGTCCCGTGGTGATCGACATGCCGCCGGATGTCATGGAGGAAGAAGACGACGTCACGCTGGTTGAGGCTGACGCATCCTTCGCGTCCCGCCGCAACTGACAGCGACATCGCCCGCGCCGCCGAAATTCTCACCGCTGCGCGCGCGCGGTGATCTATGTTGGTGGTGGCGTTCACGCTTCCGGAGCGCACGATGCGCTGAAGGCCGTCGCCGAACACTTGCAAGCGGGCATTCTGCAATCCGGCGAAGGCAAAGGCGCGATTGACGACCGCTCTCCGCTTTCCCTTGGCGCGGCGCTCTGGCCGGGCAATGTACTGCACCGTTTCGCCGACACTGCCGACGTCATGCTGGTGGTAGGCTCGCGCCTCGCGCTCTACGACACGCCGGACAGCCAGCAGGTGATCCATCTGGATATCGATCCGGAGGAAGTGGGCCGCCAGCACTCGAAGACCGTGGGCCTGGTGGGCGATGCGCGGGCGACACTCGAAGCGCTGCTCGACCGTCTACGCGCCCTGGGTCCGCCGCGGCCGTCGCGCAAAGCCGAATTCGACGCGCTGCGCGTGCAAATCGCCGCCACGCAAAATCAGGAGCCGCAAGCTTCCATCGTGCGCAGCCTGCGCGCCGCCGTACCCGACAACACGATCTTTGTCTCCGGCATGACGCAAATCGGCTACTACTCGCGCCCGTTCTGGCCGGTGTACGAGCCGCGTACATTCATCACGTCGTCCTATTCGGGCAATCTCGGCTTCGCTTTTCCCACGGCGCTTGGCGCGAAGGTGGCATGCCCGGAGCGGCCGGTGGTTGTAGTCTGCGGCGATGGCGGATTTCTCTACAATTCGCAGGAACTCGCCACCGCGGTGCGCTACGGCATCAACGTCGTCGTGGTCCTGTTCAACGATCACAGCTATGGCAATGTCGCGCGCGACATGGACGAGCTCTGGGGCGGATCGATTGGCGCCGACATACACAATCCGGATTTCATGAAGCTGGCTGAGGCTTACGGCGTGGCCGGGCTGCGCGCTAAACATCACGACGAGACTGGCGCGCTGGTACGTGAAGCCGTGGCGTTGAACCGGCCGGCGTTGGTAGAAGTGCCAGTCGGCCGCATGTCGTCGCCGCCTTCTTTTCCAGTGCGCCGCACGCCCACGGTTTACCAGAAGAGGCGCGGACAGTGAAGCCGCGGGCGCTCGCGGTCTGGCTGCTCACCCTGGTGGTGGCTCTGCTGACCGTGACGCCCATCGCCATGCTCGTCTACGGCAGCTTACATTCGACGCCGCCGGGCGAGGCGGGTGTGTTCTCGCTGGCCGGCTACCGCGCGATTTTCACGCGTGCCACCGGCATCGTGCTGCTCAACACCATCGGCATGGCGGCTGCTTGAAACAGGACTCTCGATGGCGCTCGCGCTGGCGCTGGCGTGGCTGGTGGCGCGGACCGATATCCCCGGCCGCGGAGCGCTCGAAGCCTTGATTACGCTGCCATTTTTCATCCCGCCGGTGCTCACGGCCACGGCGTGGGGCATGCTGGCCACTCCCAAGGGCGGCCTGATCAATCTAGCTTTGGACGAGCATAACGGGAATCCACCGGCCCCTGGTAAATATTTATTCTTACGGCGGCGTGGTCTGGCACATCATGCAATACACCACGCCATTTCTGTTTCTCATGCTGGTAACAGCGCTGCGATCGATGGAACCTGCGCTCGAAGAATCCAGCCGCATGTCCGGAGCTTCACAGTGGACGACGTTCCGCCGCGTCACGCTCACCCTGCTGCTACCCGTAACCAGCAGTGGGCTGATTCTGGCGTTCGTGCGCGGAGTGGAGGCGTTCGAATCGCCGCTGATTTTCGGTACGCCGGCGCGCATCGAAGTCGTGACCACGCAGATCTACAACCGCATTCATCATTCCGCCAAGCCCGACTACCAATCCGCAACGGCGCTCGGCGTGTGCATCATGATCCTGATGTTCGCCCTGGTGGCCGGGCAATGGCGCGCCTTACGCGACCGCAGCTTCTTCACGGTGACCGGCAAGGGCTACGCTCCAAAATTGATTCGCCTGGGACGGCGCCGCTGGGCCGCTTTCGCGCTGTGCGCGGCTTTTATCCTGGTGTCGGTCGTGCTACCTGTGGGCCAGTTGATTCTCAGTTCGTTCGTGCGATTCTTCGGCTTCTATCGCGTAGATATGTTGACCCTCGACAACTACACCGCGGTGTGGGAAAGCGAATTTGTTCTGGCGCGCGCTTCGCAACACACTACTGCTGGGATTCGCCGGCGCAACGTTGACGATGCTGCTGGGCGCAGCGGTCGCGTACATCTTGGTCCGCACGCGCCTGCGCATTCGTAAAACGCTGGAGATCGTCGCCTGGCTGCCGTGGATGATGCCGGGCATCGTGCTCGGGGTGGGGTTTCTGTGGGCCTACGCCTTGATGCCGGGGCCCATCCAGATTTACGGAACGCCCTGGGCGCTGCTCATCGCATACATCACCATCGGCCTACCGCTCGCCGTCCGCATGATCTCCGGAGCGCTTTCGCAAATGAGCGGCGACCTGGAAGAATGTTCGCGCGTACATGGCGCGGGATGGTTCACCACCTTCGCGCGCATCCTGCTGCCGTTGGCCTGGCCCGCGTTTGCCGCGGGCTGGGTGTTCATGTTCTTCATCATCTTGCGCGAGCTCAGCGCGTCGATTCTGCTCTATAGTGCGGGCAGTGAAGTGCTGTCAGTGGTCGTCATGCAACTGTGGAGCGAAGGCAAAGCCGAGCAAGTCAGCGTGATTGCGCTGGTGATGCTGGCGTTTGTTTTTGTATTTCGATTTCTGGAATCGCGCATCGTGCGAAGGAGCGAGCTTTTGTGAAATTGGCATGGATGTTTCTTTGCGCCGGCATTGCCTCGGCCCAGTGGCAGCAAGTCGTCGACGCCGCGAAGAAGGAAGGCACGGTCGTGTTCTACAGCGCGGCCGTCGGGCGCGCCCGCCACCACCAAGATTCAAGCGGCGTTCAAAGGCAAATACGGCATCACGATGGAAGTGCTGCAGGCGCGGTCGAGCGAGCTCACCGAGCGCATCCGCACGGAGCAGGTTTCCGGCAAGCGCCTGGGCGATGTGTCGCACAACGGCGCGAGCGTGACCGAACGCCAGCTCAGCGAGGGCGTCTTCATGCCATACGGCATGCTGCCGAATGCCGCGCGCCTGAGCAGCCCAGTTCCCCACCGATGGCACGCGCGTTCCGGTCTACGTGATTCACTTCGGCATTCTCGCCAACACCGATCTCGTCAAGCCCGCCGACGAGCCCAAGAGCTGGCAGGACCTGCTCGATCCGAAATGGAAAGGCAAAATATTGAGCGACGACATGCGCGCGCTCGGCAGCGGCAGCGCCTTGTTCACCGCCACCCATGAAAAGTTTGGCCGTCCATTTCACGAGCGCCTGGCCGCGCAACAGCCTGAATTCACGCGCGACGTCCGCGGCAGCCAGCGGCGCATCGCGCGCGGCGAGTATCCACTTTTCATTCCGTTCAACGTGGCCGATATCCTGACGCTCAAAGGCCTGCCCGTTGAAATTCATCGTGCCCAGCGAAGGCGCGGTGTATGTCGTGTTCGACTGCGCGATTCTCAAAGGCGCGCCCCATCCCAACGCCGCCCGCCTGCTGCTGGATTTCATGCTGAGCGACGAAGTCCAACTCATCTACGCCAACACCGGTTACGGAATGGCGGTCGGCGGCCTCGACGGCAAGCTCACGCCGGAGATGCGGCAACTGTCCAGCGTGAAGCTGCTGGGAACGTCCGTCATGAAACTGCAGGACAAGATGCTGGAACTGGCGCAGCAGATATACCATTAGTGGCGCGCGATGCCTGGTGTCCGGCTGGAAGCAGTCAGCAAGCATTTTGGCGGTGTCGGTGCAGTCGACGCCGTCAGTCTCGACGTCGCTGACGGCGAATTCGTCACGCTGCTCGGCCGCAGCGGATGCGGCAAGACCACCACGCTGCGCATGATCGCGGGCCTCGAGCGCAACGACGCGGGGCGAATCTACATTGGCGAGCGGATGGTGAGCAGCCCCGGAGACTGGCGTCTTCCTGCCGCCCGAGCGCCGCAACATCGGCATGGTGTTTCAATCCTACGCGATCTGGCCGCACATGACGGTGTTTGAAAATGTCGCGTATCCTTTGCAAGTGCGCAATCGCCCGCGCGCCGAAGTGGCCGCGCGCGTTAGCGGCGACGCTGCGGCTGCTGGAGATGGATTCGTTCGCCAGCCGCTCCGCTACCGCGCTCAGCGGCGGGCAGCAGCAGCGCGTAGCGATCGCACGCGCGCTTGTTTTCGAACCGGCGCTGCTGTTGATGGACGAACCGCTGTCCAATCTCGACGCCAAGCTGCGCGAGCAAATGCGGGTCGAGCTGCGGGCCCTGCAGCGGCGTCTGAAGATCACTACCGTCTATGTGACGCACGATCAGGATGAAGCCATGGCCCTGGCCGATCGCGTCGCGCTAATGCATAACGGACGGCTGCTGCAAGTCGCATCGCCCGAGGAAATCTATGGCCGGCCCGCCAACCGAACAGTGGCCGAATTTTTCGGCATGCCCAATTTGCTCGCCGCAACAATTTTGGAGGTGAACGGAACGATGGCGCGCGTGGCAGGAGAGGGCTGGGAGGGCTGGTGCAGCGCCACGGCTGACGCTGAAATCGCCGATCGCGTCACGGTATTGATCAGACCGGAGGCGATCGAGATGCTGCGCGCGCGGCCTGTTGACAAGTGCGGAATCGTCTGGCACGGACTTCTTACCCAGAGCTTCTACCGCGGTAGCCGGCGGGTGGCCGAAGTCACCGCCGGTTCAATTAAGCTGAACGTGGATGCGCCCGCCGATACGCCGTTTGTACCGGGCGACGAAGTTTTCCTACATGCCGCCGCATCGCGCACCTGGGCTTTGAGAGAATGAGCCGGAGGGAATCATGGGAGCGATAGTTTTTGCCGCGAAGATTACGCATGTGCCGTCGATCTGGCTGTCGCTGCAGCCCGGCCGATTCCAGGGGATTCGCCAGAACGCCGTCGACGGCCTGATCGAACTGGGCAAGCGCGCCCGCGCCCGCGGCGCCGACACGTTCCTGGTGGTCGATGTGCATTGGCAGAATTCGATGGGCTTTCATCTGAACGGCAAGGCGCGGCACGATGGCCGCTACGCTTCGCATGAATTGCCGCACTTCATCCATGCGCTCGAGTACGACTATCGCGGCGCGCCCGAGCTGGCCAAAGCCATCGGCGCCGAAATCACCGCCGCGGGTTTGCGCGCCCATGTGCACGACCTTCCCGATCTCGGCCTGGAATACGGCACACTGGTGCCCATGCACCTCATGAATCCGGATCGCGACCTTGCCGTGCTGCCCATGGGAAGCAATGTGTATTCGTCGATCGATGAGAATCGCAAAGTGGGTGAAGCGATTCGGAAGGCGATCGATGCCAGCAGTCTAAAGGTGGCACTGCTCGCCAGCGGATCGCTCTCGCATCAGTTCCCGCCCAACGCCATCGCCGAAACTAAACTCAACGAAATCAGTTGCGAATTCAATCGCCAGGTGGATTTGCGCGTGCTTGAGTTGTGGCGAGATGGCCGCATCAAAGAATTTCTGGCCATGCTGCCGGATTATGCCGAACGCTGCACCGGCGAATCGGGAATGGCGGATACCGGCGTGCTGTTCGGAGCGCTTGGCTGGGATGCGTACGAGGGCAAGGGCGAACAGATCGGCCAATATTTTGCCAGCAGCGGCACCGGGCAAGTGAACGTCGAGTTTTCGTTATGAGCGCGTACGGCCTGCCCAAGCCCTCGTACAAATCGGAACTCACGCTGGTAGGTCCCGGAACGCCGTGCGGAGAATTTCTGCGGCGATACTGGCACGCTGTCGGTGTCGCAGCCGACGCGAGTGAACGCCCGCGGCAAATTCGCGTGCTGGGCGAGGACCTGATCCTGTTCCGCGACCGATCTGGCAAGCCCGGCCTGGTCTACCCCCGCTGCGTGCATCGCGGCACCAGCCTCTACTATGGCCGCGTGGAAGAACAGGGAATTCGCTGCTGCTATCACGGCTGGCTTTTCGACACCGAAGGCCGCTGCCTGGAACAGCCGTGCGAGCCCGAAGGCGGCCTGCGCTTGCGCGATCGCGTTCGCCAACCGTGGTATCCGGTGGCGGAGCAGTATGGCTTGATCTTCGCCTATCTCGGTCCGCCGGATCGCCAACCTGCGCTGCCGCGTTACGATCTGCTGGAACAACTCGACGAAGGCGAGCAGTTGGAAGCGGATGATTCGAGCTTGGGCAGCGGCGCTGTCGGCATCATCCCCTGCAACTGGCTGCAGCATTTTGAGAACGTGATGGATCCATATCACGTGCCGATTCTGCACGGGACATTTAGCGGTCCGCAATTCGCGGAGCAGATGGCGCTCATGCCGGAAGTGGTCTTTGCGGACACGCCGCGCGGCGTTAAGAGCCTCCAAATCCGCACCCTCGAAGATGGCCGCCAATTTCGCCGTGTCACCGAAGTGATCCTGCCCACGCTGCGCGTAGTGGCCAGTCCGCGCG
Source organism: uncultured Solibacteraceae bacterium (assembly GCA_963825405.1). GTDB lineage: Bacteria > Acidobacteriota > Terriglobia > Bryobacterales > Bryobacteraceae > JACPNO01. Next base: position 171,368 of record CAWGTB010000001.1, on the reverse strand, counting down.
TGACGCGCTACGGGCGCGCGGCTTCCATCGGCTGGGTGCTGCCCATCGACGACACAAGGTACCGCATCTATGTGGTGGGCCGCGTGCGCGAGCCCGGCGAGCTTCGCCGCCAGGCATCCACGTTCAACGGCAAAAAGTGGACCGAGCTTACGGCCGAGGAGCACCAGCGTTTTCCGGGCGATTACGAAGCACAGGTTGGGCAGGGGCCCATCACGTTTCATTCCGAAGAACATTTGGCGTCGAGCGATCGCGGCGTGGCCCTGGTCCGGCGCATGTTGAAAAAGCAAATCGAAGCCGTGGCAGCGGGTGGCGATCCGCTTGGCGTTGGCGCAGCAATGGTCGAAACGGAAGCCGGTAATTATTTGGTCGAGTAGGGAGGGCAACTCTTGTTGGAAGGTTCTATCGTTCCCTTGGTCACGCCGTTCAAGAATGGTGCGATCGATGACGCCGCGCTAGGCGCGCATGATCGATCGCCAGATCGAAGCTGGATCCCACGCCATCAGCGTCGGCGGAACCACCGGCGAGCCGGCCGCGCAAACGTTGGAAGAGCGCGAGCACGTCATCGATCTGGCGATGCGTTGCGCGCGCGGCCGCGTTCCCGTCGTTCCCGGCACCGGCACGGTGAATCTGGAAGAGACGCTGCGGCTGACGCAATTTGCCTACAAAGCCGGCGTCGCCGCGGCGCTTATCATCACCCCTTATTACGTCAAGCCCAACCAGGAAGGGCTTTACCGTTTCTTTGGCGCGGTGGCCGAAGCAGTCCCTGATTTGCCGCAAATCATCTACAATATCCCCGGCCGCGCGGGCGTGGATGTCTTGCCCGCCACGCTAGCGCGGCTCGCCAAGAGTTTCAAAAACATAATCGGCGTGAAACAATCGGTGAAAGATTTGGACGCTGTTTCCTGGACGCTCAAACTGTGTGGCCGCGATTTTCTGGTCTACTGCGGCCTGGAATCGCTTACCTATCCGATGACCGCGCTGGGCGGACGCGGCATGATCGCCGCCACCGCCAATTGGCTGCCCGAAGAAATGGCCCGTCTCTACGATCTCGCCCGCGCCGGCAAGCACGCCGAAGCGCTTGACCTGCACTATTTTCTGCTGGAGGCGAATGAGGCCATCTTCTGGGACACGAATCCGATCCCGCTCAAGACCGTTCTCTCCTGGATGGGATTCATCGAGAAGGAATGGCGCTTGCCATTGGGGCCGGGCAGCCCGGAAATGGAAGCCAGGCTGCGCAAAATGGCGGATTCCTACGGGTTGCTGAAAGCATCCACCGCATGAAATTCGCGCGTTTCATTTCCCGCGGGCGCACGCTGCGCGGAATTTTGCAAAACGGCGCGCTGATCGATCCCAGCGGCGAAGCGCACGATCCCAACCAAGTCCAGTACCTGCTGCCGGTAACTCCCGGCAAAGTGCTCGCGCTCGCGCTCAACTATAAGGATCACGCTGCCGAGCTCGATCTGAAACAGCCGGAAGAGCCCGCGTTATTCTGGAAGCCAAACACATCGCTACTGCCGCACCGTGGCACGGTGATTTATCCGCACGGCGCGAAATATATGCATTACGAGTGCGAGCTGGCGGTGGTGATCGGCTGTCACGCCCGCCGTGTCAAAGCCAAAGATGCGTACGATTACGTGGCGGGCTACACCATCGCCAACGATCTGGTGGTTCGCGACTACGTCACCAACACATTTCGCCCGCCCATTCGCGGCAAGGGCTGGGATACGTTCGGCCCCTGCGGTCCCTATCTCGTCACCAAAGATGAAATTCCCGATCCCCATAATCTCTGGTTGCGCGCATCCGTAAATGGCGAACGCCGGCAGGAAGGCAACACGCGGGACATGATTCACACCATTCCGGAGCTGATTGAATACATCAGTTTCTTCATGACCCTCGAGCCGGACGACATGATCTTCACGGGCACGCCGAAAGGCATCAGCCATGTTCATCCCGGCGACGTCATGCGCCTCGAGATCGAACGCCTCGAAGTTTTAGAGAATGACATCCGGGAAGAGGTGATTGCATGAACGCCATCGCCCCGGAGTTCATCGACGCGATCCGGCAGAAACTCTCCGCGCTAACAGTCGAGCACTACATCGCCGGGAAATTTCGGCCGGGGGCGTGTGGGGAAACGTTTGACACGATCGATCCCTCTACCAATCGCAAGCTCTGCCAGGTTTATCGCGGACATGCTGAGGACATCGACGCAGCGGCCGCCGCCGCCAAGTCCGCGTTCGAAGGCACCTGGCGCCACACGAAAGCTTCCGAGAGGAAGCGCTTTCTCTACCGCATTGCGGCAGCCATCGAGAAACACGGCGATGAACTGGCCGTGATCGAATGCTTGGATGCCGGCCAGCCGCTGCGCATCGTGCGCGCGCAAATCGCACGCGCCGCCGAAAATTTCACGTTCTATGGCGAGTACGCCGCGCGCGCCATGGACGGCCGCACCTACCCGGTCGATGCGGATTGGATCAATTACACGGTGCGCGTGCCGGTCGGCGTTTGCGGAATCATCACGCCGTGGAACGCGCCGCTCATGCTCTCGACGTGGCGCATTGCGCCCGCGCTCGCGAGCGGCAACACAGTGATTCTCAAGCCCGCCGAATGGTCGCCGCTCACCGCGTGGAAACTGGCGGAAATTTTTGCCGAAGCAGATCTGCCTCCCGGCGTTTTCAATGTAGTGCACGGCTTTGGCGAAGAAGCCGGCGCCCCGCTGGTAGCCCATCCGGACGTGCCGCTGATCTGCCTCACCGGCGAAACCACCACCGGCTCGATTGTCACCAGAGCCGGCGCCGAGCATCTCAAACGGCTCTCGCTCGAACTGGGCGGCAAGAGCCCGGCCATCGTGTTCGCCGATGCCGATCTGGATCGCGCCCTCGACGCTGCCGTGTTTCAAATCTACAGCTTCAACGGCGAGCGCTGCACCGCTAATTCCCGGCTACTGGTGGAAGAATCCATTTTCGAAAGCTTTGTGGCCAGCGTGGCCGCACGGGCGAAACGCGTCAAGGTCGGTCATCCGCTCGACCCCGCCACCGAAGTTGGCCCGCTGATTCATTCCGAGCATTTGCATCGCGTGCTGGACTACGTGCGCATCGGCGAGGAAGAAGGCGCAGTGCTGGTGACCGGAGGCAGCCGCATCGGGCAAGAGGGCAATTACATCGAGCCTGCGCTCTTCGCCGGCGAGAACCAGATGCGGATCGCACAGGAGGAAATTTTCGGCCCCGTGCTAACTGCCATTCCCTTTAAGAACGAAGACGATGCCCTGCGAAAAGCCAACGGCGTGCGCTACGGCCTGGCGTCTTATATCTGGACTCGCGACATCACACGCGCCCATCGCATGGCGCTCGGTATCGAGGCCGGCATGACCTGGATCAACAGCCACAATGTGCGCCACCTGCCAACTCCTTTTGGCGGCATGAAATTCTCCGGCACCCACCGCGAAGGCGGCGAGTATGCTTTTGATTTCTATACCGAGCTGAAGAATATCGCCCTGCCGCTGGGCGAGCATCCCATTCCAAAATTCGGCAAATAACTCAGTCGCCATTTTTTTCGATCCTGCCTGAGACTGGCATGGTCGGCCGGGCCCAATGCTCCAGCGCCCGGCGCAGGCTTTCCACGTGCAGAGGCTTGGAGAGAAAATCGTCCATGCCGGCTTTCATGCAGGCTTCGCGGTCGCCCTGCATGGCATTGGCAGTAAGCGCGACGATGGGCGTGTGCGCGCCTGTGGCCCCCTCCCGCCGCCGAATTTCGCCTGTGGCTTCCAGTCCATCCATTTCCGGCATCTGGCAATCCATGAAAACGACGTCGTAGAGATTCCTGCTGCAAAGCTCAACGGCCTCAACGCCGCTGGCCGCGACGTCCACCTGGCAGCCAAATTTCTCCAGAAGCCGGACACCCAGCTTCCGGTTGATGGCGTTGTCCTCCGCCAACATCACGTAGCGCCGAGGCAGCTCAATGTCTGGCGATGGATCGGCGCCAATGCGATTCCGGGATGCGGCCAAGGTCCGTTTGGTGATGATTCCTGGCCCGAGTGTCGCCCCCTCGGCGCCGCGCGCCGCCGCCAATGCGTTCAGCAGCAGCGCGGCGCGCACCGGTTTCACCAGGAAGGCGGAAAATCCCACTTGCTCCAGACGCTGCGGCAAATCCCGTTCATCGACCGAAGTGAGCATCACTAGAGTAATGCCGCACCAGTTCGGATCGGCGTGCATGAGTTTGCCTAACTCCTCGCCGCTCATGTCCGGCATACGGTAGTCCAGGATCGCGACATTGAACGGATCGCCGCGATCGCGGGCCTCGCGCAGAGCTTCCAGCGCCTCGGCGGCGGAAGATGCTGCGGCATGGCGGATTTCCGAAGCCGCCAATTGTTCAGCCAGCACCCGGCGATTCAGAGGCAAATCGTCGACAATCAGAACGCGGGCCCCGCGCAGCGCCTGATGGAAATCGGGTCGGGCTTCCCCGGCAATATCGAGCGGCAGCGGCAAATCGAAAACAAATACCGAACCCTCGCCCTGCCGGCTCGTGACCGAAATAGTGCCACCCATCAGTTCCACCAGGCGCTTGGAGATGGCCAGGCCCAAACCCGTGCCGCCATATTTGCGGGTGGTCGACGCATCGGCCTGGGTGAAGGAGCGGAACAGCGTTCCTACTTTGTCCGGCGAAATGCCGATGCCGGTATCCTCGACCGAGATGCGCACCAAAGAGCGCTGCTCGGTGCGTTCCACGCAGACAGCTTGCACCAGCACGTGGCCACGCTCGGTAAATTTGATGGCATTGCCGGCCAGATTGACCAGAATCTGGCGGATGCGTCCAGGGTCGCCAATGACACGCCGGGGCGTGTCGGGAGCATGGCGTATCACCATCTCCAGGCCTTTTTCGGCGGCGCGAAATGCCAGCAGCCCGACCGCATCCTCGATGGCCAGGCTCAGATCGAAAGCAATCGGCTCGACCGTCAGTTTGCCGGCTTCGATCTTGGAGAAATCCAGAATGTCGTTGACCACCGTAAGCAGTGCTTCAGCCGAATCGCGCACCGCCTCGGCGTATTCGCGCTGATTCGGATCGAGCGTAGTGTCCAGCAGCAGGCCCGTCATGCCGACCACGCCGTTCATCGGCGTCCGGATTTCGTGGCTCATGTTGGCCAGGAAATCCGACTTGGCGCGATTGGCCGCCGCCGCGGCTTCGACGGCCAGGGTCAGATGGACGGCCTGGGCCTCAAGCTGGTCGCGCGAGGCGGCCAGCGCCGCCGTACGGTCGGCGGCAATGGCGCGGGCCCGCCGCCCCACCGATTGCAGCGTGACCACGAGACCCGCCAGCAGCAGCGCGATAGCCGCGGCAAACGCCGCCGCCCAGGTGAGGGCGGTATTGTCCGCGGTACGGAAGCCACCATTGCGTTTCCATCCCAGTGTGACCGTGCGGCCGTAGAGTTGCAGGCGCGTAACCCGGTCAAAGCGGGAGTTGCCGCCGGCCGTACCGCCGTAAGACCAATTGGCCGCAATCGGCTCGCCGTCGAATACCTGCAGATCGATTTGTTCCGCCAGCCGGCCCACAATTCCGTTGAAAAAGGACTCAGTCACAAAGGCCGCGGCGATCCAGGCCACCAGATTTTCCCGGCGCGCCGCCACCGTGTCGAGGCGGACATCGTTGCGGTAGACCGGAACATAAAACAGAAAGCCCAGCCGGTTGCCTTTGTCATGGCTCAAGCGGAACTGGCCGGTCATCATGGGCTGGCCGGAATCGCGGGCCAGCTCGGCCGCCCTGCGGCGGTTGGGTTCCGCTCCCAGGTCCTGGCCGAGCGGCGATTGGGACCGCCCGAGAATTTGAGTAATCACGAAATGTTCCCCGCCCGCAGAGCCAGGCCCCAGCGTCTGTGGAGCCGGATAAATCTTGAAATGTGGGCTCTGGTCGGCCCGCGCCACGGCGATGAGCGCCGGAAGCTGGGCGTCGGTCACTGCGCGCACAATGGCGATTCCCGTGATTCCCGGATACCGGTCCAGAATATGCAGCGAAGATACAAAAGTTTTCCACTCGCCGCGACGCGGCGACGGCTTCACCGCCAGCAGGCTGGCACTTGCCCGCAACGCATCTTCATAAGTTGTCATGCGATTGCGGATTTCCCGCTCCGCGTCCAGCACCAGCTCGTTAAAGTGGCGGCCGTTGTGGGCTTCCCGGTCGTTATAGAGAGACGAGACCAGCCAGCCGCTCAGGCCCCAGCCGCACATTAGTACAATGCCGGCCAACGTCATGTTGCCCAGGTTCCGATAAGCTGCCAGGCCCATGGCCGTGAGCGGTACCGACCACAGGAACAATTCCAGATAAACCAGGCTCTGGCTGGGCGATCCGCTGGCGAACGGCCCGTAGCCCGCAAGCGTTCCCCACACACCGGCCGCGCAGCACGCCAGTGCCGCCAGTTTCACCCCCGGAGCGCCGAACCAGCTGACCGCGATCAGCAGCACCGGAAAGATGAGGAACAGCAGGGGCGCGCCCGCCGGCCGTAAGAACGTAAGCCAGCAAGCCGCCGCCGCCATGAGCGCCACCAGCCCGGCTTTAAGGCCCTGGGCCGCCGTCCAGCCACGAAATGGCAAATCCGGCAACCCGATGAGAGCCGGAGTGATCACGAGGATGCTGGTCGCGCCGGTCAGCCACCAGGTCCACCAGACCGCCGCCATTCCCCTCCAGGGCATGGCTCCTGCCAGACCCAGGCTCGCCAGCGCAGCTCCATTGCTGATCATGGGGGAAAAAATAGCTGCCAGCAGAACGCCTGCCATGTTCCAAAGGGGTTGCAGTGGGCCTTCGCGCTCCGAAAACCGGCGCATCAGTGCCGCACCAGCCAGGGCTCCCAAGCCGCGGCCGATGCCTACCGCCGCCGATGCAGGTAAGCTCGCCCCGTTCAACAGCGACGAAGCGCAGGCCCCAAGCGCAATGCCGACCCAGGCGCGCTTCCCCAGTAACAGGATCGCCGCTACCGCAATGCCGGAAGCCGGCCACAAAGGTGAGGCGTCGCCGCCCATATTGGACAGCAACATTCCCAGCCGGGACGCGCCGAATTGCGCCAAAGCCACCAATGCGATGGGCAGCGCGGGCCGCAGCTTCTCCAAAAAGGCTACCGGTTTGAGGATCTCGAATTTCAAGGCGATTCAGGCAGATCTCCCCGCCTGGTTGTCTATCGGCATTTTGTGACCAGGCACCACCCTGCGGCTAAGCCGCCGACTGTCGTAAAATTGGTGATCAACCAGGGTTATTACGGTCTATGTGGATAGTTCGCCTCGCACTGCGGCGTCCCTACACGTTTGTAGTGATGTCGATCCTCATCGTTATCCTGGGCGTGCTGGCCATTTTCCGCATGCCCACCGACGTTTTTCCGGAGATCAATATCCCCGTGGCCAGCGTGATCTGGCAGTTCACGGGTCTCTCGCCGGACGAGTTCGCCGACGCCATCACCATCCGCAGCGAGCGCGGCTTCACCACCCAGGTCAACGACATCGAGCACATGGAGTCGCAGACCCTGCCCGGACTCGGCATCATCAAGCTGTTTTTCCATCCCAATGCCAAGATCGAAGCCGCGGTGGCCCAGCTTTCTTCCGCCTCCCAATCCACGCTGCGCGTACTGCCGGTGGGAATGTTTCCGCCCTCGATTCTGCGCTTTAACGCCTCCAGCGTCCCCATTCTGCAGTTGATCATATCGAGCGACACCATGAGCGAACAGGCCATCTACGATTACGGCCTGAACTTCATCCGCACCCAGCTCGCCATCGTGCAAGGTGTCAGTCTGCCGCTGCCTTATGGCGGCCGTCCGCGCCAGATCATGGTCGATCTTGAACCGAAATCGCTCTACGGCTACGGCCTGTCTCCCATGGACGTGGTCAATGCCGTGAATAACCAGAACCTGATACTCCCGGCCGGCAGCGCCAAGATCGGCAACCGGGAATACAGCGTCCGCCTCAACAGCAGCCCCGATCTGGTGGAGAGCTTCAACGGCATTCCGCTGAAATACGACCGCGGCAGCATGATCACCATCCGCGACGTCGGCCACGTGCGCGATGGCTACGCTGTCCAGACTAACGTGGTGCGCCTCAACGGCAACCGCGCCGCCCTGCTCACCGTGCTCAAGAACGGTGCGGCTTCCACGCTGCAAATCGCCAGCCGCCTGAAGGCCCTGCTGCCGCGCATCCGTTCCACTCTGCCCTCGGCGCTGAACCTCGACCTGCGCTTCGATCAATCGATTTTCGTGAGCGCGGCCATTAACGGCGTGCTGAAGGAAGCCACCATCGCCGCCATGCTGACGGCCCTGATGATCCTGCTTTTTCTGGGAAGCTGGCGCAGCACGCTCATCGTTTGCATCTCCATTCCGCTTTCCATCCTCACGTCGCTTGCCATCCTGAATCTGCTGGGCGAGACCATCAACGTGATGACGCTGGGCGGCATGGCGCTGGCGGTCGGAATTCTGGTGGACGATGCCACTGTCGAAATCGAAAACATCCATCGCAATTTGGCGCAGAAAAAGCCCCTGGTGCAGGCCATTCTGGATGGCGCGCAGCAAATCGCGGTGCCCGCGTTCGTATCTACGCTCTGCATTTGCATTGTCTTTGTGCCGGTTATCTTCCTGAGCGGCGCGGCCCGCTACCTCTTTACGCCCTTAGCGCTGGCCGTGGTGCTGGCCATGATGGCCTCCTACATCCTGTCGCGAACGCTGGTGCCGACCATGGTGAAGTACCTGCTGCGCGGCGAGCTCGATCGCTACCAGTCCGAAGGCGAAGAGGAGCACCACGGCGGCGGCATCATCTGGAGCGTCCACCACGCCTTTAATCGCTGGTTCCTGCGCCGCCGCGAGGGCTATCACCGCGTCCTCGAAGCCGCGCTCAGCCATCGCAAATTCGTGGCGCTGGCGTTTTTCCTGCTGGTCGCGGCCTGCGCCTCGCTCGCTCCTTTTATCGGCATGGATTTCTTCCCGCAAGTGGACGCCGGCCAAATCCGCTTGCACGTCCGCGCCCCTGCCGGCACGCGTCTCGAAGAAACCGAGCAGCACTTCGCGCGCGTCGAGGCCGCTATCCGCAACGTGATTCCCGCCGCCGAGCTGATCGATATTCTGGACAACATCGGGCTGCCCAACAGCGGCTTCAACGTGGCCTTCAGCGATAGCGGCATCGTGGGCGAATTCGACGGCGAAATCCTGGTCTCGCTCAATCCCGAGCACCACGGCCCCACTTGGGACTACGTTCGCCGCCTCCGTCGCGATTTGAATCAGCAGTTTCCCGAGCCTTACGTTTTTCTTTCAGCCCGCCGACATCGTCGGCCAGATTCTGAATTTCGGTCTGCCCGCGCCCATCGACATCCAGGTCGCCGGCCCTCTGGCCAACCGGGTGGCCAATCTCCGCATGGCGCGCCTGGTCAACGACCGGCTGGTTCGCGTTCCCGGCGCAGTCGATGTCCACCTGCACCAAGTGGAAGACGTCCCCGAGATTCGCTTCAATGTGGACCGCACCCGCGCCGACCAATTGGGCCTCACTCAGAAAGACGTCGCTAACAGCGTGCTGATCTCGCTCAGCTCGAGTTCGCAGACGGCGCCCAACTATTGGATCAATCCGCAGAACAGCGTGGATTATCCGGTGGTGGTGCAGACCCCGCAATACAAAATGGATACCACCGAGGCCGTGCTGAACACGCCTGTCCGCGCCAGCCTCGGCCCGGCGACGCAGCTGCTCGCCAACCTGGGCAAGCTTGAGCGCAGCAGCACCTCGGCCGTGGTGAACCACTACAACGTGCAGCCGCTTTTCGATGTCTACGCCAACGTGCAGGACCGCGACCTGGGCAGCGTGTCGCGCGAAGTGGATAAAATCCTCAACGACTTGCGTCCGCAACTGGCCCGGGGCAGCGTTTTCAGCGTGCGCGGCCAAGTCGAGACCATGCGAACCTCCTTCATCGGGCTGGGCGTTGGCATGTTTTTTGCGATTCTGCTGGTGTACTTCGTCATGGTGGTGAACTTCCAATCCTGGCTGGATCCGTTCATCATCCTGATGGCCTTGCCGGGCGCTCTTTCCGGTATCCTGGTCATGCTGTTTTTGACCCAGACCACCATCAGTGTGCCTTCGCTGATGGGAGCTATCATGAGCATCGGCGTGGCCACCGCCAATAGCATCCTGCTGGTAAATTTCGCCAACGATCTGCGGATCGAAGGCCACGACGAAGTTTCCGCTGCCCTGCAGGCCGGCTACACCCGCCTGCGGCCGGTGGTGATGACAGCGCTCGCCATGATCGTGGGTATGCTGCCGATGGCGCTGGGCATGGGCGAAGGCGGCGAGCAGAACGCGCCGCTCGGCCGCGCCGTGATTGGTGGCTTGCTGCTGGCCACTGTGGCTACGCTGTTCTTTGTTCCCGTAGTCTACAGCGTGCTGCGCAAGAAGCCGCCGATGCGCTTCGACAACGGAGATCTGGCGTCGGATGTGTTGTCTTAGGATTGAATGAGGTGCGTCCGTGATTAGCAATGAACCGGTGACCGAAGACATCCGTAGGAGGGAAAAGCGTCCTGGGTCGCGCCGCGGCCTGCGTGGCCTACTGGTTCTGTTCGCCCTGATCGGCCTGCTGCTGGCGGGCGCCATTGTTGCCGGTCTGTTGCCACGCCTCACGCGCGAGAAGGCCTTGCTCGCGGACTCCAATGTCAGCAACCAGCGCCTTCCGCAAGTCACCGTCGCCACCGTGCGCCGCGCGCCCAAAGAGAGTTCGGTCGAACTCCCCGGCGATCTGGTGGCGCTCATCGAATCGCCCATCTTCGCCCGCGTCGACGGATATATCAAATCCCGCTCGGCCGACATTGGCTATCGTGTCAAGAAAGACCAGTTGCTCATGGAGCTCGACACCCCCGATCTCGATCAGCAATTGAGCCAGTCTCGCGCCATGCTGGCCCAGACCAAGTCGGCGTTGAAACAGATGGATGCCGCCCTCGGGCAGGCGCAAGCCAATCTGCGCCTCGCGCAAGTCACCGTGGACCGCTGGAAGCAGCTACAGGCGGGCGGCGTCGTGTCGCGCCAGGATTCCGATGAGAAGCAGGCCAGCTACGATGTCGGCGTGGCTCAAGTAGAATCGGCGCGCGCCAATATCGCCGCCGCCAAGGACACCGTCAACGCGGCCGAAGCCAACGTGCACCGCCTGGAAGAATTGAAATCCTACGCCCGCGTCACGGCGCCGTTCGAGGGCATCATCACGTTTCGCAATCCCGACATCGGCACGCTGATCAATGCAGGCAGCTCCGGCGCCGGCCGCGAAATGTTCCGCTTGGCGCAAATTCATATCCTGCGAATTTTCGTGAACGTGCCGCAGGCCTATTCCACCGCCATTCAAAAGGATCAGCGCGCCGAGTTGCGCGTGCAGGAGCTCCCCGGGCGCGTGTTTCCCGTCAGGGTAAAGGAGACCACGCATTCGCTCGACGCCAATTCACGCACCCTGCTGGCCGTGCTGGTGGTGGAAAATCCGGACGGCGTCCTGCTGCCCGGCATGTACGCGCAGGTGAAATTCTTCATGGAGCAGGAAAAGCCGGCGCTGCTGGTGCCTGGCGACGCTTTGGTAGTCGGCACGACAGGCGCGCGCGTGGCCGTTGTAGGTGCCGACCATCGTGTGCACTACCGCCCCATCCAGATTATGCGCGACTACGGATCGGAGCTGGAAGTCCACACCGGCCTGAATCCCGGCGATCAGTTAGTAGTGAATCCCGGCGACGAAATTCGTGAAAACACCAAAGTAGAAGTCCGCACGCCGCCGGCGAAATAATAACACCAAGACATTTCTCGCAGAGACGCAGAGAAGAACGAATCGGGTTTTCTGTGTACTCTGCGTCTCTGCGAGAAATGTGTTGGGTTGCGTTTATTTTTCCGGGATCTCCACCGCTGGGCCATCCACGTCTTCCACTCGCACCGTCAGCCGCGCCCGGTCGGTCAATTTCGCTTCCGGCACTTCGAAGCGCGCCGCAATCATGCGATCCATTTTCTCGTGGGGAGCAATTTTGTCGCGCACACGTAGCGTGTCATTGAATTTCTGCCCAAGCACCGGGTAAAACTTGAACAGCGTCTGGGCATCCACTTCGGAGACCGAAGCGCCCGGGTACTTCTTGCCGTCTTTGGTTTCGAGTGTAACGCTGACATCGCGAATCACCAGCCCGGTCTCAGAGGTATTCTCGATACGGAAATCGACCACCGCGATGGAGCTTGCATCATCCAGCGCCTGCGTACGCACTTTGAGAATGCTGCCGGTTGGCTCAATGCCGCGCTTAAAAAACAGCACCGCGCCAATCACAATGACGACCACCACCAGGCCCGCAGCGAAAGGCTTGGCCAAGCGCTCCACTTCGAAGGCCATCAGAGAATCATACCCCGCGCGGGCACTGCCGACACGCGATATCATTTGGATCGATGCTCTGGAACGACATCCGCTATGCCCTTCGGTTAATGCGGCGCAGCCCCGGCTTTACGACCGTGGCGGTGCTCTCGCTCGCACTCGGCATCGGCGCCAATACCGCCATCTTCAGCCTGTTCAACACGGTAATGCTGCGGATGCTCGCGATCGAGCATCCCGAGCAGCTCGTCGAAATCCTGCAAAAGTATCCCGGTGAACCTCGCGGCGGTTACTGGAACTGGGCGAGCTATGAGCACTTCCGCGATCACAACCACGTCTTCTCGGCTCTGACCGGCACGGGGTTCGACAATTTGTCTCACGTGCGCACGGAGGGTTCCGAACCGGAGACTCTGATCCAGGAAAGCGTGCTGGGGAATTACTTCCCGGTGCTTGGGCTGAAGCCTGCGATAGGACGCTTGATCGTTCCGGCAGATGTCCCGGCGAGCGGCGACGGAGAGGTAGCGGTAGTGAGTTGGTCCTACTGGGCAAGCAGGTTGCATCGCGACCCGGCGGTTCTCGGGAAGCGCATCTGGGTGGACGACGTGCCTAAGACCATCATCGGCGTAGCGCCGCGTGCGTACGTCGGGCCGCGAGTGGGAGTTCGCACCAGCGTCTGGATGCCGGGTGGGAAAGAAAACGCTTTCGCCATGCTCGGACGGTTGAAGCCAGGCGTCACCATCGAGCAAGCGCGTGCCGAAATGCCGGTGCTGTTCCAGTTCACGATCGAAGAGCGGGCGGCCCACAGCAAAGATTCACTGGTGCGCCAGTTGAAAGTGGAAGTAGAACCGGCCGGCGCCGGCCTGGCGCGGGTGCGCGATGGATACGGCAAGCCGCTAGTGCTGCTGATGGCCGTAGTGGGCTTGCTGCTGCTGCTCGCGTGCATCAACCTGGCGAGCATGCTGCTGGCGCGCGGAGCCGGCCGGCAGCGCGAAATGGCCATCCGCGTCGGGCTGGGCGCCAGCCGCGGCCGCCTGCTGCGGCAGATGCTGACCGAATCCATGCTCCTTTCCGCAGCGGGCACGCTAGTCGGTGTGCTACTGGCGTATTTCGCCACGGGCGTGCTGGTGCGCATCATGGCCAGCGGCCGCGAGTTTGAGCGCATTTTAATCGAAGTCGAACCCGACCTCCACCTGCTGTTGTTCACCGCCGGCATCGCCCTGCTCACCGGCCTGCTATTCGGCCTCGCGCCTGCGTGGTACGCGTTCAGAACCGCGCCGGCGTCGTCCTTGCGGCACACCGGAAGGGCCGGCGACACATGGTTCTGGCGATTGTTCGGAAAAGGTCTAGTGGCGGCGCAGGTGGCTCTGTCGATTCTGCTGGTGACCGCCGCCGCCGTCTTCCTGAGCCACCTGTCGCGGCTGCGGAATCTCGACCTGGGTTTTCGCAGCGACCACGTGCTCCTGGTGGAACTCGATCCCGAGCGCAACGGGTACAAACGCGAGCAACTGGCGCGCCCGTACGAGGAGCTGCTGGCGCGGCTGGAGGCGATTCCGGGAGTGCGCTCGGCCTCGATCGCCGGCTGCACTCCGATTCAAGGCTGTGGCGCCAGCCGTTTCGTGACCGCGGAAGGCTATGTAGAACGGCCCGAGGATCGCCGCTTTACCTCCCTGAACTGGGTGGCGCCGAAATATTTCGCGACGCTCGGCACCCCGCTCCTGGCCGGGCGAGACTTCACCCTTGCGGATGCGGGCGGGGCGCGCGTGGCGATCATCAATGAGTCGATGGCGCGCCACTATTTCCCCGGCGTGAGTCCCATCGGCAAGCATGTCACGATCGATCGGGCCGCCCAGACCGGTGGTTGGTACGGCAATGACCAGCCTTACGAAATCGTGGGCGTGGTTGGCGACGCCAAGTACATCGAGCTGCGCGAAGTCCCGCCGCGCACCATGTACTTCAACATGTTTCAGGAAGGCCGTTTGCAGTCTCAGTTCGCGCTGCGCACCAGCGTGGACCCGGCCTCAGTGACAAGCGAAGTGCGGCGCGCGGTTCGCGATGTCCTGAAGACTGTGCCCGTAACGAAAGTCACGACACTGTCAGACCAAGTCGACGCGGCCATTGTTCCCGAGCGCCTGATCGCGACGCTATCCGGGTTCTTCGGCGGTCTCGGCGCAGTACTCGCCGGCATTGGTCTCTACGGGCTGCTGGCCTACACAGTGGCGCGGCGGATCAACGAGATTGGCGTCCGGATGGCGCTGGGTGCGACGCCAGGCAACATCAGCCGGCTGGTACTGGGAGACGCTCTGCGTATGGTCTGCGCGGGACTGGCTCTTGGAACCGCGATGGTGCTCTGGAGCAGGCCGCTCGCCGCGAATCTCCTCCCCGATCTGAAACTCGAGAGCGCATGGCCGCTAGTCTTCGGCGGCGTAGCAATCATCGCTGTCGCGCTGCTGGCCTCATACATCCCAGCACGCCGTGCCGCGCGCATCGACCCCATGGCAGCGCTCAGGCAGGAATGAGTAGACAGCCGGGAACGCCTGTCCTACCCTGGATAGCACACGATGAAAAATCTGCCCCGGCGCCTGGCGTATATTGCCACGGCCATCGCGCTCAGCCTGCACGTTGGGAACGGTTGGGTTCGTGTGGATCGAAGGCTACCCGGTCTTCGATGCGTTCTACATGACGCTGAGCACCATCACCACCGTGGGCTACAGCGAGATTCACACGCTGAGCCGCAACGGGCGGATTTTCAATGCCTTCGTCATCTTCTTCGGCGTCAGTACCATGTTCTTCGCCATCGGGGCGATGACGCAAACCATCATCGAACTCGAGCTGGGCGAATATTTCGGCAAACGGCGGACCAGGCGCATGATCGACAATCTGAAGGATCACTACATCATTTGCGGTTTCGGGCGCGTGGGGCGCAATGCCGCTAACGAATTCAAACGAACCGGCGCGTCCTTTGTCGTGGTCGACCGGGATCCCGATCGCGTCGAGGCCGCCATGCGGGTCGGGATGCTGGCGGTGGCCGCCGATTCCACGCGCGACGAAACTCTGCGCGAAGTGGGCGTGGCGCGGGCGCAGGGTCTGGTGGCCGCGCTATCGACCGACGCCGACAATCTGTTCGTAATCCTGTCCGCCAAGACCCTCAACCCCCACTTGCACGTAGCCACGCGCGCGGCCGAAGAAGAAGCCGAGAGTAAACTGCGGCGCGCCGGCGCCGATGCCGTCTTTGCTCCCTACACCATCACCGGTTACCGCCTTGCGCAGGCCCTGCTGCGCCCGCACGTTTTTCAGTTTCTCGATCTCACCACCAAGAACGTGGGCCTGGACGTCGAAATTGAACAGGTGCAAGTGGCTGACCGCCAGGATTTCGTCGCCCGCACGCTGGCCCAAATGCAGATTCGCCGCGATCTTGGCGTCATCGTGCTGGCCGTGCGCAAAGGCGACGGCAACATGCTGTTCAATCCGCCGGCGGAAACCGAAATCCGCGGCGGCGATCATCTCATCGTCATGGGCGAGCCCGGCAATCTGCGCAAACTGGAATCGGTGATGGCGGAATTGACCCGATGAACAACGAAGCCCTGGGATTATTAGTTCATTCGAGTGCCGGACCGGGGGTCCTGCACCAGCTCACCGGCGTCATCGCCCAGCATCGCGGCGATATTATCTCCGTCGAGATTCTGGAGCAGGGCCCGGCGGATTCGCGCGTGTACTTTGAGATTCTTCTGCCCGACGCGCTTGCCGACTTGGAACGCGACCTGACCGCGCTCGATATCGTCAAGCGCGTCGAAGTGGTCAAGAGCTTGCAGCGCATCTACGGAAAGCGGATCATCATCGTCGGCGGCGGAGCGCAAGTGGGGCAAGTCGCCATCGGCGCCATATCGGAAGCCGACCGTCACAATATTCGCGGCGAGCATATCTCGGTGGATACGATTCCGCTCGTTGGGGAGCAGCCGCTGGCCGACGCCGTGCGCGCCGTCGCCCGCTTGCCGCGCGCCCGCGCCCTGGTGCTGGCCGGTTCGCTGATGGGCGGCGATATCGAGAAGGCCGTGCGCGAAGTCCGCCAGGCGGGCCTGCTGGTGATCAGCCTGAATATGGCCGGCAGCGTGCCGGATGCGGCCGATCTGGTGGTGACTGATCCCGTGCAGGCCGGTGTGATGGCGGTTATGGCCGTGGCCGATACCGCCAAATTCACCATCGAAAAACTCAAGCGGCGCGTGTTTTAGTCGTCACGTCACGCGCAAACCGAATTCCCGCAGAAATTCTCCCGACGCCGCATACAGGCGCACGTAGTAAGCGCCGCGCGCCAGGCCTGAAGGAATCAGCAGGCTGAGTTTGCCGGTGACCGGGCATGGACGGCGACCCGGTCACGTGCCTGCCCGCAGCATCGACCACTTCCAGGCGATAAGCCGGATAACTGGCCAGTTGCGTCAGATCCGCGGTGAGCAACAGCGGGCGGGATTCCGGCGCGATTTGCGTGCGCGAGTCTCGCGTCGTTTCCAGCAGGACTGCGACTGGCTCCGCGACACTCCGTTTGGCGCCTCGCCATGGCCCCAGAGCTAAAGCGACAACCAGCAGCGCCAGGCCGACGGCCACCGCGTCACCCCACAGCGGAAACCAGGGTCGCGCCGGCTGGCGGGCTCGCGATGGCACGTCCATCCGCAGAGACTGGGCCGCTCCGCGCATGGCAGCGGTATAAACATCGGCTTCTTCCAGGCGTTCCCGGCAGGTTTCGCAAATCAGCAGATGTTCTTCGATGCGCGTCAAATCCGTTTCACTCCAGCGCACCCAGGGAATATCGTTCTAGTTGATCTTCGTCGGCGTGGTCTATCATCGCAGGCCGCGGCACTCCTTCAGGTTTATCTAGGATGGGACGTTTCTCCCTCACCAGATAAGTGCCCGGGCCACGGATGAAATCTCACATAAAACGGAGCCTTCCGCGCCGCGCCAGTTTGCGCCGCCCCAAGTCGCCAAAGCGGGCTTTGGCCCGTGATTTCAACAACCTGAATTGGGTTTCCGACAGATTCATGCCGGCGCAAATCTGCTCTTGCGTCTCTTCCAGGAGATAAAATCGCGTCAGAATCTCCCGGTCCCGGCCCGAGATGCCTTGCAGCACTTTCTTGGCAATGGCCTCCTGCTGCTGATCGATGGCCACCTGTTCGGGATTGCGCTTGCGGTCGGCCACCGTCCGGCCGGTATCCATATCAGCCTGCTGTTTGCGGCTGTGCACCACCTGATCGATGTAAGAAGCCACCTGCCGGCGCACGATGGTACGCACGAAACCCATGAGGCGTTCCGGCTCCCGCAGCTCGCCGCGGCGCACCGCCGAGACCACGATCAGGAAACTGTCGTGAACTTTGTCTTCCAAATCCTGCGGACCCAATTGGCGGCAGAAATAGAAACGCACCCCTTTGGAAAAAATCCCGTAAAGTTCCTCCAGACCGGCAGCTTCGTTCGCCTTGATCCTGTCGACCAACTCATTCCAGTTCACGGATAAAGCCGCTGCACTGGACTCCGGCGCATTCTCCGCCGGATGAATGACTCGCGCCGGAGCCACGCCAACCGCTTGACTGGTTCCCATCGGTGACATAAGAATTACGAATTTCCCGTCAAATAAAATGCTGCCCAATAGCGCGGCTGCGACCGCCAGCTTCTGGACTGCATCATGTCCATTTGCGCCTTGCGTAGCGCCATCGCCGGCCCGGCCTGCGGCGCCGCCAGAAAGTGCTCGTAGAAGCGTTTGAACAGAGCGCCGTTATCGTCGGGCGTCGACCAGTGGCTGGCCGCTACCGCTCTGGCTCCGGCCCCGATCCACGCATGCGTCAGCCCCATCAGTCCCGCGCCCGGCGACGTTTCACCGCGGCCGGAGCTGCAGCCGCTCATCACCACCAACCCGGCATTCACCCGCATCCGTGCCAGATCGAGAGGGCTGAGAAGTTCCGGCTGCCGGTCGGCCGCCAGGCTTAGCGCGATCATGCTGGGGTGCGAGGATTGCGTGCCTTCCAGAAAATGGGTGGCGAAATGAATCACGCCCGGGCCCTGGCTCAGCGACTGGTCGAAGCGCGCGCGCGAGGCATTCAATCCCTCCAGCAGAACCAGCGGCGTGCCCCGCCGCGCCCAGACCAAACCGCAGGATTCGACTTCCTCGCGGCTGGCCACCAGTCTCGGCAGCTCGCAAATCGTTTCCCGCCTGCGCCCGGAACCATTCGCCTTCCAGCGGGCGTCGGCAGTGTTGTACACGGCATCGCCAATTCCCAGGAAGGGGCCGGCCACGGACCGCAGCCACGGTTCGACGGCGGCAGTTGCAAACATGCGCGCGCCGGTCGAGATCTGCAGCACGTGGCGCTCGGCGAGGTAGACCGTGCTGGCCGGGCGCTTCGCCCGGTCCTCCAGCAACGATCAGCGCCGCAAAGGGGACCACGAACAATCGCTCGTCGAGCGCCAAAATCCAGCGCCGTTTCCCACCAACCACCACGCCCACCGCGCCAAACAGCGTCCGGTAAAGTTCAGCGCCCAGCGGCAAGGCAGCACCGTCGCCGGATTCAACCGCCGTCGAGAAGGCCGTGAGCACCGGGGTGAGCCAGGACTTGGGAGGCAGCCGGCGTACGCCGAACGAGGCTCGCGTGACCACCCACAGGTAGGAGGCGTTGTCCCCCATGTGGAAGCTGAGGAACGCCGAATCGGGAGCCAGGGCTTGCTGAGTCTTGGCCAGCAGATTGGCTCTCGGCAAAAGGAGATGGGCGCCGGCTACTCCTTCCATCTCCACCACGCGGGCACGCTGTCTGGTCATGCGCGCGCGGCCGGCCAGGCTGTCGGTGTGAAGCAATTCCACTTCGCTCGCGCGCAACTGGGCCAGCTCTTCCCAATACTCGGAAGTGAAGCCTCTGCGCCAGTCGCCCGGTTCGGTAAGCAGGGCCTGCAGGGTAGCGGCCCGGTTCTCCTCAGCGGCCTGGAAGGTGGCGCGCGCCACGTGATTGCGCCGCGAAGCGAAGTACAGGCTGTTGCCGGCATCGATGTACGACGAATAGATTTGCCCCAGGCCGGCTTCGGAGCTCACGCGCTTGGCATCGGCTGGGACCACTTCCAGTCGCCATTGCCGGGCCAGGCTGAGCGCGACTCCGAAATCCTCGAACGCCTCCTGGAGCCGGCCCTGCACCTGGCGCGCTCGGCCGCGGGCCTGAAAAATGTTCCAAACGGGAATCAGGCCATCCGGGTTTCGCTGCCGCAGGAGGGCTTGGTCCAGCAGAACGATGGCCGAGTGCGTATCTCCCTGCGCCAGACGAAGCCTGCCCAGGTTCAAGTAGGAACTGTCGCGATTGCGCAGCCCGTGCATTTGACGCAGACGAAAACCCTCGGTGAGGGCCTGGTCGGCCTGCGCCAATCTCCCTTCGTTCAGGAACTCGTCTCCCAGACGGTCCCAGGCGCGCGCAACGGCGGAAAGATCGCCCTGCTGATCGGCAAGGCGGATACTGTCGGCTACCAGCGCGGTGGCGTCATCCAGGCGGCCCTGCCGCGCGCGCAGCAGGCCCAACTGCAGCAGCGCTTTGGAACGGCCGCCAGGGAATCCTTTGCGCGCGGAAACGTCGGCTCCCTGTTGCGCCGCGAGCACCGCGGCATCGAGATCGCCCATTTCCAGATAGATCCCGGAAATATTGGTGTTCAGCGCGCCCAGGCTGGCCCAGTCGTGGTTGGCTTCGGCAATGGTGCGCGCCTGCAGAAACGCACGCACCGCCTCGCCATAACGGAACGTCGCAAAGTAGCAGGCGCCCAGGTTGTTGAAGCACATTCCCGCCCACTCGCCTTTACCGCCCGCCACGGCGTCGCGGCAAGCGATTTCGTACACTGCAGTGGCTTCCGGGTACTTCGAATCGGCGAGCAGTTGATGGGCCTGGCTCAGGCGGGATTGCAGATTCGCAGCGAAGCTGTCTTCGATCCTAGAGAGCTTTACGACACCCGTACGTACCGATCCGAGATTCGCCAGACTGAGGAGCAAGAGACACCACAGCCCATACCTTGTGTGCACGTGAACAAACCATGTGTGGAGAGGATGGAACGGGGAAGTCCGTCGTTCGGGGGAGATATTACTTACCGTGCATATCCCCAGAGCAGGATAACAGACATTCGCAGCAGAATTGGTCAACCTTTTGGGGTAGGGCCTAACACCTGCAAACGGGTGTAGTAGGCGGCTGGATCACGCAGGATGGTAGAATCCGGGAGAAAAATGCACGCTCTTCGCTTTGCTACATTCCTGCTCGGCGCCTGGATCGCCGTGAGTCTATTCATGGCGCTGGTCGCCACCCAGAATTTCCACGCCGTGGACCGGCTGCTGGCAGCTCCGGCGCCCTTGGCCGCCGAAAGGATTCAAACGCTGGGAGGCAGAGACGCCGCGCGCATGTTTCTCCGCTACCACTCGTCCGAACTGAACCGATTCTACTTCGCCACGTGGGAGCAAGCGCAGATCGTACTGGGCCTGGCGCTGGTGTTATTGGTGTGGCGCAACGGCCTGACGGACCGCCTGCTTTGCCTGGCGATGCTGGCCATCGTGCTGGCGGGCCGATTCTGGCTGACGCCGGAGATCACTTTGGTAGGCCGCCTTATCGACTGGATACCGCCGGCAGCCTCCGATCCCCGGCGGGATTATTTCTGGAAACTGCACGGCATCTACTCTGGGGCCGAAGTGACCAAGCAACTGCTAGGCGTAGCCCTAGCCATCCGCCTAATCAAACAAACCAAATAAACCTTCTTTAGCTGCCTTCGGGTAAATCGATTTGATCGACGAAGCCGATCACCGCCATGTCGATCGGCGATTGCGGCCGCCCGACGCTGGTCATGGCGCTGAAGCCTTCCATCACCAGCAGCACGCGGTCGCCGATGCCGGCGTCCACCGCATCGAGCGCCACCACGGCGTCGCCGCGATTGGAGCCATCCAGATTGAGCGGCTGCACCAGCAGCAGCTTTGCGGCCTTCGTGGCTGGCGTGCTTGGTGGTCGCCACCACTTCGCCGACCACGCGTCCCAGCAACACGGCTCAGCTCCGCTCGACGTGGATTGAATCCACAATGCCGACAATCGTGCTGTCGGTCGGGACTTCGGTCGGGAGGAACGGGAAGCTCGATTCCCTGCCCGTGGCACCAGTAAACCAGCTCGCCCGCGCCCGGCGCCGGTCACATCGGTGCAGACGGTTCGCTTGCCGGTGGCGTTCAAGTTCCGGCGTGAGCGGCTGCGACCACCAGCAGACGCTGTCCTTCCAGATCTTGATGCTTGACCGTGGACCACACGCAGCCCACGACGCGGCCGAGGTACATCGTCATGTCTCCAGATGCACCGTCGTCGACGATGCCGACGATGGCCTGATCGACGGGCGTGTCCTTGCAGCCTTCCGCCATGCGCGCGGAGCTGCCGGAAACCGCGATCACTTTCTCCTTGTAGCCGGCGCTGACGGTGTCCACCGCGACGACGTAGCCGGCCTCGTCCTTGCCTTCCGGCGAGATCGGCTTGACGATGAGCAGCTTCTTGCCTTCCAGGCGGGGATCTTTCCGTGTGGCAACCACGGTGCCCACCACGCGGGCCAGGATCATGCCGCTCTACTTCGCGCCGCCATTCGCGCCTTGCCGATCGGCAGAACGTCTTCCAGGCTCGGATGCGGCCGCGGAATCACGTGCACGGAGATCAACTCGCCCACGCGGCGCGCCGCGGCGGCGCCGGCATCGGTCGCGGCCCGAACCGCGGCCACATCGCCGCGCACCATCGCCGTCACGTAGCCGGAGCCGATCTTCTCCCAGCCCACGAGCGATTACCTTGGCGGCCTTCACCATGGCGTCGGACGGCCTCGATCATGGCCACCAAGCCGCGCGTCTCGATCATTCCTAACGCTTCACCCATTTCACCTCCACGATTCCTTAAGCCACGCCGCGCGCACTCATCGCTTCATCCACCAGCGTGATCAGTTCCTCGCGCGTCACTAAAATTTTTCCTGAGCTCCGTCCAAATCCTCGGCCACCACCGGGACAACCCGGCTGCGCCCCCGCCTGGCCTTCACGCCGTAGCGCGTGCGCGAATCGAGCAGCTTGTCCACTTCGAGCCGCGGCAGCGCCTTGGCGCCGCCCAGCAGCTCCGCCACCAGCGAGATGCGCGCGAAATGCTCCACCGTTTCCATCTGGAAGAATGCCTTGTACACGTCCTCGCCGTAGCAGACCGCGCCGTGATTGCCCATCATGATGGCGTCGTACTTGGGGATGTACGGCAGCATGGGCTCGGTCAGCGCGGGCGTGCCGGGCAGTCCGTAATCGGCCAGCGGCACGCAGCCCAGGCCGATGATCACTTCCGGCAGCAGCGCCAGATTGAGCGGCCTGCCGGCGGTGGCGAATCCGGTCGCGACCGGCGGATGCGCGTGCACCACGCTGAATAATGTCGGGACGCATCTCGTAAATCGTGATGTGCATGGCGATCTCCGAGGTGCGCTCCTTGCGGCCTTCGATCTTGTTGCCTTGCATGTCGACGATGATCAGATCGTCGAGCTGCATCATGCCCTTGCTCACGCCGGTGGGAGTGGCCAGAATGCGGTCGCTGCTCCAGCGGATCGTGATATTGCCGTCGTTGGCGGCCACCCAGCCTTTTTGGTACACCAGGCGGCCGATATCGACAATATCCTCGCGCAATTCGCGTTCGGTCTTCGACATGTCCGGATTTCAAAATTGTACCAGACGATGATATCGTGGGGTTGCTCGAAAGGTGAAGTGCCATTGGCCCCCGTTCCCGTTTTCATAGCAGTGATAATCGGTGGCACCGGAATCACCTGCCTGGGGTGGCCCCTTAGAGTACTCGCGTTTTGTCGCTGGTACCATCTAAAGAAACCTAAATGGGTTCAGGATTTGCCGTTTGCCGATATGGTTATGCGGCCATGGATGCCCACGTACTTTCGGATCATGGGAGTATTCTTCTGTTTGTTTGCGGTAGGGCTTGTATGGATCGCAACTACCAGAGAATTCTCCAACTGACCCACTGACGCCCAGACAGTACAATAGAGGAAAATGGCTCAAAGCCGCATGTGCCCGAGCTGCCGGGCCTTCATCAACGCCAGCGACCGTACGTGTCCCTATTGCCAAGCCCCGCTGGGACAACGTGCCATCGACCGGCGCATGCCAGGCGAGATTCTCGGCGGCCTGATTCCGCAGGCGCGCTTTACCACGGTAGTGATTCTGCTGATCAACGCCGGCCTGTTCGCCGCGACGGTTATTTTCAGCATGCGCTCCGGCAATGAGAACGCGATCATGGGGGTCGATGCGCGCACGCTAGTCGATTTCGGCGCGAAGTTCCGCCCGGCGATTTATCTCGGCCAATGGTGGCGCCTGGTCACCGCGGGTTTTCTGCACGGCGGGCTGCTCCACATCGCCATGAATTCCTGGGTGCTGTTCGATCTGGGAACGCAGGTGGAAGAAGTCTATGGCACCAGCCGCCTGATCGTGGTGTACTTTCTGTCCAGTGTTTTCGGATTTCTGGCCAGCACCTGGTGGAGCCCCTCGGTTTCCATGGGGGCCTCGGCGGCACTGTTCGGGCTGATCGGCGCTATGATCGCGCTGGGCGTGCGGCATAAGAGTTCGCTCGGCTCCCACATTCGCGCGCAGTATATCCGCTGGGCCATTTACGGACTGCTATTCGGATTATTGCCGGGAATCGATAACGCCGCCCATTTGGGTGGCCTGGCCGCAGGCTTCGGCTGCGCCTATGTCGCCGGCCTGCCGCGTCTTGAAAGCTCGCCCATCGAAAAGCTGTGGCGGCTGGCCGCGCTAGGGTGCCTGCTGTTAACTGTAGTAAGCTTTCTAAAGATGTATATATCATTCGCAGCAAACAACCGATAATAGACAAGGTATGAAACTGTACGCGTTGGTCCTTGCTCTCCTGATTGGCGCCGGTGGTGTTACCACCGCGGCGGCGGCTTCCAAGCCGCGTCCTGATCACATGTCGGCCAAGCAGAAAAAGCGGAAGGCTCTGAAGTACAAGCCTCATAAGTTTAAGGCAGGCAAGAAGGGCCGGAAATCTGCTAAAGCCCACTACAACGTCAAGAGCGCGAAAGTAAAGCCTTCGCAGCGCTAAAATCGAAGTCATCCATCTCGGATGATTGCATCAATCAATCCCGCCACTGGCGAAACGCTCCGCACCTTCGAATCTCTTAGCGACACGCAGCTAAACGAAAAGCTGGAATCCGCCTCTCAAGCCTTTCCCAAATACCGCCGGACCTCCTTCGCCGACCGCGCCCGCTGGATGATCCGCGCCGCCGAAATTCTGGAAAACGAAAAAACCGAATTCGGCCGGCTCATGACGCTCGAAATGGGCAAGCCCATCAAAGCCGCCGCAGCGGAAGCCGCGAAGTGCGCCTTGGCCTGCCGGTACTACGCCGAAAACGCCGAGCGGCAGCTTGCCGATACGCCTGTCGATACTGGCGCAGCCCGCAGCTACGTACGCTATCAGCCGCTCGGGCCAGTGCTCGCTGTCATGCCGTGGAATTTCCCGTTCTGGCAGGTGTTCCGCTTCGCCGCCCCAGCGCTGATGGCGGGCAATACCGGGCTGCTGAAACATGCCTCGAATGTGCCGCAATGCGCGCTGGCCATTGAAGACCTCCTGCGGCGCGCCGGCTTCCCGCCAAACGTTTTTCAAACTCTGCTCATCGGCGCGGATCGCGTTCGCCGGGTGGTCGAAGACGCGCGCGTGAAAGCCGTAACCCTCACCGGCAGCGAGCCCGCCGGCCGCGACATTGCCGCAATCGCCGGCCGTCAGATCAAGAAGACCGTGCTCGAGCTGGGCGGCAGCGATCCCTTTATCGTCACGCCAAGCTCCGATCTGGAAGCCGCGGTGCGCACGGCGGTCCAGGCCCGCATCATTAACAATGGACAGTCGTGTATTGCCGCCAAGCGGTTCATCGCCGTCGGAGAAATTGCCGGCGAATTTCAGCAGTGCTTCGTTGCCGCCATGCAAGCCGTTAAGGTCGGCGATCCGATGGATGAGAGCACGCAGCTCGGACCGCTGGCCACTCCCGGCATTCTCGAGGGCCTCGAGCAGCAGGTCCGCGCATCGGTCGAGGCGGGCGCGCGCGTTCTCACCGGCGGCAAGCGCATTGCGCGGCCCGGCAACTACTACGAGCCGACCGTGCTCGCCGATATCCCCCGGATTTCGCCCGCCTGGAGTGAAGAGCTGTTTGGGCCCGTCGCTTCCGTATTCCCCGCGCGCGACATCGAACAAGCCATCGAAATTGCCAATGCGACCGCCTTCGGCCTGGGCGCGAGCGTTTGGACCCGCGACCCTGCCGAGCAGGAGCGTTTCATCGACGGCATCGAAGCCGGCATGGTCTTCGTCAATGGGATGGTGGCTTCCGACCCGCGGCTTCCTTTCGGCGGCGTCAAGAATTCCGGCTACGGGCGTGAGCTCGGCGCCTGCGGAATCCACGAATTTGTAAACATCAAGACCGTTTCGGTCCAAACCTGACCGACGTTCAGTTATCGAACGTTATCTAATTCTCAATAAAGTTTGAAATAGGGAATAAAAGACGTGCATATATAAGCTTGCGCAGCGTTGCGCACGTTACTAGGGGAGAAATGGATAACCGCAAAGTCGAGAGCATACTTCGAGTGGAGCAGCGGGCCAGCGAGCGTGCGCCTTTGGCTTACACGCCGGTACAGCCCGAACGGCTGGAGGACCTGGGCGTTCCCGAGTCTTTGGCTCTCGATCTGTTTCTGAACTACGTCTACAAGCACGGCGTCACCCGGCTCTCCGCCCTCAGCCGCACCCTCAAGCTTTCGATCCCGATCGCGGAAACCATGTTCCGCCAGCTCACCAAACAACAAATCTTAGAGGTAAAGGGCATGGAGGGCGAGGACTATTTGTTCGCGCTCACCGTCGCCGGCCGGAATCTAGCTACGGAACGCTCCCAGAACAGCCGTTATTGCGGCCCCATGCCGGTCTCGATCACGGAATATTGCCGAGTCGTCAAAGAGCAAGCCGCCGAAGTAGCGATCGACAGTGAATCGATGATCGAAGCATTTTCCGATCTCATCGTCACCCACGAGCTGATCGAGCAATTAGGCCCGGCGGCGATTTCGCAAAATCCCATGCTGCTTTACGGTCCGGCCGGAACCGGCAAGACCAGCCTGGCGGAGCGTTTGCTGCGTCTCTATCACGACGTCATCGTGATTCCCTACGCCGTGGAAGTGGACGGCCATATTGTCGTCCTCTACGATCCGGTAGTACATCGCGCCGTGGATTACGAGGATGTGGACATGGATCCGCGCTGGATCGTGTGCCGCCGGCCCTCGATCAGCGTAGGCGGCGAACTGGTTCCCAGCATGCTCGATCTGCAATTGGATGGATCGTCGGGCGTGTACGCGGCGCCCCTGCAGATGAAGGCCAACAATGGCATTTTGATCGTCGACGATTTCGGGCGTCAGGTGATCTCGCCGCGCGAGTTGCTGAACCGCTGGATCGTGCCGCTCGACCGGCGCGTGGATTATCTGGCTCTCGATTACGGCATGAAGTTCCAGATTCCGTTTGAGCTGATGGTGGTCTTCTCGACCAATCTGGCGCCGGAAGAATTGGCCGATGAAGCGTTCCTGCGCCGCATGCGCAACAAGATCTTCGTCGGGCCGGTGGAAGCGGAAACCTTCGACAAAATCTTTGATCGCGTCGTGGCTGCTAAGAAATTGCCTTACCAGCCGGACAGCGCCTTCCATCTTCGCCAGTTGTGCCTGGCGCGGGGCAGCGGAGATTTACGCCCGTGCGTACCCAACGACATCTGCAACATCATCGTCTCGATCAGCAAATACAAGAAACTGGCGCCGCAGATCAATCCGCTGCAATTGGAACGGGCGGTGAATCTGTATTACGGCAGCGGCGCGATGAAGAGCAGTACCGGCAAGTTTCAGACAGCGGCGGCGCCGGCGCCCAGCGCCGAGGTGGTGCATGAGGTTGCGCCCGTGCCTCCGCCGCCGCCTCCGCGGCCCATGCGGGAGCCCTTCAAGATCGACGTCGTTCACGCCATGCCGCTCGGCTCTTCGCCGGCGCCGATGCGGGTTTCCGTATAGAGCTGGGCATAGCTAGCGGTAACGGCATCGGAGGCGCTGAATCCGAGCGTGCGCCGCGTCTGTGCGATCCAGCGGGATGGTCCTTCGAGTTCGAGAAAGCAGCCGGCCGGCGTCTCATCGAGGCAAATGATTCCCGCGCCGGACTTGGAGCCGTACTCCGATCGGAATTTCCGGTAGCGGAATGCCGGCACGAAGCCCAGGCGCGCCAGAATCGTTGCCCCTAACGCGGCGTCGCCGATTTCGATTTCCAGTTCTTCCCGCGATTTGAGTTTGCCGGGCAGCACCGGCCCTTTGTAAGTGAGCAGGGCGTGCCCGCGGGTTTGCCGGATGCGTAGCGCGGTGCCGGCCTGCCGCAGCTCGCCTCGCGCGGTATCGAACAGGGTGTTTTCTTCCAGCGCCCGCCGCTTGCGCAAACGAAACCCGGCACGCTTCAGCAGCCGTTTTCCATGGGCCGCGCTTTCCAGCGGCAGTTTGATTTCCGTCTCGACGGTCACGAACCGCCGCCGGCCAGCGTCTCCAGAAATCCCGAAGCAATCGGCCAGCGGCCCATCACGCGGCGTCCCGTGTGCTCGAAAGCGCCGCCGGTGAGCACGCCGCTCAAATCGTTGGGATCCGGTTGGCGCTTCTCGCGCGCGATGGCGTCCTTCAGCAGCGCCGTGATGCGCTCGAGTTGCGCGCCCAACGCGGCAGCGTCCTGATCGCTGCGGCACGTGACCTCGATACGCGCTTCGTACTGCGTGCCCTGCGGACCCGCCGACAACAGCACATTTTCGGAATCTTCCATGGCCTTGGCCAGGATGCGTGTGCCGCCCGGCAGCCCGTCCAGTTTGTGCAGCGCGGCGGAGGGAACGGAAAGCCAGACTGGTTGGCGGGGAAGCTCCTGCGCAGGCCGCGAACTCACTTTGCCGGAAAGCCGCGAAGCCGCCATGGCGTCCGGACTCACCGCGAGCGCCATCAAGCCGGTCTCCAGCCGCAGAAAGGAAATCTGGCGGGTAGGCGTGCTGCCGGGCAGGCGGCAGAGATCGCTGTAACAGCTACCGCCCTGGCTCTGGGCGTAGGCTTGCAGTTTTTTCCAATCGAAGCGCCCGCGCACTATGAAAAAATCGCCATCCGGCCGGAACGCAGCCGCGGCTGCATCGAGATCGGATTTGTAATCGAAGCCAGTACCCTGCACGAACGCCAGATAGTCCGGCTCTTCAGTAACTTTCGCGCGGCTGGCCAATTGCGCCACGCCGCTGCGCCGCAAGGCGTCGAAATCGACGAATAGCACGGAGGCGTCGTCCACCGGCAGGCGGGCAATCAGGCTGGCCGGGGTCGCGTCAACAGTACGAGCGCGCCGCGCGGTGACAAACCAGAACACGCCTTCCGCCAGGATGGCGCAGTTGACGACGACCACCAGGACCCACTTGCGCGGAGTCACGGAACGAGTCTCAAACTGCCGCGGCGAGTTCGCTGACGCGCGCTTCCTTCCACAAGCGGATGTACGGCTGAAGCTGGTTCATCATGGTTTGGAAACCGGCCAGCGTCAGCGACTGGGCGCCATCGCTGACAGCTTTTTCGGGCTTGGGGTGCACTTCGATGATGAGGCCGTCGGCGCCAACAGCTACAGCCGCGCGGGCGAG
This sequence comes from uncultured Solibacteraceae bacterium, assembly GCA_963825405.1. Taxonomy (GTDB): domain Bacteria; phylum Acidobacteriota; class Terriglobia; order Bryobacterales; family Bryobacteraceae; genus JACPNO01. Next base: position 142,361 of record CAWGTB010000001.1, on the reverse strand, counting down.
GGCCGGCACCAGGCTGCGCTTGCCGGTGGCGTGGCTGGGATCGAGGATCACCGGCAAGTGCGTCATCTCATTCAACACGGGAACGGCGGCAATATCGCAGGTGTTGCGCGTGGCGGTTTCAAAGGTGCGGATGCCGCGCTCGCACAGCAGCACGTTGGGATTGCCGTGCGCCACCAGATATTCCGCCGACATCAGCAGCTCTTTGATGGTCGAGCTCATGCCGCGCTTGAGCAGAACCGGACGTCCGCACTTGCCGAGCGATTTCAGCAGCGCGAAGTTTTGCATGTTGCGCGCCCCCACCTGCATGATGTCGGCGTAATCGGCCACCAGGTGCACGTCGCTATCGCTCATCACTTCGGTGATGACCGCGAGGCCCGTAGCCGCGCGCGCCTTGGCCAGCAGCTTCAGGCCTTCCTCTTCCATGCCTTGAAAATCGTAAGGCGAAGTCCGCGGCTTGAACGCTCCGCCGCGCAGGATACGTGCGCCGGCTTCGCGGACGCCTTCCGCGGTCTCCATGATCTGGCGCTCGGATTCCACCGAGCACGGCCCCGCCATCACAATGAATTCGGAGCCGCCGATTTCGACGCCGTTGATGCGCATCTGCGTACGCTCCTGCTTGAATTCTTTGCTGACGAATTTGTAAGGCGCCGAAATACGCACGGCGCGCTCCACCCCCGGCGTCGCCTCGAGAGACTCCAGGCATGCGGTCACATCGCCCATGCCCACCACGCCAATCACTACGCGCTCTTCGCCTTCAATTGAGTGGACCCGGTAACCAAACTCTCGAATTCGCTCGAAGACATGTTCGATTTCCTCTTTGGAGGCGTGCGGACGCATTGAAATGATCATGGCGGGGCTCCTATCCCCAAAAACACAAAAACCCACTCTTTCGAGTGGGTTGGCTTCGTTTTATCCCTTTGGTCCGAACCAACGCCACTCTACCGGGTCTTGGTAAAGTACCAAAACTGGTAGAGAAACGAACTGGCGAAGGCCCCTGACATCAGGAAAGCAGTATACTGCGGCCAACCTGCCGCTGGCAAGTCCCCAGGATTTCAGGAACCCACGGGCCGCCACGCGCCCAACTCAGCGTGACGGTCCGTAAGGCGCCCGGACAGGAGAAGGAAACAAATAAATGGCCCTGTCTTTTTTATAGACGCGCCTGCGGGGAATCCGGTTTACAGCCAGTACTGCCATTGATCGGCTTTGAGAACGTAAGCCGCGAGGCAGGCATTGGTTACAGCATGCGCCAGGATACAATCCGCCAGATTTTCCGTACGAATAATCCACGCATTGTAAATAATGCCGGTTAGCAAGCCCACTTCCCAGTACGAACCGTGCTCGGAGGCGAACAGCAGCGCCACCACCCAGAACGACATCGGAGTGTAACGGCCCAGCGGCACCTTGAGGAAGTCTTTGTCCACCAGCCAGCGCATGAGCCAGCCGCGCCAGAAAAGCTCTTCAAGAACCGGCACGGTGATTACACTCGACAGCACGCGAAACAGAATAACCGGCGAATTGCCCTTGGCTGCGGGGTCGATCGAACTACGGGGCACGCCCACCAGGCTGTTGCTGAAAAGCCAGTGGCTGCGATAGGCCGGCCAGAGATAATCGGGTCCTACCCAAAGGAAAAAGACGCCCACACCCACTAGAATGCTGGCCAGCGCATGGGAAGGCCGCAGCGTGATAACGTCGCGCGACGCGAAAATCAGAACCGCCAGCACCAGAAAAAATCGCAGCGCGAATTGCACCAACGGACCGAAGGGAAGATAGCGGTCGACCGCAATCAGCGCAAGGTAAGCAGCCATTCCGGCGACATAGGGGAAGGCCGGATGCCTGGTGATCGGTTCGCTCATGTCAGTTCTGGTACTTCAGTGCTACTGCAACGTGGCGCGTTGTCAGTTACCGATTAGACCACAGGTTCCATGGCCCGCGGCTCCCGACAGCTGTACCCTCCGGACATGGCAATGCCTGTGACCCACCCACCCGACTATCTGGCAATTGGGGTGGCCCTGCTGGCGCTCTCGTTGTTCTTGCGGAAATACGCCCGCTAAGCCGGGGCGTTGATCTGTGTGATCAGCTCGGCGGCGCGCTCAATGAGCATGGCGGCGTCGCTGCTGCATCCCAGGAACAGCATGCCGCGCTCTTTCCAGAAACGTGCCAGAGCGGGATTGCGCGTCTGGATTCCCGGCACCACGCCGTGCTTCTTGCAACTGTCGCGCACGGCTTCAATGGCTTCAACCATTTTGGGATGTTGAAACTCACCGGGCACGCCCAGCGAGATCGATAGATCGGCGGGACCGATCAGCACCGTGTCCACGCCGGGAACCGACAGCAGCTCATCGCGGGCATCGAGCGCCTTGCGGGTCTCGATCTGCAGCACCACCATGTTGTTGGCGTTGTAGTGCGCGATGATCTCGGGGAACTTCAGCGGCTCATAGTCAACCTGCCAGGCGCCGAGGCCATAGCCGCGAATGCCGGCGGGCGGAAACTTGGTCCAGCTCACGGCCTTGGCCAGCAGCTCGGGCGATTCCACGCGCGGGAAAATAATTCCCTGCGCGCCGCAATCGAGTGAGCGCGCAACGAGCGAATATTGCAGATCGCCGACGCGCACGATGGGCGACAGGCCGCACAAATTCGATACGCGGCAGATATCCTGCACGGTTTCCAGATCGAACCCGCCATGCTCGGTGTCGATGAACGCCCACTGAAATCCAGCGGCGGCCAGCATTCGCGGCACTTCCGGGGAGCGGAACTGGCCGAAGCCGGTTCCCAGTTGCACTTTGCCTTCTTGTAACGCTTGTTTAACGATATTTTTTTTCATGGAGTCGTTGGAATTTCTAGATGACGAGCAGTTGATGGTCCGGGCATTCCAGGTGGGTATTTTCGTACAGTTGCGGGATCAGATCCAGGCCATGTTTTGCCAGAAAGGGAAGGATCGAATACAGCCGCTCCTGCAAATGCTTATACGGATAGATCAGGCCCGAGAGCGACGCGGCATCGCGTCCCGCCCTTTCATCGCGGGCTAGAGTCTCGCGGGCTATCTTGCGCCCCATCTTGGTGAGCTGATATTCAATCTTGCGGCTGCTGCGCTGCATGGCGTTGGCGAGCGTAGGATCGAAAGCCACGAGGGCCGTCTCCAGGCCCGCGATGGCGCGCGCGGTTGCGCTCTTGGAATCTTCCAGCGCTTTTCCCACCGCCGGCGGCACCAGGCCAGTGGCGATGTGTTCGCGAAGGGCTTCATCGCCATGAAAAATATCGGCCAGCGATAGCTGGTAGCGCGTCATCAACTTGCAGCTCTTGGCGTCGAGCAGAGTGAATCCGCTGCGGCTCAGCGCCACCGGCATGCGGCCCAGGATGCGGCGATAGATCACTTCCGATTGCGCCAGATACGCCAACTCCGCCGGTCCGCCGATGTACGCGACCGTGGGCAGAATCGAATCCTGCACCACCGGCCGCAGCAGGGCGTTGGGAGAAATTTGCTCGGCGCGTTCCATCAGCTCTTCGGTCGATATGCGCCGCCCCTGCGCCAGGTAATCCCGCCCCTGCTGGCGCAATCCGAGCCGCTTGCCATTTTCGAGCAGAAAGAAGAACGACGTGTCGGCTTCGACATGCACCTGGGCGTGATAGCCCGCGTCGACGAGTTGCCTGTTGCGTTCGAGCACCAGGCGCTTCAGCTCCGGGGCATTATCCAGCGCCAGACGAATCGCCCCCGCGCCTAATGCGCGGACCGCGACGTCCATAGGATCGATCAGCAAAATATCGAAAGACGGAAGCAGCCGTTTCAGCAGCGCGCCGAACGCTTCGCCCAGCGGGCGGCCCGGGCTGGTAGGCCTCCGCCGCGAGCGCCGTAACTTCCTCGCCGAAGGGAAATCCGGACAGCGCCTGCCGCAAGGCATCGATCGGCGGCGCGGTCACCGGCACTCCGCCCACGGGCTGGCTCGACGACCAGGCTCCGTCAATTTCCAGTTTGTGCGCCTGGTGCGTGGAGTCGAACACCCAGGTGTGGTTGATTTCGGCGAAATCGTGATCTTCGGTAGCCAGCCAGAAGACCGGGACCGCATTGATGCCGCGCGCGGTCAAATCCTGCGCCAGCTTCGCTGCGGTGAGGGCTTTGTAAATTGTGTAAGCCGGCCCTGAGAACAGGCCCACCTGCTGTCCCGTAACCACTGCCACCGTTCCGGGCTGGGCCAACAAAGCGAGCGAAGGACTGTCGCCGTTCCTCTGGCGCAAAGCCGCAACCAGCGCCGCGCGCCGTTCCGGGCTCAGATTGATTTGCGACGCGGCCGCCTGGAACGACGCCGGATCATGTGGATTGTAAGGATAGAAGGAGCGAACGCGATCGGAATGATAGACCAAGTCTAAAAAAAGCTTGCTGGGATTGGGAAGCTCGAAGTGGGGGACGCAGCTACATTCCATGCAAAGGCTCAGGTTACCAGATGTTGGACGTTGACCGGGGGATTCTGTTTTGTGACCTGCCAAGGATTTGAAAAGGCAGGTCGGGGACCTGCCCCACTTCAGCCCGCCGGCAGGATCTTTGTGATGTCGTTATAAAGCACGAACGCCACCACGACCATCAGAAAAACAAATCCCACCTTAAAAACGGCTTCTTTCACGCGTAGGCTCAAGTCGCGGCCCAGCAGCATCTCAACCAGAAGCATCATGATCACGCCGCCGTCAAGGATCGGGATGGGGAGCAAGTTAAAGATGGCCAGGTTGAGGCTCACCATGGACATCAGCAGGAAAAATGCAGAAGGACCATTGCGCGCCGCATCGCCGGAAAGCTGCGCAATGCGAATCGGCCCGTCGAGCGACTTGGGCGACATCCGGCGCTCGACAATTCCACGCAGGAACTGAAAAATCAGACCGGCGCTCTTGACGTTCTGGCGGGTGGATTCGCGAAGCGCCTCGGTCAGAGACAGGCGGGTGGTGATGATCTTCATGCGAGCGTCGGGACCCACGCCGATGACCCAGCGTTCCGTGCCGTCAAGCTTGGTGAACTGCGGCTGCACAGTGACGCTGCTTTGGACGCCGTTGCGTTCGTATTCAATCACGACCGGCTTGCCTTCGCCGTTTTTGATCACTTCCTGCAGGGTATAGCGGGAATGGATGGGCTGTCCGCCGGCGCTCAGGAGCAGATCGCCCTTCTGCAGCCCGGCTTTCTCCGCCGGCATCCCCGGCGAAACGCTGCCTACTTGAATGTCGGCTCTTTCCGCCCAGCCGGCGAAACCCATGCCGCTGCGTTCTTCGAGCACCGGCGTCACCAGCACGGGAATGCTCTTGCCATCGCGCTCGACCGTAACGTCCAACGGGCGCTGGGAGCTGGCGATTTCCTTAAGGGTGATATCTTCCCAGTTGGGATTGTCCTTGCCATCGATCCGCGTAATCTTATCGCCGGCACGCAGCCCGGCCTTGGCAGCGGCGGAATCGTGCATCACAAAACCGATCACGGCCGGGTCATCGGCGGTGGCAAGTTTCTCGTACTTCACCATGAACAATCCCGCCAACAAACCGACGGCCAGGATCACGTTCATGAACGGGCCGGCGAAGGCAATAATCAGGCGCTGCCAGCGTGGCTTGGCGAGAATACCGCGCGGATCGCCGGCGCCTTCCTCGCCCGGTTGCTCGCCGCTCATCTTGACATAACCGCCGAACAGGATCAGCGAAAAACGGTAATCGGTTTCGCCGCGCTTAAATCCGAACAGGCGCGGACCGAAGCCGAAGCTGAACGTCTCTACCCGCACGTCGAACCAGCGGGCGGCCCAAAAATGGCCGGCCTCGTGGATCAGGATCATCACGCCAATCAGAACCAGCAGCCAGAGTACGTTTTCAAAAAAGTGCATAAAATTTGGCTTTCTCGCCTATACAACGCCAGCAGCAACATCAGCGGCACACAGTTCGCGCGCCACGGAGCGCGATTCCCTATCTACTTCCAGAATATCGCCAATCGATTGCGGCTGCCGCACCCCCATTCGCGACAGCGTTTCCTCTACCACCCGGGAGATCGACGGAAAGCTGATTCTCCTTTGCAGGAACGCCTCTACCGCCACTTCGTCGGCTGCGTTCAGCGTGCAAGTTGCACTGCCACCGGTTTCCTGGCAGCGATACGCCACCTTGAGCAGGGGAAACTTCTCGAAATCGGGAGGTCCGAATTCCCAGTGCCGCGCCTGCCGCCAGTCCATCTTGGCAACGGGCGCTGCCTGGCGCTCGGGATAAGTCAGCGCGTATTGTATCGGCATCCGCATGTCGGTGGCGCAAATCTGGGCAATCACGCTGCCGTCGTTATACTCAATCATGGCATGAACGGAAGACTGCGGGTGGATCACCACCTCCACCTCCGAAGGCGCGAACCCGAACAACCAGCAAGCCTCGATTACCTCGAATCCCTTGTTCATTAAAGTGGCCGAATCGATCGTTATGCGATTCCCCATCTTCCATGTTGGATGCTGTAGCGCCTGTTCCGGTGTCACTGAACTCAACTGGCTGGCCGGGGTAGTACGGAAGGGTCCGCCGGAAGCGGTGAGAATCAGCTTGGTGACTCCCGCACGCCCCCCGCGCAGACATTGATGCGCACCGTTATGTTCGCTGTCGACCGGGAGCAACTCGGTCCCTGCCGCCTGCACGGCGTCCATTACCAGTTTACCGGCGGAAACCAGCACTTCCTTGTTGGCCAGCGCCACCCGCTTGCCGGCGCGGACCGCCTCATAGGTGGCTTCGAGGCCAGCCACGCCCGACGATGGCGGAAATGACCACGTCGACTTCCCCTGCCGCCGCTACCTGGACGCGCGCCGGCGCTCCCCAAAGCAACTCAGGCCAACTCGCCCGCGGCATTCCCGATTGCGCCAGGCTGGCTTGCAGAGCATCGACGCCAGTGGCGGTTTCCACCACCGCAATTTTGGGTTTGAATTCCTGGATCTGCGTTGCAAAGCAGGTCGATATTGCGCCCCGCGACGAGCGCGTACACCCCGTATTGGTGTTGGTTTTGCCGGAGGACGTCCAGCGTGCTGGTGCCGATCGACCCGGTCGATCCTAAGATGCAAAGATTCTGCATGAGCCCCTGGGAGGCGTGACTGTGAGAATCATAACATGGAAGCCGCGTTTCACTTCCAAGTAGGCTAAGTTCACAAATCTGATTTTTGGAACCCCTTTTCCCCCATGTGAGTTGGATTAGCGCCGGGGAGGATTGCTTCAGGGGTCTTTACGTTAGAGGTTAGTCTCGCTTTGGTGGGAGTTTCCCCCCCGGCTTGATTCCAATATTAGAAGAGGATCTTTCAAAAAGCAACAGAATTTTGTATTTTCTTAGGAGTGTTTTACTTCAACTTTGGCCAGTGATTCTAATACCTTGATAGTAGAGCAGATATCCTCGTCTCCGTGTCCTTGAGCGATGGCTGCCTGGAACAATTGCCTGGTCAAACCGGTCAGCGGGAGGGGTACGCCGAGCTCTTTACCGGCTTCCAGCATCAATCCGATGTCCTTGTCCATCCATTTTACGGAGAAATTGGTGGTGAAGTCGCGCTTCAGGACAAAGGGCGCCTTATATTCGATCAATCCGGACTTGGCGGCGCTGTTGGAAAGCACTTCCAGCATGAGCTGCGGATCGACTCCGGCCTTTGTACTCAACACGATGCCCTCATTAAACGCCTGCAGGATATTGGAAAGCACCAGATTCTGGGTGAGTTTGGCACTCAATCCCATGCCCGGGCCGCCACAGTGATAGATGCGTTTTCCCATCACTTCCATCCACGGGCGGATGCGGTCGAGGATTGCCTTGTCACCACCCACCATAAAGGTGAGGGTGCCGCCGGTCGCGCCCGGCGTTGAGCCGGTACAGGGGGCGTCCAGGAAGTGCACACCTTTGGCGGTAAGCTTGGCGGCCATCTTGCGGCTGGCGCTGGGAGAGATGGTCGAGGCATCGGCTACTACGCTGCCCGCCTGCGCGCCTTCGATGACGCCTCCGGGACCCAGGATCACCTCTTCCGACATCGCCGTATCGCCGACGCATACAAAGGTGCATTCAGACTGCGCTGCCACCTGCTTGGGTGTATCGCAGAAAAGGCCCTTCTCCGCCTCCGCCAATTCCTTGGCCTTGGCCGCGGTGTTCGACCATAGCGCTACCTGGTGTCCGGCGCGCAGTAAGTTACGCGCCATCGGATACCCCATCAGTCCTAATCCTAAGAAGCCGAGCTTTGCCATCGATATTCCTCCCGCCGGAATCCGCAATTGTACGATGGCGCGGGCGTATGCGACAATTGCCGATCCCCATGAAATCATCCGTACTCGTAACCAAACGCATTTTCCAGCAAGCTATTGACTACTTGAAACAGCACGCAGAGGTGGAATACGTAGAGACCGACGACGGTTTGCCCGCCGAAGAATTAATGCGGCGCATCCAGGGCAAACAGGGCATCGTCGAGCCAGCTCACCGACAAGTTCACGCCGCCGGTGCTCGAAAAACTGCCGGACCTGCGCGTGATATCGAATGTCGCCGTGGGATTCGACAACGTGGACGTGCCCGCCGCCACCAAGCGGAAAATTTTCGTCACCAACACGCCCGACGTGCTCACCGACACCACTGCCGATTTCGCCTTCGCCCTACTGATGGCGGGCGCGCGCCGCGTGGTGGAGGGTCACGAGTTTGTGCACTCCGGCAGGTGGAATAAGTGGAGCATCGATTTGCTACTGGGCCAGGACGTGCATCACAGCACGCTAGGCATTTTTGGCCTGGGCCGCATCGGACGGGCAATGGCCCGGCGTGGGCGTGGATTCTCCATGCGCATCCTCTATCACGACGCGGTGCGGGCACCAGAAGAAGTGGAGCGCGAGCTGGGCGCCGAACTGGTGAGCGCCGAGCGCCTGCTGCGTGAATCCGATTTCGTCAGCCTGCATGTGCCGCTTTCGGCGGAAACGCGGCATCTGATCGGAGCTGCGCAGCTCGCGCTGATGAAGAAAACCGCAATCCTGGTGAACTCTTCCCGCGGTCCGGTGGTGGATGAGGCGGCGCTCGCCGCGGCGCTCGAACAAGGCGTGATCGCCGGCGCGGCGCTCGACGTATTCGAGCAGGAACCCAAAGTTCACCCCACATTGTTGAAGCTGGACAACGTGGTGGTAGCGCCTCACATTGCGAGCGCGTCCGTAGCCACTCGCCTCAAGATGTGCATGATGGCCGCGGAGAATGTGGTGGCCGGGCTGGAGGGCAGGCGTCCGCCAAATCTATTAAACGCAGAGCTTTGGACAGCGTAAACCAGGGCAGCATAGACCGATAGCATTACTTCGGAGGACATTTCCCGATTGTGATGAAACGCGAATAACGCTAAATTCGGTGTATCGAAATTAAACAAGGCGTCGCCCCGTGTGGCGGCCCATTCAGTCTCCTCGGACTGAGGAATATAACTATGTTGCGTTTATTTACGGTAGCCACAGTAGCGATGATGTTGATGGGCGTAATTGGCGTCTCGGTGGGTGAAGTCAGCCTGCGGTCCATGCCGCACGCCGTTTCGACGTTCTTTTACGATCTGAGCGGGCGCTAAGGCGACATGCCAAATCTCTTAGTTTCCTCCGACTTCAAAGATTGCGTCCGCCCGGTCGGACAGGACGCACGGATGCAGCCGGTTAGCGTAATGCCCGTCGCTTTTAGGCTGCCGCTCGCGTTCCCGCAGATCGTGGGTTCCGATCCAGGCACTGCCAGCGAAAAGATCGCGATCGCTTCACAACAATCCTGATTGTATGTTTCAAAAAGTGGCGTTGCGCAGCGGGATTTCGAAGTAGAACAATTCCTTGCCGGCGCGCGCTTGCTTGATCCCATTGATATAGGCGCTGGCCGCGCTGCGATGGCCGGTCTGGAAGTAGAAAAATCCACCGGCGGATTGGCCGGGCGGGATCATCTTCGCCGAAAAGGCGCGGCCTTCAATCTCCCAGGCATCTAGCGGATTCTTGTGGCGGGAGATGCGCGGCGCACCAGTGGGCATGGGGCCATTCACCGGATTGGGCCGGCGCGCGCCATGCAAATAGCGAATGTCTCCGGCCGCGGTCGATTCCACGTGCTCACCTCCGGGCGCGACATAATCCACCTTCAAAGTGTCCAAGCGTAAGGTTTCGTTGGAATCGTTCTGAATCACGATCAGCACCGGCAGAATACCGTATTTGTAAGGATTCAATTTGCCGAAAGGCGCGCGAGCCTGCTCGTCGGTTTCAACCACGGCGGCGGCAATGGTGACCTGCTCGCTGGTCTGGTGCGCGGCGTAACTGGCAGCGGGGGCGATGACGAATTTCGGCTGATCCTTATCGGCAGCCGCCGCCTTGTTCATCCCCAGCGCCGCCGCTATACTCAGGACAAGAGCCAAGCGTTTGAAAACAAAAGGCATCTATTTCCTCTACCGGCTGCTCGAGACGCTGCTATTTCCGGTGGTGGCCGGTTATTTCCTGTACCGCGGTTTCCGCAACCCCGCCTATTTTACTTCTTTGAGCGAGCGGCTGGGCCGGCTTCCCCGCTCCTATAGGCAGACTGCCGCCGGAGCGATTTGGTTGCATGCGGTTTCGGTGGGCGAGGTGATCTCGCTGCAGGGGCTGGTTGGCCTCCTGCGCCGGGAATATCCGCGTGCGCCGCTGTTCGTCTCAGCGGGGACGCTGGCGGGCCATGCCATCGCGCGGGAAAAGCTGGGGGCGAATGCGGCGGGAATTTTTTATGCTCCGCTGGATTATGCCTTCGCCTTGCGGGCGGTTTTGCGCGCGCTGCGTCCGGCGCTGGTGATCGTGGCGGAAACGGAAATCTGGCCAAATCTGTTTCGCGAAGTGAAACGGACCGGCTGTGGATTGCTGCTGCTCAACGGGCGGATTTCGGATCGCGCCGCCGCGCGCTATCGCGGTATGCATTGGTTCTTCCGCCATGTTTTGCGCTGGCCCGACGCCGTCCTGGTGCAGAGCTCGGCCATGCGCGAACGATTTATCGCGACCGGGGCACCGGCGGGGCGTGTAGAGGTGATTGGAAATCTCAAGTACGATTTCGATCCGGACGCGGTCAAGGTGAACGGCGAAATCGCAGAGCTTTTGGATCGTCTTCATGCGCCGGAAATTTGGATCGCGGCCAGCACCATGCCGCCCGCTGCCGCCACGGATCCGGATGAAGACGATGTGGTGATCGCGGCTTTTCAGGAGTTGGCCCGTGAGCGCGCGGGCCTGCTGCTGATCCTGGCGCCGCGCAAGCCGGAACGCTTTGCACTGGCCGCCGAGAAACTGGAGCGCGCCGGAATTCGCTTCGTGCGCCGCAGCGCGCTCGCCGTCCTCGCATTGCCGGGCGTTCTGCTGCTGGATTCGATCGGTGAGCTGGCCGGCGTGTTTCGCTTTGCCAACGTGGTGTTCATGGGCGGCACGCTGGTCGAGCGCGGCGGACACAATATCTTGGAGCCAGCATTTTTTGCGCGTCCCGTCATTTGCGGTCCGCACATGGAAAATTTTCGCGAGATCGCTGAAGATTTTCGCGCGAAGAATGCGTACGTGGAGATTCGCGGCAGCGGGGAGTTGGCGACGGCGGTGGGCCGTCTGCTAGCGGATTCCAAGCTGGCGGACGGCCTGGGAACACGCGCCAAGGCAGCAGCGGAATCTCACGGCGGTGCAACCGAACGTGCCCTAGGGCGGATTCGGCAAGTGGAAGCCGCGGCGCTGCCCTGCTTCGCGCCGCCGCTGCCTGCGCGGATGATCTTCGCATCCCTCGCGCAATTGTGGGCTTGGGGCGGAGCGTGGAAACGCGCGCGCGATTTGCGATTGCGCCGCAGCTTGACTACGCCAGTCATCAGCGTGGGCAACATCACGGCAGGTGGCACCGGCAAAACGCCGTTTGTTATTTATCTGGCGGCGCAGATGAAAAAGGAGGGCCACCGTTGCGGTATCGTGACGCGCGGCTATGGACGGCAATCGGGCGAGAAGCATTTAATCCTCGAGCCGGGAGCTAAACGGCCTGCCAGCCAGACCGGCGATGAGCCGCAGCTATTCCTACAAAGCGGCCTTGCGCCGGTCGGTATTGGCGCGGATCGCTTCGCAACGGGCCGGCTTCTTGCTGAACGCTTTCCGCTCGACGTGATTCTGATGGACGACGGTTTCCAGCACCTGCGCCTTGACCGCCGCCTGGATATCGTGCTGATTGACGCGATCGATCCCTTTGGGGATTGCGCGCAGATCCCGCTCGGGCGTTTGCGCGAGCCACTCGAGTCGCTGGCACGTGCCGATATTTTCGTGATTACGCGAAGCGATCAGGGACGCGCGCTCGACGCTATTGAGAAGCGTTTGCGCGAATACAATGCGCGCGCGCCGATCTTCCGGGCGAGCGTGATCCCGGAATATTGGGTGGAGCACGGGAGCGGCCGCCAGGTTCCGCTGGAAGAGCTTGCCTCGACGCCGGTGGGCGCGTTTTGTGGATTGGGCAATCCGCAATCGTTTTGGAGCACGCTGGAAAGCCTAGGCATCAAGCCGATCGATCGCGTCACGTTTCCCGACCATCATCGCTACGCGCCGGAGGAGATTGAGACGATGGCCAAGCGCTTTTCTGCGGCGGTTACGACCGAAAAAGATGCGATCAATCTGCCGGAATCCGCGGGCCTGTCTATCTATTGGCTGAAAATTCGCTGCCGGGTGGAGCGGGAACCGGAATTAATGGCGGCGGTCGAAAAAAGGGCGGGTTTGAAACCCGCCCCTACATGTGATGCCGGATTGTCGTCGGAGGACGGAGTGTTGCCGTTGTAGGGGAGGGTTTCAAACCCGCCCTTCTCGCCTAATGCAAATAATCCCACTCGGCCGCGCTGCGCTCAACCACTTTCGGCACATCGCCCGCCAACAGAAATCCCGATGAAACCAATCCGCGCGCGGCGGCTTCGATTTTGTCCAGATATTCCTGCTTGCTCGCGTAGCGCTCCTCGATCGACAAACGCGGATCACCATTCGCGACGCGTTCAGCCTTGGTCTTGGGGAACGGAATGAACGAGCCAGTCATGCTGAACAGTTCATCGGGCGCGCCCACCTCCGGCTTACGCAAATTCCATCCCGTGTAAGTCGCGAGCGGCACCTGCACCTCCGGCATCCGAATGCCTGAGGTCTCATTGCCGTCGCGATCCACCTGCGGCACCAGCATGCGGAACGGCTTGCCCACCTTGGGCGGATCGATGGTCACGATTCCCTTGTCGCGGAATTGCGGCCCGTAATCCACGTGATATGCCTGCAGCATGCGCGTGGGGAACGCCACGCCTGGGATTTTGGGAAATTGCACCGCGCCCAGCGGCACTAGCGTGTCCTGCGCGATGTGCGGATATTGCGAAGGCGGCGGCTCCTTGCCGCGCGCCACCCAGCCATCGAGCGCGCCCAACAGCGCGCGCATCGTCCAAAGATAGTTATTCGGATTGGTTAGATTCTGCGTGTTAGTCCGTGCGGGCGGAAACGCACTCGGCCCGTGTTGCCCGCCGGTCATCATATATATGCGCGTCGAATCGGCAATAGGCGCGTCCTTCTGTCCATCGGGACTGATGTGAATAAGCGACGCCGCGCGGCCGTAATATTCGTACGAAGAATTGGTGTAGAAAATCTTGGGCACGGTGTGGTCCTGGATCGGTCGGCGCAGCAGGCCGTCGGCGAGACCGCTTTCGGGATCGGTCTCATCGAGATCGGTGAATGGAAAAACATCCGTGGGATAAAGCATGTTGAGAAACGGATGTCCGTCGCGCGACGCCTGGCCGAAACGTTGGTTGAAACTGCCTCGGCCGGCGCCGGCCACGTGGGAGAGAACGCCGTCGAACACTTGGCGATTCTTTTCGTCGCGATTGAATCCGTAATAAAGAAACGTGCGCAGGAAGCGCCCGCTCTGGGAAGCGCCGAAGGCATAGGCGCGCTTCATGAAATTCGCTTGATCGCCCAGCACGGTGACTCCGTTGCCGCCATATTTCAGGAACGCGATGAGGTCGCGCACGGCCGCGGGGCCGAGACCAACCAGCACCGGATCTTGCGCGGTGTAAACCAGCTCATAAATTTTCCCCGGCTCGAATCCGGCGGGCATCATCAGGCGCGAGCGGTCTTCGATTTTCCAATCGCCGCGTGGAATGGTTCTGCGCGCGCCATCGATGCGATCGCGCACGGTGAGCGTGAGCTTGGGGTCGTCGGGATTTGCCGGCGCGTAGGAAATGTGGTCGCGATCGGCGAGCGAATGGCTGGTTTCCTTTTTGTCGACGACCACTTCGGAACGCACCAGACCGGTGATGGTGCGATCGCCATCTTTAGCAATCGGCGCGTACAGGCGCATGAGCCCTTCGCGCGTGGCGGATCGAATTGCCAGCCGAGCCAGACCAGCGTGTAGCCGCGCTGCAGCAGAAAGCCGTCGCCGAAATGCTCCGGGTCGCGCGGATCGAGCGATCCCGTGGCACGGTTGAACATCCCGAGCATGCCTTTACCGCCGCGGTTCGACACTTCGAACAGCACGGAGCCGTTGCTCCACGCCGGATCGCGCGGCTTCAGCACGTAGATGTCCGCCGAGAATTCGACCAGGCCTTTTTCGCTGCGCGGGGCTTTGTCGATATCGACGATGATCTGGTTGGCGGGATTGGCGGGATCGACCGCGAAATAAGCTTTGCCGATGAGGCGTTCGTAAGGCCCGACTTCGCCGAACGGCTTGCCATCGAGCACGTCGGAACGCTGGGAGAGTTCGACGCGCAGCAATGCGGCCGAGGCCAGCGACGAGAGGAACGCGAGCAGGATGAAACCACGTTGCAACAGGCTCAACATGCGTGAGATTTTATCAGAGCTGGTTGCAAACCGAGAGGCGACCTCATGGGCCACAAAACAAGAGTCATGTATATCGAATGCAAGGCTGGCGAACTTACCGGCCCTGCCAGGATCGGACGGGTGACTTATTCCAAGACCGGAGCCACGATCTACTATCGCGGCAAGGAGTTCCGCAGCCTGAAGGGCGGGGGATTTAAGGCCAACTATTACGATGTTGAAACTGGCGACGACTACTGGATTTCCGGCCCTCGAAAGGATGGCCGTGATGCGCTGTACGCTACCAACATTGCCACTGAGATTGACGCTGATGTCAACGATGAGTATTGGACTCAAATAAGAAAGCGGCCCGAGAAGTGAGACTGAGACACTGCCGGTTGCGCGCCTTCACGCCAGCGTCAAATTAGCCTGCGCGGCGATGCTCAACTCGGCGAATTCTCCGTGCATAAATTTCGGAAAAGCGGCGGCGGCGATCATCGCGGCATTGTCCGTGGATAGCGCTGGCGTGGGGAAATATACCAGATACGCGAAGCGCTCGGCGCGCGCGGCGGCGCGCAGTCCCGCATTGCAGGCCACGCCGCCCGAGATAATCAGCGAGCGCACGTTGCGCGATTCGGCCGCTGCCGCAGCGTGCCGCAATAACTCGCGGATCACGGTGCGTTGAAAAGATGCCAGCAGGTCGAGAGTGGCGCGCGGCGTTACGGCCAGCCATTCTTCGGTGGAGGGAGTGGGATTTTGCGTCAATAATTCGCGCCGCGATTTGATTTCAGCGCCCAGATCGCGCGCTTCCACCCAGCGCAGCACAGCCGTCTTGAGGCCGCTGAAACTGAAATCGAGCGCATTGCCTTTCATCTTTGCGAGGGTGAAGGTCACCGCCTGCGCGTTGCCATGCGGCGCGAGCTTGTCGATGATCGCGCCACCGGGATAGCCGAAGCCCAGTAACTTCGCAACCTTGTCGAACGCTTCGCCGGCGGCGTCGTCGCGCGTTTTTCCGAGCAGCCGATATTGCAACGCGCCAGCGTCACCCTGCACTTCGAACAAATGCGTGTGGCCGCCGCTCACCACCATCGCGAGCGCGGGAAATTCCGGCCGCGCTTCAAGAATCACGGCGTGAATGTGACCTTCCACATGATTGACGCCGATCAGCGGAAGCCCGCGCGCGAAGGCCAGCGATTTGGCAAACGTCAGACCCACCAGCAACGAGCCGACCAGTCCGGGTCCAACCGTGGCAGCGATTGCCGCGAGATCTTCGTAACCAGTGTGAGCCTGCTCGAGCGCGGCGCGGACCACCGGCACGATGGCGCGCAAATGCTCACGCGAAGCCAGTTCCGGCACGACGCCGCCATACTTTGCGTGCGTGCTGAGCTGCGACGCGACCACGGAGGAAAGCACGCGCTCGCCATCTTCGACCACCGCAGCCGCGGTCTCGTCGCACGACGATTCGATGGCCAGAATGCGCACGCTTACTCGCTGAGGAATTTCTTGATGGACCGCGTGGCCTGGCGCAAGCGATGCTCGTTCTCCACCAGCGCGAAACGCACGTGGCCTTCGCCCAGCGGGCCGAATCCGATGCCCGGCGATACAGCCACCAGCGCTTTTTCCAGCATCAATTTGGAAAATTCCAGCGAACCGATGGCGCGATATTTCTCCGGAATCGGCGCCCACAGAAACATCGATCCGCGCGGAGGCTCGACCGGCCAGCCTGCGCGTTTGAGTCCCGTCACCAGCACGTCGCGACGCCTTTGATACAGCGCGCAAATCTTTTTGGTGTCCTCTTCACAATCGCGCAGGGCGATGATGGAGGCGATCTGTATCGGCTGAAACACGCCGTAATCCAGGTAGCTCTTGATGCGCGCCAACGCGCCGATCATGCGCGGATTCCCCACGCAGAAACCCACGCGCCAGCCGGCCATGTTGTAGCTTTTCGAGAGCGAAAAAATTTCAACCGCGACGTCCTTGGCTCCCTCCACCTGCAGAATGCTGGGCGGCTTGTAGCCGTCGAAACCAAGATCGGCGTACGCGAAATCGTGCACCACCAGCGAGCCGTGATGGCGCGCCATGCGCGACGATCTCGCGAAAGAAATCCAGATCGACGCAGGTGGTGGTGGGATTGTGCGGGAACGAAATCAGAATCAGTTTCGGCTTGCGCGTGGAGCGCCGGTACAGGTCTTCGAGGCCGCTGAGAAAAGTCGCGGCGTCCGGCATGGGCAGCATGCAGGCGTGCCCCTCGGCCATGATGACGCCGTACTGATGAATCGGATAGGCGGGATTCGGCGAAACCACCGCGTCATCCGGACCGACGACGGCGAACAGCAAATGCGCGAGCGCATCTTTCGCACCGATGGTGACGATGGCTTCCGAGTCGGGATCGAGATCGACGTCGTAATTGGCCTTATAGCGCTTGACGATTTCCTGCCGCAGATGCGGAATGCCGCGCGATACCGAGTAGCGATGGTTGCGCGGATTCTTGGTGGCTTCGATCAGCTTGTTGACCACCACGCGCGGCGTAGCGCCATCGGGATTGCCCATGCCGAGATCGATCACATCCTGCTGCGCGGCACGCGCTCGCGCCTTCATCTCATTGATGACGGCGAAAACGTAGGGCGGCAACTTCTGGATGCGATAAAACGAATCGGTGGGATCAGCCATCCACTTATTTTACGGGGGAAACTTCCTGCGACGCTAGTTTACGCCAGCCGGCGGCGGCGATAAGCACGAGCAAGGCGGCGCTTGCGAAGTACAAATTGCGGATGCCGATGATTTGCGCGGTAGACCCGGACAGCGTCAGCGCGGCCACCTGCGTGAGGGCCAGAGCGCTCCACAAACTGCTGCTGACGCGCCCCAGCATGTTGGCCGGCGTCACCTGTTGCAGCATGGTCGACGCCGGAATGAAAATAAACGCCACGCCGAAGCCGAGCCCGAGCATGCCGATCACGGTGGCTGTCAACGTGGCCGACGCCGCCGGCAACAGGATGAACAGGCCGGACAGCAGCAGTCCGAAAACCACCAGATGATTCTTGGATCGCTTGGCGGCGAAACGGTGAACCACCTGCGTGCCAACGATCATGCCCACGCCGATGAGCGAATTCAGAACGCCGAACGTGGCTGAGCCGGCCGACAGCACGTCGCGCACGTAAACCGCCAGAAGCGCGCCGAAGCAGCGAATGGCGAACATGCCGACGGTCATCGAAATCATCACGAAGGAAATGGTGCTGTGGGTGAAGATGAATTTTAAGCCGGTGGTGAGATCGGCCAGCAGCGCGCGCACGTTTTGGGCGCCCGCCTGCGGTTCGCGATGAACGGCGATGCCGGAGACCATGAACGCGGAAAACAGAAAGCTCGCGGCGTCGAAGTAGTAGCAAAAATTCGGGCCGGCGGTGGCAACCAGAACGCCCGCGATGGCGGGGCTTACGATCTGCGTCACCTGAATGGCTTGGGACATCAGCGCGTTGGCCGCCATCAGCCCCTCTGGCGGGCACAGAGTACGGAGCGTCACAGTTTGCGCGGGGATGAAAAAACTCGACACCGTGCTCAACGCGAAAAAGATGGCGTAGATGTGCCGGATGTCGGTGGCGAAGATGAGAAAGACCACCAGCAGCGCGCGAATCAAATCGCTCGTGATCATGGTGCGCTTGACGTTCCAGCGATCCACCATGACACCGGCCAGCGGGCTCACCACGCCTAGCGGCAGCAGGAAAGCCACCAGAATCAGACTGATTTCGGCAGCGGTGGCGTGCAGGCGAAACGTCGCCACGCTGAAGACGCCGAAGATGGCGAGAAAATCACCGAACACGCTGATGAGCTGAGCCAGCCACAGGCGGCGAATCGGCGGAATCGCGAGCACGTCGCGAAAGCCAAGCGTAGTTGCGGGCGTAGCCATGGCGGGGAGATTTTCATTTTAGCGCGAAGGGCGGGTTTGAAACCCGCCCTCTTACTTTCCGAAGAACTGAATCAGATTGCCGGCGTTGTCCTTAACGATAACGTTCGCCCGCTGATTCTTCCGCTTGGGAAAAGGGCCAAAAGCAATTTCAACATGCCGCGCTTTGAGCGCTTCCACCGTCTTGTCGAAATCCTCCACAATCACTCCGGCCTTGAATATTCCGTGAACGAGCAAGCTATCCTTCCCCGCCGGCGCGGCGTCGTCATGCTGAATCAACTCCACAATGAGCCCCCCTCCTTCGAGCACCGTCACCGCCGTCTTATCCTGCTTCGGCATCTGCATAACGATTTTCAGACCCAATTTTTCCGAGTACCATTGGACGCTGGCTTTCATATCGGCGACCGACAAAGCGAAGAATGCGCCGTCGGCGTTAAGGACTGGCTCCGCCAACGCGGTAAGCGCGAAACACAACAGCACGCTGATGTTTTTCATCGATTCTCTTAGACGAGCGGCCAACGATAACGTTTTGTGGTTACGAATTCCCGCTATCAAAGGTTTATTCCTCGGAAATTTCCGTGCACTTCGAGCAAAAATTCTTTAAAAACAAAGGACGTTCTGCCAGAATATGCTCACCAGGCTTCTGCGGAAGCAATAAAGGTGAATGAAATGATGAACGACTCATTGCAAAAACTCGTGGAAGGCCGAGGAAATCCGGGCGCAGACAAAGAAGTTGTGGCGGAATTGGTTTCCACTCTCGCCAACGACCTGGCACAGTGCCTGGTGGGCGCATTTGAAAACCTGCAGGAGCATATTGTCGGGGAAAGCCGGAAGTTCAACAGCGCCGTTCAACAGCAGCTCGACCGGTTGCAGTCGACCGTCGACGACGTGGCGCAACTGCGGCAGCCGGTGCAGGATTTGGTAGCGGCCGTTGGCGAACAGCGCAAGTCGAGCATCGAGGCTAACGAGCGGTTCAGCCAGATTGCCGCGGCGGTGACCTCGCTGCAGCAGTCCGATGCTCGCGTAACCACTGAGATGGAGACGCTGCGCAGCGAGAGCCGGGAAATGCAGGTCGTCGTCGGCGCGCACAGCGCGGAGCTGGGCACGATCAAATCGACGGTGAACGACGCCTCACGCCGGGTGAGCGGCATGGTCGAGATTTTGGAGCGGCAGGGGCATGTGCTTCGCCAGCTGCACGCGGTCGAGTCGGCGCGCGCCAGCGAGCTGGAGCGGGCCTTCGAAGATCTGGCCCGGGCCAATACCAACAACAATACGATTTCGCACCAACACGTTCTGTCGCTACCGGCTTAACGCGCGGGTCACCCGATCGCGCAGCGTCGCCAGGCGGTCGACCGGCTCATTGGCGAAGACCAGGCGGACGTAGCGGTCGCAATCGCGATCGCCCCAATCGCGCATGGGCGTGGCGGCGATCTTACCGCGCTCAAGCAAGAGGCGCGATGCCGTGAACGAATCGTAGTCCAGCACCGACACATCCAATAAGACAGACCAGCCGCCTGCCGCCGGGATCACGCGAAAGGTATTAAGCTGTTCCATTACCATATCGCGGCGACGCTGCCACTCGGCCACCGCGGCGTTAATATCGTCTGTCCCCGTTTCGAGGGCGGCCAGCGCGCCGGCCTGGGCTATGCCGGTGGGCGTTACCACGTTATAGATATGAACCCGCGCGATATCGCTGAGAATCTCCGCCGGACCTGCGACCCAGCCCACCCGCCAGCCGATCATGCGGTATTCCTTCGAAACTGAGCCTACAGTGATAGTGCGCTCGGCCATGCCGGGCAGGGCGGCGGGGTGCTGGTACGGGCGGCCATCGAACAGAATGCGCTCCATGGCGGCGTTGTATAAGAGCCACAGTCCGCGATCGCGGCAGAGCGCCGCCACTGCATTCCATTCCTCGGCGTTCAGCACAGCACCGGACGGCATGGAAGGGCTCATCAGAAACAAAACGCGGGTGCGCGGGTTCACGGCATCGTGCAGGGCGTCGAGATCCAGGTGCCAGCCTTGGCTCGACGGAATAAATGGCGCTAGCCGCGGCACCGCGCCCGCCAAACGCACGCGGTTGATCATGCCGGCGTAGGTCGGGCTGGTCAGAATCACTTCGTCGCCCGGATCGGTCAGCGCCAGGAGAGCATCAAAAAGCCCTTCCGTGCCGCCGCAGGTGATTACTACCTGGCTGGCGGTATAAGGATGGCCAGTCTGGGCGGAAAGCCGCCCGGCGACTGCCCCACAGAGATCGAGCCGACCCGTGAACGGCAGGTAGCTGTTGGCGTCATCGGAGTCCAACACAGCCCTGGTGGCAGCAATGGCGGCGGCGGGCGGAGTCAAATCCGTGTCCAGATTCTCCAGGCGCAGGACGTCGGGATCGCTGCCCGCGGCGGCGGCCACGCGGTCGATCGAGAAGCCGGGAATACCGGCCAGGCGTTGAACGGACATAGCGGGAAACTAGCCAGTGTACATCCAGCACTTGGCGTTTTGGCTCAGACACGCTAAAATGGTGTTGCAGGTGTCGAACGATCCAAGTGGGCGAAAGCCCACTTTTTTGTTGGGCGCCGAAACACGAGCATGCGGCAGGACGTCATTTCGAAAATAGAGGAAATCGCTCAGCGGGTTGCCGCGTCTGAGGGCCTGGAGATCGTTAACGTGGAGTTGAAGGGCGGCGGAAAGCACCAACTCTTGCGAATTTACATTGACAAACCGGATGGGGTAACTCACGGCGACTGCGAGAAAGTGTCGCATCAGGTGGGGACCATTTTGGATGTCGAAGACGCGATACCAGGTCACTACACACTCGAGGTCAGCTCTCCAGGCGTCGAACGCAAATTATTGAAGCCGAGGGACTTTGAAAGATTTCAGGGCAAAAAAGCCAAGATCACATTACGCGAGCCGGTCTCCAATCAGCGCAACTGGGAAGGAACTTTGGCGGGGTTGGATGAAGGCGTGTTGGCGCTCGATCTTGGCGCAGGCAAGACGGTCCATTTTCCCTTGGACCGCGTGGAAACAGCCCATCTCAAGTTCGAGTGGTAGCCTTCCCGGCGCAAAATAGCCCAGCGACAGAGCGAAACGAGGAATCACCGTGGAAAGCATCTATCAGTCCATCGAGAGTCTGAGCAAGGAAAAAGGCATCGACACGCAGATCGTCCTGGACGCGGTGAAGGACGCAATGCTCATTGCGGCCCGTAAGCATTTCCGGACCAACGAAGAATACACGGCCGATTTCGACGAGAAGACCGGCGCGCTTCGCTTGTATGCAGTGCGCAAAGTGGTTGAAACCGTGGAGAATCCGGTGACCGAAATTTCGCTCGAAGAGGCGCAGGTCGAGCGACCCGTCGTTGGAGATCGGCAGCGAAATCCGCTCCCCGCGGTCGGTAGACGCTTTGGGACGCATTTCCGCGCAGACGTTCAAGCAGGTGGTTTTCCAGAAAGTGCGCGAAGCCGAGCGCGAAACGGTGTTCCTGGAATATTCGGGGCGCGTAGGCGAACTGGTCAACTGCACGGTGAAGCGCATCGAAGGGCCGGATTTGATTCTGGACCTCGGCAAGACCGAAGCCAAGCTGCCGAAAAAAGAGCAGTCGCGGCTGGAGAATTTCGCGGTGGGCGATCGCGTCCGCTGCGTGATCAAGCTCGTAGACAAGGCCGCCAAAGGGCCGGGCGTCATCGTGTCGCGCGGAGCCGCTGAACTGGTGATGCGCCTGTTCGAGCAGGAAGTACCGGAGATTTACGACAGCACCGTAGTAATCAAAGGCTGCGCGCGCGAAGCCGGCGAGCGCACCAAGATCGCCGTGCAAAGCCGCGACCGCGATGTGGATAGCGTGGGCGCCTGCGTAGGTATGAAGGGGATGCGTGTGCAGTCCATCATTCGTGAGCTGCGCGGCGAGAAGATCGACATCATCGAATACGCCGACGATCCAGTGACGTTTTCGACCCACGCGCTGAGTCCCGCCAAGATCAGCCGGGTCTCGATTGTCGATCCGGTCGAGAAGCACATGGAAGTGATTGTGGACGATTCGCAGCTCTCGCTGGCTATCGGCAAGAAGGGCCAGAACGTGCGTCTCGCCGCCAAGCTGCTGGGCTGGAAGATCGACATCAAGAGCGAGGAAGAAAAGCGCCAGGAAGTGGAAACGGCCATGGCTGCTTTGGTTGCTCCAGGCGCGCCGGTATCGGTGCTGATCGATTACGGCCTGGGCGACGGTCTGGCCGAGAAGCTGGTCGAGTCCGGCATTTCGACGGTGGAGAAACTGGGCGCCATGACGCCGGAGCAGCTGGAGGAAATTCCCGGGATTGGTTCCAAAATGGTGGAGCGAATCCAGCTCGCGGTGAATAATTATTACGGGCAATTTGAAGAAGTGGGGCAAGCGCCCGCCGTCGAAGAGGCGGAACTGCCGGAAATCGAAACTGCGCCGGAAGCGGCGGCTGAACCCGAGCCGGCCGGTCCGGAAGCGGAGGCTGCGTCCGAGCCCGCTGCAACTGACTCTGATACGATAGTGGACTCATCGAAGGAACCAGCGGGCGGTGCGGTCGATGGCGAAGAAAAGCCCGATTTACGTGTTGACGAAGAACGCTAGGCGGCCTAGCGAGCGGAACTGAATTTCTTTCTCTATGAACAAGATTCGCATTAACGTCCTAGCCCGGGAGCTTGAGATCAAAGCGCAGGAGCTGATCGACAAGCTGCCGGAGCTGGGCGTGACGGAAAAGAAGACCCACTCGAGTTCCGTCGATGAAGACGTTGCCGAGAAGCTGCGCCGCGTCTTTGCAGGCGGATCGGCAGCGCCGGCTGAAATCGAAAGTACTCCCGAGGCCGCCGAGCCTCCCGCGCCGGCCCCGCCCGCAGCCGCGCCCACCCCGGTGGCTGAGACGGCTCCGCCCGCGCCGGTGGAAGCAGCGCCCGAAATTCGCGCGGAGACGCCCGCTCCCGCGGCCGTTGAAGAAGCGCCCGCCGTGCGTCCGGCTGGACCCGGCCCGCGCCTGCGTCCGCCCCTGGCGGGCAGTGTTTCCGTGCGACCGCCCGGCTTGCAACCAGGCGGTGTGCAGGGCGCTCCGGCAGGACCAGCGCCGCCGCGGCCCGTGCCGCAGCCGCCGCGTCCGCTGCCCTCGGCTCCCCGGCCCGGACAGGTACTCTCAGGACCGCGCTCGCCTTTCCCGGCGGGAGTTACCCCGGCGGTGCGTCCGCCCGAATCCCTGCGTCCCGGAACGGTGACGCCACGTCCGCCATCCGTAGTTCGGCCGGCCGGCCCGCCGCCAAGCGCAGGCAGTTCCATCGCAGGTCAGTCAGCCAACCCGGCGTCTGCGCCTGGGGCTCCGGCAGCGCGGCCACCGTCTCGCCCGTTGGCTGGACAGCCGATCGTGCGCCCCGTGGTTCCGCCGCGGCCCGATCTGGTGGCCAAGCTCGCCCAGCCTCGTCCCGGCGCGCCGGCACAGCCGCGTCCCGGAGTTCCGTTGCGGCCGCAGGCATCGCCTGTTCCTGGCCGCCCGATTTATCAAGGTCCAATTCGCCCCGGCCAGCCCATGGTGGCCCGGGGAGCGCCTGCCCGTAGCGCGCCCGGCATTCGTCCGGGCGGTGGACCGCGCCCGATGCATCCGACTTCACGCGGCATGGTTGCGCCGGGACTGGCGCCGCCACCGACTGAGCAGCAGCGCCGCCCGATGGACAAGCGCGGCGGCCGTGCCCAGCGCGATCGCATTCAAGAGCAGGAAGAGAAGATGCTGCGCCCCACCGTGCGCCGCGACTCGCCCAGCGGCCCGCCGCCGGTGAATCGCGAAATCACGGTGTCGGAAGGCATCACGGTAAAAGAGCTTTCCGAAAAGCTGGATGTGAAAGCCAGCCTGGTGATCAAGAAACTGGTGGACCGCAATATTTTCGCGACCATCAACCAGACCCTAGACGCCAAGCTCGCCACCGATTTGGCGCGCGAATTCGGCGCGTCTACTGCAACTGTGAGCTTCGAGCAGGAAGCCATGCAGGAAGTTGAGACCGCGCAGGTTGATAAAGACCAGATCAAGCGCGCCCCCGTGGTCACGATTATGGGCCACGTGGATCATGGCAAGACTTCGCTGCTGGATGCCATTCGCGTGGCCACCGTGGCTGAACACGAAGCCGGCGGCATTACGCAGCACATCGGCGCGTATCACGTCGAAAAGAATGGCCGCAAGATCGTGTTTATCGATACGCCCGGCCATGAAGCGTTTACCCGCATGCGTTCGCGCGGCGCCAAGGTGACCGACATTGTCGTGCTGGTAGTAGCAGCTGACGATGGCGTGATGCCGCAAACGCTCGAGGCGATCGATCACGCGCGCGCCGCCAAAGTCCCGATCATCGTCGCCATCAATAAAATTGACAAGCCGGAGGCCCAGCCCGAGCGCATCAAGCAGCAGCTTGCCGACCGAGGCCTGCTGGCTGAGGATTGGGGCGGCGACACCGTCATGGTGCCCGTCTCCGCCAGGCAGAAGAAGGGCCTCGAGCTGCTGCTGGAAATGATTCTGCTGGTCGCAGATTTGCAGGATCTCAAAGCCAATCCCGCGCGGCCCGCCATGGGCACGGTTCTAGAGGCCAAGCTCGATCGCGGCCGTGGACCTGTGGCCACGGTGCTGGTGCGCAACGGCACGCTGCGCGTCGGCGACTTCTTCGTCTGCGGCGCGGTGTTCGGCAAGGTTCGCGCCATGCTGGACGATCTCGGCGAACAGGTTCGTGAAGCGGAACCGTCGACGCCGGTCGAAGTACTCGGCCTGGAATCGATGCCGGACGCCGGCGATTCTTTCCAGGTAGTCACCGACACCGCCAAGGCCAAGCAGATCGTGATGTATCGCGAAGGCAAAGCGCGCGAAACGGTGCTGGCAAAATCCGGCCGCCTGACTCTCGAACAACTGCACAAGCAGATGCGCGAGGGCGAGGTCAAAGAACTGCCTATTATTCTCAAAGCGGACGTGGGCGGCTCGGCGGAAGTGCTCACCGACACGCTGGAGAAGCTCTCCAACGACAAAGTCAAAATCCGCGTGCTGCATTCCGGCGTAGGCGCGATTACTGAATCCGACGTGCTCCTGGCATCCGCTTCGAACGCGATTGTGATCGGCTTCAACGTGCGGCCGGAGCGAAACGCGGCGGCAGTGGCGGAGCAGGAAAAGGTGGATATCCGCCTGCACACCATCATTTACAACCTGACCGACGAGATCAAACGCGCCATGACCGGGCTGCTCGAGCCGGTGTTCCGCGAAGTGTACCGCGGCAAGGCCGAAGTGCGCGAAGTGTTCCGCATCAGCAAGGTCGGCATGGTGGCCGGATGTCAGGTGTCGGACGGCATCCTGACGCGCGATAGCGCGGTGCGCATCCTGCGCGACAACGTGGTGGTGCATACCGGCAAGATTTCGTCGCTGCGAAGATTCAAAGACGATGTGAGCGAAGTGCGCAGCGGCATGGAGTGCGGGGTAACCCTGGAGAACTTTGGGGACGTCAAGCAAGGGGACGTCATCGAGGCGTTCGTGACGGAGAAAGTGGCGGTAGAGGTCTTCGCATAAAGAAAAAACATTTCTCGCAGAGACGCAGAGTACACAGAGAAAAACTAACCCATAATTTATTTTCTTGGTTTTCTCTGTGTCTCTGCGAGAAATGAAGTTGGTTTGGTATGCCCGAGATTGGCGTGATGACCTTCGAGCTTCGCCTCGAAAACTCGCACTCCTTGAAGGAAAAACGTCACGTAGTCAAAGGCCTGACCGAGCGTCTGCGCAATAAGTTCAACGTCTCGGTATCGGAAATCGATTGCCAGGATTTATGGCAGCGGGCGGTGCTGGCGGCGGTCACGGTGTCGAACGATCGCGGCCATGCCACCCAGGTGCTGCAAGCGGTGGAGCGAGAGGCGGCGTCCCTGCTAGGTCCGGCCTTGACCTCGGCCACTGTGGAATGGATGTAGGGATTCACGATCATGGATGAACGGCGCGCG
The DNA here is from genome assembly GCA_963825405.1 of uncultured Solibacteraceae bacterium. Lineage (GTDB taxonomy): Bacteria > Acidobacteriota > Terriglobia > Bryobacterales > Bryobacteraceae > JACPNO01. The sequence continues at coordinate 115,790 of CAWGTB010000001.1, read as the reverse complement.
GAGCAGTTAGGCGAAATCATTCGTGAAGAGCTCATGGAAATCATCGGCTTCGAACTGGCGGACCCCCGTCTCTCCCCCGTCGACGTCACCGCCGTCCTGATGTCGCCCGACATGCGCGTAGCCCGGGTGCTGGTGGCTCTGCATGGCGTGGAAAGCGAGCAGCAGGCGGGGTTAAGCGCCCTGGAGGGTGCACGGCAATACGTGAAGCACGAGCTGGCCCGCAGGCTTAACTTGAGGAAAATGCCGGAGTTAACCTTCGAAATCGACCCCTGGCAGGAGACCGCCAGCCGGGTGGAAGTCCTGCTGCGCCGCGCTAAAAAAACCCGCAGCAAAACGGAAAATCAGCCCTAACAGGAAACAGACTGTGCTAGTTTTGTTTTTGCTGCCCCTGCTATGGGCGGCGCCGACCGAAACGCTGCGTCTGGAATCCAGCGTGGACGCCATGGGGTCAACGTACTCCATTGCGGTATACGGCGAGGACCGTACGCGCATGGAAGCGGCAGTCGAGGGGGCGTTTGAGGAGGTACGGCGGCTGGACCGTATGCTTTCCAATTACCGGCCGGCGAGCGAGTTGAGCGCCGTGAACCGGGAAGCGGGCACCCATCCGGTCAAAGTCACCTCGGAGATGTTCCAGTTGCTGTCGGCTTGCATGGAATACAGCCGGGCCGGCGACGGAGCCTTCGATATCACGGTGGGCCCGTTGATGAAAGTTTGGGGTTTTTACAAGGGCACGGGCCACTTGCCGCACCGGGCGGAGATCCGGACGGCGATGGACAAAGTTGGCTACCGGCACATGCACCTGGATGCGGCGGCCGGCACGGTTAGTTTCGACGCTCCTGGGGTTGAACTCGATCCCGGAGGCATTGGCAAAGGCTACGCGGTGGATAAGATGGCCGCGATTCTGAAAGAGTACGGCGTCCGCGTGGGACTGATTTCGGCCGCGGGCTCAAGCATTTACGCGCTGGGCGCGCCGCCGGACGAGAAGGGCTGGAGAGTGCAGATTCGCGATCCGAAAGACGCCAGCAAGAACGTGGCGGAAGTTTATTTGAAAGACGAATCCATGTCGACGTCAGGGAATTACGAGAAATTTTTCCGCGCCGAGGGCAAGATCTACAGCCACATCATGGATCCGCGAACCGGATATCCGGCCGAGGGCGTGCTCTCGGTATCGGTAATCACCCCGCTTACCCTTGACAGCGAAGCGTGGACTAAGCCGATTTATGTCAACGGCCGCGCATGGGCGGCGCGCCACAAACCAGCAGGTCTTCGGGCGTATATCTGCGAAGACAAACCGGAAACATCATGCGCGTGGCTTCAGTGAGTGGACGTTTTCTGGACGCGTGCCGGCGGCGTCCGACCGATGTACGGCCCGTCTGGTTCATGCGGCAGGCCGGCCGGTACCTGCGGCAATACCGCGAGATTCGTGCCAAACACGGCTTGCTTGAAATGTGCAAGCGGCCTGATCTGGCGGCAACGGTCACGCTACAACCCGTCGAAATTCTGGACGTCGACGCGGCCATCATCTTTGCCGATCTGCTGCTGCCGGTTGAGCCCATGGGCCTTAAGCTGCGCTACGCAAACGGCGTCGGACCGATCATCGACAACCCGGTGCGCACGGCTTCGGATATCGATACGCTTTCGACCGCCAATGGCGATGATCTCGGCTATGTGGGCGAAGCCATCCAGCTCGTAGCCCGCGCGCTCGGCACCAAAGTGCCGGTCGTCGGATTTGTAGGCGCGCCGTTCACCATGGCGAGCTACATGATCGAAGGCGGGGCGTCGCGCAACTTCATCCGCACCAAGCGCATGATGTACGGCGAAGAGACGCTGTGGCGGCGTCTGATGGGCAAGATTGTGGATGTGCTCGCGCCCTTCGCGTCAAGCCAGGTGGCCGCCGGAGCGCGCGCCATCCAGGTTTTCGACAGTTGGGTGGGCGCGCTCGGTCCTGACGACTACGTGCGCTTCGCCGCGCCGTATTCACGTGCGTTGATTGAGCGGATTCGCGGCACCGGCGTTCCCGTGATCCACTTCGGAACGGGCGCAAGCGGCTTCTTCCGCGAATTGCATGCCGCCGGCGGCGACGTCATGGGCGTCGATTGGCGCATCAACATCGACCAGGCCTGGATGGACATCAGCTACCGCTCCGCCATTCAGGGCAACCTGGATCCGGTGGCGCTGTTCGCACCGCTACCCGAGCTCAAAATGCGCGTGACGGAGCTACTCAAACGCACTGGCGCGCGGCCCGGCCACATCTTCAACCTGGGACACGGCATTCTGCCGGAAACGCCGGTAGACAACGTCAAAGCCCTGGTGCAGATGGTCCGCGAATTCAAGCCTTAACGGCGCATTCGGGCAATGCCATCGGTTGCAATTGTCGGAGGCGGCATTTCCGGTCTCGCCACTGCGTACTACCTCGCCAAAGCCCGCATCGGCTCACATCTTTTCGAAGCGCGCCCGCGATTGGGCGGCGTCATCCAAACCGAAAAAGTAGACGGCTGCGTGGTCGAAGGCGGTCCGGACAGCTTTCTTTCCGCCAAACCGTGGGCCATGGAGCTGATCGCGGAGTTGGGCCTGGCCGGCGAAGTCATCGGCTCTAACGATCATCTGCGCGCCACTTTCATTTGGAAAGGCGGACAGCTCATCCCGCTGCCTGACGGCGTGCAATTCATGGTTCCGACCAAACTGGTACCCATCGTGGCCACGCCTCTGCTGCATTGGGGCACGAAGCTGCGGATGGGTCTGGAATATTTCCACCGGCGGCACGCGGCGGACGCAGAAGACCGGTCGGTGGCGGAGTTCATTGCCGGGCATTATGGCCAGGAGGTCGTAGATTATCTGGCTGAGCCGCTGCTTTCAGGAATCTACGGCGGCGATCCGGCGGAGTTGAGCGCGGCTAGCGTGCTGCCGAACCTGGTCGAGCTGGAAAGTCAATATGGCAGCCTGACGCGCGGCGTGCTGGCGCGGCGCAAGACTGCGCTTTCCGCTGAGAAGTTGCCGCTATTTCGGACTTTGCGCGGCGGCATGGGGCGGTTGATCGAAGCGCTCACGGGCAACGCGAGTGTGGTCCACGCAAGCGTCGAACGGGTTGAGCGTACCGCCAACGGCTTTCGGCTGCGAGTCGGCGGGGACTGGCTGGAAGCCCAGCACGTGGTGCTGGCCTGTGAGGCGCACCAGGTGGCCGGCTTGGCGCGGCCCATCGACACGGAGCTTTCGGCGCTCACCGGCTGGATTCCGTACCGTTCGTCCATGACTGTGGCGTTGGGATATGACCGGCGTGATTTGCAGCATCCGCTGAACGGCTTTGGATTTCTGGTTCCCAAGAAGGAGCGCCACCGGCTGGTGGCCTGCACGTGGGTGGGCACCAAGTTCGCCGATCGCGTGCCGGACGGCATGGCGCTGCTGCGCTGTTTCCTGGGAGAGACGCCGGAGGAACGCGACGAGCAGATTGTGGCAGGGGTGCTGATCGAGCTGCGCGAGATGATGGGCATCCGCGCGCGGCCCCGGTTCACGCGCATTTCCCGTTGGCCGCGGTCGATGGCGCAATACACCGTGGGGCATGGGAAGCGGGTTGCGGGGATCGAAGCGCGTGTAGCGGCGATTCCAGGGCTGCACCTGGTTGGCAACGGCTATCGCGGAATCGGGATTCCGGATTGCGTGAAGATGGCCAAGCAAGTTGCAGAGCGGATCGCGACGGGATGACCGCTCCCTTCGGTCGCGGCTCTGTTACCAACTAACATCGGTTTACCGCCTTTATCCCAATCCTGCTTCCCGCAAAAACTGCGCTGATTCTTCCGGCGGCGTGGGATTGATATAGAACCCCGTGCCCCATTCGAATCCGGCCACTTTGGTGAGCTTCGGCATCAGCTCGATGTGCCAGTGGTAGTGCGGCATGGGCCCCTCCTGCACGGGCGCGGTGTGGATCACGAAATTGAATGCCGGTTTTTCCAGCACCTTATCCATCTTGCGCAGCGTCGAGCGCAGCACCCACGCCAGATTTTGCAATTGCGGCGCATCGATGGTTTCGAAGTGCGAATCGTGGCGCTTGGGAATGATCCAGGTCTCGAACGGGAAGCGCGCGGCGTAAGGCTGGAGCACCAGGTAGCGATCGGTCTCGGTCACCACGCGCACGCCTGCCTGCGATTCCTGGCGGATGATGTCGCAGTAGACGCAGCGCTCCTTGAAATCGAAATACAGGCGAGAGCCTTCCAACTCTTCCTTGACGCGCTTGGGAATCACCGGCAGCGCGATGAGCTGGCAGTGCGGATGCTCGAGCGAGGCGCCGGCGGACTCGCCGTGATTCTTGAACAGCATGATGTAGCGAAAGCGGCCATCCTTCTTGAGATCGAGAATGCGCTCGCGGAAGGCCCAGAACACATCCTCCACCTGCCGCTCCGACATTTGCGAAAGGCTCAGATTGTGATCCGGAGTTTCGATTACCACCTCATGCGCACCGACTCCGCTCATCTTGTCGAACATACCTTCGCCGGTGCGGCTGAGGTCGCCTTCAATGCCGAGCGCGGGAAACTTGTTGGGCACCACGCGGACGCGCCAGCCCGGCTCGTTGGGACCGCCTGAGTCGCGATAGGCCAATATTTCGGGCGGCGTTTTGTGCTCGTGGCCCACGCAGAAGGGGCAGAAGGCCGTGCCCGCGGGGTCACGGATTCGCGGGTGAAGTCGGATGGCCGCCGGGCCCGGTCCGTGGCGATAATCACCCATCTACCCGTCACCGGGTCCTTGCGCAATTCGGGCAAGGTCGTATTATAGCGTCCGGCTGGAGCGGAACGCATCCCGCAGCAGCTCAATTTGCGGCGTGGCAGTGAGCAGCACGTTGACGATATCGAAGCGCGCGCGTCCCCACTCGATCCCGGCCTGGCGGGCATAGTAGCGGGCGACGCGCTCCAGATGCTCGCGTTTGTCGGGGCCGACGGCGCGGTCCGGGGAGCCGAACTCGTCGGAGGCGCGGGTCTTCACTTCGACAAAGACTAGATCTTCTTTGTCTAGAGCGATGATATCGATTTCGCCCGCGCCCGAGCCGCTGCGATAGTTGCGGGCGACGACGGTGTAGCCTTGACGACGTAAGAAGCGATGCGCGAGATCTTCGCCGCGCCGGCCGGTGGCCAGGTCGGCGGACCAGCGTTTACAGCGGATGCGATGGCGGAGGCGGTCGGCCAGGAGATAGAGCAGGGACAACACATATAGGAGTGAGCGGAGGAGGGGAAAAATCTCCCAGCATCATATCTGCACCGTGATGCGTTCTACGCAGTTTGACATCATTGGCTAAATCGTGCATCATAACAGTGTGCGGACCACCATCAATCTCGACGACGACGTTTTCCCGCTGATCAAGAAATACGCCGAAAGCCGCCGGGTCCCGCTGGGCAGGGCGGCGTCCGAGCTGGTGCGCCGGGGCCTTACCACGAAGCGGCCCACCCGCACCGTAAACGGACTCACCGTTTTCGAGCTGCCGGCGGAGTCCCCGCAGGTAACCACGCAGCAAGTGCGGCGCCTTGAGGAGGATGCTGACTGAGCGCTTTCCTACTGGACGTGAATGTCCTGGTGGCGCTTTTTTGGCCGGCGCATGAATTTCATAAGCACGCGCAACGGTGGTTTGCGCGAAATGCGCGGCACGGCTGGGCCTCTTGCCCGTTTACCCAAGCCGGGTTTGTGCGCGTAGTCTCGAATCCCGCGTTCTCTCGCGATGCGGTGAGTCCTGAGGAGGCCGCTCGGCTCCTGGGCGCGAACTTGAAACATAGTGCCCACCGATTCTGGGAAGATGCGATCTCGTACGCGGATGCGGTGGAGGAATTGGGCGACAGACTGGTGGGCCATCGCCAGGTCACCGACGCTTATCTGTTGGGGCTGGCAACACACTACGGGGGAAAACTGACAACTCTAGATAAAGGAATCCAGGCGCTTCTGCCAGCCGGGCATCGCGGCCACAGCTTCGTCGAGTTGCTCAATGAGTAAAGAGCCGCAGATAATCACCGACCTGGTGCAAATCCGGATGCTGGGCGAGAAGAAGCGGCCGGAGAACGAAAAATTCCGGCGGCATCTGAAGTCGCGCGATCACTCAGACCGCATTCTGCGCCGCATAGCCGAGGGGGTTGAGGAGCAGATCGATTGCACGACGTGCGCGAACTGCTGCCGGGTGGCCACTGTAAAGCTTTCGGAGCGCGATATCGAGCGCTTGGCGCACGCTTTACGAATCAAGCCGTCGCAGTTTCTGGCCGAGTACACCGTTGAGAGCGAGGAAGAAGGCACGATCCTGCGGCGAACTAATGAGGCGGGCTGCGTATTTCTCGACGGCAACGATTGCACGGTGTATGAAGCTCGCCCGGAAACCTGCCAGCGATTTCCCAACGTGGTGCGCGGCAACGGCTCGATCGCCAGCCGCATGTGGCAATTCATCGACCGCGCCTGCTACTGCCCGATTGTGTACAACGCGCTCGAAGCGTTTAAAGTAGAGACGGGGTTCAAGCGATGAAAGCGCTGCGTGAGCATGTCCTCTATTTATTGCAGGGAGGCGGGGCGCATGCAGCTTTCGACGCCGCGACCGCCGGCATTCCCGTCGCATTGCGAGGGCGGCGTCCGAAGGGTGCCGCGCATTCGCCGTGGGAGATCGTGGAGCACATGCGGCTCGCGCAATGGGACATTCTGGAGTTCAGCCGGAACGCGAAGCATGTCTCGGCTCCGTGGCCGGAGGGTTACTGGCCGGCGAATCCGGCGCCGCCGCGCGCAGCCGCCTGGCAGGAGAGCCTCAAAGCTTTTCGCCGCGATTTGAAAACCATCCAGCGCTTGGTGGCGAACCCGCGCTCGCGTTTATTTGCGCGCATTCCGCACGGCGACGGGCAGACTTTGCTGCGCGAAGCTTTGCTGGTCGCGGATCATAACGCGTACCACCTGGGCGAGCTGCTCGTGGTCCGGCGGTTGCTGGGCGCGTGGAAGTGAGCACGCAAGCAGATTCGCCGGGCGTACGGTTTCCGCCGCCATTGTTGTTCGCGCTCGGGCTCGTCCTTGGCTGGCTGATCAATCGATGGATTGCGCTTTCGCCCGTGGCACTGCCGCCGATGCTGGGTTGGGCTCTGATCGGCGCTGGCATGCTGCTGGCGCTATCGGCCGTTTCACGCTTCTTTCGCGCGCGGACAAACCTGATTCCCAATCGTCCGGCTACGGCGCTGGTGGTCGCGGGGCCTTACCGGTTTACGCGCAACCCGATGTACGTATCGCTGACGGCGGTGTATCTGGGCGTGTGTGTGCTGATGCAATCCGTGTGGGCGCTGGCTTTGTTGCCGCTAGTGCTGGTGGTGATTTACCGGAAAGTTATTGCGCCGGAAGAAGCCTACCTGGAGCGCCGGTTCGGCGGCGAGTACGTGCAATACAAGATGCGCGTGCGGCGCTGGTTGTGATTTAGCGGAGCTGATCCAACAAGTAGTTGGTCATTTCGTCCGAGGTCTTGAGCGCCTGCACGTTGACTTTATAGTCGTTGGCAGCTTGCATGAGCGCGACGGTTTGGTCGCTGAGCGAAACGGTGTCTTCGGGCTGCGACGGATCGGCGGGTAGTGAAGCGCGCGCGATTCCGCTAGCCGCGGTGTCGAAGCTATCCGCGGCGCGGTTGATTCCCTGCAAAGAGATATCTAGACTCATCCTGACCCTCCTCGTCCTGCTTTTCGGCCCGTTGGGCGGAATTTCTAGGATTTATTTGCGGGAGGGCGGGTCAGAATGCGGGTGGGCCAATCGGGATGGCGAATGGCGCATCGCGATACACGCGCGACCTTCGTAGGGGCGGGTTTCAAAACCCGCCCTCTTTACTTCAGCACTTCGAACTCAAAGACCAGCGCTTTCCCGCGCACTACTAAACAAAGATAGTGTTCCCAAAATCGCCGGTAGCGCGGGAAATGGTTCACCAGGAACTCGAAGCCTAGCCATTTCCAGAAGGACAGCAGCTTCACTTGTACGTATTTCTGGCGGAGGCGCGCACGCGAGTAATATCCGAAGCCGCCATGGTCTTCGCCGAAGTAGCGGAAAGAAAAGCTGGTGAGGTGGTGCTTGTGAGTGGGATCGCAGAACGAGCTGTGGTCGCTGTAATGCGGGGTTTCGATGCGGATGATCCCGCCGGGGCGCACCAGGCGATGGAATTCCTCGATGGTCGCAATCACGTCGGTAACATGCTCGATCACGTGAATAGCGCGCACCTCGTCGAAGGAGTTCTCGCGAAACGGATAAGGCAGTCGGTCGAGCTCGCACAGGACGTCGGCGCGGCTGGCGGGATTCCGGTCGATGCCAATCGATCCGGGAAATTTGTTGATCCCGCAGCCGACGTCGAGGATTCTCAGTTTTCGCGACTGATCAGGTTGAGGCACTCTTCGAGAATGTCCATGGCGAAATCCGCCTGGTCGCGCGTAATGGTGAGCGGCGGACTGAGCCGGATGCTGTTTTCGCCGGCGCCGAGAATGAGCAATCCTTTTTCAAAAGCCATTTGCACCAGCCGATCGCGTTCCGTCGTAGCCCGTTCGCGCGTTTCCTTACTGCGCACCAGCTCGACGCCCAGCATCAATCCCAGGCCGCGCACATCGCCCACCAGCCGGAACTTATTCGGCCACTCGCGCAGACGATCCATCATATACGCGCCGATGCTGCGCGAATTTTCGATCAGCTCGTTCTCGAGCAATTCCAGCGTCACCAGACCCGCGGCGCATGCCACTGGATTGCCGCCGAACGTCGACGCATGCGCTCCCGGAGGCCACGTCATCAGCTCGGCGCGCGCGATGGTTGCGCCCAGCGGAAGGCCGCTGGCGATTCCCTTGGCCACCGCCAGAATATCCGGCGCGGCGTTGAAGTGCTCCGACGCCCACAGTTTCCCGGAGCGGCCCATCCCGGATTGCACCTCGTCGAAAATGAGCAGCATACCAAAACGCTTGGCGATGCGCGCCAACTCGTCCATGAATTTCTGCGGCGGAACGATGTATCCGCCCTCGCCCTGTACCGGTTCGAGCACGATGGCGGCAACTTCGTCGGCCGGCGCAATGGTTTTGACGAGCTGCTCTTCGATCACCTTGGCGCATTCGACGCCGCACGTATCGGGCGTCTTGCCGTAGGCGCAGCGATAGCAGTAAGCGTATGGTATGTGAAACACGCCGGGCATGAGCGGACCGAATCCGCGGCGCTGCACGTACTTGCTCGCGGTGAGCGCCAGGCTGCCCATGGTGCGGCCGTGGAATGCGCCGGTAAAGGCGATGAACTTATCGCGGCCGGTGGAATAGCGCGCCAGCTTCAGCGCTGCTTCCATGGCTTCGGTGCCGGAGTTCCCAAAGTACACGCGCCGCTCGAAGCCGCCGGGCGCGAGCTCAGCCAGCCGCTCGGCGAGGGCCACCATGTTCTCGTAATAGAAATCCGTGCCGGACATGTGGATGAGCTTGGCGGCCTGCTTTTGAATTGCATCCACTACTTGGGGATGGCAGTGGCCGGTGGCAACGACCGCGATACCGGCGTTGAAATCGAGAAAGCGATTGCCATCGACGTCTTCGACCATCGCGCCGTAGCCGCGTTCGACGACCAGCGGGTAGCAGCGCGTATAGGAGGGCGATAGCACTTTGCGATCGCGTTCGATAATCTGTTGGGCGCGCGGGCCAGGCACAGGTCCGCGGAGTTGTGGCAGGTCAGGACGTGCGACGTCCACCAATGTCTTCATGTGAGTCTCCTTTTCTTTCCGACTTACGGGCTAACTAAGGTGACAGGCGGGGAAGTTAGTCGGAACCGAATAGGCTGGGACGCGCTGAGGATGGCCTGCACATCATACAACCATCTTACTTCATTGCGGGGGTCAAGTGAGTTCCGATTTGAACTTTGCATTATAAAGTGCTTTACTATAATCATGTTTAAACGCATCCTCGCCATCGGCTTTGTTCTCATCTGCACCAGCATCGCGTGGTTCATTCTCGGATCGACCATCGACACGCGTACGTACCACTCCGACGACAAACTGCGATCCGGTGTCGCCTCCGTGTGGGGTGCGCCGCAACAGCAGGCACCGCCCAGCGCCAGCTTCGAAGTCGTTACGCAAAAGACGATCGAAACCGTAACCGACGGTCACAAAACTACGCGCACCGAAAGCGTGTCCCGCACCATGGCGGTCCCGGCCGAGTCCAGCCGCATCGAAGTTGCGTTCGATCTCGAACACCGGCAGAAGGGCCTGCTGTGGTACAGCACGTACTGGGTCAATCTGGCCGCCACCTACCGGTTTCGCAATCCGACCGCGGAGCCGCAGATGATGAGGTTCCGCTTGCTGTTTCCGGCCGAGCACGCCATTTACGATGGCCTGGTGATGGAGGTTAACGGCCAACCGTCGCCGCTGATTTCGGACGCCAAAGGCGCGTCGGTCACGGCGAGGGTGCCGGCGGGGGAGGCAGCCTCACTGCGGGTGGGCTACCGGTCACGCGGCCTGGAGAGTTGGGTCTACAAGCTGGGAGATGAAGTTACGCAGACACGCGATTTTGAGCTCCGCATGAAGACGAATTTCAAGCAGATCGATTTCCCGGTCAACGCGCTTTCCCCGACGGAAAAGCAGGAGAATGCCGGGGGGTGGGATCTGGTCTGGCGCTATTCCAATCTGATTAGTGGTTTTCAGATTGGGCTCACGATGCCGGAGAAGTTGCAGCCCGGCCCGCTGGCCGGCCAGATCAGCTACTTCGCGCCTGTTTCGCTGCTGCTGTTCTTTTTTCTGATCTTCATCGTGACCACGCTGCGCGGCATTGACTTGCACCCGATGAATTACTTCTTCCTGGCAACCGCCTTCTTCGCCTTCCACCTGCTGCTGGCTTATCTGGTAGACCACATCTCCATCCACCTGGCTTTCGTCATGTGCTCGGCGGTCTCTATTTTTCTGGTGGTGAGCTACCTCAGGATCGTGGTCGGGCCGCGGTTCGCGTGGCTGGAGGCGGGCGGCGCCCAATTCATCTATCTGGTGCTGTTCTCCTACGCGTTCTTCCTGCCAGGCTACACCGGTCTGGCGGTCACCACTGGCTGCATCGTGACACTATTCGTGGTCATGCAGCTCACGGCGCGGATTCGATGGGCAGAGCGCTTCGGCCGTCCCAGGTAGGGTGCCGCAACTCTACTCGCCCAAAAATTCCACCAGCTTCGGGATCACTTGACTCGGCGCTTCTTCCATTAGCCAGTGGCCGGAGCCGCGAATTACCACGCCTTCGACATTCCTGGCCACGAGCCGGGCCTGTTGAATCAGGAAATCGCCGGACGCTTTTTCGCCGGTCAGCACCAGCATCGGCATCGGCAAACGCGTTTGCGCCAGGCGGGCGAAGTCTTTGCGCATCCTTTTCAAAAGCGCGAAAGTATTCGAAGCCGGCGCGCATGCCGCCGGGGCGGGCGTAGGCTTTGGCGTAAATCCGGCGGTCGCGCTCGGGCACGGAATGTTTCGCGTTGGCGGCGAAATCGTTCCAGAAATGCTCGAAGTAAATGCGCTCGCGGCCGTGGACCAGCGCCAGCGGCGTCTTGCCGTAAAAATGAAAATGCCACAGATCGCGCATCAGCCAGACGTCGCGCCAGTTTGCCGATGCCCGGCAGGAAGGCGTCCATCAGGGCAATACGCTCCACGTCGCCCGGATACTGCGCCGCATAGGCATAGGCCACCATCAGCCCGATGTCGTGCCCGACAATGCGAATGCGGTCGTAGCCGAGCTTGTGCACGAGGGCGTGGATGTCCTGCGCCATTTCGGCTTTGGTGTAGCCGCCGGCGGGCGTGGACGATTGGCCAGCGCCGCGCAAATCGACCGCGATCACGGTGTGAGTGCCGGCGAGCTCGCGCCATCAGAGGGCGCCACATGTGGCTGGTTTGGGCATAGCCATGCAGCAGCACGACCGGGTCGCCTGCGCCTGCAATCAGATAGTGCAGGCGTACACCGTTGACATTCGCGAAGCGGCTTTGCACCGTTAGCTTGGCTTTAGAGGTTTGGCGTTTCATGATCTTTTCCGCAGCAGATTTCCGACATCGTCAATCTTCTCATCCAGCATATTCAACTTGCGCGCCAGATTCTGAATTTCCGATTCCGCGCGGCGATTGACGTCGTAATCGAGTTCACCGCGCAGCCGGTCTTTGGTGTCCTGGCGATTCTGGCTCATCATGATGACCGGAGCCTGGATCGCGGCGAGCATGGAGAGAAACAGATTGAGCAGGATAAACGGATAGGGATCCCAGGCTTTCTTCTGTAAAGCGACATTGATGGCCGTATAAATGGACAGCAGAATCCCGAACGAAATGATGAAAGTCCAGGAACCGCCGAAGCGGGCTACCGTGTCGGCGACGCGCTCGCCAAAGGTGGATTCCTCCTCGATCACTTCATTGGGATTGCGATTGGCACGCAGGCGCACCAATTCCTGCGAAGCGTGGAACTGGCGGCCAAGCGTGCGCAGCAAATCCATTCCGGCATGCGGCTTGCGCTGCAGCAGAACGGCGATGTCGTCCTGGGAGACTTCCAGGCAGACGGTCTCCTCCAGCGCAATCGCGCTGGTCTGATGCGGCGTCTGTTCCAGCATGGACGCAAAACCGAAGACCCCAGGTCGATGCCGGCATTCAGCAACATCAGATAAATATTACTTGCCGTGTCTTTCCAGGAGTATAACTTGCGATGCTGAAGATGACTGAGCAAGAGTTCGAGACCGATAATCCCGATGTAAAAGGGCGTGCTGACCAGGATGAGCAACTGTTCATGGAGGGATCCGGTCATCTGCAAATTTAATCAATATTCAGCTATGTCCGGGCAAGTAAACATCACGCTGGAGAACTGGGAAAAAATTTCCGGCGAGCATCAGAAATTATATAAGAATTTTTTAACAAAAGCCAACAAAAATGCCGTATTAAAGGAAATCCCGGAATTGCATGATCAGGCTTTTGCGAAAATGAATTGTCTGGATTGTGCCCGTTGCTGTAAAAATTATTCTCCCGGTTTAAAACGCCTGATATCAAAAGAATTTCCAGGTTACTGCGTTTGAAAGAAAGTGTTTTCATTGAAAAATACCTGAAACTTGATGAGGACGGAGATTATGTGGCAGTTTCCAAACCCTGTCCTTTTTTTGGCGCGGATAACAAATGTTCCGTTTACGAAAACAGGCCTTCAGATTGCAGAAGATTTCCCTATACAGATGAAGACGTGTTCTTGAAACGTCCGGCACTGACACAAAAGAACAGTAGTTTTTGTCCGATCGTTGTTTCTGTTCTCGAAGGTTTGCTGGATAAACTCACTTGATGTTTTCAACCGCTTCTTCATAAGCGGCCTGCAGGCCCCGTTCAATTCCATCGCCCTGCCATTCCGTAACGCCGGGTATAGATGTAGCTTTCATGATTTCCTCTTTGGTTTTTCCTTCCCTGATCTGGGTAGTCGCGAAAGCCAGCAGATTTTTCAGATAATCCTGCATGGCCTTGACATCTGCTTTATTGCCGGTAACTTTTTCGGGGTCATAGGCATGGCCAAAAACAAAGATTGTGTCATTATCAAACTGGCCCTGGATTTTATCCAGCACCTGGATCCAATTGGAAATGGAGGCTCCCGCGCTTCGGTCTATGAATGCCCAGCGCCTGTTAAATACCAGGTCGCCTACATGGGCAATATTGGCGTGCGGAAAAAATATAACACTGTCGCCGTTTGTGTGTGCCGGTCCCCAGTAATAAGTTTTGATGTTTTCCTTCATCTTTTTGTATTCCCAGCTTTCACCATAGGTGATATCCGGGTATAGTTGTTCGGCTTCCGTATTTTTTTCCCTGGCGACCCGCTGTTGGTTCAGCAGGGAATTGGAATGGGCAGCTACATGGGGTACAATTCCTTTGAAGGAAATATTACCTGCGGTATGATCACCGTGGTGATGTGTATTGAGGAGAATTTCGAATGGTTTGCCCTGATCTTTTTGCAGCGCATCAATCAGGTGTTTGGATTGTTCGGGAAATTCCGCGTCAACAACAGCAATTTTTTTATTGGAGATATAATAAGCAATTGTGCCACCTTTTTCCGTGAAAATGCCCACATCATTTCGCAACATTTTCATTTTATATGGATTTTCCTGAAAAAAATCCATCAACCACTGATGTTTCAATATGGGTATTACTCCAAGACCCAATCCGGCATTTTTAACAAAGGACCTTCGGTTCATTCCAAAACGTTTTTCTTAAAGTTACAGAATTCTAGTACTCCATCTTTCTCAGTGTGGGTGCCTTAAACCAGGTGATCCCCACGACCAACAGGGTCATGCATCCACCGAAGACAACAGAAGGCACAACGCCGAACAGTCGTGCCATCATGCCACTTTCGAACTGACCGAGTTCATTGCTGGAATTGATGAACATCGAATTGACACTCAGCACACGTCCTCTCATGTTGTCCGGTGTTTTCAGTTGCATGATGGTGCCCCGTGTAACGACGCTGATGCCATCCATCAGTCCGCTGATCAGCAATACGACGAAGGATAACCAGAATAATTTGGAGAGACCAAAGATGATGATGCATGTTCCGAATCCGGCAACAGCGATCAGCAATTTTAATCCCTGTTTTCTTCTGGGAGGAAAAATCGTCAGCAGGATGACAATGCAAATGGAACCGATATCGGATGCGGCATTCAGCAATCCGAATCCTTCGGCACCTACTTTAAGGATGTCGCGGGCATAAACGGGTATCAGTGCGACGGCTCCTCCAAACAGAACGGCAAACAGATCCAGTGAAATTGCCGCAAGCAATTCTTTGGTGCGGAAAACAAATTGCAAACCTTCCTTTACACTATCCCAGGTTTTTTTCTCACCACGTTCATTCAGGGGTTTAATATGTCTTCAATCTGGTCAGTACGAGAAAAGCGATACCGATCAGAATCACACGACGGTAAGTGTTCCTGTATTTCCCAGTCCGGCAATCAGGAAACCACCGAGGGCATGCCCGATAATGGAGGCTGAAAGAAAGTCCCCCGGTATTCCAGGTAATTGCATTCTGGAGTTTGTTTTTAGGAACAATCTGGGCGAGCATGACATTGAATATCGGGCCGGTAAAAGAGCGAATGATTCCGGTTCCAAAAATAATCAGGTAAATGCAAACCGGCGATAACATGTGGATTCAGGTGATGAGTACCGGCCGGAGAGGAAAGGATGAGCAAGAGCAAGGCGGCGAGCGCATAAAGACCAACACCGGTAAGCATCAGTTTTCTTTTTTTCGCTCAGATCGATTACGTGTCCTGCGTACAGTGCCAGGGAAACAGCGGGAATAAATTCCGAAAGTCCAACGATACCGATGGCGATCGGTGCATTGGTGAGGTTATAGATCCACCAGCCGACCAGGGTACTCATCATACGCAGACCCATAATAAAAATAAAACGTCCGATGACAAGGCTTCTGAATTCGGGAATTCTGCAATGCCTCGAAGGGTGAAGAACGATAGGACGTCTGTAATCTTGGCTTCCATATGATTCTCCTGGTCAGGGCAGGGTAAAATAATGCTGACCGGGTTCATAATCTTTTTCCAGAGCGTCCAGGATAACCCGGAAATGTTTTTCGTTGTCGTAGAAAGTCGGCGTTGCCTGCATCGATAAAAAGTGTTTTGATATCATGCTGACGGATATAGCTCGTATAGGTTTCCTGTAGATTGAACAGGTATTCGTCCGGAATGGATTGTTCATAGGGCCGGTTTCTTTTCCTGATATTTTTCTGAAGTTGTTGCACCGGTGCATGCAGATAAATCACCAGATCCGGCTGCACCAGTTGCTGATAAATGATATCGAAGAGTTTCTGATAGAGGTGAAATTCTTCGTCCGGCAGATTCACTTTGGCGAAAAGCAAACATTTGGTAAAAATATAATCCGAGATGGTGATGCTGTGAAAAAGGTCTTTGGTATGTACCAGTTCCTTCAACTGTTTGTAGCGTTCGGCCATGAAAAACAATTCCAGCGGGAAAGCGTATTGTTTTGGGTTTTCGTAAAATTTGGGAAGAAAAGGATTTTCGGCAAATGCTTCCAGGATCAGCCGGGAATTGAAATGTCGTGCCAGCAAATGGGCAAGTGTGGTTTTTCCCGCCCCGATATTTCCTTCCACGGTAATAAAGTGATAATTCATGAACTGTAAATATCCGGAATCCCGGGTATGCTAAATACAGCTCATTCCGATTTTTTTTACAGCCAGTTCGTCCGTACATTCCAGCAGGAGCTGATGAATGGTTTTCCCAAAACCGGGATGTATAAAACCGGGCGCAATTTCATCCAGGGGCTCCAGCACAAACCGTCTGTTCGGCTGATCCTTGGATGCGGGAATCGTCAGACCGGGAACATTCGATGATCAATCGTCATAAAAAAGAATATCGATATCGATGGTTCGCGGCGCATTTTTTACCGAACGCTTTCTGCCCAGGTTTTCCTCGATGGAAAGTATAGTTTTTAACAGGTCCTGGGGACTAAGCGCCGTTTCAATCAGACAGGACCTGGTTCAGAAAATCTGCCTGGTCCGTCTTGCCCCAGGGAGCCGTTTCGTATAATGATGAAATCTGCAAAAGCCTACCGCAAATTAGTTCTATATTTGCGCGTGCCTGCTGCATATGAAGGATTTTATCGCCCTCATTACCACCTGTCAGCAGATATGTTTTGTTCATGGATGACCGTTTAATCCAGTTCAAATATCTTTAATTTTAAAATCATCAAAAAAGAAAGCGCATGCGCAGTTTTTTAAAAATATTTTTGGCGAGTTTTCTTGCCCTGGTCGTTTTTGTATTTATTGGCTTTTTTTTTCTGGCAGGTTATGTAGGCGGCATTTTGAGCAGCATCATCAAAAGCGGCCGAAGACGTCGGTTCACAATGCGGTGCTTGTTGCTCGATCTCAGCCAGAATTTCTCTGAAAAGGTGACCACGGATCCGCTGGCAGGATTCAGTGAATCAGTGTATAATACCCCCGGCGTTTATGATGTGGTCCGGATGATTCACTATGCTAAAACTGACAGCGCGGTAAAGGGTATTTATATCAAAGCCAATTCCAACGGTAATGGACTGGGTACTTCGGAAGAGATCCGTAATGCACTGAGGGATTTTAAAAGATCCGGCAAATTCATTTATGCTTATGGGGATGTCATTTCCCTCAAGGGCATACTACGTGGCCAATGTCGCTGATAAGATCTATTGTAATCCGAAAGGCGGAGTAGAATGGAAGGGACTTCACGAGTATTATGGGATTCATAAAAGGCGGATTGGATAAACTGGAAATTCAGCCTGAAATCTTTTATGCGGGTAAATTCAAAAGCGCTACCGAACCCCTGCGGGCTGATAAAATGTCGGATGCCAACCGGCTGCAACTCACCGAACTCCTGGGTGAGATATTTAATCATATCCTGGATCAAACTGCCACGAGCCGCGTTCAGGACAGTGCTGTACTCAGGCGATGCGTGGATGAACAACTGATTCAAACTGCGGCAGATGCGCTGCAATACAAACTGGTGGACGGACTGAAATATAATGACCAGGTGCTGGAAGACATAACAGAGAAAATTAAAGCCACATCAATTACCGCGAATCAATTTCGTGCCCATGGGTAAATACTATGAGGCGGTTAAATACAAATTTTCGGGAAGCGGAACAGACCGGATTGCCCTGATCTATGCTGAAGGAAATATCGTTGGTGGAAAGAATAGTCAGAAGGAGATCGGACAGGATATCTACCGATACCTGATCCGGAAAGCGCAGACTTGATAAAGACACCAAAGCCATTGTATTGCGCATAAACTCCGGAGGCGGCTCTGCTCTGGTCAGTGAAAATCTATGGCGTGAGCTCACCCTGGCCAGGGCGAGCAAACCGGTTGTGATTAGTTTCGGCGATGTAGCCGCTTCGGGTGGTTACTATTTATCCTGCAATGCAGATAGTATTTACGCTGATCCGATGACCATTACCGGTTCGATCGGGGTGTTCAGCATGTTTTTCAATACCCAGTCTTTTTTTAAAGACAAACTGGGCGTTACATTCGACGGCGTGCATACCTCCAAACAACCTGATGCTATGACCATGTACCAACCGCTGACGGACATGCAGAAAAAATTTTTGCAAAACGATGTGGATTCTATTTATCGGGATTTTACTGCGCGCGTAGCAGCGGGCAGGCATAAACGTATTACTTATATAGACAGCATTGGGCAGGGCAGAATCTGGAGTGGCGAAAAAGCCTTACAACTTGGGTTGGTGGATCAGATCGGCGGTGTGCAGGACGCGGTGGCCTGTGCAGCGCGTATGGCAAAGACTACCAGTTACCGTTTGCATGAATATCCCGAACCGGAAAATATTCTTGATCTGCTCATCAATAATTACAAGCAGTCTCTGAAAGCAAAGACCATTCGGGAAGACCTGGGCGATGAAGGTGTACGCTGGTACCAGATGATGTCTGATTACCAGTCGCAGGCCGGCGTGCCACAGGCCAAGCTTCCCTTTGTATTCAGCCTTAATCCCTAGATTCAAAACAGGAGTATGAACCAACCTTACAGCCAGTTCAGGGCCATGCTGGCGATTACGCGGGGCAGTTTCCGCGCTATTTTGAGGAGTCCTTCGGCGGTAGTTTTCAGTTTGGGTTTCCCATTGGTGTTTATCCTGGTATTCGGTTTGATCGGAGGTGGTGGCACTTCGGTTTCGATAGCGTTGAAGAATCCCGAGGATTCTTCCAATTATGTGATGCGCGCCCTTCTTGCCTCCGGCATAGTCAGAATTGAAAAAGATAAAAAAGATGGTGTTTTACTGATGAAGGACAGCGTGCTGATGCAAAAAGAATTACTCAAGGGTAATATCGCCGCTATTGTTTCTTTAGATTCTTCTTTATCACCCGCCGGATTTACCCAATATAAAATCCGGACTCAAACCTCTTCGGCCGCAGCTGATAAATATCCTATACTGCGAATGGCACTGGCTCAGACCATACAAATTATTGAGGACCGGAAAATTCCCGCTCAATTTAAGATCGTCAGCGTACAGGAATTGCCGGTGTTGCCAGGCAGGGAATATACCATGATCGATTTCATATTACCGGGTATGCTGGGTTTTTCCCTGCTCAGTGCAGCCGTATTCGGTGTAGCCTTTGTTTTCTTTAACCTGAGACAGACCCTGGTGCTCAAGAGATTTTTTGCTACGCCGATCAATCGTAAAAATATTGTATTTGGAGAAGGACTAAGCCGCATCAGTTTTCAATTGCTGACTTCCGTAGTCATCATTCTTGCCGGTCATTATTTTTTTCATTTTACCCTGGTCAACGGAATCGTCACCTTTTTTGAAATGATCGCGCTCAGTTTTCTGGGCCTTGTGGTATTTATGGGATTTGGATTCATCATCAGCAGCGTATCAAAAAACGAAAGTTCCATCCCGCCATTCGCTAATATCTTTACCCTGCCACAGTTTCTGCTTGGCGGCACTTTTTTTTCCACCCAGGCTTTTCCCAAATGGCTGCAGGGTTTTTGCGAGATCCTTCCACTGAAACAACTCAACGATGCCATGCGGAATGTCGCGTTTGAAGGCGCTTCGCTTATGGACTGTGGAAAACAGATTGGCATATTACTGCTTTGGGGGGTTGTAATCTATGCGGTAGCGATTAAAACTTTTAAATGGGAATAGTTCCCGAATAAATTTTTCCTCTTGAAACTGGTTATCGGCAGCCTGCTGGTTTTTTCCCTGGTCATTCTTTTTTTATTTGCTCTGTTTCCTTCTGATATTAGCGTCAGTCGTGTTGTTCAAATCAACAGGTCGCCTGAGCAAGTACTTAAGTGGATTGACGATTTGCGCGAATGGAAAAAATGGAATGAATTTGTCATTCATAACAATGAGGGTGGAGCAATCAGCACAGCACCTCAGGGAGCTGATTCTGCCAACATAAATCTGGGTAGTGTACATATTCAGCTGGTCAAAGTGTATAGGGATACGGTATTCACGATGTGGAGCCGGGGTAACGATTCTTTCGCAGGCAATTTCATAGTAGTAAAATCTGATCTGCAGACCATTTTAGCCTGGGATCTGAAATTTCATATTAAATGGTATCCCTGGGAAAAACTGGCCAGTATGTTTTATGATAAAAATCTGGGACCCCAGATGGAGAAATCATTATTATCACTGAAACGTGAAATAGAAATGCAGTCTCCCTGATTGGGTACGATATTCGCAAGTAAGTTGAATTAAACGCATAGAGCAGATATTCTATAGTAATTTTATAATGTATAAAATAGGATGATATGAAAAAATGGCTGTTGTTTTCTGTTGTGGCCCTGGTGGTTTTCAATTCCTGTGGAGATAAAAAACCACTTAGTCCGCATGAATCAACGTTGGGTCAGGGTATTTCTGTACGTTACGGAAGGCCATATAAAAAGGGGCGGGCCATTTTTGGTGCTTTGATTCCTTACGGAAAAGTATATCGCTGCGGCGCCGACTCGGCTACTACAATAACGTTTGACAAAGACGTCCTATTTGGCGGAAAGCCGGTGAAGGCGGGTACCTATACTTTATTTGTTATTCCCAATGAACAAAACTGGACCATCATACTGAACAGTCAGCTCGGACAATGGGGTGCATTCGATTATGATAAATATAAAGATAAGGATGTGTTGCAGGTGGACGTTCCGGTAAAGAAGCTGGATCCGGTGGTGGAACAACTCACCATTAGTCTTCCACCTTCTTCGTTGGTTATTGAATGGGATGATGTAGAGGTGACCGTTCCGGTCACAATTGTCAATGGTTAATTGTCAATTTCTCTTTCATACTTCCAGACTACCACATTTACTTTAGGTGTAACAAAAAATGATAAACTTCTCCCAATTGTGATTCAGTGACACAGTAGGGAGGCATGATATAAACAGTGTTTCCCAGGGGACGCAGGTAGATCCCCTTCGCCAGTGCCTGCTTCATAATTGTCGTGCCGATGGTATTGAGGTATTCGTCTTTACCTGTATTGATTTCAAAAGCCAGCACGGTGCCGAAAATCCGGATATTTCGGAATAACATGCTCATGCTTTTTCGACAAATCATTTTTCACAAATTGTTCATGCTGAATCCCGATGTTATTGATCTGGTCCCTGCATTTTTTGTCCTCAAGAAGATCGAGGCTGGCCAGGCCGGCTGTGCATGCCAGTGGATTTGCAGTATAAGAGTGTCCGTGGAAAAAAGTTTTGGTGCGGTCTTCACTTAAAAATGCATTGAACAGATCTTCTGTAGCTGCAGTAACGCCGAGTGCCATGGTGCCGCCTGTGAGCCCTTTGGACAGGCAAATGAGGTCAGCAGGTTTCAGTTGTTCGCTGGCAAACAAAGATCCGGTTCTTCCAAAACCGGTCAGTACTTCATCTGCAATACAAAGAATATCCTCTCCATGTACGAAGTCCAGGAGCTTATTCATTTCGTTGACGCCATACATTCTCATTCCGCCTGCAGCCTGTAAAAGAGGCTCATAGATGAATGCGGCAATGGTTCCTTTATGAGAACGGATTTGGGACTGCAGCTGGTCTGCCATTTGCCGCATCAGGGGTCTCGATATAGATGGTTTCGAAAAGCAAATCCTGGAATGCTTCAGTAAAAAGTCCCCGGCTGCTCACACTCATTGCGCCAAAAGTATCACCGTGATACGCGTGTTCAAAAGCCAAGTATTTTATTTTTTTCTGGTCTGCCTTTATTACGCCAGAACTGAATGGCCATTTTCAGTGCTACTTCTACGGCAGTCGATCCGTTATCGGAATAAAAGATCCGGGACAAATTGCCCGGGCAGTATATTCAACAGCCTTTCGGCCAAATTTACGGCGGGCTCATGTGTGAACCGGGTAAAGATCACCTGTTCCAGCTTCAGGGCCTGCCGGTATAGTTTTTCGGCGATATAAGGATTGGCGTGACCATGAAGGTTTACCCACCAGCTGCTGACGGCATCTATATAGGCGTTTCCTTCTTCATCAAAAAGCAATGCGCCTTCTCCTTTAACAATGGCTATGGGTAGTTCAGCTGTCTGGTGTTGGGTATAAGGATGCCAAATGACCTGTGCATCCCGTTCACTCAGTGAAAGATTCATTTTTCAAATATAAGATTTCGTAAGCCTAAGGCCTAAGGCCTAAGGCGTAAGGTCTATGATCTGTCATTTCTTTCTGATGAATTCCAGATTCCTTTTTATGCCTGCGTATTTCGCACGTTTGAGCGGAGAGCCTGCAAAGATTTTCCTGAATCCTTCTTCAGTCAGATCTTCCCAATCGGTTTCATTAAAATGCATGATTTCAGCTATAGCTGTGAAAGCCGGTTCCCCTGCGGGTTTGGAGAACCGGTTCCAGGGACATACATCCTGACAGGTGTCGCAGCCAAACATCCAGTTATCGAAATGCCCATTCATGCTATCGGGTATGAGCAGGTCTTTTAGTTCAATGGTGAAATAGGAAATGCATTTACTGCCATCTACTTCTTTATCCGGACCAATGGCCTGTGTAGGACAGGCTTCTATACACCGGGTGCAGTTGCCGCAATAGTCAGCGGGAACCGGTGCGTCGTAGTCGAGTTCCAGATCCACAACCAGGGTAGCAATGAAAAAAAAGAACCGGATTTCTTGTTGATCAGGTTGCCATTCTTTCCAACCCATCCCAAACCGCTGTGAACAGCCCAGGATCTTTCCAGAATCGGTGCGCTGTCTACAAAACCCCGGCCGTGGAAATCGCCGAATTTCTCTTTCATGCAGAACAGAATTTCCTGCAATTTTGGACGAATCACTTCGTGATAATCCATTCCGTACGCATATTTTGAAATTTTCGGAATATTTTTTTCCTGGCTGACGCGCGGGAAATAATTCATCAGAAAACAAATGACTGATTTTGCACCGGGCAAAAGTTTATAAGGGTTTACCCTTAGATCAAAATGCTTTTCCATATACTGCATATCCCCGTGTTTGCCCTGCTGTAGCCAGTTTTCAAGCTTTCGGGCGTCTTCGTCGAGACGTCGTACTGCAGCTATTCCGCAAAAGTCAAAGCCGGCTTCTGCGGCTTTTGATTTAATAAATTGACTTTTTTCAAGTGTATTCATCTTAGTAAAATGCGGCGCATTCAGATAATTTATTATATTTTTAAAGCGTTAATACCTTAAACAACCGAACTATGGGTTTCATGCTTGTGCACAACCCTGATCAGCTTGCCCTACCTGTCAAATTTACCTTTTTATCGAGGTATTCCGCGCGCAGATCCACACTGGTTTTATTCATCAGCTTTCTATCCTCTTTTGCAGTCAGCCAAAATTTTCCGGTCAGCACTATTCCGGATTCACTGAAGGAAAACGCCAATATGGTGATCCGGCTGGAAGAAAAAGTGTATGAAATAAAATCCAGCGGTGAGGCTGTTTCCCACGAAAGACATGTATTTACTATTTTGAACGAAAAGGGAGAACATTATGCCACGTACAGAACCGGCTATAATAATAAATCAATAATCATTAACAATGTAACCGGATTTTTGTACGACGCGACGGGTAAAGAAATCAGGCATTTCAAAAAAAAGGATATGGAAGACCACCCGGCATACGATGGTTCTTCATTTGTGAATGATCAAAGGGTTAAAGTGAGTAGTTTATATTCCAATACCTATCCATATACCGTAGAATTTGATGAAGAAGATGAATTAACTGAATTGATTCATATTCATGATTGGTATCCGCAGGATGAATTGAATCATTCAGTAGAAAAAAGCATTTACAAAATAACGGTGCCTGTTGACTATACCCTACGATACCGGATGCTGAACTCCGGTATAACCCCGGTGATCGGAACCGTGAGTAATAAAACCACATATACCTGGGAAGTACATGGTCTCACAGCATTGGAAGAGCCGCCTTATTCCAATTACCTGATGTATGTTCCGCATTTGATGATCGGACTCAGTGATGTGGAAATGGGCGCGTATAGGGGCAACATGAGCACCTGGAATGAATATGCCCGTTTTTATGGAAGCCTTCAAAAAGGCCGGGACCAGCTTCCGGAAGAAACAAAACAAAAAGTCCACGAGCTCATCAATGGGTTAACCAGTCCGCAGGCAAAAGTAGCGGTACTATATAATTACCTGCAGCAAAACTCCCATTATGTGGGGATTCAGCTGGGCATCGGCGGATGGCAAACTTATGATGCTGCTTATGTCGCCAAAAATAAATACGGGGATTGCAAAGCATTATCCAATTTCATGATTTCGCTGCTTAAGGAAGCCGGGATCAAAGGTCACGCAGTAGTGATCAAAGGTGCTGATGTAGATTATGTTGATTTTGTAACGGATTTTACGCATGATCCCTTCAATCATGTGATCTGTTGCGTTCCACTTGACCGGGATACCCTCTGGCTCGAATGCACTGACCAGTTTTTGCCTGCAGGATATTTAGGTGAATTTACTGCCAACCGGTACGGTTTATTAATTGATGACAACGGCGGAAGCCTGGTACATACGCCGGCATACCTGCTGGCGGATAATAAACAAATCAGAATCATATCTGCGGTATTGGACAACGAAGGCAATTTAAACCTGGAATCAAAAACCTCGTACGAAGCCCATTGCCAGGATGAAGTGGAAAGATTCATTCATCATGAATCAAAAGAAGATCAGTTAACCAGGTTGAAATCCAAATTCAGTCTGCCTACCTACGAAGTCGTTTCTTTTGACTATCGCGAGGACTATTCAAAACGCTTGCCGGTAATTCATGAGCATTTGAATTTAAGGGTGAGTAATTATGCCCAGGTAACTGGGAAAAGGATTTTTGTGAATCCCAATATTCTCTCAAGGTCCACAGAAAAGTTATCGGAGGATCATAACAGGCGGTTGCCGATTGAAATCAGAGACGAGTTCCAGCATATGGACAGCATTCAGATTGCCATTCCCGATGGATATGAGGTAGAGTCCGGTTCCGGAGACCTGCAATTGCAAAGCAAATTTGGAAAATACAAACGCGTTACTACCGTCAGACCGGGTAAAATAATTTTTACAAGGATTCGTGAACAATCCGGTGGCCGGTTTCCGGCAAAAGACTATCAGGAGATTGAAAAATTCTACAACGATATGTTTGATGCCGATCATACGAGTGTTGTGCTGGTCAGGAAAAATGGATGAGGGATCATTAGCTTAAACCGTTAAATATTGCCATATGAACAACAGAAAGGGACTGATCGTACCTCTATTCGCCCTCTTGCTTTCCTTCGGGGTATCTGCCCAGGACAAACAGGAATTTAAATTTGGAAAACTTTCGCCTGCTGACTTTACATTATCTGCAGAAGCATTTGACTCCGGAGCCAACGCCGTGGTGATCGCTGATGTGGGAGCGATCAAATTTGAAGGTAACAACAACAGTTATTTTGATTTGATCTTCACGCGATTTATCCGTGTAAAAATAAACAACAGGAACGGATTCAAAATTGGCGACCGCGAAATTTCCCTTTATCATAGTGATGGACGTTATGAGAAAATTATTTCTTTTAAAGCTTCCACATTTAATCTGGAAAATGGCACGATTAAGGAAACCAAGCTGGATGAAAAATCAATTTTTACCGTAAAATATAATAGTCAGATTGATGATAAAAAATTTTCGATGCCGGCACTCAAAGAGGGAACGGTTTTCGATTTGGAATATACGATCCGGTCGCCTTTTCCTGACCGTATGAAACCCTGGTCATTCCAGGGCGAATATCCACGATTGTGGAGTGAGTTGGTGGTTACCATTCCTCCACCCCTTCATTATGTGCGACGGGTGCAGGGGGATCAGAATTTTTATATTGACACGACGAAAGATGTGTACCCGTTTTATTCTGTCAGGCAGAGTAATGGAACCGCAAGCGATGAAAATTACAATGTTACCGGAGCGTCTGTTTATCACCGATGGGTAAAAAAGAATGTGCCATCCTTGCACGAGGAACCGTTTACCACAACAATGGATAACTATTATTCAAGGATCACCTTTCAGCTGAGTTATGTTCAATGGACTAAAGAGTCGGAGCGACACGAACAGTCTTCTACCTGGAATTTACTTAGCAAGGATCTGCTGGAATATGAAAATTTCGGAATGGCGCTGAATCACGAAAACGGCTGGATGACGGAAGAACTTCAGGGAATTGTTCAGCAATCCGGATCAGACGAAGATAAGGTTGATAAAATTTACTGTTACGTGCGCGACCATTTCAAGACTGTGGCGGAGGAGGGGTACGGCACGTATGGACTTTTCACCCACAATTCACTAAAAGACGTATTCAAAAAAAGACAGGGTAATGTTGCAGAACTGAATCTATTGTTAACCGCCATGTTGAAAAAAGCAGGCCTTCAGGCGGATCCCATGATATTGAGCACAAGAGAAAATGGATTGGCAGATCCCAGTTATCCACTGCTGGCAGAATACAATTATGTGATTTGTGTCGTGTATCTGAATGGGAAGCTGATCAAGTTAGACGCCAGTGAGCACTATATCGGTTTCGGCAGGCTTCCCCTGAGTTGTTATAATGGCTGGGGTCATGTCATCAATGTTGAAAAGCCCTATCCTATATATTTTTCAACGGATTCAAACCGCGAAAACAGTTTGACCACGGTTATCCTTATCAATGATGAACATTCGAAATTGTCCGGAGCTTTTAAAAAGGTGAATGGAAATATGGAATCCCAGGAAATCCGGGAGGAAATTGGTACCAGGGTCTTTAAAAGAATATTCCAAAAAAATTATTTCAGCCAATGAAGGCAGTCTGATCATAGACAGTATTCAGCTGGATTCGCTTTCCCATTTTAACGATCCTTTGGGCATCCGGTACGACTTCGTGGTCAAGCAGCAGGGCGGCGCCGATATTGTATATTTTAATCCGCTGCTGGGAGAGGGGTATAAAACCAATCCGTTTAAATCCATGAGCCGCCATTATCCGGTTGAAATTCCCTATCTGATTGATGAGACTTATATCCTGAGTATGGAAATACCCGCCGGATACCAGGTGGATGAGATTCCCAAATCAGCCCGCGTCGCTTACAATAATGATGAGGGTATGTTTGAATACCTGATCCAGAAAGGAGAGAGTAATATCCAGATGCGGGTGAGGCTGAAACTGAACAAAACCCTTTTCCCCACTGATGAATATGACACCCTGAGAGATTTTTTCGCGTTTGTCGTCAAGAAGGAAAATGAACAAATCGTTTTTAAGAAAACAAAATAATGTAACCATGAATAGCGTCAAATGAAATCGTTTCGCAACAGCCAATTCTTTCTCTTATCTGTTTGTCTGGTTTTCTCCGTACGGGTATCCGGACAAAAAAATGATGTGATTGCTGAATTTGGGAAGATAACTCCGGCTCAGTACCATATACCTGCGCCCGGATACGATACCGGTGCCAGCGCGGTTATTCTCGCAGATATAGGCAATACGAGGTTTGAAGGAAATAAAAAAGGCTTTTTTAGTATCGTATTCACCCGGTTTACCCGGGTCAAAATTCTTAATAAAAATGGGTTTCACATTGCAGACAACCAAATTTCATTATTGGATTTTGGAGGCGGTTATTTGGAAAAACTAACTGACCTCAAAGCCATAACGTATAATTTGGACAACGGCATCATTCACGAGACGCCGCTGGATGAGAAATCGGTATCAGATGTTGAATTGAGTAAGTACCGTCATGAACTAAAATTCAGTATTCCCGGTCTGAAAGAAGGATCCATATATGACCTGACCTATACCATCACTTCAACTATTTTTTCCGATCCGCCAACCTGGGGTTTTCAGGGTTCTTATCCTTGTTTGTGGAGTGAATATAATGTGACCATACCTTCCATGTTTCACTACCTGACGAAGATAAGAGGGGATACTCATTTTGATATCAAAACGAATGGCTCTATTCAGGAACGATTCGGAATCCAACACGTTACAGCTACGGAGTCACCGGATGTGATGATGTATGCTAGCTGTACATCGTTCCAGAACAAATGGGTCAAAAAAAATGTTCCCGTGTTGCCCAGGCAATCCTTTATCAGTTCACAGAAAAATTATGAAAGCCGTATTTATTTCGAGTTGCAATATTTTCAGCAGGACGAGCGATTCGAAAAAGACATGAAGATCAAATCCTGGCAACAGGAGTGTCATGATTTGCTCAATATGAAATATTTTGGGTTTGAACTTAATCAGGTGAATAATTGGATGGATGAGGAGCTTGGTACCGTTACCAGAGGATCTTTGAGTCCCGAAGAAGAAAGCCGACGGATCTTTGATCTGGTGCGGGACCGTTGGGTCGTTACAGGGAATTCGGATTTTTATTTGAATAACCAACTCAAAGACGTATATAAAAGCAAAGCCGGAAATACCACGGAAATAAATCTTTTGCTGACCGCCATGTTGCGTCACCGGCATATTGATGCCTCCCCGGCGATACTCAGTACAAGGGAAAACGGAGTAGCTACTTTGGGTGTTCCGCTCAGGTACGAATACAATTACGTTATATGCGTAGCAAATATTATGGGCAAAAAAATTCTCCTGGATGCCAGCAAGCCTTTCAATTCGTTTGGAAAACTGCCCGGCTATTGTTATAACTGGTATGCAAGATTGATTGATGAAGATCACCCGGACAGCCTTATACTGTCACCAGATTCCCTGCGCGAGGCCAGCCTGACCAATGTTTTTATTTCCAACGAAGAAAATGGAAAATATTCTGGCACCCTGCAAACACTGTACGGTGACGATGGCTCATATAACATTCGCGATGAAGTTAAGATGAGTTCCGAAAAGGCCTATTTTAAAAAGATTCAGGACCGCTATACGGATATTCAGGTGAGTAATTTTCAAATCGACTCACTGAAACAACCCGACTTTCCGGTCAGTTTACGTTATGATCTTGACTTTAAAGACATAAACAAAGCGGATTTAATCTATTTCAACCCGGTAGTGGCTGTGGATTTCAAGTCAGATCCCCTGCCTGCTGAAGAACGGAAGTTCCCGGTAGAGATGTCGTACAAAACCGATAATATCTATTCGCTTTCCATGGAGATCCCGAAAGGTTTCGCAGTGGAGGAATTGCCTAAGTCTGCCAGAGTAAATTTTAATGAAAATCAAGGCATGTTCGAATACCTGATTCAGCAGAATTCAGAGAATATCCAGATGCGCATTCATTTGAAACTGGACAAAGCAACGTTCAGACCTGATGATTACAGCAGCCTGCGTGACTTTTTTGCTTTTGTGTATAAAAAGGAAAACGAGCAAATTGTGTTTAAGAAAATAAAATGAGGATCAATCATTTTCATTAGCAGGGGGAACGTGCAAACGATGAAAGAAACGGTGAATGGCAGGGGCCAGAATGACACCAATATTGGTAATAAAAATTACTCCGCTGAACAGGGCATAAAAAGAAGAAAACAGTTTGCCTGAAACCGTGTCAATATTTACTACCGGCCCCATTCCACTCAGGATCATGGAAGCATTATGCAGTGAATCGAGCCAGGAGATACCTGCTGTATAGTGATATCCGAAAATGCCCAGTAACAAACAAAAGATCAGTATCACCTGTTCCGAGCAGGATACTTTTCAGGATTCGCCTGCGAAATACGCTGATGGGTGCGAGAGGTTCGTGTTTGGATTCCATGAGGCTTGAATCTTTGGAATCAAAATTAGCTGATTGGCCGGGCAGATAAACTGCCTGAGGGATAATATTTATCTGTTATCTTGCAATCCTCATTTTTTTGCCTGTGAAATATTTTTTGGGATTCGATCTGGGTTCATCCTCCGTAAAAGCTGCACTGCTCGACGCAGCACAGTGGTAAGCCGCTGGCATCTGCCTTTTCTCCGTCTTCAGAAATGAAAATACACGCACCGAAGCCGGGTTTTGCAGAACAGGATCCGGAATACTGGTGGCAGGAATTGGTGCAGGCAACCCGTCTGCTCCACCACAAATTTCCGTTTCAGAAAGATGAAATTGGCGCCATAGGTATTTCTTACCAGATGCATGGCCTGGTTTGCCTGGATAAGAATAACCAGTCCTTGCGACCTGCCATTATCTGGTGCGACAGTCGCGCGTGTCGGTTATGGTGCTGATGCTTTTGAACATACTGGGAGCAAGATTTTTGTCTGAACATTTTCTTAATTCCCCGGGCAATTTTACCGCATCCAAATTAAAATGGGTAAAAGAAAACGAACCGGATATTTATTCGAAAATAGCGCGGGTGGTTTTACCCGGAGATTACATTGCTCTGAAAATGACAGGTGAGGCCGTAACGACCGTCTCGGGATTGTCGGAGGGTATATTCTGGGACTATAAAATGAATGATATTGCCCAGTCCCTGCTGGATTTTTACGGAATCGATAAAGCGCTGCTTGCACCCCTCGTGCCCAGTTTTGGCGAGCAGGGGAGACTGCAATCCGACGCTGCAGAAATGCTTGGTATTGCGGCCGGTGTTCCCGTTTGTTATCGCGCCAGGTGATCAACCGAATAATGCATTTTCTCTTCAGGTGATGGAGCCCGGTGAAATCGCTGCAACGGCGGGTACTTCCGGTGTACTGTATGGAATCGGCAACCAGCCTGCATTTGACCAGCTATCCAGAGTAAATCCGTTTATTCATGTTAACCACCAGTTAAATAATCCCACGCTACGGCGTGCTCATGTGCCTGAACGGTACGGGAATTCTGAACAGCTGGCTGAGGCGCGAATTCTTTCCCAATGAATCTTATGAATCGATCAATGCCGGTGCGGCATCCATCCCTGTCGGCTCGGATGGAATATTCTGTTATCCATTTGGAAACGGAGCGGAACGTATACTCGGAAAACAGAAATCCCGGAGGTCAGTATAAAGGGACTTGGACTTCAACCGGCATAATAAATACCATATTGCCCGTGCCGCGCAGGAAGGTATTGTGTTTGCGCTGATCTATGGAGCGGAAATCATGCAGCGAATGGGCCTCGATCTTCAGAGGATCCGAGCCGGTTATGCCAACATGTTTTTAAGCGATGTATTTTCAGAAACTTTTGCGAACTGTAGTCGGACGCACCGGTTGAGTTGTACAATACAGATGGTGCAGTAGGTGCGGCGCGCGGGGCAGGATTTGGTTCCGGATATTATCCGCAGGTCGGCGATTGTTTCCGGGGAATGGAACTGATCCGGCAGATTAGCCCGAACGAAAAGAAAACGAACCGGACCCGTGAAATCTATACCGAATGGAAACGAGGGACTGGAGGTAATTGTTAATTGTTAATTGTCAATTGTCAATTCTGATTTCCAAAGTTTATGAATAATAATTGTAAATAAAAAGGTTGTCCAGGTTAACAATTGACAATTGACAATTAACAATTATTTCCCGAATGCTGCATCCATTTTGTTTTTAAACTCCACATACAGTTCCTTTTTGGGTTCGTCTGTTTTTTTAGGAACCAGCAGCGCTGCATAATTAAGGTTGCGATCCACGTAGGGCCAGAACCCGGTCACATAGATGCTGCTAACCAGGCCACCTTCACCAAGCCAGCATCCCAGTCCGGTTTTTAAACCTGCTGCTTCTTTGGGCATGTACTTTACCGGTAGTTTGGGAAACTGAATGGTTTCCAGTTCTGCAACTGATTTTTCACTCAGTACTTTTTTTCCTTCAAAATTTCCCTTGTTCAGAAGCATCCCCAGAAAATTAATGTAATCATTGGCGGTCGTAACAGCTCCATCGGCGGCATTACTGGTGACGCCGCTTTCGTTAGTAAAACTTGTGGAACGCATTTTACACGGCCGGAGAATCTTATCCTGCACCACCCGGTCGAATGTTTTTTTTGTTATCACTTCCAGTACCCTTGCGGCGATATCCGGGCCGATCTGGCTAAAATATATTTCTGTACCGGGATTGGTTTCAATTTCTCTTTTCGAAGCAAAGGCATCCACTTCCGTTTCAAGATCCGGATATTTTGATTTTTGCAATAGCTTCAACGGTCCGGGCGGATCTGCCCGGATGCCCGTTGTAAAACTCAGGCAATTACGGATCGTGATATAGGTCTTCATGTATTTGGCAAAAATGGGGATGTATTTGCTGACCTTATCATCCAGTGAAATTTTGCCCTCATCAACATAAGTCATAACAGCGGCTGCTACCAGCCACTGACTGGCGATGCCGGCGGGTACCTGTATTTTTCCGTTAAAATCTCCGATTTCTTTTTCCAATTCTTTTTTATACACGAGCTTCCCGTCCTTATAGGCCATTGCGATGACGTCGTTTCCAAATAGTTTCTGGTTCGTTGTCAGAAAAGCATCCACTGCCGGTGCCGGAGATGGCGGGGTTTTGGATGGTTGGGCTAAGGGAGACAGCCAGATTAACAGGCCTAAGCAGCAGATACTGAAGAGGCGGCATGTGGAGATGATATTATATGACATATTTTCAGGGAATTGGAAATGGTTTGTCTTTTGAATCATTAGTTCAGATTTAAAAATAATCAGCAATGAATTTAAACAACTTTACCATAAAAGCAGCTGAGGTCCTGCAACAGGCCCAGCAATTGGCATTTAATGCACAAAATCCAAACATTGAAACGGAACATCTGCTGAAGGCGTTGCTCGAGCAGGAAGATTCTCCTGTTGAATACCTGTTGAAAAAGAATAATGTTACCGTACCGGTTCTGGAAACCAAACTGCGAGAACTGATTCAAAAACTTCCCAAGGTTCGGGAACCGATCCGGCACAGTCATTAAGCCGTGAAGCCAATAATGTGGTATTGCGTGCTGGCACCGTATTGAAACATTCGGTGATGAATTTGTAACACCGGAACATCTGCTGCTGGCCATTGTACAGGGCAATGATGCCACAGCAAAACTGCTGAAAGATGCAGGGCTTACCGAAAAAGGACTGATCACTGCCATCAAAGATCT
The DNA here is from genome assembly GCA_963825405.1 of uncultured Solibacteraceae bacterium. GTDB lineage: Bacteria > Acidobacteriota > Terriglobia > Bryobacterales > Bryobacteraceae > JACPNO01. Next base: position 82,980 of record CAWGTB010000001.1, on the reverse strand, counting down.
GCGGAAAGGAGATACCGTTTCGTCCCAAACCCAGGAAACGCAATTCAATGCACTGAATAAATATGCAAAGAATCTGAATGAAATGGCCAGGCAGGGAAAGCTGGATCCGGTGATCGGCCGCGATGAAGAGATCCGGAGAACCCTGCATATCCTTTCCCGCCGAAGCAAAAACAATCCGATACTGGTTGGTGAACCGGGTGTTGGTAAAACAGCCATTGCAGAAGGCCTGGCGCATCGGATTGTAAATGGCGATGTGCCGGAAAACCTGAAATCAAAAATTATTTATGCGCTGGATATGGGGCAATTGATTGCCGGCGCAAAATATAAAGGTGAATTTGAAGAACGATTGAAAAGCGTGGTAAAAGAAGTGGCAGGCAGTGATGGAGAGATCATTTTATTTATTGATGAAATACATACGCTGGTAGGTGCAGGTGGCGGAGAAGGCGCCATGGATGCAGCAAATATTCTGAAACCTGCACTGGCCCGTGGTGAACTTCGGGCCATTGGTGCAACCACCTTGAATGAATACCAGAAATTTTTTGAAAAAGATAAGGCGCTTGGAACGTCGTTTCCAGAAAGTACTGATTGATGAACCCAATGTGGAAGATGCGATTTCCATTCTGCGTGGATTGAAAGACCGTTATGAAACACATCATCATGTACGCATAAAAGATGAAGCGATCATTGCAGCGGTGGAATTATCCCACCGGTATATCACCGATCGTTTTTTACCGGATAAAGCCATTGACCTGATCGATGAAAGCGCTGCCAAACTTCGCCTGGAAATGAATTCCATGCCGGAAGAACTGGATCAGCTGGAAAGGCAGATCCGGCAGCTGGAAATTGAACGTGAAGCCATCAAAAGAGAAAATGATGAAGAGAAATTAAGAGAACTGAGTGCCGAGATTGGCAATCTGAGCGTAGAACGAGATACGCTGAAAGCAAAATGGAAACAGGAAAAAGAACTGGTGGAAAAAGTACAGAATGCCAAAGCCGAGATTGAAGAACTTAAAGCAGGCTGCCGAAAAAGCAGAACGCGAAGGTGATTATGGAAAAGTAGCTGAAATACGGTATGGAAAAATAAAGGAGCAGGAAAAGATCATTGCTGAATATTACCAAGCAACTTGCAGAATAGTGCCGAAAAACGGTTGTTGAAAGAAGAAGTGGATGCAGAAGATATTGCGGAAGCTGTTGCCAAAGTCAACAGGTATTCCGGTGTACGAAGATGATGCAGAGTGAAAGAGAAAAATTATTGAACCTGGAAGATGAATTGCATAAAAGGGTAGTGGGGCAGGAAGAAGCCATTACCGCAGTTGCTGATGCCATCCGCAGAAGCCGTGCAGGTTTGCAGGATCCCAAAAGACCGATTGGTTCATTTATATTTCTGGGTACTACCGGTGTGGGTAAAACAGAACTGGCAAAGGCCCTTGGCAGAATATCTGTTTGATGATGAAGCATGATGACCCGGATCGATATGAGTGAATACCAGGAAAAACATGCGGTAAGCCGGCTGGTAGGTGCGCCTCCGGGATATGTGGGTTATGATGAAGGCGGTCAGCTAACCGAAGCCGTCCGACGTAAACCTTATAGTGTGGTACTGCTGGATGAAATTGAAAAAGCGCATCCGGATGTATTTAATATATTACTGCAGGTATTGGATGATGGCCGGCTGACCGATAACAAGGGCCGGGTGGTGAATTTTAAGAATACCATCATCATCATGACCAGCAATATGGGTAGCCAGATCATTCAGGAAAATTTTGAAAACGTGAATGAAAAGAACAAGGAAGAAGTGGTGGAAAAGACCAAGGTGGAAGTGATGAATCTGCTGAGGCAAACCATCCGGCCGGAATTTCTGAACCGGATAGATGAAATGATCATGTTCCAGCCATTGCTGAAAAATGAAATCAAGGGCATTATCCGGATACAGCTGGATAACCTGTCAAAATGGTGGCAAAAAATGGAATTGATCTCCAGTTTAGCGATTATGCGCTGGATTACCTGGCCGAAAATGGATTTGACCCGCAATTTGGCGCAAGGCCCTTGAAAAGGCTGATCCAGAAAGAAATCGTTAACCAATTGAGTAAGAAGATATTAGCTGGAGATGTTGATAACCGGCATCCGGTTTTGGTTGATGTATTTGATGGATTGGTGGTATTTCAGAAATGAAAGGGAGGAGCAGGTTGAAATCCGGGTCAGGCGTCTTAATAAGTTGTTAACTAAATTATTATCCTGACAGGCTAGTAAAAAAGCCTAGGTTTTTCAGTTAAAATACCTATTTTTAGCCGCCTCCTGCCAGTTAGTCTGGCTCGGAGGCTTTTTACTCAACTTTTTAGAAGAAAAACTGTTATTAAGCAAAGCGCAAAATTTTAAAGGAATATATATCATGGCTTTTAAGAAAGAGATCATAGAAATCATAGAACCGAGAGATGTGTTCGTTGGTCCGGATACCGCGCCGGTTACCCTGGTTGAATTTGGGGAATATGAAAATGAAGATTGTGCCAAGGCGCACGAAGTGGTTAAAAAGATTATGGAAGAATTCAAAGGGAAAGTCCGTTTTAATTTCAGGCACTTTCCCTTGACCAAGATTCATCAGCGCAGCCTGAAAGCAGGGGAAGCCTCGGTAGCAGCGGCTCAGGAAGGCAAGTTCTGGGAAATGCACAATATCCTTTTTCACAACCGGCATAATCTGGGAACCACCAGCCTGAAACTACATTCAAGGGAAGCTGGTATTTCCAATAAAAAATTCCTGGATCACCTGGTGAATGCCACATATGGTTGGCAGGTACAGGGAGATTTACGGGAGGGCATACAGAAAGGGGTAACCACGGTTCCGGCTTTCTTTATCAACGGGGAAATGTTCAATGGTAAGCCCACATTTGATAATCTGAGCAAGGGTATTGAGGCTGCCTTGAAAAAGGCCAAGAAAAAGGATAAATCACCGGTTAAGGCTTAAAGCGTAACGCTTAACGCCTAATCCTGAGGGCAAGTTAATATAGCTTCGAAAATCGTAACGTAAATTTGAGCACCGCTTGGTGCTCTTTTTTATTGCAGCAGGTTGAAACTTCCATCAGCGCATAAGCTATAGGCATTAAGCTTTAGGTATTAAGCGTTAAACGTTAGGCGTTAAGCGTTAAGCGTTCAGCCTGATTTGCCAATTTCACAATAAATGATTAAATTGGTTTATCCATTGGACCAATATCTAATCTGAATGAAAAGCGCAGGTAAATCCAGTTCTATTCGGGGAAAACCAAGAATATTTGAACTTACCCGCCATGTCAGTAATCGCACGGAGAAAATCAGGAACTTAATCAATCCCGCAAAAAACCGGTACTTACACGACCGGATGGAAGTTTTCTCTCAGAAATCCCATCATTACCTTGAAGAAATTAAATCGCTTGGGTTTACCCGGACGATGGATGAATTGGAGAGAGGCAAATTGCGTGTATTTAATCAACTGAATCTTTTCCAGTTCTTGACGGGAGTCGTAGTGCCCCTGATTTTCTTTTACGGAAATAACAAGTTCCCTTTAGGTGCATTTTTTATCGCCAGTCTCCCGGCCTTGCTTAACCTCTTTGTATTATACCTGAATTTTTATTTTCGGTATGAAGCCGGTATGATTACCTATTTTATACTCTATCCGCTCGTAACATCGATGGTGTATATGTATGGAATGAACCTGGGAGTGGAGCTCTATTTTTTTCTGAGCGGCATTATGGCTGTTTTCTTCCTGCCACTCATAAGCCAGATGTTATTTTCTGTTGCACTCTCGATGGTGAGTTATTTTGTACTCGTGGTTATCAACAAGGGTTACAATTATCAGCTCCATACATCCAATTTTTATCTCTATCTTTTTAACCAGGGTACGGCTATCATATTTATTTTTTATGCACTCTTCCTGATCAAAAGAGAAAATGGTCTTTATCAACTGGGCATCCTCGCAACCAATAAGGAATTGGAGGAGAAAAACAGTAAAATTGAAAATCAAAAAGCCGAGATTGAGCAGAAGGCGATAGAGTTGAGTGAGTTGAATTCTTTAAAAAATAAATTGTTTTCAGTCATTTCCCACGATATGAAAACGCCCATGTACGCACTGCGTAATTTATTCAGGAGTATGCAGCAGCTGGATATGAGCGGAAGGGAAATAAAATCAATTATTCCGGATGTGGTAACCGACCTGAACTATACCACCGGTCTTATGGAAAATCTCCTGCACTGGGTGAAAAGCCAGATGCAATCAGCGAGTATTTCCCCCGGCGAACTCGATATGGCAGAAATTACAGATGAAGCCATTCATGTGCACCAGTTGCAGGCAACAACGAAAAATGTTTCCATATCCCGTGAAATGGATAAACCTTTCATAGTATATGCGGATCGGGATATGGTAACCCTGGTGATCCGAAATCTGATTTCAAATGCCATAAAATTTACTCCGGAAAAAGGTAAAATCGTAATACTGGTTAAGAGTGAATTTCCACTGTGCAGGATTTCTATTATCGATAATGGGATCGGTATGGATGCTGAAACACTTAAAAAAATTCAGGAAAATACCTACTACAGCACGCATGGTACAGCCAAAGAAAGCGGGACCGGACTTGGTTTAATGTTAAGCCGGGATTTTCTCTCCAAAAATGGCGGCGACCTCACCATAGAAAGTGAACCAGGGAAAGGAAGTGTTTTTTCATTTACCCTTCCACTGGCAGAAAATGTTCAGACCGCCTGAAGTAATTGATAATTGAAAATTGTCAACTGTCAATTGATGAGAATCATTTACTTCGCACGCAAATACTGTGATGGCCAATAGTCAATTTCCACACCCAATTCTTTTGCAGCCGACAATGGAAAATTCGGATTTCGCAGGGATTCCCTCGCAATCATCACCAGGTCGGCTTTTCCGCTGCTAATGATTTCTTCGGCCTGGGCTGACTTAGTAATCAATCCCACAGCCGCAGTCAGTATTCCCGTTTTACTCCGGATTGTTTCCGAAAAAGGAACCTGATAACCGGGACCAAGGGGAACTTGCACTTTGGCTATGAGTCCGCCTGAAGAAACGTCGATAAGGTCCACGCCCAGTTTTTTCACATCTTTAACCAACTCTACAGAGTCCGGAAGCCCCCATCCGCCCTCGGCATAATCTGTAGCAGAAATTCGCAGAAAAAGTGGAAATTTTTCCGGCCAGACAGTACGGATACCCGATGCAATTTCTTTAACAAGCCTGATACGATTTTCGAAAGAACCACCATATTCGTCAGTCCTGCTGTTGCTGAGAGGTGACTGAAAACTATTCAGCAGATATCCATGGGCAGCATGGATTTCAATCACTTCAAATCCCGCATCAAAAGATCTTCCTGCAGCCGTTATAAAATCTTTTTTTGTTTGAGCGATTTCCGATAAAGACATTTCCTGCGGTACAGGATCCGTATCACGGAAGGGGATAGGAGAAGGAGCAAGGGTAGTCCAGCCGCCCTCCGAAGGCCTAAAACTTTTCCTCCTTTCCAGGGTGAAACAGATCGATGCTTTTCTACCCGCATGGGCAAGTTGTATACCGGGCACGGATGCCCTGTTTTTTTATAAACCGGGTTAAGCGCTTTAAAGGTTCAATCTGTTCATCTTTCCAGAGTCCCATATCGTCAGGTGATATGCGGCCCTGTGGAGATACTGCAGTCGCTTCCTGCATGATCAGCGCAGCACCACCTGTAGCCCGGCTCCCGAGATGTACCAGATGCCAGTCATTTGCGAAACCATCAACTGATGAATACTGACACATTGGTGAAACAACAATCCGGTTTTTGAATCGGATACCGCGAATTTCCAGAGAATTAAATAACATGTACGTTTTTGTATTATCGGTTATGGTTTGGAAATGCTTTCCTTTTTCCATTCCAGAAAAATTTTCCCTATACAATGAATCAGGTCTGACGCAAGCATACTTTCTTCAGAATGCATCGCAGCGGCCAAATCACCGGCGCATCCATGCAGAAAAACACCCAGGGTGGCAGCCGAAAGAGGAGCATAAGACTGAGCCAGCAGTGCGGTTATGATGCCAGTCAGTGCATCGCCACTGCCACCCTTGGCCATACCCGCATTACCGCTGCTGTTGATGGAGATATGTCCGTCAGGAGATAAAACTGCCGTAAAATGTCCCTTTAAAACAATGATAATCCGGTATTGAGCGGCCATTCTTTTAGCCAGTTCAATTCTTGAGTGTTCATTGGGACTGGGACCGAACAGACGGTCAAATTCGCCCGGATGCGGGGTGATGATGGTGAAGGGATGAAGTGCAGACAACAAATCAGTCGAAAGACTGATGATATTTAATGCGTCTGCATCGATCACCAGTGACTGACGAAACGATGACAAAAAATTCCGGAACATAAATGCCGTTTCATCATGGGTACCGATACCGGGACCGATGCCTGCTGCCTGGAAAGATTCAGGCTTCGAAGGAAATGTAGTTAAATGAAACTCGTTGTCGTCCGTGCGAACCATGGCTTCGGGAATTGCAGTCTGCAGGATATTGTATCCGCAGGACGGAATCCAGGTGGTTAGCAATCCGGCGCCTGTTGCCAGACAGGCTCTAGAAGCGAGCAGGGCAGCGCCGATTTTACCATATCCACCAGCTAAAAGCAGGGCATGTCCGAAATTGCCTTTGTGTCGCAAAAGGATCCCTTGGTTTGTACAAAACCAGTGCCTTCGTTTTATCAAAAATTGAATAGGGAGCTCCGGAATCCGGATAAATAATTTTCGATGGCTTTCATAGGGTAAAGTTATGAAAGCTGAAATCTTTGAATCAACGTTTTTCACCGCCACGACCTTCGGGATCATTGTCGGGTTCTTCTTTGTCATGAGATTGCTGGTAATTGCCAAATACATCACAAAGTTTTTTTGCAGAGTACACTCTCTTATTGTCGTTATTACAAAGGGCGATGATGGTTGCATCTTCTTCCATCATACGGATAAAAACCGTGCGGTTGCCATGCCACCAGCCATTATGATATATAAGTTTTTTTCCGTCCGGATAAACGATCATCCGCCAGCCCAGGCCATAATTTCGTTTCCCGCGTTTTTCCAGGCTATAGGGTGTGTATGCGCTGTCAAGTGTTGACTGTTTAAACATGATTCCACCCCGGAGGGCAGCATCCCATTTGAGCATATCTTCCGGAGTGCTGTAAATATTTTTATCACCATACACCATGTCGAGATATTCCATCGGGTAAAGCCTGCCGCTTAGTTTGTAAGAGTCGTGTGGCTTTGGAAGTATCCTGGATTGAATATACATAAGTGTCCTGCATCTGCAGTGGTTGAAAAAATGTCTTGGTAAGGAATTCATTGTAGGTTTCGCCCGACACTTTCTCAATAATCAGGGCCAGGAATGCATAGTTGGTATTTGAATATTCAAAATGATGACCGGCTGCTGTATAGATCACCTGGTCATGATGCTGAATAATATATTGCAATAAATCGGCATTGGTCAGATATTTCCTTTTATCCCATCCGGACTGATCCATAAAATGAACATAATTTCTCAAGCCGCTTCTCTGGCTGAGTAAATTTTTGATGGTGATTCCCGGAGGGAAGCCGGTGAGGTATTTGGAAATATCGTCGTGAATATCGAGTTTACCTAGTTCCCATAACTTTAGAATAGCCATTGCTGTAAAAGTCTTCGATACAGAAGCCAGGTGAAAAGACGTATGGGCATTGACGGAATCCGTATGTTTTCTGGGATCCCTGAATCCGGAATATTTTTCATAAACCACCACGCCGTTATGGGCTACGACAAGTCCCCCGTTAAATCCATGACATGAACAGAGAATCGAAGAAATGATGTGAGGCACTGTTGAATAACCTGAATTCCTCCGGATGGAGTGTTTTGGGATGTGCATTGTCCACAGTAATCAGGGTAGAGTCCGATGTTTTTACAACAGGCTTAACCGCAGGCTTTTGACCGCAGCAAACCAGGAAGGATGCGGTCAACAGGTAGCAGAAAATGGTTTTCAACAGGAATATAATTTTTCGGTTAACAGGTGCGAAATTAAAATTATTAGGGCATTCGGGGCCCTGAAAACGAGTTTTGTTTTTCCGTTTCCTTTTTTAGGGCCAATTTTGCCACTCATTTAAAGGGAATAACGCTAAAACTGAATTGAGATTATGGCAGATAAGAAAATTACCAGCTATCCGAAAGAAAAAGTTAATATTTTATTCCTCGAAAATATCAGTGATGCAGCGGTGAAGCGGTTTTCAGGCGCTGGTTATACATCTGTTAAGAAATTGACTAAAGCGCTTCCCGAGGCAGAACTTGATCAGGGAAATAGAAGATGTTCACCTGTTGGCATCCGTTCAAAAACCCAGATAACTGAAAAGGTGTTGAAAGCTGCAAAAAAGCTGCAGGCCATCGGATGTTTTTGCATTGGCGTGAACCAGGTGGATCTGAAAAATGCTACGAAAAACGGAATTGCCGTATTCAATGCGCCTTATTCCAATACACGTTCCGTGGCAGAACTGGTCATCGGCGCATCGATCATGCTGATCCGCCGAATTCCCGATAAAAGCAAATCCGCTCACGAAGGGATCTGGATGAAAGAATCCAAGGGTAGTTATGAACTCCGTGGCAAAACCATGGGCATTATCGGTTATGGAAATATCGGTACCCAGGTGAGTGTACTTGCAGAATCGCATGGGCATGAAAGTGGTTTTTTATGATGTAGATACAAAATTGCCCCTGGGCAATGCCGATCGCGAGAAAATCAGTAAAAGAAGTGGTTTCTGCATCCGACATTGTCACCCTACATGTTCCCGATACTGAGCAAACGAGGATGATGATCAACAAGAATGTGATTAAACAATTCAAAAAAGGTGCGATTTTATTGAACTATGCCCGGGGAGAAGTCGTGGATCTTGATGCGCTGGCGAAAGCTATTGGAGGAGGACATTTGTCCGGAGCCGGCGTGGACGTCTATCCGTTAGAGCCGGAAAAGAACGGCGATAAGTTTACCACACCGCTACAACATCTGTCCAATGTATTGCTGACTCCGCATATCGGCGGCTCTACCGAAGAGGCCCAGGAAAATATTGGTGAAGATGTGAGTGAAAAATTATTTCAATACCTCGAAATGGGCATTTCACCGGATCGCATACGATTCCCGAACTGAGTCTTCCGCAACATCCGGAAACCCATCGGATCCTGCATATTCATAATAATGTTCCGGGCGTATTGTCGGATATCAATACGCGCTTTCACAAAATCACATCAATATCCTGGCTCAGTATTTAAAGACCAATGACGATATCGGATATGTGGTGCTGGATGTTGACAAAAAACTTTCTTCCCAGGCGTTGCAATTGCTGAAAGGAAGTAAAGCATACCATCAAAGTGAGACTTTTGTATTAATCAGGCAGTCTTTCGCTGCTGCATAAAATTCCTGACCACTTTAAATAAATCGATATAGGCCTGCCGGACATAAGACAAAATATTCCGGAGTTTAATATTGAGGGTTTTCTTTAAGGTAAAATAAATGATGAGGAAGGCCAGAATATAAGTGATTACCGTTCCATAAGCAGCACCCATCTTATCGTTGCTGAGTTTCATACAATAGTAAACGATGACAATATTAATGCTCAGCGTCAGCGTGTTGACCAGAAAATTAATGCGTGGTTTTCCGATGGCGTCCATTGTAGTGCCAAACTGATTAAATATCGGTCGTAAAATGTTAGCCAGAATCGTTACCTGCAGGATCGGCACGGCTGCCAGATATGATTTGCCGGCAATTATGGTAATAATGAGATTTGGGAATATAAATACCAACACGCTTATCGGGATCACTAAAGCTAAAAGTGTTCCACACATACGTTCAAAGTAATATTTTACTTTCTCATTTCCTGCTATACCGGATGCCTGTGCATTTTTTGGAAAAAGAACATCAGCAGCTGCGAGTGACGGAACATCTATCATATTGGTTAACCGGGAAACTGCATTATAATAAGAGACGTACACCGGACCCATAGCCGGATTACTCAAGGCGCTTGTCATGAAATGGTCGGTGTACCTGGACAAATTGGAAAACAGCGCAGTTCCAAAAACATATTTTCCAAAATGTAAGAGCTGACTGATGATTTTTTTATTATACGCAAAAGTCAAAGACAGGAATTGCCGGGTGTCCCGTTGAAATGAAATCGTTGCTACCCCGAGTGCAAAAAGTTGCACCAAAATGAGGGTTACCAGTGTAAAATGACTTTTGAAAAAGAAGAAGAGCAGCACCACGCCAGCAAAAAACAACCCCTGGCGAACAATGGTCGCCTTAAAAATCGGAGGATATTTCATATGGGCCTGCTGGATAATTTCACAGTGGTTAAACAGAATCAAAAGAACCAGTGAGGGAATACTTAATAATAGTAAACGGTACAATTGAGGTACCTGTAAAATTTGTGAAAGGTATTTTCCTCCGGTAACGATCAGCAGAATGACCAGGCATGTAAAAATTATGTTGATCATCAGAGACGCATTCTGAATTTCTTTTCTGTTCTCTGCCAGTTCGGGTTGGTGAATAAATTTGATCGTGGCGTTTCGGAGCAATCCGACCTTGATCATTTCCACCATGCTGATAATGGTGGTGTAAAGCGCCCATAGTCCCATTTTGCTTTTATCGTCTTTAAAAAAACGAAACAGGATAATGGTAATTACCAAACCAAAAAAAATAGTCGATAAACGTTGCAGGAGCGTGATAGAAATTGAATGAATCCAGAAAGAGTAACGGGAGAAAAGTTTCAAAATGATTTCTTTACAAAATATTTCAGCAGGGGTAATTGCTTGAAAGGTGAAAAGTAATGGATAAACATAATCGTGACTGGCTAAAATAATCAAAAAGAGGCATAATCCGCATCATATTAGGATTGGCAGCCATATTATCCGAAACCGGAAGTAATCGCACCAGATTAATGGTTGTCAATACAGCACAATTATTATATTTATCTTGAATGTTGAAGTTCCGATCCCTTAATTTTAATAGAATGAAAACAAGAAATCCCAGGAATAGACAGGATTTGCATATAAAGCCCAAAAGTCGTGTTCTGGAAGTTGGAGGTGGCCACAGACCCCATCCAAGAGCCCATGTGGTGGTAGATAAGTATACCGACAGTAATTTCCACCGGAGCGGAGATTTAAGAATATTAAAGAATCAGACCTTTTTAGAAGCTGACGGTGAAAACCTTCCTTTTAAGGACAAGGAATTTGATTACGTCATTTGTTCTCATGTGTTGGAACATGTTGAGGATCCTTACAAATTTCTCTCTGAACAATTCAGGGTAGCGCCCGCCGGTTATATCGAAACCCCCTCATTACTGGGTGAAATTCTTTACGCACGGGAATCACATAAATGGATTATTCAGGAAATCGAAAATGTTACTTACCTGGTGGATAAAAAGAAAATCAATTTTTTTTATGGGTACGATCTGAAGGAACTGATTCAGGGATACCTGCCTACGCATTCCATTGGTTTCAAAATTATGGAACGTACCCATCCGAATTTGTTTACAAACCGGGTCGAGTGGAAAAATGATTTTAAATATGTCGTGAATCCGGAGGATCCGGAGATATTAAAATTTTTCATCGATGGATGGCAGGAGAAATGGGCAGATTCATTTTTTCCGCCAAGAACAAAATGGGAAGAATTGAAAGAAAGCAGCCGTGCTTTTTATGAAATATTCAGAAGTGTTTTGCGAAACAAAAAAGATAAATCCTGAAAATAATTTTGAATTTCCTTTGAAATCTTTGATATTCTATTTGGATGAAATGTATTATTATTTTACTTCTCTTTGTATTCGGTTGTCATCAGCAGTCCGCAAAAAGGTCGAACGAAGTAGTTGATACCCCTGTCAAAAAATCGCAGGAAAACAAGTCAGTCAGTATGCGACTGAGCACGGTGGGCCAGAAAATAATTCACCTTCCGGCCGGACCACAGCCGGGAGTGGATGCGTCGGGTAAATCCAATGTTACTTATTTCGCAGATCATGGTTTAGTCATTTTTACCAGTCAGATAAAACTGGGCAACACCTTACATATAAAATTTGATGGGCCATCAGGATTCAAATTTACCGGAAAGGATTACTCCGTATTTGGAACCGGGAATGGCAACAACGTAGGAGATACCATTCGAAATTTTGATTTTGGCAATACAGCCAATACCGTCTTTGATGCGATCACGAAAATTTACGAGGCAAAGGACAGAATGCTTACCTATGATGGGACGCCCAAAACATCCGTTTTTTGGGCGCTTACCGTTGACAGTTTTCAGGTATCAGGAAAAACCTCCCTATATCAGGGCCCATGGGAACACAATAGTACGTATCATATGGTAACCATCGGTCCCACATTTTCTCATGGGAAATTTTTAAATGATGGCAGCGGAGACAATTTAAAAATCAGGGGCAATTCAATTTACGGTTTGCAGGTAAGTGACTGGATGGTTACCGGGCCAACTACCGTGCGCGGTGGAGATTATGGGATTGTATTTATTGTAGGTTCTGGCAGCGTCAGGAATATTTACCGTGATGGCGGCTGGGGATATCTGGAAAGAATTGTGGTCGTGCAGCTGGGTGGCATTCCATTTGATCAGACCTGTAGCCTGAGCAATTGTATCGATGTGAACTCCATTCAATATGGTACGGTAGACGTTCGTATTGAACCGGGTTGGCTAAATAGTAATGCAAGTATTCCGCTTACCGGTGCTGATTTTTATTTTTCTCATAATATAAGCGGTAATAAAAGGGACTATGGTGACTACGTTACGAACGCAGTCGTCCTGGGAAGCATGAAGGACGATCTCGGGAAAATCTGGACGCTGCATTTGTATAACAATTTTGCTTTTAATGCCATGCCGTCGGCTATGTCAAACGCCAGCAGTCTGCTTAAAAATAATTCCAATGGTCTGACAAACCTGGACAGCGCCAACAACCTGGATTTGCCTCCGGGCGTTCCCGTTCCAACCGGTTTTTTGGATAAAAATTTTATTCCTGTTCAGGGATCGGTGTTGGAAAAGATGCATATAGGCGTTTCCAGCGACGCCATTTTCTAATCAGTTGGCCGGCGGCAACAGTCCCTATAAAAATACCTACTTATCCTATAATTTATATTATGTTAAATAGTAGGTTAGGCCTTTTAGGCATTACGCGATTCCCGCCTTGTGTAGCGTTATAAATAAGCTGATCTGTCTGAGGTCATTTCAAATGTTTCCAAAGCGCCATGTTCAGTTCGGTCATCTCTCCTGCACCTGAAATGCGTTTGATTTCCAGCAGTTTTTTACTGATGGCCATTGCTGTAGAAGTTGAAGGACTGGCAATTTTTGCTGTAGGCAAAGCCGTAGAAGGCTTGTAAGATTTTTGGTTGGATTTCATAAATAAAGGATATGGAGATAACGTCCATATCCTCTATTTTATGCGCTCGGCCCCGAAAAATAAATGACCTAGCAGTATTCGTCAAACGCTGCAATCAGGTTATGTGCAATCATTTGGGCAGATCTCCCTTCAATATGATGACGCTCAATCATATGTACTAATTCTCCATCTTTAAACAAGGCAACGGCCGGAGAAGATGGCGGATAAGGTTTCAGACGTTCCCTGAGTGTGCGGACGGCATCTACGTCAAATCCTGCAAAACTGGTCGTCAGGTGGTCTGGTTTTTTAGTGGTGTTGTGCACGGCCATTAACACGCCGGGCCTGGCTGTTCCTGCTGAACAACCACAAACGGAATTTATCATTACCAGGGTTGTGCCTTTGGATTCCAGTTGTTTAATAACTTCTTCGGGGGTCTTCAATTCGCTGAAACCGTTTTCGGTCAGCTCCTCTTTCATTGGTGTGACTATTTCTGCGGGATACATTTTCTGTTTTTTTAAACAACGCAAATTTAGTCAAAAAGTTCATTATTAGCCTGTTCCTTCTCCGATTCGTGTTGGTCTTTTTATCAGGAGAATTCCATATATATGCAAATATGACATGCCGTAAGCGAGCTTTGTGTCAATATGACGCCAAAATTGCAGTGAAACGGGCATGGTATGGCGTTTGTCCCAACAGGTTATTCTCGTTAATCAAAAAGTAAAAAATAAGATTATGACACTCGTAAAAGTTAACAACAGACCATTTGGAAATCTTTTCAATGATTTTCTGAATGAATTTCCGGTATCCGCGCGTGGATTCGGACAGGAACTTTTTGCTTTTCCGCAGACGAATATTCATGAAACTCCTGAAGCATTTCATTTGGAGTTAAATGTTCCCGGAAGGTCAAAAGAAGATTTTAAAGTGCAGGTCGAAAAGGGCTTGCTTACCATCTCTTATGAAAAGAAAGAAGAAACTACACAGAGCGACGACTATAAAACCGTCCGCCGAGAGTTTGAATATAAATCATTCAAACGTAGTTTTTCAGTAGATGAACATGTTGATGTGGATGGCATTCAGGCAAAATACGAAAATGGTGTTTTAAAACTGCTCCTGCCCAAGAAAGAAGAAGCAAAACCCAGTTCAAAACAGATCAACATCGCGTAACACCTGAACGAAAAGATTTTAGTGTAGGTGGTTTGAAATCCCCTTTCGTCTGGAAGGGGATTTTCTTTTGGCTTTGTATTATAGCATTAGAGGGTTAATTTTGGGGTTTAGTCTCCAATTTTCATGAATAAATCCGTGCTCCCACGTTCATTGATGGTGTTGGTTTTCTGTTTCATCCGGTGCCTGCCGGCGGTGGGTCAGATTCCAAACGAGCGGTCTGCGGGCGATAGTCTGGTTGTGCCCCAGGACACGGTGCTGAGAATACGAAACCTCAGTCCTTTTTTTACACTGCATGTCGACTCCACGATGAGTTACGATCTCGAAGTAAATAAAAAGCCATCGGACTATTATTGGTACCTCAAAAATTCCCCACTCGGTCTGAAGATCAACAAAGACAACGGCCTGCTTACATTTAAAGCTGATAAATCATATTTTCTCTCGGGCCGTTTAAAATACGACTTTCCGTATAAGGTTAGTGTAGGGGTACAGAATCTGAAAAACCCCTCCGACCGGGTGGACACCACATTTACCATTCAGTTTTTTACAACTGAAATCGTTCCCTCCAGACTTAAGCCATCTGTGAACTCTATGTTATTTGTGGACGAAGGGGATACTGTAAATTTTAAAATAGAATGTGAGGAAGGTAGTTTCCCCATTGAAAACATCAGTTTCTTTTCGAATTTTCCCATTAAGAATTATAAAGCGGTAAAAAAATGCGACGATGAATTCGTCTGGAGCCCTCCATATGATTTTATCAGGACTTCAGATTCCACAAACCAGAAACTGGTTCTGCTCTATTTTATCGGCGTGAATAAGTTTTTTATCCGGGATACCACCCTTGTAAAGTTATATGTGAAGGCAAGCCTTAACTATCCTTTCATGGTGCAGGAATACGATCGAACGGTTAAAGAAGTGCATACTTATGTACTTCAATTGAAATATGCTTTTGTGCAGTTGGATAAGAAAGTAAAAAGCACTAAATCGACGCGAACTACCTTTGATATGACATCCAGTTCAACTGCCCTGGGCGGAACAGTTTTTTCGTCTTTGCCTTCTCCCGGTGCGCAAACCGCAGGCAAAATATTACCTGGCGCAGGCGTTGCACTGGTACCGGTAAAAGAGACCGTAGCTCCCCAAAAAATTGCCGAGCAGAATTCTGCTTCTCTGGTGCGTTCTTCCATTAAAAGGCTGGAATATCAGCTGCATGAGAACACTTTGACTGGTGAAAAGGATCCGGATATCGTAAAAAAAATCAACAGGCTGAAGGATGAAATGAAGCAAATTCAAATTCAGTTAATCGATGTGCCGATTGATGAAAATGCTGAGATGACTGAGGAACAACTGAACGAATATTTTAACAGTACTAAAGTGAACAAGAAATACAAATTGAAACAGTGAACGTTCAGATCGAGAGTCTACTTATATCCTAAAATCTTCAGCATGCTCTGCGCCGTTTGCTCCTTGGCATAGAGCCAATCCATCAGCTTCCCGTTCTTGTCATAACCCACAATCACATGCTTGGGAGAAGGGATCAGACAGTGCTTGATCCCTCCGTAACCACTGATCTGGTCCTGGTAGGCGCCGGTATGAAAAAAACCTACATACAGAGGTTCGCCATTATTGAGCTTTGGCAGGAAGACTTCATTGATATGTTCCTCTGAATCATAATAATCATGGCTGTCGCAGGTGATACCCCCCAGCACGACACGCTGATATTCCACATCCCATTTATTGATCGGCAACATCAGGAATCGCTCGCCGATTCCCCAGGTATCGGGCAATGTCGTGATGAATGATGAGTCGATCATATACCAGATCTCGCGATCGTTCTGCATCTTCTGCCCGACTACGCTGTAGATATGCGCCATACTCTCCCCGACAGTATAACTTCCGAACTCGGTGAAAGATATTTGGCATCGGTACGTTGATTCCGCTTGCAGGCCTTCTTTGATATTCCCGACGATCTCATTGATCATGAACTGGTAATCGTATTCGAATCCCAAGGAATGCTTTATCGGAAATCCGCCGCCGATATTGATGGAATCCAGCTCCGGACAAATCTTTTTCAACTGGCAGTAAAGATTGATCACCTTATTCAATTCGCTCCAATAGTAGATATCGTCCTTAATGCCTTTGTTCAGGAAGATATGAAGCATCTTCAACTGGAACCGATCCTCGTTGCCCTCTATCTTGTCCACATAAAATTCCAGTACATCCCTGGGCCGGAAACCGAGACGGGAGGTATAAAACGGGAAAGTTTGGCTCTTCTTCTGCTGCCACCCGGATTCCCAGTTTGAACGGAACCTTAACAGATCGTTTGTATTGCTGCAGTTCGTCTTTATTATCCAAGGATCGGGATCACATTTTTAAAACCGCAGTTAAGCAGCGGACGCGATCCGGCTCGTATAGGGTTTTTGTTTGAATCCGTTACAAAGTAATAAAGGTATCCTTGGTGATCTTTTTCCGGGCGTATAAGTTTCTTGATGATCTCAATGTCGTAGGCGTAGGAAGTTTCCAGGTGAATATCACTATTCAGTGCCTCTTCCACAATAAATGAAAAATGGGAGCTTTTTGTACAGTAACAATAAAAATACTTACCCTCATATTTATGACGCTTCATTGCTGTGGCAAACATTTTTTTTGCCTTTTTTATCTGCATCCCGATCTTGGGCAGGTAGGAAAGTTTTAGCGGCGTGCCATACTTGTCAATTAGGGCTTTAATATCCACCCCGTTAAACTCTAAATAATTTTCCTTCACTTCAAAGCCTTCCTGCGGAAAATTAAACGTTTGCTGCACCAGGTCAGCGTACGTATTGTTCATGGATTCGTTCGGGTTGATGATGGCCTGATTATTTAGGATTTAAAAAATAGTTGGTACAAATGTAAATTTTTGAGGGTATCCACAAAATAAAAGAGGTTTCGTAAAGGTTATTTTTCCCTTTTAAGAAACCTCTTCCATAGCTGTTCCTGTTTTATTTTACTGAAGCGATCAGTTGTTTGAAAGCTTCCGGTTCGTTCATGGCGATGTCGGCCAGCATTTTCCGGTCGAGCGTCAATGCCCTTCTCATTCAGAAGGTGAATGAAGCGGGAGTAAGTAAGTCCCTCGGCACGAACTGCGGCATTGATACGGGCGATCCAAAGCGCACGGTATTCGCGTTTCTTAAGCTTACGGCCGACATAACGGTACGTAAGACCCTTTTCCAACACATTTTTGGCAACTGTATATACATTCTTACGTTTGCCGTAAAATCCTTTGGCTTCTTTGAGAATCCTTTTTTTGCGGGCCCTGGATGCGACCGCATTGACTGAACGTGGCATATCTTACATGGTTAAAATTTGAAAATTTGAAAATTGTGGAAAATTTATTTCAGGCGCAACAGACGTTTTACAAAGTCCTGGTTGGCGCTGCTGACTTTTCCCTTTTTTCGCCATCAGTCTCTTTCGCTTGGTAGATTTTTTGGTAAGGATGTGTCTTTTGAAAGCTTTCTGGAATGTTATTTCCCCGGTGCCGGTGACTTTAAATCTTTTTTTGGCACTCGAATTTGTTTTAACCTTTGGCATCTTATGATGAGGTTTAGAATGATACCCTTCTGGCGGATCTGCACGGGCAGATCACTTTTGGAGCCGTTTGGGCAATTCCTGCATTAAAGCAGGACCATTTAAAAATGGAGCGCAAAGGTAAGGGTTTAAACGGAAAAAAGGAAATAATATCCTGATATTTACAGGAATAGCACCAAGATATTGTCAATCATTTATCCATGTTTTAACGCTTTTCCACTATTTTTGCCTCCCTTAAAAATCACAGACTAACGATTATGGACAAATTGATCTTACCTGGTTCCCCTGATGGGAATC
Organism: uncultured Solibacteraceae bacterium; assembly: GCA_963825405.1. Taxonomy (GTDB): domain Bacteria; phylum Acidobacteriota; class Terriglobia; order Bryobacterales; family Bryobacteraceae; genus JACPNO01. Next base: position 64,596 of record CAWGTB010000001.1, on the reverse strand, counting down.
ATTGGCCTCTTGTACACATTTATAAAATTTAAATGGGTTTCCAAACAGGATGCGGGCACCGATCGGATGAAAGAGATCAGCAGTATATAGCTGAAGGAGCCATGGCTTTTCTGAAAGCGGAGTGGAAAATCCTTGGCTATTTTGTAGTAATCGTCGCGCTCCTGCTGGGCGTTATGGCTAGCACCAATCCTCATTCCCACTGGGCTATTGCCATTGCTTTTATATTAGGTGCGATACTGAGTGCCACAGCAGGTTATATCGGCATGCGGGTGGCCACCAAGGCCAATGTGCGTACAGCACAGGCTGCCCGTACCAGCCTGAGCCAAGCATTAAAGGTTTCTTTTACCGGCGGATCTGTAATGGGACTGGGTGTTGCCGGTCTGGCAGTATTAGGTCTAGGTGGTTTATTTATCATATTGAAAGCCATTTTTGCACCGCGATAGCTGAAGTGAATTCAGAAGAAATGCTCCGGACGATTGAAATACTTACCGGTTTTTCACTTGGTGCAGAATCTATTGCACTATTTGCCCGTGTCGGTGGTGGTATTTATACCAAAGCTGCCGATGTAGGCGCTGACCTTGTGGGAAAAGTAGAAGCCGGCATTCCTGAAGATGATCCGCGTAACCCGGCGACCATTGCCGATAATGTGGGTGATAATGTAGGTGATGTTGCCGGTATGGGCGCCGATCTTGTTTGGATCTTATGTAGCCACGGTGCTGGCGACGATGGTACTGGGTCAGGAAACGCAGGTTCTCGGATGATAATTTTGGGGGTTTGTCTCCCATCCTATTGCCGATGATGATTGCAGGTATGGGTATTTTATTTTCAATCGTTGGAACCTTGTTTGTTCGCATCAGTGAACATGCAAGCATCAGTACAGCGCCGTGTTCAAAAAGCACTGAATATGGGTAACTGGGGTTCTATTGTATCTGACTGCCATTGCTTCTGTAGGGTCTGGTTTATTTGTATACTTGCCAGAAACCATGACCTTGCGTGGTATTGAATTTACAAAATGGGGTGTACTGGGTGCTATTGGTGTTGGTCTTGCTGGTGGGTACGCTAATGAGCATGATCACTGAATATTATACGGCCATGGGTAAACGCCCGGTGTTGTGCATTATCCGTCAATCATCAACCGGTCATGCTACCAATGTTATTGGTGGTCTGGCTGTGGGTATGGAATCAACCTGTCTTCCCATCCTGGTTTTGGCAGGTGGTATCTGGGGTTCTTATGAATGCGCAGGTTTATATGGTGTTGCCATTGCTGCTGCCGGTATGATGGCCACCACTGCCATGCAATTGGCGATTGATGCATTTGGTCCGATTGCCGATAACGCAGGTGGTATCGCCGAAATGAGCGAATTGCCAAAAGAAGTTCGTGAAAAAACAGATGTACTCGATGCTGTAGGTAATACAACTGCCGCAACCGGTAAAGGTTTTGCGATTGCTTCTGCCGCACTGACTGCACTGGCATTATTCGCTGCCTTTGTTGGTGTTGCCGGTATCAACGGTATTGATATTTATAAAGCAAATGTATTGGCCTGCTCTATTTGTTGGCGGCATGATCCCTTTTATCTTTTCTTCACTGGCCATTCGCGCCGTTGGCGAAGCGGCAATGGCAATGGTGGAAGAAGTACGCAGACAGTTCCGCACAATTCCCGGAATTATGGAAGGAACCGGCAAACCTGAATATGATAAATGCGTAGCCATTTCAACCGAAGCATCTCATTAAAAAAATGATGCTGCCGGGTGCTATTGCCATTCTTTCTCCACTTGATCATTGGTTTTATGCTTGGCCCGGAAGCCCTGGGTGGTTTTCTAGCCGGTGCTACGGTCTGTGGTGTATTGATGGGAATGTTCCAGAATAATGCCGGTGGTGCATGGGACAATGCAAAAAAATCTTTTGAAAAAGGCGTTGAGATAAATGGCGAGATGTATTACAAAAAATCTGAGCCGCATAAGGCATCTGTAACAGGTGATACGGTGGGTGATCCTTTTAAAGATACTTCAGGACCTTCGATGAATATCCTGATCAAACTGATGTCCATCGTTTTCCTGGTTATCGCTCCTACCCTGGCCCAGATATATTCCGGCCGCGATGCGCAGGTCAAAGACCCTGAAAATCCATAAATTTCAAAAGGAACTGGCCGTTAAAGCTAAATAGCTGGTACACTAAAAATAAATGTTGGTCTGGGTTCAAAACTCCGGTCAACATTTTTTTTTAAACTTTATGTTAAAACAATGCCGATTTACGAATTAAATCGTATTTTGCTTTACAGATAAATCCTGGTCATGGTTACTTCAAAATATATTAAACCGACAGAAAGTGAACTGGAAATTCTTCGGATATTATGGGAAAGGCATAAAGCCAGTGTGCGGGATGTTCATGAGGAATTATCGAAAACCAAGGACGCGGGTTATACCACTACCTTAAAACTGATGCAGATCATGTATGAAAAAGGCTTGTTGGCCGTGACGATTCTGTGAAGGTGCATGTATATCATCCTGTCGTAAGCCGCGAAAAAACACAAAAACATTTACTGGGGAAAATCATTACTAACCTGTTTGGCGGATCATCTACAGAATTGGTTATCCATGCACTGGGCAATCATAAGGCCAGTCCTGAAGAGCTGGAAGAGATTCAGCAACTGCTTAATAATTTAAAAAAGCAATAAAGCATGTCTGCTTATGTAAGCATTCTGACTGCGCTTGGATGGTCCCTGCTGGCGAGCTTCTGGCAGATGGCGATATTGTGGGCGGCCTGTTATTTACTGACTACGGGCAACAAGCGTTTTTCCGCGGCAGGCAAGCACAACCTGATTTTACTTTTCATTGTGTTCAGCAGTGAGTGGTTTATGTATACGTTTTTTCATTTGCTGAAAGAACCCGAAGCGTCAAATTTTACAGGATTGGTTCCCATCTCCGCTGAAATAAGCCACTGGATTCCCTATATCAGCGGCATCTATCTGCTGATTCTGATGGTCCGTTTCATTCACTATATTTTCGAGTACCATCAGCGGCACGAATTGAAACACAGGACTGCAGTTGAACCGTTCATCCAGTCTTTTACCGACCGGTTTACCAAAATACTGGGCATTACTAAACCAGTGAAAGTTTTCCTGTCAGCAAAAACCGAATCAGCCGAAACCAGCGGTTTCCTAAAACCTTTGATACTCCTGCCGCTCTCTTTGCTGACCCGCCTATCCGCTGCCCAGGTTGAAGCCATACTGGTTCATGAACTATATCATATCCGCAGGAACGATTACCTGATTAATATAGTTGTAACCACTTTCCGATCCATTTTCTTTTTCAATCCGTTTGCACAATTATTTTACAAAGCATTGGAACGGGAAAGAGAACTGGCCTGCGATGACGGTGTATTGGAACTGGGGTATGAACCGTCAATCTATGCAGAAGCCCTTTTCAGCCTGGAAAAATACCGGCAGGCCAACCCAGGGTTTTCCCTTGCCGTTGATGGAAAAAAGCCCTGGCTGCTGATGGAAAGAATTCGCAGGGTATTGGGAAAACCGGCCAGGAAAGAAACAGGACTCAGCCTGTCGGCTATCTGTGGTTTTGCTGCTGCACTCCTTTTTTTCGGAATTCAACTCCTGGCTCTGCCCGATCATCGGGGCGCTGTTGGCTTGCACGAATCAGTTATACCCGTTCGCTACGAAATACCTGAAGAAAAACATGTACCTGTCGTATCAATATTTAGTATTTCCATTGAACAAAAAAAGCGAACGGCCCCCACGCCTCTTTCTCATCTGATTACCAAAAAGTAAAGTGAAACGGATTGAAACATTAACCATTGCTGAAAATATTTCAACCGACGAACCGGGCGATAATATTGATAACTTTTTTGTTGATAACAACATAGCAGCCAATTTCTCCAACGAGTCTGAAGCTGGTCCCGTCACAGTGCCGGTAGAATCCAATCCAGGCGCACCTTATGTACCCAGTGCGAGTCTACTCCTACGAAGCGATTCCCGAAAACCGTAAGGAAGACAGTATTCAGGAAAAGCGCATGGCGCTTTGTTTAAAAGACGTGGAAACATCAACCCGTTTGCAATCGGTTATTGTATTGAGAAAATTACAACGGGAAATAGACAGGAGTAATAAAGACCTCAGTGAATTTGAAACTAAAAATAAACATCTGATCTTACTGGATCAGAAAAACATTCAGCCGGTCCTGAACAAACTTCATCTGGAAATGAAAGACCGGAAAAAAGAGATCGAAAGAATGCGCGGCCGCCTGAAGACTCCTTCAGCAGAAATTATCCATATATAAATGGCGGAATAATTAATTTTGCGGAATGGAATTTAATTACCAGGAACAATTACCTGCAGATTTTGACCCAAACTCCCGCGTCTGGATTTACCAGTCAAGCCGTATGTTCACACTGCACGAAGCCATTCAGATAGAAGAATTGTTGAAGTTCGTTTATCTCTTCGTGGAATTCTCATGGTACTCCGGTAAGGGGATTTGCAAAACTGTTCTTTAATCAGTTCATCATTTTGATGGCCGATGAACAGGAATCCCAGGTAAGTGGATGTAGTACGGATTCCTCGGTTCATCTGATCAGGGAAATTGAGAAAACATATTCGACGTTCAGTTTGTTCGACCGGCAGGTCCTCGCTTTTTATGAAAAGGACAAAGTGCAGCTGATACCCCTTGCACAGCTGAACTTCGGGAATGGCCGGGGGAATGATACATTCGGAAACCCTGTATTTCAATAATACCGTACTAACAAAAAATGAAATGGAAAATAGCTGGATCATTCCGGTCAGTGAAAGCTGGCTGGCCTCCAGGATATCCTTTCCAGGGCCAGTTGAAAATTAAAAATTAGCGGAAGTAGCTCACCTGGTAGAGCGACAGCTTCCCAAGCTGTAGGTAGCGGGTTCGAGTCCCGTCTTCCGCTCTTTACCTGTCATCCTGTCATTTATTCCTTTCTTTTGATTAATTTTGCTGTCCTAAAGAGAGTGAAATGGAAACTGGAAGTACGAAGTACAGATACATGATGAGGCCAGGCAGGGTGAAGCTTATGCTTCCTCCTGAGGATCCGGATATCCGCTTATGGCCATAAATTCTATATCGAGAGCTATGGCTGTGCGATGAATTTCGCCGACAGTGAAATAGTAGCTTCCATCCTGCAGGGATGCTGGTTTTACCGGCACAAGGATTTCGCAAGAGCCGACCTGGTTCTGGTCAATACCTGCTCCATCCGGGAAAAAGCAGAACAAACCGTACGCAGCCGTCTGCATATTTTCCGCCAGGTAAAAAGATCAAAACCTTCGATGCTGATTGGTGTATCTGGGCTGCATGGCAGAAAGACTGAAATCAAAATTTCTGGAAGAAGAAAAACTGGTCGATCTGGTGGTTGGTCCCGATGCCTATCGAAGCCTTCCCCTCCTGATTGAAGAAGCGGAGAGTGGACAAAAAGCGGTAAATGTTTTGCTGAGCCGCGAAGAAACCTATGCAGATATCTCTCCCATCCGGTTAAACAGCAATGGCGTCACTGCATTTGTAAGCATCATGCGCGGCTGCAATAATATGTGTTCGTTCTGTGTGGTACCTTTTACACGCGGGCAGGGAAAGAAGCCGTGATGCAGATTCGATACTTGACAGAATGTCCGGACCTTTTTGAAAGAGGTTTCCGGAAGTAACCTTGCTGGGACAAAATGTAGACAGTTATTACTGGCATTCCGGGACAGATGGTGACAACAGCCATGGAATTTTGCCGAGCTGCTGGAAAAAGTAGCCCGGATTTCCCCGCTTTTGAGGGTGCGATTTTCCACTTCCCATCCCAAAGACATTACAGACGAAGTATTGCATACCATGGCGCGCCATGAAAATATCTGCAACTACATTCATCTGCCGGTACAAAGCGGATCAACCCGAGTACTGCAACGGATGAACCGGACCTATACCAGGGAATGGTATATGTCACAGATTCACAAAATCCGGGAATTGATGCCGGACTGCGGTATTAGCTTCGGATATCATTTCCGGATTTTGCGGTGAAACAGAAGAAGATCATCAGAGACCCTGAGCCTGATGGGAATGCCGCTTCGATATGAGCTATATGTATTTTTATTCTGAACGACCCGGTACACTGGCCGCGAGAAGGTATCAGGATGATGTACCTGAAACAGAAAAAAAAGAAGACTGGACGAAATTGTGAAATTGCAGAACCGGTTTCGCAGGAATCAAACCGAAGGATCTTGGAACTATTTCAAAAGTACTTATTGAAGGTGATTCGAAAAAAAGTGCAGCGGACTGGATGGGTAGGAATAATCAAAATAAAGTGGTCGTTTTTCCAAAGAAAGATCATCTGCATTGAAAAAGGGGATTATGCCATTGTAAAGATTGAATCCTGTACCGGTGCCACCCTGATTGGGCAGATGTATTTGATGTGATGGAGCTATGGTAAGCATTGAAAATATCGAAAACATGGAACTTCAATCAATAAAAAACCGATTTGGCATTATTGGAAATTCGCCGGCACTGAATTATGCACTGCAGGTGGCAGTACAGGTTGCCAATACTGATCTGACCGTTTTAATTTCGGAGAAAGTGGTGTGGGAAAAGAAGTTTTTTCACAGATCATTCATTCGCTTTCGGCAAGAAAACACAATCCATTTATTGCTGTGAACTGCGGCGCCATACCGGAAGGAACCATCGATTCGGAATTATTCGGTCATGAAAAAGGATCTTTCACCGGTGCCGTTGATTCGCGAAAGGATATTTTGAAACCGTAAATGGCGGAACGATTTTCCTGGATGAAATCGGTGAATTGCCGCTGGGAACACAGGCCCGTTTACTACGCGTGTTGGAAGCAGGTGAATTTATCCGCGTTGGTTCATCCAAAGTGCAGAAAACAGATGTACGCGTAATCGCCGCAACCAATAAAGATCTGCTTGAACTAACAGAAAAAGGAAAATTCCGGGAAGACCTTTACTATCGTCTAAGCACGGTTCCCATCCGGGTTCCTGCCCTGCGTGACCGCAAAGAAGACATTCCATTACTGTTCAGAAAATTTGCAGTCGATTTTGCCGAACGTTATAAAACCGCTCCGGTGCAACTGGATGAAGAGGCGAAAAATCTGTTAATTAACTACACCTGGCCGGGCAATGTGCGCGAATTGAAGAATATTGCAGAACAGATCTCGGTATTATCGGAAGACAAAAAAATTTCGCAGCCACAGTTGAGAAGATTCATTCCGGAAAATCAGGCCAACAGGTTGCCCATGGTGGTCCTTCCGCCGGTCATCGGAATCCGAATGATTTCTCGAATGAAAGAGAGATCCTGTACAAACTATTTTTTGATATGAAGAAAGATGTCACAGAACTGAAAAAAATGTTTCGTGGAAATCTTGAAAAATCCATCTTTGGCCGCGGATAACCAGGAAGCTTTTGTTCGTGAATTAAAAGAATTAAAACCGCAGGAACATTTTACCGGAAATACGGTGGCGGGTTCCTATCCCTCCCAACCGGTGATGATTCATAACAATAGTAATGGCAACAGTGAAATCCATCATCACGAGGAAGTTGAAGAATCACTGAGCATCATGGATAAAGAAAAAGAACTGATCGTTAAAGCCCTGAAGAAGCATAAGGGAAAACGAAAAGATGCATCCTCGGATCTTGGCATCAGTGAAAGAACCTTGTACAGAAAACTAAAAGAATATGATATTAATGAATAGATCTAAATCAGTTGTTCGGCTTGCCAGAACCGTATGTTGTCTGGTTGGGTTGTTCCTGGCTTTCCAGTCTTGTAAAATATATTCATTTAAAGATGTCTCCATACCGCCTGAAGTGAAGACCATACAGATTGGTTTTATTGAAAACAGGGCAAGGTATGTGGATCCCCAGTTAAGTCCACAGCTCACCGACAAATTCAAACAAAAGATCAGCAACCAGACCAAACTCATACAGGTGCAGGCAGATGCGGACTACGATGTTTCGGCATTTGTAGCGGAATACAATGTTACAACCGCAGGTGTTTCCAACCAGGCTGCTTCGATAAACCGGCTTACGGTAACCGTTCACCTGACTTTGAAGAATCGTCTGAACGATCAGAAACTGGGAACACCAGATTTTGAGGCAGATATTACCAGGAATTTTGATTTTCCTGCAACCTCTAATCTGACGGATGCGGAGGCAACGCTTACACCACAGATTATACAGCAAATGACGGATGATATGTTCAACCGTTTATTTTCTAACTGGTAATCAATATAACGATGAACAATGGCCTGCCCACTCTTTTAGATGCCATTTTTGGAAAGCAAAATCTGGATATCGTTTCTTTAGAAGAGATCTATGAACTGATCAGTGAATTCCCTTCATTTAATGCGGGTCACTTCCTGTTATCAAAAAAATTAAAGGAACAACAGGAATCGGGTTATGAAAAAGAAACCATGCGAACTGCTTTATATTTCAATAATCCATTCTGGCTGGAATCTGTTTTAAATGAAGAAGGCCACTGGATATCCGGTAAGGCAGGCGCAGCAAGCAGACCAGAGCCGACAAATGATTTTTCGGTGCAGGAAGTATTCATTAAAGATGTTGAAACACCTGTTGCAGAATTACCGGTAGAAAATTTTACCCCCTCAAAGGAATTCCTGTTGGACGATACAACTTCTATGGTTCAAACCGGAGATAGCCAACTGCCACCATTAGAAGATAATAGGGATGCGGAACTACACACTGATCTGCCGGAGCCGGTTGCGGAACAGCCTTTGCCTGAATACACAGACGGACCGGTTACATCCTTTGATGATTTGATTTCAAAATACCAGATCGCTTCTTTAACGACAACTGAGGAATCTCCAGAAACGAAAAGTGAACTACATCACGAAACGACAAGTGAAGTGTATCACGAAACGCAAAGTGAAGTACATCACGACACACTCAGCGGGGAATCTTCCGGTGGATCTGAGCAGGAAACCGCAGAGCAGAACACTGAAACCACACCATCTTTTGATCATATTAATTCACAAACAGAAATTCTTAAGATAACCGGTGAGGAATCAGAAGAAATTTCAGAAGATTATGAAATCAGGGAAGAAGTGGTTAATGAATATGGCATTTTTGAAGAAGTAAAAGTAAAAAAGACTGATTTTGACCTGGAAGTTTTCGACAGGCCCGTAATCGATGTACCTGAAGAGCATAAAAACTCTGGTAATTCATCAACGGAAGACTCAGCTTCGGTTCAAACGCCGGAGCCTGAGCCATCTTTGGTTGACCCGCAGGAGGAGTTGCTGAACGGAACAGAAAGTCCAGTCATACAGGAAGAATCAGATGCGGAGGCTGCCCGTGCGGACTATGAGGCATTTGACCCCCCCTCGGATTATCGGCATTCAGAAGAAACAGACCAGTCATCCGATATCCATAGTGAAGAGGAAAGTATTTCAGAAATTTATTCCGGTCATGAGCTGAAGGGGGAATCAGCGGAAACTTCGCAATGGGAGTCAGATCCCGGGGTGATCGATTTCACTACATCCCAGGGGCATATCGATGAAAGCGATCCGGTACCTGACCCCGCCGTCGCTCTGCAGGAACACCAAATGCCATTAGCTCCCTTTGATCCGAAAAAAGCAGAGTCAATCGTTTTTGCGCCTTATCACATGATCGATTATTTTGCTTCGCAGGGCATTAAGCTCAACCTGGAAGAAAACCCCACAGACCCCTTGACCAGACAATTAAAAAGTTTCACAGACTGGCTGAAAGTGATGAAAAAACTTCCTTCACAATCTATTGCGGAAAAAACAGACGATCAGGAAGTTGACCGCATCCGTCATTTTGCCGCTCATTCCATTGATGAACGGGAAATTTTAACCGAGTCCATGGCAGAAGTCCTCGCCAAGCAGGGTATGTATGAGAATGCCATCGCGCTTTTCCAGAAATTAAGTTTGATTTATCCCCCCAAAAGCGCTTATTTTGCGTCCAGAATCGAACAAATTAAAGCGTCTTTACCATGATATTTTTTGTTATTATTTTATTACTGGCTTGTGGTTTACTGGGTTTAATCGTACTTATCCAAAATCCAAAAGGCGGGGGACTTGCAGGTAACGTTGCTGGTTTCAGCAATCAGTTTATGGGCGTGAAACAAACTACTGATATCCTGGAAAAGGGCACCTGGATTCTGGCCACAACCGTGGTATTGCTTTGCATTTTTTCTACTATTTTTATTCCAAAAGCATCTACAGGCAAGGTCAGGGACCTGAAGCCTACAACCACCAACACGATACCGGGTGGTGTACCTCAGCAGAAATAGATAATCAAGTGATATTTAAGACCCCGCATTCCAATGACGGGGTTTTTTGTTTATTTTGGTGAATAATCCAAATACACGTGAAGAAACTGTTTCTCCTGCTTTTCCTTTTAATCATTTTAATCGCAGCCATCACAGGATTTCTGATTCTAGGCCCGGCAACTTCTTTTGATGCCGACCATTACGAACTGTACATCCGTACAGGGATGAATTTTAATCAACTGGATTCGGTGATCAGAGAAGATAAGGTGCTTTCATACCCTTCAGTATTCAACTGGCTCGCAAAACGTGTCTCTTATCCTTCGACGATAAAAGCCGGAAAATTTGAAATTCGCCGGGGAGCGAGTCTGTTGAATATTCTGAAAATGCTGCGGAATGGCAGGCAGGTTCCGGTAAACCTGGTAATTACTAAATTAAGGACACGTGAAGATCTGGCATCGATGATCGGTCGGAAATTTGAATGCGATTCCTCGGCTTTTATGCGCTTTATCAATAACAAGGACACTTTAAGCGTTTATGGAGTTGATACAAACACCTTGATGACCATAGTTTTTCCAGACACCTATACGTATTACTGGAACACCACTCCATCCCGGATCATCAGAAAAATCGATGCCGCAGCGAATGCTTTCTGGACTCCGGAGCACCTGCACCAGGCCGAAGCCCATCGTCTTAACCGCACAACCGCATATATACTGGCTTCCATTGTGGAAGAAGAGACAACCCGCAAAGAAGACAAGCCAAAAATTGCCAGCGTTTATCTCAACCGTATAGCGACAGGTATGCGCTTATCGGCTGATCCAACGGTCAAATTTGCCCTCCGCCGTTTTGACCTGAAAAGAGTATACGAAAAATATCTGCTGTTTGAATCGCCTTATAACACCTATCGCGTAGCCGGCTTACCTCCGGGACCGATTTGCACACCTTCCCTGGAATCTATCGAAGCCGTCCTTAATGCACCGGAAACCCGGTATTATTATTTTGTGGCTAAACCGGATTTTTCTGGATATTCCAATTTTTCAGCAACATTTTCAGAACATATGAAGAACGCAAGAGCGTATCAGAAGGCCCTCGATGAACAAATGCGGATCGGTCAGCAATCAAAAGAAACCCCATGACCAGTATTCAAAAATTTATCCGGTCCTCTTTTCCTTATCGTTATGCCTCTTCCAAAAGCAAGTCCATTTACCTTCCGGGGTTTCAGGGTTTACCGTTGTTTGAAGTAGTCGTTTTTTTTAAAAGTCAGATTCAGAAGGTCGGATTGAATGACCGGGCCCGTTCGATTGCATTCAGTTTTCTCCTGGCCATTCCAGCCGCAACCATATTTTTATGTACCCTGATCCCTTATCTTCCGGTTTCGAAAAAACTGACCAGCCAACTATTATTGTTGACAAAAGAAATCACACCCAACCAGAATACCTATGTACTTGTTTCAAATTTTCTGACAGACTTTCTGACCAAACCACGTGGTGGATTGTTGTCGGTCGGACTCGTGATTTCTTTGTATTATGCCTCCGACGCTATGATTGGTCTGATGCGGTCTTTTAACAAATCCCTTTCGCCCCACTCCCATTTTCCAAGAAATTTTTTTCACAACCGGCTGGTTGCGATTCAGCTCACACTAGTCCTGATTATTTTGATTATCGGGAGCGGCATCATCCTGGTCACACAGGATGAATTGCTTCGTTATGTGTTCAGGGCATTGCATATCCATAGGCAGTCCATGAAGTGGGTATTTAAAAGCCTGCGCTGGGTAGTAATCATTCCGATGTTTTATTTTGCGATTGCTTATATCTATAAACATGCCCCTTCCATCCGTGAAAAATGGAGGTTATTTTCTCCGGGAACGCTCCTGGCGACCATGATGATGATCCTGTTGACTTTTATTTTTTCGTTTTGGGTAAACAAGTTCGGCACCTACAATAAAGTATATGGATCCATAGGTACCATTCTGATCCTGATGATTGTTGTTTATTTCAATGCCCTGATACTGCTGATTGGATTTGAACTGAACGTAAGTATTCACTCCCTGAAAGAAAAAGCTAAACAAAGGATCAAATGAAAAATTTATCCCCGCAGTATGTTGGTTCATCTGTTTGGACCAGGCAAATTTTACATACGTGCAGATTTTTTTTCTAAAATAAAACAGATAGGAAAAGCTACACAAAGCAGGATCGGGGCATAGGATTTAAAAATCGTCCAGGCGTCCTGGTGAGCTCGAAGTTAATCCGCAGAGGGGCAATACGATTCCATTCATTACGATCCAAACTGTACAGGAAAATAAAATCGTTTTGGCCCAAACAAATCCCGGTTTAAAAATCCGGAATAACAACAGCAGGTAAACCGCTGTCCAGCATATGGCAATCAGGTAATGCATTACCAGACCGGTTATCAGATAAACCGGTTCGCCAGAAAAGGCCCTCCTCCCAAACAATGCGCTCGCAATATACTTGAAGATACCTGCGACGGTATGCAGATTAACCGGTTTTGCATAGAGCGCGGCAGCCGCGAGACTCTTCGGAGTGCCTTTTCTATTGCTGTGGAGTGGTCTTCTGATTCGCTTCGCCGGGCTTCTCTCCCGGCTCGTTGTAAAGCGTGGGTGGTTTGCGCGGTGACTCAGCCGGACTTGCCTGCTTCTCATCGCCGCCAGTTGGTGCTGACCTATCGGACGGATGTTCGGACGTGGCGGCTGCCGGGGGCGTCGCTTCAGGCGCAGCTGGTGGCGCTGACTGCTGCGTCCCCGTCGCGTTCGCAGCAGCCGGAGGATCGACAGGCGGGGTGCTTTGCGACGCAACTGGATTAGTCTCTGCTGGCCTCACAGCAACTGCGTCAGTTGTCGTCCCCTGCTCACCAAACGATACAGGCGCACCGCCATCGTCATTCGGAGCCGACACCTCAGATTTCTGCACCGCGTCTCGTTCCTTGGGCGTCAGCGGCGGCAAGGTATGGATTTCTACTGCATTATCGCGAACGACGGCGAGACTCAGTCCATCTGGCGAGAGCGAGAAGTTCTGCCCCGCACGCACTACAGGCGTGGCGTCGATGCGCAGTACCTGTCTTCCGCTGTCGGTCTGGTAGACCACGATGCTCTGCCCGGAGACCAACTCCGGCATTAGAATGTCGCCCCCCTGCACGACAGAGCTGTGCGTCAAGACGCGGCTCATCACGAACCGGCCGGCTCTCGGCGCATAGTCGAACGTTGGAGCGACATAGGTTTCCGGCATGTTCTGCTCCCACATCTCCTCGCCACTCATATTGAATCCCGCGATGACCTGTGGAGTGTGGCTGAGATGACAGCCGAAGGCGATGAACTCACCCCGGCTGACCAGAATCGGAGTCGGCCTGCAGGTCGACTCAAACGGCGACAACTCCTTCACCTTGCCGCTGTAGGTGCGGAAGTCGAAGGCCCAGCGCTGATGTCCCTGATCGACGATAGAAACGTAACCGTTAGAGTTGGCGGGGATGCGTCCCGGGACGCGGGTTCGAAGCGCGCCGCCAGGACGAGCGACGACCTCCTCGCCCGCCTGCTGCAGTAAGCGGAAGAAGTTGATCTGGACCGGAGATTCAAGCCGCACCCTCTGCTCCTCAGGAGACAGTGTTGCGGTCGGCTGAACAGAATCCGAGGGCAATGGACGAGGCTCCATGGTCTCGAGGATCATCAGGTCGGCGTCAGGTGACAACAGAACGCCGCCGATTCGGCGCTCCGTAGTGATAAAGGGCGTTCCCTGAAGGCGTCGCCCTTGGCAAGGTTCGCCATGGGAGCAAAGGTCGTGAGCGTATCGCGCATGCGAAGCATGAAGCGTCCGTGTCCGAGACTCCACAGATACTGGCCTCGGTCGTGCGTGCGCCAGGAGGTGCGCGCCAGCACCTTACCGGTTGGAACCTCAAGCAACACGGCGTCGACGATGCGGTCCTGATCCGTGGCCGGACACTCCGCCAGGCGCTTCAGCAGCTTCTTGGTGCTGAAGGTCACCAGGAGGTGCTTGTCGTCGACAAAATCGACCGTAAACATGGAGCTTCCGGAGAGCAGGAACTGATTCGGAAGTGTCGGAAAACCAAGAGGTTCCAAGGGGATCCGAGCCGACGGGTCAGGCCCTTTGGCCAAGGCGCCCTTCGTCACAAAAACGAGCAGAAGCAGCCGCAGCAACTTGCGGAGGCTGGGACTCGCGTCGATGATGCTTGGAACCGGCATGATGATGAGCGCGTACCCGCAGAGGGCGCGCTAGGCTACTACTCTTTCACAGACGAACTATGCTCGCCAATGGGAGCATGCGCCCGTCCAACCAAACCGTAAACCATTGCCTCCCGCAGTGATACAAAAGCAGATGAAATACCGAAGGGACGAACACAGGATGAATAGACACAAGATGGTTTCGCTGCGCCTTGGCAGCATCGCCGCAGTTGAGCCTCGCGGCGCCTGCTCACAATTACCGCCTATGCGCAACAGAGCCAGGGCACAGATGGCAAGACCGTCAAGGCTGCCGAGGTTTACAAAGCGATCCCCGGCTTCGACTCCTCCTCCATCGATATCTGCTGTCGATCCCTGCACCGACTTCTACAAGTTCGCCTGCGGCAAGTTCGCCGCGAACCACCCCATTCCTGCCGACCAGCCGGCGGTCGACGAGTTCTACGCCCTCTTCAACGTCAACACCCAGTCGCTGAACGGCATCCTGCTCAAGGCAGCGGCCGGCGGGGCAGGCCGCACTCCCAACGAGCAGAAGATCGGCGACTACTACAAGAGCTGCATGGATACCGACGCCATCGAGGCGAAGGGCCTGGCGCCCTTGAAGCCCTTGCTCGACGAGATCGACGCCGTCAACGACAAGAACGATCTGGCCGCGCTCGCCGGCAAGCTGCAGCGCAATGGCATCGACGTCTTCTTCGGCTACGGCGAGCAGCAGGACTTCAAGGACGCCAGCAAGCAGATCGCCTTTGTCGACCAGGCCGGCCTCGGCCTGCCGGAGCGCGACTACTACATTCGCACCGGAGCCAAGGACGAGACCGTTCGCAAGCAGTACGTCGACCACGTCGCGAAGATGCTGACACTCGCCGGCAGCTACGCCGGAGCAGGCCCAGAAGGATGCCGAAGCCATCATGGTCTTCGAGACGGCTCTGGCCAAGGCCTCCATGCCTGTCACCGAGCGGCGCGATCCCGAAAAGATCTATCACCTGCAGACGATTGAGACCTTCAACCAGACCTTCCCTGCCCCGGCGTTCGAGATGTTTCGCACTGCAATCAGCTCCCCCGACATCAAGGAGATCAACAACGCCAATCCGGCGTTCATCGCCGCAATGATCTCTGAGGTTCAGGCAACGGACCTCGACACGCTGAAGGCGTACATGCGCTATCACCTGCTTACGGGCTGCGGCGAATCGGCTCCCGAAGCGTTTCGACGATGAGAACTTCGACTTCTACGGTCGCACACTGACCGGCCAGCCGCAGCAGAGCGCGCGCTGGAAGCGCTGCTCAAACGCGGTGAACGGCGCGCTGGGCGAGGCACTGGGTCAGGTCTACGTGGCGCAGTACTTCGCCGGAGACAGCAAGGCGAAGATGCTCGAGATGGTCCACGACATCGAGAACGCGATGGACCGCGATATCGATCAGCTCGACTGGATGTCCGCCGCGACCAAGGTGCGCGCGAAGGAGAAACTGCACGCTGTCGCCAACAAGATCGGCTATCCGGACAAGTGGCGCGACTACACGAAGCTCGAGGTCAAGCCAGACGATGCGCTCGGCAACAAGTTCCGCGGCACGGCCTTTGAGAACGACCGCCAGCTCGCCAAGATCGGCCAGCCGGTCGACCACAGCGAGTGGGGCATGACGCCGCCTACCGTCAACGCCTACTACGACCCCAGCATGAACGACATCAACTTCCCCGCCGGCATTCTGCAGCCTGCCTTCTACGACCCCAAGCAGGATGACGCCGTCAACTATGGCCACATCGGCGCTGTCATCGGCCACGAGCTGACGCACGGCTTCGACGACGAGGGCCGCAAGTTCGACGCCAAGGGCAACCTGAGCGACTGGTGGACGGCCGACGACGCGAAGAAGTTCGACACCCGCACCGACTGCCTCGTCAACGAGTACGGCTCCTTCACCGCAGTCGACGACGTGAAGGTGAACGGCAAGCTGACGCTGGGCGAAAACACCGCCGACAACGGCGGCCTTGTGCTCGCCTATCTGGCCTACCTCGAGCGCGCAAAGATCAACAAGGTCGACCTGACGAAGAAGATTGACGGCTACACCTCGCCGCAGCGCTTCTACATCGGCTACGCGCAGAACTACTGCGAGAACTCGCGGCCCGAGGTGATCCGCCAGCAGGTCCTCACCGATCCGCACTCGCCCGACCACTTCCGCGTGACCGGCGCCATCGTCAACCAGCCCGGCTTCGCAGCGGCCTTCAGCTGCAAGAAGGGCACACCGATGGTCCCCGCCAACAGCTGCCGCGTCTGGTAGCTGACACGGAGTCAGCAAGATGCGGGTGCGGCTTCGGCTGCGCCCGCTTCGTTTTGTGCGACAGTGGAGATATGCCTTCCACTCACAAGCGGCGCGCCCTCGGCTTCGTCGCGTGCGCCATCGCCAGCTCGCTCTGGGGCTGCGGCTTCTTCTTCGGCAAGATCGCGCTGGCCGAGATGTCGTTCGCGCACATGGTGCTCTACCGCTTCCTCTTCGCGATGGTCGCTCTGGTGCCGCTGCTCGTGACGCATCGACCGGGTCTGACTGCAAGGGAGTGGGGCGTTCTCGCCGCCGCCTCGTTCCTCGGCGTTCCTGTCCAGTTCCTGATCCAGTTCTACGGACTCTCGCTCACCACCGTCTCGCACGCCGCTCTGATGGTGGGCACCATGCCGGTCATTCTCGCCGTCGGAGCGACCCTCTTCGCGCACGAGCGCCTGGACGCAGTTGGCTGGCTTGCGCTGGCTGTCTCGACTGCAGGCGCTGCTCTGATCGCGCTCGGCCGTCACGGCATCGGGAGCTGGCGAGCCCTCGCTGGCCGGCGATCTGCTGATCGTGCTCTCGCTCGGCATTGCGCTGGGCTGGATCCTGCTGAACAAGCGTCTGATGGACCGGCACTCGCCTATCGTCGTCACGGCCTACGGCCTGTTGCTGGGTACGCTGATGCTGCTGGCGTGGGTTCCTGCGCGTTACGGCCTGCCTCCGGTCGCACACGTCTGCATGAAGGCATGGCTGGCGCTCGCTGCCAGCGGCATTCTTTGCACCGCAACCACGACCCTGCTGTGGAACTGGGGCATGACGCAGGTTCCGGCCTCGCAGGCTGGCGTGCTGCTCAACATGGAACCGCTGATCGGCAGCCTGCTCGGCGTCTTTGTACTCGGCGAACATCTCGGTCCCAGCGCCTGGACCGGCGGCGCGCTGATTCTCGCTGCGGCCGTCACGCTGACGACACACTCCAAGGCTCACATACGCTGAGCACCAGCCTGCGGGCTAATCGCGGAGCTACACTCTCTCTATGCCTTCATCTGCAAGCCTGGGCCGCCACGCTGCGGCGGCTTCACTGGACGCGCGGCCTGCGCGCAGGTATCGCCGTTGCGGCCGCGATGGTCGTCTGCCTGTACCTCGGCAGACCGATGGGCGCGGCGGCGCTGGGAGGCTTCGAGGTCATCCTGGTCGACAACGGAGGCCCGTATCGCAGTCGCCTCACCACGATGCTCACGGTGATTCTTGGCGGTGCCATTGCGAGCGTCGCGGGATCGATGGCGACGACGCCATTGTGGATAGCGGTCATCGTGACAGCGGGCTTCTGCTTTGCAATCACCTTCGCGCGCGTGCTCACCAACCAGCTGGCCTCGACCTCAGTGATCATCCTGGTGATCTACTTCGCCGGTTACGGCGGCTTGACGCACACGCTCAGTGGCGCGCTTGCGAATGCGCTGGCCTTCGTACTCGGAGGCCTGTGGGCCGCGGCGCTTAGTCTCTTCCTGTGGCCGCTCGATCCTTTCCGTCCGGCGCGACTCGCCGTCGGCGAGTGCTACACCTTGCTCTCCGCATTCACAGCCGGAGTCCACAATACAGCGCCTGACAGCGAGGATCGTCAACAGCAACGGCATCGTCATGCACGAACTGCAACGCAGCATGCGTCTGCAGATGGAAGCCGCGCGCGCAGCCATCGGCACAACCGGCGCTCGAGTCACGGCGCGAACCATCCGTGCGCGCTCTCTCACAGTGCTGCTGGAGACCGCCGACATCCTCTTCGCCGGAACGATTCGCTGGACCGAGCTCTTCGAGACTGCTCCCGATGCGGAGTCGCAACAAGCCATCGCCGACGCACTGCGATGGCTTAGCCGTGCCGAGCGCGCCATCGCCGACAGTCTGCGCCAGCGACCAGCAGATGGAGCGGAATCCTTCGCTCCCGAAGGCTCACACTCGATCGAGCTACCTGCGCAAGCGCGGAAGCGGCAGTTCGAGCGTTGGACGCACCCGCCGGATCGCTGATTGCGCTTCTCGCGCAGGATCAGCGCGACGCTCTGCTGAATGTCGAGGTCGCCTTCGAGGCGGTAAGAGCGCTGTGGAGCGGCGTCGAGTTCCGCGTAGCCTCGGCGGGCGAGTGCCGACCGCGCGCTGGCACAAGATCGCTGCTCTCCAGTTCCGGTGCCGATCCGATGCTGCGTTCCGGCTGGCAGACGATGGTCGATGCTGCGCGAGCAAACTGGACGACCGCGCTCCGTGATGATGCGTCACGCTCTGCGGATGCTGGTCGTCGGCGCAGTCGATGTGCTGCTGATGCGGACGGTGCACGTCCGTCACGGAGCGTGGCTGGCGATGACCTCGATCATCGTGCTGCAGCCTTACAGCTCAGGCACGTTGCGGCGCGGCGCACAACGCGTCGGCGGCACAATCGCGGGCGGCGTGCTTGCTGCCATTCTCGCGGCTGCGTTGCACAGCGAAGCCGGGCTGATCGCTGGCCATCACAATCACCAGCGTCCTGACGCTTGCGACCTATGCGATCGACTACGCCTGGTACTGCTTCTTCCTAACTCCAACGTTCGTCCTACTCAGCCTGCCGCAACTGCGCGATTGGCGCTTCGCAGGCGTACGAATGGGTACAACACTGCTTGGCGCGCTCGTCGCGGTAATTGCGATGCGGCTGCTGTGGCCGGAGCGCGATAAGCCTGGAGTTGGGTCGGCTGCTCGCTCGAGGCGCCTTGGCTGATGCGGAGTACGTGCGCGCGATGCTTCGCTTCTGGGACGTGAAAGGATCTCGCTGCAGACCGGGTCAGCCGCAGATCGAAGCCTGCTCGCTCCGGCGCGGCGGGCCTGCGGACTGGCGATCAACGACGCCGAGGAGACGCTGGACCGAATCATGCTCGAACCGCGTGTTCCGCTCTCCTCCGGCACGCGCTGGGAAGAGGCGCTGACGTTTGTGACCTATCTGCGCCGAATGACGCGTGCCGTAACGACACTGGCGGTCGTTGGAGACTCCGAACCTGCATACCCGCACCCGAGCGGAGCGCGTTGCAGACACGGCTCGAGAGGCTCGGCGATGGCTTACACGCGGCCCTCGATGAGGAGGCATCCGTCCATTGATAACGCGGTCGAAGAAGGCTGCTGTCGAACGATGACCCGTCCGCCGTCTCCCCGAAATCAACCCCGCCGAGCAACAACTGCGCCGGATGGAACGCCAGGCAGGCGTGCTGGAGCGAACGGCGGAGCAGTTGGCTCGCCAGTAGCGTGTTATGCTCCGCCCATGACGAAGATATCGCCAGGCATGACTCTGCGGATTGTGGGAGCGGTGTCTCTTGCGGTTGCTGCCTCCACACAGGCGCAACGATGAATTCCACTGAATCGGCGATGGTCAAGACCGTCGACTCAGAGACGCCCGCTGCCGTTGCGCTGCTTGAGAAAGCTGGTGAACATCAACAGTGGAACGATGAACCTGGCGGGCGTCATTGCCGTGAAGGATGTAGTTGAGCCGCAGATTGCGGAGCTTGGATTCAAGACGCACTGGGAGCCGATGCAGTCGGTGGATGGGCGCGCGGGTGATCTTGTTGCTGAGCATGCCTGTCCTGCCGGCGCGGGTAAGTGCGGCAAGCGACATGCTGCTGATCGGCCACCTCGATACCGTCTTCGAGCCTTCGAGCAGCTTTCAGCGGTACTCGATCGTTCCGGGCACTAACAGCAACGTCGCGACGGGTCCGGGCGTCAACGATATGAAGGGTGGACTGGTCGTCATGCTGACGGCGCTCAGAGCAATGAAGGCTGCGGGCGCTCTGGACAAGGCTGAGATCAGGATCGTGCTGAGTGGCGATGAGGAACGACACGGCGAGCCGATTGTCTCTCTCGCGCAAAGACATGATCGATGCGGCGAAGAAGAGCGACGTCGCACTGGAGTTCGAGTCGGGCGGACGAGTGGATGGCAAGGACGCGCAGAGCATCAGCCGCAGGAGTGTCGAGTTCCTGGCGGCTGGAGACGAGCGGTCGAAGCGGTCATTCTTCGCAGGTCTTCGGAGATCATCTCGGCGACGGCGCGATCTACGAGCTTGCGCGGATTCTGGATGCGTTCCGTAAGGAGCTTAAGGAGCCGGGGCTCACTTACAACGTCGGCCTTGTGCTGGGTGGTTCGACTGCGAACGATGAATGAGAACGGACGTGGAGGAGCCGCCACCGGCAAGAGCAACATCGTCCCTCCGGTCGCGATTGCGCTCAGGTGACATGCGCACGCTCGACAACGATCAGACCGCAAGGATACGGGCGAAGATGGAGGCGATCGTCCGCGATCATCTTCCGAGAACCGGAGCGACGATCGCGTTTCAGGATGGCTATCCTGCGATGGCTCCCACCGAGGCGAGTCGCGCGGTCCTGAAACAGCTAAACCAGGTAAACGAATCGCTGGGTCTGCCGCCGATGAGCGAGATGGATCCGATGCTGCGCGGCGCGGGCGATATCGCGTTCGTCGCTCCCTACGTTCCCGGTCTGGTAGGAACCGGAGCGATGGGCGAAGGCTCGCATGCGGAGGGCGAGACGATCTTTCTGGACTCGATTCCGCAGACAGGCGAAGCGCATGGCGATCCTGATGTACCGGCTGTCAGAAGACAGGCCAAAAACTGACCCTAAGAGCTGATCGGGTCTTCGTGTCTTGCGATGGGTTGAAGCAGTGCGAGATTGCTGGTGGTGCGACGCCAGACCGTCGTCAGTGCGAGTCCCGCGACGATCAGACCGGCGCAGAGTCCAAGCCAGAGCCCGACCGCCCCGTGGCCCATGCGGAAGCCGAGCCAGCAGCCGACGGGCAGGCCGATGATCCAGTAGCCGATGATGTGGACGATGAGGCCGGCATGGGTGTTGCCAGCTCCGCGCAGAGCGCCGGTGGCAGTGATCTGCAGGCCGTCGAAGAACTGGAAGGCGGCGGCGACATAGAGCAGAGGAACGGTGGCGGCGATGACCGCTGCGTCCGGGGTGAAGGCTCGTGCGATGGGGTGCGCGAAGACTGACAGCACGAGGGAGAACGTCGCCATGACGATGGCACCGAGGAGGATGGCTGTCCAGCCTGCGGCGGCGGCTTCGTTGGGTGCCTTGCGGCCGATCGCCTGACCGACGCGCACTGCTGCGGCGGCGGAGATGGCGAAGGGGACCATGAAGGTGAAGCTGGCGCAGTTCAGTGCGATCTCGTGGCCTGCGAGTTGGAGCGGCCCCATGGTTCCGATGAGGAAGGTGACGGTGGCGAAGATGGCGATCTCGACGAAGATGTGGGCGCCTGCGGGAGCGCCGAGGATGGTGAGGCGCTTGAGGCGGGAGGTCTCGATGTGGCGAAGCGTGGAGCGCAGACCGTAGTTGTGTTTGCGCTCGACGTACCAGATGGACGCCGGCGATGAAGAGGGCGAGGTAGGCGCGCGAGATGGAGGTTGCGAGGCCGGAGCCGACGATGCCGAGCGCGGGGATCTTGATCGCGCCCCAGCTGTGACCGTAGATGAGAATCCAGTTGAAGAAGACGTTGCAGAGGTTCGCGGTGACGAGGGCGAAGGCGATGGGGCGGACGTGATTGAAGGCCTGCAGGTAGCGGCGGAGGGTGAAGTAGAGGAAGAGGGTTGGTGTTCCCCAGTTGAGGGCGTGGAGGAAGCGGATGGCGCCTTCCATGACCTGCGGGTTGATGGGCATGCGGCGCATGCCGATCGGGGCGAGCTCGATGAGGCCGAAGAGAACCGCTGCGAGGATGGCCGCGAGGATGAGGCCGTGGTAGAGCCAGCGGTTCGCTTCTTCGAAGCGACCGGCTCCGTGGGACTGCGAGAGGTAGGTATCGAGCGAGAGCAGGACGCCGGCGATGCCGAAGGCCAGGGTGTTGTAGAGGACCTGGCCGAGGGCGGCGGAGGCGATGTTGATGGCCGGGTTCGCCATGTGGCCGACCATGACGGTGTCGACGATGCCCATGGCCATCCAGCCGAGCTCGGCGGCGATGAGCGGGAGAGCGAGGGTGAGGACGGGCCGGATTTGCTGCCGTATTGACATGACCCCTCCCCCTTAAATCGTGTAAATGCTCAAAATAAAAAACTTAGGTCCGTACCTCAGGGACACGACCATCGAAGTTGCGCACAAAGAAGAGAGCCCCGGCTACACCACCGGGGCTCTTTTTGTTTTCTACTTCTCGATTATAGCTGAGTGAGGGTAATTGATCGGCACCACGTATCTTGCTGAATTGATGTAACTTATCGGCGATTGGGACTTGACAGGATTTCCTGTGGAAATCTGCGTCAGAAACTACCGGACGCGGCTGTTGTGCTTATCGCGGTAGATGCGTTTCGACTCCTGATTCTGCTGATGACTGATGAGCTTTTTGTCGGCCGTAGTGAGGTGGCCGTTGTCCTGAGCGCGCATGGCCCGCTCTTCGTGATTGATCGCCGACTCCTGCTTTTCGATGTGGGCGGTCTCGCCGGCGGTGAGCTGGCCGCTCTGAACACCCTGACCGATACGATCCTGCTGGTTTACTTTGCGCTGGTTGATAGAGGCATTGGTCTGGGCCACGAGGGAGGCGGCGGGGAGGGCAAAGAAGAGCGCGAGTGCGACTTGAGTGATCTTCATACAGGGTCTCCAAGTGTTCGATATTCTTCGTTGGCCTGAGCGCTGCAGGCCAACGTCGTACGGTGGGAGTAGACACAAGGAGTTCGCGCGTGTTGCGCGAGTTGCGAGAAGCTATCTTTTTTGCGGGAGACACGACTTTTGCGATTTGCGAGGGTTGCGGATGCGACGCCAGCAGCCGTGCCTGTGCGCAAGAAATGCAGGTCCTTCTACTCCGCTCGCGCTTCGCTCAGGATGACAAGGGGTATGCTCTTGTTGACTAGCTCGTGGCCGATGGCGAGGTGTAGTCGGGTGCGACGATGACCTGCAGACCCGGCGTGGTGACGAGTTGCTGGTCGATCAGAATGACTGTGCTTGCGGAGCCGCCGGTGTAGGTGATCTGTGCGCCCACGTACGTGGCGATGGTGTCACTGGCGGGAATGGTACCGGTGGGAACCATGACGAGCGTGTAGGTTCCGGTGGGGATATTGAGGTACCCGGTATTGGTGCCGAAGTTGATGTTGGTTACGACCGGGGTGACGTCGGTGAGCTTCTTTCCAGCGGGACGAGGTAGATGTCCAGGGGTGTGATGCGCGTGGCCTGATCGATGAAGCGCAGGGCAATCTGTCCTGAGGGAGCGGCTATGCTCTGGTCCTTGAGGGTGAGTTGCTGCAGGCTGGCGGAGACATTCCCGATGAGCACGGTGTACTGAGTGCCGGTGACGAAGGTGCCCTTGGAAGAGGACATCACCTGTTTGGTGCCTGCCACCGTTGCGCTGGTCGTGTAGGTTCCGGGATCGATGGGAACGTATGACGTAATGGTTCCGAAGCCGAGATTGTACGCGATGGCCGCGTTGTTCTGATAGATGTCGAGTCCCGGAGCGTCTGGGGAGGCGTCGATGATTCGGACCTGCGAGCCACTCTGCGTGGCGACGATTCCCTGGCAACCAGAGAGCATGATGGCGCACACCGCCGCAGCCGAGAGAGAAACGATCTTCCTGGCGAAAACATGAAGCGACATACGCGGCTGACCCGGGTTGAGCATCTTAGTTTGGGGAATCAATATGAATCACTCTAAACGATTTCCAACTGCCGAGCGACGCTGGAGTAGAGCGCTGCCGATAGCGGTACTGTTGTCGATACTGGTTCTGGTTAAGACCGGCCCCATGGGGTACGGCCAGTCGAATGCAACGGTTCCGGCGGCTCCTCCGGTGACGACCCCGATTGTTGCTCCGGTTGCCGCTCCTGCAGTGACACCGACGATAGGGCCGCGCGTGGAAGCGATCGTAGGCATGCGCGACAAGGACCCGAAGAATACAACCGCCATTCCGGCACATAAACAGAGCTACGATTTCACGGTGAAAGACAGCGACTGGTTGGATACCGGCGTGGTGGTGGCCGCCGGTGAGTCGGCGAACTTTACCGTAACCGGTGATGTGTCGATGGCCGATGGTCGCAAGGCTTCGGCTGACGGGGTTGACCGCGGATGGAAGGACCTCATCCGGCAGTTCCCGTTGAACCAGGCGAAGGTGGGTGCATTGATCGGCCGCGTAAGCGATATGGGAGCCTCCGTCCCCTTCTCTATTGGAGCCTCAGGACAGGTACCTTTGCCAACTACAGGAAAGTTGTACCTGCGGGTAAATACGAGCAGCGACCTGACCTTTACAGGGGAGTACAAGGTGAAGTTGAAGTTCACGCCAGCCCCGAAGGCTGACGCAAAGAGTGCATCGGGAACTCCAGTGGCTGCGATCAATACGCTGATCACTCCTGATGTCTTTGCAACGATTCCCCGGAGGGTTTCGGACAGCACGACGGCAGAGGCAAACCCCGGAGACATGGTGAACTTCGCCCTGGTGGGGACGAAGGAGCAAGTGGAGGCGGCATATAAGGCCGCGGGCTGGGTAGCGGTGGATAAGTCGGTACAGGATGCAATTGTGAATGGATTGCTGAAGACGCTGAACAAGGAAGCCTACACGGAGATGCCGATGAGCACACTGTTCCTGTTCGGCAGGCCACAGGATATGTCTTATGCGCGCGCCGATCCGTTGCTGGTGGCAGCGGAACGGCATCATCTGCGAGTGTGGCAGACGGACAAGACGATCGACGGGCGACCGATGTGGGTTGGTTCGGCGACGCATGATATTGGCTTCGAGAAGGACCAGCGCAATGGCAAGGTGACGCACAAGATCGACCCTGAGATCGACAAGGAGCGGGACTACCTGCTGAACAGCTTCGATGCGGCAGGTGTGTACTCGAGCGCGGCCTATGTGACACCGACGAACCCGATGACGGAGGCTAGGACAGCGACCGGCGGGAGCTTTCATTCAGACGGACGAATCGTGGTGATATCGCTGAGGTAGTGCTGGATTTTATACTTGGAAGATGGCCCGTACGCTGCTGCTCTTTGATCCGACCGCGACTCCCCAAAGCTGGAACGAGCGCATGTCGCCGGGAGAGTATGCGGTTTTGTTTTCGGGACCTCAGCCTTTGCCTGAGGGCGATCCTGAAGATTTGAGGTCCGGGCGAGAGCCTGCGTGCGTGATCTTTACCTCGCTGGCAGAGGCGGAACAGTTTGCGACGCGCTGCGTTGAAAGAGATCCTACGATACGCTGCCGCGTGTATGACCCACGAGGGGATGGCGCATGCTCCGGTGCGGGAGATGCGCGGCGGAGAGTACAAGGGCGAGAGCGAGATCACAGCACGCTTTCGGAGATGGTGCGGGTCGATCCTGTTCTTCGGAGGCATCGGCCTGTTTGCGATGGATTGGATATCGGGTTTCAGGATGAACTGGCCAGGGATGCTTGGCTCAAGGATGTTTCCTGCGGGGCTGGTGTTGCTGGTGATCGAACTTGTGATCGTGATTGAGGCCCGAAAGGCGAAGCATCGGGCAGCGCAATGAATTTCACGTTAGAGCTACTTTTGATTGCGATCCAGATTGCGGTGATCGTTGCGGTGACTCGGTTGTGTGGATGGCTGTCGCAGCGGCTGCGACAGCCACTCGTGGTGGGAGAGATTACTGGAGGGCTGCTGCTGGGTCCTCTGGCGTTTGGACATCTGCTGCCGACGGCTTCCTCGATGTTGTTTCCGGCGGGACGGCTTGGTGGACCTGGAGATCGTAAGCCAGGCGGGACTGATACTGTTCCTGTTTTTCGTGGGGATAGAAGTTGATCTTGAGACGGTAGGGCAGAATCGCGGTGCCACGCTTGCGATTACCGTTGGAAGCATTGCGGCTCCGTTTTGTTTGGGTGCGGCGATTGCACCCGCTTTACTGGCGCGGTTTGGCCACCCGCATGGGTCGAAGGTGGGCTTCGTGCTGTTCGTGGGAATTGCGATGAGCATCACTGCCCTGCCAGTGCTGGCGCGAATTCTTGCAGAGCGGAGGGGGACCGACGGAGCTGTCGATGCGGCAACAGCTTCGGTAGCGTTGATCTGCGCAGCAGGCAATGATCTGGTGGCGTGGTCGCTGCTCGCAGTGACGCTGGCGATAACACATGGCGGCGGCGCCGGAGAGGCGGGATTACGGCTAGTGCTGCTGGTGGCGCTAACTGCGTTGATGCTGCTGGTGGTCCGTCCTGCACTTGCGCGACTTGCTGTGAGATGCAAATCGAGGACGTGGATATGGATTCCGGCGATGGTTATTCTGGCATTTGTGGCTGCGCGGGTCACCGAGGCGCTTGGCGTTCATGCATTCTTTGGAGCGTTCCTAGCAGGAGTTTGTGCGCCGCGGCGGCAGGTGCTCGTTGAGATGCTGGGACGTGCGACTAGACCGGTGGTGTGGATTGCGCTTCCAGTCTTCTTTGCGATGACCGGGCTTCGCATGCAGCGAGAGATGCTTACAAGAGCCGGGCTG
Source organism: uncultured Solibacteraceae bacterium (assembly GCA_963825405.1). Taxonomy (GTDB): domain Bacteria; phylum Acidobacteriota; class Terriglobia; order Bryobacterales; family Bryobacteraceae; genus JACPNO01. The sequence continues at coordinate 37,468 of CAWGTB010000001.1, read as the reverse complement.
GAGTGGCTGGCGGTTGTTTTGCTGGCTGCAGTAGCGGGAAAGATTGGTGGGGCCGCGTTTGCCGCAAAGACAGGCAGGCAGTCGTGGAAGAGAGCCGTTGAGATTGGGGTGTTGCTGAACACGCGGGGGCTGGTGGAGTTGGTCGTGCTCAATGTTGGGTTACGCGAGGGGATTCTGGGGCCGGTGCTGTTCACAGTCTTTGTTCTGATGGCAATTGTGACAACCGCGATGACAGTGCCGCTGCTGGATCTGTTGGACCGAAAGAGCTAGCGGATCTTGCAGATGAGGAGGGTCATGTCGTCGTGCTGGGGGGCTCCGGCGGTGAAGCGGTCGGCGGCTTCGATGATGCACTTGACGCAGTTGGCCGCAGTTGGTGGACTGCCATTCGGCTGATTGAGCAGGAGCGCGGGCAGCGGCGACCATGTTGTCTTCGCCCCACTCGTCGTCAGCGGAGTTCATGGCTTCGGAGACGCCGTCGGTGAAGGCGATGAGGATGTCGCCGGGTTGAAGGAGGACATTGGCGCGGGTGTAGGGGACGTCGGGGAGCAGGCCGATGACGGTTCCGGTGGCCTCAAGCTGGATGGTCTCGTCGCCGCGAAGAATGACTGGCGGGTTGTGGCCAGCGTTTACGTAGGTGAGGACGCGGGTGTCGGGGTCGTACTCGGCGTAGAAGAAGGTGGCGTAACGGTTGGAGGTCGAGGACTCGTAGACGAGGCGGTTGACGTGGCGCATCAGCGTGGCGAGATCGCCGGGTTGCAGCAGCGCTGCGCTACGCAGGCTGGCGCGGAGGCTGGCCATGAGGAGGGCGGCGGAGATGCCTTTGCCGGAGATGTCGCCGAGAGCGAGGGCGAGGCGCGACGTCGTCGGGCCGCCGGAACTGCCGGGGAGAAGGAAGAAGTCGTAGTAGTCGCCGCCGACGGCCTGGGCGGGGCGGCAGAAGCCGGCGAGATCGACGCCCTCGAGATGGGGGTAGACCTGCGGGAAGAGGCGCTCCTGGACCTCGCGGGCGATCTCAATTTCGCGGGAGACGCGCTCGCGGTGAGCGATCTCGGTGGAGAGGTGTTCGAAGAGCTCGGCGTTTTCGAGCGCGAGGCCGGTCTGGGTGGCGACGGATTGGAGGAGTTGGCGGTCGGTGCGGGAGTAGGGCTCTTCGGATCGCTTGGGGCCGAGCGCGATGACGCCGGCGAGACGGTTGCGGCCGGGGAGAGGGACGAGAAGCTCGGTGGAGAGATCGTTGAGCGCGGCGCGCTCGGAGTCGGAGGCGTCGACGAGCCAGCTGGAGGGGTCGTCGCGATAGACGTTGGCGGGAGCCCGGCCGCGAGCGAGCGTGGTGATAGTGGTTGAGGTTGCAGGGAGCGAGAAGGAGCCGAGCGGAGTGACAGCGTGGCAGCGCCGGGTGTTCCGGTCGCGAGCTGGAGGCGGTAGGTGTCGCCGGAGCGCAGGAAGACGGCGATGCGCTCGATGTGCAGCGTGTCGCCGATGCGCTGGGTGATGGTCTTGAGAAGCGGGTCGACTTCGGTGAAGTTGCGGGCCTCGTCGGAGAGCTCGGAGAGGACCTGCTCGGTGGAGTAGGCCTCGCGGAAGAAGCGCTGATCGAGGCGTTGCTGCAGACGCCGCGAGAGCACGAAGCGGAAGGCGAAGAAGATGCCGATGATGGCGAAGCATCTGGACGATGTCGACGTTGCGGTGATGGCCGGGGCCTCGCGAATGAATTGGCGAAGCGGTAGGCCATCCAGATGGCGAGCAGGACGCAGAGACGATGCCGACGGAGCGGCGGGCGAAGGCGTATTTGGTTCCCTGACGGATGAGGATGCGGAGATCCATCGCGCGCTGCACGACGACCACGTAAGCGAGGGTGAGTGGAAAGAGAAAGAGGATGCCGACGGCGGTGAGGACGATCCACTGCGGGATGTCCTGGCCGACGTCGGTCTTACGGACGAGCGCGATGATGACGAGGATGAAGAATGGCGTGAGGCCAATGCAGGTTCCGGCGATAGAGGATGCGCAGGCGGCGGCGCGCATCGCCGGTTGCGGTGCGGATCTTTGGCGCGAGGCAGACGAAGAAGTAAGAGATGGCGCAGAAACCAATGATGGTTTCGATGGTGTTGATGCCGACGGCGTAGGGGATAAGCCAGTTCGAGAGAGCGAAGTTGTAAGGACGGCCGAACTCCTGCAAGAAGATCGATAGGGCAGCAGCAAAAGGATCGGCGTGATGAAGAGCCACTTGATCCAGGGGTAACGTATGTCGATCTCGGACCGCTGGGGGAAGTAGATGCCAAAGGCCATGAGACAGAGCGGCATCGCGGTCTGCGAGATGCACCGACCAGAGCAGGGCGACGGGTTTCAGCGGATCGACGAGGTAGTAGACGGAGGTGAAGAGCGAGTTGAAGTAAGGCCAGGATGCCGAGGATGAGCCAGGCGTGCGGGCTTGCGCGGCCGGGCAAAGACGACATACAGTCCGGTGACGAGACAGAAGAATGCCGCGGATGGTGATGACGAACCAGACGATCCAAGCCCATAGCGGAGTGGACTGTGCGTGGAGTGGACGCAAAACTACGGTTGCGTTGCATGCGGCGCGGGCTCTCCGGGACGAAGGTAGCTGAAGGCCATCGTCTGGTTGGGCTGCTCCGACGCAGTTCCTCTGACAAGGACATTGATTCCCGTATAGCTGCGTTGATTCACGGTGACGGATGACGTCTCCGGCACTGAAGGCCGGCGTCTTTCGCCTCGGGCAGCAAGGTATTAACGGTGTTGTTCCGAAAGCCATTGAAGAACGGGGAGCGGGCAAGCGATGTGCCGTTTTTCTGCGTGTTGAAGTTCTGTCGCGTACCCAGGACGAAGTGGGTGAGCGCGAAGAAGGCTACGAGCGCGAGAAGCAGGTATTGGAGCCGTGCGGATCGCTGCAGCATAGAGAAGAGAAAAGGACTGGCTGCATGGTAGCAGTCAGCCCCTCGATTTTCAGCAGCGATGTTCGCCGGCGGCCAATTACTTCTTAGGCTGGGTTGGCGATGATCGTGGTCCTTGATCTTGTCGTAAGTGGCCTGCGGGAGGATTCCGCGGGAGACAAGCTGATTCTTCGCGGTGTAGGGGCGTCCGTCGATGATGCGTTTGGAGTATGCATCGCCGATGCCCGGGAACGCCTTTAGCTGGTCGGCTGTCGCGGTATTGATGTCGATCTTGTCGGTTCCAGCGGCGGCAGCAGCGGCTGAGGCCGATTTAGCGGTCGTAGCCTTTTGCGCGGTCGATCGACAGCGGCAGCGTGAGCAGAAGTATGGCGGCAAGAATGGTACGGGAGAAGATTGCGCATAAATGGTTGGATCTCCTTATTGGAATGACTGCTGTTCCACGGGAAGGGTACGAGAGCGGTCAGGGCGTCGTCAATCGACCTGATAGCTTGCCGTTTGACTTCCCGGACGTCGGAACGCTACTCTGAAGATGCGATGCGTTCGCTGAACCTCCATCACGGGCATCATCACCATCATCATGCGCAGAGCGTGTTGGCGGCCGTGTCCGGTGTGGCGAAGTAGCAGAAACGCAAACCACAGGATTCTGAAAGGCCCGCTCAACGCGCATACCGCGAGCGGGCCTTTTTACGTGCAACAAACGAGAACGGGAGATTGAGATGGCTGAAGCTGTAAAGATCGACTTCGCAAAGATGGATGGGCTGGTCCCGGGAATCGTGCAGGACTGGAAGACCGGCGAGATGCTGATGCTCGGCTTTCTGAACGAGACAAGCTACCAGAAGACGCTGGAAACAGGCTTCGTCACCTTCTGGAGCCGCACCCGCAGCAAGCTGTGGATGAAGGGCGAGACCAGCGGCAACCGACTGCGCGTGATCGAGGCCTCGACCGACTGCGACAACGATGCGCTCCTGTTCCGCGTGGAAGTAGAAGGCGACGGGCTGGTGTGCCACGAGGGCACGGTGAGCTGCTTCACCAAACCGATTGTGAAAGGAACGAAGTGATGAGCGACTCACCGAAGAAACTGAAGCTGGGTATCCCGAAGGGCAGTCTGCAGGATGCGACGATTGCTCTGTTCGAGCGAGCGGGTTGGCACATCTTCGCCAATGGCCGGAGCTACTTCCCTGCTATCGACGATGCCGAGATTGAGTGCATGCTGGTGCGCGCGCAGGAGATGGCTCGCTATGTGGAGCACGGCGCGCTTGATGCCGGCCTGACTGGCAACGACTGGGTGCTGGAGAACGAGAAGGAAGTCGAGTACGTCACGAGCCTGACCTACTCCAAGCAGAGCCGGCAGAAGGTGAAGTGGGTGCTGGCGGTGCCTGAGGATTCGCCCTTTCAGAAGCCCGAGGACCTTGCGGGCAAGATTATTGCGACAGAACTGGTCGAGTTCACGAAACGCTACTTCGCCGCGAAGAACATTCCGGTGACGGTTGAGTTCAGCTGGGGCGCGACTGAAGTCAAGCCGCCGACGCTGGCAGACGCGATCGTCGAAGTGACGGAGACGGGAAGCTCGCTGCGAGCGAATCGTCTGCGCATCATCGAGACGCTGATGGAGAGCGAAACACAGCTTATCGCCAACAAGCAAGCCTACAAGGACGAGTGGAAGAAGGCGAAGATCAACAACATCTCGCTGATGCTGAATGCGGCGATTGCAGCGCAGGGCCGAGTTGGACTGATGCTGAACGCGCGCAAGGCGAACCTTCAAGAGGTAATCGGGGTTCTGCCAGCATTGAACTCACCAACCGTGTCGCAGCTGAGCGATGCTGAGTGGGTCGCGCTGAACACGATTCTGGACGAGGCACAGGTCCGCGAGGTGATTCCCAAGCTGAAGGCGGCTGGAGCCACTGGAATCGTCGAGTATCCGTTGAGCAAGGTCGTTCTGTAATCACGGGAGTTCGTTGATGAAGCTGGTAAAGACGTATGGCCGAACCGCGAAGACTGCTGCTGCGCTGATCGCCGAGATCGAACAGCGCGGCGCGGTCTCGACGGCGAAGGTCGAGCCTGTGGTGCGGAAGATTCTTACGGACGTCCGCAAGGGAGGCGATGCTGCCCTGCGCAAGTATGCGGCGAAGTTCGACGGCCTCGTGAAGGCGCAGTCACTGCTCGTCTCACGCGAAGAGATGGAGGCCGCGTGGCACGCGACTGCGCCGGAGATACAGGCGGCGATGATGGTGGCACGCGGCAACATCCTGGCGTTCGCCGAAGCGCAGATGCCGAAGGAGTGGACGATCTCGCCTGCGGATGGTGTGACGACCGGACAGATCGTTCGTCCGCTGGGAAGCGTGGGCTGCTATGTGCCCGGTGGTCGGTATCCGCTGCCGTCGACGCTACTGATGACGGTGACACCCGCGCAGGTTGCGGGTGTGGAGCGCATCGTGGTCTGCTCGCCGAAGCCGGTGAAGGAGACGCTGGCCGCAGCATGGCTGGCGGGCGTGACGGAGTTTTACCGTGTTGGGGGCGCGCAAGCGATTGCTGCTCTCGCTTACGGTACAGAGACAATTCAGCCGGTGAACAAGATTGTGGGGCCCGGCAATCTCTATGTAACGGCAGCCAAGTCACTGGTTTCGTCTGAGTGCGGCATCGACATGCCCGCGGGACCGACGGAGATTGTGGTGATGAGCGAGCGTGGCTCGGCTGACGGGATCGCTGCCGACCTGGTCGCTCAGGCAGAACACGATCCTGAGACACTTGCAGTGTTAATCACCAGCAATGATGCACTTGCCGGCAAGGTCGCCGCTGAGGCTGAAGGTTCAGGCGCGCGACAACAAGATTGCACGAGCAATCGCTGGCTGCGCGTGGCGCGATCTTTGTAACCAACACGACAACTGAGGCACAGGAGCTTACGAACCGGCTTGCACCGGAGCATCTGACGGTAGACTCGACTGCTGATCTGAAGTGGGTCATGAACGCGGGCAGTGTCTTCGTGGGAGATTACGCGCCGCAATCGATGGGTGATTATGTCTCCGGGCCGAATCATGTTCTGCCGACGGGGCGCGTTGGTCGTGTTCGCGGCGGTCTGAGCGTGACGGACTTCGTGAAGATCATTACCGTGCAGGAGTACAGCCGCAAAGGACTGGGTAAACTAGGCCCTCACGCGATTGCGCTCGCAACCGCAGAGGGACTGACAGGGCACGCCCAAAGCGTCAGCGTAAGGCTGAAGTCCGTTCGCGTGAGGATGAGGTGAGCATGAGCACAGCGACTGAAACAACAATCGTCAAACCGCGACGCGCGGTCCTGGAGATGCCTGAGTATCATCCTCCGCTTGCAGGACGTGATGCTCTGCGCCTGGACTTCAACGAGAACACGCTGGCTCCGTCGCCGCTGGTGATTGACCGGCTGAAGAAGATCACGGCCGAGGGGCTAACCAAGTATCCGGAGCGCGAGCCTGTCGAACGCAAGGTCGCGGCGCACCTTGGACTGGTGCCGGCGCAGGTGATGCTGACCAATGGCGTCGACGAGGGAATTCACCTGATGTGCACCACGTTTCTCGAAGAGGGCGAGGAAGCGCTGATCGCTACGCCGTCGTTCTTCATGTACGACGTCAACATTGGGTTGATGACGCGTGGAGTGGTGAAGGTACAGGCGGATGAGACGCTGGAGTTTCCCTTCGAGCGCGTGCTGGCTGCCATCACGGAACGAACGAAGCTGATCATGATCGCTTCGCCAAACAACCCAACGGGGGCGACGGTAAGCCGGGCGCAGCTGTTGGCGATTGCAAATGCGGCTCCGCACGCGGTTCTGATGGTGGACGAGGCGTACTTTCACTTTCACGGCGACACGGTGATGAGCGACATCGCGACGACGCCGAACCTGGTGGTGGCGCGAACGTTTTCGAAGGCATACGGGCTGGCGAATCTTCGCATCGGCCTTCTGGCGGGCAATGCAGGGTTGATGAAGTATGTGCGCAAGGTGAGCTCACCGTACAACGTAAATGGCGTTGCACTGGATTGCCTTTCGGTGGCGATTGAGGACGATGCTTATCTCTGCTGGTATGCAGAACAGATTCTTGTTGGACGCGAGCGCATGATGGGCGGCCTCGCGGAGCTTGGTATCTCGTATTTTCCAAGTGCAGCGAACTTCGTGCTGATGAAGATCGGTGCCGAAGCATGCTGAGCTTGCCACGGCGATGCGAAAGCATGGCGTGCTGGTGCGTGACCGCTCAACGGATCCAGGCTGCGATGGTTATGTGCGGATCACGATTGGGGTGGATGACCAGGTTACGCGCGGGCTTGAGGCTTTGAAGGCGTCGCTGGAAGAGATTGGCTGGAAGCCTGCCCATGGTTTCAGCACTAATGGAAAAATCGGCACACGGGAGTTTGAATAGATGGCAAAGGCAGTAGGCAAGGCTCGCACCGGAACGATTAAGCGCGACACGACCGAGACGCAGATTGCGCTGAAGCTGAACATCGACGGCACCGGCATCTACAAGGTGGCGACAGGGATTCGCTTCTTCGACCACATGCTGGAGCTGTTTACGCGGCACGGCGGCTTCGACCTTACGCTGACCTGCAAGGGCGACCTCGACGTCGACCAGCACCACACCGTTGAGGATGTGGGTATTGCGCTGGGCGAGGCGTTCAACAAGGCGCTCGGCGATAAGAAGGGCATCCTGCGCGCCGGGTACTTTGTGATGGCGATGGACGAGACGCTCGCGGTTGCGGCGGTCGATCTCTCGGGCCGTGTCGCCTACGTCGTCGACGACAAGGTGAAGGTGCGGCTGGTTGGGGATTTCCAGTCGGAGTTGCTTGCGGATTTCTTCGATGGGTTTGCGCGTGGTGCGAAGGCGAATGTACATGTGAAGACGATGTACGGGCGGTCGAACCATCACAAGATCGAGGCGATCTTCAAAGCATTTGCGCGTGCGCTGCGCGGAGCTTGTTCGCGCGATGAGAGGATGGCAGAGATTCTGCCGAGCACGAAGGGCCTGCTTGTGATTGAAGTCATCGACTACAAAGCGGGCAACCTGACCAGCGTTCTTAAGGCGTTGAACTATCTTGGTGCGGAGACTCACGTCACGCAGTCTCCTGACGACGTGCGAAAGGCGAGCAAGATTGTTCTGCCAGGGGTGGGTCACTTTCAGGCTACGCAGTTGCTGCATGATCTTCAGCTTACCGAGGCTACGCGCGAAGCGATTGCGCGTGGGGTTCCGTTTCTTGGGATCTGCGTGGGGTTGCAATGGCTGTATGAGGGGTCAACCGAGGCCGAGTCAACTGATGGGTTGTGTCACTTTGCTTCAAAGTGCGAGCGCTTCCCTGCCACCTTCAACGACGCGGAGTTGAAGTCGCCGCACGTGGGTTGGAACTCGCTTGAGAATATTCGCGAGGATTCGCGGCTGCTGCGAGGCGTTGGGAACGGCGGCTTCGTTTATTACACGCACTCATGGCGCGCACCGGTCGGCGCGGATACTGCGGCGACAACAGAGTACGGCGGGGCGTTCACTGCGGCCGTGGAGCGCGACAATGTGATGGGCGTGCAGTTTCACCCGGAGAAGTCGAGCGCAATCGGCCTGCGGATTCTGAAGAACTTTGTGGAGTTGTAACGATGCCTTTTGTCTATGAACTGACGCTCGCCGAAGAGATTCCGCAGCCGGAGTACACGCTGGTGCAGCAGCTTGTTCCGGCTGGAACCCTGGTTGGCACTGGTCAGAATGTCGCCGTGCTGTCGAATGGCGCTGCGGAGTTTCATCTGAGGGCTCCGCTGCAGGGGCTGCTGGTCGAGTGGTTCTTTCACAGCGGAGAGACGGTTGATCCTGACGCGCCTGTTGCGCGCATCGTCGCTGAAGGCGCTGAGCGCGCAGTCTCTTCCGTACTGCCCGTGAGGTTCGCACAACCATGCTGACGAAGCGCATCATTGCCTGTCTGGACGTGCGTGATGGGCGCGTGGTCAAAGGCGTTCAGTTTGTCGACATCATCGACGCTGGTGACCCGGCGGAGTTGGCGCATCGCCATGCTGCTGCGGGAGCCGACGAGATCGTTCTGCTCGACATCACGGCCACGCACGAAGGTCGGGGCACGCTGCTGGACACGGTGAAGCGAACGGCTGCTGAGTTATTTGTGCCGTTCACTGTCGGCGGCGGAATTCGTTCTGCTGAGGACGCTGCGGCGGTCTTCGACGCGGGAGCCGATAAGGTCAGCATCAACTCGTCGGCCATTGCGCGGCCGGAGCTGATCGGCGAGATCGGCTCGAGCTTTGGCGCGCAGGCCGTGATTGTCGCGATCGATGCTCGGCGCGCAAAGGAATCCGCTGACCCGGTCGGCGATGCCGAGGTATACGTTGCGGGCGGCCGCAAGCCTACCGGCCGCAAGGTCGTCGAGTGGGCGCGCGAGGCTGAGCAGCGCGGCGCAGGCGAGATTCTGCTGACCAGCATGGACACCGACGGCATGCGCTCTGGCTTCGACTGCGAACTGACAGCGCGGGTCTCAGAGGCGGTGCAGATTCCTGTGATTGCCAGCGGTGGTGCGGGAAGTGCGGCTCATTTTGCCGAAGTGTTTTCGCGGGGCAAGGCAGATGCTGCTCTGGCCGCGAGCATCTTTCACTTCGGCGTCACCGACTCACGTGAGCTCAAAGCAGAACTGCAACGCGCAGGCGTTCCAGTGCGTCTGCCCTGCTGATCAGGAACAAACAACGCGCAAGAGCAACCGCAGGTCCTTCGACTCGCGCTTCGCACTCGCTCAGGATGACACTTTGTTGGGAGAAGAATGATGTTGATACCTTCGATTGATCTTATGGGCGGCCGTATCGTCCAGCTTGTCCAGGGCGAGAAGCTCAAGCTGGCCTTCGACGACTTCGACTACTGGATCGAACGCTTCTCGAAGTATCCGCTGGTGCAGCTGATCGATCTTGACGCCGCGATGCGGCAGGGATCGAACGCGGACCTGATCTCGCAGTTCACGTCGAAGCTGCCCTGCCAGGTGGGTGGCGGTCTGCGTACGGCTGAGGACGGCAAGCGCATGCTCGATCTTGGGGCGAAGCGTGTCATCTATGGGTCGTCGCTTTTCGGCGGCGACAATGACGCTGACCGCAAGCGGCATCCGCTGATCAATCTCGATTTCGCGGGCAAGCTGCGCGATGCGCTCGGTGAAGAACAGCTTGTCTTCTCGGTCGACACCAAGGGCGGGCAGGTGGCGGTTCGCGGGTGGAAGGAGTCAGTTGCGCTGACGCCGGAGGAGGCTGTGACATGGCTCGAGGATTACTGCGCAGCGTTTCTCTACACGCACGTCGATACCGAGGGCACGATGACGGGCTTTCCGATTGACGTTGCGGCGATTCTGCGCGCTACGACGGCGAAGCAGTTGATCGTGGCGGGAGGCATCAAGGAACGCGCTGAGGTAGATGCGCTGGATGCCATGGGCGTGGATGCCGTGGCGGGGATGGCGGTGTACTCAGGAGCGATGGAAGCTTAGCTACTGATCGTTCGCGCCTGCGCATCGCGTAGTAGCCTTTGCGTGCCTGCACCTTCATGTCCTTGCCGCAGTTGATGTTCAGGTTGCGGAACGTGCCGTCGGCCTTCAGATTGGTTGGGGTATAGCTGGCGAGGTACTGGGTGCGCAGCTCGTCCTGAATCTGGTCGAAGGCGGCCTCGAGCTTCTTGCCGTTGTTGCCTACGTCGATGACGCGGCCGCCGGTTTCTTTGGCGAGCCGTTCCATGTCCGCGCCGCCGGTATAGCCAGAAGCCGCCGTAGAAGCCGCGGTCGGCGATCAGGATGACGTAGATGATGGTGTTCGCCTTCTGCGCGGCTTCGATTGCGGTCTTCAGCGTCTCCTGCGAGCCCTGATCGCCGCCGTCGGTGAGCATGACGATAACCTTGCGGCCGGCCTCCGAGCGCAGCTTCTCGTTCGCAGCGAGGTAGACGGCGTCGAAGAGAAGCGTTCCGCGAGGGGTGGCCGTTGCCGGTGACGGAACCGGTTCCTGCGCCGGTATTGATGGTCGCCTTGTCAAGGGCGCGCTTCAGTTCTCGCGGGGGTTGTTGGTGTAGTCGGCGAGAAGGTCGACGTTGATGTCGAAGGAGATCAGGAAGGCTTCGTCCTTGGGGGTAAGGACGTCTTTGAGGAACTCCGCGCCGGCGTCCTGCTCCATCGGGAGGACGTTCTGCTGGCTGCCGCTGGTGTCGAGCAGAATGCCGATGGTCAGGGGCAGGTTCTTTTCCTGGGTGAAGTTCTTGATCTTCTGCGGCTCCTTGTCCTCGAAGATCGGGCAGTCGTCCTTGTGCAGGTTGGTGATGTAGCCGTTCTTGTCGCGGACCGAAAAGTAAACGTTGACGAGGTTGACGTTGACCTTCAGCGTCTGGGTCGTCGCCGATATCGACTGGCTGCTGGCCGGCGGCGGAGCTGGCTGGAGGGGCGCCACCGGGCGATGGGGCATCCTGTGCGTGCAGGCCCGGAGTGAGGGCGAGACAGAGACAGGTGCAGAGCAAGGCCGCTGAGGTCGTGACAAGGGAACGCATGCGTCTATTAGACGGGCGAGGGCGGGTCGATGTCAGCGAAAATCCACCGGAGTGCCCATTTTGCCGGAGGTAGTAGCGCGACCAGCACAACGTCCGGCACCCTGATTCGTCTTACCATCAGCGCCAGTCCGGGATGGCGGTTATCCCGCGAGGCTGGTACTCTGTTGTTTGGTAATCTCAGTGCTGCAGTTCGGCGCTGGGTGGAAGATTGTACGGGGGTTTCGAGTGGTACGCAAGAGCGTATTGGCAGGGGCGCTGGCGTTTATGGCGCTGGGGCGCAGGCACAGAAGGCGACAGAGGATGCGTCGGCAGCAGCAGGCAGATCCCTGATTCGCCTCGGCCGCAGGTTGGCTTGCCTGCCCTGAACACGCTGAAGCCGGGCATGGGCACGAGTCCAACCTCGAATGGCGACGCAGCACCAGCCGCCCGCTCGAACCCGCCGCCCCGACCGTCTCCAGCCTCCGCCGCCGGTCACACCGAAGGCCGATGATGGGCCGGCACCCGAGATGAGGGGCCGATGCCTTCAAACTGTCGGGTTCAGACCAACTTTGTCGAAGTGCCCTTTACCGTAAAGGACAGCAAGCAGAAGCCGGTCCCGGGACTTCATGGCGCGAGATTCGCGTGTACGAGAACAACGTGCCGCAGCGCATCACCAACTTTCACGGTCGACCCGTTTCCGCTGTCGGTCGCGATTGTGATCGACCAGAGCCTGACCTTTGACAACATGGCCAAGGTCAACAACTCCCTGAGCGCGTTGCAGGGAGCGTTCGCACCGTATGACGAGGTTGCGGTCTACACCTACAACAACGGCCCGCAGAAGCGAACGGACTTCACCGGCAGGGCAGAGCGCGCGGCTGAACTTTGCGCTGGAACAGCTCCAAGACGACTGGACGCGAGCCCTACATGAACATGGGCGGACCGCTGGCGCAGACCACGGTGATCAACGGCACAAGCTTCGATCCGAATACGGCGCCGTGCGGAACAGCCCGGCGATCGAACTGAAGGTGCCGAAGGAAGTCCACACGCTCAACGACGCGATTCTGGAGGCGGCGAATGCGACGGCCAAGGCAGGCAAAGGCCGACGGCGCATCGTTTACGTGATCAGCGACGGCAAGGAGTACGGCAGCAAGGCCAAGACCAAGGATGTGATCCGCTATCTGCAGACGAACAAGATCTCGGTCTACGGCACGCTGGTCGGCGACTCGTCCCTGCCGGTCATCGGCTTCCTGGACAAGATTCACCTTCCGCTGACGATGCGGGACAACATTCTGCCTGCCTACACGAACGAGACGGGCGGAAACCTGGACGCGGAGTTCCGGCAGAAGGGCATCGAAGAGAGCTTCCAGAAGATCTTCGAAGAGGTCCGCACCCAGTACACGATCGGCTATTACACGCACGAACCGTTTATCGACGGCAAGTTCCGTTCGGTTGACGTTCGTGTCATGCGGCCTAATCTGACGGTCCTCGCCAAGAAGGGCTACTATCCGACGGCGAGCGACTCGGGTCCGACCAACGTCGTGACAGCCCAGTAAGCCTGCGACGACAACGACTCCGCAATAAGCGCAACTGATGCTCGAAGCAAATGCACTGCTGGCGCTGGCGGCTGCCGTTCTGTGGGGCGGCGGCGACTTTTCAGGCGGCATGGGGGCCAAGCATGCGGGCGGGACGATGTCCGGCGCGCTGCGCGTGGTGCTGACGAGCCATCTCGCCAGCTTCATGGTGCTGTCCGCGATCGCGCTGCTGCGGGGCGACTCGTTTCCCCATGGTGCGCCGCTGTACTGGGGGCTGCTGGCGGGCGTGATGGGTGGGCTTTCGCTGACCGGTTTTTATGTTGCGCTTGTCGCGGGGGGCGATGGGGGCTTCGGCTGCGGTGAGCGGGTTGCTCGCGGCGGCGATTCCTTCGGCGGTTTCGATTGTGCATGAGGGGTCGCCGGGGTGGCTGAGGATTGTTGGGTTCGTGGTGGCGGGGTGCGCGATCTGGCTGATCGCGGCGGGGGAGAATCCGGAGTCGGTTCCGGCGTCGGCGGGGACGATGTGGCTGGCGGTTGGGTCGGGCGCGGGGTTTGGGGTTTACTTTGTGGCGCTGAAGTATGCGGCGGCGGCTGGGCTGGTTTGGCCGATGGCCACGGCGAGGATCGGGAGCCTGACGACTTGCTCGGTCATTCTGGCTGGTGGTGACGCTGGTATCGGGTAAGGGCGACGGGGGGTGGCTGCCGCGGCGGGCGGTGGTTTGGTCGCTGGCGACGGCCCTGGGGGATACCACGGGGAACCTTCTGTTTATGGCGGCTACGCGGGCGGGGCGGCTGGATGTGGCCTCGGTGCTGGCGTCGCTCTATCCGGCGTCGACGATTCTGCTGGCGGCGTGGACGCTGCATGAGCGGCCGACTCGGCGGCAAGGGATTGGGATGGGTGTGGCGGCGGCTGCGGTGGCGATGATTACGCTCTGAGGGCCACCCCCCGTTTTTTGCGCAAAGTCTTCGAAACAAGGATGTTAAGTCTGGACCTCCAGGCGGAGTTTAAATGCCAAAGGCCCGAGATTGGTTCGGGCCTTCTCCACTGCTGAATTAAGTATACCGAGTGGAGGGGAATTAATCGGCACTTTTAGATTTTCGATTAAGTGGTTATTTTTGTTTTGTTTGGGGGGTTATTCGGAGAATTGGGGGCTTGACAGGTCTTGGCGCTGATCGGGCTTTGGGTCGTTCCGTCCTTCGGACTTCACTTCGGCCTACGGTAATGCGGTTAGTCGCTTCGCATGTCGATCGGACAGAACAGAGGTAGGGCGAATCAGCTGGCGGACCTGTTCGTGCCGAGCCACCAACCTGCGATCGTGAGAAGGGCGAAGAGGCCGACTACGACGAGATTGGGGTAGATCAAGACACCGTTGATGTGGGGTTCGTGGCCGGGGATTCCGGCCCAGTAGGAGGAGATGGGCAGGAGGGTGGGGACGTAGAAGAAGGGTGTCCAGTAGGAGAGGGAGAGGAGGGCGGCGGCGGTGAAGGCGGCAGCGGGCTCCTGGGTGGGGCGCCAGAGGAGCCAGGTGGCGGTCGCGGCTACTCCCGCGAAGAGGAAGAGCAGGATGGCGGAGTGATAGCGGGCATGGGGGTGCCAGAGGGGATTTAGAAGGTGGTTGCCGCTCCAGTCGAGCAGGAAGGACATGACAGCTCCGCCGAGGAGAACGAAGGTGAGGAGGAGTTTGCCTGTAAGGGTTCGATTCATGATGGTGCCTCGCTTGGTGAAGCTAAGTGAGTAAGTGCTCACTTTACTATGACGACATCAAGCTGGCAAGATGATCTTCGTGAAGAGAGAAAAAGAGAACCAGACAGTTCGGCGCGGTGGCAGGCCGAGCCGGCGGGGAGAGATCGTCGCGGCGGCGGCGGGGTTGTTGCGGGAGCGAGGGCTGCAGGGGGTTACGACGCGGGCGATCGCGGAGGCGGTTCCCTGCTCCGAAGGGGCGATCTATGTGCACTTTGCGGACCGACTGGAGTTGATCCTGGCGGTCCTGGAGGAGAGTTTGCCGGAGATGTTGGTTCCTCTGCACGCGCTAAAGGACAGGGTGGGTAAGGGATCGGTGGAGAAGAACCTGATCACCGCAGTGGAGGGTCTGGTGCGGTTTCAGGAGAAGGTGGTGGGGATGTTGTGTTCGCTGGTGACGGAGCCGGAGTTGCGGGCTCGGTTTCGCGAACGACTTGGGGCGGAGGGGCGAGGGCCGGAGAGAGGGATTCGTACGCTGGCAGAGTACTTCGCGGAGGAGCAGGCCCTGGGGCGGGTCTCGGGCGACGTGGATGCCATGCAGGCGGCGCGCGGGTTGATGGCTGGGGCCTTCTTTCATGTGTTCACCGAGGAGTTGTTCGGACGTGGGGAGAGGCTGGATGCGTCGGGGATGGTGAGACAGGCGATGGGGTGAGGTGGTTCGCGCTTTCGCGCGAATGAAATGTCTTGGCGGATCTGAAGCGAGTGGCGTTGATTTGGCGATTGGTCGTTCCGTCCTTCCGACTCCACTCCGGCCTACGGCAGTGCGGTTGCGCCTTCGGCGCGAAGGCCAACTTCACATTGTCAATCCGTGTCAGTTTCCGAAAACCCTGTTTGAGGGAATCATCCAGCCATAATCGCCCGGATCGCTACCGACAAGCCGACTTCTCGTTGCCGAAGTCGCAATACAGGAAAGACGTGGGAGCGGATGAGTTATCGGCAAAGCACTAGAGAGTCCAGTCGTCGAACCGATGGAGCTTTTCGTTCCAATAAATGTGCGCGGAGTCCGTTTCACCATCCGACAGGTTGAGTCCCGTTGCATGACCGCGATCGCTTGAAGCCATCCGGATCATACCCAATCGACTCTTTGGGGTCGTAGTCCAAGCTCTCAACCTCCAGCTTCACTGTTGCCGGATTTCGACTGTTTGCTGAATACCTCAAGATCTCCGGTCGCATATTGAGACCGTGTACAAAGACAGCAACCACGATCTCGGTTTTGCTGACGCCCAAGATCGCCTCTTCCGTGCGCCCAGCACAAGCGAAATTACCTGCAAGAGCCGAGTCTCGTCTCCAAGCTACTTTGGTGACATATCTCGCTGCCGCCTTTTCAAGGAGCGCTGGGTCCTGCGCGAACACCACATGAGGGATCGCAGAGACTATGGCAGCTAACGCCCACAGAAGCGGCTTCATCATGATCCGCAGCATAACACGTAGGCTGAGAGGGATTTTGTTCGTCAGACGGTGTTGCTGCAAAGGCGCGATTTCGGCGACTTCGATATTTGGCGGGTTAGTCCTTATAAACGCTCTTATCTGGGGTAATGTCCGGTTGCAAGCCTGCAATGGCACTATGACAGCCCATGGTAAGCTCCGAAATCATGGCGGACAAAGAGCTGGAGATTCCCTATCATGTGATGGCAATTAGCGAGCTAGCAAAGGATTACAGCGCCGCGGCCTTCCAAGTCGAAATCGGCCAATGCCGTGAGGTCATCGCCAAACTCGCCGCCGAAGACAACCGTTCTGACCAGCAGCGCGCACGCTACCGCATACTGCGCTATCTCGACTTGCAGTTGGCGCGGTCCGTTAGCTGGGTCGACAAGGAGGCTGACCTGATGGCATGGGTTATGCGCAATCTCATTGAGCTGAAGTTCTGGGCCAAGTTCGTTTCCGAAAGCGAGGAGAAGGCGACCCAGTTCGTCAACGAATCCAATATCGACTTGAGGGAAGTTGCCGAGCGCCTAAAGAAGTTAATGCCGGACGATGCCGAAACCATGCCGCCTCTGCCACCGAATTCAGATGGAAAGCGCGTCGACGTGAGGCCGTCAGGTGACCAGGAAGAGTTGACCTGGAAGATGGCATCGAAGCTGATACACCCGAGTTCCCACGTGATTAACGGGTTCGAGAATACGATGAACGATCCGCCCAACAACCAGTTCTTTGCTCTTCAGATCCTCATGTACGGCTGGGAAATTATTACGATCTTCCACGACATTGTTTGGACAGCTTGACGTTTCCCGCCGCCCGCCGCCTGTCCTACCAGCGATGGCGGATTGGCAACGAAAAAACGCGCTTCTCGACACCTGATCGGATCGCCTGTAAGCCGACTTCTGAGGACCGATCCGGCTCAACATTCGGATAGCTGTGGTGCATCGCGCTTAGTTGAGTTCCTGGGCGAGGCCGATGAGAAGCCCTTCAGGCCCGCGGATGTAGCAAAGCCGATAAGAGTCCTGATACCGGACTACTTCACCTACGAGCTGTGCACCGCGCTTGCGGAGCCTGCCAAGGGTCTCGTCGATGTCGTCTACGGCGAACATGACGCGGAGGTAGCCTAAGGAGTTCACTGGGGCGTTGCGGTGATCCGCAACGACAGGCGGCGTGAGGAAGCGGGAGAGCTCGAGACGACTGTGGCCGTCCGGTGTGCGCATCATGGCAATCTCGACGTGCTGGTCGCCAAGTCCGGTGACACGTCCTGCCCATTCTCCTTCGATCGTGGCCTGCCCTTCCAGCACAAGGCCGAGCTCTCGGAAGAACTCAACCGTCTCTCCGAGGTCATCGACGACGATTCCTACGTTATCCATCCGTTTGAGCGCCATGCGTCAAATCTAAAGGATGGCGCCTTGATGCAATATTGGGGGCTCTGCAATAGGGGAGAATCCGGGCATCCGGAAGTGATCGTAGGATCAGTATCGATAAACGCTCTCCTCGTGATTTGGCCTTGCGCGTACTTGGAATGTTCCGCGTCGCGATTTAGACGCTGGACTAAAGCCCCGCTCTACCTGAAGCGCAAAGGCAACTGCACCGACAACTACAAAGGCCCTACCTGGTGAGGCGCGGTGCGATTTAGGTCTTGTGACGGTTCGAGATTCTGATTTGCCGCGCACACTTCACAGCAGGTTGAGAGTGTTCAGCACGACTCTTTTGACTCGGATCAATCTCGATTCAACGCAGCAGGTTAAACTGCGTGGATGGTTATCATGTCCCGTCGTATCGTCCCCGTAGTATCCCTGTTGTGGCGCGCGATGGGAGCATTTGTCGTTCTTCATCCCCGCTATAGAGCGTTCGTCACGAATAGCTTTACGCGCGATTTTTGCGACTGCTAGGGTGAGTCCAGTTTTGACCAGTGCCCGTTATGAAGTTATAGCCCTCAATAGGAGCGTGAGATGGATCGACGACGATTTCTGGCGAGCGCTGCGTCTCTAGGAATCATTGGCGTTTGGGCGACGCGATCGGCTGCCGCGCCGTCGCGAGTCGTATGGCGGGAGGACCGTGCGTCCTTTCCCCAGGGAGTCGCCTCTGGCGATCCGGACGATCACAGCGTGGTCCTGTGGACCCGACGGCCGTTCGACCAGGGCGAGCGGCAGGCGCTGACCGTCGAAGTGGCGCGAGACGCGGATTTCCACAGCGTCGTTGCCAGGGCACGAGCGCCGGTGCTGGCGGCGGCCGACTGGACGTGCCGGGCGCTGGTCGGCGGCCTCTCGCCCGCGACGACCTACTGGTACCGCTTCACCGACGACAGCGGCGCCGGCAGCCGGGTCGGTCGCACGATCACAGCGCCGCGCGCCAGCGACCCACGCCCGGTCCGCTTCGCCTTCGTGTCGTGCAAGAGCGTCAACGAAGGCGCTCAGAACGCTTATCGCCGGATGATCTGGGAGGACGAGCGCGCGCCGGCCGATCGCAAGCTCAGCTTCGTGCTCCATCTGGGCGACTTTATCTACGAAGTCGTCGAATATCCCGATGAGGTGTCGCACCGCTATTCGCGGACCGTCTACGACCTTGGCCGCATTCCCGACGGCCGCAAGGTGGGCAATTTCCACGTGCCGACCAACCTCGCCGGCTATCGCCATGTCTATCGCGCGCATATCGACGATCCCGACATCCAGGACGCCCGCGCGCATTTTCCGTTCGTCTGCATCGGCGACAACCACGAATTCTCGTGGCAGGGCTGGCAGAGCTTCATCGAATACGGCGGCAAGATCGAGCCCGCGCAGCCGCTGCGCGTCGCCGCCAATCAGGCGTGGTGGGAATATATCCCGTCGCGCGTCCGCAAGGCCTCGGGCTCTGGGCTCGACCAGTTCGGTCCGCCCGCCGTGACGGTGGCACCGATCGACACGCTCGACGATCACGGGTTCGGCAACGAGCCCAACAACCGCACCGCCGTCGGCAGCATGACCGCCTATCGCGCGCTGCGCTACGGCAAGCATGTCGATCTGGTCCTCACCGATTTCCATAGCTACGCGATGCGGAATCCCGGAGAGCGGCACGAAACGGATGTGTTCGACTCCAGCTTCCCGGTGGTTCCGCAGGAGTTGATGGAGATCATCGACGGGGGCAAGGACTATGCTGGCGGCAATCCCCCCGCGACGATCACCATCGGCGACAAGAGCGCGCCCAATTTCCGCAAGGACGAGCCTGCCTACACCATGCTCGGCCGCGAGCAGAAAGCGTGGCTCAAGGAGCGGCTAACGCGGTCGACCGCGACCTGGAAGATCTGGGGCGCGACCAACGGCACGCTCGACATGCGGACCGATCCGCAGAACCTGCCCGCCGGACTGGCGAAGGACAAATGGCCGGGTAAGGATTTCGGCACCTTCGGCGGCGGCGATTTCAGCGGGGCGTTCAGCGAGCGTGCCGAAATCTATGACACCGTCCGCGATCACAAACTGTCGGGGTTCGTCACCATCTCGGGCGACCGCCACAGCTTCTGGGCCGGCTATGCCGCCTCCAAATTGCCGCCAGCCGGGTTCGACCCGGTCGGGCTGAGCTTCATCACCGGTTCGATCTCGGCCCCCGGTCTCGCCGAAGCGTCCGAATATTACAAGGCGAGCTTCCCGTTTCTTCCGCTATACGTGCGCAAGGTGCCGGGAGCCGCGCCCGAAGCGACGATCAACCTGACGATCAAGCACGGCGTGCGCGCGGCGCTCGAATATGCGGCGAGCGGCGACATCGTGAAGGCGCGGGCGGCGACCAATCCCGACGTCGCGCCGCACCTGGAATTCGTCGACATGGCCGGCCACGGCTATGCAGTTGTCAGTGCCGGCCCTGATGCGATCGATACCGAATTCATCTGTATCGTCCGCCCGATCGCGCGCGCGACGACCCCCGACGGCGGTCCGCTGCGTTACCGTGTATCGCATCGGGCGAGGCTGTGGCGGCCCGGCACGCCGCCGAAGCTGGAGCAGCGGGTGCTTGAAGGGGATGCAAAGCTGTCAGTTTGATGACTTGTCATCGCATAGGCAGCAAAGCGTCGCACTCTCGGCAATGGGGATGAGGTTTTGCCGCTGCCGATATCTTTGCCGCTGTCGCCGCTGCAGGCAATCGCACGAATAGCATGATCTCGAAGATCAACGGGTTCTCACTCAAAGTCGCAGCACAACGACTGTCATGTCATCGTGCTGCGGCGCGCCGGCGGCAAAAGCGTCGGCCGCATGAAACAAGTGCTGCAGCAGCTCCTCGGCGTTCAGATCCGCGTGCGCTTGCGCCTCGGCGATCATTCGGTCTTCGCCCCACTCGTCTTCTGAGGCGTTCATGGCTTCGCTGATGCCATCAGTAAAGGCCAGCAGAATATCGCCGGGAAGTAAAGGAAGCCTCTGCTCCTTGTAGACCGCTCCGGCAAGCAGCCCGATGACGGGGCCGCCGTCTCCCAAGCGAAACACCCTCCAAGCGCCGTCTTCTTTGCGCAGCACCGCAGGAGGATTGTGTCCGCCATTGACGTAGTGCAACGTACGCGAGGCGCAGTCCAATTCAGCGTAGAAGAACGTGGCATAGCGGTTGGAGTCGGACGCGTCGTAGAGAAGGCGGTTGACGTTGGCCATCTTGGCCCCTAAATCGCCAGCGCCACTCAGCACTTGACCGCGCAGGCTGGCGTGAAGGCTTGCCATTAACAGGGCGGCGGACATCCCCTTGCCACTCACATCGCCAATCGCTATCCCCAGGCGGTCGCAGCCGTGCGTCGCTGTTCCGCTGGCGGAGACGTCGATGAGGTCGTAGTAGTCGCCGCCGACTGCCTGAGCGGGCCTGCAGTGCGCGGCCATCTCAACGCCCGCAACGTTGGGAAACGCCTGCGGGAATAAGCGCTCCTGTACCTCGCGGGCAATCTCGAACTCACGTTCCAGCTTGGCGCGTGACACGGCCTCCTCGGCCAGCGTGGGAATAAGCTTGTAGATGTTGACGAGAATGCCTGACGGCAAAGACCTGGTGCTGCCCAGCGCAAATCCACGCGGCAGTGATCCGCCCTCGAAAAAGCGATTGCCTTTGCCCAGCACAATAGGATTGACCAGCAGAATCACTTCGTCGGCCAGTCCGTGATCGAGCAGAACGGAAATCAGTGTCGAACTTCCCGGGACGATGAGATCAGGGCCTTTCCTGGCCTTAATGCGTCGAATACTATCCACGAGGTCCGCCCCGAGGGCCTCGAATGGACCCCATTCCAGACTCTCCGGTCTGTGAGTTACGACGTACTTCGTCGCCGCATTCAGGCGGTCCGCCATCGGACTCTTCGGCGCTTTCGGCCAGAAGCTCGCCAGCAAGTCGTAGGTTCGACGGCCAAACAGCAGGTCGCAGGTCTTGCCGTAGAGCTCATTTACTACCTGTAACCCAGCAGGCGAACGATATGGCGCTGTCCAGTCGCCGTATGGGAAATCGTCGTCCGGACCGCTGGTCATCTGGATGACGCCATCGAGCGAGATATGCTCGATGATTTTGAGCTTACGCATGTCGATCTCCTAATAAATGCTCGGTCTGCGTCTTCATAAATGCTCGGTCTGCGTCTTCGCGAGGGAGTACCTCGGACCGAATGAACGAAGAGCAGAGCCGGCGAACAACAGTTCGACGAGACTTACACCGCCAAACGCGGCAATTGACAGATTGTGCGAACTGAATCCAGCGAACATCGGAACAGTAGCTTTATCAGCAATTAAAGTTCGTATTGCTTTGCAACCATCGTACCGCCGTCTATTTTCCGGGCTGACGTACGTCGGCGGCGGATGCGCGTCGACGGATCCAAGGCGAAGGCCGACATTAATAAAATGGTACAGAAGCGGTTGGAAAGTAGCATGTCTTGCGGGTAGGCTTGGGGCGAGGTTTGAACGGAGGCTCATGTATCCGGAGTTACAGGCACTCGAAGACCAGTTGGACGCGGCTCAACAGGACGCGCAGGCGGTAGCACTCGGGCTGAGCGAGGAGCGTGGACGCTGGCGGCCGCAGGCTGGCTCGTGGAGTGTCAGCGAATGCCTGGACCATCTTGCGATCACGAACCGCGTCTACCTGGAGGCTATGCGACCAGTGGCCCTGCGTGCCCAAACGCAAGGACGCCAGCGCGGTGGGCCGGCTGTGCCGGGCGTTATGGGACGTTTCTTCGTGAAGTAAGCTTGAGCCACCTGTGAAGCCATCTTTTCGAGGGCGCGCACCGCGGAACATTCAGCCGCGCAGTGAACCTCCTCTCGGCGAAGCGTTAGAGAGTTTTCTGATTTCGCAGGATGAAGTGCGAGCTTTTTTACGGGAGAACGAAGGGCTTGATCTGGCGCGGGTAAGCTTTCGCAATCCGTTTGTGCCGGTGCTTCGTTTTAGCCTGGCGACAGGTCTGCACGCAATTCCTGCACATGAGAGGCGTCATTTGTGGCAGGCATGGCGGGTGCGTCGCGGCGCGGAGGAAGCTGGGGCACCAAGGCTTAGAGTCAGAGCTCGATCTTGGTGGGATCCATGGTGGGCTTGGGGTATTTGAGCTTTAGATCCTTCATGACGTCGACGAGGATCCGGGAGATGGCGACGTTGCGATACCACTTGTGGTCGGACGGGATGACGAACCAGGGGGCGTGCTTGCGGCTGGTGGCGGGGAGGAGGAGTTCGTAGGCTGCGGTGTACTCATCCCAGAACTGGCGCTCCTTGAAGTCGGCCTCGGAGAGCTTCCAGTGCTTGTCTGGAGTCGTCGATGCGGGACTGGAGGCGGCGGGTCTGTTCCTCGTGGGAGATGTGGAGGAAGAACTTGAGGATGAGGACGTCGTTGTCGGCGAGCATGGACTCGAACTCGAGTGATGTCCTCGAGGTGCTGGTGGACCTTTTTGCGCGAGCAGAGCTTGTGGACGCAGGGGACGAGGATGTCTTCGTAGTGGGAGCGGTTGAAGATGCTGATCATGCCGCGCGGCGGGAACGGCGGCGTGGGCGCGCCAGAGGAAGTCGTGACGAGCTTCGAGAGGCGTGGGGACTTTGAAGGGGGTGACGTCGCAGCCCTGCGGGTTGACGCCGGAGAAGATGTGGCTGATGGTGCCGTCCTTGCCGGCGGTGTCCATGCCCTGCAGGACGATGAGGAGCGCCTTCTTCTGGCGAGGCGTAGAAGACCTCCTGCAGATGTCGACGAGCTGCTTGCGGTGCTTCTCGAGGAGGTCGTCGGCGGCGTCGTCGGTTCTTGAAGCTGCCGTGTCGTCGGTGGAGCAGCGCGAGAGCTTGATCTTCGCGTGGGGCTTGACCAGATAGGGCGACTTTAGCTTCATGCAATGGTTGGGTGTATTGCGGGACGAAGCTTACAGGAATGCAGAGCGAGAGCGCTGGACGAGGTCCGGAGCGCTCCCGCGTGAGTTGAGGTTACTTGACGGACTCTTCGGGCTTGGGCGTGACGGTGTGCGACTCGTTGGGCTTGTTCACTTCGTCGGTGACGCCCTTCATGCCGTCCTTGAAGCCACGAAGTCCTTCGCCGAGGCCCTTGCCGAGCTCAGGCAGCTTCTTGCCGCCGAAGAGAACGAGCACGATGACTGCGAGAATGATAAGATGCGTGGTTGAAATAGGTCGCCCATACGGTTGTCTCCCCTTGCAGCCGCCGTGCTCAGAGATTTTGGGAGCTAGACGGCGGTACGGAACTATTGTCGCACATGGGTGGGATGACTGGCTGCCAGCGGTTGCGGCTACGATCGAGATTCTTTGCTTCGTTCGGGATGGCGAGGGAGAGGCAGGCGGCAGACCGGCTCCGGACGTTATATCTTGGATAGAGTAAGCGAAAAGCAGGAGTGGATGTTGGAGAAGAAGACGCAGGGATTTGTGTTGCCGCAAAAGACGAGAGAGTCGCGAGGGCTTGGCCGTCGCGTAATGTTGGGAGCAGTTTCCGCAGCGGTGCTGGCGGTTGCCGGAGCAGGCGCGGTGGCGCAGACGGCTCAGAGCACACAGGTTCCGCGAAGCACACAGGCTCCCACGGACGCTCCGACTGCCGACGCGAAGAAGAGCAAGATCGGGCCAGCGGCGCCAGTGACCTACGACAACAAGTGGGAGATCTACGGCGGCATCAACTTCATGAACTTCCAGGCCGGGCCAGGACCTTGCCGAAGCGCATGAACATGGGCGGCGGCGAGGTGCTGGGGACGTACTGGCTGACCCAAAGTGGGGCCTGGGCGCGGAGTGGCGCGGCGAGTGGGGAACGACGCCGGTGAAGCCGAATCCGTACTTCAACGGCCGGGCGCTGGTGTACACTGAACGGCGGTCTGTTGGGCGCGCAGTATCGCGGGCCGAAGAACCAGTATGCGGCGCTGAACTTCCACGCGTATGCCGGCGCTGACGTACGGCGAGTTCGACTACACGGCGAACTCCGACGGTGATCGGGCATGTACACCAACCGGACGAACGCCGATGTGCGGCGCTGGGTGGAAGCGTGGACATCAACCGGTCGAAGAACTGGGCGATCCGGCTTTCGCCGGATCTGATCCTCGAGCACTTCGGCACGGAGACGCGGGAGTTCTTTGCGATCTCGGGTGGCGTGGTGTATCGGATTGGGAAGAGGTAGCGGACTGCAGTAAAACGCGGAACTCTAGCTTAGTTCGGTCAATGACACACTGAGACGAAGCGGGCACCTCAATGAGCGCCCGCTTGGTTGATTGTGGACGCCAACTGTTATCGGTAATTCGCTGATTGCTCAGCTGCCGTTGCCCTGTTGGAGGAAGCTCGGGGGAGACGGGGTTTTCGTAGACGGAGTAGTCGCGGGTGACGACGGTGAGGCCGCGAGGGGAGACGAAGTAGTTCTTGCGTGTCCTCGTTGGGGTCGTAGCCGATGACGGTGCCGTCGGGGATGTGGACGTCGCGGTCGATGATGGCGTGGCGGATGCGGCAGTGGCGGCCGATGTTGACGTGGGAGAAGACGATGGAGGAGTCGACGTCGGCGTAGGAGTTGACGCGGACGTCCTGCGAGAGGACGGAGTTGCGCACGACGGCTCCGGAGACGATGGAGCCGGCGGAGACGATGGAGTTGATGGCCATGCCGGTACGGCCGGGCTCGCCGAAGACGAACTTGGCGGGCGGGTACTGGTAGGGGCGGGTGCGCATGGGCCAGGACTTGTCGTAGAGGTTGAAGGTGGGGGAGACGCCGGCGACGTCCATGTTGGCCTCGTAGTAGGCCTCGAGGGTTCCGACGTCGCGCCAGTAGAGGGCCTTCTGCTTGTTCTCGTCGACGAAGTTGTAGGCCATCATCTTGAAGCGGCCGAGGAGCTTGGGCAGGATGTCGTGGCCGAAGTCGTGTTTGGAGTTGGGATCTTCGGCGTCTTTGATCAGTTCGGGGAGCAGGACGTCGGTGTTGAAGATGTAGATGCCCATGGAGACGTCGACCATGTCGGGGTTGAAGGGCGAGCGGACGCTGGTCTCCTTGGGCTTTTCGATGAAGCCGGTGACTTCGCCGTTGCGGGCGACTTCGACGACGCCGAAGGCGGAGACTTCGTTGGGGGCGATGGGCAGCGTGGCGAGGGTGACGTCAGCGCCGGACTCCTGATGCTGCTCGAGCATGCGGGCGTAGTTCATCTTGTAGATGTGGTCGCCGGAGAGGATGATGACGTAGCTGGGCTGCTCGGAGCCGATGGAGTAGATGTTCTGGTAGACGGCGTCGGCGGTGCCCTGGTACCAGGACTTGGAGACGCGCTGCATGGGCGGGAGGATCTCGATGAACTCGCCGAGTTCGTTGAGCCAACGACCGAGCCCCAGCCTTCGCGGATGTGGCGATTGAGGGACAGCGCCTTGTACTGGGTGAGGATGTAGACCTTGCGCAGGTCGGAGTTGATGCAGTTGGAGAGGGTGATGTCGATGATGCGGTACTGGCCGGCAAAGGGAACGGCAGGCTTGGCGCGATCGCGGGTCAGCGGGAAAAGACGTTCGCCAGCACCACCGGCGAGCAGAACACCAAGCGTATCTCTCATCTTCCTGTTCCCTCACGGCTGGTCCGTCCAGGACCTTATCCCCTTTGGATGCACAAAGCAAGGACGCGTGTCCGAAGAGGAAACGCGAGTCTATCACGCTGAGGTTGATTTTGTGTCTGAGTGGACAAGAAGGACATACTGCCATGGCGGCAGGAGGCTCGGCGGGGCGGGCGGGAGACAGCTAAGAGCTGCAGGCTTCCGGAGCGTCGTCGGTCTCGTTAACACTGATGCGCAGCGACTTCAGAAAGGTGAGGTCGCTGGTGGTAAAGGGCCCGTCATTTTCGTCGGTATCGTCTGCGGCTTCCTCGGCTCCGGCCTCGACCTCATTCAGGCCGATGGTGGCCTCGAGCATCAGGAGGACGTCGAAACCCTGTTCGCGGATGTTTTTGACAACGACAGCGATGTCCTCCGATTCGGAGACGGTCTCGTGGATCGCCTCGCCGAGTTTCTGGATTAGGTTTTTGACCTTCTGATTCAATGCCACCTCCGGCTGCCTGGAAATTACGAACTGACCGCGCATCGGGTATTCCCGGCTGATGAGAGACCGGCGGGAACGGCATTGCGAGGAACGACTTCCGCTACAGAATACGCCGAGGTGCGGACGCTCTGCAACGAAATTGAACCAACGCAGATTCGGATTGAGATAACAGCTTTTAGACGACGGTGTGGTGATCGGACCAAGCCGACTTCGAGGCGATGGGCGAGATCCTGAACGGGATCGTGTTCGATTGGGGCGCCCAGACCAACAATCCCTCTGCTGCCGCACAAAATCCAGTGACCATCCAGAGAAAACCCTTCATTGAACCTCCGCAACATCTCGTCCTGGCTTTCTAGGATGCAGTTGAGCGGTTGGGCGTTTGATGGATGTTGTCTTTCGCAGAGGGGGTCAAGCGGCTACACTTTTGCACATGGACTCGGTACGTTTTGGCCGTGCGCTGGGAATAGGGGCGCGCGCAGCCGCTAAGACGCTAGTAACGGCGGTAGATGCAGCAGACCTCGCCGAATCCTTCGGGGACAGACGACGACTCGGTGCCACACCAAGGGCGACGGCACAGACGAGACCAACAGCGGCGGCGACGCAGCAGGTGGCAAAGGCAGCGGCACAGGCGTTTCAGACCACCGAAGGACTAGCCCGTGGAAGCAAGCAGCTTAGGCGAATCGGTATGGCGGCCCTTTTTGAGGTTATCCGGAGTGCTTTGGCTGGAGTTCACCGGAGTGTTCTTCGGGATCTTCGCAGCGTTTGCGGCGAGCGGGGCCTGGAAGCTGCGCAGTGAGTTGCATGAGACAGCTACGAATCATGATGCGCACATGCGTCTGCTGTTGGCGGGGGGCATGGCGCTACTGTTTGCGTATTTCTGCGTGAGCAGTTTTGTGCGGGCAAGCCGCAAGGGCCGGGCGCGATAGCGGGTTACTCCGGCTGGCTGCGGTGGAGGACCATCTCGGCGATCTCCTGCGCGCGCTCAAGGGTGATGCCGTTGCGCTGCTCGATGGCGAGAGGATGATCTGGGGTCAGCGATGGTGAATCTGTGGCCGTTCACCAACGACCTGAGTCTGGACGTTGACCTGAAGGTTGATGGTATTGCCGAAGATAAAGATCTCCGAGTCGAGGTAACCCGGAAAAGGCGGATCATTTTCGCGGCCGGGCGTGTGCCATCGATCGTTGACACGGATGAAGTCGGTAGGACCGACCTCGGCCCAGACACCCCAGACGAACGGATCGTCGAGACCGGTGATGGGGATAAGGATGCGGCCGCGGAGATAGAAGCTGCTGTTGTCGACGACGCACTGGTCGGGCGTGATGACGATGCGCTGTTCGCGTTCGACGGGCGGAACGTCCATGATTGCCCGGGGATGCTTGAAACTGTATTGCAGGGGTAGCTCGTCGTGCCACTCGCCGCATTCGGTGCAGGCGAACCCGCTGCGCAATTCTGTGCTCATCGTTCTATTTTTTCACAGAAGCCGGGCGTTATTTCGAAGCGGAATGGCTTGCGGGTAAACTTGTCCGCCTATGGCGAAGACGCCCGAAAAAGCATCTGTGAAGGACGCAAAGACGAGTTCGGGCATTCCGGTTGAACTTGTGTATGGCCCGGAACGGCTGGAAGAGTTTGATCCTGCCGTAGACCTGGGGCAGCCGGGCGAGTTTCCATTCACACGCGGGATTCAGCCGACGATGTATCGCGGACGGCTGTGGACGATGCGGCAGTACGCGGGCATGGGGGACGCAGAGGAGTCGAACCGGCGGTATAAGTTTTTGCTTGCACACGGCACAAAGGGCCTGAGCGTGGCCTTCGATCTGCCGACGCAGATTGGGTATGACTCGGACTCGCCGCTGGCGCTGGGCGAGGTGGGCAAGGTTGGGGTGGCTATCGATTCGATCGAGGACATGGAGCGGCTGTTCGATGGGATACGGCTGGATGGGATCTCGACCTCGATGACGATCAACGCGACGGCTTCGATTCTGCTGGCGCTGTATGTTGCTGTGGCGAAGCGGCAGGGCGCGGATACGAAGAAGCTGAACGGGACGGTGCAGAACGACATCCTGAAGGAGTACATCGCGAGGGGGACGTACATCTATCCGGTGAAGCATGCGATGCGGCTGGTGACGGATATCTTTGCGTGGGCGGCGGATGAGGTTCCGGAGTGGAATACGATCTCGATCTCGGGCTACCACATGCGGGAGGCGGGCTGCACGGCAGTGCAGGAGGTGGCGTTCACCCTGGCCGATGGGATGACGTATGTGCAGGCGGCGGTGGACGCGGGACTGGATGTAGATGCATTTGCGCCGCGGCTAAGCTTCTTCTTCAACTCGCATAACAATCTGTTGGAGGAAGTGGCGAAGTTTCGCGCCGCCCGGAGGATGTGGGCGAAGATTATGCGCGAGCACTTTGGAGCAAAGAACGAACGGAGCTGGATGCTGCGGTTTCACACGCAGACGGCGGGGTCGACGCTGACGGCCCAGCAGCCGGAGAACAATATTGTGCGGACGACGGTGCAGGGGCTGGCGGCAGTGCTGGGTGGGACGCAGTCATTGCACACCAACGGGTTCGACGAAGCGCTGGCACTGCCTACGGAGCAGGCCGCGAGAATAGCTTTACGCACGCAGCAGATTCTGGCGCATGAGAGCGGAGTGGCAGAGACGGTGGATCCGCTGGCGGGCTCGTACTATGTGGAGTCGCTGACGGACGAGATTGAGCGACGCGCGGAGGAGTACCTGACGACGATTGCGCGGTTCGACCTGGGTGGGAAGTACGGGATGCTGCGGGCGATTGAGCAGGGATATGTGCAGCGCGAGATTCAGAATGCGGCTTATGCATATCAGAGAGCGGTCGATGAGAAGAGCGCGATTGTGGTGGGAGTGAATGAGTTTGTGAGCGAGCGGGAGGCTGCGGTGCCGATCCAGAGGATTGACGAGGCTCTGGAGCAGAGGCAGGTGGAACGGGTGAAGGAGCTGCGGGTGAGGCGCGATTTGGGGGTTCATGCGGCTGCACTGAAGGGTGTTGAGGATGCTGCTCGCGGCGGGGAGAACCTGATGCCGCGGATTGTGGCCGCAGTCGAGACGTATGCGACTGTGGGGGAGATTGCGGACGTGCTGCGCGGGGTGTTTGGAGAATATAGGGAGACGGTAGTGGTGTAAGGGCTTCCCGGTCTAGTGATGCGCGGGCCGTGGATCGGTGCTGAGGTCGGCGCGGTAGCGCATGATCCAGGTATCGCGGTGTTCGATAAGGCGGCCGAGGGTTTCGGGAGCCAATTTGTTCAACTCCGTCTCGACTGCGTCTGGCTGATCGAGCACGGCATAGTTTTTTAGGCGCGTGACGATGAGGACACGGTCCGGGCTTTCGCCGACGGTCGTGGTGAAGACCTCGAACTCGAGCTCGCCGGCCTTCTTCGCAGCAGGGAGCAGGGATTTCTGGATAACAGCGAAAAAGTCCTTGCGGGCGCCGGGGCGGAGGCGGTACTCGGTGAAGTGGTTGATCGGATATTCAGCGTTGGTGACGGTAGGGAGGATGGATAGCTCTGGGTGAAGCGCGATCGCCGACTCGTGGTTGGAGGCTATAGGCGGGACGCGGCGGGCGCTGAGAGCTTTGGCTTCGTCGGGGGTGAGGCCTTTGTCGGTGTACTTGCCCTGGTCGTAGTGGATGAAGGAGGCGAAGGGCAGGACGGTGAAGTAACGGTCGGACTGGCCGAAGGTGGCGGTGGAGAAGATGAGGCAGGCGGGCGCTCCGCCTTTGACGACAGCGGCGCAGTAGTCCTTCTGGGCGGACTCGAACTGACCTCCCATGCCGGCGCGGATGTTGGTCTCCTCGAGGAGCGCGTTCATGGGGGCTTGGGCGACAGCGGGAAGCGTGAGGGCGAGAAGGACGACGGCGAACGGGCGCATGAGATGTATGGTGTGGCCTGTCGACCTGCCGGGTCAAGGAATTTGCGCGGCATAGGTGCTATCGTTGAAGTTTGCGGGATTGATGCTTTTGAAGGGTGGAATTATGGCGGAAACGGGAACACTTCGCAAGACAGCTTTGAATGCCGTGCATCGCGCCGCGAAGGCGAAGATGGTGGATTTTGGCGGCTGGGACATGCCGGTGGACTGCTGCGGCCTGACGGCCGAGCACATGGCGGTGCGCACGGCGGTGGGCGTCTTCGACGTGTCGCACATGGGCGATATTCAGCTGCGCGGGCCGGGGTCGCTGGCGGCGGTGCAGAAGCTTTGCATGAACGATGCCTCGAAGCTGCAGGTGGGGCAGGCGCATTACTCGGCGATGCTGTATCCGAACGGCACGTTTGTGGATGACGTGGTGGTGCACAAGCTTTCGGACAACGACTACCTGATCGTGATCAACGCAGGGACGCGCGAGAAGGACGTGCAGTGGGTGCGGTCGCAGATTGGCTCGATGCCCGGCGTGCACGTGAACGACTTCAGCGACTACTACACGCAGATTGCGATCCAGGGGCCGCGGGCGCAGGAGACGCTGCAGAAGCTGACCCCGGTGGACCTGGCGCCGATCAAGAACTACTGGTTTACGTGGGGACAGGTGTGCGGCCTGCACAACGTGATGATCGCGCGCACCGGGCTACACGGGCGAGGACGGGTTCGAGATCTACATCCCCTCGCGACGAGCCTACGAGCGCACGCGTTTGGGGCGAGGTTCTGGAGGCCGGCAAGGAGTTCGGGATTCTGGCCTGCGGCCTGGGTGCGCGGAATACGCTGCGTCTGGAGGCGGCGATGGCGCTGTACGGCCACGAGATCTCCGACACGATCAACGTCTTCGAGGCGGGGCTGGGACGCTACGCGAAGCTCGACAAGGGCGACTTCGTCGGACGCGATGCGCTGGTGAAGATTCAGGAAGAGGGCGGCCCGAAACGGAAGCTGGTCGGCCTGGAGATGATCGAGCGCGGAATCGGGCGCGACGGGTATCCGGTGTTTTCGCTGGACGGCAAGCAGATTGGCGAGATCACGAGCGGATCGCCGGCGCCGTTTCTGAAGAAGAACATTGCGCTGGCCTATGTGCCGGTGGAGTGTTACGACGTTGGACACCGAGGTTGCCGTTGAGATTCGTGGGCAGATGGTAAAGGCGAAGGTGGTGCCGACGCCGTTCTACAAGCGGCCTAAAAGAAGTAAGGAGCGGACGAGTGCAATTTCTTGCTGTGAGCAGAGCGCCGGACGGATGCAGTTTCCTGCCTGAGGCATGGACACCGGAGATCTGGTCGCAGCCGAGGGCCAACGTGTGCGCGAGCTGTATGCGGCCGGTGTCGTGCGGAGCGATCATGGCGGCGTAAGGATATGCCCGGCGCGGCGATGATTCTGGAAGCTGCGAGCGAGGCCGAGGCGCGGGCGGCGTTGGAGAGCCTTCCGCTGGCCAGACGCGGGATGCTGGAGATTGTCGGTGTTCACGGAGCTGGAGCCCTATCCGGCGTTTGGGCCTCGCTGAAACGCCCGAGTATCGCACAGTTTTCCAGCCTCAAGACGCAATACAATGGAAACGGAGAGACCCCCAAGACATGGCTTATCCTGCGAATTACAAGTACACGAAGGAACACGAGTGGATCGACGTCGACGGCGCGAAGGGCACGGTCGGCATCACGGATTACGCGCAGAACTCGCTGGGCGACATCGTCTTTGTCGACCTGCCGAAGGTGGGCGACACGCTTGAAGGCCGGCAAGATCTTCGGCTCGGTGGAGTCGGTGAAGGCCGTCTCGGACCTGTACTCGCCGGTGACCGGCACTGTGACCGAGGTGAACGAGGCGCTGAAGGACGCGCCGGAGAAGATCAACGCCGATGCGAACACGACCTGGATGCTGAAGCTGGACGTGACGAATGCGTCGGAGCTTGACGGCCTGCTGTCGGCTGCCGACTACGAGAAGTTCGTCAGCGAAGAGACCGGACACTAAACGATGCGTTATTTGCCGAAGTCCCCTGCGGACCGCAAGGAGATGCTCGCCGAGATTGGCGTGGCGTCGATCGACGATCTGTTCTCGACGATTCCCGCGGAGTACCAGTTCAAGCGCGACCTCGCGATCCCGCGCCAGCATGGCGAGTCGGAGATCATCGACCGCTTTCGCGAGTTTGCGAATCAGAATGCCACGGGCTATGCGAGCTTTCTGGGCGCGGGCGTCTACAGGCACTACCGTCCGGTGCTGATCGACACCGTCGTCTCGCGCGGCGAGTTTCTGACCAGCTATACGCCGTACCAGCCGGAGATCTCGCAGGGCACGCTGCAGGCGATGTTCGAGTTCCAGACGATGATCTGCGAGCTGACCGGCATGGAGATCGCGAACGCGTCGATGTACGACGGCTCGACCGGCGCGGCTGAGGCCATCATGATGGCAGTTCGCGTGACCGGACGCGATGGCGCGGTGATTGCGCGCACGGTGCATCCGGAGTATCGCGAGGTCGTGGCGACGTACGCGCAGCACCAGGAGATTCCGACTGGCCGAGGTCGGCTATACGGAGAATGGCCGCGTGGATCTGGCCGCTCTGGATGCCGCGATCACCGACGACACGGCCTGCGTGCTGATCCAGTCGCCGAACTTCTTCGGGACGATTGAGGATGTTGCGGCGATTGCCGAGATTGCTCACAAGAAGGGCGCGCTGCTGATCGTTTCGATCGCCGAGGCTGTCTCGCTGGGCATCGTGAAGCCGCCGGCGGAGGCGGACATCGTCTCGCTCGAGGCGCAGAGCTTTGGCGTGGCTCCGAGCTACGGCGGGCCGTTCTGCGGCGTGATTGCGTGCAAGGAGAAGTTCCTGCGGCAGATGCCGGGACGCATCGTCGGCGAGACGAAGGACATGGACGGCAAGCGCGGCTTCGTGCTGACGCTGTCGACGCGCGAGCAGCATATCCGGCGCGAGAAGGCGACCTCGAACATCTGCACCAACCAGGCGCTGGTGGCGATGATGACGACGGTCTTCCTGACGGTCTACGGCAAGGAAGGCATGAAGGATCTCGCCGTGCAGAATCTGGCCAAGGCGAAGTATGCCGCCGACACGCTGGGCAAGGCTGCGCAAGGTGCTCGTTCGGCGGCGCGCCGCGCTTCCATGAGTTTGTGCTCGATCTTGGCAAGGATGCAGAGGCTGCAAACGCTGACGCTGCTGGAGAAGAAGATCATCGGCGGGCTTGCCGCTGGCGAAGTGGTATCCGGAGCTTGGGGCCGAATGCGAGCCTTTGGTGCGCGACGGAGCTGACGACGAAGGCGCAGATCGATGCTGCGGCTGAGGCGCTGAAGTAGCCGTGGATATCTCAGAGATCATCGGCGAAGAGCTGAACGCAGTGGAGTTTGTGCAGGACTACCTGCAACTTCGCTTCGATACGCCTCTGCTGACGCTGTATGCGTGGCCACATGTTTTGTTGAGTGAGTTTTCGATTGCTTACGGCGAGCCGGAGTATCGCAATGCGCTGTGCTCTCTGATCGGCGAGAAGGTCGAAGAGGCAACGCTGGAAGAGGGCGATTCGCTGACGATCAAGTTTGAGAACGAGACCGTGATTGCGCTGTCGCTGCGCGAAGAAGATTTGGATGGGCCGGAGGCGGGAGCGTTATTCGGCGACCGGTTCAGCGCAGATCAGAGAGTTTTGAGGAACGCTTGATGAGTGATGCAAAGTTTGTCGGAACACCGAAGAAGGTAACGACGCACGTCAACCAGAACGAAGACCTGATGTTTGAGAAGTCTTCGCCGGGCAAGAAGGCCTATCGGCTGGCGGAGCTGGATGTTCCTGCGGTGGATGCCGCTTCCCTGCTGGGCGATGCGGTTCGCACGGACCTGGGCGTGATGCCGGAGCTGAGCGAGATCGAGATCGTCCGCCACTTCACGCGGCTTTCGACGTGGAACTATGCGATCGACCTCGGCATGTATCCGCTGGGCAGCTGCACGATGAAGTACAACCCGCGCGTGAACGAGCTGGTCTCGCGGCTCGAGGGCATCGCCGAGGCGCATCCGTATCAGCCTGAGTCGCTGTCGCAGGGTGTGCTGGGCATCATGAAGCTGCTGAGCGAGTGCCTGATCGAGATTACCGGCATGGACACGATCACGCTGCAGCCGGCGGCCGGCGCGCATGGCGAGTTCACCGGCATCCTGCTGGCGCGCGCGTATCACGAGGCGCAGGGCAATGCGCGCAAGAAGATTCTGATTCCGGATTCGGCGCACGGCACGAACCCCGCGACTGCTGCGGTGTGCGGCTACCAGGTGGCGAACCTGAAGTCGAACGCGCAGGGCATGGTGGATATCGCCGAGCTGGAGCGCATGGTGGATGAAGATACCGCCGCGCTGATGCTGACGAATCCTTCGACCATCGGCGTCTTCGAGAGCGAGATTCACAAGATCGCCGACATTCTGCACGCGAAGGGCGCGCTGCTGTACATGGACGGCGCGAACATGAACGCGCTGGTCGGCAAGACGCGGCCGGGCGACTTCGGCGTGGACGTGATGCACCTGAACCTGCACAAGACCTTCTCGACGCCGCATGGCGGCGGTGGCCCAGGATCGGGCCCGGTGGCCTGCAAGAAGATTCTCGAGCCGTTTCTGCCGAAGCCGGTTGTCGTAACGAAGGCCGATGGAACGCTGGCGCTCGACTACGACCGTCCGCAGAGCATCGGCCGCGTGCGCATGTTCTACGGCAACTTCGGCATGTTCGTTCGTGCGCTCGCATACATTCTGGCCAATGGACCGGATGGTCTGCGCCAGACGACCGAAGACGCCGTGCTGAATGCGAACTACATTCGCGCGAAGCTTGAGGACACGTTTGAGCTGCAGTACAAGACGCGATCGCTGCACGAGGTCGTCTTCTCGGACAAGCGACAGGCGAAGAACGGCGTGAAGACGGGCGACATGGGCAAGCGGCTGATCGACTACGGCTTCCACGCGTACACCGTCTCGTTCCCGATGGTGGTGCAGGGCGCGATGATGATCGAGCCGACGGAGAGCGAGAGCCGCGAGGAGCTTGATCTGCTGATCGACGCGCTGAAACAGATTGCGCGCGAGGCCGAGGAGAATCCTGAGATCGTCACGACCGCTCCGCAGACGACGCGGCTGCGGCGACTGGATGAGACGACGGCAGCACGTAAGCCGATTCTTCGCTGGAAGCCTGTGCCTAATGGAACGGCGGATTCGACTGCGCTGACTCCGGATACTGCCGCGAAGGAGTGGTAGCGGTGACGACTTCCGCTATCTGGGCGACGACCGGCAGGGCAGAGCTCGAGAAGTACGAGTTCATGATGGGCGAGGCGAGGGGAAGGCTTGCCGCCTCGATGGACTGCCTGACGGATGCGCTGATCATGGTGGGGCAGCACGGCGTGTACTGCACGAGCAACCGGAACCCTACGGTTCCGGCGCTCGATCTGCAGGCTGTGATGATCAATCTGAACGGGGCAAAGGAGCTGGTTTCGGCGGTGATGGAGAGACTGCGCGCCGAACGTGAGGCTCAGGAGAAACAGTAGCCTTACTGCGCCATCGACCGGGACGTACTCGTCGAGTGTTCTCCCACTTGATGTGCAGCTCGGTGGAGTTGCCGTGTGGTGTTCTCAAACGTGATGGACATCTTCTCCTGCGGCGAGGAAAGCGTCTTGCGATCTTCATGGGGATACGGGCGAGATCCTGTTCCTGGTGGTACTCGGTTCCCCACTGTTCGGTCTGCTTGTTGATGATGAGTAGCCAGCGCGTGGAGCCGGGACCGTGTAGAGCGTGTAGGAGCCTGCGGGAACCGTGGTCCCGCCAACCTTGAGAGCGACGTCTGTGGTGAGGCTGGTGGCGTCGTTGGCGCCTGTGCGCCAGACCTTGTCGTAAGGAACAACTTCGCCCATGATCTTGCGGCCGCGCATCGAGGGAGCGCCGTAGTTGATGGTGACGGTGATGGCCGTTGAGTGAGACGCTGTTGCGGTCTCAGGCGGGCTGGCGACAGGCTTGCTCCCTGGGCGAAGCTGGAAGCGGCGAGCACGAGGGTACAGGCGAGCGATGCGATGGAGCGATGGAGCATGGGGCGAGCCTCTCTTTCAGGATGTAAGTTGGACGCTGAATCTACGACTCTTCGATGCTGAACCGTGCGTGGATGGCTGTCAAACGCGAGTGAGGACGTGCTAGGCTAGAGGTACGCGCCCGTAGCTCAGCTGGATAGAGCGGCAGCCTCCGAAGCTGTAGGTCAGAAGTTCGAATCTTCTCGGGCGCACCATTCCTCAGTTTTGCTCGATTAGTTGTCATGTCGAACGTCTTTCTACAGACGGGCCATAGTGCTATGCCGCCGGCAGAACCGTCGATCCATCCGAGTCAGAGTCGTGGCTAAAGAAGAGTTGTTACAAGACCATCCGGAGTCTTGGTGAAGGCGTGGACCACCTGTCCCATCTGATGCCGACGTGACGTATGGTCATAAGGTCGGACTGTAGCTGGACATGGGTAAACCCGGATACCATTTGCGCGAAAGGACCACGGGGTTTTGCTGCCTGCTGTAATTCGTAGAGTGGGGCGCCGCCTCCCCCGGAAAGAACAAATGACGTGGGGTGACCTGCGAACTCGAGGTGCTGAAGATCGTGATCATGACCGGCAAGGTAAAGGTGCACTCCATACTTTCGCAGCAGCGGGTCCGAGGAATTAATCAGCGTACGGTTGTCTCCGTGGGGCCCGTTGGAATAAACGGGATGGTGAGCGAAACATGCAAGGAAGGGTGTAGCGAGTGGCTCGCTCAACGTGTCGGTGAGCCATTGAAGTTGCGTTGCCCAGGAGACCTCGCCCTAGCATTCGATATGTTGCTGTCGAGCCCGATAAAGGTGATGACTGGATTCCGAGATGGGAAGGTAAACCGGTAATACCGAGACGGCATCGTCCAGCGAGTGTTGCCAGCTTGTGCGTAGGCTAGCTCGGTCGTTGCCTTGGACTGGGGCTCATAGTCGTGATTGCCTAAAATGGCATAGGCAGGGCAATTGAAGAAGCAAGACCTGAACTGAAACGAAGCAGAGGAACAT